>JAXLVB010000004.1:0-48084 GCA_046329195.1 Spirosomataceae bacterium | reverse complement strand
GAACCGTAAACGATGGTGCAAGCCTATCTCTATCCAAGCTCCCAATCCCACAAAAGGGATGGCAGTACGAATATTGCCGTTGTTATTAATCCAAGATTGTTGTGCTGTACCAACAGGAATGATGTAGCCAATATCAGGATTAGGTACCCAACTTAAATAAAAAACTAAGCCTGCACCAATCAGGAACCCTATCCATGTAAATAAGCGAGTCATTTTTTAATATTTCTAAGGAGTTCGTTGGTCTTTAAGACAATAAAATATTCATAAATAGACTGCAAAAAAGCATAGGTTATACCTGCTTTGCCGTCTAAAAAAGCCCTTCTGACAAACATCATATACAACCACTTAATCAACGGACGTCCTGGTAATTTGTAAAAAAGTCCTTTTTGGTGATAGCGACGTTCATGAAAGTCCTTGCTAAATAGGGCTCTTCGAACCGAAAATTGAAAATTGCCTTGATGTTCTTCTACCCACCGTTGGGCTTCCATAGTAGAATAAATATTATGCTTGGCTAACCAATGTGAATGTCCTTTTGAAAATGGGAAATGGTCAAAATATCCCTCTAACTGACCTACCATTCCGTTCACTTCTACTACTTCATTGACTGCTCGATGGTATTGTGCTTTTCCTTTTCGTATTAATCGAATATAGAAGGGTGAAAGTTGTGCATGTTTTAACCAAGTATCATAGAGAAAATCCCTCCGACGAATACGAAACCCATTCACTTCCTGTGGTACTTGAGGTAGAACATGACAAAATTCTTGGTAAAGTTCTTTAGTAATGCGCTCATCAGCATCTAAAATCAAAATCCATTCGTGAAGAAAGGGCAGTGTTAAGGCCGCATTTCGTTGAGCAGCATAATTATCAAATCTTCGTTGGCTAATCTTCGCATGGTAGTGTTCAGCAACGGCTATGGTTTGGTCTTCACTAAAAGAATCAAACACATGAACATCATCACACCAAGCCACCGATTGTAGGCAACCGGGCAAATCTTGTTCTTCGTTTTTGGTGAGGATGAGGATGGAGAGCATTATGGGTTAGTTAGAATGCGTTTTTTGATAGGTTTACAAGGATTCCCCGCACATACAGTCCAATGTGGCATGTCTTTGGTGACTAGTGAGCAAGCGCCAATAACTGCTCCTTCCCCAATCGTGACTCCACACATAACAAATGTTCTTGCACCTATAAATGCATATGATTCAACTACAATTGGCTTGGTAATTAAATTCATGGAAGGTTTATCAAAAGCATGAGTTCCTGTACATAAATAGGCCTCTTGAGCGACAGTTGCATGTTCATGGATTTCAATCTTTCCTAGTGAATAAGCATTTGTGCGATCTCCTAAACAAGCACGGTCATATAATGTTAAATTCCAAGGAATTTGAATACGTGCTCTTTGATGGACAAACGGCGTTCCATGAATATTTGCTCCAAAAAGTTTTAACCAAAATAGACGCCATTTATTGGCTGGTTTAGGGGTCCAGGAACATAAAAATAGCCATGTATATTCCCATAATAAAAGAACTATACGTTTCTTTATTGACCAAGGGCTGTTATAAGGGGAATTTTGAAAATACTCTGTCATTTATAAAAACTTTTCTGAAAATCATTTAAAAATTGCTTTGTTATACTTTCTATAGAATGAGTATCTCTAACCTGTAGTGCCATATTACTCATTGAACTCAGTAGCGTTGGCTGATCTTGTAAACGCTGAATTTGGATACTCAATTCAGTTACAGCATTGTCAGAACGATGATTAAAAGATAAACCATTTTCTTCTGGTTTAATAAAATCTTTAAAGCAAGATAAGTCAGAAACAATGGGTACGCATCCCCAAGACATAGCTTCTAATGGAGCTAAGCCAAATGTTTCACCTGTTTCTGCAAGCGAAGGATATACAAATATTGCAGACGCTTGATACAACTTATTTAATAAGTCTTCATCGTAAATAGGTCCTAGAAATTCTATATTTAAGTTTTTAGCACATTCCTCTAAAGACGTCATATATTCGCTACCACCCCCTCCAAACGCAATTTCACTAGAACCTACTATTTTAAGTCTAAACTGTTGATTCGTTTGTTTATATGCTTGTATTAATAAATGTACCCCTTTTTCAGGATGTAATCTCCCAACATATAGAATAATTCTTTTTTTATCTAAAAAACTAATTTTAGCAAATTCCGAGATGGGTAATGGGTTTGGAATTGTTGAAATTAAGTGGTGGTAGTTATGTTTAATTTCTTTTTTTATAATGTTAGTAACGAATAAAGAATTGCTTCTCAATCGAAATACATGAGTATAGAATTTCATTTGACCTTTCGGAACTCGTTGCACATCTACATAAACTTTTTTTCCTAATTTACCTCGTAATAAAAGAGGTGCCCAAAAAGTATTAGTAATAATAACATCAGCTGATTTTGGAATTTTTTGTATAGCTAAAAAAGAGTAAAAAAAATCTAGTAGCTTTAAAATAATTAAAGATTTTGGTGTCTTGAAACCAGTCACTCGAACATAATGTACATCATGAACTTTTTCGTCAGAGGCTAAATTTTCGTGTTTTTTACTGATATGAACAACTTGATGTCCTAAAGCTGCAAATTCTTTACCCATTCTATACCAAATCTTTTCAACTGCTCCTCCTTGTACAGGAGGTACTGGCAAAAATGCACCTTGAATGATGACTATTTTCATAATTATTTCTCTCCTAGCACTTCTATCAGTTGGATCGCTGCCGTTGTAATATGAAACTTTTGTTGATAACATTTATAGGCATTCCCTCTCATTTTTTCTTTTTCAGAAGATGATAGTAATATCCATTTTTTCAGAGTTTGAAATATTCCGTCTAAATCATCTTTATCTACTATGCCTGTTCCTGTCTGTTCAATCTCCCTCCAAATATTTACTTGGTTACTAATCAATACAGGCTTACCACAGGCTAGGGCTTCCACCACGGCAATACCAAAATTTTCTTGATGACTAGGCAACACAAACGCTTCACAATTATACAAAGCTCCCCATTTGGTATCACCAGTGAGCATTCCTACTACATGAACATACTTTTGCAAAATTGGATCATTAGCTATCATCTTTGCAATGTGTTGCCCAAAAGCACTTTCAATGCCGGGTCCTGCTATTACTAAATCAGGAATATTTGTTTGCTCATTCCAAAGTTGCTGATAAGCACTCAGTAGTAAATCTAACCCCTTCTTTTCATGAATTCGGCTCAAATATAACCAATAAGTAGAAACAGGCCTATCAAGTTGTTGACGAAACGCTTCATCCATTGCTGCTGTGTGTGCAGGTGGTGGGGCTATACCATAACCGATGTTCAACTCTTGTTTGGGTTGGTAGCCTTTGAAAGTAGTTCGAGCTAACAAGAGCTCTTCTTCACAGGTGAACAAAAGACCATCTGCCTGATTCACAACCTGTCGTTCAATAAGTCTCCAATATATCTCATTCCGAATGGCTTTTAAACGGCGAGATAGAGCTTTCTGAAACCAAGGATCTAACATACCATGGGGCATAATGAACACCTTGGGACGTTTTTGGTTATGGAGTTCGAGAGCTCGAAGCACTTTCATAGTAGCGTAGCTATGGTAAAGCCATAATCCATGAATAATGACTACGTGGTAGTTGTTGACATGGTTCAATAGCCATTTGCTGAGGGTAGAGCTATAGTCCCAAGCGGTTTTGGCAGGCCCTAGAGGAATAATGGAAAATGAATCTTTTCCCAAATACGGAGCATTAGGAGGATCTAAGCATACCACTTCGTTAACAATACCCTGTTGCATCAAGAAAGGAACAATATTCCGAATGCCTTGACAAGGTCCTCCGAGTTGAGGATTCATACTCGGAATGATTCGTAGTATTCGCATCGCTTAAAATTTATTCTTAACGAGCCATTTTTCTAACACTACTAAAGCCCAAACATGTACCCAAATGATGCCCTGCTTTTTTTGTAGAAAGTTTCCCCAAAGCGTTTTAATAGCCTTTTCTTTGAAAAAAGGCCGTTTTGCAAGATTAAAAATGGCTTGTTCACAGTACGACTTGATGTCCTCACGAATCCACTTGTCCCAAGGGAATGAGAAGCCTTTTTTGGGGCGGTGGATAATTGTGGGAGGAAGTAAATCCTTAATAGCATCTATAAAGAGTGATTTTGGATAATCCCCTTTTTGCTTGTAGTGGTCTGGTATCCTCAATACAAAATCAACTAAATAATAATCAAAAAACGGTTCTCTTACTTCTAAACCCCATGCCATGCTCATCTGATCGGTATCTTTCAGCAACACATCTAATGTATAGTTACATAATTCGGCAATAGAGTATTGACTTAATGAATCGTAGTCCTTTAAAGAAACAGAATCCAACTTTGACCATGAACTGGGAGAAAGGTTCTGATGATCGTTCAAAATCGCAGTAGATTCTTTTTGTAAATAAATGCTACGGCTAGTTCGATAAAAATTGACTAAATCCCATTGTTTAGTAGTGGCAAAATCATACAATTTATTAATAGAACGAATCGGAAACATGCAATGCAAGCACCGAATCACTTGGCGACAAAAAGGTAGTCGTAGTAATTGAAAATACTGCTGGCTTTGTTGAAAACGCTTAAATCCCACATAACCTGCAAATAGCTCATCTCCACCTAAGCCTGACATTGCCACTCTTATGCCAGTTTTAGCAACTAGTTTTGACACAATGTAAGTATTTAAACCATCTACTGTAGGGCTATCCATTTTTTCGAAGTATTCTTCTAACATCGTGAGCACTTCTGTTGGTTCTAAAAGAAGTTCATGGTGGTTGGTTTGGTATTGAGTAGCTATTTGTTGTGCATAAACGGATTCATCAAACTTTTTATCACTAAATACGATTGAAAACGTGTTGATAGGAGCAGTACTGTACTGTGACATTAGAGCTACGATAGCCGACGAATCAACGCCACCCGATAGAAATGCTCCAACGGGTACATCGGCCACCATTCGACTTTGGACAGCCTGCTCAAACAAATGCCGGACGTGATGAGTTAAGCCTTCATAAGCAATAGGATTAGGTTCAAGCACTCTCTTGGCTGCATCAATTAAATCCCAGTACTGTTCTCGATGAAGGGTTTTCTCCTCAAACAACGCATATTCGCCAGGAAGTAGTTGTTGAATTCCTTCGATGATTGTGTGAGGAGTTTTGATAGCCATTGCTGATAGATAATCAGCTAAATGGGAAGTATTTAGATTTCGCTCCACTAACCCAGTATTGAGTATTGCACGAATTTCAGAGCAAAATATAAAGGATTTTTTAGAGTAAGCATAATACAAAGGTTTGACACCTAATCGGTCTCTGGCTAAGAATAGCCGTTTATCAAGCGTGTCCCAAATAGCCAAAGCAAACATTCCATTGAGATGTTGTAGGCACTCGACGCCCCAAGTTAAGTAAGAAGCAAGAATAACCTCTGTATCTGAGGTAGTTTGCCACGAATAGTTGAGTTTGGCCCTTACCTCTTGGTAATTATAGATTTCGCCATTAAACACTATTACATATCGACGGGTGTAGTCCCAAAAAGGCTGATTAGCTCCAGTACTTAAATCAATAATAGACAACCGCCGATGCCCTAATGCTATTCCGTCTTCTACGAAAACAGCACCCGCATCGGGTCCCCTGTGGCGCAAATCATAGGTCATTTGTTCAATCAATGGCCTACTTTGCTCTTGAGGTAAGTTTACAATTCCGGCGATACCGCACATAATGTTTGATGGATGTAGTGGTACAATTGTAAATAAGACGTTGAGATTTTTGCTGCTTCAAATCGCTTCACATTTTCTAATCCCTTTATGATTAATAATTCTCTTTTTTGAGTGTTTTGTATTAGTTCAAGAATCTCATGTCGAATCTCTTCTATATAATATGGATTAACATAACAAGCACCTTCTCCGCCAATTTCTTGATGGGGTTGAAGTTGACTTGTCAATACAACTCGACCTGTTGCTTGAGCTTCAATAATTGGCAAACCAAATCCTTCATACGTAGTTACAAAACTTACTATATCTGCCTGTTGGTAGAGAGTTCGGATTTGGTCATCATCACAATCTACAAAATTTTCAAAAGAGATTTGGTTAGTTGTTAGCATCGTTATCGTATCCTTATCTAATCGCCCTACAATCCATAACCTACAGGCTAACCCAACTAAAGCTTTAATTAAGCGAGGTAGATTTTTATTTTCTGCTGTACCAATATGTAGCACAGTCGGCATTTCGCTATTGAAAGCTTTGGGGTGGTATCGAATAGCTGGGTCAAGGGGATTGTGAATAACTATAATTTTATCTGGATTACAGTTGGTTAATTGAATGAGCTCACGTTTTGTCTGTTCAGAAACAACAGTAATGTATTTAAAATAAGTACAAGGTAACTTGAACCATAGCAGCCAAGCGAACCATTTTTTAATACCTTTTTGTTGATGAATTTTAACACAATCATGGATAGTCAAGATAGTTCGACGACGAGGCAATGCAACAAATAAGTAATGCAAAACCCCTGTGATATGGTAAATATCTAGTGATTGTGTATGCTTAAAGCGTTGTTTCAGAAAAAAAAACCAATTACGCAATAAAGATAAGGGCTTGTCATACCTAGAAGGTGCAAACCCATCTTGATAAGTAATGGAAGAGCCTAATTGATTTTTTATCATAGAGAACACTTTCTCAATACTGAACGCATGAGTATTTCGGTTTACATAAAATATGTTGAATTTGGGAGGTAAGAGACTCATTGGTAACAACTACAATTTAGCTTGATTAGCTGACAATTGAATGATTCGTTGATATAGCAAAAAAGAAAGGCGACATAAAAATACAATAAATAAAAAATTTCTTGCTTGTACTAGCGCATTTCCCATTGTGGATTCTATGTTAGACCATATTTGTTGAGTGATAAGTACAAAAAAGAGGATTTTTAAAAGTGGTATTTTTGATTGTTGCACTACATAAAAAAACAAAAGTCCCCAAATTCCATAATAAATACCCATATACCCGAGTACTCCCCCTATCCAGAAATCTACTAAACCTTGCAAGACAATCGTATTCCCTATGTCAGGAAATGGAAAAATTGAACCAAAGCGTTTTTCATAAAGGGCTTCATCCAGCAATAGCTTTTTTTTATCATAAACTAAATTGGCTGGGGTGCTATTCTTTACATTTCCAACGAGATCCTCGCCCCCCAATGGTTTTAGTTGGCCTTGGTGGTATAAATACACCATACGAGCAATGGGAAGATGAGAGGTCTGGATACGGTAGGTGAAATATACATTTTGTTTTTGAGTATAACGCTCGTTGAGTTTAAAATCGGAGGAAAATCGTTGCCAAGCCGTACGATCAGAGCGATGACGTAAGGCTGTATTTAGGTCATAGAAATGAAAAAGTTGATATAAGTTACCTGCACCAAAAAGAAGGATAGATAACGCAAGGATTTTGTATAAATTGGCCTTACTCCATAGCGTTTGCTGATTAAAATACGTAACTGAAAAAAGATACACAGCAACAATCAAACGAAATTTCCCAAAAAAGACTAACCACATCAATTGTATCAATAAAATTAACAACCAGGTGATTTGATAGTATTTTTTTTGAATAAGAACTCCCCCTATTAATGGGATACAAGAAAGAAAAATAGGCCCTAACGATGTAAAAACCGTTAATCCTTGTGTGGTGTCAAAGCCACCCAAGAATACCTGTCCGCTCCAGAATAAATAGATTTGCAAGCCTACTCCCAATACCGATGCATAAGTATAGTATCTGCTATATTTCAGAATATGTTCAATACCAGTTGCTAACTGAATTTCAATACGGCTATTGACCCATAATCCAAGGTACCAAGTGACGATACCCAGTATATTGAGTAGCAGTTGTGTAATGAGCATACTACGATAGTCAATGCCCACATTGTGTAAAAAAGATTCTCCTGTATAAGAAGTTCCAATTTCAAAAATGATGACCAGTGGGCCGATACTTAGGTATAAAAAATAAAACCAAGCACCAGTCATAAGCGGGTTGTTGCGGTAGCTGGGTTGATTAATATTGCTAAAAACAAGATAAAGAGTATAAAGAAATTGACAAAGGCAGGTAACGGTTTCGCCAACTTGAAAGGCGTTGATGCTTAACAAAACACTGGGAACTACTAGATAGAGTATAAACGGTATAAACCAATATTCTACTTGTTGCTTGGTTATTGGATTGGGTAGTGATGAGAAAAAATATTTCATTCGACCTATTACATCATGGATTCAAAGGTATTTCGTGTGCAATAGCCTGAGCGGCAGCCATCATACTATACGATTCAAGATTTGCGGTGGCCCATTCTAAATCTGTTTCAAAACGAGACAAAGATGCTAGCTGCTTGGCTAAATGCTGGGTATCACCTTCTGAAAAAACTCGTACCCGTTCCCAAGTCATAAAATCGGCTCCACAGCCTACCGCATCACTTACTACGACGCCACAACCCGCTTGGAGTGCCTCATTGGCGACTAGTCCCCAAGTTTCGCCCATGCGTCGTGACGGAAGCACCATGACATCCATCGCCAAGTAATGCTCTCCAATTTGGGACTGATTCACAAAACCAGTAAAAGTGGTTTTGATGCCCCATGTGTCTGATGCCTCCCTTGCCTTTTGACGCAATGCTTCCTCCAAAGTACCGCTTCCTACATAGTAAAAGTGTATTTTTTCTCTTAGTTCATCAGGAAGATAAGCCAACGATTGAAATAAAAGGAGAGGATTCTTTTTTTCGATAAATTTTCCTGAAAAACCAACCACCCATTTATCTGTTGTAATACCAGCCTGCGAGCGTATTTGCGTTCTTAACTGTTTTTTCTCAGCTAAGCTCATCCCTTCATACCGATTCACCGTACAATAATGAGCGGCCAGTAATCGGTTGGGAGATACGCCGTGGTGTTGATAATGCAGTTTATTGAGTTGCCCAATATAGAAAAACTTTTGAAAGCCCTTGTAGGCTATTTTGTAAACCAGCGAACGGAGGAACGACTTAAAACGAGACCGCTGAAATGCCTCATCTTGCGTTTCGGTTCGTAACCAAACCGGAATACCAGCAAGCCGAGCATAGTACCAAGCCACCGATTCATAACGATAATAAATACCCGTCAGTAGCACCGCACTTGGTCTAGTATGAGCAATAACCTCCTTGACTCCTTTGCCCGTTAATGAGCCCCAACCCGATAAAGGTTGTCCTTTTTCGCAATTCAAAATAGTGTAAGGATATCCTGCCAAGAGCGGTTCATCCCATGCGACAGTTTGGCCAAATCCTTCATCTTGATGCCCTTTGACCGAGCAATCCGAGGCATACACCACATGAATACTGCCAGGATACAGTTGCTGAATGGCTCGCCAGAGTGGTGCCCGATACTGGACGGGATGGGTGTCAAAAATCAAAAGCATGGCCAAGTTTTTAGCTCTGAATAGCCTCTTTATTTGATAAGGCTAAAGATGGATTCTTTTGTCTCAATAATCCTAAGCGTTTGATAATCAAAATAGAAATGAAATAAAGTAATATGGTTTGCCACATACCTCTAAAAAGTAAAGAATAAAGGCTGGTAATTCCATCGGGGGTAAGCCACGTATATAGATGAAACGGTAACAACATGGCTAACGTAGGTATCGAATTGGTTTGTTGACCAAATTTTCTTTTAATACCAAATAACCCTTGTACAATCCCAAAAATTACACTGTACATAAGGATTAGGACTAACGGGTAACGTTCTTTATAAATAGCATAAGCGTGTGCAGGTATAGAGCCTGTTTTCAAACCACCGAGAAACCCTCTGCCGCTAATTACATCTATTAAATCACCAAGTGAATATGAATTGACCTCTTTTTTGTTTACACCTATTCTTAAAAATTGTAACATGGGTTCTGGCATCAAAGCTAAGTTTTTCTGGGTAGTAATATCTTCCAATTGCTCAAAGTCTTTACTACTAAATGTACTTATTCGATAGAGGCAATTATCATCAAACTTGATCTGGATAAAGCGAGCAAAAAAAGGATTTGCTACGTAGTTTTCTTGCCAAATATCTTTTCTGCTATTTTCCATTAATTGCTCGTTTTTTAAATCTTGTAGGGCCTGAGAATCTTTAATATACTCAAGTGTGACCTTGATTTGCTCCAAGGAACTTCTACTCTCTCGACCTGCCCTTCCAACTAAGATGGCGTTTGAAATCTGCACCAATTGACTGGAGAGAACTATGCCAATAAAGCTAAACAGAATACCTCTAAGAATAATTTTTGAATTTATGTTAATATAGCCTAATAATAATCCATATAACCAACCCATAAGAATAACACTCAAGGGGCCTACCATTCCCAAACGGCTATTATTCGCTAGTGAAAGCCCAATTTGAATCCCATAATACAACAGTAGTAATAATCGCTGCTTACCTTTTTTTATAGTATAAGGCGGAACAAGTAAAATAAAAGGTGTCCAAGTTAAAAAACCAAAGCCATCTAATATCTTAATAAAGGTAACAGATAGTGATAATTGTTTTAATATGTAGCTAGAAAAACCAATTATTCCTAACATCCAAACAGCCTTTACTGGTAATATGGAGCGGGTTTTTGTCAGGCTACCTAAGCGATAACTAAGGCTTCTAATAGGAAGAAACAACTGTGATTGAGTAAAGAGAAAGGCAATGATTAGGCAAAGATTGTAGATGGTTCTATGAAAAAATGTTTCAGAAGGTATCAATAGGGTGTTTGTTAACGAGTGCCCTTCTGCCAAGGTACCAAGCATTGTAAATAGACTATTGGAAATGCAAATAAAAAAAATGACTACAGCAATTAAAGCTCTTTCAGGTGAATCATTACGAGGGTGTAATGTGACTATACATGTAAGTATAAATAAAAAGAGACTGAGAGCATTGCAGGTAATATTAGTAACACTACTATCGATAGTGAGCTGGAATATAAAAGCAAAAATTGAAAAATAGATTAAGTAACTCCTTAGTAAAAACAAACTATTTTTACGATTATTCACAGTAGGGAAACGTACATTATTCTGTGCCATGAGCATCATAATTGTTTAAGCAATTCTTCCATTCGAGCTTCAATTCTCCAATTTCTGTGCTGAAAATCTTGCTCTACAGCGACTCCGACTTGTTTACACAAATTTGGATTGTCAATAAGTCCAGTAATCGTGCTGAGACAAGATTGGGCATCTTTAAAAAAGAAGCCTGTTGTTCCCTCTGAAAACATTTGCCGATGAGTTGAGGTATCATAAGCCAAAGGGGCTATTCCACAACCAGGCACTTCGTAAGATCGCATCGTCCATTCGTCATGATTAGACTCTGATACCATGATTAATGATACCAAAGAACTCCTAATCGTATCTGCGTAGCTTTTTCCTACAACAGCAGGGTGAAAATTATTCGGAAAACGCTTTACTAACTTAAAGGCGTGCTTGATCCATCCATTACCAAAAACATGAATGGGCAGTCCCGCTTCTAATAAGAATTCGATAAAATTACTCCGATTATCCATGCAAGTACCAATAAAGATAACAGGATATTGGTAAGATGTATGCTCTTTAGATGGATAAAACAAAGGACTGTATATGCCATGATGCCAGTAACGGCAATTTTTTGCTCCCAACTTCTTTATATTTTGGATGTCACTAGGGCGTTTGACTAGGTGAAGGTCAAAATATTTGACGTTCTTAAAATATTCCTTCCATTGCCAAGTGTCATTTCTATCACCCCATGGATTGTCATCCTGAAAAGAAATGATAAAAGGACGAGGCCAAAGTTTTTGAAGTTGCTGAAGGGTTGAAAAACTTACTTCACGAGGCCATTCGATCCAAATTATATCTGGCGAAATTTGTTTGCAAGTAAGAAGTAGATCTCGTTCGATTTTTGCCGTGTCATAAAGTAGTCTTGGTTGCTGAAGTACTCTAGCCAGATGTCCAGCAAACCGACCAAAAGGAGATTTATATTGGTCACGGTCTATTGCAAAAACTTCTGCATGACACTGTTTTAGTGCCCAAAGCCGCTGAGTACTTGAAGCGCTTAAATCTGCCAAACTTCCTAAAAAAACAATTTTCATGCTAGATATTGTATTTTGGGTTGTTTTAGACTTAACCATTTTTCTAGCCGCACTTTCCAATCATCTTGCTTAGCGTTTACAAATCTCCCTAACTGAAAAAGGGTAGCCTCCACTACTTCTTCCACAGAAATTTCTTCCATACATTCATGTGTCTCACAAAAAAACTTTAAGCAGTTACGGCAACCAATCTCCCATTTTCGGATGACGTGGTATTTTTCTTGATTTAGGGGGAGCCATTCATATTCGGGTTGCCATGCTGGCGCTATAACCACCATAGGTACCCCTACAGCTCTTCCAATATGCATAATTCCTGTGTCTAAGGTAACTAATACATCGCAAACTGCACAGAAAGCTGGTAATTCTTCAATACTCGTTTTTCCAGCAAGTGAAATGGCATTGTTTCCAAGCTGATTGATTATATCATCAATAGCATTGCGTTCCTGACTACTACCGAAAAAAAGCAAAACCCCCTCAGTAGCTTTAATCAAATGCTTTGCTACTTCTATAAACTTCTCAGGTCTCCAACTGCTAGGTTGTCCACCGCTTGTTTGAGTCACAATCCCAATTAGTGGTTTATTATGGATAATTGTTTTTAGACGAAAATTTAGCGCATTCTCATATTGGTTTTTGCCAAAATAAACTTCAAACGAATTAGCCCAAAAAACTTCTTTCAAATCAGGGATCAACGGCTTTATTACTTGTAAATTGTTTAGTGCCACGCTGTTTCCCTTTTGAGTATGTAGTAAAGTATTGACAAAATACGATTTTGCTTCGATGCCAATGGTTTGTTTTGCTTTGATGAACAATGCATTCCATGCAATACGTGGGCGACTATTGCCTGTATTCAGCAGCACAGCATCAAATTGGTGTACTAGACCTATTTTTGTTAGTTGTAAGGCTGTTAGTAGTGTATCCCTAACAGGATGCTTCGTAATATGGAGTGTATGGATGTGTGGATTATGTATAAATAAAAATTGAGGAATACCCGAACACGCTACATGTATTTCCCAATCAGGATGCAGTTGCTGCAAAGCAGCAAACACTGGTGTTGCATGCACCGCAGAGCCTAGAGCTGTTTCATAGTTTAGAAAAAGAAGGCGCATCTAATGTTTTAATTATTCAATCCAACCATCTCAATGTTAATATCTCTACTTACTAATGCTAGATGACATCTATCTTCTCCTTTATCCCAAAAAATACCAGAAAATCCTGATTTTTGGGCTTGTTTTAATAATTTGTCTTGTATAAAATGATTACCATGAACTTCCATAAGAATAATGATTTGGCTAGGACTTACCGCAGTAAAAAAGTCTTCCAATACTTCAAATTCTGCCCCTTCTATATCAAGTTTAATTAGAATTTTTTTTGGTTTTAATTTGCTATATATTTCTGATAATCTTAAAACATCTACTTTGATGGCTTTATCAAAATCAATTGTACTTTTGAAACTACTTTGAATAGCTTCTCTTAAATAAAAAGTTTCTTGTCTATTATTACCGCCCAAGGCGGCAGAAACTGTTTTCACTCTATTTTCTAACTTATTTAAAAGAATATTTTTTTTAATTACTTTAACATTTTCAGGCACAGGTTCATAGCAAATAAACTGTGCTTCTGTCCATAATGCACTAGCTGCTAATGTAAATAAACCAATATTACCACCTCCATCTATTACGATATCAGGTTTCCAAGTTAAAGAGCTCAGTCTATAAATATCCCCAGCAGCTAACTCTAAAACGACTTGCAAATCACTTTCTATATGACTGTCTCGTATATGTGCATACCGAGGTAGATTATACTTGTAATATTTGATAGTAAAGTCAAAAAACTTTAATTGAAGTCTAATTCGCAGTAATCCCCCAATACATTTGATTGCAGAATACCAAGGTAACGTTTTAATTAATAATCGGACTCTGTAAAGGCGATTCATTTTGTTGAAAATTTATTTATAAACCAGAAATTATTTCTTCCTTGTTGAGCATAACTGTTTAACTCTTGAATTGGCGTAATTGTATTTTCTGTTAAAATACAGGGTAAATAATCAAGAGTTTTTAACCAATCTGGAACACGAACCAAATTTCCTGGGCAATGCCTTTCTTCAATTTCTATTAAAAGAGCAGGGTGAAACTTTTTCAGTGTGTTTTCTGCTCCTTTGAGTACCTCTAACTCATGCCCTTCTACATCTATTTTGATAAACGAAACAGCGTCAAAAGCAAAATCATCGAGCCTAGCAAGTTTTACAGCTACTTCCTGAATTTTCTTAATCCCTTCGTTCTGATCAAGGAGATTATTTACTTCAACGGTACCAATCCCTGTATTATTCGGATCAAATCGTAGCACTGTTTTACCACTACTACTTGACAACGCATAATCATGAATCTTAACATTAAGGGGAAGCACTTGCTTCAAACTGTTAATAAGTGACGGGTTGCATTCAAAACTCTCTACGTACTGTGCATGCTTAGCCATCCATCTCGAATATATGCCCATGTTAGCCCCAACATCAATAACTCTTGTGTGAGCATTGCAAAATTGTGGTATTTGCCAAATATCTGGCTCGTAACGTTTGTATCGTCTCCTATAGTTGATGTCATACGCTAACCAGGGCAAGTGGTTACCTATCAAATCCCAACCATATTTTATCCAAGCATTCAGCATGGTATAGAAGGTTTTTGGGTTTCCATTGCTACCTTAACAATACCTTGAGCGTAGGTTTGCCATCCTCCAAGATGCTGGATTAGTTGTAACCCGTTAGTTCGCATTTGTTCTCTCAAGCTTGGTTCATCAGCTAGTCGTACAAAAGCATCTGTCAGTGCTTTAGAACTTTTTGATTCGATGATAAGCCCGTGTTTTGCATGTTGAAAAAGGGTTTCTGAACCAGTATTGGGGGTTGCAATTACAGGACAACCACAGGCTAAGGCTTGTACTTGTACTAAAGCTAGTCCTTCTTCTATACTGGGTAGTACAAGTGCATGTGACGAAGACATATATTCTTTGACCTTCGACCGAGGTACCATTCCTACAAATCGTACATGATTATAGCCAATTTGGCTAATAAGCGTTTTGAGCTCTATGGGTACGTGCCCTAATACTACCAATTCTTTGTTAGGGTGCTTAAAATTTTTGAAGGCTTCTAGCAAATAAAGAGCGCCTTTTCGCAATGAAAATTGTCCCACAAACACAAGCCGAAAACAGTCGACAGGCGGCTGGTCAACAGGGTAAAACTCCTTTAATGACACGCCATACGGCACTACTCTAAGCTTGGCAGCATCAACCCCATATTGAATAAATGTTTGTTTAACAAAGTGAGATGGTATCGTGATCAAGTTGGCTTCAGCAGCTTCTGCTTCCTCATTATCAATAAGCCAAGGTGAAATAGGTTTCCAAGGGATATTCCATCGGCGATATTCTTCAGATAAAATCTCATTGGCAAATTTGATATGGGTTGAACCTCTATCCATGATATAACCAGCCCCACGCTTTTTGGCAACTCGGCCTGCCTGAAGCCCTGAACCAGAAATAGCGATATAAGCATCACATTCGGGAAGATTGTTTGCAACCCAGCGGGAAAAAAGCCTAGTTTCGATGATACCTAGTTGAAAATCAAGTTCTTGGTTGTAAAAAGGCAACTTGCTCCCAACTCGACGAATCCCTTGCATGAAAAAGTTACACGAAATTCTAGACCTTGGAATTCCTTGACTTTTTGACTCCTCCGACGCTTTCCACCAAGGTAAACAGGTAAAAATTCGTTCTAAATAACCCATTTGGTGGAGTTCTCGAGCTAAATCGAAATGCCAAAATCGAGTCCATGTAGATTGTACTATTTTCATACTGATAATATTTTTTTCAACCACTGAACATCAAGTAGTTTCTGAAGGAAAATGTAATTTAAGTGTTCATTCAAAATGGTGGCGACCAAACGAAAAACTACAATACTCATGGAAATATTCACCAAGAATAGACTAATCGGGATGCTTGATAGTCCCCAATATTGTATAGTAAAGATAGAAAAGAATATAGCTGCAATAGAACTAAATATGTAAGTTAGTGCTGTTTTTTCGTGTTTGTTAACTGATAAGGTTACAATAAAGCTTACGGACCATAAACTTTCTAACAATAACACACATAACATTAAAAAGAAAAAAGGTTGCTCTATATAAACTTTTCCCTTTGTCCAAAATTGGAGTATATAATCACCACTTAGGAGTAGAAAAATAAATGTGAGAACTGTAAGTAATATAGAAATTTGCATTGTGCGTAAGTGTAAAGTGCGGGCTTCTTCAAGTTTATGTTGACTAATGAGTATCGAAAATTCATTCCAAACAGAGTTATTTATAAATCCTAATAGTTGTTTGATTGTATTAGTCAATGTGCGAGTGGTTGTAAAAATAACTACTTTACCAGAGCCTAAGTTATACCCAACTATAGCCGTTGTTGCTTGTATAAGTAATCCGTTACTAATCGAAAAAAGAGAATAAGAAAGAGAAGGTCGTAATAGTGGAAAAATAATGCTTAAATTAGTGAAAGAAGGAATAAGCTTAAAATCATTATACTTCTTTCGGAGCTCTAAGATAATTAGACAGGAATATAAAAAGCGAACAGCAACAATAATTTCAGCAACCATAAGAGCATCCGCACGATAGATAATGGCAAGCATCGAAAAAAAAAACTCTAAAAATCGAGATAAATTCGCACGGTTAGCACTGAGGTAATTTTGTTTATGAGCAGTATATACACCCTGCAACAGACCATTTTGGAGATTGATTAATACACTCAATGCCAAAAGGCAAATTATCAAGGAGATAGAATGTTGATCGATATGAGAAATTATTTTGAATAGATGGTTTCCATAGAATAGTAATGAACCAAGAATTATGCCTACTAACATTACACTCACAATAATGAGAGATCCCCAAGCTCTCTGAAACAGGTAATTTGCCTCACTATGTTTACCTTGTGTCATCTTGATTGTAATCTCGTTAGAAAGTACAGCATTGAGACCTAAGTCTGCCATCGATAGATAATTTGGAAACGTAGAGATAAGAAGCCATTCTCCATAGTAAGTCTTACCCCAATTCGATAGAAATAGAGGTACGCTACCTAGCTGGATGACCACTCCAATGATTTGACCAATGAAATTAGCCTTAAAAACCTTTTTTAATCGATGCTCCAAGGATACTAATAAGTTTTATAGATTGCATTATCAAAGTATTTATCGCATTTTCCTATGTTATTCAGAAATTGCTAAATGAGATATAATCTTTTAAATCAGGTAACTATGATTTGATTAATAAGTAGAAATACCTCAAAATCCTTGCTTTTTTATCTTGGCAATCGCAAACAATTCATCTCCGGTTAAATCTAAACACATTTGAGATGTTAAATCCCATTCTTGAGCTACACGGTTTGAACTGATAGAACTACTTCCGATTAAATAAGGAACATCCCTAAAAACAAATTTAAAAAACCTATCATTTAGATAATTAGAATGTACTTGCCCCCATAATTTGTGAAAATTGTCAGGATGCTTAAATCTAAATTCGTCAGCGCCATTTGGACAATAGATAACTATTAGCCCGTCTTCTTTTAACAACCTTTGAGCCAAAAGGAACATTTGTTTAATATTCGGTAAATGCTCTATTACATGCGCATTAAAAAAAACATCAACATCCCCATCTAAGTTTTCTAACTTGGTTTGGATATCAATACCAAGTTTTTGACCAAAAGCTGCTCTCGACTCAGAAATTTCATAAGCCTGAACCTCGAAACCTTGTGATTTGAGTTGGTAAGAGGTGTATCCCCAGTTTGCACCAAAATCAATAATACTTGGATTCGGTCTGTTTACTAATTTTTTAATAAAATTGATTCGGTCAGTATAATCTTTTGCTGTTCCGCCAAAGTTGTTTTTCAGCAATAAGCTCAACGCTTCCTCCGATGGTAAATCTGTAGTTATATTATCTTTCTGGGTATAGGCTTTTTGGTAAAACTTTCTATTTTGTTCTACAGTATCTTTAGGGTGTCTAAAGTATAGTTTACAATTTTGACACTCATACAATGTAGTTACCAAGAATTTCTTGTCAACAACCTTTAACTCATTATAACCACAATAGGGACAGGATTTGTCCGAAAAGTAATGGAGAGTTGAATCGAATAGATATTGTAGCTTATTCATTGTGTTGGTTATAAAGTTATCAAGTTAGGATGAAGAAAATAACCTACAGTTCACTCCTTATCATCCCCATAATACCCATGCTTATGGCCGTATCCGTAGCCATAGCCGTACCCATAACCATATCCATAGCCATATTCTTTTGAGTTTTTGTAATTGACGGCATTGAAAAGGATATGAAAGGATTTGAACACCTTATTATCTTTAAGCTGCTTGATGTTGCCCAGAAACTGCTTGGGTGTTTGCTCATGCCGTACAATGTAAAAACATTCGTCTGCTACGTTGGCAAGCAAAAGCGCATCGGTTACCAAGCCTACTGGCGAAGTGTCTATCAGGATGTAGTCATACTCTTGCTTAAGTTGATTAAATAGTACTTCGGTACGCTGACTTGCTAACAATTCGGCAGGGTTGGGGGGTACAGGCCCCGATGGAATGATGAAAAGATTTGGGAAACCCGTTGACTGAGTAATTTCTTCTACTGTAGCTTTTCCAATCAAAAAGGTAGAAACCCCTTTTTTGTTTTGAACATTGAGGTACTCATTGATTCGAGGCTTGCGCAAGTCCATCCCCAATACAAGCACTTTCTTGTTGAGCAAAGTAATGGTAGTGGCAAGGTTAAGCGTAACAAAACTTTTTCCCTCGCCTCCTGTAGAAGAGGTAATTAACAAGACTTTTCCTTTTTCGTCGGCTCGGTCTCCAAACAAATATTGGAGGTTAGTACGCACAGATCGAAACTGCTCGCTGATGAACGAACGGCTTTTGGGGTCAAGAATAGGGCTCTTGAGTTCTTTATCCGTTTTAGCAATTTCGGCAAACACAATGCCTCCGGTAGCATCTTCAATTTCTTTTTTAGATTGTACGGTATATTTCAATACATCTCTCAAGAAAATAGTTAGGATAGGGACTAAAAGGCCAATCAAGAGAGCCGAAAGCCAAATAACTCGCCTATTGGGTCGGATGGCGCCTCCGTTTTTGAAAGGTAAGTCCACAATGCGGCTATCGGTAACAGCACTGGCATAGGAGAGGGCAGTTTCCTCTCGTTTTTTGAGGAGTATCAAGTATAAATCTTCTTTGATACCTGCTTGCCGCTTGATAGATACATATTCTCGTTCTTTTTGAGGAATGGTACTAATCATCCCTTCTAAGCGTTTGTTATTGGCCAGCACATTATTTTTGGTTGCCAACAGAGCCGTCTTTTGATTGGCAACATTTTCTCGAATCGCCTGTTTGATGTTTTTTTGTTGGGTTATAACGTTCTCCAACAAAGGATTACCCGGCTGTGTACTTTGTGCCAATTTGGCTCGTTCTACTTCAAGGTTGGCTAGTTGGGTCAAGTACCCCGTTAAAACAGGGTCGGTGACCATGAGTGTAGTAGGCGCCAAGTTGTTGGTTTGGGCACTCTGGATATATTGGTTTACCCCTTCCAATACTTTGAGCTGAATATCTACTTCGCTGAGTTTAGTATCGTTCTCTTTTACTTTTTCTAAAAACAAACTGGCCTCTGTACTTAAATCCGTAATGCCTTTGGCAATACGATACCGCTCTACGTCTTGCTCTACGCTGCCTAATTCGCTGGTTACGATTTTGAGGCGCTCTTCAATAAAGCGTAGCGTTTTGGTTGCTTCTTGGTTTTTGTCTTCCAAAGCAGCATAGGTATATTCTTCTAACAGTTTGTTGATAATGGCTATTCCTTTGGCAGGAACCGAAGTTTCTAAATTGATACTGAGTACTGTACTACGTTGGTTGATGAGTGCCACAGTCATAGAGCTCAATAAAGCTCGAATCATTCCATCTCGCCCAGTGACTGTTACCTTGATTGGTTCATTACTGAGGGGGGCAATGGTACGAGTAATATTAAAGGTACCGTAAGGCGTATGAATTTGAGAACCCAATGGATAGCGCCCGATTGATTTTTTTTCTAAATCAAGTAATTCGGACTGCTGATTATTGAGCAACTTGATGTAAAAAGGTTCGCTGTAGGCTTTGCTGGTCCACTGCGTAGGAATAATCTTAATGGGAGCTACGTCATACAACTCGTCGTCTCGAAAGCGACCTTCTTTCCAGTAGGTGACCGTTAGGTTCAGGGCATCCACCACTTTACCCATGATAGCCCTCGACTTAAGCACTTCAATTTCGTTTTCTACGATTTTATTTCCACCTACTAAGGCTAAGTCTTTTAGAATGTCATTATCGGAGTTGAGTCCTCGGTTTTCGTCTTTGATCAGAATAGAGGCCGAAACTCGATAGATAGGGGTGAGCGTTTGTAAGTAAAAATAAGCGAAACCTACACTTAACGAAACAGTCAAGACAAACCAATACCAATTACGAAGGTACTTAAAAATAAAGGTTCGTAAATCAAAAGGTTCTTCTTGCTCTTGAAATATGTTTAACTCGTTATTGTTCATTCCGTCCTCTTTTAATACATTCTATTCGTTTAAGCAACTACTAGACACGGCGTTTAAGCAGCTGTGCTGCGCATTATTTCACAATAAAATTGAGCAACACAAAAATAGCGGTAGCCACGCTGGTCACAACGGGTACCAACTGAATGGTCCGGTCGGTAAAGGTGGCTTTGGCTTTGGTGGGCTCTATGTAAATCATGTCTCGATTCCTGATGTAATAATAAGGCGAATTGAGCACGTTGCGGTCTAGCAAATTGATGCGTGCCATTTCACGGACGCCATTTTCTTCTCGTACAATGAGCACGTTGCTGCGTTGCCCGTAGATGGTCAAGTCCCCAGCCATAGCGAGCACTTCGGGCAGGGTGGTTTGATCGTCTATCAGGCTATAGGTGCCTGGGCGGTTGACTTCGCCCAAGACCGAGAATTTGTGATTCAGAAACCGAATAGTCACGGCGGGTTCTTTGAGGGTTTTGTTAACGGCTGTTTTGACTACTTGGTTGGCTTCGTCGAGCGTGAGCCCCGCCAAGTGCAAACGACCCACTAAGGGCACCTCTACATGTCCACTGGAGTCCACCAAAAAGCCCAAAGGTTGATGATTTTGAGCATTGGTTTGCCCAGGAAAAGAACTGGTTGTAATACCTGTTACGTTGGCAAAATTAAGTATCTGGTTAGATTCTTGGTTGAGGCTACCAACGGTAATGGCCAAAATGTCGGTGGGGATAATCCGAGTCGTTTTGGGCTTTACGATGGGTAATTTGACCAAACGGCTGGTATCGGCAGACTGAAAGTATGCAATTTGTTTGGGGCTAACACATGATAAAAACCCAGTTGAAAGTGTGACAAATAGTAAAAAACCAACCCCACATTTAAACGTTCGTGTTAAGACAATCATTAGGTAAAAGGATAAAGGGAGTACCGAACAAAAGTACGCTGATATTTGATAAATACAAAATCGAACCAAGACACTTTTCTAAACGACAATCGTTGATAAGCAGGTAACGCAACGATAGGAGCGGAAATAGTGCTTTTTTGTGACTTTAAAAAGATAAAAAAGTCACCCAAAGGTAAAACTTGTGTTTTGTATTTAATGTTCAGGTATTCAAGATATTAAGTTGTATTTTTGATTTTTGTTAGGATAATTTTTGTCAAAAAATCTACAAACAAAACCGTACCTTTGCACCTCAACGATTATTCTTGAACTCGCTATGTTTTCGTTTTTTAAAAAACAACCCACTACTTCGATTTTTAAAAAAATCCAAACGGACATGCACTCGCATTTAATACCGGGCATAGACGACGGTAGTCCGAGTATGGAGGTGTCGTTGCGGTATTTGTCAGCATTAGCGCAGTTAGGCTATCAAAAAATAATTACGACGCCCCATATCTTGTCTGATTTGTATCCGAATACGAGCACCGGAATTCGGAATGGCTTGGCGGCACTCCAACAAGAGGTTCAAGCGCAAGGAATCGGGGTGCAGGTAGAGGCTGCCTCGGAGTATTTTGTGGACCAGTGGTTTGAGCACTTGCTCAACCAACAAGATGTATTGAGCTTTGGTAGTAGCAACTATGTGTTGATAGAGATGTCGTTTGTAACGCCAAGCCCGCAACTGGAGCAGGCGGTATTTACGTTACAAACCATGGGGTATCAGCCGATTTTGGCCCATCCCGAGCGATACGGGTATTGGCATGACGTGGCCGTGAAACGGTTTCAGCATCTCAAAGAACTCGGTTGTTTGCTGCAACTCAACGTGCCTTCGTTGATGGGATATTACGGCCCTGCTATCAAAAAAGTTGCGTTGAGTTTAATCAAAGCACATCTTGTTGATTTTTGGGGTACCGACCTCCATCATGACAGGCACTTGGAATTACTTACCAAACATCAGTTTGATGTAGAACTGCATCAACTCCTCGACAAATACCCTCTACTTAATACTTCTATTTAGTTTATTGGTGGACAAAATATAAATTGGCTCCGATTGGGCGTAAGCCATACGCCCCTACGACCTAGTTCTAGCACCCTCGCTCCGTATTTATAGTATTCGTTTTGTCCAGCAATCAGTCTATTTAGTTTATTACATTGTAAACTAAGTTTCTTTAAAATTTATCACGCAGATAGCCGCTAATTTTATACCGCAGAAACTCGCTGATTTTGAAGCGGTTTAAACTTTTTATTTTTTGTGTAAGACGAGTCATTTTTTAACACAAAGTACACAAAGAAATTTACACGAAGACCACAAAGAGAGAGCTAGTTTGCGTTTTGTGTACGTTGTGCCTAATCTTTGGGTGCTTTGTGTTTAATTTGAAAAGTTTAAACAGGCTCTTTGTTTTCATCTGCGAAAATTAGCGTTTTTCAATCTGCGACCTTCTGCGAGTAAAAATTAAAATTAGTTAGTTTACAGTGTATTTATTAGTGGCCTGGGTCATAATTCCCAATAACGAATAACCTAAACTAATACGCCTTTGGATCGCCTCGGAGCATGGCGTAGGCGGTAATCAAAATGACTTTGATGTCGAGCCAAAACGACCAGTTTTCGATATACCAAATGTCATAGTCCACCCGCTTGCGCATGAGGTCAATTTCTCGGGCTTCGCCCCGAAAGCCGTTGATTTGTGCCCAGCCCGTAATACCAGGCTTGATGCGATGACGCACCATATAGTTTTGGATATGCGGAAGGGTCTGCAAGTTATGCTCCACAGCATGAGGGCGAGGACCCACTACCGACATTTCGCCCCACAGTACATTGATAAACTGCGGGAGTTCGTCAAGGTTAGTTTTGCGCAAAAAGCGACCAATCCGAGTAATGCGCTGGTCATTTTGGGTGGCTTGCCTGAACTCAACGCTTGGGTGTAGTTGGTGAGTCATCGTACGAAACTTAAATACCCGAAAGGTTCGCCCTTTGAGTCCCCAGCGTTTTTGAACAAATAAAATTGGACCACGAGAATCCAGCTTGATGAGTAAAGCAATAATCGGAAACAACCAAGAACCCACCAGTACCAAAAAGGTCAGACTAAAAACAATATCGAAGGCTCGTTTGACTAACCAAAGGTAATTTTCTTCGAGCGGTGTACTCCGAACGGTAATAAGAGGATAGTTACCAAATAATTCTAACGAATAGCGAGCCGTACTGATTTGCACAAAATTGGGCGTAAAGCGAAGCAAGATGCCGTGCTTGTCGGTCCAGGTGATGAGGGCTTTGATGTAGTTTTCGTCAAATTGACTGGTTGCTACTACTAATTCATTGATTTCGTGTTGGTAAACAAGATGATTTAAGAACTCGATTGTACTTTTTAAGGGTGGTTCTGGATGATTTTTTTGGGTATAGAGAAAGGTGTCAATGAGATTGTATCCGAAGTGCTCATGGGTGCGAACAAACTCACTGATGCCTACTACATAACTGGCTTCTCCCACAATAACCACGTGTTTTTGAAACAAACCTTTGCGCTGAAAATACTGAAGGATTTTACGTGTCACAAAGAGTTTGATAGCAACCAGTGTACCTAGCGTAAGTACATAAGAGCTGGCGAAAATGCGAGAACTGTCTTTAATAAAAAATAAAGTAAGCACTAAGATAACCAACTGTACTACTATGTTGGGAATGAGTACTAACAGGTCGCCGATGTAATTGGTGGCCCGATAGGGGTCGTAGAGGCGGGTAAGTTTGGTAGAAAAATACCACCCTACTGCCAAACCAGATACAATCAGGAAGTCGAGTTGCTGAACGGTGCGATGGGTTGTAAAGGCAATTAAGCTGTAGGAAACTGAAATCAAAAGAAGATCAACCAGCAGCCGAATGTAGTTTCTTCGTTGTGGAAGACTAAAATTAACTACAGCCTCCCGTTGGGGAAGTGCATAAAAATGATTCATCAGGGAAAATAAATTTAAAGTATAACTGAGGTTACTTCAAAAGTATGAAAAAGTACAATAAAATCCAAGGTTTTGCCTGATTTTTCACGGAAATTTTATTTTTTGGTAACGAAATATTGTTTTACCAATGCCTAATGTAAATTTTCGTGTAGCTTATCTGTACTTAGTCTATCGCTTTGAAACATTAGATGGAATCCTAGACCCATACTTGCGTAAGCTTCTAAATTATTTCTTAGCCAATCGCCTATTTGGTCCAATAGTACTTACAACGATTAGAGTTCCTAACGGTGTCTAGGTTTAATGGAACCGTCGAAAAAAGCAAATGATTGTTTGCGTATTGCCCACTATAATCCCCTTATTATCAAAGGTAGCGAGAACTACAAACCCGTTACAAGGAGTCAGAAAGATGATAGTTGTCAGTTATAAGGCTGACAATCGTTCCTGTTATTGAAACGCTCTAACCTAAAGACGCAAAAATAAAAAATGGTAACTAAAGGTAGAAGAATATTTTTTAAAGGAGAAGAGAAAAATTACTTCTGCCTGAGCAAGTGCTTGCGGTACTGAAGCGGACTCTGTTGCTTTAGGGTTTTGAAGGTTCGGTTGAAGTATGAAATATTTTGAAAGCCGCAAAGGTAACAAATATCGGTGATGTTTCGGCTGGTGGCCAAGAGTTTACACGCATGATTGATGCGATAGTGATTCACAAAATGCGAAAAGGTCATGTTCATTTTCTTCTTGAAGTAGGTACAAAAAGAAGGTACGGTCAGGTTGGCAATTTCGGCTACGGTTTCGAGGGCAATGTCGTCTTGGTAATGAAGTTCCACATATTCAAAAATCCGCTTGAGGCGTTGCTCGTCTTTTTGGTTGAAATCAACGGCCACACCATTGGCATTGAGTAAGGTGTATTCGGTAGAAAGGGCCAATTGTTGCAAGATGCTGAGGAGCGCCAGCAGCCTGTCAAAAGAGGAGAGTGGTTTGAGGGCTTGCAGTTGTGCTTTGAGCTGAGTTTTGGTTTGACCATGAAAACTTACGCCTCCTTGTGAGTGCGTGAGCAGTTGTTGGATAGCCTGCATTTCGGGCTTTTGGAGAAAAGAGTTATCAAAAAAATCTTTGGCCAACTGCACTACAATCTCTTCGTGGGGACCCACTACGTCGTTGCCGAAGCCGGCATGAGGCAGATTAGGGCCAATGAGTACCAAATCACCATCGGTATAATGACTCATGTGAGTCCCCACGTGTCGCCGCCCGTCGCCGTACAATACACACACGATTTCGTACTCGGGATGGTAGTGATACTCCCACTTAAAATCCTCTGCCGAAACACGGTTATGTAGCACTCGGAAAGAGCTCCCTTCGTCGGGACGAACTACTTCAAACTCCGTTTTCATACATTATTTCCGTTTCTGTAGTTATATTTTGCTAATTTTTCAAAATATAGTACAAAAATAACAAAATATAGGTGAAGATTTTTTGAATGGAAATAACAAATTTTGTGCATTAAGTATGGATACACAGCTATCCCTTCGGACACAGACCTAACAAGGATGAACAGGTTGATAGGGCGTGGATTGAATCCCTATACCGACGGCGTAGCGGAGTACAATACCACATAACCTATGATGAATCAAAAGGCGGGCAAATTGCTCGCTTTTTTGATATAAGTAAAGCGAACATTGCTACCAATCTGTGTATATTTAAACTGGCTTATACCCACAATCCTCAACCACCATGAACTATCTCAAAGTCAAAATCTCACTCTTTATCAACTATTTTGTGTTTGCTCTATTATTGAATAGTGTAGGCACAGTTATCTTGCAAGTACAACGAACGTATGGGGTTTCGGAATCGGCGGCGTCGGTCTTGGAAGCGTTTAAAGACCTCAGTATTGCGGGGATTTCATTTTTGGTAGCTTCGTTCTTGACTCGCATTGGTTATAAGAAAGCCATGCTGGTAGGGCTGAGTGCTACGGCGGCGATTTGTTTGGTAATGCCGTCTCTGGATAGTTTTTGGGGAACAAAGCTGTTGTTTTTGGTGATAGGACTAAGTTTCGGACTCATAAAAGTCTCCGTATTTTCGACGATGGGCCTGGTAACCTCCGACCAAAAAGAACACATCAGTTTGATGAGTTTTATCGAGTCGTTTTTTATGATAGGTATCTTGTCGGGGTATTTTATTTTTACGGCTTTTATTGACGAGTCCAATCCTTCGGCTTGGCTACGGGTGTACTATTGGCTGGCAGGGCTTTGTGTGCTGGCTTTTGTACTGCTCTGGAGCACTCCTCTCGACGAGTCGGCAGTGAAGCCAGAAGAGAGTCGCCCGATGGTAGAGGAGTTTGCTGAGATGTTTCGCCTGATTATTTTGCCCTTGGTGATGGTGTTTGTGGGCTGTGTGTTTTTCTATGTACTCATTGAGCAAAGCATTATGAGCTGGTTACCCACCTTCAATAATAAGGTATTAAAACTTCCGGCCACCCTAAGTATTCAAATGGCCAGCATCTTGGCGATTTCGACGGCGGTCGGACGGTTTTTGTCGGGTATCTTAGTGCAACGCATCAACTGGCTGTATTTGCTCTTGGGATGTTTGCTGCTGGCAGGAGGTTTGGTGCTCATTACGATTCCGTTGGCTCAACAAGCCTCAGGGGCTACCATTACGGGTTGGACCGATGCCCCCTTAGCCGCCTTTGTGTTTCCGATTATTGGATTATTAATTGCTCCCATTTATCCTACCATCAATTCGCTTATTTTGAGCAAATTGCCTGTGCGTCAGCACGGTACGATGTCGGGATTAATAGTCGTGTTTTCGGCATTGGGAGGAACAACGGGTTCCATTATCACTGGGCATATTTTTGAAGCATACGGGGGCGAAACCGCCTTTTATTTCTCGTTGGTTCCGATGACCCTACTCATGGTATTGCTCTTTTTCTATCGAAAACTCCAAGGTGGTGACAGTAAGGTAACCATTACGGCCACTGGTGGGCATTGAGAATAGATGACCTTTCGTTATCTTTGAATAAAACTCGTAGAAACATCATGGTATCGGTGCATACAAAACTAAAACGCCCTCGCAACATAAAACGCATCATCGAATCGGGCAACATCCCTGAGTCTTTGGTGTACGAAAGGATAGATGGAAAACCCATTTATCGGCGAGGTTACAAAGATGTATTGACTGGACAGAAAACCTTAGAAGATATTATGGGGTCAAGTACCTTACAGTCGGTATTGGCAGCTTACATTGCCAAGCTTATTTTTCGATTTATTGATGATGACCGTTTTTTTGTACTTATCAATGAATCTGGTGTTCATTTGGACCACCGTAATAATTTGGCTAATGATATTTCGATTTTTGATCAACAGGTGTTAACCCCAGCCATGATTAATCTAAATTATGCTTCGGTTCCTCCTAAAATTGCAATCGAAATAGATGTAAAAGCAGATACCTCAGAACTGACAGAAATGGGGTATATCTTTAATAAAACGCAAAAACTCCTTGACTTTGGTGTTGAAAAAGTAATTTGGATCATCACAAATGCTAAAAAAGTAACCGTTTCGACAGCCCAACATAACTGGGAAACAATGGATTGGGATAAAGATATAGAAATCATGGATGGTCATACTTTTAATGCGTTTGGGTACTTACAAAGCAAAGGGATTTTGTTAGATGAAAGATAGAGTACCTCCTTCCGCAACAGTTCGGGTTTCGGAGATTTTTCGCTGATTCAATGATGCTAACCTTGCTTTTTCACCTTGATACATTTTCAAAATTTTACCTCTAACACCCCCTCTCCACTTTTTCAGGCAGTACAAGCGCAGGCTATTTTTCTCGATTCAAAAACGTTTGTGGATGGTGTTCCCAAGCAAGCCCCTGAAGTAATCGAAGCCTTGTTTCAGGAACAAAAAGGGGAAGAAAACTTTGACTTGCAGGCGTTTGTCACTGAGCACTTTGAGTTGCCCAAGCCGTTTGGAGCGGGCTTTGAAAGCGATACCTCTCGTTCTATTGATTTGCATATCCAAACACTGTGGCCCGTGCTCACTCGGGAGGCCGACCAACCTTCGGAGCATGGCACGCTGTTGCCGCTTCCGTTTCCGTATGTAGTGCCAGGCGGACGCTTTGGCGAAGTGTATTATTGGGATAGCTACTTTACCATGCTAGGCTTACAAGTACATGGCCGTACTGATTTGATTCGGCACATGGTCAATAATTTTGCCTATCTGCTCGATACCTACGGCTTGATTCCCAATGGAAACCGAACGTATTATTTAGGACGTTCTCAGCCGCCCTATTTTGCGCAAATGGTCTGTTTGCTGGCCGAGGCGCTGCCTCAAGAGCCTATTTTGTTGCAGTATTTGCCTCAGTTAGAAAAGGAATATGCGTTTTGGATGCGTACGGATTCCTCTACCGACGAGGCCAGCTATCGAGTGCTACCCTTGCCAGGAGGCGCACTCTTGAATCGGTATTGGGATGAGTACGACACACCTCGCCCCGAATCGTACAAAGAAGACGTAGCCATTGCCCAGCTTGCGTCGCAAACGCCTGCTACCGTGTATCGCCATTTGCGGGCGGGGGCTGAGTCGGGATGGGATTACAGCAGCCGATGGCTTCAAGATGGCCAACACTTGAGCAGTATCCATACGACCGACATCGCCCCGATAGACTTGAACTGCTTGCTGTATTTGCTAGAACAAACCCTCTCCGAAGCGTATCAAGTACAAAACAACGAGGAAAAGACAATCGAATTCGCCGAAAAAGCAGAAGCTCGTAAACAGGCCATTTTAGACTATTGCTGGCACGAAACCAAGGGTTTTTTCTTTGATTATGACGCTGTAAATCAAGAACAAAAGGCCATTTGCTCGTTAGCAGGTGTTTATCCGTTGTGGGCTGGTATAGCTACTGAAGCTCAAGCCCAACAGGTAGCCCAACAGCTCGAAAAAGAGTTTCTCAAGCCCGGAGGCTTGGTGACTACACTCTCGCATACGCATGAGCAATGGGACGCCCCCAATGGTTGGGCACCCTTGCAATGGACGGCCTACGTAGGGTTGCTGAACTATGGCTTCACAGAACTCGCCGAAACCATCAAAACCCGATGGATAACCACGTGCATATCAACTTATGAGGCGACGGGAAAATTACTCGAAAAATACAATGTAGAAACCCAAACCCAAGGCGGAGGAGGTGAGTATCCTACACAAGATGGCTTTGGGTGGACAAATGGAGTCTTGGCGAAACTATTGAGTTTGTAGCCTTCTCCCTATACCACTACGACCGCTGATGGTTTTTTACGAATAGCGATTAAGCCTGTCAATGTCTTCATTCAAAAAATCATCTAATTTTAGGCCGTGAATAGTTCACGGCTTAATTTTTTGCGGATGTTTTCTAAACCGATACGATTTACCTTGCTGTGGTTGCTGCTCTGCTGCATACAGGCGCAAGCACAAACTGCCCTTTCTGAGAAAACTTTTCAACAGCCACCTCGCCAGTATGGGATTCGCTGCTGGTGGTGGTGGCTCAATGGCAACGTGACCAAAGATGCCATTACTCGTGACTTAGAAGAAATGAAGGCCAAAGGCTTTAGCGGTGCTTGTATTTTTGACGCTGGTGGGCAAAATCAGCGAGGCAATGGCGACGTACCCGAAGGGCCTCTTTGGGGTTCGGAGGCTTGGCGAGCGTTGTATCTTCATGCCATCAACGAAGCCGACCGCTTGGGTTTGGTGATGTCGTTGAGTATTCAGAGCGGCTGGAATCTGGGTGGCCCTGACATTACGCCCGAAGAGGCCGCCAAACAAATTGTTTTTTCGGAAATAACTTTACAAGGGGGTAAGAGCGTACACCAGCTGTTGCCTCAACCCAAAGCACACGATGATTTTTATCGTGACATTGTCGTATTGGCTATCCCGACTCATACAGTTACCAACCGACCACCAATACGGGATTTGCCCGATAAAGCCGCTACCCGAGAAGTAGGCTGGTCGGTACCCGAAACCCGTCACTTGCTCACCGATGTGGCCGCCTCCGCCCATGAAGAAGACGCTACTTTAGCAGAGGTAATCAATCTAAACAAGTATGTCAACGAAGGGATGTTAGATTGGAATGCCCCCGCTGGCAACTGGACAGTCATCCGCTTTGGGTATTCTACCACTAGCGCAGAAGTGTCAACGTCGAGCGGGCAATGGAAAGGCCGAGTGATTGATTACACCAGCGAAAAGCATTTTAATCGCTATTGGGATACGCACGTAGAACCTTTACTTCAACTGATTGGTAATAAGGCAGGTAAAACGTTGCGGTATCTCCAAACTGATAGCTTTGAGGCAGGTGGAATGAACTGGTCGGATGGCTTTGAACAAGAGTTTCGTCAGCGACGAGGCTACGACCCGATTCCATATTTGCCGATTTTAGCTGGGAAAATCATTGAAAACCGAGACGTCAGTAATCGGTTTCTGAGCGACCTTCGCAAAACCCTGAGCGATTGTATCTCGGACAACCATTATCGAGTATTTGCACAGCGAGCTAAGCGCTTTGGCATGGGTATTCAACCCGAGTCGGCGGGGCCACATGCAGGGCCTTTTGACGGCCTCAAAAACTACAGCCACAGCGAAATCATGATGAGCGAGTTTTGGTCGCCTTCGCCACATCGCTCTAAGCCGATTGACCGTTTTTTTGTGAAACAGGCGGCCAGCGCTGCCAAAATTTTCAACAAAAAATTAGTAGGTGCTGAGTCGTTTACAACCATTGGCCCCCACTGGAACGACGTGATTTGGGCCGATATGAAACCCAGTGCCGACCATGAGTTTTGTGCTGGACTCAATTTGGTGTATTTGCATACGTTTACCTGTTCACCCCCCGAAATGGGCTTGCCCGGTCAAGAATATTTTGCCGGAACGCACTTTAATCCCAACGTTACGTGGTGGAACTACTCTTCTGGCTTCATCAACTACCTGACCCGTGTGCAGTACCTCATGCAGCAAGGTACCACTCAAGCCGATGTGTTGTATTACTACGGCGACCATATCCCCAACTTGGGTCGTTACAAAGAAGACGACCCTGCCAAAGCCCTGCCCGATTTTGATTATGATCTCACCAACGAAGACCAACTCCTGAAACTTCAGGCTAACAAAGGGCGTTTATGGCTGCCTCATGGGGTGTCGTATCGGGTGTTAGTCTTGCCAGAGCATCAAGTGTTGTCGTTGGCTGCCTTGCAAAAAGTGGAACAATTGCTGCGAGCTGGAGCCACGATTATAGGCCCCAAAACGTTGACGACGGCAAGCTTAGTGGGCTATCCTGCCACCGACCAAGCAGTAAAGCGCATTACCACCCAGCTTTGGGGTGAAAACCCAAGTGCTACAGGCGAGCATCAGGTAGGTGCAGGGCGATTGATTTGGGGTAAAACGACCCGAGAAGTATTATTGTCACAAGGCTTATTGCCTGATTGTGAGTGGATAAACAAATCACAAGATTTGAAATTTGACTACGTGCATCGTCAGGCATCAGGGGTTGATTATTACTTTATCAGTAATCAAAATCGTCAGGCAGTGCAGCAAACCTTGGCGTTTCGAATAACGGGTAAACAGCCTGAACTTTGGAATGCCGTCACGGGCGAAACCTTGCCCGCCGAACGATTTTATCAACAAAACGGACGAACGTATGTGGAGTTATCGTTAGACCCGTATGGGTCGGTATTTGTGGTATTTCGCCAAAGCACCATTCCACAAGCTAAAGCGAATAAGCCACTTGTTCAGGTGCAAACAGTGGGTACGCTCACTAACCCTTGGCAGGTTCACTTCGACCCCCGATGGGGTGGGCCAGCCTCTGTGCAGTTTGACAAGCTAATAAGTTGGACCGACCGCCCCGAAGAAGGCATCAAGTATTATTCGGGAAAGGCCGTTTACCAAACTACCTTCGATGCTTCTACCACAACGGGAACTTTATGGTTGGATTTGGGAGAAGTGAAAGACGTAGGCATTGCCCGTGTCAGACTGAATGGAGCTGATTTAGGCTTGGTATGGACGCCGCCGTTCCGAGTACCGATTTCGGGAAAAGTACTTTCTAAAGATAATCAGCTGGAGATTGAAGTGGTGAATACCTGGCGGAATCGCTTGGTAGGAGACCGTGACAAGCCTCAAAACCAACGGTTTACTCAAACTAATATCACCATCAAGAAAGAATGGGAGTTGTTGCCCTCGGGTTTGCTAGGGCCGGTGACTATCCTTCAAAAGCAATAGGGTAAACCAATTGCTCACCAAAATGGTTATTGTTTAGCAGACACAGAGAGGTGCAAGAGTGGTTGAATTGGCTCGCCTGGAAAGCGGGTATGCCGCAAGGCATCGAGGGTTCGAATCCCTTCCTCTCTGCGAGTTTACATCTTCCGTTGTTAGTCAACGGAGATGTCCCTGAGTGGCTGTCGCCTGCGTGGGTCGGTCGGGATACCGACCCACAGTGTATTCAACTTTTTTCCCTTAGCTTGCCTCCACACCAGTCGTTTTGGCGTTTGGCTTGCTTTCCTTCGTGTCAACACTTTAAGGTATTCTGACACGTTTTAGCCTTTTTCTTTGTACTTTTACCTACGTATCCGTTGCCCTCATCTTCCTATTTCACAGCCTTGTGAAGTGCGGTCCACGAACGATTTAGGAGCGTTTGGACGTTTTGCCAATCTTGTTCGGTGATGTTTTTGCCCTTTTGGTCACGCAGCAGCATGGCATCCGTGCGTAGGCGAGCGTAGGAGGCAAAGGCCGAAGGGGGCTTTTGATAAAGCTTGGCGGCAATATTGGCTTGGAGGGTGGCCCATTCGGTAGGCGGATGGCGGTCACGTTCTCGGCGGATTATCCACCATTCTAATTCTTCTTGAGCCGTCTTGTTTACGTCGAAGGGGGTGTCGCTGAGGTGGTAGATGGCTGCGTAATAGCGCTGCAAATACGGAAGTGCTTGTTGATAGTGGCTTCGACGCTTGCCTTCTTTGAAAACAAACGCAGCGCTGGCCGCATTGTACGCCATCAAAAAAGACCTCCAAAACGGAGCATGTAGCTGCGTTTGCATCAGTTCTGCTGTTTGCCAACATAATAAAATAGGTCTTTGTTCGTAGTACGAACGCCACATAGCAGCCTCTAATCGAGCGATTTCGAGTGGTTCCATTTCACGGAGATTGACCTTGCGAGGCCAATACAAATCATAACCGAGCCAACCAAGAAGTAAGAAGATAATTCCTCCAATTACTTTATGTTTCATACGCTATGTTCTGATAATAAGTTTTAACTACTTTTTGAGCGGGGCAGGCAATAAATTTCTTATGTCGGAGGGAATAATCCCTAACTGCTTTAGAGCGGTTAGATGGTCATGAACCACCATAATTTCTACAATTTTTCCTTGATGCAGCCGATACATTTCCATAACCAAAAAGTCAGTAGTTTTGCCAGTAGCTTCTATACCCATCCAAGGGCCAAGATTTGTGCCTGTACGACGGTCACATACAGCTACCCAATCACCATCTGCCATGATAGTTATAATCTCGTTTTTGCCATCAGGAAATGCCTTGAAGCTACCTTCTATACTTTTTTGAAGCATTTCTTTGGTGAGTTGGTAACTTGTACCTGCGGCGGAGCGTAACTGCACAACAGAAGCATAAAAAGTAGAAGCAAGTGCCAAATTTCCTTGATTGAATGCTTCATAAAACTGCTGAATAATTATCTTATTATTAGAGGTAGTTTGGGCATTTGCCAACGAAACATTCAGGAGCACGAAGAGACCTAAGGCTTTGTTCATAGCGATGTTTAGTACACTGTTAACGAACTATTTTTAATAAAAATCAAGGGAGCGAGTAGGAATAGTGACAGTGATTGGCAAATCAAAAAGTCTTGATTTACAATACATTTAACTTAGTCCAGTATAAGCAGTGTAATATTTTTTCCACCCTCTAATGACACCCACCAGATAAAAAACTTTTAAGGCAAATGCAAAAACAAAAGCAGGGATTTCGGTTGGGCGAGTCATGGATTGGCATTTCATTTTGGAGAGAAAATAACCCATCATCGGAATCTTAATTTTGCCAGTTTTGTCATAATGTCCGTCTTGGAGCATCCCCATAAAACACTGCTCAAATTGCAGAATATCAAGACTTGGCGTATAACTAACTTCGCATTTCAGAACCGTCTGAGCATTGTTATAAGCAATATGTCTTTTCCCTTTGGGTACAGTAATCACATCTCCTACCTTTCCGACGAATTTTTCCCCATCAATCAATAAGAGAATCTCACCTTCTTGTATCAAAAAAGTTTCGTTTTGGTGTAAATGAATGTGTTCTAAAGGCACGTATCCTTCTGGCTGCACAATCCACTCCATTTTGTAACTGTTTTGGTCTAATGATAACCCTCGAAAACTCTCTTTAGAAGCTGGATCAATGTACGTTTTAAAAATGTCTATCATCGTATTCTGGGTTTAAAAATTGGGGCATTCAATTCGTTTTCGGAAGATAGCGTTGGAATGATAGTGGGTACCACTACTCTTGAGCGTACCGTCATCAATTAAATATACACTCCTTTCACTTTTTTGGATTTGTGGAGTAGTCATTTTTTCGCTCTTATTTTTGTCATAGAAATCATACGTCGCTCATGTGTTGGCTTTGGGGAGGAATTTAACGCACTTGGTCGGCAAGCTATTCCTCTTACTACTTGTTTGAGTACCTTTGCAGACCTACTTCATCTTGACACTACAATTCTGCTAATGACCAAGTATTTATCCTTGCTTTTGTTGGGCTGGTGGTTGCCCTTTGGGGTTAAGGCTCAAGACGCCCAGATTTTCAGACCCGATTCGGTTAAAAAAACCTTAGAAGCTACTAAAGTTAATTCCTTTCTTAAAGTGGACGGCCAGCTTTCTGACGCCGAATGGAAGTTGGCAAAACCCGTTGACCAGTTTATCGAGATAGACCCGCATCAAGGTCAAGCCCCTAAGCAAAAGACCATTGCCCGAGCCTTGTTCAATCACCAGTTTCTGTACATAGGCATCATTTGCAAGGATTCGTTGGGTAAAAAATCAGTGCGAGTGATTGATTTTAAGCGAGATTTTAACACCCGTACATCTGACTTTGTGGGTATGACATTTGATGGTTTCAACGACCAGCGCAATGCGATGGTGTTCACTACCAACCCTCATGGAGTGCAGCGAGATTTCTTGTCGTTTGATGCTACGTATATAGACTTAGATTGGGATGGCTTGTGGCGTGTACGTACTTCTCGCTCCGATTCGGGCTGGGTGGCTGAGTTTGCGATTCCATGGAAAACCCTCCGCTACAAACACAGCACCGACTCGATACAAACTTGGGGCTACAACATCAACCGAGGGCGGCGTATGACCAACGAAAACTATGCGCTTTCGCCGTTTCCGAGGTCGTATTCGGTGTTGCGTATGGATTATGCTGGTTTGCTGACGGGTATTCAGCCGCCACCGCCCTCGACCAACGTGCGAGTACAGCCGTATTTTTTGATGTCGTTTGACCGTTACCGCAACATCGCAGACCGCCCCGACCACGAAGAACATGCTAAGCTGGGGGGAGAAATCAAATGGGCCATCAACTCGCATTCTGTCCTAGATCTCACCTTTAATACAGATTTTGCCCAAGCCGACGCCGACCGCCAAGTGAATAATGTGTCTCGGTTTTCGGTGTTTTTTCCCGAACGGCGACAGTTTTTCTTAGAAAATGCTTCTTTGTTTGGCGTGGGTGTTGGACCCTCTACTGATTTGTCGGGGGGAACTATGCGGATTCAGCCATTTTTTAGCCGGCAGATTGGACTAGATGGAGCTGGCAATCCAATACCGCTTGATGTGGGTGCTCGTTTTGTACATCGTTCGCTCAAAAGCAACTACGGGGGGATGCTCATCCGGCAGAGAGAAGTAGGGAATTCGCCTACAACTCATTTCTTTATTGGGCGGTTTTCACAAAATTTCGGAGAACAAAACCGCATTGGTGGCCTCATTACCGTCAAAAATAATGTACTTAATACCAATGTATTAGGAGCCATTGATGGGTTTTTCCGAATCAAACAAGTGCATTCGTTGAGCTACATGATGACGGTCTCACACGATACCCAAGGGAGCACCACAGGCATGGCCGCTGCGGCACAGTATTATTATTCGACGAACCAATGGAAAATCTGGTGGACGCAAAGCGTTGTTACTAAGAACTTTAACCCAGCAGTAGGCTTTGTGTCTCGCAATGACGTAATTGCCACTACGCCCGGAATCTTCTGGTACAATAGAGGTAAATGGATTCCGTTCAAGAAATTGATTCGTTCGTTTGAACCAAGTCTTTTGGTGGAGTTGTACCATCAGGCCAGTACCGGGCGACTTATTGAGCGTTCGGTGGGGCTTAATCCTATCTGGTTTATGTTACAATCGGGTGGATTTGTGGGGTATATTACCACGCCTACCTACCAGTACTTGGTGGACGATTTTCTACCACTGGGGGTCAAAATTGCCAAAGGCGACTACCACTACACCCGTCATGCCATTTATTACAGCACCGACGGCTCCAAAAAAGTTAGCTTTACTTGGACGGGTGAGTATGGCAATTACTACAATGGCAAGTTAAATACCTCCGATTTTAGACTACAGATTGCGCCGATTCCTCATATCTCGATTAACGCTCGGTTTAATCGGAATAACTTTGTGGGGGTAGGCGAAAACAAAGTGGATAAAACGGTTGATTTGTGGTCTTTTGAAGGTCGTTTTGCACTGAATCCACGCCTACAGCTGATTGGGTTTTATCAAAAGAATACCGATTCTAATGCCAACAATTATAACATTCGCCTCTCGTGGGAATACCAGCCGTTGTCGTTTATCTACTTAGTTTTCAACAAACGTGAATTTGACAACGTGAAAATACCCGGTACTCGTAGCCAAGAAGACCACGTCATTGCCAAGATTAGCTATCTGCGACAATTGTAAAGCAAAATAATTGGTGTGTAAGTATTTGTATTTCAATGGATTAGTTGTTGGTGTTGACTTGTTGCCAACAGTTAATCCCTAACGGTTACAATATCTTGTTATTGGTCCAATGATGCGGAAATGTGGGTGAGGGAGGTGCAGGCACACCATGCTCCCCTCGACGCCGACGAAGTTCTAATTTTAGGCTTTCTTCGCCTTTGCGCATAGCCCATTCGTGATTAAGGGAGAAGATCGGTTTTAACAAAAACGACAACGTTTTGAGTAAGGGCTTTTCGGCTTCGATTTTCCAATCGTAGGTGATGTCGCAGAGGGAGCCGTTTTTTGAAAAAGTCCAGGTACCTCGCCCCACAAAATCGCCGATAGCTTCGATTCGGTAGCCGTTAGGGTAGTCATTGTCGGTGACCCTGAACTTCCAGCGGAGGGTATAAGGTAGCCACCCTTTCGTGAAGAGTTCAACCAACTTACCTTTGCCGCCTGGCTGCCCAGGCTCCAGTACCTTTACATCCAAATATACCGAAGGCCACCAGCGGGCTAAGTCATTGGCGTTGCCTAAGGTATCATACACCTCTTCGGGTGTGGCTTCTACTTGCCAGTGCGTTACGAAATGATAAGCGTTTGTGTTGAGCGTTTTGGGGGTTGAGAGTGTGTTGGTTGAGAGTGGCATGGGTGCGTCTGTTTGACAATACTTACCCGCTGGGGTCATTTTTGGATTTTGTGAAAAGGTCAAAAAGCGAAATTTCTTGAAAAGTTGGCTCATTCAATCGCCCCAGCAGCAATAATAGCTTGATTATTGGTGATAAGTTCGTATATTTCATTTGGCGAACAAGACTTATCCTAAAATCACTCCCAATGGTTGTTTTCATAGAGCGATTGCCCCATCCTGTTTTGCACCCCTTTGTAAAAGCCTATTGGTATTTGTCAATGCGGCAGGGGAGTGGCGTTCCGCTCACTATGTCGCCTTCGCCAGAGCAGTGTTTGTACTTTTACCCAAGAGCCCAACCACTCCCTCTTGACTTACAAGGGCAACCTTTACCCGTTTATGACAACATCATGATGGGCCAAGCCGTTAGCGGTGGTACCAAAATGATAGTACCCGATGAGTATTGCATGGTCAAGATACTGTTTCAGCCGGGTGGGATGTTTCGCCTGTTTGGAGTGCCCATGACCCATTTGGCCAATCGCTATGAAGAAACTGCCGCTGTGTTGGGTAGTCCCATTGAAGCATGGAACGAACAATTGATGAATACCTCAACCCCTGACGAGGCCATACGAATTTGTAATGAGTTCTTAATCAGTTATCTATCTAAAAAGAAGCTGTCGTCAAACCCGATTGATTGGGTGCTTACACAGCCAACTTTGCACCAGCGAAGCATCGACCAACTGGCCGCAGACGCTTGCTTGAGTAGCCGACAATTTGAACGAAAATTCCTGGAGCGAGTGGGAGTAAGCCCCAAAATGTACCAACGGGTGATTCGGTTTAATCAAGCCATGAAGTTCAAAAATACTAACCCATCCAAAAAATGGATAGACATTACCTATGCTTGTGGGTATTTTGACCAAATGCACCTACTGCGTGATTTTCGGCAGTTTACAGGAACCACACCCAGCATTTTTGACTTTGACCATGCAGTAATTTACTAACTATTTGTTGATTTTCTATCTCAGCTTATATCCGTTAGTTTACAAATTTTGTTTCCCGCAAACTCAAAGATAGAGATTCCTTGTAGCGACAGTTCATCTCCTTTTTTCAAACCGTTGGGTAAGTCAATGGCCAGTACGGCGTGGTAATTAATCTGTACTTCCACCCTGTTTTCTTGGCAGACAAGAGCCGTTATGGTTTGAGTTCTGGACAAAAAATAGGCAGTAGCTTGCTCGGCTTGTTGCCGAAATGCCTCCAGCCCTTGGAGTTCCAAAGTGATTTCACCATTCGAGCTATTTCGAAATACAATGTGCTCATCAAGGTCTGCCACCATCTTGCTGATGTCAAACTGATTATAGCCGTCAAGGTAATGCCTAATAATTTCTTCTTGCTCCTTCATCGTGATTAGATTTTGCCGCCATACGCCAAGTCTCCAGCATCGCCCAAGCCTGGAATGATGTAAAACTTATGATTGAGGCACTCGTCCACAGCTCCTATAAAAAGCTCACTTTGAGGAATTTGACTCTGAATAAGTGCCACACCTTCGGGCGCCGCTATAGCAGCCGCAATGACTACTCGCTGGGGCGTACCATAATGCAACAAGGCCTCATACGACTTGACCAGCGATTTTCCAGTAGCTAGCATCGGATCTGCCAAAATGATTATTTGATCTTGTAGGCTAGGGCTAGCAATATAGTCCATTGCAATATCAAAGGTCTCATCTTCTTTGTGTTTACCTCGATAGGCTCCAATAAACGCACACGGCGCTTGGTCAAACACATGAAGAAAACCCTGATGAAATGGCAAACTGGCCCTCAAAATAGCGACCAAAATGGGCTGTTGCTCTAACAACTGCGTGTTCCAAGTTCCTAAAGGAGTAGCTACCTCAGTGGCTTGGTACGAAAGTGTTTTTGAAATTTCATAAGCCAGTATCTCGCCCAATCGCTGCATGTTTCGACGAAAACGCATGCTGTCTTGTTGGACACGAACATCTCGCAATTCTGCCAAAAAATGATTAGCAACAGACGACCTCTCTGCCAAGATGAATGGGGACATTGTTTCGGGTTTTTGAAGATTTAGCGTTACTTTGCACAAAAGTGGCAGATTATCACAAAAAATGCCTCAAAACGAGACATCTTCATGCAAAAATTTTTATTGTTCTTTTTGGCAGGGAGTTTACTCCTGATTGAATCGAAAGCCCAAAGTGTTTTTGCCCCCCTTAATGCTGATTATAATCATTTGGTAGAGCGTTACGAAATTCGTTACGGAAAATTTGCCGACCGCATCCATACGCACATGAAGCCTTACTTGCGCAAAAGTATTGTGCAGCTGGCCGACAGTGTGGAGAAAAAAGTAGATGACCTCAATGAGCGAGATAAGTTTAACCTCGACTATCTCCGTAATGACTCATGGGAATGGTCACAAAGCCCTGATAAACAAGGAGAAAGCGACAAGCCGTTGTGGAATACTTTCTACAAAAAGAAGTCAGATACGTATTATTTCCGAAACGACGATTTTGAGATTCATGCTAGCCCAGTGCTTCACGTCGGTTTTGGTAAAGACCAAGATAGCGACAAGATGACGTTTGTCAACACTCGTGGTTTGGAGATTCGGGGGATGATTGCTAAGAAGTTAGGGTTCTATACTTATTTTGCTGATAACCAAGGGAGATTTGCCGACTATGTAGCAGCTTGGACTAATCGGTCAAGTGCAGAGGCATTCTTGCCTGGCGAAGGGCTCACCAAAACCTTTAAAGGTGACAACAAAACGTACGATTTCTTATCGGCGAGGGGTTATATTTCGTTTCAAGCAGTGAAGTTTATCAACATCCAGTTTGGGCACGACAAAAACTTCATTGGCAATGGATTACGGTCTATGATTTTATCGGATTTTAGTAGTCCCTATTTGTTTCTTAAACTGACTACACAAATTGGCCGGTTTCAGTACATGAACCTATTTAGCGAGATTTACGACCGCCAACAGGTACTGCCTTATGGCCAACTACCACCTAAGAAATTCTTTGTGTTTCATCACCTTAGCCTTAATGTAACCAACAATCTGAACATCGGAGTATTTGAAACCGAAATATTTGGCCGTGCTAAAGACCAAGGTTATTTTGACCTTAGTTACATGAATCCCATCATTTTTTACCGAGCTATTGAGCAACAAAAAGGTAGCCCCGACAACGCCATGGTGGGGTTTGATTTTAAAGCCAATATGCGCAAGCGGTTTTCAATTTACGGACAAGTTTTGTTAGACGAATTTGTACTGAGTGCTCTCAAGGCAGGCGATGGCTCGTGGGTGAATAAGTTTGGGGTACAGTTGGGTGGCAAGTATATCAATGCGTTCGGAATTGACAACTTAGACCTTCAAGGTGAAGTCAACTTAGCTCGACCCTACACCTACCAGCACCTCTCAGACCAAACTAATTACATCAATTACAATCAGCCTTTGGCGCATCCATTAGGAGCCAACTTCAAGGAGTTTGTAGGGATTGCCCGTTTTCAACCTACTAAGCGACTTTTCCTGACCGGAACGATGGTGCTATCCACGTATGGCACTGATAGTACGCCCACCGAAAATTGGGGAGGTAGCCCACTCAAAAACTATGATACTCGGAAGCAAGATTTAGGCAATAGCATTGGTCAAGGGGTCAAAAACAACCTCACTTATTTGGATTTTACGGCATCGTACATGCTAAAACACAACTTTTTTGTGGACCTAAAGGCCATTGCTCGTAAAGTAGATAGCGCAGACAATACCCTCGACCGCAACACCGTGTACGTATCGGGGGCCTTGCGCTGGAACATCGGTCAACGACAGTTTATTTTCTGATTTTACCTCCATGTAATTACTATAAACACCTGTTGATAGGTATGGGTGTTTTATAGTTTAGAAAGTCACGATAAAATGAATTATCAATCCACTATTTTCCAAGAACTTACTGAAGCACAGCGAGTATTAGAGGCTTTTTTGGCAGACCCCGTTCATGTAGCCAACATCGAAGCTGCCGCTGTCCTGATGGCTACTGCCATTCAGAATGGTCATAAAATTATCTCATGCGGCAACGGAGGCTCACACTGCGATGCCATGCACTTTGCCGAAGAGCTATCGGGGCGGTACCGAGACGAACGGAAGGCTCTACCTGCCATAGCGGTTTCAGACCCAAGCCACATCAGCTGCGTGGGTAATGACTATGGTTTTGAGTTTATTTTTTCTCGATTTGTAGAAGGGCTCGGTCAGTCAGGAGATGTGTTGCTGGGTATTAGTACCAGCGGTAATTCGGGCAATATCATTCGGGCCGTAGAAGCAGCCAAGACCAAAGGCATGAAAGTAGTTTTATTGTCAGGAAAAAATGGCGGCAAACTAGCCGGTCAAGCCGATGTCGAAATCAGAGTACCTCACTTTGGTTATGCCGACCGCATCCAAGAAATCCACATTAAGGTTATTCATATTTTGATTTTGTTGATTGAAAAAATGACCTTATAAAAAAGGGAGTAGTTCTGTAAATATATTGTTCTTGGGGAACAACCCCAAGCTATACGATAAAACTCCGTTGGGGATGAACACTCCAACGGAGCATCATTTCATAGCACTAACCAAAAAAGGAATGGAGGCCGTCGGCCTCCATTCCTTTTTTTTTTAACTAATGGATAACTCATTAATTACCACCAGTTTGTGATACTTTTACAGGTTCGCCATATAGCTTCACATACGTTCCTGCTTTGTACTTATCAAAAGGTTCTACTTTATGAAAATTGCTAAAGAAGTACGTAGTAAGCTGATGAAAAGCTAAGGCATCCATATAGCCAGGTACGGGTTGGATAATCCGCATGTTTTCATCTAAAAATACCGTAGTCGGATACGACAACTGGTTGTTCATCAATGCAACGGCCAGCGAATGCGTGCCGCCATCGCCTTGTGCTACAAAACCGTATTTTTGTCCTCCAATGACTACATCTTTGCGTTGTTCGGCATTAAACTTGACCGGATAATAGTACTTGTTGATAAAATCGGCCACTACAGGATTCGTGAAGGTATTTTTTTCCATCACTTTACACCACCCACACCAGTCGGTGTACATGTCAATCACAAACTTTTTGTTGGGTTCTTTTTGCCATAGGGCATAGGCTTCTTCAAACGAAAGCCAGTTGATTTTACCTTCAGGCATTGCAACTTGTGGTTGCGGTTGAGGCTGTGCACTTTGTACTTGTGCTCCAGCGGCGTTGTGCGTTTCTTGACCCAACACAGTCAACGAAATCGCCATAAAACCGAAGAGAAGAATCCTTTTCATGGAAATTATTTTTTCAATACAGTTACAAATATCTCGCCAGATTAGTTCACCACAAACAAAGTTAGCGTTTTTTCATAAAATCCAAAAATACTTTGATTTTCAATGAATTGTCAGGCAGAAAAAGAAAAGCCTTGCTGGATTCCCCAGCAAGGCTTCATGGATAATCAAAAGCAATAGTTACTTTGTTTTGGTATCAGTACCTTCCAACTCTTTGACCAATCGGTCGGCTTTGTAGATGTAGCGCATGGCTGCTACCATACCGCCTGTGTGTACGCCTACGGCTCGGTTTTTAGAGGGCTCATAAATATAGGAGCCAGCGAGGCTTTCCATGTTGCCGTCAAATATTAATCCAACAGCTTCTTTGTTTTTGTTAATCATGGGACTGCCCGAGTTACCACCGATGATGTCGTTGGTAGTCACGAAGTTAAAGGGAGCTTTGAGTAAATCGGCGGGTGGGTTTTTCCAGCGCTCAGGCAACGACCACGGAAACTTACCATCAAAAGAATAATACCGCTCGTACATCCCTGCAAAGTGCGTTTTGTAAGGAGCCAGCGTACCGTTGTATTCAAAACCTTTGACGACACCGTCGTTGATACGGAGCGAGAACGTAGCATCTGGCGGGATATTCGTGCCATATACATCAAATAGCATTTTGCCCATTTTGGCTCGAATCGAAGTGATTTTGGGGTTTACTTCACCAAATTTACTGCTGGCCTCGGCAGCACGGGGGAGGGCGATGCGTGCCAAATCTACCAAGGGGTCGCTGCCGCCTTTTTCTAACAATTCTTGACGGCCTGCTCTATCGTACACCCGAGTTGTTTTGATGATTTCGGCAGCGGCTTCTTTAGGCGATTTGCCTTTGAGTGCTGCTTGCAAATAGGGGTCATCGGGGCTTAGAAAGGCCGCTACGCTTTCGAGGTGGGCAGCCAGCATGAGTTCTTCTAAATCTCGTTTTTCGGGCGTTTTGGCATTGACAAGGGCATCGTTACCTTTGCCGGCACCTACAAGTCCCCCGCCGTTTTTAGAAGCGGTTGCCGTCGCAATCTGAGCAGCTATACCGAATCCTTCGTTGACAGGTCCCACATTCATCAAATTCAAGTCTTTGATGTATTTTTTGCGAGTTTGGTTCAAAAGGCTCAACTCATCCCAAATAGCATAATCTTGCCGCAAGGTTGGGTTGTTTCGAACAGCCGTTTTGAAATCATTTTCAAATGCCTTACGGCGAGCCATCAAGTAACTGTTGTTGAGCGCTTCTAACTGTCCCGAAATCGCCTTGTAGCTGTTTTCTATTCCAAAAATCTCATTGGTCAAGCTATCGCTCTTGAGGGTTTTGTTATACTCTTGTAGCGCCAGCGACATGGTCTTGAGTTGTTTTAACTGCATGGGTACTAAGTCACGGAGGTATTCGTGGTCCGACGACGTGAACCCTCGGCGAGTAGTACCTGGGTTGCCTACCACAAATACAGGCTCATTTTCTTTTACGCCGTTGGTGTTGAATTTGAAGTAGTAGTCGGTTTTAAGTGGCTTGCCAGCATCATCGTACACTCTGAAAAACGAGCAGTCGAGGTTATAACGAGGGTAGGTGAAATTGTCGGGGTCACCGCCAAAGTAGCCTAACTGTAACTCTGGCATAAACACCAACCGAACGTCTTTGTAGCGCTTGAAGCCATACAACGCATATTTGCCCCCGTTGTAAAAAATCTTGGTTTCTAACTCCAGTCCTTTCCAGCCGTCTTTTTGCTTGTATTCGTTCCGAATGGCGGCGAGTTCGGAGTCACGCTTACGCACCTTGTCGGGGTCTGACGTACCGGCCAACATGGCTTTTTGAACTCGGTCGGTGATGTCTTCGATAGATTGAAGCTGGTCCACAAACAAGCCTGGAACTTTGCGCTCGTCGGCGAGTGTTTTGGCATAAAAACCATTTTCCATGAGGTTTTCGCCTGGGTTTTGAGCTGTTACTCCCGACTCCCGTGCGCAGTGGTGATTGGTCATGACCAAGCCGTTGGGCGACACAAACGAACACGAGCAATACGTAGCAAACCGAAGGGCGGCTTTTTGTACGTACTCAAACCATTGCTTATCGGCTTCAAATTGATAGGTTTTCTTGAAAAAGTCGCTGGGAGGAAAGTCAAACGTCCACATCTTGCCGTTGTCGTACATCCCTGCCTTCACCGTGTCGGGATTCATCAAGTTCTGGGCCAATAGTGGGGAGGTTCCCAACACAATAGCCATGCTGAACAAGAAGCATTTTCGTTTCAAATTCATAGGATTTGTGGTTTTGTTAAGCGAGCTCCAAAATTTTGTTAAGGCTCACTTCATGGATACATGATTAGATTCTGCCTAAATTTACGACAAAAACCAATCAAACATCATTATGCTACAAGCAATTATGGAAACCGAGCGGGGTACACTAACCATTGAGTTGTACGAAAAAGAAACCCCCATTACGGTTCAAAATTTTGTAAAACTTTCAAAGTCAGGATTTTATGATGGACTAAAGTTTCACCGAGTGATTCCTGGCTTTGTCATTCAAGGCGGTGACCCTACGGGTACAGGTGCTGGCGGGCCAGGGTATTCGATTCCGTGCGAAACCAGTGCCGACAAGCAATACCATGACCGTGGCGTGCTTTCGATGGCACATCGAGGTCCTAATACGGGTGGTAGTCAATTTTTTATTTGCCACAACCGCCAAAATACAACTCACCTTGACCGTCGTCATACTTGTTTTGGCAAAGTGGTTGAAGGCTTAGATATTGTAGATGCCATTCAGCAAGGCGATAAAATACTGAAAGTAACCATCGTCGGTGACGAACCGGCGGCTTAAGCTTATTGACACCCATGCAAAAAAGAGAGTCGGTTTAGAACAGGCTCTCTTTTTTTATGGGTTAGAAAATGGGAGGAGTAATATTTACTTCAAATTGGCAACCTTTTCAGCAGTAATTATCTGATTTGATTCTATCACTTTAACAATAGGTGGCTCTGAGAACTGAAATTCTTTCAATTCATTTATCAGGTCATCAAATTCGGAATTTGTAGCAACAACTACATTATCAAGCCCAATTACATCTCCAGTTTTTATTTTTTGTTTTACACCTTTCGCTTCTCTTTCTTCGAGAGTTACCAAGTAACTCAAGGCTTTTCTATGGACATATTTTAAAGCTATTGCTTCTAAATCTGCCTGTTTGTATCGTTCTCTTAAACTTGTTTTTGCACTTATACAAATTGGACCTCTTTCGGCTGTATAAAACATTAAATCATAAATGACATTGGGCACAAACGCTACTTTAGCACTCATGTAAATTGGTAAAATACCTTCTCGAACAAATAATGTGGCTAAAACGTACTCAAAGATTTTACCATTAAGATTATTGTTGTTTTCGCCATGCTTGGTGTATTTTTCCCAATATTGAGATATATAATCTGACGGTTTTGAATCTTTTAAGACTCCGCTACTGACAATAGACTAAATGGTTGTAATTTCTCATTTTTAAAATAAATTAACTCATACCAACCCTTAGCTTCCTCCAATCCATAAATAAAAGCCTCTAATTCTGCTTTTGTTTTAAATTCATAATATTTCAGAGTCAATGCCAATTCTGATTCTTCAAAAATTTCACGGTTATAAAATTTTCTTACAGAATCACTTCCATATAGAACTGTAATGAAGTACATAAAATCATTTTTGAAAAATGTTATGATAATGCCAATCTAAAAAGTTTACATCCGGAATGTATCTATCTGGGAGGGTGATTTTCTGATTACAATATCTTATAAAAAAGTTTTGTATCGAAGGATCTTTATGATTTTTTAGGATTATCGGTGATAATTTCACACAAAAATTCTCATCAATTGTAATAAGACCTTTGTCAAAAGCCTTATCATGAATAGAGTTTAGACATAAGCCATTTTTGGGATTTAGACGTTCATTGTGATTTTTAGACCATGGAATTATATGGCTTGCAACGAGTAGAGTTGGAATATCAATACCTGTAATACAACACTTCTCGTTATACGAAGCCAAAATTCTTGCTCTAAAATCAGCTTGATTTATTCTCGTCCTTACAATTCTTTCTTTTTCAAAGCCAGTATATAATATTTCATCTTCTAATGAGGTGCTATATCCTTTATCCTTATTGGCATAATGAGACAAAATTTCCGCACTATCACCCGCAAGTTTTTCCCATTCATTAAGATATTCATTCCAAATAATTAAATCTAATTTACCTATCCCTGATTTTCCTTTATTTCCTTTAAATTGTCTTTCAGAATCAAGGCTAGTAAAGTTCATCAACTTATAGGCAAGGGCAGCAGGTGTTCTTCCAATAATTTGAGCAACATCTTTGATAAGAGAATTTGAACTCCCACTAATCTTATTATATGGGACTTTCCAATATAAATTTAACGCAACTATTAGTTCTTCTCGTTTCCAAACATTAGAGCGCATGATTAATCCTAATTAGCTTGTGTAAGCATTTTACCAAAATTCGCCCGATATGTCTTTTGTGCTTCTTTATCCCATTCACTTGTGAAAACGCATTTACCTCCTACGTTCTGCAATGCAATTCTAAATCCGCCAATTCCAGCAAATAGGTCAATGAATTTGAATTTGTAATTATTAGGTGTGGGAAAAGGCACATTTTCAACCTCAAAAAGCAGTTTTTGAATAGCTGATTCAGAAACTTTGGAAATATCTTCTTCTTTATAG
>JAXLVB010000003.1:0-954533 GCA_046329195.1 Spirosomataceae bacterium | reverse complement strand
ATTTCTTTTAAATACTCATTGATATATTTTTCAGCATCTGTTTTATAATGTTTTGAAACACCATTATTGATGTTATGCAAATAGTGTGTTACTATAGCTCTGCTATTTTCATTAGCCTCAATAAGTCTAATTTTGAAACTTTTACCATCAAAATTTTCAATACTTATGTTTTCTTTAAATTCCATGACAAGTAATGTTTTTCACAAAAATACTCTTTATGCTATGCAAAATAACCACCACTCCTACTTTTCTTTACCTAATCTTGAAAAACATTGCAAAACTCAATTTTACTTCAATTTCACAATGTTTTTCAATTACATCTATACGTTTCAATTAGAGCGACTTCAAAGAGTATTTAACCTTTTCGGGACTATTTAACGCATTGTCATATTTATTATCTCGACTCAATATTCGCAATATGAAAAAGCAAGCCTAAATTAAGTCTTTAAACTCAACCATTATTTTACTTTAGATTTTGCAATAACCATTAAGGCAACTCCTGAATCTGGATTTTTTTCCACTGGATTTTGATACCACCGCCCGAGTGAATCTGCAAAGCGATGAAGCCTTCGCCTTTACCAATTTTTTCGTCTTTGAGGTTGATTTTTTGCACGCCGTTGAGCCATGTAGTTACCTCATCGCCTACTACTTTGATTTTGAGGGTGTTCCATTCGCCCATTTTGAGGTTTTCGTCTTCGGGCTTGGGCTGAATCAACCACCCACGGCCATACGATTCATAAATACCGCCTGTAAATTGCTTCGGTGGAGCTACTTCTACTTGCCAGCCGCTAATTTTGACTCCCTCGATACTCGAACGGAAAAACACTCCGCTGTTTCCGTTAGCTTCTTGCTTAAACTGAACCGTCAGAATGAAGTTTTTATAGGATTTTTCTGTCGAAAGATAGCCGTATTCTTTGTCAGGCCCGCTTTCGCAAACCATTTTTCCATCTTCAACATACCATTTTTCGGTGCCATGAATACGCCAACCCGTCAGGTCTTTGCCGTTGAAAAGCGAAACTTTCTTTTGTGAAAAACTAAGCGATACACAGCCTACAAAGAGTAGTACGGTTAGAATGGTTTTCATGTTGGATGGGTTAAAAAGATGTATGGTTGATTTTCTGCAAGTTATACTAAAGCGTACTCTCCCCTGTCAGGGGGCAGGGCGAAACAGGGGTCATTTCATGGTTAATTTAGCAGCCTCTATCGCCGATAGAGAGCAGTTGTACGGGGTGCTATCTCTGCTTGCCCCCTTGAAATCATTGCCAGCATCCATGTTGACAAACGACGCCCCTTTGTTGTTCCGAATACAAATACGAGCTTCTGGTTTTGCGGCCACGCTGGCATCTACAATCCCGTCGTACTGGATATGCGGTACCTCTTTACCAAATTTTAGCTTAAATCGGTACATTTTACCCATGCGTCCCTTGCCCGATGGTCGTACGTGCGCCCGCTCGTACGTATTATCATGGATGTGGATGCCAGTTGGGTAAGGATAGTATTCTTTGTCGTTGATAGGGTTTTCGGTCATGTAGTAACTAATAATACCCGTACTGACAGTATTGTTATTAATAACCTGATTATCAAAAATTTCCACATTATTTGTGGCTAAAATCAAGATACCTGTACCGTCCAGTACTTTGCCAACAATATTACCTTTAGGCGCAAAGTTAGCAAGGTTATTATGATGGATATTGTTCCGAAATACTCGTACACCCCCCCCCTTTTTTTGTACCAAATCAGGTAAGTCAAACACCAAGATACCACCTGTGTTTTCGGTTGACTCGTTATCATATACATCGGCATACAGCGAATTCTCGATTTCGATACCTGCCACATTATGATAAGCCTTTGAATTGCGTACAATGATGTACTTAGACTGCCCTACGTAGATGCCAGCATCGGATGCGCCAACGGCAGTACAGCCTTCTATCAATACATTTTGGCATTGTACGGGGTAGAGGCCATACGAGCCATTTTCTTTACGAGGTTTGCCAGTCCACTCCGTCTTAACGTTCCGAAAGGTAATGCCATTGACATTCATGGTCTTGATGGCGTCGCCTTTGGTATCTTGAACGGTCAAATTTTCAATCACAATATGCTGGCAATTGCTCACTCGAAGCCCCTCGGCACCATCCAGTTGTCCTTTAAAACTCAAGATGGTTTTATCAACACCTTTTCCACGAATCACCACATTTTTTTTGTCTTCCATCGAAAGACTCCCTGTGAGGGTAAACGACCCTTCGTCTAACTCCACAACGGCGCCATCTTCGGCCAAAATCAACTGTGTCTGGATTTTCTTTTGGACTTCTTTTTGTGCTTGTACTTGAGCGGCAAAACCGACGGATAAAAGAATCGTAAGGAAAATATACTTCATGGTGATTAGAAGTTAATGAGCAACCAAATGTAAGAAAAATGCCCATTAAACCACAAAATAGTACCAAATTGGCGACTAGTTGCCCAAAAAATACCCCCAAAGGCACGAACTACCTTTGGGGGTACTTTTTCCACGATTTACCAAATCGTGGGACATCTATTAAAGCGACTTTCGCCAGATGATTTCCATAGGCAGGTAATCTTGTTGTTTTTTGCCTTCACGAATGAGCTCGGCCAAGCGGGTTCCCATCTTTTGAGGATTATTGGTAAACACAGTGATGCCGCCCGCCAAAATGCTTTTGAAATTAGAATCTTGCATGGATACTACACCAACGTCTTCGCCTAAATGCCAGTTGGCTTGTTGGGTTTGTTGGATGATATTGACTAAATCAATGTCATCCACCGTCAAGTAAGCCTGGTGGTGCTCGATGGTTTCGCCTTCCATCCCATCCAAAATCTGGTAATCAAACCCTTTATCCTCGCAAAACTGGCAGAAACCCGAAATCATTTCGGCATCAAAGTACTCTTCGTTCGACAGCACCAAATTAATCATTTCGTAACGACTAAGCGCTTTTTCACAGGTCTTGAGAAGGCGGTACATTTCGAGACTAGGGTCAAAATACAGCCCCGAAGCTGCATTTTTTACGCCATCAAACAGCTGGTCAAGTAGTACCAATCGTTCGCCCGAAATCAATCGCAAGCAACGCAGCACATCGGGGTCTTCTTCGATGAGGTGAGGCATCACTACATAATAGTGGTAGTCGCCGAGGTGGTTATGGAGGGTTTCACAAAAGAGCGACTTTTTATAATTATAGGTGAAAATATCCACGTTGGCATTTTTGCCGAAAGCTCGCAAAAAGGCATTGTAAATGGTCTTGTTGTAGTCGGTGATTTCGCCCACCAAGAACAACACTTTGGTTACCAACCGAGCGGGTTTTCCCGAAATAAAATACCCTCGGCGATTCACCGAAGTGATTACCCCCAAGCGATACAACTCGCTGTAGGCTCGCTCCACGGTGTCTCTTGACAAATAGTATTCTTCGCTGGCTTCGTTGATAGAGGGTAAGCGATCACCATTTTTGAGAGAACCATTTTCGACGTTGGCAATAATCGTATTGACTAACTGCTGATATTTCGGAACCTTCGAGAAGCTCTCAAACGGAGGGAGCGCTTTGACTTTGACCATGTTTTAAATAGGTTTAGAGGAGTTCAGAGTGAGAGTTCGATGAGCGTGCCCAACAAAAGAAATAAGGCCAATAACAGAAGCGCTTCATAGACGATAACTCGCCGAAGTACCGACTCTTTATTGCTTAATGCTTTGAGCTGAGCGATTACGTTCACTATTTTCATAAATGCCTTTTGGTGAAGTCAAAATTAGGGGGCAAAGGAGCGTTTGAGGTAGGATTATTTTTGCAAAATGTTGGATGATTTTTGCAAATAGGTGCATTAATGCTCTCTGAAGCACTTATTTTCGCAATAAGTTAGCGCTGAAGGAGAGAAAATAAACAGTACAAAGCAGGTTGACAGAAGCGTTAAAAATTCCTATAAGCTATCAGAATTATACAAAATTTGCCCTTACAGGCGTATTTGGCCCCAACTGGTCGTAAAATCTATCAATTAAACAGGCTTTTGGTTACATTTCTCCCCAAAATCCACTAATCTTACAAAATGTCTAAGTCAACTTTCATCTGTTGCATAGCAAGCCTTTTGTGGCTGTGGGTTAGTTTGCCCATGAAGGCACAGGTGCGATTTGAGAAAATTTCGACATCCGAAGGGCTTTCGCAGAGCTCAATTAACACTATTTTTCAAGACAAAAAAGGGTTTTTGTGGTTTGCTACCTATGATGGCCTCAATCGCTACGATGGCTATGGCTTTACGGTATTTCGACATCAAGAAAACAATCCTTACAGTATCAGTAACAACGAAATCACAGCTATCTGCGAAGACCAAGACAACAACCTCTGGGTGGGCACTCGTACGGGTGGGCTCAACCGGATGGATAAAGCCACGGGGCGGTTTTCGTGTTTCAAAAACCTTCCTAATGGTTTCACTATCAATGGTATTAACGGATTGGCGGCTCAGGGCGAAAGCGTATGGGTGAGTAGTTTTCAGAAAGGAGTTTTTGAAATCAATATCCATGATTTTTCGGTTAAACAGTATAGTGCTGAAACAGGTCATCTTCCAGAAAACACCCTTCACTCCATCTATCGAGATAAGCAAGGGATGTTATGGCTTGGCACAGCCAAGGGGCGCTTGATTCGAGTTGACCCAGAAAGTAAGCAGTTTTCGAGCTATCAGTTGTCCATGCCAAATGTTCTGGACCACAATCGGATTGTGATGATTAACGAAGACCGTAGGGGCAACCTTTGGGTGGGCACTTATGGAAACGGGTTACACCTTTTTGACCGAAAGACCCATCGGTTTGAGACGAAGCTCTACGACGAAAATGTGTTTGAAGACACCAATATCATCACAGCCGTATGCCAAGACCGTAAGGGAGATTTGTGGGTGTGTACCGACTTGGGGATTTTGGTCATGAAAAACGGTGATTTTAGCCGAAAGACTCATTATCTACCCGACCCACAAGCCGAAAATAGCTTGAATAGCCACGTGGCCAAGGCGATTTTGGAAGACCGAGATGGCAATATTTGGATTGGCTACTGGGAAGCGGGCATCAACGTATGCTATGCCCAGCCCAGCAAGTTTATCAGTTATACCCACAAGCCTTTTGTGAAAAACTCACCTTTGGCCAATAAGGTGGTGTCTGTTACGGGCGATTGGCAAGGCAACATCTGGGTCGGCACGGCGGGGCAAGGGCTGAGTCGAATTGACAGCAATCTGAATTTTACCCACTACCAGAGCCAGCCATCGAACCCGAATTGGATTCATGGCAACGACTTCAACGTATCGTTTACCGACAAGTTTGGCAACACTTACTTTAGCGTCTGGAACCGAGGTTTTGATATGTATAACCCCAAAACCAAGCGTTTCGAACATTTTTTACAAGGCCCCCACGACCCCAAAGCTGTGTCGCTGTTTGCGCAAGAACGCTCTGGTAAGGTGTGGGTATCGACTCGCACCGAACTGCTTTTATTTGACCCTGTCACCAAGCAAATTACGCAAGGATTGAGCGAAGAATTTAGAAAACCTCTTCTCAACAAAAATGTTACGTGCATCTGGGACGACGCCGACAATCAGCTATGGCTAGGTACCTTTAGCGATGGTATCGTCAAAATCAATCGGAAAACCGGCGCATGGAAGCATTTTGTGCATACTGACCAACCCAATAGCCTGAGTGATAATCACTTGTTTCGGCTTTATGAAGATAGTCAGGGCTACTTATGGATTGGAACCAATGGCGGAGGCCTCAACCGACTCAACAAAAAAACAGGCGAATTTAAAGTCTATTCTGCCCGTCACGGACTGCCTAACAACACCGTCAAGATTATTTATGAAGACCACAGGCATCGCCTCTGGTTAGCTACCAACGAGGGGATTAGCTGCTTCGACTCCCGCACCGAAACCTTCAAAAATTACACCGAAGTACACGGGTTGCCCAGCAAAGAATTTTTAGCAAAAGCCACCTACCAAAGTCCACGAGGCGAATTTTTTTGGGGCAGCATGAACGGCCTAGTCCGTTTTCACCCTGATAGTATTCAAGACAACACCAACGTCCCTAAGGTATATATAACTGGTCTTAAACTCTTTAACAAAGCTGTTTTGCCCAGTGATGCCACTAATATCTTGACCAAAAGTATCGGCGAAACCGAAGAAATTGTTCTCAAATACAATCAGTCAGTACTAACGTTTGAGTTTTTAGCACTTAGTTATCAAAAAGGCCATAATAGCCACTATGCTTATAAACTCGAAGGCTTTCCCGAAGACTGGAACTATGTAGGTACCCAGCGCTCAGCTACTTACACCAACCTTGACCCTGGCGTCTATGAATTTAAGGTCAAAGCTGCTAATGCCGACGGGGTTTGGAACGAGCAACCCACTACCATGCGGATTGTAGTGTTGCCGCCGTGGTATCGTACTTGGTGGGCATACAGTGGTTACATGATGGCCATTTTAGCTTTGCTATGGACCTTGCGCCGAATCATCCAGATGAGAGAAGGCTACAAAACTGAGGTGCGGATACGTGAAATCGAAACGGAAAAAATGCGAGAGTTAGATCGCCTTAAAACCAGTTTCTTTACCAATGTGTCACACGAATTCCGTACGCCAGTTACGCTGATTATCAGTCCGTTGGAAAAAATGATTGCCGAAGGTAGCCAGTGGACGCAAAAGCAACTCAACCAACTACGGTTAATGCACCGAAATGCCCAGCGAGTATTACGGCTGATTAATCAGTTATTAGACATCTCGAAGTTGGAGTCGGGAAGTTTGCAACTTGCTATTTCGAAACAAGACTTCGTCTGGCAGTTGGAGCGGATTGTTCATTCTTTTGATGACTTGGCCGAACAATACCAAATCAACCTACAACTCCACGTCAATCAAGCCAGTCAACTGGGCTATTTTGATGCCGATGCCATTGAGAAAATTGTGTATAATTTACTGTCGAATGCCTTTAAGTTTACGCCCGAAAGAGGGAGCATTACCGTAACCTGCCAGCTTACGCCCCAACAAGCGATATTGACTGTGCAAGACACGGGTATAGGCATGAGTACCGAGCATTTAGCGCATGTTTTTGACCGATTTTACCAAGTCAATAGCCAAAAAGTACGGGGGATTTCGGGTACAGGTATTGGTCTAGCACTTACTAAAGAGCTCATTACACTACATCGTGGTACGATTTCGGTGGAAAGTTGCCAGTATCAAGGCACGACATTTCGCATTCAACTGCCCATTGCGAAAGAGGCGTTTCCGAAAGCATGGATTCAAGAAAAAGACGTGGCCGACAGTCCGCTTGAACTAATCACTGAATTTACGCCAACCCAAGAAACGCCCGAGGCTGAAAATCCTTATGATAAAAAACTGCCGCTCATTTTGGTGGTCGAAGACAACGACGAATTGCGAGACTATCTGTGCGAAAACTTAGTGGCCAACTACCAAGTGCGCCAAGCCTCTGATGGCAAGCAAGGACTTGAAAAAGCCTTGGAGGTGATTCCTGACCTAATCATCAGCGATTTGTCCATGCCCGAAATGGACGGCATGAGCCTATGCGAAGCCATCAAGACCAACGAGAAAACCAGCCATATCCCCTTTATTTTGCTGACGGCTCATCATAATCAAGAAGCTCGTTTGGCGGGCCTGAACGTAGGCGCCGACGATTACATCACCAAGCCATTTAACATCAATCTGCTCGAAGCACGAGTCAAAAACTTAGTGCTGTCTCGCAAGAAGCTTCGAGAGAATTTTAGCCGCAACGTTTATCTGAAACCCTCCGATATTAGCCTTATGCCTGCCGACGAGGCGTTTTTGGCAAAAGTCATCGGGATTATTGAAAGTCGTTTGGCCGACTCACAGTTTGATGTAGAACAATTAGAGTCAGCGCTTTCGATGAGCAAAATGCAGTTGTACCGTAAACTCAAAAGCCTCACCGACTTATCGGGCAATGATTTTATTCGGCAAATTCGGCTAAAACGAGCGGCTCAGTTGCTAAGTCAGTCGGATCTGACAGTGGCTGAAATTGCCTACCAAGTAGGCTTCAACGACCCAGCCTATTTTACCCGAAGTTTCAAAAAACTTTTTGGCAAATCGCCTACTGAGTATGCAGGGCAGACGGTGGTGTAGGGAACTACTGCTCAAACGCCTTCCGGTAATGCAGTGGTGTGAAGTTTGTTACCGTTTTGAATTGCTTATTGAAGTGCGAGACATTGCCAAAACCACTTTCAAAACAGACTTCCGTCACCGATTTGTCAGGGTGATTAACCAAAAGTTGAGACGCATACCGCACTCGATATTCGGTCACCACGTCGAAGAATGTTTTCTTGGTCATTCGCTTAAAATACCGGCAAAATGCCGTCGGTGTCATGTAGATGGCTTCGGCGGCATGGTTTAAGTCAATGTCTTGTCGGAAGTTTTCGACCAAGTATGCATACACTTTGTTGATACGCTCGCTATCTGATTGCGAAAGTGCTCCCAACCAAACTGTCTCGTTGAGGAGGCGGTATTCATCGGCATGAGCCAAGGTGTCTAAGATGTCGAGTAGCGAAAGCAATTGCTGAAAAGGAGGCATTTTACCAAGCATTTGCATCTCACGTCCAATGCGAGATTGCACAGCCCCCGAGAAGACAATCCCTGCTGCCGACTTTTGTAGCAAACGAGCGATGTCGGCCATTTCGGGTTTTTGAAAAAAATCGGCCCCTAAAAAATCTTCCCGAAACTGAATCACCACCGATTCCGCTTGATGATTGGGAACAGAATCGTCGTTTTTCCAGCAATGTGGCAGATTAGGTCCTATCAGCACCAAATCACCCGCCTGAAATTCGGCGATGTCGTTACCCACAAAACGCTTGCCACTACTGTGCACAATCAAGGTGAGCTCGTATTCTGGATGATAGTGATACGCCCCGTCAAAAGCAGGTAAACAGAACGTTCTAAAATTAAACGAACGGTCTAACGAGGCCGATATATGCTCAAATTGAACTCGCATGTTGGGGCTTTTTGGTCAATACGGTACATGATGGCAATAATCATGCTAAAAAAACACAAAAATCGGGTAAAAATCAAGTAGTAGATTATAGAAGAATCTGCTTGTTTTGTATCTTCTTACTCTACCAATAAATCGTTTAAACTCATGTCAGCCGTAACTACGCTACCCCAATTGGACACGCTCTATCCAATTAGTGCCGAGCAGCACAAAGAATACAGCCAAAACGGACACATTTTGCTACGAGGGGTCATCTCATCCGACGAAGTGGCCGCCTACCGAGAGGTCATTTCCGACGCTACCATGCGCTACAACAAAGAGACCCGCAAAATGGAAGACCGAGACACCTATGGGAAAGCATTTTTACAAATTATGAACCTCTGGGAGGTGGACGAGCACGTTCGGCAATTTGTCTTGGCCAAACGCTTCGCCCACATCGCAGCCGACCTCATGGGTGTAGAGAAGGTACGTCTCTACCATGACCAAGCGCTCTACAAAGAAGCTGGTGGCGGCCCCACACCTTGGCACCAAGACCAATACTACTGGCCTATAGATACGCCCAATACCATTACGATGTGGATGCCATTGGTAGATATTACCGTCGAAATGGGGATGCTGACCTTTGCGTCAGGCTCACAAACTGAAGGATTTGTAGGTAATTTAGCCATTTCGGACGAATCTGAAGCGGCCCTTTCGACCTTAGTAGAGCAAAAAGGCTACCCTGTTACACGTGCAGTGAGCATGAAAGCCGGCGATGCCACTTTCCATGCAGGCTGGACCTTGCACTCGGCCCCAGGTAATCAATCAGATACCATGCGTGAAGTCATGACCATCATCTTTTATGCCGATGGTGCTAAGGTCATCGAACCTAAAAACCACAACCAAGAAGCCGATCGTCAGCGCTGGATTTGTGGTCTGGAGCCTGGCTCTTTGGCCGCTTCATCGCTGAATCCGTTATTGATGTAAACTCAATAGCTACTTACACACAGGGATAGCCCCGGCAGGAGCAATCTCTGTGTACTAGTTGTTGTTGCGAATATTGGCAGGGGTTGCCCACTCGTCCCATTCACTGCCGTAGCCATCGTAGTGGATGTAGTGAAGGCACGAAAATTTCTTCAAGACCTTGGCCGGATACCATTTTTTATCGGCTGGATAATACACCTGCACTGAAGCGCCTACCGAGAAGTTTTTATTACAAACAAAGGGTTTGAGGCGATTGGCTTCAACCCAGTCGGTTTCGTTGTTGGTATAGCTATAAAAACGAACGTTAAATTTGTTAGTGTCGCCGGCACCAATGATAAAGCCCAGCCAGTCTTTCCCATCGTAATTGGCCCAGATTCGTTCACCAATGCGAGGGTTCTTCTTGGCAGGTACCTGCGTGGCAATGTTCCACGTCTTCATGGTGTTAGGAATGAAATACGCTGCTTTTTGTCCCTCTACTACTGCTAGTTCTTCGTCAATGTAAGCGGCCAGTTCTTCGAGGCTGATAGCACCGTTTTGGTTGGTATCTACAAAATTTCTTCCTCTTAACCCATACAACAAGGCATTTGAAAACGTCCAGTTGCCCGTCGAAACGTCTGTTGGCACAACGGAGTTTAGCGCCACGTACTGGCGAGAGGGGTATTTCTGAGCTTCAAGGGCTAAACCGCCCGAATTACAGCAGTCGGCAGCGAAAAAGGCTGTATTTCCTGCAAAATTTTCGTGAACTGTGCGTACAATCTCTTCGGCAGACCAATCGGCGCCTTGATAATTGGCAAAACAGACTTGCTTTGCTTGGTTTTTGTACCCGTGGCCACAGTAGTAAAAAAACAACACGTCGCCTTTTTGGGCTTGTTTCAAGAAAGGAACAAACGCCGCCCGAACGGCCTGAGTAGTAGCTTGTTGGTCTTTGAGATAGGTCAAATGGCTATTGGGTACGCCTTGGTTTTGAAAAAAGCGCATGATGTTAGCATCTACCCGCCCTTGCTTGTCGAACGACGCAAACTGGTTCACATCGGCCCATTCGAGTACGCCTACCATAAACACCCATGTGTGTTGTGGGTCAAAACCAGATGACACGGGCTGTGCCTGCGAGCCAAGCGACAAACTAAGCAACAACAAGAATAGGTACTTTTGCATGGAGGAAGAAGTTGAGGTTAACGCTAATTCAGACCTGCAATGTCAACTTTTTTATCAAAAAAACACCTGACTCTCAAAGAAAGCAGTGCTTCAAGAGTCAGGTATTCAAGAGGGGCATCGTAACTAATGCTTAGGGCATCCACAGTCATTTTTACGGAATAATCCCCACAAAAAGCCTTTTTTCTTTCGATAACCTTTGGCTTTTTTGCGCTTAAATAACTGTGATTGCTGTGTATGTGTAGCCGAATCAACGTCGGCAAAAGTAGGAGAGGGTAGTGTAAATAACCCCACCAACGCCACTATCATTAGTTTTTTCATAGTCATTGATTGTCAGATACTTCTATAAAACGCAAATTACATACCAATTGTATGATTTCCTCCTTTATTTCCTAAAATTTAGCATTAGCTAATCATACTATCTATTTCAAGTCTGTTTCCTTCTACTCGCTTGTCTAAAAAACTCCCTTAACTTTGATACTTAAACGTAAGCTCATTCACATGCCTTATCTTCTCTTGCTTTTATTCGGACTCGTGTTAGGAACCATCCTGCCTATACAAGCCTCACTCAACGCACAAATGCAAAAAGTAGTGGGTAGCCCTATTTGGTCTGCCTTTTTATCGTTTTTGGCGGGTACTATTTGCCTATTTGTTTATGGAATCGTCACTCGCTTGCCTGTCAGCCAATTATGGTCGGCTCGCAGTGTACCGTGGTATTTGTGGCTGCCAGGTGTCATTGGGGCCATTTATGTAGGCTCTGTGATTATGCTGATTCCTCGCTTGGGCGTAGCGCTCACCTTCGGTCTGGTCATTGCGGGTCAGCTCATTATTTCTATCTTGTTAGACCACTTTGGCTGGTTCGGGGTTACGGTTCGAGAAGTGTCGTGGGGGCGCATGGCAGGGGCTGTGTTATTACTCATTGGGGTATGGTTAATTCGCAAGTATTGAACATATCCGACGGCTTTTGTGTTAGCCGTATGAAACGAATTGCCTGTTAATCAGTGGATAATAGTCAATTTTAGTAAAAAATGAAGGCAACTTACCTTTTTGAAAAGTAAAAACGCCCTCAAGCGGCGGATAGCGTATATTATGAAAAATAAGAAAAATCAAAACCCTAAACCCTCCGTTTCAAAAGAAGACCGCTTCAAGAAACGCCTCAAAGAAGAATTATTTGCCTTTTTCGACATCAACTACGAACGAGCTTTTTCCTTCAACGAATTATATCAATACTTTGGCGTAAAAGACCATCATGTCCGGCAACTCTTCAATAGTTTGGTGCGAGAGCTTGCCTTTGAAGGCCGCCTCACTTGTCTTCCAGATGGCACGTATCAAGCTGAAAACGAGCTAAAAATCGTCACAGGACGTATCGAACACGTAAATCCTCGCTTTGCGTTTTTGGTTCGTGACGATGCCACAGGCGAAGAAGATGTGTACATTGACACCCGTGACCTCAACGGGGCTGTAGATGGCGACTTGGTAAAAGTAACTCTCAATGGCTCTTACGGCAAAGACCGCCGCCCCGAGGGGGAGGTACTGGAAATCGTTGAGCGCAAGCGTACCGAGGTGGTCGGAACGCTAGAGATGTCGCCTCGGTTTGCATTTGTGATGCCCGACAGCCGCCGCCTTTACCAAGATTTTTATATTGCCAAAGACGACCTCAACGGTGCCAAAACCGGTGACAAGGTAATTATAACCGTGACGGCTTGGGGCGAAAAACCCGCCGGAGTAGTTAAAGAGGTACTGGGTAAAGCAGGCGAGCATGATACCGAAATGCACGCCATTTTGGCCGAATTTGGCCTTCCCAACCGTTTTCCGGCAGAAGTAGAAAATGAAGCTGAAGCGATTTCAGAGCAGATTAGCGATGACGAAATCAAGCGCCGGAAGGACTTTCGGGAAATACAAACCTTTACCATTGACCCCGCCGATGCCAAAGACTTTGACGATGCCCTTTCGCTCAAAAAATTGCCCAACGGCAACTACGAAATAGGCGTGCACATTGCCGACGTGACCCACTACGTACAGCTTAACACCGAACTCGAAAAAGAAGCCTATCGCCGAGGGACTTCGGTCTATTTGGTGGACAGAACAGTACCGATGTTGCCCGAAAAACTATCAAACAACCTGTGTTCGTTGCGTCCGCACGAAGACAAGTTGACGTTTTCGGCAGTGTTTGAACTTACGCCCAATGCCCAACTCAAAAAACAATGGTTTGGCCGTACCATCATCCATTCAGACCGTCGCTTTAGTTACGAAGAAGCCCAAATTTTGCTGGAAAGTAATCAACCCTCCGAAGAGGAAACTGAACAAATCCAAGTGCTTCGGGCCGAAGGGCAAGAGAAAGGATACACCGAAAACCTTCTTATTCTCAATGATTTAGCCAAAAAACTCCGAGACGAACGGTTCAAGCACGGAGCCATTAATTTTGAGACGGTTGAGGTGAAATTCAACTTAGACGAAAACGGTAAACCCTTGGGTATTTATCAAAAAATCAGAAAAGATGCTCATAAACTCATTGAGGAGTTTATGCTGTTGGCCAATAAAAAGGTAGCTGAATACGTCTATTTTTTGTCAAAAACCGAGGAGAAAAACACGATGGTGTATCGAGTTCACGAAGCGCCTAATTTCGAGAAACTGACCTCGTTTGTCAACTTTGCCAAGCGGTTTGGGCATCAGCTTCAACTCAACGAAAGTAACGTTTCGACTACGCTCAATCAGTTAATGACTAATATCGAAGGACGGCCCGAACAAAACATCCTCGAAAGTTTAGCGATTCGTGCGATGGCCAAAGCTCGTTATTCTACCGAAGCCATCGGTCACTTTGGCTTGGCATTTGAGCATTATTCGCACTTCACGTCGCCGATTCGCCGCTACCCCGATATGATGGCGCACCGCTTACTGCAACATTACCTCAACGGGGGCAAATCGGTAGATGCCAATCCTGTGGAGGTTCAATGCAAGCAGTCGTCTATGACCGAGCGCTTGGCTGCCGAAGCAGAGCGAGCCTCTATCAAATACAAGCAAGTGGAGTACATGAGCGGCATGACCCCGAACCGAGTATTCGACGGCATCGTGTCGGGTGTAACCGAATTTGGATTTTTCGTAGAAATCACCGAGACGGCAAGTGAAGGCTTGGTCAGGATGGCCGACCTCACCGACGACTATTACGAATACGATAAAGATAACCTGCGCATTGTGGGCCAACGGTCAGGGCGAGTGATTACATTTGGCGACGCCGTAGAAGTCAAGGTCAAAGAAACCAATCTGGCTCGTCGTAGCATGGATTTGTGGCTCGTGGCCATGAAAAACCCCTCGGGGCGCTCTATTCCATTCAAAAAAGGGAAAAGTAGTTCATCTCGTAGAGGCGATGAGAATAAATCTCGTAAATTCACTTCGGAACGAAAACGCCGACGGTAGTTATTAGTGTATTGATTATAGGGAGCTTGTACTCATAAAAGTACAAGCTTTTTTAGTTTCTGGCAGCTACGTACGCTTAATTTGACGTTAAGACCAACTTGGCTGCTTCGAGCAAAGTGGTTAGAGCGAAATCGCCTGTTGATTGTAGTGGAGCATCCGTAAGGTGAATCGTCCGAACGCCTGCTTTTTTACCCGCTTGCACATCTCGCAAGGCGTCGCCAATCATCCACGAGGTAGTTTTGTCAATCTGGTATTTGGACATGGCCTTTTCTAACATCAGCGAATCCGGCTTGCGCAACAGCGAGGCCGTTGTGTAAGTAGGATGATGTGGGCAGAAGTAGATGTCGTCTAATACATGACCTACTTGCTGCTGAATGTATTCGTGACATTTGCGCACGTCGTCACGAGTGTACAACCCTTTGGCAATGCCGGCCTGATTCGTAATCACAATCAGCAGATAACCAGCGTCTTTGAGCTGACGGAGGGCTTCGGCTGTGCCGTCGGGTACAATCAAATCTTCGATTCGATAGACATAGTCGCCCACTTCTTTGTTCAAAACTCCATCACGATCTAGGAAAATGCACTTATTCATTGTACTATCTATTGATTTTTTTGGACAAAAATAATTCTATTCTTCTCAATTTTTCAAGTTTACTACAAGAATTTATCAAATGGTTTCGTTTGTGTAAAAAGGTGTTAAAAAGTGTAAAAATATTTTTTTAACTAATTTTTTAGTTTTACTTTGCCAGCGCATATTTTCCGTTCCACCTAATCAATCGCATCTACTTTCACCACTGAATTTTTACAAGCAAGTCATGAAAAAAAGACGTTTACTAGGGGGCATCGCTGCCGCTGTTATTGTATTATCCTTAGCCACTTGGTATTTTACAAAAGGCAAAACCACTGACAATGTAAAGCTTACGGCTACCGTCAAAAAAGGTCGGTTTGAAATCATTGTGAACAGTACGGGCGAACTACGAGCTCGCAACGAAACCAAAATCCAAGGCCCCGGTGCCGAAATGGAAGAGGCTAATCTCTGGAACGGCACTAAAATCCAAAACTTAGTAGCCGAAGGAACCGTCGTCAAACCCGGCGATTTTGTGGCTTCGCTAGACCAGTCGCCCGTGATGACCAAGGTCTCGGAGGCGCAATTGGAACTTCAGAAAAAAAACGCTGAACTCAACCAAGCGAAATTAGATACGGCCCTGACGCTTCGGGATGCTCGTGACGAGCTCGCCAACTTGAAGTTTCAGATGGAGCAAAGCAAGCTCGAAAAAGAACAGTCTGTCTATGAAGCGCCCGCCGTACAGCGCATGAAGCAACTGGACTACGAGAAGGCCGAGCGCACCTACGTTCAGAAAAAAGAAAATTACAAGACCAAAGTAGCGCAAGGCGCCACCAAGTGCCAGATTATCAACTCCGATTTGCAAAAAGCCCAAAATTCATTGAACAAACTGACGTCGTTGATGCAAAAAATGAACATCACGGCACCCAAGTCAGGGATGGTGATTTATGACAAAGAATGGAACGGACGCAAAAAAGTAGTCGGCTCCGAAGTGCGTCCGTGGAACCCCACGGTGGCGATTCTGCCTGATTTGAGTGAAATGCAGGTGATTACCTACATTAACGAGGTAGATATTCGGAAAATTAAAGTAGGCCAACCCGTGGATATTGGTCTCGACGCCGACCCCACCAAAAAGCTAAAAGGAGTGATAGGGCAGGTAGCTAACGTAGGCGAGCAGCGCCCCAACTCTGACGCCAAGGTATTTGAAGTAGTAGTGGACGTACTCACCAAAGATGCCAGCCTGCGCCCCTCAATGACTACCAGTTGTAAAATCGTGACGGCCATCTACAACGATGTGTTGAGCATTCCGCTCGAAGCCATCAACAATAGCAAAAACGTAAGTTTTGTGTATAAAAAAGAGGGAAGTGGGGTGGTGAAACAAGAAATTAAGATAGCTGACGTCAACGACTCAGACGCCCTCATTTACAGTGGTCTTACTCCTACTGACGAGGTCTTTCTGAACGTGCCAGCAGACACCACAGGCACCAAACTGCTCAAAGCACCCAGCAATGTCAAAAAACCACTTCCGACCATTGATAAGGAATTTGAGCAGCAACTAAAAATGCGCAAAGACACGCTCAAACCTGCTAACCGCTCGGGCGAATCTGGCGGTGGCGATATGATTATTATTGGCTAAAACAATGGTCGTATTCGTCCATCTTTTGACAAGATTACACCGCCTTATTTTCTATGAAAATTTCTTACGAACGCTTCTTACTAAACTTCAAAATTGGAGTAGAAGCCCTCAATATCAATAAGTTTCGGGCATTTTTAACCTCGCTCGGAATCATTTTTGGCGTTGCTGCCGTAATAGCCATGCTGGCGATTGGGGCAGGTGCAGAGCGAGAAATCCTCGAACAAATCAAGCAGGTGGGGGTCAATAATATCGTTATCAAACCTCGCCTCGAAACCACCGAAAATGCACAACAAGAACAGAAGCCACCTGCTGGCAAGGAGGAGAAAAAGCGGTTTTCGCCCGGGCTTACCTTGGCCGATGCCGAAAATATCCAAACCTCGATTTCTTCGGTAGCCTTTGTGAGTCCTGAGATTGAGATGGAAACGGTACTGGTGCGAGCAGGTATCCGCAACAACGGTCGTATCATTGGCGTCAACAATCACTATTTTGAGGTAGCTGGAGTAAAAATCGTTGAAGGTAAATACTTTACCACCAGTCAATTAGACAATGCAGAGCCTGTGTGTATCATTGGTAAAAATGTCAAGGCAAAATTCTTTCCAAGCGTTAACCCTATTGGACAAACCATCAAATGCGGTAATAACTGGCTCACGGTGGTAGGCGTGCTGGAGGGTAGAGAAGTTTCGGAAAGTGCTGTCAAGAAACTGTCTATCCGCAACCTTAACACCGAAATCTACTTACCTGTTCGTACGTTTTTGCTACGCTACAAAAACCGAGCAAACATCACCATTCGAGACATGCGCATGGCAGCTCAACAAGAGGCCGAGGGCAACAACAATGGCGAAAAACCCAAACCCAACTACAATCAGTTAGACCGTTTGGTCATCAATGTCAAAGAAAGTACTCTGATTACCCCGACACTCGACTTGATTGAAAAAATGCTTCGGCGGCGGCATAACGAAGTAGATGATTATGAAATAGTTGTACCCGAACTCTTGCTCAAACAAGAACAACGCACCAAGCGTCTGTTCAACATTGTACTGGGTGTGATTGCGTCTATTTCGCTCTTGGTAGGAGGTATCGGTATCATGAATATTATGCTAGCATCGGTGTTAGAGCGTATCAAAGAAATCGGCCTTCGTTTGGCGTTGGGAGCGCACAAACGTGACATCATCCTCCAGTTTGTGTCAGAGGCCATCGCCATCAGTTTTTCGGGGGGCATTTTAGGTATTGTCTTAGGTGTTGCTATAAGTTACTTCATCGAAACAGTTGCTGATATTCAGACGATTATTTCCCCTTTCTCGGTGGCAATTTCCTTTTTTGTAGCCATTACCGTAGGGCTCGTATTTGGAATTTTTCCTGCCAAACGAGCCTCTGAGCAAAATCCCATTGAAAGTTTGAGACATGAGTAAAGGGCAACTACCCAGTCCCCCTTGTGCAGCAGGTAAAGCAGAGGGAAGGGGGGCGCAAAGGCCAGCGCCAAGGCAGAGGGATGAAAAGAGTAATTCTAAAATAACCAACCATGAAAATCAGTAATAATCACTACAATAAAGCACTGAAGCCATTTGCTCGTCAATTACGCAATCATAGCACCAAATCAGAAGTTAGATTATGGTGTGAATTGCTTAGAAACAAACAAATGCTTGGCTATCAATTTCTTAGACAAAGACCTATTGACCGATTTATTGCTGATTTTATGTGTAAAGAATTGAAACTCATTATTGAATTAGATGGTGTAACACATCAAGATCCAACTGTAATCCTAAAAGATGAAGAAAAAGATAAAACACTTTCAGCATTAGGCTATGCTGTACTTCGATTCACAGATCAGGAAGTAATGAAAGACCTCCCAAATGTTCAAAGGGCGATCGAAAACTGGATTTTAAGTTTTCAAGAAAGCACGCACATGAATCCAACACCCCAAAAAAGTATGGGTTGATTCCACGCTATGAATAATAAAAGAAAAAAGGAACTCCTTTTTCTTCCATCTTTTGCCACATACCAACCATTACGTAAGAGTGACAATAAGCAAAAGCCTATTCAAGAAAACAAAAAAGTAACCATACACCCATGAAAAAGTATTTCCTATTTCTTGTCTTATTTGCCTATCAACAAGTGAAGGCACAATCGCTTACTTTGCAAGATGCCGTAGAGTTGGCTAAACAAAATAGCCCTATTGCCAAGCAAATCAGGGCCAGCTATCAAGGGGATGCCTGGCGGTACAAGGCCAATAAGGCTTCACTAATGCCCCAACTTAGTCTTGGGGGTACCGTGCCTGGGTACTTCCGCCAGATTGGAAGCATCACACAACCCGATGGGAGTTTGTTGTTTCAGAACTATAGTCGGGCGTTTTCAGAGACAACCTTGAGCCTTCAGCAATCTATTCTAGCGACAGGCGGCAGCCTAAGGCTGTCGAGTGGTCTTGAGCGGATTGATATTTTTGGTAATAACCCGAGCTCGTTTTGGGCCTCCTCTCCATTGATGCTTACCTATCAGCAACCTCTGTTCAAAATCAACCAGATTAAGTGGAACTGGCAGCAGCAACAAATCCAATACGCTCAAGCTAACCAACAACAGTTGGAACAGTTAGAAGACCTTTCGTTACAAGTCACCCAAAAGTATTTCGACCTGTACATTTCGCATCTGCAACTTCGAAATGCAGAGTACAACCTCTCGATCAATGATACCATCTATACCATCTCGAAAGGACGATTTGGCCTAGGTAAAATCGCCGAAAACGAATTACTCCAAGTAGAATTAGGCTTGATGAATGCCCGAAACAGCGTAGAACAGAACAAGTTACGAGTAAGTGTCAACGAAAAACAACTTCGTAACCTGATTGGCCTACAAGAAGGTAGTTCAGTTGCTATTGTGGCTCCTTTGGCGGCTCCCAACATTGACCCAGACCCCATGAAGGCCATTCAAGAAGCCCACACCAACCGAAGCGATTTTAAAGGCTTTGAACTGGCCGAAAACCGAGCACAGATGAACTTGCGCTCTGCACAAATCAGCCGCCGCTTCAGTGCCGACCTCAACGTGAGCGTGGGTTTCAACCAAACGGCTCCCAACTTGGGCGATGCCTTCCGAAACCTTCAAGGGTCGCAAGCCGCCTTTTTAGGCTTTACGATTCCTATCGCCAATGCAGGACGTAACAAAGCCAATTACGAAGCAGCCAAAAATGACTTAGAAGCTACCCAGCAGCAAATCAATTATGGTAAAAACGCCCTCGAAATCGAGGTGTATAATGCTGTATTGGAGCTCAAGCAACAAAAAGCCAGCTTGCAGATTTCTGCCAAGGCCGATACCATTGCCCGAAAACGCTACGAAGTTTCTAAAAACCGCTATTTGATTGGTAAAATTGATATTACCAACCTAATCATTGCCCAAAACGAAAAAGACCAGGCCTTGGTTAGCTACATGCAAGCTTTACAAAGTTACTGGTTGGCCTATTACCGTCTTCGTCGGCTTTCGTTGTATGATTTTGAAACTAATCAGAAGATAGCACCTTAACGTCAATATAAATGATGGGTTTGAAAGCCAAATGGCTTAAAACCCATTCTAAAAGAAAAACCTAACATTCCCCCGTTGTTACATCGCAAAAGCCATCTTCGGTGGTAAGGGGTTCAATGCCCAACTCTTGAGCTACTTGCTCAATGGCGTCTTTGAGGACTTCGGCAGGCTGAGCACCCGAAATGCCGTATTTGTTGTTCAGAATAAAAAATGGCACGCCCGTTACACCCATCTGTTGATAGTAACGAATTTCGTCTTGAACCTCTTGAAGCCCGTCTGCTGAGCGTAGCAAATCAAGTGTTTTGGTAGTACTCCATCCAAACGGCTCCATCAACATGGCAACGTTGTTGGGGTTACTCAAGTCAAGTCGGTCCACAAAATACGCATTCATCAAGGCTTCCTTGACTTCTGCCTGGATACCTTCTTGATGTGCTACTCGCAACATCTGGTGCAAGGGCAAGGTGTTGATGGCCTTCGGAATACTCAAAAAATCAAAATCTAAGCCTTCTTGCTGCCCCACTTGCTCCACACGACTAAACATCCCCTCGATTTGCGAGCCGTAGCGGCCATGCATGTACGATACGAAGTCTTTCCCTTGCGGTGGTACGCTGGGGTCTAACTGGAAAGGATGGTAGGTAATCTCAATAGGAAAACGATTATTTAATTGCGCTAAGGCGCTTTCTAACCGACGCTTACCAATGTAACACCACGGACACACAATGTCTGATACAACATCAACTTGAATGGTTTGCATGAAAAGTTCGTTAAAGTTCTATGGGCAAAACAGAGGAGGGGAGTAAATGATTCAAGCAGGAGGGAATTCTTGGGATTGGAAGCCTTAGGAGGCGGTTTGCTTTTTTTATTTTACTTGATTACTTTTGAATAACTCAAATACAATTATCATCATGGCCACTCTTCAAAAAACATTGACTGACGAAGAACGTAAACGTAACCGTCAGGCATTAGCAAAACAGTTGCTGGAAAGGAAAAAAACAGCGAAAGAAGAACTTCAAAATGATATACAAAACCCTGTTTATCAGGAAGTTGTTAAGGTGTTGCGTCAAAAACAATCGCTTTCCAATGGAAAACCCAGATAGCTATGAGTTCTATTTCTTGGGTGGAGAAAACAACATCTACTTTTTTGTTACTCAACACGATATAGCTTACGAAGTTAAATTAAAACCCTTTCCTTACCTATTTGACTCAGAAGAAATTTATGCAAGCTATATTTATGAATTTATCATTGCAGTCTATTCAAACCCTACCAATCATACGCCACCCTTAGACAAAGGAATAGCTTTTACCATAGCAACGATATTTGACGATTTTTATCAACGTTTTGACAAAACGATAACTGTTTATATCTGTGACTCGTCTGATTCTAAACAATTGGCAAGGCAACGCAAATTTTCGAGTTGGTTTCTGTCTTTTAGAAATGAAGCCTACTTTAAGTCTGATGCTGTGTTGATAAGTGAAGACGGCGAAATAGTACCCGTTTCAATCATCTTTCGCCGAGATAATCCCTACAAATACCAAATTATACAGGCCTTCGAGCGTATTACAGATGGCTATGAGAGAGGGGGAAAGGATTGATTTGCCTCATTTATAGCACTTTACAAAGCTACGATTCGGGTTGAACAATATAGGTTAGGCAGAAGCTTAAGCCTCTAAAATGCTGCCTAGAAAGGGGATTCAAGTTGAACCAAAGCCTTGCTGTCGCCCGTGTACAAGCGAGGACACTTGTACTAGTAGCGATTTTTGAGTTATGGCTTATAATCAATCGGTAAGAGTTCGCCCATTTTTTCTCGGCCCCAGCGGCCTTCTACCAAGAGGGCCAGTGGGTCTTGGAGGTAACCGTTAGCTTCAATAATAGCAAACGATTCTATTAAAAAAGCAATCGAAACTTGAGGCAATTTACCTAGGTTTCGCTCCAAAAATTGCGGCTCTTCGTCTTCTTTTTGATACACTACATACAGATAGTCTTTGAACGTAAGCTGAGCCTGAGCGCCCTCTTGCTTGAATAAGCTTGACGGAACCAACGGGTTCTTGACCAAATATTGCACATAGTTTGAGAAAGGCGAAGCAGGTACTTTCCGTAGGGTAGAGTCGGTTCGTAGGGCCAAATCGGTGCTATCCATCCAGACTTTTTGAGGGTCACCTACGGTTATTATTCTACCTAGACTGTCTTTTTTGGGAGGGATTTTATCTAACATCATCATTTTTTTAGGCTGTCGAATCAGCTTATACATCGTATAACCAGCTTGGTGCGTGCTGTCGTGAAGAAGGCACTTCATAAAATGTTGCATGGAGCCGAGGTATGCCTTGCGGCGGTTTTCGGCCCAGCGTTTGTATTGCTTTTCGCTTTTGGTGCTCATTTCCTCAAAAAATGGATAGCCCAACACCGATAAATAATGACTCTTGAAGTTATAGGTAAAGTCTTCTAACTGGTACTTAATTACGTAACCCAGTGCTTTGTTTTCGATGACGAGTACGTCATCTGCATTAACACTTAGGGTTAGTTTATCATCACTTTCGCTAAACCAAAGGGCTTTGGGATTTTTGAGCTTACAGTCGTTTGAAAAGCCCGTTTGGCCGATGAACAACTCTTTAAAAAGCGGAAAATATAACTCATATCCATTCCGAAGACGTTTGATTTTGACTTCTTGTAGCTCATTAGCCTTGGGGGTGAGCATAATCAATAGGGCTTTGTGGAGGGTATCGGGACGGATTCGGATGGTGAAGGTTTCGTGACCCAAGTACGAAGCTACCAGCTCATACACACCCGCCGAGAGGTTGTTGAGTTGGAATTTGCCCTTATCGTCGGCTTGCACGCCTCGGGTGGTATTGCTCAAAAACACATTGGCGAAGGGCAAAGGTGCACGTCCGTCTTGCGACACAATCCGCCCTTCGATACTGTATTGAGCAAGGGCTGTCCATTGCAAAACACATAAGAAGCACGCTGTCAGAATAAAATGGCGCATGAGTAAGTTATTTTACAACTAAAAACTTAGTAGGTGGCAACTTAGTTCAATGCCTAATCATTTCAAACAGAATCCAACAAAAAATCCGTAGCGGAGAGAGTAGAATGTTGGATGGAAAAGGATTCAAACATTATCGTTAAATCCAGGCTGTCTAGTCGTTGTCGAAGTGGTTAAATATGGCTTTGAAATAGGAGGTAAATCTGGAAGACGTATGGATTTAAGAAAAGCATCTTCATATTTCTCGTTAGAATTTAACTTTTCAAAGTTTGTAGTGTCATTCTCACACTTAGATTGATAAGTATCTTGAAAAATATCTTTATAGTATGCTAGAAAATATGCTGGCGCATTGAACGACACTTCTACTCTACTATTACTTGATAAGGAGTAAAGTTTCACATACTGTTCTACATCAATAGAAAGAGTTTGAGAATATCCTACAAGAATATTTAGAGCTGGACCTGAACCTACATTTTTTATAAACCATCTGTAACCATGCTGTCCCTCCACCTTGTCGAGCTCAAAAATTAATACAGGCCGATCTTTATCAATAGTATATTGATTAATTTTTACAGTGAGTTTTAAAAATATAATCAAGTTAAGAGAAGAAATTATGATACTAATAATTTGAGCTAAAGAATTTATAGGATCGATAGTTAAGTCTGTTTTATTTGTATGAAAAGAGGTAAAAATTAAATAGCAAAGCATTAAAAGTATTGAAATAGCAAGAAGCCTAAAAAGGCTGAGGGTATTATTCTCAAAATTCCTCATCTGGAAGAATAAGTTATTTTACAGAAATGATTATTAATAAAAATAGCGTTGTAGTTATACTTCATAACTACAACGCTAACATCATTAATTCTATCTAAACAACGGCCTATCCGTCCATGGAATGCGGCTCATCATGAGCAAAAAGGCAATTCCGTAGAAAATCAGAGCCGTGCGATTGGCTGCAATGGTACCAACGGCTCTTTTGGTTTTGGCATAGCCAACGTGTACCAAGGCCAAAGCAATAATCATGACGAAAATGTGCTCTACGGCAAAGTAACGCAGCGAGCTGTCTTTCATAGCTGCCCCGAAATCAGCAAAAGCCGTTTGCATGAGTGGGCTTACGCCTGCATAAAGAATTAGCCCCAGTAACAGCTGGACATCGCACGAGATCATGAAAAACAGACCCGTTTTGCGGTCGGCATCGGTGAATTCGGTTTTGTTGAGTGTGCCTAAAAGGCCCTTTACAATAGCCCAAACGGCTAACACCACCACTGCCCAGCGGAGGTAAGAATGGAGTAATAAGAGGATGTCGTACATGATTGGTAAATCGAGATTTATGCTACTTGTTCTATAATTTGAACGTCTAATTCACATTTCTTGTGATGCCTCAAGTCATTAGTTAGCTGATAAATCGCAAAAGATGTTGTGAATACAGGCACAAAATAAGCATCAATTTTGGGAATTGACGTTTTAGGAGCAGCAATTTTTTTGTACTTGAGGTTGTGTGTTGAGTTGTCTTTTTATCCAAATGAAAATCAGGAGTACTTAATTCCGTTCCACGTAGCGAGACCTTGAGGCACTCAAAGCATATGTTGAGTTTGTAAAAGTTTGTGACAGCAAGGGTGTATGAATCAATGAAGGGTGAAGCCTTCAGTGCTTTCCATTTTATAATAGGACAAGACCCAAGCACAACATTACTAATTTCTAATCACCACATTAGCGTACATTTAGACATCTAAAATATACTTTCCCTGTTCGCCAATTCGCTGCAAGGTTTCTGGGGTAATGTATTGCTTTTGGTCTATCTGTTGCGGTTGGTCTCTGGTACAAAAATAACTGTGGATGCTACGGCGGTCGTGGTTGGTGTAATTGGTGGTGCCGCCATGCCACACATGTGAGTTGAAAATAAACACCGAACCAGCCGGGGCAATGATACGAATCTCATCGGGGTGTTTGTCGTTAGGGTCGGGCATGGCTTCGTCGGGTAAGGTGCTCAATCTGTGCGTTTTGGGCACTATACGAGTGGAGCCATTTTGTTCGGTAAAATCGTCTAGAAGCCAGATGCTATTGCATACTTTGAAGGTGTTGCTCACCACGGCATTACGCCAATCTACATGGAGTTTTTGATGACCCTTTCCAGGTTTTGCAGCCCGATAGTTCAGTGATGATAATTTGTAAGATGACCCCAAAACGGCCTCGATACCTGCTAATACTCGTGGATGGGTATAAAAAATATCAAAAACGGGTCCTTTATTCACCAAATCGGCCAAGCGGTCGGCACCTTCTTCTTTTGGATGACGGATGTACTTCGAGGCTACTAATTCGGCTCCGGCATTGTCGCCTTCTTCTTGCATCAGTTCGGCCAAGCGGTTGTTGACTTGGTTCACTTGTTCGGGACTGAGCAGTTGTCCCAAATTCAGGTAACCGTTGACATCCAAAAACTCAATTTCTTTTGGGGTTAGCATCGTAGTTAAGTGGGTGATAAGCCAAAGGTAGCAGGTTTCTGAATAGGTAAATCACCGAAACCTTAAAAAACGCATCGGTTTGATTTTTTAGACACAACGTTTCTCCAAAAGATGAATTTTTACAAACACTTGCTTCCTAGTTATTTACGAAAATAGCTGGCGCCAGCATAAGTCGGTGAGGACACCGACTAAGGGAGAGCGAGGTCTATTCAACCCGTGAGGTTTTTGAAACCTCATGGGTTTGCGACAAATCTTGGCCGATACCTGCCTTTTTGCAATCATAAATTGTGTTTACGTCTCAGACAAACGCAGTTGCCCCTTCATTAATTCTCTCCAGCCCGTTCTTCGTTCACACGCTTGCGCTCACGACGTTCGGCTCGGGTTTCGAGTTTTTTGTTGAAACGATACGATACAATCAGATACAATACTCTAGTCTCTCGGTCGGTGTACGCATGTGAGGTAAAACCTAACCCTTCGGTCAACGAGGTGGTTTTCTGAGTATTAAATACGTCGGTTACTCGTAAGTTGATGGTTCCTTTGTTGTTCAACACCGTGAGGCGAAACCCCATATCTACCGAATACACCGCCTCTACCGAGCCTTGTACCGTTACGATAGGCGAGCGGTAATTGCCCGACAACTGTAGCCCTGCCTTTTTTCCAAACTGCATCTGCGAATTCAGTCGGGCTGTCCAGCTATTACGGCTTCTGATAAACGCCCCTTCTTGGTTTTGACTTACCAAATCTACTTTAAAAAACGACCAGTTTCCGTTGATTTTCCACCATTTGGTGAGCGGTTGTACCACCACCAATTCCAGGCCGTACGAATTATTACTGCCTAAATTCTGCCAGTTCGAAATCGTAATGTTGTCAACCAACAGTTGGCGGGTTCGCACCACCGAATTGACGGTTTGTCTGTAAAACAAAGTTCCATTAATCGAGAAACCTTTTTTATGGAGGTAGTTGTACCCTGCTTCGTAGGCGTTGACCAGTTCAGGCTTGAGGTAAGGATTGCCCGTTTGTAAGTTCAACGAGTCCGAATAGTTCACAAAAGGATTGAGTGCCGTGTAGGCCGGGCGGTTAATACGCCGAGAAACGCTCAGCTGAACCCGATGCCCTTTGCCCAACGGTCTGGATACAAACAGGCTTGGAAAAAGCGTCAGGTAACTGGTATCTTTCCGAATCTGTTGGGTTTGTTGGTTAATGCCAATTTGCGTGAGTTCGGTACGTATTCCCGCTTGGACGCTCCATTTTTTGAACGGGTGCGCCATGCTCAGATAACCCGCATAAACGTGTTCGTCATAAATGAAGTGATTGCTCCGTTTTTCGTTCCGAAGGTACTGAGCCGTGGTGTAATTATATGTCAAAAACGAATAATCCGTGTCGTTTTGTCGAATAGTCGCCTTGGCGCCGTACTCTATTTTGCCCTTTTTCTTCTTTCCCAGCGAATTATCCACATCGGTTTGCAAAGTCAGTGCATAATTCTGGTCAATATTAAGGCTTTGTTCCAGTCGAGGGTTAGCGGTACTTGGGGTATCAAAGGTGTTGAGGTAATCTCGCTGAACAAAATCGTACCCATCATGCCCTGTATTGGTCGTAAAGACGGCGTCTATCGTCCATTTTTTCTTGGGGTTATCGTAGGTGTGCTGGTAGCCAATTACCCAATCTTTTCCAAGTGCTTGGTTGAGGCGATTGGCAGTGCGGGTAAAAAGCCGAGGTGGTGTGTCGGGCAACGTTAGGTTGAGCGTTCGGCTCGAACGTTGGTCGAGGTTGGTGGGTTGTTGGTCCCGAAACGTCAGCGAAAACGACATCGTTTGCTTGGGCGACATAAACCAGTCAGTACCTATACGAGAGGTCGTGTTTTCGGTTCGGCCAAATCCATCACTTTGCTGAAGTAACTGATATTGAGTCACTTTTCCCGTTCGGTCGGTACTATTAGACAAGCGTTCTATCGTCTGTATCTGTCCAAATCGTTGATTCCGCCAATCGGTACTTCCGAAAAAATTCCAATTTTTGTTCCGAAAGTTGAGGTTGCCAGTCATGTTGTACTTTTCGCCTGTTCCGACATTAGCACTCACGGTTCCGTTATAACCAACGTATTTATTTTTCTTGGTAATAATATTGATAACCCCGCCCGACCCGTCGGCATCGTAGCGAGACGAAGGATTGCTGATGACCTCTATTTTTTCAATCATATTGGCCGGAATCTGCTCCAAAATGGCCTGTCGGCTGCTTCCCGCCAAGCCAGCAGGTTTGCCATCTATCAGCACCGTGATTTTATTATTCCCTCGCATCGAAATGGTACCATCTATATCTACTGTCATAGACGGAATGTTTTGCAACACTTCTACAGCCGAGCCTCCAGCATAAGCAGGGTTATCGCCCACGTTGAAGATTTTCCTGTCCACATCGTACTCTACCTCCTCTTTTTGCCCAACAATTGTCACCTCCTTGAGCTGCGTACTTGACTCCCGAAGGGTTATCTCATTTAGTGTCAGCGTTGGCTTTTCGGCAGAAATCGTTACGTTGGCAAGGGTCAGTTTCTCAAAACCAACTGCTTGTACCACCAAGCCAAACGTACCCGCAGGCACGTTGTGAAACTCAAATTTCCCTTGCTCATCGGCAATAGTACCGCTCACTCGGCTACCGTTGGGGCGTTGGAGCAACAGGTTGGCATACGATACCCTGAGCACAGAGTCTTCTTTTTGATAAAGAACCTGTCCTATGATACTTCCGTTTTGAGCTTGTACTTGCCAAACCAGAAGCATACACCATAGCCAAAGCCATTTTCTCACCAATCGTAGTTGTTTGTTTAGTTGGTGTTTTGCAACAACATACAATGATACCATTTCGGCGTCATAAGCCGAAAAATTTACTCAAATCTGAGACGTTGCCACGATTTGGAAAGACGAAAACGCTAAGGTTTCTTGGTTGTTTTAATCCAAGTTTCGTCAAAACTAGCATGACGAATGGTTTTGAGAGAGCCCTCGTTTTGAGGCGCTTGGAAGGTGTACGTAACATGAATACGGCCATCTGCCAACTGAATAATGGCTGGATAATGTGCCCGCAAACCTGACGACTCCACCTCTGTCCACTCCAAATACTGTTTGTAGGGCCAGGTTTTCCCTTCGTCTTCCGACAACAAAATCGCCAGTCGGTGGCGACCCGATTCGGTGTCATTGTCAGCCAGAACCCAGTGCCCGTTTTGCAACGCTACCAAATCGGCGCCAGCGCCTGGGTTAGGGATGTCGCTATCTACTACATCGCTCCAAGTCAACCCCTTATCTGCCGACGTGCTGAGCATCAACCGATACGGCGGTGGGCCGTTGTCACGCATATAAGCTACAATTTTCTGGTCTTTTGTCAAGACCAAACTGGGTTGAATATTGGCCAATCCTACAAGAGGTTCGCTAAACTGCCAATGTTGGCCGCCGTCGTCGGTGATGGCAATCAGCGAAAAATCAAAGCCATCTGAATAAAGCGGCAGCAGCATCCGATTGCCCATAAAAAGGGGTTTGTTGCGAGTTTGCCAGCCAATTCGGCTGAATAATGGATAACCCATTGATTTTTTGACCTCTTTGCCATCGGGCTGAATCTCTATTCCGCTTCGCATAAAGGTTTTTCCTTGGGCCAAGTCTAAGCGTTCGTGTTGTTCAGCCTCCCAGCGTTGGAGCAAAGAGTCAGGCTTAGGGCTTTGCCGGAATGAGGGAGATTGCTTAAAAAAAGCTTCTTGTGTCTGCATTTTTTGCCGAACACTGCTAACAAACGAATCGGAGGTCTGAATCCCTCGGTTTGTGTTCTGCCCCAACCTAACGGGCAGCACCTCCTGCCATTTCCATTCGGGAGGGCCGTCTTTCAAGTAATTCGTACTGACTCGGTACTTGAGCAGCGAGGTTTCCCATTGATACGCCAAGACCGTGTACCACACCAACCATAGCTGTTTTTGTTGGTCTAAAAACACTACGGGGTTAATGTCAGGAAAGTCGGGGACATCGGCCATCACAAAGGGGGCTGACCATTGGGTTTTGCCTTTTTTGAGACGAGCTCCCATGATGGCTACATCGTCGGCTTGACGCTCTCCCGACCCTTGAAACCAAACCGTGAGCAAATCGCCATTGGGCAGCTCCACCACCGAAGAGCCATGTACGTGTTGAGCCTGAGGGCTGAAAATATTTTCTTTTTGGAGCGATTGCCCATAAGTCAAGCGTATTCCACAGAGCAACACACCCAAGCAGCAACACCGGAAGAGCATAATAGGTTGAGGTTTATTAAAATCGTATCGAAGAACGTTATTTTTCAAGAAATAGGCAAAACACCCTGACCTGTCAATACTTACAAAGGCATCAACGGAGTTTTCTGCAATTCTTTGTAGTTTTGTCCACCAAGCCGCCAATTGGCTTATTCTACTCACAACATCATGCAAAATATTTGTGTTTTTTGCGGCTCTAGTTCAGGGCATGACCCTGTGTATCGGTCCACTGCCGAGGCGCTGGGTACTTACTTAGGTACCAACGGCCATCGGCTGATTTATGGGGGTGGTAATGTAGGCCTCATGGGCACAGTAGCCGATGCCACCTTGGCCAGTGGTGGTGAGGTCATAGGTGTTATTCCTGATTTTTTGCGAAAATGGGAAGTAGCGCACGATAGTCTTACCGACCTGCTTGTTACCGACACCATGCACGAGCGCAAAATGCTCATGGCTGAGCAAACTGACGCCGTTGTAACGCTTCCGGGAGGATTCGGCACCTTAGACGAACTGTTTGAAATGCTGACTTGGAAACAACTCCGTCTGCACCAAAAACCCATCGGGCTACTCAATGTAAAGGGCTATTACAATCCGCTCTTACAAATGATTGACCAAATGGTAAGCGAGGGGTTCTTGAAGGAAGAAAATCAAGCCTTGTTCGTTGCCGACGAGACGATTGAAGGGCTTTTCCACAAAATGCAAGCAGTATCGGCTGCCAGTGTGGATAAATGGGTGGACAAATCCAAAATCTAACCCAGCATACGTCCAATAGCCATTTTTGTTCCAACAATCACACGATACAAGTCCTTGTTGCGTTATTCAATAAAATATAGCGTTCATGAACCCAGCTAAACTACTGACTGTTAGCATACTACTTTCTGCTTCGGCCTTTGCTCAACAACCCGAAAACCTCGGCAAAGCCGTTAACTCTACCTATAACGAAATTTGCCCAGTGATTGCCCCTGATGGCAAAACACTCTATTTTGTACGAGAACAACACCCCCAAAATACCAAGGGCGGCGATGATATTTGGTTTAGTGAAGTGGTGAGTGGGCAATTTACCGAAGCTCGCCGAATGCCTGCCACCGTAAACCGAGAAGAATTCAACACAGTTTACAGCATCACACCCGATGGCAACACCATGCTCGTCAAAGGGGCTTATGTTAATGGTAACTACGAAACCCGTGGTTTTTCCATCTGCAAAAAAGAGGGCAACGGCTGGGGAATGCCCAAAAAATTAGAAATTCCCAATTACGAAAAACTCAGCAAGGGGCTTTATGATTGTGGTTTTTTGTCGAATGACGGCAAGGTGCTCATCATGTCTTTTTCAGAAAAGAAAAACGGCGTAGTGGACGACCTGTACATTAGTCAAATGGACAAAAACGGCAAATGGAGTGAGCCCATGAACCTCGGTGAAGAAATTAACACCTCGGACGCCACCGAAACCACACCCTTTTTGGCTGCCGATGGCGTGAGTTTATATTTTTCGAGTAACCGCAAAGGCGGCCTCGGCAACAATGACATTTACGTGGCCAAACGCCTCGACAAAAGCTGGAAACGCTGGTCGAAGCCCGTCAACTTAGGAGCGCCCATCAATAGCGAAGGCTTTGATGCTTACTATTCGGTATCGGCGGCAGGCGATTATGCCTACTTGGTAACTCGCAAAGAAGGCGAGGGCAAAGGCGACATTGTCAGAATCAAACTCAAGCAAGAAGAGCCAATCACTACGGCACCAACCATAGCCATTGCAGAGCCTCAACCTACTACTACGCAGCCTACTACACCACCAAAACCCATTGAAAAGCCAGTCGAAACCAAGAAAACTTCGGCACCCGTGGTGTTGTTGAGTGGAAAGTTATTTGACTCTAAAACCAAGAAAGTGCCTGTCAACGCCAAAATCATTTACGAAGACTTGGCCACAGGCACCGAAGAAGGCATTGCCACGCCTGACCCCATCACGGGCGAGTACAAGATTGTGTTGCCTTATGGTAAAAAATACGGCATCACGGCTCTCATTGATGGCTATGCCCCTAAATCTCAGAACATTGACCTGACTAACCTGGGCAAGTACTTAGAAATCACAGGGCGAGATATTGAGGTATTACCCGCCGAAAAAGGTGCGGTGGTGCAGCTGAACAACATCTTCTTTGAATATGCCAAGGCGACGCTCCAAGCGGAGTCATATCCTGAGTTGAATCGTTTGGTCGAAATGCTCACCAAATCGCCTAAAATGACCCTCGAAATCGCTGGCCATACCGACGACAAAGGTACCGACGAAAACAACCTCAAACTCTCGCAAGAGCGTGCCGAATCGGTACGTAATTATCTGTTGTCGAAAGGAGTAGCTCCTGCTCGCCTCCAAGCCAAAGGCTATGGCGAAAGCAAACCGATGGTGGCTAACGATACCGACGAAAATCGCCAGAAAAACCGTCGGGTAGAGTTCATGATTTTGGGGAAATAGGATGGTGTCAATGAAGATACGGATAGTGGCGATGTGGTCTGTCGGGGGCAGATTGGGTCGCACAGACCACGGAGGCGTTTCATAGGGTTGTCCCCTGACAGACCTTCCCATCGGTATAACTTAAAAAAGAATCACATTAGCTTAACCTCAAAACAAATGAAAAAAATACTCATCATCACTGGCGACGCAGGCGAAAGTTATGAATGCCTCTACGCCAAACACCGCTTGGAAGAAGCTGGCTATCAGGCTATTATTGCTGCCCCAACCAAAAAACGATTGAACTTAGTCATGCACGACTTTGAGGAAGGTTGGGATACTTACATCGAAAAACCTGGCTATGGTGTTTGGTCTGATATAACATTCTCAGAAGTCAATGTGTCTGACTATCAGGCGGTTTTGCTCTTGGGAGGCAGAGCGCCTGAATTTTTACGCCATAACAACGATGTCATCGAAATTGTAAAAGCTTTTGACAAACTGGAGAAATACATCTTCTCTATCTGCCATGGCATCCAGATTTTGGTAGCGGCTGGTTTGGTGAATGGAAAGAATCTCACTTGCTACGAAAACGTTCGCTTTGAGGTCGAAATTTGTGGTGGTAAGTTTGATGGCCAACACGAAGCCGTTAGAGACGGCAGGTACGTTTCGGGGCAAACGTGGCAGTCGCACCCCGATTTTTACAGGATGGTTTTTGAGTGTTTAAATGAAATAAGGTAAAAAGCTACTGTTTCTCATCACAGAAAGCGAGGGGTTGCGTATTACATCTACCCTTGCTTTTTGTTTTTCTCCCACCTCAACTTTTTATCTTGAACCGACCTTTGAATCCATTATTCTTACTAATTCTTTGGCTAAAGGGTATCTGTTTTCAGCAAAAATACTTTTACAAAAATCATTTAAAAACCTCTTCCAGAGGAGTTTCAATGTGATTAGTAGGGTCTTTTAGTACTCCTTGTGTAAAAGTAAGTTGTTCGTCTTTTGTGAAAATATAGATGTGCTTAATAGGCGGTAGTACTATCCAGACAGACTGCACACCTTGTGGCAAATAGATTTTGTAAACCTTATCTGTCAAATCCGTAAACGCTTGTTTTGGCGATAAGATTTCGATAACGGTTAAGGGGGCTTTATCAAAGAAGATGATGTCGTTCAACCAATCAAATTGAAGATTCGCATAAATAGATAAGTCCGGTTTTACTTTTTTACCTTCTAATTCCAATTCCAACTCAGGAAGTACGTCATATTGATTATCGTATTTATCTAATGCAATACAAATACGATTAATAAGTCTTGAATGATTAAGAGATTTGATGTCTTCAGATTTATACTCTTCTATTGAGTCGAAAGAGGTGATTTCCATAGCTTTCCTTGTGTTGACTTTAACAAAAATAAGACAATTTAATAGGTTACTCAAATCAGTCTCAAGTTCATTTATAGTTAAATTATCTATGACTCATTTCTAATGACTCTGGCTCTGAAAATCGAAACAAGTTTTCTACATTTATAGTCCGACCATTTAATCTCCCCTTTTTCTCCCTCCCCAAATTCCCTATCTTTGCAGACATTTAGCCCCCTAACCCCCAATGGGGGCATAATAAATTCCCCCATTGGGGGTTAGGGCGTCCGTCGCCACGGGGCTTATTCATTCAACCAATGCTCAGTAAAACCTATTCGCCGCAAGAGATTGAAGACAAATGGAGTGCTTATTGGCTCTCACACAAGCTGTTTGCTTCAAAACCCAATCCTGACAAAGAGCCGTTTACCATTGTGATTCCGCCACCAAACGTCACGGGTGTGTTGCACATGGGACACATGCTCAACAATACCATTCAGGATATTCTGACTCGTAAAGCTCGTATGGAAGGCAAAGAAGCCTGCTGGGTGCCCGGCACCGACCATGCGTCTATCGCTACGGAGGCGAAAGTGGTGGCGATGCTCAAAGAACGAGGCATCAAAAAACATGAACTCACCCGTGAGCAGTTTTTGGAATATGCCTGGGAATGGAAAGAAAAATACGGCGGTATCATCCTCGAACAGCTCAAGAAATTGGGTGCTTCATGCGACTGGGACCGTACCAGCTTCACCATGGACCCCGATTACTACGATTCGGTGATTGATGTTTTTATTGACCTCTACAACAAAGGTTACATTTACCGTGGCGTGCGCATGGTCAACTGGGACCCTCAGGCCAAAACCTCCCTTTCTGACGAGGAGGTAATCATGAAAGAGATTCAGCAGAAACTTTGCTATATCAAGTATGAGGTAGTAAAGGGTCAAAATCAATCTGCAATCGAAAATCCGCAATCCGAATTCGTTACTATCGCCACCGTTCGCCCTGAAACCATCATGGCCGACGTAGCGATTTGCGTACACCCTGATGACGAACGCTACAAACACTTGCACGGCAAAAAGGTGCTCATCCCATTGATTAACAGGGAGATACCTATCATTACCGACGAATACGTGGAGATGGATTTTGGGACAGGTGCGCTCAAGATTACCCCTGCCCACGACCGCAACGACTATGAGTTGGGCAAGAAACATGGTCTCCCCACGATAGACCTCCTCAACGAAGACGGTACGCTCAACGACAACGCCCAAATCTATGTCGGTCTCGACCGCTTCGCTGCTCGTAAAGCCATTTTGAAAGAACTCGAAGAAAAAGGCTACATCGAGAAAATCGAAGATTATAAAAGTAACGTAGGCACTTCGGAGCGTACGGAGGCGGTGATTGAACCTCGGCTGTCGTTGCAGTGGTTCATGAGCATGAAAGAACTGGCTGAGCCCGCACTCGAAAACGTAGAGAACGATAACATCAAATTCTATCCGCCTAAGTTTAAGAACATGTACCGTACTTGGATGGAAAACATTCAGGATTGGTGCGTGAGCCGACAATTGTGGTGGGGCCACCGAATCCCTGCGTTTTATTTGAAAGATGGCACCATCATCGTAGCTAAAAACAAGCGAGAAGCCCTTCGCAAAGCCCAACACGAAAAACTCTTGTTTGCCCTTTGTGAAGAAGACTTAGAACAAGACCCAGATGTGTTGGACACTTGGGCTTCGTCGTGGCTATGGCCGATGGCGGTTTTCAAAGGCTGGCGCAACCCCGAAGACGAAGAAATCAAGTACTATTACCCCACCAACGACTTGGTGACGGCACCCGAAATCATCTTTTTCTGGGTGGCTCGTATGATTATGGCAGGCTATTTTGTCAAGAATGAACTGCCTTTCCGCAATGTGTATTTCACCGGAATTGTTCGAGACAAGTTGGGACGGAAAATGTCGAAATCATTAGGGAACTCGCCTGACCCGCTCGAACTCATGGCCAAATACGGTGCCGACGGCGTACGCATGGGCATGATGATTAGTTCGCCAGCAGGCAATGACTTGCCTTTTGATGAAAAATATTGCGAACAAGGACGAAACTTCTGTAATAAAATCTGGAATGCTTATCGTCTGATTAGTGGTTGGGAAGTGGCCGAAGGACCTGCCCAAACCCTGGCAATCGAGTGGTTTGAGTCTAAGTTAAATGTAGTACTGAGCGAGGTACAAGACCATTTCAGCAAGTTTCGGATTTCGGATGCCTTGCAGACCGTTTACAAACTCATTTGGGACGATTTCTGCTCGCAATACCTCGAAATTATCAAGCCTGCCTATGGTCAACCCATTGATAAAGAAACCTTTGAGGCTACTATTCATTTCTTTGAGCGATTGATGTGCCTGCTGCATCCATTCATGCCGTTTATTACCGAAGAACTGTGGCAAAATATTCGAGAACGGCAAGACGGCGAGAGCATTTGCCGTGCTGAATTTCCCAAAACGGTAGCGGCCAACGAAGCCCTTTTGGCCGATTTTGAGCGGATGTTTGAGGTAGTTACCAAAGTACGTGAAATCCGAAACAGCAAACAGATTTCGCCAAAGCAAGAGTTGCCACTTACCATCAAGTCAGACGATTCGGCTCGTTATCAGGCATTAGACCGCATCATTCAAAAACTGGCGAATACACTTCCGCTCCAATTTGTATCCGAAAAAGTAGCAGGTGCAACCAGTTTTTTGGTAAAAACCGATGAGTTTTTTGTGAACTTAGCTGGAGAATTAGATGCTGCTGCCGAAACCGAACGCCTCACCAAAGAGTTAGAATACCAAGTAGGTTTCAAAAAATCGGTTGAGGCTAAGTTGTCAAATGAGCGCTTTGTCCAAAACGCCAAGGCTGATATTGTGGAAAAAGAACGCCAAAAACTCGCCGATGCCGAGGCAAAGATTAAGTCTTTGGAAGAGGCACTGAGTCAATTAAAATAAGCATGAGTCCGTCTGCAAATCAATGAATTGTGACGTGCAGGTTCATGTTAAGCAGGTACTTGTTTTCCAAAATATGAAAAATTACGCACGTATCTTTACATAAGATACGTGCGTAAAATAGATGCTATGTCCTCTCCTCAAACTCTCTCCATTTCTGCTGAAAAAATGCAGAAGACCTTTAAAAAGATTTTACTGAAACATCAGTTCCCCAAAAAGAGAGCGGAAGAGTGTGCTCGTATTTTTACCCAAAATAGCATTGATGGTATCTACACGCATGGTATCAATCGGTTTCCCCGATTTATCCAGTATATTCAAAAAGGGTACATAAAACCTGACGCTAAGCCGACAATTGTCCACCGTTTTGGAGGAGTAGAACAATGGCATGGAAACTTGGCTCCGGGGCCTTCAAATGCCATTTTTGCTACTGAACGAGCCATGAAACTGGCACAAAAGCATGGGATTGGCTGTGTGGCCTTGGCTCATACCAATCACTGGATGCGAGGTGGAGCCTATGGCTGGCAAGCTGCCAAGGCTGGCTTTGCGTTTATTGGCTGGACCAACACTACCGCCAACATGCCTGCTTGGGGAGCTACCAATCCAAAATTAGGCAATAACCCGTTGGTGTTTGCAGCGCCTTACGGCGAAGAAGCCATCGTTTTGGACATGGCTATGTCGCAATACTCGTTTGGGGCAATGGAATTGGCCGTGCTCAAAAACGAAAAACTGTCGGTAGTAGGAGGGTACGATAAGGAAGGTAACTTGACCAACGAACCTGACAAGATTTTAGAATCGTGGCGTTCGCTACCCGTGGGTTTTTGGAAAGGGGCGGGGTTATCGTTTTTGTTAGACGTGTTAGCAGCGATTTTGGCGAATGGCTTAGCTACTCACCAAATTAGCAAGCAACCTGCTGAGATGGCGTCCTCGCAGGTGTTTATTGCCATAGATTTATCAAAACTATCTAATTATTCAAGTATTTCGGCCACGATAGAGGGGATTATCCAAGACTATAAAACCTCGGTCCCTATCCAAGACCAAGGTAAGATTAGCTACCCAAGCGAGCGAGTTATAGCCACTCGGCTCAAAAATAGTCAGCAAGGGATTCCTGTTCTTAAAACTGTTTGGGACGAAGTGTTGGGCTTTTTGGCCTAACTTATTAGCCACGAATGCACGCATCTGATGCGTACATTCGTGGCAGTACTACTTACAACTCCTTTTTATTCAGTGCTTTCACAGCATAGTCGGCGGCACGAGCCGTAAGTGCCATGTACGTAATCGAAGGATTCACACACGAAGACGACGTCATGGCTGCCCCGTCGGTGACGAAGACGTTTTTGCAGGCATGAACTTGGTTGTAGGCATTGAGTACCGAAGTTTTGGGGTCACGACCCATGCGAGCGGTGCCCATTTCGTGAATACCCAAGCCCAAATGCACGTCTTGGCGGTTATTCCCAACAATATTCTTAAAGCCAGCCGCTTCCATCATTTCCATGGCAGAAGTCATCATGTCTTTACGCATGGCAATTTCGTTTTCGCCAAAAGCTGCATCAAAAACAATCATCGGAATCCCCCATTTGTCTTTTCGGGCGGGGTCGAGATACATGCGATTTTGAGGGTTAGGTAATACTTCGCCAAAGCCCCCAAAGCCAATGGTCCACTGACCCGGTTTGGTCAGGTCTTCTTTAAAATTGACCCCAAATCCATCGGTATTGACGCCTCGGTTCCAACCTTCCCGACTTGCCCCGCCCTGATAGCCGAAGCCTCGAAGGTACGACTGCTTGTCGTTGCCCCAGTTGCGGAACCGTGGGATATAGAGGGCATTGGGGCGTTGGCCATACACATAATCGTCCAGAAAGCCTTCGATGGTGGCGTTGGCGCCTACGCCGAGGTGATGGTCCATGATATTGCGGCCCACTTGGTCGCTATCGTTGCCGAAGCCATTCGGAAAACGGCGAGACGTGGAGTGAAGCATCAAGGCAGCGGTGTTCATGGCACCAGCATTTAGAAAAATAATTTTGGCAAAATATTCTTCTACCTTCATGGTGATTTGGTTAATCACTCGTACGCCCGTGGCCTTCTGCTTTTGTTCGTCATAGATAATTTCCGACACAATGGTATCGTGCAACATGCTGAGCCGTTTGGTAGCATTAGCCGCCGGAATGGCTCCCGCCAGCGAGCTATAGTAGGCGCCATAAGGGCAGCCACGAGCACATTTGTTGCGATACTGGCACGAGCCTCTACCCAGTTTGGTGTGCTCGGCTTGGGCTTGAGTCAGGTTGGCAATACGCCCCACCGTAACGGGGCGGTTGAGCTTTTCGAGCATCATTTTGCGGAAATGAAGCTCAGGCGGAAACATCGGCATGGCTGGTAAAAAATGCCCGTCGGGGAGTACGTCCAAGCCTTCTTTTTGACCACTAACCCCCACAAACTTCTCGACGTAGGTGTACCACGGCGCCAAATCTTCGTAGCGAATAGGCCAGTCCACACCGACGCCTTCTTTTGCGTTGGCTTCAAAATCTTGCTTGTTCCAGCGGTACGATTGCCGTCCCCAGTGCATTGATTTTCCGCCGGTATGATAGGCCCGAATCCAATCAAAAGGCCGTTTTTCGATATAAGGATTGTTTTTGTCATTGGTAAAATGCCCGCCTGTTTCTTCGTTGGCTAAATTCCCGAATCGTTTGTTGGCCCAAAGCTCCTCCGCCGAATGCGCCGTTACTCGGCCTCGATGCTGAAAATCCCAAGGCTCTTTCATGGCCGTGTCGTAGTCTTGTGGGTGCTTGATTTCACGGCCACGCTCGATCATCAATACCTTTAAGCCTTTTTGGGTGAGTTCTTTGGCCGCAAAGCCACCTGTCATGCCCGAACCTACCACAATGGCGTCGAAGGTGTTGGTGGCTTGGGCTTTTATATTCAAATTCATAATTGACGAATTAGTTAGAGGTTGAGAATCGTCCTACGGTTAATACGCATAGGCTTTTTGGTTGGGTTTGAGCTTGATAACCTCCAGTTTGGCAGGAATCTGCACGTACTCAAAAGAAGCTTTGAGGCCACCTTCGGAGGTGAAATAGCCCAACAGCGTTAGCTCTTTCATCAATCGCCAAAACGGCAATCCTTTCGGAACCGCCTTCATGTCTTCACGGTCGTCGTTGTCACCCATTTTGGTTTGCTTTACCTGCCGAGCCTTCATCGCTTCTTTGGTGTCTTGTTCGAGTTTTTTCAAGATTTCGGTGCGTTTTGTGGCATCCATTTCCAAAAACTTCGCTTGTTCCATCGCCATTACTCCCTCCATAAAACTCAGGTGTTCGGGTTGAGCATAACAGTCTTGTATCATCATCTCGATAAAGGCCGGCACGCCTACGTCTTTAGCACCTACTGTATCGGTCTTGGGGATAATCATCTCGGCAATTTCGGCCACAATTTTTCGCTGGGTTTCGGTCAAGGCAAACGCTGCTTCATAGGTTGTGGGGCTGGTCGCTTGCTCCCAGTGATTCATAGCCATGAGCGTTGGCGCCGATAGGGCACCACCCAGTATCAGGGCTACGTTTTTAATGACTTCTCGTCTGTTCATTGGTTCGTTTAATAAGGTTTAGCATTCACCAACAAAGATATTTATTCAAAGCCAAAATCTACACTTCCCTGCCAAACTCTTGCGGCGGAGCTACCATTACACAAAAAACGCAATGTGTTAGCCACATTGCGTTCATCAAATGACAACGCCCACGATTACATCCCTAGCCAAGCAATGAAGCCCATCTGCACCGACACGATGAGCGCCGTGATGAGTTCTTTGTCTCGGTGGCGGAGGTTAGTGTAAATCGCTCCTAACAAAATGACTGTCCAGATGGCTACTGATACCAGCCGAGTAATCGGGAAAATGATGCCTAATGTAGCGACCATCTCTACCAGCCCGAGCCAACGCATAAAGGATTGGGAGTAGCCCCATTTTTTGAACTGCTCTGCTTTGTCGGGCTTGGCTGTAAGCTTGGCAAAGCCAAAAGAGAAAGAAGGAGCCGCAAAAATCACGACCAAAACCCAGAATAGAATTGCTTTGATTTCCATTAGTTTGTGTTGTTTAATAGTTTGGCACAAAACAAACTACCCGTAGTGACAGCCCTATGTCAGCAGGGTTTTTGAAGAATTGAAAATATATGAGATAGAGTTTTAAATTTGATTTAACTCATTTATGGTCAATTGATTATACTTTTTGTTCTGCTGTAATTTGTCTAGTTAAATCATAAAAAAGTACCTTGAATGGGTTCCAAATTACTTTTTTACTTAAACTGGCTTTATTCGAGTAATCTTTCCATCTTTTTCTAAGATGAAAATACACTCGTTTGAATCATTGCCCAATTTCGATTTTTTTACCGTATCCACTTCTATAATAACCTCGTTATTTATCCGTACCCTCCGATAACGAGTTGTTTTAGGTGGACGGATATATACACGGTCAGCTACAATTTTTTCTAGACAGGCCATAAAGTCTTTATCCACGGGTTGTGGGATAATTTTTCCGTCAGCGTCAGCATCATAATAAAGAAGAACAATATCACTAAAAAAGAAGTATCCCCAACCTACTGGTTGCGTGTCTTTGTAGCGGTCGTCAATCCAAGTTTTCACCCAAAGGCATTTTCGATTTTGTCTATCTGTGTACCGTACTATTTGAAAAATTCCTTTATCATCAAAGGCATAATTAGTTCTATGTGCCTCACTAATGTAAGGGACAAGAGATTCAAACAGAAAAGAGTCTTCAGGCTGAATCATTCGATCTTGGTAACATTGAGCGTGAAGTTGTCCATTCAGGTTGCTCAAAATTATGAGCAAAAGAAATATTTTTTTCATGTTCAATTACAGTTTGTGGGTGTAATTTTTATATTTCCAAGGCCATCTTTAAATTCGCCACTGTTGCCATATTCTACTTTTCCATTGCAATTTAAAATGAATAATTGAACATCAATACCCAGTGTACTAGTTGCATTTCGGTCAGAAGAAAATTGCTTATCATAAGAACTTGCTATATTTTCATTTCCATTGCATGGGTGTGTATGTATGTGTTCAAGTACTCCATAGGTAGTTGCAGTTCCTTGTCCGTATATATCATAATTCCAAACATCTATTTTGGTTTTTCCATTTTCCTGATAAATGATTAACAGGGGCTTACCTAATAATGGGTCATAATACTTGTTTTCAGTAACCGCAGTAGTAGGAGTGTTATCTTTGTAAGGTAACATATACATACTCCCATTGTCCAATTTTAAACCCACCACTTCTGTATGAGCAATAGTGTTTTGATAAGTAAGTAAATCACATAGATTATTTATGAGAATAGGGGTAAAATAAGGATGTAACATTGGAGTGGAAGTTCCTCCTCCTCCAGGAATTTCAAAGCCTGTTCCAGAACCTCCATCGTAAGGGATTTCAAAGGTTTGTTCTAGATAACACTGAGTGGTATTCCAGCATTCAAGAATTTGAGTATATGTTGCATCTGGAAATCCAATTACATAACTTGTTTGAGCTCTACAAGTTGTTATAGATGAACAGCTAATAGAAGTAGCTGTTCTTCCATTCTTTAAAGAATTCCATTCACTAATGACTCCTACAATAAGGCCATTCTGGAGTTTAAAGCCTGAAATAAAGGTATTATCCCAATTGCGCACTAGCATGAAACCTGTAAACTTAGCAGGATTTAATCGTAAACTTGTTTTCTTATCTAATGCTAGTAGATCTTCATAAATATATTCTACTACCCGCATATTTTTCTTTTTGTTTTTATCTACATAAACCCAAAGCTGCTTAAAACTGGGTAAGCTACTTTTTTTGTTAGATATAACAGGTATTATGACCATTTTCTTATTAACAAGTACATTTTTTTCAAAAGCATAGTCCCAAAAAGCTGTATTTGCAGAACCAACCTCAGTAGTTCGGCTAGCACTAATAGTTTGGGTAAACCAATCAAAAGCTGACTTCACTGTAATTTCTTCTTCTGGATTATTTACTAATAGATTTTCGTCTGTAATACTTTTTTGGCATGATTGAAAGATTAATAGTGCTGTAAAAGCAGACCAAAATGAGGTTTTAAAGATTTTTTTCATGTTGAAAATTTTTTAAGAGTATGTTTTGAAAATTAATTAGGTACTCTTGCCAATGCCAAAATGATAGAACAAAAATCGAGTTGAATGAAAGAGACCGAAGAGGCTTCCGCTCGGGCGGCCCCATGTTTTTTCATCATCTTTGGACAAACGGCGAAAGAAATTCTGCTATGCTAAGCTTCCGCTTCGGCAGTTCGATTTCCACTTGCCATTTCCCTGTTTGTGGTAAAAAAAACCTGCCCGCAGGGAAGCTTTTGAGAAATTTCAACAGTATTTCCACGCCAGCCAGTAACCCTAACAAACTCTCCTTTATAGGTTGAGTATGCATGAGTTTGACTTCGGGAGTTGGTAGCAGCTCAATTCCGCATACGCTATCGTGCCTATGAGCCGCACAGACATAAATATCCTACGGCAAAGAGTATTAACTACAATAGTATGCTTACTCCCATTGATGTATTGTATTTGTTGTCATCAGAATGGTACATAAGGAAATGAACCCTACCTTTTTAACGCTCTGATTGTTTATTTCTACTGCTGTGGCATATGGCTATCCACCTTGCCTAAAATTCACCCATAGAAAACTAATTGTGTGATAATACAATTAAAAACAGTATTTTTCGTCCATTTACGAAAGCGATAATACAGGCTTTGCCAAGGGTCGTATTTTGCATATAGGCTCCTCCATTGGGTACTTGTGCGAGGTTAAGATGCCATTCACTACCATTTGTAAGTCTTTCTTGGTTTTAGGCCTGCTACCAACCATATTTTGTATCATTACTCATGGAGCATCTGTCAGGCTGGAGAATTTCTCCATTTTAAAGGTGAGTCGTTTTTTTGCCACCTCGTTTAATCTAAAAGTATTCTACCTTAACAATACGACAGATACTCTTTTTGTAAATTAGCAAATATTCCGTCGCCCGATTTCAAAACACACTGTTAGTATCAATTACTGAAACTGAATACTTTCAGAAGGATTTCATAGTTTTTGGGTTTCTCAAAGAAAATAAATCCCCTAATTGAAACCAAAAAGTAGGGATGAAGTGCAGATTTTTGTACACGAGATGTATTTGGTAGTTAATTTATTATACGAATCCCCATCTGTTGGTAAGGGTATATTTTGGCCGCTGAAGCATCTGTAACCATGATATTAATTATACTAAGCGGAGCAAATTGGAAATATTTGTCTATTTCTAGCTTGCTCGTATCGCAAAGCAAATAGGTTTCGGTGGCCCTGCTGGCCATTGCTGTGGTGATTTCTGCTTCTTTCTCGCTGGCGGCACTTAACCCTTTGGCGACGGATAGGCCATCAACCCCCACAAAAGCCTTGGTAGCCTGATAGCGCAAGATATGCTCTACGGCCATTTTGCCATGCACGGCTTGGCGTTCGGTGTCAAGCTCTCCACCAATGAGGTTAATCGAAACCGAAGTGTTCAGCAGGGCATTGGCCACTGGTAACGAGTTGGTAATGACCTTGATGGCTTTGTATCTGATAAACTGACAAAGCTGAAACGTTGTACTACCACAATCCATAAAAATCACATCGCCATCCTGAATTTCCTGCGCTGCCAGCCGACAGATGTACTCTTTGGCCGCTACGTTTTTGACGGCTTTTTGCGCAAACTGTACAGGCGTTTGAAGCAAATCCAATCGCATGGCACCCCCGTGCGTGCGTGCAAGGAGCCCCTCGGTAGCCAACATACCCAAGTCTCGCCGGATGGTGATGTCCGACGTGCCTATGTGTTGGGCCAGTGCCTTGACGTCTATCTCGCCCTTCTCTTCTACTAATTTCAAGATTTTTAGCTTGCGTTGTTGGAAACTCATGGGGTTTGTATAAATTTGTTCAAAAATAATCATTTTCAATCAAAAACAATCAAAAAGATGAATCCTGCCGTGAAAATAGTAGAACAGAAACTCTTATCGGACAATTGGTATCGTTTGTACAAAATTACGTTTGATTACCAGACCAAATCGGGAGAGTGGCAGCGGCAGTCTCGTGAGGCATACGACCGGGGCAACGGCGCAGCGATTTTGTTATATAACCCTACCGAACGCACCGTCGTGCTGACACAGCAGTTTCGGATGCCAACGTATATCAATGGAAATCAAAGTGGTATGCTGATAGAGGCTTGTGCAGGATTGCTCGACAAAGACGACCCTGAGGCTTGTATTCGGCGAGAAACAGAAGAAGAAACAGGCTACCACTTAGATAAAGTTCAGAAGGTATTTGAAGCCTACATGTCGCCTGGCTCGGTGACAGAGATTTTATATTTTTTTGTGGCCGAATACACCAAACAAATGCGGGTTACCGAAGGCGGCGGCCATGTCGAAGAGCAAGAAAACATCGAGGTGGTGGAACTGCCTTTTGATACAGCCTTAGCCATGATTCATAGTGGCGAAATTAAAGACGGCAAAACCATCATGCTCTTACAATACCTACGGCTCAACGGGCTGATGTAAAATTGGATGTTGTTAGGGTTGAAACCATTTGAAGGGAGTAGATGTCCCTAATGTGTACTGTTTCTATTTCATAAGCGAGAAGGGTTAAAATACATTTTTAAACGTTTGTTTAAAAATATGATTAAAATACTTGTTTATCTCGTTTGCATTTTGCTACCTTTGTGCGTCGCAAACAGTGTAATGCTTTCATGCCCGAAATCAATCAAGATACCGAAGCCAAAATCAAAGAAGCTGCCAAACGAGTGTTTGTGCAAAAAGGCTTTGATGGCGCCAAGGTGCGAGACATTGCTGAGGCCGCTGGCGTGAACATTGCGCTGATGAACTATTATTTCAGAAGCAAAGAACAACTGTTTGAGAAAATTTACTTTGAGGAGTTAGTCAATTTTTTTGGCCGTATCGTCATGGTACTCAATCAGCCTACTCCTTTTGAGGTAAAAGTCTGGCAATTAGCCGATAAGTATATTGATTTTTTGCTCGAAAACCCGCAATTGCCTACTTTTATCTTGGCCGAATTCCAGCGTCGAGACGGGGCGATTTTCAAGAAATTGAACGTAGGTGAGGTACTTCGACAGTCGTTTTTTGCCCAGCAACTCAAGCAAGAAATCGAACTGGGAAATTTCCGAAAAATAGAACCGCTGCAAGTAATCGTCACCTTGTTGGGCAATATCGTTTTTCCCTTTGTGGCCAAGCCCATGATTCAATTCATCGGAGATCTGGACGATACTTCGTTCCAAGCCTTTGTGCAAGAGCGCAAGCAAATAGTACCCGAACTGGTCATGACGTTTCTGAAGAACAAGTAAAATTTTTTGTCCCAAATTTAAACAAAATTTTAAAAAATAAATTTAATTATGAAAAAGTGGATACTCAGCCTGAGCTTTTTCTGGATGGCGTGGTCGGCTCAGGCGCAGGAAAGGGTCGGTTTGTCGGCGTGCTACGAGGCCGCCCGCAGCAACTACCCGCTGCTCAAACAGAAAGACATGCAGGCTCAAATCGCCGCTTTGCAGGTTCTGAACCTCCAAAAAGTCCGTCAGTTGCCACAACTTACGCTCAACGGACAGGCATCGTGGCAAAACGAAGTCACGCAGATTCCTATCAGTTTGCCCAACCTCAACATCGAAAGCCTCAGCCGAGACCAATACCGACTCACGCTGGATGCCAGCTACCTGTTGTTTGATGGCCAAGCGAGTACGCTCCAAGCCCAAGTGCAGCAGGCCAATGGTGCCGTGGAGCAGCAAAAAGTGGAAGTGGAACTCCGCAAACTCAACGACCAAGTGAATGCGTATTTCCTGAGCTCTTTGCTTATGGACGAAAACATAGCCCTCACGCAGGTATTAATGGAAGATTTGAAAACCCGCATGACGGCGCTTGCCGCCCGAGTTAAGTTGGGTACGGGGCTTCAGACCTCGGTTGATGTATTGGAGGCCGAATGGCTCAAAGCCGACCAGCGCTTAGTTGAGCTCCAAGCCACTCGCAAAGGCTTTCGGGCGATGTTGGCCTTGCTGACTGGCTTGCCCATTGGCGAGAATACGACGCTTGAATTGCCCGAAAAACAGTCGCTTGTTTCAGAATCAAAACGTCCTGAATTACAGTTATTTGCCTTGCAAAAAGGGTATCTCGATGCTCAAACTAAACTGATTGAAAACAAACGCCTACCCCGAGTAAGCGCCTTTTTGCAAACGGGTATTGGTCGCCCTTCGTTGAATGTACTGAGCAATGAGTTTCGACCGATTTTTATTGGTGGGCTACGCCTCAACTGGGCCATCTCTAACCTTTACACCTCGCAAAACGAAAAATCATTACTCCAATTGAATAGGCAGTTGGTTGATAGCCAGTATGATACGTTCAACAAGGTGTTGGGGATACAGCTACAGCAGCAACAAACCGAAATAGAGAAGTGGCAGGGGATTCTGGCCAAAGACCAAGCGTTGGTGGCCATTCGGACTCGCATCAAAAACAACGTGGCGGCGCAGTTGGAAAGCGGTGTAGCTACTGCCACTGAATTTGTGAACGAACTGAATGCCGAAAATCAGGCCAAAATCAACCAGAAAATTCATGAGTTTCAGTTACTCACAGCCCAAATTAACTACAACACCCTGACTCGTTAGGCGACTGCTCGCCCTCGGGTCAATGCCATTCATTGTCAAAACTTTATCTTTTATGAAACATACATTGCTCTTAATCATGGTTTTAGCGGCGCTAAGTTCTTGCAAAACCGAAGAACAGCGCTCGGACGCTTACGGCAACTTTGAAGCCGTAGAAACCATAGTGGCTGCCGAAGCCACTGGCGAACTGACGACTTTCACCGTCGAAGAAGGCCAAAACTTAGCCGCCCAGCAGCAAGTTGGGCAGATAGATGTGGTGCAGTTGGAATTACGCAAGGCGCAACTTCAAGCCAGCATGAAAGCCATTACCAGCAAGACTCCCAACATAGCGGCGCAGTTGTCGTATTTCGAAAAGCAAATCGCAGTTTCGAGTCAACAGTTGGATAACCTGCAAAAAGAAAAAGGCCGCACGCAACAGTTGATTGCCAACAATGCTGCTCCCACCAAGCAACTCGATGACCTCAACAACCAGATTGAGCTAACCGAACGCCAAATGGCACTCATTAAGCAGCAACGAGAAGCCCAATTTTCGATGCTTTCGACCCAAAAATCAGGCTTGATGGCCGAAGTGCTTCCGTTGCAAAAGCAAATCGAACAGCTCGACGACCAAATCAAAAAAGCAACGGTGCGGAATCCTAAAGTGGGCACCGTCACCGTAAAGTTTGTGGAAGCTCACGAGGTGGTGAGTTACGGGAAACCACTCTACAAAATTGCCGACTTGGGTAGTATTGTACTGCGAGCCTATGTAGCTGGTAGCCAATTGGTTAATGTAAAGGTGGGGCAGGCTGTGAGAGTGCTGGTAGATGCTCCCAACGATACGTTTAAGGAATACAACGGAACCGTAGAGTGGATTTCGACCAAAGCGGAGTTTACTCCCAAAGTCATCCAAACCAAAGAAGAGCGGGTCAATTTGGTATATGCCATGAAAGTACTGGTCAAAAACGACGGGAGCCTCAAAATAGGGATGCCTGCTGAGGTGAAATTCAAATAGGCGTGGCCACAAATCAGCAATACCATGATTGACATTGAGCAAGTGAGTAAGGCCTACGGGCAAGTGCAGGCGGTCAAGAACGTGTCGTTGCGGGTGAACGACGGCGAACTGTTCGGCCTGATTGGTCCCGACGGCGCTGGCAAAACGACCCTGTTTCGGATGCTGGTAACACTTTTGATACCGGATGCAGGTCGTGCTACCGTGCAGGGACTTGACATCGTGAGCGACTACAAAAAGCTACGCCATATTGTAGGCTACATGCCGGGGCGGTTTTCGCTGTATCAGGATTTAACCATTGAAGAAAATCTCCAATTTTTTGCGACGGTGTTTGGTACTTCGCTCGAAGCCAACTACGACCTCGTCAAAGATATTTACGTGCAAATAGAGCCGTTTCGCACTCGACGAGCCGGTAAACTGTCGGGTGGGATGAAGCAAAAGCTCGCCCTGTGTTGCGCCTTGATTCATAAACCTGAGGTGCTTTTTTTGGACGAACCTACCACGGGCGTAGATGCCGTGAGCCGAAAAGAGTTTTGGGATATGCTCAAAGGCTTACAACAGAAGGGCCTGACCATTGTGGTTTCGACCCCCTACATGGACGAAGCCAGCTTGTGCGACCGAGTAGCCTTGATTCAGAAAGGGGAAGTACTGGCCATTGACACCCCCGCAGGTATTACGAAGCGCTTTGACAAGCCGCTAGTTGCGGTCAAGTCAGTCGAAACGTACCGCCTCATCCAAGACCTCCGTCAAGCACCATTTACCCATTCTTGCTATGCCTTTGGCGAATACCTGCACGTGGCCCTGTCGCAGGGGGTAGCGCCTGAGCACATCCAAGCGTACCTCCATGAGCGGCAGCACCAAGGCATTGAAGTAATGCCGATTAACGCTGGAATCGAAGATTGTTTTATGGACCTCATTACCTCATGAAAGCTGTCATTACTCATCAATTAACCAAAAAGTTTGGGGACTTTGTGGCTACCAACGAACTGACGTTTGAGGTAGCCGAAGGCGAAATCTTTGGCTTTTTGGGAGCCAACGGCGCTGGCAAAACCACGGCAATGCGGATGCTCTGCGGCTTGCTCAAGCCCAGCTATGGCCAAGCACAAGTGGCCGGATTTGACGTGTATAAACAAACCGAGCAAATCAAGCAAAACATCGGGTACATGAGCCAGAAGTTTTCTCTGTACGAAGACTTGACGATTCGTGAGAACATCAAGTTTTACGGTGGCATCTACGGCCTGAGCCGAGCGACGATTGTGGATAAAACAAGCAAAGTGCTAAAAGTGCTTGATTTAGAGCAGGTTGCTAATTCGCTGGTATCGTCGCTGCCGTTGGGTTGGAAACAAAAATTAGCCTTTTCGGTAGCCATGTTGCACGAGCCCAAAATTGTGTTTTTGGACGAACCCACCGGGGGCGTTGACCCCATCACTCGGCGGCAGTTTTGGGAAATGATTTACCAAGCAGCAGCGCAGGGAACTACCATTTTTGTGACCACCCACTACATGGACGAAGCCGAATACTGCCAGCGGGTGTCCATCATGGTAGATGGTAAAATGGAAGCCTTAGATACCCCTCGTGGGCTCAAAACTACCTACGGGGTGGATTCCATGGACGGCGTTTTTCAGATTTTGGCTCGTGGTACTTCCACCAAATGAGGGCTTTTGCTCACCCAACTTTCTAAAGCAATGAATCGTTTTTTTGCATTTGTCCGAAAAGAATTTTTACACATTCTCAGAGACCGCCGAACCCTCCTGATCTTGTTTGGCTTACCTTTTGTGCAAGTTTTGCTCTTTGGATTTGCCCTGACCAACGAAATCAAAAATGCCAAAATTGCCATTTTAGATAATGATAAGTCGGTTCATTCTCAGCAGATTACGGCTCGATTGTTGTCGTCGGGATATTTTCAATTGGCCGAAAACCTGATGGCACAGCCAGACATTGAGCCGGCATTCAGAAGAGGAAAAATCAAGCTAGTAGTGGTGTTTCCGCCTCGGTTTAGTAATGATTTAGAGCACCAGAAATCAGCTCAACTTCAGCTATTGGCCGATGCCTCAGAGCAGAATACCGCCATATCGTTGACCAACTACGCCTCGGCGATTGTGCGAGATTACCTAGCTGAACAACAAGACCAAAGTCAACCCATGAGTATTGACATCAGTACTCGAATGTTGTTTAACCCTGAACTCAAAGGTGCTTTTGTGTTTGTGCCGGGTGTGATGACCTTGGTGCTGTTGCTGGTATCGGCCATGATGACGTCCGTAACACTGGCTCGTGAAAAAGAAATGGGTACGATGGAAATCCTGTTGGTGTCGCCACTAAATCAACTTCAGATTATTTTTGGTAAAGTGATACCTTACCTGTTGCTGTCGTTTATTAATGGCTGCGTGATCATTGCTTTGGGGGTCTTTTTGTTGGGAATTCCCCTGCACGGGAGTTTGGCTTTGTTGTTGGCCGAAACCCTCCTGTTTATTTTCTTGGCTTTGGCTATTGGTGTATTTATTTCCTCGCTTACTGATTCTCAGCTGGTTGCTATGTTTGCTTCGATGTTGATAATGCTCATGCCTACCATCTTTTTATCGGGATTCATGTTCCCAATCGAGAGTATGCCCAAGCCTTTGCAAGTGGTCTCTAACATTATTCCAGCTAAATATTTCATCCGAATCGTCAAGAATATCATGATCAAAGGGGCTGGTTTTCGGGCGCTTATTCGTGATACCGCCGTATTGACTGGTATGTCATTGTTTTTTATTGGGTTAAGTCTTCGCAACCTCAAAAGCCGCCTGTCATGAACAGTATTTTCTTTATTGTCGAAAAAGAATTCAAGCAGATATTCCGAAATAGTGTGCTGCTTCGGATGATGGTCATGGTACCCATTATGCAGCTTATCTTGCTGTCGTTTGCCGCTAATTTTGAAGTCAAGAACCTCAACATTGTGGTCATAGACGACGACCACAGTAGTTTTTCGCAGCGACTCATTCAAAAGTTTGAGTACATTGATAACTTCAAATTGGCAGGCTACGCCACTTCGGTCAAAGAAGCCGAGCAGTATTTAATCGAAGACAAGGCTGATTTACTGCTCCGTATTCCGCCTCACCTTGAGCGAGATTTGTACCGTGACAACGGTGCTGGGGTGCAACTGCTCATCAATGCCATCGACGGTTCCAAGGCGGGCATTGTCAATAGCTATGCTACTACTATTATTCGAGATTTCAATGCCGACATTCGTATCGAGAGCCTATCAATGCCCAAGGGTATGACTCAGCCCATCGAAATCACGAACCAGTATTGGTACAACCCTCGGCTGGAGTACAAGACGTTTATGGTGCCGGGAATTTTGTTTGAGTTGCTGCTGCTGGTGGGGGGACTCATTGCGGCGCTTAATATCGTTCGAGAAAAAGAAATTGGTACGATGGAACAACTCAACGTAACACCGATCAAAAAGTATCAATTTATCTTGGGCAAGCAGATTCCATTTGTTGTGATTGGGCTGGTACAGTTTACGATGGGTCTTTGCATCGGACGGTTTCTTTTCAAAGTACCCCTCGAAGGTAGCCTTCCGCTACTATACCTATTTGCCTTGTTGTTTTTGCTGTTGAGTGTAGGCATCGGTTTGCTCATCTCTAACACCTCCGATACCATGCAGCAGGCCATGTTTGTGGCATTTTTTGTGTTGGTATTGTTCATTTTGTTGAGCGGCTTATTCTCTTCTACCGAAAACATGCCTACTTGGGCGCAAGTACTCAACTGGTTTAATCCACTCAGATACATCATCGAAGTATCCCGCAACATCATGCTTAAAGGTAGCAACTTCGACGAAGTGAAGCAGCAGTTTTTGAGCCTACTGGGCCTTGGCATAGCCATCAACGGACTGGCGATTTGGCGATACCGCAAAACAGTTTAGGCAAACGCTCCTTCGCTAATCGCTTCGACAAAAAATACACTTGTATCTGTAGTTTTGACTGAAAAAAATACTATCTATGCACTAATTTTAAGTACTTTCCCATAGCCTGTCCCCTGACAGGCTACTTGAATTAACCTAATTTTCATACATAAGCATTGAGCATACCATGATTCAGAACGTGAGAGCAAAGGCGCTGTGGCTGGTAGTATTAGTAGCATTGGTAGTAACGGGTTGTAAAGATGATTATATACAGCCCCCTTCTTCGACTTCGACGACGAACCCGTCCACACCAACAACGCCCACAAGTGGGTTTATTGGCAAGTTTAAAGGGAAATTATCGGGTATTATCGAGATTGACCCTATGTATGTAGAAATTGCTGCTACCTCAAAGGCCGATCAAGTAAGCGTGACGTTAAATTTTGGGAATTTGGGTAGCGTAGCCGGAATTATTGCTACGATCAATGGCAACACCATCACGATTGCCAAGCAGACCGTTTCGGGTAGTGAATACAGTGGCTCAGGCACGTTGACTGATAAAAAACTTGATTTTTTGCTTACCGAGAAAAACACCACGGGTACGTTTGGGTATGTGTATTCGGGAACGAAGCAGTAAGGAAAGGAATAAGAAGGTGAGAGGTAAAAGATTGAATATTAGTATCTTGCCTTTTGTGGAAAAGATGAATTGTTTCTTAAAAATACTGTCTAAAAATTCAAACAGGTTATAGGTAAAGGTGTAAATAAAGCATGGATAAGAATGAAAAAAAGCGTAGAAAACTAATCTTAAATGAATTGCGAGAAAAGCAACAGCACGAGTTTGAGCAAGGTTTGCCTATTAGCAAAGACGTATTTGATAATTTGTTTGATGTTCTTGATATTCACTTAGAAGAACATGGTTGTGACCATACAAGTAAATTAACGCTTCAATTTTTAAGAGATAATGAAATTGAAGATATTGAGAAAGTGTTGGACTGGTTGGAGGAAAATGGTGGCTTTTGTGATTGTGAAATTTTAGCAAATGTTGAAGAATTATTCAGAAAGTAGCGAAAAATAGGTTACGCTACTTACGATATCCAACAAAGTAAAAGCCTGATGAGCACACTCATCAGGCTTTTTGTTTATCCTCTGTTCTTCTCAAATATTCTGTTTCTTGAGTTCCTTCACGGCGTAGTCGGCGGCTCTGGCGGTGAGTGCCATGTACGTGATAGAAGGGTTTTGGCAAGCCGTAGAAGTCATGCTGGCGCCATCGGTCACAAATACGTTTTTGACAGCGTGCATCTGATTGAAGGCATTGAGCATCGAAGTCTTCGGGTCACGGCCCATCCGACAGCCGCCCATTTCGTGGATGTCGAGCCCAGGGGCTTGGTGGTTGTCTGCCGACCATACGTTTTTCAAACCCGATGCTTCCAGCATCTCTTTCATTTGTTCTTGAGCGTCTTTGCTCATAGCATCTTCGTTGGCCTTCCACTCCACCTTGATGTGGACAAGAGGCATTCCCCAAGCATCTTTTTGAGTTTTGTCGAGCCACACCCGATTGTCTTCATAAGGGAGCATTTCGCCCATAGCCGTAAAACCAAAGTTCCAAGGCCCTACTTCGGTGAGCTTTTGCTTAAAATCAGCCCCAAAACCATCGGCTGAGCCTCTACCACGGCCACCTCCACCCGACAAAGCATAACCTCGCAAGAAGGCCGTTTGCTTATCGTTGCCAAAGTTTCGGAAGCGAGGCAAATACACCCCCGTTGGCCGCCGCCCCGCATAGTACTTGTCATTGAAGCCTTCATAAATGCCACCAGCTCGCACTCGGTAGTTGTGAGCCATCACATAGTGACCCAGCACGCCACTGTCGTTGCCTAGGCCGTTCGGAAACCGATTGGACGTGGAGTTGAGTAGCAACAAATTGGTATTCAGACAGGCGGCGTTCACAAAAATAATTTTGGCGTAGTACTCCGTCGTCTGCTTGGTCACCGCATCAATGACCCGAACGCCCGAGGCTCGCCCTTTTTGTTCGTCATATATAATGCTCTGTACCACCGAATTGGGTCGTAACGTGAGCTTGCCCGTACGTACTGCCGCCGGAAGCGTAGCCGAATTGGTGCTGAAATAACCACCAAAGGGGCAGCCTCTGTCACAAAGGTTGCGGTACTGGCAGTCGCCACGGCCCAAGGCAATATGATGGGATTGTGCCTTAGACAGATTGGCCGTTCGACTGATAATCAAGTTACGGCCTTTGAATTTTGATTCAATTTGCGTTTTAACATGTTTTTCGAGGCAGTTCATCTCCATCGGTGGCAAAAACTCCCCATCCGGCACCTGCGGCAAGCCATCTCGATTGCCACTGATGCCTGCAAACTTCTCTACATAGCTATACCAAGGCGCTATATCTTGATACCGAATGGGCCAATCCACCCCTACGCCTTCTTTGGCGTTGGCCTCAAAATCATGCTCTCCCCAGCGTTGTGTCCAGCGAGCCCACATCAGCGACTTACCCCCAACCTGATAGCCCCGAATCCAATCAAACGGTTTTTCTTGGATGTAAGGATGCTCGTTATCTTTCACGAAAAAATGCTGACGGTGTTCGTCAAAGGCATAACAACGGCCTATGATGGGGTTATCGTTGAACAATTGCTCCGAAAGTCTGCCTCGGTGGGGCATTTCCCAAGGCTTCAAGAGGGTAGTGGGGTAGTCGGTCACGTGCTCAACCATGCGTCCCCGTTCGAGGGCCAATACAGTGAGTCCCTTTTCGGTGAGTTCTTTCATGGCCCAGCCACCACTAATGCCTGTTCCAATCACAATGGCGTCAAATGTTTGCTGCGCTTTGGCTTTTCCAGTCAGATTCATTCGTTTAGAGGGGTTACTAAGGTGTTCAGCCAGTAAGTGGCTGCTACAAATGTACGAATCAAATAGTCCAAGCAAAAGTCAAAATATTGCTATACTTTTGGATAGTAATCTATCATGCTTTGTAGGGGTATGAATAGGGAATACAATAGGGAATCTTCTATAAAACTATGGAACTTCGTGGCTGATTTGCCCACTATGAAAACGCCAACTGTTCCCACATACCACTTTGATACGTTTGATACTTACCATCGGGTAGAGGAGGGCGATAGTTTTGGCAGTAATACTAGCCAAGGAATTTATAACATAGACGGCTTTCGTCTGTTTTCGACGGTTGGGATGCAAGCTCAACTAGCCCCTTGCAAAACTGATTTTTATGCCGTAGGGTTTGTGCTGACGGGCTCGCTGAATGTCGAAATCAATACCAAGCCCTTTGTTCATTCGGCTAATTCACTTCATTTTAAGTCATTGAGTAGCGTGTTTTCGTGGAGCGAGCCAAGCCCTGGGCTTTATGGTTACTATTTGTATTTTACACAAGCCTTCATTGAAAAAGTAGTGCCCACGTTCAGCCGAATGAAGGGGCAATTCCCGTTTTTTTCTTCGGAAGGGGTTCCATTTTTTGAGCTTAATGCTGATGAGTCTGCCGAAATCCGAGATTTGTTCTTGAAAATGGAAGGCGAGCTCCGCCGCAACGTGCCGAACCGAGAATGGATGATTGGTACGTACCTGTTCCAGCTTTTTATCACAGCGCATCGGAGCTATACTCGCCAGCAGTTAGAATTCGGGTCAGAAGACCAGCGTAGTAACAACGAAATCAGCAACCGATTTAAAGCACTGGTTGAGGCGCACTTCCGTGAGATTAGAAGTGTGAATGTCTATGCTGAAAAACTTAACCTGTCGCCAAGTCACCTCAACCGCTTGGTCAAGCAGCAAAGTGGCCAAACGGCAAGTGCCATTATCCAAGAAGCCTTGTTGGTGGAAGCCAAGTCATTGCTCAAATATACCAGTAAGACTATTTCGGAGATTGCCTTTGAGTTACACTTCACCGATGCCGCTCATTTCAACCATTTCTTCAAACAAGCCACAGGGCTTACGCCGAAGCAGTTTCGGCAGTAGAAGATCTACTTGGGACTAACAGATTGATTTTCACAGTACCTATAAAGCGATTTGGGAGTGCTATCTAGCCGATGGGCTAAACACCATCCATGTTTTTGGGTTTTTCTCTATTCATTTGTAGTATTATGACAAGACAAAATTTTTATAAATGCCTAATTTTTACAAAAACTTACACAAATAATACAATATTTTTGGTCTTGCAGTGCCGACCTTTGTAATGCTAAAACTAACTTGTTGAAGCCTACTTATCCTCTAAACAACCAAAAGACTCGTTTTCAATGGATCCCTATTTCATCGGGCTTGATCTTGGTACGTCCAGCACTAAGGTGGTTGCCTTTGACCAACGGGGCAATACGCTTTTGTCGTCAGGTGTGTCGTATCCAACGTTTTATCCGGGGGCACATCAGTCGGTTCAAAAGCCAGAAACCATTTGGCAAGCGGTGAAATCGGCAGTGAGGCGAGTATTAGAAACGGTTGGCCGTTCGTACGAATTAGCAGGCGTTGGCATGAGCAGTGCCATGCACACGCTGCTTCCTATTGATAACAAAGGCCGCCCACTCACCGACATGATGATATGGTCTGATAATCGAGCAGACCATATCGTCAGTCAGTATCTTCAACACAATGGAGATACGTTTTATCAACAATCGGGCGTACCGCTCCATCCGATGACGCCCTTTGCCAAACTCCTTTGGGCCAAGCAGCATCAGCCTACTTGGTGGCGTGAAGCAGATCTATTTGTAGGTATTAAAGAATGGATTTGGTACAAACTAACGGGTGTGTTTGAAACCGACTATTCGGTAGGTGGCGCTACCGGAATGTTCAACTTAGCGACTCACCAGTGGTCTTGCGATGCCCTCAAGGCCATTGATTTGGACATCAAGCGCCTGCCAGCAATGGTAGATACGCTTACAGTGCGAGAATGTGTCACAGACGAGTTATTTCCGAAAGGAACACCCCTAGTGATTGGTGCCAGCGACGGATGCTTGGCCACGCTGGGTTCTGGAGCCGTGTATCCAGACACCATGGCCGTAACCGTCGGAACCAGTGCGGCAGCTCGTGCGTTGCGAGAGACTCCCCTTACTGACCCAAGCGGACGGACTTTTTGCTATTATGTAGCACCTCAAAAATACGTGCTAGGGGGTGGCTCCAACAATGGCGGTATTGTTGCCGAGTGGTTTGTCAAAAACTTTGCAGATAACAATTTTGGTACTTTTTATGAGTGGCTCCAAAATGCCCACCCGGGTGCCGATGGCCTTTTGTTTATTCCCTACCTACAGGGCGAACGAGCACCTGTCTGGAATGCCGGCGCTACGGGTGTTTTTCATGGGATGACCATGCACCATACTCGTACCCACTTTGCTAGAGCCGTCATGGAGGGCATCTTGCTCAATGTGAGGTATATAGCGGAGTCGGTTACGGCTTTGGGCAATCAGCCCATTGAGCAAGTAAAAGTAGGCGGGGGGCTGGCTACCTCGCCGGTGGTGATGCAGCTGCTCTCCGATGTGTTAGGAGCACACGTGCACATTACCCAAACCAATGAACACTCGGCTTGGGGGGCTACTATGCTGGCTATGTGGGCACTTGGGTTTGCCGATAGTTTTGAACATTTGCCTGAGCATCCGCCTATGGTGATTTTTGCCCCACAACAAACTTCTACCGATTTCTATGCCACGCAGTTGGGTCGGTTTAAGCAGTTGTACGAGCAAACTAAGGTGCTTTAATACCTTTTGTTTCAAAAATAAAATTGACGACGAGGGATTGAGCTAGTAAAGGATTGACCCTCACTATAAACTCAACACGATAGTATGCAAATCGGACTGGTAGGATTAGGAAAAATGGGTTTTCCCTTAGCACTAAACCTCAGAGATAAGGGCTTTGAAGTAGTAGCTTTTGACGTAGCCGAAGAAAGTCGCCAGCGGGTGGCTGCCGAAGGCGTGGCAACGGCGGATAGTTTAGTGGATTTAACTACACAACTTGCTACTCCTCGTGTGATTTGGTTAATGATTCCGGCTGGTCCCGTAGTAGATACCGTCATTGAGCAACTCACTCCCCATCTGTCGGCAGGTGATATTTTGATAGAAGGGGGTAATTCCAATTTCAAGGATTCAGTTCGCCGATATAAGCAGCTTAGCCAAAAGGGTATTCAGCTTTTAGACTGTGGTACTAGCGGCGGCGTCAGTGGTGCTCGGCATGGGGTTTGTGCTATGATAGGAGGCGACAAAGCAGCCTTTGAGCAAGTAGAAGCTGTGTTTAAGGCTATCGCTATTCCTAACGGTTACCTCTACACAGGACCATCGGGTAGTGGGCATTTTGTCAAGATGGTGCACAATGGAATTGAATACGGCATGATGCAGGCCATTGCCGAAGGCTTTGAGGTATTTGAAAAAAGTCAATACGACCTCGATTTTCAGGCCATTGCTACCTTGTTTAATCATGGCTCCGTAGTACGGAGCTGGCTCATGGAGCTCACGGCCAATGCTTTTGCCAAAGACCCACAGTTGGAGGCCATCCGAGGGGTCATGCACTCATCGGGCGAAGGCAAGTGGACACTCGAAACCGCACTCGACTTAGGCGTTCCGACGCCCGTCATTGCCTTGTCGTTGCTGATGCGGTATCGTTCGTTGCAGGACGACTCGTTTGCAGGCAAAGTAGTGGCAGCGCTTCGCAACGAGTTTGGAGGCCATGCCGTAGTCGAAAAATAAGTATAAGTATTTGTTAAATAAATTAGTATCAGTAAGTTTTTTGATTTTCAACCTTTTAACCTATTTGTCCTTATCTCCTCTAATTTCTAAACACTATTTTCACTATGAAAAAACAATTTTACGTGAAAAGGTTACTGATACCTCTATGGTTCGTAATCACAAGCCTATCTGTTTTTGCCCAGCAACGGGTCACGGGTACGGTCACGTCGTCTAAAGACGGACAGGGCCTGCCGGGTGTCAACGTTGTAGTAGTAGGCTCTACTACGGGTGCCGTAACCGATGCTAACGGTAATTATTCGATTAATGCGCCAGCTAACGGAACCTTGCAGTTTCGGTACATCGGCTTTGTTAGTCAAGATGTTAAAATCAACAACCGTAGCCGAGTAGATGTATCGCTTCAAGAAGATGCCAAAGCCCTCGAAGAAGTGGTTGTAACGGCCTTAGGTATCAAAAAAGATGCTAAAAAACTGGGCTACGCTACCGCTACCGTCAATGCCGAAGCCATCACCGAAAACCGTACCCCTAACTTTGTGAACACGCTGCAAGGCAAAATTGCAGGGGTAAACATTTCGGGCTTAGGCACAGGACCTGGCGGTACTTCTAAAATTCGGATTAGAGGGCAGTCCTCTATTTCGGGTCAAAACAACCCCCTCATCGTTATCAACGGGGTGCCTATAGACAACACCAACTTTGGTACAAACCCTGGTAATGCAGGTGCCGACAACTCCATTGGCGTACGTGGTGGTGGTAACACCTCTGACGGTGGCGATGGTTTGTCAAGTATCAACCCCGACGACATCGAGAGCATGACCGTACTGAAAGGCGCCACTGCGGCGGCTTTATATGGTTCTCGTGCCAAAGACGGGGTATTGATGATTACAACCAAGTCAAAAGGTAGTGGAAGAGGTATTGGTGTAACGTACAATACCAACTTTACCAACGAAACACCGCTCGATTTTACAGACTATCAGTACGAATACGGTCAGGGCGAAAACGGCGTGCGTCCTACTACACCCAACCCTACGTCGGGACAGTGGTCGTTTGGAGAGAAATTCCAGCCAGGGATGACCCAAGTATTGTTTGATGGGGTAACGGTGCCGTATGCTCCAGTTTACAACCGCATTCGGAACTTTTTCAGAGATGGGTCCAACTTTACCAATACGGTGAGTATCTCTACTGCCAACGACAAAGGCGGCCTCAATCTTTCGTTTGCCAATATGGACAGCAAAGGGATTGTACCTAACAACACCTTTAATCGTAAGACTATCAACCTAGGTTTTGCGTATGATTTGTCTTCGCAATTGAGCGTGGCGGGTAACATCAACTACTCTAACGAGTACAACAAAAACCCACCAAACATTGCTAACCAAGATAACTCGATTCCGACGGCACTTTACAACTTGGCTAACTCCATGCCACTTGATTTGCTAGAGGCGAAGAAATTCAACGCCGACGGCAACGAGTTTGTCTATTCACGCTTTTTAAACCGTACCAATCCTTACTTCACGCTGTCGCAACAGTTCCAAAACATCCGTCGTGACCGTCTTTTTGGGAATGTCTCAGTGAAGTACAAAATTTTACCGTGGTTGTTTGTGCAAGGCCGTGTAGGGCAAGACTTCTGGTCACGTGACCAAGACTACAACAACTTCCCAACCGGTCAGGCTTCATTGGCTGCGGCTCCAGCAGGTTTTGTGAACGGGGTTTATACCCAAGAATCTCGCCGCTTCCGTGAAACCAACATGGACATCTTGATTTCGGCTAGCAAGACCTTCGGTGACTTCGGAATTGACCTCAACGTAGGGGGCAACCAAATGTACCGCCGTTCCGACTTGAATAGCGTACAAGTAACCGACTTTGTGGTACGTGGCCTCTACACGGTCATGAACGGACGGGTAAAAGACCCTATTTATGGTTTGTCCGAACGGGCCGTTAACTCGGTGTATGGCTCTGGCGAATTTTCATACAAGAATTTTGTGTTTATAAACGTAACCGCCAGAAATGACTGGTTTTCAACGCTTTCTCCTGAAAATAGAAGTATTCTTTATCCCTCTTTGTCAGGTAGCTTTGTGTTCTCTCAAGCGTTTGAAAACATGCCACGCTGGTTGAGTTTTGGGAAATTGCGGGCTGCTTATGCCGAAGTGGGTAGCGATACCGACGTGTCTCCATATTCAAACAACCTGTTCTACGGTATTAACTCCAACTTGTTTGCTAACCCGTCAGGTGCTGGACAGCCCGTGGGTGGTTCGCAAGGTACTACCGTGCCCAATGCTGGCTTGCGCCCAATGCGTATTGCGGAATCGGAAATTGGTTTAGAACTGAAACTCTTCAACAACCGCTTGGGTATTGATTTTGCTGCTTACCAAAAAATCACCACCGACCAAATTGTATCGGCGCAAATTTCGGACGCTTCGGGTTTTGTATCTACACTCATCAACAGCGGTAGAAGCCAAAACAGAGGGGTTGAAATGTTGATTAATATCGTTCCTATCAAAACAAAAGCATTTCAGTGGGATATTACATTCAACGGCTCTTACAACAAAACCAAAGTGTTGAGTTTATTGACTGATAACCCAGGCGAGCGTATCACCGTAGGTACGCACGTGTTTAACGGTGAACTCCGCCAGGTGGTAGGTGAAGAAATGGGTCAAATCTATGGATTTGGATTCAGACGTGACAGCCAAGGACGTATGGTGTTTGGTGGTAATGGTATTCCGCTTCGTACCGCCGATTTGATTTCGTATGGTAGCGCCTTACCAAAGTGGGTAGGGGGTATCAACAATGCCTTCAATTATAAAGGAGTTAGCCTTTCGTTCTTGATTGACTTCAAGTTGGGTAATATGATGCTGTCGGGTACTAACTTCAACGCCGTGCGTCATGGTTTGCACAAAATGACCTTAGATGGCCGTGATGGCGGTGTCTTGGGTGTAGGTGTCAATGATAAGGGTGAAGTAAACACCGTGAAAGCCCCTGTACAAGACTACTGGTCGGTGGTGCGTTCATTGGCACTGATTGAGCCTGTGGTGTATAACGGCGGCTACTGGAAACTTCGCCAAATCACAGCCGGCTATGACTTCACGAAGTTCTTACCGAAGAATTTCCCTATCAAAGCCGTGAAGTTGAGCTTTGTAGCGAACAACGTACTGCTGCTCAAAAAATGGGTGCCAAACATTGACCCTGAGTCGTTTGGGTACTCGTCAGACAACTTGGCGGGTATGGAGTCAACAGGCTTACCAACCACTCGCAGCATGGGCTTCAATCTTAATGTCAAATTCTAACTCAATCAAGCAATGAAAAAGATACTCTATTTTCTGACGCTCGGCAGTTGTATGTTGCTTGCTTCGTCTTGTGACAAAGGGTTTGATGACCTCAATATCAACAAAACTGCAGCGACTTCTATTAATCCTGTTTTTACGTTCAATAATGCGCTTATCAACCTGTCGTTCCCTAGTGGAATTGTGTCGTATGAAGTAGGGGTTGTGCAGCAGATGGTATCGCCCAACTCGGGGGTACTTACTGGCGCTAACTTCAACCAAGACAACCGTGACAATACCCAGCAAATCTGGCAACGGTACTATCGGAGCGTGGTTCGCAACACCTATGATGTGATTGTATCAGTAAAGTCTAATACCGCTCGTAGCAACCTCTATAACATGGCTCGTATTTGGCAAGCCTATGCGTTTATGGTTTTGACCGATTCGTACGGCGATATTCCGTATAGCCAAGCGGCCAAAGGGTACACGGACCAAATCGTGTTGCCTAAATACGATACCCAGCAGTCTATTTATACCGACATCATCAAAGAGTTGACCGAGGCCACAGGGGCTTTGGATGCTACAAAAACCATCGAGACCGCCGATGTATTGTATGGTGGCGACATAGCCAAATGGAAAAAATTAGGTAATTCGCTTTTGCTCCGTGCAGGAATGCGCCTAAGCAAAGTTGATGCCACTACGGCTCAAGCTACCGTACAAAAGGCCGTAGCTGGAGGGGTTATGGCTGCCAACAGCGATAATGCGTTCATCAAGCATGACGCTAACTACACTAATGGCGTTGGTCAAATGCTCAACTCTACTGAGGCCGCTAACTTCTACTTGGCCGCACCGTTTGTAGATTACCTCAAATCAACCAGCGACCCTCGCCTCAAGTCCATCGCCGTGCGTTATGTAGGGGCTACTTCTGGTACAGCCCAAGTAGCTTCACGAGCCAATACCGACCCTGCCGTACAAATTGGAATGCCGTTTGGCTATGATAACAACACCATTAGTGGCCCAGTAGCCGCAGCCAAACTGGCGAGCTTCTATGATTTTACGCAGTTAGATAGAACCCGGATGGGCAAAAACACCGCTCCTATGTTCTTGGTAACGTACGCACAGACGCAACTGCTTTTGGCCGAAGCCGCCCAACGTGGCTGGACCACCGGCACAGTGTCGGACTTCTACACCAAAGGAGTAAGAGCGCACATGGAGCAATTGGCCAGCTACGATGCCAACTCGGCAGTGGCCGCAGCAGATATTGATACCTATCTCAAAAATAATCCATTGGTCACTGCCAATGCTTTAGAGCAAATTAACACGCAATACTGGGTTGCGTCATTTTTGAATGGACCCGAGGCTTTTGCTAACTTCAGAAGATCAGGTTTCCCTAAACTGACGCCAAATCCATTCCCTGGCAAGAGCATCAAAGGCGACTTTATCCGCCGCCTGACTTATCCTAACTCTGAGATTTCGGTCAATAGCACCAATGTCAAAGAAGCCATTGGTCGCCAAGGCACCGACGACCTCGATACCAAAGTATGGTGGGATAAGTAATAAAACCTACAGGTTAAGGGTTTCAAAAGCCGAAAAGGCATGGTTAAAAGTGAAGCAAAAAAGGTCGAGCCACCTAGGCTCGACCTTTTTTTGAGAATTAACTGAATACATCACCCTTGCTCGCCTCGACTTGTAGTTGGGGCGATTGTGGTTTAGCGTTTGTAACGCAATCGTAGAGAAATTAGAAATACTTTTGTAGCGTTGCTATCTCCACAGTACGGCCTAATTGCAAATTACAGCACAGGCAAGTTTTCAAGCTGTCAAGGGACAGCCCGAGGGTAGTATTTCCAAATCGCATAGCAGTCGTTTATAAATCCTCAAATTTTCAAATTGAATCTCACCCCGCCCAATTCTCTCGATCTAAACTTCTGTATTGGATGGCTTCGGCCAAGTGTTCGATTTTGATGTCTTCGGAATCGGATAGGTCGGCAATGGTGCGGGAGACTCGTAAGATGCGGTCATAGGCACGGGCCGAGAGTTGCAAGCGGTTCATGGCCGTTTTGAGCAACATTTTACCTGCTTCGGATAGGGCACAAATGTCTTTGACCATTTCAGAAGGCATCATGGCGTTGGAGTAAATACCCTTGGACTCTTTGAACCGAACAGTCTGAATTTCACGAGCTTTCACCACTCGCTCCCGAATCGCTTCGCTGGTCTCGGCCTTACGGTTTGACGATAGTTGGTCAAAATTCACGGGTGTTACCTCCACGTGCAGGTCAATGCGGTCGAGTAGGGGACCCGAAATCTTGTTTAGGTACTTCTGAACAGCCCCAGGCGGGCATACACATTCTTTTTCGGGGTGGTTGTAATAGCCACAGGGGCAGGGATTCATGCTGGCTATCAGCATAAAACTCGATGGAAACTCCACCGCCCAACGTGCTCTCGAAATAGACACTTTTCGTTCTTCTAAGGGCTGTCGCATCACTTCCAGGGCCGACCGCTTAAACTCGGGGAGTTCGTCCAGAAACAGCACCCCGTTGTGAGCTAAGGAGATTTCGCCGGGCTGCGGATTACTGCCACCGCCTACCAAGGCGGCATCGCTGATGGTATGGTGCGGCGACCGAAACGGACGGCGAGAAATCAACGTTGCTTGTGCGCCCAGCTTTCCAGCTACTGAATGGATTTTGGTGGTTTCGAGCGCTTCAAGGAGCGTTAGAGGAGGCAAAATAGTCGGTAATCGCTTGGCTAGCATGGTTTTGCCAGCACCCGGAGGGCCAATCATGATGACGTTGTGCCCGCCTGCGGCGGCGATTTCTAAGGCTCGCTTGATGTTTTCTTGCCCTTGCACGTGCGAGAAATCCGCCTCATAGTCGTTTTGCGAGTTAAAAAACAACTCACGAGTATCGGTTACGGTTGGCTCAATACTCTTTTTTCCTCGCAGGAAGTCCACGGCTTCTTGCAAGGTTTCTACCCCAATGATGTCGAGGTTATTGACGATAGAGGCCTCGTTGGCGTTTTCTTTGGGCAAGATAAAGCCCTTAAACTGATTTTTGCGGGCTTCGATGGCAATAGGCAACACCCCTTTGATGGGGCGCAAAATACCGTCGAGGGCGAGCTCGCCCATAATGACGTAACTTTCTAACTCCTTAAGATTGACTTGCCCAGAAGCGTGCAGAATGGATAGCGCTATGGGTAAATCGTAGGCGGAGCCTTCTTTCCGAATATCGGCAGGGGCTAAATTGACCACCACCTTTTGGCGAGGAAAATCATAACCAATGTACTTAATGGCCGACTCTACCCGCTGTTCACTTTCTTTGACAGCGCTGTCGGGCAAACCTACCAAGAAGAATTTTTGTCCTTGTCCTACCGTTACTTCTACCGTAATCATGGTGGCATTGACCCCATACACGGCTGCGCCAAACGTCTTTGCAAGCATTTTTGATGAAAGATTGATTTTTGTACTCGTTAACTACACCCCATCACAGCCTTTGCTGTTTTGTACGGTGATAAATCTATGGGTTCTACAGTAGTAAGCCTGTAGGAGGATTATCCATAACCCGTGAATTTAGCGCAATTTAGGCAAATGATTCAAGAAGTTTTACACTACAATTCACTTAAATAGTACTTTTTAAATACTAATTAGTATAAATCAAATGATTAACATAAAATAAATATCACTTTTCTAATATATTTTCAGTAACTTTGCGAACATTTTCAGAGGTATTTATTTCATCTTCGGTTTTTTCATCGTTAGGGGTTGCTCTTTCAGCGTTTGATGGAGCAAAAAGATAACATGCCTCCATCTATCTCTACCAACCTGTATTGTTTGTAAAAAGGCTTGGTAGATTTTAACTTCATCTTAGTGAGGCGGTCATCAAACATCCATTGACAGCTCCAAAACGATTAACCATAACGCATAACACATGCAAAGCATTCGTAACATCGCCATTATTGCTCACGTTGACCACGGCAAAACTACACTGGTTGACAAAATCATCCATGCCTCCAAAATCTTACGTGACAACCAAGAAACAGGCGAACTTATTTTGGACAACAACGACCTTGAACGTGAACGAGGCATCACTATTGTCTCAAAAAACGTATCGGTTCGCTATAAAGACGTAAAAATCAACATTATTGATACCCCTGGCCACGCCGATTTTGGTGGTGAGGTAGAGCGGGTATTAAAAATGGCCGACGGTGTGTTGCTGTTGGTAGATGCCTTTGAAGGCCCTATGCCACAGACTCGCTTTGTATTGAGCAAGGCCATTCAGCTAGGCTTGAAGCCTATTGTGGTGGTCAACAAAGTGGATAAAGAAAACTGCCGCCCCGACGAAGTACAAGAAGCCGTATTTGACTTGATGTTTAACTTGGAGGCCACCGAAGACCAGTTGGACTTTGTGACCTTGTTTGGTTCGTCAAAACAAGGCTGGATGAGCCTTGACTGGAAAACACCGGCCGAAGACATCACGGCTTTGTTGGATGCCATCGTGGAGCATATTCCGGCGGCCCCTTACAAAGAAGGACTTCCACAAATGCAAATCACCTCGCTCGACTACTCGTCGTTTGTAGGTCGGATTGCCATTGGTCGGGTGTATAGAGGTACGCTTCGTGAAAACACGCCGATTGCCTTGTGTAAAGCAGATGGTTCTATCAAAAAATTGAGAATCAAAGAATTGCAAGTATTTGAAGGTTTGGGTCGTCAGAAAGTAGCCGAAGTAAAGGCGGGCGACATCTGTGCCATTACGGGCTTAGATGACTTTGAAATTGGCGATACCGTAACCGATGCCGAAAACCCAGAGCCATTAACACGGATTGCGGTGGACGAGCCTACGATGAGCATGTTGTTTACCATTAACAACTCGCCATTCTTTGGCAAAGAAGGGAAGTTCGTAACTTCTCGCCATTTGCGTGACCGCTTGTTTAAAGAAACCGAAAAGAACTTGGCTCTTCGGGTACAGCCTACCGATTCTGAAGATAAATTCTTGGTGTATGGTCGTGGTATTCTGCACTTGTCGGTATTGATTGAAACCATGCGCCGTGAAGGTTACGAATTACAAGTAGGTCAGCCACAGGTGTTGTTCAAAGAAGGTGAATTTGGCGAACGCTTAGAGCCTATCGAATTGCTGGTGGTGGACGTACCTGCCGAAACCGCAGGAAAGGTAATCGAATTGGCTACCCAACGCAAAGGTGAGCTCAAAGTGATGGAGCCCAAAGGTGACTTACAGCACTTGGAGTTTGATATTCCGTCTCGTGGCTTGATTGGCTTGCGTTCAGATGTACTCACTGCTACCTTTGGTGAGGCTGTGATGACGCACCGCTTTAAGGAGTATGATAGCTATCGGGGACAAATCCCTGGGCGTATCAATGGCTCGTTGATTTCGATGGGTAATGGTCCTGCTACTCCTTATTCCATTGATAAACTTCAAGACCGTGGGGTGTTCTTTATTGATCCAAACGAAGAAATCTACATGGGTATGGTAGTAGGTGAGCACAGCCGCCAGAATGACTTGGTGGTGAATCTCCAAAACGCCAAAAAACTTACTAACATGCGTGCTTCTGGCTCGGATGACAACGTGAAAATTGCCCCAAAAATCAATTTCTCGCTCGAAGAAGCCATGGAGTACATCCAGAAAGATGAGTACCTCGAAATCACGCCTAAGTCTATCCGCATGAGGAAGATTTACCTTGACGAAAACGAGCGTAAACGCTACTCACAAAAACTCGAATTAGAAATGGCCTAAGTTAGCAGCTGGTTAACAAGGCTACTAACCAAGAAAAGCCTATTAACCAGCCTTTCAATGCTTAACTTTCGACAATATATTGAACAACAAAGCCCCCAAACACGCTATGCGATGGGGGCTTTGTTTGTTTTCTTGGGAGCCTGTGGCTTTTCGACCAAGGCGGTATTGATTAAATGGGCTTATCACTCCTACCCCATCAGTTCAATTACCTTGCTGACCTTGCGAATGCTGTTTTCGCTGCCGTTTTATATCATCATTGCTTACCGGCTCAGTCGCCAACCCAATGCTATTACCCTAAGCAATCTACAGTGGCGTTGGACTGCTCTAATGGGATTTTTGGGGTACTACATTTCGAGTTTGTTCGATTTTATTGGCTTACAATATGTTACAGCCAGTGTAGAGCGGTTGATTCTGTTTGTGTATCCAACTATTGTGCTGGCTATTATGGGGGTAGTTTACAAAAAGAAGATAACTCGTTGGCAAGCCGTTGCGGTGGGGTTGTCGTATATCGGAATCGCTATTGCGTTCAAAGATGATATAAAGGCTGGCGAGCAGAAAAATCTGTGGCTCGGTGCCAGTTGGATTTTTACCTGCGCTATCACCTATGCCATTTACTTGGTTGGAGCAGGGCGGCTCATCGCCCAGATGGGTTCTATTCGGTTTACCTGCTACGCCATGATGATGGCGTCGGGAGTAGTATTTACGCACTTTTTGATCAGCCAAGACCTTTCGCAATTAATGCACCTACCCCCCCAACTTTACTTTTTGGGTCTGTTGATGGGTCTCATTGCCACGGTAATTCCCACCTTCTTAACTGCCGAAGGGATTAATCTGGTGGGGTCTGATAATGCTTCTATTATTTCGAGTGTGGGGCCCGTTGTTACGATTTTGATGGCCTATAACTTCTTGAATGAGCAGGTTACCATTCCGCAATTATTCGGAACCGCTTTGGTAATGGGAGGTATCTTGATGATTTCGTGGAAGGGAAAACGATAACAGCACCGATACAGATCGGCGTGCCAGAAGTATTCAGAAAACGATTAACCTTATTGTTCAGTTTTATACTGTTAAGCAAATAGTGAGTTTTTGTTTAAAAATCAGGCACTTAACTATTGCAAAACGTCAACTCTACACATTAGGGCAAATCTTATTAGTTTACTCAACGGATACTGTTAGGATGCAATATCCATTTTGATTTGTTCAACCACTCGCTCTACGGTCATACTAACTCCTTGAATGATGCCCGAAACAATGCATAGCGGTACAATTAGAGGCATAAACACCACCCATTGAAGGATACGGTGATGATTCAATTTTTTCATAGTTTGATTGGTGTGGTCAGAGGGAGCCTCCCACGTTTTTGACTGCTCCTATTTTGGGTATTGCAAGAGACGTGCCAAAAACAGAATAAAGACTCATAATTTCTTGTAAAAATATAAAATTTTATTGGTATATACATAAAACTATATTTTTTTCAAAAAGTTTAAATGGCTCTATATGAATTAGTTACCGAGCTGTACTTGAGTCCCCTCTTATAACAGCAATCCCAACACAAATCAGGTGTTGGGATTGCCATGAAGATAATAAAACAAAAAGGCGCTATTAACTAGGTTGGGTGTGCTTATAATTGATGTAAGTATTTGTAAATGAGCCATCTTCATATAAGTCAATCAGTGCATAGCCCGGTGGGGTTTGTTTGTAACTACCAAACCACCACGCTCCACTCACAGCTCCATTGCAACAGTACGTGACGCCATTGTACTCTACTTTGTCAAGCAAATGAATGTGCCCACTCAAGCAAATTTTTACATTTTTATGTTGGTAAAATAGTTGGGCAAGCCGATTGGCATCGCTGTGCATCCAGCTACCGGGCACTTTCCAATGCTCTTGTTCAAAGCGATTTCCGTCAAAAAACACACAAGCGGCCAAAATCGGTACGTGCGATACTACCATCACAGGTACGTGTGCGGGCGTGTAGCGGAGGTCTTTTTCGAGCCAGTCCCACTGAGCTTCGTCCACAAAAGCGGTGTACCAGCTACCATCGGGGCGAGCTTGGAGGCTGTCGAGCAAAATGATATGCCAGCCGCCTAGGTCGAAACTTTGGTAAGTACGGGTGAGTTGTAGCTCGTCCATGGCCCAGTTTTTACCATACAGCAAATCGGCCTTGTGTTTTTCGGGTCCCCAGATGTCGTGATTGCCCAAGCAATGCGCAATAGGTAAGGAATTTTCACTGGTCAGCACTTCATTCCACAGCCGCCATTGTTTCTTTACATTGTCTTTGTCTCGGCCCAAGCCTTCCATAATGGCATCGCCGCCGTTGATGATGAGGTCGGGCTTGGGGTCAAGCTGTTGGAGGTGGTGCAGGCATTTTTCAAAGCCCTTGGCGGCGCCAATCAGTGGCTGAATATGCACGTCTGTCAGATGGGCAATCCGAACAGAGCGTTTGGGTAAAGGGGTAGGGGAGGCAGCCCAACCCGAGAACGGCAGCAGTGAGGCTGCCGCTCCCAAGCTACTCAGCAAGTTTCTTCGATTCATGGGAAAGGGTTAATTTCCAATGACAAAGAAACTACTCAACTATGAAGTGCTGATTATCTGAATGTTATGCTTGGGTTAAGGAATGGTTTTGAATATATTTTCTATACCGCTCTACCGTAGGCTGTGTCATCACAGGCTACTTTGAGGGGTACATAGTAACGTCATCTTTTGAAGTAGCTACGAAAAGGTCTTTGAGGTTGTCAGTGGAGACACTGACAATGGCGGAAGCTATAAAAAGTCTTAAAATAAAACTCCCCAAGTCAATTTCTAACTTGGGGAGCAGTAGTTTTATTGCTTAAAGAGTTCAGCCAGCTTATCATCCAACTTCTGACCTCTCAAGTCCTTGGCGATGATGCGTCCTTCGGGGTCGAGAAGGAGGTTGGCGGGAATAGAATTGATGCCGTAATCAGACGAAACGGCGTTTTTCCAGCCTTGCAGATCCGATACGTGTTGCCAGGTGAGGTTATCTTGCTTAATAGCTTTGAGCCAAGGTTCTCGCTTATTATCGAGCGATACACCAATGATTTCCAGTCCTTTAGGGTGGTTTTTCTCGTAGGTTTTTACCAAGTTAGGGTTTTCACGGCGGCAAGGCCCACACCAGCTGGCCCAAAAATCAACCAGTACGTACTTGCCACGTAACGAAGTCAAGGCAATGGCCTTGCCTGTCGAGTCATTTTGAGTAAAATTAGGGGCAATTTTGCCAATCGCTAGTTTCTCCTCAATCTGTAATTTATCTTTAATCTGCTTGGCGTAAGCGCCTTCTTTGGCCTTACCTTGTAGGGTGTTGTACAGGCTAAGGAGTTCGTCGTACTTGGGTTGGTAGATAAAATTCTCCCGAATGGCCAAGGTACTTACCAACGACGTAGGGTGTTGACTTACAAATTGTTTGAGGATTGTTTTCTTGGCAAGGTCAAAGTCATCCATCTGTTTTTCCATGACATCATCGCTGATGGGCTTGTCCGATTTTTTAGCCTTGAGGTATTCTTGATAAAAGGCCTCCGTTTTTTCGTCAATGGCAGCCGTAGCGTTGGTCAAGTCTTGTAAATCTTGATTGAGTGGAGTACCCGACGCCACGGCTTTGCGTAGGGTAGTGTTGTCGCCAGATAGGGTGACGGTGCCTTCTTCGGCAAAAAAGCGCATCGAACTTTTGCCCGATTTACTGGTGATGTTGACCATCGTAGGCTCAGCCAGGCTGAGTTTGTAACTAAACGCATCGCCCGAGGCTTGCACAGAGTCTGTTTTCATACTACCATTCACCGTATAGCGAATGATAATTTTGCCATCGGCTAATCCTTTAAACTGCCCGTTGACGGTGCAATCGAAAGGTTTTTGAGCGAAGCCACACAAGCTAACCGCCAGCAGCAACAGGGTGAAACATTGTTTCATGGAGTGTGTGATGAATGTTTTACGGATAAAGAAAAACACGAATATCGGAATTTTTTGGGAGAATGTCACGCAAAGAGACGGCATAAATGAGACGAACCAGAATAAAAAGACAGCGTTTTGAAAGAATATGAATTGAAATTTTGATTTTACTCAATAGATTGAGTAAAATCGTAACTAATTGATATGTAGTGATTTTGGGGATTTTTTTTATAAAAAAGAGTAGTGACAGTTCCGTTGTTCTTGAATATATGAGCCATTAGAAAAGCCGTGAGGGCACAAGCTTCTTTTCTACAATTAGTGTGACGTTTGGAAGTAAATGCTTAAGAAAGTCAGACTATGAGTGGCCTAAGAGGTTTATTGCACTTAGGATAGTCAACTATTCTAAATCAAAAAGCCGCTTCGTATGTTGGAAACGAAACGGCTTTTTCATACTAGCATGAATACGTCAGAGCTTCACTACCTGCCCAGTCCGTACGGACTCGTCGCAAGCGAAGGCAATTTTCAGACTATTAACGGCGTCGTTGAGGTGGTTGGTAAGATCTAAGTTTTCGAGAATAGCTTTTAAAAAATACCGTTGTTCTCGATTACAAAGTTCTTGATGGTCAGGCTCATCAGTTAGGTTAAACCACTCGTCTGCCTTAATAAATTCATTGTTTTCGTTGATGTCAGCAAAGTGAAACCGCAGCGACTCGGTTTTAGTGTGGGCATCTACGTTGTCCGATTTCCCTACACCACCTGCTTCTTTGGCCACAATAGACACACAGCCCTTAGGACCAATAACATCTTTGATAAAGAATGCAGTTTCGCTCATCATAGGCCCCCAACCGGCTTCATACCAGCCCACGGAGCCGTCTTCAAATCGGATTTGTAGTTGACCGTAGTTATAGTTATCGGCAGGGATGTCGTTGGTAAGGCGTGCGCCAATAGCGGTTACTTGCACAGGCGTAGAGCGAGTCATCTGACACATCACATCAATGTAATGCACGCCACAGTCCACAATGGGGCTGAGGCTTTTCATCAGATTACGGTGTACATCCCACATAAAGCCGTGGCTTTGTTGGTTTAGGTTCATCCGCATCACCAAAGGTTTACCCAACTGGTGTGAGAGTTCCACAAATTTCTCCCAAGAAGGATGATGGCGCAAAATATACCCCACTACTACTTTTTTACCCACTTCGTGAGCTTTTTGGGCTACTCGTTCGGCACCTTCTACGGTGTCGGCCAAGGGTTTTTCAATGAACACATGACAGCCCGCTTCTAAGGCTTGCAGAGCAAAGGCTTCGTGTGTGTCGGGGTAGGTCGAAATACACACGGCGTCGGGTTGGGTCTGAGCCAGCGCTTCGGTATAATCAGCAAAAAGCGGATAGCCGCCGCCAAGGCGTTCGTTCAATATTTCTTTGCTTTTGCCTGTAGAGACAATCCCGCAGATTTCAAAGTGCGGGTCGTTGTGGTAGGCCGTAGCGTGCGAAGCACCCATATTGCCACAGCCGACTACCAATACACGAATAGGAATAGAGACAGAAGACATACGTTAAGACAAGAGATTGTGAGACTTGAGTTGATGAGAGTCGAGACATGAGATGGCGTACAGGCTTCTAAAACAATTCGCCCGTTCTGAATTTGGGTACAATTCCCAAGTGGCGATAGGCTTTTTCGGTGGCTTCTCGACCCCGAGAAGTGCGCTTGAGATACCCTTCTTGAATCAAGAACGGTTCATAAACCTCCTCGATGGTTTCGGCTTCTTCGCCACAGGCTGTAGCAATGGTCGAAAGCCCAACGGGGCCGCCCTTAAATTTCTCGATAATGGTGCTCAAGATGCGATTATCCATTTCGTCGAGGCCATTTTGGTCAACATCAAGAGCCGTAAGAGCTATTTCTGCAATCGAAACGGTGATGCGACCCTGCCCTTTGACTTGGGCGAAATCTCGGGTGCGTCGAAGCAAGTTGTTAGCAATCCGTGGCGTTCCTCGGCTTCGACGGGCAATCTCAAAGGCGCCTTCGTCGTCAATAGGGGTATTCAAGATTTGTGACGACCGCCTCACAATAGAGGTTAGTAACTCGGCATCGTAGTATTCGAGGCGGCAGTTGATACCAAACCGTGCTCGCAAGGGCGAGGTAAGCAAACCTGCACGAGTAGTAGCACCAATGAGCGTAAACGGATTAAGGGTAATCTGCACACTGCGAGCATTGGGGCCAGAGTCGAGCATGATGTCAATTTTATAGTCCTCCATCGCCGAATAGAGGTATTCTTCGACAATCGGGTTGAGGCGATGGATTTCGTCAATAAACAAGACATCGTTGGAGTCGAGGCTGGTCAGAAGACCTGCCAAATCGCTGGGTTTGTCCAAGACAGGGCCTGAGGTGGTTTTGATGTTGGCACCAAGCTCATGAGCAATGATGTAGGAAAGAGTGGTTTTGCCCAAACCTGGAGGGCCGTGTAGCAGCACATGATCGAGGGCTTCTTCACGCTGAGCTGCCGCTGCCACAAAGACTTTGAGGTTTTCGAGGACTTTGGCTTGACCTGTAAAATCGTCAAAGGCCGAGGGGCGCAGTGCCCGCTCAATCTCTTTCTCGATTGGCGAAAGCGTTTCTTTATTTCCTTTTAGGTAATCCTGACGCATCTTTGTGTGTGTAAAGAGGGAAGCTTAGGTCGTAAAGCAGTTTTTTAAAGAAAGTGCCTGATAAGTAGCTAATTTTCAGGACTTTGTTTAGGTGTCCAAATCATTTTCTTTACGCTTTTAGCATCTCAAAGATACGAAATTACGGCGAATTACCCAAAACAGATTCAAACCTCTTTGTTGGAATTAGCTTACGCCAATTAAGTGAAAGGGGAAAGTGCTGGAGGGGCTGTGGGGCAGGGCTGTGCGTCTCAGACTATGCGTCCCAAACTGTTAAGCTCCGTTTAACGCCAAAGGCGTGACATGATTATAGATAAAAAATAAACCAACCTATCTTTAAAACCCTGAAAGGGTGGTATGATGTCACCCTTTCAGAGCTTCCTCTTTTACATTTCTGTTTTTCTATAATCCTTTTCGGGATTACAACTTAACGGCTCTGGAGCTGTTGGGGGCAGCCCTTACAAGTACCACACTGCTTGAAGTAAAACAAGTGACCCCTGAGCACTAACGAACTACAATAATCGCTCCTCGCTTAACAGCTGCTGGGCGTTCTGGATAGTACAAGCTTTTGTAAGTAATTACCCATGCATAACTTTGAGTAGGAAAATAATCACCCTTGTATTTACCGTCCCATTTTTCGTTGATGTCGTTCGTGGCAAACACTACTTCGCCCCAGCGGTTATAAATCTTGAGGTCAAAATCAGTGATATGAGCGGCGAAGACATCCATGGCGTCATTGTGTCCGTCTTCGTTGGGTGTAAAGACTTCGGGCACAAAAACCCGTGGCTCACATCGGTCTATAATACTACTTTGACCATCGGTAGAGCAGCCTTCGGGGTTGGTTACGGTTACCTTGTAGGTACCCACATTACTGACTGTGATTTTTTGAGTCTGCTCACCAGTTGACCATCGGTACAAATAACCTGTGCCGCTACCAGCGTCAAGAACCGTAGAAGCGTTTTCAACAATACAAATCGGGATTTCGGGTCGGAGCGATACTCTTGGTAAAGGTTGCACCGTTACCGACACCGTATCAGAACCTCTACATGTGCCCAACGTAACTGTAACCGAATAAGTACCCGAAAGGGCAGGCTGAATGCTTGAATTAGTAGCACCTGTGGACCAACGGTAGGTAGCACCGGGTAGTTCGGGTGCACTTAAATTGATGGGTTTGTTTTCACAAAAGACTTTTGCATTACCCAAATCTATAAAAGGTGCCGCCAACACATTGATAGTTCGGGTGGCTTGGTTGCTACAATTATTTTGAGTTACCTTATAAGTCAGCAGTACGGTACCCGTAAGTGCCTGATTAGGAGTGAAGACACCTGATGTAGATACGCCACTGCCTGACCACGTACCTCCTGTAGGCGTGGCTCCGCTTAGGCTTAGGGGTGTAGCGTTGGCACAAATGCTTTCGGCTGGGCCTGGGTTAATAGTCGGTTTTGGATTGACAATGACCTGTGTTTGAGCAGTTTGTTGACAACCCGATTTAGTGTCCGTCACCGTTACTCGATAAATATCAGCTCTTGTGACGGTGATGGTAGCGGTTTTGTCGCCCGTACTCCACAAGAAATTATCGCCTTTGTTGCCAGCATCAAGTACCAGTTTGTCGCCTTCACAGATAGTTTGTGTGGGGGCAAAGCTCACTAACTGAGCAGGAGCCAAGATAACCGAAACGGCCTTGGTAGTTTTGCACCCATTGGCATCCAGAATTTCGAGGGTATAGTCACCCACTGGCAAATTAGTAATGACAATCGTAGGGTTAAAACCTGCTGGGATAGTACCTGTTTTTACAGGATTCGGGCTAGTAGGTAGGCGCAATGTGTACGTTTTTTGCGAAGAAGCTGTGTTTTGGAGCGTAACCGTAATCTGGCCATTAGTAGGGTCGGTACAAACTGCTTGTCCGGTTGCGCTGATAATCTGCGTAGCCGAATTTTGAGCATTCACACTAAACGTAGCTACTGTATCACAAGACGCCGTCCCTCTGAGGCGTAGGCTATAGTTACCTACATCTAAGTTGCGGAGTGAAGCCCCCGTTTGCCCCGCCAAGAGGGTTCCGTCTTTGAACCATGTGTAGGTATAAGTATCCGTTGGGGTAATCCCCGTGACATCAATGGCGCCATCGCTCTGTCCACAGGCTGAAACCGCCTTGATGGCTGCCTGCCAAGTGGGGCGTGGACGAACGGTGATATTAATAGTGTCTGCGTTAGTACAGCCTTTATTATCATTTACATTTACTACAAACACCCCCGGCTGATTGACTGGAATCTGCTGGGTGGTAGCACCTGTATTCCATTGGTATTTTGCCCAGCCTGTTCCTGCATTTAGCGTAAGGGTATTGCCTTGGCACAAGGTAGTATCTCTACCAATGTTAATCGGATTCGGTTTAGTGAGAGTCACTTTCACTGTATCCAGCGCAAAACATTCTTCAATAGCAGCTACTACTACATAGGTTCCAGAGGTACTTACACTGATTTGTGGAGTAAGATTAGGCAGAATTACATTGTTTCTAAACCAAAAATATTCTGCTCCAGCCACATTGTTTCCAGAGTTCAGCGTCACGCTGTTTTTACACTCACTGATGTCAGGTCCTAAGTTAGCCCTTGGGTTGGGCTTTATGGTTACAGACTGAATAATGAGCGTGTCCTTACAGTCATTTTGAATGTAAAGCGCTACCTGGTAAGTGCCCGGCCGTGGATACTGATGCGAGGTTTGAGAAAGGCTTTTAGACAGCGGAGTATCCCAACTGGTAGAGGCCACAGCGGCTAACATCTGAATACGAGCCGTTGGACCCGAAAACTGCGTTGGGCCATTGTACTCGTATTTCCACCGGTATTTTTCGTTGCGTTCCTGACACCACGGCCCAGCCTGTAGTTGAGTTTTATCTCCAAAACAAGTATCAGAAGCCGAGATACCCGGACCCGAACTTTGCTGAATATCGTTTTGAACCAAGTTCGGCAGTCCCAACTCGCTCAAGCGACCAGCCAAATCAAATCCACTGCTGTTGTAATTAACGGCACTCTTGGTGTTTCCGTTGGGTTGATTAATGACCCCAAGCGTTTTGCTGCCTTGTTTGGCCAAATAAATTTTATTGTCAGGCGCATACTGCAACGAGCCAAAAATCTCAGTGGCCGAACTATCAATGACCGTGCGAGAACGAGCTACAAAAAGCGAATCTTGCAAGGATAAATCGTATTGCAGGAGCAATGATGAAGCTTTTTTGGCCGTATCGCCTTTCATCGAAACATAGACTTTGCTGCCGTCGGGCGAAAACTCCAACCCATACGCACTCGGCGGAGCTGGCCCCAAGTCAAGTCGGAGGGCTGGACCTGTAATGGCACCCGTTGAGTCATTGAAGTTGAAGATTTCGACGTAATTTTTGGGTGGACCGGGCACCACAACGGCTATTTTTTTGCCATCGGGGGAGATTTTCATTTGTCCTTCGCCAGCGGTATTCGCATCGTGCGGAAGCCCCAGCGGATAGGTCTTGGCAGGCGAAAGCCCTTGCTTGGTCAGGTGAGATACCCTAAAAATATTATTCTTAAAATCATGCGATACCACCCAGTAGGTCGAATCCCGTGGGTTCTTGGCAGAAGTAATGCGTTCGGTCGTTTGGGTGGCAATCGGGATGTTTCGTTCTACAATCTCGCCCTTGCCCTTATTAAGGCGCATATCTACTACGCTGTAACTGAGTAACTTAGTGCTGTCGTTGATTTCGGTGGTAGTAAATACATAGTAAATAAACTCGCAACTTTTACAGCCCGGCTGCTGCACAATCAGCACCGACTGAGTGGACTTTTTACTTCCGCCCAACTTGGTGGTGTCTTGTGGAGCACCCTTAAACTTCATGAGGTTTCCGTCTCGGTCATAGATCACCAAGCCGTCGGTGTAAAACTGTAGTTTCCCTTTTTTGTCCGAAAAAGCCGAAGTCCCCTCTAAGGTAGAGAGTTTTCCATCGGTCAAAACTGTGGCTTGACTTCCTTGAAACTGAATCCCGGCTTTGTCACCAAAATACCATTTCGAAATCGGTGGAGGCGGGTTTTCGCCACAAATTTTCACATTCATTTTGGCAGACAACGAACAGCCAGTAAGTGTGTCGGTTACCGTGACAGAATAACACCCCGAACTGTCCACTCGCACCACACGGGTAGTATCACCATAAGGATACCACGAGTACTTCACGCCTTTGGGTTCTTGACCTGCCAGTTTGTATGGGTCGAGTAGTACCTTACCTCGTTCCGAATCACAAATGAGTGTGTCTTCCCGTCCAAAATTAGGCGCAATTGAGATGGTGTAAACCTGAAAAGTAGTGTCTTTGGTTAGCTTGGTACCATCGTTGAGGGTAATATTGAGCCGAACGGTGTACGTAGAGGGCGTTTGGTACAAATGCTTGGGCGCAGCCTTGGTAGAGGTATTGTTTTTTCCACTGGTGGGCTCGCCAAAGTTCCAATCATAGCTTTTGATGTCTTTGACATTGACATTTAGTACCGAAAAAGCAGTAGAATCGCCGCCACAGTTTTGATTGGGCGTGCAGCGGCGTGGAGAAACGCCAATCGTTAAATTGGTTTGGGCGAACGAAGAGGTAGCAATGCCCCAACAAAGCAACAGTATCAACAACCTACGCATCATGCTACACAGTGTTTTTCAAAGGTAATTTGTAATAAAAAAACAAATTGTTAAGCCATTGGTTTACAAAAAAACACACGACATTTATCGTGCCAATCGCCAAAATAGATGTGGCACTTATTTTGCTGAAAAAATAACGAATTCACTATCAAATAAATTTTGTGAATTCCGACGTTATTAAGGTAGTTTTTCGGATGTTTGTCAAAAAGATGCCGAAAAAATACTATTTCTCTTTCAAAAAAACGTATTTTTCTTGTAAGAAAGGGAAATTATCCCCAAATTAGATTTTTTTGACTGGTTGTTGGCTATGGCGAGGCGATTTATCATACTTATTTTTTGTTGTATCATCGGTCAATGGGCGCAAGCACAAGACCCACAGTTTTCGCAGTTTTATGCAGCTCCCCTGTATCTGAATCCTGCGTTTGCGGGTTCGGCATTTGCTCCTCGGGGTACTATCAACTACCGGAACCAATGGCCAGCACTCAGTGCCAACTATATTACTTCGACGGCATCGTTTGATTATTATTTCGATAAATACCGTAGCGGAGTTGGTTTGTTGGTGATGAACGACACGCAGTTTAGTAACCTGAAATCTACCGAAATCGGGCTGCAATATTCGTACAACCTCAAAATTGACGAAGAGCATTTTATGCGCTTTGGGCTGCAAGGCTCCAGTGTAACTCGCAGTGCTGATTTTTATCAACTGACGTTTGGCGACCAACTCACCGACCGAGGCCCCAATGGCCGCCCTAGCCTTGACCCTGTGGCCAATACAGGCCCCCAAATTCACTATGCTGATTTCTCATCGGGTATTCTAACGTACTCACGGCATTGGTGGGCTGGCATTGCTGTGAACCACATCAACCGCCCCAATCAGTCGTTTGTCAATGGGCAAGTAGAGCATTTACCCATGAAGTTTTCGTTTCATGCCGGCTACAAAATCCCCCTCGATACCTACCAAGCTAGCAATGGCCTAGGCGCAGACCTCGACCGAGAAATTAGCATCTCACCAGCCATTATGTACAAGCGTCAAGGTAATTTTGACCAACTCGACGCTGGAATTTACTTTACATTTGAGCCGTTGGTGTTGGGCTTGTGGTACAGAGGGATTCCGATTAAGCAATACAAGCAGGGCATCAACAACCACGATGCATTGGTGTTTTTGATTGGCTACCGCCAAGACCATTTTTCGTTTGGCTACAGCTACGACGCCACCATCTCTACGCTGGGGGTAGCCAGTGGTGGTTCACATGAGATTTCGATCTCTTATCTGTTTGATAACTTCACCAAAAAGAAACGCCCAAAACCTTATAAGAAACGGGAGTTATCTTGTCCTAAATTCTGATAGACAGTAACTTACAGGCTATTGAGGAGTGGCTTTACTAAAAGCCGAAATAGGTTCATGTTTTCGATTCTCAAAATTCTCTTGTACTTTTATTCTTTCATTGTACTTGTTGAGGCAATGCCTGTGTGGTTGCATGGGTCGAAATTTGAGTAGATTTGCCCTACAAACGTAGTTTTAAATCCATTAACTTTTTTTAAATGAGTCTTTTAGCAATCGGTACGATGGCTTTTGATGCCATTGAAACGCCTTTCGGAAAAACAGACAAAATCATAGGTGGCGCCTGTACGTACGTGTCTTTGTCGGCTTCGTTTTTTACAAAGCCTGTTAATGTGGTGGCGGTAGTAGGGGAGGATTTTCCACAAGAATACATAGATAGCCTCCATGCCAAAGGTGTAAATACAGATGGGCTACAAATCAAAGCAGGCGAAAAGTCGTTTTTCTGGGCAGGGCGGTATCACAACGACATGAACTCAAGAGATACGTTAGTAACAGAGCTAAACGTACTGGCTGATTTTGACCCCATTATCCCAGAAAGTTACCAAAATTGTACGTACCTGATGCTGGGGAACTTAACCCCTCAGATTCAGAAACTAACTATTGAGCGCTTACACAATCGCCCAAAATTTATCATGATGGATACCATGAACTTTTGGATGAATGTGGCGATGGACGATTTGAAGGAAGTCTTGAAAATGGTAGATTGTTTGTCGGTAAACGACGAAGAAGCTCGTCAACTTTCGGGTGAGTATTCGCTTCGGAAGGCTGCTAAAAAAATCTTATCAATGGGGCCTAATACGCTGATTATCAAGAAGGGTGAGCATGGGGCTTTGTTGTTTCAAGGCGACGAGGTGTTTTTTGCACCTGCCTTGCCGCTTGAAGACGTATTTGACCCCACAGGCGCTGGCGATACCTTTGCAGGGGGCTTTATTGGCTATCTGGCCAGTACCGACGACACCAGTTTTGAAAACCTAAAACGGGCTATTGTATATGGCTCGGCGATGGCGTCGTTTTGCGTAGAAAAATTCGGAACTGAACAACTGATAGACCTCAGCCCTGAGCAAGTGCATGCTCGGGTACAAGAATTTGTGAAGTTGGCAGGATTTACGGTATAATCTAATAAGCCCCTTGACTCCACAGCCAAGGGGCTATTTGTACTCATGCAGAAATTTCTTCCCCTTTTTCCGCTGAATTTGGTGGCTTACCCTCAAGAAGACCTCAATTTACACATCTTCGAGCCACGTTACCGACAACTTATCAACGAGTGCCTCAGCGAACAAAAAACCTTTGGAATCCCCCCATTTATTAATAATCGCTTACTAGGCTATGGCACCGAAATGGTGGTGAAACGATTGGTACGCCGCCATGAAGACGGGCGAATGGACATCGAAACACGGGGTATTGGGCTGTTCAGAATTGTGGATTTTCAGAATCCTGTACCTCAAAAACTGTATGCAGGCGCCGAGGTGGTGTTGGTAGAGCATTTCAACGAAGTGCCCATGGAAGTAATGCCGGGTTTGTTAGAACGCCTAAAGCGTCTGTATCAGTTGATACAAGTACCGTTTTCGTTCAATACGGCTGACCCACTTTTTTCGTTTCAAGTGGCGCACAAAATTGGCCTTTCGGTAGAAGAAGAATACGAACTTCTAACCATCAGTAGCGAAACCCATCGCCAAGCCTTTCTGATGAAGCATTTAGAAAAAACACTTCCCGTCATTACAGAAATGGAACGTACCAAAGAACGGATTCGGATGAACGGGCACTTTAAAAACTTAGACCCACTGAATTTTTAGAAGATAAACCTATAAGGTTTGCAAATCGTGGCCGCTTCGGCGTACCGACCGTTAAAACCTTATAGGTTTAATACCCACAAATAAATGAAAGGCTTAATTGATTTTAAAGCTGACTATTACTATCATATTGTTAATCATGCAGTTGGAAGTGAAAATCTGTTTCGCACGTCCGAAAACTATCGTTATTTTCTAGAGCGTTATGCACATCATACCGATACTGTTTTTGAGACTTTTGCTTATTGCCTTATGCCTAATCACTTCCATTTACTTGTTAAAATCAAACCGTTGGAAGTATTTCAGAAAGATGCTAATTTCAAAAACGATGTTCATAAATATGTTATGCAGAAGCTCAGTAATTGGCTTAATGGATATGCCAAAGCTTATAACATTAGATTTGGGAGAAAAGGGGCATTATTTGTAGATTATACCAAAAGGTTTCTGGTTGACTCTGATTCATATTTTACAGCTACGGTTAATTATATTCATCAAAATCCTGTCAATCATGGTTTTGTGAAAGAGTTAAAAGAATGGAATCACTCATCTTACCATTCTATTGTTTCTGACAAAGCTACAAGGCTCAAAAGAAATGAGGTGATTGATTGGTTTGGGGGTAAACAAAAATTTGAGCATTTCCATCAGCAGAATAGTGTTCCACTCGACCCCTCTTTTGAATATTGAGTCACTAAACCTTACAGGTTTTCAAAAACCTGTAAGGTTTAAACGCAGGGTTTTTCAGAATAATCTTTAAATTTGCCGCAACTTTTAGGGCAAATTTAAAACATTGCCATTTTTGAGGAGTTTTTACTGAAACCCGCTTACCCAATGGAGCAACAAGTACCACAAGTCATTCAGCAAATTCCGATCAACTACTACATTTTCTTTGCGGCGGCGTTATTCGTCATTGGTATTGTGGGTGTGCTGACCCGCCGAAACGCCATCATCATCTTCATGTCTGTTGAATTGATGCTCAATGCCGTTAATTTGCTGTTGATTGCTTTCTCATCGTATAGATCTGACCCCGCTGGCCAGGTTTTCGTGTTTTTTATCATGGCTGTCGCCGCTGCCGAAGTAGCAGTGGGGCTGGCTATTATCGTGATGATTTACCGAAACATCCGCTCGATAGATGTGGGTCTATTAAACAAACTAAAGTGGTAAGATTCGTTTGAAAAAGTGTCGGTCGTTGCGATAAACACCTTGCTGAATTTTGTTTGAAGAAATTTAGATTGTGTTGTAGCAGTGGCTTTCAATATCAAAAAACATGATTGCACTTATACCTTTATTTCCTCTGATTGGCTTCTTAATCAATGGGTTAGGATTCCGAAAAGTCCCCAAAAACTTAGTCGGTATTATTGGTTCGGGGGCCACGCTGGCTTCATTCGCCATTTCGTTGACCTTGTTTTTGGGCTTCTCGGGCGAGCCCCAAACCGTTAAGTTATTCGACTGGATTACCGTAGGGAAACTCAATATTTCCTTTTCGTTCTTGGTAGATCAGCTCACCTTGTTGATGCTTCTGATTATTACAGGAGTAGGCTCGCTCATACATATATATAGTATCGGCTACATGCACGACGACGAAGGGTTTGGGAAGTTTTTTGCTTTCTTGAACCTTTTCTTGTTTTTCATGCTCCTACTTGTAATGGGGTCGAGCTATGTGATGATGTTTATCGGTTGGGAAGGCGTAGGGCTTTGCTCTTATTTACTAATTGGGTTCTGGAATAAGAATACGGCGTACAACAATGCCGCACGCAAAGCCTTCATCATGAACCGTATTGGTGACTTGGGGTATTTGCTAGGCATTTTCTTGATTATCAACACTTTTGGTAGTGCTGAGTACAGTGATGTACTCAGTCAAGCGGCCAAGTTTCAGTCGGGCGACAAGACGTTGATGTGGATTACGCTCTTACTATTTGTGGGTGCTATGGGTAAATCGGCACAAATTCCGCTTTACACTTGGTTGCCCGATGCGATGGCAGGGCCAACGCCTGTGTCGGCACTCATCCACGCCGCCACCATGGTAACGGCAGGGGTATATATGGTGGCTCGTTCCAACGTGATGTATGCGTTGTCGCCAGTGAGTAGCCAAGTGGTGGCTGTAGTGGGCTTAGCCACAGCAATTTTTGCAGCTACGATTGGCCTCAAGCAAAACGATATTAAAAAAGTATTGGCGTATTCTACCGTGAGCCAGTTGGGTTATATGTTTGTGTCGCTGGGAGTAGGTGCTTACACCACGGCGATGTTCCACGTAACTACCCACGCTTTCTTTAAGGCATTATTATTCTTGGGGGCAGGTAGCGTGATTCACGCCATGAGTGGCGAGCAAGACATCCGCAAAATGGGTGGCTTGCGTAAAGCCTTGCCCATCACCCACCTCACGTTCTTGATTGGTACCTTGGCTATTGCCGGTTTTCCGCCCCTATCAGGCTTTTTCTCAAAAGACGAAATCTTAGCTGCTACCTATTCACACTCGTTGTGGATGTTTACCGTTTTGGCCGTTACGTCGGTTATTTCGGCACTGTATATGTTCCGTTTGTATTGGCTTACCTTCTGGGGCGACTTCAGAGGTACTCACGAGCAAGAGCACCACTTGCACGAGTCGCCAAGTGTGATGACGCTACCTTTGATTGTGCTGGCGGTGCTGTCGTTTGCGGGTGGTTTTGTGGGGATGCCTGAGATTTTCCACGTAGAGCATGTATTCAACAAATTCTTGATGCCCATTATCCAGTTTGGCCAAGAGCACGAAGTATCACACTTCTTTGAATATTGCCTGATTGGCGTTTCGATTGTGGCGCTGATTATCATCACCTTGGGTACATATTCGTATTATGTAACCAAGCGTACCATGCCCGAAGCCCACGAAGCCGACTTGCGTGGCTACGCCAAAGTGCTTTACAACAAGTATTACATTGACGAACTCTACGATGCTGTATTTGTAAAACCCATCAAGGCACTTTCTAATTTCTGTTACAGTGTGTTTGAGTTCTTGGTGATTGACCTACTGGTAGAAGGCATCGGAAAATTAGTCAAAAGCATGAGTAACGAAGCCCGAAGCGCCCAAGATGGGTCTATCGGATTCTACCTTTTTGCCATGGTGATGGGCATCGTCGCTGTGATGGCGTACAGTTTACGGTTTATCTTATTGAAATGATATTTTTGATATGCTTACACTCTCACTGATAGCATTACCACTTGTAGCAGGCTTAGTAACATTATTTGCTAAAAATAACGCTAAGCAAGTAGCCCTTGTGGCTTCCTTGGCCGAACTTATCCTTGTGGGAGTGGTTTGGTCACAATTTGTACCCGATGCTACTTCGCAGTTTTCGGTTTCGTTTGCCTGGATTAAAGCCGCAGGTATCAATTTTAGCGTTGGTATTGATGGCATCAGCTTGTTGTTGGTGTTGCTCACCACCTTGCTGGTTCCGCTCATTGTGCTTTCGACCTTCAACCATCCTTACAAGAATCCATCGGTGTTTTATGCACTGATTTTGTTGATGCAATCGGCATTGGTAGGGGTATTTACAGCCAAAGATGCGTTCTTGTTCTACCTGTTTTTTGAGGCGGCACTCATCCCTATCTATTTTATTGCAGGACTTTGGGGTGGCGAAAACCGGATTCGGGTTACGTTCAAATTCTTTGTCTATACCATTTTTGGTAGTTTGTTCATGTTGTTGGCATTGGTGTATTTGTATTTCCAAACGCCTGGCCCTCACACCTCCGAACTATCGGCTTTTTACAACCTGAGCCTCACCAACGAGCAACAGGGGTATGTGTTCTGGGCGTTGTTTGTGGCTTTTGCTATCAAAATGCCTGTGTTTCCGTTCCATACTTGGCAGCCAGATACTTATACAGAGTCGCCTACTCCTGCTACTATGTTGTTGGCAGGTATCATGCTCAAAATGGGTACGTACGGCCTGATTCGCTTGTTGCTACCCATTGTGCCAGTGGGCGTAAACACATGGGGTAGCACGGCCATGATTTTATCGATTATCGGCATTGTGTATGGGTCTATCATTGCTATTCAGCAGCGTGATATGAAGCGTCTGATTGCATATTCGTCGTTTGCACACGTAGGCTTGTTGTCGGCAGGAATCTTGTCAAAGACCGTGACGGGGATGCAAGGCGCTTTGATTCAGATGTTGGCACACGGTATCAACGTAGTAGGCTTGTTTTTTGTGGCCGAAATTATTTACAGCCGCACGAAGTCGAGAGAATTAGAAAAGCTGGGAGGTATTACCCAAAACACCCCTCACCTGACCGTCTATTTCATGATTCTGATGCTGGGTAGTGTGGCGTTACCATTAACCAATGGTTTTGTGGGTGAGTTTTTGTTGCTCAAAGGAGTCTATGAATACAACAATTGGCTTGGTGCTGTTGCAGGGTTAACCATCATTTTGGGCGCTGTTTATATGTTGCGGATGTTCCAGCGCTCGATGTTTGGTGAACAAAACACCCGTACCGAAACCTTTGCCGACTTGAATTTTAGCGAAAAAGCCGTTTTATTGCCGCTGGCCATTTTGGTTTTCTGGATGGGTTTATTCCCTAACTTTTTCTTGAAAATTTCGGAACCAGCGGTCAACCAATTGGTAAGCCTCATCGGAAAATACTAAGTATTTAAGTGGTTACTCCAGTCCAGTGATTGGTAATCAGTACTCCGATACTTGAAAACCACCACCCGTAATCAACCTGTTGATTTTTAAACGTTTATAATTGGCCAGTTTTCAGTAACTTAAAGTCAGTTACTACATACAGCCCACGATTTATATGAACGCTATTATTGCTTTATCGCTTTTTGGAATAGTAAATCTGTTCTTGGGATTGCTCAAATCCCGTAAGCTGTTGCTGCCTGTAACCTTGCTGTTTGTGGTAGTAGCGATGGTTTTGAATGGCTTAGACTGGAACACCCACTCGTTGTATTTCAACGAAATGCTCCGGGTCAACAACCTGTTCATCAACTTTTCAACTATTATTCTTTTGGCTACGTTTTTTGTGGTGGCCCTCACACGTGGTTTTGGCGAAGACGAAGACCATACCCACCCTGCCGAATGGTATGCCATTATGCTGTTTTCGGTGGCAGGTGCCATGATGATGGTAGGCTTCGAGAACCTGATTATGCTTTTTGTTGGATTAGAGATATTGTCAGTGGCGATGTATGTGCTCACCGGTAGCGACAAGCGAAATCTTCGCTCCAACGAAGCCGCCGTCAAGTATTTCTTGATGGGTTCGTTTGCAACAGGTATTTTGTTGTTTGGTATTGCCCTGACGTATGGAGCTACGGGCAGTTTTGAATTGACAGGCATCGGCTCTTATGTTATCAAAAATCAGTACGGAGTTTCGTCGTTGCTATACGTAGGCTTATTGCTGATCATGGTTGGGATGTTGTTCAAAGTATCAGCGGCTCCTTTCCACTTCTGGACTCCCGATGTGTACGAAGGAGCTCCTACGATCTTCACAGCGTTTATGTCCACCATCGTCAAAGTAGCTGGTTTTGCCGCCATCTATCGCTTGTTTTCGGTTTCGTTCGGGCCGATTCAGGGCTTCTGGTGGAACACCCTAGCCATGCTGTCTATCCTGACATTACTGATTGGTAACATCACGGCGGTATATCAACAAAGCTTCAAGCGGATGTTAGCGTATTCGAGTATTTCACATGCGGGTTACATGCTCATTTCGATGGTAGCGTTGGGTAAACAAACCCAATCAGCTATTTTGTTTTACTCGTTGGCGTATGTATTAGCTACCGTATCGGCTTTTGGCGTATTGATGTTGGTATCCGAAAGTAAGCCTAAAGATGGCCGCCCCGATGAGCATTACAATGCTTTCAACGGCTTGGCAAAGCGTAGTCCTTTCTTGGCTTTTGTGCTGGTGGTTTCGATGTTGTCATTAGCAGGTATTCCACTAACAGCAGGTTTTTGGGGGAAATTCTTTGTGTTTGCAACGGCAGTCGAGAAGAAGATGATTTTTATGCTCGTTATCGCCGTACTGATGTCGGCAGTAGGGATTTACTATTACTTCCGTGGAGTCATTGCAGCGTATTTCCGTGAAGGTACTGGAGAGCTAATCGAAGTTCGCCCTTTCTACAAAATTATCTTAGCCATCACCACGGGCCTTACTATCTTATTAGGCGTTGCCCCTGATTTAGTAAAGAGTTTGTTTTAAGCATTGAGGAAAAACGTTATTTTACCCTAATCAACGTGCGGAGAAAACCGACTGAAAATAAAGACTTGTTTTATTGGCGAGATGTGCTTGCCTATTTTTTCGTGGCGGGAACGGGGTTATTGGTCCAGTTAGTATCGGCCCACTTTATTTATGAAGCAGGCTATGAATACCAAATTTCGATTACCATCGGCTATATCATTGCGTTTGTGGTAGGCTTTTGGTTGACTAAAATCTTTGCGTTTTCGTCCAAACAACCTCAGAAAACCCGCCGAGAAATGGTCAAATACATCGGCATTAGCGCTTTTGCTGGTGGGGTAATGGTAGCCTTTGCTAATTTGACTTTAGACATTATCAACGTCTATTTTCCTACCGAAAACTCGTTTTTGCCTTCGCTCAAACAGTTTGGGATTAAAAACCCCAAAGAGTTGTTCTCTCATATCTCAGGGGCTGGTTTTAGTTTTGTGACCAACTACATCGGGCACAAAACCATTACTTTCAAAAGCACTGGTTTTTACGACCGCATCAAAGCCTATATCAAATAGCTTGAGTTACTGTATGTCTGTAATCTTGTAGTGCTGCCGCTTGCTCAAAAGTTAAAAATTGTATATTTCTAAGAGGATAAAGTGGATTACACTAGTATTTTCTAATAGAAACTAATGCAAAGTCGCTAAGAAGTTCTTAGAAGAAACTTAAAAAGCTGTACTAAATCTAAAAAAAACATTACTTTTTTAAGGATTTTCAAAAAAACAAGCCTTGCTCTAAAAAATATTTGCCAATAGGGCTTGCAATTATTAGAAAAGTATTAAATTTGTAGCTCAAACCTTAAACACCACAAAAAGAAATGAAAAAGGTACTCACTTTTGTACTCGTTGGCGGTATGTTGGCTTTGGCTGCTTGTTCACAAAAACCAAAGACTGAAGAAGCTACAGATTCAACTAAAGTTGATTCTGCAATGACAGCTCCTGCTGCTGACTCTGCTGCTACTGACACTACAGCTGCTGCTGACACTACGAAGAAATAATTTTTTCGTACATGTAGCTATTTCAAAAGAAGCCTTATTTTTAAGGCTTTTTTTATTTTTGTACGGTGAAAGAGCCCATACACGTATTCCGTACGCATTTGCCTGAGCCTGCCGTAAGTTATTGTTACGACTTATGGCAGGCTCATACTTTTTTGTTCAAAATTACTCGTTCTCGCCAGAGTAAGTTAGGTGATTATTGCTATCGCCTGGATCAAGGCCATCAAATTACGGTCAATCACGACCTCAATCCCTACGCTTTCCTGATTACTTACCTTCACGAAGTGGCCCATTTGCTCGTGTTTAAACAATATGTGCGCCGCAAGGCACCACACGGCAAAGAATGGAAAGCACAGTTTAGACAATTGCTGATTCCTATGATGACCGAGACCGTTTTTCCTAAACCCATACTAATTGCCCTACAACTATACGTTCGCAACCCTACGGCGGCTACCAATAGTTTTGGCCCTTTGAAAGAAGCACTCAAAGCCTTTGACCCAGTTGACCCTAACCTGATTTCATTGTTGCAAGTGGCAGAAGGAGAAGCATTTGTGTTAGGAAAGCGAGTTTTTGTGAAAGGCGAACTTCGTCGTACTCGAGTGGTATGCACAGAACTGCGTTCGGGGCGTAAGTACACGGTTTTGGCCAAGGCAATGGTCAAAAAAGTATGATAAGCTCACGATTTGGCAGACTACTAATCGGTAACTTATCTGTGGTGCTTAGAAAATCTAAGACTTGATTTTTCGTTATTTTTGTAAACGAACTCCATCTATTTATTGTCTTTGAAAACCTTTTTTACGTTTTGCTTACTGGTAGTGCTAAGTGGCAAGTGCTTGGCGCAACACTCGGTGTTGGCACAAGGACAATGGTACAAAATTGGTGTCACACAGTCAGGAGTGTATCGAATTACGGCTGATTTTTTGCAAAAAACTGGACTTGACCTCTCGGCGGTAAACCCCAAAAACTTACGCCTGTTTGGGAATGGTGGCCGAATGTTACCTCAGGCCAACGCCGTCGCACGTCCCACTGACTTGATTGAAAACGCCATTTTAATAGAAGGCGAAGCCGATGGCCGATTCGATAGTCAAGATGCCATCGTGTTTTATGGGCAGAGTCCCCATGTTATTTTCTATGATTCGACAGCACAGCGGTTTCGGCACGAATACAACCTGTACTCAGATACAACCTTTTACTATCTTACCTGGGGAACTACGGCTGGGTTGCGCATAAGTCAACGAGCCTCGGTGGCGTCGGGTAATGCAATCTCTATCTATGACGACTATGGTTTTGTGGAACAAGACCAGAAAAACATGGTGCAGTCGGGGCGGGAGTGGTATGGGGATGATTTTGGTTTACTGATTGCCGACCGAGACTATTCGTTTGACTGGTCCAATGTGGTGTCAAACACAACGGTTATCGTTACGTCGGCAGTGATGGCAGCCGCACAAGGAGCTACTGAATTTCAGGTGAAACTCAATGGTCAATCTGTTGGTAAACAGAGTGTTAGCGGTATTTCTTCGGATCGCTATGACTATAAAGGAAGCGAGAATACCAGTGTTTTTAAAACGCCTTATGTTACGGTTGCCAATAGTGCTTTAACCGTCACGTTATCATACAACCGAAACGGTATTGCCAGTGCTTTAGGGTATTTGAATTATGTAGGCGTGGAGGCCAAGCGTACACTCCGCTGGGGAGGTAAAGCGTTTGGATTCCGGTCGGTAGAGAGCACTGCTTATGCTACCACTACCTACCAGCTTAGTGAAGTAAATGAGCCAATTACTATTTGGGATATTACAGACCCATTAAAGCCTCTTCAACAGCAAAATTTATTACAAAGCAATCAGCTTACTTTTGGTGTAACCAGCACTGAGCTCCGTAGTTTTTTTGCTTTTTCAAGTAAAGATTACCTCGAACCTACCACGATTCGGGCTGTAGCTAATCAAGATTTACGGGCGGTAACAAACCCCAATTTGATTATCATTACACCCCCTAAATTCAGAGCTCAAGCCGAACGACTGGCGGCGTTTCGCCGTACTGCCGATAAGCTGTCGGTGGTGGTAGCCAGTACCGAAGAAGTATTTAATGAATTTGCATCGGGCCGACCTGACCCTACGGCTCTTCGAGATTTTGTTCGATATAGCTATCAATCAGGTACTTTGAAGTACCTGTTGCTATTTGGCGATGCAAAATTTGACCCTAAAAACCGAACCACTGCTGTGGCTATCAACCACTTGGCCGACTACGTACCTGTGTATGAGAGTCGAGAGTCGCTGAGTCCGTTGTACAGTTATTCGTCAGACGATTATTTCGGTTTTTTAGAAGCTAACGAAGGGGAGTGGGCAGAGAGTTATGCTGGTGACCATACATTGGAGATTGGTATTGGGCGATTGCCCGTTAAAACGGAGCAAGAGGCTCAAATAGTAGTGGATAAGTTGATTCGATACGAAAACGAAAAATCGCTGGGAGCATGGCGGAATGTCGTAACGTTTGTAGCCGACGATGGTGATGGCGACCTTCATCAAAGTGATGCGGATAATTTGGCACAATACCTCAATGCCAATCAGCCGAAGTGGCTGACTAACAAGGTCTTTCTAGATGCTTTTCCACAACTGGCAGGGACTACGGGCGAGCTCGCCCCACAAGTGAACAAAGTGGTGAATCAGGCGGTTGGGAACTCGCTATTGGTCAATTACACAGGCCACGGCGGTGAATCGGGCTGGGCGCAAGAACAAATCTTAACCCGTGCCGATATTTTGGGCTGGAGCAATTATGATAAATTGTCGTTTTTTGTGACAGCAACGTGTGAATTTGGTCGGTACGACGACCCCAACTTGGTATCAGGAGCAGAATTAGCCTTGCTCAATGCAAAAGGAGGGGCTGTTGGGCTAATTACCACCACTCGCCCAGTATTTGCTAACACTAATTTTTTGGTGAACGATGCCTTTTATCGAGCCGTTTTTACGCCCATCAATGGCCAAATGCCTCGAATTGGCGATGTCATGCGCTTAACTAAGAACAATAGTCTTAGCGGTAGAATCAATCGAAACTTTGCTCTGTTAGGCGACCCCTCGATGCAACTGGCGTACCCCAAGCAAAACGTGGTATTGACTAAACTTAATGGAAAAGCCATTACTGAGAAGTTGGATACCCTCAAAGCCCTCAGTAAAGTAACCCTCGAAGGCGAAGTACGATTGCCTAATACCACTACTCGCAACACTGCGTTTAATGGCACGGTCTTCTTGACAATATTTGACAAAGAAACGACGACCACCACTTTGGGGAATGAAGGTTCAAAAATGACCTTCAAAGAGCGTAAAAATGTGGTAATTGAAGGACAAGTAAGCCTCAAAAATGGAGCCTTTACGAGTACCTTCACCTTACCCAAAGATATTATTCCAGCCTTAGGAAAAAGCAAAATTAGTTTCTATGCTCAAGCTACCAATGGGCAAGATGCCGCAGGCGTATTTGAAAATATCCTGATTGGTAGTAGTAGTACGTTGGCAGACAATCAGCCGCCTGTGATTAAGGCATTTTTAGATAATGAACAATTCGTCAACGGTAGCACCATCAGCGCCAAGCCAACGCTGATAGCCAAATTAAGTGACGATACTGGACTTAACTTGTCGTTGAATAGCATGACCGCCACCCTCGACGATACCGTGACCATCGTGCTGAATCCGTATTTTCAGACAACGGTGGATGATTTCAAGGCTGGTGAAATTCAATATTCGTTCAAAAATGTAGTCGAAGGCAACCACCGGTTGGTCATCAATGTGCGAGATGTAAACAACAATCCAGCCAAAGCAACGTTAGATTTTACAGTTGCAATGGAGCCCAACACTCGTCTTCGCAACGTGCGATGTTACCCAAATCCTTTTAAAGAGACGACTGCTTTTGAGTTTGAACATGATTTTGATGGACAGGATGTAGAAGTAACGTTGGATATTTATAACGCTGCTGGCCAACGACTTCGCCGCTTACAGCTCACAGATTATCGTTCGGTTTCGCCATTTACACAATTATCGTGGGATGGTAGCAATGATTCGATACAAAAAATTGCAACAGGTTTATATTTTTACCGTATTTTTGCACGTTCTATACAAACTAACACCACTGCAAGTGGTGGCGGAAAAGTAATGTTTAGCAACTAGTTATAGTTAAGATTAAACTAAAGCTTCACTGTAAACTAATATTGACACCTACTTATCCAACAAGAATTAACCAAACCCACGGATAATGACACGTAATTTCTTACGCATTTTTGCCTTGATGGGTCTTGCTGTTTATGGCGGCGAGGCTTTGGCACAAACCAATTCTGGCCGTATTCCGAGTCCATCTATTCCATTTTTGAAGGTTGCACCAGACGCTCGTGCGGCTGCTATGGGCGATGTCGGAGTAGCCACCTCTGCCGACGCCAATGCACTCTATTGGAATCCATCAAAATTAGTATTTGCCGAAAAAGCAACGGGTGTTTCGGTATCTTACACTCCGTGGTTACGCCAGTTGGTTAATGATATGTCTATCTACTACTTGGCTGGTTATCATAAGATTAACAAAGATCAAGTGTTGGGTTTGTCTATCAATTATTTTGACATGGGGGTGTTCAACGCTACTACTCAAAACGGTACAGCCGCCGGTGATTACTACTCAAAAGATTTTGCCATTTCTGGTTCTTACTCTCGTAAACTGAGCCGTAACTTGGCCTTGGGTATAAGCCTTCGCTATATCAACTCTAACCCTGCCGGAAACGTAGTGCTCAATGGTATAGCCCTGAAACCTGCTACTACAGTGGCTGGCGACATCGGGATTTACTACCAAACCGATAACCGTGACAAGAAGATGAACTGGTCTTACGGCGCTACCATCTCTAACTTGGGTGGCCAGGTTTCGTATGGGGGCACTCAAAAGAACTATATCCCTACCAACTTGCGATTAGGTGTAGCGGGTACCTACAAAATCAACGACCAAAACAAGTTTGTCTTTGCCTTGGACCTCAACAAACTGATGGTGCCAACTCCTCCTCTCAAAACTAATCAGAGTACCTTAGCTGGTATTTTTGGCTCGTTTAGCGATGCTCCTGATGGATTCAGTGAAGAGCTCAAAGAGGTTCAGCCTTCGTTTGGGGTCGAATATTGGTACAATGATTTGTTTGCTATTCGGACAGGGTATCGTCACGAAAGCCAAATGAAAGGTGACCAAAAATACTTGACACTTGGTTTTGGTGTGCGTATCCAGCAGCGTTATGGCTTAGACTTTGCTTACTTAGTACCAACCGTTCAGCAAAGCCCATTGGCACAGACACTCCGCTTGTCGTTGCACCTCAATCTGGACAAGAAAGACCGTCAGGCCGACGACTTTGAGTCAGATTCAAATTAACGAACCCACTCACCAAACATACCTTGCAAATGACATTCTTCGGGGTGTCATTTGTGTTTTAGGGTACTTTGTGGGGTTGAACGTCGGGGAGACGGTCGGCCGTAGCCGTTCAAAACCTCCCCGACGTTAGTTCCCGTATAAATCATAGAATAACCACCAAATTTTAATTCTTAATCAAACGAATGTCGCTAGACCGTACTTTAGCACCTGATTTTCAGACTATTGAAACCGTTTCGATACCTCCCCTTCAAACGTACCTTCTTGACAACGGTCTTCCAGTACATGTAGTCAACATAGGCGAGCAACCTGTGATGCGCTTAGAACTGGTAGCCAATGCAGGTTCTTGGTATGAAACATTACCAGGGGTATCCTATTTTACGATAAAAATGCTCGGCGAAGGGACAAGCCGGCATTCGTCTAAGCAGATTAGCGAGTTTTTTGATCAATACGGTGCTTTTACTGATTACGTACATGGCATGGACCGTGCTGGGTTTACACTATTTGGACTAACCAAGCACCTAGCACAGCTGTTACCTATGGTGCAAGAACTGCTCACAGAGGCGATTTTTCCAGAAAAAGAACTGGCTAATCTCAAGCGGATTACGGAGCAAAACCTTCAGGTCAATTTAGAAAAAACGGCCTATGTAGCTACCCAGACGTTCAGACGTAAGTTGTTTGGCTCCTCCCACCCCTACGGGCGGAGTATGGACATGGACATGATTGATTCGGTTTATAAAGAAGACTTGCTCGAGTATTACCAGCAGTTCATCAAAGGAGCACCATTTACGATTTTTCTTTCAGGAAAAATAAGCGAAGCCGAGGTCGCCTTGCTGAATCAATACTTGGGTGTGTTGCCAGTATTAGCTCGAAATCAGGTCGTTAACCATTCTGTAGCCTCTTCTTTTCCTTCTGCCGAATTGGTAGAAAAAGATGCAAGTTTGCAGTCCTCTATTCGCTTAGGAAAGCCATTTATTACTCGTCATCATCCTGATTTTTGTAAAGCTGTGGTACTAAACGAAGTGCTGGGTGGGTATTTTGGCTCAAGACTGATGAAGAATATTCGAGAAGAAAAGGGGTTTACGTATGGAATTTCTTCGCAGTTGGTTTCACTTTCCAAAGGGGCCTATTGGGTGGTTGGAACGGATGTGAAGCGAGAGTTTACGAGCCAAACCGTAGATGAAATTTACAAGGAAATCAAACGCCTACAGACCGAACTAGTACCTGCCGACGAGTTAGAAACAGTCAAAAACTTCTTATCTGGAGAGTTTGCAGGTTCGCTAAATACACCGTTTGAGATTATGGACCGTCACAAAATCATCATGCTAGAGCAGTTACCATCAGATTTTTATAATGTTTTTTTGCCGACGATTCGCCAAGTATCGGCTGAAGATGTGCTTCAAATGGCCAACGAACTCCTTGCGCTTGATTCACTGCATGAGGTAGTAGTTGGAGGGAAGTAGTCGTTAGTACATATCGTATCGTTTCAGAATACTATCGGTGATGACTTGGTAGATTTTGGCAGTATTCCAGTCTGATTGCAAGAATTGGAGGTGCTTCTGAATAGTCTGCTGGTCGCCTCGGCGGGCAGGGCCTGTCTGTACGTTGGCGGGGTGTTCGGCTGCCAAGGCTTTTTTGACAGTTTCTTCGATGAGTGGCTTGATTAATAGCATTTCCAGCTGAGAACGATCCAGGAGGTCTTTGGTAATAGCCCATAAATGATTGGTAAAGTTGCAGGCAAATACGGCTGCTACGTGCAAGACCTGGCGCTCTGCTGTATTTACCAAATAGACAATACTACTAATTTCTTGCCCTAAGGTAACCAGCGTGGCCTCGGTTTCAGCATCGCTCGCCTCAATACACAGAGGGATATTATCAAACGTAATGTAAGTGTCTTTGCTAAACGTCTGCAACGGATAAAATACGCCGGTATGGACTTCGACATCGCTATAAATCGAAGCCCAATGTTGCAATTCTTCTAGCGATTTAGACCCAGAAGTATGTACCAAAATGGCACTTTCGGGTAGTACCAGTTGCTCTAATACTTCCGAAAAAGCATCGTCGGCCACGCATAACACAAACAGTTCGGCCTCGCTATCGGCAAAATTGAGGTCATCCTGTGCACGAGCATCGTAGCACTGTTGGGCTAATTCTTTGGCATGTTTGAGGTTACGGCTATATACCTCTTGCACGCCGTGCCCTACGTCTTCGAGTGCTCTTGAAAGGTGCCATGCTACATTGCCCGCTCCAATTAAAGAAACTCGCATATTTTATAAAGTTGGTTGCCGCATTGCATAGATCAGGGCATAAGCACCCCTAAGCCCGTAAGGAGTAGTTAGGGCACTATTTGCTTGAAACAAAATCTGCGTAGTCACCACATTCTTCGAGAATTTCTTTGTGGAATTTGGTGCCACGATAACGGGTTTTGAGTAACTGGAAAAACGTCATGTATTTTTGCCGACGGAGTTTCTCCATTTCGGCTGAATTATCGTCGTAGTTCCCTTTGGCGTAACGGCGGTTGGTTTCGTCACCTCGGTAGGCAAAGAACGCATTTTGTTCGCATTTAGACGCCATGAAACAGGCTTTTGCCGCCATTTCGGAGTTATTGGCTGCCATTTTCATGGCTTGGTCAAAATACTTGCGAGCACCATTGGTGTTGTAGTAGTCGTTATTTTCATTTTCGATACTTGAGTAGTCGAGCTCTACACTGCTCCACTGGCGAGTAACCAATATCCAAGCACTACCAAAATAGCTCAAGTTGTAAGCACCACAACCCAACAGATACCAGGCTTCGGCATCAGAAGGGTCTTCTTTCACCTTGGTTTGTAGTTCGGCCATGCGTTTGGCAAAAGTAGCCGGCGTATAAACGGGCTCGGCGTTACGCTCCTCGTCTGGCTCTAAGTAGAACGGATTCCCATTAAAATACGTGGCAAAAGGTTCTTTCTCCCAAAAATCATCGGGTACTTTTCCAAAAGCCTCGGCAGCTTGGGTGTAGTTGTGCTCTGCTAAGGCTCTGCGTCCAAGCAACACGTAGAGGTCATTCTGAGTAACACTGGCCAATTTCATCAGGCGTTTGTCAAAGTCGCTTGGAGATGGCTGACTAAAGTACGCAATCACCTCTTGAATAGTCGCCGACGACGTAGTGTCTTCTACGGCGTACATGTCGGTGTTAGCACCAAAACCATATTCGTTTTCTGGCCGAACTTGATACGAAGGCAGAATGGTCATCAGATACGCTTTGGCCTTGGCAAAGGGAACATCGGGTACGCTTACTTTTTTCTTAGAACAGCTGGCCCACCAGCCCCCTTTTTCGGCTTCTTTTTCGAGGGGAACTCCTCGGTATTTGGCCGCAAGGGCTTTACATGCTTGCACAAAGGCATTGTTGGTACGGAATTCTTTAGCGGCTGCAAACTGCTCCAAATAAGGAATAGCCGCAGTTTCGAGGTCTTTGTTGAGCGTGGCTTGTCGGTCAATGGTCAGAAGCATCTGAATCATCGAAATCTGAGTTTTCAAACCTTGATTTCGAGGACTTTGCGCAATGGCTTTGTTGAGTAATTCTTCGGCTTTGTCGTATGACTTGCCCATGTATTCCATATAGGCGGCGGCTGTTAGCCAAAAGGCCGAATTACTCAAGTTTTTGTTTTCGGTACAGGCCAGCGCAAAGGCTTTGAGCTTATCGCCATACTCACTGGCGTCTGCTTTTTTACTAGCCAGTTCGGTAGAGTCCGCATCATAAAAAATGTTGACGGCGTCTTTGGTATCGGTGTAGGTATAAAATTCCGTACGGTTGATTTCACGAGTCATAATCAACTCAATTAGCGGATTCTGAGGGGTATATTCTACTATTTTCTCTAACATCGGGAGTGCATCAGTGCGAGGTTGGATAGACGCTACAGCATACACAGCAGCTTTTTCTTGGTTCGTTTTGCAGAGACTAAGTGCTTGTTCCTCAAATTTTTGCAAGCCATAAATCCGAATGCTTAAATCAGCTTCTCGACGACGAGAAAGGCAGCGGTCAAACAACTGTGCAAACTCATAATAGGCTTTGGCCGAGTCACCCAAGCGCATATCGGCACCCGCCTTGCGTCCGTAAGCCCAGTCGCTAATGAACGATTTTTTGGGGAGGGGAGCTACCCATTTTTCGTATAATTTGACACATTCGTCGTGTTTTTGCAGGATAGAAGCCAGCTTAACGGCCTGAAAAGCGTAGCGTTCTTTCAAGAAACCATCTTTGGTACTACTGAGCAGATTTTGTACCGTTGTGTAAGCGTTTTCGAGAGCTACCGAGTCTTTCGTACCTTCTTCCCAACTGTATTCAGAAGGTTTGTAGGCTTCCGCAATTGTCTTTGATAAAGTAAGATAGCTAACGGCCTCAGTTTTACCTTTTTGAGCCAAAGAACGACTGAAGGCCGTGCCTGTACCATACAACTCGCCTGCAATGGCGTTAGCATCGTTACTTTTGCTATAAGCCATCCAAGCTTTTACGTTTTCGTCAGTGCTTGCATCGGTAGTGTCTTCTTCGGCGTAGCCTTCGTCGTCAATGTAAAAAAACTGGGGCGTAAAGGCATAACGAAGGTCTTGCGTGGAGGCATTGGAGCTTTCGGGCATAAAAAAACTCAAGAACTCGTTGGGGTCCATGGGTCCTCCTGCACAGGCTAATAGAATCAACAAAGCAATGATTTTTGAACTACGGCTCTTTAATTGCTGCAAAAAGCTGTGAAATCTGCTCATCTGTATAAAAAGTTAAGGTCGGTTGGTCGAGATGATAGAAAGCAAAGGTAAGCGTTTGGTTTTGAATCCGCTTACGAAGCATCCGAATAGTTACTAAAAGGTCGTTGTAAGAGGCTACTTCGGTTCTGAGTACATCGCCTTGGTGCAACGAAAGCCCCAACGCCATCGTATCAGCATTCACCACAAACCGATTTGGCTTATCCGTGACGGTGAGATAGCGTAACCGCTGGAGCAACGGGCTGTCGGCATGATTGACAAAGGCCACAAATCGATTGTGACGATAAATAACGGCCCAACGAAATAGCGGTAGCGCCACATCGAGAGGAAGGGGGTGGTCTTCTACATTACCCAAGTAGGAGCCTATCACTTCGGTGTCAAAGATAGAGTTTTCGGTAGAGGCTTTCTTCCAGTCGGCCATGTTGTAGCACATGAGCAGGCCTCTGTCCACGGGCGGAACGCCCGTTTTGTCAGCATATTTGATTTGGTGAAGCCGAATCGTAGCCGAAATCGTTCGATTAGATACATACGAACGGAGCTGACTCAGTAGCCTAAAATACGCATTTCGGCTGCTGATTGTCCAGTCGCAATCGAGTTGGATTTCGGCAAAGGAGAGCGACCTTTTCTGGGCAAGTTGACTTACCTTCTGAGCAATCTGTTTGGCCAATGTATCCACCTGCCGAGGGTTGATCCGAAGCATGGTTTGATTGGTGATATACACCACCGGAATGATGTTGAACTGCTGAAGGGTAGTATCGTTTAGTTGAACAATGGCTTTAGGCGCTGGCCCTTGATGCCAATCTACATCAAAAAACTTGACGTACAGTTTCTTGACGTGGTTGCTTTGAAGCGTAGTGCGCTCTTTTTCAGTGAAAAAGACATTGGTTTTCCAAAAATAAAACGACGATGTGACCGATTTGGGCGGCTTGGGATGCTGACAAGAAAACAACAATCCAACCAAGGTCAAAACAATCCAATGCCTCATGGATTACGCTGTTGGATGAGAGGGATTGATACCGATTTCTTTCATCAAAATAGCCGAAATTTCAGCTGCCCTGTCCCGAACCATGTAGTGTGTACCGTCTTCTACTACGTATTTTGCGGTCGAAAAATCGGGGAGAAGCTGGTCACGAGTACCGTGAATCTGCACCAAATTGGGGAGCACTACTTCGTTGCGCCAATGCACAATCTGATGAATCGCCCATTTGTAAAAGTCTTCATCTGCCTCCATAAAAACCTGCTTGAGCGTGGCAATGTCTTGAGGTAAGCGAGCACCTACTCGTTTGTAAGCCAGAGGGCTGTATCGCAAATAGCTTTTGATGGGTACCCAACGATAAATCGGGAAATACCGCCCTGCTTTGTAGAATTTTGGAATGGCGTGGTGGGTACGAGCACTGGAGATTTGGATTATTTTCTGAACTGGTACTTGTTTAGCAATTTCTACAGAAAGCATTCCCCCAAACGACAAACCAACCAAAATAGGCTTTGGCGTTGGAATCTGTTCTAACAAACGAAGTGCATACTGCTCTATGCGCTCACGAGGTTGAGGTTTGAGCCAACGCACATGATGCATCGAAACATCGGGCAAGCGCAGTGCTTGAAAGGCACGCTCGTCGGCACCAAGGCCGCTCAAAAAATAAACAGGTTGCGGATTCATAGCCCAAAAATAAAAAACGTCGGCGAGGATTTTTATCCTGCCGACGTTTTGTTATGATAACGTTACGAAACCTAAGCAGCTCGTAACACTGAGTCTTGATTAGAAGCGGAAGTGAGAGAATGCTTTGTTTGCTTCTGCCATACGGTGTGTATCATCCTTCTTCTTCACAGCAGCACCTTCGCCTTTAGCCGCAGCAATGATTTCGTTAGCCAAACGGTCAATCATGGTTTTGTCACCACGAAGACGGGCATATTTAATCATCCACTTCATACCCAACGACACTTTGCGGTCTGGACGAACTTCGGTAGGTACCTGGAAGTTGGCACCACCTACACGACGGCTCTTTACCTCAACCGAAGGCATCACATTGTTAAGTGCCTTGCGCCACATTTCTAAGCCGCTTTCTTTGGTACGGTCCTGTACTTTATCTAATGCACCGTAAAAAATTGAATAGGCGATGGATTTCTTACCATCATACATCAAATTGTTTACGAACTTCGTCACCATTGTATCTTTAAACTTCGGATCAGGAAGTACGTAACGCTTTGGGGGTTTTGACTTTCTCATTGTTAGTTAAGTTTTTAAATGTGTTGGTGATGCATCTTCTGCTCTTAACCAAGCATACTGCATCTGTTAATTTGAAAATGTGATAATTTGAAAATTTGAAGAGGTGATGGTTCTCAAATTGGCTATTTTCAAATTCTCAAATTGACTAATCTTCAAATTGATTTTACTTCTTCTTACCGCCTTTTGCTGGTGCTCCTTTGCCAGCTGCAGCTACCTGACCTGGTTTTGGACGTTTTGCACCGTACTTAGAACGGCTTTGCTTACGATCTTTTACTCCACCTGTATCAAGGGCACCACGAACAATGTGGTAACGAACCCCTGGAAGGTCTTTCACACGACCACCACGTACCAATACGATTGAGTGCTCTTGGAGGTTGTGACCTTCGCCCGGAATGTAGGCGTTAACTTCTTTGCCATGTGACAAACGCACACGAGCTACTTTGCGAAGCGCTGAGTTTGGCTTCTTGGGCGTCGTAGTGTACACACGAGTACACACCCCCCGACGCTGAGGGCAAGAGTCAAGCGCTGGTGACTTAGATTTCCAAGTCAAGGCTTCTCTTCCTTTTCTTACTAACTGTTGTATAGTAGGCATTCTCTTGAAAATGAATTGATTAGTACAGTCCTATTCAAAAATGGAACGCAAAGGTACGGTTTTCATTCCGAAAAGCCAAATGGTGATTCGTAAAATTTCAGGATTCAGGCATTCTAAAATCATAAATAAAATTTTTTCAAGAAAAAACGTTCTTTTTTCTACTTTTGCCGCTTCAACTATGATGAATGACTCGTATGCCTAAAGCAACAACCCTCTCTTTGGGCCTACACAACGCTTAACAAAACCACTTATGTCTAAAAAACTACCTGCTCAGTTTCAACATCCTTACTCGTTTAATCCCTCGTTCAAAAAGTCAGTTGCCTATTTTTCGATGGAGTTTGCCATTGACCAAGCGCTCAAAACGTATTCGGGCGGTTTGGGCTTTTTGGCAGGCTCCCACATGCGAAGCGTGTACGAAGAACGCCAAAATGTAATCGGTATCGGTATTTTGTGGAAGTTTGGGTATTACGACCAAGTGCGTTCGCAAACCAACGAAATGGATGTGCTCTTTCGTGAAAAGTTTTACTATTTCTTGAAAGACACAGGCATCCGTTTTCAGATTGATATTCACCACACACCAGTGTGGGTAGCGGCGTACTTTTTGCCTGCCGAAACGTTTGGTACGGCGCCGATGTTTTTCTTGACCACTGACACCGACGGCAACGACGGCTTGGCTCGGTCTATTTCGTATCGCCTTTATGACGACAACGTTTCGGCCAAAATCGCCCAATGTATTTTGTTAGGAGTAGGGGGAGCCAAACTACTCGACACGATGGGCTACGACCCCGACGTGTATCACCTCAACGAAGCCCATGCGCTTTCGGCGGCTTTTTATCTCTACAAAAAGTACAAAAAGGTTGAAGAAGTACGCAAACGCTTGGTTTTTACGACCCACACGCCCGAAGAAGCCGGCAACGAAAAGCATGATATTAATCAACTGAACATCCTGAGTTTTTTTGCTGGAGTGCCGCTCGATGAAGTCCGTCGAATTACGGGTATGCAAGACCACGTGTTTAATCATTCGCTGGCAGCACTGCGCCTGAGCCGTAAGGCTAATGCCGTCTCTAAATTGCACGGTGAGGTGTCACGGCAAATGTGGGGTGGTTTTTCGGGGATTTGTGAGATTACGCACGTGACCAACGCCCAAAACAAAACGTACTGGATGGACAACGAACTGGAGCGAGCTCATAAAGTAGAAGACTTAGAGGCGATTCGGGAGCGGAAAAAAGAACTGAAAAAACAATTATTTAAGGTAGTAGCCGACCAAACGGGTAAGCTATTTGATCCAGATGTGCTTACTCTGGTGTGGGCTCGCCGCTTTGCAGGCTACAAACGAGCCGATTTGCTTACGTGGGATACCGCCGCTTTTGATGCGTTGGTCAAAAACACCAAGCAACCGATTCAAATTATTTGGGCAGGTAAGCCCTACCCCAAAGACTATGGTGCTGTTGATACATTTAATCGCTTGGTGCATTTGAGTTTTTTGTATCCCAATGTATCCGTCCTGACTGGTTATGAACTTGGACTTTCCAAATTGCTCAAGGATGGCTCAGATTTGTGGCTAAATACTCCTGTGGTGACTCGTGAGGCATCGGGTACAAGCGGAATGACGGCAGCTATGAACGGGTCCATTAATTTCTCGACTTTTGATGGCTGGATTTGCGAATTTGCCAAGCATGGTCACAATGCGTTTATTGTGCCACCGGCCTCGCATGGAGCGCCTGCTCATGAGCGAGATGCACACGATATTCAGCATTTTTACGAGATTCTGAATCAAGAAATCCTGCCGCTTTATTACGACCAACCCAACCAGTGGAACCATCTGGTGTATCGGAGTATGCAAGATGTGATTCCGTTTTTTGACTCCAGCAGAATGGCCACTGAGTATTACGAAAAAGTGTACTAACGGAGCTGTTTCGTCAGATATAGCAACAAAAAAGCGGAAGAACCTTCTTCCGCTTTTTTGTTATAAACTGGTCTTATTTCGTCTGACTATCAGTTGATTAACCCTGATACTCAATCCGTCATATTATCAACTTATTATGCTTCGGCTGGTTCGAGGACTTCAACCACTGGAGCTGGCTTTTTACGGAAGAATTTTTCTCGTACTCGCTCGTTCACATAGTACATACACGGCACGATGATGAGTGTGAGTAGGGTAGAGAAACTCAATCCGAAAATGATGGTCCAAGCCAAAATGCCCCAAAATACAGCGCTGTCACCTCCAATAAAGATATGCGGGTTCAGCTCTGTAAATAACGTAACGAAGTTGATATTAAGCCCCAAAGCCAGTGGAATCAAGCCCAATACAGCTGCCGAAGCAGTGAGCAATACGGGGGTCAAACGAGTGGCACCGCCTTCGATGATGGCTTCACGTAGGCCATAACCACGCTCACGAAGCTCATCAATAAACTCGATGAGGAGAATACCGTTTTTGACCACAATCCCGGCCAACGACACAATCCCAACACCTGACATAAGTACCGAGTAGGTCATACCGAAGATGTCGAAACCTAATAGTACACCAATGATACTCAACAAGATGGTGAAGAAGATAATCAGCGGCTTTGTTACGGAGTTGAACTGCGTCACCAAAATCAAGAAAATAAACATCAAAGCTGCCCCAAACGCCTGCGACAAGAAAGCTCCCGTTTCTTTGAAATCGTCTTGCTCACCACCCATTTTGATGGTATAGCCCGCCGGAATGTCCATTGTATTGACCATTTGCTGAATTTGCCCTACGATTTTGTTGGCGTTATAGCCATTTATTGCGTCGGAGCCAAGCGTTACCACTCGCTGTTGGTTTTTGCGATTGATTTGGCTAAACGTAGTCGAATAGCTAATGTTGGCAATGGAGTTGAGCGGTACTTGGCGTAGCTGTCCGCCAGAGTTCATATCCCGATAGGTAATATTCATGCTCAACAAGCGCTCAATCTGGCTACGGTCGTCGGGTTTGAGGCGAAGCTGAATCGGATATTCGTCCTTATCGTCACGGAATTTAGAGATTTCTGTACCAAACAACGCCGTCCGAATGGCCATAGCTGCTTGGGCCGAACTGATGCCTTCTCGTTGGGCTTTTTCACGGTCAATATCTATCTGAATTTCGGGCTTGTTGATAACCAAGTCAGATTTCAATTCTTCAATGCCCTCAATACCAGCTTCTTGAATGCCTTTGCGTACTTGTTTTTCTAAGGCAATCAACTGCTTGAAATCTTCGCCAGCGATTTCGATAGAGATAGGCTTACCAGTTGGGGGGCCGTTGTTTTCACGTTGTACCGAAATTTCGGCCCCTGGAATACCCTTCACCTCTTTTTGCATGATGTCGAGCAAGGCTTGTGACGATACGCCGCCACGAAGTTCTTTCTTGACAAAGGCTACCGTTACTTTACTCTTGTGAGGCGTAGCCGAGCGGTCGGGCTGGAAAGGGTCACCGGCGTTTTTACCTACATTCGAGATAATTGAGTTGACGGCTTCTTCGGCATGGTTTGCTTTGATGACGTTAAAGACTTTCTTCTCTACAATTTTTGTAACCGAATCAGTCATGCGGGCATCGGTACCAATAGGCAACTTGGTATAAACATAAATGTAGTCAGGCTCGCCACTTGGAAACAGAATGACATTGGGCTTAACTAGTGCTGTTAGTACAAAGGAGAAAATCCAAATACCAACAGCCATTCCGATAAATAGGACCGGACGCCAGCCTTGAATGACATACGAAATCAAGCGACGATAGCCATTCTTGAAAGCAGGAAGCGCCTTGTTCTGGAACGGATTAAGGATGCGTGGCGTCAGGATGTAGTGGTTAAATACGTACAGTATCATGATAAAAGCCACGAAGTTGCCAATACCTACATTGATTAAATACCCCAGAACCATTGCTGCAAACATTACGATAACTGGACGACGAATAGCCTTGAAACTACGGTCGGCTTCTATGGATTCTTCGTGGCGTTTCATGAACGAAACCGCAAACACAGGGTTAATAACGTAGGCTACAAACAAAGAAGCAAACAGCGTAAGCACTAGCGTGATGGGCATATACTTCATAAACTCGCCGATGATACCGGGCCAAAAGAGGAGTGGTAAAAACGGCGAAACCGTAGTGAGTGTTCCGGTCAATACAGGAATAAATACCTCGCCAGCAGCTGTTCGAACTGCCTGCACGATGTTCATCTTGGGGTATTTGTTAAAAATCCGGTGTGTGTTTTCGATGACCACGATGGCGTCGTCCACCACAATACCCAAACCTAACAAGAAAGCAAACAAAACGATGGTGTTAAGTGAGAAGCCCAATGAAGGCATAAACAAAAACGCCACTAAGGCTGAAAGTGGTACCGAAAGCGCTACGAAGATGGCGTCTCGTACCCCCATGAAGAACATCAAAACCAACACCACAAAGATAAATCCAAGGATTACGGTGTTAATCAAGTCGTTGAGGTCAGCTTTGGTTCGTTCTGATTGGTCGGCAGTTACCGTAATGTTCAGTCCTTCAGGAAAATGTGATTTTTTGGCTTCTTCGATAGCCTTTTCGATTTTTTCGGAGGCAATCACCAAGTTAGAACCTGACCGTTTGATGACATTGAGGGTCACTACAGGCTTGTTGTCTAAGCGAGCAAAATCTTGCTTTTCTTCAAAGTTGTCTCGCACGTCGGCTACCTCACCTAAGCGCACCGTAGCACCTGTGGCGGTACGAATCAGCAGATTTGATAACTGCTGCATGTCTTTGAACTCGCCTTTTACTCGCAAGGTTCGGCGGATGTTGTCCACGTTGAGTTCGCCGCCCGAAATATTGATATTTTCACCTTGAACGGCCTGTTGAATATCGGTAAACGTTAAGCCTGCCGATTGCATTTTGGGCAAATCCACGTTGATTTGGACTTCACGGTTCAGTGCGCCTACAATGTCCACCCGTGTGATTTCGGGCATGGCTTCAATCTGGTCTTGCAAGTATTCGGCATATTCTTTTAGTTGCTTCACCGGATAGTTTCCAGACAGGTTTACGTTCATAATCGGAAACTCCGAGAAGTTCACTTCAATGACCGAAGGGTCACGGGTTAAGTCTTTTGGTAAGTCGGTTTTAGACTTATCCACCGCATCATCTACCCGTTGCTTGGCCACAGGTACAGGTACGTCTGTGTTAAATTCGACCAAAATTACCGAAACGTCCTGCAAGGCATTAGAGGTGATTTTTTTCACCCCCGACACCGACTTGAGCTGCTTCTCAATAGGTTTGTTGATGACGTTCTCGATGTCGGCAGGGGTAGTTCCAGCATACACGGTATTGATGTAAATCTGCGGAACCACAATGTCTGGGAACTGTTCTTTGGGGAGGTTGTTGTAAATAATCAACCCCCAAAAGAAGATGATACCCGTAAACACATACACCGTAGTACGGTTGCTGGCCAGCCAGCCTACCATGCGCCCAATGGCACCATTGGCGTGATTGTCTTGAGTTTTGAGTTGGTTGTTTTGCATGGCAGTATTATATTAAAAACTAATCTCCTGACCGTCAGTTAGTTCTTGGTATCCTTGAGTAATGAGTAAGTCACCTGCTTGCAAACCACTCACTATTTCGATGTTACCGTTGTAGCTCATGCCCAATTTTACTTTACGAGCTTTGGCTACTTTTTTGCTACCTTCGGTTACAGCCACATAGACTAAGTCGCCTTCGTCGGTGCTTTGAACGATGTTTTGCTCAATCACGATGGCACTTGCAGTGCTTTTGTCATTGACTAATACCGTGGCCAGCTGGTTGGGTTTCACCAAACCTTCTACGTTTGGGATAGGGATTTCTACGTCAAACGTGCGCTTGAGCGGGTTGACGGTAGCACTTACAAAGTTGATGCGTCCACTGATTTCTTTGTTTAAATCAGGAAACTTAATCGTTACGGCATCGCCTTTACGAACAGTGCCCAAGTAGGAGTCTGCTACCGACGCTATCACTTTGAGCTGCGAGAGGTTGACCACACGAGCAATACCCATGCCTGGCATAGCCATATCACCCAATTTGGCATTTACCTTGTCAACCACGCCTGAAATCGGCGACGTGATATTGGTCAAGGCTACTTGAGTTTCTAAGGTTTTGAGGCGCTTTTCAAGCGACTCCTTGTTGTTTTTGGCTTGCAAATACTGCAACTCGGTGCCAATTTGTTGCGACCAAAGGTTCTTTTGCTTTTCGTACACCGTGTTGGCCAGTGACCATTGGTTTTTGACTTCCTCGATAGATTCTTTCAAAATGGAGTCGTCAATTTTGGCAATGACAGCGCCTGCCTTCACTACGTCGCCTTCTTTCACATTGAGTACTACAATAGCACCGCTTGAGCGAGGGCTCACCATCACGTTATTCTTGGCATCAACGGTGCCTTGTACTTCAATAAAGTGCTTGAAGGTTTCGGACGTAAGCGTATCTACTGTTACACTTTTTACCTTCGTGTTTTCTTTCTTAGCGTTGGGGTCTAACTTAGCAATTTCGCTTTCCAGGGTTTTTATCTTGCTGGTAAGGTCTGCTTGCTGGCTTTTAAGCTCCACTAATTCTGCTTTTTTGGCGTCAATTCCAGTGCTTTCGGGTTTAGAGCAAGCAGCAAGAGCCAATAGGGATACTAATAAATACTTGGCTTTCATGGTATGATGTAAATTAAGATGCAATGAGAAACGGTGAAATTATTCGTTAAAAAGTCGGCCAGCGGCTTTGTCGAGGTCAACTTTGGCAATCAGGGCATTGTAAAGGTTCTGGAAATAGTTGGTTTGGGCTTCTTTAAAAGCCGACTCTGCATTGACTACTTCGAGGTTGGTACCAACGCCTTCTTTGTATTTGATTTTAGATACTCGCACTACTTCTTGAGCCAGCTCCATGTTGCGTTTGTTTTCTTGGAGGCTAGTCCAGTTGTTTTGCAATTGAATCTGAGCCGTCCGAATCTGCAAGTCTATTGACTTTTCGAGGAGGCCAAGGCCAATTTTGGTTTGCTCGAAACGGTTTTTGGCTTGAACGATTTTGTATTTCTTAGAGAAACTATCGAAAATCGGAATCTGTAACGACAGGCCAATCGACGAGGCATTGAACCACGGCTGTGCAAAAATATTGAACTTGTCGGTACCTGTGCTCCAGCCAGAGCTACCCGTCATCACCAAGCGAGGATAATAACCCGCCTGATTGTTTTTGACGTCGAGGGCTGCCAAACGGCTGTTCGTTTCGAGCGTTGAGTACTCTATGCGGTTTGTGTAATTGAATGGCATCGGTACGTCTAATACACTGATGTCGTTGAGGTCAACGTTGGCGAGTTTGTCAGAAAGCACCAGAGGCTCTTCGAGTTTATAGCCCATCTGAAACTTCAACAAATACAGTGCAACTTCCTGAAAACGAAGGATGTTCTCTCGTTCGGTCTTGAGATTATTGACCTGTACGGTAAGGCGATCCACGTCGAGTTTTTCGACAAACCCTTGTTGGTTAAGAGCCTTAGTGTCTCTGAGGAGAGAGTCTAACCGTCCAATGTTGATGTCGAGGAGCTTGAGGCGCTCTTCGTTGACCAACACAGAATAGTACGCTTTAGTGACGTTTTCGGCTACGGTTACTTTTGATGCTTTTAGGTTTTTCTGTGCAAGTTCCCGATACACTTGTGAGGCTTTAAGCCCCAACAAGTAAGAACCGTCAAACAACAACTGGTTCAGACTAATGGTAGCGTTAGAGCTATACTGAACCCCAAATTTGAGGGCCGTCACTTCGCCGTCGGCGGCGGCTGGGTTGAAGGTTTTGGCTGGTACGAAAAACCGAGGTACAACCAAATTGTCGGTCCAACCGATATTTCCACTCACTTGTGGCAGCCCAATTGCCTTGATTTCTTGGATACGAGCTTCGGCACTTATTACGTCGAACTGAGAATTTTTGATACTCAAGTGGTTTTTTACTCCATAATCAACGGCCTCCTTCAGCGTAAATGCTTGCTGAGCAAAGCCCTGATGAACAGAGAGCATGACGCCCATGGCCAAGGCGACTTTGCTGAGATATGACTTCATCATTTTGCTAATTGTTTGTGTAAATATGCTTCGTATAAAACTTTGCCTTTTTCGCTCAGGATGCCTCTCACAAAATGGTCGAGAAACACATACTGAATTTCGAATAGGGTGTACTTGTTGGTAGGGAGCGCCTGCATGTCAAATCCAAACTCAATTTGTTCCATTCGTAAATGGGATAGGATTTCTACATTGATTTCGGGTCGGAATACCCCCTCTTTGATACCTTGAATGAAATCTTGGCGGATGGTTTCGAGCAAGAAATTCTGCTTGTATTCTTGAAAAATCTGCCAAGCCCGAGGGTAATACTTTTTGAGGTCGAAAAACAGAGATGGGTTCACCGACCCCAGTTGCTCACGCATCACGTTGGTTGCCTTCACAATCTTATCAATCACATTTTCTGACTGTTGTTCAAGGGCTTGATGCTCGCATTTGTCATTGTGCATTTCTTGCAGCATCACCTGATATACAATCTCGTCTTTGTCGGCAAAGTGCTGGTAGATGGTCTTTTTCGAGATGCCCAACTCGCTGGCTATGTCGTCCATCGTCACACTTTTTACACCGTATCGAGTGAACAGATTAGTGGCAGTTTTTATGATTCTTTCGCTGATTTCCACTTTATTTTTGTTCTTGATTCCCTTACAAAACTCGGGAAACTCTCAAAATGTTCCAAGTTTCCTTTGTATTTTTTGAAGAACGGTCATTTTTCACTTTAAATGGTCATGGTTCTTTTGCCTATACAGACGAGCGAGACAAATAAATATTTTACCTAATTTATATGATTTTGACCCATTTTCTTTATTAAGTACTATTATATTATTGAATAATATAACTCTCTTTGAGATTTGTACTTTTTAAAGTGATCGCTTTGTAGGGTTTTATTGAGTTACAAAAAAATCAAGAAAAAAATAGAAGCAATACACTTTTCTGACCAACTGCTCAACGACTGGTATAAACCGCCTAATCTGAAGGATGAACCCGTAGAGGTAAGTATAAAAAAGCATCATTTCGAGACGTCAAAATGATGCGTTGGGGTTCTGGAAAGAGATAGGAAACCTTATTTTTCTTTTAACGAGAGCTTCATCATAATGTCAGTTTGCTCATCGTTTCCCAATTTGAAAATATGCTTACCAAATTCAACAAAACCATTTTTCTTATAAAAACGGATTGCCCTTTGATTTTCTTCCCAAACCCCTAACCAAACGTATTCGACATTTACCTCATTCGCAATTTGCATGGCTTTTCCATAGAGTAGTTGACCCACGTTTTTTCCATGAAATTCTTTTACCACATAAATTCGTTCAATTTCAAGGGCTTTGTCATCTTGTAGTTCCGTTTGTGAAAAGCCAACGTTGAGCTTTAAGTAACCAATGATGCACTCGTCAAGTTTGGCAAAATAAAACATGGAGTTAGGGTTCGTTAGCTCCGCTGTTAACTTCTCTGCCGAAAAGCCTTCAGTCAGATAGCTAGCCATATTTTCTGCGGTATTGACAGCCGAAAATGTTTCGGCAAACGTCTGTTTTCCGATTTGTTGCAGTAGGTTCACCTCACTAAGCGCTACTTTTTCGATACGAATGGTATCCATGTGCTGATGATTCTTGATTGAGTGGGCAATATACAAAGTAGAAAAAACACCACCCAACTTTGGTAACTATATTTATCAAAACCCTGCTGACATAGGGCTGTCACTGGCAGACGGTTACTTTGTGACCATCACAAAACACAAAGCACAATGACACATCTTGAAGCCTTCAGTAACCAACTCGAACTCGAAGCCACCACCACTCGTAAAATGCTTGCTTGCGTCCCTTCTGAGCATTTTGACTGGCAACCACATCCCAAAAGCATGAGCATTCGGAGGTTAGCTACGCACATAGCTGAACTACCAACTTGGATTGGTATGACCTTACAAACCGACGAATTGGACTTTGAAAACAACCCATATACCCCCAAGCCTTTAGCTAATACCGAAGAACTCTTAGCGTATTTCGAAGTGTGCCTCCAAGACGGGCGCAAGCACTTGGCCGAAGGTGCAGAATCAGCACTTTGGAAACCTTGGACACTACGTAGTGGTGCTACTATTTATAGTACTGAGCCCAAATACAACGTGATTCAGATGACAATCAGCCAAATTATTCATCACCGAGCACAGTTGGGCGTATGCTTGCGCCTTCTGAATATCCCAATTCCGGGTAGTTATGGTCCTAGTGCCGACGAATCATTCTGAAAACCAATGGGGTAGCTCCTAACAAACGCACTCTTTTGTAGTTCAGAAGGAAGCAATAGCAACTAACCAATCAATTGGTGGGCTCATTTCTGACTTTAGTCGCCGTGTACTTGTCTTACCAATCCATTTTTTGTATGTTTGAAGCAGACCTTCTTCTTTGGTGTTCGTCCAAACAACCTCGTTGTTGAAGAAGAACATTCGTTCAAAAAAGTACTAACTAAACTGACAAAACGTATGAAAAAATGGATTGGAGGACTCTTTGTCCTCACAGCGGTGTGGTCGCTATCGGCACTTACGCCTGCCCACCGCACGGCCCTAGACGCCCGTGAAGATAGTTTGGCTGCTGACCGAGCCAAATACAGCCAAGAAGTAATGGCGGCTATCAAAGGCAAAGAAAACAAGCCTGCCGATTCGGTTTTTAAGAACATTCAGGTGCTCAAAGGGCTTCCAGCCGAACAAGTAGTGAGCATCATGGAAACCAACTGGAGCAAAGCCCTCGGGGTAAGTTGTGCGCATTGCCACAATGTGAAAGATTGGGCCTCAGACGAAAAGAAAGATAAATTCCTGACCGTAGAGATGGTACAAATGACCAACACCATCAATGATAATTTGATTAAGAACATGAAGACCTATGCCGGACGCCAGCGTACTCCCAAAGTGAGCTGTATGACCTGCCATAGAGGTGAAGCACACCCTATGCGCTCGCAGCAACAGGGGCGTCGTCCACCACAGCAACCTCCTCGCAACTAGGAGCATAAAGAAACAATCGGACTCCGTTGATAAAGTTTTGAAGATAGCCATTAAACGTTGGTACGTCAATTGGCTCTAAGAGACAACATTCAAAGTTTGTTTCACACTTAAAAAACTACAACGATGCGATGGATTTCATGCTTCCTAGTGCTTGGCCTACTCGTGATGAGTAGCTTTACAATGCCTAACCGTTGGGTATTTATTGCCGACAAAATAGTGGATTTTGGTCTAGACCGAGACGTAATTGTGGTGCGAGGCAACGATGCCTTTACCAAGCTCAGACTCCATATTACGGATGCCTCTCTGAACATGATGGACATGGACGTTGTTTTTGAAAACGGTGAACGTTATCAGGTGCCTATCAAATATAATTTCAGACAAGGCGAAGAAAGCCGAGCAATTGATTTGCCGGGAGGGATGCGGCGGATCAAACGCATTGAGTTTTTATATGATACCCAAGGTGTTTTGCGAGGCAAGGCTAGAGTAGCTGTATGGGGGCTGCGATGAAACGATACACAACTACACAAAAAAAGCGAGCTACAGCTCGCTTTTTTTGTGTGGGTGCAAAAGTCAATTAAGCTTCTGCTGGAATCACGCTCACAAACGAGCGATCTTTCAACCCTTTTTTGAATTCAACCACGCCGTTGGTCAAGGCAAAAAGTGTGTGGTCTTTGCCAATACCAACATTGAGGCCTGGATAGTGCTGTGTACCACGCTGACGTACGATAATGTTACCAGCGATAGCATTCTGACCACCAAAAATCTTTACGCCTAAGCGTTTGCTCTGTGATTCACGTCCGTTCTTCGAACTACCGACGCCTTTTTTGTGTGCCATTTTTTGAGAATTTTAAAGCTTTTTGATAACGATCAAGTAAAGCAGAAGTGCTGCCTAAGCAACACGGAGTTTCTTACAATGAAATTTCTTCGATTAACACCTTGGTCAAATCTTGGCGGTGCCCTTTTTTGCGAACGTAGCCTTTGCGACGCTTCTTCTTAAACACGATAACTTTCTCGCCACGGACGTGGTCAAGAATTTTGCCTTTGACGCTTGCGCCGGCTACGGTTGGTGCACCTACTCGTACATCTCCGTCGTTTTCGACAAGCAAAACTTTGTCGAACACAAGGGCAGCGCCTTCCTCACCCGCCAAACGATGCGTGTAGAGGTAACGGTCTTTTTCTACTTTAAATTGCTGACCTGCGATTTCTACTATTGCGTACATGATATAATGGAGATTAAATTTGCAAAACAGGGTGCAAAATTAGAGGTAATAGTTTAAAATTCAAAGCATAGCAAGAAGTTTTCGGCTCAAGAATAAGAGCTAATAGCCACAATTTCATAAAAAAACCTCGCTGGCTGCCCAGCAAGGTTTTGAAAATATGTATTCAAGTGCCTTAATCCAGAAGATTACTCCATCAAGAATGGGTAGTCAGCTTGGGCATAAATGTCTTTGTAGGCTTCTGAAGGCTCAGGGTATGGCGACTCTTCAGCAAACTTAACGGCTGCTTCTACTCGTGCTTTGATAGAGGCATCAACGGCTGCTAACTCTTCTTCGGTAGCAAAGCCATTTTTCAAAATGGTATCTTTTACCGCCTCGATAGGGTCGAGTTTTTTGTATTCTTCTACCTCTTCTTTGGTTCGGTATTTTTGAGGATCAGACATCGAGTGGCCTCTATACCGATACGTCCGAAATTCTAAAAACGTAGGACCATCGCCACGGCGTGCTCGCTCAGCTGCACGGCTTACGGCTTCGTGTACGGCCTCTACACTCATGCCATCTACAGGCTCAGAAGGCATGTCATACGCTTCGCCGAGGGTGTATAGTTCGGTTACATTTGAGGTACGAGCCACCGAAGTTCCCATGGCATAGCCATTGTTTTCTACTACAAAAATCACGGGGAGTTTCCATGTCATAGCCATGTTAAATGCCTCGTGCAGCGCACCTTGGCGAGTAGCACCATCGCCAAAGAAGCAGATACATAAGTTACCCGTTTTGTTGTATTTTTCGGCAAAAGCCAACCCTGCTCCGAGCGGAATCTGCGCTCCTACGATGCCGTGACCGCCCACAAAGTTGACGTTTTTGTCAAAAATGTGCATCGAGCCGCCTTTTCCTTTGGTCGTACCGGTTGCTTTGCCAAATAGCTCGGCCATAACGGCATTAGGGCTGGTACCTAGGGCAAGCGGTTGGCCGTGGTCACGGTAGGCCGTAATCCACTTGTCGCCAGGCTGAAGGGCTGATTTTGAGCCAGATGAACAAGCTTCTTGGCCGATATTTAAGTGAAGAAAACCTCGAATTTTTTGTTGCCCATACAATTGTGCGCATTTCTCTTCAAACTTTCGCTGAAGTTGCATAGACTCATACCAATTAAGGTAGGTTTCTTTAGAATACGTTACCTTGTTTTCTTGTTTCTTTGCCATGTGATGGGTGATAATAGCTGTATAGTGAGGCAATGACAGGTACACTGTGTGGGGAGTATTTATTGTAACTCCCTGAAAACCAAAACAAAAGTTAGAAAACCTTTGTCGGATGATTTCTTTGTGCGTGCAAAGCCTTAAATTGCCTTGCGAAATTACGGGATTTTTACAAAAACTAAAACGCCGCCATGTATCTTGAGCGAATCAGCTTGAACAATTTCAAAAGCTACGAAGCCGATTCGTTCCGATTTAGTCATGCTGTTAACTGTATCGTTGGAGAAAACGGCAGCGGAAAAACCAACCTGCTTGACGCTATTTATTTTTTGGCACTAACTAAAAGTGCGTTCTCAAACCAAGATGGCCTGAGTATTCACCATGAAGGCGATTTTATGATGATTGATGGCGTTTTTGTGAAAGGTGAGGATAAAATCGCAGAAACGGTAAATGCCGATGCGGCAGTGGTATTTCAGGAAAAAGAACCAAGTTATCAGATTGAACATTGGGCCGAAGTGACGCATCTGCCTAAAAAAGAGCAGATTACGGTCAGTATTCAGCGAGGGCTGCGCAAGGCTGTTTTGCACGATAAAAAGCCCTACGAGCGGCTTACCGAACATATTGGCAAGTTCCCAGTTGTATTGATGGCGCCTAACGATACGGACCTGATTCGGGAAGGCTCCGAAGAGCGGCGGAAGTTTTTTGACGGGGTGCTGTCGCAACTAAATCCTGAGTATTTGGCTGATTTGCAGCTCTATAATCGGTTATTAGACCAACGGAACGGGCTTTTGCGACAGTTTGCCGAACGCAACTACCTCGACGACGATCTGTTGGAAGTGTACACGGAGCCTTTGCTGGAATTAACCTTCAAGCTCCACCAACAACGCCGGCAGTTTAGTACGCAGTTTTTACCAGTGTTTCAGCGGCATTACGCCAACTTGAGCGAGAGCCGAGAATCGGTGGAGGTGATTTATGAGTCAGAAGTAGCCAGTCCTGATTTTAGGCGGGAGTTTTGGATGAACCGCCAACGGGACGTAGCCGCACAACGCACCACCAAAGGGGCTCACAAAGACGATTACGTGTTTGAAATCAATGGTTTTGGAGTCAAAAAGTTTGGTTCACAAGGACAACAAAAATCATTCGTGATTGCCCTCAAATTGGCTCAGTTTGAGCTGTTGGCGCAAGAAAAAGCCGTAAAGCCTTTGTTGCTGTTAGACGATATTTTTGATAAACTCGACGACCGCCGTATCCAAAAACTCATCGGCATGATGACAGACGGGACCTTCGGTCAGATTTTTGTGACAGATGCTCGTCCTGAACGCACCCAACAGCTCTTGGAAGGGTTGAATACAGAAGTTCGATTTTTTAGGACAAAGCCGTGATATTTCATTAAGCTTACCCTTGTAATGAAAAGTACAACATATTGATTAACTAAATTTTAACCAAAAAAACCTATGACAAAATCATCTTTTGCTACCATTCTTGGTTTAATTAGCGTGTCGTTATTGTGCGTGTTTTGCCAAAGTACTCCCGACGCTACAGGCGCACAGCCATCAAGTACCACTACCGTGCCTTTTACACCCGTAGTCTATGATTTTGAAACTACGCCCACTTGGAGCGACGAATTTGACTATACAGGCCTGCCCGATGCAAAAAAATGGGGCTATGATGTAGGCGGTAACGGCTGGGGAAACAACGAAAAACAGTACTACACCAAAGACCGTCAAGAAAATGCTCGTGTAGAGGGTGGGAAATTAATCATTGAGGCTCGAAAAGAGAGTTTCGGTAGTAACGCCTACACCTCGGCTCGCTTAGTAACCAAAAACAAAGCCGACTGGACGTACGGTCGCTTTGTGATACGTGCCAAATTGCCCCAAGGTGTAGGCTCGTGGCCGGCTATCTGGATGTTGGCTACTGACCAAAGTTACAGCGATACGTATTGGCCCGACAACGGCGAAATTGACATCATGGAACATGTGGGTTTTGACCAAGGGCGAGTGCATTTTTCGATTCACTGTAAAGCATACAACCACATAATTGGTACCCAGCGTACCGCCAACATGATGGTAAATGATGCCTCGCAGGCTTTTCATGATTATCGCCTAGACTGGACACCCGAAAAAATTGTAGGCTATATTGACGACCAAAAATACTTTGAGTTTGCCAATCAAAAATTGAGTTGGAAAGAATGGCCTTTTGACAAGAAATTTCACTTGTTGCTCAACATTGCGGTTGGTGGTAATTGGGGTGGACAAAAAGGCATAGACGACAGTATTTTCCCTCAGCGCATGGAGGTTGAATATGTACGAGTATATAAAGTGAAGTAACCAATTGCCACGATTCGCCAAATCGTGATTTAAAATAATCATAGTCGAACGGTAATCCAGCTGTCAGCGTTGCGGCCTTTGTCGTCACTGCATGAGATTTTGATTTGGCCAGCCGAAGGCGTAAAAAAGACCGTTTCGCTGGGTGATGCTTTTTGAAGCAGCTTGTCATTGATGTACCAGTACACTTCTTTGACGTCATTAGAGGCCTGACAGGTGAGTGCCAACTGTTGGGTCTCTTTTTTGTCTAAATAGTAGTCATTACCGTCCACAGGATATACAATTTGAGGAGCATTTTGGTCAAAAATCCTCGTACACGTTGGGTTGTGTGCGGGGATTTTTTCGTAAAGAATGTGCTTTGACTCGAACCAACTGATGAGTTCAGGCGCAAAGTTTGGATACAACTTTCGTACAGCACCACTGTCGGGCAGGCATTGAGTGCAATAACTCAGAGTAGCTTTTGCATTGACCCAAACGGCTTTGAGATGTTGGCACTTAATGGTAGAAGACACCCCCGGGATGTAATAATCCAAAATCTGGTGAGTACAAAATTCATTCGGAACGCTCCCTGACTCGGCGCATACTTTTCGTTTGAGGAGGTTTTTAGGAAAACCAAACCACTGTGCTGTTGAGTTATAATCAATAGTATTGAAAATGCTGAATAGCAGGGGCGTAGCAATATTGGCACCATTCAGTTCAGGTACGCCCTCGCCCGAAAAATTGCCCACCCATACCCCAACGGTGTAATGCGTATTGTAACCGATACTCCAAGCGTCTTTTTTACCAAATGAAGTACCTGTTTTCCAAGCAACCTTGGGAAGACGATAGGTGTAGTCATAATTGTTGGGCAGATCGGGGCGGGTAATTTGTGTCAAAATAGATTGGATCACATAAGAGGCTTCCTCTGAAATTAACTCAGCCGACGGGCTGGGCGTTTGGTCCGACAACAGATGGGCTGGCGTAAAGGCGCCTTGGTTGGCAAAGGCCGAAAACAACGTGGTGAGTTCTTCTAACGTAACACCACAGCCGCCTAATGCTAAAGACAACCCAAGGTTTTTAGCCGTTTTGCGAACAGTCTGGAAGTTAGCCTTTTTGAGTTTTTCGACCAATACAGGTGTAGAAACCTCTTTCAAAACCTTAACAGCTGGCACATTGAGCGAGTTGGCTAGGGCAAACTCAACGGTGATTTTTCCGTGAAAAAGGCGGTCAAAATTCTCGGGTTCATAACCTCCAAAATTAGTAGGAACATCATTGATGGCCGATTTGGGCGTGAGCAAGCCTTTGTCGAAGGCCGTGGCATATAGCAAGGGTTTGAGCGTGCTACCCGGCGAACGAATTGCCCGAACGCCATCTACCTGTCCGCCGTCTTCGGGATTATTAAAATCAGCTGAGCCTACGTAGGCCTCAATAGCGTGGGTTTGGTTGTTAAGTACCAATACGGCGGCATTGTGGATATTCATGGCACGCAGCCGATTGACGTAGTTGAGAACCAATTGCTCCACCTGCCGTTGTTTGTTAAGTTGAATAGTCGTGCGGATGATGGGCTGATGGGGATGGTCTTTCTGAAGACGAATCGCCAAGTGAGGGGTCAGCTTCGGGGCTTCGTGGCGGGCGGCTTGAAGAGGTTCTTGAAGGGCATCGGCAATGGCTTGGGTAGTAAACAGCCCACTTTGACCAAGCCGCTTGAGCCATTTGTTGCGTTCTTGCAAAACCAAGGCATTTTTTTCACCCAATCGCAAACTCGACGGACGGTTGGGAATGATGCTTAGCGTAACTACTTCGGCCAAACTCAGTACTTGGGGCATTTTCTGAAAATACAGCATCGAGGCCGATTTCATACCCTCAATGTTGGAACCATACGGTACTAGGTTGATGTACAGCTGTAAAATTTCGTCTTTAGAATAATGCAACTCCAACTGAAAAGCCCGCAACATTTCGAGGAGTTTGCTAGTGTAAGTGCGTTGCCTAGGTTCTAATAAGCGCACCACCTGCATGGTAATGGTAGAAGCCCCCGAAGTGCGTTTGTTTCGCAGCAGATTATTGAAAGTAGCTCGGACAATAGCCAATGGATTAACGCCCAGATGCCAGTAAAACCATTGGTCTTCTTTGAAAAGGATTGTTTTGCGAAGCGTAGGCGTAATCTCATGGAGTTCGGTATAAAGCCGCCATTTATCTTGTTTGTTCAAAAACGCATGAAGCACCGTACCATCGGCTGCCGTAATGAGGGTAGAATAAGGCGGTTGTGGACGAAACGGAAAGAGCCAGTCTAAGCTAATGCCAAACAGCAAGGTAACTAAAACGATACGAACGCTTCGTTTTTGCAAGAATTTTGCAAAAAAATCACGAATTGTTACTAATTGCTTCGGCATCTTTCCTATCTTGCTCATGCGACAATCTAGACTTTTGAGTCGGCACAAAAGTACATAAATGCCGATCCATTTTCTGAAACAAAACAAATATACAAGTGCCGGATTCGTAACTCAATAACGAGTGTTTGACAAAGTATTCATCCATCTATGAAACAAGTTTGTATCATCGGGGCAGGCTCATCGGGTATGACAGCGGCCAAGAACCTCAAAGAACATTGTATTAGTTTTGATTGTTTTGAAAAAGGCTCCAACATTGGAGGCAACTGGCGCTACAACAACGACAACGGCATGTCGTCGGCGTATCGGTCGCTGCATATCAATACCAATCGGATGATTATGGCGTACAGCGATTTTCCAATGCCTGCTGATTATCCAATGTTTCCACATCATACGCACATTATCAAGTATTTTGAGGATTATGTAGCGCATTTTGGCCTTCGCCCATTTATTCAGTTTAACACCGAAGTCCAAGACGTTACTCAAAACCCCGACGGCACTTGGCATGTGAAAACCAACAAAGGTGAAGCAGATTATGAAGCCGTCATTGTTGCCAACGGTCACCATTGGAATCCCCGCTTTCCATCGCCGCCGTTTCCGGGTCAATTCACAGGCGAAACCTTGCACGCCCATCATTATAAGGAGCCCGAACAGATTATTAAGAAAGACTTACTCATTGTAGGCATTGGTAATTCGGCGGTAGATATTGCCTGCGAAGCGGCTCGCCAATGCACTGGTAATAAGGTGGTTATCTCTACTCGAAGTGGAGCCTACATTGTGCCCAACTGGATTTGGAGTAAACCTTTTGATAGCCTAGCTAATCCACTGACTGCCAAGCTACCTTTGGGCTTGCAACGATTTTTACTGAAAACTACACTTTGGCTGGCTCGTGGCAACCAAGAGGACTACGGCGTGCCACAACCCAAGCGACCACCGCTGTCTGAACACCCTACGCTGTCGCAAGATTTGCTCAATTTGGCAGGGCGGGGGCTCATCAAGTTTAAGCCTAATATCAAGGAATTTAAGGGAAAAACCGTTGTTTTTGAGGACGGTACCAGCGAGGAGTTCGATATGGTACTCTATGCCACTGGCTACAAAGTGACGTTCCCGTTTTTGAAACAGGCTGCGTTTGATGTAAGCGAAACCAATGATTTTAGACTGTACAAAAAAGTAGTACATCCTGAATATAAAGGACTTTATTTCTTGGCACTGATTCACCTTTGGGGGCTATTATGCCACTGGCCGAGGTACAGGCCGAATGGATTGCTAAGGTCTTGAGCAACCAAGTGCGGCTACCCAATCGAGAAAAAATGCTAGCCGAAATTGAAGCCGACAGGCAGGCAATGAAAAAACGCTACAAAGATTCGCCACGGCATACGTTGCAAGTTGATTTTTATCCATACAAAGAAAGCATTGAGCAAGAAATCAAACGTATGAAGGCGTGATACCTACCAACAAGAAGAGGCTTGCCTGCTGGCAAGCCTCTTCTTGTTGATGGAGCAAACAGAGTTAGTGTTGTATCACAAGCAAGTCCTTGAGCATGGGTTCTTGACTAAGCTTGTCGTTGGCTTCCACTACCGAAGAGCTCAAGCGAGCGCCCATTTGGGCAGGCATCGTTCCATTTTTGATGAAATAGAGTACATCGGATAAGCAGGCCTCTTTGGGGTCGCCGAAGTTGCGGGTAAGGTCATCAGTTTGCTGTTTTTGAACGGGAATCCCCTCAAAATAATCGCCTTCGCCATTGGCATTCACGATTTTGAAACTGATGGCAAATGGAATATACTTATCAACCAAAAAACCTAGCATCCCTACAGGTTTACCGTGGGTGCGGTCGCCTACCAAGATGGTTTGCATAAATGGTTTTACACCGTTGATGAGCAGCTCACTAGCAGAGGCAGAACCTTGCGTAGTAATAAAAAATACTCGATTGAGTGCCAAGGTACTACTACCTTTGTCGAACCGAATGGTAGCGTTTCGTTGGGGGTTTTTGTCGTTGTATTGGTACGTAAAAAACACCTTGCCATTGGCAGCAGAGGGTACAAAATAATTGGCAAACTGTGTGGCTACGTTGGGATCGCCACCGCCATTGTAGCGGAGGTCAATAACCAATTCTTGAATACCGCCATTTTGCTGAAAGTAATTGAAAGCATTGGTCAGGTCGGTTTTGGCTTGGTCTGTAAACTCAGAAAGAACGATATAGCCCACGTTTTTGCCATCAACTTTCAAAATACTTTTGTACTGCACCGCATTGGTAGTAAAACTATCCCTTGAAATAGAAATATCTTTTTGGGTGCCTGTCAAATCCTGAAATCGGAACGATACGGTGCTGTTGCCTAGTTCGTTGTTGAGTTGAGTTACATTGGCTGCAGTAGCATCTATCCCATTGATTTTCAGGATTTTCCATCCTCTGGTTACCCCTGCTTTATCAAAGGGAGAGTTGGGCAACACGTAGGCCACTCGCAAATCGGTATCATTCATAAAGCCTCTGCTGAAGCCGAATAAGCCCGATTTTTCGCCTTTTTGTTGAGCATCGTATTCGGCCCTAGTCATGATAAAACTCCAGCGGTCGACGTTTTGCCCCTGTGAGTTGAGCGGACTATAGGTACGGATTTTGGCAATCAGCTGGCTAGGATCAGTAGTAGGGTACGACTGTGGCTTGAAATCGTTCAAAGTGGGCAGTCGGTCGTACCAGAAATATAGGTTCTGGAGCGTGGCATAGAGCGTATCCCGATAGTCATAGGTATAAACAGTAGGGTCGTTTTGGGTTTTGCACGCCTCAAAACTTAAGCCCGATAAGCCTATCAATAAAGCCAATAAAAGTTTTTTCGCTGTCTTCATAGTGTTTTGGTTTTGAGTTACATAGATACCAAAGTGGCATCAAATAACAAAACGATAGTGTTATAATTGCTACGTAAAAAAAGTGTTCTTGGGTTGCTTACAGGTGTTAGCTTTTATTCAATAATGCCAAATGTGGCTTTGGCTCGTTTGCGAGAGATGGCATTAAAATGCCACCACTCGGTTTCGATGGGGCTAAAGCCCCCTTTACGCATAGCTTCTCGCAATATCTTGCGGTTTTCGATTTGCGCTTTGCTAAGTTTTCCATCCTTGAGCAACTTCGACTCATAGCGAGGGTAGGCCAGTTCACCAAAAAAATCAAAGATAGTGCCCATGTCGAGAGGTTTGCCGTCAGCAGTAGCCACGGTCAGGTCAACGGCGCAACCGTAGTTGTGAATGGAGCCGATTTGGGGATTAGATACATAATCTTCTCGCTGATTGGGCGGAATATGAGACAATGCTTTCCAAAATTTCCATTGTACCTCTCGTGACCGAGCGCCATCATACACTAACAAGCGTAGATTGGGATGTTTTTTTTGTAAATATTGACTGGCTTTTATCAGTTTTTGAGCCGCCAAGGGTTGTAAAAAGCAGCGGGTAATGCAGCCATAAACGTCTTGCTTGACAAAGTTGTCAGTACCCGAATATTTCAAATCAACTAAGATAGAGGGGTCTAACTTTTGGATGTCCACCAAGCCTGCTGCTTCCATTTTTTTCTCTTCGGGGCAGTCTTGTGGAGGAAAAAGTGGAAAGGGAAAAGTAGAAAGAGGGTTTGAGGAGGTTGTGGGCTCTGTGGCCTGTCCCTCGACAGGACACAACATAACGATTCCGACCACGAGTGATACGACTATTTTCTGCATAAGATTCACTCAAAATTAGTTTGTTTTGCGGTTGTGATAACGTATTAACCTGTTGATTATTAGCTGTTTATTGGTTGATGTTAATAAATAACGAATAAGGATGAGTTGTTGGTGTAGTAATTTTTGGGTGAAAGTAGATATTTTGCCTTAATTTTTGTGATTTTGCTGACTGATTTAGAGCAAAGAAACGAAACGCTTGAAGAAACGAATAACGATTAACCAATAACGAGTTTCGTAACCTAACCCGAACACTATTTATCATGGCCTTAAACTATATCTGGGTTGCTTTTTTCTTGATTGCCTTTGTGGTAGCACTTATCAAGCTCATCTTTTTTGGAGACACTGAGATTTTCAAACTATTGATAGATGGGATGTTCGACTCCGCCGAACTCGCCGTCATGAAAATAGCACTTCCGCTGGCAGGAGTGATGACCTTTTTTATGGGGCTGCTCAAAATAGGCGAAGAAGCCGGCGCTATCAATTTTTTGGCTCGCATTGTAGGGCCGTTTTTCAGTCGTTTGTTTCCAGAAGTGCCTCGTAATCACCCTGCTCATGGGCAAATGATTATGAATTTTTCGGCCAATATGCTCGGACTTGACAACGCCGCTACGCCATTTGGGCTTAAAGCGATGCAGAGCTTGCAGGACCTAAATCCACAGAAAGAAACAGCGTCGAATGCTCAAATTATGTTCATGACGCTGCATAGCTCAGGGCCGGTGTTGATTCCGTTAAGCGTCATGGCGCAACGAGCGATTTATGGAGCAGCCGATGCCTCTGATATTTTTATTCCGTGCTTGATTGGCACGTACGTGGCTACCGTCACGGGGCTCTTGTTTGTAGCCATTCGGCAGCGCATCAATTTGCTCGACAAAGTTATTTTATCGTGGTTGGGCGGAATCACCGTCTTCTTAGGATTGATACTTTGGTATTTTTCTACCCTGACCAAAGAAGAAATCGAAGTGACTTCTAAAGTGGTGAGCAATCTCATCTTATACGGCTTTGTGTCGGCCTTTATTTTGGGTAGTTTGCGGAAGAAGGTGAATGTGTTTTCATCGTTTGTCGAAGGTGCCAAAAGTGGATTTGAAACCTCTGTAAAGGTGATACCCTATCTGGTGGGTATGTTGGTGGCTATTAGTGTCTTACGTAATTCGGGGGCGCTAAATTATGTAGTAGATGGCCTCAAATGGGCATTTGCGCTTACAGGCATGAACACCGACTTTACCGATGCCCTACCTACTGCCCTCATGCACCCGCTGAGCGGTAGTGGCTCACGAGCCATGATGATTGATACCATGAAAACCTTCGGCGCCGACTCGTTTGTGGGACGTTTGTCTTGTGTGTTTCAAGGTTCGTCCGATACCATTTTGTATATCTTGGCCTTGTATTTTGGCTCTGTTAATGTGCGCAATACTCGCTATGCGCTTTGGGCAGGTCTTACTGCCGACTTGGCAAGCATTGTGACTGCCATTTTAGTTTCGTACCTGTTTTTTCATTAATCTGTGGCAACCGTACGGAGACAGTCTATCAACTATGACAGCAGACAACGAGCATAATTGTAGAAATGAGGAACAGACTAAATCTGACATTGAAAAGTTTGGACTATCTGTCATCATAATTGAAGCGACTGACTATTTACCTTCATTTGCATATAGCATTGGACTTTGGCAAAAATTTAAACACCCTGAACTGATTTGTTTTGGACTACGAATACAAACTCTACATACAATCATAAATGACGTAGCAGATTTTGTGAAAAACGGACAGGTTATTAAGACTGGAACAACCTATAACAATATTTTTGAAAACAGTAGGGTAGAATTTTTAAATGTTGATAAAAGGAATTTGAGTGACTATTTTGGAACAGCAATAGACTTTTATAACTCAAAAGACTTTCCAGCATTGCAGTTAGTGTGGACAGACAGGAATGATAAGTTTCCTTGGGAATTAGACTTTGAAGAGGAGTTTTTATACAAACAACCACTTCTTGACAGAAATGCTGACTTCAAATTTAGAGAAGCAAAAAATTTGGCCATATTCACAACAAGACAATGGTTAGAGTTTGACAAACCAATTTTAAGAGTTGTTCATGACACAGATGGAGATTGGCAATTTTTAACAGGCAATCAAATGCCAGACGACATAAAAGTTGTAGCATTAGAGGAAATCGTAATTAAGGACAGAACTTTAAACGAAATTTTTGACCTTGAATATGGAGAAAAAGCAGAAAGAGACTTTATTGGTGGACAGTGGACAAGAAATATAGTAGAAGACGAAGAATAAAACAGCTGCATTAAGATCAGTTTGGTATAAAGTAGGAAGGATTGAAGTAAATGTAGGGATTTGTACTGTATCGGCAGCCCGTCCGATTCCATCAACATTTGTACTATATTTGAGCTGAGGGTATTCATATCGGTGACTGCTTCAAGCCGAAAAACGTAGCATGATTATTCAAATCGTAGTGTTGCATGAAACGTATCCCAACTTTTGATGGGCTAAGAGGCTTTGCCATTTTGTTGGTACTATACGACCATTGCCCTAAACTGGGAGATAGTTTTGTTGCCAACGTAATTAACCATATGGGTAATGTTTGGGAGGTGGGTTATTGGGGAGTAGAATGTTTTTTTGCCTTGAGTGGATACCTGATTACGTCTATTTACCTGCACGATAAACAACAGGACACTTTCTCTGTCAAGCGCTTCTATATCAAGCGATTTCTTCGGATTTTCCCTGTTTACTACCTGGCTATCTTGGTAGTAGCTCTTGTACTCGACCATCGTTTTCTTGGGTATTTACTTACCTATACATCTAATTTTTTATTCGCTTTTGAGTTGTCTGCGCATCCTTTACGCCAGACCTGGTCGTTGGCAGTAGAAGAGCATTTTTATTTGGTATTTCCTTGGTTGATGCACTATGTTTCTGTTAAAAAATTGGTCCACCTTTCTGGTTGGTTGATACCGCTGAGTTGTGTTGTGGCGGCAATACTGACAACTATTTACGTGGTTTACCCCCTGTCGTTCGATTTAATCTATAGAGCCACGCCTTATCGCCTGTTTTCTATCTCGATGGGCGTGTTCATTGCCTTGAACTATGTTGATATAAAGGCGATTGTGGATAAGTACCATCGTTGGTTGTGGATAATTTGGATAATTGTGATTTTACTTTGTCCATTCTTGTACAAATTCTTTTTTCCGCACCGTCCGTATGCCGTGTATCGGCTGATTTGGTTTGGTATTTTAGGAGTACTTACTTTGTTAAATACGATTCCGTTTCGTAGCCAGGCAAATGTCTGGATGAAGCTATTGTCTTGGCCAGTACTTCAATTCATCGGCAAAATTAGCTATGGCATCTATCTTGTTCACTACCCGATTTATTATGTATTTGGCCTGTCGCCCATGCAGACGAGCATGACTACACAACCCCTACTGGTACTTTGGGCCATACTCATTAGCATTGCTTTGGCAACGGTCTCCTATTATTTGATCGAAAAACCGATTTTACGTTGGAAAGACCATCTATGATACCTCAATCCACACGGCTTTTTCTGCTGTTTTGGACAAAATATAGCGTAGGATGGTTGTTTGTGCTGACCATTTGCCGTTTCTTTTACTTGGGTTACACCCAAAATGCGGCACCTTTACTGACTTCGCCGCTCAGTTGGGCTTGGAAATGCTTGAAGCTTGATACAGCAACCATTGCTTGGCTCATCCTTCCGCTGGTATTCAGCAGCTTTTTCGTGAAAAGAGGCTTTTTCCCTTTTTCCAAACTTTACTTTTATACCATTGGCAGCCTTATCGGCTTGATTACACTTATTGATGCCGAACTCACCCGTGTGCGAGGCTACCGCTTAGATGCTTCTATTTGGTTTTATAGTTCTTCATGGCAGGCTTCGCTGGGTTCTGTGCAGATGCAGCACTTGTTTTTGCTTGTGTTGGTGCTTTTGGCAGTAGTTGGAATTTTGTTTTGGTTGGGCAAGAAGTTAGTAGATAAACCCTTACCGCCATTAGTTCAACGAGGGCATGGGCTTTTGGTGTTGGTTGTTCTTGTTGTGGCTGGGTATGTAGTCCCTTCTCGAATGGGCTACGCTCCATTCATCACCCATCAGCTGGCTATGACCGATGTGATGACCGATATTCGGATGGTACCTAATACAGCTTGGAACTTGATGCACAGCAATGTGTTACCTACCGTGCAAGCAGTTGACTATCAGTTTATGCCAAACAAAGAGGCTGATAGTTTAATGAAGAATTGGAATGATTTTTTGGTACAAAATGCCCCCATCCTTCGGCAAACAGATAAGCCCATTAATGTACTACTCATTGTATGGGAAAGCCTCACGGCCAAAGCTCTTCAATCAGTTAATGGACGGGTTTCATATGTACCTAACTTTGAAAATTGGACGAAAAAAGGGCTGTATTTTCCCAATGTGTATGCCACCGCCGAACGGTCAGAACGAGCACTGGTGGGTATTCTGAGTGGCTGTCCCACCTTGCCCAATATGAGTTTGCTATTTGACCGAACGCTGATTAAGCGTTTGCCCAATTTGGCCAAAACATTTGCCCAACAAGGCTACCAAACTTCGTTTGTACACGGAGGTGAAACAGATTTTGCCGAAATCAGACCCTACTTATTGGCAGGTGGTTTTGACCGAATCGTTGACAAACGTGACTTCAGCATCAACGATTGGAATGCCGTGTGGGGTGTTTCGGATGCCACCTTTTTTCGGCGACTTTTGCAGGAAATTAATCAAGGCCAACAACCGTTTTTTACGACAGCCTTTACCCTAAGTAGCCATGAACCGTATGACGTACCTCACCAGCCTGTTGGGCAATCAGAAACGGCGCAATTATTACATTCGTTGCGTTATACAGATGCTTGTCTTCACCAATTTTTGACACAAGCCAGCCAACAATCTTGGTGGAATAATACCTTGGTGATTATAGTAGCTGATCATGGGCATCATTTGCCAGTTAATTCGCTTGTGTCGGAGCAATACCATATTCCGATGCTTTGGTTGGGTGGGGCCTTGGCCGTTGCCGATTCAATTGTTCAGAAACCCGTCGCACAGATTGATTTGGCAGGTACTTTATTGTCTCAATTACACTGGCCACGCCACAACTATCGCTGGAGTCGCAACGCCCTGAGCTCCCACTACAACTCATGGTGCTACTATGCTTGTCCAGATTTTTGGGGATGGGTTACGCCCAACAAAACGTGGCAACAAACGCCTTCAAGAGTAATGAAAGAACGAGGCGAACCTACGACAAATGAGCTGCTCACAAGCAAAGCATTCTTGCAATCGTTAACCCACAATTTGAAACAATTGGAAGAAAAATAACCTCAGCAAGCAAGAAAAGCTGTATTTATGTACCTTCGCAACATAGAAATCCTTTGGTTTGCATAAGACCTTACACAATCACAACATACTTTTTAGATTATGAGAAAGCTGCTTACGGTTCTGCTGGTAAGTTTTGCGCTGTCAGTTCAGGCTCAAAACCTCCCCTTTGCCAACTACAATGCTAAATGGGTGGACTCGGTGATGGCCAACATGACCCTCGACGAAAAAATCGGGCAGTTACTCATGCCTCGAGGGAACTTTGGCAATACCCCCTACGAGCATGATAAATTGCTTCAGTGGGTATCAGAATACAAGGTAGGTGGATTTGTCTTTTTTGCGAACCAACCTACTCGGCAGGCTCAGATGGTCAATGAGTTGCAGGCTTTGTCGAGAGTACCTCTGTTTGTAGGCATGGACTTAGAGTGGGGCCTTTCGATGCGTCTGGATAGCGTGGTTCGGTATCCTTATGCCATGACCCTTGGGGCTATTCAGGGCAACGACGACCAGCTCTACCAAATGGGGCGGCAAATTGGCCAGCAATGCAAGCGAATGGGCGTTCACATCAATTACGCACCTGTAGCTGACGTCAATAACAACCCCAACAACCCCGTAATCAACTTCCGTTCGTTTGGCGAAAACAAGCAAAAAGTCTTTGAAAAAGCACTCGCCTATATGCGTGGCATGCAAGACGAGGGGATTTTGACGTCGGCCAAGCATTTTCCTGGGCATGGCGATACCGATGTGGATTCGCACGAGGATTTGCCCCTCATCCGCCACGACCGAATGCGATTAGACTCGGTAGAGTTGTATCCGTTCAGAGAACTCATTAAAAAAGGGCTGAATGGGGTGATGATTGCCCACTTAAACATCCCGGCACTTGACCCAACCGAGCACCAAGCCTCTACACTCTCTACCAAAATCGGCACCGACTTGCTTCGTAATGAGCTTGGGTTCAAAGGGTTGGTGTTTAGCGATGCCATGGAAATGAAAGGCGTCTCTAAGTATTATCCCAACGGCGAGGCAATGGTTCGAGCCTTGTTGGCAGGCAACGACCTCCTCGAAACCTTCACGGATGTGCCAGGGGTATTTAATGCCATCAAATATGCCGTAGCTGAAGGCCGAATCTCGCTAGAGCTGCTCAATAGTAAAGTCCGTCGGATTTTGATAGCAAAAGCTTGGGCTGGCTTAGACCATTACAAACCTATCGAAGTCAGTAACTTAACGAGTGACTTGCGCCCGGCTTCGGCAGAGTTACTGGCCCGCCAGCTTCAAGAAGATGCGCTCACGGTATTACGCAATGCCGACAACCGTATTCCGATTCGAGAGTTGGCCAATCGCAAAGTGGCTGTGTTGTCGTTGGGTACACCGTCGTTGGGTAATGCCAAGCCGACGGCGTTTCAGCAGATGGCAGCTAACTACACCACGGTAGATTTTCTGAATGTATTGCCCTCTTCACCAGCTACGTTGGTTGATTCAGTCAAAAATGCACTAAGCCAGTACGACGTTGTGTTGGTTGGTGTTCATGGCCTGGGTATTCGGCCAGCAGCACGGCTTGATTCTACGGTAGTTAAGATGGTCAATAAATTTTCAGGATTAGACAACGCCATTTACGTGCTGTTTGGTAACCCGTACACATTCAACCGCTTCAGTGGCTTTGAGAACACCAAAGGGCTGATTGTAACGTACCAAGAAACGGTTCCAGCACAAGAATTAGCCGCTGAACTAATTTTTGGAGCGGTAGGAGCCAAAGGAAAACTGCCCGTTACGGCCAATGCTAATTTCAAATTTGGCGATGGCATCGAAACTCCCTCGTTGGGTCGTTTCAAATATACCCTACCCGAAGAAGTGGGGATTGACTCAAAATACCTCACGGCCAGACTCGACTCCATTGTGAATCAAGGCCTTGCAGCCAAAGCCTATCCCGGTGCGCAAGTGTTGGTGGCCAAAAACGGCAAAGTGATTTATCAAAAAACCTTTGGATACCAAACCTATGACAAAACTCGCCCCGTAAAGCCTACCGATGTGTATGACCTGGCTTCGGTGACGAAAGTGAGTACGTCGGCGGCGGCATTGATGAAAATGGAAGACGAAGGCAAGTTCAACTTAGACATGAAGTTGAAAAAACTCATGAAAAAGTGGAAGCGCTCCAACAAAGCCAACTTGGTGATGCGAGACATCCTCACACACCAAGCACGCCTACGAGCATGGATTCCGTTTTGGAAAGAGTTAGCCCAAAACCCAGATGGCAAGTGGAAACCCGAAACGTTCCAAGACCACTACTCAGACGACTACCCTGTTCAAGTAGCTGAGAAGCTGTTTTTGCACAAGAACTATGACCAAAAAATGTTTGATGCGATTCGAGACTCGCCGTTGAACGAAAAACCTGGTTACGTGTATTCAGACATGTCCTATTACTTGTACCCACAGATTATTAAGCGTCTGACCAAGAAAGACTTCCAAACCTTTCTGAAAGATACCTTCTACAAGTCATTAGGTGCTAACTCGTTGACATTCAATGCGGGAAAAGTAATGTCGTTGGATAATATCGTACCTACTGAGTATGACTCGTTGTTTCGTAAAGAACTCATTCACGGACGAGTACACGACGAAGGCGCCACGATGCTCGATGGTATCAGTGGGCACGCAGGTCTGTTTGGCAATGCCAATGACTTAGCCAAATTGTTTCAGATGTACCTCAATGGCGGCGAATACGGTGGTAAACGTTACCTCAACGAATCCACCCTCAACGAATGGACTTCGTATGGCTATCCAGTAGAAATCAACAGCCGGCGGGGTATTGCTTTTGACAAACCCGACCGCAAGCGCCCGGGCCTATCTGCCGCCCCTAGTGCCAGCGAGCAAAGTTTTGGGCACTCAGGCTTTACTGGCACCTTTGTCTGGGCCGACCCTCGTGACCAACTACTGTACGTATTTCTTTCTAACCGAGTGTATCCCACTCGCAACAATGGCAAAATCAGTGAACTGAACATCCGAACACAGTTTGGCGAAATGATTTATCAATCCATCAAAAAAGGGCTTCAATAACGCAATTGAATGGCAAAACAAAACAACCCAGCTCACAACTATGAGCTGGGTTATTTTGTTTAAGCACTTTTGAACAGTCTTTTTTACCTACCATCTAACAAAACAACCGCTTACTAATTAAACGAACTGTATCTCTCCAAAATCTCATGCTTTTTTCCACCTTTGTTCGGTATAAAAGCTTCTTCATCGTATGAAACCACGCTTTACTATCGTTTATTGCTTGCTTTGGTATTGTCTGTTGAGTAGCGCATGGGCGCAAACCTACACGCTCGAAACCATTCCGAACCCCAAGCAAAACCCCAGCTCTCACTATGTGAGTAACCCCGACCGCATTCTATCAACAAGGGCGGTGGCCCAAATTGACGCTATCCTAGGAGCTTTGGAGGACTCTACTACGGCACAGGTAGCGGTGGTTTTTGTTAACTCAATTGGCGAACAAGTACCCAAAGATTTTGCAACCGCATTATTTAAAAAATGGGGTATCGGGTATGATAAAAAAGACAACGGCTTGCTTATGCTGTTGGTCAAAGACAAACGGCGAATGGAGTTTGAAACAGGCTTTGGTTTGGAAGGAATCCTGCCCGACGCTATCTGTAAGCGTATTCAGACAGAAAAGATGGTGCCTTATGCCAAACAAGGCGATTACGATCAAGCGGTGGTAGAGGGCGTGAAGGCCGTTTCGGAGCTTATCATGAAGCCAGCGTCGGCAAAGGAGGTATATGACGAAACCAAATTTACAGGAACACCTGCTCCTACTGACCCTTTCTTACACGAGGGAGATTATGGTATGCTGGCCATTGTTTTCACGTTTTTCATGGGACTATTCAGAGGTATCACGGCATTTTTTCATAGTGCAAGTCCTACCAAAATGGAAGTCAGCAAAGCCATTGGCCAAAAGAAAGGCCGAATCCTTTGGGCTTTTTTGCTGTATTTGATTATTCCAATTGGCGTGTTTGTAGGGTTAATTATCCTGAATAAAACCATTCTGATTGAGTTCTGGCAGGCGCTTATTGGGATGTACGTCTATGCCGTATTTGTGATATGGGATAGTCGCCTTCGGCGAGAAAAAGTTTTTGATGAACTGTACGGAAGTCTTTCAGAGCCAGAGCGCTATGTGAGGCACCGAGAAATGATGCGAGCTGGTTGGCTCAAGGCTATTCTGTTCCCCGTTCCGTTTGGATGGTTGTATGTAGATGACAAAAAACGCCTCGATTCGCTACGAAACCACCCACGTACATCGGCGGCAGGCCATGAATTGACAAAAGTTAGTGACACCCAAAAAGACAATTACCTGACTCCTTATCAGCGAGTAGAAGAAAACCTCAAAACCAACGAATACGACATTTGGCGCAACGAAGTCTATAATGAAACGGTGGCAGTAGCGTATCCAAACATTGCTCAAAAACAATATACTGAATGTAACCAATGTCAGTCGGTAGCCATGAGTCTTGCTTCTAATGAAGTGGTGAAGGCAGCCACCCTATCGGAAGAAGGGCGAGGTGCCAATCATTACGAGTGCAAAGCCTGTGGGCATCATCGTCAGGTGGATTATACCATTCCCCGCCAAAAAGAAAGACAAACGGTTTATGTGTATGATTCGTCGTCGAGTAGTAGCAATTCTTCGGGTAGCTGGGGGTCTTCGTCCGACTCGTCGAGTAGCTCGTCCGATAGTAGTTTTGGTGGCGGCGACTCTGGCGGCGGCGGTTCAGGAAGCGACTGGTAACTTGTTTAAAACTTGATTTTCTTGTAGATATGTTGGAGCGAAACCTCAAAATCCAACACGGGTAGGCTCATCGCTAAGCTGTCGAGGTCGTGGTTAATCCAGGTATGCGGGTCGTCGGTGCGAGTGTAGCTTTGCACCGAAACTTTATCTTGGTCAATAAAAATCACCTGCTTGAGCGAAGGTAAGGTTTTATAACAAGAAAGTTTGGTACCCAAATCATAATTGTAGGTGGTTTTGGATAAAATCTCTACAATGACTGCTGGATTCTGAATTTCGGTAGTAGAGCGTTTGCCACTGGCAAGAAGCAAATAATCAGGTTCGCCTTTGATAACCGTTACGTCAGCATTAAACGAAGCCACACAGGCGGGTATGTGTACTTTAATGTTGCTGCCATAGACTTGGTAGTCATCGTTATTTTCGACAGCGTTTGAAAAAATAGTAATCAAACGAGCCACCAGCAGCTCATGTGGTAAAGAAGCTTGTCCCATCGAAATGAGTTGATTATCAAAAAAATCTACGTTGTATTCACACACCTCTGCAAACTCAAGGTATTCTTCAAAAGTGGCCTCGGCCCGAAGTATTTCGGGAGCATCGTTACGCTCTGCAAGACTGAGTGGTAAGGGCAATGTCGAAATCATCGGCTCATATTTTTGATATAAAATTCAAGAAAAAAATGTTCAGTTCCAACTACTTCAGCTTTTTGGATAAAACTTCCATAAACCTTACAATCATCTTTAACCATTCTTTAAACCGCTTATCCTAAAGTTGCACATCTATACGTAGTTCGTTCGTAGAATTGTTTCCACAAACTATTTGCGAGCCATGCGTAAACTTTACGGTCTTCTTTTTTTAAGTCTGTTTGGGGTACTTAACCAAACACAAGCCCAAACCCAAGTGGAGGCAAGTCAGCGAACTGCGGGTGCAAAACTAACCTTGCAAGAATGCGTTGATATTGCCCTCAAGAATAACATCCAGATTAAGCAAGGGATGCTTCAGATAGAATCTAATCAAAACAATTTGATGCAATCTCGATACAACCGTTATCCAAATCTAAACGGAAACGTAGGGCAAGGCTTTAGTTTTGGTCGGGGGATTGACCCATTTACCAACTCGTATATCTCGCAACAGATTAATTACAATAACTTTGGTCTTAGTTCGGGCATCACCATCTACAGTGGGGGCCAGCTTCAAAACACCATCAAGCAAAATGAGTTAAACCTGCGTGCCAGCCGAGAAGACGTTCAGTCCACTCGTGACAATATCTCGCTCAACATCGCAGGGGCTTATCTGAATATCCTCAACAACGAAGACCTCGTTTCTATCGCAAGAGCACAGTCCGAACAGACTCGTCGGCAGATTGAGCGTGTTGAGAAATTGGTGAAGGCGGGCTCGCTGCCCGAAACCAACTTGCTCGACCTCCAAGCGCAGTTGGCCAACGACGAACTCAGCATTGTCAACAACCAAAACGCACTGGATGCAGCCAAATTGCAGTTGTTACAATTGATGAACCTCAATCCAAACCAAGACATCCAGCTCGACCGTATCGCCATTAATACTACGCTACAAAACTACGACGCCACTCCGCAGCAGGTCTATGATGTGGCCGTTGGTACACAGGCCAACATCAAAGCGGCTGAGTTGCGTATCAAAGGCGCCGAAGTAGGCATCGATCTCGCCAAAGGCGCTCTGTATCCTACACTGAGCTTTAGTGGTTCGTTGTCAACTAATTATTCAAGTGCAGCAAAAAGAGCTATTGTTGGTGAGCCTGTCAACGTAACTACTACGGCCAACGTGATTTTCCAAGGCCAAAGCGTACCCATTCAGTTTGTGACGCAACAACCCAGCGTGAGTTATGAGCCTATTCAGTACTTTACCCAGCTGAACTCCAATCAAAACAAAAACATTGGGTTTAACTTACGGATTCCGATTTTTAATGGTTTTCAGGCAAAAACACGGATTGCCAATTCGTTGCTCAACAAGAAGAACTTAGAATACCAAGCCGAAATCTCGAAGCAGCAACTTCGTCAGAATATCGAAACGGCCTACAACAACATGCTTGCTGCGGCCAAACGTTACTCAGCCACCCAAAAACAAGTAAACTCGCTGGAATTGGCCTTTAAGGCTTCGGAGACACGTTTCAACTTAGGTGCTCTTAATTCGGTAGATTACAATTTGGCCAAAACCAACCTCGACCGTGCTCGTGCCAACTTGGTGCAAGCTAAGTACGAATACGTGTTCAGAACCAAGATTTTGGACTACTATCAAAACAAGCCACTAACCCTGTAATCTCGTATCGTTCCGAGCAGTTAGTTACCTGGCAACACATAACCCATCAGACACAAACTTTACAACCATAACCCATAATGAAAAAGAAATCGAACCGCTTGTGGTGGATATTAGGTGGCATCGTAGTTTTAATGATAGGAGGCTTGTTCATTGCGAAATCGCAAGGATGGATTGGCCAACCCAAAGCCACAGAAGTTGTTTTTGCGAAAGCGAAAAAAACCGACATCATCGAAAAAGTAACAGCATCAGGCAAAGTTCAGCCCGAGGTAGAAATCAAAATCACCCCTGACGTTCCGGGTGAAATCATCGAACTCAACGTAGCCGAAGGCGACTCGGTTGTGAAAGGACAATTGCTCTTGAAAATTCGTCCCGACAACTATCAGTCGTTGTTGGCCAGAGCACAGGCAGCTGTTAACTCAAGCAAAGCGAGTTTAGAGCAGTCTAAATCAGCACAAGCCCAAGCCGAAGCTCGGATGATTCGGACCAAACAAGAATACGACCGTAATAAGAAACTTCATGACGAAAAAGTAATCTCTGATGCTGATTTTGAGACCTTTGACGCTAACTATCGAGTAGCAAAACAAGATATAGAGTCGGCCAAAGCTAATGTGGAAGCCGCTAAATTTAACGTTCAGAGTGCCGAAGCAGGTTTGAAAGATGCTGCCGAAAACCTCCGCAAAACCACGGTATATGCTCCTACTAACGGAACGATTTCTAAAAAATCAATTGAGTTGGGCGAACGGGTAGTAGGTACTTCACAAATGTCAGGTACCGAAATGCTCCGTATTGCCAACCTCAATAACATGGAGGTACGGGTGAACGTCAACGAAAACGACATCGTACGAGTAAACTTGGGCGACTCCGTTATTATTGATGTAGATGCCTATACGGCTTCAGGACGCAAGTTTAAGGGCCTCGTGACCGAAATCGCCAGCACCGCCAATGGAATCGGTGGTTCATTGAATGCTGCTTCTTCTTCGGCCGATGCCGTAACAGAGTTTGAAGTAAAAATCCGAATTCTCCGCTCATCGTATGCCGATTTGATTAAAGCCAAGGGCAAGAAAGCGTTTCCATTCCGACCAGGGATGACGGCTGCGGTCGAAATCATCACCGATCGTAAGAGCGGTGTGCTATCAGTGCCTATCAATGCTGTAACGACTCGCAACGACGACAAAAAGCAAGAAGAAGTAGCTCAAAACGACAAGCCAAACAACGGCGGCAATAGCGACGAAAAGAAACCTGCCAAGAAGGAAGAAGTGAAAGAGGTGGTGTTTATCAACAACAAAGGCAAAGCCGAAAGCCGCCAAGTAAAAACAGGCATCAGCGACTTTGAGAACATCGAAATCGTATCAGGTCTGAAAGAAGGCGAAGAGGTGATAGCAGGCCCTTACTTAGTAGTGTCTAAAAAGCTCAAAAACGGCGATTTGGTTATCAAGCAAGGCGACAAACCTAAGAAGGAAGCCGACAAGAAAGAATAGTATAATTGCACAAAATATTTTAGTTTTGGTTTAGGGTTTAGTTAAAAAGCCTGTTCGTTTCGGACAGGCTTTTCTGCTTTTGGCAACACCCTATATCCACAAATTTTTAAGTATTGCTATTTTATTTCAAAGATTTCTTAGTTTTGGCTAAATCTTACACTCAACAGACCATTATTGGTTGGAAATATGATTTCCAAGAAAGCGAAATATGCATTCAAAGCACTTAAAGTGCTGGCTCAAGAGTACGAAAGCAAGAAACCCTTGCTGATTTCTTACATCGCCGAAAAAGAGAATATTCCCAAGAAGTTTCTCGAAGCCATTTTATTGGATTTACGAAACCAAGGAATCTTACAAAGTCAAAAAGGAAAAGGAGGCGGCTATTTGCTACGACTTCCACCTGAGGAAATCAGTTTCTCTAAAGTACTGCGAATCATTGATGGGCCGCTGGCACCTACGTTGTGCGTGTCGTTGTATTTTTATGGAAAATGTGACGACTGTGCCGACGAAACCACCTGCACCCTCCGTAATGTAATGGAGCAATGGCGTGATGCTAACTTGGCCGTATTAGACAAAAAGACACTTCAAGATTTGATATAAGAGGCTTACCAAGTGGTACCTCTACTTCTAACAAAATACCCAGCTCGCTACAAGCTGGGTATTTTGTTAGGGATTAGTTGGTAGCGTATAGATACCCTCCTGTCCATAGTGTTTTTCACTACAGATGGCAAATGAAAAACAATGTATAGGCGACCCTATCTGGGCGACCCCAAACGCATTGAATTATTTACGCTACACGTTGGAATGTCATAGCCATATCAATATCTTTGTATGGTTGTATTTAAACAGTTCTAAAGCTATGGAAAGATTAAATGATGCCCAAATGACTATTTTACAGTTATTTCAGCATCGTAAGATGACGAAAACTCAATTAATAGCACTCAAAGATGCCTTAGTAAATCATTTGGCGAATGAATTAGACCTTGAGGTCAATAAGGTAATGAAAAAGAAAGGAGTGACAGCCAAAAAAATTGAACAGAAAACAAATGCTATAAATACCCATAGAGGTAATTATCTCAAAGCTGTCAGAGACAAATTACATGATTAAGGCAGTAATTGATACCAATGGCCTACTTAATTCCATTCCGAAAAGTGGAGCAAAGCGTTGGCTCTATGAGGCATTTTTAGCCAAAAAATTTCAATGGGTATTTAGCAATGAAATTCTGTCTGAATATGCCGAAATGATTGCTCACGAGTATAGTCAACAAGCAATGGAATTGGTGGTGTCAATCCTTTTAACCAGCTCAAATACGTTACGTTTCGAGCCTTCTTACCGATGGGAGCTGGTAATGGCAGACCCTGACGACAATAAGTTTGTGGATTGTGCTTTAGGGGCAAATGTAGATTATTTAGTAACCGATGACAAGCATATCCAAAAACTCCTTTCTATTCCACAATTGTTTCCTCCTATTCCTATCATCACTTTTCAAGAGTTTAAAACTATTTTAGGATAACAATTTTTCTTTTTTTATAACGTCTGCTCTGTCTCAAAGCAGGGCTTTTATTTTTACCCCGTTGTAAGCAGTGTTTCCTACATTGTTGGTTGACTGGGGCGCACAGTCTGGGGCGCACAGTCTGGGACGCACAGTCTGGGACGCACAGTCTGGGACGCACAGTCTGGGACGCACAGTCTGGGACGCATATCCCAACAAACAGGCACAAGCAAAAGTTGGCAAATCAATGATAATCAACAGCTAAACAACTGGCATTTTCTGCTAACTAAAAAACTAATCGTATGTATCAACACCCTATTCAATTTTACGAGTAGGGTTGTTGGTCACAAGACCATAGCCGTCAGGCTAAAAGATAGATGGTTGATAATCAGCCCTATTTTGCCCCATCCTAAATCTTTTTCTTGGGAGAAGAGTTTTGATAATCAGCAACTTAGCTCTCCTCTCCAGCATGGAGAGGGGTTGGGGGTGAGGCGACCGACGCTCGGCGAAATAGCGTTAGCCTGACGGCTATGGTCACAAGACCAACAACGAAGGAAATCCCAAGTTCACGTTATTTATTACCTAATTTCAGCACTTTTTTCATTACTTTTCGTTTTTCGTTTTCGGCACTGATAATGTACATCATGGGTGGTAAATGCCTGATGTCTATTGTTTTGGTAGTGGTGGCATCTGATGGTAATTGCCATTCACCTTTTCTTTGTCCCTGTGAGTCAAGTAATTGCAACCTAATAGGTAGTTTTTCGGGGTTATGGATTTCTACACTTAGCTCGTTGTTAGCAGGGTTGGGGTAGGTTTTGAGGTCTAAGAAATCTGTCCCTGCATCATTGATAGCCAACCGCCCACCCGCACAAGTAACTATAGCTATTGAGGTAGTGGCGGTGGTAGTACAAATATTCGTGCTAGTAACAATTACCGTATAAACACCTTCCATCATAGTATCAGCATTGGTACGAGTCGGGTTTGAAAGCGTAGATGAAAAGCCAGATGGCCCTGCCCACGAGTAATTGTCTCCACCCGTGGCTGATAAACCAATGCTTGCACCCGCACAAACGGGTGAATTACTTAGCGCACTCGCCACAGGGCTGGTGTTAACCACTACATTGATAGTAGCTGTACTGGTACAATTCGACCCATTTTGGGCTGTTACAGTATAAACACCAGCCATTGTAGTAGTAGCGTTAGTTCGGGTTGGGTTTTGAAGTGTCGATGAAAACGCTGACGGACCTGCCCATGTATAAGAAGTGCCACCTGTGGCTGATAAACCAATGCTTGCACCCGCACAAACGGGTGAATTACTTAGCGCACTCACCACCGGTTTGGCATTGATAACCACACTAACAGTAGCCGTACAGGTCGCTATAAATAGGGTTCGCTTAACAGTGTAAATGCCATTGGCTGTTACTTGAACTTTGCTAACAACTGGATTTTGTTGTGTTGAACTAAATCCATTAGGACCCGTCCAACTATAAGAACTCCCCCCCGATGGAGCCGATAAATTGAGGCTACTCCCCACACACAGCGGGCTATTGCTTGTGGCAGGGCTTGCACAGGTTTGTGCTTGTACTACCTGTGATGTTAACAATATCAATCCACCGATTGATAAAAGTTTGTAAAGTTGTTTTCTCATCTGGTTAATCAATTTAGTGTTTGCATAAAAATCAATACGCAACCTTATTTGCGACCCACTAACTATAAAAGCTGGTTCTCAATTGCATACTTCACCAAGCCCATTGCATTTCGTACGCCTAATCTTCGAAACAAATTCTTTCTATGAGTTTCTACTGTATTAACCGACAGCTGCAAGATGTCGGCTATTTGAGCCGTTGAATGTTCGGCACAGATGAGTCGTAGCACATCTTGCTGGCGAGTAGTTAAGTTTTGTGACATCGTTTAGTGAAATAGGCAAGACAAAGGTCGTTAACCCAAAAACGACAAAAAATCACGGTTTGCCGTGATTTCCCCCCACGGTTTACCGTGATTTTTAAGTAAAATTTCCTCTGTTGTTGGTCTTTTGACCAAAAAACAGGCGTAAGCAAAAGGGGGCATAACACATTGAAAGACAGTGACTAAACAATGATTTCTCCGTTATTGATGTTTTTTCCTCCTTTGTTGGTCATTGACTGGGACGCATAGTCTGGGGCGCATAGCTCAACAAACAGGCGTAAGCAAGAGTCGGCAAAATCAATGATAATCAACTAAAAACTAAACACATGTACTAGCACGATAGTGTGTTTTCCCTCTATCCGTAGTATTAGGACACTACGGACAATGGCGTGATGCCAACTTGGCCGTATTAGACAAAAAGACACTTCAAGATTTGATTTAATAGACTCACCAAATGAAGCAGTGCTTTATAGAAAGCGCTCTTAACAAAATACCCAGCTCGCAACGAGCTGGGTATTTTGTTGTGGATCAGTTGGTTGGGTATAACTACACCCCACCTTACTGGTGTTCTGGGCGAAGCAGGTCATTAACAGTCTTGACAGGGTTAAAGGTAATGAGCGGTACCTCCACAAAAATCGTGTTCCAGTCGGCCATCGAGCCGTTCCAAAGGCCAGGCAATTCTTGCGCTTTTAGGTCCTTACCATCTTTTGATTTTTGAGTGATAAAACCCGTTTTAGGGTCACGATACCGAAGCAAATCGAATTTCTCGCCTTTACCGTTCTTGAGTCCACAAATCAAATCTACAGGGTTGAAATGCGTCGAATTCATAAAAATACTCTTCTGTGCTTCGTCGCCCATGTCCACCTGTGCCGATTCTACAATTTGTAATGAGCTGGTATCATCTGCATTGTTAGCCCAGAAGGGTCCACCGCCGGGCTCGCCTGTATTGGGCACTACCCCGCATACCCGCACAGGGCGATTCAGTTTATCATGGAAATACTCCTGTTTTTCTCGTTGACTGAGCGCCGCAAACCCTTCGGGAGCAGCTACACAAAGCTCTTTTTCAAAGAAATGCTCTAATTCTCGAATAAAACTATCGTTCACATACCCATCAGCAAGCATATCCAAGTACTGCTTTATGCGGCCTTGGTAATGGAGCAGCACCCCTGCCAAGGCTTTCTTATAGGCAATAGTGGTAGCCTTGATACGGTCAGGTACCACGTTATCAATGTTTTTGATAAACACCACGTCGGCATCAATGTCGTTGAGATTGGCCAGTAGCGCCCCGTGTCCGGCAGGGCGGAAGTGCAGCGAGCCATCTTTTTCTCTAAACGGCGTATTGTCCATGTTGACGGCAATGGTATCGGTCGCTGACTTTTGTTCCGAAAACGACACATGGAACTTCACTCCAAACAACGACTCATAATGCTCCAACACACTGCTGATGAGTTCGTTAAATTTGCTACGGTGCTCTGGCGAAACGGTAAAGTGTAAGTTGACGTTACCTTTTGAATTAGCATAGTTGGCGCCTTCTACCAAGTGCTCCTCTACTGAGGTACGAGTGCCGTCGTCATACGTATGAAATTTGAGCAAACCCTTGGGCAAGCTACCGTAGCCTAAGCCTTTGTCGGTCAAGAAATAGTCGGCCAAGGTGGTGTGGTCAGCATCGGTGGGTACTAAGGCCATTAGGTCGGCATAGAAAGCAAAATCACTAAGGCGATCAAAGAACTGCTCTACCGATTTGTCCGTTTTGCCAGCTTCTAAAAACGAAAACAACGACTTGAACATCCGAGTAGCTGCTCCAGAGGCAGGTACGAATTTCAACAGCGAAACGTTATCTTTTTGCGACTCAAACACCTCTACATAATGGGCTACTTGGGTATCACTGAGACGCAAAATACCATCGCCTACTGTAGCCGCTTTGGAAAGAGGTAAAAATGGGAACCCTTTTTTGAAGTCCTCAATCTGTTGTTCGATGGTCTGTAAATCAATGCCTTGTGCGGCAATCTGTTGTAAGTCTTGTTCTGAAAATTGCATGGGTTGAGGTTTTGGCAAATTTTTGAGGGAAATTTGAGGAAAACTAAGAAAAGTGTGAGAAAAATGGTAATTCGTTTCACACTTTATTTTTGGAGACTGATAATCAGTGTGTTATTTTGTGAAATATGAAAACATTCAAGACAAATTTTCGAGTGCTGATGCCCCAACCAATCAATGCTACCCGTATTCGTCAGGTTATGCTTCGACTGAGCTGGATACTACTTTTTGTGTTTGCGTTTAGCTGTCACACCGAATCACCTCAACCTGCCGCTACTGAGGCGGATTTTGCGGAGGCCGAAAACGTGGGTACCTTCACCGACACCCAACTCAACGAACTATCAGGTCTAATAGCAAGCCGAACAAATGCAGGTCTGCTTTGGACACACAACGACTCTGGCGATACCAATCGGGTATTTTTGGTCAATACGCAAGCACAACGCATTGGGCAATACTTTGTAGAAAACACCAAAAATCGAGATTGGGAAGACATAGCGGCCAGTACCTTTTCGGACGGCACCTACATTTATTTAGCCGATACGGGCGACAACCTTCAAGAGTATGGTAGCTATACTATTTATCGGTTTAAAGAACCTGCTCAAAGTCAGTTGAGCAATGGGGGAAGCATCAAAAACGCCGAAGCCATCCGATTCAAATATCCCGATGGTAACCACGATGCCGAATGCTTACTAATTGACCACGAGACCAAAGATTTATATATAGTCACCAAGCGAGAGGCCAACTCAAAAATCTACCGATTGCGCTATCCACAAGCAACCACTGGCACACTCACGGCAGAGTACATGCAAGAGTTGAGTTTTAATTTTTGCACAGCAGGTGATATTTCAGCTGATAATCAGGAAATTATTCTGAAAAACTACGCTCAGGTATTTTATTGGAAACGCCGAAGCGGCGAGTCCGTATTAGATGCGCTCAAGCGAAGTCCCAAAATCCTGCTTTATACCGTAGAGCCACAAGGCGAAGCCTTGGCATTTTCTGTTGACAATTTGGGCTACTATACCACCAGCGAAGAAAACCCTGCTGTGGCCATTAAGCCACGCTTGTATTTTTATCGCCGGAAATAGTCCTCGCAACAATACAGACTTTAAACCTCAGAAAGGACAGGTTTGGCTAAAAACAGGCTTTCAACCAAACAATCCTCACCGAAAACTTCTTATTTCGTAGTATCAACTAATGACTTTCTATGAAAAAAACACTACTTCTACTGGCTTTGGCGTGGTGTACTACTACGCTTCAGGCTCAGAAAATTATTCAGCGAGATGCCGAAATTGAACGATTAGTCAAAGAAGTATCCAAAGATAGCTTACAAGCCTACATTCAGAAATTGGTGAGCTTTGGTACTCGCCAAACCCTCAGTACCACCACCGACCCTAAGCGAGGCATTGGTGCAGCAAGAACGTGGGTATTGAGTAAGTTCAATGAATTTGCCAAACAATCGGGCGGGCGCATGACTGCTATGCTCGACACGTGGACGCTACCTGCCGACGGCAAGCGAGTGGACAAAGATACCGAAATGGCCAATGTGATGGCTATACTAAAAGGCACTGACCCTGCCGACGACCGGGTGTTTATGGTCAGTGGTCATATTGACAGCCGTGTGACCAATGTGATGAACCGTGATGCCGATGCCCCCGGTGCGAACGATGATGGTAGTGGTACCGCCGCCGTCATTGAACTGGCAAGAGTTCTGAGCAAAACGAAATTTCCGGCTACTGTGCTATTTGTGACCGTGAGCGGTGAAGAACAGGGATTGTTGGGTGCGGAGCATTTAGCCGAAAAAATGTTCCAAGACAAAACTAACCTCGAAGCCCTGCTCAACAATGACATCATGGGCTCAAACAATAGTTCGGAGACCAACATCATTGATAACACTCGCCTGCGGGTGTTTAGCGAAGGATTACCAGGCTACGAATTAGACAAAAAAGCAGCCCAGATTCGGCAGTACGGACTCGAAAACGACGGTAAAACCCGCCAATTGGCTCGCTATCTCAAAGAAGTAGGTGAGCGGTATGTGGACAACCTCGAAGTGGTGATGGTGTACCGAAACGACCGTTTCTTGCGAGGCGGCGACCACACACCTTTTGTGAACAAAGGCTTCGCAGCGGTGCGTATCACCGAAATGAACGAAAACTTTGAGCACCAGCACCAAGACTTGCGTACCGAAAAAGGCATTGAATATGGAGATTTACCCAAGTTTATGGACTTTGAATACTTGCGCAAGAATACCGCCGTTAACTTAGCTACACTGGCCAACTTAGCTAAAGCGCCGGCTACGCCTCAAAACGTGATACTGGATATGAAAGGGCTCAGCAATTCGACCACACTGGTTTGGCAAGCCCCTAAGTCGGGTAAGGTGAAGGGTTACTACGTATTGGTACGGGAAACATATCAGCCTTTTTGGCAAAAGAAAATCTTCACCGACAAGCTAGGTCTCAATATCCCTTATTCAAAAGACCACTATTTCTTTGCAGTTCAAGCCGTTAGCGACGACGGCAACGAAAGCCTTCCCATTGTGCCACGGGCGGGGATGTAATGCTGTTACCTTAACGACTACCTTCAGAAGGCTATTCAAACCAAGCTTTCTGAGGGTATGTTGTTTTATAAACCATCCCAAGGTGGGTAGTATCCCTCACCACACAAACCTAAGCAAAGACACATCTCACTTTTTCTTATGCTCATGTACCACCATGTCGAGGTCTATTTCGGTGCTGCAGTGGGGGCAGATAATCGTACGCTTTTTTCGATTGCGTTTACCAATTTCCTCAGCAAAGCCCGATGCCAAAATACCTGAAGGCAGAGCAAATAACCCCACTCCCGCTAAGGCCACAATCCCCCCGAAGATTTTGCCTAACGGCGTGATGGGTACGGCATCGCCATAACCTACCGTAGTGATAGTAGCCACGCCCCACCACAGCGTAGCCGGAATGCTTTTGAAAACTTTGGGCTGAGCCGGATGTTCAATGTAATACATCAAACTCGACGAAATCAGAAGCAAAAACAAAATAAAAATAAAGCTCAGTACCAATTCTTCTTTCTTTTCTTTAATAACGTTTTCGATGATATTCAGGGCTAACACATAGCGGGTAATACGGAATAACCGAAGCAGGCGGAAGAGTCGCAAAACTCGTACTAAGCCCAAATCTACGTCAAACATCGAGAGGAAAAAGGGCATAAAACCCATCAAGTCCACCAAGGCCCAAAAGGTAAAAATATACTTGAGCCTCCCCCAGATAGGATGGTGGTGCGCCTGCTTTTCGACCGAACACCACACCCTAAAGCCGTATTCGATGGTAAAAAACGTGACCGAGAATAACTCAAAATAATTGAATAGCTTGATATGGTTTCGGTAAATTTCTTCAACCGAGTGAAGCACAATGGCCACTCCGTTCAGAAAAATGAGCGTAAACAAAAAACCGTTGAATACCCCAATCCAACCTTTACGGCTTCCTGCCGAAGTTTCGAGAAGGTGATATACCTTTTTGCGGAATGTTGTCATCTCAAAAAAAATCCGTTTAGTCGCTGCAAACTAATACATTTGCCCCGAAGCTACGCTATGGCTGTGGAGTTTTAAGTAATTTCGGCAAAAAATCTTATTATCAGCACACCCATGCTCCGAAAATCGTTCTTAACTATTTTAGTAAGCGTCTTTTTGTCAGCTACTTATGCACAAGAATTACTAAGCCTCGACCAAGCCATTGAGCTGTCGTTGAAGCAAAATTTTGGTATTAAAGTAGCGAGTACTCGCAAAAAGATAGGCGAAAACGACAATACGCTCGGTAATGCTGGTTTTTTGCCTACAGTAACGGGACAGGCCTCTAAAAACTACAGTATCAGTAAGATAGATCAAGAGTTTTTTGGAGGAGTACGAGACCCACTTCGGCAGAGTGGTGTCAAGAACAACAACGGCAACCTTGGGGTCAATGTGGTTTGGACTTTGTTTGATGGCATGGGGATGTTCATTGCCCGAGACCGCTTGGCTGAGCTCCAACGACAGGGTGTGGTCAGCGAAAAAATTGTTATTGAAAACACCATTGCCCAAGTGGCGAATGCCTACTACGATATTTTGCGGCAGTCGCAGCGCCTTAAAACCTTCAAAGATGCTCTCGAAATCTCAAATGAGCGTCTTCGCTTAGCTAAAGACCGCTATGAGGTGGGCCAAGGCTCTAAGCTGGACTACCTAGCGGCGCAGGTAGATTACAACGGCGACAAGGCAGCCTTAGTTGCCCAAGAACAAGCTCTTCGCAATGCCCGTATCGCACTTAATGCGCTATTAGTACGAGACTTAAATGCAGATTTCTCGGTGCCTGACACCATCATTCTCAATAAGAACTTACAACTCGAAACGCTCCGTCCGCTTGTGCTTAGTCAAAATCCTAGTTTGGTATTGGCTGGAATGAACAAAAAATTGGCTGATTTAGAAATCAAAAACCAGAAGTCCTTGCAGCTACCTCAACTGGATTTTTTGGGTGGATATAACTATAATACCGTCAACAATGGAGCAGGTTTTGGGGTGCAAACAGGTAAAACAGGATTGTTTAACTATGGCGTTCGGGCTACGGTCAATATCTTTGACGGCTACAATCAAAAACGACGTATCGAAAATGCTAAGGTGAACAGCCTAGTGGCCGAATACCAAGAAAAAGACTTAAAAGTACAGTTAGAATCGGCATTGGAACGCACCTACCTCAGCTATCGCAATAGCCTCGAGCTGGTACAATTGGAGCTTCAGAATTTTGCCGTAGCTCGCCAAAACGTGGACATTGCCTTTGAGCGTTACAAAATAGGGGTCTCTACTCCCCTCGAACTCCGAGAGGCACAACGAAACGCCGTAGCGGCACAAACACGGCTCATCGAAGCTGAGTTTAATACCAAACTGACCGAAATAGAATTACAACGCCTCAGTAGTACGATATTGATGGAGAAATAACCCACAACCTTTATACATTGCTAAAGGCTTATCAGACATTTGTTTGATAAGCCTTCTTTTTTGTCACAAAAGCTAAGATTTTGCTCAATATTTTACTGTTTTTTCAAGCAATAGTATAACTTTGGAGTTGCACTTCAATTATCAAACTCCTATGATGAAAAAAAATTATTACCTATTAATAGGCGTAATAGCCTATCTAAGTAGCTTTCCGACAACGGCACAGCAGGTGCTCATGCAAGGCTTTTATTGGGATTATCCTAAGTATGGTCAGGGGTATAATTGGGCCAATACACTCAGTTCGCAAGCTTCAGAATTAGGCTCGACAGGCATTACTCATGTCTGGTTTCCGCCCTTTGCTGGTAATGGTACCAAAAGTGGAGGCTACGACCCCAAAGACCTCTACATCGGTCCAAGTGGTTCGTCGGCTACGGCACTTGGCACTAAACAAGACATCCAAAATATGATTTCGACCTTTACGGCTAATAATATCAAGGCCGTAGGTGACATGGTCTATAATCACCGTGATGGAGGGAATCCCGAAAACAACTCGGCAGTGAAAGAATACATGCTTTTTTATGCAGGTCGAAACGATGGCTCTTGTCCAGGTACATCCTATAAACAACCCTTCCCTTCTGACCGAGTGCGGATGACTATTCCGATTGGAGGGAGTACAGGACTAGGTGACGGAGACTATTATTTCAGCGTGAAATCACGCTCTGATGGGTATTCGGGCTACAAATACATGTTTTTTGTAACTACCACTAAAGCGGGTGGTGGTTCAGCTTGGGATTTTGTAAGTGGCTGTTCGGCTTCTTCCTCAGCAGTTACGATTTCGACCGATATTCCTACTACCGGAGGTGCTCAAGTCACTAATTTGAAACAAGGCTATTGGAACACTATTGATTTTAATGGTGATGTAGATGAATTTAAAGTCACGCTCAGTTCAAGCAATTACAACACCACTGGCGACGAACTCGTCATTATGATTATTAATACCTGTGGCTCGTATTCAGACCACGTTATTAGCAAAATTTGGTACACCGGTACCAACTCGGATATTGCTAGTCCTAGTAGCCCAAGCGGAAACTGGAATACAAGTAATTACAAACTCCAGTTTCAGACCTACACCGACTTTACAACTATGCCAAGTGGTCAAGGGGCTAGTGATTGGCGTTCGTTTCGCCCCAATTGGAATGCCTATGGTGCCAGTACCGCTGGGGGTGCCACTACTACGTGCTTAGGGCCAGCCTATAGTATGCAAAGTCTTGACTACTTTTACGACTACGATCATCTCCAGTCTTCGACCCAAACTACACTCATCGATTGGACTAAGTGGGCTTGGAGTACGTTGGGAGTGAGAGGATTGCGGATGGATGCCATTAAGCACTTTGAGCCAGAGTTTGTCGGTACCATGCTGACCTCAATGTACAACGACGGCAAAACGCCTGACTTGGTAGTAGGGGAGTGGTACGGCGAAGAAAACCCGCAAATTCAGAACTGGGTTACTAGTGTAAACAATGGAATGAGTACTGCTGCCAAAAACGCCATCAAACCCAAGGTATTTGATTTTGGATTGCGGTATGCCTTGAAAAATGCCTGTGACAACGGCGCTGACCCCCGTGTAGCGTTTCGGTCGGGGGCTGATGGTGGGCGTAGCCTTCGAGATGGCCGAGGAATGAGTGGCTTTAATGTGGTTACTTTTGTCAACAACCACGATATGCGGAATTCGAATTTTTCTGCTGAAAATTCACTTGTTAATACTGACCCAATTTTGGCCTACGCCTATATTCTGACTAATAATCAGATAGGCGTTCCAACCATTTTTTATCCTGATTATTACGGCTATCCTGCCCGAAACACTAATTATGGTGGCGACATCATTTCATTTGACTACCATCCAACAGGCCTTAGTCCTTTGAAAACCCAAATTAACCAGCTTATTTATGTTCTGAAAAATTATATCAATGGCTCTACTAGTGTTGACTACCTCAACTATGCGCCGTCGTCACCTACTAACTACATCACAGGTTCGGCAAGCAGGTCTTTGATTTACCAACTCAACGCCAACGGGAGCATAGGTGGCAAAGAGGTGATTGTGGCCATTAACTTTGGAAATACCCGCCTACAAGTTGATCATATTATTGCTGTTCGCAATGGCATTGTCCAAGGAACTAAGTTTACAGATATACTTCAAAAATCTGCTTTTCCAACGGCTGTGGTTGATGGCTCTAACCGAATTTATATTGACCTACCCGCTCGGAGTTATTCGGTGTGGGTACAGGGTACAGTATCGGCCTTGCCTGTAGAACTAATAGATTTTCAAGCTGTTGCCCAGCAAGAAGGAATTAAACTTTCGTGGACAACCAAATCGGAGAAAAATGTAAAAAGCTTTGAAGTGCAACGCTCTCTCGACGCCCAGTCGTTTCGCACCATAGCCACCCTTTCACCTCAAGGTACAGAGGGTCAAGGCGCTACGTATCAGTATCTGGATGTGGACGTACCTCGCAACGAAGTGGTATATTACCGCCTCAAAATGAATGACTTAGATGGGAGTGTTGACTACTCACGAATCAAAGACGTACGTATTGACGACAATCGCCTACAACTCAGCCTTTCGCCTAATCCTACTTTAGGCAACACCACACTTCATCTTAATAGTGCTGAAGCAATGGTAATACAGATTCACTTGTACGACATGGCTGGTAGGCAAGTATTGCATACCGAACATACCTTACGGCAGGGCGATAACACTTTCACCTTACCTACAAGTCAGCTGAGTGGCGGAGTTTATGAAACCATTATTTCAGATGGGGTCCGAAAATGGGGCAAACGCCTTGTGAAACAATAAATTAGTATAGCAACCAAGTGCTTAGACTTACATAAAACAAAAAGACTTGGTGCAAGCCAAGTCTTTTTGTTTTATCATTACTTCAATGGAAACTTCTCTAATAACTAGTTTCTCAATTCCCAATCTACCACATGTGCACAGGGCAAAGAATCCGTTGTTTGTTGTTGAGCATAATGCCAATTACTACCTCATGACTGCCTTTGGCTACCGTATTAATACTCGACAACACATAGTCGTATGAGTATCCGATATTGATTAGGTAATTTACGTTAAAACCTACCAAACCAACCACCGCATCTTTATGACGGTATGAGCCACCAAACCAAAAACGGTCACGGAAAAATAGCTTGGCATTGATATCAAACGATAGTGGCGTTGGGCGCACGTATTTCACCATCACCGACGGCGAAAAAGCCCAATCTTCACTAAGTTCGGCTCGATAGCCAGCTGTCACAAAATAGTGCGTATAAAGCTGCCCTAGCCATTGATAGCTGCCTTGATTGCCGGTAAAGTCCAATTTTTTTGCTAAAATCTGATTAGCCGAAGCCCCCACGTACCATTGCCGAGTGTAGAGCCATGCACCGATGTTAACGTCGGGTTGAGTCGTGTTTACTTTGCCTTGTTGCGTAACGGGGTCAACGGGGTTGGCCAGCGTAATTTTGTCGAAGTCTAAGGTATGTTGCGTAAGGCCACCCGATGCTCCCAACGAGAGCTTCATGCCATTACGCAAGGGTAAATGATACGCATACGAGAGCGCAAACGACGTGCGAGACGTAGGTCCCGTTTTGTCGCTGACCAGCATCATGCCCACACCGTGGTGGCCAGGCACCACTTGATAGGGGTTGTACTTGGCTTTCGGAATCCGCCGTCCGTTGTTTCCACGTACAGGCAAAGCACCCACACTGGTACGGTCGGGTTTGTTGAGTGCTCCATGAGCCGACAGGTAGAAAGTTGTTGGTTCTCCACCAAAACCCGACCACTGGTTACGGTAACCTGTTTTTACATCCATATAGTCTTCAATCCCGCTGAGTGCTGGGTTGAGCAAGTAACCGTTCATCATGTACTGGCTGTAATGCGGCTTTTGTTGAGCCCATACTCCACTACATAGCAAAAAGCAACAAAGAGTCAGTAATCGTTTTGGCATAGCAACAACAATAGATACAAGTGTAACCTGCATCATAACGAAATTCATGCCTTAAAATTAAGCGGAAAATGAAACTTTATTACTTTTTCGTAGAATTCTTTGTGAGGTGGCTACTGTTTGAGTGTTTAAAAAGCCCAAAAGGAGGTTTGGCGTTCTTAGAATAATACTAAAGCCATACTGTTGCTAGATACCAAGCCTACAAACTTGCCTGATTTGCCTTTTTGAGTCGAGCTGCTTTATTGAGAAAGTAGATACCCGCCCAAAAAGAACCGATAGTGAGCAATCCATAAAGCACGATTTCGAGCGCTGGAGCCGCACATCCAATAGCACAGGCCAAAGTCCCTGCAAAACCAATTCCCAACAAGAGTAACAAAATACCACCGATAACCAAACCCGTCGTATTAGTGATTTGCTGGTGTTGTTTTCGGTAGTTTTTTAGAGTTGTTTTGAGTTGTTTGCGGAACTGCTTCTTAGAAATAGGCTGAGAGTTGTTCCCCTCCGAAGCCCATGCCACCGCAGTTGCTGAAGCTGGATTGAGGCGTTGCTGCACTAGATTACCGAAGATAACAGCCAGCCCAAATGTCATGATAAATAGCCAGCGTGCACAGCGTTGACGGAGCCTAACGACAAGGGCTTTGTCAAGAGAAGGGAGCTGTCGTTGATACTGGTTTTGAATGGAAATACTTTGCAAGACAATGACCACTATCAAAAAATGTAACAGTGCTTCGTTGATGGGTGGTAAAATAACACGACCCAGCCGAATCCCGAAAGCGATTTCGTACGTTCCCCAAAGCACAAGGAGCGCAATGGCCCAGCGAGGATGATGTTTGGCCCAATAGCTAAGTGTTTTCATGCCAATGTGGATTTGTTTTGTTGTAGTGAAAGTAACAGATTTTCAGGTAATTGTCAATAAAATTATGCAAAAAATTCTGGCGATTGAATAGTGGCATAGTTAATCCTATTACTCTGAGCAACAGTACAGGTCAATGGAAAAGAAATAACAATACTGGTGCTTGATGAATGAAGGATTCTGTAGGAGATATAAGAAGTAATGGAGCAAATAGTGAAACATCGAAGCAGACGAATAACTCTTCCTGCTGATTCATTTTAGCTTATTCCTGACAAACCTTTTCCCAATCCCCCAAAAATCTCTAATTTTGCCAACTTTTAATTGCTAAGTACCAGTCGTATAGAGGTTAAAAATCTTGTTCTGGTTAATAAGTTGTTGATTTGTGACGGTTTGCGACACAAATAACCCCTATTCTGCCAGTAACCAATAACGATTCGTAATAAGGTTTTTCCCATTAAACAGACGGGAAGTCTGTACTATTGTTGTTATGCTAAGAACACATACTTGTGGCGAGTTAAGAATCTCGGATGTAGGCCAAAAAGTTACCCTTTGTGGCTGGGTACAACGCAGCCGTGACAAAGGCGGTATGCTTTGGATAGACCTTCGGGACCGCTACGGAATTACGCAACTTATTTTGGAAGAAGGCAAAACTCCCAAAGAAATCTTGGATACGGCTCGTTCGTTGGGGCGTGAATTTGTGATTGCAGCCTCTGGAACAGTGGTGGAGCGCATCGCTAAAAACGACAAAATTGCCACAGGAGCTATCGAAATTCGGATAGAGGCACTCTCAGTCTTGAATCCAGCCAAATTACCTCCGTTTTTGATAGAAGACGAAACCGACGGTGGCGACGACCTTCGGATGAAATACCGCTACCTTGACTTGCGTCGTGCACCCGTTCGGAACAGCCTCCAACTTCGCCACAAAATGGCGCAAGAAACCCGCCGCTACCTCGACGGTCACGACTTTATCGAGGTCGAAACACCCGTTTTGATTAAGTCAACGCCCGAAGGTGCTCGTGACTTTGTGGTGCCGAGCCGTATGAATCCGGGTGAGTTTTATGCGTTACCTCAGTCGCCCCAAACTTTCAAGCAATTATTGATGGTGTCGGGCTTTGACCGATATTTTCAGATTGTAAAGTGTTTCCGTGACGAAGACCTCCGTGCCGACCGCCAGCCTGAGTTTACCCAAATTGACTGCGAGATGTCGTTTATCACCCAAGAAGACATCCTCCAAATGTTTGAAGGCTTGGTGCGTCATTTGTTCAAGAGTGTTAAGAAGATAGACCTTCCCGAAGTCCCTCGCATGACCTACGCCGATGCTATGCGTCTATACGGTAGCGATAAGCCCGACGTTCGGTTCGGAATGCAATTTGTAGAACTCAACGACGTTGCTAAAGGCAAAGAGTTCAATGTGTTCAACGAAGCCGAACTCGTGGTGGGCATTTGTGCTAAAGGCTGTGCCGAATACACTCGCAAGCAAGTGGATGAGTTGACAGAGTTTGTGAAGCGTCCGCAGATTGGGGCCAAAGGCCTAGTCTATGTGCGGTACAATGCCGACGGAACGCTCAAGTCGTCAGTAGATAAATTCTATAACGAAGAAGACCTCAAGCGCTGGGCCGAGTTGTTTGGTGCCGAAAAAGGTGACTTGATGCTGGTGTTGAGTGGTTCTGCCGACAAAACTCGCAAGCAACTCAACGAACTGCGCTTAGAAATGGGCAACCGCTTAGGGCTACGCAACCCCAACGATTACAAAGTATTGTGGGTACTTGACTTCCCGCTACTTGAATACGGCGAAGAAGAAGCTCGTTGGTTTGCTATGCACCACCCCTTCACCTCTCCAAAACCAGAAGATATTTCATTGTTAGACACTGACCCCGGTAAGGTCAGGGCCAATGCCTACGATATGGTTATCAATGGTACCGAAGTAGGAGGGGGGTCCATTCGGATTTTCCAGAAAGAACTTCAGTCGAAAATGTTTGAAATCTTAGGCTTTACCCCAGAAGAAGCCAAGAAACAGTTCGGATTTTTGATGGATGCTTTTGAGTACGGAGCGCCACCTCATGGGGGAATTGCCTTTGGTTTCGACCGCCTCTGCTCGCTCTTTGGAGGAGCCGATTCGATTCGAGATTTCATTGCTTTCCCTAAAAATAACTCAGGCCGAGATGTGATGATTGATTCGCCTTCGACGATTGCCGATGCGCAATTGAACGAATTGAAAATAAAGGTAGCTTTATAATTCAGAAACCTCTAACATCAGTAGGGCAGGCCCCATGACCTGCCCTATGTTTCAATACCTCAATGTATTTTAAAAAGCTGCTTTTTGTTGTAGTGGTAGCCTTGAGTTGCTCAGGGGCGTTTGCCCAAAAAGACTTAGACATCCCACACGACAAGCTACCCGTACCACCAACTTCGCCTGTTCGGTTGTTTATTATACAGCGCAATACCAGTACCAATACGGTGGTATATGATGCCAATATGCTTCCAAACAAAAAGCTAAATCCCGACTTACCTGTGCGGGTTTATTGGTTGCGTTATGCCGAAAAAGGTCAACGACAAGACCTCAGCACCATCCAACGTACGCTGGCGTATGGGTACGAGTTTAAGTCCTTACCTAAAGAACCTGGTAGTTATGACTTTAATCTGATTTCGTATCGAAAACGTCGCTTCAAAATTACCCTCGACGAAGAAGGCAATCCAATGGCACTTTTCCCGATTGCTGGAAGAATGCAAAAACTACACCGCATCTACGTTCGGCTCGAAGAAGACGGACACTTGTTTCCTAAAGTTTTGTATGTAGAGCTCTTCGGCAAAGACCCCAAAACGGGTGCCGATGCCTACGAGCGTTTTAAGCCGTGAGTAAGTGGATGACGGCTGCATGAGCTGGAAAAGCTGCTAAGAGATCGTCTCGGCGAGCCAATTCAAAATCTCCAAAATCAAACCCTGGCGCTACTGTGCACCCCACCAGCGAATAGCTGTTGGGATGGCAAGGCTTTGCCCCAAACCAGTATCCAGCAGGCACAACAGCCTGAAACACTTCGCCCCCATCAGGATTAGACCCAAGTCGCACAACCGTTAGGTCGCCTGTGGGCGCAATCATATAGACATCGAGTGGGCAGCCAGCATAAAAATGCCAGATTTCGTCCGATTTGATGCGATGAAGGCTCGAAAAATGATGACTTTCTAACAAAAAATAAATGGCAGTTCCGAAACTGCGAGCCCCCGAATACCGCTGGGGTAATCCCTCTTTTGCAAAGGTTTCTGCACAACGATAAGTCTCGGCAAAATACCCACCTTCGGGGTGACTTTGCATGTGTAGGGTTTCTACCCAATAAGTAGCTGGTTTCATGTTCTGAAAAGATTCAATATACAAAACTATGATTTCTTTGGAGAGATTTGTAACATTTCAAGACATTGGAAAGTTAACTTGCTAACAAACAGGATAGAACTAAACAATTCACTTGTTATATTTGCAGTCTTTCAAATTGATAATTGACTACAATGGATACACTTCAAGAGCCTAAAAAAGAGTTTCGTAACTATAACCAAGGCGAAATCACAGCTGCTGTAAGAGAACACTACCGCAAAATGCGCCAAAATCAAACACTCGACTATGTGTTGCGCATGAAGAAAAAATATTCAACGTTTGACAAACCGCTTAGCCTGTGGGATGCCATGCTTGAGATGAACAAACTCATTGATGTAAGCGACCCCGACCTCAATTTGCCCAACGTTCAGCACTTGGTGCAGTCGGCGGAGGCCATGCGTGCCGACGGTCGCCCCGACTGGATGCAGCTGGTGGGTTTGATTCATGACTTGGGTAAGGTCATGTATCTATGGGGCTCTGACGAAGATGGTACCAGTCAAGCCGAACAATGGGGCTTGGTAGGTGATGTATTTGTAGTAGGATGCCGTTTGCCAGATACGTGTGTATATCCTGAGTTTAACGAACTTAATCCCGACATGCACAATGAGCTATACAATACCGAGCTGGGCATTTATGAAGAAGGCTGTGGCCTCGACAATCTGCACTTGGCATGGGGGCACGACGAGTACTTGTTTCAAGTCCTGAAAAATCACCCCGAAAACCGTATTCCTGACGAAGGGATGGTTATGGTGCGTTATCATTCGTTTTATCCTTGGCACAATGGCGGGAGCTACCAACGCCTCACCAACCAACAAGACGAAGTCTATAAAGAAATTGTGTTGGATTTTAACCGCTACGACCTCTACACCAAGTCGAACAAAATATATGAGCTCGACGACATCAAAGATTATTACCTGCCCATTGCCGAAAAATACTTAGGCAAAGGCCCTATCTATTGGTAAGTCATCCCTGTAAGTAGGAACAAAAATCCCCAAAAATCGTGTTACGATAAGCGTTGGCACTACATTGGTTGAGCATAAAAGAGAAGATTGTTAGCCCGTTGAGTGGCTAAAGATAACTTTCAACCGATTAGTAGTAGCCCGATAGCCGTAGCACGATTTTTTTATGCAGTTATATAAAAAACGAGTAGTTGATGGTGTAGAAATGCACGAATTTGGAGGGGCTCCCATCGGGAAACCTGCCATGACCGTGTATTCGTATTACCTAGATGGTCTGCTGATTGATACGGCCCAGCGCCATTGTGAAGAAGCTGTGAAGAATACCTTGACCAAGCGCCAGATTGAACAAATAGCCCTTACCCATTGGCACGAAGACCACTCTGGCAACGCCCAGTTACTTCAGCAACTGACCAATGCCCCGATTTATGCACATGAGCTGACGAAGCAAAAGCTACGCACGGGCTTTCCTATCTTACCGTATGAGTATTATTTCTTCGGTAAAATCCGGCCAGTTACGGGGGTTATCCTGCCGATGCCCGAATCCATCGAAACAAGCCGCCATCGCTTGGTGCCGATTTTTACCCCTGGGCACTCCGAAGACCATTATGTTTTCATAGAGCGCAACAAAGGTTGGCTGTTTGCTGGCGATTTGTTTGTAGGCGTCAAAATCAAGGTGTTCCGTAAGTCCGAAAACATCCACCAACAAATAGCCTCGATTCGTCAGCTATTAAAAGAAGACTTTGAAGTGATTTTTTGTGGGCATTCGCCCCAGTTGAGCAATGGTAAAGCCTTGTTTCAGGCCAAACTCAACTACTTTGAAGAGTTAGTAGGGAAAGTACTGGCACTGCATCAGCAAGGGTTCTCGGAGCGAGAAATCAGACAACAATTGCTCATCAGAGAAGCTTGGGGACTACGATTGTTCACCTTCAACGACGTAGGAGCTACCTATCTCATTCGGTCGGCTATTGAGCACCAGCCAACGCCTCAGTTGGTCTAAGAGCGTTGGCTAGTCAAGTTTATCTATTTTACGGCATAATAGTAGCCAAAAATAATACCCATTTCGTCTTCGCTGGTGAGTCCGAAACTCACTGTTTTGTCGGTTTCGTTATAATACGTAATCTCAGAAGTGAGACCTTCGCCTTTTTCTAAAATAAGAGCTGGCGTAAAGTTCTTAATCAAGGGGTGTTCCCAATCGGTAGTTTCATACACCACTTGGCCGTCACGTGTTCCTCCTTTGATTTTGATGACAAATTTTTCGCCCCGCTTGTGCATGTGCGAGGTCAGCATGACTACCGCCGTGCGGCCACTCGATAGGTTAGTAAATGACTTAGTGAAGGTTTTGCGAGTTTTGGCCGGAATACTCAAATCATTGTTTTGTAAATCAAGCATTTGCACCACATTCTGCACAGTTGATTTATTTACTGTGTAAAAATTGACATAATTCTCGCCATAAATTGAGGTAGTACCTTTGTTGAAATAATGCGGGTTAAGGTCAAATGAGTAGTTGGCCGGAATCAAAATAGCCGTGCCCTCTGGCAGTGTGTAATCGTAGTTGGCATTGCCACCTCCTCCTACAAACACGTGGTTAGACATCGTTACAACGGTCAGCAAGTTGAGGGTTCCATCGGCATTACGCAAATCACGCACTTGGTTGAGCACCGGAAGGCTCTTGCGATCTCTAAAATCATACACAACCAAGTGGTGGGTGTTGACACGGCTTTTGAGTTTGATTCGGTTGACGTACAACTCTTGCGTATTACCTACTTGCTTGTGGACAAAGAGTTCTCGCTCAAAGTTGGGTTTCACCTCAAACTTCTCAATGTACATTTGTACACCTGTCAACCCTTCTTGCGTAGGAGTTTTCAAAGGTTCAAAGTTCTCGGTATAGCTTGGCGTTTTGTCGTCGAGCAAAGCTTCGTCGGCCACACTTCCAGTGCGAGGAGCGCCGGCTTCAATCCAACGGCGAACAAATTCTATCTGACCTACATAGAGAGGAGTACCACCCAGCGGCATAGGCGCACCGTATTGCTTGCCGCCATGATGGCTGGCATCAAAACTTAGCTTGTGATAAAACAAACTTTCGAGCGACTTATAGGGTTTTACTCTCAATAAATTGTCGGTCAACGCATCTGCATTTTTGGGTTTTGCGTTAAATAAATTGTCATAGGCCACACCCGCAGCCAAAACGAGCTCGTGTTGACGATAAGTACCATCCTGCGCCGAGGCATGGCAGCCCGAAAGCGCACAGTTGGTTGTCAAGATTTTGTCTTGAATAAGGTCAAACGAAGACTTGGTCGTAGTGGTAGGGTCGCTGCCAGGGGTATTCTGACACGCTCCCAGCATCACCGATGCCACTACTGCCGACACAAAAAACTTATTGAGTACAGATGGATGAAGTTTCATAGCACATGAGTTGAAAACATAGCTTAGACCTCTCAACTAAACGATGGGTTAACTATTTTAGTACCAAATATACAAATACTTAACAGAATCTAACCTGAATACTCAAGCAAAGGTAAGTTTTTTAGAGTCAATGGCTTATAGTCATCCACAAAGTACGTTAAAGTTGGGTAACAAACTGTATTTTTAACAAGAAAAAGCTCGCTGTTTCCAACCATCCCCAAAGTGATGGTGTCTTTTATGTAAACAGACGAAACACCGGGCAATCAGTGCCCCTTATGCTATCCGAGCAAGAAATCATACACGGTTGTCGGTCCAACGACAGGGCAGCCCAGCGGAGGCTTTATGACCTTTACGCTGGGAAGATGCACGTCGTATGCCTTCGGTATGCCCGAACCACAGCCGAAGCCGAAGACATTTTGCAAGAGGCATTCATCAAAGTGTTTGAGAAGATAGGCACGTTTCGGCAAGAATGCCCGCTCAGTGTGTGGATAAAACGCATTGTGGTCAATACAGCGCTCAATCATGTACGTACCTATCATCGCTGGCAAGATACCGTTGATGCTGAGACCGTAGAAGGCGAAATCGAAGACGAGCATAGTGGCGTTTCGGGGTTTCATTTTCAGGAACTATTGCAATTGGTCAGAGAATTACCAACAGGTTGCCAAACCGTATTCAGTCTGTATGCCATTGAAGGCTATCAGCACAACGAAATAGCCCAACTACTGAATATTTCGGAAGGCACCTCGAAATCACAATATTCGAGAGCCCGAATGCTCTTACAACGGATGCTAACCGACAAAATGGCAACCAAATAAGTAGTTATTAGTTACTGGAAACTGGTTGTGGAGACGACCACCTACCCGTAACGAATTCACTAACAACCAGTGATAACTACTCAACCAGACAGGATTAAGAAAAAAGTACAATGAGCCAGTCAGACAAGGAATTTGAAGAATCGTGGAGAAAAGCCTTTGAGGAGGCGTCGGTACCCCCTTCCGAACGAGTTTGGAAGGGCGTGGAGGCGCATTTAGATTCGACAACCCCAACACCTTTACGCAAAAGCAGGTGGCCGTATGCCTCTGTCGTTTTATTATTATTGCTATTTGTTTCAGCTTGGCTGGGCTGGCGAGTCATCAACTTGGCTAAGTCGCCACAAGGAAGTTCTGTCGCTACGTTGTTACCTACTACCAAACAGGCCACAACGGCCACTGGTACTGAACAATCGGCTATTGCACCTAATGAAGCAAAGCATACCACGAACGAAACGCCATTACTTATTGAACAAGCCCCAACAAGTACTGAGCCATCGGTTTTAGAGAAACGACTCTTTACTATCCACGAAGCAGAGGAAACAACCATCCAACAAAAGGCAGTTGCTACATTGGAAAAACGTAAAAAGACCAAGTTGTATCAATTATCAGATACGCCTAATGAAAGTTCTGAAAAAGAGATAGTTACTAAGCAAATAATCGCTAAAGTTTCCAACATATCCACGTCTAATATGGATAAATCGGGCGAACTCTCTACGAAAGAAGTAGCCAAAACAAACCAAAGGGTTCGAGATTACGAGAAAGTAGTGATTTCTGAAACCCATTCGACGAGTGACCAATCAAGCGAAAGCACTATATCCAAAACCAATAACGCCAACTCTGGTACTAGCACTCTTCCTGTGCCGTTGCTGGCTGAGTCAAAGCAAATCAATACATGGCAAGCCGCTTTGCTACGTAATAAGCCTTTTTCGAACCTAGTTACGTGGAATCCCCCTGCCAATGTGCAGTATCAGCCTATGCCCATCAAGCGACAAAGCGCTAAGCATGTTAGTTGGTGGCTGGGGGCTAACGTAATGCTCAACGTATTTAATCCCAACGCTCAGATTGATGATATTGCCATTACTGCCGTTACAGCCGTAAATTCCTTGTCGGGTTTCAATGCCCAGCAGGGTCAGCGACCTTATTCACTCAGTCAGTCAGGAAAATCGTATCTAGTTGGTTTTCAGGGTGGAGTAGCGTTGTCGAAACACTTTTTTATCGAAGGAGGGGTACAATATTGGCAAGGAAATTCATGGCTTGAAAGCGATGCTCTGTTTGTTAATCGTCTCGATAGCAAGCGGGCAAGTTTGTACGGCAGCCTGCTAGCCAACGACCAAGTCATCTCTATTTTTAGTTATCAGAATGTGCTATTACCAACCAGTGCCACGTATCGAATCCAAAACAAGTACTATTACCTGAGTGTTCCGGTTCGGGTAGGTTATCGAGTCAAGGTGCTACCAAAAGTCGAGACAGCGCTTTCGGTAGGAGCATCGAGCGACTTTTTCTTGAGAAACACCATCTTGGACCAATCTAGTATTTCGCTTAATGCCTACGAATACACCACCAAAGACCAATGGTACAAAAAACAAACTTGGAGTGGAGTAGTAGGAGCGAGCATCAACTATGATGTTATCAAAAACTACAAACTCTCTCTTGACCTGATGTATCGGAAATCACTGGCAGATGGAGTTACACAGCCCTCAGCCGTGCACACACACCTAGAGCAAATTGGAATCGGTGTTGGGCTAAAGCGGCAGTTTTAAGAGCAGATAACGAAATTTGTTGCTTTCTTAATTTGTTGATTATTAAGTGATTGTTGTGTTGGTGGCTTTTGGTTAAGCATACAATTTACCCCAGATTCCAACCATCCTGCCTGAACGAGTGTCATAAAAAAAACAAACCTAAACATGAAGAAATGGGCAGCGATACTGCTGGTGTACGGAACCCTTGCCTGCGACACAAGCCGACCTGCACCTATCTTGATTGATCAAGAAAAGCTATCGTTGTTAGAAACAGAAATTAATGATTTTATAAAAGATAATGCCTGTAAACCTGACCGCACCTGCGGTACAATAGGCTTTGGAAGTAAGCCTTGTGGAGGTCCTTGGAAATACCTAGTATATTCACTCAGCGTGGAAGACGTACTTACCCTAACTGAAAAAGTAAACGAATACAATGCTCTTGAAAAAGAGCTGAACGTCAAAACGAACAAGACTTCGGACTGTTCGTTGGTACAACCGCCTCGTGTAGCGTGTGTGGAAGGCCAATGTAAAATTGTACAGTAATACTTTCACAAGTTATCTATGAATCAGTTAGTTAGGGGCAATTAATTCTTTCACAAAACCTATGAAAACAAAGTACACATCAATTGTATTATGGCTGGCAGCGATGGGTCTTGCACTGAGTTCGTGCACAGACCATTGCCAGCAAACCATTACATACCGCACGGCACAGCAAAGTACCATTACGATTGCAGAGCTACGAACAGGCGTAAAAAACCTATCCGCACAAACACTCGAAAAACCTGGGAAAATTTACAGTAAAGACAACTATCTGTTTATCAACGAAATCAAAAAAGGGATTCATATTCTGGACAATTCAGATCCTTCTAATCCTAAAATGCTTTCGTTTTTGGCGATTCCGGGCAATATTGATATGGCTGTGAAAGGCAACATCTTGTATGCCGACAGCTACACCGATGTGATTGCCTTTGACATCAGTAATCCAACGGCTATCAAAGAAGTGAACCGAGTAACTGATGTATTCCAGTATGGTCTTATTGATGGATTAGGCTGGTACTATAACCCCGCTTCGAGTACTATTACGGACCAATCGTGGGACTTGGTAACTAGCTCGTATGAAGTAAGTTGCGACGAGGCTTCCTTTATTTATAATAATGGCCCTATTCCTTTGGCCAACGCTTTTGCCGATAAGAGCTCAAGCCCTGGTAATACAAGTGGGACAGGAGGTTCTATGGCTCGATTCACGATTGCAAACAATTACCTCTATACCGTTTCGAACCAAGATTTGCAGTTATTTGACATCAAGACGGCCTCAAACCCAGTCAAAGGTGCTAAGATTAACTTAGGTTGGGGTATCGAAACCATCTTTCCGTACAAAGATAAGTTGTTTATTGGTTCCAACACTGGGATGCACATTTTCGATAATTCGACACCGTCAAATCCTGTAAAACTCTCCACTTTTCAGCACGTGATGGCTTGCGACCCAGTGGTTGTCAATGATAACATGGCCTACGTGACCCTTCGAACCGGAACTACCTGTGCCAGAGGTTCTAATGAATTGGATGTGGTGAATATTTCTAATCCGTCGGCGCCGTATCTGATGAAGTCGTACCCTATGCAAAACCCTCATGGTCTAGGTATTGATTTCCCGACAATGTTTCTGTGTGAAGGCAAATATGGCCTAAAAGCATTCAATATCAACGACCCGATGGCCATCGACAAAAACCAGCTGGCGCATTTCTCGAATCTGAATGCTTACGATGTGATTCCGCTGTCGGGTACGTTGCTGATGATTGGAGCCGACGGCTTGTATCAATATGATTACCGTGACCCGAAGAATTTGAAACTATTGAGTGTGATACCCGTAGTGACCAAAAGCACAAAGTAATGAAAGCAATCGGATGCTTACTTGGCTTACTCATCGCCTTCCAAGTGCAGGCACAAGAAGTGGTAAAAACTACTCGCAAATGGTACGTCAACGAAACACAGATAGGCTGGATGATGGGGCATAATAACTTAGATGGAGCAAATCGGGCTCACATCAGTGTACAAATGCTCAACGGGTATCGTGTCGCTTCAAGGTTTGTAGCTGGACTCACCATCGGCGCTGACTGGTATAATGACATCTTGATTTCGCCTCTTGCGCTGGGATTGCGGTACGATTTGTCCAAAAGTAAAAACGTAATCCCCTACCTAAGTTTTGATGGAGGGTATGGAACTACGCTACTTAACAAAACAACCGACAACCTCTCGTACCGAGGTGGTTTGATGGTAAATCCATCTTTTGGACTCAAGTTTAGACTAAACGATGGCTCAGCTATTGTGTTGAGTGCAGGCTACAAACATCAAAGAGCAGAACGCATTATTGACAACGGAGAAGTAATAGGCTGGGGCACTCAGCGAATGGTGAAGGAGTATGATTTGAATCGTTTTGTCGTACGATTTGGGGTTAGTTTTTAAATGATATAAAAGCCATGAATAAAGTTATGATAATGGTGGTGGTGGCCTTACTGACAGGCTGCCGCAGCAAGGACCCGTCGCCTAATCCAGTGCAAGGGAACTGTGAACCGGTTGTATTGACACAAGACCTAGACCAGTTGCAGTCCGATTGGTTTGTAATAGACTCGGCGTATGTGCAAGATAACTGTCTGAAAATTCAGGTAGCGTATGGAGGAGGTGGTGGTGGCGAAGTGTTTTTCGAGCTCCATCGAAGCAATCAATTATTTCAGAGTTTGCCACAGCAACTGCCCATTAGGTTAACCCTTGTTGATAGGGATTTCGGTAAAGCGATGATTTACAAAGAGATTTCGTTTGATTTAACAGAAATTGCTCAAGTGACGGGCAAGCCTGTTTTACTAAAATTGCAAGATTATGAGCTACCGATTCGGTACGAATAACCAATAGCTTCCAATTTCTACATAGTTTAGGGTAGTACGGACAAGCCTCTGACGTAGTTGGAGGCTTTGTTTTTTATATACCTTTATGGTTTCAATGACGTTGCGCCCCAAACATGACTAATCATTACATGTATTCTGACGAGTATTTTATGGGAGAAGCTCTCAAACTAGCCCAGCAAGCAGGCGAGCAAGGCGAGATTCCGGTAGGAGCCGTGGTGGTTTGTCAAAATAAAATCATCGCAAAAGGTGCTAACCAAACCGAACAACTCCGAGATGTAACAGCCCATGCCGAAATGATAGCCCTTACGGCCGCTTCACAATATTTAGGAGCCAAATACTTGCGTAACTGCACGCTTTATGTGAGCCTTGAGCCCTGTGTGATGTGCGCAGGAGCTATTTTTTGGGCACAAGTAAGCCGCCTAGTTTATGGAGCCAGCGATGACAAACGAGGTTTTTCCTTAGTCGGTATGCCGTTGCTTCATCCCAAGACCCAGTTGGCGTCGGGCGTGCTCGCCGACGAAGCACAAACGTTACTTCATAACTTTTTCAAGAAATTGAGAACCTAAGCCGTTGTTTAGGCGTTATACGTGCTGAATACGGTTACAGTTACACAGTGAGACTCTAACCTCTATCTTATCAATCGAAACTTCAACTACAATGGCTTTTGAATTAGCACCTCTTCCGTATGCATCTAATGCATTGGAACCACATTTTGACCAAACAACGATGGAAATCCATCATGGTCGTCACCACAACACCTACGTCACCAACCTCAATAATGCAGTTGCTGGTACCGAAAACGAAGGCAAAAGCCTTGAAGAACTCGTTGCTAATGCAGGTAAGTTGGGCGGCCCCATTCGCAACAATGGTGGTGGACACTGGAATCACACGTTTTTCTGGAATATTCTTTCGCCCAATGGCGGTGGTGTTCCTGCGGGCTCGTTAGGTGCCGCTATTGACGCTAAATTTGGTTCGTTAGACAACTTCAAAGCTGAATTCAAAAAAGCAGCGTTGGGCCGTTTTGGTTCTGGCTGGGCTTGGTTGATTGTGGACGCAAACGGAGAAGTTGCTATCACATCAACCCCTAATCAAGATAACCCATTGATGGATATTGCCGAAGCAAAAGGTACTCCTGTAATCGGGCTGGATGTATGGGAACATGCCTACTATCTAAAGTATCAAAACAAGCGCCCCGACTACGTAGATGCCTTTTGGAATGTAGTAAATTGGGAAGCAGCACAGGCCAACTACCAAGCTGCTCTGTAAGCAAAATAGATACGCAATAGGTAGTGAACATCCAAAAAATCTGGTCATTACCTATTGCTATTTTAAATAAAATAGCTACCTTTGCAGTCCTATTCCACACACGGAGATTGTAGCTCAGTTGGTTAGAGCGTCGGATTGTGGTTCCGAAGGTCGTGGGTTCGAGACCCATCATTCTCCCCAAACCCCTCAAATTTCGCAAATTTGAGGGGTTTTTGTTTTTCCGGAATTAGATAAAACGCTACGTCAAACAAAATCAACAATACATGAGCTAATGGGGTGATTTACTAAGTTTGCTTGTGCTTTTTTGATTTTACTTTTCTTTGTTAACTACTTGAATAGTAGCATTTTATAAGCTTTTATTTAAAGGTGATGCATAATTTGGCAGACAAACAACCGCTATCTAAAACATTTTACTTCTTCAATAGGTTAAGAGTGTGTTTTTATTTTGTTTAATTATAATAAATAAAAATTAAACAAAAATTTTGTTTTTTCAATAACACCTGTTACATTAGATGCTAATTTTGCAAGAAAATTGCTATAATGCGGCAAAAGAAGCGTTCTTTTGTTGATGTTTTCTTATACTTCAAAGACTTGTATTCACCATGAGCAGCTATTCCATCCGAGATCTTGAGCAGCTATCAGGCATCAAAGCACACACGCTTCGGATTTGGGAGCAACGCTATCAAATTATTGCACCTAAGCGTACCGATACAAACATTCGTACCTATGATGACCAAGATTTAAAACTGGTACTGAATATCTCATTACTGAAAGACCACGGTTATAAAATCTCCGAAATTGCTAAACTAAGCATTGACGAGATGCACCAAGAAGTAGTCAAAATTTCGGAAGAACGCCTCTCTTATCCTGACCAAATTCACGCTCTTACTATTGCAATGCTTGATTTGGACGAAGAGCGTTTTGAGAAAATTATTGGTACCAACATCTTGCAGTTTGGCTTCGAGAATATGATGATTCACATCATCTATCCTTTCTTGAGCCGCATCGGAACGCTCTGGATGACGGGCTCAATAGGGCCAGCACAAGAACATTTTATCTCGAACCTCATTCGTCAGAAAATCATTGTAGCGATTGACGGCCAGCTGAATCGCTTACGCCCTGGTGGTAAGAAATTTCTGCTGTATTTGCCAGAGGGAGAACTACACGAAATTGGTTTGTTGTTTGCAGACTATATCATTAGAGCCCGACAAAACAAAGTAGTGTATTTTGGACAATCATTACCTTTTAATGAATTGATTTTTGCATACGACGTCCACAAACCCGACTACATTATGTCGGCTATTACCTCGGTGCCCGGGCAAGATGAAATTCAGCAATACGTGTATAAATTAGGAATTCAATTTCCTGATACAAAAATTATCTTGACAGGCTATCAGGTAGTAGGGCAAGATTTGGATACGCCTCCTAATGTTGAAATTATTCCAAATGTTTATAAGTTGATAGAAATAGCTAACTCATAAGCAAAAAACAACTAAAAAAGAAAGCCCCGCCAACTGGCGGGGCTTTCTTTTTTTATTTATCACTACTTGCAGATTTTGTTTTTGTAATCGTAAATGGTACGCACTTAGCCGGTGGACATTGACAGTCTGTTGGTTCGAGTACAACGATGTCAAACTTCGAGCAGCCTTCTTTAGTCAGTACCAAAACACCATAAGTAGTTGGTTTGCTTGGGTTTGGCAAGTTACTGGCGATGATTCCATCGCTCGGGATTGGTGTTGATTCGTCGTAGGTTTTGGTAGTACTCACCGAACCACTATATATTCCTAAGAACTGATAACGATCAGTCGGGTTAAAACCTTTGATGATAATTTTTCCATCACTATTGGCCACCGAACCATTGCAAGTGACAGACACGGAGGTAAGTGTAAATTCTGGCTCTCGTTTAACTTGGACACTGGTAGTGGCCGAAGCTGTACAACTAGCAGTACTAATAACAGTCACAGAATAGATACCCGACATCGTAGAAGTAGCAGCTGAACGAGTTGGATTCTGAACGGTCTCCGTAAATCCGTTTGGTCCTGACCAACTATATGTTCCACCACCAGAAGCACTCAACAAAATAGAACCACCTGGACAAGGTGCAGTACTGCTAATGTTTACAGTAGGTGTAGGTCTAACTGCTACCGATACAGTAGCTGTGCCAGTACAAGCATTTTGTCCCAGTATAGTCACCGAATAAACGCCAGTGAGAGCAGAAGAGGCATTGGTTCGAGATGGATTCTGGAGGGTAGAGCTAAAGTTGCTAGGTCCAGCCCACGAGTAAGAAGAGCCACCCGCTGAAGCCGAGAGGTTGAGAGTTCCCCCCTCGCAAAGCGGTGAGTTAGTTGAAGCCGAAGCACCTTGGGAGTTGATGACGACCGAAGTAGTAGCCGAAGCGGTACAACTAGCAGCCCCTGTCACCGAAACGGAATAAACCCCTGCCTTAGCCGACGAAGCATTGGTAATAGAAGGCGTAGCCGACGAAGCAGAGAATCCATCCGGTCCACTCCATGAATAAGTATTTCCACCGGAAGCCGAGAGCGAAATCGTGCCACCAAGACAAACAGGAGAGTTAGCCGAGACAGAAACAGTAGTTTTAGAAACAGCGACCGAAGTGGTAGCCGAGTTAGAACAAGAATTCGAGTTGGTGACCGACACGGAATAAACCCCTGCCATGCTAGAAGAAGCATTGGCCTTCGATGGATTCTGTTGAGTTGAAGCAAAGGCTAAAGGTCCAGCCCACGAGTAAGCGTTTCCACCGGAAGCACTCAAATTAATAGCACCACCTTCACAAACAGGAGAATTGCTAGAGACAGCAATAGTAGGATTCGGATTAACGCTCACCGAAGTGGTAGCCGTACCAGTACACGAGTTAGAGCCTAACACAGTCACCGAATAAACGCCAGCGAGAGCAGAAGAGGCATTGGTTCGAGATGGATTCTGGAGGGTAGAGCTAAAGTTGCTAGGTCCAGCCCACGAATAAGAAGAGCCACCCGCCGAAGCCGAGAGGTTGAGAGTTCCCCCTTCGCAAAGCGGTGAGTTGGTTGAAGCCGTGGCACCTTGGGAGTTGACAGCTACACTAATAGTTGCACTCGCTTTGCAACTTGCAGAACCCGTACCACTAACAGAATAAATACCTGCCATGACCAAGGTAGCATTCGGAATAGTTGGAGAGGCTCCTGTTGCAGAGAAACCATTCGGTCCTGTCCAAGTATAGGTCGTAGCACCCGAAGCCGAGAGAGAAATTGTACCTCCAGTACACACTTGGCTGTTGGCAGTCACTTGTACAGACACTGAAACAACGGTTACAGAAGTTGTAGCCGTATTGGTACAAGTATTTGCTCCCGTGACTGTAACGGTATAAACTCCTATCATAGAAGAGGTAACCAAAGGAATGCTTACATTTTTGCCAGTAGATGTAAAGGCTCCTGGTCCAGCCCAACTGTAAGCAATGCCTCCGTCCGAAGTAAGGATAATCGTTGCATTTTCACAAACTGGGCTATTACTATTAGCTACTGCTTTTGGTAGTTCATTTACTTGTACGGAGATGGTCGCCGTGTTACTACATGCAGTAGCATTAATGACAGTTACACTATAAATCCCCTGATTTGCAGAAGTAATGTTGGCCACTTGTGGGGTTTGTTGTGTTGAAGAGAAGGACGGGCCAGACCAGCTGTAACTAACGCCCCCTGATGCACTCAGATTGAGTGATTGTCCTGTACAAACAGGACTGTTACTACTTACGGTGATAGTAGGTTTAGTGTTTATCGTAACACTAACAGTTGCAGAAGCCTTACAATTTTCGCTACTAATGACAGTGACTGAATAAACACCTGCATGAACCGTTGAAGTCGAATTTACTTGTGGATTCTGTTGAGTATTCACAAAGCCATTAGGTCCAGCCCAACTGTAAGAACTTCCTCCTGATGCACTTAGCGTGAGCGTTTTCCCCTCACAAACGGGAGAGTCGCTTGAAGCGGTAGCGGTTGGTGTAGTGTTCACCACCACCGAAGTAGTGGCTGTACCTGTACAATTATTGGTTCCTATGATGGTTACCGAATAAACACCTGCCATGGCGCTAGTAGCGTTGTTACGAGTAGGCTCTTGCTGGGTAGAGACAAATCCACTTGGGCCAGCCCAGCTATAGCCTGAACCACCTGCCGAAGCATTGAGCTCAATAGTGGCTCCGCCACAAATAGGGCTATTACTTGAAGCACTTGCTCCCTGCGCATTAATCTGAACCAACGTAGTAGCAGAAGCACTACACTGATTAGTACTGGTGACCGAAACAGAATAGGTACCTGCGTGAGCAATAATTGCAGACAATCGAGTAGGATTTTGCTCTGTTGACGTAAACCCACTCGGTCCAGCCCAACTGTAACTACCACCTCCTGTTGCCGAAAGTTCTATCGAAGCTCCCACACAAACAGGACTATTGGCCGATGCTGTTGCAGTAGCTGTATTAATAGTAACTGTGGTACTTGCTGTTGCAATACAACCATTCGCATCGGTTACTGTAACTGAATAAGTTCCAGACATATTCACAGTGGCATTATTACGAGATGGGTTCTGTATTGATGAACTAAATGCAGGGCCACTCCAACTATAAGTTACACCACCACTTGCACTTAAATTCAAGGTATTACCAAAACACACAGGACTATTGCTAGAAGCTGTCACTTTGGGCAGTGGATTTACTTTTACAGAAACAGTAACTGATGTAGTACATTTTTCCTGACTGGCAACCGTTACTGAATAAATGCCACTTTGTGAAGTAGTAGCTTCTGTAATGGTTGGGTTTTGTTGAGTAGTAGAGAATCCACTAGGTCCCGCCCAGCTATAAGTCGTCCCGCCCGAAGCCGAGAGGGAAATGGTATTCCCCTCACAAACTGGCGAATTGCTAGCAATGGTAATGGAAGGTTTCGGATTAACGACCACCGAAGTCGTAGCTGAATTAGAGCAGGAATTCGAGTTAGTCACCGAGACCGAATAAACGCCTGCCATGCTAGTAGTAGCACTAGCCTGGGAAGGATTCTGCTGAGTAGAAGCAAAGGCCGCTGGCCCCGCCCAGCTATAAGTCGTCCCACCGGAAGCCGAGAGAGAAATAGTAGTACCCTCACAAACTGGTGAATTACTAGCAATGGTAATGGAAGGTTTCGGATAAACGACCACGGAAGTGGTAGCAGTACCTGTACAAGAGTTAGCTCCAAGGACAGTGACCGAATAGATGCCCGCCATGCTAGTAGTGGCACTAGCCTGGGAAGGATTCTGCAAAGAAGAACTAAAATTACTGGTACCCCCCCCCCCCCCGCCCACGAGTAAGAAGTCCCACCGGCAGAAGCAGACAAAGCAATAGAATTGCCTTGACAAACAGGACTATTGCTAGAAGCAGAAGCACCCTGTGAGTTAATGATAACAGAAGTTGTAGCCGAATTAGAACAAGAATTAGCACCCGTAACAGAGACAGAATAGATACCCGCCTTAGCAGTAGAGACATTGGTAATGGAAGGCGTAGCGCCGGTAGCGGAGAAGCCATCGGCCACTGTCCAAGAGTAGGAAGTACCACCGGAAGCTGATAAAGTCAAAGTAGCACCAGAACAAATAGGAGCGTTTGACGAGACAGAAGCAACAATCTTGACAACCGAGACGGAAGTGGTAGCCGAATTAGAGCACGAATTCGAGTTAGTCACCGAGACCGAATAAACGCCTGCCATGCTAGTAGTGGCACTAGCCTGAGAAGGATTCTGCAAAGAAGAACTAAAATTACTTGTTTCCGCCCAGCTATAAGTCGTCCCACCGGAAGCCGAGAGGGAACGTCCCACCACGGGCAAGAGGAAATAGTAGTACCCTCACAAACTGGTGAATTACTAGCAATGGTAATGGAAGGTTTCGGATAAACGACCACGGAAGTGGTAGCCGAATTAGAGCAGGAATTCGAGTTAGTCACCGAGACCGAATAAACGCCTGCCATGCTAGTAGTAGCACTAGCCTGCGAAGGATTCTGCAAAGAAGAACTAAAATTCACCGAGACCGAATAAACACCCGCCCTAGCTATAAGTCGTCCCACCGGAAGCCGAGAGAGAAATAGTAGTACCCTCACAAACCGGCGAATTACTAGCAATGGTAATGGAAGGTTTCGGATAAACGACCACGGAAGTGGTAGCCGAATTAGAGCAAGAATTCGAGTTAGTCACCGAGACCGAATAAACACCCGCCATGCTCCCGAAGCCGAGAGAGTAGTGGCACTAGCCTGAGGATTCTGCAAAGAAGAACTAAAATTACTACCCGCCCAGCTATAAGTCGTCCCACCGGAAGCCGAGAGGGAAATGGTAGTACCCTCACAAACTGGTGAATTACTAGCAATGGTAATGGAAGGTTTCGGATAAACGACCACGGAAGTGGTAGCCGAATTAGAGCACGAATTCGAGTTAGTCACCGAGACCGAATAAACACCCGCCATACTAGTAGTAGCACTAGCTTGCGAAGGATTCTGCTGAGTAGAAGCAAAGGCCGCAATTGGTAATGGGAAGGTTTCGACCACTCCATGAGTACGAAGTTCCTCCCGAAGCCGAGAGAGAAATAGTATTACCCTCACAAACTGGTGAATTACTAGCAATGGTAATGGAAGGTTTCGGATAAACGACCACGGAAGTGGTAGCCGAATTAGAGCAAGAATTCGAGTTAGTCACCGAGACCGAATAAACGCCTGCCATGCTAGTAGTAGCACTAGCCTGGGAAGGATTCTCTGAGTAGAAGCAAAATTCACCTCCATGAGTACGAAGTTCCTCCCACCGGAAGCCGAGAGAGAAATAGTAGTACCCTCACAAACTGGTGAATTACTAGCAATGGTAATGGAAGGTTTCGGATAAACGACCACGGAAGTGGTAGCAGTACCTGTACAAGAGTTAGCTCCAAGGACAGTGACCGAATAGATGCCCGCCATGCTAGTAGTGGCACTAGCCTGGGAAGGATTCTGCAAAGAAGAACTAAAATTACTTACCGCCCACGAGTAAGAAGTCCCACCGGCAGAAGCAGACAAAGCAATAGAAGCCTTGACAAACAGGACTATTGCTAGAAGCAGAAGCACCCTGTGAGTTAATGATAACAGAAGTTGTAGCCGAATTAGAACAAGAATTAGCACCCGTAACAGAGACAGAATAGATACCCGCCTTAGCAGTAGAGACATTGGTAATGGAAGGCGTAGCGCCGGTAGCGGAGAAGCCATCCAGACATATGCGTCCAAGAGTAGGAAGTACCACCGGAAGCTGATAAAGTCAAAGTAGCACCAGAACAAATAGGAGCGTTTGACGAGACAGAAGCAACAATCTTGACAACCGAGACGGAAGTGGTAGCCGAATTAGAGCACGAATTCGAGTTAGTCACCGAGACCGAATAAACGCCTGCCATGCTAGTAGTGGCACTAGCCTGAGAAGGATTCTGCAAAGAAGAACTAAAATTACTAGGCCCCTATAAGTCGCCGGAAGCCAACTATAAGTCGTCCCACCGGAAGCCGAGAGGGAAATAGTAGTACCCTCACAAACTGGTGAATTACTAGCAATGGTAATGGAAGGTTTCGGATAAACGACCACGGAAGTGGTAGCCGAATTAGAGCAGGAATTCGAGTTAGTCACCGAGACCGAATAAACGCCTGCCATGCTAGTAGTAGCACTAGCCTGAGAAGGATTCTGCAAAGAAGAACTAAAATTACTAGAGCAAGAACGTCACCGCCCAGCTATAAGTCGTCCCACCGGAAGCCGAGAGAGAAATAGTAGTACCCTCACAAACCGGCGAATTACTAGCAATGGTAATGGAAGGTTTCGGATTAACGACCACGGAAGTGGTAGCCGAATTAGAGCAAGAATTCGAGTAACTACCGGCAGAAGAATAAACGCCCGCCATGCTAGTGGAAGGCGTAGCGCCGGTACGGGAATTAGTCCAAGAGTAGGAAGTACCAAGCACTAGTCTGCGAAGGATTCTGCAAAGAAGAACTAAAATTAGCGTTTGGCCCCGCCCAGCTATAAGTTGTCCCACCGGAAGCCGAGAGAGAAATGGTAGTACCCTCACAAACCGGCGAATTGCTCGACACAAGTAATGGAAGGATTGGTCGGATTAACGACCACCGAAGTCGTAGCTGAATTAGAGCAAGAATTCGAGTTCGTCACCGAGACCGAATAAACACACCGCCATAAACTAGTAGTAGCACTTGAGAAGCCTGCGAAGGATTCTGCTGAGTAGAAGCAAAAAGCCGCAGCAATGGTAATGGAAGGCTCCATGAGTACGAAGTCCCACCCGAAGCCGAGAGGGAAATGGTATTACCCTCACAAACCGGCGAATTGCTAGCAATAGTAATGGAAGGCTTCGGATTAACGACCACCGAAGTCGTAGCTGAATTAGAGCAAGAATTCGAGTTGGTCACCGAGACCGAATAAACACCCGCCATGCTAGTGGTGGCACTAGCCTGAGAAGGATTCTGCAAAGAAGAACTAAAATTACGGCCCGCCCAGCTATAAGTCGTCCCACCGGAAGCCGAGAGGGAAATAGTAGTACCCTCACAAACTGGTGAATTACTAGCAATGGTAATGGAAGGTTTCGGATAAACGACCACGGAAGTGGTAGCCGAATTAGAGCACGAATTCGAGTTAGTCACCGAGACCGAATAAACACCCGCCATACTAGTAGTAGCACTAGCTTGCGAAGGATTCTGCTGAGTAGAAGCAAAGGCCGCATATCCACTCCATGAGTACGAAGTTCCTCCCGAAGCCGAGAGGGAAATGGTATTACCCTCACAAACCGGCGAATTACTAGCAATGGTAATGGAAGGTTTCGGATAAACGACCACGGAAGTGGTAGCCGAATTAGAGCAAGAATTCGAGTTAGTCACCGAGACCGAATAAACGCCTGCCATGCTAGTAGTAGCACTAGCCTGGGAAGGATTCTGCTGAGTAGAAGCAAAGGCCGCGAGTTATCACCGAGACCGAATCCACTCCATGAGTACGAAGTTCCGAAGCCGAGAGAGAAATAGTAGTACCCTCACAAACTGGTGAATTACTAGCAATGGTAATGGAAGGTTTCGGATAAACGACCACGGAAGTGGTAGCAGTACCTGTACAAGAGTTAGCTCCAAGGACAGTGACCGAATAGATGCCCGCCATGCTAGTAGTGGCACTAGCCTGGGAAGGATTCTGCAAAGAAGAACTAAAATTACTGGGTCCCGCCCACGAGTAAGAAGTCCCACCGGCAGAAGCAGACAAAGCAATAGAATTGCCTTGACAAACAGGACTATTGCTAGAAGCAGAAGCACCCTGTGAGTTAATGATAACAGAAGTTGTAGCCGAATTAGAACAAGAATTAGCACCCGTAACAGAGACAGAATAGATACCCGCCTTAGCAGTAGAGACATTGGTAATGGAAGGCGTAGCGCCGGTAGCGGAGAAGCCATCGTTAGTCACCTGTCCAAGAGTAGGAAGTACCACCGGAAGCTGATAAAGTCAAAGTAGCACCAGAACAAATAGGAGCGTTTGACGAGACAGAAGCAACAATCTTGACAACCGAGACGGAAGTGGTAGCCGAATTAGAGCACGAATTCGAGTTAGTCACCGAGACCGAATAAACGCCTGCCATGCTAGTAGTGGCATTGGTAAGTACAGGGTTTTGTTGTGCCGTGTTAAATGAATTAGGGCCACTCCAAGAATAAGAAGTTCCTCCTGATGCAAACAGATTGAGTGTATTACCCAAGCATAATGGAGAATTACTCGAAACTTGGAGTGATGGCTTTGTGTTGACTGTAACAGACACCGTCGCACTGGCCGAACAAGAAGAGGCAGCAGAAGCTGTTACGCTATAAGTACCTGTCATGGTGGTAGTGGCAGGACTTAAAACTGGATTTTGTTGCGTACTTGAATAAAAATTGGGCCCTGACCAAGAATAACTACTTCCTCCTGATGCAGAAAGATTAATAGAGCTTCCTTCACAAATAGGAGACGAAGCCGTTGCTACTACAGTCGGTTTTGTATTCACAACTATTGAGGTAGTCGCACTGGCCGTACAATTGAACCCATTAATTCCTATGACTGTATAAATTCCTTGATTAGCGGTAGTTAAAGAAGTGATGGCAGGATTTGCCCCACTGGCCGAATAACTATTCGGTCCTGTCCAGGTATAACTGGTTCCGCCTGATGCAGACAATGTGACGCTTCCGCCCACACAAGCTGGCCCACTTGAGTTGGCTGTAATGACAGGCTTAGGATTGACAGAAGCGGTTGTAGTAACAGAGATAGTGCAATTTGCCGAGTTAGCAGCCGTTACGGTATAAGTACCACTCATAGCGGTAGTAGCATTCGGGAGGGCAGGATTCTGGCTATTTGAATTGTACGAGTTAGGTCCTGTCCATGTATAACTGGTCCCCCCTGAACTTGAGAGATTGAGGGTTTGCCCTTCACAAACAATGCTCCCACTGGCTTGCAGCGACGGACTGGGATTAACACTAAGGCTGGCTGTGGCCGTGGCTGTACAGTTATTAGAGCCTTTTACCGTCACACTGTAACTACCCGCACTTGCAAGAGCTAAAGGACTAATAGTAGGGTTAGCAATAGTTGCTGAAAAATTGTTGGGTCCACTCCAAGTATAAGAAGTTCCTCCAGAAGCAGACAAGGTAATGCTGCTACCTACACAACCCACGCCACCTCCAGACGCTGATACATTAACAACAGGCTTGGTGAGCACACTTACCGAAGTAGTAGCCGAAGCGGTACATGAGTTGGTTGCCGTGATTACTACTGAATAAACCCCTTGCATCGAAGTGGTAGCATTAGCAAGACTCGGATTAGATAGACCTGATGCAAAATTAGGCCCTGACCAACTGTAAGTACTTGCTGAAACGACCGAAATCGTTGCCGAAAGGTTAATACTCCCTCCCTCACAAACCGGACTATTATTCGTAGCTGTAAGAGATGGATTAGGTTTCGATATGATTATATATTCAACTCTCGGAACACAGTTAGGGTTTGCTGGAGCAGGCTTTACACAAGCGTAGATATAGTAGGTTACATTATTACTGCCATTACTTGGCAAATTGTTAGTCGTAATAGATGCTGTAATGGTAGCAGTATTATTAGCTGGAATACTATAGCTCCCTAATGAGGTTTTACTTGCATCAACCGAAGTATAAGGGTTAGCTTGTTGACTTGTAAAACGTACAAACTCAATGGCTGTATAAGGAAGATTTGTAGCATTAGTGCTTACTTTGAACGTAACCGTTTCGCCATTACAAATCTGCGAAGCAGGGTCAGGAGTAACTTTAGTAATACTGGGGCAATTATTGAACCCACAATCGTACGTGTGATTATTGGCTCCATAACTTCCAGTCGTCACAGCTAAGGTAGCAACACCCGACGTGTTCGTAAAGTCACTATCTATTTCGTCTTGACTGTTGCTACTGGCATCTTTAGTGGTCAGGTCAAAAGCAGTTAAGGCCGATTGATTCAGTTCTATCCGAATCTCATAAGCCATATTCGGTAAGAGTCCACCTGTTACATTACTTGCATTAAAGTAGTATTCTCCTAACGAACCCGCCACCGAACTCGTCGTAGTTGTTGCTACTAAAACCCCACCTTTATATAACTTTACGGTAATGCCACCGATACCCGATTCGTTAGGGTCTTGGATTCCATTCCCATTCACGTCGCTCCAAACTCGGTTACCAATTTCGATAGGCTGTAAGCCACACATCACCTCAAGATCGCCAAGCCCATTGGCTTTTCCGAACGAACCTACCAACGGGTCACTACTATCATAAATAAGATAGTCATTATCACTTCGTTTTCCGTTATTGGTAGTAGAAGCCGTGTTTATATCTACTACCCCATTGAGCCGGCGAACCCCCCCCGACCAATAACTCACATCGCTTGCATTAGTGTAAGTAGGGTCAATAATGGTAGTCATTACCTGTCCTGAACCATTCTTTACCGTTAATCCACCTTGCGATGCTTGAGCGTGGTCAGCAGTTTCATCACCTATAGGAGTATAGAGTCCGCTACTCCGTACGCCACCGTAAAACTCACCGCCACCTGGGCCTTCTATATTAGCTTTGCCAATTCCTTCAAATCCATTTACCGTGCCGTTATTTTCAATTTTCCATTGATTTCCATTTGGAAAAGCTCGTAAAAGGTCACCTTGGCTAAAACCACTAAATAAAGTTCCATTCTTATCTTGGTTTTGGCGGCCAGTTTGGTTGCCTAAGCGGTCTGCAAAACCAATAATCATAGAACCGTCGGCATCAAATTCGATGTCTGACAAAATGGGTTGTGGATAAGTTATTAACCCTATGGAAATACAAGAAGCACCACCAATTACGCCATCTACATTCACATCTACATTAGTAGTACGCCATGGTCGCCAATCTGCTTGTGCATTGGTGGCCGTTGAGTTGCAATACACACTACCACGAGCAAAGTCCAATGGAATAGCAGTAGTGTTACTATTATTCAGAAGAACCTCCGTAAATGCTCCTGTAGATAAATTAAGGGCATAAACAGTAGCCTTTAAGTCTGCTTTATTTTGCGAAGTTTGAGCTGTACAAACTACCCCTACGTAAAGTACACCATGATATACTTTAAGTCCCCAAGGAATATAGTCGCCATTAGCAGCGCCATTACAGTTTGGGTTTGGGATTGTAAAAGCCTTGATTTTTGAATCCGCTGCACCTGTTGTCGGAGCAGTAGGGTTAGCAGGATCTGCTCCTAAATAAATAGCGTAGAGTTTTTTGTCATTGAGATTTACGACAAAAAGAGAGTCTTCTTTTTCGTTGATTTCGAGGTCTCCAAAACTAATACGACCTACTTTATCAAAGGAGGCGTTATCTAAGTTAGACTGCGATTTGTCGCCAGGCAAACCACTGTGCGGGTCGGTTCCTGTATTAATAGCAACGCCGCCCAAGGTATAATTATTTAGATTCAAGAACGTACTTGTACCAGGAAAGTTAGTAGTAGTAGTAGCATTTGAAATTTTATAGATAGCTCCTGTTCCCCCTGGACCAAACCCTGTGTGTCGTTTCATCACCGCTGAGGCAAATAGCATTTTACTTTGTTTGCCATAAGCCAAGCCCCAAGTAGAGCCAATGGCATTGGCCAATGACAATTCTACATTGGTAGGTGTACTTCCAGACGAATTGTAAGGGAAAGATACGAGGGCGTCTGACAAACCTGCTTCTTTTGAGTTATCAGCGATGTCGAGCAGAGGGTTTCCATTTACATAACAAGGTACAGCTACCCGTGGAGTAGCTTCGCAATAGTCAGAAGGATAGTTGATACCCAAATTGACGTTAGAAGTGGTAGCTGCTGCCACAAACTGCACCGAAGTGCCACTTTGTGAGCCCTTAGGGGCTGAATAGTGCCCCGTAGGGAAGGTCGAAAACTCAACCCGGAAAGGTGCCGTTCCACTCGGTGTAATGCTAAATGTACCTCTCGACGCAAATGTAGCGGTAGTAGTGCCAGCAATGGTTGTGCCTGTAGTCACCACGCCATTGGAGCTGGTAATTTTTACAGCAATGCCCCCTAGACCAATTTCGTTGGCATTGTCTTTAACACCGTTGGCGTTGAAGTCTCGGTAAACCGTACCTGATATTTGAGCATTGGTTAGGTTAGCCCAAAGAATGAGGCCCAGTGCAAGAGCAAAGGACTTGAGATAAGGTTTTTTAGTGGTGTTGGAACGAAACGTGTTGTGGAGGGAGATAGCTCTTCCTCCAAGCAAGGTAAACCAATTGTCCATGCTTACTATAAAATTAAATTGTTTTTGGGCGTACTTCTGTGAATAGCAATAACTATACCCATTCCAACTTTATGACTTGGTTTGTAGGAATAGGTCACTGAGTTCTTGGTTCTTAGACTAAGAAACAAGAGCGCAGTAGGCATCAATTTTTAAGATGTAAGTCTTGCTGGCGGGCGGACTTTACGGATTAACTTATTGACAATCAACGACTGGTGGCTGGCGGGCTGTAAAATGGTCGTTTATGACAAGTAGATTTAGACATTTCAAAAATGTCATAAGTGGATGCAATTTATATACTTTCTAATCGAAATTACAAATTTTTGGTATAAAATCTGCTTCGTAACCTAATGGTAATCAAGTATATACAAATTTCTTTCTTCTAAATTTTTACGGTCTGCATCTAAGCTATACTTTTGTCAAACAATAACAATTTTTGATATGCTTCAAAGGATTCAATCTGTCTTTTTGGCTATAGTAAGTTTGGCAATGGGAGTTTATTTAGTAACTCCAACTTGGATGAAGTCTTCCCCAACAGAGCAAGTACGCTTAAACGCATTTGCACTGATTCATACACAAGGTGATAAAACACTTCATGACACCAACACCATATACCTGAGTATATTGGCTATCATAGCGGCTTGCGTGGCATTGTTTTCAGTTTTTCAATACCATAATCGACTTCGTCAGATGATGCTTGGCATGGTCAACTCGCTGGTGATGGTAGTACTTTTAGGACTATCGGTTTATAATAGTTTCCAAGGAGGTAGCTATTTTGAACCTGCTCAACGAGGAAACTATGCCATAGGGTTTTATGCCATTGCGGTAGGGCTAATTGCTAATGTGTTAGCCAACCGATTTATTCGTCGAGACGAACAAAAAGTACGAGACGCCAATCGGATGCGATAGGACAAGAGCTTATACCAACCCCTCACGAAGCAAGTCGTGCATGTGAACAAACCCTAATACCTGCTTGCCTTCAACCACTACTAATTGAGTAATGTTTCGGGCTTGCATCAACTGAAAAGCATTGACGGCGTATTCGTCAGCCTCGATTGTGAGCGGCGTTCGGGTCATTACATCCGAAGCTTTCAGGTGGGTAAATTCATCGTAACGATTCAGCATTCGTCGAAGGTCACCATCGGTAATAATGCCGACTAATTCATGTTGCTGATTGACAACCGCTGTGGCGCCGAGTCGTTTAGAACTAATTTCGAGAATTGCCTCTTTGATAAGAGCAGTTTCAAGTACTACAGGTAGCTGATTTTGTGGGAAAAGATCACTAACTTTAAGGTAAAGTTTTTTGCCCAGCGTGCCCCCAGGATGGTATCGTGCAAAATCACGAGCATTGAAATCTCGTAATTCAAGCAAACATACCGCCAAGGCATCTCCCAGTGCAAGCGCCACAGTAGTACTTGTAGTAGGGGCAAGATTCAGTGGGCAAGCCTCTCGTTCTACCGAAGCGTTTAGCACAAAATGAGCATTTGTAGCTAAAAAAGATGTTGGATTCCCCACCATTGCAATTAATTTTACACCCGTTTGCTTAATTAAAGGCACTAAAATTTTTATTTCGGAGGTATCACCACTTTTTGAAAGACAAAGTACCGTATCTTCGGGCTGAATCATCCCTAAATCGCCGTGAATGGCGTCTGCAGCGTGCATAAACAGCGCTGGAGTACCAGTGGAATTAAGTGTGGCAACAATTTTTTGGGCAATAATGGCGCTTTTCCCAACACCCGTTACCACCACTCGACCCTTGCTTTGGAGTAAATAATTGATACAATCTTCAAAGTTTTTGTCAATAAATTCCGTAACTTTGACAATGGCTTCGGCCTCGTCTTGTAAAACTTTTCGGGCGATGGACTGAATATTTTTTGCTAATTTCAAGGTTAGATGATGTGAAATTTTAGACCTGCTTTTAATTTTGTTACAAAGATAACGTTTCCTAACCGACAAAAAGACGTACTCATAAGAATGGTAGTTGACAACGCTGTACGAACCGCAATCAAAGAAAAACTGAAAGAAGTTTTTGGTTACGCACAATTTAGGGGTGACCAAGAAAACATAATTTGTAATATTCTCGAAGGGAACAACACCTTCGTGATTATGCCCACAGGTGCTGGTAAATCATTGTGTTATCAGATTCCAGCCATTGTGAGTGAAGGCACCGCCATTGTGATTTCGCCATTGATTGCCCTGATGAAAAATCAGGTGGATCAAATGAATGCCGTGGGGATTAATGCCCAATTTCTAAACTCAACCCTGAGCAAAGCCGAAATGACCAAAGTCAAGAAGGATGTGCTCAGTGGCGAAGTGAAATTGCTCTATGTGGCCCCCGAATCGCTAACCAAAGAAGACAACCTCAACTTTTTGCTCAAAGCGAATATTTCGTTTGTGGCTATTGACGAGGCCCACTGTATATCGGAGTGGGGGCACGATTTTCGTCCAGAATACCGCAAAATCCGGTCTATCGTTGAGAGTATTGACGCCAGCCTTCCGCTTATTGCGCTAACCGCCACGGCTACTCCTAAAGTACAGCAGGATATTCAGAAAAACTTGCAGATGGAAGACTCGGTGATTTTTAAGTCATCGTTCAACCGCAAGAATCTCTACTATGAGGTTCGCCCCAAGCGTAACGATACCGACAAGCAGCTGATTCGTTATATCAAGAATAATCACGGCAAGGGCGGAATCATTTACTGCCTGAGCCGAAAAAAAGTAGAAGAAGTAGCTGAATTGCTCAATGTCAATGGCGTAAAAGCCCTGCCGTATCACGCAGGCTTAGATGCAGCCATTCGGATGGCCAACCAAGAAGCTTTCTTGAATGAAGAAACCGACGTCATGGTGGCTACCATCGCCTTTGGAATGGGGATTGACAAACCCGACGTGCGCTTTGTGATTCACTATGACGCTCCTAAATCGCTGGAGGGCTATTACCAAGAAACAGGGCGATCGGGCCGTGACGGCCTCGAAGGCAATTGCATCATGTTCTATAGTCATGACGATATTGTAAAGCTTGACAAGTTCAATAAAGACAAGTCGGTCACAGAACGTGATAACGCCAAGCACCTGCTCAACGAGATGGTGACTTACGCAACCTTGGGCGTGTGTAGGCGGCGTCAGTTGTTGAATTATTTTGGCGAATATGTGCCAAAAGACTGTGGCTATTGTGACAACTGTCTAAAACCCACCGACAAATTTAAGGCCGAAGACGAAGTAGTGCTGGTGCTCAAGACCGTGTTACAAACCGACCAACGGTTTGATACCGACCATATCGCTGATGTGATTATGGGGGTCGAAAATCCATACGTGGTTAGTCATGGTCATAATAAGCTAGAGGGTTTTGGCAAAGGAAAGGCCTATTTGCGAGATTTGGCCGATGACGAAGACGATGAAGACGATGAGGACTACGACGACAACGTAGAGGGCGATGACGAGGAAACGACACCCAAGGCATCATCAAAAACCACGAAGAAAAAGAAGAAAAAAGCGCAAAGCCCTGTTGACTTTTGGGCTTCTATCGTTCGTCAAGTAACGATATTTGGCTACCTTGAAAAAGACGTAGAAAACATTGGAGTGCTTAAGATTTCGCAAAAAGGCGAAGAATACCTCAAAGATTCTTACCCTATTACGCTTTCAAGAGACCATGATTTTGATAACGACGTAGAGGAAGAATCGGAGGAAAAAGACCTTAGTGCAGGTGGTAAAGCCTATGACGAAGCCTTGTTTGAACTCCTAAAGAACCTTCGGAAGAAGATTGCGAAAGAGAAAAACCTACCTCCGTATGTGATTTTTCAGGACCCTTCTATCGAAGAAATGGCTACAACCTACCCAACCAGCGTGCAAGAAATGGCGCAAATCAATGGGGTAGGTATGGGCAAAGTACAAAAATTTGGGAAACCATTTATTGAACTCATTTCTCGCTATGTCGAAGAAAACGAGATTGAGACAGCTACCGAAGTAGTGGTCAAGTCAATGGTCAACAAGTCGAAAGTGAAGATTTTTATCATTCAACAAATTGACCGTAAAATTGACCTCGAAGAGATTGCCGAAGCTAAAGATTTGTCGATGACCGAGCTCATCGAAGAGATTGAACATATCTGCTACTCAGGCACAAAACTTAACTTAGACTATTACATCAATCAGGTAATGGACGAAGACCGCCAAGACGAAATTTATGATTATTTCATGACCGCTGAAACCGATAACATTGCGGTGGCTATGAAAGAATTTGGCGGTGACGAATATACCGAAGAAGAACTTCGCCTGATGCGTATAAAGTTTTTGAGCGAAGTAGCCAATTAAGATTAAGAAGAAAGTGTAAAGGTGAAGGGCAAAAGTGTATAGGAAAAGTACAGTTTTGCTTTTGGCAAGCGTAAGCAAAAGCACATGAGGTAAATAAGGTAACAGGGCAAAAAGAGAATGCCCTCTAAATGGCCTTACGCAAAAGCCTGTGAGTGCTTACTAATTAGAGATTCTACAATGAATATACTTATTCTTGGGTCTGGTGGGCGAGAACACGCCTTTGCCTGGAAAATTACCCAAAGTCCACTCTGTAGCCAACTTTTCGTGGCGCCAGGCAATGCAGGAACGTCCCAGATAGCTACCAATCTATCCATTGGTTACAACGACTTTGAGGCAATTGGCCAAGCAGTCATTGCCCATCAAATCGAGCTGGTAGTAGTTGGTCCAGAAGAACCTCTCGTCAATGGAATTGTTAATTACTTCCAAGAAATTCCTGATTTACAGCACGTAGGCATTGTTGGTCCCGACCGCATAGGTGCACAATTAGAGGGAAGCAAAGATTTCTCCAAGCAGTTTATGCAGCGTAATGGCGTGCCAACGGCTTCGTCACAAACTTTCACAGCCAACACGCTCCATGAAGGTATCGCTTGTCTCCAAGCCCATCCGCTACCCGTAGTTCTCAAAGCCGACGGCTTGGCAGCAGGCAAAGGTGTTATCATTGCCGAAACTACCGAACACGCAATCCAAACCCTTCAAGAAATGCTGATAGATGCCAAGTTTGGCCAAGCCAGCAGTAAAGTGGTTGTGGAACAGTTTTTGTCGGGAATTGAGTTGTCGGTCTTTGTCTTGACGGATGGACAAAGCTACAAACTACTGCCTTCGGCCAAAGACTACAAACGGATTGGCGAAGGGGATACAGGTCTAAATACAGGAGGGATGGGAGCCGTTTCGCCGGTACCCTTTGCTGACGAAACATTCTTGCAAAAAGTAGAAGAACGTATCGTAAAACCCACGTTAGCAGGACTTCAAGCCGAAAATATTGACTATAAAGGATTTATTTTTGTAGGTTTGATGAACTGCGACGGCGAACCGTACGTAATTGAATACAACGCTCGTATGGGTGACCCCGAAACGGAGGTGGTGTTGCCTCGCATTGAGTCGGACTTTGCGCAGTTGATGTGGGCTACGGCTCAACAAAAACTTCACGAAGAAACTTTACAAATAAGTACTCAAACGGCCCTCACGACCGTTGTAGTAGCAGGAGGTTACCCTGGCGACTATGCCAAGGGCGATGTGATGACAGGCTTTGAACAATTGACAGACGTGCTACCTTTTCATGCAGGTACTAAAACTGCAGAAAATCAGATACTAACCAACGGTGGGCGTGTGATGATGCTAACGGGGTTAGGTAACTCCATTGAAGAAGCTCGTCAAAAATCGCAAGCCGCCGCTGCCGCTATACAGTATCGTGGCAAGTATTATCGGAGCGATATCGGATTAGATGTACTCAAGTACTTATAAACGGTATTCGCCTAATTACCCCAATCGTGTGTCAGGGAGAGGCGTGTGGGGATTCATCAACAAAAGGCAATAGATAAAATGGCATGTAAATCTTGTTCAACAGGCGGATGCGGCACCAAAGGGATTGGTGACACAACCCTTGGTTGTAAAAATAACGGAGCGTGTGGCACAGGCGGATGCAACAAAATGAATGTATTCGACTGGTTGAGCAATATGGATGCGCCCGTCTATCAGCAGTTTGATGTGGTAGAGGTGAAATTCAAAGGAGGACGTAAAGAATATTTTCGGAATGTCAACCAATTAGAACTCTATACCGGCGACCAAGTGGTGGTTGAGGTGGCAGCAGGTCATCATGTCGGGGTGGTGTCGCTTCAGGGTGAATTGGTTCGTTTGCAGTTGATTAAGAAAAATATTCCAAACGACGAGCATCTCAAAACCATCTATCGCAAGGCTAACGACAAGGACGTGGAGCGCCACGAACAATCCATAGCGAGAGACTTACCGACCATGTATCGGACTCGTGAGATTGTACGAGACATGAATCTAAACATGAAGCTTTCGGACGTAGAATTTCAGTCAGATGGCACAAAGGCCACGTTTTACTATTCATCAGACGAGCGGGTCGATTTTAGAGAATTGATTAAAACCTTGGCAGGTGAGTTTAAGGTACGGGTCGAAATGAAGCAAATCAGCCTTCGGCAAGAAGCCTCTCGTTTAGGAGGAATAGGCGTATGTGGCCGAGAACTTTGCTGCTCGACATGGCTTACCGATTATAAAAACGTAACTACTTCGGCGGCTCGTTATCAAAATCTTTCGCTTAATCCAAGCAAATTGTCGGGGCAATGTGGCCGCTTAAAGTGCTGCCTCAATTATGAGCTGGAAACCTACATGGATGCCTTGCGAGATATTCCGTCGGTAGAGGGGCCGTTGCTCACCCAAAAAGGAGCAGCTACCTTGCAAAAAACGGACATTTTCCGAAAAATCATGTGGTTTGGCTATGACACTGAGAGCAATTGGTATCCAGTACCCGTGGCTCGTGTTCGAGAAATATTGGAGCTTAACAAAAAAGGAATACGCCCGTTATCGTTTGAGATTTTGGAAGAATCGCTTCCCGAAACAGGGAAATTACTTCCAACTCCAGCCACACTCAACAGTGATTTGGAACGGCTTGATCGTAAGTTTGAAAAAGAACGAGACCGCAATAGGTCGAAGAATAAGAACAAAAAATCGAACGATTCAGAGAAAAAACAAGAAGCAAAAACTCAGAATCAACAAAAGTTGCAGGCTGTAAACCAGAAAGTAAACGAGAATCAACAGGTTGGGAATCAGCAAAATAGACAAAAGCAGAATAAGCAACAACAGCCCAAACAGCAGCAACAACCACCTAAGTCAACGCATACGCAACCAAACAACCCTCCTAAGGCGGAGCAACCCAATAAGACGCAATCTAATCAGTCGAATAACCCTCCTAAGGCGGAGCAACCCAATAAGACGCAATCTAATCAGTCGAATAATCCTCCTAAGGCGGAGCAACCCAATAAGACGCAATCTAATCAGTTGAACAATCCTCCTAAGGCAGAGCAATCGAACAATCCCAAAACTGAAAATAATAACCCTAATCAAGGGAATCGAAATGACCGACGCCGTAAGAAAAGATAGTTACCGCTCACAACCGAGTCGCCCGACCGTATGGGCATGGTTGCTTGTCTTGTGCACGGTGGTGTTGTGGCAGGGATGTAGCTCCGACACGGTGTTTAAAGATAATGTGGACTTTGAAGATGCCAAGTGGTTTGAGAAAAACACAGCATCGTTTAGCTTTGAAATAGACGACCCATCGGCTTCTTACAACATCTTTTACAACGTACGCAATACACTCGAATACCCGTATAGCAATTTGTACGTTACACGGTTTTTGATGAATAGCCAAGGCAAAGTCATCAATACCCAGCTCGATGAACTACAACTGGCCGATGCTAAAACAGGCAAACCACTTGGCAGTGGTATTGGTGATATTTTTGACCATAAAATCTTGGCACTGAAGGCGTACAAATTTTCATCAAAGGGTAAATATACCTTCAAAATCCAACAATACATGCGTCAAAATCCACTTACCGAAGTGCTTAGTATGGGGGTTAGTGTTGAGAAAGTCAATGGAAAGTGAGACACCGCTGTTGTTACCTGCGCTGTCTATATAAGCATTCTATTTGGTTTTGTAATGTGTTGATATAGACTAGTTTTATTCATCAATCGCTAACTTATATATTATCCCTATGTTATCGCCTGCCGAACAACTTCGCTACGAAAAACACATTTTGTTACCTCAAATAGGTGCATCTGGGCAAACTCGCCTGAAAAACGCTAAAGTGCTTGTAGTAGGAGCTGGCGGATTGGGCTGCCCTGTGTTGTTGTATTTGGCTGCGGCAGGAGTCGGCACCATCGGTATGGTAGATAACGATGCGGTGGACATTAGCAATTTGCAACGCCAAGTGTTGTATCAGACCGAAGACGTTGATAAGCTAAAAGTAGAAGTGGCACTTACCCGCCTGCAAGCCCTCAATCCTTTGCTTGACTACGAGTTACACCCCTTTGCACTGACAGCGCAAAATGCCCAAGAGGTGATAGAACCTTACGACTTGGTGGTGGACTGTACAGACAATTTTACCGTACGCTACGTGATTAACGACGTATGCGTGCTTCAAAATAAGCCCTTTGTATATGGAGCCATCCATCAGTTTGAAGGGCAGGTAGCGGTTTTTAACTATACTGATACTGACGGAATCCAAGGACCTACATACCGTTGTTTATTTCCAGAGAAACCTTCTGATTTTGAGATTCCTAATTGTGCAGAGGTAGGAGTATTGGGTATTTTGCCTGGTACCATTGGTCTATACCAAGCTAACGAAGTCGTAAAAATCATCACGGGAATTGGTAAAGTACTAAGTGGCGAACTGTTGGTGTTAGATTTGCTCGAAAACAGCCAACATAAAATACGACTACATCGCAGAGAAGATGCCTATGAGCTTGCAGCAAGCAGCTGGAAAACATCTCATGCCGATACTCACAAGCCCGACGAAGACGAGAAAGAAATTACTGTTCAGGCACTAAAACAGTTGTTAGATAACCAAGAAGACCTCTTTTTGCTTGATGTTCGGAATCCAGACGAATACGAAGTGTGTCATTTGCCCAACTCGCTGCTGGTACCGATGTACGACATTCCTGACAACGTTTCAAAAATCCCTACTAACAAAAAAGTGGTGGTCTATTGCCATCATGGGAGCCGCTCGTTGTCGGTGGTAAGATACTTAGAGCAAGCCCACGATTTTCATAATCTGCTCAACTTGGCTGGAGGTATTCATGCGTGGGCTACAGAGATAGACCCTAGCGTAGCGGTTTACTAACTCAAAATGCTGCCATAAAGCTTATTTCAAAGGTAACTTCGGTGTATTTGCCACGCTTTACCTCTATAGGGTAGATATTCATATTGCCATCATACAGATTGGCATAGAGGCCTTTTTCTTCTTTGGTAAACAACGAGTATTTTCCCACAGGAAGTTTTATTTTGAAGCGTCCCTGAGCATCTGTAGTAAACTTTTTGACGAGTTTCGTACGAATTTTTTGGTAAAATCCATCTGCTGTTTTCGTGGTTTGTGCATCCGTTGTGAGGGTATATACATAGACGTCTCGCTTAACGCCCGAGCCCGATGCCGACTGTTTTGGGCGGTCTGGCGAGGGCATTTGGTCGCCCGCTTTCCAAAGTACTACCCCTTGGATGCCCTGTGTGGTTGAGCGTTTTTGGGCAAAACTTACGTTTATCATCCCTAATAGTAAGACAAAACAAGCAGCAAAACTACGCATGGGCAGAAATAGATTGATAGCCACTGAATACCACGATTTGCCAAATCGTGGTACATGACTGTTTATTCATTTTTTGAATAAGGACTCAACAAAGGTTGTTTTGTTGAACACTTGAAGGTCTTCGATTTTTTCACCTACCCCAATGTACTTCACCGGAATACGAAACTGGTCCGAAATCCCAATCACTACGCCTCCTTTGGCGGTGCCATCCAATTTGGTAATGGCCAAAGCCGTTACTTCCGTCGCTTTGGTAAATTCTTGTGCTTGAATAAAAGCATTTTGCCCTGTAGAGCCGTCCAGTACCAATAATACCTCGTGGGGAGCATCAGGCAGAAACTTTTGCACTACTCGTTTGATTTTGGAGAGCTCGGTCATCAAGTTGACCTTGGTATGAAGACGGCCTGCGGTATCTATGATAACTACATCGGCATTCATGTCAACGCCTTTTTTCACGGCGTCGAAGGCCACTGCGGCGGGGTCGGTATTCATGCCGTGGTCAATGACAGGTACGCCTACCCGTTGCCCCCAAGTTTTGAGCTGGTCCACAGCTGCCGCTCTGAAGGTATCGCCTGCACCGAGCACCACTTTTTTGTTGGCTTTGTGGTATTGAGCGGCCAGTTTTCCAATCGTCGTAGTTTTGCCAGCCCCATTGACCCCAACCACCATAATGACGTATGGTTTCACGTTGAGCGACGTATCAAAGTCGGTCGAAACATCTGCCGATTTGTTTTCGGAGAGTAGCCCAGCAATTTCTTCCCGCAAAATGCGGTCAAGTTCTTCGGTATTTACAAATTTATCTCGGGCGGCTCGTTCTTCAATACGGCGGATGATTTTGACGGTTGTTTCTACACCTACGTCTGAGCTAATCAGAATTTCTTCTAATTCATCGAGTACTTCATCATCAACCTTCGATTTACCAACAAGGACACGTGACAACTTCCCGAAAAACCCTTCTTTGGTTTTTTCGAGACCTTTGTCCAACGACTCCTTCTGTTCTTCTACAATTTGCTCCTTTTTTTTGGAGAAAAAATCAAACAAACCCATGATAAGTAGTGATTAGAAATTAGTTACGCTGCGTCTGCGTGCTGGCTTCGGGTATGTTCGTAATTAAAGCAATAATAACCTAAAGCTTTTGGAACAACCGGCAAACCGTAAGGGAATATCTTGACTGAGCAATTCTCTTACGGAACAAAACTAAAACAAAAAAAGTCCCATTAGAGGGACTTTTCAAAATCTTTAGTATGCAAAGGATTATCCTTTCAATACCGACTGCACTTCGTCAGCCGTTACGATTTCTTCTTTGAAGGTATAAGCACCGGTTTTTGGCGATTTGATTGCCTTAATCACCTTAGCGTACTTGACACCGCCTTCTTTTTTCAGGGTTGCAACAACTTTCTTTGCCATTTTTTTAGCTATTTGTTAGTAACTGCATGTGTTCGCAAAAAACTACGAAGGCCGCAATGCCTAACGGTTAACAACTTACTTGATTTCTTTGTGAACAGTATGTTTCCTCAAGAACGGATTATATTTCTTCAATTCAATCCGTGCGGTGGTGTTTTTACGGTTTTTGGTGGTTACGTAACGAGACATACCCGGTACGCCTGATGTTTTTTGCTCAGTACATTCCAAAATCACCTGAATTCTATTGCCTTTCTTAGCCATTGCCGTATGTGTTTTCTGAATAGGAGTGCAAAGGTAGTAAATTTTTATGTTTTGAAAAAAAATAGTTAGAAAAAATGTAGGGGTTTGAGTGTTTTTTAATTAATGGTTATCAGTAATTGGTGATTGCTTGTTAGTAAGATTTTGATAGTCAACCAAATAGAATGGCTATTTACAAAAAAGAATCGGCGCATTAGATGCCGATTCCTTTTGATTTTGGATACAAGAGATGAAATACTTTCCGAGAATTTTCAGATATCTCCTTTATAGATTGACAGAGCCTTACGATTAACGGAGGATTAATAACAAGCTCAACACCCCATCCGAAGTTGCTATTTTTGTGTAATCTGCATATCTCCACGAGCCAGTTTGTCGGCTTTGTCAAATTGCTTAAGTGCTTTTTGGAAGGTCTCGTCGGTATTAGACATCACCTGATAAAATTCGTTATTGAGGCCATTATTAGCTTTTTTGTTCCAAAGTTGGCGAGCAATATAAGCTTTAGTCAGTGCCTTTACGTAGTTTTTAGAACGAGTCCATTCTTTTTCGTTGAGTTTAGTGCCTGACTTTTCGGCCATTTTTATCATTTCGCCCAGCATGGCGTCGGTGGTGGTGAAACCTTTCAAGAAATCAGCAAATTTTTGTTTTTCGAGCGAGGCTTTGTTGTCTTGAGCGTAGTTAAAAGCGTATTCTCGAATGATATTTTTGCTCATCAATTGAATTAAATAGTTTGAGAAGTAGCTAGTGTCTCTCGACACAAACACATCAGGGATGATACCGCCACCACCATACACCATACGCCCACCAGCTGTTTTGTAGGCCAATTTTTTGTTGATTTTTACGCTATCTGCATTGTAAAACTCACCACTTTTCAAGCGTTTTTCGTAGTCGTGGTCATATTCTTTGTCATCGCCAAGTAAGTAAGGTTTCTGAATACTACGGCCGCTTGGGGTGTAGTAACGAGAGATAGTAAGGCGCATTTCGGACCCATCAGACAGTGGAATGGGCATTTGAACCAGCCCTTTTCCAAAGCTACGACGGCCCACAATAAGTGCCCGGTCGTTGTCTTGAAGGGCTCCTGCCACAATTTCGGAGGCAGAAGCAGAACCTTCGTCCACCATTACTACTACGGCACCTTTCTCAAACATACCCTCACGGTTAGCAAAGGTTTGTTTGTCGTATTGAGTGCCTTTTCCGTCGGTATAAACAATAAGCTTGTTGCCACCGATGAGCTCGTCGGCCATGTTGGTTGCTCGGTCCATGTAGCCACCAGGGTTGCCACGCAAATCAAGTAGCAATTGCTTCATCCCCTGACCTTTGAGCGAAGTGACCACGTTACGGAACTCGTCGTAGGTTGATTCTGAAAAGCGAGTTACTTTAACATAACCCGTTTGATTATCAATCATATAGCCAGCATCTACCGAAAACGTAGGGATTTTGTCACGAGAGATGGTGAACAAAATCGGTTTTGGTGTGCCTTTACGAACGATTTCCAGTTTAACTTGAGAGCCTCTTGGACCACGCAGTTTGCTGAAAATGAGCGAATTGGTCAGGGCCTTACCAGTGAGTGGCGTGCCGTCGGCTTTTACAATTTTATCACCTGCCACAATGCCCGCTGCTTCCGAAGGTCCACCTGTTAATGGCGTAACTACATAGACTGTATCATTGAAGATATTGAATTCGACACCAATCCCATCAAAACCTGATTCTAACTGCGAGCGTGCCATGGCTACGTCTTTGGTTGGGATGTAACTGGTGTGTGGGTCAAGGCGTTCCAACATTTTTTTGATGGAATAGTCCACTAAGGTATCTGTATCTACTGAGTCCACATAGCTGTTGTCTATCCAGCTAAGGATTTCTCGGTATTTGTTGATGTTTTTACCCAGATTACTAAACGATTTGCTTTTCCCTCCAAACAGCGTAGCCCCTAGCAAGATGCCCCCAGCCAAAGTCAATCCAATTAGAATAGGAATACGAGTAACGGTTTTCGAATTTTTGATTTCGCTCACGGTATTGGTGTTTAGGACAGTGGTTTAGAAAATGCTTTTGTGAAAATCGAAAAAAGTGTTGGATTCCCCAAATTTTATTTCAAACATAACGAAAGGACTTCGGTTTTGGTTTATGGGCAACAAGGCTTTTTGTCTGGAGAATTCGTACCTTTGTCGTTTAGAAAGGGGGAGAAAGGTTAAAGTGTAGAGGAGAAAGGCTAAAGAAGAGGAGGTAAGAGGGTAGGAGGGGAAAGATTAGAGTGTGAGGTGTAAAGAAGATGAGATAAGAGGGGAAAGATTAGAGTGTGAAGAAGAGGAGGTGAGAGCGGAAGAAGAGGGAAATGACCACGACTAAAACGGTAGCAGAGTTATGGCTCGAATTATGGCGATTGATTACGGAAACAAACGGGTGGGATTGGCCGTGACGGACCCTTTGCAGATTATTGCAACGGCACTCGAAACGGTTCATTCTAAAGACGTTATCACGTATTTGCAGCGCTATACACAACAAGAAGCCGTCGAAGCTTTTGTAGTGGGTATGCCTTCTCGGTTGGATGGTACTGCTACGCATAGTACTCCACATGTTAAGGGGTTTGTTAAGGTACTCAAAAAGACCTTTCCGAGTATTCCGGTGCATACCCACGACGAACGCTTTACCTCAAAAATGGCACTTCAAGCCATGATAGCAGCAGGTAGTACCAAAAAGGACCGTCAAGAAAAAGGCAATATTGATAAAGTATCAGCAGTAATTTTGTTGCAGTCGTTTATTGAAAGTGAAAAGAACAAAATCAACATGGCGGAGCGTTTGCCTGACGATACCCAACTGTAAATAACCAATCCTGATTAGCATCAGGAAAATAGCAATAATTCTTATGATTTTACCCATTGTTGCCTACGGCGACCCTGTTTTAAGAAAAGTAGCACAACCCATTGCGAAAGGGAGTGTAGATATTCAGAAATTGGTCGCTGATATGTTTGAAACCATGTACGAAGCTGCTGGAGTAGGATTGGCCGCTCCTCAGATTGGGCAAAGCATCCGAATTTTTGTGGTAGATGGCACCCCTCTCAACGAAGAAGACTCTAACCACGAAGACTTTGACCCCAGTTTGGTTGGTTTCAAAAAGGCATTTATTAACCCAGAAGTATTGGATGAAGACGGCGACGAATGGGCTTACGAAGAGGGCTGTTTGAGTATTCCAGGCATCAGAGGCGATGTGTATCGCCCCGAAACGGTGACAATCAAGTACCTCGACCCAGAGTGGAATGAACACGTCGAAACGTTTGATGGCATGGCGGCTCGTATTATCCAACACGAGTATGACCACCTGCAAGGCAAAATGTTTACTGATTACTTGCCAACGTTGAAAAAGCAGTTGATTAAGAAAAAACTGGCTAACATCAGCAAAGGTGATGTGAAGGTAGAATACCGTATGAAGTTTCCAGCACGGTAGCACTAAGCCTCTAGGTTATCCTTTGGCAGGCTGAATAAAACGTAGTTTCGCTCCAAAAGTAGCGAAGTAAATACCTGAAAGGCAGTTGAATTGACGCTGGTAATTGCCTGAGTTTTTTACAAAATCAAACAATTCGCTTCGGCAAGCGGTTTATCGGTTACGATTTTAAACAAGACCAATTTGTTGAGCTAACCAACTTCATAAAACCCGAATTTATGGCTAAGGCAACACTTGAACTCATTGCGGCGTTGCGTCGGACAGCAAACCGCATCGAAAAAGGAGCTCCCTACCAATGGGGGCACATGGGAAGTTGTAATTGCGGAAATTTGGCACAAGAACTTACCCAATTTTCAAAAGCTGAGATTCATGCTTTTGCGATGGAAGGTCGAGGCGATTGGAACGAGCAAGTGGCAGAGTTTTGTCCAACGAGTGGCTTACCGATGGATATGCTCATTGCTGAAATGTTAAATAAAGGCTTAACTACAACTGATTTACAGCATCTGGAGCGCTTGTCAGATAAAAAAGTGCTGGCTCGGATTCCGCTGGCTCGTCGTGACGGAATGCGCCACAACCGCCGAGACGACGTGGCCTTGTACCTAAACGAATGGGCTAAAATGCTGGAAGAAGAATGGTTAGAAGCTACCGAATTACCGTCATTTCAACTGGAATCAGCGGCCATTCCGGCGTAGCGTTATTGTAGTTCGTGAATGAGCTTCTTGGCGTTATAGACATACGACTTCCGCTCGCCTTTAAAGGTAACGTTCACGATGTTTACTTGATCATCAAAGGCATCAACAAGGACGTCTTGTTGAAGTTTAAAGCCTTGTATATCAGATTCTTGTAAGGGGATTTCGATGTAAACCCACGTGGCATCCCCTTCGTTTTCTTTCCCCACATACGTATAGGCTTTTGATTGCCCCTTGGCGTTGGTTAGCTTAAAATGCTTACGAACGTATCGCTCCACAAATGGATCATTTTTATCGTTGTTCTCGATTCTGAATCGCTGCCCGTTGTTTTCTTTGGAGAGGGTGCTTTCGAGGTCATCGGTAAACATCCGAATACTTACTTCTAAGGATTTCTCCTTTGGATTGTGGTCAATCTGTGTGAGGCTAGTATGAAAAGCGTGTTTTAGGAAGCGGTAATTGGGTAACGATTTAGCATTGACTTGGGCAAGAACACTAAGCATCATCACGACAGCAAACCCGACAGCCTTTGTCCAGCCGTCGAGTTTGCCTACGAACTGATCATCCTGATAGCTATCAATAAAGGATAACCTCCTCATCAGAAAATCGCTTTAAAAATATCGTTGCCAAGAGCGAAAGCCATGAGTCCCAAAATCAGAATCATACCGATTTGCTGTACAATTTCGAGTGCTTTGTCAGAAGGCGTGCGGCGGGTAATCATTTCGTACAACAAGATAACCGCATGACCACCATCGAGGGCTGGAATCGGCAAAGCGTTCATAAAGGCAAGTACCATCGAGAGCAAACCCGTCAGCGCCCAGAAACGATTCCAATCCCAAATGCCTCCAAACATTCGGGCAATACCCACAGGGCCACTCAGTGCTTTTGAAGCAGATACCTCGCCCTTAAAGATTTTGCCAAAGCCTTTGATATTGTCGGTCACTACGCTAAACGCTCGGTTTGTACCAACGGCGATGGCTTCGCCGAAGGTGTAGTCATTATGCGTAAAATTCAAGAGCGATTCTTGGTAAAATCCGATGGTGCCATCTTTACTGACAGGAACAGAAATAGTGGTGTTTTGGCCATTTCGAAGAACCCCCAACGTAGCAGTTTTACCTCCCATTCCTACAATTTTTTCTTTGAATTCATGGAAAAACTGAATCGGTTGGCCGTTTAGGCTAACAATTCGGTCGTTGACCTTGAGACCTGCTTTTTCGGCGGGTGAATCAGGTGCTATTTCACCTATCTTGAAAGGCATGATAGGCTCAATAAACGTAGTTGGATTTTTGCGGTCAGAGAGTTTTTCAACCAAGTTATTGGGGATGAATACATCTACTTGCTTGCCATCTCGTTCTATAGTGTAGTAGCTGTTAGAACCCAAAAGTACGTCTGGACTGGTAAGGTCGTCGAAACGCTCAAAAGGTTTTCCGTTGACTTTCAGGATTTTATCGCCCGTTTTTAGGCCAATTTCTTTTCCCAATTCTTTAGCCACAATTCCGTATTTGTTCACTTCGGAAGCCGACAGGTAGTTGTTGCCGTTTTTGTAGCTGATGCCAATAAAAATCAGGATGCCCAAGATGACATTGACAATAATACCACCGAGCATCACAATCAATCGCTGCCAAGCGGGTTTACTTCTGAATTCATCGGGCTTTGGGGTACTTTTCAAAAACTCCTCGTCCATTGACTCGTCAATCATCCCAGCGATTTTGACATACCCACCAAGTGGAAACCAACCTACACCGTACTCAGTGTCGCCTACTTTTTTCTTGAAAAGCGCAAAGTTCCAAATATGAGGAAGTGGAAAAAGAAAGTCGAAGAAAAGGTAAAATTTCTCTACCCGAATGCCAAACCACCGAGCGGTGATGTAGTGCCCGAATTCGTGAAGAGTTACTAAAATGGCCAGTGCTAACAATAACTGACCCGTCATTACTAATGCGTCCATTGGGGGAATAAGGATTATTTAAAGAGCAAAAACAAATTTTAATGCTTGGTCTATTTTTATTAACGACTCATTGTCCAGTTTACCTCTCAGGTTGACCAATCGTTGTCGGTAATCTACTGGGCGAGTTTGTAAACAATCTGCAATTGATTTTTTAATAAGCCCATTTTCAGCAGAAGGCTCAATCGTAACATTTGTGATGATTGCTCCTTTCTTTTCGTTCCATTCTGTTATAGGCACTACTTGAATAACTGGCACTTTGGCATTATACTGATTGTTTGTTACTACAACACAGGGTCTTATTTTGCCAGTTTCTGAACCTTTTGTAGGATCCAAATTTATTTCTACAATCATTCCTCTCTCCAACTTAATCATTCTATTCTAAGTCGTTAAGAGCGGTTTGAGTCAACAATTGTAAATCTTCATCTTCTTCATACAACTGCGCATATAACTCTGCTGAAGTGGCTAGCTGAGTTGTTACCTGAAATTGTTCTTCCAGTTTTTCTAACGCATAATTTATCATCGCATTCTTATCAGAAAAACCATATTTTTTATGATTTTCCAATAAATGCTGATACTTAGGCAAGAGTTCTAATTGAGCTGTCATAAAAAAATGGTACCTATTTAGCTACTTGTCAAAAAGCGTCAGAGACGCTAAACCACATGGGTCCCAACAAGAAGTTGGGACCAGCTTATTCGGCTCGCCCCAACTTCTTGTTGGGGCGGATTTGATATAAAGTCTCTGACTTTTGGAATATGCTAAATAGTTACAAAAAATGATTAAAATGAACTGGCTATCCAAATTTGCAAATTGCTATTTTATCCATTCCCTCGCCACTCGGCGGGTTTCGGTGTCGGTGGCTACGTAATCGTCGTAGGTGGGTTGGTTAGTAAACGTAACCTTTGCCATACAAGTTTCAATCAGGTCAGACATCTCCAAAAAGCCAATTTTGTCTTCTAAAAAGGCTGCCACGGCTACCTCGTTGGCGGCATTGATGATACACGGCATGGTACCCCCTTGGTGCAAGGCTTCAAATGCCAACGCTAAATTACGGAATGTTTTGGTATCGGGCTGCTCAAATGTGAGGGACGGAAAATTGGCGAAATTAAAACGTGGAAAATCGCTTTTTAGTCTGTTAGGATACCCCAACGCAAACTGAATGGGCAAACGCATGTCGGGTAAGCCCAACTGTGCTTTGATGGAACCGTCTTCAAATTGCACTAATGAGTGAATAATGCTTTGTGGATGCACCACTACCTCAATTTGTGCTGGTGTGAGCCCAAACAACCACTTGGCTTCGATAACTTCGAGCCCTTTGTTCATCAACGAAGCCGAGTCGATGGTGATTTTGGCACCCATTACCCAGTTGGGATGTTTGAGGGCTTGGGCTTTGGTAACCGTTTGGAGAAAGGCCCTATCTTTACCCCGAAAAGGCCCGCCCGATGCCGTCAGGATGATTTTTTCGATGGGGTTATGAAACTCACCGACCAAACATTGAAAGATGGCCGAGTGTTCAGAATCGACAGGGTAGATGTTGACTCCTTTTTGGGCGGCCAATTGAGTGACGAGCTCACCAGCTACCACCAGCGTCTCTTTATTAGCCAATGCTATAGGCTTACCAGCTTCGATGGCCTTGAGTGTAGGCAACAAACCTGCATAGCCTACCATCGAAGTGAGCACCATGTCAACGGTATCCATCTGGACAACAGAAGCTAAGGCAGAATCGCCAGTATATACTTTGATATCCAACGGGCTGAGGGCAGTAGCCACTTGGTCATAAAGAGAGCCATTGCCAATAACCACGACATTGGGCTGGTAGCGAGCTGCTTGCTCAATTAGTAGGTCGGCATTGTTTTGAGCAGTAAGTACTTCGACTTCAAAGGTTTCGGGGTTGGTGGCTATCACATCGAGGGCTTGTGTGCCAATAGACCCTGTAGAACCCAGTATAGCGATGCGTTGTTTTTGCATGAAGACTCAATCAAGCGTTTGTTTTTATAAAAACGCTTTTGCAAAGGTAAGGGTTTTTGAGGAGAGTTGATAAAATCACTTTTAGTGACTAACAGATAGCTTACCTAACCAAACTCAAATCGGGTTGAGCGTATTTGAAAACTCGCAAGTATAGGGTGGTTTTGGTTTGATAAACACCCTCAATAACCGCCAGTTTTTCGTTAATAAACTGAGTCAGTTGCTCATTGTCTTTACACATCACGTCCACTTCCAAGTCAAATTCTCCAGAGGTAATCGCCAAAAAACTAACCTCCTTCATCGGCAACAAGAGATTCACTACTTCATGGAGCAAGCGAGCCGGCCTCACTGACACCATAATGTTGGCATAAGCATGAAAACCCACCTGCTGTGGGTCCACTCGCCCCACAATCTGAATGGTTTTGTCATCGAGTAGCTTAGTCACTCTACTCCTCACATTACTGATGGATACCTCTACTCGGTCGGCAATTTCGGTAAATGAGGCCCGCCCGTCTTTTTGAAGTTCATTCAAAATCAACAGGTCGAGTTCATCTAAATTAGTAAGGTTATGCATGAATGCAAAATTTGCAATAATTGGGAATATTTTTGCAAATATAATTTTTATTTACTTACTTTTAGCGAAATTTACAATTCTTCATAAAGCCCAGCAGCATTATTTGGCATGGAATTCGTAACTAATTATATCGGAGGAGAATGGGTATCGTCAGAAGGCAATCGCTGGCTTGATGTGTATTCGCCCATAGATGGTTCGGTAATTGCCCGAGTAAACCTCTCCACAGCGCATGACTTAGATAAAGCCGTGGAGGTAGCTCAACAAGCGTTTGAATCATGGTCTAAGACACCTATCAAAGAGCGAGTGCAGGTGATGTTTCGATACAAAACCTTGTTGGAGCGAGACATCGTAGCACTATCTGAATTGGTTCAACTCGAAAACGGTAAAACCTTTGATGAAGCCAAAGCCGAAATTGAAAAAAGTATCGAACTAACCGAGTTTGCGTGCTCATTGCCACAATTGGTACAAGGCGAATTGTTGGAAGTAAGCAAAGGGGTAGAATGTCGTATCGAGAAAGTTCCGTTGGGCGTGGTGGCTAGTATTGTGCCCTTTAATTTTCCGAGCATGGTACCCAACTGGACTATCCCGAATGTATTGACGCTCGGAAACGCCATGATTCTGAAGCCCTCAGAAGTAGTGCCGATGAGTATGGTTCGGATTGCAGCTTTGCTAAAAGAAGCTGGTCTGCCCGACGGCCTACTCAATATCGTCAATGGTGACCGAGCAATCGTAGAAGCCATTTGCGACCACTCTGGTATTGAGGCTGTGTCGTTTGTGGGTTCTACCAAGGTGGCTAAACTGGTGTACCAACGAGCCACTGCCAATCTAAAGCGATGTTTGGCCTTGGGGGGTGCCAAAAACCACCTGATTGTGTTGCCAGATGCCAACCCGGCCATGACGGCCAGTAATGTCACCGCCTCTATGGCAGGCTGTGCAGGGCAACGATGTATGGCAGCTTCAGCTATGGTGGCTGTAGGCAGTGTGGATCACATTATACAAAAACTTTGTGAAGAGGCCAGCAAAGTAATTCCAGGCAAGAACTTAGGAGCCGTCATTAGTAAGCAAGCCAAAGAACGGATTGAGCGATACATTACCGAAGCTGAGAAATTAGGTGCCAAAGTGATATTAGATGGACGGAATCCAGTAGTAGTAGGAAAAGAAAATGGTTACTATGTAGGGCCGACTATTCTTGATTTTGTAACACCAGACATGGCCGTTGCCAAAGAAGAAATTTTTGGCCCAGTACTTTCTATCATGCGCACCAATACCTTAGACGAAGCACTCGAAATCGAAAATAACAATCCTTATGGCAATGCAGCGGCGGTGTTTACTCAAAGTGGTGGAGCAGCCCGATACGTAGCCGAGCGAGCTAGCGCTGGAATGATTGGCGTGAATATTGGTGTACCTGTGCCAAGAGAACCCTTTTCGTTTGGTGGCTGGAACGAATCTCGCTTTGGTGTGGGTGACATCACGGGCAAAAGCTCCATTGAATTTTGGACAAAATTGAAAAAAACGACCATTAAGTGGAACCCTGAGGCAGGCATCAACTGGATGAGTTAACGTAGGGGCGTATGGCATACGCCCATTAAATCAAAATACAACTATGGAATTCGTAGAAACCGAAATAGATTGGTTGCAAGAGCGTGACGAAAGCCTTCGCAATAACTTGGATTATACCGTTTTTGCATGGTCCAAACAAAAAGGACTAAATCCCATCAATGTAGAACATGCTCAGGGCGTGTATCTATACGATTATGATGGCAAACGTTACATTGACTTTTCGTCTGGACTAATGAACGTCAATATCGGGCACGGCAACCAGCGAGTAACAGAGGCTGTTGTTCGGCAGATGCAAAAGGTTAGTTACGTCACTCCAAGCTGCATCACCAAAGCCCGTGGCGATTTAGGCAAAAAACTAGCCGAAATCTGTGCTGGCGACTTGAACAAGGCCTTTTTCACCATTTGTGGTGGTACTACCATCGAAAATGCCATCAAGCTCGCTCGTGCCTATACGGGCAAGCACAAAATCATCACTCGCTATCGAGCTTTCCATGGAGCTTCGTATGGTGCGATGTCGGCTGGTGGCGACCCTCGCAAGCTCCCTGACGATGCCCAACAAGCACCGAATTTTATTCATGTCGAGGACCCCTACTGCTATCGTTGCCCATTTGGACAAAAAGTAGAAACCTGTAAGCGAGAATGTGTGTCGCATATTGAACGTATTATCAACTTTGAAGGCCCAGACAACATTGCCGCCATTTTGATGGAAGGCGAATCGGGGTCGTCGGGGTGTATCAAGTACCCGCCTGACTATTGGAAGCGCCTTCGAGAGCTATGTGACAAATACAACATCTTGCTCATCGCCGATGAAGTAATGAGTGGATTTGGCCGCACAGGCAAGTGGTTTGCTGTTGATTTGCATGGTGTTGTGCCAGATATGATAGCCATGGCTAAGGGTATTACTGCTGGCTATTTGCCTTTTGGGGCACTGATGGTGTCTGATCGCATCATGAAAAAATTTGAAGATACGCCTTTGATGCTGGGATTAACGTACTCGGCGCATCCAGTGGGCTGTGCAGCGGCCTTAGAGGTATTACAGATTTATGAAGACGAAAACCTGATAGAAAATGCGGCCAATATGGGTAAATATATGGAAAAACGAGTGGCCGAACTCATAGAAAAACACCCTTCTATCGGCGATTTTCGGAATACAGGCTTGTTGGGATGTATCGAATTGGTCAAGAATCGAGAGACGAAAGAACCTATGGCGCCTTTCAACGCCAAAGCTTCTGAAATGGGCATTATGAACGAAGTAGCTGCCAAACTCCGTGAGTTGGGTCTATACACCTTTGTGCGTTGGAACTACATTTTCGTTGCTCCACCATTATGCGTCACTGAGGCCGAAATTGACGAGGGCTTAGGCATAATCTCAGCCGCTATTTCGATTGCCGATAAGTATGTATATTAGCACAAACGATTGATTTACCGCCTATGAACCTCACCAATTCACCACTCTATAGCGAAGATCTCGCCCCCGTCGAATCCACCAAACGAACGTGGAACACTTGGAACTACGCCGCCCTATGGATTAGCATGAGTTTGTGTATTCCTACCTACATGATAGCCAGTTCGTTAATCCAAGGTGGTATGAATTGGTGGCAAGCTATTATTACCATTTTTTTAGGAAATGCCATCGTGCTGATTCCCATGATTCTCAATGGTCATGCAGGTACTAAATATGGGATTCCGTTTCCAGTTTTTGCAAGAGCAAGCTTTGGTACAAGTGGGGCTAATATTCCGGCCTTGTTGAGGGCCATTGTGGCTTGTGGTTGGTTCGGTATTCAGACCTGGATTGGTGGCTCGGCTATATACCAAATGCTTCGGGTTTGGGATAGCTCATTACCTGAAATCGCCGCCACTACGTTGTTTCCTCAGCCCTTGCCCATGCTTTGCTTTTTGGTGTTTTGGGGTATCAATATGTACGTGGTGTATTTGGGAGTAGATAGCATTCGTAAACTACTGGTTTTTAAAGCTTTCTTTTTGCCGATTGCAGCCTTAGCTTTGCTATTTTGGGCAATTAATGCAGGCAACGGCTTAGGCCCAATTTTGGAGCAACCTTCTAAGTTTGAAAATGGTAGTTCGTTTTGGGCTTTCTTTTTTCCAGCGCTTACGGGGATGGTGGGTTTTTGGGCTACTCTGTCGCTCAATATTCCTGATTTTACTCGCTACGCTACCAGTCAAAAAGCTCAAGTCAACGGCCAAATCATAGGCTTACCCCCTTCGATGACGCTTTTTGCATTTATTGGTGTGGTGGTTACATCGGCTACAACGCTTATTTATGGCACTACCATTTGGGACCCCGTGGTGCTGGCAGGCAAATTTGAAAACAAGTTGTTGGTGAGTTTTGCCATGATTGCCGTCGCTATTTCGACGCTTGCTACCAACATCGCCGCCAATATCGTTAGCCCAGCCAACGACTTTGCCAACTTGGCTCCCACCAAAATTACTTTTAGGATGGGGGGCTATTTGACAGGTATTTTAGGCATCTTGATTTTTCCGTGGAAACTCATTGCCGACCCCACAGGCTACATCTTCACATGGCTCGTTGGGTATTCGAGTTTGTTGGGGCCTGTAGGCGGAATCATGATTGCCGACTACTATTTTATTCGGAAGCGTATTTTACAAACTAATGAATTATACAATCCAAACGGAGCCTATAGTTTTGGCAATGGCTTTAATCTCAAAGCGATTATTGCCTTAGCAGTAGGCATTTTGCCAAATGTGCCAGGCTTTTTGGTGACTATCAACCTCTTGCCCAAAGATGCTGTTGCACCGTGGATTGTAGATTTATACAACTACGCCTGGTTTGTTGGCTTTTTGGTGAGTGGGGCAGTGTATTGGGTGTTGATGAGGAGAACCTAAAATCAAAAAATATGGCAGGCACATTTTCAAAGATATATATACAAATGGTATTTGCTGTAAAAGGTCGAGAAAACTTGATTGATAAGGTCTGGAAAGATGATTTGTATAAATACATCGCTGGTATCATTAAAGGCAAAGAGCAAAAATCTATTATCGTAAACGGAATGCCTGATCATATTCCACATTTTTGTGGGTCTCAAGCCTTCTATGTCTGTTTCAGATTTGGTTACAGATATAAAAAGTAATTCGAGCAATTTTGTCAATAATCATCATTGGGTTCGGGGTAAATTTTCTTGGCAAGAAGGATATGATGCGTTTTCGTATGCACATTCGCAGCTTGACACCGTTTACAAGTATATATCAAACCAAGAAATGCACCATCAAACGAAAACATTCAAAGAGGAGTACAAAGCGTTTTTGAAAAAGTTTCAAGTTGAATATAACGAAAAATATCTATTCGACTGGATAGAATAGTATTATAACCTCTGAAGCTGTTCAGTCTCGATAGAATATTTGCAGCAGAAAGAAAATGTCACCCCTTCGGGGCTTAACAGATGTGTTTTAACACCTTATCTATAATCATATCATCCCTTCGGGATTAAATTATTAACTGGTCAGTCCCGAAGGGGCGACAGGATTATAGAAACAAAAGTGGAGCAAACTTGAGCCCCGAAGGAGACGATAGAATATTTACAGCAGAAAGAAAATGTCACCCCTTCGGGGTTTAACGGATGTGTTTTAACACCTTTCTATAATCATATCATCATCCCTTCGGGATTAAATTATTTTAGCTGATCAGTCCAGAAGGGGCGACAGGCTTATAGAAATAAAAAGTACAGTAACATACAAGCCCCGAAGGGGCGATAGGATTGTCGTAATCAAACTGTAGGTTCAAACTAAATCCCAAAGGGTGAGATTGCCTGAAAAATCAAAGAAAGTATGTCAATTCTAATCAAAAACGGCCATATCGTCACGGCGACGGATGATTTTTGGGGCGATATTTTTATCGAAAATGACACTATTTCGGCCATCGGGAAGAACTTGCCCTATCAGGCCGACCAAGAAATAGACGCTTCAGGGATGTTGGTCATGCCCGGAGGCATTGACCCTCACGTGCATTTGGATATGCCATTTATGGGCACGTATTCGAGCGATAACTACGAAACGGGCACTCGGGCGGCCCTGTTCGGTGGCACCACCATGGTCATTGACTTCATTCTTCAAAAACAAGGGAATTCGCTTCGGGCGGCTTTAGAAGAATGGAAAGGTCGTTCAGACAATAATGCCGTGGGCGACTATTCCTTCCACATGGCTGTGACAGATTTTAACGAAAATACTCGTCAGGAAATTCAAGAAATGATTGAAAAAGAGGGAATTACTTCTTTTAAAACATTTATGGCCTACAAAGGCGCTTTGATGATTGATGACCGACAAATGGTGGGCTTGATGCAAGAAGTCAAAAAGCATGGCGGCCTTATCAACGTACACGCCACCAACGGCGATATGATTGACTACCTCATTGCCAAACACCGTGCCGAAGGGAAGCTAACACCTTTGTATCATTACCTCTCACAACCCGAAGTGACCGAAGCCGAAGCCTCTGCTCGCTTTACCGATTTGGCCAATTACACAGGTTGCCCGGGCTACATTGTTCACCTCACCTGCGAAGGAGCACTCAATGCGGTGAGAGATGCCACCAAGCGCAACCAGAAAGTTTTTGTGGAAACTTGCATCCAATATCTGATTTTGGATGCCTCGCTGTATGAAAACGAAGCCGAAGGGGCCAAGTGGGTGATGAGCCCACCTTTGCGAGAGAAAAAAGACCAAGAAACCCTCTGGGCGGGGATTAATCAAGGCCTGGTGCAAGTGGTAGCCACTGACCACTGCCCCTTTATGTGGGAACAAAAATTGATGGGCAAAGACGATTTTTCTAAGATACCCAACGGTCATCCAGCCATCGAAAACCGCCTGGAGCTGTTGTTTAGCGAAGGTGTCAACAAAGGAAAAATCACCCTCAATAAGTTTGTGGAAGTGGCCAGTACCAATGCGGCTAAAATCTTTGGAATGTTTCCTAAAAAAGGGACGATTGCCGTAGGCAGCGATGCCGATCTGGTGGTTTTTGACCCAACCGAAAAACACCAGCTTTCGGCAGAAAAGCATCACATGAATGTAGATTACAGTGGCTATGAGGGCTGGAAACTAACCGGAAAAGTAAAAAAAGTACTGCTTAGAGGAAAGTTGGTTATTGACAATAATCAATGCTTGGCCGAAAAAGGCTATGGTCAGTTTGTGAAAAGGAACAAAGTATCTACTAAAATTTGAGAGAAAATGGGTAAATTTTCAGAAGAAATAAGCGCAGCTCACCAGCAGTTTATTGAGAAACAACACATCTTTTTTGTGGCTACGGCCCCACTAAGCGCCGAGGGACATATCAATCTATCCCCCAAAGGCTTGGATGCTTTTCGAGTACTTTCGCCTACGCAAGTGGCCTATATGGACCTGATTAGCAGTGGCAACGAAACCTCTGCACATACGCTCGAAAACGGCAGAATCACCTTTATGTTTTGCTCCTTTGAAGGCGCTCCTAATATCTTGCGGCTTTATGGAAAAGGATATACTGTTTTACCCACCGATACTGCTTGGGACTCGCTAGCTCAGCATTTTACGATTTTGCCTTCGACCCGGCAGATTATCGTAGCCGACATTCATAAAGTACAAACCTCTTGCGGCTTTGGGATTCCACTGTATGCTTACGAAGGCGAACGAGACATTCACCACAAATGGGCCGAAAGCAAAGGTCCCGAAGGTTTAGAACAATACAAAAAAGAAAATAATATGCTTAGCTTAGACGGCTTGCCCACTAAGCTAGCACTCAACAGCTAAGACCATGCCCAGAATCATCAAATCAGGACTAATACAGCTAAGTTTAGCTAAAACAGAAGGCGAAGCGTCTATTGACGAAATCAAGCAAGCCATGATTGACAAGCACATTCCGTACATCGAGGAGGCAGGTCGTCAGGGTGTGCAGATTTTGTGTTTCCAGGAGATTTTCACGACACCCTACTTCTGCCCGGGTCAAGACAACAAATGGTATGCCTCAGCTGAATCTGTGCCAGGGCCAACCACCGAGTTGATGCAAGAATACGCCAAAAAGTACAATATGGTCATCATTGTGCCTGTCTATGAAAAAGAAATGTCTGGCTTCTTGTACAACACCGCCGCCGTCATTGACGCCGACGGTACGTATTTGGGTAAATATCGTAAAAACCACATTCCGCATACGTCGGGGTTTTGGGAGAAATATTTCTTTAAACCTGGCAATTTGGGCTATCCGGTTTTTCAGACAAAATACGCCAAAGTGGGCGTTTACATCTGCTATGACCGCCACTTTCCAGACGGCGCTAGAGTATTGGGACTCAATGGCGCCGAAATCGTCTATAATCCGTCGGCCACTGTGGCAGGGCTTTCGCAGTACCTGTGGAAACTAGAACAACCCGCTCACGCTGCGGCCAATGGCTATTTTATGGGCTGTATCAATCGTGTTGGAGTCGAAAAGCCCTGGAACTTGGGCAAATTTTATGGCTCATCGTATTTTGTGGACCCTCGTGGACAAATTTTCGCTCAAGCTTCAGAAGACAATGACGAACTACTCGTGGCAGAGTTTGATCTCGATATGATAGACGAAGTGCGTAGCGTTTGGCAGTTTTTCCGTGACCGCCGCCCCGAAACGTATGGCAAATTAGTAGAACTGTAGAACAATACCTTGCCACCGTAGTGGCAACCCTTGCGGTTGCCAAGGCCCATTAATAGCAAATCCAGAAAAATGAATACATCCAAGAAACCTCTTTCTTCGAACGTATGATAGTAGCCAACCGCCTGACCGACGAGCAATACCAACAGAATTTTGCTGACATTCATCCGCCTTTCGAGACTCCAGAGGCAGCACTGATTGAAGCCAATCGGTGCTTGATGTGCTACGATGCCCCTTGTACCAAGCTTTGCCCTACGAGCATCAACATCCCTAAATTCATCAAGCAAATTGCTTCGGGAAACATGAAAGGTTCTGCCGAAACGATATTTAGCTCAAACATTTTTGGAGGTGGTTGCTCAAAGGTTTGCCCCGTCGAAAAACTTTGCGAAGGTGTATGTGTGTATAACCTCATGCACGAAGAACCCATCCCCATTGCCAAACTCCAACGCTATGCCACCGAACCTGCCATTGCGCAGCAGTGGAAATTATTCAAGCGCAAACCTTCAAACGGCAAAAAAGTAGCGGTAATCGGGGCTGGCCCAGCGGGCTTGTCGTGTGCCTTTTACCTTTCGTTAGAAGGAGTGGACGTAACTGTTTACGAAAAAGAAGCCAAAGGCGGTGGCTTGATGACTTACGGCATTGCAGCCTATAAAGTTACACCTGAATTCTGCGAAGACGAAGTCAACTATATTACTTCTATTGGAGGAATTGATATTCACTACAACCAGACACTTGGTCAAGACATTCACTTGGCTGATTTGCAGCAACAATACGATGCAGTTTTTCTTGGAATTGGCGTCGGAATGGCTCGTCAGCTGGCTATCAATGGCGAGGAGCTAGAAGGTGTAGTAGATGCGATTTCGTTCATTTACGACCTTCGGACCAAGGGCTTTTCGGAAGTAGCCGTGGGGGACAAAGTAGCCGTTATCGGCTTGGGCATGACGGCTATTGATGCCGCTACACAAGCAAAACGATTGGGGGCGAAGGAAGTAACGATTGTGTATCGCCGTACCGAAAACGAAAAGCCCTGCACTCAACACGAGTTGGATATTGCTATGTTGGACGGCTGCCAGTTTCGATACTTAGCAGCCCCTAAAGAAGTGATAGGCTCGGATGGTAAAGTAACGGGTCTTGTTTGCAGCGAAATGACCTTGGGCGAGCCAGATGCTTCGGGGCGTCGAAGCCCGATGGATACGGGTAGAACCTTCGTGCTTGAAGTAGATATGGTGATTAAAGCAGCGGGACAAACCCCTTTTGAGACCCTAGTTACTCAAGAAGGACTAGCCCATACAAACGGAAAATTGTTGTTAAACGGCCTAAAAACCAACCTTGATGGCGTTTTTGCAGGTGGCGATTGCGTCAATGGAGGCAAAGAAGTAGTCAACGCCGTGCAAGAAGGCAAAGACGCTGCTCATGCGATTTTGGAATTTATTTCTCACAAAGAATCCTGAAATTAAAATAGCCTGTGAGGACACAGGCTACGGCGGAAGTAATTTCACTTTATTCTTTGATCTTTACACGTTAGCCTTTGAACTTTAACCTTCTCACTTTAACCTTTGCACTCTACCCATGGCAGATATATCGTGTGATTTTCTGGGGATTAAATCGCCCAATCCTTTCTGGCTGGCATCAGCTCCCCCCACCGACAAAAAAGTAAACGTGCTAAGAGCCTTTGAAGCGGGCTGGGGAGGAGTAGTATGGAAAACCCTTGGCTCACAAATCAAAAACGTGTCGTCTCGCTACTCGTCAGTGAACTACAACGGCCACCGTATGATGGGACTCAACAACATCGAGCTCATCTCTGACCGCCCGCTAGACATCAACCTCCGAGAAATCAAAGAAGTTCTCAAAGAGTTTCCGGACCGAGCCATGATTGTTTCGCTCATGGCCGACAATACCCGTGAGAAATGGCACGAACTAATCAAGCAAGTAGAAGATACTGGAGCACACGGCCTTGAGCTTAACTTTGGCTGCCCGCACGGCATGACCGAGCGAGGTATGGGCGCCGCCGTAGGCCAAGACCCCGAAATTGCAGGTATGGTAGTTGAGTGGGTCATGGAAGTAGCTACGATTCCCGTTATTACCAAACTCACGCCTAATGTTCACTCCGTAGTACCCACAGGCAAAGCCGCCGTGAAGGCAGGCTCTAATGCGCTGTCGCTTATCAATACCATTCAGTCGGTAACGGGCATTGATTTAGATACCTTGGTGCCCAATCCAAACGTGGCAGGCCAATCGGTATATGGCGGTTATTGTGGGCCAGCCGTAAAACCCATAGCACTCAAAATGCTCGCTACCATTAGTCAAGACCCTACCACTCGGCAAGTACCGATTTCGGGTATTGGCGGTATTTCTACTTGGCAAGACGCCATCGAATTCATGTTATTAGGCTCTACCAGTGTGCAAATTTGTACAGCTGCCATGCGTTACGGGTTCCGAATAGTCGAAGACCTTTGCAGTGGGCTCAATAACTGGATGGATGAAAAAGGCTTTCAAAAAACCACTGATTTCATCGGAAAATCAGTACCCAAACTCACCGAATGGGAAAAACTGGACCTCAATTACCACATCATTGCCAACATAGACCAGTCCAAGTGCATTCACTGCGGCCTGTGTCACATTACCTGCGAAGACGCTTCCCATCAAGCGATACAGTTAGACAAAGGGTTTCCTTACAACACCTACACCGTCAAAGACAACGACTGCGTAGGATGTAATTTGTGCAAATTGGTCTGCCCCGTCAACGACTGCATCACCATGGTGGAACATCGCCACGCTCCCGAATACCTAAACTGGAAAGAATTTGTAGCTAGAGATTTACCCCTTAATGACCATTAGAGGAGATTTGAAACGGTAGAAAATCAATTGATAACGAGAGAAAAACAAAAAAGACTGCCTCATCGAAGCAGTCTTTTTTAACGTTATTTCACTTCTAAATCAAAATCAAGATTAATATCGTCGGAGCCTGGTGTTAAGGTGCCATTTTTGGTGCCGGGTTGATGGCGTAGCTGTACTTTGAGTTTGCCTGTTCCGGCTGTAGTAGCGGCTACTACATTGGCTTTTAGCCCGACAGGCAGATTTTTACTGTCTTTGTCCGTAATCGTAAATGTGACCAAGCCTACTGGTGTCGAGGCATAATTAAACAAGTGCTCGTCGGCCTTTGAGGCTATTTCTTGTGTAATGTCTGAAGCAGGGCTGGTACTTTCGTTTAACACCTCAATCGCAAATGAATACGTTGCCCCTTTTTTGAGCGAAACCTTATCAAATTTGGTAGGAGCTGCACCGCCGTCGCCGTCAGGATCTTTGTACTCAAAGGTAGTGGCAAGCGTAGTACCTGCCTCTGTAAATTTCAAACGAACCGTCGTGATGAGTTCGTTGTCGTCAGGTTCGGTAGTATCTTTTTTACAGCTACTCGCCGCAATACTCATCAGCAATACCAGCCACAATGATTTTTTGAGGGTAAACATAGGAGAAATCGAAAAGTTAGTTTAAATGCAATGATGTTGCAAAAGTAAATATGAATTCGACAAATGCAACACTATTGCATTTGTTTTTCTTGTATAAGTGGCCTATAATCCAGAGCGTATTGCAACAAAAAGCCTGCTTACCAAGGCAAGCAGGCTATCTAAAAGTTGTAATTTCTTAATTAACAATTTGATTATGAATCAATTGAGTTTATTGACCATGTCTTCTTTGCTCATGTAACCCGTATGCGTCCAAACCAGCGATTTGTTTTTGTAGAGCGACACCACCGGCAACGCATCAATCTGAAGAGCTTTCGTTAGGTTTTGATTATCGTCGGCATTGATGCGGACCACTACCACTTTGTTGCCCAACTCCTTCGAAATAGCCTCAAAGTAAGGCTTCATTTTCTTGCAAGGTCCACACCAATCGGCATAAAAATCAACTAGTACCAACTTGTCGGATACCAAGAGTTTCTCAAATTGCTCTTGACTCATGCCGGCCGTTAGGCTTGGGGCGTTGTTGATTTCAGGAAGATTGGCACCACGCCATTTCATAATACCTCCGTCTAATTCGTACACCTCTTTAAAACCCCACTCATACATTTTGCTAATGGCCGAAGAACTACGCCCGCCACTCAAGCAATACACCAGCACGGGGGCGGTTTTGTCTAACGCCGAGATTTGCTGTTGGAAACCATTCCCATTCCAATCCATATTGACAGCGTTCGGAATGTGCCCTTTGGCAAATTCTTCGGGTGTGCGTACGTCCACCACAGGCGCTGTAGGGAGTTGTTTTATTTTCTCAGCAAATGCTGGTGCCGAAATGGTCTGACCAGCATGTTGGCGATGAGTACAGCTACCAAGCCAGCCCGTGAACAATAGAAAAAAGAGAAAACGCTTCATCTCAACATTTTTTGACAAAGATAATCAGCAAGCAATATGTATATCAAGTGATACCTTCGACTTAATCGAATTAGAAATCAAACAAGCCGCTTCTGATTTTCGCAAAATCCGTTCGGCTCGCTCGTTGTCGGTTTCTTTGGCAATGACCAAATGCGGAGTCAACAGGATTTCGGTCATGTAAAACTTACCGTTGAGTTGCTCCAGTTTTCCGGTAGAGGAGCAGTCGAAGCTAACAAAATCTAATTTCGAGTTTTCGGCAATGGCCAGAAACGTAGTCATGAAGCAGCTATTGACCGCCGCCGTGAGCAAGTGCTCCGGCGACCAAACGCCTTCTATCCCTTTGGGAAACTGGGGAGGTGTTGCCACCTGTATTGTATCTTGCAACTCTGGCGACGACATATCGCCTTTGCGCTCGCCGACCCAGTTTAGATCTACCTGATAATAATGTGGTTCCATGTATTGAAAGGGCTTTGTGCCCCGATTACAATGTTGAAGACGTAGTTACTTCCTCAAAATGGATTTCTTCGACTTCCTGTACGGGCTCTTGGATGTTGGTACTAGAACATCCTGTGGCTCCACAGCAGCCTGTGTTGGTAATGGCCTGAAACAAAAAGAAGGCTGCTATCAGTCCTGTGAGAGTATCGTGTAGCTGTATGGCCTGAATGGCCCCGTAAGCACCCATACCCAAGCGTAACCACCGCATAAGGTGCCAATTAGAAAAAAGCATTGCTCGCATCATAGATTCCGTTGTAGGCTCATCCAGCCTCCTCCGTTATATACTTGAGTGTAACCCTTTGATTTCAACAAACTTGCCGCCGAAGCACTACGCATTCCAGAGGCACAACACGTAATAATAGGCGTATTTTTGTCTTTGAACTTAGCCAAGTTGCTGCCCAGTACATCAAGCGGAATATTAATCGAACCCTTGACATGACCGCCAGCGTATTCGCCTTTGGTTCTGACATCTACTATGACGGCTCCTTGCTGAAGTAAAGCTGCATAATCTGCTTTAGGGCCTAAGCCCAAGAGGTTTTTGATGACTTGTAACATCGTTAGACGAGTTGAGATTGATAAAAATTGACCGTGAGCCAAGAGCCTCCATTATAGCACTCAATGCCTTGACTACTAAGTATCTGTGTGGCCATACCACTTCTATTACCTGATGCACAGCACAGCACAAGCGGAGCTTTCAGAGTCTTTATTTCGTTGAGCCGCTGGCTAATTTCCTGCAACGGAATATTGATAGAACCGGCCACGTGTCCACCTCTAAATTCTTCAGGTGTTCGTACATCTACGATGGTACCTTGTTGTTCTTTGACTAATTGTTCGACGTTCATGATGATAAAAAATAAGGAGTAAAACCGCTGCTTCCCTTCACCGTTTTGATAAGCTGACTTGCTTGCAGGCCCTACCTTAGGGTTGCTTTTTGCGAGTCGAAATACCAAACGGTAGGTAGAGTGGGCAAAAACTTAGAAAACTCGTCACGATAAAAATACCAGCAATTGCCAATAATACGGTAGCTACCGTTCCCGAAATCTGGTCGGTGAAATACAAGCCTGCAATCAGAATAGCTACTGCTATGCGGATGGCTTTGTCGAGTGAGCCTACGTTTGGTTTCATGAGCTTGAGGAGTTAAAGACGTTACATGATGCAACAAAGGTCTGCCAATCTCAGGAGTTGTACAGTGACAATTGTTACATAAGGAGGAGAATTTTGGAGGATATGTAAGAATAATTTAACAATAATTTTGTTGTTAAATATTTTTGGCAATAATTTTGTTGTTAAATAAAGTGCAAAAATTTATAGTATATGAAAAATTGGATACCTCCTCGCACCACGGTAGGAAATGCCGCTACTGGCAATTACTATTTTGAGCGTTCGTACATCAATGAAGAAATCTGGTATGAGGTTATCAACAAGCGTAACTATGTCTTGATGGCAGCCCCTCGGCGGATGGGTAAGTCATCAATTATGAAAAATATGGTTGAAACCTGTTCAGAAGATTGTTTTTGTATCTATCAGAATATCGAAGGCATTAGTAGCAAGGCTGAATTCTATAAGCGATTTTATGAGCTGATTGTGCAGTGCCTAAGTAAAGCCTCGCAAGTGAAGCACAATCTAAAAAAGTTTTTGGAAAGTATCAACGTTGGTAAAATCTCAATGACTGGTGTTGAATTCAAAGATAAACAAATAGATTTTCTTGCGGAGATTAGAAACCTATTGCCCCAACTCAATGGGCTCGAAGTAAAAATCATTTTGTTTTTGGATGAGTTTCCGGAGGTAATTGCAAAACTTAAACGAAAAAAAGAACAAGAAGATGCTATCGAAATTTTACATAACCTCCGAGAATGGAGACACGACGAGAAGTACACAAATTTCAACCTTGTATTAGCTGGTTCAGTAGGTTTACACCATGTGGTCGAAGAAATTGACCGCCCCAAAATCATCAACGACTTACACCCTGTCCACATTGGGTCCTTGAGTAGGCCCGAAGCAGAAGAGTTTATCGCAAAAGCAACTCTCGGTTGTACGGTGGAATATACTCAAGAGCTGATAGCTGTGCTCTTGGATACCATCAATGATTACTTGCCTTATTACCTCAACTTGATGTTAGAAGAAATCAATGCACTGGCTCGACGAGCCAATAATCCTATCATTACGTCAGGCACGGTTCGGCAAGCATTTGATAACATCGTAACTACCAATCGCAATTTTGAGGATTGGGAGCGACGCTTACGAGAATACATGCCCAATGAATATCCTTTCCTGAACGAAATTTTGAAATTCACAGCACACCACGAACAGATTCCCATACAAAAGGTGTATGACATTGCCACTCGGTACTCCTACCAAGATGACTATATGAAGCACCTCCGGCAAATCATCAGCGACGGATACCTACACGAAAAAGAGAAACAGGTATATGCGTTTGTCTCCCCATTTCTAAAACAGTATTGGCTTCTCAATCACCCTGTTTATCATGGCAACTGACTATATCCAACAACTTCATCTATATCAAGCAGCAAATAGTGACCCGGCTTCTGTTCGGAACAATTTTGTAGTAAGAGTCTATGAGTTTGAGACTATTTTAGCCGATTTAGTACGTAAACACTCCCAAGACCCTGTGCAGCACGAGCTGTTATTGGGGCGACGTGGCAGTGGTAAATCATCATTGTTGAGGCGGATTGAGGTAGAAATTGACACCAACGAAACGCTTCGAGAGAAATACATTGCCATTAACCTTCCCGAAGAACAAGCCAACGTACATCGACTGTTTGATTTGTGGGAAGAAGTACTTAAAGAAATCACTGAAAAGCTACAACTCACTACCCCCGAGATAGACTTTGAAGCTTGTGCCAATGAACACGACTATACTCGCCAGCTCTATGCCCAAATTCACGCTATTTTGCAGCAAGTAGGCAAAAAGGCAGTGATTTTGTTAGATAATTTTGACCGTATTTTAGAGAATTTCGACGAAGATGCTCACCTACTCCGAGAGACCTTACTCAACTACAACGACCTCAAAATCATAGGTGGAAGCACCCGCATGAATGAGCATTTTTGGCGGTACGATAAACCTTTCTATGAATTTTTTCGAATATTTCGGTTAGAAGCCCTCAGCCGCCCAGAAATAGAGGCGCTGCTCAACCATTGGAGTGAGGTATTGAACTTACCCCAACTCGAAGTCTTTGTAGCGCAACACCCGGGCAAACTCGAAGCTATCCGTATCCTTACCGACGGACTACCTCGTACCTTACAGTTTTTTATTCGCATTCTGATCCTCCACACAGATCTACAAGGCTATGATTACCTCCGGAAAATCATGGACGAAACCACCCCTCTCTATCAAGAACGCCTCAATACCCTACCTTCTGCTCACCGTAAAATACTGGCCCAAATGGCTTTTTTTTGGGAGGCCTGTAGCACCAAGCAATTAGCAGAAGCCTGTAAAATAGAGAGCAAGCTGATGTCTGCTCATTTGAAGCAGTTGCATCAAAAAGGCTTGATCGAAACTCTTGATACCAACAACCGAAATAAACTTTACCGCATAGCCGAGCGTTTTTTTAATATGTGGTTTATCGTAACGCAGGGTAACCCCTCACAAAAACGCCGTGCCAAATGGCTAAGTATCTTTTTAGAAACCTGGTACGACGCTCACGACCTCCAGCAACTAACCCAACATCATTTAGATACCTTGCGAGCCAGAACGCTATCTTTTGACCTTGCTTTAGTACGTACCAAAGCGTTTGCACAGCTAAAGGCCATTACAGTAGAAGAACGAGACGAAATGATAGAACTCACTCGGCAAATGGGGGAAATGGATTCACAATATTACCTACAACTACCGCCTAAATTTTCTGAAATCACGAACGACATAGGGAAATTTTTAGATCAAAAAAATTGGAAAAAAGCCTTAGAAAAAGCAGAGGAGATTGAGCAAGAGAAAGAAGGGTGGAAGAGTTTCTGTATTGGCTATGTCTATACAATAAAAAATGACTTCGGAAAAGCTGAAACTTACTATTTACAAGCTATTGAGAAAGGACATGTTGGTGCGCTGTTTAATTTGGCTTTGCTATATGATTATCAAAGTAAAGCAGATTTAGCCGAACAGTATTATCTACAAACCATTAAGAAAGGAAATGTAAGAGCACTGAATAATTTGGCTATACTATATGATAATGAGGGCAAAGCAGACTTAGCCGAGCAGTATTATTTACAAGCTATTGATAAAGGACATAATGCCGGATTATATAATTTAGCTTTTTTATACGCAAATCAAGGCAAAGCAGACCAAGCCGAACACTATTATCTACAAGCCATTGAAAAAGGGAATGTGAACGCACTCAATAATATCGCCCTATTGTATGATAATCAAGGGAAAACGGACCAAGCCGAACACTATTATCTACAAGCCATTGAAAAAGGGAATGTGAACGCACTCAATAATATCGCCGTGTTGTATGATAATCAAGGGAAAACGGACCAAGCCGAACACTATTATCTACAAGCCATTGAGAAAGGGGATGTGAACGCACTCCATAATCTAGCTTGGTTGCTCTATATCCTCAACAAAAAACCAACTAATAGCCTTGCCTTAATACAACAATACAACCAACAGAACGGTGATACAGAGTCTTACAAAGATGAATTGGTTATTAAAATATGGAGTGGGGCTATGGCAAATACAAAAGAGCAAGTAGAGGCTTGGATGCAGGCACATCTGGAAAGTGACAGCACAGAAGACTTCATCAAGCAACTGCTTATTCATCACCAAACCCAGTTGGTTTATGGCTTCTTTGAGAGTCAAGACTTTGGTAAGTACCTCAAAGAAAAATACGTGGTGCTTTATTATGCCACTCAAAAACGATTAGTACCACAACCCGAAAACATTGACCTCATCATACCGCCAGAGCTATTTAACACAGTAGAAGAAATAGTGGCTCACATCAACGAGCGCCAAATTTTTTATTACGGTAAGTAGCTTTTAACCTTGTAACACACACCATGCTCCACCTCCATCCCGAAGTACAGGCGGCCTTAGTCGCTGGCAAGCCCGTAGTGGCTTTAGAGTCCACCATCATCTCACATGGAATGCCCTACCCCCAAAACGTAGAAACGGCTCGGCGAGTAGAGCAGACGGTACGAGACCACGGCGCCACCCCTGCCACCATTGCGATTATTGAAGGAGTGCCTACAATTGGCTTGACAGCAGAAGAATTGGAAATCGTAGCCTCTACGCCCAACGTGCTCAAAGTCAGTCGGCGAGATTTGCCTTTTGTGGTGGCACAGCGACTCAACGGGGCAACTACGGTGGCCGCCACCATGATTCTGGCCGACTTGGCAGGTATTCGAGTGTTTGCCACAGGCGGCATTGGAGGCGTACACCGTGGTGCACAAGAAACTTTTGATATTTCGGCAGATTTAGACGAACTCGCCCACACCAACGTAGCCGTAGTGTGTGCAGGTGCTAAGTCCATTTTAGATTTAGGGCTCACCCTCGAATACCTCGAAACCAAAGGCGTGCCTGTCATTGGCTACCAAACCGACGAACTGCCAGCTTTCTACACTCGCCAATCAGGCTTTGGGGTGGACTACCGCCTCGACGACGTACAAGTCTTGGCAAAAGCCTTGCAGGTGAAATGGCAAATGGGTCTTCAAGGAGGCGTAGTCATTGCCAATCCGATTCCGGCGGCCTACGAAATGGATCATGAGACCATTCGTCATGCTATCGAAAACGCCTTGCAAGAAGCAGAACAACAAGGCATTAAGGGTAAAGAAAGTACGCCTTTTTTGTTAGCCAAAATCAAAGACATCACAGGCGGAAGCAGCTTGGAGTCAAATATTCAATTGGTGTTGAACAATGCCCAATTAGCCGCCCAACTGGCTGTGGCGTTTTGTGAGCTTGGGTAGAAAGTTAAGGTTTGACTCTGAGCTTTGTTCCTTGAATGGATATAAAGCTAACGCTAAAGGTCAGACTTTACATCAATTTGCTTGAAACAATCATGTGCGGGAAAAGTAACCCACTGTATTGCTTGGGGTGGGGCGTTTGGATTAGTGGTAGAGGCAGATGAATCTACAACTTCCTGAAACGTTTCTCCATGCTGGCAATACCGAAGTTGCCACCGATAAAGCGAGCCAGGCCGCTGGTTTTCTAAATCACTTGTATATCGCATGGCACAATCTAATACACCCCGAACTGTTTCAGCCCCGTCTTCTACGCCTCCTTTGCGGTGGTGGGTAATCCCCAGACCATGCCCTACTTCATGAATAACGGTTGAAAACATCATTTTCTGAAAAACAGCCTGCCGAACAGAGGGCTTGAGTTGATTGCATAGACGCTCAATCGTACCTTGGTATAGTTCAACAATATAAAAACACTTGAGCGGTTTATTAAAACCTTCGTCAGGTGGGCAAGCCGATGTCCGAATCGGTTGTCCATTTTGTTCGGTACTGAGCAAATAGCCGCCCATAACGGCATTGGCAGCTTCGTTTTCGTCGTAAGTTTTGATTTCAGGGTTGCTAAAAGCTTGCCCCACAATACCACCACCAGCCGGTGCGATACTCCTTTTGACTAAGTGCATAGCATATTGCTTGGCATAATGATAAGATGTAGTGTGAAAATTAACCCAACGGTTTTCGGGGTCAAGTCCTTGACGTGTAAAAACCATCTGGTTGGGTGCTATTAAATGCCAGTTAAGTGAAGCGGGATTATGTTGAGCATAATAGCTTGTAAACAACCCGTCTTCGTCATAAATAAAAATGTCTTTATGCTGAGGATCCGAACGAAAGTGTTGGTAGGTTTGTTGGATGTTGGTGGCGTTTTTTAAGGTATGATTTAGTGCTTTGAAACCCCTATATTCTTCAAATAACGTATAACCATCACCATCTCTGCGCTGATTTTTGGGGAAAGGGTCTTCGTCCCACGTGGCATCTTTACCCGTTACTCCTATTTGTTGTTCCCAATAATCAGCAATTTTGTTTTCGTCATCGTCTTTCGGAATCAGCACCGCTGCTCTATCGGTGGGTTTGTACTTTGCTGTAAGCATGGTACCGTCTTCTAACTTGACTTCAGCCTGAAGTTTACCCCAAGCGGCATAGTCAAAACTGGTCACTACTATGAAGTGAGGACTCAGTGTCATATTACTTACGGCTCGGTCTTCAGTCAGTTGTTGAAAATTGCTATTAAGTTCAGGTATAAACTGCAAATCTGGTTTGGTATCTTCCTGTCCTTTGGGTGGAAAATTATTACACCAACCCGGATACCGACTTACATCTACCAATGACCACGTTACTTGATGCTTGCTATTGTATGGAACGTTCGCTTTTTTATTGATTACTTTGATCTCAAAAACTACGCTGTTTCCATAGGTATTGCCATTGGCTGCCAAAGATTGAGAAGGGGTAATGGTTCCCTGCGCAATAGCAGGACCCAGTGGCACAAACTGTTCGTAATTAGTCAGCCTGGTTACTGGCTCTATCCAGGCCTCAAAAAGGGGGGCATCATCAGGACGAATACTGATGCTGACACTTCGCTGGTGCTCGACGGTTTTGTTAGGAGAGGGATGTTCGGTAAACGAAACTTGTTGGCTAATCTGAAATGAACGCCCTGTCTTTACGATACTACCAGTCATTAATCTGATAGCATCGCCCCCGGCAGCCAATAAAGTATTGATGGCATCGCCTTTTTGAATCATATAATTATCGGCCATTCCTGCTGCTACTGCTAATCCCTCAATGACTTCTCGTGGCAGCGTATAAGTATTGCCTTGACAACTTTGACACTTGCCCGTACATGTAGTTACATCTTGCCCCGCCCCCGATGGGCTTTTCCATAAGGGAAAAAACTGAAAAGAAGAGTTCTCGGTTTGAGGCGTTTTGCTGTATAAAAAGGAAAACTTGGTTGCTGCTAAATCCAACTGCGTTTCTGCTTGATAATTAGATAGTTTGGTTTCACATTCATTGGTTTCTGTACGATCTTCTTTTAAACTGGCTTTGCCATTGCCCTGCAAAATACCCCCAGTTTTGTCCAAATCAATCTGAAAATCTGAATCTATCCACTCGCTTTCGCAAGCCCCATTAAGTTGATGGGTATTTTGTATGGTAGTAATGTGCTGAAGACCTTCTTTACGCTCAGTGGTAGTAATTCGATACGAATAGCTTATCTCTATTCGGCTCCGTACTAATTGATTTTGGCTAAAACCATCATAAGCCACAAGGCATAGCACAACCCAAGAAATAAGTGTTTTCATGGTTTTTAAAAGGTTAGTGCAACGTGATAAACTACCGAAAGACAGACGATTATAGAAAAAAGGTGGGAAGAGATTTTTTGCTTGAATAATAGAGTAAAAATACAGTTTTTTTAATAAAAACAAGAGTTTTTTGGATTTTATTTGGTAGCAAAATCAGAGTACATTTAAAGAATGATTCTAATAACCTTTTTGATTCTAAGAGTTATCGAAAAAGAAAAAATGATATGTTTTTCTAAAACTCCCATTTTACCCTCAGCGATACATTCCGCCCCATGTCGTCTGAAAAATAGCGGAAGCGGTTGAGGTACTCCCGATACGAAATATTTAGCAAGTTAGTGATACTCAAGCCTACTTGCAATGATTTTTTACCTAACGCCAACGTCGTTCCGGCCTGCACATTCCACAGGTTATAACCCGGCGGAGGCGGAGCAAAATCGCTGTTGGGTTCTACTCGGGTTTGTTGAGCCACCAATAAATGCCCCACGCTTACAAAGGTCCCTCGTTTTTTAAACGCATATTTCAAGCTGTTTTCCAAGCGATTGGCAGGGATTCCGACTAAATACGCATTGTTTCGGACATCACGCACGTACAAGAAGGCGTACTTGCTGGTAAGCCCCAGCGACGGCAACAACGCCCAAGTCAGCGAAGCATCAAACCCCCTGAATACCGCATCTACCTGTCGGTACTTGTACGACGGAAACGCCCCTCGTACGGTCAGTTTCAGCGAGTCTTGCGGCTGTAAATAGATGTAATTGTTGACATGATTTTGATAAATATGCAGTTCAGCAGCTACATGAGTCGTGCTGTACTCGGCTGTCACCGATAGATTATACGCCTTTTCGGGTTGCAATGTAGGGTCGCCTTGCTCGTAGGCAGCAGCTCCGTGATGTACCCCATCAGCATATAGCTCGTTGATGGTAGGGGCTCGCCACGCTGAGGCCGCTTGAGCCCGTAGGGTTAGATGATCCGAAAGCTCATAGAGTAACCCCAGCGTTCCCGAAACGTTCTGATAATGTTGCTTCAACACGTTTACTTTGGTATCCGCCACCAAGGCCACATCTTTCTGGAATACCGTATAATTGCGCAGGTCTAAGCGCATTCCAGCCTCTACTTCCCAGCGTTCTTTCGCCCAGCGTTCTATCACAAACACCCCGCCATTGCTGCTTTCGTAGTTCGGAATAAACACGGTTTTCACGACGGGCTGACGCAGGTCACCTGTCGAGATGTTTTGTTGGTAATGACCCGTTAGCCCAATCATCCCTCGGAGGTTTTGGGCGATGGGCTTATGCTCCCATACCAATTCGCTCAATAGCGTAATCAATTGAAATCGCTGACTGTAACCTACATTTCGTCGAGTAATGTCATATTCGGCCCGATAATTATATTGTCTCGAAAGCGTGAGCGTCAGTTTTTGTCCTGCCGAAGGCCTCCAAAATGAGTTGATTTTCAATAAATTATGACTAACATCCTGATACGGACGGTCGAGGGTGTAGCTGGGCGATGCGGGGGTGTATTCTGGCAACGGCGTACCACGCTGTATGGCCAGTTGGAGGTCGGTAGTATTACCAATGTGTGAGCCGGCAAAAATCCCGATGTTGCTACTAAACTCACTCAGGTACAGTTCGGTACCCCAACGAGGCTTACGATAGCCCGCCGTCAACGAAAAATTGGCTTCTTCTACGCCCGTGTTGAGTAGGTTATAGGTGGCAGTGCGAACGTCGCCACCTCGCTTGTAGGTACCTTGTGCTCGCCAGCCAAATCCCTTCCACCGGCCAACCCCACCTTGCAGTGTACTAGCTATGACTCCTTGCCGACCGTTGGAGAAGCCCACCAAATTGACCTCGCCCGAAAGCTCCGCCGTATCAGGCAAAGCAGAAGGTTCTACCAAAATCACGCCACCGATGGCATCGGAACCATAGCGCACCCCAGCAGCGCCTTTGAGAACCGTAATTTTTTGCGCCACAAAGGGGTCAATCTCTGGCGCATGTTCGGCGCCCCATTGTTGCCCTTCTTGGCGCACGCCGTTGTTCAGAATAAGTACCCGATTCGAGTGCATCCCATGAATAATGGGCTTCGAGATGGTACTTCCCGTCTGCAACGACGTCACGCCTGCGATACTTTTGAGGGCTTCGCCCAATGTTTGCCCACGAGTCTGGTTCAACTGTTCTCCCGAAAGACTCGCCCTGGCTTGGGTTGGCGATTCTATCTTTTGGGCCGAAATCACTACATCTTGCAAATGGACGTCATCGTCTTCGAGATGGATGTCTTGACTTTCTTGTGAGTGGTTGATGTCAAGCTGAATCCGTTTTTCTTTAAAGCCAAGCAACGTACAAATAAGCGTGTACCGGCCTTGGCAAAGGTTGCGTAGCACGTATCGCCCCGTTGAATCCGAAGTAGCGACCTTGTTTAACTCCTTGATATACACTGCTGCCCCTACAACCACTTGCTTGCTGTCGTGGTCGCTGATGCGGCCTACTACTTGGCAGTTACAAGTAGGCTGTTGAGCATAACTAATACCCGACAGACAAACTAACCCACTCACCCACACAAACCGTAAGGAATTCAACAAAAACCGAATGTTCATTGACTTCGTAAATAAGACACATTCTAAAACCATACACAAAGGTAAGTGTTTTGTGCAACACTATTGCAAAAAGCCTATTTTTGTAAAATAAAAAATGAATATACGTTGAATAAAAGTTAAACAAACTAAAAACAGGGATATGTAAATATGTTTAACAGAATAGCATTATTTCCTGTGTTTATGACCACTTTTAGAGGTATTGTGCATTAAGCCACAAAGTTTGTTTAACTTTTTTTGAAAAATCTTAAAAAAATATTTGGAAGTTTGTTTAATTAATAACTATGTTTGTTAAACAAAAACTAAAAACCTTTTTTACTTATGACTGCTGTTGAATTCACATATAGTATTGCTAAAATGTCAAAATCGTTGAAGCCTTTTGCCATGCGTCTTACCAAAGACTCTGAAGATGCCAACGACTTATTACAGGACACCCTTTTGAAGGCATTTACCAATCGTGACAAGTACTCAGATGGCACTAACCTAAAAGCTTGGTTGTACACGATTATGAAAAATACCTTTATTACCAATTATCAACGTATGATTCGGAAGAATACCTTCATTGATAATTCGGATAATCTGCACTACATCAATTCGTTAGAGAGTAGCACCGATAACTTAGCATTTTCGGCTTTTGCACTCGAAGATATCAACAAAGCCCTTAGTTCTTTAGAAGAGGTATATCGTGCCCCGTTCATGATGTATTATAGAGGTTTTAAATATCATGAAATTGCTCAAAAACTCAACATCCCAATCGGAACGGTCAAAAATCGCATTCACATTGCCCGCAAAGAGCTTAAAGACAAGCTAGTGATGTATGCGCATTTGAATTAATTCCTAAACATTTTGAGCAGTTTGTGTGTTTTTAAATTGAAGTTATGTACGGCATAGCTTTAGGCAAGTCATCCCTCTCACAGAAGGCATCCAATCGAAAATTCATCATACAAACAATTAGTTTTTTGGTTAACAGAAGAAGGTTGCAAAGGGTCGAGGAGAGTTCCTCGGCTTTTTTGTTGGTAGTACTTTCAAAAAAACATTTTGCAAAGAAGACTGGTTAAGTACTCAAGCAATAGGTTGAGTCAAGAGGGGGTATCGCTACAACGATAAAAACCACAACAAGCAAACCCTCCATGCGAATTCTTAGTTGTAGCAAGTAGATAACTATCAATTGAAACGTAGCTTGGAAAGCGTTAGATTGTTTTCAATTTTTTGATTCGTAAATAATTACGATGAACAACCACAGATAACAAGCGACCCATGACTACTTATTCAGAATAAATGTATCTTTGGGGATATGGCAGCAAAAAAAATCATTGTGATTGGTTCGGGATTTTCAGGTTTGGCAGCGGCTACGGCCTTGGCCGACAAAGGATTCGACGTAACTATTCTCGAAAAAAACAGCACACCAGGAGGACGAGCTCGGGTGTTTGAGGCGGAGGGATTTCGGTTTGATATGGGGCCAAGTTGGTATTGGATGCCCGATGTATTTGAGCATTATTTTGCACAATTTGGCAAGAAACCTTCTGATTATTACCAGCTGGTGCGTCTAGATCCTTCGTATGCCGTTATTTTTGAAGGGAACGAAACCATCCAACTGCCTGCCAGCATTGAGCGCCTGGAAGAGCTGTTTGAACAAATGGAAGTGGGTGTTACGCCTCGTTTTCGGGAGTTTTTGAGCCAAGCTGCCTATAAATACGACGTTGGTATTCATAATTTTGTTTGGAAGCCTAGCCGCCGGGTTTCGGAGTTTTTAAGCCTCAAACTATTGATAGATGTCGTTCGGCTAGATGTGTTTCAGTCGTTTCACACGCACGTTCGGAAGTTTTTCAAAAATGACAAACTACTGAAACTCATGGAATTCCCCATTTTGTTTTTGGGGGCTATCTCGCAAAATACCCCCGCCATGTATAGCCTGATGAACTATGCCGAGATTCAGATGGGCACTTGGTACCCCATGCAGGGGATGCACGAGATTGTGAAAGCGATGGTAGCACTGGCCGAAGAGAAAGGGGTAAAGATTGCGTATAACCAGCACGTGCAACGACTCGACGTACAAAAAGGAACAGTAAAACAGGTACTTACTCAAACAGACCGGTTTGAGGCTGATGCCATTGTGGCCAGTGCAGACTACCACCACGTTGAAACCAACTTGCTTGACCCAGCGTATCGAAACTACTCAGACGACTACTGGGATAAGCGAGTGATGGCACCGTCGTCGTTGTTATTTTATTTGGGAGTCAATCGGCGAGTAGATAAGCTGATTCATCATAATTTGTTTTTTGACGAAGATTTTAGCCTTCATTCGCACGAAATCTATACCGAACCTAAGTGGCCAACTAAGCCCTTGTTTTATGCGTCGGCGCCCTCCAAAACAGACCCGAGTATTGCTCCAGAAGGCTGTGAAAACTTGTTTTTGTTGATACCCGTAGCCCCTGATTTGACCGACGATGAAGCCACTCGTGAGCGTTACTATCATCTGATTATGGAGCGTTTGGAACGTTATGTAGGGCACGACATCCGCTCGCATGTGGTGTATAAGCGAAGCTATGCGCACCACGATTTCAAAGCCGACTACCATGCGTTCAAAGGTAATGCGTATGGCTTGGCTAATACGCTGATGCAAACGGCGCTTTTGAAGCCTAGTCTAAAAAACAAAAAAGTTGCTAATTTGTACTACACTGGTCAATTAACGGTGCCAGGGCCGGGTGTGCCGCCTTCGCTGATTTCGGGCTTAGTGGTAGCGGGCGAAGTAGAAAAAGAAATAAACCAATAGGATTTAACCACAACGAAGCGAATCTACCAAAAACTACCTCCTAAAACCCATAAAAATGGACTTATTCACCAGAACTACCTTTGAGTGCAGCAAGCTCATCACTGAACACTACAGCACTTCTTTTACGCTGGGAATCAAAACATTAGCCAAAAAATATCACTATCCGATTTTTGCGGTATATGGTTTTGTGCGGTACGCCGACGAGATAGTAGATACGTTTCACAATGCCAACAAAGAAGAGTTGCTCAGTCGCTTCAAAGCGGATACCTATCAAGCTATTTCCGAGAAAATCAGCCTAAATCCTGTACTTCATTCGTTTCAGTTGGTAGTGAATCAATACCACATCGAGCATGACCTTATTGAGGCTTTTTTGCATAGTATGGAAATGGACTTGAGCAAAACAGACTATAATCAGTCGGGATACGAGGAATATATTTATGGCTCAGCCGAAGTGGTGGGGCTGATGTGTCTGCGGATTTTCTGTGAAGGCAACGACACCCAGTATCAACAACTCAAAGAGCCGGCACGCCGCTTAGGGGCAGCCTTCCAAAAAGTAAATTTCTTGCGTGATGTCAAAAGTGACTTTGAAGAACGAGGACGGGTGTATTTTCCGGGTGTCAACTTCGAGGCCTTTACTAAAGATGTAAAAAAACAAATCGAAGCCGACATCCAAGCCGACTTCGACGCTGCCTACGAGGGCATTATTCGCCTCCCCAAAGGAGCCCGTATGGGGGTATATTTGGCGTATTGTTATTACTTACGCTTATTCGACAAAATCAAAGGTGTCCCTGCTTCTCGAATCTTGAAAGAGCGCATACGAGTGCCTGATTTTCAGAAATTTATCCTGTTGGGTCAAACGTATCTGAAGTTTCAGTTTATGTAAGAAATCATCACTCTGTCAATACATAAAACGAAAAATCAAGGGCATCGAAGGTCGTTAAAAGCTGTGTTAAGAAGTCAGGATTGTTCAGATAAAAATTTAGAAAATTATCCGAACGTTCTTGGAGTCCTCCGCCAGGGAAAAGCTTTTGTTTGAGTGCCAGTAGCTGATTTACTTCAGTTTCCTGATTGCGTTCTTCGGCTTTTTTGAGACGCTTTTCTAAGTTTTCTAAAGCGTTCAACATTTTTTGCTTTTCGCCATTGACAACAGCCTCAAGCGTTTTGTCCACCTTGATGGCCTTTCCTAAGACTTGTTGGAACAATTGATCGAGTTGCGAACATTCTGCCTCCAAGCTGAGAGAATTGGTGGCGTTGCGCTCTACAAAACTTTTGCGAAGACTGACTTCGTCAGCAAATAAATCACGAATATTTACCCCCAATTTGTCCATACGTTTCGACGAAGCTGCATTGATGTACAAGGCAAAATTCCGAGGCATTATAATGGGGAAAGGAACGCCGTGGTAGTCAAAAATAGGCTTTAACTGTAACCAATACGCTACTTCGGCAGGGCCACCTATGTAGGCAATATTAGGTAAGATGCTTTCTTGATATAACCCTCTCAAAATTACATTGGGTGAAAAGCTTTCTGGTTCATTATCAACAAGTTGAATGATTTCATTTTCTGAAAAAACGTAATCAGAATGAAGAGATTTGAACACGCCGTCTTCTTTGATAAGGCGCTCTCTGAAGCCATCGCAGAGATAAAACAAGTTGATTTCTCGTGGCGAAACCTGAGTCTTGTACCCAATTGATTCTAACCGTGTTGACTGTTGATTGACTAAATCGAAGGCGGTTTGATGCAGTAATTCGTCCTTGATAACAGGAGCAAACAGTGCTTTGAGCCCACGAGCGTCGCCATCTAAGCAAATCAAGCCTTCATGACCAAAAAGCTGGTGTACATACGCTCGGGCAGCACCAGCAAGGGTAGCTTGTTGTGTGTAAGCCTCCATAAAAACGGCTGGTTTTTCTGGAAGTTCATTCAAGAAGGTTCCGAAATCATCAAGTTGGAAACGACCTACAGCTCCTTTTTGCTCAGTTGTCCATTCATAGGTTTTACCAAAGAGTGAGAAATGATTAATTTCCTGAAAATCATGGTCTTCGGTGGCAAGCCAATGTACAGGTACAAAGTTGTAGTCAGGATACGCTGCTTTGAGTTGCTTTGCCAGATTGATAGCGGTGACCAACTTATAAATCACATACAGTGGCCCTGTAAACAAGTTGAGTTGGTGCCCAGTGGTGACGGTAAAGGTTTTTTCGTCGAGTAGGATACTAAAATCAGGAGGATTCGGAGTGTTGGCGTACTGTTGCTGAAGGGTGTCAACTAAGACCTTACGCTTGGTTATGTCAAATGATTTTACTTGTAGTTGTTGGGTAAAACCTTGTAAATCAGGATAATTACTAAAATAAGGTTGAAGTTCGGGACGTTTGTTAATGAAATCTAAAAAGAGCTTCGAGAACTGGTGGGTGTCTTCGAGGCGAAACGTTTGTGAAGTCATGAGTAAGGTCGTACTGGTGTACTCTTGTAAATGGAGTTTGTGTAAGGAGTATGAAATACACCCTACCAATGGTTCTAACTTTGAAAACGCTTACAAAGTTCAAAATGATGTTTGAAGAAGCCGTTGTTCAGCACGAAAAAGGCACGGTTTATCGAAACTCCCGTACTACAATTTCGACTCGACGCTCTTGTTTTCGGATGCTATCAGGGGCTTGTTCGTTCGAAGCATAGGTTTCGCCTTGGGCCTGTGTGGTGATTCGGCTGGCTGGGACACCTTGGCTCATCAGATAGTTTTTAATAGCAATAGCTCTTTGTTCGGATAGCTTTAAATTGGGGTTACTTTCGCCCACTGCATCGGCGTAGCCCGTGACTACAAATTGCGCTTTGGGCAAATTGATGACCTGCTCCAACATTTGAGTGACAATGCGTTGGGCGGTGTCACTAAGCATAGCCGACTTGTAGTCGAACAAGACAATACCCGCTAGTCGTTCCATAAAAGGTGGTAAAGGTCGTAGTTCGGTGTTAGAGGGCGGCATAAGAGCCACCGCCGGCTTAGTTTCTACTTGTAGCGTATCCTCTACGTCTTTCAGCTTAATTTGCCATATATCGCTAGTACTTTCACCAGTTGGATTATGCACAAAATAAGCCGTACTGTCGATCGGGTGAATTACCCAGTATGCCTCAAAACCACTTGAATTGACGTTTTTTCCTAAGTTTTGAGGCACAGACCAGTGTTGCCATGTACTGTCCAGCCGAGTACTTTTGAAGATATCGCTGCTGCCTCGCCCGCCGTGTCCTGTGCTCGCAAAGTAGAGTGTGACCCCATCGGATGTCAAAAATGGAGCAAATTCGGTACTATCTGTATTGATAGCCTCTCCGAGCGAAATGGGTTCTTCCCATTCGCCGTAATGATTTTTTCGACTAAAAAACAGGTCTTCGTTACCGCCATTATCCATCGAAATCAGCAAGATGCTATCGGTAGCGGCAGGAAACGAAAACCCGATGTAACCATCGCTAAGTTGCAAATCAATAGGAACTTTACGGGGCATTTCCCAGCCATGCTTTTGCTCAAAAACCGACGTAGATAGCCCCGGAAGCATCTTTTTGCCTCGATAAATATTACTCAAATACAGCGTTTTTCCATCAGGACTGATGCCACAAACGGCATTTTCAGATTCGTTGTTAAGCGGCCTTCCTATGTTCTTGGCTTTTGTCCAACTACCATCTTTTGACCGAATACTAAACCAAATATCTTGATTACCAATATTTTCGGGATGCTGGTTTCGGACAAAAAATAACGTATCGCCCCCGTGCGAAAACACGGGTGCTAACTCTTCGGCAGTTGAATTAATACCGCTTGGCAACTTGGTGGCTTTTTGAGCAAAAACAGAAGAGAATCCCATCATGCTCAAGAGGCATGACAAAAGAAGTAGTTGATACGAAATACAAAGCAACCGAAGCAAAGTAATGTTGAATAGGATGGCACGCCAACAACTAAGTGGCATGTTAGCGGATAATCGTCAAATACCCTTTGCGAGTGCTACCGCCGTTATTTGGCTTTATGATGTAGTAGTACGTAGCAACAGGGAGGTTCTGACCATTAACGGTGCCATCAAAGGGCGTATTGTACCCTATGGAACCAAATATTTTTTCGCCCCAGCGGTTGAAGATTTCGACCTCACAGTTAGGCATTTCGATAATTCCGTCTATTTCCCATCGGTCGTTAACGCCGTCGCCGTTAGGGGTAATGCCCGTAGGGATGCTCAGAGAAGGAAGCACATTAATGATGATGTCGTCTTTGGCAATGCAGCCGTTTGGAAGAGTAGCTTGCAGAAAATACGTGGTGGTATTGAGGGGCGAAGCTATTGGGTTTTTCACAATCGCACTACTTAGCCCACCCGGAGGCGACCATTGGTAGGTAGCATTGGCCCCTGTAGCCACTTGTGGGTTTAAGGTGACGGTGTCGCCACGGGTAATGGTTAAATCACCCCCCAAGCTTACCCGTGGAGCAGGGTCAACCGCAATCCAGCGAGCTACCTTGGCAGTACACTGAAACGAGTTAGTGACAGCATACGTAATTTGGTGTCGCCCAAATCCTGCAATCACTGGGTCAAATTGAGTGGCATTCACAATACCCTGCCCCGTGTATTTACCCCCAAGAGGCGTTCCGTTGAGCGTAATGCGGGCTGTCTGAGAGCCACAAAACGGTTTTATACTATCTAAAGCCACTACAGGTGTGGGGTTGACGTTGATTTTGAGGGTCGAAGATAGCTTTGTACACTTGTTGTCATCCGTAATGTAGAGCGAATAGTCACCCGATTGCTTGGGCGTAAAGGTAGATGACGTTGCTTGTGGAATAGCCACACCGTTGCGTCGCCACTCATACACATAGCCAGTACCTGTACTTCCTTTGAGCGGAAGCGTGTCGTTATCACAAATGGTGGTTAGTCCTTTTGCGTTCGTAATTACCGATTCGGGCAATTGGTTAATGATAACGTCTTTCTCTGGTTCGTAGATACAACTGTCTTTTTTACTAATAGCTACAGCTTTGTATTTCCCACTATCTTTTACAATAAGTTTAGTTTTGGTTTCGCCTCGAAGCGAATCTCCATTTTTGAACCATTGGTAAGAAAGATGCGACAGGTTGGTTACATCTAAGGTCACTACTTTATCGGCACAAGTCGGAAACGGTACACTAGACGTCACGTCAACTTTGTCGCCGGGCAATACATTCACCGTAATTTCGTCGGATGGGCTGTCTTTGCTACACTGCTGATTGTTGCTAATCACTACTGTATAAATCCCTCCATCCGATACTTTAATGGTATTTTGGTTAGAATTAGCAATGTTTTTACCGTCTCTTTGCCATTGATAGTTGTAGGCAGGGTCGTATTGTGTCTCTAAAATGGTGTATCCTTCTTGGCAAACGTTGATGGTCTTGGTGGTCGAACGTTTCGCCGCAGGCGTCCCTTGTTTGTAAATATCGGGCTTGGGTGGAGGGGGGGCACATGCAATGACTGTAAACTGATAGTCTCGACGTGTGAGGCCAAGCAATTGACCATTACGGTATTCTCGAACTTCTACAGCCAAAGCAAACACATTACCTACTTGGCTGGCATTTACGGTCAAATCACCTGTGTTGGGGTCAATACGAAGGGGAGGATTCCCTGGAATCACATTGGTGAGGTCATATCCTGATTGCCATCGCACATAAGGATACTCTGCACTGCCCGTAGGTTTGGCCGAAGGGGGCGTGTCTTTCACTGCCTGGCTGCCAGAACTGCTGGTGTAAGGAGTAACCAAGGCGTATTCGAGGCGGTCGCCGTCGGCGTCAGAAGCACTAAACGAGAACGAAAAAGGGGTATTAGCACAAATCAACTCTCCATTTGGAAAACTAAATACTGGCGACGAATTGGTAAACGAATTGCCTTGGGCGTCTTTCAGAGCCGGAAATTCAAGATAAAAAGTCATCCCCGTAGAGCTACTGGTAGAACTTACAATGTTGACTGTCACATAATTGCGGCAGCAGTCTTGCCAAGCCACATAATAGCCGCCTTGGTCGGTGTAAGTACTGGGGTTGAGGGCAACTTCGGAGCTAAAGCTATACTTAGCCGTCCGAACCGTGTTAGAAGGGGCACATGCTGAGTTAGAATACGTTATGAAAGTCTGTGGCTCAGGATACAGACGAAAACTTTCCATCCGGACATTGTCCCTTTTTCGGAAAATACTTACTGTCACGTAGTCTTTCAGGCGGTCTTTGGCTCCTTGCGAGGCACCGATGTCGTCAATAAACAAATTGAGACGTAGGTTGTAACGCCCTACGCTCATAAAGGTCATTTCAAAGTCACCTCCAAAAATATGTGAGGCCCACGTGGCAGAACCTGAGAACCAAAATAGCAAAAAAGCAATAAAATATTTTTTCATAGTCTCCACCCGCAAAATACTTCACACCTGTTTAGCATCTAAAAATACAAATTTTTACATTATTGTGCATCATGTTCTTGTTAGAAGTGCATACAAATGTGTAGATTGAGCCGATAAATGCTTCTAACTAATAGACTCAAAAAGCCGTAAAATGGTTGGCTGTGACGTAGGATTCTTGGTAACTGAACATATTTTTGATTTTTTGAACCATTCATTTCTCCAACCTATTCTTTTGTTAGCGTTATAGTCCAATCATAAACTTACTGTAAAAGCCACCCACATTCACATCGGGGACGTTTTCTAAAGGCTGGCCGTTGCGCTGTGCCCAACGAGTACTAATCGGAAGGCTGTACCCTACATTGAGAGCTACCGCAATTTTCTTGCCATCGGTTTTGGGCAAAGGCAAAGAATAGTCAAATTGCCAGCCGATTTTTACGTTAGCAGCAAAAGCCCGAAACAAAATGCCGTCGGGGTCGGCGCTGAGGTAATTGTTGAACTGATTGGCTGAAATATCGTTTTTACTGGCATTCACATGTAGGCTACTACTACCAAAGCCAGCATACGGAAACGAACTGACTCGCTTGTTTTTGATGACTTCGTAGCCAAACCCAATACAAAGGCCATAGAGATTTGCGTTGGTTTTTTGCCCGAAGCGGGTGTTAGGAACATTACCAAAGTTAAAATCACAAATCATGAGCGCCCGGTTGGGGTATCGAAACACAAACCCAGCCCCTAGCAAATAATGTGTATTGGTAAGTGGCACATAACCATTGGTAGTAAGCAGATTGTTCATTTGCTGAATGTCTGTAATCTGAAAACCAACGGGTGTAAGATAAAAAGTAAAATGTTTACGAGGAACGATAGGTTTTACGTCTTGCGCCCAAGAGGTAGAGAAGCTCAGCAGCCCTGCCAGAAGAGTCAGTTGGAGCGAGAAGGTGGTTTTCATGGGTAAGGGTGTTTCGTTAGACGCTAATTTGTGTTTACTTTGACCTTGATTGAGAACGGTCGCTGTTGCCTGTGTCTCACCCGTAGTGTAACTAAGGCAAGCTTTATTCCGTATAGATTGACGAAGGAATTTGTGTAATGGATTGAAAATGAGTATGTTAATAAGTTAAAAGGCTTGTTTTCTACTACCTAAATTTTGTGTACCTTTGCTTGATTACTTATGAACGAAAAATCAGGCTTTTTTGATACAAAAATTGAATTTTTAAAGGGTGTAGGTCCTCAGCGTGGGGCGCTGCTCAACACCGAATTGGGTATTTTTAACTTCGGTGATTTGTTGCAGCACTATCCGTTTCGTTACGAAGACCGTACTCGTTTTTACTCCATTTCAGAGCTGAATGAGCAGATGGAAGCCGCCCAAGTTAAGGGGCGATTGCGGAATTTTGAACGTATCGGCGAAGGGCCTAAAGAACGCCTCGTAGCCTCATTTACCGATGGAACAGGCGTATTAGAACTCGTTTGGTTTCAGGGGGTCAGTTGGCTCGAAAAGAATCTCCGCCGAGATGGCGAGTATGTGATTTATGGGAAGCCGTCGCAGTTTGGAGGGCGGTTTCAAATCAGCCATCCTGAGTTAGAAATCCTCAGCCCCGAAAACGAAAAAGGGGGCTATTGGCAGCCCGTTTATAACCTCACCGAAAAGCTTCGCAAAAAGTACGTTGACAGTCGTGCCATTGGCAAGTGGCAGCGCACGCTGTTGGAGCAAGCGTATCCGCACATTCGGGAAACCCTACCCGATGCGTTGATTCAAAAGTACCGACTGATTTCGAAGCGGGAGGCGCTGTGGAACATCCACGTTCCGCAAAGCGAACAAGCCCTGCACCAAGCCAAACGTCGGCTCAAGTTCGAGGAGTTGTTTTACAACCAACTTCGACTTATTAAGCAGAAAATCCTCCGAAAAGTAGAGTACGAAGGGCAGGTTTTCAACAAAACGGCCTTGGTATCAGAGTTTTATAAAAACCACTTGCCTTTTGAACTGACCAACGCCCAGAAAAAAGTGATTCGGGAGATTTTTGAAGACTTGCGCTCAGGCAAGCAGATGAATCGCCTGCTGCAAGGCGACGTAGGCAGTGGCAAAACCATTGTGGCCTTTATCTGTATGCTTTTAGCCATTGATAACGGCGCTCAGGCTTGCTTAATGGCTCCTACTGAGATTCTGGCTGACCAACATTACGAAAACCTCAAAGAATTTGCGGATAAACTGGGGCTTTCCATTGCTCGCCTCACGGGCTCTACCCGTGCCAAAGGACGTAGGCTCATTCACGAAGGACTTCTCGACGGCTCGCTTCACATCATTGTAGGTACACACGCCCTACTCGAAGACAAGGTGCAGTTCAAAAATTTGGGCTTTTGTATCATTGACGAACAGCATCGCTTTGGTGTAGCGCAACGAGCCAAATTATGGGCCAAAAACGAGCATATTTCGCCGCATATTTTGGTGATGACCGCTACGCCGATTCCCCGAACACTGGCCATGACACTGTATGGTGACTTGGACGTTTCGATTATTGATGAACTTCCTGCTGGTCGAAAACCAATCAAAACGGTGCATCGCTACGACAGTCACCGCCTTACGGTATTTGGTTTTATGCGAGACGAAATCCGAAAAGGGCGGCAGATTTATGTAGTATATCCGCTGATTGAAGAGTCTGAAAAGCTTGATTTTAAGGACTTAATGGATGGTTACGACAGTGTGACTCGGGCCTTTCCGGAGTGTCAGGTCAGTATTGTGCATGGCAAGATGAAAGGCCACGACAAAGACTATGAAATGCAGCGATTTGTTCGGCGAGAAACCCAAATCATGGTGGCTACAACGGTGATAGAGGTAGGCGTGAATGTGCCAAATGCCAGTGTGATGGTCATCGAAAGCGCCGAGCGCTTTGGGTTGGCGCAGTTACACCAGTTGCGAGGAAGGGTAGGCCGAGGAGCCGAGCAGAGTTACTGTATCTTGATGACCGACGTGAAGCTTTCTCGTGAAACACGAGTACGAATTGACACCTTGGTGAAAACCAACAATGGTTTTGAGATTGCCGACGTGGACTTACAGCTGCGTGGCCCGGGCGATTTGGCCGGAACCCAACAAAGTGGCTTGGTGGATCTGATTATTGCCGATTTGGCCAAAGACGGCGAAATCTTAAAAGCCGCTCGTGCGTCGGCGCAGGCCATTCTGGACGATGACCCTGAGTTGGTACTGCCTCAAAATCATGTTATTAAACAACAAATTGAGGCTATCAGAGCCAACGAAAGCAACTGGGCACGGATTAGTTAAGACAATTGTTGGCCTGCCAAGAATAAAGCACTAACTTTAATCATTCAGAACAAAACATCACATAAAGTAGCCGCTGAGGCACTTGTTTGAACCGTATAGTACCATGCTTCTCCTCCTAATTCTTGTCTTTATTCTTTGCTGGTATCTTGGCAAAGAAATGCAAAACACCGAACCCAATTGGGCTAAGGCCATCAATAAGGTACTGTTTTGGCCTTTATCGTTGTTTTTTAAGTAAAAAAGTCAGCCATTTACTTTGGTGCATAGACTCGTTCGGCCTCTTTCAACACGGTTTGTTTGTCTAAGGACATTTTTTTAGTTTTTTTCTGGGTAAACAACTCCATTTGGTCGGCGTAATGAGGGCTTTCGGGGTGGTTAGAAGCGCCGTAAGGGCTAATAGACTCGATTTCGGGCAGGCCGTTTTTAGTGAATTTGACCAACTCAATGTACGATTCCCCTGCTGTGGCTTTGAGTTTGCCATTTTTATGATTGTCGGAGGCCATGGCCGCCAACACATCTGGAATACCCGACATGGGGAGTTCCTTATCGCCACGAACCAATTTCTGCAAATCGCCCAGTGTAATATCAACTGTCTTGAAATGCTTCAATAAATGCTCCTTCACCGACCGCAAGGCTTCTACACATTCGTCGGTGGTTAAGGCATGATTGCCTAAGTCTAAGCGCTGGTTTCGATCCTTGATAACTTGATAAAACAACAAGAAAACGGCGGCATTTGGGTTGTCGGCGTTGGCTCGTTTGTCCCAAGTTTGTATTTTCTTAATCACGTCTTCAATGTCAGGATACGAAGCTGGATTCAGCCGAAATAGCTCAGCGGGGTCGTTAAAATAGGCTAAAGCACTGGGCAATTTTTGGTCAAACTTAATGGTTTTGAAGTCTTCGTAACTCAGCTTGTCATACGTACCGACCAACTCCATAAACCGCTTGCTACGGTTGTTGTCCCAGCGCTCGATGCCCATCGTTTTGTCAAACTGTTCGGGGTTAAGATTATCGTTGGCCGCACTGGCATTGAAGGGCGTATGATTGGTATTAAACACATACCCCGATGACGGATTCAGCAATTGGGGCAGGTCTTGGAAGGGGTGAAAGCTCGTCCACAAGGTTTGCGAAGTGTTGCCCGGTAGGGTCTTTAACCAATCAAAAGCAGGATTTCGGAGTGGGATTTTGCCGTTGCTCACGTAAAAAATGGTGTCGTATTTGTCGGCATATACAATGTTAAAACCCGGAATGGCCGTCATGCCAAGCGCCTTTTTGAACTCCGTGAAATTACGGGCTTTGTTCATTCGATACCACTGTTCCATTCCCCTGATTTCAAACAAAACAGGATACCGCAACGCAAACGCCATACCCTTGTCGGTCACGACGGTAGGGCCGTATTTACTCCACCAGATTTTGCGTTTTACTTTCACCATAAAGCCTACTTTTACGGTGAGCGTCACCTCCTTTTCTTCGAGGGTAAGCCACTCATTATCAAAGCGGTACAGGTTTTTGTTTTCAGGGTTAAGCTCCAACTGATACACGTCCATTTTGTCGTGGTAGTTCACGGTATGTGCCCAGCCTAAGTGTTCGTTTACGCCATGAAAAATGGTGGCTCCACCCGGAAACAACCCACCCAGGCAGTTCCAGCCCTGCTCACTCATCAAATGCGCCTCGTACCATGACTGCGGCCCTTCGAGTGGCTGGTGCGAGTTGATATTGAGATATACATTGCCGTCTTTGGTTTTCTTAGAATTAAAAGCAAAGGCATTAGACCCGCCCGATTTGAACTCCGCCAAGGGCATTTTATCAGCAAAAATCGTCTTGAGGGCATTGTCTAAGCCACAAAATGTAGAGATGGACAGAATCGCTGCCGTAGTGGCGTCGATTTCGGTAATGGGAAAGGCTTCTTTGATTAGCACTTCCTTTGGGTGAGCCGCCGCATAGGCATTGATGCCAGCTACATAGCCCGATAGCAAAGCTCTGTAGTCTGGCGATAGGTCGGTTTCGTAGCGAGCCTCGGCCAATTCTCTGGCCCTGATTAAGGCCACCACGTAGTCTATGGCAGCGCCATCTTTGCCCAAATGCCGCCCCAACATCTGTTTACCTGCCAAAATGGTAAGCTGCATGGTGCCAAAATCGTCTTCAGCATGTGCCCAAGCTAAGCCATAGGCCACTTCGGGGTCGGTTTTGGCAAAAATATGAGGAACACCCCAGCGGTCACGGGCAATCTGGATGGCATCAGGGTTGATTTGGGCAAAGGCGCCAACACAGGCAGCCCATAAATAAGCAACAAAGAGGTAACGCATACGGTAAAAAGATGAAGAATCCCTGTAAAGATAGGGATTTTCAAGAGATTAGTCTCGTTCGACCACACTTCCACCCGAAGTTCCTACACTTACCTGCGGATTGCCCCGATAACGAATATTGCTGGCGCCACTGGCCGAGCCTTTTAGCAACTTGCTTACACTGAGGCGGGCTCTACTGGCCCCCGAAGCATTTATATAGGCTTCTTCGGAGTTGTGGTTAAAGGCATTGAGCAGCGAAGCACCCGACAACTGGCTATCGGTACGAAACGAATTGCCCGAAAGGTCGAGTGTAGAAGCTCCCGAAAGGTCAATGTTGAGGTATTTGGAGCCAATGTTGACCGTAGAGCGAGAGGCCCCGCTGAGCAAAATATCTACTTCTTGGAGGTTGCTGAATCCATCTACGGTAGAAGTACTGGCGCCCGAAAAATCAACGCCCGCTAGCGTAGGCATGACCACATCTACATACATAGGGTAGCGACGTGAACGGCTGGTACGGTAATAAATCTGCAACTCACCGCCACGAACCGTTACCATAAGGTCGTCCACGTCTGACTTGTCTCCTTTTACCTTTACTTGAAAATCACGCCCTTGCACCACCCGAATGTCAAATGCACTACCCATTTCGAGGCGGTCGAAACCACCAAAGTTGTAGGTTTGCTCAATAGTACCTTGGGCGGGTAGGTACTCATCACGGAGGAGAAACACACAAGATTGTAAACTACTGGCTACCCAGAGCAAAGCGAAGAAATAAATTACTTTTTTCATGACTATAAAAGGATTGTATGCCCAGAAGACAAGCAAGCAGACAAGTACCCCTACGAAGTCAATTGAAAAAAGTGTTAAAAACCGACAGTTAATCGGCCTAATGATATAGATAATGTTGTGCTACCGAATGCTCCAGCTCAATTCAACCTTGGGTCGGTGGGGTAATGCGACATGACCTTGTATTCGCCGCCCATCGCTCGTAAGACACTACGCCAGAGTTGGTCCACTGGGCTATCAAAAATCATCTCCGATGAAGTGCGAGTTACAATCCACGAGTTTTGCTTAAGCTCGTCGTCCAATTGCCCTGGGCTCCAACCCGAGTACCCCACAAAAAAACGAATATCGTTGGGCGGTAAACTGCCCACGTTGAGCATTCGTTTGATTTGCTCAAAATCGCCACCCCAATAGAGCTTGTCCGTAACCAGTGTCGAGTGCTCTATCAAATCGGGCCGCCGATGAATAAAATGCAAGGTGTTTTGTGCCACAGGCCCGCCCAAAAACAGCGGAATGTCGGGATAGACATCGTCTTCTATCACGTCGGCCAAGTGCATTTTGGTGGTTTGGTTGAGCACCAAGCCAAAGGTGCCGTTGGCGTCGTGTTCACAGAGTAGCACCACGCTACGTTCAAAGTTTGAATCACCTAAAAATGGCTCTGCTATCAGCAAATGACCATTTTTGATACGGGGTATTGTTGTCATAGATAGTTGAAAAAACAGAATCAATCAGGCCATTTGTCCTGCCTGGCGCTATTACCCTTTTGTGGAAGGTTTTTGTGTTACGCAGGCTAATTGTGGTTCGCCCAACCAAGCGAATCAGTAGCAAATATGTTAAATTTCGGAAAAGTAACGATTCGTGTGCCTAATTTTGAGCGAAAATAGTCAAAATTGGGTTTAGTTTATGGTAATATCTCAGCGTTTTGTGATTCGATTTGTGCTTCTAATCGCCCTAACGGCGTTGTTTCTGTCATGCCAACATCAAACCCCTGCTCAACTTGCTGATACCATTCTGGACGGAGCCGTTGTGCGCTATGGAGGCTCTACGTACGAGCAGGTGCGTGTCACATTTGAGCACAATAACCAACAGTTTCAGCTTGAACAAAAAGGGCAGCGGTATCGGTACGAACGATTCTCGAAGGGAGCTTCCGCTCACGACATCATCACTCCTGATTCTACCTTGTCCACTGGCACCTTGCCTCTGAATCAAGCAGAACGTTTGGCAAATCGAGTAGCTTTGACCACCGTGGCCTATTGGACGTTTTTGCCGTATTTGCTGCGCCATACAGCGGGGCAAAAAATGTACTTGGGCGAGGTGAGCATCAACGACGAGCTGTATTTCAAAATAAGAATTCTCCCCGATACCACCTCCGAAGCGTATCGAGTAGGCAAAGCCTTCATGCTCTGGATTCATACCAAAGAAAATACCGTAGATTACATAGCCTACGAGCGTCCTGATGGCAAATTGCGCTTTGGGAAAGCCGTTCATCCGCAGCAAGTGGAGGGCCTCCGTTTCCAAGATGTTGTATTTTACCAACCTGTACTGCCCGACGCTACCCTCCCAATCATGGAGAAACTTTTTCTGAGTAGCAAGCTGAGTGAAGCAGAGCGTTTTGAGTTAAAAAATCTGAAAGTCAGCACGTTGAGTGTTCAGTAATCTGGTGCAAACCTTCTGCCAAGAGCATGGTTGCACTTTTTCTTCGCCGTAGCCTGTGTCCTCACGCCGTAGCCTGTGTCCTCACAGGCTACACTAAGGCAAGACATTCATTCGCTACGCATTTCAAAGAAAAGCTGTACTTTTGCTGCCCCATAAGTACTCGCTTGACATGAGACGTGCGACGTTGTCCCGATAGCTATCAGGACGATTCAAACAAACATTGAAGTATCAGATAACCAATAACGACCGATGGGGTACGAACCTCCTGTTTTGAAAACTCCATCAAAAATCACAAGAAACATCCATGAAAGCATACGTTTTTCCGGGTCAAGGCTCCCAGTTTTCGGGCATGGGCAAAGACCTCTACGAAAGCTCCAAGTCAGCCAAAGCTTTGTTTGAACAAGCCAATGAGCTATTGGGCTTTGAGATTACCAAAGTGATGTTTGAAGGCACCGACGACGAACTCAAACAAACCAAAGTGACTCAACCTGCCATCTTTATCCATTCGGTAATCAAAGCCTTAGAAACGCCTGATTTTAAGCCTGATATGGTGGCTGGGCACTCCTTGGGCGAGTTTTCGGCCTTGGTGGCTGCGGGTGCTCTCTCGTTTGCCGATGGGCTCAAGTTAGTGTCGCAACGGGCCTTGGCCATGCAAAAAGCCTGCGAACTCCAGCCCTCTACGATGGCTGCTGTATTGGGTCTCGACGACGCTAAAATCGAAGAAATCTGTGCTTCTGTCACCGACGAGGTAGTGGTAGCTGCCAACTTCAACTGCCCGGGGCAAGTCGTCATCTCCGGTACGCACGAAGGCGTGCGGCTGGCAGGCGAAAAGCTAAAAGAGGCTGGTGCTAAGCGGGTATTGCCGTTGCCGGTAGGAGGGGCGTTTCACTCGCCATTGATGGAGCCCGCTCGTGAAGAACTGGCCGCTGCCATAGAAGCCACCGAGCTAAAAACACCCATTTGTGCCATTTATCAAAACGTAAACGCCCAAGCCGCTACCGACGTGGCTACCATCAAAGCCAACCTGATTGCGCAACTCACCGCCCCCGTGCGCTGGACGCAGTCAGTTGAAAACATGGTAGCCGATGGCGCCACTTTGTTTGTAGAGTGTGGCCCCGGTAAGGTACTACAAGGCTTGGTTAAAAAGATAAGCCCAGCCGCCGAAGTAGCTGGTATTTAGGTACTATTGAACTGATAAAGGAGTAAGTAATGGTCTTAGGGCTGTTGCTTACTCTTTTTTGTGGTGGGCTATTCTTACACGAGGGTCAACGGCTACGTATTGGCGATGGTGGGGCTTTTGAAAAACGTCAGCCCAGCATTTGTACAAATGCCCAATAGAATTACAAATGTTGATTTTACAACTGTCAGCCCCACTATTGCCAATACGATGTTGGTGGCAGGTTTTATTTGTCCATTGGGGTATTCAAACTATCATTCTTTGTCTTTTCATAATCTTCTAAACATTTGCCAAGCGGATTACCCTTGTTATGAATACAATCACAAAAATCTTCACAAGCCTTTGGATTGCTATTACCAGGGCAACTATTCCAACATTCTGCTGGTTCATTGCCAGGCCGAATGTCATAAATGACATTGTTTAAATATACAACAGCCGCAAGAGTAGTTACTACGCTTCCAAAAAACAAAAAAGGAAATTTATTACTTTTTGATTTTCCATTAGTTGAGGTTGCTTCTATTTCAACTTGCTTGAAAGGTAAAATGAATTTAAGTCTGTTATAGTCCCAGCACAATAAAAATAAATTTGCCAATAACATAAATGTTGCAGCCCGAGTGCCTTCAAACCGAACAGCATAAGTCAAAACACATATGTTTAGAATAATTGGAAAGCTACAAATAGCCCCAAGTAGTGCAGTTCGTGGAATGAGCAATAGTATAGCAACAATTACTTGTCCTACGCCAATAAATGTATAATAGTAGCCAGTATTGAGCAAGGCATCAAAATATTGTCCTAATGGATGATTATGAGATAAACCTGCAGCGAAGCGTTCTCCTTTAATTTTCACAATTCCTGAAATTATCCATGCAACAGCTAAGGTAAAACGACAAAAAAAGGCAAAATAACCATACCACTTGTTTCTCTTAGCTTCATTATAATATTGTTCAAATTTGTAAAATCGATTCATTTATTTTGTCTTTTATTGAGTGTAAAGCTAAAATTGTCATTACCTACAAACAGATTCTTATCCTTATGTAAGAAAAACAAAACATTTTCATCACCGACAAGCAGCGAAATAGTCTGATTAGGTTTGTCGGGGTCAAGTTGAAGAACGATGGCATTTTGATTTGGCTCTAACTCTTTAATAATTGTCCAATTGCCCTTAATGTCAGTTTCCCTACTGTTTGTTCTTTTCAAAGTGTAAGTTGTGGGTTGTAAAGTTTTGGGGTCTCTATTTAAAATAAGTTTCCATTTTAATTTGAAACAAGATTGGCTTACCGTCAGATTGTTTTCCTCAGCAAAGTCTTGGCATGGTGTCCGTCCGTCATAAATTATTTGTAATGAGGTGTCGCTTAATATAGCTGTTGAATTTGCAAGCGTAGGCAATGGGTAAATATTTTTGTTAGGGGTTATATTATTTAGAGTATAGCTCCAACCGCCATTGCCAACCATAAGTTGTTTTTGTGGCGTTAATAAGTGAAAAACATTTGCATTGAGTTTTATCATTGAAATTCCAGTTTGGAAACTGCTACTTTTCAAATGATATATTTCGTTGCCATTGTCTTTGGAAATACGGTATTCACCTTGATACGATTTCTTTTGTCCACCTTGCTTGAAACCTAATGTATTTGGTTGTGATTCGCCATAAACTATGTTTAATACAAACGTGTTCTGGGTGTTAAAGGTTAAATCCCATTTAATAAAATCTATTTTCGTCTCATTTGGGATACTTAGCTGCGATTTAATTAAATCGCCCCCTGGTGTACAAGCTGCAAGCAAGACATTACCATGCTTGTCAAAGACACTAAAGAACGAACTATTCAGTCCAAGCAGTAAGAGAAAAATGAATGGATAAATAAACAATTTTAGATTTTTCATTGGTTCTGTATTTTCTTTTTGTTAATGTAGTTTTGAAGCATTGAACCGATTATCGAAAAAAACAATCCTGAAAGTAATAAAGTAAAAATCGTTATTCCTGCAAAATCTTCTTCAGGGTGAAGATGTGATAACATGGCTATTCCAAGAGAAGCCAATAGCAAACCGAGTACGAAACCAGTAAATTTTCCAATCTTATTTTTCATAATTGACTATAATTTAGAGTGCTTGAATAATAAACGAATCAAAAATATAAAAAGTACTTTGTATTTCAAAGTGAAATCAAAATTTTTATTTTGTTATAATGTAAAGTCAAAATGAAAAAATATATTATTTTCTCTTGGTTTCTGATTTTCGTTAAACGGAATGAGGCTATAAACTTGCCACCAACTCTCAAATTTACGAAAGTTTTGATGTGTTTTTTGTATTGTTGAGGTATTAATCCAAGATTATAGGGTGCTTTTCTTGTCGTACTATTTGCTTTGTTGGGATGTAATCTTTTTATATCCACAAGTGTAAAAAAAGCTTTTTCAAATGTCCAAATGTTTGCATTGGCACAGGCGTTCTCTTGTGTACACGAGTGTCCAGCTATTGATGTTAATATAAAAGTCCAAGTCACAGACTTGAACGAGTAGGTCTTTATTAACAAGATTCCACTTCACATCAAATTGCCTATTACTTCACCAATACACTCTTTTTAATATCTACTTTGTCGTTGATAATCAGGGCGCTGGGGTATTGTAGTTTGAGCTGTTCAAAGTAGCGCTCGGCATCGAGGCGGGTCATAAAATCACCGATTTTGACTCGGTAGGTGGGTTGCGTAAACGTCATGTAAGGGTTCAGCTCTGGGAACGTCTGATAACAGAAAATCTTGGCGTTGTCGGCCTCTTGGCGGTTGTTACCCACATACAACATAATGCGGAAACCGTTGGCAAACTTCACGGCCTTGTTGCGCATGGCAATGGTGTCGAGTACCATGTCGAGCCGTCGGTTGATGTGCAGCGGCTGGTCGGTCATGGCTGCCTTCACAGGCGGGGGCGTTTCTTTGGTTGGCGTAACGGAAGTCGGTGGAGCTGCTACGGCATATTTAGGCCGAAACGACGCTAAATCTTCGTCGTAGGTGGTCGAGGTTGCGGTTTTGGAAGGGGTAGTCGTTTTGCTACAGGCCGCCAACACGACCAACAAGAAGACAGGGCTAAGTTTCAAAGCGATTTTCATGCAGCAGGGTTGTCCTTGGGATAGAGAGTATTTTGCAAATTTTCTCCGAAAATCCCAAAAATGCAACAGGCAATTCGTTAGTTTGTGCCCCGATTGCCAGTAATTGTCCGAAAAATCATGGTAGAAATTCAAAAAAACGTTTCCCTCCAGCCTTTTAACACCTTTGGCATAGCGGCCAACGCCCGTTATTTTGTGGAAGTCCAGCACCTCGACCAACTCCAAGAGGTCTTGACCCTGCCTGCCTACCAAGCAGAACGCCTTTTGTTGTTAGGCGGGGGCAGTAACGTGCTGTTTCTGCAAGATGTAGAAGGCTTGGTGCTGAAAATGGCCATCAAAGGTATCGAGAAGGTCAAGGAAGACGAACACTCAGTGTGGCTCAAGGTAGGGGCAGGGGAGGTGTGGCATGAGTTTGTGCTGTATTGCATTGAGCATCACTATGCCGGCGTAGAGAACCTGTCGTTGATACCGGGCACAGTGGGGGCGGCGCCCATGCAAAACATCGGGGCCTACGGGGTCGAAATCAAGGAAGTTTTTGAAGAACTCACCGCCCTGCGCCTCAGCGACCATCAGTTGGTGACGTTTGATTTGCCCACCTGCCGATTTGGGTACCGAGAGAGCATTTTTAAGCACGAAGCCAAAGGCCAGTACGTGATTGTGGACGTGACGTTTCGCCTCAGCAAAACGCCGACCTTTCATACCAATTACGGCGATATTCAAAAAACACTCGCCGACCGTGGCGTGACGGAGCTGAGTATCAAGGCGGTGAGCGAGGCCGTGATTCAGATTCGGCAGAGTAAGTTGCCCAACCCAGCCGAAATTGGAAACGCCGGTAGTTTTTTCAAAAACCCGGAGATACTGACCCAACAATACGAGCAACTAAAAGCCCAGTATCCCACTATGCCGGGTTACGTAACCTCGGCTACTACAACCAAAGTACCAGCGGGTTGGCTCATTGAGCAGGCGGGCTGGAAAGGCTACCGCACAGGCGCAGTGGGCGTGCATGCTCGCCAGGCTTTGGTGCTGGTCAACTATGGCGGCGGCACAGGCTCTGACATCAAGGCGCTGTCGGAGCAGATACAGGCTTCGGTGGCCGAAAAGTTTGGCATTAGCCTGCACGCTGAGGTGAATTTTATTGGATAAGCGCTACTGCTTGATTCTGACCAGAGTAGCTGCTACTTTTTGGTCATCTTTGGATGATTGCCATTCGATTTTTCCATTTTTGACTACTCCTTGGCTGCTGTAAGAACTACTCCCGTCGGCTTGGTGATGGCTAAAACTAAGGCGAATGGTGAGTTGGTCGTCTTGCCAAGAACCCGCTTGAGCTTCGAGTAAGGTGAAGTTGGGCAAGATACGCTTGGCTTCGTCGGCGGGGCGGAAGTTGAAATGAAAATGGTGGTAGTCGTCTTGCTCAACACTTCCGTAAATCTCATAGTCTTCGGTACCTAATTTGCTGGTTACGTGGGCAAAGCCATCAAAAGCCCGCTTGTCTTCGTGAGCCCCTAATCCCTTACGTTTGCGAACCCGGCGACTCGCTTTTTGTTCTCTTTCGGCTTCGCTGAGAGGCTCCACAATCTGGAGGATCAGTTTTTTCTGGATGCCGTTGGGGTCTTTGAATATACCCTGCCACTCACCCACTAGTAGCTTGGTATTGGGGTCCGTGCTGTAAGCCCAAGGGCGTTGGTAGGTGTCGAGCCAGTAGCTACCGTAGTACTTACACTCGTACACGCCCCAACTGAGCAGCACCAGCCCAACAACAAACAATAAAAGTTTGGTACCTTTTGACATCGACTTTAGCTTGGTTTTGAACAAACCCGTTCAGGTGTATTCTTTTTGTCCAAAAACTGGTTCTTTTTTCTTGGTATTCTGATTTTGTTCTGAGCAGTAGCATTGCTGTTGGCTGCAAAAAAACTTCTCCCCAGCCCCTCGGGCTGTCTTCATCAAAAGTAACTTTGTTCTGCTTCAAAACAAAAAGCCATCATGCCTTCGCCTTCGAGTCAGATTAAGCTATTCTTTTGTTTCGGGGGGAGCAATACCCACACCGTCAAATCAGTCTGAGATCTTTTTATAGACAATTTTGATAGACTTCGCTCCCTTCGGCACGTACTTGTCTTTGGGGCTGTAGTCGTGCGTGGTTGTCATGGTATTGCCCGATACGCTCACTTGGTCGGTGGTACTAAAGCCTTTCATGCTGGTAGTGAGGGTCGAGCCGTTGGTTTTCCAAGTCGAAACCACTGCAGGAATAGGGCAGCCTTTGGGTACACGCATGGTTAAGTTGCCGTTGGCTTCAAATACATACACAATATCTGCCGTGCAAGGCATCTCTTTGGTAATTACCGACATTTCGTCAGTTGTTTTGCCATCTATGTAGGTCGTAACGATGGCGGTTCGCTTCCAAGAGCCCACTATGTTTTGGGCTGATAATGAGCTACTTACAGTAATCACAATCAACAGCGCAAACAAGTATTTGGCATGTAGCCTTTTCATGTGGAGATGCGTTTATTGCTTACTAAATTTGAATGAAATTCCTGATTTAGGCCCCGTAGCCGTGGTATTATAAAACTCATCGTTGTTTCGGTAAATAAATACCCTACCTGGCTGCATAATTACTGTTTGAAGTCTTTGGATGGCCTGCTTTCCTGATATGGTTTCAAAATAGCTTTCATTAAAGGCGTCTTTTTTGATGATTATGTAGTTCCCCGACATGGGATAGTTCCATCGTATGTTCTCCATTTTGCTGGCGTTGGCGGTATTCGATTTTTCCATGTTAGAGGCTATCCACTCTTCGGGAGCACCTGTTAGGCTTTTAAAAGTGAGGGTTTCGGCCTTTGGATTGTAGTCAAATTTGAGGATGTTTTTGTTGGTTTGTGTAACGGTCACTACGTTATCGTCGCCCAAAGCCCAAGTACCGCCTGACTCGCCCAGTGATTCGTAAAATTTGAAAACACCATTGGGTAAAAAAGAAACCGCAAAACATTGCGTAAGTGTTTGTTGTGGAAAGTCGTTTTCACGAACAGGTTTGTACTTGAAAAAACCTGTCCAAATGCTGTTGTCAAGTTGGTCAGCAGGCTTTATCGTTTCTTTATTACAAGAAAGAATAACCAAGCCTATCAGAGAAACAAAAAATAATCTATTCATGACTTTGATGATTTTTACTGGCTTTATTGACGTTTTCATAAGAAGTGATTTTTATTTTCCTGCATTGTAAATACTCATCAAAAAGGCCTTACTGATGCGGTTTGCGGCTTTTTCGCAGAGGTGGCCTTGTCCTTCGGGGGCATCTACGCCTTGGCTCTTGCTGGCACAAGATGCTGTTGAGCGATATTCATCGCAGATTCGCCACACACTTCCCAGCTTACACGCCCCGTTGTTAGATTCTATTTCTTGCAAATCAAAAATCACATCTTTGTCTTTAAACGTATCTTTCATCCAAGTGCCGAGTTTCATTTTGGCGGCATTGCCTTCGTCTTTGGTGGCAATGTAAATGAGTGGTGGCGTAACGTGTACAAAGCGAAGGTCAGGAATTTGACTACGCAAATCGTCAATCAGTTGTTTGTAAGCTACTTTGACAGTTTCAACATTGTCATCTTTAATGTCGGCATAGCCAAATTTGAAAATCGCAATCTTGATGATGGCTTTGTGAGTTAGTGCATTTTTCTTGAAATCAGCTATTTTGCCCATAGCATCACCGTTTGAGGCACTAAACAAACCGCCACTTAATCCTTTGTTGGGTTTTTCGTTAAGGTCAAAATATTCAAATTTGAAGCCGTTGTTGTTTGCTCCATCCTCTAAATCACCACCTACGGACTGGTGCATGAACATCGTGTTCCAACTTTTGATACGATTCTTTTCGGCAACGGCGAGGTTGTCCCAATCGGTAATGCCTGCTGTGGCTACTACACCCGGTTGACCTTTGCTTAAAGTAGTGGGTAAATTAGTATCATCGTTGGGGGTAGGGGCATCTGCTGATTTTGGCCCACAACACACCAGTAAGGCACAAAGCAGCAAGCCTAATGCAGTTTTTATCATGGCTATTATTGTTTAAGTGTGTTAATTTTCTGGGTGTTGTTAGTCTTCCACTGCGACTGCGTGCGGTCTAAGGGTAATTCGCCGATTTTCTCAAACGTAAACGTTTGGATAGCTTCGTAGTTGTTGGCATCTATCCGTTGTGAGCGTTTGAGTACAAAATTAGCTCCGTTGTGGGCATCAGTAACCCCACTGGCCAAACGCAACTCAGTACTACCCTGTGGGCTACCAATGCTCCAGCCAGCTTCGTAATACTGCTGATTATCAAGGCGATGGTATTCAATCTTCCATGCTTCGTTGGGTGCATTGACTACGTCCCACTGAATGATACGGGTGCCGTCGGCGGTTGAAGCCCCCTCGGCGTTGAGTGCTTTTCCGCTATGCAAGGCCCTGATTTTGTAAGTGCCGTCGTTGTTGCGACTCACCATGAATTTGTGATTGGCTTGATCCACAAAATCCCACTGCACCAAACGAGCGCCGTTGTCGGGGCTAATACCCTCAATGGCCAAGTGCTTATTGGTGCGATTGACTTTGATTTTGTAGATACCGTCGGGCAAAACGCCATTGTAAGGTATTATGTTGTTCGCCTGCGACACCGCCGTACCCACATTGGTGGTTTCTCGGAGGAGGTTTCCGTATTTCAGCCGCTCGTACTCTTGTTTGAAATTGATACGAGGCACCGACTCGTTGAAAAAATACGTGGCATTAATGCCTGCTATGTCGCCCGCCGAAAGACTTGATGAATTGCCCATCATGGGTGAGCAGTCGCCCCAAGTGCCGTTGGGGAGTTTGCATTGGATGGTAGTACGCTCTACCGTACCGTCTTTGATTCCGAAGGCATCACGGCGATAGTGCATGATAGACGAATAGTCGTAGTTGCGAGAGGCTACGCCCGGCTCCAACTGAAAGTTGTGTTCATAACCTTTTGTAATATTGGATGAAATGATTTGCACGTAATTGTCTCGATCATAGCGGCTTTGCTCGTGCCAAAAGCCCAAAGCGTGCATCATTTCGTGTACAACGGCCCCTACGCTTCCAGCCTTAGAGAGCACAAAAAACTGCTCACCGCCTTGCTTACCTACTGCCGAGGCCCCGCCAATGTTTTCGTCAGGCGTAAACATCACCGTGATGTAGTCTTGTTGATTGGTATAAGGTACAAACCGGGCACGGGTTTGGTCAATTAGATTTTGCAGACCTACATATACCCAACTTTCGAGGCCGTTATCAAAGATACTCTGGTCAACTTTGATGGGAATGGGGCCTTTGGGCCAAATAAAACTCTGACCACCACCGCCTGGGCGGGTATAGCTTGCTTTGCGGGGCATGTCGTCGGCCACGATGATGTCGCCGTTGAGCAAGTAAAACGCCCCCGATTTTTTGACTAAATACTCGGCAGGTTGCGAGTTTCCGCCGATTTGTACACTTTTGCGGAGGTATCCGAAGGGGACTTGTGCGGTTGAAAAACTAACTACTGACAAACATAACAAGAGGCATTTCCAGATCGTTTTCATGGGAGTAACGTTTAGTTGATTTTATTGTTTTTGGTTTTGAACGAAGGCTTAGGAGATTGATTTTCAAAAGCACTGTCGTTGAATTTCTCAAAGCTGAGTGCTTGCTCAGGGTAGTTAGTGCTGAGTTCGAGTAGCACGCCGTTTTGCGCCTGTTGGAGGCCTCCTTGCAAGCGAATACGCTTCTGAGAAGCCTTTCCCATCAGGTAATAATCGTGACCATACTGAAGAATATACCATTGCTGGCTCTCGGCGGAGGGGTTACTATCCCACTGCACCAGCGGAGCGCTATTGGCGGTACTTGCTCCTAAGACATCGAGTACTTTGCCGCTGTGTTTGGCCCTGATGGTGTAAGTGGCCCCATCTCGGTTTTTGGTGATGACAAACTTATGGTTGTCTTGATTGGCGTAGTCCCATTGCACCAACCGGGCGCCGTTGGCTTGGCTGATTTGCTCAATGGCTAAGTACTTGTGGGTACTCAACACCTGAATCATATATACCCCGTCGGGGATGGGTTGGTTTTGCGCTTGCAGAGGCATTGAATGGCAAATCCATAAACAACACAACGGCCAAACGGTCGTCAACCTTGAAAAATACCACAACTCTTGGATAGCTCGCATTGCTTTGTTTTTGATTCAAAAGTGCTGAGTGTCGGTACAATTATCCACTGCAAATCGACGAACGACAGTTAAAATAGACCGCTGGATAAAAATCGCTTCATTGAAGCCTGTTTTGTGAGAAAGTAACAATATGTTTGAGCTATGAATAGCCATACGTGCATCATCGTTGATGATAATGAATTGGACCGCTTAGTAGCTACTTCTCTTGCCCGGAAATACCCTATTTTAGAAATAATAGGGGTATATGCGTCGGCAGTGGAGGCTTTAGAAGCAATCAAAAGCCAGCCCGTAGAGGTAGTATTGAGTGATATTGATATGCCCGAACTCAGCGGAATTGAGCTCAGAACCTTGATGCGGCATATTCCTGTTTGTATTTTTATTACAGCATACCCCGACTACGCTGCCGAGAGCTTTGACGTAGAAGCCTTTGATTTTTTAGTGAAACCCCTCAAAGCCGCTCGGTTTGAACAAACCATGCTCCGCCTCCAGCACTATTTTGAGCTGAAACACAAAGCCCAACTCTTTGAGATGAGTTTAGGCGCCGATACCATTTTTATCAAAGACGGACACGAGCAGATAAAACTCAAACTGCACGATGTAATCTATTTGGAAGCTCTCAAAGACTACACTCGTATCGTCACCAAAGCCGGCAAATACAGCGTACTGGCTTCTATCGGAAACCTCCTTCAAGATGTGGTCTTTCGTTCGTTTGTTCGGATTCACCGTAGCTATGCAGTCCAGCGGCATTTTATCGAACGCATCAGCCCATACGATGTTCAGATTCAAGGCTATGTGCTTCCGATTGGTCGAACGTATAAAGAGGCTTTAAGTCAACTGAAATGAAAAATTATTTCTTCGTATTGGTATTAACGAGCACGGTTTCGTTTGCACAGTTGCAAGGACAAGCCCGCCTCGACTCGCTGCTACAGGCACTTCCCCGAGCCAGTAACGATACCCTCAAAGCCCGCACCTACAACCGGATTGTTAATGAGTATTTTCTGAGTAACATAGACAAAGCGCTGTATTACAGTAGAATAGGATTGGCACACGCCCGTAAAATGAAATGGAAAAAAGGAGTAGGCGTATTTTTGGGGAACATCGGAAGGGCTTATAGTGAAATGGGTCGTTATGATTCGTGTGTGTATTACTACAACCAAGAAGCAACGATTTATCGTGAAATCGGTGAAAAGAAAAACTTAGCCAATACCTATAATAATCTCGGTGCTGCCGAGCAAAACATTAAGTCTGATTACGTGAAGGCGGTAGCGTACTTTTTTAAAGCACTCAAAGAGGCCGAAGCTTTACAAGACGAGTCGTTGATAGGAATTTGTTACGGAAACATTAGTAACATGTATGGTGAGCAAAAGAACTTCTCCAAAGCCCTTACCTATGGCCTTAAAAGCTTAGAAGTAGCCCAACATCGCTTGATTACCGACCCGGCGGCCCAACGAGACGTAGCCGTAGCCCTGTTGAAGATTTCGGATATTTATCTTTGGCAAAAAGACTACAAACACGCCAAAAACTACCTCAGCAAAAGTATTCCGTTGTTCAAAAACACAGGCGATTGGCAGGGCTTAGCCTCGGCGTATGATGCCTATGCAACTGCGTGCGATACGGATTATGCCCAAAAAATTGACTACGAATACAAAGCCTTTCAACTCTGGGAAAAAATCAATCCGATGAGCGCAGATGCGGTAAGAAATGTTGGTAACTTGGGGATTGCTTACTTAGATAAGGCTCGTTATCAGGTCAATGCAGATAAAAGCGCACTTTTGAATAAAGCCGAAATGTATTTTCGACTGGCCATTGACCGCAGCAATCAACGAAACGAAATAGCCAACAAAGCCTACTGGCAAGGCTCCTTAGCCGAACTTCAAGCTCTGAAAGGAGATTACAAAAATGCCTATAACAACTTCAGAAGTTTCCAAACGATTCAGGACTCTCTTTATTCGCAGGAAAGTAAAAATCAAATAGCCGAGATTGAAACCGTTCGAGAAGTGGCTATTCGAGACAAGCAGTTAGAAATTAATCGCTTAGAACTTGATTCGCAACGAAAACAACAACTCGGATTACTCATCGGATTGCTACTGCTGGCGGTAATCGGAGGCTTGCTATATTGGCAAAATCAAGTACGCAAACGTACCAATACCACCTTGCTGCATCTGAATAGCGAACTCGACGAAGCCAACAAACTCAAAGCTAAGTTTTTTGCGATATTGAGTCACGACTTACGCAGCCCCATCGCCAATCTTATCAGCTTTCTGAACTTGCAAAAAGAAGCACCTGATTTGTTAAGCCCCGAAGGAATAGCAGAGCATCAAAAGCGCATCACCGAATCTGCCGAGAATCTTCTTGATACCATGGAAGGAATGCTGCTGTGGAGTAAGAGCCAGATGGAGCATTTTAAGCCCCAGACTAAGTTGGTAGAAGTATCCACGTTATTTAACTACCTGCAACACTTTTTTGCTACCACTCCTCATGTCGCTTTTAGTTTTGACAATCCAGATCAATTACAAGTAGTCACTGACGAAGATTACCTCAAAACCATTATGCAAAATCTTACGGCCAATGCCGTAAATGCCCTCAAAAATAAGCCTAATGCTATGGTAAGGTGGGAGGCTCGTCAGCAAAACGGGCAGATTGTCTTAGCCATCATAGACAACGGCGGCGGCATGTCTCCTCAGCAACTAAGCGTCTTTAACACCGAAGGAGGTTTTATAAGTGGAAAAACAGGCTTAGGTTTGCACCTGATTAAAGACTTAGCGAAAACCATTGCTTGCCGCATCGCCGTTCAGTCAAGTCCGCAACTGGGTACCGAATTTCAGTTGGTTTTTGCTGAAAGCTAAGTGTCAGAGGGACCTGTTTTCGCTTGCAAATCATGCAGCCAACTTGCTTTTGATCTACTTATGCCTACTCTCCTCCAAGAAGCCTACTCGCCAGAGGCATTTCGCCGCTTTGGGCACGAACTCATTGACCTGCTGGCCGACCACCTTGCGGCTGCTCAACAAGCCCAAGGTCAGGTGATTCCCTGGCAAGAGCCTGAGCAAAGCCTTGCATATTGGCAACAAGATTTTCTGGAACCGACGCTCGAAAGCCCTACCTCTTTGTTTCGGCAGGTGCTGGAGCATTCTACCCAATTGCACCACCGCCGATTTATGGGGCATCAGGTGTCGGCACCTGCGCCAGTGGCGGCCCTGTCGGGGTTGCTGGTGAGTATGCTCAACAACGGTATGGCCGTCTATGAGATGGGGATGGCCTCGAACCCCATCGAGAAAATCGTGACCGATTGGCTGGCTCGTCACATTGGGTTTGATGAACAATCATCGGGTTTGCTCACGTCGGGTGGTACCTTGGCCAACCTCACGGCTTTGCTGGCGGCTCGTGCCCTCCAAGCCCCCGAGGACGTGTGGGAAGAAGGCGCCCATACCCAACTGGCAGTGATGGTGTCCGAAGAAGCGCATTACTGCATAGACCGAGCGGCTCGTATTATGGGCTTAGGGGCGAAGGGCATCATCAAAGTGCCAGTAAATGAGCGCTTTCAGATGAAAACCGAGTTGCTTCCTTCCCTCAAAAAGCAGGCCGAAGCCGAAGGCTATACGGTGTTTTGTGTGGTGGGTAGTGCGTGTTCTACTTCTACTGGGGCTTATGACGACATCGAGGCTATTGCTGATTTTTGTGCGGCTCACGGGCTTTGGTTGCACATTGATGGAGCGCATGGCGGGGCGGTGGTGTGTTCAGAAAAGTACCGCTCGCTGGTCAAGGGTATCGAACGGGCCGATTCCGTAGTGATTGATTTTCATAAAATGCTGCTGACGCCTGCCCTCAACACCGCCTTAGTCATGCAACGCAACGACGACGCCTACCAAACTTTTCATCAAAAAGCGCAGTATTTGTGGGCCAATCAAGCCTCACACGATTGGTTCAATTCGGGCAAACGAACCTTTGAATGCACCAAGTTGATGATGTGTGTTAATGTCTATGTATTGTTACGGCTGTATGGAGAGGCTATTTTTGCCCAACAGATTGATTCTCGCTACGACTTGGCTCGTGATTTTGCTAAGTTGTTGCATCAACACCCTAACTTTGAGCTGGCCGTTGAACCTGAAAGCAACATTGTCTGTTTTCGGTATATGAAGCAGGACACGGACTTGAACCAACTCAATGCACAGATTCGTCGTAGCTTGCTCCAAAAAGGGGAGTTTTATATCGTACAAACCACCCTTCATGATCAATTGTACCTACGAGTTTCGCTTATGAACCCGCATACCACCTTGGCCGATTTGGAGGCACTGCTGGCCGAAATTCTGCTAATAGTAGCGTAGCTTTTTGATAAATAACTGTTTACAATTCATGAACATTTCCAAGCTAAAACATACTGATACGAATAATTTCTTTTTGATGGCGGGTTCTTGTGCCATCGAAAGCCGAGATTTGGCATTTGAGATTGCCGAAAAAATCAAAACTATTACCGACCAATTCAAGATTCCATATATTTTCAAAGGCTCGTATCGCAAGGCCAATCGGACTAAGTTAGACTCGTTTACGGGCATTGGCGACTTGGCAGCGCTCGAAATCCTGAAATCCGTTGGCGATTATTACGACCTGCCAACTGTAACCGACATCCACGAGTCGGACGAAGCAGCAATGGCGGCACCCTATGTAGAGGTGTTGCAAATTCCAGCCTTTTTGTGCCGACAAACCGAACTGCTGGCAGCAGCAGCTAAAACAGGCCGTGCCGTCAATATCAAAAAGGGGCAGTTTATGGCAGGTAGCGGTATGAAGTTTGCTGTCGAGAAAGTACTACACGAAAACCCACAAGCCACTGTCTTTCTGACGGATAGGGGTAATTCGTTCGGCTATGGCGACTTGGTGGTGGATTATCGCAACATTCCCGAAATGCAAAGTTTTGGCGTGCCTGTGGTGATGGACTGCACGCACTCGTTGCAACAACCCAACCAAGCCTCGGGCGTAACGGGCGGAAAACCTGCCCTTATCGAAACCATTGCCAAAGCCGCCATCGCCGTAGGTGCCGACGGGCTTTTTATCGAAACACATCCCAACCCCGCCATCGCCAAATCTGACGGAGCCAACATGCTGCCTTTAGACAAACTGGAAGGGTTGTTGGAGAAATTGGTGAGGGTGCGGGAGGCGATTATTTAGCTTCTTCTGTTTTTAGGTCGTGCGACTTTGATGGCAGTATTGTAATTAGTTACTTGTTATTAAATTTGTGAAGTCGACAGGAAATAGTAATTAGCCAAGAGAACACTAATTAATTTTCTTTGATTGGATGAATGCATATATACATTCAGAGATATCTGTAAAAAATAGAGGTGGAAAGATAGAAGATTATCTACCAATCCATGATTTTATAGATTCAACAAAAGAGCTTTGTAGTGATAACCGTCATCGAATACTTCATACTATATGGGGTATTAGGCGAGTGATAGTTCCAATTTTTGGACATTATTTTCATAATTCAGATGGTAAAATAGTAAACGTAAAGGATTTGTGTGAGCAAGATCACATTTTGCCAGATTATAGATATAGATTTATACCAACTTTAAACGATTTCGTTGAAGCAATCAGCCCTGATGATAGTGACTTGAGTTTGGTTAGCGAAGTTTTTGAAAAATATAAAAGCGATAAAGAGGTTTGTGAATTATTATTATCACCTCTTAATAACACTGGACGAATAGAATCATTGTTAATTACCCACAATAGCTGGTTTCTAAATGAGATTCTACCCAAACTATTTACCAAAGATTTGAATATTGATAAATTCAAATTATCTCCTTCTGATTTTTTTAACCGTATGAGGTTTGAAAGATGGATGGATAATGGTCTGGATTATCCAACAAGTGCTAAACAATTTGTTTTAAACAATATAAATCTATAGATAATGGATGGGCGATATAGTCTGCATCGAATAGATTTTATTTATAACGATGAATGGTATGAACCCATTGGAATCTCTTATGAGGGTCAAATTTTCGACTCTTTTGAAGAAGCTGAAGAAGCCAAAAAAATAGCCAATCGACAAGTACTTCAAGAGTTACCCCTTCAGGACTATTTTAGAGATTTTTTAGCTTTTTACCAGCATGATATTGAGGGAACACAGCGTAGGGTTATTGCATATGCAAAAGCAAAAGGCTGGGATGAAGCATTAGTACATTTAAAAACTGAACCTAAAGACACCCATCAGATTATAGAATTTTATCCCCCGAACAACGCTACTGATGACCAAAAAGATGAGTTACTTCAGATTTTCAATGCAAGTTTTTACAAGATATTACGATATGAAAATCTTGTTAGAAAAGTTTATGTGAAGTTATACCAGAATTTTTGGGGAAAAGATTTTTTGGAAAACTTGAGAAAAAGAGGAGAAATAGCTTTATCGATACCACAAATTAAGGGTCATTCACAAAAAGGATATTATTTGACAAAAGAAGTAGCACTTGAAGATAGAAAGATAAAATTTCCCTCTATTGAAGAAGCAGAAAAAAGAGTAGCTCTATTTTTTGCTGACATGTTACGTGAGGAAGCAAATATTACTTTCTTTCAAAAGAACAAGATTAATACATGGAGTGAACATCAAAGTCTTCTTATAGCTTTTTTATCGAATTGTAAAAATTTCCAAATACTATATAATGCTCAAGATTTATCTAGGATTGAAATAGTATCAAGCGAAATCGTTGATTATAATGAATTACTAAGTCTTATTAAGCTTCTTAAGATGCCTCCTTTTAGATTGATTGAACAGATTGAAGAGATAGATGGGCAGAAGATTAGTTGATTTTTTATAAAAAATCCGCAGAGCATTCCCTGCGGATTTTAATATACTCAACACTTTTTAAATCTAACTTACCACTTCCGATTTCTCATCAGTTCCTTCGACATTCCAAGGGCGCCAGCCTTCGCCTTTGCAGCGTTTTTCCCAATGCTGACGAAAGCGCTCCCGTTGCTCGGGCGACATGCGGTTCCAGTGCTGCGCCATTTTTTGTTTCCAGCCGTCTTTTTTGTGCTGCCAAGGGCCACCGCCGCCGCCTTTAAATCCTCCAAAAAGTAATTTGGAGAGAATCAGCAAGCCAAGTGCCTGCCAGAAAGTAAGCAGCGGAAGGCCAAAAATGAAGGGCATTAGCCAGTTCCAAAGGCTCATGGTTACCCATCCAAAAAGTGCCACGGCCGCCGTTCCGAATACCAGCACTTTTACTACTTTTTTTATCACAAATCCTGTCATGGTTGTAAGTATGGTTTGGTTCAACCGCTTGGGGTCAAACTCGTGGTTATTGAACTAAATCGTCGTATAGAAAACGCAAACGCTCCCGTAAGTATAAAATAGCGTATCGCTTGCGAGAAAGGAGGGTGTTTTGTGTGACTCCCGTCAGAGTCGCTATTTCCTTGAAACTTTTCCCCTCCAACTCATGCCATACAAATACGTCACGTTGTTCGGCAGGTAATTCTTCTAAGGCTTCGGCAAGGGCATCCAAAATGGCCCGTTGCATGATTTTGTCTTCCGAATTGACCTGCGTAGCTGGCAAGACATCGGCCAACAGATACTCGTCTTCTTCGCTGGAAGCCACCGAAAAGTGTTCTTCAAGCGACACGGGTTTTTTCTTCCGGTACAAGTCAGTGATTTTGTTGCGGGCTACCGTAAACAACCATGAAGCAAGCTGTTCGACGGGCTTCATTAGCCTGTACATTTCTACCAACTCATAAAATACCTCTTGCAGAACGTCCTCGGCGTCTTCTTGAGGTGGAATCCGCCGACGGATAAACTCCAGCAGTCGTTGGCGATTCTTGCGAACGGCTTCTTGAATCTGCCGGTTTTGTTGTTCGGCGTTCATCGTAGCGATATTGAGCGTTAGGTCTTCCATTGTAATAGGGAAGACGAGGTGACAAAAAAAATATTTTAAATGCTAAACATCAAGCAATGGATGTTTAGAAAGACTTATTTTTGTAAATAATTGATTTTCAGTAAAATAATTATTTTTTGTATTGAAAAAATAAGTATGAAAGGCATAGAGATGGTATGAGTGGCTGCGGATGGTTGGGCGCAATACGTCATTTTTCTCGCAACGGAAAATCTTCTAATTTAGCAAAACGATACCCCAACTTGCGAAGGGCTGGGATGAGGTCTTGCAGCGCCTCAGCCGTAAACCAGGCGGGGTGATTGAAGTGCATAATGATAATAGCCCCCGGCCTGACGTGTTGCAACACGTTATTGACCAACAGTGCCTTGGGTGTAAAAGGCACGGCATCGCCCGAAAGCACATCAAAACTCACGACCGTAGAGCCCAAGCGACCTGCAATCTTGGCACAGGCTTCGTCGGTGTAAGCCGTGGCCGACCGATAAAACCGAGGCCGTCGGCCTGTGAGGGCCGTTATTTTGCGAGCATTGGCCTCGATTTCGTCCACGGCGTCGGTTACGGTAGGCGTACCCTTGATGCCGTATTCGCTTTCGCCATCTACTGAACAAGGGCGATGATTAAACCCATGGTTCTCAATTTCAAAAAGCGGTTCTTTCGACAGTTGCAAAAAAGTAGTGTAATTGGCATCAATCCATTTGCCTGTTACAAACAGCGTAGCTGGTACGTTTTGTTGCTTGAGGTAATTGATTAACGGCAAGTCAAACCCACTACTATGCGGCCCGCCGCAGGCATCAAAGGTAAGCGCAATAATTTTCTGATTGGTGACTAAGTCTTCGTCCACTCCTTTTACAAACTCGCCCCAATGGCCGGGCTGTGCATGGGTAAACTCGCTCGAAATTTTTTCTTTGAGGCGCTGATACGAGGTGTCAGCATAAAGTTTTCGGATAAACCCCTCGTTTTGAAAGCGATTAGTTTGGGCCAACACAGCACCATGAACACACAAAAAAACAAATAGTAAGTGACTGATATTCATGAGTAAAGACGTTATCGAACCCCCGAATAATCCAGCAATAACCCCTTGGCACGTCGTTGCTTTTCGGGGACGATGTGGCTCGATGGGTTAGTTTGGTAAAAATACCAATTTGTCTCAATCCACTCAAAAAGTAACGACGGATTCAACAGACGGATGCTTCGGGTAGGAGTGCCTGCTTGAGCCCAATGTCCTCCTTTGAGCAAAAGTGTGAAGAGCCCAACTTTGCGGTTGTTAAACGGCCGCCCAATCAAGTCTTCGGGAACGTTAAAGTCCGTAGTCCAGACGCTATCAGCAAGCCAGCGTTCTCTGAAAGCAGTACCAATGCCTGCCACATCCAAAAAACTCATGGCAAAACTGCTGCAATAGGCAGTGGTATCATGCTGTGGGTCTGAGGGCAAAATCAGATACTGGGCCGATGGTCGTTGGCGGTAAGCTTTCATGTAGTGCCACACTCGGTCAAATGCCTGAGGCGATACCTTAAAACGCAGGTAAGCCATTCGCCCCGTTTTTTGGCGACGTAGGAGTTGAGCAGCGTTGCGTTCGAGGCTTTCGATACGAGCAGGTACAGGCATGAAAAGCACTCCCAACCCAATACCTTGTAACAAATACGATTTGTAAACACTGAACATCTCATTGGCCGAATATCCCGATACCTCTCGCAGCGAATCATACCGAAGTTCCACTACCAAATGCCCAACCGGATGACTCCGTATAGGATGCCGAAACGAAACCGTATTGCGAAGTCGAGTAAAAAAGGCACGGCGGGGCGTCTCAAAATTGATAGGACTGGCCGGAATAAACGTGTAGATGGTGATTTCTTGCGAAAAACCAATCATTGGCAAAAACATCAGAACGAAAACCCACCTTGCTTTCATGGTATGAGGTGTTTAAAATACAGCCAAAAGAGGAATCAATGAAAGAGGTATTGAGCAAAGGTAATCATTACTACAAAATGGTTACAAATATCATTTTTGAAGCCCTTTTTTATCAATACCTTTCGCTAGTTATCAAACCTGCATTCCAGATGAAATACTACATCATCCTAATGTTATACATCCTATCCAACGGGGCGTGTTGGGCTCAGCAGCGGATGTTTAAAACTCCCAACTTTACCATCCACTTTGAACAGACAGCTGTTCCCGCTAATACCGACCCAAGGTATGTTTCGTTGCAGCCTACCCACCTTACCGATACGATTCCATATTATATTCAAGACATGGGACTCTACCTTCAGAAGTCCCTCAATACCTATGATTCGCTTCATTTGATTTCTAAACGAAAGATAAGACTTTACGGCCCTCAGTACCCTACCAGCAATGTGGATAAAAGCCAGTTCAACATAGATACTAGCTTGGTCACGATTGAAATCTACGTAGAAGACCTCGGTACAGCCGATGGCGAAACGCCGCCATTGAGCAATTATGTGAAGCTAAGCACTTACGTTAAGCCCGAAAACGGCATGTCGGCAGGTTTGGCCTTGCAAAAAGCCTGCGCCCATGAGCTGCTTCACCATGTTAGCAAAGGGCATTATGAGGTCCTAATCAATGCTGTAGCTCCTACCCGCTGGTGGTGGGAATCGTTGGCGACTCAGGCAGATAGGGTGGTTTTTCCGATGTCACCACCTTTTGAAGCCGAACAATATGCCTCCACGTCTCTTTCAACTATCCTACAAAACGCATGGGACGATTGCAACCAAGAGCCATATTGGTACACATCTGGCGGTTTTTTGTCGTATCTAATCTACTACCGTTCAGGCACTAAAGCCTCGTTCAAAGAGATATTCTTACGTCCATCCAAAGAAAAGACATCATTGGTTCGGACTACCCTAAACCAGTACGTAATCGAGCAATTAGGAGCAAAAAGTATCGGCTGGGAATACCACAATTATCTGCTGTGGTGCTACGAACACAAAGGGTTTGCCCAACTAGGGTTTGACTCTACAGGTGCCAATCAACAGCAACTGAGTGCCAAGCATGTAAAGGCCGTGTTGCTGAACGACACCTTCAAAGCGGATACTATTGCCGTTACTATTCCTTACATGGCGGCCAAAATTGTCCGAGTTGTCAACCAAGAAATTAAACCTAAAACCATCGTAATTAAGAATATTAGTGCTTCGGCCAGTGCAGAGGTGTATGTGTATAAGAATACTACTACACAGCGAACCCAATTGAAAGTATTGGCAGCAGGTGATAGTTTGATTGTGAGTTATCAAGATAAAAAACAGTGGTTCGATGTGGTAGTCATCAACACTTCGCATACAGAGTCCACAACGCCTCGGCTTATTGTGGCTGCCGCCGTGCTGGCAGAAGGAGACTATTTAGGCAACATTGACTTTGCTGATGACAATACCAAAATGAAGGAAAAATATAGCATAACAATCTCGAATTTACATATCGTAATTGATGCCAATAATCGGGCTTCTGGGAGTGTTGAATTTCACATGGAGTACGCCAAAGATGGAATGCTAGCCCTTGGCACCGACTTTCAGGGGGCGGTTGATTTGTATGGTCATTTTGTATGTAAAGGCAGAGTAAAAGAGACCAATTATCCCAAATGCAAAACAGGTTGCTGTACCTACGAGCTCTTGAAACAAAACAGTCCATGCTTGAAGGTTTCAAAGTACCTATATTGGCATGTCGAGGGAACCGTTCGTCTGACACCAGCGAAGAAAGAAATAGAAGGGGTGATTATTGTATCGACTTCGGCACAAAAAAATCGAGGTGACAAAAGCACACTCAAGTTCGCAGTACATACCTTAAATCCTTAATAAGGCAAAAATAATTTTCAATATATTTTGAAAATACAAAAAGATTATTTTGCTTTGTGGCGTTAGTTAAAGCACTGCACATGAATCTTGACGAAGCTAAACAAACCCTCATCCAAGCATGGGGAACACTAGGAAGTAGCTGGGGCGTGAGCCGTACCATGGCGCAAATCCATGCGTTATTATTAGTATCGCCCGAGCCACTTACCACCGAAGAGGTGATGGAAAAACTCCAAATTTCAAGAGGTAACGCTAACATGAACCTGCGAGACCTAATGGACTGGGGAATCGTGCAAAAAGTGCTTAAATCAGGCGAGCGGAAAGAGTATTTTGTGGCCGATAAAGACATTTGGCGAGTAGCCATGCAAGTAGCAAAAGAGCGTAAAAAGCGAGAATTAGAGCCTATTTTGCGAGTGTTAGACCAAGTTTCATCAGTAGAAGGTGACATCATGGATTCCGAAGCCAAGCAGTTTGCTGAAACCGTTCAGAACCTCAAAAAATTTGCTCAAAACGCCGACAAAACCTTAGACACTGTCATCAAAGCCGAGGAAAATTGGTTTTGGGGGAATTTCTTTAAGCTCTTTAAGTAAGAGTAGGAGAGAGGACTAGTTCTAAGATGCAAAAAGCATCTTTTATTTTACAAGTTAATTTTCAATATTTACTGAAAATTCAAAAATAAATTAAATATGAAAACCTGTAAAACTATTATTTATGATGATACCTGCCCATTGTGCACATGGTACACCAAGCAGTTTGTAAGAGTAGGAGCACTCGAACAACGCTTGCCATTTAGTCAATTAACAGCAGAACAACTTACCCTGCTGGACATCCAGCGAGCTCGCCACGAAATTCCGTTGATTGACACACAAACCGGTCACGTTTACTATGGACTAGAGGCCCTCACATTACTGTTGAGTAGGGTGTTTCCACAAGCCAAGAAAATACTTCAAAGTCAATGGGTTCGAGTATGGTTTGGTCCCTTGTATCAATTTGTGTCGTACAATCGTCGTATTATAGTGCCTCCAGCAGCTACTTGCAAAGGATTCAATGCTGCCCCTGATTTTCATGCTGGTTGGCGACTCCGACTAATAGCCTTTTTCTTACTGATTACCGCCGGAATCCATCATTGGGTAGCACAGTGGTTATTGAACCACCACTTATTGACTTTGGATGGACTTACCCTATATCGTTGGAGTTTTTGGCTCACAGTGCTTATCACCTCCCTAGCTATTCTTAAAAGAAGTGTCCAGCAAAGCCTCGACGGTTTAGCACAAGTGATGTTTTCATTGGCTTTAAGTAGTTTAGTAATGATGGTTTTATTGGTAATTGTGTTGATTTTCAATGGATTAAACACAACTATTGAGGTGGTGCTTTTACTTACTTGGATAATCATTTTTTGGAAAATAGTACGTCAACGACTTAATTCTTTATCAAAATGAAAAAACTCATCATTGCCGGAGGCTCAGGGTATCTGGGCTCGGTGTTAGCAGATTATTTTTCGACCAAAGCTGAAGTAATCATACTAAGTCGGCGCTCTATGGCATCGTTTGATTCGACAAGAATAGCTCGGTTTGTACACTGGGATGGCCAAAACCTCGGCTCGTGGGTTCAGGAATTAGAAGGAGCCGATGCCCTTATCAATTTGGCGGGACGCAGTGTCAATTGCCGTTACAACGCCAGCAACCGAAAGGCCATTATTGACTCTAGAGTGAAAGCTACCCAAGTACTCGGGCAGGCATTGTTACAACTCAAACAGCCACCCAACGTATGGCTAAATGCCTCTACGGCTACCATTTACCGCCATGCCGAAGACCGTAGCCAAGACGAATACACAGGCGAATACCATGATGATTTTTCGGTACAGGTGGCCAAACAATGGGAGCAGGCTTTTTATGAAGCCTCTGTGCCTGCTTCGGTACGAAAAGTAGCCCTCCGAACGGCCATTGTGTTGGGCAAAACTGAGGGGGTTTTTTGGCGGTTGCGCAATTTGGTGCGAGTGGGTTTGGGCGGAAAGCAAGGTGCAGGTAGTCAGTTTGTGAGCTGGGTACATGAGCTTGATTTTGCTCGGGCGGTCGAATTTCTCCTCAAACGACCTGATTTGGAGGGAACCTTCAATATAGCAGCGCCCTCGCCCATTACCAACACCCATCTCATGCGAAGCCTGCGAGAGACAATGCACATGCCTATAGGTTTGCCTACACCCACTTGGCTACTCCGTCTAGGGGCTTGGCTGATAGGTACCGAAACAGAGCTCATTCTCAAAAGCCGTAGAGTAGTACCTACACGCTTGCTCGAAAGTGGTTTTCGGTTTCAATTCCCAACCATCCAGACGGCATGGCGCCAAATCGTAGGGTACAAAAAAGCCGCTGAGCAGAAGCCAGCGGCTGAGCAATATACACTTGTAAGCTAATAAGTCTAGTCAATATTATTGGCTTACGGGAGTAGCCTCAGAGGCAGGTTCTTCGCTTTTCACGAAGGCTTCGGGTAGATTGTGGGCAACAATATTGTACCAAACAATCATTTTACGAATGTCAGAAGGATACACTCGTTCTCGGTCAAAGTTGGGTTCTACTCCTCCCAAAAAATCAAAAAGCTCTGAATTTGACGCTGTTTTGGCATCTAACGCAATGGCTGTTCCGTGGAGTTGATGAATGGCTTCAAAAATCTCAGCAAGAGGCTTAGCGCTATCTTGGCGGTCATTCAAATAAACCGAGATGTCTTTTAACACCGATACTTTAGCGTTGCCACCTACTACGGTTTTTTCTTTTTTAGCGTCAAGTGTTTCTACAATTACCCCTGTACGAGTAGGCTTTACGATTCGATACAAGCCGGGTTTTCCTGAAATGTTGGCTACTTCTCTCAATAATTCCATGCAGTCAAATAAAAAGTTTATTGAAGTATAAATTGTCTCAATGGTTCAAACAGCGTGCAAAGATAAACGAAATCCCTTGTGGTTAAGTGGATAAGAGCTGCTTAAAATTCAATAATTAGACCCAAACCTACCAACTCATTCCGTTGGTTTAAAGTCTTTGTTCATGGCCTCAATCATCTCCAACAGCGCCTCTCGCCCTTCTTTACTAACGGACGAGGTTACAAAATAGTGTGGCATTTCTTCCCACGTTTCGAGCATTTTTTGTTGGTAAGCTGCCACGTTTTGAGCCACCGTACCTTTGCCGAGTTTATCGGCTTTAGTAAAAATAATGTAAAAAGGAATCCCTCGTTCGGCTAGTTTCGCCATAAACTCCAAATCTACCTTTTGAGCAGGATGGCGTACATCTATGAGTACAAACGTACACACCAGATTACTACGATTTTGCAAATAGCCATGAATCATTTTTTCAAATTTTTCCCGCTCTACTTTACTCACTTTGGCGTATCCGTAGCCAGGCAAATCTACCAGATACCACGAATTATTAATGATAAAATGATTAATTAAACGAGTTTTGCCAGGATTTTGCGATGTTTTAGCAAGGTCTTTCTTTTGGGTGAGCGTATTAATTAACGATGATTTGCCCACATTAGAACGTCCTATAAACGCATACTCAGGCTTGTCGGGCTTGGGGCTTTTTTTGTAATCGCTATTGCTTTGCAGAAAAAGAGCTTGCTGTATTTTCATTATCATTCAGAACGTATTTATAATCACTACAACTCAATAGAGAAGTACAAAAGACATAAAAGTTGGTGCAAATTGCCGTAATAATTTGTTACTTCGCTCCCTAACATTCGTCAGAAAAGTAAATGCAAAAGTAGATAAACTCCCTTAATAAATTGATAATCAATTTTTTTTTGAGGTGAGTATATCATATTTATAAATTTTGTTTTAATTTTAAACTCCAACATCCCAAACCTAACTATCCCAACCCATATAATGCAAAAACGTTTATTATCTTTATCCTTAGTGCTATTCAGCACAGGCGTTTTGTTGGCTCAAACTCCTGCAGACTTACCTCCAAACGCTGTTCCTGGCAAATGCTATGCTAAATGCTTGAAACCGACTCAGTTTCAAACCAAGTCAGAGCAATACGTATCCAAAGAAGCCAGCGCCCGCCTCGATGTAGTGGCTGCTCAGCTCGGCACTGAATCACAGCAGCTTTTAGTAAAAGACGCTGCCAAACGCTTAGACGTAACGCCTGCTAAATTCAAGACGGTAACGGAGCAAGTTTTGGTAAAAGAAGCAGGTAAAAAAGTAGAAATTGTACCTGCCGTTTACAAAACTGAAACCGAACAATACATCGCAAAGGAAGCTAGGAAGCGCTTAGAGTATGTTCCGGCTACTTACAAAACGGCTACCGAACAAGTATTGATTAAAGAAGCCGCCAAGCGTCTTGAAGCAGTACCTGCTGTGTACAAAACCGTGACAGAACAGTATATAGTGAAGGATGCTTCGAAGCGGTACGAGATTCTTCCTGCTGTGTATAAAGCCAGCACAGACCGAGTAGTGTCAAAAGACGCATCCAAGCGGCTGGAGATTCTTGCTGCGGAATTTAAGACAACTTCAGTACAGTATGTAGCCAAAGAAGCTGCCAAGAAGTTGGAGGTGATTCCGACTGAGTACAAAACCGTGACAGAGCGTGTATTGGTTAAAGAAGGAGCCAGCCGCTTGACGGCTGCATTGCCAACCTACAAAGTGACTACGGAACGTATGTTGGTCAAAGAAGCTTCTAAGCGCTTGGAAGTGATTCCGGCCGAATACAAAACCGTAACGGAACAAGTATTGATTAAAGAAGCAGTGAAGCAATTAGTTACGGTTCCACCGGTGTATGAGACTGTGACAGAGCGAGTAAAAATTCGGGATGCTTATACCAAGTACGAGCGCCGTCAGGTTGATCCTTCTTGTTTGTCGGCAAACCCTGAAGACTGCCGTATCTTGTGTTTGGTTGAAGTCCCTGCTGAGTACAAAACCATCACGAAGCAAGTGCTGAAAACCCCTGCTACTACCAAAGAAATCACCACACCTGCGCAGTATAAGACCATCACCAAGCAAGTATTGGCTCGTCCAGCGAGCACTCGTGAGTTTGACGTTCCGGCTGAGTATGCTACTATTACTAAGCAATTGTTGGTGAATCCAGAAGGAGTTCAAACCACTGGAAACGCAGCATACTCTCGTGCTACGGCTATTGAGGCCGAGTACGCCACCATCACGAAGCAAGTGGTAGCTCGTGCAGCATCGGTTCGTGAAATCGAAATCCCTGCTGAGTATGCTTCTTACGCCAAGCAAGTAGTGGCTCGTGCGGCTTCAACTCGTGAAATTGAGATTCCGGCAGAGTACGTTACCTTAACCAAACAAGCACTCGTCAAAGACGCCGAAGTGAAAGAGTTTGCCGTACCAGCTGTGTATGCTACTCGTACCAAACAAGTATTGGTTTCGCCCGCTACTACTCGTGAAGTAGAGATTCCGGCCGAATACAAAACTATTAGCAAGCAAGTGATTGCCTCGGTTGCTACTACTCGTGAGATTGACGTGCCAGCCGTGTACGCTACTCGTACCAAACAAGTATTGGTTTCGCCCGCTACTACTCGTGTAGTAGATGTACCCGCTGAGTACAAGACCGTTACTCGCCAAGTGATAGATGTAGCTGCAAGTGCCAAAGAATCGGATATTGCTGCTCAATACACTACCGTTAATAAAACCGTAGTGAAAACACCAGCCGCTACTCGTGAAACACCAATTGCTGCCGAATATGGTACTTACACAGCCCAAGCATTGGTATCAAACAGCACCTATGCTGACTGGGTAGAAATTTTGTGTGATAGCAAGCTGACCAAAGCTACCATGCTGGAGATTCAGCGTGCACTAAAAGCCAAAGGCTATGACCCAGGTCCGTTAGACGATAACCTCGGTGCCAAAACTCGTGCGGCATTGTTGCAGTTCCAGAAAGACAATAACTTGCCACAAGGGAACTTAAACTTAGAAACCTTAAAGGCATTAGGCGTTAAGTATTAGTAGTGAAAATTAGTTTCAGGAAAGGCTGCTTCATACGAGGCAGCCTTTTTTTATGATTTTTTTACAAGAAAATAACTTTGGCACGATTCGTGATAGTAATTGGGTAGAATACCCAACCGAATTATAAAATCATGAAAACGAATCGTTTACTAATAGCTGTAATGGTAGGATTACTGTTTCAACAGTGTGCCCGCACGCCTTCGGTTACGTTACAACATAATGCCACCCAACCTGCTGTAGTAGTTGCCAAACCAACTACCAATACTGCGACGAAAAAAAGCCTAAATCAGCAAGTGGTGTTTTTTACAGGCTCGTTTGAAGACCTACTAAAAGAGGCCAAGCGTACACATAAAGCTATCTTTTTAGACTTTATGGCTACATGGTGTGGCCCCTGCCGCCAGATGGAACAAGAGACATTCTCTAACTCAGGCGTTGCCACTTATGCCAACGAACGTTATTTGGCCTATAAAGTAGATATAGATTGGTTTGCGGGAATGGACATTGCTGAGAAATATGGCGTAAAGCAATATCCAACTATTGTGTTCTTAGATGCGCAAGGCAAGTACATGGGGCGAATCAAAGGCTTTCAACCACCTGCTTTGTTTACTCAATATCTAAAGCAGTATAGTCCCAAACTCCCTTCTAATGCACTTTCCAGTTTGTAAGTTTTAATAATTTCGTTATCCAAAAACAGAAAAAGAAGGCTGCCTTTCGGGGCAGTCTTTTGTTTTTTTCAAGAAATTCAATCCATTCTGAGGCTTGCACCGTATCTTTGTGGCTATGGAATCTTTACAAAATGACTTATTGTTGCGTGCAGCTCGAGGCGAGCAGGTAGAGCGAGTGCCCGTGTGGATGATGCGCCAGGCTGGGCGAATTTTGGCAGAATATCGAGCTGTTCGAGAAAAAGCAGGAAACTTTATTAAATTAGCCACTACTCCCGAACTCGCTGCCGAGGTAACTATTCAACCTGTTGACTTGTTGGGCGTTGATGCAGCCATTATTTTTTCTGATATTTTGGTGGTACCCGAAGCGATGGGGTTACCCTATGAGCTTATTGAAAAAACAGGGCCTATTTTCCCAAAAACAGTACAATCGCTTGCCGATGTAGAAGCGTTACGAGTGGCTAACCCCGAAACAGATTTGGGTTATGTGCTAGAAGCAATTCGGTTGGTGAAACGTGAACTCAACGGACGTGTCCCTCTGATTGGCTTTGCAGGTGCCCCCTTTACGATTCTTTGCTATATGATAGAGGGACGTGGCTCAAAAACCTTTTCAAAGGCTAAAAAGACCCTCTACACAGACCCTACTTTGTCGCATCAACTGTTACAGAAAATAACAGATAGTACCATCGCTTATCTCAAAGCACAAATAGCCGCAGGAGCTAATTTGGTACAGATTTTTGATTCGTGGGCGGGTATTTTATCGCCTCAACAATATGAAGAATATTCGCAGCGCTATATCTCACAAATCTGCGATGCCATTACCGAAGTACCCGTAACGGTGTTTGCCAAAGGAGCTTTTTTTGCTCGAAAAGCGATGAATTCGCTGGCTTGCGAAGTAGTGGGCTTAGATTGGAATATGGACATTGCCGAGAGCCGAGCGATGATTCCAGACAAAACACTTCAAGGTAACCTTGACCCTTGTGTATTATATGCCGACTTCGCCGAAATCAAAAAGCAAACCCAAGCAATGATTCGACAGTTTGGTACACAGCGATATATTGCCAACTTAGGGCATGGAGTGTATCCAGACACTGACCCAGACAAGGTCCGGTGTTTTATTGATACGGTGAAGGAGTATGGGGGATAAGATAGAAATCTTCACAACAAAAAAGCTGCTATGTCATTAGCAGCTTTTTTGTTGATTATTCATCAAAGAATTACATCTTCTTACTCCACTCAGCGATAGACTTTTCGTTCATCCGAACGTAGTCCATGTTTTTGGCCTCAGAAGCTAATTTCTTTGACTTTTCTGCTGTTTGAACCGCCCCTTTGAAGTTGTTCATTTTGGCTTCCATCAACGATTTCTGACGCAATACCCAAAAGCGTTCTCCATTCATGGCGATAGACTTGTTAATCCATTCATAGGCTTGGTTAACGTCTTTGCCATGCTCAAGATAATACACCGCTGCTTGGTAGTACGCATCGCCCGACGGGCCACTCATGATAGACTTGATACCTGCCATCACTTTGCCGTCGGTGTCCATCGTAAAGGTAAACGTAGCACGAGTGTTTTCCCAGCTGATTTCAATATCACCTGCATCGTCTTTGGTATTGGCAATACCAATCGTCAAGGTTTCGACCCGAGGGCTGATGGTTTCTGGTTTTACCGTAACACGCACGGCATCTTCTTCGGGTTTGTAACCGTCCACACCTGCCAATGAGGTGTTTTTGTTGAGAATAATCGTCCACTGCTGTGCACCCGGAATACTAAAGAGTGAATAGGTGCCTTTGCTTACTTTCGTACCGCCGATGGTCACATCGTCCGAAAAGCTAATTTTTGAGCAAGCGTTGGCTCCTGTGCGCCATAATTCGCCAAAAGGAACCAGTTCACCCATCACTTTACGGCCTTTGGCACTGGGACGAGAATACTCAATTTTGACATCGACTAAGCCTACTTTCTGCGCAATAGTAGCCGTCGGACTAGCAGCAGGAGTCTGTAGCTGGGCTTGCGCTACTCCTACAAAAAAGCTCAATGCAAGAGCCAAAATAAGGTTGGTTGGTTTGTTCATGAGGATTGTCATTCGAGAGAAACAAAACCGAGTGCGTGTTTCGTCGCTCTCCGAATAGGGTTAAGTATTTAAAATAGTTTGGTATAGAGGGGCAAAAATAACTACCTTTTCGCAAAAGTTATCTAAACCTATGCGAAAGACCTTGTTGTTTTTAGTAGGATGCATTCTATGCGCTATGCAGGTCTTGGCTCAAGACTGGCTCCTCCAGCCTTTTCCAGCCAAAAGCACGGCTAGCCTCAGTGCTGATGGAAAAAAACTTACCATCAGCAACGGACTCATCGCTCGGGAGATCCAGCTGTCGCCCAATGCTTCGAGCGTGAGTTTTAAGCACCTCCAAACGGGCGAGCAGTTTATCCGCTCCGTTCGGCCTGAAGCCCGCCTTACGCTCAACGGGCGTACCTATCAGGTGGGTGGCCTCTACGGGCAGCCCGAGCACGCTTATTTTCTCGAAACGTGGGCCGATGCACTCCGTAGCCACCCCGAAGACTTTCAGTATGTACGATACGAAACCAAGCCTATCAAGCCGCATTTCGACTGGAAGCCTACCACTTGGGTAGGCAATCCGGAGCTACCGACTGGCACCGAAACGATCTTGTACTTTAGGGCTTCGCAGGCCGAACTACAAGGGGTTGAGGTGGCCGTTCACTACGAAATCTTCGATGGTATTCCTGTGCTTTGCAAATGGCTCTCTGTCCAGAACAACTCCCCCAAAGCCCTCACCATCAACCAAGTAGTCAACGAGATACTGGCCACTCCCGAAGAGGAGTCGGCGGTAGTGGGCAAGCCCGAAAAGATGAAAAAGCCCCACAAGCTGTACATCGAAAACAACTTCGCCTACAACAACGCCATGCGCTACGAGCTGTCGGATCAGGCTACCCATTGGAAAACTGACAGCAGCTATACCTCTCAAGTCAATTACAATTACGAAACGCCCTGCGTGGTGGAGGTTTATCCGTACTTGGGGGTAGGTATCGAGCTACCCGCTGGCGAATCGTACCAATCTATCCGCTCTTACGAACTACTACTCGACTCCTACGACCGTGAGCGAAACGGCTTGGCTCGGCGCAAAATGTACCGCACGCTGTTTCCGTGGACAACCCAAAACCCCATTTTTATGCACCTCATCAGTACCGAACCCGCCAAGGTGCGAGAGGTGATTGACCAGTGCGCCCAAACGGGCTACGAGATGGTGATTTTGAGCTTTGGTAGTGGGCTAAATATGGAAGATACCTCGGCTACTACTATTCAGAAGTTCAAGGACTTGGCCGACTACGCCCACCAAAAGGGTATCAAACTGGGCGGCTACTCGCTGTTTAGCAGCCGCCGCATTGACGACGAAAACGACGTAATTGACCCCGCTACGGGACTGCCAGACAAGGCGGCGTTTTTTGGTCATGCGCCCTGTCTGGCCAGCAAGTGGGGCTTGAATTACCTAAAAAGCCTCAAGAAATTTATCAGCGAAACGGGCTTCGACCTGCTCGAACACGACGGTCCCTACCCGGGCGATGTATGTGCCTCGACCAAGCACCCCGGGCACAAAGGACTTGACGACTCGCAGTGGGTACAAATGAGTCTCCAGAAAGAGCTGTATCAGTGGCTCAATGCCCGAGGAGTCTATATCAACGCCCCCGATTGGTATTTCTTGGACGGCACGCACAAAATCGCTCTGGGGTATCGAGAGGTTAATTTTTCGCTGTCGAGGGCGCAACAGAAAATCTTGAATCGGCAGAATATCTACGATGGAACTTGGGACAAAATCCCCTCGATGGGCTGGGGTTTTGTGCCCCTCACCAAGTATCAGGGTGGTGGCCATGAGGCGGTACTGGAGCCCCTGAGCGAGCACCTCAGCGACTACCAGCAGCTCATGGTGCAGTACTACGGCGCTGGCGTGCAGGCCTGCTACCGAGGCCCTCGCCTCTACGATACCGAAGCCACCAAGCAACTAGTATCCAACACCATAGCGTGGTACAAGCGATACCGCAGCATCTTGAACGCCGACATCGTGCACCTCCGCCGACCTGACGGCCGTGACTGGGACGGCATCATGCACGTAGATCCGCTTGGCCAACAAAAGGGATTCTTTCTGCTATACAATCCTCTCAATCAGCCAGTTACTCGCCGAATCAAGCTACCCCTCTACTACACGGGACTCAGTAGCCAGGCTCGTATTCGCCTCGAAGAAAACCCCGCCAAGGGGTATCGCTTGGCACGTGACTATACCGTCGAAATCGAAGTGACCATCCCCGCCGAAGGCTATCGCTGGGGCGTGGTGGAGTGAGCCGTTGGCAATGCTGATTAGCATTCTTGAAGCCTCCTCAACCGTGCTATGCTAGTCGTATGAGCCACAACTCCTAGTATTTGGAAATGGGCGTGCTGCTGCAAAACCAAATTGTAAAGGCCGTATTGGGGGGAGTTTAGACAAACATTTTGGTCTAATCGCAGCGCATACTCAATTGAACAATTTCATTAAATAGTTAGCCAGAATCCTACCTGTTTCCCATAAGTGCTTGACACTACGCTTTGTCAAACAAATCGTCCAACGAAATAACATTTTGCACTAAACCCAAGGAATACTGATTAGGCTGAATGCCAAAGGTTGTAATCATCGCTAATAATATACTTTTCTTGGTTTTGGTTTCATTTTTAAAAACATTGAGTTTCTGTCGGAGCTTTTCGCCATATTCTTTAGTGATGACAAACGTATCATTCGAAAATTTTATCTCACAAACAGTAATCACCTTGTCTTTTCGGTCAATCAGTAAATCAATTTGAGCCTTGTTTTCTCTGCTACGCCACGAAGCATTCTCAGAGTATATACCGCTGATGCCCAATGCTTTTTTGATTTGTAAAATGTGCAACAAGCAAGTGTTCTCAAAGGCATAACCACTCCAAGTTTTGTACTGTGCAGAGTCCATAAAGCTCAACCATACCCCCTGACCTCTTGCCTTTGAATTTTTCATAAACTGGTGATAAAACAGCACGAACGGATCAGCCAATTGGTAGAGACTATTCTTTAATTTGTTGTTAAAAGGCAGGTACCTTCTAATGAATCCGCTGTATTCTAATTCTTCCAGCACTCTTGTGGTGTTTCCGCCATTGGGTAGTTGGGCTAATTTGATGATTTCGTCTCGTTGAAGCCCCATCGCTTTGGTTGCGAGTACTTCGATGACCGCTCGATGGCTATCTGATTCTTTAAAGAGTGATTTGAAGAGGTTGTGGTATTCGTTCTTGAGCAATCCTGTATCCGAAAAGCAAAGCCGATCAATGTTTTGAGCGATGCTGAGTCCCTCCTCAATTTCTTCTAAATAAAAGGGAATTCCACCTACCATTGAATACAACTCAGCAATGTGGTAACGCTCAAGTACAATTTTTTTGGCTTGCAATAACTGCTCCGTTTCATTTAGTGTAAAAGGTTGAATATGAAGCCTTTTTGTAATTCTGTTGTGTAGCCCACCGTGATTGTTAATCAGTTTGTTAATGATCCAAGAGGCTGCCGAACCACATGCAATAAGCTTCAAGTTATTCTTAGCAGAGCCATAGCTATTCCAGAAATGCTCTAAAGCCATCACAAAATTGGAACGAGGCGTATCTAACCAAGGCATCTCGTCAAAAAAAACAACGCACAACTCTTCGCCCCTACGCTGTATCAAACGTTTCAGTAACGCAAAAGCCTCAAACCAATTTTTGGGGGTGTGTTCGTCTGGCAGGTAGTCGTATTCACGATAGGTTGCTATAAAATTATTGAGCTGTACAGACACGTTGGCGTTTGCGATGCCTGTGAGGTAAAATGTAAATTGATTTTCAAAAAATTGCCGAATCAAATATGTTTTTCCCACCCTTCGACGACCATAAACAGCCACAAATTCGGGCTTAACACTATCCATTACTTTTTTTAAAACAGCAATTTCTTGGCTTCTTCCAATGAGCGCATTCATGATACAACAATATAATTGGCTATAAGTATGTAAATTACTGCACATTTAGCCAATTATACAAGTATATCGGGCTAAATGTGTATTTTTAATATGACATTTAGCCCGATATAAATTTGAAAGTCCAATTTGAGTGCTCGGTTAGGTAGCAGCTCGCCTCATAAAATCCTCTTCTAACACTCGCTGGAGGCAATCAATCAGGTAGTCGGCATTTTGGGAGGAGAAGCACATCGGAGGCTTGATTTTCAGCACGTTGTTGAAAGGCCCATCTACACTCATCAATACATTAAAATCTTTCATTCGGTTGGCCAAATAGCTGGTTTGTGCGGTCAGCGGCTTGAGCTGGGCGTTTACTAATTCTACTCCCAAAAATAGCCCTTCGCCTCGCACATCTCCAATGATGTGGTACTTAGTCTGTAGCTGCCGTAGCTGCTGCTTGAGCTGTTCGCCCACCGTGTAGGCATTTTCTTGGAGTTTTTCGTCACGAATCACCCTCAGCACCTCTCGCCCAATGGCACACGACACCGGGTTGCCACCGAAGGTATTAAAGTACTCCATGCCGTTGGCAAAGGCATCGGCGACGGCCCGAGTACAGACTACCGCCGCCAGCGGGTGGCCGTTGCCGATGGGCTTCCCCATCGTGACGACGTCGGGCACTACCCCCTGCAACTCAAAGCCCCAAAAGGCCTTTCCTACCCTACCAAAGCCCACTTGCACTTCGTCGGCGATGCATACCCCGCCTGCGGCCCGTACGTGCTCATACGCAGCCGCAAGGTAGCCTTCGGGCAGGGCGATTTGCCCCCCACAACTCACAATAGACTCGGCTATAAACCCCACTATGGGTCTATGCTCAGCTTGTAGCTTGGCAATCGTCTGCGCTACGTGCTGCGCATATTGAGTGCCCGTATGCTGCCCTCGGTACATCCCCCTAAACGCATCGGGCAGGGGCACGATGTGCGTATGCGGAGGGCAGCCTTTGCCTCCTTTGCCGTCAAACTTATACGAGCTGATGTCTATGCAGCCCTGCGTATTGCCGTGATAGCCAATCTCCAGCGCTATTAGGTCTTGGGCACCAGTGGCCGCTTTGGCCATGCGGAGCGCAAGTTCGTTGGCTTCGCTGCCTGAGTTTACGAAATGTACCACCGACAGTTCGTTGGGTAAGGTGGCCAGTAGCTCTTCGGCAAAAGCCAGTATCTCGTCGTGCAGGTAGCGGGTGTTGGTGTTGAGAATGCCCATCTGGGCCTGCCCGGCCTCTACTACCCGAGGGTGCTCGTGACCCACGTGTGCCACATTGTTGACGGTATCCAAGTATTTTTGGCCTTCGGCATCAATGAGGTACTGCATCTGCCCCCTTACGATGTGTAGCGGCTTGCTGTACGACAAGCTCAGGCTTTTTCCTAAATGATTTTTACGGAAACTCAGGCGCTCCTCGACCGTCTTGGGGGCTTTGGAGGCCAGCTCAGGATGCCCAAACAACAGGTTGGGGTCGGGGCATAGGCTCCTAAACACCGGCCACTGCGTAGGCGAAGCTACCCCGATAAAATCTTGCTCATGGCCGAGCATGTCTAAAATCACCTGAAAATGCAGGTGCGGCGACCAATTGCCGTTTTCGTGAAACTCCCCGATTTTTCCGATGTAATCTCCTTTCTTGACGGGCTTGCCGAGGTACTTATCGCTGAGGCTGTCAAAAGTCAGATGACCGTAGAGGGTATAAAAAACCGAGGCTCCTACTTGGTGCTTGATGATGACCGTAGGGCCGTAATCTTTGGGGTGATTGTTGTGGTGAAAACCGTAGATTTCGCCGTCTTCTAGGGCATAAAGCGGCGTTTGGGCTTTGGTCCAGAAATCGACCCCGAGGTGAATCGTACGGTGTTCGTGGCCTTGGTTAGTTGGTATCCTAAACGCATCGGTGGTGTAAATAGGCCGGGCTTCGCCGTAACCACCTACAAACAAGTACGGTTGATGCGCTGTGATGCTGCTAATTTTGTGGTCGAGGGTATCGGAATCAATGTAATTGCTGAAATTACCGACAAATCTCGAAGCAATAGACAAATCCAAATGCTTGATAATCAAGCCACTTGCATCTGGTATCAAATCCTCTATGCGCCATTGCGTGTGCTGGGCGTAAGCCCCGAAGGCCTCAAACTGAGGGCAAGGCTCCATACCGCAGGCACTTCGAAAGCAGTAGTAGGCGTAGTGCTCGGGGATGTCACGCCACTGGCGCAGCAGTGCCCAAGCCGACTGCTCGCTCACGAGCAAGTATTCGTTATCTGGCTCTTGGCGTTTGTTAATGGCCGACTTGGTCACGCTGACCACCAAGCGCATAGCCGTAGCGATGTACAAAACCGACAGCTCGTCGTCGAGTAGAGGGAACTCCTCATGGTACCCCGCCACGATGGCCTTAGCGGCTTCTATGGGCTGGGGCAAGTCCATAACCCCATAGGCCAAAGCCACAGCTAAGTCGTTGATTGTCTGCGAATACACGCTATCGCCGTAGTCAATAATTGCCTCTACTTGGGGAGGCTGCTCACTGGCCGACACCACGATGTTGTGGTCGTTGGCGTCGTTGTGAATGACACTTTTGCGGAGCTGCCGATACTGCGGCTGTATGGCCCTGAACCGACCCACAAAGTACTCAATGAGCGGGGCTTCTTGGTCGTTAAACAGATGTAAATACGCCTCTACCCACAAGGCATCGGAGAGGTTCCAGTCAAAGTTCCGCTTGGCCGACTCGTGCTCAAAGCCCTGCAAACAACTCGTGATTTGCCCACAGCGCTGCCCCAACGAATGCCACAGAGCTTCGGTTTTGGGGTGAACGTGGGCGTAAAGTGGCCCCTCAATCCACTCCAACAGGCGTACTTTCCGCTCTCTGCCGGCGGCGTCAGTGTACTCAAAAATACCCGTACCGGAGGTGTCTCTCCATACCATCGGGTACCTAAAGCTGGGCGAAGCCTGCGCCACGTGCCTGAGTAGCTCGTCTTGAAAATGCAAAAAATCCAAGGGGGCGTCGGGTCGGCTGACTTTCAGGATGTAGGCCTTGTTGGCAGTTGTGATTTTGTAGTTGAAGTCAATCTCGCCGGGTAATAAAGTAGCCTTACCTTCGATTCCAAAAAAATCAAGAGCTAGTTGTTGGGCTGTTGCTTCGGGTAGTTGTAATTGTTGGTATAGCGAGTCGTTCATGAAAAAAGCGTACAATGGAGATAGAAATCAAAGCTGGCAATCTATAAAATGTTTTTGAGCTCTGAAAATCAAGAAGGCGCATTCTTTAGCATTGGAATAGAGACAGGGGCATTTCTCGAAATAATTCAAAAAAAAGGTGTAATCACTAAATTTTGATTCTCAGAATTAAATTCATCATTACACTAATTCTTCTTGGTTCTCTACAATCAATCTTTTGTTAAGTACAATTTCGGTAACGTTACCGACAACGATTGCATAAATATTTAGCGTTAAAACATTGACTTTCGTTGTGATTAAGGATAAACTCAACGTGTTAAAAATCTCCTCCTGAGAAGGAGGCTTTGTGGGTATTTACAAAAAAATACAATTTTGGAGATGATTATCGCCGCTTTTGAAAATATTTTGGTTCAGGACCAGGATGTGCCTTGGGAGCAAGTAGATGCTAAAATTCGTCGGAAAGTGATGTCATACAGCAACCAACTGATGCTAGTCAAAGTAGCTTTTGAGCAAGGGGGCATAGGTACTGTACACAAGCATCCGCATTTGCAAATGAGCTATGTAGCAAGCGGTGCATTTGAAATTACCATTGGAGGACAAAGTAAAGTGCTTCGAGGAGGTGATGTGTATTTTGTGCCTTCTGAGGTATTACATGGAGCTGTTTGTTTAGAAGATGGGGTATTGATCGATGTTTTTAATCCGATGCGGGAAGATTTTGTCTGAGCAAAAAGAGACGCTTTTACTTATAAACCTATCGTAGATGCATGAAGACTGTATTGATTAGCTTCGTCATTTTGTGGTCAGCAGTGACAGTTCGGGCTCAATATAACCCTGATAAGCCTGAATTGTGTCAAGGAAGATATTACAGCCCAAAGCAAGCAGTAGAAGTGCATAACGATTTAGCTAAAAACTATTCGGATAAGGCTACTTGGGAGCAACGAGCTCGGTTGATTCGGCAAGGGATTTTAGACGGAGCTGAATGGAAAAAATTCCCACCTGCAAAACCACTCAATTTCACAATTCATAGCAAAAAAGAGTTGAATGGCTACAGTGTGGAAAATGTATGGTTAGAAAGCTTAGATGGCATTTACATAACGGGTAATCTATATCGTCCGCTGAAATTACAAGACAAAACCGCAGGTATTTTATGTCCGCATGGGCATGGTACCGACCCCCGCTTGAGTGAATATACCCAACAGCGTTGTGCTACGCTGGCTCGCATGGGAGCAGTAGTATTTGCTTATGATATGATCGGGATGGGTGATTCAAAACAATGTGACCACAAAATTCCTAAAGCCCTAAAGCTACAACTATATAATAGTATAAGAGCATTGGATTTTTTGACCAGTTTGCCACACATAGATACAACTCGAATCGGCATGACAGGTGAGTCGGGTGGTGGTACTCAAACGTTTTTATTGTCGGCTTTAGACAACCGTATAAAAGTGTCAGTACCAGTGGTGATGGTGTCTGGGTATTTTTTTGGAGGGTGTGTATGTGAAAGTGGAATGCCCATTCATAAAAGACCTACTCATCAAACCACCAACCTCGAAATCGCCGCCTTGATGGTTCCCAAGCCTATGCTTTTGATATCTGATGGGGGCGATTGGACTGATCAAACGCCTGTCATGGAATATCCGTATATCAAGCGAATTTATTCGTTTTATGGTGCTGAAAATCAAGTAGAAAATGTTCATTTGCCAAACGAAAAGCATGACTACGGTATCTCGAAACGGCTGGCGGCTTACCAGTTTTTGGCAAAGCATTTAAACCTAGACTTGAATCAAGTGATGAACAACGGTAAAATAGATGAATCAATCAATAAGGTTCTTACTGCAGTAGAGTTGCAAGTGTTTGATAATCAACATCCTTTGCCTTCTAATGCACTCATGGGCAACGAGGCAGTTATGGAATTGTTGAATCGGCAATAAATGCTTATTCGCATAGAGATAAGTAACGGAATCACTCCAAATGATACAATTAGGGAGGTTTATTGTATGAAAATCCAAACTCGAATCGTTTTATTTTTTTCACTAATAGCCTTGTTGGGAGGGACTCCTGTAATGGCACAATACCAAGATGTTACATTCAAACCCATTGAGTTTGTAGCCCCCAAAACAAAAACCGAGTGGACGGCTCGCCAAAAATCTATTCGCAAGACAATTCGAGAACTTTTTGGAAGAATTCCTGCTATCCCTCAAAACCTAGCAGTAAAAATCATTTCGACGGAAAAGAAAGAAGGATACACGCTCGAAAAATTTGAGTTTTTTAACGGAGTAGATGCAACTGTGCCGGGTATCATCCTGATTCCAAACGGCTTAAAGGGCAAAGCTCCGGCAGTACTCTATCATCACTACCACGGCGGTGACTACGCCCACGGCAAAGACGAACTGTTCAAGAAAAATGATTTGGTACAGTTTAACGCCGCCGAAGACTTGGTCAAAGCAGGATATGTGGTCTTGGCCATTGATGCCTACGCCTTTGGCGAACGCTCAGGAAAAGGCCCCAACGGCCCCAAAGAAAAAGGGGGCAGCGAAGAGCTCACTTGGGCCAAAATCAACCTCTGGAAAGGCCGTAGCTTTTGGGGCATGATGGTACGTGACGACCAAATGGCCCTAAATTATTTGTGTAGCCGCCCCGAAGTTGATGCCAGTCGTATTGCAGCAGTGGGGATGAGTATGGGGTGTTTACGGTCGTTTTGGCTGGCAGCCGTTGACGACCGAGTTAAAGTAACAGCTGCCGTGGCCTGCTTGGTACGCAACCAAGAACTCATCAAGTTGGGGCGTATGGGTTCGCACGGGATTTACTATTATGTGCATGACCTGCTGTCGCATTTTGATAACGAAAGCATCTTGGCTTGCATTGCCCCCCGTGCCTTGCTGACTATCGCTGGCGAAAACGATAAGTTAGCACCCCTCGATGGTGTTAAATACATTAACCAATCGCTGTCAGATGTTTATAAATTAGTGGGGGCAAGTGAGCGTTTCAAGTCCTTGATTTATCCCGAAAAAGTACACGAATACACCGCCGAAATGTGGCAGGAAACCCTGGCGTTTTTTAAGAAGCATTTGTAAAAAACATATTCAAGACCTATTTCATAAGTTCATATCCTATGAAGACCCTTTTATTATCGCTGGGAATCTTATGTATTTCTATAAGTCTGGTGGCCAAACCGTCGCCATACTATTACGAAATGCGGATTTATAAGTTTGCCAATGAATCACAGAAAAAAGTAGTAGAAGACTATTGGCAACAAACGGCCATTCCAGCGTTGAATCGGCTCAATATTCCGGCAGTAGGGGTTTTCAACGAAGCTGACCAAAAAGAAGGTATCAAGCTATATGTGCTGATTCCGTACAAATCGCTGAGCCAGTTTGAAAAACTCCCCGCCCAGCTTCAGGCTGATGCCACCTATCAGCAAGCCGCCAAAGTATATCTAGATACCGACCCTGCCAGTCCTGCCTATGACCGCTATGAAAGTTCGCTTGGCAAAGCGTTTCAAGATTGGCCTGTGATGAAACTGCCCCCGCTGACTGGGCCCAAAAATACCCGTGTTTACGAGTATCGCTTGTATGAAAGCCATAGCGAAACCAAGGGCCTTAGCAAAATCCACATGTTTAATCAAGGAGGTGAAATCAACATTTTTGTTCGTTTGGGATTCAATCCTGTGTTTTTTGCACAAACTATCATTGGAGCTAAGCAGCCTAATCTGACTTACATGACCACGTTCGACGATAAGGCATCGAGAGATGCCCATTGGAAGGCATTTAGCAGTGATGCTGAGTGGACTCGGCTCAAGACACTGCCCGAATACCAAAAAAATATGACGAAGGCCGAAATCCATTTCCTAACTCCCACTGACTTTTCTCAGATTTAAACCCACAACCATGAAACAACGCTTTTTGTATTCTCTTGTTTGTCTTCAAGCATTCATTTTCTTGTTTGCTACTTCTCTTCATGCCCAACAGGCTCTTTATTCAGTACGAATGGCCGATTCATTTATGACATGGCATAAAGATTCGATTGCGGTGAAAGAAGGAAAACCTGCCGGTTGGGATTATGAGCAAGGCCTCATGCTCAAGGCACTCGAAAAAGTCTGGTATCGCACAGGCGACTCCAAATACTTTGAATACATCCGCAAGGACATGGACCGCTTTATCCAGAAAGATGGGGGCATCCGGACCTACAAGTACAATGAGTTTAATCTCGACAACATCCCAACTGGCCGAGCCTTATTGATGCTGGCACAGCAGTCACAGCCCGACAAGGAAAAATACCGAAAAGCCGCAGATTCATTATGGCGACAACTTGAAAACCAGCCCGTTACTAAAGAAGGAGGCTATTGGCACAAACTTCGATATCCGTTTCAGATGTGGCTCGATGGCCTGTTTATGGCCGAACCATTTTCGGCGGAATACAGTCTCATTTTTAACCACCCAGAGCATTTTGACCACATAGCCAAGCAGTTTGCTCTCATTGAAAAATATGCAGTGGACGAAAAAACAGGCTTGGTTTATCACGCTTATGACGAGGCTAAAGCCCAACGCTGGGCCGACCCCAAGACGGGTCGTTCGCCCCATTTTTGGAGCCGTGCGATTGGCTGGTATGCAATGGCCTTGGTAGATGTGCTCGACTATTTTCCAAAAGACCACCCCGAACGAGCCAATCTCATCAAATACCTCCAACGCTTGGCACCTGCTTTGGCCAAATACCAAGACCCGCAGTCGGGGGTATGGTACCAGATGACATCGCAGGGTAACCGTACGGGCAATTATTTTGAGGCATCGGGCTCGTGTATGTTTGTATATGCCTTAGCAAAAGGGGTACGGATGGGCTATTTACCCCAATCGTACTTAGAAACAGCCCGAAAAGGCTACGCCGGCATCTTAAAAGAGTTTGTAGAACAAGAACCAAACGGTACGCTCAGCCTCAACAAAACCGTGAGCGTAGGCGGCTTGGGTGGTAATCCATACCGTGATGGCTCTTACGAATATTACCTCAGCGAACCCATCCGCAAAAACGACCTCAAAGGTGTAGGCCCCTTTATTTTTGCGAGCATCGAAATGGAAATCGCAGCCGAAAATACCATTGGCAAAGGAAAAACGGTAGCGCTTGATTATTTCTTCAACCACGAATTCAGAAAAGACCTCAACGGCAAAGATGAGCAGTTTCACTACACATGGGAAGACCGCCAGCATTCGGGATTTTGGTTGTGGGGACAGATTTTCAAAGAGTTAGGTGCACAAACTACCGCCATCCAAGCAGCTCCTACGGCCGCTAATCTAAAAGGCGTAGATGTGTATATCATTGTGGACCCTGATACCCAAAAAGAAACGTCCAAACCGAATTTTGTTAGTGATAACGACATCAAGACTATCAGTAAATGGGTGGAAGAAGGTGGTGCCTTGGTGATGATGGCCAACGATACCTCTAACTGCGAAATACCTCATTTCAACAAATTAGCAAAGGCATTTGGGATTCAGTTCTTGCCTAAAAACCGCAATATGGTGCAGGGTACGCAGTGGGAACAAGGACGCATTGATATCCCTGCCGACAATCTTATTTTCAAGAAAACCAAAGCAGTGTATATCAAGGAATTAGCGCCATTAGAAGCAAAAACTCCAGCTCAAGCCGTAGTAACCGACAAAGGCGATGTGATTATGGCCGTAGCTAAAGTAGGCAAAGGTACCGTGTTTGCCGTGGGTGACCCTTGGCTCTACAACGAATACACCGATGCCCGCCGAATCCCCTTGACTTACGAGAATTTTTCGGCAGCTAAGGAGTTGGCCACTTGGTTGTTATCACTCAAAAAGTAACGATTAGACAAGCGATAGAGAGACAAGAGACGTCTTGGCGTGGAGTGCTTTATTTTTAAGCACTTGTTTCTCTTCTCTCCATCTCTTGTCTATTAAAATCAAATACATCGCATGTTTTTTCACCGAAATACTTGGATTGCTGCAAGCTTAGTGCTGTTGTCTGTCATATCCACGCAAGCACAAAAACGAATCGTGGTGTCATCAGATGGCAAAGGGCAGTTTCGCCACATCCAAGACGCCATCAATAGCTTAGATACCGTTTCGACTACCCAGCGGGTGATTTTCATCAAAAACGGTACGTATGCCGAAAAGTTGATGATTAACAAATCCTACATTTCATTTATTGGCGAAACCGAAAAAAACGTCATCATTCGTCAGGCATTACCCCGTGATTTATGGCGTTGTGCCAACCCCGACGACTACGGCGCTGCGACTGTCAATGTAAAAGGCCACGACCTCCGTTTTGAGAACCTCACTGTCATTAACGACTATGGTTTCAATGCCAAAGGTGATACCACCATTGCTTGCCTCAATGAATCGGGCGGTACGGGGGCGGCTTCTAAAGACCGCTATGCGCTACCTCGTGAAAAAGGTGAACCAGTAGGCACCAAAATCGTGCGTAAAGACGGACACCAATTTGCGTTTCGTTCCATGCCAGGAGCCACTCGCTTAGCTTTCAAAAACTGCACATTCAGGGCCTTGGGCGGCGATACCGTTAGCCCTTGGGACGTAGAGGCGGGTATGTATTATTTCAAGAATTGTACCATGGAAGGTGGTGTGGATTTTTACTGCCCACGAGGCTGGGCTTGGGCCGAAAACTGCCATTTTGTTTGTCACAACATGAATGCAGCCATTTGGCACGACGGCACTAATCACGAATCTTCTAAGACCGTCTTAAAAAACTGCACCTTTGTGGGCGACAAAGGCTATAAGTTAGGACGCTATCATCGTCCTGCTCAGTTTTATCTAATTGATTGTCAGTTTGATGAAAATATGGCCGATGCCGAAATTTACCATGTGTCGAGTAGTCCTGCGCCTATGTGGGGGCATCGAGTGTATTACCAAAATTGTCATCGTAAAGGTGGCGACTACGCATGGCATAAAGACAATATGCCTGTTGCATCAAGTACTGTAACCGTCGATTGGACTTTTGAAGGCAAGTGGAAACCAAACTAAGGACAAGCACATCACCTACGCCTCACACACGTCATGAAAATAAAATATTGGATAATTCTTATAAACCTCTGTTGCTTCTGGACAAAGCTACAGGCTCAGTCAGTAGTACAAGTTGATAGCGTAGCCGAAAAAATGCTGCTGTATCAGCGTAACAATGGTGGTTTTCCACAACCTGGCGGCGATCCTATCAATTACAACAAGCCGATTCCAGATGCCTTGAAAGCCACCTTGCTCAAAGAAAAAACCAAATTGGATGCCACTATCGACGACCATGCAACCACCCGTGAAATCAATCATTTGGTAAAGGCGTTCAAGAAAACCCAGAACCCGAGTTACAAGCAAGCAGCCGAAAAAGGTATTCGCTACCTCCTTACTGCTCAAAATGCAGCAGGCGGTTGGGGGCAGTTTTATCCCGATAGTAGTGGCTATCACAAACACATTACCTACAACGACAACGCCATCATTGATGTACTGTGGGTGATGAAAAACGTCAGTGATGGCAAGAGCGATTTTGATGTGGTGGATAAAACATTGGTATCACAAGCACAAAAAGCTGTTGAAAAGGGGATTCAATGTATTCTGAAAACACAGTATGTACAAAACGGCAAATTGACCGCATGGTGTGCACAGCACGACCGCAAAACCTTGCTGCCAGCCGCTGCTCGCAAGTTTGAATTGCCGTCGTTGAGTGGAGCCGAAACAGTTGGCATTATTCGGTTTTTGATGAGTTTCAACAACCCATCGCCCGAAATCAAAGCCGCTATCAAGGCTTCGGTGGCGTGGCTAGAATCCGTAAAACTGGTGGGCATCAATATCAAAGAAATCAGCGACCCCTCACAACCCAAAGGCAAAGACCGCATTGTGGTAGAAGACGCCAACTCCGTGTTGTGGGCACGGTTTTATGACTTAGATACCAATAAGCCATTTTTTGTAGGTAGAGACAGTATCAAGCGCAACACACTAGCCGAGATCGAAAACGAGCGCCGAGTCGGCTATGGCTATTACGGCACTTGGCCCAAGACTCTTTTAGCAAATGAGTATCCCAAATGGCTAGCAAAATGGGGAAACTGATGGTTGCTGATAATAGCTTTTAGAATAGAACCTCTAACGAACCTAAACTAAATATGAATCAACTTAGCAAAAAGCTGATACCCAGCCTATCGGCTCGCTCAGACCTCAGCGTGCCTGATGCTTCGCTGTTTGATTTACCCGAAAAAGTACTGCAGTTTGGCACAGGCGTGCTACTACGAGGCCTGCCCGATTATTTTATTGATAAAGCCAATCGTCAGGGTATATTCAATGGACGTATTGTGGTTGTAAAATCTACCGATTCAGGCGAATCGGCAGCCTTTGACGAGCAAGATGGGCTTTATACTTTGTGCGTAAGAGGTATCGAAAACGGCCAACCCACCGAAGAAACTATTGTCTGTTCGGCTATTAGTCGAGTACTTTCGGCCAAATCGGAGTGGCAAACCATCTTAGACTTAGCCCACAACCCCAACCTCGAAATCATCATTTCTAATACGACCGAGGTGGGTATCCAACTATTACAAGACGACATCACCGACAACCCACCCGTGTCGTTTCCAGGTAAATTGTTAGCGTTTTTATTTGCCCGCTACAAAGCCTTTGGTGGTAGCGAAGATTCCGGCTTGGTGATTGTACCCACCGAGTTGATTCCTGACAATGGCAGCAAGTTAGAAGCCATTGTCATAGAGTTGGCCCATCGCAACGGCCTCGAAACTGACTTTCTGGATTGGCTTGAAAGCGCCAACTCGTTTTGTAACTCCTTGGTGGACCGCATCGTACCGGGCAAGCCCGAACCTGCTGTTTATCAACAGCTTGCGCAACAGTTAGGTTATACAGATAGACTCCTGACAATGAGCGAGGTATTCAGGCTTTGGGCTATCGAGGGCAACCAGCACGTTCGCCAAGTATTGTCGTTTCAGCAAGCCGACGAAGGCATTTTTATTGAATCAGACATCAATGTATTCAGAGAGCTCAAACTTCGCTTACTCAACGGCACGCATACGCTTTCGTGTGGGTTAGCTTTTTTGGCGGGTTTTGACACCGTAAAAGAAGCCATGTCAGACGAAAACATGGCCAATTTTATCCAACATCTCATGTTGACCGACATCGGCCCTGCCATTCCGTACCCCGTCGAAGTCGAGCGAGTACAGACGTTTGGGTATCAGGTAATGGACCGTTTTCGGAATCCTTCGCTCAATCATCAGTGGCTGAGTATCACGCTCAACTACACGTCCAAGATGAAAATGCGAAACCGGCCTACCTTGTTGCATCATTATCAACACAACACTGAGGTTCCCGAATACATGGCGCTGGGTTTTGCAGCTTACTTGCTCTTTATGAGGCCAATAGCTAAAGAGAGTTATGTATTTTTTGGCGAACGAAATGGGGTGCCCTACCCGATTCAGGACGAAAAAGCGGAGTATTTTTTTGAGAAATGGAAACAGCATACACCCGCCCAATTGGTACAAATTGTATTGCAAGACATCAACATCTGGGAAACAGACTTAACTTTGTTAACGGGCTTTGCTCAACGTGTTACTAACAACTTACAAAATATGCTCGAACAAGGCGTTTCCGAATCGTTGGAGACCTTTTTTTCCAAAAGCATATTGATTGAAAAATGAAAAGACAAGTTTTAAAAATCCATCCCAATGACAATGTCATTGTGGCATTGACAGACCTTAAAAAAGGCGAAACTACCTCGCTGGACGGCGTATTGTTTGAGTTGCAGGACGACATCCCTGCCAAGCATAAATTTGCCGAGCACGATTTTGCAGCAGGTGACCAAATTTACATGTACGGTGTGCTGGTTGGGAAAGCACAACAGGCTATTCCAAAAGGCGGATGGATTAATACCTTTAATGTCAAGCATTCGGCTCAGGCATACAGCGGGCGTCAGGCCAACCTTAATTGGCACAAACCCGACGTGAGCAAATTTGAAAACCGTACGTTTATGGGCTATCACCGAGCCGACGGACGGGTCGGAACGGCCAACTACTGGGTGGTGGTGCCGATGGTTTTTTGTGAAAATCAAAACGTTGGTGTCATTCGTGAAGCTCTACTCAAAGAATTGGGCTATACGCCTGCTAATCAGTACCAAAGCTACACGAAGTCGCTGATTACAGCCTACCAAAATGGCGTAAATCTTACCGAGTTTGACTACCAAGAAGCACCAACAGCACAAGGGGCTTCGTCCAAGAGTTTATTGTTTCCTAACGTGGACGGCATTAAATTCCTGACTCATGAAGGTGGCTGCGGAGGCACTCGTGACGATGCCCAAACGCTCTGTCGGTTACTGGCAGGGTACATCACACATCCCAACGTAGCCGGTGCTACGGTGTTAAGCTTGGGATGTCAGAATGCACAAGTCAAAATTTTGCAAGATGCCATTGCGGCCATTGACCCGCAGTTTAGCAAACCACTCTATATTTTTGACCAACAAGCCATCGGAAACGAAGACGACATGCTGCGTCAAGCCATCCGTCAGACTTTTATTGGCCTCACTTTGGCCAACCAGTGCACTCGCCAACCGGCCTCACTCAAGCACATCAATCTGGGCGTAGAGTGTGGTGGCTCCGACGGCTTCTCGGGTATCTCGGCCAACCCTGCCGTTGGCTACTGCGCCGATTTGTTAGCCACCTTGGGCGGCAAAGTGATGTTAGCTGAGTTTCCAGAGTTGTGTGGCGTAGAGCAAGAACTTATCAACCGTTGTGTTACCGAAGAAATCGCTTCTAAATTCATGACCATCCAAACGGCCTACGCTCGTAGGGCAGAGGCCGTAGGCTCAGGTTTTGACATGAATCCATCGCCTGGCAACATCAAAGATGGCCTCATTACCGATGCCATCAAGTCGGCGGGAGCGGCCAAAAAAGGAGGTACTTCGCCCGTAACAGACGTGCTTGACTACACCGAACAAGCCAAAGAAGCGGGTCTCAATTTATTATGCACCCCTGGCAACGACGGCGAATGCACCACGGGCTTAGCTGGTTCGGGTGCCAATGTCATCATGTTTACCACGGGCTTAGGTAACCCAATGGGCAACCCGGTTTGTCCAGTCCTCAAGATTTCGTCGAACTCTCGCTTGGCCCAGCGCATGGGCGACATCATAGATATTGATGCTGGTTTGGTGATTACGGGCGAAAAAACCATCGAAGAAATGGGCGAAGACCTGCTCGAAATTTGCATTGCCACTGCCTCTGGCGAGTACATACCCAAGGCTGTATCGCTTGGCCATGATGATTTTATTCCGTGGAAACGAGGGGTTTCGCTCTAAAAGTCGAGCAGCAACCGTGCTTTGCGTCTTACAAACCAAGCCAATTTGCATAAAAAATAGTAGATCAACTAACCAAAACCCACGTCAGGTTGTCGAATGAAAGCATTTATCAAGGAAGATTTTCTGTTGCAAACCAAAACAGCTCAAACGCTGTACCATGAGTTTGCAAAAGCCATGCCCATTATTGATTATCACAATCACTTACCACCCGACCAGATAGCAGGGGATAGAACCTTTGAGAATTTGACGCAAATTTGGCTCTATGGCGACCACTACAAATGGCGAGCCATGCGTACAAACGGCATCAACGAAAGCTATTGCACGGGCAATCAGTCTGATTACGATAAGTTTGAAAAGTGGGCTCAGACGGTGCCCTATACGATGCGAAATCCACTCTATCACTGGACGCATCTTGAACTGCTGCGGTACTTCGATGTGGACGAATTGCTCGGACCAAGCAGTGCCCAGCGAATTTATGAGACTTGTTCTGAAAAGCTCCGCAACCCCGAATACTCGGTGCGGAACCTCCTTCGCAAAATGAACGTGGAGATTGTCTGTACTACCGACGACCCACTCGATTCGTTGGAGTATCACCAACAACTCCAACAGGCTGGTGACTTTGAAATCAAGATGTTACCTGCTTTTCGCCCTGACAAGTTCATTTTGATTGGCAATAGCAACTTTGCTCAGTACGTACAGCGCTTGGCCGAGATAGTGAACCTTGAAATCGTATCGTTTGCCGATTTGTTTAAGGCACTTCAGACTCGAGCCGAGTTTTTTGCCAGTTTGGGTTGCCGCCTTTCTGACCACGGTTTAGAGCATATTTACGCCGCTGATTTTACATTAGAAGCAGCCGATGAGGTCTTCAAGAAAGCCCTATCAGGACAGACGCTCTCCGCTAGCGAAATAATATTGTATCAGTCGGCCATGTTGCATCAGTTGGGTACTTTGTATCACTCCTTGGGCTGGACACAGCAGTTTCACTTAGGAGCGTTACGCAACAACAACAGCCGAGCCATGCGTGTGCTGGGTCCCGACACGGGTTGGGATTCTATCGGCGACTGGTCGCAAGCGGTGGCTTTGGCAAAGTTTTTGGGTAAGCTAGACGAAAACGACCAATTAGCCCAAACGATTCTGTACAACCTCAACCCTGCCGACAACGAAGTGTTTGCCACCATGATTGGCAACTTCAACGACGGGTCAGTAGCCGGAAAAATACAGTTTGGCTCAGGTTGGTGGTTTTTAGACCAAAAAGACGGCATGGAACGCCAACTCAACGCCCTTTCTAACATGGGGTTATTGAGCCGTTTTGTAGGTATGTTGACGGACTCTCGGAGTTTCTTGTCGTTTCCTCGTCACGAGTACTTCCGCCGAATCTTGTGTAATCTGTTGGGTAAAGACGTCGAAAACGGCGAATTACCACACGATATGGCTTGGTTGGGGCAACTAGTACAAAATATTTGCTATCACAATGCCAAGTCGTATTTTGGCTTTTAGATTCATCAAATCAGTGCCTCTGGCACGTAAACCTCTAATCACAATAATATGAAAAAATTTCTTTTGATTTTTGCCTTTTTTGCTGTGAGTCAAGTACTTGTAGCTCAGTCGAAAGACGAAAAGGCCGTGGCCGAAGCCGTCGAAAGCCTCCGCAAAGCAATGATAGATGCTGATAAAGCTACCTTAGAAGCCCTTGCCGCCGAAGACCTTAGTTACGGGCACTCGGGCGGAAGCATCGAAAACAAAGCCGAATTTGTGGAAGCAATCGTTAGCGGTAAGTCTGATTTCGTGAAGATTGACTTAGCTGACCAAACCATCAAAATTGTAGGGAATACGGCTATCGTACGCCACAAGTTGGCTGCTGATACCAACAATAGCGGCAAACCCGGTACGGCGAAACTATCGGTACTACTCATCTGGCAAAAGCAAAAAGGCGATTGGAAATTGCTGGCTCGTCAAGCTGTCAAAATCTAGGAAGTAGGATTTACTCTTAGAATAGTCACATTTTAAAGCAGCCAAGGTCTTTGGCTGCTTTTTTATTGTATTGGCCCACTACCTAAAATTTCTTCAAGACTATCTCTGAAAACTTACATTTCGGAAACGTTACCGACAACGATTGCGTAAAAAAAATCCTCTTTTTTCTTTATTTTCTAAAAAAAACTAAGTAATCTCTCTACACAATTCAGCAGTTAACCAACAAGCCAAAAGGCAACTCCTCTTAAAAAAATAATATAACTCTATTCCTATGTCAGCACGTGTCCCTGCCCTCAATCGAAGTCAATCGTCAGGTTTTTTGGATGTTTACAAAAATCCATCTGGCGGGATGTACAAAATGAATTTCAATCCTTTTGACAAAACGCCCAAATACAAGCAGATTGTACGCTCAGTCATGTGCGACATTGAGCGAGGCGTTTTGCGAAAAGACGATCAATTACCCTCGATTAGTGAGCTAAGTATTGAGTATTTGCTAGCCCGAGACACCGTAGAGAAAGCCTACCGAGAGCTACGTGAAAAAGGCTACATTACCTCAGTACAGGGCAAAGGATATTATGTGCAAGGAACCGAGCAAAAAAAGCTGAAAATCTTGCTGATTTTCAATAAATTAAGTTCTTACAAAAAGATTATCTACTACGCCTTTTTGAAGGCTATGGGCGACAAAGCCTGCGTTGATTTGCAGATACATCATTACAGCGCCAGCCGATTTGAAGAGATTATAGACAACAACTTGGGTAAATACAACTACTATGTAGTGATGCCGCATTTTAGAGAAGATCTCCAAAAATCAGACTACATGGCTACCCTAGAGAAAATCCCGACCCATGAATTGATTTTACTGGACAAAGAGCTCCCCGAACTGAAAAAACAACCTCTGACCGTATTTCAGAATTTTGAGCGGGACATTTTTGACTCGCTGGAATCGGGCAATGACTTGCTTTCAAAGTACAAGCGCTTGGTCTTGGTGTTTCCAACGGATGGATATTACCCGGTCGAAATCATGAAAGGTTTTCGTACGTACTGCTTGGTATTTAATAAAGAATTTGAGATTCGGGAAAGTGCTTGCAACGAAGTACCTCGGGCGCACACGGCCTACATCGTGATTGAGGAAACCGATTTGGCCGAGTTAGTCAAAAAAGTGCGTCAGTCCGACTATCAATTAGGCACCGACATCGGTATTGTGTCGTTCAACGATACGACGCTCAAAGAACTGCTAGACATCACCGTTATCACTACCGATTTTGAGACAATGGGCAAAATGGCAGCTGCCCTGCTGCTTGACAAAAAGCAAATTCGGGTCAAAAACCCCTTCCACATGATTCGTCGGGGTTCGTTATGAGTATTTTTTAGCAACACTTCATATTGCAACGCCCCTTCCGAAAGGAAGGGGCGTTGTTTTTGGAGTCTCATTAGACTAACTGTTGGCATTACGTTTAAAACACTACCACCTTGGTTTATAGCCTATTGATTTTTACGTTGGTTACCAAGTACTTTTCGGTATCGTTACTGCTATTCAGATGCTTGAATTGCAGCCAGTTAAATAAGGTAGAAGCTGGCAGACCTTGCTTTAGTTCTGCTATTTTGTTGTTGTCAAAATACAATTGGAGTTGTTCAGCCTTTTTTATCAATCTCACCTTGATTGCATTAAACACTTTGTCGTTCGAAAAACCAATGCCTGCGTAATCGGTTTTGTTGCTGGCGTAGGCAGACCCAAACTGCGTTTGAAGGGTGATTTCGCCGGGCCTGCCGTAAAATCCTGCTCTGAACCGAATTTTGATAAACCCGTCGTTTTCGTTTAGCTTGTTTTGTGTGCACAACAGGAGCTCCAGCGCTTTGGCACCCCAGGGGATGTCTTTGGGTACTGCCAAATCAAAAGAAAGTTCAAAATTTTGAGGTAGTGGCTTCCTGAGATGTTCCGGAACCACAAAATAATTCCCTTTTATCTCCAACCATTTTGCCGGTTGAGCCTGCACATTCACAACGGTGGCTGGCTTGGCTTCAGCATTCATTTCCGACTTCCAATCCATTGGTTTCTGACCAGCTACCGTCGTCGAAAAATCATCAAAGAACCACACCGAGGCATCGGTTTCGGCTTTCTTTGTGGTTTCGGATTTTTCCATCAGCACAGGCTTTTCCTCTACAATGGGTGAGCGCAGCGGTTTGTATGGCCTGCCTTTGACTTTTTCGGGTTCAAAAAAGAATTGATAAACGTAGTCGAAGTCAACATTATGGATGATGGACTCGTGCATGTGCTTGTACACAACTTGGTCTAAGGCCCCACCTTGCCATTTGATTAGAATCCACTGAGGTTGGTCGGTTTTACATCGTTCTTTTAGCTCGGGGTCTATTCTCAAAATCGGAAACCGTTTGTCAAACCGTTCTTTTCCATTCATGTCCGAAATCGCAAAAATATCCTGACCATTCGCAAGGCCGGTCATCGAGGGGCCGCCGTAGGAGGTGTAAGCGAACTCGTTCAGTCGGTTTTTGTATTTTTTTCGCAGGTTATCAATCGTCTTTTTAACTTTCTCGAATTTTTCAATCACCTGATTCACAAAAAAATCGCCATCTCGAGCAGTGGATTTTTCTTGAGCCACTTGTTTTTCTTCAGCTTGCTTCACAGGAATGGCTTCCTCGGCATACTGTAAGGCTTCGCCTATGGTGACGTTGATAAATGGCGGACGATTATTTTTGCTCAGTACCACCAGATTAGAACGGTTGGCTCCCCCTGGCACGTTGTATTGGATGTATTTTTTTAAGACAGGATGCGTAGATAAGTCATAAAGTTTTTGCTGCTTTGCCTCATCAGAATTGGGTTGTGTCTTGATGAGGTCTTCATCGTATCCGTCAATCGTGAATAGGCATATCTTGCTGGTATTCAACTCCATCAGGCGCATATACATGGGAATCTCGTTGGCACAAACAGACCAAGTGATGCCAAGATTGTTTTCGGGAACCCATTTTCCATTTTGTTTTTTGAGAAACAGATACGTCACGGCCCTAGCTCCATAACTTTGCGGAATGGCTTCGTTGTATCGCTCTGCGTACAATCCTTTTTTGGGAGTTACGTATTTAATGATGTCGCCTAAGCCGCCTTTTGGTACATAGCTTGCCTGCATCCAGTTGGCAATCGAATCAACAATAGAAAGCTGAGCTAACGAGTAGTTTTTTTCATCTACCTGTAGTGGTTTAGTAGCTCCTTTAAAATGATACATCTTTATCCAGCCGAGGTAAGTATCTTCATAATCAGGGTGATAACCCTGAGCGAAACTGGAACCAAAAACTACAGTTAGTAAGGAGATAATGATGACTTTTTTCATAATTAGCAGTGGAGACAGCATCCTTTGGGGGAACAAGCTATTTTCTCTACGTCAAAAATAGAAGATTTGATGACAAGTTGGAACTCTTGATAGAGGAGCGATGAGTAACCCAACCTCGGTCTTTGACACACATGCCGAGGAATAAGATAATTACTCGAAAATCCAAGCAGCCCGTGTAACAAAGAAGGGCGTTATCACCAACGACACACATACCTCCAATGAATTGTTTTAGTAGCTTTGGCGTTGCGTTTATAAAACAAAAGTCGTTGAGTGGTATGAAAAACTGGGAGATTATCGAGTCGAGTTATCCTATAGCCGACCCGTGGATTCGGGTACGGCGAGACAAGTGCCTCGTTCCGAACGGAAAACTAATTGAAGCCTATCATATTCTGGAATACCCCGATTGGGTCAATGCCGTAGCCCTCACCGACGACGGGCAGGTGATTTTGGTGCGACAGTATCGTCATGGAGTGCAGCGAGAAGTGGTAGAGCTAGTAGCAGGTACTGTAGATGATGGCGAAGACCCCGATGTGTGCGTGGCTCGTGAGCTTACCGAAGAAACGGGTTACGTCTTTGACACGATTGAGCGCTTGTGCGAAATCTCGCCCAACCCCGCTAACCATACCAACACCACATATTGTTATTTGGCCACAGGAGGCAAAAAAGTAGCTGAACAGGACCTCGACGATAGCGAGGAACTTGACGTACTGGTGGTTTCGATGCAAGAGTTTTTACACCTACTCGAAACCAACCAATTTGCGCAAGCCCTCCATGTAACGGGTATCTATTATGCCTTGCGTAAGTTAGGCATCTTGAAATTGTAACAAAAACACCCCCTGTGAAGTACGGATACTTCGCAGGGGGTGTTGTGTAAAGTACAAATCTTCTTATCGTTTCTTCCACCAAATCACAAAGCCAGTGATGGTCATCACGCTCAGGCCTAAGCCTCCTAAAGCGTAGATGATTTTGGTGAATAGGCCGCCGTAATCGCCAAAGTGCAGCTGTTCTACGGCACTTTCCATATTTTGTTCCAAATCGCCGTCTTCTTTGTGGTGAATCTCCTTCACTGTTTTGCTGGCTATATCTACTGCAATAGACGTGGTAAGCACACCTAACAAGCGGTTGCTTTCGGGACGAGTACCACGTACTTCGAGCGGCTCATCGGCATGGCGTGGATACGCAATAAATTGGGGGGTAAACCCTGCCACTGCTTGCGAGGCTACGGCAACCAAGCTATCAACCGGAAATGCAATCTCGTTGACCATCAAGCTGTTGTCTTCTTTGGGGCGAGGTGGGGGAGCTTCTTGACCGATTTCGTCCAGCATTCGTTCTACTTTTTCCCAGTGCATAAACGTACCAGTGGCGGCCATCAAGGCCAAAAACAAACTGGCACTGACCCCAATCCATTTGTGGAGGTCGGCGTTGAGCAAATACGTATTTTTGGTCCGAACCCCAATTTTAAAGACACTCAATAGCGACTTACGGTAGTACCAAAGTCCTGTAACGACCGAAAGGATAAAGCTCAAGCCTACCAAAAACAAAATCAAATGGCCGCTTTTGCCCAAGGTAAGATGCTCGTGAATGGCCAGTACTTTTCGTACAAAAATCTCATTGCGCAGACGTGAACCCAGTACTTGCCCGGTGTAAGGGTTGAGGTACACCATGGAACGCTGGTGGTCTTGCTCCAATTCCATCATCGTTGAGCGGGTAGCTTGGCCTGTAAAAAGAGCCGTTCCGTTGAGCGTAGCGGTAGGGTATTTTTCTTTGATTACTTGAAGAAGCTGCGTTTGGGTAAGGCGCTTGTCAGCAGGTTCTACAAAAAGTAGGTCGCTGTTGAGTGCCGAGTCGATTTCGTCTCGAAATACCAATATCGTGCCGGTGACACTGATTAACAGCAGAAAAAGCCCAGCCAAAAGCCCCGTCCATTTATGAATAGAATAGACCAGTTTGTCAAATTTGCGCATACCAAGTTTGGGTTAGTGAATCAACTATAAAATGAAGTCGTAAGGTTCGTAAAAATAGCGAATTATACAACCCAAGAAGTCCTAAAATCAAATTTGGCGACGAACAATTGGGATAATCCTACGAATTCTGCTTAGTTGATGTTACTTTCGCACTATATTTTCGTAAAATAAGTAGTAAGACAGATTTAAACCACCGCAGGGGCGGCTCATAGACCTATGGTAAACATAGAATTTAATTTGCTGAACATCTATTAACTATGTGTTCTATGTTTCTATGTGGTTGATTAAAATAATTTTGTCTTATTACTTACCTACGAATACTGACTACCTAATCCACTGTAATGAATCGAATTTTATGGATAGTACTGACGTTGGTTGTGCATACGTCTGTGGCTCAAAACGTCCTTTTTGTTCAAGTAACTGATGCCCGAACCCAAAAACCAATTGCTGATGCCGATGTGTTTTTAGCACATTTTTCAGAAGGAAGCATCTCCAATTCGGAAGGCAAAGTAACGTTATCCTATTTTCCCAACGGCTGGCAAGACATCAAAATAGCCAAAACGGGTTATCGTACCGAGCACCGAAAACTCTATTTCCCGCTCAAAAACCCTAACGAAGTGCTGCTGGTATCTCTTTGGCCAGAACCCACTGATACCGAAAAAATACCCGTTTCGGTGCTTCGTACGTCCACCAATGCCGAGACCTCAGCCACCCGAGTGCAGGTAGTAGCTACCGAAGAACTACAAGACCGTATAAATTTGATGCCTGCCAATGTAGCGGCCACCTTATCGGCCAAGACGGGCATTCAACTACAGCAAACCTCGGCACTTTCGGGGAATATGCAGTTTCGGCTTCAAGGACTGAACGGCAACTATACTCAGTTGCTCCGAGACGGCTTTCCGGTATTTGGCGGAATGGCTTCTAATTTGAGTTTGCTACACCTCAATCCAACTAGCCTCAAGCAAATAGAAGTACTAAAAGGCGCTGCATCGGCTCTCTATGGCGGCGACGGATTAGCGGGAGCCATCAACTTGGTGTCGAAACAGCCAACCCGAAAAACCGAAGTGATAGCCATGCTCAATGCCTCGCACAAAGGAGCTAAAGACTTGAACGGATGGTATTCTGGCTATATTGGCAATAAACTTGGTCTTACAACCTTGGTTGCGTACAACGCCCAATCGCCTCGGGATGTCAACAAAGATGGCTACACTGATTTGGTTCGTTATCAGACCCTTACCGTAGAGCCGAAACTTTTTTATAAGCCCGACCCCTATACTCAACTGATGGCTGGCGTGAGCATCACCAACGACAAACGCTGGGGTGGCAACCTGACTTCGATAGAAGATAACAAAACTATTGGAGTAGAAACCAACGAAACCAATCGAGTTTATACGCAGTTACGCCTCGACTACTTAGACGAAAACGGTGGAACGTTTGTCTTCAAAAACAGTGTCAATGCGGTTCATTATCAACTCGGACGCACGTCAGGGAAGTTTGACGGTAAACAAGCCGCTACCTACACCGAAGCTTCGTATGTTCGCAACATAACGAATCATCAGGTTGTAGCGGGTATCGGTGTAATCACTGACCACTTTACAGACCAACTCTTGGAAGACCGTAGCTACAAATATGCTACGATGGGAGCTTTTGCCCAAGACGACTGGAAGATCTTGAACAACCTTACCATACAAGCCAGCCTCCGCAGCGATTACGTAACCCGACGCCTGCCTACCGTAGTGCGTACACAGGGAGACTTTTTGTTTACGCCTCGTGTAGCCGTGCGTTGGCAACCCATTGAGCTTGCAACCCTACGCCTGAGCGCAGGGCAAGGCTACCAAAACCCCACGATTTTTAACTACCAAACCGAGCGAGATGGCTATCAGAGTGTTCAACCTTTTACAAACACCTTGCAAATTGAGAAATCGAGCAGCCTCAACGCCAATTTTGTAGCTCAAAAACGAGTACTGGACGATTGGCTAGTCATGTTGGAAGGAACGTTTTTCTTGAACAAGATTACCAATCCGCTGGTCGTGGTCAACAATCGTTTGACCAACGCCTCGGCTGGGATTGTCTCAAAAGGCTCGGAATGGAACGTGAAGGTAAACTACGAAAACTGGCAATTGGGCATGGGTTACACCTTTACTAATGCCCTGAAAGAGTACGACACACAGCACCAAAACTTGGAGTTTGCGCCTCGTAACCGCTTCCATGCGGTGCTGCAGTACGAACATCCCAACCAGTTTAGAGCATTTGCCGAGCTCTCGATGGTGGGTAAGCAATACATTGGCGATGGCGTACAAGCCCCTTCGTACGGCCTGATGAACTTGTCTGGTGAAAAGTATTTTGGCAAGATAACGGTATTCCTCTCCCTCAAAAACATAGGTGACACCCGACAGACTCGCCTCGAAAACGTACTGTTGTCGGCCTTGCCAACTTTTCGGCCTGTTTATGCGCCCTGGGATGGTTTTGTGGGTAACTTAGGCCTCCGACTAAAACTGTAAGACCTTGAAAAAACTCCTGTGTATTCTTTTGCTGTATTCAGCTTATGGTTACGGCCAGCAAGCTGATACAGTAACCTCTAAAAAGGTTACCTTCAAAACCTTTGTAGTGCCAGCTACCCTCATGGCGGGCGGACTCCTGACGCAAGGCGTTATCAGTCGTAGTGTAAGAGACGAACTAGTGAAGTCATACCCTACCTTTCATACCAGCCTTGACAACTCGATGCAGTATGCGCCGTTGGCGCTCTTGGCAGGTTTTGATGCCATTGGCCTAAAAGCCAAGCACAACGTAGGCGACCAAGTGATTTTGGCCTTGCTGTCCAACGGTCTGGCGCAAAGCATCACACAGGGTTTAAAATATACGGTCCGATACCCTCGTCCTGACGGAGAGGGCAATGAGTCGTTTCCGTCGGGGCATACGACGATGGCCTTTACATCGGCCACCCTGTTGCACCAAGAATTCGGCCAACAAAGCGTGGTGATTAGTATCTTGGGTTATTCGGCAGCTACGGCTACCGGAGCTATGCGTATGCTTAACAATCGTCATTGGTTGGCCGATGTGCTGTTTGGTGCGGGCGTGGGGATAGGTTCTACCAAGGTGGTGTATGCCTTGTATCCGTGGATTCAGCGCAAGATTTTCAAACGAACCAATGTGGTAGCGTTACCCACCTATTCGGGCAGTTCGGGTGGGTTTTATGTAGCCGTGGTGTTCTAAGCGGTTCCCTCTAAATGGGAAGACTTTAACATTTTTACTCGACTCCTTAAAAGGTCAAAAAAATAAAAAAGACGTTCCACTTCTGCGAGTCAACGACTCACAGAAGTGGAACGTCTTTTTCTTCAATTAGTACCTCAGCCTCGACTTCGCTCGGCTACCAATTACGAATGTACCAGTAACCAATATACCAATAACCAATCACTACACCCCAACTACCACTTTTGGTTTGAGGAAAAGAATCCGAAGAGGTAGCCAGAAGAGCCAGATAATCAGGCCAAACGCTCCCACGTATAGAATCCACTGGTAGTCGTTGATGGTCTTTTTGGTATCAGGTAGGTTGACCATGGTTAGGGCATAAATCGTCAGTACTACAAAGAAATTCATGCCCCCCTGCAACAACCGAAGCCAGTTGCTAAAGCGCATATTCAGTTCGGTACGAACCTGATTCCAGCCCGTTGCGGTCAAAAACGAAAGACGTTGGTCGGGGAGTTGGGCAAAGGCATTTTCCAGAAATCCAATCAACACGTTGATAATCAACAACAAACCTGTTACCACATAAAACACATTACTTTTGCTGAGCGACTCGGTGGGTTTGTTGCGGACATGGTCCACAAACACCGATTCGGGAAGGGTAGTATAAGCAAAAAATAGCGCTGCCAAAGCAGCCACTATCGAAAAGAAACGCCACACTCGGCACACAAAATACTCAATAGACATTTGCGAACGCATACAAAACACACCTTGATGAAGCCACAAAGGTACGGTAGGAAAGTGAGAAAGACATATACCACCAACTGAAAGATAAGTAAGTACCCAAAAGTTCTCGCTGTTTTGTTTGGATGCAATACATAAATTCTGCTATTTTTAGAAACCTAACTACCTTTCTTTGATTATCTTATGCTTCCCACCAAAATCTTGATTGCCGACGACCACCAAGTAGTAGCCGAAAGCCTCGGTATTTTGTTAGAAACAATTCCTAACCTTGAGGTGATTGGTATTGTCAACAACGGCTGGCAGGTACTTTCCTTTTTAGAAGCTAATTCTACTGACGTGGTGTTGGCCGATTTGCACATGCCCTTGCTCAATGGAATTGATACGACACTCCGTCTCAAAGAGAAATTTCCACAGGTGAAAGTACTCATGTTGACCATGTCTGAAGAATCAGACCTAATCAAAGAAGCCATTCGGGTAGGAGTAGATGGGTATGTAGTGAAGAAGGCCGACAAGCAAGAACTGGCGCAAGCCATCCGAGAAGTAATGGACGGCAAAAAGTATTTTAGCAACCCTGTGTTGGCCAAATTAGCTGAACTCCCCAACCCCAACACCCACAACGGGAAGGAACATCCGTCCGAAATTGGGGTATTGAGCAAGCGAGAAATCGAAATCTTGCGGCTCATTGTACAAGAGAAAAGTAACGCTGAAATAGCCGACTACCTCAACCTTGCCCTTACTACCATAGAGACACATCGTAGCAATATCTTAAAAAAAGTAGGGGTACGGAGTGCTTTAGGTCTTTTGAAATACGCCCTCAAGCACCAACTTCTCACCGAAATACCATAAAAATACTGTCTGGACAGTATTGACTTGACCATTTTAACTTTTCAATTTTGTTGAACACTTTAAAGACTAAATGATTATGGGCTTACTTGATAATTACAAAAAAGCGATTGCAGACATAGATGCTACTACTTCTTTGCAGAAGAGAGAAGCTATCAGAAAAACTCCTGATTATAGTAATGTCGTAGCCATTTATGGGTTTCTGAAGGATGAAACTGAAGGTTTTATAGAAGTTTATTTAGGAGGCTTACATACTACAGAAAATGCTATTAACAACCAGATAGCTCCTCCAGGCATAAAAACAGACCTTGGCAAATATCAAACATATTTAACTCAGAACAGTGCTTTCATAAACATCTCAAAAAGTTTTCAGATAGGTTCTGATCCAGATAAGAAACTAATTATTGCTATTGAACATATTGACCAAAATCCGATAGGTAATACCATAGCCGAGAAGTTTGTGAGAGATTATTTCCCTCATGGCGGTACTATTTTTTATTTAAACAATACACTTTCTAAAAAGGTAACGTATACTAGAGCAGATAAAACTCCTTTAAATGGTATAGATTTAGATCAAGTTTATGTTATTTTAAGAGATGACCACCCCAGTGGTACTCCTTCTGGAGGTACTCAGGTTGGTAGATGTAATTAAATTTCAGGAGACAAAAAGTAATCCTGCTTGTATCATAGCTTGCAGGATTACTTTTAGAAAAATAGTGAGATGAGAAGAAATCTTTTATATTCTTTATATAAAACTAACTTCAAAGACGAAGACATAGAGGATTTTACAATTAACCAAAAGGTTTTTCATAATAATACCTTCGTTATTGAAGGAAAGCAGAAATACTTTGCTAAAAAGAACCCTTTTAGAGGACAGAAGCATTGGGATACATTGCCGGTAGAGGATAAGATTTTGAATTTTCTAAAGGGTAATGCTGCCGTTCCACAAAAGCAATATTTTGACAAAAACGCTTCTTTGCTTCTTTATAATTATATAGATGATGCAGATACCCTCAAAGATTGGTTATTTGAAGCTTATGCTCACTTAACACCTACAAATGAGCGTAAAGAGAGTTTTAATGATATTTTTGAGCAATTAGGTAAGTTACTAAAAAACACACATTCTGCTTTACAAAAGCTTTCGACCCAGATAAACAGCAAACTGCTATCTTCATTCTTTTATGAGGTATATTATAGTAAATACTCCAATTGGAGAGAAAACCGAGACTTTAAAATTGAGCAGAAATTCTTTGAGAAAATAGCATGTAATAGGGTACTAAGAAGTAAAATAATGAAGGTTTTGAAAAAAATTAGGGGTGAGGATATCATTCATGGGGACTTAAAACCTGAAAATATTTTAATAAAAACAAATAGTTCCCCCATACTAATTGATTGGGAAATGGCATGTAGGGGGCAGGCTACAGATGATATTGCATTTCTGTTTTATCAAATCTATCTTAAGTATGTTATAAAAAGGTTTATGAGTCAATCAAGTTTCACAGATTACTTTGCTAAGTTTTTGTTGGCTTATCAGCAACCTAAAGACTCCATTGAAGAAATTGTCGAAAAAATGGGAGTAGGTTTATTAGAAACATATTTAATAGATTTAAGATACCAATTAAACCAAAATCCAGATAGCAAACGTTACGATGGTTTTATGGAAAGGTTGTTTAGTATATCTATTGAGTTTATTTTAAAACCTGCTAATTTGGCAAATGAACTGAAACAAAAGATGTGATGGCTACTTTATTAGAAGAACATATAGATATCATTCTCAATACTATTGAACACCTAAGTTTCGATAACGATACTTATATCATTATTTTTCAGAATAATATTGAAGAAAAAATTCCAAGGGTCACAATACCAAAAATCCCAAATGATTGGAACGAGTTTTTATTAGGGAGTGAAAAAAACAAAGAAATAAAAAAAAAGGAAATCTACAATGGCGTTTATAAACGAAAACGAATTCCATCAATAAAGGGAAGTGTATTTATTATAGAAGAGCTTAGAAAATTAAACGCTCGAAGTGCTTTTTTATTTAATGATGGATGGCAGTTTTGGTTTGATGACCGATTTGATAATAGCAAAATCGTAGCATACAAAGGTAACGAACATCGGCGGTTGAATGCTGGAGAATATTTTAAAGTATCATCAAGTAGGGGGGATAAAGCTAAACCACAAGATTTATTGCAGGTACGAACAATGTGGGAGGATTTTAAAAACCCCCAAAATAATAACCCATTAGATTATTACTTTTTTTTTGGATTAAATAATCCTTTTGACTATCGTGACTTTGCTATACAAGAACTACTAAGATTTTATTTTAATATTGACGTTACCGAAGAAAAAATACTTAGACTTTTAGAATTTATTAATTATTTATTGAAAACGTTAGAGAATGCTTGTATTCCTTTTCAATTTAAATTGTTAGTAAGTTTAGGAACTGGAACTCCATTTGATGGGTCTGCTGATTTTGCTGTATTGTATGTTCCACAGGCATACTTTCCAGTTTTTAGGTTTTTGTTATTAGACATTTATACTAAAGCAGCAGATGCAGAACTGTTGTATCAAGGTACGAATGACACACCTTTGTTCACTCGAAGGCTGGCACAAGGTCTTGCTTTTGCCGAAGAAATTGACGATGAATTCAGATTGAGTTTTGGCGAAAGCAGGTGTAAAATAGTCTATGAGGCAATTTTTAAATTCTTGAATAAAAACCCAAACCCGGTGGGAAATTGGAAAAAAGATCTAAAAAGAGCTATTCTTAAAAAGTTTGAACGCAATAAAATAAAAACGCATAGCCCTTTTCTAGATAGAGATTCATGGTTTCCCTATCCCTCCAACAATTTTTGGGATATGGATTGGGCAATAATCGCTTCAAGCCAATCAGAAAATTTAAAAGAACCGATTCTGGCTATAGGGTATATGCTATGCAGAGAGGTTTTTCAGACCAAAGAACTTAACCGAGTAAGTTGGCGGCGCACAGATTTTGCTGAAAAACCTACAAAAGATAATACAGTTTTTTTCTTAGAGCAGAATGCTGGTCTCTTGCTTTGGGACGGTGCTTCAGGCATTGCCTTAGTGCTATCGTATATAGCTGTGAAACAACCAATAGATAGTAGTGAATACAAAATATTTGCCAATGCTGCACTAAGCTCAGTACATCAAATCATACATAAAATTGAGAGAAACCCAATAAATGAAATAGGCTTCTACAAAGGATTAACAGGTATAGTTTATGCTATTGTAAAAATTTGTAAACTATTAGGTATCCAAGATTCTCAATTAAAAATTGATACTTTACTAAGCAAATTAAGTGAATCTGTGGGAATAATGCTTGCATCAGAAAAACCAGATTTAAGCATGGATACTGGACTTGCTGGCTGTGCAATTGGCTTGATGAAAATACAGAAAGAATTAGGAAATAAGAAATTCGAGGATCTTATTAACCAAATTCTTAGTAAAATAATACAAGGGAAAAAACCCTTAGACTTTGAATCTGATACTATACCTGAGTTGGTCATTACTTTTATATTAGCTAGCAAAGAAAAAGAAGATTTCATAAAGGATTTGCATAAGGGCGTAATGGATAAGTCTAGAAAAATAAATAAACTACGAGTATTATTAAGTCAATCTATTTTTGATGAATTAACGACAAAAATTGCAACGGATTTATTTGATGAAATATTAGAAAAAGAACAAGCTGTAATAACTTTTTTACAAACAGAGCTTCCAGATGATATTGCAATTCCACCTTTTCCCGTCTCTTATAGACAGGAAGATAACTCTGATATTCGCTTTTCCTTGCTTTTTCATATAGAATTAGCTTCAATCTTACAAAACAAAGGGATTCCCTTACAATATAATGTAAATAAGATTTTAGAACTAATCCATGAACGTTTTCTTTCTAAGAATATCATTCCTTACAATGCCAAAAGGGAACAAAACTTTGTACCTGGTGTAGCGGATGGTGTAGCAGGTTTAGGGCTTGTTTATCTGCGATGTCTATATCCAAATGATGTAGATTCGTTGTTCTTTTTTAGTCTGTAGTAGGTATTTTTATGGTAAAAGTAGAACCTTTATTGGGTTGTGAAATTATTTCCCAATCACCACTAATGATATTGATACGGTTCTGGATATTCTTCATACCCATTCCTTTAAGTAAAGAATCGGCTTCTATACCTTTGCCATTATCTGCAATTTCTAAACAAATGTGACTATTTTGGTGTGAAAAACTAATGCTCGCTGCAGTAGCCTCAGCATGTTTCTGAATGTTGTTTACTAACTCCAAACAGATACTATATAATTCAAGCTGTACTTTTTTCTCAATTTTAATAGCTGGGTCATCTACTTGCAAATGAATTTGCAGTTTCTCATGCAGGTTGATATCTGCTACCAATTTTTCTAAAGCTCCAATCAAACCTTTGCTTTCGAGTTCGGCAGGTAATAGATTGTGTGAAATTAGCCTAACCTCCGAATATGCATCGCCCATCAATGACATAATGCTCGCATATATTTTTTTCTCTTTATCTGTCAAGTTATCGCTATTCAACGCTTGAAAGCGAAATCGTAACCCAGATAGCATACTTCCTAGATTATCGTGCAACTCAGTGGCTACTCGCTTGCGTTCAAGTGTTTGACCCTTAAGCATTGCTTCTTTTATCTCATCATAAGCCTTTTGCAATTCGGAAGTTCGTTTTTCTACTTTTTGTTCTAAATTTTTGTTTAGGTCTTCTATCTCATTGTTTACTTCCACAAGCCTTATTTTTTGTTCTTCAATCTGGCTGTTTTTCCGTTGAAGAATATTGTTATTCCTCCAAATGAACCCGATAAAAAATAGAAAAAAAACTAAGCCTATGGCCATTAAACGCTGCATAAATTGATTTTTCTCAGCCTCTAAAAGTAGTTTATCATTGTCATATTCTATTCTATTAGCATTCAATTGCTGATTGAGTGTTATATTATTTGTGCTGTCCTTTCTTTCGGCCATTCTCTTGTAATAAAAAAAAGCTTTTTCATAATTAGACATCTCCGTGTAAATCTGATACAAGAGGTTGTCGGCATAGTTGAGGTTTACATCATAAGAACCCTTATCAATCTCTACCGATAAGTTAACATATTCAATAGCTAATTTGTATTTTTTTAATTTATGATAAATAGAAGCTATTTCAGTATAGCTGGTTGCTAAATCTTCATTATGCTTAGGTCCCAATTTTTTATACAGCTCAATTGCTTTGTTTACATATAGCAGAGCCATTTCGTATTGTTTTCCATCTTCATAATTCATAGCCAAATTATTATAGAGTAAAGCATCATAATATGGAACTTTGTCGGTTTTATTAAATTTTAATGCTGCAAAAAAGGCCTTTTGAGCATTAAGAAAGTCATTTTGATGGTTATATACCAACCCAATATTATTCATGCAAGTTAAAACTCCGCTTTTATTGTTAGCTTGTTTGTAATTGAGAATTGCTTTGTTATAAAACGCTATTGACTCTTTATATTTTTTTGTACTACTCTGTGCGTCGGCAAGATTTCGGTAGGCAAATCCTATTTCTGATTTATTTTTTGCTTCTTCAGCAGAAGCCAACGCCTTATATGCCAGTTCATTAGCCAAAATAAAATTCCCTTGCTTTTTTGTTCGTCTTGCATATAAATTCAAAGCAATCGCTTTCCCATTTTTCCATCTCACCTTTTCTGCAATTGTTAATGCCTCTTTGAGAAAAGTAATAGCAGTATCAGAACTCATATATTCTTGCCCCATCTCACACAACACCTTCACCCGCATGGTATCACTTGCAAATGAGCGACCTTCGGGGGGGAGTTTGGCAAGTACTTGTTTTAAACTATCTAATTTAGCTTTATTCTGAGCTTGGCCATACAAAATTGAAAAAATAGCTAGGAGACTATAAATAACTGTCTTTTTCATAAAAAAATGGTTAGGTAGTATGCTGATTTTGAGCCAAATTACTAAAAAATACTGTCCAAACAGTATTTCGGCTTATCATTTTTGTGAAGACCTTTGGGCAAAGGTTTCTCATTAGCAAAGCGCCTTCCCATCACAATGAAAAAAATAATTAGCTATACCCTCGGCTGGGATACCGAACACAAGCAAGGATACTTGACGGTACTGGATGAATCGCAACAAACTCATGTGTTTGGTAACCTAACTACCGAGGAGTTTGCTCTGCTTTCACAAATGCTCAAAGAAAACCGTGTGTACATTGACCAAACCCAATGGATTGTTGTAGGCTGGAGGCCAGAAACACACCCTTGAGGAGCAAAGTTGTACGTTTTTTCAACAGTTACCCACAAAATACTGTCTGGACAGTATTGAGTCTGCTGATCAAATTATAGAATTTTGGACTGCTAAGAAAAACAATGAATAGTTGATGATAAGTACACGATGTATGGTTATATCATGACAAAAGATCAGAAATAGAATATAAAATTCCATGAGTTAAAATCCAACGTATGGAGCGGGTACTGCCACCTACCTTTGACATACAAAACGCACATTTCTTACACGATACCCTAGAATTGATGGATAGTGAATGATGCACCATAGATAGTTAATGATCCAATAGCCAGCCAACCAGTTTATCTTTTTCTCAACAGAATGACCCCTTCTTACGGAGGGGTTTTTCTATTGGATCAATCTAACTTTCAGCGCCTTCTAAAAATACTGTCTAGGCAGTATTGATAAGGTTGTGGGGGAAAATGACCTTTGTACAGCAGAAAAATACGGTAGCAAGTAGGGGAGAATTCACCCATCTAAAAAAAGAAGAAGCGGTACCTTTGACTAAACAAAATGCACCAACCTAAATCCATTAAAAATGACCACATCCCTAATTCATCGTTCCGCTAACTGGCGAGTACGGGCGCCTGCCACGGTAGTAGTCTATCACGCATCCAGCGTACAAAACCAATAAAACTTACTTCTATTATATAATACTTCTCGAGCCTTGAACAAGGGCTTGCAAAGGAAATTTTTTGTCAAATTTTTAACACATAACTATCCAAAGTGATGAAAAAGATTTATACGATATTGATTTTGTGTTTGTTAAGTAAGATTTCACAAGGACAAATAATAAGTGGAAATGCCTTTTTAAAAGGGCAATATATAGAAGTAGGATTAGCTCCTAAAGGCTATTTTGGTACAACAGTAAATGCTCCAGCTGGCTATCATACACGAGGCGGAGGAGCTTTAGGATTTATTGCTGACCCTGCAAAAGACGGTTGGAATGTTGGGAGTCCAGATTTTTGTGGGGATTATTTTTTACCCGGAACTCCTGAAGAAGGTTGGAGCATTCAGTTTAATGGGAATGTTTATAGCAATAATGGGGCATTGCCCGTAGATATTGATGGAAGTATTATAAATTATAGTGATGATGGAACTAAGCTTGTAGCTATTTGGCAAGGAGTAAAAAACGGATTGGAAATCACATCAAAAACATACTTTCCTAAAGGCGCTCTATATTTCGTTACAGAAGTAACTGTAAGAAATGTATCACCTAGCACAGTGAGCAATATTTATTACATGAGAAATGTTGACCCAGATCAAGAAGCAACTATGGGGGGGACATATTCAACTAACAACTCAATAGCGTACCAAACCCCAAACAGCTCAAATACTGCACTTGTCACAGCTACAGGAACAATATATGGATGCTATTTAGGCTTAGGTGCTAGAGATTGTAGAGCAAGAGTTACGCATGGTGGGTTTTCTAATAGAAATCCTGTGGATGTATGGAATGGAGTTGGATTGAATAATTCCGGAACATTAGAAAACGTGGATCAAGCTATTTCAATTTCCTTTAAAATAGGTGATTTAGGAGCAGGTCAGTCAACAAAAATTGCCTATGCTTATGTATTAAGTGCCTCTCAACTAGATGAAGCTTTGGGGTCAACAGTTACGGGTTTTCAAAGTGCGAATGGATCAAGCATTAATTCTGGAACTTCTATATCTTCATGCTTGAATACTTCTTTTCCATTAAAAATTGAAAATGGGGATGCTTACAATTGGAATTGGAGTCCTTCCATAGGGTTAAATACAACGACTGGTAATTCGGTTATTGCAACGCTAACCAATTCAACTCCTATTACTTATACTGCAACAGGTAATGGCATTTGTGGTACACTTACAGTTCAGATTACACTAGCAGCAACCATACCCGAGCTTTCTTTAACTACTAGTGCAACTCCGCCTGCTATATGCTCAGGAAGTACTTCTTCGACTATTTCTGCAAGCCTTTCTGGGGGAACTATGCCATATACATATAGTTGGAGTGATGGTCTTGGTATAGGAGATTCAAAAACAGTCTCACCTGGAGGAACAAAAACTTATACCGTTACTGCTACGGATAAAAATGGTTGTGCTAAAAGTGGTGAAGTATCAGTTTTAGTTGGAGTTTTACCATTACCCTCCATCTCGCCCAACACCCCTCAAAGTATCTGCTCAGGTGCTACCTTGTCGTTGAGTGGTAGCAGCACAGGAGGTACCTCACCTTCGTATGCGTGGAGTGCGGGTAGTGGAGCATTTACCTCTAATCAACAGAATCCAAGCTTTACGGCTCCTACGGTAGGTAGTAGTACCAATTACACGGTTACACTTACTACCTCAGAGGGCGCTTGCTCGGCTACGGCTACTTTGCCCGTAACGGTTCATCCGCTGCCCACTATTTCGGTCATGCCTCCAGCGGCAGTTTGTGCGCCTAACACTGTCAATTTAGCCGCTGCAGTGAGTAGCAACGGAACAGTTGGTTATTTTACCAATAGCGGGTTTAGCTCGTTGGTGGCCAATCCTACTGCCATTGTCACATCGGGTACCTATTACCTCAAGGCTACTACCAGCAACAGTTGCAGTGTGAGTACAACCGCCTCTGTCACCGTTAATAGTCCCTCTGCCGTATCCATTAGTATCTCCAAATCGCCTGTGTGTGCTGGGGAAACCATCCAGCTTTCGGCCACCAGCGGGTTGAGTGCCTACCAATGGGCGGCATCGGGCGGTACGTTTGCCAGTACTGTGCAGCAAGCTACCTTCCGCCATACGGCAGATGGTGGCTATACGATCAGTCTAACTGTGACCAACTCGCTAGGCTGTACGTCTTCGACCAGTGTAAGCGTTTCGGTTAGCGTACCTGTGGTCAGTATTGACCTTTATGCGGCCGTTTGTGCTGGCAAACCACTTGCGCTAAGTACCACCAGTGGCCTAAGCAATTACAAGTGGATTGCCTCAAGTGGAAGTTTTAGCAGTACTCTTCATCAGGCTACGTTTAGCAGTAACGTAGCGGGCATCTATCGGTTTAGTGTAACCATTACCAACACCGTGGGTTGTACCACCAGTGCTACGGCCAGTACCTCGGTCAAAGCCTTGCCTTTGGTGACTCTGAGTGCCTCGGCTACGGAAATCTGTATAGGCAAACCACTCACGCTCTCGGCCCCGACAGGCGCCAGTAGCTATAGCTGGACGGCATCGGGCGGGGTGTTTAGCAGCACAGTCAATCAAGCCACCTTTAGCAGTTCACAAACAGGTGCTTACCAAATAGGGCTAACGGCCAGTGCCAATGGCTGTACAGCTACTTCGACGATGAGCTTGTCGGTGAAGCCGCTGCCTGTGGTGACAGCTCGCAGCAACGGCCCTATTTGCTTGGCACAACCCATCAACCTAACGGCTTCTGGAGCAAGTACTTATACGTGGTCAGGGCCTAATAGTTTTTCGGCTACAGGAAGCACTACTAGTCGCCCCATTGCTACGGCAGTAATGGATGGGGTATATCAGGTAACGGGAACGGGTAGTAACGGCTGCTCAGCCTCTACAACGCTGAGTGTGCAAGTAGCCCAAGGAGCTATTGCCAGCACCAATGCACCTGTTTGTATGGGTACTACGCTGTCGCTAAGTGTCAATGCTGCTGATAGTTATTCGTGGCGAGGGCCTACGGGGTCTGGGTTTTCATCAACTATCCAAAATCCTCAAGTTCCAAATGTTTCTATTCAACAAGCAGGAGTTTACCTTGTCACTACTCGGGTATTTGGCTCCTGTTGGCAAACAGGAATGGTCATGGTAGCACTTTATCAAACACCCGATGCAAGCTTCAAAGTGACTACTTCTGACGGAAAGGCCATTTGCACAGGTTCTACCGTCAAATTGTCAGCTAATGCTACGGGCGGATATTTCAACTGGATAGGTCCTAATGGTAGCTCGCTTGGCACGGCCAATATGTTAACTATTAACAACTTTAACGCTAATAAGGCAGGTAATTATACCCTCAGAGTGAGTAATCTGTCTTGTACCTTCGAAACCAAACAAGCCCTTCAATTACAATGCACGAGTGCTGCCCGACTTTCGAGTGAAGAAGAACCAACAGTCTTGCAAGTTAAAACCTATCCTAATCCAACACGTAATAATTTGACGGTAGAAGTGAATCAAGAAGAAGCGATGCCCGTGCGTATCATTATCAGAGATGAAGTAGGGCGAGAAAAAGCCGTGTGGAAAAAAGAAGAAAGCCTCAAACAACATCGGTTTGAAATAAATATGTCAATGCTTACCGAAGGCATGTGGTTTTTGCAAATTCAAAATGAAAAGAATTCGGTTGTGAAAAAGATATGGAAGGTAGATTAAATTTAGCGTCGTTGAGTAGGCGGAACAATAGTAATTCGAAACTTCTAAAATCACTATAAAATGAATGCCAAAAATCTATTTACATTCGTAGCTATCATCGTTTCGCTCTTCGGGCTGGGACTTACTTTTGTTCCTGATTTTATGGCGGAACAATACCTGACAAACCCTTCTTGGCTGAATGACGGGGCTAAACTGCTAGCACAAGGTTGGGGTACTCACTTAATAGCCTATGCCATAGGGTGTTGGTATGTTCGCAATAATACCTCCTCATCTGGGGGTAAGGTAATGCTTTTGCTTGTGTTGTTGTCCAATCTGGCTCTCATCGTCATTCACACGATGGCGGTTTTGAATGGCGTTGAAAAAGCAATTGGTTGGGGACAAGTTGTTCTTTCACTCGTTCTTGTAGCTTGGTCAGGAACGCTTTTTCGGCAAACAGACCGATAGGAGCTTGAATAAAAAGCGATACACTCTTCTCCTGATAGCAGTCGCAACCGCTGTCAGGGGAAGACACGTTGAGCAACTCCCTATCTAATCAGGATTTTTTTGAGCCTGTTTAAACTTTTCAACTTAAACACAAAGCACCCAAACGATTAGGCACAACGTACACAAAACGCAAACTAGCTCTCTCTTTGTGGTCTTCGTGTAAATTTCTTTGTGTTAAAAAATGGCTCGTCTTACACAAAAAATAAAAAGTTTAAACAGCTTCTTTATGAAAACGTTTTATTGAATACTTCAACAGAGTTGTCTCGCATCGCTCTGAATTGTTCCTATCGTTGCTACGGCAACGGAAGCACCTTCATCAACTGACTCACCAATCGGTCTCGGTGTTGCATCAAGGTTTTGCCTTGTTGTAAGGAATTCCACGACACGGGGATTTCGTTTAGCCACATCCCTAAAAACCCACTGACCGAAAGCAGTGCCAACAAACCCACTACCCACAGCCAACCAAAGCAAGCACTAATGTCCAGTAGCACCAGCAAATACAATAAATAGAACACCGCACTGGCTACAAACCGCACCGTAGCCACAAATTCGACGAGCTTTACTTTCTGAATCGTCAGCCGATGAGCCAAGTACAATGGCAAGAAATTGACCGCTTTCCCTAACCATGTAAGGGGCAAACCGACCATTCGGAGCAACCACCACAGCCAAGCCGTGGGCTGTTGGCTGCGTACTACTTGCAGGTCGGTGACGTAGGCTTTGTCTAAGGCGGCTTGATAGGCATCAGCTTCGCCCAACAGCGACTGATACAGGGCTGGGTTTTCTTGGTACAACTGATTCACCTGTTGGCAAATCTGCTGCTCGGCTCGTAAGCGGGCAATGTCGCCGCCTGACCAATCCCAATGAGGACGCCGCAAGGTTAGGCAGTGCTCGGCCAAGGGTTCGGTGCCGTGGTTTTGATGAATCACTTCCGGAGCGATGTGTTCGGCGAGCTGACGGGTCAGTTGGGTGATGGCCTTGGGTTTGGCTTCTTGGTACAGGTTCATGTACTCTTTTACCAAAATCGGCTCGCCAAAGTTAACCATTACCTCGGTGCGAGGATAGGGGGCGTCGGTATAGTTAATCCCCACAGGTACAATGTATAAGTCTTGGCTGATGGCCTCTTGCGCTTGCAGTGCCAGTTTAGCAGCTCCTTTTTTGAGGGGGCGAAGACGTTTTTCGTGTACATTGAAGCCTTCTGGGAAAATGATGATGGTGCCGTTACGTCGAAACAAATCAAAACATTCGCTGAAGGTATCGTCGTTTTTAGTGAGGTTTTCGTAACCTTCTTGCATCCGATAAATTGGAAGTAGATGGATAGCACCCAAAAATTTACGCTTCCACGGAGCATTAAACACATCCGAACGAGCCAAAAAATGCAGCGGTCGGCGTAGCATCAATGCCAACAAAATACCGTCCATCGCCGAACTCGGATGGTTGCAGGCAAACATCACGGGGTTGCTGGCAGGGATTCGCTCTACGTTGGTAAGATACACTCGCTTAAACCAAGCCCTGATAGCGGGTTGTAAAATTGTATGGAAAAACCGATAAATCATGATTTCAATAAAGCCACTCCTATGCCGCATTGCAAGCAGCGCCGGGGGGTACAAAAATGGTTGTATAGTTCAATAACTGCTTGTGAATCAAAGGCCGTTCGAGTTTTCAGACCCAAGCCTTCCCAGAGTGCAGTGATGTGGTTTTGTTCGCCGGGCAATTGTTCCAAATACGAAATGGCTTTGTCTAACCACTGCCGATTGCCTTGCTGCTGTGAATAGGCTACCAGCAATGGTATGGCCGTGTTGATAATCAAATTCTGAACAGAGCTTTTTCCCAAACTGGCTACTTTTCCTTCAGCTTTTTTGCCAAACAAATAATGTTGCTGCCAATAAGGCAACTGACTCACTCGGAGGGATTCGATAAGCTGCGCTAACCCGTCGGTATGAACAAACAAGGAAAATAAACTCTGCTGCTGCCTGAGCAAGGCGGCCAACTGGCTCAAGCGAATCGTTGGGAAATTGGCAGGGCGAAGTCTCAAAAATTTCCACTGATGCTTGCCCAACACCTTGTCTTTGAGCTGATATTTTGCCGACAAAAACTGAAATTCTTTTTGCAACGTAGCGTGGTAATCGTCAGTAGGGGCTTCGCCTAAATACCCAGCCGTTCCAAACAACAACGCCTCTACCTGATTGGCTTGGTCTCGGTGTTTCTGGAGCGCTTTTAGGGGTACTTGTTGCGCCAATCGCAAAAACGGCTCAGCATTGAGCTTAAAGCCAAAGTTTCGAGCCAATACTTGATAGGCGGTTTCTTCCCAATCGTGCTGGTTGGCTTCCCAACATTGCTGCACCCAAGCGGCTTTTTCTTCAAGCCGCTGCATGAGGGCCTTGTCCAACATGGATAGCTTGGTCACTTCCGATACCAATTCAAATTGTGACGCACATGGAATAACCAGCTGGTTGTCAATCAGATGCTTGTATTTGGCTATCAAATGAACCGAGGTACGGTTGTGAAGCGTAAGTGTTGGGATTTCGGAACCATCGGCTCTGTAAATCGCCTGATTATGTTCCCATACTACGTGCAAGATGACGTTTTCGTAGGCAGTGTCCTGCGAGTGAGCATGGGCGTTCCAGTCCGACGACCGCAGGTGCATTTCTACATTTCCAGCCCATTCAATGCCTCCGATGAGCAGGCGAGCTTCTACAAAATCGGCACCTGCATGCGTGTTGAGCCGCCCCACCTGCAATATCTGCAAAGCTTCGCCCTGCACCGTACGAAGTTCAGTGCGGTCAAACTGCTGAAACTGCCATAGATAATGTAAAAACGATTCCTGAATGGGTATCATTGTCGGCTGTTAGTGACAAAATTCTTCTAAATATCGCTTCATTTCTTCCTGTAACTTTTGGGCTTCGTGGGCGGCCTTCAAGGCAAAATCCTCACCCGAAGAGGCGTAGATAATCCCACGAGACGAGTTGACTAGCAAGCCGCATTGGGCATTCATGCCGTAGCGAGAAACCTCAGACAAACTGCCTCCTTGCGCCCCCACGCCGGGTACCAACAAAAAGTGATGAGGCGCCAACTCCCTTATTCGGCTGAGTTGCTGGGCTTGGGTAGCGCCTACTACGTACATCAACTGCTCATCCGAAGCCCACTGTTGAGCCTTGAGGATGACCTTTTCGTAAAGATAGCCCGATTCGCTTGATTCTTGAAGAGGCAACCACTGAAAATCACGGCTACCGTCGTTAGAGGTAAGGGCTAGCAAAATAACCCACTTGTTTGGGAACGCTAAAAATGGCGATACTGAATCTTGCCCCATGTAGGGTGCTACCGTTACGGAATCGAAGTCAAAACCAGAACTCGCCTTGTCAAAAAACGCCCGAGCATACAAGCCCGAGGTGTTGCCAATGTCGCCTCGCTTGGCGTCGGCAATGGTGAAACAATGTTTCGGAATATACTCCATCGTTTTTTGGAGGCTCTCCCAGCCTCGTGCACCCAAGGCTTCATAAAAAGCGATGTTCGGCTTGTAGGCTACAGCATAGCGCTCGGTAGCGTCAATGATTCGACGATTAAACTCAAAAATTGGGTCGTTTTGGGTCAATAAATGCGCTGGAATTTTCTGAATGTCGGTGTCTAAGCCCACACACAGGTACGATTGCTTGGCTTGAATTTGGCTAAAAAGTTCGGATTTGGTCATGAAATTGCAGATAATTGTTGTAAGTTTAAGCCGAAAGTAAATAGCTGTCAAATAATTTCTAATTTTGCCGAAAGTTTAATTCCCAAAAACTAATGAGGATACGGGAATTCCCTTATTCATCAAATCCATTGATTTATTAGATTCACCCACCACTGTATGGAGTTTAATGCGGCTTCTTTGCCTGGACTTATCGAGATTGTACCGAAGATTTTTCACGATGAGCGAGGTTTCTTCTTCGAGTCATACAGCAAAAAAATGTTTACCGAAAACGGTATCAGTGATGACTTTGTGCAAGATAATCACTCATTTTCGGTAAAAGGTGTGCTGCGAGGATTACATTATCAAAATCCACCTTTTGCACAGGGCAAGCTTGTGCGGGCGGTTACGGGCAAAGTGATGGATGTTGTGGTTGACATTCGTCAACAATCGCCAACGTTTGGTCAACATGCCAAGTTTATTTTAGATGCAGCCGTGGGCAATATGCTTTATGTACCTGCGGGCTTTGCACATGGTTTTGTAGCACTCGAAGACGCCGTGTTTGCCTACAAGTGTACGGCTTTTTACGATAAACCCTCGGAGGGGGGTATCATCTGGAACGACCCTCAACTTGCTATTGACTGGAGAGTTGAAAATCCAATTGTTTCGGCCAAAGACCAACAACTTCCGTTGTTCAGTGAGTGTGTCAATAAGTTCTAAAATTGGTACGGTTGTTGCGAATCCCTGCCTAAGCCTTGAGCCACGACGAACTCGTGGCTTTTTTGTTGGAACATGGCAAATGACTTGTTTCGATAAAGTGCCTTTTTTGAGGCGGTAGCTTGTTTTTTGAAAACAAACTACCAAAAAATTACCAAATGGCACAATTCATGCGATAGAGAGAACATCAGAAGTTGATGTTGATTTATTTTGCCTATCGAATCAAATGTTACTGCCCTTCTTGAAGCCTAAGCGGCTTAAGCCTGTTCTGAAGATAAGTACACCTACGCTCGCAGTAGATGTTCATGCGCACGTGTTGCCCGGACTTGACGACGGCCCCGACACACTGGAAGAGGCGTTACGAGTGGTTGATGGGTTGGCTTCGCAAGGGGTACAAAAAATCATTGCTACGCCGCACATTATGGGTAATTATTATCGAAACACCTCTGAACTAATTGAAAACCAAGCTAATGTGCTCAGGCAGGCGATTCGCCAGCGAGCGATTCCCATTACGCTTGAGTGTGCTGCCGAATATTATCTTGACGAGCAAATGATGGAATGTCTCCATCGAAAAGATACACTACTGACGTTCGGAAAAGCCAACTATCTGTTGTTTGAAACACCGTTTATTCAAGAGCCGTCAGAGCTTCAAGAGGCTATTCAACTGATGGTTCAGCAGGGCTATCGTCCGGTGTTAGCCCATCCCGAACGCTGTTTGTACTTACAACGAAACTTTGATTTGACTCGTGAAATCCATAAGCGAGGAGTTTTGTTTCAAGTCAATATCAATTCGTTTATGGGGTATTATTCTCGCCAAACTCAACTCTTTGCCGAGGTACTCACCGACTTCCAGTTGATAGATTTTTTAGCTACGGATATCCATCGTCTCAATCAGTTAGAGCTGCTCGATATGGCTCGTAAGCAGCCGTATTTTCTCAAAAATCTGGATAACGGCCTTCTCAACGATACCCTCATGTAAGGCTTGGGAGATTGTTTTATACAAATCATCATTATAACTTAGGCGATTTTAAGCCTATCTTATTATTTCAATGCCGATGATTCGTATCACTACGTTCCTATCCTTTGTTTTTTGGTTGAGTGCGGGGCTAACTTCCAGTCTTTTGGCACAAGACACTTCACGGGTGCAAATTCCCATGCGAGCCGACTCCCTAACAATAACCCCCAGCGACTCCACGGATAATACCGAAGAGGGTAGCGACGACCCCGAGTCGGACGAAATATCCACCTTATTGGCCAAAGGGTGGAGTTATAGCGTATCGCTATCAGGCGATTTCAAAACAGGCAATGTACAACGTAGCTTGCTGTCTATCAGTACGTTTCTGAATTATGAATCCAAAACAACACCTTGGGGCTTCTACACCAGTCCTCGCTTGATGAAAGGGAGTATCAATGGCGAAAAAGCAGAAGATGAATTGTTTTTGGACTTGAACTCAACGCTTTTTTACGATACCCACGATGTGTATGGCTTGCTATTTGGGATTTACGAAAGCAGCAATCTCCGAAAAATAAACGAACGGATTTATGTAGGAGCAGGCCTAGGCTTTCGGGTGATTGGTGGGTTAAAGCACCCCAATGCTCCATTCAAGCTAATTATCACGCAGGCCCTACTGCATGAAAATACTGATTTTATTACCAAAGCAGACATCAGTACGTGGCGAAGCTCAACCCGTGTTCGAACCACTTTCAAATTTTGGAAAGGAAAAATGGAATTGAGTAATACCACGTTCTTGCAGCCAGCATTAGACCAAAACAACTTTCGGTGGAACGCCGTGTCGCAGGTGTCTATCGCTTTGGCAAAGCATCTTTCGTTTGTAATTAACGAAATCAATTCGTACGAAAGCGTAGTGGTCGAAGGGGCTAGCAATACTGATTTCTCACTCACACTCGGCTTTGTTTTTATGATGTACAACAAACAGCCTGTTAGGCAGTCTGTTATGCTTCTTGTTCTTCGGTTTGGGGTTTGTTGATATAGGCTCCTGTACGCTTTTTGCTGAGAGCAAACCACAAGAAATAAATGCCTAACAAAATAGCTGGTACACTTAAGATTTGACCCATGTTAAAGCTCATGGTGCTCTCGAATCCCTCTTGGTTTTCTTTCAAAAACTCATAGAGGAAGCGCAATCCAAAAATCCAGATTAAAAAGATACCGAGTAGCAAGCCATGCGGGGTGGCTTCCTTGTATTTTTTCCAGATGCCATAGAGTAAGAAACACAAAATGAGGCATGTGATGGCCTCATAGAGCTGTGCCGGATGGCGAGGTACTACAGGCAGGTACTCGGTGTTACGCATAAACCGAAAGGCCCAAGGTACATCGGCTGGCTTGCCTACAATCTCGGAGTTCATCAAGTTACCTAAGCGAATAAAACAACCACCTAGTGCCACCGTGATGACGATACGGTCAACGACCCACAAAAAGTACTGCTTCTTGCGAATAGCATAAAAAGCCAAACCCGACAAGATACCAATCGTGGCACCATGACTGGCCAAGCCCGAATACGGCGGCAGAATCATTTCGACGAGCCAATGCAGTGGATCGGCCAGAAAACCTTCCCATTCATAAAACACATAATGCCCCACCCGAGCGCCAATAACCGTACTGAGTACCATGGTGAGCATGAGAGAATCAAGGTCTTTTTCGGGCATGTGCTCGGTTTTATAGACTTTGGTCATGATTTGCTGACCTACCAAAAAACCCAAGGCAAACAGTAAACCATACCACCGTACCGAAAAGGTACCAATTGAGAAGATTTCGGGGTTAACGTTCCAAGTAATGTCTAATAACATATATTTCGATAGTTGAAGTAAGCAAAGTAGGAATATTTACCAAAAACAAACCTGTTTAACAAAGCTACCCTTGACGAATCCAATGCGTTAACGAACAAGGTGGGCTCGAAGTTGTTGTCAGAGGTAATTTGCGTTAATTCGAGGGTAAAGATATATGGATTTTTTCAGAACTTTGGTGAAACAAGTATGAACCCATGAAAATCGTCATTCTCGACGGCTACACCCTCAATCCTGGTGACCTCTCGTGGCAAGGTATCGAAGCACTCGGCGAGGTGGTTTATTATGACCGCACCCCTACGACTCTGATTGCTGAACGCTGCCAAGGCGCCACAGTTGTACTTACGAACAAGGCTCCACTAAGCGCCGAAGTCATTAGTCAATTACCTGATTTAAAACTAATTAGTGTATTGGCTACGGGCTATAATATTGTAGATATAACGGCGGCCAAAAACCACCAAGTAACAGTATGCAATGTACCCGGCTATGGCACCGACTCGGTGGCGCAGCATACATGGGCGCTGATCTTGGAACTTTGCAACCGAGTTGGGCTTCATGCTAACAGCGTGCAAGCGGGTGAGTGGGTACGTTCTCCTGACTGGTGTTATGTCAAGTCGCCTATTATGGAGTTGGCGCATAAAACCTTGGGAATTGTGGGTTTTGGAAGCATTGGGCGGCAAGTGGCGGCAGTAGGAAAGGCATTTGGCATGAAGATAATTTTTCATAATCGCTCTGTAATAGCTTGCGATTGGGCTGAGGCGGTCTCGCTCGAAACGGTGTTCGCTACCAGCGACATTGTGTCGCTGCACTGCCCCGTTACGCCTGATAACCAGCAATTTGTCAATGCAACTTTACTCAAGCAAATGAAGCCAACGGCATTTTTGATTAATACGGCCCGAGGGCAGCTTATTCACGAACAGGACTTAGCCGATGTCCTCTCTACGCAGGTGATAGCAGGGGCAGGATTAGACGTGCTGTCGGTAGAGCCTCCTCCAGCTCATCATCCCTTACTTGCTGCGCCCAATTGTGTGCTCACTCCTCATAATGCTTGGATTAGCAAAGAAGCCCGTCAGCGTATCATGCAGATGACGGTTGATAATATCCAAGCCTTTGTTAATCAACAACCTATTCATGTGGTAAGTTAGGTTTTTTGAACGATTTTTATGTGTTTTAAATACCAAGAGATTCATCAACGAAGACTAATCTCTATTGTATTGATAATGAGTACATTGCACAAGGTTAGCGTTCAAGCAAAGCAACGCCTCCATTAATTTCTAATCACTACTTATTGCTAATTACTTCGGATTTATGCCCGAACCCATCAAAATTTTATTAGTAGATGACCATCAGATTGTACTCGACAGCCTGAGAATGTTATTTACCGCTATCAACGGTGTGCAAGTGGTTAAAACCTTGACCGACAGCCGACAAGTCTTGCCGTGCTTGGATGCTTACGAAGTGGATTTGGTGATTTCGGACCTCCACTTGCCTTATTTGAGTGGCATTGACCTTACCTTACAAATCAAGCAACATCATCCGCACATCAAGGTACTTTTGCTGACGATGGCCGAGGATTCTCCTACCATTCGGGAGGCAATCAAGGCGGGGACTAACGGCTATGTATTGAAAAAAACAGGAAAAGAAGAATTAGAAAAGGCAATTCGGAAGGTGATGGAGGGCAAAAAATACTTCAGTGAAGAAGTAATTGACGAACTAGCGCATTCGCCTGCTCAAGACCTCAACGACAGTCAAGTTTCGACGATTCCGCACTTGACAAGCCGAGAAATTGAAATACTTCGTCTCATTGCTCAAGAATATTCGAGTGGTCAGATTGCCGAGAAACTTTTCATTAGCTTACCTACAGTGGAGAGCCACCGCCGTAGTTTGATGCAAAAACTCAATGTCAAAAGCGTAGTGGGTATGACCAAATTTGCCGTGAAGCACGGGTTGGTGGAGGAATGAGGTATATTAATTGTGGATTTTCAATTATGGATTGCGGACGGGGCGCTGCTGCAATTTTCTTCCTAAGTTCCGAATCTTTTTATGATTTGATTTACTACTCATACTGGCACGGCAATCTGGTTTTTGACACCTCGTCCTTCTTCCGCAATGACCTTCCACTCTCCCCCCAACGACTCTACTCTAGCCCGCACATTCTTCATGCCCTTGCCGTCGCTTTCATTGCTAAAAGTACCGATTCCATTGTCTGAAACAATAAGCGAAATCTGTTTTTTGGTGCGAGAAAGTTCAATTGTTGCTTCGGTGGCTTTGGAGTGTTTGATGATGTTATTGACCAATTCGAGGCAGATGCTGTATAGCTCAAACTCAATTTTGTTATCAACCCGGCCAAAGTCTTCGGCAATTGCTAAATCAAAACGGATTGTTGAGTTTTTGCTTATTTTTCGTACAAAACCTTGTAGCGTAGGCACAAGCCCTTGCTTTTCAAACTCTTCGGGTAGGAGGTTGTGGGAGAGTAACCGGACTTCGTTGTAGGCGTTGGCCACCATTTGTTTGAAGCTCTGGTAAATCTGCCGTTCGTTGGGTTGGAGCTTGGGGGTATCAATAGCATCGAGTGTCCAGAGCAACGACGACATAGTGGCGCCCAGATTATCGTGCAAGTCGGCAGCCACTCGCTTGCGCTCAAGGGTTTGGCCTTGGAGTAGGGCAGCTTGGAGTTCGGCGTTTTGTTTTTCGAGGGCTTCTTGTTTTTCTTGAGCAAGGCGTTGGTTTTCAGCAAGTTGGTTTTCAAAGTTTATGCTTATAAAACCGTAGTTTCGTGCTAAAAAAATTGAAAAGGTTATAGGTAAGCATAAGGTGCTTAGACTGAATAACACATCATACAAATTATAATAGCCGTCGATTGTGTAATTAGGTATTACATTAAAAATTATCAATAAGGTAGCAAAAAATATGAATAGATAGAATGTGATACCAATTAGTAGAATCCCTAAACTTTTTTCTTGACGTACTTTACGTAATACCAGAAGTAGTGATTCGATCATTCCCAACAAAAATGTAGATGTTAGGATTAGATTACCAATTCCTCCATAAAATTTTATCATAATGGGGACTCCAGCCAATAAAATTAAGATTTTTGTATAGAAGATAGAATTCGGTTTTCTTCCTAATAAATTGAAAATAGCAGCGTATATGAGAGAGTATTGAGCTGAAAAAAATAAAAAGATAAATACTATATTAACGTTTGTAAGTTTTTCAACCAGAATATCTTGGTAGTAGTAATAGTTATTCAAGATCAAAATCGCTATTGATTCGGCGAGCATGGCCAAAGCGAAAAAAAGATTTGAAAAAAGCTGCTTGTAACTAAAAAAATATATGAAATGAATAATAGATAATAAAAAAAGTACACCAGCAGAAAAATAACTAAATCTCAATGAACGAGCTACATAATTTCCATAGTAAGTTCCTTGATTTACTTTACTTATGAATAATCGAAAAGTTTCATTGAGTGGAGGTAAGTTAATATAAGGAAGAGCTTTTTGAATCCTATATCTTACACAAATAACTAAATATGGGTGTGTAATTAAGTAAGTATTTGGCTTATAGTAAGTCCGAAAAGCTATTGAGTTTTCAGCTGTTGTGCCTATTTTCCCAAATTTAAACTTCAAAATGCCATTATAATATACCTCGGATGCAATATACTGGTTTATTACCAATTCAATATTTTTATTTATCGAACTGGTATCAAATGCTAACTTTACTCGTAACCAACCTACTTCTCCTGTTTTAAAATTAGGCATCTCATGAAAATCCTTCGTCGGGTCAATACTCTCCCATTGACTATCATCAAAATCAGGTTTTGCCCATGCAGGATTATCACCTGCGTGAAACTTCCAGCCTTTGTTGAGCAAGATGCCTGTTGAGGGAATATTATCTATGCGAAAAACCTCATTTTGAGCATAAACACCAAAATGAATTGTAATAAGCAGGAAACCTATTAAAAGATTTTTCATAGCCTACATAGGAATAATTATCGTTGAATTTGTACCTGCATTTTCTTTTGATGTTATGTCCCACGTTCCACCCAATGACTCCACTCTTGCTTTCACATTCTTCATTCCTTTTCCATCAGAGTTGTTCTCGAAAATACCTTTGCCATTGTCTTTTACCGTCAGGCTCAGGCTGTTGTCGGTTTTACTTAGGGCGATAGTGGCTTGCGTGGCTTTGGAGTGTTTGATGATGTTATTGACCAATTCGAGGCAGATGCTGTATAGCTCAAACTCAATTTTATTATCAACTCGGCCAAAGTCTTCGGCAATTGCTAAATCAAAACGAATTGTTGAGTTTTTGCTTATTTTTCGTACAAAACCTTGTAGCGTAGGCACAAGTCCTTGCTTTTCAAATTCTTCGGGCAGGAGGTTATGCGAGAGCAAACGCACATCATTATAGGCTTTTTCGAGGTTTTTTCGCAGGGTTTGATGAATGTCCTTCTCTTCTTCATTCATCTTTGATTTATCAATCGTATCAATGTCCTGCCCCCTGTCTTACGGTACCAGTTTAAAGTAGAGATTCTGATTTAGTTTTTCAAAGTTAGCAGGTGTTTGATATTTCAAGCAGGAATGTGGCCTTAGAAAATTATAGTTGCTGTGCCATGTTGTCAACAGGTCGTTGATTTCCTCGAGAGAATAGAACCAATTCAAGTTCAGGCACTCCTTCCGAAGCGTTCCGTTGAGGCGTTCGATGATTCCGTTCTGGGTCGGCTTACCCGGTTGGATGAACTTGATTTCAACACCCCTGGCCGCTGCCCACCCAGCAAGCGCTTGGCTGATGAATTCCGGGCCGTTGTCGCAGCGGACATAGCGGGGGAAACCCCTGATTTGGCCAATCCTGTCGAGGGTTTCCACCAGTTTGGGGGCGGTGATGCTGGCAGCTGCCTCCACCCAGAGGTCTTTTCTCGAGCACTCGTCCACCACGTTTATGATTCGCACGCTCTGCTGTTTGTCCCCCATCACCCACTCGCTCAGGAAGTCCATCGCCCAGCCTTCGTTGATTTTCTCTGGCGGTAGCAAACCCTCGAAGACCCGCTTGATGCGGGGCTTTTTTGGGTTCCTGTGCAGGCTTAGTCTTGCGCTCTGATAAAGCCGGTATGCACGGTGCCTGCCGATTCCTTCGCCTTGGTTCTTCAGGTAGGCCAACATCAGGCGGAAGCCCCATGCCGGGTGTTCCCGCCTAATCTGCTTCATCCTTTCCACCCAATGGGTGGCCCAATCGGTGGTCATGGCCGTCGATTTGCGCTCTTTCTGCTCATACGCTGTCGAGCGTCTCAGGCGCAGCCACTGGCAGATGCGGCGTTTGCTCAACCCGGCCTGTTTACCCTGTACATGACCCATCAGTTCCACCTTTGCTGCTGGGCCTGCTTCTTTTTTAGGAACTCCACCGCCTCGCTGACCACCTCGTGCTTGAGTTGCAGCTCGGCGTACATCTTTTTGAGGCGGAGGTTTTCCTGTTCGAGTTCCTTGAGTCGGCGCTTGTCCTCGTGCTGTTCCGTCTCTGCCTCGTTCTTCCACTTGTAGAACGTGGCTGGGCTTATTTGGTGTTCTTCGCACAGTGCCTCTACTGTCTTGGCTCCTTTCAGGTAGCTGTCCAGTATGGCTCTGCGCTGGCTCTCGTTGAATCTGCTCTTTCGCATGGTGCTTGTTTTAAGTGTGAAAATAATTGTTGTCCATTATTTCTCTACTTATTTTTGGCACCGCTCTCTGGGGGGTAGGACAGCTTGCGTGGCTTTGGAGTGTTTGATGATGTTATTGACCAATTCGAGGCAGATGCTGTATAGCTCAAACTCAATTTTGTTATCAACCCTGCCAAAGTCTTCGGCAATTGCTAAATCAAAACGGATTGTTGAGTTTTTGCTTATTTTTCGTACAAAACCTTGTAGCGTAGGCACAAGCCCTTGCTTTTCAAACTCTTCGGGCAGTAGGTTGTGCGAGAGCAGCCGGACTTCGTTGTAGGCGTTGGCTACCATTTGTTTGAGGCTTTGGTAAATCTGCCGTTCGTTGGGTTGGATCTTGGGGGTATCAATGGCATCGAGTGTCCAGAGCAACGACGACATAGTGGCGCCCAGATTATCGTGCAAGTCGGCTGCTACACGTTTGCGTTCGATAGTTTGTCCTTGAAGGAGGGCCGCTTGGAGTTCGGCGTTTTGTTTGTCGAGGGCTTCGTTTTGAATTTTAAGAATTTCTTGTTTCTCAGTGGAGAGTTTTTCTACTTCATTCAATTTTTGAGCTAAACTCTTACTGGTTAGAGTATATTCACTTGCTAACATGAGGGAAAAACAAATAGGAACGCTTGTCAAACACAAATTCGCAAAAAGCGTAATTCCGAACTCTGAATACGGTAATACATGAAATTCAATTAGATACCACACAACCAAAAACACGATATAAAGTGTATAGCCTGCAAAAATGTACCAAGCCGCAGTTTTTCCACTTCCGATTGTTTTTATCGATAATCTGATTGACTCAATAGCAAGAAACCCAGCAAGTACTAAGTTAAAGTGAAATATACCAAAATTAGGATTATAACAGCAAATCGGATATGCAGATAAAAAGACAAAAATGCCTATCCAGAACATTACTTTTTTGGGTAGTTTTAAAAAATCATATATAATAAGAAAAGTCAATATCGCAATAAATGTCGAGAGAATAATTATCCAACTTGTTTCAATATATAGTGCTGTTGCCGTGAGAGGCAAGTTACTGACAAAGTTTTCTAAGTGAAAAATAATAACATTACAAAGAGCATAAAGACTTATGTAGAGGTTTGATTTTTGTTTGGGATAAGAAATAAAAAAGAAAAAGTGAATTAAGAACAAAAAAAGAAATAATCCGACCTTCAAATAATCAAACATTGCAAAATCATTTTTATTCTTTGCAAAACTTTCAATGGTTCTATCTAAAACAACCAGTTGTGCTTTAAAAGTATTATATTTTTTTGGCTTATGCTTTAGTAAAATTGGGGGATTGGCAAAGGAAAACCGAATACAGAGCGTTTGGACACCAGCCTTTTGAAAAACAAGACTATAAAGTTGACCGTTGGGTAATAAAATTTGTTCCTTTTCATTTTTTTGGCTCACAATACCCAAGCGGTGAATCAAAACATTATTGAGATATATTTCTGAAGCTACTGTTTGATCTATTTCAAAAGCTAAGGCTTTACTTACTAATGAAGAATTAATAGCAAAATTTAACCTTAAATACCCTACTTCTGTTGTTCTCATTTGAGGTAAATCCGTTATTTCCTTCGTCGGGTCAATACTCTCCCATTGACTATCATCAAAATCAGGTTTTGCCCATGCAGGATTATCACCTGCTTGAAACTTCCAGCCTTTGTTCAATAATACGCCCTGCTGGGGTATGCTATCAATTCTTATAGCAGGAGTTTGGGCTATCACCCAAAGAGGTAGAACACACATCCATAAGAGCAAAACTGACAAACGCATGGGGCAGGTTGTTGGTACGCTGCTGAAAAAGTAAGCATTTATGAGGTGTACTGCAATGCAATACCCCAAAAATCATGGTTTACCATGAGAAGAATTCATGGTAAACCATGAGGAATTAGCCCAGGAGAACCCGGCAACTTTGTAGCCATAGTTCACTATAAAATCTGAAAACTATGTCAAAGTCAGCCAAAACTGTTCTATTTTTCAGCTACTACCTTTTTTTGGTAGGGCTTCAACTCCTGTTTATTCCAAACGTCTTCACCAAAACGGCACAACTGCCTGAAGCTCACGAACCCTACATTCGGGTGGTGGGAATTTTGGCTATCATTCTCGGCGTTTATTATTATCAATCGGCCAAAAACGAACTTACTTCTTTCTTGAAAAGCACTATTTGGGGGCGTTCTCTTTATTTCTTAGGAGCTGTTGGCCTAGTGGTTTCGCAAGTTGCACCGCCTATTTTTATTGCCTTTGGTTTGGTTGACTTGCTAGGTGCTGTCTGGACGTGGCAAGCATTGAAAAGCGAAGGGAAAATGTAACTACTTCATTGGTTCAAAAAATCATGGTTTACCATGAGAAGAATTCATGGTAAACCATGAGGAATTAGCGTAGGAGAACCCGGCAACTTTGCAACATGCTACCTGACCACCATGCTCACCCCCCGAGAAACCGAAATAGTACACCTGATTATGCTCGAAATGACTACCGAAGACATCGCAAAGACACTTGGCATTAGCGTTTCGACCGTAGAGTCGCACCGTCGGCATTTGTTCAAAAAACTGGGCGTAAAGTCGGTAGTAGGGTTGGTGAAAGAGGCTTATCGGCTGGGTTTGACCATTCCCTAAAACTACCTGATTTGGGGGGGTATTATGAAAGATTGATGAGCCAATTTTGTGCTTAATAACGATAGACAAAGAAGAAAAACAAAGCAAACACTCACATCTTATGAAAAAGACACTTTGGATAGGTTTGATTTTTTTAAGTGCTTGTAAGTCAACGGAAGAAGGTATTACCCCAACATCTCCTCCGCCAGCGACTACCACAGCCACATGCCGAGTAACTAACATGGCTATATCGCCCACCGAAAATTACGAATTGACCTATGCTGATGGCAAAGTAAGTCGTATTGTTAAGAACATTGGACAAGAAAAAACTACCCTCGACATTGGATATGGCAATTACAATGGGGCATTTTTTCCGGTTGAGTCACTTCAATTAACTACTGCTTCAAAAGGAGTAGTGTCTTATGTATGCAACTGTACCAACATCGGTTGTTCGTTTTTTGATGGTACCAATGATCATCTTTTTAAAGCTAAGGTTGTTAATGGTAAATTTTTGCATACAGATTTGTATCGTACAGAAGAACACCTTATTTATAAATACGATATGGATGGAAATTATATTGGCTATGATGTTGAAGCACTAGACAGCAAGAGAAATAGCATAGGGGTAATTCGGAGTAAGCGCTATACACTTTCAAAAACTAAGTCGGCACAAAGCACCGTCCAGTATTTTGGAGGATTAATTGTGGATTTGATCTCGTTTGAGCCATGGTTGGATTTCGAGCCTACGAATGTTCAACTTATTGAGTTTGATGACAAAGGAAACCAAAAATCAAAGCAAGAGTACAAAGCTGTAATCAACGAGACTAATGCCAAAGGCTATGCTTCTAAAATTACCTGGACTACTAGCGATGGTAAAACTGTAATAGATACACGGAGTTTTAAAGATTGTAATTAGAAGTAAAGCCTAATTTAAAAACGATCGGCCTATCATTTCTCTCTGTTGCTTACAAACAACATGTCTTGCACATTTTGGAGAAAATTAACTGACAATGGAAAATAGTATGAGCCTGACGAGCTTTTAAACGTGAATACACAGCGATTCCATCAGACTTGCCGTCTGCCTTGAGTGATGGAATCGCTAAGTCGCATATCAAATTTCATTCTTTTAAACCCCAAACCCATTTCCATGAAAACCTCTACTGCTTTACTCATTTTCAGCATTTACGTCATTATTGTAGGAGCTATGTTGCTTTTCCATTCCGCAGGCTCACTCCATGACTACGGTGTGGCTAACGTAGATGTTTACCACGTTGCCATTTTACAATATTTGGGCATTACCGACATCGGATTTGGAATACTGTGCGTATTGATCCGCAACTCACCCGATACCAACGCCATCAAGAGCTACTGGTAAGTGGGAGCGTTTGTAACGCTTGCCTCGTTTCTAAAAGGTGCTTACGATGTTTTTGGGTTAGGCCTTCAGTTTCCAATTTCTTTTGGATTGATATGTCGGTGCGTGGCGTAGTGGGCTTGGTGTGCTTGTATTTTGCTTTTAAGAAAAGCAATTAAGAATCGGCATCAGTTCCTCAGATACGTATAGTCACTAATGTGCAGAATCAATGTTTTTGATTTTGAGTGGGAAGTGTGTACCTATCCTACGGAGAAAATTCATCGCCTCTTTTCAGCAACTACTGCTTTTTGATAAGAAAATGAATAGCAGTTTTGGTTCAGTATTTCGCTAATCTCTCAATTTATCTTCAACCTTAACTTTTATAATTATGACACTCCGTAACCTTTTCATTTTCAACACGGTAATCAATTTGTTGTTTGGTGTTCCATTGGTGCTTGCTCCTAAGCTATTGGTGGATATGTATTTTGTAGATCCTTCACAAGCAACAGCGGCCTTACTCGTGGTAGCACGGGCTTATGGCTCTTTGATTTTCGGCTTGGGAGTTGCCCTTTGGTCGGCTCGCAACGCCCAGGCATCACTCGGGCGGCGGGCCATTTTACAAATGGTAGTGGTAGCTAATGCCATCGTAGCGGCGATTTATACCTATGCCGTGCTGACCAATGTATATAACAGCATGGGATGGAGTATTGTAGCCATCAATGTAACCTTGGCCGCCTGGGGCGGCTCGCTCTTGGCCAAAGAGATGGGGTTTGAGTTGAAATAAGATGGCTTTACTATACAGAAACCGTAATTTTTTACTTCATGGTAAACCATGAGGCAAATCCATCGGAAACCATGAGGAATTAGCCCAGGAGAACCCGGCAACTTTGCAACATGCTACCTGACCACCATGCTCACCCCCCGAGAAACCGAAATAGTACACCTGATTATGCTCGAAATGACTACCGAAGACATCGCAAAGACACTTGGCATTAGCGTTTCGACCGTAGAGTCGCATCGGCGGCATTTGTTCAAAAAACTGGGCGTAAAGTCGGTAGTAGGGTTGGTGAAAGAAGCCTTTCGGCTGGGTTTAACCATTCCCTAAAACTACCTGATTTGGGGGGGGATTATCAACGTTTGAGGATTCAATTTTGTACCCAAGTCACGCAGAATGTTTTGAGTGAATATGTCCACAATTTCTAAGTGTCAACTCCTAAACCCATTTCTTCAATGAAAACCAACACCTTTATTCTCATTGTATCGGCGTATAGCTTACTCTTAGGCTTGCCAGCGGTGTTTGCTCCCCACGTATCAAACGCTTACTTCGGTGGAGACGTCGAGGACTTCTATCAGCTTTCATCCATGAACTTTCTGGGTGGCTATCAACTCATTATCGGGTATTTAGGCTATGCCGCCTATCGCTCTACTGACAAGCTTGCCCGTCAAGCTTGGCTGTTGTCCATTACAATTCTGACCTTTTTTGCCATTGGGGTGTATGTCTATAACCTCAATGTACGCCAAATGCCGCCTCACAAAACACTCTACATAGATTGCAGCATTTGGGCCATTATGGGCCTAAGTGCCTTGTATTTCTGGAACAAAGAGAAACAGGCAAGCACAACTGCATAGCCAGAAAGCCTTGCCAACATGTCGCATTTTTACAATCAGGTGCTAAACCTACAACTTAGTTTTGAACCCCAAACGTTACCAATCATGAAACAACTATTAACAATCATTACACTTTTCTTTGGCCACCTACTGTATGCTCAGAATGCTGACGAAACGGCCGTCAAACAGGTCATCGAAGGGCAAACGAAGGCTTCTTATGACAAAAATCTCGATAAAATCTTATCGTATTGGGCTGATGTGCCCGAGGCTGGCTTCACAATTACTTCGATGAATGCCAATATTAGGGGGTATAACAATGTAAAACTTGCTTATACCAATTTTGTTAAAAATGACCCCAAGCCCGACAACACCAAGATAGAAACCGTGTATCATAGCATCCGCATCAACGGCAACAGTGCGTGGGTCAGTCACGACGAAATACACCACCGAACCAATGGCACGGTAGGGAAAAATAATTGTAGCCGCTATCTCGAAAAAATAAATGGGGAATGGAAACTGGTCTCGTACGTAACTACGCCTGCGCCTATTGAGCAACAGACTGAAATAGAGGCTATTAAAAAAGTCATAAAAGATGAAACAGATGCGTATTTTGAAGGAAATGCAGATAAACTTCTGGCTCAGTGGTCGGATAAGCCCTACAACGAGCACCAAACACAGTTTTTGGTGCCGTTTATTGGTAATTCGTTTGCTAAGGGCAAAGCCTTTGATCAGCTTATGGAGGTGGCAAGGCAAAAAGCCTATCCCGAGAAAGTACAAATGGGCACCAGCGACTATGATGTACACATTGCAGGAACAACTGCTTGGGTAACCTACTCGCAAGAGGTAATCAAAGAAAATAAAGCTCCAATGAAAGGCCGTGAAATTCGTATTCTGGAACGCATCAACGGTATGTGGAAAATTGTACTGGCCAGTGAGCAAGCCGCAAAGTAATCAAATGGTGTTCACCCTAAATTCACAGCTCGTTTATTGATTTTATTGACCACCACTCAAGCGTCAATACACCATTGACGCTTTTTTTTTGATTCTACAACCCTAATTCTCTCGCAATCCATGAAAAAGTATTTACTCTTTTTCTTAGTATTAGCAACTGTCCAACTTGCTAAATCACAGGTACTTACTGGTATGACAGCCTATTATCCTTTCAATGGAAATAGTCAAGATGTCAGCGGGCAAGGCCATCATTTGGCAGGAGGGCGAATTTTTGGAGACTTTCCTACCCTAACAACCGACCGCTTTGGCAATGCTAATCAAGCCATGTCTTTTTCGGGAAGTAACTGGCTCGTCAGTACCCCTCCCGTTATTACTGCTACTAACAACTTCAGTGTAAGCTGTTGGGTTCGGCCAAGCAATCTGACTCAAAATGCCAATTTTTGGTACAACGGCGAGTTTGGGTATATGTTTGTCAGAAACACTGGCTATGGTTTGGGAATGAGCGGAAACGGTAGTTTGATGGGAGCTATTGGGGCAGGGCCTTCTAATCCACTACCCACTAGCAGCCTATTTACTTCTACATCAACTTGGTATCATGTCGTCATGATGGTAGATGATGGAGTAACGAAGTTTTATGTAAATGGAACACAGTTACCCGAAACCTACTCAGCAATGCCGCCTTTTACGCCCACACTGGCTTTTACGGTAGGGGCTGCTTCTGCGATGGAAGGGAATTGGTTTACAGGTGATGTGGATGATATATATGTGTTTGAACGAGTACTGACCAATACCGAAATCAGCGCTCTTTATACTGAAGGAGGTGCCACCAACGGTTGCACACCGACTATCAGCAGTAATTCGCCACTTTGTGAAGGCACTACGTTGCAGCTGAGTTGTACGTCGGCAAGTAGTTATTCATGGAGTGGCCCTGATTCGTTTGTTTCAACCGAACAAAATCCTGCTGTTTCTAATGCAACCATGGCCAAAGCAGGGGTTTACAGTGTGTCGGTAACGACGGGCGAATGTACAGCCACGGCTTCGGCGGTGGTAACCATCAACAACTGCCCAAGTACACCCGCCAAAGCCTTGCAGTTTGATGGCCTCAATGATAAGGTAGAGCTCGGCAATTGGTTTAATTATCAGACTTTTAGCCTCGAAATGTGGGTCAAGCCCTCTAGCGTACCAACGGGTTACGTGGATATTATAGATAACGATCATCGTAGTAGTCAAAATTGGGTGTTGCAATACGACCCCAATACCTCGCAGTATTATTTCGGAATCGGTCAAGCATCTGGGCAAATCCTCGTCATTCCTTTTTCTCTTACGGTAGGTACTTGGCAGCATATTGCCTTGGTCAAAGATGCCACCGAGACTCGATTCTACCTCAATGGGGTGCTGCAAGGCGCTCCCTACCCCAGTGGGGATATTTTTTACAATGGTGCACAGTCACTGCGCTTGGGTGGCTGGGGGGCAGGTGGCCGCCACTGGCACGGGGCTTTAGACGAAGTCCGCATCTGGGACAGAGCCTTGCAAGCGCAGGAAGTATCGGCTAATCTCAACTGTCAACTCGAGGGTAGCAGTGCGGGTTTGGTGGCCCATTATCGAGCCAATCAAGGGGTAGTCAATGGGGACAACACAGCGCAAAGCACCTTAACAGACGCTACGGGTAACCACCCGGGTACGTTCTCGGGTTTTGAACTCACGGGAACGGCCTCCAATTTTGCCGAAGGCCAAGAATTGAGCAACTGTGCCGTACACATAGCAGCCAGCAAAACCTCGGTGTGTGCGGGGCAAAGCGTTAATTTATTTGCCACCAGTTGTGCCGGCACGGTAGTGTGGAGCGATGGGGTGAATGGCCTTAGCCGAAGCAACGTGGTATTTAGCAACACGACCACGCTAACGGCTACCTGCCAAGTGGGCCAAGTAGTGAGTGCACCTTCTAACGCTGTAACGATTACTGTTACGCTCGCACCCAACCTTAATGTCCAATCTAATTCACCCGTTTGTGAAGGACAAACGCTTACCATGAGCGTAACGGGTGGCGATACTTACTCATGGGCTTGTCCAAATGGCAATTGCCCCGAAGGGTTTAACAGTACGGCAGCAAACCCATCGTTTGTGGGAGCTACTGGTTCAACGGGAATTTATACCGTAACAGGTAGTGCTTGGGCAGGATGTTCGGCTACGCAAACTGTTTCGGTGCAAGTCAATGCCCTGCCCACAATTGCCGTTACGCCAGCGGCGCAATGTGGGGGAACGCTGAACCTCAGCACGGCGTTCAGTAGCAATGGCGCACTTTCCTATTTCAGCGATAGCGGATTTAGCAGCACCGTCGCTAATCCGGTCAGCAATTCAGGTACTTACTACGCCAAGGCGAGCTTGAATGGTTGTACGGCTACGGCTTCGGTGGGAGTGACTATCAATCCTTTGCCGACGATTGCTGTAACCACACCAACTCCCGTATGCTCACCTAATACCGTTAATTTACAAGCCGCCGTTAGCTCCAACGGCACGTTGAGTTTCTTTAGTGACAGTGGGTTTAGCATGGCAGTGGCCAACCCTACGGCTGTGGCAGTAGGCGGAACGTACTACATAAAAGCCACCAGTACAGCAGGATGTACGGCCACCGCCAGCGTGAGTGTAACCATAGGAGAACACCCTGACCTCCAACCCCTCATAGACCTTTACAATGCTACCAATGGAGCTAATTGGACTAATAAACAAGGCTGGTTAAGTGGGTGTAATCCCTGTAGTTGGTATGGGATTACTTGTACGGACGGGAGGGTAACCAAAGTTGGGCTTAGCCAGAATAATTTAAGTGGCTCTATCCCCAGTTCGTTGGGAAATTTGACCAATCTAAAAGAACTTTATTTAGACAATAACCAACTCAGTAGCCTAATTCCAACTGAATTAGGGAATTTGAGTAGTTTACAACACTTAACGCTATATTCAAATCAACTTAATGGCCCAATCCCTAGTTCATTAGGTAATTTAAATAATCTACAATATCTTCATCTATATAATAATCACCTTAATGGTTCAATCCCCAACTCATTAGGTCAGTTGAGTAATTTGCAATCATTGGCATTAAATAATAATCAGCTCAGTGGTTCAATCTCCAACTCATTAGGTCAGTTGAGTAATTTACAATTTTTAGCATTAAATAATAATCAGCTCAATGGTTCAATCCCCAGCTCATTAGGTCAGTTAAGTAATTTACAATTTTTGCTATTAAATAATAATCAACTCAATGGTTCCATACCGAACTCGTTAGGTGGTTTAAGTAATTTAATAACATTTAATTTAGCCAATAATCAACTCAGCGGCTCTATTCCCAACTCCATAGGGAATTTGAGTAGTTTGCAAAGTCTCTACTCAAATAATAATCAACTCAGTGGTTCAATACCTAGTTCGTTAGGGGGGTTAAGTAACTTGAGTACCCTCGATTTACAGAATAACCAACTCAGTGGATGTTATCCCATAAGTTTGTCAACACTATGTAATCGTTTGGGAAGTGTCGCCTTTTTTCCACCCTTTTTGGGTAATACAGGCCTGCCGGGTGGTGGAAGTAGTGCCTCGTGGCAAGCCTTTTGTGCTACGGGTGCTGGGAGTGATAACTTTACGCCAGTAGCTACCACCACTACGCCTTCGGTATGTGTGGGAGGAGGAATTCAGCTCAGTGCTTCGGGTGGTACGGCCTATTCGTGGAGTGGACCAAATGGTTATACTTCAAGTAATCGTACCCCTAATCTAACAGCTTCTTCTACCGCTTTGGGAGGGGTATATACCGTTGTGGTGAGTAATGGTGGTGGGGCTTGTACGGCTACGGCCACGGTGGGAGTTGCGATAAACCCACTACCTACTATTGCCATAGCCACACCATCAGCCCAATGTGGTACGCTGAATCTCAGCACGGCATTTAGTAGCAATGGTGCACTTACCTATTTCAGCGATAGCGGATTTAGCAGCACCGTCGCTAATCCCGTCAGTAGCTCTGGCACGTACTACGCCAAGGCGAGCTTAAACGGTTGTACAGCAACGGCATCGGTGGGAGTGACCATCAATCCTTTGCCAACCATAGCCGTAACCACCCCAGCGGCGCAATGTGAGGGAACACTGAATCTCAACACGGCTTTTAGCAGTAATGGCGCACTTACCTACTTCAGCGATAGCGGGTTTAGCAGCACCGTTGCTACTCCGGTCAGTAGTTCGGGTACTTACTACGCCAAGGCGACCTTAAACGGTTGTACAGCAACGGCATCGGTGGGAGTGACCATCAATCCTTTGCCAACCATAGCCGTAACCACCCCAGCGGCACAATGCGGCGGAACGATAAATCTCAGCACGGCATTCAGTAGCAACGGCTCCTTAGAATATTTTAGCGATAGCGGATTTAGCAGCACCGTCGCTAATCCGGTCAGTAGTTCGGGGACTTACTACGCCAAGGCGACCTTGAATAGTTGCACGGCTACGGCTTCGGTAGGCGTGACCATCAATCCTTTGCCAACCATAGCCGTAACTACACCAGCGGCGCAATGTGGGGGAACACTGAACCTCAGCACGGCGTTTAGTAGCAATGGCACACTTTCCTACTTCAGCGATAGCGGGTTTAGTAGTGCAGCGGCTACTCCGGTCAGTAGTTCGGGTACTTACTACGCCAAGGCGAGTTTGAATGGTTGCACGGCTAAAGCTTCGGTGGGAGTGACCATCAATCCTTTGCCAACAATAGCCGTAACCACGCCAGCGGCACAATGCGGCGGAACGATAAATCTCAGCACGGCATTCAGTAGCAATGGTGTACTTACCTATTTCAGCGATAGCGGATTTAGTAGCACCGTCGCTAATCCCGTCAGTAGCTCTGGCACGTACTATGCCAAAGCGAGCTTGAATGGTTGTACAGCAACGGCATCGGCGGTGGTAACCATCAACAACTGCCCAAGTACCCCCGCCAGCGCCTTGCAGTTTGATGGCCTCGACGACAAGGTAGAACTCGGCAATTGGTTTAATTACCAGACCTTTAGCCTCGAAATGTGGGTCAAGCCCTCCAGCGTACCAACGGGTTACGTAGATATTATAGACACCGATCATCGTACTAATCAAAATTGGGTGTTGCAATACGACCCCAATACCTCGCAGTATTATTTCGGAATCGGTCAAGCATCTGGGCAAATCCTCGTCATTCCTTTTTCTCTTACGGTAGGTACTTGGCAGCATATTGCCTTGGTCAAAGATGCCACCGAGACTCGATTCTACCTCAATGGGGTGCTGCAAGGTTCGCCCTACCCCAGTGGGGATATTAATTACAATGGTGCCCAGTCACTACGCTTGGGTGGCTGGGGGGCAGGTGGCCGCCACTGGCAGGGGGCCTTAGACGAAATCCGTATCTGGGACAGAGCCTTGCAAGCGCAGGAAGTATCGGCTAATCTCAACTGCCAACTCGAGGGTAGCAGTGCGGGTTTGGTGGCCCATTACCGAGCCAACCAAGGGGTAGTCAATGGGGACAACACGGCGCAAAGCACCTTAATTGACGCTACGGGTAACCACCCGGGTACGTTCTCGGGTTTTGAACTCACGGGAACGGCCTCCAATTTTGCCGAAGGCCAAGAGTTGAGCAACTGTGCCTTGCACATAGCAGCCAGCAAAGCCTCGGTGTGTGCGGGGCAAAGCGTTAATTTGTTTGCCACCAGTTGTGCCGGCACGGTAGTGTGGAGCGATGGGGTGAATGGCCTTAGCCGAAGCAACGTGGTATTTAGCAACACGACCACGCTAACGGCTACCTGCCAAGTGGGCCAAGTAGTGAGTGCACCTTCTAACGCTGTAACGATTACCGTTACGCCCATATCACTTAGCATTCAGCTCAGTGGAAGCCACTGCGTTGGCGAAACCATCAGTCTGGCGGTTACAGGTGGCGATACTTACTCGTGGAATTGCCCGAATGGCAATTGCCCCGAAGGATTTAACAGTACCTCGGCTACTCCGACCCTTACGGCGGCCGTAGCTCGGGCGGGGATTTATTCGGTTACTGCCACCAATACAGCAGGTTGCACGGGTACACAAACTATTGCCGTAGCCGTGAATGTTCTCCCAACGATTGCCGTAACCACACCAGCCCCCGTTTGCCCACCTAATACTGTTAATTTACAAGCGACCGTTAGCTCCAACGGCACGTTGAGTTTCTTTACCGACAGTGAGTTTAGCACGGCAGTGGCCAACCCTAGGGCTGTGGCAGTAGGCGGTACCTATTACATCAAGGCCAGCAATACCAATAGTTGCTCTGCTACCGCCAGCGTGAACGTAATCATAGGCGAGCACCCTGACCGCCAACCCCTCATAGACTTATACAATGCCACGAATGGCGCTAATTGGACTAATAAACAAGGCTGGTTAAGTGGCTGTAATCCTTGTGGTTGGTATGGAATCACTTGTACAAATGGGAGGGTTACTAAGGTAGATCTCGGGGCGAATAATTTGAGAGGCACGTTACCCAGTTCGTTGGGGAATTTGAGTAATCTGCAAAATCTTGTCTTAACTAGTAACCAACTCAGTGGTCCAATCCTCAGTTCATTAGGGAATTTGAGTAATCTGCAATATCTCGCTTTAAACTTTAACCAACTCAGTAGTTCTATTCCCAGTTCCTTAGGAAGTTTGAGTGATCTGCAATACCTTGCTTTGAGTAATAATGAACTCAGCGGTACAATCCCCAGTTCATTAGAGAATTTAGGTAATCTGCAAAATCTCCTTTTACACGTAAACCAACTCAGTGGTCCAATCCCCAGTTCCTTAGGAAATTTGAGAAATCTGAAATACCTTACTTTAGACTACAACCAACTCAGTGGTCCAATCCCCAGTTCATTAGGGAATTTAGGTAATCTGAAATACCTTAATTTGAGCAATAATGAACTCAGTGGTCCAATCCCTAGCTCATTAGGGAATTTGAGTAATCTGCAAACCCTTTATTTACAATCTAATCAACTCAGTGGTTCTATACCCAGTTCATTAGGGAATTTAGGTAATCTGCAATATCTCCTTTTACACGTAAACCAACTCAGAGGTGCTATCCCCACTTCCCTAGGGAATTTGAGTAATTTGCTGCACCTTCATTTAAGCGAAAACCAACTCAGTGGTTCTATTCCCAGTTCTTTAGGAAATTTGACTAGGCTGCTAGAGCTGAAATTAAATGAGAACCAACTCAGTGGATGTTACCCCAGCAGTTTATCATCACTTTGTAGCCGTTTAACTTTTTACAATTTTAATTCTAATACAGGCCTACCTGGCGGTGGAAGTAATGCTTCGTGGCAAGCCTTTTGTGCTACGGGGGCTGGGAGTGATAATTTTACGCCAGTAGCTACCACCGCTACGCCTTCGGTATGCGTGGGAGGAGTTATTCAACTCAGTGCTTCGGGTGGTGTTGCTTATACGTGGAGCGGGCCAAATGGTTATACCTCAAGCAATCGTACCCCCAATCTAACGGCTTCTTCTACCGCTTTGGGAGGGGTATATACCGTTGTGGTGAGCAATGGAGGAAGTGCTTGTACCGCAGCAGCTACGGTTCAGGTAGCTGTCGTAAGCCCTCCAACAATAGTGATTAGTAGCAATAGTCCCGTTTGTGTAGGGCAAAGGGTTAATCTCACGGCCTCAGGCGGCAGCTCGTATGGATGGTTGTGTCCAACAGGCAACTGCCCCAATGGGTTTGTGAGCAATAGTGGCAAACCTTCATTTGTAGCTACTTCGGTGCAGCAAGCAGGTTTTTATACGGTTAGTGCCAGCAATGCGCAAGGCTGTACGGCGTCAACTCGCTTGGCTGTTGATATCAATCCTTTACCAACCACCACGGCTGGCACTACTACTCCCACAGTCTGCTTGGGCGAGACCATCCGCCTGCAAGCTTCGGGAGGGGTGTCTTACACGTGGTCGTGCCCCAGTGGGGCTTGTGGATTTGATGCTACCACTAAGAATCCCGTTTTTGCCAGTACCAACCTCAATCAAGCAGGCACTTACACCGTGGTAGTTAGTAATACCAACGGCTGCACTGCTTCGGCAACGGTTTCGGTCAGTATCAATGCGCTGCCAGGTGTATCGGTGAGCAGCAATAGCCCTGTATGCCAAGGCAATACGCTCAACCTGAGCGCCACGGGCGGAGCAACCTACAACTGGCGAGGTCCGGCGGCCTTTACCAGTACCAGCAACCAACCTGCTCGTAGCAATGTAACCACCAATATGGCTGGAGTATATTCAGTTACGGTAACCAATGCGGCGGGCTGCTCGGCTACCCAAACGATAGCTGTAGTGATTAACCCATCCCCCACGGTCACGGTACAAAGTAACAGCCCCACCTGCGTAGGAGCCATCATCAATCTGAGTGCATCAGGGGGCACCTCATACGTCTGGTCCTGCCCAACGGGCAATTGTCCTAATGGCTTTGCCAGTACGAGTGCCACGCCTTCTTTTGTGGGAGAAATAGCCAGCAGCGGGTCATATTCGGTCACGATAGTAGATGGTAATGGGTGTTCAAATTCGGCAAGTATTTCGGTTAAAGTCAACCCGTTACCCACGCTTAATATCGCTATACCAACAGCTCAATGTGGCGGTACATTAAACTTAAACACCGTATTTAGTAGCAATGGTACTTTATCCTATTTTGCCAATAGTGGTTTTAGCAGTACAGTAGCTAATCCAGTGAGTGTATCAGGAACGTATTATGCCCGAGCAACACTAAATGGATGTCAGGCAACTGCTTCTTCAGAAGTAGTTATTAATCCAATACCGACCCTTGCCGTTAGTACACCACCTGCTCAATGTGGTGGTACGATAGACCTCAATACCGTTTTTTCAAGTAATGGTTTATTAGCGTTTTCTAACAATGGAGGTTTCACCAGTACTGTAGCGAATCCTGTCAGCAGTTCTGGTAGGTATTTTGCTAAAGCTACACTCAATGGCTGTACAGCCACAAATTCAGTGAGTCTTACGATCACTATATCACCAACCATAGTTGTGTCAACGCCTGAGGTTGTGTGTCCACCCAATACAGTCAATTTGCAAACTGTTGTGCGTTCTAATGGCACAATAACATTTTTTACAGACAGTGGTTTCAGCAGCACAGTAACGAATCCTACTGTCGTATCTGTAGGGGGCACTTACTATATCAAAGCTGTGTCGGTCGGTAATTGTAGTACTACCGCCACCGTTACGGTAAGAATAGGTGCCCATCCAGATCTTCAGCCGTTGATAGATCTTTACAACGCTACCAACGGAGCTAATTGGAGAAGCAAAACAGGTTGGTTAAGCGGCTGTGACCCTTGCACTTGGCTTGGCGTAGGATGTAGTAATGGGCGAGTGAATAGCCTCACGCTCCGTTACAATCGCTTACAAGGGGAGCTTCCTGCCTCGCTGTCAGGGTTGAGTAATTTGGAAACTATTAACCTTGAGGGTAATCAACTAACTGGAATGATACCAAGTTCGTTAGGTAACCTTAGTAATCTGCAAGTGTTGGCATTAAACAATAACGCATTTAGTGGGCCGATTCCAAGTTCGTTGGGTAATTTACTTAATCTGAAACAGCTTCTGTTATTTGACAATAACCTAAGTGGCTCTATTCCAGCTGTATTAGGGAATCTGCGTAATGTAGAAATCATAGCGTTAGATATGAATAACCTGACAGGGGCAATACCCGGCTCGTTAGGAAATTTGAGTAATCTAAAAGAATTTTCTGTCGCTTCTAACCAATTGAATGGGCAACTCCCCACAGAATTGGGTAATTTGACAAGGATAACTCATTTTATGGTCCATCGTAACCAACTCAGTGGCCCAATTCCTGACTATATATCCAACTTGCCAGAGCTTAAATCTCTTGATTTGTCCTATAATCAATTTGTTGGAAGTATTCCTGCCGGACTGGGACTTTTGAATAATTTGACGGCACTCTTTGTAAATAATAATCAACTAACTGGTTGTTATCCAAGTGCTTTGTCGGGTCTATGTGCACGTTTGTCATCACCTAGTTACGATTTCTCCAACAATGCTGGTTTACCTGGAGGCGGCAGTAGAGCCTCATGGCAGGCGTTTTGTGCTACTGGAGCAGGTAGTAGCAACTTTGTAGCGAGTACTTCTACTCCAGTGGTATGTACTGGGAATACCGTCGAACTGAGTGCTTCTGGAGGACTTAGTTACTCTTGGCAAGGATACGGATTTACTTCTACTGCTCAGAAGCCATCGTTTAGAGCTGTCTCAGTTACACAAGGGGGGATTTATACCGTCAGTGCACAAAACGGAAGTGGATGTACAGGTACAGCAACCGTGTCAGTAGAGGTATTGCCAGCTCCAAAACTAACCGTTGTAGATAATGTAGCGGCATGTTTGGGTCAAACGGTTACTCTTTCGGCCTCGGGAGGCGACTCCTACACCTGGGACTGTCCATCTGGTACATGCCCAAATGGGTTTAACCGATATGTCAGTAACCCTTCGTATATAGCTACCTCTACTATGCAAGGGGGAAGTTTTACAGTTACGGCTGAAAATAGGTTTGGATGTCTTGCAATTGGCTCCTATAAAGTGGGTGTCACTATTTATCCATTACCTACAGCCACCGCCAGCACTACCACTTCTATCGTATGCTTAGGCGAGACCATCCGCTTACAAGCTTCGGGAGGAGTGTCTTATACATGGTCATGCCCCAGTGGTACTTGTGGCTTTGAAAGCACCACCCGAAATCCCGTTTTTGCCAGTACCAACCTCAATCAGGCAGGTACTTATACCGTGGTGGTTAGCAATGCTAATGGCTGCACTTCTTCGGCAACGGTATCAGTCAGTATCAATGCCCTGCCAAATGCAAGAGCGGATAATAACAGCCCTGTTTGTCAAGGAGAAACCCTTTTGTTTGGAGCCATAGGAGGTACAACCTATAACTGGCGAGGTCCGGCGGCCTTTACCAGTACCAGCAACTTACCCAACCGTAGCAACGTAACCACCAATATGGCTGGGTTGTACTCGGTTACGGTAACCAATGCGGCGGGTTGCTCGGCTGTGGCAACGACCAGTGTGGCGGTCAACCCCATTACTACGGCCAACATTAGTATCTCAACGGGCAAGCCCTATGTCTGCGCCGGCAATACCATTACGTTATCGGTGTCGCCCATAGCGGGTGCTACCTATCGGTGGTATCGAGAAACGGTTGTTACTGGTCTTAATCCTATACAAGATGCCATCACTAACCAAGTAGCTGTTACTTTGGGCGGAACGTATCACGTTGACATCACCAACTCGTCAGGGTGTACCTACCGTGCCAGTATCACCATTATCTCACTATCAGCTCTGAGCCTGGCGGCAAGCTACTCTTTTAGTCAAAATGGTACGGTGCTTAATCTGGCGGCTACTCCTACAGGGCTGATTTACAGTTGGTCAGGGCCAGGAGGCTTCAGTAGCACTTTGCGCAACCCAAGCCGCTCGCCCGTGACTACGGCGATGGCCGGAGCCTATCAGGTAGCAGGGGTACAAGCTTCTTCAGGCTGTACAGCTACGGCCACCACCTCGGTTGTGATTGGTACGACTTCAAGTCGTTTGGCAGCAACAGAACAAGCTGAGGTAGCAATCCATTCTATGGAGCTGTACACGTTCCCGAATCCTACCCAGGGTAAAATCCAAGTAGAAGTACGTTTGCAAAAACCAGAAAGTATCCATTTGTACTGGCTCAATACATTAGGGCAGACCAAACAGCAATGGTATTTACCAGAAAAAACTACTGTCCATCGTATCGAATTGGATGTGTCGGAGTCTCCAGAAGGCTTTTACCTGCTCTACGCCGAAACCGAAGAGGCGAAGCGAGCAAGCAAGAAAGTATGGAAGCAACATTGATACAGAATCTTTAACAACTTTACAGAAACTCTTACAAGACCGAAGTCCTGCTTTGGTCTTGTTTTTTAAGGACTTACCGTAAAAAAAAAATATGGTTTTGTATGACAAAAAATATCAAAATTTTTGTAGTATTTTGCATTATCACCTTCAACTCGTTTGATGATGCTACTACGCCAATGCACCCTAATAGGTTGGATTACACTGACAAGCATGGCGGTGGTTGTAGCACAGGAACGTTTGACGCTCAAAACCATAAAAATCAACGGTGTCTCCTCCGATTCAGTGACACAGCACTCCATCGAGCTAAAAGCCTTGGACGACGACGTGATCTTTGTATTTTCCCCTTACGATTCGGTTCAATATCAGTATTTTTTGATGGGATACGATAAAGATACGGTACTGAGTGATTATCCCGAAATTCGCTATACCAATTTGCCCGGAGGAGAATACACCTTGTATTCAAGCGCTATTCGTGGTAAACACATGGTAGCCTCGTACTCGATACCCGTACAAATAGAAGCCTCTCTTACCGAATCGGGCTGGTTTATTCCGGCTGTGGTTGCGTATGCGGTGTTGTTAATTTCGGCAGGGGTTTATTTCTTTTTGCTGTATAATTTTCGGCAAAAACTCAAGGTACAGCATCTACGCAACCGCATCGCTGCCGACCTCCACGACGAAGTTGGCGCTACCTTGAGTAGTATTGCCATTGCCACTAAAGTAGTCGAAAAAAAGTTAAAACCTACCGAACGGACCGAACTACTACCTATTCTTAACCAAATCAAGCAAGATTCAGAAGAGAGTATTCAGCACATTCGAGATACTGTCTGGACCATTAACCCCGACAACGACTCGTTGCCACAGTTGTTTGAAAAAATTCGTTCATTTGCACTGCAAATCCTTCAACCACAGGGCATTACACTTGAGTTTTTGAATGGAGTAAGCCCTGCCAAGGTATTCAAAATGAGTATGGAGCAGCGGCGTAATGTCTATCTGATTATCAAAGAGGCCGTCAACAACATTGCGAAACATTCGGCAGCAACGCTGGCAGTCATTGAGATTTCTGAACAACCCGAAGGAATTCATATTGTGGTGACTGATAATGGCAAAGGTTTTGACCTTCATCAACAAACGGAGGGAAACGGCCTGCGGAATTTTAAAAAACGAGCCACCGAGAGTTTCATGGAGTTAGACCTCCGCTCGGTAGTAGGGCAAGGCACTACACTGTCATTGCTGGTGATAGAAGTGTAAGCTACCCACCCGAATTGGGGGGGGAACTCAACCCAAAAAAGGTCCATTTTTGAGGCCGTAAACTAAAGGTATATGATTAGAGTCGTACTATTTGAAGACAACAAGAGCTTTCGGCAGAGTTTGTCCATGTACTTGGAACACTCCGACGAAATCTTCTTGGCAGGTAGCTACGGCGAGGCCAGCGATGTGGTGCGACGAGTCCAAAAACATCGCCCCGACGTGGTGCTGATGGACATTCAGATGCCAGGCGTTTCGGGCTTAGAAGCCTTGCAACAAATCAAGGCAACCAATCCTGCTACTAAGGTGCTGATGCAGACGATTTTTGATGACGACTACCGCATCTTTACAGCCATTTGTAGCGGTGCCAGCGGCTATGTGCTCAAAAGCCCCAACCCCGAGGATATGGAGCGAGCCATTATCGAAGTGCATCATGGGGGGGCTTGTATGTCGCCGTCTATTGCCGCACGGGTCATGCAGATGTTCAAAAATCAGTTTGTGCAAGCACAACCTACCTACGTATCGCTCACCGACCGAGAGCGAGAAATATTAGGCTGTATGGTTAAAGGTATGAGTTACAAGATGATAGCCGATGCCTGTTCGCTGAGTTTTCATACCGTGCATTGGCACGTCAAGAATATTTACGACAAACTCCACGTCAACTCCGCCCCCGAAGCCGTAGCCAAGGCCATTGAGGGAAAGTTGGTGTGAGTATAACTCTTCCTCTCACCTTTAAACAACTACGACCATGTACGTACTATTTGATGACGGACGCTCTTTTGACAGGCGCTTGCGCTACGAAGACACTGACCCTTCAGGGGATTATTTAGGACGTTACGACCCCAGTTCAGAAGCATTCCGCTTTTTTAGCCCTATTGATAACGTCTGGGGCGATTACCGCAAAAGAGACAGAGAAGAAGACCAAGCTTCGTTTGGGCAGGTTTTGTTAGAGGATAAAGATAAATCGGGTCTAGATAAAACCTATCAAGATGTTATTGACAAGTATGTCAAATATGGCAAACTAAATCCTCGACTAATCATAACAAAAGGCGATAAGGGGGTCATTCTTGCGGAAGACCAAAGAAGAAAAAGGGTATATGACTTCATGCGTAAGTTCAATGAAAAATACTATTTAAAATACAGCAATGGAGAAATTATAGATATAAATGCGATTGTAAGAGCGTTGGAGATAAACCAATTGGAAGATGCTATAAATATTGGTCTTGTTGGGATTGCCTTCTTCATCATAGAGAAAAAAGATTTTACTGATTTCCGAAAGACACGTAGAAGTAGAATATCCTATTATTTAGAGGTTAAACTTGTTTTTGAGGAGGAGTTGAAATCTGGCGAAAGTAATTATATTTTGTGTGGAGATAAAAAATTTCAAAAAAGTAATGTAGTTATCTCAGGTAATAATTTTTTGAGCGTGGATGGGATACAAGTTAAATGTATTTCCATTAAAAGTTTGATAGAGACTTCGAAGAAAGGTCGTCCAGATAGAACGGGTGGCATCCAGACGTATCAATTAGGGCCTGTTTTGGTGCTCAACATAAAAACAATCATCGAAAATAGAAACTATACCAATAACTGGGGACAGCCGAGTGATTGGGATAAAATGCTTGCTGAAAATCCTAATAATTGGGATTTGGTTCAAACCTTAAAAGGATCACAGTTCTGGGAAGACTTGAAAAGTACTATTGAAACTGATTTTATTTCTGAAAAATATTGGGGTTTCAAACCGCAGGATGTCAACGATCGTATGGTAATCCGCTTAGGGCGTGAAGGGTCGAGATACATATTGTTTTTACATGGTTCCAAAGAGGGTAGCTGCCCTATCCGTATTCCTCAAGACGACGAAGCATGAACAACATAGACACCCTCGAACAATACCTCAAGTATTGTTTACATTTCATCACCTTGCTTACGGTTATTACTTGGTGGATAGCCTATCAAAAACGAAACATCATAAGAGACACACCTGTTCGGTGGTTACTTTACATGTTGTTTTTGCTAGCACTTTGGGCTGTTCTGGAATGGCTGTTGATTGTTGTGGTTCTCAAAAAGTCATTTGTGTTTTACAACGACATCAAGCCAGTGCTTAAATCGCTTGGTCTCAAAAGCATGACCTTGCTCAATCCCTTGAGTTATCTCTCTAAATTCATTTGTCTGGGTTATTTCTTTAGAGACTTGATGCAGAAACCACTCCACAAACGATTTTTTATAGTATCTGCTTGGGGTTTGGTGGTTTTTGAAATGGTACAGGTGGTCGTTTTTAAGAGTTATCAAGATTACGACTCGTTGTCTTCTACCGTGAAAAACATTTTTACCATTATCGGCACAAGTTGGTTTTTATACCGATTCTACCAGACCGATACAGGAGCCGTTCCGCTGTACCGCAACCCCTATTTTTGGATTAGCTTAGGGCTACTGGGACCAGCCTTAGCCGAAATCTTTATGGAGTTTATTTTTTCGAAGCTCCAAAGTACCGACGTGGTGTTATTTTATCGCCTCTATCTTGTTCGGAATTTCATCCAAATCGTAGCTTTTTTGTTGTTGATAACAGGGTTTCAGTATGCTCATTTTCTGAGGTTTCTGAAAAAAGAATACTGAGATTTGGTACATTATCGGTTGTTTATCAGTAGTTTATAAACTATGAAAAGCTACCTACAAAGGTGGCTTTTTGCTTAGATTCGACCACCCAAATTGGTAGGTACAGCTCGTGGTTTTTTGATGGAACTTTGTCATGGTTATCAACAACAACCGTCTCATGTTATCCATACAAAATCCATGAAAAAGTATTTCCAACACATTGCTATAGCCCTGGGAGTAGGGTTGGCAATCTTCGCTTCGTCGGTACAAGCTCAGAATGTTACCGAAACAGACCATTACAAAGTAACTACCTATACTCAGGAAGACCTCTCACGAGTTTGGGTGAAAGTAGAAAAGGCCATCGGTACGAAATTCATCATGTTCGTAAAAGATAAGCAAGGGCACGTATTATTTCACTATGGTCTTGATCGAAAAATTGCTAAATATCAGTTCAAAATCAACTTGAGTGAAGCCGAGGCAGGAGTTTATTCTATTGAGATGACCGATGGTACGACACCGATTACCAAGATGATTCGGAAAGAAAAACTTTGGCCAACCGAACCTGCTGTTAGCCAGCGAGTTGTAGCCATGAATTAAGCTTCGCTACCAATACGACCGTACACTTTTCTGAAAATCAACCTTTAGTCGAAAACAAGGAAGCCGCTCGTGTTTCCTTGTTTTCATTTACTACCATGAAAACGTCTCTGATCTTCTTACTGTTACACCTTTGCATTACCAAGCCCCAAAATAGGTCTATGGCAGGAGCTACACACTATTCTTGTTGGTCGAGGCCGTGGATGTATCTGAACACAGCTATAACTCAATTCAAAGTAGAAACCCAGCACTACCAAATAGAAACAGTAATATTAGAAAATGCCTCAGCCGTTGTGATTTCCATCGCAAAACAAAAGGGAGTGAAACTCTGCTGCCGACTCAGAAACGAACAAGGAGAAAGTATTTTCTGCAAAAAACTCACCCGAGGCCAAACCAAGCTTTATGCTGAAGTGAATTTGAGGAAATGGACAGAAGGGGTTTATCTACTGGAAATTGAAGATGGCGTTACGCCCATTACGCAGACTATCCGAAAACCTAATTTTTTAAAAACCGAAGCTATCAACCCCATCTCATCAATTGGAGAATGAATAGTGGAATAGAAAACCTTCATCTATTCCGTTTGCTAACAAAGCTGTGTTATTTGAAGAATAAACCGCTCTTTTTCGTACCTTGTCAGTCGTTTCCCTGACTTATGCGTTATCGAAAATTCGCCCCAGCCTCGCACTTAGCTCCTTATGTAGAGTGTTTCTACGTATGGGAAGGTAACCCTGCTCGTTCGGCGGTGTTGCAAGTAGAATCACCGCCTAGTGGCTTTGCTTCGCTTACGTTTAATTATGGCGATGCTTATCGAGTCAGCAATCCTAAGGGCCAACAGGTACTTACGCCTGCGTCGTTTGTGTCGGGGCAAGCAACTCAGCGGTATCAGCTGTCGCTTTCGGGGCAAATCGGCATCGTGGGCGTAGTGTTGAAGCCAGCAGCGTTTTTTAGCTTGTTTGGCGTACCCATGTATGAGTTTACCGACGAGCGCACAGACCTTACAGCTGTGCTGGGTACAGCTGGCCAACAACTACAAGAACAACTCCTAAACGCCCCAACCGATGCAGCACGAATAGCCCTGCTCGAAAATTTCTTAACCTTCCAACTCAGTAAAACCAAACAGTCGTTTGACCGAACCGACTATGCCGCTAACCTCATTGTGACACAGCGAGGCATCGTCAACGTGTCTGACCTGATGAACGAACTGTATGTGTGCCGACGGCAGTTTGAGCGTAAATTCATGCAAAAAGTAGGCGTGAGTCCCAAATATTATGCCCGAATTCGGCGTGTTGGCTACTTGTGTTCCTTGCTGGCCAGCCAACGCTGGCAAGTAGCCGACTGGCAAGACCTCATCTATCTTTGTGGCTATTACGACCAATCCCATTTTATCAAAGAATTCACCGAATTCATGGGTAAAAGCCCTTCGAGTTATGTTAAAAACAACGCAGAGTTGGCTAATTTTTTGTCGTGAGAAGAACCAAAACGTTGAAGAAATCAACTAGCGCACTGGGTTAAACGTTTGGAAAACACCCTATCCTCTTTGTAGAAGCCTTTTTTCGGTAGGAAACAACCAAAACCACCAGTACGAATAACGGATAATAAATAACGCCCCCCAACTATTTACCCTAAAAATTTTCCACTCATCCATAGGGGTATAACCGTTCATCAGTTGTCTCTACCACGAACACCAAACACATCGTAACTTGCCACCCGTTAGCTTACAAAAAACGTATTCTGTAGTGCAACTCACTGATTCCGAAGTGATAGAGGCCATTCGGCAAGGCAACGAGCGAGTGTTTGAGCAGGTATTTCGCAAATACTATGCTTCGCTATGCCAGTATGCCAACTCGATACTCAAAGACTCCGAAGATGCCGAAGAAGTGGTACAAAACTTGTTTTGCACCTGGTGGGAAAAGCGAGTATTTGTTGACATCAACGTCTCAATCAAGGCGTATCTGTATCGCTCGGTGCATAATCATTGCCTTAATCGAGTAAAGCATCTCAAGATTCAAGACACCTATCGCCAGCACAATGCCGATGTGCTCGAACAAACGCAGGTTTCGGCCACCGACCAACTTCAATACAACGAACTCCAACAACAACTCCAACAAGCCATTGACCGCCTGCCAGAACAATGTCGGTTGGTGTTTAGACTGAGTCGTTTTGAAGAATTAAAATATGCCGAAATTGCCGAACAGTTAGGGATTTCGGTCAAGACTGTTGAGAACCAGATTGGCAAGGCACTCAAAATACTCCGAACGCAACTCGCTGATTTTCTGACCATCGGACTGGTATTGGCGCTGAGCTGGATGTTGAGTTTTAACCAAACGATACAACCTCGATTCAATCATAAAGTAGTGGATGTGACTAACGGATACGTGGGAAAATGAAGAACAACACTAAACCTATCTTAGACGATTTACTGGCTCGTTACTTGGCAGAGGAGGCTTCGCCCGACGAACGCCGCCAAGTAGATGAGTGGGTGGCTGCCTCGCCCGAAAACGAGCAGGCACTGGCTGCCTATCGGCTGATTTGGGAACAAACACAAACCCTGCCAACTCCAGCCGTAGTAGATACCGACAAGGCATGGGAAAAGGTAAAACGGCGGATGAACCGCCCCGAGACGGTGATTCGGCCTTTGCATACACCCGTCAAGTCGTCGAGGTGGGTACTGAGAATTGCCGCTAGCTTGTTGTTGATAGCAGGGGTGAGCTGGGTGGCGTATCAGTTTGTTAACTCCAATGAGCCTACTACCAAGGTGTTAGCTACGCAGCAATTTCACTTGGAACAGCAACTCCCCGACGGCACGCTCGTATATCTCAATGCGAATTCTACCCTTAGCTATCCGTCTGACTTTGAGGGGAATTTGCGGTCGGTAAGACTCAAGGGCGAAGCGTTTTTTCATGTAAAACCCGATGCCTCGAAGCCTTTTGTTATTGAAGCTAACGGTACTACGATACGGGTGTTGGGTACGTCGTTTAATGTGCGAGCCTATGACCAAAATGTGAAAGTAAACGTAGAAACGGGCAAAGTATCCTTTGGTACGCCCAAGCACCAAATTAAACTCACCAAAGGCGAAGCGGCTGAATTTGAAGCGAAGTCTGACACCGTAATCAAGCTGAATAGCCCAAGCAAGAATGTGCTGTCGTACAAAACCAAACTGTTCTTGTTTGAAGAAACTCCTCTGAGTGAGGTCGTCCAGTTACTCAATGATGCTTACCAGAGCAAAATTGTGTTGAGAAACAAGAAGTTAGCACAATGTAAACTTACCTCAAACTTCAATAACGAAGACGTAGAAACCATTGTGGCAGTCATTGCCGAAACGTTTGACCTGCACGTGGAGCGCTCCGAAGGCAAGATTTGGTTAGATGGAAAAGGTTGCTCGCAATAGCTTCGCTCCATCAACTTTTGCAAGCGTGTCCGAAACGATGATGGCAAGAGACTACCAGCATACATGAAAAAACAAGTACTGATATGGCTTTGGTTATCAATGGGTTGTTGGGGGGCGTATGCTCGCCAAGTAGCTCCGCTCGATCGTATTGTGAGTGTAAAACTTACGAACGAGCGGCTCGCCGACGTCCTGACAGCCATTGGTCAAAAAGCAACGATTACGTTTTCATACAGCGCTGGCCTTTTTGACCCCGACCGCCGTATTGATTTGGTGGCCATTAATAAACCCGTGCGGCAAATTCTGGACCAATTGTTTAGAGGAAGTTTGCGCTACAAAGTGCGCCAAAACTATGTGATTTTACAAAAAGGTGACCCCGAACCTCAGCACCTTTTTATAAGTGGCTATATCATTGATAAACAAACCAATGCGTTTTTGGGGCAAGCCAGTGTGTTCGACCGCATCACCTTGGCTTCGGCAGTGACGAATCCATCGGGGTATTTTCGGTTGAAATTGCCTGCCAAAAGTACCTCGGCAGTGCTTCAAATCAGCAAACAAAATTACCTTAGCGAAACCATGACGGTAAAGTCTCGTCATGAGGAGCCGCTGTCTATCGCCTTGACGCCCCTCCCTCCCCAAGTGACGATAGAACCAGTAGCCACCACAACACCCAAAGAAGTAGAAGTCACCAAACCTGAGCCGCAGGAAGTGGTGATTACTCCACCGTCGGTAGATACGACCACCACACTTCGCCGCAACCGAAAGCAATTTGACTTAGAAAAGGTAAAAAAGTGGTTGCTTTCGGCCAAGCAGTTTGTGCATGACCAAAACGTACAAGATACCCTTCACCGCACGGCGCAGTTTTCGATTTTGCCTTTTGTGGGTACCAACCATTTGTTGAGCGGTCAGGTTATCAACGATTTTTCATTCAACCTCATTGCAGGGTATTCGAGAGGTGTCAATGCCTTTGAAGCGGGTGGTTTTGCCAATTTGGTATTGGAGCATGTATCAGGAGTACAAGTCTCGGGAGCCGTCAACTTGGTAGGCGGGCGTTTGGATGGCCTCCAGTTTGCAGGTTTTTCTAATCACGTGTTTGGCAAGAGTCATGGCTATCAGTTTGCGGGAGCCGTCAACACCTATTGGACCGATGCTTCTGGGGCGCAATTTGCTGGCTTTGCCAATTTCAATGTGCAGAATTTCAGTGGCTTACAAGTAGCGGGTACGGCCAACGTCACCTTGGGTAAAAAGCATGGCTGGCAAGTGGCTGGTCTGATGAATATCGCCAATGAACTGGAAGGTGTACAGATTGCACCTCTCAACATCGCCCAAAAAGTGCGAAAAGGGCGGCAATTGGGGGTGGTTAATTTTGCGGATTCGTCGGCCAAGGCTCCCATCGGATTGTTTAGCTATGTTCGTAAAAACGGGTACCGCCGCCTTGAAATTGGCTACAACGAGTTGACACAGGCCAATCTCACCTTCAAAACGGGGATGCGGCGTTTTTATAATATTTTTACGGGAGGGGTAACGCCACAAGATTCACTCAAAAATTGGGTGTGGAGCTATGGCTACGGTATCGGAACGGCTCTGAAATTAGACCGTCGGGAGCGGTCATTGCTCAATCTTGACGCTACCTTCAACCTCCTGAGTGTGGGTCAAGTGCCTCAGTTTAACCAACATACTCGTTTCCAACTTAGTTTTGAGCAACGTCTGGGCAGCAAACTAACCTTGGCGCTGGGGCCTTCGTTCAATATGTTAGCTACTCGTCCCGAAAGTGCAGCCTATCTGCAAGTTTCCAAAAAAATCATCCATGCAGTGCTGTTTGATGAACCCTTTTTTACCAATTGGAACGTCAAAGGTTGGGTAGGGTATCAAGTCGGAATTCGTTGGGTCCTATAAGCTGCTGGTAGATTTCTTCGGAACAAACGCTGGAACACGCCGATATACTTCGTTACTTTGTTGCTCCAATGTGCCTCTGTCAGCCTTTGCGACAAGGCAGTTACCGAACGTATGCACTATACCGAAGCCTATTTTCTGCTAGGGTCCAATCTGGGCGACAGAGTTTTGTTACTACAACAAGCTCGTGCATTATTACAACAAAAAACAGGCGCAATCGTCCGACAATCAGCTATTTACGAAACAGCCGCTTGGGGGTTCACCGACCAGCCTGCCTTCTTGAATCAGGTGGTGGTGATTCAGACCAACTTACATCCTACCGAACTACTCAAGCAAATTCGATACACCGAAGAAGCGCTGGGGCGGGTGCGCTACGAAAAATGGGGCAGCCGCTTGATTGACGTAGATTTATTGTATTATGGCGATTTGGCCATGCAATCGCCTGACTTGGTGGTGCCGCATCCGTTTATTCAAGAACGCCGCTTTACGCTGGTGCCTTTGGTAGAGGTTGCCCCAGGCCTCATGCACCCTTTGCTGCGCCTGACCAATCAGCAACTATTGACCGCTTGCTCAGACAACAGCCAAGTTGTACGATTTGAGGAATAATTTCGTTATGTTCGTGGCCAATCTCGTAAGCAACAGACTTGATTAGCACCAAGTTACCACTCCCTTTTTGCAAACTCGTATTGATTCAACAACCAATCCCATGAAAAAATTAAGTATCCTGCTCGGAATCATTGGCTTTATGAGCTTGTTTCCGGCGCTTCGTCCCTTTGCTCAAACTATGAACCCTTCATCAGAACCCATCAAAAAAATAGAAGTCACCGGTACTGCCGAACTCGAAGTCGTGCCTGACGAACTGTACTTTAACATTAGCCTCAAGGAGTACTATCAAGACGAAAAGAACCAAAAAAACAAGGTAACCATTGACCTCCTCGAAAAACAACTCGTGGATGCAGTACGTGAGGCGGGCTTGGCCAAAGAGGACTTGAGCGTGGGCGGAGTAGGAGGGTATCGCAACTGGTTTGGTCGCAAAAAGCCACAAACGTTTTTAGAAAACAAGCAGTATGTGCTGAAAGTCAGTAACTTGTATAAGATTGATGGCATCCTATCGAAGGTGGACGAAAAAGGCATCGAATATGCTAACATTGGTCGGGTTGATCATTCTAAAAAGACCGAACTTCGGAAACAAGTCAAAATCAATGCCTTAAAAGCAGCCAAAGAAAAAGCAACCTACCTACTCGAATCTATCGGAGAAAAAGTAGGGGATGTGCTCGAAATCAAAGAGTTAGAAGATAATTTCTACATGCCAAGCTACCCAATGATGGCGCAGTCGAACATGCGAATGGCTTCAATGGATGCTGCTCCAGTGGGCGACAGTAGTCTCGAGTATCAAAAAATAAAAATTACGTACCGAATGGAAGCGACCTTCCGAATCAAATAATGACAGCCGAGGACGCTTGTGCTCTTGATGCAAGCGTCCTCGCCACTGGTACAAGCGTTCTCGTCACTAGTACAAGCGTCCTCGCTTGTACTTTAGCCTCTTGGCTTGCACCGATTCAGGGATTTGAGTACCTTGTTAGCTCTTACCAATAACGTCATGATTTACGGTCTCCTCAAGTTCATTGTTCGGATTGCACTTAGGGTATTTTTTAAGCGGTTTCAGGTCAATAATCTACATTGGCTGACTACAGAGCCGCCTGTTATCATCACGCCGAATCACCCCAATACCTTCATGGACCCACTCATTGTGGCCACATTGGTGCCACAACAAGTGTCGTTTTTGGCAAATGGGAGTATTTTCAGCCGCTTGACACGGCCCATTTTTCGATATTTTAAGGTAGTGCCTATCTACCGAAAACAGGACAAGGCGCAAGAAGCCCTTTCGCAAGCCGAGCTTAACAAACGTACCTTTAGCAAATGCTTTGAGATGCTCGAAAAAAAAGGCTCGCTGCTGATTTTTCCAGAAGGAACCAGTATCATCGAACGCCGACTGAGAGACATCAAAACAGGCACTGCCCGCATTGCCCTGGGCGCCGAGTACGAAAATAACTTTGAGTTAGGTATCAAAATCATACCTGTGGGTCTCAATTACTCAGAAGCCGAGCGGTTTAGGAGCGAAGTGTACGTAAACATCGGCGAGCCTATCACGCTCGAAGCCTTCAAAGACAGCTATAACCCCGAGCAGTTTGAGGTCGTAGAGCAACTCACGCAACTTATCGAACAACGCCTTGCTGATACCATCGTCATTACCAACAACGACTCGGAAGACGAGCTGGTCAAAAACATCGAAATCTTATATAAAAATCAGCTTTTTGAAGATTTTAGACTTCCTAATCAGAAGCGAGAAGAGTTTTTTTTGATAAAGCAAATCGTGCAGGCCGTTAATTATTTTCAGCAAGAAGACCCTGCGCTGGTCAGTCATGCCCGCCAGTTGACCAACAATTACCTCGAAACGCTGCATAAACTTAAACTTACCGACGAAGTGTTTAACAAAGCCCGTCATCGGTCTATTTTTCTTCGTACGCTTCAAACTGTTTTGGTACTTACACTTGGTGCTCCCCTGTATGTATATGGCTTGATACACAACTACTTGCCCTACATACTGCCTTCAAAAATCGCCAACCTAATTACCAAAGACATCACCTTTCGAGCACCGATTATGATGGTGTCGGGGATTTTTACCTTTTTACTTTTTTATGGAGTGTATGTGGGTGTTTTTTGGCATGTTACTCATCAAATCGGTTTGACATTGGCGTATTTGCTCTCGCTGCCGCTCAGTGGCTATTTTGTGTTAGCGTATTGGAATTTTGTCATTCGAGCAAGTCGTTCGTGGAATGTCCTGAACTTGTTTTACCGAAACCCCGTGCTGGTTTCGACACTTGTCAATCAGCGCACCGAAATTTTCAAACTCCTGAATCAGGCCAAAGAAAAATACGTGAAGCAACGTTGAACGGGAATCATGTTCTTTGTCGCTAATACCTTTCACCAACTGGCTTCCTTGGTAGTAAGCAAACGTTCCACTTTTTCAAAAAGTGGAACGTTTCAGTTTTTTGCGTATCCCTATACCTCCACTTGGGTGTAAACCTCTAAATCAACTTCACGCCAAGCCCAGGCTTATCGTTAAGGGAGAGCATACCATTGCGCAGTACGAAGCCTCCTGTTACGAGATCTTGTGCTAAGTCAAAACTGCCATCCAAGTCAAGGTAACGAGTGTGCGGGCAAGCAAACGCTGCATGAAGAGCTGCTGTGATGCTCACCACACTTTCGTCGTTGCAGCCCCAAAATAGCTCAATTTGAGCCTGTTGCGCAATGGTGGCAATGTCTAACGCAGCCGCAATGCCGCCACATTTCATGAGCTTGATGTTATAAATCCCAAAAGGCTGGGGTGACTGCGCCCATCGGAGTGCGTAACGAGCATCTTTAAGCGATTCATCGGCAGCCAGGTGTTTTCGGATGGTTTCGTCCAGTTTCAATAGTTCATGTTCTTGACCAACGGGCAGGGGCTGTTCGATAAGCTCTAGCTTGAGGTGCTGGGTTGCTTTCAAAAAAGTTTGTAGCGTTTGTAAATCATACCCTTGGTTGGCATCTACCCGCAACGTGAGAGATGGAAACCGCTCTCGTAGTTTGGCCAGCCGCTCGATGTCTTCTTCTACTTGTTCGCCAGTTTTGATTTTAAGTACGCTGAAGCCCCGTTCCTCAAAAGCTTTTGCCTCAGCCAAAGTATCTGCTACCGACATAATACCGATGGTAACCGAGGTAGGCAATGCCTTGATTTTTTGCCCGTACAAAGCCACTACGGGTACCCCTACCCACTGCGCATAGGCATCGTGTAGGGCAATATCCAGTGCCGCCATCGTACCCGGAAAAGCTCCGAACAAACGCTTGGCTTCGTCCAATAGTTGCCGAAAATAGCGTATGTCTCGCCCTACCAAGCCCTCAAAAAATGCCGATTGGCAATGGAGCAAGGTTTGGGCGCAGGTTTCGCCTACCACCTCTTCGGCAGGGCTAGCGGCTCCAATGCCTACGATGCCGTTGGCTAAAGTAATTTCTAAAAACACATTTTCGACCTCCGAAAAATAATGCCCTGCAATGCTATACGGCTTGCTCAGAGCCAAATTTCGTAGCGATGCTTGTATGGATACGATGTTCATTGGTTCAAAGTTTATTTCCAACCCGATGTTCTTTTTGGTATTGCAGGGGGCTTTTGCCTGTGATGATTTTGAAATACTTATTGAAATTTGAAAAATTGTTAAAGCCACTTTCGTAACAGATTTGAGCAATGCCTAAATGCTCGTCAATCAGCAACTTACAGGCATGCCCTACTCGTAATTCTTGTAAAAACTGCGAGTACGTCTTGCGGCTTCGACTCTTAAAATACCGACAAAAGGAATGAGGACTCACATTGGCCACTTCTGCGATTTCGTCAATCGAAATCTTGCGTTGAAAATGAGTCAAGGAATAATTATAAATGCGGTTGATACGGTCGGTGTCGTCTTCGTCTAAGGGTTGTGGCAAGTAGGTTTTAGACAGTTCGGTGGCTTCTTGGCACTGAGCAAGCACTTCTAAAATTTGCAACAATAGAATCAGACGATTAGAGTTTTCGTTATGTAACAGCTTGTTTAATAGGTTTTTAATGTGGAGCTTGGTGTCGCCACCAAACCGAATTCCTCGACCAGCTTTGGCAAATAACTCTCGAATGGCCTGATTTTCGGGCAGATTCAAAAATGTATCTCCCCACACATCACTCAAAAAATGAACAACTGTTGCCTGAGCATACAGCCCCGAATTCGCCTGAAAATATTTCTCGTCGCAGCGCCAATAATGAGGCAAATTGGCACCGATGAGGAGTAAATCGCTATGCTGAAAATGCTCGATGCTGTCGCCTACAAACAGCGTACCGGTGCCTTGCTCTACCTGTACGAGTTCGAGCTCGGGATGGTAATGCCAGCGGTTATAAAAATGAAGTACTACGTCTTGCCGTGCCGTAAACGACTGCTCCAAACCTTTGGGGGCTTTCAATAACTGAGGTTTCATTCCAAAATACAGCAATTAGGACTTATTGTGTACAATAATTGCCAAAATAGTTGAAAAATATGCTAATTTTTCAAAACATTTACATCGAAAAATGCAATTCCTTTGCTAAAAGTTTGGGAGAATTACATGGGAGGCTTTTTCTTTGGTCAATACTTCTCATCACTAACAAAGTAGTTCATAACCCAACCAATACGGATAACCGATAACGAATACTGCCAGCATGAAGGTATCACTTTTTGTGCCCTGTTACATTGACCAGTTTTACCCGCAAGTAGCCATCGCAACGCTTGAGTTGCTCGAAAAACTGGGTTGTGAGGTTCACTTTCCTATGAATCAAACCTGTTGCGGGCAGCCCATGGCCAACTCAGGTTTTGCGGCTTTGGCCCAAGACTGTGACCGTAACTTTGTCCAAAACTTTGCCGATGCCGACTACATCGTAGCGCCGTCGGGGTCGTGTGTGTTGCATGTAAAAGAACATGTGCCCATTACTCCCAAAGGTGGAGTGTATGAGCTTTGTGAGTTTCTGACCGATGTACTCCAGGTGAAGTCTTTAAAAGCTCGATTTCCATATAAAGTAGGGCTACACCAAAGCTGCCACGGGCAGCGAGGCCTGCGGCTGGCTTCGATGTCAGAACGGAACGAGGCACCTTTCTCAAAAATCGAGTCGTTGTTAGCAATGGTAGAAGGTTTGGAACTCTGCCAACCCCAACGCAGCGACGAATGCTGTGGATTTGGCGGTACATTTTGTGTAACCGAAGAAGCCGTTTCGGTCAAAATGGGCAAAGATCGAGTAAAAGAACACCTTGATAATCAAGTAGAATACATCACAGGTGCCGACTCTTCGTGCCTGATGCACTTAGAAGGGATTTTGCGCCGCCAACAGTCACCTGTTAAAGCTATTCACGTCGCCGAAATTTTGAATGCGCTATGACAACCAGCCTTTTAGACCACAGCAAAGCTGCGGCAACCTTCAACCAAGACGAAACTCGGGTCAACTGGCACGACGAAACGCTGTGGTGGGTACGCCAAAAACGAGATAAAATTTCGAAGCAAATCCCCGAATGGGAAGCCTTGCGAGAGGCTGCCTCGCAAATCAAAACGCATACTTTGTCAAACTTAGGCAACTATTTAGTTGAGTTTGAGGCTAATGCTACTCGCAACGGTATTCGGGTGCATTGGGCCAAAGACGGCAAAGAGCACAACGAAATTGTCTATAAAATCCTGCAAGAAGCCCAAGCAAAGTACGGCTCATCAGTGCCTTTAGTGAAGTCCAAATCCATGCTCACCGAAGAGTGTCACCTCAACGAGTTTTTGACACAAAAAGGCGTAGAAGTCATTGATACTGACTTGGGTGAGCGCATCGTTCAGTTTCGGAACGAAGCACCTAGTCATATTGTATTACCCGCTATTCACCTCAAAAAAGAAGACGTTGGCGAGACCTTCCATGAACATTTGGGTACCGAAAAAGGCAACAAAGACCCTCAATACCTGACCGAAGCCGCCCGCCAGCACCTACGTCAGAAATTCGTAGCGGCTGATATTGCCATTACGGGCGTGAACTTTGCTGTAGCCGAAACGGGCGGCTTTGTGGTGTGTACCAACGAAGGCAACGCCGATATGGGTGTCCATTTGGCCAAAGTTCATATTGCTTGCATGGGTATCGAAAAACTGATTCCAAAACAAGAGCACCTCGGTGTTTTCTTACGCTTGCTGGCTCGTAGCGCTACAGGGCAGCCCATCACGACGTTCTCAAGCCATTTTGTTCGCCCCAACGCAGGACAAGAAATGCACGTAATATTGGTGGACAATGGCCGTACTCGCCAGTTGGCAAGCCCTGATTTCCGTAATTCGCTCAAGTGTATTCGTTGCGGAGCGTGTTTCAATACCTGCCCTGTGTATCGCCGAAGTGGAGGGCATAGTTATCACAACGCTGTGGCAGGGCCAATAGGATCTATTTTGGCACCCAACTTAGACATGCGCAAAAACGCCGACCTGCCTTTTGCCAGTACGCTTTGTGGCAGTTGTAGCAATGTGTGTCCCGTCAAAATTGATATTCATGACCAGCTCTGGAAATGGCGCCAAACGCTGACCAAAGAAGGATTGGCACCCGCCTCGAAAACAATGAGTATGAAAGTGATGAATTTTGTGCTTTCAAACCCCGCTTTGTATCGCACGGCTGGCAAAATGGGTCGTATGGTGATGCGTTACTTACCTTTTTTGGTCAATAATGGACTGAATCCTTGGTACAAACAGCGAGAAATGCCTCAACCTCCCGCAAAAAGCTTTAGAGAGTGGTACTTAACAAACCGAAAATAAATAGCCCTGTTAAGCAAAAGTCGCTGACAGTGAAGACGCTTTGATAGGTTCTATTTTTGCAGCATAAGTATTGTATGATAATACATCTCCATCCCTCTTCAGGGGGGTGAGGTGATTTTAACAAACCAAAAATGAGCAGCAGAGACGACATCTTAAAAGCCATCAAAGCCATCGAGTTGGAACCGATTTCATTGCCACAATCCTTGCGGTTCACGTCTGATTTTGGCAACCTTGAGACGCATTTTACCCAAGTGTTGGCCAGTATTGGGGGGCAAGTAGAGCAGGTAAGTAGCCTAAGCGAAATCCCCGAGCGAGTGGCGGCGCTACACCCTACAGCCAAGTGGGTAATAGATGCCGTGACCCAACCCTTTGAGACCATATCCAACCCCAAACCACTCGAAGCCGTTGATGTAGCCATTATCAAAGGAGAGTTGGGCGTAGCCGAAAACGCCGCCATTTGGGTCAAAGAAACCAGTTTGCCACACCGAGTGCTGCCTTTTATCTGCCAACATTTGGTCATGGTGATTCCGAAACAAAGTCTTGTGGCCAACTTGCACGATGCTTACCTGCAAATAGACACCAAGCAGTTGGGCTATGGCGTGCTGATAGCGGGTCCCTCCAAAACCGCCGATATCGAGCAGTCGTTGGTGATAGGGGCACACGGAGCCCGTAGCTTGATTGTGTTTTTGCTGGACTCTGACGAACTATCCTGATTTCAGACCTATTAACCCATGCTCAATCTGATAATTGTTCTAACTTTGGCACATCAAATGCCATTTGACGCTAATCTTTAAACCCAACTATGAAACTATTCCGATACGCCACAGGCAACACTTCTGTTAAAACAGGTGCCATCCTGAATGGCAACTCCTACGATGTAAGCAGCCTCGTTAACGACTACGATGAAGCTTTTTTTGAGCAAACAGACCTGCACGAACTTAGCAAGCGCATTGAGCAAAACGCTGCCCAACTGCCCTTGACAGGGCCAATCGAAAAATACCTTTCGCCGATTGCCCGCCCCTCTAAGCTGGTTTGTGTAGGACTCAACTACGCCGACCACGCTCGTGAGTCGAACATGGATTTGCCCAAAGAGCCTGTTTTGTTTTTTAAGTCCACCACAGCACTCACTGGGCCTTTTGATGACATCATGCTTCCTCGTAATTCGGTCAAAACTGACTGGGAAGTAGAGTTGGCCGTGGTTATTGGCAAGAAAGCAAGGTATGTCGAAGAACAAGATGCCCTTAACTACGTGGCGGGTTATTGCTTGCACAACGATGTGTCAGAGCGTGAGTTTCAGTTGGAGCGTGGCGGCACTTGGGACAAAGGCAAGGGTTGCGATACCTTCGCACCCATAGGCCCTTACTTGGTTACTCCCGACGAGATTGCCGACCTCAATAACCTACGCTTATGGCTTAGCGTCAACGGAACGATGATGCAAGATGGCAACACCAGTAACTTGATTTTCAAAATCCCGTTCTTGGTGTCGTACATTAGTCAGTTTATGACCCTATTGCCAGGCGATATCATCTCTACAGGTACACCTGCGGGCGTAGGGCTTGGGTTTAAGCCCCCTATCTATCTCCGTGCTGGCGACGTAGTAGAATTAGGCATTGACGGCCTCGGCGAAGCAAAACAAACAGTTGTTGATTTTCAATAAAATCAAAAAGGCGTACTCTGTACGTCCTCGAACACAACCATGAATCTAAACCTACAGGACAACGTTATTTTAGTAACTGGCGGAGCCAAAGGCATCGGCGAAGGCATTAGTCACGTACTAGCCGCCGAAGGAGCCATTGTGGTGATTATTGGACGCAACGCCGACGATAATTCCAAAACGGTAGAAGACATTCTGGCCAAAGGGGGCAGAGCGCATGGCATCACTGCCGAACTCTCCCTACCCGACGAGTGCGCCAAGGCGGTGCAAGAAGCAGTTACCCTGTTAGGTCGCATAGATGGCTTGGTCAACAACGCTGGTGTCAACGATGGCGTTGGTTTAGAGTCGGGTAATTACGAGGCATTTATGGCATCAGTTCACAAAAACTTGGTGCATTATTACCTTATGGCACATCATGCCCTGCCTTACTTGAAGCAGTCGAAGGGGGCCATCGTCAACATTGGCTCAAAAACAGCTGAAACTGGTCAGGGTGGCACTTCGGCGTATGCCGCTTCGAACGGCGGCCGCAATGCCCTCACCCGTGAGTGGGCCGTGGAGTTGTTGAAATACGGCATTCGGGTCAACTCAGTCATTGTGGCGGAATGTTTTACACCTTTGTATGCCAAATGGATACAAACACTCCCAAATCCTACCGAAAAGTTAGCGCAAATCACCTCAAGGATTCCTTTTGAAAAGCGTATGACTACCGCCGAAGAAATCGCCAATATGGTGGCGTTTTTGCTCTCCGATAAATCAAGCCACACCACTGGCCAGCTCATGCATGTAGATGGTGGCTACGTGCATCTGGATAGGGCGATTGAGTAAGATCAAAAGCGTCTCGTAAGAGCAATTTGTTAGAATTATACAAGGTTGTTCCCACAGACCTTTGTTTGATATCAAGTTTTTTTGAGAAAGAACCTGTTTTAACGTTCGGAGAGAACCTTTATTATCATGCTTTTAGAAGCCTCGTTTCGGTTGGAAACGACTGAAACCACCAGTGGAGTGGTGTTGGTTTGTCCAACCGAGTTGTTTCCAATCAACACATAACAAGATAAAATGGACTCGTAACTTAAAAAGTTTAAACAGCTCTAAAGTAAAACCTCAATTGAGAAAAATATAGCGGGATTTTTTCTTTTTAAACTTGAGAAGTTTAAACCATTTTGTAAGTAGTTACACACTATCAGGCGCAAACCTCATAGTATGTAGTAGCAGTAATCCCTCCATTCCCACAAAATTATCAGATGATAGTTGTGCTGAATTCTTGCCTTTGCTTATCTTGTGAATGATATTATTGTTTTCATAGACACACCTATTGCAAGATGTATTTATTTGATTTTTTCGATTCTATTTATCCCCTATCTGACCAAACAAAGCAAGATTTTCTAACAATTGCCAAACGTCGAAAATACAAGGTTCAGCACCAACTCTTGAGCATTGGGGAGATTTGTAACAAAATTTATGTGGTAGAGTCTGGGATGGTTCGTAGCTTTTATTACGACGAAAAAGGACGTGACATTACCTCTTGGATTGTGGCTGAAAATGATGCGGCAACTCAGCCTAATAGTTTGTTTCATCAGATTCCTTCGCCCGAAGTTATGGAAACCGTTGAAGACTCTGTACTTTGGGAAATAGATGCCCAAGGATTACTAAGACTCCAGCAGCAATACCATGACTTGGCCTTGCTCCGACTTCGCATTACGGAAGTTTACCTGCTCCGCTACGAAGAACGAGCACGAGTACTGCGCCGAGTGAACGTAAAACAGCGCTATTTACGCTTGCTCGAAACCTTCTCGCACATTGTATCTCGTGCGCCACAGGGTCATATCGCTTCTTATTTGGGCATGGATTTGGCCACTTTGAGCCGAGTTCGGGCCGAAATCGCCCAGAAAAAGCAATGAACATGGAAAATTTTGGAACAAATGAGCGATTTTGATAAATGTCAAGTCATTTTTTGATATTTATCAAATTCGGTAAACGCTTCTTGCCTTAAACTTGCATCATAAAGGCCATGGAATTAACGCATTGACAATGTTCCGAACAACTGCACGCTTTCTCTCTATTCAACCCTCCATCACGATACTCAATTCGCTGATGTTTTGAATTTCTACTTAAACAGCCGCCACTGTCAGTAGTTAGCTGTTTTCCTCCCTTTTTATATATGAATAAGCGTAGCATGACGCCATGCTACGCTATTTTTTTGAATCAGGTTCGATAACTCTCCTCCACAACAATCATCAAAAAGTTACTGATTCACAGCCAATCCTTGTATCTTTGCCGCTTCAATGACTAAATCCATTACTTCAAATGGCTGAAAAAGAATCGCTTATTGACAAACTAGTCTATCTTTTCAAGCGCAAAGTCCTACGGGATTATCGTACAAAACTCAACTATCAATACAAACACGGCGGCTGGGATTGGCTGGGTCGTCTCGACGAACAAGGGCACCATTTTGTGATGGCAGGCTATATTCGTTACCTCAAGCCCAATGCCAAAGTGCTGGATTTAGGCGCTGGCGAGGGGATTCTGAATGATGCGCTACAAAAGCAAAATTACAGTCGCTACGTAGGTGTGGACCTCTCGGACGAAGCCGCCAACATGGGCAACCAAAAACGTGGCGACGAAAAAACGATTTTCCAACAAGGCGATATGGATAAGTACGTGCCCGATGGAAAATACGACATCATCGTCATCAACGAAGCCTTGTATTTCTCAAAAGCACCACTCAAGTTGTTGAATCGCTTGGAGGCCTATCTGGAGCCGGAAGGGTTCTTTTTGATTTCGTTGTTGGTAAAGGCGCAAGATATTTGGCAAGAACTCAACACTGAGTATGATTTTGTGGATGAAAACACCGTCATCAATATCAAAGGCGAAACCTGGACGTGCCGTATCCTGAAACGTCGTCAATAGGAGTAGTTGCAATTATGTTGCAAAAGATGTATATTTGCCACATTGTTGCATTAATTACTCTTGTGATGAACCAGACTGCGTCAACCCAACTCGAAAAAATCGGCTTTTGGCTCTCGGTAGCTTGTGCTATTCATTGCTTGGCTATGCCGGTATTGATTACCTTGCTGCCCTTTGTTGGCAGTAGCTTTTTGGCCGACCACGAAACCGAGCTGTATGTGTTGGGTGGTAGTTGGCTCTTGGCAGGAGTGTTGTTGTTTTTAGACTTCCGCAAGCATCATCAGCGGTTACCCTTGATACTGTTGGCAGCGAGTATCGGCATCAAACTGCTCGAAGTCTTAGTACTGGGCGAAGCTTACGAACTCATCGCCTCGCCCTTGAGCGGATTGGGCATTGCCGTAGCCTATTACTTCAACTGGCGTTACAACAAAGCTTGTGCCTGTGGTCATGCGCACTAAGGCGTTGGCTGATACGTAAAATACAACGGATTAGGGTATCGGAAACGGTACCCTAATTTTGTGATAAGCTTATCAGAATTAATAATTTTGAATGGTTGAGTGTTAGTAGTTTCCTGAAATTCAGGTACTTGCCATCCAAAATCTTGAGCATTTTTTAAATAAATGTCTCGACGAATGGGGTGTTCGGGTGCTACCACGTTGAAGGTTTCGTTCCAGACGTTTTGTTTTAGCACCTGAGTAATGATACCGATTACGTCGTCTTGATGAACAAAATTCACTGGAATGTTGCCCGTCGTAACGGTTTTGCCAATGAAGTATTTGCCCGGAATCCGCTGCTCGCCCATGAGACCGCCACAGCGCAAAATAGTCAGCGGAAGCCCTGTTTGTTTTAATACATGTTCAGCCTGAATCAGCGGCGCTTCAGCGATTACTTCGTCAGTTTCGGTCAGTTCTCGATTTGTTTCTGGATAGACCGAAGTCGAGCTGATGTAGAGGAGGTGGAGGTTTGCATGGCCTTGTAAGGCTTCTGCCAAGAACTGTATCTGTTGCGGATGAAACGCATCACCATACTGACCAGCCCGAGGCGGAATACTAATAATGACTACGTCGGCCTCAAGTAAGGTTTGTAAATTGCCTTGAGGTTCGGGCGAAAACTTCAATAAAACAGGATGAATGCCCGCCTGACGAAGCAAGTCCATTTTGCCAGCTGAAGTAGTGCTGCCCGTTACTTGATAGCCTTCACGAACCAAATGCCTGCCTAATGGTAAACCTAGCCAACCACATCCGATGATACTTATTCGATTCATTGAAAATTTCTACCTTTACAGGCAGTAAGGTTTTGTTAGTTCATCAACACCATAGTCGGTATGTTTGTTACAAAAGTCCTGAGAGAAAAGTTTCGCTTGGTCTTCGTTTGGTCGGGCTTGTTTGCCATAAAAAAAACAGGTTTTCGCTCTACCATCCTTGCCTTTGGGGTATTGATAGTAGCACAGACCTACCGCTTGCCCGAAACCGCTTCGCCCAAGATGACCTTGTCGGAATACGGTTTTTTTGAGGGGGCGTTGGCCTTGCAACAACCCGCCAAAGGCGTAGTGCCGTATGCGCTGAACACTCCTCTTTTTTCGGATTATGCCGAAAAACTGCGTTTTGTGAAATTACCAGAGGGAGCCACCGTCCCTTACAATGCGACTGAAGTGCTTGATTTTCCAGTGGGTACGATATTGATAAAAACGTTTTACTTTCCGAACGATTTTCGTTCGTCTGATAAGGGACGCAAACTGATGGAAACCCGCCTGTTGTTGCATGAACCCAATGGCTGGAAAGCCCTTGAATACGTTTGGAACGACGGACAAACTGAGGCAACCCTCGAAGTAGCTGGCGACGAACGAGACATTAGTTACGTGGATGCCGAAGGCAAAAAACGCAAGCAACATTACGTGATGCCCAACGTAAATCAGTGTAAGGGTTGTCATAATCGCAACGAAGTGATGACACCGATTGGACCTTCGGTGCGGCAACTCAATGGAGAATTTACCTATGCCGAAGGAACGACCAATCAGCTCACGCATTGGCAGCAATTGGGGCTAATTACCAACCTACCAGCCTTGAAAGACTGCCCCAAAGCACCTGTCTGGAACAAACCTGAAACCGGCACCCTCGACGAACGAGCTCGGATTTGGTTGGACATCAATTGCGCCCATTGCCACCGAGAGGGAGGACCGGCTAGTACCTCGGGTTTGTTGCTGAATCTCTACACAAAGGATGCCACGGCACTGGGTATTCACAAAACTCCTGTAGCCGCAGGGCGTGGCTCTGGTGACAGAAAGTACGGCATTGAGCCCGGCAAACCCGACGAGTCTATTTTGCTGTATCGAATGGAGTCAACCGACCCCGGCGTGATGATGCCTGAGTTAGGTCGAAAAGTAGCACATAAAGAAGGTATTGCCCTGATTCGAGAATGGATTAAGGCGATGCCTTATTAACAATGAGAGATAATGTGCCAGATTTGCGATAACTATAAGGTAAAAAGTTTTAACTCAGCCCAAGAAAACAGTCGTTTGAAGGAATTACTTCTGGAAAGTAGTTTTTTTCGAAATCTTGAGCATAGATTTTTGAATGATAGTATAGATGCTCAAAATGAGTATTTCGTTGATATTTTTGAGTGCAAGACTTGTAGCGCTAAATGGTATCTCCCTGAACCACAGGAACACTGGTTTGGATGTTTTAGAAAAAAAAGAAATTGGTATCTTTACTGGTATGCAAAAAAAATACTAGGCTTTATCATACTCCTAACAGCATTCTGGCTTTTAGGAGGTTTTGAGATTTTAAAATTTGGCTGGAAATACATTACAAATTTGTTTTTAAGGTTGTAAAAAGACAACTTTAGTATTTACCTGTTTTAACCTTTTAGAATACTCCTTTTTAAGAAGCTCCGTTTCGGTTGGAAACAACCAAAAACACTGGGGTATTTGTTGTTCGTAAGCTCTGCACTAACAAGAATTTATTGAACTAACTAGTGCAAACTTCTTCGCTTGTACACCAGCGACTGCAAGCGTGTTTTCACAAAAGGCGGAGAGAATAATTATTTGTATTAAAACCCCACACCTATGCAACCCCTTTGGTACGAAATAGAAAATGTAGCTACGCTGGATTCTCCGTCGTTGTTGATTTATAAAGAGCGAGTGCAGCGTAACATTCGGCGCATGATTGAGATTGCGGGCGGACAAGAGCGCCTAATGACGCACGTCAAAACCAACAAAATGCCCGAAGTAGTCAAATTGATGCTGGCCGCAGGGATTACTAAGTTTAAATGCGCTACCGTTGCCGAAGCCGAAATGACATCGATGGCAGGTGCTAACTTTTTGATTGTGGCTCATCAATTGGTAGGACCCAAAATCGAACGCTTGGTGCAATTACGACAGCAGTATCCCGACGTGTTTATGGCATCGTTGGTGGATTGCTGGGCTTCGGCAGAGGCGCATCAGGCGGTGTTTGCTGAACATGGCTTGGTAGCTGATGTATTGATTGATGTTAACAACGGCATGGAGCGTTCGGGGCATCCTGTCAATAAGGCGTTGTTTGAGCTTTATCAGGCAGTTAATACATTACCCAACGTGAAGCTTCATGGCTTCCATGTCTATGACGGGCACATTCGTGATACCGACTTTGATGTTCGCAAGCAGAAAATTGATGACGGCTTTGGTAGTGTCACCGACTTAGTGAATCACCTTGCCGAAGCGGGCCAGGCCGTTCCGATGGTCATTGCAGGCGGAACGCCAGCCTTTACTACTCATGCCTTGCGTACTGAAGCGTATTGTAGTCCGGGTACCTGTGTGTTGTGGGATTGGGGCTATGGCGATGTGCTGACCGAACAGCCGTTTGAATACGCTGCCCTTATCTTGACTCGGGTGATTTCAAAACCCGCTCCCGGCTTGGTCACCATAGACATGGGGCATAAAGCCATAGCTGCCGAAAACCCGATTCAAAAACGGATTCGTTTTTTGAACCTTACCAACTACGAACTCCTCAGCCAAAGCGAAGAGCATGGCGTATTACGGGTGGAGGATTGGGATGCCCTGCAAGTGGGAGATGTGCTGTATGGCGTACCCTACCACGTATGCCCTACTGTGAACCTATACGACGAGGCGTATGTGGTTCAAAATCAGGTAGTGAATCAGACTTGGCAGGTGCTTGGCCGAAAGAGAAAGATTACGGTATAAACGCTGAATAGCTAGGGGTAAAGTTCCGTACAAAACACCTGTCTAACAGGCGTTTCCTACGGAACTTTAGAGGGAATTAATTCGTGGTTTCAATCTTCGGGTACTTAGCCCATGGGTTATGAAACCTATTTTTCCACCAACACCACCGTTGGATTGATGGGATAGCGGCCAAATTTATCGCCATAGATGGCAATCCCGCCGTTGAGACCCGGTTCTGCTTCTAAGCGAATCACCAACTCGCCTGTTTGTTGGGCTTGCTCAAGTGCCGCCATCGAAATAGGCACGCTCACCCGATACCCATACGAACCCGCCTCTCGCAACTTACGGTCTTTGAGCTGATAATGCCACGACAACACCCCCCTGTGGTCGGCGGGGTCATCGGGGAGTTCGTAATGGCCTGCATACGAGCCGTTTACTTTCACAATAACCGCACTTGGCGACTTGGTTTGGTCGGTCATGGGGTAGGAGTTAGGGTTTTGGCTTGGCTCCACTTTGCTTCCCAACATGTACTCTACGTTGGCATCTATTTTCTTGTCACGATCTTTGGCAAATAGCTCTTTGGCCGATGCTTCTACCACAAACAGGGCACCTTCCAAATTGTTGATAGCAAGCCCGTTGGGGAGTTTGAAGCGATATTCAAAATACCCCGTTCCAGCTCCGTTTACTTTGAGTCCGTCTAGCACATTCCACTGCTTTTGCGTCCATTGCGCTGCCGAAAACTGCTTGGCTTCCACGCTCAAGAGTTGGGCTTTTTTGCCCGAAAGCAAGGTGATGTTGGTAGGAGTGGGGGCTTCTATCGAAAACACCATAAAATTGTGGTGAAGCGGATTCCCGACGGCATCTTGGAGGGTAAGCGTCAGAATGGCAACCGATTTCTCGTTGGGCATTTTAACAACCAAGGGCTCCAAACTCTGCTGAATATACGCTTTGTAAGGAACGGCTCGCTCGCCAGACCAATAGACTTTCTTCTGACCAATAGCATCGTATCCATAGAGCTGAGCTTTGAGCGTAAGCGAGTTACCTAAACCAGCGCCCTCGGTCATTGACGAAAGAGTAAGCGGAACACTCACTTCTTCGTTGGGCTTTACGCTCTTGCTGATGTCGTTGCCTGTACTTAGGTAGATAGGCGAGTGAAAATCCTTGATACTCATGCCTTCGGCCAAATCGTTGAGGCCGTCTATTTTTTCGGTGCGGTCAAAACGCCAGTAGCCGTTCCATTCATTAATCACGTCGTGGTGTTCGGTGTAGAGCCAGCCAGCCATTTTCGGATACTTCCTAAAAGTATTCATCATACGGTGATAGTCCCAAGTCCAGTCCACGTCGCCGGTGCTACCATCGTAGCCCCATACGTTGCCACATTCCGAATTGATTTGCGGCTGATTCCCTTGCACATAACCCTTCTCGAAGTGGTCTTGACTACCCGGATAATTGTTTTTGACCAAATTGACCATGTGTTCTTCCCAAGCCCACCCCGGCAGGTATTCATGCCACGAATACAGGTCGGTTTCGGTATGGCCTCTGCCACAGCACACTGAATTGTCTTCTACAATACGAGTAGGGTCCAACGATTTGGCCAGACGATACATCGAAACCACCCATTTTTGGGTTTCGGGGAGGTAGAGGTTTTCTTTTTTGCCGTTGACTTCTTTGTGCGTAATCAGGCCCCACGTTTCGTTAAATACAATCCATGAAAAAATAGCAGGGTGGTTAAAGTCCCGCTTAATCATCTCCCGAAGCGTAAATTCTGCTTCCTTCTGCATGGGCGCATCGGGCTCTCCCCAGCTGTTGGGCAAGTCAGACATCACCAACACGCCGAGTTTATCGGCCCAATACAATTTGCGAGGAATATCGGCCTTAATGTGCGTCCGAATACCATTGAGGCCAATCTGGCGAGCCATCAGCACCTCGTTGCGCATGAAAGCATCACTCGGAAACGTATAGTACCCATCAGGATGGTACGATTGGTCGAGGGTGAGTTGTAGGTAAATGGGTTTGTTGTTGAGAGCCACGTAAGGATAATTGGTGCCGGGCAAATTGACCACCGAAATCTTACGCATGCCCACATACGATTTGACGACGTCATCACCCAACTGCGCTTCCACATCATACAAAAACGGGTCTTCGAGCGACCAGAGGCGAGCCTTGGGCATGGCCACTTCAAATGAAGCTGTGCTTTGCCCTTTGGGCACGGCCTGAACGCTCTCAAACGATTGGCCGTTGCCTTTGATACGGAGTTTGAGCGAAAGGTCTTGTTTGGCGTTTTCGGGCAAGTAAGCCGTTACTTTTAGCTTGTTGGCATCAATATCGGGCGAAAAATGCAGGGCTTCGAGGTAGTGTTGGCCTCGGGCTTCTAAATAGATGGTTTGCCAGATACCCCGAGCATTGCCATAGCCTTGCTTGCCGTAGAGTGTAAAATTCCGACGTTTGTCGTCGGCTCGTATCACCAATTGTTGATTAGTTCCTGCCTTCAAATGGGCGGTCAATTCCACTGAAAAAGGGGTATAACCGCCTTCGTGTGAGCCAAGTTGCTTGCCATCGAGCCACAGGGTGGTTTTCCAGTCGGAGGCTCCAATGGTCACAAACACTCGCTTGCCCTTCCAGGTCGGACTTACGTTGATAGTCTTTTGATACCAAGCAATGTCGGCTTCATCACCGACTCCCGACAACGCCGAACCCCAAGGAAAAGGTACGTGGATGGTTTTGGTAAAGGCTTTTTTGCCCTGCGACCAGCCTTCTTTTTCGCCTATGTCGTTTTTGTCAAATTCAAAAGCCCAGTCGCCGTTGAGGTTGAGCCATTCACGGCGTTCAAAATCGGGGCGGGGGTGTTCGGGAAGGGGGATGGGAGTTTGTGCCCTTAGCTGAGCAATCATCAAAAGGGCAACACCTACCGCCCAAGCAAAGCGAGAAAAACGATTCATCGAAGGTTATAGAGATTAGTTGAAACACAAAGATGGAGGTTTTTTGATGAAATGATGGGTGCATTGTCGGCTACTGACCAAGATACGATGACAAAAAGGAAAAGTTTTGGTACTAAAGTAGCTTTGTTACCAGTGGGATAGTACAAAATAATTTTTCAAGAAATCATAGGTTTTTGATGTAAAAGGCATAGCTTTGTACGTATTCAATACCTTGTGTGTTTTAATAAAAAATTCAGTTAACTAAGTTCTATATTAAAAGTCTCCATCTTTCGTAAGCAGATTTATTAAACGATTAACCCCCTACATTAATCTACTTCAAACACCCAAATCTCTTCCCTTGTAGAGAATCTAGAAGCCTATGTTACAACCAATACAGTTGTAAGGCTGAATCATTTTTCACAAAACCATTTATCATTCCCATGAGAAAAAAATGTTACGCTCTGTTTTTGAGTTTGTTATGTAGTTTGCCTTCCGTGGCTCAACCCCTGCTGGTAGGAGTAACTGGCAACGGAGGGTCAAGCTATGGTACCGTGTTTACGATGCCCGTAGGAGGGACTTCTATTACGCAACAGTTTAATCTTAACTCTACCGTTACGGTACCTGGAAAAAACCCTCAATTCAATAAACTTACCCAAGCCGATAATGGTAAACTATATGGGTTTACTCAAGGTGGTGCCGACGGAGGTATCTTATTTGAATATGATCCTGTGACTGCAATTTATACAAAGAAAGTGGAGTTTAATCGTCAAATCGGAAATGGACCAACTGGGTATTTAGTAAAAGCCAGCAATGGTAAATTATATGGCCTTACTTCAAGTGGAGGGCCATACTATCTCAGAGGCATATTGTTCGAATTTGACCCATCTACGAGTATCTATACGCCTAAATACTATTTTGGGTCGTCATCTATTGACGGCACTTATCCTACAGGGGCATTAGTGTTGGCAAACAATGGAAAACTTTATGGAATGACAAGTGGTGGTGGTGTGAACGATAACGGTACTATTTTTGAGTATGATTTGGCCACAAATACATACACTAAAAAGTTTGATTTTAGTTATAATACCTCTGGTCGTCCTGTACAAAACGCACTCATGCAAGCGTCTAATGGTAAGTTGTATGGAATGACTTCCTCAGGAGGAAGTAATGGGATGGGTACACTCTTTGAGTACGATTATCAAACAAATACCTTTACTAAACAAGTAGATTTTACAGGGACTTCTAATGGAAGTTACCCTTATGGTGATTTAATGCAAGCCAGTAACGGGAAGTTGTATGGTGTGACTTCTGAAGGAGGAGCAGGGCTCAGTGGAGTTCTTTTTGAGTATGAGCCTTCGACTAACACATTTGCTAAAAAACTGGACTTTAATGCCTTAAATGGTATAACTGGTCGCTATCCAAACAACTCATTAATAGAAGTCGGAAATAAATTATATGGAGTGACAAATGCGAGTGGAGCTAATGATAATGGTGTATTGTTTGAGTATGATTTCATGCTAGGTAGTTACACTAAAAAGTCAGATTTTAACAAAGTAATAACTGGTAAAGCACCCTCAAATTCATTGATGCAAGCAAGTAATGGTAAGGTATATGGTATGACTAGACTTGGAGGTATAAACGATATGGGCACTATCTTCGAGTATGAAGTAGCTACCAATACTCTTACTAAGAAGGTAGATTTACAAGGTTATCCTTTAGGATATGCTCCGAGTGGTACATTAGCGAGGTTTAGCCAAAGTAAATTTTATGGATTGACTAGTATAGGTGGGAATTATGATGTAGGAGTGTTGTTTGAATACGATGCGTTGACAAACACGTATGAGAAAAAAATTGATTTCAATGGTGCTGAATCTATGCAAGCTGATGGCGCTTTGATTAAAGCAGATAATGAACTTTGGTACGGAGTAAGTTCTTATGGTGCAGGAGGTGGTAGTCTTTTTGAATATGATGCTGCTACCAATGTTGCTCGGAATAGGACTGACTTCTATACCCAATTCTCAAGTATTGTACCCCAAGGCCCACTTTTGAAAGCAACGAATGGCAAACTATATGGAGTGGTGAGGTCAGGAGGGTCTAACAACAAAGGCATTTTATTTGAATTTGATCCAACAACAAATATCACCACGAAAAAAATAGATTTTGATGGAAATAATGGTAGCTCTCCAGTAGGTTCTCTAATTCAACTGAAAAGCAATGGGAAATTACATGGGATTACTCAAAATGGGGGTACGTATAATTGGGGCGTTCTCTATGAATATGATATTGCCACTAACACCTTAACGAAAAAACTCGATTTCAATGGCTACCTCAATGGTGGTGGAAGTGGTGGAAAACTCATAGAAGCTGCTAACGGCAAATTATATGGGATAACAGCTGGAGGGGGATCTAATGGGTATGGGGTTTTGTTTGAGTATAATCCTGTTACTGATACCTATATTAAAAAAGTGGACATTGATAAAAGTGATTTGGGAAATGCAAGCCCATTGATGCAAGCAAGTAATGGCAAACTCTATGGTATGACCACGGCAGGAGGGGCTAATGATTTTGGAACGCTGTTTGAGTATGATATTGCAACAAATACCTACATCAAGAAATTTGATTTTACTTCTAGCCAAGGGCGACCAGGTAATGGTGGCCTTGTAGAGGTTGATTTATGTAACTACTCGGTTTCGGCCAGTGCCAGTAGTAGTCAGACTTGTATAGGAGTGGCAATAAATCTTTCGGGCAGTGGTGGCAATAGCTACTCTTGGGCAGCATCAGGAGGTGCGTTTACAAGTACTACGGGTAGTCCTACGGCGTGGAGTGGCTCTACATCAGGCACTTATAGTGTTACGGTGAGTGCATTGAACAACACTTGTACCAACACGGCTACCCTTACGCTCAGTGTAATCCCAGCCCCAACGGTAACAGCCAGTAGCAATAGTGCCATCTATGAAGGGCAGCCACTGAGTTTATCAGCCACAGGAGGTACTACTTACAGTTGGTCAGGCCCAAGAGGCTTTAGTACAACAGAGGCTAACCCTACTCGTAACGGGATAACTACAGCCTTAGCTGGAATTTATTCCGTTACAGCCACCGCCAGTACTAGTTGTACGGGCAGTGCTACCACCAGTGTTGTAGTTAATGCAAGCCCCACGCTGAGTAGTAATAGCCCAGCATGTGTGGGTGGAACGCTCCAATTGAGTACTAATGCTACAGGAAGTATTCAATGGAGTGGTCCTCGGAATTTCAGTAGCACCTCCAAAACACCACAAATCACCAATATTCAGCTGGTGAACGCAGGAATTTATACCCTACGCTCAGGTTCAGGTAGTAATACCATTACCCAAACCATTTCGGTAGTGGTCAATGCCAGCCCCACGGCCAGTGTGAGTACCAATAGCCCCGTGTGTACAGGTAATACGCTCAACTTGAGTGCAGCAGGAGGCAGTACCTACAGTTGGAGTGGCCCCAATGGCTTTAGTAGTAGCAGTCAAAACGTAAGCATAGTAGCCAGTAGTACTGCTGGCGGCCGCTACTCGGTAACGGTGGGCTCGGTGAGTAGCTGCACGGCCAGTGCCAGCACAAGCGTAGTGGTGAATATAAGTCCTGTTGTAACGGCCAGCAACACAGGACCCGTGTGTGCAGGAGCGACGTCTCTTAGTCTAAAAGCAACGGTCACGGGTACAGGTTTGAAATTCAGCTGGACCAAATCAGGAGGTGGGTATAGCTCAACCTTACAAAATCCGGTCATTAGCAACCCAACCGTAAGCAGTAGTGGTGTTTATCAAGTAGTAGTGTCGGCTGGTACATGCACAGCTTCCAGTAGCACATCGGTGGTGGTGAACGAGTCGCCAAGCGTGACCCTAACACCTAGCAACAACCAGAGCATCTGTAGTGGAGGCAGTGTAACATATTCGGCTACAGCCAGCGGAGGGGTAAGTTACCAGTGGTACAATGGCACCACTGCCATAGGAGGAGCCACTGCCAGTACGTATGTAGCAAATCAGACGGGAAGTTACAAAGTAGAAGTAACCAACGGGGGAGGATGCAAAACGCAGTCTGGGACTTCGACCCTGACGGTGAATGCTGCCCCCACGCCCGTAGCAACACAAAGTGTAACAGGAACCAGCACCAAGACCATCAAATTGAATGTAACGCCCAATAACATGAACTACGTGTGGACGGGACCAGCCAATTTCAATTCGACCGTACGAAACCCAAGCATAGCCAATGCCACAACGGCCAACAATGGTGTTTATAGCGTGAAAGTAACCCCTAACACCTCAACCTGTACCGCCACAGCCACGGTATCGGTTTCTGTTGGAACAGCCGCACGATTGGCCGTGAGCGAGCAAGCAGAAGGAGAGGTGCAGATGAGCTTGATTGTATCACCAAACCCAACACAAGGAGAACTCAACGTGAAGATAAGCTTACCAGAACCATCTGAAGTGCTGTTGTCGCTATGGGATAGTCAAGGGCGACAGGTGGGTAAGTGGCAACTACTTGAACACGCCAAAGAGCATGATACAAACATAACATTTCCAAGCACACTTCCAGGATTGTATTTTTTACAAGCAGAAGCCCCACAAGGTCGAGTTGTGAAGAAAGTGGTAAAGATGGAGTAAATACAACTTGATACGTTAAAAATAAATGCCTCTGTGTTTAGGCACAGAGGCGTTTATTTTCAACCCTTTAAGCCTTAACCTACCTCGCCCCCACCACCTCACTCAGCTTCGATACACCGTATTTATTAAAAGCTTCAATAGCAAAATAATACGACTGACCTACGTTTAATGCTCTCAATTCCAAAAAGCTAGGTGCATCGCCCCAGATTTGGTAGGTCTGATACAACTTATCGGGAGCAATGCCCCACAAAATGTTATAGCCCGTTGCATTGGGCACTTTTTGCCACGAAATGTCGGCGTTACGGTCGTCGGTTTGGCGTTTTACAGTCAGACTTGGAGGAGTTTGAGGAGCTGCGCCTTTGCCATTGCCAAACACTCGTATATCGCTCACGGCCAAATTTCGCATCGGTACGTGGACATTTTCGTATTTCACAAAACGGGCTTTTACGGGCTTGGGCAATTCGATATAGGCGCAGGCTCGGTCTTTCTTTTCTTCCTTCAAATTATCAGCCGCCAGTGTCCAAGCTTTGCCATCGAGCGAGGTATAGATTTTGAATTGGGTGTAAACACGAGGCTCTCGGCTATCATAGACGTCCGATTTGTAGTCGGTGAAGTTGAGTTGCACGGCTTTTACGTCGAAAGTGCCTTGCAAATCTATCGAAACCCACTCGCCGGCTTTGTTGGTTTTGGCTACCCAAAAGGTTCGAGGATGCTCGTCCGTGACTTTATTGACCGACATCGTATCCATCACCGACGACGCCGTACACGGTTTTTTGTACGAAAGCAACATCCACCCTGTAAATAATTCGTCTGTATTTTCCCATTTTTTAGTAGGTAGCCTATGGGGAAAATCGCCAAAGCGGGTAGTGGCATACATTTGCCCGTCTTTGTCGAAGCCTGTCGGGAACATGGCGATACGTCGTTCAAAATTCCAGTTAACGGCTATCCACGGTGTGCCTGTGTTCCAATAATTGCCGTAATTGTCTTGAAAGGTATTGCCGTGCCCAGCACCATTCATAAAGCCGCCGGGTTTGTACGAAATCGGGTTATAAGGGGCATACGTAAACGGTCCAAGCGGGTCGTCACCGACGTAGGTACCGTTAGCATACACATTAAATTCGGTGCCGGGTGCGCCGTATTGGAGGTAATATTTGCCTTTGTGTTTGGTCATCCAAGCGCCTTCGGTGAATGGCTTGATGGTATCTCGATGGTCCCGTCCGAAGCGCTCCCAGCCATGATTTTTCGGGTCTAAATAAATCAGTCCTTGGTACTTAGATTTATAAGTCAGTTTTCGACTTTTATCTAACTCAGCTCCGAAAATTGGATATACATTGGACGAACCCCAGTACATAAACCAACGGTCAGTGTCGGGGTCGTGGAAAATGGCGGGGTCCCAAGGACCAATGTCTTTGGGCAAGCGGGGCAACCAGCGGTTATAAAATTCTAATTTGCCTTTTTCGGGTGCTACGCTGTAGAAAATAGGCCGTTGCTCAAACGTACTCTGAAACAAAAACAACGTGTCTCGCACCGAAAGGGCGGCGGGAGCGCACATGTCTTCCATCGGCCATTTGTTGGGTACCACGTACTTCCAATTCACCAAGTCTTTAGAATGCCACCAGCCGCCTGAAATGGTTACAAACAGATAGTATTCCTTTTTGTGATTGACAATAACAGGGTCAGCACCAGAGCGGTAGGAGATTTGCTCGTTTAACTGCTCAAAATTGTACCGATAGCTAATATCCATCGGATTGCAGTAGGTTTTTTGACCAATGCGCTGGGCTTGTGCCGCCGAAAAAGCAAGAAAAGCAACTAAAATCCAAGCAACTGATTTCATGGCAAGTCTGAATGAGGATAAGTGTTTTCAAAAATAAGGAATGTTATTGAAGGTTTTACCTTCCAAACCGCTGAAAAATCTCTTTTTCGAGCCATTCTCGGTGGGCAGGGTAGGCAATTTCTAACAGCGATTCCATGACTTAAGGTGGACGGCGAGTCTGATGGAATCGCTTAAAAAAGTGTTTAATCCCTAGCTACTTATTTCCCAAACCGCTGAATAATCTCTTTTTCGAGCCATTCTCGGTGGGCGGGGTGGGCAATTTCTAACAAAGCCATAGCCCGTTGGCGTAGGTTTTTGCCAAACAGGTAGGCCACGCCGTATTCGGTTACTACATAATGCACATGCGCTCGGGTGGTGACTACGGCGCTTCCTTGCTGCAAGAAAGGGACAATTTTAGAAGCGCCTTTAGAGGTCGTTGAAGTCAGCGCAATGATGGGTTTACCTCCCTCAGACAGGGCAGCTCCTCTGATAAAATCCATCTGCCCACCTACGCCCGAATACTGATACGTCCCGAGCGAATCGGCGCAAACTTGGCCCGTCAGGTCTATCTCTAAGGCCGAGTTGATGGCCACTACCTTGGGGTTGGCTCGAATCACCTTGGTGTCGTTGACGTAGTCAATGTCCAAAAAGGATACTTGTGGGTTATCGTCCACAAAATCATAGAGTTTGCGAGTCCCCAACGCAAAACCCGTAACGATTTTCCCTCGGTGCTTCTTCTTGTATTTATTGGTAATTACCCCACTTTCAACCAGTGGAATCACCCCGTCTGAGAACATTTCGGTGTGGATGCCTAAGTCTTTGTGGTTGGTCAAGCACGAAAGCACCGCATCGGGAATACCGCCAATGCCCATTTGGAGCGTTGAGCGGTCTTCAACTAATTCGGCGCAATGGTGGCCGATGGTGCGGATGGCATCAGTCATTTTGCTTTGATAACTGACTTCGGGGAGGGCTTCGTCCACTTCTACTAAGGCACTGAGTTCGTTGATATGCACAATGCCGTCGCCGTGGGTGCGGGGCATTTGTTGGTTTACTTGTGCAATCACGTACTTGGCGTTTCGGATGGCCGCACGAGTAATATCCACCGACGTACCCAGCGAGCAGAAGCCGTGTCTGTCGGGGGGCGATACGTGGATGAGGGCCACGTCAATGGGCAAAATGCCTTTCTGAAACAACAAATGGATTTCGCTCAAGAAAATGGGTACATAATCGCCTTGGTCGCCGTTGACGATTTCACGCACATTGGCCGATACAAAAAGTGAGTTCACAAAAAAACTATCGCCCAAGGTAGCCTTGTCGAAGCGGAGGTTGCTGATGGTCGTAATGCTGACCAACTCCACCTGCTTGAGCTCGTTTTTGCGTTCAAACAAGGCTTTGAGCAGCACATTGGGCGTAGCCGCACTGCCCTGTACAAAGACTCGATTGCCACTTTGAACCAAAGCAAGGGCTTCTTGGGCACTACATACGGTGGGTTTCATCAAAAGAAGGTGTTTTATTGAGGCTGCAAGTTGCTATTGGTTGATGGAAGGGCAAAAGGTTTTCGTCAAATGATAAACAAACAAAAATCATTGCCCGAACGAGTTTTGTCTTTTAAGAGACTTGTTTGCAAATAAATGAAATAAGATAACAAAACTGTACTTGCTTGCCGTCGCTTCAAGGCTGGAAAATAGGGCAGAACGTCTTGCCTTTCTTGATAAGCTTCTCTCCAAAATCACCCAAATAGGTTAGAAAAACGAGGCGAATGCTACTGACCTTTGTAGGGTAAAACAAATAGACATTATTACGTCAACCATGAAAACACTGATAACCCTATTGCTGGTGCTTGGCACGGCTACGCTTTTCGCTCAGAGCAGCACTTCTACTCCTACATCGGGCAGCGACAAACCTAAGACGGGGTTCGGCACCAAAACGGACACTCGTAACCCTTTTGACAGTACCAAAAAGAAAGTTGTTCAAAAACCCAATGCACGGTCTAAAAACAAAAGCGCTGGCTATATTGGTGAAACCGAAAAAAATATTGGCCATTCGAGCAGCAGCCAAGACAGTGTAAAGCGCAAAAGACCCAGCAAAGTAAACGAACTTAGTGGTGACGACGACCCTTTTGGTAAAGACATGCGTAACTCAAATCAGTTGGGAGGCGAAGATGATCCATTCAAAAAACCAAAAAGAAAGAAATCAGTGAAAGTCAAAAGTGAGTATGCCAATCAGGAAGTGAGCTATGCCAAGCCCAAGAATGAAACAGAAATGGTTGCCAAACAAGGCAACGTGAACATCGCCAGGGATAATATTCTGGACAAACAAAACGTACCCAATGCAATCAATCAAGAGGATAATTCACCACAAACTGCTACGCTTGAGCTACTGTACCCAAACCATTATGGCAAAGATAGTGGCTTAGCCAATCGCCTTGACAAAAACACAAGGGGCTGGTACAAGACGATCCGCTTGGAGATGGTAGGAGAAGGAAACGTGTATGTTCGGAAAATCGTATTTGAACTCACCGACTTGACACACCGGGAGATTGAAGTCAATCAGCAGTTGAACAAAAACACCAATTCCTTACTCTTCAATACGAATCTAAAAAAGCAGATGACGAATAACCTTACCTTGATTGAACAATTAAGCGGGGTTGTAGCTGTCTATACAGAAATGGGCGAACGCAAAGCCGGCAGCGGTGCTTTTAAGATTATTGCTTATTGTTCGAAGTAGGGGCCTTCGAAAAGCATTTTCAGCCCTTTTCAACTACGAACAGAGCTACCTTTTGGACGTTGATTAGGAGAGAGTGGGTGGGTTGTGGCATGAGCAATCTGGCGGCGAGTTTTGACTTTCACTACCGTGTGCACCTATCCTTTGGTTGGCGTAACGCCTTGTTGTTAGTGGCTAATGTACGTCATATCCAATCCAACACTGCCTTGGTGTATTCTTCGTCTTGCACATCGCCGGTATTGAGCGTTGTGGCGGGTTCAAAAAGCATAATACTACATTCTTCGGGAGCAACGGGCCGATGCACCACGCCACGAGGCACAATCAAAAACTCGCCTTCTTCTAGCCGTACGGTGTGGTCTTCAAATTCCATAGTGAACCAACCTTTTACGACCATAAACATTTCGTCTTCGTTATCGTGTTTGTGAAAAATAAACTCGCCAAAGAGTTTGACCAATTTGACATGTTGCCCGTTCAGTTCGCCGACGATTTTTGGGCTTCTACGCTCGGTGAAAAGCGATAGTTTTTGAGTGATATTGACTTTTTTCATGAGTGCAATGAATGAGTTAAACAGTTAAAAATAAACTCTTTGTATTTTGGACAAGAGCAAGGCTAAGTTTCTTGGTTGGTGTTGAATTGAGCTGGGCGATTCGGGGCTTTGCGTTCGGGCAGGAAATCGAAGCACAAATGGGTTAGTTTTGTACCAAAGTTCAATTGCAGAATTGCCTTTTCATTTTGTACGAAACCTACCATTGGGCCAAACTGCTGCTGTGCGATGCCTTCCTTTTCGTCGAGCTGAATTTTATAGGTCGTCTCTCTTCAACCTCTGTAATTCTTTCAAAAACTCTAATGCTTTTGTTATTCTTGTTCCTGATGATTTTTGAATGAAATTTTTAACCCACTTTTTGTCCATGTTTTTATAACTCACCTCATTATAAAACCATACACCAAGTGGTACTAAAACCATAAACATCCAAAATTGAAGTGTCCACCAGTTACCATTTGATTTTGCGATTATATCAAAATCAGCCAAGTACTGAATATGATAGTCTTTAATAACCTTTGTGATAATGGTTGGATACGCCAAAAAGGTAGGAATAAACAAGATAGTCAATTTGACATAATTGATGATATACGTTTGGAGCATCACCAGTGAACTTTGCGCTGTAGCCAAGTCCTTATTAAAATCCATATTCTTTATCAAATTGATTTGCTTCAGGGCATTGATAAGCGTTGTTGTATAGAATGCCAACAAAGCAATGGCGGAAAAGGCATAGGGAGGTTCGTCCCAATTTTTAATTAAAAACCCTGCCAATAATAGGATGGCTACGATATGAAATACACACTCTATTACCCTCTGGCGGAGCATAGGTCTGAGTTTTGACACTACTTTTTGAGCCTGAATCTGCTCAATTTTTTGCTCATTAAGCGTTAGGCTTTTTTCTAATTTTTGGTCATTAGATAGCCACATTGTTTTTAATTCGTCCAATTCCATGATTTTAATGTTTTTATTTTTTTATAAATCTTGTTCTTAATTTTTCTTTAATGCGATTGATTTTTGTTGCAACGTTGACTTCGGTAAAACCCGTTATTTCGGCAATTTCACGATGACTTTTATCGTCTAAATATAGTAGAATAATCGCTTTGTCTATTTCTTTTAGTTCATTGATGAATTCTTGTAAACGTGTGAGATTATTTTCTGTTTCTTCTTCACTATTTTCTTCAAAAACCATCAGCCCTTCCGAAATTTCATGATGATTTTTGAATTTCTTTTCTTGCCTGTAAAAGGAGATTGCCACATTCAGGGCGATACGATACATCCATGTTGAAAATTTGAAATGCGTATTAAAACTGTCAAATGATTTCCACAGGTTGTAAATAATTTCCTGAGCCAAATCCTCTCTGTCGTCTTTATCGGCACAATAAGAATTACAAATTTTGTAGAGTATCCCTTTGTTTTCTCTTATGAGTCTTGTAAATTCTTTATTTTTTTGGCTAATGTCCATTTTAGTTTAAAATTACGTGAGGTCGAGATTCCAAATATGTATTTCTGGGCTGGGTTATCAAACTCGCCTTCTCGAAAGGATACTGCAACAAGCGTTTATGAACATGTTCTTCCTAAAAGAGTTAATTATCCGTCCATTGAAAAGGATTTAGTCCCGACCTCACGTTACAGTTGAAATTAGTTGACATTAGCTCCAAACAATACTTTCAGCGTTCTGCTACTGCAAGCTGCCACTACCGAAACGTGTGTTTCGTCTTCAAAAATGTGAGAAGTAATTCGCAGACCTTTGTAATTGTGGCTTTTTAGGGCGTTCATAAAAGCAGTCATCGGGCCAATCATCATGTCGCCTTCCAATGCTCCTGCCGAGAAGAAAACATTGGCCGAAAGGGTTGCATTTTGCTCGGCACAAGTATTCTCAATCGTTACCATCTCACTATTATTCCACCAAAAAGAAGGGCTATTAATTCCATAAAAGTTGAAAAGGTCGGGCTTTTTTACGAGACAATATCCTGCAAATAATCCACCAAGCGAATGCCCCGACAAGCCTTTTTTGCTTGTAGTTTTGTAATTTTTTTCAACAAACGGTATCAAGTCTTTTTGTAAAGTATTCAAAAATAATGCTGCACCGCCAGATTTTAATTTTCCTTCGGGGATATTCATCATTTTTGCCCATTGCGTGTCGGCTTGTGGAAGGCTTGATGGGGTAAAATCAGCGTATCTGCTTGCAAACCAGTCGGCATTAGTAGTGCCTTCGCCATCTATGGCAACAATAATTACATCTTTTATTTCTTTTGCCAAATCCAACACTTCCCTGATGGAATTAAAGGACTGGTAAGAGAATTTCCCGTCTAACACATATAATACGGGATAACGTAACGTATCGAACTCTGAATAAGATTTCGGAAGGGAAACATTTAGTTTGTAAGATTTGCCATTAAAATTCGACGTAACTATATGCTCATTTGGGTTTTTACTTTGAGCATACGAATGGGCTACACTACAAAATACAGCAACACAAAAAACAACCTTTGAAATGATTGAATTAACATTTTTCATCTTCTGAGCGGTACGTCGCCACGTTATTTTAAAATTATGCCTACTCTTTGCAGTTTTCGGCTGCCCTGTTTTTGAGAATCTCTGAACAATGATTCGCAGGGCAATAAAAATCTTACAGTTTTTTGAAAAATATTTTCAGATAAGTGCGTGAGTAAAAATAGTTTGTATTAAACTGCTAATCTTTTCTGTTTGTATTCTTCTGATATTCACCAAATTACAAAGGTTAATCAACCAGTAACTAATTTCCAGTAACTCCTTAGTTGACAATACTCAGAAATAGCGCCAGGCTACTTAAAGGAGGAAATGATGGCGAATAGGCCACAAGGCTTACTTTAGAAATTCAGTAGGAGGAGGAGTCCTGGATAGGGATGTCGGTTGGTGAGGGGTTTGCCTAACGGGGGCATGGGCGACGTGGAGGGCTTAGTAGCAGTTACCTTGCCCTATGCACAAAGTTTACGATTCGTCGCTGCGATAGAAAGCACAAAATCAGATTGCCGACCAGCCTAAATGACGCACATTAGCCTGCCTTTTTGCGGGGCAATTATGTGGCAAGCTGGCAGCTTTATCGGCTCGTAACTCGTTCTGTTATCCAAGTTACAATTTGTTGAAAGTCAAGTTGTCCCGATGCTATGCAAACCCCCAAACTCATGTATTAAAACTTGATGAATTTCAAGAACTTCTTGGTAGTCTATCATTTCGCCAATTTTTCAAGTAATTCTCGGTCTTCTTTCAAAATGGTATTGAGGTTAAGCGAAAGTCGCATTTTCTCTGAGGTAGTTTTTTCTACTTGGCGAAGATATTGCAGAAGTTCGCTCAATACTTCGTTGGGCAACTTGTCCACAATTTGTACTATTTCTTGTTTGAGTTCTATTTTTTAGTCCGATTGTTTTCTAATCTAACTTTGCTTTTAGTTGCTTAGTTCATTTTGGGGTTTTCTTACTATGCTTGCTTGCCAACGGTTTGCGGCCGTGCTTTGTTCAGTGCATACCATTCTTTTTTCTTTTTTGTCAAAACCTAATTTTGTCTTTTCAAAATATGGTATAGATACCCCCTCGGTATTTTTAACCTTGAATGACTTATATTTATAAAGAATAGAAGGGACTTCTTACTTTTGCTCTATGAAAAATCAAACCACACATATTCCTTTGATGGAAACCATTACCGATTTTTTTAAAGTCTATGGTATTGGCAAACCGCTTCATTCGGACATTATGTGTATGCGTTTGGAAGACCAGCCTGATGATAAATTATTAGAAATGCCTTTGTATCGGTCTAATTTTTTTAGGATTATTCATTTTGAAAACGCTGATTTATATTTCAAAAATGCGGATAAAGAACACGCTGTAACCCAAAATTGTCTGTGTTTCAGTTATCCGACTAAATTGGAATCGTGGGTGCGTGGCGGACGTTTGTATGGAACAGTTGTTTATTTTACCTCTAATTTTGCAGGTTTGGATAGAACGCATCAACATTTTGACCAAGACTATCCATTTTTTAACTTCGAGTCTGAACCTGTATTGAATTTAAGTTCACACGATGCGGAAGATTTGCGTTATTGTGAGCAAGAATTATTGAAAGAAATGGGTAGTCAAGCCTCTGATAAATTGGATTTTTTAAGAAAGATACTGCACGTTTATTTGCATAAAATAAAACGAATTTATGTGCGTCAAACCCTCAACCTTTCTGCCGAAACGAAAACGAATAAAGCTATTTTTAACCGTTTTCGCCATGTTTTAGACCTAAAAATTCAAGAATTAGCGGAATTAGAGCATCAAAAAACGACCCCCTCAGTATCCGACATCGCCGAGCAACTGCATATCAACGCCAATTATTTGAATGATGTTATTAAAAAATTAACGGGTAAAACTACCTCGTCTTTTGTTCAAGAAAAATTGATTTTAGAAGCCAAATCTTACCTTATTCACACGCCTTTACAAGTGTCTGAAATCGCCTACCGTTTGGGTTTCGATACGCCTCAGTATTTCAATCGCTTTTTTAAAAAACACGCTTACTGCACGCCTTCCGAGTTCCGCAATCGGCTTAATCTGTAAATAGTATTATCATTCCTGTAAATAGTGTAAACTCATTGGTTTATAACTGTTATAAATTTGTGTGTCATTTTCGACTTGTTTATTTTTATAACTACATGATTTTTAATGCAATGAAAAAAACATTCCTCTTATTTCTAATTGCCTTTTCAGAAACATTGATAGCGCAAACACTCGACCATACCGCTATCAAATTATTTCGTTTTGGCGTAACGCAAAATGAAAAACCTGCTGTCGAATATCCTGATGGCACACGTCTTGATGTGTCGGCGTTTGGAGAAGATTACAACGAAAAATTCTTTGATACTGAGGGGGTCAAACGCCTTCAAACTTGGCTCATTCAAAACGCTACAAAATGCCCCAAAGTAGCGACTACCGAGCGTTACGCTTCCTGTGTTGCCCGTCCTTCTAAAATAGTGGGGATTGGTTTAAACTACGCTGCACATGCTGCCGAATCTAAACAGCCTATTCCGAAAGAACCTGTTTTGTTTTTAAAATCTACGACTTCACTTTCGGGCGCAAACGATAATATTCCCACGCCAAAAGGCTCTACAAAATTGGATTATGAAGCCGAATTAGCCATTATTATTGGCAAAAAAACGGTTTACGTATCAGAAGAGGAGGCTTTAAATTATGTGGTGGGTTTTGCTACTGTGAATGACGTAAGTGAGCGCTATTTTCAATTGGAGCGCACAGGACAATGGACAAAAGGTAAAAGTCACGATGGTTTTTGCCCTTTGGGTCCTTATTTGGTGACAAAAGAAAGTGTCGGCGACCCACAAAATTTGAAAATTTGGCTCACTGTCAATGGTCAAAAACGACAAGATGCCAATACCAGCGACATGATTTTTAATGTGAAACAATTGGTAAGCACAGTAAGCCAATTTATGACTTTACTGCCTGGTGATGTCATTGTTACAGGCACACCTTCGGGCGTTGCCATTGCATCGAGTGCGTATCTGAAAGAAGGCGATATTGTTGAATTGGGGATTGAAAAATTAGGTACACAAAAGCAAAAAGTCATTTCTTTTATTCAATCGCAATTAACAGAGGTGGAATATAAGGATTTTCAAAATTGGGTGGCTTTGGGAGTCGGCGGTTTGCCCAATACATTAGAAGGGTATAGAGCTTTAAAAATGATGGAAAAGGGTATGAAAAACCCCTTAGACATCAATCGTTTTTCAGGCGAAATAGGGCAACGGGGCGACCTTTCTACCTTAAAAAACTTGCCCAAAAGAAGTGGTGTAAAACCTGCTATTGCACCTTTTGCCATACCACACCGTCAAGCTGACCAACACAATTCAGCCGAAATGAGAGAGAAACAAAAAAACGTTTTTGACAATCAAGTGGCGGCGGCTACGCCCAAAATTGAGTACAAAATGAGTTTTTTTGAGAAAAATAGTCCTGCAATTTTCTTGAAAGACAGTGCTTCGGGAAATCCCACAATCATTGTGTATTCGCATGGCGAAACGGCACATATTCATCCTTCTGATGGCTCTATGCACATGATTTTAAGCCCAAGCGATGCCAAGGAAGTGATGGAAAAAGGCTGGGGTGAATTGCATGGTTTGGCAGGTCAAGGCAGAATACCAATTAAAACGTATATGATGGTGTATGCGCCACGTGATGAAAAAGAATTGGCAATTACAAAACGGATCTTGGAAGCGGCTGTTAAATATCAAATGACAGTGCCGAAAAACTAAGACTAACAACCTTTTATAAATTAAAAATTATTTTGTTGTTTAGATGACACGCTCAATCGAATCTGATTCGGTTGAGCTGTTTTTACGCTCTAAGTATTTTTACCTTTTTAGATATTCTTTTTGAATATTGTTTATAAAATATTGATTATTAATAATTTGTATGTATTTTTTTGTTTCACCACTTTTGTTTAATCGAAGAATGGGGGCTCTTTTTTGGTTGAGCTGAACAACCGCATCTACGCAACTAATTGCGGCAATTCAACCTGATTACGAAACAAGGTATTTATGGATAGAAAACAATTTTTTTTACAGCGATGTACCAATATTAAGTTGCATATACGCAACTTTTTCATGCCTTTTCGGCGGTTTTCTATATCGCCAATGGCGTCCACGTTGAGCATTGATAGTTCCGCAAGAAAACAACTCGACAGAAATAGACAAGCCGTTTTCTTACGGAATTGTTGAGTCTTCTTCACCTACTAACTGATTATCGTTACTGGGCTTCAGCGTTTCATCAGAAACGGGTCTAAAATAAACCTACTTCTCCCCACCACTCACTGCCGAGGCGGCCGATTTGGGTTGGCGCATGTTGCTGTTGAACCATTGGATAATTCGCTGGCCGATGTCTTCGATAAACTTAGGCTCTTGCGGGCCGTGTGGCGTGCGTGGGTAGGCAATCATTTCGGTCTTGACACCCAGCCGTTTGAGTGCCACGTACAGCTCTCGCCCTTGCGAGATGGGTACTCGGTCGTCGGCCTCACCGTGGATGATTTGGGTGGGTGTTTTGGCGTTTTTGATGTTAAACATCGCCGAATGTTTCTCATAACTCTCCATTCGGTCCCAGAAATCACCTCCAAACGAGTCAATAATCAAGCCCGGGATGTCGGTGGTGCCATTCATACTCATCAAGTTGGTTACGCCAGCGCCCACCATCGCTGCCTTAAAGCGGTTGGTTTTGGTAATAATCATGGAGGTCATAAAGCCGCCGTAGCTCCAGCCCGTTACGCAGAGGCTGTCGGGGTGCACCATGCCTTGTTCGATGGTTTTGTCCACGCCCGCCATCAGGTCTTCGTAGTCGTTGTAGCCCCAGTCGTCGTAGTTGGCCAAGCGGAATTCTTCGCCGTAGCCAATGCTGCCTCGTGGATTGGGGCGCAATACAAAATACCCCTGCTGGGCAAAGGCTTGTAGCGGATACACCGCTCCCGCCCCAATGTACCCTTGCGAAAATACCCCTGCTGGCCCCCCATGAATGTTGAGAATCAGCGGATATTTTTTGCCCTTTTCGTAATTGGTAGGGTAGGTGAGTAGGCCCTCGACGGTAAATTTCCCATCCTTAGATTTCCACGAAACCACCTCTGTTTTGGCAACGGGCTTATTGGCCAATTCTGGATTCACGGCAGAGAGCTTTTCTATGGTAGGGAAGCCGTTGATAGGAGCTACGTACACATCGGGAGGCGTGGACGGATTTTGATACACAAAGGCCGCCTGTCCTTTTTCGTTGATAGAGACATTGCCATATACCCCTTCTCGGAGCGAAACTTGCTGGGGCTCGCCACCGCTGATGGGCAGCGTATAAAGCCCCGAAGCCGTTTTGCGAGCTTCGGTAATGTAAAGGGCTTTGTTGTCAGCCGTCCAGCGAACGATACTGGGCTGCTGATCGAAGGTCTTGGCCAAGCGTTGCGGCGTGCCGCCATTGGCTGGCATGATATAAACATGCGTACTCCCCGACCATTTAGTGTTGGCTCCCGACGACACATAAGCCAGCCACTTGCCATCGGGCGAGTAGCTGGGTTGGGCATCGCTACCTTGGTTGGTGACCAGTACTTTTACAGCCCCGCTGTCGGCGGGTATGCTGGCGATGTCACGAGTACTGCCTACGTTGGCGGTGGGGTTTTGCTGTTGTACAAAAGCAATGGTCTTCGAGTCAGGCGACCACGCAAAGTCTGTAACTTGGTAATTACCAGCCGTTAATCGCTTGGCAGGGTGCTCGCCTTTTGCATTTTTTTGCAAGCTGAGCGTATAAAGGTGGTTGTACTTAAAAACGTCATAGACTACCATATCTCGTTTTTCTTTGCGGTCTTTTTCTTCTTTGTCGGTCAGTGGGTCGGTCATCAGAAAAGCAATGCGCTTGCTGTCGGGCGCCCATTCGTAGGCCGATACACCCGTTTTGCTATTGCTCACCTGCTCGGCTTCGCCACCCAGCAGCGACAAGACGTAGAGCTGAGGTTTGCCGTCTTTGCCCCGTGACGACACGAAGCTAAGTTGCGTGCCATCGGGCGAAAACTTCGGGTTGGTGCAAGACTTATCGCCAAAGGTAAACTGGCGGTTGGTTTTGGTTTGCGTGTCGGCCACCCAGATTTGGGAAAGAAACTCTGATTTCTCGCCATCCATCAGGGGCGTGGCTACCACATAAGCCACCAAGCGGCCATCGGGCGAAATCACCGAGTTACTTACTCGTTTGAGTTTGACCATTTCTTGGGGAGTCCAGTTTTTGGGTTGAGCAAACAAGGAGCTACACACCAAGCTAATCAGCGAAAGGAGCAGGAGTTTTTGCATGGGTTAAGGAAAGTTTGTTGAGGAGAATCAAAGTTACATTTTTTCTTGAAACGCCGTTACGTTCGTTGGGTGAATTGTCTATGGAATATGCGTTACTTAAGTTATATCTCGCCAAATGAAGGCATATTGAGGTAGTTTTGGCGAATAATCACGGTGCACAAGTATCAAGTTGTTCAAAGTCAGGTTGTTACGATGGTGATTTTTAGGGCTAAATAGAGTGTCTTGTATTAATAATGAGCGAGTCTATTGCATTGACCGATTCCCCCTCACACAACCAAGCAAAATATTGCGTAAATAGCAGCTCAAATCTAAACCTACTTACTATGCGTATGAACTTCCATAAATTAGCGTATGCTCTGTTCTTGATAACATTGGCCTTACCTTCGTTGTCCCAACGTGCTGACTCGGTTCGCACCGTAAAACCTGGGGCTGTATTGGTACAGGTTTCTAAACAATTTAGCTTTACCGAAGGCCCCGCCGTTGACAAAAAAGGCAATATTTATTTCACCGACCAGCCTAACGACCGTATCTGGAAGTACGATACCGACGGAAAATTGTCGCTGTTTATGGAAAAAACAGGACGCTCCAATGGCTTGTATGTGGACAAAAAAGGCCGTATTCTATCGTGTGCTGATGAGAAAAATGAGATTTTGGCCATTAGCCCTAACAAAGAAGTGACGGTATTGCTCAGTGGCTACGAAGGCAAGAAATTCAATGGCCCCAACGACCTCTGGCCTGATGCTAAGGGCGGGATTTTCTTTACAGACCCCTTTTATGCCAGAGATTACTGGACCCGAAAACAGTCTGAAATGGATGGGCAAAAGGTGTATTATTTACCCAAAGGGGCAACAAAACCCATCGTGGTAGAAAGTGAGTTGCAACAACCCAACGGTATTGTGGGCACGCCCGATGGTAAATACCTATTTGTAGCCGACATCCGAGCCAACAAAACCTACAAGTACCAAATCAATGCCGACGGCACCTTGTCAAATAAGCAACTGTTTGCTCCTTTAGGCTCAGACGGCATTACCTTAGACAACGAAGGCAACCTTTACCTGACAGGTCGAGGCGTTACGGTTTTTGATGCAAGCGGTACCAAAATTGGTAACATTTCCGTTCCGTCTCGCTGGACGGCCAATGTTTGCTTTGGCGGAAAAGACCGTCGGACGTTGTTCATCACCGCTACTGATGCGGTTTATACCCTCCAAATGCAGGTAAAAGGGGTTGAATAATGTGCTATGTTTTACTGTGAGAAACGCTATAATTCCTATGTGGTAACAATCACTATGCAGCAGTTTTCAGTGGAGTTGTGGGGGCTGATTTTGTTAGGCTCTTTTATCATTGGTTTGGCCAAAGCAGGGCTAAAAGGCGTTGAGTTACTCAACGTAACCATCATGGCCTTAGTATTTGGTGGCAAAGCTTCCACTGGTGTGGTATTGCCATTGCTCTGTGCAGCCGATATTTTAGCGGTGATTTATTACAATCGTCATGCCCAATGGTCGCATTTTTGGCGGCTTAGTCCGTGGATTGCGCTGGGAATTTTGATGGGGGTTTATATCGGTAACTTAATGGACGAAGCCCTCTTCAAAAAAATCATGGCGTTTATCATTTTCCTGACGGTGCTCATCATGGTATGGCTCGAATACCGTAAGTCGGTGCAAATCCCCACCAATCGGTTTTTTGCCGTCTCGATGGGGCTTGTCACGGGTATTACTACTATGTTGGGCAACTTGGCAGGGGCGTTTTCGAGCATCTATTTCTTGTCGCTTCGCATGTCCAAAAACGATTTTATCGGTACGGCGGCGTGGCTATTTTTAGTGATAAATCTCTTCAAAATGCCCTTTCAGATTTGGGTTTGGCAAAACATTACGCTCGACACACTTCAAATAGATTTATGGCTCCTTCCTGCTTTAATCCTTGGCTTTTTTGTGGGTATCAAACTCGTGGCGGCTATTCAAGACGATAGTTACCGCAAGGTTGTCCTCGTTTTGACACTCATAGGAGCCTTGACCATATTTTTGCGATAGGTCCTACTCCGCAATCCAGCAACTACAAACATAACCAGACAGCCCAAACGTAACGTTGACCATCACTTTGGCGACTCGCATTGAGCCATCCAATCCTCGGTAACTAAACAAAATGCCATACGTACGATTGAGGGTACCAGCTACTGATTGAGTAACCACGTGCGATACTCCCCAGGAGTCGGTAAACGTAACCACAAGCGTACTTCCTTCGACTTGTGCTTGCACGTTGATACGGGGAGGTATCCCAGCGACCGTGGTAGGTAGGGTTGATTGAGCTTGGGCAATGGACAAACTGGCAATAGCCAATAACAGGGCAACAACTGACTTTTTCATGGTAACTATTGGGGGTTAATGAAATTGAACACCCCAAAGTTGAGGTTGCTCATCATCCTGCCCAAATCTGAAGAAGTCAGTGCGGTAAATGTGTCAGTTAAAGTGATAAATCAGGAAGTGAGTACCTTTTACTCCTTCTTTAAAGCCAACTCACCGCTGGTATTGCAGGCACCATTCGTAGATGTTGAGGCCATTTTCTTTGTACGAAGGATTGGTCGCTTTGGTCCAAGCATCGTGGTCGCCTGTAGGCCAAATGGTCATTCGGGCGGCAACGCTTGGGTTTTGGCTGTTGATTTTGGCCACAAATTCGGTGGTGTTCGAGACAGGTACTACCGAATCGTCTTGATTATGAAATGCCCAAACGGGTAATTTGCCCTGTGCAATACTTTGAGCTTTAGGCAAAAGGGGAGAAGTAGCGCCACAAATAGGCACAATGGCTGCCAAACGATTGGGGTAAGTGGCAGCGTAGTCCCATGTGAGACCTCCACCCATGCTCAAGCCACATACATAAATGCGAGAAACGTCCACCCGGTATTTGGTAAGCACATGGTCTAATACTGCTTGAATGTCGGTCGTAGTGGGCCAACTTCTAAATTGGGGTGAAATCACAATAAACGAGTACGTTTTTCCATTGACGGTAAACGACGACGGAAACAGTTGTTTTTTGAGTAAGGCTGGTGGGCCATTGCTTTCAACCTTTGCAATGTCAGTAGTACCATTCCCGACTTCGCCAGCCCCGTGCAAGAACAAAAACAACGGGTATTTTTCTGTACCGGCAGTATAACTGGTTGGCAATGCTTCCAAATACCCTCCCACATTGCTATTGATAGAATAGGCAATGGCCGTTTGGGTGGGCGTAAGAAGCACTTGGGGTTCTGTATCTTTTTGACAAGACACCCATACGAGGAAAAGTACGCTAAACAACCAAGGATATTTTTTCATGGCAAAGAATGATACATTACATCAAAACAATAGCGAATTTGGGCTGATGAAAAGCCCTGATTTTGAAATAGCTTTGATGCGATAAAGTATGTTGATACTTGGAAAATAACAATTACGTGCCTAAAATACCAATTATTAATTGGCAAGGTCTTATGAAACTACATTTTAACATTTTTTTAGGATGTTGGCTATTTTCAGTGCTAAGTGTTGCCCAGCCCGTACGCATGGGCATTGTAGGCATGACCCATGACCACGTCCGACAAATCTTGAACAACCCCAATCGGCAAGGGGTAGAGGTAGTAGGATTTGCGGAGCCGGACAAAACCTTAGCCATGAGGCTATTGAAACAGTATAAGCTACCCGAAAAACTATGGTTTTCAAGCCTTGATGAACTCATTGCTAAGGCTAAACCCGACGCCGTTTGTGACTTCAGAAGTATTTATGAACATTTAGAGACGGTTCAGAAATGTGCCCCCAAGGGCGTTCATGTGATGGTCGAAAAGCCATTGGCCGTGAACCTAAACCACGCCAAACAAATGGAAGTATTGGCTAATCAGTATCATATCAAACTGCTAACTAACTACGAAACTACGTGGTATCCGAGCCATCATCAAGCCTTTGAGATGATACACCAGCAGCATCTGATTGGCGACATCCGCAAGGTGGTCATCCATGACGGGCATCGTGGACCCAAGGAAATTGGCGTTTCGGATGAGTTTTTTGGCTGGCTCACTGACCCTGTCAAAAACGGTGGGGGAGCTATCATTGATTTTGGTTGCTATGGTGCCGACCTGATGACTTGGCTCATGAAAGGCGAGCGCCCCGTGTCGGTAACGGCTGTTACCCAGACGATTAAGCCTGATATTTACCCGAAGGTGGACGACGAAGCCACCATCATCGTGACGTATCCCAAAGCACAAGCCATCATTCAGGCCTCTTGGAACTGGGCATTCGACCGCAAAGACATCGAAATCTATGGCAATGAAGGCTACCTAATAGCCGACCGAAACCCAGAGCTACGGATTCGGAAAGGCGAACGTACTACAGCAGTCGAAGAAAAAGTACGGTCAAAACCACTGAGTTCGCCGATGGATGACCCCTTTAGCTATTTTGCTGCGGTGGTGCGTGGAACCGTTCAATCCGAAGACGATTTGTCATCCTTAAAAATCAATATGGTAGCCATGGAAATATTAGATGCTGCCGTAAAATCAGCAAAAACAGGGAAGACGGTTGTATTAAAATAAAAAACTCGACTTGTGAGCAAGTCGAGTTTCTCGTTTATCCTAACACAATTGGCCCGTTTTGATTCACAGGCGATACGTATATCGTACTGGCGATGTTTACCTTTCGGAAAGCTTCTTGCATGGCATGTCCTACTTTTTCGGCAGTTTCGACACCCCTGCTCAGGGCAAAAATAGACGGCCCGGCTCCCGAGATACTACAGCCCAGTGCTCCGGCTTCGAGGGCCGCTTCCTTGACGTCGTCGAAGCCTGGAATCAAGATGGCTCGTACCGGCTCGATAATCACATCAACCAGCGAACGGCTAATGAGGTCATAGTCTGACATAATCATTCCTGCTACCAAGCCCGCCACGTTGCCCATCTGTGTGATGGTACTTTTCAGCGAAGTTTCTTTTCTCAAAATATTGCGAGCGTCACGGGTATTGACTTCAATGTGCGGATGCACGATACTCGCTACCAGTTCAGAAGGCGTTGGTAATTTAATGACATCGAGTGGGTTATAGCTCCGAATTGCCACGAAACCCCCAAGTAGCGACGGTGCCACGTTGTCGGCATGAGGTGTGCCCGACGCAAAGCGCTCGCCTTCCATCGCAAAGGGCAGGAGGTCTTTTTGCGCTAAAGGACAACCCATCAACTCGTTGATAGCAAAAACACCCGCCACCGTACTGGCCGCTGACGAACCCAATCCACTACCCAGAGGCATTTTTTTGTAGAGCTCTACACTAACACCTTGCTGCTCAGCACCAATATGGCGTAGATATGCCAAAATAGAAATACTCGCTGTGTTTTTGTGGGGGTCACGGGTTAGGCGGCCTTCGTCGCCCTCAATGTGGGTAATTTCTACGCCGGGCGTATCTTTTTTGCGCAGGATAACCTCGTCGCCGGGGCTACCTACCGCAAAGCCAAATATGTCGAACCCACAAGCTACATTGGCAACAGTGGCCGGGGCAAAGATTTTGATGGAGTCCATAGTCGTTGTCGAGAGAGTCAAGGGAGTCGAAAAAGTCAAGAGTAGTCAAGAATTCAAAAGCTTTAAATCTATCTAAAGCGATTTCATTCTTTTGTAGCTTGGAAATGAATCAACTCTGTAAATTGATACAGCCTGAGTTATCAAGGGTCTATTCAAACCTCACTGACTTTCTTGGTTCAACTTTGTAGCTATTTTATGGATTGTATAAATGCATAAATCAGCCTTGAAACCTCGTTTATTTGCTTTAACAGTTGTTGTGTTGTTTCTTCATTAATGTAACCTAATCGGGCCGCTAAATAAGTCATTGATTTGACTTCATTGTTGGAGGTACGAGAGAAATTCAGAAATCTAATAAACTCTGCATCACTCCCTCGCTCAAACCCCTCTGCAATATTGTTTGATACTGAAACAACCGCTTTAGTAATTTGATCTCTAAATCCCCAATCTCGTAAGTCACCGAAGTATTTGTAAATTTCTACGGCTAAATCTTGTGCTTTTTGCCAAGCAATAATGTCTTCAAAGCGAGTAATTTTCATATAAAGTCAAGTGGGTAAAGCAGTCAAAAATAAGAGTAAATTAGTTAAAACTCAAGAAACAAAATGAAAGTGCATAACCATTCAAATTCTTCGAACCTTCACTATCTCGACTCTCTTGACTTCCTCGACTCTCTTGACTTCTTGGACTTAAAATTTAAGCCAAATAAGACCCAATACTCACAATATCAGCAAACACCCCACTGGCCGTCACCTCAGCTCCGGCTCCTGGTCCTTTGATAACGAGCGGTCGGTCGTGGTAGCGCTTGGTTGTGAAGGCAATCACGTTGTCGGCACCTTCCATAGGATAGAGCGGGTGGCTTGGACCTACAGTTTTGATACCGATGTTGATTTTGCCGTTTTCGAGCGTAGCCACAAATCGTAGCTTTTCGCCTTTCGATTCGGCAGCTTCGGCCATTTGCTCGAAGAAATCGTTGGACTTCTCCATTTCTTCAAAAAACGCCTCGACGGTCGGTGCGTTTTGGCAGTTATCGGGCAAAAGCTGGTGAATTTTGATGTCTTCCCAATCGAGTTTCAGACCAATTTCTCGGGCCAAAATCAAGATTTTGCGAGCCACGTCTTGCCCGCTTAGGTCTTCTCGAGGGTCAGGCTCGGTATAGCCCTTGGCTTTGGCCTCCCGCACGATGTCGGCGAAGCGTACACCTTTCCGAAAATTATTAAAAATATACGAAAGTGTTCCCGAAAAAACCCCTTCAATCTTCAAAAAACGGTCGCCCGAGGCGGTGAGTCCTTGCAGTGTATTAATAACGGGCAAGCCTGCGCCAACGTTGGTTTCGTACAAAAATTTCACGCCTTTTTTGAGTGCCAAACGGTGGCGCCGAGCGTATTCTTCATAAGGGGCGGCGTTGGCCGTTTTGTTGGGTGTTACCACCGACACACTCGCCTCAAACAACGGTTCGTAATACTTCACGATGTCTTTGTTGGCCGTGCAGTCCACAAACACACTGTTGGGTAAGTTGAGCGCTTTGATTTCGTTGACAAACGTCTCTAAGTCAGAGGTTTTTTCACTATCCGCAAGGCGGGTTTGCCATTTTTCTTTATCAATTCCACCGTCATCAACGAGCATTTTCTTGGTGTTCATGACACCCACCAAGCGAATCCGTAAGCCTCGATACTTGCGCAAGAAATGCTCTTGGCCTTCGAGTTGCTCTAGCAGTGCTTTACCGATTAGACCCGTACCTACCAAGAACAAATTGAGGGTTTTGACTTGGTCGGCAAAGAAGCTGTCGTGTATGACGTTGAGGGCTTTAGAAAGGTCTTTTTGCTCGATCACTACCGAGATATTGAGCTCTGAACTGCCCTGCGCTGTGGCTACAATATTGATACCGTTTTTGCCTAATACTGAGAATAATTTGCCCGATACCCCCGTGCTGTGGCGCATCCCCTCGCCCACAATAGCGATGACGGCCACGTTGGTGTTGATGTCGATGCCTTCTAAGTAGCCATTGTCGAGTTCTTTGGCAAACTCTTCTTCAATAACGGCCTTGGCTTGCTCCGTAAATTTAGGGTCAATGGCAAAACAAATGGAGTGCTCTGACGATGCCTGCGAAATCAGAATCACTGAGATTTTGTTTTTGGCCAGAGCCGAAAACAAGCGCCCCGACACCCCAGCTACGCCCACCATGCCTGAACCTTGCACATTGACCAAGGCCAGCTTGTCAATCGAGCTAATGCCGGTGATGGTGTAAGGACTTGGCTGTGCCGTGCGGCTCACCACCGTGCCCTCAAACGCAGGATTGAACGTGTTGAGTACTTTGATGGGGATATTTTGCGCAAACGCAGGCTGCAACGACGGCGGATAGATCACCTTTGCACCGAAGTGCGTCAATTCCATCGCTTCGGCGTAGGTGATGGTCGGTATTGTGAAGGCATTCTTGACCTTTCGAGGGTCGGTGGTCATCATGCCGTCCACGTCGGTCCAGATTTCGATGACGTCGGCGTTGAGCGCCGCCCCAAAGATAGAGCCTGTGTAGTCTGACCCACCCCGACCGAGTGTAGTCGTAACGCCCTCTTCGTTGGAGCCGATGAAGCCCGTGATGAGTTGGAGGGCGTCGTTGCCAGCAAAATGCTCCTGAATGAGGCGATTGGTCACGGCAAAGTTGACCTCGGCGTGGGTGAAGTTAGAGTCGGTCTTGACTACCTTACGAGCGTCGAGGTATTCGGCTTTGATGCCTTGCGAAGCCACAATCTCGTAAATCATCATGGTAGAAAGGCGCTCGCCGAAGCTCACGATGAGGTCGGAGGTGCGAGGCGATACCTCTTGGATGTACGTAACGCCCTTGAGGAGGTCTTCTAACTCATTGAAAATCACCCGAACGTTGGCTAACACTCGCCCCCGATACTGCGGCTGAATGAGCGTATTGATGACCTCAAAGTGTCGGTTTTCCGCTTTTTTGATGAGTTCGGTATAAGAGTCGTCTTTGCGGGCGGCACGTTGGCCCATTTCGATGAGTTGGTTGGTAAACCCACCCATTGCCGAAAAAACCACAGCGATTTGCTCGCCCTTGCTGAGATTGTCTTTGATGATTTCAATGACTTGCTTGATGCTCTCGATGGAGCCTACCGATGTACCGCCAAATTTTAATACTTTCATCGAATTCAGTCCTAAGTCCTTAGCGCAGTGTTGTTAGATGAGCACTGCCCAGACCTTATCAGTTGTAAAATAGTGTACGCTGTGAACCAACGCCCCGCAAATATAGGCATTATTCCCTACTGCATGAGTAGGATGATAGGTTTTTAGATGAAGTAGAAAAAGATACCCACGCCTCAGCGAGAGCGAAAGCGTGGGTAAAACAAAACAGGTTATTGCTTTCTAACTATTGTTTCCAGAGCTTCTTTGTAGTGCGTCCTTGATTAGTTTCTGCTAAAATTAGATACAGACCTGGTCGGTGATGGGTCAGATCTATCTCTACAACCATTCGTTTGACCACTCCGTCAGACTCCCAAGAGTTTAGACTTTTGCCCATTCCATCACTCATGGTAAGATGAATCTGAGCAGCTTGATTAAGCGAGACTTCTACCACACTTTTGCCAGTGGTTGGGTTAGGCGATACAATTAGATGGATGTCATCGAGTTCAGTATCTTCTTCCGTTACCATTCTGGCAGAGTTGCTGATGATAACGTTTGTGGTAGCCGAAGCTGTACAAGAACTGGTTGAACTCACCGTAACAGAATAAATACCACTATTAACCACTGTCGGATTAGCAATTTTAGGTTTTTGGACAGTAGTTGAAAATCCGTTTGGACCTGCCCATTTATACAACATACTGTTGGGGGTAACACTTAGACTTAGGCTTTTGGCTGTTACTGCATTAGAAGCCACTGCATTAGGAACGCTATTGAAGGTGATAGTAGTGCTGTTAGAAGCAACTTTACAGTTTCCATTAATAGCAACTTCACATTTGTAGGTGCCAGTTTGTGTTGCATCGTAGGTCGCTCCTGTGCCCACAGCCGTAGTGCCTCTGAACCATTGAAACGAAACCCCTGCCGTAGCATTGGCGGTCAGTTGCACAGGCGAAGAGCCACAGATAAAAACAGAGCCACTGGGACTAACACTAACCGTTGGAGTAGCATTTACTATGACTGATACAGACGAGCTAATGGTACAACCATTAGAACCTGTAACCACCAATATATAAGCACCAGCATTGGCAGTAGTAGCATTAGCAATAATAGGGTTTTTAACGGTTGATGAAAACCCACCACCGTCTTTAGACCATTGATAGGTTAGTTTGGTATCGTTGGTAATAGCAGATAAGTTGACAGGAAAACCTGCACAAACAGGACTATTGCTTTGAGTTGTAATAGCAGGATATGCTTTGATGGATACACTCACGGTTGCAGTAGCCGAGCAGGCTCCACCTCCGTTGTTGGCCGTTACTGTATACATGCCACCTTGGGCTATAGAAGTTGCCGTAAAGCTTGGATTTTTTGCGGAGGAAGTAAATCCATTAGGACCGCCCCACGCATAAGAGGTGCCACCAGTAACGCTTAGACTGATTGTAGTACCTACGCATACAGTAGGAGTAGAGGTGCTAGCAACGGCTGTAAAGCTGCTGCCTGCACCTGTGGCGCAGAAGGCAGACCATGCTTCTTCAGAGCCACCACTTGGTAAGCCAGCATTACCATTTAATTCTACATGTACATTTCTGTTACATAATGCAGAAAAGGAGGCTGGAATACATCCACTTAAGTTGTTGTATTTTAAAAGCAAAGATTGGAGTTGAAGTAAATTGCTTAATTGCGAGGGAATACTCCCGCTTAGTTGATTATTATGTAATTGCAATGTAATTAAGGTGGACAAACTGCCTAATTGTGTTGGAATATTTCCAGTAAGTTGGTTGTCATGTAAATTCAAAAACTGAACTGATTTTAAATTACCCAATTGTATTGGAATCTCACCACTTAATTTATTATTATCTAAAAAGAAGGTCTTAACCGTAGTTAAATATGAAAGTTCAGAAGGAATACTTCCTGTAAGTTGATTATGATTCAACCATAAACTTTCTACATTACTCAAATTTCCTAACTGAAGGGGAATTGTACCGCTAAGTTGATTAAATTGGAGTATTAAACTTTTTAAATTGGTTAGATTCCCAAGTCCCGTTGGTATTTTTCCAGTAAGTTGATTATTGCCCAAAACAAGTCTCTCTAACTTATTGAGTTTTCCGAGTTGAGTAGGAATACTTCCACTAAGGTTATTATTATCCAGTGCAAGACTAAGTAAATTACTTAGGTTTCCTATTTGTGAAGGAATACTTCCACTGAGTTGATTAGTACTTAACCATAATGTTTGCAAGTTGGTCAGATTGCCTATCTCAATAGGTAGGACACCTATTACATTATTTTCCCTTAAATCTATTTTAGTGACCCGATTAGAATTACACGCAATTCCATACCACCCACAAGGGTTATTGTCACTGAGCCAATTGGTTTTGTTAGTCCAATTTGGGCCTCCTGTGGCATTATAAATAGCGGTAAGTGGGGCAATGTCAGGGTGAGTTTGGGCTTGCAAAGAGCTTGTTGCTACTAACAACACACATAGAATTTGCGAAATAGCGGTAATAAAAATTGACCTCATGTATTAGTAAAGTTATTTGTAGTGACCAGACAAAACAGTACTCATCCAATCAATCCGTTGAAAAAAGCAGTTGCAGAGTGCAGCATAGCATAAGTTTTATGATAGAAGACGTTAACTCGAAGATTGATTTGGTGAAACAAAATTGAAGAAACAGATTATCAATTCCAATAACCTCCTCAAAAAAGACAATTTATAGCTGCGAAAAATTCGGTACAAACTCCATATCTTGCCAAGCTAAAGGCTAACGAGGAGCAATGGATAAGCAAAAACAAAATCGAATTACAGCTTTAGATGGGCTTCGGGGAGTGGCGGCAGTGGCGGTCGTGTTGTTTCATTTGGTGTCGATGGCCAATCACAACCACTTTGCATACGGGTTGATTTTGGGCGTGACGGGTGTTGATTTGTTCTTCATTATCAGTGGTTTTGTGATTTTTATGACGCTCCAACACGCCAAAACTTGGAAAGATTTTGTGATTTCCCGATTCGCTCGGCTGTATCCGGCCTACTGGGCGGCCATCCTGATAACATTACTCTTTATCTGGGTGTTTGACGAGAAAAATCAGCTACTTAGTTGGCCCACTTTTCTGGCTAACCTGACCATGATTCAGTACTTTTTGGGTTATCCAAACATCGAAGGGACCTATTGGACGCTGGTGGTAGAGCTCCTGTTTTATGCACTTATGTTGCTGGTGTGGCTCATCAACCTCCGTTGGATTATCGGGGTGGGCATTGGCTATTTTATCATCATAGGAGGCATTCTATGGCTCAATCAGCAAGACCCTACGCTGTATCCTCGCCTTCATGCGCAGTTTCCACTGTTAGGGCATTTCAATCTGTTTTTTGCTGGTATTTTGTTTTACCAACTCAAATTCTCAAGCCCTCACGGGTACCTGCATGGCTTGTTGATGATTTGTTTGGCTTTGGTTTATCCGCTGCATTTTGGTGGCGGGGCGGCGATGGGCTTTATCACTGCCAACTGGCATTTTGCGTGTGTAGTAGTCTATTTTGGATTGTTCTATTTGCTGCTGTACAATCGCTTAGGCTTCATGGAACACCGCTTTTTTGTGTTGCTGGGGGGCATTTCGTACAGTTTGTATTTGGTTCATCAAACAGTGGGCTTGTTGCTGATTCGATCGCTCAAGCAAGCTGGTGTGGGGCGCTTGCCCGCCACCTTGCTGGGTATGATGGTGGGGTTTGCCTTGGCCATTGTGATGACATATACAGTCGAAAAACCGGCTCAACGATTGATTAGAGGGTGGTTTTCGGGAAAAAAGTAGTATCAATACCTACGCACTGTCTTGCTTTTTGATAATGCCAATGAGTCGTTGCAATTCGGCGTGACGTTTGGCATCGGTTTCAGGAAAACTCATATCCAATTCTTTGAGTTTTTTGACAATGATTTGGCTGATAATCAGGCGCATGTTCTTCTTGTCGTCAGCTGGGATGACGTACCACGGTGCCAATTCGGTGGCGGTGGCATTGATACAGTCTTCGTAGGCTTGTTGGTAATCGTCCCAGCGCTCACGCTCTTTGATGTCAGCTTCTTCAAACTTCCAGTTTTTGGTAGGGTCTTCGATGCGCTCAATCAGGCGTTGGCCTTGTTCTTTTTTAGAAACATGCAAGAAAAACTTCAAGATACGAATGCCATTGCGGTGCAAGTAATGCTCCATGTTTACGATGTCTTCGTAGCGTTGTTTCCAAACCTTGTCCACGTTTTGAGTGAGTTCGGCAGGGAGGCGTTGCACGTTGGTCAGAATTTCGGGATGAACTTTCACAACCAGCACTTCTTCGTAATAGCTACGATTAAAAATGGTCATGCTGCCCCGTTCGGGCAGGTGCTGCGTGGTGCGCCAGAGAAAATCGTGGTTGAGCTCGGTATCAGAAGGTCGTTTGAACGACTGCACCTTCACGCCCGCAGGATTCACCCCCGACAAAACATGCTTGATGGTACCGTCTTTGCCCGCCGCATCCATTGCCTGAAACACAATCAACAACCCGTACCGATTGTGGGCGTACATCATGCTTTGCAGCTCATCCATCTCCTGCCGAAATTCCGCCAGCAGGCTGTCGTATTCGTCTTTGTCTTGGTAGAGGTCGTCCACCTTTGTATGGGCTTTGGCAATGGAGAATTTCTTGTTGCCTGTCTTCTCAAAAACATCGAGGTCAAGATGCAGTTTCATGGAGTAACGAATTGGATAAAATAGTAGCCACAAAGTAAGTGATTTAGTCGGAATGCTTGCTATGAACTATCTTTTTGTTATCATTGTGACGAAGGAGCGTCAATGGCGTGCGCTCTCTATGTGAATCCTTAAAAATCACTAAATCAATGGAAAATAACCAATTCAACATGCTGAGTGCCGAGCAGATTCAGGCTGAACAGGCGAGTTTTATGAGTAAAGTGTATGGCTGGATGGCCGCTGCACTGGTGCTGACGGGCTTCACGGCGTTTTTTGTGGCCTCCACACCCTCTCTTATCGTGACGATTCTCGAAAACCGACTGTTTTTCTATGCCTTGCTGTTTGGCGAAATCGCTGTGGTGTGGTGGTTAACATCTCGCTTACAGAGCATGACGGCAGGCAATGCTACCATGTGGTTTTTCTTTTATGCCTTCATTAATGGCCTTACGCTATCGGTCATTTTTATTGCCTATACGTTTGAGTCCATTGCGTCAACGTTTTTCATTACTGCCGGAACGTTTGGGGTGATGAGTGCGTATGGCTATTTCACCAAGAAAGATCTTAGCTCGTGGGGAAGCATCCTGTTTATGGGGCTAATCGGCGTTATTATTGCTGGGGTAGTGAACATTTTTTGGCAAAACAACCTCTTTGGTATGGTCATCAGTAGCATCGGCGTGCTGATATTTGTAGGGCTAACGGCTTACGACACGCAGAAAATCAAAGCCTTGAACATCATTGGCAACGAAGGCACCGACGAAGACCGCAAAGAAGCCATCTTGGGAGCACTTACGCTGTACCTTGACTTCATTAACTTGTTTTTGTTTTTGCTACGCCTCTTGGGTGGCCGCCGCAACTAAAAACTTTTTGATATGCACTCACACAAAATCGCCGTGGCAAACCCCACGGCGATTTTGTTATTAGTCAAGTTTGTAAGAAAATTATACCCTATGTGACAATTATCACTGAATCGCCCCTTGGTGTGTATCTACTTTCGCAACATCATTTCAACTTGTTGCATTATGAATACCACTGAGTTCTTGGGTTTCTCGGCTTCTATTTTGATAGGCGTTAGCTTAGGCTTAATAGGCGGCGGCGGAAGCATTCTTACCTTACCTGTATTAGTATATCTACTGGGCATCAACCCCGTTATTTCTACGGCTTATTCACTCTTTGTAGTAGGTACTACCTCGCTAGTTGGCTCTGTCAACTACATGCGGCAGCACTTGGTCAACTACCGAGCGGCTGTTGTGTTTGCTATACCATCGTTTATAGCGGTGTATTTTACTCGTAAATACTTGGTGCCTGCCATTCCTAACTCCTTGTTTACCATCGGGAATTTTGAAGTGACCAAAAACATCGCCATCATGGTATTTTTTGCTTTGGTGATGCTGACGGCTTCGTTTTCGATGATTAGAGGCAAAAGTAAAACTACCGAAGCCGACAGCAAAGAGTTGAAGTTTAACTACCCCATCATTGCCCTCGAAGGAGGCGTAGTAGGCATACTCACAGGCATTGTAGGAGCAGGAGGGGGCTTTTTAATCATCCCAGCGTTGGTGATGTTAGCTCGGCTACCCATGAAAATGGCCGTGGGTACATCGTTATTGATTATTGCAGCAAAGTCCCTGATTGGTTTTGTGGGCGATTTAAGTAATCTGGCCGTGGACTGGCGCTTTCTTTTGGAATTTACCACCCTTTCGGTAATTGGGATATTCGTTGGAGGGTATCTGTCAAAATACATTGAAGGCGAAAAACTCAAAAAAATCTTCGGCTGGTTTGTGTTGGTAATGGGTGTTTACATCATTGCCAAAGAAATTCTTTTCAAATAGTACAAAAACAAGGTTTTCTGTAATAAAAGTCACAGACTGGCTTTAACGACGAAGCTAAGTTTGCATCATAATCGTCAACTCAAAAAATTCACTATTATGTTCTTTCAACACATTTATGACAAAACTTTAGCGCAGGCAAGCTATTTGGTAGGATGTCAAAAAACAGGCGAGTCCATTGTAATAGACCCTAAGCGAGACATTGACACCTACCTTGAAATAGCCAAGCAAAATGGCCTTCGGATTACCCATATTACCGAAACACACATCCACGCCGATTTCTTGTCGGGAGCCAGAGAATTAGCCGCCGTAACAGGGGCTACGATGTATCTGTCTGACGAAGGGGGTGAGGAATGGCAATACGAATTTGACCACGTAGGTCTCAAAAACGGCGATGTCATCACTGTTGGGAACCTGACCTTGCAGGTGATTCACACACCAGGGCATACGCCCGAAAGCATCAGTTTCTTACTCACTGACAAGCCCGCCTCATTGCTTCCAGTGATGCTCTTTACGGGTGATTTCGTCTTTGTAGGTGATATTGGCCGTCCCGACTTGCTCGAAAAAGCCGCAGGCATCAAAGGCACCAAAGATGTGGGTGCTCGCCAAATGTACCAGTCTATTCAGCAGTTTAGCGACTTGCCTGACTACGTGCAAGTGTGGCCTGGCCATGGTGCTGGCTCGGCTTGTGGCAAAGCTCTGGGGGCTGTACCCAGCTCTACGGTAGGCTACGAAAAGATTCGGAACTGGGCTTTTCGGTACGACCAAGACCCCCAAGGCTTTGTAGATTATCTCTTGGCCGACCAACCCGAACCACCCAAGTATTTTGCGATGATGAAACACCTCAACAAGGTGGAGCGCCCGCTGCTTACCTCAGTGCCTAAGCAAAAGAAACTGACTGCCCAAGAGGTGAAAGAAGCCATGGCACAAGGAATCAAACTAATTGATACTCGCAACAAAGCCCTTTTTGCAACAGGTTTTGTACCGGGTAGCTTAAATATTCAAGGAAATAATGCCTTTGCAACATGGATGGGTTGGTTTGTTAATTATCAAGAACCTTTTATGCTGGTAGCTTCTGAGGAGCAGATAGAAGACCTCACCCGTAAGCTCATGCGTATTGGCTTAGACAAGGTGTATGGGTACGTTTCGGATGTGAAGGAACTGGGTGTTAAACTTGCACAAGTAGATACTATTGAAATTGACGAATTCAAAGCCTACCTCAATCGTGATGATGTGCAAATCATTGACCTGCGAGGCACTACCGAGTATAACGCCGGCCACGTTGAAGGTGCCGAGCATGTGTTTATCGGAACCCTCCCCGACAATCTTGATAAAGTAAGTCGTGATAAATTGGTGGTGATTCACTGCCAAGGCGGCGACAGAGCTTCGATTGGATATTCGATATTGGCCAAGGCTGGGTACAAAAATGTAGTCAATTATTCGGCAGGAATGAACGAGTGGTTAGTCAAAGGAAATGACGTTGTTTGCATACTTGACGAAGCTGCTGTTTGTGCCTAACATCCAATGAAACCCAGCCAAATAGTTGTGAAAAACCTTACTTGCGAAGGTAATGCAGCTACGCTCAAGACCAAACTCTTGAACCTTACGGGAGTATTGAGTGTAGAAGTAAAACCTGAAACGGGGCTTGTTTGGGTAATGCACACAAACAGTATCTCACGAAAAGGACTGGCGCAGGTATTGCATAAATTGGGGTATCCCGAAACAGCACCTTAGCAGTTGATAGTTTTAGGTATCAAACAATTATCCATTGGAGATACAAAATAGAGTAGAAAAATCATGGTTTGTATTGCTTAGGGAAGGTGTAGCTTACCCACCCATGAGAGAGGAGACAGGGGTTATTAAAAAATCACGAGCATTGCTCGTGATTTTTTTGTTATGTGATTTTTATCACTGTCGTTCAGTCAAATCCCATGTAGTTTTGTTACAAATCTAATAATTTATTAAAATGATAGACCAACCATATCAGATGCCCCGAATAGGGGATAATGCCCCTGACTTTGAGGCAATTACCACGACTGGTAAACTTAAATTCTCAGACTATAACCAAGGGAATTGGGTTGTTTTTTTCTCGCACCCAGCCGATTTTACCCCCGTGTGTACTACCGAAATGAGTGGGTTTGCGGTGGAACAAGACAATTTTTTTGAAAAGCATAACTGTAAATTACTGGGACTAAGTATTGACAGCATTCATTCGCATATTGCATGGGTTGACAACGTGCGCCGCAATACTGGGGTATTATTTAAATTTCCGATTGTGGCCGATCTTGACATGAGCGTTTCTAAACGATGGGGAATGCTTCAGCCAGGCGAAAGCGAAACGGCGGCAGTTCGGGCAGTGTTTTTTGTAGATCCAACAGGTAAAATTCGTTTGATCATGTATTATCCTCTCAGTGTAGGGCGCAACATGGAAGAAATCAAACGCTCGCTGATAGCGCTTCAGACAGTTGACGAACACAAAATTGCCCTTCCGCTCAACTGGCAACCTGGCGATAAAGTGATTATACCTCCACCGAAAACCTTAGAGGCGTTAGAAGAAAGACTCAGCAGTGGCTACGAAATGATGGATTTTTACTTGGCTAAAAAGAACATTTAACACATTACCGAAAGGGCATCTACGTTGATGCCCTTTTTGTTTGTGAAGTTACACTAAAGATTCAGTTGATTTACTAATTTTACTAACTACCTCTCAGCATGTATTATGGACGTTACCTTATTATCTCGAATCCAGTTTGCCTTTACGGCAGCCTTTCATTATATCTATCCGCCCCTTAGTATCGGTTTAGGGCTAAACCTAATAGCGATGGAAGCTATGTATCTACGTACACGCAATCCGCTCTACGCACAAATGACCCGATTTTGGATTGAAATCTTTGCCCTGATTTTTGGGATAGGCGTGGCTACAGGAATTGTGATGGAATTTGAATTTGGTACCAACTGGGCCGTTTATTCTCGCTATGTGGGGGATATTTTTGGTAGTGCACTCGCTGCTGAAGGCATCTTTGCCTTTGCCTTAGAGTCTGGTTTTTTAGGAGTGCTTTTGTTTGGTTGGAATCGGGTTAGTCCGAGTGTACACTTTTTTTCAACGGTGATGGTGGCATTAGGCTCAATGTTTTCGGCTATTTGGATTGTGGTGGCAAACTCGTGGCAACAAACACCAGCGGGTTTCCGAATCGAAGGCCAAGGTATGCACGCCCGTGCGGTTATTACTGACTTTTGGGAAATGGTGTTTAATCCATCGAGTATGGACAGGCTTTCGCATGTGCTTATTGGCTCTTTTTTGGCGGGGTCGTTCTTGGTAATGAGCGTCAATGCGTATTATCTGTTGCGAAAGAGACACTTAGAAATAGCACAAATGGGTTTTAAAATTGGGCTTAGTATTGCTACCGTTTCGGCATTGTTACAACTTTTTACGGGACATCGCTCTGCCGATGGCGTGGCGCATCATCAACCTGCCAAATTAGCAGCTTATGAAGGTCATTATGACTCGCTGGCAGTGGCTGATATGTATATCATGGGTTGGGTGGATGCTCGGCGTGAGCAAGTTACGGGTATCAAGATTCCTAAAGGTCTTACCTACTTGGTACATCAAGATTTTAGTACACCCATCAAAGGACTACGTGCTTTTCGGAAAGAAGACCGCCCCTCTGCAGTGAATTTTGTGTTTCAGACTTATCATCTGATGGTAGCCATCGGTATGTTATTGATTGGGCTTACGCTTTTGGCGTGTTATTGGTGGTGGCGCCATCAACTGTTTGAGCACAGGTGGCTACTTCATCTCTTTGCATGGGCAGTATTATTACCCCAAATCGCCAATCAATTGGGTTGGTATGCCGCCGAAGTAGGCCGACAGCCGTGGGTAGTTTATGGCTTGCTCCGAACCTCCGATGCCCTCTCGCAGACGCTAAAAGCCAATCAAATATGGTTTTCGTTGGTTTTGTTTACTTTTGTTTATGTCTTGCTGTTTGGGTTGTTCTTATACTTACTCAACAAGAAAATAAAGCATGGCCCTGAAGAGTCCATCATAATTACCGAAGAAATTCCAGTGTATTCAAAACGTGATAACCCTTTCTTTCAATAACTATATGGAAACGATTCATCCCTTCTCCACCTTTTTGGGTATTGACCTCCCTACTTGGTGGTTTTTGGTCATTGGTGCGGTATTTAGTGGCTATACCATCCTCGATGGATTCGATTTAGGTGCTGGGGCATTGCACTTGTTTTTTAAGAAAGAAGAAAGTCGCCGTATTGCACTCAATGCCATCGGCCCCGTTTGGGATGGTAACGAAGTCTGGCTTGTCATTGGTGGAGGAGCATTATTTGCAGGATTTCCAGGCGTTTACGCTTCGGTGTTTTCTACCTTTTACGAGCTATTCATGTTGTTTTTGGTACTTCTGATTTTCAGAGCCATTTCGATAGAGTTTCGCTCCAAAGAGCCTATGCTATGGTGGCGTAGCCTCTGGGACACCAGCTATTCGGTATCCAGTATCCTCATTACGCTATCGTTGGGTTTGGTGCTTGGAAATGTAGTGAAAGGACTCCCTATTAACGAGCGTGCCGAGTATGTCGGAACGCTGGCCGATTTCTTTAACCCCTATGCTTTGTTGATCGCTTTTACTACGTTGGCTCTCTGTATGATGCACGGTGCCATTTATTTGGTGATGAAAACGGAACACCGGCTGTATGCCAAGCTTACGGTTTTAGTCAAAAACACTACGATTTTCTTTGTGATGATGTTTGCATTGACTACACTGGTTACTTTAGTGTATATGCCTCATTTAGTCAAGCGTTTTCAAGAGGTACCGCTATTGTTTGGGTTGCCGATGCTTGCCATTTTAGCAGTAGCTAACATTACTCGTCAAATTACCAAGCGTAATTACCGATTCGCTTTTGCATCGTCGGCGGTGGTAGCAGCATCCCTCATGACCTTGGTGGCTACAGGATTATATCCTAACATTGTGCTTTCTACCCTTGACACTGCCTATAGCCTAACGATTTACAACAGTACTTCAACTGATAAAACACTCCGTATTTTGCTAACAATTACGATGATTGGAGTACCCCTCACAGCTCTTTACACAAGTTTTGTGTTCTGGACGTTTCGTGGTAAAGTCAAAATTGACGAACATAGCTACTAATTGGGTATAATGAGCAACTAAACAGAATGTAATGGTTACGGAGATTCTTAACTCTTTTGACACGATTTATCCAATAGGTGCTGAGGCTAAACAAGCGTTGGCAGCTATTATCAAAGAAATAGATTACAAGAAGAATGTAACTATTCAACGGCCAGGCAATAGCTGCCGAACGGTTTATTTTGTTGTAAAAGGAGTTGCCCGGATTTTTTATTACAAAGACGGAAACGACATTACCGAGCATTTTGCATTTACAAACGAGATGATGGTACGAGCAGAGAGTCTTTTTTCAGGAAAACCAACCCCCAAAGGTATTCAAACGCTCGACGACAGTAAAATAATAGCTATTGATTCGTATAAGCTTTTTATGTTGTATGACCGTTTTCATGACATTGAGAGGCTTTTTCGGTTACTATTTGAACGAGAACATATCAAAACAATCAAAAGAATAGAGAGCCTGCAATTTAAGAATGCCACCGAAAGGTATCTTGAACTTCTTAGCGAGACCGATTTAGTTCAGCACATCCCTCTTAAACACATCGCATCATACTTAGGAATCACCCAAGTAAGCTTGAGTCGAATCAGGGCATCTGTTTAGGCATCATTATTTATCATTTGTTAAAGGAAAGTACTCCATTCAAGACGAAACTTGCACCTAAAAAAGTAAGTGCAAGATGAAACAGAAGTCACTACAACTTGGCTTGCGAAAAAATTGGCGGCAGTTCACGCTTTTGGTCATTATCAATGCCTTTGTGGGTGGCATGGTAGGCACCGAGCGAGCCATTTTTCCACAATTTGCTGAAACAGTGTTTGGAATAGCTTCTAAAAGTGCAATGCTATCTTTTATCACGGCTTTTGGTCTGGCCAAGGCCCTAGCCAACTACTACACGGGGCGCCTCGCCAACCGATTCGGACGGAAGAATTTGTTGCTCGTAGGTTGGTGTATGGCACTCCCCGTTCCATGGATACTGATTGGGGCGTCAACTTGGGCTTGGGTGATTTTTGCTAATGTGTTATTAGGTATCAGTCAAGGCTTGACTTGGAGCAGTACGGTAGTCATGAAAATTGACTTGGTAGGTCCCCAAAACCGTGGCCTTGCCATGGGACTAAACGAGTTTGCAGGCTACGTTGCTGTTGGACTGGTGGCGTTTCTGACAGGGTATGTGGCTAACCAGTATGGGATTATTCCGTACCCATTTTACATCGGTATTTTTATTTCGGTTGTAGGGCTGCTGCTAACAGTGTTGTGGGTAAACGACACCAGAAGTTTTGTAGCCAACGAAAAAAGTACGGACTTCACCCCTCCGTTAGGGAACGTATTTCTGGAAACTACCTTTAACAATAAAACCCTGAGTGCCGTCACACAAGCTGGTCTCATCAATAACCTAAACGACGGCATGACCTGGGGCTTGCTTCCGGTCGTCTTGGTATCGCTTCACTACAATAACCAGTCTATCGGACTCATCACGGCCATTTACCCTACCATTTGGGGTGTTGGGCAACTTTTTACAGGGAAAATATCAGACCATTACTCCAAAAAAAAGATGCTGTTTTGGGGAATGTTCATACAAGGAATAGCTATTTTAGGTTTTCCATACACGGCTGATTTTTACGTACTGGCTGGCTTATCAGCTTTATTAGGGGTTGGAACGGCACTGGTATATCCAACCTTCCTCGCTATCATTGCCCAAGTGACAAGCCCGATGCAACGAGCCGAGAGCATTGGTACTTTCCGTCTGTGGCGAGACTTAGGCTATGCCTTAGGCGCCCTCATTTCAGGCATAATGGCCGACCTCTTTGGTGTAGAATATGCCATTTTGCTAATTGGGGGTTTGACCCTGCTTTCGTCACTTGTTATCAAATTTCGGATGCCAGCACTCATCTAAGGAAGTAGCTAATCAGTATAGATTGAACGAAACGGATGGAGGTCTGTTTGCCAATACGATTGTAAAATATCTATTCGCAACTGGTTGATTTTTAGAAAATTACCACTTTTGTTTTTGCATACTTGACTATTTAAAATGCACACATAGCAGCGGATGGTACAGCTTTCATCATTTCAAAAACTGACAACAATCATTTTTGTCTCGTACAATTGTTACAGAAAACCTTCGGGGGGGCTTCTACTTTTGTTCTATCATTTAAGTTTAAAAAACTGACTACGACAATGAAAATAGAGCAAATCTACACTGGGTGTTTGGCCGAAGCGGCATACTACATTGAATCTGACGGCGAAGCCGCCGTAATTGATCCCCTTCGTGATACCAAACCGTATATAGAGCGTGCCGCACAAGACGGGGCTTCGATAAAGTATGTGTTTGAAACCCATTTCCATGCCGATTTTGTGTCGGGACATTTAGAATTAGCCAATAGCACAGGGGCAACCATTGTGTTTGGACCTACCGCCAAGCCGGCTTATCCTGCCCATGTGGCCGAAGACGGCGAAGTAATTAGTGTTGGCAAAATCACCATCAAGGTACTGCATACCCCTGGGCATACCATGGAGTCAACGTGCTACCTGCTCAGTGACGAAGCGGGTAACGAATTGGCTATTTTTACAGGAGACACCCTGTTTATTGGTGACGTAGGCCGTCCTGATTTGGCACAACACGTGATTAGTGATTTGACCGAAGAAAAACTGGCTGGGTATCTCTTTGAGTCGCTGCGAAACAAAATCATGCCCCTCAGCAACGACCTTATCGTCTATCCGGGTCATGGAGCAGGTTCGGCTTGTGGCAAAAAAATGAGCAAGGATACTTCTGACAAGTTGGGCAACCAAAAATTATTTAATTACGCCTTAAATCCTACACTCACGAAAGAGCAGTTTATCAAAGAAATCCTGACGGGCTTAACACCGCCGCCGCAGTATTTTCCACAAAATGTGCTGCTCAATATCAAAGGCTACGAGCGCCTTGAAGAAGTCATGCAACGAGGCACGCAGGCCCTCTCGCCCGAAGGATTTGAAGCCGCCGCCAACGAGGTAGAAGCGTTGATTTTGGATGTTCGTAACGCCCAAACTTTTGCTAAAGGCTTTGTTCCTAACTCGATTAACATTGGCTTGGGTGGGCAGTTTGCCTCGTGGGTAGGCACGCTGATTCCTGACCTCAAGCAGCCGATTTTGCTGGTAACTGACGAAGGCAACGAAGAAGAAAGTGTGATTCGTTTGGCACGAGTAGGTTACGATAATTGCATTGGGTATCTGAAAGGAGGTTTTGGAGCTTGGGCTAAAGCAGGCAAAGAAACTGACCAAATAGCGTCTATTTCGGCAGAAGAATTCAGCGAACGATTCTTGCAAAACCCCGCATTGAAGGTGATAGATGTGCGCCGTAAGAGCAAATACGATTCAGAGCATGTGATGGGAGTAGAAAACCTACCACTCGACTATTTGAATCAGAACATGGCTCAAATCAACCGCAACCAAACCTACTACGTGCATTGTGCTGGGGGGTATCGCTCGATGGTAGCCGTTTCGATTCTGAAAGCTCGTGGTTTTGAAAATCTCATTGATATTGCAGGTGGTTTTGATGCTATCAAGAAAGTAGGTAAACTCCCGATTTCGGAGTATGTGTGCCCGTCAACTATGCTGTAAGTCTCAGGTACTTTTACTTTATCCAAACAGAGCCAGCGGGGCATTTTGCCCTGCTGGCTCTGTTGTTTTATAAATTTTGTTCAAAAAAATATTGCTTTGTGACAATTGTCACTGAACTCAAAAAACATGCGCTATTATTTTTGTCAAATCGCTTTCAAAAATAAAACGAATGCTTGACGCATCAGCAGGGCAAATAACAAATCAGGTTTGTCAATTGTAGGGCAACGAATAACTGATAACTTTGCTTTATCACTTTAGAACCACCCTAAAACATGCCTATTTTAGAATCAGAATCATCCGATAAAAAACTCCTTCTGATGCTTCGCTTATTGGCAGGCTTGGTAGGCATAACTGCCTTGTTGATTATGAGTTTTGTATATGTGGCCTTTGTAGGCGTTCGAGTAGAAGATACCCCAACCCCCCAGATGGCTACTTACCAACGTCCTGATTCCAACTTTGTGAACCTATGGACAGCCCCCGCCGACTGGCGTATGGCAAGACTCTCGCCTCAAGAGCAGCAACTCGTGAAGTATGGACGAGAACTCATTGCCCATACAGCCGACTACTTAGGTCCAAAGGGAAGCGTACGGGCCTTGTCGAACGGAATGAATTGCCAGAACTGCCATTTGCAGGCTGGAACGCAACCTTGGGGCAACAATTATTTTGCGGTGCAGTCAACGTACCCCAAGTTTAGAGAACGGTCAGGCACTGCCGAAAACCAAGTGAAACGAGTTAACGATTGTTTTCAGCGTAGCCTTAATGGCCAAGCACTGGATTCGACAAGCCATGAGATGCAAGGGATTTTGGCCTATATCAAGTGGTTAGGTACAGATGTACCTCGCAAAAAATCGCCCAGAGGTACTGGGATTTTCAAGCTTAAATTCATGAGTCGGGCGGCTGACCCTGAGCGAGGGCGCTTGGTTTATGAACAAAAATGCCAAAGCTGCCATCAAGCCAATGGCGAAGGCCTCATGGCAGCCAATGGCAAAAGCTACACCTATCCACCCCTGTGGGGGCCTCATAGCTATAACATTGGGGCAGGGCTGTATCGTATTTCAAATTTTGCGGGTTACGTCAAATACAATATGCCTTTTGGAGTGAACTATTCGGCTCCACAACTCGCTGACGAAGAAGCCTGGGACGTAGCGGCATTTGTCAACAGTCAGCCACGCCCGACCAAAGACCTAAGCCAAGACTGGCCTAACTTGGCAGGCAAACCCTTTGATCATCCCTTCGGCCCCTATGCCGATTCGTTCCCCGAAAAGCAACATAAATACGGCCCGTTCAAACCCATCAAGCAATGGAAAGACCAACACAAAGACCTCAAAATCAAAAATCCGGCTATCGCTCAACGTTAGTCGTTTGGCTCACTTTAGGGTTAAGTGTCTTCTGGCACAATCATGCGCAAGCTCAATCTGGCGAAAAAACGCACCGGATTGTGTTTCATCTGGCTACTGCCGATACGCTGGCGCACAAGGCCTTGGTGAAGCAAATCTCAAATGTACTGGACTATTGGAAAACGGCTGTGATAGAAGTAGTAGTTCATAACAACGGTATTGGATTTATGAAGCAAGGCGAAACTCGTTTGGCTAACGAAATTGCTGTACTCAAGGCTCAAAATGTAATATTTGCTGTTTGCGAAAATACGCTCAAACAGCGCAAAATAGATAAGAGTCAAATTTTACCTACTGCTACGTTTGTACCAGTAGGTATTGCCGAAATCGTCTTGCGACAAGAAGAAGGTTGGGCCTATATAAAAGCTGGTTTTTAGGTACTTAGCATTCGTTTGTGTATTGGTAAGTATGAAAAACGAGAACTTTTGTCAGTTTTCTCGTAGTAGGAATTTTTTGCATTTTTTAGGTCAATCACCATAAAATTACCCCTCCAAACCGCTATGTTCTCTCGACGCAACTTTTTACAATCTGGCTTTTTGGCCAGTGCAGGTCTGACTTTTTCGACACCAGAAGTCAGTCAACCACCAGCAACTACTGAGGTGGCTTCCACCGCCAAAAATGGGGTTATTACCTTACTTCAAACCACCGATGTGCATTGCCAAATTCACCCACACGATGAGTTGTTTTGGGAGAATAATCAGCTTACATTTCGCAAAACAGGTGGCTATGCTCATCTGGCAACAGCTATAGATGTTATGCGGCAGGAAAACCCTGACAATACCTTGGTAATGGACACGGGTGATATGTTTCAGGGGAGTATGCTGGCCGTAAAAACGACGGGCAAAGCCTTCGTGCCCTTGCTGAATGCACTCAATTACGACTTGTACTTGCCCGGCAACTGGGAGGTGGTTTATTACAAAGAAAACATGCAAAAACTGATGGGCGGCTTGCTGGCACCCAAAGTTTGTACCAATATGTATCATGACCTCGGCAATGGCCAGCGAGGGGGGCATATTTTTCAACCCTATCAAATTGTACATCGCTTAGGAGTAAAAATCGGCTTTTTGGGATACACCGACCCACTGGTGCCTCTGCGTCAATCGCCTTTGTATAGCAAAGGGATTATTTACACCAAGCCCGAAGACAATCTAAAAGAGTATGTGCAGTTGCTCAAAGAGCAAGAACAATGCGACTATATCATCATTTTGTCGCACTTAGGACTTTCACAACAAATCGCCTTGGGCAATCATCCTGATTGCAAAGGCGTGGATTACATCTTTGGTGCCGATACGCACGAGCGAGTACGCAAGCCTATTCAGGCCGAATACACCAAAATTGTAGAACCAGGTGCATTTGGTTCGTTTATTGGGCGATTAGATCTCAGTGTAGAGGATGGCAAAATTGTGGGTGAAAAATATAATCTAATAGAGGTTAATCCACAAAAATATCCTGCTAAGAAAGCGATTTCAACCTTGATAGAACAACTCGAAAAACCGTTGAGCGACGAACTGAATCAGGTGATTGGCTACAGCACTGTGCCTTTGTATCGGAATTTTGTAGTTGAAAATACCATTGATACCTTAATTGTAGATGCCCTGAAATGGAAAGTAAATGCCGATGTGGTGTTATCAAATGGATTTCGGTTTTGTCCGCCTCGGTTGCCAAACAAAGAAGGCAAAGTGGCTATTACAGAGAGCTATTTGTACGATATGTTACCTGTAGATGCTCCCATCCGAACGGCCAAAGCTACGGGACAACAAATCTGGGACTGGTTAGAGAAAGAACTCCAAAATGTGTTTGCTCAAGATGCCTCTAAGCGTTTTGGGGGATGGGTAGTACGGTTCAAAGGCATGCAAGTAAGCTTCAAAGCCTTTGAAAGAATGGGCAAACGAATCCAAGACGTTAGCATAGCAGGTAAGCCAATGAATCTCTCTCAAACCTACACGCTCTGCGCCTGTGAGCGAGATGGCGACCCCGATGATATGCTATGCCGTATGAAAGGCGTGCAAGAGGGCGCTAACACAGCTTTTACACTCCATACCGTGATGAAAGAGTACTTGCGGGAATTTTCGCCTGTTACACCAACGCTCTGTCAGGCTGCTAAAATCATAGATGCGCCCCAGACGCTGCTGAGTCAAGTACATGGTGTGGACTATCAATTTTTTTAGCCTGTGTAACTTTTGTCACGGAAAAACCCTCTGTTGCTCCTCTACTTTTGTAGGAAAATAGAAGCAAGATGAGTACTTTTTTACAAAACATCAAACCTTGGCTGTTGACAGTTGGCTTGCTTGGGCTGGCCAATTTTGGTAAAGCATTGGGTCTGGAAACACCTAAAACAAAGAAAGATAGTACCAGTCTGTCTCAGTTTTTTAAGCAAGGGAAGTTTCATGTACAAATCCGCTCGTATCAATCTGCCACGCTCAATCAGCAAGACCTGAGCGACTATTACGCATGGGGTTTAGGAGGAGGTATCGGTTACGAGACCCCTACTTTTTTTAAGCATTTTCAGGTGAGATTAAGTGGTTTTTTCATGTTCAATGTGTGGTCGTCTGACTTGGCACAAGCAGACCCACTAACCAAGCAACTAAACCGCTACGAAGTAGGGTTGTTTGACATAGAGCATCCCAGCGATCACCAAGACCTCGACCGCTTAGAAGAACTGTTGGTACGGTATGGTTTTGGGCGAAAGTCTAACCTGACCGTAGGTCGCCAAATGCCACAGACACCCTTTATCAATCCACAAGACGGACGAATGCGCCCTACGCTGGTAGAAGCTGCTACGGCTCAACTCAACGAGTGGAAGTGGTTCAAGCTAACGGCAGAATACATTTGGCGAATCTCTCCTCGCTCTACCGTTCGGTGGTTTGATGTGGACCAAAGCGTGGGCGTATATCCCGTAGGGGTAGATGAAACAGGAGTTCCCTCCGCTTACAAGGGCAACCTTCACTCTAAGGGTGTAGGCATCGTGGGGATGATGTATCAAAAGGCGCATTGGGACCTGCAAGTTTGGAATACGTATTTTCAGAATGTAAACAATACAACCTATACAAAAATCGAATGGAGATCCACGCCCATAGCTCGACGCAGTTGGATGCTGGGGTTGCAAGCGCTGTATCAGCAAACCATTGGCGAAGGCGGTAATGCCGATGTTACCAAAGCGTATGCCCAGCCTGATACCAAAGCGGTTGTCTTTTCAGGACGGCTTGGCCGACTTTCAGATAGAGTTGAGTGGTACCTAAACGCTACTCGCATCACGGCGCAAGGGCGGTATCTAATGCCTCGTGAGTGGGGGCGAGAACCTTTCTACACATTCTTGCCCCGAGAGCGTAATGAAGGCTTTGGTGATGTGACGGCGTTTTCGGTCAATACTTTTTTTCGCCCTGAAAAACACACCAAAATCGAAGTTAGCACGGGGTATTATCACCTGCCCGATGTACGCAACTATGTGCTTAACAAGTATGGTATGCCCAGCTACTCGCAAGTCAACGTAGGCCTTACCTATCAGTTCGATGGTTTTTGGAAGGGTCTCAATGCACAGGTATTAGTGGTTCGGAAGGATAACCTTGGCGAAACGTATCAAAATGACCGCTACGTATTCAATAAAGTAAACATGACTCATCTGAATATCATTTTTAATTACACTTATTAATCACCTCATGAAACAACTCTTTGATTTAATTCGAGAACCTTGGCCTTGGTACGTAGCTGGGCCACTGATTGGCCTTACGGTACCGACTTTGTTGCTGATTGGCAACAAATCGTTTGGGATTTCGTCGTCGTTGCGGCACATTTGTGCGGCTTGTGTACCAGCCAATATCCCGTTTTTTAAGTACGACTGGAAAAAAGAAATCTGGAACCTGTTTTTTGTGTTAGGAATTTTTTTGGGTGGTATGATAGCGACTCATTTCTTGGAAAACCCAAACGAGTTTGAACTTTCCGAAGCCACCATTACCGACCTCAAGGCGTTAGGAATCCACGATTTTTCGGGTCTTATGCCTAGCGATTTGTTCCAAATAGAGACTTTGTTCTCAGTCAAAGGGTTGATTTTCTTCGTGTTAGGAGGTTTTATGGTTGGGTTTGGTACTCGGTATGCAGGCGGCTGCACGTCGGGTCATGCCATCATGGGCTTGTCTAATTTGCAGTGGCCTTCGCTGATAGCTACTGGTTGCTTTATGGTAGGTGGCTTTGCTTCTACCCATTTGTTGTTACCCTTGATTTTTAAACTGTTCTAACACGATGGCTAATTCTGTTTCAACGCTTGAGCCTACCCTCGGGCAAGGCGAGCAGGCATTTGTATGCGATGCCCCCAACGATATGCAACGAACCGAAAGCGGGACCAGCAACCTCAAGTACATGGTAGTGGGCGTACTGTTTGGTATCGTATTTGTTAAAGCCGAAATCATTTCGTGGTTTCGCATTCAAGAAATGTTCCGTTTGCAGAGCTTTCATATGTACGGCGTCATTGGCAGTGCCGTTTTGGTCGGAATGCTCTCAGTCTATCTCATCAAGCGGTTTGCTATCAAGACCCTTACGGGCGAGCAAGTGGTGTTTCATCCTAAGCAGTTTCAAAAAGGTCAAATCTATGGCGGTCTTCTTTTTGGCTTAGGTTGGGCCATTACAGGTGCTTGTCCGGGGCCGTTGTTTGCCCAAATTGGAAGCGGATTTGTCGTGGTAATTGTCACGCTATTAAGCGCTGTCGCAGGCACTTGGACCTACGGCCTCCTACGAAACAAACTGCCCAATTAATGCCTCTTTCTTGATAAAAAGACCCATTTCGGTGAACCCTCTGCCTCCAGCGGCAGCGGGTTTTTTGTGTGCGAAAAAACACCCTGCACAAGTCATCGGAAAGCAACGATAATTTCTGAGCAAAAAGTTGGCTTGTGTGACAATTATCACAGAAAAACATCTTTCGATTGAACAATTTTGAGAAAAATTGTAACTAAGTCGCTAATCAAATGAAAAGTCACTTTCAAATCCTCATCATTGGAGGAGGTAATGCGGGTATTTCGGTGGCATCACAGCTGCTTCTCAAAAACTCTAAACTTGATATTGCTATTGTGGACCCCACCAGCAAGCATTATTATCAACCTGCGTGGACCTTGGTAGGTGGCGGAGCGTTTGATATAAAAAAAACGGAGCGTAACGAGGCCGATGTGATGCCCTCAGGTGTGCATTGGATCAAAGAAGCTGCTCAGACCTTTGACCCCGACAATCAGGCCGTTACTACCAGCGGAAGCACCTACACTTACGACTACCTGATTGTATGCCCAGGGATTCAGCTCAACTGGAGCGCCATCAAGGGCCTTACCGAAACCCTCGGTAAAAACAATGTATGCAGCAATTATAGTTTTCAGACGGCTCCTTATACGTTTGAGTGTATTCGGAACCTCAAAAAAGGTAAGGCGATTTTTCATAATCCTCACACGCCTGTAAAATGCGGCGGCGCACCTCATAAAATTATGTACATGGCCGCCGACTATTTTAGAAAGCATGGCGTACTGCAAGACATTGATATTCAGTACTGGAGTGGTGCAGCGAAACTGTTTGCCGTAGAGAAGTACGAAAAAACACTGCTGGGCGTTTGCCGAAAGGCTAATATTAAACTCAACTTCATGCAACGCCTCGAAGAGGTGGACGGTCCTAACAAGCGGGCACGGTTTGTGGGCTTTGGCGACCAAAACAAAGACGTAGAGACGTGGGTAGATTTTGATATGATACACGTAACACCGCCCCAGTCAGCACCTGATTTCATCAAAAATAGCCCTTTGGCCAATGCCGCAGGCTGGGTAGAAGTAGATAAAAACACGTTACAGCATCCTAAATATCCCACCATTTTTGCCTTGGGCGATGCTTCGGGTTTACCAACCTCCAAAACGGGTGCCGCCATCCGTAAGCAAGCCCCAGTGGTAGTAGCTAACGTATTGGCCATGCTTAACCAAGAGGCATTAACAGGCTCGTATAATGGCTACACTTCGTGTCCGTTGGTAACAGGCTATGGCAAATTGGTGCTGGCTGAGTTTGACTACAACAATCAACCTCAAGAGACCTTCCCGTTTGACCAAAGCAAAGAACGCTGGAGTATGTACATGCTCAAAAAAGAGGTATTGCCACGCATGTATTGGGGCATGATTCTGAAAGGTAAAGCTTAATGCAGGGAGGTACCTGTAAAAATCCCCATCAGTACGAAGAGGATGGGGATTTTTGGTTATTAAAAGTTAAGTTTGTGTTGGTTGCTTGCAGTCTTTAGCCAATCGGCAAAAAGTTGAGCCAAGTAAACGAGTGTTTGAAGTGCGGTAATGTTCTCTTTGGGGTACAAATCCCTACTCGCTTCGAGAGCAGTTTTGTCAATAATAGACGACAATGATGCAACGTGTTCAATCCTTTAATCCTTCTGGACGATGGGCCTATTAGGCCCGAACTAACCAACGGCGACGTTTTGGTAAAGTAATTCCATGTGGTAAAACAAAATCTTCCCTTAGAGGGGCGGGGTTGATTTTTTACAAACCATTCTGGAAAGGCTTTCAGAAATCTACCTCCTTGGTGGCCCGGCAACCATTCACAATCGTCAGGCTCTTGTTCGTCGCCAATGAGGCGATTCGCCCACACGTTTGTCACCCGAATCGCCAATTGGTTGCCTTGTTTTTTCAACAACCCTGGCGGTATTTGTACATGCCACGGAGCCGTCCATACTACACCAAGGTCTTTGTTATTCAAATAGACATGAGCAATGTGGTGTACTACACCCAAATCTAAAAACACAGTCTTGGTGGTGAGGGAGTTAGCAAGTGGTAAGTCGAACAAAACGCTGTAGTTAGCCGTGCCACTGTAATACTTTATACCTGACTCAGGCCGATTGATCCAGTCATCAAGCGAGGTAAATGTAACAGGACGAGCCGGGCCTCCCCATAGCGAATCAAACTGTACCAGCCAAGGTTTAGGGATAACCATTACTTCTTTTAAAGACAGGATATTGGAGCCCTTGTTGCTTGATGTGTTGGTGCTTTTATTTCTGAAAACGATAAAAAAACTCTGTGCTTTTTCAAATGCTAGCGGGATAGACGTTTGCCCGTTTGATTCGGTAAATTCAGGGAGTGGTTGCATGGTGCCAGTCACAGGATCCCAGCGTTCGGGTTGCATCCCTGTTACCCCAAACGTACACGTGGCGGAGCCTGCTTCGTGCGATAGATTTGCCACAAAATATACGTCTGTCTTTGCGTGGGTTCGATGAATCGCCTGAACAGTTAGTTTTCCCTGAGTAACAGTTGCTTTAAAATCGTTTTCATGGGCTTCTGCTATTGTTCCCCATTGCAATAAGGCTTGGCAGCGTTGCCAATAGGTGATCATAGCACGGAAGTCGTTCCACCAAGTTTGTGTTCGGTCAAAATGTGTACCCCACTGGCCCATTGTTGCACCGGGCAGGTACTTTTTATCCCAAGGTTGTTGTACAAACCGATGCAAGACTAAGCGATTGACTCCTGCACAAAAAGCTGCGTCACCGATGGGTTTGAGCCACGAGGGGGTTTCGGTCCATTGACTGTCTTCTGGCTTGCCCGTAAATGCCTCAGCCTCAACGATGTTTTGCCCTGATTTTCGTAAAGCGGCTACGGTAGCATGTAGTTCGTACGGGGTAAATCGCCCTTTATTGGTCCAAAACTCCGTCATGACGTTGTGAATCAGCGGCATGATGTCGTCTTGTCGCCAAGGGCCACCATAGGGTTCACACAAAAAAGTCAGATTGGCTTCCTTTAGTTTTTTAGAGAGCGTTGTGAAATAAACATCACGGTACAAATCTTTTATGGTGGCGTCGAAGTCCTTTCTGAATCGCAGAGAATCCTCCTTTCCACCAACGTTTCTACCTGCAAAGGTAATCAGGTAGGGTGTCAAATCGTACCCTTTTCGACGTTGAAACTCTTCACGCATCTTGGGCGTCCATGTGGGGTAGCCAGCCTCATAGCTATCGAAATGTACGTGCGAAAACCCATTTCCTACATAGTGACCAAGCTGTTTCTTGATTTCACTAATCACATAGTCAATATGGAAATCAACGGCTTCTTGACTCATTTTATCACATTCTAAACCAGCTACTTCCCACTGAGCTGGCTGTATAAATGCGCCCATAGTGGTATGGCCTATTCGATAAATGGTCCATTTTCCGGCAGGGGCGTTCCATTGAAGCACCCCATTGGCTTGCATTTGGGCAGTAAGGTTAATGATATTGTCTTTGTTTATAATACCACTGCTTGGTGCGGCTAGTACCACAATGTCTTTGTAATAGGTTTTGCGTTCCTCCATCACGGGCTTTTCGACCAAGTTAGTTGTCGGGTTGAAAACAGGCCACAGCATATTGGCTCGTGGGTTTACTGTTGGGCGTTTGAGCGTAACAACCTGTTCTTGATTCCCTTCCACTTCTGTAGCTGACCAGCACACTTCTTGCATAGACAGTTCGGGGGTAATCCATTTGCCACCACTCGATTCGTAACCAGGTCCGTTAAACATGCCAAAATCAATACCCAATCGTTTGGCTTCTTTAGTAGCATGCCGAACCAAGTCCCACCAAGGCTTGGTCCAAGAGAGGATACCGGGGGTTGGACTATTTTTGATTTCGCCCGCCCAAGGAGTAGTCACATCGGCAAGGCTAAACATCGTAGTCCGATTAAAACCAGCCTTTTTTAAAGCTTCGAGGTCGTTGGTAATGCCTTGTTTACTTAGGTTAGAACCCATCCACATCCATAAAACCCCGGGTTTGGCCTGTTCGAGAGGGTGGTTAAACACTTGAGCGGGGTCTATGTAGTTTGATTTTTGGGAAACTGATGGAACTTGTGCAAATGCCATTGTTGCTACCGATAGCGCCAGCCCAAGCAGGTAAAGGTTGTTCAATTTCATGTGTAGCATGTCATAAGGGATGAGCCAAAGTTAGTGATTGATTGCTGTTAGGAGTAAGAGGGGTTGCGAATAGAGATTAGTTCACGACAACTACTTTTCAGATGTTGGTATATATTCTGCGAACGGAGCTTACTTTCTTCACAAAAATCCATCATTACTTTGTCTTAATCTCAGTTTGTTGCAGCCACTTAAGTTGTCCAGCTGCTGCCAATGTATAGCCGAAAATCAGTTGTTTTTGTCTCGTTGGTAACAGATGGGGATTAGAAACACTCTACTAGTCAGTAAGGATAATACAGCTAATACAAGTTATAGTTATTATTAGTTGGTCTTATTCAGATTCTATAAAATTACGCCATCTCCATCGCAATCCTTCTTCGCTGATCTTATAATTAGGGCGCAGTGCTATGAGTTTAGAACCAATATCAATATTATTTAGATGTTTGTAATCATTTGATTCCATTAAAATATCACTAAGTTTTAAACACATATTTTCTGGGTCAATAGCAATCATCCCTAGATCAAACAGAGTATGAATATCGGCTCTAAGTAATAGTCCATTTGAAAGTTTATAATCGCTTCTCATAGAATAAGGTAATATATGTGCAGCTTCTAGTAATTCCTTAATCTTACAACCTGTAATAATGCAAGTTTCATTATAAAGTTTGAGTAATTGTTGACGAAACTTCGGTTGACCTCTTCTTATCTTAATTTGTGCTTCAAAATTTCCTATTAAATTTGGTACATCTGGTTGATCTAATTCCTCAATACTAAGTTCTTCTGGGTTTAATTCTACTGTAATTTCATCAACTGATGATTCAAGATTATCATTTTTATCTGTTTTCGTAATTTCTGGAATAAAACTATGATATAGCCCATCTATCAAACTAATCTTTTTAGATTCAATCATTAAATTCAGTAGATACCTAACTTGAATTTCTAATAATCCATACTGTAAATTAAATTTCCTAAAAACATCTTCGAATTTAATACCACTGGAGTCTTCAATAATTTTTTTCATGGATAATCCATGTCCACCGACAACACTTTGAAATACAGTATTCTTATAAGACTTATTTTTAAGGCCATAAAATCCACCATCAAATTTTTTAAAATACGCTCTGCTGTTTTGTTCTAAAATGGTGTTTACGGATCTAAGAGTTTTAGGACGAGGAAACAAATTATTAATATGTTCGAGAAGTGCATAAATATGTATGGGAGAGTCATTTTGTGACATATATTTACTTATAATGTCATTTAATGTTCCATTTCCCATTTCAGCTCTAATATCTTTTACATTTACTAGACCAAAAAGTCCACTTTTTCCTACCGAATAAAAATTATCACCTCGAAAAGAGGCTCTTAGCATAGGCATGGTCCAGTCTTTTTCTGGATAAATTTCTATTAGTTTCTTTAGAATATCATCGGTATATGCAAAACCGCCTAGCTCTTTCATCGCAATTTCAACCATTTCTGGCTGAGTTATTATTGAATTTCGTTTTATTACTACTCTATCCGAATATACTTCTGTTTCACACTCAAGTTCTAATGATATAATAGCAGTATATCGTTCTATTTCATATGGGGAGAGTGGTGTAGTAACGTATCGGGTTAAAAAAATTACCTTGTCTTTTTCAAAACGATAATTATTATCATACATTTCGATTGCAAGATCATCTATTAGAAGTTTAAGATTACAGCGTTTATTTTCGTCTTGTGTCTGAAGGTATAAGTTGCTCCAAATATTACCTCTTGATGATTTTTTGATTTTATTTTTAATATCATTAATATTTCCAACTAATATCAGATCAAAACATACTGATAGAATATAAGTATAAAATTCTTGTGTAAACTGTACATTCTCAACTTTATTTGCCTCCTCTGTTTGTTCTTTTAACTGTTCAATATTAAGTTTATTAAGATTGAATAATTTTTTCAGCTTATCTTTAAACAAATCGTCTTTTAAAAACCAAAAATCTTTATCAAAATCTTGGAGGTATTGTTCTTTTAACTGTCTAATTCTTTCTTTAGCAAGATTATGTTCTTCCGCTATTTCTTCTTGAGTCTTGGAATTACCTTTTACAAAATTATAATATGAACAGAATATTTCACTGGCGAGGGGATTTTTCCATAGCTTATTCAGTTTTATTGCTTTTTCGATTACTCCAAGATAAGAATGGCAAAATTCATTTTCTTTCATATCCCAAAGCAACGATCCCATAAGCTTAGATATTTCAATTTCGTTTTTAGAATTGAATGTTTTAATGATAGTATCCCATGTAGTTTTTAAGCCTTTTCTGTAAGCTTGTGCCTTATCATATTTTACACCACGTCCAAAACCCCTTGTATCTAACATATTCTCCCAATATTCATCTGTATCAATGATTTTGGAAAATAGATTTTCTCCTGAATCATCACCTTGTATCAAATTTTTGAATGCACTTAGTTTATTTAATTCAGGATTACTATCTGTGTCAACAAATCGTCGATGAAAACTATTTAAACATTTGTATGCAATAATATTCATAAATTTAGAGTTTGGATTTTTATTGCTCTGTTGTAAAAAAATCGAAATCTGATATTATTCACAAACTTCAGATGTTACAACTGGTTTTTAGAACTATCAGATGCCTGTCGCATAATCCAAAATTAAAGAATATCTTCTAATATTTCAATCTTGGGTTCTTTCAATGGTAAAAAAGCTATGTAAATTCAAAAGATATAGTAATTTCTAAATCTTGCTTTAAGCAAGCCCTATGTAGTTGGTTGTTCCTTTTTGTACTATTTTGATGTTGCTTAGGGGGAATCCTTGTCATGGTTGTCTCAGGTGCAGCATCGCTTGCCAGCTATCCATGTATTAGCCCGATTGTCATAAACCGACCCGCCTGCTACAATATGCTGCCGTAGTTTTGCGTCAAATAAATAGCTTATTTTAAACATCAAGTATCGAATCAGAGTTATATTCAGATACTATTATACTACTTCAGCTAATGAATAGATTTTACCGAATCTTGTGCGCTCTGTGCTTCGTATGGTATGCACAGGCACATGCACAAGCGCCCGACAAATTCACGGTGAGTGGGTATGTCAAAGATAGTCGCAACGGCGAAGGCCTCATCGGCGTATCCGTATATGTACGAGAGTTAGGTTCTGGAGCTGCTACCAACGCCTACGGGTTCTATTCGCTTACATTATCAAAAGGCACTTATACGTTTGTATTCAGCTATGTAGGCTATGACAAAATCGTAAAAACTCTTGAGGTGAGCCAATCGCAGCCGCTGAATATCGAGATGAGCGAGGCTCAAAAAGTACTCGAAGAAGTAAAGGTATCGGCCAAGCGAGAAGACGAAAACGTGAAGTCTATCGAAATGTCGGTCAATAAGGTCGAAATGAAGACCATCCGCCAGATGCCCGCCCTGCTAGGCGAAGTAGATTTAATTCGAAGTATTCAGCTACTGCCGGGGGTTTCTACCGTAGGAGAGGGGGCTTCGGGTTTCAATGTACGAGGTGGTGATGTGAGCCAAAACCTGATTCTGATGGACGAAGCACCCGTCTATAATTCGTCCCATTTATTTGGATTTTTCTCAGTGTTTAATCCCGATGCCGTTAAAGACGTGAAGCTCATCAAAGGAGGGATTCCAGCACAATACGGTGGGCGGATTTCGTCTATCTTAGACGTTCGGATGAAGGAAGGAAACTCCAAGAAAACCGAAATCAACGGTGGGATTGGGGCTATTTTCAGCCGAATCACTTACGAGCGTCCTTTGTTTGGAGGGAAAGGCTCGTTTATCATTGCTGGGCGGCGTTCGTATGCTGATGTGTTAGCCAAGCCTTTCCTGTCGGGCGATTTGAAGGGAGCCCAGTTTTACTTTTATGACCTCACCGCCAAAGCCAATTACAAATTCAACAACCGGAACACCCTCTTTCTGTCAGGGTATTTTGGGCGAGATGTATTTGGGGCTGACTTTGGCTTCAACTGGGGCAATAGCACCGCCACGGCCCGCTGGAACCATGTGTTCAATGACAAACTCTTCCTGAACGTTACGACCTACTATAGTAATTACGACTACGCCTTGCAGTCGGATTTGAAGGAAAAAAACGATAAGGATGCGTTTCGTTGGAACTCCAACATTATCAGCACCAGCATAAAGCCTGATTTTACGTGGTACCTTACACCCAGTAACATGATTACGTTTGGGGGGCAGTACATCAACTATCAGTCAAAACCAGGGTCGGCCACGGCCATTTCGGGTGGCGAAAAGCGAGACATTAGCTTGGATTCTCGCTACGGCGACGAAACAGCTTTTTATATAGGCAACGACCAAAAAGTATCCAATAGCCTATCGCTGCAATATGGACTTCGGTATTCGATTTATCGTAGCCTTGGGCCTGGGCAAGTGTATGATTTTCAGTCAATACAAGTAGGAGAGCGGCAAGTGCCTATTTTGCCTGGTACTACCTACAAGAGCGGTGAGGTAGTAACAACTTACTCTAACTTAGAGCCACGGTTTTCGGCCAAACTAGAAACAGGAGCCAATAGTTCTATCAAACTCAGCTACAACCGCACTACACAATATTTGCACTTACTGTCGAACACGGCTGCTAGTTCGCCACTTGATGTCTGGACGCTCAGTAGCAAAATTATTAAGCCTGAGATTGCCGACCAAGTAGCGTTGGGATATTTCCGTAACTTCGACGACAATGCTTGGGAAGCTTCCGTGGAGGGTTATTACAAACAAATGCAAAACCAAATTGACTACGTGCGCAACTCGGATTTGTTGCTTAACAAGTACTTAGAAGGCGACCTGCTCTTTGGCGATGGCCGTGCGTATGGAGCCGAGTTTTATGTCAAGAAAAATAAAGGTAGCCTCACGGGTTGGGTTAGTTATACACTGGCTCGTACCGAGCGCAAAGTACAGGGGATTAACAACAACGACTGGTTTCCGACCCGTTTTGACAAAACTCACAATGTCACGGTTGTGGCCATGTACGAGCTAAACAAAACGTGGTCCTTTTCGGCCAATTTTGCGTTTAGCAGTGGTACGCCAAGTACTTATCCAACCAACCGCTTTGAGTGGAACGGCTTTGCCTTGCCTCAAAACTACAACGATAGCCGCAATGCCTTCCGTATTCCTAACTACCACCGACTCGACTTAGCAGCTACCAAAAAGAACAAGAAAAAACTCTTCAAAAAAGGAGAAACCGAATGGGTGTTTTCGGTCTATAACGCTTACAACCGACGGAATCCTTTCTCGGTGTTTGTGCGCCAAAACGAAACGGACCCTCTCAAGACAGAGGCTGTTCGCTATTCAGTATTTGGTTCGTTTATTCCATCAATTACCTATAATTTCAAATTCTGAAAAGCCATGAAACGCCTTATATATTCTTTATTAGCCCTTAGCGCAAGCATTTTGGCATTGAGTAGTTGCCAAGATGTGATTGATTTAAAAACCGAAGCAGGGCCTACGCAGTTGGTGGTAGATGGTTGGATTACCGACCAAGGCGCCACTCAGCGTATTAAGCTCAGTTTGTCGGCTGGCTATTTTGATAATTCCGCAGTTAAGCCAGCTCTGGGTGCCAAAGTGACTGTAAGCAGTGGCAGTGCGGTGTATGAGTTCAAAGACCTCAAAAACGATGGTAACTATGTGTGGTCTGCAACTAATGGAAAGTCGTTTGCCAAGGTAGGCGAAACCTACAAGCTCAACATCCAGTACGGCGGTGATACCTACGAAGCCCAATCGGCTATGAAGCGAGTACCACCTATTGACTCAATTGCTTACGAATACAAAGAGCGAACAGCTGTACCTGATGATGCTCCCAAAAGTGGCTATTTAGCTGAATTTTATGCCAATGATCCTGTTGGTCCGGGGGATTGCTATTGGATAAAGCATTACAAAAATGGAAAACTCTATAACAAAGCAGACGAAATTACGATAGCTTACGATGGGGCTTTTTCGGTAGGGAGTGCTTCAGATGGGTTTATGTTTATCTTGCCTATTCGACAGGCTATTACCTCACGCAATACCCTCGATTTGTATGCTGAAAAAGACACTTTGAAAGTAGAACTTTATTCGATTTCGTTGGAGGCATTTTATTTTCTGTTTCAGGTACAACAAGAGTCAACCAACCAAGGGTTATTTGCCACGGCTCCATCCAACATCCCTACCAATGTGATCAATACCAATCCGACTGGTAAAAAAGCACTCGGTTTCTTTGGGGTTTCGGCGGTGAGTACATTGCAAACGGTGATTGATGCCAAAAAAGCTCGACCGACAAAAAGTGGGTTTAGATAATTCAGGATATAAAAAAGGGATAGGTTTGTCGCAGACAAACCTATCCCTTTTTTATAATGATTAGAAGGTTGACTTAGTCTAACAACTCCCATTTGAACAAGCCCAACTTGGCAAAGCAATAGCGCAACGATACTCTCAATACGCCCAAGCCGTATTTCATACTGCGCTTGAAATTGATAGACGATGCCTCGTCAAAATATTTAGTCGGGCAGGTTACCTCGCCGATTTCGAAACCTTTCCAGAAGATTTGGGCAATCATTTCGTTGTCAAACACGAAGTCATCGTCACATTTTTTGAATGGAACAGTACGCAACACCTCGCCCGAAAACGCCCGATAGCCTGTGTGGTATTCTGACAGTTTTTGCCACATCAAAAAGTTTTGGGTAAAAGTCAGAAAACGGTTGGCAATGTATTTGTACATCGGCATTCCACCTTTGAGCGCACCCTTGCCCAAAATCCGAGAGCCAAACACCACGGGGTATAAGTCGTTACCAATGATAGAAATCATAGCCGTTAGCAACAACGGCGTGTATTGATAGTCAGGATGGAGCATGATGACAATGTCACCGCCCAGCTCCAATGCCTTGGTGTAGCACGTTTTTTGGTTTCCGCCGTATCCTTTATTGATGTCATGGCGGATTACGTGCTTGATTCCCAGCGCCTTGGCAACCTCTACGGTGTTGTCTGGGCTGTGGTCATCTACCACTACTACATCATCTACCAAATCAAAAGGGATTTCTCGATAGGTACGCTCAAGCGTCAGGGCTGCCCGATAGGCGGGCATTACTACAATTACTTTTTTGCCGTTGTACATCTAAACTTTGGTAAATTGCGGTGCAATTTATGAATAAGTAAGGAAACAGTTTTAAGTAGAGGACATAAACTTTACAGCTAGTAAGCTTCAAATGCCTTGATTGTCAATGAGTTGATGCTGAAAAGCTGTTAAATTTTATGAAAAACTCTTTTGTTCAAATAGTTACGACTCATACCTTTTGAGGTACAAAATTCTAAAACATCCTGATGTTATCAAACGAAACTACATTTTTTGCAGCATTTGCCGTGTTTGTTCTTTTTGTGATGCTGCTTGATTTAGGTGCCTTTTCCCGCAAAAAAAGCCATATCGTAAGTTTTAAAGAAGCTGCTTTTTGGAGTGTTATTTGGGTGTTACTGTCGCTTGTTTTTTTCTTTTTCTTAAAAACCAACGGCTACATGATTCATGACGTTAGCGATATGGACCACCTGCTCGATATTGCTTCTCGCTATGCTCCTCATCTGCAACTCCTTCCCAACGATTTTGAGCAAAGCCTCCAGTTGTTTCAATCGAACATGGCCCTCGAATACCTCACGGGCTACTTGGTAGAATACTCGCTTTCGGCGGATAATATTTTTGTATTTATCTTGATTTTTAGTTCGTTTGGAGTACATCAGCGGTATTACAAAAAGATTCTGGTCTGGGGGATTTTGGGAGCTATCGTTCTGCGCTTTGTCTTTATTTTTGTAGGCTCAGCACTCATTCAGCGCTTCGAGTGGATTGTGTATATCTTCGGCGGCTTTTTGATTTATACAGGCGGAAAGTTGTTTTTTGATAACGATGAAGAAGAAAAAATGGACCCTTCGCATCATCCGGTGGTCAAGTTTGTGTCGAAGTATTTCAATGTTTATAAACGCAATGTGATTGATCATTTTTTTGTCTATCACAAGCATTTCAAAAAATGGTACATTACACCCCTGTTTGTGATTGTAGTGGTCATTGCTTTCACTGACTTGGTGTTTGCGGTTGATTCGATTCCTGCCATTTTCTCAGTAACCAAAGACCCTTATATTGTATTTTTCTCCAATGTTTTTGCCATCATGGGGCTGCGTTCGATGTTCTTTTTCTTGAGTAGCATCATGGGTATGTTCCGTTTCTTGAAAGTTGGCCTTGCTGTATTATTGACGTTTATAGGTGTGAAAATGCTCGCCCACTCGTACCTATCTGAATGGGGCTTTACCAATGTCCATTCGCTGTACGTGATTGTGGCGATTTTGGGAACAAGCATTGGGGCATCGTTGTTATTCCCAGAGAAACCAAAAGCCGCCAGTGTACCAACTGAGCGATAGAAAATCATCCTAAAACAACGCTCTATCGATGAGTTTTGAGATGTGGTTATTGTATATCATTCTGAAAGACAGAGGGAGCTCGTTCAGATTCGCCATGAACTAATTGGTAGAATCACGAACAGCCTTACTTTCATTTTTATGCAAACCATCATCGAACCTTTCAAAATAAAGGCCGTAGAGCCTATTTCATTTACTACACCCCAGCAGCGCCAGCACATCTTAGAGGCAGCGGGGTATAATCCATTCTTAATCAAGGCCCAGGACGTCATTATTGACCTCCTGACCGACAGTGGTACCTCTGCCATGAGCGCCCGACAGTGGGCGGGCATCATGGAAGGCGACGAGTCGTATGCCGGCTCTCGTAGTTTTTTTCGATTGGAGCGCACGGTGCAAGACCTCACAGGGCTTCCGGTGGTGATTCCGACTCATCAAGGACGTGCTGCCGAGAAAATCCTATTCAGCATATTGGGTGGGCCAGGTAAGTATTTTGTGAGCAATACGTTTTTTGACACGACTCGTGCCAATATTGAGTTTACAGGTGCCGAAGCCGTTGATTTTCTGACTAACGAAGGCAAAATCCCTCAGGTTGTAGCTCCTTTCAAGGGTAATATGGACACGGTAGCTTTGGAGGCTTTTATTCAGGAAAAAGGAGCCGAAAGCATTCCACTGTGTATGCTTACCGTCACCAATAATTCGGGTGGAGGGCAGCCCGTTTCGATGCAGAACATCCGTCAAACGCAGCAGCTGTGCCAGCGCTACGGCATCCGATTGTTTATAGATGCTTGCCGCTTTGCCGAAAATGCGTTTTTTATCCAACAAAGAGAAGAAGGCTATCAACATCGGTCGGTGAAGGCCATCGCACAAGAAATGTTTAGCTATGCCGACGGCTGCACCATGAGTGCCAAAAAAGATGCTTTAGTAAATATTGGGGGCTTTTTGGCATTGCATGACGAAGTATTAGCCCAACAATGCAAGAACCTGCTGATTGTAACTGAGGGCTTTCCGACCTACGGCGGCTTGGCAGGCCGAGATTTAGAAGCCATTGCGCAGGGTTTGGAAGAAGTGCTGGACGAACATTATTTGGCTTATCGCATTCGTAGTATAGAGTACTTGGGTGAAAAAATCGCTAAAGCAGGCGTACCCATCATGCAGCCTACGGGAGGTCATGCTGTTTATTTAGATGCTCGTGCATTTTTACCGCACATTCCACCACATGAGTTTCCGGGACAGGCTCTTTGTAATGAGTTGTACTTAGAAGGAGGCATTAGAGGGGTCGAAATCGGGTCGTTGATGTTTGGCAAATACGATGCGCAGGGGCAGCACATAGCCCCTCCGATGGAACTGGTGCGCTTGGCCATCCCTCGGCGGGTTTATACCCAAAGCCATATTGACTACGTGGCCGAGGTGATTATCCAAGTATTTGAGCGCCGCCGCCACATCAAAGGTTATAAAATCAGCTACGAAGCACCTTTGCTGAGGCATTTTACGGCTCGCTTGCAACCATTGTAAAGCAAGTTAGAAGAAAAGCAAACAAAAAAATCTCTGCCAATAGCAGAGATTTTTTTGTTTGGATAAATGGTATTTCTTTGAAAATGTCTAATTTCAATTCCAATTAACTTACCCCCAATTCCTTCATAACATGACCCCTGACCAAGTTTTTCAAATTGCTAACAATTTGGTGCTCCCGCAATGGTTACTCATGGTGTTTGCACCCCGCTGGAAAGTAACACAATGGATAGTGAAGTCTTACTTAATACCCGTTGTACTGGCTGTTTTGTACGCCATTTACATCTTTGGTGGCGGACCGATTGATTTCAGTGCGTTTGGTTCATTGAAGGGGGTAATGGGCTTGTTTAGCACAGGTGGGGCAGGGGTGGTACTAGCAGGTTGGATTCACTACTTGGCCTTTGACTTAGTGGCAGGCTCGTTTGTGCTCAGAGATTCCCAAGAGAAAGGGATACATCATTTGCTTATTGTAATTCCGTTGTTTTTCTGCTTTATGTTGGGCCCGATTGGCTTATTACTTTACTGGCTGATACGAACTGTAAAAAATCGTCAGCTCTCACTATGAAGCAGTTACGTTATTTCTTTTGGGTAACCGATATTGGATTTATTCTTTATTGGCTTATTACACTGTTGCACCTGATACCAGATGAGTATCTGTTTCAAGACTACAAAAATCCGCTCTTAGTAGCTTGGAACTGGTCTTTTCTACCACTCGATTTAGCAATTTCAGCTACTGGATTGATGAGTCTTTATTGGTGGAAAAAACAAAACAACGGATGGAAACACTTGGCACTGATATCCTTAGTACTTACGTTTTGTTCGGGTCTTCAAGCAATCGCTTTTTGGGTGATTCGGGGTGATTTTGACCCTACTTGGTGGATACCCAACCTGTATTTGTTGCTTTATCCGCTGGGGTTTATTTATCGGTTAATCGTTGCGTAAACTCCTCGTAACTTGTATAAAAACAATTAGTTGTCTATTTCTGAAAACCTACATTTCCTCCCATGAAAACAACACTCCTTTCTTTGCCGAAAAGCTTCCGTTTGTTGTGTGCTATCGCCGTGCTGGCGATGGTAGGCGCTTGTAAAAAAGATTCGGATGTTACACCCGCTGAGGTAATCTGCCAACTCAAAGAAACGGCCACTAATGGGGTATCCAGTGCTAAGTACGAATACGATGCAGATGGGTATCTGATTCGATTTTATTCAGCTATAACAGGCTTTAGTTCCTTGGTTCCGATGGATGTCACCTACAACGCCCAGAAACAGTTCACAGGCATTCGCTTTGGCGATGGGTCGGTGTATCGGGTTGATGCCAAATATACTGGCTCTACGATTTCGAGTTTTGAAATCTACCAACTCAACGTTCTTTTGGACAAAGCCACTATCACGTACAATGCCCAAGGGCTGATTTCGCAGTTGAGCTATGTAAGCGGTGACGTGGCTAAGTTTGAGTATGATGCCAACAAAAACCCCACTCGGATTCTAGAAACCTATCCAAGTACCAAAGAAGAGTATGAGACGCTCTATACCAAGTACGACGACAAAAAGTCGGCTGACAGAGGCTACAAGGGTGTGCCACTGACAGCTTCATTTACGCCGTTGTCGGTGAATAATCCGTTGGCAGCCACAGCCATTTACCGCTCCGAAGGCAAAGAAGTAGGCCGTGCAGATGCCACCTACACCTATACCTACAACGACAAAAACTTCCCAACCAGTTACTCCTTTACGGCCCAAGGCAAGACTACTACGTCAACCTTTACCTATCAGAACTGTCAGTAAAACGATAGTGGCGGGTGCTTTTGATTATCGACGAACATGAAAGCTATTTTTACGACTTTTTTACTCATCGGGATAAATTGTTGTTGTGTTTGGGGGCAACAACTACAAATAGAAGTCACAAAGTTGCTTCCGAATTTTTATGTGCATACCACCTACCAATTGTACAATGGTAAGCCCTTTCCGTCCAATGGCTTGATTGTTCGCACCACGGCAGGGATTGTGTTGGTGGACACAGGCTGGGGAACAGAACAAACCGAGCAGTTGATGCAGTGGATTCGAAAAAACCTTCAAGAAGAGGTGGTTCTTTGTATCGTAACACACGCTCACGACGACCGCATGGGTGGGATTTCAGTGTTACAAAAGCACGGTGTCAAGGTGATTAGCACTCCCTTGACTGCCCAAAAAACAGGTAAACAAGGCTATTCCATTCCTATCGGCATATTGCCCAATGACACCACCATGCGAGTGGGCGTTACGCCTATCCAAACGTATTTCCCTGGCGAAGGACATACTTCCGACAACATCGTGGTGTATTTTCCTGACGAAAAAGTGCTCTTTGGAGGCTGCTTGATTAAAAGCTACATGGCTATGGGAATTGGCAACATTGCCGATGCCAACCTGAAAGCTTGGGGGCAGTCGGTTAAGAATGTGCAGCGGCGTTTTCGAGAAACGCTGGTAGTGATTCCCGGCCACGAAAAATGGGAAACCCTCGATTCATTTAGCCGAACGCTTGAGCTAATCGAGAAAAATCAGAAGGGCAACTAGCGAAGGAAAGCGCAATACGAGGGGCTAAAAGCCTATGGGGTTGGCTTATTTTGTACATAAAAAAAGACCTTCTCACAATCAGCCGTTTAGCCAAGACGCACTGGTTTGAGTTTGGTAAATCAGGGTATCCTGCCTAACTTGCAAGCGTGGAACAGCAGTTTATTGTATCGGCTCGTAAATATCGTCCCATTACGTTTGAGAGCGTGGTGGGGCAGTCGCACATTACCCAAACCCTCAAAAACGCCATTCGTACCAACCATTTGGCGCAAGCGTTTTTGTTTTGTGGACCTCGGGGAGTAGGCAAGACTACCTGTGCTCGGATTTTGGCCAAGACCATCAACTGCCAACGCCTCGACGAGCACGCCGAACCCTGTGGCGAGTGCGAAAGCTGCGTAAGTTTTCAGAACAATGCTTCATTCAATATCCATGAGTTAGACGCCGCCTCTAATAACTCGGTCGAAGACATCCGCAACTTAATAGACCAAGTACGCTACCCGCCTCAAGTGGGGCACAAAAAGGTCTATATCATTGACGAGGTGCACATGCTCTCAACGGCGGCCTTTAATGCCTTCTTGAAAACGCTTGAAGAGCCACCGAGCTACGCCATTTTTATCTTGGCTACGACCGAAAAGCACAAGATTTTGCCGACGATTTTGAGTCGTTGTCAGATTTTTGATTTTAATCGGATTCAAATCAAAGACATTGCCGACCACTTGGCAGCCATTGCCCAAAAAGAAGGGATTTCGGGCGATTATGAAGCCTTAGAGCTAATTGCCCAGAAAGCAGACGGAGGCTTGCGAGATGCGCTCTCGATGTTTGACCTTAACGTTACTTTCTCGAAAGACAATACCTTGCGATATGCCGATGTGCTTGAAAACCTGCACATCCTCGACTACGACTACTATTTCCGCATGACGGAGGCTCTTTTGGGTCAACAACTGGCTCAGGTGCTGGTGCTGTTTGACGAAATCTTGCAGAAGGGTTTTGACGGACAGCAGTTTTTGGTAGGTTTGCTGGAGCATTTTCGCAATCTGATGGTCTGCAAAGACGCCATTACCGTTCGCTTGTTGCAAGTATCGGAGCGAGTACAGCGTCAGTACCTGGACCAAGCCCAACGAGCGCCCTTGTCGTTTTTGTTGTCGGCCTTGAGCGTAGGTAGCCAGTGCGACATCAACTACAAACAAGCTAAAAATCAGCGACTTCACGTAGAGATTTGTCTTTCTAAATTAGCCCATGTTTCGGCAGTCGTCAGTCCAGTAGAGATAGCGGCTGTCGAAAAAAAAAATGATACGGTAGCCCCTGTCCATAGCGAAAGCATAAAGTCGTTTGCTCCGCCTGCCATAGCTAACCCAACTACTACGGTACAAGCCGCCCCCATCACACCGCCACCACCGATTCCGACGGTGCAAAGTCGCTTGCAAAACAACCCGAATTTATCTAAGCTAAAGTCCACCATCAGCTTGGAGATGTCGGTACAGGCCGAGGAAAAGACGCTCGTCACTGCCGAGCCAGAGGTAAAACTCAATAAACCTTATACGTTGGCGCAACTGCAAGCCACCTGGAAATCCTTCGCCCAACAGCGAGAAGCCACAGGCAAGGCCAGCGAGCTGATTATCTTGGACCGAGACATCTCGCTGATAGATAACGTCATCCAGTTACCGCTGGACAATCCCCTTCAACTAGACTTACTGAATGACCTTCGCCCCGATTTGATGGGGTATTTGCGAGACAAACTGCAAAATACCACTATCCAAATTCATGCGTTTGTGGCTCCACAAGAAACGAAGTATCGCCCCTATACCCAAGCCGAAAAATTCGCCTACTTAGCAGAGAAAAACCCTGCTTTGCTTGAACTCAAAAATACACTTGGATTGGATTTTGAGTATTAGGTATGCTTGGGGATATTGACAACAGCGGAGAGAAGAGAGTTGTGTAATTTAATAAATCCACCCCTCCACTATCAGGTCTTCTCGCTTGCACTTTTTTGGGCGAAGTACATTTTACCTGTGATGAGCAGCACAGGTTGCTAATGCCAGTGTACAAGTGAGGACGCCTGTACCAGAGGGGGGTAAAAAAATCAAGCACCGAAAAATTATTTTCTCGGTGCTTGATTAAATGGTTATTTAACTAGCAAAGAGCCCAAAAAAACGACTCCTTCACCCCAGAAAACCCACTATTTCTTCTTTTTTGCTTGAGAAAAGGTGACAGCCTCCCTTTTTAGGTATTTATTTAGAACGATAGGCTCGAGGAAGAAGTATTTGTCACTAATATTGGTTAAATCAGAGAAACCAGCGTAACTGCCCAAGGTATAGTACTCTGAGAAAATGAATTTAATGACCAAGTAAATCGGTTTATTTATAGGCAGTAACTTTTCTTTGATTAGTTCTTGCCAGAATCCTGTATTCCACTGAGTGAATAAATATCGAACTTTCTCTTTTAGGAGAGGGGGAAAATGTTTTCCAAAAGTAGTTTCAATTACTTTCCCGCTCTTACTTAACTTAAACGACACATAAGAAATACCATTGAAAGATAGGTCGGAAAGTTCTTGAGTAGAGAATAATTTCCAAAGCTCTGGTTCAAAAGCATCTGATACGGAAGTAAACGCCATAGTATTAGTTAGCGTAGAATCGTCAGTGATTTCAATCTCATTGGTTTGAGCATAGCCAAATATGCCTGTAAAGCAGAAAAATAATGTTGAAAAAATGAAGCTTTTCATGGTTATTGACATTGTTGTATTCCTCCCCACGGTCTGTGGCACACAGACCGATTGCGATAGACGTTCTGTGTATCACAGACCGTGGGATGAGTCTTATGTCGCATGTTATTGTCAGTACTGACGTTTCCCCATTCGCTCACAGCACTAAGTGCTTGCCACAATCAAACGTAGTCATAGATTATGCTTAACAGAGAGTTGTGTAATTTAATAAATCCACCCCTCCACTAGTTCAGGTGTCCTCGCTTGCACTTTTTTGGGCGAAGTACATTTTACCTGTGATGAGCAGCACAGGTTGCTAACGCCAGTGTACAAGTGAGGACGCTTGTACCAGAGGGGTTTTCAATTTAATAAAACAGACATTGATTCAATTGAAATCACTGTGGCCTTATCCCCGGTATTTTGGAAACAATCAATCCCGTTATCAATACCGATATTGTAATATATGACATATTTTTGTGTGGAAATTTTTTGATACTCTTTCGGAATATATTTTGCCCACAAAACTCTTTTGTATGTTTTGCCATCCAATAAAAATGTTTTGCCAAAATTCTCAGATGAGGAATCTAAAGATAATATTTTTTCAACATTTAGTAACCAATATTTAGTGGTTGTATCGTGTAGACAGAATCCTTGTCCTATTAATTTGTCCTGCCCCCTGTCTTACGGTACCAGTTTAAAGTAGAGATTCTGATTTAGTTTTTCAAAGTTAGCAGGTGTTTGATATTTCAAGCAGGAATGTGGCCTGAGAAAATTATAGTTGCTGTGCCAGGTTGTCAACAGGTCGTTGATTTCCTCGAGAGAATAGAACCAATTCAAGTTCAGGCACTCCTTCCGAAGCGTTCCGTTGAGGCGTTCGATGATTCCGTTCTGGGTCGGCTTACCCGGTTGGATGAACTTGATTTCAACACCCCTGGCCGCTGCCCACCCAGCAAGCGCTTGGCTGATGAATTCCGGGCCGTTGTCGCAGCGGACATAGCGGGGGAAACCCCTGATTTGGCCAATCCTGTCGAGGGTTTCCACCAGTTTGGGGGCGGTGATGCTGGCAGCTGCCTCCACCCAGAGGTCTTTTCTCGAGCACTCGTCCACCACGTTTATGATTCGCACGCTCTGCTGTTTGTCCCCCATCACCCACTCGCTCAGGAAGTCCATCGCCCAGCCTTCGTTGATTTTCTCTGGCGGTAGCAAACCCTCGAAGACCCGCTTGATGCGGGGCTTTTTTGGGTTCCTGTGCAGGCTTAGTCTTGCGCTCTGATAAAGCCGGTATGCACGGTGCCTGCCGATTCCTTCGCCTTGGTTCTTCAGGTAGGCCAACATCAGGCGGAAGCCCCATGCCGGGTGTTCCCGCCTAATCTGCTTCATCCTTTCCACCCAATGGGTGGCCCAATCGGTGGTCATGGCCGTCGATTTGCGCTCTTTCTGCTCATACGCTGTCGAGCGTCTCAGGCGCAGCCACTGGCAGATGCGGCGTTTGCTCAACCCGGCCTGTTTACCCTGTACATGACCCATCAGTTCCACCTTTGCTGCTGGGCCTGCTTCTTTTTTAGGAACTCCACCGCCTCGCTGACCACCTCGTGCTTGAGTTGCAGCTCGGCGTACATCTTTTTGAGGCGGAGGTTTTCCTGTTCGAGTTCCTTGAGCCGGCGCTTGTCCTCGTGCTGTTCCGTCTCTGCCTCGTTCTTCCACTTGTAGAACGTGGCTGGGCTTATTTGGTGTTCTTCGCACAGTGCCTCTACTGTCTTGGCTCCTTTCAGGTAGCTGTCCAGTATGGCTCTGCGCTGGCTCTCGTTGAATCTGCTCTTTCGCATGGTGCTTGTTTTAAGTGTGAAAATAATTGTTGTCCATTATTTCTCTACTTATTTTTGGCACCGCTCTCTGGGGGGTAGGACAAATTCTGCTATAACAGAGTTAGCATTTATTTTAAATTCAGGTCTATCACATGAAGATAGAGTTAGAAAGAAAATGATAATCAATAAAACTACGTTTCTCATTTGTTTATCGAAAATATTAATTAAAATAGATAACTTTTAAATACATACCAAGTTTTAAGATAGATATTTTTTTGAATAAATAAAAACAGGGTCATGTCATAAAGTAATGACCGCTAAAAACAGGACACGAGATTTTCCACTAGGTCAGGCCTTCTCGCTTGCACTTTTTTTGGCGAAGTACATTTTACCTGTGATGAGCAGCGTAAGTTGCTGACACCAGTGTACAAGTGAGGACGCTTGCACCAGAGAGAAAGAATGTAACCAATCCTGTAGGGCATACCTCACAGTTCAGGAGAAGAATACAAGTAGATAAGTAGTTATGCCGAATAAATTACAAACTAAAAATTAATGAAGCGATTTCTCAAATTTTTTGGATGGTTGTTCGTCATAGCTGTTATAGGAGTCATTGTCGTACTCTTTGTGACCGAACCCCGTCCCGCTATGATTGTTTCTTATGCCTCTAATCCTGACTTGCAAACTATACGGCCTGCGAGCCAATGGAAAGGCACGCCCGTAGATGCCCAAGGTAGATTTGTCAATCACGAATACCCCTTTCTACCCGAATTCAGCAAGCTTTGGGCTTGGCAAACCGAACGAAATCCCCAAAAAGAAGAGAAAAAAACAGACCGCTTTAGACTAAAAGTTCATACCGATAGCTCATTCCTGCATTCGTCGGATGACTGTATTGTGTGGCTGGGTCACGCCAGTTATTTTATCAGGCTCAACGGCCAAACCTTACTGATTGACCCGGTATTGGGCGATGTAGGGAGGTTTGTCAAGCGCCTTTCGGACTTGCCTGTTTCGCCCCATTCGTTCAAGCAGTTAGATTACATCTTGCTCTCGCACGATCACCGTGACCACGCCGACGAATACTCCATGAAACTCCTGTCCAACAACAACCCCCATACTACCTACCTAACCAGCCTCCGACTCGACGGATTATTGCGCCAGTGGACAGCTTCGTCTCGTATCCAAACGGCGGGCTGGTACCAACAATATCAGACCGATACCAGCCAAATCAAGATCTATTTCTTACCGACTCGGCACTGGTGTCGGCGAGGACTAACCGACACTAACCAAATGCTTTGGGGAGCTTTTGTACTACAAGCTAACGGAAAAACCATCTATTTTGGAGGTGACACAGGTTATGGCTCGCACCTCAAGGAGGTAAAAGAACTGTTTGGTACCATTGATTATTACTTGGTGGGCGTGGGTGCCTACAAGCCCGAGTGGTTTATGGGCGGTAGCCACATGAGTCCGCAAAGTGCCGTAAAAGCCGCCAATGAGATGGACGTCAAAATGATGATTCCGATGCACTATGGTACCTTCGACCTATCAGACGAACCCATTGGCGACCCTTACCGCAGCCTACAACAATTACAGCAAAAGGGAGCGATTCAAGGCCAACTCAAACTTCTTGAAGTAGGCGAAATCCTGCGGATTTGAGCAAAAATATAATTGCTATGAGGCAACTTTATTCTTCTTCTACTACTAGAGGCTTACCCGCATCAATCTTAAACCAAAGAAGACCACCCAAAAATACAATGCAACCAATGATCCGAACGGGTAGCTCATAACTGCCCGTTTCGTGCAGGATAAACCCGAAGGCAGTAGCCATAATTGCCGATCCGAGTTGCCCAGCCAAGCCCATTGTACCTGACACCGACCCTGCGTGCGAGCCACCAATATCGGTAGCCGCCGCCCAGGATACAGGCAAGGTAAAGTCTTTGAATGCAAGCCCTAGGCCCAACAACACAATAGCAACATTGATGTTTTCGGTAAAGGACCCCGCCAACATACACAGACCAGCCATACACAATCCTACCATTCCTACATAACGACGACCAAAGGTAAGCCCCCGCTTTTTGACAAAATAGTCTGATGCAAAACCACCAATCAAACAACCTGCCATGCCCAATACAAACGGCAGCGATACCATCCAGCCTAAATCTGACTTTGGGATACCACGGCCATTTTGGAGGTATTTGGGCATCCAAGACATGTAAAAGTAAGCCCCGTACAACAAGCAATGGTACATGGCCATCAAAGCCCAAAGGTTAGGGTTTTTGAGAACTGTTCCCCAAGGCAAAAGACTGTGCGAGTTTTTCTTGATACTACGCCCCGCTTCAATCAGATTGACTTCTTCGGTAGAGATACCTTTTACTTCACGTGGCTCATCTTTGAACCAAACGAACCAATAAATTGCCCACAGGATACCTAAGCTACCAAAAATATAAAACACTCCCCTCCAGCCATAACTCTCTGCTAACCAAATGGATAAGATTGGCGCCAAGGCTCCTCCCAAGCGACTACCCATCCAGACGATGGACTGAATGCCGCCACGGTCTTTTAGTGGAAACCAACGAGCAATGGCTACCGATACCGTTGGGAATGCTCCGGCTTCGCCGGCTCCGAACAAAAACCGGACAACCAGCAAATAAGCAAAACCCGATACCACCATACTGCCAATGTGGAAATCGGTGGCCAATCCCGTTAGAATCGTAAATGTTGACCACCAAACTACTATGCGGAATAAGGTGCGGCGTGGCCCAACCTTGTCCACCATGATTCCTGTCGGTATTTCAAAACCTCCATAGGCCAACGAAAAGGCTGAAAGTAAAAGTCCCCACTGTTTGTCTGAAAGCCCGAGTTCACGGGTGATGTCTTCGCCAATTGATGAAAACGAGTTGCGGTCTAAGTAGGTGATGACCGCAAAAATGACAAAAACCAGCACTAATTGATAACGTTTTTGCATAAGAGAAAAGCCCCCGTATTGCTTTGGCGAACCACTCCAATAGGGAGGACTTGTTTAGTGGTTTAGAATCTGTTTTGAGGGTAGGAAATCATCCGTTTAGCTTCAGTTTTTAGCATTTTTGATTCGGACACTCAATAGTAATCCAGTAAAAATCAAGACAATACCCGCCAAACTTTGTAGGTTATAGCTTTCGTCAAAAAAGAAATACCCGATGATGAGGGCGTAGATGACTTCACTATACCGCAGAATCGCCAAGAAGCTCACATCGTTGTCGGGCTGTTGAATCGACAGGGTAAAGAAATTTTGGGCAACAAAACCCACTATACCAATAGCCAACAGCCAAAGCCACTCGGTACCAACAGGGGTATGCCAATTTTGAATAGATGCCAGCCCACTACACAAGGCAGAAATAGCCATAAAGTAGTGCAAGATGACGAGGTGGTGGTCGTCGTCGCCGATTTTACGAATGATGATAAACAACAACCCACCCGATACGCCCGAAAGCAGCCCAATGGCTAAGTCGAAAGCACTGATGCGTAAGTCGAAGCCTTTGAGTAGCAAAATCCCTAAAAACGTCAGCAAAAAACACATCCATTGCAGCCACTTGACCCGTTCTTTGAGGAGGAAAACAGCAAAAATGGCCGTAAAAATCGGCGATAAGTACTTGAAGGCTACTGCCGAGCCAAACGGAATATGGGTAAGCACATAAAAAAACGAAAACATTGAAATAGAGCCCACAATACCCCTGAAAATCAACATCTTGTTGTTTTTGCCGAGTAGCGAAATTCCCTGACTCCTCAGATAAGACACGGACATAAACCAGCCGATCAGCGATCTGAAAAAGATATGCTGAAAGCTGTTAAACTGTGGCATAAACTTGATGAGTGACTGCATGAGCGTAAAACACAGGGTGCTCACGAGCATATAATATACGCCGAGCGTTCCTGTGCTTTTGAACCATCTTTCAGTGAAATACATAGCCTTCCATGATTTTACGAACCGTCCGAATCGTACCTGCTTTCTCAAGCTCTAATTGACCGTTTTTCTCCTTTAATTCAATGTTGGCCTCGATTACCCCCGACGGATGCTCAATGACGACAAGCTCTCGCTTCTGGCCGTTCTCGTGTCCTACTTCGGCTGCCACTGTTCCCTTGATTTTGAGCGCAGTACCTACGGCTATGGAGCCTGTTACGGCAAAACTGGGGTGTAAAGTTTTGGGGGTCAAATACCGCCCTTGAATGTTGTTTTTAGGGTCTTTTGGGGGAGATAGGATACCTATTTTGGGGAGTACGTTGTCTTTCACATCACCCATGCCAGCCCGACGGCCCGCTTCGAGCCTGATGGCTTCGAGTTTGGCCATGAGCATTTTGTTTTCCACAAAAAAACCTTCCATTTCGTCTCCTCTCAAGCCAACGTCTTGGGCTTTGAGCAGTACCATCGTTTGGCCCGCATCAATAATGGTTACCTCTACACCATCTATTTTTTCTTTGAGTTGTCCCGTCGGAAACTGCTTCCCCGTTTTGCCACCTACCAAATCAAAAAGATTGAGGATGATGGGCGCAGCCGTGCCAGGCACGCCATCAATGTGGACTGAGCCCTCGTAGGCGACTTTACCGTTGGGGGTTTGGACGATTTCTTCAATCGTCGAGTTGGTATTGATGTTGTAAATCATCACCCGGGTTTCGGGGTGAGTGGCCTTGACCCAGCCTTTTTCAATCGCAAATGGTCCTACACCAGCCATCATGTTCCCACAAGGCGGCAGGGTATCAACAATAGGATTTTCGATGTCTATCTGGGCAAACAGATAGTCCACGTCAATGCCTTTGCGCTTAGAAGGTTCGGCCATCACTACCTTGCTTGTAACGGTTACCGTACCGCCCAAACCATCAATTTGTTTTGGGTCTGGGCTACCCATTACTTTCAGCAAAATGCGGTCACGTTCGGCACGATTAGTGGGTAAATCTCGCTTGTCAAAAAACGGGCCTTTGGATGTTCCACCCCGCATATACACGGCAGGAATGGCATTGCTTGGCCGCTGATTTTGAGTAACTTGACTCATTTTGCAGCCAGTCAGGCTGCCCATAACCAGTATCCAAAAAAGTAATTTGTACTTCATTGTCCAAGTTTTAGATAATTGAAAAACAAGAAGACTGCATCAAGATTGAACAAAGGCCGCTGCCGAGGCTCCTGCATGCCGCCCAAACACTGTACCGGAGGTAAGCCCTGAGCCACCAGGATACCCGTGAAAAAACACGCCTCCGACCATTTCGCCGCAAGCATAAAGCCCAGCTACGGGATCGCCCGATTCGGTCAATACTTCGCCTTTTTGATTGACTTTGACACCGCCGTAGGTAAACGTAATGCCTCCCGTAACAGGATAAGCCCTGAATGGGGGCGTATCAATTTTGTTGGCCCAGTTGGTTTTATTCAACGCCAATCCCTTTGTACTTCTTCCGTCTTTGATGGTGGGGTCAAACGGGCGGGATTCATCCACGGCAGCATTAAAAGCTCGAATCGTTTGAAGAGCATTTTCGGGGTTTACTCCTTCGAGTTTATGTACCAATTCTTCTAAAGTATCAGCCTCTACAAAAGTGGCATCGTGGGTGCGGTACTCTGAGTACAGCAAGCTAAACACCTTATTATCAAATAGTTGCCAAGCGATTTCGTTGGGTTGCATTAATACAGCTTTGCCAAATTGGGCATAGGTGTAGTTGCGCATGTCGAGGCCCTCATCTACAAATCGTTCGCCGTGGGCATTGAGCATGATACCAAATAAATAGCTGATTTTTCGGTAATGCTTTCGCTCAATGTGCGGAATCTCAAGATTGCCGTATTCGGGCATGTTCTTGTCCATCGGTGTAGCATGGCATCCGCCAAAAAAACCGTGTAGAGCTGCCCCCAGTTGAGTTGCCATTTCGAGACCCTTACCCAGATTATGGCGAGTTCCACGTACTTTGGCTTTAGCCCACTTTTCCCCCAAATATTTGACTCTGAGTTCCTTGTTAGCTTCAAAGCCTCCGCAACCCAGCACAACTGCTTCGCAATCTATGATGATTGTCTGCCCATCTTTTTCGCACTTTACCCCTACGATTTCCCCTTGGTTCTGGATGATTTCTTCGGCGGCACAGTTGTACCAAATTTCCCCACCCAACCGCAGGTACTCTTTTAGTTCGTCCTGAACTAAGCCATTGCCTTCGCCTTCTGCTTCGAGAGTAAGGCCGCCCCAAAACACATACCGACCATCTTTTATGAAACTCTGACGAGCATAAATGGGGTCAAATTTGATATGATGCGAGCCGAGCCATTGCAAGGCCGATAGACTTTCGTCCACCAAAAATTGCTGTAACGCTGTGATGGGCTCCCCTTCATTAAAGTGCTCTAAGTCAGCCAGAAACTTTTCTTTAGGGTACCTCCCAAAATCGGTAATGGCGAGTTTCTCGTCATTAGGATTTTTGAGGAGAGGCAATAAATCTTCGTTAGAGTTGTAGGCAAACCGCATGGCTCCAGCCGTATAGCGACTGTTACCACCCCATTCTTTTTCGTCGGCTTTTTCGACCATCAGCACACTGGCGCCATTTTCTAAAGCCGATATACCTGCACAGAGGGCAGCATTGCCGGAACCGATGATAAGTACTCTTTTGGTCATGATTGACTTAAATGCTTAGGCACGACTATCCAATCGTCGTTGCGAAGCTACGTTTGCTTGTTTGTAATGTGACAACGCCATCGCCAGAAGCAATGGCGTCGTCAAGTCTTAAAATCGGTAGTTGATAGTCAGATTTAGAAAGCGACCTTGCGTACCGAACTGGTTAGTGCGCCGAGAGTACACTACTTCGTTAGAAGTTTGTGGTACTTGCAGTAAATCAGGATACACATCGGCGAGGTTGTTGACCCCTGCAATGATTGACAGTTTTTTGATAGGGTGGAACGTAATAGCCATATCGGTTAAGGTTTTGGCTGAAAATACTTGATACGTGAGGGCGGTAGGGTCTGTTGGAGCTACGGCCAAGGTAGCCAATGGGTCAGACACTTCACCAAAACGTGAAACTCTTAGCAAGAAGCCTACTTTGCCGTAATCAAAGTTCACAGAGCCAATGAGTTTATTTTTGGGCAAACCATCTGTAATGTAAAGCGTAGCGGTTTTATCAGCTACTTCGATACCTGTATCTGTTTTGCGGTTGTTCCGTAGAGTAGTACTCATCGAAGAGTAGGCCAAATTAAATACTACATTACTTTTAGGAGAGAAACGCTTGTTGTAATTGGCCACAAATTCAAAGCCTCGGGTGCGGGTATCAATGGCATTGACAAACACATTGGCCGTTTGGGGAAAACCAGCTGCTTTGAAATCGGCAAATTTAGAAACATCAATACCACCTGACAGCATGATGCGGTTATCTACATCTATTTGATAAAAATCGGCAGTCAACGTAAAATTATCACCGATTTTTGAGGTAATACCACCCGATAAGTCAAACGACGTTTCTTGTTTCAAGCCATTCACGCCGAGGGTTTGTGCTAACGACGAGGTAGCAGGAATGATAGGGTTGATGATTGAGTTTCCAGCATTGTCAAACGAAATATTGACATAATTACTATAATAAGCCTGTGTCATCGAAGGCGCTCTGAACCCACGACTTACCGAAGCTCTGATTGAGAACGGGTCGGCGATTTTTAAGCGGCTGTTGATTTTCCAAGAAATATTAGCTCCAAAATCGCTGTAATTTTCGTAACGAAGGGCTGTTCCAATCAAAAATTTGCTCGACAACTCACTCTCGGCATCGATGTACAACCCGATGTTGGTACGCCCCCAATTACCAGCGGCTTTGTTACTAAACCCTTCACGCCCCGACGAACCGACGTCTTTGGTTAGTTTCAACGGCCCTGCTTCATAAGAGGCAGGATCACCCGACTTGAGTCCGAAGGTTTCATAGCGGAACTCGGTGCCTGCTCCTAGACTATAGCTTGGATAAGAACCTGCATTAAAAGTTTTAGCAATATCGGCGTTGACCAAGGTTTGGGTTACTTTGGTTTGCCCTACATAAAAGCTCGTTGGCGAAGCATCACCCAACGACGGGTTGATGGTGTTTTCGGCATACCAATCTACTTTGTTACTACCTTGCGAAACACTGAAATCAGCATTCCAATCATTACCTATTTTACCTTTTAGACCCGTAACTACCGAGAAATCAATCAAATCGGCGGGGGCTTTAGGGTTATAACCATTGGGGAAAATCTTGAGGTTATTTCGGCGAGCATTGGATGGCGGGCGTGTAAAAACACCTGTGACTACATGTTTGTTAGTGTATCCGCCAAACGCATACCATTTCCATTTATCATTGAGTTGGATACCCATATTGGTAAACAAACCCATGGTAGTGACATTGGCCGAACCTAAGACAGCTCGGTCCAAATCAATGCCATTTTGCTTAACAAGGGCGGCATCTTGTACGGGGTCTTTTACATAAAACCCAGCAGAAGCTTTGTAAGTGCCTGAGCGGTCGTAACCATCCGAATGGGCATAACTCAGTGTGGTATTGATATAACCCTTTTTGGTTAGCTTCAAACCAAAGTTGGCATCTAAGTTGTAAGTCAAGTTGTCTTTTATAACCTTTGGAGCAATCGTTCCTGTTACATCCAGAGTAGGTTTTGAGTAGCCAATACCTGTATAAATATTAACACCTCCGCCCGAAGAAGCATCGTTCAACTCCATGTTGATAACTCCCGCAATGGCATCGGAGCCATACTGAGCGGCGGCACCATCACGCAGAATCTCGACACGCTTGAGCGACATAGCCGGAATAGCGTTGATGTCTGTTCCAACTTGGCCTTTGCCTACCCCATCGTTAATGCTCAAAAACGATACTTTGTGGCGACGTTTGTTATTGACCAGCATTAGCACTTGGTCAGGGCCAAGACCACGCAGCGTTGCAGGATCCACAAAAGGAGCTGCATCGTTGATACCAAACTTTACGGCATTAAACGAAGGTGCAGTATAATGGATAGCCTGACCCAAATCCATCTGCCCCGAGGCCTGAATTTCTTTTGCATTAATCACATCAATGGCTACGGGGCGGTCCACATCGGTACGAGGTTTGGCAAACCGAGAGCCTACTACTACCACATCGGTCAGGGTGGTAGCCGACTCTTCTAAGACGACATTGAGAGAGGCGCCGTTTACTGCTACTTCTTTGGTCTGATAGCCAATAAAGCTAAGCACAAGAACATCACCGTTTTGAGCATCTATCCTAAAACTACCATCGGCATTTGAGACAGTGCCTTTGGTAGTACCTTTCACCAAAATACTAACACCAGGCAGCGCTTCGCCTTTACTTGTAGCGACGGTGCCCGTTATAGGTAATGCGGCGACGGTCTGGTGTGCCGCTTCTACGTTTGGGCTGACGCTAATTCGCTCAGGCGTGGTGGCCGTTAGCAAAATTCTTTTGCCCGATAGCTCGTATTCTACTCGCATCGGTTTTAGCAGCCTATCCAGTACATTAGCAAGAGTTTCATTCCGGGCATCAATACTTACTTTTTTGTCGTTTTGCAAGACATTGGAGCTGTATGTAAACCGTAGTTCGGTTTCCTTTTCGATTGCCGCAAAGATTTTTTTGATTTCGGTACCTTCAAAATGAAGTGACAGGCGCCGTTGCAACTGCTCTTGGGCGTGTGCATCGTGAGCATAAGAAACCCCAAAAAATAGGGTCATGAGCAGTAATTGGCTTACAGAAAGACGCATAACACGTAGCCAAAATTGATTGGTACAACAATTTTGCATAGTTTTGTTTGGGTTTAATAAATGAGTCGTTTAGCGAACCTAAATTCCAATCGGTAGTGGTTCCAGCACTACCGATTTTTTTGTTTACTGGCAATTGCGGGCTTCAAATACGATTTGCCCATCTACGATTTCGTAGGTTGAGTTGGTGATTTTACATAACAGGTTGAGTTTTTCGTAAAGTGATTCGTTGGAGAGTATAGCCGTGATTCGGCAGTTTTTCAAGAGATCAGGGTTGTACTGAATAGGAATACCATAGGCTTTTTCGAGTTGTTGGAGTAGTTGAGATAATGGCACCTCATCGTACTCAAAATCCGTCGGTACTACTTCTGGGTGCATCAATACAGGCTGTGCTACCAAGGTTTTGCTTAATTCGCCACCATTTGTATCAAAGATAGCGGCTTGGTTCGTGGTCAAAATTACACCGTTGGTAGCCTTGTTTTGAACTTGGTTTTCATACACAGAGACTTTCCCTGATTTTACCTGAACCGATATACGTTGTGTGTTCTGATAGGCACTAACCACAAACCGAGTACCGAGGACTTTGGTAGTAATGGGACCCGTATGCACCAAAAAAGGTGTTGATTGATGAGTAACTTCAAAGATGGCTTCGCCTATCAGATAAACATCTCGGGTTTTGTTAGTAAACTTAGGAGCATAGCGTAGGCGGCTTCGAGGGCTGAGCTGTACTCGTGAGCCGTCGTTGAGTACCAGCAGGAGTGGCTCCTGGGTATCATTGACGGCTTCGGCTAGATCATTGGTTGCCGTTGAAAAAGTAGGCAGTAACACGCCAAGATCTGTTTTTTGGCTAATTTGCCAGCCAGCATAAGCCATTAGAAGCAATACAATCGTTGCGACCATTTGGTAAGTAGGGCGTAGCCACCACTGGTGTGGCCTTGAGGTCATCGGTACAGAATCGGTTTCGATTCGTTCTAAGAAACTACTTACTTCTGCTCTTACTTCTTTGTCAGAAATTGGCTCATTATCCACGTTCAGGCTCCAAATCAAGCACTTAGCTTGGTGCATTGGCTCACTTTTTTGAGGATACCGTTGCAGAAAACTGGCCCAAAAAGTATCTTCAGAAGCATCACCCCGCACCCATTCTCGAAAGGAGTCATCTTCCAAAAAATCCTCTATTTCGTAATTTTTATAGTCTTTCATGGTTTTATTAAAGAGTATAGAATAGCATCAATAGTTGGTAAACAATCCAATTTTTACGAAGGCTATTCAAGGCTTTTTGTAATAGATTGTATAGGGGTTGACGCCCAATCTGCATGATGTCGGTGATTTCATCATAACTCATGTTTTGATAAAATCGAAGGTAAATCAATTCTTTTTGCCGCTTGGGCAGTTGATTAAGCTTGTGTTCAAGCTGCCGCACCTGATAGAGATCTCGTTCGTCTTCTACCAGGGTGGTATCTGCCGAGAACGCTACGTCGCAGTCATAACCAGAGGAAATCGACAAAAATTGATGATGCTTTTTAGAGACCTCTCGCACAATACGTGTACGCAAAGCCTTAAACAAATAAGCTTTTACATTTTCTACTTCGGCAATACGCTGACGAGCCTGCCAAAGCCCAATGAAAAGCTCTTGGATACAGTCTTTGACTAGATCTCGGTCTTGGCAAAGTTGTTTACCCCATTGATACAGTTCTTGGTAATAAAACTGCATTAAATGAGCCAAGGCGAAACTATCTCCTTCTTGATAGTCGTGCCAAAGTCGTTTTACATCAGTAGTATTGAGAGTAGATTTCATCAAAGGTGTTAGGCTTTTCAAGGGTAAGATACCTTAACCTGAAGAATCTAACCTTCTTTTTTGCAATTTTTTAAAGAAATATAACAATTTATGAGGTCTGTCGTGAATTTAGAACTCAGCATGTAGGTTGTCAAAACTCTTTTGACTTATGGAACAACTCTAACCTTTTAATTAAAATCACACGATTGGATTGTTCAAACTATCCATTCATTCACAACAATTGATAGATAGTTTGGGTATATAATCGATGCAAACCCCTAAAAATCTTCGACTAAAAAATAATCATTAAATAAAATATAATACACTGATTAATAGGCTAGTAACCAGCAATTAGCAGCCAATACTGGACATCCTAAGCATAGACCAACACATGATTTTTTGATAGTTTGTTGGCTGCATACCTTCCTAATTTGTTATTTTGCTCTACTAAACCTATCAAGTCAAGTAGAAAATGCAAATCAAATCGTTAGTTTCTTCTGTTGTAGGAGCCTTTGGGCTGGTATATCTGTTGAGTTCGTGTGAGCAAAAGCCACTTTTTGAACAAATTTCTGCTGAAGACTCTGGAATCACCTTCTCCAATCGTATCACCGAAAAAGATACATTAAACATTCTCGAATTTGAGTACATCTACAACGGGGGTGGGGTAGCTGTGGGTGATTTTAACAACGACGGATGGCAGGATGCTTACTTTACAGGCAACATGGTGCCCAATCGCCTGTATTTGAACCAAAAAGACTTTAAGTTTAAAGACGTAACGGCGCAAGCAGGGGTAGATGGGCATGGGCGTTGGTGTTCGGGCGTAGCCGTGGTGGACATCAACAACGACGGTTGGTTGGATTTGTACGTAACTACCACCACCAAACAAAAACCCGAAGAGCGGGCTAATTTGTTGTATGTCAACCAAAAAACTAACAAAGACGGCGTCCCGACCTTTAAGGAAATGGCTGCCGAATACGGCGTAGAAGTGAAAGGTTACACAACTAATGCTGCCTTTTTTGATTACGATAACGACGGCGATTTAGACATGTACGCCGTTACGAATAAGACGACCAAGCGTTTTGCTCCGTCGAACTATCACGACAAAGTAGCCGACGAACAGTCTCCCAACAACGACCGCCTCTATCGCAATGATTGGAGTGCTTCGCTAGGCCACCCTGTTTTTACAGACGTAACCAAAGAGGCCGGCGTATTGATGGAAGGCTACGGCTTAGGTATTAATATTTGTGACCTCAACCGTGACGGCTGGAAAGACATCTACGTTACAAACGACTTTATCACCAATGACTTGGTGTGGATAAACAATCGAAACGGTACGTTTACAAACCGCTCAAGAGACATTGTGAAGCACACCAGTAGCTCGGCTATGGGTATTGACATTAACGACATCAACAACGACGGTCTGCCCGATATTGTGACACTCGATATGATGCCTGAAGACAACTATCGGAAGAAGATGTTTTTGTCGGGCAACAGCTACCAGACTTACCTCAATAACGAACTGTATAAATTTGAGTATCAATATGGCCGCAACGCCCTCCAACTCAACCAAGGCAACGATGCCAATGGCGTACCCAAATTCAGCGAAATCGGGATGCTTTCAGGGATTTCTGAAACCGACTGGAGTTGGACACCACTTGTGGTGGATTTTGATAACGATGGTTTCCGTGACATCATTGTGACGAATGGTTTTCCGAAAGACGTTACCGACCACGATTTTATTTCGTATCGTCAAGAAGCCGGGCTTGTGGCCAGTACCGAGCAAATGTTGGAGATTATTCCGACCGTCAAAATCAAAAACTATGCGTATCGAAACCGTGGTGATTTGACTTTCGAGAACATGGCTGAGGCTTGGGGCATGAACCAGCCCTCGTTTTCAAATGGGGCTGTTTATGCCGATTTAGACAACGACGGCGACTTGGATTATATCGTCAACAACATTAACGACTCGGCTTTTGTCTTTAATAATCACCTCACCGAACGCAAACCAGAGACCAGTAATTACCTCCGCATTCAGTTTAAGGGAAGTGAACAAAACCGCATGGCTCAAGGTACGATGGTCGAGATTCATTATGCCAACGGCCAAAAGCAAACCTACGAAAACACAGTCTATCGGGGTTATCTGTCGTCGGTCGAAAATATTGCCCATTTTGGCTTAGGGTCGGCCAAAACGGTAGATGAAGTAATCGTCCGTTGGCCTAATGGCAAAGCCCAGACCTTACGCAACGTGCCTGCTAATCAGGTACTTACTGTTGATGTAAAAAATGCTACTGAGCCTTACTCTTGGGAACAAGCCAAGCCAAAGAGCCTCTTTAGTGATGTGTCTGATTCATTGGGTATTAATTATACCCATACCGACTTTGATTTTATTGACTTTAACATTCAGAAACTACTACCGCATAAGTTCTCACAATATGGACCAGCCTTGTCGGCTGGCGATGTCAACGGCGATGGCCTTGACGATGTGTTTTTGGGTGGTTCGTTTAAGGTAAAAGGGCGGTTTTTGTTACAGAAACCTGACGGTACTTTTGAACTCAAGGACCTCTTACCCGGCCAAGATGGCGACAGCAAAGTCGAAGAAGATGCTGGGACACTGCTCTTTGATGCCGATAGCGACGGCGACAATGACCTCTACGTGGTGAGTGGTAGCTATGAAAGTCAGCCTAATTCTAACCATTATCAAGACCGCCTATATCTCAACGACGGCAAGGGTAATTTTTCCTTGGCCACCTCAGCCCTCCCTTCGTTTTTGGTGAGTGGCTCATGCGTCAAAGGTGCTGATTATGATCGAGATGGCGATCTTGACTTGTTTATTGGCGGTAGAGTAACACCCGGTAGTTATCCGTTGCCTGCTCCAAGTTTTATCTTACGCAATGACTCCAAACCCAATGCCGTCCGCTTTACAGACGTTACTAAGCAAGTAGCTCCTGAACTAAGTAATTTGGGTCTTACCTGTGATGCGCTCTGGACCGATTACGACAACGACGGCTGGATGGATTTAGCTCTGGCTGGCGAATGGATGCCTGTGACGTTTCTTAAAAATGAAAAAGGCAAACTCACTAAAGCGTCCATTGCCGCCCTCAACAATGCTACAGGCTGGTGGAATAGCGTGGTGGGTGGAGATTTTGATAACGACGGCGACACTGACTATATCGTAGGCAATACAGGGATGAACACGTTTTTTAGAGCCAGCGACAAAGAACCCGTGCGGATTTACGCCAAGGATTTTGATAACAACGGTAGTTTCGATGCGATTCCCTCTATCTACCTGCCAGCCACGCAAACAGAGCCGATTCGGCAGGAGTATCCTTACAATGTACGAGACGACATGATTAAACAAATGATTTCGACTCGGGCCAAATTCCCCGACTATAAGTCGTATTCGATGGCGACGTTGCCAGAGTTACTTAAAGAAAATGAACGAAAAGATGCCTTAGTCCTTTCGGTTAACTACCTCAAAACCAGTTATCTCGAAAATATCGGCAACAGTAATTTTGCCCTAAAAGCCTTGCCTATACAAGCCCAATTTGCACCTGTGTTTGGGATGATTGCCGACGATTTTGACCAAGACGGATTCTTGGATGTACTCCTTGCGGGCAACGACTACGGTAGCGAGTTGCTGCAAGGAAGGTTAGATGCACTCAATGGTCTGTTGCTCAAAGGCGACGGCAAAGGTAACTTTAGCCCCGAATCTATCGTCCAAAGCGGCATTTGCATTGCTGGTGATGGCAAGGCTTTGGTCAAACTGACCGATGCGAAGGGACGTTACTTAGCGTTAGCCAGCCAAAACAAGAACAACTTAAAAGCGTACCGGCGACAACTTTCGGGACGGAGTATTCGTTTACAACCTTATGATGCGTACGCTTTGCTGACTTATACCAATGGGAAGCAACGCAAAGAAGAAGTACCGTATGGCTCATCATTTTACTCACAAAATGCACGTGTGCTCAATGTGAGCCCACAAGTAAAAGCCATTGAAGTGGTTGATTTCAAAGGTAATAAACGGAAGCTATAAAGTGCTTTTGCAGGACATAACCTACCCAAATCTCCCTAGAGGTTTGGGTAGGTTTGTTTTGGTAGTGAATTCAACCACTGACAGGCTCGATAGCTATCGGGATAGCCGCAGTCGGGGTCATTATATTAAAAACGCCACTGCAATGGCGTTTTCTAAAAAACAGGAGTCAACCGCCCAATTATTGTAAAATGGTATCGTCGTTTTCGGGCTTTTTGGTAGGAATAATTACTTGCGTAGAATCGTTGCCGTAGCCTCCATAGCTGCTACAATCTAAAGAGAACGACAAACTTGCTGGCTTACGGAATTTCTCTTTTTTTAGCTGAATCACTGGATCAGCATAGACTTTGTCCATAAAAATGGCCCATAAAGGCAAGGCTAATCGAGCCCCCTGACCATACTGCAAACTGCGGAAGTGGATGAAACGCTCGTCACCACCCACCCACAGGCCAGCGGCTAAGTTTTGGGTAATGCCCATAAACCAAGCATCTGATTGGTCAGAAGTAGTACCTGTTTTGGCGCCAATTTCGTTGTCTTTCGAGCAGTTGTATTGCAATAGGCGGCGAGAGGTACCTGCCCCTTCTTCAATCCCTCCTTTGAGCATGTGTACCATCAAATAGGCGGTTTCAGCACTGATGGCGTCGTGGGTACGAGGTACAAACTCTCGTAATTTGTTCCCAAAACGGTCTTCGATACTCAAAATAACCGTGGGCTCGGTCCATGTACCTCCGTTGGCAAAGGTGCAGTAAGCTCCCACCATCTCAAACACCGACACGTCGTTGGTACCACCCAGACACATGGCGGGGCGTTCGTCTAGTTTGCTTTGAATGCCGATTTCGTGCGCATATTTGGCCATGGTGTGTGGCTTAAATTTCTTCATCAAAAAGGCACTCACGGTATTCACCGACTTGGCCAATGCCTGCCGAAGGGTCATGCTCTTGCCGCTGTAGCCCCCTTCTGAGTTTTTGGGCGTCCAGCCGCCGGGTACGCCATCAGCCAAGCTAAAATGCACCGGCTGGTCCACTACTCGGTCGCAAGGGGTGAAACCGTTGTCAATGGCTGCTGCATACAAAAACGGCTTAAACGTAGAACCTGGCTGACGCTTACCCTGCTTCACGTGGTCGTATTTGAAGTACTTAAAATTAATACCACCTACCCAAGCTTTCACGTGACCATTGTTGGGATCCATAGCCATAAAACCCGTGTTCAAGAAGTATTTGTAGTAACGAATGGAATCCAGAGGACTCAACAACGTGTCTTTTTCGAACCGAGGGTGTTCCCACGAAAACACTTTCATCTTCACAGGCGTGCGAAGCACTTTCCAGATGGATTCTTCGTTTCCATCGTAATACTCTTTTAGTTCTCTGTAATGTGGAGTCTTACGTGCACAATTTTCGATGTAGTTCGGGATTTCCTTACCGTCATCATCACACCACGGCACACGGCCTTTCCAGTGCTCAAAGAATAGCCCTTGCTGTTTTTTCATGTGCTCACGCATGGCCTCTACGGCGTATTCTTGCATACGGGCGTTGATAGACGTTCTGATTTTGAGACCACTGGTGTAAAGGTCGAGTTGATCTTCGTCGCTACGGCCTTTATTGAGATCATCAATAACGTCTTGAAGCTCGTCTTTAAGTCCAGCCAGTAGGTAGGGGGCATTTCCCACGTTGTGATTCTCAACTCGATACCGAAGTTTTAAAGGTTTGTCTTTTAGAACAGCGTATTGATTTTGGTCTAAGTAGTTGTATTTCAGCATCTGAGCCAGCACGGTGTTGCGCCGAATCAACGAAGATTGCGGGTGGAATTTTGGATTGTATCGAGAGGGGTTTTGCAACATGCCAGTCAAAACAGCCGCTTCTTCCATGTTGACTTCCCAGGGTTCTTTGCTAAAAAACGTCTTTGCCGCCGACCGAATCCCGTAGGCGTTGCTACCGTACGAAACGGTGTTGAGATACATCGTCATAATCTCTTGTTTGGTATAACGACGTTCCAGTTCAATAGCTGTAATCCATTCTTTGGTTTTGATAACTATCATTTTTACCAAGGGTACTTTGTGGAGCAAGCCTTGGTACTTTTCGTCTTTGCGAAGTTCAAATAAGTTCTTGGCTAACTGTTGAGAAAGCGTACTACCTCCACCCGACCCCGACTGCATGGTAAGCACCCCAAATACCGCCCGAAACAAACTCCGAGGGTCTATGCCAGAGTGCTGGGTAAAGCGAGCATCTTCGATAGCCATGAGTGCATTGACCAGATTGGGCGAAAGTTGATTAAACTCAACGGGTGTACGGTTTTCAAGAAAGTACTTGCCAATGGTCTGATTATCTTCTGAAATCACCTCCGAGGCTATTTCACTCTTGGGGTTTTCCAGAATTTTGAGGCTGGGCATACTTCCAAAGAGATAGAACAGGTTTACCCGCACGGCTACCAAATAAATAATCAGGAAGATAAAACCACCCAACGTTACTTGATAGAAACGTTTGATAAGGTTTCGGTATTTGCCGGGAAGTAGTTCGAACATAATGCAGGCGATTAATTCTTAGGTGTGTAGGCGCTGGCCACGTCTAATAGTTCTTTGGCACGAGCAATTAGGGTACTATTCGGGTAATTTTTAATAAAATCGTTGAGTGAGCGTTGGTAGGCTTCTACGCCTTGGGTTTTACCGATGAGCAAGGCTTTGAGCAAGGTTAGTTTATCCTCAATAGAGTTGTGCGGAAAATTCCGAATGCCGTTCTCTACGGCAATAAGCGCATTGAGGTAGTCGCCACCGCCATAGAGTGAATAAGCGGTGCTGTAGAGGCGTTGTGCTTCGGCTTCGTTGCCTGCGGTGATAGGCCCTGCGGCATCTCGCTGCATCAGGCGAGTAAAGTACGAGTCTGGAAACTTGGAGGAGAGCGTTTTTTGCCATTCGGCTTGCTTGGGAGTGCCTTCGGTGAGCAAATACAGCAAATAATATACTTCTGACTCATGCGGCGATTGCGGGAACAATTGCAACAGTTTCTCGAAAGTGGCAATGGCGTTTTGGGGTTCGTTGAGGTTGAGTTTATAGATTTTGCCTAATTGAAAATACGCATCATCTTGTCGTTTTTTAGAATCGGCTAAGGCCAATTGGCTAAACGGTATTTTGCCCATCATGTCTTCTTTCTGAGCTTTGAGTTTAGCCTCTTCACTGTTAGTACCTTGGTTGGTTGGTTGTAATGGTTTGGCATTCAGTGAATTAGGGGTATTAGCATTGCCATTGTTTGCATTGGCCACAGGGTCTGCAAAGCCAATAGAGGTTTCTTTGCTGCTTCGGCGCCAGTTATCTTCTAGTTTACGAGTGCCCCATTTTTGAGTAAATTGCAAACGCCCCTGCATAGCCAACTGCGGATTATAAAAATACCACACGTCTTGAGGATTGCCATTAAAATTCCCTCGTACTAGCTGTCCACCATTGCCATTGGCAGCTTGGTTGGCAATCTGTTGTGCTCGAAGCAAGTCTGCTTCTTCTTTTTTCTTTTTATCTTCCAAGATTTTATCCAACATTTTTTCGACTGCTACGGGGCTCAACGAAGCCAAATGTTGAAGACTATCTTCGGTACGAATGGTGACAAGTTGCTTCACGAAATCGGTCAACAACGAACGACGGTCGTTAATAACCTTATAATCAGGTGAGTTGGCCGGTGCGGTAGCCGCAGTACTATCGTAGTAAGCTTTGGCCAATTCGTACTGGCGTTGAGAAAAATAAATATCGGCAATCTTATGGTAAGCCTGCGACAACTGAAGGGTATTGGGTCCTGCGGCTTTGATAGATTCTTGTAAGTACTTGATAGCTTGCGGTAAATTCTTTTGTTGAATTTCACGCTGTGCCATAGCAAAGTAAATTTTGTCCCGTAAGTCGTTGTTTTTGCTGTCCTTGAGCATTCGAGCAAAGGTGCTTTGGCTGTTGGCTCCTTGCTCGTTGAGCGAGCCATGAAGTCCTGCATAAAACGACAACTCATAGTTAGGGTTGTTTTTCTTGACCAAATTGTAATGATGCAAAGCTTGCTGTGATTTCCCTTGAGCCTCATACATTTGAGCTGCCGCAAAATGCACCCGACCGGTTTGGATGGTTTTAGGCATGAGTTTGAACGCTTCTTCCAGCAGACCCGTCGAAATCGCAAACTCGCCTTGAAGTTGGTGCAAGTAAGCCTTGGTTAAGTAGTAATCACGGGTGTTGGCTTTGTTAAGAGGCTCTTGACGAAGATAATCAGCCACCCGAAGGCCGGCAGCAGGGTCTTCTTTTTCGATGTACGCTCGCATGAGCCAAATCAAGGCAGCATCCCGAATATCGGCGTTGTCGCTGGTGGTATTGATGTACTTAAACGTTTCGATGGCGTTGGGATAATCTTCTTTGTAGAGGCGAGCTTTGCCAATGAGTAAGTAGGCGTCATCCACCCATTTGCTATTTTGATGGCGCTCAGGTACCATCGAAGCCTTCTTGATGATGTTGGCTAATTGCTGACCTACGGTAGCCGTTTGGTTTGAGTCAATAGGTAGATAAATGGGCAGAATTTGCTCAAAATTCTCCTTTCGACTTTCAAAAAGCACTTTGTCGGCTTCGAGCATTAGATCACGAGCCTGCACATACGCATTGAAGCGAGCCGTCATGTTATGATACGCCTTACTGGAAGGCGCTGTATTGTACTGCGAACAAGCACTAAACAGACTAAGAATACATAACCCCCAAAGAAGAGGTTTTTGCTTGGACCGAAAAAGAAAAAAGCGTTGATTCATGAATACAAGACAGACTTGTGCCGAACACAAAAACGTAAAATACAGCAAAAGTAATACGGAAATTGCTTCAAATATCTACTTTTCTTCTGGAAAACAACATCTTCACCTCAGAAATGCCTGCGATAGAAGCTGGTTTTTTAACAAAAAAGACTTTGAATCACTCCAAAGTCTTTTTTGAGGGCAATAATTTGATGTATATCAAGCAGTATTTAACGAATTACCTGAACTTTTCCTTTGAGCACTGTTTCGGGCGTTTGGATGTTTAGCAAGTAGTTTCCCGCAGGTAACTGACGCACATCTATTTGCAAGCGTTGAGGAGCAGGTTGGGTCGCCGAAACAGGAATCGAGTAACCCTGCATATCTACCAGTTGAAGGGCTTCGATACCACTTTCAAGAGCTTGCGCCTCTATCATTACAAAGTCGCTTGTTGGGTTAGGATACACTTTGGTTTCTTGATAATCAAAGGCTTCTCTGGCTGCAATGGCTTTGAAAATAGGCAACGTAGTAAACGAGCGAAACAGAATGCTTGATACGGTGGTGGCTGGTACTCCCAACCAGTCGGTTAATAGGGTGGCATACACTTGGCGGAAATCGTATTGCATGCGTATGTTGCCGTTGTCAAGATTGCTCAAGTTAGGAGTAGTACCAATTTTTTGTTGCTTAACGCCTTTACCAAACACAAACAACGGAGCCGCCAACCCGTGGTCGGTGCCTCGGCTGGCATTAGAGGCAGCTCTGCGGCCAAATTCCGAGAAAGTCATGCCCGCTACTCGGTCTTCGATGCCCAAGGCTGCCAAATCAGTTTGGAAGGCAGTAATGGCATCCGAAAGCGTTTTGAGCAAGTTGGCATGGTTACCTATCGTAGTGTCAGTAGCGTCTGTTTGGCTTGAGTGTGTATCAAAGCCACCAATAGAAACGTAATATACGTTTGTTTGAAGGCCACCTTTGATTAAACGAGCCACAATTTTGAGCTGGTCGGCCAGGTTGTTTCCCGTTGGGTATGGCGCAATATTGGCCGCTGCATTGGCGGCTGCTTTGACCCGAGTAGCATAGGCTGACCCACTGCTTTGTTGTTGTCGGATAAATGCCACGTAGTCGCCGTAGGGCGTAGCAGGCAAGTCAGTAGGAGGTACGTTAGGTTTATCGCCTACCATTTTGGCAAATGTATCGGGGTCTTGAAACACGAGCGCATCTCCGCCGTTGGTACCAATAACAGCCGTAGATACCACCGAACCAATCTGAATAGCTGGTGGGTCTGGATACGTAGCATTAGGATAACCGTTGGGGTAGTTAGGATAATTACCATCCAGATAGCGCCCCAGCCAACCTGTGTTGGCGTTTTGGTTGGAGTCAACTGCCGTCATGTAAATATCGCTGGCTCTAAAGTGCGAAAAACTTGGGTTTGGATAGGAGACACCTTGCACAACCGCCAATTTGCCATCCGTATAAAGCTGCTTCATGCCTATCATGGCAGGGTGCAAGCCCATACCCGTAGTACCCAAGGCTAATGCTTTATTTTCGGGAATGGCAATGTTCGACACCGCACTGCTATTTCGAAGCGAGTTATAGGTGCTCATCTGATCGAGAGGAATCACCATGTTTAGACCATCATTACCTCCTTGCATCTGGATAATAACCAGAACCTTATCGGTAGTGCCAGCCAAGCCCATGAGTGCTTGTACGAAGGGAGAATGTTGGGCAAATGCCTTGGCTCCATAGCCGTCAATGCTGACAGGCAATATGAACGAAGAAGAAAGATATTGTAAAAAATTACGACGTTTCATGTTGATTTTGAGAGAAACCTCTACTCTTAGTTAAAGCAGAGAAATTGAAATGGATGCACTTGATTGACCTTGCTTAAAGCTGATCTTATCCCATTTGGAACTCAGCCATACGTAATAGATAAATGAACAAATTATTCAGCTTACCTTTTACAGAACGTTGAATTTTTAAATCTGTAGGGTTGGCTTTGTAATTGTTCCATTCAATGGTCCATTCAATCCGAGGTAAACCCGGAATCAACACTTGGTCTATTAGATAATCTTTTTGTGCTTGGGTGATAGGCACAGCAAAAAGAGTAGCAGTGATTTCGTTAATTAGCACCACAGGGTCGGCAGGATTAGATACCTTTTCGGCTTCGGCAATAGTATTCACTTGTTGCGGTATCCCATTCACCTTGAACGCCCCGTTGATGAGGTCATCAGTAAATTTATTTCGATACGAAAGCGTAGTGGCATTAATCCATATTTTGTAGAAACCAGTATCATAATACGGTGTCCAACCAAATACACTCGGCTGACTAAAGACCTCTTGCGTTTGCTCACGAGTTCTTAACAATACATAATTTAGGAAAGAGTAATAGTCGGCAGGGGCGCTGTTCATATCAGCAGGAGACAATTCAAAATAGCGTAAAGTGCTTACAACCAAATCAATGGGTGACTTTACAATAGAGCCTACTACTTTGGTGTCATAAAAATGCTGCGTTTGAAACAGAGCCGTTAAAACAGGCTTTATTTCATAATTGTTAGTACGGAAAATCGTAGCGAGTTCGGTAATAATATTGGTTTCGATATCAGTAGTAATGTCAGCTGCCACAAACCAACGGTAGAGTTCTCGGCATAAGTTTTTGGCAGTTTCGGTCTGCGCAAAAATCATGTCAATTAAGTCTTTCAATTCGTTGTCTCCAGCGTTATTATTGTTTCGGCCTGTTATTACTTTGTTTTGATAATAAGACGAGAACTGCTTGTTGGTGGTATCGTGTCGAGACAGGGTGAACGAAGAAGATATCGTAGCCGTGGTAGTATTACGATAGCCCGAATCCACCCAGCCTGTTAGCACTTTGGCTGCGGCTTTAACATCGGCTTCTGAATAATTGGCATTACCATCTGGCTTAACTCGTCCGATGGTAAACAACTCTTGTAATTCTCGTGCGTAGTTTTCGTTTGGATTCGTTTTCGTATTGGTATTTCCATTCAAAAAGCGCAGCATAGTAGGCTCTTTGGACATGGCAATAACCAAGTTTTTGTAGTTTCCCAACGCATAAGTTCGTAAGAGCGAATAGTAAGAATACATGTAACGACTGTCATTGACCGTATTGAAAGTACTCACCAACACATTTTGTAAGAAAAGAGTCATCTTTTCAGACAATGTGATTTTTTCTTGAACCGATGCTCCTATGGCTGTTGGCTTATTAATCATATTGGCCAAACTCCACGATTTCAAATAGGTTTGATGCTTACCTTGCTTGACATCATTGAAAGGTTCTTTAACAAAAACCGTATTAGTTTCGGCATCAATCGGAGGCGCAACAACGGGCTGGTCATCAGCAAAAAGCTTACTGACTGCCGCAGCGGGTGTTAGATTCGTGAATCGTTTGATGAGGTCACGAGTTGGACCAAACGAAGCCCTTCGGAGCAAATGCGCCGCTTGAAGAGCAGTAAGCGGCTGCGTGTTGTAAAGTAGCGGCATAAAAAATGTAATGTTGGGTGAATCGTTAGGACATAACGGCTTTGCGATGGATAGATGCAAATACAGAGCCAAGGTTTAATACACTTGCAAAATACGTCTGTAAATCGGTCAATGATGACATTAGCTAAACACTACAAAGCAAGTGGTTTTCCGGGCAAAAGTCAATACATAGTTTGTTACCAAACTAATAAACTTGCCACTTTAAGCTGTAGGTCTTAGTTGAGGTACGAACCACCACCAAATAGACTCCTTTGAGCAAGGGCGTTTGCGTTCGTAACTCTACCAAGCGAATAGCGGCAGATGGATGAAGTTGAGTTGCAATTTTTTCGCCGGTCGCCGTCATCAATTCAATGGTTTGGTAATCGTCGGGTAGTTGAATCATACAAGAAGTAGATGCCGATGGATTCGGGTACAAGCGAGGGCTATCTGCTTGGAAACTAACCGCAACCGGACGATAAACTTGAGAATGCCCATCTTTATCTACTTGTACTAATCGGTAATAACTGGTGCCTGCAAGGGGTTGTTGGTCAGTCCATTCGTAGTGCTTTTGTGTAGCGGTATTCTCAGAAGCAGGTTGTTGATGAATGGCTTCAAACTGGATAGCGTTGTGGCTACGCTCAACTATAAAATGGTCACTGTTTTGTTCGCTGGCGGTGGTCCATTCAAGGCGAACTGCCTGATTGTCAGGAAAAACCTTAAAATAGAGTAATTCTACAGGTAAAAATTGAGTCGTGATGTTCATCCAATTTTGATGCGTACATCCATCCGACAGGTTGGTCGAAGCGGTGTATAGTCCAGCAGCATTTACCGTGATGTTTTGAGTACTTTGACCACTCGACCACGAATATGCACTCCCCGATGAACTGGAGAGGGTAGCATAGCCATTGCCACCACCCGAAACTGTGATTTGTGGTAAACGATATGTTTTAGAGCCTGTGGCAAAGTAGCGGGTATAAGCTGGAATGGTGTTAGACCCTGGTGAGTTAGGTGTACCGATACCACCCCACGCCGAACCACTCCAAAAAATAGGCTGACTGCTCAGATAATACGATTTTTCAGAAAGCGTAGAGGTACCACTAGGTTTGATGGTGCCGTTATCGTTGTTGCCATAAGCAAAATGCCCTGTTCCATAAAAAGTATAGGAACCTTCGCCCAACCCTGTACCAGTGATTTCGTTGCCTATAAAATTTTGATTATCAGAGTCAATAGTTCCATTCGACATCACAAGTCCATATTTTTCAATCCGATTACGCAAAAATGTATTGTAAGGTCCCGACGGCCCCTAAGCATCGTCAATGAATAAATTTTGGCAAATGTTTCCTTCAAACAAGTTGGCGAAGGCATAATGTCCATGAAGCGACAAGTCACCAGCGTATTCGCTAAATGCCTCTGAGCGGTTTACTTCTCTCGAATAATTATAGGCAATGACGTTACCATTAGCACCTTGCTTTACCGAAAAGGCATGACGCAAGTAGCGCATGATGTTGTTTTCGGCCAAACATTCGCTAGTATGATGAAAAAAGGTAATACCATAGCCTCGTGTCCCGCTACCATCATACACAATGCCATGATGAATATAACACCCCGTGATTTCGATGTTAGTGCACGCTTCTAACGCAATGTGAGAACCATTACTACGCTCACTTTCAACGTCTTTGACCCAGCAGTTAGCAGCGTACGAAAAGTAAATATTGTAACCTCCTCCAGCCGAAGGCGTATCGCTTCGGTAGAGTTTGAGGCTTTCGATACCTACATTCCGAACAGGATTGATTTTACTGATTTCAGGAGAAAGTGAAACACTATAGTCAATCCGTAATGGGCTTGCAAGAGTGAGGGTATTTCCTGCCTTTCCTGTGATTTTGACGATTTGCCCTACGCTATAAGCCGCCCACACCGCTGGATTAGTGTCCCAAGATCCATTGACTTGGCGAATCTCGGCATAATCACCTACCGAAAAGCTGGAAGCGTTGCTTACTACTAGGCTATTAGAACCTTTGGTGTAGCCTGAAGTAATGGATACAAAAGCTGAACCCGCCGCAGCAGTAGCCTGCAACAGCGAATTGGTGGCTCCACCGAGGTTAAAGGTAAGCGTAGTAAGGGAAGAACTCTCTCCCCGAAGGACAACATTAGCAGGCAAGTTAATAGTGGTAGTAAATAGATAATTACCTGCCGGAAAATAGACGATGCCAGCAGCACCTCCCAACGAACTGATGGCATTGGTAAGAGCCGTATTATTGACGGTACTGCCGTTACCTACACCGCCAAAATCGGTGATTTTCTTGAACGTACTCGGATTCGGAATACAGCCCTGATACCCTGCTACCGACCAGTTGACGCTGCGGTCAGACGTGAGAACTTGCGCCCGTAATAACAACGGGGCCAGCCATATCCCAAACCAAACGAAGCAATAGCGAGCTATTCCTTGAAGATTTTGAGTTTTTGACCAATCGAAATTGCATTGTCTTTCAAACTGTTCCACTCTTGTATTTGTTCGGGGGTTACATTATATCGTTTCGAGATATTGAACAGCGTATCGCCTTTTTGAACTTCGTGAAAGAGAGGCTCTGCAACTGACTTAGCAGGAGGATTAGCCTCCCCTGATGCGTTGATAACAAGGCGTTGCCCTACTTTGAGGGGTTGCGTTTCATTCAAGTTGTTCCAATCATAAATGTCTTGCACACTGACCCCATACTGACGAGCCACACTGTAATACGTTTGCCCCACCGCAACGGTATGAATAGTAGTAACCTGCTTGGGCGTTTCGGCAGGTTTGGTTGTGGGAGGGGGCGTTTGAGCGGGGTTACTAGGTGTTGTTTTTACGTTTTTTGGGTATAGATTTTTGTCGTCTGATTTCGGTTCCGTCGAAGTCTTAGGCGTATCTATTTGACTATCAACCGGCTTATCTTCTTTCTTTGGCGTGGTGGCCGCCGGTTTAGGATTCTTTTGACTTAAATCCGGCTGGCTGTCTGTAGGGCGGTTAGCTGGCGTTACAGGAGGCTTGCTAGAAGGCTCCTTCTGGGCTAGCACAGGGTCTTTAGCTGGAGGTTCGGGCAAATTGATGTACTCAATTGGCTTATTTTTGGGGCGCTTTTTGCGCAAATACAATACTCGACCGGGCTGCAATTTTACTACTTGGTCTAAGCGATTGTACTTCAAGATACACTCTAACCGAATCCCATAAATTTGCGAAATCTTCCAGAGGGTTTGGTCTGCCGTAACCGTGTGGAAGGGGACAACCGCTTTCTTTGCTTTTTTCTTTAAATAATATACCTCGCCGGGCACCAAACGATCTCGTTCTTTGAGGTCGTTGAACTGCATGAATTTTTCGTATTTAATGTCAGCTTTTTGGGCCAACGTAGCTGGGCTGTCGCCGTCTTGCGCCAAAATTCCTTTTTTGCCATTGATTTCGTAAAAAATAGGCAAATTTTTGTTTTTGACCGAAGGGGTAAGGCGCTTCAAGATGGGGAAGCCAATGTCAGTTCGAATAAAATCAGTGCGGGAGCTAGCAGTAGCTTTATTTTTAATTTCGTCAAGACGGGTTGATGGAACGGGCACTACCATTAAGTACTCTTTGTCGTCGGGTACGACTGTTCCGCTTAGCCAGCGGTTATGTAGGCGGATGTCTTCTTCTGGTACTCCTAGCTCGTTGGCAATCATGTTGATAGTTTTGCCTCCAGCAAACTTGTACTCAAACAGAGCCATCGGCGCACTAGCCTTGTAGTCGGCAAGTTCACGTTCAAAAACCACCTTATGTGCCAACGAACGCAGCACATACCAGTCTATTTTGGCATCTACATTGATGTCGTCAGAATACGCCCAATCTTTTGGAATCAGGTTACGAACACCCCCTAAGCCGAGCCGATAAGAGTAAAGAGCTGCAATCCAGTTGTTTAAGACGGCGTTGTTACGTTTCAAGTAAAGGGCAGCGGCTCGGGTAGAGGCATGAATGCTTTTGCGTTCGTCAATATCAGTATCTACCCGCAGACCAAAATCTCCGGCTGTTTCTTTTTTAAACTGCCAAAACCCTACGGCATTAGAAGTAGAAATGGCATCGGGCATGAGCGAACTTTCCTGAACGACCAAAAACTTAAAATCATTAGGCACTTCTTCTTCTTCGAGAATAGCCTCCACAATGGGGAAGTACATCGTCATGCGCTCCAATTTGACATCGAGCGCTCGGCGACTGGCCATCAGACTATTGACATCTTTCTGGACAAGCTCACGGGCTTCGTCGTCCAGCCGAATTTTGATGCCAGCAAACTCCAGATTTTTAGGTACTTTATAAATGGTCTGCCCAAGGGCGGGCAGTGCAACCATCAGTATCAAAAATAGGCCTAATTTCTTCATGTAATTGGTCATTTTTTGCGAACAATCATCAACCCGTCTCTAACGGGTAAGAGTATATTTTCGACTCGGTCATCTTGTTGAACTTTTTGATTGAAATCCAGCAAAATTTGAGTGTCTTTATCTATTTTACCAGTGTTTACCACCTTGCCACTCCACAGTACGTTATCGGCAATAATGAACCCACCTGGGCGAATTTTCTCAATACAAAGGTCAAAATACTGAGCGTAACTTGGTTTGTCAGCATCAATAAACACCAAATCAAATGATTCGGTGAGCGTTGGGATGATTTGACGGGCATTGCCAATCCGAAAATCTAGCTGGTGCGCTCGCCCCGACGCTTCAAAATAAGTCCGTACAAACGACTCTAACTCTTCGTTGATATCAATAGTAATCAATTTTCCGCCTTCTTGCAAGCCTTCGGCCAAACAAAGTGCCGAATATCCGGTATAAGTACCTATTTCTAAGATATATTGAGGCCGAATCATATAACTCAGCATAGCTAGGAATCGCCCCTGCAAATGCCCCGACAACATGCGTGGGCTCAAGACTTTGGCGTGCGTTTCACGATTGAGTTGTTGAAGCAACGCTGTCTCAGGCGTAGTATGATTTTCGGAGTATGCTTGAATGGCTGGAGCTATAAAATCCATACTGAGTTATGGTTAACTAGGTTGATTTTGGCTGACAAGACCTTGCTTTGGCTTCTACATAAGTAATCTCAAAACTAACAAACAATGAAGCAATCTGTATCAATTGCTACGTAATTCTGCCCAAAGTGTTTCTACGACTCAGGCTCAAAAGTAAGCGAGCAGAAGGCTGCCGGACTAAACATCTCCTGCGCAATGTCCTGCAACTGAGTAGCAGTGATGCCTTGAATTTGCTCAAAAATTTCAGACAGTGAATCAATTCGACCAATGTCAAGCATACTTTTGGCCATCATCAACATAAAGTTGAGATTACCTTCCTCAGACATGGCCATTTGGCCCATCAATTGTTGCTTTACATAATGCAACTGCGTGCTAGTGAGTGGCTTATTTCGTAAGACTTCTAGTTCTTTGTAAACAAGTGATAGTGCTTTTGACAATTTTTTGGGCTCAGTTCCAAAGTAAATTGCAAAGAAACCTGTGTCGAGATACGGCGTGTATTGTGCATCAATCGAATAGGCTAAGCCGTATTTTTCACGTACCGACAGGTTGAGTCGAGCATTCATGCTAGGGCCACCCAAGTGGTTGACCAACATAAAAAACGGTAACCGATTCGTATCGGTGAGTGAATACGCTCTGCGCCCAATAGCCACTTGGGCTTGTGTAATGGCTCGGTGGACAACCTGCTCTTGCGGATGGTAACCGTTAGGACTAACCCGTACTCGCTGTGTGTGCTGGGCAGGCAAGGGCGCAAGGTATTTTTCAACCAATTTCAGTACCTTTTTGAAGGGCAAATTCCCTACCGAAGACACAACGATACGCTCTGTATCAATATTATCCAGTACAAAACGTTCAAGGTGGTGGCGTTCAAACGCTTGCACGGTTTCGGCTGTACCCAAAATATTAGTACCCAGTGGATGATTCTCAAAAATTAGACTGTCAAAATCATCTTGGATGGCTTCTTCGGGTGAGTCGTGATACATAGCCATTTCTTCTAAAATGACTCCTTTTTCACGCTCTACGTGTTTTTCGGGAAAAGTCGGGTTGAACGCAATGTCAGTTACCACGTCCAGTGCTTTCTCAAAGTGCTCTTTTAATATTGAAGCATGAAAGCAAATTTTTTCTTTGGTTGTGTAGGCATTGAGCTCGCCGCCGACTCGTTCTAACGTGTTCAGAATATGGTAAGCGTTCCGTTTTTTTGTACCTTTGAACGCCATATGTTCCCAAAAATGAGCCAGCCCTTGTTGAGATGGCTGTTCGTCTCGGCTCCCGATATCGAGCATAATGCCAAGGTGCGCAATTTGTGAGTTGGTCACCAATTTATGCACAACACGGATGCCATTAGGAAAGGTATATACTTGATAATCTTCCATTCAGAAATGCCCTTTTGCTACTTGAAAGGGCTGCGTAAAATGATAAAAAGTGATGGTTAGCGCTTAATCCAAAGCCTTTGCGAATCGCTAACAATACTCCCAAACAACAAAATTAGCACAAGCTAATGAGTAAACCTCAAACAACCAGACCTTTTCAGAAAATCCTGTTGGTTCAAACGGCTTTTATTGGTGATGTGATTTTGGCAACAGCACTTGTCGAAAAGCTACGGTTTCATTATCCAACGGCTCAGCTTGACTTTTTGTTACGCAAGGGCAATGAATCGTTGTTTCAGAACAACCCGCAGGTAAATAAAGTGCTGATTTGGGACAAGAAAAAAAAATATCGTAGCCTCTGGCAACTCATCGGTGCGGTGCGTCAGCAACAATACGATGCCGTCATTTGTTTGCAACGCTTTGGTTCTATGGGTCTTCTGACCGCTCTGTCAGGTGCAAGGGTACGAGTTGGGTTTGACAAAAACCCGTTTTCTTGGTTTTTCACAAACCCCATCAAGCACCAGCAGGTGGGTTTGCACGAAGTAGAGCGTAACACGCAGTTGGTCAGTTGGTTTACTGATGAGGTGGTATTTAAGCCCAAACTGTACCCACCAGTTATTCCAGCTAAATTGACGATTCAGAAACCCTATCTCTGTTTGGCACCTACTTCGGTGTGGTTTACCAAACAATTTCACGAGTCCAAATGGATAGAATTGATTCAAGCCCTTTCAGCTCAATATCATTTATATTTATTGGGAGCACCTACCGACTGGGAGGCTTGTGAACGAATCCGACAAGCCGTGCCAGAAAAGGCAACGCAAGTCGAAAATGTGGCTGGAAAACTCACCTTGCTCGAATCAGCCGCCTTGATGCAACAGGCCGTACTTAATTTTGTAAACGATTCAGCCCCTATGCACTTGGCCAGTGCAGTCAATGCGCCTACGTGTGCTATTTTTTGTTCTACAGTTCCTGAGTTTGGATTTGGCCCCTTGGCCGATTTTGCGAAGATTGTTCAGGTAGAAGAACCGCTTTCTTGCCGTCCGTGTGGATTGCACGGCAAGAAAGCTTGTCCTGAAGGTCATTTTCGCTGCAGTCAGGATATTCAGGTTCAGTCACTGCTTCACGTCTTGGAGCAAGCGCAACAGTTGCCAAACCAAGAAAATTGAGAACTGGCTTTGTAAAATGATAGCAAGCAATGTGCTATTGAGCAAAGACGAAGCCTAATGTTTGTTGTAATTTGCTAATTGTCAGTAGATTGCAAATAATCAGTAACCAATAAACCATAACGATTAATTGGTTATCTGAACAATTGTCTAACTTTGATACCGTTTTTACTTACAAAACCACGATTGTATTCACTAAAACAATGACAAAACGATTTTTTCTCACTTCATTTTTATTGGTAGGCTTGTTGGGTGGGGTTGTTGCTCAACCGAAAATGATTCATAGCCCTAACTATTCACCAGATACCAATCGCTTTAATTTAGTTCCGAAACCTGCTTTCTTGTATTCCCTGAAAGGAGAGTTTAACTTTGATAAATCTACCACTGTGTATGTAGATTTCACGGCGGAGAAAGGTCGGTTCAAAGCACAAGTAGATTCGTTTTTAGAGACATTACAGAAAGTAAGTGGTTTGAAACTGAATGTGGTAAACTACCAAATGTTCAGAAACATTCCTAAGAACTCGGTTGTGATTACAACTATCACAAAAAAGCCTGCTGATTACTACTTTATGTCAGTAACTCCCGATTTTATCAATATTCAGGCGGCGAGTTCGATGTCTCTGTTTTATTGTTTTCAAACACTTCAACAATTACTTCCTGCCGAAATTTATGGCTCTAACCAAGCCAAAGAGATGTCTTGGAGCGCTCCCAGCTGTTCTATTATAGACTCGTCTCGTTATCAGTACCGTGGAGCTATGCTGGATGTAGGGCGTCACTTTTTCCCTGTGTCGGCAGTGAAGCGCTACATTGATTTGTTGGCCATGCACAAAATTAATACCTTTCATTGGCACTTAACGGAAGACCAAGGTTGGCGCATTGAGATTAAAAAATACCCCAAACTAACCCAATTTGGCTCGAAACGCAAAGAGACTATGGTAGGCCATTACAAAGACCAAAAATGGGATGGCAAGCCATACGGGGGGTTCTATACTCAAGAAGAAGTGAAAGAAATTGTGAAGTATGCCTCTTCTAAGTTTATCACCGTTATTCCTGAAATCGAAATGCCGGGCCATGCCTTAGCAGCGATTGCCTCTTATCCATACCTTTCGTGTGATTCCACAAAAACGTACGAAGTAGGCACCAAATGGGGTGTCGAAAAGATAGTATTTTGTCCTTCGGAGCGTACCTTTAAGTTTTTAGAAGATGTACTGAGCGAAGTGCTTGAGCTTTTCCCAAGCAAGTTTATCCACATTGGCGGGGACGAATGCCCCAAAGATGCTTGGAAAAGTAGTGCGTTTTGTCAAGCATTAATCAAAGAAAAAGGCTTGAAAGATGAGCATGAGTTACAGAGTTATTTCATTCAGCGGATTGAGAAGTTCTTGAACTCAAAAGGCCGTGATATCATTGGCTGGGACGAGATTTTGGAGGGTGGCTTGGCTCCCAACGCTACAGTGATGAGCTGGAGAGGCGTAGCGGGGGGTATTGAAGCCGCCAAGCAGAAGCACAACGTGATTATGTCGCCAACAACTTTTTGTTATATAGATTATTACCAAGCAGACCCCAAAACTGTAGAGCAGCCTGTGGCGATTGGGGGCTTGGTTACGCTTGAGAAAATCTATGGCTACGAGCCTACGCCCAGTGATTTTACACCCGAACAAGCAAAGTATATTTTAGGTGCACAAGCCAACCTCTGGACCGAATATGTACCAACTCTCGAAAAAGCTGAATACATGGCGTTTCCACGTTTGATCGCCTTGGCTGAATTAACTTGGTCGCCTAAGGGGTCAAAGAACTTTGCCGATTTCCAACGTCGTTTGGCAGAACACTACAAACGCCTTGATGTATTGGGGGTCAACTATTTTGGCTCGAAACTGAATGCAAACTTGCTGAAAAAATAAAGTAAGTTTTTTGAATAGTTCCTAACTTGCTGGCGGATGAATCTCATCCGCCAGTTTTGTTCTAAACCTATCCAATCATGTTAAAATTCTGTTGCGCACTATTACTTAGCCTTGTCGTGACGAAGACAAATGCTCAAGAGACGTATGCCGAAAAATTAGGATTCCCGAAAGGGAAAAAGGTAATCATCCTGCACGTGGACGATGCAGGTATGAGTTATGATTCTAATGTAGGCACGCTCAAAAGCCTCAACGACGGCGTAGCTACCTCTACCTCGGTGATGATGCCATGTGCATGGGTACCCCAATTTTTTGATTGGTACAAACAAAACCCGAAGTGGGATGTAGGTGTGCATTTGACCTTGACGTCTGAGTGGAATAACTACCGCTGGGCACCCTTGGCAGGGCGAGACAAAGTCCCCGGTCTCCTTGACGAACAAGGGGCTTTCTATCACAATGTTGCTCAAGTAGAAGCACACGCCAGCCCAGAAGAATTGGAAGCAGAATGTCGAGCGCAAATTGCACGGTTTCGTCAGTTTAATATAGAGCCGACTCATATTGACTCGCACATGGGTACGCTGTTTCGACCCAAGTACATTCAAACCTATGTAAAAGTCGGAATTTCAGAAAAGATACCGGTGATGTTTCCAGCAGGTTCGTTGACCTTGATAGGTCAAGGCCGTAGCGAAATGGAAAAAGGCTTGTTGCGTCAGTTGGGGCAACAATTATGGAATGCCGGCCTACCCGTGTTGGATGACCTTCACGCCGACAGTTACGGGTGGAACTTGCCCAAAGACGTACCCGTCACGGACGAGAATCTCCGCAAGATGAAAACTGAAAAATACATTGATATTATTCAGCAATGTCAGCCAGGCCTCACCATGATTATCATGCACAGCACCGACCCTACCGAAGTGTTCAAGCAAATTAGTGACTCAGCACCTACTCGTAAAGGCGATATGTTGGCCATGCTTGACCCTAAGCTTCGTAATTTTATCGAAAAAGAAGGGATTATCTTGACCACGTTCAGAGAAATAAAAGAACGAAGAGGAAAGGTGAAGTAAAACAAAATGAACGTCGGGGAAGTTCAAAACTTCCCCGACGCTAGTTCCCGTATGAATCATTGTACGAGTGTTTCTATTCCAACATCTTGATTCGAATATCTTTGAAAAACACCACGCTTTTGGGGTCGTGGCCTTGGAGGGCGATGGTGCCAGAGCTTAGTTTTTTCTGCCCACGACCCTCTGGAAAAGTCTCAGGCTCGGTATAATCAACGGCTGTCTTATCATCAATTTTGATAATAATACGCTTTCCTTGTACAATGATGTGGTATTCGTACCATTCGTTATCCTTCGCAAAGTTTTCTTTGACATCACTGATGGCGTACAAACTGCCCGTTTTGCGCCAATCGGTGTGGGTTTGATTTACTTGCACTTCGTAGCCTTTTTCGGGCCATCCGCTTGCCTGATAGGCGGTGTGAATAAAAATCCCCGAATTAGAGCCTGGTAAGGTTTTGGCCTTTATTTTGAGTTCAAAATTCTTGAAATCATGGTTGCCGACGGCTCCTTCATAAAACAGGTGAGTTCGTTCGCCAGCTACTTTGATGGTGCCGTCTTCTATCGAAAACGTAGAAGGATGTTCTTCGTTGATACGCCAGCCAGCAAAGCTTTTGCCATCAAACAGCGAAACCCAACCGTTTTCGTTTTTTTGAGCGAAAGTAGCGTGGGTTAAAACAAGAAAACAAAATACTGAAAATAGTTTGTTCATGGTTTCTGAGGGATTACTGTTGAGCGAAACGGATACCTTTCGGCCACAAAGAAAAGAGAAATAAGATACTTTCGGAGAAACTGAACCAAGCTATAGCCCATAGAACCCGATAGCATTTTCTCCCCAAAACTGGTCTTTTTCGTCCTTTGTGAAGTGGGCCAAATAAGTTGTTAAGAAATCAATCCATTGCTGGTATTGGGTGGCTAATAAGCAAACGGGCCAGTCGGAGCCAAAAAGCACACGGTTGGTGCCAAACGCCTCAAATACAACCTCTAAGTAAGGATATACTTCTTCTGGTGTCCAGTGGAGCCAGTCGGCTTCGGTGAGGATGCCTGAGACCTTGCACCACACATTTTCGTGCCTAGCGATAGCCTGTATATCGTGTTTCCACTTGTTGATTAACCCTTGCTTGATGTACGGTTTGGCTATATGGTCTATCACAAAGCGTTGATTGCCCAAGCGAGCTACCAATTCTTTGGCAGCACCTAACTGGTGTGGAAAAATCAGGATGTCGTATGTAAAACCAAATGATTCTAAGGCTCTTACGCCATTTAAGAAGGCTGTTCGGAGCATAAACAGCTCATCGGTTTCGGCCTGCACGATGTGCCTGAAGCCTTTGAGTTGGTCAAATTGGGAGAAATATTCCAGCCGTTCTTTTACTCGACTGTCTCGTAAATCAACCCAGCCTACTACCCCTTTTATAAAGTCGTGCTGTGAGGCTAAATCCAACAAAAACTCCGTTTCTTGCTCCGACTGATCCGCCTGTACGGCCACACAGCCACCAATGTTTGCTTGCGCTAAAAGTGGCTGTAAATCAGTTGGATAAAAATCTCGACGAATCACCGACATGTCTTCGGTAATCCAAGCATCCCGAATCGGGTCAAACTGCCAAAAATGCTGATGCGAATCAATTTTCATAAGGTATAGAGGTGGGTAGTAGAATAACTATTCATTGGTAAAATTTAGACGATTCTACCTCAAAATTATCTAGGGTATTTTTGTCTCTTATTGCTCATCTGTGGTATCCTTCAGAGCAGGACGAACGGAGTTAGAACCTAGCCAAGCATTTTTATAAGCCGATGATTGCTTTTTGGCTTGCTTGATAATGGCGCTTAATTTTTGCTTTTCGCTGACTGTTAAGGGCTTTGATTGAACCATTTCTGGCTCAAAATCAAGGATTCTATGTTTGGGTTTGTTAGTCATTATAGTATTGATTTAACAGTTGTAGGGCTGCCGAAGTATCAATGTACAACCTAAGCCCACCTAGGCGTTTGGCAGAAAGTTTTTGTTGGTAATGCTCAATTAATGCTGTCTTGGAGTCGAACACTACAAAACCGTCATATTGTTTTTCAAACGCTACCTTACACGCAAAAGCAAACAGATTACCCGCTACACCTGTGTAAATTTTGTTCTGGCCTTTATTGAAATGGGCGTTCTCGATTAGGTTCAGAAAAATATGATCTTGCCCATCTGAAATACTCAAAAGCCCTTGAATGATATGTTGGTTACCTTTGGTAATCAGTTTGTAAACAGCAGTATTGTTTTTTCTGATTTCTTTTTGCCAATCAAATTGCCAAGCAGTAGGGTCAATCTCGTGCTGAGTTACTGTTATGACATCGGTTAAAAAAACGTTCTCCTGTAAAAGCGTTTTCAATAGAGTTGGTTAGCTTATCTATTTCTGCATCTATCATAAGCTCTAAATTACGCTTTTTGTTAGACAATTGCTACTGGCTTGGTTTTATTTAAAGGTATCATTTTTGAACATAACCCTATACTTCGATCAAATGAGCGATGAGACTATCTTCTCGCAGGTCTTTTGGGAAAATCACTTATTCCTACTCAACAGTCAGTTCAATCACTTGGTCAATTTTGTTGGCATCCATTCCTTCCAGATAAACAAATAGACCTTCAGGTTGTTGTTTGAATTTCAGGACTTTACGGTCTTCAAACTTCACAGCTGTTGTTACTTTGCTCTTAAATTCGGGTAAGAATAAGTAGGGAGTTTGCGGGGTCTTAATCACATGCAAATAGAACTTGTTCCCCTTGCGAGTGCCTAGGCCCCACGATTGCTCTGGAAATCCACCACCCCGACTGCCATAAATGGTTTCGCCATAGGTATGAAGCCAGTCGCCCATGGTGGTGAGGCGTTCGACAAACTCGGGTTGAATCTTGCCGTTGGGCATAGGGCCTACATTGAGCAAAAAGTTGGCATTGTTGCCTGCGGCTCGTACTAAGTAATGCACCAGTTCTTTGACACTTTTATAATTCAAATCCTGTAAATTGAAGCCCCACGAATGGTTCATCGTTTCGCAGGTTTCAAGGGGCAACGAGCTGATTTCGGTGGTGTTGTAACCAAACTTGTTTTGCCCAGGCAAATCCCGCTCAAACATCTGAAAATCTTCCCCTTCAAACGGTGCTACGTGGTGATTGTTACCAATCAAAGCGGCTGGTTGAAGCTTGTGTATAAGGGAATACGTTCGTTCTAACTGCCAGTTAACCAGCGTATTTCGGTGGCTTTTGTTCATTTCTTCGCTGGCTTGATCCCACCAGCCATCAAACCAAATACCAGCTACTTTGCCATAGTCGCCGCTGAGTAGTTCGCTGAGTTGGGTATCCATGTAGCGGAGGTATTTTTCAAAATCGCCTCGTTCTGGACGCTCGGCTGTACGGCCTGTTTTGCCTCTCGGGAAATAGTCAGGATGATGCCAGTCGAGGTGCGAATGGTAAAAAAACAACTTGATTCCTTCTTTGGCGCAGGCATCGGCTAGTTGCTTGAGGACGTCTTTTTTGTAAGGCGTGGCATCCACAATGTTGTAGGGACTTACCTTTGAGTGCCACATCGCAAAACCATCGTGGTGCTTGCTGGTGATGGTGATGTATTTTATGCCCGCCCGCTTGACCAACTGCACCCATTCGGTGGCATTAAACTCAGTCGGGTTAAAAAACGCTGGAAGCTTTTCGTAGGTAGTAGCGGAGATTTTTTGGTTGTTCATCACCCACTCGCCATCGCCAAGCACACTGTAAACACCCCAATGGATAAACAGTCCAAACTTGTCGTCTTGAAACTCTTGACGGGCTTTGAGGTTTTCGGGAGAGGGTTGGTACTTGGTTTGCGCTGCTACCACCAGCGACCAAGCTACTAAGACGCAAAACACTGCAAGGCGTTTTGTCCAATTACTCATAAGAGATAAGGGCATAGGTTTAGTTATTTTTGGCAAAATACGAAAAAGCAAATACTTAGTACTAAGGTAAGAAATGTGTCAAGTTGAAAATATGCTAATTTGAAAATTAACTAGCTAATTATTAGATAGTTGATTGGTTATAAAATATCATTTGGTAGTTCTATTTATGTGTTCGTAATAGTCTCTATTTTAGTGGAAGATTAGCTGGTAGGCGCACTAAACGCAATTGGTAGGGCTCTTGGGCAATACAGTGTTGTAAATCAAGGGCTTGGGAATAGCTGAGGCCCGTGAACTCGCAATGCTCTAAGTATAGAATTGGCATCAAAAGCATCGGCTCAGGCAGGGCCAACACGGGTTGTTGTTGGCGAAGGCGCTCAAATACATTGGCTCCTGCAATACGATGATAGTCGTCAACTAACACGTATTCAAACCCTTGCGCATGCAGGGCTGGTAAATCAGACTCAAATCGGACGACGCTTGTTTCGATATTGGGCTCTAAAAAAGGCTTCAGGTGAATGCCAACCGTCAGGGCAATTTTGTGAATATGATGTTGCTTCAGATAGACCGCTACTTGCGGATAACGAGTAGGTTGATACTGAAAAATTGTCTGTTGAAGATGATAGAAATTGGAGCATAGCCCCAAGGTCATAACAAGGATAAATGCCCACTTTTGGCGCAAAACTTCCCTCCAACCCACCAGTGCTAAGCCGTAAAGTAGGGGATAGGCAAAGGTAAGTCCACGAGGGGCTTTTGAGAGCAGCGACATGCCCAGCCATGTAACAACCACAAACCAAACAAGGGCAGCCTGTTGATGTATTTTGGAAGTGCTTCGCCACCAGTTGTAGGCAAAGAGTGTCAACCCAATTAGGAGTATAATGGATTCAAAATCAGCTAGATAGTGTAAATAAAAAAAGAAATCTGCCTGGAAGGTAACTACTTGTTTCCAGGGGTTGACACCTTCTGGCCTGAACAAAATGTAATGCCAAGTTCCTAAAAAAGACTTCCAATTAGCTCCCAGCAGCACGCCCGTGCCCCATACGGTTAGCTGGCCCAAGCTAACCCACAAAAGGCCAGTGAGGTATTCTTTCCAAGGAAAAGAGGGTTTTTGGGTAAAAAAATTAACCACCACAAGCGTTGGTAGTAGAAGTAAGGCTTTATAATTAAGGCAAATTAACACGCTCATCACGACCCAAGCCTTATGAGTACGTTGTGTTGAAGAAGAAGTTGTTTGCCCCCAATACAACCCCAACCATTCGGCACAGAGCCACAAGCTAAGCGGTTCTACGGCAATGGAACGAGCTTGGTCGGTTAGGATGGTAGAAGTTCCGGCTAATAAGATAAACGCACAGCACTCCCCAACCGAAAGCCCAAAGGCTCTTTGTAGTACCACTTGCCAGCGCCACAGGGCCAACACACTAAATAAAATAGTACAGTATTCTAAACTCAAAAAACCACCAAATGCTTGATAGATAGGGCTATAGAGGAGATATAGCGGCGTGCTAAGGTGATTAAAAATAGACGAAAAGTTACCGGATGCAACCTGCTGAATCACCTCGTAGTTTCGGACGATGTCGTAGGCTGTGAGCCCTACTTGCTCAAGCCGCCAAGCTCTCACGCCCGTCACGAAGGCAAGGCTTACAAACAGCATCCCTTGGGTAGCGAGGCGAGTTTTGGCTGTAGTAGTCACTAGCTTAGCGTTGTTTCCACTTGAGGGTATTGAGCAGGTGCATCATGTCTTGACGCACGTAATCAATAACGGGCTGCAATGAGTCGTTGTCGGTAGCAGAACTTAGGTAGAAAGCCCCTCTCATAAAATGCTTGGTGCTATCAGTTGTATAAAACTGTAGGTGGCTGGGTACTTCGCCGAGTAGTCGTATCAACCCTACCGTTCGCCCTGACTTAGTTTGAAGAGTGGTTTCTTGAATCGAATAGGCTTTCACGTTGTGCTTAAAGCTCAGACGATGGGCGTCGTCAATCATGTTTTTGAGGCGTTCTTGACTGTTCATCACAGGCTTGTAGGTAAGCTGCACACTGGCCTTAAAGAGCGGATAATGCACAAAAATCCAATACGGTTCGGCCTTGGCAAAGGTGTCAGGATAGACAGTGGCGTACTTCGAGAACTCAAACTCGTAGGGGTAATTTCCTTGTAACGTTTGGTATTGGTGAGGCGGCAAATTGAGACGAGGGAAACCGTGTGGCTTAGGCGAATAGTCTCTACCACAGCTACTTAGCAGCAAACTAAACATGGCCACAAGCCAACTACATGTAAATAACTGAAAAACTGTACGACGAAACATAAATGCAGATTTAGTAAAACCTAATAGGTTCATAACGCAAAACTATGGATTTTGGTGGCTCTTGGGCGGGGAGTTAGTGGAGATTTGTTATTGGGGATTGGTTAACTAGTTGATTAGTAATTGGTTAATTGGTGTAAAAAAGAAAAGTGTATTGATAGGCACAATAGTGCTTATAGCTCGTTGTGTGCTGGTGTAAAAGCCGAAACAACAATAAACACACCATTGATTCTTCCCCATCAATCTGTGGCAATCAGACCGGTGAGAAAAAGCCTTTTCATGAAAAAATATAAGATGTTGATAATCAGAGATTAAGATTTTAAAAAACACATTGCACACGCTGTATGACTGTATGGGCAGCAATACAACGTGCGCAATGGTATATGTTGATAGCCCCGGCAGAAGCTATTTTACAAACTACGACTCAAACAAATTGCCCAAGCCACCCAGCACAGAACCGCCTTCGTTGTGGGCATTACCTCCAAAATACGGGCTGAGTTCTTGAATGAGCTTCGAGATAGGCATAGATTGAATCCAGACTTTACCAGTGCCTCGGAGGGTGGCTAAGAAGATGCCTTCGCCACCAAATACCATTGACTTCAGGCTACCCGACCGCTGGATGTCGTACTGCAACTGTGGCTCAAAAGCCACGATACAGCCCGTGTCGATACGGAGGGTTTCGTTGTTAAGTTCTTTCTGGATAATCACCCCGCCAGCGTGTACAAAGAGCATACCGTCGCCTTGGATTTTCTCCAAAATGAAGCCTTCGCCCCCAAAGAACCCAGAGCCCAATTTTTGGTTAAATTGGATAGAAATACTGGTCCCCAAGGCGGCACACAAGAAACCGTCTTTTTGTACAATGAGCGTATTACCAGCTACTTTGGCCAAGTCAACCGGGATGATCGTACCCGGATACGGCGCCGAGAACGCTACCTTTCGCTTGCCGCTGCCTCGGTTGGTAAAGTGGGTCATGAAGATGCTTTCGCCCGTGAGCATCCGAGAACCTGCTTGCATGAGTTTGCCCAAAAAGCCAGTGTCGGGCTGCGAGCCATCGCCCATTTTGGTTTCAAACTGGATACCATCCTCCATGTACAGCATAGCGCCGGCTTCGGCAATTACGGTTTCGTTGGGGTCAAGCTCAATCTCCACAATCTGGATGTCTTCGCCAATGATTTTGTAGTCAATTTCGTGGGAGCGCATGGTCTTTTGTGTTTGTTTAAGAAGTTTTGACTGATGTGTTACTCGTTGTCTTTCAGTCCCTTGAGTTCATCAAGGTCGTCTCGGTGACGTAGTTTTTTATCGTCCACGTTTTTGTTCAAAAACTCATTTATTTTCTCAATAGAGAGGCTCATACTGATTTCGCCAAATGAGTTGATGGTTAGGTCAAGTCCCTCTAAGTCTTTGTGGACTTTAGGGAGCTCTTTATCTTTGGGGTTGATGGTTTTCTTTGCCATTCGTTTCTTGAGATAGTTGAAATGACGATTATTTACAGATTTTTGAGCAACGTCTCCAACGCCTGTTCACTCATAGCGTCTTGTTCTGCCTTATCATAAATAGCAAGTAACGTTACCGTTTCAGTCAAGGCTACTACAAATGTAATAACTCTTGCGCCTCCACTTTTACCCTTTCCTTTGCTCTGAATCGCTAACCTAATTTTGTAGCAATCTTTGCCAAGTGGTGTTCCTTGAGTAGGGTTTTCAGCAAGGCTTTGAATTAGAGTTGCTATCTCTACCGCCAAAGAGCGATATTTTTTAATTAAGCGTTTGGCTTCTTTTTCAAAATTAGCAGAGGTAATTACTGTACTCATAACAAACCTTCTTCTTTTAGCTCTGCTAAAAACTCAGAAGCAGGTCTAGTTTTCAATGTGCCATTTTTCAGAGCGATATAATCTTGTTTAATCTGCTCTAATAGCTCTTCTCCAGTTGGGGCATCGTCTTGCTCCAACAGCGAAATCAATTTTCGTTTTTGTGTTTTTGATAGCTGTTGTGCCAATTCAAATAGCTGAATTACACTAAGTTGAACAGTAGCGTTGACTTGCAAGGTTGGTTTCATTGCGCTCATGGTATTTTTACAAATCTACAACATTCATCCTAAAAGTCGTTGATTAACCCAATTGATTGAGCGCTTGAGTCAAGCGAGCAATTACCTCCTCTTTTCCCATAATTTCCATGCTCAACATCAAGTCGGGGCCGGCGCCTACGCCCGTGAGTGCTACCCGAAGAGGCTGCATCACTTTACCCATTTTCACACCAAGCCGTTCGGTTAGCGAATGTAAGGTGTGCTTGGCATTATCGGCATTAAAATCTTGAACCAACGGCAGTTCGTCCCGATAAGCGGCAATTACGGCGGATACTTCAGCGTTCCATTTGCTGGCAACGACGGCTTGGTCGTAGGTAGCGGGTGCTTCAAACAAGAAGGCAGCCTCACTGCGGATTTCGTGCGGAAACGTAACTCGTTCTTTCAACAAATGTACAATGCTGACTGCTTTAGCTGGTTCAATATCGGATAGGTATTGTTGAGCTAAGGTTTCGTCGGGGGTATGTTTCAGATATTGTTGATTGAACCACTTGGCTTTGTTGATGTCAAACTTAGCGCCGTGCTTGCTAATCCGTTCCAAACTGAAAGCTTGAATAAGCTCATCCATCGAAAATAACTCTTGTTCGGTGCCCGGATTCCAGCCCAAAAACGCCAAGAAGTTTACCACAGCGTCGGTCAAGTAGCCCTCCTCACGGAAGCCTTTGGCCACGTTGCCATTAAAAGGGTCGGTCCATTGGAGCGGAAAAATTGGGAAACCACCCAAATCAGCATCCCGCTTCGAGAGCTTACCGTTGCCATCGGGCTTGAGCAAGAGGGGCAAATGCGCAAACTGGGGCATGGTACTTTCCCAGCCCAAATATTTGTACAGCAACACGTGCAAAGGGGCAGACGGAAGCCATTCTTCGCCCCGAATCACGTTCGAAATCTCCATGAGGTGGTCATCTACCACGTTGGCGAGGTGATAGGTAGGCATTCCGTCGGCTTTGAGGAGCACCTTGTCGTCAATCTGTGATGAATGCACCACCACCCAGCCCCTGATGAGGTCGTTGAGACGAATTTCTTCTTTGGCAGGCACTTTGAGTCGTATCACACACGGCTCACCGGCGTCGAGTTTAGCTTTTACTTCGTCTGCCGACATCGTAAGTGAGTTGCGCAGGCGAGTGCGAGTGAGGGCATTGTACTGAAACGCCGACCCCTGCGACTCAAACTGCTGACGCATGGCATCGAGCTCTTCGGAAGTATCAAAAGCATAGTAAGCCTTGCCCGAGGCTACCAACTGCTCGGCATATTGGCGGTACATTTCCTTCCGCTCCGACTGACGATACGGCGCATGAGGGCCACCTACGCCCACTCCTTCATCAATCTGAATACCAGCCCATTGTAATGACTCTAAGATATAGTTTTCGGCTCCAGGTACAAAGCGGTTTTGGTCGGTATCTTCGATGCGAAGCAGCATCTGGCCGCCCAGTTGGCGGGCAAATAGGTAGTTATATAAGGCTGTGCGCACGCCACCAATGTGGAGTGGGCCAGTAGGACTGGGTGCAAAGCGCACCCGAACAGGTCTGGACATGAGTATCAATAAAATTTACTGCAAAATTAGGGGTTTTCTTGGAGGATTGGAGGGGGAGCCTTACGAATAAATACAAAGACAAACGAAGAAGTGCCACTTCTTAGAGACGTCATATCTTCAGAAGCGGCACCCCTCTACGATTTTAAATCTGGATAAGTTATGAATGCTTTATTTCCCTCAAATACCCCTCCCGAATCACTTTGGCGGTTTTGTGGTCGCCGGAGTGGTGCCAGCCGGGGGGCATCACGATGTACAGGAGTTTGTCTTTGAGCGTGGGAGCCTGGTACACGTCTCGGGCCAACAATACGATTTCGCCGAAATACGCATCTAAAAAATCACCTGACTTCATGGGGCGAGTAATGCCGTATTCTATCTCAAAGTCGTGACGCTCAGGCTGGAGCGTTCCAAAGGCTTTGTCCCAGATATTGAGCAAGTTACAAAAGTTAGTGTCCATGTACAATGGGTTACGAGCATGATGGACACGGTGGTGTGATGGCGTCAGGATGATATGTTGTAAAAAGCCCAAGCGAGCGTCTTTGAGGAGGTTTTCGCCAATGTGAATAAAAGCTCCCCACGTGCCATCTATAAACATAATCAAGAACAAGAGTGGAGGATTCACCCCCAGCAAAATGCAAATGGTGGTGCGGATGATGTCGGCGTAAGGACCTTCTAAGAAAAAGTGGGCGTAGGTCACCGACAGGTTCATGTATTCGGGTGCATGATGGGTAGAATGTAGGCACCAAAACAAACGTACTTTATGCCCTAAGTAGTGATATACAAAATGCGCCAATTCCCACACCACGTAGCCGTAAATAAACCAGTACCATGTAAAGGTACTTTTGAAAAGGGCGTACGGCTCAAAAATTCCCACACAAAAGGCCACCATCCCGATAGAAATAAACCGAGACACAAAGCGATTGAACACATACGTGAAAAAGGAGATACGATACTGCACAAAAGTCAGCCGCCGATACACCACAGATCGGATGATTTCGATGACCAACAAGATTGGAATCAAAGGCGCAATGGCTGCTTTGATGCCGTCTTCGGTGAGCAAGGATTGGTAGTTGCCCGATTCGATGATGCGGAGAAGCCCCTTAAAACTAAAAAAGCCGATGACCTCCCGATAGAGGGTTTCCAGTAGTTCCATGTGTGGGTTTTGGTTTTGGTGTGAAAATAAGAAAAAATATCATTATTTCTGCTCGTTGATGAGTTATTTTCGGAACTTTCTGGAATTATCCTGTCGTTGTTAGGTCAGTTTTTATGACTCAAACTTTTCAAATCTGTATCTCATGAAAAAATTTGTAAAATGGGCTGCCATCGTGGTGGGAGTCCTTGTTGTTGTGTTGTTTGTGGCGTTTAAATACTTGCAGTACAATACCAAAAAAGCCAGTCCCGAAGCAACGGTTGACTACAAAAAAGATGGCCTGACCGTATCAGTGTTTTATTGTCAACCCTCCAAAAAGGGTCGTGAAATTTTTGGTGGATTAGTGCCGTATGGCAAAGTGTGGCGCACTGGTGCTAACGAAGCTACTACCTTTGAAACCAACCAAGAACTGACCATTGGCGGAAAGAAATTGCCTGCTGGTAAATACACGCTCTGGACGATTCCGGGGCCTTCGGAATGGACAGTAATTTTTAACAGTAAAATGTATGGCTGGGGTGTCAACATGGGTGCAGAAGCCAGCCGTGAAGCCGATGCTGATGTGTTGGAGGTGAAAGTTCCAGCAGAAACCCTTCCAACTGTGGTCGAAAAATTCACGATTGCGGTAGAAGACCCCACGCCTTCGCTTGTGTTGACTTGGGACAAAACCAAAGTAAGTGTACCCCTGAAATAACCAATAGGTTCATCAAAAAAGCCGAGCAAACCGCTCGGCTTTTTTTGATGCTTCAACTGGACTGTTCAGTTACAGTTTTCCGGTGGCTTTTTTGAGTTTGACCACCGCTACTAGGTAGTCGTAGCCATAACTGAGGTACGTGTTTTCGGCATTTTGAAGGGCGTACTCGCTGTTTTTGAGTTCAGAGGCGAGCAAGACTCCTTTGTCAAAACGTAACTGGTCTGTTTCTAAAATCTGCCGAGCCAAAGCTACGTTTCGTTCGGCATCTGCCAGATTGAGGCTGGCTTGACGCAACGCATTGAGGGCCGTTTGGGTTTCGTAAGTATAAGTAGCCTTAAGTTGTTGGGTATTCAGACGATTGAGCTCTTGGCGCAAGCTGTATTCTTCGGCTTGTAACTTGGTTTGATGTCCATCAAAAACCGGAATATTGAATTTAATACCGATGTAGTTGTAGGGAAACCACGTTCCTGCTGAAAACAGATTGGGGGTATCGTTAAACTGCTGTACGGCATACGTTCCATAAGCCGACACGGTGGGCTTGAGCCGAGCAAGTTGTTTTTGACGATTAAGTTCGTTGATTCTCAAATTAATCGTTTCAACCAACAGTTCAGGGCGAGATTCGACCGTGGACGAATCCGTCAAGCCTTTGAATTGGGCCATCATGCTGCTGAGGTTTTCGGCTGGTTCCAATCGCTGTGTACTGGCCAGTTGCAAAGCCAAATTATCGAGACTCAAGTCAACATTTTGGCGGTCTTTTTCGTACGTAAGTTGGGCTGTTTTGGCATCTAACACAAATCGGTCGTACTCGTTTTGTAGCAGGCTTCCAGCTTTGAGCCGAGTCTCGGCGGCTTCTAAGTTGGCCTTGGCTCGTTCTTGGGCCTTGGCCGAGAGGAGCAACTTTTCCTGACTAAAAACCGCCGAAAAATATGCTTCTGTGATGCTTTGTTTGATAGCTTGACGATTTTGTTCCAACTGCACTTGCTGATTTTGTACTTGAGCGTTGTTCAACTGCCGATTGATTTTCGACTGCGCATCATAGACTTTTTGCTCGGCTTGTAGGTTCAAGGCATTGTTAAAAGGCACTCCAATTTTGAGCTGAACGTCACCACCCCCGGCCACAAACGGAGCGTTTTTAAACACCGTGGTTTGCAGTTGGGTATTCCACCGCACATCGCCCGATACATTGACCTGTGGCAGCCATTGTGCCTTGAGTTTGGCATTTTCAGACTCAGCGAGTTGTACATTAATCGCTTGTTTTTTGAGCTCCCAGCGTTGTGCCAAGCCCAAGCGCAGGGCTTCGTCGAGGGTGATTTTTTGGGCAAAACTACACAGGCTCCACCCCAAGCCCACAAGTAGAAAGAAAGATTTTTTCATGAGGATTACCCTATGTTTTAGGGATAAAATGAATGACAAATTGACCCAAAGCTACATTCTGAACACTTGTGCTGGCTCAAGTTTAGTGATGCGCCGCATCGCAAACAGGCTGCCAACGATAGCAATAAACAACGTGACCCCTATCAGGCAAACCAGCAGCACGGGCGTAAGTTGGAGGTCGAGGCTGCCACTCGTGGCTCGCACAAAAAACACCAGCAAACCATAAGCAAGTACGAATCCAACTACTGAATAAATAGTGGCCTGAGATAAAATGAGCTTACGAATCACTCCGTTGGTGGCACCAATGGCTTTGAGTGTACCATAATCAGTCATCCGGTCTTTGACTGCCGAAAACATCGTGAGTCCTACAATGGCAAACCCTGTAATCACAGCAAACACCACCAACAGCCCAAAAGAGGCCACAATGCCACTATTTCCTGCAAAATAGGCCAAGGATTTGGAGCGGAACTGTTCGCCTTCTTGTGCCTTCACGCCAGGGATTTCTTTGTTGATAGCTGCTACCACTTGGGCGGGAGAGAAGCCTTTTTCGCAAGTCACCAAAAACGCATTGGCTTGGTCAGTCGAAATGCGGCAGAGCTGGCGAGCTCGCTCAATGGTTGTGAACCCGTACGAGATGCCCAAGCCTTCGGTTCTGGCGGTTAGTCCTACCACTCGTACTCGGTGGCCGTTGTATTCGAGTTTATCACCAAGTTTGAGCTTTTTACCAATCTCTTGATTGCGAGAATCCAGAATAATGGCATCGTCTTGGAGCAAATCAATGGCTCTACCTTGCTTGAGGCGCCAAGGTCCACCCGCAAACGTGGGTGCTTGCGTGCCAATGAGTGTGACGGCTGTTTTGCTGCCGTCGGGCATTTTGATGTTTCCGCCTGCAAAAATCAGCGGATAGGCAGCTTTGACACCACTGACCGAGCGGAGTTCTCGACCAACCCGCATGTCCACAAAGGGCAGGTCAATGACTTGCTTGCTTTTGTCGCTAACTACCCAGATATACTGCTGGTTAAAAGTGGCCAATGACACGGTGCTACCGAGCAGTGCCAAGCAGATCATGATTTGCTGACCCACCAAAAACACCGACAAAATCATCCCGAACATGATACCAAACATTTTGGCCTTGTCGTACCACATGAATTTGAATGCTTCGTACAGCATAGTATTGAAAGGTTAAGAGCGAACCGTTTATTTTAATAAAATGAGGCAATCTACTCGGCTACCAATGAGAGGCTTTTTGCCAGGGTCTAATCGAATGTGCACTTCTCGCACACGGCGGTCTTCTTGCTCAGTAGATTGGTCTTTGAACAAGGATTTTTGCTTGAGATAATCACCCAAAAAACTCACCTTGCCCAAACCCAGCGTATCGCCTGTGGTTTGCGAAAAAATATAAGCTTGCTGGCCTATGGATACCTTTTCGGCATAGAGTTCGTCCACTTCTGTACGGGCAATAAAAGGCCCTTCGGGTGCAAATTCCGCAATTTTTGTATCGTTATTCACGTAATCGCCTGTATTGACAAGTACGTTCAGTACTTGGCCGTTGAGGGGAGCATTTACTTTTTTGCGAGTCAAAATACTTTGGTAGTATCGGATGTCAGCTTGCAGTTCTTGAATCCGTTCATTGGCTTGACGCAGGTTGGCTTCGGCGGCTTCTACGTCTCGCTTTTGGCGGTCGAGGGTGGCCTTACTGTCATCTAAAGCCTGCTTGGTTAAGGCTTTGCCCTGATACAGTTGGAGATTTCGCTCATACGTAGCTTGGGTGTTGGTAAGATTCACTTTTTGAGCTTCCAAGGAGGCTTTGCTAGCTTCTACGGTAGCTTGTTGGGTAGCTACTTTGCTCTGAGCTTGCATCAACTGAGCCTTCTCAACCGACACCTCGATGTCGAGCAGGGCCTGTCCTTTGCCGACGAGCTGGTTATCGTCTATCAACACAGCTACGATTTTACCAGTCGTTCCAGCCGTGATGTTCAAAATCCCTTCCTCAGGTTCGATGCAAGCTACGCCCACAATTCGATCATTGGTAGTCGGGCGCAGGGTATCGGTGGTTTGGGTTTGTTCTGCTTGTTTTTTGTCGGTCGAGCTACACGACCCCATCACGCCACAAAGTATCAATAGTAGTGGTGCGACTAAATAGCGGCGAGTTACGGTGTTGGTGTTCATGAGTATAGAGTCAAATCAATGAGACATATCAGTTAGGTAGAAAGCTGTTGGTTTTTATTCGTCAAAACTAACTTTTTGAATTTCAATGGGTTTTACATAGCCGTTTTTTACTTCTACAGCTCGGTCGGCATATTGCTGGAGCCGTGGGTCATGCGTCACTACAGCAACGGCTTTGCCGTTTTTGGCCAAGGTGCGTAGCTCTTGCATGACCAGTTTGAGCGAATTTTTATCCAACGAAGCGGTGGGTTCGTCGCACAGCACGAGGCGGGGCTGTGTAACCAGTGCACGAGCAATGGCGATGCGTTGTTGCTGACCACCCGACAACTGCCGAGGCAGGTAGTTGCGACGTTCGGTCATACCGACTGTTTCGAGTGCTTGGGCCACTCGTTGTTTGATTTCGGAGCGAGAAACCCCTAGCAATCGAAGAGGCACTGCCACATTTTCTTCGGCAGTGAGTGGTGCCAAGAGATTAAAGTTTTGAAAAACAAAACCAATCGTTTGCAGACGAAGTTGCGCTAACTCTTTTGCATTGAGTTTGTTTACATATTGACCTGCTACAAACAAGTCGCCGTAGCTGGGATAAATGACACAACCCAGCAGCGAGAGTAGGGTGGTTTTGCCCGAACCCGATGGGCCAATAATCAGCAGCAGTTCTCCTTCGTTGAGTTGGAGGTCGGTTGGCTGAAGAGCCACTATGGTTTGGTCACCTGTTTGGTATTCTTTACCTGCCCCTTTTAATTCTGCAATCATAGTAAATGATCTAATTACATGACAAAATTAGTATGATTTCATAGTAATTATCAAGCTTTTTTGAAAAATAATTTTGAAAACACAGTTTTTTGCTAAATTTGAACCTTGTTTTGTTATGAAATCATAATGAACTATGCCTAATAAACTTGTTGAACTGGTAAATGTTTGGGCTTCTTACGAAAATGATAGCCCCGACCTCACAATTCGAGATTTTTGTATTCGCTACCTCACCGAACAAGAGCATCATTACACCGAGCAACCCGAAGAGTCGTGGAAGAGTAATCGAAACGGGTATTTAGGGGCATTGATTGGACGCATGAGTAAATACGCTAATTTTTACTCCAGAAAAGCCTTGAAAAGTCAAGAAATAAACAATATCGAAGATGTGATTTTCTTGATTAGAATTATTCAGGTAGGAGCTCCCAAAAAAAGTGAATTGATTTACGACATGTTGGCGGAGTTTCCGTCAGGAATTGACATCATCAAGCGCCTGATCAATTTGGGGCTTTGCGAAGAGTTCCCCGACGAACAAGATAAACGCTCAAAACGAGTGAAGATTACCCAAAAGGGACTGGACAGCATGCCAGCCTTTTTTGAAGTTCTGGACAAAGTAGCTTTAATGACCACCGGTCTCTTGACTGTTGCCGAGAAGGAGTTGCTGATTGGGATTTTGGAAAAACTCGAATACTTTCATAATCGGCACTATATGGCAGGGCGCAATGAAGACTTTGAAGCGCTCTTTAATGGTATTCAGGCCGAACAAACTACTTCAGCATTACCTCAAGCTATCGCTCAAACTCAATGATGTGCTCAGAGGCATATTCGTCGTCGCCGGGTTTGATGCGCTTCACAAAGAAACGAGCTCGCTTGCCTAATCGCAAGCAAGTGTGTTTTTGCTGAATATCTTCGGGCGTGCTGAGGGGTTGCAGCGAAGGATACCACAAAATATAGCCAGGTTTTTCGAACAGTAATTGAGGTTTGGTCCAGTCTTGTGTAAAAGCCGGGTCCGAAAAATCAGCATGTTTATTGAACGAGATATATACCTGACTGCCCTTCCACGAAGGCCCTACCACCTTGCCCATGAGCATCACCCAACAGTTGAGGTAAGTGTTCCAGCTTACCGAAGGTCCCCAATGAAAGCCTCCCGAAGGCGACGAGGCGGGTCCGCCACCTTCTGCTTGTGGTATTTGCAAAGAAGCGACTGGTTTACCTACGCCATTAAAAGGCGCATTGAAACCTGTACCATCCCAACGCTTGGCCTTGCCTTGTGGACTATCTAAGTCGCTGAGAGCGATACGGGCTATGCTAATGCACTGCCCAGACCATTCGAGTTGAGGATTATAGGTGTTGGTTTGGTAGATGCCAGGATACCCATATTCGCCATAAAAGAGGTATAAGTAATCACCACTGGCCACCGCCGAAGGGTCGCCCACTCCACCTGCAAAGGTATTAGAGGTGTTGTGGGGCTTCAGAATCAGTCGAGGGTTGAGGTCTTCGATGAAAATTCCTTTGTTTTGCCAACTTTTGCCCCCATCGGTTGATTTCATGATGCCAATGCGACAAACCGCCGCAGGACTGGTTGGTCCAGTCAGTCCTTGTGGCCAACGGATGTTTTGATAGCCTTGCCCTGTGATGCTGTCGTACGGATAGGTGGCGGGGTAGTTTTCGTTGTGATAGACAGCGTATAAGGTGCGACCTGAAGCATCTTTGGCATCTTGGTAAACCGTTTCGAACCATACGGCGCCGTGCAGCCCCTCTTGCCCAGGCGGTACATTGAGGGGCATTGAAGGGTTGTGAAAACCTTCGGGGGCGTTTCTGAAGGCTTCTTCGGCATGGCGACCGTCGGCATATTTGAGGTCTTTGGCATCGCCCCAAAGGGGGTCTTCCCCGTATTTGCCTGGAAAAATTCGGAACGTATCGCCAATCCAAGCCTCGGCCATGTTACAATCTACAAAAGAATTGAATTTGATTTTATCGGTCTTGATGAGCTTGAAGGTAGGGGTTTTGTCAGAAGTACAGGCTAAAAGGCTAAGCCCACAAAGAGCTCCAAAGAGGATGGTACGCATACGATAGATAGGTTTAGACAAGCGATACAAACATAAAAAAATCCGCCAAAGGAAAGCATACCTCTGGCGGATTTTTAGTAAAAAATGCCCTATCGTTGTAACACTACTTTTTTGGTTACTACACCCGATTCGGCTTGTAAACGAAGCAAATACAAGCCTTCGGGACGATGGCGTAAGTCTATCTGAATCAGGTTGTCACCTTGTTCAACAGTCTGCTCTTGGCTTTGCAGTAAAGTGCCATCTAGCTGAACCACTTGGAGCTGTATTTTTTCGACTTTGGCAGCATTATAGCGGACTTGGAGGTTACCCTCACTTGGATTCGGGAAGGCTTCAAAGGCAAGATTTTCCTCTTCTGTTTGCCCAATACGAGCGCCCTGCACCGATACTAAACGAACGTTGTCATAATAAATGGTCACGTTGTTTGAGGTGTAGTTTTGGAAATTTACTCGTTTGATTTGCGTCGGATTTCCCAACTGACTCAGCGTGACGATGTACTCTTGCCAAGTGTTGGCCGAAGTGCTGAAGGTGTAGCCTGTAGCATCGCCACCCGTATCAGTTGCCGAGGTGTAAACTTTGATGGTAGTCGCCGTAGGGGTTCGTACCCAAAAGCGAACAGCAGTGCTGCTCGTCGTGGTTACCGTGGTGGATACCTTTCGGAACGATAAGCCCCCCCAAGCTGTGTAGTCAACCCGTGCCGAATACGTTCCGACTTTGACAGGGCTGGTATTGCTATAATTTCGGGTACAAGCCCAAGACCAATCGTTCCAGTCGGCATTGAGGGTTTCGTCATAGATGGTAATGGTTGATGCCGTGCAAGAGGAGGTGGTAGGAGTTATGGTGGTGCTACTTCCCGAAGTGTTCCCGGCTGCATCTTTAGCTGTAATATAGAAGCTGTACTGCGTGCCGCAGGTCAAACCTGTCACGCTGAAAGTAGTACCCGTTACGGTTCCGTTGAGCAACGACCCATTTCGGTACACCTGATAGCTAACAACGCCTACATTATCCGTCGAAGCCGTCCAGTTGAGGGTTAATCCAGTTTGCGAAATACCTGATGCGGTCAAGTTAGTCGGCGAAGTAGGGGCTTGGGTATCAGGACAGGTTAATGTGCTTGGTGTGATGACGTTACTGCTTCCCGACGTATTGCCGGCTGCATCTTTGGCGGTGACGTAGAAATTATACTGTGTGCCGCAGGTCAAACCCGAAACTGCCAGAGTGTTAGAGGTGACATTGCCATTCAACAACGAACCATTTCGATAGACCTGATAGCTAACAACCCCTACATTATCCGTCGAAGCAGTCCAGTTGAGGGTTAATCCGGTTTGGGAAATTCCTGATGCGGTCAAGTTCGTCGGCGAAGTGGGGGCTTGGGTATCAGGACAGGTCAATGTGCTTGGTGTGATGACGTTACTGCTTCCCGAAGTGTTTCCGGCTGCATCTTTGGCGGTGACGTAGAAATTATACTGTGTGCTGCAGGTCAAACCTGAAACTACTAGTGTGTTAGAAGAGACATTGCCATTCAGCAACGACCCATTCTGATACACCTGATAGCTAACAACGCCCACATTATCCGTCGAAGCCGTCCAATTGAGAGTTAATCCGGTTTGGGAAATTCCTGATGCGGTCAAGTTCGTCGGCGAAGTGGGGGCTTGGGTATCAGGACAGGTCAATGTGCTTGGCGTGATGACGTTACTGCTTCCCGAAGTGTTTCCGGCTGCATCTTTGGCTGTTACGTAGAAATTATACTGTGTACCGCAGGTCAAACCTGTCACGCTGAAAGTAGTACCCGTTACGGTTCCGTTGAGCAACGAACCATTTCGATAGACCTGATAGCTAACAACGCCCACATTATCCGTCGAAGCCGTCCAATTGAGGGTTAATCCAGTTTGCGAAATACCTGAGGCTGTGAGGTTAGTCGGCGAAGTGGGGGCTTGGGTATCAGGACAGGACAATGTACTTGGCGTGATGACGTTACTGCTTCCCGACGTGTTTCCGGCTGCATCTTTGGCGGTGACATAGAAATTATACTGCGTGCCGCAGGTCAAACCTGAAACCGCCAAGGTGTTAGAGGTGACATTGCCATTCAACAACGAGCCATTTTGATAGACCTGATAGCTAACAACACCTACATTATCCGTCGAAGCAGTCCAGTTGAGGGTTAGTCCTGTTTGTGAAATACCTGATGCGGTCAAGTTCGTCGGTGAAGTAGGGGCTTGGGTATCGGAAGAGGCTGTTTCGAAACGAATATTGTCAAAATAAGCCGTAACACTATTGGAAGAATTATTCTGGATATTCAACCGCTTAATCGCTGTCGGATTTCCCAACGCACTCATACTTACTGTGATTTCTTGCCACTGATTAGCCACCGTGGTAAAGTACGCATTGCTACTGTAGGTACCGCTGTCGTCATTTTGGGTAAAGAGCAAAAGACTATTGGCTCCTGTGCTATAAACCCAAAATTTAATAACCAAGTTAGCCGAAGGGGTAATAAAGGCATTTTTCCGAAGCGACAAGCCACTATAGCTGGAATAATCGGCCCGAATGGAGTTGACACCTTGTTGTACAGGACTGGTATTACTGAAGTTCACCGTAGTTCCCCATGACCAATCTTGCCAGTTGGCATTGAGTGCATCATCATACACCAAGTCGCCACTCGAACACGCTGAGGTGGTAGCCGAGGCCGTATTGCTGGCAACCGAAACGTTTCCAGCCGCATCGAAGGCTTTTACGGTAAAGTTGTAGGCCGTTGCACATGTTAATCCCGCTACTGTATAGCTGGTGCCTGTTACATTACTGGCCAGAAGCGTAGTGCCTTGATACACTTGATAGCCCGCTACACCTACGTTGTCAGTAGCCGCTGTCCAATTCAGCACCAAGCCCGATGCTGTGACCAACGAGGCTGTCAAACTGCTTGGGGCAGTAGGAGCTTGGGTATCGCAGCCTAGTGTAGTGGCTGAAGCCGTATTGCTCACTGCTGATACATTACCCGCCGCATCTTTGGCCGTTACGGTGAACGAATAAGCCGTATTACAGGTCAATCCACTAATATTTAGCGATGTTCCTGTTACATTTCCGTTTAGTAAGGTATTTCCCTGATACACTTGGTAGCTCGTCACGCCAACATTGTCTGAAGAAGCTGACCACGAGAGGGTTAGCCCTGTATTGCTAATGCCTGAAGCGACCAGATTAGTTGGAGCCGTAGGGGCTTGAGTGTCTGCTGTGCCAGCTGTATCAAAACGCAAATAGTCAATAAAAACAGTAGGACTGTTACCTGAATTATTTTTGATATTAATGCGCTTGATGGCTGTTGGATTGCCCAAATTAGCCATTGTCACGGTGTATTCTTGCCATTGATTGGGCACCGTAGTCAAATAGGCCGAACTACTGGCGCCACTGCCGTCGTCGGTTTGGATGTGAAAATCGAGGCTATTAGCACCCGTGCTATATGCCAAGAATTTAATAACCATGTTGGCAGTGGGTGTAATGGCCACATTGCGACGAACCGAAAATCCACCATATCCGCCATAGTCCACCCGTATTGAGTTGACGCCTTCGACGGCTGTAGGGCTGCTGGTATTGCTAAAATTCCGATAAGCACTCCACGACCAGTCTTCCCAGTTGGCGTTGAGATTATCGGCATACACTACTTCGCCAGTAGGGCAAGTGCTGGTAGTGGCTGTAACAACATTACTACTGGCCGAGGCGTTATTGGCGGCATCAACAGCTTTTACCGAAAAGGTATAGGTTGTGTTACACGTTAAATTGGTCAATACCAAGGTGGTAGCATTGACGGTAAGAAGTAGCGTGCTTCCGTTGAACACCTGATAGCCCGTTACACCCACGTTGTCGGTAGAGGCCGTCCAGTTGAGCTGAACGCTCGTAGTTGAAAGGTTACTACCCGAAAGATTCGTAGGCGTCGTAGGTGCCTGTGTGTCACAAATACTGGTAGTAGCAGTTGCTGTATTGCTCGCTGTAGAAACGTTACCCGCTGCATCTTTGGCCTTTACACTAAACGAATAGGCCGTGTTGCAAGTCAAACCAGTGAGGTTAGCGCTAGTGTTATAGCTACTCCCAACAAGGGTAGAGCCATTATAAATATCGTAGCTGGTCACGCCCACATTGTCGGTAGAGGCTGTCCAGGTGAGGCTGGCACTGAGCGACGTTACACTAGAAACCATCAAGTTGGTAGGCGCTGTAGGAGCTTGCGTATCAGGGGGTACGTTGCCTAAAATAGAAGGAGGGCGGATAGAAGTATTTTTAATACTATTAGGGTCATCTACGGCAATGAGGCGCCCCCAATCGTTAGTCCAGTTGCCATATACTCCGTTGGTAGTGATGTCATACGAGCGACCACCCTGACAATCACCATTTTGTAATGTACCCCACGACCACGCCAACCAGCCGATTTCGAGGGTTTGACATTGTTGCATCACCCATTGATAAGGCACTTGTGAAGTACAGTTCCATCCATTTTGTTCGGGACCTTCGCCAATGATAAAGGGGATGTTGTTGCTCACTACGGCATTGAAAAGTGCCGTAAAACGATTGAGCATGTCGGTAGGGGCATCTACCCAATACGGGTGCAAAGAGTAAATAACGTTGTGCTGAGGGTCAATTTGCGAAATAGCCGCCCACTGCGTTGTAATGGCGTTTTCGTTTTTGCCCCAGTCGGTCGCATCAATGATCAGCGGCATAGTATAACCAACACCTCGCAGTTGCGTAATGGCGTCTATGTAAGCCGTTCGGAACTGGTCGTTGGTCACGCTGGCGTCGCCTGCTTCGTTGGCAATGTTGAGCAGTACCCACTTCTTATGCTTTTGCATGACTGCCACCACATCGGAGCGTTTCCAGTAGTTTAGACAAGTCTGGAGATTTCCCCAATTACCCGTAGCGTCATGCAAATCTACCATCGGAATCATCTTGTTCTTGATGCAATTGGTAATCAACGAATCCAAATCAACCGACGAACCCGACGAGAGCCATACTAGTCGCACGGAATTGGCACCTGTTTGAGCAATTTGAGGGAGGATGTTTTTTCCCTGCTTGTCGTTGGGCGAATAAATAAACATTTCGTTGACACCTCGTAGCACAACCTTTTCGCCTACGGCTGAGTACAACGAGCGGCCACTGACGTACATCGTAGTGCCTGGCTGAGCATAGGAGGATGCCCAAAGGCTGAAGACCCCTAAAATAGAAAGTAATAGACGGTACATAGCTTGGCGGAGTTTAGTGAAAGAAAAAGAAAATGAAATGATTAGGAAGTTGTGAGCGAATGCTTAAAAATACCTAGATAGTTTACTAAAAACAAAGATTGGCTAACATAAATCAATGAATTTTATCAAACGGTAATACTTGATTAAAAAGTGGCAAAGAAGTACTATATCCCTACTCTCGTAGCGTTTTGATTCGTCATGAAAGTGATGAGAATGTTGTCGAAAAAAAGGTATTCACCTCAAGTTTGGAAAGGTTTACCTCAAACCTAATTGCCTTCAAACTAATAGGGTAGGGGAGTGCCGTTATAGAAGAAAACCTCTTTGGTTTTGTTCTTGACTCCAAACTATTTCTACACTTTTAAACGCAACCAATTCATGAAACGAATTGATTTTTTGAAGCGAGCAGGCTTGGGCATGATGACCACCGTAGCATTGGCCGCCTGTAAAGAAGAACTCACCGAAGTAGCCGCCTCAAGCGAAGCAACCAGCGCCGCACGAGTTGATGCTACCGCCACTTGTACCTCCACGGTATCAGAAACAGCAGGACCTTTTCCGACCAAATCACCGAGTTCGTTGGTCAGAACTGACATTCGAGCCGACCGAACAGGCCTATCCATGACCATTACGCTAACTATCCAAAACAAAAACAAGAGTTGTGCCGCTTTGCAAGGGGTCTTGGTGGATATTTGGCACTGTGATAAAGATGGGTATTATTCTGAGTATGGCGGTACCCAAATGCAGACGGTCAATTATACCGCCGTGCATTTTTTGAGAGGTCGGCAAACCACCAATGCCAGCGGTCAAGTAGCGTTTACGAGTATATTTCCGGGATGGTACAAAGGACGAGCGCCACACATCCATGTGTCGGTTTACAATTCGGCAGGTAAATCGTTGCTAGTTACCCAAATCGCTTTTCCTAAAACCATTTGCGATACCGTGTATTCAACCGCCAAAACGTATTATACCAAAGGCCTACAAGACACCACCAACGAAAAAGACAACGTATTTGGAGACGGCTATACCACCGAACTGGCTACTCTGACAGGTAGCGTAGCGGCTGGCTATGCGCTCACGCATGCCATTGTGGTAAGTGCTTAATAATAAAAGTTTTACTTTAAAAATTTACTCAAATGATGGGCATGGGTACCACCGAAATCTTCCTAATAGCCTTCGTGATTCTGTTGTTTTTTGGCTCTAAAAAGCTACCTGATTTAGCCAAAGGATTGGGGCAAGGTATCCGAGAGTTTAGGAAAGCTTCGAGCGAGAAAAGAGAAGCAATAGAGCAATAAATTTGAGGTGATTGGTTAAAGCTCTTGCGCCCAACTAGCGCAAGAGCTTTTTGCTTAAAAAATTAGTTCCTAACCAATCACCCCTTCCTTGCCCTGTAATCTTGCCCCTTTTACCTCAACATTTGCCTTATTTACCTCAAAATGACTATCGTACCCTACGAAACGATGCTGTTTTTTCGTCTTACAAATAAATCCTCCACAGTGTAACGAACCATCCGTGCCTTGGCACTCAAACCAACAACAACATGAAGCGAATTGAATTTTTGAAAAATGCAGGACTAAGTTTATTGACTACATCGGCTTTAATTGCCTGCAAAAAAGACAGCGAAGTTTCTCCAACATCGACAAATTCAACGACAACTGGCTCTACCAATGGCAGTTCATCGAGTGATTGTACGGTTACTCCTTCTGAAACCGAAGGGCCTTTCCCAACCAAGACACCAAGCTCGCTAGTAGCTGCCGATATTCGCTCAGACCGTCAAGGGTTATTGATGACAGCAAAAATTACTATCAAAAATAAAAACACCAGTTGTGCCGCTTTACAAGGTGCGTTGGTGGATATCTGGCACTGTGATGCCGATGGCAATTATTCCGAATACGGTGGTACTGGAATGCAATCTACCAACTACACCAGCGTACACTTTTTGAGAGGTCGCCAAACCACCGATGCCAACGGGTTGGTAACATTTACGTCTATTTTTCCAGGATGGTATGGTGGACGTGCGCCACACATCCACGTACATATCTATGATTCAAGCGGCAAATCGTTGTTAGTAACTCAAATAGCGTTTCCTAAAACGGTGTGTGACAACGTTTATACCAACGCAACTACCTATTACAAAAAAGGCTTACAAGATACTACCAACGAAAAAGACAACATATTCGGCGACGGGTTCGCTACCGAATTAGCCACACTGTCGGGCAGTGTGAGCGATGGCTATACCCTCACGCACACCATTGTGGTAAGTGCCTAACTAATCCAGTCCCCTCCCAAGTCATAGAGGCTTGGGAGAGGATTACCAATGCGAATCAATCTCCATTTTTCTCTCCTTTTGTCTCATGTTACTCCAAACCGAAGGAATTATCCACTTAGCTACCCAAAGGGAACCTACCCTCTGTGGCGCCAAAACTCAGGTAGCTTCGCTGACACTCAACGATAAGTATCTCAAAGGTGGCTTTGGATACAAAACACAGCTTTTGACCAAACAATGGGTAGTGATTGTTCCGTTTATCGGTGACCTTGACGTCAAAGCAAATGGCAAACAGGTTTTACTTGAAGAAAACCAAGCATTGTCGTTGGTAGGAGAAGCTTCCACTGAGATAGAGATTACGAATCCTTATGACACTGATACGGTTAATTTTTTTGAATTGCTATTAGAAGCACAAGTACAGGACGCTGTGCCAACGGTGGTTTCGATAGATGTGCAACAGCACAAAAATCAATTGATTCCTATTGCACCTACTATCTGGATAGGGCAGTACGATGGACGAGTAGACGATGTTTTTCATCCAAAAAACCTCGAAAGCAAGGTGTTTGTCTATGTACTATCAGGGGCGTTTGAAGTCCAAAACAGGCTGTTAGAAACTCGGGATGCCGTAACACTCTGGCACACGGACGAAGTTGAGTTTGAGGCTCTCTCTAACGATGCCGTGTTGCTAATCGTTGCGTTGCCCTAAATACCTATGCTTCTTTATACTTTCTGAAAAACCAGACTTTCAAAAAGTCAGCAGTGATGATATACCCCGCAACAATACCTATCAGAATCGCCAGTTGTTGGAGGGGAAGGGGAACCAGCCCCACTTGATGGGCAAATGGAAGATAAGGCAATCCCAACGTTAGAAGTAAACCTGTGCCACTCAACAGTGTGAGGTAGCGGCCCGGTTGGCTTTTAAAGAAATTCTTACGAGTGCGAATGATAAACAAAATGAAAAGCTCTGTCAGGATTGATTCGACAAACCAACCCGTCTGAAAACCTGACTCAGAAGCTTTTAATCCATACAATAAGGTCACGAAGGTGATGACGTCGAACAAGGAACTATGCACGCCGAAAATAATCATGTAATTGCGAATCATCTTCAAATTCCAACGACCGGGGCGATGCGTTTGTTCAGCATCCACGTTGTCTGACGCAATAGACAAATAGGGGAAATCGGTAATAAAATTGGTGAGCAGAATTTGCTTGGGTAGCATGGGCAAAAACGGTAACAACAACGACGCCACCGCCACACTAACCATGTTGCCAAAAGTAGCCCCTGTGTTGATAAAAATGTATTTGAGTGTATTAGCAAATGTTTTACGGCCTTCTTTAATTCCTTCTACCAACACCGAAAGGTTCTTTTCCATCAATACAAAATCAGCTGCTTCTTTGGCTACATCCACCGCATTTTCGACCGAAATACCAACATCGGCAGCACTCAATGCCGATACGTCGTTGATGCCGTCGCCCATGTAGGCTACAGTATAGGCTTTGCGTAAAGCTTGGATAATTCGTTCTTTTTGTTGAGGTTCTACTTCGGCAAAAATATCAGTATGTTTGGCTCGTTGCACCAGTGCTTCAGGGCTTGTGTTGAGTAATTCTTTGCCTGTCAGTACATTAGGCTGTTTGATGCCAATTTGTTTACCAATAGACTGCGCTACATTTTTGTTGTCGCCCGTGATGATTTTTAGCCCTACTTGTAAGTCTTTGAGGGTATGAATGGTAGCAATGATGTCGGGCTTTATGGGATCTTGTAACAACACAAAGCCTGCAAAAATCATTTGCACCTCGCTATCCTTCGAAATCGCACGAGTACTTAAAGGTTTATAGCAAAGCGCAATTACCCGCAGTCCGTTGATGCCATACTGCTCGTATTGCTGCTCGATTTGGTTACCGTAATCGGCGTATGGAGCCGTTTGTCCATTAGACAACAAGACAAACGCACAACTACTGCTAATTTCGGCAAAGGCGCCTTTGCTAACCAGTAGGTCGCCCGTTGTTGATGCAAGGGCAATACTCAGGCGTTTCCGATTAAAGTCATAAGGAATTTCTGCCAGTTTGGAGGGAATAGGTTCGCTGACGGTTAGCTTGCGGAGGGCTTCGTCAATAGGATTGGCGTAGCCTGTTTCGAGCGAGGCATTCCAAAACGCCAGCTTTTTGATAAAATCGCTGGAAACTCCCCAGGCATCCACGGTATCCGAAACCGAAATAGCGCCTTCGGTGATGGTGCCCGTTTTGTCGGTACAGAGCAGATTGACTTCGCCCAAATTTTGGATAGAAGCCAGTTTTTTTACAATTACCTTTTGCTGCAACATCCGATTCGCCCCTGCACTCATGGCAATTGTCGTGATGGCAGGGAGCAATTCAGGAGCCATTCCCACTGCCAGAGCCAAGGCAAACAGTGCCGAATCAATGACTGTTTTGTGGTTGAGTAGGTTGACAATCAAGATAAAAAAGGACAACACCAGCGTAATCCGCATGAGCAAATAGCCAAAATCTTTGATGCCTTTTTCAAACGAAGTTTCTACCACCGTTGCAGCACTTTGCGAAATAGAACCAAACAATGTAGCCGTTCCTGTATTAATAACCAACGCCTTAGCTGTTCCGCTGACTACGTTAGTGCCTTCCCACAAGCAATTACTCCGCTTAGCCAGCTCGGTGCTTTCGTCAAGAACCGCCACCTCTTTTCGTACTGGGAATGATTCGCCCGTAAGGCTGGCTTCGTTGGTGTGCAATTCGTTCGAATCTATCAAAAGACAGTCAGCCGGAATAATATCGCCCGCTTTGAGCAGCACTACGTCGCCAGTCACCACCTGCGCCGAAGCGATTGCTTGAGGCTGGCCACCCCGCAATACCATACTTTTGAGAGCAATCATGGCTTGGAGTTGCTCTACTACTCGACCAGCATTGTGCTCTTGCCAAAAACTCATCGTACTGGTCGAAAGCAAAATAAATAGCACAATGAAGGCATCAGAAGTATCTCCTAAAAAAGCTGATAATACAACCGCCCCAATCAGCATGAGCATCAACGGGCTTTTGAATTGCCCCAAAAACAGACGAATGTCCTTTTGGAAACTACTAAAAGCTACTGGCTGGTTGGTGGCCTGTTTCCAACGTAATTCAGCTTCGCTTGAAGAAAGCCCCTGGCCCGAACTTTTCAACTGTTCGAACCATGTGGTCGTACTAAATTGCCAGAAACTGGAAGACGACGGAGTGTTCATGGGGTTAGAAGGAAGAAGATATGCTGAAAATTTCCCAATCAGTTAAAACTGAACTGATTGGGAAGAGCCTGATCGTATTACTGAACAGCAATAACCGAAATTTCTACGTTCACGTCCTTCGGTAGGCGAGCCACTTCAACGGTTTCACGAGCCGGGTAATGATCTGTAAAAAAATGACCATAGACTTCGTTTACCTTTGCAAAATTGTTCATGTCTTTCAAGAAAATGCTGGTTTTGACCACATTACTAAAGTTCAAACCAGCCGTTTTTAAAATTTCGCCAATGTTGAGCATCACTTGCCGAGTCTCTTGTTCGATATTGCTGGTTACTAATTCGTTGGTGTTTGGATTCAAGGCAATCTGTCCTGAAACAAACAACGTCCCATGAATTTTAATTGCTTGCGAGTAAGGGCCAATTGGCGAAGGTGCATGGGTGGTAAAAACGGTTTCTTTGTGAGTAGCCATGTTGAAATGAATTGTTTTGAAATGATGATTGCAAATTAGACAAGTTTCAAGAACTTTGCACCAATCTCTTCTAAACCGTTTATGAAACTTTATCAAACTACAGCAGGCATTGTTCTTCATGCCGATTCAGGGTATTATTTACTCGATAACCAAAACTGGGATGCACTCGTCAATCACGACGATGTGATAGGAATCCTTCAAGGCTTGATTCCTACCTTACAGAGTGTTAACGAAGATTGGTTGAGCCAACAAACCTTGCTGGCCCCCATAGGCTCGCAAGAGGTTTGGGCGGCTGGTGTGACCTACATTCGGAGTAAGGTAGCTCGTATGGAAGAATCAAAAGATGCAGGCGGCGGCTCTTTTTATGACCGTGTGTACGACGCTCCTCGCCCTGAGATTTTCTTTAAATCTACGCCCGGCCGAGTGGTGGGTACCAATGCCCCCGTGCGGATTCGTAAAGATTCTACTTGGGACGTGCCAGAGCCAGAACTAACCTTGTTTTTCAACTCAAAAGGTGTATTAAAAGGATATTCGATTGGCAACGACATGAGTAGCCGGAGCATCGAGGGTGAAAATCCCTTGTATCTTCCACAGGCAAAAATGTACGATGGTTGCTGTGCCTTAGGCCCGTGTTTGTACCTAACAGACGAGGTACTTTCGCCCAATACAACCATTACGCTGAGTATCCACCGCAATCATGAGAAAGCCTTTGGTGGAAGTGTGGCCATCAGTCAAATCAAGCGTTCGTTTGCAGAATTGGGCGAGTATTTGTTCAGCGAAATGTCTTTTCCTGATGGTTGTTACTTAATGACCGGTACAGGCATCGTTCCTCCAAATGAATTCACACTTCAAAGTGGTGATGTCATTACCATTGAGATTGAGGGCATTGGCCAAATCAAAAACTGGGTGGCATAATGCTTCGACCCTTTTGTGGCAACCCTCGATGAGTCTCATAAAAAAATCCCACAAGGTATCAGAACCTTGTGGGATTTTTTAGTAATAAGTAGCTGAACAGAATTAGGTGGTTCAGGGTAAAAGACCAGAATAACCATCCCTAATTTCCAATCAATACGTAGCTAATGAAGCCTGTTAGTCAATATCCCAGAACAGACGAGTGCCAAAAACATCAATTGTGCCTTGAGCGCTCACGTTTGCCGAGTTTGAGCCCGACTCTGTGTTTGGATAATAGAAACGAACAGGACGCTTTGAATCAACTACCTGAACCGTTTGAGGAGTTACAGGCAAATTAGTTCTGCGGTATTCTGTCCAGGCTTCTAAACCACTAAAGTTACACAATGCAAGCCATTTTTGAGTAGCAATCGCTTTGAGCTTGTCAGTAGAAGCCGCAAAATCGTAGTTTTCGACTTTACTCCCCTTGAAGGCAGTTGCCCCCGAAGTAGCAGCCCCTAGCGTTCTGAACGACTGTACCATCCCTTCTTCAAAGTAAGATTGAGCAGTTCCAGACAAGTTAATGTCACTAAAACGTTGCTTCAACTCAGCAAGTGAGAATTGTACTTCAGCAGCAGTCATGACAATGTATGGGTTATCAAACTTACCTTTAATCAAAAGGCTTGGTCCTAAAGCACACGCTGCTGATGGCAAGAAACCAGAGCTTTGTCCAAATGGAACACCCACGTAGTTAGCCATGATTTCTTTAGTTGCACTTACACCAGGGGTTGAGCTTTCGCCTCCAAGAGCATAACCAATGCGCTTCAAACGAAGTGAGTCGCCAGAAGCTTTCATGCTGTTTACCAAATACTGAGTCAAGCGAGGATAGTTGTTAAGAGCTCTTTTGGCACCGTTGGCATCGTATCCCCAGTTGTTATAAACAGGGTTAAGCTTACCAGCTGTTGCCAAGAAGAAACCAGGGCCACCAATACCCACATCTTCGCCTGTAATGAAACCAGAACCTTCGGTTGTGATTTTATTTACTTCGGTTTTGATGTAAGAATCTCTACCTGATACTCTTGCTTGGTGCACCAATAGTCTTAATTTGACTGAGTTAGCAAACTTAATCCACTTTGCATTGCTACCTTTAAATACAATATCCGAACTTGAAAACGCACTTCCAAAGGCATTGGCTTTTAAGTCAGCAATTGCTTCATCAAGCGTAGTAATAAGCGACTCATACACTGTTTTTTGGTCGTCAAATTTAGGCGCCAATGAGCCAACTCCTTTCAAAGCATCTGAAAACGGAATGTTACCGTACATGTCAACCAATTGGCCACAAAGCAAGGCTTTCATTACTTTAGCAGCGCCTTTTAAAGCTTTTTGGTTGTAGGCATCAGCGTTGTCAATCACAAACTGATAATCTTCTAAGTTGTCGTAATAACCATCCCAGTAGTTAAAATCACCATTGGTGAAGTTGTACGAGAAAATAGTCGTTGACAAAATATACCCGTTCGACTGTGTCCATTGGCCTGACCAATACGAACCGATTTCGTTTGGCGAAAGCATGTTGGTAGCCGTGGTATTCAGGGCGTTGGCAAAAACGTAGTTAGGCGAAGCAGTTGGAAGCGAGTTAGGGTTCGTGTTTACGTCCAAAAACGCCTTGTCACAGGCACTTCCCAGCAAAGCCACAAATGCAAGAATTAATATTGATTTTACTTTCATGTTCATTCAATGTTAAGGGTTACTAAAATCCAAGGTTCAAGTTAATACCATACTGACGTACAGGAGGAGTTTGTCCCGTGTTATTGATACCTTGACCATTACCAGTAGTGAAGCTAAATTCAGGGTCGGTGTAATAGTTGTACTTATCTACGATAGTCAACAAGTTACGACCATACAAAGCAACGCTGGCAGATGAGAACACTTTCAATTTGCTCAAGAAAGTTTGTGGAATTGAGTACGAAAGGTTGATATCACGAAGTTTGATAAACCAAGCGCTGTTTACAAAGTTTTCAGAAATCAAACGATAGTTGTTTACCCATAGAGCATACTCAGGCTCACGTACTTGCACAGTAGTGTTAGGCACGACTTTGCCATCTGAATCTAAGTAAGCAGAGTTCGGGAAGATTTGAGGAGCACGGTTAGACGTCCATCCACCTGCACCTGTAAAAGTCATCTGACGACCCAAGTCGCTAAACATTACGTTTCCACCACGGTATTCGAAGTTAAACGTGAAGGTGAAGTTGCTATACGAGAATTTGGAACCCAAACCTACAATATGACGAGGAAGGGTACCTCCACGAGAAGACAACGTAGTTTGACGTAGTGGATAGCCTGTTGTAGCGTTTACTAAGCGATAACCTGAGCCATCTGGAGCATATTGATAACCGTCTGTTTTCAACATAGGGAAACGCTCACCTACAATTACGTTGGTATTGGCGTATGAATAACCACCATATTGAAACTCGTTGATACCAGGATAAAGGCTAACCACTTTGTTGTCATTGTACGAGTAACGAACACTGAAATCCCATGAAGTTTTTTGACCTCTCAAAATCAGGTACTTGAATTCGCCTTCATAACCCCAGTTTTTGGTTTCACCTACGTTGATCAACAAGTTAGAGAAACCCGTTGAGTTCGGAACTTTCACGGTAATTACTTGGCCTTTTGACGTTTGAGTATAAGCCGATACGTCAATATTTACACGGTTGTTAAACAACTGGAATTCACCACCAATTTCAGATGAATACACCACTTCTGGCTTCAAGTTAGCATCAGGTAGGGTGTTACCAACTGTTAAACCTACCGTGTTACCAAATGGGAAGTTCGCACCGTTTGGATAAGTCAAATCTAGGCCATATAGTGGTATGTTATCGTTAGCATTTTTGTTGTAGTTGACACGTAACTTAGCGTAGTTCAACACATTGCTACGAAGCGACGGAATCGCATCGGTAGCAATAAACGAAAGGGCTACACCATAATAAGGATAAGAGTAGAAACTAGCGTCACGAGTTGACTTGTAGAACCGTGAGGTTTGGTCAAAACGGAACGTACCGTTCAAAATCAACCAGTTTTTGTAATTAGTGGTCAAGTCAGCGTAAAATCCTTGACGACGCTCTGTGGTATTTGATTCACTACCTGTCAATTCACCCTGACGGTTCGATACGTTGTAAATATCAGGTACTACGATAGAGCTAGAACCTACCGAGATTGATTTGGTATAACGTTGATAAACACTATGACCCAAAATCAAACGGTTCGAGAAGGCCCCCACGTCTTTGGTAATTTGAGCTTGAAATTCATTGTTTACTACGTTTTCAGTAGTAGAATAATCAGTTACCGCCCCTACGATGTCTGAAATCGCACGGTAAATACCTGGATAGTCATCATCGTGCGTCCAAGGGCTTGCAATGTAAGCAGAGTTTTTGGCCCAGTCAGAATAGGTAAACTTACCAGTATAGTCTTTTCCGGTACGAGAGTTGTTCATGATACCCAAGCGGTTGGTCAATTGCAACCACGGCGTAGCCTTGAATACCAAGCTTACGTTACCTGAAATGTTGGCATCTTTGTAATTTCTACGGTTATTATCCGCATTGAAATACGGGTTGTTGTAGTAGTCATTATAGTACCCGTTTGGACTAGCAAACTTGTTGGTTTTCCAGTCACGTAGTTCGTACAAGGGGAGGTTAGCAGGCTGATTCAATACATCATTATAGAAATCAGATGAAGTACGGTCATACACTGCTTGTGTATAACTAGCATTAAAGCTTGATGTCAATTTGCCTACTTCTTTTGTAGCCGACAACCGCACCCCCGTTCTGTTACTTTTGTCATGCGGAACGATACCGTTGATTTGCTGGTTTTCGATAGACATGTAGTACGAGCTCTTGTCGTCACCGCCAGAGAAGTTTACTTGGTTGTTCATCGAAATCCCTGTATCAAATGTTTTTCTGCGTACGTTTGGAATAGCAGAGTAAGGCAACACAAGTTTGTCGCCATCTTCAGTAACCCGGCCCATCAAACGGCTTTCTCCGTTGAAGGCATCGCCGTACTGTTGGTTTTCATAAGGGCGCCAGTTGGCTTTCATCCGTACCAAATAGTCAGAGCTATAGCCTGCACCACCAAAGGCAATCGGATAATACTGCGAACCTGAGCCATATTGGTCTTGGAATTGCGGTAAGAAGCTGATATTCTCGAAGTTAGTACTGTTTGAGTACGACACCTTCATCTTACCTTTTGCTCCTTTTTTGGTAGTGATTACCATCGCACCGTTGATACCCGCCGAACCATACAAGGTAGCAGCTTGACCACCTTTCAAAATCGAAACGCTTTCGATGTCGTTAGGGTTAATCAATGCCAAAACCGTAGAAGTAGTTTGCATACCATCTAATACAATCAAGGCTTCGTTGTTACCTGTTAACGAACGAAATCCACGCAAGACGATTTTCACTGAAGGGTCTACACTGTTGTTGACGTTGTAAACAGCCAAGCCAGTCACTTTACCCGAAAGCGCTTGTGCTAACTGTGGCGAACGACCCACTGTAACGTCCTCGGTGCTTACTTTGGAGTAAGCGTAACCAATTTCACGAATATTTTTGCGAATACCCTGAGCAGTTACTACTACTTCTTGGAGCTGCGAAGCATCGGGCTTCAGCGTGATTTCGAGTGTGGTTTGTGAACCAACCGTGATGTTTTGAGCTAAAAAGCCGATGAAGCTAAATTGCAATACGTCGCCTTTGGAGGCACTGATTTTGAAGTTTCCTTCTGCGTCGGTGGTTACACCTCGGTTGCTGCCTTTGATGAGTACGTTTACCCCTGGGAGTGGAGAAGCATCTTCACCGGATTTTACCCGGCCCGATACAGTCACGGATTGGGCAAAAGCAACACCCACCCAAGCCAGCAGAAAGCAGGCAAGTAGAAATTTTCTCATACGAGTTGTTTGTTTTGGTTAAGTAAAAAATTCCATCATTTTTCTCCTAAGCTCATCATAGACTAAATACACCGACTCCGCCCATACCCGATACCCCCACACCAAAGGTGCGGACATACCTTGTACAGCTGATTTGTAGTTTAGCAAGTTACTTAGATACAACCTGAGAGCAGATGCTGATAGGCACACTGAGCAGCAAAACTTGAATCAAACACGGATATTTTTAGTCAAAAAAAGAACGCCTTTTAACTAACTTTTTACCGGAGTAATATATTCTTTGATGGCTTGTAAGAAAAATGACTTTGACGAATGTAGATAAAAAAAAAGTAAAAACCAAAAAGATTGAATTTTTTATAGATAAATCCCAACTTCTTAATGGTAAAATAGTATTTTTTGTTGTCCGATGTTTATATGAATTATAGATGATGAATGGCTCGTTTGAGATGTTGAAGTTGAAGTATTGGATGCGAAAAAACAAAAAAAAGAGCGCCAATGAGTGGCACTCTTCTTACAAGTAGATGGTTCAGAATTGCATCTTTTTTAGATACCCAACACTTTGCGATTGAAGGCTTCGTCGGCACCTGTGCCTGCAAAATCATCAAAGGCTTTTTCGGTTACCTGAATGATGTGGCTTTCGATAAACGGAGCACCTTCAGCAGCGCCTTGTTCTGGCGATTTGATACAGCATTCCCACTCCAACACGGCCCAACCATCGTAGCCGTATTGAGAAAGTTTAGTGAAAATACCACTAAAATCAACCTGACCATCACCGAGCGAGCGGAAGCGTCCGGCTCTGTCCACCCAGCCTTGAAAACCACTATACACTCCTTGTTTACCCGATGGGTTAAACTCAGCGTCTTTAACGTGATACGCCTTGATGCGGTCGTGATAGAGGTCAATAAAAGCCAAATAATCAAGCTGTTGCAATACAAAATGGCTTGGGTCGTAGTTGATATTGGCTCGTGAGTGTCCGCCTACAGCATCTACAAACATCTCAAACGTGACGCCATCATGGAGGTCTTCACCGGGGTGAAGTTCGTAGCAAACATCAACGCCCGCTTCGTCGTAAGCATTCAGAATCGGCAACCAACGAGTAGCTAATTCTTTAAAGCCCGTTTCGACCAAGCCTGCTGGGCGTTGTGGCCACGGATACAAAAATGGCCATAGTAATGCCCCCGAAAATGTGACATGTGACTTTAAACCTAGATTTTGACTGGCTTTGGCTGCCCAAAGAAGCTGCTGAACCGCCCATTCGGTACGAGCCTTCGGGTTGTTGCGTACTTCGGGTGCTGCAAAGCCGTCGAACATGGGGTCGTAGGCCGGGTGTACGGCTACCAGCTGGCCCTGTAGGTGTGTAGAAAGTTCGGTTACTTCTACACCGATGTCTGCCAATTTTCCTTTATACTCGTCGCAGTAGGTTTTGGATTCTGCGGCTGTTTTGAGGTCAATACAGCGAGGGTCCCATGTGGGAATCTGAATACCTTTATAGCCCAAGTTGGCCATGTACTGAGCAATGGTATCGAGCGAGTTAAACGGAGCAGCATCACCCATAAACTGGGCAAGAAAAATAGCTGGGCCTTTAAGGGTTTTCATTGTGTTTGAGGTTATTTTTTGAAATACGTATAGATTTCTAAACAGCCAGCCTCTTCATTTTCAACAAAATGGATAATGGCTTGAGCATGTTCCATCAAGATTTGAGCAATGGTGTCATTAGTAGCATTACCAATTCTTAACCAAATTATTTTGGGTGGATAGCCTTTTAGTTGAGACAGATTGAATAAATCTTCATCAAAGGTTACAATTGTATATCCTTGTGCTTCAGCGAACTGCCAAATAAGGTAATCATTAGCATTGTAATTGCTGATCTTTTACACTTGTAACCTCTCCAAAAACGGCTTGTATTTTCTGACATACTCGATGAGAAATATTTTGGTCCAACAACAATTTCATGCTGCTATCATGGTATGACGTTCACGGTCAGCGGCAAAGGCTAATGCTGCATAAATATCCTCAAGGGTTAGTTCTGGAAAATCTTCCAAAATTTCTTGATGACTCATGCCTGCTGCTAACCAACTCAAAATATCTCCTACTGTAATTCGCATATTACGAATACAGGGTTTTCCACCCCTTTTTCCGGGTTCAATGGTGATAATACTACGATAATCCATCGCTTTATTCTTTAAATTTAATCCACTTCTGCTTGGCTTTGCCCGATGCAATGACTGTTTCCACAAACTGCATTCCTCGGATACCGTCGTCAATGGTCGGGAAATCCAAGTCAAACTCATTGGGTTCTTCGCCATTCATGCGTTTACGAACGGTCCGAGCAAAGTTGCGATAAATATTGGCAAATGCCTCTAAGTACCCTTCTGGATGCCCAAACGGGATTCTTGTATGCTGGTTGGCCGATTCGGAAAGTTGCCCTACTGAAGGCTGATAAATATGGTGGATGTCTGTAGTCTTGTGGTGCAAATACTGTGGGCGTTCTTGATGCCACTGAAGTGTACCTAACTCTCCATAGACCCTGATATTGAGTCCGTTGAGGTCGCCGTTGCAGATTTGACTACAATGCAAAATACCCTTAGCCCCGTTGTCGAAATGGAGCAGAATGTTGGCGTCGTCGTCGAGGAGGCGGCCTTCTACAAAGGTGCTTACGTCGGCACACATCTCGGTGATTTTTAGACCCGTGATGTATTCGGCCAAATTTTCGGCGTGTGTGCCAATATCACCTACTGCTCCGGCAATACCCGAACGCTTAGGGTCGGTGCGCCATTCGGCTTGTTTAGAACCTTGTTGCTCTGCCGGAAACGAAAGCCAACCTTGTGGGTATTCAACAATTACTTTCCGAATGGCGCCTATCGCCCCACTGCGTATCATGTGGCGGGCTTGCTTCACCATTGGGTAGCCTGTGTAGTTGTGCGTGAGGGCAAAGGTAAGGCCAGTTCGGTTGATGACTTCCTTGAGCTTTTTGGCTTCGGCCAGTGAGAACGACACTGGTTTGTCACAAATGACGTGGAAGCCGTTTTCGAGGGCCATTTTGGCAGGTGCGAAGTGCATGTGGTTGGGTGTTACGATAGACACCACGTCCATGCGATCTTTGCGGCGTTTTTCACGCAAAATCATCTCTTTAAAGTCGCCATAGCAGCGCTCGGCAGGCAGCATGAGGTCTTCGCCAGAAGCCTTGGACTTTTCGGGAGTCGAACTGAAGGCTCCACACACTAATTCAATTTCGCCATCAATGGCTGCAGCGATTCGGTGAACGCCTCCGATAAAGGCTCCCCGACCGCCGCCGACCATTCCCATTCTTATTTTTCTTGGCATGGTTTAGAAGTAATTAATTTGAGGATTTGAAAATGGGTTTATGATTTTCGTGCTAATAACCACGTACCCAAACGTTCATGCTTGGGTAGCCTTAATGATTCGGCAATTTTACAATTTTTCATGAAGATAATACCTGTCTCTGTTAGCAAAAAACAAAATGATTTCGTTTTTTGCATCGAAATTTCATTTTATTCTAAACCTTAATCACTATGGTCAATCAAAATCGTCTTTTTTACGGAAGTTGCTTTGCGCTCATCACCACTGCGTTCTCGTTTAGTATTCGGGCGGGGATTTTGCCACAACTCGGTAAAGACTTCAACTTGTCTGCTGAACAACTTGGCTTTATCAATTCAATGTGGTTTTTAGGCTTTCCATTAGCCATGATTGTTGGTGGGCTGGTTTATCACTCGGTAGGTCCCAAAAGAATCATGCAAATTGCGTTTGTATCTCATGCCTTGGGGATACTCTTGACATTATATCCGAGTATTTTGGGAGGCTATACAGGCTTATTGATTTCTACTTTCTTGATTGGAATAGGTAACGGCTGTACAGAAGCCGCTTGTAATCCTATGATTGCCGATTCATATTCAGGAATACAAATGAGCAAAATGTTGAATCGTTTCCACATGTGGTTCCCTGGTGGTATTGTGGTGGGTAGCTTAGTTTCTAAATTTATGACTGATGCTAACTTAGGATGGCAAGCTCAAATCTGGGTGATTGTCATTCCGACGTTGATTTATGCTTACTTGTTTTGGGGGCAAACTTTTCCACAACCTCAAAATGCAGACAGTTCAGGCGCAAATACCTCTATTAAAAAAGGTATGATATTCTTTATTATTACTGGTATTTTAACACTTCCGACTTATCTGTTTAGTGTTTTGGGCTTTCAAAACTTTCTAACAGAATACAGCACGTATCTATACCTTATTGGTTTATTGAGCTGTTTAGTTGGTGTTTACTTATCTTTTGGCGTATTGTTCTTGTTCATGTTCTGCTGTATGGCATTCACAGCCATTACCGAATTTGGCCCTCAGCAATGGACTGGTTTGATTATGAGCAAAAGTGGCGCAAGCCCAATGTTGATTTTGGCATTGGTAACTGGCTTAATGGCGGTATGTCGCTATTTTGGCGGGCCGATTGTCGAAAAAATTGGTCAAACGGGCGTATTGTTAGGTGGGGCAGTATTGGCTGCTATTGGCATTTATTTGTTTAGTACACAAACTGGCTCTATGGCTTATGTAGCTGCCATCTTTTTTGCATTTGGTGTAGCATACTTCTGGCCAAACATGGTGGGCTTTATTGCTCAATACGTGCCGTTGAGTGGTGCTTTAGGGATGTCAATCATTGGTGGTGTGGGGATGTTTTCTACGGCTATTTTCCAACCAATTATCGGTAAGTGGATTGATGATGCTCGTGTTGAAAAAGCCAATGCGGGTCTAACGGGCGATGAATTGGAGTTGGCCGCAGGTCAAGCTACCCTCAGTACAATGGTGATGTTTCCTGTTATTTTGATAGTGGCCTTTACTATTTTGTATTTCTGGATGCGTGGTCGCAAACCAAGCGGTAGTGCTGCTCATTAATGAGGTAATTGGTTATTCGTGAATGGTTAATTGGGGATTTATCTATGTTAACTTACCTCGAAATGTTTGCTCGATTAATCGCCATAAGTCAGTGATTAACAAGCCCTCCAAAGTGTAAACTTTTGGAGGGTTTGTTGCATTAGAACAACTTCTATGTAACTTTAACACTATGAAGTTCCTGAAAAAATTATCCAAAGGCATCATTATCACCTATGTGGTTTTGTTTGCACTTTCGCAACTGGTGTCGGGGTGTTTTTCGTTTCGGATGTCAGACAAAGAAATTAATGAATCTTTTGCCAGATATACCTACAAGCCCCAGCAAGCTGATTTGGATGTGGACGACCGAACCATTCATTATGTCTCCGTTGGAAAACCTACCTTACCTGTAGCCTTTTTTGTGCATGGCTCACCCGGCTCTTGGAGTGCTTTTGTTGACTTTTTCAAAGATTCTACCCTTCTGCAACAGGTGCAAATGGTATCGGTTGACCGCCCAGGGTTTGGCGATTCGGAGGCTGGCTGGGGCGAAAAATCGCTCGAAAGGCAAGCGCTCTACCTAAAGCCCATTGTTGCAATGTACAAAAAACAGGGCAGAAAGCTACTACTCATTGGGCATTCACTGGGTGGGCCGCTGATTGCCCGCATGGCTATGGACTATCCTGAGTTGATAGATGGACTAATCTTTGTAGCACCTTCTATCGCACCAGACTTGGAACCTAACGAGTGGTATCGCCCCATCGGCGACTTCCTGCCGATACGTTATCTACTGCCCGATTGGCTGCGTGCATCGAATCGAGAAATTCTCTACTTAAAACCTGAATTGGAACGGATGCTACCGCTTTGGAAAAACATTCGCCAGCCGTGCATCGTCATTCAAGGAAGCAAAGATGTGTTAGTTGACCCTAAAAATGCCGATTTTGCCCAAAAGATGTTAGTAAATGCTAAACAACTTGAGATGGTGATTGAGCCCAACATGAACCACTTTGTACCGTGGTCGCATCCGTATTTGATTAAGAATGCGATTTTGAAGATGGCTACGCCCTGAAAGACGTGGACAAAGAATTACCGAAATAACCCATACCGCACAATGCAGTAAATGGCTCGAATTCCATCTTTCCAATTGATTTTCTTGCCTTCGGCGTAGGTACGTCCGTAATACGAAATGCCTACTTCATAAATCCGAACGTTGGGGATACGAGCTATTTTGGCCGTGACTTCTGGTTCAAAACCAAAGCGTTTTTCTTTTAACTCCATGCCTTGAATCATACTCGTTCTGAACAACTTATAGCAAGTCTCCATGTCGGTCAGATTCAAGTCGTTGAAGGCATTGGACAGCATGGTCAAGAACTTGTTGCCTATTGAATGCCAGAAAAACAAAATGCGGTGCGGATTGCCGCCCATAAAGCGTGAGCCATACACGACATCGGCAAAGCCCTTTACAATGGGCGCTAACAAAATATTAAATTCGTCGGGGTCGTATTCGAGGTCGGCGTCTTGCACAATCAAATAATCGCCCGAAGCGTGTTTGATGCCTGTATGAATGGCAGCCCCTTTGCCTTGATTAATTTCGTGCTTTAAATACACAATAGAAGCGGCAGGGTGGCTCGTTACAAACGATTTAATTTGAACCTCTGTTTGGTCTTTTGAACAATCATTAACCACAATTATTTCTTTTTCAACATCTCCTATCAACTTCACACTTAACACTTTACCTAGGATATTCTGGATGGTTTTCTCTTCGTTATACGCCGGAATAATAATGGTTAATTTCATAAAATGTTCAAAAAATAAAGCAAATTTGCTTGTAAAAGTAGAGTGTCAGCCACGATTGTTGGCTTATCTGGTAGAATCAAACGCCTCAAAAGTACAAAATTAAGCTATGTAGTTTTATTTTTGTAGCTGAAATGAACTACAACCGTCCCCTAACTTATTTACGAAACGCCCATTTGCTCAGTCTCGATGTCGTATTGGGGGCTATGCTGAGTCATGTGATGTTTGTGCGCTGGCCCAATGGAAAGGGTGAAGTTTCTTGGGTGATTCTGTGTGAGCTCGCCATAGGTGTTTTCATCGTATATACATTAGACCGCTTGTTAGACATCCACAAGGGGCTTGTAGAAACTCCTCGCCACCAGTTTTTAAAAGAACATACCTCGTTGTTACTCAAAATCGTAGTAGGATGCACTCTTGTTGCTGTAGGATTGGTGTTTTTTTTACCCTCTAAAATTGTATGGCTTGGCCTAAGCATTGTTGGTGTTACCAGTCTTTACTTATGGCTCCTCAATCGTCTATCCACTACGAGCGGATTTCACGCACAAAAAGAATGGATTGTAGCCATTATTTACACCGCAGGGATTTGGGGAAGCGCTGCTCTCACTAGAGAACATATCAGTTGGATTGACTGGACGGTGAGCGCACTATTCCTGCTAATAGCATTTCAGAATTTACTCTTATTTTCATGGATGGAGGCCATTCATGCCGACGAAGCCAATTCACTGGCCATAGTGTGGGGAGACGAAGTCTGCCGGGCTGTGATTTCGGCACTTTTAGTCATTGTCTTAGTGGTGGCAGGTGTTTTATTGTTTTTCGTAGAGTTCCCCTACCAGCGTCGGGTTTTATTATTGATGCCACTGATGTCAGGAATGTTAGTGTATATCCGCTTCCATCCACAGCGATTTCTCGTCAATGACCGCTATCGCTGGGTAGGCGATGGTATTTTTTTAGTACCTCTTACCTTACTCTGACCACTTGTAGCACAAACGATACCGTTTGATAAATTTATGTTCTAAAATTGAGCGATGTCATTGCGTTCATAAATGATTATCTTCTACATTTACCACGTCAATTACATTATGTTCAACCAAGCCCCAATAAAACAATGAAAAAATTACTTACGTCAGTTGTTGTTTTTTGTGCATCTTTACTTATATGCTTTAATGTAAGTGCACAAGAGAAAGGTAGTAAAGTACTCGGTGTTGGTTTAGGTCTGAATTCTTATTATTCAGGTGGTATTCCTTTAGGTGCTTATTTAGAATTCCCAGTTGTAGATAATATCACAGTTGGCCCTATGATTGATTATTTGTCCTACAACTATGCTTCCACCTATAAGTTTACATCTATGTATTTAGGTGGCAGAGGTTCTTATCATGTCAATGAAATTCTCAAAATTGACAATGACCAACTTGATATTTATGGCGGATTAGCGATTGGCTATAGAAGCTTTAAATGGAGCGACAGTGCTTTCTCAGGTTTGAGTGGTAGCTATGGTAGTGGGCTTTACTATGGATTATTTGCAGGTGCTCGATACTATTTTTCAGGAAACATTGGGGCATTTGCAGAATTAGGTGCAACTGGCTCAAGCAATCTTCGAGTTGGCATCAATTTAAAATTGTAATTATTAATCTCAACTAAGTGTTTTACTATCTTTGTAGTCACTTAGTTTGAACTACAAGCTCAATCTGATTACTAAATGGTTTTCAGGTTGAGCTTTTTGATTATTTGTTATGATGCGTATTTCTTCTTGGTTAGGCTTATTTTTATTAGTGTGGATTGCCGTCAGTTTCAAAGGAGCGAGCAATATCAAAAAAATCAGTGTTATGATGAACACTCGCTCAGCCACAGGTGGGAAGGTTTCGACCGTGAAAGCCGAAATCTGTTATCATGTTTCGGGCAAAATGATTACGCATTTTACCTACCCCAACGAGCAATATATCCTAAACAATGCTAAAGGTGAAATCAGCCTCTATGACCCTGCCAAAAATACCGTTTTACAGAAAGTAAACTATTTGTATAGCTCCGAAACTACGCAATTTTACTTTTTCTTAAACAACCAAAAGGCAGATTTAGGTTTGAAAGCGATGGGGTTTATCAACAAAAATACCAAGTTTGATAAAAACATTATGATTACTAACTGGGCTTCGCCCCCAAGGCTGGCCAATGCCGTAAAAGAAGTGATGCTCGTCCATAATGGAGCCAATCCCATCTATACTAAGTACACAGCACCCAATGGGAGCATTATTAAAAAAATTTACTATTACAATTTCAAAAATTTGGAAGGTACAGACTTTCCGCAAGCAGTTACGCAAATTGAATACTTGAGCGAAAAAGACTCTGTCATTACCAAAACCACTTATGATGGTATCAAAATCAATGACTTGGCTACGTCTCCCTTGTTCGACTTTAAAATACCTGCCAATGCCAAAGTTATTCATTAGTTTGTGTCTAATTCTTGGTCTGTTTTTGACAGCCTCGGCCCAGAACCGAATGCAGGATTTGAATTATTTAGCCGCCATAGATTCCGCTCCACTAGCCGATGCTCCGCCAAAGAAATCCCTCAAGGCTGTTCAGAAATACAATCCAGTTTATTGGTTTTTGAATGGCTCACTAACTGTTTATCAAAAAGTTATTTCGCCCCAGTTCTCAGCCAATTGTTTGTTCGAACTTTCGTGTTCGAGGTTCAGCCGAGTGGCTATCCAGGAATATGGCATTTTCAAAGGAATGGCTCTCACAGCTGACCGTCTTTCTCGTTGTAACCGCATTAGTGCCACCACTATCAACCCATTCAGGCTCAACGAAGCCGGCAAGGTAATAGACATTCCCTCAATGTATAAGAATGATTAGAGTACTTTGCCTGATACTATTTATAGTTTGCCAAGTAAAGGCTCAAACGATCACGAAGTTTCGGCGAGATAGCCTGTTTTTGAATCATTTGATGGAAATAGGCGAACACAAAAACGCCATTACCTTGATTGGACAACTCCAACGATACTATGCCGATTCGTTGCAACAACGCCTTGAGTTGAGTTTTCAGAAAGGGCTTGCCTATTATACAATCAAGCAGCTTGATTCGGCAGAAGTGTATTTGATCCAAACCCCATCAACAAGCAAAAATCACGTCAGAGCACAGTTTTTAGGCGGTATTTCGGCTACGTACTTGCACAAGTATCTTCGTTCGGCGAAGTATTTTGATGCCATTAGGACCGACGATACGGTGATGTTTGCACTACGAAATTTTGAATATTCGGGTTTGGCCTTGCTCAAGCGTGATTTCAACGCTTTTGACTCATTGAGCCGGGTGCCGCTTCCATCGCATTATTCATTTGAAAAGCAGCAAGAAGCTTTTACCGAATATAAACAATCCATACTGAAGCAACGCAAAAAGTCTCCACTTTTGGCGGGGGTAATGTCGGCTATTGTGCCCGGGTCAGGCAAAATATACGTTGGACAACTTGGGCAAGGGATAGCGGCACTTTTTCAAACTGCATTTTTAGGCTTACAAGCCTATGAAGGCTACCGAAAAGACGGCCCAACAAGTGCTCGTTTTTTGATTTATGGAGGCTTGTTTTCGCTGTTTTATGTCGGCAATGTTTGGGGAAGCGTGTTGAGTGTCAGGATTCAGCAACGAGAATTTAATGATAAAGTCAATGAGCAAATTATTTTTGATATGCACATCCCTATTCGTACTATTTTTAACTGATACGTACGCACAGCTAGGGCATCAAGCAGATAGTTTGGCCTCATTACGGCAGTTTGACTTGGCCGAACTGGAATACGAACGGACTATTTTTGAACTCAACGAATCGTCAGATTCTGTGTTGACTTCTAAGAAACAGCGCTTGGTCAACGAATTACTGCTCCGAAAAACCTATTGTCAAAAAACTCGGGGCGATTTTGCTGCCGCAAGCCGTACGACCCAACGCTTTGATTTACAAGACGATTCGTTACAATATAGTCTTCGCTACGAAACCATCTTATGTGCGTATTTATCTGGGCAATACGAAGAAGCTTACAGCCAAGTGCAGCAGTTGAAACATTATTTGCAGGATTCTACGCTATGGGCCAAGGTAGGGTTTTTGGAGGTGCTGTCTTTGGTTGATATGGGCAATTATGACGAGGCTAAGCAGGTTTTAAAACGATATTGCGTTGCCAATGGAAGAGCGGATACTCCGGTAGATTCGCTGTTTTTAAAAGTAGGCAAAAAACAGTTCAAAAACCTAAACAAGGCCAAAACCTTAGCTACCTTTATGCCTGGCGCAGGCTTGGTCTATGCTGGTAGTATTAGAGAAGGTGTAACTTCTTTGGCCTTGCAAGCTGCGGCTTTAGGATATGGTGTATTTTCGATTCTTGATGGCTACTATTTTTCAGGCTTTTTGACAGGCTTTGGGCTTTTTCAAGCTTTTTATTTTGGTGGTATCCGAAGAACCGAATCTATACTAATTCAACATAACCAAGCCAAACGGGCAGCATTCAGTAAGCAAATTAGGCAGCTGGTACTACAAATTGAAAGCGCTCGAAAATAAAAGCGCCCAAAGAATCCGATTCTTTGGGCGCTTGTTGAGTCAGCAACTAAGTCTATTATTTGCCACCCCACATAAAGAACTTAGGATTGTCTTCGTATTTAGCAATACCTTCTTTGTTAATGAGGGCAATCAACAACACTACCCAGTCAACAAATGCCACGATACCACAACCACCCAAGGTAATGATATAACCTACTCCCGTAAGAGTGGCAGTACCCATGTAGAAACGGTGAACGCCAATCCATCCTAAAAACCATGCCAAAATGAAAGCCGTTACATCGCTTTTGCCTGCTTTGATAGAAGCACCTTCTGGAGTGTTCATACCAAATGCCATCGAAGCGTTTGCTTGAGATTCAGTAGCTGTAGGCATAATGTTAGCTACTTGTACGCTGCTGGTCAATGTAGCTTCGATAGCTACATCATCTACAACGTATTCGGCCTCAGTAGAAGCAAACGAGCTTGAACAAACGGCCATGAAGAGCATTGAAGCGAGTAGAACTGTTTTTTTCATGATGCGTGAGATTTAATACAGTAGGTTTCTTGATTACGCAATATAAAGATTGATGCTTTTAATCCCAAATTTTTTGAAAAGAGATTCTAAAAAAATCTATGTAGTTTGTACTAAGGTTTTCGCTATGAGGTAATTATCAAAAAAGCGACCATTCGGTCGCTTTTTTGATTAGGCTACTTTCTTCATTTGATGAAACGCCGAGCGTTCAAACTTCTCACGAGCATAGTCGAGGGTAATTACAAACTCCTTGACGTTGTCTTCGGAGGGTAGCTCAAACATAGCATCGGTAATGATGGCCTCGCAAATGGAGCGGAGACCTCGTGCTCCTAATTTGTACTCGTTGGCCTGCTCTACAATGTACTCAAGGGCTCCTTCTTCAAAGTCCAAATGAATCCCTTCCATCTTAAAAAGCTTTTGATACTGCTTGGTAAGAGCGTTTTTAGGCTTGGTCAAAATACTCAACAGGGTCTTTTTGTCAAGCGGCTCCAGCGACGTAATCACTGGCAAACGACCCAGCAATTCAGGAATCAACCCAAACGATTTCAGGTCTTGTGCTGTGATGTATTTGAGGAGTTGGTTGTTTTCGTAGGCATCGTTATAGCTGACATCAAACGAAAACCCAATTGGACGAGTGTTGATTCGCTTGGAAATATGACGCTGAATCCCGTCAAACGCCCCTCCACAAATAAATAAGATATTCTCGGTGTTGACGGCTATCATCTTTTGGTCAGGATGCTTGCGGCCGCCTTGTGGGGGTACGTTGACAACAGAGCCTTCCAATAGTTTTAACAAAGCTTGCTGTACGCCCTCGCCACTAACATCACGAGTGATAGAGGGGTTGTCGGACTTCCGTGCGATTTTGTCAATTTCGTCAATATAAACAATACCTCGTTCGGCGGCTTCTACGTTATAGTCGGCAGATTGGAGCAAGCGGGTCAAGATGGTTTCGACGTCTTCGCCTACATAACCAGCCTCGGTAATGATGGTGGCATCGGCGATACAAAACGGTACTTGGAGCATTTTGGCAATGGTACGAGCCAAGTAGGTTTTGCCCGTGCCTGTTTCGCCCACCATCACGATGTTCGATTTCTCAATCGTTACCTCATCGTCGGTTTTGGCTTGCATCAAGCGTTTGTAGTGGTTATATACTGCCACTGACAACACTTTTTTGGCGTCGTCTTGCCCCACCACGTATTGGTCCAAGAATTTCTTGATTTCAAGCGGCTTTATCAGTTTAAAGGGCTTATGAACGTTCTTGTCTTTTTTCTTCGGCTGAAGCTCGTCCGTCACCACCTGATAGCCTTGTTCTACGCAATAGTTGCAGATATGAGCATTCATACCCGACAACAATATCTCTACTTCATTTTTCTTTCGTCCACAAAACGAGCAAGAAAGTTGTGCCATGTGTGCTTAAAATTATTTCAAAAATACGAGTACGATTCTCACGATTGCGTCGGTACACTTTATCTTTAGACAAATAATCTGTGCCTTTACCCTATTCTACACTTTTCGTTTCTGCTCAGTAGTGAGCGAGTAGGTAGTATCGTTGTGCTGTAGCCGTATGCGAATGGTATGGTTAGTTGTGTAAAATAATTAGACAAAGGTACAGAAATATCATGTATTTGCCTGATTTTCAGTAAAGCTTTTACTAAACGGTTAAAACAGGAAAAAGCGATGCCCAAAAGGCATCGCTCTTCGTCTTGTATTCTTGCCAACTTATGTTAGGTTCTATACAATACTTCGTCAATCAAACCGTATGCTTTGGCTTCTTCGGCTTTCATCCACTTGTCCCGGTCAGAGTCTCGTTCAATTTGCTCTACGCTTTGGCCAGAGTGTTTGGCCAAAATTTCATAAAGTTCAGCTCTGAGTTTCACAATTTCACGAGCTGTAATTTCAATATCAACCGACTGTCCTTGGGCACCGCCTGATGGTTGGTGTATCATCACACGAGCATGAGGAAGAGCCGATCGCTTGCCCGCTGCTCCGCCCGACAATAACACAGCGCCCATCGAAGCAGCCAAACTGGTACAGATGGTAGCTACGTCGGGTTTTACGTATTGCATGGTGTCATAAATTCCCAAACCAGCATATACGGAGCCACCTGGCGAATTGATGTACATCAAGATGTCTTTTTTAGGATCTGCCGATTCTAAGAAAAGCAACTGTGCTACAATGATATTCGCAATGTTATCATTTACATCCGTACCCATAAAAATGATACGGTCCATAATGAGTCGAGAAAACACATCAATTTCGGCAAAACGCATAGGTCGTTCTTCAATGATCGAACGAGTCATGTTGTTTACGGTGTGTTTTACATAACCATCTACAGTCAAGCCATTCATACCGAGGTGGTGAACAGCATACTTTCTAAATTCTTGTCCGTCCATAAGGTTTATCGTCTAAAATAGTAAAGGCGCAACACGCCTGTTTTTGAAATTCTTGATTAGAATAAGTTGAGAACAGAACACAAAGCCAACAAAGATAGTTCGTATGAGCGCTCAACAGAGTTGTTACTTGCAAAAATGAAATTTTCCCTTCAAACTTGTAGTCAGAATAACCAATAAATTATCAGTTTGGGTTGAGAACGGCCAAAAGGATGACCATTTTTCGATGCAGTGAATGGCCAACACCCTACTACGTTTTTCTTAGCCCACCAAATCTTCTACCTACTATGCGATATGCCTTGGCTCTTGACCTAAAAAACGACCCTGCCCTCATTGCCGAATACGAAGCTTACCATCAACAAGTATGGCCCGAGATTTTACAAAGTATTCGGGATTCCGGTATTGAACAAATGCAAATATACCGAATAGGCAATCGGTTATTTATGATTATGGAAACGGCTGAGAGCTTTTCGTTTGAGCGAAAAAGTCAGATGGATGCCCATAATCCGAAAGTTCAAGAATGGGAAACCCTCATGTGGAACTATCAACAAGCGCTCCCCATGGCCAATCCTGGTGAAAAGTGGTTGCTGATGGATAAGATTTTTGAGTGTTAGGTATAGACAGATGAGCGAGGAAACTCATAGGCATTGCGGCGGCGGCCTGCTCGGAAATTCAGGAACCCAATCAGGTAGAGGCTCTTTGTGTATGTGCATAATAGCTACCCAATTGAGTAGGTTTAGAGAATTTTATTCATAACATCATTCATACCCATCATCTCCTCAAAAATCCTCCTTATTTTTGGCTAATTGCTTTTGTGCCATCCACTACACCTCAAAGCAACTACCCATACCATGTATCGCCATACGATTCGCCATCATTCGTATCAGTTCGACTCCTTAAAAACCTTACTGGCTAAGGCTACCCCGGCCCGTTCGGGCGATTACTTAGCCGAGGTGGCCGCTACGTCTGCCGAAGAGCGAGTAGCAGCACAAATGGCTTTGGCAGAAGTACCATTGCCTACCTTTTTAACCGAAGTTCTCATTCCCTACGAAGCCGACGAGATAACCCGACTTATCATAGACAACCACGACTCGGTTGTTTTTCAGGATATTAAACACTTGACGATAGGTGAGTTTCGGGATTTTTTGCTATCAGAACAGACCGATACGGAAGTGCTCCGACGCTTACAACCCTCCATTACGCCTGAAATGGCAGCGGCAGTAAGCAAAATCATGCGAATTCAAGACCTTATCACGGTTTCGGCCAAGTGCCAAACTACCACGCAATTTCGGAATACATTGGGTCTTGCTGGACATTTCTCGACTCGTCTCCAACCCAATCATCCCACCGACGACTACAAAGGCATTGCAGCCAGCTTGTTGGATGGTCTCCTCTATAGCAGTGGCGATGCTTGCATTGGTATCAATCCTGCCACTGACAATATGCCGCAGGTAATTGGACTTCTGAAGATGCTCAACGATCTCATTTATCGGTTCGAGATTCCGACGCAGTCGTGTGTGCTGTCGCATATCACTACTACTATCCAAGCCATTGAGCAGGGAGTACCTGTTGATTTGGTGTTTCAAAGCATTGGTGGTACCGAAGCCGTCAACAGTTCTTTTGGGGTTAATTTGGGTATTTTACAAGAAGGGTATGAGGCTGGGCTGTCGTTGGGTCGAGGTACGGTTGGGCAAAATCTGATGTATTTTGAAACGGGGCAAGGCTCGGCACTATCGGCCAATGCACATCATGGCCTTGACCAACAGACCGCCGAAGCCCGTGCCTATGCCGTGGCGAGGCATTTTAAGCCGTTGCTCGTGAACACGGTGGTCGGATTCATTGGCCCGGAGTATCTCTACGATGGCAAACAGATTATTCGGGCAGGGGTTGAAGATGTATTTTGTGGCAAGTTATTGGGTTTGCCTATGGGGATTGACATTTGCTATACCAATCATGCCGAAGCTGACCAAGACGACATGGACATACTCCTGACGCTCATGGGTGCGGCTAGGGCTGTTTACATCATGGGCATCCCTGGTGCCGACGACATTATGCTCAATTACCAGAGTACGTCTTTTCATGATGCGCTGTATGTGAGGCAGTTGTTAGGTTTACGACCCGCCCCAGAGTTTGAGGTGTGGTTACAAAACATGGGGCTGATGGATCAACACCTACGCCTTTTGCCCGTGAAAGAAGGCCATCGCCTGCTGGCCACTTACTGAGCTTTAGCTATTTCAGAGCTTTATTGTATCTTTACCCATTACTATACTAAATCGCTGGATGAAATTTATTTTATACACCCTGGTATTTCTGCTTGGTTTTCAGTCGTTTGCCCAAAAACGAAAACGCAATCCCCTGCCTTTGCATTTGGATAGCTTGAGAGAGGATGGTGCCCGAATTCGCAACTGGCGATACCACTCAGGAGATAACACCCGTTGGAAAGACCCTGCCTTTGACGATACGAAATGGCCCATTGTAACGCCTTCTGATAACTTTGTGGATATTAAAGACTTTGACCAAGATTCGATAGGTTGGCTTCGTGCCAAAATCCATAAAGATACGCTCCCTCAGATGGTGGCCATTGCCATAAGCCAAGTGGCTGCGTCGGAGCTCTACATCAACGGTAAGAAAATCAAGACCTTTGGCGAAATAGACGCCAATCCTTACAAAACCATTGGCTATAATCCGATTAAGCAACCATTTTTTGTGACCTTAGACAAGGATTCTATTCAACTCATCGCTGTTCGGATTGCTAAACCTGCGGGCGTGCCTCATTATGGAAGTGTATTTTTTCCGACACACTTACTTAGTTTCAAACTCTACAAGCCTGACGATGCTTTTCAAAGCTATATTTCTACCCGAAACGACCAGTACTTTTGGGCATTGGTGAAAGCCTCCATTTTTCTGATTTTGTTTATTATTCACCTGAGTTTTTACAATTCTCAAAAATCTCAATTTGCTAATCTGTTCTTTGCCATTTTTACCTTATCCAATGCCCTAAATGAGGCTATCTTTTTGTTCATAACCTACTACAATACCAACGTAGCCAGTTACAATTATTTCAATACCCTCAACTTGGTACTGACCTCCATCAGCAATATTTTCTTTATGCAGGCCATTTACAGTCAGTTTGAGCTCAAACGCAACTGGGGGTATTGGATTCTGAGTGGGGGCTTCCTCCTGTTGCCCTTCTGTTATTTTGCGAACAATATCCTCGGTACTTCTACCTTTATTTTCCTCTCTATTATCCTGTATGTTCAGCTTACCATCGTCATATTCAATGCCATCGCTCAAAAAAAACGGGGTGCTCATATCTTGGCCGTAGGGATTTTTTCGGTGATTGTGACCTGCGTGCTTTTTTTGATAGCTTTTGTTGTGTTTACCGTTACGTTCCAACAAGATACCGTTCAGGCACTGGTTGAGTACTTTGCCGAGTACATCATGAATATCAAAGACGTGGCCATGTCGGTGTGTTTGTCTATTTATTTGGCCTTAGAGTTTGGCCATATCAACAAAGCACTTAACGATAAAATCCTTGAAATTCAGCGTCTTTCGTCCGAAAAACAACAAATCCTCGAAACCCAAAACGAGCGACTAGAGCATATCGTAAACGAACGAACTGCCGAACTCCAAGACTCTATCGAAACTCTGCAACGCACACAGGCTCAATTGATTCAAAAAGAAAAACTGGCTAGCCTCGGCGAACTCACGGCTGGCATTGCCCATGAGATTCAGAACCCGCTCAACTTTGTCAATAATTTTGCTGAACTGAGTGGGGAATTAATTGAAGAACTAAAAAGCCCCCTAACCCCCGATGGGGGAATTCGTGATGGCGAAAAAATAGATATGGATTTAATTGATGATTTGACTCAAAATTTAGAAAAAATCAACCACCACGGCAAGCGAGCCAGCAACATCGTCAAAGGGATGTTAGAACACTCCCGCATGGGCACGGGCGAGCCACAACTTACCAATATCAATACCTTGTGTGATGAATGTCTGCGCTTGGCTTATCACGGGATTCGGGCCAAGGACAAAAACTTTACGGCGCATTTTAATATCCAACTTGCCGAAAACCTACCTGCCGTGCAGGCCATACCACAAGACCTTACTCGGGTGCTGCTCAACTTACTGAATAATGCTTTCTATGCCATCCAGCAGCGAGTAGTAACTGAAACCAATACCGACTACGAACCAGCCATCCACTTAATGACCCATATGGCCGATGAATATATTGTTATTAAAGTTGGCGACAACGGCACGGGGATTCCTGAACACGTCAAATCCAAAATCTTCCAGCCCTTCTTCACCACCAAACCCACGGGCGAAGGCACAGGCTTAGGCTTGAGTTTGAGTTATGACATCATTACGCAGGGGCATGGGGGTATTATTGAATTAGAGAGCCAAGAAGGGGTTGGTTCTCAATTTATTATTAAATTACCCCTCTAAACCTGTTCATTATTAGCTTCTTAGGTTAAAAATTTCTGGTTGTTTTGTTTTCAAGAGGCTGAAACGCAGAATATGAGCTTAGACCCAACCCTGATTGGCTCGCTGTCAATGCAGTATCTAAAAAAATTGGACGGGTAGTACCGAATTGGATAAACAATGCTTTTTCTATAGTCCTAACGGTAGAATTTTCTAAAAGAGATAGTCACAAACAGATCATTATCAAAGTGCAAGACAACGGCATGGGGATTCCCGACCACGTCAAATCCAAAATCTTCCAACCCTTTTTCACCACCAAACCTACGGGCGAAGGGACAGGGTTGGGGCTGAGTTTGAGTTATGATATTATCACCAAAGGACATGGGGGAACTTTGGAAGTGGAGAGCGTAGAGGGCGAGGGGGCAACGTTTACAATAAAATTAAATCATGAAAAGACTAAATAAATTAATCGGTATTACTTTAATGCTGTCTAGTACCTTAGGCTTTGGGCAACCGCTCAGTTTTAAACAAGAAGAGGTAGCTAGGATGAAAGAGAAATTAGGAGTGGTGATAGAAGACACCAGTAGAGTTAATACTCTTTGGCGCTTGGCAAGGTACTATTCCATGACAGAACCCCAACAAGCAGTGAGGTATGCTACTGAATCAATTACTCTTGCAAAAAAACTCAATTATACCTATGGTGAGTTAGCTGGTTTACAGGCTCTTAGTTTTGTTTCGACAATAACGGGCCAATGGCAAAAGGGGATGCAAACGGCTTATGAAGGTTTACAAATTAGTCAAACTAGTTATCCAGCTTTTGAATTCGGATTCGACAACATGATTGCGCTTGTTTATGAAAAACAGCGAGACAGTAAAAAACGCTTAGAGTGGCTATTAAAGGCCTATCATCACCCTCGGTTTAAACTGTCAAAAGTAGAAGAGAAATGGCCTGTTTTTCACAATCTTGGCGAAGTTTATGAGAGTTTGAATTCGTTGGACTCAGCAATGTTTTTCGCCATCAAAACAGATAGCATTTGCAGAAAAACACACATACCAATAGGGGTTTCTTTTGCAAATGCGATTATGGGTAGAGTTCAAGTACAACAGAAAAACTATTCTAGCGCATTGCACCATCTAAAAATTGCCATGAGTTTCACTAGAAAAATGGGGAATCCTTTTTTAGAATCAGAACAGTCGGTTGATTTAGCCGTAATTTTTCATGCCATAAACCAACCTGATTCAGCTATTTACTATGCAGAAAAGGCGTTAGTTAATGGTAGAAAACTGAATAATTTGGTTGTGATAGCAGGAGCCGCAAAAGTTTTAGCTAAAATTTATGAGAAAAATAGCCCTACTAAAACTATTTCTTACTTGAAAATTTTGAATGCTGCCAATGATAGCCTCTACACCACTGATCGAGTTATTCAAACCCAAAATATTGTATATGCCCAACAGCAACGTATAAGAGATTTAAGAGAAGCAAAAAAAGATTACGAAAACTCGATTAGACAGAAAACACTCATTGGAATTCTTATTTTTTTAGGGATGGTTTCATTGATTTTAATACGAAATAACAAGCAAAAACAGCGTTCGAATATTGTATTAAAAAAACAAAAAGAGGAAATTGATTACAAAAGTCATGAGTTAGAAAAATCGTTAGAAGAACTAAAATCCACTCAAGCCCAACTCATCCAAAAAGAAAAACTCGCCTCCCTCGGCGAACTCACCGCAGGCATTGCCCACGAGATACAAAACCCCTTGAACTTCGTCAATAATTTTTCAGAATTGAGTGTTGGTATTGCCGAAGATTTGAAAGAAGAACTCAAAAACAGCCCCCTAACCCCCGATGGGGGAATTGTTATTAAAGATACAGTCTATTTCAATGAATTAATCTCAGATTTAAGTCAAAACCAAGAAAAAATCAACCATCATGGCAAACGGGCGAGTAGCATCGTGAAAGGGATGCTCGAACACTCTCGGATGGGCACAGGTGAGCAAGTATTGACGGATATTAATGCGCTTTGTGACGAATATTTGAGACTTTCATATCATGGCATGAGGGCAAAGGATAAAAATTTCAATGCTGATTTTGAATTGATTATTGATGAGAACTTGCCCAAAATCAACGTCGTTCCGCAAGAAATCGGTCGGGTGTTGTTGAATTTGGTAAACAATGCGTTTTATGCTGTTTGGCAACGAAATCTTCAACCAAAGGTGATTATTTCAACAAAAAAATTAGAAAATGCCATCGAAATAAAGGTTCAGGACAATGGCGGAGGCATTCCTGAAAATATTCGAGAAAAGATTTTTCAACCTTTCTTCACCACCAAACCTACAGGACAAGGTACAGGCTTGGGGTTGAGTTTGGCTTATGATATTGTGACTAAAGGGCATGGGGGAACTTTGGAAGTGGAGAGCGTAGAGGGCGAGGGGGCGACGTTTGTGGTGAAGCTGCCGATTTTTTAAAATTTCAACACATTTTCGATACCAAAAACAGCAAAGGCTTGCGGGTATCCTTAGAAAACGTCGGTAATTTTCAGGATAGTAGCGTCATAGCCTTGTATGCAGTGGGGAGTTTTTTGACAACATAGTTATTGAAAATAGGCATACTCAAAGTCTACAGTTAATGTGCCCTTAAAAGCAAATAAAAAACATGAACAAAATAGAGTTACTGCATACCACCCATCAAAAATTCTTAAATATGGGCTTATGTATTCTACCTATGGATGGTTTGGAAGAAATCGTATCAGCTGAATACATGGGTTTTGGCACAACAGCTGATGAGAGGATGTTTTCTCTGACAGATTTGCGTAATCTAATAATAAGGCAGAAAGAGCAAACTACTGGTATGGAGATATCATACGACATTAAGAATATCTATAATAGATTATCATCAAACGAATTGTCAGCATATTTCGCCGATGACATTACAGTAAATATTAAAATGAGTGATGATGACATCCAAATACCATTGAGGTTTTCGTGTATGTATGAGTATATGGATAATAAATGGATGGCAGTCCATTCTCACGGTTCTAAACCCGAGAATGTTGCAACGGAAGAAGATACTTGGGGAATAGAAGAATGGAAACAAAAAAATCTTGAGCTTGAAGCACTTGTAAAAGAAAGAACAGCCGAATTAGAAAAATCTTTATCTAACCTCAAATCCACTCAAGCCCAACTCATCCAAAAAGAAAAACTCGCCTCCCTCGGCGAACTCACCGCAGGCATTGCCCACGAGATACAAAACCCTTTGAATTTTGTCAATAACTTTTCGGAATTGAGTGTTGGTATTGCCGAAGATTTGAAAGAAGAACTCAAAAACAGCCACCTAACCCCCGATGGGGGAATTGTTATTGAAGATACAGTCTATTTCAATGAATTAATCTCAGATTTAAGTCAAAACCAAGAAAAAATCAACTACCACGGCAAACGAGCGAGTAGCATCGTGAAAGGAATGCTCGAACACTCTCGGATGGGCACAGGTGAGCAAGTATTGACGGATATTAATGCGCTTTGTGACGAATATTTGCGGCTTTCATATCATGGCATGAGAGCGAAAAACAAAGATTTCAATAGCGATTATAAAACCGATTTTGATGAGAATTTACCAAAAATCAACATCGTCCCGCAGGAAATCGGTCGGGTATTGTTGAATTTGATGAACAATGCTTTCTACACTGTCCACGAACGAGCAAAACAAGGTGAATCCGGTTATCAAGCCAAAGTAACTGTTTCAACAAGAGCCGAGAAAAATCACCTTGAAATCCGTGTGCAAGACAACGGCATGGGGATTCCCGACCATGTCAAAGCCAAAATCTTCCAGCCCTTCTTCACCACCAAACCCACAGGCGAAGGCACAGGCTTGGGACTAAGTTTGGCGTATGATATTATCACCAAAGGGCATGGGGGGACGATTGAGGTGGAGAGCGTAGAAGGAGCGACGTTTGTGGTGAAATTACCCATAGCATAATCTACTGATTCTATGCCAACTATCATTTCAGATCCTTGGGGGCACCTACGAGCCTACACGCAAGCCCGAATTGCTCAGGGACGAGCTGGGCATAGTTTGCCTACCGATCAACTGTTGCAGTTTCAAGCCGACCACGCCCTCGCTCGTGATGCCGTCTATTCATCGCTGGCTATCAGTGACTTACACCAGCAGTTGAGTCAACTGCTGGAAACTGTCAAGGCTCCAACCAATACGGTGCTTACCGTACAGAGCCAAGCCCAAAATCGCTCCCAATACCTCCAACGCCCTGATTGGGGACGGAAATTAGCTGCTCAAAGTCGGCAACAACTTTGCGAGACGGCATGGCCACCCAGCAAAATTAGTATGGTGATAGCCGATGGATTATCGGCCTCGGCAGTCAATGCTCATGCTTTGCCCGTATTAAGGCAGTTAATACCAGCGTTGCTGTCATTGGGCTGGAATCTGGCCCCTCTCACGCTGGTAGAACAAGGGCGAGTAGCCATTGCAGATGAAATCGGACACTTACTTCATGCCGAAATGGTCGTGATGTTGATTGGCGAGCGCCCCGGCTTGTCCTCGCCCGATAGCATGGGTGCCTACCTGACGTATGCACCTCACCCCGGACTCACCGACGAAAGCCGCAACTGCGTGTCGAACATCCGCCCCGAAGGACTTGGGTACGAGGCTGCCGCCCGCAAACTTTTGTATTTACTAACAGAAATGCACCATAAAAAATTAAGTGGTGTTTTGCTCAAAGATGAAATGGATTCTTTATCTTCGTCAAGTGATTTACCCTCAATCAATTAACGATGAAAAAGCACCTTCTCCTTGCTCTTGTGGTAGGTACATTGTGTAGTTGTAACCCCAATAAAATGAAACGAGACATCGAACGCCTTATCGAGCGGCATGTCTGGTCAATGATACCGAGTAAGTCAAAAATTGCCGATCCTAAGCTTTGGAAATGTGAGGAACTGGTGGACGAAAGCCGCTTCCCCCTGCTCCTTAACGACCAAGAATACTGGGTCAACAAAACATGGCAAGACGCTGACGAAGCCTACCGCCGTACGGTAGCACACTATGCCTCACACCCGTATTTGGCAGTTTTCAAAAAGTATGCTGTGAAGTTTGTACTTCTCAACATGAGCCTAATAGACCAAAACTCCCCCCAAGCGCTTACTGCTTTGCGGTTTTATATCGATGAGGCCATTCGCAACCAAAGCCCCCTGTCAAAAGAGCACTATTTGGCGCTCTTGACCCGTGTGCAGTCGCTATGTACGGAGTCACAGATGCAAGCTCAGACAGCACTGATGATTCAACATATTGAGCAAGAAAACCAGCAATTACAACAGCAACTGGTGGATTTGCAAACCGGTCGCCGACAGCCAAAAAATGACATGGAGAGACGGATGTGGAAATGGTTCAAACCTGCTAGGCAGGAGGGGATTGCTAAACAAATGGCCAAAAATGAGGAGTATATTCAGCAGTTTAGAGAGTTGATTACTCCTAAAATCAACGTATAGTAAGGTGTTGATGTTTGTGAGTGGTGAGGCGGTAAGATGACAGCCCCAAGGGGCGCTATCCTAATTGCACACCCTGATACAAAATAGAGGCTTTGATGGCTTGCTCCTTGAGGTGTAAAAAAGCCTTTCGTTCTTCGTCTTGCATAAAATTCCTAAAGTCTTGTTCGCTATCAAACTCTACCAAATGAACCTCGTAGGGCGGTTCAATGCTCGTTTGGATGTAAGCCTCTTGGCTGGGCCTGATGCGTAGTAACAACCTACCGTTATACTTGGCAATAAGCGGAATGGCTACGTTTTCAAACTGATGAAAAACATCTTCTTGTCCTTGATTGAGATAGATGAGCTGGGTGAGGTAGATCACAGATTCATAAAGCTAAAATGTTGTAAAATAGGCCTACTTTATCCAAAAACCATAAGAGGCAGCTTCATCCCGAAGCCACCTCTTGTGGTTACTATACTGAAAACCGCTTAGCGAACTTCAAAGTTACCTTCGCCAACCTTGAATCCTTCTGAGTACAGCTCAATGATATGCTTGCCTTTGCTATACTGAGCACCACGACTATAGATAAATTCTACCAACTGGTGCGTATTGCTAAAAAACACCTTTTGCTTAGCCGTGTAAATGGTTTCTCGGCCTTGGTACATAAAGGCACCCGACCCAGTAGCCATGTCTGAAATCACCGCACCGTCTGGCCCCAACAAACGCATGTAAATATCTTTGTTTTCTTTCTTAGTAAGCGGATTGTCAGCCAAATTGAACGACACCTTGATACGGTCAATTTTCTTGGCCTTGTAGCTGTCGTCTTCGGTTTCCTTGCCTTTGCTCGAAATGGACGTTACCTTAATGCCCTCAGCCTTCATTGCCGCCGCAATGGTTACTTTTTCAGTAAGTTCCTTATTTTTGGTCGAATACGTCGTCACCGAGTCATCAAAAGCTTTTTTAGTGGTCTGTATTTCAGACTTCAGCCCCGTATTTTCCTGCGAAAGCGTCTGGTTCTGATTAGTGAGCACTTGGTTTTCTTCCCGAAGTTTCTGGATTTCAGCTTCTTTTTGCGTCAATAAAGTCTCATAAGACTTTATTTTCTCTTCGTATTTCTTGGAATTGAAGCTGGACTGGTTCTGTAAATTACGCTTATCGGCTTCTAATTCGGCTTTTGCCTTCATCAATTCTTCCACATTGCCGCCAAGCATTTTGATTTCGGCTATCTTTGCATCAAGTTGGTTCGAAATCGAGTCCAACTTTGTGGTGGTATTCACCAATTCCCGTGTTTTGGTGTTGATAACCAATTCTTTATCGCTATTCGATTGACGTTCCTGGAAATACAAATACCCTAACACGCCAATGATGAGGGCCATTACCCCAATAGCGGCTTTCAATTTGGTGTCGTTATTGCTGCGCTGATTAGCATCCATAAAGTGCTGATTGTTTGGTGATTACGATTCTATGGACAAAGGTAGGTCTTTTCCGAGACAAATCCATACACCGTGTTTAATATTTGAGTAGAGAACCTTATAGGAAGCTCCAATATACCAATAATTCACAGATTATGTCCGAAATCCGCATTCTAATTGTAGAAGACGAACCCCTCATTGCCACGGATATTGAGCAATGCCTTGACAATCTTGATTTTCGGGTGTCGGGGATTGCCTATGACCCAACCGATGCACTTCATGAGTTGGCCAATAATCAACCCGATGTTGTTTTGTTAGACATCAATTTGTCGTCAGACCAAATGGATGGGATTGATTTGGCACAAGTGGTTAAAGAAAAATACCAGATTCCCGTTATTTTCCTGACTTCGTACTCAGACCGCCCCACACTCGACAAAGCCAAACGCACCGCCCCCGCAGGTTATATTTTGAAACCTTTTGATGAACGTACGCTCTTGGCTACCCTCGAAATCTCTTTGTATAATTTTGCCCAGCGTCAGAAATACCAGCAACCGCCGCTGTTGTTAGAGAAAATCAACCGTAAAATCCCAACCCCCCTGACCGACCGTGAATTTGAAGTACTCAAACAACTCCACGAAGGCCGCACCAACCAACAAATGGCCGACGAACTGTTTGTCTCGGTCAATACCATCAAAACGCACCTCAACAATCTGTATCTAAAACTCGACGCCAATTCTCGCTCTATGGTCATCAAGCGAGTGCGTGAATATCTGTAAGTCATCGTTTCAAATCCACATCAGTCTCTTCCCGATTCGAGTATCAACCTACCAGATTCACCCATTTGGGTGAAAAGAAGTTGATACTTTTGGTTGAGATTTGCGTATCAAGATAGTAATGCAGAAACGATTATTAAACGTTTTCAAAGAAATGCTATCCAACGCACGCAGAATCTACCCAATAAACGAAACGTTAGTATGAAAAATACCTTTTACCTATTAGTTATCTTGGTAGTGCTGGCTGCCGAATGGGCTTGTCATCAAGAAAAAAAAGTTCAACAACCTACTACCCAGATTGACTCGGCAGTCGTGAGTCCAAAGCCAAATGCGCTATCCAATGAAACTATGGTGGCAACGATTAATGCCCAAGTCAAAGACAAAAAACTAACCGAAAAACAGGTAGAAGTAGCGGATGAATCGCTGGAAGGAGGCGAATTGGTAGGGTATTATCAAGGGAAAGACCTCCAGAAAATGCTACTAACCTTATATGGCGAAACAGGCAAAATGGAGGTAGATTTTTATTTTAATCAAAAGCAACTGTTTCGAATAATGGCTAAGCGCTCGTTTTACGACAAACCTATCTACGAAGAAGGGGCTAAAGTAGAGCGGACAATTACGTGGAAGAAAGATATTCCGGCTTCTATCCAAGTAACTAAGCAAACCCCAAATCCCGATGACATGGTGTTTAGATACGACCAAGACACCGCCTTACAGACGTGGGCACAAAAAGCCAGTCAGTTAGAGGCAAAGCTTAGCACCAAGCCATGAACCGTAAAGTAATCGTGGCTCGGTTGATTTTGGTTGGGCTCGTAACCGTCTTTACGTTGCTCACCTTATGGATTTACAAAGCCAACCGAGTAGTAGGAAAAGATGGTAAGGATTCGGTCAAAACGCATCATAAACATACCTTCAAGCGGTATCATCGCTGGCATTTTCGGCGACGACGGCATCGTTGATAGGGCTTAAAACCGTTGGCTTAGTCAGTTCTTTTTAGGCAAGACATACCTAATTATTAGACCAATTGACCGTTTAATCAGTTTAGGTGATTTTATGAGGTAAATTTCAGAAAGCCTTTTAGGTTTGTATGCTAAACCAGCTTAACAATCAAACGTCATGGAAACTCCGCAACCGTCAACTCAACTCGACAGAGCCATCGAACTGGTCAATCAGTACGTAGAATCAATTGGCTTAACTCAAGCACAAGTATTTAATCCTGAACTAAAAAACTGGCGATGGACCTACGGGGGTGCCTCCATCGAAGTGTTTTTTGAAGTAGCTGGTAGTCGTACCTATCTACGGATCTTCTCTTTGTTAATGGAGTTACCCGCTTTTGACCAAACTCGTGCGCTTCGTTACTTGCTCGAACTCAACGACGTAAAATTAGGGGTAAAAATCAGCCTAATGGCTAATTCACCAAAGGTATATGCCACCTATGAGCGAGACATCAGAGGTATGGATTATCCTGAGCTTTCGACCTGTGTTGCCGACATGGAATATTGGGCCAGCACACTCAAAAAAGAACTCAATGAAATGTTTCCGCCATCGGGCGGAGGAGCTATTCGCCCTTCATAAGTCGCAACCTTCTCTAAAAACCAAAAGCCACCAAATCAAGCGATTAGTGGCTTTTTTTATGAAATCTGTATAGAAGCATCGGGTTATCCTACCAACTCCATCAAGTCTTTGTCGTGAATCATCTTACGCTCGTCGGCCATCACCAAGAAACGCTGATACAAGCGGTCTAAGTCAGGTTTCTCCAACTGATAACCAAGTAATTGCAAGCGGTGCTTCAAAGCATGGCGTCCACTGCGAGCCGTTAAGACGATGTCCGACTGCGGTACACCCACGTCTTGCGGGCTCATGATTTCGTAGTTGATAGAGTGCTTCAAAAAGCCATCTTGGTGGATTCCAGACGAGTGTGCAAACGCATTACGGCCTACGATGGCTTTGTTGGCCTGCACGTGCATCCGCATCATGCCCGACACGAGTTTGCTGAGTGGATACAGTTTGGTAGAATCAATACCTGCCTCAAAACCAAGGTCTTTATGTAGCTTCACAATCATGGCTACTTCTTCGAGCGAGGTATTACCCGCCCGCTCGCCGATACCGTTTATTGTCACTTCCACCTGACGAGCCCCTGCCTTAATCCCTGCAATGGTGTTGGCAGTAGCTAAGCCCAAGTCGTTGTGATTGTGCATCGAAATAGTAGCTTGATGAATGTTTGACACATTGGCAAACAAGAAGCTAATGCGCTCAAACATCTGGTCGGGAAGCAAATAGCCCGTAGTATCAGGCAAGTTAACCACTGTAGCGCCTGCTTTGATCACCGCCTCCGTAAGCTGGGCTAAGTACACCAAGTCGGCACGGCCAGCGTCTTCTGCATAAAACTCCACGTCTTCAACAAAGCTTTTGGCGTATTTTACGGCATCCACGGCCTGTTCCAGCATTTTTTCACGAGTGGAATTAAACTTGTACTGGATGTGAATGTCAGAAGCTCCCAAGCCCGTGTGAATCCGTGGATATTTAGCGTGCTTGAGTGCCGCAGCCGCAGCGTCAATGTCTTCTTTTTTGGCACGAGAAAGCCCACAAACCGTACAGTTTTTGATGAGTTTACTGATTTCTTCAACTGAGCGAAAATCGCCTGGCGATGAAACCGGGAAACCTGCCTCTATGACATCTACACCGAGCTCTTCGAGTCGTTCGGCAATTACTAATTTTTCTTCGGTGGTCAACTGGCAACCGGGTACTTGTTCGCCATCCCGTAGGGTAGTGTCAAAGACTTGGATTCGTTGGCTCATGGTACTATTTTCGGGTTTTGTGGTTTTGTGAAAATACAATCGGCCTTCTATCAAACAATAAAACGCCCTTTCTCTGGCATGAGAAAGGGCGTTTGAGTATATTCAAATGCTTCCAATCTCACGCCGAGGGGCTGAGAAGTAGAAGGAGCAGACCAAGCGATTTGTTTTCAAACATCGGCTTCGCACACGGCGATTTTTGTTTCGCACAAAATTAGGCGAAAATTTTTAGGACGCAAATTCAAGTTAGAAAATTCGCACAAACGCCTTAATTTTCTTAGAAAAATACTAAAAATTTAACTGTTTCTTTTGAGAAGTGGTAATTTGTGTGGATGGGCTTTCGCCAGTTTTACTACAATTTTGAAAGGCGTTCACCTGCTTTTTCGAGCATATCGTCGTCTTTGGCAAAGCAAAATCGAAGGATTTTGTAATCGTTCTTTTGGTCGTAAAATACCGAAACTGGAATAGACGCCACACCAATTTCTTTGGTCCAACGGATGGCCAACTCGTAGTCAGATTCGTCGGTCATGTGGCCGTAGCTAACCGTTTGGAAAAAACTCCCCTGCGCAGGCTTGAACCGAAACCGTGAGCCAGCAATACAACTCAAAAACTTGTCTCGCTTGGCTTGATAAAACGCCGACAACGACTGATACGGCTCTGGGTCTTTCAAGAAATCGGCCAAGGCGTATTGCAGGGGTGTTGGCGTAGCAAAGGTAATCCACTGGTGAGCTTTCCGAAACTCTACGGTCAGTTCGGCTGGGGCCAAGCAATAGCCAATTTTCCAGCCAGTGGTATGAAACGTTTTTCCGAACGAGCCACACACAAAGGTACGTTCTTGCAGCACAGGATGCTTCATCGGCGACCAGTGAGTGCGTCCATCAAACAAGATATGTTCATAGACCTCATCACTAATTACAAAAATGTTGGTGTCACGCACCAGTTCGGCCAGTTGATTCAAATCGTTTTGACTAAGCATCACCCCCGTAGGATTATGAGGCGTATTGAGCATAATGGCCTTGGTGTTGGCCGTAATGCGAGTTTTCACTTCCTGCCAATCAATTCGGTATTCTTGCGCTGGTGTCAGGGTAATAAATACAGGAGTACCTCCACTCAAACGAATAGAGGGGGCATAACTATCGTAGGCAGGTTCAAACAAAATCACCTCGTCGCCAGGCTCTACGATGGCCGTAATGGCGGCATACAGGGCTTCGGTAGCACCCGAAACAACCGTTACTTCGGTGTCGGGGTGGTAGTGAATGCCATATAACTCGCTGGTTTTTTGGGCAATGGCTTCTCGCAAGGCTGGCACACCCGACATGGGTGCGTACTGATTATGCCCCAGTTTCATGTGGTGATTGACCAACTCGATAAGCTGAGGAGAGCAGTTGAAACTCGGAAAACCTTGAGAGAGATTAAGCGCCCCCACGTCGGCAGCCAACTTCGACATGACGGTGAAGATGGTAGTGCCCACATGGGGTTGTTTAGAATGAATACGCATTACTTACGTTGTAAAATGAGAAATGTCTTGAACCCAGTTGCGAGCTTCTTCTACTCTTCATGTAAACCGCCGCCGCACAATATCCATCAACTCAGCGGCTTCTTCGGGGCTTTGGCGCCACATGTATTTAGTAGCGTATTGGTTATTGATGAGTTGTTGAGCTTCGTCAAGGCTCATGCAATGCTCCAATTCGTGAACTGCTTGGGTGTAGGCCACGGCATCGCCATGAAAAAGCTGATTGATAAACCCAAACTTTTGGTTGAGCGAAATCGCCCCTACAATGCTCTCCAACCGACCTGTTGCCAGTTTGTTGGCCAAAATGCCGGGGGTTTCTTTGGCCAAAATATCGTTGATGGTCTGTTGTTCTCCAGCAAACTTCGTATTCAGAATTTCGGGCTGGTTGTCGGCCAGTTCATCCATCAATACGGGTACTGGGGCCTTTACTTCCACAGGAGAGGCAGGAGGTGGCGTAGGCACTACGGGCGTAGTAACTACTGGAATTTCGGGTTGGAAGGTCGGTTTAATCGGTGTTTCGACTACCACATCGTCGGGCTCAAAATCAAAAAATGATTTACTGGCCGCTTTTTTCAAGAAACTGTCCTTGTCGGCACTTACTTTACTGGCAAAGAGCTGAAGGTATTTTTCGGTGTCTTCATAAGGGGCATTTTCGTGACAGATGGTGTCGAGCCAGCCCAATGCTTGCGCAACCGATACGTGGGAGGCATCGCCAAGATATTCTTGTAAGCTATTCACAATGAACTTGTTACAACGAGTATATTTACCCCACGCCTTCAAGGTATCAGCACTGAGAGTAGCGTAGGGTACGTTGCGGAGCAATGTTTCAAAATAGTGCTTCGGGTCCAACAACAGCACCAAGGTATCGGATACTGCTGTACTGAGCAACGGCTCAAAAGCAGCCCGTTTGATAGAGATTTGCTGTGACACGGTGTTCATAAACGCTTGCAACGCTTGCTTGACCGACTCGTGCTCAAAATCAAAATAAGGACTGCGGAAACGCTCCGTGTCGCTTTTCCATTTTTCATACAACTGGCTTACTACCAGTGTATTTACTTGCCCTACATTGCTCAAATTCAATACCTGTTGGCCGTTTATGGCGTCGTGGCGAGCATAAAATTCATCACACAACTTGGTGGCATACTGCTTGCTATATTGTTCGATAGCAGCAAAATCTAATTTGTTAGACATTCGGAAAATGATTTGCTTTGTAAAGGTAAATACAAAACGGAAAACACACACATAGATTTTATAAATGGCGTAAGGAATAGCTGTTTTAGTCTTGCAAATTGATGGAACGGTACCCCCAATAGTCCTCCAATGCGTTTTTGATGGATGGCTCAGACTACTTTGCTTTTTTACGACCCTCGGCCAAAACGATGTTTATTGAACCCAACCGTACTCGTACCCAACCCCCTCAGCCACGTTCGGGCTGGATTGAAGTGGTATGTGGCTCGATGTTTTCGGGCAAAACCGAAGAATTGATTCGTCGGCTGCATCGAGCGCAAATAGCTCGCCAGAAGGTAGAGATTTTCAAGCCAGCGCTTGATGTGCGCTATGATGAGGCAGACATCGTTTCGCATAATGCTAACAAAATTCGTTCCACGCCCGTGCATACCGCCCAAGAAATTCTGCTCCTCACCGGCGACTGCGACGTGGTGGGTATTGATGAGGCTCAATTTTTTGACATAGGTGTCATTGAAGTTTGCAACAAATTGGCCGATAGTGGCAAGCGGGTTATTGTGGCGGGTCTTGATATGGACTTTGCAGGGGTGCCCTTTGGCCCCATGCCACACCTGATGGCTATTGCCGAGTACGTGACCAAGGTTCATGCTATTTGTGTGGTTTGTGGTGAAATAGCGCAGTATTCGTATCGAAAAGTGCCCTTACAAGACCAAGTGCTATTGGGCGAAACCGATAGCTATGAAGCCCGTTGCCGCAAGTGTTATCATGCGGGGTAAGAATTGCACAGGCTTCGTTTCTTATGAAAGAGTTATAAAAATCATCGGATTACTGGATATTTTTGCACTTTGTTTAACCGTGGCCTGTGAGGACACAGTCCAAGACGGCAAAGGCTGCCGTTGTCTGTGGGGACACAGACAACATGATGACGCTAACAATTAGCCGATAACGAATAACGACCTTGGCTGAAAATTTCATGAAAGTTGCTGGTTTTACTTTTGTTCGCAATGCAGTCAAGTACGATTATCCCATCGTAGAGGCTATTACGTCTATCTTGCCGATTTGCGACGAGTTGGTAGTGGCTGTCGGAAATTCAGAAGATGAAACGCTGGAACTGGTTCGCTCGATTGGGTCGCCCAAAATTAAAATCATCGAAACCGTCTGGGATGATTCGCTTCGTGAAGGTGGACAGGTGCTGGCTATTGAAACCAACAAAGCGCTGGCGGCCATTTCGCTCGATGCCGATTGGGCTTTTTATATTCAAGGCGACGAAGTGGTGCATGAGCGCTACTTACCTACCATTCGGGCGGCTATGGAGCAGCATTTGACTAATCCAGAAGTAGAAGGGTTGTTGTTTCACTACCTCCACTTTTTTGGTTCGTATCGCTACGTGGGCGACTCGGTGCGCTGGTATCGTCGAGAAATTCGCATAGTTCGGAACAACCAACAGGTGACTTCGTATCGAGACGCACAGGGCTTTCGGACTTTGTCGAACCAGAAGCTCAAAGTCAAGCTCATTGACGCTTACGTGTATCATTATGGCTGGGTACGCACGCCTGAGCGAATGAGAGCCAAACTGAGTGATTTTCAGCAGTATTGGTACAACGATGAAGAAATGACGGCCATTCGCCAAGAAGCCGAGCAGTTTGATTATTCAGAAGTAGATGCACTGCGGTTGTTTGAAGGAACACACCCTGCGGTGATGCAAGAACGCATCCATCGGATGGCATGGGTATTTGACTTTGACGTTCGGCAGAAAAAACTTTCTTTCAAAAACCGCCTCAAGGCTGCTATTGAACGGTGGACGGGTTTGCGCATCGGCGAGTATCGAAATTATAAATTGGTATAAATAAGCGAGATAACATGGATTGTTTGTGAAATAATAAACGATTCCCTACCTCTGGTACAAGGGTCCTCGCTTGTACACGGGCGTCAGCAAGTTCAGCGAATAACGACCTTCTACTAATTGCCTTTCGGTAAGCACGGTTTCTGCAAGATTCCGCCATGCTGATAACCCATGTCCACCAATCAGAATTTTATGTAACTTGCGTTCGGATGAGGCTGATTTTGACCCGAATGAAACATTTTCACTACTTTTTACTTCTATTCTTTTCGCTTTGGAGTACGGCAGAGGCGCAACAGCGAGTGACCATCAGCGGGTATGTTCGTGAAAAAGGAAGCCAAGAGCAACTCATTGGCGTAAACGTCTATTTGCCAGGCACTACGCTGGGGACTACTTCCAATACCTACGGCTTTTATTCGCTCACACTAGCCGCCAGCGACACGGCTACGATCGCCTTTTCGATGGTGGGTTACGAGCGCATTGTCAAGCAAATCGCCTTGCGGCAAAACCTAAGCCTCAACGTTGAGTTGGAGCCTGTTACTCAATTGCAGACGGTAGAAATCTCGGCCAAGCGCCAAAGCGAGCGCATCAGCGAAACGGCACAGATGAGCCAAATCGAATTGCCCATCCATCAGATTAAGAAAATACCTGCTTTCTTGGGCGAAAAAGACGTGATGAAGGTACTCCAGCTCATGCCTGGCGTGCAAAAAGGCTCCGAAGGACAGTCAGGCTTGTACGTGCGGGGCGGTGGTCCTGACCAAAACCTCATCATTCTCGACGATGCGCCCGTCTATAACGCCAACCATTTGTTTGGTTTTTTTTCGACCTTCAACGGCGATGCCCTCAAAAGCGTAGAGCTGACCAAAGGCGGCTTTCCGGCTCGCTTTGGTGGGCGATTGTCGTCGGTGATTGAGTTGAATATGAAGGAGGGTAACAAGCAAGAACTCCACGGCGAAGGAGGCATCGGGCTGATTGCCTCACGGCTTACGTTGGAGGGCCCTATCAAAAAAAACAAAGCCTCTTTTGTGGTGTCGGCACGTCGTACGTATCTTGATATTTTGGCGCAGCCCCTCATCAAAGCCTCCCAAAAAGGCCAAATCGAACAGACCACAGGCGGCTACTATTTCTACGACTTCAATGCCAAATTCAATTACGATTTTGGCCAAAAGGACAAACTTTACGCAAGCGGGTATTTTGGTCAAGACAAATTCTACGCCGATTTGACCTCGCCGACACTGGCGTCGTCGTCGAGTTTGGATTGGGGCAATGCCACCAGCACCCTGCGGTGGAACCACCTATTCAGCCAAAAACTCTTTGCCAACACCTCGGTGATTTTTAGTCGGTATCACTTTCGAATTTTCGACTATTCAAAAGACACCCAGAGTACTCCAGCAACTGAGCTAAGTCTCAATTATTTGTCCGAAATCAGAGATTGGGGCTTTAAAACTGACTTTGACTTTTTTCCATCACCCAAACATGCTGTCAAATTCGGGCTATCTACCACTTTTCACCATTTTAAACCCAGTGCGCTGGTGGTAGAAGGTTATTCTACATCGCTGAGTAGAGAAGCCAAAGTACTGGATAACCGAGAGTCGGGGCTGTACATCGAAGACGTTTGGCAAGCTACCGACCGCCTCAAAATGAACGTTGGATTTCGGTTGAGCAGCTTTGAAACAGACAGTACGCACTACCTTCGGCCTGAGCCACGGTTTTCGATGGCCTACAAAATCGGCAACGACATGTCGTTGAAGGCGAGTTATGCTCGGATGAACCAATACATCCACCTTATCTCCAATACGGGCCTCGGCTTACCTACCGACTTATGGGTGCCTACTACCAATCGTATCCGCCCCCAACAATCGGAACAAGTGGCCGCAGGTTTCGCCAAAGACTTTGATAAGCAAGGCTTTACACTAAGTATTGAAGGCTATTACAAAGCCATGAACGACATCATTAGCTACAAAGAAGGCGCCAGTTTCTTGAATGTAAACGGCGAAAATGCTCGTGAAGTCAACTGGGAAGACAACATCACCACAGGCAAGGGTTGGTCGTATGGAGTAGAGGTGTTGATTCAAAAAAAGGTAGGTCGTTTTTCGGGTTGGATTGGCTACACATGGTCCAAAACGCAATGGCAGTTTCCAGCCATCAATTTTGGCCGAGTGTTTTTCCCTCGCTACGACCGCCGCCATGACCTCTCGGTGGTTGGTATTTACGAACTCAGCAAGCGCATCACCTTGTCGGCTACGTGGGTTTACGGCACGGGTAACGCCCTAACCGTACCGTTGGCCGAGTATTCGGCGTATCAAAACAACTACCTGCGCATGACTTTAGACCAAGCCGTTAATCCTACGGGTACGATTGTTTGGAATTCTCGTCGGGTAAACGAATACAGCGAGAAAAATGCCTTTCGAGCCGAACCCTACCACCGACTAGACATTGGGATTCAGTTTCACAAAAAAATGAAACGCCACGAACGAACTTGGGAATTTAGTGTGTATAATGCCTACAATCGCCGAAATCCGTTTTTCTATACCCTCAGCAGTGAAGTACGAAACGGTGTAGATACTACTATCATGAAGCGGTACTCAGTGTTCCCTATTATTCCGTCGGTGAGCTATCAGTTTAAGTTCTAGTAAACCAGAATCTCAAACTTACCAGCCTGTCCCCCTTGTGGGCAGGCACGAGTGCAAGGGAAGGGGGGAGCGAAAGGGTAGTGTGGCAGGCAGGGGGATGAATTATGGCCTGAGCTATCAGTTTAAGTTTTAACGAAGTACCGTAGGGGCGTATAGCATACGCCCCTACAGCGATAATAATAAAAGCTATTTTTTGTTGATTATCAGTGCATTATTCAAAATAGCAGTGTACCGTAGGGGCGTATAGTATACGCCCCCACAGCGATAATAATAAAAGCTGTTTTGGTTGATTATCAGTACATTATTCAAAATAGCAGTGTACCGTAGGGGCGTATAGCATACGCCCCCACAGCGATAATAATAAAAGCTGTTTTGGTTGATTATCAGTACATTATTCAAAATAGCAGTGTACCGTAGGGGCGTATAGCATACGCCCCCACAGCGATAATAATAAAAGCTGTTTTGGTTGATTATCAGTACATTATTCAAAATAGCAGTGTACCGTAGGGGCGTATAGCATACGCCCCCACAGCGATAATAATAAAAGCTGTTTTGGTTGATTATCAGTACATTATTCAAAATAGCAGTGTACCGTAGGGGCGTATAGCATACGCCCCCACAGCGATAAAAAAGCTATTTTTGGTTGATTATCAATGCATTATTCAAAATAGCAGTGTACCGTAGGGGCGTATAGCATACGCCCCACAAGCACAAAAAAGATGGAACAAAAACGAATTGGCTTGTTGGGGTTACTAATAGGAATACTGGCCTCTTGCCAAAGTTTGGTACAAGAAGTCTCGCTCGACGATTTGCCAAAATCAGAAGCAAAATTGGTCATGACGGGCTTTATTTGCCCTCAAGACACCACCATTTGGGTCAAACTGACCGAATCAAGTCCCTTATTTGGCGAATATAAACGCCGCCAAACCATCACGATTATTGGCCAAGACACACTGTATTCGGGTGAGTCGGACACGGTGCCCGATGCCTTGGTGACGATTTCGGATGGAAGCAAAACCGCCCAATTGACCTACGACAAAACCAATGAATTGTACAGCCTGCCGACCACCAAGTTCAAAATAGAAGCGGGTAAAACCTATACGCTGAATAGCAAGACCACCAACAAGCAAGTCAGTGCGTCGTGTCAAGTGCCTTCAGAAACGGTTAGCCTCAAAACCTACAGCACAGATACTACTACCGCTACCAACCTCCGAAACGGCCAAACCAAAGCCATCACTACTACTGCCTCCTGGGACGATTTGAAGGGAAAAACCAACTACTACCGCATCATGGGCGAGGTCGAAATTGAACTACTTGAACCCGTGTCTGACAAGCAAAAAGGTGTAGTATATAACACCGAACGCCGTTATTTGGCCTTCAACTGGGGCAACGACGCCGAGGCAGGATACCTCTCCGACATTGGCTTGGATGGCGCCACCTTTAAGTCGCCACAGGGCAAGGCTACTTACAACGTGAATACCATCACCGTAGCCAACAAAAAGTATAGTACCCAGCAAAGCAGCCGCCCGATGGTGATACGCTTAGACCTACTCAATGTGGACTACAACTACTATCAATACCTGCTCTCGGTACGACGGCAGCGCCGAAACAACCCCTTTGTAGAGCCCTCGTTTGTGTATTCCAACGTGCAGGGCGGCTTAGGATGCTTTGCTGCCTACAACCGCACTCGCACCGAAATAAAGCGGTAATGTATTGCGTTGAACCAAGTATTTTCAATTCGATTGGTGTATTGTAAAACGTGCTTTAACGAAAAGGCTTGATAAGGTGGAGATTTCCAGCACACAGTCTAAAGAATTCAAAAATCCTTTATTATTCTAAAGGTGAAGAAAGCAATTACGTCCCGCTTTCGACAAACTTAAGTTTCTTACTATGTTTATCCTCCTCATTGTCCAAACTTAACGGATAAATACTCTGTGTCGTTTCTTAATAATGCTTCCAAGCAATCAAGAGCGTCATGCCCTTATGATGCAGTATTAAGAAATTCCTCAAAGGTTTTAGTGTGGACAACAAATGCACCATCAAAATAACTATATAGATTTTCTGCAACCTTCTTTGGGTTTAAATTACCTGCTTGCCTATAAGTAAAGAATTTGATTGCAAACTGGAAATCCATTTTATTCTTGATAAAGCCCGGGTCAACGATAGTTATTTTCAGTTTAGGGTTGTAACGTATTGCAGTTTTCAAACTCTGATTTACATGCTCGTCTCCAAAAGAGTAGCCAATTATAAAGATTTCGTCTGCAAAACAGCAATCCTGATCAAATGCAGAGTGCATTTGACGGTAAGGAGTAATATTAGTTTTCTGAACTTTCTGGTAACCAGTAATAATATTTGCAACTAAAAGTGTCTTTCCTTTTTCAACTTGAGAAGAAGCTGGATAGCTATTAATAGGGTGATTTGGACTTGATGTTAATACAATTTCTGGGTTTGGCAACAGGTTTTCATCCAAATCTAAGACTTCCCAATAAGCTGACCCATGAAGATTATAGTGACAATTGCAATCTTTGTCTTTCAATATCTTCGGAACATTCGCTCTTAAACTTGCCCCCACTGGAATGTTTTCACCACAATCAAAACCTTCAAAAAGAGAAATGCCATTTCTTTCCAGTAATATTTTAAAAATTCTATCGTAGTTCAACGTATAAATTCTGACTACGCTTCTTATGTAAAACGATATCACCCATTTACAGAACTTCTTACTAATCGGACTTGTTACGTCAACAACCGAATTTCCAGATGTGTGATAAGCGTACTTTAAAATCCTTGCATTTATAACTGTAAGTATTTCATTAAGTAGATGCAATAGAAAAAACTGTTTTGGAGTTTCATTATGGTAAGCGAAATCTGAAAATTCATAGTCTTTACCGGCTGGTATTTGCAATTGATAGCCGTGCTTAATCTCGCCTCCTTTTATAGAGAAGTTGAATATTTCGTTTTCAAACCTTGGTGTTAAAAGGCAACTAATTAGCGATGGTAGTTTTTTTTCGCTATTGAAGCATGAATAATAGACCGTTATTTCCTCAATCAAATTGATGATTGTTTCAAAGTTTATATCATCTTCAGAATAACCGCTGTCGACGAGTGCTTGGAATAGATATTCCGTTATGGTTGTCTTATTATCTATTGTGTTAAACCCAGACTTTCGTACCAAGGTAGTTAACTCATATGTTGTTGGGGAATTCCAAGACAAAGTCCCACCGGCACCGAAAAGAATGACATTTCTACCTTTCTGATTGTCGTTAATAAGCATTTGAAAATGAAGTTTGGTCGAATAGGGTTACCGCTAACTCATAAATATACGAAAGTTTTGCGGCTCGATTTCTATGACTCAAGCAATTATTTCAGCACTTTACAAAAAAGGTTGTTTATCCTTCCAAACCTACCTTGTGGGGTGTCTCTCTTCATCATCTGCTGAGTGCAAACTCCTGTACGGCCACTGTCAGTATCCCTAACATAATCCACAATAACCATAGCAAAAGGGAGGACACTCGTTAGTGAGGGTGGTTCTCAACACCGCAAGAAATGGGTTGCCGAATCTTGCCCTACACCACAACTTTGCGTGAGCATAGCAGCGAGTGAATGGAATAAAAAATAAAATAAATTAGTTGACATTGTCAACTAATTTATCCTACCTTTGGTGCATGAAACCTGAGCAAATCGAAAAAATCCGAGACTTTAACCGATTCTACACCAAAGTGATTGGCGTCTTGGACAAAACCTACCTCAACAGCCCTTATTCGCTGGTAGAGGTACGGGTACTGCGAGAAATCTCACTTCAGCCCAGCATCACGGCCAACGAAATCATGGCTACGCTGGGCTTAGATAAGGGTTACCTCAGCCGAATTTTGAAGGCGTTTGAGCGCAAACAATTGATTTCAAAAACGCAATGTACTCAAGACGGCAGAGCCTTTTTGCTCACCCTCACCGAAGCCGGAAAAACCGAGGTACAAAGCCTCGACGCAAAAGCCAGTCGGCAAGTAGCCGAAGCATTTGCCAACCTTGACCTCGCCGACTACGACCAGCTTTTGCAAAGTATGCAACAGATTAAAGCCATTCTCCAAAAACACAAACCATGATGAGTACCAACGACCTACAGATTGTTCCGTTTGAAGAACGTTACCAACAGCAAGTTCAGGACTTGGTACTGGGTATCCAAAACGGTGAATTTAAGTTGGGAATTACAGCCCAAGACCAGCCTGATTTGCCTAATCTGGCCGCTTTTTATGCCACCGGAGCCTTTTGGGTAGCCCTTGATATGCGTAGCGATAGCGTGGTAGGTACCATCGGTATCGAGCCCCTCAACCCCCAGCAGGCGGTGTTGCGCAAGATGTTTTTGGCACCCGCCGTGCGAGGAGATAAAGACATTCGCTTGGCCCAACGGCTATTCGATACCTTGTTGGCTTACGCTCAGTCACGAGGTTTAGAAGAAATCTGGCTCGATACACCTCCCATGGCTCATGCCGCCCATCGTTTTTATGAGCGCAATGGCTTTGAACTGATGGACAGAGAACTCACGCCCAGCGCTTTTCGGCTGCCCAAAGTGGCCGGGTTGAAGATTTATCGCTTGTTGGTACCACCTACTTCGCTGGATGTTGCCCCCGAAGCTTTTCGAGCCATGCTTGACCAAACCGCCGAGCTATTGGTAGAGCGTTATCGGCAACTTGATTCGATTAAGGGCTTCAATGTTAGCTCGCAGCAAGAAGTAGAGCAGTGGTTTGACGAACCGCTGCCTTGGCAAGGCATCCAGTTTGAAAACCTACTCAACGAAGTGCAGCACAAAGTACTTGAAAGTGCTACGGGGAATTTGGGCAAAAATATGTACGCCTACGTAATGTCTGGAGGGAATCAGGTTTCGACCTTGGCCGAGTTGATGATGGCTACTGTCAACCAAAACAATACCAAATGGCATTTGGCCCCTGCCATGACCGAAATTGAAAAAAGGGTGATCAAATGGGCTGCCGAAATCATTGGTTACACACCACAAGCTGGTGGGGCGATGGTGAGTGCAGGCTCCGAAGCTAATCTGGCTGGACTAACGGTAGCCCGCAACGTGTTTTTTAGAGCGCTCAACCTCCAAGAAAACGGCTTATTTGGTCAAAAACCTTTTACACTCTATTGCTCTACCGAAACGCACAATTGCGTGGACAAAAGCATAGCTTTGCTGGGTATTGGCACGCAGCATATTCGTAAGATTGAAGTCAACGACGACTTTACCATCAACCTTGAAGCCCTCGAAACAACGATTCAGCAAGACCTTGCGGCTGGCTTTCAGCCTTTTTGTCTGGTAGGAAATGCGGGAACGGTCAATACCGGAGCCATTGACGACCTCAACGCCTTGGCTTCGCTTGCCGAAAAGTACCAACTTTGGTTTCATGTGGATGGTGCCTATGGCGGCTTGGCTTCAGCCTTGCCGTCCGTAAAGCCGCTCTATGCAGGAATCGAACGGGCCGATTCGGTGGCGTTGGATTTTCATAAATGGCTCTACCAGCCCTTTGAATTGGGTTGTGTGTTGGTGCGTAATTGGGATAAAATGCGAGAAACTTACTTCAAGCGAGCCGATTACCTCGGTAGCCAGTTTACACCCGAAACCACTCGATTTGAGTTTAACGAGCATTATTTCCAACTGTCTCGCAACGCCAAAGCTTTTAAGGCATGGTTTTCGCTCAAGGCGTATGGCTTTGGGCGGATTCGAGCCATGATGCAAAAAGACATTGACCTCACGCACTACTTAGCGCAGTTGGTGAAACAATCGGATGATTTTGTGTTAAAATCGGAGGGCGATTTGGCCATTGCGTGTTTCCAGTACAAAGGCTCGTTGTCCAATCCGAGCGAGATAGAGCAACTCAACCAGCGGCTCGTCCCTGCTCTCGAAGCCGACGGGCGAGTGTTCATCACAGGTACCAAACTGCGGGGCGAATTTGTATTGCGAGCTTGCCTCATCAATCACCGCAAAGACCAAGCGTCGGTAGCGTACTTGCTCGAAACGATTCGGGACGTAGCTCAGAAAATCTGACGAAGTACGTCGTCGGGTTGGGTGAATAAGGGCAGCCACACGGGGATATTGAGTTTTTGCTGAAAAACTCGCTGAAAATCAAAAGCTTCGGCTTCGCTGCACTCTTCGGTATTGAGGGCTAAGGCTATAACTTTAGCCCCAAATTTTTCGATGATGGCAATCTCTGATTCCACACTCGGAATCTCGCCCCAGTGCGGCTCGTTGTCGTAGTAGCGTCGTTTGGGAGCGTGTACGAGCACCACCCGTCGAGCATTGCCCGAAATCAGGAACTCCAGTCCACAGGGGCCGCTGGGGTTGCGCAGGGCCGCTTGTCCTTCCAAAAAAATCACCTCGGAGGCGGTTTCACGCCAGCAGCTCACGATGGCGTGTTCGAGCTCGCCCGACACAAAGTCGTTGAGGGTAGAGTCAAAAATAAAGCCATATTGGCCACCCTGTAACCAACCTGTTTGCCCAGTATAAATCATCTGCGCTTTGATGCCCTGCTGCTTGCAGGCTTGTACCAGCAAGCGAGCGGCAGTGCGCTTTCCCAGTGCACAGTCGGTGCCCATAACTGCCACAATGGGCGCCGTGACATCGTAGATTTCGCCCGTCCAGAAGTGTAAGTCTTTGCGAGACTTGGGCTTACGCACGTCTATGAGTTGTACCTGATGCTGCTGCGCCAAAGCCACCAAGTTGGGGTTGTCGCTGAGGTAGTCGTGCAGGCCATTCACCACAGAAATACCGTGTTGGATAGCCTGTTGAATGATAACCAGCATATCGGCAGGTAGCACTCCTCCGACGGTAGCCACTCCAATAATCAGATAATCAATAGTTTGTGGTGAATTGAGGGCATGTTCGAGGCTTTCATAGATAGGAATGTCTCGGTGTTTCCCATCCAGCACTACGCCGGCATCTTGCCCAGCAGTAGGAGGGTCGATTACTCCTACTATGCGGTAGCGTTCGGTGCCTCTGATTAGCCCGTGGGCGGTTTTGGCGTCGCTGCTGCGGAGCAGCCCGTTGGTGAGGATGATGGCTGTTTTCATTAAAGAATAGATGGATATAGCTATGTTTCTCTAAGTAATTGATAGCTATCAGTTTATCTTATTTTGATAATGCTGATTAGTAACTCGCTTAAAATTACGTACTTGCATAGGTTAAGTGACTAGTGGCTAATTCCTAGTCACTACTTGCTTAGCCAACAGTTATCTTTTCAAAAATCTTCCCGAAAATACCCCTGTACTTTGTTGGGATTGGTAAACAAGTTCACCGTTGACCCATACCTTTTCGATGCCCGACGACAAAGCCGTAGCATTTTGGATGGAGGCATTATCCTTGACGGTTTTGGGGTTAAACAGCACCAAGTCGGCATAGTAGCCCGGTTGAATTAAACCTCGGTTGGATAGTCCCAAATGCTCGGCGCTGAGCCCTGTCATTTTGTAAATAGCGGTTTCAAGCGGCATGACGTTGCGCTCTCGCACATAGGTACTCAGGAGTTTGGTAAAAGCCCCGTGCCCACGAGGATGCCCCCGCCAGGCCCCATCTGAGCAGATATTGGTCTGCGACCAATTCAAGAAATTAGTCACGTCAGCTTCGTCCATTGATTTACCCATGATGGCCTCGATGCCTTCGTCGAAGTCGGGGTTCTTCTCCTCAAAATCAGCTGCTTGGGCTATCAGCGCCATGAGTGTTTGGGCAGGCGACTCCTTACGCAGGGCGGCAATTTGGCTTAGGGTTTTGCCTGCATAGGCTTTGTTGGGTGCAAAGCGCACCACGACCGACTTATCGGGGTCGCAGAGCTGACTAACGGCCAGCTCGGCACTGGCGGGGTTGGTGTAATCACGATTGGGGAACAGCACCCGTAGTGTCGAATTCCAAAAGTCGTAAGGGTAGCAGTCGGCAGTGATGTTGATACCCTGCGCTCGGGCTTGTTGCAAGCGAGCCAACAAGGCACCCGACTGTCCCCATTGGGCTCTTTTGGCGATTTTGATGTGCGAAATCTGCACGGGCATTTTGGTACGACGTCCTATCTCGATTATTTCATCAATGGCTTCGTCGAGATTGATGTCTTCGCTACGAATGTGGCTCATGTAGCGCCCGCCTGCCTCGGCAGTTATTTGAGCTAGTTGCAGCACTTCGTCACGGTTCGAGAAAAACGCCGACTCATACTCTAAGCCTGTAGCCAAGCCTAGCGAACCTTTTTGCATCTCTGATTGGAGATGGATTTTCATTTTCTCAACCTCTTCAGGCTTGGCTGTTCTAAACAAACTCTTAGCGCCCATTGCCTTGGCTCGTAGAGTAGAGTGGCCGGTGTACGTAGCAACGTTGATAGCCACGGGGCGTTTTTTGAAAAAAGCTTGAATGGTATCAATCGGAATACTGCCCCCGTCTTGGCCAATCACAATCGTCGTAATGCCCTGACTTACAGCCGCTGAGGCGTCTGGGTGGTCTTCTAAACCGCCAAAGTGATGGCTGTGGCTATCAATGAAACCGGGTGCTAAGGTAAGCCCTTTGCCGTCGGTAACGGTTTCTCCTGCAAAGGGTTGTAAGTCGCCCACTTCCCAGATTCGGTCGTTTTTGAGGCGTACCGAAGCTCGTTGAGCAGGTAACCCTGTGCCGTTGATGACGTCAACGTTGGTAATGAGTTGAAAACGAGGAAGGGTTACACTCTTACCTGTGAGAATGTCTTTGACCAAGCCACGAGCCGACCCATCGCTGCCGTTAGACGTAAAGATGATGGTTTGTTGGGTGGCTATGTTGCGCCAAAGTTCGTTTCGGAAACCAACCCAGCTGCCTGTATGCGTAATGATGTTACCCTTGTCTTCAAAAAATAATCCAAACCCATAGTCATAGGTAGTGCCATTATTGAGGCGAACAGGCGTGGTGGCTTCTTTCCAAGTTTCGGGTTTAACCAACTTAGTATCATAAAGGGCTTGGTCCCATTTGAGCAAATCTTCTACCGACGAATATACGTTGCCGTCACCAATGACGCCATCCAAGCGCACCAAGTCGTTAAGGGTATTTTTCCCGTTTTTTCGTTCAAATCCAAACACTCGGTTGGCGGGCGACTGCTTCATGCGGAGGCAATAGATATAGGTATCATTCATGCCCAAAGGCTTAGTAATCTGCTGCTTGAAGAATGCCTCAACAGGCATCCCTGCCGCCTTTTCAACAATCGAAGCCAGCAACACGTAATTGGTGTTGCAGTATTCCCACTTGTCGCCCGCTGCAAATACTACGGCAGGGCGGTGATACTGAAGCAGGTCGAGCAGTTTGTCGTTAGTGAGCGTGTCTAAGGTGTTGTTGTATTGGAGGGCCAAATCAAAGTACTCGGGTAGCCCGCTCGTGTGCGTGAGCAAGTGACGAATACTGATAGTTGGATACGGAAAACTGGGTAGATGCTGTTGTACTTTGTCGTCAAAGCGGAGCTTGCCTTGGTCGTGGAGCATCATCACCAGCATTGCTATGAATTGCTTCGATACCGAAGCCAAATTGAATGCCGAAGTGGTTTTGAGCGACTCATGGGTGGCCAAATTGACCATTCCTAATGCTTTTTTGTAAACGACTTTGCCTTTTTCGGCAACCAGCACCGCTCCACTAAACGAGCCTTGTTGGTGTAAAACCGTTAAGACAGAGTCCGCCTTTTGGAGTTGGGCAGGGGTAAATTGCGCAAAGGCATTGGGAACGAGTAGCGCTATCAAGAGGCCACCCCACAAACAAGCAAGTTTCATGGTCGTGTAGTTACATACGGACGGCAAATTCCAAAAATTTAGGGAGAATCAAATCAAGGAGGGAAGAAAATTGAAAGAATGCTTCACCAAAAGTACCTATTAACCAAACACCCCTGCCGAGGCATTGCCTCAACAGGGGTGTTTGGTTAGGTAGATTTAGTTTGAATACTACCGCCGACCTCCTCGTCCGCCACCGCCAAAACCACCTCTGAAGCCTCCACCACTCATTCCGCCAAAACTGCCTCGACTGTAACCCCCAAACGATTGCCCAGAGTAGGAATTGCCACGACTCCAATTACTGGTTCGAGGGGCTGATGTAGCGCCCATTTGGTTGAATGTTCGCCCTGATTGGGCGGTGTTGCTAGCGTTAGCAAACCAATGCGAACCCCCACTCATAGTGGGATTGAAATGACTACGAGCTACATTCAAAAAGCTATTAGTACTGGTTGCCAAACGGCCCGCTGATAGGTTGGTGTGATAATAGTTGCCAAACTGACGATAGAGGTGAGGATAGTAACGATAGGCCCCACCAAAAAACCATGCTGAAAAACCAAGACTTGGCATACCGTACAGCATCGGATACCCGCCAACACCATAATAGAAGCCTGCGTTGTACCAGAGCATGTTAGGATACCACATGGCCGAAGTAAACCAATAAGGATAGCCAAACCAATACGGATATGGATTGTAGTAATAGTTATTGACTGTCGAATTATCAACAGGGGGCTCTTTGTATTGATAGCCATTGGTTTTGGCATAATCTTGCGAGGCTTGTTGCAACTCTTGCAATGCCTCGGGGTTTTGAGCTAAACTCTGTTTGTAAGCGTCAAGAGCCTGTTTGTTTTGGGTTTCAAGGCTATCGTGAGCGGCTATCAAACGTTGGCGTATGGCATCAGGATTGGCTTTGAAGCTTTGGCCCAACTGAGCGGTTTGGTCCATGTGTTCGTTGAGGGCAGACAATACGTCGGGCATATCTACCAACTTTTGAAAGGCCGCTTGTGTCGAAACATCCAGAGGTGCTATCAAGGCCAAAAATATACGTTGAGCGTTTTGGTTGAGGTTGTCAACGGCTACCAAATCATTGTGGTGATGGTCATACAGTTTCCAAGCGGCTGTTTTGAGTTCGTCCGAAGCACCCGGCACCATCGCCTCAATGTCGGCTTTCGAGCGGTTGGTAGGCATACTCGCCAGTTGGTGCATGAGGTCTGGATAGCGTGAAAGTTCATAGAACCAACCTTGTTTTTTCTGACTGTAGGTTTCGATAGTAGCCTGAAAATCTTGGCTGGTTTGGTCGTGAATTTGAGCCAATTTAGCCAAAATTTGCGGATACTGGCTCACGCTCAAAATGGCATTGCGCACATCTTCTTTGTAGGGTGCTACCACCGAGACCATCGGGGTTGCTATGGTAGTGCTAGATGTCATTTCTTGAGCAAAACTTATCGAGGTCATTCCGACTAATAAGAGAGCCCAATTCCATTTTTTCCAATTTCCTTTGGTAAAAGCTACCCCTTGAATAGCTACTATTCTTGAGGTAATTTTTTCAACTGTTTTCATGGTATCAATAGTGGTTTGGAATCGTTTTTTAATTTCGCTGTGAAACTAACTACCAATTCTGGCGAAATCTTGAAGTTAGCCTGTACTTATCACATTTTTGAAAAAAAGGGTTTCGGTAACATCAGTAGCGCCATCAATAGGATGCTGGCAAGCGATGCAGAAGAAAATAAAGTTAACCGAATACGTATTTTACGAAGATTATTTACTGCTTCACCACTCGCCTCACCACTTTACCATAACGTGTTTCTACATTCACTAAATATACACCAATCGGTAAATTTTGTAAGTCAAACAGGTAATGGTGAGTTGATTTAGGAATTGTAAAAATGGTTTACTCATACGGCAATAGACAGCCGCAAGCTTATGAAGGATTTTTTGCAGACAACTAGGTACAGGAAAGCTTAAGAGGTATTAAAACTTAATGACTAAAAACGTTAATTGGTTTAGAATCAGGTCGTTTATTTCTTTTTTCCAAACTGGTAACTAATCCCTAACCACGCCCGAAAAACCCCCGACTTGAAGTTTTTGTTGGCATAGGGTGACAATTCAAAAGCAAGACCTAAATTTTTGACGCTTTCGAGCGGATTCACACGCACACCAGCACTCAAAAAATATCCTTTGATGAGGTCTTCTTCGTCCGTGATTTTGCCGACAATACTGGTGTTAAGGCCTGCTCCAAGGTAATAGAACGAGTTAGACTGTTTGCTAATCCGAAACATCGGCGCCAGTTCGGTATTGAGCGAAGTGATGAGCGAATTCATCTGTATTCGGCAATCGAGATAAACCGATTTTTGCACATTGCTACTGACCGAAAAAACCGAATTAAAGGGATAATACGTAACAGTGGCCTGTCCGTAAGAAGAAAGTGAGACCCCCAGCAAGCAAAGGATGATAAAGCAAACGTTTTGTTTCATAATTATGTAGCGAAGCCGCAAGTTAGGGATTTTTGAGATGAAGAAAGATATGTATGCGTTGTACATTTTTCTATGTTATTTTTTGAGTAAGGGGATGAGTGTTTTAATTGTTTATGAATCAATAAGTTAATGGTTGTTCTGAGGGTGTTTTTTAGGAATGCTTAAAAGGAATTGGGGCATTTTAGGATGTTCTTGCTACTTTTGTTTGTTCAGCAGCTTTACCGCATGAGTATCTTAAAAAAATTAGCAGGCGAGACCGTTCTTTATGGTGTGCCAAGTATTCTGGGCCGAACTATTAACTTCTTTTTGGTAGCGCTCCACACGCAGGTGTTTCCCAAGCCGGGTATGCTTTCGTCAAACATTGAGTTGTATGCCTATGCGGCCATTCTGAATGTGCTTTATACGTACGGAATGGAAACGGCCTTTTTTCGCTATGCTTCTCGGGCCGAAAACCCTCGGTTTTACTATAATTTGGTGCTAACGGCTATACTCAGTACCAGCGTGCTGTTTTCGGGAACGATGATCCTGTTTGCACCACAACTGGCCGCAGCGTTAGATTATCGTGGCGAAGAAACCAACATTGTCTGGATGGCTATTATCATTGCCATAGATGCCATTGTGGCTATTCCGTTTGCGTGGCTGCGCTTACAAAAAAAAGCCAAAAAGTTTGCTGGCATCCGCATGACGAATATCCTGCTAAATGTGGGTCTCAATTTCTTTTTTCTGTGGTTTTGTAAAGGGATTTATGAAAACCATTTTCTGGCTGAGTTGAAGCCTATGATGGCTTGGATGTATAATCCTCAGCTAGGCGTTGGGTATATTTTCTTGGCCAATCTCATTGCCAATGGTATGATGATTCCGATGCTGTGGCGTGAATTTCGGATGTTTAGGCCGACCCTTGATGCTGAGCAGTTTAAAATCGTTTGGGTTTATGCGTATCCCATCTTGATTATGGGGCTGGCAGGTACTGTCAACCTCATGACTGACCGCTTGTTGCTGAAATATCTGCTCCCCGACGGTTTTTACCCTGGGCGCACAGCCAAAGACGTTTTGGGGATTTATGGCAATTGTTACAAGCTATCTATTTTTGTCAATTTGGTGATACAGGCGTTTCGATATGCCGCCGAGCCGTTTTTCTTTTCGCAAGCTAAAGACCGCAACGCCCCCGAAACGTTTGCACTGGTGATGAAATGGTTTATTATCTGCTGCGTACTCATCTGGGTGGGTGTGAGCCTCAACCTCGACTTTGTAGCCCATTGGTTTTTGCGAAACAAAGTATATCAAGAAGGGCTAGGCGTAGTATCTATCTTGCTGTTGGCCAACGTTTTCTTAGGGATTTATTATAATCTTTCTATTTGGTTCAAACTGTCTGACAAAACATATTATGGAACCCTGATTACGTTGTTAGGAGCTGGTCTGACGGTTGGTCTTAACGTGTTGCTGATTCCTCAAATTGGCTACGAGGGCTGTGCTATTACTTTTTTGCTTTCGTGCTTTATTATGACTCTTGTGTGCTACTGGTTAGGTAGTATTCATTATCCTATCCCGTACGATTTAACCTCGGCACTGGGTTATATTGGCTCGGCAGGCTTATTGATTTGGGCCTCGTCTAAGATTCAGATCAGTAACCTTTGGATTGCTGTTCCGTATCACCTGGGTCTGTGCTTGTTGTATGTGGCGGGTATCGTGATTATCGAACGCAAAACTTTATGGAAGCTTGCTCCTAAAAAGCTACAAACAAAAAGAGGGGAAAACCCATAAGCTTTCTCCTCTTTTTGTTTGGTTAACGATGCCGATTTATCGCTTAAACATGCCAGGCAAGCGCATTTGGCCTGCCTGTACTTTGTTCATCATTTTCATCATCTTACGCATTTCTTCAAACTGTTTCATCAGGTTGTTTACCTCCTGAACACTCGTGCCTGAGCCCGCTGCAATCCGACGCTTACGGCTGGCATCAATGATGTCAGGTTGGTTGCGCTCTTTGGGGGTCATTGACGAAATAATAGCTTCGATGGGCTTAAATGAGTTGTTGTCAATATCCACGTCTTTGATGGCCTGACCCATGCCCGGAATCATCCCCATCAAGTCTTTGATATTCCCCATCTTCTTGATTTGCTGAAGCTGGCTATAAAAATCATCGAAATTGAATTGGTTTTGACGAATTTGCTTGTTGATGCGGCGAGCTTCGTCTTCGTCAAAAGCCATTTGGGCTTTCTCGACCAACGACAACACGTCGCCCATTCCCAAAATACGGCTGGCCATACGGTCGGGGTAGAACACGTCGAGCGCATCCATTTTTTCGCCTGTCGAGATGTACTTGATGGGCTTGTCCACCACGTGACGAATAGACAAAGCCGCACCACCACGAGCATCGCCATCCAATTTGGTGAGAACTACGCCGTCAAAATCAAGTCGGTCGTTGAAGGTCTTGGCGGTATTTACGGCATCTTGACCCGTCATGGAGTCAACTACGAACAGGATTTCGGAAGGCTTAATGGCAGATTTTACATTTTCTACCTCCTTCATCATCACTTCGTCCACCGCCAAACGACCCGCCGTATCCACAATCACCACGTTTTTGCCCATGCGTTTGGCATAGTCAACGGCATTTTTGGCAATGGCTACGGCATCTTTGTTCTCAGGCTCAGCATAAACTTCCACGCCAATTTGTTCACCCAATACTTTCAACTGGTCAATGGCCGCTGGGCGATAAATATCGCAAGCTGCCAACAATACCTGACGGCCAGACCGCTTGATGTTATTAGCTAATTTGCCCGAGAAGGTAGTTTTACCCGAACCTTGCAAACCTGCTATCAACACCACTGCTGGCGAACCTTTGAGATTGATACTCTGCGCCGACGAACCCATCAACTGAGTGAGTTCATCATGCACAATTTTGACCAACATTTGACCTGGCTCTACGGCAATCATGATTTTTTGCCCCATCGCTTCGTCCTTGATGCGGTCGGTGATGTCTTTGGCTACCTTGTAGTTAACGTCAGCGTCCATCAAGGCTCTACGGATTTCTTTGACCGTAGAGGCTACATTGATGTCGGTAATCTTACCCGAACCTTTCAGTGTTCGGATGGCTTTATTGAGCTTGTCGGTTAAATTCTCAAACATATTATTTTGATAATTAAATACTTACGTTAGGTTTTCTTCAACTTCTTTCCGGTACTTATTCCAGCTACTGAGATGTATTGTAGCTCAAGTTGAATAGGCTGATTGTTATCTGCTTGGGCTAATTGATTCAGAATGGCAGGGACGAATAATTGTAGTGTCTGAAAGTCATTAGAAGGCGTATCTAATACCCAGAGGGCATATTTTAACGCTGACAAATTTTGTTGAAACGGTAAATTCTTGTCAGTTGTAATAAAAATGTTAAAACCTTGTTCTACAATTAAGCGCATTAATTCTCCATTTGATTTGCCCAGCCAATTCATATCTCGGATTGTTTTGGCTCCATACGGAGCAAGCATTGGTGACAAACGCACATCAATATTTTCATCAAGTAGTAGAAGTAATGGCATTCTGTTTTTTTTGTATTCTTCTCGGAATTCCTCTTTTGGCGACTTCTGCTAATACCGCAACGACTGCTTCACGAGTGATATGAGGAAAACCTATCAGAAATTCATCAATGGTCGAATTATGGGTTAAATAATCAAACAGCGTCTGAATAGGCACTCGTGTTCCTCTGAACACAGGCTCGCCAGACATGATATCAGGATTGACGACAATGATGCTTTCTTTCATAAACTAATGATGCTGATTGCGACAACAAAGGTAATCATTTCGGCAGTAGAAATGAAACACGCTATGACATTGAAACCATCCAGCCACTCCGGTTAGTTTCGAGAATGGAGCGCCATTCGGTTGCCTTCAGTATCTTCAAACAAGGCCATAAAGCCAAATTGTGGACTAACTAGGGTCTTGGCTCTTAACACTTTTCCGCCTGCAGGTTCTACTCGTTCTAGTAATTGTGTGAGGTCATCGCCACCGTTTAGATAAATGAGTGGTCCTTGGTACGAAGGCGTATAGCTTGGGTGTTTTACAAGCGCACCAAAGCCTTCGGGCAAAAAGGCCATTTTTAAATCACCCAAATCTTGAACAGGTACAGGGATATCCAATACCTTGCTGTAAAAATCAGCTGCTCGGTTAATGTCTTCTGTAGGAATCTCAAACCAATTGATGAGGTGTTGCATAGTAAGTTAGCTTTAAACCAATACTACAAATCAAGTAAAAATTAGTTTAGCCAAATAGCTTTAATCCAAAGATTTAGCACAATCTTTTGCAGGAGTACAGCATTTTCTTACAGACTTGTGTATTTTTGCACTTTCGTAAGCTGAGCCTTACTTTTTTTTAATTTCTGAACTTTTCTTCTGCATAATGAACAAAATTAAAGTCGCTAACCCAGTCGTCGAATTAGATGGCGACGAGATGACCCGAATTATCTGGAAATTCATCAAAGAAAAACTCATTTTGCCTTATCTCGACGTGGACATTAAGTACTACGACCTTGGCATTGAGTACCGAGATGAAACCAACGACCAAGTGACCATTGATGCTGCAAATGCAATCAAACAATATGGTGTAGGTATTAAATGTGCTACCATCACACCTGACGAAGCACGGGTGAAGGAGTTTAACTTAAAGCAGATGTGGAAGTCGCCAAACGGCACGATTCGTAATATTTTGGATGGAACGGTGTTTCGTGAGCCCATCGTTTGTCAAAATGTGCCTCGTTTGGTATCCAACTGGGACTCACCTATTATCGTAGGTCGTCATGCGTTTGGTGACCAATACCGTGCTACTGATTTTGTGGTGCCTGGCAAAGGTAAATTGACCATGAAGTTTGAAGGCGAAGACGGTACCGTTATTGAACACGAGGTATTCCAGTTCAAAGGTGGTGGGGTAGCGATGGGTATGTATAACCTCGACGAATCTATCCGGGGTTTTGCTCGTTCATGCTTTAACCTTGGTTTGCAAAAGGCGTGGCCTGTCTATCTTTCGACCAAAAACACCATCTTGAAAAAGTACGATGGTCGTTTCAAGGATATTTTCCAAGAGATTTTTGATGCCGAATTCGCCGAGCGATTCAAGTCAGCGGGTATTGTGTATGAACACCGTTTGATTGACGACATGGTGGCTTCGGCCTTGAAATGGAATGGTAAGTTTATTTGGGCCTGTAAAAACTACGATGGCGACGTACAGTCTGACTCGGTAGCGCAAGGCTTTGGCTCATTAGGTTTGATGACCTCGGTGTTGATTACACCAGACGGCGGCATCATGGAAGCCGAAGCAGCGCACGGTACCGTAACTCGCCACTACCGTGACCACCAAGCTGGTAAGCCTACTTCGACCAATCCAATCGCTTCTATTTTTGCGTGGACTCGTGGCTTGGCCTTCCGTGGTAAGTTAGATGGTAACCAAGAACTCATTGACTTCTGTCAAGCACTTGAAGATGTGTGCGTAGAAACTGTAGAAAGTGGTAAAATGACCAAAGACTTAGCCGTGTGTATTCACGGCAACAAAGTAAATCACGGTGAGCACTATCTCTATACCGAGGAATTTTTGGATGAATTGGACAAAGGCTTAAACGCTAAGTTGGCGAAGTAATCAATTCTTCAATCAGATAAAAGAGAGCTGTTTTGTTGAAAGACAGCTCTCTTTTATTAGGGTCATACCAGTAGCCCCAAACAAAAAAGCACTCAACATTGCTGCTAAGTGCTTTGTGACCTCGAAGAGATTCAAACTCCTAACCTTCTGATCCGTAGTCAGATGCTCTATTCAGTTGAGCTACGAGGCCATTTCCCTTATTTGGGACTGCAAAGGTAGGGGTTTTGGAGAAAAATTCAAATATTCATGGCATTTTTTTGCAATTATTTTCCGACAAATTGTGCTTGACGCTTCTGTAAAAAGGCTAAAATTCCTTCGCCAGCATCCTTAGACGCTCCTAAAATATCTTGATTTTCAGCCTCTAACTCTAACATTTCTTCTAAATTACAGTACAACGACTGATTCAATACTTTTTTCATGGCACCGATGGCTTTGGTAGGTGCTTTGGCATATTGCTGTGCCACTTGCTGCACCGCTTCGTCTAAGGCAGAGGCACTAACTACTTGGTTGACCAAGCCTAACTCTTTACATTCGGCAGCTGATACAATTCGACCACTGCTGCAGAGTTCAAAGGCTTTTTGCATACCTACTAAGCGAGGTAAGAAAAACGTGGAACCGGCGTCAGGCATTAAGCCGATTTTTACAAAAATTTGCGATAATGCCGCCGTATCAGCAGCAATAATCAGGTCACAAGCCAATGCCAACGAGCACCCCGCTCCCGCAGCAATCCCGTTGAGGCGACCAATAACAGGCTTTTCGGCGTGCCGAATGGCCAAAATCATCGGATTATAGCGTTTCCGAAGCGCATCCCCTAAGCTTGTAGCTTCTCCCATGCCCGCTTTGAGGTCTGCACCTGAGCAAAATGCCTTGTCGCCTGCTCCTGTGAGCACAACTACCCGTACCGCATCGTCGGCAGTGGCTGCTAGAACGGCTTCGGTGATTTCATGAATCAATGCTGGACTGAGGGCATTATAGACTTCGGGCCGATTGAGGGTGACGGTGGCGATGCCATCTTGCACTCCATAAAGAAGGTGTTGATACATGGCTTTTGAATATTATTTGTTATGCTTGCATACTAATTTTTCAAAGGTAAAAGGAATTTAGTTGACTTACAACTACTTGTGAAATGAAAATTTGTTCACTTTCTCAAAAGAAAGCAAGGAGATAATTATTACCCCACAAAAGACTTTTTAGCTAAAACGAACGGGATTGAAAGCCTGGATATCCATTGAAGTTTTTTGGTGGGTCACTATTTCTGAAACCAATTTGCCCGTGGCTGGCCCTAAACTAATGCCCATCATACCATGACCAGTTGCCAGTGTTACGTTACTCAAGTGTGGGATTCGTCCAATATAGGGCAGGCCATCTGGAGAGCAGGGTCGAAGCCCTTTCCAGATTTGGTGTTTCTGTGGCATAGCTACCTGAATATCAGGATAGTACTGGTTGATAGATTGGTAAATGCCTCGTACTCGGTTCATGTTAACAGACAGGTCGGTACCAGCTATTTCCATCGTGCCCGCAAAGCGCAAATGATCGCCCATAGGGGTTGCCGTAGCACGGGCTTCGAGCATAATAGCGGGCACCTTAACGTTTTTGTCGATATTGTTCACCATAAAACTATACCCTTTGCCCCCTTGCAGCGGCAGCGAAATGCCCAAACACTCCGTCAGCTTTGGCGACCAGGCACCCGAGGCAATCACTAGTTCATCAAACGTATAGTTACCCGAGTTGGTCACTATTTTTTTGACTTGCCCTCCTCGAGTTTCAAAATCTTCGACAACAATATTCTCCAAAAACCAAACCCCATTGGCTCGTAGATAGCTTACCAAGGCTTCGATAAGCCGATTGGGCGAGAGATGAGCATCACCCGGATAGTAAACGGCGCCCTGTACGGTCACTTGTACGTCGGGCTCCATGGCTTGCACTTCGCTGCCCGATAGCAGATGGGCTTCTATTCCAGCTTCATTGGCGAAATGTGCTTCTTCGGCCATTTCGGCTTGTGCTTCGGCGTGTTTAAAGAGCATAAATAGCCCTCGTTCTTGCCAGCCAAACTCCATCTCGCCCGAATGGGCTAAGTCTTTAAAAAGTTGTTTGCTAAGCAAGCTGATGTCTCGGAGCACGGGTATCGAATACTGCACGTGTGCTTCGGTAGAATGCCGCCAAAATAGCCAACCCCATTTGAGTAGGTTTTTATCAAAGCGAGGTTTGATATAAAATGGACTTGTGGCACTCATCATCCAACGCAATCCTTTGGCAATCATGCCGGGTTGAGCCAGTGGAATAATATGGCTTGGCACAATCATTCCAGCATTTCCCAGCGAGCAGCCATCTATGAGGCTGCCCTGTTCGATAACGGTGACGTCGCAGCCTTCCTTTTTGAGGTAATATGCTGATAATAAGCCGTTGATGCCTCCGCCAATAATGCCGACTGATTTCATGTTGTTGATGTCGTGTTGTTTTAATAGAATTCTTACAAAGTAGAACCTATTTGTTGTGAGGGGGTAATTTTCCGCTAAAATAACCCTAACTGTTCATTTAGTCCTAATTTGGCCGTTAAGAATTCGTTTGGGTCTTTGAACCCTTTCGGAATATTGCGGCGAGTAGTCAAAATCCCGAATTGTTGAAACAACACTTCCATTTCGTCGGCGGCTTTGTGGCCAGCATGGTCGTTGTCGAGCAAGAAACAGACTTCCACTCGCTTGAACAGCTTGACCCAATCACGCTTAAACACATTGGCAGTGCCTAAACTCACGGCAGGATAGCCTTCTTGAACGAGCTTCATGCAATCAAAGGCACCTTCGGTTACAAACACGGTGGTATCGAGTTTGACACTTTTGAGCTGGTCGCTATTAAACAACGTAATCGGATGACCTGTCAAGAATTGATACCGATTGACCCCCTCGGGTGGTTGCCCCAGCGTGCGGCCTTGAAGGTACACAATGCGCCCGTCTCGGAGATACGGAATCATAATCGGATGCCGATAAAAAACCAAATTGTTTTTCTCATTATACAGCCCCGATTCCCTCAAATCTACGGCTGGAAAGCGGGTTTTCAAATACGCATTGGCATCTACGTAGTCTTTGATGACAAAAAGTCGAAATTTCCGAATGGTTTCGTCAGACAGACCTCGGACTTTCAGATATTGATACCCTTGTTCGGCAGTTGGATTGGTGGGCTGCAACAGGCAATAGTCTCGTAGGGCTTCGTAAATCTCTACATGGAGTGGATTTAGCTCTTGCTCTTTTTCTACCACCTTGACCTTCACAGGCTGTAAATTCGGCTTTTGATAAGGTTTGCGATTCCATTTCTGCCCTTGCCACTGTGGTAAGTATTGTGCCGCCAAGTCTTTCATCGCCTGCTGAACAGACGTTTTGGTGATTTCGGTGTATAATGTCAGCTGATTACCAGTTTTGCTACAGCCAAAACAAAAAAAGCTGTTTGTGTGTGGATAGAACGTAAGCGAAGGGGTGTCTTCTTGGTGAAAGGGGCACAGAATCCGATGATGACTGTCGGGTTTTAGCCCTAAGTCGTCAGCTATTTGCAAGATGTCTATTTTAAGAATTTCTTCGAGCAGATTCATGCCGATTGGAGCAGGTGATGAATCGTGGACAAATGGACTTCTTCGTTAAAAATCGCCTCTATTGGTATCGAAAAACCATTGACGGCTGTACTCTTTACGTAACCATTATCTGATTTCAAGTGCAGTTCGTAACCTTGGTCTGTTAACAAATACTGCTCAAGTATTTGATGTTCGGGGTCAATGATCCAATATTCCATCACCTGATGGGCTTCATAATCTTGGAATTTGATACCTCTGTCTTTGTATTCTGTTCCGTCAGACAGTATTTCTACGACTAAGTCTGGAACAGGAAATAGGGTTTGATTAGGTGAAAAATGGATTGATTTTTCTTTTCGGAAAAACACCACATCCGGTTCATAATCATTGCGGGTGAGCCGAATCATTACTTTTTCGTAGCCTACAAAACCTAATTTGTGCTTACGAACAAATAAGTCCATCAAATGATTGAGCAAACTACTGGCTTCGTTAAGTTTTTTCTTAACTGGAGAATGGACAATAATCTCTCCATTGATAAACTCTACTTTTTCTTGCTCCGTAATGTCATTATAGAATGATTCTCGTTGTTGTTGTTCTTGATTCAAAATAGCTTGTGCTTGCTGAATCAAGAGAAACGCATTAGGAGTTTGCAATAATTTATCAACAAGGTCTGACTGCATAGCGAGGTATATTTTGTACCAAGTTACAAAAAACAAAAAAGACTTCATCAATTTGACGAAGTCTTTTCTATGCTTTAAAATAAAATATGCAAAAACAGGAGTATAATACGTACAAATTATTGCAAAAACTTGAGCTTCAAGTCGTTGAGGCGGCTCTTAATCGAAGCATCAATTTGTTTGTCACCTACTCGAAGCATGAAGCCTCCGATGAGTTTGGCGTCAATTTTTTCTCGAAGCTCAACCGTTTTGCCTGTAGCATCAGCCACTACGTTGATAAACTGCTTGCGCTGCTCATCGGTGATAGGTGCTGCAGTAGTCAAATGAGCCGTTACGATATTTTTGATTTCAGCGTATTGAGCTTGAAATGCCTGAGCTACCGACGGAAGCACCGCCTCACGGTTCTTTTTGGTGATAATATCAAAAATCGAGAACGAAACAGGATGAACTCGTTCTTTGAAAAGGGCTTCAAGAATTTCTAGCTTCTTGTAGTGCTTTACAATCGGGCTTTTGAGAGCCAGTTCAAAAGGACGGTTTTCGTCGCAAACTTGCGAAAAAAACTTCATGTCTTGGTGTACTTGGTCTAGTACTCCTTTCTCTTGAGCCAAGCCAATCAGTGACTTAGCGTATCGAAATGCAACGGTTTGTTCGGACATGGGTGTAAAGAAGTAAGAAGGGAGGGGTTTTTACTCCTCGCCCCTGATTCTTTGTATTAGTTCAATCGGGCATCAGCAACCAAGTCATTTACTAACTTTTCTTGCGATTTTTTATCAGAAAGCTCACTACGCAATACTTTCTCGGCAATTTCTAGCGAAAGGGTAGCTACTTCTTTTTTGATTTGGGCAATAGCCGCAACCTTTTCATTCTGAATGCTTTGACGAGCATCATCAATGATTTTCTTAGCTTCAACAAGCGAGTTGTTTTTGGCGTCGGCAATCATTTTGTCAGAGGTTTCTTTGGCTTGCTTAATGATACTATCTCGCTCGGCACGAGCCTCAGCTAAAAGCTTTTCGTTGCCAGCTTTCAATTCTGCCATTTCTTGGCGAGCTTTCTTGGCTAAGTCGAGCGCATCTTGAATAGACTGTTCACGCTCATTTAATGAACTCAAGATGGGTTTCCAAGCGTATTTGCCTAACACAAACACCAGACCCAAAAACACTACAAGTTGCCAAAAGATAAGGCCGAGTTCGGGGGTAAGTAATTGCATGATTGTATATCAATGAGTGAATAATACTAAGTTGAAAACTTGGAAATTAGAGGATGCGTTTAATTTTCAAAGTAGCACATTTTCTAATTTTCAAATTGAAACCCCGTTCGCACGCCTAATGCGAAACGAGCGGGGTTTAAGATGTTGGATTACAACAACAAGAAACAAATCACAAGTGCGAACAACGCAACCGCTTCAACAAGAGCAGCGATGATCAACATCATAGTTTGGATCTTGCCTGATGCTTCAGGCTGACGAGCCACAGCTTCCATAGCCGAACTACCGATACGACCTACTCCAAGACCTGCACCTATTGCAGTAAGACCAGCGCCGATACCAGCACTCAAAACTCCTAAGTTAAGGCCGTTTTCAGCAGCGGCTTGTAAAAGGATTGAAAGCAACATGATTGAAATATATTAAACAGTTAAACAAAAATTACTAAATTAGTTAATCGTTATTGGTTATTAGTTAATCGTTTAATAACCAATAGGTTTTATTAATGATGCTCATCATGGTCATGCTCTTCAACGGCTGTTCCGATGTACATCGAAGTGAGCAGTGTGAAGATAAAGGCTTGCAACAGAGCAACCAATAGTTCGAGCATGTTGATGGCCAATACAAACACCGATACACCAGCACCTACAAAGGCGTTTTTGAACATAAAAATCAGACCAATCAAACTAAGCAAAATGATGTGGCCTGCGGTGATGTTGGCAAAAAGACGAATCATCAAGGTAAGCGGCTTGACTAACACACCGATGATTTCAACGGGGACTAGCAATGGCAACACGAAGCCTGGTACGCCTGGAGGCGCTACTAAGTGCTTCCAATAGGCTGACTTACCGTTTACGTTCGTTAAAATAAAGCTGAGAATACCCAACACCAACGTAACGGCGATGTTACCTGTTACGTTTGCACTACCGGGTAACAAGCCGAGTAGGTTGTTGAACCAAATAAAGAAAAACAAGGTGAGCAAATAGGGTAAAAAACGCTTGTAGTGCTTTTCTCCAATATTGGGGCGTGCAATTTCGTCACGAACGTACAGGATGATAGGCTCAAAAAGTGACTGTACGCCTGACGGAGCTTTATCTTTGTTGCGTTTGAAACCGTTGCGAACACTAAAGAAAATAACGATAAGCAAAATGGCCGAAATGAAAAGTTGGGCTACGTTTTTGGTAATTGAAAGATCAATGACCTTACCGCCATCTTCTGCGTGAATTTTATCGTGTTCTAACACGAGCCCATTGTAAGCTACAGGATGGTGGTGTTCGTCTTTGAAATGAGACGACATAAACACTTGAAGACCTCCTTTTTCGGTGTAAACAATGCAAGGCAGTGGAAGCGCAAGGTGGGTATGACCAATCGTTGCGAAATGCCATTCGTGGCTGTCTGCAATGTGGTGCATAATCATCTCGTTCATGTTGAATTCTTCTTCTTTACCAGCCTCTGGGTCATTGGCAAAAACATTCAACGAAAAGAACAAAGCAACTGCACTAAGTACTATCTTAGAAAAGTGAAATTTTACTTGCATGACTGCGTCCGAGGAATTTAATCGTGATGCGATACTCGTTAAATCATTTATAGTCAGAGAGTTAACCCGAAGTTGAGAAGTTATTAAGACTGCTTAACAGACCCTCCCCCTGAAAAACGCCGCAAGTTAGCAAGATTACTCCAAATTTCAAAACCTGTAAACAATAAATAAAGTACAAAAAAGTTTATGATGAAGAGCCGACGGTTGGGTACACCACTTACAATAATGGCTAAGATAAGCATAACACCCAAGACGAGCCGTCCAACCATACTAGCTATCGAAAAAACGATAAATTTCTCACGATTTTGCATAAATCCCTGCTTCATGAGTGCGTGATTGAGATACGAAACCGCTATAAAATAAGCAAAAAGTAACCATTTGAGAGGGTGTAGATACGCAGTAAGCCCAAGATATGGGGCTACGAAAAATCCAATTCCGACTGCAAAAATCAATACAAGAATGCGCATGAGAAAAGGTCAATTTGACCTCAAAGGTAGCAAAAGGTAAGGGAGAATCGGCAGAAAGTATGGAGTAAACAGTCTATGCCAAGGTATTTATCGCCTAGTTGCTTCAAAATCTCGGATGGCTCGCAAGAGGTTGTCGTAGGCTTCAGTAGAGAGGTTGTTTTCGAGGAGTTGCTGGATTTTGTCTTCTAACAGTTCAACGATTTTTTCTTTCAATTCGGGATACTCTAGCAGAATAGCCTCAATTTCAGCTTGATTGAGTAGGGTTTCCGTGTTTTTTAAGGTGTTTTCCCATTCTAACAACTTGGCATTGGCTTGCTCTTCGGTATATTTTTTGGGTGGAACAACGGGTGTGTCATCTTCCTGAGCATCATCACCGCTCTGGATGGCGGTTGTGTTGGTAAAAATAGCACTAGTGGAAGGCTCTAAGTAGGAGGATGCGGTGTCGGCAGTAGGCTCTCCGTGCAGACGAATAGGCGGGTCAATCATGCGTCCAATCCCAATGCCAACTACTGCTGCAAAGGCTCCTACAAACAACGTAATACCTAGCCAATGATTGGCCGAAGGTGGTGGCTTAGGCGGGGAGACTTGTTTGGTGATAGGACTCACTTCCTTTTTTGGTAATTCGGTCAGTTTTTGTTGGAGCTGCTTAACTGTATTTCGAGCTTCGATGAGTGCCGATTCTGCTTGTTTGTGTGTGCTTTGCTCGGCCAGTAACGAAGACTGCAAGCGGGTGATTTCAGCTTTTTTGAGTTCGAGTTGCCCTTGTAGCGTTCGTAATGATGACTCTAACAAGTATTTTTCTTGGGCATGTGTTTCGTTTGCTTCTGGGGTAGCCTGCACCTGCTGCAACTTCGCTTGCATATTCTGAAGCTGTTGCTGATACCGGCTGATTTCTTTTTGGTGCGAAGCCGTTAGTTCTTCAGTAGTTACTTGCTTGTTGCGTTCGTCTTTTTCGAGGCAATGCAACACGTACTGATGTAGGTCTTTGCCATTGGCAAAGCGCTTGGCAGGGTCTTTTTCGAGACAGCGTAAGATTACGTAATCTAACCAAGCTGGGTAGTCTTGTGTGGCCGCTTCAATTCCTTTACGTTGAAGGTGTTGCTGGCGACTGCTCCAGCAATCAGGCACAGGAGCGTGTTTGTGTTTTTGTTCTAACTCAATGATGTCTTTGGCTGAATCTCGATGTAGTAGCGGAAAAGGAACAGAACCCGTCAGGCATTCATACAACAAAATTCCCAAACTATATATATCTGACTGCACGGTGAGGACTTGGGCGTTATCCCATTTTTCAGGTGCTTTGTACTCATCTACTCCCCCTCGGCGAATACTACTGCGAAGCTTGGTAGAACCCGTAAACGATAAGCCAAAGTCAAGCAAGATATAAACTCCATCCTTTTTGAGCATGATGTTTTTGGCGTGGATGTCGTTGTGAATTACCCGGTATTTTTCAACCAATTGTTCGACCGAAAGTCCATTATCAGCAGGCTCAACGCAATATTCATAAATATCATAATGGCAGTAGGCCAAAGCACTTGAGATGTCTTTGAGTAGCTTGATGACCTCCTTGGTCGAGAAGCACCCCGTGTCTTTCAAGACCGTTTCGAGGTCTTTTCCCCTGATATACTCCATTTCTACAGCCGCTTGTTTGTCAATGAGCTTAGGCTGTGAAATGTTAATGATGTTGGGGTGATTTCCGTTGCCCAATCGCAAGAGCGTGCGACATTCCTCCAAGAAACTCTGGTAGGCAGGCGATTCTTCGCTCTCAATGATTTCGTTGATAATTCGCAAGGCTCGTACATAGCCCAAACGCCGATGTTTGACCTTGACCACACGGGCGTATCCGCCAAAACCGATGGTGTCGAGAGGGATGTATTCTTGGTCGAGTTGCATGAGAGTAGGGCTATGCTTGGGGTTCGATAAGAAATTCTAACGTAGCCTTTCGGTTAAACTGAAGTTGGTCGCCGTGTTGAAGATAATACAAAATGGTCTCGTTGTTAACGATGATGATTTCTTCTTGCTCTTGGTGCAGGCGCAAAATACGGGTATGATGCCCACTCTGAAAAACGCCAGCCGCTAATTTAAAGGCAAATTGCTGACGAGTTTCGTCGTAAAGAAAATACCCATGATAGCGACTCACAAAGTCATTGTCTTGGCAAGTGGACGCATCGAAAGGAGGTTCATCGGAGGCAATGAAAGCGATGTCATTGCGATGCACCCGTCCCGAGGCTAAGTGTGGCGTCTTGCCTCGGCCAATAGTGTGTTTTTGAGTTGGGTCAGGACTTAGTTCATATGTTTCTTCCCAGAGTTTGCCTACCAATGCCCGCAGGGTAGCTTGATAAGAGACGGTTGAGGTAGAGGCATTTTCGATGCGCATATACAGTCCAGAAGTCAAGGGCGTATAGATAGAAACGTTGGGCGGAGCTGGGGCAATTTTTAAAGACCAGTTAGGTGGAATTTCTAAAAAATAGTCGGCAAAGCTTCGGTCTAACTCACCCTTGAAGGTAGGAGTCTGAAGTACTCCATAATAAGCCAGTTGGTCGGCGGAACCTTCGGGGGCTGTAACAAACAGCGTAATGCCTTTGATGCTATGCTGCACCAAAGCCAACGGCTTGAGTTGCGTGATAAGACTTTGGATGATGGCCGTTTTGAGGTGCAAACCCGTTTCGGTGGGGATGGCTTCTTTCTGAAAAAATTGGAGTAAGTTCATGAGAGATGGCTACGTGTGTTGGTGTTTAATTAAAAGTACCCCAAGCTCTGAAGCTCAGGAACAATGAGTTGCTGGGCCAAGGCCACCGCTTTGGCAGAGGATTTTACGCCTTCTATCCGAATACAAACGACTAGCGGGGCATTTAATTTGGGCGAATCAGCAAAAAATACATACCAGCCATCGTTGATAAAGCGGTGATTGACAAGTCGTTGGGGGGTGCCCGTTTTACCTGCTATGGCCAGACCATTAAAAAAAGCACTCGATTGCTCAGTCATAAAGCCCTTCAACAAGCTACTAATGCCTTGCTGTTTGGCCAATGGAATTGCCCCTGATTTTGGAATGACTTTTTCGGCCTGTTTCAATACAAAGCGGGAAGGCTGGAGTTTGCCATCATTAGCAATAACACCTGCCATGCGAGCCAAGGCCAAAGGGGTCGTTTCTAATTGCCCTTGTCCCCACGCAATGCCCGAAAACTCACTGTTGTACCGACTGCGCTTTCTCTGACGGCTGGGTTGTAAATAGAACGACCGATTTTTGGTAAAAACCTCCCGTTGCCAAATGGCATGGTTGGCTTGTAGCTGAGTAGGGCTGGCAGTATTCTCAAAAAAATAACCACCCCGCTGGGCCAATCGCATCCCAACGGCATCATAAAGTTGTTGCATTTCGGGGTCTAACGAGTGTTCGTTAGCAAGGCGGATAAAATAAATATTACTCGAATTCACAATAGCCCGACGCATGTCCACACTGCCAATAGGTTCGTTTTCAGTTCCACTTTTTCGGATGATTTCTTCCTCCGTAACCTCATACGTGGTGGTAGCGCCTTCCGTTCCTAAGCGATTAAGCGCTGCAAAAGCAGTCAGAATTTTAGCAGTAGAGCCGGGAGGTGTGGCGTAGGTCATACCTAAATCTCGTTCGGTTAGCAGTTGCTCTTTAAAGCGCTCGTTGAAAATTTTCTGAAAGTACTCTTTCGGAATCTCAGCTAGTTGCCGTAGCGTTTGGGGCGAAGGTAAGGGGTTGGTAGCCGAAGCTAACACCTCGCCCGAGGCCGCATTGAGCATTACCACCGAGGTTCGTTTGTCGTTAAACTCTTTGCTTGAGGCCACCACTTGTTGGATATGTGTTTGCAGAGCAGCATCAACGGTGAGGGTAATGTCTCGTGGTTTTGCCTTAAAGTCGGCTACGGCTTTACTATCCAACCCTGCTCGTAGGAGTGGAGCCAACGCTTTGTAGTCATATTGTGTGAGTGTAAATACTTTGGTTGTAGGTGGTAAGAATCGTTCTTCCTGATAGGCTTTGGCAAGGGCTGTTACCTCCGTAACCTGTTCAGTAGGTTTGGTTTCAAAGCCACGCAAAGCTGCCAAATGGCGGTATTCTGCAGCATAGCCGTTGGTTTCGTTCCAAAGAAGCCGCTTATTGTAGTCACCTGTCCAGAACAACAACTGATTTCCAAAAGGATAATAGCGAGTCAATCGTTTGCTTAGGAGTTTTTTTAGGTGGGCAGGTTGCGCCCCTGCCTGTAAGAGTAATTCCTTCTTGGTTTTGAGGAGCGATTTTTGACTGGTGGCTAGCACATAGCCGTTGCGGTCATAAATGGTGCCTGCTTCGATATGGCGAGTCAAGAGGTGAATTCGAGGATTATAACTAAAAATACGCTCACCCATGCGGCTCACTACCAAGGCAGGCTTGACTACGAACTCGTTGGCATTAATAACCTGATAGTAGGCCAGTACGGCCATGGCGTATAGAAAACTCACCGAAAAAGCCATGCTTCCGGTCACTAAAATGGTGTCGTATTGCTGCTGAATGTATTGTTGCTGAACAGGTACTCCTGCTCGATTAGAAACCCCCAAAATGATGCCGAAAGCTCCAATCTGAAGTGCCATCGCCACTTTGCCATAACTTAACAAAGGTACCGAGATACCCGTTAGGGGCAAACTGCCAATAGAACCCAAGGCAATGAGTAAGAACTGGACACCTGTTACGACGGCAATACCTGCACAGAGGTAAAAAGCAAATGGTTGCCCTGCTCGTCGGGCTATCAACAGACTACGGTGCAGCAACACTCCCATACTGATAAAAATAGCCAGCAAGCCCATCCAGCCTAATTCTTCGCCAATGCTGGGCAAAATCATATCAGTATGGTTGGCGGGTATGAGCTGAGGAGCGCCCTTCCCAAGCCCCTGCCCAAACCATCCGCCCGACGACAGCGCCCATACCCCATGCGCCACTTGGTCGCCGCCGTAGAGTTGGTTGTCCCAGAGGTTACGGAACATGTCGTTGCGGTCGGCGAGGCGCTGGGCAAAGCCAAAAGGTAACGATTCTCCAAAGACAAAGGCTGCGATGAGCAACACCCCAAAAAGAGGCGTTTCTTTGAAATCTTTTTTGAACGAACCGTAGGCCCACCAAGCAGCCAAGTAAAGAAAGGTAGCTGCACTGAAGGTCAGTTTGTCGTGTGAGTCCACCAGACGACTGAGTCCCCATAACAGGAGTGCATAAAGCGATACCCCAGCTATCAGAATGGCGAGTTCATTGCGGGCCACGGCATAAAAAATCAAGAACGTGAGACAAAGTACCAGTGCTGGCCCCATGTCGCCTAGCAAGAGGTAAATGCCCAGCAACAGGACAAAGCCTACAAAAATGCGGAGATTGTTTTGCAAGCGCCATCGGATACTCAGAACGTGGCGCAACCACTCGGCGTTAGCAGCAAAATATCCCGCAAAAAATACGACAACCAGCAGTTTGGTGATTTCGCTGGGCTGAAACGATACCCCAAGAATAGACAGGTTGACTTTTACCCCACTGCCTTCAGGACCCGTACCGAAAAGAACTACCAAAGCCATAAGGCTAAATGCAGCCAACAGCCAAGTCCATCCGATTGGCTGAAAGGCCGTTTTGATGAAACGAGTTGCCAGAGGGTCAAAATATCGAGAAACATAAAAACGAGCCACATTGGCCTGTGATAGCAAAAACAGGACTCCTAGCCCCAGCAAAATTCCTTGTACCACGTCGTCGGCTCGAAAGGTGTCTCGCAGTGGGTCCTGAATACTGAGCATCATCAAAAAGCTAAGCCCCGACAGCAACATGATAAGGGGCAGCAAAAACATATCACCTTCAAAACGCCGTAAGACCCAGCCTACATGAACGAGCCAAAAAGCTCCCCAAAGCAGCAAACTCCAAAAAGCCAGTTGGCTACGGAAGGTTCTTGGCGTGCGTACGGTAAAGGCGTTATTGTCTTTTAATTGTTGATAAAGGCCACCATCCAGCAATCGCATAGTATGGGGTTTTGCCTTAAAATCAAGACGTGTTTTGTTTGAACCCAAATCGGAAGTACCTTGGCTCATACCGAATTCATAGCCCGGCAATAGCGGCAACACACTATAGGCTTGGTGAGGGGGCAATCCTTCAAACGTATAGTTCCCATGTTCGTCTGTGCGAGCATACTGTACCATCGGAATGCGCTGCGAGGCTTGTGGTATATGCTGTTGGAGCCGAACCAAAACGCCTTTCAATGGCTTTTGAGTTTGGTAATTGATAACTTCACCCTGCATTCGATAGCCATCTGCCGCTCCAAGATTTATCACCGCCGGATAAGAACGAGGGTGACGCAACTCGTTGGCATAGAGTGTTGAATCAAAACCCAAACGATACAATGAGGCCAAGAAATTGCTATGATACAGTGCTCCTCCTTGTGTATCGGCTTCGTTGGCTTGTATAGAAAATGACTTTTTATTAAGCGCTCCTAAGTTGTCTAATTCACCAACTGTTTGAAGTTTTGAAGAGAGTTGACTCACCAAAAAAGTAAGGTCTTGATCCGATTCCACATAATTGCCTTCAAGCAACATCTGACGAAGCTGCTTTTTGTCGAGGTGAGCGTCTAACTGGATGGTGGTGCCAGCAGTATAGGCTTGTTCGGCTTCTTGCAGTTGGGGCCGAAGATTAACATACAAGCGTACCAATAAGAGCAGTAGCAATATACTGACTCCTGTTAAGAGGGTACGTTCGGTAGAGCGAGAAAAAGCGGTTTTACTAAAATGGATAGTGGGCATGAATGCACAAATCGAGCAGAAATAGTGGCTTAGGTGGACAAAAACGCAAAGAGTGTAACTGTTCGGAGAGCGTTGCTTATTTTTTCTGAAGTATCGTGCGTAGCTGCCATGTCTGCTTAGGTGGCAGGTTCAAGACGTCGGTTCGGAATAATACCGTAGAAGCGGAGCAATTATTGAGCAAGACTGAGGCTCGTTCGTTAGCTAAAATACCTGCTTCAAAACCAACAAAATGCAAATTTTGCAAGTGAATGCTGTTGGTATCTCGAATCTGAATAGCCGCCTGACCAGTCAGACTATCAAGTGGCATGAGTACTAACTTCCCTTTTTCGAGCCAGTGGAGTGTGTCAGGCAGTACCAAAGTCTGTGACAGCCGAATCGTATCGGTTTGGGTAGAATCTTTGGTCCAAGAGAGGGTATCGTTGGCCATGATAGCCTCCAACAGCGCCTTTTCTTTCAAATCGAATACTCGTGCAGGCACGGGGTCAGGCTCAGCAGGAGGGGTCTGATGCAAAAATACCCACATCAATACGGCACCAATCAACGAACCCATTAGGCCAAAAATACTAATCGCCTTCCAGTTCGATGATGAATAATGTCCGCTGTCTTCGGCTACTTTTGGGGATGTTGCAAGGGGTTCTGTTACCTGCACTGGCTTTACGGTTGCCACAGGTGGCTGTACCAACGGTTTGGCCGAAGGGTCTTGGTACGTGGCCAATACCACCGTGATGTTATCTTTGCCACCTGCCTGATTAGCAGCGTCTATGAGCGCTTGCGTTTTTTCAGAAAGGCTTGTCTTTCGTTGCAAAATACGCTCTATAGCAGCTTTTGTAACCAAGTCGCTGAGGCCATCGCTGCATATTAGCACCATGTCGTTGGGTTGATATGCCCACTCGATGGTTTCAATAAAGTGCTCATCCATAGGGCGATGCCAAGCCTCGCCCAACACCCGAAGCACTTCGTTGCGCTGAGGGTGCGTCATGGCTTCTTGTTCGGTCAGTTCGCCCGTTTCTTCCCGATACCCCACTACTGAGTGGTCGTGCGAGAGCTTCGTTAATGCCCCATTTCGATATACATACAAGCGGGTGTCGCCTACATGCCCTACGTGCAATACTCGTTTTTCGGCATCGGCTATGGCTACCGTCAGCACACAACTCATGCGAGCCAAGCGGGTGTCTTTGGTGCGTTCATCTGCAATGCGATTGTTTGCTTCAGTAATGGCCTCTTTCAATAACTGCGAGCGTTCGCCGGTTTGATATTCGTTCAAATAATGCAGAATGGTATCCCGAGCAATTTGAGCGGCTACTTCGCCACCGGCATAACCACCTACTCCGTCAATCACAGCCAATAAGGAGAGCGAATCACGCCCCCAAAATGGAGACTGACAAATCAAACTGTCTTGATTTTCGGTTCGTTGTTTGCCAACGTGTGTATCAGCATGTACCTGTGTGGTGAGCATTCGATGAGTGCTGGTGAGTGAGATTCGAGGAAAAATCCTCCTTCAAATGTCAAAAAATAGCCGTGACTAACTGCGAGGATACTCCCTCCGGTGGCGAATGAGTAGATACACCGAGCAGCCAAACAGTAAGATCACTAACAGGGCGTCAATCATGGATGGGTGATTGGAAACGATTTATAAATCGCATTACCGTCATAGTAAACTTTCAAACTTAAGATTAAACCAACCCAGCATGATGCTGGATTGGGGACTAAGTGCTTCCCATTGAGGTGTTTCACCTTTAATGCTGAGTGGAATGTTCTTTTCGTTGACTAATGTGTTGGCATAAGCCGCAATCTGAAACGAACGTCCGACTTCATCATACCGAATCAAGGCATGTTCTTTTGCTAAGCCTTGGTTGGGCACATCAATCGCCAAAATGTGAGAACCAGCTATCGTCGAGTCGGTTTTCAGCGTGACTTTGATTTCAGCATCCATCATCACGTACGTGTATTGCATACTACCCAAGGTGTAGCTAAGTTGGGCAAAACCCGATTGATTGGCTTTAGGTGGAGCCGTCAGTTGTGAAAGTTCTGGATTGAATTTGATTTTGAAAATCCCTTTATCCACCACGTCCAAATTACGAAAAATCGCTGGGTTGATGTCGTATTTTTCGTAACGAGAATGGTTGGCAATTCGTGACACTCGTAATGACTGTTGCGTGAGCTGATTCCAGGTTTTAGTGGTGGTCAGCGTACTCATCACTAAAGGATGTCCTGGCTTAATCTCAATCTCCTGAAAATGAGCACAAGGTGAGTACTGAAAATGCCAGTAATTGCCCATCGGCACGTAATCTTTGTAGAGGGGCTTCTGCTTTTCAATGATTTCATAAAACACATTGACGGCCACCTGCGTAACTACCCCAAGGGCAAGCTCCCGGTCTTTGTAGTCGTCGGGGTGCATCAAAATCAGGTACGACGTATCGTAGAGCAGTTTGTGGCCCGTAATGGATTCTTTCTGAATCGTAGTTTTAAAGCTGTCGGTTAACAGACTGACAATCTGATTGTTACTCAGGTTGCTTTGGGAGGCATGAGTCTTTCCCGAATCGTTAGGCAAAAAAATAGACTTCGCTAATTTCAAAAAATCCATGGACATGGTCGTGTGGGGCTGGAAATGACGAAATACTCCAGAAGAAATGATAATCAGCTATATAAAGGATTTTTACCCGCAAAGATTGTGTGAAGGAGCGAAAATATTATTCTTTGGGTAAACTTCTGATAAACGCCACCAGCCCACCAATGACGCCAATCAACGCTCCAATAATGCTGTAAATGGGTTTTTGGGTATGCTGCCAAGCGTCTAATTTGGTGCCAATCCACACGCCAAGTACAATGGTAGCCAGCAACTGAAACGCCATACCCGAATAGCGCATAAAGTAATTGTCCGGGAGTTTGGGAGCCATACGAGTAGAGGTTTTAAACTGTTGATAAAACAAACTGAATACATACGATAACCGTGTCGTTGCCTGTCAGGGGACAGGCAATGATGAGTTACAAATTACTTCCGAAGATTCATAATGGGTCGCTCTACGTATTTATACAAAAGTACAGAAACTAATACCGTAACCATCCAAAACAAACCATACTCTGCCAACTCTACCGTGGCATTGACCTCATAAAAAGGACGAACAAAGTGCTGAATGGTTTTGATAATCAGTAGATTCACCAAATACATCGAATACGAAACCAGACTAATATAGGTGATACCTCGACCGATGAGTCCCCCTTGGTGTTGACGAATACTATGTGCCAGTGGCATCAGTAGTAAAATAGCAATGCCTAACAACGTAGGATGCAAGCCATACAGTAACAAGTCTTGTTGGAGTAGTACATCGTGTTCGGCGGGAGTAATCCAGCGTATCACATAAAACATCACAAGCGCCACGCCAAAAGCCACCCACCGCATTTGACGCCAAATTACAGGATAATACTGGCAGATAAAGGCCCCTAACACGCCAAGCATAAGGGCATCGAGGCGAGTAAGCACTGTAGTTCGGTACAAATTCCCTGCATCAAATGGCGAGAGCGAGCCCGCTACCATACTGATTTTGTAGAATCGTAATCCCGTAGAAAAGACCAGAAAAATGGCCAAAGACAGCGCAATAACCTGTTTTTTGCTAAGGAAAGAAGCCTTTGAAAGTAAAAAAATTACAATCGGTAGCAGCAGATAAAACCATTCTTCGATGGCCAAACTCCACGATTCTACAAAGAAAGGTGGGCAAGGCTGATTCAGATTCTGAAGAAATAGGAAATACTTAGGGATTTGAGCCACCCAAAGGTCATTGAAAGCAAAATGTCCTTGCTGTTGTTTATGAATTCCATACCAAACCACCACATTGATACACAAAATCAGGTAGTAATTAGGCAGAGTACGATACCAACGACGTTTCCAAAAATATACCAAGTCGCTCATAGTAAAGCTATTCGATTTTTCGATGGACTTAATCAAGATAGAACCAATGAGCAACCCACTCAATACAAAAAACAAATCAACACCGTCGAGAAAGAACACGAATAGATGATTGAAGAGCCACTTCAGCACAGGATGATAGTCCCAATGCTGACCTAACATTCGATCCGAATGGCCCAAAACCACCAATAACACCGCCGTAGCACGTACCACATCTAAGCCAAAAATACGGTGCGGGTCGTTGGTATTTAGATAAAAAAGTCGGCGAAGCACATTCATTTGGTTAGCAAATTAATGATTTTGAAAATGAGACTAGCAGCTTTTAAAAAATAACCAATAATCCACGCCTCTTTTGTCGGTTTATGTCACTATTGCTTTTGTTTTGTGGCACAAAAACCGATAGTTGGCTACCATGACTTCGTTCCATAACATCTTCTCAAAAAAAACGGGCGCTTCTGTCAGAAGCGCCCGTTTTTCAGACTATCTCTACGTAGGGCAATTTAGTCAGCCACTACCACAAATTTCACTTTGTGTTTTACTTCTTTGTGAAGGTCAAGCGTAGCGCTGTATTCGCCGATTGTTTTCACGTCAGTATCAATCGCAATTTTCTTACGGTCCACTTCAAAGCCTTTCACTCTAAGAGCCTCAGCAATTTGAATGTTCGTAACACGACCAAAGATTTTTCCGCTTTCACCTACTTTAGCAGGGATTTCCAATACCGTTTCGCCAATAGCAGCTGCCAATTCTTCGGCAGTTTTCTTGATTTTTTCGGCTTTGTGAGCGGCTTGCTTAATGTTTTCGGCTAAGATTTTCTTGTTGGTTTCCGTAGCCATTACCGCAAACCCTTGTGGGATGAGGTAGTTACGGCCGTATCCGGGCTTAACGGTTACTAAGTCGTTTTTATATCCAAGACCGGCAATGTCGGTTTTTAGAATCAGTTCCATTGTGTTAGTTTCTTTAAGAATTTTCAGTAGTAAAAGTGGCTTTTACTTTCACTAGTACACTTTCACCTTTAAACTTTCACCTTATTTAAGTGAGTCGCCAACATAAGGCAAGAAAGCCAAGTGACGAGCACGTTTTACGGCTTGAGCCACTTTCCGTTGGTATTTGAGCGAAGTACCCGTTAAGCGACGTGGTAAGATTTTACCTTGGTCGTTCAAGAGTTTCAACAAGAAATCAGCGTTTTTGTAGTCAATGTACTTGATACCTGACTTTTTGAAACGGCAATACTTTTTGCGATTGACGTTTTTATCTACGGGTTCGTTAATCAATGTCATGGTTGAGTCCTCCTAAGTTTTAGTTAGCAGCAGTAGCTTCTTGTTTTTTACCTAATAATCCCTTGCGCTTGCGCTCGTTGTAAGCGATAGCGTGCTTATCAAGGGCAATCGTCAAGAAACGCAAGATGCGCTCGTCACGCTTGTACTCGATTTCGAGCGTATTAATAACAGAACCAGCAGCCTTGAACTCAATCAAGTGATAAAAACCCGTGTTCTTGTTCTGAATCGGGTAAGCCAATTTACGCAAGCCCATTGCGTCTTCGTGTACGATTTCTGCACCGTTGTCGGTCAGAATTTTGCGAAATTTTTCGACGGCGTCCTTTGCCTGAGCTTCGGACAAAACGGGAGTTAAAATGAACACCGTCTCGTACTGGTTAAACATGGATAATTGAACAGTTTAATGAAAAATTAAATGAGGGCGCAAAGGTACGGCTTTATATTTAGAAATCAAAGCTTTGAGAAACTTTTGCTCGAAATTTAGTACCTTTGTTCAAGAGATGGTTACGATGGAGTAACCTGAGCTAGAGCCATAAACAAACAGCCAAAGTGAGGTAGCACAAGACTTGTTTTATCAGAAATGGTAAGAAACGGGCGGCACACCAGCAGACAGGTTTTTCGACCAACGTTATCCCTGACAGTGGTCGAAAACCTGTAAGTTGCTAAATATCGAAACTTATATACAATGTAAGTAGTTTTAATATTTTGATTAACAGAAAGTTACGTGCTTCTTGGTGAGCTGTTTTATAGAGCTGACGGACAACAATAACCGATAACATTTATCTCTCTCCCATGCCAGCCAATCAATATTTTGATGACGTATATCAAGTCGTTCGGCTTATTCCACACGGTCGAGTAACCAGTTATGGTGCCATTGCGCAGTATTTGGGCTTGCGAGCGGGGGCACGCATGGTCGGTTGGGCTATGAACGCTGCCCACACCACCGACGTGCCCGCTCATCGGGTCGTTAACCGTAACGGTGTGCTTACGGGCAAGCATCACTTTGGCGGGAATCGGATGCAGGAACTCTTAGAAGCCGAAGGCGTCGTTGTCGAAAACGACCAAATCAAGGACTTTGTCAAAATCTACTGGGATCCGAATGTGGAGTTGGGGTAGGGGAATAGATTGTTTAGTGTGCTTAAAATATGATTAAAATTAAGATACCCCGCATTTTACTTGTAATAGTAGTAGTTTTGAGAGTAATAAGTTATTTTCTACCAATTGAGTGGGTGAATAGCAACATACAAAGCCTAACTCGTATTGGATTTAATAGCTTGATATTAATAGTATTTGGTGGTTATGTAGTTACTCAAATATGGAATGTTCGAAGTGAAACACTCTTTATCAAAATTTTTTCGACTTTTCTAACTGTAATTTTGTTGTTTTTGATGGAAGTACTTATTGTGCTGGTAGGCTATATGTGTGCAGAAGTAACAGTTTTTAAGCATTTTATTCATAAAGATAAAAATTCTGAGATAGTTTCAAGAACGTTTGATTGTGGTGCTACTACTTCGATTGATTCGAAAGATTTTGAGGTTATTCAACTAACCAAGCTAAGTAACGATTTGCAGATTGTTACAAAAGTTGATACTAATCAAATAGATAAAAGAGAATGGGTTAGCCAATGAGTTAACTGGATTTTAGATGATTTATAGATATCCCCCTACAAATCCGCAATGTAATCTCTTCCCAGCATTCGCATTTGGCGGGCGATGGCGTTGGTGCGGCGCTGCACGTAATTGGACGGACTGGCTATCGAAAACCGATTGGGGCTTGGTAGTACGGCGGCAATTCGAGCGGCTTCGGTACGGGTAAGGGCGGAGGCTTCTTTATGATAATACCGAGCCGAAGCGGCTTCTACTCCAAAGGTCATCGGGCCGGTTTCGGCTACGTTTAGATACACTTCCAAAATACGTTCTTTACCCCAAATCACCTCAATCAATAGCGTAAACCACGCTTCCAGTCCTTTCCGAATGTAGCTACGGCCTTGCCATAAAAATACGTTTTTGGCTACCTGCTGGCTGATAGTGCTGGCTCCTTTGATGCGCCGACCTTTGAGGTTGTTCTTAAATGCAAAGTTCATGGCTTCAAAATCAAACCCAAAATGCGTCGGAAACAGTTGGTCTTCAGAAGCCACTACGGCCAGCGCTGCTTCTTTTGAAATATGGTCGTACGAAGTCCAGTCGTAATAAATCTCCGTGTCTTTTCCATCCAATAAGGCTTCAATCTTGCGGTCAATCATCGTAGGGGTAATCCAAATCGGAATCCATCGTAGCAAAAAGACCACTCCAATCGACCCAATCAAGAAATAAAGTACCGTCTTTTTGGCCAAGCGCCAAAGCTTAGTCCGCCAGCTTCGCTTGGGTTTAGCAACGGGCGCTGGTTGAGGCGGCGGAGGTGGCGTTGGAGGAGTACGATAAGTGTTTTTGGATGACATCTGGAACGAGTTGGCATGTATTGATTAATCGCAATTCAACAACCCCCAAGACGCTAATTCACTGTAGAGCAATTAGGTCTTGTGATAGGTTTTTAGACTATACTAAAAGGCAAAAATACGGATTTCTGAGTGAGAACCCGCTCAATGAAGTATAAAGATTTTAGAAAAAAGCGGGTAGTTACTTGCTATACAGCTTGGTGGATTATCTAAGAGCGACAAGAGAGCCGTTAGTCTAAAAATAGTTCGGCTGCGATTTTGTCGGCAAAAAGTTTGCCTGCTGCGGTGAGGTAGAGGGTTTGGTGCTGGATAACCAGCCAATCTGACTGAACAAATCGCTCAAGTTCTGATTGGCGTTGCTTGATAAAATCAAGAACGCCTAGGCGTTCGATTTCGTGAAGAGAACAGCCCCATTGTGTGCGCAAGGTGGTGAGAAGGTACTCGTTGACTCGGTCGGTAATAGTGAGATACTCTACCTCGCAAGGAATGTTCCCCTGTTGCAACGCATGAAGGTATTTGGCGTTGTTCGAAACATTGTACTGCCGGGTGAAGCGCCCGTCAAACGAATGTGCCGAAGGACCTACGCCCAAGTACGGGTCGCCTTTCCAATAACTGCTGTTGTGGCGACTATGCCAAGTGGGCTTGGCAAAGTTTGAAATCTCGTATTGCTCAAAACCCTGCTCCTGTAGATACGCAATCAGCAGTTGAAATTGCTCGGCAGCAAAGGTATCGTCAATCGGGGCTATTTGTTTGGTTTTGAGCCATTTACCAAAGACGGTTTGCGGCTCTATGGTTAGGCAATACGCCGAGATATGAGGTACTTGTAGCGCTACGGCTTGCTCCAAATCTTGCTGCCAACTGGTATGGTTAGGCGCCGGAATGGCATAGATGAGGTCGATGGTAATGTTCTGAATACCTGCATCTTGAGCTTGCTTTACGCACGAACTGGCTTCGTCAGCCGTATGGATTCGGTGGAGATAATGCAGATGCTGGTCGTTGAACGATTGGATACCAATACTCAAGCGGTTAATGTAGGGGAGCAGCTTCCAGTCTTTACCAAAATCGTCAGGGTTGGCTTCAAGGGTGATTTCGGCGTTGGCATCAATGCTAAAATAGCGTTGAATGGTATCAAATACCTGATGGAGTTCGTCAGTGGTGAGCAACGAAGGCGTTCCTCCACCCAAGTAGATGGTCTGTAAGTGTTTGGTATTGAGGTAGTTTTGTTGAAGTTTAATTTCTTCGCAAATAGCTGTGACCATATCTGCTTTGCGAGACAAGTTGGTACTGAAATGAAAATCGCAGTAGTGACACGCCTGTCGGCAAAACGGAATGTGTATATAGAGATGCAAAAGTTAGGGGGGCTTTATCCGTTATCTGTTGGAGTTTTTGAATTGGCAAGTTAACGATTGGGATTGAGGCAACCAATTGTTGACAACTCATGATTACAAATACAGCTCGGAGCAACCTATTTGGTGGCTACGTAAAAGAAATCAAAGCACTCTTCTGCATCGTTATTCATGAAATAATCTTTCCAAGTAATGTCCGTAACAAGCTTGTTATCAGACTTCTGGATGAGATTTCGGCTGAGGCGATTGGCCAGGTCGTATGGAATTTGGAGCATCCAACGAGGTAGGCGATATTGCAGATTCAGGATGTCAAAACGAGTGATTTTCTGTACTGATTTTTTGTTTTCTTCGTAATAGTCCATCACTTTGGTATTACCATGAATGCCGTTTGTTTCGATACTACTGAAGTGCTTTAAGATAAGACTTTTAAGTTCGCCTGCCAAGTATTCTCGCACGTGCCAAGGGTTACGAGTAAGCGAATACTTACGGTTGACGGTAGTTAGCAATAATTTACCGCCGGGCTTCAAAACCCGATGGGCTTCACGGATAAAAAAGTCATCGTCTTCGATGTGCTCAATCACCTGAAACGTAACGATGTAATCAAACGAGTTGTCGGCAAGTCCTTTGAGGGGGGGGAGGTGTTGGTCCAAAAAAGTATGTTGTGGATACTTAGCTGCCAGCGATTTCATCAGTTCGGTATTTTTATCAATACCTGTGTAGTGATTCACCACAGGAGTTAGCACCTCTACACCTCGGCCAGCTCCGCAGCCAATTTCGAGTACGTTGCCACGTACCATTTTGGCAGCTTCCAAGTAAGGAAACAACAAACGTTGGTGAATAGGATTGTCAGAAACCAGCGAATCTGAGGCTATCTCGGTGGTAGAATACATATACAATGGGTGTTAAGCGTACAAATTTGAAGCACAAAGGTACGTTGTCTCCTTGACTTACGAAAAATCCTTTCTAATTTTAACGTTCCGAGCAAAAATTTCGTTTGATAGAAAAAGAGTTCGTTTGACTATGAAAAAAATAGTATTGGCCTTAGTAGGGGTGGTATTGCTGGCAGGCTGTGTCTCGAAAAAAAAGCTATCGCAGTTTGCAAAAAATGAAAGTCAATCTACCGAGAAAGTCGAAAAGGGAGGGATTACGTCTGTGAAGTCGAAGTTTTTGGACAACGGAACCTCACTACGTGTGTTCATGAACATCGAAGTGGAGCGTTTGCCCAAAGATGCCAGTGCGGCGGCACTATTTAGCAAAGAATTTACGCTTAGTTATTCGGTGTTTCCTGACTATTCGGCTAAGCAACAGCTTGGCACTGGAGCTGTGATGTTAAGCACTCAAAATGTAGTCTTTGATGAAGACCATTTGGTGGTGCAATTTGACGTGCCTAAACCCAAAGAGGTGTACACAGCTGTGGTGTTAATGCAATTGGCGGATTTGCCCAATCAAAAGAACTTCACGACCGACTTGTTTGTGCGCTTTCAGTCTGGTAAGGTGGGCGACTACTTTACATTTTTTGACAAAACGGGTCAGTTTCCCCAACTTCGGAGCTATTTGTTCACCAAAGACACCTTTATGCTTCGTGACATAGGGGGTACCAGCCGTAAAATGCTGGTGTTACGCTATAAGCATGAGTTTGACCCAGCGTTGCCGCCGATGTCCACTACGCCTCGTGCCGTAACAAAGGCGTTGTATTTAGATACCTTATTTACGGTAGAAACCAACAAGCCGATTGTGCTCAAAGATGAAGCCTTGTATTATTTTTGCCGAGATACCACCGAGTCGTATGGAATCGGTGTGATGGGCGTGGACAAACGATACCCACGAATCACCCGCCCCGAACGCTTGGCTCGTCCGCCGATTTATATTAGCACTAGTGCCGAAATCAATGACCTACTGGCTTCGGCTGATTACAAGCGTTCGTTAGACCGCTATTGGTTGGGCTTAACATCTGGAAATCAGGCTGTTGCCAAACGTAATATCAAGAACTATTATCGCCGTGTAGAGCAAGCTAACAAGCAGTTTACAACCTACAAAGAAGGCTGGAAAACCGATAAAGGCATGGTGTTTATCATCATGGGGCAACCCGATAAGGTACAACGCACCAAAGACAAGGAAATTTGGACGTATTCTCGTAAGGGGCAGTTCCAAGAAGTGAATTTTACCTTTACCAAACGCCCCAACCAGTTTGTTGAAGACCACTACGAGCTGTCTCGCTATGTAGAGTACCAGCCGATTTGGTTTCCGATGGTAGAAGCTTGGCGCACAGGAGAAGTAGAGAAATAAGAAAAAACTATCAAAACAAATCCCCACAAAGAACCGTCTTTGTGGGGATTTGTTTTACACGACTACCACAGCTTTACCAATCACTTTTCGGTCTATCAAGTCTTGCAGTGCTTCTGGAGCCGTTTTGAGCGAATACAGTTTATGGATGTGCTGTTTGAGTTTCCCTTCCAGAATCATCGCTACCAACTCCTTGAAGTTTTGCATACTATTGGCGGGTTCGAGGGTAGCAAACTGCCCCCAGAACACGCCGATGAGTTGGCAACCTTTGAGCAGGACCAGATTAAGCGGTATCTTGGGGATTTCACCCGCCGCAAAGCCAACAACCAAATACCGTCCCTTCCAAGCCATAGAGCGCAGGGCTGGCTCGGTGTATTTATCGCCGATGGGGTCATACACCACGTCCACGCCCTTTCCATTCGTGATTTCTTTGATGCGTTCTTTGAGGTCTTCGGTGCTGTAATTGATGGTGGCCGCAACGCCCATAGCCCTACAAACGTCCAGTTTCTCTTCTGAAGATGCCGCTGCTATCACCTTGGCACCTGCCAGTAGGCCCATCTGCACGGCAGCCAAACCTACCCCTCCTGCTGCACCAAGCACCAAGAGCGTGTCACCCTCACGAAGCATAGCTCTATCTTTGAGGGCATGATAGGTAGTCCCGTAGGTGTACATGACAGAGGCCGCCGTCACAAAATCCATGCCCGGTGGCATTGGTAGTGTTTTGGCGGCATCGGCTACCACTTCTTCGGCAAAACCTCCGTGACCGGTGAGGGCAAAGACTTTGTCGCCTACTTTGAGGTGACGCACGGCTTCGCCTACTTCGGTCACTACGCCTGACACCTCGCCCCCTGGCGCAAAAGGAAGGGGAGGTTTAAATTGGTATTTGTTTTCGATGATGAGGGTGTCGGGGAAATTAACCCCGCAAGCCCGTACGCTGATGACTACTTGCCCTTTGCCTGCGTGTAGCGAAGGGACGTCTTCGAGAACCAATGTTTCGGGAGGCCCGAATTGTTTGCAGAGAAGGGAGAGCATGTTGTGTTTAAGGGTTAGAGTGAATAGGTTAAAGGAAAATTGCTGATAATGTTATGGTGTTGATTCTCAGTGTTAAATGGTATTTCGCTCCACCGCTTTAACACCTGTATTGACCAAGGCATGTACTCCTATGATGAGTTGAGCAAAGCGAGGGTCTTGGGTGAGTCCTTTTTTATACCGCCCATAAATCTGCTGAATCACCACGGCGTTCTTGAACAAACCAAAGACGTAATAATACAAAATGGTAGAGACATCTCTGCCACTTTTTTCGCCGTATCGAGTGGCGAACTCCTTACGAGTGAGGTTGCCAGGAAGCCACGTTAGGTTGAACGATTTCTCAAAGGCACCGTCATTGGCTTCGGCCCAGTACGAAAGCGAGGTGCCCAAGTCCATCATCGGGTCGCCGATGGTACACATTTCCCAGTCAAGAACCGCCTTGATGTCGGCCAAATTAGCGGGATTCAACACCACATTGTCATACTTGTAATCGTTGTGAATGAGGGTAGGGGTATTTTCGGTGGGCATCTGTTGGTCAAGCCACTGATACAACTGTTCCATACCCGAAATGTCGTCGGTTTGAGCGGCTTGATAGCGCTTGTACCAGCCATCTACTTGCCGACGAATGTAGCCTTCGGGTTTTCCAAGCTGAGCGAGGCCAGGTGAGTTGATGTCTAAAGCATGAAGAGCCACCATGTTGTCCACCAAGGCTTCGGAGGCTGCCTTGAACTGCGAGGAATCAAGGTTGAGTTTGAGGGCATTGCTGCTTCGTAAGATAACGCCCTGCACACGCTCCATCACATAAAACGGGCAGCCCATTACTGACTCGTCTTCGCAATAAGCAATGGGTGTGGGTACTTTGTGGTAACCAGCCTCTTTGACGGCCTTCAAGACTTTAAATTCTCGACCCATGTCGTGGCCACCTTTGATGTTTTTAGCACCAAAGGGGGGGCGCCGTAGCACAAACTCAGCACCTTGGGCTGTTTTGAGCAGGTAAGTTAGGTTAGAATACCCCCCCGGAAACTGAGCGATTTCGACAATGGTCGGAAAGGCAGTGTCTTGAGCCTGCAAGTAGTCGTTGAGTAAGGCTTGGTTGAGTTCTTCGCCTGAGCGAACTTCTTTGGGGCTATCAATCTTGAGGTCAGCCATACGTTAGAGGTAGTTAGGCGTAGGTTAAATGGATTTTAGGTTTGAGGCTACGGCGTTGCTTACTACGTTAGATTTACGCTTACTCCCCGTATTTTTTCAAATAAGCCTTCATCCAAGTCAGGAATTCAGGTGTGTTTTTGGCATACAATTCATACGACTTGCGGGCTACTACGCCTTTGGTGGCTTGGAGGAGCATCCAGTCGGTCATGATGTCTTCGTCGGGCGAGGGTACGTCGTAGCCAATGATGTTGCCTTCTTTGCTGATGATTACATACGAGGGTAAAATATCAAAACCAAAGAGCGTACTCACTCGCTTGGGGTCACTATCGCCTGACGGATCAATCAAGTTAATCCCGGCCACTTTATGTTTACTTAGGGCTTCTTTCCAAGCAGGTTTTTCAGAAGCGGTACATACGTTCAAAACAACTACTTCGGCTCCTTCTTTGGCCAAACGAGTGCTCAATTTGTTGAGTTCGGGCAGCTCGCCTACGCAAACGCCGCACCACTCAGCCCAAAAATGTAAGTAAACCACCTTTCCTCTAAAACTCGCCAACGACACCTTTTTGCCCTGTGCATCTTCAAGCGTGAAATTGGGGGCGGGTTTACCTTGTTTGAAAGAGAGTTGTTCTGCAAAATCAGGGTCAAAATCGTCGGTTTGGGCATAGCCAACGCCAAACGTGAGCAGCACTAAGGCCAAACTCCAAGCCCAACGTTGGGTAAAAGGGTTGCCCAAAAGAATAGAAAAAAGCCTCATGAGTAAGTTCTGTATCGTAGTAAGACCGACAATATCTTTCATTACGCTCCTTCACGTGCTTTTCGTCTGACATCGAGGCCATAATTTTTCAAGATACTGCGAGCCAGTGCCGATTTGTGTACTTCGTCGGCTCCGTCATAGATGCGAGCCCCTCGCTCGTGGCGGTACCAGTACGACAACAAAATATCTTCGGTAATACCCAAGGCTCCGTTGGCTTGAATGGCTCTATCCACCACTCGAAGCAGGGTATTAGCCACAAAAAACTTAATCATTGAAATCTGGTCACGTACGGCGGAGGCACCGTATTTGTCAATATTACGAGCCGCCCGAAGCACCATCAGGCGAGAGGCATCAATCTCGGCACGACTTTCGGCTATCCAGCCGTGCACAAATTGTTTTTCGCCCAAGACTTGCCCATCGCCCATGTCACGCTCTACGACTCGGCGACACATGATGTCAAACGCTCGTTCAGCATTGCCAATCCACCGCATACAATGGTGAATTCGGCCCGGGCCGAGGCGCTCTTGGGCTAAGGCAAAGCCCATGCCTTCGCCCCCGATGAGGTTGGTCACAGGAACTCGCACATTGTTATACGTCACTTCGGCATGGCTGGCCCAATGGTCGCCGGCCTCGCCCATGATGGGGATGTTGCGTACCAGTTTGAACCCAGGCGCATCGGTCGGCACAATAATCTGACTGGCTCGGCGGTGCGGTGCAGCGCTGGGGTTGGTTACGGCCATCACAATAGCAAAAGCCGCTCCATCGGCTGACGAGGTGAACCATTTGTGTCCGTTAATAACGTATTCATCGCCATCTCGGACGGCGATAGTGCCCATATTGATGGGGTTGGAGCCGGCAAACGCTGGTTCGGTCATCGAAAAGCAGCTTCGGATTTTGCCTTCTTTGAGCGGTTCAAGATAGCGGTGCTTTTGTTCGGGCGTGCCGAATTTGTGTAGAAGCTCTGAGTTGCCAATGTCAGGAGCTTGGCAACCAAAGGTATAAATGCCGTAGGGCGAATACGAGAGGGCTTCGGATACTTGTCCAAACTCGCAAAGAGTCAAGCCAAGACCGCCTTCTTCTTCGCTCCATTGCAAGCCCCAAAGCCCTGCTTTTTTGACTAATTCTCGTTTTTTGTCGAGTTCTTTGGCCACATGCGAAAAGGGATGATGGAGGTATTCGGGGGTTTCGAGCGGATATAATTCGTTTTCGACAAACTCTTTAATGCGGGGGATGAGTTGTTGGAGTTTTTCGGTTGCAAAAAGGTCTTCCATGCTTGCTGGTTTTGGTTTGTTTGGGTAAGGAGTTCCCTATGCCTCAAATTTACTATTATCTTTGCCAGTACAATATCTTTTGTGAGAAAAACTCTTGTAGTGGCTATCCATAGTCTATAGGAGGATTGAAATCTATTATGAACTATCTTTCAGCTGAGAATATTGCCCGAAATCTGGGCGAACGTTGGTTGTTTCGGAATGTATCGGTTGGCGTTAGCCAAGGCGACAAAGTAGCGATTGTGGGCAAAAATGGCTCTGGCAAAACCTCCATGCTTGATGTGCTGGCAGGCATTCACCTGCCCGACGACGGCCTCGTTAGCGTACGCAAGGGCGTTCGGGTAGGGTATTTGCCTCAAAATCCTGTGTTTGACGAAACCCTGACGGTAGTAGATACGCTCTTTTCGGGCGAGAGTCCCGTTCTCAAGGCTATCAAAGCTTACGAAAAGGCACTTCTCAAAAGCGATGATTCGCTCACTCAGGCAATGGAGCAAATGGAACAGCTTAAGGCTTGGGACTATGAAGCTAAAGTCAAACAGATTTTGGGAAAACTGGGCATAAGTGACTTCGACAAAAAGGTGAGCCAACTGTCGGGTGGGCAGCGCAAGCGAGTGGCAATGGCCCGGATTCTGATTGATAGCCCCGATTTGCTCATCTTTGACGAACCAACCAACCACCTTGATTTAGAGACAATTGAGTGGCTTGAAGGCTATCTTTCTACCCAAAACACTACGCTGATTTTGGTAACGCACGACCGGTATTTTCTGGACAAGGTCTGCAACGAAATCTGGGAGCTCACCGACGGGCGGATTTATCGCCACAAGGGTAACTATGCGTATTTTTTAGAGAAAAAGGCCGATCGAGAAACGGTGTTTTCGGTAGAAATTGACAAGGCTAAAAACTTGCTTCGCAAAGAATTGGACTGGATGCGACGCCAGCCACAGGCTCGTGGAACCAAGGCTCAGTACCGAATAGATGCGTTTTACGAACTCAAAGACAAGGCTAATCAAAAGTTAGATAACAGCCAGATTCAACTCAATGTGCAGACGGCTCGCCAAGGCTCTAAAATCATGGAGATTGAGTACCTGACCAAGGCGTTTAACGGCAAAAAGGTCGTAGATAATTTTACTTATACCTTTCAGAAGCGGGATAGAGTAGGGGTGGTCGGTAAAAATGGGATGGGTAAAACTACTCTATTGAACCTGATTACGAAGCAAATACGTCCTGATTCGGGTAAGGTAACCTTGGGCGAAACCACAAAGCCTGGCTACTACACCCAAGAGGAGTTTCCGTTCAAGGACGGACAGCGAGTCATTGACATCATCAACGAAGTAGCCGAGGTGATTCGGTTAGGCACGGGCGAAACCATCACGGCCAGTCAGTTTCTGACGCATTTTTTGTTCCCGCCTGCTATGCAATACAACGACGTGTCGAAGCTATCGGGTGGCGAAAAACGTCGTTTGCAGCTGATGCGAGTATTGGTACAAAACCCAAACTTCTTGATTCTGGACGAACCTACCAATGACCTCGACCTCGACACGCTCAATGTGCTCGAAGATTTCTTGCAGAGTTTTTCAGGTTCATTGGTGATTGTGAGCCACGACCGATACTTTATGGACCGACTGGTAGAACATTTATTTGTGTTTGAAGACAACGGGTTCATCCGAGATTTTCCAGGCAACTATACCGATTATCGAGAATGGAGGTCAGAAAGTAGCAGCAAAAAGCCAGAAATGGGGAATGGAAAAAGCGAAACTAACAAAGGCAAAGAAGATAATACAAACCTCAAGACCGAGGCATCGGTAGCCAAGAAAAAGCTGACGTTTAAGGAGCAAAAAGAATTTGAAACTTTAGAGAAAGAAATAGCCCAACTCACCCTGCGTAAAGAGCAGCTTACGACCCAACTCAACGCCGGAACGGGTAATTATGAAGACCTAGCAGCTTGGGCAAAAGAAATCGAAAACATCACGAATGACCTCGACGAAAAAGAATTTCGTTGGTTAGAACTTTCAGAGTTTGCGTAAAAAAGTTTGTTTACCACTTAAAAAAAACTGCCGTAGCCTGTGTCCCCACAGGCTACCCCTCAACTGATAGAGGGAGCACAAATAATATAAAGTCACTGACTTTTGCAATAGACTAAATGGTTACAAAAAACAGTTGAAGTCTGGCTCTTAACCTTTTAAATCCATGAAAAAACTACTCTTTGTTGCGGTGGTGCTGATAAGCATACAGACGACATTCGCTCAAAAAACGGCTTATCTCAATGGCAAGGTTTATACCGTAAATCCTAAACAACCCTTTGCCCAAGCGGTGCTTTGCCAAAACGGGCGTATCCTGCATGTGGGCACTACGGCGGAGATTCGGAAACGGGTAGATGCCGATACCAAGGTGATTGACCTCAACGGTAAGCTGATGCTACCCGGCTTTATTGACAATCACACACACTTTGCCGATGGTGGTTCGTATTTGCTTGGTGTGGACTTGCGAGGGGCGAAATCTACCGCTGAGTTTAAGGCAATTTTGAAAAAGTACGTGGCCGAACACAAAGGCGAATGGGTGAAATCGGGAAATTGGGACCACGAATCTTGGGAGGTGAAAGAACTGCCTACGAAGGAAATGCTCGACGATTTCTCTGCGGACACCCCCATCTTTGTGGACCGCTTTGACGGACACATGGGCGTAGCCAACTCGTATGCGCTTAAATTGGCAGGGATTACTAAAGACACGCCCATCCCCCCCGGCGGCGACATCGTAAAAGACCCCCGCACAGGCGAACCCACAGGCGTGCTGAAAGATGCCGCCATGTCGCTGATTTACAATATTATACCGTTGCCCACAGCCGAGCAAAAACGCCGTTATGTGGAGCGTGCCTTGCAAGAAGCTCGTGAAAACGGCATCACCAGCGTTCAAGACATCACGTTTCGCCCCGATTTGATTGCTTTTCAAGCACTCGAAAAAGAAAATAAGCTTACCTGCCGAGTTTATACTCGTTTGCCCATTAGTGAGTACCAAAACTTAACAAATGCAGGGATAGAAGTAGGCTTTGGTTCCGAAAAAATCCGGTTGGGATCGCTCAAAGCGTATGCCGACGGCTCGTTGGGTTCGAGTACGGCACTGATGTTTAAGCCTTATCAACAAAACCCCAATACCCGAGGCTTGCCTTCAGATATTTTGATTAACGGCAACTTGCGCAAATGGGCCTTAGATGCTGATAAAAACCACCTACAATTGTCGGTTCATGCCATCGGCGACTCGGCTAATTACATGACGCTCAAGATTTTTGAGGAGTGTGTCAACCAAAATCCAGCTTGGGACCGCCGTTTTCGTATCGAACACGCCCAACACGTTCGTTTTGAGGATATTCCGCTATTTGCCAAGCTAGGTGTAGTAGCTTCTGTGCAGCCCTATCACTGTATTGACGACGGCGTGTGGGCGGCCAAGCGCATTGGCGACCGAATTGCCTATACGCACCCGTATGCGTCGTTTTTGAAGGCGGGTGTTAAACTCTGCATGGGCTCTGACTGGTCGGTGGCACCGCTCAATGCCATCTACGGAATCTATGCGGCTGTCACTCGTCGCACGGTAGATGGCTCTCATCCGTTTGGCTGGATTCCCGAACAAAAAATACCCGTGGTAGAGGCCATTCGAGGTTACACCATCAACAACGCCTACGCCGCCTTTGAAGAACACGAAAAAGGCTCTATCGAAGTCGGGAAATTGGCCGACATGGTGGTACTAGACCAAGATATTCTGACCATTGACCCCATCAAAATCAAAGATGTGAAGGTGTTGATGACGATTTTTGATGGTAAAGTAATCTACCAACGCCCCAATCCCTAACCCATTACCTTTTCCACTCTAACCTTTTCCCTTACACTTTTCCCTTTACACTTTTACCTTTACACTTTACACTTACACTTTACACTTACATGACTCCAGACGAAAAATTCGCAGCACTCAATCTTCAGCTCCCTCCAGCCCCCAAGCCGTTAGGTGTGTATAAGCCATTCTTGATTGTGGACAAATTTGTCTATGTGTCAGGGCACGGAGGTTACGACGAAAATGCCCAACTTATCATTGGCCGAGTAGGTGAAACCCTTGACATAGACCAAGGCAAAGCAGCGGCTCGTCGGGTAGGGCTCACTATTTTGGCCACATTACAAGCCAATTTGGGCAGCCTCAATCGCATCAAGCGTGTCATCAAAGTGTTGGGTATGGTTAATTGTACCGCTGATTTTGAGCGACACCCCTATATTATCAACGGATGCAGTGAGTTGTTTGCCGAAATCTGGGGAACCGAAAATGGCATCGGTGTTCGGAGTGCCGTAGGGATGGGTTCATTGCCCGACAATATCCCTGTCGAGATAGAAGCGATGTTTGAATTGGCTGATTAATCGTTGCTTGAACTACTACATAAAACCTCGCCGATAAAGCGATAGCCGAAGTGTTAAACAATGGAACAATCCCTCAATCCAATAGCAGGAACCGCCCAAGAGGCAGGCTTTTTGGCGCATATTGCCTGCGACATGGTGATTTTTGGGTTTGATGGTCAGCAGCTCAAAATTCTGATTATGGAGTATCATAACACCAAGCTGTTTGCATTGCCAGCTGGCTTTGTTAAAATCAATGAAGGACTCGACGACGCCGTAAAGCGAGGTTTACACAGCCGTACAGGGCTGTCAAATATCTACTTGGAGCAGTTTTATACCTTTGGGAGTTTAGAGCGGCATGTGCCTAAAACGTTGCGTAAAATCTTGATTAACAACGGTAACCAGCAGATTTCAGATAGCCATTGGCTCTTAGACCGCTTCTTTTCGATTGGCTACTATGCCTTGATTAATTATTGGGAAGTAAAACCCGAACCCGACTCGCTATCAGACAGTTGTGAATGGTATGATGTAAACAACCTACCCGAGTTGATTCTGGACCACAAGGAGATTGTTAGTAAAGCTCTTGATACCCTCCGAAGCAACTTAGATAAAAAACTGAAAGAGTCGAATTTAATGCCACCCAAATTTACCATGAATCAACTGCAAAAAGTGTATGAGGTAATTTTGGGCGAAAAGCTCCGCCGAACCAGCTTTCAGCGGCGCATGTTGGGGCTAAATATCTTGGAACGTCACGAAAAGCAATATTTAGGCAAAGCCCACAAAGCTCCTTTTTTGTATAGTTTTAAATAATGCTTCATCCCTAATTAGCATGAAAGTCTTGCATACTGCCGACTGGCATTTGGGTAAACGACTGGACGCCTTTTCTCGCTTGGAGGAGCAACGGGAAGTACTCTCTGAAATCTGTGAAATCGCCGAGCGAGAGGCCGTTGACGTGGTGTTAGTAGCAGGTGATTTGTTTGATAGTTTTAGTCCATCGGCAGAGGCTACAGAGTTGTTATACAGTACGTTGCATCGCCTGAGTGCTAATGGCGCTCGTGCGGTAGTAGCCATTGCTGGCAATCACGACTCGCCCGAACGCATCGAAGTGCCCGATGCGCTGGCTCGGGCGTGTGGGATTATTTTTGTAGGCTTTCCCAATACGCAAATCACGCCTTTTTCGACCCAAGCAGGGGTAAAAGTGACACAAACAGACAAGGGTTTTGTGGAGCTAAGCTTGCCTCAGTCGCCTTTCCCACTACGGCTTATCTTGACGCCTTATGCCAACGAACTGCGCCTCAAAACGTTTTTGGGTATAGAGGAAACCGAAGGAAACCTCCGCCAACATTTGCAAGACCATTGGCAAGCCTTAGCCGACCAATATTTTGATGAAAAAGGGGTGAATATGTTGGTTTCGCATCTGTTTATGATGAAAAACGGAACCGAACCCCCCGAAGAACCAGAAGAAGAAAAGCCGATTCTGCACGTAGGAGGTGCGTCGGCAGTGTTTTCTGAAAATATTCCAGCCCAAACACAGTACGTAGCCTTAGGGCACTTGCACCGGTTTCAATACATTGACCGCCAGCCTTGTCCTGTGGTGTATTCGAGTAGCCCGTTGGCGTATAGTTTTTCGGAAGCAGATCAAACTAAATATGTGGTGTTGATACAGGCTCAACCCAATCAGCCCGTTGATATTCAGTCCATTGCACTAACTAAGGGCAAGCGACTTCTTCGTAAAAAATTTGACAATGTAGCCGATGCCTTGGTATGGCTAACCGAGCATCCAGAGGCCATTGTCCAACTGACTTTGGTCACCGAAACGTACTTAGAATCAGCAGATAAAAAACGACTCATGGAGGCGCATCCCTACCTCATGCCCATTATCCCAGAGATTCGTAGTAAGAAAGAAGAAACCTCCGAAAGTCCCTTGTTGGATCTTGAAAACAAGTCAATGGAAGAGTTATTTACCGACTATTTCCGCAACAGTAAAGAAGGAAAAGGTCAACTTCCGAGCGAATCTATCCTGAATCTGTTTAGAGAAGTATTGGCGCTGGATGAGGAGGAATAAGGGAGGGGTAACAAAGGTATAATCTGCTTCCAACATGGGCAACTGCCCATGTTGGAAGCAGATCCTCAAAGTTAATCAAATTTCCGCTGGCTCACCGCCATTTCGGTCGGGAAATCCGCCGGAATCAGAATGTCCACCTTACCTGTAGCGGCCCATTGAGTACCACGTAGCAAGCAGGTAATAAAGCCCACACACTCCACCGAATAGTCCACATGACCCATAGGCGTGTGAAAAATCCGCCCTTTGCCGTACTTTATGGTCATGAGCATCGGCTCGTTACGGTCGGTACCACGATTCTCTTTGGACGAAAACGCCGTTGCCAGCACCTCTAAGTTTTCGGCAGGACCACGCAGACGGTCATAAAGTTCGTCTTTGCTGTGCATCCACTTGAGCGGCATTCCCTTCGTGATAGGGTGCTCAGGATTGCGAACGGTAATCAAAAACTCCTTCTGCGCCCCATGCGAGCCCGCCCTGCCGGGTTGGGTATCTCGCACGAGTTTTCCTTCTTGGTCGTAATACACATAAGGGCCGTCTTTCTCGGTGCGGTCGCCCCAGCCGCCTAAGCCAATCATTTTGTTGTAAGCCGGCCACTGCTGAAACGAATTGTCAGCAGCGTGAATCACCACCAGACCACCACCCTTTTTGATAAATTTCTCGAAATCAGCCTGCGTTTCGTCAGACCAAGGGGCGGCATTCCAGCCAAAATTGCAGATGACCACATCGTAGTTCGCAAAATCAGGATGAAAACTCGAATCTGCTTTGGGTTTAGGCAAGGCTTGCGTAGCCGGAACCCCTTCGATTTTGTATTTTTGGATTAAATCAGTCCCATTCCAGGTAAAGTACGACCGCTTCACGTCAACCGCAAACTTGCCTGTTTCTTCCAAATACTTCTTCATCATGAAGGTGATTTTTGGCCACTGTTCGTGGTTGTTTTGACCATCCACAATCAAGACTTTGATAGGACCTTTGGGGGGAGCAGCGTAAGTTAGTTGCCCAAGGATACTTCCTAACAGGAAAACAAAAAAACAGAAGGCATACAGCCTCCAAAGTGAGCCATTGGACTGAACCCAGCCCTGTTGACGAGTGAAAAAACGCATCATTAGTTTATATTGTTTAGAGTTTTGCAAAAATCAATCGAAATAAATCATTTTCAACATAGCGCCCGATGATTTTGATTGATTTATCTTTGAAAAGCACTCAGAAAAAGTACTTTACGCTGAAAATCCCATTGGAGACGTGTTTTAGACAAGACTGTTGCCAAAGAAAGAGGATATAAGTTTTGAGTTGGATAGTTGTTACCCATGTGATTCGGTGTGGGTACCCACCACAGGCGAAGTGTCAAGAAATCACAATAACTAACCACGCCCCCGCAAGTTCCTGATAAAAACATGTTCAACATAGCGAAAGATGAGGTTGATTAATTTATCTTTGAACGTCCAGATACTCCCAGTCACCTAACGACATTCGTCATCAAACCTTAATCACATGAAACAAACTTACTTGCTATGTTGGCTGCTCTTGGTAGTGGCACAGAGCTTTGCCCAACCCACCTACGATACCAAGTATTTTGACAAACTCCGATGGCGCAACATCGGCCCTCAACGGGGTGGACGTTCGTTGGGAAGTTCGGGTAGCCCGGGTCGGCCTAACGAATACTATTTTGGAGCCACAGGCGGTGGCCTCTGGAAAACCACTGACGGCGGCCAAGAATGGTTTCCAGTTACCGATGGCAAAATCACCTGTTCGTCCATTGGGGCGGTGGCAGTGGCCGAAACCAATCCCGATATCGTATATATTGGCGGGGGTGAGACGCAACTTCGGGGGAGCATCACGCAGGGCGATGGTGTGTACAAAACCACGGATGGAGGCAAAACGTGGCGGTCGTTAGGCTTGAAAGAAACCCAAGCCATCTCTCGGATTCGGGTGCATCCTACTAATCCCGATATTGTGTATGTAGGTGTCTTGGGGCATCCTTATGGCGACAACGAAGAACGAGGTGTCTTTCGCTCTACCGACGGAGGAATTACTTGGAAGAAAGTGCTGTACGTCAGCCCCAAAGCAGGCGTGGCCGACTTGATTATTGATCGCAACAATCCCAAAACGATTTACGCTACCACGTGGCAAGTGTATCGCAAAACGTGGAAAATGTGGGGCGGTGGCCCCGACTGTAAGCTCTGGAAATCGGAAAATGGCGGCGACACCTGGACCGAACTCAGCCGTAATCCGGGTATGCCTGAGGGGATGCTTGGCAAAATTGGCATTACCGTATCCCCCGCTGACTCGAAGCGACTCTGGGCCATTGTAGAAGCAGCTGACGGAGGTGTATTTCGCTCTGACGACGGCGGTGCTACCTGGAAAAAGACCAACGACGAGCGTAAGCTACGCCAGCGAGCATTCTATTACTCAAGAATTTACGCCGACCCCTTCGACCGAGAGACGGTGTATTGCCTTAATGTTGATTTCTATAAATCAACAGATGGCGGGGTGAAGTTTGACCAAGAAATCGACGTGCCACACGGCGATAACCATGACCTTTGGATTGACCCTAATAATCCACTACGCATGATTGCCTCCAACGACGGAGGAGCGTGTGTGTCAGTCAATGGTGGAAAATCATGGACGGATGAAGACTACTGTACCACGCAGTTTTATCACGTAACCACCACCAACCACGTGCCGTACCATGTGGCTGGAGCGCAGCAAGACAACTCTACCATAGCGATTCCGAGCGATGGCTGGGGGCACATGAATGTACTCGGCGCATGGGGATACGATGTGGGCGGCGGCGAGAGTGGCTACATTGCGTCGCATCCCGACAAACCCGATGTGTTTTACGCCGGAAGTCAGGGGGCATTGCTCACTCGCTACGACCGCACCAACGGACAAATGCGAGACGTACAGGTGTATCCACGCTTCTTTTCCGGCGAGCCAGCCAGTTCATTACCCGAGCGCTGGCAGTGGACGTATCCCATTGTGTTTTCACCTCGTGATTCAAAAGTGCTTTATACCTGCTCGCAGCACGTGTGGCGTACTACCAATGACGGCCAAAGTTGGGAAAAAATCAGCCCTGATCTCACCTACGCCGACCCCGAAACGCTTGGCCCTACGGGCGGTGAAATCACCAAAGACATGAACGGGCCTGAGATTTATGCCACCGTGTTTGCCTTAGCGCCCTCTTTCCATGACCTCAATACTATCTGGGCAGGCTCCGACGATGGGAAAATCCATATTACCCGAGACGGTGGAAAAAATTGGCTCGACATCACTCCAAAAGACCTACCCAAGCACTCGGTAGTGGCTATTATTGATGAGTCTCGTCACCAAGCAGGCACGGCTTATGTAGCAGCATTCCGATACCAAGTGGACGACCGACAGCCGTATATTTTTCGGACTCGTGATTATGGCAAAACGTGGACCAAAATCATCAACGGCGTGAAAGATGGGCATTTCGCTCGAAGCATTCGAGAAGACCATGTACGTCCAGGGCTGTTGTTTTTAGGAACAGAACATGGAGCGTATGTGTCGTTTAATGCAGGAGATAATTGGCAACCGCTGCAACTCAACCTTCCTGACACTCCAATCCGAGATTTGGTCGTAAAAGACAATGACGTGGTCTTGGGAACGCATGGTCGTGGTTTCTGGATTCTGGACGACATCCAGCCTTTGCGCCAGCTCACGCCAGAGCTCATGAAACAAGCGGCGATTTTCTACAAGCCTGCCGATGCCATCAGAGGGGTGTACAATGCGGTGTTTCAGTATTACCTTGCTAACAAAGCAGATACGGTAAAAATTGAGATTCTGGATGCAAACGGGCAACTGGTAAAAAGTTTTGTAGGAACTCAGTCTGAGTACAAAAATGACCCTAATGTGCCCAATTGGGACCGTGAGCCCGCCCGTCCAGTGACGGCAGCGGGTCTCAATACCTTTTCATGGGATTTGCGCTACCCAGGTGCCACTACGTTTGAAGGGATGATTTTGTGGGGAGCCAATGCCAAAAACGGCCCAAAAGCGCCAATTGGCTCGTATCAGGTGCGTTTTAAGGCAGGGAATTACATACAAACTTATCCATTTGCCGTAAAAATCAATCCTAACCTCAAAGACGTCACCGAGGCTGACTTGAAAGAAAGTTTTGATTTGGCGATGAAAATCCGAGACAAAGAAAGTGCTAACAACGAAGCCGTGATTCGGATTCGGAAGGTACGGAAACAGATTGAAGAACGAGACAAAGAACTCAATGAGGCGGCGTTTTCGTCGGCAGCCAAAGAGTTAACCAGCAAAATCACTACCATAGAAGAAGACCTCTATCAAACCAAAAACCGTAGTGGCCAAGACCCACTCAATTTCCCAATCAAGTTAGGCAATCGTATTTCAGCAGTGCGGCGTAGCTTAGAAACCGGCGACGCCAAGCCAACCGCTGGAGTTTACAAGGTGTTTGAAGAACTTTCGACCGAACTCAAAGGACACCTTAGCAAACTAGATAGTGTCTTGCAGACGGGACTTGTTCCTCTTAATCAGACGCTAAAAAGTAGGCAGATGAAGGAAATTGTGGATGGGAGGTAAAGAGAAAAAACAGGGGAGGTTTGTACAGCAAACCTCCCCTGTTTTTTCTTAAAGTATCTTAACTAATCCAACTCCAATGACTTATCCAATAACACCGCCAGGACAGTCATTTGGTCATCCACCACATGAGGTGGCACGTCGATAAACACCAAGCCAGCGTGTTGGCTCCAGTAGGGTTTCAGCTGTACGGTATGGTTGAGTTTAGTGCCATTGCCAACAACCCAAATTCGGTTGATTTTATTTTTGACACCCTTGAGCATCACCTGCCCGCTCTGTTTGTTTGGCAGAAACAAATAAAGTAAAGTTTTGTCTTTTGAGAGCGTTGTGGGGCCATAAAAATAGCCATTGGGCAAGCCCTCTACCGTGCCAAAAATGGCATCTTCATGCTTTTTGGTCCAGCGGCCTAAGTCTTTCAATACTTTTACCTGTTCTTCGGCGAGCGAGCCATCTTCTTTGGGGCCGATGTCGAGGAGCAAGTTGCCTCCTTTACTGATACATTCTGCAAAAATCTCGATGATTTGTTGCGAAGTCTTGTAGTTGCGGTCGGTGCCTTGGTAGCCCCAGCTATCGTTGATGGTCATGCACAACTCCCAAGTTTTGTCGGCGGGGCGAGCAATAGGCAGGCTTTGTTCGGGTGTACCGTAGTCGCCATAGCCAGCCAAGCGAGAGTTCAAGATAGCTTTCGGATTGGCCGACAGCAGTAGTTTACGAGTGGCTTCGGCCTTCCATTCGGCGGCGCTGTGTTCCCAGTCGCCGTCAAACCACCAAAGGTCAGGGCGGTAATTTGACTGTAACTCCTGCAATTGTCCTTGATAAAAACGCACAAATTTCTCGAAACGAGCGCTGTCTTTTTGATACCGTTTTTGAACTTTCGTAATCACATCGTAATGTTCGTTGGACCAATCCAATAGCGAGAAATACAGCCCTACTTTGAGGTTGTTTTTGCGTAGGTTTTCGACCAATGGGCGTACCAAATCTCGCTGGGCGGGTGTTTTCTTCACTACGCTCAGGTCACTTAGTTTGGTGTCCCACAAGGCCACTCCATCATGGTGTTTAGTCGTCAGCACGGCATAACGAGCCCCGCTTTCTTTGATTAGCTTTGTCCAGTCTTCGGGGTGGTAGTTACGTGCCGTGAAGCCGTTGAGTTGCTTCATGTACTCGTCGTGGCTCAGGTATCCGTTAAAAAACGACCACGACTCGTCAACTCCCTGAACGCTATAAATGCCCCAATGGATAAAAATACCAAGTTTAGCATCGGTAAACCAAGCCAGTTTGGCGGAGTCGGGCTTAGACTGGGCCAAGGCCGTCATCGAAAGGAGTAGGAGTAGTAGCGTTTTTTTCATGGGTTGGTGCTTTGATTACTTCATAATGGGTAATTCGAGGTAGCTTGACGAATAAATACGATGTTCGGCCTTGATGAAATCACTGTCTTTGGCCTCAAAAATGTTGGGGACGTACTTTTGAGGATTGCGGTCAATCAGCGGAAACCATGTACTTTGTACTTGTACCATGATTTTGTGGCCTTTTTTGAAGGTGTGATTAATATCGTGCAAGTCAATCGTAAACTCCTCTGGTTTGTTTGGTGTGAGGGGTAACGGCGTTGAAAAACTCTTTCGATAGCGTCCCCTAAACACTTCCATCGCTACAGGCAGTTGGAAATTGCTCATACTTATGTTCTGAGGGTCAAAAGCAGGGTACACGTCAATCAATTTCACAATCCAGTCGGCATCGGAGCCGCTGGTGCTGGCCATCAGATGTGCCACTATTTTTCCAGTAACGGTAAGGTCTTCTGTGAGCGAGTCTATCTCAAAACTCAACACATCAGGGCGGTTATAGACAAAACGCTGGTCTTCTACTTGCCAAGCTCGCCAACGGCTACCAGGGCCGTAGGTAGCTTCTATCGGTAAAGTTCGGTAGGGTACAGGTTTAGCAGGGTCGCTCACAAAGCTCACAAAACTATTGCCTGTTGGTTTGGCAAACGACGCTTTGTTACTTGTCGCTAAATATAATTTTTGCAAAACAACATCTTTGGGGGGCCATGAAGTGTAGGTTTTCCACTGATTACTTCCAGTCTGAAAGCAGGTGGCTTCGTCAAATTTGCCATTGCCATTGCCTTTGAGCCAATAGTCAAACCATTTTTTCTGTACATCTCTGAACCAAACGCCCGTTTTGCTGCCAAAGGCAATTTTTCCCAAACTATCGGCATTGCCACGAGCCCATTGACCGTGATTCCACGGACCCAGCACCAAGTAGTTTTGATGATTAGCATCGTTTTTCTCCATGTGACTGTACATGAGCTGTGGGCCGTTGATGTCTTCTTGGTCGTAGTAGCCGCCTACGTGCAACTGTGGAATTTCGGCAGATTTTACATAGTTGAGTGGTGAATTTTTTTGCCAAAAAGCATCATAATCAGGGTGTTCGACAAAGCTATTCCAGGTCGGGATTTTGTTATGAAAATATTTGGCATTCACATTGCTCAACGAACCAAGTTTGATATACCAATCGTACAAATCATATTGAGGAAAAGGGAAATTACTATCGGTGGTTTTATCATACTCAACCTCATAGGTATATTCCATACCATAACTCAGCCGAAAGGCTCCATTGTGATGAAAATCATCGCCCAAGAACAAATCGGCCATACACGCCTGCTCCGACGAAGCCTTTAGAGCGGGATGCGGATCAATAGCCCCAACCAATGCCAACCAACCTGGGTACGAAACGCCGTAAATACCAGCCTTGCCATTGTTGTTCGGCAGATTTTTAACAAGCCAATCTATGGTATCCCACGTATCGGTGCTTTCGTCAATTGTACCTTTTTCGGTGAGGTGCGTAATGGGCATGTGAATTTGCATGGAGCCCTCGCTTTTGTATTTGCCCCGAATGTCTTGATACACAAAATAATAGCCCTCTTTGGCCATAGTGACTACTGAACCCAGCCAACGAGTTTGGAAGGTAGAATCGTCGGGGACGGGTAGGCTTGCGCCATAGGGGGTGCGTTGTAGCAAAATAGGTATGGCTTGTTTGGCATTGACAGGGCTTACAATCACCGTATAGAGTTTGATCCCATCTCGCATCGGAATCATTGCCGATGTTTTTTTATACAGGGTAATTTCATCTGTTTGCGCAAAGGCAACAGTATGTAACAAAAGCAAGAAGAAGGATATTTTTTTCATAAGCAAACCTACTGCGATGAAGTAGTTAGGTTCACAAAGAAACTAAAATGCACGCTTGGATAGGCAGAGGAAACGGATTTATTTTAGGAGAGGAGACGAATAGCCTGCTCCCCGATTACGTTGATAACGACATCTTAACCAAATCATACCATAAAAGTGGTAGAACCTGCACTACCTGTACTTCTCGTCCACTTGTTGCCCTTTTGAGAGGCTTTGTTTAACTTCGGTGCTTGATGTCCAGTAAGTAGATGGTTTTTTAAGAGATACATGATTCCTATTAAACTTACCCTCAAGGGGTTATATTCATATCGAGAGGCTCAGATAATTGACTTTACACATTTGACCGAAGCCTCTATTTTTGGCATTTTTGGCAAAGTAGGGTCAGGTAAATCCTCTATTTTGGAGGCTATCACATTTGCTTTATATGGCGAGACAGAACGCATGAACAAATCGGGCGATGACCGCAATTACAACATGATGAATTTGCGCTCCGACGAATTGCTGATTGATTATGAGTGTGTAGCTGGCAAAGAAGGACACCGCTACCGATTTACGGTGAAAGGAAAACGCAATAGCAAGCGGTTTGAAGACGTCAAAACGCTGGAACGAAAATCCTATCAGTGGATGGCAGAGCTGAACGACTGGGCTCCCATAGAGGTGGACAACGCCGCCGAACGCATCATCGGGCTGAGTTACGACAACTTCAAGCGTACGATTATCATCCCGCAGGGTCGCTTTCAAGAGTTTGTGGAGTTGCCGTTGTCGAAGCGTACCCAAATGATGAATGATATTTTTCAACTCGAACGCTACGACTTAGCCCCAAAAGTAAAAGTATTAAAAGAACGAAATGAAAAAATAGTAGAACACCTCAACGGCAAGCTCACACAGCTGAGTCAATATACACCGCAGGCTCTGGAACAAGTCCAAAATGAGCTGAACAGCCTTAAAACCTTGATTCGGGTCAGAGAAAAAGAGCTATCAGAGCGAGTAGAACAAGAAAAACAAATCGAGAGCTTACGGCTCAATGTGGAGAAACGGGAACAGACACAGAAGCAGTTAGAAGTACTTCAACAACAAACTGAAAGTTATGCCCAACGAGCCGAACGCCTACAACAATACCAAGTTTGTTTGGTGAATTTCAAACCGTTGTTTCAACAGCAAACCGACGTTTTGGCTCAATTACAACAGACGCAACGCAACCTTGCGGAGAAGATCACCGAAGAAACTCGTTTGTCCAACGAACTACAAGCACAGCATGTAGAATTAGGTACCTTACAAGTAGCCTATGAGCAGCGAGAGTACCTCAAACACGAAACGGAAAGTTTGGTAAAGGTGCTCAAAATAAAAGAGTTGGAGCTTCGACAGGCAGATTTTCTGCAAAAAAAACAACGAGGAGAAGACGCTCAAAACAAGACCCAAGCACAGTTGCAAGGGCTTAAAGCCCAAAAGCTGGAGCAAGAACAAGCACTTGAAAAACTGCGAAACAATCGGATTGACTTAGCCAAGATGTCTGAAGTAAGGGAGTGGTTTACATTAAAAACTACCTTACAAACCGAAAAAGAAACCATTCGGAATGAGGCTACTAAAATCAAGGAAGAAGTCGAAAAACAGCAAGTTCAGAAAATTAAAATTCTTGAAGTACTGAGATCAACGGTTGGGGTACTCCCGACTCAAGACGACCTTACATTGCTGTTTACTCAAGCTAAGGCGGCATTGACACAGCAAAAAGAGCACTTGGACAAAATGCTCGTACACTTACATACGCAACAGGCTCTGCAGGCGTATGCCAATGCCTTACAATCAGGCGAGCCCTGTCCACTTTGTGGCTCGGTGCATCATCCGAACGTGTTACATAGCGAAGACCTGACTTCGGCGTTGCAACAAGCTGAGCGCCAGCGACAAGAGTTGCATACCCAAAACGAGCAATTAGAACAGTACAAAAGCCAGTTGGCCGAGATAGAAACCAAGATTCAGTTTTTTGAAATTCAAAAAGAGAGTATCAAGTCAAAATGGTCTGAAAATCAGCAGGCTATCGCTAAACACGAAGCTGATTTTAGGTGGGTAGAATTTTCAAAAGACGATGTAGAGAAGATAAAAATGGCTTTTGAGCAAGCGCAACAACACGAAAACGAGGTACAGGCCCTTGAACGACTCATTCAACAAAAAGATAAAGAAATTAGCGAAACCCAGCAGTATTTAGACGACAAAATCAGGCCTGCTTTGCAAAAAATCGTGACGGAATACACGGTTGTTTCGGCAGAAATAGATACTTATAAAGTACAAGTTAGCTCCAGTTTGTGGGAAGAAGTAGCTGCTATATCAGCGAAACTGATTCAAGAAAGAATCCAGCAACAACAGACTCATTACGAGCAAATTACGAAAAAATACGAAGAACTAACCCAAAAAATTCAAGCCCAAAAAGACCGACAAAACATATTGTTGGGCGAAATGACGGTACTTAATACGCATATTCAACACCAAACGCAAGCGTTACACAAAGTAAAACAAACTATTCAAAATCAGCTTGTTACGACTGGTTTTTCGGATGAAACAGCAGTGCGAGAAATGGTGGATTGGGCCTTGGATATTGACACCGAACAACGCCAAATAGAGGCGTTTAAGGTAACACTAAATACCTACCAAGAGCAACTAAATTTACTTCGAGAGCAAACCAAAGGGCTGAACTATGATGCCGACTTACACCAAGAACTTAGGCTACTGGTGAATGAGTGGACGGCAGCCCTCAACGACCTCCGCAAGCAAGAGGGAGGTCTAACGGCTCAAATCGCCCAAATGGAGAAAGACCTTGCCGCACAGGCTGACTTGCTCAAACAAAAAGACCAATTAGAAATCAGAGGTAAAGACATCGATACACTCGCCAAGTTGTTTAAGGCTTCAGGATTTGTGAGTTATGTGTCGGCCATGCACTTGCAAAACCTTTGTAATCAGGCCAATGTGCGTTTTCATAAAATGACTCGCCAGCAGCTACAACTCGAAGTCTATGAATCTCGCCCCGCCGAATACGATTTTCAGGTACGGGATTTACTCAACGAAGGCCGTACACGAGCTGTAAAAACCTTGTCAGGAGGGCAAAAATTCCAAGTTGCCTTGGCGTTGGCTTTGGCCTTGGCTGATCACATTCATACCCAAACTCAATCGACGCATAACTTTTTCTTTTTAGATGAAGGTTTTGGTTCATTGGACAAAGACGCCCTTACCGAAGTATTTGAAACCCTCAAATCGCTCCGAAAAGAAAACCGAATCGTGGGGGTGATTTCGCATGTGGAAGAATTGCAGCAAGAAATTGACCGCTTCATCCGAGTCCGCAATGATGAGATTACGGGTAGTGTGATAGAGATATAAATGGAGTTTGTGGTTGATTATGAAGTGATTACAAAAAAAAACGAGCATCTATCAGACGCCCGTTTTCCGTTTTTCCCTAACCCTTGTGAAAAATTAACAAACTAATGGCCATTCAAAAGCCGATTAATGCGTAGGCTTTTTAGTGGTTTTTTCCACTTTAGCTTCTTTTTTTTCAGCTTTGTGATGGTGTTTTCCTTCTTTCTTTTCTTTAGGAGCTTCTTGTTTTTTGCCTTTGTGAATAGCGGGACTGGCTAATGAAACTGTGGCACAAAGTGCCAACAAAGCGAGTGTTTTTACAAGCGTTTTCATTGTTGTATTGGTTTAAAATTTGTGAAAAGATGAATTGAAATGACCAAGCCCAATGGGTTACGTTTTTACAAATCCAGCACTCAGTTTCTCTAAACTTGGCACACGGGCTTGGATGTCTTTATTGCAAAGGAGCTTATAGTCCGATGGCGTAATACTGCGTTTCACCATTTTCAGGATTAAATCCTTCAATCAGCACACCGCCTTTTTTACCTTCTAAGAGCTTGATGGCTTCGGCTACGCTGTTGACTGGCGTTTTGTCAATCTTGGTGATGACAAAGCCTTCTTGCATATCGGTACTCTGGCGGATTTTGCCGGCAAACAATTGACTCACCTGAACGCCTTGTTCAATACCCCAAAGTTTTTTCTGCTTGGGGGTGATGTCTTTGAGTTCAATACCCAATTGCTCCAAGGCAGCTGCTTGAGGCGCTTGCTCTACCCGAGTGTTGCCAGCGTTATTTTTGAGCGTAACCGACAAGGCTTTCTCCACACCATCTCGATTCACCACCAAGGCTACTTGGTCGTTCGGTTTATGTTGGGCGATGATTTCTTGTAATTGCGGGACGGTTTCAACGGCCTGACCATCTACTTTCACAATCACATCGCCCACCTTGACGCCTGCCTCACGAGCTGCACTGAGTTCTGCAAAATTCTCGACACGCACGCCTTTTGTAACCTTCAAGTCGAGCGATTTGGCCTTGTTGCCATCTACTTCGCTGATGCCTACGCCCAAGTAGCCTCGTTGCACGGTACCGTATTTCGACAAATCTTCTACTACTTTGTGGGCAATGCTCGAAGGCACAGCAAACGAATACCCCGCAAACTGCCCCGTTTGGCTCGCAATGGCAGTATTGATACCGATGAGGTTGCCGTTCAGATCCACTAAAGCACCGCCCGAATTGCCAGGGTTCACCGCCGCATCGGTTTGAATAAACGACTCAATAGGAGCCTTAGCATTTTCGCCTAAGATGTTGATACTGCGTCCTTTGGCACTAACAATTCCGGCAGTCACAGTCGAAGTCAGGTTGTAAGGATTCCCTACTGCCAATACCCATTGGCCTACTTTTAGAGCGTCGGAATTGCCGAAGGGCAAAAAAGGTAAGCTCTTGGCATCAATCTGAATGAGGGCAATGTCGGTATTGGGGTCAGAACCAATCACTTTAGCCTTAAAAGTACGCTTGTCGGCCAGTGTTACCTCCAGCGACTCCGCCCCTTGAATCACGTGATTGTTGGTAACAATATAGCCGTCGGGGTTGATAATAACCCCTGAGCCAGTGGCTTGAGGCTTTTCGGCTTTTCCTTGCGGAGCAGGCTGGTCAAAGGGAATACGTCCTCCAAAAAGGTCCTTAAATTCATCTGGAATGTTCATTTGGCTGACGTTCTGTTCAGGCTTGAGCGTGGACTTAATGTGTACCACAGCGGCGGTAGCTTTTTCAGAGGCTACCGAAAAATCAGCCGGAATCATAGCCGTAGTAGCGTTTGCAGCTGCCCCTAGGCGAGTTTTCACAACGGGGGTTGTTTCGACCCATTGCGTAAGAAAAGTCGGCTTGTGTAGCTGTTGATATGCTGCAAAGGACGTTCCGCCCACAATGGCAACGGCTACGGCTATCGGGACGAACTTGTTAAGATTAGGTTTGTTGAACATGGCTTGAAACAGTTTTTAAATTGATAGGTGGGCCACTGAGATAGCACCTGAGGGGTGTTTGTCTCATTGGATGGTTCAAAGGTTGGAATAGAATCTGGAGGAAATTTGAGGAGATTCTGAAGGAAATCTGAAGTTGATAATAAAAGGAGGTGTTAATGTGATGTTTTTTTATTAAAATACTGTATTTCAGGATATTATGCCTGTTTTTGGGCTAAGTAAAAATTACTGCTTTTTTGAAAAATTAAGAAAATAAAAACTTATAAACAAAAAAAGAAGAGCCAAAGACCCTTCCTTTTCCAAATAGCCATGAAATAAAAATATCGGTTACCACGTGACTGAAATCTGGTGCCAGTCGTGGTGTTGTTCGTAATGAACCTCTAGCTTATTCACCTCGCAAATTTTCTTGACCAAGGCTAAGCCTAAGCCCAGCGAAGCCGACGAATTGCTTTCTTTCTGAAACCGCTCAAAGAGGTGCTCTGGGCTGGTATGGAGAGCTTTGCCTGTATTGCCTACCCTAAATAGTCCTTGCTTTAGCTCCATCTGAATACGCCCACCCTCTATGTTGTGTCGAATTGCATTAGTGAGTAAATTACTCACCAGAATTTCGGCCAATGCTGGGTGAATTGACAGTAAGGTGGCTTCTAAGTGCTGCTCTACCCGAATCTGCCGTTGCTCGATGAGCTCTTCCAAATCACTCAGCTTGGTTTCTATTACTAGTAACAAATTTACAGCCGAATCGGTTGGCCGAAACTGCCTATTTTCAATTTTTGTCAACAATAATAATGCCTGATTGAGACGAGACAGCCGGTTGGTGGCTTCGTTGATGCCTAATACCACCTTGAGTTGTGGTTCAGAGAGCGACTCGTCTTGCAGAAGCCCCTCAATCTTGGAGCGAATTACGGCCAACGGCGTTTGTATCTCGTGCGAAGCATTTTCTGTAAACTCTTTGAGGTTTTGGTAATCATTGGCAATCCGTTTGGTCAGTTGCTGGATAGCTAGATTCAGCTGGTCAAACTCATCGGTTGGCTCCCGAGGAAGCTCAATCGTTTCGTGGTTTTGGATTTGGTAATGATTCAGCTCCCCCAAAGTACGATAAAAAGGCTTCCAAATTCGCCCAGATAGCCAGCGATTGAGTCCCATCAACGATAACAGTAGTAGGGCTACAATAACAGTCATGGCCAGTACCACAGCCTCCAGCAAAGGCTGACGCTCAATCAAGAGCTTGCTCAACGTGAAGCGATACCATTGTCCTGTAGCATATTCATGAAACACCAATTGGCGGTAGGGTTTTTCTCCATCAGGCTCCAAAATAGTGGTATCTCTCAAGATTGTTGGAGCGTCAGCTTCAACTTCTTCTATTTTGAGGCTGTCGCCCAATTGCAAAATTCGGACCGGAAATATCTCAAAACGATGCAATTGAGCCTGTACTTTGGCCTTGCTTTTGTATAACTCATGGGTGGCTTCTCGGTCAATCAGGTATTCTACGGCAGCATAAAACAAGCCCGCACCCAGCAACAGCACCAGCAGTGAAGCCAACACGTGGTAGCGTAACGATTGCGACAGGAGTTTCATGATTCGCTGAATTTGTAACCTACGCCATACACCGAGCGTAGGTAGTCGGGACAACCTTTGTCGAGCAGTTTTTTGCGTAGGTTTTTGATGTGGGTATAAATAAAGTCAAAATTGTCCATCAAGTCGGCATCGTCGCCCCACAAATGCTCAGCAATCGACTCCTTGGTAAGTACTCTGTTTTTGTTTGAAATCAGGTAAATCAACAGGTCGTATTCCTTGCGAGTCAATATAATTTCCTGACCCTCTACCGTCACAAAACGCTCTTGGGGTTGAATCGTAATTTTCCCGAACCGAATGTCAGCATTTCCCTGAAAATGCCGACGACGGATGATAGACTGCACTCGTGCATTCAGCTCCGATAAGTGAAAGGGCTTGGTCAGGTAGTCGTCTGAACCCATCGTTAGGCCAGCAATTTTGTCGTCTAACGAATCTTTGGCCGAGGCAATGATGATGCCCGTTTCAGGGTGATGTTTTTTGAGGTAACGAACCACATCAAGGCCATTGCCGTCGGGTAGCATGAGGTCCACCAACACACAATCGTATTGGTACAAGCTGATTTTTTCGAGGGCGGCTTCGTAATTGCTCACCCATTCGCACACAAAACTCTCGTGTTGAAAATAGTGCTGTACGCTTTCGGCGAGTGCTTTTTCGTCTTCGATGAGGAGTAGCTTCATAACGGCTGACACTTTAGATACGTACAAAGAAAGAAGTAAAAACTGACGAAATTTTGAAGTTAGGTCAAATTTTCAAAGCAGAGCGTTAGGTCAACAACGATAGAATCGGCGTGAAGGGGACTAAAATGGTCAAATTTTCCAATCAGTATTAAGAAATTGAGAACAAATGACTAACTTGCTACCCATTTTCTGACTAACCATGCAAGAATTATCAATTGTAAGCTGTGCTTTATTAGCATACCTATTAGGTTCAGTACCTACTGCCGTTTGGTATGGACTAGCCTATTTTGGAATAGACATCCGCCAACACGGTAGTGGCAACGCCGGAGCCACCAACACATTCAGAGTATTAGGCAAACGGGCCGGAACCGCCGTGATGCTAATTGATATTTTGAAAGGGTGGACCGCCACCAGTCTCGCCTTGATTTTGTATTATTTACAGGTCATTGACCTCCAGGGTGTTATTGCCTGCAAAATCCTGTTTGGTACAATGGCCGTGGTCGGTCATATTTTTCCCGTTTTTGCACATTTCAAAGGGGGTAAGGGTGTGGCCACCCTGCTAGGTATGGTACTGTCGCTGCATCCTGAAGCTGCCTTGCTTTGTATTGCCGTCTTTTTGTTGGTCATGATTACCTTCCGGTACGTTTCACTGGCCTCCATGATTGCTGCCTTGGCGTTTCCGCTTTCTATGATTTTCAGACTGTTTGGTACCGAAAGCTCCCTCACTATCATTTTTGGCTTTGTATTCTTTTTGATTATCGTCATCACCCATCAAAAAAATATCATCCGCCTGATTAGAGGACAAGAAAGCCGTACGTATTTGTTCAAACGCAAAAAATAAAAACACGCTTTTGATAAAGCCCGTTCTTTGGTGAATACAAAACTGAAGAACGGGCTTTGCTTTTGCTGTGTGCAAACTTTTTGGTCTTGGTGGAGTTACAGACAAAAGACAATGCTGTTTGTAATGACTACAACTACACTTCGCTTAGTTTTAGGTGACCAGCTCAATCATCATCACTCGTGGTATCATCAACACCGCCCCGACGTACTGTATGTGTTGATGGAAATGCGACAAGAAACCGACTATGTGATTCATCACATTCAGAAAGTGATTGGCTTTTTTGCGGCCATGCGAGTCTTTGCCGAGCACCTTGAGCAACAAGGTCATCGGGTGTTGTACCTTGAGCTGAATCATCCAGAAAACACCCATTCGCTTACCCAGAACCTCAAAAATCTATTAGTTCGGTATCAATGCCAACAATTAGAATACCAGCTTCCTGACGAATGGAGGGTAGATAAGCAATTGCTTGATTTTCAGCAAGAATTAAAGGTGTTGGGTGTGGCAGTACAGACCACTGATTCGGAGCACTTTTTAAGCCAACGACAAGAGCTTGCGCAGTTTTTTAAAGGCAAAAAGACCTTTCTGATGGAGTCGTTTTATCGGATGATGCGCAAAAAATACGATATTCTGATGGAGGGCGATACCCCACTAACAGGCCGATGGAATTATGATGCCGAAAACCGAAAGAAACTACCAGCCGGCCATCGTACGGTAACTCCCTTGCGGTTTGACAAAGACGTTTCGGAATTGTATGAGATGGTTCGTGCACAGGGTGTTCAGACCATCGGTTCGCTCAACCCTAAGGCTTTTCTTTGGCCTATTACTCGGGCAGAGTCTTTGGAGTTGCTGCGCTTTTTTGTGGACGAATGTTTGCCGTATTTCGGAACGTACCAAGACGCCATGTCGCCTAGCGATTGGTCTTTGTATCATTCTCGGCTTTCGTTTTCGCTGAACATCAAATTACTCTCACCACTTGAAGTAGTACAGGCCATAGTGGCAGCGTGGCAGGCTGCACCTACTCGTATCGGGATTGCTCAAGTAGAAGGTTTTGTGCGCCAAATCATTGGTTGGCGAGAATACATGCGAGGCGTATATTGGGCCAAAATGCCTGATTATGAGTGCCTAAACCACCTGAATCATACCCGAGCGCTGCCCCAATGGTTCTGGACAGCCAACACCAAAATGCGCTGTTTGCAACATGCTATTCAGCAAAGTTTAGATAAGGCGTATGCGCATCATATCCAGCGACTGATGCTAACGGGCAACTTTGCCTTGCTGGCCGGCATCCATCCCGACGAGCTAGACCAATGGTATTTGGGCATTTACATTGATGCACTTCAGTGGGTAGAAATTACCAATACACGAGGCATGAGCCAGTTTGCTGACGGGGGGATAGTAGGAACCAAACCCTACGTGAGTTCGGCCAATTACATTGACAAAATGAGTCATTATTGTCAAGGTTGTCATTACGACAAAGCGCAGAAAGTGGGAGCTAAGGCTTGCCCGTTTAATAGTTTGTATTGGCATTTTTATCATCGACACCGAGCCCTTTTGCAACAAAACCCACGGATTGGCATGATGTACCAAACCTGGGATAAATTTTCGGCCTCTGCCCAGCAACAAATCTTAGACCAAGCCGCCTGGCATCTCAAGAATATAGAGCAATTGTGAGGGAATGTTCTTGCTAAAAATCAGCGAGATGTTAGTTGTAATCGGGGCTTTTGTACTAACTTCGCCGCTATCTTCAAAAACTGGAAATGCAATGCAAACGTATTTAGAAACACACAAAGAACGCTTTCTCAACGAACTGCTTGAACTATTACGAATCCCTTCGATTAGTGCTGATTCTACCCACAAAGACGACATGGGCAAGACAGCAGCGTTTGTGAAAGAGTCGTTGCTCAAAGCAGGTGCAGACGTAGCCGAAATTCATGAAACGGCAGGGCATCCGATAGTTTATGGCGAGAAAATCATTGATGCGTCGTTGCCGACGGTCTTGGTATATGGGCACTACGACGTACAACCCGCCGACCCTCTAAATCTCTGGGATTCACCACCGTTTGAGCCTATTATCAAAACAACGCCTCTGCATCCGGGCGGAGCGATTTTTGCCCGTGGTTCTGCCGACGACAAAGGGCAGTTTTATATGCACGTAAAGGCGTTTGAGGCCATGATGGCTACACAGTCACTGCCTTGCAACGTCAAGTTTATGATTGAGGGCGAAGAAGAAGTGGGTTCGCCCAATTTGGGGCCGTTTGTAGCTGCCAACAAAGAAAAACTCAAAGCCGATGTGATTCTGATTTCGGATACAGCCATTATTGCTAACGATACCCCTTCGATAGACGTGGGACTTCGGGGCTTGACCTATTTGGAAGTAGAAGTAACTGGCGCTAATCGTGACCTTCACTCGGGTGTGTACGGAGGGGCCGTGGCAAATCCCATCAACGTATTAGCCAAGATGATTGCGTCGCTCCACGACGACAACGGACACATTACGATTCCGGGCTTTTATGACGATGTTCAAGAACTTAGTGCCGAAGAAAGAACAGACATGGCCAAGCGCCCGTTTGACCTCGAAGCCTATAAAGCCGATTTAGGTATTGACGACATCCTGGGCGAGGCTGGTTATAGTACCATTGAGCGCACGGGCATTCGCCCAACCCTCGACTGTAATGGTATTTGGGGTGGATACATTGGTGAAGGTGCCAAAACCGTATTGCCCTCTAAAGCCTTCGCCAAAATCTCGATGCGGTTGGTACCTAACCAAAATTCAGATAAAATTTACGATTTGTTTAAAGCACATTTTGAGGCAATTGCTCCTAAAAGTGTAAAGGTGAAAGTAGTGCCGCATCACGGGGGCGAACCTTATGTGACGCCTACGGATTCGGTGGCGTATCAAGCAGCCTCAAAAGCCCTGGAAGATAGCTTTGGTCAAAAGCCCATCCCTGCTCGTGGTGGTGGCAGTATTCCGATTGTGGCCTTGTTTGAAAAAGAATTAGGGCTCAAAACCGTACTGATGGGCTTTGGCCTTGACTCCGATTCGCTGCACTCGCCCAACGAACATTACGGGTTATTTAATTATTACAAAGGCATCGAAACTATACCGCTGTTTTTCAAGCATTTTGCCGAAATGAGTAAGTAATTTCCAACGAAAAACCCCGCAAGACTGACCTGTCTTGCGGGGTTCTGCTTCGCATTTATGAGATACTTCATTCTTAGTTTACTCTGTTTAGTCCCGTTTGTATCTACCGCACAAAAAAAATCAGAGTTTTTACCCAAAGGACACTTATTTGAACCACTTCTGCTCGATCCAATCGAATCGCAGTGTTATGCTATGATGGGAAGAGGACTCAACGAGAGCTTTATCAGCTCAGGCGTTTATGCCCCCTTTGCTATTGGTTTACAAAAAGGCCTTTTGCGTTGGGAAAGTAAAAAAAGACGACAAAAAGAACTATCAATTGATGTGGCTTCATTCACTCAATTTGAGATTTTTTACAATAAACAGGAGCAAAAACTCAAACGTCACATACTGAATACTGATTTTAAGGTAAGCCTGAATTACCAAGTGAAGGTCAACGAAACACAGTCGTTTCGCTTACGGTTTTATCACATTTCGTCGCACCTTGGCGATGATTTTTTGATTAAAAATCGCTACTCCAACTGGTACAAAGACTTGGTTAACTACGAGCAAATGGATTTTACTTACTCGTGGCAGCATCCGTATTGGCGCTATTATGTAGGTGGCGGAACGGGTATTCGCCCTACCTTCAAGCAAGGTGAAGAACGAAAACGCTTGGCTTTTCAGGCAGGAGTTTTACTCCGCAAACCAATACCCAATCGTAAAAATACCAAGTGGTTGTTGGGGATGGATGTTCGGTCCTTGCAGCAGAATGATTTTGAGCCGGGAATCAAAATCGGAGCAGGGGTGAGAGTAGGGGAGGAGAACCGTAATCCTTTTAACTTTCTGGTAGAGTTCTATTCGGGGCACTTACCGTACAGCACTTTTGAAGAACAAACCGTGCAATGGATTGGGGCAGGGTTTTATTTTAATCCGTTTTGAGTAGAATCGTTACCCTAATCGCTATCAAGGCAATCATTACTCATCCCTAATACCCAGAGGGAAAATAAGATAAACTTCGGCTAAGGGGTTATCGGTAGCAGTGCTGTTCCAAAGTGCTGTAAATTTACGGTCGCCAGTGAGTTTGCCCAATACTCGGTACTTCGATTGGTTGATAACAGCCGACTGAACAATGGATTCATTCAGCACAGAGCAAGGTGCTTGTGCGCTCGAATGGATGAATCGAATGCCCGCATGGTCATACAACACAAAGCCAGTATGAGTATCTAAGCCTATGATATACAAGCCTTTACCCATACTTTTGATAGCCTCAATTACCACAGAGAGCGGCTCATTGCTGAATCGTTGTATAGATCTAACGTCCACCAAGTTAGTAATCATTCGCTCAGAGGGTAGCTGGGCCCAAGCGTTGCGCCGAAGTTCAACACCTAAGTCCTTTAATAAAGTAGTCACAAAATACGCACAAGAAATACTCCCCTCGCCGGGCACTGTGGTGTGGCCGTTGAAGTCATTGTGGGTGCCATACCAAAACGGCAAAAGTTCTTGAAACTGCCGAATAAACAGTTCGTCAGCTTGCTGAGGTATCAATTGCTGCTGGCGTTGCTTAGCAAGGCTCCGGATGGTTGCTTGGTACGAAGTAGGCGAATAATACAGGGTGTGATAACCAGGCCACCGTGGGTGATTCCGAACGGTATAGCCATAGAAAATACCAGCAGATAAGGCTGCTATCCCAACAGCAATTAGTTTTGTTTTCATGATGACAAGTGTGTTCTGCTATGCTTTGCAATTCAGCACGTTATGGTGCTTACTATTCGTTTTGCGTTTCACAAAACGAAGAGGGGATTCCACTACCAAATACTTGTCAACGTGGGTTCATAAAGCAGTTAGGTTTGTTCGGTTTTCCACCAGTTTCGACTCCAGATTCGGCGAAATTTCCAACCTTTTGCGCTCAAATTAAGTGGCAAGTAGGCATGGGCTTCTTTGGGCGACAGACTCTGATAATACAAATCGTCGTCGGTCAGAATCAAGGAGTCGTACTGCGAACCTTTTTTGACTGTAACGTCGGCAAACGGTAACTCAAATGTAAATGCAGAAGGTTCAGCGCTTTTTTCGGTTGAAACAACGGGCTTCAACTTGCTTTTTAGTAGCCATCCCTGCCTGAAACCCTCAATAGGTTTAGGGCGTGGCTTGTAATGCCCTTCCGAAACATGTAGTGCATAGTCGAGGTACTTTTTGAGCAAGCGTGGCCCTTCATTAGTGACTTGTTCTACCTCCAGCTGGGCTGGTAAAATACTAGCTATCACATAGATACGCCTCCGGGCACGAGTGATGGCTACGTTGAGACGGTGCTCGCCCCCTGTCAAGTTCAACGACCCAAACTGCATGGCCATACGACCCTTGGCATCGGGCGCATAGCCTACCGAAAAAATAATAATGTCTCGCTCGTCGCCCTGTACGTTCTCGATGTTTTTAACGAAAATTGGCTCCTCGGATTGTTCAGAGGCTTCCATAAATTGTTGCACCTCCAACAAATCCTGTATCAGCTGCTGCTGCGGATGGTTAAACGTCACAATCCCAATGGATTGACCCGGCTCTTGTTGGCTGAGATGTTGCACCAAATCAACCACCTGTTGCGCTTCGAGTTGGTTGGTGTTGTGCTGCCAAACGCCGTCTGTTTTTAAGTACCGAATAGCTGGTTCTAAGCGATTAATCTCCTCAAAATGAGGCAGTAACTGCAAGGAGTTTTTATAGAAATACTGATTGGAGAAATCAATCAGATCTAACGAATGGCTGCGATAATGCCCTTGCAGTTGAGTTTGGGGCAAATAATGACACGCCAAATCCAGCAGGGAGTCCAGCTCTAATTCGGCCATATCTTCGGATGAATCTTCTAGCCGAATCCGATACAAATCAGTAGGCTGTAATTGTTTGCTGTCACCCGCTACTACTACTTGCTGACCCCGATAAAGCGCTGGCAAACCGTGTTCGGCAAAGCATTGACTGGCTTCGTCAAAAATCACTAAATCAAACACTTCGGGACGGGCGTCGTCAGCGGAGGGGCGAAGTGGAAACACCGCCGACACTGCCTCGGGCGAGGCCATCCAGCAGGGTACAAGCGGAAATACTTCTTCTGACAGCTCGGCAATTAGTTTCCGAATGGCCCAAACGTTTCGTTTTTTGGTAACTTGATGCTTGAGATTGCGGTACGTAACCACATTTTGCAAGCGATTGACTTCTACGTTTTTATAGGTATGTTCTCGAAGTTGTAGCAACAAAATCTCTCGGCTGAAGGCTTGTTTTTTCTGAACCGAAGTCTGCAATTCTGCTTCCATTTGCTCGACTTTGAGTGCCGAAACACCACGCAAAATCGGGTAGTACATCTCGATGGTTTCGAGCCAAGCCAAGCGCAATGAATTCAGAAACAGCTCATCAGCGGGTATCGTCCTTTCTGCCTCAATGGTTTGATTCACCATTTCAAAAAGCCGATTGACTACCTCAACCTCTACCCTATTAAATGATTTTTTTAGGACATCAGCTTCGTGTAGCCACTCGAAGTCTTCTCGAAGCGAGGTTTGCAGCACGTCGGCATGAGCCGATTGCTTTGCCAGTGTTTCGATTTGAGCAGCCGTGAGGTATTGCTGCCAATAAATCTGCTTTTGGTTAAAATCGTCCAGTAGTTCTGTCAGCGTTTGGAAGGTTTGCCTCAAGGTATCATTGGGCAACGATTGCAGCCACCTTTGCACCCAAGCAGGTAACTGTTCAAACAACGTAGCTACTTCTTGGGCTTCTTGCCACTGCGATAGCAAATGTTCATACTGCCGAACCGTCGCACTGAGCAGATTGGTGTTCAGTGGTTTGGGTAAGCCACCTAGTGTTTCGAGATGAGCTAATCCTTGTTCAAAAGCCAAGCGATTGACCAATTGGCGTTCAACTACTTGCAAATCTTGCAATTGCGTACTCAGCCCCAGAGCTGTCATAGTGGTTTCGAGTGCTGATTTTTCACCAAAAAACCACCAGTTCAGCATCGAATGGCGAGCCTCAATGGCTCGCCGTAACAAGGCGCCAACGCCAGCCAATTCGTCGCTCCGAAAGGCCGTAAGCAAGCCTTGTTGCTGATAAAAATGGAGTTCGTTTTGCTGTTGCTCAAACTGCTGCTGAAAAGTTGCAGACTGTTGCTTTTTCTGAAACAATTGAGCGACCACCTCTTCTCGCAGCAGTGTTGTGATGGTATCAATTGATTCCCTCACCTGCAACAGTTCTTGAAATTCTGCGTACGTGCATACCTTACCCAGTTGCTGAGTTTGTTGGCTAAGTTGCTGGCAAAATGAAGGCACATCCTCAATCGCTTGGTCAATACTAGCAAGGTCTTGCCAGCGAAATGTCGAAAAATCTACTCGGTCTGCCCAAGGATGCGCTGTTGCATTGACTCGCTGGGCATAGGCCTCATACGAGCGCAAGCGACGCAAAAAATCGTCAAGTTGCTGAAAATGAAACGCTTCATGCAAGCCCTCCAACGAAATGTGCGGAGCTTGCAAATGACTGGTTAGGTATAATTTTTTGGCCGAACAGCCACAGCGACTTTCATCAAACAAAGCCGTTTTGAGTGCTTGTAACTCTGTTGAAAGCTGGTCAATGCGGCGGCAGGTTTGTAGATAGTCACGTTCGAGTACAATTGTATTGAGGCTATAATTTTGCTTTTGATAGGCTTCTACTTGTTCTATTTGGTTGGCTAATTGTGCATACAGCGCCCTACGGTCGTTTTTAAAATCATGAACCAAGGCCACAAAGGCTCCCATGCCTAAGCGATGTAGCCGCTGATACACGGTGTCGAGCGCCACTCGCTTCTGACAAACTAACAATACTCGCTTGCCACGAGCCGCAAAATCGGTCATTAGATTGGCAATGAGTTGTGATTTGCCCGTACCCGGAGGCCCCTGCACCACCAGCGACTGCCCTTGCTTGACTAACCACAACGCCTGTTCTTGCGAAGCATCCACCGGCAAAGGAGTTAGCAAGGCTTCTTCCTTTTGGGAGCTTGTTTTTTCGCTGGCTGACGTGCTGGTGCTATCTGCATGTTTAAAAAACGAGCGCAAATCTTCCTCCAATTCGCCTGTCAGTGGCGTTTGGTTGAGCAATTCTTCATAGTCAGGGGCTAAATAAGAGCCGGCCTGTGGGAAAATCCCCAGCACGGCTTGCGGATACAGTTTGAGCTCACCATTTTTCTCTAACTGAGTCAAATCCGACTTTGATAATTCCTGAAAATGAACAAGTTGCTTCGTAAACAAGTCTTGGTTAAAGTTGATTTCGAGCGGACTATTTTTCAGAAACTCGTAGAGTTGGGTCAAGAAAACGGTACTGTCACGGTCGTATTCTTCAAACGACGTTTCGAGTAAGTCGTTCGAGATGGTTACTTGATTAAAATGGCTGTAAGCCAGCAAAAAGCTTCGGTTCAGGCTAATAGGTTCTTCACGTTGTTTGAGTATCCATTTCTCGCCCGTGGCCATAGGCACATGCCGAAGTGTCACCGGAAAAAACAACAAAGGCGCATTCACTACCGACCCGTCAGCAAATTTTCCTTTTACAAAAGGATACCCCACGTACAAGTCTTCAGCGCCACGTTCTTCTTTGATGAATGCTTCGGTGCGGGCAATTTTCCGTAATTGTTTGCTGACTTCATTTACTTTTTCAAAACGGCTATCTATCACCTGACACAAGGGGATTTGCTCTTTTCCACCAATGAGTAGTTGAACCAACTCAAATGAGGAGGCGCTATTGAGAAAGTTCAGTTCGTGTACATCCAAAAACTGTTCACTCGACAGGCGAGTCAAGAGCAGCGAGCGATTCCGTGAGGTGAGGTTCGTCAGGCGGCGAAGGTAGGTTTTGAGAATGGACTGTGTCAATGGCAAAAATCGAGTAGGCAATAAGAAAACATCCGTTTGAACGTTACAAAAATAACTTTTCGTATGTGAGCACACAATGATACCGCTACGAAGTCAGTTAGAACAAGAAGAATCTCTTGAAAAACCAACCTGATTGGTACAATAGCAAGAATCTTTTACACTAATCATACAACCATTTAGCAAATTGTACATTTTGGTTATTACTTCAGAATTCCTTCAGAATTGAGGTCTTAGCTTAGCACCCATTATGAAAAAATACCTATTGATATGGCTTAGCATACTGGGCATTTGGGCCAACCAAATGACTATTTCTGCGCCAACTGTACAGACAGGCGGTTCTAAGCTCAGCCATGGCTCGACCCGTCCATACAAGCGGATAGTTTCGATGGCTGGCGTGGTAGCTCATCAAAACATCAGCGAAGAAGAAGAGGATTTACCTCATTTTAATTCTTCGGGCAATGGTGTAGGCGCTGTTGGTACGTTCCATCTTTCGGTATTTTCTTCTGTATTTGCCGTGGTTCGCAGAGGGGCTCCTCTTCTTGCTCCTGATCAAGCTACGCTCCCGCTTTTTCTTCTGTATCAGGTCATTAAGATACCTGCCTGTTAGCATTCCAGCTGACAGTATTCCGTTTCTCACAGTTTTTTCTATTGTTCAGGGTCTATGTTTGTAGCTGTCGCTGGTCGCTTCGATGAGCTTATTCAGGGCATTTTGCTTGGATAACGTATCGCAAGGTAAGGCTATCTCTATCCTTGTACGCCAAGTGTCTTCGTCTCCATACCCGAAGCGCCGCTTTGATTGGCTGAAGCGTGCCCTGTTCTTATAAAACACCTTGAAATACCACGCTTTACAACAGACAATTCGTATGAAAACTATCTATTTGTTTGTGAGCCTACTGTATACCTACGGGGCTTTTGCACAAACTGACACACTCCGACTATCGCTGCCCCAAGCACAGCAGCAATTTACGAATCGAAATTTATTGTTGTTGGCCCAACGCTACAACATTGAAGCCGCCAAAGCGCAAATTATCCAAGCAGGGCTGTTACCCAATCCGAACGTAGCGATAAAGCAGTCGCTGATGACCCAAAGCGTTCCTGTTGGCGACATGAACGTGGGTCCCTTGGGTCAGCATAGCCTTGATTTTCAGCAATTGATTTTATTGGCTGGCAAGCGCAACAAAAACATCCGCTTGGCTCAAATCAATGCCGAGTTGTCGGAGTATTCGTTTTATGACCTGCTCCGCACCCTGACGTATAGCTTGAATCAGAACTTTTATGATTTGGCATTTCAGTTGCACACCCTGGAGGTGTATCAGCAAGAGATTCAGACCATTAGCAAGTTAGTTACTGCCTACAAAGAGCTATATAAAAATGGGAATGCCCCACTTAAAGACGTAGCCCGTTTAGAATCGTTTCAGTTTAATTTAGAGGGTGACAAAAATAACTTGGAATTGGCCATTGCTCAAAACCAAGGCGAATTACGAACCCTGCTTGGTATTGGTAGCAATCAATACATTGTACCTGTGGTGGCTGCTGCTACACTCGATAGTCTTAATTTAAAGTCGGTTACGATTCCTGATTTATTAAAAACTGCTCAGGACAATCGTCCAGACCTGAAGCTCCAAGAAGGCAGCATCCGCTTGGCTTCGGCTAATTTGGCCTTGCAAAAAGCCCTCAAAGTACCTGACCTCACCCTAGGGTATTCGTACGACAAAGCGGGCGACTATACACCTCATTATCATGCACTTACCTTGCAAATGGATTTGCCTTTTTTTAATAAAAACCAAGGAAATATCCTGTCGGCAAAGGCGCAAGTTGATGCCAACCAGAAAACATACGAACAAACTCAACTGAGTGTGGACAACGAAATCCTGCTGGCCTATAACCAAGCCGTCAAGACCGAGCAACTCTACCGAGGTTTTGACCAGTCGTTTGTACCCATATTCAATCAGCTGATTCAAGGGGTGGTTGAGGGGTATCGGAAAAATACCATTTCGCTGGTGGAGTTTATGGACTTTTTTGATTCGTACAAACAAAACATCGAACAATATAATCGCCTTCAAAACAACCGTGCGCAAGCCTATTTACGCCTGAACTATGTACTAGGCAAAGCGCTATTCAACTTATAATCAGGCTATTTTCTCTGAAAATGCCCTCATCCTTAAACAGACAATACGTATGAAACGCCATTCTTTTTTTGCCGTTCCTTTTGTTTTGGTCATGCTCTTGGCCTGCAACAAACCCGAAGCTACCTCCGAAACGCAGAATGTTTCTGTTCTATCAGAATCTCTTCAAAAACGACTTCAGTTAGCTACTGCCACACAAGAAGACGTGCAGAGCCAACTCCAACTCACCGGTAAAGTGAGTGCTTACGAAGAAAAACTGGTGAAAGTGGCCCCTTTGGTGGATGGCATTATTGAGCGCCTCAATGCCAACTTGGGCGACTATGTAAAAATGGGTCAAACGCTGGCCGTTATCAAAAGTGCTGACGCCGCCAGTGCCGAAAACGACCTCAACGACGCCGCTACAACCCTAAGCACCAACGAGAAGAATTTATCCGTAGCCAAAGACATGGCTCATCTTGGTTTGGCCTCTCAGAAAGACGTTATACTCGCCGAAAACGAGCTAAAACGGGCGCAAGGATCCGTAAAACGTGCCGAAGAAGTGACCTCGTTGTATGGTATCAAAAACTCACTTTATACCATGAAATCGCCGATTTCGGGCTACGTCATCGAAAAAAACACCAATATCAGCAACCAACTCAGCTACGACAATGCCCAAACGGGGGCTTTTTATACTATTGCTGACCTGTCGGTGGTGCAGGTATGGGCCAATGTCTATGAGTCAGATATTGCAAAAATCCGATTGGGTCAGGAGGTACAAATTAAAATCTTGGCGTTTCCGAATCGAGTATTTACAGGAAAAATTGATAAAATCCAAGACATGATTGACCCCGATACCCGCACGATGCGTGTCAGAATCAGTATTCCGAACAAGGACATTGCGCTAAAACCCGAAATGTTTGCACAAGTAACCGTCAACTTTGGAGAAGGTACGCAAATGGTTAGTGTGCCGACTGATGCCGTGGTGTTTGATAACAATCGTAGCTATGTGGTGGTGTATCGGGCAGACAAACACGTCGAAAACCGAGAAGTGCAAGTCTATCGCAGTGCTGGTAACAAAACCTACATACAGGCGGGTCTAAAACCCGGCGAACAGGTGTTGATGTCTGACCAGTTAATTGTGTTTAATTCTTTGAATCAGTAACCAAAACCCTTCTCTACCTCAAAGATTATCAACCGTTTATCTTTAATATAGAAAAGGTCACAGACTTATGAAAAAGCTCCTTGCACTTTCGCTCAAATATCGCTTTGCTGTGTTCTTTTTCACAGCAGTTATCGTCATCGGTGGCGTGGTGAGTTTCATCAACACACCCATCGACGCTTTTCCTGATGTAACCAACACGCAGGTTACGCTCATTACCCAATGGTCCGGTCGTAGCGCCGAAGAAATCGAAAAATTTGTTTCGGTACCCCTCGAAATAGCCATGAATGGCGTGCAGAAAAAAACGTATGTACGCTCTACCACTCTGTTTGGGTTGTCGGTAGTTACCATCATGTTTGACGACGGTGTGGACAACGCCTTTGCTCGTCAGCAAATCAATAACGCCCTCCAAGGAATTGACCTGCCTGATGGGGTAGAGCCTGAAATTCAGCCTCCGTATGGCCCTACTGGCGAGATATTTCGCTACACGCTGGATAGCAAGACTCGTAGTGTCCGTGACCTCAAGACTATCCAAGACTGGATTATTGACCGCAACATCCGCAGTGTGCCTGGGGTAGCAGATATTGTGAGTTTTGGTGGCGAGGTAAAAACGTATGAAGTAAGTGTAAACCCCAACCTCCTCAACGACTACGGCATCACGCCGCTTGATGTCTATCAAGCTATCCAAAAATCTAACATCAACGTAGGCGGCGACGTAGTGACCAAAGGCTCGCAGGCGTATGTTGTAAGGGGCTTAGGCTTACTCAAAAGTATCGGAGACATTGAGAATATTTTGATTGATAATCGCAACGGCACCCCCATCTACCTACGCAATGTAGCGACAGTCCAAGAGTCGGCATTGCCTCGCTTGGGTCAAGTAGGTCGTGAAAACAACAATGACGTTGTAGAAGGTATTGTAGTCATGCGAAAAGGCGAAAATACTTCGGAGGTGATTCAGGCGCTCAATAGCAAAGTAGAAGACCTGAATACCAAAATTTTACCGAATGATGTCAAAATCAAGACCTTCTACAACCGCCAAACGCTACTGGATTTTTGTATCGAAACCGTGTCTCACAACATCGCTGAAGGCATTATTTTGGTAACTATCATCGTAATGGTATTCTTGGCCGACTGGCGTACCAGCCTGATAGTCAGTATTATTATTCCTCTGGCTTTACTTTTTGCTTTTTGTTGCCTTCGCTTGATGGGCATGAACGCCAACCTCCTGTCGCTCGGCGCCGTGGACTTCGGTATCATCATTGATGGTACAGTAGTAATGGTAGAAGGACTGCTCGTGGTGTTGGCACACAAAGCACATGATGTTGGCATGGCTCGCTTCAATCGCTTGGCTAAAATGAGCATCATTAAGCGTACCGGCGCCGAAATGGGCAAGGCCATTTTTACGGCCAAAATCATCATCTTGGTGGCACTCCTACCCATTTTTGCCTTCCAAAAAGTAGAAGGCAAGATGTTTACGCCCTTGGCTTGGACCCTTGGTTTTGCCTTGCTAGGCGCCTTGATTTTTACCCTCACGTTGGTGCCCGTGCTGGTGAGTATGTTGCTCAACAAAAACGTCACCGAAAAAGAGAACTTCTTCGTACGGTTTATCAATCAGAAGTCGTTGGCCTTGTTTAATTATACGTTCTCGCACAAAAAACAGACCTTTTTAGTAACCAGTATCTTTACTGTGATTGGGCTCTGGACGCTCACCCTACACGGCACGGAGTTTTTGCCTCAGCTCAACGAAGGCTCTATTTACGTGCGGGCCTCCATGCCTCGAAGTATCAAGCTCGAAGAGTCGGTTAAGTATTCCAACGAAATTCGTCACATTTTTGAGAGCTTCCCAGAAGTACATCAAGTGATTTCGCAAGCAGGTCGCCCCAACGACGGCACCGACCCTACCGGCTTTTACAACGTAGAGTTTTTGGTAGATATTTATCCCCAAAAACAATGGAAAAGTCACCTCTCCAAAGCCGAATTAGTAGAGCAAATGCAGCAACGCTTATCGGTATTTCCAGGTATTAATTTTGGATTCTCACAACCCATCATGGACAACGTAGAAGAGGCTGTGTCGGGGGTGAAAGGCTCCATTGCCGTAAAAATCTATGGCGACGACTTCAAATTCTTGGAAAAGGAAGCTGAAAAGGTGAACAACGCCCTCAAAAAAGTACGAGGCATCGAAGACTTAGGACTTATCCAAAATTTAGGCCAGCCCGAACTACGCATTGAGTTAGACCAACAAAAAATGGACTTATACGGTATCACCCCTGCCGATGCCGAAGCCGTTATTGCGATGTCGGTGGGTGGGCAAGCTGCCAGCCAACTCTACGAAGGTGAACGAAAATTTGACATACGAGTACGTTTTCAGCCTGCCTTCCGCCAGTCAGAAGAGGCTATCGGCAATATTTCGGTGCCTACACTCAAGGGGAATCGTATTCCACTCAAAGAGATTGCGCACATTTATACCCAAACGGGTCCAAGCCTGATTTTTAGAGAAGACATGAAGCGGTTTATCGCTGTCAAATTCTCGGTTAGAGGGCGAGACATGGGCAGTACCATTGCCGATGCTCAGCAAGAAGTACAAAAAGTAATCCATTCGTTACCAAAAGGTTATGACATGAAATGGAAAGGCGATTTTGAAAACCAACAACGAGCTTCTCGTCGGCTCATGCAAGTGGTTCCGATTAGTTTAATTACCATTTTCTTTATCCTTTACTTGATGTTCGGTACGGTCAAAGACGCCAGTTTGGTATTTACCAACGTACCCTTTGCCATCATTGGCGGCTCCATTGCCTTGCTCGTGACGGGTATCAACTTCAGCATCTCGGCAGGAATTGGCTTCATCGCTTTGTTTGGCATTTGTATTCAAAACGGGGTCATTATGATAGAGGTCTTTAAGAAAAACCTCCACGACCACCTCCCCCTCAGGCAGGCCATCTTAGATGGCACCGCCTCCAGAATTCGACCAGTGGTGATGACTGCCCTCATGGGAATTTTTGGGATGCTTCCGGCGGCTATTTCAACGGGGATAGGTTCCGAAAGTCAGAAACCATTGGCTATTGTGGTTATTGGAGGGTTAATCGGTTCTACCATTCTGACGCTATTTATTTTCCCGTTGATTTTTGAAAAAGTCTATGCTCGTAAACTGCACAAAGACGCCATCAAAAAGCAACAACGATTAGCCTCAGTCTAAGCTATTTTATTGTCTGTGGAGTTGGAATCGCTACCTGCCTTGCGGGTAGCGATTTTTTAATAAAAAACCCCCACAGCCATAGCTGCGGGGGTTTGTATCCTATTCTTCAAATCTTCAATGGCGGAAGAGATTCTTTTTAGAAACGAATGTTCAAGTTGGCATTGAACGTAGTACCCAACTGGCTAAACTGCGAACCGTTATAGCCCAAGATGTCGTAACGACCACTGAAGCCTAAGAAGCCTCTAAGCAAAGCCTTCGCTTCGGGAGTGGCAATGGCTTTTTGGCCAGCATCATTCAGTGGAACCAAATCCCATTTAGGCAATACATTCAGCAAGTTATTGACATTGATGGTAGCTGATACCTTTTTGCTAAATGAGTAACCTACGCTCAAATCTGTTACAACAGCTGGCGTAAATTCTGCCTTGATATTTTCCATATCAGAACCACCATTATCCAAATCTTGGAACGCAGTTTTGCCAAATAGCGTATTGTTCAAGTTGAAATACCAACTGCCCAAGGTATAGTCTAAGCCCAAAATAGCCTTGTATTTTGGACGGCTCTCGGTAAGCAACGATTTGATTTGGGTATTCAAGATACTTGACCCCGCTGATTTAATGGCTGGAGGATCAGCAGGTGTACCTTCTATTTTGTTTTGTAACATGATGTTACCAGCCAAATTCACTGACAACATCCCTTTTCCTAAAGGCATGTTACGATTCGAAATCACGTAGTCAAGACCGGCGTTGGTCGTTTCGATACCGTTGATGAAGAATTGTACAGTTTTTACACCTGCCTGAGTCAAAATTTTCCCTAAGGTACTTGTAGGGTCTGACGAGGTGATTGATGAACTGTAAACAATCCGGTCTTTTACATTGATATAGAAGTAGTCAAGTGTGATGCTGAAATTTTTGGTAGGGTTCAGCGCCAAACCGATGGTGTAGTTGGTTGATTTCTCAGGCTTCAAAGCAGGGATACCTAACAGGCGAGCCTGGGCACTTCTGTTATTGAACAGACCTGATAATTGAATAGTACCTCCCACAAATGCCGCTTGTACCGATTGAGCATAAATCTGGTGCAAGGTAGGTGCTCTGAATCCTGATGAAGCAGAAGCTCTAATAACGGCCACATCGTTAGCAAGTTTGTAACGAGTAGAAAACTTCCATACGTTGGCATTTCCAAAGTCGCTATATTTTTCTGTTCTGAACGTTCCATTTACCAAAAAGTCGTCGGTTACATCGTAGCTTAAGTCTAAGTATCCCCCGATGTTGAAACGTTGATTGGTACCTGCATTGAGTTTGTTAATACCCGGAAACGAGTTAGAGCCTTCACCTTCGTATGAAGCATCGTCGCCCGCAATGATGGTGTATTTTTCAGAGCGAGCTTCCATACCCAAGGCCACACTGAATTTTTCGCTTACTTGTTTAGATACGTCAATGTTTCCGACAATATGGCCAAACTGGTATCCACCTGGTTTAAAGCGAGTAGGGCTTGACTTACCAAGGGTACGGTTCACTGTGTTATCTACTGTATAGGTTTGCGAGTTGAAGCCTGTTGTTAAGCTAACATCGTGCTTCCATCCATTAGTTTCGCCCTTAGCGCCCAACGTAGCGTTGTAGTCTATCAAATCACCTTCAAAGGTAGGTACATACCCAATGTAACCCTTGTACAAATCCACGTTATCTTCTTTAGGAAAGGCCAACGTAGCTTGGGTAAGGTAGTTTTTGCCTCCATTATCAGTAGCTTGGTGGAGCAAACCTCGATCTTGGCGCCAGTATGGCGTACGGAAGTTCGCAAAGCTCGCTACTCGTTTTACGACCAAGGCAGCATTTCCATACAATTCACTCTTTTCACCAAGCGAAACGCCTCCGTTAATCAAAAACCGTCCGGCGGTAGTTTCACCCGTGCCATTAATGTTATTGGCTGTAGGATAGTCTTTCAAATAAGCTGTGATGAGCGCATTAGAGGCAGCATCACCCCCAAAAGTGGCAATTTCGGTAGGCAAATGCACCGTTCCCGAGCGTACAGCGCTATTTTGCTGTAGGAAATCAACGGTATAATTAACAAATCCTTTTCCGCTAAGGTTGCTGCCGCCGTTCAACGAGAAGTTTGTCAAGCCGCCGTCACCTTTCGAGGTAATACCTGTGTTTAGATTGATAGAAGTGTAATCATACTTATCTTTTAAGATGATGTTCAATACCCCAGCAATGGCATCAGAACCATACTGAGCAGAAGCACCATCTCGAAGAATTTCGACACGTTTGATGGCTTGTTGTGGAATGGCCGATAAGTCAACGCCCGTTTCGCCCCGACCCGGCGAGAATTGTACATACAGCAACGAGCTGAGGTTTTTGCGCTTGCCGTTAATCAAAATCAACGTGCGGCTTGGTCCCATGTTACGAATCTCCCAAGGGTCTAACAAGGTAGTCGCATCATTCACAGGGGTGTTTACCGTGTTGAATGAAGGCACCCGATATTGTAACGCCTTGTCGAAGGTAGGTTGTCCAGTGGTTTTGAGTTCGGTAGCTGATAAAATATCAATCGGGAGTGGTGAATCTACAACCGAACGCTGAGAAGCACGGCTACCTGTAATAACTACCTCATCGAGTCCTTTCGTGTCGTCGGCCAAAGATATGTCCAGTTTTACATTGGCCCCACTTACGGTTACCGATTTCGTAACTGTAGCGTAACCTACAAACGAAAAAATTAAATCGTAAGTACCATCGTTAACGGCTATGGTGTACTCGCCGTTTGCATTAGTGGCAACGCCCCGGGTAGTTCCTTTGATTTGAATACTTACCCCCGGAACAGGAGCACCACTGGAGGCCTCCTTAACTTGGCCAGAGATTTGCCTATTTTGAGCAAATACGTGCCCTATCGCAACAAGAAACAGGCAAGCAAATGAAAGTAGAGATTTTCTCATAAGATGTTGAATTTGATTTACGAAATTTGGTGTTAGTGAAAGTTTGAAGAATATTATTCGCAATATTCATAAAATTAAGAAATAAAAAATAATTTTATTAGAAAATTTATCTTTTTTGTTAGTATCGTTAAACTATCGTTTCAGTAGTTTTCACATCACATCCATCAGGATTTACTTTCTAAGAAAGCTTCAAGAAAAAAGCGTCTTTTTGACACTTAAACAACCTAGATTCTATATCGAATCGTTTTTAGTGTCTTTGTTTGTAAGAGCCAAAAAAAAGATTCACATTTGAGGCGAAACTTAACCCATACTCACCTCACCACGATGTCCAAAACACTACTACTTTATTTGATTGCCGCCATTGCCGCTACGGGTGGCTTACTCTTTGGTTTCGACACCGGCATCATCAATGTAGCTTTACCTACGTTACGTCCAGCTTTTAACATCACGCCCGACCTCGAAAGCTGGGTAGTGAGCGCCGTGCTTGCTGGTGGCATGGTTGGGCCTTTTGTAAGTGGCCCACTCACCGACAGACTCGGGCGTAAGAAAATCAACATTATTGCCTCATTGGTTTTTGTATTGGGGTCAATTATCGTAGCAGTTGCCCCAACCGTAACGGTTCTTATTGGTGGGCGCTTACTGTTGGGCTTAGCCATCGGTATTGTTGCCTCCACTGTACCCCTTTACATTGCCGAATTAGCACCTAAAGAAAGCCGAGGTACCTTGGTTACATTCTTTCAGTTAGCCATTACGTTGGGTATTCTTTTGTCTTATGTAGTTGGTTATTTTTTTGAAAGTGACCCCGATGGGTGGCGTTCTATGTTTTGGGCAGGGTTTATACCAGCAGCTATTTTGTTTATCGGTATGTTATTTGTACCCGAAAGCCCCCGTTGGCTCATTGCCAAAGGTAGAGGCCCCGAAGCTATCAAGGTATTAGAGCTGCTTCGCACCCCCGAGCAAGCCCAAGTCGAATTTGCTGAAACCCAGCAGCTCATGCAGTCTGAGAAATCTGGGCAGGGCAATTGGGGTTTATTTTTTTCTGCCCGATTCCGTATCCCTTTGCTAATCGGAATAGGTATTTTTTGTATCCAACAGTTTTCGGGCATCAACGCCATCATTTATTACTCTACCGATATTTTCAAAAAACTTTTTGATACATCAACTGCTACACTTGCTACCGTAGGTGTGGGGGTAGTTAATTCGCTGGCCACTATTATAGCCATGCCTTTTTTGGATAAATGGGGGCGTAAACCTGTACTTTATACGGGTTTGATAGGTACAGCCGTGTGCTTGGCAACCGTAGGCTTGGCATTTTTGATGAAAGACTCCCTGAGCCCAGACCTACAGAAAATCATGCTGGTTGGGGGTACTTACACCTACATTATTTTCTTTGCCATCAGTTTAGGACCACTGGGCTGGTTGTTGATTTCGGAGATTTATCCACTCAAAATCAGGGGCTTTGCTACCAGTATGGGTAGTTTCAATCACTGGTTTTTTGACTTTTGGGTAGCCTTTTCGTTCCCTCGCTTGGCTGCAACAGGCCTTGGCGACAATGGCGGTATTTTCTTTATCTACATGAGTGTTGTGCTATTGGGCTTGATTTTCGCCAAAAAGCTTGTTCCCGAAACCAAAGGGTTGACCTTAGAACAAATTGAAAAGTTGTGGAAATGATGCCGTAGATATGTTTTCTTATTGGTCGTTTATCTATAAAGACAAAGGCGTAGGTTGTACATCCCTACGCCTTTGTTTTGTTGTAGTGCCAAACTATTTACTTATGGCTTTCGATTAAAGTAAAATTACTTTTAAATAAGGTCTGGCAGAATACAATCCGCTACTGTGGATTGACACGCATGTATAGCCGAGTTACATCGTTTGCAAGTCAGACCTACGGTCATAATTTATTACGCCTACTATTAAAAAGATGAAATTTCAACGAAAAAATCTTCTCCAATATTCAAACCCATAAACAACTAATAATCAATAAAATAGTCATCCTCAAAAATGTAATTTTGTTCATATAAACACGAACAATTCTTTTGATTAAAATACCCTACATTAAAAAAATGCAAAAACAATAACTTCGTAGCCAAAATCTTGTTCTTGGTCGAAAAACTACCTCAAAAGCTAATCTTAGTGCAACAAAAAGCGTCAAAAGTGTGTCTTTTAAACGAAATTTGAAGTGTTTTTTACAGCGCTACCGCTGCTCAGCAGGCAATTACACAACTCAATAAAATGAATAAGATTTTTTACACACTTTTAGTTATTTGCACTTCAACGGTTGCTTGGGCTCAGTTTCCAATGGGAGGGCCTGGTGGATTCGGAGGAAGCCGCAATGGAGGCGATCGGATGAACCAAATGCCCCAGCAACCCCAAGACGAAGAGCCTCGTGGTAGTGGCAAGATTAGCGGACTATTGATGGATTCGACTACTAGCAAACCAGTAGAGTTTGCCAATGTAGCCTTGTGGAGCAAAAAGACCAACAAAATCGTAGATGGCGCTATGGCCGACGAGAAGGGCAAGTTCCAACTCAAAGGTATTGCTGCTGGCGAATATGAACTACGCATCAATTTTTTGGGCATGCGCTCCAAGACCATTGATAACATCAAGGTTGAGAAAAAAGGGACAGACCTTAACTTAGGTAACGTATGGATGCAACCCGACGTTAAGATGTTGAAAGAAGTCAACGTAGTAGGTCAAGCAGCTATCATCGAAGACAAAGTAGATAGAACAGTCTATAACGCCGAAAAAGACATTACTAACAAAGGAGGTGATGCTACCGACGTGCTTCGTAAAGTACCGATGCTCTCGGTGGATCTTGACGGTAACGTATCGCTTCGTGGTAGCCAAAACGTTCGGGTACTTATCAACAACAAACCTTCTACCATTGTAGCCAGTAGCGTAGCTGATGCCTTGAAGCAACTACCCTCCGATATGATTAAGTCGGTAGAAGTAATCACTTCGCCATCGGCCAAATACGATGCCGAAGGCTCTGCGGGCATCATTAATATCATCACTAAGAAAAACACCCTGCAAGGCTTAACCATGACTACCGACTTGAGCGTGGGTAACCGTGGCGCAAACATGGGCTTAAACGGAAACTTGCGTCAAGGCAAAATGGGCTTTTCGTTGGGTGGTTTTGGCCGCTTAATTTACAATACACCAGGTTGTTTTGAGAACACACAAGTGAACCTTCTCAATAACTTAACTACAGTACAAACAGCCAATTCACAAAACAAGGGGTTCTTTGGTAACTATCGTCTCAGTTGGGATTACGATATTGATGCCAACAACTCGCTTTCGGCTACCTTCCGCTACGGCGGTCGTAACAACCGTAACACCCAGGACCTCATCACGCAGATTATCCAAAACGGTACCTCTACTCCGTCAGCCCGCCGTGCGGTAGATACCAAGGATTATTCAAATACCTACGACTTTAATATTGACTATACTCGGAAAATGGCTAAGCCCGACCAAGAGTTGAGCTTCTCCACTCAGTATAGCCGTAATAACCGCACCAACAACTACGTAGCCGATTTGTTTGGCGCTAGTGATGCTATTACGGGTCGTCAGAAAAACGATAACGAAAGCTACAATCAAGAAATCACCGTTCAGGCTGACTATCAAACGCCTTTGTTGAAAACACAGATGCTCGAATTCGGTGGAAAAGGAATCTTCCGCCAAGTAGCCAGCGATTACAGCTATCTGGTGGCTCAAGGAGCTACAGGCGAGTTTTTGCCCAACCCAGCCCAGCCTGGCAATACACTGAATTACAGCCAAAACGTATCGTCGGGTTATGTATCATTTACCCAACAAACTAGTAACAAATGGACCTTTAAAGTAGGTACTCGTTATGAATATACGTTTATTGATGCTAATTTTGGAGGAGACAAGAAGATTACCCTACCCAACTACGGTAACTTAGTGCCTAGTATTAATATTTCTAAAAATTTGAAAGGAGGTCGTACCATCAAATGGGCTTACAACCGCCGTTTGCAACGCCCATCGGTACAGTTCTTGAACCCGAACGTTAACGCTGCTAACCCTCAGAACATCTCGTATGGTAACCCTTACTTGAATCCTGAGTTGACCGATAACGTCGAAATGGCGCTGAGCACCTTCTTCAAGAAAACGTATCTGAATCTATCGGTGTTTGGTCGTCGTACCGACAACTCCATCACGAGTGTCCGTACTACCGACGACAAGGGTGTAATCACTACTACGTATGCTAACATTGGTAAAGAAGAAGCCTACGGATTGAACGTTTTTGGAAACATTAACATTACCTCCAAGTGGTCAGTAGGTGGTGGTGCCGACATCACTCACTTATTCTTAACTAACAATAGCCCAACCGCCAGCCTCAACACAAGTAACTCCGGTTGGGTGATTAATTACCGATTCTTTACCAATATGAATTTGGGTAATGGTTGGGGTATTCAAGGATTTGGATTTTTACGCTCGAAGCAAATCCAATTGCAAGGTTCGCAAGGCGGCTTTGGAATGTATAGCATGGGTATTAAGAAGGACTTCAAAAACAAGCGTGGAAGTATCGGCTTTGGTGCCGAGAACTTCCTTGCTGAAGCCTTCAAGATGAAAAATGAATTTGTGACTTCTACGTTTATCCAGAATAGTGTAAACTACATGTACAACCGAGGGTTTAGAATTAGTTTCAATTACCGCATCGGTAAAATGAGCTTCGACGAAAACTTCAGTTTGTTTGGTAAGAAGAAGAAGTCGGTAAATAACGACGACCAGAAGAAAGAAGAAGACAATGGCGGGCAAAACCAACAGGGTGGCCAGCAAGGTGGTGGAATGGGCGGTGGACGCCGTGGCGGTGGTCGTTAATCAAAGAACGCTTGATCAAGAGTAACGTAAGTTTTCTCTTGCCTAACGTCTCGGTTCTTTCTTAAATTAGAGTTTTTCATAAAGTAGTGGAACGTTGGAGAGTAGAAAGCCTTATCACTTTGTGGTAAGGCTTTTTTGTTGGATAAAAAATATATTTTCATCAACATGTTGTGACCTTATTAATAACAGCTCGTCATAAGCATACAAGTACCCCAATTACCCAAAAACAGTTTTTCATTTCAGACAATCAAACTCAGTGCAGTTTACCCCAGCGGGTAGGTTGTACTGCGTTTGGTTTTGTGATTTGAGAAATACTCACACCTCCTTATATGTTTTTTGAGCCAGAAAACGAATGGTTAAGCCAAGAGCAAATAGGCCAGCGATATGCCGCATGGTGTATGGCGATGTTAGAAGTACACGGCCAAGCCCGTAGAGGGTTTGATGCCTTTGTTTGCGAAAACCAAATGCAACGCTTCGACTGCCAACCGTACCGCCAAAAGGCTTGGATTCCGAGCGAAGAGCTGCATCAGTATAGGATAGAGCAAGGGATTACAATCCAAAAAGCCCGTCAACTCCGCACCGAATACAGAACTTGGATAGAGGCCATTCGCTGGTCAGACCCGGAGCGAATTCATCGCCGGCTCGCCCGCAAAGCCCTTCGGCAAAGCATGAATTAAGAGAACTTCCTTCCGTTAGATTCTCCTACAAGGAATTTGTTGGACGAGATATGCGTTTAACGCATGAAGGCTATGCGGTAGTAGGATTTTATGCCCTCACCAATGCGTTCATCGAAAAATAGTTCCTATCTTGCCCCTATGCAAGCCTACGACCCCCACGAAGAACAGACCCAGTTTGCCGACGTGATTTTGCCCGTGCCGGTGCCTAAGTACTTTACATACCGAGTTCCTCGTGAGCTTACTGGCGTACTTCAGGTTGGTTCTCGGGTCATTGTACAATTCGGCAAAACCAAGGTATTGACGGCCCTTGTGGCTCGCCTGCACCACTCACCACCTGCCAAATATCAAGCCAAGTACATCTTAGAATCACTCGACGACAGCCCTATCGTTACCCGCTATCAATTGGAGTTGTTTGAATGGATGGCCGAGTACTACATGTGTTGTGTAGGCGAAGTCATGAACATAGGACTTCCGTCGGGGCTCAAGATTTCGAGCCAGTCGAGAGTACAGTTTAATCCTGACTTTGAATACACAGACCTGCTGACCGACAAGGAAAAAAGCATTGTAGAAGAGCTTCAAAAACAACAGTCCGTTACTTACGACGAACTCGCTCGCTTGGCCGACGTCAAGAATGTGTATCACCTCATTAAGTCGCTAATTAGTAAGCGAGCGGTGATTATCTACGAAGAGGTCAAAGACAAATACAAGCCAAAAGTACTCCGTAAGATTCGTCTCACGCCGTTTTTTGAAGACCCAGAGCACCTAAAACCCCTCCTTGGCGAATTAGAAAAACAACCAAAACAACAGGATATTGTGCTGGCTTACCTCCGAGACGTACCCGTATTGAGAGCACCCAGCACCAATCGGAACGGCTTAGATAAGACCAAGATATCTAAATCAGAACTTTCGGACAGTGCTCTGAATACCTTGATAAAAAAGGGCGTTTTTGAGGTGTATGACGTAGTGGTGAGTCGGTTTGCCGACCTCGAAAGCCCCAATCCAGATGCCTTGCCAGTCTTGACAGATGCCCAACAGCAAGCCTACAGAGAGATTTTAGAATCGTTTGGTCAAAAAGATATTACCCTTTTGCATGGCATTACCGGAAGCGGCAAAACCGAGGTCTATATTCACCTGATTCGTCATGCCCTCGAAAGTGGTTCTCAGGTATTGTATTTACTTCCAGAAATTGCCTTGACTACGCAAATTTTGGTGCGCCTCAAAAAGACTTTCGGCGACAAAGTAGGTATTTATCACTCCAAGTTTTCGGACAACGAGCGAGTCGAGGTCTGGAAAGGGATTCAGTCGGGTAAATTCCAGTTTGTGGTAGGGGTACGGTCTGCTATTTTCTTGCCCTTTGATAACCTCGGACTTATCATTGTGGACGAAGAGCACGAAACGTCCTACAAACAGTTTGACCCTGCACCTCGCTATCATGCCCGTGATGTGGCCTTGGTCATTGCCCAAAAGCAACGAGCCAAAGTCTTGTTAGGCTCGGCCACGCCTTCCATAGAGAGTTATTATCATGCCACCCAAGGTCGCTATGGATTAGTGAAACTCACCAAACGTTTCGGTGATGCTCAATTGCCTGATATTGAACTGATTGATATCAAGACAGAACGTAAACAAAAGCGCATGAGGGGCGATTTCTCGTCGGTGATGTTGGGGCAAATCCATGAAAACTTAGAACGAAAAGAACAGACCATTCTTTTTCAAAACCGCCGAGGATATTCGCCGTATTTGCAGTGTGAAGACTGTACCTGGATTGCTAAGTGTGACTCTTGCGATGTGAGCCTAACCTATCACTACGGCGATGCCGAATTGCGCTGTCATTATTGTGGCCACAAAGAGTCCATTACTCGTCATTGCCCTGCGTGCGGCGGCACAAAACTCCGAAGCGTTGGCTATGGCACCGAAAAGATTGAAGACGAGCTAAAACTCTTGTTTCCACAAGCCCGTGTGCAACGTATGGACTTAGATACCACTCGTTCCAAAACAGCTTTTCAGACCATCATCAGCGAATTTGAGCAAGGCGAAACTGACATCTTAGTCGGCACACAGATGGTCTCAAAAGGGCTTGATTTTGACAATGTGAGCTTGGTCGGCATTTTCGACGTGGACCGCATGATTCATTTTCCTGACTTCAGGTCGGCGGAGCGGTCGTTTCAGTTGCTTACACAAGTAAGTGGGCGAGCAGGCCGACGCAATCGGGTGGGGAAGGTACTGATTCAAACCTCTAATCCTGCACAGCCCATCTTGCAAAAAGTACTACGAAACAGCTATGACGAACTGTTTTTGGACGAAATCAAAGAGCGAGAAGAGTTTCATTACCCACCTTTTACTCGGCTTATCCAGTTGACCGTCAAGCATATCGAGCAACCCATAGCACAGCAAGCCGCTCAGGCTCTAGCCGAAAAACTGGCTGTAAGCTTAGACAAAAGCCGAGTGATTGGCCCCGAAAAGCCTTTGGTAGAGCGTATTCGGAATCTGTTTTTGTTTGACATCATGCTCAAGCTGGAGCGTTCGCTCAACTTCAAAGCCCTCAAACCGTACGTGCAAGAGCAGGTAGATTGGCTTGTCACCGACAAGAAGTTTAAAGGGGTGAGTGTGGTCGTGGATGTGGATTGTCAGTAGGAAAAGTAATTTGAAAATTGCTGAATTTGGGAATTTGAAAATTTACTTATAAATGTCTTATTTTCAAATTCCCAACACTTCCGTACAGTTATACCTCCCCGTCGCCCACGCCATCGGCGATGTCAAAGCACAACGAGGCAGCACCTTGCAGGCCGGCATCGTTGCCTAAGGTGGCTCTGGTAATGGTCAGATTTTCAAGGTAATAAGGGGTGAGCCAATAATTGAGTTTCTTCATGACAGCAGGCATGATGTAGTCAAAAGATGCCGACAGTCCGCCCCCAATCAAGATAAGCTTGATATCCAAAATTCGGATAAGGCTAACCAAGGCTTCGCCTAACATTTCGCCTACATTTTCAAAGATTTTCAGGGCAAGTTCATCCGCTTCGGCTGCTGCTGCTACTAAACCAGTAGTTGAGATGGTACCATCGGCAGGGAGTTGTGTTTCGCCAGTGAAGGTTCTACGCATGTCGTTGGCCATGTCGAGCAGCTCGTTTTTACCGATGTTGCGCTCCAATACCTTGCCGTTGCGTGAAGGGACGTGACCCGGCTCCATGGCGTTACCGTCGCCGCCCAAAAACACCTTGCGGTTGATGATGGCCGCTCCGCCTACACCCGTTCCGAGGGTGATGAAAATATAGTTTTCGTCAATTTTCTCTTTGCCAAAGTAAAACTCACCTAAGGCAGCCGCATTGGCGTCGTTTTCCAGGAAAAACTTTACACCTTGAAAACGTTCTTCCAAAATAGGCTTCAGTGCTAACCCATTGATTTCGGGAATAGCCGTGATTTCGGCCAAGCTACTGCGGTCACGGCTCAACGTACCGGGAACGCCAATACCCACCTTTTTGATGTGTTTGTTGTCGTTCAACTGCACCGCAATGGCATCGCCCAAGCGTTCGGCAAAATGCCCCGACTGGCGCCAGCTTACGGTATCGTGGCTATAAAAGTTAGAAATGTGACCTGTTTTTGCGTCAACAACGCCCATTTTGACGTTTGTACCGCCAACGTCTATGCCTAAATACTGGATTGCCATGGGTTATGTAGGGTTATTTTAGTTCTAATACTTCGCAAGCCTTTTCGGAGGCAGACTGTTCGGCTTTTTTCTTACTGAAGCCATTGCCTACGGTTAGTAGTTCGTCGTTCACCATTAAACTCGCCGTGAATTCTTTGTTGTGCATATTGCCTTGCTCTGTTACTTCAAAGCGCACTTCTTTGCCCTCTCGCTGTGCCCATTCAATAATCAAACTCTTGAAATTGGTATTAGATTGAACTACACTGTCAAGATCAAAGTGATTGGAAATGAGGCGTTTGAGGATGAATTTTCGAGTAAACTCAAAGCCTTTGTCCAGATAAACAGCCCCTACAAATGCCTCAAGCGCATCGCCGTACATCGAGGTCCGAGACAAGACGGTACGACGATTGGCATCAAACTCAATGAGTTTGTCCACGCCGATTTTGCGAGCTACTTGATTGAGCGATTCACGGTTGACAATCCGAGAGCGAATCTCTGTCAGAAACCCTTCGTCTTTGTAGGGAAACTTCTTGAACAGGTACTCGGCTACCACCATCCCCAACACGGCATCGCCCAAATACTCCAACCGCTCGTTCGAGTCACGAAAACCGTTGTGGTTTGTACCCTTCGAGGCGGAGGTATGCATAAAAGCCAAGCGATAGACGTTCAGATTGCCAGGTTTAGTACCCAGCATCATCTCAACGGCTTGTTTGAGTTTGCGGTCTTTTTCGGAAGAACGCCTAAACAAATTGGTCAACGGCTCAAAAACCGAACTCACGTGAATAGCAAAAGTTAATCGTTATAGGTGTGCAACAAAAGGCTGAAGGCAAGCATTAGTCCTCAAACTTTTTGAAAATCAGCGATGTATTGTGACCACCAAATCCAAACACATTACTCATCGAAATCGTTACCTTCCGGGTTTGAGCCTTGTTAAAGGTCAAGTTGAGGCGTGGATTAATGTCGGGGTCGTCGGTAAAGTGATTGATAGTAGGAGGCACAATCTGGTGTTGAATAGCCAAAATGGCAGCTACGGCTTCGATAGCTCCGGCTCCTCCCAGCAAGTGTCCTGTCATGGATTTAGTAGAGCTGATATTCATGTTATAGGCATGATCACCAAACAACTGCTCAATGGCCTTGATTTCTTGTGGGTCGCCGATGGGCGTTGACGTACCGTGTGTATTGATGTAATCAACTTCGTTGGGTTGAATACCTGCGTCGTGGAGCGCATCTTTCATCCCTAAGTACGCCCCGTAACCGTCTGGGTGAGGGGCCGTTACGTGATACGCATCCGACGACATCCCGCCACCGATTAGCTCGCAGTAGATCTTGGCTCCACGGGCTTTGGCGTGCTCGTAGTCTTCAAGAATGAGTGCACCACCGCCTTCGCCAAGTACAAAACCGTCACGGTCTTTGTCGTAAGGGCGAGATGCCGTAGCGGGGTCGCTGTTACGCTCCGAAAGAGCTTTGAGGGCATTAAAACCACCGATACCTGCTTGGGTGATGGCAGCTTCGGAGCCACCTGTTACGCACACACTCATGCGCCCAAGACGGATGTAATTAAACGCATCAATGATGGCATTGGCCGACGAACTACAAGCCGATACCGTAACGAAGTTAGGTCCCCTGAACCCGTATTTGATGGAGATAATTCCGGACGAACTATCAGCAATCATTTTAGGGATAAAAAAGGGATTAAAACGAGGCGTTCCGTCGCCATTGGCAAAGTTGATGACTTCGTCTTGAAAGGTTTTTAAGCCCCCAATCCCCGAACCCAAAATAACGCCAACTCGGTCTTTATTGATGGTGTCAAGGTCAAGACCTGCGTCTTTGATGGCCTCGTCGGCTACAATGACGCCAAACTGTGTGAACAAGTCCATCCGGCGAGCTTCCTGGCGGGGGATATAGTCGTTCATATCAACGCCTTTGACTTCGCATCCGAACTGAGTACGAAACTTGCTGGCATCGAAGCGAGTGATGATGGCCGCACCGCTAACGCCATTGATTAGGCCGTTCCAGTAGTCTTGAACGGTGTTTCCGATGGGGGTAAGTGCCCCTAATCCGGTGACAACAACTCTTTTTAATTGCATAAGTCTCGTTATTGGTTACTGGTTATTGGTTGTGAATCAAGACAATGACCGATTCAAACCCACAACGAATAACGACAAGTGTTGATGAGAGGAAACAAAAAATGTGTCAATCTGAAGCATCAAGCCCAACGAGGTGTGATATGTTCAAATTGACACATTCCCAATAAAGTAAAAGTAAAGTCGCTAAGCGATTATTTTACGTTCTCTTCTAAATAAGAGATAGCCTGACCTACTGTACCGATATTTTCGGCTTGGTCATCAGGGATAGAGATGTTAAATTCTTTCTCAAATTCCATGATAAGCTCTACGGTGTCGAGTGAGTCGGCACCCAAGTCGTTTGTAAAGCTTGCTTCGGGCGTTACTTCTGATTCTTCAACGCCCAATTTTTCAATGATGATAGCCTTTACTTTGGCTGCAATTTCTGACATTGTGATAAGTTGTTTTGATTAGAAAACGCCGCAAAATAACGTTTTTTCTAATTGATTGTCAAACAATATTTTTTAAAATATTACTCTGTAAAGAATAAGTATGATTTTTTGAAGAGAAAGGTGAAATTGAAGACAAATTTGTTAAAAAACTGAGAGAAAACCAAGTAAAAAGCGAACCATCAAGATAACCTTTCGTGTGTTTTTAGATAAAGTCACCACGTTAAAAACATCTCTTAGGGCGAACAGATAAGGTTTGATACAATTTCACAAGAAAAATATCAAAAAATAACGAGTTGAACTGACTAGTCTTTACAGAGTTACGGCTTCCTAAAAATAGTGAGTTGATGAAAACAGAACTAATCTTTCAATCGGCTCTGCTTTCATCAACTCACTGAGGGTTCATTATTTACTGATTACTCGATTCGAATAATTCTCTTCGAAAGTTGTGTTTTGTTAGAAACCGCACTAAGTAAATACACACCTTGAATTTGGTTTGATAAATCAAGTACCGTTTTATGTTGTTTTTGTACGGTATCAAGGGTTTGTTTGACAACGGTTATACCTGAAATATCAGTCAGGTATAACTCAACTGTTGCTGGCTCTTCAAGGACAACTTGAACCTCTAATAAACCTTTGGTTGGGTTAGGATACACGATAAGGCTTTCGGTAATGCTCTCATCGCCCATTCTTGAGCCACTTGGCTGGATTGATAGATCAACAGCGGCACGGTCGTCTTCTGTGTTGGCTATGCCATTACCAGGGGTAGAATCAGGGTCATTTTGGTCTGCATCTGCCACTTCTGCTGATACAACAACCTTACTAGCATTGGCGGCATCAACACGGACTTTGAAGAATGATAGTTCAAACTGACCAGTTGCAATTCTATTAATCTTTCGGATTACAGTTCGCCCGTTGACAGTAAATCCATTGCCAGAAGTAAAAGTAAAACCTTCTGGTAAATTGATTTTGATAATGGCGTTTGTACTGGCGTCAGGGCCATCATTTTTAACATAAACGGCGACTTGTACTTCAGAACCTACTTTGGGAGTACGGTTATTCACATCTAATAACAAACTCAAATCGGCAGAACCTGATTTTGGCGTAAGGATAGGATTATCCGATATTGGGTTATCAGGCGTAGTATCATTGGCACCTTGTACTTTTACTAAGAACGAAGCCTGGTCATCTTCACCATTACCAATGCCATTGTTAGGGTTAGAATCAGGGTCGTTTTGGTCTGAATCTTCTACTTCAGCTTGGATGGTTTGGTACTTCGCACTGGTAACTTTTAAATTAATATAGGCCAATTGATAGGTACCCGAGGTAATACTCGGGAACGACACACGGGCGATTTGGTCGTTGATCGCAACATTGGAATTAGTAGCAAAGGCAAGACCTTGTGGCAATTTGATTTTTGCAACCACATTGCGAGCAAGATCAGGACCACTGTTTTGAACTAACACAGCCAAACGGATCTCGTTGCCTACCGAAGGTGTTACATTGTTTACGTCAAGTACTAAATTCAAATCAGCCAAACCAGAGCGAGCCTTAGTAACACTTTGTACCGCAACTAAAGTAGTGGCAGTAGCCGTGCATCCAAGCGATGATGTGGCCTTGACGGTATAAATGCCTGCTAATGCTACACTAGCATTAGCGAGAGTTGGGTTTTGAGCGGTACTGGTAAAGTTGGCAGGACCCGACCAAGCAAAAAGTGAGCCTCCAGAAGCAGACAATTGGATGCTATTACCCACTGTGACAGGGCTATTACTTGTTGCAGCCACACTGATACTTGGCAAGACCGCAACCGAAACGGTAGCCGAAGCGGTACAGTTGCCACTAGTAGCCGTGACGGTATAAGTGCCCGCATTAGAGATACTTACTGGGTTAGTCGTGCTGGTAAAGTTAGTGCCCGACCACGAATAAGAAGTGCCCCCCGAAGCGGTGAGGCTGGTGCTACCTCCTGCACAGATTTCTCTAGTACCTGTAACAGAAACGCTGATACTTGGCAAGACAGAAACCGAAAAGGTAGTAGAAGCGGTACAATTGCCACTGGTGGCCGTGACGGTGTAAGTACCCGCATTAGAAATACTTACCGGGTTAGCCGTGCTGGTAAAGTTAGTGCCTGACCACGAATAAGAAGTACCTCCCGAAGCGGTTAGGCTGGTACTACCGCCTGTGCAGATTTCTTTAGTACCTGTAACAGAAACGCTGATACTTGGCAAGACCGCAACCGAAACGGTAGCCGAAGCGGTACAGTTGCCACTAGTAGCTGTAACGGTGTAAGTACCCGCATTAGAAATACTTACCGGGTTAGCCGTGCTGGTAAAGTTAGTGCCTGACCACGAATAAGAAGTACCCCCCGAAGCGGTGAGGCTGGTGCTACCTCCTGCACAGATTTCTCTAGTACCTGTAACAGAAACGCTGATACTCGGCAAGACCGCAACCGAAATACTAGCCGAAGCGGTGCAGTTACCACTGGTAGCTGTGACGGTGTAAGTACCCGCATTAGAAATACTTACCGGGTTAGCCGTGCTGGTAAAGTTAGTACCCGACCACGAATAAGAAGTACCCCCCGAAGCGGCGAGGCTGGTGCTACCTCCTGCACAGATTTCTTTAGTACCAGCGATAGTTACTGAAATACTCGGCAAGACGGAAACAGAAACAGTAGCCGAAGCGGTACAGTTGCCACTGGTAGCCGTGACGGTGTAAGTGCCTACCGCCAAAACGTTGACCACGCTGGTAGTACTCGCAAAACTGCCAGGTCCCGACCACGAATAAGAAGTACCGCCAGAAGCCGTGAGGCTGGCGCTACCGCCAGTACAAATTTCTTTGTTGCCTGTAATGGAAACGGTAATACTTGGCAAGACGGAAACCGAAACGGTAGCCGAAGCAGTACAGTTGCCACTGGTAGCTGTGACGGTGTAAGTACCCGCATTAGAAATACTTACCGGGTTAGCCGTGCTGGTAAAGTTAGTGCCTGACCACGAATAAGAAGTACCTCCCGAAGCGGTGAGGCTGGTGCTACCGCCTGTGCAGATTTCTTTAGTACCAGCGATAGCTACTGAAATACTCGGCAAGGCCGCAACCGAAACGCTGGCCGAAGCGGTACAGTTGCCACTAGTAGCCGTGACGGTATAAGTGCCCGCATTAGAGATACTTACTGGGTTAGTCGTGCTGGTAAAGTTAGTGCCCGACCACGAATAAGAAGTACCCCCCGAAGCGGTGAGGCTGGTGCTACCGCCAGCACAGATTTCTTTTGTACCAGCGATAGTTACTGAAATACTCGGCAAGACGGAAACAGAAACAGTAGCCGAAGCGGTACAGTTGCCACTGGTAGCCGTGACGGTGTAAGTGCCTATCGCCAAAACGTTGACCACGCTGGTAGTACTCGCAAAACTGCCAGGTCCCGACCACGAATAAGAAGTACCGCCAGAAGCCGTGAGGCTGGCGCTACCGCCAGTACAAATTTCTTTGTTGCCTGTAATGGAAACGGTAATACTTGGCAAGACGGAAACCGAAACGGTAGCCGAAGCAGTACAGTTGCCACTGGTAGCTGTGACGGTGTAAGTACCCGCATTAGAAATACTTACCGGGTTAGCCGTGCTGGTAAAGTTAGTGCCTGACCACGAATAAGAAGTACCTCCCGAAGCGGTGAGGCTGGTGCTACCGCCTGTGCAGATTTCTTTAGTACCAGCGATAGCTACTGAAATACTCGGCAAGGCCGCAACCGAAACGCTGGCCGAAGCGGTACAGTTGCCACTAGTAGCCGTGACGGTATAAGTGCCCGCATTAGAGATACTTACTGGGTTAGTCGTGCTGGTAAAGTTAGTGCCCGACCACGAATAAGAAGTACCCCCCGAAGCGGTGAGGCTGGTGCTACCGCCAGCACAGATTTCTTTTGTACCAGCGATAGTTACTGAAATACTCGGCAAGACGGAAACAGAAACAGTAGCCGAAGCGGTACAGTTGCCACTGGTAGCCGTGACGGTGTAAGTGCCTATCGCCAAAACGTTGACCACGCTGGTAGTACTCGCAAAACTGCCAGGTCCCGACCACGAATAAGAAGTACCGCCAGAAGCCGTGAGGCTGGCGCTACCGCCAGTACAAATTTCTTTGTTGCCTGTAATGGAAACGGTAATACTTGGCAAGACGGAAACCGAAACGGTAGCCGAAGCAGTACAGTTGCCACTGGTAGCTGTGACGGTGTAAGTACCCGCATTAGAAATACTTACCGGGTTAGCCGTGCTGGTAAAGTTAGTGCCTGACCACGAATAAGAAGTACCTCCCGAAGCGGTGAGGCTGGTGCTACCGCCTGTGCAGATTTCTTTAGTACCAGCGATAGCTACTGAAATACTCGGCAAGGCCGCAACCGAAACGCTGGCCGAAGCGGTACAGTTGCCACTAGTAGCCGTGACGGTATAAGTGCCCGCATTAGAGATACTTACTGGGTTAGTCGTGCTGGTAAAGTTAGTGCCCGACCACGAATAAGAAGTACCCCCCGAAGCGGTGAGGCTGGTGCTACCGCCAGCACAGATTTCTTTTGTACCAGCGATAGTTACTGAAATACTCGGCAAGACGGAAACAGAAACAGTAGCCGAAGCGGTACAGTTGCCACTGGTAGCCGTGACGGTGTAAGTGCCTATCGCCAAAACGTTGACCACGCTGGTAGTACTCGCAAAACTGCCAGGTCCCGACCACGAATAAGAAGTACCGCCAGAAGCCGTGAGGCTGGCGCTACCGCCAGTACAAATTTCTTTGTTGCCTGTAATGGAAACGGTGATACTTGGCAAGATGGAAACCGAAACGGTAGCCGAAGCAGTACAGTTGCCACTGGTAGCTGTGACGGTGTAAGTACCCGCATTAGAAATACTTACCGGGTTAGTTGTGCTGGTAAAGTTAGTGCCTGACCACGAATAAGAAGTACCCCCCGAAGCGGTGAGGCTGGTGCTGCCGCCAGCACAGATTTCTTTTGTACCAGCAATGGTAGCAGTAATAGGAGTTGCACAATTATTCTGATTGATTTGTGTACTAAATATACCACGCCCGTGTGTACCTACAATAACGGTTTCGTCTGACTCACGGTACTTGAGCATATCACAACGTACGTTTGCCAATGTCTCGTTATTAGGTTTCCAGTCTGGGTTGGCAGCCGTGATATCGGTAGTGGAATACACACCCAACTCGGTAGCCAACATGACTTGTTTGGTATCTTTGGGGTTGATTAGGGCATACCGAATAGGGATATTGGGCAAATTGTGGCTTGTTTCGTCTTTAGAAACCCATTCTCCACCCCCATTGGTTGTCCAGAAAACCGACTTAATGTTGTAGTTAGATTTGGTAACGATAATGGTGTTTTCATCTTTGCCAAAATCAATACACGAAACGTTACCTACGCTTGTTGATTCTTGACTCATAATCTTGGTAAGCGATACGGTAGCATTACCATCGGTCGGAATGTTACTGGCTTTGTAAACTTCACCATCATTGGTACCTACATACATAACACCAGCTGTTTTACCCAATTTCAGGAACGATACTTTGATAGGTGTTTTTTCAGAAAGCCTTAGATAAGACACCTTAGTTGTAAAGTCCGTACCTATCGTATACCGAACTACCAAGGTATCTGTAGAACCACCCTCATAGGTATAATTAGCATAGTAGGTACGATTGGGCGAATCGTAATCAGCAGGGTTAATGAACATTCCTTTTTTATCAAAAGAAGGTTTTATCTCCATCACGAAATCAACCTGTGTACCATTTTTTTTATGGAGGAATGGCTCAATGTGTGTATAAGCCGAGATGACTACATCAGCATTCACCTTGTCAATAAAAGTAAGACCACCATCACCTGAACTAATCTCTTTTCCTGAACTAATGGTATTGTAATCAGAAGATAAAGCGTGTGAGCCATTATCTTGTGTGCCACCCACCACTAATCCACTGTTTTTTTCAGGGGCTATGTCAACCGCAAAATACTGAGTTACGTTGTAATTATTATTACGTTTTTGTAGCTTGGGATATTCCTTGCCAGAGGTTGCCCAATCGGGAGCGTAATAGACACCTCCATCGTTTCCAAAAATAGCTTCGTCTGGCTTTCCAGGGCGATTCGCAAAGGCATGATTATCAACGTGCATTAAGTCTCCCAATGCACCATATCCCCTTGTTGGTAGCCAAGATTCGCCACCATCGGTACTAATACTATATGCCACACCAGCGGCATACAGCACATCGGGTTTGGTATCGTGTGTACCCAATATTAGGTCATAGGCTCCTTGGTCGCCCATAAAGGGGGTTTCTACCGTACTATTCAAGGCTATATAAACAGGTACTTTCATGGGTGTCCACGTAGCCCCTGCATCTTTACTTTTTAAGAAGAAATTGGCTTTAGCCACACCGCCGGTTGCCGACACTGCATAAATAACCTGTCCGTTGCCTTTGGTGCTAGGGGCAAGGGCTATTTCGACACGACCCTTAGCAAAAGACCCTGGGGGGGTAATAGCTGTAAAAGCTTCAATTTTATCGCTTGTCGATTTCAAAATTCGGGCTTCGTGGTTTCCCGATCCTTCGGCCACATATAAGATGCCATCAGAGCCTAATTCCATATCTGATACCTGCCTGAAAGCGTTAGTTCCACTTGCAGGAGCATTCTCACCAACAAGGAAATCCCATTTTCCACCCTTGTCTTTTGAGCGAAATATACCGCCTAATGTTAAAGCCAACACATCGCCATTGCCCGTAACGATTACTTTATAGATTTCACGCCAACTTGCCTGATTATCTAAGGTTGCATAGTTGGGATTGGTCAACTCTAAACGAGTCCATTTCGTACCTCCGTCAGTACTTTTCCATATCCCACCTCCTCCAGAACCAGACGCCCCTGTATTATCGGTTTTTTCAGAACCATCTCTTTCGCCCGTAGCTACATATAGTATTTTTGTGTCAGTCGGATCGTATGCTATCCAACTAATGGCAATGTTGGCCCACAAATCATTTACCTTATTCCAACTTGAATTGGGATCGGTTATGTCGTTGTTATACCAAAGCCCGCCCGATACGCCACCTGCCCAAACTTTCTTTTTGTCAGGATCGTTGGGGTCCCAGAGTAAAGCACGAGTACGTCCGCCTATATTGTTAGGGCCACGTTCGGTCCATTTAATATTAGGGATAGCTACTTGTAATCTCGATTGTTTTACAAACCGAAACCAGCTGTTCATACGAGTTCTTGCATTTTCTAATTCCTGTCTCGGTATCTCCCCAGTTTTGGGGTCTTGAGTGAGCTTGCGATCCCACTCGGCACGCTTAGTGGGGCCAGAATCATCTTCTTCACGTTCTTGAGCCAAACTTACTAGCGGCATCATGAGCACGCATAATAAGAAGTAGAGATGTTTGTTGTACATAATTAGGAGTGATTTAATGGGTTTTTGGGGTTTATTCTCATTAGGTATGAATTGTGGTACTTGCTCATCGGATTTTCTTAGATTGATACGGTTTTAAAGACTTTAACACAAAATGCGTTAATGAGCAATCTTGATAGCAATCAGAAGCCGCAGACAACAAAACTCTTCGTTTCAAATGAGTACTTAGTTGAAAAATTAAAGATTGCTGAATTGTTTTTTAAGAATTAAGAGGTTGTTTGAGCACAAACCGAGAAGCCTATCTTTTGCAGGTTTCTAGTTGATTAAATTCTGATAGCTAACAAGGCAGAATTAATCATGAGGTTTTCGCAGGTAGATAGGTACAGGTGTACGCTTAATAGATTACAAACGCCCTTTTAATAGTAAAAAACGAACATGAAAGAGTTGTGAATTCGGAATTACAACAAATCAGGAGGCAGTAGTCGTGTGCCGAGGAGTAGGATAGTGATGTTTTGGTGCATTGTTTTTGGGGTTTGGTTTTAAAATGGTAATACGGTAAGAAGTAAAATTTACCTACCTAGGGAACAGGGATGCTAGTGACCAAAAGTCGGTAGCAACTTGAACAAAAAATGGTGTTTTTATACATAGTGAAATTGTAATTGGTAGATGAAAATGCAGGTCGAAAAGCCCGCATAAACATATAGTAAAAAAATGGATAAAAAATACCCGGTGTCAGGTATTTTTTTTATCAAAAATTTTGTTAAGTGAACGCTCATTTTGAATTTTTTTTGGGAATAGAGCCTCATACCGAGGAGCGAGAGCTAACAATACCCAGAGCTTGCTGAGAACGTAAAGCTTATACCCAAGCCACTTGTTGGAGTTAAGCACCCCGAAGGCAGTGAACCCTTCTACCAACAAAACACCCGAAGCGCAAGGCACCTCGGTTGGATCATCCACTATTATCTTTTTTTATTCACTGCAAAAAGAAACTCATTTTAACGTGGGTGAGGATTGGGACCTCGCCACGTTAAAAAAACTGAGTAGCCGCATGGCAGCTACCCAGTTAAATAACCTCCGTTATAGAGTTATAAGAGCTTGTTTACATTTAGTTTATGTTATTGTCAACCTGTAAATCTGTACTAATTTGTTGATTAAAAGGATTTTATGATTAACCGATAACAGTTTGCTACTTAGATAAGCATCAACAACAGGAAGTGTCCACTACTCAAGCTTGAAAATCCGCTTAGAAGCCTGTTGGGTTGGAGTCTGAGCTTGAAGCAAATAAATCCCTGCTTGCATCGAACTTAGATTCAATTCGGCCTTATGAAGAGTTGTTTCCTGATTGAGTAACCATTGCCCACTGCTTTGGCCGAGTTGGTTGAGCAGCGTAAGTTTGAGCGAAGCCGGCTCTTTGAGCCGCACTTCTACAGTAAGGGTATGAGTAACCGGGTTGGGATACGCATTGATTTCCATTTCTATCGGTTCGTTTTCAGCCGCTGCCAAACGAGTAGCGGAGTTGATAGAAATGGTTTTCTCCGTATAACCCGAACAAGCGCCATTGGTGACCGTAAGGCGATAAACCCCGTTGTTAGCCGTTTGGAAATTAGGGATGCTCTTGGTACGAGTAGTGCCCGAAAAGCCATTAGGTCCACTCCAAGAGTAAGTCCCCGTAGCCGAAGCAGCACTGAGTGCCACGGTAGCGCCAGCGGTAACCGAAGAAGGGGAAACAGAGAAAGTAGGATTGATGCCCGGCCCCAACAACGACACAGGCACTAAGGCCGAAGCCATACAAGAACCCGAGCGAGCCGAGAGGAAGTAAATCCCTGCATCGTTGAGAGTGGAGCTAGGGATAACCGGATTCTGGAGGGTAGAATTAAAGTTGTTAGTAGGTCTAGACCAAGTATAGGAAGTCATGCCAGAGGCGGTAAACTGGATAGTACCGCCCACGCAAGGCATGCCCACGACGCCCGCCTTGAGAATAGCCCCTGATTTGACCTCAGCGGTACTGGTGACTACGCAAGAGCCAATGGTAGCCGACACAGAATAAACACCCAGATTGGCCGTAGAGGTGGCATAAGTAGAAATACTCTGTGCGCTACTACTAAAGCCAGCGGGTCCTTTCCAAGATAAGGCCGAGGCAGCAGGGGAGGCATTGGCTGTCAGGTTGATGGCTTGACCCAAGCAGACATTGAGCGAAGCAGGCGAAACAGAAAGCGCTGCCGGGCTGATGTTGACACTCACCGAAGTAGAAGCGGTACAATTGCCCGAACCGACGGTGAGGCGATAGACGCCACTGTTGGCGGTGGAATTGGTATTGAGCGTAGCTGTAGCAGTAGAAAGGGCAAAGCCATTAGGCCCCGTCCAAGCGAAAGGACCGACACCAGCGGCCTGAAGGCTCAGGGGCAGCCCTTGACAGATGGATTGAGTGGTATTGGGGCTAATACTAGCCAAAGGGATGGTAATAACCGTCAGACTCGTCGTAACGGAGGCCGAACAACCGTTGGAAGTAACCGTCACACTATAAGTACCGCCCAGAGCGGTAGAGGAAGCGATAAAAGGCGTTGGGTTTTGGCTGTTGCTCGTGAAATTGCTCGGGCCAGCCCAAGAGTAAGTATCGTTGGAGACATTGCTTGTCGTTATGCTAGGTGTTCCGGGTGTGCCGGGGGCATCCAATCTGGCGGTCAGGCTGATGGATTGACCGACACAAACGGAAGGAGAGGCGGGGCCAGCAAGCAGGTTGGGGCGAGGCTTGACGCTGAGGCTGGTCGTAGCCGAAGCCGAGCAACCGTTGCTGGTAACCGTCACGCTGTAAGTACCGCCAAAGGCAGTAGAGGAAGCGATGGTCGTTGGGTTTTGGCTGTTGCTGGTGAAATTGCTACCTGCTGGGCCTGCCCAAGCATAGGTGTCCAGAATCTCATTGCCTGGCATTATGCTAGGTGTACCAGCGGTGTTGGGCGTACCCAAGCCCGCCGTAAGGCTGATGGACTGACCCACGCAGAGGGTAGAGGGGGAAGTAAAACCCGCCTGAAGGCTAGGCAAAGTCTTGACCGAGATGCTGGTAGTGGCCGAGGCCGTGCAACCATTGAAAGAGGCCGAGACACTGTAGATACCACTGTAGGTTAAAGAGGAAGCGGTAACACTCGGATTTTGGCTATCACTGGCGTAGTTAGTACCCACTGGTCCCACCCAAGAGTAGCTACTGGCGCCAGCACCAGCAGTAAGGCTTATGGATTGGCCAATGCAGACCGAAGGAGTAGTAGAGCCAGCATTGAGCGTAGGCTTATTATTGACGGCTACACTGGCCGTAGCCGAGGCGGTGCAACCACTGCTGGTGACCGTGACGCTATAGACCCCGCCGAAGGCTAAGGAGGAAGCGCTAACACTCGGATTTTGGATGTTGTCGGTGTAGCCACTCCCCGCTGGCCCCGCCCAAGCGTAGCTGTCAGCGACCGGATTGGTAGGAGCGGTTTTGGGTGTACCTGGTGTGTCTGGATTGACTAAGCTGGCCGTGAGGCTGATGGATTGGCCGATGCAGACGGTAGGGGTAGTTGTACCCGCTTGGAGGCTAACCGTATTGACCGTGACGCTCCCCATCACGTTGCTAGAAGTACATCCATTGGCGTTCTTTACTGTCAGGGTAAAAGCAATACTTGAACCTGAAGCTCCCGAACTCAGGTTGACGGTGATGGGCGAGGCGGGTAAAGCAGCGTCGGTTACCGTAGTGATTCCTGTACCGGAGATGGAATAGGTAGTAGGCGAAGCGGAAGTACCTGTGTACGGAATGGTAAAAGAGCTAACGCCTGCACAAATAGCAGGGCTGGTGCTGGTGCTGATGGTAGGCAGGGCATTTTCTGTTACCACCGCACTCCCCGTCATGCTTGCCGTGCAGCCGCCGCTTGTTTTGGTGGCTACCACGGTGTAGGTTCCCGCCGTTTGGTTGCCAAAGTTAATGGCCGAACTCGTTGTACCGTTGATTGGAGAACCCACATTGGCATTGCTTGCGTTTTTTAATTGATACGTTACACCCGTTTCTGAATTAGCCAAACCAACGGCTACGCCTGTACCGCCTGCGCAGTAGGCACCTGTGCCCGTGACGGCGTAGGCCGTGGGGGGAGTGCACAAGACTTCATAAGCCCCTATATCAGGATTGCCTACCCTTGTGGCACCTGTGATGTCAATAGTGGGGGCACCTGCCAGCAAGCCCGTATTGAAGGCCGGGCTATTGGCTTGTATGGCCAAGCCATCATCTGCCGTGCGGTGTTTGCCATCGGCTCCTGCGAGGTCAGCGGCATTGACAAAAAGTGGATTTTGGGCAAAAAGATTGCCGGTTGCGGCTGTGCCAAGGTCATAATTTCCACTACCTGTTGTAGTATAATTGCTTACTGCCAATTGCAACAAGTTGTTTTTGAAGGTATTACCATTGGTACCATCTGCATAATAATCTGCCCCTGCAACTGTGGCATTATTATTTTTTTTATTATCCCAAAAGATATTATTGCTAATCGTATTGGTGCCATTAAAGGTAGAAATTCCGCCGCCGCCGCCATTGCTCGCATTATTTCCCGAAAGGGTATTATTGCTTAGCGTATAGGTACTTTCACCGGTAAAAATTCCGCCGCCGCTGCCTCCCGCATTATTTCCCGAAAGGGTATTATTGCTTAGCGTTGTATTGGTGTCAAAATAGGTAAAAATTCCGCCGCCATTGCTCGCTGTATTTCTCGAAAGGGTATTATTGCTAATCGAATTGGTGCCAACACTGGTAATAATTCCGCCGCCTCCAGAGAAAGCATTATTTCCTGAAAGGGTATTATTGCTAATCGAATTGGTGCCAGCAACGGTAACAATTCCGCCGCCGCTGCTACGATCAAGGCTATATCCATTCACTGTGATGGTAGGAGAACCATCCGCATTTCCGCCTATGACAGAAAAGCCATCAATCGTTACGCCTCCTGTGCTTGCTGCTGAGGCGAGAACCACATGGTAGGCATTTTCAGTATTGCCTGTGATAGAAAGCGTACTACCACTGCCCGAAACCACATCGTCGCCATTGAAGTCGCCGCTTAACGTCGTCACGTTGGCCGTAATATCTCGGTTGCCCGTAGCGGCATTGTAGCCGCCCTCTATCGTTACGCCATCAGGAATGTGGAAGGTGTTATCACGATTGGTTACAGGATCACCATAATCATCAAGGGTTATTTCTGCACCACTGTCAAAAGGCTTTCTGGTGGGCTTGTACGTACCAGCGGCTACTTTGATGGTTTTGACGCCACTGCAGGCGTGGGCCACTCTCAAGGCATTGCTCAGGCTTGCATAGGCGTTGCCCCAAGTGCTACCGTCGCCCGTACCGCCAGCTACCGAGGCGTTCACGTACAGGGTGTTGCCGCTGGGGCAGCAAATAGGGGCTTCCAGCGTTTGGCTGCCCAAAGGCGTAGTAGCGCCAATGGCAAAATCGGAGTAAATACCCTCCCCCAAGCCCCTGAGCTCAAAAAAGCCTCTTACTACGGTAGGACCAATTCCGCTTATGCTGGTATTGGCGATGTTGATGGAGGCAGTAGTGGCATTGCCATCTTTTTTGTACGAAAGCGTTTGTGCCCCCGTGAGCGTTGTAGTGACAAAGGCTATTTTGCCATTGGTACCGCCACAAGTAGTAGGATTGCTGCCGACGATACTGACTATCCCATCGGCACACACTGAGCTTGGCTCATCGCCTTGGAAAGATAGGAAATACCCTCCCCATTCTACTTCACCCGACTGTGTCTCATAGTTAGACAGCGAACCGTTTAGGCCAAATAAGTTAGCACAAAATTTCATTCCAGCGGCGCCAACAGTACCTCCAAAAGTTCCCCTTCTATCTAAAATATTATTGACAAAATCTGCTTTTACAGCGGTGTAATAAACCACGTCGAGGCCGCAGTTATCAAAGAGTCCCTCCATGTTGATGGCACCATTTGGAAAGATAAACACACCCGCCAAGTTCTGATTGAAAGCCGAAGCATTGGCAAACATATAACTAACATTTGTTGTTACCTTACACTTAAAACCAGCGGGCAAGGGCTGGTTAAAGGCCGTACAACCAGTAAACATATAACTCATATCGGTTGCTGCTTCGGTATTGAAACCTGCGGGTAGGGCTTGGTTATAGGCCGTACAACCAGTAAACATACCCGACATATTGGTTACTTTGCTGGTATTAAAACTACTCGGCAGGGCTTGGTTGAAGCTACTACAGTTAGCAAACATCCCACTCATATTGGTCACGGCTGCCAAGTTGGGTACATCGGTGGCGGTGAGGGTCATGTTGGAGCAGCCACTAAAAGCACTTTCCATACTGGTCCAAGCCACATCGCCCCATTGTCTTATTTCCATCAGGCGTCGGCTATCAACGCTAATTGCACCCATACTAATAAATTCGAGATTAGTAGGGGCTATGCTCAGGTCTATGATGGCACCAGCAGGCAAGCCTGTGAGGATGAGACCAGAACTGGTAAAGGTACCAGCCCCAGAAGTACCTACGGGTACGGTTGTCCAAGTATAGCTCACTTGCTGTCCCGTGGTGGCTTTCATAGGAATGGTCAAACCAGTAGAAGAAGCACCTGGCTTACTCAAATCCCAACGGGTGATGAAGGGAGCGTTTTGGGCCAGCAGTGGGCTGGTAGTGCTCCCCAAGAGTAGGCAAGCCCAAAAGAAAATACTGGCTGCGCTTTTGAGCCAGCGGAGGGGGCTCAGCGCCCCGAGGGAAAAGTAGTGTTTTTTGTACATAACAAAAATATGATTTTTGTATGAAAAAGTGGTTAAATGGTTCGTTACAAAAGTATAGCAAAAAGGAGGGACAAAAAATACCTGATGTCAGGTATTTTTGGGCGTTTTTTGAAAATAAATTAGTAATATTTCAATATAAAATAGTGTTATTTTTATTTCAATTCGTGGCGTTCCCACTTTTCTCAGGGCGAGGTATATTGCTTGATAAGGAATTAAAAATTGTATTATTCCAATAAGTGAAGCGCCGTCAAGGTTTCAAGCCGCACCTCTAACCAGTCGGGTGGGAACAGGCTGCCGCATAGGAGTACCAACAAAACACCCGAAGCGCAAGGCACCTCGGGTGAGTAATACAAAATACTTTTTGTTATGTACGATGTAAAAAGGAGGCCTGTTTCCAGATTGGGCTTGGCCTTCGTAAGCTTGACAAAAATGAGTTGCCGCCAATGCAGCAACTCATTCTGACTACTTCTCCGATTCATCTAAAAGGGAGGAACCATTTTACTCCATTTTAACAATCCGCTTGGTTTGCTTCCCGTATTTACTTTGAGCCTGTATCAAGTAGAGCCCATCCTTGATTGAGCCTAAATCAAGCTCTCTTCGATGGAGCGTTGTTTCTTCGGGCATCTCCCAAGTGCCTACCGGTTGCCCCGCAGCATTGTAGAGGTACAACTGTAGGGAAGAGGGTTCGGCCAGGCGAATCTCCACCGTAACGAATTTGGTTGCTGGATTAGGAAAAGCTGTCATCAGCACACTATCGGTGTTATCGTCGTCACTACTACCCAAGCGAGGCGCCTTGAGAACCACCGAAACCGTAGCCGAGCCCGCACAACCCGTGCTGGGGGTAATCATGGCCACGGTATAGACCCCAGCGTTGGTAGGTTGAGGCGCATTAATCACTGGATTGCGAACGGTACTACTAAAAGCCGAAGGGCCGCTCCACGTGTAGGCTTGCCCAGTAGGGTTAGCCGTTAAGGTAATCTTAGCAGCCGTGACGGTAGCCGAGGCCGAGTAAGAGACAGGAGTAGGTACTTGGACATAAATAGTTTTGGAATCTACCAACTTACAAGAACCCAAACCCGTGACCTTGAGGGTATAAGGTCCCGCCTGCGTAACGGTCAGCGAGGGCTTATTGGAATTGGGGATGACGGAGGTACCCAAGCTCCACTCGAAGGCGACGTTTTGTTGAGGGGGAGCCGAGAGGGTAAGGGTAGCATTCGGACAGAGAAAGAACTTGCCAGAAGAAGAGACAAAATTGGCATCGGGGTTGACGACGACGATAGAGGCCGAGCCGGTCATGGGCACCGAGCAAGAGGTATTGGACGCCTCGATGGTATAGGTTCCGGCCAAGGCGAGCTTGGGGAACGTGAGGGGATTTCCTGTGCCAGGGACAGGCGAGCCGACGGGGAGGTTGTCTCTCTTCAAGAGGTAGTTGACGTTGAGTTGGGAGCCACTCAAGAGGACGGAGACCGTAGAGTTACAGACCGTTCCCCCGCCCGAAACCAGAAAGGCAGTAGGGCCAGCGATGACCGAGACACTGGTCGTAGCAGAAGCCGAACAGCCATTGCTGGTGACCGTGAGGGTGTATCGCCCGCCAAAGGCCGTCGAAGAAGCCACCACGCTCGGATTCTGGCTGTCGCTGGTGTAATCGCTACCTGCTGGCCCCGCCCAAGCGTAGCTAGCACCGGCAGGTGAAGCGGTGAGGCTGATGGATTGTCCCACGCAGACAGAAGGAGTGGTAGAGCCAGCGGCAGGGACTGGCAATGCCTTGACGCTGACGCTGGTTGTGGCCGAGGCCGAACAGCCGTTGCTGGTCACGGTAACGCTATACACCCCCCCGAAGGCGGTAGAGGAAGCAGTAGCGTTGGGGTTCTGGGCGGTAGTGGTGAAACTGCTGCCTGTGGGTCCCGCCCAAGCGTAGTTGGTGGGCGAGACATTACTTGCCGCCGTGCTGGCTGTACCCGATGTGGGAGGTGTGAACAAATCTGCCGAGAGGTTGATGGACTGCCCCACGCAGACGCTGGGGGTGGTAGTACTGGCTTGGAGGTTAGGCTTGGCCTTGACCGTGACGTTGCCCGTTATCGCACTGGAAGTACAGCCATTGGCATTCTTTACCGTTAGGGTATAAGCAATACTCGAACCCGAAGCCCCTGCACTCAGGTTGACGGTGATGGGCGATGCAGGCAAATTCCCGTTGGTTACCGAAGTGATGCCCGTGCCGGAGATGGAATAAGTGGTAGGCGAAGCCGATGGGTTCGTGTATGGAATGGTAAAAGAGCTGGCGCCTGCACAAATAGCAGGGCTGGGGCTGGGGCTGAGGCTGGGTAGGGGATTGATTCCGCCAGTCAGGTATAAGAGTTGGTCAGTAGCTCCTGGACTACTTAGGGTGAGTGTGCGTTTGAGCAAAGTGGCATTGGCCGCCGTGCGGACATAAATAGTAGTACTGGCTACGCTACCACCACCGTTTTGGGGTAGGTTTATCGAAGTACCAAAACCGCTACCGCTCGTAGTGCTCACCTCATAGTCGGTGGGGGCTGTTATGGTAATGTTGTTGGTGAGGTTGCTACCACCAACTGTAAAGCTTTGCTCGGCACTGGCCGTGCCACTACAAGGGAAAAAAGCGCCTAACGGACCCGAAACAGTGATGGTGGGACTACATAATTTCCCGCCATCGGTGATGGTCCAACTTTTACCGCCATTGGCGACTGTTTTTACCAAGTTGGCTCTATCTGCCTCCGAGGCACAATATTTTAACCCTGCTGCCCCCATGCTTCTACCCGTTACGTTTTGGGCATTAAAGGCCGTAAGCGTGGCATCGTAATTGGCTACACTCAAACCAGTATTATCTAAAAAGTTAGCCAAATTGACACCTGCATTGAGCGTAAATGATGCCAAGCTTTGGTTAAAGGCAGTACAGCCAGCAAACATATTACTCATATCGGTCACGGCAGCCGTTTTGAAGCTACTCGGTAGGGCTTGGTTATAGGTACTACAAGCATAAAACATATAGCTCATATCTGTTACTGCAGTGGTGTTGAAGCTATTCGGTAGGGCTTGATCGAATCTGCTACAACCACCAAACATCTCACCCATATTTGTCACCTTTGCGGTGTTAAAACTACTGGGCAGGGCTTGGTTATAGGCACTACAACCCGAAAACATCGTACTCATATCCGTCACGTTTTTCGTGTCAAAGCTACTCGGCAAGGCTTTGTTGTAGGCTATACAATCAGCGAACATCCTACTCATATTGGTTACATTGCTCGTATTGAAAGTGGCGGGCAGAGCTTGGTTGAAGCTACTACAGCCAGCAAACATCCCACTCATATTGGTTACCGCCGCCGTATTAGGTACATCGGTGGCGGTGAGGGTCATGTTGGCGCAGCCACTAAAAGCACTTTCCATACTGGTCCAAGCCACATCGCCCCATTGTCTGATTTCGACGAGGCGTCGGCTATCAACGCTAATTGCACCCATACTGATAGATTCGAGATTAGTAGGTGCTATGCTCAGGTCTATGATGGCACCAGCAGGCAAGCCTGTGAGGGTGAGACCAGAACTGGTAAAGGTACCAGCCCCAGAAGTACCTGCGGGTACGGTTGTCCAAGTATAGCTCACTTGCTGTCCCGTGGTGGCTTTCATAGGAATGGTCAAGCCAGTAGTACTACTACCTGTTTTGCTCAAATCCCAGCGGGTGATGAAGGGGCTGAATACGGTCAATGTGATTGGTATATTGGCACTCACACAACCTGTAGTGCTGTTGCTAACCGTTAAGTTAAAATTATAGGTACCAGCCGCACTGGGGGGGATTGTTACGGTGAGCGAAAAGGCGCTAGGGGGTAAAGGTGCATTGGTTACGGCAGCAAACCCTGGCATCGGCATCGGCGTAACTGCCACCAAACTATATTGATTAGCTATTGAATAACTATTTACCGGAATAGTGAAACTCGTAGCCGTGTTGCTGACGCTGGCAATCGTACCCGGCGTGAAATTGGGCACAGGTGGTTCCAAGGTTGGGTTGGTGCCCGTAGCGTTGGTGCTACCAATGGCAAAATTGCTATAAACCCCTGCACTCAAACCCGAGAGCGTGAAATTACCGTATGCATCTACCGTCACGGTGGCCGATGCAGCCACTTCATCTTTTTTGTAATTGAGCGTTTGAGACCCTCCCGCTATGCCCGTACTCCTAAAAGCAATACTACCGTTGGGCGTAGTGCAGTTGGTGGGGCTAAGGGCCGTGCCGATGGTGAGGGTAGAAACACCAGGGCAAGCAATGGCCGTGGGGGTCTTTTTGCCAGTCGTCGTGCCATCGCCAAACTGGCCACTGGCATTATTCCCCCAAGCAGACAAATCCCCATCGGTTTTCAGGGCAAGGCTGTGGTTACTTCCACCAGCAGTGATGTCCCAGTCGGTATCCGTGCCTATTTTGGTGGGGCTGTATTTGTCGTCGGTCGTACCATCGCCCAACTGGCCATTGGCATTATACCCCCAAGCCCATAAAGTACCGTCGGTTTTTAGGGCAAGGATGTGGAAATGTCCACAAGCAACGGCCTTCCAGTCGGTAGCCGTGCCTATTTTGGTGGGGGTGGTTTTGTCGTTGAGCGTACCATTGCCCAACTGGCCATAGCTATTATCCCCCCAAGCCCATAAGGTACCGTCGGTTTTTAGGGTAAGGCTGTAACTCTGTCCACAAGCAACGGCCTTCCAGTCGGTATCCGTGCCTATTTTGGTGGGGCTGTTTTTGTCGATAGTAGTTCCATCGCCCAACTGGCCATAGGCATTTTTCCCCCAAGCCCATAAATTACCCCCAGTTTTTATGGCAAGGCTGTGGTACTCCCCACCAGCAATGGCCTTCCAGTCGGTATCCGTGCCTATTTTGGTGGGGCTGTTTTTGTTGTCAATAGTACCATCGCCCAACTGGCCATAACTATTATTCCCCCAAGCCCATAAGGTACCATCGGTTCTTAGGGCAAGGCTGTGAGTACCCCCGCAAGCAATGGCGGTATAAGTATCCGTGCCTATTTTGGTGGGGCTGTTTTTGTTGGTAGTACTGCCATCGCCCAACTGGCCACGAGCATTATACCCCCAAGCATATAGCGTACCGTCGGTTTTTAGGGCAAGGGTGTGGCCAGATCCACAAACAACGGCCTTCCAGTCGGTATCCGTGCCTATTTTGGTGGGGCTGATTCTGGTGGTAGTCGTGCCATCGCCCAACTGGCCAAAGTAATTATACCCCCAAGCCCATAAAGTACCGTCGGCTTTAATGCCTACGTTGTGAGTGCCGCCTGCGGCAATGGCTTTCCAGCACTGGGCATGGCTGCTGCCTGCCCAACCTACTAACAAAAAGAACAGAACCGCCTGCCAAAGGCTTGGCTGGCAGCCCGAGCGTAAGCGGCTGGTAGTGCTCCCCAAGAGTAGGCAAGCCAAAAAGAAAATACTGGCCGTCGTGTTGAGCCAGCGGAGGCGGCTTAGCGCCCCAAGGGAAAAGTAGTGTTTTTTGTACATGACAAAAATATGATTTTTGTATGAAAAAGTAGTTAAATGATTCGTTACAAAAGTATAGCAAAAAGGAGGGACAAAAAATACCTGATGTCAGGTATTTTTAAGTGTTTTTTGAAAATAAATTAGTAGTATATCTATAAAAAATAGTATTATTTCTATTTTAATTCGTAACCAATCTATTTTTTTTAGGGCGATGCGTATCGATTGATAAGGGCTTGTAAATTGTACTATTCCAATAAACGAAATACTGTCAAGGTATCAAGCCGCACCTCTAACCAGTCGGGTGGGATGCCGCACAGGAGTGCCAACAAAACACCCGAAGCGCAAGGCACCTCGGGTGAGTAACATAAAATACTTTTTGCTATGTACAATCTAAAAAGAAGGCCTGTTTCCAGATTGGACTTGGCCTTCGTAAGTCTGACAAAAATGAGTTGCCGCCAATGCAGCAACTCATTCTGACTACTTCTCCGATTCATCTAAAAGGGAGGAACCATTTTACTCCATTTTAACAATCCGCTTGGTTTGCTTCCCGTATTTACTTTGAGCCTGTATCAAGTAGAGCCCATCCTTGATTGAGCCTAAATCAAGCTCTCTTCGATGGAGCGTTGTTTCTTCGGGCATCTCCCAAGTGCCTACCGGTTGCCCCGCAGCATTGTAGAGGTACAACTGTAGGGAAGAGGGTTCGGCCAGGCGAATCTCCACCGTAACGAATTTGGTTGCTGGATTAGGAAAAGCTGTCATCAGCACACTATCGGTGTTATCGTCGTCACTACTACCCAAGCGAGGCGCCTTGAGAACCACCGAAACCGTAGCCGAGCCCGCACAACCCGTGCTGGGGGTAATCATGGCCACGGTATAGACCCCAGCGTTGGTAGGTTGAGGCGCATTAATCACTGGATTGCGAACGGTACTACTAAAAGCCGAAGGGCCGCTCCACGTGTAGGCTTGCCCAGTAGGGTTAGCCGTTAAGGTAATCTTAGCAGCCGTGACGGTAGCCGAGGCCGAGTAAGAGACAGGAGTAGGTACTTGGACATAAATAGTTTTGGAATCTACCAACTTACAAGAACCCAAACCCGTGACCTTGAGGGTATAAGGTCCCGCCTGCGTAACGGTCAGCGAGGGCTTATTGGAATTGGGGATGACGGAGGTACCCAAGCTCCACTCGAAGGCGACGTTTTGTTGAGGGGGAGCCGAGAGGGTAAGGGTAGCATTCGGACAGAGAAAGAACTTGCCAGAAGAAGAGACAAAATTGGCATCGGGGTTGACGACGACGATAGAGGCCGAGCCGGTCATGGGCACCGAGCAAGAGGTATTGGACGCCTCGATGGTATAGGTTCCGGCCAAGGCGAGCTTGGGGAACGTGAGGGGATTTCCTGTGCCAGGGACAGGCGAGCCGACGGGGAGGTTGTCTCTCTTCAAGAGGTAGTTGACGTTGAGTTGGGAGCCACTCAAGAGGACGGAGACCGTAGAGTTACAGACCGTTCCCCCGCCCGAAACCAGAAAGGCAGTAAGTGTGCTGACTGTACCGCTCACTGCTACGGATTTGTCGTCAGCATCTGTGCTGGTACAAGTGACATTGCCACTGGGTGTGCCGGTGGCCGTGGCGGCCATGCGGACATAGATGGTGGTGTTGGCTAGGCTTGTCCCGTTTCGAGTAAGTGTAACCGAAGGCCCAAAGTCACTACCACTCATAGTACTTACCTCAAAGCCCGTGGGGGCTGTTAGGGTGATGTTGGCTGTTAAACTACTCCCACTCACGGTAAAGCTCTGCGGAATGGAGGCTGAGCCTCTACAAGCCGAGAAGGCCGTGAGTGAGGTTGTGCTGAGGGTGATGGTGGGGCCAGGGATAGACTCGTAGGCACCTATATCAGGCTTTCCGGTTCTTGCTGCACCAGTAATGTCAGTAGTGGGAATACCCGTCCCCTTTATACCTGCATTGCCCGCTGGGCTACCCACTTGTAGGGCCAGGCCATCGTCGGCGGTGCGGGGTTTATTGTCTGCACCATCAGGGTCAGCGGCATTGACAAAAAGTGGGTCTTGATTGAAAATATTCCCACTTGCACCCGAGCCAAGGGCGTTGCTATTGGCACTCGTATAGCTACTTTCTGCCAACTGCAACAGGTTGTTTTTAAAGCTATCCGTGCTTGAACTTGTATAAACATCTGCGCCTGCTACGGTGGCACTTGGTGTGCTGCCTTTTTTGTTCCCCCAAAAGATATTATTACTCAGGGTATTGGTGCTATTTAAAAGGTAAATCCCGCCGCCACCACCGTAGTAGATGGCGCTTGCTGTATTGCTGTAAAGTGTATTGTTGCTAATGGTATTCGTACCCGTATAGATGTAAATTCCACCACCACTACCACCGGTTGAGGTACTTGCTGTATTGTTGTAAAGTGTATTGTTGCTAATGGTATTTGTACCTGCAAAGATGTTAATCCCACCACCAGAACCACCACCACCGCCACTAACTGTATTGTCGTGTAGTGTATTGTTGCTAATGGTATTCGTACCCTGATAGATGGAAATCCCCGCACCAGAACCACCGCCGCTACCGAAGGTGTAGTTACCATAAAGTGTATTGTTGCTAATGGTATTATTGGTACTGTTTTCGACATAAATGCCGCCACCCCCGCCACTACCGCCGCCACTATTGACGTGATTGTTATACACAACATTGTAACTAATCATATTATCAGTTCCTTGAAGGACGTAAACTCCGCCACCATAGGCTCCTGTTCCTCCTCCCGCTGACTTATTGCTATACAGGCTGTTGTACCTAACTGTGTTGGTGCCTCCGCTGATGTAAATCCCGCCACCGGCAGCATCGCTTGCGTCACCTGATGTGAACTTATTCGTTGAATTTCCAGACAAGGTATTGTTTTCAATCTTGTTTGTGCCATTGTGCAGGTAAATACCTGCGCCACCATAGCCTTTTATGGCATTGCCGTTGACGGTAGTACTGGTCTGAGCATTGGCATAACCGCCCTTGATGGAGAAGCCGTCAATGGTGACGCCCGTGCTTCCCGAGGCCAAAACCACGTGGTAGGCGTTTTCGGTATTGCCAGTGATAGAAAGCGTGCTGCCACTGCCCGAAACCACGTCATCGTTGTTGAAATCACCACTCAGGATTGTCACATTGGTGGTAATATCTCGGCTACCCGTAGTGGCATTGTAGCCGCCTTCCATCGTTACGCCGTCAGGAATGTGGAAAGTAACATCTCGGCCGTTGGTGGTGGTCATTTCGGTGCCAGCGTTGAAGGGCTTTCTGGTGGGCTTATACGTGCCTGCGGCTACTTTGATGGTTTTGACAACATTGCAAGCATGTGCCACTTTCAAGGCATCGCTCAGGCTGGCGTAGGCATTGGCCCATGAGCTACCGTCGCCCGTACCGCCCGATACCGAGGCATTGACGTACAGGGTGTTGCCGCTGGGGCAAGAAACCACCCCCTCACTCTTCCATAGCTCCGTTCCATTTGTACCATCATCAGCCGCAAAGTACAAAGTGCTGCCCATCACCGTTAAATTGACAGCATACGAGCCATTTCTACCCGGGCGTATATCTTTGACCAAGACGGTGCCTGCGGCGGTGCCATCACTCTTCCATAGCTCAATTCCATTCGTACCATCATCAGCCCGAAAGTACAAGGTGCTACCCAGCACCGTTAAATTTTCAGGAGACGAGTTATTTCTACCCGGGTTTATATCTTTGACCAAGACGGTGCCAGCGGCGGTGCCATCACTCTTCCATAGCTCAGAACCATTGGTAGCATCATCAGCCAGAAAGTACAAGGTGCTACCCAGCACCGTTAAATTCAAAGGATACGAGCCATTGCTACCCGAGAGTATATCTTTGACCAAGACGGTACCTGCGGCGGTGCCATCACTCTTCCATAACTCAACTCCATTCGTACCATCATCAGCCTGAAAGTACAAGGTGCTACCCATCACAGCCAAATAGTCAGGAAACGAGCCACCGCTACCCGGGCGTATATCTTTGACCAAGACGGTGCCAGCGGCGGTGCCATCACTCTGCCATAACTCAGAACCATTGGTAGCATCATAAGCCCGAAAGTACAACGTGCTACCCATCACCGTTAAATTGGCAGCATACGAGTCACCGCTACCCGGGCGTATATCTTTGACCAAGACGGTGCCAGCGGCGGTGCCATCACTCTTCCATAACTCAACTCCATTCGTACCATTATCAGCCTGAAAGTACAAGGTGCTACCCAGCACCGTTAAATAGTTAGGAGACGAGTGATTGCTACCCGGGCGTATATCTTTGACCAAGACGGTGCCTGCGGCGGTGCCATCACTTTTCCATAGCTCCTTTCCATTCGTAGCATCATAAGCCTGAAAGTACAAAGTGCTACCCAGCACCGTTAAATTTTCAGCAAACGAGCCATCGCTACCCGGGTTTATATCTTTGACCAAGACGGTGCCAGCGGCGGTGCCATCACTCTTCCATAGCTCAGAACCATTGGTAGCATCATAAGCCCGAAAGTACAACGTGTTACCCATCACCGTTAAATTGGCAGCATACGAGTCACCGCTTGGGTTTATATCTTTGACCAAGACGGTGCCTGCTGCTGTGCCATCACTCTTCCATAGCTCCTGTCCATTCGTAGCATCAGTAGCCACAAAGTACAAGGTGCTACCTATGACGGCAAATTTTTGAGGAGCTGCACTGCCACCGCTACCCGCATATATATCTTTGACGAGGGTGGTTTGGGCCAGCAGCGGACTGGTAGTGCTCACCAAGAGCAGGCAAGCCAAAAAGAAAATACTGGCTACGCTTTTGAGCCAGCGGAGGGGGCTGAGCGCCCCGAGAGAAAAGTAGTGTTTTTTGTGCATGACAAAAATATGATTTTTGTATGAAAAAGTGGTTAAATGGTTCGTTACAAAAGTATAGCAAAAAAGAGGGACAAAAAATACCTGATGGTAGGTATTTTTGAGTGTTTTTTGAAAATAAATTAGTAATATATCTATAAAAAATAGTATTATTTCTATTTTAATTCTTGGTGTTCCCACTTTTCTCAGGGCGAGGCTTATCGTTTGATAAAGGCTTGTAAATTGTACTATTCCAATAAGTAAAGCGCCGTCAAGGTTTCAAGACGCACCTCTAACCAGTCGGGTGGGAACACCCTACCGCACAGGAGTATCAACAAAACACCCGAAGCGCAAGGCACCTCGGGTGAGTAACACAAAATACTTTACTGGTGGTGTCAAGTGTTTCCACCTGACAAGCTATTGAATAGCACAACGTAAACCGCACCTCTAATCGGTCGGGTGGAAACAGGCTACCGCACAGGAAAGATACACCTCTAATCGGTCGGGTGTAAAGAGACTATTCATAGGAAAGACGAGCCATTTGTTAACATAAAGTGCGCAAAGAAATTTACACGAAGACCCCAAAGAGAGCGTTTGCGTTTTGTGTACTTTGTGCCTAAGCTTTGGGTGCTTTGTGTTTAATAAAGGTTAAAAACAGGCTCCTCAATAGCACGAAAAAGCCCTTCCTATAACAAAATTTTTGAATAAAAAATACCCGGTATCAGGTATTTTTTATTATTTTTTTTTGTAAATACTTTGTGCCGAAGTTAACCTCCAATTCTGCACTCAACACGATGCAAAGCTTCCTAACAATACTCAAACGATGGCGCATCGCACGATGGCGCATCGCAGCACTGGGACTTTGGTTCGCCCAAAGCTGCACCCTGCCCAAAGTGCTGCCGCCCCCGGCCTCGGCCTTGATGGTGATAGATAGCAGCTTCACGAGCCAGTCGCTCAATGAGCGAGTATGGGTCAGTACGACGCTTTCCCAAAAAGACCTCAACCGCCCTGACCTCAAAACATGGATTAGTAAAAATATCGCCAAAGTCAGTCAGAAAAAAGACGCTATTCTGTTGGGGAATTTTCGGAAGTACCCGCAGGCCTGGTTTTATACGCAGGTGGTCAATACCACCCATTCGACGCAGCAGTTGGTGGTAGATGAGTTTAACCGAATTCGCTGCGACGATTTCGAGCTGTTGACTGCGCAAGGGGGCCGTGTCAGAACTTGGGGCCGCATTAACCGTGCTACGCCCTTTTCGAGTTATCCGATTCCGTTTTTAACCTACGCCGTGCCTTTCACCATTCAGCCCAACGACACCCTTCATCTGTTGGTACGCAGCCAACGCCACTACGGTGCGCACGAAGTAAACCTCAGCCTGGCTACCTATCAGACCTACCTCAGCGAGCAGGTTATTCATTTTTTGTCCAAAGTGTTTCAGGCCATTGTTCTTGCCATTTGTGCCCTCACTATGTTTTTATTGGGGAGAATGTATCGTTACCCCTCCATGAGTTACCTCGCCTTATACATTCTTTGCATGCTTTTGACGAATCTATCGGTTTGGGGAGTATCCGATGCTTGGCTGGCCAATTCCCCTCTGGGCTTATCGGGCAACAACGCCCCTACCTTCCCTACATTGTTTACAGCAGCTTTTGCTTTTTCATTCAACCGAGAATTGATGAAAGTCGTCCCCAAAAATGAGAAGGTATTTGATGCCCTTACGTATGCGATGATAGCCTTTTCTATGTTGGTAGCGGTTTGTTATTTACTACCCAAGGCCGTATTTGACCTGATTTATACCTACATAGACTTTCCGATTCTACTGTTTATTGTCATTATTTTGAATATTGGTTGGTTACTTTTTTGCTCGTTTTGGGCGCTCTTCAAAGCTAAAATTTACTATATGTTGTTTGGATTGGGCGTTGCCTTGTTTCCCGTTGCTTTACAGCAGCTCCCCATTCTAAGTGGTTCTACTTCCGTTTTGTATCAACTCAACCAACCAGCCCTTATTTTCTACGCTTTGGGTTACACCATCATCAGCATCTATTTATTGCGAGAGCAGTTGATTTCTCGGAGAAAACACGAAGCCAGCCTCAAACAAGTCAAGGAGTCGTTGGAAGAGATTCGGAAAACGGAGATTGAAACCATCGGGCGCAACCTGCACGACAACGTGGGCAATATTCTGGTGTCGGCAACGGGCTATTTGCACCTCCAACAACCCAAAATTGAGCTATCGCAAACGCTCATCAACGAAGCCATCAACGAAATCCGTTTTTTGAGCCACAACCTGGTCAAAGACCAAGACGCCCCGCTGCACGCCAAGCTCGAATCGTTGGTGAGTCGCTTCAATGATTTTTCGGAAGTGGCGTTTGACTTTGAAGATTATTCCAAGGGTAAGCTCAATGAGTTGGATGGTATCACGCAACAAAATGTCTATATGATTGTGCAGGAGGTGTTCACCAACATCATCAAGCACGCCAAGGCTACCGAGGCTTTCGTGCAGGTATTTGAACGAGAAGGTAACACGCTGCAAATCATTGTCGAAGACGACGGCATCGGTATCTTGAATTTTACGGAAAACAAAGGAATTGGACTCAAAAACATCCAAAAGCGAGCCGACATTTCCAACCTGACGCTCACCGTTGACTCTACCCCTTCGGGTACGAATTTCATCATTGAAACCCCAAAAACGCCATGATTAACACCGTTATTATAGATGACCACACGCTTTTCAACAATGGCCTGTGCTTTATGTTGAAAGAATCACATCAGTTTGAAGTCCTCGAACAGGTGCACGACAGCCGCTACGCCTACGGTAAGTGCTTTTCACTACGGCCCGCCTTGGTTTTGTTGGATTACAACATGCCGCACCTCAACGGCCTCGAAGTAGCCAAGCAAATCAAATCGCTGCCCTACGACTGTAAAGTAGTCATCATTAGTATGTACGCCGACCATGACGAACTGGCGCAGCTTCGAGAAGCGGGAATAGACGGCTACGTTGCCAAAACCACGCCATCAGACACGCTCATTGAGTCGCTCCAAAGAATATTGGCGGGTGAGCAGGTGTTTTTGACGCACAACTTTGACAAAGGGAACTCCCCAAAAAAGAACTTGGGTAAAAGACAGCTTTTGACAAAGCGAGAAGTACAAGTACAAAAGCTAGAGATGGAACACTACACCACCGAGCAAATAGCTAATGCCTTGGCACTGAGTGTTTATACAGTAGAAGCCCATAAAATGAGCATCCAACAAAAAATGAAGTTAATGGACAAATGAAAGCGCTGGTGGAATGGCTACAACCATAGCAACAATAATATCATGTAAACAAAATTTTTAGATATTTAGTAGAAACATTTGTATATAACGGTGTGTTTTATCTATTTTTAGCTTCCAAACCTACACTACTTCTTTATTATGAATTTTTATTTGAAAGTAAGTCTTTGCATTCTTCTTACCACTCATTCAATCCAATTAATTGCCCAAAACGTAGTCTCTGGCAAAATCTCTGAAAAAAATACTCCCAACGCCGTAGTAGGCGCCAGCGTAGTGCTCAAAGGTACGAGTACGGGGGTAGCTACTGGTGTTGATGGCACCTTCAGGCTCACAAGCACCCAGCCGTTTCCGTGGCAACTCGTAGTAAGTGCCGTAGGCTACCAAACCCAAACCGTGACGGTCAATCAAGCCACTGCTAACTTGGTAGTGAGCTTAGAGGCCGCCGAGCAACTCCTGAGCGAAATCGTCGTGTCGGCGTCTCGCAAAGCCGAGAAAGTGCAAGACGCTCCCGCTTCGGTGTCGGTATTGAGCAGCAAAACCCTCAATACGGCCTCCGTAGCGATTGACCCCGTGCGAGAACTAGCCAACGTACCGGGCGTGCAAGTACAGCAGCAGTCGGCGGCTCGCCTCAACATCGAAATGCGGGGCGCAGCGGCTTTGTTTGACACGCAGGTCTTTCCTATTTTAGACTACCGTAGCTTGGTAGGGCCAGGTATTGGCACGTTTCAGTCAGACGGCTCGGGGCTCAACTCTATTGATTTACAGCGCATTGAAGTGGTGCGTGGCCCTGCCTCAGCTCTGTATGGTCCGGGCGTGGTGTCGGGCGTGGTGCATTTTATCTCCAAAAGCCCCATTGACGCTCCCGGCACTTCAATCGAGCTCATTGGCGGCACGCTCAACACCTTTGGTGGTTCGATTCGTCATGCCATTCGTTCCAAAGACAAGAAATTTGGATTTAAGGTAAACGCCCATTTCAAGAAAGGCAATGAGTTTACGCTCGACGGCTCCGAAGGCACTCGCAATGCGGCTGGGGTGTTTACGAGTCAGTTGTCCAAGTTCAAAAAGCAAGTGCAAGACCCTATCATCAGCGATCAGGGAATTGTGGCTGCCAACCAAGCGTCAGCGCCTATTTTGTTGAGTCAACAAGACTTAGACCCTGATGGCGACGGCAACATGATGCAGAATTTTTGGCAAAACTCCTCCATCAACGGCACATTGGAGTTTCGCCCCAAAAGCGACACCAAAATCGTGTTGGCGGGTGGTACCAACAGCTATTCGTCGGTATATTATAATTCGCAAGGAGAAGGACTCGGACAAGGCACCGAATACTGGACCCAAGCTCGTTTTCAGAAAAAAGGGCTATTTGCGCAGGTATTTTACGTGAACAACGACGGCGGCAGCCCTTCTAAGCCCAGCTTTTTGTACCAAACAGGTCTGAGTACCATTGTTGCCCGTCAGCAGTTAGAAGGCCAATTGCAGTACAATTTCGTGACTCCCAAGTTCTTGAACGCTGATTTTACGGTGGGAGCCGATTATCGCAAAGCCATCACCGAGACGGGGCGCAAAGTATATGGGCGTAACGAAGACGACGACGATTACGTGGTAGCGGGTGTCTATGCTCAGGGGAAGTTTGAACTGTCCAAAAAACTTGATGCCGTTCTCGCTACTCGTTTCGACCGCTTTAACTTTATCCAAGCAAGTGCGCTCTCACCCCGCCTAGCGTTGGTCTATAAAGCCGCTCCGAATCATACCTTTCGGGCCTCTTACAACGTTGCCAAGGCCACACCCAGCGGGTTGAATACGTTCATTGATTTCCCCGTGGCCGTACCCGTTCCTGGGCTTTTTGACGTGTGGTTGAGTGGACAGAACAAAGCACAAAAGTTTGGCGACAAACCCATGATTGATTTTACCGCCCCAGGTTTGCCCGATTTGCCTTATGGTACGCCGGGCTTGCCTTTGGCAGTGGCCTACGGTGCACTAACCCCATCGCTGCTGACTTCGCTGCAAGCGGCCTTGCCCGCCAATATCTTCCCGCTGGTGCAGGCTATTTTGACCAACCCCGCCAATGTTCCGCAGGGTACTACGGGCAAATTTACCGGCTACAACCTCTTCACGGGCCAACCTTTGGCTCCTGTGGACACCAAAACCGCCCAAGTAAGAACCGAAAAATCGTTTGAAATCGGCTACAAAGGAACTATCAACCAAAAATTCACCGTTACGGCTGATTGGTACCATATCAATGCCTCTGGGTTTCAGAACTTTACGGCTATTAGTCCTACGATTCGTTTTTCTGACCAAAACTTAGCGGCCGATTTGAGCGGTGCCGTGCGCAATACGGTCACTACACAACTTGCTGCGGCACTTCAAGCGGGTGGTATGTCTGTCGCAGAAGCTACGGCTACGGCTAATCAGATTGGAGCGGTAGTAGGGGGCGCTTATGCGCAGGGAGGTACGGCCTTGGTCAATCAACTGACGCCGCTCTTTGGTATTTTCGGAACGGTAGAGTCAGATCTTGCCCCTAAAGATGGTATGGCTCACAACATGGCTGGTTACCGAATTTTTGGACAAGCGCAATACTGGGGCATTGACCTCGGCCTCAACTACGCTATCAACAATGACTTGTCGGTTTTTGGGAATTATTCGATGGTCAATAAAAATACCTGGAACGCCACCGAACTCGGCGAAGACCCCAACTCGGGCTTGATTTATACCCTCAACATCCCCAAGTCAAAATACCGCTTGGGCTTGCTGTACGCTCCTCAAACTGGCTGGCGGGCCAATGTGGCTTTTCAGCACGATGATTCGTTTTTTGCCAATTTTGGTCAATACTCAGGCGATACCGACGTGAAAAACTTGATAGATGCGGGCGTAGGGTACAAACTCAAAAACGGTCTTTCGCTCGACCTCACTTGCACCAACTTGTTCAATCAACAATATCGTACTTTTGTAAACATGCCCATCATTGGCCGTCGGGCCATTGTTAAGTTGACGTACTCGTTTGGGGGTGGGAAATAATACCTTGTGATGATTTTGAAAACGATGCAGCAGTGGTTGGAAATACTCAAACGATGGATTGTCTTCATGTTGTGCCTGTACATAGGGCAGGGCTGTACGTCCAAAGAAGCCATTGCCCCGCCCCAAAGGCTACCATCGGCCTTGGTGGTGATAGACAGCAGCTTCACGAGCCAGTCACTCAATGAGCGGGTGGTGGTCAGTACTACCCTCGCCGAAAAAGACCTGCATCGTAAAGACCTCAAAACGTGGTTTGAGCAACACAGCACTAAGGTTACCCAGAGAAAAGAGTCTATCCTGCTGGGGAGTTTTCGTAAGTTTCCTAACGCTTGGTTCTATACGCAAGTAATCAATACGACTACTACGAGTCAGCAGTTGGTAGTGGATGAGTTTAAACGCCACCGCTGCGACGATTTTGAGGTGTTGACTGCGCAAGGGGGGCTTGTCAAAAGTTGGGGGCGGATTAGCCGTACCACCTATTTTTCGAGTTACCCGCTTCCATTTTTTACCTATGCTGTGCCTTTCACCATTCAGCCCAAAGATACCCTCCACGTCTTGGTACACACCCAACGGCACTACGGTACGCACGAAGCAAACCTTAGTATCTCTACTTACGAGACCTACCTAAGCGAACACATTGTTCATTTTTTGTCCAAAGTGTTTCAGGTGCTTGTATTCGTTATTTGCGCCCTCATTATGTTCATTTTGGGTTGGATTTTCAACTACAAAACCATGACCTATCTGGGAGTCTATCTTCTCAGTTTAATTTACCTACACCTTACTTCATGGGGCTTTACTGATGCTACCAGCAACTTTACTACCATCGGTTTATCAGGAAACAATGTGGGTACCTTTGGGATATTTGTATCGGCCTTTTTACTCCATCCCTTCTTAATGGAATGGATGAAAGTAGTACCCAAAAATGAGAAGATATTCAAGGGGATATCGTATGCTATGATGGGGGTTAATTTGTTTGGGATATTATGCTATTTTCTTCCAGTACGCTTATTTAACATGGCCTATGCCTATATAGACTTACCGCTGTTGTCGTTGATTGTTATGGTGGCAACTTTCCTGTGGATATTTTACTGTTCGTTTTTGGCCCTGTTCAGGGTAAAAATTTACTACATGCTGATTGGCTTTGGAGTAGCGTTTTTTCCCTTATTATTACAACAATTGAGCGGTATTTTTGATAAGTCTAACCGTTTTTTGGTTCAGGTCAATCACCCCACCTTTATTCTGGCCGCTATCGGGTTGTCCATCATTAGCATTTATCTGTTACGAGAGCAGTTGGTTTCTCGCAAACTAATGGATGACAACCTCAAAGAAGTCAAGGAGTCCTTGGAAGAGATTCGGAAAACGGAGGTTGAGGCCATCGGGCGCAACCTGCATGACAACGTGGGCAACATTCTGGTGTCGGCCATGGGATATCTTCACCTCAATAAACCCAAAATTGAGCTATCACAAGAACTCATCAAGGAGTCCATCAACGAAATCCGTTTTTTGAGTCACAATTTAGTCAAAGACAACGACGCCCCGCTGCACGCCAAGCTCGAATCGTTGGTGAGTCGCTTCAATGATTTTTCGGAAGTGGCGTTTGTATTTGAAGATTATTCCAAAGGCAAACTCAACAGGTTGGACGCCATCATGCAGCAAAACATCTACATGATTGTGCAAGAGGTCTTTACCAACATCATCAAACACGCCAAAGCCACGGAGGTGTTTGTGCAAGTATTTGAGCGAGAAGGCCAAACGCTGCAAGTCATCGTCGAAGACGACGGCATCGGGATTTTGAATTTTACGGAAAACAAGGGAATTGGGCTTAAAAACATGGAAAAGAGAGCCGCTATTTCTAAGTTGACCCTCACCGTTGATTCTGGTCCTTCGGGTACTAATTTCATCATCGAAACGCCCAAACTCCTATGATACCCCCTCGTTGTAGCTGACCGTACGCTTTTTAACAATGGTCGGTGCTTTGTGCCGTCGCTTTGCTACGTTACGGTGTCAACTGCTGTAAATCATGGTAATAGCTATTTTTTGGGAAAATTCTTTTCGTGTAATTTGCAAACGAATTCAGCTTTTATCTTGATTCAACAAAACGATGCGGCAGTTGTCAAGGATGCTCATACGATTGAGTGTGGGGGTGTTGTGCTTGTACGTCAGTCAGAGCTGCACGTCCAAAAAAGCCGTTGCCCCATCCAAACTTCCGTCAGCATTGGTGGTGATTGATCCCCACTTTACGAATCAATCGCTCAATGAGCGAGTAGGGGTCAGTACCACGCTCACAGCCCAAGACCTCACTCACAAAGACCTCAAGACTTGGTTCAGTAAACATACGGCCAAGGTCAATCAGAAAAAAGAGTCTATCCTGTTGGGGAGTTTTCGCAAGTACCCGCAGGCGTGGTTTTATGTGCAGGTGGTCAACACCACCCATTCGACTCAGCAGTTGGTGGTAGATGAGTTTAACCGTATCCGCTGCGACGATTTTGAGGTGCTTACTTCCCAAGGAGGCCGTGTCAAACGTTGGGGACGCATTGGCCGTGCTACCCCCTTTTCGGGTTACCCGTTTCCGTTTTTTACCTATGCGGTACCCTTCACGATTCCGCCCAAAGATACCCTCTCGCTCATCGTACACACACAGAGGCATTACGGAGCGCACGAAGTAAACCTCAATATTTACACGTACGAGAATTATTTGAGCGAACACATCGTCCTTTTTTTATCTAAAATTTTTGAGCTCATCGTATTTGTTATCTGTGCCTTGGTGATGTTCATTGTGGGTTGGATATTTAGGTACAAAACCATGGCTTACCTTGGTTTTTATCTCCTTAGTGTGGTGTATGTAAAACTCAACTACTTAGGATTTACCGACGCTTTCACCAACTTCACGGAGATTGGGTTGTCGGGAACCAATGCCAATGTGTTTGCCCTGTATGTGTCGGCTATTGTGATACACCCCTTTTGGATGGCATGGATGAAAGTAGTACCTAAAAATGAGAAGATATTCAACGGTATATCGTATTCGATGATGGGTTTTAACCTGTTTTGTGTGGCTTGTTTTCTTTTGCCAATCCGTCTTTTCAATACGGTGTATGCTTACATAGATTTATCTCTTCTGATGCTGCTTTCGTGTTTAGTGGTTCTTTTATGGATGATTTATTGTTCGTTAATAGCGTTGTTGAGGGTGAAAATTTATTACATGTTCATTGCCATAATGGTGATATTTCTTCCGTGGTTGTTACAACAATTTAGCAGTATTTTCTTTGGTTCATCGCTTATTTTAACGTACATTAATCCGCTGACTTTTATTGCGACGCCCGTTGGCTTATCCATTGTTACTACCTTTTTATTGGGAAAACAGTTGATTTCTCGTAGAAAATACCAAGAAAATCTCAGTTATATGAGAGACACCATGGACGACATTCGGCGAGCGGAAATAGCGTCTATTGGGAGCACACTGAACGACCAAGTTGGCAATACGTTGGCCTCGGCTTTAAACCATCTGGACCTGAAAGAGTTTAAGCCTTATGTGGTCAAAGATTTGATTTTGGATGCCATCAACGAACTGCGGTTGATTAGCCACAATTTGGTCAAAGACGACTCCAGGGTGCTGAGCGAGAAAGTAGCCTCTCTGACCGAACGACTGAGTGATGCTACTCCTACTAGGTTTACGTTTGATGATTTCAGTGAAAAAAAATTAGACATGTTGTCTCGTACGATACAACAAAACATCTACGCCGTCATTCAGGAGTTATTGACCAACGTGGTCAAACACGCTCAGGCGCACGAGGTATTGGTGCAATTTTTTGATACCGAAGGTATTTTGCGGATAGTAGTAGAAGACGACGGCCTCGGCTTTGATCCTCAGCAGGCAAGCGGCGGTATTGGCCTAAAAAATATTCAATCAAGGGTTGCGCTGATGAAGGGGCAATTAACCATTGATTCAACTCCCCAAGGTACTACCACAATCATTGATATTACCCCATGACGACCACTATACTTATCATTGACGACCACCAGTTATTTAATGACGGATTGGCACTAATTCTGAAAGAAGCGAAGGATTTCAAGATAGTTGGACAGGTGTACGACAGCCGCCAGGCGCTGTATCAGTGCCAAACGTTCAACCCTGACGTAGTGCTGGTTGACTTCAACATGCCTTATCTGGATGGGCTGGAAGTAGTAAAACAACTCAAAGCCTATGCGTTCAAGTGCAAGGTGGTGGTGATTAGCATGTACGCCGATTCGAGAGAACTTATGCTGTTCAAGGAGTTGGGAGTAAATGGATTCCTGCCCAAAACAACGCCTGCTGGCGAGCTAAGAGCAGCCCTACGAGACATAGTGGCAGGAGAACAGGTTTTTAAATCAATAAGTGTAGATAAGCCCGAAAGCATAAAAGACGACTTTGTGCTCAAGTACCGCCTGAGTAAGCGTGAAGTAGAAATCTTGAAAGCGCTCAAAGAAGGGAATACTAGCGAGCAAGTAGCTGAACGGCTGCACTTGAGCTATTTTACGGTTCAAACTCATCGTAGAAATATCAATCAAAAACTCAACATAAAGACTCAGCAGGATCTATTTGATTTTTTGAAAGATTTTAATGATTAAAAACGAGGAGGCCATCTCAAAATCACTTTTGAGATGGCCTTTTACACTAAAAAAATTGACGATAAATTGTCAATCTTGTTGTATTTTCAGAATCCGTTTGGTTGCTTTTTCAGAAAGTGTTTGCGCCTGTAGTAGATAGAGTCCATCTTGTAAAGTGCTCATATCCAATTCGGTACGATGGTAGGTGCTCACTTCCCCCGATTGCCATTTCCCACTGACTTTCCCGACCGAGCTCACTAAGTTGAGTTGCAAACTCGACGCTTCTTTCAACCTCACCTCCACCGTGAGTGTATGCGTCACCGGGTTTGGATACGCATTGATTTCCATCTCAATCGGTTCGTTTTCAGCCGCTGCCAAACGAGTAGCGGAGTTAACGGAAATCGTCTTTTCGGTATAACCCGAACAAGTGCCACTCGTCAGAGTAAGCCGATAAACCCCGTTGTTAACGGTTTGGAAATTACTAATGCTCTTGGTGCGAGTAGTGCCCGAAAAGCCATTAGGTCCCGACCAAGAGTAAGTCCCCGTAGCGGAAGCAGCACTGAGCGAAACAGTAGCGCCAGCAGCAACAGAAGAAGGGTTTACGGCAAAGGAGGGGTTAATACCAGTGCCAGCAATCATGACAGGAACGAGCATCGAGACGAAACAAGAGCCCGAGCGAGCCGAGAGGAAATAGACCCCCGCATCATTCATGGTAGAGCTGGGGATAACCGGATTCTGGAGGGTAGAGTTGAAGTTATTGGTAGGCCGAGACCAGGTGTAAGAAGTCATCCCGGAAGCCGTAAACTGGATAGTGCCACCCACACAAGGCAAGCCGACCACCCCTGCTTGCAAGACAGTCCCCGACTTAACCTCAGCCGTGCTAGTGACCACACAAGAACCAATGGTAGCCGAGACGGAGTAGATACCCAAATTGGCCGTAGTAGTAGCGTAGGTAGAGATACTTTGAGTAGTAGAGCTAAAGTTGCCAGGTCCTTTCCAAGAGAAGGCGGAGGCCGCAGGGGAGGTATTGGCACTCAGGTTGATGGTTTGGCCAATGCAGACCGACAGCGGATTGGGGTTGACATTTACGGTAGCTTGTTGGATGCAGACACTAATGGTAGCTGTAGCAATACATACAGTAGAACCTACCTGTACAGTATAAATACCTGAATTATTGGTGTTGTTGGTATTGATACTGATAATGGCACTGGTGCTACTGAAACCTGGTCCACTCCAACTATATGGCCCACCGCCACTAGCTGTCAAGCTTAGAGACCTACCTTGGCAAATGTTTTGGGTAGTAGATGGGTTAATTTGTGCTATTGGTTGGTTAATAACTGTCACACTAATGGTGGACGTGGCGCTGCAACCGTTATTGCTAACCGATAGTTTATATACCCCACTCATAGCGGTAGTGGCATTGGCTCGGGTAGGATTCTGAAGTGCACTACTAAATGGTACGCTAGCCTCCCACGCATATACAGCCCCTGCTCCCGCACTTGTAACGGACAAGCGTAATGTTGTACCCACGCAAAGGGGGCTATTGCTAGTCAACTCGGGAGTAATAGTTTGCCCGATTGTTACTTGAGTAGTAGCTTCTTGTGTGCAGCCACTTACCGAACTAATGGTAACGGAATAGATGCCTCCCATTGAAGTATTAACCGAGGAGAGACTAGGGTTCTGAGTATTATTAGAAAAACTATTAGGCCCAGTCCAAGACCAAGCCGTACCACCAGATACCGATAGGTTGAGTTGATTACCCGTACATACAGGACTATTACTACTGACCGTTTGTGAAGGGCAGGTTACGGTGAGTACTACGTCGTTGTTGTCACCACCTTTGTAGGTGATTCGGGCGCTTAGCCCACTACCTAGAAAATTGGCAATATCAGACCCCTCGGGCAGGCCATTGAAGGTGCCCACGATGGCATCGGCGGCATCATTATTTACAATGGTGAAGGTATTGCCCACTACGGGCGTGTAGGTACTCCCTGCAAATGTTAAGTTGGCACCATTGAGATCAACCATACCTACTACATTTAGTTGCCGATATTGCGTATTTACCGTCAGGCCAAAAATTTCAATATTGAGCTTTGAGCCAGTAACAAACGTAAGTTTTTGAGTAGGGGTAGTACTCACGTCAGTGGTATTTGTATTGGGCCAGATGCCGTTCGTTGGACTATTGATTGAAATACCTGCGGTAGTAGATGTAGAGCTAATGAGGCCGCCATCAATCATAATGTCGGCTGCTCCATTACTGCCTGTACCCTTTACCGTTATACTCCCGTTGGTTGAGGTGATGCTACCCCTAAGGTTGATACCATAATTAGATTCGTCCGTGGCATTGCCACCCTGTCCTTCTACATTTACGGTACCGTTGCCGCCAGCCGTAATCTCGCCATCAGTTTCCAAATTTACTCCAATGTTACTTTTCTTACCAGTTCCACCAGTACCCTTAACGATTACGTTTCCGCCCGAAGAAGTGATTTGAGCATCGTATAAATATATACCATAATTATAATCACCTCCCGTGGTGTTACCCCCCTGCCCTTCTACATTTACAATACCATTGCCGCCAGCAGTAATTACTCCGCCATCACGCACTTGGACTCCATGGTTAAAGAGATGGTCCGGGCCTGATCCTCCAGTGCCTTTGACGGTTACATTACCACCCGACGAGGTGATGCGAGAATTATTTCCTCCTACATAGATACCATAATTAAAATTATTATTTCCTGCAGCAGCATTGCCCCCTTGCCCTTCCACGTTTACTGTACCGTTACTACCGGCGGTAATCTCTCCGCCATTGTACAAATGGACTCCATAATTATAGCCCTGAATCCCTCCTGCAATACCTTTTACGATTACATTACCACCCGACGAGGTGATGCGAGAATTATTACCGTCTACGTGGATACCATAATTATAATTAGTTCCATTTGTGGAGTTGCCTCCTTGCCCTTCTACGTTTACCGTACCATTGCTACCAGCGGTAATCTCCCCGCCATTGTACAAATAGACTCCATAATTATAGCTATCACCTTCTCCCCCAGTGCCTTTGACAGTTACATTACCACCCGAGGAGGTGATACGAGCATCAGCACCCTCGGCATAAATTCCATAATTATAAGCACCAGTGCTGTTACCTCCTTTGCCCTCTACATAGACGGTACCTGAGCTGCTGGCTGTAATCTGCCCGCCATTATACAAATATACTCCATACTCAAAGCTAGAAGATCCGGCTCCTCCTCCCGTTCCGATAACGGATACATTACCGCCAGAAGAAGTGATTTTAGAACCCGCTTCGGCTACTAAAATGCCACTATTTAAACCAGCAGTAGTAGCCCCACCTTCACCCTCTACGTTTACAGTGCCTGAGCCACCAGCCATAATCTGGGCAGCGCCCTGTACGTACACGCCGAGGTTCTTAGATGAAGCTCCACTTCCGCCGCCTTTCCCGGTAACTGTGACGGCGCCGCCCGAAGAGCTTATTTTGGTCCCTGTCTCATTTAAATAGACACCGTGATTATCCGTGCCCGTAGAAGTAGTACCCCCACCAAAGCCCTCTACTTTAACAAGACCCGAACCGCCCGCTGTTATTTTGCCTACTGTTAATAAATGAACCCCGTAGTTCTGCTTAGCACTTCCACTTCCACCGCCAGTGCCTTTTACCGATACATTTCCACCCGAAGAAGTGATTTCGGCAAATAAAACATATACACCATAATTATCATCACCATTAGCTCCAGTAGCACCTTGGCCTTCTACCGTTACGGTACCAGACCCTCCTGCCGAAATCTTAGCGCTATTGACTACATACATCCCGTAATTGTTGAAGGAAGCACCGCTTCCAGCTCCCGTGCCTCTAACCACTACATTACCCCCCCCCGACGACCCAATTAAGGAGCCTACTGCTGTACTCGGATTTTTACCATCTACACGTACTCCCTGGTTTGAGTCCCCCGTAGTATTACCCCCTTGTCCTTCTACCAAGACTGACCCCGTACCCGTAGTGGTAATCGAACCTCCAGCCCACACATATACCCCACGGTTGCTTCTGGAGTCATCTTTTCCGCCACCAAATCCCTTAATGCTCATATCCCCATCCGACGACGTGATTCTACCAAGGCTACCACTATTCTGCACTACGAAAACACCATAGTTCGCATTGCCAGTAGTTTTACCGCCGTAACCTTCAATGGTTACTTTTCCGGTACCCACAGCCGAAATTTCACCATCATTCGATACATACACTCCGTAATTAAATGCAGAAGCTCCACTCCCGCCACCAGTACCTGTGATGGTCACATCTCCGCCCGAGGAGGTTATGTTGCCATCGGCAACGTAAACGCCAATATTTGTCATCCCATCTGAAGCCCCACCTTTCCCTTGAACCATGACAGTCCCCGTAGCACCGGCAAGAATTTTGCCACCATCAATGAGATACACTCCCTGATTAAACTTAGAGACCCCAGTTCCGCCGCCCGTACCGTTTACTTGCACTGGCCCTCCCGAAGAAGTGATTTTGGAATTAGTCCCTTCTACCAACACCCCCCAATTATTATCACTTGTAGAAACACCTCCTGTACCCTTCACGCTCACCTGCCCTATACCACTGGCCGTAACCACCGCTCCATTATTGATGTCAATACCGATGCTGTTGCCCGGCACCGTTCCTTGGGCCGTCAGTTCTGTACCGTCACTCCCGCCTGTGAGGGTTACACCTGATACACGAATTTTTTGAGGAGCTACTACGACAATCGCTGAACTGCCCGTGGCGGTGACTGAGTTAGTGAAGGCAACCGATTCGACGCCCGTGCAGTCGAGCCCTCCACTGAGCGAGAAGCCCGTATTGCCACTGAGGAGCAAGGACTGCCCCGCCAAATTGCCAGTGTCGGTGATGATGATTTTTGTAACTGAGGCCGTCGAGAAAGTATTGCCCGCTCCTGTGATGGTACCGCTACTTGTCAAGGAAATATTGGTACCATTATTGGACAGCGTTACAGCCTCGTTGGCAGCGTTGAAGTTAATCGTTAGTGTACCGCTACTGAACGAAGTCACGGCTGCTGTAGTGGGGGCAATGGTAGCCAATGAAAGTAAAAGCAGCAAGAAATACTTGCGCAACATTGATGAAAGTTGATGAGGCATAACAGGGGTAAATTGTACAGAACGCATTGATTTAGCTATTTTTAAAGAGTTTGACTTACGTTATCAAGAAAGGATTTCTTTGGCATAAAAAAGGCTTATTCTATACCTTCTCTGAAATTATCCTTCACTCCATAACCAGATGTTTACTAATTACGGACTTTTATGACTCGTGTTGAAGGAGCGTTTAAATTCAAAAAACGTCAGATAGTAGCGCAGGTAAAGGAATGTTACCGTCTTTATTATCTTTGAGTACTTCCAAATATTGAAAATTTGGAAGTACTACGCTGACTACTTCTCAATACTGAATCTTCACCACCCGTTTGACAATTTTTTGCTTATCGGCCTGTGCTTGGAGTAGATAGATACCGCCCTGTAAATCAGCTAGATTTAATTCGGTTTGGTGGAACGTACTTACTTCATTGAGCTGCCAAGCACCACTGTTTTTTCCTACGGAGTTAACCAAATTCAACTGCAAAGCCGACGGTTCCTTGAGCCGCACCTCTACCGTAAGCGTATGCGTTACTGGGTTGGGGTAGGCATTGATATTCATATCAATCGGCTCCGACTCGGTGGTCGCCAATCGAGTAGCAGTGTTGAGAGAAATCGTCTTTTCGGCATAACCCTTACACGTCCCCACTGTCAGCGTGAGGCGATAGACGCCATTGTTAGCCGCTTGGAAATTATTAAGGGTTTTGGTACGAGTATTCCCCGAAAAACTATTGGGACCAGACCATAAGTAAGTTCCCGTAGCCGAAGCAGCACTGAGCGAAACGGTAGCGCCAGCGGCAACAGAAGAAGGGCTTACAGAGAAAGCAGGATTAATGCCCGTACCCGACAACAACACAGACATTAAGGCCGAAGCTACACAAGAGCCAGAGCGAGCGGTGAGGAAATAAATCCCTGCGTCGTTCATGGTGGAGCTGGGGATAACAGGATTCTGGAGGGTAGAGTTAAAGTTATTGGTAGGTCTTGACCAAGAGTAAGAAGTCATCCCCGAGGCCGTGAGTTGAATCGTTCCTCCCACACACGGCAGACCCACGACACCCGCTTTGAGAATAGCATTAGACTTAACCTCAGCCATAGCCGAAACCGTACAGGAGCCAATCGTAGCCGAGACGGAATAGATGCCCAGATTGGCCGTAGTAGTGGCGTAAGTAGTGATTGATTGAGCGGCACTCGAAAAGCCAGCGGGTCCTTTCCAGGAGAAGGCCGAGGCGGTAGGGGAGGTATTGGCACTCAGGTTGATAGTTTGGCCAAGGCAAACGGTGAGGGGATTAGGTGATATATTGACAGTAGCTTGTTGAACACTAATACTGACGGTAGCTGTAGCGGTAAGAGGACAATTAGCATTCAGCACAGTGACGGAATAAACGCCTGAGAATACCGTGCTACTGGCAACGAGGCTGAGGTTTTGAGCCGTACTGCTAAAATTGCTTCCAATTGGGCCGTTCCATGAGAAGGTATTTCCTCCACTGGCAGCTAGTGAAAGATTTTTTCCTTGACAAACGAATGTGCTAGTAGTACTGGCTGTGGCTGTGGGCTTACTTATCGGATTAGCTTGATACTCATAGGCTCCTAAATCGACCGTACTACCAAAAATACGAGGATTGCCCGTTATATCAGTACCTTCTGCGCCGCTATTATCACCCACATTGATGGCAGGAGAGCAAGGAGAAAGGCGTATGCCATCGTCAGCAGTGCCGAAGATATTATCTGCTCCATCGGGGTCAGCAGCATTGACAAACAAAGGATCTTGGGCGTAGAGCATGTTTCCCTCTAAACTAAAACCGCTGCTATAGTTGCCAGATTCTAACTGCAATAGGCAATTGTTGAGCTTAATGGTTCCGGTTTGGCATTTCATATCTGGTCCAGCTCCAGACGCAGTATTTCCCCAAAAGATTCCGTTTTTGTAGCGTATTTGAGCGTCTGACTTATTGTCATTGAAAATTCCTCCACCATTAGAAGCCTGATTACCTATAAAAGTGATGTGGTTGAAATTAGCATAGGTTGTACTTGAGCTATAGATTCCGCCGCCATTTTCAGAAGCAATATTCCCTAAGAAAACGACATTGTTTCGGTTTCCATAGGCATAATAATCGTATATTCCTCCGCCATAACTTGCTTGATTATTAATGAAATAGACACGACTTAGGCTTACATTGCCACTCTCATTGCAAATTCCACCACCGTCGCCATCAGCCTTATTTCCCCTAAAAATAACATTGTTAAGTGCTGGGCTCGAGGTGCTATTATTATACATCCCACCACCTTTTGAAGCCTGATTTTTCTCAAAGGTGACAGTAGTAAGGCTTGGGGAGGCACTAAGAGTGTTATAGATTGCGCCTCCTAAGCTAGCATAATTGCCTAAGAAAGTAATATTGACAAGATTAGGAGAGTTATTGGTATTATACATCCCACCACCATAAGAACCGTTACCTCCCGAAATAGTGAAGCCATCCAAAAGCGAATTGTTCGTGGTTACGGGGTTACTATAATTATCATTCTTTACTACATGATAGCAGTTTTCATCATTGCCTGTAATACTCAGGGTACTACCGCTACCGGTGATGACATCGTTGTCGTTCAAATCGCCGCTCAAGACACTGGTGTTGGCCGCCATTACGGCAGAAGTTCGTTCGGAGAGGTCAGATTCTGTGCCGGCAAAGCTACCATAAATTTTCACCCCGGCTTTCATGCTGAACGAAGCGCTTCGGCTGGTGCCGGGCTTATAGGTACCTTTGGCTACCCAGATTTGCGCTCCGCTGCAAGCCGTTGCAAGGGCATCTTGCAGATTGGTGAAAGCGTTTGTCCATGAAGATCCATTATTAGTGCCAGAGGCGTTGGATTTTACGTAAAAAGTACAGTTACATGGACGAGCCAGCGTGTAGGATTGATCTACAAAAATCGTGGGGTTATATTTGAGGCGAATCCGAACGGTATATGCACCAGCAGTTGTACCTGTACCAGTGCTAAGGTTTAAAGGATCTGCGGTGATGGCAGCAAACGTGGGTGTGCCGCTAAAACTATTGCCTGATACAATGGCGTATTCGACCCCACCCGAATTGGCGCCGTTGAGGTCGTCGCTGAGGTCTATACTGAGGCTGCCTTGCGTAGGCGAAGCACAGGTAGGCTGGGTAGGCGTGGCTGTAGCCGATACAGTAGCCGCACCGAGGCACTCGATGATGACTTGTCCGCCGCCGTTGTTGGCACCGCCGGCATTATTTTGGTTGCTACCGAGATTGTAGGAACCACCGCCGCCCGCACCTTGATTAATTGTTCCGCCATTGCCTCCGGTATAGCCTCCTCCTCCTCCGCCGCCCTGAGCACAATTACCGCCGCCGCCGCCGCCAAAACCGCCACCACCATATCCGCTTGTGCTACCACCACAATTTCGTTGATTACCACCTGTAGCCCCATAGCCTGAGCCCCCCCCGGTTGGGGCTGATCCATTGCCATCTGTACCACCATTACCCCCAGCGCTTAAGATACCACCGCCGCTACCACCCGCAGTTGTATTGCTGTTTTCTACACCTCCATTGCCATTGCCTGATGAAATCCTACCCGCTCCCCCACCAAAATAACTGCCACCTCCGCCACCACCTGCAAGAATCAATAAAGTACCATCCGATAACTGTACCCCAGACCCGCCACCTCCACCGCCACCTCCAGTTCCATTTATTCCTGGACTACCTGCCTGGGCCTGAAGAACTTGCCCTGAAAAAACAATGAATTCGCCTACCATTACTGCTCCTGCTCCACTATAACTATTACCTCCCTTAGCTCCTTTGGCTGTAATTCTTACTTTATATGGTCCACCCACTGGTACTGTCCATGAACCAGTGGTGCCTGTTTGGCTGGGGCTTGGGGAAGAAATATTGAGCACTTCGCCCATGCAAGTTTCAGCATTTCGTAAGGCATATTTTAAATCAACGGCGGTAGCCCAAGAGGTGCCATCAGTACCCGTACCAGTGGGTTTAACAAACCAAGTGCGAGCCAACGAAGGAACAGCAACACAACACAAAAGCAAAAGGTAAACAAGACTTTTCATAAGGTAAATGGATTGAGTAATAATGGAGAAAATAAGTGTTAAGGCTTGATTAGGATAAAGTGAGGTGTTGAATGTCATCATCATACGCAAGCCATACCAACAAGATAAGTAGCCCAAACACCAAGATAATGAGGAGAATGGCCAGCCAAGGCTTCTGAAATAAGTAGGAGAGGAATTTAGTAAACACCATGGTGTAAAGATGTGCCCAAGGGTGTTGCAGCACAAAAAAACACCGTCACAAAAACGTCACAATTGAGACAGAGGATGCTTTTGGAGAAGAAAAAACAATAATGGGTAGGTGCGTGAGTAAAAATAATTTATCGTAAACGATTGTTTTTTAGTTTGCTATCTATTGATATTCAGGATATTGTAAAAAAATCAACGGTAGCGACTGTGCTATGGCGGACCGCCAATAGCTAGTAACTGCTCAGGCTCAAATGGATTCGGCCAACTCGTCGAGCGTAGCATCTTCGGGGAGGTCTAGTTTTTTGCGAAGACGATATCCCGTCGTACGAATACTCTGAGGTGATACGCCTAGCATGGCTGCCATCTCTTTGTTGTTGAACCTCAATTTGGTTAAAGCCATGAATCGAGTTTCGGAGGGGGTAAGTTGCGGAAGTTTTTCTCGAAGGCGAGCCAAAAAGCCCTGGTGCACTTGTTCAAACAATTCACGGAAGCTTTCCCACTGCTCATCGGTCAGCAGAATCGACTGTTGGAGTTGCTTCAAGTAGTCGCCAGAGATATTTTCTCCTGCCTTTTGCTGAAGCTCCTCCACGAGTTTGTTTTTTTCTGAAATATGTTGAGCAAACTGACGCAATTGTTGAGTCGCCTTCAACAGTTCTTGTTCTTGATTTTGAAGTTGTTGCTGGGTAGAGAGTTGATTTTTCAAAAACTTTTTTCGCTGGGTCATATATACATAAACGGCCAATACCATCAAAACGACCATCAATGCAATAAGAGCGTTTCGCTCCAGCAGTTTGAGTTGTCTTTGTTTTTCTAACTCATCTCGGTAGTGTTGGAGGTCGGCTTTCTGCTGGGCTTTCAAAAGCTTACGAGCATTGAATTGCCTCTGTAGGCTGTCTTTGACCCATGCAACGGAGTCAGAATACATGAGGGCCAGCTGAGGGCGGTTGAGCCGAACGTACAACTTCAACAGCCAGGGGTAAAGAAAGTCATACAATACGAGTTCTTTTTGCACATCGGCATACTTTTTGGCCTCTACTAACAATGCCCGTGCCTCGGTGTCTTGGTTGTTGAAAAGCGCTATTGCTCCCAAAATGGTCAATGCCTTGGCCGTGCTCAGGACCTCTTTACGGGGCTTGACAATGTTTAGAGCCTGAGTGAGTAAGGGTTTGGCCTGCTCAAACTGCTGTCTGAGAAAAGCATTGTATCCGAGTTCGCCAATGTTGATTCCTATCCACAAGGTATCGTGGCGGGTCTGGGCCGTTTGAATAGATTGTTTAAAATAATAGTCGGAAGAATCGGTTTGCTTCAACTTGCGAAAGCAGATGCCGATGAGATTGTAGTTTCTACACAAATGTGCCGACTCGCCTACTTCCAATTCGCTACGGACTGCTGCTTTAGTCAGCTCAATGGTTTTGGGATAATCGTCAAAATAATAATAGGCGTAAGCGAACTCTTTGATGCAATTGGTTTTATCAGGAAAATCTCGCTTGCTGATATTTTTGACCAGTTCATACATCCGAAGAAAATGCTCAAATGCCAACTCGTAGTTTTTGAGACGATAAAAATACATCACCCCGAAATGCTTCTCCACGGAGGCTTCGTGCAAAAGATGTTTTTCTTGGGCTTTTTTGAGGATACGGTTGAGCGTTGCCAGAGCCGTTTGGTCAGAATATTTTTTTCGATAAACAAAAAAACTCAATTCTGCCATGTACGTGTCCATTTCGAGGGCTTCGTCTCGGTGCTGAACAGCCAACGCTCTGATGGCCAATATTTCTCGGAAAAACAACGAAGAGTCGTATTGATTATTGACGGTTTTTTCAGCCCAAAAATTACCAAATAACTTGGCTCTTCCCTCAAAGGTTTGATGAAGGAATTTTTCGTATTGAGCTAAACAAGAGGTAGTTACAAAAAATGAAATAACGAATAGAAACCCTTTCACGATGTAGTTGGCGGCTGACATTTGTCAAGCAAAGGTAGTATAAAAAGCATTTACTACTTGAAGTAAGGCCTATTTAACAAAAAAGCAGGCACTGAGGCCTGCTTTTTTGAACATGGTCATGGCTTAATACTGAATCTTAACCACCCGTTTAACCACTTTCTGCCTGCCTGCTTGCGCTTGCAAGAGATACACTCCACCCTGTAAATCAGCCAGATTCAATTCGGTTTTGTGGAAGATACTTACTTCGTTGAGTTGCCAAGTTCCACTGTCTTTGCCGACGGAATTAACTAAGTTCAGTTGCAGAGCCGCAGGCTCTTTCAGCTTGATTTCCACGGTGAGCGTATGCGTCACGGGGTTGGGATACGCATTGATTTCCATCTCTATTGGTTCGGTTTCAGCGGCAGCCAATCGAGTAGCAGAGTTGATGCTGATGTTCTTTTCGGTGTAGCCCGTACAGGTCCCTACCGTCAACGTGAGGCGATAAGTGCCATTGTTAGCCGATTGGAAATTAGGGATGCTTTTGGTACGAGTATTCCCCGAAAAACCATTAGGCCCACTCCACGAATACACCCCCGTAGCCGAAGCGGCACTGAGGGCTACAGTAGCGCCAGCGGCAATAGTGGAAGGATTTACCGAGAAGGAAGGATTAATGCCCGAGCCAGCAATCAGAACCGAGACGAGTGTAGAAGTGACACAAGCTCCCGAACGAGCGGTGAGGAAATAGATACCAGCATCGTTCATGGTGGAGCTGGGGATGACGGGATTAGGAAGGTTAGAGTTAAAATTATTAATAGGTCTTGACCAAGAGTAAGAAGTCATCCCCGAGGCTGTAAACTGGATAGTACCACCGAGGCAAGGTGTCCCTATGACGCCAGCCTTGAGAATAGCCTCCGACTTAATCTCAGCAGTAGTGGTGACTACACACGAGCCAATGGTAGCCGATACGGAATAAATCCCCAAATTGGCTGTTGTGGTGGCATAAGTAGAAATATTCTGGGTGGTGGAGCTAAAGTTGCCAGGTCCTTTCCAGAAGAAAGCAGAGGCCGTGGGCGAGGCATTGGCACTCAGGTTGATGGTTTGGCCCAAGCAGACGGTGAGTGGATTGGGGGATATATTGACAGTAACTTGTTGAATACTAATACTGACGGTAGCCGTGGCGGTACACCCCCCAGCAGAAGCAGTAAGTGTAAGCGTATAAGCAGCACCTCCCACTGTAGGAGCCGTGAAGGCAGGATTTTGCTGATTAGACACAAATGCCCCACCGCCAGCACTCCACGAGTAGGTAGGTGAAGTACCGCCTGAACTACTGCCACTCAGTGCCAAAATAGCCCCGGGGCAGATGATTTGGGGAGTACTTGGGGTGATAGCAGCGGTGAGTGTACACTCTTTAACTTTAATAACCCAATAATCTGAACTTCCCCTTGATCCTTGCGATTTGTCACCTCCTGTACTAGAAGAAGAGTCCCCACCCAATAAAAATCCGCCGTCGGTGGTAGCTGTTATACTATGGAAATCCTCCAAATCCGTTCCCCCAAATCGTTTATCCCAAAGCTTGTTGCCGTTACCATTTATCTTCACTACCCAATAGTCTTCTCTTCCCTGCGATGCCTCCGATTTATCGCCTTCTGCGCCAGAAGCGGAAAACCCACCCAATAAAAATCCGCCGTCGGTGGTAGCTACCATACTCCGTAAAACATCATCACTCGCCCCCCCAAAGCCTTTGTCCCAGAGTTTGTTACCGCTCCCATCTATCTTCACTACCCAGTAGTCAAAGCCTCCCTGCGATGCTTGCGATTTATCGCCTCCTGCACCAGAATTAGTATACCCTCCTAATAAAAATCCGCCATTAGTGGTGGCTATCATACTCTCAAAATACTCATTACCTGCCCCCCCAAAGCGTTTGTCCCAGAGCTTGTTGCCGCTCCCATCTATCTTCACTACCCAGTAGTCAGAGCTTCCCTGCGATGCTTGCGATTTATCGCCTTCTACGCCAGAAGAAGAAAGCCCTCCCAATAAAAATCCGCCGTCGGAGGTGGCTGTTATGCTATATATACCATCATTAACCGCCCCCCCAAATCTTTTGTCCCAAAGCTTGTTGCCGCTCCCATCTATCTTCACTACCCAAAAGTCTTCATTTCCCTGCGATGCTTGTGATCTATCACCTTCTGCACCAGAATTAGAAAGCCCTCCCAATAAAAATCCGCCGCCCGGGGTAGCTATTATACTGTATAATCTATCATAACTCGCCCCCCCAAAGCGTTTGTCCCAGAGCTTGTTGCCGCTCCCATCTATCTTCACTATCCAAAAGTCTTCATTTCCCTGCGATGCTTGTGATCTATCGCCTTCTGCACCAGAATTAGAATACCCGCCCAATAAAAAGCCGCCGTCGGAGGTCGCTATAATACTATGTAAAATATCATAACTCGCCCCCCCAAAGCGTTTGTCCCAGAGCTTGTTGCCGCTCCCATCTATCTTCACTACCCAATAGTCATCGCTTCCCTGCGATGCTTGCGATTTGTCGCCTACTGCATCAGAAAAAGAATATCCGCCCAATAAAAATCCACCGTCGGAGGTGGTTATCATACTTGTTAATCCATCAGTATCAGTTCCTCCAAAGCGTTTGTCCCAAAGCTTACCAAGGGGCTGGGCGTGGGTATGCGTAGAGCAAATAAACAGTAATAAGCCAAGGGCACAAAAGGTATAGGTATTGCGCATGGGAGTAAGGGGTTAGTTGTGATTTACATGATGACGGAGTATTTGTTCGATAAAGTAGTGTGAAAGGTGATTACTATCCATCTTGAGTTGGATAACTCCTATCATCAAATCTACTCAATTTTTATTTAGAAACAAAGATTGGATGTGCTTATTTGAAGAAATATACATAACTATATTTGGCAATAAATATGCTGTCAGTTAGATACTTTGAAGTAATAGTACAGAATTATTTAATAATTGATAGATTGTAATAAATTAATAGTCAGTCAATTAACAGATAATGAATAACTGTAGCTTGCCACTTAATTTACCTGCTTGAATTTATTATGGTGTCGGGTAGAAATACCCGACACTTCTGTATCACGTGCTCAATACTGAATCTTAACCACTCGTTTAACCACTTTCTGCCTGCCTGCTTGCGCTTGCAAGAGATACACTCCACCCTGTAAATCAGCCAGATTCAATTCGGTTTTGTGAAAGATACTTACTTCGTTGAGTTGCCAAGTTCCACTGTCTTTGCCGACGGAATTAACTAAGTTCAGTTGCAGAGCCGCAGGCTCTTTCAATCGCACCTCCACCGTAAGCGTATGCGTCACGGGGTTGGGATACGCATTGATTTCCATCTCTATTGGTTCGGTTTCAGCGGCAGCCAATCGAGTCGCAGAGTTGATGCTGATGTTCTTTTCGGTGTAGCCTGTGCAGGTTCCTAGGGTCAGGGTAAGGCGATAAGTGCCATTGTTAGCCGATTGGAAATTACTGATGCTTTTGGTACGAGTATTCCCCGAAAAACCATTAGGCCCACTCCACGAATATACCCCCGTAGCCGAAGCGGCACTAAGCGAAACGGTAGCGCCAGCGGCAACAGAAGAAGGGCTTACAGCAAAGGAGGGGTTAATACCAGTGCCAGCAATCATAACAGGAACGAGCATAGATACGAAACAGGAGCCCGAACGAGCCGAGAGGAAGTAAATCCCAGCATCGTTCATGGTGGAGCTAGGGATGACAGGATTCTGGAGAGTAGAATTAAAGTTGTTGGTAGGTCTGGACCAAGAGTAGGAGGTCATGCCTGTTGCCGTAAACTGGATAGTACCACCGAGGCAAGGTATGCCCACGACCCCAGCCTGCAAGACGGCACCTGACTTGACCTCTGTGGAAGCCGAGACAGTGCAGGAACCGATGGTAGCCGAGACAGAATAGATACCGAGGTTGGCGGTGGTAGTAGCGTAAGTAGAGATAGTCTGAGTGGTGCTACTAAAGCTGACTGGCCCTTTCCAAGCGAAGGCCGAGGCAGCAGGTGAGGCATTGGCTGTCAGGTTGATAGTTTGGCCCAAGCAGACGGTTAGTGGATTGGGTGAGACACTGAGGACTGCTTGCTGAATATTCACACTAACTGTAGCGGTAGCAGTACAGATGCTCGTTCCAACGGTCACCTTGTAAACCCCACTAAAACTACTACTACTGGTATTCAAACTGGCAATGGCATTGGTTGTGTTAAAACCCGGCCCAGTCCAACTGAAAGGAGCACTTCCACTAGCTGTTAGGTTCAAAGGTTGCCCCTGACAAACGTTTTGGGTAGTAGATGGACTAATACTAACTGTTGGTTGAGTAATGACGGTGATGCTGGCAGAGGCACTGCCAGTGCAGCTAAAACTATTGCCGATGGTGACACTAATACTAAACCCACCAGCAATAGTGCTGCTGAATCGGGCCTGATTGGTAGCACTGGTAAAGGCACCGGCACTTCTGGCCCAACTGTACCCTGTGGCACCAGCATTGGTGCTTAACGTGAGCGATTGCCCGGTACAAAGTGCAGCCGTAGTTGGATCTATACTAGCAACAGGTACAGGATGGATAGTAACCGATACCGAAGCTGAGTTAGTGCAGGTACCAACACTGGCTTTGGCGTAATAGACGCCACTACTGGCCACCGGGCTTTCAGTAGTAGTACTAAAGCCACTATCGGTGAAAAAACTCAGGCTACCGTTAGTATTAAAAGCTGTACTCAATTGGATTGTACCGCCACATTGAGCAGGAGGGGGAATCACCGAGACGGTGGCACTAGTATTGATGACAACAGAGACGGAAGCCTTGGCCTTGCAACCGGCATCATTAACGGCAGTGGCAGAATAGATGCCACTGCTACTGACAGGATTGGCTACTGCACTAATAAAGTCAGTATTCTTGAAAAAAGTGAGGGAAGCATCTGAACTGAAGACCGAGTTGAGATCAATGGTACCCCCACATTGAGGGGCAGGAGGCGTAACAACCATTGTGGGAGCTGCATTGACTTTGACACTCACAGTGGCTGTAGCAATGTTAGCACAGTTAGCATTAGCCACACTAACGGTATAGAGTCCTGAGAACGTGGTGTTAGTGCCTACAAAGACAGGATTCTGCGCTGTACTAGTGAAATTGCTGCCGCTAGGCCCAGCCCAAGAGAAACTACTGCCACCATTAGCTGTGAGTTTGATGTCAGCGCCAACACAGACGACTCCGCTAGTGGTACCGGCGATAGCGGTAGGGCGAGGGTTAACATTGCTTTGAAACTCATACGCCCCCAAATCAATCACGCCAAATTTGCGGTTGTTACCTGCCAAATCAGTAGTGGTATCATTGTAGCTATCGTTGCCTGCATTGATAACGGGCGAGCAGGCTTGCAGGCTGAGGTCACCAGAGGTGGTAGGGGCAAGGCTATAATCAGGAAGATTCACAAAGAGTGGATTGTTGGTAGGATTGGTACCGTCTAAATTAGTACCGCCTGGGTTGAGCCCTTCTATTAATGAATAATGGTAAATAGCTATACTTTGATCTGAATCATAAACATCAAGGCTTGACGAATTCCCCCATACGATGCAATTGCGAAAGGTAGGATCAGCATTCATGACTAAAGAGATGGCAGCACCTTGGTTTCCAGCAATCGAACAGTTACGGAAGGTAGGGGCTGAATCTTGCTGAATGAGTAGTGTAGAAAATGGGCTTGTGTTTCCCTCAAATGCACAGTTGATAAATGAAGTATTTGAAAAAGATAATGCAGTAGCCGAGCCACCTAAACTCCGATTGGCTCTAAAGATACAATTGACGATTAGGGGCGATGAACCGTTAACAAACAAACCTCCGCCATAATTATTATTCCCAGAAACATTGGAATAACCTTCTTGAATGATGAAACCATCAAGCACGGCGGCTTGGGTTAGGCCATTACCATAGTTATAGATAACATGATAAGAGTTATTTTTTAGGTTGTTATCTTGTTGAATTTCACCGCTTAGGATACAGACGTTAGTAGCCCAATTGCGGGCAGTCAGCGTGGCTTCATTACCGGCAAAGCCACCATAAAGTTTAACCCCTTCCTTCATGGCAAAACTCATGCTACGCTCATTGTTGGTCGTACTGGGACCTTCATCAGGGTAATAAGTACCAGTGGCTACCCAGATTTGAGTATTAGTGCAAGCTGCTGCTAATGCCTTTTGGAGCGTTTTGAAAGCCGTATTCCAAGAATTACCGTCGTTGTCATCACTGCCGGTGGCTTGGTTAACATAAATGATGGTAGGAAAAGAAAGCGTAACCGAACCCGCTACCGAGTACACACAGCGCCCATACCGCACTTTGATTTCGGTATAAACACCACCCTCCAAGTCACTGAGGGTGAGCTGACCAGCACTACTGGTAGTGTAGGTAACAGCCGCAGCTAAGACATTATCTTTTTTGTAAGTGACCGATACATTAGCATTGGTCGGGAGGTCTGATAGCCGGATACTACCATTTGTACATCGAGACGGATTGGTTGCCACGGCACTGGCAGGGTAGGTAATGATAGAAGCAGCGGCGTTTTGGAATTCGTAGGCTCCTAAATCAACGAGGCCACCGTCCAAACGATTTTGCTTAGCCACATCGAACTGCCCCATCTCGATGACGTTGTTTCCTGCATTGATGGCAGGAGAACAGGGTTGAAGTTGGAGGTCACCAGAGGTGGTAGGGGCAAGGCTATAATCAGGAAGATTCACAAAGAGCGGATTATTGGCAGCATTACTGCCGTCTAAGTTAGTACCGCCCGGGTTAAGTCCTTCCAGCAGTGAGTACTCATAGGTAGGTTGGCAGTCATTTCCAAGAATAGCCACACTCTCCGAATTTCCCCACACGATGCAATTGCGAAAGGTAGGGTCAGCATTATAAGCCAAATAGATGGCACTGCCTTGATTTCCGGCAATAGAACAGTTAAGGAAGGTAGGAGCTGAGTCATTTTGAATTTGTAGTGCAGAGCCTTTGTTTCCTTGAAAGGTACAGTTGATAAAAGAGGAACTTGATTGAGTAAGCAAACACCCAGACCCTCTTACTGCTAGATTAGCTCTAAAAATACAGTTAATGAGTAGGGGTGATGAGTTACGATTGAACATACCAGCGCCAGCACTATTCTCAGCATCCCCTTCGTTAGCAGCGCCCTCTTGAATGATGAAGCCATCGAGCACGGCGGCTTGGGTCAGGCCATTGCTATTGTTGTAAATAACATGGTAGGAATTATTATCGGGGTTGTTGTCTTGCTGGATTTCACCACTCAGGATGGTTGGGTACAGCGACCAGTTACGGTCGGCCATGGTCGGAAGAGTAGGTTGGTTGGGAAACCCACCATAAATAGACACGCCTTCTTTGAGGATAAAACTATCGTTTCGGTCGTTGTAATCAAAGGTGGCGACTTGGTCAGGGTAATAAGTGCCAGTTACGACCCAAATTTGACCCCGAGGACAAGTCACTTGGAGGGCCGCTTTGAGTGTTTTGAGGGGATTAGACCAAAAGTTGCCTGTGTTGAAGTCATTCCCGGTGGCTTTGTTGACAAAGATAGGCCCAAACTGGTAGCCAGATCCTTGATTTTCGTAGGCGCCTAAATCAATGGTATTGGTGACAGTGGGGATGAGGTCTTTCTTCCGGGGTTTGTTGTCAATATCTAAGGTCGTGGTGTTAAAGTTGTCATATCCAGCATCTATGGCGGGGGAGCAGTTGTTTAAGCGGAGGTTACCAGAGGTAGTAGGGGCAAGGTTATAATCAGGAAGATTGTAAAAAAGCGGGTTATTGGTAGGTTTGGTACCGTCTAAGTTAGTACCGCCCGGGTTAAGTCCTTCCAGTAGTGAGTACTCATAGGTAGGTTGGCTATCAGCATCGTTAATACCGATACTCGACGAATTCCCCCACACGATGCAATTGCGAAAGGTAGGGTCAGCATTGGCAGCCAAAATGATAGCAGTACCTTGATTTCCGGCAATGGAACAGTTAAGAAAGGTAGGTGCTGAATTTTGTTGAATTTGTATTGTGTAGCTGCCTTTGTTTCCCTGAATGGTGCAGTTGATAAAAGAGGGAGATGATTCAGCAAGAATACACCCGGCTCCTCCTGCTTGATTAGCTCTAAAAATACAGTTAACAAGTAGGGGTGATGAATAGTAATTGAACATACCAGCTCCAGCACTATTATCACCATCCCCTTCGTTAGCAGCGCCTTCTTGAATGATGAAACCATCAAGTACGGCGGCTTGGGTTAGGTTATTGAGGGAGTTGTAAATAACATGGTAGGAATTATTATCGGGGTTGTTATCTTGCTGAATTTCACCGCTCAGGATACAGACATTCAAGGCCAGATTACGGTTGGTTAATGAAGTTTCGCTACCAGCAAAGCCGCCATAGATGGCCACGCCTTCCTTCATAGTAAAACTCATGCTGCGGTCATTGTTGGTAGCACCAGTGCCTTGGTCAGGGTAATAAGTGCCAGCGGCCACCCAGATTTGGTCTCCTGCATGTGCGGTTGTCAACGCATCTCTAAGCGTGGCATAGGCAGCGGTATTCCAGTTAGCGGCAACCACCGTAGTAAGTCGAGTTCCGCCCGTACTTCCTGATTTGACCAACAGGATATTGGCCTGTGCGGTGGTTGTGAGCAAGATAGCCAGCCAGCAGAGAAGCAGGCGTGCATGGCGAGTGAAAAACGGAAGGTGCGATGGCATAAAAGTAGGGTTAAAAGTGGAAAAATTGCTAATGGGCAACTACTGGAAGCTAAGTCTGTGATGGACGAAGCACTGGCTCTGCTGCTTGGTTTTGACCTTTCTGCAAAGCCTCACAAAGATTCAGATTTAGCCTTTGTGAGTGTTAGCGCATTTCCGCCATTCTTTTCCTCATTTCTGCCATTTGCTCTGAAATGCAATAAAAACGCCCTTCAGCAAGGCTAAAGGGCGTCAAAAAGATGGTTGGTAAAGAGGGTTTGGTATTGTCGGAGTTGAAGAATTGTTGAGTCTTTATGCCTTAAATCCTCCAAACTCTGAAGGAAGTATTCCGTATTTTTCTTGAAAGACTTTGGTAAAATAAGGCAAACTCTCAAAGCCAGTACGGTAAGCCACTTCTGATACAGTAATTGCCTCGTTTTTGAGCATAGAGGCCGCTTGAGTCAAGCGGATATTACGGATGTACTCGACGGTGGTTTGGTTGGTCAGTGCCTTCAATTTTCGCACTAACTGCCGAGTACTCATGTGCACTTCTTGACTTAGTTGCTCTACACCAAACATACGCTCTGACAAATGCCGGAGGGTACTCTGATGGACTTTCTGTAAGAATGCCTCGTCAATAGGCGATACCTTCACCTCGGTAGGTATTGGCTGTTCTGTGTGAGCAGGCGATGCAAAATAATGCCGAAGACGCTCTCGCTGCCGAATGAGGTTACGAACCCGTGCCTGTATTTCGTCGGTTCTGAAGGGTTTGGTTAGGTATTCATCCGCACCCCATTCAAAGCCTTCGATACGGCTCTCGGTAGTAGCCTTAGCGGTTAGCATCACCACTGGAATATGGCTTGTTTTTTCGTTGCTTTTGAGTGCTTCGCAAAAGGCAAAGCCATCCATTTTGGGCATCATCAAGTCACTAATCACCAAATCAGGTACTTGTTCGGTGGCTTTTTGCAAGCCATCCTCGCCATCTACCGCCTCCAAGATGAAGTAGTCATTCTCAAAAACCTGCCGGATGTAAGTACGAATATCCGCATTATCATCTACAATCAACAAGACATTACTCTGCTCTGGACTGGTTTCTTGAGTTGCTTCAACAGAAGGCAACGATACGGCGAGTTTTGAAGGAGTAGGCATCAAGGGGCCTGTGGGTTTGAGTACAGCCAAAGCACCATACCCCGCTTGGTCAATCGGCAAGGTCACTGTAAACGTAGTGCCTTGGTGTTCTTGACTTTCAACCCTAATGGTACCGTTGAGTACCCCTACAAGCTCTTTGACTAGAGCCAAGCCAATGCCAGTTCCTTCATAACCTCGTTTGGTATCGGATTCTATCTGATAAAATCGGTCAAAAATCTTGGGTAAATGCTGGGCACTAATACCGATGCCGTTGTCAGAAACGGTAATGACGACTCCCCGCCCGCCAACAGGTGTGGGGCTATAGTGTAGTTGGACCGCTACTCGTCCATTGGTTGGCGTAAACTTAAAGGCATTAGAGAGGAGGTTCCCCAAGATTGTTTCGGTTTTGTCAGGGTCAAGATAACCCCAAACCTCAGCTTGGTCTTGTGCGACGTCGAAGTGAATAGTTCGGCTTTCGGCCAACGATGAAAAGGCGCTCGTACAAGTACGGAAAAACCGAACTAGCTCAAGGTGCGTGATTTCGGGGTGGGCTTGTCCGGCCTCAATTTTGTTGAGGTCGAGTAGTTGATTAATGAGTACCAACAGCCGATTCGCATTTCGCTGAATCATCGGGAAACGACTGTCAGAGGCATACTCTTGAATAATTTGCTCCATAGGTCCCAAAATCAGCGTCAGCGGCGTACGAAACTCATGCGATATGTTAGCGAATAAGCTGGTTTTGAGGCGATCTAACTCGGCTAAGCGAGCAGTTTCTTGGTCTTTGAACAACAATTGCTCCTGTAGGCGAACCCGATTAAGCTGGATTTGATACCACCGATAGCCAACAAAGAACAGTACAGCCGCATAGCATAAATAAGCCCACCACGTACGATAAAAGGGTGGAGCTATCTCAACACGCAGCTCAATGGGTTTACTCCAAACCGTACCATTGGGCGAACCCATAACCCGAAACGTATAGCTGCCATCAGGTAACTGAGCGTAGTTGGCCGTGTGGTTGGTACCTGCTTCTACCCAGTCGTTGTCAATCCCTTCGAGCTGATAACGATAGCGATTTTTAGAAGGATTCGTAAAGTCCATAAGACTAAACTCAAAGCCTACCTGATTTTGGTCATGCAATAGATTCAACGTAGGCAAGTACTCGATAGCCTCGCTCAAAATCTCGCTTTGGTCATTGACCTCAATGGCTTTATTGTTGATTTTTAGCCCAATCATTCGCACCACCGATTCTTTCTTTTGTTGGGTTAGGGTAGAAGCCCTAAAAAGAGTCAGCCCATTAATACCTCCAAAAAGTAAATCGCCCGATGCTCCTTTGGTGTACGAATTAGTATTAAACTCATCGTCTTGTAAGCCATCGGCTTTGTTGTAGGTAGAGAAGATACGAGTTTTGAGGTCGAGGCGAGCAATGCCACGGTTGGTACTCATCCAAAGTGTATTGTCGTCACCAAGCAAAACCCCATAAACCACATTGTTGGGCAAACCCTGCGCCATCGTAAAATGCTCAAACTGTTGGGTCGTTTTGTCAAGACATTCTAAGCCACCTCCTTTGGTGCTTACCCACAAGTAACGATTGGGCTGAAAAGGGTCATCAACCATTCCAGACACCAAGTTGTTACTCAGGCTTTCACGATGCGTAATGTCGTTTTTGTAAATTGTAAAAGTAGGCTTTGTATAGACGTTCTGAACACGAACCATCCCATGCTGTGTGCCAATCCACAAATCATGTTGATGGTCTTGATAAAGGGCAAAGGTTTCGGCGGCCGTTCCACCTTGCGGGAGCAGTGACTGGTACGAAAACAGACTAAATTGCTCTTGAACAGGGTCAAATTTATATAGATTCCCATGGTCAATACCCAGCCATAATAGGTGGTGGTCATCTTCGATGAGTCGAATACTTCGGAGGGCATCTGTCGCAAACGGTGGAATCGGATACTGTCGTAGTAGTTTCCAGTCTTCAGAGTACTTACGAAGTGTAATTAGTTGTGATTCATCTTCTTTATAAACCATCCAAAATTGTCCTTGGTGGTCTTGAGTAAGAGCCAAGTGATAATCTAGGGGAGTAAAGAGCTCCTCCGCTGTATTGCGTTGCTGATTGAGTTTAAAAAAACGATACGCAGGTCTAAAGTTAGCATGGACGTAAACGTTTTGACGACGGTCTTGAAACAGCCATGCTAACGAATACGAAGGTAAAAAAGCCTTAAAGCGTTTGGTTAGAGGGTTAAATTTAAGTAAACCGTACCCAGCAGTACCCGCCCAAAGGTTATCTTGTTGGTCTTTCATTACATTGATTACACCTTTTTGGGTAGGCAGGGTTACGTACGCATTTTGAACCGTAAGACTGTCTTGCCGAACTAAGTCGTCGGGCGTAAAGACCCATAAATACGACTGGTTGCCAATAGCAAAAGTGCCATCTGAAAGTTGATTAATAGACTTAAGATAACTTGGGAGCATGGGCAGGCTCTTGTACTCATTGCGTTTCTTCACCCAAAAATTGGCCGCATTGCCCTTGAAATTCCAATCCGAAAAAGGTTCATTTCTAAATAATTTTCCGTGAGGATTCGCTTGGTTGTAGGGTACCAGTCGGTCAGTAAAGTCAAGCTGTTGAGGAAGGTCTGGGGCAACAACATAGCCTCGTTTTTGTAGGATGGTTTGAATGTAGATGTTGCCATCAGGTAATTCTTTGATGAACTCTATCTCTTGACTCCCCTTGGCCGAAGACTCCTTTGCAGCCGAAGGGTCTGTAATACGGGCATGGTAAAACCGTTGTGTTTTTGGGTCAAACAAATTAACACCATCGTTCTGAGTACCAATCCACAAGCGCCCTTGTTGGTCTTCCATTAAGCTAGTAATGGTGTTTCCTGAGATGCTGTAGGGGGTATAAGGGTCGTGGGTATAGACTTTGAAGTTGTACCCGTCATAGCGGTTGAGGCCATCTTTGGTAGCGATCCAAATAAACCCATCTTTACTCTGAATCATCCAGCGCACCATCCCTTGCGACAGCCCCTCTGCAATAGAAATAGATTGCCAAGCTTGCTCTTGTGCAAAACTGAGAAAAGGGAACAACCCAATTAAACTCAAAATCACTATTTGTAGATAGTTAGATAAAAACGGGCGTGGCATCTCTAAAGAGAAATTCAGAATTGGAGCATTACTGACAAATATATCGAAAATTCGTTTGATAGTATATAAAACAAAGGGCTACCTTACCCAAATGGTAAACGGTAGCCCTTTGTTGTTTAATGATCAATGAATAAAAATGACAGGACATGTAATTGCTTAGACATGCAAATCACTAAATACCAAGTGGAGTCAAAAGCGAAATCAATATTGAATCTTGACGATCCGTTTGACCACCTTCTGTTTACCTGCCTGCGCTTGCAAGAGATAGACACCGCCTTGTAAATCAGCCAGATTCAATTCGGTTTGGTGGAAGATACTTACTTCTTGGAGCTGCCAAGAGCCACTATTTCTTCCCACCGAATTGACCAAATTCAACTGCAAACTCGACGGCTCTTTGAGCTGTACTTCTACCGTGAGTGTATGAGTAACGGGATTAGGATAAGCATTGATTGCTAAGTCAATACTTTCTTCTTCCGATGATTCAGCAGCGGCCAAACGAGTGGCACTGTTGATAGCAATCGTTTTTTCACTATATCCCGAACAAGCGCCACTCGTGAGCGTGAGGCGATAAACTCCGTTGTTGACCGCTTGGAAATTGTTAAGGGTTTTGGTACGAGTATTTCCCGAAAAGCCACTTGGCCCCGACCACGAGTAAGAGCCTGTAGCCGAAGTAGCGCTGAGGGCTACCGTAGCTCCAGCGGCGAAGGAGGTGGGAGATACCGAGAAGGTAGGGTTAATACCCATTCCGGTTAGCATCACAAGGACAAGGGTAGAAGCCACACAAGACCCCGAACGAGCGGTGAGGAAATAAATCCCAGCATCGTTCATAGTTGAACTGGGGATGACTGGATTGGGGAGGTTGGAGGTAAAGTTATTGGCAGTTCGAGACCACGAGTAGGAACTCATCCCTGAGGCCGTAAGCTGAATCGTTCCCCCCACACAAGGCAGCCCCACTACACCAGCTTGCAGGAGTGCTCCTGCCTTAACCTCGGTGGTAGTACTGACGGTACAGGAGCCAATAGTAGCCGAGACGGAGTAGATGCCCAGATTAGCGGTGGTAGTGGCATAAGTCGAGATATGTTGAGTGTTGCTGCTAAAGCTAGCTGGTCCCTTCCACAAGAAGGCGGAGGCAGCAGGCGAGGCATTGGCTGTCAGGTTGATGGTTTGGCCTAGGCAGACGGTGAGTGGATTGGGCGAAATGTTCAAAGAAGCCGGCTGTACTGAAGCCGAGAGTGTATTAGATGCTGTACAGCCATTCGTGTTAGTAACGGTTAAGGAATAAACGCCACCCATGAGAGTGCTGGCCGAAGGCCGAGTTGGATTCTGTTCGGCAGAAGAGAATCCATCTGGGGCTTTCCATGAATAGATAAGCCCGCTATTAGCCGAAAGCTGAAGAGACTTACCCGGACAGATAGGACTGTTGCTACTCACTTGAGGGATGAGACTTACTTTGACTTGTACGCTAATTTGCGCAGTACCCACACAACCACTATTGGTACTAACAGTAACAGAATAGGTTCCAGCCATAGCGGTAGAAATGTTAGAACGCTGTGGATTTTGTTGGCTGGAGGTGAAGTTTGGCCCAGTCCAAGTATAAGCAGCAGCAGAGATATTGACAGAAAGCGACAGCGTAGTACTGATACACAAGGGTGCATTACTACTTGCTTGGGGGGTGATTTGTGCACTGACCTGCACAGACGTAGTAGCCGAAGCAGTACAAACGCCGTCGAATACGGTTACACTATAAGTGCCTATCATACTCGTGTTGGTGTTAGTCAGAATGGGGTTTTGTTGTGCCGAACGATAACTGTTAGGTCCTGCCCACGTGTAGGCATTACCTGCACTAGTACTTAGGTTGAGTGCTCCTCCTAGACAAACAGGACTATTAGTTTGGATGGACGGAATGGTAGGGCTTTTTACTAACACAGCTACGGTGGCAGTAGCCCCAACTGGGCACAGCGGAGTACTAACCGCTACGGTGTAGGTACCGCTTTGGGCCACCGAAGTGGCTACCAACGACGATGGGTTTTGCTCAAGGCTACTGAAACCACTGGGGCCGCTCCAGGTGTACTGCGCCCCTCCCGACGACGTGAGCTCAATACGCTGCCCCAAACATACTGTGGCTTGAATGACACCCGCTGAGGGTACGGGGCGGGAGTTGGTATTAAGTAAATTGAACTGAATAGCCGCAAGGGCATTCCCTTCATTTTCAAGCAAAACGTACTCAATCTCCGTAGTTGGGCCAAGCTCACCCTCCCACACGCCGGTATGACTTCGGCAACAAGCACTATTGAATTCCCAGACCTTTTGACCATCGATGTACAGCTCTACATAATCATCATGACCAGGTACGTCAATCGAATATCTACCGCACGGAAAGCCCCGCCGTTTGGCGCTAAGCTTAAAATAGTCGTAGTAAGTATTACAGCCCCTATACCCTGAAGCATCAGAAGGGGTATTTTCAGCAGCCCAGCGGTCACGAGTGTCAAAGGATAAATTTGGCTCAGTGTAATAACCCCTATAGACGTAGTAAGGACCACTAAAGTCCTGATTGGCGTCTTCGAAGGCATACACATTCCAAGCGTTATCTCCGAATACTTCGGGCTTGAGTATGGTCGGTATAGTAAAGTTTATGTTATCCGAGGGGGGACTCGTACACCCGTTCGCCTTGACTATTGCGTAGTATTGCCCGGGAGTAGAGGTTTGCACATAAAACATGGGCGAGGACTGAATAGGTGTCGGCTCCCCTACTCGGTACCAATTAACCTCTGATACAAAATTAATAGGAAAACCATTGATAATCACTCCAAATGAAACGCCCCCTCCTAGCAGAGCAGCGCAATCATTGAGGGCAATGTCTCCTACGGGATTGGTACTCGGTTTGGCCATGTAGTAAATCGGAGTGGGTGCCGATTCAATGGCATTACCGCATTGGTCGGTCGATTTGACGGTAAATGTACCCGGTTGCGACACGGTGATGCTCGATGTGGTTTCGTTGGTTGACCACGAAAAATTATTTTCTACATCAGCGCTCGCCGAAAGCGTGATACTCTGCCCTGTACAAACGGGTAGCCCACCACTTAGGCTGATGACGGGTTTGACTACCTCAAACTCCACTACACCCAATGCTGCCCCCCCTCCTTCGATACCCCTGAATTCTACTTTAGAATTAGCATCTAAGTAGCCCTGCCAAACACCATTGCGAGCGGTATTCTCCTGACTATCCCAAACTTTTACATCATTGATAAAGAGCTGAGCAGCATCATCGTTGGCCGGAATATTTATTCGGTATTTTCCACAAGGGAATCCTTTTCGCTTGGCGCTCCACGAAAAGCTATCATTGCTGCCCAATGTGCAACCCTGATAGGTAGAGGCAAAAGAAGGCGATAAATTCTGATCCCACTGATTGCGGGTATCAATGTTCAAGGCGGTGTCGGTGTAATAGCCCACGTATCCGGCAATCCAGGCGTCATTGGTAAAGGTAGTTGTGCCCCCCCCGCCGTTCCAAGCATACACATTCCACTGATTGGTCCCGAATACGTTCGGGTCGCCAACTGGGTCACAAGGGCCTAATGCCCACAGTTGATTATAGATTCGGTACTGCGGGCCATAAGAACCGCTCTGCCCTCCAAAAAAATACCCATAATTACCAACCGCAAAACCAGTAGCGCTATACCGACCAGCGTAAGCCCCACCGACTACCTGCGTCCAGTCATCGACGGCAGGGTTATAGGCCCAAAAATCATTGTAAGAGGTCGAGTTACTACTCGTCCCTGTTAGTCCCAGCCCGACGTAACCCAAGTTGTTTCGTTCAAATGTCGTTGCGCCATTGCGGGAAGTTCCCGGAAAACTCTTCTTTTGAGTCCAGTTGTCACTACTGGGATCATATTCCCACCAATCTTGGTAAAAATTAGTATCGAAATACCCATTTCCTAACCCTATGTATCCTTTGCCTCCAATGCTGACCGATGCTACTGAGCCCCTCGATACGGGTAAATCTCTTTTGCGAGTCCAAGTGTCCTGAGTGGGGTCGTATTCGTACAGCTTGTTAGGCTGAACGAAGATGTATCCTTTAGTACCAATCGTAAAACTATTCATGTAAACTACTGTTTCGGGGAAGTCCATTTTCTGTAACCAAACGTCAGTGGTAGGATTGTACTCCCATACATCTTTTCGCCCACCACTAGAAGACCCACCGACTACGTAACCTTTCCCGTTGACGGCAAAAGCGCCCGCCGCCCTTCTACCAACGTTCCCTACATTGGCTTTTTGGGTCCAGCGGTTGATGACGGGGTCGTACTCCCAAAAATCTTTAAAGACTCCGCTGTTGTTGGAGCCAGTGCCTACGTAGGCTTTTGAGTCAATGACGAAACTAATGGCATCGAAACGCACGGGGCCCGGGAGGTCAGCTTTTTTGTTCCAAATATCTTGCGCTTGAGCATACAAACCAACGAAGAAGGCACAACAGGATAATAGCTTTTTCATAGAAAGTAACGTTGAGGTGGATAAAAACTAATGCAACCGAGTTGTTTGGCTTGTTGGTTGATTTCCTGAATTTTGGCATCGTACCAAAGCCAAACGAAAACCAAGCCCAACACAAACAACAGCAAAATGGCTATGAGCCACAGCAGAGATTTGGAGAGAGCGATTTTGTTCATGTCGTTGTTTAATTGAGTAGTGCAAGGCTACGGGTATTTTTTCGGATACCCAATTGATAGGCGTGACAATGCCGTGACAGGAGTGTGACAAATTCGTGACAAAAAATAAGCCCCTGACAAAGAGGGGCTTACGAAAAATGTTTAGATATGAGGGATTATTTTCAGACATGCTCAATGAGCTGATCTAGACTGGTATCTTCCGTAAGTTGGAGTTTTTTTCGCAGTCGGCTTTTGTACTGACGAATCGTGTCGACGCTAATACCCAAAGTAGAACACATCTCGTTGTTTGAAAATTTGAGTTTTGACAACACGATGAATCGGATTTCGGCGGGGCTCAATTCGGGGTATTTTGTTTTTAGTCGAAGCAGATACCCCGTATGTACTTTGTCAAAAAGTTTTCGGAAGCGGTCCCATTCAGCATCGGTCAAGATGGTAATCTGTTGCAGTTGATGCAAAGCTTCGGTGTTTTCATTGCCCATCTGCTGTTTGAGGCTTTCGATTAACTGGTTATTTTCCGTTAATTTTTGGGTAAATACGTTTAATTCTTGGGTGGCCTCTTCCAATTCTCTCTCTTTCTGCATTACTTTTTGGGTTTGCTGACGATACACCCAAACCGCCACCAGACTCAATAGTACCAAGCCCGTAATCAGCACATTACGGATGAGGCGACTAATGCGCTTTTCGTTCTCAAATTCTTGCAACTCGGCTTTGCGGATTTCCAAATCTGTTTTTTGCTTTGCTCTTAGAATTTGCAGGGCGTTGAATTTCCGAGCAAGACTATCTTTTACGATCAATGCGGAGTCCAGATATACCGAGGCCAACTTCGTGTTGCCTTTGGCAGCAGCCAAACGAGCTAACTGCGGGTAGAGCAATTCGTAGCGTTTGTACTGCCCCGAACGAATGCTGTACGCTTTGGCTTGGCTAAGGTACTTATCGGCCAAGGCCACGTCTCCTTCGTCCAGCGCAATGGCCCCTAAGGGCGTCAGCGAGCCTACTGCTAAGCCGTAGTCTTTGAGGTTGTCAATGGCTGATTGAGCATCCAGAAGCAACAAGGGCTTTGCTTTCTGATACTGCTTGGTCAGGTAATAACTATATCCGATGTTGCCACTGGTAATGGCCTTCCAGATTCCCTTTTCAGGGCAGCTTGGGTCATAGATTTCGTAAGCTTTCCGAAAATATTCGTTGGCTTTGCCGTACTGCTTTAATTTTTGATAGCATAGTCCAATGGTATTGGCGGTTTGGGTTAATTGCTTCTTACAATCTTGCGTAAAAGGGGGGGCTTGTAGGGCCAACTCCAGGTACTTGATGGTGGAGGAATAGTCAGAAAAAAAGTAGTAGGCTTCGCCAATTTGGTAGTAGAAAAACAACTTATTGGGGATTTCACTGGCGGAGGTAGTAGCAAGTAAGGCCGCTAATCGTTCAAAATGGATAAAGGCTTGCTCATAGTTGGCCACATCATAAAAATAAACAACCCCGTATAGCCACTCCACTTTTATCTGTAGCCATTTCCACTTTTTCTTTTGAGCAACTGCGTCGAGCCGCTTTATAAAATCCAATAATTCTTGACTGGCGGTGGCTAAATAGAGGTAGTGCGAGTGAGCCAGTATGTCCATTTCTGCCACCAACTCCTCGTCGCCGGCTTCCTCAGCCATTCTTTTGATACGCCCAATTTTTGCTTTGTGTTCTTCGATAGTAAAATTGGGAGATTCTTCGTTGCCCAATTGATAAATAGTAGGAAATCGTTGAGCGTGGGTTTTATTCAATAAGGATTGATACTGCTCTTGGCCAACGCAAGTACCTGTGATAAAAATGAACAAGAAGAGGAACTTTCTCAATACACCTGACATTGTTTTTGTTCTATATTTTATAAACCTCAACGTCCTCAACAATTGTCGAGGGGCGTCGAAATTTGTCAAAAATACTGATAAGAAATGACAAGAAACTCCCCTACCTACAAAAAATCCAGCCTGTATCAGACTGGATTTTTTGAGTAAGCATAAAAGTAATATTCTACCTACAAATCAGTATTGTATTTTAACCACCCGCTTAACCACCTTTTGTTTCCCCGCCTGCGCTTGCAGCAGATAAACGCCCCCTTGTAAATCACTCAAATCGAGTTCAGTTTTGTGAAACGTAGTTACTTCTTGGAGCTGCCAAGTTCCACTGGGTTGACCCACCGAATTGACCAAATTCAACTGCAAAGCCGAGGGTTCTTTCAACCTCACTTCGACCGTGAGCGTATGAGTCACAGGGTTAGGGTAGGCGTTGATTTCCATGTCCATTGGCTCGATTTCAGCAGCAGCCAAGCGAGTAGCCGAGTTGATACTGATGTTCTTTTCTGTATAACCCTTACAGGTCCCCACTGTCAGAGTAAGCCGATAAACCCCGTTGTTAGCCGTTTGGAAATTGGGGATGCTCTTGGTGCGAGTATTCCCCGAAAAACCACTCGGCCCTGACCACGAGTAAGTTCCCGTAGCCGAAGCGGCACTCAGCGAAACGGTAGCGCCAGCGGCAACCGAAGAAGGGCTTATGGCAAAGGAAGGGTTAATACCAGTTCCAGCAATCATGACAGGAACGAGCATAGATACGAAACAGGAGCCCGAACGAGCCGAGAGGAAGTAAATCCCAGCATCGTTCATGGTGGAGCTAGGGATGACAGGATTCTGGAGGGTAGAATTAAAGTTGTTGGTAGGCCTTGACCAAGAGTAAGAGGTCATACCAGAGGCGGTAAACTGGATAGTACCGCCCACGCAAGGCAAGCCCACGACGCCTGCCTTGAGAATAGCCCCCGACTTGACCTCAGCCGTGGTTGAAACCGTACAGGTGCCAATGGTAGCTGACACCGAATAAATCCCCAGATTGGCAGTAGTAGTAGCGTAGGTAGAGATGTTCTGAGTGGTACTGCTAAAGTTGCCAGGCCCTTTCCAAGCGAAGGCGGCAGTAGAGGCATTGGCACTCAGGTTGATGGTTTGGCCTAAGCAGACGCTGAGAGGATTAGGGCTGATAGTTAAAGCAGCAGCTTGCACCGAAACAGAAAGGGTGATAGAGGCTGTACAGCCATTGCTATTGGTAAAGGTTAGCGAATATCCTCCACTCATAGAAGCACTGGCAGTAGGCCGAGTAGGATACTGTTCGGTAGAGGAGAATCCATCCGATGCCCTCCAAGAGTAGGAACTTCCCCCACTGGCCGAAAGTTGAAGGGTACCACCCGCACATAGCGGACTATTGCTACTGACCAAAGCATTTGGAAGGCTCAGATTGACGGCAGAGGCGGTAGTAGGATTATCGTTACCACAAAAAGTGAATACGGCTCGATAGCTGGCTCCTTGGTCATTGAGAGTGGGGGAGAATAGATACGTTGTCTCAGTGTTAGATGTGTAACTGGATGTAGTGTTGGCTATGTCAGAAAAGCTGGCTTGATTAGCACCTTTGCGTTGCCAGCGTACTGTAGAGGTTGCATTGGTAGTTGCTTGCGTACGTAGGGTAACAGGATTGGAAAGACAAAGCGTATTTGGTAGGGTAGGCGAATAAGTAATACTCAAGCCACACAAAGGGGGCGTAGCGACGGGATTAAACGAGGCATTGCGTACCATTAGCCCCGAAACTGTATTGGGTAAGCAGGTTACTTTATCGGTATCTATGACTAGGCTAATAAGTGAACTTGGGAGTATAGGTAAGCAGGTAATATTGTTTTCAGGGCAATCCAAAACCTGCAACCCGCTTGGCAAAGCAGGTAAACTACTCAGTGCATTATGGTAGCAAGAGAGCCTCTGTAATCCACTTGGTAAGGTAGGCAAACTATTTAAGGTGTTATAATGGCAGCCTAATATTTGCAAGCTATTGGGTAAGGCTGGCAAACTATTTAGTTGGTTACCTGCACAATATAACTGTATTAATCCATTAGGTAAAATAGGCAAACTACTTAGTTGGTTACTGCTACAAATCAAATACTGTAGTGCATTGGGCAAAGCAGGTAAATTACTCAGTTGGTTGAAATCGCAAGTCAATTTCTGTAACCCATTGGGTAAGGTAGGCAAGCTACTCAATTGATTACCGACGCAAATCAAATTTTTTAAGCTATTGGGTAAGGTAGGCAAACTGTTTAGTGGATTATTACTACAATCTAAATCTTGTAAACTATTGGGCAAAGTAGGTAAGCTACCTAGCTGGCTGTAAAAGCAACTCAAACTTTGCAAACTATTGGGCAAAGTGGGTAAGCCACTCAGTTGATTGCCGTAACAAATCAAGTTTTGTAAACCATTGGGTAAGGTGGGTAAGCTACTCAGTTTATTGCTGTGGCAGTTCAAACTTTTTAATGTATTAGGTAAGGAAGGTAAACTACTCAATTTATTCCCGCCACAAATCAAAAACTGTAAACTGGTAAAGCCTTCAATACCTGTCAGATTGCTAATGTTTTGTTGAGAAACATCTAAACTCGTCAAGGTAGTGGCATTGGCTGTGAGGTCGTTGTTGACATCAATGCAAGTAGGGCATTCGGTTCGAATCGCATTCGCAAAGTTGGCATCAGGGATGTGCTGGGCTAATAGGGGTTTGGTCCAGCCCAACATACTCATCCAAGCCATCAAATAGAAGGTAGTGCTGTTGAAGCCCTTCATCATGAGTTGAGTTAGTCTTGTGCGTTTCATGTTGTTTCAGTTTTTGGGTTGTTCAATTTGTATGTTTATAACTCTAATCCATAGCTAAAAACAGCAGAAAAATTGATGGCTTACAGGCCTTTTCCGCCTTTCAAGGGTTGGCTAAGTTGCCCAATTCGGTAGTTGAAATACAGCCAAATACCCACGAGCAGCGTCAGAAAAAACAAGCACAATATCAAGTATCGGAGCTGCCAGATAGTTAGGCGGCGTAACGGGTTTTTCATACAGTTGTGTATGGCTTGCAGACCTTTGCAAAAGAGCCATGCTTCGTTCCAAAAAGCAATGAGTGACCGTAAGCAAAACGCCCCAAAACCGTAAGCAAAAGCAGTTTTGGGGCGTTGAGGAGGTTTTTTGGGTAGTTATAGCGCTTGAATCCAGTCGGGTTGTAGCTGCGAGTAAGATTCAAGTTTTTTTCGGAGTCGGTAACGGGAGGTCCGTAACGAGTTCATCGAAACCCCTAGCATATTGGCCATAGCTTTGGTGGGCATGCCCAGTTTGAGCAAGGTCAGCAGCCGAATTTCGGCAGGATTTAGGTCTGGAAAAGAAGTTTGAAGTTCTTGAAAAAATTGTGGATGAACCCGCTCAAAAAGTAATTTGAATTGTTTCCAATCGTCGTCGGTCAGGATTACGCTCCGCTGCAAGGTTTGGATGTGTGCTTCAAGTGCTGTAGGGCTACGCATATCTTGTTTGCTACGTTCCAACTCGCTACTCATTTGTTCAATGAGTTCATTTTTAGCTTGTATATTTTCTACATATTGAGCCAGTTGTTCGGTAGCATGGCACAACTGTATTTCGGCTTGTTGCTTTTCGGCTTCTTTGAGCAAGCGTTCTCGCTTACGGCGTTGGTTCAGTACATAAATAGTAGCCACTGCAATAATCAATACACAGAGCATCAGAATATTTCGTTGCCACAGTTCATGGTTTTTACGAACCTCTATATCGTGTAAGTCATGTAGGTATTTTTCGGCGGCGTGTTGGGCTTCGGTGGCCGTCAGAATTTTATTGTCGAAAATCTTTCGTAACGAATCTTGCAATACCGCAAGTGAGTCTTTGTAAAGCAGACTTTGCTTAAAATTTCCTACTTTTTGATAATAAATGGCTTGGGTTTCGTAATACATTCGGCCAAAGCTGCTCCAAAGCCAATTGGCTTGCGCTTTGGCGGCGGCGTCAATAAACGTTTTAGCCTTGGTAAGGCTGTCGAAGTGCATGAGCGACTGAGCTATATACAAGCGAGTGATAGAGGTATTGCCTTTGAGTTTTTGTTGATTGAGTTCAACATCCTTATAGAGGTAAGGCAGCGCCTCGGCATAGCGTTTTTGTAGGCGTAGGGTATTTCCATAATTCCCACTGGCAATACCCACGTAGGTTGGATTCTCTTCTTGTTGAGCTGCTTGAATAGCACGCAAAAATGTGTTGGCAGCATTGGCATAATCTTTCATTCGAAGATATGCCATGCCACGGTCGTTCAATAAAAATGAATGCCTGATGAGGCTGTAAGCATTATTTTGCTCAGCCAATAGCGAATAATGAATGGCTTGGCGATAGTCTTCAAAATAGTAATAATGTTTAAAAAACACCATCAGGTACTGCGCTGCCTCAGGAATGTTCTGATACCCAATCTGCTCAAAAAGCTGACGGGATTGTAGTGAATAGGTGAAGGCATTTTTAAAATCAGAATTTACGAAATAGCTATTGCTCAATATGCAATAAAAAGCGGCTTTGGTGTGCAAATCGGGGCATCGTTCAAAAGTAGGCTTCAGATTTTGGAGAAAAGAGAGGCGCTCTGCATGGGTATGGAAACGAGACGTTTGTTGGAGATTTACTCGCTGGTATTGACTGTACCAAAACAAAAGAGTGTTGTTGTTCGCAGCAGCCCAAGTCTGTACGCTGTCACAAATACGAAAAAGCTGAATAGCATCTTTGTTAGCTTGATTGGTAAGTTTAATAAATGCAACTAGTGGTGGTATAGTAGAAGTTACCGACTGAGCTATACCTATATGTTGTATTAAAAGTATGGTTATACTTAGTTGAAAAGTAGTTTTAAGATATGCAAGAGCCTGATAAGCAATGCTCATAAATACAGTACATCAATTTGGTAGTAGATAAAGCAAAGATAGTATCATTCTCTAAAAAAGCAATTACACAAAAACCTTGATTCGAATCAATCCTTAGCATTGCTTGAAGAACGCCACAAAAAGCATAGCTTTGTAGAAACCTCTAACTATCAAAACAATATGAACACAGCCACACAAACCACCAACGTACTCATTATAGGGGCAGGGCCTTTTGGCTTATCGGTAGCAGCCTATGTGCAACATTTGGGTCTAGATTACGTGGTGGTAGGCAAAATCATGGAGTTTTGGGAAAAGAATATGCCCGAGGGAATGTTGCTACGCTCGCCGTGCAGTTGGCATTTAGACGTAACAGGCGATGCCACCATTGAGAAGTATTTAGCCTTAGCCAACCACACTCCTCAACAGGCTGAACCGATTTCACTTGATTTGTACATTCGTTATGTCAAATGGTTCGAAGCGCAAAAGCAACTAAATATTATCTCGACTTATATAGAGCAATTAGACCGTACCGAAGACGGTCATTTTCTAGCCCTAACCAACAGTGGGGAGTCAATCAAGGCCAAAAAAGTTGTGATAGCTATAGGTTTCAAATACTTCACTAACCTACCCGCCGACATTATTGATGTGCTGTCTGAAGGAAGCTACGCCCACACCTGCGATTTTGTTCAGCTACACAAAATGGCAGGCAAACGTTGTCTTATTTTGGGCGGACGCCAGAGTGCATTTGAATGGGCGGCACTTCTCCACGAAGCTGGCGCTGCTCAAGTACACGTAGCCTATCGCCATGCTACACCTACTTTTACCGAAGCCGATTGGTCGTGGGTAGAGCAGATTGTGGACAATATGCCTGCTCATCCTGACTGGTATCGTGAATTGACCACTGAGCAGCAAGACCAAGTGTTCTACAATCTTTGGGCAGAAGGAAGACTCAAACTAGAGCCTTGGTTAGAAAGTCGCATTTCGGTTGAAACGGTGCATTTGCTGCCCCACTCCAAAGTAACCTCATGTGAGCAACAGCCCGATGGCACTTACCAAGTACAATTCGATATAGGAAATACTGTTGAAGTGGACCACATTGCCTTAGCTACGGGCTATAAGCCTGACCTTGAGCGAGTTCCTTTCTTAAAACATGGAAATCTGCTTCCTCAATTGTCAGCACGGAGCGGATTTCCTTACTTAGACAGCAGTTTTCAAACCAATGTGCCGGGTTTGTTTATCACCAGTTTACCTGCTGGCAAAGACTTCGGGCCGTTTTTTGGTTTTACAGTAGCCGCCCGCACGTCAGCAAAAATCATTGGAGACAAGTTAATATCTATGTAGGAGGGGTAAAAGACTCATGCAGCCGAAAGTATCCTCCTGACTGCATGAGCCTGCCCGTTGAGAATAACGGACGTACAATTAACTCTTTGGGTGACGCACCCCGCCTCTCCTTAATACTGAATCTTCACCACTCGTTTGACGACTTTCTGTTTCCCTGCCTGCGCTTGCAGCAGATAGACACCACCCTGTAAATCAGCCAGATTTAATTCAGTTTTGTGGAAGGTACTCACTTCTTGGAGTTGCCAAGCCCCACTGAGTTTGCCTACGGAATTGACCAAGTTCAGTTGTAAAGCCGAGGGTTCTTTTAAGCTAATTTCTACGGTGAGGATATTTGTCACAGGGTTGGGGTAGGCGTTGATGTCCATTTCGATGGCTTCGGCTTCTTCTTCAGCCAAGCGAGCCGGATTAGTTAAAGACACTTTGGTGGTGGCACTTCCCATACAACCTGTGCTTGGTACCAACATATTGACCGTATAAGTGCCTGAATGAGTTATATTGGGGCTCATGATTACGGGGTTTCGTAAGGCGCTGCTAAACCCATTTGGCCCACTCCATGAGTATTGCAAGCCCGACGGATTGGCTTGTAAGGTTAGTTTAGTAGCAGAAACCGTATAAGATGCCGAGTACGCTACGGGGGTAGGCGTATTGATATAAATTAACTTTGATACTTCTGTTCCACAGACCCCCTCTTTTACCTTGAGCGTGTAAGGTCCTGCTTGTGTAATGGGGAGCGTGTTTGTTGCAGCTGGTGGAGAAATCGGGTAATTATTCAATAGCCATTCGTAGGTGACATCGCCTCGGTAGGGGGTGGTTAGGGTCAGAGAAGTACCAGGGCATAAGTAGTATTTGCCCGAAGAAGTAGTGAAGTTAGCATCCAGTTTAGTGCAGGCTTCATAGGCTCCTGCATCGGGGGCATTTACACGGGCCTGGCCACGGGCATCAGTAGTTACGGAAGAGCTAACGCCTGCATTGAGAGCTGGCGAGCCAGCCAGTAATGCGATGGTTGTAACCAAACCGCCGTTATTAGCCAATGCCCCTAAGCTAAAGCTTTGGCTGTTTTTGTCACTGGCTTGGTTGAGAAAGGTGCCATTGGCGGCATCACTTACATTGCCTCCTAAACTGGTAAGAGTAGCACCACCATCCACAAAAAAATTGCCGTTTGTGCCTGTATTTCCCTTAAACAGGCAGTTTTGCAGCGTAATAGCAGTAGGAGGATTTGAAAATTGACGAAAACCAGCGATAGCAGCCCCCAAGTTTGATTGATTACTCACAAAGGTACAGTGCTTTATAGTGGTTTGTGTAGTCAGAGAAGTGCCGAATGTGAAAATAGCCGCACCAGCACCAAAATCATCCAGCAGTGTACTATTCATATAAAACGTACAGTTGGTTACCGACGCCGTGCCATCTGCGTTGCTTACCCCTCCTCCTTCTCCTTGTCCTACATTGAGCAAGAATGTACAGTTTTCTACAGCCGCACTTGCATTAGCAAAGTAAACACCACCTTTAAAGCCTTGATTTTGTTGAAAGATGCACGAACGAACGGTGGCTTGCCCGCCATTGATAAAAACAGAAGATCCACTTGCATTATTAGTTGGAGCATAGCAATTTTTGATAATACATCGCTCTACCGTGGCCGTACGGCTGGTATTATTAGCAGCTAATATAGCAGAGCCAATTAACCGCCCATTGCTCAAAATAAGGTCTTCCACACTCCAACTAACATTTCCAAAGTCAAAGAGCCTAAAATTGGCAGCACTTGTGCTACGTTCTACAGTGGTGCCTCCTGTGCCCGTGGCAGGCGTAAGCGTGCTGGCGCCCCTAATGGTCATACTTCTGGTAATGGTCGGCAGGGACGACAGCAGCGAGATGGTCTGCCCTGCCAACGAAGCATCTATCTGAATAAGGTGCGGTGCAGCCGCATTGGCATTGGCTGCAATAATAGCAGCTCGCAATGAGCCCGCACCAGCGTCGTTGGTGTTGGTAACGGTATAAGTAGTAGCCTGAGCAATACTACAACCTACTGCGATAAGGAGAAACGTGGATAGTAGTTGTTTTTTCATAAAAAGATTTTGTAAAAAGGTTGACTACTTAGATAATAAAGTCAATCATTGGAAATGATGGGTCGCCCGGACAGGGTCGCCCGGACAAGGTTACTCATTTATTTGTGAATTGGCTGTAACTTGCTGACTATTAGCAGGTAAATGGCCAATCAAATTGGATAGTATGGCTACCTATTTATGTAGTAATTTTACAAAATAATTAAAGATTTAAACGCCAATCTGCCTTTTATTTTTTGGTGTTTATCCCGACAATGGGCACGGCTTTTCCTAAATCATTGATAATGAGGTAGTAATGCAAATGCCTTGATTTTGATGTGCTGATAATCAGCGACTTAAAATCGAAAGCCCATTGTCTGGACAATTGCGTTTTTAATACATCACTTTCACTATCCTTCTGAGTGTTTTCTGCTTGCCTGCCTGCGCTTGCAGCAGATAGACACCACCCTGTAAATCAGCCAGATTTAATTCAGTTTTGTGGAAGGTACTCACTTCTTGGAGTTGCCAAGCCCCACTGAGTTTGCCTACGGAATTGACCAAGTTCAGTTGTAAAGCCGAGGGTTCTTTTAAGCTAATTTCTACGGTGAGGATATTTGTCACAGGGTTGGGGTAGGCGTTGATGTCCATTTCGATGGCTTCGGCTTCTTCTTCAGCCAAGCGAGCCGGATTAGTTAAAGACACTTTGGTGGTGGCACTTCCCATACAACCTGTGCTTGGTACCAACATATTGACCGTATAAGTGCCTGAATGAGTTATATTGGGGCTCATGATTACGGGGTTTCGTAAGGCGCTGCTAAACCCATTTGGCCCACTCCATGAGTATTGCAAGCCCGACGGATTGGCTTGTAAGGTTAGTTTAGTAGCAGAAACCGTATAAGATGCCGAGTACGCTACGGGGGTAGGCGTATTGATATAAATTAACTTTGATACTTCTGTTCCACAGACCCCCTCTTTTACCTTGAGCGTGTAAGGTCCTGCTTGTGTAATGGGGAGCGTGTTTGTTGCAGCTGGTGGAGAAATCGGGTAATTATTCAATAGCCATTCGTAGGTGACATCGCCTCGGTAGGGGGTGGTTAGGGTCAGAGAAGTACCAGGGCATAAGTAGTATTTGCCCGAAGAAGTAGTGAAGTTAGCATCCAGTTTAGTGCAGGCTTCATAGGCTCCTGCATCGGGGGCATTTACACGGGCCTGGCCACGGGCATCAGTAGTTACGGAAGAGCTGACGCCTGCATTGAGAGCTGGCGAGCCAGCCAGTAATGCGATGGTTGTAACCAAACCGCCGTTATTAGCCAATGCCCCTAAGCTAAAGCTTTGGCTATTTTTGTCACTGGCTTGGTTGAGAAAGGTGCCATTGGCGGCATCACTTACATTGCCTCCTAAACTGGTGAGAGTAGCACCACCATCCACAAAAAAATTGCCGTTTGTGCCTGTATTTCCCTTAAACAGGCAGTTTTGCAGCGTAATAGCAGTAGGAGGGTCTATACGAAAACCAGCGATAGCAGCCCCCAAGTTTGATTGATTGCTTACAAAAGTGCAGTGCTTTATAGTGGTTTGTGTAGTCAGAGAAGTGCCGAATGTGAAAATAGCCGCACCAGCACCATAATCATCCAGCAGTGTACTATTCATATAAAACGTACAGTTGGTTACCGAGACCGTGCCATCTTGGTTGCTTATGCCTCCTCCTTCTGCTTGTCCTACATTGAGCAAGAACGTGCAGCTTTCCACCGTCGCACTTGAAGTCCCTACGAAAGCAACACCACCTTTAAAGCCTTGATTTTGTTGAAAGATACACGAACGAACGGTGGCTTGCCCGAAAAATATCAGAATAGAAGATCCACTTGGATCATTAGTTGGGGCATAGCAATTTTTGATAATACATCGCTCTACCGTAGCCGTACGGCTGGTATTATTGCCAGCTCTAATAGCAGCGCCGATTAACCGCCCATTGCTCAAAATAAGGTCTTCCACACTCCAACTAACATTTCCAAAGTCAAAGAGCCTAAAATCGGCAGCACTTGTGTTGCGTTCTACAGTGGTGCCTCCTGCGCCCGTGGCAGGCGTAAGCGTGCTGGCGCCTCTAATAGTCATACTTCTGGTGATGTTCGGCAGTGATGACAGCAGCGAGATGGTCTGCCCTGTCAACGAAGCATCTATCTGAATAAGGTGCGGTGCAGCCGCATCGGCATTGGCTGCAATAATAGCAGCTCGCAATGAGCCCGTACCAGCGTCGTTGGTGTTGGTAACAGTATAAGTAGTAGCCTGAGCAATACTACAACCTACTGCGATAAGGAGAAACGTGGATAGTAGTTGTTTTTTCATAAAAAGATTTTGTAAAAAGGTTGACTATTTAGATAAAGAAGGGAGAGGTAATCATTGGGAATGATGGGTCGCCCGGACAGGGTCGCCCGGACAGGGTCGCCCGGACAGGGTCGCCCGGACAGGGTCGCCCGGACAGGGTCACCCATTTATTTATGAATTGGCTGTAACTTGCTGATTATTAGTAGGTAAATGACCAACCAAATTGAATAGTATGGCTACCTATTTATGTAGTAATTTTACAAAATAATTAAAGATTTAAACGCCAATCTGTCTTTTATTTTTTTGTGTTTATCCCGACAATGGACAGGATTTGTGTTAACTTGCTGAAAATGAAACATTTATACAAATGAAATTACTTTTAATAATTTGATAATCAGCGATTTAAAGTCGAAAATCCATTGTCGGGACAATTGCGTTTTTAATACATCACTTTCACGATCCTCTTGAGTGTTTTTTGCTTACCCGCTTGGGCTTGCAGCAGATACACTCCACCCTGTAAATCAGCCAGATTTAATTCGGTTTTGTGGAAGGTACTTACTTCGTTGAGTTGCCAAGTTCCACTGGGTTTGCCCACCGAATTAAGCAAATTCAACTGCAAAGCCGAAGGCTCTTTCAATCGGACTTCCACGGTGAGTGTATGGGTCACAGGGTTGGGATAGGCATTGATTTCCATCTCCATCGGCTCGTTTTCAGCCGCCGCCAAGCGAGTCGCAGCGTTGATGCTGATGTTCTTTTCGGTATAACCCGTACAGGTCCCTACCGTCAGCGTGAGGCGATAAGTACCATTGTTAGCCGCTTGGAAATTGGTAATTGTTTTGGTACGAGTATTCCCCGAAAAACCACTTGGCCCACCCCACGAATACACTCCCGAAGCCGAAGCAGCACTGAGCGCCACAGTAGCCCCAGCAGCAATAGTAGAAGGACTTACCGAGAAAGAAGGGTTAATGCCCGACCCTGTCAGCATCACGGGCACTAAGGCCGAAGCCACACAAGAGCCAGAGCGAGCCGAGAGGAAGTAAATACCAGCATCGTTGAGGGAGGAGCTGGGGATAACAGGATTAGGAAGGTTAGAGTTAAAGTTATTGGTGGTTCTGGACCAGGTGTAAGAACTCATTCCTGTTGCCGTAAATTGGATGGTACCGCCGACACAAGGAATTCCCACCACACCAGCCTTGAGAATAGCCCCCGACTTGACTTCAGCAAAGGTGGAGACCGTACAGGAGCCAATGGTAGCTGAAACGGAGTAAATCCCGAGGTTGGCTGTAGTGGTGGCATAAGTAGAAATATTCTGGGTGGTGGAGCTAAAGTTGCCAGGCCCTTTCCAAGAGAAGGCAGAGGCAGCGGGGGAGGCATTGGTACTCAGGTTGATGGTTTGGCCAATACAGACGTTGAGGGGGTTGGGGCTGATACTTAGCGTGGCAGCTTGTACCGAAACAGACACTGTGGTTGATGGCGAAGCTATCAAGCAGTTTGAATTAGACACTGTAACGCTGTAAATACCACCAAATACCATAGAAGAGGCTATAAAACTGGGTGTTGATTGGGTACTAGTAAAACTACTACCGGCCGGTCCTACCCAAGAGAAAGAATTGCCCCCATTGGCACTGAGGTTAATAGTAGTACCTTGACATACCTTTGATGGGTTAGCAGAGGCCAGCGCAGTAGGTAAAACAACCTTATTGCCTTGATATTCGTAAGCACCTAAGTCCACGATATTGAAAAGGCGAGGATTATTAGCTAAGTCGGTAGTGATACCATTCGGAACAAAGGAATTGTTGCCTTGGTTAAGCAAAGGGCTACAAGACTGCAAACGCAAATCGCCCACGATAGTTGGAGTGGTATTAAAGTCTGGTTGGTTCATAAAAAGCGGATTCTCAGTGCCTTGAAACCCACCCACTACTCGTCCTTTGACCAAAGTATTGAAGTAAATGACTCTATTGCTTGGATCTGTGACCTCGATTCTGTTTCCCCAAAAGATACAATTTTTCAGTACGGGTACAGCAGTGCCTGTTTCATTATACATGGCAGCACCATCATTCCCCGAGAAAGTACAATTGATTAGCGTTGGAGCTGCGTTGCCGTAATTTAGTATCCCACCTGAAAAAGTCTTATCAAGACTAAAATTTCCCCAAAAGGCACAATTGATTAAGCTCGGATTAGAATTAGAAGAGTTGGCCAAGGCTCCTCCAGCTTTAGCCCAATTTCCAAAAAAAGAACAATTAATTAAGGTTGGGCTGCTACCATCATTGCCCATACCCACCCCAACTGAGCCAAAATTTTGTACAAAGTTGCAGTTTTTCACAATAGGATTGGAAGAAGACCAATTATACATCCCAGCTCCCATACCACCACATGTATTGTTGATGAAAGTACAATTCTCTATGGTAGGGCTAACACTTCTGTTGTATATTCCACTACCTCCGACCGCCTCCGAGGCGCTCCCCGCAGTAATAGTGAAGCCATCCAGCACTGCTGCCGAAGTCAAACCGTTTCTATCATTAAAAATTACATTTGCACTGTTTTCACCGTAATTAGTAAGGCTAAATGTACTGCCTACATTCACTACATCATCTCCATTATGGTCACCGCTCAAGATAGTCACATTGGTTTTCCAATTGCGGTCGGCTAGATTACTTTCTGTGCCAGCAAAGCCGCCGTAAATTTTGACTCCTTCTTTCATAACAAAAGTTTTACTACTAGAGTAGGTAGGTGACATATTGCCAGTTTTATCTGCTTGAGGAAGATACGTGCCAGCAGCTACCCAAATTTGGTTGCTTGGAGTAGCTACAGTTAGGGCTTTATGTAAGGTTTTAAAGGCTGAGTCCCAAGTAGCACCGTCGTTTTCGTCACTGCCAGTGGGTTTGACAAAAATAACACCTTGACTGATGATACTGAGTGTAAAAAGTCCATTGTCGGTGGCAGTTTTACCCGAAACCACCACATAATAGTCTCCTGCTGGCAAGTCGTAGCCCATAATGGCCGATTGAGTCCCGCAAAAATTATCATTGTTGGCTAATACTACTCCGGCATTGTCCAATAAGTAAAGCTGTGTATCGAAGGTTGTGCCTGAGCAAAGTGTGAAATCATACAAAGCACGCTGTGAGTTGGTAAAGTGATAGATGACGTCGTTGCCATCGTTAGCTGTAAACGAATTCTCATAGGTAGAAGTGGTATTGACTGGAGCTGTGTTATTGCCTCTTTGTAAGGTGCCTAATTCAATAGCATTGGGCAAACTTGTTCCTTTTGTATAGCGCCAGTAGGTTTCGATATGAGGTTTATAAAAATTATTGGCATCCGCTACTCCTGTTTGCTGACCATGGTCATACCACTGACCAGGAGCACCTAATCGGTAATTAATATTACTGATGAATGGCTCGGCAGAACAATGGTTGTCGTCGTCATCAATGGCACCTAAACACAAGCCAAATAAGAATCCGCCACAGCAAAACCCTCTGTCGAAATTGCCTCTTGTACCACCACATCCTATTCCTAATAGTTGATCAGGAGATTCATCTTCCCATGCTTCAAATTTGATATTTAATAGCTTGGGGCTTGCCGAGGTCGCAAAAGTATGCTGATAAAAAGTGTGGTTAAAATCGGATGTATTGCCTGGAGGATCGAAGTTCTCCGTGAGCAATTGGCCGCCTACCCAGCCAGTCGCATCTATGTCATACAAGTCGTTCATCCAGAGTTTAAAAGAATAATCGTCTGGTTGACCGATAACTCCAAAAAAAGCTATATCATTTGCCGTTGCATTCACATTAATTTCCCGCACCCTGGCTTTGATTTCGATAGGTCCATCGTTGATAGAGGCATCAGCAGGGATACTATTTAGCGATTTAATCAATGCTTTGCTGTTTTGAAGAGATTCTATCTGAGGCGCACTTTCGCAGTTAGAGTTGGCATTTTTGAGAGGAATCAAGATTCGCTGTCCATCCACAAAAACGCTGGGAGAGCCATATACTTTACGGCTTGCTACATAGTTACTATGAGAAGCTATCATTTCGATGGTCTCAGATTGATTCATTTGACTTTCGACAAAAGAAATATCAATCCCTACGGCTTGGGCGGCCACTTGCCACTGATCTGTTCGATAATTTTTGGCTCTACTCAAGAGATAATCCAGCCATTTTTCGGGGAAATGTTTAGCAATAATCAATTGCCGTAGATTTTCATTGAGTTCAGCATCTCCGTGCAGACTTTTAAAGCCCCCTTTTTGATTTGGTTGAACAATGTATTGGATTCTGAAATCAATCTGATTACCAAATTCTTTGACCAGTGGGATGATGGCTTCTTCGGCCATTACGCCATACGGACACTGGCTCATCACGAAGAGTTCGAGGTTGACTTTCGACTGAGTCTGGAGCTTTTGGACAAGGACTTCTCGGAGAGAAGGATTTGTAGAAGCAGGAATAGACTGCGCTAGGCTGTTGCTTACTGTTAAGTGTAGCAATAACCAAAAAAATAGGGTCTTTTTCATAAAAGAGACGGTTAACTAAATGAAAAGTAGGAAAGCATTATGTAGAATACGAATTCTACAAATATAGGGAAATCAATACTGAATCTTGACCACTCGTTTGACGACCTTCTGCCTGCCTGCCTGCGCTTGCAGCAGATAGACCCCACCCTGCAAAGCAGATAAATTGAGTTCAGTTTTGTGGAACGTACTTATTTCTTCGAGTTGCCAAGCCCCCCTATCTTTCCCTACCGAATTAACCAAGTTCAGTTGCAAAGCCGAGGGTTCTTTCAGCCTCACCTCTACCGTGAGTGTATGAGTCACGGGGTTGGGATAGGCATTGATTTCCATGTCCAGTGGCTCGGTTTCAGCCGCCGCCAAGCGAGTAGCAGAGTTGATGCTGATGTTCTTTTCGGTATAGCCCGAACAAGCGCCACTCGTCAAAGTGAGGCGATAGACGCCATTGTTGACAGCTTGGAAATTGCTGATGCTTTTAGTGCGAGTATTGCCCGAAAAACCACTTGGCCCACTCCATGAATACACTCCCGAAGCCGAAGCAGCACTGAGCGCCACAGTAGCCCCAGCAGCAATAGCGGAAGGATTTACCGAGAAGGAAGGATTAATGCCCGACCCTGTCAGCATCACAGGCACTAAGGCCGAAGCCACACAAGAGCCCGAACGAGCCGAGAGGAAGTAAATACCAGCATCATTCATAGTAGAGCTGGGGATAACCGGATTAGGAAGGTTAGAGTTAAAGTTATTGGTGGTTCTGGACCAGGTGTAAGAACTCATTCCTGTTGCCGTAAACTGGATGGTACCGCCGACACAAGGAATTCCGACCACACCAGCCTTGAGAATAGCCCCCGACTTGACTTCAGCAAAGGTGGAGACCGTACAGGAGCCAATGGTAGCTGAAACGGAGTAAATCCCGAGGTTGGCTGTAGTGGTGGCATAAGTAGAAATATTCTGAGTGGTGGAGCTAAAGTTGCCAGGCCCTTTCCAAGAGAAGGCTGAGGCAGCAGGAGAGGCATTGGCCGAGAGGTTGATGGTTTGACCTAGGCAGACGGTGAGTGGATTGGGCGAGATACTGAGGGCCGCTTGCTGGATGCTTACACTGACGGTAGCCGTGGCTGTAAGGGAGCAATTAACCTTAAACACAGTAACAGAATAAACGCCTGTAAATGCCGTACTACTGGCAATAGGGCTAGGATTTTGGGCAGTACTGCTAAAATTACTACCAATTGGGCCGTTCCATGAGAAGGTAGTTCCTCCACTGGCTGAGAGAGCAAGGTTAGCACCAAAGCAAACGGTTGGTTTGGTAGTACTAGCTGAGGCTGTTGGCTTACTTACTGAGTTAGCCTGATACTCGTAGGCACCTAAGTCAATTACTCCAAACTTTCGGTTATTTCCATCTAAATCAGTAGTTGAAGTATTGGCAGCGTTGTTGCCTGCATTGAGGACAGGCGAGCAAGATTGCAGGCGCAAATCACCTGTGGTACCAAGGCCTACGGGTGGTTGATTGACAAATAGTGGGTCTTCGGTACCTTGGAAGCCTCCCACAACCAAGCCTTTGACCAGCGTATTAGTGTAGGTAGGGCTGTTGTTATCATTAGAAACTTCACTGCTGTTGCCCCATAGAATACAGTTTTTTAGGGTAGGAGAGGAGTAGAGAGAGTTAGCCATTCCACCGCCGGGGTAAGCCTGATTACCTGAGAAGCTACAATTGACTAAGCTGGGCGAAGAGTAGAGGTAGTTAGTCATCCCGCCGCCATCTTGAGCCTGATTGCCTGAGAAGCTACAATTGATCAGGCTAGGCAAGGAGTTGTCGTTGTTATAGATACCGCCGCCGCTGTTAGCTTTATTGCCCGAGAAGCTACAATTGACTAGGTTGGGCGATGCGTTGATGTTAAACATCCCGCCGCCGTAGTTAGCCTGATTACCCGAGAAACTGCAATTCATCAGGCTGGGCGATGATCGGTAGTTATACATCCCGCTACCGTTGTTTATAGCCTTATTGTCCGAGAAGCTGCAATTGACCAGATTGGGCGAAGAGTAGTAGTTATACATCCCACCGCCTAAATGATGGGGTGGGGATCCATTAGCATTCCCTCCTGTAATAGTAAATCCGTCGAGAATAGCCGTATTAGTGAGGGGATTGACTGCTGTATTGTTATTAAAAATGACGTGGAAACTGTTGTTAGAAATATCGTTATCCTGTTGGATTTCACCACTTAGGATGGTAGGGTTGGTGACCCAGTTTCGATTGGCCATCGTACCAGAGCCATCGTTAGGAAAGCCACCGTAAATGGCTACGCCATTGATCATCACAAAAGAGGCATTGCGGTCGGTAGTGATAGTAGTAGGATAATAGGTGCCCTTGGCTACCCAGATTTGGGTAACACCACAATTTTTGGCGGCAAACAAGGCATTTTGCAAATCGGTGAAGGCATTGGTCCAAGAGTTACCAAGGTTACTGCCTGTGGCGGAGGCGTTTACATAAGCGATGTTGTTAGGGTAAACTTGACAAAATGTAGTAGAGATACAGCCTTGTATTGGATCACAGCTATTCCTAGTGTTGGGGTTGTTATCGTCACAAACAATTGGTTCGTGTAAGACACCCCTGCTTTGGGTACAATAATCCCGAGTACAAGCATTATTATCATCAATTTGTTGAGGTGTCAAAGGGGTGTTCGTACACCCCAACGCTGGATTGCAAGCATCAATCGTACAGGCGTTGTTGTCGTTGCAGTTCAAAGGAGTAAATACACAGCCCGTGGCTGGGTCACAAGAGTCAATGGTACAAGCATTGATGTCATCGCAAGTTTTGGCTGTACCTACGCAAACACCACTTTGACAAGCGTCATTTTGGGTACACTTATTACCATCGTCACAAGGTGTACCATCTGACTGCCCCGTACATTGGTCAGTTGGCGAAGAGTTGGTAGTGACAGTTCCACTTGTTTGTGTGATTGGTTGGTTATTGACGAGATTACCTGTTTGGGTTGTTATCGGTGGAATATTGTTGCATTGCTCGGTACTGGCCAATTTGTTCGTTTTGAGAGGGATGATTCGACCTTGGTATTTTACATCATCTATAAAAACCGTCGGTGAGGCATATATTTTTCGTTCCATCGAAGGGCGAATCGCCTCCAATAAAAGTTGCTTGCCTTCTTGGCTTGCCATCATTTTTTCTACGGCTTCTGGTTCGATGCCCAGCGGTTGGGCTATGCTTTTCCATTGGTCGGTTTGGTAGTTTTTGGCCCGTGCCAACAAATAATCGGAGAAAAGAGCAGGATACAACTTAGCTATCACCACTTGGCGGTGGTTTTCGTCCACTTCGGCTTGGCCATGCATGCTCTCGATGCGTTGATTTTGATCGAGCCATCCTACAAAGTGCAGCTTGAACTCAACGTGTTCGCCTAACTCGCTGATCATGGGTAGCATGACTTCTTCGGCTCGTACCCCAAACGGGCATTGGCTCATCACAAACAAATCAAGCTTGATTTTATCTTTTGTTTTGAGTTTTTCGAGCAGTACATCTCGCAAAGGACTCAGCGATTTGTTGAGAGATACTGGTGCTGAGGCAGGCACAACAGCGTCAAGAGGCTGTTGTGCCCATGTATTTAGTGTTGCCACCAACAGCAACATAGAAAATAAAGTAAATGTTGTTTTCATTGTCAGAATCAGGCTGATAGAATTGCGGTTATTGTTTGCAAAACCGTTGGCAATACGGTTTGAAAAGATACCTTTGAAAGATATGGGTATTTTTCTCAAAAATCAATAAAAGTTACTAGACTATCATGAGTGACAGGACTTTTGAGCGATTTTTTGTGAAGGTAAAAGTTCAGCATAAACAATCCTTCGTCCTTCTACTGAGACACATCCAAGATAGCACATATCGCTGCTCTGTACTCTCTTCTCAATACTGAATCTTAACCACCCGTTTCACCACCTTCTGTTTCCCCGCCTGCGCCTGTAAGAGATAGACACCGCCCTGCAAGTCAGCCAGATTCAATTCGGTTTTGTGGAACGTAGTTACTTCTTGGAGTTGCCAAGTTCCACTGTCTTTGCCGATAGAGTTAATCAAATTCAACTGTAAAGCCGACGGTTCTTTGAGCCGTACTTCCACGGTGAGCGTATGCGTTACAGGGTTTGGGTAGGCATTGATTTCCATCTCCACAGGTTCAATTTCAGCCGTTGCCAAACGAGTAGCGGAGTTGATGGAAATGATTTTTTCAGTATAGCCCGAACAAGTACCACTGGTTAGCGTAAGGCGATAGACACCGTTGTTGATGGCTTGGAAATTGCTGATGCTTTTAGTGCGAGTATTGCCCGAAAAACTATTGGGGCCAGACCAGGCGTAAGTCCCTGTAGCCGAAGCAGCACTGAGCGAAACGGTAGTGCCAGCGGCAAAGGAAGAAGGCGAGACAGAGAAAGCAGGGTTAACACCCGTACCAACAATCATGACAGGAACGAGCATAGATACGAAACAAGAGCCCGAGCGAGCCGAGAGGAAATAGATACCAGCATCGTTCATGGTAGAGCTGGGGATAACCGGATTAGGTAAATTGGAGTTAAAATTATTGGCAGGTCTAGACCAAGTGTAGGAAGTCATGCCAGTTGCCGTAAACTGGATGGTTCCTCCCACACAAGGAATTCCGACCACGCCTGCCTGCAAGACAGCTCCCGACTTAACCTCGGCGGTACTGGTAACCACACAAGAGCCAATAGAAGCAGACACGGAATAAATCCCCAGATTAGCCGTAGTAGTAGCGTAGGTAGAGATGTTCTGGGTAGTACTGCTAAAGTTGCCAGGCCCTTTCCAAGAGAAGGCGGAGGCGTTAGGAGAGGCATTGGCACTCAGGTTAATGGTTTGGCCGAGGCAGACATTGAGCGGATTGGGCGAGATACTGAGAGAGGCTTGCTGAATGCTGACACTAATCGTAGCAGTGGCCGTACAGAGACTCCCCACCGTGACTTTATACACCCCACTAAAACTGCTGCTACTGGTATTCACACTAACAATGGCATTCGCACTGCTAAAATTGGAAGGGCCACTCCAAGTAAAGGGAGCACTTCCACTAGCTGTTAGGTTCAAAGGTTGCCCCTGACAGAGGTTTTGCGTACTGGCAGGACTGATGCTGACAGTGGGTTGTGTAAGGACCGTGAGCGTAGCAGAGGCACTGCTGGTACAGTTAAAACTGTTGGCCACCGTAACACTGATACTGAATCCACCAGCGACATTGCTACTGAATTTGGCTTGATTGGTCGTACTGGTAAAAGTACCGCCACTACTTGTCCAAGAGTATCCTGAACCACCGGCATTGGTGCTGAGCGTGAGTGATTGCCCCGTACAGAGTGTGGCCGTAGGAGGATTGATACTAACAACAGGCAGCGGATGGATAGTAATTGATACCGAAGCCGAATTGGTACACGTTCCTACCGAGGCTTTGGCGTAATAAGTCCCCGAAGTACTGACGGGATTGCTGGCCGAACTACTGAAACCACTATTGGTAAAGAACGTCAGTGTGCCATTGGTGGGAAATGCTGCGCTGAGGTTGATAGTGCCGCCACACTGGGCAGGCGGAGGCGTAACAGAGATGGTAGCACTGGTATTGATGGTGAGGGAAACGGAGGCGGTGACGGAGCAACTGGTAGTAGCATTAATGGCTGTGGCATAATAAGGGCCACCGCTACTGACTGGATTGGCAGCAGCACTACTAAAGCCGCTATCGGTAAAATAACTCAGTGAGGCATTAGAGCTAAAGACCGTGTTGAGGTTAATCGTACCGCCACATTGGGCAGCAGGCGTAGTGACCGAGATGCTGGGTAGGGGATTAATAGTAACAATCACCGAAGCCGAGTTGGTACAAGAGCCAAGAGAAGCTTTGGCGTAATACGTGCCGCTGCTACTGACTGGGTTAGCCGCAGAGCTACTGAACCCACTATCAGTAAAGAACGTCAGAGTACCATTGGTAGGAAAGGCCGTGCTGAGGTCAATCGTACCGCCACATTGGGCATTGGGAGGAGTAACAGAGATGCTGGGTAGAGTATTGACCTGCACACTCACCGTAGCGGTGGCAGTGAGCGGGCAATTGGCATTGCTGACGCTGACGGTGTAAATGCCCCCAAAAGCAGTGCTGGTGCTGGAAAGACTGGGGGTTTGCTCGGTACTGCTAAAATTGCTACCGCTAGGCCCTGTCCAAGAGAAGTTACTGCCTCCGCTGGCACTGAGGTTGATGGTATTGCCCACACATACGTTGGGCGTAGTAGTACTGGCACTGGCTGTAGGCTGCGCTACGGCAGTGCCCTGATACTCGTATGCCCCTATGTCCACTGTGCCGCTATTGAAGAAACGAGGATTCCCCGCCAAGTCCACATTGCCCACCGTAGCAGAGGTAGTGGCGGGGTCTCCCGCATTGACGGCGGGGGAGCAGGCTTGCAGGCGGAAGTTACCGCCGTTGGCATCCACAAAGATTGGGTTAGCATTCAGGTTACCTGCGCCAGTGAAGCCTCCTTGGATGATGGAATTTGTGGCAGTGATGTTTGCGGTAGTGCCGATACCGCTACTGTTGCCCCAGATGATGCAGTTTTTCAACGTAGCGGGAGCATTAGAGGAAAACAAGGCTCCAAAGCTACCTGCAGTATTTTCATAAAATGTACAATTTGTTACTGTAACCGTAGTATTACCGGCGTTATATAGGCCGCCGCCGAAACTGCCGCCGCCGCCAGTATTGTTGGCAAAAAGGCAATTGGTAATGGTGATATGGCCGCCCTGGTCGTTGTACACCCCGCCGCCACCTAAGCTGGCATTGTTTCCAGAAAAAATACAATTTTGTATGGAGGTGGAAGAAGCAAAATTAAATATGCCTGCTCCAGAATATGCGGTATTCTCAGTAAACGTGCAATTCGATATAACTGGAGAAGAGAAATTGTTATAAACCGCACCACCATCGCCGCTGCCACCAGTATTTCCGGTAAAGATACAATTCCGCACTATCGGTGCTGCACCGTTATTATTGAACATCCCCCCCCCTAGGTTGCCACTCGCATTTCCGTCCCTGACGGTAAAGCCATCGAGTATCGTCGTGTTGTTGACCGCATTGCTCGTAACTACATGGATGGAATTGTCGATATTTCCAGCGGCTCCAATTTCCCCACTAAGAATAGTCACGTTCGTCACCCAGTTGCGGTTGGCCAGCGTACCAGAACCATCATTGGGGAAGCCACCGAGGATGCTGACGCCGTTTTTCATCGAAAACGAATGGTTGCGGTTGCCTAACGTATAACCTGCGCCTTGGTCAGGTTTGTACGTGCCAGCTGCTACCCAGATTTGATAGCCAGCACAGGAGGCAGCCAACGCATCTTGCAAATTAGAGAAAGCTGTAGCCCAACTATTGCCATCATAGGTGCCACTAGTATTCGATTTATTCACATAAACTGTTTTGTTGGCAGGCTTAACCGTGACTACTACTTCTGCAAAATCGCTCACGCAGGCAGTAGTTGCATTTTCGCAGCGTACTTTATAGGTCGTGTTTTCCAAAAGATTCGGTGTAACAAAAGGCGAACCTGAAAACTGTAAATTTGCTCCACTGGCATCATACCATTTTAGATTGTCACTGCAAGTTGCGGTTAAAGAGGCTTGGGTGTTGTTGCAAATAGGGGTAGTAGGAGTAACGGCTGGTGTAGAAGGTAATCCAGAAGGAGCTGTATTCTGGGTCATTTTCACGGTCATTTGTAGGCCTGAACCGTTACAGGAATACTGTGTTAAGACAATACGAACAAATTGACATTTAGATGACGTAAAACTTACCTCAGATTGTAACCCACAAAAATCATCATTATAACCCAACAAAGATCCATCTGCTGCATAAACAGTAAGCTGTGAATCAAACCGATCATAAATGGGTTCACCAAATTCATCGTATCCAATAATTGCGAATGTACCACAAGTGCTCACTGTATAATTAACGCCTGCTTGACAATAGGCCAATACATATTGACCTGCGCCATACTTCACACTGGTTGATTGTCCGACTCCCGGGGGTCAAGCTTCCAGTAGCCATTGGGAAAGTATTGGAGCATTGTGCTACTACCTGTAAGCTAACCCCAAAGAAGAAGAGAATGGTGAAGATAAAAATAGATTTCATGAAATTGTTTGGGCTTGTTTAAGAGTTGATTATTGTACCCTTTTAGCACTTATATGACAGAAATTAAAAAGCCTTTTTTATGGAGATGAGGGATTAAGGGCTAAGACAAAATGAATTCAATGCAAGAAAGTGAATCTCTTTTCGTTGTCTTTTGCCCTGTTTCCTAATACTGAATCTTGACCACCCGCTTGACGACCTTCTGCCTACCTGCTTGCGCTTGCAGCAGATAAACCCCACCCTGCAAAGCAGATAAATTGAGTTCAGTTTTGTGGAACGTACTTATTTCTTCGAGTTGCCAAGCCCCACTGACTTTCCCTACCGAATTAACCAAGTTCAGTTGCAAAGCCGAGGGTTCTTTCAGCCTCACCTCTACCGTGAGTGTATGAGTCACGGGGTTGGGATAGGCATTGATTTCCATCTCCATCGGCTCGGTTTCAGCCGCCGCCAAGCGAGTAGCACTGTTGATGCTGATGTTCTTTTCGGAATAGCCCGTACAGGTCCTACCGTCAGCGTGAGGCTATAAGTACCATTGTTAGCCGCTTGGAAATTGGTAATTGTTTTGGTACGAGTATTCCCCGAAAAACCACTTGGCCCACTCCACGAATACACTCCCGAAGCCGAAGCAGCGCTGAGGCCACAGTAGCCCCAGCAGCAATAGTAGAAGGATTTACCGAGAAAGAAGGATTAATGCCCGAGCCAGCAATCAGAACCGAGACGAGTGTAGAAGTGACACAAGCTCCCGAGCGAGCCGAGAGGAAATAGATACCAGCATCGTTGAGGGAGGAGCTGGGGATGACGGGATTAGGAAGGTTAGAGTTAAAATTATTGGTAGGTCTGAGACCAAGTATAGGACGTCATACCCGAGGCGGTAAACTGGATGGTACCGCCGAGGCAAGGTATGCCCACGACACCTGCCTGCAAGACTGCCCCTGACTTGACCTCTGAGGAAGCCGAGACGGTACACGAACCAATGGTAGCCGAGACGGAGTAAATCCCGAGGTTGGCGGTAGTGGTGGCATACGTAGAAATATTCTGGGTGGTAGAGCTAAAGTTGCCAGGCCTTTCCAGGAGAAGGCAGAGGCAGCGGGGGAGGCATTGGCCGATAGATTGATGGTTTGGCCAATACAGACATTGAGGGGGTTGGGGTTTACACTCAAGGCAGCGGCTTGCACAGAGACCGAAAGGGTGGCTGAAACAGTACAAGTACCCCCATTACCCACCGTGACAGAATAGAGCCCACTCATACCCGCCGAAGCCGAAGGCCGAGCAGGATTCTGTTCGGTAGAGGTAAATCCATCAGGAGCTCGCCACGAGTAAAAACTACCTCCCGAAGCCGAGAGTTGAAGGGTATTGCCTTGACAAACTGGTGAATTGCTGCTTTTTGACAAGGCAGTAACAGCCGCATAAATCTGCACCGACACGGTCAAGACCGAAGCACAGCCAGCACCAGCGCTTACAGTAACAGAGTAAGTACCAGCCATAGTAATCGTAGCCGTTGATCGAGAAGGGTTTTGCAAGGCAGAGCTAAAGTTGGCGGGTCCAGCCCAAGAGTAAGAGGAGCCACCCGAAGCGGAGAATAGGAGGGAAGCCCCCGAACACAGGGGTGCAACAGGCGAAACCTGTGGGTTGTTGAGCCCTTGGTTGACCTTGACACTGACGGTAGCCGTGGCGGTCACGGGACAGTTGGCATTGCTGACGCTGACGGAATAGAGCCCCGAGTAAGAGGTGGAGCTACCCATAAAGCTGGGATTTTGGTCGGTACTGCTAAAGTTGCTCCCACTTGGCCCTGCCCATGAGAAGCTGCCACCGCCACTGGCACTGAGATTGATGGTATTGCCCGAACAAATGACAGCAGTAGTAGTACTGGCCGAGGCGGAGGGTTGAGTGATGGCATTGCCTTGAAACTCATAGGCGCCGATGTCCACCGTTCCATCGTTGAAGAAGCGAGGGTTATTGGCCAAGTCCAGATTACCCACCGTAGCCGAGGTGGTGGTGGGGTCTCCCGCATTGATGGCGGGCGAGCAGGGTTGGAGGCGCAGGTTGCCCCCGTTGGCATCCACAAAGAGGGGGTTCGTATTACCATTACCATTCGGGCAGTTATTACAAGGAGTGTAACCACCTTGGATGATAGAACGATTGATGGTGAAATTATTAAAGTTATTTAAAATCTCGCTACTATTCCCCCAAAAAATACAATTAGTAAGTGAGGGAGAAGATTGAAGCCCGTTAAACATGCCGCCCCCATTGGTTGCGATGTTTCCAGAGAAGGTACAGTTGGTGAGTACAGGCGAAGCCCCATTCTGATTACGCATCCCACCACCTACTCCAACAGTGGCTGAGTTTTTGAAAAAAAAGCAGTTTGTTATGATTGGATAAGAATCGTCATTGTACATTCCACCACCTTCGTAAGAAACTGTATTCTTTGAAAATATACAATTCATTATTACAGGAGAGCTTCTCTGATTATACATGCCACCTCCACTATTTGAGGGATTAGTATTATCGTTATAAGGTTCATTTGCATATCCTCCCGTGATGGTAAATCCATTTAAGACAGCAGAATTACCCACTTCTAAACTTGTAACTACCGTATAACTATTATTGGCAAGTGTGGCATCATTATCAATATCTCCACTCAGTATAGTGGGGTTGGCGGCCCAGTTGCGGTTGGTCAGTGTACCAGAACCATCATTGGGGAAGCCACCGAGGATACTTACCCCGTTTTTCATCGAAAACGAATGGTTGCGGTTGCCCAGCGTATAGCCTGCGCCTTCGTCAGGTTTATACGTGCCTGCTGCTACCCAGATTTGATAGCCAGCACAGGAGGCAGCCAACGCATCTTGCAAATTAGAGAAAGCTGTAGTCCAATTATTGCCATCATAGGTGCCACTAGTATTCAATTTATTCACATAAACTGTTTTGTTGGCAGGCTTAACCGTGACTACCACTTCTGCAAAATCACTCACGCAGGCGGTAGTTGCATTTTCACAGCGTACTTTATAGGTCGTGTTTTCCAAAAGATTCGGTGTAACAAAAGGCGAGCCTGAAAACTGTAAATTTGCTCCACTGGCATCATACCATTTTAGATTGTCACTGCAAGTTGCGGTTAAAGTGGCTTTGGTGTTGTTGCAAATAGGGGCAGTAGGAGTAACGGCTGGTGTAGAAGGTAAAGAAGGAGCTGTGTTCTGGGTCATTTTCACGGTCATTTGTAGGCCTGAACCGTTACAGTAATACTGTGTTAGGACAATACGGACAAATTGACATTTAGATGACGTAAAACTTGCTTGGGATTGTAACCCACAAAAGTCATCATTGTAAGCCAACAAAGATCCATCTGCTGCATAAACAGTAAGCTGTGAATCAAACCCATCATAAATGGGGTCACCAAATTCATCGTATCCAATAATTGCGAATGTACCACAAGTGGTCACTGTATAACTAGCGCCTGCTTGACAATAAGCCAATACATATTGACCTGCGCCATACTTCACACTGGTTGATTGTCCGACTCCCGGGGGGGTCAAGCTTCCAGTAGCCATTGGGAAAGTATTGGAGCATTGTGCTACTACCTGTAAGCTAACCCCAAAGAAGAAGAGAATGGTGAAGATAAAAATAGATTTCATAAAATTTTTTGGGCTTGTTTAAGAGTTGACTTTAGAATTGATTCTGTCCGATGTATTCATTAAACGCAAACTGACTCGTCAAGAAAATGCCGTTTATTTTTTAATCCTTTTCTGTCTGACATGAGCATACACAGCATCTTAAAAGATGAGCATTTGATAGACCAAAATTACATACGATTCATTTTTTTATGTTAGCATATATGACCAAAAATTTAGCATATATGACCAAAAGGGTACAATTTAACTAAAGTGGGACTGATTGTACCCTTTTAGCACTTATATGACAGAAATTAAAAAACCTTTTTTATGGATATGAAGGATAAAGGCTAAGACAAAATGAATTCAATACAAGATAGTGCATCGCTTTTGGTTGCCTTTTGCCCTTTTACCTAATACTGAATTTTCACTACTCGTTTAACCACCTTTTGCTTATCGGCTTGTGCTTGCAGCAGATAAACACCCCCCTGCAAATCAGACAGATTGAGTTCAGTTTTATGGAACGTAGTTACTTCATTGAGTTGCCAAGCCCCACTGGGTTTACCTACCGAGTTAACCAAATTCAACTGCAAAGCCGAAGGTTCTTTCAATCGGACTTCCACCGTCAAGGTCTTGCCCACGGGATTCGGATAGGCATTGATTTCCATCTCCATTGGTTCGATTTCAGCGGCTGCCAAGCGAGTCGCAGAGTTGATGCTGATGTTCTTTTCGGTGTAGCCTGTACACGTCCCTACCGTCAGCGTGAGGCGATAAGTGCCATTGTTGACCGCTTGGAAATTGGAAATCGTTTTGGTGCGAGTATTTCCCGAAAAACTATTGGGTCCACTCCACGAATACACCCCCGAAGCCGAAGCAGCACTGAGCGCCACAGTAGCCCCAGCGGCAAAGGAAGAAGGGGTCACAGAGAAAGAGGGACTAATACCCGTCCCAGCAATCATGACAGGAACGAGCATAGAGACAAAACAAGAACCCGAGCGAGCCGTAAGGAAATAAATGCCCGCATCATTCAGGGTAGAGCTGGGGATGACAGGATTGGGAAGGTTAGAGTTAAAGTTATTAGTGGTTCTGGACCAGGTGTAAGAACTCATTCCTGTTGCCGTAAACTGGATGGTACCGCCGACACAAGGAATTCCGACCACCCCTGCCTGCAAGACAGCTCCCGACTTGACCTCAGCCGTGCTAGTGACCACACAAGAGCCAATAGAAGCCGAGACGGAATAAATCCCCAAATTGGCGGTAGTGGTGGCATAAGTAGAAATATTCTGGGTGGTAGAGCTAAAGTTGCCAGGTCCTTTCCAAGAGAAGGCGGAGGCAGCAGGAGAGGCATTAGCACTCAAGTTGATGGTTTGGCCGAGGCAGACATTGAGGGGGTTGGGGTTCACACTCAAGGCAGCAACTTGCACCGAGACAGAGAGGGTAGTAGAGGCTGTACAGCCAGTACTATTGGTAACGGTTATAGAATAAATACCCCCTATTGAAGCACTGACGGTAGGCCGAGTTGGATTCTGTTCAGCAGAAGAGAAGCCATCGGGGGCACGCCATGCGTAGGAACTACCACCCGAAGCCGAAAGTTGAAGGGTATTACCTTGGCAGAGGGGACTATTGCTGCTGACTAGAGGCACAGGGCTTGGTTTGGCTTGTACGTTGACTTGTGCCGTGGCGACACAGCCACCGCTGGTACTGACGGTAATGGAATAGATTCCAACCATGCTGGAGCTAAAAGTAGAACGAGCAGGATTTTGTTCGGTGGAAGCAAAACTAGGCCCTCGCCACGTATAGGAAGCCCCACTGAGATCCACCAATAGATTCAAGGTCGTGCCCGTACACAAAGGGGCATTACTGGAAGCTTGGGGACTAATCTGGCTATTGACTTGCACCGAGGCCGTGGCACTTGCACTACAAGAGCCATTGCTGGCGGTGACAGTGAGGGTAAAGTTTTCAGGAGAAGCACTGGTGAAACTAACCGTAGGTTGATTGGTGGCGCTGGTGAAAGTCCCTGCCGACTTGCTCCAGCTATAACCTGTGAGTCCAGAGGTAGCACTCAGATTGATGGATTGGCTAACACAAACTTGTCCATCAGTAGGCGAGATGTTGAGCGTAGGAAGTGTATTGACCTTAATACTCACTGTTGTGGTAGGGGAGCAGTTAGCCGTGATGGCTGTAACTGTGTAAATACCCGAAAAAGAAGTGTTAGTGGCTATAAAGGATGGGTTTTGGGCAGAGCTGCTAAAGTTACTACCTGCAGGCCCATTCCAAGAGAAACTACTCCCTCCACTGGCACTGAGATTGATGTTTTGCCCCACACACACAGTTGCTTGGTTGGTACTGGCATTCGGTGTTAGATTTACAAGTACAGTTGCAGTAATAGTCGAACCAATACAATCACCGGTTGTTTGAGTGATAGTAAATGTCACTGTTATTGGAGCATTGGTTGTGTTGGTGAGTGTTCCGCTGATATCGCCAGTACCGCTGACTGCAATACCAGTTACAGCTACCGTATTATCTCTTGTCCAGCTAAACGCCGTACCCATTGTATTGTTGCTGCTTACAATCGTTGTGATTGATGAACCCGTACAAATTGTTTGTGATGATGGTGATGCAACTAAAGGATTTACGGTCGCTGTTACAGGTGTTCTTGGTGAGCTGGTACAAACTATACCAGGCGTGTATTCAAATTCAATCCGGCCAATGCTTGTTGTTGAACCAAATTCTCTCCAGACATTTTGTGGTACAACATTACTAAGTGGATATTGCATACCGAGTCTCTCTATTTGCACTGGAGTTCCGTTGATCATGATAGTTGCATCTCCCGGTGCGTATGAATTGATATCGCCTCTGTATCCTAAGATGCCGATTACTTCTCCAGCGTTGACCGGAATATTTACAGGAATAACTCCTGTTGATAAATTATTCTGTGTTAAGAACACAGTTGTAAACGCATTAGTTGATCCAGAGAAAACCGGTGGGGGTACATTACCTGTGAATTTCAGAACGGCGATACTTTGAGGCCCTGAAGAAACTGTTTTGGGTACGCTCAAAGATGTAATAGTGAAATTTGACGGCGCCTTGAACCAGTATCCTCTTACATTACCGGGGAATGTATTGCTTTGAGCTGCCATTAGTATTTGCTGAGCAGGGGGAGTAGCTATCCTGCTTTCTACATAATAGGTGGTCGTTACACTTACATTGGGACTGTAAGTAGAACCTACATTTACCGTGTTCCCCCCAACTAATGCATCCCACCAATAGATTGTTCCGTTTCCGGTGGCCGAAAGATTGGCTACACCGCTAGATGAACATATAACAGATCCTGTTACGGAATTGATTACAGGCTGGTTGAAAACAGTGATAGTAAATGTGATTGGAGTTCCGGTACAAGGCCCGTTCACAGGTGTTACGGTGATAATACCTGATATCGGCGCTGCTGTGGTATTAGTAGCAGTAAAGGATGAAATATCTCCTGAGCCGCTTGAAGCCAAACCAATAGCAGTATTTGTATTTGTCCAGTTAAATGTTGTACCTGGAACAGTACCGCTAAATGAGATGGTACTTGTAGCGGAACCTGCACAGACATTCTGATTAGCTACAGGTGTCACGTCTGGTGGTGTATTGACCACAACATTTATCGGTGAGTCAGCATTACACCCAAAGTTGCCATAACCTAACTTTACATTGTAGTTAGTAGTTCCTAAAGATGGATTGACGGTGATTGACTTAGTAGTTGCAGATCCTGGAGTCCATGAGTAAGTATTAGCATAAGGAGCGGTTAATGTTATAGGCGAACTAGAGCAAACAGTTGCAGATGGAGTTGCTACAATCAACGCTGGATCTCTCGGAACATCCACAGTTAAGGTATAACCTGTACAACCTGTAGATGGATTCACTTCGTGTACAACTACAACAATAGTTCCGTTGGCAGGAATTGTTGCTTCGTAAAACCCTGCTGTGGTAAATGATGATCCTCCATCAGCAAGGTAATTTGTACAAAGACTTGTTGGATTATAACTACCTAAATAGGCCGCACAGAAAATATTAGTGCCGCAACGGGAGGCAATACCAATCGTGGCACATACTGGTACATTGCGTGTGTTGGTTACAGTATAAGCATCATAAAGCCTATCACCGGATGTAGTGAAGGTACCTGGACAGCTTTTCGGTGCCGCACAGGTTGATACATTTGCAAAGCGATTCAAACGACCTGTCTGTACAGCATCTCCTGTTGTAAGAGTACCATCGAATTTGTAATCTGCTACTGTAGCGTCATATGAGTTTTTATGGCTACAGCCGTATTGGTTGGTAACGGTTAATAAATAAACACCTGATGAGGTGATTGTTTGGGTCGAAGCTGTACCTAATGGTATGAATGGATCAGTAAATAAACTTCTTCCCCATGCATAAGCATAGGTCATGCCTGGGAGAGGAGCTTGTGATTGTAAGAGGTAATCGCCCTTGCAAACGACTTGATTACCATTTGTAATAGCAGCAAGTGGTAAAGGATTCACGGTTATAGTTGCTGTAATCGGTGTACCTGAGATATTATTGAATGTTGGAGTAATTGTGAACGTAACTGTTATTGGATAGCCTGTATTGTTGATTAGATTACCAGTGATATTACCAGAGCCACTTGGCGGAATACTTCCGCCAAGTGTGCCTACATTATCTCTTGTCCAATCAAATGCTGTTCCTGGAACAGTGCCACTCATTAAAATCGGAGTGATTGATGCGCCAGAGCATCTGCTTTGTGAAGAAGGCGTAGCCGTTACATCTGGTATAGGGTCTGATGCCGTTATTGAGGCATTCAGACTTCTATTGGCCAGTGTGGCAGTGTACTTTACCCCTCTCGAAGTACTACTATTTAGATGATCTTGGAGGTTTATGCTCGTATTGCTTTGTTTGTGTGAGGAGTAGGAGAATTGAGTAGGCGAAACCGTAGTTGCCGCAAGGCGTTCAATGATGACTTGCCCGCTACTGTTGGCGACAGGCGCATCCCCAACCGCTTGCAGTAGTTGCTCAGTATTCAGGATAAATGTTCCTGCCGTCTGCGCCCCATTGTCATTTGGTCTGCTATCTGAAGAATTTTCCATCTTCGCCCCCTTAGCCGCTATTCTCACTTTATGCAGCCTGCCAGATGGCACAGTTTTGGCATTTGTAGTGTTTGGTAAGGGGGCCAAGATATTGAGTACTGTACCCGTACAGGTTCTGGCCTGAGTAGGTTTCAATATTATCAATAAGTAAAAGCCTAGTAAAAATCGAGTAACTAAAAATGTTCTGTTCATAAGTATGAAAGATTAAAAAGTGGAATTATTAATCAAGAGAAGCCACTATAGGGCTTTGAAAACATTCAAGGCGGTCAATGCGCTTCTTGGCATCAAAATGGCTGCATACGTTGTAGCGCAGGGTAGTGCTGCGCCCGTCAGCGTAGCGGAGCTCGCTGCGGAAGAACGAGACTACGTACACGCCACCATTGGTCTTGCTGCTGTTTTGTACAGGCAAGTGCATGAGGCTATGCAAGCGCACGGAGTGGCGTGGTTGGCGGGTAGCCAATGTCTTGAAGTGCTTGAGTACGGCAGCTTTACCCATCAGCGGCTCAGGCTGGTCGGGTAGGTAACAGCTCACGTTGGGGGCGAGCATATCAGCCCAAGCCTCCCAGTCGCCGTCGGCTTGGTAGGTGAGGGTCTTTTCGGTAAGTACGATGTAATTGTCAGAAGCAATGCGCAGACCTGAAGTCGATTGCTCGGTGGTCTGTTGGCAAGCCGTGAGCCACAACAAAAAGAGAAGTCGGTACATGGCGTTTGGGTACTTGGTTTGAGTACCACAAAGCTATGCCCGCTGCCTGCTAACGCTGTTAGACAATATAACCAAAGATTTAGAAAATACGGTCAAAGTTTAGACAATATGACCAAAAGTTTAGAAAAACCCGTTGAGGTGTCTTTTTGATAGGATGTTCGAGGAAAATAGGGCGAAAATAATCAAGTGGATAACTTGAAATTCAAAAGGCCGAACTGTTGCAGTAATTCATTAAAACGCTTGTCACCATGCAGGAATTTGAAGAATGGTGATACCTTGAAATACTCAGGCAAATGCCCTTGGGCGGCAGCCAATTGTAGATAGTGAAAGCACTGTTCTTTATCATTGAGCCCAGCGTAAGCAATAGCAAACCAATCATAGTTGTCGGGGGTGGGGCTGAGGGAAGCAAGGTAGGTTTTGACCGCCGCTTGTTGTCCCAGCTTGCCCTGACAGTAGGTGATATAGCTTTCGATAGATTTCGTGTTTGGGCTCATCGAGTCTGAGGTTTTAAAATCTCGTAAGGCCGACTGGTAATCACCCAAATTCAGGTAATAAAAACCCCTGACGTAATAGAACATATAGAAATCGCTGAATAAGGCTTGTCCTTCTTGGATGGACTGTTGAGCCAATTTATATTTGCCAGCATAGGAACAGTTGCCAATGTGTCCAAACAGGATGGTAGGATACAGCGGGTCTAAGGCGATGGCCTTGGTGCTGTATTCGATGGCCTTATCAAATTCGCCCACCGAGCGAAGCGCAATGCTGTACCAATAGTTGATTTGAGCATCGTTGGGGCTGTACTTCAAGGCAATTTGGTAGGTAGTAATGGCTTGCTCCCACTTGTTTTGTTCACGATACACATTGGCCAATACGGCATAAGCCATCCCATTTTGGGCATCTAACTGAATCGCTATGAGGGCATTTTGTTCGGCCAACCGGATGCTTAATTGGCTTTCGATAAAGGTAGAACTACCTAAAATATGATACGCTGAGGCTTTGTAGGCATACGCATCGGCGAACGAGGGGTCTAAGACAATGGCTTGGTCAAATCGCTTAATACTGGCTTCTAATTTTTCTTTGGTGCGTGTCAGCATGAGCTGTTTACCTTTGAGGTATTCGTTGTAGGCTTTGAGGTTCTTCGTTGGTATTTGTGCTAATTGATGATTCAGTGGTCTGGCCAATTTTTGCTGCAGTTGGTTGGCTATTTCTTTGGCAATTTGGTTAATAAAATCTATGGCTTCTGGTGCCTTGCCTTCGTAATGTTGAGCCCAAACTACTTGGTCATCGGCTGCCTTCACCAATTCTATGCTTACCCTCATGCGTTCGCCTGTTTGGGTAACTGTTCCATCCAGGACGTATGCAACATGGAGTTCCGAAGCGATCTGCGGAATAGTTTTCTTGGAATCCTTCAATAATTGAGAGGAGTTTTTAGAAATGACTTTTAAGTTTTCGAGTGCCGCTAATGAGGCGTGTACTTGCTCCGACACACCATCAGCCAACAACATTGACTCGGGGTTGCTCTCACTTTTAAAAGGCAAAACAACAATAGCATTATCTGCTTCAATGTGAGTAGGTTCCGCCGCTTTGACATTTTTCCAAAGATAAAATCCTGCTACCAGCAAAACCACTGCCAGTAAAGCCAAACCCATGTACTTGTATTGTGGGGAAACAAGTAATGCTGGCGCTTGTTCTTGAATGGGCTGTAAATCAGCGAATTGTGTCGTTGGTTCTTGAGGTTGAACCGCCACTGTTTTAACCGTATTTAGTCTGTTTTTACGGTATTCAGTCGGATTAAAGCCAAAATCTTCTGTAAAAAACTTACTAAAGGTTTGTTGACTATCAAAGCCCACCTGAGCGGCAATTTCCACAATACGTAAATCGGTTGATTCGAGTAACTCCTTGGCTTTCTGTAAGCGATGCTGCCGGATGTAACGAGAAGGCGAAAGGGCTGTATGCTCCTTCAAGAGCCGAAATAACTGCGAACGGCTCAGGCCCAATTCTTGGCAAATGTCTTCTATGGTAAAATGAGCATCACCAATATGTTGGGCAATAAATTGATCCAGTTGTTGAATAAATTGTTTTTCGGGCTGCTCCATACAAAGGAGTTATCTAAAAGCACCCAAATATCGAAAAAGTCCTGCTATGGAACAATTCATAGCAGGACTTTTGAACAACAAAGATCTATCAATACTGAATCTTGACCACTCGCTTAACCACCTTCTGCTTGCCTGCCTGCGCTTGCAGCAGATAGACCCCACCCTGTAAATCAGCCAGATTCAATTCGGTTTTGTGGAAGGTGCTTACTTCGTTGAGTTGCCAAGCCCCACTGGGTTTACCCACCGAATTAACCAAATTCAACTGCAAAACCGAAGGCTCTTTCAATCGTACCTCCACGGTGAGTGTATGGGTCACAGGGTTGGGGTAGGCATTGATTTCCATCTCCATCGGCTCGGTTTCAGCCGCCGCCAAGCGAGTCGCAGCGTTGATGCTGATGTTCTTTTCGGTATAACCCGTACAGGTCCCTACCGTCAGCGTGAGACGATAAGTACCATTGTTAGCCACTTGGAAATTGCTGATGCTTTTGGTACGAGTATTCCCCGAAAAACCGCTTGGCCCACTCCACGAATACACTCCCGAAGCCGAAGCAGCACTGAGGGCCACAGTAGCCCCAGCAGCAATAGTAGAAGGATTTACCGAGAAAGAAGGATTAATGCCCGAGCCAGCAATCAGAACCGAGACGAGTGTAGAAGTGACACAAGCTCCCGAGCGAGCGGTGAGGAAATAAATCCCAGCATCGTTCATGGAGGAGCTGGGGATGACGGGATTGGGAAGGTTAGAGTTAAAATTATTGGTAGGTCTAGACCAAGTATAGGACGTCATACCCGAGGCGGTAAATTGGATGGTACCGCCGAGGCAAGGTATGCCCACGACACCTGCCTGCAAGACTGCCCCTGACTTGACCTCTGAGGAAGCCGAGACGGTACACGAACCAATGGTAGCCGAGACGGAGTAAATCCCGAGGTTGGCGGTAGTGGTGGCATACGTAGAAATATTCTGGGTGGTAGAGCTAAAGTTGCCAGGCCTTTCCAAGAGAAGGCAGAGGCAGCGGGGGAGGCATTGGCCGATAGATTGATGGTTTGGCCAATACAGACATTGAGGGGGCTGGGGTTCACACTCAAGGCAGCGGCTTGCACAGAGACCGAAAGGGTGGCCGAAACGGTACAAGTACCCCCATTCCCCACCGTGACGGAATAGAGCCCACTCATAGCAGCCGAAGCCGAAGGTCGAGTAGGATTCTGTTCAGTAGAGGAGAAGCCGTCAGGGGCTTTCCACGAGTAGAAAAGCCCGCCACTCGCCGAGAGTTGAAGGGTATTACCTTGACAGACTGGTGAATTGCTACCCTTTTGAAGAGAAGACACTGCTGGAGTGACTTGAACAGAGACCGTCAGAGTAGTCGAACAAGTAGAAGGCGGTGCGGCAATAGTAACGGAATAGACGCCACTCATGGCCGTGGTGATGCTAGCTCTAGTTGGGTTTTGTTGGTTAGAACTGAAACCTGGCCCCGCCCAAGTGTAAGAGGTACCACCCGAGGCCGAAAGCTGGAGGGTAGAACCAGCACAAAGCGGTGTAACAGGCGTCACTTGCGGGTTGTTAGGTCCCGAAACGGTCACCGAGGTTTGAGTACTGGCGGTACAAGTGCCGTCGCCAGTGGTGAGGGTGATGGTATAAACTCCCGACACGCTGGTCGTCCAGGTAGTAGGGCTGCTGCTTGTACTGCTGAAAGTACCACCACTACTGGCCCAACTGTAGAAACTACCTTGTGTGCCCGTTAGGGAGAGGGGAGCACCAGTACAAAGTGTAGAAGAAGCATTGATGTTGGCCGAAGGCAAGGCATTGACCGACAGCGAACTGGTGGCTGTATTGGTACAAGAGTTGGTACTGGTAGAAGTAACCGAAACGGTAAAGGTATAGCTACTAGCACTGCTACCCGACACACTAACTTGGGCTTGGTTGGTGGCACTACTGAAGCTGCCGCCTGATTTACCCCACGAGTAAGCACTCAGGCCCGCCGTAGCACTAAGCATAACCGTTTGCCCGATACAAGCAAAAGCAGGGTTAGGGCTAATGCTAACAGTAGGCGGAGCCTCAATCGTACCCGAAACACTCACTTGCTTAGAAGTAGCCCCTGTAGAACTAATGGTAACTTGGCCGCTGATAGGCCCAGCTGGAGCAGAAGCCGCTGACCGGACGTAGATAGTAGTGTTCCCAAGTGTATTACTGCTTGGGGTAAGGACGATAGGAGTAGTACCAAAGCCACTGCCAGCGCTTTGGGAAATTTCAAAATTAGGAGGTGGGGTAATGGTCACGCTGGCGGTAAGCGTAGTACCCGAAACCGTAAACTGTTGGATGCTAGGCGAAGCCGAAGCCGAGCCAAAGCAAGCCCCGATACTGCCTGTAACTGTACCTGCCACCAAGGTAGGGATACTACTACAAACTTGAGGTTTATAGGTAATGGTAAGCTCCCAACCATCAGCCATCGAGCCACCATCACCGTCAGTATCATCCATGATGTACAGCTTCCAAGTGCCATTGGGGCTATTGTTTTGAAACACTGAGGCAAAGGTAGCCGTTCCTAATGGGGCAGGACTCGAATAGGGACCCGTAGGGGCGGGGGAGTTATAAGTTTCACCTCCCAAACGACCACTAGCAGGCGATGAGTAATCGGTGGGTTTATACGTACCTGATGCAATCGTAACACTACCTGTTGGGAGCGATGCGGCGGCGGCATCGTCTAAGGTAATGGTGGTGTTCGAGAAATTAGGACCTCCTCCTACATCCGACATAATAATCATTTTTTCACCATTGGGTCCCACAAGCAGTATATCCAAGTCTTCGGGATAGGTATGACTGAGGTTTTTTAAGGTAACGGTCACCTTATCAATCAAGCCACTAATACCAGAGATTGTGATAGGAGAAGGATAAGGTGAGGCCGCCCCAACGGGAGATATCGTTATGGCAGTAGTATTGGCATAAGTTTGGGGAGTGCTTGGTACACCTCCTAACCATAATTCATACGAAATAGTACCCAAATTGAGTGCCCCATCTTGGAGCGAAAGCGTGAGGGTAACTTTATCACCACAATTACCCAAAGCGGTGAAGCTAAAAGGCATAGTCACCGAGGGACTACCACCACTAGTAACTACCCCATACGTTTGTGGCCCACTGGGATTGGTAACATTGGCCGTAGCCTGCAAGGTTGCTACCAAATTAGTAGTGTTGATATTACCCACATTAATCAAGGGTAGGTTTACAGTAATAGTTTCGTCAGGGTCTGGGGCATTGTTAGCAGGGATAGCGTTCTCGGCAGTTACTACAACCGGAGAACTGGCGTTGATGATAACCGCTTGCACAGTCAGTGTATAAGTAGTATTTCCGCTACAACCGTTTTCTTGGCTGGTTACTACAGTGATGGTGTAAGTGCCAATTTGGGTAGGAGTACCACTCAAGACTCCTGCTGACGAAAGGCTTAGACCGGAAGGTAGTGTACTAAAGGTCTTATAGGTAATGTTGCCAGTACCACCCGATTGCGAGAAGCTAACACTAAAAGGCTGGTTAAGTGCTGCCGTGGTAGTGGCAGGTGGTACTACAGTAATGGTGGGGCAGTTGTTATCCGTCAAGAACTTTTGAATCGCTTCGTAAGCCATAATAATCCCTGCCCCTGCGTCACGATCAGTGCCAGGATCTTCGATGTCAATAGCAGAACTGGTAAGGATACTACGCATTTGGGTGGGCGTAATGGTAGGAAATTTTGACTTAATTAAGCCTGCAATAGCTGCTGCATGGGGCGCCGCTGCCGAGGTGCCATAAAAAGGCTTAAATCCTGGGACACCCGTCATGACGCCATCGGCAGCTGTGATGTCAGGTTTTTGCAATACTTCGCCACCATTGGTACCAAACAGTAGATTGTCAGGGGTAATGGGAGTGCCATTGGCGTAGTAAAACATACGCCGCCGACCATCTGAGCTAAAGGTTTCAACTGAATTACTGCTACTAAATGGATTAGGATACGGCCCTGGCAAAACAGCCGGTGTAGCCGCTACGGAGTATCCATCTCTTGCAGCATTATGCCCACGAGTTCGTCCGTCAGTACTAATGGTCAAACGCCCCCTACCTGTTCCTAAATGCAAGGCTCGTACTTGAGCATCTGTTTTTTTGAGAATATAAATTTTTTCACCCACATTGAGCGTACCGATGAACTCATACGGATTTTGGCTGCCATTTTGAAGATTGGTTGCAGATCGTAAGACGGTAGTTTCTGCACTATTTACGATAAACACATCATAATCATTGCTGGAAGCACCCCAAGGGTCTGACCAAAAAAAATCAATATGCCTAGAACCTCCTCCTGACGCAACGGTATTGAATAGAACAGGAGTGGTAGCATCTCCAAAATTATGCAAAGTGCCAGCATTCGTGATCACAGACGTTGTACCTCCATTCAAAAAATCGCCCTCCCAAGTGCCAGAAGTACCATCATTTTTGTTTCCTGAGTTTCCAGCAGACGAAAAATACAGGGCACCGTCTGCCGTGACGGTATTCACGGCTTGGGCAATAACGCCGTCTTGAAAAGGCGATTCATTAAAATAGGATACATCATCTACAATAATGTCACAACCAGCGGCTCGTAAGTCCAAAATCTGTTGGGCAAAATCGGCATCACCATTGAAAGCCGTTGCAAAATACAACTGAGCACCTGGTACCAAATCATGGATGATGTGGAGCATGGCCCGGCCTTCGTCCGTACCCGAAATGTCTGATAAAACCGTAACAGGGGTGGTATAACCATTTGGATTGCCTACCCCTGGTAGCTCTCCTGCCAGCACATCGGCAGCAGCAGCTGCGGCATTGTAGCTGTCGGATAATACGCCAATTTTGATGCCAGTGCCATCTATCCCAAAATTAGTCCGAGCCAGATTAGCTTTATGGGTAGCATCTCCTTCAGACGTAACACTCCCCATCACGGGAGCCATCGGGGCAGCCTCCCATTTTTTCATGGCTTGCTGAAGTTGTTTTCGGACGGTTGCACCTCGGGTAGTCACCTCCATAAACTTCATAGCATCTGCCATGAGAGTTCGCTGTTGCCCGTTGGCTAACCGCAACGGACTCAACCTATCTTGCGTTATGTTATGATTATTGGGGCTGTTGTTCATGGGGCCTACCCATTCTTCAATGGCCTTCACATCGGTATAATTAGCAATTTGCTCCAAACTGCCCAAGGTGATGTTGGCCACAATGGTTTTGAATCGTTCAGAATACGACAAGATTTCAACCCCCAAGGTTCGTAGCTCAGTTAGCAATTTGGGTTGAATAGTGGCTCTGATAACCACTTTCACTTTACCATCAGTATTCTGCTTAATAGTAGTTTCAAGAGTTTTCACCAACGGAGTAATGGATTGGCCTTGCGCCATGCGCATTCCATACAGCAACTGGGAGCTAATCTTCTGTTGAGCAGGAGTTCGGGCAGCCTTTTCATCCATCAAGGACTGAATCTGCTGCTTTGCCTGATCACTAAGCTGGGCAGAAGCCTTTAAGGTAATCAACGTCAACAGGATGATTATAAGGCACTTAGGAGTAAAAGAGTGTTTCATAATAAATTGTTTACAGAGTAAAATATAGGTTGTTTCAAAAATACCCTTTGTAAGGAAAAAAAACTAATCAACAAGAGTGGAATGAGTCGTTTTTTATCAAAAGGTAAAAGTGTGGTGAATAAAAATCTCCAAATAAAGGGGTGTCTGCCACCTACTGGATGAATAGCAGACACCCCTCAAAATCTCAATACTGAATCTTAACTACCCGTTTGACGACTTTCTGTTTCCCCGCCTGCGCTTGCAGCAGATAGACACCGCCTTGTAAATCAGCCAGATTGAGTTCAGTTTTATGGAACGTAGTTACTTCATTGAGTTGCCAAGCCCCACTGGGTTTGCCCACCGAATTAACCAAATTCAACTGCAAAACCGAAGGTTCTTTCAGCCTCACCTCCACCGTGAGTGTATGGGTCACAGGGTTGGGATAGGCATTGATTTCCATCTCCATTGGCTCGGTTTCAGCCGCCGCCAAGCGAGTAGCACTGTTGATGGAAATGGTTTTTTCGGAATAGCCCGTACAGGTCCCTACCGTCAGCGTGAGGCGATAAACGCCATTGTTAGCCACTTGGAAATTGCTGATGCTTTTGGTACGAGTATTCCCCGAAAAACCGCTTGGCCCACTCCACGAATACACTCCCGAAGCCGAAGCAGCACTGAGGGCCACAGTAGCCCCAGCGGCAATAGTAGAAGGATTTACCGAGAAAGAAGGATTAATGCCTGTACCCGACAACATCACAGGCACTAAGGCCGATGCTACACAAGAGCCCGAGCGAGCCGAGAGGAAATAGACCCCCGCATCATTCATGGTAGAGCTGGGGATAACCGGATTCTGGAGGGTAGAGTTGAAGTTATTGGTAGGCCGAGACCAGGTGTAAGAAGTCATCCCGGAAGCCGTAAACTGGATAGTGCCACCCACACAAGGCAAGCCGACCACCCCTGCTTGCAAGACAGCCCCCGACTTAACCTCAGCCGTGCTAGTGACCACACAAGAACCAATGGTAGCCGAGACGGAGTAGATACCTAGATTGGCCGTAGTAGTAGCGTAGGTAGAGATACTTTGAGTAGTAGAGCTAAAGTTGCCAGGCCCTTTCCAAGAGAAGGCGGAGGCAGCAGGGGAAGCATTAGCACTCAAGTTGATGGTTTGGCCGAGGCATACGTTGAGAGGGTTGGGCGAGATACTGAGCGTAGCTTGCTGGATGCTGACACTAACACTTGCTGTAGCGGTGCAAACACCTGTTCCGACTGTTACTTTGTAAACGCCGCTGTAAGTACTACTGCTGGTATTCAAACTGATGGTGGCATTGGTACTACTAAAATTACTTGGTCCGTTCCAAGAGAAGAGACTGCCACCGCTAGCCATTAAATTGAGTGTTGCGCCTTGGCAGATGTTTTGCGTGCTGGACGGATTGATTTGCGCTGTCGGCAGGGTGATGACCGTCACGCTGGCGCTTGCACTGACACTACAACTAAAGTTGTTGCTTACCGTTACGCTAATACTAAATCCCCCCGCTACGTTACTACTGAAGGTTGCTTGGTTGGTGGTAGTGCTAAATGTACCGCCACTTTTAGCCCAATTGTACACAGACCCGCCTGCATTAGTGCTGAGCGTGAGCGATTGCCCCGTACAGAGGGTGGCCGTAGGAGGATTGATACTAACATCAGGCAGCGGATGGATAGTAATTGATACCGAAGCCGAGTTGGTACAGGTTCCTACGGAAGCTTTGGCATAATACCTCCCCGAACTACTGACAGGATTGGCCGAAGTGCTAGTGAAGCCACTATCGGTAAAGTAACTCAGTGTACCATTGGTGTTAAAGGCCGTGCTGAGGTTGATAGTGCCGCCACACTGGGCAGCTGGTGGAATGGCTGAGATAGTAGCACTGGTATTGATGGTGATAGAGACCGAAGCCGTAGCGGAGCAACTGTTTGTCCCCATTGCTTTGGCATAATAAGGTCCACTACTACTGACGGGATTGGCGGCACTGCTACTAAACCCATTATCGGTAAAATAACTCAGGCTGCCATCAGAACTAAATGCGGTGCTGAGGTTAATGCTGCCGCCACATTGCGAGGCTGGGGGAGTGACATTCAGTGTTGGATTAGCCTTCACCTGTACGCTCACCGTAGCTGTGGCGGTAGCAGTACAGCCTGTATTACTGACCACTACGGTATAAAGCCCCGAATACGAAGTACTACTACCCGTAAAGCTGGGGTTTTGATCGGTACTACTAAAATTACTACCGCTTGGGCCGTTCCAAGAATAGGTATCTCCACCACTGGCACTGAGGTTGATGGTGCCGCCTGCGCAAATGACCGCTGTGGTCGTGCTGGCTGTGGCTGTAGGTTGTGCAATAGGATCTCCTTGGTACTCATAAGCTCCCATGTCGGCAATACTGGCTGTGCCTACATACGGGCGAGCATTGCCTACTACATCCGTACTTAGTGCATTTAATACAATTGCGCCAACTGTGGCTGAGCTAACACCAGTATTGATAGCGGGTGAACAGACACTCAGGCGTAGGCCATCGTCGGCCGTACCAAGTAGGTTATCTGCTCCATCGGGGTCGGCGGTATTGATGAATAGAGGATTTTGATCGATGCAATTAACCCAGCCAAATCTGCTAATGCCCTGTACATCGCAGTTAGTCGCAAAGATGGAAGACCCACCTAAGCTGTTTATGTTTCCTGCACTTGTATTACCCCACAAAATACAATTTAGAAGTCGTAAACGTATTCCTGCTAAATCATCACTGTGGAAAATCCCGCCCCCAGCAGTTGCGGCATTGACAGGATTGCTAACGCTATTGTTTGAAAAAGTACCATTGATTACTGTTACATTGCTACCAGTGGATGCTATTGCCCCGCCAAGGGTATTGGCAGTATTTTCCGAGAAAACCACATTAGACAATATGACACCAGTGCCACAGTCACTCGCATACAAGCCACCGCCATAAGCTGCCGAGGAGTTTTGGGAAAAAGTGGTATTTTCTATAATTGCCTGATTTTGAAAGGTGTACATTCCACCACCGTAACCGGTAGTTCCCGAAGCAGTATTATTACTGAAAGTGCATTTGGAGACTTTGATATTGTCTCTCGGAGTAAGAAAAAACCTATCGGCATTATAATAAGCAGATAAACCACCCCCGATAAAAATGGCTGTATTGCCCGTAAACCAGCAATTTGAAACGGTGGGTGATGACCCATAATTATACATTCCTCCGCCAACACCACCTAAATCGCCGCCATTGGCATTGCCAGCTTTTACAGTAAATCCATCCAGCACAGTATTGTTGTGCAGCTGATTGTTGTAGTTATAAATCACATGATATGCATTGCCTCCATTATTGGCAAAATTGGCACCATCGTTTTGGTCAATATCCCCACTCAAGATGGTCTCATTAGTGACGAAGTTTCGCAGCGAAAGGTCATAATCAGAAGCTTCATTACCCACAAAGCCGCCGTAAATAGATACGCCACTTTTCATGACAAAGGCGGCATTACGGTCATTATCAGCAAAAGTGCCACCTTCGTCGGGATAATACGTACCTTTGGCTACCCAGATTTCAGTTAAATTGGCGTTGCACTCATAGTTTAAGGCTGCTTGCAGTGTTGTAAAAGCGTCTTCCCACGTTAGCCCTGTGTTGGCACCTGCGGTTTTAGACGCATCTACATACAGGCGAGTAGGTGGGGTTGTCAGACAACATAATTCAAAGGAACCCAAATCAGACGCATCACCTCGAGGGCGTGAGGTGCCTGTTTGGTCAGTAGCCGGAGAAGTTCCGGCGGCGGCGTTAATAGCTGGACTACCCACTAACAGCGGCAATACCGCAGGTTTGCAGGTGCTTGCATTGCAGTTACTCAACACACTCAATGTACCCAGATTGGGATTGGCCGTAAGCGAAGGGCTACCCACTTCTGTTGCTCCACCAATAGACGATTTGGCCATCACCAAATTATTGTTACTAAAAGTAATAGTGGCCGTATTGGTATTTGTACCATTGATTCTGTTATTAACCAAATCATTGGTTCCGCCACTGGTGGTGGCCAAAATCGAATTGCTGATGGTTACTGTGGCCATTGAAGCGGTGCCATCTTCAATTTTATTGCCGTAAGAGAGATTGTACAGGGCACCACCGTCAGCTTGCCCGTTTGCCCCCGAGTAGCCCACTGAGGGTCCTTGGCCTCCTGGTCCTGGTGTTACGGTGTTGGCAGCCAAGGTAGTGCTGGTTAAACTAACTGCGCCGTTTAGATTGAAAATGGCGCCGCCAAAACCACTACCGCCATTCCCCCCTCCCAAAGAAAAATTAACATCGCCACCTCGCCCTCCCGCTGCATTATTGGCCGTCAGGGTACAATTGATTAAGATCAAGGTGCCTCGGTGATTAAAGACAGCTCCGCCAAGTCCGGCACCGCCGCCGCCGATAGCTATCCCATTACCCCCCCCAAATCCCCCTAATCCGCTTCCGCCAGAGCCGCCTCCGCCAAACCCTCCATCGCCATGCCCCAAACCCCCATCATTTCCAAGTCCGCCTCCACCTCCAAAACCGCCGCCGCCGCCATTGCCACCTCCAGAGCCGCCGCCACCACCAATGCCACCACCGCCACCGTTACTACCACTTACCATACCACTACTACCCCCATAACCATAATTACCCCCGTTTCCGTTGGCAGTGGCCGTAAAGACCCAAGTGCCACCTCCACCACCGTCGCCGCCTTTCCCTCCAGTGCCATTTCCTCCATTACCAGTGCTATTGCCACCGTTGCCACCAAGCAGACCAAGTCCGCCGCCAGCTCCTCCACTTGCGCCAGCTTGACCACTTGAACCAGCTAAGAAGCCGCCGCCGCCACCACCATTGACTGTCCCTGCTGCTGACGAGCCACCACTTCCGCCTGTGCCTACGGGTGTCCCCCCGAAACCACCTCCACTATTGTCTTTGGAGTCTTCGCCCATACCACCGCCGTTTGCGATGTTAGTAGCTAGAACAGAAAGGGTTGTATTGCCACCGGTTGCGCTGTTATTAGCTAATGTAACTCGCTCCAACGTCAGGTCGCCCTGATTAAAGATGGCACCTCCCATACCAGCGCCACCCCCGCCCCAGTAGCTGTCGCCTCCTTTTTGTTTACCATTTTGCAAGGTAAGGTCACGCAAAGTCAGTTTTCCTGCGGTAAGCCCAGATAGTCCGCCCGACACATAGAAGAATCGCAGCCTTACCGTTGCGGTTGATGTCAACACAGCGCCCTTGCCTTCTATGGTAATATCGCTTGTGATGGGAGGCAAGGCGTTGGGACCATATTCCCAGTTGTTTGCAGTGCTGTAGCTGTAAGTACCGCACTGTAATTCTATTGTTGTTGCATCTGGGTCAGCGTTGGCAGTAGTAATGGCTGTAATGAGCTCTGCCGCTGCTCCAGATGGATTTGTGGCTGGGTTAATACTTAGTATAATGGTTTGGGGCGGCGGGATAGCCGGTTTTTTAATAACCCGAGGGAATTCTTTTGCAATAGCGTGAAAAGCTAATGATGAGAATGTAAAAAACAGTAACCATGTTTTCATTTTGTAATGAGGTTTGATTTTAAAGTTTATGGATAATTGGTAATTATTTAGCTGTAAGGTGTAGGTGAGTTGGTCATCCGAGCTATACTTGCTTACCGAGCATCCGTTGCAATGCCGATGCGATACAGATTTCAAAATAATTATTCTTGACCTTTCATACAGTCAAAATCTTCCATGAGTCTATTAGGGTTGTCAAGTGGAAACAACAGACATGAGAATAGAGACCTCTGACAGGGCTTTCAGTCCCTGTCAGGGTCTTAATTTTTCGTCAATACTGAATCTTGACCACCCGCTTGACGACCTTCTGTTTCCCTGCCTGCGCTTGGAGCAGATAGACACCGCCTTGTAAATCACTCAAATTGAGTTCCGTTTTGTGGAAGGTACTTACTTCGTTGAGTTGCCAAGTTCCACTGTCTTTGCCTACCGAATTAAACAGGGTTAATTGCAAAGCCGAAGGCTCTTTCAGCTTGACTTCCACCGTGAGTGTATGCGTCACAGGGTTGGGATAGGCATTGATTTCTAAGCCAATGGCTTCTTCTGATGGTTCGGCTGCGGCCAGTCGAGTAGCACTGTTGATAGAAATGGTTTGTTCCGTGTAGCCCGAACACGTACCATTGCTCAGCGTGAGGCGATAAACGCCATTATTAGCCGCTTGGAAATTAGGGATGCTCTTGGTACGAGTATTCCCCGAGAAACCATTGGGTCCACTCCACGAATACACCCCTGTAGCCGAAGCCGCACTAAGTGAAACAGTAGCGCCAGCGGCAAAGGAAGAAGGGGTTACAGAGAAAGAAGGGTTAACACCTGTACCAACAATCATGACAGGAACGAGCATAGAGACGAAACAAGAGCCCGAGCGAGCTGAGAGGAAATAGACCCCCGCATCGTTGAGGGTAGAGCTGGGGATAACAGGATTCTGGAGCGTAGAGTTGAAGTTGTTGGTAGGCCGAGACCACGAGTAAGAAGTCATGCCTGTAGCTGTAAACTGGATAGTACCACCGAGGCAAGGTATGCCCACGACACCAGCTTGCAAGACAGCCCCCGACTTAACCTCAGCCGTGCTAGTGACCACACAAGAACCAATGGTAGCCGAGACGGAGTAGATACCTAGATTGGCCGTAGTAGTAGCGTAGGTAGAGATACTTTGAGTAGTAGAGCTAAAGTTGCCAGGTCCTTTCCAAGAGAAGGCGGAGGCAGCAGGGGAAGCATTAGCCGAGAGATTGATAGTTTGACCTAAGCAAACACCCAAAGGATTCGGACTCGCACTCAAGGCAGCGGCTTGCACCGAGACAGAAAGCGTGTTAGAGGCCGTGCAGCCATTGCTATTGGTAACGGTGAGCGAATATCCTCCACTCATGGAAGCACTGACGGTAGGCCGAGCAGGATTCTGTTCGGTCGAAGCAAAGCCATCCGATGCCCTCCAAGAGTAGGAGCTTCCTCCTGAAGCCGACAGTTGGAGGGTATTACCCGCACAAAGCGGACCATTGCTACTGACTTGTGGGGTAGGACTCGGCTTGGCTTGTACGTTGACAGTACCTGTACCTGAACAACCTAGGCTATTGCTAACGGTTATAGAATATACGCCAATCATACCGGTGCTAAAACTACCACGAGATGGATTTTGTTCAGTAGAGGTAAAGCCAGGTCCTCTCCACGTGTAGGAAGCCCCACTGATATCCACCGAGAGATTCAGGGTCGTGCCCGTACACAAAGGAGCATTACTGCTCACTAGAGGAATCACTTGACCATTGACCAGCACCAAGGCCGAGGCACTGGCACTACAAGAACCATTGCTTGCTGTGACGGTCAGAGTGAAATTGCCAGGAGTACTGCTACTAAAGCTGATGGTGGGCAAGTTGTTGGAAGAACCAAACGTTCCTCCCGACTTACTCCAGCTATAGCCCGTCAGCCCAGCGGTAGCACTGAGGCTGAGCGATTGACTGGCACAGAGTTGGCTATTACTGGGCGAGATGTTGAGCGTCGGCAGAGGATTAATGGTAATGCTAACGGAAGCCGAGTTGGTACAGGTACCTACGGAAGCTTTGGCATAATAAGGTCCCGAAGCAGCGACGGGATTGGCCGAAGTGCTAGTGAAGCCACTATCAGTAAAATAACTCAGCGTTCCGTTAGAACTAAAGGCGGTGCTGAGGTTGATAGTGCCGCCACACTGGGCAGGCGGAGTCGTAACAGAGATGGTAGCACTGGTATTGATGGTGATGGACACGGAGGCGGTGACTGAGCAATTGGTAGTCGCATCAATGGCTTTGGCGTAATAAGGGCCACCGCTACTGACCGGACTGGCAGCAGCACTACTAAAGCCGCTATCGGTAAAATAACTCAGCGCTCCATTGGAACTAAAGACCGTATTGAGGTTAATCGTACCGCCACACTGAGCAGGTGGAATAGTGACCGAGATGGTGGGCAGAGGATTAATGGTAATGCTAACCGAAGCCGAGTTGGTACAGGTACCTACGGAAGCTTTGGCATAATAAGGTCCCGAAGCTGTGACGGGATTGGCCGAAGTGCTAGTGAAGCCACTATCAGTAAAATAACTCAGCGTTCCGTTAGAACTAAAGGCGGTGCTGAGGTTGATAGTGCCGCCACACTGGGCAGAAGGCGTAGTAACCGAAATGGTAGCGCTGGTATTGATAGTGATGGACACAGAGGCGGTGACTGAGCAACTGGTAGTCGCATCAATGGCTTTGGCGTAATAAGGGCCACCGCTACTGACCGGACTGGCAGCAGCACTACTAAAGCCGCTATCGGTAAAATAACTCAGCGCTCCATTGGAACTAAAGACCGTATTGAGGTTAATCGTACCGCCACACTGGGCAGGGGGAATAGTGACCGAGATGGTCGGCAGAGGATTAATGGTAATGCTGACCGAAGCCGAGTTGGTACAGGTACCTACGGAAGCTTTGGCATAATAAGGTCCCGAAGCAGCGACGGGATTGGCCGAAGTGCTAGTGAAGCCACTATCGGTAAAATAACTCAGCGTACCATTACTGCTAAAAGCCGTGCTGAGGTTGATGGTACCCCCGCATTGAGCAGAAGGCGTAGTAACCGAAATAGTAGCACTGGTATTGATGGTGATGGACACGGAGGCGGTGACTGAGCAATTGGTAGTCGCATCAATGGCTGTGGCGTAATAAGGGCCACCGCTACTGACCGGATTGGCAGCAGCACTACTAAAGCCGCTATCGGTAAAATAACTCAGCGAGCCATTGGAGCTAAAGACCGTGTTGAGGTTAATCGTACCGCCACATTGAGCAGGTGGAATAGTGACCGAGATGGTGGGCAGTGCGTTTACTGTTACACTCACGGTGGCTGTGGCAGTAGCAGCGCAATTTGCATTGCTGACTACCACAGTATAAATCCCGCTGAAAGCTGTAGAGCTTGCTGTAAAACTTGGGTTTTGCTGTGTGCTACTGAAATTGCTACCCGTTGGGCCAGTCCACGAATAATTATCGCCACCAGTGGCGCTGAGGTTAATCGTATTGCCTTGACACACGCTGCTCGTAGTGGTGCTGGCAGTGGCCGTAGGTGGAGCTATAGCATTACCTTGATACTCATACGCCCCCATATCAATCACACCAAATTTGCGAGCACTGCCAGCTATGTCGGTGATAGTGCTATTGTCAGCATCATTTCCTACGTTGAGGGCTGGCGAGCAGCCTTGCAGGCTAAAGTTACTGCTGCTCACAAACAAGGGATTTTGATTATAAATCATGCCTGCCCCACAGGTGACATTGGCAGGGCAAGAGGCGTCTTGTAAAAGGCTGTATTGGGCGCTCGCACTCCCCCCCGCTCCGATGAATATACTGTTAAAGGAAGTGGCTGTATTGTTCCAAAAGATGGAGTTTTTGATATTGGCAGCGCCTGTGTTACCATAGACATTGACCGCTCCCCCACGAGTGGCAGTTTGGCTGTTAACGACAGTTGAGTTAATCAACGTAACCGTACCATTGTAAATCATAATGGCTCCACCGCCATCATCGGTAGTACCCATGGCTTTGTTGCCATCCAATAGGCAATTGGTAAACGTAGCCGTTTGCGAACTAAGCCCTCCCTGGCTCTGATAAGCACCACCTGAACCAACGGTGGAACCATTATGGGCCAAATTATTTTTGAAAATGCAATTAGTGAAAAATACGGGAGTACTTCCTGCGGTGAATTGAAACCCATTGTTGAAAGCCCCGCCGTATAACGTTGCCCTATTATCGGTAAACGTACAGCTGGTCAAATAAACTGTTCGAGTGCCTGTCTCATTAGATAACCCACTTGAGATGGCACCGCCATGATTTGCTGCATTGCCCGTAAAGTTACAATTGAGGAGGGAATGAGTGGCTGTATTGCCTGCAACGGTACTGTAAAAAATAGCACCGCCACTGCTAGCTTTATTATAGTTAAAATCACAATTGGTATAGCTTGGAGTACCTGTCCCAACGTGAGAGATGCCACCACCATAAAAGCTGGCTATATTGGCTAAAAATGTACAATTACTGATTTGCGGACTGCTATTCCCATCCGTACCTCGGTTATAGATAGCTCCTCCTACACCTGAAGCGTTATTGTAAGTAAAGTTGCAGTTCCGAATCGTGGGGCTACAAAATTTTCCTGCACCGCTTCCGTCGTTCAACATGCCACCTCCATTATTATGAGGGTTAGTGCCATTGGCATTGCCTCCGCTCACCGTAAAACCATCCAAAATAGCTGTATTGGTCAGCCCGCTTGCGTTAGAGAAAACGTGATAGACGTTGCCACCATTGCCAGTGATGTTTAACGTACTGCCACTGCCCGTTACTACATCGGGCGTGCCGTCAATATCCCCGCTGAGGATGGTTTCGTTGGCAGTGAAATTCCGCAAGGAGAGGTCATAGTTAGCGGCTTCACCGCCTGCAAAACCGCCATAAATGGCCACGTCGTTTTTCATCACGAAGGTCTTGGTACGGGCATTAGTGGGGGAAGTATTGCCTGAGGCATCTGCCGTAGGGTAATAGGTGCCTTTGGCTACCCAAACTTGTGCTGTACAAATCGCCGCCGAGTTAATGGCATACTGTAATTGAGTACTTGGCAACGCATTGGCCCAACTGCTACCATTTTGCAAACCTGCGCCCGTTTGAGTAACGTAGATAATCGGCCCGCCCGCATTGACCGTCACTTGAATAGACACCGTGCGAGGACAGGAGTTGCTGGCATCATTGATAGAAAAATACAACGTTTGCGTGCCTGATAAACTCAGGTTGGTCAACGTAAACGTATTAGTGTTCTGATCGTAGGTGCCGGCTGCCGTACTAAGTCCTTGATCGCTGTACCAAGTGCTACCTGCTGTAAAGGAATTACCCCCCCCAATCTGCAAGGCGGGCGAGGCCGTAGTACCACAAACAGTAATCGGACCTACAATCACATCATTGTTAGTTACGTTTGGTATCGGATTGCCTTGAGGGTACGCTATGACCCCATTGTTAGTCAAAGCCGTATTGGTGTGAGCTTGAGCTGTATTGACCGTAAACAACCCTGTATTGGTAAACGTACCGGCATTGTTGAGGTTGTCAAACATCGTGAGCTTGGCGCAGGCGTTGTTGTTAAAGGTAGAATTTGGGTCGTTTTGCACGCCATCCACTGCCGTTTGTTTGATGCTGATGTCTCCACCCGCATTGTTGTTAAACACCGCATTTACCCCCTGTATATTGCTGATACCACTTCCCGTTAATGCTCCATTTTCTCCCATCTGAATCAAACCTGCATTGCTAAACGCATTGGTAGTTATTATTCCACTACCTACTTGGTCAATGTGGATTTCTGCACCTAAACTATTAGAAAAAGAAGTAGTACTCAAAATTCCCGTGCTGTACGTCCCATCGGAAGAATCGAAGACATTACTAATCGTAATTTTGCCTGCATTTTGGAACGTACCTGCGCTGTTCCAGATACCGTTGGCTCGAGGTTTTGCAATAGAAATGATGCCGGTAGCAGTGTTGGAGAAAGTTCCTGCATTGTAAATACCGTCTTGGGCGTAAAGAAGTACGCCATTACCGGTGGTAATTTTTGCATCGTTATTGAAGGTGCCAAAATTAATAATACAGGGAATGCCACTCGTATTTGTAATCCCTACTCGATTAATCTTGATATCTCCACCAACCTTGTTATTAAAAGTACAACCAGCGTTATTTCTAATCCCACTTCCTTGAATGTCTGCTGTGCTACCAATCTCAATGAGGTTCTCATTGTTAAATATAGTGCCACTATTTAGTAATAGAATGCCAATGCTGTTTGTCTGGTCAATATAGATAGCTCCTCCAGGTTTATTATTAAAAGTATTGCCCTCTACTCTCATTCCTTCACCCGTAATCGCTGCATTACTACCGATTTTGATAGAAGCCTCATTGTTTACTAAACCATTAGAGTAAAAAGCTTGACTACCTCCCGTGCGGTCAATATAGATAGCTCCGTTTGGTTTATTATTAAAGGTGCCACCATTGCGATGCAAAATACCTATAGCACCAATAGTCGTGGTATTGCCTACTCGTATCGTCCCACTGTTGTCCAACGTGCCGTAATTGTCTAATCCATGAACGCTTGAGCCATTTATAGCCAAACTACCCGTGGCATTGATGGTCAACGAAGCGCTGGCATTAATCAACACCGACTTCGCTACGGCAGCCGTGCCGGCACCGATGATGGGTTGGTTGCTTGGGGCGGCAGGGATGGTAACATTGTCATTGGCGGTGGGTACGCTGCCATCCGCCCAGTTGCCTGCCGTATTCCAATCGGTCGAGACACAGCCCGTCCAAGTATCTGTAGTGGTAGAGGCGGTAAAAGGAGAGGTAAGTGTAACAGGATTGCTGCCGTAAGTGGTGATACACGCTGGGTTGGCTTGTGAGCGCACTTTGATGTAGTAATTTCCCGCCGCTAATCCACCAAACGTAGCACTGCTTTGCCAATTACTGCCGTTGTCAATGCTGTATTCAAGTGAGCCGTTCCCAGTCGCATTCACCACGATGGTACCCGTGGGCGTGGCGCAGGTAGGCTGCGTGACGGCAGGTGCATTGATGGTAATAACAGCAGGATTTCCTTGATACTCATACGCTCCCATGTCGGCAGTGCTGACTGTGCCCACATACGGGCGTGGGTTACCGAGTATATCCGTAGTAGGTGCACCGGTGTTTGTACCTACATTCATGGCAGGTGAGCAGGCTTGCAGGCGAAGGCCATCATCGGCGGTACCTAATATGTTATCTGCGCCATCGGCATCGGTGGAGTTAACAAAGAGTGGATCCACGTTCAAGTTACCTGTGCCAGAGAATACGCCGCTTGTTTGCTTTACGATGGAGTAGGTAACGGCAGTGAAGCTCGGTGAAATAGTATATATTTCGCTTGTATTGCCCCAGAAGATGCAGTTTTTTACTACAGGATTGCTGCTGTTGATATTTGGGTTCGTGGAAGCCATCCCACCGCCTTGGCCGGGAGAAGAATTGCCGGAGAAGGTACAGTTGGTAATGCTTGGAGAAGCGGAACCATTGTATATTCCACCGCCTAATTGCACAGCTGAATTGCCAGTGAAACTGCAATTAGTTATGCTCGGGTTAGGTATGGAAGCATTTCCAATGTTGGAGATCCCACCGCCAGTTTGATTTGCCGAATTACCGGAAAAGCTGCAATTGGTTATGCTTGGGGAAGAATTGAAGTTGTACATCCCGCCGCCAGTTTGATCAGCCGAATTACCAAAGAAACTGCAGTTGGTTATGCTTGGGGAGGAATTGAAGTTGTACATCCCGCCGCCGGATGATAAAAACCCACTACCATTGGCCCTGCCTCCTGTAATAGTAAAGCCGTCTAAAACACTTGTGCTGGTAAGGGGGGTAATAGAAGTGTAATTATTGTAGATGACATGGTAGCTATTGCCATTGTCAAGGGTATTGTTCTTGTCAATATCCCCACTCAAAATGGTAGGGTTAGTCGTCTGGTTACGTTGCGAGAGCAGAGTTTCGCTACCGTCTCCAGAGAAGCCCCCATAAATGGCCACACCGTTTTTCATTACAAAGGTCTTGGTACGGGCATCAGTGGGAGAAGTATTGCCTGAGGCATCTGCTGTAGGGTAATAAGTGCCTTTGGCTACCCAGATTTCTGTTAAGTTAGCATTACAGGAATAATTGAGTGCTGATTGCAAATCGGTAAAAGCATCTGTCCAAGTCAAACCAGTATTTGCACCTGTAGCGGAGGCGTTTACGTATAGGCGAGTAGGGCTCGGATTGACCGTTGCACTCGCTGTGGCGGTGGCCGTACAATTGTTTGTATTAGTGGCTGTTACTGTAAAACTGTACCCACCACTGGCTGGATTGCTCAATGTTGCCTGATTGGTGGTGCTGGTGAATGTGCCGCCTGAACTAGACCAACTGTAAGTACTCAACCCTGCTGTGGCGGTGAGATTTAAGCTTGCCCCTATACACAAACTCAAACTTGCGGGGCTAATGCTCACCGTTGGATTGGCATTGACCGTTATCGTACCGTTTGCAGTGACTCCTGCACATGTACCTCCTACAAGTGTTACTGTGTAATTAAATGTGCCTCCAACAGATGGCGAACCGCTGATTGTTACCGCATCACCTGACCATGAGCCCGTTACACCCGTAGGAAGTCCTCCAAAAGTGGCGTCGGTAGCTCCTAAGGCGGCGGTATTGGAATAGGTGATATTCGTAATTGCCGTATTGATACAAACTGTTTGGGCATTAGTGCCAACCGCAGATGTAAGGCTTAGGGTACAGACGGCGTTTACGATTTCATCTGCTCCGATATCTGGTGTACTTGCACTACGTGTTTGGCAATCATAATCATTAGTTATACCTGCTATAGGTGTAGCCAGCGGCTCAAATGTGGTTAAATGAAGATCACTGAGGGGGTCATTAAATAGCGGATCTGCCTCTACTGAATTGGCATCATTGCTTACTGCAGTTTGCCAGGCAGCCAAAGTGGCATAGCTGGTACCTGCTCCAGCATCCAATGAACCTGTTCGGAAACCTCCATCATTAGCGCCTATGCTCCAGAACGCATTGTAATTGGAATTGAGGTTGGTAAAGGTGTTACTTGCCATACCGATAGCATAGCTTTTGGCATTCACACCACCGCCCGAGGCAATTTGCGTGGTATATAAAATATTATTTCTTAGATCAACTGTTGGGTTCGAACCTGTAATGGCAATACCATAAGATGGCGTTTGCCCTGTTACTGCGCCCCTGTCACCAGTCATGGAAATGGAGTTGTAGTACAACCTTGTATCAGCACCAGTAGCACCTACTACATAGATACCCGCAGTTAAATCGGGGGAAGTGGACGGGGCAGTTACACCCGTAATCATATTGTTGCGGATGGTGTTAGCACCTGCATTACCACCTGCTACCGTTATACCAGCCGCAGAAAAACCTGTGGTATTTAAGTTAGCAACACCGTTTATTTTGTTGTTGGCCACCAACGCATTCACCACCTCTCCCGAAGTGGTAATTGTAAGGTCTATACCCTGGGTACCGAGCGCTATACCAATGGCATCGACGGCTTCGGTGGTTTCGATACCCCCAATGCTGTTATAGGAAACTTCAATACCATCATTGAAGAATGACATGATGCCTACCCGCTTGATGCGGTTGGTAGTAGTGCCCGAAAGGTCGTTACGGGTTATTTTGCTGCCTGTGTTACGGTTGGCTGCACTGGCACCGGCATTATAAATACCAAAAGTAGCCCTTCTAACACTACAATTGTCAATGGTAACATTGTCATTATCGGCCCCTATAGTACCAAATGTATTACCACCCACAGCAATACCAATTAATGTGGTGTTGGGGTCCTGCCCAAGGATATTCACATTTTTAACGGTATTGTTCTGTGCACCATTTACACCTGTTGCAATAGAAATCACACCAGCGGAAGTACCCACGTTAGTATTAGTAATGGTCAAATCCCTGATAGCCGCATTACCGCCTATTTCGCAGGCACCGGCAGTTGCACCAGAAGTTGAACCATCTATCGTTACACGATCGGCACCATTTAATCTAACTAATGCGCCGTTGATTGTTCCGGTTATGGTTCTTGGGGCTCCACTTGGTTTAATTAAGAGTGTGTAGTTACCTGCACCATCTTCGGCCCACTGGTTTAAGGCAACTGTTCCAAGTTCGGCAATTAAGTCACTGGTTAGATTAATGGTTACATTACCTGTTAATACTCCATTGTTGATGGCATCAAATATACCTCCTGTATTTGTAAGTGAGGTAAAGGTCTCCGTTGAACCAACCGGTATCGTACCTGAAAAAGCTGCGGCAATTGTATATTGGTTTGGTGTCGTTGGTGGAGTAGTTACCGAATTAACATTGGTTCCGGAAAAGCCGCCACTTGGATTTGCTCCAAGATTACTCGGTATATCCTGGGCAACCACGAAGTAACTAATAACATCTGTTGCCACCACGCCCCCAACTTGTGCATTGTCAATCGTACAAGTCCAAACACCATTTTGTATAGTACCGCTTGCAAGAGTAGCAGCCGTTGAAAAGTATCCCCCTGTATTCTTTTTATAGTAAATGCGTGGCTCCAGTCCGCCGCCGGTTGCAACTCCGGTATTGTCTGTTATAGTTACAGCAATTGTACGATTTGTTGTTAAGGATGTATTTCCAAGTGTTGTATAGGTAATAGCTGGTGGAGTCAAGTCAAGTCCTACAAAATTACCTGCATCAGCGCCAATATCTGTAGGAGTGAATGATGCACGTGTTTGTCCGTCATAATCATTTGTTACACCCACATCAACTCCATTGCCTTCTGCAACGGTTGCATTGGTGGGATGTAAATGTAGATCGGGTGTAGCATTGGTTGGGTCGTTAAATTGTGGATTTGATTCAAAGCTTGAACCATCCTGCCCAACAGCCGTTTTCCAGGCCGCAAGATTGGCTACATCCAAAGAATTGAAAAATCCCAATACTCCACCGGTTCCATTGGCAAAATAAATGTTGTTGTTAATGGTCAGGCCGGCTGGATTGGGAGCTGTACCATTTATTTTAACGGCATAATGCTTGCCCGTTGCTCCACTGTTGCTTCTGGCATTAAAGAAGATATTATCTCGGAAACTGCGGGTATTGGTAGTTTGGGTTCCGTTAAATGCATAAGAGTCGCCCGCTCCTGAAGTGGGGTTGCCACCGATATAAATGCTATTGTTCCAGAAATTATCCGTGCCAGAGGCTCCGTTAAAACCATTAATACCTGAAGTGCCAGAATTGCTGGCTGCGGAACCAATTGCATTGGTTACACCTGCACCTAAAGCAATCATGTTATTGCGATAAGTAGTTGTACCACCGCCTACACGGATACCGTTAATTTCGGCTGTAGCACTGGTAGTAGAAGATGTTAAACCATAAATAAAATTTCTTTCCACAACACTTGTTGCTGCACCTGTAAACTGAATACCCGTTACAACTGTCGCAGCAGAAGCATTGGTATTAGTAAGGTTAAAAATCGTATTCTGACTTGCTGTGTTAACCGGCGTTGCACTGAAAAAATCAATACCCACAACCGATGCACCTGTTGTTGTTCCGGTACCACCGGCATTGGTAAGATTACGAACTGTGTTATTAGAGGCTGTTGCAATAGATTGTGAAATAAAAATACCAGCTACCTGTGCACCCGCTGCCGTTGACGTACTTTGAATGGAATTGGCTACGGTGCCCCCAATCGTGTTTCCATTCAGGGTAGTAGTTACCGTTGACGGAGTATTCACACGCATGCCGTAAGCATTGGCGGCTCCCGTACCCGCATTGGAAGCCGTCATTCCTCCAATCAAATTATTGTTTGCAGTCCAGTTATCAGAACTGAAATTGAAGATACCTATCATATCGGCAGCGCTGGCAAAGGTTGTTGCATAAACCAATGAACCAGTTGCTGACTGGCTTCCGATGGTATTGCTGTTTGAAATTGCGACACCATTGTTTATGTATATAGCCATGAAAGGAGCGTTGGAACTTTGACCACTCGATGTAACACCGGTTACGCTAACTGCAGCAACCGTATTATTATTAATGTTAGAAACCGTACCTGCGGTAATACCATTGAAGACTATGCCACGGAAAGTACCGGTAGAACCTGTCAATGTATATGTTCCGGTTTGTGTATTGGAGGCATAACCAACAGTATTTCCCGTAATGGTAAATCCCTGCGCACCGCTGGTGGCAGATGTGTTAGCAATATTTATTGCATTGTGCAGGGCGCCTGTTGTCCAGGTACGTGTACCGGTTTGATAAAAACGGTTATTGGTAATACTCCATGTATTACAACCGCCATTGGTGGCAATTCCGGCACTGGCTACCGCCGCTCCAAAATAGTCGTGAATATCATTGTTATTGATGGTGATACCGCTGTTACCGATGGCCGTAGTGGTAGTAGAACCATTGCCCAATATGGCTTTAGTAGGCAGGTTGGCGCCAGAAGGGCCGATATCACAATTAGAAATGGTATTGTTGTCGTTACCATTAGCAGTCACTGCATCAGTACTAAAGAATACAACGGCACCGTCGGTTGCCACGTTCATTGTACCGGCCCCCTTAAGGAAACAATTTGTAATGGTATTAGAGGTGGCTCCACCAATAAACCGGATGGTTGAGGTACCTGCAGTGGCCGAAACCGTAGTGTTTTCGATAGTGAGTGAATTGCCCCCTGTATTTAAACCATCAACGGTTACATTGTCTGCGCCGTTAAAGTCTATCATTGGCAGGCCGGCAGTTGTTGCCCCGATAATTGATCTGGCCGCTCCGCCCGAAGGGCGTATCAGTATGGCGGTATAAGATGCCGAACCCACGCCGCTGGCGTTTAAAACAGCACCTCCCACTGGCTCGGCCGTATTGCCAACAATATCAATGGTAATGGAACCGGTATGGGTACCAGCATTCACGGCGGCAAAAGCGCTTGCAAGGTCAGGGTAGGTGCCTCCACCTGGGTTTACGTTCACATTCTGCGATCTTGCAACAGATGCAAAACACAACACAAGCGTTAAAATGTACAATTTTCTCATATATGGAAGTTGTTTGAGTTTGTTGGTTCTAGTTTTTGTTACTACTAATTTTTTTCGGGTTGAGTAAATAACAACTTGCCCATAGTGTTTGACTTCCTACTTTCAACTCAGATTTAGAAAGCGTAGCCTGTCCGCTGCCATTAAGTATCATATTCATAACCAAGGCTTGTACTCCTAAAAAAGGTATGATTACAGGGTTTTCACCGCTGGTCACAGTGGTGTTAATGGTAACGCTTCCCGTAAAAGATGAATTGAGGCTCGAAGTTAGCGAAGTGATCGCAACAGCATTAGCTTTGGTCAAGTAGCTGTTGGTGAGATGGTCTGCCCATACAGAAGCTACCGTTAGACTAAATAAAAATAGTAGAAGTAGTAGTTTGTGATTCATTTTTTACCGTTGTACTATTTTTCGTTTTTAACTTGATTAGCTAAAGCTTTTTTTTATAAATTACAAAAGAAAAAGGATGAAAACCTACTGGTACAGGACGAACAGGGGTGAAAACTGTCCGAAGGGGTACTTTTTCTTTCCGAAGGATTTTTTTTAAATGATGAATTGGGGGGAAATAAATGATGAATACGAGCAGTGTTGGTTGTTTCCAACTTACACTACTTGTACGCATTTAACAAAAGAATAATGACTAAATAGTCTGAATCCGTTTCAGGAGTTCATCCCGAAAATTAGTACCAAGGGGGATGGCTTTTTGGTCAATAATAAGGTGGTTCTCGGCTACTTCGTCCACGTGGTTGAGATTGACCATAAACGAACGGTGTACCCGCAAGAACTGGCGTGCAGGCAGTTTTTCTTCCATCACTTTGAGGCTGGTGGCCAACACATATTCTTTTTTGGGGGTGTAAATGTGACAGTAGTTGCGGTCGGCCTCAATATACAGGATTTCTGCAACCACAATTTTGACCATTTTCTCTTTGTGTCGCACAAAAATACGATCACTCAAAATGAAAGGTGTGACTTCTGAAAGCTCCGAATCTGAGTCGTTATTTTTGTGTTGACCATCGGCCATTCGACTGATGGTCAGTTCAATAGCTCGTTGAAGGTCTATGTTTTTGATGGGTTTAGAAATAAAGGCATACGGACGAGTTTCTTTAGCTCGATTAAAGGTGGCTTCGTCGGCGTTGGCAGTTACGTAGATGATGGGTACATTCACGATGCGATTCATTTCGTGAGCCGTTTCAATGCCATTGAGTACGCCTTTGAGGTTGATGTCGAGCAGTATAATATCGGGTTTGTTTTCTTCGGCCTGAATGATTGCTTCTTCGCCACGAGGCACAATACCTGTAACCTCATAACCCAAAGTGGTGAGTTGCATGGAGATTTTTGCGGCAATAATCATGTCGTCTTCAACAATCAAAATCTTAATAAGCGCATCCATTATGCTGGTTTTACTTTTTTAAATTGTATAGAAATAACCGTACCATTATTTATTTCTTGCTGCAAAGTACCTTCAATTTGTCGTGTTAGCAAGTCCACCAACTGTGTGCCAAAACCAGTTCCTTTTGCTTGTACGTTTAGGACTTTCCCGATACCATTATCGGCTATTTGTAATTGCAACATATCGTTCCCTAAATCCATAAGACTAACCCGTATGTTTCCCAATTGTTTGTTTGGAAAAGCGTATTTCAAAGAATTGGTAATCAACTCGTTGACAATCAATCCAACAGGAACGGCAGTGTCCACATCCAATTCAATTTCTTCCATCGGATATTCAATGGTAATTCTATTGGTTTGGTTATACGAATCAAGAATGTTTTCGATCAGGTTTTTGAAATAATTCTTCATTTTGATAAATGCCAAGTGCTCGCTCTGATACAGTTTTTGGTGCAAAATCCCCATAGATTGCACCCGATTTTGACTTGTTTGCATGGCTTCTTGCACTTCGGGGTCATCAATTTGGGCCGATTGTAAGGCCAACAAACTCGACACTACTTCGAGGTTGTTTTTGACTCGGTGGTGGATTTCTTTCAACAACAGCACATTTTCGGCATTTCGTTTATCAAGCTGGGTGTTTTTGATTTCTAAGTTCGCATTTAGGCTTTCTAACTGTTGATTGGTGAGTTTTTTTTGGCGATAGTTCCAATACAGTCCGAGCAAGATAACCGCCAACAACACTGCCAAGCTGAGGGTTAATAGCTGTAACCTCCTTTGTTGTGTGAGCGAGGCTTCTTGGGTCTGAATGGTAGCTTCTTTTTGACCTACTTCAAACTCCGTTTGCAGTTCGGCTACTCGGCGGTCAGCTTCAGCTGTAAAAACGCTGTCTTTGAGGGCGTCGTACTTCAAAAAAGCAAGGTTTGCTTGCCGATAATTGCCCGTAGCGGCGTAGGCTTTGGCCAGTTCTTTGTAGGTTTGGTGAAGAAAATAGTTATCGCCAAAGTTGTCAGTAGCCACCCGCAAACAGGTTTGTAAACTCTGGATAGCTTGCTGCGGGCGTTTGCTTAGGTTTTGTAACTTGCCTACCGACAGCCATGAGCGCATCAGCAAAAAGTTATTGTCTAATAGGGTTGAATACTTGATGGCATTTTGGGCGGCATTTTCGGCTTTGGTGTAGTCTTGGGTGGCTGTATGTAAGTCAATGAGTGCAATATAGGTATCGGCGAGGTTGTTGTAAAACTCATATTGCTCACACATCTCGATGGCTTGTTGGTAATACGCCAGCGCTCTGTCATATTGTTTCAGGGCTATGTAATTGTTCCCTATCACATACAGCGTAAAACTATAATCCATGTCTTTAATACCCCGTTTTTGGAAAATTGCTTCTGAACGCAAGCCATAGTTAATTCCCTGGCTATACTTAGACTGTTTCCAGAAAAGATTACTCAAATCGCTGTACGCCACAGCCATCGATTTTAGGTCGTTGAGTTTTTTGCCCAATTTGAGTGCCTCGAGTGCGTAGTCGGCAGCTTGACTGATTAAGCCCCGCCGCTCCATCACATAGCCCTCCTGCGTAATGAGCAAAGGCAAGTCTTGTTGCTGTACTTTGCTTTTGGCCTGTTGCAAAATGGCGTAAGCACTATCTAATTTCTCGAGCCGTAGCAAAATAGCTCCTTGAGTAATTTGTAGTTTGCCTTCCCACCGCCTATTGTGCAGTTGGGCAGCTAGTGCTAGCCCTTTTTGTGTGAAAAGAAGGGCTTTGTCGAGATTACGGGTATGCCAATAATAAGCTAAATCGTTGATAAGGGCAAGGCGCAGGGTATCGCTTTTGGCCTGATAAAACGCTTTTTCTAACTCGTTTAGGTAGTTTGAGTCGAAGTTATCGGTTTGGTCAAAAACGGAAAAATAAGGAGGGTTTCGGTTGAAGTCTATGAGTTGGATTGACAAGATTTTCGATGGCCTTTCGCCCGTATTAGGCTGTTGAGCTATTGCAACCGAAAGGGAGAAAAGAGCTATTAAACACCAACAACTTAGGTACCATACTTTCAGGAAAAAAGCCTTTACTGTCATGTTGCCAAGCGTTTTGTTTATCAAAATAACCTCTCATACGATGGCGAAGTTACCCATAATCTCTCTCTCATAAACAAAAAAGGTCGGCGAGGTTACTTTGTCTAAGCAAAAATAACCTCGTCGACCTTAAATGACGTTGCTACTAATACTGAATCTTCATTACCCGTTTTACCACCTTTTGCTTATCGGCCTGCGCTTGCAATAGGTAAACTCCGCCTTGTAACTCACTCATATTCAACTCTGTTTTGTGTAGAGTACGCACTTCGTTCAACTGCCAAGTGCCTCTTTCCTTACCAATGCTATTGAATAAGCTCAGGCTCAGTTTAGAAGGCTCTTTCAATCGTACTTCCACGGTGAGTGTATGGGTTACGGGGTTGGGATAGGCATTGATTTTTAAATCAATGTCCTCTTCCGATTCAGCTGCCGCCAAGCGAGTAGCAGAGTTGATGCTGATATTCTTTTCGGTATAGCCCGTACAGGTCCCTACCGTCAGCGTGAGGCGATAAGTACCATTGTTAGCCACTTGGAAATTGCTGATGCTTTTGGTACGAGTATTCCCCGAAAAACCACTTGGCCCACTCCATGAATACACTCCCGAAGCCGAAGCTGCACTGAGCGCCACAGTAGCCCCGGCGGCAATAGTGGAAGGGTTTAACGAGAAGGTTGGGTTAATTCCTGAGCCAGCTAACATCACAGGCACTAAGGCCGAAGCTACACAAGAACCCGAACGAGCGGTGAGGAAATAAATCCCAGCATCGTTCATGGAGGAGCTGGGGATGACGGGATTGGGAAGGTTAGAGTTAAAATTATTGGTAGGTCTAGACCAAGTATAGGACGTCATACCCGAGGCGGTAAATTGGATGGTACCGCCGAGGCAAGGTATGCCCACGACACCTGCCTGCAAGACTGCCCCTGACTTGACCTCTGAGGAAGCCGAGACGGTACACGAACCAATGGTAGCCGAGACGGAGTAAATCCCGAGGTTGGCGGTAGTGGTGGCATACGTAGAAATATTCTGGGTGGTAGAGCTAAAGTTGCCAGGCCCTTTCCAAGAGAAGGCAGAGGCAGCGGGGGAGGCATTGGCCGATAGATTGATGGTTTGGCCAATACAGACATTGAGGGGGTTGGGGTTTACACTCAAGGCAGCGGCTTGCACAGAGACCGAAAGGGTGGCCGAAACGGTACAAGTACCCCCATTCCCCACCGTGACAGAATAAAGCCCACTCATAGCAGCCGAAGCCGAAGTTCGAGTAGGATTCTGTTCAGTAGAGGAGAAGCCGTCAGGGGCTTTCCAAGAATACAAGACCCCACCACTGGCCGAGAGTTGAAGGGTATTACCCTGACAGACAGGCGAGTTGCTACCCTTCTGAATCGCAGTCACCATTGGACTAATCTGCACCGACACAGTCAAGACCGAAAAGCAACCAGCATCAGCACTCACGGTAACAGAGTAAGTACCTGCCATAGCGGTGGTAACCGCAGGCCGAGCAGGATTTCGTAAGGCGGAGCTAAAGGTAGGCCCAGCCCAAGAGTAGGACGTACCACCCGAAGCCGAGAGTAGGAGGGAAGTCCCCGCACACAGGGGTGCGACAGGCGAAACCTGTGGGTTGTTGAGTCCTTGGTTGACTTGGACACTGACGGTAGCCGTGGCAGTCAGGGGACAGTTATCATTGCTGACACTGACGGAGTAGAGCCCCGAGTAGGAGGTAGAGCTACCCATAAAGCTGGGATTTTGGTCGGTACTGCTAAAGTTGCTCCCAGTAGGTCCCGCCCACGAGAAGCTACTGCCTCCGCTGGCACTGAGATTGATGGTATTGCCCGAACAGATAGTAGGGGTAGTAGTACTGGCCGAGGCCGTAGGTGGAGCTACGGTATTGCTTTGATACTCATACGCCCCCATATCAATCACACCAAATTTGCGTGAATTACCATCCAGATCCGTGGTGGTGGCGTTGGCAGTGTTATCACCTACGTTGAGGGCAGGCGAGCAGCCTTGTAGGTGTACATCAGTAGCCGATACAAACAAAGGATTGACATTGACCAAATCGCCATTGATACCATTAGTAAAGCTACTGCTGCCATCACTAATGAGGTTGTTGCCTTGTGAGACAATGGCCCCAAGTGCAGGGATTGTACCGTCGGTAAAGACTCGTACATTGGGTGTGGTAGTGGCCGAACTGCCGTTAATGATGGTGTTTTTCAAGTTAACGGTGGACTGGGATCCAAAATTACCTGAATAAATATCGTCGGCTGTGGGGTCGGTGCTACTGGTTTGCTGGTTATTATGAAATGTACAGTTGATGAGATTGGCGGTGGTAGCGTTAATGAAGCCAACGTTTTCGAGTCCACCAGCACCACCGGTAGGGTCGGATCCAGAAGCGATGTTACCGACGATAGCTGAATTGGTCATCGTTAGAGAACTACTTAGGTTGTGAATACCTGCACCAAAAGCGGCTACGTTGTTCGAAATAGTGGAATTGGATACATTAACAATGGGAATGCCCCCAATGGTAAACACCTTAACGCTGATGCCTCCCCCCACATATCCAGCCGCATTGTTGCTGATGGTGGACTGGCTTATATTCAATATACCCCCATTAGACAACCCTCCACCTTCTCCACGAGTATTACTCACCTTATTCCCGATAATCGTACACCGACTTAGGTCTAAGTTTGCCGAATTGCTGATTCCCCCTCCAGCATTACGGCTTAAATTTTGCCTGACTTCACAATTGTTTAACTGCAAGTACATGGCACCCCCATTGGCCAATTGGGCGTAGATGCCTCCACCCGTATTAGCTGAGGTATTTCCCCAAAACAGGCAGTTATTGACGCTAACATTACAGATTTTGCCCACTCCATCGGCTCGATTGAGCATTCCTCCTCCCACAATTCCCAAGTTATTTGGAACACCCGTCTGATTAGCATTCCCCCCCCTTACGGTAAAACCATCGAGTATTACGCCACTTACCAATTGGTTGTTAAGGTTTGTTATCACGTGGATGGCATTGCCACCATTACCGCTGATACTCAACGTACTGCCACTGCCTGTGACTACATCGGGTATGCCGTCAATATCGCCGCTGAGGATGGTTTCATTGCTTGTAAAATTCCGCAGCGATAGATCGTAGTTAGCGGCTTCACCGCCTACAAAACCGCCGTAAATGGCCACACCGTTTTTCATCACAAAGGTCTTGGTGCGAGGGTCAGCGGGAGAAGTATTGCCTGAGGCATCTGCCGTAGGGTAATAGGTGCCTTTGGCTACCCAGATTTCTGTTAAGTTAGCATTACAGGAATAATTGAGTGCTGATTGCAAATCGGTAAAAGCATCTGTCCAAGTCAAACCCGTATTGGCACCGCTGGCAGTAACGTTCACATAGAGGCGAGAAGGGGCTGGATTGACGGTCACACTCCCCGTAATATTATCTGAAACACAATCATCCGAATTCTTAACCGTCAAGGTATAACTAATGCTCGAACCCGTCGCTCCGCTACTCAAATTGACCGTTATTGAGTTGGCAGGTAAAGGGGCATCCGTAACCGTGGTAATGCCTGCACCTGAAATAGAATAGGTGTTTGGTGAACCCACAGGGGCAGTGTAAGGAATGGTAAAAGACCTTGCCCCCGCACAGATGGCAGGGCTGGTGTCTGGGCTTAATGTCGGCTTTGGCAAATTGGTGTAAAGCGTTGCACTAACAGTACCCATACCTAAGGCGACAATTACAGCATTAGCATCTGCTCGGAGAAGACCTACTACGGGAATAGTTAATGTTGGCTGAACACCTGATAAAATGAGATTGCCATCGGCAGGATTGTAAATAATAACGCCAACAGCACCAGCATCTTGAGCCCTTTGTGCTTTAAACTGAGACGGACATCGGCCTTTGCTTATCAGGGCTATCTTACCTGTCAAGTCAGTAGTAATGGTAGCACATCCTCCATTTTCGTCTCCATTATCCACTAAAACCACCTCACCTGTTACATTAAAACTGAGTGGACCTAGTTCGGGATTGGGATTTATTTGGGGATTCATGGGTGAAGGCTTAATGAAATTATAGGATACCCCATTAATGATTACAGACGGGCAGGAAGCGGGTGGTAGTGCCAAAGGAGGATTGTCGGTAGGGCGTTTTATCTCCTTCTCCGAAGTACTCGTATTGCTGGTCCTAACTGCCACTTTGTCGTCAATCATAGTGGCGTGTGCGTAGAAGCTAACACATAAAAAGAATAGTAACAGTTTACGTCTCATAAGAGCTTATTTTTTGAGGTTGAAAGGTTGTGGGTGTTTGTTTGAGTTGTTCAATTTTGTAATCGAAATACCACCAAACGGCAAGACACGCCAGCAAAGCCAGGGCCAACAGCAGTAGCCACCATAGTCTGAAAAAAGCGTCTTTGGGTTTGGATATTGATTTCATGCTGTAAGGTTAGTGGCTAAAGGTAATACCACCAAATAGGACGCATCACAAAAACATCACAAATTGCAATGGTCTGGTTTTTAGTAACTTATGGGCGTAAAAAAGACCTCTAAGTTTCTTAGAGGTCCTAGGTGTCGATGCTACTTGAGCGATGGATAGGCGAATGTGAGAGAGGACAAGAGGCTAAATTTTATCCACTAAGTCGTGCCAAGTGGCGTCTTCGGGCAGGTTAATTTTCTTGCGAAGCCGAAACCATACGTTGCGCACGGCATTGACCGACACCCCTAAAGAAGAGGCCATTTCTCGGGTGTCTAATTTTAATTTGGCCAGAGCCATAAAACGGATTTCAGCAGGCGAAATGCCGGGGATTTTTTCTTTCAAGCGCTGCAAGTAGCCCGTGTGTACTTGCTCAAAAAGCGCCTTAAAACTAACCCACTGCTCCTCGGTAAGGAGGGTATTGTTTTGTAATTGTTGAATGCTGGCACTGGTATGGGCTTCGTTGTTTTCTGACAGTAACAATTCTATTTGTTTATTCTTAGCAATAATAATATTGGTAAACTCTTCCAGTTTGAGTTGGGCTACGAGTTGCTCCTGCTTGGCTTTTTCCTGTTCCATCAGCAGTTTTCTCTCTGCCTCCTGCTGCTGAATTTTCAACTCTTTTTCTTTCACTTTCATTAACAATTGATACCTAAGTATCAAGACAAAAGCGATAACGGTCAGTAAAAAAACGATGACAATGGCAATGATTCTATTGGTTTCTTGTTGGCGGATATTTTCCTGAAGGGTGGTTTCAATATTTTGCCGCCGCTCGGTTTCGAGCTTTAAATCGGCCTGAATTTGTACATTTTTCCCCCGGCGTTTTTCTAATATCTCGGCCCAGTATTGGGTAGAGTCTTTGTGCTGAATCAGTAAGGGCATATTACCCACAACGGAGTAATACTTGCTCAGTAATTGGTGTAATTGAAATTGGTCAAATTCATTGCCATGGCTTTGTGTAGTTTGCTTGGCTAAGGGGATTAACTTAGCAGCCTCCGTCACCTTGTGCTGGGCTAAGTATAAATCGGCCAAGCTAATCGCAAAACTGCAAGTATTGTCTAATAACGTATGTTTGTAGGTATCTTCAATGCCGATTTTGTAGTACTGGATGGCACTGTCTAACTGGCCAGTAGCTTTATAAACATGGGCTTTTTTACCCATTAATATGCCATACCAACCTTGTTTGCTTGGGTGGGTAGCAAACTCGGTTTGAAACATCTGCAAAGCTTTATCAAAATACACAAGGGCCGAGTCGTAGTTTTGACGTTTTAAATAAGCCGTCCCTACTACATCCAAGGTCAAGAACTTTCCTGTTGGTTCAATAGTATACTTTTCGACTTCTCTGCCGTATTGAATGGCTTTGACATAATCGTCAAATTGGTAAAAAATGCGAGATACACCACTGAAAAGTAAACCTTTTCTGATGGGCGTAATCATGGTTGCCGCATTGCAATATGCCACGGCTTTGTTTAAATAATACAACGAGAGTACATCCTGTTGATAATTGAGTCTCAGATTGGCACTGTACAAAAAAGCAAAACTTGCCTTAATGTCGCTGAAATGGATTCGGTCGGCCTCGGCCAAGCCGTCGTTGTACCATTGCTCGAAAGCTTGGTAAGTCACTTTATCTTTTTGCTGCGAATAAGACACTTTATCTCGTTGCTGCAAATAATCCATTTTCGCTAATTGGGCAATCAGATGGGCTTTTTCGTCCTGGTGTTGTTGAGCAGCCAGCTCTTCAACCTTAATCCTAAACGAATAGCCTTCTTGGGTTTCGAGCTTTAAAATGGAATGGGTACGAATCGAATCAATCATATCCCAACGCTTGGGGTAAGGATGCTGGTAGGCCAAGTCGTATAGATGAACGTACTTTTCGGGGTGGTGCAGATCCTGCCCGAAACTATGGCTAAGTTGCGCCACCGAAAGTAGCATACGCAATAGGAGATGAATAAGCTTCTTGTTCTTTGGCAAAAAAATGCCCATTGTTGCGGTTTGGTTTTTGAGGTAGTAAGGTTGCCTATTTCTCAAAAGAAAAAAGGTCATTTTTGGAACTGCTTCCAAAAATGACCTTTTTTCTTTCAATGACAAAAGATAAAGCGAAGTAGAAATCTCAATACTGAATCTTCACCACTCGTTTCACCACCTTTTGCTTATCGGCCTGCGCTTGGAGCAGATAGACACCGCCTTGTAAATCAGCCAGATTCAATTCGGTTTTGTGGAAGGGGCTTACTTCATTGAGCTGCCAAGCCCCACTGGGTTTGCCTACCGAGTTAAGCAAATTCAACTGCAAAGCCGAAGGTTCTTTTAATCGGACTTCCACCGTCAAGGTCTTGCCCACGGGATTCGGATAGGCATTGATTTCCATGTCCAGCGGTTCGATTTCAGTGGCTGCCAAGCGAGTAGCACTGTTGATAGCAATCGTTTTTTCGGTGTAGCCCCTGCAAGTACCGCTGGTCAAGGTCAGGCGATAGACGCCATTATTAGCAACTTGAAAATTGCTGATGCTTTTAGTACGAGTACTTCCCGAAAAGCCATTAGGTCCACTCCAGGAGTATGTACCTGTAGCCGAGGCCGCACTGAGCGCCACAGTAGCCCCAGCGGCAAAGGAAGAAGGGCTTACCGAGAAAGAAGGGTTAATGCCAGACCCCGTCAACATGACAGGTATCATGGTAGTAACTACACAAGAATTTGAACTAGCCGAAAGGAAATAAATGCCGGCATCGTTGATAGTTGAGCTGGGGATAACCGGATTTTGTAGCGTCGAGCTGAATTTGTTAGTCGGTCTTGACCACGAGTAAGAGGTAAGCCCCGAAGCGGTAAATTGGATGGTACCACCCACACAAGGAGTACCTACTACCCCTGCCTGAAACAGTGGTTTGACTTCTGCTGTGCTTGTAACGGTACAGCTCCCTGCCGTCACACTGAGGGAATAAATGCCAAACGGCCCTGTGCTCCCAGCTATGGCACTGACCTCTTGAGCGGAGCTGCTAAAGCCATTGGGGCCTTTCCAGGCGTAGGCAGAGCCAAAAGGGTAGATTTCACTGGTTAAGGTAAAGGGTTTTCCTTGACATAGGGTAGTAGAAGAGGGAAAAATGGTAACACTTGGGCAACATCCTACCACAGGGTCAGGAATCGCTGGAAGGGTATTTTGAAGATTGGGGCAACCAGCACTGTGTTTAAGAATATAATTTATAAAAATTTCTGTGCGTGGCCTACCTCCTTTGGGAATAGATACTGTTGCCGAAGGCCCAAAAGGTGTGTAGGGAATGGGCTTGGTACCTCCAACTCCAAAATCAGTCCCCCCAAAGCTACGGCTCATGGATACTTGCCATTGAGAGGAATTGCGGGAGATAGAAAACGTTATAGAACCATCTTTGTTGCAAGTAGGATCTATGACCTTAATTTCAGCTTCTGGCCGGTTCGTTTGTGCATATACTCTGGCAAAAGTAGAACATGAATTTAAAGCACTGACATTTAACGTGTAATAGCCTACTTTGTCGTAAGTAAAGGCAGGTATTTGTGGGTTTTGTTCGGTAGAAAAAAAGCCATTAGGTCCTGACCATGAATAACTAACTACTGCGCTAGTGATAGCAGAAAGCTGGAGTGTGCTTCCTGTACACGGTGTATTACTACTAGCTTGAACCTCCAGTACTTCAGACCTTACTTGAACACTCACTGTAAAAAGCGCTGAGTTGGACTGCCCGTCTGTAATTGTTACGGAATAAACACCTCCCATTGCCGTTGAAGTGGCGGTAAAAGTAGGGTCTTGTTCTTCACTAGAGAAATCGTTTGGGCCATTCCAAGAGTAAGAAATTCCTCCTGTTGCCGTCAGCTGGATAGGCGTACCTATACAGGCTACAGGAGTGGTAGTTCCTGCTGGATTGTCGAATGATTTAGAGAGAGAAAAGTTGGTAGCATGAGATTCAGGACTCCATAGCGCTGCAAGCCAAAGAGCTATACTGACTAAGCGAAAGTGTAGTGATTTTTTCATTTTGTTGGCGGTTTGGGTGAAAAAAGGGTTAATAGATTAAAAGTGTATAATGGGTTGATTGGTAGTGGTTTAGGTGATATGCTCTATTTTGTAGTTCGGGCTTTGTTCATTCATGCTGTTCTATTTCCGAATCGGAAGGCGTTTGCCGTAGGTGAGCTGTCGCCAGAGCCACTCAAAAGGTCCAAAATTGAAGTACCGCATCCAAAAGGTGCTGAACACTACTTGGAACCCATAAATAGTCAACACAATCAGAAATACGGTTGAATACCCAAAATGAGTGCCCAATCCGAACCCTATTCCATAAAAAATAGAGATAGCCAGTATAGTTTGCATCAGGTAGTTGGTTAGGGCCATTCGACCCACAGGTATTACCTTAGCAAGCCAACTGTTATGTCCTTTTTTGTGCCAGAGCAAGGCCAACGTAGCAGCGTAAGCAAAACTCATGGGCACCACCCCAAGCGCATACGTGACGGTATCGGTCAGGCCCATCCATGAGGCTGGCACATGGTATTCGTCAATAAAGAAGGCAGCCATGGCTATGTTGGCCGGAATCCCGATGATAAAGCCCCAACGTTGTACTTTTTTGAGCAGAGGAGTGTATTGCTCCAATTGGTTAAAAATCTGATTTCGACCTACATAATAGCCTACCAAAAAAATGCCCAGCACCTTAAAAATTCGATTGCTATCTAAGATATACTGATACCGATAAAAGAAGCCTGACTGACACCATTTCAGGATTTCGGCATAGCCGCTGCTAGCATTAGAAAGGTAGTAAGGAAACAAATTCTCATCGGTCGGAATGCCGTTGGCTTTGTCGAGTTGTTGACCGATGGCAAAAAGTACCTCGCCAGGACTCCAATGAAGTAGCACTCGAACGACATCTATCGGAATAGGAGCCAAAATAAGTGCTACTGCCCAACGCAACAGGGTTTTGTCCGAACAGTTTCGGAAGAGTGGCAGCAGCATTCCGACCAGCGCATACAAAAACAAAATATCACCTTCCCACAGCAGCAACAAATGTGCTAACCCAAAGCAGAGAAGTACCCCCAATCGTCGGTAGAAAATACGAAGTGGATTGGTGCCTCGCTGCTGGTTTCGAACCAAAATGATGGAGAAACCAATGCCAAACAACAACGAAAACAAGGTATAAAATTTGCCATCCACCAACGCCAAGTCGAGCAACATCATCGGGAGGTCAATCTGAGCAGTAGGAAACTTCTCAAGCACCGGAAAGGGCAAGTAACTAATGCCACTGAATGCGATGCTATTGCTCATAAAAATGCCTAAAACAGCAAAACCACGAAGTGCGTCCAGCACATCGGCTCGCTCGTTGGGTAGGGTAGGGGTAAGGGTCATAAAGGAAGTTACGGTTGAAAAGATGATTTAAATTTTATAGAAAATACTCCTTTAGGTATGCGGCTATTCTTCCACCACCTAAAGCCTCGTTTGTAAAATCTTGTGTGCTTTTTTGGCGCACATTGTAGCTGATTTGATAGTTTTGAAAAATGCTAATTTGTTGATTTTTACCATTCTATGTGACTATGGGGTAAAATTTGTTGAACAGCAAGCGTTTCAAAATAGTACTGATTTACTGCACAAACCATTGGCAAAACGACTGCCAAAATGCAAAGCGGTAAAAATTGAAAACTGAATAATGATAGAGCAACAAAATTCCCAACGCCAGCGGAAACACATTCCAGCGTTTGTGTGAACGCCAGTCCCAGATACTGAAACCGACCAACAGCAAGTCCGCTAATAAAAAACCTACAAAAGGCACAATCGGATTACCCTCAATGGTAGGCAAGTGCGGAATAAGGCTTGGGAGATAATGCCCGATGATGCGGTCGGTGATGGGCGTAAACATCGGGAAAGCCGTGCACAACATGTACCGAGCATGAACGGTGGCCTTCTGTTTGTGATAAATGGCTAATCCATAAAAAATTAAAAAAGCTATTAGGGCATTGATAACCAAAGCGATAAAGAAAAAATCCATCGTGCCTAAGACTTTACTTTGCTGAGCTCGATACTTGAGCAAATCCAAGGTTGTAAGCACCATGACAGGTACCAACCCATACGACAGCTTGCCCACCCGGCGATGTAAAGCCGTTTTCTTTTGACGGATGAGGTACGGCTGAATTACTAGTAAGGCACACCACAGTACCAAACTGATACCGTGGGTGTGCATGCGATAATTGTCCTGATCGAAAAGTTTGGTGAAATAACTAAACCAAAACCCCAGAACCATCAACACAAAAAAGCCTACAAAGTAGAGGTAGCTTTTTTGGAATAAACTACGTTCCAGTTTCATACAGTTATCAAGGAGATGGATGATTTGAAAATGGGCTAATTATTTTAGGTAATAAGTGGCTGGTAGTTAGTAATTGTTGTTTGAGGGTGGTTTGTGGGTTTATGTTCCATTATGGATTGGCCAAACCAGCCTCGGCCACTAAGGTCAGCAAGGCGAGTTGAATGGCCTTGTAGCCGTCGGTGTCAATCCACCACTCGTTGAGGGCGTGGGCATTGTTGCCGTCGCCACCTCGGCCCAGTGTGACGGCGGGGATGCCTTTGGCAATAGGAATATTAGAGTTGGTGGAGCCTCTCGATATCAACGGTGCCACTCCAAAATACACCGTAGCCGCCAGCGAACGCTGAGCGATGGGTAGGCTTTCGGGAAGCTCGCCCGAGGGGCGTTCTCCAATTTTCTTGATTTCGACCGTTAGGGCTGGGCCGTTGCGCTTCATGGAGTTTTGTTCTTGGAGTGCTTGCTGTACCGAAGCCTTCAAGATAGAATCTACTTTGTTGAGGTTTTCGGGAATTTCTGAGCGCATGTCCACCTCCATCCACGACTCAAACGCAATCGCATTAACCGACGTACCGCCGCCAATACGCCCCACGTTATAGCTGGTGCGGGCGCCTGTGCGAGTAAACTTGTCGGCAGCTCTGGTAAAATAATGAATGGCCGAACCCAAAGCGTGCTGCGGATTGGCTCGCCCAAAAGCGCCCCACGAGTGTCCGCCCGGGCCTTTGAACGTCACCCGATACCGATACGAGCCCAGTCCCATGGTACAGACTTGTCCCAATGCACCTCCGTCTAGCGAAATCCATGAGTCAATCTTGCGGCTTTCGCCACTAAACAAGTACTTAACGCCTCGCAAGTCGCCGAGGCCCTCTTCGCCTACCGAGCCAATAAATAGCACATCCGATTGGGTTTCGATTTGGGCTTCTTCTAAGGCTCTCAGAATCGAAACCACCATCACCAAGCCACGGGTATCGTCGCCCACGCCCGGGGCGTAGAGCGTGTCGCCTTTGAATTTGACGGTTACATCGGTTCCTTCGGGGAAAACTGTGTCCAAATGCCCATCAAGCGCTACGCAACGGTTACTTTTTTTGCCCTTGCGCAAGGCAATCACGTTGCCCACCTTGTCAGTCCAGACGGAATCGGCGCCCGCTTCTTTGAGCATAGCCGTAAATCGAATACCCCGCTTGGTTTCCATAAAAGGTGGTGCCGGAATCTCGGTGAGCATGATAAGCTCCTCACGGTTGCGTTTATTCTGAGCTACCACCGACTGAAAGGCTTTTTGAATAGGCTTACTTTTAGCCAGTTGCTCGATTTCTTTTTGGTACGTAGCTTCTACTTTGCCGCTTCGACCCGGCTCGGTGTCTTGAGCCAACACGGGCGTAAGATGAAAATAAAAGCCTACAAAAAGGCTGAAAACGAGAAGGTTAATGGTTTGGAGTTTCATGCTGGGTTGATGGGGGATAAGGCGGTTATGGGCGTAATTGGCAAGGTGCATTGTTAGCTTGCTTGCAAAAACAATGGCTACAAGATACGTAAGTTTAAAACAAAGTGCACAAGGAAGCGCCAAATTATGAGAACTTCCATCACCATCAAGCAGTTGATTTTTAGCAATACTTTAATCATCAATGATTTAAAGCCTCCACCAATAGGAGAGAGTTAGAGGGGGCTGCTTAAAAGGTTTTTTCATGTAAAAGATTGGTTACTTTTTGAGGATTGGAGGTACCCGGTGTTTGGTGCCTTGTTCGTAGGCATAGGTCAGTTTGATTAAGGTCGGCTCCGCATACATTCTACCCAAAAACTGAATCCCAGCGGGTAGATTGCCCGTCGTAAAACCCATCGGAACGGTAAAGGCAGGCTGGCCAGTGTGTGGGGCAATAATTTGGCTATTATCGCCCAAGTATTCTACCCGTTTTAGTTCTTCATTATAGGTGTTGGTTTTCGCAGGTTTATTATTCCAAGTTGGATAAATAATGGCATCCAATTTCAACTCATCCATTTTGTCTTCAATGGCTTTCCGAAAAGCAATCCGTCGGGGCGACGTGTAAACATCTGGGCAGTTGGGATTTCGGACGGTAAGATTGGCCTTTACTCGGGCTTCGGCAGATTTCGATTTGCTTCCTATCCTGACAATGTCTTCCAAGGTTTTGATCGTATCGTTTTTGACATATTTAGCCAGATAAGCCTCTAAATCACCTCTAAAATCAAAACAAACCAGGTCTTTTCGGAGGTTAGAGAAGTCAGGGATGGTGAGCGGATCAACAATGACCGCTCCCATGGCTTTCATATCTAAAATTGATTTTTCAAATAGGGCTTTAATCTCTGGGTCTGCCATACCTGTACTGCCAGCTAAACCAGAGGAAGCAGGGAGGTTTTCACAAATTTCACGCAAGACTCCTATTCTGGCACCTTTCAGCCCATTTTTTTGAAGAAACTGTGTGTAGTTGTGGGGCGTTTTTCCTTCTGAATACTTTGTGACAGGGTCATTAGGGTCATAGCCCACCATGATTTCCATCACCCGAGTGGCATCTTCGACGCTTCTGCACATGGGCCCTACGACATCATTTCTGAAATTGAGCGGCACAATATCTGCACGACTGATTAATCCGATTGTTGTACGAAAACCTACCAATGAGTTATGAGAAGATGGGCCACGGATAGAGTTACCCGTATCTGTACCAAGCCCAATGGTGGCAAAATTGGCCGCAATGGATGCACCTGTTCCTCCGCTCGAACCAGCAGGAACATAGTCCGTATTATAGGGATTGAGCGTGGCGCCATGCGTAGAACTGAACGAATGCCAAGGCGTAAACGCCCATTCGGCCATATTGGACTTAGCAATGATAATGGCACCCGCTTTTACCAATTTGTCAATGACGAAAGCATCGGCATCAGGCACAAAATCTTTCAAAGCCAGTGCACCAGCTGTCGTGGCGAGTCCTTTGGTGTTGATGTTGTCTTTTACAATGATTGGGATGCCATGCAGTGGTCGCAGTACTTTAGTTTTCTTGTACTCTTCATCCAAGGCTTTCGCAATCGCCATTGCTTGAGGGTTGATCGTGGTGATGGAATTGATTGGTTTGTCAAATTGGTTGATGCGGTCTAGGTAAGCTGCTACCAACTGTTGACTGGTAAAAGTGCCTTTTTTGTAGGCAGTATGAATTTGGATGATGGTCAATTCCTCTACGTTGATGGGTGTCAAGTTAGAATCAGGTCGAAAACTGACTGCACTCAACAGCAGGACGATGACGACGGTTAAGAATAGATTTTTTGTCATTTTTGGTTGAGTTGATGTTCTTGTTTTTTATTTCTTCAATTCATTAGTTTTGTCAATTTCCACTTTGCCACCTTTCATCACCCATTTTACTTGCTGAATAACCACTTGAATATCTTTGAGAGGATTTCCCTTTACGGCCACAATATCAGCGTAGTACCCAGGTGCAATCGCCCCCAATTCCTTTTCTCTACCGAGCATTTCAGCGCCGGTTGTTGTGGCGGTTTGCAGTGCTTGTTCAGGAGTCATCCCAGCTTTGACAAACCACTCTAATTCACGGGTATTCTCACCGAATCCAGTAAAGACGGCATCTGACCCCATGGCAATTTTTACGTTGGCTTTCACAGCTTTTTTAAGGCTTTCAAAATTTCGTTTTACAAAAAGATTTAACCCAAATACAGCGGTAGAGTCATAGCCGTATTCGTCTTTATGAGCAGCATAATAACGATTATGGTCAACCGTAGGAACGTAGAAAATCCCGAGACGGGCCATGTCTGCGAAGGTAGAATCATCAACATCCGTGGCGTGCTCAATGGTATTGGCACCAGCTTTTACGGCCGCTTTGGCACCGTCGGGACCATAAGAGTGAACGGCCAAGCGTTTTCCTGCTTTATGAGCCACCTCTGCGGCCGCTTTCATTTCTTCATAACTGTATGTCTGAAAACCCGTCACATCTTTTGCACTGCCAGTAGAGCCAAACATCTTGACCCAATCGGCTCCTAAGGCAAGCTGTTTTTCGGCAAATTGCTGTACTTCGGTAATGCCTTTCGTTCGACCAATGCCTAAACCTTGTCCCGCCACAAACATTCGGGGGCCTTTCATGGCGCCCCTGTCTATCAATTCACGCATGGCAAAGCTCATATTGTCGCTTGCTCCTAAGTCCCGTACCGTAGTTACGCCCGTTTCAAGGGTTTTTTTTGCATTTTCCTGCGCTAAGAAAACTTTGACAGCGGGTTGTACTGTCCGTCCTTGGGTCCAAGGGTCGCCAGCACGGGTTTTGTCCCAATAATAGGTCATGTGCGTATGGGCGTCAATCAGTCCTGGAATGGCTGTATATTTCCTCAGGTCAATGATTTCTGCATTGGGAGGCACAGACACTTCCTTTTCTTTACCTACTCCTACAATGCGGTCGGCATTGACAATCACCACTGCATTTGTGATTTTTTTGCCAAGTCCGTCAATTAATTCACCAACATAAATGGCTTTTACCTGAGCAGAGACAACTGCCGACTGAGCGAGCCATAAGACCAGAAAAGTTATTCCTCGAAACCAAAGCGTTTGCTTGTCCACCGTGGGCGATTGATGGTTTTTTATGCCAACTGCGTTCAGCAAATGGGTAGTTGAGCTGGTTAAGGATAAACTTTTTATCATTTTAGTGTAGGTTAATGCGTGTAAATTATTTGTGATTTTGTGTCGGGCTGGGGCGGACACCAGCCGTGGAGAATGATTTTGTTGTTTTAATGTACTGAAAAAGAGTGTCTTAGTTGAAAATAGGCGTGTTTTCTCTTACGTCAATGGTAAGCTATAAAACCACCGCCCGAAAGCCTGCCACCAACTAAAATGGATACCGAAAATAAGGACAGCATGAACCATAAGGTATAGACCCAGAATCAACGGAAAAACCCAGCGTCCTTTTTTCTGATTTCTTTCCATAATTATCAAGATTCCTAATACCGAATAGACAAGAGCCAACACCACAAAATAACCATACTCAGGATGGAATGGAATACGTGCCGCCGCAGGCTCAATACAGACAAGTCCTGTGGCAATCATACCTCGGGCGTGAAGGTCAACTTGATGTCGGTATTTGATGGCAATACAGTAAGCCACTCCCAAAATGAGCAAGTCTTTGAAGGTGACCCATAAACCGATGTCCCACCCTTCGGCAAAAGTAGTTTGCCTGCTATGCGACAACAAAATAATAGAAACAAAGACCAAAGGGAATACGAGATACGATACCTTACCGATAAGCCGATGCCATGCCAATTTCTTTTTTCGGATGAGTATGGGCTGCACAATTAGCATCACGACCCATGTACCAACCATAGAGGCATGGAAATGAAAATAGAACGTAAAATTAGCCGTACCATCAAAGAATTTGGAAAAGTAAGAGGGCCAAAAACCCACCAAAATGAGTCCTACCAATCCAATAAAATAATAGCCCGAAAGGTCAAAGCGCAATTTTGGGGTTAGTGTTTTCATATCACATAGAGCGTAAATAAATTGCTAAGTAATTGAGAGATTCCATCAGACTTGCCGTCCGCCTATGTGATGGAATCACTATAAAATTCTTGAAGACGAAATGGTAATGTCTGCCTGTTTCCATGCTTCATCAAATTGTTTTTTTGCTTCCGTGTATTTTGGGACATTACCCAATCTTTCGTACACATTCATCAGTCCTTTCAAGGCCCAGCCGTTTTTGGGATAATTCTTCAAGTCCTTTTCATATACTTGTTGAGCCTCTTGAATTTTTTGAGCATCAAGTAATACGGCTCCCAAATGATGGCGAACCGAAAAGAACCAATCGGGCGGTTCGTTGTAGTTAAGAGCATCTTCTATGTTGACAGCTTCCTGCAAGAGCGAAATCGCTGTGGCGTATTTTTTCTCTTTGGCATTGATTTCACCTTCCAATGTTTTTGAAGCAATCAGACATAAATCAAAAACACTGTTGATACCCCAAATGGTCAAGGCTTTGAGTGTGGTGTCGGTCATAATGGCTTTCATGCTAACAAGGTGTTTCTTGGCCTCAGCGGTCTTGTTTTGTGACAACATAGCCATCCCCTGTGCATAATGCCAAATTACCGATGGATAGTTAAGTGCTTTTTCAGGAGCAGGCGAATGACGAATCTCATCCCATAAACCAAGCTTTACGGCTACATACCACGGAATGGTATAGTAATGCTGTAAGGTGCCCCAGCCGGGTTCTTGAAACAGTTTTTTATGTGCATGGGCAGCGGTAGCATTGGCTCCTTTCAGGGCATTTTTGGATTCACCACTAAGCGTCGCACAAGCAGCTAAAAAATGATAATTATGCGGATAATATGCCAGTGGATACACACCCTGTGCATGACACGCCTCAGTGTATAAACTATCAACCAGAACAGCTTTTTGATTAGCCACAACACCGTCATGATACCGACCTATGCGGATGTACGTATGCGAAGGCATGTGTGCCAAATGGCCCGACCCTGGTACCAAATCAAGAAGCAGGTCGGCACTAGGTGCGGATTTTTCAGCATGGAGCGACATCTCGACGGCATGAATGTAAAAATGATTGAGACCCGCATGTCGTGGATTTATTTTCAGTCCTTTTTCAAGCACGGCTAAAATTTCGGGTGTCCACGGTTGAATCTCTCCGTCTTTTTTGTACAAGTTCCAAGGGTGTAAATCCATCAACGACTCCGCAAAAAGTGAAGCAATGGTTACGTCATCGGGATATTTTTTATAAACTTTTCGCATGGCAACGGCAAACGAAGAATCAAGCACCGAACGGGCAAGGGTGGTATCGTTGGTATAGCGGTAGGTTAGGGCCTCAATCAAATCTTTCTCTTTTGGCGTGGATGATACCGCTAATGAGTTGGCTTTTTGTACGGCATCGTATGCCCGTGTAAAATTGTCGGACTCCATGCCTCCATTGTAATTAGGACCCAACACATACGCAAAACCCCACCAGCACATCGCACAAGCCGAATCTTGTCGGGCGGCTTCATAAAAAGACCGTGCGGCTTCGGCGTGATTAAAACCAAATGACAGCATCAGCCCTTGATCAAAGTACTGCTGGGCTTCGACATTCTTGGTCGAAATTGGGTAATGCAGCCCTTCCAAACCACTCAGCAAAGGCGCTTTTTTACCAGAGGAATACCATAATTTGTCGGTTACTTCTGGCGCACAGGTAGGGATTGCCGTGGCGTCTGGCTGGTTGACGGCCTGTTGGTTACCATTTTTTTGCTGGCACGAACACAAAACAATTCCAGACCAAAGGAGGTAAATGAGTTTGTTCATGAGGATGAAGGACTAAGGTGAAAAAACCAAGATTGACGATTTAAGTAACTTTAAATCAGAAACTTATGTAATGGTGTAAGGTGCCAGCGCCTGCAACTTTCTACCGTTTTTTAGGAGTTTTTCGCTTCGACAACTGACGCATGAGTTATTGGTGGACTAATACCAAGATTGGTAAACCAAGCTCAACTTCCTTGACAGACCCAACCTTCACGACTATTCGACTCTTCCGACTATCTTGACTCCCCGACTATTTTGACTTTTTCTCAGGCACCGCTTCCATTAGTAAAGAATACGCCTTATTGAGTGCTTTGGCCCCTGCTTGCGCCCCTTTGAAATGGCCTAACCGAACCACTACCAAGTCGTGTGAAGGGATGATAGTAACTGACTGACCACCAGCACCCAGCATCATGTAAGCCTCCTTGGGGATGGGGCGAGCACCATCGCCATTGATCCAGAACAAGCCGCCATAGATGGGCCGCCCGTCGGCTACCCACGGTTCGGCGAGGGTGCTCACAAACTTGGTGAAGCCTTCGGGCAAGATTCGTTCGCCGTTCCAAACGCCATTTTGCAAGTACAGATTGCCCAATCGAGCCCAGTCTCGCCCCGAGGCATATTCGTAGCCTTGGGTCAAAAAGTTACCCGATGGGTCGGTTTCCATCACCATCGTACGGACTCCAATTTTGTCAAACAAGGCTCGTTGCGGAAACGTGTGATACACCTCGCCCAATTTTTCGATGCCCAATCGGTTGAGGTAGTTAGTCAGCACCGGGTCCGAATTGCGGTAGCGACCTACGGTATTAGGGAGCCATTGCTGAGGCAAGTTAGCTGCATACTCAAACGAATTGCCGGCATCGGTATATAAGTACAAATGGTCGGGATAGCCCAAGGCGGGGTTAAAATCAGGGTCTTGAGGCGCACGGCAGTACAAGCCACTCGACATGTGCATGATGTCCATAATTCGGATGTTGGCTCTGGGGTCGCCTTTGCCCTGCCATTGTGGAATCGGTGCGGATTGTTCCAAATGATAGACGCCTTTGTTGATCAAAATACCCATGATGGTAGCTGAAAGGCTTTTGCCCATTGACCAACTTTCCAAAGGCGTATTTTGGGTAATGCCTTCGCCATAACGTTCAGCAATGATGCGCCCTTTGTAGGTGACCACGAATGCTGCCGTTTGTGCCTCGGCAGGTTCAAAAGCTGCTTTGACAGCCTGTTCTACTTTGGCCTTGTCAATTTCAGAAGGTAGGGGGCTGGTGGGCAGCACATCGCCCATTGGCCACGGAGTCGTGGCGGCATTAGGTAGATTTCGAGGAACTTTGATAGGTTTGAAATTCAGTGAATTACGTCCTTCTGGTAAGGTGACACAGCCTTGGTCGCCAATATAAATAGCGGTACGAGTAACACCATTGGGGAGGGTAATCGAAACCGATTTTTTGTTGTAGTCAATCACGGGCTTGCCCACTTTGGCCCGTTCGGCATAGGGGCTTGTAAAATAGCCAACGTTCTCGGCGGCGAAGTCAGGGTTTAGTCCTGTGATGAAAACAGCAGAACACATGATTTTGGCAAAGCCCGAAGTGTGATGCGACAGCGCATCGCCGGGAGGTGCTTTGTAGGGTGTCTTTAATTCAAGTTCCTTAGCACGAGCAATCATCTTGCTCTGGGCCTCTTGAGCGATGGTAGTCAAGCCGTTCAACAGCAGAAAAACCACGGTGACGATTCGGTTCATGGAGATGTTGGTTAGGGTAAAATATCAAAGTTAGAAATCCTCTATGAATGTTGATGTGCAGAGTAGAGAGGAAACCTCCTGTTGCTACCGTGTTAGCCGATAAATAAACAAAGCAGCTCGCTGTGTCAGCAGGGGTAAATCCTTCAAATTGACACTCTCTTCGATACTGTGTGCTCCTTTGCCAGGTGCGCCGAACCCATCAAGGCAAGGTAAGTATTTGGCAATGAATGAAATATCGCCAGCACCTCGCAGATTGGGGTCTAATGCCACTACTGGCCCAATGCCCATATCCTGACTTAGGCGGTCCAATTGTTTACGGAGTTCTTCGTTGGCCGGAGTGGCCTCCATGGCAGGAATTCCATCTTTAAATGTAATGGTAGCTTTGGTTTGAGGAAGGCTTTTTCCGACAATTTCACGCATGGTTGCCCTTGCTTTGTCTCGCTGTGCTTCAGTCAAAAAACGTAAATCTCCCTTCACTAAAGCATTACCTGCCACAATGTTGTCTTTTCCTGAGACTTCAGCTTTGGCATTTTTGGCATCATAGTGTACTTCGGCTCCGCCTACAATCAGCCCAGGATTAAATGTAAGTCCAGGTTCTTGACCAAGCACTCGCCGAAATTCATTAACAATCCGAATAGCCTCATAGATTGCCCCGTATCCTAAACCTGCAAAAATTTGAGAAGAATGCCCTGAGCGAGCTTTGACGGTAAGCGTCCAGGAACTGGCTCCCTTTCGCCCTGTGGTTATGTTTTTGAGATTGCCTCCCTCAAAACTCAGGGCAATGTCACATAATTTAGCTCGTTCAATAAAATCTCGACGACTCTCAGCAAATCCACCGCCGCCCACCTCCTCATCGCCTGTCAGATAAACGGTTAGGTTCATGTCGTCAAGTAACTGATTGGCTTTGAGTGCTTTTAATGCGGCAATCAAGACAACGTCGCCGCCTTTGTCATCTTGCGTACCTTGACCAGTGGCCGTCGAGTCGTTGGTTTTGGTGTAAGGCTCCATCGGTGAGCTTTTCTCAAATACGGTATCTAAATGCCCAATCAGGAAAAGTTTTTTCCCTTTGATACCCTGCCGAGTAGCCACCAAATGCCCTGCGCCGGGCAATGAATCGGGCAGTGATACCCACTCAGTTTTGAAGCCGAGTTTGTCTAACTCTTCGGACATGATTTTGCCCACAGCTCGTACGCCTTCTTTGTTGAGCGTGCCGCTGTTGATGTTGACTACTTTTTCGAGCAAGGCTTCGGTCTGAGGTATTTGCTGTTTGACAGTATTCATCACAGCCACTTCGGTGGTCGAAAGCGTTTGCCCAAGTGCACAATAGCTAATCAGAAGCAAGAAATAGGTAAGATTTTTCATGTGTGATTTGGTTTGAAGGAAATGAGGTGTGTTAACAGAGGCTTTTACTGATCCCAGTCATCCCATTTGGGCAGGCGAAAGGGGTTTTTGAAAAAGTGCTGGATTTTGCTATTGAACTCGTCTTTGTATCGTTGCAATGTGGCATGACCAGCGTTGGGCAGAATCCAGAGATAAGCCTTCGGAATATTCTCAAAGATTTGTAAGGTATGCCCAGCCTTGATGGCATCGTAATCACCACCGATGACCAGCACAGGGCACTTGATTTTTTTCAAATCAGACAACAAAATATTGGGTTCTATTTCCATCATGTGCAGGAGCTTGATGGTGTTTTTGGCTTCGGCATCTTGCTTGCCTGCTTTGAGTGTCGCAATACCGTCTTGGATAGATTTGAGTGCATCGGGATGAAATACCCCTGGGTCGGGTGTGAGGTTGGCACCCGTCACGGCCAGTTTCTTTACTTTGTCGGGGTGGCGAATTGCCAGCAGCAAGCCATTGATGCCCCCATCGCTCCAACCAATCACATACGCTGAGTCAATTTTTAGGTGTGTGAGCAAGGCATCGAAGTCGTCGGTCATGGTCTCGTAGGTGAGGGTACTACTACTATCCACCGACTTGCCTTGCGCTCGGCTATCCACGGCAATTACCTTGTATTGTTGAGCAAAATAAGGGATTTGGTACTTGAAATGAGCCATAGAACCCCCGTTGCCATGAATAAGGAGTAGCGGCTTGCCTTTGCCGTAGATTTCGTAGTAAAGCTTTATACCACGAGTGGCAAAATACTTACCTGCTTTAGGGTTGTTACCATACGGCACAGCCGTTTTGGTTTGTGCTTGGGCAAAGGCAATAGTGAGTAGCACCAGTGCCAACAAGAATAGTTTTTTCATGAATGAAAAGGGGTAAAGGTTGAAAGTAAGCGAAACGAATGTAGTGTTCAGCGTGCGATATTCAAAAGGAGCGTTGTTGGTTGCCAAACCGTTACTTAATTCGGTTGTATTGCTTCAAAAGCTTGATTACTGATTGGTGCGGCAAGGCATAAGCTTTATTACCATTGATGCCTTCGGTGGTTTCGGCGGCCAGCATGGCATTAATAATAGCTTCTTCAGTAGCTTGTACGGTTGCCTCAAACAAGGGATTAATCAAGTCGTTGGGGAGTTCAACGACTTTCGTGAAATTAGAACGCTGAAAAGCCGTAGGATTACCTGTGGAGAAGGCAATGAAAATATCGCCCGAGCCGTTTTCGCCTCGCCCACCCACCTTGCCTACACCTATAGGCACTCGTGCTGCAATGCGTTTGAGTTGGTGGGGTAGGAGTGGGGCATCCGTTGCCACTACCACAATGATGGAGCCGTCGCCGGGTTGGTACGACGGTGGTGCTTTTAACTCATAATTCAGCGTGTCTTTCATTTCGGCCCCGATGGGCACGCCTGCTATGGTAAAGTTTTGCTTTCGTCCAAAGTTAGACTGTACCAATACGCCCACGGTGTAGGTCGAATCCTTGATTTTGATCATCCTCGACGACGTACCAGTTCCTCCCTTAAAACCTAAGCACATCATGCCAGTACCTCCGCCCACATTTCCTTCTTGAATCATGCCCGATTTGGCCGTGTTTAGTGCTTCAAAAGCATGACTTTCTTTGACATGAAAGCCGTAGATGTCGTTTAAGAAGCCATCGTAGGTTTCGGCTACCACTGGGTAGGTGTACCAGAAGTTCTCATTATACCACTTGGTTTCAACAAACCACTTGAGTACGGCATCACGTACCACACCCACGCTATTAGTGTTGGTAATCATGATGGGGCCTTCCAGAAAACCTGATTCGGTTACCCACGTGGTACCTGTCATTTCGCCATTGCCATTAAGAGCATACCAGTTGGCAAAAACGGGATTATTGGTTCGACCCCTTGGCAAAATCGCCGTAACGCCTGTTCGGACGGGACCTTTGCCACGAATGTTTTTCCCCTGACCCGAAACGATAGTACTGTAACCTACCTCTACGCCTTTTACATCTGTAATGGCGTTGTAAGTTCCAGCAATACCATCAAATGGAATCCCAAGGTCTCGTCCACGAGGTTTTTGTGCAAAAGAAGTGACTTGAATCAAAAGCCCAAGAAGCAAAAAATGAAGCCTTGACATGGTAGGAGGGATTGGTTGATTGAGTAGCAAAGAAAGGAAAACACGAATATAAGCATTACCTTTTAAACTCACTAGACGACGATTCATCATTCCTTTTTGACACTTGATAGAGGTAAATTTTTTTATGCTTGGCCGAGGCTGCAATTTTGAATCGTCAATCAGGACAACAAACACAAACAACAACTTTTAAATAATCAAAACACATTACAACCATGAAAAAAGCAACATCAAAACTCGTCATCAAAACTGACAAAATTGTCAACCTTTCAGCTAAGCAAGCCCAGCAAATCGTAGGCGGTGGTGGATACATGGTAGAGAAAAACGCAAGCCGTAATTGCTAATCAAAACAACAAATCACTCAAACCAAAACACATTACAACCATGAAAAAAGCAACATCAAAACTCGTCATCAAAACTGACAAAATTGTCAATCTTTCAGCTAAACAAGCCCAGCAAATCGTAGGTGGTGGCGGAGTAATTTTAGAGAGAAACGCCAGCCGTAATTGTTAATCAACTCAACAAACCAAATAACCATAACTGAGCCATGAAAAAAACAGCCTCAAAACTCGTCATCAAAACTGACAAAATCGTAAGCCTTTCGGCCAAGCAAGCCCAGCAAATCGTAGGCGGTGGCGGAGTAATTTTAGAGAGAAACGCCAGCCGTAATTGCTAATCAACATACAAATCATTCAAACCAAAACACATTACGACCATGAAAAAGCAAGCTAAAGCCATCGCAAAAGCCCCTCAATTCAATGTACTTACTTCTGCAAAAATGCAAACATTGAAAGGCGGACTTCATGTAAGAAGAGCGGGAGAAGGGCAGCAAGGATAGTCAAGAATGACTAGATAAACGCCTGTGTTACTAATTGCAACACAGGCGTTTATGCATAAATGCCCATCACCAAAAACGCTGCACACAGCACAAACAGCGTAATCAGAATAGGCGTGATAAACCGCACCCATGCGTTGACACTCACATTAACTAATGACAACGAAGGCAGCAGCAAACTGGTAGGGGATAGAAAAAACATAAGGTTCATGCCGTACAAATAAGCATTGACGACTTCTCGCCCTGGAATCTGTACCAACACCGCCAACGCCCCCATAATGGGCATAGTGAGTACAGCCATTCCTGAACTGGAACTGATGAATAGCGTAAATACAAAATAGAAGATTAACAGCAACAAGATAAGTAAGGCCGAGGGCATCCCTTGAGCCAGAATAGAAGCATAGTAGAGAATCGAATCACTAATGTGCCCCTCATTGAGAATAATAGTGACGCCTCGGGCCACCCCTACCACAAACGCCACTGACAGCAAACTTTCGGCTCCTTTGATAAATTCCGACACAAAGACTTTCTCGTTCATGCGAGTAATGAATGCCACCAAGATAGAAGCTCCCAAAAACAGTGCTGACATTTCAAGCGTCCACCACCCATCAAACACCACTCCCACAATCATAATCAAGAACGTTAGGATATAAATGGCGATGAGAAGCCACGTTTTGGTGTCGAGGGGTTGGGGTTTCTTGTCATGGCTAATGCTCAAGTCGTAAGGTGGCTTTACGAGGCCATCAAGCTGATAAACTAACGAAGCAGTAGGATCTTTTTTGACTTTTGCTGCGTAACGAAGTAGATACCATGTGTACAATGTGGTACCGATTCCAAAAAGTAGGAGACGCTCCCAAAGACCATCCATCCAGTTGATGCCAGCCGCATTAGAAGCAATAATCGTCGAGAAAGGATTGGAAAACCCAGATAGTCCGCCCACCGATGTCCCCCCAAAAATGACCGCAATGGGTACGAGCAAGTCATAGCCTGCGGCAAGAAAGAGCGGTACCAAAATAGGATAAAACACCAAAGCTTCTTCTTCCATGCCATACGAAGCCCTCAAAAACGAAAACGTGACCGTGAGTACACCAATCAGCCAAGCTTCTCGCCCTTGCATACGATACGACAGGTACGAAATCCCTTTGAGAATGGCGCCTGTTTCGGTAAACACATACACAAAACTGCCAATTACTAAAATGAACAAAATGATGTCCACACTATCGTAAATGCCTTTGAGAGGAGCATACAATACTGCTAGCAAACCTTGAGGGCTCTGTGCCTGTGGCTGGAATGTTCCGGGTATAGAAACGGGCTTGCGGATGTCGCCATCGGCAAATTTTTGTAGGGCAATCTGGATGTGCAGGCTGTCTAGGGTACGCTGTGTAAAGGGCAGCTGAGTCTCACCTGATGGGGTAGTGAGCACAAATACTTTGTCGCTGGCAGCCAACTTATGATATTGCCCTGCCGGCAGCAGCCAAGTACCCACTGCCGCCAACACAATCACGCCCATCAGAATGGTAATGGGCGTCGGAAACGATTTTTTACTTGCCATAGAGATTACGATGGGTTAGGGCTTATGGATCAGGAAACTCTGGACTTGGCATTATTGCTCATAGGCTCGCTGTAGCGCATACTTACCCAACAAGAATAACCCCGTAGCGGCAATGGGTGTAATGAGGCACATCACGATAATTCCGAAAATCTGATCTTCAGGATTGCCTGATAAAATCTTGGGTAAGCCCAACTCAACTATTCCAAAATAAGCCGATGCTGCGGCTAGCAAAAGCCAAATTATTCCAAAAAATTGCTTCACTTTTTGAAAAACCGGAGAAGGAACAGTGGTGTCTTTTTTGCCCGGATAGTGGTCTTGAAGGTAGAGTAATCCTACCACAAAACTGATGCTTGTAATCAAAATGGGGTAATTGAGACCTGCCAAATAAAAGTCGTCAGCGTGAGCAGCACTGGCCTTGCCAGACAAATAAGCGGCAATGAGTGGTGTTAAGCCACCAAAAATCCCCGTGCCTATGTGGTAAGGCAATGACAACGACGTGTACCGAATGTGCAAAGGAAACAACTCAACCAAAAAAGCGGCAATAGGCCCATACGCCATAGCCACCACAATCATCATCAAAAACAACCAAAAAATAATCTCCCATTGAGCCGAATCGCTGATTTTGAGTGTTTTAACCAGCTCTGTTTTAACGATCTCGCCACCTTTCAGGGTCGCTTTGCTGACTTCTCGATACGACGTTCCATCTGTATAAAAATGCTGGGTCGTTACCGAAATCAACGAATCTGTTTCCGAAATAGCCTCTCGTTTGGTGTCGGTTTGTAGTTGGTCGGTTAGTTCTGTTTTGTGTTTAAGATTCACGGCTTGGTAGATTTGTTCGTATGCTGGCCGATACCCCACTACCACCAGCAGCATACTGGCCAAAAAGATAATTTTGCGGCCAATTCGGTCAGACAACCACCCAAAAAAGACATAAAAGGGCGTACCCATCAGCAGGCTAACCATCACAATGGTATTGGCCTGATTATAGTCAATATTCAAGATTTTGAGTAAAAAATTCTGAGAAGAAAACACCGAAGCATACGTGGCTACCCCTTGCCCCATTGCCAAGCTGAAAAGTACCAAGAGCACCACTTTGAGGTTTTGCTTGTTGTCAAACGATTCCTTCAGCGGGTTTTTGGAGGTGCGCCCCTCTTGTTTGGCTTGGGCAAAAAGCGGCGACTCCGCCATGTTTTTACGAATATAGACCGAAATCCCGACCAAAAAGACCGAAATCCAGAACGGAATGCGCCATCCCCACGACTCCCACGCCTCGGTGGTTAGCGCACTTTTAGTAATCAGAATCACGAAAAGCGAAATGACCAAGGCACTGGCGGCTGTGGTCTGAATCCAAGAAGTCCAGAACCCTCGCTGATGAGCAGGCGAATGTTCGGCTACATAAATGGCCGCCCCGCCGTATTCGCCCCCAATGGCTAAGCCTTGTAATAGCCTCAAAATGAGGACTAACAGAGGTGCTAAAAAACCTATGGTTTCGTAGGTGGGTACCAAACCAATGGCAAACGTAGAGCCCCCCATCAGCAGCAACGTGACCATAAAGGTGTATTTGCGGCCAATCATGTCGCCAAGGCGGCCAAATACTAATGCTCCAAAAGGACGCACCACAAAACCTGCTGCAAAGGTGGCCAGGGTAGCCAAAAAGGAAGCCGCCGCATTGGATTTGGGGAAGAATTGGGTAGAAATAATGGTCGCTAAACTTCCAAAAATAAAAAAATCATACCACTCGATGAGCGTACCCACCGTAGAAGCTACAATGACAGCGATTAGTTCACGAGTAGAGGTTTGAGGGGCTGAAGGTTGCATAAAAGGGCGGTGGTTAAGGTCAAGTCAGAAGTCGAGGTGTTTCTTAGCTGTAAATCAACAAATTTAAAATCGTTCTTACAACACAAAACCCACGCTTGCCGTATTGTGTACAGCATAAGCGTGGGTTGAGATGAGCGACTACTCCTGCCAACAAGCAGGCAGTCAATTACTTAAAGTACATCAAGGCTCTTGATGATGTTAATGGCTTCTTTTTCTGCTTCCTTATCGTCGTCATCAAAAGTGATAACAATAAAAAAGTTAGTGTGGCTCTTAGGGTCACCCAATCCGGCAAACACAATGCGGTTGCCATCTTTGAAGCCCTCTACATAGAAGCCTTCTAACTCGTTTACTTTCACGGCAGTAGCCTCATCTACTTCGGTGAGTTTAAGGGCCTTGGCACCTTCGATGGTGGCGTCGTCGAGGTCATCAATCGAAACATTTTGTTCAAAAATGTGCATGGCCAACTCCATCCCATCGCCTTTCATCTCGAAGTCGTGGTTGGTGTTTACCTTTACTCGAAAATCTCTCGGAACCGTAATCTGAATGTGATAATAATCCCATACATACGTTTTTTGGGCAAATGCACTAAGCGAAACGAAGGCCAACAAGGCTAAGAGAGAAACTGTTTTTTTCATGAGAAAAGCGGGGTTAAAGAGTAATAGTTGGAAAGAGAAAAAAGATTTATGGTCTTAGAGAACTTGAAGAGCCTCCCAACCTATAATTTTGGCAACTTTTGGGGCATCAGAAGAAAGCAAAAGTGTGGTAAACGTTGTTTTTGTGCCGAAGATTAGTGCTTTTTTTTGTTTTGTGCAAATAGTTGGTGGATAGAAAATAGAGACACCCGTTACCTTGTGAGGGATTTGGACTAAAGCATCAATACAAAAAGAAGTAAAATTACTATGTTTGGGCCAAATCAAAGGGAAAACGTATGCATCTCCGTTGTATTCATCATGTGGCCATCATTTGTTCCGATTATCAACGTTCCAAAACGTTTTATACCGAAACCTTGGGGCTGACGATTATCTCAGAAGTATATCGAGCCGAACGAGACTCGTACAAACTCGACTTGGCCGTGAATGGAACCTACCAGATTGAACTTTTTTCGTTTCCGAACCCACCTGCACGAGTGTCTCGCCCCGAGGCAGCTGGTTTGCGTCATTTGGCTTTTGGGGTTCAAGACCTTGAGCAAACTCATCACGAACTAACACGGCAACACATCACCTGCGAACCCATCCGTACCGATGAATGGACTAATCGTCGTTTCTTCTTCATAGCCGACCCCGACGACCTACCTATCGAATTTTACGAACTCGGTTAGCAGTTTGGGGTACGTAAGTTGATGCCGCCTGTGTACAAGCGAGGACGCTTGTACCAGTGAGAAGTGCAGGAAAACGTGTAAAGCTGAACGTCAAACGTACAGGGAGGTAACTTATCAATTATCACTGCGAAAAAGCACACCTTCTGCCGTTACTTGCGTACTTCACAAGTCGGAAAATAAATTTTCTTGCCACTTTCTACTTCATACTTTGCACTCCTCCGTACCTTTGTGGCATGATTGGCAAGGATTTAGCATTGGCAAAAGAACAGTTAGAACGAGGACAACTCGTAGCGATTCCGACCGAAACCGTGTATGGTTTGGCTGGAAATGCTTTTGACGAGCAAGCGGTCTTGTCTATTTTTCGAGTAAAAAATCGCCCGGCTTTTGACCCACTCATTGTGCACACCAACTCCTGGGAGCGTCTTCACGATTTTGTGAGCGAGATTCCGTCCAAGGCACAACAGCTGGCAAAAGCCCTCATGCCTGGTGCTTTGACCTTACTCTTGCCCAAGTCAGCCCTCATCCCCGACTTAGTGACCAGTGGCCTTGACCGTGTGGCGGTGCGGATTCCTAATCATCCTCTCACTCGTGCCTTATTGGCCTCGCTACCTTTTCCGCTGGCAGCACCTAGCGCCAATCCATTTGGCTACATCAGCCCCACCACGGCTCAACACGTGGAAAAGCAATTGGGCAATCGCATCGCCTATATCCTCGACGGTGGCCCCTGTGAAGTGGGTTTAGAATCAACCATTGTTGGATTTGAAAACGATGAAGCAGTAGTGTATCGTAAGGGTGGCATTGCCATCGAAACCATCGAAGCCATCATTGGTCCTGTTAAAGTGCAGGCGCATTCGTCGTCGAATCCAGCTGCGCCTGGAATGCTCAAAAGTCACTATGCCCCCCGCACACCTTTGAAATTGATTTCGACAGAAAACAAACTTTCGGTGACCGATAACCCCAACGTCGGAATCCTTTCTTTTCAGAAGGATTATGGTGTTGATAATCAGGAGATTCTTTCGCCTTCGGGCGATTTGAGCGAAGCGGCTCGGCACTTGTTTGCTGCCATGCGCCGCCTCGACCAGTTGGGTCTCGATTTCATTTATGCCGAACTACTCCCCGAAGAAGGCTTAGGCCGTGCTATCAACGACAGACTCAGAAGAGCAGCCGTATAAATCACCCATGACAGATTACAAATCCGTCATGGATGAACTGACTAATTATGCGACGTGTAATTTGTGAAAGAATAATTAAGTGATTGAAACTAAGAAAATCATACCGATTTTAAGGAGTGATTTGAAACATTATAGGTTTTTGAAAACCTATAATGTTTTACGCAACTTATTTTTAAAATCAGTATTAGCCCTGATTTTCAACTTGGCAAATCTTCAAATTAACAAGGCATTAATCAGCCATTTTAACTACCTTATTCCACACTCGCCATACGTTGCGGTAGCAGATGTTGGCGATATCCTTTTCGGAATAACCTCTCTTCAACAAAGCGTAAATCAAATTCGGATATTGCGACACATCCTTTAAGCCTGTAGGAAGGCTATCGCCAACGCCATCAAAATCAGAGCCGAGGCCCACGTGCTTGGTACTGCCCGTGAGTTTTACGACGTTATCAATATGGTCGGCAACGGTTTCGACATCAGCAAAAAGGACAGGATGCGTTTTCTGGAATTCTTTCAACAAGGCTTGACCTTCGGGTGAGGACATTTTCACTCCTTTTTCTTTGAGTAACTGCCCAAATTCTTTTTCTAACGCATCAGCTTGTTTGCGATAGTTTTCATCCAAAAAACTCGAACCAAAATTAATCTGAATCACCCCACCATTTTTGGCAAGTAGCTTAATCATATCGTCGCTCATGTTGCGGACAAACCCTGGCGTAAACTTCCGACACGACGAGTGAGAGGCAATACACGGAGCTTTAGATACCTCCATGACCTGATAGAAGGCATCGTCCGAAATATGCGATACATCCACCATAATGCCTACACGGTTCAGCTCCCGCACCACGTCTCGCCCATAAGCACTTAACCCCTTGTTGATGTGTGTAGTATCGTACGATGAGTCACAAATCTGATTGTCTTTGCCGTGGGTAAGCGTCACATAGCTAATGCCTCGCTGCCGGAAATAGGCCACATCCGAGAGTTGCCGCAGCGGAGCGCCGTTTTCCATGCCCATCGGCAGCGAAATAATGCCTTTTTTGAAGTTGCTGTCTGCTTCTTTGGGCGTAGTGACCACCGCAAACTTGTCGGGGTGAGCCGCTGCAATTCCCCGCACCATGTTGATAAGCGAGTCGGCCAGTTCTTTGGCTCCGCCCGTAATCTGATAACTCGACGGAATATAGATAGACATAAACGGCACCGAAAGTCCACCTTTCTTGGCTTTTTCGTAGTCAAAATCACCTTCGCTAGTGCGGATGGGAATGTCGAGATACTGGCGTTCGAGGCGAAAATTCTTGACTTTGAGGCGATACGGCAAGTCCACGTGGCCATCGGTAATGATGTATTTGTGTGCCAATTGGTCAGCTTTTTGGCGGAGTTTTTCCTCATCAGTAGCTTGGGCAAACGACTGCGCAGCCAGCAGTCCACAAAGCAGCCCACTTAGAAATAGTTGTTTAGTCATCGGGTGAAGATAGGTTGTTGGCAGCAAAGTAATCAGATTTACTTGGAAAGCCAACAACCCACCCAAAAGAAGGACGCAAGGAGGTTTTTAATAGCTTAAAGTCCTATTATTCGGTATTCAGCCACAAGGTTTATGATGAATGGTATAGCTGCTTCAAGTATTGTAATTAAATTTGACCAAACCATTCAAAATTACCCCATGCCCTCCAACTCCATCCCCAACCAACTCCTGCGTCAGCTGGCGATTTTATTAATCATCATTGTCCTTGGAGGGGTGTTGTTTTGGTATTTGCGGACGTTTTTGCCTGCGTTGCTGGGGGCTTACACGCTGTATATTTTGCTGCGGCGCTACAATATCGCCCTTACCAAAAAACGAAACTGGAATCCAAAACTGGCGGCTGCCGTACTCATGCTGATTTCGTTTTTGGTCTTGGCCTTGCCCATTTATGGTCTGGGTCAGATGCTCTACAACTCGCATACGCTGGCCATTAGTGAGTATGCCACTATTTTTGACTCCATCAAAAGCTATATCGAAGAGGTAGAGAAAAACTACAACATGGATTTGATAGACGAGCAGTCGTTTGACCAAGTGTCGGTGTGGGCTACCAATACGGCTCAAGAAGTGCTCAACAGCACACTCAATGGCATCACCTCTATCGCTATTCTGTACTTTTTGTTGTATTTTATGCTCACCGACTGGCAAGTTATGGAAAAGAACCTGCTCAACCTGATTCCGCTCAAAAGCCAGAATGCCTCTACCGTTCGGCGAGAGCTGAATCGCTTGGTGTTTGCCAATGCCATCGGGATTCCGGTGATTGGCGTGGTGCAAGGTATTGCAGGACTGATTATCTACGTAATCTTGGGCGTTCCCAATCCGATTTTGTGGTTTGTGGTCACCTGTATTGCCTCTATGATTCCGATTTTAGGTTCGGCATTGGCCTACATACCCGTTTCGATTCTACTTTTTAGCATGGGACTACCTACCAAGGGCCTGATTATGCTGACGTATGGCGTGGTGGTGATTGGCTCTGTGGACAACGTATTTCGGATTTGGCTCCAAAACAAACTCGGCGATACACACCCGATTGTAACTCTGTTTGGCGTGATTATCGGCGTCAAATTGTTTGGTTTTATCGGGCTTATTTTTGGCCCTATCCTAATATCGCTATTTCTCTTATTACTAAAAATTTACACTGTCGAGTTTTCGGCAAGAGAATGATAGGATGGTGCAAATATGCAACAAATAGTGATTCCACATGCCTTCCACCTTAATATACGGGCTTACTTGAGGGCATTGAAGGCGGTGTCCACCACCAAGCCGAGTAGCTTGCGGAGGAAACGCTCAATTTTGATTTTGGTGATACCTTTTTGAAGCAAAAACTCCATCTTAGCAGATGTTTTCAGGCTTTTTACTAGCATCTCAAACTCATCTTTATCCAGCAAACCGTCCATCAAAAGGGTGGTCCAGCGTTCAAGTTTATCACGAGTATCGTTCAGAAAACCGTCAGCATCTTGCTTGGCTTCTGTAAAAAACTCATCAAACGATTCTTTGGCGAGGTCCACCGACGAGGTTTTGATTTGGTCGAATAGGTCTTGGAAGGTTGGCATGACTACTTTTTGAGTTTAAGTGATTCTAAACGAATGATTCGGTCGAAATTTTGGCCTACTTCAATTTTGCTCTGCTCGACAAAAGCAGCAGAAAGTTTATGCTTTTTACGCCAAAAACTCAGAAATCCCATGGGCGAACCCGCCTCGGTAGAGTCAGTCATGATAGCCCATAGTTGGGCAGATTCTATGTTTTTGGGTCTGTTTTTTTCGTATTCATACGCCTTCAATAGCTCCAAGCGGATGTATTCGGTAGGTAATTCGTAGCGTTTGAGCGAATCTTTGGCTTTATCCATCCAATTCAGTACCTCAACCTTGAGTGACGTGTCTTTTTGGTAAGCATAGGGGTCATACAACGACATGCAGCCCGAAAGGTTAGTAACCAGTAGGACAGCCCCAAACAAGCGAGCAAAGCGAGTATAAGGCATACAGAAAGGTGGTTTAGTTATGGGGTAGATAGATTCCAAATCATTCGGAGCATACAAAAACTACTCTCTGGTTTTTATATACTCTTGTCAAAGCCTCCCCTGTTTTGGAGGAGACTAATCAGACAGTCTCGAAATTAAGCGATTGATGCGGCATTTCAAAGTGTTATTTAGCAAACGGTTCAAAAGGTTGTTTTCAATACAAATGGTGTTTTTCTAATAGGTAATTGGACTATGCTCAAAAGATGAGGTAGAAGCTGCAATTTTTATGGGTATTGTCGGTACTAAGTCAAGCATAAAACCCGTTTTTTCGCTATGTTTGTTGTTAATGAAAACACAGCCGAACCGCCACTTCGGCTTTTGGGCAGGTTAAAAAGTAAGAAAAAAGGGGGGAGTTTTGAAAAAATTATTGATTATCACCTTACTGATGGGTCATTTTGCCCTGTTCAGTGCATGTACTCAAACGTCGGAAGCCAAGCATGGAAACGACCGCTTGGCAGTTGCCAACGACAGCATCCGACGATTGTTTAACCAAACCGATTCGGCCAAATTGGCGTTTCGGATTGATACCTTTTTTCGGGCGCTTAATCAGAAATACGGCTTCAATGGCAATGTATTGATAAGCAAGTTTGGGCACGTGATTTATCGAGGAGCCTTTGGGTACAAAACCATCACCACCCGGGATACCCTTACGCTGAGTACTCCTTTTCAGTTGGCCTCGGTGTCAAAGCAGTTTACAGCAGTTGCTATCTTCCAACTTATCGAGAAAGGTCTCTTGCGTATAGATGACCCCGTTTATCGGTTTGTCCCGAATTTCCCCTACGACAGTGCCATTACCATTCGGTCGTTGCTGACCCACCGATCTGGGTTGCCCAATTACCAGTACTCGCTCGAAAAACAATACGACCACGCCCGCCCGTTGTCTAATCGTGAGGTAGTTGAAAAGCTAATCCAGTACAAGCCACGGCCTTACTATCTGGCCAATCGGAAGTTCAACTACAACAACACTAATTATGTGTTGCTGGCATATTTGGTCGAAAAACTATCGGGAAAACCGTTCCGTCAGTACATGGACGAGCAGATTTTCAAGCCTTTGGGCATGAACCATACCTTTATTTTTGACGGAACCAATACACCTCAAATGATGCAGGCGGCCACTGGCTACACGGCTGGGCGGCGTTCGTTACGCTTAGACTATTTAGACAGCGTCGTCGGCGACAAAAGTATCTATTCGACGGTAGAAGACATCCAAAAGTGGGACGAAGCCCTTTACACCGAAAAGTTAGTGAAACAAAGTACCCTAGCCTCGGCTTTTGTGCCTGCTCACAACGACCGTAATCTGATTACCAAAAACTATGGAATGGGCTGGCGCTTGCAGCTATTGCCTGATGGCGAGCGACTTACCTTTCATACAGGCTGGTGGCATGGGTTCAAAAACTATTACCTACACCACCGACCTGATCAAAGTAGTATCATCATTTTGAGCAATATTGCCAATCGTTATATGGCGCACTTGAGTCGCCTCCAAGCGATTGTGTTTCCCGAAAAAGCCGCTTGCTTCTTGAAAGAACCACTCGAAGGGCAAGAAGAAGTAGGCGGCGGCGACAAAGAATAGCCTATTGGGTTATTCTTCCATGTCGATGCCCTTGCTGAGTTCGGCAGACAACAGCTTGGCTCCTACTCGTACAATTTTGGCATGAGTCAAGTCGGTTTCAGATAGCACTTCAACCATGCCGTTGGTCTCCACGCCCAAACGCACAGGTACTTTGCGGAATGTATGGGCTTTTTCTTCAATAAAAACAGACGACAGTTCGCCTTCACGCACCACCGCAGCATCGGGCAACACCTGAGCCATGCGAGTTTGGGTTTGCAGTTGGGCCGTCACATATTGCCCTGGAGTGAGTTGCCGTTCGTCGGCTGGGTGGCTGAGTTTTCCAAATACCTGAATGGCTCGCTCGCTGTTTTCAAACATTTTACCGACCAAGTAGATGTTGCCACTCAGTTGCTGACCAGCGGCTTCTACTGTGAAAGGCAGTCCGATTTTAACCTTGTTAGCGTCTTTTTCATATACTTTAAGCATCAGATGAACGTGGTCGGGACTGATGATTTCAAACAGTACATCGGTAGGAGCAAAGGTCTTGCCTACATTGACAGCAATCCCATGCACCGACCCACTGATGGGTGCTTTGAGGCTGATTTCAGACACCATTGTGCCTTTTTGGAGGGTTTCAGGTGCCAAACCAAGCATTTTGAGTTTGATTTCGAGGGCATTTAATAGCGCTTTAGAGCTCGAAAACGCAGCCTCTGCTTCTTGTAAGCGACGTTTGGTGCCGACATCTTCATTATTAAGTGTACGTTGACGAGCCAGTTCTTGCTCTTGCAGTTTGAGTTGGCTTAAGGTCTGTAAATAATCTTGCTGTAATTGCACCAACTCCATGCTTTGGATAGTAGCCAGCGCTTGCCCTTGCTTCACGTAGGAGCCAACCAAAACCTGTACGTTTTTGATAAACCCGCTGATTGGAAAACTCACCGAGGCCAAGTTTTGAGGAGGGGCTTCTACTGTGCCATTCACCTTGATGGTTTCGTTGACAGTCTGGGTTTCTACACCCCCTACCTGAATCGCAAAGGATTTTTCTTGCTCGGCTGTTAAGGTGATTTCAGTTGTAGATGCTTCTGCCTCCGTGCTATCGGTTTGCTGTGTCTGGCAGGCCATCAATGCTAACAAACCGAGAAAAAGGTATTTTTTCATGAGTACATTATCGGTTAAATACTTTTAATAATCTGGAATAATCCATCGAGGTATCTGGTGTTAGACGTTCCACTTCTCAAAGAAGTGGAACGTCTTGAAAATAGGTCAATTTCAAAGCCCTTTCTATAGCTGAGAAAAAAGTTAGGACCTTTGCTTACTCAACGCCCAAGAGTTTTTCTAAGGCAATGACGGTGAGCGAAAAACTGAGTTGAGTTCGCAAATAGTCTTCTCGAATCTGGGCTACTTGTTGCACGTTTTGGAAAAACGTCACGTAATCAATATCGCCAGCTTTGAAGCTTTTCCATGCTGTTTGCGAAAGCACCTCCGTTTGGGGCAAGGCCGACTGCGTGTAGTAGCGCAGCGAAGCACTGAGTTTATCTAACTCCAAGCGCAACGTAGCCACTTCGTTTTCAAGCTGAAAACTGGCCGTTTGGTATTGATTTTCACCCAATTGCTCGTTGATTTTACTGGCTTCGATGCGAGCTTTTTGCCCTTTTGTAAAAATCGGGATACTCAGCCCTGCCATCACGTAGGCATAACCTGCCCGTTTTTCGATGGACTGATTGGCTACTCCTACTCGCCAGTCAGGTTTGAGTTGGGAGCGGGCTACATCGGTTTGGAGGCGGAGGGTTTGTGTTTGTTGTTTGAGTAAACTCAACAAGGGATTTTGCTCCGAAATAGAGTCTGCCAACAACACGCCTGGTGCCGACCGAAGCAACGAGACAGTGGTATCAATACCGATGGTCTCTTTCGTAAACAAAAAACGCTGCAAGCTGCGCTGAGCCAATTGGAGGTCGGTTTGCGTAAGAGCAAGGCGATTACGGATTTGCTGCCAGCGAGTATCGGCTGAGACTTCTTCGAGCCGGTTGGTTTCGCCAGTTTGGTAGCGCAAGCGAGCAGCCTTGAGGGCATTGAAATACAGCGTATCTTGCGAACGGAGCAGTTGCCTCAGTTGGTACAAGTACAGGAGTTGGTAATATTGCTGTTTTACGCTGCCAATCAATTCGTTACGTTCCAGTCCCAGTCGCTTTTCGGTTACTAATAGTTGCCCTTGAAGGTATTTTTCTTGGGTTCGATACACCGAAGTTGGCGAAAACGCCTGCATACCCATTAGCGTGTAGTCGGCTGGTTGGGCTTGGGTTTGGCCCAGCTGAAGGTCAAACGATGCCTTGGGGAGTTCGTAGGCCGTTGGGAGTAAACTTCGCTGACTGTTGATTTCTAGTTGAGTACTTTTGAGATTCCCATTTCGCTGTACGGCGATGTCAATAGCTTGCTTGAGCGAAATAGGGGGCTGCGCTTGAACACTCATGCTAGCCAGTAGCAGCAGGGTGACGATTGTCAACGTTGGCCCACCCTTAATTGCTTTCCGACGATGAATCAGGGCGTAAAGCACGGGTAATACCACTAACGTGAGCAGCGTAGCTGATAGAATCCCTCCAATAACGACGGTAGCTAAAGGACGCTGTACTTCGGCTCCACCAGAACTGGAGATAGCCATGGGCAAGAACCCAAGCGAGGCCACCGTAGCCGTCATCACAACTGGACGGAAGCGAACTTGTACCGCTCTGAATACCCGTTCTTTGAGGTCGGTAACGCCTTCTTTTTCAAGCTGATTGAGGTATGAAATCAACACGATACCATTTAAGACCGCCACCCCAAACAAGGCTATAAAGCCCACCCCCGCCGAGATACTAAACGGCATATCTCGTGCCCACAGCGCCAACACACCACCGATGGCTGAGAGCGGCACGGCTGAAAAAATGAGGAGGGCTTCGGTAAGAGAACTGAACGTAAAATACAGCAAAATGAAAATGAGTAGCAGGGCAAGAGGCACAGCCACCGACAGGCGCTCTTTAGCTTTTTGAAGATTCTCAAACGCCCCACCGTAGGTAAAATAGTACCCTGCGGGCAATTTGACATTTTTCTGAATCACTTTCTGGATGTCGTTTACGATGCTTTCGACGTCACGCCCTCGTACACCAATTCCGATGGTGATACGGCGACGAGAGTCATCGTGCGAAATCTGAGCTGGCGCAGCTTTGTATTGAATATCAGCTACTTCCGAAAAGGGTACACCCCCGCCAGTAGCGAGTGGTATTTGTAGCTGACGTACGTTCTCAATGTCTTTACGATAGGTCGAGTCCAAGCGAACCACCAAATCGAAGCGGCGTTCGGCCTCAAAAACAGTACCTGCCGTTTCGCCTGCAAAGGCTGCCCTCACTAGGCGATTGAGGTCTGCAATGCGCAAACCATAAGCAGCAATTTTGCCTCGATTATACTGAATACTGATCTGCGGAAGCCCCACCAGTTGTTCTACTCGCACACTGGCTACACCCTCCACCTGATTGATATGTGGTACACAGGCATTGGCACGTTCAAAGAGGATATCTAGGTCGTTGCCGTAAATCTTGACCACTACATCAGAGCGCACACCTGTAATCATCTCGTTGAAGCGCATCTGAATGGGTTGTGTAAACTCAACCGACAGACCGGGTACTTCTTTATCAATAACCTCTGTCATTTTCTCTGACATTTCATCTCGATTCTTAGCGTTTTTCCATTCCGAAATATCCTTCATGTTTATCATTTGGTCCGTCATTTCGATAGGCATGGGGTCAGTCGGAATCTCGGAGGCTCCAATGCGGCCTACAATCTGCTGGATTTCGGGAAAATGCTGGCGTAGCGATTTTTGAGCTTTGAGGATTTCTTCTACCGTTTTGCTGAGCGAGGTGCCGGGCGGTGTGCGGAGGTCAATGGCTAAGTCACCTTCGTCGAGGGTAGGGATGAACTCCCCGCCAAGCTGACCAAATACTAATAAACTGGCTGTAAACAATACTACTGATACGGCGATGGTGGTCTTTTGCCAACGCCAAGCCCAGCGCATAGCTGGCTCATAGACACGATAGAGGCCATGAAGAATCTGTTCTGAAATCTTGAGGTGAGCGTTGAGTTTTTTACCCAAAAACACCGACGAAATCATAGGTACATAGGTCAGCGAAAGTACAAAGGCACCCAAAATAGCAAAGCCAACGGTGAGTGCCATAGGGCGGAACATCTTACCCTCGATACCAACCAGCGACAAAATGGGTAGATACACAATCAGAATGATAATTTCGCCAAAGGCTGCCGATTGACGTATAGTAGAGGCCGTTTGATATACCAAGCTATCCACTTCTGCCTGAGTTTCGACCTCGTCTTTGCGATTTTGTTCGGACCAGACCTGAAAGCGGTGCACAAGAGCCTCGACAATGATAACGGCACCGTCCACAATCACGCCAAAGTCAATGGCACCAAGCGACATGAGGTTGGCCGAAATCCCAAACGTGGTCATCATACCAATGGTGAAGAGCATCGCCAACGGAATTACTGAGGCAGCAATGAGCCCCGCCCGCAAACTACCCATCAACAAAACGAGTACAAATACGACGATGAGTCCCCCCAGAATCAAATTCTCGGTAACGGTGGTGATGGTTTTGTTGATGAGTTTGGTTCGCTCAATAAAAGGCTGAATTTCAATGCCTTCAGGAAGGTTTTTTTGAATACGAGCCACTCGTTCTTTTACCCGATTCACGGTTTCGGCCGAGTTGGCACCTTTGAGCATCAGCACGATGCCGCCCACACATTCGTTCTCGCCGTTGCGGGTGAGCGCCCCAAAGCGGTTGGCCGTGCCGAATTTGACAGTGGCTACATCTTTGACCAAGAGTGGGATTCCATTTCGGTTTCGGATGACAATCTGCTCAATATCACCGATTTGCTTGACCGTTCCTTCACCTCGAATAAAAAAGGCTTGGTCCGATTTTTCGATGTAGCTACCGCCCGTGTTACCATTGTTTTGGGCTAAGGCATCAAACAACTCCGTGATGGTGACACCCATCGCCCGTAGGCGTTCGGGATTAACACTGACTTCGTACTGCTTGACAAAGCCTCCAAAACTACTGATTTCGATAACGCCCGGAATCCCTGCCAACTGCCGCTTCACAATCCAGTCTTGGATAGTGCGCAGCTGCATCAGGTTGTAGCGATGCTCGTAGCCTTTTTTAGGAACAAGGGTGTACTGGTAAATCTCGCCCAAGCCCGTAGTAAGAGGGGCTATACCTGGCGCTCCGAATTCGGGCGGAATAGCAGATTCCACGCTTTTGATTTGTTCGGCCACCCATTGCTTGGCTCGCAGGATGTCGGCTTCGTCTTTAAAAACGATGGTAATGACCGATAATCCTTGCTTAGAAACGGACCGAAACTCCACTACATCGGGGATGTTGGCCATAGCCAATTCGAGTGGAGTGGTAACAAACTGTTCGACCTCTTGAGCCGCCAATGTAGGCGACTGAGTCAGAATCTGAATCTGATTGGTAGTAATATCCGGCACGGCATCTACAGGCAACTGCGAGAGCGAATACCCACCCCAGCTAACCAATACCAATACGAATAACCCAACGATAAGTTTGTTACGAATCGAAAATAGAATAAGCGAATCTATCATGAGTACAAATAGAAACGGGAAAAGAATGAATCAAAGAAAAGAACACGACTAGCGAGGTGCCGTGTAGAAACAGAGAAGCCACCTATAGAAAATCAGAAGCTATCCGACCGGAGTCGAAAAGGCAGACTAATCCCTTGGTGTTTAGAAAATTAGTATCGAGGGGGCATCAGCAGCGAGCGAGCCGAGACAAATTTGTAGAAATTGAGCCAACTAAAAATAGACTGAGGCTCAACAAAGCTGAGTTTTTTGGGCGTAAGTGAAATCGAGAACGGCGGATGTACAAACAAACTCATCACCGAAGAGGCATCAATCGTAGGGAGGTGATGCGTGTGGTTAGGGTTCTTTTTATGGTTTGAATCCGAAAAATAGTGCATTTCCAAGAACTCCCAAAAGCGAATTTTGCCGTTGGTTTCTTGCAAATGCTGGCGATAGTGCTGATATACTTCTGGCGATTGCAAAATGCTTAGCATTCCTTGGTTTGGGAGTAAGCTCTCAAACAAGATGGAAAAACTAAACAGTATGCTTAATAATGCCTTCACTTGCCTATTTTTTATGCATAGTTAATGAAAAAACTTCAAAAACTCTAGTAAGGTTCAATAGTATCGTTGGAGGGCAGGACAACGCTGGCATTTTTGCCGACACAATTGCGCATTAAAGCACCCCAAATTCTTTTTGTGCCTCGGCCTGAAGGCGCTGCTTATCAATAGGCACTACCCCCACCGACTCGCACACCAAGCCGCCACCTAAGTTAGAAAGCCCCGCAATGAGCTTGGGCGATAGCTTGAGCGCTACACAACAAGCCGCCACACTAATGACGGTATCACCTGCGCCTGACACGTCCGAAATCTGGCGAATGTGAGCCGGGAGGTGATGTTTTTCGTTGTTAAAGTCAATATAAACACCTCGTTCAGAGAGAGTTATCAAGGTGCCACCCAAGTGGAGCTGTTGCTTGAGCAGGGTAGCGGCATTTTCTAATTCAGTTGGATTATTGACATTAAAGGCCACGTTCAGACCTTCTTTGAGTTCTTTCAAGTTGGGCTTAAACAGCGTAGCGTGGTGGTAGTGTAAAAAATTACGTTTCTTAGGGTCCACCACCGTCGGAATTTCGTGGAAATTGGCCAGTTCGGTTATTTCAGCAATGATTTCTTTACCCAATACGCCCTTGTCGTAATCTTGGAAAATAACCACATCGCAGCGGCGGATGATTTCACGAACTCGCTGGAGTAGCGCCTCCCGTTCGACTTCGTTGATGGCAGTATCGGTCTCGGTATCTACCCGTACTACCTGCTGCGAACTCGCAATGATACGTTCTTTGACCGTGGTGCTCCGAGTAGCAGACTGTACAATGCCGTCGGTGCTTAAGTTGCTGTCTTTGAGTAGGTTGAGGAGTTGTTCGCCATACGAGTCCTGACCAATAACCGAACAAATGATGGCTTCGGCTCCGAGTGCCTGCACGTTGACTACCACGTTGCCTGCACCACCCAGCCGTATCTCACGACGTTGGGCTACCACAACGGGTACAGGTGCTTCGGGCGAGATGCGTTCGACTTTGCCCCACACATACGAATCAACCATAATATCGCCGATAATCAAGACTTTAAGGCGATTAAACGCATCAAACAGTTCGGGAATATTCATCACAATGAAAGTTGGAACACGCCAAGGATACCTGCTCCTTTGGATAATTTGACTGCAAAAAAACAAAAACCTCAGCAGAGTTCCGAATCTGTTGAGGTTTTGGTGGGGATAAAAGACCCTTCTATCACGCTACAAGTAGTCTGTCAGAACATATCATCAAACAAGATATTCAAAAATACGCCAAACACCCGGTTACGAATAGCCACGCTTTTTTGCATCGAAATATCGTTGAGTCCCATGCTGTAGCGAGCCCCAAATTGAACCATGCGGGTCTGGATGCCCACCGATAGGTTCACGCCGTAGTCGAAGCGACTGAGTGATTCTCCAAACACTACCGTACTGGTCGTGAAGGTGCTGTCGGCTCGTTTGGTTTTGGGATTGACCATTTTGTTTTGCTGGATATTGCGACCATAAATACCCATGCCTGCATACACGCCCGCTTCGAGATAGGGCTTGACTCGAGCTTTTTTGCCACCTGCCGTAAGTACCAAGCTCACAGGCACGTCCAGGTAATGCAGCGACAGGTTCGTTTTGGTATAGGTACTGTCGGTAGGGGTGTAGCTGTACGAATACCCACGGGGCTGATACTGAGCGCCTATGTGTAGATGAATATTAGTGGACAACTTAAAATCTCCGGCAAAACCCAAGTTTAGGACAGGCTTTAGGGTCTGAGTGCCCAAGGGCTGCTCGCCCGTCAGGGCAAGTGGACTGCTGGTTTCGACCAAGCTAATGCCCGCTCGAAAAACCTTTTTTTCTAAGCGGAGTTGAGCCTGACTAAGCGTAACAACACTACAACAAATAAGCAAATACAGGTACTTCATTGTGTTAAGAGGGCAAGGCGCCATTCAAAATAGGCGATGGGTTAGATTGAAGCCACTAATTAGCGAAGAATACACAGAAAAGCAAGTTCTGATTCCTTAGTTACCGTTTTTTTATCAAACTAGACTGCTGAAAATCAGTGAGGTTATGACCTCGAAAAAACAGAGATAGCAGCTAATTTAAGCACTTAAAGAAAGTTCCTTTTGACCTGTCATGTGAACCCTCGACACAAGAAATTTATTTATTATTTGGTTGTTGTTTTATTGACTACCCAAATTAAGATAGAGTTAGCCAGAGTAATGATTGAGAAATATTTTTCAAAATTAGTTTCGGCAAATACATTCCCAATAGTATTCAGTATAAAAATGACAAAGAAAACCCATAAGACTATGCTTACTGATTTTTTCCCAAAAAAGTAAGGTATATATTCCCCTTTTTGTAAAAGAACAAAGATGAAAAAAAAAGTTATCAAAATAGAAAGAGCTTCAAAAACATACATTTCTTCAACTGTTTTTAATCTTCCACCCCAAGTGATTTCAAAGGGAATGACTCTTACTAATATCAATGTGTGAAAGATTGTAGTCAATACTGATATCCCAATCAACATGTTCAAGTACACTAATTGGCTCTTCATAGTCTTTTTTCGAGTTGTTGTTCTGTTAACACTTCTATACGTTCCGATTGCTCTAAAGCTCCCTACCCATTGGGGCATGGTGGAGGCTGAACATCTCAGGCCCTGAACCAAAGCCCAACTGAAAAACTGAGTATCAAGATAAAAACAAAAAGCCAGAATGAAAAACGCCAAGCCGGTACAGAAGTACAACAGCAATAAAACTAAAGATTTACCGCCGCTGGTGGTAGATTAAGCAAAGCCATACTCCACCTTCTTAGTGCTGGGGACCTTGATTAATGTTATGAATAGGAGGCGGGTAAACACTAGAGGGATGTCACAGGCCAACAAGCACGTACTGATGGCAGCGCTGAGCTACAACTTGCAGAAGTATTTGTGATTTGAGCATAAAAGGGTTCAGATTGTAGCGCAAGCGGTGTCAATAAGTGAAGAAGTCTGTTTGTATGGGCAAAAATGGAGCAAAACGGCTTCTATAACTTCGACAAGAAGGGTTCTAAATTTTCAACACAGGTTGGCCATACCAAAGCTCCCTCCTGTTAGAAATCAGTTATGAAGGTCTGCCATGACACTTTTCGCTAGTTGTGCAACAGTTACGTGTGTTAGCAGTAGGCCTTATTTAGCTTAACCCCATATCTTCAAAAAGCTTAAACATTTCGCTTACTCCTTTGCTGAGATTTTCATTATCGAAAGCAGATAAGGTTTTTGAATTAGCTATGGCCGTTTTTAAAAACGGTTTTAACTTCAGGTAAATATCGTTGTCTTGTTTGGTGAAATATTTTTCTGTCTTTGTATAATCTGTTAGATGTTTCTTTAGCTTTTTTCCTGCTTCTTCACAGTTTGAAAATTGCTGTGCAGTTAATTCAAAGTGAATTAAAAACCAAAATTCAAGACAAGGTTGATTTATTACTACAATTACATTCTTGTGCTTATTTTCAATAACTGCTTTATATTGATTTAAAGCATCAATTGCTTTTATATTCCCTTTTTTAACTAACAAAGATTCGCTCAAAATTACATCTAAGTCAATTATCCAGTATACCTTGTCGTAGCTTTTTGATAATTCAAGAACTTTTGAATATTGGTCTGATAATTTTTTCTTTTGAGGGATTTCTGGTTTTATATCTACTTTAATCTGCCTTTCATTTCTTTTTATCATTTGCAAATACCAAAATTCGGTTTCGCCATCAATAACAATAGCAAACCTCGGTTTACCTTTAAATGGTATTTGTCTTTTAGTTCTCATTATCTAAATCAATGTAGTAATCTCCTAAATTAGGAACGCCACCAAGTTTACCAATTTTATATGCATTATATACATTGCTAGTATCTCTAATAACAGAACTGTCAAAATCTGAAAGAGAATATAATTCGGTTGCACAACTCTCATTCTTATTTGTAAACCAAATTGAATCGTTTCTGAAAATGTCTTTATTATTTAATATCTCTCTATTGTGAGTAGTAGCTATTAGTTGAGATTTTTTTGAATTAATCAAAAATGATAAAAGAAAATGTGTAAAAAGGTCGGGATGCAACGAAGACTCAAGTTCGTCAATAGGGATTGAAATAGAACCTCTGATTAATAAACTTAGTAAACCTGCAAATCCATAATATCTTTGAGTTCCTTGTGATTCAAATTCAAAAGGTAAATTGTATTTGCTTCCATTTACAGTATGTTCTAATTCTATGTCCAATGAAGTTATTTTACCTTTCTTTTTAAGTTCATTAACTTTTTCTGCGGGTGCTTTAACTTTTTTCTCAAGAAAGTCTATCAGTCCATCAGGAATATCTTCTTCTTTCTTATTAATAATTATATCTGAAATATTGAAGTCGGCTTTTTTGAGAATAGAAACAACATCTTTTTTGTTAATATCAGAAGATTCAATTTCTGATGTAACATAGCCATCTAATTCTGTGGTAGTATGAACAATTGGTTTTAAATAATTAGAAAACCAATCAGTTACTTCTTTAAGTTCTTTGATTTCAATATTGGTTTTCAGAAACCCTCCTAGAACGGAATTATTCCATAGTGTATTTGATTCTAAAGTTTTTTTAAACGATTTGTCTATTGTTATTTTGCCTCCAAACTTAATCTCTGAAAACTGTTTTTCTAAGTCAGTTGTGCGTTTAAAAACTGAAGCTTTTATTGGGTTATAATTTATTAGTTCTTCTTTTAAAATAGCCTTTTTGCTGAATACAATTTCATAGAAATATTTAGTTTCATTTTGAATGAACTCAATTGATAATATTGATGGTGAATTGGGAGTTGTCTGGTCAAACAGAAAAGGATTGAAGTTTAATTCACCCGTTTTTTTAATTTCTGGCTCAAGAACTAAGTCTCTTAAAAAGTCAAGTGCATTCAAAACACTAGTTTTTCCTGAAGCGTTTGCACCATATATAAGTCCAAGCTTTAAAAGTCGTAGACCATTGATAGAATTTATAATAAAATAGTCCTCTAGGTGTTGGGACTTGTCAGCCTCGAAAGATAATGTTTGTTTGTCTTTTATTGAGCCAAAATTTTGAACACTAAAGTTGACTATCATTTTTTGAGTCTATTTTGTAATTGGGTTGCAAATATAAGAATAAAAAAATCGCAATACCGTAATTTTATACCGAAATATGCAAATCATTTACATAAATAAGGGTTTCAGATGCCTTTTTAGGCTTGCCGCTAACTCTCCAGTTATACGAAAGTTTCGACGTACTTTTTGTATTGTTTTAGCTTTTGTCAAGATTGTGTTGCACTTGAGATGTTGTACGTTGTGAAGATTACTTGGCTTTTACCAAGATAGTATCACACTTTTTCAGTCGTATTTGTTGTGTCATTGAGTGTTTGTAACACTTAAACAAATCTAAAAAATGGTTTTCAAAAAGCCAAATTATTCTGTACTTTCTAGAGGGGCTAAATCCGAGATTACGCCTGCTTTGCTTGAAGCATAGAAATCGGGCTGCTGAAAGTAAAAACGGGTTGATTGATAGGTGGGATACAGTTCAAAAACTTTTAGGATTATTTTACTTTGTTTTTCAAAGTTCTTTGTAGATTTGCGCCAACTTTACATTGTAAGTCTATGTATTTTTCGTCTCAACTGGAGCAACTCCATGCCCACGTGAAGGCCAATCGTTGGCTGCGGTATTTTACTGTTTTTAATCGGATTGCATTGGCGGCGGGGTTTATTCCTTCGGGGTTTGTCAAGATTGCTGGAGAGCGGTTTACGTCCTTATCCAACAATCACCCGATGGGGCATTACTTAGAAGCGCTGTTTCATACCAGTTTTTACTATCCTTTTATTGGCGTGATACAAATGACAGCCGCTGTGTTGCTACTTATTCCTCGCACTGCCACGCTTGGGGCAGTCATCTATTTTCCTGTTATTTTGAATATTTGTGTGCTGTCGTTGGCGGTGCGTTTTGATGGCTCGCTGGTATCGTCGCCCTTGATGGTGCTGGCCAATTTGTACTTGCTTTGTTGGGACTATGACAAACTCAAATACCTATTTCCTTTTTATCGTCCGGCGGTTACTCCGCTTGAACCAGTAGTTCCCAGCAATCGCTTTCCAACGCTTTTCTTTGCCGGAGTGGCTGCTACCGTTGTGGCGGTGGTGCTGGCAGTTACGCACCTATACACCATTATGCCTCGCAATACCTTGCCTGACTGCCAACATCAATGCGCCAGCAGCCCTCACCCTGCCGCTTGTAGGCAGTTTTGTGATTGTGTGCATACACAAGGTCAAGTTTTTGAGAAATGTTTGGAGCAGTACAATCAAGCAGTAGCGCAAGAAGAAGAATAGTCAATAATAGAGCTTAGTACAATACTGTCTTTTTTCGAAAGCGATTCGATTCAGCGATTCCATCACTCCAAGTGATGGAATCGCTAGTAAAATTATTCAGATAACATTACTCCTCTGATAATAAACTGCTTACAATCAACTTGGCCGACTGCAAAGGCCAGTCGTTTTGGTAGATTTTGCTTTCTACAATGGCTCCTTCAAAAAGTAAATAGATGTGGTTAGTCCATAACTCCACCTGCAACGGTGGCGCTAAGGGTTTTATCAAGTTGGCCAAATAAGACCGTAGTTTTGTTTTGTGCGCTACCACCTGCGCCCGCATCATGGGGCTACTATCCCCTACTTCGACCAAGACGTTGATGAAACGACAGCCTTTGAAACCCCCTTGGCTCATGCTTTGCGCCATGAAATCGAAACAGGCCAAGAGTTGTTCTTTGGGAGTATTGTGTTGTTCGACAAAGCCCTGAAACTTCGGAAACCAGCGCTCACGGGCTTGTTGTAAGTAGGTGACGCCTAGGTCGTCTTTGGAGCTAAAATGTTGGTACAGGCTCGCCTTGGCCACCTTGGCTTCGGCCAGAATCTGGTTAATGCCCGTGCTATTGTAGCCTTGCTCATAAAACAACCGAGCGGCTGTTTCTAAAATTCGCTCTCGTGGACCCATTGCTTTCATACTCCAAAAATAAGCGAAGTTTGCAAAAAATGAAGTGTCAACATCGCAAACATTGTCCATTTACTGTTTATTGCGTTCTTTGTCGAGGTTTTAGTAATTGCCAGTTTTTCAACGCATCGTGTATTTGCTAAAACTTCTATACCTTTGCTGTGTTCTTATAAACCAACCATGAACAAACTCGCTGTTATTCAAGTAGATATTACTCGCTTATCGGTAGATGCCATTGTCAATGCAGCAAACAGTTCGTTACTGGGGGGGGGAGGCGTGGATGGGGCTATCCATCGGGCTGCTGGCCCTGAGCTGCTCGAAGAGTGTGTCCGCATCAGGAATCGGCAGGGGGGCTGTCCTACAGGTCAGGCGGTCATTACCAAGGCGGGGCAGCTTTTGGCTCGCTACGTGATTCACACGGTAGGCCCCGTTTGGAATGGCGGCACCCATCAGGAAGCACAGCTTTTGGCCAGTTGTTATGAAAATTCATTAAAGTTAGCTCTTGAGCACGGCTTGAAAACGGTGGCCTTTCCCAATATCAGCACAGGCATCTACGGCTATCCTAAAGCCGCCGCTGCCGAAATTGCAGTGAAGGCTGTTGCTGCTTTTTTGGTACAACATCCTGACATCGAGCAGGTTACTTTTTGTTGTTTTGATGACGAAAACTTCCAGTTGTATCAGCAGTTGCTGTAATCAATCAAACGATGGGCATTTTTTAATCTTAGTTACACTGTAAACTAAGTTTTTTAAACAGATTAAATAATTGAAAATACGAAAAGTAAACCTCATTTTCAAATTCTCAAATTAATAATGAGCCTGTTTAAACTTTTCAAATTAAACACAAAGCACCCAAAGCTTAGGCACAACGTACACAAAACGCAAACTAGCTCTCTCTCTTTGTGGTCTTCGTGTAAATTTCTTTGTGTACTTTGTGTTAAAAAATGACTCGTCTTACACAAAAAATAAAAAGTTTAAACAGCTTCAATGTATTTAATCCCACTTCCAAACCCTAAAGCGCTTGAACGTACCGATGACGCTTTCGTTCCAGTCGCCGCTGTTGGCGGTGCGGATGTATAGTCCAATTTTTCCCTTTGCTGCACTATAAGTAGCGTTTTGATCTTCCCACATTTTTTGCCCGTTGATACTCACCGTCAGGTGCTTGCCTTTTTTCTCTACTCGAATCAATTGCTTCGGTACACTCTTAAAAGTCAGCATTTCTTTGAGACTAATCAAGCGCTTATTGGAGGCATCGCCATCCAGATTAACGTTGAGGTATTGCAAGCCGCTATACACGTAGTCGCCGGCGGTATATTCATGACCAGCAAAGTCTTTTTTGCCCGTTTTGTGGTGATTAAACACGATGCCCATACTGAGTTCGTCGCCCGAAATTTCGACTTCGGCTTCGGCTACAAAATTGTCCACTTCTTCCTTGGACAAGGCTATGGCGTACCCATACGAGGACTTCTTATAAACTAAAGTGCTGAATGTAAGAGCATTGTCTTTTAGTTTGACCGAATTGGCCTGTTGGTCTTCTAACATCATCAACCGATTATTGGCAAATGTCTCGTCTATCCAAAGGCGTAAATCAGTCTCTGTTTTTCGTTGAATTTCGGCTTCGTGTTGAGCAGCCACTTGCGCTTCGGCCTCTTGTTGTTTTTTCTGTTGAATCGCTTTGAGGCTATCAGCCACGGCTTGTTTACGGTCTTCCTCTCGCTTTTTGAGCAATGCCTCTACGTTGTCGGGGCGGTTGGCCCATTGAACAAAAAAGTAGCCTAAGACCAGAAAAACAGCCAAGGCTATCAGGATGATTTTCAGCATTTTATTCATAAATAATTGGTAATATAGAATCGTTGCGAATTTCGGAGGGTGGTGAAGTAGTTTCAAAAATAGACCGTCCACTGACCTGCTTCTTGCCGCCATTGGGTTCGCAGTTATTCTACTTTTTTCAATGCCCAAATAGCATTTCCTGAATTAAAAAAGATTCTCTTACCCAGCCCAAAATGAGTGAGAATCTTCGGCAAATCCAACAGTCGGTGGGCTTGATTGAGTAAACGGTCAGGGCTTGCCTTCCGAAATCAGTTTTTTGACCAACACCACGTAGGGTCTTGGTGGGTAAGCACGTCGTTGACCGTGATGCTGACCGAATAATCAGGCAGCGTACCTCTTCCCTTTTGAAGGGGTTTTACGTTGTTTTGGTAATACACGAGGGGTGTACCGATGTAGATTTTGGAATGAGGCAAGGACAGGTGAATAAAGCTGGCTCCGTTGCCGCCATCGTACGCACCGCCTGACTCCTCGCCAATAAACGTACCTACTTGATTGCTGTGCGCCACAGCGGTAAATTCAGAAGTGGTCGAAAAACTACGCCCATTCATCAGAATATACACCTTGCCCCGAAACCGATTGGGTTTGGGCATTTCTTTGGAGAAGTCCTTACCGTTCTCGTCAATGAGCGTAAAAGTGCCGTCTGTTTCGGGTCGAAGCTCTTTTTTGAGGTTTTTCAAATCATTTTCTGATAAATCTGAGTATTTCAAAAACTCCGAACTGTCTGTTATGGTATGTTGACGACGATAATACTGAACGGCGCTGTCAGACTTCATCAAATACGTCAATAATTCGGAACCTTGTACGTCCCAACCTCCGTTGTTGTCACGCACATCCACAATCAGGTGCTGGGTCTTTTTCTTGGCAAGCGTAGCCATAAACTTGTCCATATAGGCTTGAAACTTGACTTTAGCTTCGTCGCTATTGCGAGCCCCTTCGCCGCCGAACGAATCAATCCGTAAGTAGCCAGTAGAAGGCACATCGTTCAGAAACGTCAATCGCCAAGGATGTTTCTGACGTTTCCGATTGTACCAGGCATTCATTTGCTTGTTGACAGGATTTTTTTTCAGGTACTGAATCCAGTCTTTGTAGGGAGAAGCCGCTGTTTCTATTGTCACGAGTTCTCCTGTTAAGTCCCTAAAAACTAAGCGAAAAGTATCGGGTTGTTCGCAGAACAGGTAGTAAAAAAGGGCAAACAATTGGCCTTGCATGGCCACCTGCTTCGAGGTTTGGATATAACCGTCGTCCCAATGATGCTGATACAACGTCTGCCGAATCTGCTCCATGGACTTTCCATTGATGCTTATCAATTCAAATCCGGGCTTAATGCGGCTGTCGGCGGTGCAGTTAAACAACACATAACTTTTGTTCTCAATTGGAAACATAAAAAACGGTAACGTCTTAATCTGCGTAGTGAAAAAGGACTCCCATTGCCGAAGCGGCAACGCAAACGTATGCGCACAGCGAACGTCGGCGATGAGTTTGCTTATGAGGTTGAAGTACGTATAAAACCGCATCGTTTGCCCCAATAGCCCTGCCACGCTGTCTAACTTAGCTTGCATGACGGGCTTGGGGGTGTACCGATACAAGCCGGGGTGTGTTTCTTGCAAAAGGCGACGGAGATACCTAAAGTCTTCTTGTAGTTGGGGTGGACTCAACACCGAAGTTTGTAGCGTGTCTGTTTGGGCGCACAGCAGGTGGGTCAATAAGCAAAAGGCAACACAAAGCAGGTTTTTCATGGCGTTTTTGGAAGCAAAAAAAGCTAAGTGCGACCTAACAATCTTCTCAAATCGGGTTTTGAGATGAATTTTTCATGGTTTGGATAAATTCTTTGGGGGTTTGCTGGGTCATATTTTTAAAGACCCGCTGAAAAGTAGCCTGCGAGTTGAAGCCCGACTCTAGGGCAATGCCTGAGATGGTCAAGTGCTGACTATCGGCACTGAGCAAGCGGCGTTGTACTTCGGCTACTCGGTGCTCGTTAACCAACTCGATGAAACTCTTCTGAAGGCGCTGGTTGAGCACTGCCGAAATCAGTTTGGGTGGAAAACCAATATGCTTGGCCAAGTCACTCACCGACAGCGTCGGGTTTAGATACAGTTGTTCATCACTCATAGCTTGGTGGATGGTAGCAAGGCAATCGGTGATGGTTTGTTCTGAAAAATCATCCAAAAAGGTAGAAATTTTGGGCGAGTCGTTGGCTACAAAGCGAGTATTGTGATAGCTCCCAAAGCCAATCCAATAAATGCCCAACACCAAGGCGATTTCGATGGGGTAGTAGTGAGCCGAAGCATAATTACCAAAAAATTGCAATTGGATGACCGTAACCAGCCAAAACGCACAGAAGCCTGAAAAAAACACTAAAAAGCGCTTCAGCCATTGCCTAATCACTTGCCATTCGGTGGTTGGTTGGTCTGGTAAGGTTTGGAATTTACGCCAAGCCCATACGCAATAGGTACTTGCCAAGAGAACGCTTATCCATTCGGCGATGTCTGAAAATAGAAACCAATTATTATCAAAGGCAGGTGTACCTATTTTGGAGAGGTCTCGATGGGTAACAGCCCATCCGACAATGCTCAGATTGAGGAAAAGTTTACCCACCATGGGAGCAAAATGCCATCTGGCTTTCTGCCAAGGTATGGGGTGTTGGGTGTCAAATGAGCAAACGTACAGATAAAAGCTTGGACCAATGCCCCAAATTAACGTATAGCCTAGTACGTCAAACAACCCGATATTGAGCTTGGCACTCCAATTGAGTGTCTCGATGCCATTGTACACCAAAATCAGCAGAAAAGTCGCCAAAAACAGGCGTGTAGGTTTGGAGGGACGCTTAGAAAACAGCACGAGGATGGCCAAAATGCTTCCTTGGATGACGCCAAGTAAAATCAGGATGTTGGCTATGGCAGGCGAGATGTACATGAGGCTCCAATCTGTCATCAAAGATAGGCAGCGTCTTGCAACTCCCCAACCGTTTACTAAATCTTGGGGCGGTGCCCTTGCATTTCTGCTAGGTTTGGAGTTTATTTTGTAGTGCCAATAGCCCATTGGCCACTATCAACCTCCCATGAGCAAACGTAATTGGATGATTATACTGGTACTAATTGTGTTGGGGATTTTTATTAAGAATGCCCTTCAGCAAAATCTTTCTGTCAAAAATCGTTCGGATAGCCCGATGTATGGCTTCGACCCCGACACTATCGGGAGTCATGCACCGCCAGAGCGTCCGCTGATTCAGGACACTGGAAAAATCATCCCTAATCCAATGACGTATATAAAGGAGCGTTTGCTGCAAGAAACTTATTATTGCTTTGACAAAAACGCCGAGTATTGCCCCAAAGACGACGACTTTTTAGAACCCATCATTCAGCAAGCCTTAGACCATCTCAACAAAGGCATCCTGCCTCAGCGGGAGGGCGGTGTAGAGGCTATTCTACAGTTGGCCAAGTCGCTGCATAGTACAGCCCTTCGTACTCCCGACGGCTTAGCCCGTATGGAGGCCTTAGTACAAAAACGATTCGAGAACCCTGTGGTAATCGTAGGTACCGACTGGCAACATACCGTCACGGTTGACTATGGGGCTTTTCCGGGTAAGCTGGCCGTAGGGCATCGCAGGGGGTATTATTACAAGGAGTCTTCTCATTTTGAAGAACAGCAGTTCAATGCCTGGCGCTCGGTGGAGGTGGCCAAGGAGTTGCAGCGCTGGCATAAGCAATATCCAAGCTCCAAAGCCATTGTGTTGCACATTCATAATCCGTCGTATCGTTCCTATACGTACACGTATTTTCCGGCTATCACGGCCTTTCGTTTTTGGTACACCGATGGCTTGGTGTATAACCGTAAGGACGCTTCTGCCCGGCTGCAAGAAATCAATCCTGACCTAAGCCTTTATACGTCGGGGAAGGCTTCGCTCTATGAGCTTCCCGATTGGCAACCCAAATACGACCCCGATGTACCCCACAAACGCCCCGAACAATGGGTTAAAGAACTCCTGGACAAGGTATTGCATTGAGGGTTTCTCGTTAGAGGATTCAACGGTGACTGCACAGCAGGGTTTAATCCTTTTGATAAGCACCGAATATCACCTAGTGTCATGGAGTTATACACGGAGTAACACATTGTATCATCTAAAACTCAGTGAAACTTAGTGGATTTTTAACCTTTGTGTTACTCCGTGGCGACCGTCACTACGGTAAAAATGTAAAATCAACTATTTTTTCCTTCCCCTCATAAACAGGTGTTTACAAAATATACTCAATAGTCCATTCATCTTCTGTAAACCACCCAAACCACCCATAGTCGTAGGGGCGTATAGCATACGCCCATCATACGCCCGTCATACGCCCCCCATACGCTTGATTGCAAACCACCCAAACCACCCATATTCGTAGGGGCATATAGCATACGCCCATCATACGCCCGTCTTACGCCCCTGCAAACAACCAAAACCACCCATATCCGTAGGGGCGTATAGCATACGCCCGTCATACGCCCGTCATACGCCCATCATACGCCCCCATACGCCCGTCATACGCCCATCATACGCCCATCATACGCCCCCATACGCCCCCATACGCCCCCCATACGCCCGTCATACGCCCACCCCATAACGAGCAAGGGCGTATGCCATACGCCCCTACCTCATAACCAACTATTTAAACTTCAAACAAACATTCAGCTGAACGTTAGTAGGAGCAATCGGATTCACACTGTTGTCGTCGTGGACGTTGTAGCTGAGGGCATTGAAAATGTTTCCTACTTTAGCCCGCAGAGTCAGTTGCTTGATGGTATAGCTCGCACTGGCATCCACTTGCGTATAGGCAGGAAGTTCGGTAGGACGATAGGCGTCGTTGGCTATCTGCACACGGGTTAAGCGGCCAGCGTAGCGAGTGCCAAAGTACAGGCTCGTCAAGCCCACCCGCAAGCCCTTGAGCAGGCCGTTGGGCACCGAGTAAAACACACTGGCATTGGCCGTATGCTTGGGGTTGTAAAGCAACAAACTCCCTTCGATGAATGTATTGCTCTTGATGTACTTGGTTTCGTTGTAGCTATAGCCTGCCCGTACCGAAAGCGAGGGCAGTGGTCGCCCTGCTACGTCCAGCTCCAAGCCTTCGCTTTGCACCTCACCAGCCAGTTCTCTGATGTTGGAATTAGTATTGCCATTGGCCAACGAAATCTGTGCTAAGTTGCTGTTAATGATGCGATAAGCTGTTACGTTGACCGACAGCAAGCCTTTCAGTAATTCGTTTTTCACCCCTAACTCGTACTGGTTAATCATCGAAGGCGGCAGGGCATTGCCCGACACATCTACGCCCGTGTTGAGCGTAAACGAGTTGGCATAACTCGCAAAAAACGAGTGGTTGCGATTGGGCTGAATCACCAAGCCCAAACGTGGCGTAAAGGCATCGCCGTAGGTAACCGAGCTGGTGGTTTTGTCGGTCGCATAGGTATAAACATCGCTACCTGTTTGCTGATAGGTATAACGGATGCCCGCTAACAACTTGATATACTGATTGATACTGATCAAATCTTGCACATACACCCCAAAGCGACTCACGGGCGAGGTGGTCAGCGTGTTCTTGCTGAGCGTAGGCACATCGGTGCGGATTTGGTAAGTTTTGTTCCCAAAAATATTGAGCGTATCATAGCGAGCCAGCTGGGTATAAGCGTCAGTCAAGGTCGTGAACTGGTCGGTATCGGCACCCAGCAAGAAAGTATGTTGAATCTGCCCGGTGTTGAATTTGCCCGTTAAATCAACCTGTCCTAAGTAGTAGTTTTCGCTGACTTCGCTGCGCTGAATGTTACGAATCCAAGTGCCATCGGCGGTGATGAGGGCGCCTGTGTTGGGGCGAGTATTGCTAAACAAATCGGTGCTGTAAGAGCGATACGCCCCCGTGGCGCTGATTTTCCATTGCTCCGACAAGCGGTGCGTCAAGGTAGCCGTAGCCGACTGCTGCTCGGCTTGGTAATAGCCCCAAGTCACGCCCAAAAACCGCTCCCGTGGCACGTCCACCAACTGATAATTGACAATCCCAACGCCAAAATCAGGCGTGCGGCGGTCGTTGAGGTAGTCGGCTTCGAGCAGGAGTTCAGTTTTGTTGCCCAGCTTGAGCAACAGCGACGGGTTCACATAATAGCGTTTTGAACTCACATTTTCCCGAAAACTATTGGCTTGTTCGTAGGAGCCATTCACCCGAAACGCCACCCGCTGGCTCTTGCCAATGCCGCCATATACATCAAAACTGGGTTTGAGCAGGCCAAAGCTCCCCACCCGCAGGTCCACCTCGCCGCCAAAGCCAAACTGTGGTTTTTTGGTCACCAAGTTCAAAATCCCCCCAGCGGCTACGTTCCCAAACAAAATGGCCGAACTCCCTTTCATCACCTCAACTCGCTCTACCGAACTCAGTTCTGAAATCATGCCGTTGAAGTACCGCACGCCGTTTTTGAAGGTATTGCTGCTGTTGAAGGCAAAGCCTCGCCCGGCAATTTCTTCTTGGTAGCCGCCTGTTGTGCCCATGATATACACGCCGTTGGTGTTCATGAGCACATCGCTCATGCGCAAGGCAAGCTGATTATCAAGCGTTTGGCGATCCACGAGGGCAATGCTCTGCGGCAAGTCCATCGGGCGGATGGCCACCTTACCCAGCGACACGGTTTTTTCGTTGGCGCTGAGGTAGCCTTTTACTACAATTTCTTTGAGTTGCTCAGCGGTTTCTACGAGCTCTAATGCCAAGTTGAGCGTCTTGCCCTCTTCGATTTTTACTCGTTGCTCCAAGGTTTTGAAGCCTACAAACGAAGCCACCAGCGTGTACGTAGCCGATGGCGCACTCAGGCTAAACTGCCCTTGCTCGTTGGAGGTGGTACCTTTTTGAAGCTCTTTCAATTGGATGGTAACAAAAGGCGCAGGCTTCCCAGCTGCATCGCTCACGACACCTTTGAGATAGCCCACTTGGGCAAATGCAGCTAATGCACTGAACAACAGTAATATACCGCTGCATCCTGTTGTTTTGAGTAGGATTGTTTTCATTATATTTATTTAGATTAATTACAAATAATGCCACAAAGTAAAAGATGGATTTTTATTCTTGCAAATTTTATTTAGATTAATTATAAATAATTTAGTAAATTAGTGACTGGTAGATTAGTTATTGGGGGGATTGGTAATCTGTAGGGGCGAATGGCAACGGTCACCCCTCTCCAGCATGGAGAGGGGCTGGGGCTGAGGTGACTGTGTGCATGTAGCATCAGCCAGCACCCCAAACGCCCCACCCATTCCCCACAGATATTTCCTACCGTGGCAACGGTCCCCCCCTCTCCAGCATGGAGAGGGGCTGGGGGTGAGGTGACTGTGTGCATATAGCATCGGCCAGCACCCCAAACGCCCCACCACACATTGACAAAAACAACAGGGTTACCCATTCTCCACAGATATTCCCTACCGTGGCAACGCTCCCCCCTCTCCAGCATGGAGAGGGGCTGGGGGTGAGGTGACTCCTCTCCACAATTTTTTTAGTATCTTTACTCCCCAACTCATTTCCCTTTGTACCCATGCCCAACGCCACTCTTACCGACGGTTTCCTTGACCTCCCCTACACCCAGATGGTTTGGATAGCGCCAGACAGCTTTATTTTTCAAGAAGGTGAAAGAGAAAGCAAGCCTATTACCTTTGCAAAAGGCTTTTGGGCAGCTTGCTACCCTGTTACCCAAGAACTGTATGAAAAAGTAACAAAAGGCCAAAACCCTGCTGGCTTCAAAGGCAAACACCGCCCCGTAGAGATGGTATCTTGGGACGATGCCCAAGCCTTTTTAGAAAAACTAAACCAACAAGTACAACTACAAGATGGCTTACAATTTCGCCTACCCTCGGAGGCGATGTGGGAATACGCCGCCCGAGCCAAGCAGCCTCATCGCTACAGTGGTAGCGAAGTGCTGAGTGAAGTAGGTTGGTACAGTAACAACAGCTACGGCCAAACCATGCCCCTGGGCCTCAAAGAGCCCAATGCTTTTGGCCTGTACGACCTCAGCGGCAACGTATGGGAATGGTGCGCCGATGCTACAGAAGATTGGCAAAAAATGCCAATAGACAAAACTCCAAGCGACGGATTACCCTACTTGTCCGATAGAATAGAATACAATATACTTCGTGGCGGGTCCTACGACGTCACCGACGACTTCTGCCGGGTGGTGGCTCGTAGCAGGCTCATCCGAAGCAACCGATGGGTCAAGCTCGGTTTTCGAGTGTTTCGGTACTAATTACGCTTTGTCTCTTTTACCTTTTTACCCTTTTAAAAACAATCCCTGCGGAGCAGGCGAAATTTTTTTTGAGCTATCTTATTACCACATAGGTAGATAGGAAACATAGAACTTGCTTACCCTTTTCATTAAAAGCCTACGAGTGTTTACGTTGCCCTGCTTGGAAACAACCAACGTCACCTGAGAGGTGGTTTCGGTTGTTTCCAACCGAAACACGGCTCAACTTATTGGGTAGTCATTTTTCAAAAGGCCAAATAGGCTCATTATCAACAAAGTAGCACGCTGTGCCTTCTATTTACTTATGGGATTAAATTTGTCTTATTACTTCAAATTGGTATCTTTATCCCCACACCTCCTTTTCGTTGTGAACGATGGAACAAGCACTGCAACAACTTTTCCCTACCATTACCCAAGCTCCCAGCTTGGCCTACTTACGCACCAGCAAGGGGCAGCCGTATTATTATATCGAGGAAGGAAAATGCTTGGGGTTGCAGTTGAGCAATATGGGTTTAACAGACGATTTGTTGACGGCTGCTTTACAGATAGAAGTGATAGGTTTACATATTAAGGTTTTACATTTAGCATTTAACAATTTGACCATTACTGACACATTTTCATATTTGCCTGAGCTTACTTTTTTGGATTTAAGTTTCAATAAGACGCTTACGTCTATTTTTATTCAAGGTGGAATCAGCCTCCAAAAGCTGATTATAAATAATTGCAACGTAGAATCTGTATATCTTAGTGGTAAATGGGCTCAACTAGAACATCTTGAACTGTCTCGGAATAAAATCCACGAATTACAGCTTCCGCCCGAATTACCACAATTACGATTCATAGATGTTTCCAAAAATCTGTTACCAACGCTGGATTTAAACCCTTTAGCTTCGTGCCTACAAAACGAAACGGTATCAGTTTGGGCTATTGACAATCCTTTTGAAGACACCATTCTTGCCGATATTTTCAAACTTCAAGATGAAGAAGAAAAGCACAAACAGTTGCGGATTTATTTAGGCAGTAGTAAAGAACAAGTACAAGTGGTCAAGCTTATTTTTTTGGGAAATACCCAAGTAGGCAAAACCACCCTGGCTGATATTTTTACAGGTTCTACGCTTGCCAATGGCCAAAGTACCGAGGGTATCAATGTTTTTGACTATTCTTCGTTGCATAAAAACGGCAAACCTATTGAGGTACAGGGCTTTGATTTTGGAGGACAAGACTATTACCACAACACCCATCTTTCGTTTTTTGAACGCAACGCACTATACCTCTTACTCTGGGGACAAGGACAACCCAATACGTACACCACAATATCTGCCCAACGAGGAGGCGAGGATTTGATATATCCCTTGGATTATTGGTTAGGGAGTCTGCCCCAACTCTTACAACTAAACGCTATAAACATTGAGGAAGAATATCAAAAAAACCACATTGAACTACACCTTTTACAAAATATAGCGATGGGACAAGCCTTCCCCGACGAGCTGGACAACCGTACGCTAAAATCACAATATAGTATCAGTTCGTTTCAAGCATTTTGCCTCAAAACCCAACCAGATGAGGCAAAAAGTTGGCTACAAAAAATAATTAAGCAATATGCTCGTACTACCGAGGTACGCAAAAAATCGTACGATTTGGCTCAGCGCCTCAAAAGAAAGAAAAACCAAGTGATTCTGAGTTTTGATGATGCTATATTTAACAACTTAGCTGAAAAACAAACAGAAGTAAAGTTCTTGCACAGTTTATTGGCTTGTCACTATACAGACCCTACTGAAGACCGACAACTTTCTCAACAACAACAAGAAACACTGGCTACACACTTAGTAGCAGACATCAAAACGTTTACTGAGTGGATTTATAGCATCCTCACCATTCGGGAATTGAAAGAAAAGAAGAAAGGCTATTTTACAGAAGCAGATGCAAAAAAATGGCTACCATCAGCCGCCCATCCACACATAACGTATGTGTTGGGGTTTATGCTCTATTACAAAATCATTTTTAGAGTAGCTACCGATACTAACACCATCAAGTATGTGGTTCCGGCCTATGTTGAAGACCAGCTCCAACTTACCGAAACCTTATTTTTGGGAACATTTGAAGCACCTTTGGTCAAATATTATTTCAAAGGATTCTTCCACGCCAATGTGCTGACTGACATTATTTTCCAATGTTATCCTGATTTGCTCAAAGATACTCAGCATCTAAAGTATGTATTGTGGAAAAACAAAGTCATTCTCTACGAACGAGAAAGCGATGACGCTGCTATGGAGGTTACCAGTAAACGCCTACTGTACCTATCTTTTTCTTACGAAAAGCATCCAGATACCCAAATCCAACTGCCAACCATTGCCTTACGTAGGTTTTCACCAGCCTTAGTCAGCGACGACTACGTTCGGAGCATAATGCGTTCTATTGAGCAGGTGATTCATTCGTTTCAATACGATAAATTTGTCATTACGCCACAGAAAGATTACCTTTTGTTTGATTGCTTACAACAGCACAACCAATTGGCGGAAGATCAAAAAGAGAGTTACTTGGTTCATTATCAAAACAAATTTTATCGTAAAGGTGATTTTAAACTGTTTTTAAACGAATCATTACCCATGAAAAAAATCTTCATTTCTTATTCTAAAGCTGACGAAAAATACAAAGATGAATTCAAAAAGCACTTGGTAACTCTCCGAGAGCAAAACTTAATAGATACCTTTGATGACCGAGAAATTGAATTAGGAGCTAAGTGGGACAATACGCTCCATCAAAAAATCGAAGAATGTGATATACTGGTTTGCTTAGTAAGTGTAGATTTTCTGAACACTAAATACATTCGAGAGGTAGAACTACCCCAAGCCATTGAAAAAGGAAAAATGATTGTCCCCATCATCATCAAGCCTTGTGACTGGGAAGCTACGGTGCTGGGAACCTACAATGCAGCCCAAAAAGCCAAAGTAATTTCGATGTTCGGGCAAAATACAGACGAGCAACCTGAAGAGTTTCGAACTGCTACCAAAGAAGAGCGAGATTATGGATGGTTAAAAGTCATTAAACAGCTCAAAGATATGTTGAAGTAAATTTTATTTCTGATTATGTAATCGCTTGGTAAGCATCATCATTTATGAACCTCCTGATTGCTCCTGATAAGTTCAAAGATGCGCTGTCGGCGGCGGCAGTGGGCGAGGCCCTGGCGCAGGGCATTGGGCGGAGCTTTCCGGCGGCGCAGTGTCGGGTACTACCGCTTGCCGATGGTGGTGAGGGCTCGCTGGAGGTGCTCAAAATGGCCTTGCACGGCGAGTACGTATCTTGCGAGGTACATGACCCGCTGTTTCGGAAGATACCAGCTTCATACCTGTGGATAGAGGCCAACCAAACGGCCATCGTAGAAATGGCTCGTGCGTCGGGCATTGAGTTGCTGCGCCCCGAGGAGCGTAACTGCCTGATTACCACGTCGTTAGGTACGGGTGAGTTGATTCGTCATGCGCTAGACAAGGGCGCTCGGCACATCACCCTTACCGTGGGCGGCACTGCCACCAACGATGCCGGCATGGGCATGGCGGCGGCGCTGGGCTTTGAGTTCTTAGATGCCGCTGGCGAGGTACTTAGCCCCATCGGGCAGCACCTCGGCTTGGTGCAACACATTCGTACCGAGCGGGTTCATCCTGCACTCTCGCAGGCACGCATCCAAGTCGCCACCGACGTAACCAATCCTTTTGCAGGGTCAGCGGGAGCAGCTTATGTGTTTGCCCGCCAAAAAGGCGCCAACGACGCAGGCATTGCACAGTTAGACCAAGGTTTACAGCACGTGGCAGGGGTATTTCGGCAACAACTGGGCAAGTCGGTGGACGATTACGTGGGCGCTGGGGCGGGTGGAGGCATAGCGGGCGGCGCATGTTGCCTACTCAACGCCAACATCCAGTCAGCCACCGATTGGATTTTAGAAACACTTTCGTTTGAGCAGCACCTCCAATGGGCCGATGTCCTGCTCACGGGCGAGGGCAAGATTGATTCGCAAAGCTGGGATGGCAAGTTGGTTTCACGCCTCTTGGCACAAGCCGAGCGCCACCACAAGCCCGTAATTTTGGTCTGTGGCACGCTCCAACAACCCGAAAAAGTCTTGGAATTTCCGTCGGTATGGTATGCTACTTCGGTACTGAAAGCACCAGTTTCACTCGAAACAGCACTCCATTCCACTCGCCAACTACTTGAAAAAGAGGGGCTTTTATTGGGGAGGTTGTTGAGTAAGTTTTGGGGTTGGTAAGGATTTTCACCTCATCCTCTAAATCTCCTTCTCCAGCATGGAGAAGGAGACTTTTAAGACCCGCTTATCAAGGTAGCGACTGACGCTGCGGAGGGAGATTTAGAGTGGCTCGCATAGAATATGAGGAGACTACCAACTCTTATTTGGCATAAAAAACTTTCTCGACTACCTCAACTTTAAAACACGCAAAAGGGAGCAATTGCCCCCCCTTGACTTCCTTGACTATCCCGACTTCTTTGACTATCTCGACTTCCTTGACTATTCTCGACTTCCTTGACTATTCTCGACTTCCTTGACTATTTTGACTTCCTTGACTATTCTCGACTTCCTTGACTATCTCGACTCCCCTGACTTTCCCGACTTCTTTGACGTTTACAAATTTCCCTTTCTAAACTCTTCAGCGGCGTAATTGGCGGCACGGGCGGTGATGGCCATAAACGTCAGCGAAGGGTTTTGGGTCGAGTTGGTCGTCATGCAAGCGCCATCGGTCACAAACACGTTTTTGCAGTGGTGGAACTGATTCCACTTGTTGAGCATCGAGGTCTTGGGGTCTTTGCCCATACGCACGCCGCCCATCTCGTGAATGTCCAGACCCGGAGCTTTGTCGGGTTTGTCGTGCGTACGGATGTTTTTGAAACCTGCCAATGTGAGCATTTCGGTCATTTGCTCGTGAAAGTCCTTAATCATTTTCTCGTCGTTGTCGTCATAGCCTACTGATACTCGTAGTTGGGGGATGCCCCAGTCGTCTTTCAATTGGGTATCGAGGGCTACAAAATTGCTCTCTTTGGGCAAGGTTTCGCCCATCATGTGCGAGCCTACCGTCCAGTTGCCATACTTGATGCTAGAGAGGCTGTTTTTGAGGTCTTCACCCAAGCCCGAGGTATCTCTACTGGTCATGCGGCTGGCACTAAACCCAGCGGCATAGCCTCGCAAAAAGTCCGTTTCTTGCTTGAATACGTTGCGGAACCGAGGGATATAGCTGCCGTTGGGGCGAATGCCTTCGGTCATACTGTCTAAGAAACCTTCGTACTCAGCCGAGATGGTGGTGCGGAAATTATGGAACGAAATGTGCTTACCCAAGAGGCCGTTGTCGTTACCCAAGCCATTCGGAAAACGAGTGGAGGTGGAGTTGAGCAAAATCAGGTTGGTGTTGAGGGTAGCTGCATTCACAAAAATCACCCGAGCGTAGTACTCAATTAGTTGCTTGGTGTTGGCATCAACCACTCGCACGCCCGTGGCCTTACCTTTTTTGTCGTCGTAAATGATGGAATGAACCACCGAATGAGGCCGTAGGGTGAGTTTACCTGTCTTTTTTGCCCACGGTATGGTGGACGAATTACTGCTAAAATACCCCCCATACGGGCAGCCCCGTTGGCAGAGGTTGCGGTTCTGGCACTGTCCTCTACCTTGCTGTAAATGAATGGGTTGTGGCTTGGTCAGGTGGGCACATCGGCCAATAATTACCGGGCGAGTGCCTTTGTAGTGCTTGGCCATTTGTTGCGTAAAATGCTTTTCGACACAAGACTGTTCGTGTGGCGGCAAAAACACGCCGTCGGGGAGTTGAGCGAGGCCGTCTTTATTGCCCGAAATCCCGGCGAAGCGCTCCACGTAGCTATACCACGGCGCAATGTCGTTGTAACCAATGGGCCATTCGATAGTAAACCCGTCACGGGCTGGGCCGTCAAAATCGTACTGCGACCAACGCTGCGTGCCACGAGCCCACATCAGGGACTTGCCCCCTACCTGATACCCCCGAATCCAGTCGAAGGGCTTGTCTTGGATGTAGGGGTGTTCGGCGTCTTTCACAAAAAAATGCGCTGCGTCTTCGTTGAAGGCATAGCAGCGGCTTGCAATGGGGTTAGCGTCTTTGAGTGCCTTCGGAATCTGGTTTAAGTGCTCAAACTCCCAGGGTTGCATCATGGTAGTGGGGTAGTCCGTCACGTGCTGAACATCACGGCCACGCTCCAATAGTAGCGTACGTAAGCCTTTGCCTGTCAGTTCTTTAGCGGACCAGCCACCGCTAATACCCGAACCTACCACAATGGCATCGAAGGTCCGTTCTTTGATAGAATCTATATTGAGATATGACATTTCTTGGGGATTTGTTGTTTTGCTATGCTATCTTGGTTTCACACCTCGGATAACGATTAACGGATAACAGATAACCATTTTAAGCCTTAACAGGCACACAGCCGTGGTAATAACCGGGGGCCATTTCGTAGTGCAAGACATTCGTCATGTAATACTCCGAATTGGTGTAGCCACGAATCGTAAGTCCTTTGACAAGGTCGGCAAACTGCTTGGTGGGACGGTCGGTCGAAGCGCTCATTTTTTGGAAAACGGCCAAGCGCTGAGCCGTGTCACACGCTCCAAACTCTTTTCCGTAGGCTTGTCGAGCCAAGTCATTGGTGGTTTGGAGTCCTTGTTTGACCACTTGTTGGGTGTTAGCGTCGTAGCAGTCTCTGACCATTCGCCCTACAAACTGATGCACCTTGAGCGACTTCGCACCTGGCGTGCTGGTTTCGGGGATGATGGTTTCTACCAACTCGCCCATGAGCGCCTCGTCGTCGGCTGGTTGGGTAGAGGCTATGGATTCGGGTGTCCACCCAAAGGCCCAACTGGGCAGGCTAGCAAGCCCGCCTACGAGGCTCAGGTTTTTTAGCGCAGTGCGTCGTTTCATTTTATCGAAACTTTTGATTGCAATATTTTGTCTTGTAAAAATTCAAAATTGTCTGAAATCCTCCATTTTATCAATAGAAAGCAAAAATATTCGACGTAAGGCTTTTTATCGTCTTTCTATTCCTATTCAGATGCCCAATCTGACAAAAGGTATTCTCACACAAAATAAATGGCTTGGCAAAGGAGTTTTCTGTATAACTTTGTGCAACGCTGGGTGTTAATTGATTACTGGCAATTGGTTACTCGTTAATTGGTAGATTTCTATTGCTCAACCGATTGTAGAAAGCCCTTTTAACAACCTGCTGACATAACACCTTGTATAGTTTCCACCATGAGTGCTGGTTTGGACTTGGTTTTGTGGCTAACGCCCCCTAACTGCTCAAATGAGTACTTACCTAAACATCTTATCGATCTCTTATGAATTCTTTTCGCTTACGCCTGCTAGGAGCCTTGATGGTTTTGACGGGAGTCATTGCCCACGCTACCCCCACACTAAACGACACCACCAAAGCGTATTCGATGCCCCTGCTGGCTCGTACGCCGCAAGGTGCTGTGGTACTGTCCTGGACCGAAAAAGACAAGCAAGGCTTGGTCTCGTTTTGCCTATCGGTTTCTACAGACAAAGGCCAAAACTTCTCTGACAAAAAAGTAATTTTTGCAGGCCCGGGCATTGGCAATAGCCGCTTGATGCGAGCCAAAGTGTTGTTCAAAAAAGACGGCACGTGGGTGGCGGTGTTCTCGAACCGTGGCGAAGGTGCCCCCCAAGGCAAGCGTTCTTCGGACATTGTCTATTGTGTTTCTAAAGACCAAGGCAACACCTGGACGCCTCCCCAAGTAGTTGACACAGACCCTACCAAAGGCGTTAGGGGCTTTTTTGATGCCGTAGTGCTGGCCAACGACGAAATCGCCGTGGCCTACCTCAAAGACGTAGCAAACAGCACCAAGCACGAAGAACGTGACTTGCGCATGGCTGTTACCAAAAACGGAGTGTTTCAGCCCGAAAAATTGGTGGACCCTGTGGTTTGCGACTGTTGCAACATCAGCCTGTTGGTAGATGCTAAAGGTACACTGAATGTGTATTACCGTGACAACAACGACGATATCCGTGACATCGCCCGCATGACCTCTAATGACAACGGCGCTACGTTTAATAAGTCACAGATTTTGTTCCAAGACGGTTGGAAAATCGCTGGCTGTCCTCATAGTGGGGCGTCGTCGATTACGTTAGGCAAGGGGGCTTTGGTGACTTGGTATTCGGGCACTAACAACGAGCCTGGCACTCGCTTGGTTACGCAAGAAGGCAAGCGTTTACTTACCTTAGATGCCGCTGCCAAAAATGCGTACTTGGCGGGTAATGGTACTACAGGCGTGCTTCTTTGGGAACAAAATGCTTCTGAAAGCAACCTGTCGCAAATTGCCTATCGCAAAATCAATGCTGATAAACTCTCGGATGTAACTTGGGTGAAGGAGTCAGTCAATGCTACTAATGCCGCTGCTATGGTGGTGGACAATCAGTTGATTGTAGCTTACGAAGTAAAACAACCTAACAAGCGTAACAGCTTGAGTATCGCCTCAGTGGCTTTGTAGGTATTTTTCGCTCTTATCTATCAAAAAAAGGCAGCACGTTGTTGACGTGCTGCCTTTTTGTTTAGCAATGTAACTACCCGATTATTAATTTTTGAATTAACTTGGTGGCGGTCAATCTCCTTGTTTTGTGACATACCGTTGCTTTCGTTCTGTGTGCCACAGACCGAGGGGTAGAAAAATTACATTCCAGTCAGCGTTTAACCTTTGAAACGATGAACAAAAACCGCTTAGAAGCCCTCAGCGATGGGGTTATTGCCATTATCATCACCATCATGGCTTTTGACCTCAAGATTCCTGAATTACCAAATCCCTTTACCGAAACTCAAGTGTGGCAAGCCCAGCTGAGTGTGTTGCCTAAGTTGTTTTCGTATGCGTTGAGCTTTGTGGTATTGGCCATTATGTGGCTCAACCAACACGCTATGTTCGACAAACTACCCCATACTAACTCAAAGTTAATCTGGTATAATTTCTTCCTGTTGTTTGCGATGTCGCTCATTCCGATGGTGACCAATTTTTTGGCAGCGCATCCTTTTCTACCTCATGCCGTCATGCTTTATGGCTTCGTGATGTCGTTGAACTCCTTAGGCTTTTTACTATTGCGACATTATATCGAAAACGGAGCAAAATTGCTTCCTCGCAACCGACTAGCCCAACGAAGCAATTCGATTGCGTTGGGGCTATACGTTTCTACCATGTTGTTTGCCTATGTGTCGGTTTACATTTCATTCGCCGTTTTTATAGGCATTCCTATCTGGTATTTTGTACCCGAAAAGCTCAAAGATTGAGTTGTTCTTTAGACTACTTAGGAACTTACTTTGGGTCGTAGTTGATTTACCACACATAAGTCGCCAGTGAATTGCCATCTAACATAGTGGCTATCTGCTTGTTGTGGAATCGAATGGTGAAGTTCTGTGGCTGCTTGCTTTCGTTGAGCACAATCAGCACTAGTTTACCGGTAGGGGTTTTAAACGCTACATTGGACAACGACATCGTAGTATTCGATGCCACCCGTACCGACCCTGTACGCACAAACTTCGAGGCATGAGCGATGATATAATACGCCGGATTCCGCTTGATGGTTTCGCCAATGGTCAGGGCACCTAAGCACTCGGTACAGCCGCCTTCGGTATGAGGTTTTTGCTGGGGGTCGGCGGCTAGGTTCCATTCCAGCACAGTTTTGCACCAGTTACGAGAAGCCCCAATCACCAAGTTCTTAACGTGCCAAGCCACATCGCCCGCAAAATTTCCGGGAGAGCCAATCCACTGCTCCGTAAAATATACGTTTTTGTCTGGATGCGCCTCGTGTACTTCTCGAATCGCCTCAACGGGTCCACCGTACAAATGAAATGCCGAGCCATCAATATATTGACGAGCTTCAGGGTCATTCAAAATGCTGATGGGGTAGTCGGGGCGGTCGGCGTTGTGGTCGTAAATCACGATTTTGGTTTTTAGTTGCGCTTTCCGAAAAGCAGGGCCAAGGCTTTTTTTAATGAACAGGGCCTGCTCGTCCTGAGGCATTAATAGACTTGGATTATTGCCCGGGTGTAGCGGTTCGTTTTGTACCGTAATGGCATCAATGGCAATCCCTTCTTTCTTCATCTCTTGTACATACCGCACCAAATACTGTGCATACGCATTATAAAATTCAGGTTTGAGGCTACCTCCTTTGGATAAACCATTGGTTTTCATCCAAGTAGGCGGCGACCACGGCGACCCTAACAATTTGAGACTGGGGTTGATGGCCAACATTTCTTTCAAAACTGGAATCAATGCCTTTCGCTCTTCGGTCAGTGTAAATTGGGTCAGGGCAACGTCGGTTTGGCCTGCGGGAAGGTCGTCGTACGAAAACACATGGTCGCTTAGGTCAGAAGCGCCGATGCTCACTCGCAGGTAGTTTACGCCGATATTAGAGCCATCTGTAGCAAAGAGTTCCTTGAGTAAGGCTGCTCTATCGGCAGGCTTCATGCCCATCAGGAGCGAAGCACTGCCGCCCGTTAGGGTGTAGCCGAAGCCATCCATAGATTGAAACTGGTGCTGGTCATCTACGTAAATACTGGGTTGTGTCCCTTGAATTGGGCCAAACGTGGGGTGATTGGCCTGTTGTTGAAACAGCACCGATTGCTCCAATTTAGTAAGCCACACTTCTACCGACTGTGCCTTCGCCACCGTCACGAAGAAGCAAAGCAACACGGTTATCAGTCGCAGTAATCGTTGTGTTTTTCGAGAAAAAACCATCGTAATCAATGAAGCGGTTTTAAAAATTTGTGTTGAAGATACGCCCCTGATTGCTGGACAAACTATAAATTGACTCCGATTGGGCGTAAGCCACACGCCCCTACAACCTAGTTCTAGCACCCTCGCTTGAGCCTTCCGTATTGGTAGTCTTTGTTTTGTGCAGCAATCAGGTTACGCTCAATGCCAAAGAGCTAATTCGCTCATTTTCAGACAACTTAACCCTACAACTATTTACAACCAATCGTAAGCCTTGCGGTAATCACGGCTGAGGAATTCGTTGGCTTCGGAGTCATGGCGGAATTTTTCTTTTTTGGCATTCCATTCCAACTTACGCCCCAAACGCCACGAAATCAGCCCTAAGTGCATGGGTAAGGTCATCTGGCGGGCATATTCTAAGTTAGATTCGGGTTGCTTACGAGCTTTTACGGCATCCACAAAATTTTGCTGATGACCGGGCGAGCGAATGATGGTTTTCGGCACGCTGTCGAGGTCGTTCATCACAATGCCACCTATGGTAATCTGCCTACTGTTGTAGTCACAAAGCAGCGTTCCTTTATCGCCTTCAAAATACGCTCCAATGCCTTTGCCTTCGGCACCTGGCACGTTGGGAGGTGTAGAAGTCCAGAATAATTTTAACCCTTCAAACTCATAGTCTATTTCAATCCATTTAGGCGTATTTCCAATGCCTTCTGAGACTTCACCACGGGCATTGATACTACTCAGGTTTTGGGGTGCAATAGACCACCACACAATGTCGGCAATATGGCACCAAAAATCTTGAAATACGCCCCCTGAATAATCTAAGAAATAACGATAGTTAAAATGACAGCGCTCCGGCGTGTATTGCGACACAGGCGCTGGTCCTTGCCAGAAGTCCCAATTGAGCGTAGCAGGTGGCGTTTGGTAATTGGCGGGGCCTAATACCGGCGGCGGACCTGTTTTCCAAAGTCGTACGGTGTGTACCTTACCAATAGCTCCTGACTGTATGATTTCGGCTACTCGGTGGTAGTTGTCGCCTGCATGGATTTGGGTTCCTAACTGAAAAATCCGGTCGTGTTTTTTGAGTGATTTCAGCATGTGTTGTCCTTCACGCACGCAATACGACAGGGGTTTCTCGCCGTACACGTCTTTACCTGCTTCAAAGGCTAAAATGGCTACCTGCGCGTGCCAATGGTCGGGCGTGGCGCAGGTAATGGCATCAATGTCTTTGCGCTCTAAAATGCGACGAAAATCTCCGTAGGTATCAGGCTTGGCGTTGGGTTGAATGCCAGTCAGTACTTTTTGAGCAGCGGCAAGGTGGGTTTCGTCCACGTCGCAAAGGGCAGCAATCTCGACTTCGGGCAAATTTGCAAACCATTTGAGGTGTTGCGTACCCATTCCGCCCAAGCCAATATGGGCAATACGAAGTTTGTCGCTGGGGGCTATTCGTTTGGCAAAAGAAGGCAAAAATGCCATGCCTAAGGCAGCAGTACCACTCTGCTTGAGAAAATTTCGACGGCTAACCAGTGTTTGCATAGAAGTGTAGGTTTAGAAGTCTCGGCAATATACACTTCGCTCTTTGTTTGAACAAATTTGTGGTGAAATGGACTATGGAGTAGCAAGTTTTCTTCCATGAGCCAATCAATCATAAGGATTCTTGCACTGCTCTAAGAATTGCTTTTTTTGCCTTCTCCCACGTGTAGGCTTTATCCAACACGATCAGTTCTGCATCCAAATCAGCATCTTCAAACCAAGTTAGACTTTTGTAAACATGAAATAAGGTGGAATGTCGAAACATCTGCTGATACGAAATCATCATTTCTTCAAGGCTGAATCTCTTTAGCAAGAAGTACAAATCACAAAAATCCTTTTTTCTACCCCTACCCGTTATAGCATCAATCTTCATGCAAGCAATATCCTCTACGGTAGCAAGACGAACCCCCTCAATGGTTTGAATAGCATGAGCGAAAGGATACCGAAAACGAATGAAATCAACTTTAATACCTTCTATTTCGACGATAAGACTTTGTTTAAAATGATGCAAAACGCTGAGTTGGTATCCTTCTTCCATTAAATGAGCAAGCACTTCATCTGCTTCAAAATCTGTATGGGTAAAAAAATCTAAATCTATTGACTTTCGATGCCCAATTTGTAACGATAATGCAGTGCCTCCGACCAGAAAGAATGGCAAAAGAGCTTTATCTGTCATTAATTGGTTTAATAGTCCCAATGTGTGGGGCTCGACTGTTGAAGTGTATAGCATCTGAACTGTTGAATAGGAACTTGGAAGTAAGCCGCACAAAAATGTAAGGTTAATTGATCTAAATGTCTTATTTGCATACTTTCTTCTTTAATGACATTTTTTCCATAATGTTTTTTGATCAAAAACCAGTCTGTTAATGTGCCATGTGTAAGGGTGCGCTCAATAATAAATCGCCTATGTTTTTCTAAATCTAAGGTCGCTTTGTCAATATCCCAAAACAACACAGGGCTAAAGTCTTCAATTTGTATTTTCGTTCCCATTTCCTTGAACATCAATCTACTTTTGTATGAACAAAGATAGATAATTCAATCTCCATGATTTCTATTATCTGTCAGAATTTGTTTGGTCTCAATTTTTTGAATCTGATTGAAAAGAAGTCCTTAAGAAGCAAACACTACGACCAAAGCCGTGTAAACTTTTAGGTAATAGTCACATTCAAGTTGCGTCGGTTGTTTTTAACCAAAACGGCGTTACAAAAGACGATTAGCATTTTCCCCATAATTAATACAGGTTAATAGTTTAAAACACCCCCTTTCATACAACCGTTTAAAAAATTTCACTTTACCTACGCAACCGCCTTTCATTTTTTCTCGTCAAGTAGTTGAGTAACTACTACTCTCCAACTTTAACTACGGTAATCGGGTACCAGTCTGGGGATATCATCAACGTGTACAGCCCACCGCTGTGCAGCTGGCATTGCTTTATTCAATCGTATTGATTCACAGACTGGTACCGTATCTTGAAGTTATACTGGATTTCATTTTTTAACAATTTTTTCCATTACTCATTATGAAAAAAATCTTTTTCCTTGGTCTTGTGGTATCGCTTGGCATGGTGTCTTGTCAGCAAGAAGAATCGGTTGGTCCAGTGGCTGGAATTAATGCAGCCAAAGAAATTGGCAGTGGCGCAGGTGGTGGCGGAACGACCTGTTCGCCCATTAGTAGTTTGCTGGTAAAAGCCAACGTCAAAGTAGGCGAGTTAGGCGTAGGAGCTGTTGATATGACCTATTCGGTGAAACCCTGCGACAAAAACCAAACCGTAACCGTAACGGTACAAATCTTGAACTGGAAAACTGGCGAGGTAGTTTATGAACAAACTAATGCTTCGCTATCGGGTAAGGCGTCGTTTTTAGGTACTCGGTATTATGAAATTTACCAAGGGAAAGTGATTGTTTATGATGCCGCTACTGGCGCTCAAATCGCTTCGCAGGGGATGTCGGTGGCTATGACGCCTAAGGGCGTATAACCCTCCATACCCTATTCTGATTCATCGGTGTTAATGGTTGTCATCTCTTGGTGACAACCATTTTTGTTTGCGTATGTAGGTGAGCGTTAAGCCCTTTCATGCAATGGGTTTTGAATCTGGTACAACACATGCTCACTAAGCGGATGGTTGATAGGCAAGCTGGGATGCATAAAATTGAGAATATGCTTCATTCCAATTTTTTGCATCACTCGCATCGAGCGAAGGTTCGTGACGGTGGTAAACGAAACTACTTCATTGAGGTTAAGTTGCTCAAAAGCATAGGTTAAGCAGGCTGCGGCACCTTCGGTAGCAAGTCCTTGCCCCCAAAACTCAGGCATCAAGCGCCAACCAATTTCGACACAGGGCGTAAACGAAGCCTCAAATCGGGGCATACTCAGTCCAATAAATCCGATAAATTGTTGTGTTTGGAGCAGTTCGGCTGCCCAAAAGCCAAAGCCATTCGTCTTGATAAACTGCTGAATACGCTCAATCATAGCCAACGTTTCGTCTGCTGAAAGGCAGGATGGAAAAAACTCCATCACCCGAGGGTCGGCATTCATTTGGATAAACGGTGCTTGGTCGCTGTCTTTCCAAGGGCGCAACCCTATTCGAGGGGTAGTAATGACAAAATTAGATGACATGGGTGCAACATTTTGTGTAAAGTTTGCATCTTAGTAGCAGAAATCAAACATCCTTAGGCTCATGAAAAACGGAATGCTATTTTTACTACTTCTACTGACAGCAACCGCCTTTGCCCAACGCACTGAAACTCGCAACGTGTCGGGCTTTACGGGTATCAAAGTACGAAGTGGGATAGACCTCTACCTCACTCAAGGAAATTCAGAAAAAATTTCGCTCGAAATCAAAGGATTTGATTCGGACGAAGTAATCGTTGAAGTCAAAAATGGGGTCCTTGAACTTTATATCGATAAGAGTAACTGGGGCTTTAGTTGGGGAAATAATCGCTACGTCAAAGCTTATGTCACCTTCAAGCAACTCAACAAACTGATTGCCGGTGGAGGCTCTGACGTGTACTCGCAGGCAAAGCTGAATTTTAACAAATTGTTTTTGGAGGTATCAGGAGGCTCCGATACCAAGTTGGAGCTCGACGCCCAAGAGCTTAATGTAGAAGCCTCTGGCGGCGCCGACGCCAACTTACGAGGGCATGTGGTTAAGCTCAATGCCGTTAGTTCGGGTGGTTCAGACCTCAAAGCCACCGAGTTACGCTCAGAGGTTTGCCGAGTAAGTGCTTCGGGTGGTTCTGATGCCTATGTCAGTGCCGAAAAAGAAATTGCGATTGTAGCCAGTGGTGGCTCCGATGTGTATTGGAGTGGTAACGCTAAACTCATCGGCAAACAGTCGTCTGGCGGTTCGGATATTCATCGTCGAAACTAAACTAATGTTAGCTAAGTACCTAAGCGTTATTAGTTAACCGTTATCGGTTAATCGTAAAATACTGATAGGTAAATACTTATGCTTGAAAGTGCTTGCTGGATAATATAAACTAAATGTGTTCAAGTACTTATCAACAGGAACAACAACGAGGGGGAGAACGTTTCCCCCTCGTTGTTGTTCTACTCAAATCCCCACCAACACTTTTCCTTCTTCTACTTTAACAGGATAGGTAGCAATTTGATATTCTTCACCACTTAAGCAGGCGCCTGTCTGGAGCGAAAAGGTCTTTTTGTGGAAGGGACAAGCCACCTTAGGTTCGTCTGCTTGCGAACCTATCATGCCTCTACTCAATGCCATCTGCTGGCGATGAGGACAAAGATTTTGGGTAGCATACCACTCCTTGCGGCGAGTAAAATTGTAAATGGCTATCTGTTGACCGTTGATTAAGGCGCAAGCTCCGCCATTTTCGGGTATATCCTCCACCGCACAAGCCACGTGCCAAGTGAGGGGTTTATTGGTAGTTATGTTGCTCATGATTGGTCAATGGTTGAATGAGGGAATCAGCTAGTTTATTCGGTCATTCGCTTATCCAAAATGGTTACTTCCAGTCCACAGCTTGTACTTGCTCTCGCATGGGAACAAATTGCACGGTAGGGTCTTTTTCTTCGGGAGCATTTACAAAATGGACAAATCGCTTACGAATTTCTGGCGTTTGTACGGCCTCTTTCCATTCGCATTTGTAGTTGTCAATCAAGCCTTGAATCTCACGCTCTAAGTCTTCACCAATGCCTAATATATCCTCTACCACCACAGCACGCAGGTAACTGATACCACCTTCCATTTTGTTGAGCCATGTGGCCGTACGAGTAAGCGGTTCGGCGGTTTTGATGTAGAACATCAAGAAACGGTCAATGTATTTGATGCAATCTTCTTTAGAAACATCGCTAACCAATAAAATAGCATGTTGAGGCTTGACACCGCCATTGCCACACACATAGAGATTCCAGCCTTTTTCGGTGGCTATTATGCCGAAGTCTTTGCTTTGCGCTTCGGCACATTCACGAGTACACCCCGACACCGCCGATTTTAATTTATGTGGCGAACGAAGCCCCTTGTATCGGTTTTCGACTTCGATGGCAAACGTCACCGAATCTTGTACACCAAAACGACACCACGTAGTACCTACGCAACTTTTAACGGTTCGGAGGGCCTTCCCATACGCATGACCGCTTTCAAAACCAGCCGCTATGAGTTCTTCCCAAATTTTGGGCAAATCGCCTACATGTGCGCCGAAGAGGTCAATGCGTTGGCCGCCAGTGATTTTGGTATAAAGGCCATATTTTTGTGCTACTTGGCCAATAACAATCAGTTTTTCAGGCGTAATTTCTCCTCCCGGAATGCGTGGCACTACCGAATACGTACCACCCCGTTGGATATTTGCCAAGAAACGGTCGTTAGAATCTTGCACGGTGGCATTGCCTTTTTCCAAAATCATTTCGTTCCAAAGGCTGGCCAAAATAGAGGCTACGGCTGGCTTACACACTTCGCAACCGTCGCCTTTGCCAAACTCATCCAATACATCATCGTAGCTCTTTAGTGCCTTGATTTTCACCAAGTCAAACAGTTCTTGACGAGTGTAATTGAAGTGTTCGCACAAGATGTTGCGCACGTACATGCCTTTGGCTTTTTGCACGCCTGCAATGAGGTCTTTGACCATTGGCACACAACCGCCACAACCTGTACCAGCCTTGGTGCATTTCTTGATGCCGTCGAGGGTAGTTACGTTATTCTCGCCAACTTCCTGACAGATAGTTCCTTTACTCACCGCTTCGCAAGAACAAATGAGCGCATCGTCGGGGAAAGACATGACACCTGCACCAGCTTCTTCTTTACCTCCTCGTGCGCCCAAGATCAAATCTTCGGGTTCAGGCGGGAGAATAGTCTGATTTTTAACGGTTTGCAATAAAATATTGTACTGCTCGGCATCGCCTACCAAGATTCCACCCAATAGGTTTTTTCCATCGTGTGTTACATTCATCCGTTTGTAAATGCCCTTCGAGGTGTCTTCATACACAATGGTGCGGCATTCTGTTGCAAACGGATTTCCGAAACTGGCTACATCCACACCGATGAGCTTGAGCTTGGTGGACATATCGAAGGGGGTGAATTTCTTAACCCCATCTCCAGCCCTTCCTCTATTGTTAAGGGAGTCGGCTGTTAAGCCCTCTCCTCCAGAGAGGATTTGGGTAAGGTAAGAAGCCACCACTTCGGCCATTTCGTAGCCCGGTGCTACCAAGCCATAAATCATGTGGTGAGCCAAGGCACATTCACCAATGGCAAATATGTTGGGGTCAGAAGTTTGTAAGTAGTCATTCACTACAATTCCACCTCTTGAACCTACTTCCAGACCTGCTACTTTGGCCACTTCGTCACGAGGTTTGATGCCCGCCGAAACCACCAGCATGTCCACGTCGAGGTACGAACCATCCACAAAGCTCATGCCTTTGATGGTGTCTTTTCCTGTGATTTCTTGGGTATTTTTAGAAAGGTGAATCTTGAGTCCTAGCGATTCGAGCTTGTTTTTCAGAATGTTAGAGCCAGCCTCGTCAATTTGCCGAGGCATCAGGCGAGGAGCAAACTCAATCACGTGTGTTTCTTCTAAGCCTAAGTCTAACAGGGCCTTAGCGGCTTCCAAGCCTAGCAAACCTCCACCAATTACGGCCCCTTTGCGGGCACGTTTGGCATAGTCTTGCATCATTTCTAAATCTTCGATGGTGCGATAGACAAACACACCATCTTTCTCTACACCCGGAATCTGCGGCACAAACGCCGCCGAACCGGTAGCCAGTACCAAGTAGTCGTAAGGTAGTACGCTACCATGATGTGAGCGAACGGTTTTGGCCGCTCGGTCAATATCCACCACAGGGTCAGAAAGATACAGTTTGATGTTGTTTTCGGCATACCACGACAGCGGTGCCATGGTCAGGTCGTCGGCAGATTTGCCAGCAAAAAATTCGGAGAGATGCACACGGTCGTATGCAGGGCGAGGTTCTTCGCCGAAGACTACAAGCTCAAACCGATTGCGTGAGTCCCCCAACTTCGCAATTAGTTTTTCGCAGAACTTGTAGCCGACCATGCCGTTGCCCACCACAACGACACGGGTTAGCGTGTTCTGAATCATGATATGAATGGTTTACCTACGTTTCTGTTTCGTTAGTTGCCGATTTGTTTTTTTGACCTTCGAGCATTAGCGAGGTTCGATTACTGCTAATGTGTTATAAAAGCTGGTGTTTTATTAAAATTGTACTTAATCAAGAATAAATTTGAGTATAAATACTCATTGGTATTCAAATATACGGACTATTATGAATAATGCAAACTTTTATTTGTTGTTTTTGCATAAAAACGCCATTTTTATTTGCAAATACCTTGTTTTGTAAAATCATTTCCTTAATTTTATCACATCAAAAAGAATTGTACTTTTTGAGTATTTTATACTATATACTATTATGAAACCAACTCTGACACTCGTGGGGGCGGGTCCGGGAGATGGTGAACTCATCACACTCAAGGGCATTCGTGCCATTCAGTCTGCTGACGTAATCCTCTATGATGCCTTAGCCAATACCGAACTATTGGACTATGCCCGTCCTGATACACCCATGCTTTTTGTAGGTAAACGCTGCGGCGGCCATGCTTATACACAAGGCGAAATCAATTACCTGATTGTAGAAAATGCTCGCAAGTACGGTCATGTCGTTCGCCTCAAGGGTGGCGACCCGTTTGTATTTGGGCGTGGTTATGAAGAAGTTGATTATGCCCAACAACATGGCATCAAATGCACGGTAGTACCTGGGGTTTCGAGTTGCATTGCCGTGCCTGAGTCGCAAGGTATTCCGGTTACGTCCAGAGGGTATGCGGAGAGTTTCTGGGTGATGACTGGTACTACGCAATCGGGTGAGTTGTCACAAGATGTGTATTTGGCGGCCCAATCTACCGCTACGGTAGTGATTCTGATGGGAATGCACAAGCTTTCGGCCATTACCCAACTATTTGAAGCCGCCGGGCGAAGCGACACCCCAATGGCCATTATCCAAAGTGGTACTACACACGACGAAAAATGTGTATTGGGTACGGTATCTGATATTCCTGTGAAGGTAAGTTTGCATCAGCTTAGCAACCCCGCTGTTATCGTGATTGGTGAGGTGGTTCGCTTGCACCCGGCTTATGTGCAACAGTATGTAGAGCAACGATATTTGTAAAATACCGTCGGCAAGAAGTTTTCTTGCCGACGGTAATACCTTATTAACTCATGATGAGCTTATGCTCAAAAGGCGTAATGGCTGTCAAAAACACATGAAGCCCCTCGGTTCGGAGGCTTCCAAAATGTGAGGTGTACATTTCGCCTTCGAGGGCGTTGAGGCGAGCGTGCTTGAAAGTGCCCGGCCCGAAGGTGATGGTATCTTTTCCGGCCTTGTATTGCCCTGTTTCGCCTTCTAAGGTATAATTTTCGACAGGGCCGTCGAGTTTTTTAACGCCTATCAGCTGGCCGCCCTCTTTGAAACAAAACTCAATCGTCACTCGCACGCCCGTAGTTCCTTTACTACTGAAAGTCAGTTCGTTTACCCCATTTTTTTCTTCTACCACAATGGTTGTTTCTAAGGTTTTGACATTGCTTTGAGGGCGATGTTCAAAATCCATTTTGTTCCAAAAACGCCCATCGGTGCTCTGCGAATGTTGGTAGTCGCCATCGGCACGCTTGTAGGCATCGGGAAGCGGCTGGTAGTAGGGTGCTTCTATTTTTTGACGTAACTCATACTTTCCTTCGGCAATGCGAGTGATGCCCTTGCTCCGAAAATACCCCGTGCTGAAGAAATCTGTCGAAAACCGCATGTATTTGAGGATGGCGTCGCCCTTCCGAAAGCCAAAAAAGTTGGGGCTAGTAGAGCGCCCCGAAGCGATAATCAGGGGCCAATCCGTACCGCCAAAAATCGTCGTGGTGGTACTGTCACGGCGAATCCGAACCAAGTTGGTGCTCTTAAAGAATTTCTCAAAATTGGTCACCAGAGGCTGAGCCGTTGGCAAGGGCTTCTTATAAAGGGGTTCTTCTAAGAAATGATAAAGCAAATCGTTGAGCACTATGTCTTCAAATCCATGCACCGTTTCGATAAACTTCGTAATGCCGGCATAGGTGGCATTATTATCTCGGATGGCCAAGTAGCGATAATGGTGGTAATATTCCAGTATGTTTTTGGTCATAAACTGGTCTTGCCGCCTCGAATCGTTTGTTACTAACTCGCCGTTGGGTTCAAGATAGTAGTACGTCATGTTGAGGTTTCGGCGCACGGGTTCCAACAATTCAGGACGCTTGAGTAGGCGAGCTATCGTAATCAGACAGCGGTCTATCACTTCTGAGTAGATGATGCTCCGCTCCAAATAGTGACCTTCGGCATCTATAAACACGTGTTCGGATAACCACTGGTCTATTCGCTTCACATACCCAGCATCTGGATAAACGGCATGGATTTTGGCCAACGCTGCCGACACCACCCAGCGGTGGTTGGGAGTATGCACGCCGCCCGTTTTGAGTCCTTCACCCGACTTAGTAATGAAGGTTTTCAACTCGGTCTTGATGCCATTCAGGGCAGGAGATGCTTGGGTTTGCAGCAAAAACGCCGCCGAACAGAGCGGCTCCAAAATAAAAGCAGTGTCAGGAGGAGAAGCCAAGTTTCCCAAGTCGAGGGTGCCGTCTTCTTTTTGAGCCGTTGCCAAAAACCGAATGATTTTGGTCAGGTAAGGAATGAGCTCTTCTTTTTGATAAAATGGCGAAGTCGGTTCGCAATAGGCTGCTGTCAAATTCACAAAGTCAAAGCCCAAGCGTCGGCGGAGGTCGGTGATTTCGGCAGCAAAAGATTTGATGAGTTTGTTGACTTCTTGGGTGTTGGCCTTCACGACTTTTGCATAAAAATCGTCGTCCGGAACAGTTGCGAAAGGGTGCTTCAGCAAGGGAGACACACCTACAAACATACCCAAGCCTATGCACTGCTTGAGAAAAGAATTTCGAGAAATAGCCGCCATACAAACAGGTTTTCGAGGTAAAAAAGAGTGAATTACCCTCGAAAGGTACATAGTAATGCTATTTGTACGTGATAGGATTGCTTACATTTTTTTGTGCAAACGTTTGAAGTTCATGTTTAGAGCAATAGGCAATCATGCCCTTGACTGCTGAGCCAATCAATGACCGACTCGGTACAGACTTCGTCGCCTTGAATCCGTAAAATTCGGTCACAATCTTCTAAATCGAAACTAATCCGATGGTTCGGAAAACGCTCCATCCACGCAGCGACTAGCCACTGAGCCCTTTCTTGATTTGATACGTTAGTTTTGAACACTTCTACCATCGTAAACAACTGTTAAGATGATGGATGTTGGTCGAAATACAGTAGCCAATGGTTTCCAAACTTATCCGTAAGGTTACCAAATAGTCCTCCCGAAAACGTTTGGTGGATGGAGTGAATCGCCTGACCACCCACTGACAACAGGCCATACAGATGACGCATCTCGGCTTCGCTGCCACAGTTCAAACACATCGAAATGGCATTACCCCGAATCAGCCCAGCCTCTCCCATCATATCGGTTCCCATCATCACTAATGCACCGTTAACCAAGGCAGCATGCAGCACCAAGTGCCTCATCGAAGCCGGAATCTGCGACGCCAGCGGTGACTCGCCAATGGTTTGAAACGACAGTTCTCCCCCTAAGCACGTTTGATAAAACTGCATGGCTTCTCGGCAATTGCCGTTGAACGTCAAGTAAACATCAATTTTCGCCATCCTACCAAGGATTCGAGAGGTTCGTCGTTCAGGTCCGCAAGGTGTAATGCAACACCACAATCCCGCAGGCAAATGCCGTCGCTTTCACCAACGTGAGGGGTTGTTGTTGAGCAAGACTTTTAAAAATCGGCATACCTTGACCCAATGCCACCGGATTCACAAAAAGATGATACTCGTCAATCAGCCCAGCTTCAATCAACGACGATACAAACGTACCCCCGCCATAGGCAATCAGGTCACCACCAGTTTGTTGTTTGAGCGCTGTAATTTCAGCTACCAACTCACCATTGGCTACCGCTACATTTTCCCACGGCGACTCGGTGATGGTTTTGGTGAAGACCACCTTGGGGGTTTCGACCATTTTCTGGGCACCATCTACGGGTTCGGGGCTATTCAGATACGCATCCCAAGCTGGAATAAAGCCCTCGGCCAGTTTTCGTCCCAAAAGGATGGTATCAACTGGCTCCGTCAGTGCGCCCACGTAGGCTTTGAGGGCATCGTCCCAATTCCAAACCAACCAATCCATCTCGCCATTGGGCCCAGCGATGTAGCCATCTACTGATAGCTGTACTTGTAATTTTAACGTTCTCATGGTTCTATATGTAAAGGCAATTGTTCGTTTACTCATGCAAAAGTACAGCCTTTATACCAGCTAAGTACATGGTAAAAACGACAATTGGAGGGGTAAAACACGACAACAACCTACATCAGTTGTGTTGCGTTTGCCAAATCCAGTACAAATCAACCTTGGGTTTACCTCAATTCAATCCTTTGACCTACCTTTGCGGTGTGTACTTTATGTTGTGTCCAATGAAAAACCTATTTAAACTTTTTCTTCTTTTTCTGTTCCTAACGTCTGTAGCTTTTGCTCAATCGCCAGTTATTCGGGTCAATGTCAGCCAGCCCGTTGCCGACATTCAGCCGACGATGTGGGGCGTATTTTTTGAAGACATCAACTTTGGAGCCGACGGGGGTATCTATGCCGAACTCCTCAAAAACCGCTCGTTTGAGTTCAATAAACCCCTGATGGGCTGGAAAGTCGAGCGTAAAAAAGCACAAGAAGGCGACCTATTGGTACAAAACCGGCAAGGCAATAACCTCTCGAATCCGCATTACATTAGCATCAACATCACAAACGCCAGCAAAGGTGATTTGGGCCTTACCAACGAAGGGTTCAAAGGCATGGGTATCAAAAAAGACCTTCGTTACGATTTCTCGGTGCTTTGTCGCAAGCGTTCGGGTAATGTCTCGCTACGCCTTGAACTACTCAACGCCCAAAACGAAATCATTGGCAGCGCTACCCTTTCGCCAAATGCCCCAGCCGACGAATGGACCAAGCAAGGGGTGAGTTTCAACGCCACTGCTACCGAGGCCGAAGGCAAATTCAGACTGTGGTTTGAAGGCACGGGTCAGCTTGATTTAGACATCATTTCGTTGTTTCCTGAAGACACGTGGAAAAAACGCCCAGGCGGTATGCGTGCCGACATGGTGCAACTGTTGGCCGATATGAAGCCTGGCTTTGTACGTTTTCCGGGGGGCTGTATTGTCGAAGGTTTCGACCTCAACAATCGCTACCAATGGAAGAAAACCCTCGGCCCTATTGAAGAGCGTCAGCTCATCATGAACCGCTGGAACGTGGAATTTGCCCACCGCCCAGCGCCTGATTATTTCCAGACGTTTGGTCTGGGATTTTTTGAGTACTTCCAACTCTGCGAAGACATCGGAGCCGAGCCGCTCCCCATTCTCAACTGCGGCATGGCCTGTCAGTTTAACACTGCCGAAGTGGTGCCGTTGGAGCAACTGAGTCCGTATATTCAAGATGCGCTCGATTTGATAGAGTTTGCCAATGGCGATGCTTCTACTACCTGGGGCAAAGTACGAGCCAATATGGGGCATCCGGCGCCTTTTAACCTCAAGCTAATGGGTGTAGGCAACGAAAACTGGGGGCCTCAGTATATCGAGCGCCTCAAGCTCTTTACCCAGGCTATCAAAGCTAAGTACCCAAGAATCAAGCTCGTCAATAGCTCAGGAACAGACCCTAATGGCGACCGTTTCGACTACCTCAACGCCGAACTCCGTGCCATGAAAGCCGATATTATTGACGAGCATTACTATCGAAAACCCGAGTGGTTTTTAGAAAACGCCGCCCGCTACGATAGCTACGACCGCAACGGCTCTAAAGTTTTTGCTGGCGAATATGCGGCTCAAAGCGACCGTACCGTAAGCGTGGACAACCGCAATAACTGGAAATGTGCCCTTTCGGAAGCGGCTTTTATGACAGGCTTAGAGCGCAATGCAGCAGTGGTACACATGGCCTCGTATGCGCCCCTCTTTGCACACGCCGATGCTTGGCAATGGACACCCGACCTCATTTGGGTGGACAACCTACGCTCGTATGGCACCCCGAATTATTATGTGCAGAAACTGTTTTCGCTCAACAAAGGCACGCAAGTACTAACTATGCTCCAAAACGGCAAGGCTTTGGTAGGGCAGGATAGCCTTTACGCTTCGGCGGCTTTTGATAAAGCTACCAACGAAGTCATCTTGAAAGTAGTCAATGCCTCGGCAGCGCCACAAGCCCGTGAAATTCAGCTTGATGGAGCTAAAAAAGTGGAGGCAAAAGCAAAACTGTTCCTCCTCCAAAGCGACCTCAAAGCCATGAATAGTTTTGAGGAAGCTACCAACATTGCGCCTGTGGAACAAGCCCTTGATGTGAATACTAAAGCCCAAAAACTAAACTTGACCGTAGCTCCGTATTCGTTTGTAGTGGTCAGGGTGAAATTGTTGTGAAAAATAATAGACTTGCGGCGTGTTGATTTTCAATGAATTAGTTTTGAAGGACAAAATTCCATAGGCCAGCACAGATACCAATTATCAGATCAAGCACCTTTTTGGACTTAATGCGGTTTCTATGCTCCAAAATCCGATAACGTTTCATTCCTGCAATGCTATGTTCTACCGAAATCCGTTCTTGTCCAGTGGCTTTGTTATAGGCTTTTTGTTCTTCTGATAATTGATTGGTTTGCCCCTTGGGCACACGCTTACGTTTGATGGGTATATACACCTTCTTGCAGACATATTCATCTGAAAAACCTTGAAAGCCTAAATCAAGCCTGACGATAAACTTGGAAAACCACGGTAGTTCAGCTGGAAATTCTACTTTAAGTAGCTGGTAATCATGTTCTTTGCCCTTGTACGACTTACTGATGTATAGAATCTTTCGTTTCTTATTGCTGATGACTAGTTCTTTGTAGGTGTGACGCTTTTTTTTCCCGAATAGTGTTCTTGCTGTTCTTGCGGCTTTTTAGGGCGTTGAGTAGGCTGTTCACTACCATCAACGATAATCTCTTTCTCATTTTGCAGGTAGTCTTCAAATTCCTGCAAATTCTTGAAATTACGTTTGGGCATGACCCCTTTCCGCTCTAAGGTTCGTTCCAGCACATACAGGTATTTTTCAAAATTGCGCCGGGCATTGCTATCGTCTGTGCCTATCAAAAGCCCCAGATTATCGTAACATAATCCATTTTTGAGCTGGAAAAGCACAAAAAACAAACAATCAGCATAAGTGGACAATAACAACTCCGTTCCTAATCGTTTGGCCGACTCTTCCAGCTTCACCCCTTCAAAAAACTCATACGTCTGACCAAATAACTCGGCTAAGTGTCCAAATTGAGCCGCTGATAAACCGGTGCTGGATTTCCACTGCCGTTCGCTTTTAATCAACCGATAGTCGAGCATAGTTTTTTTTTGCAAATCTAATCCACTCGACGAAAAATGCGCAAAAAATCATAACTCTTTCATTTTCAACTCGCCGCAAGTCTAATCTTTGTCAGGACCTCTGACAGGGTTTACAACCACTGTCAGGGTCTTGGCTCTTTCGTCACATGCTCAAGAATATCCTACTTTATGGTGCTGTATTAGGCTTGTTGGTGTTTGCGCTCAACGCCATTCAGTATTGGTTTTGGATACGGATTCACAGTTTTGAGCTATACGGAGGGCTCGTAGCAGGGCTTTTTTTAGCCTTAGGTATCTGGTTTGGTCGAAAACTCACCACTTCAACCAAGCCATTACCTACGCTCAAAACCACTACTCAAAACGAAGCAGCCATTGCGCAGTTAGGCATTAGCAAACGAGAATACGACGTACTTGTACTGCTCTGCAAAGGCCTTAGTAATCAAGCCATTGCCGACCAATTGTTTGTTTCTCAAAACACCATCAAAACCCACACCTCTCGGCTTTTTGAAAAATTAGACGTCAAAAACCGGGCACAAGCCATTCTGAAAGCCCAAGAAATGGGCATCATAGGCTCCGAACCCCAACAGCCTTGAGAGGTTTTGCTCAAGACTTTTCACCCAGCCACGATTTAGGCGGATGATACGTGAGTTTGAAGGGCTCTATGGTGTTTTTACGAATATGCGCTACGGCTTCTTCGATAGAGTCAGTCACCAAAAATAATTCTTGGTCCGAGGCCGAGATGGTACGTTCGGCAATCATGTACTGGATGTGGTCGGTGATGCGTTGGTGAAACGCTTTCCCAAAAATCACAATCGGAAAACGCTCTATTTTGCCCGTCTGAATCAGGGTGATGGCTTCAAAAAACTCGTCTAAAGTACCAAAACCACCCGGGCAAATCACAAACGCATACGAGTACTTGATGAGCAGGGTTTTGCGTACAAAAAAGTAGTTGATAAAAACCCACTTGTCCAGATAAGGGTTATTGGTTTGTTCGTGGGGCAACACAATGTTACAGCCCACCGAACGCCCCCCTACATCTTTAGCTCCACGATTGGCCGCCTCCATAATACCAGGGCCACCACCCGTCATGATGGTGAAGCCCAGTTTGGCAATTTCACTTGCCAACTGGCGAGTTTGCTGGTAGTAAGGGTTGTCTTCTTTGAAGCGTGCCGAGCCAAATAGGGTTACGCAGGGACCTACAAAATGCAAGGCTCGAAAGCCTCTCAAAAACTCCAAAGCCACCTTTACCACCATTTTCAGTTCTTCCCAACGGGATTTGGGGCCGTCCAAAAAACGAATTTCACTTTTACGAGACATGTTCTTATGATTTCCTATGCAACACAACTTTATCCAACATAGGTTGCTGGGGCAAGTTACCGAAACTATATTCAATCCTGCAAGGGCGATTTGTTAATTATAAATTTATCAACAAATAAATCATTTTTTTGATATACGTTCAACAATTTTAATATTTTATTAAATAAATGACAAATCATTTTCGGAATTGACAAAGTAATCTGTACCTTTGCAGCGAAAACATTCATTATCAACCCTTTCTTATGTCAGCAATTGCCGAATTAGATGTAAAAACTCTCCTTGCCGACCGTATCAATGCCTTGGAGGAGTCACAGACCCTTGCCATGAGCAAAAAGTCTCGTGAGTTGGCGGCACAAGGTCATAAAGTAATCAACCTAAGCATTGGTGAGCCCGATTTCAAGACACCTAAGCACATCTGCGATGCGGCCAAAGACGCTATTGACGCTGGTTTTCACCACTATACTCCCGTTTCGGGAATCCCCGAGCTTCGTAAAGCAATTGCCGAAAAACTCAATCGGGAAAATGGCCTCAACTGGAAACCCGAAAACATTGTGGTTTCAACAGGCGCTAAACACTCCTTGGCCAATGTGATTCAGACCTTGGTGAATCCAGGCGAAGAGGTCATCATTTTCTCGCCGTATTGGGTAAGCTACGCCGAAATGGTGAAACTCGCCGAAGGCAGAGCGGTGATTGTAGATGGCCCTTTTGAAAACGATTTTAAAGTAACGCCAGAGCAGTTTGAAGCGGCCATCACCGACAAAACCAAGGTGGTGATGTTTGCCTCGCCTAACAACCCAACTGGTTCTGTTTATAGCGAACAAGAGCTTCGTGCCATTGCCGACGTAGTGGCTCGCCACGAGAACATCTTTGTGTTGGCCGACGAAATCTACGAATACATCAACTTTACACCACAAGGTCACTTCAGTATTGGTTCGATTCCAGCCATCCATGATCGAGTGATTACCGTCAATGGCTTCTCTAAAGGTTTCGCCATGACAGGCTGGCGTTTGGGGTATATCGCAGCAGCCAAATGGATTGCCGATGCCGTGGACAAACTCCAAGGTCAGGTAACGTCGGGCACGAGCAGCATTGGACAAAAGGCCGCTGCCGTAGCCTACACCGACATGTCGGCACCAGCGCTGATGAAAGAAGCCTATGAGCGCCGCCGTAACTTGGTGATTGCGTTGCTCAAAGACGTACCGGGCTTCAAAGTTCGTGTACCCGAAGGAGCCTTTTATGCCTTCCCAGACGTAAGCTATTATTTTGGCAAATCAGATGGACAAACCACCATTCAAAACGCCGACGATTTGTCAATGTACTTGTTAGAAAAATCGTTTGTAGCCACCGTAACAGGCAACGCTTTTGGAGCGCCTAACTGTATTCGCCTATCCACTGCCGCTTCCGACGAGGCATTGACCGAGGCCGTAGCCCGTATCAAAGCAGCCGTTGCTAATTTGAAATAGTGTATTGGCTGACTGGTTATTGGTGTATTGGTTAACTGGTAGATTGGTTATTGGGTAGTCGAGGCTGGATGCTTGGTGGGTAAGTAGTTGTGCAAACTTGGGCGATATAGTTTTTGACCATAAGCCCCAGATAACAGAGCGCAGCAATACAACAAAAAGACCTCGGTTTCATTAGAAATCGAGGTCTTTTTGTTAAGGATTTCAACCTTTTGGTCGTTTGGATTGTCTATAGGATGAAAACAAAAAAATCATCGCCATGAGAAAACTCATTTTTTTGATTGTTAGTCTGGTTAGTATGGTAGCGTGCCAATCGGAATCGCCTTCGTCGGTACAAAATGTTGGATTGGTAGGTAAGTGGAAGCTGGTAGAATTCCTCAGCGACCCCGGCAATGGCAGCGGTACTTGGCAAAAAGCCGATCCCCAAAACCCCCTGTATGTTGAGTTCAAAGCAGATGGAACGTTCAGTAGCAATATGTACACCGACCTCATCAGCTACAAAGTAGTGGACGACACCCAACTCCAACTCACCTTTGACCCCAAACTCAATTCGGGCAACTTCACTACTTGGCGCTACACTAACTTGACCAATACCACCCTTACGCTCACCTATGCTTGTCGTGAGCCTTGTGGAGGGCGATTTGTATCGGTCAGCACACAAGAATAAGGACGGAGTGGGTATAAGGTTTTAACAGCGTGCTGTCGGCTGGAAACACCCCGACAGCACGGAAACTGGGTCATAATGATTTAAAAACTACGCTACGCCCACGTAAGCAGACGCACACTCGAAAACATCAAGAACCCATTTGATGCCTTGAATTTAAACAAAGAGGAGTGATTTGGCTTTTTGAAAACCATTTTTTAGATTTGTTTAAGTGTTACAAACACTCAACGACACAACAAATACGACTGAAAAAGTGTTATGCTATCTTGGTAAAAGTTAAGTAATCTTCACAACGTACAACATCGTAAGTGCAACACAATCTTGACAAAAGCTAAAACAATACAAAAAGTGCGTCCGCAGCGGCGAACCGCAAAACTTTCGTAAATTGGAGAGTTGGCAGCAATAAAAACAGACATCAATGAAACAGACAATTTACATACTGACACTTATATTTTTCTTATCAAGTTGCGGAAATTCGCAAACAACAAATTCGCAAAAGAAGCTGACAGGAAATATTCAGTCCGATCTGAAAATGCTACTTCCAAATAGCAATGTAAAAGCAGATATTATGGACGGAGTTTTACAAAATCCAAGACAAGCTGAATTAACAAAAAAGTTTCAAGCGGCAATTAAAGAAAACTATGGTTGGTTTTTAGAGTATATGAAAACTGTTCCAGAAGGTGAGCCCATGCCTTACAACTCAAAGTTAGGTTTGACAAAAGAAGAATATACAGAGCTAATGGGTTTTATGGACAATGTTGAAGTAGTTTCAACAGGCAAAGAAGATATTAAAATTGAAATTAAGAACGATTTTATTAGTTTTAAATCACACAACAAACTTGCCGACTTAGACTCACTTACTATTGACCTAAAAAACAACATCGTAACTTTTCGACAATACAAAATGTTATTTGCCGACACCCTAAATATCACTACAGAAAAAAATGGATTGAAGAGCAAATGGAAAGGCTATAGTTGGAAATTTGAAGTCCCCAATAATCTTGACATCGCTGATTTAAAAGACTTGAGCACATTAAACATGATTCAGTACAAGTTCACAATTGGACGCCTTGAAAAAAACGGTAAAACTTATATGAGTTTAAAAGGCAGAGAAGTTGAAGATGGAGCAAAGACTGTTGACTTTGAATTACCTGTTCAGTTCTGACACTACTTTACTGCTGCCAACAAAAGGTTTGCCGCAAGGCTGGCGGACGTAATAACAATCGGCAGTTGTACTACTATCAGCTAATATCGGGCTTGACCGAATGCTATTTGGCTTTTAGTTGTTAACTTCAAATTCAATTTTTCAATCGGCTTCAGTTGCCGGGCGGACACAGCAACAATTACAGCCCTGCGGCAAGCCTCGAACGTTGGGCGATATGCTAAAAGCAACCATCTCTAAAAACTAAAGCGTAAGAAACAAACGAAAATAATTTGTAAATTCGCAACTATGATTGACAAAAGCTTTACATAATCGCAGGTTGCAACGGAGCAGGAAAAACGACTGCCTCGTTTACAATTTTGCCTGAGATTTTAGATTGTAAAGAATTTGTCAATGCAGACGAAATTGCAAAAGGACTTTCTCCTTTTCAACCTGAAAAAGTTTCGTTTGAAGCAGGTCGAATAATGCTCAACAGAATCAACGAACTACTTTCTGACAACGAAATTTTTGCTTTTGAAACGACTTTATCAACCAAAAGTTATAAGAGCAAAATCATCGAAGCAAAAGATAAAGGATATCGAGTAACACTATTATTCTTTTGGCTCCAAAACGTTGAATTAGCTAAAGAACGTGTGAAGACAAGGGTTTCGGAAGGCGGACATAACATTGAGCCAGAAGTTATAGAAAGAAGATATATCAGAGGAATTAAGAATCTGTTCGACATCTATCTTCCAATCGTTGATGGAGCATTTATTTTTGATAACTCGGAAGCGAAACACCAACTTTTAGCGGATAAACAATTTGACACTACGCTAAATATTGTAAACATAGACAAGTTTAACCTTTTAAAAAGTTACTATGACAACAACTGAAAAACATATTGAAGAAAAAAACAAAATACTAAAAGGGCTTGACAAAGTGTACGAAAAACTTTTAGAATTTAAGAAAATGAAAAACAGCGAATTGGTTATTTTGCGTGACAACAAAATCGTAAAAATTAAACCCGAATAAAAGCACAATCGCCTAACAAGGTATTGCCAAAAGCGGGGCTGAAGTACTTCTATAAAGCATTTGTACAAGGTTCAACAGTAGTAATTCTATTGAACTTTTGTGCTAAAAACCCCCGCCTTCGGCAATACCCAAACTCGTTAAGCATCATTAAATGAAGACAAAACTGCATAAATTAGTAAAGTCATACCACACTACTGTTAATCATACAGAAATAGTAAACTTCCGTAATTTTGACGAAAGACTTTCTGCTGTTGATGTGTGTGCGCTCAAGCATTTCCACCTGCTCGTCATTCTTTATTTTTGCTTGAATTCTCGCAACTCCATTTCGGGTGGAAAGCCCCAACAGCATGGAAAGGGGCTTTGACAACTCTTTTAATGGTAGAGTGGCGTTGATTCTTCCAACCGAGTTCTTCCAACTGAGTTCTTCTAACCAACAAAATAAAATCGCATTTAACGTAAAAAAGTAAACAGTTTCAATCTGAAATTCCTACTTTTGCAACATAGACAGACCAATCTGTCTATGTTGAGTCTAAAACCATGAAAGAATTCTTACTAAAAAACATAGCCTACGAACACTGGGCTAATGTACAGTTGCTCAGGGCCATCGAGCAAAGTGGCACTACCGACGAACGGACCCTCCAACTAATGGCGCACTTGCTGGCCTCGCCAGCGTTGTGGCTGCATCGAGTGCGTAAAGAAACCCCTCCGTTTGGCTTATGGCCCACGCTGTCGTTAGACGAATGCCGAGCCTTGAATGAACAAAACGCCCAACAATGGACCGAGTGGCTTACCCAAAGCAGTGCTGAAGAGTTACAATCCTATGTGGTGGTTAAGGTACCAGCTACGGGTCAAGAGAAAAAACTCATGATTCAAGACGCTGTGCAGCATAGCTCTAACCACGGGAGCTACCACCGAGGGCAAATCATCTTGCGCCTCAAAGGATTGATAGACCCGCTTCCACTGACTACCTACATTGCCTTCGCCCTCGAAGACCTTGCTTAACTACACTGTAAACTAACTAATTTTAATTTTTACTCGCAGACGGTCGCCGATTCAAAAACGCTAATTTTCGCAGATGAAAACAAAATCAGTGAGTTTCTGCGGTATAAAATTAGCGGTTATCTGCGTGATAAATTTTAAAGAAACTTAGTTTACAATGTATCAAATGCCACAAAATTCGGTGCTTTAACATTGATTAACCTTATTTCAAGAACCATTAACGCAAGGGCTAAAAACCCTGCGCTACCTTTGGGGCAGAAAAAAATAATCATTGCCATGAAGCACCGATTTACTTTATTGATTACCCTCTTTGCACTAACGATGCCTCTTTGGGGCTTGGGTGGATACACTTATGCTCAAAAGTACAGCATCAAAGGTATGCTGGCCGATACGGCCAAAAAACCACTCCCCAACGCCACGGTATTGCTGATGCTAGCCAAAGATTCTTCGTTGGTTACCTTTGGGCGTACGGGTGAGCAGGGGCGTTTTGAGCTTAAAAATGTTTCAGAAAACACCTATTTTCTCAAAATTACATTTGTAGGCTATAAGCCTTTTACACAGGTGATTCCGCCGGTTCAGGCAACCGAAATTGACCTCGGCGTAATTAAGATGCAGCCCGTTAGTAAAGAATTGGACGAAGTGCTCATCAAAGGCGAAAAAGCCCCCATTACAATCAAGCAAGATACTATTGAGTACAATGCAGGCTCGTTCAAAACACGCCCCAACGCAGTGGTAGAAGACTTACTCAAGAAACTACCTGGTGTGCAAGTAGAGCGTGACGGAACCATTAAGGCGCAAGGCCAAGAAGTCAAGAAATTGATGGTGGACGGCAAGGAGTTCTTTGGCAATGACCCCAAAATTGCGACTAAGAACCTACCAGCCGATGCGGTGGATAAGGTACAGGTGTTCGACAAAAAATCGGACCAAGCGGTGTTTTCGGGCATTGATGATGGTCAACGAGAAAAATCCATCAACTTAGCCCTCAAAGAAGATAAAAAGAAGGGCTATTTTGGCAGTGCTTCGATGGGCTATGGTACCAACGACCGCTTTTCGGCAAAGCTAAACCTCAATCGGTTTACCAAGACCAAACAATTGGCCTTTATTGGGGCGGGTAATAACATCAATCAACAAGGTTTTTCGATTAACGATGCCATCGCTATGTCGGGTGGCTTGCAAAGCATGATGTCGGGTGGGAGCCTTCGGATTGCAGTGGAGGATGGGATGATGAATGGGATTCCGGTCAATACAGGGGGGCGCAATAACGGCGTTTTGCGCTCGTGGTCGGGAGGGCTTCATTTCAACAACCAAATCAGCAAGAAAACAGAACTCAACGGGAGTTATTTTTACAACTCTATCAATAGCACGATTAGTCAGCAAATCAACCGAGAAAACTTCTTGCCCAACGGAACATTCTATTCTGACCAGCAAAACGACCAAGTTCGAACCAACCAAAACCACCGCCTCAACCTGACGCTTGACCACAAGATTGACTCACTCAACTCTATCAAATGGACTAACTCGTTGGGCTACAACGACAGCCAATCTACGCTGAACGGTCTGAACAAATCGAGCAACCAGAATAGTATTTTGCAAAATGATGGTACTCGCCTGACTTCCAGCAATGGAAATAGTATGATGCTGATTTCTAATTTGTTGTGGCGCCATCGTTTCTTGAAAAAAGGCCGCACGTTCTCGGCTAATCTCAACCTGAACCTCAACGACAACAGCAGTAAAGGTAGCCTTCAGGCCCTCAACCGCTACTATAACACCGCCACTGGTGGCCTTACTCGCAGCGACACCATTCGCCAGCAAAATACACAAGACGGTTATACCAATACCTATGGCGCCACGCTATCGTACACCGAGCCGATTGGAAAACGCAAATACCTCGAAGCACGCTATGCCTTTAGCCATAGCTCAAACGACGTAAACCGAGTCGTAAACGATATTCTCAACGACAAACCGACATTTAATACAAACCTGAGTAATGAGTTTCATAATGTGTTTTCGTTCAATCGGGCGGGGCTGAGTTTCAGATATACGGGTAAAAATGGTAACGTCTCCACGGGTATTAATTATCAGCACTCAACACTTGACGGTGAACTGACACTCAAAAACATCAGCCTCAATCGGCAGTTCGACTACCTGTTGCCCAATTTGCATTATGCCTATACGTTTAGCAACAACAACCGATTCAATTTCGACTACGAAACCAATATTCAGGCCCCTTCCATTGACCAGTTAGCTCCTGTGATCAACAACACCGACCCCTTCAACATCCAGACGGGTAATCCTGATTTACGTCCCGAATATTCGCATCGCTTTGGAATGAACTATTCGGCCTTTAATCAGCTCAACTCAACCAATTTCTTTGCTTTTTTGAATATGGTCTATACCACTGATAAGATAGTTAATGCACAATCAATCAGTAACTTATTGGTGCGTACACTCAAGCCTGTGAACGTAACCGAAGACTATGTATTTCAAGGTAATTTGAATTATGGCTTCAAAATCAAGCCGATTAAGACACGAGCCAGCCTTGGCATGAATCTGACTTATAACCGAAGCCTCAACCCCATCAACGACGTGCTTAATCGCACCGAGCGCATGGTGGCTTCACCGAGTATTCGTTTGGACTATCAGTTAAAAGAAAAACTGACGATTTCGGCAGATGCTCAACTGGGTATTAACAAAACGCAGTATTCGGTCAATAGTTCCCAAAATCAGTCGTTTACCAATCAAAGTTATACAGCTGAATTGGATTGGAATATCTCCAAAACCACTGCTTTTAGTTCGTCGTTCGATTACGATATTTATGATTTTGGAAACAACAACCGCCAAGAAGTACCTATTTGGAGAGCCAGTTTCTCGAAATTTGTTCTCAAGAATAATCGAGGCGAACTGAAACTTTCGGTATTTGACTTGCTCAACCGAAACGTAGGATTAAGTCGTCGAGCCGATGTGAATTATGTGGAAACACAGCGTATTCGCTCGTTGGGTCGTTACTTCATGCTCACGTTTACGTACTCGCTCCGTGGAGCAGGTTCTCGCCCTGCCGCCAATGTTCAGATTTTTGGTAGAGAGCGGTAGGAGTAGTAAAAAAGGTATCTATACGTAAGTTTAGCAAAACGTAATAAATACAGCTCTTTCGTTGTGTATCCCATAGCAGGTGTCCTAGCCTGCTCTAAGCATAATTAATACTCAAAAAATTATTATCGACTCCATGGTTTGGTGAGAACACCGAACCACGCAGGGAATAAAGGAAAAATAGAGCGATGGCAGCTCAGGCTGCCATCGCTTTTTTGGTTAAGGGGTAGGTATAAAATTTGATCAAGAAAGAACATTACGACGCCAAGGCTTTCTTGATTTCTTCGCTTAATCGTTTCAGTTTAATAACCGAAACCTTCGAGTTTTGGCGTTTGTCTAATACAATCTCAAGGTAATCCTTCTTAGAAACAAGGTGAAAGTTCATGCTTTTGTTAGCCGAAAGGTAGTTATACTCAGTATCGTCTAAGTTGAGGGTCTGCTTGAGTTGGAAGTCGTTTTTGAGCAAGTTGTGGATTTTTTGGCCTTGGTTTTCAGGAAATTCGGCAGTAAGCCTAAACGAATCCGTATCTTCCGAAACACCAATGCTTATGTTATGGTGACTGAATTTTTGTCGTAGGTACGGAAAACTGGCCACTACTACCAGTAAGAAAAAAGCAAGAATAGCATACGATTTTTTCATGACTTTCTGTTGGTTTTTAATTTCGGTAAGCAAATATATTAAAAGGTACTATGTTATGCAAGGTATTTGGTGAAAAATATTTTGTAAAAGAAGTTAAAAGCCCACAGCGGGTGTTCTCATCTGCTGCTTGAGGGTAATGAAATCTCAAGAAGTTATTGTTGCCTTCGTAGTTCGGTGAGGGTACCGAACAGGGGATGAACTTACAAATCACTATACCGTTTGCGAAGGAGATTCATCATAAACACGTTGATGTCCCATTGATTGGCCAAGGGCATTTGCGTAAACGGAACCGTAGGTAAGTAGGAGGGAGGGCCAAACTCCGTCGTGAACGATACGAAGGCTTCACCGGCTTGCCGCTTACGGTCCACTACTTTATCCCACCAGCTGAGGTGCTTGTTGAGGGCTTTTTCCCATTCGGGTGCACGAGGGTCATTCACCTGAGGGCCTTCGGCATGACCAATGCGGGCGTGGATATGCTCAGTACGGCTCAGCGCTAGGTTGACGGTATCTGCTTGGTCGTCGAGGAGTGATTCGGCCACATTGCACCAATGCGAGATATCCAACGTAAGGCGCAAACCCGACACCTTTTCAAGGAACGTTTTGGTCACGTGTGCCGCAAACGAAAACTTCCCACGGTGGGTTTCATGCAAAACCTTGATGCCACTTTCTTGCTGAACCTGCGTGCCCAAGTCAATTAAGGCTTTGTTTTGCTCAAAACTAAAATAGTCCTTACCCGTGTGGCAGTTCATATAAAGTGGACGCTGCTGTACTCCTTGGCGTAACATCTGTTCAAACTGCTTGCGGTGTTCGTCAAAGTTAGCGCTACTGCCCCCTGCCAAAAAACCAAGCTCCAAGCCATGTTTTTGAGTGGCATTGAGTACCTCGTCCATCGCTTTACCGGCAGCAGGCACCCACAGCTCAATACCATCATACCCTGCGGCCTTTGCCTTGGCACAAAACGCATCGGTGTTGCCTTCAAAACCCCAATTGGTTGCCATGACTTTGACCCGGATGGGTGCTTTTGCGACTGACTCAACCAGTGGCAAACTCATAGAAGCCGTAGTACTTTGAATAAATTGACGACGAGAAAGTTGCATAACAAGCGACGTATTTGATAAAACAATGGTAAGTTAGGATTTTAGAATGAAAAGCGATAAACTGAGAAAAAAAGTAAATTTTTTTTGACGAAAATATTGGAATCTAAAAACGAACTGCTACCTTTGCAGTCCCAAACACGACACGCTCGATTCGTCTAGGGGTTAGGACGCATCCCTTTCACGGATGAAACACGGGTTCGATTCCCGTATCGAGTACGAAAGCTCTCAGGTCATTGATTTGAGAGCTTTGTTTTTTTATGCCTTTTTCTACCTACAGCGTATAATGCCGATGCCTACTAAAGTTTTGTTAACTAATTGATTAATAGGCTTGTAAGTTGGAATTCTGCATGTTGGTGGATGGGCGGTTTACCTCAAAATACTCAAGCCTTTTCATTCATGAATATCATTGGCATCATTCCAGCACGGTATGCTTCTACTCGGTTTCCTGCAAAAGCCCTCGCCGATATTGGAGGGAAAAGCATGATTCAACGGGTGTACGAACAAGCTTGTCAGGCGGCATCTTTGACAAAGGTAGTAGTAGCAACCGACCACCCGCTTATTTATACTCATGTACGTGAATTTGGTGGAAACGTGGTTATGACTGCTGAAACCCACCCAAGCGGAACAGATCGTTGTTATGAAGCTCTTCAGAAGGTAGATTCTGACAGAACGATAGACTATGTAGTGAATATACAAGGCGATGAGCCTTTTATTCAACCTGCTCAAATAGAGTTGCTTACAGACTTGTTGGACGGAACGGTAGAGATAGCCACGCTTATCAAAGTGATAGACAGTGTCGAAACCTTGTTTGACCCTCATACACCCAAAGTAGTAGTAAACGAGCATCAAGAAGCCTTGTATTTTAGCCGACAGACGATTCCGTTTTTGCGTGGCATAGAGCCTGAGCAGTGGCTAAATGAGCATACCTATTACAAGCACTTGGGGATTTATGCCTATCGAGCCGATATTTTAGGGCAGCTTACCCAACTCCAGCCGTCGTCGCTCGAAAAGGCAGAGTCGCTGGAGCAATTGCGTTGGCTTCAACATGGCTACCGAATCCGAGTGGCTGTTACGCCTTTTGATTCGCATGGTGTGGACTTGCCCTCTGATTTGGAGCGAATAAAGAAATTTTTAGGTTAGCATTCTTCTCGTTACCTTCGTGACAAATTGTAGCATCATTTTTTACAAGCCGATACTTTCTATGAAAAAAATCATTCTTGTTGTCACTTTTTGTTTGGGTACTATGGGAGCTTTTGCCCAGCTCAACCCAACTCAACCCACTAATCCAACTCAAGCTACTACGCCTGCTACACCACAACCTCCAGGCTTTGACAAGGCTCCTGAGTTTCCGGGCGGCCAAGCGGCGATGGGCGCTTTCTTATCGGCAAAGTTGCAAGGGCCGATGAATGCCATTCCTAACCGTATTGGTGGCCAGGTAGTTGTGTATTTTGATATTCTGACAGACGGAACGTTAAAAAACTTTAAAGTACAAAAAAGCCTCCGCAAAGATATCGACGATATGATTTTGAAAGGGCTAAAAACAATGCCTAAGTGGAAGCCAGGTACTTACAAAGGCACACCAGTCAATGTAACGTATTCATTGCCTATTATGGTGCCACCAGCGGCAGCTACCCCTGCTCCAGCCCCTGCATCGAAGCCGAAAAAGAATTAAGAATTGTTAAATTCTTAGGACCTGACCATCTTTAGTAAGGTTCATTCATAAGGAATAAAAGCTTAAAAATGAGCACGATACGTTTTGTGAATTTCGAGCTTTTATTCCTTGTTTATCCATAAAGGAGCTAAGAAACTGAGTGGAGCTTCATACAACATTCTGATAGTTTGGTCGTTTCCTTCTTGAACCCACGATTATCGCTTGCTGGTGTTAGACTGGCCTCATGGTTTTGACGTGTAGTTGTCGTTTTTCAAAAACTAACGATTTTTCAAGGCGACAAAACGAAGCAGCGATAGTCTATCATTCATTATTTTCTACCTTATGTCTTCATACAATATCCTCTGGGCCGACGACGAAATCGACCTACTCAAGCCCTATATCCTATTTTTGCAAGGAAAAGGCTACGATGTCACACCTGTAAACAGTGGGGCCGATGCACTCGAAAAGATTGATGAACAAAACTTTGATGTAGTGTTTTTGGACGAAATGATGCCCGGCCTTACGGGACTCGAAACACTCGCCCAACTCAAGCAGCGTAAGCCTAACTTGCCCGTAGTGATGATTACGAAATCGGAAGAGGAGCACATCATGGAGCAAGCTATCGGCTCAAAAATCGCTGATTACTTGATTAAGCCATTGAACCCCAATCAGATTTTACTTTCGGTCAAGAAAATTCTGGACAACAAGCGTTTGGTCGAAGAAAAAACCAACTTGAGTTATCAGCAGGAGTTTCGCCAACTTTCGATGCAGTACCAAGACAACATTGGTCATACCGAATGGGCTGATATTTATAAAAAGCTGATTTATTGGGAGTTAGAAATTGAACAAACGCCTAACAAGAGTATGGAAGACGTGCTCACGATGCAAAAGTCAGAGGCTAACTCCAACTTCGCTAAGTTTGTGGACGAACACTACGACGGTTGGCTGACCCCCAGTAATATGGTAGATAAACCGCTGTTGTCGCACCAATTGATGCGGAAAAAAGTGTTCCCCTTGTTGGTAAAAGACCCTTCGCCGTTGTTTTTCTTGCTGATAGACAACCTCCGTTACGACCAGTGGCGGGTAATTGAGCCACTCATCAATGACTTGTTTACCGTAGAAGAAGAATCGCATTATTATTCGATTTTGCCGACTACGACGGCCTTTGCCCGAAACGCCATTTTTTCGGGGCTAATGCCTTCCGAAATCGAAAAGCAATACCCTAAAATGTGGGTACATGACGTAGGCGATGGTGACGAAGAAGGCTTCAATAATTTTGAAAGTGATTTCTTGATGATGCAACTTCAACGGAGTCGCCTCAACATCAAAGCCAGCTACAACAAGATTTTGAATGTAAACCAAGGCAAAAACTTGGTGGACAATTTCAATAATTTGATGCAAAACCAGCTCAATGCGGTGGTGTATAACTTTGTGGACATGGTGTCGCATGCTCGGACCGACATGGCTATGATTAAAGAGTTAGCACCTGACGAAGCGGCTTACCGAAGCATCACCCGCTCGTGGTTTGAACACTCGACCCTCATGGATTTTGTGAAGAAAATCGCTGAGAAAAAAGCCCGCCTCATCATTACAACCGACCACGGGACCATTCGAGTACAGAAGCCCGTGCGGATTGTGGGCGACCGTAGCGTAAACACCAATCTGCGTTACAAACAAGGCCGTAACCTCAACTGGGATGATGAAAACCACACCTTGACCACTCGTAAACCAGAGATGTTTGGCCTACCCAAACTGAACGTTTCGACGGCCTATGTGTTTGCCACAGAAGACTATTTCTTTGCCTACCCCAACAACTATAATTACTACGTGAATCACTATCGAGACACGTTCCAGCACGGAGGCGTGTCGTTAGAAGAGATGATTATTCCTTTTATATCCTTGAAAGCAAAATAAAAAGAGTCGAGGCGGTTCATCGAACCGCCTCGACTCTTTTTATCACTATTGAAAGACATCAGTTGCTGAGGTACGCCTTCTTCACTTATACGGACGTATTATTTCTCTATCACCTTTGAGTCCTCGCACTTGAGCGTGCGGGCGGTGTGGAGGCGGAGCAAGTCGTAGTCGTGGGTAGCCATCAGGATAGCCGTGCCAGCTTTGTTGATGGTCAGGAAGGTTTTCAAGATTTGCTCTGATACCTCGGGGTCGAGGTTGCCGGTCGGTTCATCAGCAAAAATAATGGCAGGCTCGTTGAGCAAGGCTCGTGCAATAACAACCCGCTGCTGTTCACCACCTGAGAGCTGATGCGGCATCTTGTTAATGGCCGACGTAAGCCCCACCTGCATGAGTACTTCATGGATGCGAGTGGTCATTTTGTTGGACTCTTTCCAGCCCGTAGCTCGGAGCACAAAACGGAGGTTTTCGTCCACACTACGGTCAAAAAACAACTGAAAATCTTGAAACACAATGCCAATGCGTCGCCGAAGATACGGAATATCTTTGCGGCGAATGTTATGGATTTCGTAACCTGCCACTACTGCCGAGCCTGACTCCAGCCACAAGTCGGCGTAGAGTGTTTTAAGCAAGGAAGATTTCCCGCTTCCGGTGCGCCCAATCAAGAACACAAATTCACCCTTATCAATCTCAAAATTGACGTTTTCTAACACTTTTCGCTCGCCCTGGTAAATGTCTGCATTGCGAAGCGTAACAACTGGTTCTGCTGAAAACATGGGGTATTGGTTATGGATTTACTGAGGGCAGGCACAGGGCCTTTCTCTTAATAGTTGTTTGTTATCAACCGTAGGGTGCTAGTAACACCAACCTACCTAGTAAACGCTATTTTACGAATTTACTTTTTTGTAATCGGCCAAGAATTTTTCCAAACCAATGTCAGTCAGCGGGTGTTTGAGTAGCGCCATAATAGCGCTCAGTGGACATGTGGCTACATCGGCACCGAGTTCGGCACAGTGGATGATGTGCATCGGGTGGCGTACAGAAGCCGCCAAAATTTCGGTTTGGTAATGGTAATTATCATAGATAGTACGAATCTGCTCAATCAGCTGCAAGCCATCTACCGATACGTCGTCGAGGCGGCCAATGAAAGGCGAAACGTAGGTGGCACCAGCTTTGGCCGCCAACAAGGCTTGACCTGACGAGAATACCAGTGTGCAGTTGGTTTTGATGCCTTTTTCGGAGAAGTAGCGGATAGCCCGAACGCCGTCTTTAATCATCGGAACTTTTACTACAATTTTCTCGTCAATTTCGCAGAGCTCTTCGCCTTCACGAATCATTCCTTCAAAATCTGTTGAAATCACTTCGGCACTTACGTCGCCATCCACGATGTCACAAATGGCCTTATAGTGCTTCAAAATATTATTTTTGCCGCTAATTCCTTCTTTTGCCATTAAAGATGGATTGGTAGTTACACCATCAAGAACGCCCAGTTCGTGTGCTTCTTTGATTTCGGCCAGGTTAGCCGTGTCAATAAAAAATTTCATGGTAACAGGTTTATTTGAAAATAATCGTACAAAAGTACGGATTCGGCAGTAGAATTAGTAAACTTTTTGAAAGTGATTTGAATTGCATGAATTTTGTATTAACATTGCGATTCAAAAAAGAAACTTTAGTGAAAAAATTCATCTTTGGTTCCTATAACACACTTCACTTAATCATTAGTTGATATATTTTTTGAAATAATTTTCCCTTGTAACACAAAATGTAAGGATGCACTAAGTTTACATAGCTGACCACATCTTCTGTTGTTGAATTAGTTCATAGTTTAGAAAAAATGTAATTGCTTGGGATTTAGAAAATTAAGAAACGACTTGCTATTTTTTTGATGCGTTGTAGTCCTGTTAAAAGGGTACATCTACTCGTCACACGATAGTCCATAGCATTACGAAACTTCCCTACTGAAATTTTACTTTTTGGATGTGTAACAAAACAAACAAGTGATAACACTTTTACTATTTTTTTATGCCAGTTAGCAAGAATTCACAACTTACCCGCATTGGGGTATTTTACGATGGAAATTATTTTCTTCACGTAAGTAACTACTACAACTACAATCATCCTCGTCGAAGCCGTATTAGTATTTCGGGCTTACATCAGTTTATTCGCAACCAAGTAGCCGAAGAAGAAGACACAGACGTACGCTTGTGTCAGATTGTGGATGCTCACTATTTCAGAGGCCGATTAAGTGCCCAAGAAGCCAGCCAAAAAGGCAATCAGTTGTACTTTGAGCGAGTTTTTGACGATATTCTGATGTCAGAAGGTGTAACTACCCACTACTTACCAGTACGCTCAGGCTTTAATAGCAAGCAAGAAAAAGGCATTGATGTATGGCTGGCTTTGGAGTCGTTTGAGCTGGCGTCTTATAATAAATTCGATGTGATTGTGCTCATCACCGCCGATGGCGACTACGTTTCGTTGGTGCGTAAACTCAATACGCTGGGCGTTCGGGTGATGGTGTTGAGTTGGGACTTTGAATATACCAACGACGAAGGCATCAAGGTCACGACTCGTACTTCGCAAGATTTGTTAGAAGAAGTGACATTCCCTTTAGCTATGCACGAAATGATTGAAAACCGTTTGAAAAAGAACGACCCGTTTATCAACAATATCTTCGTGCAGTCAGTACAGCGTGAATACGTTCGCCCAGTTACAACGCCTGTGTCGAGCGATGCCCAAGTAAGTAGCATATATAGCATCAAAAATGGGTACGGGTTCATTCGTTTTGCTCCTAACAATTTGTTTTTCCACTACACCAGCTTGATTGATACAGATTTTAACGAACTACAAGTGGGCGACCAAGTGTCGTTTACACTCGACACCAACGACCGTGGCGAGTACGTAGCCAAAAATGTGCAGTTATTGGTGTAATAATCACCTCAAGTATAAAAAAGCAGCTCGATTTGTATCATGTTGTAACACAAATTGAGCTGCTTTGCTATGAAAGGAAATTACTTTTTGTAAATAGCTTTATACTCGTTCCAGTCAAAATTGAGTAAGAAATCTTTGGCACCTTCTACGCCTACGCAAAATAAATCCACTTTTTCTTCGTCGTTCACCTCAAAGTTGATCCAACTATGCTGGCGAGTATCAATGTAACCAACCATGCTTTGGTACTCAGGATGAAACTGCAAGAATTCAAAATCTCGTAGGTTGATAGATGCATCCATACAGCAATTAAGTACGTCGAGAATGTTGTTGACCTCCAAAAACTCGTTACGGTCAAAACCCAGCTTGACGCCCAGGGTAGGACAGTACTCGTGGGTAGTGTCATGGCGGAATACATCAATCGGAAAGTTAGACATCAAGGCACCATCTACAAAAATGGCTTCTTTGGGCAAACGAGCCCCATGGAAATTAGCGATTTTGCGCCAAGGCTCAAGGTCTGAAGGAGCGTTTTCCATGGAGATTTTGAAAGGTGTAAACAGCAATGGCACCGAAAGTGAAGCCCTGATAAAATCAGCTGGATTCATCTGGTCGGGGTCATTGTAAAATAGTCCAGACATTTGTGGAAATTCTACCTTGGTTCGGGTAGTTAGTTCAGTAGTAATGATGGCCAAGCGAGCCGAAATATCCAGAGGCTGACCACTGCGAGTTTTGAGAGCTGGAAGGTTATTCATTTTTTGCTTTAGCTCTTCTACAGTTGCCACGCCATAGGCATTGAGCGTCTTGGTAATCCAGCCGTGAATAGAGGTTCCAGCCACCAAACCGTTTTGGTTTTTGAGGTTATCAATTACTTTGAGGAACTTCCAACCTGTAGAGAGCGACGAGAAAAAATTCTTCTTGGTTTCGAGCATACTTTGCACAAACGCTTTGACATCGTTGTCATCAGTGTCTTCGCCGTCGTCCAAAAAGTCCAAGAAATTAGAGTGATGGTACACGTCCAAGACTTTGAGGCTTTTCATCTCGGCTGGATAGTCAGCGGTAGCTACAAACGATGCTGTAACCGCTCCCGCCGACGTACCTCCGATGTTGAGGAATCGGATGCCCGCTTGCTCCAGCGCATACACGTATCCCATAAGGGCAATACCTAAAAAGCCGCCTCCTTCGAGTACCAAATTGGTGTATTGATTGCCTTTGTCGTCCACAATGTCTGACACCACGGGCTTTTTTTGCTGGATAACATCAATACACTTTCTGACTCGGTAATTATTGATGTAGTCAGATAACTCTATTTTACTCATGATTTCGTGTAGTTAGAGCACCTTTCGGAGCTTGTTGGTTAGGATATTGGTAAACTCTTGTTTGCATTCTAATTCAGGAAAATGACCTGATTCTTCAAAAAAATGAACAGTAGCATCCTCAAAAAAATCAGACAAAGTACTTAAATCGGCATGACGATGGGGCCAGTCTTTTTTGCCCCAAATGACAGTAGCGGATTGCCGTAGTTTATCAATGGTGAATGGCTTGCCATTGAACAAGGTTTGAAACGCCGACGCCAAGCAAAAACAACTCCCTTGCCGAGACCCTTGAAGCCATGTGTCGAAAAAGAAGGGCGAAAAGTTGTCTTTGGGTTGGGCAACTTTGTACCAATGTTGCGCAATCGCCTTTTTCTTTAGGGAGAGGAGCAACTGCCCTACAATTGGTGTTTTAATCATGCCACCAATGTCCACATTTTTGGCCCAGATGAGTTCTTCTTTGAACGCAGGTGTCTGAATGGCTATGATGTGGTGGACTATATCGGGACGAAGTTGGGCTAACTTGAAGCCTACATATCCCGATACACACGGAAACGCTACGGTACAGCTTCGGATATGGAAAATATCTATTAGCCGCAAAGCAATGTCGGTGGCTTCGTCAATACTAAAGCGATAATTCCAAAACTTAGGAATAGAAAAGCCAAACCCAGGCATTTCGAAATAGACAACTCTAAAGTTTTTAGACAACAACTCAATCAACCCTAAGCAATGCTCAATACTATTGGGAGGGTCGGGTACCATCAGAATGGTGTGTTCGCCGTGCCCTGCTACACAGCAACGAATTAAGTAATCGTCAAACTCAATGAATCGAATCCGTGGGTCAAACTGTTTTTCAAGAGCCTTAAAGTGTTGCAGTTTTCGCTTGGTTCGCCCGTTATCTATCCAATAGTGTATCATATACAGAAGAGCTTAGGCAGGCTGAATAAACGTTTCGGCTTGAGCATACACTGGTTTGGGTGTAAAAAAGGTAGTGTATGACTTCCAGAGTGATTCGGCCCAGCCCAACTCTCGGTAGGGGTAGCCGTGGCGCAGACAGATGTCTTTGAGTCGGCGGCCCACTTCGGGGTAGTAGGTGTGCGTGACACCTGGAAACAAGTGATGCTCAATCTGATAGTCAACACCGGCGCAGAGAAGCCGCCCAAAAGCTCCCGTCTTGAAGTTGACGGTAGTTGCCAATTGCTTGATGTAGAAATCAGCGTCTTTGTTATGGGTCTCTAATACCACAGCTTCGGCTGGAAAATGCGCTGGGGCAAATGCAATGTACATGCCGTAGCCCAGCATAGAAATACGAATGCAATGAAACACAAACACTTCGCCAAACGGAAGCCACAAACAAGGCAACGCCAGTGAAACAAACCAGTGCAGAAACAGTACAAACAAATCGAGCCAATGCTTGGGTTCTCGCCTGGTTTTGTCAAACAAAATGGGGAGCAGGTATTTCCAACCACTAAGTTGGATATTAAAACCGTTGAATAACAGCCCAATCGGAAACACAAAACCTTGGTACTTGAAGTACCATTTCTGGAATTTACTGTTGCTTTTTTCGACCTCGTCACGGGTGAAGGCAAAGAAGGGCTTGAGGTCAATGTCGTCGTCAATATCAATGACATTGGGGTTGGGATGATGCACCACAATGTGCTTGTTCCACCAGTAATTGGCCGAAGTGCCAAACAAAAACGTATAACCAAAGTACACGAGGGCATCGTTGAGCCATCTACTATTAAAAGTAGTATGATGCGACGACGAATGGGTATGAGTAGTAACACCAATGGCGCCCGTAGTTGATACTAACATACCAACGATTTTGAGCCAAAGGTTGGGTGTTGCCCAAAAAAGGATAATTCCGCCCGTCATGAGCGTTAAGTGAAAAATTAGTTCAAACGCCATGCGCATGGGTAGGCGATTGTTCCATCCGTTTTTCTTAATTTCTTTTTTGAGTTGTGAAATTTCTTGGTGAAAAGTTGCCATACTAAACAGGGGTAAGGAGATGAAAAATAAAGCGAGCTGTGTTTGTGGTGATGGTTGTGAAATAGAAGCAAGATTTATTTTCAAAGGGCATCTATACCCTCCGAAGGGGAATTTCGGAACGGTGATCACTCATAAAAAGCACTTGATACAGCGCCGAGTCGCTGTAATTGGCGGCGGCTTTACAGCAACAAAGGTAGTACTCCCACATACGGAGGAATTCGTCAGAATACCGCTGGAGTGTTGAGCGGTTTTCTCTGAATTTATCAATCCATCCTTGGGCTGTATAGCCATAGTGTCGAATCATGTTTTCGACGTCTTGAATAAACAGATTGTTTTTTTCTAATTGTAACGACACCTCCGAAAGGCGTACTTGATTTGACGACGGGAAGATGTATTTCTGAATAAAAGGGTCGTGTTCGTTGGTATGACTATTCGCCCCAACGGCATGAACCAGCCCTTTGCCATTAGGCTTGAGGTTTGCTTTTATTTTCTTGAAGTAAATATCATACTTTGCACGAGGTACGTGCTCAAGCATACCGACACTCACAATTTTATCAAACGAACCTGTAATTTCTTGATAGTCCATGAGTTGGACTTCAAGATTTTTTAAGCCAAGTTCTTGAATCCGTTTGTTAGCTCTGGCACAGTGCTCTTTGCTGTTGGTAATACCGATTCCTGTTACCCCAAAATGCTGGGCGGCATAAATCAATAATCCACCAAAGCCACAGCCAATATCGAGTAAATGTTCACCGGGTTTGAGTTCGAGTTTTTGGCAGATACGCTCAAATTTATTTTCTTGAAGCTGGTCGTCAGTATCGGTTGGGGTGTTGGCGTACCCGCACGAGTACGTCCAGGACTTATCTAAAAACGACTCAAAAAGGTCGTTGCCAATGTCATAATGATGCTGTACGTTTTTCCATTGTCCTCGTAGCCATCCTTGAATCTTGATGCCCAGGACGTTCCAAATAAGGGGTAAACTGAATTTTACCTTTTCGTCAATACGGTTTTGTAACAAGATGGACAAGAAGTCTTCCAACGTACCAGACTCCACGTCGAAGTAGCTGTTCATGTACGATTCGCCTAGCCCCAAGTTGCCAAATCCTAAAATCTGGCCGTAAAGGGCTTGGTTGTGTACTTTGATGGAAACCGAGGGTTCTCCACTACCAATTATAGTTTCTCCAAGGTCGTCTTTGAATACGATACTACCATGCTCTATGGCATTTGTAAGAACAGAAAAAAAGAGACTACGTTTACTCATAGGCTAAGAAGATAAAGGGTTAACAAAGAGTATGTAAGACAGTACCTATTGACCATGTGAGTAGGTCAACTATGGCAGAAAGCAAAGTTATCATTTTGAGTGACTTAACCTAAAAATAGACATTGAAACTTAGTAAACGGTCAAGCCTACTGCTGAAAACGATACGAGCGCAGAGAATAAAGGAATAGGATGCCAACGTACTATGAGGAGCTGTCAACAGACAGCCCCTCATAGTACGACTAGGCTTTTGTACAAAAAAGGATAAAACTGTTAGGTAAGTTGTTGGCTATTTGTCATAAAGCTAGGGCATCAACAGCGACGAGTCGCCGTAGCTAAGAAAACGGTAGTCGTTTTGTAGGGCTTCGGTATAGATGGTTTTCCATTGCTCACCCACCAAGGCTGCCACCAATAGCATAAGTGTAGAGCCAGGCTGGTGGAAATTGGTAATGAGCCCAGTACAAAGCTGGAAAGGATAACCCGGCAAAATCATGATTTCGGTTTCGCCGATGAGCTCCTGAATGTTTTGCTCTTGCATAGCATCCAAAATGGCATTCAGGGCTTCGTGAGCAGAAGGCAGGGTAGCAGCATCTTGCTGATAAGGGTCTAGTTTTTGGATAAAAAACGTCCCTTTGTTCACCTGGGAAAAGCGCTGTCGTAGCTCATGCACGCCTACCCAATACAGGCTTTCTAAAGCCCGCATCGAGGTAGTACCTACCGGAATGATATGGCCAATATGCTGTAACAATCGTTGAATAGTGGCTTGGCTATATACCACTTGCTCGCTGTGCATGGTGTGTTCGGTAGCTTGCTGTACCTTGACGGGCTGAAAGGTGCCTGCCCCAACGTGTAGGGTCAGAAACTCTTCGCCAATGCCTTGGTCGGTGAGTTGCTGAAGAACTCGCTTCGTAAAATGTAACCCTGCGGTGGGAGCAGCCACAGCGCCATCTTTTTCAGAAAAAACCGTCTGGTAGGTTTGTTTGTCTTGCTCGGTTACTTCTCGTTTCAGATAGGGGGGTAGCGGAATCAACCCTGCTGCCTTGACCAGTTCTACAAATGGAATACCACCGTCCCAACTAAAACGCACTTGGGGCTTGGCTTCGTCTGTGATTTCGGCTCGGAGGGTGATGGAGTTAGTGGGTATTTCGGACGCTACGGTTAGATGAGCCGTCAAGATTTCGCCCTTTTTCCAGCGTTTTCGGTTGCCAATCATACACTCCCACTCGCAGGCGTCGGTGACCTCCATGGCTAAGTTGATGATGGGTGTAGGTAATACCGGATGCAACAAGAAGATTTCGATGACTGCTCCTGTGGACTTTTGAAACAAGAGCCGAGCCGGAATCACTTTGGTGTTGTTAAAAACCAACAGCGTGTTAGGAGGTAGAAAATGACCGATTTGGTCAAAACGACTGTGGCTGATATGCCCTTGGCGATAAACCAACAGCTTAGATTGGTCACGCTCGGACAGTGGAAAGCGAGCAATACGCTCGTCGGGTAAATGATAGGTATAATCGGCGATTTGAATGTCGTGGATATTCACTTAGCAAGCAGTTGTATCGGGGTGCTAAGTTCGATAAAAATGCTTAAACTGTAAAATGATACCCCACCCCCTTGATAGTAACTATCTGAATAGCAGAATCTTCTTTGAGATAGTCTCGGAGTTTGGTGATGTAAACATCAAGGTTGCGAGAGTTAAAAAACGAGTCATCACCCCAAACCTTCAGCAACATGTCTCGGCGGCTGGCGGTTTGGTTGCGGTGATCGTTCAAGATTTTAAGCAATTCCACTTCCCGATACGAGAGCTTACGCACCTGCTCGCCGAAGCGGAGTTCGTATTTTTGAGGCAAAAACTCATAACGTCCTAAGTTGACAACTCCGTTGGACGGACTAATGGCCTTTCCTTGCGTGAGTTGAACTAAGTTTTGAATCCGTACAATGAGTTCTTCCATGCTAAAAGGCTTCCGAATGTAGTCGTTTCCACCTGACTGAAAGCCTTTGAGTACGTCGTCGGTTTGGGTTTTGGCTGTTAAAAACAAGATGGGTAGGTTGGGGTAGAGCTGTCGGATTTCTTTGCCGAGGGTGTAGCCATCTTTGTTAGGTAGCATGACATCCAGAATGCAAATTTCAGGCTCAAAACGCTCAAAAGCAGCCAATACGCCGTTGCCATCGTCAACCATATTCACAGTAAACCCACGACTTTCCAGACTTTCTTTGACAATTTTGCCCAAAAATGGCTCGTCTTCTACGTATAATACATTCATGGATGTTGTCCTTTACTCGTAAGAATTAGTCTATGCCTTAGTCAAAACAACTACAAATTCACTGCCTTTGCCGACTTCGCTGTGGACTTCGATATGGCCTTTTTGCTGGGCAATTACACTGGCTACATAGCTAAGACCCAGCCCGTGTCCTTTTACATTGTGAACGTCGCCGGTGGGGACTCTAAAAAATTTCTCAAAAATTTTCTTTTGGTAAATAGCCGGAATCCCCACACCGTTGTCTTGGATGGATAGGCGAATCGTATCGTCAGATTCTGTCACCTTTACCCCAATTTGAGGCGTATCAGGGCTGTATTTGAGCGCATTTTCCAATAGATTATACACCACATTGGTCAGGTGGATACGGTCGGCCTCTACGGTAAAATACGTACCGACGCACTCAAACGCAACATGGGCCTTACAGCGCTCAAACTGTAATTTCATCGAATCCAAAATCTGCGAGGTTAGCTCCGATACATCCAATGGCTCCAGAGTTAGGTCGGGGGCTTGTTGCTCAAAAATCGCCATTTTGAGTACTTTGTCCACCAGCATCGAGAGCCGATTGAGTTCGTTTTTTGAAATAGTTAAGTATTCTTGGGTTTGGGTCGGGTTATGTAGGACATTGAAATTACTCAGGGCTTCAATAGCCACGCCTACCGTTGTGATGGGTGTTTTTAACTCATGCGTAACGTTGCTAATGAAGTCGTTTTTTAGCTCGGTGAGGCGCTGTTGCTGGCGGAGGTTTTGATAAATTAGCCAGAATGAAAGACCTGTGAGGGCTATCAAAAACAGCGAAAACAAGCCATGCGGAGCAATTTTACGAAGCAGATACGGCTGATACTCAGAAAAATTGGCTACGTAGCAACTGTTTCCGGGCAACATGGCTGGTATGGGCGACGACAGCATCTGGCCTGCCAACTTGCTCAACTGCTGAGGTGCTACTCGCTGCAACCCAAACGAAACCGGAATCTGCTCTTTGGCAAGATTACGAGCAAACACCGCCCGGAGGTCGTTGAGGCGGATGCTATCGGCATCTAACTGAATGGTAAACTGCTCTTTAGAGGCCACCCGAGGTTTAGATTCGTATCGCAACACTACCGTGCTGGGTTTGCGGTCTGCCCTTACTTCGGTGGGGATACGAGTCAAAATCGGTCGAAGGAGCTTGGTGACGTTGGTGTCTTGAATTTTATTGGAAAGAAAAACCTGTATCTGTGAATTTTGAAAATTGGTGGCTTTAAGAGAATCTGGAAGCCGTTTGAAGGTAGAATCGTTAGACCGAACCATAATCCGAATCGTTCCGTGCGTAGGACTTAACCCACGCCCCATGCTGATGGTCGTATCGGTTGGCCGTAGGGTTCCATACATAAGTTGCTTCGGGAGAGAATCTTGCCGAAGCGTCATAGAGCTAAAGGTGAAATCTTTTTTCACTATCGCTTTAGGCAACGTTTGTCGGGCTTGTACTACGGTATCGTAGCGTACTATGGATGGCTTTTGTTTTTGTTTGAGTACACCAAACTGTTTTTTCAAAGGGCTAAGTTTGACCTCAATCAACGAGTCTTGTAAACTAAAAACTGTGTTGCGGAAGATATTATCGGCGTTTTGCTGCAAGAACGCATACTGTTCCTGATAAACTTTATGTAACCAAAACCCCTGAAACAAGACCAGCACCAAGATACTCAGCAGCATCAAAGTTACAGAAAGCCGATGTCGAACGGTAGGTCTCAAGGTAGTAATGAAAGGTCTGTGATGGTTAAAAAGTAACTAGTAAAAAGCTAAAAATATGGTTTTCTTGATTCAAAAGTACAAGGTCTTGGTGGATTGGCGATTAGTTTTTAACCTTAATTAACGTTATTTCAATCCTGATTAACTTTTGGTTTGACAAAGGCCGAATACCTTTGCTCAAAAAACAACGAACATGAAAAAACTCATCTTACTTTTTGTAGTAGCTTTTACGTCGGTGGCTTGGGCACAAGACAAATCGGGTGTGATTAACTATACCCAAACCGTGAAGCTACAGATTCGCTTAGAGGGCGTTGACGAAGCGATGTTGCAGAATATGCCCAAAACACAATCCAGCAAAATGAACCTGTTCTTTACGGGTACGGAATCAGTGTATCGAGCTCCTGAAGAAGAAACTGGCGATGTCGAAAACACAGACGGCAACGTTCGGATGGTATTTCGCCGCCCACAAAACGTGTTTTACCGCAATTACGAAACGCAGAAAAAAACAGATTTGCGTGACTTTGCTGGCAAGAAATTTTTGGTAGAAGGCGAACTCCCTAAAATGCCTTGGAAAATTGGCGAAGAAACCAAAACCTTGTTAGGCTATACCTGTCAAAAGGCCACTTTTGCCGAAACCGACGGGCGTAAGCGTAATATCGTAGCATGGTTTACTGATGCTATTCCTAATGCGATGGGTCCCGATTCGTATGGTGGTTTGCCGGGTACGATTTTGGAAGTGGACATTAACAATGGCGAGAATGTCATTACAGCTCAAAAAGTAGAGTTTCGCCCGTTAAAATCAGAGGAAATCAAGCTGCCATCGGGAGGGAAAAAGGTAACCGATGCTGAGTTTAAGAAAATTGTAGATGACTACATGAAGGAGAATGGTGGCCAAGGGGGAAATTTTCAACGAGTAATTATCCGAAATTGAAAAAGAGACAGTTGAAGGTGGTTATCAGCTAGTTAATAGCGAGTTTCGATAACTACTTCCGTTAAAAACGCCGGCTTTTAGCTGGCGTTTTTTTGTTTGAAGAGCAGGCGTTTCACTTCTAAAGTGCTTGTAAGTGCAGAAGTGGAACGTCTTGTGGGCGCAACTGTTTTTACTGCTTCTCAGCCCCTTTGCCATATCGCCAAAAACTACAATCGGCTTCATCGCAGAGGAGGGGCCTGAGTACACTGTCGGCGAGTACTTCTTGGTAAGATAGCGGCTTTTTATCAACCCAAATCTGATGATAGACCAACCGAATGCCATGACTGTAGTCCACGTACCAGTCCACATGCCCCACATAGAGCGGCTGGATGGGTTTGCCACTGGGATAGTGCCAGCCATAGATAGCCACCCGATTGGGCTTGGCCGATTTGCTGATTTGGCTGCTCAAGACCACGTCTTTTTTGATACCCACTATCAACCCACGCTGTCCATTGCGCTGTTTCTCAATGAGTTGGTGGTGTTCTAAAAAGGTCAATGGATTCTCTCGGTCTTTGGTGAGTGGTTGTGGCTCCAAATAGACTCGGGCCGCCTTAAAAATATCGTTGCTGATTTTTCGAGTTGGCAAAAAACAGCCCAGCGAATCGGCAATGGCTTGAGCTGCTTGGGGCGTCATGGGCATCCGTACCCAGTCGGCATCGGTGCCTATGGCCAGATAATCGGGCGAAACGTAATAAAATGCTTTGATAGCTCGCCCGCTGGTGTCTTGAATGGAGGTTTCAACCTTTACAAATTTTCGTAAAAAATCGGGGATATTTCCTCGAAGTATCGTTCGGACTATCAGCGAATCTTGCTGGCGAGCACTCAGGTTTTTGACTTTTTCGATAAACTGCGTACCTGTGATTTGACCTTTGAGTAGGTCGGGCAATTGAACGAACGTTCCGTATTTGGTAGCTTGACAAGCCGCCAAGCTCAACAAAATTCCAGCCCAACTAATCAGTCGCTTTTTCATGCTATTTTTCGCTTATTGAACAATTTTTTCTCCGAAATGCACAAATTTCGTTACTTTGAGCATTCTTTTTCATGAATCTATGATGAACCTCAAATTAAATAAATCAAAATCAAACTCCAAGGGCTTTGACCTTAACGCCACGCTGATTGAATCTCTCGAAACTACCTTGCTACCTCCTTATTTTAACCAATGCCGTTGGTTTGCAGGGAAGGCTCGTTCACAAGATAAATTTTTGGTGAAGGTTACGTTTGAAGTGCCTTGTGTGGTCGGTGTCCCCACCGACCACGGCGAGGGCACCCACGATGCCGCAACTTCATACCTGCTCATTGTAGAAGTAAGCTACCACGACGGCGAACCTGAAAGTTACCTGTTGCCGCTTTCGTTTGTGAGCGAGCAAGACATTCCTGCCAAAGGTATCATTAGCGAAGCCGTTTTGGACGAGCAGGAAGGTTTGTTGGTAGATGGCATTTACGATGTTCAATTCCGCTCTGCTCTGTTTAGGCTACTTTCTACCAACGAACGTTTAGCCCAGCCAACAGGCGACTTGTCTTTTTTACGAGGAAAAGGGCTTGATATAGAGGATGTTGGGCAAGAGTTGCCCAATCGTGTGTTGCCAGTAGATTCCTCCAATTCGGCCATGATTTTTGGTGATAAATACTTCATGAAGCTGTATCGGAAACTATTCAGGGAAACGAACCCCGAGGTGGATATGGTGGCGTTTATTACCGAATACTCTACTTTTCAGCATATTCCGGCCTTTGCGGGTAGCCTTACGTGGAAGCGCTCCGGCGCACCGGACGTAACGCTGGGGATGATGCAACGAGCTATTCGGAACCAAAACGACGCTTGGAGAACCACCGGCGACTACCTCAACGACTTCTTGTATGGTGTGCCCAATCGGATATTTGCTATCAACGAAGATGTATTTGAGCAAGTAGTCTTGCTGGGCAAACGTACTGCCGAAATGCACTTGGCTTTGTATGCACCTCATACCAACGATGGGGCATTTGCTCCCGAACGCTTCAACGACGAATACCGACAATTTTTGGTAGGGCGATTCTCCAACTTGCTCGAACGCCGTTATAATTTGCTGGTGGACAACTATTTGCAATTGGATGCGCCTACACAGAAGCTGGCTTGGGTTTTTATGGAAGCCAAAGAAATGATAGATGAGTTTACGCAAGAAATTTTGCATCGCCCGCTCGATTCATTGCGCATCCGCATCCACGGCGACTACCATTTGGGTCAAGTATTGGCCACCGACAGCGACTATATTGTGATTGATTTTGAGGGTGAACCCGAGAGCAGTATTACCGAGCGAAAGATTAAACATTCGCCCCTCAAAGACGTGGCCGGCATGGTGCGTAGCTATCATTATGCCGTAGCCGCTAAGCTTTTTAACAGCGCCGAAACCGAAAGCATGGATGCCGAAAAACTACAAATCGTGTCGGACCGATGGTTTAAGCTCATTCGTGACACTTATTTAGATGCGTATTTTGACACCTTCGGCTACCCACACGATTTGTTCAAAAGCAACAACGAAATCAACTTCTTGCTACTGCTTTATCTGTTAGAAAAGGCCGTTTACGAGCTAGGCTACGAAATCAGCTACCGGCCCAGTTGGGTCAAAATCCCACTCAAGGGTATTGTAGATGTAGTGCGTGAAATTGAGAAAGTGCTGCGAGAAAAATAGCATAAAGGAGGTAATATATCCCCTCCCCACTACTTATTTTCCTCGTGAAGTTCGGTAAATAATGTGTCCTTGTCCGTCAATAAATTGCAGACGGAGGCTGTCTTTTGAAAGGCTTACCGAAGCAAATCCAGCAGTAGCGGTTGCGAATTTGGTAAATTCGTTTGGTTTTACGGGGGTAACTTCAGAGCCTGCTCCCGAAACAAAATAGTCAACCTCACTCCCGATAGGCTTAAGGTGCTGGAGGTCATGGTCGTGGCCACAGAAGTAGGCATGTACTTTGTATTTCTCCAGAATCGGTTTGAGACGTTCTACCAACTCTTTGGTATTACCGTGGTCACCTACCGAATAGACCGGATGATGCCCTATCACGATTTTCCATTGTTCTTTGGAGGTTGCCAATACTTTTTTGAGCCATTCAAGCTGCTTTTGGGTATCTTGTCTGGCTACGTCAGCGTACTCTTCGGCGTGAGTAACGTATTTTTTTACAAAGGGATTGGTGTCCAAAAACACCAGCCTTACAGCTGTGTTATCATCTATTTGCTGGCGAATCGTGTAGTAGCGAGCAGGCATGCGCCAGCGGCGACTAATTTTAGAGTAGTCAATCTGTGCTTGTGGATTGCCGTGGTAGTCGTGATTACCCAAAATAGAATACCAGTCAATCTGAAGCGAGTGGTAATGATAGACTTTTTCAAATGAATTTTGCCATTGAGGGTCTTGTGTACTGGCCACACCACAGCAATAGAAGTTATCTCCTACGTTAATGACAAACTCTGGTTCTGTTTCAATCGCCGTTTTGTTCATTTGGTCAGCTACCTGTTGTTGGAACTGCTCACCGTTGCGCCCCCAGTCGCCAATCACTAAAAAATGAAGTTTTTCGTCATCGTCGTTAAGCGAAATGAAGGCAGATAAACTGACAACAGCGATACTAATTAGGGCCAATAATGCGAATTTTTTCATGTTTGGTGCGATAAAAAATTGGGTTGGTTTAGCCCCAACCCAACTGGTAACAGAATCAAGTTTATGTTAGTGTTGATTACCCGAACCGTCGGCTTGATAGGCGCCAATGTCTTTACCGGGTAGGGTGATGTCGGTTCCATAAACGCCCGTTTTGGTAACAGCTTTTACAGGTGAAAAGTCCGTTTTGCCTTTCCCAATGGCACCCGATGTAGGTTGAAGTCTGAAATTAGATGTTCCTACCTGATTGAGCTCGTAAGGTTGTTTATACACGTCGGCAGGAGCCTTCAAGGGCGACTGCGTGAAGTCGTATTTTTTTACATCATACGCCACAAACAAAGGGTCGTTTTCTTTGGCTTTGCCGTAAATATCGCCTTTTTGAGGTTTTGAAATACCTGCTGTGGCATTAAATTCTTTCACAAAAGCATCGTCGTTGCCGTAATAAAACTGGTTGTTATACTTTGTATTGAGGGTATCGGTATCTACTACAACCCGCAGACCGAAGCGACAATTGACGATTAAGTTATTGTAAATTAAACCTTTAGCTCCAGCTTCGGTGTTAATAGAGCCGCCCCGGCCTGTTTTGACCTGCCGCATACCACAGTTTACGAACGTGTTGTTGTAAATGTTTACGTTGCATTGGATTTTTGAGCCACCCGAATTCGATAATTTGGCTCCGTTGGTTGCTGCTCCAATGAACAGATTGTAGGCAATATCGCCAACTGCACCACTTTTTACATTGAACGATTCGCCCCCTTTTTCACCACACATCTCAAAGGTATTACGCATGATGCTCATTTTGCCACCCACGCAGCGAATGGCATCGTCTTTTGAGCCATAAATCCACGAATCTTCCAATACAAAATTACTTGACTCACTCGAAAACAAGATGGTATAACGAGCCGAGCCTTCCGAATAAATAGCGGGGTCATTGGCGGGTCCTGATGGTCCTCCCACAAATTCGATGTGAGTCCACTTGATAATCAAATCACCCGATTTACTGCCACACTGAATCCCACCCCAATAGCCTTTGAAGGCATTAGCAGGGTCTCGGTATGAATCAATTACTGTGATGTAATTTTGTTTGTCTTTGGTACCAAGGCTCATAAACGTCCCATTTACCGTAATTTGAGGACTTTTGGCTGTAGTAGTACCATCTCCAATAGCAATGAGTTTAGCTCCCGACTGCATCAGAAGCGTGTCCCCCGCATTGACGATAATGTCTGACTTGAAATAGTACGTGTTGCCTGCTACTAAGGTACCTTTGACCGCACCCGAAAGCGTATCAGAGGTAATACCCTTGCCGATGATTTTTTCGCCTTCTGAGATATACACATCTTCGTCTTCGCTACAAGACCACAGCCCCATAAGCGAAACTAATGCCAAGAGAAGGAGGTAGTTGAGTTTCATAAATTTTCTTGGTTTCATTTTTCAAAAAATTGGACTGTTTATAGTTTGTATCGTAAACCCAAGAGGTACGTTTGGCGGTAGTAATCTCGTTTTACTAACACGTTTTGAGTGGCCGACTGATAGGGTACATCCTTGGTAGTGGCATTTTGTGGAGCCTGAATTTCTAATTCCAAAGGCGTATTAAACAAGTTGTTGATTTTGCCATAGAGATAAATATGCTTCACCAACCGCTTTTCAAACGAGAAGTCTGCCTGCACCGTACTACGTTGCCACAAGTCATTGTCTTTGAAAGGCGATACCGTAGCAATCCGACGACCCGTATAGACCAATGCAAACTGAGCATCAAAGCCATTTTGTGCATTTTTGTACAACAGCGATAGGTTTCCAATGTGTTTTGACTGGCCTTGAAGTGGACGGGTCTGTTGCTCAATCCGCTCAGTGAGGTTGCCATTGCCATCACGATACCGTACGGTTTTGTCGGTGGTGATTTCTGAATTGGTAAAGGTGTAGTTGGCTTTGATTCCAAACCGCTGCATATACTTGGTGAAGTCCATCTCAAAGCCATAATTATAGGCCGTTCCGAAGTTTTCGGGGACGTAATACGTTTTCACGCCATACACCTCCAAGGCATACTCGATAGGATTCTGAATGCGTTTCCAGAATACACCTAATAGCAATTGGTCAAGGGGTTTCGGGAAGAACTCATACCGAAAATCAATATTTTGGGCCTTAATCCGCTTTAAGTAGGGATTACCACGTTCGTCATAATCTTCGCCAGTGAGCGTATAGGGAATTACCTCATAAAATCCTGGTCGGCTAATAGAACTGTAATAAGTAGCTCGCCAGTTAGTTTGTTTGTTGGGCGAAAACTTGAGGTGCAGACTTGGCATCAAGTCCCAATACTTGATACTTCCCGTTTTTCCGGCCACGGTAGCAGGTGCTTGTGTAGCCCAGCTAAAATCGGTATGCTCGTAGCGAGCACCTCCTAATATTTGAAGGTCTTCGATTTCAAACTTAAACTGTCCGTAAAAAGCCGTTACGTCTTCAGTTGCATTGTAATTGAGAGGGTCGCTGGCAGAGCCTTGGGGGTTAAATACCTCAAATGTGTTTTTTGAATAGTCTTCATTATACACCTGTGGGCTCGGTGCTGGGCGCAAGTTGTAGTTATTGAAGTAGTTTTCACGGGTTTTGTGACGATACAAGCCTCCAACAGTCAGGTCAACTTCTTCATCAAAGATTTCTGGGCTAAACGTCAGGTTATAGTAAGCAGCTAAATCCTTGTCGGTGTTATGTTGCCAACGCCGAAACGTCCCATTGTCATAATACTGAGGTTGAGGGGCAGGTTTGCCGTCAGTTCCTTTCAAAACACCTGTTGTGATGTCTAGCTGCACTTGGTCTGGAAGCTCATATTTGGCCAGACTATAAACCCCCGACCAGTTGAATTTGAGGTGTTTAGCAAGTTTGTGTTCGCCTTGAAGAGTTCCGTTGTAAATATTCTGGATTTCATGACGAGTCCGTACGGAGTTAGAGATACGGCCATACCCAATGCCCAAGCGACCCAACACCAAATTGGTATCAGACAAGACACGGACTTCGTTGTTGACTAGATTAACCCAAGCTAATAGCAAACTCAACTTGTGATGTTTGGCGATACGGTAGTCGAACTTGGTTTGTAAACCCGAACGGATTTGTTCGGCAGAATACGTGCGACTCTGAATGCTTGACAACGTGGGCGAGTTGTCGTTACGGTTTACTTCTGTACCGAAAAACAAACCATTGGTACCTCTGAACGTATGCTGATAGCTTCCCGAGACGATAAAGCCCAGCTTGTTGTTGAAAATTCGATTCCCAACCGAAGCTCCTAAAATAGTATTGACCGGAAACTTCCGAGAGCTCAACGTAGCGTTACCGGCAGGGAAATCGCTAGGTTTGGCAAGGTAGTCAGCACCCAAACGTTCTTTGGGCGACTGTAAGTTGATACCTGATTTGTCGAACGACGCAAACGGACGGTCAAGCAAGAGCTGACTTCCGCCTGTGGCCATCGTACCCGTAGCTGTAAAGTGTCCGGGGGCATCTTTCATTACCAAGTTGACGACCCCACCCACGGCGTCGGCTTCGTTAGCGGGCGTAAGGGCTTTGATAACTTCGAGGCGATCTAATAAATCTGAAGGGAAGATGTCGAGTGGAACATAACGGTTTTTGTTGTCGGGCGAGGGGATTTTGATACCGTTTACAAGTGTATAATTATAGCGCTTGTCCATCCCACGCACGATGGCGTATTGAGCATCGCCATTTGAATTTCGTTCCATCGAAATTCCAGATATCCGTTGCATGACGTTCGCAACAGTAATATCAGGCGAAACCTCAATGGTACGGGCAGATACTACGTTAACAACCGTTGGTGAAGTCCGCTCAAACTTACGAGCATACTCATCCGACGATTTGTTGGATGTACCCGTAACCACAATCTCCGCTAAGATTTTGTCGGTTGAGTTGAGTTTCCAATCAAATGTGAGGGTTTGAGCCGAAACGTTTATTTTTTCGGAGATAGTTTCGTAACCTACCAAACTGATTTCTACTTTGTACTCTCCATTAGGAACTCCCTTGATGAGAAAAGTGCCGTCTAAGCCTGCTATGGCTCCATAGCGAGTATCTTTGACATGAATCGTAGTGCCTATGAGCGGCTCTCCTGTTTTGGCGTCCGAAACTTTGCCCCGAATATCGGTTGCCCATGAGCATATTGCCATGAGGCAACCCAACAGTGTGTAGATGTGTTTCATACTACAAAGCTATAAGGCGCAGTGCTGATGGTAGGTTATGGAACTATTAAGCCTATATTATGAAATCATAAATACAAGGGTAAGGGGTTTTTAGTCAGGGGTTTATCAAGTTTTTTGTACAAGTATTTGATGAGAAATATGAGGATAATTCAGAAGTTTTTTAACTTTCGAGAGATTCTTTTTTTGAAAAACTATGCGCCTATTTTTTATCCACGGGTTTGGCGAAACGCCTACTATTTTTGATAAGATTACGCCTCATTTGCCTAGCAATCAGGTGCTCATTAACGTGTGGGACGAGCTACAACCCTTTGATGCAAAAGGGAATTTGAACGTGGAAATTTTTGCAAAGCATTTGGCTGACAAGTACCAAATTACGCCAACTGATACCGTAATCGGGCACTCAATGGGCGGCTGGATTGCTGTTCATGTGAAGCAACTGACGGGCGCCGTATGTGTGCAAATAGCTTCGTTCACTAATCCAAAGCGAATTTTGGTACCTTCGCATCGCATGGGTGTGATTAAATTTTTGCACTATTCGGGTTTGTATCTCAATGGCTTTAATCGCTGGCTATTTTCACAACTATCCTACAAAAATCAGCCTTCACAGCCCTTGTTTGAGTCTATTTTTACAGACTTGATGAAGGCTCACAAAGACGAAGTGTTTAAGCAAACTCGCATTTTGTTTGAGCCAGTGGCAGGCCCTACCGTGCAGCCCGACTTGCGGATTCATGCCAAAGCTGACCGAGTGGTGGCACCCCCGCACGAACCCTATGAAGTAGTGCCCGGCGACCATTTTACACTTTATACCATGCCCGAAACTGTACTGAAAGCGATGGCTTCGGTGGTGACACGGACTTAACGTAACAAACTATACACTAATCCTCAACCGATCAGCCTATGCCATTCACCCGACGTGACTTTTTACATACTTTGGCAGGAGCTTCTGCCGCCACCGCATTAACGTCTGCTCGGCAGGTGGCCTATCCATATCCCATTGCCTGTAACTCGTACAACTGGGTTACGTTTTATGCTCGCCAGAAAAAAAATTGGGGCGAAGACCTCGACGCTTGTCTGGGCGATGTGTTCAAATCGGGCCTTCTTGCCTACGAACCGGCCCTTAACAAACCAGAGGAGGTGATTAAGCTGGCACCTGTGCTGCAAAAGTATCGGTTAGCGATGCCTTCTGTTTATGTAGGAACCACACTGCACAAAGCCGACGAAGCTGCTGCGTCTATCAAAGGAGTGTTGGCCATTGCCGATGAAGTCAAAAAAGTAGGCACACGCATCATGGTAACCAATCCCAACCCCATTCGTTGGGGAAGTAATGAACTAAAGTCAGATGCAGAGTTAGACGTTCAGGCATCGAACTTAGAGTTGCTAGGAGCAAAACTTCGTCAAAAGGGAATTACGCTGGCCTACCATACCCACGATGTAGAGCTAAAAGCCGGAGCAAGAGAATTTCACCACATGCTACTGCATACCTCGCCGCAGCACGTATCGTTTTGTTTTGACGTGCATTGGGTGTACCGAGGTTCGCAAAACTCGCAAGCAGCTGTTTTTGATGTCCTTAAACTATATGGCAGACGCATAGTAGAGCTACACATCAGGCAGTCGGTCAATGGGGTGTATTCAGAAACTTTCGGCGAAGGCGACATCAATTACCGTCGCTTGGCCCAAGAACTGAAGTCGTTGCGTTTGCGCCCGCATTTGGTGATAGAGCAGTGCGTCGAAGAAAAAAGCCCCAACACGATGGATGGGGTAGAAGCGCACCAAAAAGACCTTGTAGCGCTCCGAGAGATTTTTAAACCCTTGCTCGGGTGATACTTGGAAGGAGAAGGGTATTAAACACAAAAGGCTGCCTTGTGAGCAGCCTTTTGTGTTTATTTTAGTTTCATTTGACTTGGCGTCCCCGAACAAAATAAGGATGATCAATAAGCTCCTGATGTTTCGGCAGCCCGATGTTTCGGCAGCCCGATGGTTCAGTGAGTTTAATTCCTTATTCTGTATGGTTAAAATTAACCTAAAACTTCCAGCGAACAAAGGCTTCCATCGCTGCATACTCAGCAAGACCCAATTTGTTGTAAAGTTCGGCAGTAGCGCTGTTGCGATCCTCGGCTCGTTGCCAAAACTCCCGGCTGTCGGTACCTTGAAACACCACCCCGTCTTTTTGAGATTGGTGCTTAAAAATACCCAAACGCTTCTTCAATACTTGGTCAGGGCTCATCGGCACAGCCATTTCGATTTGGTCAATATCCCACTCAGCCCAAGCTCCTTTGTAAAGCCAAACCCAGCAGTCTTTCATAAAGTCTTTGTCTTTCAGACGGCGTACCGCTTCCATCACTGCATCTAAACACACCTTGTGCGTACCGTGTGGGTCGGCCAAGTCGCCAGCGGCATAGATTTGATGCGGTTTGATTTTTTCAATCAAATCCATCGTGACCTGATAGTCTTCTTCACCCAGTGATTTTTTCTGAACTGTACCTGTTTCATAAAACGGCATATTCATAAAATGAGCGTGCTCTACCGGAATCCCCACAAAGCGACAAGTAGCTTTGGCTTCGCCTCGGCGGATTAGGCCTTTTACATACCGAACGGCCTCACTATCTTTTTCGCTGTCTTTTTTGGTGCGTAAAAATTTGGCAGCATCCTTAAAAATCTTGTCGGTTTCGGCACTTCTAATGTTGAACTGGTCGTTGAAGTCCACCACAAAGTCAATAAAGCGGAGCGCCTCGTCATCGGCTACGGCAATATTTCCAGAAGTTTGGTAGGCTACGTGTACCTCATGACCTTGGTCCACCAAGCGTTGGAAAGTACCACCCATTGAGATGATGTCGTCGTCGGGATGGGGGCTGAAGATAATACAACGCTTTTTGACTGGATTGGCTCGTTCAGGACGATTAGCGTCGTCGGCATTAGCTTTGCCACCGGGCCAACCCGTAATGGTATGTTGCAACCAGTTGAATACCATGATGTTGAGGTCATAAGAGCCTCCATAAAGCGCCAGTAATTCACTCAAGCCATTTTCGTTGTAGTCGGCGTTAGTGAGTTTCAAAATGGGTTTGTTCACAATCAAGGACAGCGAGGTAACCGCCTTCTTAATCATCTGCTTGTCCCAATTCACATCCTCTACCAACCACGGTGTTTTGCGACTTACCAACTGCGAAGCCGAGGCTTCGTCCAAATAAAACAGCACATTGGGGTGTCCTTGCAGGTACGAAGCAGGCACACTTTCCATCACAGTACCTTCTACAGCTTGCTGGATAATGTGGGCTTTGTGTTCACCCCAAGCCACCAAGACCACTCGCTTGGCATTCATGATGGCATTGACACCCATCGTGATGGCTTTGCGAGGAACCTTTGGTAAACCGCCAAAGTCGAGGGCGGCATCAATACGAGTAGTGAGGTCTAGGGTCATCAGGCGAGTGCGTGAGTTCACATGTGACCCCGGCTCGTTGAAGCCAATGTGGCCGTTTCGGCCAATCCCCAGAATTTGAAAGTCCAACCCACCGTATTTTTCAATCAACTCTTCGTATTCTTGGCAATATTCCCGTACTTTTTCGGGGGGAATGGTTCCATCTGGAATATGATAATTTCCTTTTGGAATATCAATATGGTCAAAGAGCTGCTCCCGCATGAACCGCCAGTAGCTTTGAAGCGCATCGGGCTGCATGGGGTAGTATTCGTCCAAGTTGAACGTAATTACGTTTTTGAAACTCAGCCCTTCTGTTTTGTGCATACGGATGAGTTCTGAATACACTTTTTTAGGAGTTGAGCCCGTAGCTAAGCCTAAAATGGCAGGCTTGCCTTCTTTTTGTTTTTTACGGATTAAATCAGCAATTTCTTTGGCAACAGCCAAGGAACCCGTGTTAGAATCAGGAAAAATAGCTGTTGCAATACGCTCGTAGGAGATAGCAGTCGTCATGGATGCTTGGTTTTGTTGAAGAAAGTACGGAGCGGCAAAAGTACGGATTTTACCAAAAAAATAATGAATATAGGAGGTATAATTAAAAAGAAGACGTTCGTTAAAAAAGAACCTAATGTATTCAAAAGATGAAAATCCGCTGTTTGATAGGAGCAGTGCTCATAGGAATAAGCGCCGCTTGGGCTCAACAAAATAGGGAGGAGCACGTAGAAATCAATGCTACGACTCGTCAATACCTCATCCATGTACCGCCACATTACTCAACTCAACAGAAGTATCCGTTGGTGATGATATTCCACGGTGGAGGGGGAAATAATAAGCAAATTCAGCAATACATGGGCATGGATGCCATTGCCGACCGAGAAGGATTCATTACGGTGTACCCGCAAGGCTTGAACAAACAATGGAACGACGGACGGGAGTTTAAGCCAGAAATCTCTCATAACGACGATGTGGAGTTTGTTAAAGCAATGCTACAGAAACTTCAGCAGCAATATTCCATTGACACGCAGCGAGTATTTGCTACGGGTATTTCTAACGGAGGTTTTTTCTCAATATATCTTTCTTACAAACTCAATGAGCAATTGTTGGCAGTAGCCCCCGTATGTGCCTCTATACCCCAACGAATCTTTGATGAGTTTTGGCCAAAGCAACCTATTTCTGTTTTGCTCATTAATGGTACTCAAGACCCATTAGTGCCTTATGAAGGAGGAGAAGTCGGGAATCGGCTAACGGGTAGCCGAGGACGCTGTACCTCCACAGAGCAGACAGTGGAGCGGTATCGGGCCATTAATCAGACCAATCAAGCACCATTGGTAGAGAATATTCCTAACCGTACTAACGCAGATGGGTGTACGGCAGTAAGCTATACCTATCATAACAATCAAAATCACACCACGATCAAGCTTCTCAAAGTGATTAATGGGGGACATACACTACCCGGTGGAAGGCCGTATTTACCAAAAATTATCATCGGCAATGTCTGTGATGATTTTGATGGAAACGAAACTATCTGGCAGTTTTTTAAAGAGTGCGTAGTTAGGTTGTAAGTAATTGATTATAAGTTGTTTGTTGTCGTTGGGGCGTTGCTATGACGAAAGCACTGGTACCCGAGACGATGAGTCTCGAATGACCATATACGTATCTAACTTCTTATTTTCGAACCGAAACACCGTCTTGGGGTGTTCGATAAAATCAATGAGTAATTCGGTGGCAATTTGCCCCATTTCAAAAGCGGGTTGTAAGACGGCACTTAGCGAAGGATTGAGCAAATTAGCCGTCACCAAGTTGGTGAAACCAATGATGGCCACGTCGTGTGGGATACTCAGCCCTTCTTGACGAATAGTGGACATGCAGCCTGCCGTCAGGCGGTCGCCGGCTGTGAAGATGGCGTCGGGGCGGTTGGGATGGTGCAGCAGATCTAGGGTTACTTTTTCTACTTCTTCGGCGATTTTGCCCCCATAGCTACAAAATTTAATGTACGAATCTTCGATGGGCAACCCTGCGTGCATCAAGGCTCGTTTGTAGCCTTCGAGGCGCTCGTTAGTGATAGACAACCACGCTGGACTGGTCAGGTGAGCAATGCGCCGATAGCCTTGCTCAATCAGGTGTTGGGTAGCTTGATAAGCTCCTGCAAAATTATCAGCAGTGATTTTGTGGGTGATGTAATCTTGGGGTACTCGGTCAAAAAATACAATCGGTAACCCTTTGGTTTGTAAATCTTTAAAGTGCTCCAAATCAGTACTTTGGCCCGACAGCGATACCAACAGGCCATCTACTCGGCGTTGTGATAAATAATGGGTGTTAACCACCTCTCGCTCGTACGATTCCTGACTTTGCGAAATCACGACATGGTAACCCCGATTGTAAGCAATAGACTCAATGCCATTGATGGCTTGCGAGAAAAAGTTATTGGCAATTTCGGGAATAATCACACCAATAGACCTACTGCGGTTCTCTTTCAAACTCAGCGCAATAGGGTTGGGCCGATAGTTCATTCGCTCGGCGTACTCCATCACTAATCGCTTGGTTTCGGGGCTGATTTCGTAGCTTCCTCTGAGCGCCCTCGACACGGTGGAGGTCGAGAGATTGAGTGCCTTAGCAATATCTTTTATAGTGATTGTTTCCAAAGGGTTAAGATGATTTTAGTACAAAAAAGAGGTAACAAAATTACTATTTTATTCCATAGGGTGAAGATAATACATTTCTTGAAATTCGTCAAATAAAAACAATTTTAGCTTGTAAATGTACCTTTCGGCAACGTTACCGACAACGATTGCATAAAAAAATTCAAAACATTCTTTGTTAATTTCAATGCTGCCTTCTAAACTCGACTATACAATTAGCACCGTATTATTACCTTAAAAGTAAGGTAAATCTTTAAATAGTCATATTTGTTAACACATGAATCTTTTTGACCTTTCGGGTAAAACTGCCTTAGTAACAGGTTGCAACAAGGGTATTGGAAAAGCCATAGCCTTAGGGCTTGCAGAGGCTGGTGCCAACATTATTGGCGTTTCGGCAAGTATTGAACTCAGTGGCAGCCAAATCGAGCAAGAGGTAAAAGCATTGGGTCGTGACTTTACGGCGTATCAAGCCGACTTTAGCGACCGCCCCAGTTTGTATGCCTTTATTGCTAAGGTAACGACCGAGCATCCAATTATTGATATTTTAATCAACAATGCGGGTACCATTTTACGTAAACCTGCCGCCGAACATCCTGATGAATATTGGGACAAAGTACTAGCTATTAACCTCGACTCTCAGTTTATTCTGAGTCGTGAAATCGGAAAGCGGATGGTAGAGAGAGGAAGTGGCAAAATCATTTTTACGGCTTCATTGCTTACGTTTCAAGGGGGTATTACGGTGCCGGGTTATGCCGCCAGCAAGGGTGCAATTGGCAGCTTGGTCAAAGCCTTGGCTAACGAATGGGCAAGCAAAGGGGTGAATGTCAATGCTATAGCACCGGGTTATATTGCTACTGATAATACCGAAGCCCTGCGCAATGACCCCGAGCGCAGTACATCAATTTTGGGTAGAATTCCAGCAGCTCGCTGGGGTGAGCCCGAAGATTTCAAAGGCCCTGCCGTATTCTTGGCATCGGCTGCGTCAAACTATGTGCATGGCACTATTCTGACAGTAGATGGGGGCTGGATGGGCCGATAGGCTACTTTATGACGAATCCAACGTTGAGACAAATAACTAATTGTGTACTAAAAATCAATTCTTTCAAATCAATTTCTAACAATTTAACTTGTAAGTGTATGAAAAAAATTCTCCCTCTGTTACTCTTTGTAGTGGGGTTAGGGTGGTCGGCCTTCGCTCAACAAGCAAAGCAAATCACAGGGCAGGTGCAAGACGCCAGCACAGGCGAGGCGCTTCCGGGCGTGAGCGTGCTGGTGAGGGGAACATCGTCGGGTACAACTACGAACGCCGACGGTAAGTTCTCGTTGCGAGTACCAGACAATGCCACGCTCACGATTAGTTATGTAGGCTACCTTTCCGAAACCGTTTCGGTTGGGAGTCGTACCGAAATTAAAGTCTCGTTGAACCCTGATCAAAAAGTCCTTGACGAGGTAGTAGTAGTTGGTTATCAAACGGTTAATCGTCGTGATTTGACAGGGTCGGTATCGTCGGTAGGCGCCAAACAACTCAAGGACATTCCGCTGACCGATGCCGCTCAGGCATTGACTGGCCGCTTGGCAGGTGTGCGGGTAACTACTTCTGAAGGCGCTCCCGGTGCCGATGTGCAGATTCGGGTGCGGGGCGGTGGTTCTATCACACAAGACAACTCACCGATTTACATTGTAGATGGTATTCAGGTCGAAAACGCCCTGTCGTTTATCTCTCCACAAGACATCGAAAGTATTGACGTGCTTAAAGACGCTTCTACCACCGCTATTTATGGTGCTCGTGGTGCCAACGGTGTGGTGATTATCACCACCAAATCAGGTAAAAGCGGCAAAACTACGGTGAGCTACAACGGCTCGTCGGGGTATCGTCAGATTTTTAACAAAATGGATGTGATGAGCCCGTACGATTTTGTGCGCTGGCAATATGAGCGTAGTCGTGGTGATGCTACTGCCGAAACGAGCTTTGCCAGCCAATACGGCACTTGGGAAAACCTCAATCAGTACAAAACCGTGACGCCTATCAACTGGCAAGATGAAGTGTTTGGCCGCAAGGCGCAGTATTCAAACCACAATATTATTGTAAATGGGGGGAATGCCACTACCAATTTTAACTTGAGTCTAACCGCCAATAACGAGCAGGGGATTCAATTAGAATCGGGTTTTGACCGCTATTTGGCTACATTCAAGCTCGACCACAAAGCTTCTGAGCGCCTCAAAGTAGGGTTAAATGTACGGTACTTAAATCAAACCGTAAGTGGTGCAGGTACTACCAACAGCGGTACCAAAGCAACCAACCGCTTGCGCCACTCGGTTCAGTACCGTCCGTTGTTGATTGGGGTGAATCCTGAAGTAGATGACTTTGATGAAAACCTATACATCTCGTCGGGTAACTTGGTAAATCCAATTCTGATGACCCAAGCCGAATACAAAAAGAATTACACCAAAGGGATTAATATTAGTGGGTATTTTAGCTTCAATATCGTGAAGAATTTGACTTTCAGAAGCACCGTTGGGGTTGATAACACTGATAACAAACTCAATCAGTTCTGGAGCAAAATCACTAGTACGGCTCGTAACTTTGCTTCGTTGCCAGTAGCTTCGATTTTCCAACAAAATTCAGTTACTTTCAACAACTCCAATACGCTTCAGTATGCCCAAAAGTTCAACAAAGTTCACGACTTCAATGCTATTGTGGGTCAAGAAATTTATGAGACCAGTGCCAAAAGTACCAACATCGAAACTCGCTACTTCCCCGCAGACATTAATGCAGACCAAGCGCTGGCCAACATGGGCTTAGGTTCGCCGCCAAGTGGGGCTACTCAGGCTCGTCCATCGTCAAACGAAACGCCCCCTAACCGCTTGTTCTCGTTGTTTGGTCGAGTAAGCTACGGCTTCGACGACAAATACTTGGCTACCTTCTCGTTACGAGCCGACCGTTCGTCAAAGTTCAAGTACGAAAACGGTACCTTAGTGTTCCCGTCTGGAACGGTAGCTTGGCGCTTTTCGAAAGAAAAATTTTTTAAAGACACCAAATGGCTCACCGAAGGTAAATTGCGCTTTGGTTACGGGGTGGCCGGTAACAACCGTATTGGTGATTTGTTGTACCAACAGTTGTATGGTGTAACAGGCGAATATGCCCTCAACCACAACGTCGTGCCAGGATATGCTCCGGTAGCGTTGGCCAACGAAAACCTCAAATGGGAGTCGAATGTTTCGCAAAACCTAGGGCTTGACTTGTCGTTTTGGAACAACCGTATTCAACTCTCGATTGATGCCTACAAAAACGACGGAAATAACCTTCTCTTAGCAGTGGCTATTCCTCCAACCTCAGGCTATTCGTCTCAAATCAGGAACTTAGGCTCTACTACCAACAAAGGTCTTGAGTTTCAGTTGAACGCCTATGTGGTTCAAACCAAGCAGTTTACTTGGAATAGTAGCTTCAACCTTTCGACCAACAAAAACACCGTGACCAGCTTGGGTACCATTACTCAGCAAACTCGTAACTCAGGTTGGCAAGGCTCTGATGGTACCGACGACTACCTCGTGAAAGTAGGCGAGCCTGTAGGCTTGATGTACGGTTTCGTTACAGACGGCTTCTATACCGTAGATGATTTTGATTACAATGCCACTACCAAAGTTTATACCCTCAAAGCGGGTATTCCGTTCAACTCCGTGTATGGTACGCCACAGCCGGGTATGCTCAAGTGGAAAGATATTGATGGCGATGGCTTGGTGACTGCCGACAAAGACCGTACGGTGATTGGGAATGCGAACCCCAAATGGATTGGCGGCTGGAATAACCAATTTGCCTATAAGAATTTTGACGTAAGTGTGTTCCTGAACTGGGTTGTGGGTAACGACATCTACAACGCCAACAAGATTGAATTTACCGATGGAGCTTTCCCGAACCTCAACATGATGTCGTTCATGAAAAACCGTTGGACCAACATCAATGATGCAGGCCAAGTGGTAACCGACCCTGCTGAATTGAAGGCGCTCAATGCCAACGCTACCATCTGGACGCCTGTGCGGGTACAACGCTACTGGCTACACTCGTGGGCCGTAGAAGACGGCTCGTTCCTTCGTATCAACAACCTCACCGTAGGCTATTCGTTGCCATCGGCTTTGTTGAAAAAGGTTAAAATGTCTCGCTTGCGAGTATATGGAACGATCAACAACGTAGCTACCTTCACGAAGTACACAGGTTACGACCCAGAGGTGAATACTCGTCGTTCGGACCCACTCACTCAAGGTGTTGACTATGCGGGTTATCCTCGTGCCAGAACATGGGTATTTGGAGTAAACCTAACCTTCTAATCAAGGTTCAACAGACGGTATAGCCGTAGATTCATTCAGACATCATCAAAACAAAGCTCCTCAGCGAGGAACTTCCGAAATATGAAAAAAATATCTTTTCTCGGTATAATATTGGCCTTTGCTATGATTGTGGCAAGTGGCTGTAAAGAATACTTAGAAGTGCAACCCAAGTCACAAATTAGCATTTCGGATGCGTTTTCAAACGTGGCCAATGCGACTAATTCGGTCATTGGGGTGTACGACGAACTCATGGGCGATAACGGATACGGGATTCGTATTAACATGTACTACCCGTATGACTCCGACGAAATGATTGTGTCGGGTAATATTGATAACGGGCGCCGAGGCATTGGTCGCTACCAATTGTTGCTTACCAATACCGAAATCCGTAATCCCTTCTTGCAATTGTATCGTGGTCTCGAAAAGGCTAACCTGTGTATCGAGCAAATTCCGCTCATGGCCGACTACACTAACGGTAGTGATGCCGACAAAAAAGAGCTGCGTCGTTTGCATGGCGAAGTTCTTACCCTCAGAGCACAGTTCTTGTTTGAGCTGATTCGCAACTGGGGCGACGTGCCTGCACCGATGATTCCGGCTTACAAACAAGCCGATTTGTTTTTGCCTCAAGATGACCGTGATGCTACTTATAACAAACTGCTTGAAGACTTGCGAGTAGCAGCAGACTTGGTGCCTTGGCGGACCGAAATCGCTGTTCGGAACGAACGAGTGACCAAAGGAGCAGTGAAGGCATTACGAGCCAAAATAGCATTGTTCAGAGGTGGTTTTTCACTTCGCAGCAGTGGTCAAATGTCACGCCCTGCCGATTATTTGACCTACTACAAAATTGCCCGTGACGAATGTGCCGACCTGATGGCCAAGCGTGGCGAACATACCTTGAACCCTAACTTTGAGGACATTTGGAAAAGATACCTGAGTTCGTTTTTGTATGACCCGTATGGCGAAATTATTTTTGAAGTAGGGGCAGGTGGTTCTAACTCCAACTCCGATAGCCGGATGGCCAACTACAACGGCCCATCGGTCAATGCCTCCTCACGGTATGGCACAGGTGGGGGCGGTTTGTTGGTATTGCCTAACTATTTCTACGCTTTTGACTCGCTTGATACCCGCCGAGATGTAACCACTACGCTGTATGCCATTGGCGCTACTAACCTCAAAACTCCACGCCGCTTGGGTGAAATCACCGACGGCAAATTCAGAAAAGACTGGCGAAACCCGCTCCTGCCCGGAACGGCGCTGAACGTGGGGTACAACTGGCCGTTGATTCGATTCTCGGATGTGTTGCTGATGTTTGCCGAGACCGAAAACGAAATCAACGGAGCGCCTTCAGCGGCGGCGATTGCGGCTTACGAAGAAGTGCGTAAACGTGCTTTTAGAGGTAATGAAGCCAAAATCGGTAAAACGCCAACCGACAAAGACGGCTTCTTCAATGCCATTGTCAATGAGCGATATTTAGAGTTTGGTAGCGAAGGAATCAGAAAGTTTGACCTGATTCGATGGAATTTGTTAGCTCAAAAAATAGCCGAAACCCGTCAGAAAATTCAAGATATTCGAGATGCCAAGGGAGCTTATACTAACGTGCCACAGTATCTATTTTGGAAAAATAACGGAGAAGAAATCCAATACCAAAACTCCCTGTATAAGCCCAATACCACTACCACAGCCGCTACGGGCTGGACTCGCTTAGATTGGCGCCAACACTTGACAGGGAACTTGATAGATGGCTTGCCATTGCATCAAGGGATAGCTCGCTTCTTTACTACCGGCAAAAGCGAATTGTTCCCCTATGACCAAGCTACGGTAGATGCCTACCAAGGCAAACTCAAGCAAAACCCAGGCTATTAATAGCTGTCTTTTTTTGATTTATCAGACCAGAGCCTCCTCGGTACGAGGAGGCTCTTTTTCCACCATATCATGTCTATCTGTTCTGTTGGTAGCATTGGCCTAATAGCCATGCTGTGTTGTTTGGGCTGTCAGGCTACTACGCCTGAGCCATCTACCTCCACCTCTACTACCGCTACCGTTCCCGTAGTAGTAGTAACCAAAGACTCGGTCGGAGAACGAATGTTGTTGTACCAACGCAACAACGGGGGCTGGCCACAGCCTGGCGGCGATGCCATTGACTACAGCAAGGCATTGACCGAAGCCCAAAAGACCACGCTGAAGTCTGAAAAATCAAAATTAGATGCCACCATTGACGATAAAGCCACCACCAACGAAATCAAAACGTTGGTGACGATTTATAAGTCAACGCATAATGCCGATTACCTCAAAGCTGCCGAAAATGGCATTCGGTATTTACTTACGGCTCAGAACATTGCGGGAGGTTGGGGGCAATTTTATCCCGATACCAGTGGCTATCGAAAGCACATTACCTACAACGACAACGCCATGATTGACGTGATGTGGGTTTTGAAATACACAGCTGAAGGAACCAATAACTTTGAAGTAGTGGACAAAACCCTCATTCCGCTGGCACAAAGCGCTATCACAAAGGGGATTGCCTGTATTCTAAAAACGCAGATTGTTCAAAATGGTACCCTTACAGCGTGGTGCGCTCAGCACGACCGGGTAACTTTGTTGCCCACCAAGGCTCGTGCTTTTGAACTTCCTTCGATAAGTGGCAACGAAAGTGTAGGCATTGTACAGTTTTTGATGGGCATTGATAATCCATCTGCCGATATTAAAAAGGCCATCAATGCAGCAGCAGCGTGGTTTGAGAAAGTCAAAATTGTTGGATTTAAGGTCATTGATGTAGTAGATGCCTCGCAGCCATCGGGCAAAGATAGGATAGTGGTAGCTGACCCTAACGCTACGATTTGGGCTCGTTTTTATAATTTAGACACCAATATTCCTTTCTTTACAGGGCGAGACAGTGTACCACGTGCCAACTTAGCCGACATCGAAAACGAACGACGCATCGGCTATGCCTATTATGGTACATGGCCTACTCAACTCTTGGGAACCGATTATCCTAACTGGGTTAAAAAATGGGGAAAATAAGGACAAAAAGTTTGAACGTTTTGCTTTTATTAGGCGACACAAACTTGTTCTTTGAGTTAAAACATCTGTCAAAATGAAACGTCTTGTTACCCTATTGTTGGTGCTTGGTTCTTTTCCTGCTTTAGCACAAAACGACATCACCCAGTGGTTTCGAGAAGCTAAATTTGGGATGTTTATTCATTGGGGTATTTATTCCGTACCGGCTAACGACTGGCACGGAGAGCACTATTTTGGAAATGCCGAATGGATTCGGAAACGAGCCAAAATCTCCACGACTGACTACGAAGCCATAGCTGGGCAATTTAACCCCACGCATTTCGATGCCGAAGAATGGGTACTTTTGGCAAAAAGTGCAGGGATGAAGTATATCGTCATTACCTCAAAACACCACGATGGCTTTGCGATGTTTTATTCTAAGGCATCTAAGTTTAATGTGGTGGACGCTACACCCTTCAAACGTGACCCACTTAGCGAATTGGCTGTTGCTTGTAAAAAACATGGCATTAAGCTGGGCTTTTATTATTCGCAAACGCAAGATTGGCACGAACCCGACGCCGAAGGAAATAACTGGGAGTATGACCCCAAAAAGGCTGATTTTGGTAAATACCTTCGTGAAAAATGTATGCCCCAGTTGCAAGAATTACTCACTAATTACGGCGATTTAGGCCTGATTTGGTTTGATACGCCCGAACGCATTCCAAAAGAAGATTCTCAAAAATTAGTAGATTGGGTGCATAGTTTGCAGCCTAAGTGCTTGACATCGAGTAGGGTAGGGAATGGACTTGGTGATTACCTTTGCCTTGGTGACCACGAACTGCCCACCAAGATTATTGAACGCCCTTTTGAAGCTCTTTACACCCACAACGATACGTGGGGCTATTCAAAGTTTGATAAAAACTTTCGCAGTCCGAAAGAAATTGTAAAACTGCTGGTATATAGCAACTCCAAAGGGGGTAATCTGCTTCTCAACGTAGGGCCAAAAGCCGATGGTACCCTACCTGCTGAGAGCGTAAACGATTTGAAGACGATTGCTCAGTGGATGAAGAAAAACAGTGAATCCATTCATGGCTCTACGCACTCGCTATTACCAGACTATGAGTGGGGAACGGCCACTGCCAAACCCAACCGCTTGTTTTTGCACCTGTTTGAGTATCCACAAGGAGGGGTTTTGCGGATTCCGAGTATTCAAATTAACCTCAAATCAGTACGACTATTAGCCGATAAAAAATCGCTCAATTACCAACAGCAAGGCAATGAATTAGTGATTTATTTGCCTCAAACCGCCCCCGATGCACTGGATACTGTGGTAGAGTTGAACTATGAAGGCGAGGTAAAGGCTCAGTCGGTAGAGGCTCTCACCGAAGGTCAAGCCGGCGTACTCATTCCCGAAAAAGCAGAACTGTCTGGCGGTATCAAGCTTGGCAAAGCTCGGTGGATGGTTGAGTTTGGAAACTACAAATCGGCCTCGCTAATAGAGGGTTGGAAAATGCCTTCCGATAAAGCGACTTGGCGATTTGTGGTTCCTAAAGCCAGTCGCTATTATGTGTATGTGAGCTATCATTTTCCTTCTAAAAACCCCAACGGTCGCCCTTTTTTAGATAATGCGGCCATCAATGAGGGCTTGCTGACGGCGGCCAATGACTCTTTGTATTTTCAGGTACTACCCACTGGCGACCGCCGATTCAATATGCTGAATCATCGGATTGGTATTGTTTCGCTGGCAGAAGGCGAGCAGTCGCTCTCGATTCAGCCCCACAAAATAGCCGAAGAAGGTTTTTTCAAAGTAGCCGAAATAAAATTGGTGCCAGTGAAATAAAGCCTTAGAATCTAGAAACGAACTGTGGAATTGATAGCGTAGGCCACTGAAAAGTAAAACGAGGCTTTATCTGGTAATGATACTGGATTTTGAGCAATTGGAGAGGGATTTTTACCAAATCAGAAGCGCCAATTTTTGAATCTTCCACGTGTACCCAGCGGCGTAATGGATACTCAAAAATGAGGTTCATCACAGCTTGTAAGCCAAAGTATTTTTTCATACGCATGAAGAGCTCGACGTCAAAGAGCCAAGCACTCTGAAACGCATGGCGGAAACCTACGGGTACCAAATCTTTGCGGAAAACTTTGGCTCCGCATTGGGTATCGTAGAAAGGCAAGCCTAGTAAGAGGCTAATCAAGGTAGCAATGCTACGGCCAATCAAATGTCGCTTGAGGTTTCGGTTGATGACTGCCCCCATGCGCTTGACTCTCGAACCACTCACGATCTTGAGCGATTGGTCGCTGTGCAAGGTCTGAACCAAATCCGTAAATTCTTCTAAACTCACCGACAAGTCGGCATCCAGAAAACCAATATAATCTACACTTTTGGTGTTGTACATTTGAAGTACCCCCTGACGGACGGCTTCTGCTTTGCCACCATTTTTCTCACAGTTTACGATTGATAGTTGGCGCTCGAACCCTTTTCTCATGCGGTGGAGTTGAACCAACGTGTCGTCTTTGCTACCATCGTTTACAAAGCAGAGGTGATAATTGGCATGAATAGCAAGGAAAGAACGAAAGGCGTTAAAATTCAAGCGGTTAGCTTCGTTATAACAAGGAATTACAATGGCCGTTTTCATTTGTTTTTCAGTTTTTTCTTGATTGATGGTACAAAGATGGGACACCAAGGCTAGGTAGATGGATACAGTTCGATGAATTGCTTGAATCGTCCGTTTTTTGGAAGTATTTTTGGGATGTTTAGTACAACCTAGCCGTAGATTTTCTATTTCGACTAAACTATCCTTATTTCGTGCAGAAAATCGTTGAGTCAATATGGAGGCTGCACAACACAGCCGAAACCACAAGCACCAGCTCTAACTAATGCCCCAACCCAAAGCCGACCGACTGCTCTTTGTGGCACTACTCATTGCGGTGGTGTTTCACGGGACGGCTTTGGTCTATAACGTAGACAAAACCTACGATGCCTTCGTGCATATCTTCTTTGCCGACCACTACCTGCGCTCGTGGTTTGAGCCTTGGGAGTACCGCTGGTACACGGGCTTTACGGTTACTAGCTACCCGCCATTGAGCCACCAACTCATTGCGCTGGCTTCGTGGGTCGGTGGACTAAAGTTTGGTTTTGTGATAGTGATACTGGCAGCGCTATGCTTTTTGATAATGGGTGTGTATCGTTTTGCGCAACTGTGGGTATCCAAGCGCTCTGCGGGCTATGCGGCGCTTTTTGTGGTGGCGGCGTCTTCGATTGTGCAGACCATCCACATTTACGGGCAGCTACCCACGCTCGTAGGTATTGCTTGCTTGACCAACGCCCTCCCCGAAGTATATGCCTACTTTCGGACAGCCCGCAGGCGGCACTTGTTGCTGGCGCTGGCGGCGTTGGGCGTTACGGTGGCTTCGCACCACGTCACTACGGTATTCGGCATGGTGTTTTTCATTGCTCCGGTTATCGCTACGGCTTTGCTCGACGAGGTTGGGGTGCGGGGTAGTTTTGGGCAGATTGCCCGAAAAACCATCATGTTAGCCCTGCAAAAGTGGAAACAATTCCTGTGGTTTTTTCCGATTGCTATTGCCGAAATCGCCCTCATTATTTTCCCTTATTGGTATTGGTCCAAAACCGACCCAATCACCCAAGTATCGATACCGCACGGCTCCCGTGACTCGTTCATTGAGGTTACTTCATCGGGCATTATGTTTTTTCTGATTCCGTTGGGCTTTACGTTGCTCATGCTGCCCTATGTGTTTCGGAGCTTGTTTACTCGCCGCAACATCTTCTTGGGGCTTTCGTTTTCCTTGCTTTTTTTGCTCGGTACGGGCGGCACCACGCCCATCCCCAAATTATTGTTGGGCAAAAATGCCTTCGAAATCCTGACCCTCGACCGCTTTACCTTCTGGGCCTCGGTCATTGCTATCCCCTTTGTGGGGGATTTTTTCAGGCGACTTATAGAAGGCGATATTCGAGAGCGACTCCTCGGCCGCTACGGGCAGCGGATTTACCGAGTCGTCTCCTTACTCATGATTGGTTTGGTCGGTACGCAGGCTTTGATGATTGCCGATTTTCACAAAATCAAATCCCTCCAGCCAGCCTCGATTGACATGGAGCCTATTGTGCAGTTTTTGGAAAGAGACCAGCACGACCGCTGGCGATTTATGACCTTGGGCTTTGGCGACCAGATGGCCTGGCTCTCGGCTCAAACGGCGGCGCTATCAATTGATGGCAACTACCATTCAGCTCGCCGAGTACCCGAAATGACCTCGCAACCCCTCGAACGCCTCGAAAACTCCAAATTTAAGGGTATCCAGGGGATAGGTTCTTTGCAACAGTTTTTGACTATTCCCGAAAAATACCACCTCAAGTTTATTTTTTCGAACGACAAATTCTACGACCCCATCTTGTACTTTGCTGGCTGGGAGCGAGTCCAGCGGCTCGAAAACGGCATCATGGTATGGCAAAAACACGATGTGCCACCGCTGCCTTCGGTACTGCCCAAGCGAGAGTTACCTCATTTCCAGAAAATCATGTGGGGCATCATGCCGCTACTCGCACTGGGCTGTTTGGTCTTGGCATTGTTGAGTTTCAGAAAAGGCTTTTTGGTACTAGATGTTGACGAAAGTCAGCAGTCGGGCTACTTACCCGCTCGGCACAACCGATGGCTTTTTGGCTGGATGGGGGGCTTGCTACTTTTGGTGGCTGGAGTTAGCCTCAAACATGCCTTGGTTTCGTACCAAAAAGACCCCGTTGTACTCCTCAAAGCCTATTACCAAGCCCTTGATTTTAAGTATTTCAAAGAAGCGCATGGGTATTTTCCACCCGGGAGCGTTGATTTCGACGAATACGTCTTGCAGCTTTCGGTACGAGACGGTCTGCTGGCTTCGTACGGAAAACTCGACTCGATTGACGTCCGACTCGTATCGCTTGACGACCGCAACGCTACGGCCAAGGTAAGTACCGACTGGGTAACGCCCTTGGAGCGGTATCATCAGGAACAAACACAGCACCTCGTGAAGTTGAATGGAAAATGGTACGTACAACCCCCTGATTTTGAACAAGCTATCCCACCTGACGAACATCTTGAAAAAGGCGTTCTGGCCTTGCATAGTCAGGGAAAACGCAAGATTACGACCGCTACCACCGAACACGACGACGTGCTCGACCGCCCCGAACTTTACGTACACTCGGCCCGACTCGTGCAGGTGGACAGCCAATACGTGGTAGTAGGCGAAGTACAAAACATTGACCACTTACCCGCCCACCTGACTATCGAGGCACAACTGTTCGATAAGGATGGCAACAAACTCGTTTCGTACAATGCCAAGTACACCACCCAACACAAGGTGCTACCTAAGGAGATTGTACCGTTTAGGATAGAATTTGAAGAAACGGCCTGGGTCAAAACCGACGATGCTAATCCGCTACGCTTTGACCCTCATCAGGCGTCACATTTTAGGTTTGGCAAAACCCCGACGTCGTTCAAGCTACTGACTCGAGCGGTAGTGGCCGACCGTGACCTGTACCGTGATGCGGGCATACAATCGGTGTCGCTGCAAAACAACCAAGTACGGGGTGAAGTTTTCAATCACGGTACCGACGAAATCAGCGTTCCGCAGGTGCTGTTTACCTACTACGATGCCGCTCGACAAGTGACTTGGGTCGAGCATTTGTTCTTGCGTGATGGCGTTCGGCAGCAGGCCAAGCAGGTGTTTGCAAAAGCATTGCCCAAGTGGTCGGGTATTCGCTTGATAAAGGCGGGTACTGATGTTGATTTTTTGGTGAACGGTCTCCCCCAGCGTAGTTTTGCTCACCACGTGGGTACCATGCGCAGGGGCGATTTGTACCCGATGCCAAGTGGCTACCTAAGTTTGTCGCTAAACAGCTACGTCGGAAACCCCACAATTTATTGATGAAAAAACGGCTTTTCCATATCGTAATGGCAGCTTGCTTTGGTTGGCAATGCTCAAGCCAAACCGACACCGTACAGCAGCAGGCACTCGGTAAGTGGACGCTCCAAGTACCTGATTCGGTGAGGGTTGGGCAGGCATTCGTCCTGAAGCTAAAGGGTACATCTCCGGTTGATGAGCCTATTTATTTGTTGAGACACGGCACTTGGGGAACTTCGGTGCTAACTATCGCCACTGAGCAGTCGCTCTCCCTGACCGACACGCTTGCTGGCTGGGTATCCGTACAGGTAGTTACGCAAGCACAAGTACTCGCCCAAGCGCACTATCGGGTGGCGGCGGCTGAGGTTTCGGCGCCTTTAGATGCCTATCTGGGCTCTAAGTCGGTGATAGCCAACGCCCAAGACTGGGCCATGCTCACCGCCATACCGACTGATACGTTCGGGAACCTAGTCAGTGATGGCACTCCGCTGAGGATTGACTTGATTCGGCCAAACGGCCAATCGCAAAGCGCTACCTACCCAACCCGCTTCGGGCTAGCGTATCATCGAATAACGGCTCAGTCCAAAGCTGGAAAAACCCTCGCCTATGTGTATGCACAAAACACTCGCAGTCGGGAAAAAGAACTACTCGAAGTAGCCGACTACCCTGTGGATTTTCAGATTTTTACCGAAAATAACACCCCTTACGCCGACGCCCGCCAGACGTTTCGGATAAGAACCGAGCCACTCCGTGACCGATACGGCAACCTGATACCCGACGGTACACTCGTGACGTTTAGGTGCCAAGACGCCCGCCCCTCGCAGCGATTTATGAGCGCCTACACGCTCGGGGGTATGGCGAGTATTTCGTTGCAAAATCCCGCTACAGCAGGCAGCATGACGATCGAGGCGATGGTTGCGGGTGGTGGTAGTAGTCAACCTCTTACGCTCAACTTTTTGCCACGCCCATGACAACCCAAGCTCCTTTCAAAACTTATCGAGTGTACTTTGGTGTGGTATCGGTGCTGGTACTGGCAGTGGGTATTGGCTTAGTGGCCAATTTCTGGGCGTTCTTCAATACCGGAGCCGACCGAGCTACGGCCCTCAACCTCCCCCCCGACCTGCCCGAGTCGCACGTGCCGCTGGTTCGGTGGCTCCCCGACGACGCCAACACGGGCCGCCCTATGGAGGATTTTACTCGTCGGGCTATTATGAAAGACTACCTGCGGGGTTGGTACCAGCAAGAAATAGCCTTGCTGACTGCCAATACCGAAGGTTTGAAGGAGTATTTTACGCCATCGGCATTCAGCAAAGTGGCAAGTGCCATCGGTCAGCCCATCAGTGCCGGGTTTAGGATACACCAAACCGATTTAGAACACCATATCCGCCTGCATTTTTATTCGGCTGATGGACAGATAGTATCTTTTACCGACCAGCGGACATGGCTCAAAAAACGTCTTTATCGTGAACAGCAACGCTTCGGCACCCTCGACGAACGGGCCGACTACGACGTAGTGATGATGCTCGACGATGGCTACTGGCGAGTCAAGAACTGGGTACGCAAACCTCCCTCGGTGTTGGCAAGCGACTCCACCAGCCCTGCTCCAAGCCACTTAGTACGAGTCAAAGGGACACAATTTATACTCGACGGCCAGCCTTTTGTACCTCGTGGTGTAAACTATTATCCCGCACAAAGCCCTTGGTCTGCCATGTGGACGCACTTTAACCCCACGGTAGTGAGGCAGGACTTCGAGTTGGTACGTTCCTTGGGTTTCAACACAATTCGGATTTTTGTCAACTTTCACGATTTCGGCAAAGGCAATGTACTTTCAGAACGGCTGGGGCAGCTCAAACAGATGCTTGATTTGGCTCAGCAGTCAAGGTTGAAGGTAATTGTAACTTTGTTCGACTTTTTGGGTGACTATCGCTTGTCAAATTTCAGCGCCACCGACCGCCAGCTCGAATCGATCTTGACGGCATTTAACCAACACGAAGCCATCATGGCTTGGGATTTGAAAAATGAGCCTGACCTCGATCTCAAACACCACCACCCCACCGATGTGCAAGAATGGCTCCGTTGGATCGTGGAAAGAGCCAAACACTACGACCATCACCACCTCCTTACGGTCGGCTGGGCCTACCCCGAAAACGCCCACCTACTGAGCGATGTGGTTGATTTTGTGGCGTTTCACTCCTACAAATCGCCCCAAGTACTCGCTACTGGGCTCGATGCCCTCCGTTCTAAAGTCAAAGATAAGCCCTTGCTCCTGGAGGAATTTGGACTACCGACTTACCGAGGCTTGTGGGCACCACTGGGGCATAGCCAAGACGCCCAAGCGGCCTACTTTGCCGAAGTGCGGCAAGTACTGCGCCAACGAGGCGACATCCCCTTCGTGGTCTGGACACTCCACGACTTCGCAGCCGTACCCGCCGAAGTAGTGGGAGCCGCCCCCTGGAATCGTGAACCTCAAAAGCACTTTGGTATCATTGACAACGAGCGCAGACCTAAAAAGGGATTGGCTGTGTTGCAAAAATAAAAGGCCTGCCCAAGCGTGGCAGACCTTATTCAAACCTAAACAGCACTATATGTTAAGCCGCATTGGTCAAGCGACCAAAGTGGAGGTAGTACCAATCTACGATGTCGGCCATAGGGAGCGACACCGCCGCAAAATAATTCTTGATGCTAAGCTCTCGACGGTGGGTATCGTCTTCTACTACTCGCTGGATAGCATTGGCCAAGCTTTCGACATTCTCGGGCTCAAAAAGTTCGCCAGCGTAGCCTTCTTCTTGAATCAACTGCCCTAAGTCGCCGATATTGGGTAGTATCACGGCTTTGCCGTAGCTGCCAGCTTGGTGCAATACCCCCGAACTGCCCGTAGTGCTGGTGTACGGAAACACTACTACGGCACTTTCGTTGAATACCGTCGGTACGTACTCTTCGGGTACGTAGCCCGTAAACGTCACGTTGGGCACGTGGGCATACTGCTGTTGCACTTCGGCGAGGTATCCTTTGCGGTTGGGGCTATCGGTGCCCGCAATCACGATTTCGAGCGGCACACGGCTGCGTTGGCGTACCATTTCGACGGCCTCAATCATTACTTCTACTTTCTTGTAAGTACCAAATTTACCGAAAGTCATCACCCTTTTGGGGCCTTCGGGCAGCTCAAACGAGGGCATCGGTGGAAGCTCAAAACTTCCGTGTGGTACCAACGCTACGTTGTTTACTTGGTATTTTTTCTCCAAAACCTCCACGTACTTCGCAATCGTAACCGCCACCAAATCAGCCTGCAACACGATGCGGGTCAGCATCGTACCGATTGCCCTAAAAATAGCCCCCAACACGGGATTTTGGGTAATCCCGGCGGTTTTTAAGTCCACCTCTTCCATGATATTGTGCAAAAGCACCACCGACGGTATCCCCATCAACTTGGCCAGCCAAGGTGTAAGTAGCCCCATTGCCGCTGGGATTTTCTTATCCCCAAACGACAAAAACTGGATGTTGAATAGTACCACGTCGGGGCGAGTCTGGCGCAGTGCCTTGAGGATGTACCACAGGTTGAGGAGGCTGTTGAATTGCCACACTGGCAGTACCTTGATGGGGCTACCTTCGGCTGCGAATTCGTACGACTGCCCCGCTGGCAATTGGTCGGCAATCAGGATTACCTCCGAGGTAGTGGGATTGGTACGAAAATGATTGACCAAGTGATAGCCGTATTCGTTGAGGGTACACTTGCTGGGTGGGTAAGGCGAAACAATGGCAACTTTCATGGAAATAGACGGTAAAGGGTGAATATTGAATTAGTTGAAACGAATGTCGAATGACAAAGATTTGGTTTCGGTTAAGGTGTGATATACCAGCAACGACACAAACAGAAATACCATAGCAATCAGCTGACTATGAATGACTTCGCCGAAAGTGGTATGCCAAATACTGAGTAGCACAAATTGCAGAATACCCGCCACCACACTCAACACGATGGGTAGCTTGCGGTCGAGCGAGAGGTGGTAATACACCCACACGTTGGCACAAGCAAATAATGCCGTGACACAGGCATATTGCCACAAATACGGCACAATGGCCAAGTATTGTCCACCAAAAAGCATCGAAACGATATACTCAGGCATGAGCAAACACAACACCACCACCAGCAGGGCAATGAGCGCTACTACGCTAAAACTTTTGATAAACAAATGATGGGTATCGTTTCCCTTTTTCTTTTCGGCGATAACTTTCGGGAAAAGCACCATCACGACCGACCACGTGCCAAAATACACCACTCGCCCGATAAGCGCCAAAGCGGCATAAAGACCAGCCTCGTGGGCGCCAAAGTAGTGTTTGACAAACAAAACATCGCTGTTGTTGATGAAAATCTGGCTAAACTCGTAGGCCAACGTAGCTCCAAAAAACAAGCCAATTGGCTGATTTGAAGACCGTAATACTTGGCTCGGGGCTTGATGCTTCGCCCACAAGGTGAAGAGAAAACAAACGATAATTGACATGAACAGCCCAATGCTGACTCCCCAAACCGAGTGGGTAAGCACGACCAGCCCGATACCCAACAGCAGACGCACCCACATTTCGACTTGGTAAGTAGCCGCAAAGCGCCCCATGTGGAGACCTCCTTGTAGTGTACCACGCCCAACACTCAACACGAAATAAAACGGAATCAATAGTCCCAGTGCCAATACCAGCAGATCGCTACTAAGATGAAAAATGTCGGTGAGTGGTTCGGCGCTGAAGAATACAACCAGCGCCAATACGATTCCCGAAATCCAAGCGGTGTCAGTCAATTGATTATTGGTATCCGAAAACTTGGCGGCAGTCAGTTGAAACGCCGTAGCAACAAACGAAATAGCCAATAAGCTCGTAACCAGAAAATTAGCTTCGCCAAAAGCCTCGGGGCTTAGCGCACGCCCAGCCAACAGATTAAAGGCATAATTGCCGACATTGACAATCAGCGTACTGAGCATCAAAAGCAGTCCATCGCTCCAAATCGTTGTGCGGGTTGGCTTATTCATGGTCGTAGAGATAGGCAGGGATTGACGGAATGACGTTGAAAATGCGATCGAATTTGGTGATATGAAACATCTGCCGGCCAGCCGCACTTTTGGGTAGCACTACGTTGATGTTTTTGTACTTGTGCGCAATGGCAAGGGCATTGATGGCCACCAAGTCAGTTTTGGTTACGTCGCTGAGGTCAATAAAAATCTCACGTGCCGACTCGTTGAGCAGCTCTTCTTTCAGTTCTTGAGCTTGGGTGGTACCCAAATCGCCCCGATAGCGGTAGATGCGGAGGCGTTCGGAAAATTGGATAAAACTCGGTGCGTACATCTTGCGTTGTGTTTTTGATGACACAAAATTGCAGCACCTTCCCCCTGACGAAGGCTCTATTTCGATAAACAACAAAAAAGGAAGGTTTTTTGGAGATAATTGGGCGGAAAACAGTATTCTCGTAAATCTCTACACCAATCTGCTGGTAGCTTTGTCACCCGCTGACTTTCGCTGAAATGTTATGCACCTACTTGTGGTTAAAATCTGCTGGTGATTCTTCTAAGAAGCTGTTTAAGTTAAATTTTATGAATAAAAATGAATGGTTTTTAGTCAAGACAAGGCGTTAAAACCGGAGTTTAGCAGCGCTAAATGAGGATTTTAACAACGCAGTATTGGCAAAAAAGCAACATTTTGAACAAAACAAGATTAACTTAAACAGCTTCTAAAAATATTCGTAAAAAACATCGCTCTATATCACCCTACATTTTCTTCCAAAAAAACGCTAAAAGCTGCACTTCATCGAATTCCACAGCCTCATCATTATTAAGGTAGATAGTTTTGTGCCATCAAAACAATCACCCAATGAAAAAAGTACTGGTATTCGCTGCGCTATTGCTAACAAACTTCGCTCAAGCCCAAGAGGCTTTGAAAGTGGGTTTTCAACTACTCGAAAGTGGTAAGTTTGCCGAAGGCGCTGCTTTCTTCAAAAACTACCTCGGCACCCAAGACTCTACCAATCGTACGGCGCTCCTCTGCTACGGCCGTGGCACGGGGCTTTCGGGTCACGTCAAAGAAGCACAGGCGGTTTTTACTTCGCTCCTCAAACGCTACCCCAACGATTTTGAAATATCGCTCAATGCCGCCGAAGCCCTGATGTGGGGCCAAGAATACCCCGCCGCCAAAGCTTACTACGAACACCTCCTTACGATACAACCCCGTGACTTTGCCGCTACCTTGGGCTATGCCAATGCCCTGGCCTCGCTTTTTGAGTACGAAAAAGCACTCCAATACACAAACTTGGCACTCGAAATTCAACCTCACAATGCCAATGCTGCGGTAAGCCGCAAATATGCTCGCCTTGGCCTGGCCAACCAACTCGCCCAAAAACAAGCATACTCGCAAGCACTACCGCTGTTGGAGGCTATTTTGTCCGAAAACCCTCAGGACGAAGAATCGCTCTTTGCCAAAGCCCAACTGCTCATCCAAATGGAACAATTGGCGGAGGCGGACAAGGTTTATCAATTACTCAGTCAATCGGCCCGCCGGCAAACAGACCTGTACCTCGGGCTTTCGTACCTGTCTTTTTTGCAAAAAAACAAATCAGCGGCTATTGAGTACGCCAACAAAGCCATCGAAACAGCAAAGTCTTCTCCCGAAAACACCCTGAAGGCCAAGCTGGGGCGAATCACTGCCCTCGGCTGGAACGAGCAGTTCAAGCAGGCTTTTGCCGAATTAGACGAGCTCGAAAGGCAATTCCCAAACAACAACGAAATTTTACTCAAAAGAGCCGGGCTGTCGGTTTGGAACAAATCGTTTGGGGCATCGGTAGCGCTCTTTAAGCAGTCGCTCAAGCAAGTGCCCAACTCCTTCGATGGCAATTTGGGCTGTGCCGATGCCCTGTTTGCCCAAGAACTCGACGAAGAAGCCAAGATATTTGCCCTCCGAACCCTTCGTTACTACCCTCATCAAAAAGACGCTGAGGCGTTTCTGGAGCGCTTGAGTCTACGCCATGCCCCCAGCTTGACTACGCATAACTTCATGAGTAGCGACAAAGGCGGCAACGTATCTCGCAATTACCAACTCAACCTCGGCATTGACTTACTGATGCCTTTGCGCCTTACGCTTGGGTACAAACGCCGAGAAATCAACAATGACCTCGAAAAAAACGCTGCCCAAACACAAACCCTCTCGGCAGGTCTGCGCTGGCGAGTACACCCTGCGGTATTACTGACGGGCTCCGTGAGCCGAGCATCGCTCCAAAAAGACAGCCTCAGCACGCCCTTCATGCTTTACGATGTAGCTGGAGAGTTGAAAATCGGCAAATACCAAAGCCTTGAGCTACGCTACCGCACTGACGTACAAAACTTTACGGCGGGTCTTGTGGGCAATCAATTGTCATTCAAAGACTACATCGCTACTTACAACCTTGCTTCGCCGTTCAAAGTAGGTGTCTATTCACAGTATTATTATACCCAAAACTCCGACGGTAACGTCCGCAACCTGCTGTTTGCGTCGCTGTACTACGATGTGCTCGCCAGTCCGGTTCTGAAATTTGGGGTCAACTACCAGCGCATGACTTTCGAAAAGCGCATGTCACGTATCTACTTTAGCCCTTTTTTGTTCAGAGGTTACGAAGTATTCGGGGCCTTTGAGAACCTCAACGTTCCGAAACAAAAATGGCTCTATCAGCTCTCAGGGGCGGTTGGTTTGCAACGCATCGAAGACGAATCCGCTCAAAGTACTTACCGTTTTTCGGCGATGGTGGGCTATCGGCCCTTCGCAGCCTTAGAAGTAATGGCCTACACTTCGTATAGCAACAGTGCCACCTCGTCGGTGGTAGGGTACAGCTACTCCGAAACGGGCCTCAAAGCCAAATGGATAGTGTTAAAGAAGTAAGTGTTTGTATTACAGCATATTCAGCCGATTCATCAATTCGGGCTTGTTGGCTCGGCTAATCGGGATGACTTTGTTGCCAATCACCAAGTTGTTTTCTTCGATGTCCACAATTTTGTCTAAATGCACGATAAACGACCGATGTACCCGTAAAAACTGACTACCGAGTTTCTCTTCTAAGTACTTCATCGTGGTGTGGACTATGTAAGAGTTTTTGGCTGTAAAAAACTTGACATAATCCCCTACGTTTTCAACATACAAAATATCATCGTAAGGAAGGCGAATGTAGCGTCCGTCAATTTTGACATAAATTTCTTGGCGCTCGGGGGCAACGGTCGTCTTTTGAGCGTTGAGTTCTATCACTTTTTCGACGGCAACCTTAAACCGAGGCAAGGTGATAGGCTTTTGTAGATAGTCAGTTACTTGATACTGGTAGGCATCAAAAGCATATTCGGTTTTGGTGGTGGTCATAATCACTTGAGGCATCGAGGTTAGGTTTTCGAGTAAGCCAAATCCAGATAAACCGGGCATCTCGACATCAAGCCAAATCAAGTCCACTTCTTCGTTTGCCAAAAATATCAACGCATCTTCTGCATTTTCAAAAACGGCTAACAATTGGAGCCCATCGTGCTGCTCACAAAGCCGCTGTAGCGACTTACGTGCCATGACTTCGTCTTCTACGATGATACATTTTAGTTTCATAACTATCTATAAATGAAGTGTTTCGAGTTGTTGCTCAAGCAAAGGGAGATGTTTTTCTAATTCTACCTGAATCGTATCGTAGAGCGATTGTAGCGTGGCGGGATTGGGTTCTTGCTGCGAAGTAGTTTCGAGTTCTAGCATCTGTTTTTCGAGCTGTGTCAATCCAACCATGCCTAGTGTTGGTTTGAGTTTGTGGGCTAACTTACTAAGCGTAGCCCAGTCGTTGGCTTGTAGTAAAGATTGAAGCGTAGCAAACTCAGGCAGCACATCGTTCAGAAAAGTGCGAAACATTTCGGCTGCATACTCCTTGTCGTCGCCGTACATTTCTTGCAGTCTCTTTTGGTCAAGTTGAGCACTGAAGTCGCTGCTGCTGACAGACTCCGTAGGGGTAGGTGCTAGGTGCACATAACGCTTGAGGGCACTCAGGAGTTGGCTAGGAGCAAAGGGCTTCGTAATAAAATCGTCCATGCCTACCATTTTGGTTTTGCTTTTTTGGTCGAGCATGGCAGAGGCCGTCAGTGCAATGATAGGCGTATGTTGGTTAGGGTTGGTAGTATTCCGAATGGTGATGGTGGCTTCATATCCATCCATATTGGGCATCTGAATATCCATCAAAATGATGTCATAATGCTTTTTCTGAGCCTGTTCTACCGCTTTTTTTCCATCAATAGCAATGACATAGTCTATGTTCCACTTATTGAGTAAGCTACTGATGTATTTTTGATTCATGATGTTATCTTCGGCAACTAGCACTTTACAGCCCGACAAGTCGCTCGATGCTGGCTGAATCTCAAATGTGTCGGGTACTGGGTCAAGGTCTGATTGCTGAAACGGAAGCACAAACGTAAAGGTAGTGCCTTGGCCTTCTTGGCTTTTCACACTGATTTGACCCCCTTGTAAATCAATGAGTTGCTTAGTGATAGCCAAGCCAAGCCCCGTACCTTTGTGCTTGTGTCCTTGGATATTAATCTGCTTGAATTTCTGGAAAATTTCTTCAAGCTTATTGGCCGGAATACCAATGCCTGTGTCCGAAATCTTGAACTCAATCCAAGTGGTATTTTCTTCTTCTTTTTTGAGCTTCACCACAATCTCGATAGACCCTTCTTCTGTAAATTTCTCAGCATTACCAATGAGGTTGAGCAAAATCTGGTTCAGAATGAGGTCGTCGCCAATGTAGGTTCCCGAAATCCGGGCGTCAATCATCATGTCGAGTTCGACGGGGCGATTTTGGAGTTTCATCTGAAATACCCGTTGAGTAGTACGCAACAAGCCTATCAAATCAAACGGATGTTGTTGGACCTCAATGCGTCCAGCTTCAATTTTTGCCATGTCGAGTAGGTCAGAGATAAGGCTGTGTAAGAAGTCAGCCGAGGTTTTCAAGATTTCTAAGTATTCAAATTGCTGCTTGTTGGGGCGGGTGTCAAAAAGCAGGTGAGTCATTCCAATAATGGCATTGAGCGGGGTACGGATTTCGTGGCTCATGTTGGCCAGAAACTGTTTCTCGGCTTGTCGAGCATCATCAGCAGCTTGTTTGGCAGCAGCGAGTTCTTGTTCAAGGCGTTTCCGTTCTGTAATGTCATAATGTATTCCCATCGACCCAACTACATTTCCGTGTTCATCCATAATAGGTGCTCCACTGATTAATACCCAAATGCGTGAACCGTCTTTGGTCACCATTTGCAATTCATACGAACTAGCTGCACCTGTATTGCGGCGGCTTTGATTGTTGGCTAGTACTTCTTCAAACTCTCTGGGAAGGAACAATTCGGGAGCAATTTTGCCAACGAGCTCTTCTTCGGTATAACCTACCAGCTTACAGAATCGGTCGTAGGCACGTACAATCCGCTGTTCGTTGTCAACTTCCAGTAGTCCAAGCTCCATGTTGTTCATGATGCCTCGGTACTTCTCTTCACTTTTGCGGATTTGCTCTCTAACAAGGTACTTTTCGGTAATATCGTCGTACTTCCAGAGGTGGCCTTTGTACTGTCCACCCAAAAAAATAGGGATGTAGTCACGCTCCATGTAGCGTCCGTCCACCATCTGTACTTCTTCGTCAGTGACAATTTGCTGTTGTTGTAGTAATTCATCAATCCGTCTGACAAACGCCTCAGATTCCTTAAAGAGCGGTTTGATGAATTCGGCAGCGTCGGCACAATTTGTACCTAGCAATGATTCAGGCCCAGACGGAATATTGAACATGTCGCAAAACAACTGATTGACCAGAATGATTTGACGATGTTCGTCTTCGACCAGCACACCTTTTTGGAGGTTGGTAATCAGGGCACTAAGCCGAGTTTGAGTGGTTCTAAGCGCATCTTCGGTGGTTTTTAGCTCGGTCACATCACGAGCTACGGCCACCAACTCCACAACTTGTCCGTTTTGCTCAATGAGTCGCACCGTTTGTCCAATCCAAACCAGGTACCCTTTTTGGTGGATGGCCGGAAAATCTTTGTAGGTGCTGGCTTGCTTGTCTTCTACCATCTGCCAGTAAAAATTCACTAGCGACTCACGGTACGAAGGTTCTACCAGTTCGGTGAAATGCTTGCCAATAAGTTCGGATTCTTGATAGCCTAAAATCTCTTTGACAATCGAGTTGACAAAGGTAAAGTACCCGTCGGGCGATATTTTATAAATAATATCCTGCACCGACTCGATGAGTTCTCGGTAGCGTTTTTCGCTGCGGTGAAGCTCTTCAACGCTTTCTTTGACCTGATGTTCAAGATTTTCGTTCAGAAGGCGTAGGCGTTCGTTAGCCTGATACAATTGCAAGGCTTTGTCTTCGAGAATGCTTTCGGCTTGCAACCTAGCTTGGCGTTCACGCTCTATCCGTCGTTTGAGTATCTCAAGTTCTTCCATGCTCACTTGGTAATAATAAAACGAACTTCACTTCCATCGTCTGAAAGTTTGTCAAACTGAATCGTGGCTGCTTCGTGATAAAATTCAAAGGTGCCCTCAATGAGTCCCAAGGCCAAATTGGCCATTTTTCGGGTCGAACGATAGTTCATAATCAATTGGTTAGGGCTTGGATGTTCAATATCAAAATGAGGCAATTCGGCATCTGGATAGAGTTTTTTTACTTCTACGTGAATGTAGTTATGAATAAAACTCAGAAACGTAAACGCATCGGGTGCATTGGCAAAGAAATGATGGTACGACTTGGTAAACGTTTGGAACAAGTACCGCCCGAAGGCTTTTAATAAGTCGGGTATTGGGATTTGGGTGCGCTGGCTTAATTCTACCACTAAGCTAACCATCTCTTGGTGGTCGTAGGTGCCAACGGCTGTGTATATTCCTTTTGAATGAAGGGGGGTACTTTCTACCAGTTCATCCACCATTGAATAGCCGAATTGTTTTTCGACCATTTCAAAAAATTCGGTAAAAACAATGCCTTTCATCGAGTGTGGTAAGTGATAAGGTTTTTTCAAAAAAGCTCAAAAACTGCTGAAAAGGTAGTGATTTTTCCCAAACATCGAAAATCAAACCTCTAAGCACTACTCACACTACATCTTTGTATCAAAAATCACAGAGATGAAACGATTTGCTTTACTACTAATCTTCTTATCAACAGCGGCTCAGGCCCAGTACAAATACTTGAGTAGTTTCAATAGCGATGGCGTACCCGCTAATGTGTTGTACGAAACGGTGTCGGATCGAATGCGAGCCAACATAAAGGCTTCGTTACCAGAATATTACCCTGTGCCTAAGTATCACCCCGAATACATTGCTAATGGGAATGATACCGACATCAAGCTCTATGAAGACGCTGAAGTGTGGGTGACTTTTGTGGATGAAGGCGCTGGCTATCGTAACGTGTTAGGATTCTACACCTACTCGCTTGATAAAGGACCATCGAAGCCCAACAAAAGTGGCATTACCATCGTGTTTCCCAACCTGTCATTGCCCGGAAGTGGCGGTAACCTCAAGTCGGGTAGCAAGATGTACTTGGGCAAATTCCCGGCGGGCACTGGTATTGGTTGGGTACTCGTTGCAGATGGCTATCGTAGCAACGAAGTAGGCGACGGTAACTGGACCTTGTTTTCAACACCTTCGTTTAACCCCGAAAAAGACCCAGCTTTGCAGTTTCACAATGTATTGCTCAAAGACGAAATCGAACAGAAAATCATCATGGGCTTTGAAGACATCCGTCGTGACAATGCCAGCTGTGACAACGATTTCAACGATGCACTGTTTTACGTGACGTCTAATCCTATCAAGGCCATTATGTCTAGCAATGTAACTACGGTGACAGAGTCGTCAGAAACCATCACTACGGGCAACGACGGCGGTTTAGAGAGCAACGGTACCTTGGCATCACAAATAGCCCAGCGGCATTTTCAACGACAAGTCACGCCTTCGGTCAATTATGATGTTCCGACAGAAACACGCCTTTATAGCCAAAATAGAGCCCGTCAGGCTCGGGTAGCGGGGGTGGACTTATCGCAATTTATTCCTGAAAATCCTTTTTCAGAAAGCACCAAGTCCTACACTTCTACGCCTACTGATTTGGTTACGATTACCAACGCCAAAGACGTACTATCGGTTGATTACTTTGCAGATAAGCAGCGATTGGCAGCAGTACTGAGTACCTACACCGAAAACGAGGTTTATAACCACACCAAAACCATCTGTGACCGCCTAAACGGAGGAGCTATCATGGATATTCAGAAGGTGACAGTACGGGATAATCAGTTCATTATGAGCCAGATTAAGCACGCTGACCAAACCATTGAATATGCGATTTGTTTTTCGGTGGCTAATCAAAATGGTCAGTTTGTGGTAGAACGCCACTGGGCTATTGATGACTTTCCAAAAGGTAAAAACTACTTCAATTTCCAAGTATGGGGTCAAGCGCCACACCTTGCCCAAGCTCTTGCCGAAAAAGTCTTGGAACGCCTAGAAACACTACAACCACTTCAATTTAACAGTAACACCGTACAAACGCCGAGTGTATTTGTCCGCCAAGGGTATTATCAGAAAGGGGCACTTTACTTAGAGCTAAGCAACCGCACGCAAGCAACCCAGCTCAGTATCAACGGCTCTACCTCACGCACCGAGACGGCCTCTTCAAAAGAGAAGTGGTCGTGGAATTCAAGCCTAACAGGCGAGAAAGTGCAACTTATTAAAGTGCCTGTTAATCAGTTGTTTGATAGCGGATTAGCAGTTAGTAATAATAAGGAAGTAACAACCGATGTACTGTATTTGGCAGATAGCCCTTGGGGAATTGACGTGGCTCAAAATAGTGCCAATGTAGAGCGTTTTGAAGTAACCACCAACCAAACACTAGCCTTTGAAAATGCCCAATTGCTGGAGCGAAATGCCTATGTAAAAGGAAACGTTACCAAAAACCTATCGCTCTTCAAATTATTGAAACCTTCGGCCAAAGAAGCAGATATGAGTGCCTTTGAAGGGGTTCAGTTTGAAGCAAGTGGCAAGGGCATCGTAGAGGTCATTCTGATGAAAAAATCAATCACCACAGCCGACGAGCAATTTAGAGTAGAAATTAAACTAACCGAGCAGAGCCAGACGTTTTCGATACCGTTTAGCGAGTTTTGGTCAACCAAGCATAAGAATTTCAAGGCAGATGACCTTACTTCGGTGGTGTTTTCGTTCACAGGTAATACCGTATCGTCAAAGAGTTTTGAGATTCAAGTTAAAGACTTGCAGTTTGCCAAAACCCTGACAAAAAGCGCCGAAACAATCCCAGCTTTAGAAGTGGTTTTGTTTCCGAATCCATGTGCCGAAGTCGCCAACGTACGCTTTGAAGCGACCGAATCCGGTAGCAGCGAACTCAACCTCTTGGATGCCCAAGGACGTTTGATTAGTCAAACCACTGGTACTGCCCAAGTTGGTAAAAATACGGTAGCCATTTCTACCACCGATTTGATGCCTGGCCTATACTTTGTGCAAGTGAAATTGCAAAATCAAGTAGGGGTGAAAAAACTGATAGTGAACAAATAAAAGGGATGGATAGGTTTGAAAACAGGCGGGGCATTTGCCCCGCCTGTTTGTTTTTTAAGGAATTTGTTGAAGCAAATGCTCCAAAATCGCCTGTCCTTCTTGCCAGTATTCGAGTTGCGACGACGCATTCACATGCCCTTTGGCTCCTACATTCACCAACTGACTACCCCAGCATTCGGCAAAATAACTGGCTCGTTCTAACGATACATAAGTGTCGTTTTCGCTGGCTACAACCACCGACGGAAAGGGGAGGCGTGTAGTGGGCATTGGTGCAAAATTCCGAACCACATCGGGTGTGTGTGCTGGCGAATCAACGTCGGCAGGGCAGACCAATAGTGCTGCTTTGACCATCGGATGCTGGTGATTATCAGCCCAATGGGCCACCAACGAAACGGCTAGACTGTGTGCCACCAATACCGTGGGGCGATTCAACGACACAATCGTTTCGTGAAGCCGCTGGAGCCAATCGGTCAGAAGAGGCTCCTCCCAATCGTCTTGAACAAGTTTGACAGCATTGTCAAATTCTTGGAGCCAGTAACTTTGCCAATGCGCTGGACCTGAGTCGCCCAGGCCTGGGATGATTAATAAAGTTGGTTTCATAGGTGTTTACGATGATTGTTAACAATAGATTAATCCTCCTTGATTCCTGCCAACGCTTTTGCCAAGTGCTTTTTGTAGTCTATCTGCATCAAGCGAGCAATCTGAATACGCTGCGCTTGAGGTGAGCCAGCCCCGTGCATTGACTCGGTAAGGTAACCCACGGCATTTCGGCCTAAAGTCATGTTTTCAATTAAACGGAACATTCTAAACCGATGTTCAGTAGGGACTTCAGCTTTGGCTTTGAGGTATTTGTTAAGTAACGCATGAGTCACTGGGTGTTGGTAATCTTGCTCCGACGGTAACGTCACCATCAATCCTCCAGCAATATCTTGTGCCAAACGGCTGATTTCGTAAGGAAAACGAGTGACATGATGCTTGCAAACATTGGCCAACATATCATCTGGCAAATATGCTCCCGACTCCGTAGCATAGCCTTGATACGATGCGGCAAGGCCTGTGCCGTAGATGGTTTCGTTGAGGTGGGTCATTTCTACCAGTTTATCTTTGATATGGCTGGCCTTGTCGGCGCCGTTCATTTCGGCAATAGAAGCCGCCGCCCCAATCAGCACATCGCCCACTCCACTTTTGCATACGTAACTCCGACGGTGGTAACACGTAAAACGCTCTACGAGCATGGCCGCAAACTCGTATTGCCCATCCATAAAAATCAAGTGATTAGGAATAAACACTTCCTCAAAAATAACCATCGCTTCTTGCCCACCAAAATGGGCGTTACCCACGTCCATAGAGCCTCCTTCCATGCTGCGAGTATCGCACGATTGCCGCCCATAAATATAAGTGATACCGGGTGCATCTACTGGCACCGCCCCTACAATAGCGTAGTCTCGGTCTTTATCGCCCAAGCGCATGGTAGGCATCACTACCATCCAGTGCGAATTCAAACAGCCTGTTTGGTGCGCCTTCGCCCCGGTAATGTACACACCCTCGGGCGTACGACGGGTTACATGCACAAACAAATCAGGGTCAGCTTGCTCGTGAGGGGCTTTGCTACGGTCGCCTTTGACATCGGTCATGGCACCTCCAACCACATAATTGTGGCGGTGCATGTCTGTCAAAAATGTTACAAACCGCTGATGGTAAGGGGTTTGGTGTTTTTTGTCAATCTCAAACGTAGTCGAAAACAAGGCGTTAAACGCATCCATGCCCACACAGCGCTGGAAACACGTGCCTGTGTGTTGCCCCATTTTGCGCTGCATTTGGTTTTGAAGCACAAGGTCTTGAGTAGAAGTAGCAATGTGCAAAAAGCGATTGATGCGCTCGCCCGTCAGGGGTGAAACCACCGAGGCCAGTTCGGGTTCTCGCAGGGCCAATTCGTAGGTTTCGGCTACGGCATTGACCGACGGGCGAATCATCGGATGCTCAGAAGGCTCGTCAATCAGTTCGCCAAACAAATATACCTTCAGGTTTCGCCCTTTCAGGCTGTTGTAATATTCTTGTGCAGTGGTGATTTTGTGCGTGGTTGTCATGAGCAATTGGTACAGAGGTATGAATAAACCCAACCATAGAACGGTGTACGATAGAGCGATTGGGTGGCTGAATCTACTACATTTCAGCATAAAATTAGTAGATTTGATGCCAAACAATAAGCACGTGAAATTAGGCGAAAAAAATAGTTTAACCATTCTGCGAAACACTTCGGTAGGAATGTATTTGGGCGATAGCGATGGCAACGACGTGCTACTCCCCCAAAAGTACCTGACTGATGCCATGCAGGTAGGCCGAAAAGTAGAGGTTTTTTTGTATAAAGATTCCGAAGACCGGATTGTGGCTACTACCGAAGAACCCTACCTCAAACTGCATGAATTTGCGTATTTGGGGGTGAAGTCCGTGGGTAAAATGGGCGCTTTTATGGACTGGGGGCTCGAAAAAGACCTACTTGTACCCTTTAAAGAACAACCCAACCGCTTGAAAGAAGGCGACTGGGCAACGGTATTTCTGCTCAAAGACGAGCGCACTGACCGATTGATTGGTTCGTGCAAAGTAAATAAGTTTTTGGAGGAACAAGTCATTGATTTAGAGCTCAATCAAGAAGTAACAGTCTTGTTGTACGAGCGTACTGATTTGGGCTATAATGTCATCATTAATAACCGTTATCGTGGCCTGATTTACCACAACGAAATTTTTCAGAAGGTATATATAGGGATGCAGACGACTGGGTTTGTGAAAAAACTTCGAGACGACTCTCGGATTGACATCAGCTTGACCAAACCTGGGCAGCCATTTGAAGACAGCATCGAACCAAACAGCGCCCGAATTTTAGCTTTATTAGACGAAGAAGGCGGGTTTCTGCCCTTGAGCGATTCTACCGACCCCAATACCATTTACAACTGGCTGGGTATGAGCAAAAAAACCTTTAAGAAAACGATTGGCAATCTGTATCGAGAACGTAAAATCCGCATCGCTGATGAGGGGATTTATAAGAGTTGAGCAGACAACCATAATTATAGACCATCAAAATTGTATGCTATTTTAATACGGATACCGTGAGAAAGTTGACCTACATTTTGACTTTAGCAATTTTATCTGCTTGTAATCTTTATGACAGGAAAGAAGATGTATTAATAACAGACCAAGACTATGTAGAGTTTTACAGACAATATTCCCCAGACAGTTCAATGTTATTAATAAACTATGGAATTGACCTTGGTGCTTTTGGTTATGGACAGTGTGGAACGGCAATTATCAAACCTGCTGACACAACAAAAAATTTGCGTGACTATTCACTTTCAAATACTTTGACGAGAGTAAAATGGCTTGATAATCAAAACATCTCTGCACAATTTGATATTTTACCTTCGTTGCGAGCAGGAGAAAAAATTGTACTAACTGACAAAGAAATTAATGGGGTAAAAATCAAGCTTTCGGCCTTGGACTACATTGACAAAGATGATCATTTAGAAATAGAACACCGAGAAATTGCACCAAATGGAAAATTTGAACTGGTTGTTTATCGCTATTTGAAAGACAGAAGTAATCTGAATTTTATTCATATTTCAGTAATAGCTGTTGGCAAACAAATTCCAAAGTATGGTAACTATCTTATTGCCGATATGCAATCGGATTATGTATTTTATGGAACTTGGACAAAGAAAAATGAACTGCAATTTTATACAAATAGCCAATGTTCAGATTTAGTGCAGTATTATTTAGTTGCCAATAGACCAAAAATAAAATATCACCTCCTAACTGATGAAAAAGAATATAAGAGTAAATATCGCTGGACACAGAAAAGCGGTGAATAAGATCGTTAGTTGTGAAACAACTAACGATGAAAGCTTAAAAGCTTAATTTTGAAGCAACTCTCTTAGAGTAGAATGTTCTCAGTAAAAAATCTCCGAAAGCTTTTTCCATCTAAACCTGAAATGTTTCGTCCCCTCAATTCCCATCCAAGTACGAGGGTATTCACTCAACATTTCATCACTTATTCTTCTCAAAATTTCGCAAAAACTCCTCACGGTCGGTGATTTTGAAGTCAGCTTGCCACTCGTGCTGCAAGCCTTGGGCTAAGCCCTGATGCGCTCCATAGTAATAAAGCTGTTTCATGGCAGCAATGGTCTGCGCCGAATTGCCTTTTATGCGCTCGGCCACCTGATTGACCGTACTCTCCAGCTCTGCAAGCGGCACAGCCTTGTTGACCAGTCCAATCCGCTCAGCCTCTTGCCCCGACACAGGCAAGGTAGTAAACGATAGTTCCATGGCCTTCATCAGGCCTACTTTTTGGGCTAATCGCTGCGTCATACCCCATTTGGGGGCAATACCCCACTTAGCATGAGTATCGCCAATTTGGGCTTCGTGGGCAGCATACACCAAGTCAAAGGCCAGCATGAGTTCGGTAGCACCCGTGTAGCAATGTCCATTTACCTGCGCAATCGTGACTTGAGGCATGGCTTGTAGGGTTTCGATAAACGCTTTGCCCATTTCCATGACTTCAAAATTAGAAAAATGCCCTCCTTGAATACTTTCATTCAGGGCTTTTAAGTCCACTCCCGCCGACCATGCTCGCCCAGTGCCTGTTACGACCAATACTTTCACCGAATCATCTTGGGCTACTTTAGAAACGGCATCTCGGAGTTCGGCAATCATACCCGGACTCAAGGCGTTCAACACAGCAGGACGATGGAGGGTAATGCGAGCAATACCGTCTGCTTGCGAGAAAAGGAGGTTTTCGTACATGAGATGAAAGGTCTTTAATGAGTTGAATAGCGTATAGGTTCGTTTAGAATCGTGCGTTAGCGATTGCGTCCGTATTGTTCGTGGCTACTCACCCACTCATTGGCCACAATGGCAGCTCCCAGCGAGAGTTCACCACAAAGCACAGTGGCTGCTACCAGTTCGGCCAGCTTATTTACCTTACCAGCGCCGTAGCACCCCATTAATTCGAGGCATTCTCGTTGGGTTGGCAAGCCAGTACCACCGCCATAGGTTGCTACAATCAGCGAAGGTATCGTCACCGAAAAATAATAGTCACCGTTGGGTTTAAGCTCGGCATAGACAATCCCTGCCGAAGACTCGGCCACATTAGCTACATCTTGCCCCGTGGCTATAAACAGCGCTGTAATGCCATTGGCAAAATGCGAACCATTACTGATGGCATTGGACAGAATGGAGCCAACGTTGGAGTATTGTCGTTGCTTAAACAAGGCCTCGCTACTCACGTGCAGGATGCGTTGCAGTAAGGCATTCGGAATCGTGATTTCGGCTACTACTCGCTTGCCTCGGGTTTGTAAGGTGTTCAGATGCGAATGTTTCTTGTCAGTGTCCATGTTGGCGGCCATCGTAAAATGCTCCAGCCCTTCAATACCTTGGTCCAGTGCCCAATAGCAAGCCCGATGGGTTGCTTTGGTAACCATGTTTTGCCCAGCGGCATCGCCCGTGGTATAGTTGAATCGCAGCCAATGTAACTTGCCCGCCGTGTATTGTTCAATATCTACCAGTTTCCCGACCGATGTAGTTTCTTCTGCTTTGGCTTTGAGTTCTTCAAAGTGTGTTTCGACCCACTCGCCAAAGGCTCTTGAATAGCGGGCATTCTCAAAAACAAAGAGGGGGGCTCGCTGCATGGCATCGTCCATCACGGTGGTGATGATGCCGCCTGCTTCATAGCATAACTTCATCCCTCGGCTATAGCTGGCCACCAAGGTACCTTCGGTGGTGGCCATCGGCACAAAAAAATCTCCCTGGGTGTGTTCGCCCAATACCTTGAGTGGCCCAGCAATCCCCAAAGGAATTTGAGCCGTGCCTACAAAATTTTCGATGTTACCCTTCACTACCGCAGGGTCAAATGGAAACCGAGCAATCTGCTGCAACGAAATTCCCAATTGTTCGCTAACAGCCTGACGGCGAGCTTCGGCCATGTCGAGGGTGTAGTCGTTGGTTTTGTCGAGAGGGAGTTTGTGTAGGTTCATCACATAGGTATCGAGGGTTAGCAAAGATAGTACTTTTGTGAGAAGGTATTTAACAAGGGACAAGGAAAGGTGAACGAAACGTTATGGCTTAAGGTCGTTGCTTTTTTAGAGGAGGGCGTCCCTTTGGGGTAACTTTTTTCACGATAGCCAATAATTGCTACCTTTCTTTTCTTGTGTTGATTTGTATATTTTGTTTTGACTATCAATGTGTTATCATAATTATTTCCTTAAAGCTTCTTAAAAAAACGATATTCCTTCCCTTGTAATGCAGTAGAGCTAACAGACTGTTGTAATTTTGTGTGGTTTAAAAATTCGCCATCTGTGAAAACACTTTTCCTAAATACCCCTGGGCAGTTTGAATATGCCGATACGTTGTTAGACGAGCAATTGGCTACCCACGAAGTACTCCTCAAAATCCATCGCATTGGGATTTGTGGCACCGACTACCATGCCTACCGAGGCAAACAGCCGTTTTTTTCGTACCCACGTATCTTAGGGCATGAGTTGGGTGCCGAAATAGTGGCCTTGGGCAGTCAAGTAACTAATCTACAAATAGGCGATAAGGTAGCAGTAGAACCCTACCTCCATTGTGGCGAGTGCCAACCTTGTTGTAATGGCAAGTCCAATTGCTGTGAACGCTTACAAGTGTTGGGCGTGCATACCGATGGAGGCATGAGAGAATTTTTGAAAGTGCCTGCTGATAAGGTATATGCCTCTGCTACATTGAGTTACGAACAATTAGCTTTGGTCGAAACCTTGGGAATTGGCTCTCATGCGGTGAATAGAGCCCAAGTAAAAGCTGATGATTTGGTGTTAGTGATTGGAGCTGGACCAATTGGGCTGTCGGTCATTCAGTTTGCCAAACTGAAGGGAGCGCAGGTGTTAGTAATGGACACAAACGCTCGTCGCTTGGCTTTTTGTCAAGAACAGCTCAAGGCTGACCAAGTTTTGCTCCTGCAACAGCAAGACCCCGTGGACCAAATGCGGCAGGCGTTTGGCGGAAACTTGCCGACCGCTGTATTTGACGCTACGGGTAATCCGAATTCGATGATGCAGGCGTTCCAATACGTTTCGTTTGGAGGCCGACTTACGTTTGTGGGGTTATTCCAAGGAGAAGTTACGTTTAATGACCCTCATTTTCATCGCCGAGAAATCACCTTGTTAAGTAGCCGCAATGCCCTGCCCGAAGATTTCCAAAGTATCATTCAGGCGATGGAACAAGGCACGCTCGACACTCGCCCGTGGATTTCGCATCGGGTGGCTTTTGAACAACTCGTTGGTACATTTGACGAATTGCTCCAACCCGAAAGCAATGTCATCAAAGTAATTGTCGAAATGTAAGCTCAAGATAATGACAACAGAAGTCCTAGAGGCGATTTGGTCTTGATAATGAGTAAGTTGGGTGAGGCGATGTTGCTTTTGTATTGGCTGTTTGCACAATGATTTTACTTGACTAGCAAGAAAACAGGGCGTATCCCCCAACTTGTGGGATTCAAATGCCCTCAAAACGACCTAGTTTTACTGCGATTTTACAACAAACCTGTTGTACCAACCGTTTATCACAAAACAATACCTAAAAAATTAGTTTTAATCGTTCTTTGCCTGCAATCGTTGCCCTATCTGATTCAACTAAGGCCGTGTAGGCAAAATAGTAGTAGTATTCATTCCATCAAATCAACCCATGAAAAGATTCCACATGTACTTTATTGCTTGCTTTTTTGTGAGCATCGTTGGAGCCTTCGCACAGTCTGTAAACTGGACGGCACCGCTCCCCAACGACCCAACCGTAAAAGTAGGTAAACTCAAAAACGGTATCTCGTATTACATCCGCAAAAACGTTGAACCCAAAAACCGCATGGAGCTTCGTTTGGCACTCAATGTAGGCGCCATTCTCGAAAACGACGACCAGCAGGGTCTAGCGCACTTTATGGAGCACATGAACTTCAACGGTACCAAAAATTTCCCTAAGACCTCTATCGTTGACTTTTTGCAACGCTCAGGCTTAAAATTTGGTGCCGACCTAAACGCCTCAACTGGTATCGAAGAAACGGTATATCAGCTACAGGTGCCAACCGACTCGGTGAAGCTGTTTAACAACGCCTTCCAGATTTTGGAAGACTGGGCTCACAACGCTACCCTCGACCATGGCGAAATTGACAAAGAGCGTGGCGTAGTGATTGAAGAGCTTCGTTTGCGTGGCAAAAACGCCCAACAACGGTTGCAAGAAAAGTGGCTTCCTATTGCTGTGAATGGTGCTCGCCATGCTACTCGCCTCCCAGGTGGTAAAGAAGAAATCATTCAAAACTTCAAGTACGAAGTGTTGGAGCAGTTCTACAAAGACTGGTATCGTCCTGATTTGATGGCTGTTATCGCTGTTGGTGATTTTGATATGGCCGAAGTGGAGAAAATTATCCAAGACAAGTTCGGCTCGATTCCGGTAGTTAAAAACCCTCGTAAGCGAGATGCGTACCCGATTCCACCGCACAAAGACACTAAAGTGGCTATCCTGACCGACAAGGAATTTCCACAAACCCAAGTGTTGATGTTCTCAAAGCAGCCACAGCGCTTAAACAAAACCCTGAAAGACTATCGGGAGTCGATTGCTGTGAACCTTATCAATACCATGTTGGGCAATCGTTTGCAAGAACTAACGCAAAAAGCTGACCCACCGTTTTTGTTTGCCTTGGGCCAGTATGGTGGTTTTGTAGGAACGGTGGATGTATTCCAGAATGTGATTTTGGCCAAAAACGTGGACGGCCTCGAAAAAGCTATGAAAGCCACCCTTGATGAAAACGTACGGGCTCAAAAATTTGGTTTCACGGCGTCTGAATTAGACCGTGCCAAGAGCAACTACATGACGGGTGTTGAAAAGCAGTTTAAAGAAAAAGACAAAACAAAATCGGCGTCGTTTGTCAATAGCTATGTCAATAACTTTTTACGTGGTTCGGCATTCACGAGCATTGATTTCCGATATGAATTTGCACAAAAGTATCTGAAAGACATTTCGATAGAAGAAATTAATGCCTTGACCAAGCAACTCATTAGTCCCGAAAACCGGGTGGCTATTGTAATTGCTCCCGAAAAAGACAAGGACAAATTACCGTCAGATGCTACAGTGCTTGACTGGATTACAAACGCCGGTAAAGACGTAAAAGCCTACGAAGACAATGCCGCCAATAAGCCCCTCCTGTCTAAAATTCCGACCGGAACCAAAGTGGTTGCTGAGAAAAAAGTAGCCGAAGTAGGCGTAACTGAACTCACGCTGGGCAATGGCGTGAAAGTAGTATTGAAACCTACCGATTTTAAAAACGACCAGATTTTGTTTTCGGCCCAAAGTTTTGGCGGAACGTCGTTGTATAGCGATGCTGACTACGAGTCGGCCAGCAATGCTGACCAAGTAGTGACGATGGGTGGTGTTGGCGAATTCTCGTCGGTTCAGTTAGAAAAAATGATGACAGGTAAGGTAGTGAACGTAAGTCCATTTGTTGGCGAAAACACCGAAGGTATGGAAGGAAGCACCAGCCCTAAAGATTTAGAAACGGCTCTGCAACTTGTCTATGCATACTTTACACAGCCACGCAAAGACGCCGACGTCGTAAAAGGCCAAATGACTAGCTTCCGAGAATACATCCGTAACAGTATGCTAACCCCTACGCCTGAAAAGGTATTTGGCGACACCGTAGCAGTGACCTTGGGGAACAACAATTACCGCCGGATGCCCGTAACGCCAGAAAAAATTGACAAAGTGAACCTCGACCGAGCCATCGAAATCTACAAAGAACGCTTTGGCGATGCGTCGGACTTTACGTTCTTCTTTGTTGGAAACTTTAAAGTGGACGAAATCAAGCCATTGCTAGAAAAATACTTAGGCGGACTACCATCCATCAACCGCAAGGAAAGTTTCAAAGACTTGGGGATTCGGATTCCAAAAGGCCAAATCAGCAAGACAGTTTACAAGGGATTAGAAGATAAAAGTACCGTTCGGTTGATTTTTAGTGGTGATTTTGACTACAACGCCGATAACCAGTACCAACTACAAGCCTTAACAGAGGTTTTGGATATCAAACTGATTGAGCGTCTTCGTGAAGAAGAAAGCGGCGTCTATAGTCCTCAAGTAAGTGGTGGTGGCGACAAGATTCCAAGCGGACGATACTCGATTCAGGTAGCCTTCGGTTGTGCGCCTAAAAACGTTGAAAAACTCATTGCGGCTACTTTAGACGAAATCAACAAAATCAAGCAAAACGGCGCTCAACAAAAGGATATTGATAAGTACAAAGCTGAAACTCGTCGTGACACAGAAGTACAGCTAAAAGAAAACAGCTTCTGGCTCAACTACTTATCGGATCAATATGAAAACGGCAGCGAACTTACCGAAGTGTTGAAAGAAAATCAATACTTAGACAAAATCACGGTAAGTAGCACCAAAGAAGCAGCCAATAAGTATTTTGGAAGCAACTTTGCCCGATTTGTGTTATTGCCAGAGAAAAAATAAGTAACTTTTTAACTACTTGTCAAAAAGCCTCAGAGACGCTAAACCGTATGGGTCCCAACAAGAAGTTGGGACCAGCATGCGCCGTAGCCTGTGTGAACACAGGCTACTTTTAGAATGATAAGTGCTTGTTTAAAATTAGTTTACATTATTCCTATGCAGTAGCCTGTGTGGACACAGGCTACTTTTAAAATGATAGGATAATTATCTCCAGCCATGTAGTAATATTTGTTCGGAAGTGTCTGTTTATGAGTGGATTACGAATAGCGAATAACGAATAACAGATAACGATAACGTATTTACTTCCGAAACTTCTCCAAAATTCTGGTAAGGGTTGCGCAAAATTGCCCTAACTTTGTACCGAAAAATCTCACCAAACTGTATGAAATTCGGCGTAGTAGTATTTCCAGGCTCCAATTGCGACGACGATACCGTATATGTGCTTCGTAATTTGTTAGGACAAGAAGTGGTAAAACTCTGGCATAAAGACCACGACTTGCAAGGTTGTGACTTTATCATTTTGCCAGGAGGCTTTTCGTATGGCGACTACCTGCGCTCAGGTGCCATCGCTCGGTTCTCACCGATCATGGACGAAGTAATTGCTCACGCCAATCGGGGTGGCTACCTCTTTGGGATTTGCAATGGGTTTCAGGTATTGGTCGAAGCAGGCCTGCTACCAGGTGTATTGCTTCGCAACGAAGCGGGGCGGTTTATCAGCCGCAATGTGTATCTGAAGGCCGAAACGCAAATGAGCTTGCTCACGCATGGCCTTGATGTACATTACCCGTATAAAACACCTATCGCCCACGCCGAAGGACGGTATTTTGCCAATCACGAAACCCTCAAGCGCATCAACGACAACGACCAAGTGTTGTTCCGTTATTGCGACTCGTTTGGCAAAGTAACCGAAGAAGCCAACCCCAATGGGAGTTTACAAAACATTGCCGGTATTTGTAATGAAGGCCGCAATGTATTTGGTATGATGCCACACCCCGAACGAGCCGCTGACCTCTTAGTGGGCAATGTGGACGGGCGCACTATTTTAGAGCAAATCTTGATGGTAACGGCCTAACCCGTTGGGGCAAAACTTTGTTTTCTGCGGTATTTTGCAGAACTTTCTTGCCCAACCGAGAGCCTCTATTGAAATCACTACTTACCTTCTGTTTTTGCTTTGTATTTGGTAGTTGTGCTGCACAGGTGCCTTTGCGCCTGCAACGTAATGACATGTACCCCATTGAGGCATCATGGATTTACCAGTGTAGCCCATCCACCAGTTTTGCAGTGGTACAACAGCAATGGAAACAAGGGCAATTCAAACCCTATCATCATGCCAATGTTGATTTCTCGGGTATTGAAAATGACTGTTGGATGGCCCTGCCTCTCCAGCAAGATGCTGCTACGACAAGCCGCTGGGTTGAGCTTAACGACGGACGAATCGAGTCAGTTACGGCTTATGAAGTTCATCCAGACACCACTTATATCCAGCAGTTGGGCGAGTTGTACCCAAGTCGAATGAGATATTTTGAGGAACGTTATTTGCTCATTCCGCTTCATCTAAAACCAGTTACATCTGCTACCCTATTCCTCAAAATTGCAGGAATCAAACAACGTCCTTTTAAAATAAAAATTTGGGAACAATTGGCCTATGCCCGATTCGTAGCTAAAGACAATTTGTTTCAAGGCTTTTTTTTCGGAATATTGTTTGTGGTGTTGGTGTATAACTTCTTCCTGTACATTGGTTTTCAGGATAAATCCTTTTTGTATTACGTTTTATACCTCATTAGCATTATTTTTCAGCAACTGTTTGATCTGGGATATGGTGCTATTTACTTGCTACCTCATTCGCCTTATTTAGCCCGAATCGGTCCATTTTTTTGGTTAGGATTGGCTATGGCTACGGGTACTTTTTTTAGTCTCGAATTCCTAAATGTTCGCCAGCGAGCACCTCGCCTCACAAAAGTCTATTCGTTTTTGATTGTGTCAGGGTTTTTAATTGCCGTTTCAACCCTATTTCTGTATTCGTCTACACTGGTGCTTTTTATCAATATAGCCATCTTGCTTAACGGACTCGTTGGCTTGGCTTTTGGTTTTTATATGGCCAGAGGCTATCGGCCTGCTCGCTATTTTATGCTGGCTTGGACGCTGTTTTACACCTCTATCATTGTAGCAGCACTCTACAACGCAGGATTGTTTCCGCCAAGCATCTGGATAGACTACTCGGTCGAAATTGGCGTGGCCACCGAAGCCTTGTTGTTATCGCTGGGCTTGGGAACTCGCTTCAACGAAATCCGCCGTGAGCGTCAGCAACTTCAAGCACAGGTGATTGAACAATTGAAAGAAAACGACCGCACCCGTACTCGCATCGCCCGTGACTTGCATGACGACGTCGGCTCCACCCTTAGTAGTATTGCTATTTTGAGTCAAGTGGCTGAAAAACAGTCCGAAACAGCTAAGGAGTTGCTACATCGCATCACGGTTTCGGCTCAAACAATGCTCGATTCAATGAGCGATATTGTTTGGACTACCAAGCCCGACAACGATTCAATCGAAAGCCTGTCGGTGCGAATGCGGGAATTTATGGCCGAAATTTTAGAGCCTTACGAAATCAATTATTCGCTAGAGATAGAGGCAGCCTTGCAAGATTATAAGTTCAAGGCCAATCGAAGCTATGACTTTTACTTGATTTTTAAGGAGGCTATCAACAATGCCGCAAAGTATGCGATGGCCACAAAAGTAGAGGTGAAAATCTGGAAAACCGTTGATTACTTAGGGCTGTCGGTACGAGACAACGGCAGAGGTTTTGATTCCTCAGCCGGTAGAGTAGGAGGGAACGGGCTGAAAAACATGCAAAAACGAGCCGAGCACTTAGGTGGCACCGTAGAGATTCAGAGTGCGCTCCGACAGGGTACTACGGTACAGCTCCAAATGCCTCTTCATTGAAGCCTTTAGTCTATTCTATTTTGATTCTATTTGTTTGAAATTTTTCTGTTTAATAGAAAAATTTACCTGATAAGTTGTTGACTATTAGTTGAATACAAGTAGGCGGTATCTGTTGGCTAATCACAATCTGCCCCTACCTCTCAATTATTTCCTAATTTTGGAAATTCCACCAAACGAACCTCTTCTTCTTGAAAAAAACAATATTAATTTGTGTTTGGATACTTGCCATCGCTATGGCGCAAGGGCAGACGATTGTGCTGGATAATACGCATTCTACCTACCGACTGAGCCGTGAGGTGGGAGTGCTCAAAGATTCTACCAATGCACTTACGTTGGAGCAGGTGCGCCAGCGAGATACTGAGTTCAAAAATCATACAGTCAATGCCTTCAACTTTGGGGGGACCGATGCTGATTTTTGGTTACGGTTTCGCCTTCGGAACGATACCCCAACCGACCAAAAGATATGGCTCTTACAACTGAGCGACCCACTGCTCGATGTTGCCGAAGTGTATCTGCCCACTACCGACGGTAAGGGATACCGTTCCAAACGTTCGGGCGATTTAATAGCCTTTTCTGAACGAGAAGTGAAAGACCGTTATCTGGTTTTCCGCCTCGACTCCCTGCCTAAGCACCAAGACTTAACCATTTACATCAAAACGGCTGGTTTTGGTGCCCGTCACTTCACACTCAGTATCTGGAACGAAGTGGACTATTGGCATTTTATGAATACCGAAGACGTACCCATGGGTGTTTATGTGGGTATTCTGTTAGCTATTATGGCCTATAACTTCTTCTTATTCATCTACTTGCGTGATATTTCGTTTTTACTGTATGTACCTTATGTTGGCTTTACGTTGTTGCAACAAATTATCGTAATTGGCTGGGGAGCGCAGTATCTTTTACCCAATGCGCCGTGGTTGGCCAACATCGGAGCCAATCTACTCATCGGCGTTTCGATGTGTTTTGGGGCTTGGTTTGTGCTTCATTTTTTGAATATCCGACAAATTGCCCCTCGCCTCATGTGGATTATGTACGCCATTTTTGCCATTGGCGGCACTATCGCCATCGGTACGGCGGTTCATTATTCTTTTTTTGTGAGCAAAATGACCGATATTCTCTTGATGTTAGACATCATCCTGACTTTTTGGTTAGGCATTGCCATGCTCCGAACGGGCTACCCACCAGCTCGGTACTTCATGCTGGGGTGGGTGTTTTTCTTGCTATCAGTTTTTGTGGCAGCCTTCCACAATGCGGGCGTGATTCCTGCTAATCCACTGATAGACAGGGCTGTTTTTATTGGGACTGCTATTCAAGCTATTTTGTTTTCAATCGGTTTGGGTGCTCGCTTCAATCAGATGAGGCAAGAAAAAGAGCAAATGCAATTGCTGCTGGTGAAACAATTACAGGAAAACGACCGTACTCGTATTCGCCTTGCCCGTGACCTCCACGACGATGTAGGCTCGACTCTCAGTAGTATCAATATGCTGAGTCAAGTGGCTGAAAAACAGGTTGATACGCAGCCTGAAAATATCAAAAACCTGCTGCATCGCATTAGTCATAATGCCCAGCGCATGATGGATACCATGAGCGACATCGTGTGGACTACCAAACCTGACAATGACAACGTGGGTAGCTTGGTAGTGCGCATGAAGGAATTTGCTGCCGAAGTCTTAGAGGCAAAAGACATTCGGTATGCGTTTGAGGTAAGTAAAGAACTTGAGGCATCTAAACTGCCAGTAGGACGTTATTATGATTTTTACCTGATTTTTAAAGAAGCCCTCAACAACGCCGCCAAATACTCAAATGCCTCAACCATTACCATCCAACTTAATCGTGAAACAATGACCTTAAACCTGTTGATTAAAGATAACGGGCAGGGTTTTGTACTGACCGAAGCCAAAGGAAATGGCTTGAAAAATATGCAAAAACGATCCGAACAACTCGATGGCACCTTGGCGATTACCTCACAAATGGGGCAAGGAACAGTAGTGAGCCTGCGAGTACCGATGGCCGATGAATAACAAGTAAGAACGTAGAAAACATCACAGAAGCGGTAAGCTTTTATTAAAAAACAATAGCATAAAATTCTAAGCCCTGTAGAGACTCATACAAATGTGGTTTATCTAACGAATTAGCAGCATGATGAATAAATCCTTTCGGTTGTGCCTTGTGATGATGATGGCAGCTCTCCATAGTTGCGGACCATCACGCCTTGAAGTGTCGGATTTAGTAGCCAAAGCCGACCCTGCTGTGGTACTTATCAATTCGTACGACGAAAACAACAAGCCGTTTTCGCTGGGTTCTGGCTTTGTGATTTCGGAAGATGGTCTGATTGTTACCAATTATCACGTCATCAAACGTGCTGTTCGGGTAGAAGTCAAGCTCCCCGACAACCGTAAGTTTGATGTAACGGGTTTGGTGGCCTATCAACCCTCAATAGACTACGCCATTCTGAAAATCAATGCTTCTGGTTTAGCATCAGTACCTATGGGCGACGATACCCAACTCAAAATCGGTGATGAGTTGGTAGCTATTGGCAACCCACAAGGGCTGGAGCATACCGTTACGAAGGGAATTTTGAGCCAACGCCGAAAAGACAATGTAGCCGAATACCTACAAACCGATGCCTCTATTAACCCTGGAAACAGTGGCGGGCCGTTGTTCAATATGTTTGGGGAGGCAATCGGAGTAAATACCCTCAAAGCCCGTGATGCAGAAGGCATTGGCTTTGCTATACCGATAAGTTATATCAAAAAGACCCTCCAAAAAGGTACAACACCACAAATCAGCCTAAAGCAGGTATATACCAAGCAATTGCAAGAAGACGAAGCAGCTTTTGCTTCGCTGTTTGTCAACTTCAAGCACCCCGAAAACCTCTTTTCGATAAACATTCCGAAAGAATGGTTTTTCTGGAAAAAAGACTATTGGCTCAACGATAACACCGAGCTACACAAAGAGTTAATACTGGCTCCACAAGGGGGATACGATGGCGAAAGTTACCTGTCGCAAGGAGTCAGGCTGACCTTTTTCTATCCACAAGAAGGTAACGTCTGGACAATGACTTCCGCCGAAGAATGGGGGCCGTTTTGGCAACAATCGTTATTAAAAAACAATCCAGGCTTTGCTATGACCAACGACTCTACCGTGACCTATCTTAAAAATGGTCAGGCCGTGAAGGTATATCATGCCATCGGCAAAAATGAAAAAATCCAAGAACCTGAAATGGATCGCTTTGTGGTAACAGCCAACGAAAAATATCGCTTGGTGATAGAATTGGTGGCGCCACTCAGTAAGTTTAATGACAATCGAGATGTGTTTGAGTATGTGATTCAGTCGTTTCGATTAGAAAATGGAGTCGAGCACCCTGCTTATCCACAATAAATCACCCAATCATGTGATGGCGCAATACTATTTTTTGAGTTAATATTGGAAAAATATTAAGTAGTTGCCCCGAACGTTAATTAACTCAAAGGACTTCATAACCTGCTAATAAAATCAGAAAATGGCTATTCGTATTGTGCTTTATGAAGATAATCCTGACTTGCGAGAGAGCATGATTGTCTTGTTAAGAGGCACCCCAGACCTCGACTTTTTAGGCGCTTTTCACAACTGTGAGCATGTATATGACAATATCAACGAGCTACGCCCCGACGTGGTGCTGATGGATATTGACATGCCCGTAGCCAACGGATTAGAAGGGCTTCGGGTCATTCGAGAGCATTTTTCCGAAGTTAATGTGCTGATGCTCACCGTGTTTGATGACAATGAGCATGTTTTTGAAGCCATCTGCTCAGGTGCAGTAGGGTATATGCTGAAGCGCACCCCTCCCAGTCGATTGATAGAGGCCATTCACGATGCTTACAGTGGGGGGGCTCCCATGACCTCCAGCATCGCTCGCAAGGTGTTACAGATGTTTCCTCGACCAATCAGCACTCCAGCGCAAGTAGATAATCCTCATAACTTGACAGAGCGAGAGCGAGAGATTTTGGCTTCGTTGGTGTCGGGCAATAGTTACAAGATGATAGCCGCCGAATGTGGCATCAGCCTTGACACCGTGCGCTCGCACATTAAAAAAATCTACGAAAAACTACACGTTCACTCCCAAACGGAGGCCGTAGCCAAGGCACTCAAGGAAAAATTGGTGTGAGCGTATCACCCAATCATGCGATTGACGACCATTGTTTTTAGTGTTTGTTTTGTATCATCAAAACGCCCAAGAACCTCTCACTCTAAAAACACCAAACAATGGCACTTGCACATTCCTCCTTAGCCCACTACCAAAGTATCCGTATCGCCAATGCGGTAAACCCAGCCTCTACGCAATACGTCATTTTGCCTGTGAATCTCCGCAAGACTATCTGTGTACCGCTGTCAGAAGTATTGTATCTGGAAGGTTGTGGCAATTACACCATGTTTTATTTTCAAAACGAAAAGAAACTACTCGTTGCCAAAACTATCAAAGACTACTTGCCCATTTTGGATAAAGATGTTTTTGTGCGCACGCACAAGTCATTTGTGGTCAATTTACGCCACGTCGAAACGCTCGACATGCGGAACATGTGTGTACGCCTCAACTGTGGCCTTGAAATCTCGATTTCTCGCCGCAAAAAGAAAGCTTTTGAGCTCCGCACCGAACAAATCCTGAGCAATCTCGCTATCGCCATTTAATGGCAACCGCTCCATCATAAATAATAATCCAAAAGCCATGAAAAAAGGGTAACGCAGCTATGCGTTACCCTTTTATTATCCAAGCAAAATACCGTTATCGCAAATCAATGACCTCTACACCAGGATATTTACTTTTGTCGAAGGTGAAATACGAATCGGTTACCGCAACGTTTGGCGTAAACTTATCTACCTTAAACGTCGTCTTTTTACCTGACTTATCAGTAATTTTCCAACTGCGTACCGAGCGGTCTTTTTTGTCAACAGTAATGCGCACGTTTTTTACTTGAGCGGCTTTGTTTTCGGGTGTCAGTTCAATAACCTCATATACTTTTGCCCCTTCTTTTTGCTCTTCAATAAAAATGTATTTGTACCCTTTTTTGTAGATAGTGTAAATTTTGGTGGGGTCAATATTGCCACCGCCTTCGTTAGGGTCGTAGGCTGTGATGTTCACTTCGTTGGTTTCTTTTACGTAGGTCGAAACCGTCTGACCATTGTTAAAAATCTCTTGACCTGCCAATTTTAAGCGATATTTGGTTCCTTTTACAGTCACATCGCCCTTCATTGATTCTTTCACGCCGCTGCCTTCGGTAGTATAAGTAAAGGCTGCCTGAAACGAAGTCATTGTTTTGTATTTCTTGCTCATAGCGTCCAAAATAGCACTTGCACGGGCATCTTGAGCAAATGTCATGGTTGCACTGCTACAAAGGAGCGCAATCATGAACACCAGTATTTTTTTCATTCGAGATGATTAGGTTGGTTCTTGGGTATTTTGACAAAAAAGAAGTCAAAAGAGTTTAATGCTGCAAAGTTAAAAATTGTTAAGGAATTATGGTAACTCAGGCGGTAAATCCTTGAATTACATCTATCAGGGTGGGTATTGCCGTTGCTAAAACACAATCTTCACATCCTCTTTGTAGTTCTGCAACGTTCCGTTGAGGTTGGCTGTCCAACCGTCAATAAATACTTTGCCGTTTGATTGGGTTTCTTTTAAGACACTTTGAAAAACGTCTCTACTGATTTTCTCGCTGTTGGTGATGTAATAATGGTTGCCGATTTTGTAAATGCAATCTTTTACTACTTCTTCGGGAACTTGTGTTGGCTCGTCTAAACCAACGGTGAAAATCATATTGTAAATGCGACTTAAAGCGTCTGTATTATTTTCAGTTATGGAAATTTGACCTTTGTCATCTACTTTCAATTTTGGAGCTTCTACACTGTCAAACACTTTAAAGCCAATATCAGGAACTTGTTTTTTATTCTCTTCAAACATTCCATTTTTGCTATTTGCTTCTACGACTTCCTTTGCAATTATTTCACCTGCACGTTTTAAACGTTCAATGGTAATGCTCGAAATTACTGGAGGTAAATTGTTTTCTAAGCAAAATTGATAAGCGGGTTTATCATCTTTAATTGGCTCATCTAGTTGGCACAAAATAAATTTTCTGTTCCCTCCATCTGTTGCGTTAAGTCTCATCACAGCTTCGCCTGTTGAGCCAGAGCCAGCAAAAAAATCGAGGACAATATCGTTATCAGATATTGAAATAGCTTTCATTAAATTTACTAGCACACCATAGTCTTTCGGATTTGTAAAAATATCTTTAACACCGAAAAGAGTTTTAAGCCAGTTGGAAGCTACCCGACCATCTTTAAATATTACACTGGTTAAACTTTGATACTCGGTGTTTTTAAGATACGTTTTATTGTTCGGGACAACTGTGTGGTCTTTTCCAAAGTGAATTTTGTTTTGTGCAATTTTTTCATTCATTGTGGATTCAATAAAACGCCAACCACCAGCAGGTTTTTTACAAGGTTGTTTTGTTACTGGGTGTATTATGTCGTAATAGTAACCTTTGGCAGGCTTGGAAATATTATCGGGAAAATATACCCCTTCTTCATCCATCCAATTGTAATGCTTGCTGTTTCTAATAGGATTAGAATCTGGAAATTGATTAAACCAAGCCAAACCCTCTTCATGGATTTTTTCCCAATCATTTCCATGTTTTTTTCTAAACTCATCAAATGCCTTATATATTTCCGGAAGTCCTTCTTTTAATTCTTCCCATTTACCGAGATTGTGAATTTTTGACTTTACATAGACTAAAACATACTCATGTTGCATAGAAATGTATGCTTCATCATTTTTACTGCTATTTTTCCAAACAATGTCGCCTGCAAAATTTTCATCGTCAAAAATTTCATCACAGAGCATTTTTAATTGAGCATGTTCATTTTCATCAATAGATATAAATATTACACCATCCTTGCTTAATAAATCTCTTGCCAATAAAAGGCGAGGATACATAAATGCCAACCAACCGTTGTGACTCTTTTTGGTTTTAAAGCTAAAGTCCATTCTTGCAAAATCGCTTTCACTTAAGTTTGCCAAGCCCAAAACTTCCGCTTCCTCTTTATCAAACTTGTCGGGGTAAACAAACTCTTCACTTTTTGTATTATACGGTGGGTCTATGTATATGCACTTTATTTGGCCACTGTAATGATTTTTAAGGATTTTCAGAGTGTCAAGATTGTCCCCTTTCAAAATCAAATTTTCTGTTGCGTCAATATTCTTGCTTAACGTGTTATTGAGGCGTAATTCCTTTTCTGTTTTTTGAGCATATTTAGCTCGGGCAAAGTTTCTGCCTACAAAGTTTAGTCCGTAGCCGTTTACCTTTTCGTCAATGGGCAAACCCAAAACGGTTTTTAGTTCTTCTAAATTTATCTCGGTGTCTCGGATTATGTTTGGGTAGTGCTCTTTCAGAAAACTCAACAATTTGTTTTCGTGGTTTTCAGTACCAACCACTGTAAATCCTGCTTTTATAAAATTTTGTTCTGCCATTGTCTATTCAATTTGTAAAATGTGATAAGCCCGAAGGGCTTAAATATGAATAACCCCGTGTGAAACACGGTGAAATAAAAACCTCATACACTCCAAACCCCGAAAGGGGTTTAACTATACTTATTCCAAATATTTTTCTTCATACTCTACTCTGTGTTCTTTAAATAATTCAATCAGCTCTTGTTTAAATGTCTTTTTTTGATGGTGTGCCTCCTGATTTTTTACATACTCAATCAAATTGTTTTTTGCATCTATTGAATAGGTGAATGCAGCATATCCATCTTGCCACCCGTTGAAATGCTGAAATATTTTTTTCTCTTTTATAAAACTTGTGCTACCTAATTTGATATCCTTTACTAAGGAAGCCAATGAAACGGATGGGTGGATACTTGTGATAATATGCAAATGGTCTTCAACGCCGCCAATTTGATAGAGATGACAGTTTTTATTTTTCAGGATTCCCCAAATATCTTTGAACAACTCCCGCCGGTTTTCTTTGGTTAACGTTTTCTCCCGGTACTTGGTGCTGAAAACAACTTGATATAATAGTTGGGTGTAAGTGCTCATCTTTTTATTTTGTTTAACCACTTCGTGGTTATTTTTTTCTCTGTTCTTTTTGCCCTGCATTTCATACAGGGCTATTGAAGTTTTACCACTTCGTGGTTATTTTTTTCTCTGTTCTTTTGCCCTGCATTTCATACGGGGCTACTGAAGTTTTACCACTTCGTGGTTATTTTTTCTCTGTTCTTTTTGCCCTGCATTTCATACAGGGCTATTGAAGTTTTACCACTTCGTGGTTATTTTTTTCTCTGTTCTTTTGCCCTGCATTTCATACAGGGTTATTGAAGTTTTACCACTTCGTGGTTATTTTTTCTCTGTCCTTTTTGCCCTGCATTTCATACAGAGCTACTGAAGTTTTACCACTTCGTGGTTATGCCTTGTTTATCAAGGCCGCCAATTGCGTTTTATTGATACGTGTTTGAAATGAAACCTTGATGTTTTGGTTTTTGTAGTGTTCGCCTAATGCCTCAAAATATTTTTTGGCAAAATCAATTTTAGCTTGTTCGTTTTCTGGAATGTCGGTAAGTGTATCATATCCTTTTGCTTCTACTACAAGGAATACTTTAGTGCCTTCGGTGCTTTTGATAGCATAACAAAAATCGGGGTTGTAATCTCCCAATGGTGTTTTGATTTTCAGGCGTGGAAGTTTGCCGAAAATTTCAATGCTGTCAATGTCGGGGTCTTGTTCCACAATATCCAATTCAAAATCGCTGTCGTATTCAATCACTTCTTCAAATACCCATTTTGTTTTTAAAGAAAAATCACGGTCAATTTCTTTTTGAAATTTGCCAACACTTCCTGTATCTAAATAGGTTTTCCCTTTTTCTGTTTTGAACACATTGGGCAAACCTGTTCCGTTAATACCGTCATACTTAATGTTTGCTTTAAGCATAGCAATTAAGTTCTTGTTGATTATTTCGGAAATTTCCCTTTGTGCCTGTTCAGGATTGTTGCAGAGCATTTTGGTTTTGAAATCATCACTCAAAGCATTGAAAACTTTTACAACAAATGAAATTGGGGTTTTGGTGTTGTTTGATAAAGTGCGAACCAATTCCAAATAATCGACTTTGCTTTTGTATGAAACGGTGTCGGTTAGTTTTTCAGTAATTGCTCCTTGTTCGCCAATTTTGTTAACGTTTAGTTCTGCACGAATGGTTTGCAATAGAATTTCTTCAATGTTTACGGCTTCAATTTGCGTTTTTATGTTTTGTATCAGTTGACTTTCCTGTTCTGCGGTCAAAGTTTCCAACACGTAAAAAGCGTTTTTATTGATAGCGTTCCAAAGGTTTTGAAACTCTTGCAAATGCGTTGCCTTTATGAAAACTTTCTTTTTTTCTTTTTTCTTCTCGGCTTTCTGAACGTAAGTGTTTGTATCGGTTGCAAACAAGCTTTCAATTGCTTTCACCTGTTCTTCGGGCAAATTTTGTTCTTTTAGAATAGCTGAAAACTCAGGCGATTTTTCATAAATCTTTTGTCCGTCAACAATTGCCTTGCGAACAATCATTTTCTTGTCTTTCAAAATATCGTCCACCAAAGTAACAACCGTATCATCATCAAAGCCCGATTTTTCTTTGAGCGTCTTAATGAGTTCTTGTTCGGTGAATGTTTCAGAAATCAGGAATGAGTTACTTAAAATCTCGTTTTGAATTGCTTCAACAAAACCGTGTTCTTTACTTGAAACAACTACATCAAGATTATTGATTTTCCAAAATGCTTCTTGGTCGTCATTCAGATTTTTAAGTGTGTTACGCTGTAAGTTTTGATTTACGCAAATGCGTAAACCTCTACCAATTTGCTGCAATTTTGATATTTCGCTTCCTTGATTGGAAAGTTTACAGATTGTGAAAACATTTGGATTATCCCATCCTTCCTGTAAAGCCCAAATTGAAAAAATGAAACTAGTAGGACTTTCAAATGAGAGTAATTTCTTTTTGTCTTTCAGAATTTCGTCAACTCCTGCTTTTACTTTTTCATCTGCATTTCCTTTGTCGCCTGAAAAATATCCTTTGTGAACTTGCAGAGTATTGTCGCTATCAAAATCGTTCTGCATGAATTTGTAATAGTCGCTTGATTGGTCAAGTTTGTTTATTATTTCAGTGTATTGCTTTTTGTATTCTTCTTCAAAAATGTTCTTGATTTTAGGATTGTCGCCACGAAACAAACTGGTGTCGCTCTCCATAAAAAACAAGGTCAATGCTTTTATGCCTTGCTCAAACAATCCTTTTTCTTTTTCAAAGTGAATTTTGATTGTTTCTTTAATCATTGCCCGCAATGATTCGTCCGACAAAGAATAATCAACTTTTTCAATCGTATCGTCCGATAAAACAATCGTGTCTTTGTTTATTTTCTTTATGCTTTTTCCGTTGAAAACTGCTCCAACTCCTAATTCTCGTCTGGCAATAATTCCATTGGTTAAAGTGCTTACAAGGGCTTTATTAACTGTTCCAATTTTTTCAATTCCAATGAGTGTGTCTGTGTTTTCAACTACGTCTTGCGTATAAACCACAATTTTCTTTACCAAACTTTGTCGGAATGAAGAAATGCTGTCTAAAACATAGGCAACATTGGATAAAGGCAAACTGTCTTTCTTTTTTGGGAAAGTAGCACCAAAACGCAAAAAATAATTTTCAAAACCTTCAAAATAGGTTTTAAAAGCGTTACCCTCAAAACGGTGTGGCTCGTCCATTATCACAATTGGATTTAGGCGTTTTAAACATTCCAAATATGATTTAGGCGGTTCCTGATTGTTTACGAATAATTCAGGTGTGTTAATGTCTTTTTCTAATGGTCGGTTTAGGATATTGTCTTTGTGGCTGAATGAGCTTGGTGTCA
>JAXLVB010000002.1:0-2684627 GCA_046329195.1 Spirosomataceae bacterium | reverse complement strand
CTTCTTCAAAAAAGTTCTTGATTTTGGGATTGCTTCCTCGAAATAAACTGGTGTCGCTCTCCATAAAAAACAAGGTCAATGCTTTTATTCCTTGCTCAAACAAACCTTTTTCTTTTTCAAAGTGAATTTTGATTGTTTCCTTAATCATTGCCCGCAATGATTCGTCCGATAAAGAATAATCAACTTTTTCAATCGTATCGTCCGCTAAAACAATCGTGTCTTTGTTTATTTTCTTTATGCTTTTTCCGTTGAAAACTGCTCCAACTCCTAATTCTCGTCTGGCAATAATTCCATTGGTTAAAGTGCTTACAATAGCTTTTTTGTTGTCAATACCAATAAGTGTGTCTGTATTCTCAACTACATCTTGCGTGTAAACCACAATTTTCTTTACCAAACTTTGTCGGAATGAAGAAATGCTGTCTAAAACATAGGCAACATTGGATAAAGGCAAACTGTCTTTCTTTTTTGGGAAAGTAGCTCCAAAACGCAAAAAGTAATTTTCAAAACCTTCAAAATAGGTTTTAAAAGCGTTACCCTCAAAACGGTGTGGCTCGTCCATTATCACGATTGGATTTAGTCGTTTCAAACATTCCAAATATGATTTTGGCGGTTCCTGATTGTTTACGAATAATTCAGGCGTGTTAATGTCTTTTTCTAATGGTCGGTTTAAGATATTGTCTTTGTGGCTGAATGAGCTTGGTGTCATTACTAAAACCGATAAATGCGAAGTGCCGATAAATTGTCTTACGGCTGAAATGTTTCCACCTTCGTAAACAAAGGTTTCAATTTCCTTTTCTTTTTCGTTGGCGTAAAAGCTTTTAAAGTAATCTTTGGTGTCCTCTAAGTTTGTTTTTGTTCCCTCTCTGATTGGAACTGTCGGAATAAGAACGATAAATTTTTTGTAGCCGAAATGCTTACTCAGTTCAAAAATGGTTTTGATAAACGTGAACGTTTTACCTGTTCCCGTTTCCATCATTATGTCAATGTTTTTAGTGTCTTGAACCGGAAAATTGTATTTGTTCTTTTTGTGGTGTGCTGTAAGGACCTCACCAAAATTCACTTTTTGGCGAAGGCTTTCAAAAAGACTGGTAATGTTTGTAACACAGTCCTCCTGATAGCTTTGTATTTCATATTGAAACTGTTTTGTTTCTGTTTTTGTCGTCATTTATTACTTGTATTTTCCAATTGTCAAAGTTATTTTTCTATTTGTTGACTTGTAAGTTGTCAAAAATTGGCTTGTGTATTGGCAAAATCAAAGGAGTTGTAATTATTTGGAAGGAGCTCATTTCACAATGATGTACCTCTTAGGCGATAGCTTATTTAAGATTTTTTAATAACTCATTCAATTCTTCTTCTGACTTGACTAACACCTCACGGGCTTTGCTACCCTCAAAGGCTCCCACTATGCCAAAGGCTTCGAGTTGGTCAATGAGACGACCAGCTCGGTTGTAGCCCAATTTTAGTTTCCGCTGAATCAGCGAAGTAGAGCCTTGCTGATGCAACACAATCAGACGAGCAGCTTCTTCAAACATCGGGTCGAGATTGTTTACATCAAAGTCTTCTTTTTCGTCGCCACTCTCATCGCCTTCAAATTCAGGTAGTTGATACGCCGAAGCATAGCCCTGCTGCTCGCCGATGAAGTCACAAACGGAGTCCACTTCGGGGGTATCTACAAACGCACATTGCAAACGAATAATGTCAGACCCTTGCGACAAAAGCATATCACCCATACCCACCAACTGCTCAGCACCACCCGTATCTAAAATGGTACGAGAATCCACTTTGGCTGTCACTTTAAACGATAAACGGGCTGGGAAGTTGGCCTTGATAATACCCGTAATAACGTTGACCGAAGGCCGTTGGGTAGCTACTACTAAGTGAATCCCAATGGCACGGGCCAACTGCGCTAAGCGAGCAATGGGCTGCTCTACTTCTTTGCCGGCGGTCATCATCAAGTCGGCGAGCTCGTCCACCACCAACACGATGTATGGCATAAAGCGATGCCCTTTTTCGGGATTAAGCTGACGCTGCACAAACTTAGCGTTGTATTCTTTGATATTGCGACAACCTGCTTCTTTTAGTAAGTCATAGCGCATTTCCATTTCAATACACAGCGAGTTGAGTGTGTGTACTACTTTTTTAGTATCTGTAATAATCGCCTCGGCGCTATTGGGGAGTTTAGCCAAGAAATGCCGCTCAATTTTGTTAAAGAGTGTCAATTCAACTTTCTTGGGGTCCACCAAGACAAACTTGAGTTGAGCTGGGTGCTTTTTGTAAAGCAAGGAGGTCAGAATCACGTTGAGTCCCACCGATTTACCCTGACCTGTAGCTCCAGCCATAAGCAAGTGAGGCATTTTGGCAAGGTCGGTAAGGAAAATTTCATTGGAGATGGTTTTGCCCAATACGATGGGTAAATCGTGCGTACTTTTCTGGAAACGCTCGCTTCCAATCAACGACTTAATCGAAACTGTTTCTCGGTTCTTGTTCGGCACTTCGATACCGATGGTACCTTTGCCCGGAATCGGGGCAATAATCCGAATGCCTAACGCCGCCAGTTTGAGGGCAATGTCGTCTTCGAGGTTCTTGATTTTTGAAATTCGTACCCCCGCATCAGGAATGATTTCGTATAGCGTTACAGTAGGACCTACTGTGGCTTTAATAGAGGCAATTACAATGCCGAATTCGCCGAGGGTAGTTACAATTTTATCTTTGTTGGCCTCCAGTTCTTCTTGCGTAACTTGTTGTTTATCAGAAACATAATCTCTGAGTAAGTCTAAAACTGGAAACTGATAACGAGGCAAGTCTAAGGTAGGGTCGTACAGGCCAAACTCCTTGATTACTTGTTCGTTAACGCTGTTTTCGGCTTCAAACGAAATCGGTTTTTCCAGTTTTTCTTCGGGAGTTTGTTCTACGATGAATGTTGGTTCTTTGCTTCCGTTTAGCTTGGTGGTTTTTGGCGTTGGCGAAAGCGTCAGTTCTTTGGCGGCTTCTTCGGCAATCCGATTGACGTTTGCTTTCATCACGGCTTCGTCGTCATAGTCTGGCTCCTTGTCGAGCGCCTCCTCTGAGTTAGGAGAAGAGGGCTGACGAATGGTACTTTTAGGTTTGGGTGTTGGATTAGCATTTTCTACTGGATAGTGGTCTGATTCCGACCATGTAGAGCGCACCTGATCAAACCGAGAGGCGAGTTGTTCTACCGAAGTTACCCCATAAAAGTAAATAACGAACAAAAACAAGACAAAGACAATCACCAGAATAGAGGCCCAGCCAATGAGATTATACAGAAAGACGTTGATTTCGTAGCCAATTCCGCCACAAAGCCAGCTGAGCGACTTCTCGGAATGGCTTGCAAACACAATCAAGCCCATTAGTGAACTGCCCCAAAATAAATAAAACAAAGACTGCCATGTAAAACGAGCGAGCGGAATAAGCTCACGGCGGAGGATGACTTGAGTACCTGCCAAAAAGATGAGAGGAACAAACAAAAAAGCCACAATACCAAACATCCTGAAAATGAGCAAGTGCGATAACATAGCCCCAAACAACCCAAAAAAATTTCGAGGTGCTTGACCATCTACAGGGCGGATAAAATGATATTTGGTCGAAAATGCCGATTTGACTACACTTTGGTCGGCTACGCCCGTAAACAAGTACGACCCAAGAGCAATCAGCAAAAACAAAGACATGATAATCAGAAAGCCACCCAGCGCCAATTGAAACTCCCGACTGGCAAGGCGCTCACCCCACTGAATGCGAAGCTGTTTACCCTCAGTTTGTTTCCGAGACTTTTTGTCTGGAGCAAGTGTTGGTGGTGGATCTTTATACGTATTTTTAGCCATGTTGTATCGATTGACTCACCCTCAGCGAGCAAGTACTAGGGAAACCAAGTGTAATTGCTGAATAAAAGGAGATAACCCTATCTCTCATTCAAAAGACGAAGTTAGGGGAAATTCGAGCATTACTATCACGCAAATCCGATAAAAAAATTGCGTTTGTCATCACAAAGGGTTGATGACCTCAGAACAGGAAAACGCATCCTATGAATCTTAGCGGACCAAGCGTTCACAAATTTGCTTGACCAAACTTGGACCTTCGTAAATAAAGCCCGTGTAGAGTTGAACCAACGAAGCACCCGCTTCCAACTTTTCGAGGGCGTCGTCTGCCGACATGATACCCCCTACGCCTATAATCGGAAACGCTCCGCCAGATTGTTGATGCAAGTACCGAATCACAGCCGTAGAGAGGTCTCTCACAGGGGCACCTGATAAGCCGCCTGTTTCGGCTACCAACGCTTGGCTACTTTGAAGATGCTCTCGCCGTATGGTAGTGTTAGTAGCAATAACGCCTGCAATGCCAGTAGTGTTGATGATGTCGATGATGTCGTCGAGTTGGCTCTCGGTTAGGTCTGGAGCTATTTTGAGTAGAATGGGCTTTGGTTGGGTATAAGTCAGGTTCAATGACTGGAGCTGATGAAGCAGCTTAGTCAACGGCTCTTTTTCTTGCAAAGCCCGCAGATTGGGCGTATTGGGCGAGCTCACATTGACAACAAAGTAATCTACCACTTCAAATAGTTCTTTGAAGCAAATCAGGTAATCCTGTACGGCTTCCTCATTAGGCGTTACTTTGTTTTTACCGATGTTGCCTCCAATTAGCACCTTCGATTTACGGCGACGAAGCCGTTCTACGGCAGCTATCACGCCGTCGTTGTTAAAACCCATGCGGTTGATAAGCGCTTGGTCTGCTTTGAGGCGAAACAAACGAGGTTTGTCGTTACCGGGCTGAGGCTTCGGGGTCAGGGTTCCGATTTCGATAAAACCAAAACCTAACGCACTGAGTTCATCTACCAAAACGGCGTTTTTGTCAAGACCAGCCGCTAAACCGACAGGGTTTTTGAAGGTCAGGCCAAACAAGTTGCGTTCGAGTGAGGGGTGTTCAAGGGTATAAACCTTCCGTAAAATGGGGGCTACCAACGGAATTTTACAGGCAAACCGAATGAGGTCAAACGTAAGGTAATGTGCACGCTCAGCGTCGAGCCGAAAAAGGAGCGGTTGAAGGAGCCATTTGTACATGCCACAAAGTTAACAGCTTCGAGGCTGTGGTACAAATTCAGGAGGGAGTTGTTCAGGGCTTGATGGGCATTACCGAAACAAATCGCCCCATTCGTCGTCCACAATCACGTTGGTTTTGTCAAAGCTGTTGGTCCATTCAATAAACAGCAAGCGGAAGTCTTCGAGGGCGTTGCGAAGTAGCTCGATGTACTCGAAATTAGCCAATTCAAAAATCTCGCAACTGGTGCATTGGGTCAATAGTTGCTTGGCATTGATACGAATCAAGACGGCGTTTTCCATGCGAAGTGGGTAGAGATCACCTCCTTCGGCACCTGCAATTTTGGGTGCCAATATCATGGCATTTTCCATCATCAAACCTTTAGTCATTTCAGACATAGGGTCGTCGTCCGACATACTTTCGCAGATGGCATGAGTTAAGTCGAAGATTTCTTCGGCCTTCTTCATAATGGGCAAGTTGCGCACTCGTTTGTCTTCTTCTTCGATTTCTCGTCGAATCTCCTCCGAATCATAATCGTCAGGATTGATGTCATCGAAATCGAAACCTTCGTCGTCGTTCTCAAAAATCGCCATGCGAGTAATTGGTTAGGTCTTGCGTAACAAAGGTAAGTAAGGGATTTGAATTTTTTACTTTCGGTCAATAAGATTACGCATTAACTAATTGTTTAGTGACTCAAGATCAGATAGTTAGATGCGTTGTTGACAAAAGAGAGAAGAAGGTATTTGCTGTATAAAAAATAAAAAAGGCTCAGGCTACTTGCGCAGTAGCCTGAGCCTTTAGGAGAAGGACTTTATCTATTTTTTAGACGTCAATACCGCTCCGAAATACTCACGGTTCATGCGAGCGATGTTTTCGAGCGAAATCTCTTTCGGACACTCGGCAGCGCAGGCACCTGTGTTGGTACAAGCGCCAAAGCCTTCGGCATCCATTTGAGCAATCATTTTTTCGGCACGAATTTTTGCTTCGGCTTGCCCTTGTGGCAACAAGGCCAGTTGAGAGATTTTAGCCGAGGTAAACAACATCGCTGAAGCGTTTTTGCAAGCAGCTACGCAAGCACCGCAGCCAATACAAGCAGCTGCCATGAAAGCCGCATCAGCGTCTTCTTTGGATACAGGAATACTGTTGGCGTCTTGGGCGTTACCTGTGTTTACCGAAATAAACCCACCAGCTGCCATGATACGGTCGAAGGCGGTACGGTCAACTGCCAAGTCCTTAATCACTGGGAATGCCGAAGCCCGCCAAGGCTCTACCACAATGATGTCGCCGTCTTTGAAGCTACGCATGTGGAGCTGGCAAGTAGTGATGGCATCTTTAGGACCGTGCGGACGGCCATTGATGTACATGGAGCACATGCCGCAGATACCTTCACGGCAGTCGTGGTCAAAGGCTACAGGTTCTTTGCCTTCGACGATGAGCTGTTCGTTCAATACATCGAACATCTCCAAGAACGACATATCGGGGGAGATACCGCTCAGTTGATAGGTCTCGAATCGTCCCTGTGTATTTTTGTTTTTTTGTCTCCAGACCTTCAAGGTCAGGTTCATATTTCCGTCACTCATTTTGTTATCCGTTAACTGTTATCCGTTATCTCGGTCTTTTGCTTTTTTGAGGTAATTGATATACCCATTTATCAAGGATATTACTTTTTCTGCTCTTTGAAAAATATCTTCCATTTCTTCTTGAGAAATATAACTTTTTTCAAAAGCACAGTAGAAATGGTCTTGTATTTCGGTCAAAGAACCTCTGCTGTGGCGACAGAACTGTATGTTTTCTTGATAATGAAACCGCCCAAATCCCTCTGCTATATTGTTTGTAACTGAACGTAACGCACGAACGAGTTGGTCTGTTAATCTGTATTTCTCATCAGCTGGAAACGTATTCATAAGTAATCGAGCATGCTTACGGAATTCTATCGCTTCTTTCCAGCATTTTAAATCCCTAAATGATTTTAGCTCGTTCACTTTCTGCTAACAGATAACAGATAACTCGGATGTTTACTTATAAGAACGCTGGGCGATTTTGATGTTTTCAAACACCAATTCTTCCTTGTGTAGTTCAAAAGAAGAATCACCTTTGTATTCCCAAGTTGCTACATAAGCATAGTTTTCATCGTCACGTTTGGCTTCGCCTTCTTCGGTCTGGTATTCTTCCCTGAAGTGGCCACCACACGATTCGTTACGATTCAAAGCATCTAAGCACATCAATTCACCCAACTCAATGAAGTCGGCCACACGGCCCGCCTTATCGAGTTCTGGGTTAAATTCATCGGCATCTCCCATCACTTTTACATCTTTCCAGAACTCGGCTTTCAAGGCACGAATTTCTTCTATGGCTTGTTTTAAGCCCTCTTCATTACGAGCCATACCACATTTATCCCACATGATTTTGCCTAACTTTTTGTGGAAAGCTTCTGGTGAGGTTTTACCCTGAATGCTGATTAACTGACTAATGCGGTCTTGTGTAGCTTTTTCAGCTTCTACAAACGCAGGATGGTCAGTTGGGATTGATTTGGTACGAATCTCGTTGGCCAAATACGCCCCAATTGTATAAGGAATCACAAAATATCCATCGGCCAATCCTTGCATTAAAGCGCTGGCCCCGAGTCGGTTAGCACCGTGGTCAGAGAAGTTGGCTTCGCCCAGGGCATACAGTCCTGGCACGGTGGTCATGAGGTTGTAATCTACCCAAAGGCCGCCCATAGTATAGTGTACGGCTGGATAAATACGCATAGGCACCTCATAAGGGTTCTCACCTGTGATTTGGGCATACATGTCAAACAAGTTACCGTATTTTTCTTTTACGACGGCAACGCCCAACTCACGGATTTTGTCCTTATCTGGATTGTGGATATTTTGTTTGTTGGCTTCGGCTTTGCCGTAGCGCTCAATGGCCGAAGCGTAGTCGAGATAAACGGCCATTTTAGAAGTGCCTACCCCATAACCAGCATCGCAGCGCTCTTTGGCGGCACGAGAGGCAATGTCACGAGGTACTAAGTTGCCGAAGGCAGGATAACGGCGTTCGAGATAATAGTCACGCTCGTCTTCAGGGATTTCGTTGGCAGGGCGTGAGTCATTTTGTTGCTTAGGCACCCAAATCCGACCATCGTTTCGAAGCGACTCAGACATCAACGTCAGTTTAGACTGGTGGTCACCCGACACTGGAATACACGTAGGGTGGATTTGTGTGAAGCATGGGTTGCCAAAAAACGCTCCTTTTTTATGTGCTTTCCAGGCGGCTGTTACGTTGCTACCCATCGCATTGGTTGAAAGGTAAAACACGTTACCATACCCACCTGTGCACAGCAACACGGCGTGCCCAAAATGACGTTCCAATTCACCTGTAACCAAGTTCCGAGCAATGATACCACGGCATTTGCCATCAATCATTACGATGTCAAGCATTTCGTGACGAGCAAACATCTCTACATTACCCATCCCTACTTGGCGTTGAAGGGCCGAGTAAGCCCCTAACAAAAGCTGTTGGCCTGTTTGACCTGCGGCATAAAACGTACGTTGTACTTGAGTACCGCCAAACGAGCGGTTAGACAGTAACCCGCCGTATTCACGAGCAAATGGAACCCCCTGCGCTACGCATTGGTCAATGATACGACCTGATACTTCGGCCAAGCGATGCACGTTGGCTTCACGAGCCCGGTAGTCGCCGCCTTTGATGGTGTCATAAAACAAACGATATACTGAGTCACCGTCGTTTTGATAATTTTTAGCGGCGTTGATACCCCCTTGGGCAGCAATGGAGTGCGCTCGACGAGCTGAATCTTGAAAACAAAATGCCTTGACTTTGTATCCTAATTCGGCTAAAGTAGCGGCTGCTGAAGCACCAGCTAAGCCCGTTCCAATAACCAACACTTCGATGTTGCGTTTGTTGGCGGGGTTCACCAGTGGTACAGTTGAGCGGTATTTAGTCCATTTTTCGGCTAAAGAACCGTCAGGTATTTTGGCGTCAAGTTTTGGAGATGTTGCCATGTTTGATTACAGTTTTCTTATCTTGTGAAAATGCTCGTGTAAAACCACGAACGCATTGGCCAATTCGTGTTGGTGTTGTTGAATAAACTCACTCAACTAATCGCTGAGTTTTTACTTCGGCAGGAATTCCAGCTATTCTAACTAAAATCACGCCAAAAGGTTGCAGCTGTTTTTGATAAACTAAATCCCCGAAATCTTTATCAAATGTCAAAATAATCCCTTGCTTTCGATTGGACCTCATCGTCAGAAACACGACTAAACTCCTCTGCGATTGATTGAACATCATGGCCTAATTCACGAAGCCTTTGATAAATAGGTTTGTCAAAATTTTCGTTCGCCATCAATTTTATGAAGTAATCGATAATTCTTCTTTTGACGATTCGTTCGTAGTGCGGCTTTGATACCTTCTTTAGTTATATGTGGGTGGGCCTGTAAAATATCTTTTACTCGCTCACCTGCTCCAAGTCGCTGTAGGATAATTTCCACCGTAATACATGTCCCTTTAATGACGGGCTTGCCCATCTAGGATTTGATATGATTTTGGGGGTATCCATACTACAGACCTTTTACATAAAAATAAATCGGCATGGCTGCAAACGCTAACGGGATGCCAATCGCAAATATCCAAATGCCTAAAAACTTGATGGCAGGTGAATACTTAGGGTGATTGAGACCAAGCGTTTGGAATGCACTCTGAAAGCCATGATAGAGGTGAAAGGCCACCGCAAACATTCCTATCACATACAATAACACCAAAAGTGGGTTTTTGAATGCTTCTTCTACTTCTTCGTATAAGTCTTTCACAATCGTCACTTTTACACCTTGCTGTAAGTCAAGAGTTTCTTCCATCTTTTTCTCCATCACAAAGTCGGCAGGCATGTCTTTTGGATAGCCTTGAGCTGGTTTACCAGTCCGTATGTCTTCAACATACATTTTGTATGGAACGTGTCCAAATTTGTACTCAGCCCAAAAGTCAGCCATGTGTACTACGATATACACTAACAAAAGCGTACCCAAAATAGCCATGTTGCGGCTTGCCCATGTGCTGTTGGTGTTGATGGTAGCATACTGTACAGGCCGTGCTTTGCGGTTTTTGAAAGCTAAATACAGGCCGTAAAAAGCATGAACTAAAATAAGGGTATAAAGGGCATAAGAAACAGTTTTGATGAGTGGATTGGTAGTCATAAAAACTGCGTATGTGTTGAATGCGTAGCCTTGGTCGTTTTTGAACAACTGAAGGTTACCAGCCATGTGTACTACCAAAAAACTACATAAAAACAAGCCAGTAAGTGCCATAATGAGCTTCTTACCCAGCGAACTCGTAAAGGTTTTAGTCAGCCAAGACATTTTTTTGAGTTTACAGTTTGACGTTAGGTGTTAATCACTATTTGTTATTTGTCTAAATAAGGCATAAGTGCCTGATAAATAACGAATAAGCCTTAGCAAATAACGATGTTTAAAAATCGCCCCAAAACTACGCCACAAACACTTGACAACCAAAGTAAATTACTATTTTCTTGGTAAAAGATATAGCTGGGTGGTTTTGAGACTATGCCTCGCTCACTTCATAAACAACGGGTGTTTGATTTTTGAGATACTAAGTACACTTGCTATCTGTCTGATGTTGTGACTAGCGAGATTTTGGATGAACTTCCGCTTGTTTTAGAAACATGCTTTCTCAAAATATCCTGTCTTTTTTTTCGTTGTTTTTCTAAAGTTGCAGGTTTAACAACGTGTCCCAATTTTTTGTTTTGTTAGAAAAAGAAAATTTAGGTTCTTTGTTTGCCGTAAAGAGGTGTGAGTGGGTGTAGCCCCATGTAGAAAAGCGATAAAAATGAATATGAAAGCAATTCGTCATTCTTTAATAACAGCGCTTGCTGGAATTTTAACAACGGTTGTGGCGTATGCTACTCACTTGCGTGGGGGCGAGATTACCGCCAAGCGGATTTCTGAAACCTCGCTCACTTACGAATTTACAGTTACCATTTACTGTGATGCGGTGGGAGGGATTCAGGCTTGCAACGCCCAGAACCAAATTGAATACCTTTGTTTTGGCGACGGAACCACTGGAACGCCACCTCGGATTGGCGGTAGTGTGGATATTGGGAATGGTACGTCTCGAAACGTCTATAAGATTGTTCACACCTTCCCAGCACCAGGTACTTACAAAATCTCTGCGACCATCGAAAACCGTAACGATGGGGTATTGAACATGAACAACTCGGTCAATACCAATTTTTATATTTCTACCACCATTGTTATTAATTCGTCGGTGGGGCTCAATAGTACACCCGTGTTGCTCAACCCTGCAGTTGACTTCACGGCGGCCGTTGGTCAGCGATTTATCCATAACCCTTCGGCGTTTGATGCCGACGGCGATAGCTTGGCTTACCGAATGGTAGTGAACCAAAAAGGGGTTGGTCAAGGCTTTTGTAACGGAACCCCTGTAGATGGGTACCGTGACCCTACCGAAATCGGTTCGGGTTGTAAAAGCGAAGCAGGTGGTGCTCCGACGTTCTCGATTAATGCTATTACGGGTGACTTAATTTGGGATGCTCCCTGCGTAAAAGGACAATATAACGTAGCTTTTGTGATCGAAGAATGGCGTAAAGGCCCTGATGGACGCTATGTAAAAATCGGGGAGGTGATTCGTGACATGCAGATTATTGTACAGGATGCCCTCAATAAACGCCCTAATATTGCGATTCCGGGCGATACTTGTGTAGAAGCTGGTACTCGAGTAGTGAAAATCATCCGCTCAACCGACCCTGACAAAAACCGCATGAGTTTGTTCTCAGAAGGGGGCGTTTATGCCTACAAAGACACGCAGGGCAATACAGTTGCTTACATATCACCAGAGTTTGCCACGTTTACAACACCTACCCAACCACAAGCAGACCCAGCATTCGGTACGTTTACATGGCAAACAGGGTGCTTACATGTGCGAAGTACGCCTTACACGGTGCTGTTTAAGGTAGAGGATAACCCCGGAACAGTGGCAATACCCAAACTGGTGGACAGTAAAAACTTTAAGATAACCGTGGTAGCGCCTAAGGTCAGGAATCTCAGGGCCACGCCGAATTTGGCCGATAAAACGGTGACACTAACATGGGATAAGTACACGTGCTCGACGGCTGGCTTTCAGTTGGTTATTTACCGCCGAGAGGGAACTTGTGGCGCTATTACAGTAAACCAATGTAGCCCAGTAGTAGGAGGGGGGTATGTTGAAATTGCTCGTGTAGCAGCTACCGAAGTAACTTACACCGACAACAACCGAGGGGCGGGTCTCAAACGGAACATCAATTACAGTTACGTAATCCAAGCAGTTCAGACCACACAAGCTGGTGGTGCAGGAGCACCATCAGATGAAGTTTGCTTGAGCCTCCCGAGCCAAATGCCTGTGTTGACCAACGTCACTGTGGATACGACCAGTGCTACCAGAGGGGTGATTACCGTAAAATGGACTCGCCCGATTAATCTCAATGTGTCGCAGATTAAAGGGCCTTATCAATACCGTTTGTTTAGAGCAACGGGACTAAATGGTACTAATTTTGCACAAATCACCAGCATTACTACTGCGCTTGATACCAAGGCCGATACGATTTATGTGGACAAGGGCTTGAATACCCAAGACAATCCCTACCGGTATCGCTTAGATTTTTATTACACCAGTTCGACAGGTACACTTACTCGCTTAGACACCACCGATGCCGCTAGCAGTGTGCGCTTGACAGGCGCTTCGGGCATACGGGCTGTGGATTTGAGCTGGGTAGCCAACACACCTTGGAATAATCAAAACCAAAAACATCGGGTATATCGGGAGGTACGTAACCGCCCAGGTACCTACAATATTATTGCCGAAGTGGCTGTTACTACGCCTGGTACTTTCCGCTACACCGATACAGGAGCCGATACCTATTTGGCAGACGGCAACAATAGCTTAGCCAAGCTGTCAGCAGATTCATCGTATTGTTACAAAGTCGAAACGGTAGGTACGTACGGCGATACCAAAATACGACCTTCGTTGTTGTTTAACCTATCGCAAAGTATTTGTGTAACCCCACGAGATACGGTGAAACCTTGTCCGCCTGCGTTGAGCCTCAACGTAACCGACTGTAGTAGTTTCCAGCAGGCAGTTGCCTGTAATCAAACCACCTTTAGCAACATACTTACGTGGACTAACCCGGCCAAAAATAGTCGTGGCGACGATTGTGACAAGAATATTGTCAAATACAATGTGTACTACTCTAACTATGCCGAGGCTCAGTTCAGCAAAATCGGCGAAGTAACTACGCCTATTCCGCCAGCACAAACGTTTACTCATAGCAACCTGACCTCGTTGGCAGGGTGTTATTACGTAACGGCAGTGAATCGAAATGGGGTAGAAAGTGACCGTAGCAATGTAGTTTGTAAAGACAACTGCCCGTATTTCAGATTACCGAATGTATTCACCCCCAATGGCGATGGCAAAAACGATACCTTCCAGCCGTTGGATTGCCCTCGCTTTGTGCAGAGTGTCAATTTTGTAGTGTTTAATCGCTGGGGTACTAAGGTATTTGAGGGCTCAGGCGACCCATTACTCAATTGGCGTGGGGTTGATTCGGGCGGCAAAGAATTACCAGTTGGTACGTATTACTACGAAGCACAAGTATTGTTCCAGCGTCTTCGCAAAGAAGACCAAGACCAAACCCTAAAAGGTTGGGTTGAGATTTTGCGATAGGCATACACCTGATTCCTGTGAGCCACACGTTTGCACGATTATATTCTAATACGATAGTTCTTTTGGGGCTTTTGTTGGCGGTAGCGTGCCAACAAAAGCCTGTTTCAACAATAACTATTTCGGGAAATTGGATTTGCCAAAATGCGGTTGACTCCGTCCTGAAATATCAGTCTATTGCTCACTCGCCCATCCCACCGTTTGAACTGGTGTTTTGGGAAGGCCGAGATTCTCTTCTGTATCGTAATCCCTTTGAGGCTGCACTGTTTCCGTTTAAGCGATTAAGTTCTTCTCAACTTAGTTTTATAAGTTTTGTTGAAGCAAACATGACTTCAACGCTTACCTTTGCATCCGATTCGGTGATGCAATTGGATAAACCAGCCTTTGTGTTTCGGAAAATCAATCCAGCGTGGTGTAGGCCATCCGAAATGAAAGGTTGGGAAACAGGGCTCGAAAGCTATTTTTACCGAACTTTGTTAGCTGGCGTGTACGAGGTGGAGCAATCTTACTTAGACAAAGCCTTGAGTGATAATGCCGTGGTGTTTGCCGATGACCAGAGTGTCACCGGAACATTGCGCTCCAATCGCTGCCAGTTGATAATGGGAGGCGACGAAGCGGCGGCTGATTTAGACGTGTTTTATTTGTGGAACACCGACTCTACCTACAGTCAATACGGCTGGAAGTTGCAAGGCAAGCAGTTGTCGGTTTATGCTATGAAAAACACCGCCGCTGCCGACGAAAAGCCTTATTATGAGCATGATAAATTGCTTTTGGTATTAAAAAAGAAGTGATAGCCTAATTTTGTACCACGATTTGGTAAATCGTGACTTTACAATAGTACCAGTATAGACTCATTTGTGAACCTCTCCGAACAACTCAACGACCTCATTGTCAGCCTTTCGGGTTTTGGGCCAGAAATCTGGCTGACTATTTCTTTTTTGGCTGTCATTGTCGTAGAACTTATCCTCTCCCGTCATTCGGCTTCTAATACCAACACACTGTATGGTATTACATTGGGCGTATGTATCGTTGCTTTGCTGAGTGTGCTTCGGCAATGGGACACCCAGACCGATGGTTTTTTGTTCTTAGAACTACTCTTTATAGATAGTAAGGCGCTATTTTTCAAAGGACTAGTTTCTTTGGCTGCCATTGTAATGCTATTGCATGGTTGGGTAACTCACCGTAAGCTAGCAGCGGAGTTTTTTCCCTTATTGATTGGCATGTTGCTTGGTTTGTTCCTACTCACGATGGCCGTCAACTTGCTGATGGTCTTTTTGTCAATTGAAGTCATCTCTATTGCCTCTTATGTAATGACTGCCTTGAGCCAAGACCGCAAAAGCGCCGAGGGGGGCATCAAATACGCCTTGTTCGGAACCGTAAGTGCTGCCATTATGCTCTATGGGATGTCTTTGCTGTATGGCCTGACAGGGACATTGCAAGTTGTGTCTCCTGAATTTACCAGAGCTATTTCGCAGGCAGATGGAATCGTGGTGTTTGTGGCGGTGTTCCTGACGATGAGTGGTTTTTTATTTAAAATTTCGGCAGTACCTTTTCATATCTGGAACCCCGATGTATATGAGTCAGCCCCTACGCCTGTTGTATCGTTTTTCTCGGTAGCACCTAAAGCTGCTGCACTATTGGCCTTGATTCGACTGCTAAGTGTAGTACCCACCGACATCCAGCAACCGTTGGCACTTGTTTCGATTCTTTCGTTGGTGATTGGAAATTTTTCGGCTCTATGGCAAACCAACGTCAAGCGCCTACTAGCGTACTCGTCCATTGCTCAAGCAGGTTTCATGCTGGTAGGTTTGGTAGCATTTAGCGAAGCAGGCTTAAAAAGTACAGTGTTTTATGTTGCTACCTATCTGTTTGTCAGTATGGCGGCATTCTTGTTGATAGATGTACTTCGGCCACGGCAGGGTGCTACCTACCAACTTGACGACTACCAGGGGCTAGGACAGTCTCATCCGGCTCTTGCCGTATTGGTCATCATTGTGATGATTGCCTTGGTTGGTTTGCCGCTTACGGTAGGCTTTTCGGCCAAGCTCTTTGTTTTTTCGGCCTTGTGGGACACCTACCAAAGCCAACACAGTACTACGCTGTTAGTTCTCCTTATTTTTGGCTTACTCAATGCAGCAGTTTCGCTGTTTTATTACTTACGCTTGCCTTTTGTGATGATTTTTCGAGAAGCCGAAAACCAATCTAGTGCTCCCATTGTTACACTATCTCAGGCCGTGCTCTTGTGGAGTTTAGTTATTCCGATTGTACTATTATTTTTTAAAGCCGATTGGGTACTAACTATCATTGAAAATTTGTAAATTTAAAGTGGTATTTGCAAGTCAAGACAATTTGGTAATAGAAGATAGATGGCTAGTAGTAGAATCAGGGCAAATTTGAGATGAAGTTGTAGATTTTCAAGAAAATAAGCCAATTTCAGTAAGCCGTTTAGTTCCTGCATTAATAGTATCGTAACTTTGTACGGTCAATCCCAACAAACTAATGAGCGATCAAATCAAACATGAATGTGGTATTGCGTTGATACGTCTTCGCAAGCCCTACCAGTACTATATTGACAAATACGGTCCAACGTTTGCCGCTAACAAGCTCTATCTTTTGATGAGCAAGCAAGTGAATCGAGGTCAAGACGGTGCTGGTGTGGCCAATATCAAAATAGATGTTCAGCCTGGGCACCGCTACATCAGCCGCTATCGGTCGGTCGAAAAGCAAGCCATTGAAGATATTTTTGGGAAAATTACCAAAAAATACCGCAAGGCGCTCAAAGAAGGAGGGAAAGACCGCTATCGAGACGCCAAATGGATGCAAGAAAATGTAGCCTTTACAGGCGAAGTTTGGATGGGACACCTACGCTACGGTACGCACGGGCAGAACGAAATCGAAAATTGCCACCCCATGTTGCGCCAAAACAACTGGCGAAGTCGAAATCTGGTAGTGGCAGGGAACTTCAACATGACCAACGTGGACGAGCTTTTTGGGAAGCTCCTTACACTGGGTCAGCACCCCAAAGAAAAAGTGGACACCGTAACCGTCATGGAAAAAATCGGCCACTTTTTAGACGAAGAAAACCAACGCCAGTTTGACTATTTCAAGACCGAATACGACGGACAACCCCTGTCGGATGTGATTGAAGAGCACATGGATTTGCAGCGGATTCTGCAACGCTCTTGCCGAGACTTTGATGGAGGCTATGCCATGGTAGGCATGACGGGTTATGGCGCCGCTTTTGTGGCACGTGACCCCGCTGGGATTCGACCCGCTTACTACTACGCTAACGACGAAGTGGTGGTGGTAGCTTCTGAGAAACCAGCCATCAAAGCAGCTTTTAATGCTGAGTATGACCAGATTCAAGAAGTAAAACCTGGCCACGCACTCATCATCGAGAAAAACGGTAGTTACGCCGAAAAACAGTTTATTACACCCATTGAGAAAAAATCGTGCTCATTTGAACGAATTTATTTCTCCCGTGCTGCCGACCCAGATATTTATCAGGAGCGCAAGATGCTAGGTAAGCTGGTGCTTCCGCAGATTCTGGAAGAAATCAACTACGACCTCGAAAATACCGTATTTTCATATATCCCCAACACCGCCGAAACGGCCTTTTTGGGGCTAATTGAGGGCTTAGAGGATTTCTTGGCTCAAGAGCGCAAGCGTTATTTGCAAGAGGGTAAGTTGACACCCGAACAGTTGGACAAACTGCTGTCGTTCCGTCCACGTATCGAAAAACTGATTTCTAAAGACGTCAAACTCCGTACATTCATTACCGACGACGACCACCGTGGCGACATGGTGTCGCACGTGTACGAGACTACCTACGAGGTGATTCGTAAGAAGCAAGATAACGTGGTCATGATTGACGACTCTATCGTACGGGGTACAACCTTGGAGCGGAGCATTTTGCGGATGTTAGACCGCTTGGAACCTAAGAAAATCATCATTGTGTCGTCGGCACCGCAGATTCGTTATCCTGATTGCTATGGCATTGATATGTCACGTTTGAAGGATTTTGTGGCGTTTAGAGCGATGCGTGCCTTGCTGCAAGAGCGAGATATGGAGCACCTCTTGGACGAGACTTACGACCGCTGCATACAAGCCTTGGAGAAAGGCAAAGCACATAAACAGAATTATGTCAAAGCTCTTTTTGAGCCATTTACTGACAAAGAACTTGCTCGTAAAATCGCCCAGATTGTGACACCCGAAGACCTCAACGCCGAAGTAGCTGTGATTTACCAAACCGTTGACGATTTGCATAAGGCCTGTCCTTATCATACTGGCGACTGGTATTTTACGGGCAATTATCCAACACCTGGTGGCAATAAGGTTGTCAATAAAGCCTTTGTCAACTTTATGAAAGGCGTAGGCGTAAGAGCGTACTAATCATCGTATATATAGCTCCCAAAAGCCTTTGTCAACGTCAGGTTGGCAGAGGCTTTTTTAGTTTATGGGATAGATGTCTTTTCTAAAAAGTTTCTGTACATCAACCGTTTATCATAATTCCGTCTTTTCAAATAGTTTGAGCCTTATTTTTGACTAATCTTTTGAAACGAACTCAAACCCCATGGAACGAAAAAACGGCTTCAAGAAATGGCACCTAGACCAGAGTTCGTTGGTGTTTTCTGAATTGGCCGAGTACGATGCGCCAGTGAAGTCTGAAGGAGTAGCTCTCAAGTACGTTAAGCAGGGCGAAGAAGTATATCTCTTTAACAATCGCCGTTATCGAGTTGGCTCCAATCAGTTTTTGCTTACCAACGAACATAACGCCGGGCGGGTAGAAATAGAAAGCAAACAAACCGTAATGGGGATTTGTGTTAATCTGTCGCCTGATGTATTAAAACAAGTAGGTGCTAGCGTCTTATCTCCCAATGAAGCCGAACCTGACCCAACTGTAGCAAGCTTTTTGCTAAGTAGAGCCATGCCTGAGCAAATTTTAGGTGCTGCTACTTCGGTAACGGGGCACTACCTCCAAAACCTCAGTCAATACCTCAACGCTGACCAAGAAGCTGAGGTAGATACAGCCTCGTTTTTTGTAGCATTGGCTGAAAGCGTTTTGTCTGAGTTTACTCATATCCACCACCAAGTAAACGCTTTGAAAGTGGTGAAACCTCTTACACAAAAAGACCTCTTTTTGAAAATAGAGAAATCAAGACTCATCATTGAACACGACTTTGCCAATGACCTCAACGTACAACAGATAGCCGCTGAGGTAGGCTTATCACTTTTCCATTTTATTCGACTATTCAAAAAGTGCTATGGGCAAACGCCCATTCAGATGCTCATTGCCCGGCGCATGGCCCATGCGCAGTATCTGCTTGGTCAGCAGCGCTTTTGTATCCACGAAATTGCTACACATTGTGGTTTTTCGGACCTGCCTGCCTTTAGTAAAGCCTTCAAAAAATACACAGGCCACAACCCTTCTCAGTTTAAAAAAAGCAATTTTTGACAACCTTTCAATGCGTTGTTGTGGGTAGTTTTGACTCAAAAAAACAACTACGCCATGACTACTGACGAACTTAAAAAATCCAAGTTACTCAAGATTAGTATCCCAATTTTTATTATAGCCTGTATCATCAAAATCGCTCATGCAGGGTACCTCACAGGCCAGTGGTTATATCAAATTTCGCATTAATTTCGCTACACTTCTATGAAAAAGTATGTGATGCTCTTGCTGCTTGTTGTAGCAGCAGATACCCTACTATTGGCGCAGCAAATCAAGCGAAAAGGAGGATTGGGCGTAAGTTTTTACCAAAATGTGCCTGATACGCTCGCTCAACGTCTGCATTACCAAACAGGAGCTATTGTGCAAACAATCGTGCCGAATAGCACAGCCGCAAAACTCGGACTTCAAAAAGACGACATCATCACCCAGCTCAATGGCGTGGCTATTGCTCGACCCAATTTGCTGTCGGTAGAGGCAAAAAAATTACGAGCCAGTGAACCCATCAAGGTTCAAATCATCAGAAACGGGCAAGAAAAACAGTTAGAAGGCGTGGTGTTAGAACGCCCACGAGAAACCTCACCAACAGCAGAGGTAGTCTATGGGGAGTTTGCTTACAAAAACGGCTATGTTCGGACTATCCTAAAAACCCCCAAGAATCAACAACCACTAGGCACTATCTTTTTCTTACAAGGGTTGCCATGCTATTCGCTGGACAACATGTTGCCACTAGATAAGACCAAGCAAGCCATTGATGCGATGGTGGAGCGAGGGTTCAGGGTGTACCGGATGGAAAAAGGCGACATGGGCGACAACCAAGGCTTCGGCTCTTGCGAAACAATGGGCTACCACGAAGAACTCGCTATGTATAAGGCCGGTTATGCGTATTTATTGACGCTGCCTGAAATCGAAAAAGACAAGATTTTTCTATTTGGACATTCGATGGGAGGCACTACAGCGCCTATGTTGGCGGCTCAATTTCAGCCTCGAGGGGTGGTAGTGTATGGCACGGGTTTCAAGCCTTGGGCCGAATACCTCTGTGATGCTTACCTGATTCAATTGAGTTTGCGAGGCGAAGACTTGGGCGAATTGAGAGAAAACGTAGAAAAATACAAGCCCTATTTCTATGATTTTATGTACGGAAAGAAAACCGTCGAGGAAATCGTGAAAGACCCCGTAGGTATGCTGGCCATGCAAGAATTGCTCAGCTACGACCCTGCAACAAAACTGGGTGCCAGTGGCAGAAGTATGAGTACTTTCAAAGAACTCAACGAAGTGAATGTGGCCAAAGCGTTATCAGCTTACCAAAACTATGTATTGGCGATTTACGGTGAGTGCGACCTCGCTGCTAATAACCCTGATGATAACATCACCCTGATAAAACACGTCAACGCACAGCATCCGGGGAAAGGAACCTTTTGGTTAGCCGAAAAAACGACGCATACGTTTGAAAAAATCGGGACGATGGACGAGTTTATCGAATGGCAAAAAAATCCACAGGCGTATGCCCAGTATGCGGCCAGCCGCTTCAACCCCGAAGTGTTTGATTACCCCTGCAACTGGATGAAGGAAGTTTTGCAGAAGCCTGTCGAAAACACAAGTGTAGTGTTTGAAGATGCCAGTGACAAACTCCCCGAAATAGGAGCCAGAGGTCCCAGCATGGACGTGCAAGCGGCTGATATAGACGGCGATAACGACTTAGACATTGTGCTGGCCAATGAATTTAAGGCCAATACGATTTTGATTAACAACGGAAAAGGCCAGTTTGAAGACGAATCAGCCAGCCGATTGCCGCAGGTGGTGCATGATTCGGAAGACGTGGTGATCAAGGACTTTAATCAAGATGGCTTGTTCGATTTGGTGTTTTGCTCTGAAGACGACAAAGTCCACGAACTTTACCTCAACAAAGGCAAAGGGTACTTTGTGCCTGCCGAAAGCCAATTGCCCAACTCGGAGGCCAACGCCGTGGTATCGGCTGATTTGAACGGCGATAAAAAACCTGATTTGGTTGTTGGTAACAACGGCCAGAGCGTCGTATATATCAATCAGGGCAAGGCTGTATTTAAAGCCGACGAAGCACGTCTCCCTAAGCTATTGAGAGTGACTCAAGACTTAGGTTTAGCGGATATTGACAACGACGGCGACCTCGATCTGTTTGCCGCCAACGAAGATGGTAATGTACTCTATCGAAATACAGGCAAAGGCTATTTTGAAGATATTTCGGCTACGCATTTGCCCCCAATAGACAACCTCGAAACCCGCAAAGTGGCCTTTGGGGATGTGGACCACGATGGCGATATGGATGTATTTTTGGCCAATGTGAATTTTAGAGGCACTAAAAACCCACAAAATCGCTTGTTAGTGAACAATGGCAAAGGCCAGTTTGCGGACGAAACCGACCTACGGCTTCCTCACGACACAGACCACACTATTGATGCTATTTTTGAAGATTTGAATTCGGATGGGCATTTAGACTTGGTGGTGGCCAATGTGTTTGGAGGATACCTCAAAGCCTATCTAAACGATGGGAAAGGGAAATTTACGGACGAAACCCTTCGGATTTTTGGAAAAAAATACGTGAGAGATGCCCTAGGCGTTATTGCCGCTGATTTGAACAACGATGGCAAAAGAGATTTATACATCTGCGACCGAAACAACCCTGCGCTCAACCGAAAAGACTTGTTGTTGATTCGAAAATAGCAGAAGAATGACCCCGTTGTTTGTAGTTGAAAACTGTGTTTATTTGTTATGGAGGTAATAAGAAAAGCCCGTTTGGATAGAACCAGACGGGCTTTCTTTTGCGAAAAAGAATAACTATAGTTTTAATCCGACCGTCAGTACAGCCGAACGGCCGTCAGACGACCACACGCCGGGGCCTGGATAAAACATAGGTCGTTTGGTAAAGTATTGTTGGTTAGTCAGATTGTTTATGTTGAATTTGACAAACAAACTTTGGCTAATCCGATAAGTGCTATTAAAGTCGAATAGACTATAAGCAGGCACCAAACCCACCGCCCCGGTAGCCGAAGGTTTCACAGTATTGAGTGCATCGGCATAGCTGTCGGCTGTGTAGCTGTAGAGCAACGAAGTGCTTAAGCGCTTGAATTTGAGACTAACCCCATTGCGAGAAATCCAGACGGGAACGCTCTCTACACGATTCCCACTGATATTTATATTCTCTTGGTTCACTCGCACCTGTGCGTTTTGGTAGCGACCGTCCATGTAAGCTGTCGAAGTGAAAACCGACAAACGTACTTGAGGAGCTAACCGAAAGCCTGCTTCTACAAACAACTCAATACCTTTGGTGAACGAATCGCCAATGTTAGTTCGGTAAATGTAAGTACCTGTGGCGTCGGTTTGCGATAGCGTACCCAAACGATTGTTGTATTGTAAGGCAAAGGCGCTAATGTCCCATTTTAGGGCATTGGTAGAGCCTCGATAGCCTATTTCAAGGTTGTACCCGGTGGCATCTTTGAGGTTTTTGTCCACACGTTCATAGGTACTGGTAGGGATGATGTCTTTAAAAATTACCGGACGATACGCCTGCGACCAGCCCCCGTAGAGCTGCTGATTGGCATTGATTTCGTAATTCGCATTGAGTCCCAACAACGGAAACGCATGTTGGATAGTATTGGGCAAATCACCCGGATTATAATAACTGATAGTGCCAGACATCACCGACTCACCCGACTCAAACCGCAAACCCGGATTGACAGAGAGGCGAGAACCAAGGCGGAAACTATTTTCGACAAAGAGGGCTATGTTTTGAGTTTTGAAATGCAAATCACGCCCCCAGTTACCCGTAATACTTAGGTCAAAATCGGAACCCGTAGTGCCTACTCCCAGTTGTCGGCGGTGCAAGTCATTATTGATGAGTTGGATACCTCCCAAAAGCGTTGAGGTTTGTCCCCATAGCTCGTAGTAGTGTAGCACTCGCAACTCTGCTGTGTAAGAATTGAAGTTATCAATATCTACTTGGCGGGGAGCGTAGCTGAGTGTAGTAGGGTTAATGACATCAGCAATGGTAGCCAGTTTGTCAAACTGTACACTGTTACGATTTCCCAATACAGCCGAAACTTTAGCTTGCATTTGTGTGCGTAAGCCCAGGCGCCAATCTAATGTCAGAGAAGGTACATAAATGTCAGGATTGAAATAATTGCGTGAGCGTGACGATTGCCGAGGATTGGCGTAAAACATACTGTCGGTCAGTGGCCCGGGGATATGGTACACGTACTGGGAGCGAGATAGGTCGGCGGTGAGGCTCAAGTTTCGACTAAAGTCGTACCGAAGCCGAGCCGATTGAGATTGGTAATCGGTCTGGCTGTTTTGGCGATAGCCGTCTGAGTGCCGTTTGCTGTAATAGGCATAATAAGTAAGCTTGCCTACTTTGCCTCCAATGGCATAATAGCCACTCAACAACCCAAACGACCCGATGGAATGGATGGCCTCAAAGCCTATCGCCCGAGTGGTGTCGGCACGCTTGGTCACGTAGTTGAGCATTCCTCCAAACTGCGCTCCATATTGTAGCGAGCCCGTGCCTCGAATCAACTCGATTTTTTCGATGGACTCCATCGGCATACTGAAATGGCTGGCCGGGTAGCCATACATATCCGAATTAGTAATGATGCCATCTTTACGGATGTTAAACTCCCAACCTCGGTGTGGGTCAAGTCCACGAGTCGAAATATTAATCTGATTACCAGAGCCGTCCATGTCATACACAAACACCCCAGGCACTTTTGAAAACAACTGCCGAGGTGTTTTTTCGGCAATGTTGGCATCTAAGTTAGTGACCGAAATTACCTCATTTTTCTTGCCATTTACCAAGAAGGTTTCCTGAATAGACGGCAGCCGACTTACTTCCGAAAGCAAGCGATTTTCCTTTATATTTACCTCGCCGAGTTCCTTGCTTTGTTGTTTCAAAACAAGCTCAATGGCCGTAACTTGGTTAGGCTGTACAACGACGGTTTTCTGAAAAGTTTCGTAGCCCAACAGGCTAAATTCTAACGTTAGGTCTTTGGCCGGAAGGTTACTTAATTCAAAGTGACCTTTTGCGTTGGTGAGTGTGCCGTGGCTTTTGCCTTGCTCACGAACAACTACACCTACCAATGGCTCATTTTTGGCGTTGGTAATGGTGCCACTAACGCTCCCTCTTTGTTGCGATTGCGCAGACAGCGGGAGTATGTTGACCATTAGCAAGCAGAGTAAAAAAAGTATTTTCAATGTTTTCATCGTTTTTGGAATTAAATGGAACTGACAAGAAGCATTGGTTGAGATACAGTAAACCGATGTGTTGAGATAAATCCCCAACACACGGTGATAGTAGCCCAAATGCTTCAGATAAAACTGATGAGCGCCTAGCTAAGCGCTGCGCCCAAACGATGATAAATTAGGAGGAGGCGAAGGATTGGCGATAAAAGCATCGTACGGATGCTCTTGGTAACGGTCTGATAAAGGTGAAAAGGCCACCACCAACGGCTCGGCTTCAACCCACAGCTGATGCGGAAGCGGCAAGTAATCTTTAATGAGGTTTTCTAGAAATTTGGCGGCTTTTTGATGACTATCGGCTGCATCGCTAAATGTCAACTGAAAGATTTCTTGAAAAGCACTGAGAATACGTTGCTGGCGATGGTCTTTGACACATACCAACACCAAGGTGTCGTTTTGTACCTTTTGTTTGAACAGAGTATAAAAATCGCCATTGTGCTCAAAACTCCCACTGGCACGTTCGTAGTCTTTCATGCTTTGCCAATAGGGCAGATTCATCGGGATTTTTAGTTGAAACAGCTCTTGTCCGTAAATATCCTCGGTATCGAGGCGTCGTTCCATGTCTTGCTTGGCCTGCCACTGAAGCCCTGTATAAACAGGATAATGCCCCAGCATGTTAAACAGGAGTAATCCAAGCAATCCGATGGCGACGAGTTGTTTCAATCGTATAATGGTTTTAAGAACCCATTCGCAAATTTAATGCCAATTACTCAAAATGAAAAGGTAACAACACGGGCTACTTAAAACAAAAAAGAGTAGGCGGGCCTACTCTCTCTGCATGATATTCTTTTGAAAGTCAATTACTTCTTCCAGCGGAGGGCATTAATTTTACGGCCTACTAAGTTACCCATACGCACACCTTCGTCGCAATCCATTCGATAATGTACACCAAGTGGAACTCGAGAATAGGCATTTTCGATGGCCATTTCGTTGAAGTTGTTAAACGCCCGTGGTGTTCCAATGAATTCGGTACGATTCTCGTGACAACGGTCGGTCATGGGATGCTGATACCCAAATATATTAGAAAGCACCTCTCCTGCGGCTGCACTAAAGGTAGAGTGTCCTGAAGGATAGGCTGGAAACGGGGGCGTCACACCTTGGAAATTCAAAATAGGATTAGTCAACAAAGTTACCCAGTTGGGGTCAATGTATTTGCGAATGTACGAGATGGGGCGTTCTACGTTGTAGAGATACTTGGAATTCCAGCATACGATTCCAGCATCACATAGCGCCATTCCTACTTTAGCGTGTGTAAAAGCTGCTTTTTCGAGGTCAACTTTGTCAGTAGCAATCACTTGGTCGGCTATGGCAATCCAACGGGCAGCGGGTTCAAAAGTGAACTGATACACATCGTCACTCCAGAATTGGGCAATCCACTTTTGCTCATACGTAGCACTATTTACAGTTGCATATACTTCGTTGGCTTGGGCATAAAACTGTGAAGTCGGCGAACTACTAAAGGCCATTGGTGGGCGAGACACTTTGTCGTCTTCGGTAGCTACAAAGGTACGGACATTGCCCCAATACGGAAGCAACGCTTTGGTATAATCAGGATAAGTAGGTTGCCAGTTAAACACCCCCACCGGAGGCTTATAGTCGGTTGGAATGTTATTCAGAAATGCCTCATGTCCCCAAGTGTCAGTTTTGGACCAGTTGAAAATGGTGGTGGCAACAGCTTCGCCGTATTTTTTAGAACGCTCAAACGTAGTAGCATCGGTTTCTGCCGAAAATTTGTCTTCTAAGGATTTTTGGGTGGCATCAATTTTACCCTTCAGTATATCCGAAACATGAGGAAAAAATGCCTTGTGCATGTAGGCATAGGCTGCATTGACCACTTCGCCCCAGTGATAGGTTGCTGTGGCATCTGGCTTAGGGATACTCAAACCTGCATAATAACCTTGTATGGAAAGGTATTCTTTAGAGCCACCTACCATAGCTTCGTAGCCTGCTAAGCCAATATAACCCAATGCCCTACCCGATACTGGCGGGCGATACCCTGAGGCATAACGACTTAACTCTAAATACATATTTCCCCATGCCAATACGGCATCGGCTGAGTAATCTTTGGGCAGTTTTGTGGTGGACGCTGGTTTTACCTCGTCGTTGGTAGGTTGACACGAGAACAACAGTACGCTACTTACAAATAGTACCGTTGCGATGCGATAAAACGTTTTCATTTGGTACAGATTTACAAATTCATAACATAAATATGATTTACATTATAGGTGTTGAGGTAATTGTATTACCGTTTGAATTTCAGAGTGTTAACGTTTCGACCAATTTTCTTGCCCTCTCGCAGGCCCACTTCGTTGTCTTGACGGGGGTGGATGCCTCCTAAGAAGCGAGACCATGCCGATTCTTCGGCTGTTTCGTAAAAAGAATTGAATTTACGAGCCTTAAAGGCAATGGTGCCAAACTCAGGCGCCCGACCCACGTGTGAGTCGTCGGTAAAGGTAAAATTGTTACCAAATACCTCGGTGAGTACCTCAGCCGTTGCTGCTGACTGGGTGGCATGACCTGACATATAGCCTGGGAAGGGTGGCGCAGGCCAAAACGGAACCCAAGCAGGGTCAATGGCGTATCGTACAAACGTGTAAGGACGCTCGTTACTAAATACGTATTTGCATTTCCAGCAACAGATAAAGGCATCTGCTACAGCAATACCCGTGCGAGCGAAGGCCTCGGCAGTTTTCATCAGATTAGCTTTGGCCGTACGAGCTGCAATAGCTGCCAACGAATAGGAGTGGCCCGGAGGGGTAAAGGTATTTCCCGGGTTGTCAGACCACCATACCGCAATTTCTTTCTCTTCGTCGGTCAAGGATTTATTTTTGGTGTAAACCTCTAAGTACTGAGCAAAATATTGAGACTTCACGTCGGTAGAATACGGCAGTGGTGCTGGTGGTGTAAAGGTAGAGTTAGATGCCATAAAGGGGCGATTCTTGCCCCAAGTAGGCTGCATCGGAATTTTTTGACCGTTTTCGGTAGGTTGCCAAGCCCCCGGAAACACGGGTACTTTATAATCGGCAGGGAAATTCCGCTTGTAACCTTCGTGTCCACCGTCGGTTTTCGACCATTCAAAAAGAGCCGTAGCAATATCCTGACCCAATTTGATCGAGCGGTCAAACGTTTCTAAGCTAATATCAGCGTTTTTGAGCGAAGCGTTGAGTGCTGTTTCAAGCGAGTCGATGGTCGTTTTGTTGGTAGCCGAGGTGTTGTCAAACATCTTTTTTGTGATGAGTGCTTCGGCGGCATTAGCACTGATGGCCCAGTCGTATTCTTTACCAAGCTCAGGTTTTGGTAAGGTATTAAGGCCATTGAGCTGGCCAGCCAACGATTGGTACGTAGAAGAACCCGGGACCACGGCTTCATAGAGCGTAAGTCCCATGTAACCAATGGCTCTAGAAGCCACCACGGGCGAAAAACCCGCTGTAGTCTTTAAGAGTTTTAAGTGAAGCGCATTCCATTTCAAGGCAACCTCAGCATCAAGGGCTTCGGGTGCTTTAAGGGCTGGTTTTACATCTGTTTCATCAGAACGTTGGCAAGAACCAACCCAAAGTGTAACCCCCAAAAGTAACATGGGAGACAGCATAGTCACGTGCCGTTTTAAGCGTAATTTTAGAGTTGGCACAGTGTTTGAGCAGCACTGTAAAAAAGAATTCATAAATCTGTTTTCGGGTTTTTTACTGTTTATAATTCCCTCAAATTGGGCATAAATTACCAGTTGCTTGAACACATGGGAGGCATCGAACAGTAACTTAGGTATATACGAGCAAAAATTTTGCCAAAAACAGAGAATGGTTTGGTTTAGATTTTAAAGAACAATGAGGTAAAAAGAAATGAAAAGTACAGGTTGAGTATATAAATTAACTGCCAATTGCTTTTTGCAAGACATCAACCTACTCTTATGCTACTCACTTTTTCAATTCAAACTCACCTTTTGCGTGCCGTTGAGCCATTTCTACATAATGCTCAGCGCTTTCCATGAGCATTTTTTCAGCTATTTCGGGAGGTAATTGCTTAACTACTTTTCCGGGCACCCCCAGCACCATCGAATAATCAGGTACAACCATTCCCTCGGTTACCAAAGCATTGGCACCGATGAGGCAAAATTTACCTACTTTGGCTCGATTGAGTACAGTAGCCCGCATACCTACCAATGAGCCTTCGCCGATGGTGGCGCCATGTACAATAGCGCCGTGGCCTACCGTCACGTAGTCACCAATGAGAGTCGGCTCGCCAAAGTCGGCGTGGAGCACTGCTGTATCTTGGATATTGGTATGTTTGCCGATATTAATTTTTTCTACATCGGCTCTGACCACGGCGCCATACCAAATAGAAGAACCCTCGCCAATTTCTACTTGCCCCATTACATAAGCTCCTGGCGCAATAAAAACCGATGCGTTGGAAGTTGAATCCATGTCATTGAAAGTTTGGTAATTAAATAATAGAACACAGAGGAAAGTTAAGGAATTATTTTGGAATAAAGGATCAGACGTCGGTATTGGGCAACAATGTCGCATTTTTACAATACATTCGCAGGGGAGGGGTGTAGTTTTGAATCATCAAATCAAAACGGACTTACACCATGAACACTAAAGCTATTACGATTGGGTTACTGTTGGTTATGGGTTTCACGATAACTTGGGCACAAGAAACTCCCAAATTTTGGACCGAAACCGACCGCCAATACACCCTCGACAATATGAAACGAACTCGTGACGAGCTGATCAAAGAAACCGAAAACCTTAGCCCAGCCCAATGGAACTTTCATGAGTCACCCGACCGGTGGTCAATCGCTGAAATTGTAGAACATTTGGCACTTTGGGAAATCATCTGGAGCCGTGAAGTCAGTATTAGTTCTCGGAACAAACCTGCCCCCGAACTTATCGCTTCCAGCCGCCCTGATAGCTATTATCATGAGTTTATCATGGAAGAAACCCCACACACTTCTCCTGATATTAGCCGACCTTCTGGATTCATAGAAGGAAAAAATAACCTCGCCTTTTTCTTACGCAATCAGGCGATAAATCTTAAGTTTGTAGAAACAACACAAGCCGACCTGCGAGCGATTTTTGAGCTGACCAATACCCCTAATCCACGGAATATACACCAAGTACTGATATTTCAGTGGGGTCATATAGACCGACACTTACGGCAAATTCGGAAGGTGAAAGCCCATCCCAATTACCCAAAATAACGTAATAAATAACTTGTTTATCAATTGTTTACCCATCATCAACATGAACACCCTAAAAACAACAGAATCCGTTGCAGAACTGACTCGTAAAGGCACTTGTATTGAGTTTTTCTCTGCCTATCAAGACCTTGACACCGACCGAATGGTACAATTGGCCACGCCCGAAGCTACCGTGTGGTTTATGCCCCTTGGCAATGATGGCAAGGGCCTTTTCAGAGAATTCGGAAAGGCCGTGTGGAGCCTTTTGATGGACTGCTTTCCTGACCTTGATAACACAGTAGATGCCATGTCGGTAGAAGGCGATACCATTACCTGTAAAGTGCTGATTTTTGGAACGCAGGAGAAGGAATTTATGGGACTTCCAAGCCAAGGATTACGCTTTGAAAGTGACCACATTTTTGTGTTTCGTTTCAATGACAAAGACCAGATTACAAACCTAACCATTGACTGGAATCACAATAGCTTTGTAAACCAGCTTGCGGGGCGATAAGACCCCAGCATTACACCAACAATCATAATCAACTAATAATTAAAATCATGGCAATTTCCCCTAAAACTCCTGGTATTCACCATCTTGCCTTGCGCTGTACGGATATGTCACGTACCAAAAAATTTTATCAAGAAACACTTGGCTTTCAAGTCGTAGCAGATTTTCCAGATTTGTTTATTTTTGTAGCAGGAAGCACTTTTATAGGAGTTCGGCAGGCAGCTCCTCCAGCAGGTTCCGACACGTTTAACCCATTTAATGTAGGTCTTGACCACTTAGCCTTAGGTTGCGAAGATGAAGAAGAACTTCGTCGGGTGGCGGATGCGTTAGCTGCTACAGGTGTAGAGAACACAGGGGTAAAATTAGACCCAACTCTCGGTAAAAACTATGTAGCATTCAAAGATCCAGACCGCATTTCATGGGAGTTCTATATGGTATAAATCCCATTGTAATATATGAATGAACCCATTTTTGTCTCTGAAATTGAACGAATTGATTGGTTGAATGAGCAAGCATGGCAAAGGCGAGTAAGCGATAGTAACCAATCTTTTGCTTTGAGCAAACAAGCCATTGACTTAGCAGCAGAAATCAATTACAAGAAAGGAAAAGCCGAAGCGTTACGAACCTTCGGCTTTTGCCATATTAGGCTCTCTCGAAATTACGAAGCCCTTGAGTTACTTCAACAGGCACTGACTGCATTTGAAGAGCAACAAGATATACGCAATCAGTCGGTTGTACATGAGTATTTTGGAATTATTTATCGAAATCTTGGAAAGTACGAGACTTCTTTAGCGCATCTTTTTGAGTCGCTTGCCTTCAGTCAAGCCAGCCAATATTCTCAACAAGAGACCTTGACCTATTATCATCTGAGTACTACCTATAAGTATTTGGGTGATTTAACGAATGCCTTAGAATACGCCATTAAAGGACTTTCAATTGCTCGTAATATCAATGACGTAGTACCTGAATCGTACAACCTCAATTGTATTGGAGGGGTGTATTACGAGATGAAACAATACGATGAAGCCTTGGAGTATTTTCAACAAAGCTTAGTTCTTCGTCAAAAAATAGGGGATAACTGGGGGGTAGCAGGCTGTTATGATAATATTGGTAATATCTACCTGCAAAAAAAAGCCTATCAAGAAGCTTTGCATTATTGTTTAAAAGGACTTGAACTTACAACTACTATTGGCGACCAGAAAGGCAGAGGGAATACTCTTTTTAATTGCGCAAAGATTTACGCAGATACCAACGATTTTGTGAATGCCTTGGCCTATTGTCAGCAAAGTTTGGAGATTCGCCAAAAGATTGATGATAAAAAAGGACAAGCCGAAATCTACGACTTCTTAGGAGGATTGTACAACAATCCAGCCTTCGACAAGGCAAACCATGAGCAAGCGCTTCATTATCTTCATCAAGCACTCAGTCTGGCAGAGCAGATTGAAGCGAAAGACAGTATCTGCAAGGTTCATTACAGCTTATCAAAAATTCATAAAGTCTTAGGTAACTATGCCAAAGCCCTATTGCATTTTGAACACTATACAACCCTAGATAAAGAGATAAATAACGATACCATCAACCAGCGAATCGTAAACTTACAGATTACGCACCGAGTGGAACAGTCGCAAAAAGAAGCCGAAATTTATCGCTTGAAAAATGTAGAGTTAGTTAGCCTGATAGAAGAAATCCAGACCCAAAAGCAACAAGTTGAATCAACATTAGTACAACTCAAAACTACACAAGACCAGCTTATTCAAAAAGAAAAACTTGCCTCACTCGGCGAGCTGACGGCGGGAATAGCCCATGAAATCCAGAATCCACTCAATTTTGTCAATAATTTTGCCGAACTCAGCTTAGAATTAGTGGACGAAATGAAAGAAGAGTTAACCGTTGGTCGTTCAGATGATGTGATGGAAATTGCCAGTACGGTTCAACACAACTTAGATAAGATAAATTACCATGGCAAACGAGCCAGTTCTATAGTCAAGAAGATGTTAGAGCACTCACAAGTTGGTAATGGAACAGTCCAAGCAACTGATATAAATGCCTTGATTGGAGAATATTTAAGATTGATTCATCGCAGTGTTCGCACCAACTATAAGGATATTTCAGTAAACTGGAAGACACACTTTGATACCGAACTACCATTGATAGAAGTTAATGCTCAGGAGATAGGACGAGTATTTATGAATCTGATTGATAACGCCGTCTATTCGGTACATGAAAAGAAAAATCAATTGTCAACCATCTATGAGCCAGAGATTTACATCTCGACAAGAGGTGTGGGACAATTCATAGAACTTACAATTAAAGACAATGGGCTTGGAATAGCCCAAGAAATTAGACACAAAGTATTTCAACCGTTTTTCACGACCAAACCTACTGGCAAAGGCGTTGGATTAGGGCTATCCTTAGCTTTTGATATTATTACGAAAGGGTATAATGGCAAAATAGAAATACATAGTTCGGAAGGGGTAGGCGTTGAAATAACGCTTCTGCTTCCTCATCGGTCGTAGCATCTAAACTTAATAAACTAACGAGTCATTGGATTGTAAAGTGGTTTGTTTTTACGAAAATGGTAGTTGAAGCTACGATTTAACACAAACATCATCACGAGCGGTTGGGTTTTTGAAGCTTTCTTGACAGTATTGCGCTGGCGTTTGCCTACAAAAAAGTATCTTAGCAAGTCAGTAGTCAACAAAACCTAATCGTGCATGGAGTCCAGAAGAGAATTTATACAGAAAGCTGCTTTGCTGGCCAGTAGTGCTGGCTGGATGAGCGTTTTTCCGAGTGCTATCCAAAAAGCGCTGGCCATCAATCCTCCCGAAGGCAGTACGTACTTAGATGCCGAGCATGTGGTGATTTTGATGCAAGAAAATCGCTCGTTTGACCATTGTTTCGGTTCGCTGCAAGGCGTGAGGGGTTTCAATGACCCTCGTGCTATATCCTTACCTAACCAGAATAAAGTATGGCTCCAAACCAATGCAACTGGCCAAACGTTTGTGCCTTTTCGGCTTAATCTCAAAGACTCCAAAGCCACATGGATGAGTTCGTTGCCGCACTCGTGGGACGACCAAGTGGATGCCCGCAACAACGGCAAGTACGATAAGTGGCTCGACTCCAAAAAATCAGGCCATGCCGAGTACAAACACATGCCCCTGACGCTGGGGTATTACAACCGTGACGATTTGCCTTTTTACTATGCGCTAGCCGACGCCTTTACGGTTTGTGACCAAAACTTTTGCTCTTCGCTCACGGGTACTACGCCCAATCGTCTATACCTGTGGTCGGGTACGATTCGGGAGCAAGCCAGTATCCAGTCAAAGGCCAATGTGTTTAATTCAGACATTGACTATGAATCGTGGGCACGGTGGAAGTCGTTTCCCGAACGCCTCGAGGAACAACAAATTAGCTGGAAAATATACCAAAACGAGATAAACCTGTCCACTGGTTTCACCGACGACGAAGACCGCTGGTTGGGGAGTTTTTCAGACAATCCTATCGAGTGGTTTGAGCGCTATAACATCAAACTGGCTAAGGGTTATTACCCTTACATTCAGAAGCAAATCCAACAGCTTCCGACCGAAATAGCAGCGCTTAAACAACAACTGGCTGACACTTCGCCTAACACCAAAGAGAGCGAAAAACTTAAAAGAGAGCTTCAAAACAAAGAAAATAACCTACAGGCTTTTGAAAAAGATGCCCGAAAATGGAGACCCGAAGTTTTTGACAACCTGTCGGAGTTTGAAAAGAACATTCACCGCAAAGCCTTCACGACTAACCGCAACGACCCGCACTACCGAGAACTTACCACCCTTACTTACGACGACAACGGCACCCAACGCCAAATGACCGTTCCGAAAGGGGATGTATTGCATCAATTCAGAGCCGACGTCGAGCAAGGCCAATTGCCGACGGTGTCGTGGTTGGTAGCACCCGAAAACTTCTCAGACCACCCCGGCGCTCCCTGGTACGGAGCTTGGTATTTGTCGGAGGTACTTGAAATACTGACCAAAAACCCAGACGTGTGGAAAAAGACCATCTTCATCTTGGCTTATGATGAAAACGATGGGTATTTCGACCATGTGCCCCCCTTTATTGCCCCTGACCCTCAGCACCCTCACGCTGGCAAAGTATCGGCTCAGATTGATGCCAGCGTAGAACACGTAACATTAGACCAAGAAAAAAATCGCAAACGCCCCAATGCCGAAAAGCAAGCTCGGTCGGGCTCTATTGGCTTAGGCTATCGAGTGCCTTTGCTGATTGCCTCGCCGTGGAGCCGAGGCGGGCGAGTGTGTTCGCAGGTGTTTGACCATACCTCTGTGTTGCAATTTTTAGAAAAATTCCTAACGCACAAAACGGGTAAGCCCATCCAAGAGCCCAACATCAGCCAATGGCGGCGAGCCGTCTGTGGCGATTTGACTTCGGTCTTTAGGCCCTACCGCCAAGAAAAAATCAAACTGCCGACATTTGTCCAAAAGGATGAGTTTATCGAAACCGTTCATAAAGCACAGTTTAAACAGTTACCTACCAATTTCAAAGCCCTGACCGGTGCCGAAATCGAGCAAATCAACCAGTCGCCCAATGCCTCACCGCTGATGCCCAAGCAAGAACCGGGCATACGTGAAGCCTGTGCCTTGCCGTATGAGTTGTATGTAGAAGGTGGTTTGAGTGCTACCAAGCAGCAGATTAGCCTTAGTTTTAAGGTAGATAATGCTATCTTCGGACAGCAAGCCAGCGGAGCGCCATTTGTGGTATATGCTCCCAAAGGTTACGCCCAACGTGATGCGCAAGGAAAGCTGTTGGGATACGAAACAGCTCGCTCGTGGAACTATGCCTTGACCCCAGGCGACCAACTCAGCGATGGGTGGCCTATAGAAAACTTTGAAAATCAGGAGTATTTCTTGCGAGTATATGGACCGAATGGTTTTTTTAGAGAACTATTGGGTAATGCCCAAGACCCTGCTCTTGTGGCAGCTTGTCACTACGAACGCTCCCAAACCAACTCTAAGCAATGGAGCGGTAATGTCGAATTGCATTTCAAGAATAATGAGAACCAAGCATTGACGATTGAACTAACCGATTTGGCATACGGGCAAGGAAAAATCACAAAAACGCTTGCAGCAAAAGGGGACCTCAAACTGACACTTGACTTGAGCAAAAGCTTTGGCTGGTACGATTTTAGCGTCATGGTCAAAGGCAATATGACGTTTGCCAAACGTTACGCAGGTCACGTGGAGACAGGACGTTCCAGCTTTACCGACCCTTTGATGGGCAAAGTAGCGGTGTAGTCCAATGACCGAATAATCACTGATGCTCTGAAAATTCGGTAGTTAGCCTTAGAAAATTTTACTTTGAAGTGCCCTTTAGGCAGACGTACAACCTAAGTTCTCTTGAAAAAAGAGTAAGTGGTTGATTGTCAAAGCTTATTGCTGCTTTGCCGTAGCCTGTGTCCGTATAGGCTACTTCCTAAAAGCCTTAACCCCTACCAATATGCACTTCTTACGTTCTATGGTGATGCTTACTGCGTTGTTTCAGTTGTTGTCGTGTGCTAAACCGATTGCGAATGAATCAGACCGCTTTGGAGACAATGCCCCCGTTGTTGACTCGTTAGCTATGCCAGCGGTACACAAATGGGAAATGCCCTTCAAAAAAATCAATGACTACGTTGATTCACTTCACTTGTTGCCCATTCAAAACGACTACTACAATTCTATCATCTTTTACACCTTCGACGACCGCCGCATCTATGCCAGCGTATCGCCAAGCAAAGAGTTAGAGAAGCAGTTTCCAGACCGTGCGGCCAAACGTAAGCCTTACTTGGGTTTTTCGGCCTTTGACCGACAAACGGGTAAACTGATTTGGCATCACCACATAGACGACCCCAAACTATGGGAAAAAGAAGGCTACGATACCACCCGCTGGACGAACATGGGTGTTCCGTACCTGATTGATAATCGCTTGGTATTCACCAATTATCAACAAAACGGCCTTTATCATTTTCATATCATTGATACTCCAACGGGCAACATCTTGGCTTCGTCGGAGTATGTGGGTGGGTTTTCGTACGAAAACGTGGAGTACCCCCTGATTTACAAAGATTCTACCGAAGTAGTGCGGCTCGATGTGGGTACCAATACCTTCAAATGGACGTATAAATTTAGGCAGGACTATGCTTCTATGCGTCGCTTAGAGTACCTTTGCGACAAAGACCTGCTGGTTTGCTTATACCAAAACAGCGAGGTGCTCGAATGGGAAGTCATCGACGCCAATACCGGTAAAGTAGTGACCAAAATAACCGTTCCGAAAAACCAACTGGCTACCGGCGTACGCCTCAAACTCAAGGGCTATGCAGCAGGCGTGGCGTATTTTTTGTGTGAAAGCTGTACTACGCCTGCGGCGTATGACATGGTTCGGAACATCCATTGTGTGGAGCACGACGTGGCGTATGATGTACAAAAACAACAAGTTATCAAACGAACGGCGTATCGAGAATAAACCACGACGTATCATTAATCAATTGCCTGTGAACAAGAAACTTACGAAGCTAATAGGGCTGCTAAGCGTCCTATTGATCAATCAACAAATAGCCACAGCACAGTCCATTACGGCGATTTTAGGAGCGTTTGATAAAGAAGTGAAACTCCTGCAAGATTCCCTTCAAAACCGCCAAGAAGTTCGGTTTCGGGGTTTGACATTTATGACGGGACAACTCAACGGACAAAACGTAGTAGTGGCCGAAACCGGCATCGGTAAAGCCAACGCTGCCATGACCACGGCCTTAGTGATTGAGCGATTTGAGCCGAAGCAAGTCATTTTTACAGGTATTGCTGGGGCCATCCGTGAAGACCTCCAGCCTGGCGACATGGTCATTGCCGAGCGAACTACTTATCACGATTATTTTACCGTTCGGAGTGATTTACAGCCCTCTCGGCAAACTCGAAATCCGATTAGTAAACAACTCAATCCTGCTGATTTTCAAGGAGATACTCAATTAATTGCGAAAGCTCAAAAAGCAGCACAAAATATCACTTTCCTGAAAATGTGTGAAGAATGTCCTGCTCCCAAAGTAGAGACGGGATTAGTTGTAACGGGCGACCAATTCATTAGTTCGAAGAAAAAAGTCAAGCAACTCCGCAATGACTTCAACGCCGCTGCCACCGAAATGGAAGGGGCTACCGTAGCGCAAGTGTGTTATCAGTTGCAAGTACCTTGCTTAGTTATCCGTAGCATGAGCGACAAAGCCGACAAACACGCCCGCAAAACCATGCTGAACTTCACCACCGTAGCCGCCACTAACTCCGCTAATTTGGTGAGGGGGATGTTGGAGGGGATGCGGTAAGGAATATCCAAACGTCGAGGAGTGATACAACTTGCGACTGCTAGAGTATAAGCGAGGGGGCTTGTGTCGCCGGTACCTTATACTTCCCACTGTGGGAATTTTGTTTATATTTGTAGTGTTATGAGGATATTTTCACGGGGTACATTAAGAACTTTCTGGGAACAGCATCAAGATGCTCAAGCATCGTTAGAGTTTTGGTACGATACGGTTGAAAATATGGACTTTGAAAACCCCAATCAAGTAATTGCCTATTTTAATGAGGCTGATAAGGTTGGCAATGGGCGTGTTGTGTTTAACATCGCACACAACAAGTATAGACTCATTGCTAAATTTGAGTATGAAAGAAAGTTTGTGTTTGTTAGATTCATTGGTACACACAAGGAATACGATAAGATTCAGGACATTGCCAACATTTAATTTGTTATTTTGACACCATGAAAACAATCAATATAGATACTATCAAAATTGAGCCAATTACCAATGAGGAGCAATTTCAAAAGGCATCTGAAATTATCGACCTGCTGGTTGATGCAGACCTTATTGAAGATCCAAAGGAGAGAGCCAAGGCCTTAGATATATTAGAGGCAGTAACTATTTTGGCTTGTGAGTATGAGAAAAAGCACTACCCAATCCCCAAGCCCGACCCAATCGAAGCCATTAAAGAAAGGATGGCCATGCTTAATCTTTCGCAAAAAGAAGTAGCCAAGTATTTTGGTGGAGAAAATAGGGTATCAGAGGTATTGAACAAAAAAAGGAGTCTTACACTCAGAATGATAAGAGAGCTTCATAAGAATTTGGGAATTTCTGCTGAAATTCTTTTAGCGCATTAACAAAACGACAATGAGAATATGCGCAAGCAATCAATAGAAAAACAAATGCTTTGAAAATTAGCTTAGTGTGTTCTTTTCAAATTTCTAGTGTTTGCACGCATTTTTTATTCTGTTTAAAACGAAGGTAGAATAAGTATTTTTGAAGCTATTCGATAAACGATATTAGTGTTTTGTAATTATCTGATAGTCAAGTGTTAAATGTAATTTTGGAGCTATTGAAAAAATACGCTGCTGTTGTTTTGCTAGTAATAAAAGTTTATCTTTGGTTAAAAAACAAATGGAATACGCCTTTCCAAATTATCCACGTGTGGTGGTCAGCCAAGATATTTGTATGGGAAAACCTCGTATCAAAGGCACACGCATCCCTGTAAGTTCTGTGTTGGCATACTTAGCAGGTGGGATGACTATTGAAGCATTTTTAAAAGAATTTCATTGGGTACAACACGAAGACGTACTACAAGCCTTGGCTTTTTCTGCTACTATGCTCAATGACCGTATTATCCCTCTTGAAAAAGAGGCCTAAGTTTAAAATCTTCTATTCTTCTTTACAAATTCATTTCCAATAGCTAAGTAAAGCACAGCATTCCTATATCCTTGGAAAGCCTATGAGGCTAACGTTGTGAGTTAAGTTTTCAACTTGTCCGAAGGACAAATTACACAGAATAGGTTTTTCCCCATTCATCTTCGTGGATTGCGTCTCGGTTCGGCACGGTCTGTTGTGCAGAACCGATTGGACAAAATACATTCAAAGTTTCAGATTCTCCACCTTTTCCCTAATTCGCCCTACCTTTGTGCATGGATTATTTCAAAAAACTCCTCGAACTGCTGAAAATTGAACGGAACGAAGACCGTGAACAATATAAAAAACTAACGGAGGTTTCGTCGGTAACAGAGCGGCGTGCCAATGGGTTGACGTGGTACCCAGTGGCTATCAGAGGCTCCGAAATGAGTCGGGGTGATTATTTGACCGTCGAACTGGAGCGTACCACCCACCAAGACATTCCGCATCAGTTTCGGGCAGGGATGCCAGCCGTATTCTTCACCAATCACGACCCACAAAAAGACCGCATAGAGGGCACCATCAATTACCAAAGTGGCAACCGCCTGAAAATCACCATCAAAGACGATGAACTCCCCGATTGGAGCCGAGATGGGAAGCTAGGGGTTGATTTGCTGTTTGATGAAAACAGCTATGATGAAATGCAAGATGCACTCAAAAAAGCATCGGAGTTAGGCGAAAAAAGTACACTGATTCAGCTATTGACGGGTGCCAAAAGCCCTACTTTTCAGACGCTTACTACTTCCTATCCAGCCACGAAACTCAATCAATCGCAAGCGAGAGCAGTTGATAAAATACTATCAGCCAATGAATTAGCCATCGTGCATGGCCCGCCGGGTACAGGTAAAACCACTACCTTGATACAAGCCATCAAAGCCTTAATCAAGCAACAAAATCAGCGAATATTGGTGGTAGCACCCAGCAATACGGCTGTAGATTTATTGAGTGACAAACTCTCGGAAGAAGGACTTAACGTGCTTCGGGTGGGCAATCCAGCACGAGTTTTGGAGCGGTTGCAGTCGCTGACCTTGGAGGCTAAAATGGCTGAGCATGAGTACATGAAAGAGACCAAGCGGCTGAAAAAGCAGGCGCAGGAGTTCAAAAACATGGCGCACAAATACAAGCGTAGTTTTGGTAAAGCCGAACGTGACCAACGCAAAGCCTTGTTTGACGAAGCCCATCGCATCATGAAAGACGTAGCCACCACCGAACAATACATCATTGATGATTTAGTGAACAAAGCACAAATCATTACGGCTACACTGGTAGGTGCTAATCACTACACTGTCAGGAATTTAATCTGCCAAACGGTGGTCATAGACGAAGCAGGCCAGGCCCTCGAACCTGCCTGTTGGATTCCGATACTGAAGGCACAAAAGGTAGTGCTGGCTGGTGACCATTGCCAGTTGCCACCTACCATTAAGTCTAGCGAGGCTGCTGCACAGGGGCTTAACCAAACCTTGCTCGAAAAGTGCATAGCTTTGCATCCAGAAGCAGTCACTTTGTTGGAAGAACAGTACCGTATGAACCAAACCATTATGGGCTATTCGTCTTCGGTGTTTTATGAGAACAAACTCAAAGCGCACCACTCGGTAGCGAACGCTCGCCTCTTCTCTTCTGATGCACCACTACTTTTTATTGATACTGCTGGCTGTAGTTTCGACGAAAAACTCGAAGGTACCAGTAGTACTAATCCCGATGAGGCAGCTTTTTTATTTAAGCATATCAGGTTGTTGATCAGTGAGTTACAAATAAATTTTACAAAGAATGATTTTCCCAATATAGCCGTTATTTCGCCCTACAAACAGCAAATTATTCTTCTGCAAGAGCAGCTCGAACACAGCGACGAGTTGCAAGCCATACAACACCGCATTTCGGTCAATACCATTGATAGTTTTCAAGGGCAGGAGCGAGACATTGTCTATATCAGCCTCACCCGCAGCAATGACCGAGGCGAAATCGGCTTTTTGTCAGATATTCGGCGCATGAATGTGGCCATGACTCGGGCTAAGAAAAAACTCGTGGTGGTGGGCGATAGTGCTACCTTAGGGCAGCATCCATTCTACGCCAATTTCATTGACTACACCGAAAAATTGGGAGGTTATGCTAGTGCTTGGGAGTTTATGGAGTAGTTGTTGATGGGGCATCAAAAAGGCTGCCCGAAATTTCGGACAGCCTTTAGTATAAGGTCTGATAGAAAAACTCTTATTGCTATTGTTACGTAGAGATACTTTATGGCAAGATAACTCTATCAACGACATGCACAACACCGTTAGTAGCTACTACATTTGCCTGTGTTACATTGGCGTTGGTAGTGCCATTGCCCGTACCTCTTACTTGTACACCAGTTGTACCAATGGTTACTGTGATAGGTGCAGTACCAGCCGTAGTAACTGTACCAGAGGACAAATTGGTCGAAAAAACACGACCACCTACTACGTGCGCTAATAGTACGTTGGTTAGTGTAGTAAGGTTAGTACCTGTGGCGGCATTGATAGTCGCAATACTATTAAAAGGTGTAGCCTGAAAGGCAGCGTTGGTTGGGGCGAACACAGTATAGGGCGATGAGCCAGTTAAAACAGCAGTTACAGTAGCACCTACGGTTGGATTGGCCTGAATTACACGATTTAAGGCAGCTACTAAGAAGGTTAAATTGGCATTACCTTGAGCCACTTGAAGCAATGTGCCTGCTGGCGGTAAAATCACCCGATTAATAACATGAATCACACCATTATCAGCAGGTACATCAGCAGATATAACCTGTGCACCATTGATAGATACACCCGCCGCATTTTTGGTAACAAACGCTTTGGCTCCACTAAGCGTTGTCACTTCGGTATTATTAGCAGTAGCAATTGCACTTGCGTTGATTGTCGAACCCAATACATGATACTGCAAAACAGCCTTCAATGTATTTACATCTAGTGAGTTGACTGTGGCTAAGTCTAAACCAGATGCAGTAAAAGCTGCATCGTTAGGAGCAAAAACGGTTAGAGTACCTCCTCTGAGTGCATCTGCCAAACCTGCACGGGTCACGGCTGCACGCAAAATGGTGAAATCGTTGTTTGCAAGAACGATGTCCGTTACTGTATTAGAAACAGGTTCATCTTTTTTACATCCCGTTACTACTAAACCCAGTAACATAGCCATCGTTGCAACTAATCTGGCTTTCATTACTATTTGTTTTGTTTTCATTTTTGTTTTGTTTGTTGATGTGTGTAGAACAACTAATGAAGTATTGAATTACCTTATCAATAACAAAACGTATGTTAGTTTGTTTAACTTTTTCAAATAAAGATTAAACGATTTCTTTCCTCAATGTTTCTTGACTTCCGTTCAATATCTTGATGGCCAAAATAATGATAACCAAAGGAAGGAAGGAAAAAGTGGTGAGTAACTCATCCCTAAAATTACTGTTGCCATTGGCTGTACTGCCCCAACCTTACTCGAATAACGCCATTGATATATCAACAAAAGCCTAATCAACCTAAAGTACCAATACTAAAAAGGCTTCACTCGCTTAAAACATCGGCTCGCTAAGGCTTTATCCAGATTGACTTCATCTGAAATGTATAGTTGACAAGTGCGCCTTAGTTTTGAATCAAAATTTTTAAATTTCATTCAAAACCAAGCCCTTATGAAAAAGTCTTTATTTGTACTAGCCTTGATGTGTGTATCGTTGGTTGCCTTTTGTCAAAGCAGTACTAATTGGAAAGAACTGGACGACTATAAGCAACTCATCACCAAAATGGCTGCCGCAGCCGACCGCAATGACTTCCAACCTGCCCGAGACAACGCCGCCGACTTGCTGGCCAAAGCAAAAGTGCTGATGAACGCCACACCACCCAATGCAACTATGAGTGTGGCAATCAAAGCCCTCACCCGACGCCTCTACGCCGAAAGCGCAGGTGTTAACGCTGCTGTAGGTATGAAAAAACCAGAACCCGACCTCAAAAACACGATCGTCAAGGCCAATAATACGTATTTGGAGATTGTGAAGAAATTGTAGATAAATCCATCCTCAACCCTCATAGGTCTGAGTCCTGTAAGGGTTGAGGGTGGATTTTAGAATGAAGTTTTTACAAAAGATTATTCTCTTGCAAAAGCGCAATCAATTGTTGTTGAGGAATATCTTCTTGCTCAGATTCGTCGTAAAATAGATACTAAGGTGACAGTTTCGGTGGTGATTTTAACACAAGTAGCGATTCTGCCACCACGCTTTTGCCTTTTCCTTTGCTCTTGATGGCGATGCGGATTTTGTAGCAGTCTCTGCCAATAGATGTACCTTGTACAGGATTTTCTGCTAATTCTTGTATTAAATCAGCTATTTCCTGAGCCAAAGAAGGATACTTTTTCAATAACCGTTTGGCTTCACGACTAAAATGAGGAGCAACAATAACTTGCATTATAAGTACCCTTCCTCTTTAAGTTCTTGTAAGAACTTTTCTGCAGATTGTCCTTTTAATTTTCCTTCTTCTATCATTTTCAACTCTTCAAACCCCGTCTTGATATTTTTCCAAGTCTTGCACTGCGAAGGCGTGAGTTGACCTTCAAGGGATGACTCTTCCGTAACTTTCACAAATCGAAGCTGTTTGACAAGCTTCATCACAAAAGCGTATTCTTGGTCAGGTATGCTTTGGACAAGAAATAAACAACGACCAGCACAATAAGCTGTTTGACAAGCTTCATCACAAAAGCGTATTCTTGGTCAGGTATTTGTAGGGTGATTTGTTTCATTATGAATGATATTGTTCTCAAAATTACAAAGTTTTTAACAGGATAACCATACCCGAAACAACGTTTGCAGATTCGTAGAAATTTGTAGTAATTTGACCCTGTAAACTCTCAACCTTTACCAATCATGTCCACCGGATTAGATGCAATGACCCTCCAGCGAGTCAAAACTTGGCTCGCAGGCAATTACGATGCCGATACCAAACAGGCTATCCAAGCCTTATTAGATACCAACAACGAAACTGAACTCACCGATTCGTTTTACAAGGATCTTGAGTTTGGAACAGGTGGACTTCGAGGAATCATCGGCGTAGGTTCCAACAAAATGAACCGCTACACCGTAGGAGCCGCTACCCAAGGTTTAGCTAATTACCTCAATATCAATTTCCCCGATGGAGGCACCAGTGTGGCCATCGCTCATGACAGCCGCAATATGTCGCCAGAGTTTGCCCGTATCGTGGCTGATATTTTCTCGGCCAACGGCATTAAAGTGCTCTTGTTCAAAGCCTTACGCCCTACGCCAGAGTTGTCGTTTGCCATTCGCCATCTGGGCTGTCAGAGTGGGGTGGTCATTACAGCATCGCACAACCCTCGTGAGTATAACGGCTACAAAGCCTATTGGACCGACGGCTCGCAGGTGGTGGCTCCACACGATAAAAACATCGTGAACGAAGTCAACAAAATCCAGTCGGTTGATGACATCAAGTTTGAGGGAAATTCTGACCTAATCACCCTCATTGGCGAAGAAGTAGATGCCGAATACCTCAAGACGATTGATAACAACAGCATCAATCCTGATGTGATTAAGCGCCAGAAAGACCTGAGTATTGTCTATACGCCGATTCATGGTACGGGTATTACCTTGGTGCCGCAGGCGCTGAAGAATTTAGGTTTTGAAAACGTTACCATTGTAGAAGCCCAAGCCACACCCAACGGCAACTTCCCGACGGTAGTGTATCCGAACCCCGAGGAGCAAGAAGCCATGACCTTAGCCATGAATTTGGCGAAAGAAATAGACGCTGATTTGGTAATTGCCACCGACCCCGATGCCGACCGAGTAGGCTCAGCCGTGAAGAATAAGCATGGTGAATGGCAACTGCTCAACGGCAACCAAATGGCTAGTTTGATTATTTATTACTTGCTTCAAGCTTGGAAAGACGCTGGTAAGCTAACAGGTAAAGAGTTTGTAGCCAAGACCATTGTAACCACCGACATCATCAATGCCATGTGCGAGTCGTATGGCGTAACGTGCTATAATACACTGACTGGCTTTAAATACATTGCTCAAGTAATCAGGGAGTTAGAAGGGCAGGCGCAGTTTATCGGCGGTGGCGAAGAAAGCTATGGTTACCTCATTGGCGATGCCGTGCGTGACAAAGACGCCGTGGCCTCCTGCGCCATGATTGCCGAATTGACCGCCTACGCCAAAGACAAAGGCTTGAGTCTGTTTGACTTCCTGACCGAAATGTACATGAAGCACAACTTCTACTACGAAGGGCTGATTTCGTTAACCAAAAAAGGAAAATCAGGCGCCGAAGAGATTCAGCAAATGATGACCGATTTGCGTAACAACGTACCTGCTTCGGTAGCGGGTTCTACACCTATTACGGTGTTGGACTACAAGAATATGACGTCAAAAGACCTTCGCACGGGCGAAGTCACCCCGATTCTGGTAGGTATGGGCATCGAGTCGTCGAATGTGATTCAGTTAATTCTGGAAGATGGCAGCAAAGTATCGGCTCGCCCAAGTGGTACAGAGCCAAAGATTAAGTTTTATGTATCGGTAAATGCGCCACTGAATAAACCAGAAGACTTTGATGCTACCTTGGCCGCTTTGAAAGCAAAAGTGTCGGCCATTCAAGAAGATTTGGGCTTGAAATAACAAAGTCCCTTATAGGCTTCAAACCAAAAAATCGGAGAAACGACATGTTTCTCCGATTTTTTTTAGGTTCATTCCAACGCTTTCTACTCAGGTTGTGTCTGTTAGGTGGATTCTCAACTATTTTTCCATCGCAACAGGATACGTAAGGGTTCTTCCCAAACCGTATTTACCATATTTCTCCTCAAGCCTTCGGGTTTGCAAGAAATTACCAAACAGACGTGGGTTAGAGAGCAAATGCCAGTTCAGCCTGAACTGGCGTTTCTATTTTTATCCCTATTGATGGGTAGTAATCTTCTCCAAAATCTTAATCTGTTCCAAAATCTGCGCCGGTTGAATCTGTAAGGCATCTTTCTGACCTGTAATCACTTGGTAGAGATCGTCGTACAGCAAGCCCCAGTTACCCGTTTCGGGTTCGAGGTAGCCTCTAAAATCGCCGCCGTACAGTTCAGTATTCAGTAATCCCCATTGCGAAAGAGGCTCCTTTCCAAAGCCTTCGTCGCCAGGGCGCAAGCCTGCTTTGAGGTGGTCTTCTTGCAAATCAATGCCGTATTTGACAAACGAACCTTTAGTACCATGAATCACATAGCGAGGCGTTGGTTCTCGTACCAACAGGCTGCTTTTGAGAGTTACTTTCAGCTTACCGTAATCCATGCGCACGTCAAAAGCATCATCTATTTCAGAGCCTTCTCGCTGCGTCCATACCTCGCCAGTTACCGACTTGGGTGTACCAAACAGCGCAATTACTTGGTCAATAATGTGTGAACCTAAATCATACAAAATGCCATTGGCCGGAGCTGGAGTTTCTTTCCATTTTTTAGGGTTAAGAATGGGTTTGTGGCGGTCAAAACGAGCTTCATAGTTGAGTACATCGCCCAGCCATCCTTGCTTGATTACTTTGCTAACCGACTGAAAATCACTATCAAAACGGCGGTTTTGATACACACACAGCACCTTGCCTTCTTGCTGGGCAAGGGCAAAAAGTTCTTCGGCTTCTTGGAGTGTGGCCGTCATGGGTTTTTCGACCAACACGTGCTTGCCCGCTAGAAGTGCTCGCTTAGCGAACTCATAATGGGTATGGCTGGGAGTGGTAATACTGACGAGCTGGATAGTGGCATCGTTCAACACGTCGTCGAGTTCGTGTACGGTCTGAACATGTGGATAGACCTGCGTAGGTGTGAGCGAACTCGACGTGACCACTTTACTTAATTTAAAATTAGGATTTGCCTCAAAATAAGGCGCTTGCAAATAGCGCCCCGAAAGCCCAAAACCAACCAAACCGACGTTTATCATGTGTATTTAGATTGTGGGGCGATTTGTTAAATCACCAGAGTTATTTACGAAAAGCCACGATTTGCCAAATCGTGATACAATTCGGTTATTTTTGCGAAAAATAGATAATTCTCGTGTCCCAACAAGCAAAAACCTTATATCCCGAAACAAAAAAATACTTTCAGAAGCTAAAAGCTCGTCCACCTAAGCAATTAGACGAGCAGTTTAGTAAGCTGCACGACGCCGTTTTTGAACAAACAGATTGCCTGACCTGCGCCAATTGTTGCAAAACCACCAGCCCGATTTTTACAGACAAAGACATTGAGCGCATTGCCAAACATTTACGAATGAAACCCTCGGCGTTGATAAGTCGCTATTTGCATCTGGACGAAGACCAGCATTATGTGCTCAACGCCTCACCGTGTGTGTTTTTGGGCGCAGACAATTATTGCGATATTTACGAAGTTCGGCCCAACGCTTGCCGAGAATACCCACACACCAACCGTCGTAAAATGGTACAAATCTTGAACTTAACCCTCGAAAACACCCTCGTCTGCCCAGCTGTATTTGAGATTGTGGAGCGGTTGAAGAAAATCACTACCTCTTCCTAAGAAATAGGTTTGACCCACAGCTGTATTCTCGCTTGAAGCTTTATACTAAATCTTGAGCTAAATTCTTTCGCCTTTGCGCTTTAAGCTCTCTACTCTTTCGTATCTTCGCAATCCATTATGAAGCAGGTGATTGTTTGTCGTTCGTTGGATGAGTTACCCCAAGCTGCTGCGCAAGTCATAGACCTGTGCCAATCTCATGCTATCTGGCTTTTTGAAGGAGACATGGGTGCTGGTAAAACCACGCTCATCAAGGCCATTTGCCAACAAATGGGGGTGCTTACGACCGTACAAAGTCCCACCTTTTCGATTGTGAATGAGTACCTTACATACGAGGGACAGACGATTTATCACTTTGATTGCTATCGTCTCAAAAACGAGATAGAAGCATTGGACTTTGGTATAGAAGAATACCTTGACTCAGGCAATTATTGTTTTATCGAGTGGCCTTCTAAAATCGAGCACCTGATTCCCAAAGAGGCAATCGCCATCACTATTCACGCCGAAAGTAGCGGCCAGCGAGTGATTGAGGTGGAGAGACAAGAGGTGAAAGGTTAAAGGGGAGAGGTCAAAGAAGAAAGGTAAGAAGGAGGAGAGGTTAAAGGTCAAAGAAGAAAGGTAAGAAGGAGGAGAGGTTAAAGGTCAAAGAAGAAAGGTAAAGAAGGAGAAGAGGTTAAAGGTCAAAGAAGAAAGGTGAATGAGGGGAGATGTGAAGGGGAACGTTGAGATGGTGAGGAAGAGGGATAGCAAGGGATGGGATACTCCTGGTAAGAAGAGTAGAAATAAGTATTATCTTTAGTCATACAACGAATGTCAGAATCGAAGCAACATTCTGGTTTTGAGGAGCTTGCACAACAGACGATGCTGTATCCTCAAGAACAACTGTTGGAAGTAGAAACTTCTAAAAAAGGGCTGTACATCGGTCTGCCGAAAGAGATTTCGATGCAAGATAATCGGATTGCTTTAGTACCCGATGCGATTTCGGTACTGGTCCGAAACGGCCATCAAGTAGTAGTACAAAGTGGAGCCGGAACAGGAGCAAAATTCACCGACCAAGAATTCAGCGAAGCTGGGGCCAAGATTGTGTACTCGCCCGAAGAAGTGTTTGATGCTGATGTTATATTAAAAATAGAACCGCTTGTTAATCAAGAGTTTGATTATCTAAAAAAGGGCTCTACTGTCATTTCGGCGCTTACGTTGCCTAAGTTGTCGGCAGCGTATTTCCAACGCCTCAACGAGTACCGTATCACGGGTATTGGCTACGAGTTCATCGAGGACAAAGCAGGTGGTTTGCCCGTAATTAGAGCCATGAGTGAGCTGGCCGGAAGTACAACCATGCTGATTGCGGCAGAATATTTGAGTAGTGCCAACAATGGACGAGGGATTGTGATGGGCGGTATCACGGGGGTTCCACCTACCAAAGTCGTTATTTTGGGGGCAGGTACCGTGGGCGAATATGCTGCTCGTGCCGCTTTGGGTTTGGGTGCCGAAATCAAGATTTTTGACCAAGATTTGTACCGTCTCCAACGCATCAAGTACTCAATTGGTCAGCATATTTTTACGTCAATTATTGATTCGGATACTTTGGCCGATGCCATCCAGCGAGCCGATGTAGTGATTGGTGCCATGCGCCCCGAAAACGGTATGAGTCCGATTGTAGTAACCGAAGAAATGGTTTCAAAAATGAAACCTGATTCGGTGATTATTGATGTAAGCATTGACCACGGCGGATGCATCGAAACTTCCGAGATGACCACTCATAAAGTGCCGATTTTCAAAAAATTTGACGTTATCCATTATTGTGTGCCCAATATCCCTTCACGAGTGGCACATACAGCCAGCACGGCTTTGAGTAATATTTTTACCCCATTTTTGCTGAAAACAGGTACGATTGGTGGTATCGAAGCCATGTTGTTTGCCAACAAATGGTTTATGAAAGGGGTCTATTGCTACAAAGGAAGCCTCACCAACCTCAACATCGCTCGGCAGTTTAACATGCGATTCAAAGATTTGAGCCTATTATTAGCTGCTCGGTTGTAAACCTTATTCCACAACATTGATGGCACCAACAAACACCACGAATATCCTCAAAAATGTTCTTTGGCTATGCTTCGTACTGCCATCATCTTTGTGGGCACAAGACCTCAGTACGGGTATCGACGCCTGCGCACAGGAAAAGGCACAAGCTTTTGGTCGGTTACGAGAAAGGATGGTACTTGCTCGTACAGGTGCTACGGCGGCCTTGGGCGACGAAAACATCAACGTGACGTATTACAAACTCAATCTTGTGCTTGATTACGACACCAAAAATCTCATTGGAGCCATCACCATTTTTGCAACAAGTAATTCGGGTAGCCTCACACAAGTTGCCTTAGATTTGCAAAATAAACTCACAACCGACTCGGTAAAAGTCAATAATAGCCGAGTCGTTTTTGTCCATCAAAACAACAAGTTACAAGTCAATTTACCCACCGCCCTTGCCAAAGACCAAGCGCTTTCTCTCACGGTTTATTACCATGGCACACCAGGTTCAAGCGGCTTTGGGAGTTTTGTGTTTGGCAAGCACAACCAAAACCGAGATAACGTAATTTGGTCATTGAGTGAGCCTTACGGGGCTAGTGATTGGTTTCCGTGTGACGATGACCCGTCTGACAAAGCCGATTCGTCGGAGGTTTGGATAACGGCTCCAGCGTATTTTACCTCGGTGTCAAACGGAACACTCCAACGGGTGCAGACCAATGCCAATGGTACCAAAACTTACCAATGGAAAAGCCGATATCCGATTGCTCCCTATCTGATTTCGATTGCGCTGTCCAACTATCGGCAGTACAATAACTACTTTAAGTATTCGCCAACTGACTCCATGCTGGTGAGTCATTTTGTTTATCCCGAAGTCTTCGACGCCAACAAGGCCAATCTCGACCGAACGGTGTTTATGTTGGACTTGTTTTCGCAGAAATTTGGCTTGTATCCTTTCATCAAGGAAAAATACGGCCATGCGCAGTGTGGTTTTAGTGGAGGGATGGAACACCAAACGTGTACTTCGGCAGGCTCGTTCAGTAATTTGCTGGTGGCCCATGAGCTTACGCATCAATGGTTTGGGGACAAAATCACCTGTAAGAATTGGCAACACATTTGGCTCAACGAAGGCTTTGCCAGCTACGGCGAGGCCGTTTATACAGAGGCCGTGAGTGGTATGGCTGCCTACCAAACGTATCTCAACAACTTTATGACTCGTGCGAAGCGAGCTAAGAGTTCGATATTTGTCAAAAACGTACAGAGCGAAAACGAAATCTTTAACTCCGACCGTACCTATGCCAAAGGAGCTTCGGTACTGCACATGCTACGAGGCGTGGTAGGCGACGAATCCTTTTTCAAGCTACTCAAAACTTATGCCGCCTCTTCGTTTGCCTATGGCAACGCTACCACCGAAGATTTTCAAGGCATAGCCGAGACGATTTCGGGGCATAAGTTAGACTACTTTTTTAGGCAATGGATTTATGGAGAAAACTACCCCGTTTATCAAGTGACCTGGAACGCCGTGCCTGAAGCTGGCCAGTACCGAGTTACCGTGAATATAAAACAAACGACTAATACGGAGCCTGTTTACTTTACGATGCCCATTCAGTTGGGACTAAGCATGGGCGGAACAATCCAGCAGATGGTGCGGGTTTTTAATAACAAACCCAACCAATCGTTTAGTTTTTTGAGCAATGTAAATCCTGATAACCTGAGTTTTGACCCCAATAACTGGATTCTGAAAGACGCTACGGTCACGAAAACTTCCTCTATCGAAACTTCTCCCGAAACCGTATGGCCAACCGACTGGCTTTGCTATCCGAATCCTACCAGTGCAAACGCCACGATGAGTTTTACCTTGCTACAAAATGCTACCATCAGTTGGCAACTTCACGATCTTGTCGGCCATCTATTGGCTGAAGATAACCGTTCTCTTTCGGCAGGTCAGTACGCTCATGCACTACCTACGCAAGAGCTTTCCACAGGAATATATCTGCTGACTTTTGTTGCCAACGACCAACGCCGAGTTATTCGAGTTGTCAAACAATAAATGACTACCTAACGTACTTGAAGGATAATTAAAAATGTAGTAGCGGCTTCAGATAGGACGAGATTGGTGTATTGCATAAGTAAAAATTGGATGACTTGAGTAGTCCAATTTGGGTGTAATTTTGAACGATTTAAAATGAACCCAAGCAAACTACTTATGAAAACCCGAATGAATTACAAAGAAGCGGAACCCCGGGTCTATGAATCCATGTTAACTTTAGAAAGGCAAGTGAAAGCCTTTGGGCTTGAGCCTATCTTGGTAGAACTCATCAAAATCAGGGTTTCTCAGCTCAATGGCTGTGGCTATTGCTTGAGTATGCATTGCCGAGATGCCCGACGACTTGGCGAAACCAATCAGCGCCTGGATACGTTAAGTGCATGGCGAGAAACTACCTTGTTTACTCCTGAAGAACAAGCCGTACTGGCTTTTACCGAAGAAGTCACCCAGCTATCTCAGCACGGCGTTTCGGAAAGTACCTACCAGCAAGCTGAACAACTACTTGGTTCTCAAAAGCTTGCTCAAATAACGCTGGCAATTATTGTCATCAACGGATGGAACCGAATCGCCTTAGCGACTCGTATGCTGGCACAACCCGAATAACGATGGTTACTACAATTGTTCAGGCATATCGCTCCTCATTTAGTGGATTGAGTCGTGAGACTTGGCTGCTGAGTTGGGTTATCCTCATCAACCGATGTGGTTACATGGCGGTGCCTTTTATGAGTATTTACATTACTCAGCAGCTTCATCGGCCCATTGCCGATGCGGGTTGGGTCATTACGCTGTTTGGGGTTGGCTCGGTAGTAGGCACGCAAGTCGGCGGTTATTTGACTGACAAAATTGGCTTTCGGTTGATTCAGATTGTAGCGCCTATTTGTAGTGGGTTATTATTTTTACTATTTAGTAATGTAGTTGATTTTCAGTTGGTTTGTGTACTTATCGTGGTATTTGGCTTTTTTGTGGAAGCCTTCCGGCCTGCCAACTCCGCCGCCATTGCTGCCTATTCTTCAGCCGAAAACCTGACCCGATCGGTTTCGTTAAATCGTCTTGCGCTTAATGTAGGCTGGGGCGTAGGTAGTTCGTTGGGTGGCTTTTTAGCCGCCATCAACTATCACCTGTTGTTTTGGGTAGAAGGTGCTATTTACCTGCTGGTTGGGGTATTAATCCTACTGTTGCTACCTGCCAAGTCCCGCACGGTACCTGATAAACCCGAGGAGAAACCTCTGCATACAGCCTCGCCATGGAAAGATACATTTTTCGTGCAGTTTATTGTTCTTTCGTGGTTGTTTACGGTTTGTTATATCATGTTGTTTCGGATTGTGCCTGTTTTTTGGAAAGAAGAAGCCCATCTGTCCGAAAGTCAAATCGGGATGCTGTTGGGCCTCAACGGGCTTGTGATTGCCTTGGTCGAAATGGTGTTAATCAAGCACTTAGAACATCGCAAACGCTTGAGTTTGTATTTGGTAGTAGGCACTTTACTTACTGCTTTGGGCTATTTGTCGCTGTTGCTCACGGGGTTATACGCTTCGTTATTGGCCTTGGTGGCAGTGCTACTCATCACCATTGGCGAGATGTTTACCATGCCTTTTTTGGGTACTTTTCCAGTCAGTCGAGCCAGCGAGCAGAACCGAGGACGGTATTCGGCGGCTTATTCGCTCACCTGGGCATTTGCCAATATAGTAGCTCCCATCGGCGGTGCTTATGTGGTTCAGCTGAGTAGTTATGCCGTACTTTGGCTTGTGTTGGCTATCACTTGCGTGCTGAGTGCGGTAGCGTTCAGGTGGCTATTTGCCTCCCATTCAGAGTAGAGTAGTTATAATCAGTACACTGTAAACTAACTAATTTTTACCCGCAGACTGTCGCAGATTGCAAAACACTGATTTTCACAGATGAAAACAAAATCAGCGAGTTTCTGCGGTATAAAATTAGTACACTGCAAACTAAATTTATTTCATTTTCAAAACCCCTATCCCCAACCCTTTCCCCTTCTGGGAAAGGGAGTTAGGCTAAATGAAAACTTAAAGTAATTTAGTTTACAATGTAATTAGCGGGTATCTGCGAGGTAAATCTTAAAGAAACTTAGCTTACAATGTACTTAAAGAAAAACCTTTTCTGACGCCAATCCAAGTATTCTACTCACAGCCTTGCAACGAAAATCAGGTAAGATGAGTCTTTACCTACGAACAACAAACCTTGAAAACGAGCATGAAACGTATCCAATTCTTAACGCTAATTACCCTGATGTTGCTGGGCTATAATTGTACCCAATCAGAAAGCATTAATCCTGTGGGAGGAGATAAACTGACGGGAGTATCGGCTCGTTTTGCTACCCAATCCTCAGCTTTTGCGTTTGATTTGTTCAAACAGCACAACAAAAGTGAAAATAACAAAAACGTAGTGTTGTCGCCATTGAGTTTGAACATCGCCTTGGGTATGCTGCTCAACGGAGCCAATGGAACTACGGCCAACGAAATCAAACAAGCCTTGCGTCAAGACGGGATTTTGCTCGATGACATCAACCAAACGTACCTGACCCTTCTCAATGGCTTACCCAAAGTAGATAACAACGTGACGGTCAATATCGCCAATTCGGTTTGGCAAAACGACCGCTATACCGCTGAATCGGCTTTTACCAATACGCTGAACCACTATTTTCTGTCGCAGACTTATCCTTTTGATAGTACCAAACCCGATGAAGCCAAAAACAAGATAAATAGCTGGGTGAGTGACAAAACACAAGGAAAAATCACGAACCTGATAGACCAAGTAACCAGTGATTCGTTCTTGTTTTTGTTGAATGCGGTCTATTTTAAAGGCACCTGGAAGTACCAGTTTAAGACATCCGATACACAAGATGCGTCGTTTGCGGTGTCAGAAGGGAAAAACGTGACCGTGAAAATGATGCGCCAGACGGCGCCGTTGCGAGTAGCACAAGGCACCAACTACGCTGCCTTTGAATTGCCCTATTCTAACGGCGACTACGCCATGACTATCGTACTGCCCGACCGTAACGTCTCGATTGATGGCTTTATTGACTCGTTTGATACCAACGCTTGGAAAAGCTTACAAACCAACCTTACCGAACGCCGAGAAGAAGTAGGGTTGCCTCGTTTTGAACTCAACTATGATGCCTCGCTCAACGCTACCCTCAACGCCTTGGGGATGAAACAAGCCTTTACCGCTGCTGCCGACTTGAGCAAAATTTCTAAAAGCATAGGGTTGATGGTGTCGAAAGTAAAACAAAAAACGTACCTCAAAGTAGATGAAGTAGGTACCGAAGCCGCTGCTGCTACTTCGATAGGCGTGGTGGTCACCTCGATGCCACTCCGCAACTACATCTGCGACCGTCCCTTCTTGGTGGTTATCTCCGAAAAGAACTCAGACACGGTACTTTTTATCGGAAAAATTCAAAACCCCTTGGGGAGTTAGGAGGAGAGGCTTAGGGTTTCGGATTGTTGTTTAATGAGAGAAAGAGTTGCTGGCCAGTAAAAGGCCAAATGCTTCCGAATTACCTCTGTTGGGAAGTTTTTGATGTGTAAAGTCAGTTGGGTTTGCAATGCCAAAGGCAACAACACAAACTCAAAAATAGTATAGTTATCGGCGTAATCGGATAAGTGCGAAACCGAACTGAGATGACTATAGCGCAAGCATTTTTCGGGGGTAAATTGCAGGATAACGCCTTTATTTTCAAATGCTTCGTGATGAAAGCCTCGAATCACGATAGGCGTTCCTACTTGCCAGTTGGTATGCACTAGTATGTCCATTTCGGGCTCTCCTAACCATCGCTCCATCGCTGACCGATTAGTCAAAACATGCCAAACCTGAGCAGGTAGAGCCTGGATGGTAACTTGTAGGGTGATTAGCTGCTCCATTGGTATGTCTCTAATAGAACTCACCCCATCCAAACGGTTGCGGATAACTTAGTTTATATATAATTTGATCTCTAATGCTCAGTTTCATGAAGTAATCATTAAAGATTCCCAAGTAGGTTTCACCATTTCCCATTCGCCAAAATAGGTCTTGAGATGTAACCTGAGGAAACTTTTCCCAAGGTGGGAGCATTGGATGGGTAAGGTACTGGAAGTGGCCAAAGTCTTTGAGGAAATCCCGTACTTCCATTAAAATAAAACCCAGTAAATTTTCACCTTGCCAAGTGTATATGTTTTCAATAGTATCATTGTCTTGCGATAACCCTATTCCCCAAATATTATCGACAGGACTTGCTTCTACTAAAATTCGTTTTTCGGTACTGAGCAGGAAATCTGCTAACTTAGGATGCTGATTAAATTTGTGAATGTTTCCTATCTTGACAATTTCTCGTTTTTTAGTATCCCAAATTTGTTGATTGAAACCAGTAACCATTCGGCCTAATCGTTTCACCTCAGATGGTTTGGGGACTTGAATGATTTTTTCAAAAATGGCTCTGTTGTTAAAAAGTAATGCTTTGTGAGCCATCATCCAATGCTCAGTGGTTGGATATAAGATGCCATTAACAATAAATGAGCTTTCATACCATTGACTAAAACATGCCTTATTGACAACATCTGGCGATTTGTTCGTGTGTCCCCAAAAGAAAATAAACTTTAAAGTCTCGCCATTGTCATATTTGTCCAATAACCAAAGTAAGTCGTAATTAGGTTTCATATCAATTTGTGTAGTCAAGGAGCAAATAAGTACTGAAAATTAGTGGATATTCTGTAGGGGCGTATGACATACGTTTCTAAAACATGTGAATTGATGGTGTTATCTAATTTATCCTTCAATTGAAAGAAATTACCTAAAAATACCCCATGCAATCTACTGAATTTTCCCAAATGTCTGTCTGGAGTTAGTCAAGGCGTATGGCAGTATCCCCCGATTCGGGGGATTTTTGGCCGATTCTTCAGCGTTTGGTCGCTTTGTAGCGTGAGTAAGGCTATTCTTTGTTATCTTGCTTCATCAACTGGGAGTCATTTCCCAACCTACTTACACTAACTCATCAAGTCCATGAAAAAACATTTCCTCACTTGGGTCGCCTTAATAGGGGTGGCTTTTGCTTCGTTTGGGCAAAGCAGCGAACTGTATTTTGCTTCGTTTCCAACCCTCAGCCCCGACGGCAAAACCCTTGTCTTCTGTTATGAAACAGACCTCTGGAAAGCCGACCTCAGCACCAAAACCGCCGCCCGACTCACAGCTATGCAGGGTAACGAAAGCCGCCCAAAGATTTCGCCAGATGGTAAATGGATAGCTTTTACCTCTAACCAATACGGCAGCCTCGACGTATATGTGATGCCTCTGACGGGCGGCGAAATCAAACAGTTGACTTTTAGCGAAGCTGGCGAGCGAGTTGAGAGCTGGTCTTGGGATTCGCAGAAGCTGTACATTCAGTCGAATGCCAACAATGGTGGCACGGTTTACACCATTCCGGTAGGAGGAGGTACCCCCAAGCGGGTGTTTAAGCACTTTTTTAACCGTGTTCATAGCGTAGCCGAACACCCTACCTCAGGCGAGCTATTTTTTAATGATACTTGGGAGAGCGACAACCAGGCCCAGCGCAAGGGCTACAAAGGCGAGTTTAATCCTGATGTGCAGTCGTATAACCTCAAAACAAAGGAATACAAACGCTACACTGACTACTTAGGCAAAGACATGTGGGTGACGATTGACCGTGGAGGAAAAATCTATTTTGTGTCGGACGAAGACAACGGCGAGTATAACCTTTATACCTTTGAAAACAACAAGAAAAAGCAGCTGACCAGCTTCAAAGAATCCATCAAGTACCCCCAAGTAAGCGCCAACGGCGAGAAAATTGCCTTTGAGAAAGACTACCAATTGTGGCTCTATGACGTGGCTTCGAAGCGTTCTGAAAAGCTGGCGTTTACCGTGATTCGTAATTTTACCCTGCCTCAGTCGCAGGACTTTAATGTACGCAATTCAATTTCGTCGTTTGATACTGCCCCCGACAATAAAAAATTGGCTTTTGTGTCTCGTGGCCAGTTATTTGTGTCAGACCTGGAGGGCAAATACATCCAGCAACTCAAAACTCGCCCCGACGGTCGGGTAGGAGAGGTCAAGTGGCTGGCAGATAGCCGTACCTTGATTTTTAGCCAAACTGTAGGAGGCTATCAAAACTGGTTTAGCACCGCAGCAGATGGCTCTTCGCCCGAAAAACAACTCACTTCCGATGCTCGGAATAACCGTGATTTGGTGCTCAACAAAGACCGCTCGATGGGCGTTTATAACAGTGGCCGTGACGAAGTACGCACCATTGACCTCAAGATATTTGTGAGTAAAACCATTGTAAAAGACGAAATTTGGGCCTTTCAGTCGGTGGCTCCTTCGTTTTCGCCCAACGACGAATACGTGCTTTTTACAGCCCATCGTGATTTTGAGCAAGATATTTTTATCCACCAATTAGCTACTGCCAAGACCATCAATCTCACCAATACAGGCATTACAGAAACCGACCCGTATTGGTCGCCAGATGGCAATTATATCTACTTTACTTCGCAGCGTCTCAAGGCATCTTACCCGTTTGGAATGCCCAATTCTAAGGTGTATCGCTTGGCACTCACCAAGATAGATGCGCCGTATCGAGCCGATAAGTTTGCCGAATTGTTCAAAAAAGAAGAACCTAAGAAGGAAGAACCCAAAAAAGTAGAAGAGAAAAAAACGGACGAAAAGAAACCCGAAGAGAAAAAAGAAGAGCCTAAGAAAATCAAGCCTATCGAATTGGATCTGACCGATTTGATGGACAGAATTGAGCAGATAGGCCCTAACTTCGGAACCCAAAATTCGCCCATTGTGATTCAAAAAGATGCTAAAACTTTTGTTCTGTACTTATCAAATCACGACGAAGGTACGTACAATCTCTACAAAACCACCTACGAGCCCTTTGTTGCCACCAAAACAGAGAAAATTGAAGGAGCATCTGGCTTTTTCTCTGATTTTGTACAAGCCGACGGCAAGTATTATGGGTTGTTGGGAGGGAATATTCACAAGTTAAATTTAGATGCTAACAAAGTCGAAAAAATAGACATTGGCTTTACCTTCCGTCGGAATTTTGCCGATGAATTTTCGCAGATGGTTCAAGAAACATGGGCCAACGTAGAGGAGAATTTTTACAACGAAACCTTCCACGGCTTAGACTGGAAGAAAACCTATGACAAGTACAGCAAATTTGTGCCATACCTGAACAACCGCCAAGATTTACGAACGCTGCTCAACGATATGCTGGGCGAATTGAACTCGTCGCACATGGGCTTTTCGTCATTTGGAAACGAAGAAAATACCCTGTATTCGACTCGTACGCTGGCTACCGGGATTTTGTTTGATGACGAAAATCCCTACCGAGTAGCGGGCATTATCAAAAAATCTGCCGCCGACCGCAAGGGTAAGGATATTCAGGTAGGCGATGTACTTACCAAAGTGAACGGCGAGGCAGTTAATAGCACTCAAAACCGTGATTACTATTTCAGTAAGCCATCGTTAGATGCAGAATTAGAGTTGACATTCGACCGCAACGGAAGTCCTTATACCGTACGCTTACACCCAGCCTCCTTGGGTCAGCAACGAGACAACCTGTATGACGAATGGATTGCCCACAACCAAAACTATGTGGATACCAAAAGTAACAACCGAGTGGCCTATGTACACATGAAAGACATGGGATTGGGAGAATACGAAAAATTTGTGGTGGACATGACGCAAGACTGGTACAAAAAGGATGCACTAATTGTGGATTTACGCTACAACACAGGCGGAAACGTGCACGATTTGGTATTGAATTTCTTGTCGCAACGACCTTATTTGCAGTGGAAATACCGAGAAGGAAAGCTAACGCCACAGCCCAATTTTTCGCCAGCAGCTAAGCCTATCGTTTTGTTAATCAACGAGCAGTCGTTGAGCGATGCCGAAATGACGGCAACAGGTTTTAAAGCCTTGAACTTGGGTAAAATCATCGGTACAGAAACCTACCGTTGGATTATTTTTACGTCGGGTAAGGGCTTAGTAGATGGCTCGTTTTACCGCTTGCCTTCGTGGGGATGCTACACACTCGACGGCAAAAACATCGAAAAAGAAGGCGTAAAACCAGACGTTTATGTCAAGCAAACCTTTGTGGATCGTCTCCAAGATAAAGACCCTCAATTGGACAAAGCACTCGAAGAATTGCTGAAAGGATTGAAGTAAACAGCTTCAATAGTCATCAGATTGACCGTAGGGGCGTAGGTTATACGCCCCTACTAATCAAAACTATTCAATTCGTTGGTAGTCAGTTGTTTGTGTTTCTACTAATTTTTCGTAACCATTCTCAAATTTTCAAATTCTCCAATTTTCAAATTACATCTTACCCTTTTCGTTGTTTGATTTGAAAAACATTTCCCTCTGGGTCTTGTCCATCAAAAAGCAGAAAATCGTAATCAGGAAAAGTTTTGATTTCGTGGACAATTGCCCCGTTAACGGCTAAAAAATCTCGAAGCTGAGAGAGGTCATCTTGTGTTTCAAACACAAGTTTGGTGTTATTGTCAAACTGATAAGGTTCTTCTGATGAATGGCGGTACGCCTCACCAATCCGATGAAGACCCAGATGAGCGGCGCCAGCGTCAAGCAGTAACCAGTCATCCCCCATTTCCTCGACTATTTCGAGTCCTAAAATGTCCGTATAAAAATGCCTTAATACAGCAAGGTCTTGTACAAAAATGACTAGGGTATCGAATCGTAGTTTCATAAAGTCAAACGAATGGAGTGATGCTTCAAAGATACAATTTTTGATTAGAGTAAAAGCGCTGACTGCTGGACAAAACGAAGACTACAAATATGGAAGGCTCAAGCGAGGGTGCTTAAACTAAATCGTAGGGGCGTATGGCTTACGCCCAATCGGAGTCAGTTTATATTTTGTCCAGCAATCAGGTAAAAGCGCTATGTTGCCACCTACAAAAATAGGAAAAAGAAGCTCCTTTTTGATAAATAGAATGACTTTTAGAAACCAGACACCCAATAAACATTTCACTAAGAAACAAGGAGTCAAGTGTCTGTTGGGTAATGAGAGCCCCTACTAACTATCCCCGAATACGCCTTTAAAATCTCAAATGTTTGTACACTAATGATAAGAAATTTATAAAAAACAAGATTTTGATTATCAAACACTTATGATTAGTAGATGATGGATGGCGGATAATCTCGATGGCCATCGAGATTGGTGCAACCAGTTACGAATCTTTTGATAGAACCAAATCCCTCTGTAACTTGCAAGCGATATGATTGCCTTGTTGATTTGTCTGGTATTAGCCGTTAGTATCGTTGTGTTGGGTGTGTATGCCGAGCGCAAGGTGTCTGCGTTTATACAAGACCGTATGGGTCCGATGGAGGTAGGTCCCTATGGCTCGCTACAATTGATTGCCGATTTAATCAAACTCTTGCAAAAAGAAGACATCGTACCCACTGCCGCCGACCGAAAACTATTTTTGTTGGCCCCTGCGTTGGTCTTTATTTCTGTGTTTGCGGGGTATGCGGTGCTGCCCCTCTCGCCCGATTTGCAAAGTTCCACCACCGAAGTCGGCGTGTTTTTTCTGTTATCCATCATTGCCTTAGACATTCTGGGCATCTTGATGGCCGGCTGGGCTTCCAACAACAAGTACTCGTTGTTTGGTGCCATGCGTACAGCGGCTCAAGTGGTATCGTACGAAATCCCCCTTGGCTTATCGGTATTATGTGTGGTGATGATTTCACAGTCACTTGATTTGCAGCAGATTAGCTATCAGCAAGGAGTGTATGCCGGCGAACCAATTTATCTGTTTGGTATCAAGAGTTGGGGCTTAGACGTTAGCCACATCGGAGGTGTTTTTAGTTGGAATCTTTTCAAAGTCCCCTTCCTTTTCATCGTATTTGTCATCTATTTTTTAGCGTCGTTAGCCGAGTGTAACCGTGCCCCATTTGACATCCCCGAAGCCGAGTCAGAGCTGGTGGGGGGCTTTCATACCGAGTATTCGGGCTTTCGATGGGCCATTTTGTTTTTGTCAGAATACGCCATGATGTTGCTCATGTGCTTGTTGGGAGCCATTCTGTTTTTAGGAGGCTGGAATACGCCGCTGCCTAACATTGGCCCCATTCGCTTGGCCGATTGGTCCAGCGGTACCCCGGGCACACTTTGGGGCGATGTTACGGGCTTATTTTGGTTGTTGGCAAAAGGGTATAGCCTGATTTTTGTACAAATGTGGATACGCTGGACCTACCCACGCCTTCGGGTTGACCAACTGATGTATTTGTGTTGGAAAGTCCTCACCCCTGCGGGATTGATTCTACTCTTCTTATCAGGCATTTGGCGACTTTTGATGGTGTAATTCTTAGCTCAATGCAATCACCTTTCAGGCATTTGGCGACTTTTGATGGTGTAATTCTTAGCTCAATGCAATCACCTTTTGCTGACGTATTTGCTTCATGGTTTCGGGAACAACAGCCAAAATTTCCGCTTTCACCGCATCTACCAGCATTTTCTTGATATAATGCCGATGTGTAACCAAACTCACCTCTCTCACAGGGGCAGGTGAGCGAAAATGCCGTACTTGCAAGCGTTGATGAGGAGGCAAATCCCGAATGGCCAGTTCTGGCAAAATGGTCACACCACCGTATTTTTCGACCATTTTCTTGAGGGTTTCTACACTGCCTGCTTCGTACTCAAACTGTCGGTTTTCGGCGGTTTGTTTGTGTAACTCACAGATGTTTAAAATCTGTGACCGAATACAATGCCCTTCTTCTAATAGCCATAGGCGGTTGGTGTCAATGTCTTCTGATAGCAGGTATTCTTTCTGAAAAGCAGCTTCCGATTCGGACAAATAGACCACAAATTCTTCATAAAACAGTGGCTGTTCGGCCAAGCCGTTTTCTTGAAGTGGCGTTACTACAATGCCCACGTCAAGAGCATCGTTTTTGAGTTTGCTCAACAGGGCTTCGGTCGTAAGCTCATTTACCTTGAGCTTGATGTTGGGGTATTTGCGAAGAAAATTTTCTAAAAATAAGGGCAGTAGATACGGTGCCAAGGTGGGGATGATACCAATTCGGAGTTCACCGCTAAGGTTGCCTTTCAGTTCGTCCACCAACTCTTTCACTTTTACGGTTTCTCGCAATACTTGTCTTGCTTGAGCTATAACTACCTCACCGATTTCGGTCGGAACAACGGGTTGCTTGCTTCGGTCAAATAGTTTTACGCCTAGTTCTTCTTCTAGCTTTTGGATTTGCATACTCAAGGTTGGCTGTGTAATGAAGCAATGCTCTGCTGCCGTAGCAAAGTGACGATGGAGGTCAAGAGCAACTAAATATTCTAATTGGATAAATGTCATAACTGATAGATTTTCTTGATGAAATCATAAAAATAATTGATTTGACTTATATACGCAATGGTTATTACTTTTGAGCAATCAACTAGATTCACCTATAATCGCTGAGGTCACCTAGTACCGTGGGTGACTTCAGCCAGAAAATTGTCTTTAAGATGAACTGATTTTCGAAGTTAAATAACAGGTTACGTGAAAGGCGGTTTGGTTCAAAATCGCACTATTCATAAACAATCGTGTATCTTTGCCAGTTGTTTCTCTTTGAGGAACAACTGCTTTTTTTTAGAGCAATCCAATGCAAGCCTTTATTCGTAAATTGAACAGAAGCATCTCCCAACTGTTCAAAAGTTGTTAATAATGCAAGTAACCGAAAGCCCCATCATGACTCAAACGATGCCCAAATCCACTGGCTCGCAAGCAAAAAAAGGTGTATTACTCGTTAATTTAGGCACTCCAGATAGCCCTAATGTATCGGATGTACGCAAGTACCTTCGTGAATTTTTGATGGATGGTCGTGTGATAGACATTCCGTTTATTGGAAGATGGGCCTTAGTTAATTTGATCATTGCACCGTTTAGAGCGCCCAAGTCGGCCAAAACGTATCAGGAGTTATGGACAGACCGTGGCTCGCCCCTCAAATTTTATGGCGAAGACGTGGAGCGAATGCTGCAAGAGCGCTTAGGCGATGGTTACGAGGTCAAATTGGCCATGCGTTATCAAAGCCCAAGCATCGAGGCGGGGCTGAGTCATTTCAAAACCATAGGCTGTCGGGAAATTACCGTGGTGCCGTTTTTTCCGCAGTATGCTTCGGCTACTACGGGGTCTATTTACGAAAAAGTCATGCAGTTGGTGTCGGATTGGCAAACGATTCCACAGATTCGGTTTACCAACACCTTCTATGACCACCCCAAGTTTGTTCATCACTTTGCTGAGGCCGCTCGTCGCTATATGCAAGAGGAAGATTTTGAGCATTTTATATTTAGCTATCACGGCGTGCCAGAACGACAGATTCGTAAAGGCGATCACACGGGTAAGACTTGTCAGTTTGGCTCGTGTTGCGACCGCATTACGCCTGACAATCAGCTATGTTACCGAGCGCAATGCTTTGAAACGACTCGCCAGTTAGTAGCCGCTTTAGGGTTGCAAGAAGGCACCTACACCACAGCCTTTCAGAGCCGTTTGGGAAGAGACCCCTGGATTCAGCCATACACCGAAGATTTAGTAAAACGATTGCCCAAAGAAGGCAAAACCAAGGTGTTGGCGTTTTCTCCTGCCTTTGTTTCAGACTGTTTAGAGACTACCATCGAAGTAGGCGAAGAGTACAAAGAACTCTTTGAAGAACACGGCGGCAAGCACTGGCAACTCGTGGAATGCCTCAACGCCAGCCCGATTTGGGTAGATTTGCTGGAGGAATTAATCCGTTCTTAACCTAACCAAATGGCTTGTCAGGGTCATTTGGTTAACTCCTAAATCCAATAAACTCATAGACCTCGCCTGTGGCAAACTCGGTGGGTTCGGGAGGAAGTTCTAAGAAACTGTCACATTCGAGCAAGTTGGCGAAGTCGCCAGAGCCGCTGCCTCCCCTAGTCGTAGGCTAGCCTATGAACTAAAATACAAAAGAGCATCTGCTCGAAATAGAGGGGGCAGCAGGAGGAAAAACATTACGGACAGGGGCTAGCTCTTTAGCCTGCGCTCACAGTACTAAGTACTTGCCACACTCAAACGTAGTCACAGACCACACTGATCGGGGGGGTAGTGGTTTAAAGGTAAAATGGATAAGTCGATAACAAAAAGAGAACTTCCAGCATACCAACGTCAATTTTCATTTGATCCTAATAGTGTAAAAGATAAGTTTGGGGGCCTGTAAGAACTAGAGAAGATATAACAGAGCCTTGGGTATTAGGTATAAATAAAGATGGTGAAATTTATTTATGGTGGTGGATTAAAGGCCGAGAGTGTACGAGAAGTATTGAAACAACTGAGGAAACAGCAACCATGAAAAAATATATAAATATAGTCTGGATTCTACTTTTTTCAACTTGTACCAACAAAACACAGGTTATAGGAAAATATTTCTCAAAAAAAAGCCCACACCGCCTTGAGATAAAAGCAGACAGCACTTTTATTTATGAATATGGGCTAATTAGTCTATATCAACATTCAACAGGGCAATGGAAATTAAAAGGAAAAAATTTAATTTTAAATAGTATAATAAAAAGTACTATTGTGCCTATTGAAATTGTTAAATTAGAACAAATTGCTTCTCGAAACAATATAATCTCCTTTGAGTTGAAAACAATAGGGAATAAAAATTTAGAAGAATATAGATGTATTGTTAATTTAAATGACAAACTAAGTTATAATAGACGTTGTGACTCTCTTTTAAGTATATTTGTTGATTATCCAATAGGAAAAATACAAGTAGATTTTGTTAGAATGCCACAAAAAATTACAACGACATATATTTCTCCAAATATTATGACGGACGATTTTTTGCCCGATATTCGAATGGGGAATAAAATACAAATGCAAATAAATATCAATGATAGTCTTTTCTATTAGACTTGCGGCGAGTTGAAAATGAAAGAGTTATGATTTTTTGCGCATTTTTCGTCGAGTGGATTAGATTTGCAAAAAAAAACTATGCTCGACTATCGGTTGATTAAAAGCGAACGGCAGTGGAAATCCAGCACCGGTTTATCAGCGGCTCAATTTGGACACTTAGCCGAGTTATTTGGTCAGACGTATGAGTTTTTTGAAGGGGTGAAGCTGGAAGAGTCGGCCAAACGATTAGGAACGGAGTTGTTATTGTCCACTTATGCTGATTGTTTGTTTTTTGTGCTTTTCCAGCTCAAAAATGGATTATGTTACGATAATCTGGGGCTTTTGATAGGCACAGACGATAGCAATGCCCGGCGCAATTTTGAAAAATACCTGTATGTGCTGGAACGAACCTTAGAGCGGAAAGGGGTCATGCCCAAACGTAATTTCAAGAATTTGCAGGAATTTGAAGACTACCTGCAAAATGAGAAAGAGATTATCGTTGATGGTAGTGAACAGCCTACTCAACGCCCTAAAAAGCCGCAAGAACAGCAAGAACACTATTCGGGAAAAAAAAGCGTCACACCTACAAAGAACTAGTCATCAGCAATAAGAAACGAAAGATTCTATACATCAGTAAGTCGTACAAGGGCAAAGAACATGATTACCAGCTACTTAAAGTAGAATTTCCAGCTGAACTACCGTGGTTTTCCAAGTTTATCGTCAGGCTTGATTTAGGCTTTCAAGGTTTTTCAGATGAATATGTCTGCAAGAAGGTGTATATACCCATCAAACGTAAGCGTGTGCCCAAGGGGCAAACCAATCAATTATCAGAAGAACAAAAAGCCTATAACAAAGCCACTGGACAAGAACGGATTTCGGTAGAACATAGCATTGCAGGAATGAAACGTTATCGGATTTTGGAGCATAGAAACCGCATTAAGTCCAAAAAGGTGCTTGATCTGATAATTGGTATCTGTGCTGGCCTATGGAATTTTGTCCTTCAAAACTAATTCATTGAAAATCAACACGCCGCAAGTCTATTATAAATCTTTCAAGAACGATACTATTAAAATAGGGAGGAATAAAATAAAATTCTACGATAAAAAAAATCAAAAGGAATATATCATGCCAAAGGTTAAAGATGGTATGAATATTTTTAATCGTTACAATAATACAAGTAGAGGTCTAAATACATTTTAGAAATACTTGTCTGTAATATTTGGCTGGTAATTAATTAGATTACTAAAATGTAATAATAGGGTCTTAGATACAGAATCAGAGAAACAATAGTTAAAATCTAAAATAACAGAAAGAGCCCCCGCTGGGCGTAGTCTACGTCCGAGGGAGTGCCAATGTTATATTGGCAAAATGTGTCGGATGACCTAGAGGGCACACTTTTTTTCATTACTCATCCTCAGTGTCCTGCGAAACACTAAAGACGGGGTACAGAAGATTCTAATTCCTAAACCCGATAAACTCATAGACCTCGCCTGTGGCAAACTCGGTGGGTTCGGGAGGAAGCTCTAAGAAACCGTCACATTCGAGCAAGTTGGCGAAGTCGCCAGAGCCGCTGCCTCGAAGTGGGGTAGCCAATAACTGCCCATCTTCTGAAAAATGGGTGTTTACGGGGACAAAGTAGGCTAAATTAGGCTGAAAAAGTAGGGGTTGGGCCAATACGGCTTTGGTTGGCAAATTAGGATGTTGCACTACCTGCAACCAACCAAAAACGTATTTATAGCAACACACAAAGGTAGAAACAGGATTGCCCGGCAGCGCAAAAACGGCCTTTCCTTCGGGCGAACGGCCAAACCAAAAAGGCTTGCCAGGGCGTTGGGCCACTTTATGAAATAATTTCTCTACCCCCAGCTCGGCCAGCACTGTAGGAACAAAATCGGCTTTGCCTTCGGATACACCTCCACTCAAAATCAGGGCATCAAAAGTGTCCAATAGTTCAGCCACTTTTTCTCGGATTAAGGCTTTGTCGTCTAGCAAATGAAAAAGTTCTACCGTAGCGCCTTGTTGAGTCAAGGCGGCTTGGAGCATATAGCTGTTGGAGCGCCGAATCTGATGCAAAAGGGGCTTCGTCGAAATATCAACCAACTCATCGCCAGTCGAAATAATAGCCATGCGAGGCATCTGGCGCACTTTTAAAGTAGATTTACCAACCGATGCCGCCACGGCGATTTCGGCGGGGCTCAGTTTGGTGCCTTCCGAAATCAACAAATCTCCTTCTCGTCGGTCGGTTCCTTTGTGGTGTACATTGAGTCCCACTCGCTCAGGTAAAGTCTTGATTTTTACATATTTTTTGCCTTCTATTTCCTGAAACTGAAGGTCTTCGTAACGAATCACCGTGTCGGCACCATAAGGCATCACGGCGCCGGTCATCACCTCCATTGCATGGGTGGGATGTGAGAGGCTTTTTGGCGTTTGGCCTGCAAAATGGATTCCCTCCACTGGGATGATGAGGCCATCTTGCCAAGTAGATAGCGCCTTGAGAGTAGTCATGTTGATAGCAATGCCATCGAGCGTCACTCGGTCGAAGGGTGGAAAGGCTCGGTCGGCCACAATGTGTTCGGCGAGCCAAGCACCGTTGGCGTCTTTGAGCGTCACTTCTCGGTAGCCGCCTTCCCAGGGGTGTTCTAAAATAAGTGCTAACGCCTCGGCAACAGAAATCATAACATGCGTGTTTTTTAGTGAATAAGCGAAAAATACAGACTTTTCGAGTTAAATGATTGGTAACTAGCTAATTGACCAATGACGATTAGCGAGCAAACTCGATGGAGCTAAACGTAAGTATAGAGTAGAGAGTCAAAGATAGGAAAAACATACATTCTTGACGACTAATACACAAATTCGGAAAGAGGAACGAGCCATTGGCTAGGTCTCTACCCATAAGTTGAAGCAATGGGTTATCAACAGAAACGATGTCCTACCATCCGCTCTATGGTGGAGGCAGTAGCGTTTCATCTAAAATGGACTTGTACAGTATTAAAAATCAACACATTATGACATTTTTTTTCTACTCATATGCTTTGTACTTTTTGTCGATGGCGACCCCGTCTTGACACAAAAAGTACCGCAGCGGCGGCCGCCAAAAAAGTCAAGAAAATCCAATGCTTCCCCACACAAAACCTACGCACTCCCCGCTGGATTTTCAAGCCAGCGCACCCTTTTTTATAAATATCTGATTTCCAAATCTATACAAGTTTAATGGACGAACAGCAGCTACGCAAAAAAATACATCATAAACACCATGATTGACGTTAACAAGCCTGCATAAAAAATATCTGAACGAAGCAAGGAGCTTGGACCGTCGTATTTTGTTTTGTAGTAAACAAAAATGCCAAAGGTAAGGATGGCAGCAGGATAGGAGGCTATCTGCGGCGATACAACGCCTTGGTAGGTAAGCAGAAGAAGTGGAAAATGAAGTACTGTAAATGGCGCAATGGTTCGGGCAATAGCTCCAAACGGAACGGTAAATTCAATGATACTGGTGTATTCTTTATCCTTGTTGAGGCTATTACTTAGAAGATAAATAAAGACTGAGCCAATCGTTGTAATCGCAAAGACACGATATAAGAAATTGAATTGCTCGCCATAAGTATCCCGCACTAGCGCTATCTTACTGAGGTAGTTTTCATAAAGAAGATCACAAGACAACCCGATAAGTGGCGAGCCCAACAAAATAATGACCGCCGCCAAGGGATTTGTTTTTTTCCATAATATTCCCCAAAAAAACACGACAACCAAGCCTGGCTTGAGGTAGGAGGTTTGATTCGCTATTTTTAAGAAAAAGTTATCTGACGAATTAGGGTCAAACGTAATCAGGGCTAATAGCACGGCTATTCCACACATCAAGGCAACGAATAGTTGCCCAAACCGAACGGTTGCTTTGTCGGAAGCATTGGGTTTGATGTATTTTTTGTAAACATCAAAAGCCATCATGGTCGAAACGGAGTTCATCATCGAGTAAATGGCGGAAAAAATGGCACAGGTAAGCCCTGCTAAAATCAAACCAACAAAACCGTAGCCCACCGGTACTACGGTTTTGAGCAGTGTAAGAAATGTATCATCGGGCTTGATGCTGTTTTCGCCATAGCGAGCTTTGAACAAATAATAAGCCGCCACACCAGCGCCAATAGAAAAAAACGGGATGATAAGTTTTAGAAAACCGGCCGCAATCGCCCCCATTTTGGCATCGTACTCTGAGGCGGCGGCTAGTACCCGCTGCACCTGGTATTGGTTGGTGGTCCAGTAAAAGAAATTCAAAATGGTTAAGCCTGTGAATATACCTAACCAAGGTAGCTTGGGATGGTTGGCTGGTAAGTAAAGGTGCATTTTTTGAGCATTGGCGGCATCGAGTTGTAACAAATTGCTCAAACCCCCTATCTCGGGTTGGTTATAGGTAAGAGTGCCCATGAGTATTACGGCAATGAGCATAATCACGGTCAGAATATTATCGGCAATAACGACCGATTCCATCCCCCCAAAGACCGAAAATACTATTGTAATACCTGCTATAATCAGAATTCCTTGCAAATAACTCAACTCAAACGATGTGCCTGCGGTAAGCAAACCTAGTGTACGACTACCGATATAAAAGCCCCCAATGAGTTGTATCATAATAAAAGTTATCATCAGGACGGTGTAGGCGAGCCGTGTGTGGGCGTTGTAGCGGTTTTCAAGAAATTGAGAGAGTGTAAAAAAATTCCGCTTGCGGTAAATAGGAATAAATACATAAGTCAACACGAGTATAGCCGGTACAGCCCAGATTTCGTAATGACTTTGCGCAAAGCCAATCGAATACCCAATACCCATCATGCCGATGATTTGCTGGGCATGGATATTAGTACCAAAGATAGAACCCGCTACCGACCACCACCTCAGCGAATGACCCGCCATGAAATATTCTTCTGAGTTTTTTTTCTTGAAGCTCGAATACATACTAGCAATCACCAAAAAAAACAACAAAGCCACTACTACGACTAGGTCAATAACGCTGAGGGTTTGAAGCATGACAATAAAGGAGTTTTAGTATTCTTGGCTTAATGGATGAATCATGAGCTCGTCAATCACTACGTGCTTGGGTTGGTTCATGATGTAAATGATGGCGTTGGCCATGTCGTCGCCGGTGAGCCAATCTTGCTTATCTGCTGAATGAGGATTGGGGTGAAAATTGGTATCAACCAAGCCTGAATACACCACCGAAACCTTGATGCCATGACGGCGCACTTCCTTACGCAAGGCTGCCGAAAAGGCATCTTGGGCAAATTTAGAGGAACAATACAAAGCTCCACCATCAAAAACCCGCTTGGCTACATCAGATGCTATGTTGATGATGTGTCCGTTGGCTTGAGTCTTCATGGCCGCCAACACAGCTTTGCTGAATAAAAAAGTACCTTTAACGTTGGTGTCGTAGAGGTCTGACCACTGCTGGGCAGTATAGCTTTCTGTTGAACCAAAAATGCCATACCCCGCATTGTTGATCATAAAATCAATAGAGCCAAAGGCTTCAAGGGTGTTGGTCACTACACTGTTCACGAAGGTTTCGTCGGCTACACTACCAACAAAAACGAGGCAGTTGTTGCCAATTTCTTCTTGAAGTTGCTTGAGTTCGGCTTCGCTTCGAGCCACCAGAGCAAGGTTGGTTTGCTGTTTACTTAATTGAAGGGCTAGTTCTCTTCCGATGCCTTTAGAGGCCCCCGTGATGATCACTGTTTTGTTTGATAACGACATGAGTGGTTTACAATAAAAGTGCTTATTTTTTTTCTAGAGTGGTATTTCGCCAAAGATTCAAGTCGCCATAGGTGAGCGGAGTGGCCGGTACCTCTTGCGGGGTTCTACCTTGCTCTACCGATAGCTTAGCTGTTTGTAAATGCGGGAGCACATAGTTACCAAATTTCTCACATTCTTCGATGAGCGGATACCCCGACAGCACAAACGCACGAATACCCATGTCCATGTAGCGATTCAGCTTTTCAATGATTTGCGAAGGAGTGCCTACCAGTGCAGCACCACAGCCGGAGCGTGCTCTGCCAATACCTGTCCACATCATAGGCTCAATAAAATCGTCGGCGTCGGCAGTTTTTCGTAGTTCATCTTGACGCAGCACGCCCAAGGAGTTGAAGTCTTGTGTACGGTTTTTGAGTTTTAGCCCTGTCTCTTCATCAAACTTCGACATGAGTTGCTTGGTGTAGTCTTTGGCTTCGTCTTCGGTTTCTCGTACTATCACATGAACCCGCAGGCCAAAGTCAATTTTTCTTCCGTATTTAGCAGCACGTTGACTCATGTCTTGCATAGTGGCGTAGATATTTTCTTCGGGTTCGGGCCACATCAAAAACACATCGCAGTACTTGGCACATACTTCTTTAGAACCCTCCGAAATACCACCGAAATAGAGGAGTGGCCCTCCGTTTTGCTGATAGGGTTTGGCTGGGTCGGCAGGCATTTTTATGTTGTAAATGTCGCCCTGAAAATCAATTTCGTTTTGCGTCCAAGCCTGTTTCAGAATCTCTATTGTTTCTTCACAGCGTTTGTAGCGGAGGTCGGCATCTTCTTTTAGACCCGGTAGGTCTGAGTTGATAATGTTGATAGTCAGGCGACCTTCCAAAATATGGTCGAGGGTAGCAATATGCCTTGCCAACATCGGCGGGTGGATTTCGCCAGTCCGAATGGCCGTGAGCATATTGATGTTTTTTACCTGTGGAGCCATTGCCGATGCAAAAGGCAGCACTTCTTGCCCCACCACATACGAGGTAGGCAAAAGAATGTTGTTGTAACCCAAGGCGTCGGCTGTTTTGATAATATCGCCACAGTGCTGGTAGTTGCTTCTGCGGCTGCCATCTATCGTACCCAAATAGGCGGTATCGCCACCACAAAGGTCATCAAACCATGCGATTTCACAAATCCGTTTTTCGGTTCTTATTTCAACCGATGTGATAGGCTCGTTTATCATAGCAGAATGTTGAATTTTACAATTTATACCAAATGAATGCTTTGAGTTCTCGCTGTCTTCGGAGCGATAGCGAAACGTAGGTCGTTTTTGAATAGTATTTTTCGAGGTAATCCAGTACCAAACTTTCAGATTCACCCAAGTCCCAAAGCTTATGATTTTTTTGCATCCAGCGAATCTTGTCTTTCCACCCTTCTCGGCTAAACCGATGCTGCAAAATCAGTTTAGACGAGTGGCAGGGCGTACAATGCGCTTTCACAAGCATCAGGTTGTTGTCGTTGGTCAAGCCAGTTTCTTTGTCCAAACTATCTAGGCTTGCCGACTGCCCAGTAGAAATACCGACAGGGGCTGTCTTGGTAGGTGAAGCTTTTTTGGGTTTAGGCTGCCCCAAGGTGCTGATTGCCAGCAAGAGGAGTAGGCCAGCGCAAATGGTTTTCATGTTATATGGCTTTTACGGCAATCCGAAAACAAGAATTATTTAGATAGCCACCTGGGTTCCAGGCAGGTACTACCATCGGCTGAGTTTTACCCGTGCTATCAGTGGCTTTTGCCCACACCTCATAATACCCTAGAGTGGGCAGCTGAATCTTAGCTTCCCATTTTTGCCAAGCCCAGCGGTTGCGAGGCTTTTCGAGTTGTGCTTTGTGCCAAGTGGTTCCAAAATCAATCGAATAGCTCACCTCCACTACCTCGCCAAACCCACTCCATGCTTTTCCTCTAATGGGTAAGGGCTTATCCAAAGAGACCATAGCACCGATTTTGGGGTAGGTAATGATGGATTTGACAGGCATATTTTCGATGATTTTGAAGTTTTCTTCGGTTTCGGCTAATTTTTCTCCTGGCTGAATCGGATGTCTAGGTATTTTGTAACTGTGGCCGTCCATCTTGGCGCCATCGTGTACTTTGTTCCGAACCGAAATGCGATGAACCCACTTGCCCGACACCGAGGCCGGATAACCTCCTACTACCAATCGTAGCGGAAAACCGTGGATAAGTGGGATGTCTTTGCCGTTGACAGCCCAAGCAAGAAGTGTTTCGTTTTCAAGCGCTTTAGCAATCGGTACGCCTCTCGAAATCACTACTTTGCTAGGGTCTCCACTCGGATGGATGTCTTTGCCATAATAGCCAATATATACCGCATCGGATTTTAGACCTACGTTGTTCAATATATCTTTGAGCCTTACGCCTGTCCATTCGGCACAGCTTACGGCGCCTTGTTCCCATTGATTCCCAGAGGTTTGAGGAAAAAAACCAGAGCGCCCGTTACCGCCACATTCCAAAACAAGCTGATAGGTATAAGGTTTAAATTGGTTTTTAAGTTGTTCGAGTGTAAACGATTTAGTAGAGTTCACCGATTCTCCGTCAATGGTCAGTGTCCATTGCTTGCTATCAATCGTGTCAGTTGGGGTAGTTCCGTTGTTGCGGACAAACATTTTTTCGACGGGCGTAACGTCGTCGTCTAACAAATGTACGGGTGTTTCTACATTCCACGGCTTATTATTGAGTACCAAAAGTTCGGCACTTTTCCAAGTAGGAAACTCATCTTCAAGGGCGAGTGGGATGTAATGCTCAGGCATGTGATTGCCATAAACGATTTGTGCACCAACTAGGGTACTCAGTGTAGCTAAGCTGCTGTTTTTAACAAATTGCCGACGTTTCATAAACACTAAAGAAAGTAGTTGGTATAAAGCAAAGAAATGATACAAACCAAGACCCAAAGTAACACAGCCTGAAGCAATGTTTTACTACCAATCTTTTGGATAGATTCGGTAGAAATGGTACTACCAATTACGAATAGACTCAACACCAAGCCTTGTTTTGCAATTTTATAAAGGATTTGGTAAACGGTGGCAAATTCGTTAAAAAAGCTATGCAAAAGTGAAGCTACCAAAAATCCAATAATAAACATGGGTATTTTGAAAGACTCTCGATTTTCTCTGAAACCAAACACCAATAAAAGCGATACAGGTATAATCCAAAGAATACGTAGCATTTTGGTCACCGAGGCAATGTGTAGGGCGTTTTCGCCATACTTAGACGCTGCGCCCACTACCGAACTGGTGTCGTGGATGGCAATAGCGGCCCATGCGCCAAACTGCTCTTGGCTCAGGTCAAAGTAATGGCCTAGCACCGGAAAAATAAACAATGCAAAGGCATTTAGCAAAAAAACAGTTCCTGTGGCAACACTCAATTGGCTGGCATTAGCTTTTAGAATTGAACCAACAGCCGCAATTGCACTACCGCCACAAATGGCTGTGCCGACACTAATCAAAATGGTAGTGATGCGTTCCATTTGTAAGAGCTTGCCTATCCATAACCCCACGACTAGCGTGCCCACTACAAATGCCGTCGTAATGAAAATATTGTCTCTCCCAGTATTCAAAAGAACCTGAATATCAATGCCAAACCCGAGGCCCATCACCGAAACTTTGAGTAGATAATTGCTGAGGCTACCTGCCCATTTGTTGAGTGGATTTTCTACCAAGATGTTTAATACAAACCCAAGCAGTAAAGCTAGACTTGAACTAACAAAAGAAAAGCAACATAAAACTAATCCAAGAAAATATAGTACAATTTTGAGTATCATCGTGCGGTAAAGATACTGGGAGCTGTACTACCGTGTCAAATTGAAAAAAATTATCTTAGATTACTTTTTGTTATTCTAGCGTAGGCTTCAAAGTAATATCAAGAGAGAAAGGGCTAAGATGTTAGTTCAAAATGAAAATTCCAAGGGTAGATTTAAGCCTATATAATATAGTTATTCTATTAAATTGATATGTTATTGATTGGTACTTCATACGGTTCTATTACTAAATGTTATGGACTATTATTAAATAATATTTGTATAGATAAACAAAAATAGTGTTTTTTGTGTATTAACTTGTATGATTCTAATAAACCTCAATTTTTAAAGATTTAACCTAACTACTACCTCTTACTCGATACCCAAAATTCTACCACTTCCCACAATTCGGGATGCTAGTAGGACTATGTAGGTTGGTTGGTTAGAGGTACCTGTTAACTAAACGCTTTTCAACGACCCATGCGAAAAACTACCGTTCTGATGCTATTTCTTTTGGCAAGTTTGCAAGTAATAGCCCAAACCCAACTGTCAGGTACCATCAAAAGTGCTACAGACAAAACGCCCATTATTGGAGCTAGCGTTCTGGTTAAAGGTACTGTAATAGGTACAGTGACTAACACCGAAGGAAAGTTTACACTTAAGGTGCCAGCTACCCCTTTTACCATACGAATCACCAGTATCGGTTTTGTGAAAAAAGAAGTCGAAGTGAGTGCTGCCTCGGAATTAACCATAGAGATGGACGAAGAAAACGGAACGCTTCAGGAAGTGACCGTGACCGGTAACCGGGTAGAAGAAAGTATAGTAAAGGCTCCAGTCACGGTTGAAAAACTGGGTGCCAAACAGTTGGCTCAATCGCCGGCTTCAGATGTTTACTTTTCGTTGCAGTCGCTCAAAGGAGTTGACTTGCTCACCCAAAGCTTAGGGTTTAAGTCAGTAAACCTCCGTGGTTTTGGGGCGAACAACAACAACCGCTTTGTACAACTCACCGATGGTATGGACAACCGTTCGCCAGGCTTGGGCTTTGGTTTTGGAAACGTGGCTGGGATTTCAGACATCGATATCGAGAGCATCGAAATTCTGCCAGGGGCGTCGTCGGCGTTATATGGTCCTGATGCACTTCAAGGCATTATGTTGACCAAGTCAAAGTCACCTTTTGAGTTTCAAGGTCTTACTGCCCAACTCAAAATGGGCGTTAACAACGTCGGAAAATCCTACATCAATTCACAGCTGTATTCTGATATTGCCCTGCGTTATGCCAAGCAAATCGGTAATCGGTTTGCAGTTAAAGTAAATTTCCAACGCCTCAAAGGCACCGATTTTATTGCCGATGACTATTCTGATCGTATGCACAGAGGTCGCCCCGGTTTCTTTGTTGCTGATAATGCAAGCAAAACCACCAGCATTGGCTACATCCCGAACAATAACCCCGCCACCAACTTGGGGTATGACGGAGTGAATATTTATGGAGATGATTTTAACAACGGAGGGGCATTTTCGTTTCCTGCCAATTTTGCTAATACAAGCCTTGCTGGCAAAACCGTAACCCGTACTGGCTACACAGAGCTCGAACTGTTGCAAAACGGCGGCGAAGTGTTTAGCAATAGAGCCAACATCTCATTGTATTACAAACTCACCGACAAGATTCAAGCTAGCGTTGGCTGGTACTACGGAAATGGCAACATGATTCGGACGGCGGGTTTCAGAGAGTATTTTCCTAATTACAGCCGTAATCAATTCAGAGCCGAAATCTTGGGCGATGAGTTTTTTGTGCGTGCCTATAACACTAGCCAAACTGCCGAAGGCTATAACCTTGGCAACTTGGCAGCCCGACTGCTTTCGGTATGGAAGGTTTCTACTACTTGGGGCGCTGATTTTGGGAAAGCCTTTACAGGCGATATTGCCGCCGCACGTGCCGCCGCTGATGCAGGCAAGCCACTGGCGGGCTCTACAGAGTTCAACCGTATCAGAGACGAACTCATCGGCACCTACAACAACGTAGCCACTACCCTAAAAACCAGCGCTGGAGCAGCCATCAATGGCGTACGCTTTGCCGATAATTCTTCGATGTTTCACACCGAGGGGATGTATAATTTTAAGAAACTTTTACCCAAAAACATAGAGGTAATCACAGGGGCGTCGTTCAGACGGTATAGTATGCTTACCAATGGAACCATCTTCCCGACCAAACGAGACGGAAGCGAGTTTACCATCAACGAATACGGCTGGTATGTACAGGCATCGCCTACACTCAAACTAAGCGAAAACGCCTCTCTCAGACCCGTAGTGGCCATTCGCTATGACAAAAACCAGTACTTCAAAGGCGGGTTTACGCCTAGAGCTTCGGCGGTGTTGAGTGTAGGGGTGCATAATTTTAGAGCTTCGTGGCAGTCGGCGTTCCGTAACCCATCGCCCAACCAGTTGCTAGCCGATGGCAAAACAGGCGAAGTGGGTGGCTCGCAGGCAGCCTTAGAAGGAGCCAATGTATATAGCAATCCGATTTATACAGAAGCTTCTGTCAACAAATTCAGAACCTCTGGAAATACCGCAGACTTAGTGAAATACAACCCGAATCCTGATAATTTTACGACAGAGAAAATAAAAACGTGGGAATTGGGCTACAAGACGCTGATTGCCAACAAGCTGTATGTAGATGCTTTTTATTTTAACAGCACTTACAACGACTTTATTGCTACCCAAAACTACATTCAGGCCAAAACAGTAGGCAGCACCGATGACCTCAAGCAAGCTGCCAGCTCTACTACCTACCAAGTGAACTCTAATAACTTCAACCAGATTTATGTTAACGGCTGGGGTTTGGGTCTTGAATACGGGTTAGGCAAAGGCTACACGCTAAGCGCCAACTATGCCAATCAGGTAGGTACTATTACACCCAAAGATGCCGCCGGAAATACCTTGAAGGATGCGTTTGGGGATGAAATTGTGAAACGTAAAATGAGTAATGCTGAAGTGGCTCAAGTGGGTCGTAACTTCTTTATCTCGCCCGAAAACCGGTATAATATTTCAATTGCCAACCCCAAAGTGACCAAACGGCTTGGCTTTACAGTTTCATACCGCTGGACCGATAAAATGTGGGTAGAACAAGGCACAACCCAAGGCGACACTTGGTTACCTTCGTGGAACTCTGTTGACGCCTCTGTGTCGCTCAAAGTGCCAAGCATTAAGAGTGTAGTCAAAGTGGGAGGTTCTAACATCTTTAACCAATACTATTCGCAAGGATATGGTCTGGCACAGATTGGTGGCTTGTACTATGTCTCGATCAACTTTGATGAAATGTTGCGCTAATCGCAGCACACTGCATTAAGAAGGGGGGGTATCCCCCTTTTTTTATATAAGTAATGGGACAAAATTATTTTAGTCAACCACATAGGAACATAGAACACATAGTTGATTGATGTTCAGCAAATTAAATTCTATGTTTACTATATGTCTGTGGGGCTGCCCCTGCGGTGGTTTAAATCTGTCTTATTACTTAATTCTACAATATCTTTGATTAAATTTTGACGCAACCATGCAGAAAAACTGGTGGAAAGAAGCGGTTGTTTACCAAATTTACCCTCGGAGTTTTCAAGATTCTAATGCTGATGGCATTGGCGATTTACAAGGGATTACCTCCAGACTTCCGTATTTACAAGAGCTTGGGATTGATGTGATTTGGCTTAGCCCACACTACCAATCGCCCAATACAGATAACGGCTATGATATTTCGGACTATGAAAACATCATGGAAGAGTTTGGAACCATGGCTGATTTTGATGAAATGCTCGATACTGCCCACCGTTTGGGGCTGAAACTCATCATTGATTTGGTAGTCAACCATTCGTCTGACGAACACCGTTGGTTTCAAGCAGCCCGGCAGTCAACCGATAACCCCTACCGTCACTATTATAGTTGGAAAAAAGAGATTCCTAACGATTGGATTTCGTTTTTTAGTGGTTCGGCGTGGGAGTTTGACTCCCATACACAAGAATACTACCTCCACCTATTTGCTAAAAAGCAGCCTGATTTGAACTGGGAAAATGAGCAATTGCGGCAAGAAATTTACCAAATGATGCGCTTTTGGTTAGATAAAGGGGTAGATGGTTTCAGGATGGATGTGATTTCGCTCATTTCAAAAGACCCTGCTTTTGCCAGTTTTCCAGCTGACCGATTTGGCGATCTCAGCTACTATGCCAATGGGCCACGTGTACATGAGTTTTTGCAGGAAATGAATGCTCAAGTACTCTCAAAGTACGATTGTATGTCGGTAGGCGAAGCTTTTGGTGTGAGCAGTCAGCAAGCACTCGACTACGTAGGCGAGCACCGAAAGGAGTTGCAGATGATTTACCATTTTGACCACGCTGTGCCACGAGAAGAGCCGTGTTTTGCCCAGCCCAAGCCCGAATGGACATTGGTCGAACTGAAGGCAATTGTTGAGAAATGGGACAAAGCCTTAGCCCACGATGGTTGGAACACCGTTTACTTTGGTAACCACGATAACCCTCGGATGCTCAGCCGCTTTGGCAATGCACAGCAGTATCATTATGAGTCGGCCACCATGCTGGCTACCCTCTTGCTTACCTTGAGAGGCACGCCCTACCTTTACCAAGGCGATGAAATAGGGATGACCAATTACCCTTTTGAGCATGTATCCGAACTTAATGATGTGCAGGTAGTAAACGCCTACGACGCATTGGTGCGGCAAGGGAATTGTACCGAAGAGCAGTTTTTGAAAGCCGTCAATCAAATAGCCCGAGATCACGCCCGCACACCCATGCAATGGAATGCCGAAAAGAACGCAGGATTTTCGGCTGCCGACACCACTTGGCTGAAGGTAAACCCCAACTACACTACCATCAACGTAAGCGCACAACAAGCCCAGCCGCACTCTATTCTGAATTATTATAAACAGTTGATTGCCCTACGGAAAGAGACCCCGACCTTGCTTTATGGAACGTATGAAGACTTACTCCCTACCGACAATTCCGTGTGGGCGTTTAAGAGAGTAGGAGAGGAGCAAAGTATAGTGGTACTGTGCAACTTTACCAATCAAGAACAACCGTTGCCCGTACCTGTTTTATGGCCTAACGTATTGATTAGCAATTATATGAATTTGGGTAAGAACAGACTTCGCCCTTATGAAGCGATACTTATTCAAACTGCAATGTAGGATTGGTGCGGAGGGTCAATCCCAACACTCCATCATCAACAAGTCGCCGGTTTGGTAGCTGATGCGTACAAAACCATCGTGGGCAGCTTCGTTGCTATTGCCTGCCCGATAGCCTAGTATCAAGGATTCGTCGGTTAAGTTATAGACCAGACCCTGCGTGACGATTCCCGTTACCGTACCCACGGGAATCAACGAGAGCGGAGTGCCTTGAGTGTACCATTTTTCGTAGTGATTGGGCAAGGGGAAAATCTTCGAGTAGTCGTCGTACATGACGGGTTTGAGTACCTGACGATACCGCACCAAGTTGGTCATGTTGGTGATCGAATGGTCGGCACGGCGGCCAGTTGCCCACACCACGTTGACGGCCTTGTGTCCTCGCTCTATCAAAAAATCAAAAGCTTTTTCTAAATCTGTTTTGTCTTGGTCGGGTGTGTGCACAATCTCTATGGGGTGTTGCTCGGCCATAATTTCTTTGAAATCAAGCTCATTTCGGTCAAAATCACCCAGCAAGGCATCTACCTTGATGCCTAACTGCCGCACTCGGTGAATAGCGCCATCAAGCACCACTACAAAGGGACTCCACTCCAGCAGTTGCCCCAAGAGTTCGGTACTGCAACGTTCGCCGTTGGCAATAACTAAGGCTGGCTCTTGGTCTTCTCTGACAATATGATGGCTCGACATACGGTTAGTTTTTACAATTTTGTTTCTTCGTTGATTTACACGGGATGAAGGTTGCCTTAGTTCCACTACGGGTGAGACACACGCTACAGCAACCGCCATTGTCCGTGTCCTCACGGACAATTTCTGTATAAATTACAGTTGAACCACAATTTTTTTAATCCAAAGCACCCACTTCCACGCCCTTATGTGTAGTTTTGAAACACAACACGTGTACGTTTGATGATAGACTCCGTTGTTCAACATATTGCACAGCTGCAAGATTCGGCAGAGCGTCGGTACTTTCCTGAGGGCGTGTTTGCGTCGTATCGGGAGAATCCTCAGTGGGGCTATCGGCGGCCTGACACCAATATCTTTTTTACGGCAATTACGGTGTTTACCTTGCTCAAAATTAAGCCGTTGCTTTCCGCTGATTCTCAGCTACTGGTCGAGCTAATTCATCAAAAAGCTATTCAGAATTACCCTGCTTTTCAGAACAAAGACGGCTTGCTGACGTACAATTTTTTTCAGACAAAGCCCTCCCAGCACTTCCCGCATGGCTATATCATGCGGCATTTTGAGCATTTTCGGATCCCAGACGACGTGGACGACACGGCCTTTATCTATCTGACTCAGCCTCATACCCAAGCCGATGCCCAATGGTTGCATCAAAAACTCCAACAGCATTGCAATTTGGCACAGGGTAAGCAGATTCGGAATACTTTTCCGGAATTTCGTCACTTAAAAGCCTATTCCACGTGGTTTGGAAAGAACATGTACATCGAGTTTGATGTTTGTGTGTTGTCCAATTTGTTGTATTGCCTGTGCTCGTTTGACTTGCCCCTCAACCAGCACGACATGGATTCGTTGACTTATATTCGGGAAGTGATTGTGTCGGGCAAGCATCGTACGCATCCTTTTCAGGTAGCCCATCAGTATCCCCGCACAGTGCCCATTATTTACCATGTGAGTAGATTATTGGCGGCGTTTCCACTACCAGCCATCGAGCCATGTAGAGCGGTACTAATCCAAGACGCCAACGAATTATTGCAGCAGCCCATCGGCTGGATGGACCAGTTGGTACTATGCACCTCCTTGTTACGATTGGGCGAACCAGCACCAGCTATCAACCTTCCCCAACCACTCAAAACAGCTCAATTCGACGATTTTTATTTCTTCATTGCAGGCTTGTTGACGGCGTTTGAGCAGCCGTTTGTGTATCAGCAGTTAGCCCCCTTACCCTTCACGCATCTGCGCTGGACGTGCGAAGCCTACAACTGGGCGTTAGTAGTAGAATATTTGGCTTTGAAGGAGTAGGATAATGATTATCAGTGATTTATTTTTTTTCTTGTACAATTCGAGCGATAATCGTCTCGGCATGAACCCGTGAATTTTCGATAAACCACACGTGCGTGTCCATGCCTCCGCACACGACACCGGCTAGGTAAATATGCGGTAAGTTGCTCTCTTGCGTAGCAGCATTGTAGCTTGGGTATAGTTTTTCGTCTGCCGAGAGTTGGATGCCGATTTTTCGTAAAAAATCGAAGTGTGGTTGGTATCCTGTCATGGCAATCACCCAGTCGTTTTCGATACTCACTACCCCTTCAGGAGTTTGAATATCAACCGAATACGGATGGATTTCTTTGACGGCAGCATGGAAATAAGCGTGAATAGAGCCTTCCGCAATTCGGTTCACGATGTCGGGGCGTACCCAGTATTTGACTCGTGTGCCCACTTCGGCCTCCCGAATCACCATCGTCACGTCGGCACCTTTGCGCCAGGTTTCGAGAGCAGCATCAACCGCTGAGTTGTTGGCACCCACCACCAACACTTTTTGGCCAGCATAAAAATGCGGGTCTTTGTAATAATGCGTTACCTTGGGTAGGTTTTCGCCGGGTACATTGAGCAAGACTGGAATGTCGTAAAAACCCGTAGCCACCACCACATTGGCCGCTCGATACGTGGCTTTATTGGTGGTAATTTCATAGACAACAGCCGAATCGCTATCGCTTCGTTTGACAGATTCTACAGGTTCAAATAGCTTGATATTCAGCTGCTTCGACATCGCTACACGGCGGTAGTATTCCAATGCTTCGGCTCGGGTCGGCTTGGCGTTGTTTGACACAAAGGGGATTCCGCCGATTTCTAAGCGCTCTGAGGTAGAGAAAAAAGTCATGTTGGCAGGGTAGTTATACAACGAATTGACCAAACAGCCTTTTTCTAAAATAACATAGCTTAGCCCTGCTTGCTTGGCTTCTAGTCCACAGGCCAATCCTATAGGCCCACCACCAATAATAAGTACGTCGAAGAATTGCGTTTCCATATAAGACCAACACAAGGAATGTCCCGAATAGTTCGGCAAAGATAGGGTATCCTTGGCATGTGTAACCGATTTTGGCTATATTTGGCGTGATACCTAACTTCAATTTCAATGAAACTAACTACTTGGTCCGTTTTGCTTTGGGCCTTCCTCGGCAAATCCCTTTTTGCCCAACCCCTAACGTCACCCCTTTCGGTAACCGATAGCCGAGGTTTACACTGGAGTGCCGACGGAAACGCTTATCAGCGAATAGAAGGCGGAAGTATTGTGCAGATTGATGTCAAAACCGGACAAAAAACTACGCTGGTTGCCAGCGAAAAGCTGATTCCTGCTGGCCAAAGCAAAGCCTTGTTACCAACGGCCTATGAGTTTTCGGCAGATGCCAAGAAACTTCTGATTTACACCAATCCCCAACGAGTATGGCGATACGCTACCCGTGGCGACTATTGGGTATTGGATGTCACGACAGGCCGCCTTGATAAGCTGGGAGGTACTTTTGCCGAGTCATCGTTGATGTTTGCTAAAGTATCGCCCGATGGCACCAAAGCAGCTTATGTCTATAAGCACAACTTGTATGCAGAAGACCTTAGTACGCACAAAATCAAACCTTTGACCACTGACGGTACCGACAAAATTATCAATGGCACCTTCGACTGGGTGTATGAAGAAGAGTTTGACTGCCGAGATGGTTTTCGCTGGAGCAACGATAGCAAAAGCATTGCTTATTGGCAAATTGACGCCCGTGGAACCAAGTATTTTTTGATGATTAACAATACCGATTCGCTGTACTCGTTTACTGTACCCGTTGAGTATCCCAAGGTAGGTGAGCCACCTTCGGCTTGCAAAATTGGAGTGGTAGATGTGGCCTCTGCCAAAACCACGTGGCTCAATGTGCCGGGCGACGCTCGCCAGCATTATATTCCCAAGATGGAATGGGCAGGCTCTGCTATTATGCTACAGCAGCTAAACCGTCATCAGAACCAATCCAAGTTGTTTTGGTGCAACGTGAAGGCGGGTACTGTCAAAGAAATCGCCTCCGAAACCAGCGAAGCCTGGGTGGACGTACAGTCGCATTGGTGGAAAGGCGACATGGAAAATTGGCATTGGATCGAAAACGGCAAGGCTTTCTTGTTTTTGAGCGAAAAAGACGGCTGGCGGCATTTGTATCGCCTCACGCCCGAAGGCTCAGAAACCCTTATCACCAAAGGCGATTACGACGTGATGGAGGTCTATCAGGTGGATGAGCAAGCAGGTACGGTTTACTTTGCGGCTTCGCCCCAAAACGCCACCCAAAGCTACCTTTACCGAGTGGCACTAAACGGACAAAGCCCTGCTGAACGCCTGACGCCTGCTTCTCAAAAAGGTACACATTCGTATGATATTTCACCGAATGGCCGCTGGGCACGGCATTCGTACTCAAGCTCTACTACACCACCCGTGCAAGAGATGGTGAGCCTACCCGACCACCAAACGATAGGTGAACCAAGCAAACCAAACACCCCTCGCCGGAAAGTCAACACTGAGTTTTTTCAGGTAACTACTGCCGACGGCGTTACGATGGATGGCTGGATGGTGAAACCTGTCAATTTTGATTCGACCAAAAAATACCCCGTTGTATTTATGGTATATGGCGAACCAGCCTCTGCCACCGTTCGAGATACTTACGGAGTGGGTGGAAACCGCCTTTTTGAGGGCGATATGGCCGAGGCGGGCTATATCTACATGTCGCTTGATAACCGAGGTACGCCCGCCCCCAAAGGTGCCAAGTGGCGCAAGAGTATTTATCGCAATATTGGTATCATCAATGCCCGTGACCAAGCGATGGCAGCCAAAGAGATTTTGAAGTGGAAATTTGTGGACTCCGAGCGTATTGCCGTGCACGGTTGGAGTGGGGGAGGGTCAATGACGCTCAACCTATTGTTTCAATATCCTGACATCTACAAAACGGGTATCTCGGTAGCAGCAGTGGCCAATCAGTTGTATTACGACAACATTTATCAAGAACGCTACATGGGACTGCCTCAAGAAAACAAAGAAGATTTCATCAAAGGCTCACCCATTACCTATGCCAAAAACCTGAAAGGCAACTTGCTCTATATTCACGGCACTGGCGACGATAACGTACACTACCAAAATGCCGAAGCCCTTATCAATGAGTTGATTAAGCAAGGAAAGCAGTTTCAGATGATGGCTTATCCCAATCGTACCCACGGTATTTCAGAAGGCCCAGGTACAAACGCTCACTTGCGTAAATTATTCACCGAATATCTGTTGAAGCATTGCCCTCCAGGGCCGAGATGAGGTAGGAGACTCGGAGTTAGGCATTAGTAACTGGTTATTGAAGTTGGACAGGAATTTCAACATGGATTTTAAAACAAGGGCGTAATGCGCCGCTGCGTTTGTTGTATTAAAAACACGAATTGAAATGCAAAAGACATTTTCGCATGTAGATGCCCAAAACAACCCCTCGATGGTGGACGTTTCGGAGAAGGCCATTACCAAACGAACTGCCATAGCTCGCAGCGTGGTGGTGTTGTCTGACGAAATCATGGCGCATCTACAGCAAGGCGACATCCAGACCAAGAAAGGGCCGGTATTTCAGACCGCTATTATTGCGGGAACAATGGGTGCCAAAAAAACATCAGAACTCATTCCGCTTTGCCATCCCTTGGGGCTGGATAGTTGTAAGTTTACGATTGAAGTCAATGGTAATGAAGTACAAATAGAGTGCACATGCTCGCTATCGGCCAAGACGGGCGTTGAAATGGAAGCACTCACGGGTGCCAGTATTGCGGCGCTGACTATTTATGATATGTGCAAGGCATTTTCGCACGAGATAGTCATCAAAGAAACTCGCTTAATACAAAAAACAGGAGGCAAAAGCGATTTTCATGCTTTGTAGAACGAGCAATAAAGAGAACCTTAATTTACCTAGTTTGGCATATAATGTTCCACTTCTTCTCAAGCGAAGGCTCATAGAAGTGGAACATTTAAGAGCCTAGACCTCAAAAACAAGAAGTATTACCCCCATCGCCAGTAACCAATTCCTTCTCCCCATGACCCCAACGCCACCACTTTATGGGCTTGTGTTAGCCGGAGGGCAGAGTATTCGCATGGGCGAAGACAAAGGGCTGATTACCTATCACGGCAAACCACAGCGGGAGCACTTGGTAGATTTGTTGACTCCTTTTTGTGTCGAAGTGTTTGTATCGTTAAATGCCCAGCAAGATTCTTCCAAACAGACAAGTTCTATCCTCCTTGACGAATTTCCTGAGCTTGGACCCTTGGGTGGTATTTGGTCGGCCATGCGGCGCTACCCTACCGAAGCGTGGTTGGTAGTGGCCTGCGATGTGCCTTTGTTGAGCCAGCTAGGAGTACAACATTTGGCCGAAAGTCGAGATGCTAGCTGTTATGCCACGGTTTACTACCATGCCGATGACGGGCAGATTGAACCCTTGATAAGTATTTGGGAACCAGCCTGCTATGCACACGTTCAGCAGGCTATTGAAGCGAAAGCCTATTCGCCCAAACACCTGCTGAACCAGCTGATAATCAAGAAAATCTTACCGCCTCATGAAGACGAATTATGGAATGTGAATGACCCCGAGAGTCAACAAAAAATATTCAAACTATTGGAGCAACGATAGTAGAAAACTTGGGTCTTAGCAAGACCGTACACACCGAAGAAACAGTAAACAATGGCTTGTCATAGTCGGCTTAGATGCCAAGACGACGGTCGTCGTGCTTTGGTTTTTTGAAAGACATCAATACGCCCGAAGCAATCATAGCCAGCCCAATCAATGCAATGGTTCTAAACATGGTTTTCACAGGATTAATGGTTGGAAAATAAACTATATATGCTCAAAAATCAAGCCAATTAATTCAGTATTCGTAGAGTAAAAGTACCTGATTTGCAAAACAGGTGTTTTTACCTAATCTGATACGCTTTTCTACTCAATTTACAATGACTCATTCTTGAAACAATAGTAATAATCAACTCATAGTCAGTGGGTTACAATGTTTTTGCTGGCGTGTATTTTACAACCAAAATTGGAATTCTTGATTTCTTTTCATTAATATTAACATCAAAACACACCTAATTATTGTCAGGCTTTCAACTTTTATTTTTCGATGAACTCTAAATCTACTACACCAAAATCGTATGGCGGCTTAATTCCGCTCAAAAAAGCCCAACAGATGAAGCGTGCGTTTGAGGCTTTTGCGAGTGAACACATAGCTGGACCACAACCTGAAGCCTATGTGTTTGACAAAGATTTTGTCATCAACCTGCTGCAAGAAGCCGAAAACTGTGCCTATCTGAAGATTTATTTTGGGATGGAAAAAGGAAAACTCCAGCTGATTCTGGCCCCTGCTGCTGGCAATAAGGTTCGGATTCCGATTCCAACTATTAGCTCGGCTGAGTTGGTAAGTAATACAGGGACATCAGGTGGTAGTGTAGGTAGCGACAACTTGGCCGACAAAGGCGGCGCTTGTCCTCCTCCTTGGGGTGACGTATAATAAGGTTCTGGACCTATGCCCATTTTAACGTTCATATCCATTAGCAGTATTTTTTTACCTGCACTAATGGGCGTGTGGCGGTTTCAATACTTGCGACACGCCTACGTGTGGCTGTGTGTCTATCTTTGGATTACCGCCTTCGTTGAGGGCTTGGGTGCTATCAATATTTTTTATAGTAGCCATAGTAATCATCAGCAAGAGCTGTTTCCCCCTCCAGTTATTTACAATATTCAAACTATCGCCGAATTTGCTTGTTTGAGCCGCTTTTATTATCAGTTTTTAGAGTCGGTCAATGTGCGTAAGTTGTTGATAGTGATGAGTGTAGTCTTCTTGCCTTTTGCGTTGTATCACTATGTAAGTGCACCCAGCCATTGGAACAGCCAAGTAATGGGGCTCGAAAGTTTTTTCTTGATTTGGATTGCCATGCTGTATCTTTATCAGCTCATGCGCAATATTTTGCAGACAAGTCTTTCCCGACACCCTATGTTTTTGATTACTGTTGGCATGTTGCTTTATTTTGCTGGCGTGTTTTTTGTATATCTCAGCATCGAATACATCCTGAGTCCCGAGCATTTCAAAGAAGTCAATTGGCTTTGGGATATTAATCATTACGTGAATATTCCGTTTCATCTGCTCGTTGCTCTAGGCATGTGGTATGTTGGCCCAGAAAGTAAATGACCACCTTTACAGTACCTAATCACTTTAATAAACAATGCCCGATAAACCCAAGCCAATGCCAAAAGACCAAGCCGTCACTTGGTCAAAGCAACACAAAGCCCGCAAACTGGGCAAAACCACGTCGTTTTTAGCCAAACGTGAATTATTAGAAGCCCTCTTGGCCGACCCCACTACCGAAGGCGTTCGGATTTATTTGGGTAACCACGAAGGTGAAATCAAACTTATGATGGCGAGTCAACAAACAGGCGGAAATGTAAACACACAAGAAGTCTATGGCGGCGACAATACCATTGCTCCATGCCCACCCGAATGTGGATGGCCACCTAATTTAGAATAGGAGAACTATGATTGAGTATTACCCAAAATGCTGGCTAGCACACAGATTGGGTACTTGTTCCTAATCTGTGTAACCATTGAATAATCTAAATACATGAAAATGCCTTCGTTTGTTACCTTGATGCTTTACATCTATTATGTTGTTATGTTAAGCTCATTGGGAGTAGGTATTTGGCGCAGTCACTATCTGCAAAATCGTTTACAAGTAGTTTATTACCTAGTTTGGGTACGAGTCATAGGCGAAATTATCACCGTTGCGTTGGCAGCGTTTTATATTCAAAACCATTTTGTAATCAATCTGCAGAGTTTGGTCGAGTTTTGTTTGATTAGTTTGGTGTATTACCACTTATTCCCCAATCAATGGATACGGCGAGGCATCATAGCATTTACAGCCTTAGTGGTACTAGATTCTTTGATTCGATTTATTCAGATTGAACAATTTTTACGATTCAATAACTATACCCATACGTTTACGTCGTTTGTAGTGATAGGGATGGTGTTGTTGTATTTTTATCAGTTGGTGCATCAACCTCAGCCTTCTAGTTTACTCAAATTCCCGATGTTTTGGGTCAGTGCAGGCATCTTGCTGTACTATGCAGGGAATTTTTTCTATTTCCTTTATGGAGAGCAAATATTATTCAGTCTTGATGTTTCCAAAATACAGTTGTTGTTTATTTATCGAGTTGCGAGTGCGATTTACCATCTGTTTTTGCTGATTGCTTTTGTGTTTAGTAAGCAGTATGTTCAGCAGCAAGCGGTAAAGCGATTATCAGTTTAGATACCGGCCAACTTCTGTAGTACTTGAAAATACACTCGCCTCAAAAGTTGAATTAAACGTAGCGCTCAGTACGAAAAACCACCGTACAGAAAACTAATAAGAACGATAACTAGTTTGTAAGAATAGATACGTATTCACCTAAATAAAAAAAGCCGTGTTGGCTACTCACGTCGCACGGTTATGGATTGTTGCTAACCACTAAAGTCATTAAAAATTGGCTAACTGCCTGATTGTTAATTAGGATTTGTTAGTGTTTGTCAGTAACAGGGCTACGTTGTTTGTTGTGTTCAGAACGTCAGAATAAGTAGTTGTGAAATGCTTAGGACTCATAGAAAACCAACGAACGCATAGTCTATTTATTAATCTCTTATCAAGATGAACAATGACTTTGTTTGGGTTGTCCAATTCGGTACGGCTATCATGTTTGCGAGTTCGAGCTTGGTGCTAGTTGGAGTCGTTTTTGGACACAAAAAAATGGTTGAGCAATTTCAATCCCTCAAAAAGCATGAGTGAGTATTTTGAACAGCGCTTATCTATGGGTTCGACAGATAATTCGGCTACACTCATCATCATCGGTACCATGGCCATGTTGCTCATGGCGGTGTTTGTTGTGATGTTTATGGCCTATTATCATCAGCGGCAACTTCGCCAGCGAGAAGAGCTCAACGCCATGGAAGAAGCCTACCAAAAACAGCTACTTGAGGCTAGCTTGCAGGTGCAAGAAGCTGAACGACGCCGAATTGCCGCAGACCTCCACGACGACATCGGCACCATGCTGTCGGCTACTCGTCTGAATCTTACGCAAGCTACCAAGCACCTCGACGAACAGTCCAAAGCCAGTGTGTTTGTGCAGCAAACTAAAGAGATGCTCGACGAGGCCATCCAAAACGTACGGCGGATTTCAAAAGAATTGTTGCCTTCGACACTCGATAACTTTGGACTGATTGCCGCCCTCGACGAATTTGCCCACAAAATGACCCAACATACAGGGGTGAGCGTGCGGTTTAACTACGACGAAAAACCCGAACGATTCGATACCAAAATAGAACTTGCTATTTTTCGGATTGCTCAAGAACTTGTCAATAACAGCCTGAAGCATTCGGGCGCTACCGAAATCGAACTCTCGCTCATGAAGCAGCCCAGCCGTTTGTTGCTGACCGTACAAGACAATGGCCAAGGCTTTGACCTGCAAGATACCCAACAACCCAATACAGGGCTGGGATTGAAAAACATTGAGAGCCGACTAAGCGTTATCAGTGGACGAGCCGTGTATGATGTAGCCAAAGGAAAGGGCTCTTATACCATCATTGAAGTACCGATTTATTCAACCGACCTGACCTAAGCCAAAACGAAACCCTTGTTATGTCTCAGAAAATACGAGTAGCTATTGCCGATGACCACGTATTGTTTCGGAAAGGGATGACTAAAATCCTTCAACAGTCTGATTATCTTGAAATTATATTAGAGGCTGGCAATGGCCAAGAGCTCATCGAACTCATCAAAACCAACTTGCCTGATGTAATTTTGATGGATTTACAGATGCCTATTCTGGACGGAATCAAGGCGACCGAGCATGTCAAGCAGCATTATCCGCATGTCAAAGTAGTGGTACTGTCTATGCACGACGAAGATAATTTTGTAACGCACTTGATGGAGCTTGGCGCCAATGGCTACCTGCTCAAAGACACCGACCCCGACGAGGTAGAAAAGGCCATCAGGATGGTGTTTGAAGAAGACTATTACTATGGTGAGTTTCTGACCAAGGTCATGCACCGGCGCCTGCTCAACCGCTCAACCAAGCGAGAAGCCAATAAACTGACCCTCACAAGCGTACACTTGAGCGAGCGAGAAATTGAAATATTGAAGCTGATTTGCGAAGGTTTTACTAACTCCGAAATCGCCGAAAAACTGTTTTTAAGTCCACGCACAGTAGATGGTCATCGCCAGCGCATTATGGAAAAAGTAGGTGCCAAAAACACCGCTGGCTTGGTTGTGTACGCCGTCAAGAATGATTTGTATTGAGAGCGGAGGCAGTAGTGTGTAGGCAGGAGTCTGGTAAGTTGTAAGTAGCACCCAAGTTTGGGTCATCGAACCAGACAGCGGCTAGGTTTATGGTGGTAAACTGTAGATCATTTAGTGAAACCTAAGAATAATCAATAACAAACGTTAGACATCACCCCTTCAAAAAATTTCCAGATTCAATCCATTCTAAGGCAGCAACAGGTTGGTTGTAGAGGTAAGTCCAGGCTTGTAGGGTTTGGTCTTGGGTTAGGTCAATAGTAACTTCTCTGCGTATATAGTCAGACATGGACTCATTGGCTGGGTCATAGCCTTCGTAGTCGTCTAAGTACTCAAAAACAATTTCAGCGTCTTGTAGTGCATATACCTCGCCCCAGACTTGGTCGCTGGGGTGTGCGGAGGGTACCATCCCTGGGTAATAGCTAATCCGATACAGCCTGCCCTGAAAATGCCCCTCGCCCAGTAGCTTTCCATGTTGCGCAATAACTTGGTGCATCGAGTGCTGATACGCACTCAGAAGAGTACCATACACAAAAAGATAGTTCATGGGTAAAACGGTCTAAAAACAAATGTAGCGATACAAAGCTTGTATCGCTACAAAATCACACCCTTAACCAAAACTTATTTCTAAAAATCTTTTATGCCAGCTCAAGGCCAGCGTTATGCTTATTACTTGCTGCGTTCTTCTATATAGTAAGCGATTCCATTGATGAGAACGATCATGAGCCCACGCTTTTTACTTAAAATATCGTTGCTTTGCACTTGGGCAACTGAGCCCTTTGGGGCCTCTTTTTCATCAGAGTCGGTGCTTTCTATATTCAGAAAGTCAGCGAGGAAGCTGGTTATCTTTTGAACGATAGAAAGCTCCGACTTGTTGTTTTTCTCTTCCTTTGTTGCGACTTCCTGCGGAATTGACTCGGCGTATGCCGCAAACGACTTGACAGATTTCGCATTTTCAGCGACAATACATTTTTGAGCTTTGTGGGTTGGGTTTGTGGTTGGAAAACCCATACTCATGGCATTGATGCTGATGAAAGTTAGCAAAATGAAGAAATACTTTTTCATGGCTTATATATGGAATTTGGCTTTTGCTGTGTCAAAGTTCAGGTTTGCGTCAAGGGATTCAAAACCATTTTAGACGAACCGCTTATTTCCAGACGTGAACTGCGATTTTATCGGCTTGAACCGTTTTTGCCTCACTTGACGATACAAAGTTATATGTTTCGTCTTGTACTATGCAATACAAAGTACTGAATTTTTTACAATAACTTGATGAACGGTAAAATTCAAGGACGAACGACGAGGTGCTTTCAAACTTTGACGTAACAGCCGTGTTTTGGTCACTTCAGTCGCTTGTTTTTTGAATTCTGACTATAGGATGCAAATGCCACTGCAAATGTTGCATGTCTATCTCAATTATTTTGTTAATAAATGTTAAAGTTTAGTTAACAAAACCTTTTTTACATGCTGCTAGGCCGTTTTTTGTACTACCTACGACGACGATGAGAGCTGCTCAGATAAGGACTCATGCCCAGCTATTAGTAGAAGTAGCAAGGCATTACCCATGCCCAACATGGCATTGTCTGATACGAAATCGCTACCCCAAAACAGAGCTAAGGCCACAAAGAGCATAAGCAGATAGAGTGGCTTCCTGAGTCGGTAGTGGAGGGCATTTAGTACCAAAAAAGTAATGAGCGGAATAGACAGCAGAAAATGCTCAGTGTCGGTAATGAGTAAAGTTGGAATAGAAGCTAATAAAATATACGCCTCTATTTTAAGATGTTGCCAAGCTAAAATTGAAGAACCATTGCGCTCTATTTGCCAGTGACGAAACCGAACGATACCCATTAATAGAATAAACCCAGCCAATACCCCAATAGCCAGTTGCTTATACAGGTCGATAGATTGATTATGTACGGTATAATACTGAATAATATAGGCCAAGTTATCACGGGCACTATCTAACGAGTCGTTATGCTGCCGAATGGCCTGCATCCATTCTGTCAGCAACTGTAGGTTTTGAGACCAGCCAATCAAGACCGCAGGGAGCAGTAGCCCTACACCAATGGCGGCAGTACAAGCCACAAGGGCTTTGATTTGCTTATGCAGGACCAGTAGAGGTAACAGTAGTACAAAATGTGGTTTAAATAATAAACAAAGCCCTATCAAGCTACCAGCAACGTAGGGTTGCTTGGGTAGCCGCAGCAACGCTAGCAGGTTGAGCAGTAGCAACATCATATTAACGTTACCCAAATGCAACTCTCGGAACAATTGTGGAGAATTAACGGCCAGAATACCTACCAGCATCCAGTTGAATTGCTTTGGGGCGGCTTTGTACGCCTCCCGAAAAAGTTGCTTGAGTAGCAAAAACATGCAGATAGTGGCCACAGAACTAAGCACATAATGAACATGCTTGGCGATTTCGTAAGGTAATTGGCTGACAGGCACAAAGCACAGCGCAGCAAAAGGCGAGTACTTAAAAAAGCCAGAGCCTAATCCAAACGGCTGCCCATACACTTGACCGTCGCCGATAAGGTGTTGAGCTGCAAAGTAATACACCTTGAAGTCGTTCATCCAGAGGCGTTCGTTGATGGTTTCAATAACCAAGACTACCAGACAGGCAAAGGCGACAAAGCATTCAAAAGGGTAGGAGCGAAGCAATTGTTTCATGGGAAGAAAGATATAATTGTAGAAAACGCTAAAATTTTTAAGCCAAATTCTTGTAGCTAAATCAAATCTTTAAACGTTAATAGACTGTTATGATTCTCAAAATATGCTACATCACAGAAAGACTTAGTATTAACTTCTACATAACTATTATAAATCCGCCCATCTCCATTTTCACTGAGAATGGTAATAGTAAATGGGATTTTTACCTTTTCTCTACTTTTGAAAAGGTGAACTGATATTTTATGCTCTCCAATCGGCATACCATCCCAGTTTACATTTTCTTGTGGATTACTTGTGAGCTCGCCGCTCGCATTTTGATCCACGTCCAGTTCTCCGATTATACCCTGATTTTCAACTACTTTATTGCCATAGAAAATTTCCCCATTTGGTGTTTCAATGTGTAAATCTAAATCATCAGTTGTATTCCAAGCTAAATTGACTCGCAGTTTACCTGCTGTGCCTTGCAGTGGTTCATCTCGTAGGTAGGTTAACCGATTTAATTCTTGTTTTAGCGTTTCTTTGGCTAAACTATCAGTGGTTTCACGTAGTTTTCTTTGAGTTTGCTGAATGACAGTATCAAAAAGCCGCTCTTTTTTTGTTTCGGGCGCTTCTATGACTTTTACAGATTCGGTTTCATTGTCGAAGTTTACCTTTATACCCATCTTGATAAACCTCAAAACTTCCTGAAAATCAATGAAGATAACATAAAGAATTGGGGCATCACCAAGACGTAAAGTACCGTATCTAATTTGTTTTTCTTCTTTTTCTATACCTCCGAAAATCTTTTTATATGGATAGCTCTTTGGGTCTATTTTGATACCCTTTTCATAATCCGTCAAATCCTCATCAAAAGAAATTGAATACCTTGGCTTGAAAATGATTTTCCCATTCTGGTCTTTCCTTATTTCTTTAATTAACTCCGCATAGACATAGTTCTGTACATAGTTTTCTTCTTGCTGAAACTCCATCTCGGTTTTGAGCCTATCTACATCCAAAGCCTCGAAATATTCGATACCTGTCTTGCTGCTCGCTCCCTTTTTATCCTTGAAGAATATCTCTAAAATAGGCTGAATAAAACGCTCGTTTACCTCCTTACGCACCTTTGGATGAAGAGCCAACATAGGGTTAAACGGGCTGATGACATTGTTGGAAGCGTTATACTTTATCATACGGCATAAAGGCTGACATAGTGTTGCTGTAAGATGTTAAAATTGATTTTGCAAACCTTAATTTGTGATTTTTTGAACTCTTCACTCGGGGTATCTAACACCTTTTTTAATGCTTTAAAATCTATATTCTCTGAATAGTAAGGAATCCAAAACTCACTTTCTGTTTGAGTATTTTCTATGTTTTGCTGGATTGCCCACTCGTATATTAACTGCTTCTGAATATCAGCTTTAATTTTATTCTCTCCTTTTTCATCAACTACAAATTCTCTATAATTTTGATAGTCAGATTCTTTCATGTATTTGTAGTCAATTATTTTTACATTTTTCAACCAATTATCAAACAAACTATTTAGCCAAGTTTGAACAATATTCTGAAACTCTAAGAAATGATTTTCAAGCATGTACTTGAATTTACTGCCAACTTTCTTTAAATTATCCTCTGTCGTTAATAATCGGTTATAGGCTCTGATAATTTCATTGTTTTCATTCCTTAAATTGTCATAATCAAGTAACTGAACATTAAATGCTCTTTCATTTTGTTTAGGATATGGCAATTGTCTTACTGAATAGACCTCTGTTTCATTTTTCAGTTTTCCTCCCAAAGTAAGCACCAAATCAGGTTTTAAAAATCTAGGTGCAAAACCTATGTTAATTTCCATTTTAAAAGGATTTACCTCTAATGTAGGTTGTAAGCCTAAATCTGTGCGTGTTGCCAATTTACCGTTAATATCAGCAAATAAAATTTGTGGCTTCAAATAGCTTTGAAACATATACGTTTGGCACATATCCTCCCAAACATCATAGAAGTTGCTGATACCCCAAAAAACCCCTTCGGTGTCGTTTGTTTTCTCGCCATATAAAAACGATTCTATGGCATCATAGAAATGCCAAAAATCTTCGTCTTTATAAACTGTTTCGCTTTCGATGTCTTCTAATTGTATTCTTAATACCTGCAAGGTTTCAGCAAATGTAATCTCATCAAAAAGGCTACTATCTGGTTGTAAATGATGCTCTTTGAAAGTCTCAGATAACTCAAATGCTTTGTCAGGGACGGTGTCTAATTCACCCAACTCTTTCTTGATTTCAGTGTAAATAAAACTAAAAAGTTGAAGAATAGGCGGGCTGCTTTGTACCAAGACACTTTTTGCGATAGTCATTTCGTCTAAATAAATGACGTCATTTTCTAAATAGGTGGCTTGGTGCAGATAACGGTGAATCTTTGAGTAATCTATGTCGGTGCTACGAACTTGCTTTTTCTCCAAAGATGATATTTTGAGTTCGTCATAGCCTTCCAAAATTTTATCAAGGGCATTGAGTTTTCCGTAAAATACGGTCTGTTCTTGATTTTGATTGACGAAACTGAATCCATTTTCAAACTCATAAATTCCGTCACGGTCGGTTTTTCGTTCTTCTTCGTTCAAGCCTTCTACCTTTCGAGATAGATAAACTTTGAACGTGCGATACATCCTAAAAAAGAATGATTTGGTTGTTTCGTAGTTGTTGGTAGGGTTAAAATCATCAAATCCCAACGGAAGCCAAAACTCCAAACGGTCGGGTATGGATTGGCTACGTTGAATCCCTACAAAGGAATAATGCCTTCGTCCGTGTTCATCGTCAGTCCTTTTAAAATCTATTTTTGAGAGGTCAAACATCTAACGGTTCAGAATTTTATCAACAAAGTTTTCAACCTGTTCTCTGCGAGTAAACTGTCCAAAAGTGACTATTTCACTCTCGTCTACTTTCAACAAATCAGCCAGTGGCTTTTTGTTGTTGCTAAAAACGCTATCCCACAAGAAAAACATCAGCTTGTTTTTCAAATGTTCTTCGGTAATGGTTTCCTCATTGATAAAACGATACCCGATTTGCTTGTCTTCTATTTTCCGTATGTCTTTGTGTTTACTGCGTATGTACTCGTTTAACTTACCAACAAGCTCAACCCACGTACATTTTTCTCTTCCATGTAAAAGTACTTTTCTATGAGAAACTGACTTTCGTTGGTCATCATCATCCACATCCACAAACTCCCAATCCCACCTTCTTTTGAAAGCATTATCCATGAAGTAAATGGAATTGTCGGAGGTGTTCATGGTGGCAATAATGTGAAGATTGGGAGGAGTTTTGATTTTATGTTCTTGGATAAAGGATTCTGAATTGATTTCCTGAAAAATGTTAGTTTGATACTCATTAAACTTTTCAGATGTAATCTGCTTGCCAGAATACAAATACTCTTCTTTGGACTGTTTAGAGTTGCTAGTATCAACGAAAGTTTTATATTGGAATGTCATTTCTTTGATTAGACCGCCTTTAAATTCTAACTCTGAAATAACAATAGGATAACTTGACCACCCATTAGAGTCTCTGTCTAAAAGCTGAAATACTGTGCCGAATATAGCCCCAGAATTACCCCTATTTATTTCGTCTATTACAAGTAGTACGTTTTTAGGTATTTTGCGAGTAACAGATTCAATCCTTCTGTCAAGTTGATTGGCTTCATCAGTAGAGAAAGTTTTTTTTGCAGTTTTACCTATTTCTTTTTTAAACTCTTCTTCTACTCTTTCACGTTCTTCTTCCTGCTCTAAATAGGTGGCAATTATATTTTTATAGGCTTGGGCAAGAGCTTTTAGAAAATGTCCTGCATAAAACTTGTACTCTACCTTGCCACTGTCATTGGTCAGTGGCATAAGTTTCCCCATGAAATCTCCATAGGTATATTCTGGATGGAAAACCGCAGGTACATAATTTTCGCTATTGATTTGAATGCCTAACTCATTGGCATATTTGCTTTTGATTCTATGACTTTTGCCAGTACCTGGGCTACCGAAAAGAATTCTTTGGATGGGTTTGTTGTTCATATATTATATAATTAGGATTGCAATTTACATGTTTTGAAAAATATATCACATTACGATTTGTAGGTTTTAGTACTAAAACTCATTATAAATAGATATGCCTTTAACACTCTTTAACAAATTATTAACACCCAGCAAACGAGGCTTTTACTAAGTTTGAATAGCAAGTAGGCAAATTGCCAAAACTTGCTCATTTAGACCCAACAAGCCGTGAAAAAAATAGTACTTTTTGCCTTATTGTTATACGCATCTGGGGCCGACGCCCAGCAGGCCTCCTTAGGTATTGGCGAATACCTGCCGGAGCCCTCCGATGAGTTTGAATTATGCACCAAGCCACCTTATACACACTATCATTTTTTGCCATACGAAGGTGGTGTGCGAGCCGTCCATGACTTTGTGCGCAGCCGTTATGTACCCGTAACTACGGATCAAAGTGGTTATTTGACCGTTCGATGCCTGCTCAATTGTCAAAACCAAGTAGGGGCTTTTCGTACGCTATCAGTCAATACTGATTATCAGGCTTGTACGTTTGACCCACAGATAGTGAATCAACTCATGGCTCTTTCCAAGCAGCTTCCTCATTGGAAAGCCCAAAACTACTACAATACCGACAAGGTGGCCGAAGGTTACGTAACCATCATTTATAAAATCAAGAAAGGAGCCATAGAGTATGTACTTTGGTAACTACATGAGGGGGCTACTGTGCCTGTTGGTTGTCACATCGGTACAGGCTCAAAAATTTGACGTAGAAGCTCGTAGCAAGGCACTCAAGTGCATGAAGGCCTCCGAGCTCTTTGGGAGTCAGGGTAGTGTGGTGTGGCAAGCATGGCTTGATAGTGCTCAAAAGGCTGACCCTACTTTTGCGCAGCCGTTACTCGAAAAAGCCCGTGTACACAACATGCGGGGCGATTTTCAGGCAGGCTTTACTCTCATGAACAAAGCCATTCGCCTCGATTCGGTGAATGCCCTGGGGTATCAGGCGTGGTATAAGTTGTACTACTTGCGAGACTACGCTGGCGCTCGCCATGACCTCTTGACGACTGACCAACTTACGCCAAAGATAGTGGACTATCCGGGCGGTGAGCATCTGTATTATTTGTTAGGTATGGCCGAGGCTGGACTAGAAAATAATGAGCAAGCCCTAGCTTATTTTGACCGTTACGTCGAAGACGAAACCAACCGAAGCGGAGGTGAACGCTGGGTTCGGCATTTGGCTTACTTGCGGCAGGCGGCTATTTATTTTCAGTTATCGGACTACCCTTCGGCTACGGGGGCGTTGGATAAAGCCTTGTCACACAGTACTAATCTGGTGGAGGCGCATTATTATAAAGGACTAATTGCCCTTCGCCTCGGCGACAAAACGAGTGCAGCCAAATCGTTGTACAAGGCTCTTGAACTGCTAGGACGAGGCTATCAATCAGAACGTTGGTTTTACATTGACAACGGCTATCCACTCGAAAAAGCCACCATTCAAGAGAAATTGGCTCAGGCTACAGGACTGCGGTAAAAGAAAAACTTTTTAATTAAAATAAAGAAAATATGCCAATAAATATCAAACTGAAAATTTTTGCAGTTGGCTGTGGCGATTGTATTTCTATAAATTTAAAAGAAGGTGAAAATACTTACAATGTTTTTATTGATTCGGGATATGCTAAATCATATCATACTACACTTTCAAATGAGTTCAATAATATAGATAGTCTTGATTTATGGGTTATAACACATATAGACGATGACCATATTGAAGGTACAGAGTCCTTTATGCAAGAATACCGAAATAAAAAAAGCATTGTGACTGAAAAAGTAAAAAATGTTTGGTTTAATCTATTGCCCAAAAACAAAGTAGAACCGAAAATTAATAGTTTTGATAAACTTAAAAGTTTTTTGAAAGGGCGAAATTTTAGGGATTTTCTTTTTGAAAACAATATCCCAACAAATGATAAAATTATATCAAGACATAAATTGCACTTAGGCAAGTGTGTGTTAGATGTGATTTCGCCCGATATTGATACATATACTAAGTTTTTAAAGGCATGGGAAGTAGATGAAATTAAATCCGAGCAAAAATCAATTATTGATAAGCCCAAAAGTAAAGGAGAATATGACTATGACAAACCTATTGAAGAATTTATAAACGAACCGTTTGAAGTAGATACATCCCTATCGAATCGAAGCAGTATAGCTTTTATCTTTCGAGTCGAAGAGTTTTCCATTTTATTCTTAGCAGATTCTCATGCAGATTTGATAGAAAAAGAATTAAGAAGTAGAGGGTTTTCAGAGAGAAACAAGTTATCAGTTGATTATGTAAAAGTGTCGCATCATGGGTCAAAACGAAACTTAAATGAAGGTCTTTTACAGCTAATAGACTGTAAAAACTACATATTAAGTGCTGATGGATTAGGAAATAAACTTCCTAACAAACTAACACTTTCTAAAATATTGCTTTCAAACACTCATCAAAAAGTATATTTCTATTTTAACCATGACAACATAAAACTGAGAAGTATTTTTTCTAAGAGTGATTTTAAAAATTATAATTTTGATGTAATATTTCCTAAACCAAAAGAGAACTACATCCTCATTGAGAAACAACTATTAAGCCATGACTAAAAAAGATAAAACAAGCATTTTAAACCATAGTGTCAGAATATCAAATAATTCTACTCCTTGTGGAAGCGGAACGGTTGTGATAGTGTCCTACCCCCCAGAGAGCGGTGCCAAAAATAAGTAGAGAAATAATGGACAACAATTATTTTCACACTTAAAACAAGCACCATGCGAAAGAGCAGATTCAACGAGAGCCAGCGCAGAGCCATACTGGACAGCTACCTGAAAGGAGCCAAGACAGTAGAGGCACTGTGCGAAGAACACCAAATAAGCCCAGCCACGTTCTACAAGTGGAAGAACGAGGCAGAGACGGAACAGCACGAGGACAAGCGCCGGCTCAAGGAACTCGAACAGGAAAACCTCCGCCTCAAAAAGATGTACGCCGAGCTGCAACTCAAGCACGAGGTGGTCAGCGAGGCGGTGGAGTTCCTAAAAAAGAAGCAGGCCCAGCAGCAAAGGTGGAACTGATGGGTCATGTACAGGGTAAACAGGCCGGGTTGAGCAAACGCCGCATCTGCCAGTGGCTGCGCCTGAGACGCTCGACAGCGTATGAGCAGAAAGAGCGCAAATCGACGGCCATGACCACCGATTGGGCCACCCATTGGGTGGAAAGGATGAAGCAGATTAGGCGGGAACACCCGGCATGGGGCTTCCGCCTGATGTTGGCCTACCTGAAGAACCAAGGCGAAGGAATCGGCAGGCACCGTGCATACCGGCTTTATCAGAGCGCAAGACTAAGCCTGCACAGGAACCCAAAAAAGCCCCGCATCAAGCGGGTCTTCGAGGGTTTGCTACCGCCAGAGAAAATCAACGAAGGCTGGGCGATGGACTTCCTGAGCGAGTGGGTGATGGGGGACAAACAGCAGAGCGTGCGAATCATAAACGTGGTGGACGAGTGCTCGAGAAAAGACCTCTGGGTGGAGGCAGCTGCCAGCATCACCGCCCCCAAACTGGTGGAAACCCTCGACAGGATTGGCCAAATCAGGGGTTTCCCCCGCTATGTCCGCTGCGACAACGGCCCGGAATTCATCAGCCAAGCGCTTGCTGGGTGGGCAGCGGCCAGGGGTGTTGAAATCAAGTTCATCCAACCGGGTAAGCCGACCCAGAACGGAATCATCGAACGCCTCAACGGAACGCTTCGGAAGGAGTGCCTGAACTTGAATTGGTTCTATTCTCTCGAGGAAATCAACGACCTGTTGACAACCTGGCACAGCAACTATAATTTTCTCAGGCCACATTCCTGCTTGAAATATCAAACACCTGCTAACTTTGAAAAACTAAATCAGAATCTCTACTTTAAACTGGTACCGTAAGACAGGGGGCAGGACAATAGCTGAAAATGAAAAATATGTAATCACAGCAAAGCATTGTATTGAAAATGTCGAAGAGGAAAATATCATTATTGAATACGGTAAGCCCTTTAAGAAACTTGTATGGTCAAACCTATATTCACATCCAATCCTTGACATCGCAATATTTAGATTAGATTCTGACCAAGATATTAGTATAAAATCAATTTTAATAACTCCTTTTTCTAATCAAGAAGAATTTGAATTGATTGGCTACCCTGAAGGGTTTAATTCAGAAAAGCATTTAAGTAGAACTTGTAGGTTCAGACAAAGCGAGGACGAGGAGGATACTATAATAAGAGTTGATTTTATATCTTCACTTGAAACCAACAAATCTTTTGCCTCAAATAATACAGATAACTTTTCGGGTGGTGGTATTTGGTCTAAGTTTAATAATAAAGTATCCTTAACTGGTATTTTCATAACGCATGAAGACTCCTTTAATACAGGTACATTTATAAATATTAGTCATGCCAACGAAATATTAAAAGAAAATTCATTAGAAGAACTTGTAATTTCTTCGATTGATGATGAAATCGACCCTCAACTTATAATCATTAATGGCTATAAAAACTCCTTAAAAGAAGCGGAAGAATGGATAGAAACATTCTTTCCCAAAAAAGCCAATGAAAAATTATTATATCTCAAAACAGAAATAGAATTAAACCAAAATATAGGACAAGTAGATAAAGATAATTTACTGGCAGAATGTAATTTTTTCTTAGGAATTGCAACAGCAGACTTAGGAAATGGTGAGGAAAGTGATAGCTATTTACTAAACGCTAATGAAATAAAACCCAAAGAAGAAAGATATTTAGAACGACTCCCATCAATTTGGTTTAGAGAAAAAGGTATTGAAGATACTCGAAAACTAATCAACCAAAATTTAAGGTTATTTCCTTCTAATCCAAGATTATGGGGTTTTGCAGATATTTTTTTGGGTGAAACAAATAGCCCTCCTCATTTGAGAAGTAGCATTTTATATAAACTCTCAGCATTTATTTCATTAAGCCTAACATCAAGTACAAACTATATTTCATTAGGGCTTTTAAATACTTTTTTTGAAAATGAAGTAAAGAACTACATACTACCAACATTAAAAATTAGTCGAAAAGAAATTTACTATTGGGAAGGTTTGGCAAGATATGCTTATACAAAATACCTTACTCTTGTTCCTTATCATAAATTAGAAAATTACGTAGAGCAGTTTGAGAAAAATGATTTGTTAAATTATACAATAGAACTTTTAAGGCGAATAAATAACTCAATAAGAGGTACTGAAATTGAAGAAAAACAGAATTTCTTTTTAATTAGAATAGCGTATTATCATTGCCAATATTTATCAACAAACGAGAAAACACACATCATTAATTTATTCAATAAGCTAAGCGACCCCTCAATCGTAAAGATTGTTGGTGAAAATGTCCTGCCCCCTGTCTTACGGTACCAGTTTAAAGTAGAGATTCTGATTTAGTTTTTCAAAGTTAGCAGGTGTTTGATATTTCAAGCAGGAATGTGGCCTTAGAAAATTATAGTTGCTGTGCCATGTTGTCAACAGGTCGTTGATTTCCTCGAGAGAATAGAACCAATTCAAGTTCAGGCACTCCTTCCGAAGCGTTCCGTTGAGGCGTTCGATGATTCCGTTCTGGGTCGGCTTACCCGGTTGGATGAACTTGATTTCAACACCCCTGGCCGCTGCCCACCCAGCAAGCGCTTGGCTGATGAATTCCGGGCCGTTGTCGCAGCGGACATAGCGGGGGAAACCCCTGATTTGGCCAATCCTGTCGAGGGTTTCCACCAGTTTGGGGGCGGTGATGCTGGCAGCTGCCTCCACCCAGAGGTCTTTTCTCGAGCACTCGTCCACCACGTTTATGATTCGCACGCTCTGCTGTTTGTCCCCCATCACCCACTCGCTCAGGAAGTCCATCGCCCAGCCTTCGTTGATTTTCTCTGGCGGTAGCAAACCCTCGAAGACCCGCTTGATGCGGGGCTTTTTTGGGTTCCTGTGCAGGCTTAGTCTTGCGCTCTGATAAAGCCGGTATGCACGGTGCCTGCCGATTCCTTCGCCTTGGTTCTTCAGGTAGGCCAACATCAGGCGGAAGCCCCATGCCGGGTGTTCCCGCCTAATCTGCTTCATCCTTTCCACCCAATGGGTGGCCCAATCGGTGGTCATGGCCGTCGATTTGCGCTCTTTCTGCTCATACGCTGTCGAGCGTCTCAGGCGCAGCCACTGGCAGATGCGGCGTTTGCTCAACCCGGCCTGTTTACCCTGTACATGACCCATCAGTTCCACCTTTGCTGCTGGGCCTGCTTCTTTTTTAGGAACTCCACCGCCTCGCTGACCACCTCGTGCTTGAGTTGCAGCTCGGCGTACATCTTTTTGAGGCGGAGGTTTTCCTGTTCGAGTTCCTTGAGCCGGCGCTTGTCCTCGTGCTGTTCCGTCTCTGCCTCGTTCTTCCACTTGTAGAACGTGGCTGGGCTTATTTGGTGTTCTTCGCACAGTGCCTCTACTGTCTTGGCTCCTTTCAGGTAGCTGTCCAGTATGGCTCTGCGCTGGCTCTCGTTGAATCTGCTCTTTCGCATGGTGCTTGTTTTAAGTGTGAAAATAATTGTTGTCCATTATTTCTCTACTTATTTTTGGCACCGCTCTCTGGGGGGTAGGACAAAAATATCTATGAGTATATTTTTTGTCTGTTGAATATCAACGAGATAAATAAAGTGGAGGAACTTATCAATAGAATTGATAAAAAATATCATGCACACACCTATTTAGCAATTAGTCAATTTTTGTTAAGCAAGAAGCAAAACGACAGATTAAAAGAGTATTTATTGAAGTACATAAACGAAATTGATGAAATAACAGAAAACGAAACAAGCGATTTATTTTATGTAACTGAAAACCTTTATAGACTAAATGGGGAAATAGATAGCATTTTAGATATTATTAGAAACAAAAATTACGAAAATGAATTTATTAAGGATTTGGTTTTGATTTTTGTTCTAAAATTTACTCAAAAATATGAAGAAGAATTAAAAGTTTTATTAGATAAATATGAGTCAAATTTCAGCCCTATTCCGTATTCGCTAAAGAAAAATATTGTACTGGGATATTATTATTTCGGAGATAAGGTAAGAGCATGGGAGTTATTAAATTCTTATGTAAATAAAAGTGAAGATTCATTAGAACTGTACTTATATTTAAAAAACTCTTATGAACTATTAAATTCTGAAATCGAAAATGTAGCCATTGATGGGGAGGAAATTTTTAGATTATTAAAAAATTGGAGAGAAAACTTTAGAAGTAATGATGAACTTTTAGGTTATGAACTACACTTAGCAAGCACAGTCAAAGATTATGATTTAGTAGTAGAAATCGTTAAGAGTGGGTTACAAAAACTCCCTCACAAATTAGAGTTTATCATAAACTGGATTGCTGCTATTAGAGAAGGTCATTTAGAACTAACAGGTGATTTAGAAGAAATTATTGAAAACAGTGTCCTGCCCCCTGTCTTACGGTACCAGTTTAAAGTAGAGATTCTGATTTAGTTTTTCAAAGTTAGCAGGTGTTTGATATTTCAAGCAGGAATGTGGCCTGAGAAAATTATAGTTGCTGTGCCAGGTTGTCAACAGGTCGTTGATTTCCTCGAGAGAATAGAACCAATTCAAGTTCAGGCACTCCTTCCGAAGCGTTCCGTTGAGGCGTTCGATGATTCCGTTCTGGGTCGGCTTACCCGGTTGGATGAACTTGATTTCAACACCCCTGGCCGCTGCCCACCCAGCAAGCGCTTGGCTGATGAATTCCGGGCCGTTGTCGCAGCGGACATAGCGGGGGAAACCCCTGATTTGGCCAATCCTGTCGAGGGTTTCCACCAGTTTGGGGGCGGTGATGCTGGCAGCTGCCTCCACCCAGAGGTCTTTTCTCGAGCACTCGTCCACCACGTTTATGATTCGCACGCTCTGCTGTTTGTCCCCCATCACCCACTCGCTCAGGAAGTCCATCGCCCAGCCTTCGTTGATTTTCTCTGGCGGTAGCAAACCCTCGAAGACCCGCTTGATGCGGGGCTTTTTTGGGTTCCTGTGCAGGCTTAGTCTTGCGCTCTGATAAAGCCGGTATGCACGGTGCCTGCCGATTCCTTCGCCTTGGTTCTTCAGGTAGGCCAACATCAGGCGGAAGCCCCATGCCGGGTGTTCCCGCCTAATCTGCTTCATCCTTTCCACCCAATGGGTGGCCCAATCGGTGGTCATGGCCGTCGATTTGCGCTCTTTCTGCTCATACGCTGTCGAGCGTCTCAGGCGCAGCCACTGGCAGATGCGGCGTTTGCTCAACCCGGCCTGTTTACCCTGTACATGACCCATCAGTTCCACCTTTGCTGCTGGGCCTGCTTCTTTTTTAGGAACTCCACCGCCTCGCTGACCACCTCGTGCTTGAGTTGCAGCTCGGCGTACATCTTTTTGAGGCGGAGGTTTTCCTGTTCGAGTTCCTTGAGCCGGCGCTTGTCCTCGTGCTGTTCCGTCTCTGCCTCGTTCTTCCACTTGTAGAACGTGGCTGGGCTTATTTGGTGTTCTTCGCACAGTGCCTCTACTGTCTTGGCTCCTTTCAGGTAGCTGTCCAGTATGGCTCTGCGCTGGCTCTCGTTGAATCTGCTCTTTCGCATGGTGCTTGTTTTAAGTGTGAAAATAATTGTTGTCCATTATTTCTCTACTTATTTTTGGCACCGCTCTCTGGGGGGTAGGACAGCATATATAAATAATGAAATAACAGATATAAGAATGTATATCTTAGAAGACTTAAATATTGTGATAAATAACTTGAACTAAGATTTTAAAGAATATTCCTTCTAAAAGTAAGATGTAGAAAGCTCGTAAAATTCAACAAAAATAGGAAAAGTACTAACTAACTAAGGTCTGCTCTTTCCCTTTGTTAAGGTAACTTTGTAATTAGTTTCAAATCCATGCTATGAAAGTTTTTTTAATGTTTGGTACGATGGTATTATTAAGCGTAATGGCGCCGGCTCAAACCCCATTGCCAGCTCTTTTATCAGGCCATTTCAAAGACGACTACAACATCAACTACACCATCACCGATAGTGTGTGGACACAACATCCTAAAACCACGTATCGGATTGTAAAGTGGAACCAACAAGAGCAGTATTTTATTGCTCAGAACGGAGCCAATAATAAGACCGATGCCCATCTTTACACCCGCATTGACTACATGACTTTCGATAAAATGGAACCGTATCGCTGGGGTTTCTGTCTGACAGCTTACAATGCCCCTACACCACAAGCTGCCGAAGCCACACCGCCCGCCAACCGCCAAAACCCACGTAAAGGCTGTAACGGATTTCCGTTTTCGAGAATGAAACGAATGGATTGAGAAAAGTTTCTTAATTTCTAGTAAAATATACACCGATTTAGGGTAATTTGCCTTACTTTTCATTAACATATCAACCATGAAACACCTATTGTTTTTGCTAACCGTATTGGGCTTAGTAGCCTTTACACCCGATAAACCTGCGTATCTTTTGTATGACCAAAGCCTCCAAAAAACGGTTTCGTACGAGTCAATGATCAAAAAACTCGCTGACGCCGATGTCGTGTTTTTTGGTGAAGAACACGATAATCCAGTCTGCCATTGGTTGCAGTTTGAAGTGGCTAAAGATTTGTTTGCCGCCAAGAAAAATGATTTTTTGATAGGTGCTGAGATGTTTGAAGCCGATAACCAATTGGTACTCGATGAGTACCTGAAGGGTCAAATTACGGCCAAACAATTAGAAGACGAAGCCAAAATTTGGAATAACTATGCTACTGATTACAAACCCTTAGTTGAGTTTGCAAAGGCTAATAAAATCCCATTTGTGGCTACCAACATCCCTCGGCGATACGCCAGCTTGGTTTCTAAAAGCGGCCTCCAAGCCTTAGAAAACCTTTCAGACGATGCCAAGAAAAACATCGCCCCCTTGCCGTTTGACGTAGATTTGAGTTTGCCTGGCTATAAAAACATGATGGATATGGGCGGTATGCACGGTGGTTCTATGGGAAAAATGAACCCTGAAGTGCTGGCCAACATGGCTCGTGCCCAAGGGGCAAAAGATGCTACAATGGCTTATTTTATCTTGAAAAACTGGCAAAAAGGTAAACTGTTGCTCCATCTGGATGGTCATTACCACAGCGATAATTTTGACGGGATAGTGTCATACCTAAAGAAACAAAAACCTGACCTCAAGATAATGACCATCACCAACATATCGGAAGATGACATAACCCAGCCCAAGGAAGCCAAGCCCGACATGGCTAATTTTGTGTTGATTACCCCCAAAAGCCTTACCCGTACGTATCTGCCTGGTGTGAGTAGATAAGGGCATTTGTTTCGCCGTAAACGTTCCACTTTTTCAAAAAGTGGAACGTTTATTTTTCAGTACAAAAGCGTATTGGAACGATGAACCGCCGTTTGGGGTTACTGTGTAGAAACTAATCATTCCATGAAGATACTGTTACATTACCTCAGTCGCTATCGTTGGCAAGTGGTGTTGGCCTTGGGCTTAGCGGCTGTTAATCAGACCTTTTCGCTATTAGATCCTTACTTTTTCGGGAAACTTATTGATACGTTTGCTCGCCGACCCAATGACTACACCGAAACAGAGTTCATCAATGGAGTAGGCAAATTACTCTTGGCTATTATTGGCGTGGCAATGGTAAGTCGTATTGCCAAGACTCTTCAAGATTACGTGGTCAATCTGGTGATTCAGCAATTCGGAGCCAACGTGTTCACTGATGGGTTGAAGCACACGCTACAACTCCCCTATCAGCAATTTGAAGACCAACGCAGTGGCGAAACGCTTTCGATTCTTCAGAAAGTACGTACCGATACCGAGAAGTTCATTTCGTCGTTTATCAATGTGGCGTTTGCATCTTTGGTAGGTATTGTTTTTCTGGTGATATATGCCATAAACGTTAAGTTTTGGCTGGTGTTGGTGTACTTTGTAGGAGCTTTTGGGCTGGCTACGCTAACAAGAGTGCTGAGCCGAAAAATTAAAGTAATTCAGAAAACCATTGTGAGCGAGACAACCGCCTTGGCAGGGACTACCACCGAGTCGTTACGAAACATCGAACTCATCAAAAGCCTTGGCCTGACAGAGCAAGAAATCAACCGATTGAATACGAACACGCTCAAAATCTTACAGTTAGAACTTAAAAAAGTTCGAGATATTCGTAGCATTGGTTTTATTCAAGGCACCTTTGTCAACTTTCTCCGCCAGGTGATTTTGTTCATTCTGTTTTATTTGGTTTTTCACAATGAAATCACAGTAGGTCAGTTACTTACCTTGCAATTTTATTCCTTTTTTGTGTTTGGTCCTTTGCAAGAAATCGGCAACGTAATTTTGTCGTACCGAGAAGCCGAAGCCTCACTCAACAATTTTCAAAAATTACTTCAAACCCCTATTGAAGTAACGCCCGAAGTGCCTCAGCAATTAGGAAAAGTACAAGAGTTACGCTTTGAAGAGGTGAGCTTTAAGCACCTAACTGCCTTAACCGCTGCGTTATCTGACGTTAGTTTTACGGTCAAAAAAGGCGAGACTATCGCCTTTGTGGGGCCATCGGGTTCGGGCAAAACTACGTTGGTCAAACTGCTGGTGGGACTCTACAAAACCTCCGACGGAACGATTTACTACAACGGCTTACCTGCCGAGGCTATTTCAAAAGAAGAGTTGCGCTCACAAATCGGGTTCGTCACCCAAGACACGCAACTGTTTTCGGGTACAATCAAAGAAAACCTTTTGTTTGTGAACCCAAAAGCTACGGAGGAGCAGATTTTGACAGCCCTGAACATGGCATCTTGTCAGAACCTCTTAAAAAGAGCCGAAAACGGCCTCGATACGGTCATTGGCGAAGGTGGTATCAAGATTTCGGGGGGCGAAAAACAGCGCCTTTCCATTGCCAGAGCGCTCATCCGAAATCCTCAGATTTTTGTATTCGACGAAGCTACCTCTGCCCTCGACTCACTAACTGAAGAAGACATCACCAATACCGTAAAACAAGTGACGGCCAATGGTGACTACATCACGGTGATGATTGCCCACCGCCTCAGCACCATCATGCACGCCGACCGAATTTATGTATTAGAACGAGGAAGTATCGTAGAGGTGGGTCGTCATGAGGAGTTGTTGCTCGAAAAGGGACTGTATTATGCCATGTGGCGCCAGCAAATTGGCGAGCGCAAAGAATTGGCTATGTACTAATTCACTTTTGTGGTGAATGGCACTCAGGAATTAACGATGATGCCCCTGTTAAATACTTGAATCAAATCGGTGAATTACTTATTCTTAACATGCGATTTTTGTTAGCTTTTTGTGTTGTATCTATCGGTTTGGTTGAGCTGTGGAGTTGCCAAACTCAAACCGACGAACGAGAGAAAGTGGCACAGACCTATTGTGGAAGCTGCCACCTTTACCCCAGCCCCGATTTATTACCTAAAAAAGTATGGGAACGCACAGTACTGCCTCAGATGGGTATTTTGGCGGGGATAAAAAGTGAAATCCCCAATGCTAAAGCATCAGACGAAACCGATTTGTCGGTATTGGCACCCACGCAACTGATACCACAAGCCGAATGGCTCAAAATCAAGCAGTTCTATTTGGAAAAAGCCCCTGACGCTTTAGCTGAAAACAGTCGCAACGACGAAATCGAGCCTTTTGAGGGGCTTTTTGTTCCGCAACCAGTACCCGTCAAAGGCGAAAAAGTGCCTAATCTTACCTGTGTAAAGATTGACCCCTTGCGGCATTGCCTCTACACGTATGACGAAATTTACCGTACGTTTTGGACACTCATGCCCAATACGCCTTCAAAGAGTCTGAACGATTCGTTGGCGATTTGCGATATGCAAGCCCTTAATGGCGAAGTGTGGTTGGCTACGCATATTGGCGAAACCGTAAAAGTAACCAAGCAGCGCAAGGGCAAAGTTACCCTCATGAACCCCGCCACAGGGCAAACGCAGCAGTTATTAGGCGGGTTATATCGCCCAACCCAAACCTTAGCCATTGACCTCAATAACGATGCGCAAGAGGAGTTAGTCACCTGCCAATTTGGTTATGCCGAGGGGCAATTTTCGGTCTGGACTCGTGGTGCCAAAGGAGCTTATGTTGAAAAGGTACTGTCGGCCACTCCTGGCGCTATTCGCACGGTAGCCACTGACTGGAACGGGGATAAATTGCCTGATTTGGTAACGTTGTTCGCTCAAGGAGATGAACGAATCGTGGTGTATCTGAATAAGGGTAACCTCACTTTTGAAGAAAAAGTACTCCTACGATTCCCGCCAGTCTATGGTTCCAGCTATTTTGAACTGGCTGATTTTAACCACGACGGCAAGCAAGATATTCTTTATACTTGTGGCGACAACGCCGATTATTCAATCGTATTTAAGTCCTATCATGGAGTTTATATCTTTGAAAACCAAGGAGATAATCAACTCAAACAATCGTATTTCTTTCCGGTTAATGGAGCGTACAAAGCCTTTGCACGAGATTTTGACAACGATGGAGACTTAGACTTAGCCTCCATTGCTTTTTTCTTGAACCCCAACGCAAAGCACGAAGAAGGATTTGTTTATTTTGAAAATCAAGAGGGTGATTTTAAGCCTAAGCACCTCAACATCGGTTCGCTGGGGCGCTGGCTCGAAATGGATGCTGCCGATATTGATGGCGACGGTGACATTGACATCGCCCTGGGTAGTCATCCGCTTTCGCCCATACCATCGCCTGCGCAGTTAGATACTCGTTGGTACAAAGGACCCGGGATTGTCATGCTGCTCAATCAAACCAAGCAGCCCTTGGGGTTGTGAAATAGATAAGTGTTAATACAACCTGAGAGATAGGTGTTTTTAAACAAAAAAGGCTACTCTTGCAAAAGAGTAGCCTTTTTGAAGAAGAATGGCTTAGTTATCTACTGCCAAGGTGTTTAGGGCTAATTCTGATGCCGAGATAGGCCAAATGTAGCCGTTTTCGGTAGGTGCTTTGGCTAAGATAGACCCTTTGGCTGGAATGGTCTGCAACAAACGCATCAAGTCGTTGTTACGAAGCCCTTCTCCCAAAAACTCGATACGACGCTCCAACATAATTGCATTCAACAGAGCAGTTGCATCGGCAAAGCTGGCTGTGGTGTAAGTTACTGACGCATCCGAACGGTTACGAACGGCGTTCAATAACGCTACTGCTTGTGCATCAACGGTGTTACTACTACGAACTTTCGCTTCGGCCAAGTTCAACAACACTTCTGAATAGCGCATCACAGGTACGTAATCTGTATAAGGGCTACCTGTTTTGTACTTGAACAACCAACTTTTTGAGCCAGCTGCTGTACCTGCTTTCACAAATGTTCTTCTCTTATCTGTTGCTTTCCAAGAAGTTTCGGCAATGATTCCATTTGGATTCAACGAAAACTCACCGTTTCCAACACCACCTGCTACAGTACCCGAACCAGGCGTGTAGTAATACGCCAATTGGTTTTGAGTGCCTGGATAGTCGCCGGCTGTAGTAGTCATTGGCATCGAGAAGATAGACTCGGTAGTGGTGTAGTTAGTAAACACTGTAGTGATGTCTGATTGCAACGCATGAGCCACACCACTTGTAGCCGTGAAAGGTGCTGTTGCTGTGACAATCTTGTTCGCCTCAGTAATCACACTTGCGTAGTTTTGCATGCTAAGATACACCCGAGTTTTCAGAGCAATGGCTGTATTGCGGTGAATTCGAGTCGTGTTTTGACCAGCAGCGGTGTAGCTCAACGGAAGGGCTGTTTCGGCTTCGTTCAAATCTTTCAAGATTTGAGCATACACTTCCGCTACGGTGCTTCTAGCTAGGTTTGATTCACCAGCTCCTGCAATGCCCTTCAACCGAAGCGGCACGCCAAGTTTACTTCCGTTGCCATCTGCATAAGGGCGAGCATAATGCTGCAATAGACTATAGTAACACAACGCACGAATCACCTTTGCTTCGGCAATGTACTTAGCAGCGGCATCGGCACCTACAACAGTGGCCCCGCCGGCATTCATACCATCAATAAAAATATTGGCTTTGTTGATAGCCAAATAAACAGCACTCCACAAACCTGATACCCCTGTTGTACTGTTGGTAGGGTTTAACGACCAAATGTCTGAGCCTGTAATCAGATTTGAAGTTTCGTTGATAAATTCTTCACCACGAATGTCGCCATACACGACAAAACGACCTCCATAAAAACCACCTGCTTTGATGGCTTCATACATGGACAAGCGTTGAGCATCTACCCGGCTTGCTGTGCTGAAAGAAGTTTCAACTGTAATAGAGGTTTGTGGAATCGGATTCAGTAAATCTCGGTCGCATGAGCTAAATCCTAATGCCATTAGACTAAACAGCGCAGAAAATTTTATTTTTTTGTTCATAATCTCTCTTCATTTAATGGTTATAAACCAAGCTTAACTCCAATAGTGATGGTACGTGCGTTACCAGCTGTGTTACGGTCAACACCTTGTCCGATGCTGTTTCCGTTTGAAGAAACTTCGGGGTCTGGACCAGGGTATTTGGTAAGAACTGCTAAGTTTTGGCCGCTTACATACACACGAAGGCTACTAATTTTGGCCTTGTTAATGATTGATTGTGGTACTGTATAACCCAGAGTCAACGAACGCAACTTGAGGAAGTCACCTTTGAATACGTTGATGTCCAATGGCATAGCCGAACCGTTTGACACGTTGTCGTTAAATACTGGTTTAGCATACTTTTTACCAGTATCGCCTTCTTGTTGCCAAGCATCGGTCAGTACATCGGTGGCATTGTTCCACCAGCGTTGATCATGTAAACCAGCGTTAGTACCATAATAAACGTAGTACCCCAATTGGTAGGTCAACATCACACCTAAGTCGAAGTTCATGAAGCGGAAGTTGTTGTCCCAACCACCATATTGTTTAGGAATTACGTTGGCATACATCACAGCGTCATTAGCTTGTGTAATAGCAGAACCACCTTTGGTAGCGTTGGTATAAGGAGTTTTTCCGTCTGGTGTAAACGAGTAGTTATAAGTACCTGCAGGAGCGTAGAATTGGTAGTATACATTTTTACCTTCTGAGTTAACAAAGATGCGTTTTCCAGTAGAAGGATCTACACCAGCGGTACGAATCACCCACAAATAACCTAACGCATAACCCGGAGCTGTTTGGTTTACAGTTTCTGAACCTGATGTTCCGGTTTGGATTACATTCAAACCCGGTGCCAGCGACGTAACTTCGTTTTTATTGAAAGTGATGTTAAAGTTACTGGTCCATTGGAAACTCTTGGTATTAATGACTCGAGCGTTCAAGGAAACCTCTAAGCCTTTATTATACATCGTACCTACGTTTTGCGGAGGGTTTGATGGTAAGCCAGTAGAAGGAGCTTGCGAAACATACAAAATCAAGTTGTCAATGTCGTTTTTGTAGTAAGCCACTTCGCCACTTATACGTTCATTAAGAATACCAAATTGAAAACCAATATCTGTTTTCTTGCTTGTTTCCCAGCGGAGATTAGGGTTACCTACGCTTGAGAAAGCCAAAGTAGAAGCACCGCCATACAAGCCTGAGCCATAAGTAGAGTAGGGGGTATAGTCACCAATACCACCAATATTACCTACTTTACCATAGCTACCACGGATTTTGAAGCTACTGAATACGTGGTCGAGGTGAGCAGAAGTCCAGAATGGTTCTTGTGAAATTTCCCAACCTGCCGATGCACCCCAGAAGATACCTTTTTTCTCTCCTAAACCAGAGTACTCGTCTTGACGACCATTAGCACTTAAGAAATACTTGTTTTTGTAGTTGTAGTTCAAACGACCAAAACCCGAAATCAAGTAGTTTTCACCGTAAACCAAGCCTGAGGCGTTGTTTGATACCCAACCCGCCTGAATTTCCGTGTAAGCAGGGTCTGACAAGGTCTGGCGGTTCAAACCAAAGCCTCTCGAAGTACGGCGCTGCTGTTCTTGACCGATTAACAAACTGAAATTGTGGGTGTCATTAAACGAATAATCAGCTTGAGCGGTATTAGTCCAAAGGGTAGTCTTATACTTACCGTAGCTATTGGTAGCATAACCACCATAACTAAAACCATCACCTGTTACTGGTGACCAGAACAAATCATTGTCAACCAACAAGTAGTCAATACCATAGGTACTCTTCAGAGTTAGCCAGCTAAATGGCTTCAATTGAGCGTAGGCATTTCCTTGCATGTGGTTGGTTTCTGAATTCGAACGGTTAAGGTTCAAAATGGCAGTAGGGTTGTAATACGAAAGCGAAGCAATACCGCTAATGTTAGCAGCCGAGCCAATAGCCGAACCGTTGAGGTTATATGTGCCGTCGTTGTTGTAAGGCGAAATAATACTTGGAAGTACAATTGCCAAACGGCCTAATCCCGCCGTATTGAAGGCTTCACCACTCAACGAACCCGAAGAAGCAGCGGCTAAGTTTCGCTCGTTAGAGAAAGAAAGTTTACCCCCCACTGTGAAGATTTTACTAAGCTTGCTATCAATGTTAAACAAAGCGTTTACACGGTTGAAGTCGTTTTTACGAATCACCCCCTGTTGAGCCGTGTAACCAGTTGAAAAGTAATAGTTTGTGTTTTCGTTACCACCCGATACGTTGAGATTATGGCTATGCGAAAAACCCTGACGATACACTTGGTCGGCCCATTTAGTATCAATAGGTTTACCATTAGCATCGTTAGTTTGAGTAAACTTAACAGCACTTGCGCTTGGGTTATTAGCTACGGCTTTCGTTTTGAAAGTCAAATAATCACTTGCCCCCATCATTTCGGGTATTCTGTAGGTGTTTGTAAATCCAACCCAACCATCATAGTTGATTTTAACTTTGCCAGGAGTACCTCTTTTGGTTGTAATAAACACAACCCCATTGGCTGCACGGCTTCCGTAGATAGCGGTAGCTGCTGCATCTTTAGCCACGTCCATTGACTCGATGTCGTTAGGGTTGATGCTCGCCAAAGCGTTACCAGCGGCGTTAGTAGAGCTAAAGTCGCCCGTCGGAACAGGTACGCCATCCACAACTACGAGTGGATATGAACTCAACGAGATAGAGTTAGTACCCCGAATCCGAAATACCGGCGGCGTGTTCAAAACCCCGTTCGGAACGGTGATTTGCACCCCAGCCGTGCGGCCTGCTAAACCAGACTCAAAACTTTGGATAGGCATTTGAGCAATAGTAGCCCCTTTTACAGTACCAATGCTTCCGGTGGCATCTCGGCGAGTTTGGGTACCATAACCGATTACCACTACCTCGCTTAGCACTTTAGCATCGCCTTTCAGTTGTACGTCCACAACGCTACGTGGTCCTACCGTTACTTCCTGCTTTACATAGCCAACAGAACTAAAAATAAGAACTACATTTCCTGTAGGTACACTAAGCCGATACGTACCATCTGCTGCCGTGTTGGCTCCCTTGTAAGTGCCACTAATGACAATATTAACACCCGGGATACCCGCTCCGTCATCTCCCGTGACCTTTCCCGTCACGATACGCTCTTGGGCAACTACTTGCAACGAAAGCAACATTACCCAAACAAAATGCAGTAGAGTTTTCTTGTGCATAAAGTTTGTTGTTAGAATGTGAATTAATTAAATATTGAAAAAAAACAAAACAAAGCTAAATCCTAAACATTAGAAAACCATATAAAAATTCATATTTTTTCAAAAAAGATACTTTAATAACTTGCTTTTTTTTTAAATAAAGCATTTTTCTATTGAATTTTTGGGAAATTAGCAAATAAGTAAAAGGTTTAATATAAGTATTGATAGTAACGGATTTCTGTGAAAAATACAAATTTGCTAATATTGTCCTGTTATTAAAAAAAGAAGATAAAAACGGGAATTTAGTCGCTAAGTAGCAAATCCTTAGCGACTATACGTCGGTAGATTTATTCTTAAGAGATAAAAATGATTTGGTTACTGACCTGATTTGCAGAAGGAGGGTAAGTATTAAAAAAACAAAAAATACCTATCGAAGTCGTAATGTTATGACTTCAAAAAAAAATAAAAAAAGAAGAGGATTGAAAGAAAAATTACCAGCCCAAATGGGTTTATTAAGACTGCCCAATGAGGCTAACCCCCGTTACTAAAAACACCAAACCAACCAAAAACGGAACGATGGATTCCCACTTGGTCACTGACATGCCGAGCACAGGCTTACCATCACTCAGAAAAGCCACACAGGCAAATAAAACCACTACTACGCCTAAGATAGTCAAGAAAGAACCGAAGAATTTTTTTAGATTAGAATTATTGTTCATGGTTAGGTGAATTGGTTTCTGCTGTTTCGAGTAATTCTTGCATTTGTTGAAGTTCAGTTAATGAAAGCGTTTTGACCACTTGTAAGCCAATTTTTTGGCCTTCGCTCAGTACAAACGGATAGGCGTCTTCGAGGGTATTTTTGATGTGTCCTTCTAAAATAGCCTCTCTGACGGCTACTTTGATGATTCCTACTTCACGAGAGGGCTTGATTCCAAAAGTAGCCATAATGATGTCGCCACCAATAACGGGCTGAAAATTACGGAGTTTGTCTCGTTCCTCCAAATCTTTAAGGAGTTGCTCTACTTTATCAAAGTTCTGCAAGTAGCGACGTACCTTGGCGCCATCTTTAGAAGTAATATCTGCTCGGCAGAGTATCATAAGCCCTTCTAGCGTATTGCCTGCTTCAAAAAGCAACCGCCGTAAAGCCGAATCGGTAATGCCTTCTTTGGCCAAGGCAATAGGGCGCAAGTGCAAGCGCACTAGCGTGCGTACATACTCCATTTTTTCGTTCAGAGGTAGGCGCATCTCTCTGAAAATCTGCTTGGTCATTTTGGCACCTAAATCCTCGTGCCCATGAAACGTCCAGCCGTGACGAGGGTCAAACCGCTTGGTAGCAGGCTTGGCAATATCATGTAAAATAGCCGCCCAGCGGGTCCATAAATCGGTGGTTTTTTCGGCGGTATTATCCAGTACTTTGAGTGTATGATAAAAATTGTCTTTATGCCCTTTGCCATCAATCTGCTCAACACCCTTGAGCTCGTAAAACTGAGGAAAAATCAGCTGTAGTAAACCTGCCGCTTCTAACAGGAGGAACCCATACGAGGGCTTAGGCGAAAGAATAATTTTGTTGAGCTCATCGGTAATACGTTCTTTAGAAATAATCTCGATACGGTCTTTCATGGTTATGATGCCATCAAAGGTGTCGGGATGAATATCAAACTGCAACTGTGTAGCAAACCGAATGGCACGCATCATGCGCAGGGGGTCGTCCGAAAACGTAATATCAGGTCTAAGAGGTGTCCGAATGAGCTTTCGGCGCAAGTCACCGAGGCCATCAAAAGGGTCTATCAACTCACCAAAATTGCTACCATTGAGACTAATGGCCAGTGCATTAATGGTAAAATCTCGGCGATTTTGATCGTCTTCAAGGCTACCGTCTTCTACAATTGGCTTTCGAGAATCTCGCTGATACGATTCCCGACGTGCCCCTACAAATTCTACTTCCCAATCTTCGGTTTTGACTTGTGCCGTTCCGAAATTTTTAAAAACCGACAACGAAACTTTCTGTTTACCAAACGATTCGGCTACTTTTTCAGCTAAGGCTATACCACTGCCAACACAAACAATGTCAATGTCTTTGGAAGGACGTTTTAAGATTAAGTCTCGTACATAACCCCCTACTACATAGGCATCTACGCCTAGTTGTTGAGCGCATTGCGCCACTTGTTTAAAAATAGGGTGTTCGTTTAGTTTGTCGGTAAAGTTCATCAGAGGGCAGCAATTCTGCCACAAAGGTACAGAAAAATGGGGGAAAGGGGCAATTCTGATTACTGAGGCGACTCCGAATAACAGCAGAAAAGAAAAAAGACGTTCCACTTCTAACGATGCACTATCTCATAGAAGTGGAACGTCTGTCACCTCGACCTGAGCAATGGGGTATTCATACCATTGCTAATCAATCAAAGCTTGATAGGCCAATTGCTTGAATTGTTTATCAATACCGCCGTGACGAGTAGGCACCACTTGCGTGAGCCAAACGCCCACGATTTCTTCTTTGGGATCGATCCAATAATCAGAATAATTGCGACCTCCCCAGCGTAATGCCCCCACCGAACTAGGCTCTTGGCTATGGCCTTTTTCGGTGGTAATCTCAAAACCTAAACCAAACTTATTGCCAACACTGCCCATCTCTAACTCGCCGATTTGATTCACGGCCATGAGCTCTACCGTTTTACGACTCAACAACTGCTTGCCATTAAAACTACCACCATTGAGAATCATCTGGCAGAATTTGGCATAGTCCATCACCGTCGAAACCAAGCCAGCTCCACCCGATTCGTACGTTTTGGCACCTGCTACGGGGTAATTTTCTTCGGCATAATCAGGGTGCACTCGTAGGCCATTGTCGTCTGGTTCTGTGCAGAGGCGAATCAAACGATTTTTCTTGCTATCGGGCAAATAAAAACCTGAGTCGGTCATGCCTATTGGGTCAAAAATACGTTGCTGCAAGAAATCGCCAAATCGCATACCCGACACCACTTCAACCAAATAGCCCAACACGTCGGTATTGAGGCCATAGGTGTATTTTTCGCCGGGTTCGTGCATGAGTGGCAGGGCTCCCAAGGCGGGTATCGTCTGTGAAATCTTTTTGTTGTCCAGACTAAAAAAGTCAGGAATCCCTGCCTTTTTGTACAATGGATGGCTGTATGGAATCCCCGCTGTGTGCGTAAGCAAATGCCGGATGGTCACCTCTCGTTTGGCAGGTACAGCAGCATAAGTAGTATCTTTGGGGTTAAAATACGCCAGCACTTTAGGGTTTTTGAAAGCCGGAATGTACTTACTGACAGGGTCGTCGAGTTTGATTTTGCCTTCTTCGTACAACATCAACACGGCTGTAGAAGTGATGGCCTTGCTCATAGACATGATTCGCCCGATGTCGTCTTTTTGAAGCGGAGTGCCTGTTTCAAAGTTTCGAGCACCAAAGCTTTTGTAATACACAATTTGACCCTTCCGAATCAGAATCATGGTAGCGCAAGGAATATGCTTTTGAGCAATTTTTTCTTGCATAAGCGCATCAATCCGAGCCAACCGTTCTGACGAAAACCCCAAACTCTCAGGGGATTTTGCTGTTGCCAGTTGCTGGGGTTTACTTTGAGTTTGCAGTGCAAGTTGTGCCCACGAAAGGCTGCTCCAAGCACTCAACAGGAGTAACAAGCCAAAATGATAGATTTTTTTCATGTGGTTCAATGGATTAGGTACCGATTCCATCAGACTGGCCGTCCGCCTTCAAGCGATGGAATAAATAGAAATACACTATATTTTTACAACTTTTCCCGATTTCGCTGATTGGTAAATGGCCTCTACCACTCGGATGTCTCGCAATCCTTCTTCGCCGGGTACGAGTAAGGACTGACCTTGAAGTAGTGCTTGAGCGTCGTCGTCGAGTTGTTTGGCTTGTTGGCTTTTGAGAGGGAAATCAATCGCACCTGCCGAACTGCTGCCTTTGTTGCCACTGTAGGCCGAGAAGGGGTCAAGGCGAAACCATCCTTTTTCGCAGTTGACTTGCAAGTAGTTCATCTGAATCCCAAAGCTGGTCTGGCAAGTAGCCACGGCTCCGCTAGGAAACTGTAGTTGAAACAGGGTGGTTTCGTCCACTTCCTTATAGATTTCGGGGCGAGTGGTGAAATGTTGGGCCGTTACGGCAATGGGTTCTTCGCCTGTAGCCAAGCGAGCACCTTGCAGGGCGTAAACGCCCATGTCGTACATCACGCCTCCGCCCAAGGCTTTGATTTGTTTCCAATGGTTGGTGCGAGCATCAAAATAACCAGCGCCGCAGGTCACCATTCTAATTTTGCCGAAGGTCTGCTCTTTGGCAAAACGCTGATACGCTTGGGTGTTAGGGTCGTGCTGGCATCGGTAGCCAATGGCTAAATTCACCTTATTATCTTTGCAGGCTTTAATCATCGCCTCACACTCGGCCACGCTCATGGCCATCGGCTTTTCGCAAAAAACATGCTTACCTGCCTTAGCGGCCCGAATGGTGTATTCTTTGTGCATCGAAGGAGGCAGTACCACATACACCACATCTATGTCAGGGTTGTTGGCGATTTGGTCAAAATTCTGATAGTTATAGATGTTTTTGTCAGGGATGTTATACTTTTTTTTCCAGGTTTCGGCCTTGGCAGGCGTGCCTGTTACGATACCGGCCAAGTAGCATTTTTCGGTCATCTGAAGAGCTGGGGCCAACAGGTCGGTACTGTAATAACCCAACCCTACTAAAGCAATGCCCAATTTGTCTTTTTTAGGGCGAGTGGCCGATAATAAGACATTCGGTGAAAAGAACGTAGAGGCTCCTACAACGCCCATTTGCTGTAAGAAAACCCGTCGAGAAGAGGACATGATGTTTATAATGTTTAGAGGAATTTATTAGGCGAGCAATTTACTAAAAACTCCCGCTTTTGATACCCTGATTCTGAAGAAAGGAATTTGGGAAAGAATAATCTTATGAAATAACCTAATTCTGTATCTTGCACCCCAAACCAGTTATTCACCGTCATGCCGGAGCAGCTTAAGCCAGTTTTTCACCTAAAAGGGCGCATTTGGATTGAAGCCCAGGAGCGATTTATGGGGCCCGGTCGAGTAGAATTGTTAGAAAAAATCGCTGAAACGGGTTCCATCAATCAAGCCGCTAAAGCCATGCAGATGTCATACAAAAAGGCATGGGAACTGGTAAACTCTATGAACAGCCAAGCCGAACATCCTCTTGTAATTACGCAAACTGGAGGCGAAAAAGGGGGTGGCGCCGCTGTTACAGACGAAGGCCGTCGTTACATAGCGCAGTATCTACAACTTCAGGAGCGCTTTCAGGTGTTTCTTCAGCAAGAAAATCAACGACTTCTCGAATAGGTGTTGGTAAAATCATTAGTTGTTTGTAAGTCAATAAGTTAAGATTAAAAGCCTAATAAGTTCAACGCTTCGCTTCTCCATTACAGAACAAAGAGAAAACACCGCTAATCAGCCCCTAATCATCAATCACTGCCTATATTTTATGTTATTTCTTGATGAAGATACCGAAGTCGTTATATTTGCAAATAAATAACGGTGATATATTATGGAACAAGCCTTCCAATTAGTCTTAGTTGGAATCGTCGCCTTTTTGTATGCGTCGGTAGGACATGGTGGTGCCAGTGGTTATTTGGCCTTGATGGCTTTATTTGGAATAGAACCCTCCATGATGAAATCATCGGCCTTGATGCTTAACCTATTTGTGTCGCTCACTTCATTTATTGGTTTTTATCGAAGCGGTTATTTTCGCTGGAAGCTCTTTTATCCTTTTGCTTTAGCCAGTATTCCGATGTCTTTTGTGGGTGCTCGTTTGCCTATTACTGACTCGCTTTACAAGCAATTGCTGGCAGTGGCACTTATCATTGCCATTGCCAGAATGCTACTACAACCTGCCGAAACCGAAGAGAACAAGCCCGCCTCTTTTGCAGGAAGCTTGGCCATTGGCGGCATCATCGGCTTGCTATCAGGTATGTTAGGAATTGGAGGTGGCATTATTTTGAGTCCAGTTCTCCTATTGCTTCGCTGGTCTAAAGTCAAAGAAACCGCAGCGATTTCTGCCCTATTCATTTTTGTCAACTCTATTTCGGGGCTGATAGGCTTGTTGAGTAAAGGCGTAAGTACCAACGACTTGATGGTTTCATGGATTGGAATTGCCTTCGTTGGCGGTTTGGTCGGTGCTTATTTTGGAAGTAAGCGTTTTAATGTGCCCACCATCCGCTATGTACTGGCTTTTGTATTGTTGATTGCCTGTGTGAAACTGTTTCTTACATAGTAGTATGTGTCTTATTCAACTCCATGTGTAAAATCGGATAAGGCTTGCCTGTGCCATCAAGGGGTGAGCGAGAAATTACCCTGAATCCAACTTTTTCGTAAAAGCGCAAGGCATTTTCGTTTTGCTCATTGACATCTACCTTAGTCACGCCCAAATGTTTAATAGCGTATTGCACCATCATCGTTCCGATGCCTTTATGTAGAGCATTAGGAGTCAGAAATAGCATTTCGAGATTTTCGTTCGCCACGCCCATAAAACCCAATGGCTGATGCTCAGTATTGCGTACGGTGAGGAGCTGTACTAATTCGAACACACGATGTTCTTGAATAACTTGCTTAAAGAACCCGATGTCACCCTCCTGCAAAAAATGATGAGTGGCTCTGACCGAATCTTCCCAAATAGTTAGGAGTAAAGGGTATTCGCTGGTCAGAGGTGTATCTATGGTGTACATGTGCTTGGAATTAGGATGAAAAAGGCGATTTTGTCAGTTGCCAGCCACAAAGTATGAGTACAAGCCCGATGGCTAACATTGTGAAATGCAATGCGTTGAAGTCACTGACCATGAGAACCTGAACCAAAATCCAGCCCGATAGTAATATCCCTTGGCCAATAATTAACACCGCATATTTTGGCGTTCGTAGCAAGGTCATTAGGGCGACAATGACGTTAAAAATACCATTTACCGTAACTAAAATTAAGCCAGGAATCAGGTACGATTCAAATGGAGAATGCGCCAGATAGGTCACCGACAACCCCATCTTGCTTCCTGTTGGGTCGGCAATAAACAAATAACCAGCAATAAGTGCATTGATTCCGGTGAGTGACAATAGAATAAGGGCAACAATTCGATAAATTTTTAATGAAGGATTCATACTTTTATACGGTTAAAGTACCTGTTTATCCTGAACTGTCATTGAAACCCAAATGTAAAAGCCAGACCGTTTAGTTGTACTATCTTGGCTAATCATTAGCTTTGTTTTTTAGCCTCTATTTCTCCATTGCTATGTCAAATCGTAGAAAATTTTTGCAAAAAATAGGTGTTGCTACCCTTGGCGCTAGTTTGCCCTTAACTTCTACTGTAGAGGCCAATGCTTATGCGGCCAAGCACGTCAACGTAGCCTTAATAGGTGTGCGAGGCATGGGCTGGGCCGACCTAACTTCGTTTCTGAAAAATCCAGATACTATCTGCGTTGGCTTGTGCGACGTAGATGCAGAGCTTCTTGGCCGACGAGCTGCCGATATAGAAAAGCGATACGGTAATAAACCACAAACGTTTGGCGACCACCGAGAGTTGCTCAGAATGAAGGACTTAGATGCCGTGATTATAGGTACTCCTGATCATTGGCATTGTCTTATTTTGTGCGATGCCTGTGCTGCGGGCAAGGATGTGTATGTCGAAAAACCCATCGCTAATAGCATTGAAGAAGCCGATTTGATGGTGAAAGCGACTCGAAAACATGAGCGAATCGTGCAGGTAGGTCAGTGGCAACGCAGTGATTGGCATTGGCAAGACGCACTCAAAGAACTTCACTCGGGTTCAATTGGTAAAATCAGACAAGTAAAAGCCTGGGCCGACGTCAACTATGGTCGAAATTTTGACGTTGTGCCTGACTCTACCCCTCCACAAGGTGTTGATTATGACCGATGGCTGGGCCCTGCACCCAAGCGCCCTTTCAATAAGAACCGTTTTCATGGCACTTTTCGCTATTTCTGGGATTACGCTGGCGGCCTCATGACCGACTGGGGCGTTCACATGCTCGACATGGTGCTGGCCGGAACCCAGGCGCAAAGTCCTAAATCAGTAATGGCGATAGGAGGGAAGTTGGCTTTTCCGAACGATGCCGCCGAAACACCTGACACCTTGACTACAGTCTATGATTTTGGCGATTTTAGCTTGGTATGGGAGCAATTTATGGCGATGGGTACAAGCCCTTATCTCGACGATTCGAGCGAGCCAGGAGTAGCATTTATTGGTGAAAAAGGCATCTTGGCCGTCAACCGAGTGCATTGGAAGCTTATGCCTCTTCAAGACAATGGAAAATACTTAATGGAAGCCCTACCTACTCGCCGTAGCTATGACTCTGGACTGGATGCACACACTCGCAATTGGTTAGAGTGCATCCGTGAACGCAAAGACCCTAACTGTACCATTGAGATGGGCAGAGATGCGGCTGTTGTGGCACATTTGGGTAATATTGCTTACAGAACGGGGCGAAAATTGGAATGGGATGCGGCCAAACGTACCTTTAAAAATGACCTAGAAAGTAACAAATTCCTGAAGCCCACGTATCGTTCGCCGTGGGAATTACCAAAAGTATAATTCTCTCCAATACAAAGTTTCGGCAATGCCCTCTTTAGGCATAAGCCGCATGATTTGGTTAAAATGATGGATGAGTTTTTCTTGCATAACCAAGTTGGGATGTTAACGGACGAAATTACAAGTTCGAGCAATGGTAATGCCTTCAAAAAAACTGAGATTGTATAAAAGCAATTTTTTAGGCTTCTCCACCTATTTTTAATCTGCTATATACTTTTTTAGTCAAATTAATCTCGAAGAAGCTGTTTAAACTTTTTATTTTTTGTGTAAGACGAGTCATTTTTTAACACAAAGTACACAAAGAAATTTACACGAAGACCACAAAAAGAGAGAGCTAGTTTGCGTTTTGTGTACGTTGTGCCTAAGCTTTGGGTACTTTGTGTTTAATTTGAAAAGTTCAAATAGGCTCAATTGTAAAAGGTATTATTCCCCGTTCTTAAAATTAAATGGATTGGCCCAAATTATCAAACTAATCCGTATCGGTTATAGATTCCCAGACCAGACGTTTCACTTCTTCAAGAAGTGGAACGTCTAAATCTATCACAATCGTCATCTTATAGAAAAAATTGATGCAACGATAAAAATAATCAATTTGATTTATTAGCGCTACTCTCTTAGTTTTGACATCGAATCGCAGCTACCTACTCATCAACCTATCATTGCAAACATCATATTCTAATTTTAAACAATGGAACACAACACATCGCAGGGCAAGTGCCCGTTTACTGGCGCCACACTCAAGCAAAGCGCAGGCAGCGGTACACGCAACCGTGACTGGTGGCCCAACCAGTTGAAACTCAACATCCTTCGTCAGCATTCGTCACTCTCTAACCCGATGGGCGACGACTTCGACTACGCCGAGGAATTTAAAAGCCTTGATTTAGCAGCTGTGAAGCAAGACCTCTTTGAGCTGATGACCACCTCACAAGCTTGGTGGCCAGCCGATTACGGTCACTATGGCCCCTTCTTTATCCGCATGGCTTGGCACAGTGCAGGCACGTATCGGATTCAAGACGGTCGTGGAGGTGGAGGGGCAGGTACACAGCGTTTTGCTCCACTCAACAGCTGGCCTGATAACGCCAACCTTGATAAAGCCCGCCTGTTGCTGTGGCCTATCAAAAAGAAATATGGCAAAAAAATCTCTTGGGCCGACTTGATGATTTTGGCTGGAAACTGCGCTCTCGAATCAATGGGCTTTAAGACCTTTGGATTTGGAGGCGGTCGTGAAGACGTATGGGAACCAGAAGAAGACGTATATTGGGGTTCGGAAAAGACTTGGTTGGGCGATAACCGCTACACCGGCGACCGTGAATTAGAAAATCCGCTGGCTGCTGTACAAATGGGTCTTATCTATGTGAATCCAGAAGGTCCTAACGGGAACCCTGACCCAATTGCTGCTGCTCGTGACATTCGGGAGACGTTTGGCCGGATGGCTATGAACGATGAAGAAACCGTAGCGCTCATCGCAGGAGGGCATAGTTTTGGTAAAACCCACGGTGCTGCCGACCCAAGCAAATACGTAGGTGCGGAGCCTGCTGGGGCAAGTATCGAAGAGCAAAGCCTTGGTTGGAAAAACACATACGGCTCTGGAAGTGGAGTGCATACTATTACGAGTGGCTTGGAAGGTGCTTGGACTACTACTCCAACCCGCTGGAGCAATAATTTCTTTGAAAACCTATTCGGCTACGAATGGGAACTCACCAAAAGCCCAGCAGGTGCCCATCAATGGAAGCCTAAAAACGGCGGCGGTGCTGGTACAGTACCCGATGCCCACGATGCATCGCTCACACATGCACCTACCATGTTGACTACCGACTTGGCCTTGCGGTTTGACCCAGCTTACGAAAAAATCTCTCGCCGTTTTTACGAAAACCCTGACCAATTTGCCGATGCCTTTGCTCGTGCGTGGTTTAAGTTGACACACCGTGACATGGGTCCACGGGCTCGTTACTTGGGTCCAGAAGTACCTGCTGAGGTGTTGATTTGGCAAGATCCCATTCCAGCCGTAACGTACGAACTCATTGACGAACAAGACGTTGCTGCACTCAAGGCCAACATCCTTGCTTCGGGTTTGAGTGTGTCTGAACTGGTTTCTACGGCTTGGGCTTCGGCTTCTACCTTCCGTGGCTCCGACAAGCGTGGAGGTGCTAATGGCGCACGTATTCGCTTGAGTCCACAGAAATATTGGGCAGTGAACAACCCAGCGCAGTTGTCAAAGGTATTGGATACCTTGTCAAGCATCCAAGAAGAGTTCAACAGTATTCAGACAGGCAACAAAAAAGTTTCATTGGCAGACCTCATCGTGTTGGCAGGTGGTGCTGGTATCGAAAAAGCAGCTCAAGCCGCTGGTGTGAGCATCTCGGTACCGTTTACACCAGGCCGCACAGATGCTTCGCAAGAAGAAACCGACGTAGAATCATTTGCTGCTCTTGAGCCGATTGCAGATGGTTTCCGCAACTACTTCTCGACTCGTGCTACGGCTACTGCCGAAGAATTGCTCGTTGACAAAGCTCAATTGCTTACGCTGACAGCACCTGAAATGACCGTGTTGCTAGGTGGTTTGCGGGTATTAAATACCAACTTCGATGGTTCAAAACACGGGGTATTTACCCAAACGCCTGGCGTATTGACCAACGATTTCTTTGTAAATCTGCTCGATTTTGGTATTACTTGGAAAGCAACATCGCCTTCTCAGCACGTGTTTGAGGCACAAGACCGCATCACTGGCGAAGCCAAGTGGACTGGTACTCGTGTGGACCTCATCTTTGGTTCTAACTCTGAGTTGCGTGCTATTGCCGAGGTGTATGGTTGCGAAGATTCAAAAGACAAATTTGTGAAAGACTTCGTAGCGGCATGGAGCAAAGTCATGAACCTTGACCGTTTTGATTTAGCGTAATTTTGATTGGTATAGTAAAAAGAGGTAGCTCCGAAAGGAGCTACCTCTTTTGTTTTGGAGATACTGCTTAGAGTACTTTTACAACAATAGTTTGTATTGCCCAATTAATGAATAAATTCCGTAAACTTTTGTTTATTAGGTGTTTATGAATAATGGATACGTATTGTCGATGGTGTAGCAATAGAAATCCGTCAGCCGAGTTTTGCACTAAAGTGACATAGAATTACAAAAGTTGAGCATTTAACGCCAAGCCGCACTATTGCAAATACCCTGTTAGTGGCTATTTTATTTTTTGTTTCTCATCCTTTTTATTTGTCCGTCCCAGTCTCCCGCCCAACGTATTGGAATTGGTCCTTCATAAAGACTTTTGTAAAAATTTCCCCAATCCCATGCACTTGTGCCGTCACTAAGTTTAAGTTCAGGTATCCATACTTTGTATTCGCTGTCATAAATTGTTGTCCAAACTCCGTCCCCTTGCTCTTTAATGTAACATTGTCCATAATAAGCAAGAACAGAGGGAAACCAACTGTCAAAGTAGTTTGTTCCGTTCCATTTTAGGGCTTCATCAACTAAATCCATTCCCGTGCTGTCAAATGAAAGTTGGTCTTTGTCAATATTAATTAACGCAGGAAGTTGGTCAATAAGTTGTGATACAGAGTCTGGAAATTTCTGCCCGAACTTGTCAGATATTTTCTGATAAAAATGTTCGAATGTAACAGGTTTGTCTTTATAATCTTTATACCTTTTTTCTGCCTCTCTCACTTGTTCAATGTTGTCATAAATTCGCAAACTCAAAATTTGCATTTTATTTCCTGATCCGTTCTTTTGATTGACTTCATCTAGAAGTATGTAATAACCATTTTCTGACTTGTACAGATTTCCGAAAAAGTCAGACACGTACACTTTTTGTTCAACAAGAGATAGCTTATGGTTCTTGATTAAGTCCTTCAAGTATTTGGGATAAAAAAGATGGTCACTAACGTCATAATCAGCAAGCCTGTCCCCCGATGCCAAAACTTTCATCAAATGTTCATCATCATCTGAACCATACTCTTCTTCTTGAATGGATGTTTTTTCAGAAGCAAGTGTTTTGATGTCGGGAAATATGGCGGCTGCTTTTAAGTTTTCTGATTTGTCCAAAAACAAAATTTGTCCTGTGTTAAGCTGATATACTTCAAAATCGTACCATTGTGGCAGGTCGCTCTTGTATTGTGTTAGTCTTTTTGGTTGTTCTTTTTCAATTATTTGTTCAGCTTCATTAAATGTTAGCTCTATTTTGTATGAAATATTTTTTTTAAGAAAATCAATTGTGTTTTTTACAAACCTAACTCTGTCCAATTCTTTGAAGTGATTTAAATTGTCAACTATTACTGCTTGTTTATCAAAAAACTCAACTACAATTTTGCCGTCTGAAAGTTGGTAAGTTCTTGCTGTCCATTTATGACGAATAGAATTGTCTTGCTTTTCGTTAAATTCTGCTAAGATTTTTTCTCTTGAAGTACTATCAAGAAGTGTTGTTGTTATCTGTGATTTGTCAAGTGTTGTGATTGTCAACTTTTGAGCAAAGTTGTTTATAGTTGTCAAGATAAATAAGAGTGTTAGTAATTGTCGCATTTTAGGTTTTCTCAGTAAAATAGCTGCTAATAATTAACTAAACGCAGCAGCGCACTGCAACGTTTTTGTACCTAAGTGCATGGGCAAAAATAGTTTGTATTTAACCACTAATCTTTTTGGTTTTTATTGCCTTGATATTCAATGGATTATAAAGGTCAATCAACTAGTAACTAATTTCCAGTAGCTACCTATTATCAAATCGTTTTCAATAATTCGGCCATCAAGATACCCAAATACGTCCCGACGGCGTTGCCCAAGGCGCCGAGTAAAATACCGCCCAGAGCCAAGTCGTTGCGTTCTAAACTTTCGGCACAGGCCATAGCAGTGGAAGAACCACCCAAGTTAGCTTGTGAGGCAATCCCCATGATGTCCCAGTCTTGTTTGAGCCAATAACCCAGCCCAAACGCAACTAGCGAATGAACACTTACCAGCACCAAGACAAACAAAATCATGGTGAGAGCAAACTGACCGTTACTTAACAAAGCCGGAATATCGCAATGAGCCCCAATAACTGTCAAAAACACAAAAATGGCAAACATGCCGAGCTGTTTCCCTCCTCTAATTTGTTGAATCTGTGGAATTTGAGCTAATGCTAGTGCAATAGTAGTCAGCCAAAGTACTTTAGGAAAACCCGGTATCAGTTGCTCTAGCTGCCCAGATAGCCACATCGTAAAAGCTGCCATTCCAATCAGCTGAGCCATCGAGAGAGGCGTAAGTTTATCGGTGGTAGCAGCGGCTGAAGTCGGACTTTCGTGGGTACCAGAGGCTTGGCGCCGAGTAGGGAAGTATTTTTTCATAAGCGTCGGAATCAGGATGGTGACCGAAATCCAGATGGCCGTCATGATGTTATCAATCGCCGTTACTGCCGTATAAAGTGCCCCTTCACGAGCTACCCCATAATGCAATGCCACGGCATTGAGGTTGATGCTTCCGCCCGTGAACGTTCCTGTAAACATGCCACCGATGGCGTAGTAAAAGGGACCCAAGTTTTCTTTGCCACCAATGGCCCACATCCCAATACCCACACCCAGCATAATGCCCGCAGCGCCTAAGAAAAAATTAAAAACCATAGGTAGGCCTGCTTTTCGGAGGCTTTTGAGGTCAACGCCCAGCAGCAAGAAAAAAATAGACATCGGGGCCACGTATTTCATCACGCCTTCGTAAAGCACTACCGGATGCGAAGCCGTAGGGATAAGGCCAAAATTAGCCTCCAGCGCCCCCAGCACAATCACGAGCATTGATGTGCCTAATTGTTTCAGAAAAGGCAAACGAGCCAGGTATTCGGCCACAACGATGTCGAGGCAAATGATTAATAAAAGTAGGATGGGGTCAGTAATCATGGGGTAGCAATTCTTCTGCAACAAGATAACTAAATTTTGAACCGCTTGGTTGTTGTTTAAGAAATTTGCTCTTCATCCATAAAATTTTTCCTTCTTAACTTTCTTGACCCCTCAACTTTCTTGACTCCTCGACTTTCTTGACTTCTTTGACTACCTCAACTTTCTTGACTTCTCGACTCTCTGACTACCTTGACTTATCCGACTTCCTTGACTCTCTGACTTTCTTGACTTCTCAGACTTCTCGACTACCCTCAAAAGCCCCCATTGGGGGTTTGGGGGCTGTTTGTGATGCTCTGTATAGGTAGGTACTTGGAAAATCTACTACAAATACTCAACTTCAAGCCTCCAAAAGCCTATCGTCTTATGCCGCTCAGCCTACCTGCTTATCGCCAAGAAGTTCGTCAAGAACTCGACCGGATTTTACAATACTGGCAAACCTATTCGCCTGATAATCAAAATGGTGGATTTTATGGGAGAGTTGGCCTCGACAACCAACCCGACCCAACTGCCGCCAAAGCCATTGTGCTCAACAGTCGCATCTGCTGGACGTTTTCGGCGGCGTATCGGCTCTACAAAAAGAAGGAACATTTGGCTTTGGCCAAGCGTGCCTATGACTACATCTACGCCTATTTTCGTGACCCCGACTACGGTGGTGTCTATTGGGAGGTGAAGGCCGATGGTTCGCCTTTGGTCACTAAAAAGCAACTCTATGGCAACGCTTTTGCGATATACGGACTAAGCGAATACTATCGTGCTTCTGGCGACAAGGCAGCCCTGGATTTTGCGATTTCGTTGTGGAAATTAGCTGAAAAATACGCCTTTGACCCAGCACGAGGAGGCTACATCGAAGCCTTTGAGCGAGACTGGTCGGGTACGACGGAGTATATCCTTTGCCGAGGCGACCGTCGTAAATCTATGAATACGCATTTGCATTTGATTGAGGCTTTTACGAACCTGTACCGTGTATGGAAAGATAAAACATTACACAAACAAATAGTAGGGATGCTCGAAACGGCTTTTGAAAAACACATTATTGACCCTAAAACCTATCGAATGCACTTGTTTTTGGGAGAAGATTGGAGTGTCAAATCAGAGGAAATTTCGTACGGGCATGACATTGAAGCCTCGTGGTTGCTGGTAGAAACAGCCGAAACTCTCGAAGACAAACCCTTGCTCGAACGCATCAAAAAACTTTCTATCAACATGGCCAAAGCCGCTGCCGATGGCATTGCACCCGACAAAGGCATGAATTATGAGTATAACCCTATTACGAAACAACTGAATACTGAACGTAGCTGGTGGGTAATGACTGAGGCGATGGTGGGGTTTCTAAATGCGTATCAGCTAACTGGAAAAGTACATTTTTTGGAGAAATCAACTCATGCTTGGGAGTTTACGAAACAGTACTTACTGGATTACAAAGGCGGTGAATGGCGCACTGGCGTTACGGCAGAACACACACCCATCGGAAACTCGACGATTTCGGCTTGGAAATGCCCCTATCACAACGCTCGGGCTTGCATGGAAGTGATGCGACGATTAGGATAAGCTAACTATAAACAGAGAAGAACTTGATAGTAACAAAAAATCCCCGCTGGAAGGCGAGGATTTTTTTATAAGCAGACACAACTATAAAACGGATGAAAACAGAAAATAGTTTACGCTTTGAAAAATAGTTTCATAATTTTTCGGAAAATGTCATATTTGTGAAGTTTCTTGAAAAATCACCTGTTTTTCCCCATAAATGAACCAACAAACCATCTATGAAGTAGCCATTATTCCGATAGGGAGTATGAATGAGATTCGGCGGAAAGAACCACAAATGACGTATTTTTCTAACCTCAAAAAAACAATTGAAAACGTCTCGACAGCTTTGGTGATTAATGGTTGGTCAGTGCAGAAAATCAATTACACGGCCGTGTATCGAAGTTTACAAACCAAAGGTCGTTTTCATCTGGATTTTGATGTAGCTGGCAACAAAGTGTTTCGCTTACTCATTACGCCAAAGCTACTAAACCCCGCCATCCCGATGTTGGGCATCGAAGAAATGCCGAGGGCAAAAAGGTAGTAAAGGTTAGACGTTCTACTTTTTTCAAAAGGTGAAACGTCTTTGTGCACTAATGCCCCAACACTAACGCCGCCACACAAAACGCATCAATTATTAGTAGGCTTGATGGAACTTCATTCCGCTTTCCGATGGCTATTTTCACAACCGTCCAACTCAAAAATCCCCAAATAATGCCTTGAGTGATGGAATACGAAAGCGGAATCAAGACCATTGCCAAAAAGCACGGAATGGCCGTGTCGAGTTCTGACCAGTTGATTTTTTGAACAGGGCTAATCATAAACGCTCCCACCAATACTAATGCTGGAGCCGTAGCAATAGCTGGAATGGTAGAGAGCAAAGGCGACAAAAACAAAAAAGGTAAGAATAAAAACGCAGCTGTAATTGCCGTCAGGCCCGTGCGTCCGCCTTGCTCAATGCCTACCGCCGACTCGATATAGGCCGTACCTGGACTTGTGCCCAACACACCTGCTAAGGCAGTAGCCACGGCATCGGTCAGGAGTGATTGTTTGACATGGCGAGGTTCTCCGTTTTCGTCCTTCAAATTGCCTGCTTCGGCTACGCCTACAAACGTTGAGAGACTGTCGAACAAATCGGTGAATACAAAAGCAAAAATAACAGGTGCTAACGACCATCGTAATGACCCCACCCAATCCAACTGAAACAAAAGACTAAAATCAGGTTGAGCGAAAAAACCTTGCCAGTTGACCAGTGTTTTTTGACCAAAATTCACAGCAGAGGCATCGCCCCACCAGCGCCCAATCGGAACGCCTAATAAAGTAATGAGAGCAATGCCTATGATGATACCGCCAGGTATCTTCTTGACAATCAGTACACTCATTAGCAAAAGCCCCACCAAAAAAGTCAAAATAATGGGGTCGTGGACATCGGCCAAACTCACCAAGGTAGCTGGATTACCGACTACAAAATGGGCATTCTCAAAACCAATGAGCGTAATAAACAGCCCAATACCTGCCGAAATAGCAAAACGCAGAGGCTTAGGGATGGCTTTAACGATAAACGTTCTGACATTAAATATTGACAAAAGCAGAAAAAGAATACCCGCCCAAAACACAGCCCCCAACGCCACTTGCCAACTCACCCCCATACCTTTGACGACGGTAAAAGTAAAAAAAGCATTGAGACCCATACCCGGTGCTACTACAAGCGGGTTGCGGGCATAGAGTCCCATCATAAGGCTGCAGAAAAAACTCAGCAACACCGTAGCTGTAAGCACTCCACTGAAGGGCATACCTGTTTGGCTCAAAATGGCAGGATTGACTACAATAATATACATCGTAGCCAAAAACGACGAAACCCCAGCAAGGATTTCGGTGCGGGTAGAAGGAGTAGGCATAGGGTGAGTAGGCTATAAAAACTTCAGCATCTTAACATACGGAATAGAGCCTTTGTAAAAAATATCACCGTCTTGGCTCATCCCAAAGCGTTGGTAAAACACCTTGGCGTCGAGACGTGCATCACACCAAATAAAACGACACCCCTGCTGCCGAGCTACCTCCATTACATGATGAAGTAACTGTGAACCAACGCCTTTTCGTTGGTAATCGGATGCTGTCGCAAACTTACGGAAACGAGCTTCTTCGCCGTAACAAAAGAGGGAGATAACAGCAATGATTTGTTCTTGTCGAACCACGCCAAAATGAAATCCATCGGCATCGTCAGGGACTTTTACGTATTCGAGGGGTTTATCGGGCCAGAGCACCGCATGACGCAGGGCATACGTTTGCTCTGGCAAAATGGCAACAATGTTCATATTACGCCCGACGGTAAATCCACTTCAAGGCCATCGAGCAAGACTACCGCCATGACGCCTTCTGGCTCAATCGCTTCGATTTGACGAGGAGAAGGTACCGGCCCTCCTGTGAAAAACTGGGTAACAAGCTGTGCCTTTTGACGAGTTTCTTCAATTAATGGGTGTACCGCCCCTTGAAGCAATACTTCTAAGTCAGCAACGGTTTCTTTGAACATCAAACTGGTGGGCAGTACGAATTTCTCGCCTGAGGCGTTTACATACACACAGACAGGCACGTAGTCGCCTGAAGCGGATAGCTGCGAAAACGCTTTTTTGGCCAACCCATACGACTCGTCAGCTTCAACGGCCCCACCAAACACTACCACAATGCGTTCTCGCTCATGGCGTTTTGCATTTTTCTGGCGAATGGCCTCATCAAGTTGCTGCAATAGCTGACGTAGCGGCACCGCTTTTTTACCAGACCGAATACGTTCTCGAATCGAATTCCGAATAAAATACGTAATCGAATCGGTCACATTGAGCCCGATTTCGGCCATTTGTTTGAAAATCAAACTCGCCGGCGACATCCCCGGAATCGTATTGGGATCGTGCAAAAGTACTCGTCCATCAGGAGTTAGGAAACCATCAATACGAGTGCAAACGCCAAACTTGAGGGCTGTAAAGCAATCTCGAACCATTTGTTGAACTTTCTGATTATTAGCAAGTTCAGTATTAATCGGAATATTTTTGCGAGTAGTTGTTTTCTTGTATTTAGTCTTGAAGTCAAACACAATGACCTCTTCGTCTAACTTCACAATTTCGGTAGGAGGTAGTGCAATGGCGTTACCTTCAAAATCTTGAATCACACCACAACTAAATTCTTGCCCGTTGACAAACGCCTCAAACAAAACGGCATCTTCGGTATCTACAGAAGTCAGGATGGCTTTGTCGGAATTCATCGAGAAAAAGGCATCGAGGCGTTTCCATAATAACGAGGGGTGCTTGATGATTTCGCCTCGAAACTCCAACGGAAACGCTATACCTTCGTCAAGATTGGCCGTTTTTTGCAATAATTCAACCTTTTCTTCGTCCGATTTGGCTTTCCAGTCGCTAGCGTTTATTTCGGTAATGAACAGACATTGCTTCACGGCTTTTTCAAAAGCTTCTACGCTATCCTCTTTTACAAACGATACCCCAATGGACGAGCCTTGATGTGGTGCTTTCACCACAAAAGGTAAGCCCAAGCTTGTTTTTAGGTCATTGAACAACTCAGCAGGGTTACCTTTAAAAAACTGACTCTTGGTCAATGTGGCGGTCTTTTTATCCAAGCCGACCGTTTTTTCAATGAGGTAGTTCTGGTAGATTTTATCCATGCTGATGCCCGAACTCAAAATATCGGGACCATGATATGGAATACCGTACCACTCTAACAAACCCTGAATGGTGCCGTCTTCGCAGCCAGGGCCGTGCATGGCAATAAACACGTAATCAAAATGCTGACCGAACTCATGCGGATACAAGCGCTTGCCCACTGTAGCAATCATGCGCTCTTCGTCGTCGGCGCTTAGCTCTAACGATTCGGAATATACTTTGAACGAATCGGGCACAAACGAAGCCGGCGGATAAAAGTCTCGGATTTCGGGGCGATAGATGAGGTCTTCGTTGATTAAAATAAAATTCCCTTTGCCATCCACAAACACCGGAATAGCTGTAAAAAGCGATTTATCAATGTTTTCGAGGGCAGTTTTACCGCCTAAAAACGAAATCTCACGTTCACGAGAAACCCCTCCGAAGAAAATACCGATGCGCATGATAAAGAATAATGATTAGCTGTTGAATTTGGGTCTAAAGCATACTGCCTATGCCCTGAAGACTCAGTCAGGTGTGTATGGAGTTGCTTTTTAACAGACTGGCGAAGTTAATCAAAAACCAAACGGATTGGCAGAAGAATACTGCTTTTCACTAAAATTTCGGCGGATTGTGCAAGATTTTGTACATTTGGTTACGTATTCAAGTGTTTTCTCTAATCCTATTGATGGGCAGGTTTACTTATTGACTTTATTTGATTTGGAAACCTGCTGCCTACATGATGCGCTTTATTTATAAGTTTCTTATTGTTGGGGTGTGTTGCCATGTCTTATTGTTGGGGGCGGCCTCCGCACAGTCATTTATTGGCTCTTTACTGCCCATTATTGTTATTAAAACCAACGGTCAGCTTATTAAAGACGAGCCTAAAGTGGTAGTGGATATGGGCATTATTTACAAAGGGAAAGGGGTTCGTAACTACAGCAACGACCCTTTTAATGCCTATGAAGGCAAAGCGGCCATTGAGTTTAGAGGCTCAACTTCGCAAACGCTCTCACCCAAAAAGCCCTATGGATTTGAAACTCAAGACGAACAAGGCAATAATCGGAACGTGTCGCTGCTCGGACTACCCGAAGAAAACGACTGGGTATTGTTGGCTCCTTACTCGGACAAATCGCTGGTGAGAGATGCTTTCACGTATGATATAGCTCGGCAGATTTACCACACGTGGGTGCCCCGTACGCAGTTTTGCGAAGTGATGGTGGACTATCAGTATCAGGGCTTATACGTACTTACCGAAAAAATCAAGCGAGACAAAAATCGAGTCAATATTGCCGAACTCAAAAAAACGGATAACGAAGGCGACCAACTTACGGGTGGTTACATCGTGAAACTGGACAAATTTACAGGCGGGCCAAGTGCATCGTTCAATTCGCCCTATAAGTCCATGGCGGGTGGAAGAATCACCTATCAAATCGAATATCCTGATATTAAGGACATTACCGACGCCCAGCAAAGTTATATAGCTAAGTACATTACCGATTTTGAACAAGTTCTTAATAGTGCCAACTTCAATGACCCGCAAAATGGCTATGCCAAATGGATTGATTTTAGCTCGTTTGTTGATTACTTCATTATGACCGAACTCTCTAAAAATGTAGATGGATATCGGTTTAGTACGTATTTCTACAAACAAAAAGACAGTCAAGGTGGAAAAATTGTGATGGGGCCACTCTGGGACTACAACATTGCCTATGGCGCTGGCGATTTTTGTGATAATTGGACTCCAACAGGCTGGCAGTTTGAGCAATACAAAGTGTGTTATACCGACATCCCTTTTTGGTGGTCACGCTTGGTTCAAGACAAAACGTTCACTTCGGCGGTGATGACTCGTTGGCAGTCGCTTCGCAAAGGGATTTGGTCTGACGAAAAACTCTTCTCTCGGCTCGACTCGACCGTCAATGCCATTGGCGAAGCTCGTATTCGGAATTTTCAGCGCTGGAACATTCTGAGTACTAAGGTATGGTCTAACTATTACGCTGGAGGGAATTACGGTGCTGAGTACGACTACCTTCGTTTTTGGCTGAGTGATCGCCTCCTCTGGCTCGATGCTCAATTACCCGTGTTGGCTGGTGTAGTAACTGCCACCGAACCAAGCACTTTCTCATGGAATCTAAGTCCTAATCCAGCGGGAAACCTCGTCAACATTGCCTACCAACTTCCACAAGCTACCACGGTCAAACTCGAAGCTTTTGACATGACAGGGCGCTCTGTGCAAGTATTGGTTCAAGAAGCTACCCAAGCAGGGTTGCATCATTTTTCGTGGCAACATCACCTACCCAGCGGCAGTTATTTGCTTACCTTGCAAGCCGAAGGACAACCCACTCAAACCAAAAAATTGGTCATTTGGTAGGTTATTTTGCCATCCAAATCTTACCTGAATTGACGACTCCAGCCTCAGTAGCAAGGTTTGCACCATTACGTTTCAGCGACCATTTGTACAAGTACATTCCATTAGGCAGCGGCAAACCCGCTTGGTTGTTACCATCCCAGAGGATATCCATCGTGCCTACTCGAAGTGGCACATCTTGTTGCGTAAACGTCCTTACCACTTCGCCAAGCAGGTTGTAAATCGTCAAGTTAAATTCATCAGGAGCTGCGCTACCCGTTACCGAATAGCTAAACTTGGTGAAGAAGCTAAATGGATTGGGGGCTGCAATGGCGCTGCGAATACTCTGCTGATTGACTACTTTGAAGGTTACGGTATAAGGTACTGCTCCTGCCAAATTACCAGCCAAATCAGAGCCTTGCACCTGAAACTTATAAGTTCCGTCGGACAAATCAACGGGTTTGTAGGTTACCCGAAAATCATTGTCGGGATAACTGGCCCAACTCATCTGCGTGTTGTTTCGGTAGCGGATGCGGTCGGCTGTACAACTCTGACAAGGGCGTTGCAAGTACAAATCTACTCCTGTCGTATCTTTACGAATAAGGTATTTGTTTTCGTCTTTGAGACGCACGACAATCGTCGGATTAGCCGATACCACATCACCATCTTTGATTTGAGCCCCATCGAATGTTACTTCCAAAATTGGATTCATCCGGTCAGGAACTACATTGTAATTGGCCTCAAACGCATTGTTTAGGTAGGTTTGTTCGGGTAAAAGCCGAGGGTTAAAAAACACATTGAGCGAGTTGCTGCCTCCCCATCCTGTGGTGGCAATCGGCATGGCGATTCGCACACTATCGCCACTGGTCAGGGCCTTGACACGCAAGTTTTTCACCTCTTGTCGGCGAGAATCTCGGTTGATGAGCGTTTGCCGAACGGTTATGGAATCGCTAAATGCCCGACCCGAAATATTCTTGAATAACAAAGAAAGCGTAAATGGTTCCCCTTCGGCTTTGTCAGTGATTTGTAGTGATTTTTTAGTACTAAAATCAATTAATCCCTCTGGAACACCTTCGTAGGTCACCATCCAACGGTTAAGTTGTGAGGCTCTACTTTCGGTGCGGTCGCTTGTGCGCCAGCGGAGGCGCAAGTAAGGGTATTCGCTGGCTTTGATGGTACTAAGGTCTAAGGTGGTTTTAGTAATGCCACTAAATAACAGGGTTTCGAATCCTTGCAAGCTCACGCCCCATACATCCAGCGAGTCGGTTTGGCTTTGCGGTTTATCTTTTTTGACTTGCCACGTCACCTTTTGCCACGACTTGGCAGGGCCAATGAGGGACGACGTAACCGAGCCATCGGGTACTCTATCTACTAAATCAAAATTAGTTAGGTTGAGCGTCTGCGAAACCGGGTAAAGGAATGCGTTAGGGTTTAAGTCTGGAAATACCTCTTTGATGGCTTTAGTTGCTCCCTTTTGTCCCAATAAGATATAGGGGAAACTCGATTTTAGAGCTGCTACGTTGGCCGAATCGGCACCCAGTTGGCGTAGAAGTTGCTTCATCGCTGGGGGCCACTTATCCCAACTAATTGTTCCTGAAGTAAACAGGAGTACGTAATCGCCTTTGGGTACTTTAGCGAGGTACTTAGCAAACAGGGAGTCCTTAACAATGCCGTCATCGGGAAGGTTGTTCATCGAAAACGGCGGATTTCCGCATAAATAAGCACTATTTACCGAGTAGGGAAGCAAGGTTTGGCGATTAAACGCCACCATATTGAGTACGTTGTTCTTACAGTTGCCGTTGGTCACTAATAGTAAGTTATTGAGATACACATAGTTCTGGAGATACGAATCTGCCCGTGCCGCCGGGCCAGCACTTTGTACTGCTATGTTCACTTTCTGTTCGGCAAAATTCCAGCGATTATTTTGGTACACCAACTGGTCAAGCGTAGCCTTATTGAACTGCGGAAACTGACTCTGTGACCAGCCTTCAGGCACATTTTTAATAAAGGTAAACGAGCTACTTGCCCATTGGTTTTCGTTACCGACGGGGCGGTCAGCATCTCGTACTCGCCAATAATAGACCGTACTGTCTTTACCGAGCAGGGTTGTTTTCCAAGTGGGCAAAAAGGTAGAAGCTATGGTTTGGCTTCGCTTAAACGTACTTGTAAAAGTGGCTGTTGTATCCATCTCCATCAAGTAATTTTTACGATCTCCTGCCACCAACGAAACCGCCTGCGCCAACAACGTCACCACTGGCAGGTTGTTCTCTTGGGTGTTAATAATGCTGTATTCTGCTGGAAACAAGGGCGTGGCAATATACCCCGGAATCAGGTAGTCCAACGAAGCCTGGTTGTTTGTTTCGCTCACTTCGGCAATGGCGTTTTCTTCGTCCAGCACTACATCAAATCGGTTGTTACCCGCTGCACTAATCCCTGTGTTTTTGATGGTAACATAGATGGTATCTTGGTAACTAACGGGTTGAATCGCAATTTTCGGGAAGGTGATTACCGAACCGTCGTTTAAGGTGCGTTTCAGCGACAGTGAGAACGGCTTATTGTAAGTACGTCCTAAATTACTGATTACCACCCCCAAGCGAAAAGAGTCGGTAGATGCTACTAATTGGCTTTTGTCAATAGTAGTCAAAAAAAGGCTCGTTTTGTCCACCTGATAATCAGGTTTAGCATTCGGGAACACGGCAATAGCAGGGTCACCTTGTAGCGTAATCTGCTGGGCATGGGTGATTTCGTAGTAACCTGCGTTAGTTGCTAAAAAATCTTTGATGGTCTTAATCAGGATATTGCCAATCGGTTTTCCAGCAAGGGTTGTATCCGTAAAGGCGTTTTTGTACAGCATATCGGTATAGCCTTTTAGTGGCAAGGGATAACCGCTATAGGTATGTGCCAAAAACAAAATAGCCCCTTTGTTGGGGGTCAGTAGCCAATCCGTTCCGAAGGTACGATACCCATTGTAGATGTTACCAGCATCACAGCCATTCAAGAAAATAACAGGATACTTGCCTGCATTTTTGTAACCAAGCCGCTCGTCAGATACATAGCCTACATCAATATCGGCCACGCCAATGGCCGAATGACCAAAGAAAGTCATTACCCCTACGCCTTGATTGACCTGCCCTGTTACGTTGATGTACTCAACGGGTTCGTCCGTTTTTTTGGTAATGGTAGTAAATCGTCCTCCTATAAATCCTCTATCTGCAATCTGCTTAAAATCAGACAAATAACTCTTGAAGGCATTGAGTTCCCCTACGGTTTTGCCACCTCCCAAATGGAGGAAGTTTTTTCGCCATAGTGCATTGGGCGCTGCCTCATGCTCTTTTACTTTACCCAAATAGTCAAGAATATGCTGTGGCGATTGAGCTCGAAGACGCCCAATCGAGACTCCAGGTACAAAAGAAGGCTGATTATTAATCCCCATCACCATCGCCCAGTCGGAGGCAGGATACCCTCCAGTGGGAATTATATCTTTTGCAAACACCGCCGGAAAATACCGTGATTGCGGTGGGTCGGCAGGCTCACCAATCAGAAAAATAAACTTTTCTCGGGTATCTTGCATCATAAAATCAGCAAATCGGGTGATTGCCAGTGTACTTTTATCCCCAAACGAAAACTGATTATACAAATCCAAAATGTTGATAGTCAGTGTATCATACTTGCCTCCTGCGGACGTAGCTCTGTATCCTGCGTATTCTTTCACCGCATTACTAACAGCGCCAACGGGTTGCATCAACGTAGGGTGCGAAACCACTAAAAAGTTATGTTTGCTCGGCGTAATGTTCCGAAAACCAACCCGCTTGATAGCCATCACCTTTTTAGGGTTATTGTCTATTAGCAAGGTACGGCTACTCTTCGTGTTTTGGAGCATGAGTTGGGCCACATCGCCTTTGAGCGTATAGCTCACTCGGGTGGGCTCGTACCAATCGGTCAAATCATAGATAGTAGCTGAAGAGGGTACATTTTTTACTTCAATATAGGCGCTTGAAGTAGCCTTGGCAACCGTCCGAAAGTACTTAGAACTTTGATCGAATACCCATTGCTGAGGATACGTGAGCTTGATATATCGTTGCGAAAATTCTTCTGTATAGGGGCTATTCGCCGCCGTAGCTTGCAGGTATAAATTCCCGTTGGACCCAACGTCTGCCCAAGCCAAGGTTGTATTGAACGAATAATCACCCCGAAACTCAAATTCCGCATTCGTGAGTTTGCGTTTGGTAGCAGCACTATTTCCTATGTTCAACTCAAGGCGATGGGGCGTGATTGAGTACCCGTTAAATTGCCATTCGAGCGTAGGTGCCCCGCCTTCTTTGTAGGCGTTGGTAAGTTGTAACGAATGCTCAATGGAATTACTACGATTATATACAATATCACTCCAGCCCTCCCCAAAATCGTAATAACTATAAACAGGCCCACTGTTCACCCCCAATGGATATACGTTACCCTGACTATAGCCATTGAGGTAGTACTTCAGAATCTCGGCATAGTGATAAGGCTCTGGGGCGAGTTGGGTGGTATTTTCTTGCTGGTAGGCCGCCATGCGTTTGCCAGCTTTACCATCGAGGCGCCAAGTCAGGAAAAATGCCGCTGAGTCAGTATATACATTGACGTACTTATTCGGTTGGGCTGCAACTGGTTTATAGATAGTAGAGTCTGCTTCTCCGTTGCTTTCTTCACCATAAAACTCTAGGTAATCGGCTGCATCAAATTTCTTGTCGGCCTCGCCTTGTACAAAGATGGCCACTTCACGCCCTCTCCTGTATAGCTGTAAGGTGGTCGGGTCAATATCGGTGGGAATACCTGCGGCTTTGAAGTCGTTAAAGGATACTCGATAAATGCCTTTTTGCGTAACTTGTAGTTTGTAGTATTGCTGATTATAGTTAATCCATTCGTTGCCGTATTTGGGTTTTACTTGTGAAAAAGCCGACCAAACCACCGCCACGCTTTGTAAAAAAATCAAAAAAAGAGGTACGTACACTTTTGTTTTCATAGAATTGGGCTTTCCTACTTAACGTTTCCAAAGCCAAATTTAATCTTTTCTGCCCGAAATTTATCACCTTCCATTGCCCATCATCCCGTTTTCTTACCATTCATCCTGAAAAAATAAAAAATATTTACCAAGTACCTTGCGTTACATAGTACCTTATATTATCTTTGTCTCATCAAATTAGGCGCAGTGGTCAATCGGTATGAATTAAGATAGATTTTATCACCTATCATTAAGAACTACCGCTGTCATGGCGCAGGTCATTTGTCTTGTTTTGCATGTTGTATAAATAACTCAGCAAATGAAAAACCATTGAAGATATGAATGTTGAAAATGCTCAAGTGCAGATGCGGAAAGGAATTCTGGAGTTCTGTATTCTGCACATCATCTCAAGAGGCGAGGTATATGCCTCTGATATGCTGGAGGAGCTAACCGCCGCCAAAATTATGGTGGTTGAAGGTACGCTCTATCCCCTATTGACTCGCCTCAAAAACGCTGGTCTCCTCGACTACAAGTGGGTGGAGTCGTCGTCGGGGCCTCCTCGCAAATACTACGTCCTGACCGATATGGGACGCCAGTTTTTGATTCAACTCCAGATTACGTGGGACGAACTCGCCGAATCCGTCAATCAGATTATCCACAAAAAAGTGGAAGAACCTAATGCCGAGTAGTAATCACCCCCTCACGACTTAAAGACGCTCACACATGAAAAAGACCATTTCTATTAATATAAGCGGTGCCGTGTTCTACATTGAGGAAGACGGCTACGACAAACTTAGTAATTACCTTGCGGCCATTCAGCAGTATTTTTCTCGCTACGAAGGCAGCCAAGAGATCATTGCCGACATTGAAGGACGTATTGCCGAAAAATTTGCGGACAAACTCCAAAAAGAAGAAAAACAGGCGATTTCACTCGAAGACGTTGAGCAACTTATTGCCTCAATGGGAACGGTGGCTGACTTTGAAGCTCTCGAAGAACAAGAAGATTTAATGACAGACTCGGGTCAAACAACGTCTGTGATCACCAATGAAGCGCCTAAAACAGAGCAAGGTTCGTCAAGTACTAATAGCACTACAAACAGTAGCTCTGCTAGTGCGCAGCCACGCAAATTATACCGAGATACCAAGCGCCGCCTGCTGGGTGGGGTATGTGCTGGCGTAGCGCATTATTTCAACACCGACCCACTTTGGGTACGCCTTATTTTCTTGGCGTTTTTCTTTGGCTGGTTTATTTTCCCTGCCTTTGCTCCGTTCTTGACAGTCCTCTATTTTGCTTGCTGGGTGGCGTTTCCGCCTAATGCTAACTTAGAAGAAGACGACAAACTCAAGAAACTATATCGTGACCGTGAACATAAAGTAGTAGGTGGAGTGGTTGCGGGGATTTCGGCTTACACGGGCTGGGACTTGGGCATGCTCCGCTTGGTGTTTGCTTTGAGTATAGTCTTCTTTGGTACGGGACTTATCTTGTATTTGATTTTGTGGGCTATTACGCCAGAAGCCAAAACCCTCACCGACAAAATGCAAATGACAGGTGAGCCCATTACGCTCGAAAACATCGAGACAAACATCAAACGAGCGACCAACGTAGTTGATAACAAGCCAGAAGGCACCATCACCAAAATCCTTTTGTTACCCTTTAGAGCCATTGCGGCCTTATTTGGTGCATTAGGCCCGTTTGTTGGGTTTTTGGTAGCTGCCGCACGCATTTTTGCAGGCTTGGTTATGGTATTTATAGCAGCCACTGCCTTGTTTGCGTTGCTGATAGCAGTGGGAGTGTCGTTAGGTATATTGAGCAATTTGGATAACGCTGTGATTGACGATATACCTGTGGCGCTACTGGCTCGTGACGTTCAGCCTGCTATGTTTATTATGGCATTTATGGCTTTGGCGGCTCCATTTATCGCCATTGGTATCACAGGCGTATCGTTAGTGGCGAAGCGTAGTTTATTTTCGCCGGCTGTGTGGCAGAGTTTGTTAGGTTTGTTCTTGGCCGGGCTTATTGGTTCGTCTATTTTGATTCCTCGCTATGTCAATAACTTCAGCCGTCGCAATGATTATGAAACAACCAAAACCTTTACTATTGATGGGAAAATGCCGCTCTTGGTACTTGACGACGAAGGAGGCAATCATAATTTCCACGACACGCACATCCGCCTGGAGGGCTACGATAGCACAGGCTTAAAATTGGTTCAGACTTTTATTGCACGAGGTAAAGACCGCCAAGAGGCACAAAGTAACGCACGTAGCATTACGTACAATATCGAGCAAAAAGACTCTGTGCTGACCTTTGACCGTAATTTTGAATTCAAAGAAGGTGCCCTTTTCAGAGCGCAACGCCTCAACATGACGCTGTATATGCCTTTTGAAAAGAACTTTGTAATGACTCGCCGCATGGCCGAATTCATCACCAACGAGTTGGATTGGGACAGAATTGACTGGAAGGAAAAAGAAGGACAAGAGTGGGGTAGCGCAACGGCTCGTTTTCAGTTCACCAAAAACGGCGACTTAGTTTGTCTTGACGAGCGCCCAGAGTCGGAGATTCAGAAAGAAACCTTTGAGCAAGAAAACAACGATGATGAAGACTATGGAGAAAGCATGGGGCAAGGCGAATACCAGCAGACTTTTGACCGGAAAGATTTCTCGAAAGTAGATATTGCTGGCGCCTTTTATGTAGAAATCCGCAAGGGTAGCACCTATAAAGTGATTCTTGATGGCGACCGTGAAGATGTGGAGAAGATGGAAGTGGACAAAAAAGGTGACAAATTGGTGATTTCGCACCGAGCCAAATTCCGTCTCTGGAGCAAGCAAGATCGTGTGAATGTACGCATCGAAATGCCCGATTTAGAAGGGGTTGAATTTTCGGGAGCCACCAAAGCCATCGTAAAAGGTTTTGACCAAAACAAAGACATCAACATCGAAGTGTCGGGAGCGTCGCAGGCAACTTTCTCTGCACTCAATGCCGCCACACTTGATGTAGAAGTATCAGGTGCCTCTAAACTCACGCTGTTGGGGAAAGCCGCCAACCTCAAAGCTGACCTTACAGGAGCCTCTACCCTCAAGGCGTTTGACCTCAAAGCCGAAAAGGCCGATGTGGACGCTTCGGGTGCCAGCACCGCCAAAGTAAATTCGCAGAAATCATTGCGGGCCACTGCCAGTGGAGCTAGCAATGTGTATTACCGAGGTAATCAAGGCTTACAAGTAGATAGCTCAGGCAGTGTCAATCAAGACGATTCTGATCAAGAATAAGGTTTGGATGATGATTAAGCTGAAAGAGGAGCCACAACGCTCCTCTTTCGGTTTGATGTATTGGTAACGCCAGACAACCGTTCAAAATAAATTTGCTTGTTTATGCAACGTCACTCATGTAAACTGCATCTTTAAATAAATCATTGCCTTACTTTCCATCTAAAAACCATGAAAAAATTACTGTCGTTTGTTGTTACGTTTTTACTAGCTTTTACTTCGCTAGTTCAAGCCCAAGACTTTTCTAAGTCGTATTCACTCACAGGTTTTGACCGCCTCGATATGGGACATGCCTTTCGTATCACTGTTCGGCCGGGTAGCTATAAAGTGTCCGTATCGGGTGATAAAGATGACATTGACGAACTCGAGGCCTCTGTAACCGGCGGCGTACTTCGGATTCGTTACAAAAACGATAGCTGGTGGAACCGCAAAAAGCATCACCGAATAGATGTTACTATCAATATGCCAACGCTCAAAGGGGTGAATTTCAGCGGAGCTACTACTTCGAGTGTAGAAGGATTTGACAATCTTGATTTGGTAAAAATAGATATTTCGGGGGCTTCTACCAGCAAAATCAACCTCAATGCTAAGCGAATTGACTTGGATTTGTCAGGTGCTTCGAGCGTGACGATTGCGGGTAAGGCCAAGGAGTTGAGTGGTGAAATTTCGGGGGCTACTACGTTCAGAGGTGGTGATTTGCAAGTAGCTAATGCCGAAATTGATTTGTCTGGTGCCAGCAACGCCAAAGTCAACGTCAGCGACAACCTCAGTGCCGAAGCCAGTGGAGCCAGTAGCTTGCGTTACATGGGTAACCCACGAGTTAAGTCCAACACGTCTGGAGCCAGTTCCATCCGCAGCGAGCGCTAAGCTTTTTTCACAGCAATCCCTCATTATCAGCGTCTCGATAATGAGGGATTGCTGTTTTTGTGAAAAGGCACAAACCTACATCTCGTCTAAAACAGCCGTCAAGTTCGCTATCGAATTTAACACAAAATCAGGCTTTTCTCCCATTAATACTTCTTTGGGTTGAGTACCTGATAAGACAACGGCTGTTAGTACGTTGGCGTTTTTTCCTTCTTGAATATCGGCCACGGTATCTCCTACTTTTAGAATAGCTGAACGTTCTTGAATGTTCAGTTTCGTCATCATATCCAAAATCATGTCTGGATGTGGGCGACTTCTGCCCACCTCAGCCGCAATACCTACGTAGTCAAATAAAGTGAGGTTCCAACCAAGATACTGGCAGATGGTCTCAAAAACCTCTCGCTCTAATCCCGAACCAATCCCTATTTTGATAGAACGGTTTTTGAGATAGGTCAAGACTTCTGCCACCCCTTCGTATTCTGAAAACATGGAAACTTTATCAAGGATGTTTTGCTTGAACGAAGCATAAATAGCCTCTCCATAATTGGTAGAAAAGTTGACTTCATCAAGTATATTATTGATAATCAATCTTTTATCTTTTCCTCGGTTATCTTGGAGCGATACTACATTTACCGGCACATGATTGTCGGCAAAAGCTTTTACAAAACAGTAGTTTATCACTTCTGGATGCTTTTCTTTGACAGTAGTTCCAATAAAGTCAAGCAATACGGCTTTAATCATGGCAATTTGCAGAAAAGATAACATTATTCACCTACCGCTTCCACAACCGAAATCGCTGAGTAACAAGAGGCACAGAGCGGAAACCTTCGGTCTGAAGCGTTTGTTCAAAGGCCTGTCCGCAGTCGGCTTGAGTCAAGAAGTAGGGCGTTTCTTGAACGTTTGACGTTAGTTCCCAATGATGGTAGCGCTGGAGATAACCATGTACTACAAAATCAGCCATCATGGTAGCACAAACGCCCACTTTTACTCGGTCGGGGATGTGCTGGGCCAGTTGCGGCATGTCAGTCAATACTTCAACTTCACGTCCTGGCTTCCGAATCTCGGTGTACGAATATACACAAACTCCTACAATGAGCGCCCACATCAACACACGCAGCCGTTGAAACCATGTTACCGAAATCGAAGCGATGGTAGCCCAATGCGCCACATAGGGCAGTACAAACCATGCCGTTGCCAACGAAAAACAAGTAGCTGCTGGTATTAGGTAAATCTCATGTTGTTTGGGACTAATGGCAATAGGAAGGGACCCCATGAGACCCAGCACTACAAAAAAAACAACCCAAGGGCTAACAGAAGTGCTGACCTTGGTACGCCCAAACAACCAAACAATTGCCGATAGAGTTACTAACGAGGCGTTTTGCATTGCAATCTGTTGGAAAATATATAGGCGATTGAGCGGGTCTTCGCCCCCTTCTCGTTTTCCGGCCAACGCACTGAATAGTTGCTGGTCTAAGAAATGCTGAAGATAGTTAAGTGCAGGCTCATACAACCATAAAGCGACCATAAACCCTACAAAAGAGGTGATGACGATTAGGTTATCAAGGAGGCTTTTTGTGAAGTTCTTTTTTCTGAAAACGAGCCAACTTAACAGAGGCATCCCCAGTGGAAAGACGCCAACGGGGCCTTTGGCAACAAAAGCCAAAAAGCATCCAAATCCGCATAAAATCCAGTAAGGGGGTCGTTCCGTTTGAATGGCCAATACGCCCCAACGGATGGCTAATAGCGTAAAAAACGCCATCAGTGTATCTAATTGATTGAAAGGATAAGCCCAAAGCACAATCGGCACAGCATACAAAAAAAGCCACGATACCCAACCATAAGCATATTGCTTGGGCTGCGAGTGGCCTTCCAGGTGCTTTGCGTCAGCAATAATGTACCTAATACCAGTATGGCACAGAATAGTTTTTCGACCCACCATGCCTCGCCCAAGAGCCAAAAGAAAGGAGCCTGTAACCAAAACAGCATGGGCATGTTTTCGTAATAAACAGTACCTGCATTGTAAGGTAGCCAAAACGAACTCGAAAAATAAGGTGCCCATATACTGCCTTTGCCTTCAGCCAAGTTCCTGGAAATGGAGGAGTAGCACAGGCCGTCGGCAAACATGCCTTCGACAACCACACGAGGTATAAACATGGCCATGACATACGCCACTACAAAAAGCCAAGCTAATTGATTAAATGAGGTAGAACGAGATGGTATCATAGAGAACGTTAGAATCTGTCGGCAAGATAATTCAGAATCGTTTACATTTGTAGTACTTCACCTCATTCATTTTCTTCATTTTAACGTTGTTCATCCATGAAAAAACTACTTGCATTCGGATTTGTGGCCTTAGTGGCTTGGGCTGGTTTTGCATTTCGTTCTACACCTGTGGCGTATCAGTTTACGCAAGTTACTACTATTGAGTCCATTATCCCAGGCGGAACGGGCCGTTCTCGGATGATTACTACAGGGGCAGATGGCACCTTACAAGAGACCGAAATGAAACACTTTTTCAGTTTGTTAGGAATTAATTTTCAGAATATTCGAGACAATGATTTTGCTATTACGTCGAAAGTCTCAGAAATGTCTGCCGCTGGTTGGGAGTTAGTGAGTGTCACCTCTGGCGTATCAAGTGGAACTACCAATGGGCAGGGTATTTTTATCACTCGTTATTTATTCAAGAAACCCCGTTGAAAATCTTAGAAAAATACCCTAATTTTGCACCCTGATTAGAGAAAATGCCCTTTGTTACTACTTGAAAAACAAGAGGATAACAAAATCCATTTACTCGATTTAACGAACCATAGAAACCAAATTTCAGCATGTCAACTGCAACCACGTACATCCCGTACAAAGTAAAAGATATTAGCTTGGCCGAGTGGGGCCGCAAAGAAATCCGTTTGGCCGAAGCCGAAATGCCTGGCCTCATGGCAATCCGTAAAGAATATGGCGCATCAAAGCCACTAGCTGGCGCTCGTGTGGCAGGCTGCTTGCACATGACCATCCAAACGGCAGTATTGATTGAAACCCTTGTTGAGTTAGGCGCCGAAGTTACGTGGTCGTCTTGTAATATTTTCTCTACTCAGGACCACGCTGCAGCTGCTATTGCTGCGGCAGGTATTTCGGTGTATGCTTGGAAAGGCCAAACCGCTGAAGAGTTTGACTGGTGTATCGAGCAAACGTTGTTTTTTGGTGAAGACCAGAAGCCGCTCAACATGATTTTGGACGATGGTGGCGACCTTACCAACATGGTATTAGATCAATATCCTGAGCTGGTAGCGGACATCAAAGGTCTTTCAGAAGAAACCACTACGGGCGTACACCGTTTGTATGAGCGCATGCGTAAGGGGACGTTGCCGCTTCCGGCCATCAACGTAAACGACTCTGTTACTAAGTCAAAATTCGATAACAAATACGGTTGCCGGGAGTCATTGGTAGATGCGATTCGTCGTGCTACTGACTTGATGTTGGCTGGTAAAGTGGCCGTAGTAGCTGGTTATGGCGATGTAGGTAAAGGTTCAGCAGAATCACTTCGTGGAGCAGGTTGCCGTGTATTAGTCACTGAAATTGACCCTATTTGTGCGCTTCAAGCTGCCATGGATGGTTATGAAGTGGTACCGATGGATGAAGCTGCTGCCCGTGCTAACATTTTTGTAACGGCTACGGGTAACATCAGCATTATAAAAGACCGTCACTTCAAAGCCATGCGTGATAAGGCCGTGGTGTGTAACATCGGCCATTTCGACAACGAAATTGATATGGCATGGCTAAACGAAAACTATGGTCATACTAAATCTCAAATTAAACCGCAGGTTGATTTGTATGAAGTAGATGGCAAAGAAATCATCGTATTGGCCGAAGGTCGTTTGGTCAACCTGGGTTGTGCTATGGGGCACCCATCGTTTGTGATGTCGTGTTCATTCTCGAACCAAACCTTGGCTCAACTTGAACTTTGGACCAACGCATCGGCTTACGAAAATAAAGTGTACACCCTGCCAAAACATCTGGATGAAAAAGTAGCGGCTCTTCATTTAGACCACGTAGGGGCTAAGTTAGAGAAGTTGGAAGAAGACCAAGCCGAGTATATCGGTGTAACGGTGGCTGGTCCGTTCAAATCGGAGATGTATCGTTATTAATTTTGTATCACGGTGGCATCATACTCAATACAAAAAATCCCTTCGAGTTGCTCGAAGGGATTTTTTGTTCGTTCAATCCAATACAGGATTTCAAACCTATTGGTTCAAACCCATTGAGGTAATAGTTACAGCCTTACCTCAAGGGTTATTTTGGTTACTCTACTTTCAAAACTCTCACTGTTTTTCCTTGACCGTTGGCTTGTACTCGTAGCAAATACATGCCCTCTTTGTATTCGGTTACGTTGAGTTCTATTTCATGATGTTGGCTTTCTGATTCCAGACTCCAATTACGCAAGGCTTGCCCATCCAAACTTAGCCACGTGAGTTCTACAGGGGCAGGATTTTGCAAATTAATCTGTGTTACAAACCGCCCAGGGGTTGGATTGCCTTTCACTAACACTTCTATCCCATTGGTTACTGATTCTTCAGAAGCCAAGCGAGCAGCCAAACTGATCTTTTGAGTACTCATGGCACTACACGATACGTTAGTCACTCGTAGTGTGTAGTTACCGATTTTACTATTGCTAAAGTTTGTAATCTGAACGGTTTTTAAATTTCCAATCGGTAATCCTAATGGATTTCTCCAATCAAAATATCCTGCACCATTTGCTGTCAAGATTACCGTAGAGCCGTTGACAATTGGTTTTCCGTCCAATGTGGTCACTTTAAAGCTGGCATCTGGCGTTTGAGCGGCTGTCACTTGAACCATTACCGAGGCCACACAGATCGAATATCGTACTACCACTCCGTACAAACCAGCCATGCCGATCGTCATATTGGGTAGCTCAGGGCTTTGCTTGGTTGAGCTAAAGCCATTGGGTCCTGACCACAAATACGAGTCTGCATTGATGGCATTTAACTTGAGTATAGTGCCTGTACACACAGGAGCATTGCTACTGGCGCTGGCCACAAAGATGCTGGTTGATACCGTTGCGGTTCCGCTACATCCCAATGTGGTAGAGGCTGTTACGAAATAAACTCCCAGTTGAGCGGTAGTAACTGGTGAAAAACTTGGGTTTTGGATACTTGAGGCAAAATTTGCCGGCCCAGACCATGTATAAGTCCCCCCTGCCACCGATGATAACAAGCTCAATGTGCCACCTAAACACGCCAACTTCGTAGAAGCGGAGAAGTTATTGAGTGTTCCGCCTTCGTAAACCCCCATGTCGATGGTTGTACCCACTATACGAGGGCGGTCGTCTAAGTCAGTAGTGGTGGTATTAGCCACGTTGAGGCCCGTACCAATACAAGGTGAGTTACAATACAAGTGAAAATCGCCAATAGTTGGATTTACAAACTGTGGATTGGCGTTGAGATTACCAGTACCTGCGTAGCCGCCCTCCATATCTGAATACTGGACTTCAGATGAAGCCGTTCCTATATTGCTAATAGTTGCAGGGTTACCTTGATAAGTATTACCCCAGACGATACAGTTTTTGAGAGTGGTTTGTACGGCCCCCATCGTTCCCATGGGTCCAATGGCTGTGTTATCATTTAAGAAAGAAGCATTGCTAAAAATAAAGTCGTTGGCAGCAATGGTGCAGTTGATATAATTGGTATTGGTTGTGCCTCCATCAAAGGCTCTGTTGTCGGGTCCAGACCAGACTGAATTGTTGGCATACAGACAGTTAATATAAGTAGCGTTGTTAATCGAGTTAGTGCCTATAGCATAGTTAGAAATAAGCCATCTGCGCTCATTCTGAATCAATTGGCAGTTGATAAAGGTTGGGCTGCAACGGTAACCATTGGCCGAACTGGTCTGAATGGCATAGCTGTAAGTAACACCTTTTCCGGTTACTTTACAATTGCGAATAATCGGGCTACTGTTCCCAAACTCAGCATCTACTGCAATTTGTGGGGTTTCGTTAAGGTAGTCACCAATTCCAGGCATCAAAACTAAACCATCTATCACTGTGGCACTACTAACACTGTTCATTACAAACCTTACTCGATTGCGAATATTGGTTGGGTTACTTCTGAAATTACGTTGACTCAGCGACGATTCTGTACCAATAAACCCGCCGTATATCGAAACTTTATTTTTGATAAGCACTTCGGTTCCATACTGATTGTACTGATAATCGCCTTTGGCTATCCAAATTTGCACAGGTGTGCCATATTTAGCTACCAAACAATTGGCCATTTCTACCGTAAATTGGATGTTGTTCGAAGCATTTGCCCATGACGTACCCTGTTTATTGCCAGCCCCGGTGGTGGTTACATAGAGAATAGGATAATTACCGATGGCATAAGCCTTTTCGTAGGCTCCCATATCTACAGCACCAGCATACACTCGACTGTTTCCATCTAAATCGGTAGCCTGAGTTACAAAAGCCAAAATTCCCGTATTTACACAAGGTGAACATTGGGATAAGAGGCGAAAATCGGGCAGGTTTGTGCCGCTTGGGTACTGGTCTATGAATTGAGGGTTAGCCGCAATATTGCCAATACCAGCATAACCGCCTTCAATATCTGAATATTGAACATCTGCGGAGGCATTTGCACTATTGCCGATTTGAGAGGAAACGCCTTGCGCAATATTATTCCATATAATCGAATTGCGAACGATACTCTTGCATGTACCGCCGGTTGCATTCATATCTTTGTAATTGTAAATAGCACCTCCAGTAGTCCCACTTGCAAAATTACCCACCAATGTACAGTTATTGAAGGTGCTGATGGCTTCCGCATTTGACCCATAAACTCGATTGGTAAAAGCACCTCCCGAATTAAGATTAGGCTGGGTGCTAGTATTCGTATAAAACAAGCAATTGGTAAAAGTAGACTTGGCACTACCTCCATTGAGGGCATCGTTTACTACAACAGAATACGAGCTATTATTCTGCGAAAAAATACAATTAACATATTGAGGAGCTACTTTAGACCCATTTCCATCCGCAGAGCATCCTGCAATAAATAATCCACCATAAATTTTTGTAACAACACAGTTACTATAGGAAGGGCTACACTCCCAGCCATTCCCCGAATAACTACTAATGGCGTAATTGCCTCCTCCTCCATACATCTCCGTAAAAGTGCAATTTCTGATTTGAGGCTTGCAATCTGTTGTATTAGCTTCATTTTTAATCATAGACCGCTGGGCAATATCTCCATGATTGGTAAACACAAAACCATCTAAAATGGCTGTCTGATTAACGTCTATGTTTTTCATAGAAATTCCTACACCGGGGTCATTTTCAACAATCTTGCAAGCATTGACCAAATAATTTCGCTGATTCAAACTGATTTCGTTCCCCGCAAAGCCCCCATACACAGCTACATTGTTCCGAAGTCCGTAGTAGTTAAAACGAGCTGGTTGGTACATTCCTCTGGCCACCCAGACTTGAGCAGGATTAGCGACTGTTGCTAATGAGGCGGCTTGGTCTATGGCTACCTGAAACTGGGTGTTGTCGTAGGCATTGCTCCAATTGGTGCCATTTTTGAGGCCCGCACCGCTTTCAGTAACATAAACAATAGGTTGGGCATACACCGAAAAGGCAAAAAAAGATAGAATGAAAACGATGAAGTGTAAGGCATGTTTCATGGCGATATTGAGGGTTAATTTTGTTTTGGATTGAACGTCACAAAATTACCGGCTTCCTTACTGGCCATCAATCGCATGAAAAGGTAGGAGGATCACCTAAAGACCTCTAATCGTCTCACATCATTGGGTGATGTAACCGTGTTGAACGGCCAATCAAAACAAAAACCCCCTTCTGATACGTCCAGAAGAGGGATTTTGTTGATTGGTTTGAATAACCTTGTTTACTCTGTTTTCAGCACTCGTTTTGTAGCGATATGCCCTTGGGTTTGGGCAGAAAGGAGATAAGTACCCTCCCTAAAATCACTTAAATCAAGTTCCGCATGGTGAACTGTAGTTTCTTCGCCCAACTCTACCGCCTTACGAACAAGGCCACGCTGGTCTGCTAATTTAAGCGATACTCCCTGAGCTGTTGCCAATCTAACCACAACAAACAGTTTACCTGTGGTAGGGTTTGGCGAAACTTCAAGCGAAATCACATCATCTACTTTCTCGGTATCAATCGCTATTCTGGCACCAGTACAATTCTGAACTACCAAGTTAGCTTGGGTGCTGGCAGTACAACTAGTTGCCGCTGTTATAGTCAACGTGTATGTACCACTATTGGCTAACGTTGTAAGGGTAATACTTGGCTTTTGAATCGCACTACTAAACCCAGCTGGCCCAGCCCAAGCGTAACCACTTCCAGCTGATGCCGTTAGTTTTAAGGTAGAACCAATACATACAGGGCTATTGCTGGTAATGGTTGGTGTTGGAGAGGCTTTGACGGTAACTTTTACAGAAGACGTCACCAACACCCCACAGGTAGCTGTAGCTGATACTGTATAGTTTCCAGTCATGGCAGTGGTTACGTTAAGCAAAATTGGATTTTGAGCCGTTGAATTAAAGCCTGCTGGGCCACTCCAAGCATACTGTAATTGTCCATTTGTTACGGTCAATGACACATTAGCTCCGCTACATATCAAAGCTCCATTTGTTTGACCTGCTGTAATACTCACTGCCGTCACTGCTACACTTACTGTTTGAGTAGCTGTACAAATACCATTATAAGCCGTAACAGAATATATACCCGCAGCAGCAGTAGTGGCAGAACGGGAAATTGAAGCTGTAGTAGATGAGAATGTACCATAGTCTCTCCAACTGTAGGTACTACCTCCAGAAGCCGTTAAGGAGATGGTTCCTCCCACACAATACGATGTTGTTCCACTAATAGATGCCGTTGGAACGGTATTGACAGTAACCGTAGTAGAAGCCGATGCCGTACAAGCACCACTCACAGCTGTAACGATATATGTTCCACTTGCATTGGTACTTGCCGAAGCAATAGAAATAGCAGCGGAGGTGGCGGTAAATGAATTAGGACATGACCAAACATAACTTGCTCCTCCCGATGCTGATAGCGCAATGGTTTGCCCTTCTGCAATAGCTCTTAGTTCCTGTAATTGAGGTAGTTATTGCCGCATTGACTGCTACACTTACTGTTTGAGTAGCTGTACAAATACCATTATAAGCCGTAACAGAATATATACCCGCAGCAGCAGTAGTGGCAGAACGGGAAATTGAAGCTGTAGTAGATGAGAATGTACCATATTCTCTCCAACTGTAGGTACTACCTCCAGAAGCCGTTAAGGAGATGGTTCCTCCCACACAATACGATGTTGTTCCACTAATAGATGCCGTTGGAACGGTATTGACAGTAACCGTAGTAGAAGCCGATGCCGTACAAGCACCACTCACAGCTGTAACGATATATGTTCCACTTGCATTGGTACTTGCCGAAGCAATAGAAATAGCAGCGGAGGTGGCGGTAAATGAATTAGGATCCGACCAAACATAACTTGCTCCTCCCGATGCTGATAGCGCAATGGTTTGCCCTTCGCAATAGCTCTTAGTTCCTGTAATTGAGGTAGTTATTGCCGCATTGACTGCTACACTTACTGTTTGAGTAGCTGTACAAATACCATTATAAGCCGTAACAGAATATATACCCGCAGCAGCAGTAGTGGCAGAACGGGAAATTGAAGCTGTAGTAGATGAGAATGTACCATATTCCTCTCCAACTGTAGGTACTACCTCCAGAAGCCGTTAAGGAGATGGTTCCTCCCACACAATACGATGTTGTTCCACTAATAGATGCCGTTGGAGTTGCATTAACTGTAACATTGACGGAGGCCGTGGCCGTACAAGCACTACCAGCAGTCACCGTATATCCACCGGCATCGTTGGTGCTGGCAGAAGGGCGGCTGATACTGGCCGTTGTTGCCACAAATCCATTGGGGACCCGACCAATTGTATGTAGTGCTACCAGAAGCTGTTAAGTTTATTGTCTGGCCAGAACAATAGGTAATAGTACCAGAAATGGTAACAGTAGGTTGAACAGTTACTTGAACACTAACCGAAGCAGATGCAATGCAAGTACCGTTTGCTACTGTTACTGAATAAATACCAGAAAATGCGGTTGTTGCATTGATACGAGTCATCACAGCAGTAGTTGATGTAAAGGAAGAAATTCCAGCCCAGCTGTAATTACTTCCCCCTGAGGCCGTTAGGTTTATTGTTTCGCCCGTGCAATACGAAGTCGTTCCACTGATGGAAGCTGCTGACGTGGTGTTTACGGTGACGTTGGCGGTTGCTGTGGCTGTACAGTTACCATTGCTCACGGTGACGGTGTAAACCCCAGCATTGTTGGTACTGGCATTGCTGATGCTGATGGTTGCTGTTGTCGCACTGAAACTACTGGGTCCAGCCCAGCTGTAATTACTTCCCCCTGAAGCCGTTAGGCTGATGCTTTGGCCTGTGCAGTAGGAAGTCGTTCCTGCAATGGCTGCAGTTGGGGTGGTGTTTACGGTGACGTTGGCGGTTGCTGTGGCTGTACAGTTACCATTGCTCACGGTGACGGTATAAACCCCAGCATTGTTGGTGCTGGCATTGCTGATGCCGATAGTTGCCGTCGCCGCCGTGAAACTATTGGCCCAGCCCAGCTGTAATTGCTTCCCCTGAGGCCGTTAGGCTGATGCTTTGGCCTGTGCAATATGTGGTCGTTCCTGCAATGGCTGCGGTTGGGGTGGTGTTTACGGTGACATTGGCGGTTGCTGTGGCTGTACAGTTACCATTGCTCACGGTGACGGTATAAACCCCAGCATTGTTGGTATTGGCATTGCTGATGCCGATAGTTGCCGTCGCCGCCGTGAAACTATTGGGCCCAGCCCAGCTGTAATTGCTTCCCCCGAGGCCGTTAGGCTGATGCTTTGGCCTGTGCAATATGTGGTCGTTCCTGCAATGGCTGCGGTTGGGGTGGTGTTTACGGTGACATTGGCGGTTGCTGTGGCTGTACAGTTACCATTGCTCACGGTGACGGTATAAACCCCAGCATTGTTGGTATTGGCATTGCTGATGCCGATAGTTGCCGTCGCCGCCGTGAAACTATTGGTCCCGCCCACGTATAGCTACTTCCTCCTGAGGCCGTTAGGCCTATTGTTTCGCCCACACAGTAGGAAGTCGTTCCTGCAATGGCTGCGGTTGGGGTGGTGTTTACGGTGACATTGGCGGTTGCTGTGGCTGTACAGTTACCATTGCTCACGGTGACGGTATAAACCCCAGCATTGTTGGTATTGGCATTGCTGATGCCGATAGTTGCCGTCGCCGCCGTGAAACTATTGGGCCCAGCCCAGCTGTAATTGCTTCCCCCGAGGCCGTTAGGCTGATGCTTTGGCCTGTGCAATATGTGGTCGTTCCTGCAATGGCTGCGGTTGGGGTGGTGTTTACGGTGACATTGGCGGTTGCTGTGGCTGTACAGTTACCATTGCTCACGGTGACGGTATAAACCCCAGCATTGTTGGTATTGGCATTGCTGATGCCGATAGTTGCCGTCGCCGCCGTGTCCCGCCCACGTATAGCTACTTCCTCCTGAGGCCGTTAGGCCTATTGTTTCGCCCACACAGTAGGAAGTCGTTCCTGCAATGGCTGCGGTTGGGGTGGTGTTTACGGTGACGTTGGCCGTCGCTGTGGCCGTACAGTTACCATTGCTCACGGTGACGGTGTAAATCCCTCCATTGTTGGTATTGGCATTGCTGATGCCGATGGTTGCCGTCGCCGCCGTGAAACTCCCAGCCCAGCTGTAATTGCTTCCATCCGAGGCGGTTAGGCTGATGCTTTGCCCTGTGCAGTAGGAAGTCGTTCCTGCAATGGCTGCGGTTGGGGTGGTGTTTACGGTGACGTTGGCCGTCGCTGTGGCCGTACAGTTACCATTGCTCACGGTGACGGTGTAAACCCCAGCATTGTTGGTATTGGCATTGCTGATGCCGATAGTTGCCGTCGCCGCCGTGAAATCCCGCCCACGTATAGCTACTTCCTCCTGAGGCCGTTAGGCCTATTGTTTCGCCCACACAGTAGGAAGTCGTTCCTGCAATGGCTGCCGTTGGGGTGGTGTTTACGGTGACGTTGGCCGTCGCTGTGGCCGTACAGTTACCATTGCTCACGGTGACGGTGTAAATCCCTCCATTGTTGGTATTGGCATTGCTGATGCCGATGGTTGCCGTCGCCGCCGTGAAACTATTGGGCCCAGCCCAGCTGTAATTGCTTCCATCCGAGGCGGTTAGGCTGATGCTTTGCCCTGTGCAGTAGGAAGTCGTTCCTGCAATGGCTGCGGTTGGGGTGGTGTTTACGGTGACGTTGGCCGTCGCTGTGGCTGTACAGTTACCATTGCTCACGGTGACGGTATAAACCCCTCCATTGTTGGTATTGGCATTGCTGATGCCGATAGTTGCCGTCGCCGCCGTGAAACTGGGCCCGCCCACGTATAGCTACTTCCTCCTGAGGCCGTTAGGCCTATTGTTTCGCCCACACAGTAGGAAGTCGTTCCCGCAATGGCTGCCGTTGGGGTGGTGTTTACGGTGACGTTGGCTGTCGCTGTGGCTGTACAGCTATTATTGCTTGCTGTGACGGTGTAAACCCCTCCATTGTTGGTATTGGCATTGCTGATGCCGATGGTTGCCGTCGCCGCACTGAAGGCATTCGGTCCCGCCCAACTGTAATTGCTTCCACCCGAGGCGGTTAGGCTGATGCTTTGACCCGTACAATACGAGGTCGTTCCTGCAATGGCTGCAGTTGGCATATTGTACACTGCGACGCTTACTGATGTTGTTACTGTTGCCGTGCAGCCAGTAACAACAACAGAAACGGTATAGATTCCACCATTCGATACAGCAGAATTATTAATACTTATTGTAGCATTAGTAGAACTAAAAGAATTAGGTCCTGACCAAGTATAGGATGAACCAGCTGAGGCAGTAAGACTAATTGTTTGACCTGAACAGTAAGTAGAAGTGCCTGAAATAGAAGCACTACACAAAAAGGGAAATCCAGTATAAAGACCACGTCCATGAGTGCCTACTGCCACTTGTTGGTCAGCGGTACGATGGCGTAACATCCAAACAGATACGTTTGCCAATCCTAAACTAGTGGGTTCCCATGCTGGATTCGAAGCCGTTATGTCATCGGTTGACCAAACTCCCAATTCGGTTCCTAGTAACACTTGCTTCGTACTATTGGGGTTGCATAAGGCCCAATGAACGGGTATATCTGGTAGTCCGTAAGTGGTAGTAACATCCTTGTTTATCCAGTTAGTGCCTCCATCTTTTGTATAATAAACGGATACAACTCCATAGCTTGACATAGTAACAATCAACTCATTATCAGAGGTACCAATCTCTACACAACTCACGTTTCCACTAAAAGAACCAATTTGAGTAGATGTAGCTGTGGCCGTATTTATGTTTGTCAGTCTGTAGAGTTTTCCTCCTGAAGTTCCAACAAAAAGCGTATTCGCCGTTTTTGCTACCCTAATTACACTCATCGAGGCATCTAACGTCGGACTCACTGTGACAGTCGTATTCGTTGGTGCTGAAGACGCATTAATACCGCTAAGCCGAAAAAACGAAGAGGTACTTCGATACGAGTATAGTGTGTTATTTTGGCTGTCATAGTCTGCTGGATTATAAAAAGAACCTGTAGAACTATTACTAAGTATTTGTCTTATATAGCCACCACTTCCATTCAATTGATAATAATTATTATAGACATACGAAGTAATCACGATATTGGGTTCGTCTTGGTCCACAAAAGTCATTACCCCATCGCCTCCTACAGGGTCCGAAATCTGGTTCGATAACCCAGCGGTAGTCACCATGTTTGTTCCATTATCTTGAGAGCCGCCCATCACAAAAGGGTCTCCAGATACGTTTTTCTGAGCAACCGAAATCATCTGCGTAACATTATAGTTAGACGAACGATTACTCATACTGATACTGGAAGCCGTTGTACTTGAATTCCCTGCATTGGAAGAATAATAAACACCTCCATCATTACCAAAAACCATTTCATTAGGAGACCCTGGTCGAAAGGCAATGATGTGGTTATCAGCATGATAATTGTATCCTGAGCTTACTAATGCCCACGAAGCTCCCCCATCGGTACTCCGTACCGCCCAAATGCCATCAGCAAAAACGATATTTGGGTTAGTAGGGTGTACGATCAGATATAAATTGTACCAAGCTTGCGTAGCCGCAAACGTTTGACCCGAATAGAATGGTGTACCTGATAGCGTAAGAATCGGCAAATCAGACCAAGTAGTACCGCCGTCTGTTGATTTTTTAAAATAACCAATATTGTATGAAGAACTTTGAGATAAGGCATAAATGACTTGTGAAGAACCTGTGCCACTACCAGGGGTTTTATCCAAAGCAATTTCGGTGCGGTACCCTGTTGTTGGAGTGATAGTGGTCCAAGTAGATCCTCCATCCGATGACTTATAAATACCACTTGACGTAAAAACATTTCCTGTTGTAATATAGATGGCACCGTCATTGGCTATTTCTATATCATTATGATACCCTGTGCGGATTCGAGTCCATGTAGCGCCTTGGTCGGTGGATTTATACAACCCGCTTGAAGTAGCCGCAAAAATGTGACCCGAAGCATTCACTTCTATCCGTTGAGTATTTCCAAAAGACGTGGTGCTTGATAACTGTGACCAAGTAGTACCTCCATCTGTTGACTTAAAGATACCAGCACCAGCAATAGCATCACTGTTGTAGTAACCTTCTCCAGTACTTGCATAAAGTATCAAGGTATTCGTAGGGTCATACGTCAAAAATGAGATAGCTAAGTTAGCCATAAAATTATCAACGGCTACCCAATTTGAACCAGTCGTAATATCGTCGTTACGCCAAAGGCCTCCACCAACACCACCAGCGAATACTCTCTTATTGGTGGCATCGTTGGGGTCAAACAAAATGGCTCGGGTTCGTCCACCAACATTCTTAGGTCCTCGCTCTGTCCAACTTACCCCAGGTATTGCCGATTGAGTTTGTGCTTTTTGGCTAAACTTTTGCATCATCATGCTTTTAGCCTCAATCAATCGCTCTTTGGGGATTCTACCCGTTTTGGGGTCGGCTGTTTTTTGAATAATGTACTCCAAGCGTTTGATAGCGCCAGCTTGTTCTGCATCGCTTTTTCCTTCTTGCGCTCCTTGAGCAAATGCTCCAAAAGCGAGGCAAGTGATGTACAAGATAAGTAGGTAGGTTTGCTTTTTCATATAGCGGGGTTGTCAGTATGATTATATTTAAATTCTGTTGGCATAAACCTATCACTGAAGCTGAGCAACTTATTACTCAAATCAGCATAAGATTAAAGGAAAAATAAGGTACGCTGCTCACAGATATAAAGATTACATCTATGAGTAGGCAAACTGTTTAAAATTGTTTTTGGAGCAAAAAAACGTAGGCAATGAGAAACCAACACCAATGTCTTTTGAACATTATTGGATTACTTTAACCCTAGTTTTGATAAGATTAATGGGTGGTTGGGCAAACAAAGCAGCTATTTTGAGTTTTTAACACAAACTCAAGTAACTAATAAACTTCGATGCAATAATACCAACAAATTGGTATTTTCTTGTAAATTTTTATAAAAAATTTGATTCTATGTGTACTGGTTATGCGTTTAAATACATGGCTATCCTTCAATTATGTTGGTGAATGATTATTTTGAGGACAAACCAATAATTGCGTACTTTTTGGAAAAAACTCGTTGTTCGGCGATGGAGTAGTTGACAGTTGTTTCGTAATGAGGTGTTTACCTCTGCTCCCGTGGCCCAGTTCAATAGATTTAGTAAAGCCCTCGTCCATCAGGTGTTGATGTTAGAGTAAAACCCCAGCAAAAACTTTCCTACGACCCCTCGACCGTGAGGATGCTTAAGCGATTTAGCAGGTTTTTGAGCGTCATTTTGTTGCGTTTGCCCATTTTGACGACTAAAATCTCGTCCCTTCTCGGCATCATAGGGGTAAAAGAGCCATAGCTACTTACCCTTGTTATGGATAAAATTATATAACTCATCAATCTGTACCCGATGATAGTGCTACTTACTGGGTTTAATGGTGAATGCTCTTAAGTAGAGAACTTGCACTCACCAATAGTACGTTTACGATGTCTCTAATTCCAATATCAATTATAATGAGTCGATTTTGACTAGGGTTTGCCCCCTCTTGTTGAAATGGTTTGTTGCACCAGCGGCAACGATAGTTTCATGTTCATTTTGGCTTAATCCGTTTTAACTATGTTTAATATATCAATCGTTAAAAGCAAGTCAAGGCTACTATTCACAACTACCTCCTCACCCATACTTTCACCGTTTGGGTATTGCCATTGGTTGAAGTAGCTCTAATCAAGTACATGCCATCGGCCCAAAGCGAAGCATCAAAAGCAGTGCGTTGGTTGGCATCAACGGCTCGTTGGGTGACTTTTTGACCGATGGCTGAGTAGATTTCTAATTCACTGTCGGTCGGGGCTATCACATAAAGTAAACGGCTCGTTGGATTTGGATATACCAAGATGTTTTCAATGCCTTGAGGAGGAGTTTTAGAAACAGAAGTATTCAGCAAAATTCGTAGTCCGCCGCTATTGGTACCCACTACCATGTCTGGCAGGCGGTCGCCATTCAAATCGGCAAAACTCACAACGAGCCGCCCACCCAAACGCAAGCGAGCATATTGATTACTCAGTTCGTCCCATAGCACACTTTTGCTTGCAGTCAATTTAGGATTGGCATCACTAAGGCCAGAATACACACTGAGAAAGCCATCACCATCGGTCAACACCAATTCTGGTTGCAAGTCGCCATTGAGGTCGGCTATATTGACAGCAATATTCCTAACAAAATCATCGCCATTAAACCCGCCAAAGCTATCGGTTTCGAGCTGAAACTGAGGAGCTGTTGTAGTGCCGTCGTTTCGGTAATAGTCTAAATTACCATACGATTTGCCAATGAGTAAATCCAAGTCACCGTCAGAATCAAGATCATAAAAAAGCACACTATCACCGTTGCGGGTATCACTCGGCAGTGCTAGTTGGCGTACATTCTTCCAATCCAACTGCATGGCTTCTCCTTTACGGGCCTGATTAGGTACAAATCGGGCTTCTATTCCTCGTTGGCTGTTGCTGATGATTCCCAAATCAGCTACGCCGTTGCCATCAAAATCTGTAAAAAATGGAACAAGGTCAAACAACTGCTCTGCACTTGAAATGCCCAGATAATCAGTGTTTTGTAGCTCAAAAGAAGGGGCCGTTTTAGTACCAGAATTTTTTAATACCCACAAGCTCCCCCGATACCCTCGGTCGGTGGTCTGCTTACCGCTGATGCCTACTAGTATATCTTGGTCGCCGTCGCCATCTAAATCGGCAAAGGCAGGAGCGGCATTTTCGCCCACATCAAGCATGGTATTTTGCAAGAAATCCTTTTGTACAGGTATATAGCTAGGCGCTGTGTTAGTGCCTCCGTTGCGATACAACCAAGCCGATTGAGCAAAATCAGTTAGATAATTGCTGTCGTTGCTGTACAGGTTAGGACTAGCCAACAGTTCTTTTTTGCCGTCGTTGTCAAAATCATCAAAAAAAACGGCAGGGAAAATCTGAAAATTGATGGGATTATTGACCGGATAATCATACAAAGCTGCTTTGAAGAGCGCATCTTGAACGGTGCCCACGTTGGGCAGCATCGCCAAATTGGTACAGCCTACGTAGCCAAATAGCACGTCTTTTTTGCCATCGCCCGTTACGTCTTCTACCAGCATCGAGTTGCCCGTGTGAGCTATGCGAGCGTTGGGGTCACTCTGAGGAATCAGTTGACCCGTTTGACAGTCGATGTCAAACCGAAAATCTTTACAAAATTCCTTGTAAAAATTACCCCAACAGAAACCCTGTTTTCGGTAAATTAACTCGCTAGGTGCTTTTTTTTCTTCGATGGTGAAGTTTTTATGAAATTCTACAAAGTTCCCCGAAAAGTCGAACGTTAGCACATCTAAGTCGCCGTCGTTGTCCACATCTGTAATGGCTGGAATATCGGTTGATGCGACATAAAGGTTGATTTTTCCTGAAAATCCTACCGAATAGAGGGGGTCGGCAACTAGTTTCCAAGTAGGCACGCCACTAGTAGCCGTATTTTTGAAAAGGCGAATACCCTGAGGCGTAAACGTGAACAAATCTTTCTTACCGTCGTTGTCAAAATCAATCAACTGAAGCCAGTTTTGAATATCGCTCGGGAATAGCTGCTCGTATTTGGGGGTATAAACGTAGGCTTTATTTTGGGTAAGAAAAGTGCTGACTTTCTGATTAGTACGGTCAAAAATAACAAGGTCTTCGGTACCGTCGGCATTGAGGTCTATTTTCCAGAATTGAGCTGAATTGAAGCCTCCTGCCCAAGCATTTAGCAGGGTCTGGTTGTTGACACGAACAGCCACATCGGTTGGAAAAAATTTGAACCCGTACTCTTGACTACGTGCTTTTGTACAAAGGCCAAGGAGCACAAAAAAGAAATATTTTTTCATAGGTCACACCAAATCTACAACGCTGCAATTTCTGTCTCCTTTTTGTAACGAACAATATCTGACAAAAATTCTTTTGAAACTACTAAATACATTGTAAACTAAGCTTCTTTAAAATTTAACTCGCAGAAACCCGCTGATTTTGTTTTAATCTGTGAAAATCGGTGTTTTTCAATCTGCGACTGTCTGCGGGTAAAAACCGAAGTTATTTAGTAAATCTATTGACAATCAACAAGCATGCACCTTGCTACTGAAAAGACATCTAACCACTGGCGGAGCCTCCATCAGACTAGGTAATGTTAGTGGATAACTAATTGCTTATGAGTGGTTTATGAATAGTTAGTTACGAATAACAGCTCGGGGTTATTCATCCAAACCCAAAAACAGGTACTTTTATGGCCTAAATACCGAAACTTGTTTTATGAAGATTTCGATTTCAGAATTATACGACCACTTTTTGTCGTGCAAAGGGGTTTGTATTGATACCCGCAAGATTACCGAAGACGTGCTGTTTGTAGCGCTTCGTGGTGAGAAATTCGACGCCAATACCTTTGCCAAAGAAGCACTGGCCAAAGGTGCTAAATATGCCCTGATAGATAATCCTGACTATGCCACCGACGAGCGCTGCCTGCTGGTGGACGACAGCTTGAAAGCCTTGCAACTGTTGGCCAATTACCACCGTCAAACACTCCGAATACCAGTGATTGGCCTAGGCGGCTCTAATGGAAAAACCACCACAAAGGAGCTAGTAAACAGTGTATTAGGACAAAAATACAAGACTTATGCCACTCGTGGCAATCTCAATAATCATATTGGTGTGCCGCTTACCTTGCTCGAAATTGACAGTAGTGTCGAAATCGCCATTGTAGAGTTAGGGGCCAATCACCAGCAGGAGTTATGGGAGCTCTGTCAGATTGGCGAGCCTACGCATGGCTTACTGACTAACATCGGAAAAGAGCATCTCGAAGGCTTCGGGAGTCTCGAAGGTGTTCGAGATGCAGAAGGTGAACTCTTTGATTTTTTGGAAAAAACAGGTGGAATGGTTGTATATAATGGCCTTGACGAGACGATTTCGGAGATGGTGTCAGAACGGAACCTGGCCTATACCTTGCGCTATGCGCACAATGCGACCCTCTTAACCGAAACCCCTTTTGTGAAATACCAAGATGAGCAAGGTAATATTCATACCACGCACTTGATGGGGCGGTATAATTTTGATAACATCCGAGCAGCTATTGCGCTGGGGCGACTTTTCGGAGTACACGACGCCCAAATCCATGCCGGTGTATGTTTGTATGTGCCTACCAACAATCGCTCGCAGCTCATGCAACGAGGCAGCAACACCATTTTGATGGATGCTTACAATGCCAACCCGTCGTCGATGGAAGAGGCACTGCGGATGTTTGACCGATGGGAAGCTTCCAAGAAAGTAGTGATTTTGGGCGATATGTTTGAGCTAGGAGCCGAAGCCGAAGCCGAGCACGAAGCGTTGGGCAAGATAATAGCCGAATGTCAGTTTGATTACGTCTTGTTGGTAGGCAGCCTCATGCAAAATGCCTTGAAGTATTTGCCTAGAGCATATTATTTTCCTGATAAATTGGGCTTACACGTATGGTTACAAGACCACGTAATGACCAATACGCACTTTTTGGTAAAAGGTTCTCGGGGAATGGGTTTAGAAAGTGTCCTGAATGTGTTATGATGGTTGCGTGCCTAACAAAAAGACCTTCTGCATTTTCAATACAGAAGGTCTTTTTGTTGCTAAAATTGGCTGGGGTTACATACAAGTAGTCACCTTATCTTGGAGTGATATTTAGGGCTTCTACTTGTAGGATTTCGGGCACCGCTCGACGAATCGCATCTTCGATACCCGCTTTGAAGGTCATCACAGACATACTGCATGAACTGCAAGCCCCCATTAGTTCCAAGATAACTTTGTGGTCTTCAGTGATTTCGATGATGCGTACATTCCCGCCATCGGCTTCTAAATACGGGCGAATGCTATTCAGGGCTTCGTCAACTCGGTCAAATAAGGCTTGGTCTATCGTGGTTTCCATCCTACTACTCGTCAATGGTTCTGAAGTAATCTGTTTTGTACCAAACGCAAGGTTTGGATTTATATTTTCATTTCTACAATCTTGGTTTTAGCATTGCTGGCATTCCGAATCGCCACTTGCTGTGCCAAGTTCTCGGCAGTTTCTTGAAACGCCTTGGCTGTGATTGAGTCGGTCTGAATGGCAATCGGGCGGCCTTCATCACCAGCTTCACGGATTCCTTGTACCAACGGAATTTGTCCAATCATAGGTACTTCAAACTTCTCAGCTAGGCGCTTGCCACCATCTTGGCCAAAGATAAAGTATTTGTTGTCAGGGAGTTCGACGGGAGTAAAGTACGCCATATTTTCGACAATTCCCAAAATCGGCACGTTGATTTGTGGCTGGCGGAACATCGCCAAACCTTTGGTGGCGTCGGCCAAGGCTACTTTTTGTGGGGTAGTTACAATCACGGCCCCCGTTACAGGTACGCTTTGCACCATGGTGAGGTGAATATCAGAAGTGCCCGGAGGGAGGTCTATCAGTAAGTAGTCTAATTCACCCCAATTGACATCTCCAAAAAACTGCTTCAACGCTTGGCTAGCCATGGGACCTCGCCAAACCACGGCACTATCGGCAGGTGTTAAGAACCCAATCGAAATCATCTTGATGCCAAACTGCATGATGGGTTCGATGAGGTTTTTACCATTGACTACGTGCACCCGAGGTTGCAAGCCTTCTGCTCCGAACATGACGGGAATTGAAGGACCATAAATATCTGCGTCAATAATACCCACTTTAGCACCGGCATTTTTGAGGGCTGCTGCCAAGTTGGCTGTAACGGTTGATTTGCCCACGCCTCCCTTGCCCGAGGCAATCGCAATGATATTTTTGACTTGCGGTAACAGCGGCATTCCGCCCAAGCGGGTGGTGGTTACATCGGCAGTCATATTAACCGTAACCCGAAGATTTCTGCCCAAATGCCGATGGATGGCATCAGTACAATCTTTCTTGATTTTTTCTTTGAGCGGACAAGCTGGAGTGGTCAACACCACGGTAAAACGAACTTCGCCCACACCCAACTCAATGTCACGAATCATGTTGAGTGTTACTAAATCTTTCTTTAAATCAGGTTCTTGGACAGTGCTGAGGGCCTTGAGAACGTCTTCTTTTTTGATACTTAGGTCTCCCATGTTGTTGTTGGCAGTATAAACGAAATTGAGCTATTTGCTACCCATGTGTAAGGTAACACGCTACTGGAATTGTAATTGAAACCACAAAGGTAGATAGTAAGTTTCGGAAAGTAAGCACAATGAGGCTATACACCCTGTCAACAAAGTAGTAATTAATTGTTTATCAACATATTATATACAATTTTTAATTAGTATAAATCTGCATAAAAAGTTTAGAAAACAAGATAATTACGCTCTCTAAAAAACAGCATCCGCCTTACATTAATAAATAGGAGGTCTGAATGTTACCTGATGTGGTGGATTCACAAATCGTTTCCAAATCATATAAACCAAATAACCAGCCAACAACATACCTAGTATAACAACCCCCTTTGCTCCAATAAATTCTATCAAATAATTAAACAATTTAGCCTTGCCCGTATGTACTTCAGTAGCTGTTCCATTGGCCAGGTCAATGGCTTCAGTGTAGGTAAAAAGCGTGAAGGCTATCGTTGCCAACAGCCCAATCACGTAGTTTTGAATAGCCCGTAGGGGTGTCATTTTTCCATAACTCCGACTGAAGTATTTCTCCTTCTCAAGAAAGGCAAAAAAACGCTGATAATCAGCCCAGTCAACAAACGAAAACTCGCAATCCATTGGCACACCAATCGCCGATTTATAGATGATAACTACCTCAGGGGCTTTATCTTCTTTCTTAACTACTTTTATGGATTCGTAGTTGATTTCGACTTTGGTGTCTAAGCTAAGTTTCTTGTTAAAAGTCTCTTGAAAAGCCTCGATGGTCTCGAAACGCTTGCTCGAAAACCGTAACGAGTTTTCATCAGCAATCATGGAAGCAATCTTGTTTCCAGTGATAAAAAAAACCTTATTCACCATAGATTTTTCTGAGAAAAGGATACCAAGTATAGTTTCGGGAAAGGGCTTATTTTCTTTACCGTGCTGTAGGGTGTTTCCACCCGACAGTCCAGAATCGGAATTTCTCAGCTCCAGTGTCAGGTGTATTGTACTTTGACTGCTTACGCCTACCGCACAAGCGAGGGAAAAATGCTCCGCATTCAGAACTTTACAATTAGCCAATTTCCAATAAAATAGAAGCAACGGCGAACCGTCAATGGCTACTTACTGCCCTACTATCTTTATCTTATCATTGAGTATTAATGTACTCGGAATCAATATTTTATCTCCAGATTCGTCTTGAATCAAGGTTGAGTTTAGGTTAATCTCGATGACTCTTCCCCTAACACCTTGGAATTCGATGATGTCGTTGATTTTGAAGGGACGCCTAATCACCAAAAAAACACCACTAATCAGATTGTTAAACAATTGTTGAGAGGCAAATCCCAAAATTAAGGTGGTAGCTCCTGCACCCGCAATCAGCGAATGGGCAAAGGTATTGGTGATGGGTAATGAAAGAAGCGCCCAGCCAAATCCTAAAAAATAGACAATAGCCACCACTAAATGCTTCAGAAAAACAAAGCTGGTAATGTCCACTTGCTGGTCTTTTGCCTTTTCTTCGATTTTGCGCTGGAGGTATTTTCCCAACAGAATGGCCGTTAGTACGGTTACCCCGACAAGTAGCCCAAAAAGGATGAGTGCTTCAGAATCGGCCAAAAGCCTCTTTACTCGTTCCATAACCTTATGAATTGACTATTGTTTTGGCATAAATGTCACCAAACTCCGAAACTACAAATCGCTCGTTATCAACTTCTTGTTTCATTTCTTGTGGCGACAGCCACGCTTCTAGTGCCCACTCCATGCTTTCACTGATTGAATAATTAAAAGTCACGGGCTGCCCCTTAGCCAGTTCTACGATTCTATCTATACATTCAAGGATTGCTTGCTTTCGCTCGGGGATGGTGTATTCAAACGACAGGACCGGGACGGGCTGTGAGAGCCCTTGCAACACCTCCAATTCAAAACCTTCTACATCTATTTTTATGAATTGGGGTTTTCCGTAGAGTTCTATCAACTTGTCTAACGTGGTCATTTCAACGGCCTGTTCTTGCTCCCAATTATATTGGCTAAAGCGACCACTTTCCTGCGTTGCCCGAATCCAATCTTTTGAAAAGGAACTAATCGTATTGACATCCGAAATGTACAAGGTCTGGCGTCCTTCTACTGCACCAAGCCCCTTGGGTACAATCAAAATTTTGTTGTTAAACCTGCGCTTCAAATAGTTGATACATGAGCTCTGTGGTTCGATGGCTATGATGGTAAAACCGTCGTCAACGATGGGTTCGATGCGGTTGCCATAATTGGCCCCAACATCAAAATACCTGTCGCCTTTGGCTGTCAGAAACTGCAAATAAAACGTTCTTCGCTTTTGAATCAGCCGTTTTTCTTCTTCGGACCGAAACCACGTTTTGGCAATCAGTATGGTGTTTTCGCCCAAAATGGCTTTTGCCAATTGTTTTATTACTTTCTTCATCAAGGCAATAACAAATGCAAAATAGATGATGTGGTTTAAGAATACAGCCCCCTCACAATAGCCCAACGTACAGCTTGTAGTCTTTTAGCAAAGGTACGATTATATCCACAAATGCCCAGCCGAATACGTCTTGGCCTTGCCTGCAATGATTACTCGGTCGTTTTTGTCTTCGCAATACAGCTTACCTGTTCTGGCTGAGACCTGCAAGGCAAAGAGGTTTTTCTTACCTAATCGCTCCGACCAAAAAGGAATCAGTGAGCAGTGCGCCGAACCTGTGACGGGGTCTTCTAAAATAGAAGCTTGTGGGGTGAAAAAGCGAGAAACGAAATCGCAAGACGCACCTAGGGCCGTTACAATCACACCTCCGGGGTCAAGGTTAAGTTGGTCGAAGTGATGCCGGTCAATCACTAGACTTCGGACATCGGCCTCGGTGTCATACACCAGTAGGTAGTCTCGTGCCTTGAATACGGCGTTAGGCTGTTTGTTGAGCGACTTAGCAATCTGCTCGGGCAAGTGGGCCGGTACGGGCATCCGTGATGGGAAGTCGAGATAATACAGGTCGTTCTGGCAAAAAACGCTTAGGCGACCACTCAAGGTCTCAAAAATGATGCTGTCGTTGGGGTAGCGAAGGCGTGTTTTTAAACAATGAGCCGTGGCAAGCGTAGCATGGCCGCACAAATCCATCTCGATTTCGGGCGTAAACCAACGCAAATGGAAGTTGTTGCCTTGACGCATAAAAAAGGCCGTTTCGGCAACGGCGTTTTCTTGTGCAATTTTCAACAATATTTCGTCGGGTAGCCATGCGTCTAACGGTACTACACAGGCCGGATTTCCTCCAAATACTTCGTCGGTGAAGGCATCTATTTGATATAATTCTAGTTTCATCGTACCGATTCAAAAGTCTTCTTTCTCTTCAAAAAACGAATTTTCATGCCAATCTACGCATTGTTTTAGTAGCTCCATTTAATGAAACGCAAGACTAGTTGGCTCGCCCGATTTCAAAAAGACAGTTTTTTTGTTGATGTCCTCCTCGGCGTTCAATGTTGCCCTCAACGAAGCTTCCGATTCTTTAAAATGCGTCCATCCCTTATGATGAATCGGAATAATTGTGTTCGGATTGAGCACCTTTATGGCTTTCAGCAGGTCTTTGCTATCCATTGTATATTGTCCAAAACCAGTTAGGTAAGGAAATTGGGCCGAACCAACATGAAAAATGCCGATGTCCACGTTATAGCGCTTGGCAATTTGAGGAATTCCGTCAAAATAAACCGTATCACCCGAAATGTAAATAGCGCCGTTTTTTTGACCGTCAAATTCGATGATAAAGCCAATGACTTTCCCTGCAAAGAAAGCAGGGAGCCACCAAGGATGGTGCTGGGCAGGCGTGGCGGTTATTTTAACAATACCTAATGGAGAAGTACTCAGTTCGTAGGTCTCCCAATCAGCTAAGCCGATTACCCCTGGCATGGCTTTGCTAGCTGGTATGGTAGAAATCACCCTTGCAACTGTTTTAGTGAATTCTTTGCCTTTATGGTCAAAATTATCTTTGTGTTGATGATGGCTCAACAGTACCAAGTCAATGTCGTTTAAGGTAACTTGGTCTAAGGCAGGATTCTCCGTTTTTCGTGACACCGACCCAAAACCATGATGATACAGCTTACCCGCTTGGTCTAAAGTGGGGTCTGTAAGAATCCGAAATCCATTGATTTCTAGCAAAATACAGGCTGTATCTATGTGTGTTATCGCAATTTCGATGGTTGACATTTGAGTTAGTGCTACGGTTGTGTTTTAGCAATGAAGAGGGGACCAATTTATTAGTTTTCAAATACGTTCAGCCACTTGGTATCAGGTGTCAAGTACCTCCATTTCTTTCATCAGCTCCAACCCATACGCTCTTATCACTTTCACCACTTCTATTGCTTTTAAGCCCCTTTCGGTGATGGTATATTCGGTTTTGGGTGGCACTACTGGATAGACCTTTCTAAGAATAAAACCATCCTCTTCCAACTCTCTCAGCTGGGTCGTAAGCATCTTTTGTGAGATGTGAGGGATGTCTTTTTGCAATTCGCTATAGCGCATTACTCGGTCTTTCAAACGCCACAGAATAGGCATTTTCCACGTACCCCCGATTCGGTCCATCGCAAACTCCACGGGGTTGTAGTACATCTTACCGTTGTATCTGAAGTCGCCCATTAGATGATCAGTTATGTTCTCAAAAAACCACTAAGGTTGAGCAAGGTGTGGTTTACTATAGATTATCCAAAGATAGCAGTATAGATTCAAAGTTGCATACATACTTTTTTGTATGTATCGTACAAAAAGGTGGTAAACATGGTTTTGGAGGTTTCGAGCCCCAATTTTGAACCATCAAAAATCATCAATCAATACAATGGTAACAGAAATTAATAGCTACGTACATTTTCATGGAGCGCCTACCAAAGGCAAAATTTTGATGGTAGCCAGCTCGCCAAGTGTGTCTGCCCAAACAGGCTGGCCGATTGGCTTTTGGGCAGCCGAACTGACGCATCCCCTTAGAGTCTTTCAAGAAGCAGGCTACGAAGTTGAATTGGCTTCGACCGAGGGCGGAAAACTCGAAATGGACGCTTACTCCAACCCTACCGATGCCAGCGGCTACTCAGCACACGATGTCATCTCGTTGGGTTACATGCAGCAGCAATGGTTTAACGACATGCTGGCTAACACTAAAAAATTGACAGAGGTCAAAGCTGAGGATTATGATGCGATTTTTTTTGTGGGTGGGCAAGGCCCTATGTACACGTTTAGGGGAAACCATGTGCTCGAAAACCTCTTTGCTGGCTTCTACGAAGCAGGCAAGCCCAGCGCCGCTGTTTGTCACTCAACTACATTGCTATTGGAAGCCAAAAAGTCAAATGGAGAACTGATTGTGGCCGGAAAAACCTGGACGGGTTTTGCCGATGCCGAAGAAGAATTTGCTGACCAAGCTGTTGGGATGAAAATACAACCCTACCGCATCGAAACCGAAGCCAAGAAATTGGCCGGAACGACGTTTAAAGTAGCAGCGCCGTTCTCGTCGTACGCTATTCAAGACGGTAATCTGGTCACTGGTCAACAGCAAAACAGCGGTGCAGCCGCAGCAGAATTAGTGGTAAAACTTCTCAACAACTAAGCCATGAATGCGATCAATTGGTTCGAAATCCCAGCCCTTGATTTGGAGCGAGCCTTTGCGTTTTATTCCGCTGTCTTCAACGGTAATATCCGCAAAGGTACCTTTGGTAATGGCGATTTGATTTTGTTCAATGTTCCCTTCAACACAGGCGAAGCCGTAGGCGGTTCTATTGTAGTACGCCCAGATTTAACACCTACAACAGCAGGCCCCGTGCTGTACCTCAATGCCTTTGGTAAGCTCAGCGAGGCTGTTGGTAAGGTCGAAAAGGCCGGGGGCAACGTACTCGTTCCTGAAATCAACCTTGGTAAATTTGGTTTCGCAGCGGTCATCATAGACAGTGAAGGCAACAAAATTGGGCTTTTGTCGAGTGAAGCGTAACGTTTTTCTTTTCCTGATTGCCATGTTCGTACTAAAGAACATGGCAATTTGCCAATCTCTTGAGACCTATGCTGGTCATAAGCGGATAGGCGTTGATTTGATGTGGTTCAAAAACTTCAAAAACGCAAAAGATGAGCGTACCCCATTTTTGTTTTTCAGTCGGAATCGAGCAAGCACCGATTATCAAAACGCACCCACTGCTTTTGGCTCAACCAATGCCGTTTCGTACAATTTCAAGAATGGAGTAGGTTTTGTAACCGTGGCCTCTTTTCTGAATTCGGGTTTTACACCCAAATTGGGTGTTCAGTACTTCAAACAAAAGGGTGATTTTATGTTTTTTGGATGGTGGGTAGCTGATTTGCGCCGAGAAGGCTCATTGGATTTGTTCGGATTGTTCCGTTACCAACCCACCATCAAGAACCAATGGAAAGGATTTTTTCAGGCCGAATTATTCCCTGTTTTCAACCCAACGACTAGCGTCTGGAACATCACCCAACGCTTGCGCTTGGGGGGGAAGCGTCATAGTTGGGCAGGAGGCTTGATGATGGATTTGAACCAGACTGGTAAGGATTCGTTCACCACCACAAACAATATTGGGGCTTTTGTGAGATATGATTTTTAAAGAATCGTTGCAATCCTTTTCATTAAAACTGCCCAAGGATTATTGACTGATTTACAGGTTTTTACATCTATAGCCACAGCAACAACATCCTCTTGCGATGTCGTTGCTGTGGTCGTTGCATTTACTCCTCTGATGACAATCTTTTCATCACATTTATGTAAATTCGGAACTTTTATAAAGTTCAAAAGCCGATTGGCACAAACGACTTCTTCCCCAGCGCTCCAGCCTTGTTTTAATGAGCGGTACCTATCCTTTGGGCAAAAACCAAATCTTTTTGGTAGATTGTGCCTCCACTTTTGGTGATTGGCTCCATAGCCTTTTCTAAACCCAACATACTTTGTCTTCTTTCACATGAACTCTTCCTATTTTAAACGTATCCAATCGGTAATCGGCTATGGTTTGATGCTTACTGTCTCATGTTGCCTATCCCTACAAGCGCAAAATGCCACGACGCCACTAAGCAAGCCGCCTGTTTCAAAAAAGACTGAAAAAGTCGTTTCACGAGCCAAGTACAAAGAGCAACTGTACGGATTTTGGTTAGGCGAGTGCATTGCCAACTGGACAGGGTTAGTAACCGAAATGGACAAAATTGGAAATATCGGTAGCATCAAGACTGGGGCTTTTTATACCCGAGATAACTGGGGAAAGCCTGACCAACCCAACATCTTTGAAGGAGGTGGATTGACGGGCAATTTTTCGCCTACCATTGATTTTATCTTTAAAAACGAAGGCGAAATCTGGGGCGCCGACGACGACACCGACATTGAGTACATTTACCAGCATCTGCTACTGACCAACCAAACTTCGATGCTGACGGGTAAGCAGATTAGAGATGGCTGGCTGAAGCATATGAAGCACGAAGAAGAAAACTTTTTGTGGGTTTCTAACCAAAAAGCGTTGGATTTGATGAAAGGTGGGATGCTCCCGCCCGCAACGAGCGAGCCCAAGAACAATCCTGAATATGAGATGATTGACGCCCAGCTCACCACCGAATTATTTGGTTTGTTGGCCCCCACCCGCCCTGATATTGCCCTGAAAATGGCGCAGTTGCCCATCCAAACTACCGCCCGAGAAAATGCCCAATGGATTGCCGAGTTTTATGTCATCATGCACGCATTGGCCTCCTACACCGATGATACCCAACCCATCAAACAGCGAATCTATTGGATGGCCGACCAAGCTCGAAAGCATTTGCCCAAGCACTCGTACTCAGCCAAGATGTATGACTTTGTAAAAGCCCAACATCGGGCTGGCATCCCTTGGGAACAAGTACGAGACCAGCTTTACCAGCGGTATCAGGTCGAGCAAGCAGATGGCTACACCATGACCTCCCGAAACCTGTATTGCAATGCCTGCTTTGCCGCAGGTATCAATTTCGCAGCCAGCCTCATCAGCTTGTGGTATGGCGAGGGCGACATCAAAGAAACCATCAAAATAGGCACCTTGGCCGGTTGGGATGCCGACAATCCGACTGCAACTTGGGGTGGGCTGTTGGGTTTTATGCTGGGGAAAGAAGGCGTAGAGAAAGCCTTCAATCGGAAATTTGCTGATAAGTTTAACATTCACCGCACCCGTGTTGGTTTCCCCAACGACGGCCTTGACACCTTCGACGATATGGCCAACCGAGGACTACTGGTCGTTGATAGGGTAATTCAAGAACAAATGGGCGGTACTGTGAACCTAAAAAAAGGTACGTGGTCTATTCCCCAAAAGCCGTTAAACATACCTTTGGGGCGTTGAAGGATGTTTATTATGATACCTTATGAAAAGTTGACCAACAAAGCAGCATAATGACTACTTCCATCCAAAGCTATGACTGAGCCCAATCGAAAAATTAAATTGTGGTTTTGCTATTACTTGTTCATACATATTGGAAGCAAAAGCTTTAGTCAAATTGGGCGTAAAGGTAACCGTAGTTTGTTTTACCTTGATAACCACTGGCACTGAAAGTCCTACTGACAGCAATCCAAACGTACTTTGAGAAGTCGTAAGGTAGGGATTACCGCTGCCCCATTGGGGTCGCCCTCCACTTGTTACCCAACTTGGTCTTTGTCCTATTTGGCTTGAATCCGCTTTTACCCAAGGAGGTGGTCCACTTCCCCATGTTGGTGTACCACTACTATCTGATGCCGTTGGAACTGTAAAACTATACGTATTCAAAAAACTATTGGTGTTCCCAAACATAGCATTGAGGTTGGGTTGGATAGTAATTTTATCAATGAAGCCTATTTTTTTGGTGCTAAAATTCAACCCTACGCTCGGCACCAAAAGACTCGAAGTTTGAGTATTATCAAAATAGTAAGAATAACTAAGTGAGGCTGAGAGCTTGTGATGGGTAAAATTTCCCTGCACCGAAATACTATTGGCCAAAGCGGTAGATATGTCTTTTGATGCAGCAAACGAACGTCCATATTCGAGAGAAAACATAAATTGGGAGTTTAAAGAACCCATATATCCCAGCGACACGTTACTGAACTGATACTTAGGCGTACTTTGGCTGTATAGATAGCCTGTGAAATCGGCATAAAATCCTGACTTATGCCAATACGACACACTCGGCATGACCAGCGACTGAGTGGTGCCAAAGTCTCGTCCAGCAAAAAGAGCTCTATTGGTGTATTTAGCTCGGACAGAAAGAAAATGGCGAGGCGATTCACTTTGGTCAAAATAAGTTACCAAGCTATCTAAAAAGCTGTCGTTCAGTTGACTTTGTGAAAAACCTGTAAGCGAGCTCACCAATAAAGCCGCACAGAGAATGATGTTTTTTGTCATGATGATGGTTAGTTTTTATAACTTCTTGGCCTTCTTAATCCTTTGCTGTACAAGTATTTTCGTCTTTGCTCTACTGACATAGCCTGAATTTTTTTCCGTTCTTCAGGTGTTAAGTTCTCAAAAAAAGCCCGATGTGATTTAGATTCTCCCCTTGGCTTGTAGCTAACGGAATCGAACTGAGCCTCTGAAGGTCTTTGTTGACTTGGTTTTTGGGCAAAAGCCCAACTGCTACATATACCCACGAATACGAGTGTGATGAACTGTTGCTTCATTGTAGATGTCTGTTTGAAAAGAATGGGGCATGGTCATATTTGTCATGCCCCAGGCAAATCTTGAAATTAACCTCTGCGTGGGCGCCCACCACCATTTTGGAAGTACGTTTTACGTTCTTCGGGGGTCATTGCCTTTATTTTTTCTCTCATCGCATTGATTTCTGCCTGCTTTTCAGGCGAAAGGCTGTTAAATTGTGCTGCACTTCCTCGTCCATACGCTGCGTATGGGTTACCTCCTTGTTGTGTCATTTTTTCACGGATGGCTGTACGCTGTTCAGGTGTCATGGCTTCCCATTTAGTACGAGCTTCGGCTCGTTTTGCCTGAATCTGCGCTTGTTGCTCAGGGCTTAGGCTTTTGAATTTTTCATAGCTGGCATCAGCAGGGCGCTGTGCATAAGCAGATACACTTGCTATAAGAGCAATGGCAATTACACTGATTGTCTTTTTCATTGTGTTGTGTTTGTTTAATTTAAAAAATTGATTTTGTGATAAAGACGAACAAAACTATCCAAAGATTACAGGGTAATTGGAATGTGTATAAGTGTTCCGAAACTGTGTAGAAATGATGCGAAATGGATGTATAATTAGTTGCTATTTTTGTGCAACACTTAGCACGCAATGAAAAATACCCTGTTCAAACATAAGACAACACTATGGCTTCATGTCATTTTATGGCTGGCAGCGGTCTTGCTGCCGTTTTATGTATCCCCCTTTTATCTAAATCTTCCGGCCGAATATTTACTCATATTGGTATGGCCCAAAATGATAACAGATGCAGGAATAGTCGTGTTATTTTATGTCAACTATTACCAACTCACCCCACGATGGATTTCAACCAAAAACACGTTTCGTTTTTGGTTTATCATCATTTTGGGCTTACTTGTCTTGCTTATTTTTGAAGTAATGTATTTCAAAATCATATTCAAAGGTGATTTTGATATAGGAGGGAGAGGGGTCTTTTTTAGAGGTATTATTCCGATGCCGTTGGTTCTAGGCTTACTTTTTTACTACGTGATAGCTATTGTAGTAAGTACTTCCATGGCTTTAACCAAACATCAGCAAGAGCAGCAAGAGCAGCAAAAACAAATAGAATTTGAAAAACTTACTGCCGAGTTAGAAGTACTTAAGTTGCAGATTAGCCCCCATTTTTTGTTTAATACGCTGAATAATATTCGGTCATTAATTCGCAAAAAATCAGACAACGCCGAAGACATTGTTATTAAGCTGTCGAGTATTTTGAGGTACATGTTGTATCAGTCAAAGGCCGATACTGTGCCTCTCCGCAAAGAAATTCAGCATTTGCAAGACTATATTGACTTACAAAAACTTCGCATGAGCGAGCCGCATTATGTTCGGTTTGACATAACAGGTGATATTGATAAGATAATGATTGAGCCATTGCTTTTTATCCCATTTGTCGAAAATGCGTTTAAGTACGGCGTACATGCTACTAAATCTGCCCCTCTAACTTTCGCTATTAACGTCATCGGTAATACCTTACTTTTTGAAAGTAGCAATCAACTTTTTGAAAGTGAATACGAAGAAGAAGGTAGTTCGGGTATAGGCCTCGACAATGTTAGTCGGCGTCTTCAACTATATTATCCTCAACGGCATGAAATGAAAATCCAAACTGAAGAGGAGCGCTTTTCCGTAAACATAAAAATAGAATTAACTGTATGAAATTACGCTGCATAGCTATTGATGATGAGCCACTTGCCTTAGAAATACTTATCGAGGACCTCAGCGCAATCGAGTTTGTGGAGGTAACGGCTTCTTTTCTATCGGCAATACATGCCCAAGAATACCTTAAAGATCATACCGTTGACTTGGTTGTCTCTGATATCCAAATGCCTACTCTCACGGGGATGCAGTTCTTACGGACTTTCAAGAATCCACCTATGTTTATCTTTACTACCGCTTACGAGCAGTTTGCCATAGAGGGATTTGAACTAATGGCCGTTGATTATTTGTTAAAACCGTTTTCGGCAGAACGCTTATTGGCTGCTACCCAACGAGCTTATGAGCTTTTCTTATTAAAAAATCAGCCGAAACAGAGTGTTGAGAGACGATTTTTCTATGTTTTTGCCGAATACCAAAAAGTAAAAATTTACGAAGACGAGATTATTTACATCGAAGGATTAAAGGATTATGTCAAAATTTTTTTGGTCAACCATGCCAGACCGATCCTAACCCGTCTCAACCTAAAAGCCATTGAAAGCAAACTTTCAGAACTTTCATTTTGCAGAGTCCATCAATCATTTATTGTTGCGATAGATAAAGTTACGTCTGTGCAGAAAAATAGTCTTATTATCAATCAGTTCAAAATCAATATCGGTCCGACGTATCAACAGGAATTCGAGCGAAAAATTGGAGTCTAGCAAAAATCCTTTTGATTCCAGATTGACATTCACAACAAAAACTACCATTTGTTAGCCTATTGTAGCCATCAGGGTGGCAGTTTGTGCGTGACATTATTTAGATTTTCTCACCAAAACAGTCTTGAATCACCGTGCCTGCACCAAAGTATTGTGGCAGGCTACTCCGTCTCGCCCTGTAAGCATTTACTCTATGTACGTACCCAAAAGTGCGTTAGGTACTTTTGGGTGTGAATCTCTTTTTTTTGCTATTCATTCGTGATTTTTGTACTAAAAATCATGGATTTTCAACAGATCCTTCAGAACAACGAGCGCTGGATTACCGAGAAGCTTGCGGCAAACCCTGAGTACTTCCAGCATTTGGCCAAAGGCCAAACGCCCGAGTTTTTGTATATCGGATGCTCTGATAGCCGAGTGACGGCCGAAGACTTGATGGGATTGCAGCCCGGAGAGGTGTTCATTCACCGAAACGTGGCCAATCAAGTAGTGCCTACCGACAATAATATCAACGCAGTGATTCAGTATGCCGTTGAGCACCTCAAAGTAAAGCACATCATCGTGTGTGGGCATTACGAATGTGGTGGCGTGAAGGCCGCCTTGCACCCTACCGACATGGGGCAGCTCAACAGCTGGTTACAAACACTCAGAGATGTACGACGGCTGCACCAGCACGAACTCGAGGGTATCCCGACGGAGCAACAGCGCTTTGACCGCCTAGTAGAGCTCAATGTGTTTGAGCAATGTATGAATATCATCAAGATTGACCACGTTCAACGAGCTTGGTACAGCACTGGTTTCCCGAAAATCCACGGGTGGGTTTTTGATGTACGCACGGGTAAGCTCATTGACTTGGGTTTGAACATGGAGAAGGAATTCGGTGCGATTCGCCACATTTATGACCTCAAATCACTCGACAAAAGATGATTCTACGCAAAATATTCAACCCAATTGCGGTAGTTAACTACATGCGAGTAGAGCTTTCGGTCTCCACGTTGTTGTCGGTAGCGGTATTTTTTTTGTATCATCATCAGCATCTCGAAAAAGTAAGTTTGCCGTTTTCGATTGCAGCGATTTTGGGAAGTGCCCTAGCTATTTTCTTGGCATTTCGCAACAATAACTCGTACAGCCGTTGGTGGGAGGCACGCAACATCTGGGGCGGAATTATCAACAACAGCCGTATTTTTGCTCGTCAAATAATTGCGAATGCCGACAATGCCCTCGCCATCGGGAAAGCCTCGGAGCAGCAGGTAAAAGAGTACAAAAAGGAGCTAATTTACCGACAAATCGCCTTTGCTCACGCCTTGAGGCTACACCTTCGGAAACAAGACACGTGGGCCGAGCTCAAGGCATTTCTCCCTGAATCAGAGTTTTTAGCCTTGCAGAGCAAGTCTAATATTCCTAACTACCTGTTGCTCAATCAAGGCGTGCGTATCAAGGAGGGTATGCGCAACGAACTACTCGGCGCCTTTGACAACATCAGTTTGGAGCCAACTTTGGCAGGATTCAACAATTTTCAGGGCTCGTGCGAGCGTATCAAAAACACCCCCTTGCTGCGCCAATACCATTATTTTACCAAACTATTTCTGATGGTGTTTATGGTGGTATTGCCCTTTGCACTGATTACTGATTTTAATAAAATGGGGGTCCCTGGTTTGATGATTCCAGTAAGTATCTTAGTATCGTTTGTGTTTGGGGTGATGGGAAAAGTTGGCGAAGTCAATGAAGATCCATTCGAGAATAGGATTACCGACATACCGATGACCTCCCTGTGCAACACCATCGAACGAGATTTGAAAGAGATGCTTGGTGAAACGACTCTCCCAGAAAAAAGGCAAGCAATGGATGGTTTTCTGGATTAGTTGTAGTATTTGTTCAATAGAAATAATGCACTGCTGATAGATTCTGAAAACTTTCTGGTAATTTGTATCACCATTTAATTTGATTTTTGATTATGAAAATAGCAATCATCGGCTCGGGAAATGTGGGCGGTGCGCTGGCCCAACAGTGGGTCAAGGCGGGGCATACCGTTTTGATTGGCGCCAAATTTCCTTTGAGCGACAAAAACATTCAACTCGCCACCAAAATCGGCGAAGACCGTTTCAATAGTATCGAAGCCGCCGTTGCTCAAGCAGATGTGGTGCTAATTGCCACTCCTCCAACGGCGATTTTTGATGTCATCGCTCAACTGGGGGATGTCTCGGGAAAAGTACTCATTGACGCCACCAACGCCGTGCGACAGAAACCAGACCCCTACGATACCGTTTATCATGCCTTAGTAGCCCAAACGCAAGCTCAGGTCGTGAAATGCTTCAATACCACAGGTTTTGAAAACATGCTCAACCCGGTATATCATGGTGAAAAGATTGACCTATTTATGGCAGGAGACAGCCCCGAAGCCAAGCAAGTAGCGCAGCAACTGGCGTCTGATGCTGGGTTTGGTACTTGCTGGGATTTTGGCAAAGCCGATAAAGTAGTACTCCTAGAGCAGTTTGCACTCTCATGGATTAACCTCGCCATCATGCAGGGCCACGGCCGAGACATTGCCTTTCGGGTGGTGAGGAGGTAAACCGTTATCAATCCATCGTTTTAATCATAAAAAAACGGTGCTACCTCACGAAGATAGCACCGTTTTTGGCATTCAAGCTTCAGCTTACAGGCTTTTGAGAATAACCGTAGCGTCTTTAATTTCGTCGCCGTTGGTGGTGGTAGGGTACGGGCCAATTTCTTTCAAAATCAGGCGGTACGACTTACTCCCCAAGGTCACGTCGGTCGAATCAGCCGTTTTGAACGTACCCGGAGCCCCTGCGGCCCCTCGGTAGTCGCCAAGCCACAGCTCTACCTCTTTTGATGACTGTTTGTCTGACAAACTGAACTTCGCCACGGCATTTCCAGCCCAAATACACATGGCATTGGCCGGACAGCGGCTGTCTTGTGCGCCGTTCAATTTTAGCGTCAGTTCGGGGTTTACTTCTGGCAAACTCGCCGACTGACCTACCTTCAACTTAATCGTTTCGTTCAACGACAAACTGGGCTGTGTTTCTTCCTTGCTACACTGCACAAACGTCACAGCTACCAAAGCAAGCATTGCAATTTTTTTCATGGCAATCATTAAAAATGGAGGTTTACTAATTACGTTGTGGAGCTTTAACTCAATCTCCAACAACATCCCTTTAATTGTTTTCACTACCATGACACTAGGGCCGTGGCAGAGGTTGCAACGTTTAACAGTTTTTAACGCAAATTTCGACGAACGGCGGCGATTTCGTCGCTTATATCTACGTTTTGGGGCAGATTTTCAAGTTTTTTAAGCAGTTTTTGCAAAAAATGCTGATGTGCCTCTGAGGTTACATCGAACGATCGGTGGGCCAAATCTCGCTGGATTTCTTGCCAATTTTTCTGGAATAACAATAGCTCTTCATCAAAATACGTCTTTGCAAACTGCTCTGCAATGTAGGCTTCGGCCACTTCGTTGGGATGAATCAAGTCGGCTTTGTAGAAACGGTAGTCTCGCAAGTCGTCCATCATGATTTCGTAGCTCGGAAAATACTGTATCCGCTCAAAGTCCGTCTGCAAATAATGACAAGCCGCCCTTAACACCGCTTTACTTACTGAGTTTTCGGGGATTCCGTCACGAGTATGCCGCACTGGGCTGACCGTAACAATCACATGCAGTGTAGGATTAAGAGCCATGAGCTGATGGTACAGCACTCCCATGTTTTTACAAATATCCTTGACACTCAGCAAGTCTTTTGTAAACAAGCTTCCGGGCATTTTGTGGCAATTAGCCACATAGGTAGGCGGTTCATTCAGCCGATAGGCAAAGGCCGTTCCGAAGGTCAAAATCAGCACGTTAGCTTGACACAAAGTAGCTTGAAGTTGAGCGATACGCTGCTGAAGTTGACTTGCTAACTCCGACCGATTCGGCGCCGAAAGGCTCGAATGAAAATCGTAATGAAACCAACGGCCTTGGTTTTCGACAAAAAGTCGTTCATCAACCGACTGGCTGCCCAAGAGCAGCTCCAACACTTTGCCAATAGCCAAGGGGCTAAACAACGTTCCGAACGGATTGACCTCTACCGCAAGTTTATTGGCTTTGAGTTGATGGCCCATTACGTCGGCAAAGCAAGACCCTAAGGTAACGACTCGACTTTGCAAACTGATGGGGTGAGGAGACTTCGGAATCGTAAATTCGGTACGGAATTTCATAGCATAAACCAATTTATCAACAATCCCCCAGAGGATTTACGGATGGATTCGGATTGCAAAAGTGCCTAATTTCGCTAAATTCGTTATCTTTGCGTTAGACAATGTTCAAATTTACATGAATCACGAAAACGCCGAACGAAAACGCCTAAAATTACGAAACGATAATAAAGGCTGGAAACGCTGGGGACCTTACATGACCGAACGCCAGTGGGGTACCGTGCGAGAAGACTACAGCAGCGATGGCAATGCGTGGGGTTTTGTAAGCCACGACATGGCTCGTTCTAAAGCCTATCGCTGGGGAGAAGATGGCATAGGAGGAATTTGCGATAATAAAGGACACATCAATATAGCTTTTGCCTTTTGGAATCACCAAGATGGCATCATCAAAGAACGACTCTATGGCTTGACCAGCCACGAAGGTAATCATGGCGAAGACGTAAAAGAGCTCTATTATTACCTTGACTCTACGCCTACGCACTCGTACATGAAAATGCTTTACAAGTACCCCCAAGAGCGCTTTCCGTATGGCAAATTGATCGAAGAAAACCGCCGCCGAAGTCGCTTACAAGGTGAGTATGAGATTATTGACACAGGGGTTTTTGACAATGATAAGTACTTTGATATCGAAATCGAATATGCTAAGGCCGACGAGCAAGACATGCTTTTTAAAGTGACGGCTCATAACCGAGGCAATAAAGATGCTCCGCTCACCATGCTGCCCAGCATCTGGTTTAGAAATACTTGGATTTGGGGTTATGACGGGTACAGCTATAAACCTTTGCTGACAGGATTTGGCAATACGGTGATTGATGTCAACCACAAGTACATCGGCAAGTACAAGCTCTACTGCGATGGAGCCGACGAGTTGCTGTTTTGTGATAACGAAACCAACTTTAAGCGCCTTTACAATATACCCAACCCAAGTGCCTACTGCAAAGACGGCATCAACAACTACATCACCACGGGCGACGAAAACGCAGTAAATCCCAACCATATCGGAACCAAAGCAGCGGCTCGTTTTACCCGAACAGTGCCCGCTGGCGGAAGCGTGAGTATTCGACTTCGCTTTGTCAATCATAACCTGACGGAGCCATTCAAGAATTTTGATACTATTTTTGAAACACGGCTCAAAGAGGCCGATGAGTTTTACGACGATCTCCAAAAAAACGTTACCGACTCCGAACTACGCTCCATCCAGCGGCAAGCCTATGCAGGGATGCTCTGGACCAAGCAGTTTTATTATTACAATGTAAATCAGTGGCTTGCGGGCGACCCTGCCATGCCGAAACCCACGCCTAATCGGAAAGTTGGCCGAAATTCTGCCTGGAAACACATGTACACGGCCAACATTCTTTCAATGCCCGACAAGTGGGAATACCCTTGGTTTGCGGCTTGGGATTTGGCCTTTCATACCATTCCGCTGGCTCGCCTCGACCCCGATTTTGCTAAGCGCCAACTAGCGGTCATTCTGCGAGAGTACTACATGCACCCCAACGGTCAGATTCCAGCCTATGAATGGAATTTTTCAGATGTCAACCCGCCCGTTCATGCTTGGGCGTGTTGGCGTGTGTATGAGATTGACAAACAGATGAACGGTACAGGCGATGTGGGTTTCTTGGAACGGGTATTCCATAAGCTCTTGCTTAACTTCACGTGGTGGGTCAATCAAAAAGACGAAAGTGGCAACAACATCTTTGGGGGAGGCTTCTTAGGCTTAGATAACATTGGGGTGTTTGACCGTAGTGCTCAACTCCCTACGGGCGGACGCTTAGAGCAAGCCGATGGTACCGGCTGGATGGCTATGTACACCCTCAATATGCTTCGGATTGCTTGCGAAATTTCGTTGCATCGTCCTGTGTATCAAGACATGGCCTCTAAGTTTTTTGAGCATTTCTTGCACATTGCTGGCGCCATGCAGTCAATGGGTGGCGAGGATAAGCTCAGCCTCTGGGACGAAGAAGACCAGTTTTATTATGACCTGTTGCACATTCCGAATGGGCCGAGTATCCCGCTCCGGATTCGCTCGATGGTAGGGCTCATTCCCCTCTATGCCGTAGAGGTTCTTGACCCAGATATGCTCAATCAACTGCCCGACTTTAAAAGGCGGATCGAGTGGATTCTTACCAACCGCCCCGACTTGGGCTCGTTGGTGTCTCGCTGGTACGAACCCGGCAAGGGCGAAACTCGCCTGTTGGCCATCTTGCGTGGCCATCGGATGCGCATGATTCTAAAACGCATGTTTGATACCACAGAGTTTTTGTCTGACTTTGGTATTCGGTCCTTGTCAAAGTATCACAACGAGCATCCGTACGAATTTTATGTACGTGGCGAGGTATTCAGAGTAAACTACACGCCTGCCGAATCGGACCTGAGTATTTTTGGTGGTAATTCCAACTGGCGTGGGCCCATCTGGTTCCCGCTCAATTTTATGCTTGTTGATTCGCTGCTCAAGTTCCATCAATATTACGGCGATGATTTTGAGGTAGAATATCCGACCAACTCGGGTAATGTGGTCAGCTTAAAAGATGCAGCCTATGGCCTTTCAGAGCGCCTAGTTAACATATTCAAAGCCAATGAGTTGACTAATAAAAAACCTGTTTTTGGCGAATACGATAAATTTCAAGAAGACCCGCACTTCAAGGATCATATTCTGTTTTACGAATACTTCAATGGCGATGATGGTACCGGCCTAGGGGCTTCTCATCAAAACGGTTGGACAGGCTTAGTAGCCGAACTCATCGAATATTTGTATCAGTACAAGCCCGCCAACGTTGAAGAAAAAACGCTGCCTTGATGCACAACCTAATCCTCCGCAAGAACCAACCGTTCTTGCGGAATTTCACCAACCTCCGTTATGTCTCTTGCTACTTATTTGAACGATTACATCACCCAACAACAGGCGGCTTTTGAGTGCATTCCGTTGGAACAGGTGGAGGTGTTGATTCAGAAATTTAGAAAAGCCCTAGCCGAAGATCGCCAAATTTTTGTCTTTGGCAATGGGGGAAGTGCCGCCAATGCCTCGCATTTTGTGACTGATCTCAGCAAAAGTGCTTCTGATGCGATGGGCAAGCGGTTTCGCTGTATGTCGCTGAACGACAATGTGATGTGGATTACGGCACTCGGTAACGATTATGCCTACGAAGACGTGTACGTGCGCCAGCTGATGAATTTTGCTCAACCCGGCGACATGGTCATGGCGCTCAGCGTGAGTGGAAGTTCGCCCAACTTAGTCAAGGCATTTGAGTGGGCTAAGCAACACCATGTAGAAACCATTGCCCTGATTGGCGGAAAAAAAGGAACCTTGGCGAACATTTCTGACTTTACTATCGTTATAGATTCCACCCACTATGGTCGAGTTGAAGATGCTCAGATGACCATTTGCCATTTGATTTGCTATGCGTTTATTGAAGGACAGGTGCCTTAGCAAAAAGCGATTGTTAACATTATATCACCCAATTAGCATTTGAATAATACCGAAAAGAAACAAGAAACGGCGGTTTTGGTTGCCTTGATTACTCAAAAACAAACCGCAGAACAAACCGAAGAATATTTGGATGAATTGGCGTTTTTGTCCGAAACATCAGGGGTAAAAACCGTCCAGCGCTTTATCCAAAAACTCGAACGCCCCGACCTCAACACCTTTGTAGGCAAAGGCAAGTTCGAAGACATTGTAGCCTTTGTCATTGACCAAGATATTGACCTCGTCATCTGTGATGATGAGCTCACTCCCCGCCAGATTCGGAATATGGAGGGGATTTTTCAAGAACATAAAAAAGAAGTAAAAATAATTGACCGTAGTCTGCTGATTCTGAACATCTTTGCCCAACGAGCACAAACTACCCAAGCTCGCACCCAAGTAGAGTTGGCCCAGCAGCAATATATCTTGCCTCGCCTTACTCGGATGTGGACGCACTTGAGCCGCCAGCGGGGTGGTGTAGGTATGAGAGGGCCTGGTGAAAAAGAACTCGAAACGGACCGCCGTATCGCCAACGATCGCATTGCATTTCTGAAAGACAAACTCGAAAAAATTGACCGTCAGGCCGTTACGCAGCGAAAAAACCGAGAACAAATGGTACGGGTGTCGTTGGTGGGTTACACCAACGTGGGCAAATCTACCCTAATGCGGCGACTGGCCAAAACGGAAGTTTTTGCCGAAAATAAACTCTTTGCTACGGTAGATTCCACCGTGCGGAAAGTTGTATTTGAAGACATCCCGTTCTTACTCACCGACACGGTAGGGTTTATTCGTAAGCTTCCAACCATGCTGATTGAGTCGTTTAAGTCCACGTTAGACGAGGTGCGAGAGGCCGATATTCTGATTCATGTGGTGGATGTTTCGCATCCTTCTTTTGAAGAACACATCGGCGTAGTAGGGGCTACTTTGGCCGAAATAGGAGCTGCTGATAAGCCTACCATCTTGGTATTCAATAAGATAGACCAGCTGTCGCTAAACAAACCTTTGGCCGAAGCGTTTGAGTCATCAGGTGAAGAGAATCTACTTCAGTACTTGAAAAACAGTTACTTGAAGCACATCAAATCGCCATCGGTCTTTATTTCTGCCGAGAAAAAAGACAATTTAGAAGAACTCAGAGCATTGCTGCTCAACCTCATCAAAGAAAAGCATTATAAGATATTTCCAAACTGGCTCAACGAATCGGCGTTTCAGTATTAATTGGCAAGTCATACAAAAATCTTGAAATCCGACTGATTTTTATGAAATTTGCCCAACAAGACCCTGTAGTTCAACGGATAGAGCGAACGTCGCCCGGCGAACGTCGCCCAATAAAAGTTTCCTAAACTATTTTACATAAGACCCTGTAGTTCAACGGATAGAATAGAAGTTTCCTAAACTTTTGATCCAGGTTCGATTCCTGGCAGGGTCACATTTTCTTACTAAGAAGTTTCCTAAACTTTAGATATAGCTGGGGACGCACCCGTCTTCTATTCCTAGCAGGGTCACATTTTCTTACTAAGAAACTTCCTAAACTTTAGATATAGCTGGGGACGTAAAGGCATGGCTAATCCACTATTATGGCAACGTTGCCTCGTTTATGACCTTTCTCGACGTATTCATGAGCTGCTGATAGTTGTTCGAGTGTATAGGTACGGTCAATAATGGGTTTGAGATGACCTTCTTCTGTCAATTTTCGTAAAAACTGAACATCTGCTGCCTGTTCACGAATCACACCTGTAATCACTTGATGTTTGCTTGTTGCCGAAATCCACGCTCCTCGTAGCATTTCGCCCAGCCCAGCTGCTACCAAAACCAACTTGCCCTGCGGGGTTAATTTTTTTGTTGCTTCCGAAAGCGGCAGTTTATTGACGGTGTCTATGATTACATCAAACGACTCGCCAAGAGAGGCGAAAGGGGTGATGTTGTAATTCAAGACCACATCAGCTCCCAGCGACTTGACCAGTTCTTGATTGGTAGCACTGCACATTGCTGTGACGTGTGCGTTATAATACTTAGCAAGTTGTACCATCATGGTACCCACGGCCCCTGATGCTCCATTGACAAAGACTCGTTGTCCAGCTTGGAGCTTAACTTTACTGATAAAATGTAAGGCTGTTGTTCCACCAAACGGGATAGTTGCAGCTTCTGTATGAGTCAAGTTGATGGGTTTTAGGGCGATAACCCCATGCTCGGGCAAGGTTTTGTACTCGGCATAAGTACCAAATCCATAGCTTAGTGCAGAAGAACCAAAAATATGATCGCCTACTTTAAACTGAGTAACGCTGCTACCGATAGCCTCGACTGTTCCAGAAAACACGCCACCGAGGATTTTATGCTTGGGCTTGGTGAGTCCAAAAAAGAATCTTACAGCAAAAGGGTCCGCCTTACGAAGCCGATAATCCGCCGAATTAACGGCGGTGGCTTTTATTCGAATCAACAATTCGGTTTTGTTAGGGGTTGGTTTTTCAACCTCTTCAAAGTGAAGGACTTGAGGGTTTCCATATTCATGGCAAACAATGGCTTTCATAATGCTGTTTTGTTAAAATGAAAAGAAGTTGTAGGTTTTGAGCTTAATGGATAAAAACTGTGGAAGAAAATCGCTACTTCTCCTCTGCTTCAAACAAAATAAGGCATTGAACCTCTTTGATTTTTTCGACTCGCTTGAGACCGAGGGCGGCCAGGCGCTGGTCGAGGGTGCCAGTTTGATTCTTGACGATTTCCCATTCAAAAGGCTCGGTGTCAGCCAGTCCCGTCTCATTGATTAGGGGCATTCCGTTGAGGTCTGGGAAGTTTTCTAAGTAAGCCAGCAAGTCTTTAAATGTACCGTAGAGTTTGTTGTTGGGGTGTTTGATGGGGGCTTTGCCAATTTTTTGTAAGACCCACACGGGACGAGAACGGTTTTCGAGGCGTGAACGCAAAGGGAAACGTTTTTCCAGTTCTTGCTTGCCTACCTCCAACAGGCTTCGCCGACAAGTATCAGCCAAAGATAATTCTAAACAAAACGCATTGGCTTTGTCAAAAGTATAGTGTTCTACATGATTTTCGGGGACGTCTAACAGCACCCGACTCGACGAAATTTCGTAAAGCGACTCGTACATGAGCGTGAGGGGGCAATTGACAAACGAAAGATAATGCTCATCCTCTCGGTAGATTTCGGCTTCTTTGCCTTCTTGATAGTCAGAGAAATTCACTTTCCCTTCTTTCTGTGCTGCTCGTTTCGGATTTTCCACTCGCACGTATTGTTCTTCCGCAAAAAGGATTGATTCCACTTCGTTCAAGTCTCGGTTTAGGCCCGACGATACAGTTGCCTGAGCGTTGGGGTCGAGTTCTTGTTTGAGGCGAAGTTTTACCTCTTTGCCCTGCAATAGCTTTTGTATGACCTCGGGCGTGATTTCGCTGGGATAAGTAAAGGCCCGAATCACGCCTTTGGGGTCGATAACGACTGTGTGAGGTAAGAAATGATGGTAAAATTGCTCCCGAATGCGCTGCGTCGAGTCGAGTACGATAGTAGCTACTGCGCCTTGCTTTTGCAAAAAGCGCTCTACTCGGTTGCGTTCTTCTACGGTGATTTCGAATACTTTAAGCTGATTAGGAAAGGCTGCTTCGAGTATCTCGAAATGATTCATGGCCGGAATACAAGGGCGACATGAGGTGGCCCAAAATTCCAGCACCACTACCTTGCCACGATAGTCGGCAAGGGCAGTAGGTTTGATGCCTCCTGCAACCATTACAGGCAATACTACATTCGGACAGGTCTTGCCTAAGGTGGGAGCATCTACTTGTTCTTTGTAGGCTTGAGCCAGCGCTGACCAAGCAGACAAAACCCAACAACTCAACAACAATATTTGCTTCATATTAAGGTGAGCATTTGTATAAAAACGTAGGCGGTGCTCACAAATTTTTGCAAAGGTCTGAATTTTGGTGTAAAAAACGTCAGACTCATTAGGTTTATCATTGGAATCCTGCCAATAACGTATTGATTTTGCAAGGCATATTGTAATTTAGAAGCACCAATACAAAACCACATTGTTTGCACTATGGCTCCGAACCTGATTCTATACGCCGTACCTATTTTTATCGCTACGGTAATTCTCGAAGCAATTATTGTCACCTACCAGCAGCGTGACTACATCCAAACCAAAGACACCTTCACTTCGTTGGCAATGGGCATTGGAAATTTGCTCACGGGTCTTATCACCAAAACTCCCATTTGGTTACTGTACGTGTATCTGTATGAACACTTTAGAGTTTTTACGCTCAGCATGGATTACTGGTGGGTGTGGGTGTTGGCTTTTTTTGCCGACGATTTTAGCTATTATTGGTTTCATCGAGAAGCGCACCTTGTCCGATGGTTTTGGGCTTCGCATGTAGTGCATCATTCGTCGCAAAAGTACAATTTGGCTACTGCCCTCCGCCAGACCTGGACGGGTAATCTTACGGGCTCGTTTATCTTTTACCTCTGGATGCCGATTGTGGGCTTTCATCCAGTAACTATCGTTACTATGCAGCAAATCAGCCTATTGTATCAGTATTGGATTCATACCGAAACGATTGGTAAACTCTGGAAGCCTATCGAATTCGTTTTTAATACTCCTTCGCATCATCGGGTGCACCATGCTTCAGACCTCCAATATTTAGACAAAAACTATGCAGGCATTCTCATCATCTGGGACCGCCTCTTTGGTACTTTTATTGAAGAAGACGAACGCCCTACCTATGGCCTCACCAAGAATATCAACACCTACAACCCTGTGCGAGTCGCATTTAATGAATGGATAAGTATTGGGAACGATTTGCTAAAAGCAGGGTCACTTAAAAATGCAATAGGTTATCTGTTTAACCCGCCCGGTTGGAGTCACGATGGTTCTCGCAAAACAACGCAACAGCTTCGAGAAGAGGCTAAAAAAGCAACGTAAGTCATTTGCACGAAATGAAAGCTTTTGGTAGTTTTGAATAGAGAATTCGTTAACCCCATATCTGTTTAACCTTAACCTATTGACAACATGAACCGAATTGGAGGATACAAAGCAGGTCGAATGCCAGATGACGTGGTCTATAAAAAAGCTGGTAAAATCAAACAACTCCCCCAAAAAGTGGACTTGCGGAAATTCTTGACCTCAATTGAGCGACAGGTAGGAAATAGCTGCGTGGCCAATGCGTTTGCAGGGGCGTATGAATACTTAGCCAAGCGTGAAAACGGCGATTCGGCAGATGTGAGTCGGCTATTTATTTACTATAATGCCCGTGCCGTAGAAGGTGAAGAAGGCGACGACGTAGGTTCTACCATGGTCAATGCGATTCAGGGATTGAAAGACTTTGGCGCTTGCTCCGAAGAATACTGGACCAACGACGAAGACATGATTCTGGAAGAACCTGACGAAGATTCTTACAACCAGGCAGCCAATTTCAAAATTGTAGAGGCGGAGTATATCGAAACCGACCTTGACTTATGGAAAGAAACCCTTGCCGAAGGCTATCCGATTGCCTTTTCGCTCAATACGTTTGATTCGTTTGACGACGCCAAGAAAAACCGAGGGCGAGTACCTATGCCCAAAAGTACCGACAACGTTCGAGATACCCACGGCTGGCACGCCATGCTTTGTGTAGGCTATTCAGAGCCTGACCAATTGTTTATCGTTCGTAATTCTTGGGGTGACGACTGGGGCGATAACGGTTACTGCTACATTCCGTATCGGTACATGATGCACCAAGACTACAACGGCCATGATTCTTGGATTATTAAATCGGTGCAGAGCTTAGATTTTGATGCTGATACTTGGGACGAAGACGAGACGTCGTCGTTTGCCGAAGAGGGGATGATGTACCTCGATAACTTCTATGTGGAGGTAGAAGACGTTGAGGAGTTTGCAGCCGCCCTCGAAGAACTCTGTAAAGACTACACGCACTCCGAAGAGGATTTTTACTTTGATTATGAGGAAGTAACCGAGAAGAAAGCCTTGTTTTTTGAAGCCACCAACTTTGAGATTTTGACCGAAGACCCCGAAGGCTTCTTAGAAGACTTAGAATCACTCTGCCAAGAATTTGCCATAGACGAAAACTATGATTTTGAGGTAGTTGAGTCAGAGTAGTGTTTTTGTATTAGTTTGGGGACCACCCAGTGGCATAAGTTTAGCAAAGCGTGAAACTCATTTCCACCTAAACGGATATCGCCACCGAAAGAAGCCAGTACAATCTATCCCACTATTGCAGCATTTCGTAAGATAGCCGGGATTCCAAAGGCTTCTACGTAGGCCAAGGCTTGGGGGCGGAGTTGCCGATAGAGTTTGGCCAGCACCTTACGAATCGCTTTTGATTTTTCGCCACTGAGGTAGTCATTTTCTAAGTACCAACCTCGGTCTCGGTAAATAACGTCGAGAGCAAATACCTGCTGCATGTGCTGTAAGGCGGTCTTTTCAGGGCTTTCGGGTTGAGTTTCGAGGTACTTCAAAAATTCTTCATGGATAAACCACTCAACATGCGCTAGCGCTAGCGCAATCATGTGCGTTTGGGTACGAAGAAAAATCTCGTTAGGGTTCAGTTTTTTACCCATAAAACTTCGTAAACGGTCTGAAAGTGTAAAGAGTAGTTTCTGTTGTCGGTATCGCAGGGCTTCTTGCAAAAAATCGGTGCTGAGTAGATGCTCAACATCAGTATTTCGGGTGGAGAAGGGATTGGCCTCCACCCATTCGGCACTGACTCGTTGGAGAATATGACGAGCGATAGCCCTGAATCCGCCATCGCTAAACTCTTGCTTAAAGTCCGTCAGGATAGATTTAGTGAGGAGCTGTAAAAGCACGTGGTTATCTCCCTCAAAAGTAGAAAATATGTCCGTATCTGCCTTTAAATCAGGCAATTCATTTTCGGCGAGATAGCCTTTTCCGCCACAGGCTTCACGGCACTCTTGAATGGTCTCAATGGCGTGCCACGAAGCATAACTTTTGAGTCCAGCAGCTAGTGCCTCCACCTCTCGTTTGTCGTCACGGGCTGTACTGTCAATGAATTTCTGACGGAGGGTTTCTAACGCAAAAGTTAAGGCATAACTTTTGGCCAGCAGTGGAAAAAGCCGCTCTTGATGCGTGGGGTAGTCGAGCAGAAGGGTTTCTTGCTCTTCGCTGAGGGTCTTAAACTGCCGGCGTTGGAGAGCGTAACGAACGGCAATATCTAATGCTTTTTTGGCGGCGGTGTTTGAACCTAATGCCACCGATACTCGGCCACCCACCAAGGCGCCTAACATGGTAAAAAAACGCTTTGCTGGATTCTGGATGGAGCTGTAATACTGACCGTTTTCGTCAATATTACCATAACGATTCAATAGATTCTCTACCGGAACTTGTACGTTATCAAACCAGATTCTACCATTGTCCACCCCATTGAGTCCCATTTTGTAGCCATTGTCTTTGACCGTAATACCTGCTAATGGTTGATGATTTGTATCTCGAAGCGGTACTAATACCGCATGAATACCATGATTTTGACCATTGACCATAAGTTGGCAAAATACCGCCGCCATGCGGCTGTGGAGTGCGTTGCCAATGTACTCCTTGCCAGCAGCCAACGTAGGCGAATGCACCACTAGCGAACGAGTGGCGTGGTCGTAGGTAGCGGTGGTTTCTAAATCTCGTACGTTAGAGCCATGCCCCGTTTCGGTCATGGCAAAGCAACCTGCTAGTTCGAGTTTACTTAGTTTCTCCAGATAAAGCTGGTGATGGTACTCTGTTCCTAATAAAAAAACGGCTCCGCCAAACAGACCAAACTGCACGCCAAATTTGATGAGTAAGCTCAAATTACCCATGGCCAATGTTTCAAAAATGGCGGTGCTACTGCCGGGAGAATTATGCCCACCATAAGCTTCTGGAAAGGCATAAGCGCCCAAACCCTGTTGGGCTAGATATCGACATTGTTCTAGTATTAGTAACCGCAATTCATCTTTAGAGCGCAGGTCCGTAGGAACTCGGAAGGCTTCGTCGAGCAGTAAAATCTTGGTTCGTTTTTTTACTTCAGCAAAGGGTCCATCTAACTGCGCCTGGAGTTTTCGTGGGTCAAAATCAGCAACTTCGGGCAAATCAGCTGCATGTTGAGGCGTGATAGCATGGTAAAACGATTGAGTAGAAAGAGCGTTATCTAAGCCCAGTTTTCGCTCAAATTCCTCTACGGCTTTTCGGACATGACCTGCATTGAGCAGTTGCGCTTCGCTCAACGATGAAGCTTTCTGTGCCATAGAAAGGCCAATTTCAAACAAGTTTTTTCGTTCAGACAAGTCGAGCTTTTGTACATGCTGTTGCAAGACCTTTGTCCACTCGGCAAAGGTCTCTTTGCTGGGTGGCTTACGTTGATCTGTGCATAGCTTCAGATACTGTTTGTCTTGGTCGGTTAGGTGAGGAATCGTTTCGATAAAGGCTTGAATAGCCCTCATTTCGGACGGACTCAACACCGAGTCAGACCAACCTACATAGATAATGGGTAATACACTCAATATACCTGGAGAATAAGTCATATTGATTGGCCGAACTTATAAAATTGTTGTCATACTAATCGCCATCAACTAGTAGGTGACTACTAATATCCACCCGTTGGAGCGCTCACTGTTTCGGTGGTTAAGCCAAGGCGTTTTTTGGCTTCTTCCATGATACTGGCGGTGGCAGAGGCTCCTAAGCGGCTGCATCCCAGTTCTTTAACACGCAACAAACCATCAAGCGTGCGTACGCCTCCTGCGGCTTTGATTTGAACAGACGGGGCACTGTATTTTCGCATCAAAATGAGGTCATGTTCGGTGGCTCCTCTGTAGTTGTAGTCGCCGTTGGATTGTTTTACGTAACCATAACCAGTAGAAGTTTTTACGAAACCAACGCCAATCGTGCTACATATTTTACACAATTTGATTTTGTACTTATCGTGAGGCAAGAAGTCGTTTTCAAAGATAACTTTCAGAATAGCGCCGTGCCTAACACATTCTTTGTTGATGGCATAGATTTCTTTTTTCACATAGCGCCAGTCTTCGCCGAGTATTTTTCCGACGTTTACCACCATGTCAATTTCAGTAGCTCCATCTTTGCAAGCCAAGCGAGTTTCAAAAACTTTCGATTGAATGGTACTGTTGCCCGCTGGGAAACCGATGACACTGCATACTTTAACATCAGAATCTTTCAGCAAATCGGCACATTGTTTTACAAAATAGGGTTTGATGCACACAGCGGCTACATCGTACTTCTTAGCTAATTCGCAACCTTCTATCAGTTCGGTATCAGTAAGGGTAGGATGCAAAAGGGAGTGGTCAATCATTTTGGCGACGTCGTTGAGCGTAAATGACATAAACGTTTAGGTTTAGAATGGATAATCGGGTGAAAATAAAAGCGTTAGAGGATAATAGAGTGGGTAGTTTGCTGGGCAAATATGCCTAAAAATTACAATTGTTTCATTCTTCAAAACGGACTTTTATGGTATTTGTTTTGACTTTTGAGATGAACTATTTTGCTTTGAACGCCGAGTAGCTCGTGCGATTTATCGGAAGAGTAATTATTAACGAGCAGCCTCATCGCATGAACCTCAATATCTTACCTCCATCGAGACAGTAGTTCATCCCTTTCTTTTCAAGATAAAAACCATCGGTTTACTCAAATTACGGCGATACTGCCAAGCGTTGTTATCCACGTCACTATTGGCGTCGGCGAGGGGCGTGGTTTCGCCTGTTTGGGGGTCAATCATCGTCACACTGTATTTTTGTCCTTTAGTAAGTTTGATTCTACAATGCTGCAAGCGGCTGTAAATCAGATATTCTTGTCCATCGTTTGCTAAACACAGATTTCCCAGATTGACCAAATCTTTTCGGGGGGTCATTTTCCAGTATTGGGTTTGCTCGAAGGCTTCTTTCATGATTTTGTAGTAGCGGAGCATGGTCATTTTGTCGTTACCTCGCCCATTGATCCAGCCGCCACCTGTATCTTCGCCTGCTCCGGTTCCATACTCAGCAGTCTCACCCGTAGTTTGGTAGCCACCTGCCATACAGATTTCCCAAGCCAACTGGCTGCGGTTCAGTCCTGAGCGGCCGTCAGGTCGCTCTTTACCGGCAGTGGCCCCGCATCCCCAAACCGAATAATGCCCTTCGTATCCATATTCCTCATTTATCAGGGGCAATATCCGTCCTGTTGCGGCCTGTCGTGCTTTGCTTTCAGTAATGAACTCATAGCCACCACATTCGTCCCAGCTTTGGTGCATGATTACGTCCACCCAGGGCGATTTCCGAAAGGGAAAATCAGAATTACCATGTACCGAAATCAAGTGATTGTAGGGGTCTTTGCTTTTCAGGAACTGCCCCATTTTATCAGCCCATTCGGGAGTGCGAAACAGGTGGTATTCGTTGGCAATGTCCCACATGATGTTTTCGTAGGCCGAGTAGCGGGCGGCAGCGTAGGCATAGTACATCTGCTCGTCTTGGTTGCCCATATTGTTTTTTTTGAAAGGGTCGCAGGCGTGGTCGAGGCCGTCTACGTAAAAGATAATCGACACGATGATTCCCTTGTCTCGAGCTCTGGCAATGAGTCGGTCTAATTTTTGCCAATGGCCTACTTCAAAACGGGTTACGTCAAAATTAGGGGCGTCTAAATCATTGGGTTTTTCGGCCAGCCAAGGATTGAGTTTGAAGGTGAAATTCGCTGATTCTACAACATTCGGCTCATTCCAGCGCTCACCACCGTGTGCTCGTCCATTGATAGCTACCCGAATTCGGTTAATGCCATAACCAGCCAGTCTATCAATAGCAGCCATCATGTCGGTTTCATTTTTGAGACCTAGCATCCAGTAGGCGGTGGTGCTGTTCCAAAAGTAGCGATCGCCGTTGTCGAAGACAAAATGTTCAGGGTGCTGTTTGTCTTGCCTTAAAATTCCTTTGCGGTAAGAGGCAACCGCTTCAAATGTACCTGTTGCTTTTTGTGATTTATTATTTTGGGTAAAAGTCAGTTCGAAGCCGTACTTACCAGCTTTGGTGGGCATAAAACGCACTTTATATACACTGCCATCTTGACTATCACAGAAACCCTCTATCGTTTTAGAATCGCCGTTTTCGGCCATGAAAGTAGCTACGAGTTGGGCTTGTTTAAAAGGATTTAGTTTGAGGTCTGGCTTTTTGAAGTTTAGTGTAATTTCCTGAAAATCATAGACTTCTACTTGTGTTTTGCTCAAAGTAGGGGTGAGCTTTTGGGCGAGAGCGAATTCTGAAAGTATTCCCCAAAGAAAAAAATAGAGAGCATTTTTGTCAGCATGACGAATGATAGCTAAGGAAAAGAGTTTATTAAACGGTCGGTTGTGTTCTCAAAAGTAGGATGGTTTTTTGAACAAAAGCAGTGAAAGGCGAAACGGCATGTATAGTTCAGATAAATGTCAATCTCTATTGCTTGAACCCAAAAATAGTTAAAAACGGACGTAAGCCAAAGGGGACACAAAACTATCGCCGCCGTTGTTGTACCAAACAATTTCGACATAAGTACGTCTATTAAGGTATCGACCCTAACCGTACTCAAGAGCGGGCTAACAATCACCAGCAAGCGGCACTACCATCGGGTACCAATTGATGAGTTGTACAGTTTTGTGCATAACAAGGGCAATGTGGGTACTCTACGCCTATGATGCCGAAAGCGACGAGATTTTAGCTGTCACGATGGGCAAACGCAACAAAAAGATACTCAAAAATCTACTAAATTGCTTAGGCCTCATCACCGTCTAATGGTGGTGTACCGATGCTTGGAAGATGTTTACTGAGGTTTTATCATCAACACTTGATTGGCAAACTCTTTACCAAATCTATTGAACTGGGTCGCCGAACAACGAGTTTTCTAAGAAGGTACGTAATCATTGGTTTGTTCTCAAAATGATTATTCACCAACGTAATCGGAGGCTACCATACATAAAATACATAATCTTGAAATTGTGATACAAGAACTTCAATATTAGGTTATTTTTTGATTGGTACAAGTGTTACAATTTCTTTATTCTTTAAAATGAATAATATTTGCATAATTCACCACTATCGCAAGTTTAGCAAAGCGTAACTTGTACTTTCGGTTCGTTTTGTTTCAAACTGAACCGCAATGGAGACATAGTCGGGGCTTTGTATCAGCAGTTATGTCTGTTAAAAATAACTCTTTTATTGTTTATCCTACAGCATACGCTACTCTATCAATCCATACCTTTGTAGCGCTCCATCTAGTTGTCCATGCCAATTTTCCCAATTATAAGTGCTATTCTGGCTCCCGCTGCGCTTGCTGAGTTGGTTTCAGCTCGGTATTCATTACAAGCCACGCCCACCTGCCGACTACTGAAAGCAGGCATTAATCACACGTATCTGGTTGAGAACGAGCACGAGAAATACGTATGGAGGGTGTATAGTTATCAGTGGCGAAGCGAAGCAGAAATTTTGGAAGAACTTCGCCTCATTCTGACTTTACAGCAACATGACATTGAGGTTTCGTACCCCGTCGCCGACCGGCATGGTAACTACCTCCAATCTATACAAGCCCCAGAAGGAATACGATTTGGAGTGCTATTTACCTATGCTCTAGGTGAAAAAATGCTTCATTTTTCCCCTGAAACTCACCGAGCTGTCGGCGAAATAATGGCTCGTATTCACCAACAAACGCAAAACCTATATCTCGACCGAGTCACCTACTCACCCCAAGTGCTACTAGTTGAATCTTTTGTTGAGCTGAGTCAGTTTTTGCCTGCGGATACCGAAGAATGGAACTACATGAGTGCCTTGCAGAAATACTTACTGAAAAAAATTGAAACGGTTGACGAGATAGCTATTCGCCAAGGGGCGGTACACTTGGACATTTGGTTTGATAACCTCAATGTCAACACTGATGGCACAATCACCATTTTTGATTTTGATTTTTGTGGTAACGGCTGGCTGTGTCTGGATGTGGCCTACTATTTTCTTCAGACCTACGCCCTCGACCCTAACTCAACAACCTACCATGCTAAAATCAATGATTTCTTACTGGGTTATGAACTTCTTTTACCACTTAGCGCCGAAGAAAAACGTTTGGTACCCCTATTGGGCTTGTGCCTCCACTTCTTTTATCTGGGTGTTCAGTGTCACCGTTTTGACAACTATTCCAGTGTGTTTTTAAACGAGGTATATCTGAAAAGGTATGTCACGACTAGAGTAAAGCAGTATGCTCAATTCCATCAAATAGTCCCTGAGTGAGGATGATTTTTGATTTTAAATTTAAAATCACTTCTCAAACTCCATGGCAAACGTGGTGTCACGAGTGTAATTATGGATTCGTACCGAAAGGCTACCTTTGCGTTTTTCGATTTTATCTTTTACCTCTACTCGGTCCCAAAAATGCGTCTTTTCATACTCAAAATCAATGATTTGCCGTACTGCCGCCGTGTCGGCCAAGTCCTTGATTTCTAAAATCGGATGCGTGGTTTTGCCGTTAATATCAGCGTATTTTTTCAAGATGGTGCCTTTCCATTCCATATCCAATACCTGTGCGCCTGTGCGGTAGGTAGTGCGAGGATTCCCTTTATCTCTGAACAAGTCAATAGCCAGCAACGCCGCTCCCAAGAGCACTATCCAAGGCGTAAGCCTTCGAACCCATTGGTTGCCTTCCTGAAAATCACGGCGTTGAGTGCTGGGAGCCGTAACGGTTTGCTCTCCACGATTTCCCAGGCCAAACATATCGCCAAAGCCTAATTTGCGGCGAGGCGGACGGTTACGAAGTGGTTCTTCCATACTTAAAATCAGACGAGGTACAACTGAACGGCAAAAGTAACCCACACAGTCCAATCATGGCATAGGTTCCGGATGATTTTGTAAGAATTCTCATTTTTTCAAAATAGATGTTCACAAAATCAAGCCAACACCAGCCTTTTAACCATTGTTTTCTCCATTCATCCACGAAAGTACAATATTCCTGTCATCTTTTTCGTGGTATCTACCTCCGAATGAACTAAATTTGCAGGAGAATTGGGTAACATGCTACCTCAACTCTAAATTTTAATGTTAATTCTTGACGAACTGCCCACTTCACATCAATGACGTGAATAGCTAATAGAACGAAGTAACAGGCAGTAGCTAACCAGAAACATCATGTTGAATTTTTTAACCAAGGGGATTACCAAGATTTTTGGTACCAAATCGGATAGAGACCTCAAAGACCTGACCCCTGTTGTCTCCAAGATAAATGCAGAGTTTGAAAAATTACGCTCCATCAGCGACGACGAACTCCGTCAAAAAACGCTTGATTTCAAAGCGTATCTTCAAGAGAAAACCCGCCCTGCCGAAGACCAGATTGCTGCGCTAAAACAACAACTTGACGAAAATCCAGAAACAGACATCAACGAAAAAGAACGGATTTTTCAAGAAATTGACAAACTCGAAATCGAATCGAACAAGCTTTTAGAAGCAGGCTTACTTGAGCTACTACCACAGGCTTTTGCGGTAGTAAAAGAAACGGCTCGCCGCTTCAAAGAAAACGGACAGTTGGTCGTAACGGCCACGTTTCATGACAAAAGCCTCGCTACTCAAAAACCAAACGTGGTGATTGATGGCGAAACGGCCACGTGGAAAAACGAATGGACTGCCGCAGGCGCCCCCATTCGCTGGGACATGGTGCACTACGACGTACAGTTGATAGGTGGTATGGTCTTGCATCAAGGTAAAATCTCCGAAATGGCCACCGGCGAAGGGAAAACACTCGTATCAACCCTACCTGCCTACCTCAACGCCCTCGGTGGCAAAGGCGTGCACATCGTCACTGTCAACGACTACCTGGCTAAACGTGACTCGGAGTGGAATGGTCCGCTGTTTGAGTTCCACGGCCTAACCGTTGACTGCATCGACAAACACGAGCCCAATACCGAGGCCCGTCGCAAGGCGTATTTGGCCGATATTACGTACGGTACCAACAACGAGTTTGGCTTTGACTACCTCCGTGACAACATGGCTCGCAGCACCGACGACCTCGTGCAGCGCAAGCACCACTACGCTATGGTGGATGAGGTGGACTCCGTCTTGGTGGACGACGCCCGTACGCCCCTCATCATCAGTGGCCCCATCCCACGAGGCGACGAGCACGAGTTTTATGAACTCAAGCCACGGGTAATGAAGATTGTGGACGCCCAAAAAGCCCTAGTCAATGGCCTTTTGAACGAAGCTAAGCGCCTCATTGCCGCCGGCAACACCAAAGATGGCGGCGTGGCCTTATTCAGAGCGCATCGTGGTTTGCCCAAGTCTAAGCCTTTGATTAAGTACCTGTCCGAAACGGGTATCAAGGCCGTCTTGCAAGAAGCCGAAGCGGTGTTTTTGGCCGAAAACCAAAAATTAATGCCTCAAGCCGATGCACCTTTGTTTTTTGTGATCGAAGAAAAAAATAACAGCATCGAACTGACCGAAAAAGGGATTGAGTTTATGACTCGTGAAGACGAAGACCCCGAATTCTTCGTGCTACCTGATATGTCCATCGAACTCAATGCCATTGAGAAAAACACCGAACTGTCAGAACAAGACCGCCTTGTTCAGAAAGAAAAGCTGATTCGTGACTACTCGGTCAAAACCCAACGCATCCATACCGTCAACCAATTGCTCAAAGCTTATACTTTGTTTGAAAAAGACGTTGAGTACGTGATTATGGACGGTAAGGTCAAGATTGTGGATGAGCAAACGGGCCGTATCATGGAAGGTCGCCGCTGGTCAGATGGTTTGCACCAAGCGGTAGAAGCCAAAGAAAACGTAAAAGTAGAAGACGCTACGTCCACCTACGCTACCATTACCCTGCAAAACTACTTCCGCATGTACCACAAGTTGGCGGGTATGACAGGTACTGCCGAAACCGAAGCAGGCGAATTCTGGGAAATCTACAAACTCGACGTCGTGGTCATCCCAACCAATCGTTCTATTGTTCGGAAAGACCAAGAAGACAAAGTCTATAAAACCGTTCGGGAAAAATACAACGCTGTGGTGGACGAAATCAGCGATTTGGTCAATAACAACCGCCCCGTGCTGGTAGGTACTACTTCGGTCGAAAATTCCGAAATCCTGAGCCGTATGCTCAAGCTTCGGGGGATTCAACACCAAGTATTGAACGCCAAGTATCACCAAAAAGAAGCGGAAATTGTAGCGGAAGCCGGCAAGCCTCGCACAGTGACCATTGCTACCAACATGGCAGGTCGTGGTACCGACATCAAGCTCACCCCCGAGTCGAAAGATGCTGGCGGGTTAGCGATTATCGGTACCGAACGCCACGAGTCTCGTCGGGTGGACCGACAGCTTCGAGGCCGTGCGGGTCGTCAAGGTGACCCGGGTACGTCGCAGTTCTTTGTCTCGCTCGAAGACCAGTTGATGCGTTTGTTTGGTTCGGAGCGTATCGCCAAAATCATGGACCGCATGGGCATGGAAGACGGCGAGGTGATTCAGCACTCGATGATTACGTCGTCTATCGAACGAGCCCAGAAAAAAGTAGAAGAAAACAACTTCGGGATTCGGAAACGATTGCTCGAATACGACGACGTGATGAACTACCAACGGGAGGCTATCTACCGCCGTCGTCGGAATGCGCTGTATGGCGACCGTCTGTCTATTGACATTGCCAATACGTTGTTTGATGTTTGTGACGAAATCGTGCAAAACGCTGCCAACTTCGACGAACTGGAGTTCCGTACCATCAGTGGATTGGGAATGGAGCCGCCGTTTAAGCGAGACGATTTTGGTAAGTTGAAGCCAGAGCAACGCTCGGCTCGCTTGTATCAAGCTGCCGAAGCACACTACAACGCTAAAAATCAAGTTATTGCACAGAAGGCTCTCCCTGTGTTTAAAGACATTTTGGCCAACAGAGGTGCTACCATTCAAGACATCGTCGTACCGATTTCGGATGGCGACAAACTCACCTATGTCACCGTAAACCTTCGCAAAAACATTGAAAACGAAGGCCGTGAGTTGATTCGTGAAATGGAAAAATTCATCGCTTTGAGCTTGATTGACCAAGAGTGGAAAGAACACCTCCGTGACATGGACGATCTCAAGCAGAGCGTACAGAATGCAGTATTTGAACAAAAAGACCCACTCTTGATTTATAAGTTTGAGGCAGTTGAGTTGTTCAAACAGTTCTTGAATCGGGTGAATTTCGATACCATCAGTTTCTTGATGAAGGCCGATATTCCAGAAGACCAAACCGAAGCACAACCTCAACAACCGCAGCGACGCCCAGAGCCACAGCCCAAATTGGTAACCAACAAAGAAGAGTTTGACGACGACGTTTCGTTGGCCACCAACATGGAGCGTGTGGTAGAAAAAGCTGCTCCTGTCAAGGTAATCAAAATTGCCGACCGCAACCAGCGAGTAACCGTGCAGTACCGTGACGGTCGTATCGAGAAGGATGTAAAATACAAAAAAGTAGAAGAAGACGTTATTAAAGGCAACTGCGTTGTCATTGGATAATTTTCAGAACGTTTGTAGGCAAAGCGTATTGGAGCAATAAAATAAAGAAAAGGCTTCCAGCGTTTTGCCTACAACTTTTTTAACCCTCTGGCTCTTTCCCTATGCAAAGAATACTACAACCTGTCTGGGCTATCACGCTTGTTAGTATGCTGACGAGTAATGCCTTAATGGCCCAGCAACGCTCGCCGTTGGTTCGGAAATTTCGTGGAGTGATGGAGCTAATCGGTGGGGTAGGAGTAACCTACTACATGGGCGATTTGCGAGAAGATAATTTCAAAAATCTTGAGTTAGGCCCCAATCTGAGCATAGGACTTACGTACCGATGGTTCAATAGAGCTAGTCTTAGGAGCGAGCTTCGAGTGTATAATGTAGGAGGTTCGCAAGTAGGAGCCAAACGGTCGCAGAACAACCTCTCGTTTCGAACTACCAGCGCTGATGCTTACGTGGGCATTCAGTTAGATTTGTTTCGCTACACCGACAAAACGCCTTTTAACGCTTATTTATTTGGTGGTGTCGGACTGACCTATCTCAATCCTTCAGCCGTTTTGGATGGTAAGCGATACAGCCTAGCGCCCTTACAAACCGAAGGCGTAGCCTACAACCGCCTTGTGATGATTGCTCCTGGTGGCATAGGTATGACTTTCAAAACCACCGACCGCCTATCAGTAGGGCTTGAACTCAGTGGCACGTATATAAATTCAGATTATTTTGATGACGTAAGCGACCGTTTTGTGGCCTTCACCGACCAAAACTCCATTGCTGCCCGCTTGGCCGACCGCAAACCTGATTTGGGCCTACCCGCCAGTCTGCCTGGCGATGTACGAGGGAATCCAGGCAACAAAGACATTTATATCATACTGACTCTTAAAGCCCAATATACGCTCAAAGGCCGATTAGGGCGCTCGCAGTTAAAATGCTATATGCCTCAATAACCGTTTGTTTTTTATTTTCCCTTCTTACAACTTGATCCATTTATGAAGCAAAAATACGCCTCAGAGTCGCTGACGACCATGACCGAAATGGTCTTGCCCAATGATACGAATACCTTAAATAATTTGATGGGAGGGCGTTTGCTACATTTGATGGATATTTGTGCGGCCATTACCGCTCAAAAGCACTCTAACCGTATTGTGGTAACAGCTTCGGTAGATAACGTGTCGTTTACGGAACCGATTCCTTTAGGAAGTGTGGTTACACTCAGAAGTTGGGTAACTCGTTCCTTCAGTTCGTCAATGGAGGTGTATATCGAAGTACACGCTGAGAACATTCCGGCGGGAGTGAAAATCATGTCTAATAAGGCGTTTTATACCTTTGTGGCCGTGGACCAAACAGGTCGCCCAATAGACGTACCCCAGTTGGTTCCGCAAACTGACGAAGAAAAAGCCATGTACGATGCCGCCCTTCGCCGTAGGCAATTACGCTTAGTATTGGCAGGCCGCCTCAAGCCCGAAGATGCCACCGAACTACGCAAGTTGTTTGATTTTGATTAGTGTTTGTGTGTTCCCCTTTCCTATTTCTCCTTGGTCAGTCCCTCAGTAGATTGAGTCATAGCCTCTATTAGTTATTCTTTACTCACCACTGTCTCAATCCTATTACTCGAAAACGCTACGGGTTTTGACTCAAACAAAACTTTGGTAGCTGCCCACGTAGTCTGAAATAATTCGGAGAGACGGTACCTTTCGAGGGCCGCCTCATCGTCCCAATAACTATAGGTCATCAGGATATGGGGGTATTGTAAATCTTGCAACAATTCTAAATGTTGACACCCCGGAAACGCTCGGATTTTTTGTTTGGAAGCATTGAAAATCTCCAAAAAAGCAGGCACTTTATCGGCCTGAAAGGTCATGCGTACAATTCGGATAAGCATAGCGGACGTGTAATTTTCTCAAAAATACACGATTGTTATAAAAATAGCGTTGGCATTTATAGCAATATTTAGGAGAGAAAGATTCTGTATTCTTTTACAGTTCACAATATGGACGAACAAGGCGAATTTGTAGAATAAAAATAATAATCAGTAGGTGAAGCCTACAATTCCCCCCTAAAAGCTTGGACGTTTAGTTTTTTTTATCCAAATTCGCCAAACACTCTGTCACTTACACACTTAGCACCCACGACCATGCCTCAATGGAACCGTGATACCGCCAAACACCTACTTGCCCGTACGTTGTTTGGCTATACCAAAAAAGACCTCGACACGGCTCTTTCGTACCTGAGCCTCGAAGACTTTGTGAACAAGGAGTTACTGGCCGACAAGCCGTTACCTGCGCCACCTGGTGATTGGATTAACGAAGTACCCGTTGCCAACGATCCTAATCAGGGTACTCGTTATCAGGCTTTTGTAAGCTGGTGGTACAATCTGATGCTCACCGAGAAAACCAGCATGCGTGAAAAACTGGTTTTGTTCCTGCATAATCACTACACCTCGCAACGCTCCAAAGTTACGTACCCACAGCACATGTACATGCAGCAGAACCTGTTTCGCAAGAATGTGTTTGGGAATTTACGGCAGCTTACCAAAGACGTTACCATTGACCCCGCCATGTTGATTTATCTGGATGGTCGCCAAAACAACAAAAACGTTCCGAACGAAAACTACGCTCGGGAATTGATGGAGTTGTTTACATTGGGTATTGGCAACTACACCGAAACAGATATTAAACAAGCAGCTAAAGCACTCACAGGCTGGACAGTAAGTGGCCTCAACGCCCAATACGACTCTACCCGATTTGATAGTACTAACAAAACGTTTTTGGGAAAAACGGGCAATTTTGGCTACAAAGAGATTGTGGACACGATTTTTGCCAAAAACGAAGCGTCTCAGTTTTTGTGTCGTAAGTTGTATGAGGAGTTTGTTTTTTATAAAGCAGACGAAACGTTTGTCTCCAAAATGGCCAAAGTCATGCGAGATAACGACTACAACCTGCGCCCTGTGTTGTTCTTTATGCTGACGTCGGAAGAGTTTTATAAACCCGAAATTCGTGGCGCTAAAATCAAAAGCCCCACCGAACTACTCATAGGTTCGCTTAAGCTGTTTGGCGTTGATACCATCACTACTACCGATTTTGGGTATCTGAGCGATTTGGGACGAAGCTTGACTCAACAACTGCTCGAACCACCAAACGTAGCAGGTTGGCCCGGTCAGCGTGAATGGATTAGCTCCAACACCTATCCTCAGCGAGGGGGCTACACCGATTCGCTTGTAAACGGTAAACGGCTTTCTGGGGCAACACTTGGCTTCAAAATCAAGCCGATTGACTATGTGCGGAGCTTTAACGACAAAGTGAACCCTCAACTTTCGGAGGATGCTGTGAAACTGGTGGACGAGCTATCAACCATCTATTTACCCTACGTCATTAGTGATAAACGCAAGAAATTTTTGCTGGATAACCTCCTCGACGGTACTACTATAGCCAACTGGTCCACCAATACACCCATGGCCGAAGCCCGTATTCAGAAATTCCTAAAAGCCATGCTACGTTTACCCGAATTCCAACTTACTTAGCCCCATACCCATGAAACGGAAAGAATTTCTACGACAATTAGGCTTGCTAACTGGAGGTGTGGCGGTAGGGTTAGATGGAGTTCCAATGCGAGCATACGCCTACAATCCAGTAATGATGGATTTGGCGGGCACCAATGGCAAAATAGTAGTATTGGTTCAGTTGAGTGGTGGTAACGATGGTCTCAATACGGTGATTCCGTATGAGGATAGTATCTATTACACCAAGCGACCCAACATCGGCATTCAAAAAGCCAATGCCATACCACTTACCAATACATTAGGCTTAAACCCAGCAATGGGCGCTCTCAAAAATCTGTACGAAGAAGATAAAGTGTCTATTATTCAGGCAGTTGGCTACGATAATCACAACCGCTCGCACTTTCGTTCTACTGATATTTGGATGTCGGCTTCAGATGCCAATCAGGTAGTAGCCGAAGGCTGGATGGGGCGATATTTGGCCAAAACGTTTCCTGATTATCCTGCCAAGTTGCCAGACCAGCCCATGGCCGTACATCTGGGTTCGGTAGAATCTATGTTGCTGCTAAGCCAAGCAGGCTCTATGGGTACGGTATTTGACGACCCTAATACGTTTTATCAGCTCGTCAATGGCAGCACTGCCGACAACGACCCACCACCTGCTACCATAGCCGGCGATGAGTTGAAATTCTTGAAAGCTATTGCAGCTCAATCTATTCAGTATTCGGGGGTTATCAAAGACAAAGCTGACAAAGGTAAGAATGCCATTACCTATCCGAACACGAACTTTGCCCGACAACTTTCGATTGTAGCCAAGTTGATTTCGGGAGGTATCCAAACGCCTGTGTATCTCACCACACTCGGTGGGTTTGATACGCACGCCAGCCAGCTGACCCAACACGCTAATTTGCTCAAAACGCTATCGGATGCCGTAGCTTCTTTCCAACTCGACCTCGATACACAGGGCTTATCAAAAGATGTAGTAGTGATGACGTTCTCTGAGTTTGGTCGTCGTCTCAACCAAAATGGTACCACAGGCACCGACCATGGAGCCGCAGCTGTCCATTTTGTAATTGGAAAATCAGTAAAAGGGGGCATTATTGGGGGCGAATATGACTTGGTCAATCTTGATAGCAGTGGCGATATTAAAAATAAATACGATTATCGTCAGATTTATACCGCTGTGCTCCGAGACCACTTGGGCATGAGCCAAGCCGATGCACAAAATTTGTTATTCAAAGATTTTCAGAAACTTCCCATCTTTAGAGTTTCGGCTCAAGCAAATGACCAAGTGCCATCGTTTGAGTTGTTTCAGCCTATGCCTAACCCTGTAAGTACCGAAACCCGCATCAAGTATCGCCTCAACAAGAGTCAAGAGATTCGCTTGTCGGTGATGGATTTGCTGGGGCACGAAGTAGGCGTATTGAGGCAAGGGGTCATAGAAGAAGGTACGTATTTTGAGACACTCAACGCTCGTAGTTTCAGCAATGGTATGTACCTGCTGAGTTTAGAAGGTGACGGCAGTCGCCAAACCTTACGCATGATGATAGAACGGTAATGGTTGTTCACAACTTATCTAAGCCCTTTCGTTCAGCACGGTAGGGCTTTTTTGTTGACTTCACCGTGCTCAATTTAGTCAACTTCGCCCTGAACTCGTTCTACTGATAAGATAAAATCTTTGTAACCCAATGCAGGGATAAAGTGAATATGCGTGCGATAGGTAAGTACCATAAAGACCAGAAACAAGCACACCATAAATGCCTGTACCAGAATAATCATCAGTGCCAAAATAAGGCTGCTCGTTAGTTCTGAAATAGGGAAATTAGTAAAAAAACGTACCCCAAAAGCCGTAATAATGCCAAAAATAGCGAGTGTAATGAGTCCGATGAAAAACAAAAGTAACCGCACTGCCACTTGGTCGAGATGAACTGAAACAGCTCCTAAACCATGTAGAATCAACGACGTAAAATTCATCTTGGATTCGCCAGCTAATCGCCGACCCCGATTGAGAGGAATGGCCGAATAGGGCAGTTTGGAGCGAATCACCGCCCCCGAAAAGTGGTTCCAGATTTCGGAAACATGAGCCAACTTTGCAATTAATGCCGCCGGAATGACGCAATAATTACCAAAAGCGATGGTTTTGCCCGTAAGCATCTGAAAAACAAACTTATAAATTTTGTAGAAAAAACGAAATGTAAACCCTTCGTGACGCTTGAGACGGCTGGCAAATACAATTTTTCCTTTATGTTGCTCTGCCGCTGCCAGCATGGTTTCGATGTCTTCAGGACGATCTTCGCCGTCAGAGTCCATCACAATAACTTGGCTGTAAGTGGGGTGGTCGCTCAGATACGAGAGCCCAATAGCGATGGCTCTTTGGTGTCCAATATTTCGGTTTAGGTTAACAATTTGTAAATCTATGGAATTGAATATCTTTGAAGGGTCACAGTCGGTTTGGGAACAGTCGTTGATAATCAAAAACGAAAAGCGCTTGAATAAGTCTGGAGGGACACAAGTCTCGATTCGCTTTAATAGTAAATAAAGCGAATCCCAGTCATTATAGAGGGGTATAAGTATTTTGATTTGGGTATCCATGTGGGTTGCAAATTAGCCCCTTCACCTATAATTAGCAAGCAAAATTGACTAAACGGCGAACCATCTGTGAGGGTTTTTGTTTACTTTAATGTGCTTTGGTTCCTTTTAAACGATGTTTTCAGGTACTAAAGCATCAGTTGGCTGTGACTTCTCAACAACCTGTCAGGATGCTAAGAGCTGGCTATGTTAAGAGAATCATACTGGGTAACTAAGCGGTTGGCAAAGTAGCACAGTCACGAAGTATCATAATGATTACTAGCCCTTTAGTTCTCAAATAATCACCATCAAAATTTAGTTTATTTCCTTGAAAAACGACGCTTACGCTGCCCTTCGCTTTCCCGAATTTGTGATGCTAATCACGGGGACTTTCCTGAATACGGCTGCATTGTTGATGCAGGAAATTATCTTGGGCTATGAACTATACAAACTTACTCATAACCCGCTGACCTTAGGCTTAGTAGGCTTAGCAGAAGCACTGCCATACATTTCGCTGGCGCTATTTGGAGGCCATTACGCCGACCGCAAAGACAAACGAACCATCATGAAAGTCAGCCTTTCGGTTATCATTTTTGGTTCGGTTATTTTGACATGGGCAACCCTACCAGACACCAAGGCGCAACTTGGTACACAGGGTCTGTTATGGATTATTTACAGCGTATTGTGCCTCATTGGTTTTGCCAAAGGTTTTTATTCGCCTGCTACTTCTTCGCTCAAGGCATTTTTAACCTCACGAGAAGCTTACGCCAATGCCTCCTCATGGAGTAGTACATTTTGGCAGGCGGGGGCTATTTTAGGTCCTGCCATAGCGGGTTTTTTGTATTATGCCTTTGGGTTAACTAATACCCTTGTGATTGTGATAGGGCTGTTATTGATCAATCTACTTTTGATTTCGTTGATTAGTAAAAAACCGATACCCGTTAGTGCCGAAACGACTACCAATCTGTGGGAAAGCATTCAAGAAGGCATCAGTTTTGTATTTGAAAACAAAATCATGCTGTACTCCATTTCGCTCGATTTGGTAGCCGTACTGTTTGGAGGTGTTATTGCTATTCTACCTGTATTTGCCGAGGATATTTTGCACGTTGGCCCACGAGAATTAGGTATTCTTAGAGCGGCGCCTTCAGTAGGAGCCGTGCTGACTATTGTTGGGAGTGCCTATTATTCGCCCGTCAATCGGGCGTGGCGAAACATGATTATTGCCGTGTCTGGTTTTGGAATAGCAACGTTAGTGTTCTCAATTTCTACTCATTTTTGGCTGTCGGTAGCCATGTTGTTTTTGACAGGGGCCTTCGATAGCATCAGTGTGGTGATTCGTCAGACGATTTTACAAGTGATTCCACCTGACAACATGCGTGGCCGTGTGATTGCCGTTAATAGTATTTTTGTAAGCTCGTCCAACGAAATTGGTGCCTTTGAATCGGGACTCGCTGCCAGCCTGCTAGGTACCGTTCCGTCGGTATTGGCAGGTGGTGTTGTGACGATGCTGGTTGTAGCGTGGGTCTATGCAAAGTCAAAAGACTTGTTGGATGTGAAGCTGGTGTAGAATCACATCGTTGCGTTCTACTCAATGTTAAAAAAATCCCTTCGCAATAAGGTAAGGTACGATGAGCCAGAGAAGGCCTTTGATTAGGAAAAAGAAAAACCCAACCCAGCCTACTCGCTTGAGCCAAACTTTGAATCTGTTAGGTTTTTCTGCTGAAGTCATGGTATCAAAATGAGTTGATAGTTAAACAGCGGGGCTTATCAATTTGTTCAGGGCATCTTCTACTTTCTCAAACTCAAATTGAGCCAGTAGTTCGTCCATCATACCATCAATTTGTTCGTTGCAAAGATTACCGATACTGCCTTCGTGAGTATGACTAAGTTCACGATTGGGCTCGTAAGTACCTTCTGCAATTTCTTTTCCTACTATCCGATAGGCTTCTCTAAACGATTCACCCTGACGTACCAATTCGTTGGCTCGTTCTACCGAAAAGAGTAAATCGTATTTGGGGTCATCTAGGATGCCGTCTTTGACTTTAAGGCCCGACAACATAAAATGCGTGATATGCAGGCAGTCTAAGATTTCGTCAAAAGCAGGCATTACAATTTCTTTGAGTAGCTGCATTTCTCGGTGATAGCCCGAAGGCAAATTGCTCATTACCAAGGTAATCTCGTGCGGAAGCGCTTTCAGCCGATTGCATTTGCCTCGGAGGAGTTCGGCCACATCAGGGTTTTTCTTATGTGGCATAATACTACTGCCCGTGGTCATATCGTCGGGCAAAATGAGGAAACCAAAATTTTGCGAGTTGTACAGACAGATGTCCATAGCCATGCGTGCGAGCGTAGCTGCTACTTGGGCAATGGCCGTGGTGGCAAAGAGTTCGGTTTTACCTCGACTCATTTGGGCATATACTACGTTGTAATGTGGACTCTGAAAGCCAAGTAGTTGCGTAGTAAGTGAACGATTGAGTGGAAACGAAGACCCATAGCCCGCCCCACTACCGAGTGGGTTTTTGTTGGCTATTCGGTAGGCGGTCAGGAGCATCTCGGTATCATCAATGAGTGCTTCGGCATAGGCCCCAAACCACAACCCAAACGACGACGGCATGGCAATTTGTAGGTGCGTATAGCCAGGAAGTAACACGTATTTATGCTCGTCGCTGAGCGAGAGGAGTTTCTCAAACACCAAATGTACTACCTCTACCACTTCTTGCAACTTGGCACGGGTATAGAGTTTGAGGTCAACCAATACTTGGTCGTTGCGAGAGCGTCCAGCATGGATTTTTTTACCCATTTCGCCCAATCGCTGGGTGAGCATCAGTTCTACCTGCGAGTGTACGTCTTCGACACCCTCTTCAATAAAAAAATCACCCGACTTGATTTGTTCATAAATGCCCCGAAGTTCGGCTTGTAGCAAGGCGAGTTCTGTTTGGGTAAGTAGCCCAATGCTCTGAAGCATAGCAATGTGTGCCAGCGAGCCGAGCACATCGTATGGAGCCAAAAACAAATCGAATTCTCGGTCACGCCCAACGGTGAATCGCTCAATTTGGGCGGCGGTATGGGTATTTTCTTTTTGCCAAAGTTTCATGCCTCAAAACTACAAAAAAAGCGTGGCAACGAAGGAAGTTGTGCCACGCTTAGGGTGATTTTTATGCGAATAACCTTGTAGAAACGACCTGATGCGTATCTAGTCAAGGTTCGTTATTTATGCCTTTCTGAGTATAGCAGCAGCTACTTCGGCAGGAATAGGCGCTTCGATACCATCTTTAGCAAACTGACGACTTACGTTTTCGTGTACTTCGTAATACGTTTCCCAAAACGTTTCGCTTTTGGTCCAGACCCGAGTATCAAAGAAAATAGCGTTTTCGGTCAGTTTGGTGACCAACGTGTCGTGTTCATGGTCTTTTGAGGCATGTGGCGAATTGGCAATAGCGGCTTTGAGCGAAGCTCTGATTTTGTCCACACCGTTTTGACTACCTGCTCCAAACACCATGTCCACACGAATCACCCCTTTGGTCGAAATATTGGTGATGGCTCCTGTAGAAAGAGGACCATTGGGCAACGTGATGGTTTTGTTGTCGGGTGTGACCAATACCGTGTCAAAAATCCGAATGGCTTCTACGTGCCCCGTAAATCCTTGTGCACTGATGAGATCGCCAACCCGAAAGGGCTTGAAAACCAGAACCAGAACACCGCCAGCAAAATTGGCTAAACTTCCTTGTAGCGCTAGGCCAATAGCTAAGCCTACTGCCCCTAATACCGCCACAAATGAGGTAGTCTGAATACCCAAGATACCCGCACAACTCAACAAGAGCATGATGTTGAGAGCTACAGTGAGCAACGAAATCAAAAAGGGCTGAACATCGGTGTCCACTTTGCTTTTGGTCAGGTTGGTCGAAATCAGCCGAGAAATTCTGCCGATAATCATCCGACCTACAATGAAAGCAAATAAGGCAAGCAAAATACTTCCGCCGTATTGCGTAACAGCACCAATAATCTGGGTTTTGATACTTTCTAGGTTCATAAACAGGTGTGTTTAGGTTGATACTATATTTGGGATTAAGACGATTATACTACGTTTTGTCACAGCATAAGCGCAATTTCATGTGTGGGCTGGTCTTAACTAGTGACTCGCTTCAGCATTTCGATGTATAGACGAATCCCCTCTTCAATTTCGGACAAATAAATAAACTCATCGGCGGTATGAGAGCGCTCGGAGTGTCCGGGCCCACATTTGAGCGAAGGAAAATCCATCAGCGCCTGGTCCGAAGTAGTAGGCGAACCATACGTATGACGCCCCAGTGCCAAGCCAGCCTGCACGATAGGATGCGTCATCGAAATACCCGAGGGCTTTAACCGTACTGACCGAGGACGCACCTCCGACTGGAGGTTTTCTTGCACAATGGCGACCACTTCTTCTAGGCGATACTGCTCTGTTACCCGAATATCGAGTGTAAACTGGCATGTATCTGGCACCACGTTATGTTGCGAACCCGCCTGTATGATAGTAGCCGTCATTTTGATTGGCCCCAAGGTTGGCGATACTTTTGGAAACTGGTAGTTGCGTACCCAGTTGATGTCGTCCAGCGCAATATACAGGGCATTGATGCCTTCGTCACGAGCAGCGTGCCCGGCTTTGCCGTGGGCGATGCAGTCAACAACAAGCAGCCCTTTTTCGGCAATGGCTAAGTGCATTTGGGTCGGTTCTCCTACAATGGCAAAATCAATAGGCGGCAGGTCATTTTCAGTCAGGAGCAACTCAACGCCCTGCGTTCCTGAAATTTCCTCTTCGGCTGTTGCCGCCATCACGATATTATACTTGAGGTCGGGGCGATGGTAAAAATAAGCAAAAGTAGCCATCAGTGACACCAAGCAGCCACCGGCGTCGTTAGAGCCTAGACCAAAGAGCTTGCCGTCTTGCTCAACAGGTTCAAAAGGGTTGAGAGTCCACTTCGGATTGGCTTTTACGGTGTCATGATGCGAGTTGAGCAGGATAGTTGGCAACTCGGGATTAAAGTATTGATTGCGTGCCCATACGTTATTTTTTTTACGACGATACGGAATGGCTCGTTCTCTGAAAAACTCTTCAATCAAGTCTGCCGTTTGGTCTTCTTCACGGCTCAATGAAGGAGTCGCAATGAGCTGTTTCAACAAAAAAATAGCGTCTTGCGTCAGCACGTCTAACGTTAATGTATTCATAAAAAGTAAAATTTCACTCAATTTGGCAGCAAACAGCATGCTGCCATCACACAAACATACAACGCCACTGGTACGTTTGGTGAAGCCTACCCTTAATTTTTCGATTCCTTAACACAGCACTTGTTTTCAGCGAGGGATACTACTGTACTTGTTTTCTGTTCTTCAACCTACTTAGCTATTTTAAATGCTTTGGGCTTTCTGAAAATAAATAGCAAACCTACTTACTATTACTAAACCTAACCAACTATAAAAGGTGCAGTTCTCCTTGCCAAACATCAATTGATAGGCATTTTTTATAGCCTAAGAGTCAATTTGTTTGTTTTATGATTCGCCACTACTTTATTTTACAAGCCCTACAGGGACTCTCTCTCTGCGTTAAACTCTGCTGCACTGCAAACTGTATTGCTTGATGGAGAAATCACCCATAAGAGAATCTATTGGTGTCTCCGTATGATAAGTCAATGGCCTGTCATTGTTCTCCAAGAATAATTTTTTATATAAACTTTTACTTACATGAGCATTGGTGTTTTATCGAATGGTAAGATTTCTATTCCACTTATTCAGGCACTTACACAACACAGACTGCTAGCTTGGGTGGCAATATCTGATGAAAAAAATGAAAGTGTCGCCGAGTTGATTGCTTATTTAGATAATTATCGTGTCCCTTATTTTTTGATGAAAAAGGAAGATTTTGTTGCCGTTCTTCTTCAAAAAATCAAGCAAATGAATGTCTTCTCATTGTTTGTATTAGGTTTTACATGGAAACTACCTACAGATTTGCTAGGCGTTCCAATGTTAGGCTGTTGGAATTTTCACTTTGGAGCATTACCTGCTTATAGAGGTAATGCCCCGATTTTTTGGCAAATAAAGCACCAAGAAAAAGTAGCATCGCTTACCGTACACAAAATCACTAAACACTTAGACGAAGGAGCAATAGCCCATGTAGAAAGCACCCCAATACTGATACATGATACGTTTGGAACAATTGAAAAAAAACTCTCGCTATTAGCAGTAAATGCGATGATGATACTGATTGAGAAGCTATTCAGCAATAAGCTTTCTCTTTCTGAACAGAATCACAAACATGCTAAAGTCTATAAAAAGCCTACGGCAACTGATGTGTGTATTGATTGGCAAAAACAAACGGCTAAAGAAATTCGGTCTTTGATATGTGCCACAAATCCCTGGAACAAAGGAGCTTACACTCAATTTCAGCAACAATATATTCGCTTTTTGCAAGTCGAAATCTTAAATGATTCTGAAAAAAACCAAGAAAAAGCTGGCACAATTATTAAAGCCGATAGCGAGGGACTTTGGGTGATATGCAAAGATAAGTCAGTATTGAATATTGAAATTGTGTACTCAGATGAAGGCTATTTTACTGGGGCACAATTGGTAAAGCTAGGGGTTACAAAAGGACAGCGATTTGAATAAGTAGAGGATGTTGGTTACCGTCCTTACTAAAAGCCATTACTCAACTAATGTACGTCAGTTTACTAGTTGATATGATATTCAACACGCCCTTCGACTAGTGATAATCAAGAAAAATTGGCCTCTCGAATCACTATCAAAGATTGCTGGAATTCATTGTTACAAAGTCTGCTATTCACATGTTAAAAGTTCTCTATTTTGGGCAGGTACTAATTTATCTTAACGAGTTATCTTCTTAATTAAAGATGTGTTCAAAAGAAGTTGTAAAAAGATTAGATTTTTTTGTAACTTCTTTTGAATATATCAAATAAATACTTTTTTTTGTGCCATTAACCTTTCTAAAAAACCTCATTATGAAATCTGCCCGCCAGCACTATTTTCACCCCCCAAAAAACCTTACCAGAAAACACACTAGCACAGGTCTAGGTAGTTGATTTTTAATCAATAAACTATCGCTTTCTTGTAAGATTTCTCACTTTTTTGTTGAGAGTTATCCGTTTATCCTCATTTACATGAGGTGCTATAACTTGTTTTTTACTTATTTTTCCACAATTTAAATTCATTTCATACTATGGAAGGAACACTCGCTGAAATTCGGCTATTTGCCGGCAATTTTGCGCCTCTGTATTGGATGGAGTGTGATGGGCAATTATTGTCTATTGCTGAGAATACTGCACTGTTTTCACTCTTAGGCACAACGTATGGCGGAGACGGGCAAGTCACTTTCGGACTCCCAGATTTTCGTGGCAGGGCTCCGGTTGGTACAGGTAATGGGCAAGGTCTCTCACCAGTGGATTTGGGACAAATGTCAGGCTCAAATATCATTACACTTCTGAACACGAATCTTCCTGCACACACGCACATGTTAAACGCAAGCTCAGGAGCAGGTAATAGCACCTCCCCGTCAGCAAACGTTCTTGCCGTGTCCACGGTAAACGAGTACGGAGCAACGCCCCCTAATCAAAGCTTGGCTCAAGTATCAATTGGAGTCACTGGAAATAACTCTCCTGTGAGTGTAAAAAATCCTTATTTGGGCTTAATGTACGTCATTTGTACAGAAGGAATATATCCTTCAAGAAGTTAAACATGCTGAATGGCAGGTATAAACTTAACTCATTATTTGCCTCCATTCAGACATTAAATCATTTTTCTTTACATTTTTAACACTATCTTTGTTATGGAAGGTACTATCGCAGAAATTCGCTTATTTGCAGGAAATTTTGCTCCAAGAAACTGGGCATTTTGCCAAGGGCAAACCATCTCTATTTCTCAGAATACCGCATTATTTTCACTTTTAGGAACAACCTATGGTGGAAATGGACAAACCACATTCCAATTACCTAATTTGGCAGGACGTACTGCCGTGGGTACAGGTACTGGACCTGGCTTATCCAATATTCCTTTAGGTCAAATGGCAGGTACAGAAACGGTTACACTAAGCGCAGCTCAAATTCCCGCACACACTCACACACTAAACGCTAATAGTAATACAGGTACAACTGGTAATCCTAATGGAGCTGTATTAGCAGCTGCAGCAAACACTTATATCAGTGGAGCTCCTAACGTAACTATGAGTCCACAGGCTGTAGGTGTGTCTGGTAATTCTCAACCTGTTCCTATCCGTAATCCTTATTTGGGAATGAACTATATTATTTGCATGTATGGTATATTCCCATCAAGACCATAAGTTGAACTAACGACTTTTCAAAAACAACCCTACGAAAGATGTATCATTTCGTAGGGTTGTTTTTGATGTTTTGTTGTGTTCGATTTCAAAGGATTTCAATCTAACACCTATAAAATAAGCATCTATTTTGCCATCAGACTGATGACAACCTTCATTTATTCTCCATTGATATGGAACTTCCCGTTGGAATTTTAGTTGCTAAATCATCTATCTATCCTCTCGCAAACTATGATTTTAGAGATGGGATTAGCATGGCGTTGGCAAAAGCAAATATCTCTCCGAAATGGCATTACCAAGACATTGGTTTTGGTAATAATCTTGATATCCTTCAAGAAAAAACCTTAAAACTCAGTCATGAAGATGGCGTCAAGGCCATTTTTTCTTTGGCAGACTCCCGAGTCAATTTTGAGAAATGGAAAAGTTTAGCGAATTTGATTCGAGTTCCTATTGCAGTTACAAGTTTTGGCGCTTATCTAAATACAGAGACAGCGGTTCCTGTCACTCTGCTCCGCCACTCGTTAGAATTATGGAAAAGTTATGGGTATGCTGGCGTTTATTTTGCTCAACACGCCACTAATCTGTCGTTTACGATGGACTTTCATGAGAGTGGGTATGCGTTTGCTCAAGCACTATTTGAAGGCATAAGTATCATTGATGGACAGATACCACGCCTATCTGTATTTCGAGATATGGCAGATTTTCCACAATTCGAGGCTATGATTCAGACCCAACAACCTGATGCAATTTTGGCTGGATTACACGGAACAAATGCTGTTGAGTTTTTGGAACAGTACGCAGCTTCTACGCTCAAGAATATTCCTCTTTATGGCACCGATATTCTTTTTCATGAGGATGTCCCATGCGAACTATTGACCCAGATCCCCAATTTATTTGTGTTTTCTATCTTTTCAGACGTTTTTTCAGAATTGGTGCACAACTCAGATTTTGGAAATACTTGTGCTATGATGGATGCTTCTCCTACTATCTTTACGATGTTAGGATATGAAACAGGGGTTCGGTATTTGGCTGAAAAAAAGTTGAGTACAGAGCCATTAGCTTCTTTTAGAGGAAGTTTAGACATTGATGTCAACCGAACCTCATACCACCCCAAGCATTACCTGCACCAAATTTCTATTGAAAACAACAAGAAGAAATATACAAACTTAGCAGTGTTTTCGGATGAGTCTGTCTTTGAAGCTATTCGAGAAACCTCTCGTAATCAAGCCTCTACAGGATGGCGAAATCCATATTTGTTTATTTAATAAACAGTTTTCATGTTCCATTTCTCTTTGCTTATGTAGCATTAAACGAACCATCAATTTTTCTTGTAATCAACCATGCAATATCGTTACATACATATTCCCGAGATTCTTCCTAAACCTGTGCTAGACATGGTGCTGCACTTACTTGCCGATGCGAAATTCGTAGATGGGAAAGCCACCGCTAGCATGACCGCTCAATTAGTAAAAAATAACCTTCAAGCTGATCAAAACGAGCAAGAGCGTATCGTGCAGATGCAACAACTGGTAGGGAATACGATTTTTAAACACAAAAAATTCAACCAAATTGCCATGGCCACCCAGCTCTATCCTCTTATCTTCAGTAAGTATGAAGTGGGAATGGAATATGGCTGGCATGTGGACAGCCCTATGATGGGCACACCGCCCATGCGTACTGACTGGGCAATGACGCTATTTCTCAGCGACCCTAATACCTACGAAGGTGGTGAATTAGAAATAGAAGCCACAAGTGGCACTACTATGTATAAACCCGCCGCTGGTGACGCTGTTCTATACCCTTGCCAAAGTGTACATCGTGTTCGGCCTGTAACCAAAGGCACTCGTTTGGCCGCTGTTACTTGGATGCAAAGCATGATTCGGAATGTTGAACAACGAGAACTGGTTTTGCAAGTTCAAGACATTCATCAATTAATTTACGACAAAGACCCGCTATCCCCTGAAGCCAATCAACTCTTACAGGTGTATAGCAATTTGATGCGGATGTGGGCAGAGCAATAATGAGAACCTATTATTTAATTCTTTATTGCGGCGATGACAGACATTTCTCCTAACACGACTCATATCGTTACTGAACTATACTAATGCCAGTAATTTCATTGGTTTAACCTCTCTCAAAAATTATCCTCAGATTGCTATCAGTAGGGCTCTGATGAATACTACTGATGGCAATCTTGAGCACTTGCTTCCTTTTTTCAACTAAATGCAACATTGTTTCGGAACTTTCTGGCCGAAGTATTGTTTACTCCATAAGCATCCTTTATTTTTGCAACCAAGTTGCACTTGTCATGAAATTAGCTATTTACGTTTCTACCACCGTTCTGACCACCTTCCTGCATTCAATCTGTTGCTTTTTGCCATTGCTGACGGCTCTTATGGGCATGGGAGGATTTTCGACGTCGTTAGGATGGTTGATGCAGTATCAGATTTATTTTTTAGTCTTACAAGTAGTGTTATTGGGTTGGGCGTTTTATCGCAATTATCGCCAACCACACGGTTCACTCGTGCATGTATTGCGTGAGCGTCAGTTACTTTGGTTTGTAGCGGGTATTTCGTTGCTGGCAGCTACGTTGCCGCACTCGGGACTGCTCAAAACCGAGCAGCAACAATTGGCTACTCAACAATTACAGCGCATTATGAATACTCGCCAGCTTGCGTTTGTGGTCAACGATGCCGACTATTCAGAAGTACAATTGCGCCATACATTGAGCCAGATAGAGGGCGTAGTTGATTCGCAGATTGTTGTACAAAACCACGTAGTTTCGTTGCGATTCAACCATACCCAAACGTCTAAGTTGCTGATTTTGAACTCTATCAAAAAAGAAGGATTTGATATTTCAGAAAAGCCTACTGCTACGTTGTCTTTGAAATAGAAACGAAGGATTATCTTCCTACATGAATCCTTTAACCGTACTTTTAACTTAAACCTACCGAATACGATGAAAAAAATAGCATCTCTCGTTTTAGTGGCTTTTGCTGTGTTGGTATGGGCTTGTGGGAATTCGCTCAAAGATGATCCTCAAGTGAAAGAAGCTGGTAAATTGCACTTAGAAGCCTCTGAAATTCAGGAAGAAATAGAGCCTTTGGTAGAGCAAATTGACAGTGTGAATACGGCACTGGCCGAGAAGAAAAAAACGCTGGCCGACTCGTCAGCACAGCAAGCCGAAGAGGTGATTGCGGCGCTGTCGAAGGTAAAGACTGATTTTGAAGATTGGGAGAAAAATGTGTTTGAGGTACCGGGCGTAGAGCACAACCACGCAGAAGGTGAAGAGCATCACCATCATCACGACCACAAGCCTGCTCCTGACCTTACTCCTGAGCAGATGCTGGAAGTGCAAAAAGAGATGCTGAAGACCATTCAGGGCTTAAAAGAAGCCGTGAATCAGAACATGACTAAAGCAAAAACATTGCTTCAATAGGTAATTACAGCGAATCCAAAGAAAAGGGCTTGGCAGATGCCAAGCCCTTTTCTTTGGATTTATTTCTCCTTTATTTTATTTAACCCCTAGAATCTGCCGTTGGGTTTCGCCAAAAATGATATTTTGAGCTCCAGCCAAAAAGTCGTGCGGAAAGCCCAACTCAATCTTACTGACTTCGCTTAGGCGTGCGATAGCTTCATCAGACAGCTTAAACGATAAGCAATCCAACGAGTCTTTCATCTGATCTACGGTACGAGCTCCCACAATCGGGATGACCGTTTGGTTCTGCTGCAAAAGCCAATTGAGGGCTACTTGCGAGGCACTTACGCCTAAATCTTCCGCAATAGACACTACTTCTTGGGCGATTCGGGTACTACGCTCGTTCACCCGAATGCTGTTTTCGGGCACTCGGCCTTTTTCGCCTCGAAGGTACTTCCCCGTCAGTGCACCACCGGCCAATGGCGCCCAGGGCGTTACAGCCAAGCCAAATGCCTTGGCCATCGGTAAGAGGTCCCGCTCAGGGGTACGTTGAATCAGGCTGTATTCTACCTGCAAAGCCACAAAGCGAGCCCAGCCCCTAAACTCCGCCATCGTGTTGGCCTGTGACACAATCCACGCTGGCGTGTCCGAAATCCCGATGTAATGTACTTTGCCTTGACTCACCAGGTCGTCGAGCCCCCGCATCACCTCCTCTACGGGCGTGGTGTTGTCCCATGCGTGTACCCAGAGCAAGTCAATGTAATCGGTTTTGAGTCGTTTGAGAGATTCATTGACCGAGCGAACTAAGTTTTTGCGGTGATTGCCCGAAAAGTTAGGGTCGCCTTTGCGATCAAACAAGGTGTACTTGGTAGCCAATACCCAGTGGTCTCTGTCGGGGGCTACAAATTCGCCTACCCAACGCTCGGCAGTGCCCTCCGTATAGCGGTTGGCCGTGTCGATAAAATTACCGCCTGCATTGGCATAGGTCTCAAAAATCTGTTTTGAAGTATCGTAATCAGCGCCCCAGCCCCATTCAGTGCCAAAGGTCATCGTACCCAAACTTAGTTCGGTTACTCGCAAGCCTGATTTTCCGAGTAGTTTATAATTCATGATTGTGTAGTTTTCAAAATGACGGACTTAGACGATTTCTCTAACGCCCAGCGCTACTAACCCCCAGCTAATCATCAGTAAGGTACCGCCGATAGGTGCTACAGCCCCCCACATCGTAACGCCCGTAAAGCAAATCAAATACAGAGAGCCTGAAAAAATCATCACCCCAACTAACATACACAAGGAAGCGTAAGAAAGTTTCTTAGTAGGATGAGCTTTGTTGAGTAACCCTACCAGCAAAAGCCCTAAAGCATGATAAAACTGGTAGCGTACGGCTGTTTCGTACGTATCGAAGCGGCCAGCCGCTTGGAGCGAAGCCTTGAGTGCATGAGCACCAAAAGCGCCTAACGCCACGCCTACGCCTGCCAGAAGTGCTCCTATGATTAATGTGTTTTTTGTGTTCATGATGTTGAAAGTTCGCCCTTCCACACGGTGTTAGCTGGGCAGTGAGTCAAAAAAGATTCCCCAAAAATAAACAAAAATCCCCCTTACAAGATAGTAAGGGGGATTTTACCTAACCCACACACCTAAACTGTGTTATTTTTGTTTTTGGGAAACGTCTATTGATGAAATTTTACTGCTTTTTGTCCATCAGTTGGTATTGAAACTTAGCAGTGACCGCTATTTTCTCCGCAATTTTCTGAAACACCATCGTCGGGATTTCAATCTTGTGGTCAGCGAGCAATACATCAAAGTTGGCATCTAAGGTCAGCTTGCCTTGCACTACGGTAGCTTTTCCTTTGATGGTCTTGTCTTTCTCTACACCGTGAATATTGATTTTGCCAACGGCTGTTACAGGATAAGAGCCGTCTTTGCTGAGGTCAATATCTTCGGTGATTTTTCCTTTGAAGATGCCATGCGGATACTTGTCAGACTCCATGTAGTTTTCGTTGAAATGCTCTTGCATCAAGCCATTATGAAACGTAAAACTCTTGATGGGAATCTTCACGACCACGTCTTTGGTATCAAGATTAATGAGCGATTGCACTTGCTTGCTACTGGCCTCGATGTCTTCGAGTGGTGCTTTTGAAAAAAACTTCACTTCAGTGCTGGTAGCATTAAGTAAGCGTTGAGCCTGCACAGACCCACTCAAGCCTGCCAGTGTGAATAGAAAAAAGATACTCTTTTTCATAAGTAATGGATTGGATTAATGTACAACATCATCCTCTAAACGGGATAATGAGTACTATTCATATACCCTCAGCTTAGTATTATTTTCTTTGAGTTCCGTTTTATAAACTTTCAAAGGGGCAGCGGCAGGACCATTAGACACTGCTCCGGTCGAAGTAAATACCGAACCGTGGTTTGGACATTTTAATGTATCGTTGCTTTGGAACTCAACGGTAGTGCCTTCGTGTGTACAGATTTTTGAGAGTGCCACAAACGTTCCGGTCGAAGTACGAGCCACAATCACATTGCCTTTGTAGATATAATCACCGTTTTTCTTCAAATCAGTAGTTAAATCAACGGTAAAATCAATCGAATTAGAGACTGTTGAAGTACTCGTTGCCGACGACGTAGTGGTGGCAGTTGAACCTGATGGCGAGGGGTCAGAACTTTTGCTACACGAAGTGAGTGTACCCATGCAATAGTAAGCCATCAAGGTAGCGCTGCTAAGACCTAAACTACGGAGAAATTCTCCACGGGTCATTTCAATTTTAGACTCTTGTTCGTTGGGTTGATTCGTTTTCATAAATATGTCAGATGGTTTTTGTGTAAAAGGATGATGGATATAAACGGGGTTAAAAGACTATTTTTTCCAGCCGAATTGATACTTAGTCGAAAGCAAAAGTCCGGTACTATAGATGTCAACTGCCGCAAAACCTACGCCTTTGAGAGGAAGTTTGAGGTAGGGTTCAAGCTGAACGGTAAAGCCTCGACGGAGTTGACGCTCGTATCCCAGCGAGAGGTTGAGCGTACTCATAAAGTGCTGATTTTTACCAACTTCCTCATACGATTGTCGCAAGTGTGTATTCGTATTGTAAGGCGGTGCGTATTCGTAATTGTACTGCTCTGTCAACATAATGTAAGAAGACAAGCCCCCATTGAGGAACAAATCATATTTTTGTTTACGAACGGCATCCCACCGGAGGTTCACTGGAATATCTACAATCTGGCACGTAGCTGAGATATTCGCTGGCTTAACGCCATAGGTCCAAAAGCCCGTAGGGTTGTGATAATCTTCTACACTACTGCTGTAACTTTTTCCGGTACGAATCACGCCTGTCTGTACAAACAATCGGTTAAATAACTGATATTCAAACAATAACCCATAACTCTTACCCAGTGCAAAAGGATTTGAACTACCAACGGTATTGACGTCAGGCGCCATCATCAACCGAATGCCAAACTTAGGCCGAGTACTCACCACAGGCTTTACTGGCTCTTGTGCCAAAGGCGCTGGTGATTTTACGGTCGGTACGCTTATGGTTGCTCCTAATGCTACTTTTCGATACGCCAATAGCGAGGTATTTTCGGTCATTGACTTACTCAAGGTAGGTAAGTTAGGTTCGTTGCTCAAATACACCGTTTGGGTTCCGTTTGTTTCAGTCGTCACTGGCGAGGTTGAAGTACTTCTATCCAACTCTATGGCTTGCGACAGCGGCTTGGCTCGTCGGCTGACTCGGCTTGGGTTTGTGACAATAGATACGGTATTCTGTGTGATGCGGTTTGTGCGTCGAGTTGTTTTTTTGCTGATGGCTTTGTTTGCCAACGACTCTGTAGCCTGATTTTCAAGTCCTTCCCCATTTTCACTTTCTTGCTTCTCGAAGGTTTCTTTTGAACGAAGAGCCGATTCTACAACTGGCTTGTTCAGTTTTTGCTCCGAGAAGTGGCGCTCCGTCGTGTTGGTAGGCAGTGTTATACCTCTTTCGTCCGTTACAGGCTTGTTCAGTTTTTGCTCCGAGAGGCTTCGCTCCTTCGTGTTGGTAAGCGGTGTTGTGCCGCTTTCACCCGTCAAGGGTTGAGTTGTCGTATTTTTCAACTCGTGGGCAACAACAGGAGCTTTGTTGGCCGTTGAGCCGACTGATGCGTTGTGTGCTTCTGCTACTGTCTTAGTGGCTGCTACTTGCGAGGTAGCCAAGGCAGCAGTAGGCGATGCAGGCTGGTTAGCAGCCGTATTTACGGGTACAGGATTGTTTTTATAGGTAGTTTGTGAATTCTCAAAGCGATTACCAGCCTGACTCAGGGCTACAGAATCCGTAAAAGTCCAGACCAGAGCCAAGCCAAAAAAGAGCAATAAAGCCACTGCTAAACCTCCATACATCCACGACTGAGCCGGCGGTGTTGGTTTAGGCGAATGCTGTTCATCTAATTTAAGCTGCATCTTTCGCCACGCTTCGGGGTCGAAAGGAGGCTTAAAGTGATCGGCGGCATCTCGGAACAGCCCGTCGAATTCGTCATCCGGTATGTTCCACCTATCTTTCATAGTTGTGTTCTTTTAACATTTTTCGTAATTGTTCTCTTGCCCTTGCCAAATTTGACTTTGACGTTCCTACCGAAATATTCAACGACTCGGCAACCTCCTCATGCGAATATCCGTCTATGGCAAACAAACAAAAAACAGTCCGATAAGCAGGGGAAAGTTTCTGCACAAACCCCATCAATTCTTCGTATCCAATCTCCGAATCAGCCGGCGTGGTATCGCTAACACTATGGGCCGTTTCGATGTCTTCGTGGTAGTAATGTTTGACATTCTGACGGTAAAAGTCTAATGCTGTATTGACCATGATTCGCTTCAACCAAGCTTTAAACGGCTTCTCTGGGTCATACAATTCGGCTTTTGTGAATACTTTCATAAAGCCATCGTTCAACACCTCCATAGCTTCGTCTCGGTCACGAGTGTAGCGCATACAAATCCCCATCGCAAAGCCATAAAATTGCCTGTAGAGCAATTCTTGGCTCATGCGGTCGCCTTTGCGGCAGCCCTCAAGCAGCACAACGATGCTGTTCACGGTAGTGGTTCGTATGGATGTCATGGAGTACATACTAAGCCAAAAGTATCGGATAACCGAATGATTTTGACAAGTGTTACAACCCCATTACGAACCAATCGCTCGGTAAGGTTGCGTACTTCTTGAAAAATTGTAGAATTTTTTGAAAAAGAGCAGCAAAAAAGACCCATTCAAGCCTCAAGCGTCATTGGAGATTGAACAGGGCAGCAGCAAAAAGCCACTTAGGACTGAAATCCGATTTTGACATGAGAGCCGTCGCAGTAGGGCTTGTTTTGACTGCCTCCGCAGCGGCACAAGGCCGTGGTTTGGTTTTTGACGGTCAGATTGCCTTCGGCGTCTTTGATTTTGATGGTACCATACACCAGCAGCGGGCCATTGGGTAGCGGCTCAATAATCGTTTCTGTTACGGTTTGAGCTTGATTTTCTTCGTGGTTCATGTAATACCCCAAAGCACCCGACGGACAAGCCTTCACTTGCTCTACCATGCGCTCGGTGGTATCACCTTCTATCGTAATCCAAGGGCGTTTGCGAGGGTCAAACACTTGAGGTAGCTTTTTCCAACAAATGGTCGAATGAATACACTTAGAGGGTTCCCAAGTAATGGTCACCTCGCCGTTGGTATATTTTTTTTTGATTTCCATGATAAAACAAGTTGATCAGATAGTCGATTACAGTTATATGAATGCGTTGTCAGGGTTGTCAAATCGATTCACCCAACTCCGTTACTACCTCTATGGGATTGGTCAGGGTTTTGTGAATGGGGCACACATTGGCAATCTGCAACATCCGCTGGCGCTGTTCGTCGGTGAGATTGCCATTGATAACGATTTCCCGCTTGATGAGCGTTTTCACTGCCTTCTCTACCGTTTGGTTCACCACCGAGACCTTTACGTCAATTCCAGTTACCTCCAGTTCTTTTCGGTTAGCGTACATGCGCAGCGTGATGGCGGTGCAAGCAGCCAAACTCGATGCCAGCAAATCGGTGGGAGCCAAACCTTGGTCGCCGCCACCAACCTCAGCCGATTCGTCACTGATGATGAGGTGCTTCTCGTTGCTGATTTCGGTTCTGTAAAGTGCGCTTCCGATGCTGGCCGTAACGGTATGTTGATTTTGCATGATTGTTTTTTTTACGAACAAAGAAGCGATTTTAGTTGTTCATTTACAAATCGAAGCAACCATTTGAGCAAAACGCTCGTATATCTCTCTGTAATGTATGGAAAGCAACGAAAAGCTTGATAAAATAGTGGAAGCTCGCCTGAAGCTGAAGGCTCGTTTTGAGGCAAAAATGCAAGAAACGCCTTCGGTATCAGACTTGCGCCCTATGGGGCATGGACCCGAAAACCGGCATGGAATGCCCAAAATTCCTGTTGGTCAAACACAAACCATCAAGTGGCCTGTGCTGGATTTGGGGTATCATCCAACTGTACCGCTCGACCGCTGGCGACTAACCATCGACGGCGAAGTTGAAAACCCCGTGGTATTGACTTGGAACGATTTTATGGCCTTGCCCCAAACGCAAGACACGAGCGACTTCCACTGCGTGACCACGTGGTCTAAAATGGATATGTCGTGGGAGGGGGTGCGGCTGATGGATTTGGCGGCTTTGGTACAGCCCAAAGAAACTGCCACGCATATTTTGTGCTATGGCTATGATACTTACACTACCAATGTGGCCTTAGAAGAAGCCCTCAAGCCTGATGTGCTGTTGGTGCATACTGTTTATGGAGAGCCTCTTCCGAAAGAACATGGCGGACCAGTAAGAATGATTACGCCACAACTGTATGCATGGAAAGGAGCTAAATGGATTAAACGTATTGAGTTTTTGCCCAAAAATAAATTAGGATTTTGGGAAGAACGGGGTTACTCAAACACCGCCTACCCTTGGCGCAACGACCGATACAGTTAAGAAGTCTCAGCAAAGAAACCCTAATTTGTTAGACATAACTACGAAGGGATATCCCTGTTGTAAGGTTTGGGCCTTACTATCAAGTGGTTAGGGTGCTGACTTGCTTCACGCAATGAATAACAAAGTGTAAAAATATGATGCTGGGTTTACTTGACAAGCATTGGCTTTTTTCATAGATTAGTACAATTTTTAATCATCAGAAAAGTCAAAGAGCCAAAGAAGAGGTAATACAAGTAGAAGCATGGGGCATTTGGAAATTACCTATCTATAAAAAGCCAACTTAGTGCGCAGCCATATTGAGTTCAGTGGCGCCAATACGAACAAAGCAGGGCAAGTTGTTGTGTAGTAATGAGTTCATAATCAGTATTTTGGATTTAAGCATTTTCGCTATTAAGTCATAATCTGTTCTTTTTTGAATCATTTATATCCCCGAAGCCAACGCTTATGAAAAAAGCTTTATTGCCACTCTTTGTGTTTATCCTTGTCATAGGAGGGTGCACTCGCCAAAAGTACCTTGTAGAGTCTGACTATTCGTTTCTGACCGAATTTGAAAAATACCGTAATTTCACATGGCGGCATTTTGATCACTCCAAGCTCTCGAAGGTAGGCTGGGATAGCACTACGGTAGGTGTCGAAATAGCCAAACAGATGCAGTTGAGAGGGTATAAATCCATGGGCGACAACGCCGACCTTATCGTCATTTCTACTTTTTACGACGACAGTTTTCGCTTTCAAGGTTATTACCAACCCGATTTGCGTTCTCGCAAATGGATCAAAGAAGACGAACAGAAATATTCAAAAACGACGTATCGCTTCCGCAATGGCACCTTGCTGATTCAGTTTGTTGATAACTCCAACTCCTACATCATTTGGCAAGGTTATGCTTCGGGCATTCCGATTGGTGAGGTCAACGACAACAGCCGTGTCTTAAAAAGAGCCATCCGAGATATTTTTGACGAATACACCGTGATGGCTACAGGCATGTAACCCTTCAGTGTCAAGACTTTTAGCTCAGCCTACCCGGTTGAGCTTTTTTGTTGTGTCTAACCCCTTGCAAATCATTTCAAATAGGGCGTCTCTCGCCTCAGGAAGGGCAACTGCCGTGACATAAATGACAAAAATTTGGTTATCGAACGCTATTTTTTAGTATCATTGTAGGCCGTTAGGAATACCTCTTGGGGGCTTATCCACTTAATCACAACCTTAGATAAAGCCTAACACACTGCTGACTATCAATTGTTTACTGTTTTCTTGTGAGTCATATTCATATAGTGCTATGGCAACTAAACCCAAACTTTTTGTAACTACCGACGACGTTTCTCCCAAACTTTTTGAAAGTCCGATTTTAGATTTTTTTACTCGCATCCCGTGGTGGGTACCTATTGTCGTTTTCCTGCCTGTGATTGTTTACTTCTTTTATCAAGGCATTGTCATTGATAAGATTTCGGTGTGGCCAGCTACCATTACTTGTGTTAGCGGACTCCTATTTTGGTCGTTTTTTGAGTATTGTGTGCATCGTTTTTTGTTTCATGCTCATCCTACTAACCCTATTTTAAAGGCCATTCATTATACATTTCATGGTATTCATCACGATTACCCCCAAGACACCCTCCGATTGGTAATGCCGCTGTCGGTGAGCATACCGCTTTCTACGTTAATTTATTTGGGGATGGGATGGCTTTTTAGGCAATTTGACTTGGAGCAATACCACCATTTGTTCTTTGCTACTTTTATGCTGGGTTATCTATTTTATGACGAGATGCACTACGCTTCGCACCATGTGAATTTTAAGTTCAAGTGGTTTCAGGCTATCAAGAAACAACACATGAAGCATCATTTCGTAGAACCTGATTCGGGTTTTGGATTTACCTCCAAGCTTTGGGATTGGGTGTTCAAGACCGATTTTCCTGAAAAGAAAAAATAAGGCGTTAGTCCCCAAAGCTGCTTGGGTATCCCAGAATAAACCGCTTTTGCGTAAATGCAAAAAAGCACCGGCACAAGTTTAACGAATCGTAACTTGTGCTGGTTATTGATTACATCTCTGCTGAACTCTATCAATTAGCTGCCAGTTCTTTTAAGGCTTTTACAAAAGTGTCCAGTTCTTGTGTAGTAGTATAAACATTAGGTGTTACCCGTACGCCACGCACATTAGCATAGTCAATGGCTACCGTCCAGATTTTGTAGGTATCGAGCAAAGTTTTGGCCAAATCGCCGGGCTTAAGGGTTGCAATGCCCACGTTGGCAATACCACACGAACGAGCCGTGTCGGCAGGTGTATTTACGACAATGTTGGGTACTTGGCGCACTTGGTCACTCCAATAGTGCTGCAAATAGCGCAGGCGTGCCTCTTTGCGCTCAATGCCAATGGTATTGAGTACTTTTAGCGAATCCAGAATCGTCAAATCGGTGTGGCAAGGGTGTGTGCCTGTGTGGTTTAGTTTACGGATGTCATCGTCGGCATAGCCCATATCGCCATAAATAGCCCAAATATTCTTGGCTTTCCCTTTTGTTACATACAGCAGCCCAGCCCCCAGCGGCGTTCCCAGCCATTTGTGGAGGCTGCTTCCGTAGTAGTCGCAGTGGAGGTCGTTGATATTAAAATTGATATGCGCAAAGGCATGAGCGCCGTCCACCATCACATCTACTCCGTGGCGATGAGCCATGTCAGCAATCTTTCGGACGGGCAAAATATGCCCTGTAATGTTAACCATGTGGCACACCATCAGCAGGCGAGTACGTGGTGTGATGGCTTTTTCATAGAGTTCGACGATTTCCTCATCAGAAGCTGGGTGGTTCGGAATCGAAATCATCTTGTTGACTATGCCATAACGGCGAGCTTGATGCTTAAACATATCCAACATAGCACCGTAATCTTGCTGAGCCATAACGGCCTCGTCGCCGGCCTTCCAGTCGTAGCCTGCAATGACCGTATCGAGCGATTCGGTGGTGTTGCGGGTGACGATAACCTCCTCTGCAGTGCAGCCTAATTGCTTGGCTAATTGCTGTTGGACTTTGAGTTTGTTCTCAAACTGGACCGTGCGCATGTAATACGAGCCTTGGTAATTGATGTCTCGTACGTGATTCACAAACTGGTCGAGTACCTCTGTTGTTTGAAAACAGTAGTAGCCGTTTTCGAGGTTGATGTAGTCAGGTTTTAGGCGATAACCCTTGCGGATGTCAGTCCAAAAAGGTTCGTTTTCGGCCAATTCGGTGGGCGACAGGTGCGATACTTTCGCTAAGGCAGATTCCCAGTTGATGGCAGGTAAGGTCAAAGACCCCAAAACGGTTTTGAGAAAGCGACGCTTGTTCATGCGATGTTAGTCTAAAGATGGGCTAAGATAACGTTCTTTTGGCAATTCACCGCTACGTCTGAATCAGAATCGAATAGGAGAGAAGCAACAAAACCCCGAATGCACCCATTGTCAATACGCTGGAGGCATTCGGGGTTATCAAAATCGTTTCTATCGACCCAGTCTCAAACTCTTGATAACATTTGAGACTTGTGGGCGTCGAGTTTCAAAAAGATAAAGAGCAAGATGGAAAAGGCCCAAAGCGAAGAGCCTCCGTAGCTAAAAAACGGCAAAGGAATCCCAATAACGGGCATCAAGCCGATGGTCATGCCAATGTTGACCATGAAGTGAAAGAAGAAAATAGAGGCCACACAATATCCGTACACCCTGGCAAAGCGATTACGCTGTCGGTCGGCCAGATAGACTACCCGAAGCATTAGCCCCACCAACAACCCGATGACAATCAGGCTGCCGAAAAAGCCATGTTCTTCGCCGATGGTACAAAAGATAAAGTCGGTACTTTGCTCGGGCACAAAGTCAAATTTGGTTTGAGTTCCTTCCAAGAAACCTTTGCCAAGAAACCCTCCCGAACCAATGGCAATCTTAGACTGAATGACGTTCCAGCCACTCCCTCGGCGGTCAGATTCGGGGTTAATCAATACTTTGATACGGCTACGCTGGTGCGGTTGCAGCACTTTTTCGACCACAAAGTCGGTACCTACCGCAATGCTCGACATGACCAAAAACACAATACCGAGGGTAATCATGTTGCGACGAGTATGCTCATACCGAGGCAAAAACCAATAAAAAGCAGCAGAAAGTACAGCCAAGCCTATTACTACGTACACTTTGTCAAATACTAATGCACACACAAACAGGGCTGCGCCTATCAGCACAATGAGCGGATACACTCCCGGCAGTCCTTCTCGATACAGCATGATTAAGAAGGCCGCAAAAACCAGTGTTGAGCCTGTTTCGTTTGAAATAAGGATGAGTATGGCGGGTAAGCCCACAAAAAAAGCGACGTTAATTTGGTCACGAAACTTGGATAGGTTTACCCCCGGCGAACTAATATAACGAGCCAGAACGAGTGCTGTTGCCATTTTGGCAAATTCGGCGGGCTGTAACCTAAAAGTCTCAGTGATTTTGAACCAAGAATGAGAGCCTTTAATATTGGCACCAAATACCAATACTGCCACCAGCAAAAACACGATAACGCCATAAATAATAAAAGCAAACGTTTCGTAAAAGCGGTAGTCAATGACCAGAATGGCAATAATGAGCAGAATAGTTGTACCAATCCAAACCAGTTGCTTGCCAGCATTGGTCGAAAGGTCAAAAATACTGGTTTGGGTTTCGGGGTTATATACAGCGGCATATACGTTGAGCCAGCCTATCAATACACAGGCGGCAAACAAAATAACACAAACCCAATCGATGCGTTGTCGTAACCGGTCGTCTCTTCTATCCATTGATTTATCAAGGAAGGTACGTTATTGTCCTCCTACTTCTGATTTTACTTTTAGACGTTTGTTGTCTGCTAACTTTTGGTTTTCCAGTGTAGAGGTTTGAGCAATCACTGTTTTTTTAATGGGTAAAGGTTTGCTGGTTTTGAGGGAGTCTTTTTTGGCTCCGAGGGGTTTAGGTACCTTGATCATGTAGTTTTTCTCACGCATTGAGGTCTCCTCTGCCTTTCGGTCCACATGGCGTTTGAGGTACATTTCGAGAGTAAGTGTGGCAATACCTGCTGCGGCGTTTCCGCCAAAGCCGGCATTGTCCACAAAACAAGCAATGGCAATTTTGGGATCGTTGGCGGGGGCAAAGCAGATGAAAATAGCGTTGTCGTCGCCTCGTTTGTTTTGTGAAGTTCCTGTCTTACCTGCTACTTCAATATCCGGTACTTTAGAGTGGGCATATACTGTTCCGGCTCGTACGGCGCCCTTCATCCCTTCAAGCACCACATCAAAATGGTGCTCGTCAATGCCCACATAGTGTTTTTCTTGATACTTGGGCAAAGGCTTAGTGTTTTTGTTGCCAATGGCCTTGACCAAATGAGGGGTAATATACCAGCCTTTATTGGCAATAATAGCCGATAAATTAGCCAACTTGATAGGGCTAATGAGCAATTCTCCTTCACCAATACTGAGTGAGTAAATGTTAGAAAACTTCCAGGTGTATTCGCCTTTATAAATTTTGTTGTAGTAGTCCACATCGGGCAGGTTTCCCGAAACCTCATAAGGCAAATCCACGCCCAGTTTTTGACCAATCCCAAATTTCTCTACATAGCTATGCCATTTTTCAAGGCCGATGGCCGATTTTTTAAAAAGATTGGATTCGTCGTTGTTGTAAATGAGTTTGCGGAAAACGAAGTAAAAATAGGGGTTACAAGAGTACTGAATCGCTCCTGCCAAGCCACCTACGCCAGGGTGGCCGTGGCATTTCATAGGGGCACCAGCATGGCCATATACGCTCGAAGGCGTAATGACTCCCTCTTGCAAACCTACCAAGGCTTGGATAGTTTTGAAGGTAGAGCCAGGGCGGTAGTATCCTTGCAGTGGTCTGTTAATGAGGGGTTTGTAAGGGTCTTTGAGGAGGCGAGCGTAGTTTTTGGCATATTGTCTTCCGGCCAATAAGTTCGGGTCATACGTAGGCGCCGACACCATTGCCAGTACTTCGCCTGTTTTAGGCTCAATGGCTACCAAACTTCCAACTTTATTTTGAAAAAGGCTTTCACAGTATTTCTGCACTTCGAGGTCAATAGAGGTATAAAGGTCTTTGCCAGCAATGGCAGTGCTGTCCATTTCGCCGTTTTTGTAAGAACCTTTCTCGACACCATGTACGTTTACCATGATATACTTAACCCCACGCTGTCCACGTAGTTCGGCTTCGTAGTATTTTTCCAGACCACTTTTGCCAATATAATCACCTTGTCGGTAGTATTCTTCTTCCTGATTATCAAGGGTTTTTTTGTCAATTTCGGCTACATAACCCACCGCATTGGCCATACTTTGTGCCTGATAGCTTCTGAACGAACTTCGCTCAAACGTAAACCCTGGAAAGTCCACCATCCGGTCTTGGATTTTGGCATAATCTTCTACCGAAAGCTGGCGCATAAAAATAGACGGCTTAATGCGAGAATAAGCCTTTGCTGCAGATGCCAAGCTGTCAAACTCAGTACGAGTGAGATCTAAGAGTTTACAGAATGCCAACGTATCAGCCATTTTGACCTTTTTTGGGGTAATGTAAAGGTCATATACGGGCGTGTTATAGACAATCAACTTGCCGTAACGGTCATAGATTTGTCCACGAGGAGGTATCTGTACCTCCTTAATAATAGCGTTGTTTTCAGCAGCCCACTGCGAGCTGTCGTCAATCACTTGCAAATAAAACAGACGAATCAGGTAAATCACTCCAACGAGTGTGAATAATACCTGAATGATAAATTTACGGCTCTCTTCCATCGTTGGAAGTTTAGGGTTATGCTAAATGTACAAAATAATGTTAAAAAGAGTAAAAAATGCCGTAGGGTATTGATTCTCAGTTGCAAAAATCAGTCTTTGCATCGAAAATACCAATGCAAAGACTATTTTTTTAGTTCTATTTTTTATCAAGCGGTGTTGGCTTTCAATCGGCTCAATCTAATTGCTATGCGTAAATCAGAGTCATTACGTATTCTCACAAAGCTACCGCATAACAAAGGCAACTTACTTAAAGTTAGAAACAACGTAAGTCTGTTGGCCTGTTCCTAACCATCCTTGCGGACTCATGCCTTCTACTACTACCCGCACGGTGGTGCGTTCGTCGGAGTTCCAGAAACTGACGGTTGCCTTGCCGTTGGCATCGGTCTGAACCATCGGGGCCCAATACAATGTAGAACGATTGTCGGGCAAAATAGCTCGTTTGTTGGTGTCGTAGCGTGGCGAATAAAACTCTCGAACCACCTCAAAGCCTTTGACCTGATTGCTAGCCAATGATGGATCTTGCGTTATAGTAGTGCGCTTGGTCAAAATGGCAATCACGCCATTGGCACCTCGTGTGCCCAGTGCAGAAGCCGACGAACCTTTGAGTACGTCAATGGCTTCAACTTGCTTAGGTGGAATACTCGAAAGAGCGCCCATATCAATCTGAACACCATCGACCAAAAATAAGGGGTCGGTACCGCCTACAAAAGATGACACTCCTCGAATCAGAATCTGTCCGCCCGACACCGTCACACCTGGCAAGCGGCCGGCAATGATTTGCATCAAATTAGGAGCGCCATCGGTAATGGCTTCGGTGAGTTTGAGGGTAAAATCAGGCGTTCCATAAATATTACGGCGAGGGTCAGCGGGTTCTTCTTTTTTCTTTTCCTTGTTGGTTGTTGATTCCTCAACGACGGGCCGTGTTGAAGCTAAAGCGCTCTTAAGCTGTCTTTGTGTCACTATTTTGGTCAGATAATTCTGAATTTTAGTTTGCTCAATAGTATGAAGTGACAGCGGAATCTGTTTAAACTCATGCTCAGGTGGGCGAATGGCTTGAAGCAAAATCGAATTGGCAGGACTCACACTGCCTTTGCTTAAATTCTTTAACGAAACAGTAGCTAAACCCGAAAAATCAACATTTGAAACGCTAAACTCTCCTTCGTCGTTGGTCGGGGCATCTAGTACGTAGGGCAGGTTATTCGCATTGAGCAATAGCGTGGCTTTGGGGTTTTCGTCCTTTTTCTTTCGTAAGTTATTGATACGTCCACTCACTGTAAGTCCTTGCTCAATAGCATAGTTAATGGCTGGTACTTTATTTTGAGCCACATCGCTCCATACGAACCGACGCCAGCCTTGAGTCATCATCAGCAGATCCAAATGCCGTGGAGCCGCAGGGTTATCGCTATCAAAGTAATAGGCAGGCTGCTCAATGGTACCTCTCAAGTCGGAGCTCATGAGTAGGTAGCTAACAATGTGTTCGGTAAAGAGATTTTCGTCTGGGATTTGTGATTCTGACACGGCTGCCAACGAAAAACTACCCTGCACGGGCAACCCTTTGGAGTTGGTAGCTGTGAGTTGAACCGACACTTGCTCACGAGGAGAATACTCCACTTTGTTAGGTTCAATCTTGATGTTGAGGCGTTGATTAGCTACTTTGTTGAAAACTAATCGTTCGGCGACTGGATTGAGGTTCTTGTCGAACAATGTAAAATGCACAATACCCTCATCAGGAATTTTGTTGCGAGGCACATAAAACGTCCGATTGACGTCTTTCGGGATTTCAGCGATATAACGCACTTGCCCCCGCACGTGCGCCACCAAATTAAAGGTCTCAGCAGCGAGTTTTTCGGGCGACAGATGGGCAGCAAACGAGACCTTGATGTTGTCGGCTAATAAGTTACCAATCGAAATGACGACGCCTTCTTCTTTAGCCGAAGGTAACGCATACACGAGTTCTTTACCCATGTATTTGACTTTGGCTACGTATTGTTTGCCGGGCTTGGGATAGTGATTAAACGCCCCTATTCCCAAATGTTCCGATTTGAACTCGGTCACTACACCTGTGCCGATTTCTTCTATTACGCCTTCAATATCCACCCCATTGCCTTGCTGATTGACCGCCTTAAAACCAACCTTTGACACTAATTCGTTTACTAAACTGCCTCCTTCTGGGAAAAACTGTAGGTCAAGGCCACCTGAATTGGGAGACAGTCGTTCTTTTTGGGCAGGTTGAAAAATGGGTATGACTTTTTGGAAGAAGTAATCACTGGGTTGGTTGCGCATCCAATTGGTGAAAGCTACCAGTTGGTAATTGCCCTGTGGCATCGAGTCGGGCAAAACGATGAGTTGTTGCCCTAATCCAAACTGCGCCCGCATTATTTTATTGGCCACCAAACGGCCTTTTTCGTCAGCCAGTTTGATATACACCGCTCGACTTACCGAGTCGGCTCTATGCAAGATCCCATCCACTACATACCCTTTTATCCAAATAGTGTCGCCGGCTGCATAGTAAGGTTTATCAGTATGAAGATATACCTTTTCGGTAGGGTTACTGACCATAAATGTATGGAAACGGGTCAGAAAAGCTTCGATGCTCTCAGGCGGGGTTACCCAGGCGCTAAGCACCAAGACCGAAGCCACGAATAACAAAAAGCGTGTAGATTTGTTCGGATTCATAGGTATAAAGGATGATGATGGCGATGCGAGTCAATTTTTGGTAAAAATCAAAGAAATTTAGCGATAATCCTTTAACTTTTGGCAAAATTTCGACAAAATCTCATTTATTCAATGGAAAAAACGGCTTTAGTAGTAGGAGCAAACGGATTAGTGGGCAGTCAGTTGCTGTTCCAATTATTAAATGATTCTCGGTACCAACAAGTGATAACCTTGGTTCGGCGCAGTATGCACCTCAAACATCCTAAGTTAGACGAACGTTTGGTTGATTTTGATGCCTTATCCAAAACCGATTGGCAAGCCGATGATATTTATTGTTGTTTGGGCACAACGATTCGGACGGCGGGCTCGCAAGAGGCGTTCCGTAAAGTGGATTTTACGTATCCACTTGAGGTGGCTAAACTGGGCTTGGAGCGAGGGACCAAGCAGTTTTTGATCGTAACGGCACTAGGTTCCGATGCGGTCTCGTCCATTTTTTATAGCCGTGTCAAAGGCGAAATCGAAAACGCCATCAAGGGGTTACCCTACGAAACCATTCATATTTTTAGGCCTTCGATGCTGCTCGGCGACCGCAAAGAAACCCGTATTGGTGAGAGCATTGCTAAAGTGGTAACCAAGGTAATTGGGCCTTTGATGCTGGGGCCTCTCAAAAAATACAAGGGCATTTACGACGCACAAGTAGCTGCCGCCATGCGAGCTATGGCAGAGCAATCCCAAAAGGGTGTTTTTATTCATGAGTCTGACGAAATGCAAGCCTATCAAAGCCCCAATAAACGCCCTGCTTTTCCGAGGGTTTGATTGCTGTGATAAAAGCGAAGAAGCTCATATCCTAATTCCAACCAGTATGTGTCTTAACAAACTAACCATGCCAAAACCATTGTTTTCCTTGTTTTTGGTAGTGCATTTGGCAAGTTCTTGGGTAGTTGCTCAAACCACGCCTACCACAGCACGAGAAGATAAAGTGCTGACGCAGAAGTTACAAGCACTCATCAAAGGCTTCAGAGGTGATGTCGGTATTTATGTACGCCATCTCAAAACCAACAAAACGGTTGCCATCAATGCCGATACCCTTTTTCCAACGGCCAGTATGATCAAAGTACCCATCACGTGTGGGCTGTTTGACCGAATCAATAAAGGCGAGTTAGATTATCATGCTACTATAATCTACAAAGATTCGCTCCTGTATGCAGGGGAAGATATTTTAGGGTCGTTTAAAGATGGTGAGAAAATCGCCCTCAGTAAAGTCGCCATGCTAATGATTACCACCTCCGATAATACGGCTAGTTTGTGGTGTCAGCAGTTGGCTGGCACAGGCATACGTATCAATCAGTGGCTTGCTGACAATGGCTTTACAAACACCCGTGTCAACTCTCGTACGCCCGGGCGAGAAGCTGCCCGCAAACGCTACGGCTGGGGACAAACTACCCCTCGTGAAATGGCCGAACTGCTGACCATGATTCGAGAAGGGCGAGCCGTTAGCCCACAAGCCAGCGAGCGGATGTATCGCAACTTGATTCGTATTTATTGGGATGGCGAAGCGCTCTCGCAGATTCCTCCGACGGTTCAGGTGGCTTCTAAGCAAGGGGCTGTGAGTCAATCTCGTTCAGAAGTGGTGTTGGTCAATGCCCCTTCGGGCGATTATGTGTTTTGTGTGATTACCAAAAACCAAAAAGACGAAAGCGGTGAAGCGACCAACGAAGGCTATGTGCTGCTACGTAAGGTATCCAGATTGCTTTGGGAATACTTTGAACCCAAATCAACGTGGAAACCTCAGTCGGGGATGGAAAAGTGGTATTAGATGAAAGTTGGCTCATTATCAGTGAGTTATAAATGAGTAAGTAAGTGATACAGCGAGGAATTATATCATTTTTTTACACTTACGAGTAACAAAACTCAATTTTTTTTAAAAAATCGCTTCAAAAAAATTATCATCCTTTATGGAATTGGGTCAATAGGTGCATCTAATGGGCAAAAACATAACAAAACAAACCCCATGAAAACCTACTTGTTGACTGTTGCTTTCTTGTTCTCATTGTCGGCTTGCTCACAACGCAGCCCCGAATCTACTACCGTTGGTGGCGACGCCCTTCCACCTGTTGCAGAGACCAAAATGGCTACTCCCCAAGAGGAGACTGCTGCCGTGCCTACCCAAGACGAACCCCTCCTGACGCCGATGGTACCTCAAAACCGAACGCAACAAAAAATCATTCGCAATGCTGACTTGCGTTTCAGAGTAAGTGATTTTAAAAGCTCAGGCGAACAGATTCAGGCGATTGTGAAGCGGTTTTCGGGCTTGGTAATGTCTTCCAACGAAACCAAATACAGCGGTAATATCGAAAACAACATGGTGATTCGAGTACCAGCGGCTCAATTTGATGCTTTAGTAGATGCTTTACTAAAAGAATCAATCTTTACTGATTCTAAAAATAGTACAGCTCAGGATGTTACCGAAGAGTTTATAGACGCCGAAGCTCGCCTTAAAAGTAAAAAAGCCGTTGAGCAACGCTATTTGGAGTTGCTGAAACAAGCTCGCAACGTCGAAGAGATTGTGAAAGTAGAAGAACAATTGCGTGTGCTGCGTGAAGAAATTGAAGCCAAAGAAGGACGTATCAAGTACCTAAACGACCAAGTAGCGTATAGCACCGTTCGGTTGGCGTATTATCAAGTAACCGACGTGGCGCTTTCGCCCGAGGAACCTTTCTATGCCAAAATCTGGAATAACCTTGCCGAAGGTTTCCGTGCAATGTTGTCGTTGACCTATGGCCTGTTTTTCTTTGTGCCTTTTGTGCCTGTTGCTTACGGATTGTACTGGTTAGTGCGCCGCTGGGTTGTTAAACGCAGACAGAAAAAGGTGCAAAATCAAGCCTAAGAGCGAGATTACGGGGTGGTTGGGGTTACTCAACCACCTCTTTTGCTTCTATTTGGTTTACGAGTTGGGCATACCATTCTTCGCCGTAAGCTCTGGTGAGAGGTGCTTTCAAAAACTTATAAAGCGGCACTTTTAGCGACTCCCCATGCGAGCAAGCAGGTTTACAGATATGCCAGCGGTCGTAGTTAAGGGCGTGATAATGCTCGTATTTAGTAACCCGAATCGGGTACAAATGGCAAGAAATCGGTTTTTTAAAGTCTATTTTTCCATCGTTGTAAGCCTGCTCAATGGCGCATTTCAGAATCCCTCGTTCGTCATAAATAGCATAGGCACATTCCCGACCATTCACCGTAGGCGTCTCGTAATCACCGTCAGCATCTTTTAAATAACGACCTTGCTCTTCAATGGCCTTGATGCCAGCTTCGGTCAGATAGGGCTTTACCTTGCTGAAGATTTTGTCCAAAATCGGTAACTCACTCACCTCCAGCGGAGCACCAGCATCGCCCTCTACACAACAAGCACCTTTGCATTTGCTGAGATCACACACAAAAAACTGATCGGCGACGTCGTCACTGATGGCTGTATTATCAATAAGGATCATAACAGATTCGTGGTCAGATTTTAAAAAGACTGTGAAGGTAAATACTTTATGGTATTTTCCCAATCTTTTTCCCCGCTTTTCGATGTACTTTCACAGAACGTTCTGCTCTCAATAAATGTTGTAGAGATAGTAACACCAAAGCTGTTGACACAATGACTAATGTGATTCTTTTTGATGGCGTTTGTAACTTTTGCAATAATTCTATCAACTTCATCATTGACCGAGACCCCAACGGAGTTTTTAAGTTTGCATCATTGCAGTCGGAAGTTGGGCAGCAGCTATTGAACGATAATGGCCTCAAAACAAGCGATTTTGATTCGATTGTACTCTTGAAAAATGGGAAGGTTTTTCAGAAGTCAGTAGCGGCATTAGAGATTGCACGTGAGCTAACGGCACCGTGGTCATGGTTGTATATTTTTAAGATATTCCCTGCCGTGTTGCGAGACTTTTTTTATGACATTATAGCCAAAAATCGCTATCGTTGGTTTGGTAAGTTAGAAGCCTGCCGAATCCCGACACCAGACCTTCGTGCCAGATTTTTGGGGTAAGTTTATCGTTCGGCAAACTCCCTCGGTGTTTTGCCGACAACTTTCTTGAACACCCGATTGAAATTCGATAAATTCTGAAATCCTACCTGATAGCACACATCCGAAACGGGTAGATCTTGATGTAATAGCAACTTACAGGCATTGCTGATACGGACTTCGTTCAAGAAATTGATGTAGGTTTTGCGAGTACGAAGTTTAAAATACCTGCAAAATGCCTCTGGCGATAAGTTGGCCACCTGAGCTACCTCAACAATAGAAATGGTTCGATGACTTTCACGAAAGGTAAACTGAAAGATTTCGTTCATGCGCTTACCTTCCAACTCGTTGAGGTTTGTGCTTTGGCTCGACAGAGCCAGCTGCTCCACCTCGGTAGTTTCAGAAAGTACCTTTAGCAATTCAAAAAAACAGAGAAGTTTATCTAGATATTCTTGTGTAACTAGTCGTTGAAGGAGCGCCGCAGCTTGAAGTTGAGCCTGTCCTACAAGCCGAAATCCGTGGGTGGCTTGATGTACAAACGTTCGCACCGGTAGCATTTCGGTTAGATTCCAAAACGCTTCACCCAAGTAAGTAGCATCAAAAAACAGAGTGATGGCTTCGGCATGAAGGTCATTATTTTCTTGAAAATAGCTGTCGTCGTTTCTGAATACATGCGGCAGATTACTGCCTAGTACAAAGACATCGCCAGCTTCAAAATTGCCCAGATAATCACCTGCAATCAAAACGCCTTCGCTTTTGAGTACCAAGGTGATTTGGATTTCGGGATGCTGGTGCAAACTGTCATAAAAATGCAGATGTTTGTCCTCTTGCACCCGAAAAGCTAATCGGGTAGTCTGTGGGATTTTGAAGGGAATAACTTTCATAAAATTGTTGGAATACTATATTTTCTTTTAAAACTAACAAAAATACTGATTGGCTACTTGTTATTTTGTCAAAATCGTATTAGTTTTTATTAAAATTCATCAAACAAGACTTTATTAGTACCTCTACATTTGTGTCATCAAAATCCTTAACCAAAACAAAATAAAAACGGGTAATTGGGAGTTATTCCAATTACCCAATTTTTTATCGCCAATCCCTTACAATCATGACCGTTAATTGGCAGGGCGTTTATCCAGCCCTTACTACTAAATTCACAACCCAAGACACCCTCGATTTACCTGCTTTTGCGCTCAACTTACAAGCACAGTTAGCCGCAGGCGTTGATGGAATTATTTTGGGTGGCTCCTTAGGTGAAGCCAGTACCTTGACTAATGGCGAGAAAGAAACACTTGTGAAGTTTGCCGTAGAGCAATGTGAAGGCAAAGTGCCTGTGGTGTTGAATATTGCCGAAAGTTCTACTCGTGATGCGCTTCAACTGGCCGCTGAGGCCCCCAAATGGGGTGCATCGGGACTGATGATGTTGCCTCCGATGCGTTATAAGTCCGACGACCGAGAAACAAACGAGTACTTTAAAACGGTAGCTCGCTCTACTGAGTTGCCGATTATGATTTACAACAACCCTGTTGACTACAAGGTAGAAGTAACCTTAGACATGTTTGAGGAATTGTTGGAGCTACCCAACATCCAAGCCGTGAAAGAGTCCACTCGGGATATTTCGAATGTAACTCGCCTTCGGAATCGCTTTGGTGAGCGTATCAAGATTCTGTGTGGAGTTGATACCTTGGCCATGGAAGAGTTAGTGATGGGCGCCGATGGCTGGGTAGCTGGATTAGTCTGTGCGTTTCCTGCCGAAACCGTGGCGGTATATCGCTTGGTAAAAGCTGGTAAAATTGCCGAAGCAAGGGCTATTTATCGTTGGTTTTTGCCTTTGTTAGAGCTAGATATTCATCCTAAGTTGGTGCAATACATAAAACTAGCCGAAACTCAGACGGGCATTGGTACCGAATACGTACGTGCCCCACGCCTTACCTTAGTAGGCGAAGAACGGGAGCGCATCTTGAAAGTCATCAACGATGGCTTAGCCGTTCGCCCTACATTGCCCGATTATTTGAGTTTGTGATTATCTTTGTAGCAGCTCAAACAGAACTTATACAAATCAATACTTGTTGATTTATTATAACATTGGCGAGGCTCTGAACCTCGCCAATGTTGCTATTAGGAAGCTCCTTTTTGGATAGAAAAGGATAGGTAATTTCTGTAAACCAATATACTTGAAACCTCAGAAGCCTGACAAAATTAAATCAAACATGTTTCCCAACGCAACAACCGAAGACATTAACCAAGTAATGGAAGCCGCCCAAACGGCTTTCTTGAGTTTCCGTACCAAAAGTGGTAAAGAAAAAGCTACCTTTTTAAGAGCTATTGCCGACGAAATCGAGGCGCTGGGTGCTGAGCTTATCCAAACAGCTATGCAAGAAGCCCACCTCCCCGAGGCCCGTTTGGTTGGCGAGCGTGGTCGCACCTGCTTTCAGCTGCGTTCTTTTGCCGACTTGGTCGAAGAAGGTTCGTGGATTGATGCAACCATTGATACTGCCTTGCCAGACCGTTTACCCTTACCCAAGCCCGATATTCGTAAGATTTCGATACCGCTGGGGCCCGTAGTGGTATTTGGAGCAAGCAATTTTCCGTTTGCCTATTCAACCGCTGGTGTTGACCCTGCCTCGGCTTGGGCTGCGGGGTGTTCGGTAGTTGTAAAAGCTCACCCGGGTCATCCTGAAACTTCCGAACTCGTAGCTAGTGCTATTCGTAAGGCTGTGGCTCGTACAGGGATGCCCGAGGGGGTATTTGGCCACGTGCACAGCACGGGTTTTGAAGCAGGCCAAGCCTTAGTTATGCACCCACTTACCAAAGCCGTTGGTTTTACGGGATCTTTTGCTGGGGGCAAGGCACTTTTTGATATGGCGAATCAACGCCCTGAGCCGATTCCAGTTTTTGCGGAGATGGGTAGTACCAATCCTGTGTTTTTGATGCCAGAAGCATTGCAACACAACGCCCAAGGTATTGCCAAGCAGTACGCAGGTTCTATCACGCTCGGAATGGGTCAGTTTTGTACCAAACCGGGCTTGATTTTTGGAATAGAAGGAGCTGATTTAGATGCTTTTGTCGAAGCCTTAGCAGAGGCTATTCAGGGTATTGCTCCGCAGCCGATGCTTCATGGTGGTATTGCAAAAGCCTTCCGAACCAAGCGTCAGCAGGTATTAGAGGGCGCACATTTAGCTGCCGAAAATGCCCAAACCCAAACTGAGTTAGAAGGGATTCCGTCAATCGCCACCGTTTCGGGTGCTGAGTTTTTGGCAAACAAAACACTGCATCAAGAAGTATTTGGACCGTTTTCGTTGGTTGTCAAATGCAGTAACATGGACGAACTGCGTACAATTATTACGCATCTCGAAGGCCAGCTTACCGCTACCCTGATGGCCACTGAAGCCGACTTGCGGGCGTATGCAGATGTGATGCAATCGGTGAGTTTGCTTTGTGGCCGTTTGGTACTCAATGGCGTACCTACTGGCGTGGAGGTTTGCCCTGCTATGCAACACGGCGGACCATTCCCATCCAGCACCGACGGACGGTTTGGTTCGGTAGGTGCTCATGCGATTCGTCGTTTTGTGCGCCCGTTGAGTTATCAAGGCTTTGCTGACGAGTTTTTGCCTGATGAGCTTAAAAATACTAATCCATTGAATATTTGGCGTTTGGTCAATAGCGTTTGGACAAAAGACGTTATTTAACTATCTTTCAAAAAGCAAGAGCACCAATTAAGTAATAAGTGCTCTTGCTGCCAACAATACTGCTGATGACTCGTACACTCAAACCACCCAAAGAAATACCTAAATCACTCATTTATGAGGAGTTAGATGGCCAGCTTGTGTTTTATAAAGGCTACCGAGAGGTATTGTCAGGCAAAAAAACAATGGAAGAAATCATGGGTTCGAGTGGTATTCAAATATTTATTCATAGCTTAATTTTTGGGTTTTTAACGAAAATTCTTCCGAAAATATATTTTATTGGAGGTAATGAGGCAGGGCTTCATTTAGCCAAAAACAGCAATCTATCCAATGATATTTTAGTTTTTGAGAAAAGTAAGTTTCTAAAAAAAGCACTTACACCTAATTACACTGATTTTCCACCGTTGCTGGTCATTGAAGTGGATATTAAAGGAGAAGCGGCTGATTTTGGAAATGACCTTAACTATTACACTAAAAAAGCAAATCGCTTATTGGATTTTGGTGTTTTACAATTGGTATGGGTATTTACAGACATAAAAAAAATCTTAATTGCTGAACCCAATAAGCGCTGGATATTCACTGACTGGGATGACGAATTTTTTTTATTGGGAGAATACCCTTTTTGTTTAGCTCATTTAATTGAAGAAGAAGATCTCGACTGGAGAACCCTCGGCGAAGCGCCCACCGAATAATCCCCTCCGATGATGAAATGGTCTCACGTTGAGGCAGCCCTGTCTAAATACTTGCCCGTGATTTCTTAATTCACCATTCGAGTTTTTCCTTCCCAAAAGGGAGCTCGTAATTCACGTTTCAAGATTTTTCCAGCACCAGACAAGGGAAAGGGTTCGTTACGAAAAGTAATACTTCGAGGACATTTGTAGTTGGCAATGAGGCTTTTGCAATGTTCAATTAGTTCGTTTTCAATAGTTTGTACATCGGGTCTTAGAATGACGAAGGCATGGACCGCCTCCCCCCATTCGTCGCTTGGAATCCCAATCACTACCGCCTGACTTACCGCAGGATGAGCCATGAGCGCATTTTCGACCTCGGTAGAGTACACGTTTTCGCCGCCTGTTACAATCATGTCTTTCATGCGGTCCACAATAAATACAAACCCGTCGGCATCCATATAGCCCCCATCGCCGGTGTAAAGCCAACCGCCTTTGAGTACCTTGGCCGACTCCTCGGGCTTGTTCCAATAACCGAGCATCATGTTAGGGCCCTTTACGGCAATTTCGCCTATGTGCCCTTGCGGCACTTCGTTGCCATCTTCGTCCCGAACCGTCACCTGAGCACAGTAGGTAGCTCGACCTGCCGAACGGAGCTTTCCAGCTTTCTCCCCTTCTAACACGTGGTATTCGGCAGGTAAAATCGTCACAATGGGCGACAGCTCCGTTTGCCCATATCCTTGCATAAATTGAGTGTTAGGAAACTTCTGCATGGCTTCAATCAGCGTACTTTCGGCAATAGGCGAAGCTCCATAGAGAATTGTTTTCATAGACGAAACATCGTATTGGCCAAACGTCGGTAGGTCAATAATCATCTTAATCATGGTTGGCACCAGCACCGAATGCGTCACCCGATGCGTTTGAATGATGTTGAGCACCCCGTCGGGTGTAAACATCGGTACCATTACGTGTGCTGCACCCACGATAGAGATAGCATTGCTACCTGCACCATCGGCCAGGTGAAACATCGGTGCGGCGTGCAAGTAACGGCAGTCGGCGTTGGCTTTCATCTCCATCCCTACCGCATACGCACTCGATAGCATACTTTGGTGTGTGAGCATGGCTCCTTTCGGAAAACCCGTGGTGCCGCCCGTATAAAAAATACCTGCCAGTTGCTTGTCGTGGCGATAGGCGTCGTCCACCGATTGCGCCGAAGCAACCAAGGTTTCATAGTCGAGCATTCCTTCAGGCAGGGTTCCTTCTCCTGTAAAAACCACGTGCTTGAGCGCTGGACATTCGGGACGAATGGCAGGAACCATTTTGGCAAAAACATCGTCCACCAACAGCACTTCGGCACCAGAATCTCTCAACGAATAGGCGTTTTCGGCCACCGACCAGCGCACATTCATCGGTACTACCGCAGCACCCGCCCACCAAGTGGCAAAGTAATATTCCAAGTAACGGTCCGAATTGAGTGCCAAAATAGCGACTCGGTCGTCGGGCTTAATGTCTAACGAATGTAATGCCCCCGCTAACCGAGCCACTCGGTCCTTGGTTTCGACCCAAGTGCGTTGGCGGTTCAAATAAATTGTGGATAGTTTATTGCCCGCAATTTGGGCGTTACGATGGAGACTTTGGGTAAGGTAATACATAGTTTCGTGCTATTTTTTCTCGAAAATACTATAAAAATTATCGAAACCACTCTTTTTCTAAACACTGACTTATTATACGGTTAGGTAGTGGCTTAGAGGTGTTCGATAGATGGTACTTATTCGCTATTTTTGTGAAAAATCATCTTTTATTCCATTGGCTAAAAAATCTTTCTTTTGTATTGATGCCCACACTTGCGGCAATCCGGTGCGGGTAGTAACGGGTGGGAGCATTCCACACTTGGTGGGGGCAACCATGAGTGAAAAACGCCAGCATTTCTTGCGAGAATTTGATTGGATTCGGCAAGGGCTTATGTTTGAACCCCGTGGCCACGACATGATGTCCGGTAGTATTCTCTATCCACCCACTGACCCTGCCAACGATGTCGGCATCTTGTTTATCGAAACGTCAGGCTGCTTGCCGATGTGCGGTCATGGCACCATTGGCACAGTGACCGTAGCGATAGAAGAGGGGCTGGTTACGCCCAAAACGGAAGGGGTTTTGCGCCTAGAAGTGCCCGCAGGGTTGGTGATTGCTGAGTATAAGCAAGAAGGCAAGAAGGTAAAATCGGTGAAAATTACGAACGTAAAATCGTATTTAGCCGCCGCAAACCTGAGCGTAGAATGTCCCGATCTAGGCGAACTGATGGTGGATGTAGCTTATGGTGGAAATTTTTATGCGATTGTAGAACCTCAAGCCAACTTTTCGGGGCTTCAGCACTTCAAGGCCGAGCAACTCATTGCTTGGGCTAGAGTAATGCGTCAGCGCATGAATGAGAAATATACGTTTGTCCATCCTGAAAACGCTACAATCAATGGACTCAGCCATATTCAATGGACTGGCGAGCCCCTTGACCCTACCTCATCGGGGCGAAATGCGGTTTTTTATGGCGACAAAGCCATTGACCGATCGCCATGTGGTACGGGTACTTCGGCTCGGTTAGCGCAGCGTTTTGCCAAAGGCCAACTACAACAAGGAGAGGCTTTTATTCACGAAAGTATCATCGGTTCTAAGTTCATCGGTCGAGTTGAAGAAGTGATTCCAGATGCTTTTGGTACAGGACAAACCGCCATTGTACCCAGCATTGAGGGTTGGGCAATCATTCATGGCTACAACCATATCATCTTTGATGACGAAGACCCGTATGTGCATGGTTTTCAGGTGATTTGAGAATGCCTTAGCCAAGGCGAATGGTTTGCAATCTCTGGATTGTATGGTGTTGATTAGGAGCGTCTTATGGTAATCCAACAACGATTAACCCATAACAAGTATGTACTGAACACTATTCTTTTTATCTTAGCAGATACTATATCCTTAACCCACTTTGCTATGCGTTATCTTATATTTCTATGGCTTTGCTCCCTCACTGTGTGGGCGCAAATCAACCCGTCTGCTTTAAATCAACTCAAGTATCGGCACATTGGCCCCGACGGAAACCGAGCCATTGCTATTGCGGGCGAGCCGGGCAATCCGCAGGTAACGTACATTGGGGCGGCTTCGGGTGGTATTTTCAAAACCGAAGATGGTGGGGTATCGTGGCGACCGATTTTTGATGACCAAGAAGTATCGTCTATTGGCTCACTGGCTCTGGCTCCCTCAGACCCTAAGCAAGTCTGGGCTGGTACAGGCGAAACTTTTGTGATACGCCCAGCACACTCCTTGGGCAATGGCATTTATAAGTCAACCGATGCTGGAAAAACATGGAAAAATAAAGGCCTCGAACTGACAGGCCGCATTGGCCGAGTAGTTGTACATCCTACTAACCCCAATATTGTTTATGCCTGCGCAATGGGGCATCTGTACGGTCCACAAGCCGAAAGGGGGGTATATCGAACTCAAGACGGGGGCACTACGTGGGAGCGAGTTCTGTTTGTGAACGACCAAACAGGCGCTGCGGACTTGGCTATTGACCCTACCAATCCTTCTATTTTGTATGCGGCCATGTGGCAAGTTAGCATCAATACATGGGGGCTGAACAGTGGTGGTGCAGGCGGTGGAATTTACCGTTCTAAAGATGGAGGTACTACGTGGGAGCCACTCAACGTCAAGGGGTTACCCGGTGGAGCTAATACCCCTGTTGGTAAAGTGGCCGTAGCCGTAGCACCCAGCAATCCTAAGGTAGTATATGCCTTGTTTGAAGCCAGTAGCCCTGCCTTGTATCGCTCCGAAGATGGTGGCGAGTCGTGGAAACTGATGTCCAACGACCACAGCATGGCCGAACGAGCTCCCTATTACACTCGGATTGCCGTAATGCCCGATAACCCTAATGAGATTTTCTATACCTGTGTTCGCTTTGGGCACTCGTTTGATGGTGGCAAGACTTGGGACCCCAGACCCGGCTGGAGTGCTGGTGGTGACAATCACGACATGTGGTTTGACCCTATAAACCCAAACCGCTACATGGTGGCTCACGACGGTTGTGCCAGCATTACCCTCAACCGAGGCAAGACGTTTCAGTCGGTGGTATTGCCCATTGCCCAAATGTACCACGTGGCGGTGGACAACGACGTGCCGTATCATGTCTATGGTAATCGTCAAGATGGGTATTCGTACATGGCCCCCAGTCAAAACTTGGCAGGTGGAGGCTTTCCGCTAAGCCTTTGGAAAAGCGTAGGTGGCTGCGAGAGTGGTTTTGCCAAACCCGACCCTTTTGATAGTAACATCGTGTTTTCAGGTTGCTATGATGGTGGCCTAGACGTGTACGACCGCCGAACAGGTCATGCTCGTGACGTGCGGGTTTGGCCCGAGGCTGCTTATGGCTGGAAACCTGGTGAGTTGCGGTATCGTTGGCATTGGAATTTTCCGCTTAGTTTTTCACCACACACTCCACATCGGGTGTATGTGGGTAGTCAGTTTGTCCATAAATCCGATGATTTTGGACAAAGTTGGCAAGTAATTAGCCCCGACTTAACGACCAACGACAAGAGCCACCAGCAAAGCTCTGGCGGCGTAGCCATTGACAACCTGATGACGTTTGACGGCTGTGTGCTGTTTGCCATTGAAGAATCACCCATCCAGAAAGACTTGATTTGGGTAGGTACCAACGACGGCCAAGTACAACTCAGCCGAGATGGAGGCAAAAACTGGGAAAATCTGACCAAAAATATCAACATGCCTCCTTGGGGTACTATTGCTAACATCGAACCTTCTCGGTTTGAGGCGGGTATGGCCTACATCAGCGTGGACCTGCACCAAATGGGCGATTTTGACCCTTACATTTTTAAAACAACAGATTATGGGAAAACCTGGAAAAAAATCAGTGACGGTATTCCTAAAAGCCGATTGAGTTTTGTACACGTGGTCAAAGAAGACCCTAAGCAAAAGGGAATGCTTTATGCAGGTACGGACAATTGTCTGTACGTGTCGCCCGACGAGGGCAAAACATGGACTTCGCTCAAACTCAACATGCCACCCGCACCCGTCTATTGGCTCGAAATCCAGAAAAATTTTGATGATTTGGTGGTAGCAACTTATGGGCGAGGCTTCTGGATTTTAGATGATTTGGCAGCTGTAAGATCCTATTTAAGTCAACCCCCTACCGAAGCAGTGGCCCTGCTGCCTGTACGGAATTCGTACCGTTTTCAAGATACGGAGAACGAACATACTGCACGTAGCTTTTCGGATGGACAGAATGTGCCGTATGGCGTGCCATTGCATGTTTTCTTGAAAGATACATTAGCTAAATCGCTCAAAATCAAAATCTTGAAAGATGGACAGCCTATTCGTACACTTGAAGTAAATAACAAAAAAGGGATTAATCGCCTCTTTTGGGATTTGCGTCACGAAGCCCCTGAAAAGCCCAAACTCCGTACCTTGCCTCCCGGCAAAAATTGGGTGACGTTTGATAAAGAAGGTACACGTCCTCTGGTGACATGGGACTTGGATTTGATGATGGGACAATTGGGTCCCAAGGCAGTACCGGGCAACTATACCGCAAGCATCGAAGTAGATGGACGAACCTTTACCCAACCTTTCGCCCTGATAAAGGACCCGTATTCTGTGGGGACTCAGGCCGATATTGAGGCACAAGTGGCTTTTAGTTTGAAGATTCGGGATGCGATGAATCAGGCGGTTCGGATGATTAATAGCTTAGAAGAATACCGCAAGCAGATAGGCGAGATACTTCCCCAACTTACTGATAAAAAACTGCTACCCGTAGCACAAGAGTTTGAGAAGCAGGCCACTAACCTGTCGGCGCAGTTATACGATGTGAACCTGACTGGAGCCCGAGAAGATGCCTTTCGCAATCCGGTGCAGGTGTTTGAGCGGCTATCGGCTTTGGCGAGCGATATTGGCTCTAACGGAGCGGATTTTAAGCCTACTAACCAGCAACAAGAAGTGTTTCAGCTGCTCAACGAGCGGCTCCAACAAGTACAGACCTCGTATGATAATTTGCTTAAAGTAAACCTCCCTAAACTCAACAGCTTGTTGCAAAAGAAAAATAAAAGCCTCATGGTGCAAATGGGAGGCGAGAAGTAGAAAACCGTTGAACATGAAAGCAGTAGTTGTTACCTCGTATGGCGACCCCTCCGTTTTGCAAGTACGAGAACGCCCCACACCCGTTTGTGGTGCCGAGGAGGTGTTAATCCACGTAAAAGCTGCTGGCGTAAACCGCCCCGACATTATGCAACGGCAGGGCCGATACCCTGCTCCGGCGGGTGCTCCACCAGACATCTTGGGCTTAGAAGTGGCTGGAGTTGTGGTGGACTGTGGCGCCAACGTGACGCAATGGAAGGTGGGCGATGCCGTTTGTGCCTTATTGGCAGGCGGTGGCTATGCCGAAATGGTGGCAGCACCCGCAGGTCAGTGCTTGGCTATTCCGTCAGGAGTTAGTTTTAGTGAAGCTGCTGGCCTGCCCGAAACGGTCTTTACCGTTTGGCATAACGTGTTTCAGCGAGGACAACTCAAAGCTGGCGAAACCTTATTGGTACACGGTGGTAGTAGTGGCATTGGTGTTACGGCTATCCAACTGGCCAAGGCTTTTGGCGCTGAGGTCATCGTAACAGTCGGCTCCGATGACAAGGGCCAAGCTTGTCTCGACTTGGGCGCCGATCAATACATTAACTACAAAACCACTGATTTTGAGCAGGTAGTAGCCAGCACAGGCGTAGATGTGATATTAGACATGGTAGGAGGGGAGTATTTTGGTAAAAACCTCTCTATACTGCGCCCCGATGGCCGCTTGGTCTATATCAATGCCATGCAGGGTAACGAAGTAGTGCTGCCCATCATGAAAATGATGCTCAAGCGAATCACCGTGACAGGCAGCACGCTACGGAGCAGGGAAATAGCTTTTAAAGCAGCCTTAGCAGCCGAAGTACAGCAACAGGTATGGCCATTGCTCCAACATGGACAGTTCAAATCATTGGTTTACGCCACCTTTCCTCTTGCCGAAGCCAGCCAAGCACACGCCCTGATGGAAAGCAGCCACCATATTGGCAAGATTATCTTGGTGAATGAAGGGGCATGAGGGTGCAAATTTGTTTAGTTGTGTAAAATCTTGAAATACAGAGACTGTATGATGAAAGAATACTGAGTAAAATTCATTATCAGTTCAAAATTGTAAATTTTAAGTACCTAAGAGTTATTAGTTAACCGTTGTTTGTTAATCGTAAAATACTGATAAACAAATGCTTATGCTTGAAAGTGCTTGCTGAATAATATAAACTAAATGTGTTCAAGTACTTACTCTAATTCATCTTGAATTTTACTCTGAAAATAGTAGGGAAAAGTATCCAAATTTTTCATCAACTAATACTCGTCTATCTAACCCTAAATTCATTTCTTCGCAAGCTGTTTCTGCTACTAAAGAGCAAGAGAAACAAGCAGATAAATTTAAGTCAAATATTCCTTGTCCTTCAGACTCCCAACACAATGGGTCAGAAGAACAAGTAATTGATCTTTCGAGACCTTTTTTAATGATCTCAAGAATTTTTTCAGGTTCTCCTTGTGAAACCAATCCCCCCATACTTCCTTCAGCCCCTTCTGCTGTATAGATTAGTAGACCTGACATTTGCTTTTCAGGGTTCGTTGAAATGTATAGTCTTTCTTTTAAACTTGCTGTTGGATAACCACAAGAAAATTCTAACTCTCTCATCATCATATGCGAGAAGGAATGAATTAAAAAGTGTTTGTATTTGTTATTATAAATTTTCATTTTGGAGCTAAGCCCTTGACTATTTGAATCTGGAATTGCATTAAGGTATTTACCAAATCGATTTTCTAATTCACTTATATTTTCAGATACCCAATTATCAATTTTGTCAATTGAGAATTCAAAGAAAAGGCCTTCTCCTAGCGTTTCATTTGCCGGCAGAGTAAATAAGTCTTTAGAGTCAATAGAAAATATATTTTGACCACTTGAAGATTCTTGTACCTCGCCATTTACTACAATACGTTCTTTTGGTTTGACTCTTGTAAAATCCAATTGTACGTTAGTTACTTTTAATTCTTCTACCTGCTGAATCTTTTTAAAGAAATTTCTTAACTCGCTAGGTAGCAATATTTCTTTAAAACGTAACCCTTTGTTCTCTGTAATATTCGGCAATGATGAATGGGTTGAAAAACATCGGTATTCTTGCCACCTGTATTCTTCGTGTTTATCATTATTACCAATATCAGTTGCATTATTTAAAAACTCTGACTCTAATTGGTTCTTAAATACAGCCTCATTTTCAGGATTTATATCATTATCAATCAAAAAGTCATTGAAATCAAATTTTGTGCTCCAGTATTCGTTCCGAGTTATTGCAGTTCGTTCAAAATATTTAGTATACTTCTTTTCAAGAATGTTTAGCGCTTCTATGAGCTCTTTAGGTTTATTTTCGGCTATGTGCATAGGAATAAAAAGGCTTGAAAAGCCATTCGCATAGTAAACGTTGTTGGCTGTAACTAAAGCTACTTGCATTTCTTCACGAATATTATTTCCTGTCTTTTTAAAACAATTTTCGTAAGGGATAAGCGAGGGATTGTCAATATCTAATTCCCAAGGTTTTTGACCCCTACAATTTGGCTTTAAACTATTTATACCTTCAAGGTTTATTTTAGGAAAACTCTTGTAATCATTTAATGCCTTTCCATTCTTACGACCACCATCACCAGTGCCGCAAGAGTTACAGTGAATAAAAATGCTTCCATAGCCTTCAGATTTTGTTTTGCTTTCAGTCCAAATTAAATTGGGATTTGTGCAACAAGGTCCGATTTCAAACAAATTCTCACCATTTTCTTCAACTTTTGAACCTTGTGTTAATTTCAATGTTTTCCAATGCAAATAATTACTCCAAGGAATATCTGAAAGGTGACCGTTCGGACAAATTAAAATCAAGTTAGTCTGTTCAAGAGTTTTGTATTCTCTAATTTTAATAGGATTTCCATCTTCATTTTTTGAATTCAATTCACGTATAAATGCTTTTTTACTTGAAGCATCTCTGGGCGGAGCAAAATTATCGAGTTTTAGAGTGTCAGGATATTTTCGACACTCTTTTTCCCAAATTGTAAACCATTCTCGAATCAATTTTAACTCACCATCAGAGTTTTTAAACCATTTTGGGAAATGAGTACCATTAATCATATAATGGCTTGAGACCCCTTCATATTGTTCTCCTGTATTTTGTAAAGCAGTTCTGATTGGATGATTTTTCCAGTTTGGAGTGTTGAAAGATTCATTCAAGGCCATATGGGGTATACCAATTAAACAGACTAGGTTTTCAAGGTTTTTCTCTGATTTAATGAACTTGATAAATCTCAAATCATCTATAAATTCTAATCCTCTATTTGAAATTTCTGACTTGCTTAATTCGAACACCTTTCTATCATCAGTATAGTTAGTCCTGATAATTCCAATCTTAGAATTTGCCCATTTTATAAATCTCCATTTATTAATGTCTGAAATTAAAACATATGAGCCAAGCTTTGTTGTAATAATTGAACCAACGCCTGAGGTTGAAGAAAGTAATTTATACTTTCCAACTCCTTGATTATATTGATTTTGTTTTAATACCTTCATCTTAAATCGAATTTATTTTAATTGCTGCTTCTGGTTCAATTACCCTCAATGACATAGGAACTTGCCATTTTTTACTATGGATATTTCCTTCATATTCTTCAATATCGACATAAAGCTGTTCTTGTTTTCTTGTTTGATTTGGTAAATTCTTTTTGTTATTGAAAACTAAGTCAGTTGTTTTGTCTAATTCATCACTCAGTATTTTCCATTCAGAAATTGCCTCTTGAATCCATCTTTTTATTTGTTCAACATTTTCATCTTTAAGAAGATTGCTAATCAATTTGTCATAATTGTTCATTCTGCCTTTTCGTTCTTCAAAGTAGTCAGTCAATTCAGAAATTATATCTGATAGTTCTACTTCTGAAATTGTAGAAATATCACTTGCAGAAAGACGTTCAGTAAATCTTGTTCTATGACGTAGCATTGTTGCTAAGTACAAGCCCATATATCTTTCTACAGCTTTTTGTGTAAATGGAGTTATTGAAATAGGCTCAACGTAGCTATACATCTTTTCGTGAAACTCAATGAATTTTTCATAGTGAGAAATATCTCTAGCCCTGAATGGATGGTGAACCGTTAAAACAAGTCCGTAATCATTCCTTGCAACACGACTACTTGCCTGAATATATTCAGCTGTATTACGAGGCATAGAATTCATAACTATGGTATTGAATCTTGAAACGTCAATACCAACAGAAATCATATTGGTTGCAACAACGAATTCTGGAGGAACTTTGCCTCTAACCAATTCGTTATTTTCGCTTCTTGCGAAGCGTTTATTCGCTTCCCATTTAGTTTCAACACTTTTTAGTTCATTTTTAACTTCTTCACCTGAAAGCCTTCCTGTTAATTCAGATTCTTGAATTGGGCCATATGTATAGAGTGAATGCATTAGCTTTTGTGGTCTAACAACCCTTGAAAACACTCTTCTTAATTCCTTCAAAATATAAGTTTGAACTTGGGATTGAGTTTTTCCGACTTCTTTAAGACTGTTGAAATAAGATATTGTAGTGTGATAATAATCCATTGCTTTTTCGAAGTCCTTGTAAGACTCAAATTCAATCGGATGCTTTTCTCCCAATTCCTTCAACTCAAAAATGGCTCTATGGGTCATTATTATTGCAGCCAATCTCATCTGCATCCAAATCTGAGTTCTTCCCGTTGGCAAAACACCGATGTATTTTCTTTTAGAGAGATATTCAGGCGTTTTGTCATCAATACTTTTAAATCGTCTTTTATAAAAAGCAAAGAAGGAATCGTCACATTCAACTCCAGGTTTTGGGAAAAGATTTACTTTTCTATCGAAGAGTGCTGCAATTTGCAATTGTGTATTTCTTGTGGTTGCGGTCGATGAAATTATTTTCGGTCTAGTTCCATCTTCTCTCCTACAAAGCTGATCAACTGCTGATTCAAATAATGCAACAGCAGAACCAAGAGGCCCAAGTAATAAATGCAACTCATCCTGAATTATTAAATCAGGCGGTAAATAACCGTCTTGAGGTTTTCCCGCTTCCCAATTCCCTGTTCCAAAAATTCTCCTTGAATCAGAATTCCTTCCATTATTTTGACCATTTACTTTATGGGCTAATTGAGCAAACTTGTCAACTGTACCAAAAAGTAATGCTGGTGGGTGTTGATAAATGGTTTCATCACATAGATTTACAGGAATAGCTCCTTTAAGATTATCTTCTTCAAAGAAATCAGGTTCTGAAAAGTTGCATTTAGTATTATCACAATAAAGATGAACTCTATTAAAATTATAGGTGTCATTTGTATCTGTTACTCTTGTGCCTGTTGTAATTGGGTTCAATTTTGAGTTACACCAAGGACAAGTTGAGAAAGGAATTTTATTGCTTCTGCCATTCTTAAGGTTTTCATATTCAATAACTAAATCATCAATTTTATTTGGTAAAGAATTATCACCAACCCACAAGCCAATATTTATTGGCTCGTTACCTAGTTCATAATTATCCCATCTTCTGATTAACTCCAACGCCATAATAACTAAAGTTGCTCTTTGGAATTGTTGCATCGTTAGCAATCGAAGTGTATATCGCATTATAGTTGCAGTTCCACCACCTATTTCTTTATACTCTTTTCTGCGATTGATTATAGTAAGAGCAATTAAACCAAGATAAGCTTCGGTTTTACCACCACCTGTTGGGAACCAAACTAAATCAACCCAATTATTTCTTTTATCCCAGTTTGTATCGTCTTCGGGTTTGAATATTCCATCTAAGTTTAACAGAATAAAGGCAAGCTGAAATGCTCTCCATCCAGCAGGCTGGGTATAAGGAGGAAATAATTTATCATCTGCTTTTTTATAAAATTCTGAATTAAAACAACTAAAATCTTCTTGATTCATTAAAGGTATCACTTTACCATCTCTTGCTTTAACTGAATGCCATAACTGCATAAACATAGCAGCATTCATCAATCGAAATGAAACAAGTTTTTCTTTATTGTTATCACCTGAAAGAAAATCTTGGATATTTTTCTTCATTCTCAGATAATCACTTTCGCATTTGTCTAACTCTTGTTTTGCAATGCCTGAATAAATGCCTTGATATTTTTCATCCTGTCTTTTTAGCTCAATCCAACTCCCGTAGGAATCGACAAAATCATTAAGACCTTTTATAATTTCGGTATCAGTAGAATCCGAAAAAACCGATAGCCATTTAAATTCTTGAGATTTTGAATTTTCTAAATATAAGGGAGATAAAAAACCTTCCTCATCATTATTTACAGCATCTCTGCTTTTATTTCTAGGTATTGGGTCTATATCCGGAGTTTCGCAATTTGGCAAATACTCTGTTTCTACCATTAAAGGCTCTCCTTGCTTACTCCACTTAACGGAACACCCGTGACCAATAGCAAAATCTTTAAACTGATCATAAATGAACGCTGTTGTTGTGTCTTCGGAGTATGTATTATCTTTTTCTTGGAAATATTCGTGATTGCTATATGGTACTAAATATTCAGATTTTACAGAAAGTTTGACTCCGAAAAATGATTTTTGATTTACTAACTCATTAAATGTTGAATAATACCTATTGTCATTTTGTTTTGCTTCGTCAAATGCAACACTTGTATTTAACAGCTGTACCTTAAGAAATATTTTGTCGCTTTTTTTTCTAGAATCCCTGCTTAATTGAACGTTTGCAGATAATGAGGCGTAGTCCTCTTTATTGTCATCTAAATCAAATCGGAAGATATCTTTTAAGCCAGAAGAAGATGAACCATCTTCTTTGATTACTCTAATATTGACTTCTTCAACAGATTTATTGTGTAAATAAGATATTTTTCTAGATTCATTCGGGAAGTTTATGTTTTCTAATTTTATGGTTCTCTCAACTGGTGTTGATTGCCATAAACCATATCCACCAGAAAAGACATCTAACAAGTTTCTGAAATGATCTGTAATGCTTTCTGTTAGTTCTATTTTTTGTGTTACTTCATAAAGTTTTTTTCTGGTCTCATCATTCGTGATGCTATTTTTTAGCTCGTAATAAATAGATGACTTCAGATTACTTAAATAACAAGAAGCTTTTGTTAGTTGGGTGATTGTTGAAATGGAAGAAGCCAAATCAAGAAGTCTTTCAGCAATTTGTTTTTGTATTTCTCTGATTTTTGTTTTTGTTTGAGTTATTTCTTCGGATGATAGTTTAGATAATAACAGAAAATGGTTTTCATTGATTGTTGTTATTCTAAAAGAATTAAGCTCATACTTGGCTATGAAATTTTGAATTTCTTCGTGATTTACTTCACATAGAAGCCCGTATTTACTATTAAATTTACCTTCTTTATCTTGTTTTAATTTTTGATAGTAACGAAGATTAACCTTGAACTCTATCGTTTTTTTACTTAAAAAACTTTCATCTAAGCAACAAGTTAAGCCCATTGTTCTGGGAAACATTTGATTTAATTCAATTGATTCTGTTGCTTCTATATCTTCAGAACTATTATTTTGAGAGTCTTGTTCATCAGCATCATCCTTTTGATCGGTTTGCTCGTTATTATCTAGAGAAATTCCTTCTTTACAAGTACCACTTTTATCTTCAGGGAATAAAATTCCTGTACTGTAAATTGCAGCAGGTACAATATCCAAAATCTCAGAGGTATAATTTATTGGCTCTTCTTTGATGAGCGACTTAGTAACGAGCTCTTCATTTTCTGAATCCACAAATCTATATCCGTTTATTCCCGGACCCAATGTCTGTTCTAGAATAAAACGCTCTAAGGAATTTCTTTTATTTAAAATTTTACTCATTGCTTGTTTTTTCAATGGTTTCAAGTTCGATTAGATTTAGCTCTGGTTGTATGAGTTCAACAAGTGCTACTAAATTAGCCGCTAAATGATTTTCATCAATTCCGAGTTCATCTAATGGATGATTTGCCTTATAGTAATCCAATCTATTATTGATTATTTCTTTTGGATTTCTATCGGTATCAAAACAGCCGTCATTAAATAAATCTTTCAATAGTTGATTCATTTGCCTTGTACTTTGACGACTAGATTGTTTATTGGAATTGCGAATTCTCTGAATGATAATAAAGTAGATTTTTGGGATTTTAAGATATTCGCATAATTCAATAAATACCCGTTTACTGAGCGGAGCAATTGATTCACTTTGGGGGTTAATCCAACTATTTTTGAAGTGAAATGTGTCCTGCCCCCTGTCTTACGGTACCAGTTTAAAGTAGAGATTCTGATTTAGTTTTTCAAAGTTAGCAGGTGTTTGATATTTCAAGCAGGAATGTGGCCTGAGAAAATTATAGTTGCTGTGCCAGGTTGTCAACAGGTCGTTGATTTCCTCGAGAGAATAGAACCAATTCAAGTTCAGGCACTCCTTCCGAAGCGTTCCGTTGAGGCGTTCGATGATTCCGTTCTGGGTCGGCTTACCCGGTTGGATGAACTTGATTTCAACACCCCTGGCCGCTGCCCACCCAGCAAGCGCTTGGCTGATGAATTCGAGTGCCGTTGTCGCAGCGGACATAGCGGGGGAAACCCCTGATTTGGCCAATCCTGTCGAGGGTTTCCACCAGTTTGGGGGCGGTGATGCTGGCAGCTGCCTCCACCCAGAGGTCTTTTCTCGAGCACTCGTCCACCACGTTTATGATTCGCACGCTCTGCTGTTTGTCCCCCATCACCCACTCGCTCAGGAAGTCCATCGCCCAGCCTTCGTTGATTTTCTCTGGCGGTAGCAAACCCTCGAAGACCCGCTTGATGCGGATTTTTTTGGGTTCCTGTGCAGGCTTAGTCTTGCGCTCTGATAAAGCCGGTATGCACGGTGCCTGCCGATTCCTTCGCCTTGGTTCTTCAGGTAGGCCAACATCAGGCGGAAGCCCCATGCCGGGTGTTCCCGCCTAATCTGCTTCATCCTTTCCTGTGGTTGCTTCTCCAATCGGTGGTCATGGCCGTCGATTTGCGCTCTTTCTGCTCATACGCTGTCGAGCGTCTCAGGCGCAGCCACTGGCAGATGCGGCGTTTGCTCAACCCGGCCTGTTTACCCTGTACATGACCCATCAGTTCCACCTTTGCTCGGTAGCTGGTGCTTCTTTTTTTAGGAACTCCACCGCCTCGCTGACCACCTCGTGCTTGAGTTGCAGCTCGGCGTACATCTTTTTGAGGCGGAGGTTTTCCTGTTCGAGTTCCTTGAGCCGGCGCTTGTCCTCGTGCTGTTCCGTCTCTGCCTCGTTCTTCCACTTGTAGAACGTGGCTGGGCTTATTTGGTGTTCTTCGCACAGTGCCTCTACTGTCTTGGCTCCTTTCAGGTAGCTGTCCAGTATGGCTCTGCGCTGGCTCTCGTTGAATCTGCTCTTTCGCATGGTGCTTGTTTTAAGTGTGAAAATAATTGTTGTCCATTATTTCTCTACTTATTTTTGGCACCGCTCTCTGGGGGGGTAGGACAGTTTTAAGTTTTCAATATCTTCATCTCTTAGTTGAAGTATAGCTTGTTTAGTTGTCCTACCCCCAGAGAGCGGTGCCAAAAATAAGTAGAGAAATAATGGACAACAATTATTTTCACACTTAAAACAAGCACCATGCGAAAGAGCAGATTCAACGAGAGCCAGCGCAGAGCCATACTGGACAGCTACCTGAAAGGAGCCAAGACAGTAGAGGCACTGTGCGAAGAACACCAAATAAGCCCAGCCACGTTCTACAAGTGGAAGAACGAGGCAGAGACGGAACAGCACGAGGACAAGCGCCGGCTCAAGGAACTCGAACAGGAAAACCTCCGCCTCAAAGATGTACGCCGAGCTGCAACTCAAGCACGAGGTGGTCAGCGAGGCGGTGGAGTTCCTAAAAAGAAGAACTCCAGCAGCAAAGGTGGAACTGATGGGTCATGTACAGGGTAAACAGGCCGGGTTGAGCAAACGCCGCATCTCGCCAGTGGTTGCGCCTGAGACGCTCGACAGCGTATGAGCAGAAAGAGCGCAAATCGACGGCCATGACCACCGTCTTGGCCACTTTCAGGTGGAAAGGATGAAGCAGATTAGGCGGGAACACCCGGCATGGGGCTTCCGCCTGATGTTGGCCTACCTGAAGAACCAAGGCGAAGGAATCGGCAGGCACCGTGCATACCGGCTTTATCAGAGCGCAAGACTAAGCCTGCACAGGAACTTCAAAAAAGCCCCGCATCAAGCGGGTCTTCGAGGTTTGCTACCGCCAGAGAAAATCAACGAAGGTTGGGCGATGGACTTCCTGGAGCGAGTGGGTGATGGGGGACAAACAGCAGAGCGTGCGAATCATAAACGTGGTGGACGAGTGCTCGAGAAAAGACCTCTGGGTGGAGGCAGCTGCCAGCATCACCGCCCCCAAACTGGTGGAAACCCTCGACAGGATTGGCCAAATCAGGGGTTTCCCCCGCTATGTCCGCTGCGACAATCACTCGAATTCATCAGCCAAGCGCTTGCTGGGTGGGCAGCGGCCAGGGGTGTTGAAATCAAGTTCATCCAACCGGGTAAGCCGACCCAGAACGGAATCATCGAACGCCTCAACGGAACGCTTCGGAAGGAGTGCCTGAACTTGAATTGGTTCTATTCTCTCGAGGAAATCAACGACCTGTTGACAACCTGGCACAGCAACTATAATTTTCTCAGGCCACATTCCTGCTTGAAATATCAAACACCTGCTAACTTTGAAAAACTAAATCAGAATCTCTACTTTAAACTGGTACCGTAAGACAGGGGCAGGACATAGTATTATTATTATTGTATGAAAGCAACTCTGATTTCTCTTCATTTGAGAATAAATCATTAAGGATATAATTTTTAATTTCTTCATTAAAGCAAATCGAATAAATATTCATCAGCTTAATTGATCTTAGTTCATATAGTCCTGTGATTTTTGATTCTAAAATGAATTGATCCCAGAAGATTGATGATTCGTGTCCATAAAATTCAATTGATAGTTGTGCTTTTTCTTTTCTATTGAGAAGAAAATCTATTTCTGAGTTAAGAATTGTGTAAGAAGATGTGGTTGGAGTTTTAAATCGTTCATTAATTAAATCAAGTTTATTTCGGAATGAACTTATTGAATTAGAACTATTGCTGAAGGTAATTATTATAAAATTTTTAAAACTTGTTCCATGTCTTTGATTTAAATTCTGCAAATTTTGAAGATTGAATTGATTAAATCTTTACTCTCTATCTTCACAGTCAAAAAGAATAATGTTTTCAAATAGTTTAAAGACTGGAATATTATTGAGTTTTAATTTAGATATAGAATTGAATGACTCAAGGTTTACAACTGTCCTACCCCCAGAGAGCGGTGCCAAAAATAAGTAGAGAAATAATGGACAACAATTATTTTCACACTTAAAACAAGCACCATGCGAAAGAGCAGATTCAACGAGAGCCAGCGCAGAGCCATACTGGACAGCTACCTGAAAGGAGCCAAGACAGTAGAGGCACTGTGCGAAGAACACCAAATAAGCCCAGCCACGTTCTACAAGTGGAAGAACGAGGCAGAGACGGAACAGCACGAGGACAAGCGCCGGCTCAAGGAACTCGAACAGGAAAACCTCCGCCTCAAAAAGATGTACGCCGAGCTGCAACTCAAGCACGAGGTGGTCAGCGAGGCGGTGGAGTTCTAAAAAGAAGCATACCAGCAGCAAAGGTGGAACTGATGGGTCATGTACAGGGTAAACAGGCCGGGTTGAGCAAACGCCGCATCTGCCAGTGGCTGCGCCTGAGACGCTCGACAGCGTATGAGCAGAAAGAGCGCAAATCGACGGCCATGACCACCGATTAGGTAGCCCGTGGGTGGAAAGGATGAAGCAGATTAGGCGGGAACACCCGGCATGGGGCTTCCGCCTGATGTTGGCCTACCTGAAGAACCAAGGCGAAGGAATCGGCAGGCACCGTGCATACCGGCTTTATCAGAGCGCAAGACTAAGCCTGCACAGGAACCCAAAAAAGCCCCGCATCAAGCGGGTCTTCGAGGGTTTGCTACCGCCAGAGAAAATCAACGAAGGCTGGGCGATGGACTTCCTGAGCGAGTGGGTGATGGGGGACAAACAGCAGAGCGTGCGAATCATAAACGTGGTGGACGAGTGCTCGAGAAAAGACCTCTGGGTGGAGGCAGCTGCCAGCATCACCGCCCCCAAACTGGTGGAAACCCTCGACAGGATTGGCCAAATCAGGGGTTTCCCCGCTATGTCCGCTGCGACAACGGCGGAATTCATCAGCCAAGCGCTTGCTGGGTGGGCAGCGGCCAGGGGTGTTGAAATCAAGTTCATCCAACCGGGTAAGCCGACCCAGAACGGAATCATCGAACGCCTCAACGGAACGCTTCGGAAGGAGTGCCTGAACTTGAATTGGTTCTATTCTCTCGAGGAAATCAACGACCTGTTGACAACCTGGCACAGCAACTATAATTTTCTCAGGCCACATTCCTGCTTGAAATATCAAACACCTGCTAACTTTGAAAAACTAAATCAGAATCTCTACTTTAAACTGGTACCGTAAGACAGGGGGCAGGACAGAATTTGTAATTGATATTGTGGGTCGTTAATTAATTTTTCTGTTTTTTTAGAAAAGGGATGAGGGAAGTTTTTCTTCATTTTTCCAATAGTCAAATATTTTTCTTTACCATCTTGACCATTTTCTGAATGAGTTGTTTTTGGAATCATCAGTTTCCCTTTCTTGATGATTTCGCCAGATATTACTCTTTTTCTAGCCTGAAATGACCCATAGTCGGCTGAATTGATAATTGTTGTATTGTCATATAAATCAATTGCAATCTTTAGAGGGCTAATTCTATTTTTAATCGCCCAATCAGTAAGCCCTAAGTCCTTAAAAGTATACGCTGTCTGTAAATACCTTTTTGAGTTTACCACATTCTCCATAAACCAAGCCTTAAGAACCGAATTAGGCTGATGTTTTTTTACAGCAACAATTCTCAAAAAAGTTTCTGTTAGTTCAACTCCTAGTGACTTGTCAGCATTACCTGATTTGTTAGAACTTGAAAAACTTACACAAGGTGGGCTACCAATAATAATATCCGTGTTTGGCAGATTTTCGATTTCAACGATTGAACTTTTAAAGTCAAGAATATTCTTGGGATTACAACACAAGCCAAAGTTGTGATTAAACGTATCTACAGCAGGTTTCCAATGGTCAAAGCCACATATAATCTCATAACCCATCTGCTTGAAACCCTCAGAAAAGCCTCCAGCACCGCAAAAGAAATCTATTACTGTAAATTTTTTCATTTAGTTACTATCCTCATATTGAAGTGATTAAATAGTGTTTTACTTCTGTAAAAAAATTACTTTCTTTAAGAAGCTATTGAATAGCTTTTAGGTACTCGTTTTTGTAAATATTTAATTATACAAGTTCATCTAAATATCCCAATTATCAAAGCTTTTCTAGGTTAATCAATTGATAATCAGTGTATTGTGAAGGAGAGGGCAAGTTGAATGCCTAATAATTTATAAATTAATATTAATGCCCGTTATCGGAATACTTTGTACAAAGCTAAAAAAAAGGCTTTAAAAATGCAATTACCATTATTGGGCTTTTTTGTTTGGTTCAATCTTTTGGTGTTTGAGAAGGATGTCTTATAGATTGTTGAAATAAGACAGTTTACTGATGAGTATTGAGTATGTGCTGCATTGAACGTCGAATGAATTTACAAAAAAAGAGTGCTGTGGAGTGCTCTTACGCTATGGACAACTTTTCCTTCAATACTGCCAAGCGTTGAAGGTGTTCTTCTGCTTCTTTGCAGAGTTTTGGATCTTCTACTAAGGTTAGAATTTCTTCAGCGTTGAGGGTCATTTCTTCAAAGAGCGCTTGTTGTTGTGTCTCATCTGTTAGTGACATCAACCAGGCCGATTCCAGAAAATTCAAAAGCGTCAGCGTGCGCTCATACGGATACTCGTCGGCTGTGCGGATTTGGAGGGCTTCTCGGTAAAAATCCAACGCTTTGGCGTAATTGTCAGTGAGTTTGGCCTCTGGGTATTTGGTCAAGGCGTTGGCGTAGCTATTGCACAAGCGTGCGTATTCGTAAGGGTTGGTTTCTCGGGTAAAATAGCCAAATGCCTCTTTAAACGAACTGACCGAAATGGCTGCCCACACGCTTTTTTTCTTTACTTCATCGGGGATCTCGCTGTAAATTACGCCCAAATGATGCTGAATCTCTGCAAAAATATCAGGAGTTTGGTCTTTGGTAAACACCTTTAGGGCTTGATGATAGGCATCCATTGCAGGTCTAAAAAACTGGCTATGTCCCTGTTGCGCCCATGTAAACAGCAGCGTAGCTTTTCGATACTGGGCATTGGCCACTAACTCAGGCATTTCTTCTTGTTCTAACAACTGAATGGCTCGATTGATGTATCCCAACGACTCAGCAAAGCTATCGGTATAATTCGCAACTTGAGAGGCATCTACCAGCAACAAAGCCGCTTGGATGGGTTGCTCATGGTTTTCGTAATACTGTAGTACTTGCCACAACGTGGTTTTGATATTTTCTAACAAAACGGGGTCGTAGGGTACGTGGAGTTGTTTCATCCACACCCCACTTTGTAGATTACGGAGTTCGATAGTAGCAGTCTCTGAAATAGCAAAACCAATACAGGCCGAGAGCAATTGGTCGGCGGCGTTGAGTTCGTCGGCGTCGAGCAGCAGAGTAGCCCAATGTTTACCTGTAAAGGCTCGAAACTCGTCGTTAGGGGCCAAATCGAAAGCTCGTTCATAGTAGCGACGAATCAGGCTGTAATGCACAAAATGTGTGGTTTCGGCATAGTGTGCTATCACTGCCGCATTGTGCCAGTACCGATACTCTTCCAAAGGATTGCTAAACTCAGTAGGTTCGGGTGGCAAATTAACCTGAATACCATGCTGGATTCGATTGAGTGCGTCAATATCATGTAGCAATGCGGGAGACTGTTCAGCGTGTTGGTAGGCCATCTCAAAATTACCGAGTAAGGTGTAGGCTACGGCTAAAAAATGCGCTGGACTTAACGGCAATGGGTAAGGGAGCAAGAAAGGCGGCTGTTGATTGTGCCAGTCTAATGCCAGCTTAATGGTCTGATGGGTAATCAGATGACAGGCATCACTCTCCGACTGCTGAAGCGCCGATAGGTCATATAGCTGTACCACTTCATGAAGCCGAAACTCGGCGTTGACAAGGGCTTTCAGTGACGATAAGTGCTCCGGCGCTACATAAAAATTGAGCATAAACAAAGAGGATTAGAGGTCAATCGAGATGATTCCTGTGGTTTTGATTTCGTACATTAAGGTTCGGTCGGTGTCATCAAGTTCGTGGTCAATCAGAATTTCTCGCACAAACCATGACTTATCACCTTGCAGGTTTTTGTCTTTGAGAATAGTCCATTGGGTAGCGTGCAGTTGCTCAAAAAAGTGCTTGGATTTAGCCGCTAATAACAACTGCCGCCGTTCAGGATAATACACGTAGTTGATTTGGTTTTCGGAATTCAAAACCTCTTGCACTATGGCCGATGGAATGATGATATGTCCGTTTTGTAGTTTCATAGGCCATTCATTATCAGTTCGATAACTCGCTCTCCGGCCAGTCTAACAGGCTCAGATAGTTCGATTTCGAGGCGGGTATTCTCAACTGAAATCAAGTAAACGGTAATGTCATCGGGGTAGTTTTCCCGCATGATTTTCTTGGCATAACTCAGAGCTTGGTCCCATTTGATACTGTGCAAAAACACCATCGGGTCGTCTTGGATAGCTCCTTCTATTTCTTGAGCAGGCACTTTGTAGAGGGTTCCGGGTGGCTCGCCAGTATTAATGACGGCATCTACGATGATAATCCGCTGGTGGCCTTGTAACTTAAACAATACCTCAAAGGCGCCCGTTCCCATGTCAAACAAACTCAGTTCGTCCGAAGCCAACCCTCGTTTTTCTAATTGTTCAATCACATAGCATCCTACGGCGTCGTCGGAGCGAACAGGGTTTCCAAAACCCATGATGGCGGTTTTCATTCAATTTACGTTTGATTGGTAGCCCGTGAAGACACAGGCACTCTCTACTAAATAACGAGGAGATAGTAGTTAAAAAGGTTACTAAGCCAATGTGTATTGACTCAATAACCTTGGGTAAAGATAACGTTGGAGGTTGATAAATAAGCAAATATTGACTAATCTCTTAACCCCCGTTGGTAACTACAACTTAAATTTCGCCAGTTCTTTGCCAGTTTTTTGATCGTGAGCGTGCACGGTACAGACTAAGCATGAGTCAAACGAACGAGCCACCATGCCTACTTCTACGGGGTCGTGTGCGTCTTCTATTTCAGTGCCTTCCAACGCTGCTTCGATAGGGCCAGGATTGCCTTTTTCGTCGTTAGGGCCTACATTCCAAGTCGTTGGAGCCATTACTTGATAGTTTTTGATAACCCCATTTTCGATTTCAATCCAGTGTGCCAATGAGCCACGTGCTGCTTCGGTAGCACCAAAGCCTTTGCCATCTTTTTCTTCAGGCTTGATGTAAAACTCGCCGTTTAGGTCAATTTGGCGAAGCCATTCGTCAATCAATAAGTAGAGGCGAGCGGCTTCGTGTACTCTTGCCAGCGTACGGGTAAACACACTTGGCCCAAGTTTGGCGTAAATATCCCCAAACAGTGGGTCGTAGATTTGGTGTGGGAGGTGATTGTTGGGGTTGGCGTTCATTAATACCCGAGACAACGGCCCCGCCTCAGCCGCAAAGTCCATGTAGCGAGGTGCTTTGGCCCAGGAGTATTTACCGCCAAAATCGGTATGCTCTAAGTTTTGCGAAACAAGTGGCGTAGGCAGTGGCTCATCCCAAGGGTGGGCGGCGGCTACATCCTGATACCAAGAGTGCTGCACGTGCTCTTTGATTTGCAAATGGTCAAACTCAAAGTATTTGCTACCATCAAAGAAACCCGAACGGCTAATTAGCGCTTTGTTGCGACCTTCGATGGTCGGTTTTTGATAATGGTCTTTGTGTAAATACGTACCATAAGCTACAAACTTGCCTACACCTTGCCCAAATTTGTGTAAGCCAAACTCAAGACTGGCTCTGATAAATAAGCCCAAGTCAGAGTTGCGTTGCGACTCGTTTTCATCTACCCAAGCCATGAGGTCGTCCCAGGTTTGGATTTGTAAGTATCGCTCAATCGAGCAGCCAAGCCAAAGCGATTCGAGCCATTCTTTTCTGAACTGGTTCATGATAGCATGGGCACGAGTGATGTCTTTGAGGGTAGGGGCACACATCACACCACCCGGTACCATGTACGACGAGTGAGGCCATTGTCCGCCAAAGATTGCATAGACCTCTACAGGTCGCCCCGAAGTGACCACCCCTTGCTGAAACGAGGTGCCCACATAGGCCGCAAAGCGACGCACTACTTCGTCGTAAAGGGGCTTACTGGCGAATTTTTTGTTGGCCATGTCAGTCGCAAAAATCGCATAAAACCAGCGTGGAATCGACTGAATGGTTTCAGTAGCTTGTCCGATAGCTCTGAGTAAGAGTGCATTAGGTGGCAGAGTGGTTTGCCAAGCGGTATCCAATGCCGACGACGCACAGTACAAGTGCGAGCCGCCACATATCCCACAAATCCGTGGGGTCACAATCAAGCCTGACTGAGGATCTTTGCCAGCCATGATTCGCTCAAATCCCCTAAACATAGCCGCTTGGGTGTGTGCACGAGTCACGACGCCATCTTCCATATAGACTTTCACGTCGAGGTCGCCTTCTACCCGACCAACGGGCGATATATTGAGTTCTTTTTTGATTGCCATGATGATGTCTGTTTTGGCCTATAAGTAGGATACACACTACTTACAGGCAACTAGGTGTGAGGTTTATTTAGAGCCTTGCGAGTGTGATTTTTCGACCCCAACGGCTACTTCTACGGCGTGCATGGTTTTTTCAAAGCCTGCTCGCATGTAGTAACCGAGTTTTGAGTTCCCAGCGGGCACATCTTGTGGCAGAAACCCTAAGTACTTGAGAGTTTTGAACACACTTCCTTTCATGAGGTCGTGGTGTGGGAAACCCGGCTCTGTGCAGCCCAAGCAAGGGTGATTGGCTCGGGTTTTTGACGATTGACGATTCCACAAAATACGATTACAGCTCGCACGAGTCATTGGTCCTCTACAACCCACTTCATAGAACAAACACCCATTGCCTCGTTTTCCAAATCCACCATCTACCTTGTTGGCAAAGTTCACCACATTAGAGCAACCCGTTTGCACAAAATCAGTGAAGAAGGTTTTGGGGCGATGATATTCGTCCAATAGCACATCACCAATACGACCGGTGGCGATGGCAACCAGAATCTGAGTAATCCAGTCGGGGTGGGCGGGGCAACCTGGAATGTTGATTACGGGCAAGCCACCTTTAGATTTGTAGTTGGCTCCTAAAAAACCACCCTTTTCTTTTTTCAAGAACTGCACCCCAGTTGACTCCGAAGGGTTTGGAGCTACCGCCGGAATCCCTCCCCAAGTGGCACAGTCTCCTATGGCTACTACAAAACCTGCTACTTTAGATAGCTCTTGTACCCAGTCTTTCATGGGGCGGTCGCAGAAGTAGTTCATGGTACCCGTATTGTTAGGACCCTGAATGATACTGCCTTCGTACACCAAAATATCGCACTGTACTTTGCCAGCAAGAATATCTTGAAGTAAGTGAGTAACCTGCTCGCCAATTTCGAGACCGACAGATGGATGCCAAAGAATGTTCACTCCGAAGTCTGTTACCAGATCAATCACCGTGGGTTCTTCGGCATTGAGGAATGACATGGTGTTTCCACTACATGCCCCCCCTTGAAGCCATAGGACGTTTGCCATAGTTTAAATGAGTTGAAGTTTGGTCTGAGTTGTATTTTTTGTGGAATTTTTATAACTGATGCAATTTAGAAAATAATTTCTAATTTTAGAAATTATTTTCTAAAAATTTTTCAATTTTAAAAAATCACCCTACCAAACCCAATGATAAAAGTCACTTTTTGGATTGATTCGCTTAGAATACTGCAAGAAAAAGAGGATTGACCCATAACAACGTTAGAAGCAAACGCTTCAGAACCTTATCAAAAGCCTCTACCACTGAAAATGAGGCAAGATACCTGTGGAGAATTCTTGTTGGCCTTGGGTAGTAAAATAGGGGAAGAGCAAGCTCCAGACGTTTTTGCGGTAGTTGGCCACATCGGTAGGTTGGCCTGTCATGTTGCATTTGGGGATAAAAAACACCAGCGCCATCCAGATTTGTTCGGCTATGATTTCATAATGCCCAGCACGAGGCTCTGGCACAAGCACACCCTTCATCACCAAAAACTGCAAGCGACTTCGAAGCTGAATCATCATTTTGGTCACGTAGTGTTGCCATTGCTGATGATAGGGTGTATTGGCTACCGTTCCTTTAAAAAACTCAGAGAGGTAAAAGTGATTTTTGGAAAAGAAACTATAAAATTGACTGATTTGAATATCAAAATCGGCTAAGTTGGGTTGTGCCAGATACTGCCTGAAAATGGTGTCAAACTCTTCAAATACTTGCTCAAACACCGACTCAATGATAGCTTCTTTGTTTTTGAAATGATAGGCCAAGTTGCCCACACTAATGCCTACTTCTTCGGCTATTTGTTGGAGCCGCACGCTGTCCATCCCGTTTTCGTTGAACAGGCGGACTGATGCTTCTACGATGCGTTGCTTGGTGTTAAACATGGCGTATTAGTTCTGACATAACCGTAGCGATTCTACTCGCACTACTAAGGTACCTCGCTGGTCCTTAGCGGCCAATCGTCGCATGAGTTCGGCTTTTTGAGTAGCTCGCTTAATACAAGGATGCGAAGTGATGCTACGGCGTATGAAAGTAAGTGGATTGTGGATATGTGCAAAGATAAGGTCAACCGCCCACTCGCCTTTGCTTCGATGTACGTGGTCAATCACAGCAGTATCGCACAGCCACAAGTCGTTATAGTACAACTTAAAATCAGACATGTCGCCCTTTTTTTCGACAAAATGCTGTTCGTTCAGTCCTTGCAAAAGGGCTGAATAAGCATTAGCGTCTATCTGAAATTTAGGCTTCATGTTAAGTTATACAACAAATTTTATTAAAAAAAGTTATACAAATGTCATAAAAATGGAAAAAATTTTCTAAGTCAGTGGGTCAAAAGGTAAGCTACGCATTTGCTGGAATTCGGAGCGACCCATATCAGAGAAATACGAAGACAACAACGACCAAATCAATTCTTTGAGTCGGGTAGCTGTTAATTCATGGGCTTTTTGCCCCAGAAGCACTTCGTAACTTAACCAAGAGTCGGTTATCATGGTATAGCGATTTGCCAGTAGAGCCAAGGTGTCAGGCTCTTGCGGAGGCAAAAGCGCCATTCGTGACACGTTGAATTCAAGAAACAACTGAATCTGAATGGTTTGCCAGTAGATGTGCTCTCGGTGCTTCCGTTTAATGGTAGGATAAGCTCGTAAGATTTCGAGTGTATCAGTAAAGAAAAAGCTATACTGTTGTTGAATCTGAAACGTATGTTGAAGGTGCTCGTCGAGGTTCACAAAGAGCGGAATCATTCGGAGATTGGCCAAGAGTCGCTGTTGCTCGCCCACGAGTTGCTCGTAGAGGTGTTCAAGGATGTCGTCTTTGGTTTTAAAATGGTAGGCCAAATTCCCAACACTGAGGTTGGCCTCGTCGGCGATGTGTTGGAGGCGTACATTCACAAAGCCAAAGCGATTGAATAAAAACAGAGCGGCTTTGCTAATTTTTTGCTTGGTTGTCATGGCCGATAGCAGGATTACTCGGCGAAGTTAGGGCTTTTTGCCGTTTTTACGTCGGCTGATGGCTTCTCTAATTCGGACGGCGCTTTCATAGTCTTCTTTTTCTATGATTTTTTCTAAGAGCGCTTCCAGTTCTTCGAGGGTGTATTCGGCGTAAGAGCCTTTTTTGTCACGGACTTTTTCGTCAAAGTAATACGCCGATTGCTCAATGACCTCCTCCGTAGCAAAAATGGCACATCCAGCTCGTACAGCCAAGGCGATGGCGTCTGAAGGGCGAGCGTCGAGTTCGAGAATTTCTTGTGTGTGAGTCTTGATATAGATGGTGGCAAAAAACGTTTCGTTCTCAAAATGATGAATCAGCACCTTAACTACGCTTGCTTGTAAGGCAGTAAGGGTCTGGGCAAACAAGTCATGTGTTTGCGGGCGAGAGGGGAGCATTTTCTCCATCGCAATGGCAATGGCCTGTGCCTCGATCAAGCCAATAATCAACGGAATACGGCGTTTAGAAACCGTATCTTCCAGCACTAAGGCATAGCGATTCGCCGATGATTGACTCTCGGAGAGTGCTATAATCCATAGTTCGTGAATTGCCATCTAATATAAAGCAAAGGGTTATTCAAGAGTTGAGTTGGCCTTCAAAAAACTACAAAGCCGGCCCACATCGTCGAAAGGAGAAATGACCCAGCCCGCATTGGAAAGTCGATACAAGTCTCGACGTTCTACCTCGATCTGAAAATCGTTTTCCAGCTCAAAGTGTTTGCCCTCTCGCTTCAGAACTTTGATGTTCATTTGTTGAAGAGCGTATTCCAAAAAGTCGCCTTCGTCGTATTGCATCGTTTAAGTACGGTTGGTTTCGTAACTATGATAATAGATTTTTATACAGAATCATACATCCAACTACCACACAGAGCACCGATGATAAAAGCGTCAGAATTTTACGAGTAGAACGGTGTTTGAGTAAGCGCTCTGAAAAGGGTACGCTAAATAAGCCAGCGGCTAACATCATACCTGCAATGGAACCAATTCCAAACACAAACAAATAAACAAGGCTACTTAATGTGCCTTGGATGGTTGCCATAACCGAAAGCATTAAAGCGCCGCTTCCGGCCAGCCCATGAATTAAGCCAACCCCATACGCTAATGAAAAATCATTCGCATGAACGTGCGGATGTGCGTGGGCAGGTTGTTTTTGTAATAATCGACTCAATCGGAAACCGCCCAATAAGATAAGCATACAACCAACGCCTGCTTCAAAGTAACGAAAATCGGTCTCTTGAAAACTGATTCTGCCCAATAAAATAACACTACCTACCACCAAAATGGTTGAAGTATGACCTAACCCCCAAAAAATTCCGTCTTTGATAGCCATCATCACATTGCTTCGGCGAATCACAATGTTACTGACAGCCACCAAATGGTCGGCTTCAAAGGCATGGGTAAACCCTACTACACTTGCTATTAATAGCGGCGCTAATTCCATTCTGGTCAATTCTCGTAGTTTTTATAAATAGCAGTAAATCAAATCCTTAAAAGAATAATTCATACAAAATTATCCGATGGTTGCCTGTGTCGGCTACGGCCAATCGGTTTCCTGAAACACAGATCGAAAAAGGCCAATAAAGCTGTTTGTCAGTACCAAATCGGGTGTTGGCGTTTTCGCTACTGATGCCAAACGAGGCGTGTCCAATCAAGTTATCGGCGTGTTTTGCATGGTGTGTAGGAACCTGCTCAAACCATAGCAGACGACTATTGCCCGTGTCGGCCACAAAAATACCCTGTTTGTAAAAAAAAGCGTCGTAGGTCCAGCTTAGGGTATTTTGCTTCGGAAATAGACCAAATTGGTTCATGCCGTTGGCTTCAAAACTCGGTTGTCCCACAATGACATCGGCAGCTTGGTCAAAAGCTTGTCGCCAGTGGTTCCACACCAAATTACGATAATATTGTGTGTCGGCAACGGCCAGTTGCCCCTGTGGCGACACTCGCACCGAATAGGGCCAAATGGGTTCGTGGTTTTCGTAATCTCGCTCTGTAAAACTGGGCTTTCCGATAACTCGATTGGCAGGCGAAAAATTAGTAGTAGGTATGGTTTCGTAAAACAAGACCCTGCGGTTGCCCGTATCGGCTACCCAAAGGTGCGTACCGTCTGAAAACACCCCATAAGGCCAATTGAGGCTTTGCGCCGAAGGGCTACTTCCGATGCCATACACATTGGGCTGGTTATGCTCAAAATCAGGTTGTCCCAGCACTACATCGGCAGGTTGGCTGCGACAGGTCGGAAACCGATGCCAAATCAGTACCCGATGATTCCAAGCGTCGGCAACGATGAGCCGCTGGCCATCTGACCAAATGCCCGAAGGATACTGCAAGGTATTGGCAGCTACCTCGTGCCCTGCATTACGTCCGGTATCGGAGATTACTGTTTGACCCAAAACCACATCGGGCGAGGCATATTCTTGTTCAGGAATTTGGTTCCAGATGAACACTCGATTCTGACCTGTATCGGCTACTATTAGCTTGTTATCAGTTATCCAAACCCCTCTTGGTGCTAAAAACGGACTCTGTTGGTCTCCTCGAAATATAGCATGATGCTGTACTATCGGCGGCAAGTGTGCTGCTGATTGATGAAAGGTTGTCACATCATTCAGTGCCGACGATGGCTGTTCGTTGATAAAAACGTTCAGATTCATGAAAGAAACCAAGTAAAGATTGTTAACAAATGCGAGGAAGTTGTTCGCCTACCAGCATATTCACCACTCTCCGTCCGCCAATTCGGCTGGTTAGTACTACTTGCCTTGGGTGTTGCTCTACCACTTCACCTATCACACAGGCATGAGAACAAATCTCAAAAGTTCGTAGCAGCTCCACTAACTCATCGGCAAATTCTCCGGCAACAATAGCCATAAAAACGCCCTCATTCGCTACGTAGAGTGGGTCGAGACCCAACAATTCGCAAGCGCCTGACACTTCGTCAAGCACAGGAATTTGGGTCTGTGAAATGGAAATCCCCAAGGCACTATCACGAGCAATTTCGTTGAGCACTGTGGCTACTCCTCCACGAGTAGGGTCTCGCAAGAGGTGAATGGCTGGACCAAAACGAGAAAGTACGGTCTCTACTACCTGATGCAAAGGAGCCGTATCACTTACTATATCGGTTTCAAATTCTAAACCTTCTCGCACCGACAAAATGGCTACTCCGTGGGTGGCAATGGTATTTGAAACGATGATTTTATCCCCGCTCTTCACCCTACGAATTGAAATATCAGCTTGCGGATGAAGTTGTCCAATCCCCGAAGTATTAATAAAAACCCCATCTCCTTTGCCTTTTTCCACGACTTTAGTGTCGCCTGTCACGATGCTAATGCCAGCTTGTTCGGCAGCAATTTTGATGGATACCAAAATCTCCCAAAAGGCTTTCATGGTAAGTCCTTCTTCCAATATAAAGCTCAAAGACAAGTACTTAGGGATAGCGCCACACATAGCCAAGTCATTGAGTGTGCCATGTACGGCTAACGAACCGATATTGCCACCAGGAAAAAAAAAGGGCGAAATTACATAGCTGTCTGTGGAGAACGCCAACTTACCAGATAGTTCAAAAACGGCACCGTCGTGGTGCGTATCGAGCAAGGGGTTTTTTAATAAATTAAATACGCCTGACTCCAACAGTTTGTTGGTCAAAATACCACCGCTTCCATGTCCGAGGGTAATCACCTCAAAATCCAGTTGAGGCATTGGGCATTGTACATTCATAGGCTGTTAGGCGTAAGTAGTTTCTGCTCCCGAAAAATGATAATACGCTGCACAAGCGCCTTCTGACGAAACCATCGGCGCTCCGAGTGGGTTTTCGGGGGTACATTTTTTTCCGAATTGACTGCACTCAAAGGGTTTTTTGATGCCTTTAAGCACCAATCCTGCGATGCAATCGGCACATTCGGCGGCTTTCTGTTGAGGAATCGAAAACTTATAATTAGCATCATAGGCTCTAAACGCAGGTTTCAGTTCCCATCCACTTTTGGGAATGGTACCAATGCCTCGCCACTCTCGGTCGCTTACTTCAAATACTTGCTCAATAACGGCACGAGCTTCAGGGTTACCGTTCGGTTTTACTACCCTACTGTATTGGTTTTGCAACAGGGTTTCTCCGGCTTCTAATTGCTTGACTGTCATCAGAATGCCCTGTAGTAAATCTACAGGCTCAAAACCTGTAACTACCATCGGAATCTTGAATTTTTGAACTAAGGCTTCATATTCGCTTATCCCCATAATGGTACAAACATGACCTGCCGCCAAGAAGGCCTGAATACGCACGTCGTCGTCGGTCATGACGGCTTCAATTGCTGGTGGAACCAGCACGTGAGAGGTCAGAATCGAATAATTCCGCAAACCCAAGCGATGGGCATGAACGACCGAAAGGGCATTGGCAGGAGCAGTGGTTTCAAAACCAACGGCAAAGAAGACCACTTCTCGTTCTGGAAACTGTTGCGCCAGTTTCACCGCCTCTAACGGCGAATACAGAATACGTACATCAGCGCCTATGGCTTTGGCTTCGAGTAGGCTTTTTTGGGAGCCAGGTACTCGCAACATATCACCAAACGAGCAGAGTATAACACCTTTTTGTTCGGCCAGATATACCGCTTTGTCAATCAAATGCAGGGGTGTCACGCACACAGGGCAGCCCGGTCCATGTACCATTCGTACCTGCGGGGGCAGCAATTCCAGCAGACCATTTTTGACTAAACTGTGTGTTTGGCCGCCACAAACTTCCATAATAGTCCATGGACGAGTGACAGTTTTTTCGATTTCGAGGAGGTATTGTTCCACCAAATCGGGGTTGCGGTATTCTGACAGGTATTTCATAAATGCTTAGCCACTACGGTTTTATACTTGGGGTCGAAAGGTCTTGTGGGGCATCCAACTGACTGGCCTCAATGAGTTCGTCTATTTCGCCGATTTCCTCCAAATAGCTAAAAGTTTTTTGAGCTTCTTCTTCGTCCACAATGCTTATAGCGACGCCAACGTGAACAAGCACGTAATCGCCTATTTGTGCTTGCGGAACCATCTCAAGGCTGGCTTCTTTGGTAATACCACCAAACAGCACTTTTGCCATTCTGACAGCACCACCGTATTGATATTCGATGGATTTGATTTTTCCGGGGATTGCAAGGCACATGGTTTCTTAAGTTAAAGTACAAGGTCTTGTACTGTTTTTTGAGTTTATAGTGAGTTTGTAACTAACGAACTCATCATGAGTTGTCCGAACGAAATATTCTCATCGTTGGGCGATAACGTGTTGTGAAAATAAAGTTGATGAGTTTGACCCATCTGTGAAATCAACAAGTCAACTAACACGGCATTTTGAAAAACTCCTCCACTAAAGGCAATCGAATGAATGGTTAGCTGTTGAGCTACCTGTTCAATGATTTTGACTAAACTACAATGAAACTTTGCTGCTATCTTCTCTACAGGTTCTTGATGGAGCAGGTCTTGCACTACGCCCTCGATCAGTGCTTGTGTTGAGAGGGTTGTCCCCTCAACACCTTGCCTCATGTAATGCGAGGTGTAAGCCGTACCCATTTGTCGAAAGTATTGCTGGGCTTTTTCTTCTAAAAGTAAGGCTCCTTCTCCTTCGTAAGTAGCAATATCGATGAGTCCTAATAAGGAGGCTACTCCGTCAAATATCCGACCTACACTACTGGTCTTGAGTGTATTACTGATTAGTATTTTCTGGTAAAATACCCATTCTCTTTCTGAAAATTTTGCTTTTAAGATGGGCTGGGCTGATGGAATTGAAGCACACAACGACAAGGCCGAAAGGCGAGGTTCACGGGGCATTTTATCACCCAACAGAGAGGCAAAATACTCAAAATGTATGCGCTGGGGGCTTATTTCTTGGTTTTGGAAAACGAAAAATTCTCCGCCCCATATATGTCCGTCAGTACCATAACCCGTTCCGTCCCAGACGATGCCCAGAATAGGTACTTGACTCGACAAAAGCTGATGCTCTGCCAGCACGGCTGCCAAGTGGGCTTGATGATGCTGGATTTTTTGCAGAGGCAGAGACTCTTGTGCTGCAAATTGTTGTGCCAATTGGGTTGAAAAATAACCTTCGTGGACATCACACAGAAGGGTAGCGTGTTGAGGATTGACTCGCAGTATCTTCTGAAAATGAGCAAGTACAGTTTTGAAGTTCTGTTGGGTATCAAAACTCTCTAAATCGCCTAAATACTGGCTTACAAACACTTGGCCGTGCGACCGAACGGCAAACGTACTTTTGAGTGATGCTCCTAAGCTCAAAGTCCAAGGGGAAGTAGTTGAGCTATCACAAAAACTCGTGTTAGGAGCCAATCCTCTTGCCCGTCGTAGAATAATTTTTTGTTGATGCTGCGCCGAAAACCGTATCACCGAGTCGTCTTGAGGCATCATAATGTCTCGATTATGAGTCAGGATGTAATCGGCTACTTGATTTAACTCGCTCAGTGCCTTAGTGTTGTCGTAAATAATGGGGTTGCCGCTAAGATTCCCACTGGTAGCCACAAGGGGCTTTCCGAAATCATGCGCAATGAGTTCCAGCAAGGGCGCATACGGAAGCATTACACCCCAATGACTCTGTTGAGGAGCCACTACATCAGTAATTTGGTGATAATTTTTCCGTTTTTGTACCAATACAATGGGCGCCTCTACGCTGGTCAACGCTTGTTGTTCGGCAGTTGAAAGTACAGCCGCTTGCTCTACCTGAGCCAATGTGGGGAACAGCACAGCGAATGGTTTGGTAGGCCGGTGTTTTCGTTGACGTAAGGTAGAAACCGCTTTTTCGTGCGTAGCATCGCACAATAGCAAAAAACCGCCTATGCCTTTGACAGCCACAATGTTACCAGTCTGCAAAGCCCATGTGATGCGAGGTAGAATCCAACGACTATCGTGCAAATTAGAAAGTTGCCGAACTCCTTGTGGATCAGCCTGATACCACGAAAGACGAGGACCACAAGCCTCGCAAGAATTGGTCTGCGAAAAAAAACGCCGATTGGTAGGGTCTTGGTATTCGTTGGCACAAGCTTGACATTGGGCAAAGGAAGCCATGCTGGTCAGAGGGCGGTCGTAAGGTAATTGTTCCGTTATGGAATACCGAGGCCCGCACTGTGTGCACGTAATGAACGGATAGCGATAACGGCGATTGGCCGGCTTGTGCAGCTCGCTTCGACAATGCTCGCAAAGAGCAAAATCGGGTGCAAGCAACAGCGAAAACGAATCGGTGGTATCACTTTCAAGAATCGCAAAGTTTTCAAAGAACGAAAAAGGTGTTTCTTCTACCCAATGCCGCTGGATTTTAGCCAGTGGAGGGGCTTTGGCCAGCAACTCGTCTAAAAAACGATAGGCCGTAGCTTGATCGGCATTGAGGTGAATCTTCAGTCCACCAGTGCCATTCATTACCCAGCCTCGAAGCCCCCATTCGGTGGCCAACTGATAGACAAGTGGCCGAAAACCAACCCCTTGCACCAAGCCTGACAGCTGAATGCAATAGGCACTGGAAGGTACCGAACGGCCATGCTGTAACGCTACGGCTACCATTAGGCCACCACCATTTTTTCTTTCTTGGCCTTTACTTTTTCGATGAGCCACTGACACCACTGGTCTAAGCCCTCGCCGTTAAGGCTTGAAATGGACATCACCTCAATATCGGCATTAACCTCACGGGCATCTTTCGTAACGGCTTCTACCGAAAACGGTACGTACGGAAGTAAATCGGCTTTGGAGACTATCAGTAACTCACTTGTTAAAAACATACGTGGATATTTCTTGGGCTTATCGTCCCCTTCGGTACAGGCCAATACGGTCACCCGATAGTCTTCTCCTAAATCAAAAGCTGCTGGGCAAACCAAATTTCCCACATTTTCGATAAATAGCAGGTCCACGCCCGTAAGGTCAATGTGGTCTAAGGCTTGGTAGATCATCTGGGCTTCAATGTGGCACATCCCTCCAGTCACAATCTGTAAGGCGTTGATACCAACGTCTCGCATCCGAACAGCATCTCGTTCGGTTTCGGGGTCACCTACCAATACGGCCATGTTGAGGGTATCTTTCAGTCGCTTGCCCGTCTCTTGCATGAGGGTCGTTTTGCCACTTCCCGGCGACGAACAAACGTTAATTATTAATACGTCAGAAAGGCGGTCTCGAATTGCCTTCGCTACAAAATCGTTTACTTTGAGTAGGTTCAAGGTGGTGTTATCGCATTGAATGGAACCTACCGCTGCCTGATTAGATTTAGGTTTTATCATCATCGGGTCGATTTATGAAATAGTACCGTTTCTGTTTAATTGACAAGACTTGATTCTAGTTTGTGCTCATTAGTTTGCCACTGGGTTTTCGTCAAAAGACTCCCATTCGACTTCGCCAATGAGGAGTTCTTCGCCCTGAACGATGTTTCGGCTGGGTTTGCCACAACTGCAAACAAAACGATAGTTTTGGACTTCAGTTGTGAGGTCACAGGCATCGCAATGAATCAAAATCGGGAGCACTTCTACCGACAAGGAGGTGCGCTGATAACGGGGTTCTTCTTCCAAAACTGCCTGAAACGCATTTTGCATCAAGATAGGCTGCACGTTGGTAAGTAAGCCTACTTTGAGGTGAATGTTTCTAATTTGGTCAAACTGATTAGGAAATTCCTCCTCAAGTGTGCGAAAAACGGTACGAACCAGTGAGATTTCGTGCATAATAATGGGCAAAACAACAAAGCCCAAACGTAGTTAATATTTTGCTTTGGCAAAAGCAAGAGAGGCGGAATTAGAAAATGTTTTCTAATTCCGCCTCTCTTGCAACTCTATTACTTATTTTAACGTGTTTATAAAGTTCTTCTCAAGTAAGAACTACCCACTAAACAAACTCCCAACAGCATAATTGCTACGGTAAGCAGCAGAACAGACCAATAGAAATGGCCATCGAAGTTGAAAAAATAAACCATAAAGGCTCCTATTATTATAATTAATATCCCTCCGATGCGTTCCCATCGCCAAGCGATATAGACCATTCCCAAAAGGATAAGCCACGGTAAGGCATTGGGCGAATTTTGGAGAACACCCATAAAACCGCCTCCATAGTGCTCAGCACCTGATAGCAAAGCAAATAAAAAAGTGAATAAAGCAAGGATTAGTAACGCATAGCGTGCTATATTCCGTAACAGATTAGCGAACAAAAGACGTTTTGACGAATTCATGACTTGTTGATTTGGTTAGAACAAAACTCCATGAATCTTTTGGTAAAAATCTTGACGAAAATCATTTTTTTGTTCTTCCTAACTAAAAGATTATCAGTACGATTTGCGAGCTAGCAAACGGCTGAGAGTCTCGGAGCTGATACCCAACAGCGAAGCCACGTGTCGGTGCTTGACCCTCGCCATGATGCCTGGCCAATCGTGAAGGAGAAGTTGGAGGCGCTCTTCGGCACTGTGCATACGCAGGTAGTATGAGCGGTATTCGCTTAGTACGTAATAGCGCTCAGTGAGGAGCCTACCAATGAGGTTAAATTCGGGAAACAGCTGATATGCCTCTTGCAATTTGTCGTACGACAGGTACCAGAGGTGCGAGTCTTCGAGCAGCTCAATGTACTCGTAGGAGGGCTTACGGGTGTAGAAACTCAGGATAGAGATCACAAAGTCGTTTTCGGCGATTACCCATATCGTGATGTCTTTGCCATCGTGTAGGTAGTATCCTCGTACCAAGCCCGATTCTACGAAGTACAACTTGCTGGCTACTTGGCCTGCCTCCAATAGATGCTCTTTTCGGGGGAGTTTAACCTCATGAACGTGTTGGGTCAGAAAGGCCTTCAACTCCTCGGATACATGACCCAAGTGCGAAATGGTGTGGAAGAGACGTTGCATAAGAAAATACGTTACTAGCATTCTATGGATAAATAAAAAAGCGATTTCATCACTCGGAGCTATAGAGCCAAGTTGATGAAATCGCTAATCTCTGTATCAGCCCTTAAATCCGCTTCAAAATCTCCTCGCCAATCGCATCAGTTCCCAAGATCATGTCTTTTGGGGTGTCTTTGGTAGCGATGTCGCCCGTGCGGAAGCCCGCCTTCAGTACGCCATCTACGGCGGCTATCACGGCGTTGGCTTCGTCTTTGAGGCCAAACGAGATGTCTAAGAGCAATGCCGCCGAAAGCACCGAGGCCATCGGGTTGGCAATGCCTTTGCCCGTAATGTCGTGCGCAGAGCCGTGGATAGGCTCATACACGCCCGTGCTATCGCCTACTGAGGCGGAGGCCAGCATACCCATTGAGCCAGCAATTTGCGAAGCTTCGTCGGTCAGGATGTCACCGAAGATGTTGCCCGTCACGACCACGTCAAAGCGCTTGGGGTCTTTGATGAGCAGCATGGCGGCGGCGTCAATAAACTGGTGCTCAAGCTCTACTTCGGGATAATCTTTGGCTACTTCGAGTACGGTTTCACGCCACAAGCGGCTGCTTTCCAGTACGTTGGCTTTGTCCACCGACATGAGTTTTTTGCCACGAGTCATGGCGGCATCGAACGCCTTGCGGGCAATACGCTCTACTTCGTACTTGCTGTAAATCATGGTGTCGTAGGCGGTGTTGCCGTTGTCAATACGTTCACGCTTACCAAAATAGACGTCGCCCGTGAGTTCACGGAAAAACAGGATGTCGGCACCTCTCAAGATTTCGGGTTTGATGCTCGATGCGTCCAAGAGTTCGTCGAATAGCTTGATGGGGCGGAGGTTGGCGTACAGGCCCAGTTCTTTGCGCATTTTGAGTAAGCCTTGCTCGGGGCGTACCTTGGCGTGGGGGTCGTTATCGTACTTGGCGTGGCCCACGGCACCAAACAGAATGGCATCCGAAGCCCGCATTTTGACAAGGGTTTCTTCGGGTAGCGGTTCGCCGGTGGCTTCGATGGCCACGTGACCGATGAGGGCTTCGTCGTAAGTGAACTCATGGCCAAATTTTTCGGCGATGCGTTCGAGTACTTTTTTGCCGACGGTTGTTACTTCTTGCCCGATACCGTCGCCGGGCACTACAAGGATGTGTTTTTTTGCCATTATAAAATGATGGTTTTTAACCACGGAGTAACACTGAGTTTTCACACTGAGTTACACAGGGCTTGTTAGAGAACATAGCGTTTGAGGCCGTTACGGAGGCTTGCTACGTTGAAATTCATGAGATATCCAATTTTGAAGTTACCCAAGCGCATATAAGTCAGCACCTGAGCCGTATGTACTTCGTTAAGTGCTTCAACTGATTTGAGTTCAAGGACAATTGCATTTTCAACCAAGATGTCTATTCTGTAACCACATTCGAGTTTAACCTCTTCAAACACCAATGGCATCGATTTTTCCTTTTCAACATGCAAGCCAATCTTATTGAGTTTATACGCCAAGCATTCTTTGTATGCACTCTCTAATAGCCCAGGACCCAGTGCACTGTGTACTTCGAAGGCACATTTTAAGATTTTTTCGGTAAGAGGATCAAACTCGGTGTAACTCCGTGCCATAACTTGGTGAAACTCTGTGGTTCAAGAAATTAAATCATATTCAACATCTTCTGAGTAGCTTGAATAGCCGATACGGTTTGGTCGGAGTCTAAGCCTCGGGTTTTGACTTCCTTTCCGTTGATACTCCAGGTGATGATGGTTTCGCAAAGTGCATCAGTTTTTCCACCTGGTGGAATCCGCACGGCATAGTCAGTGAGGAGGGGTAATTCGATTTGCTTCTTACGATAAATTTTCTTCAACGCATTCATAAACGCATCGTACTGGCCGTCGCCCTGGGCATTTTCCTCAAAAACCTGCTCACCGATGCGTACCTGTAAGGTGGCCGATGGCTTGAGGTTTTTGGAATGGGTAAGTACGTAGTTGAGTACCACTACGTTCTCGACGATGGCGCTGCTGTCCAGCACATCCGAAATGATGTAGGGGAGGTCGTCTCGGGTGACCATTTCCTTGCGGTCGCCGAGTTCGATGATACGCTGCGTTACTTTCTTGAGGTCGTGGTCGGAGAGCTTGATGCCAAGTTCTTGCAGATTCTTCTCGATGTTGGCTTTGCCCGAAGTTTTTCCCAAAGCATATTTCCGCTGCCTTCCGAATCGTTCGGGTAGTAAGTCGTTGAAATACAGGTTTTTCTTGTTGTCGCCGTCGGCGTGGATGCCAGCCGTTTGGGTGAATACATTTTCGCCGATGATGGGCTTATTGACGGGTACTCTAAAACCAGAGAAGGTCTCGACCAACTTGCTAACCCGATACAGCGAGTTTTCGACGACGGAGGTCTTGAGGTTGGGCATGAAGTCGTTTAAGACCGCAATCACACTCGAAAGCGGCGCATTGCCGGCCCGTTCGCCCATGCCATTGACGGTCAGGTGCAGGCCATGAGCGCCCGCCTTTACAGCTTCCAGCACATTGGCTACGCTGAGGTCGTAGTCGTTGTGGGCGTGGAAGTCGAAGTGCGTAGTAGGATACCGCCCAACCAGCTGACTCACAAAGGCGTAGCTCTCTTGGGGAGTAAGTACGCCGAGCGTATCGGGCAGCAGTACTCGCCGAATAGGCTGCTGGGTCAAGAAATCCAAGAATTGTATCACGTATTCGGGTGAGTTGCGCATACCGTTGCTCCAGTCTTCGAGATAGACGTTGCAGACGATACCCTTACGCTGCGCCAGCTCAATGACCTGAGCGATTTCGGCAAAGTGCTGCTCTGGGGTTTTCTTGAGTTGGTGCGTCAGGTGGTTGAGCGAGCCTTTGGTCAGGAGATTCATCACCGTGGCACCAGCCTCAATCATCCAGTTGACGGAAGTTTCGCCGTCCACAAAAGTGAGTACTTCTACTTTGTCTAAGTACCCGTTTTCGGCGGCCCAAGCGGTTATTTGCTTGACGGCCTGAAATTCTCCTTCTGACACCCGTGCCGAAGCCACCTCAATGCGATCTACTTTGACTTCTCGCAGGAGCAGTTGTGCAATGGTGAGTTTTTCGGCAGCCGAAAACGACACCCCGCTGGTTTGCTCACCATCACGGAGCGTCGTGTCCATTATTTCGATGTAGCCCCCCCCGCCCCCGATTGGGGAGCTTTGCTTTGTTTTTGTCATTTTAAATATAGATTTACCATTACTCCGCCATTGGGGTGGCAGCCGTTGTTGGTCAGGAGGCTGTTAATACAAACTCGCTTCGGCGAAGGTTTTGATTTCGCTTTTCATCGATTGCAGGTAGTCAATGTCATCGAAGCCGTTCATCATGTTGTGCTTTTTGTAGCCGTTGATGGCAAAGCTTTCAGACTCCCCTGACGCTACAATGCTGATGGTCTGCTCGGGCAGATTCACCTCGAGTTCGGCGTTGGGGTCAGCTTCGATAGCCTTAAATATTTTATCCAAAAACTCAGGACTGACCTGTACGGGCAGTATGCCGATGTTCAGGGAGTTGTTTTTGAAAATGTCGGCAAAAAAGCTCGACACTACGCAGCGAAAGCCGTAGTCGTAGATTGCCCAAGCGGCGTGCTCACGGCTTGAGCCGCTACCGAAGTTGCGGCCGCCAACTAATATTTTCCCCGAATAGATAGGGTTGTTTAGAATAAAATCTTGTTTGGGGGTGTTGTCGGAATTGTAGCGCCAGTCCCTGAACAAGTTGTCGCCGAAGCCTTCTCGCTTAGTGGCTTTCAAGAAGCGAGCGGGGATGATTTGGTCGGTATCCACGTTTTCGAGTGGAAGGGGTACTGCCGTTGAGCGCAATACCGTGAATTTGTCGTATGCCATATCGTTAAAGCCCCCTAGCCCCCAATGGGGGGAATAAAAGGCAATTTAATGAGAAATTTATTTTTTACTATAGAACTCAATTACCCCATTGGGGCGACATCTGTTGCTGGTTATGGGGTTATAGTAACTCCCTCGGGTCGGTCACTACGCCGGTTACAGCGGCGGCGGCGGCTACGAGTGGGCTAGCGAGCAAGGTACGAGCGCCCGGCCCTTGGCGACCTTCAAAATTGCGGTTTGAAGTACTCACGGCGTATTTGCCAGCAGGTACTTTATCGTCGTTCATGGCCAAACAGGCTGAACAGCCCGGCTGACGCAACTCAAAGCCTGCTTCGGTCAAAATATCTAAAATGCCTTCGTCTTTGATTTGCTTCTCCACAATATGCGAACCTGGCACGAGCCAAGCCGTTACATGTGATGCCTTTTTACGGCCTTTTACGATTGACGCAAACGAACGGAAGTCTTCGATACGCCCGTTGGTACAGCTCCCCAAGAATACGTAATCCACTTGTTTGCCCAAAATCGAGTCGTTTTCGGCAAAATCCATGTACTTGAGTGCTTTTTCGTAGCTGGCTTTACCGTCTTTTACGGTGTTCGATGTCGGAATATGCTGGGTAATCCCTGTTCCCAAACCAGGGTTAGTACCGTAAGTAATCTGCGGTTCGATGTCAGCGGCCTCGTACACGAGTTCTACGTCAAACGCAGCCCCCTCGTCGGTTTTGAGGGTCTTCCAGTAGGCCAGGGCTTTGTCCCAGGCTTCGCCTTTGGGGGCAAATTCTTTTCCTTTGAGGTAGGCAAACGTAGTTTCGTCGGGTGCAATCATCCCCCCACGAGCACCCATCTCGATACTCATGTTGCAGACCGTCATGCGACCTTCCATGCTCATGTTCTCGAACACCTCGCCGGCATATTCTACAAAGTAGCCGGTAGCACCACTGGCTGTAATTTGCGAAATGATGTACAAGATTACGTCTTTGGGCGATACACCTTTGCCTAACTGACCATTGACGGTGATACGCATTTTCTTTGGCTTGGGCTGCATGATGCATTGTGACGATAGCACCATCTCGACCTCCGAGGTACCGATTCCAAACGCAATAGCCCCAAAGGCTCCGTGCGTAGAGGTGTGCGAGTCGCCGCACACGATGGTCATGCCCGGCTGTGTGATGCCGTTTTCGGGGCCAACCACGTGCACGATACCGTTTTTGTGGTGGCCAAGCCCCCAGTGCGAAATCCCGTACTTGTTGGCGTTGGTTTCTAGCGCTTTGAGCTGATTGGCCGAGAGCGGGTCTTGTACGGGCAGGTGTTGGTTGATGGTGGGTGTGTTATGATCGGCAGTGGCAAAAGTGCGATTAGAGAACATAACGCCGATGCCCCTGCTTTCGAGCCCTAGAAATGCCACAGGGCTGGTTACTTCGTGGATGAAGTGGCGGTCAATAAAAAATACGTCGGGGCCGTCTTCTATGTGTCGAACGACGTGTGCATCCCAGACTTTGTCGAATAAGGTGGTTTTGCTCATATGGTCAATTGTTAAACTATTTTCTGAAATTAAAAAGGTGTTGTTTGGCGTCAGAGACGCTATGCCAACTCCGCACCGACATGCTGTCGGTGCGAGCCTTTTTTGCTTGCACAAAATTGAATAACATTCCCAAAAGCCAAATAACGCCATTAGTTCAAACAATAGCGATTTTGGCTCTACACTACATATTGAGCGTAAAACTGTATTTTGTAGTCAATTAGAAGTGAATAGAATAGTAATAACTATTCAAAAAGAGGGAGTTGTTGAAGCAATTGCTCCACTTGCTGATAGTGACGATCTATATGAAAACGTAGAAACTCTAAGCGTTGTTGGAGGTTTAGGGGACCCGAAATGGGGTGAGGTGGTGTCATGATGGCTAACGATTCGTCCGAAAGCTGATGGCCAAGCGCTTGCAGTGGCGTATCTAAACTTTGTAACATACTCGCCCAATACCCAATAGGGCCACCCAGTCGAGGAGCAGCTACGGCAGGTACAATTTCTTTGGGTTGCCAAGTACGTTCTACCACTACTTCAATGGCTAACCCTTGGTGGACATCCTCACCTTCCCACACTGTTTTGCCTTGTTGATGCGCCAAAACGGCTTTCCACATGCTCAAAATGCCTCCCTGTTCGGCCCAAAACAAATGTTCTGTGATTTCGATGACATTCCAAACATCTGCCGAAGGTTTCCACTCCGCTTGAACTTGGCTCAACTGAGCAATTTGTTGAAGATAACGTTGCCGAGAAGCACAAACGTCGTTGATTAGTTGGTCAGCTATCATGGGTAAAAAGAGATTAGGCAACGAAAATACAAACAACTCTGTCAAATAGAGTGATAGACTTAGTAAGCGGTAAGGCATAAGCCCCATTAGTCTTCGGCATCAACCACCTGACGGCTGGGTGGAGCTACATTAGAATAAGGTCTGACGGTTCGGTATTGGTTACTTTTGGCAAAAATTTGCACCTCTTTTAGCATTTGTGCATCTCTTGGGGTGTAGCCTGAGGGCAACAAATTGGTAGGATACGTAGGTTGTCCACCATCGTTATAGTTGGTATAAACAAAGGCAATGGGCAAGATGTATCGGCCTGCATCTGAGTCCCTCAAGTGGGGTGTTTTTTTGAGACCTTGTATAATTTCGTATTCAAACCCCAACCGTTTGCTGATTTTTTGATTGATAATTGGATAGATGACTTTGATGTTTTTTACCTTCCCTGTGGTATCTACCTCAAACGTGGCATAATACCGCCCATACACACTATTCTGAATGGCGCCGATAGGATAAATGATATTTTGTGCTGCTGCCCCATAAAAAACGGGGTCGTTGAGCAAACCAAGGTTTTGAGAAAAAGCAGAAGACCCCAACAAGAGAGTAAAAGCAAGGCAAACGAAATTGTATTTCATGGTATGTAGAAAGATTGAGCTAAATGTACGTGATTTACGAATAGAACGTCAAATTTTAATATAAACTTTTGGCAAAAGCACTTCAACATCAAGCAAACCTGTATTTTTGGGGATAATCCATCTTATGTATGATTCGCCGACTTCCTAACCGCAAGCGCATAGCTCTCGTTGCACACGACAATAAAAAACATGACCTAATTGATTGGGCTACTTATAATAAAAGTATGCTTATCAAACATCAATTGTTTGGCACGGGTACAACCGGACGGCTGCTTGAAGATGCCCTCGATGTACCAGTGAACAAATTACTTAGTGGTCCACTTGGTGGGGACCAACAGATAGGGGCTATGATTGCCGAAGAAAAGATTGACGTACTGATTTTTTTCTGGGACCCTATGGCTGCTCAACCTCACGACCCCGATATCAAAGCCCTCTTGCGTTTGGGCGTGGTCTGGAATATCCCCATTGCCTGTGACCGTGCTACGGCTGATTTCTTGATGACTTCACCGCTAATGCACGAAGCGTATGAAACCATCGTGCCAGATTATGACAACTATTTGAAACGAAAAGTATAATTTCGTTGCGCTAAACCATTTTTTAAACTTACTACAAAACGACATGAAATACCGCTTTTGGCTAATTGGCTTATTATCAATTGTTTGCCTTTCTTTTGTGGCTCAACAGCCCTCTACCATGACGCCTCCAGACAGCCGCTGTTTTGAAATGCGGATTTATTTCCCGCATCCAGGCAAGATGAATGATCTGCTGGCTCGGTTTCGGAATCATACCACCAAACTATTTGAAAAACATGGCATGACCAATATCGGCTATTGGGTACCGCAAGGAAAACCCGACAGCGTGTTGATTTATGTGTTGGCGTATCCGAGTAGAGAGGCACGAGATGCTTCTTGGAAGAATTTTGGAGCAGACCCTGAGTGGAAAAAAGTGCAGTCAGAGTCTGAAGCGAACGGAAAACTGGTGGCAAAGGTTGAAACCAAATTCATGAAAACAACCGATTTCTCGCAAAACGACTTCTCGTCAGTAGGCAATCGGGTATTTGAATTGCGTACTTACAAAACAACTCCTTACAACTTGGGCTTGTTGTTGGCTCGTTTTAGAAACCATACCTGCAAAATTTTTGAAAAACACGAGATGACCAATTTAGTGTATTGGACACAAGACGGCACCGACGACATGCTCATTTACCTACTGGCTCACAAAAGCAAAGAAGCGGGGTTGGCTTCGTTCAAATCCTTCCGTGACGACCCTGATTGGATAGCCGCTCGTACAGCATCTGAAAAACTGGCTAATGGCTCGCTTACCATATCGGTGCAGTCTGAGTACTTAGTTCCGACGGATTTTTCTACCTGGAAATAAGTTTCTTAGAGGAATGCCTGAACGGCAAAGTCGTACCCTCGCAAGCCAAAGCCCACGATGATGCCAGCACAACGGCTACTCAAATAGCTATGGTGACGAAACGGCTCCCTAGCGTGTACGTTGGAGATATGAACCTCAATTACACGTGTTTTGATGGCCGAAATCGCATCGGCCAAGGCAATAGAGGTATGCGTAAAGCCCCCGGCATTGAGCACGATACCGTCGAACGAAAAGCCGATTTCATGTATTTTGTCAATGAGCGCCCCTTCGTGATTCGACTGAAAATAATGTAACTCAACGCTGTCTTTATATTTATCGTTGAGTACTTCTAAGTATTGTTCAAAGGTTTGGTGTCCATACACCGAAGGTTCTCGTTTGCCCAATAAGTTGAGGTTGGGGCCATTGATGATTTGGATTTTTTTCATGGTGCAGTAAATCGTTTGTAAACACGAACATTGAATGTGGCAAAGCTATTTAAAAAACTTTAAAAGTTACTTGCAATTAGAACGCTCCTTATCGGCTAATTCGCTGGAGGCTTACCTGCACGATGTTCGGAAATTACAAGAGTACCTCGAAATCAGCGGCTATGACGTAGCCCCCAATGAAGTCAAAGACCAGCATCTTTTTAATTTTTTGTATTACATCGGCGAGTTGGGGATGTCGGCTACGTCGCAAGCTCGGATTTTGTCTGGCCTAAAGGCATTTTTCAAGTATTTGCTTCTGGAAAACATCATTCAGACAGACCCTTCAGCGTTGATAGAGTCGCCTCAAACTGGGCGCAAACTGCCCGATACGCTGAGTTTTATGGAGATTGAGCAACTACTGGCTGCCATTGACCTCTCTACGCCCGAGGGCACTCGAAACAGAGCTATGTTGGAGGTTCTTTATGGATGCGGTTTGCGAGTTTCGGAGTTGGTTGGCCTCAAACTCACCGAATTATACACCGATATTGGTTTTATCAGGGTGATTGGCAAAGGAGATAAAGTGCGGTTAGTACCCATTGGTCGAGATGCCGTTAAGTACACCACCTTGTACCTTGAGCACGTACGCTCGCAACTTACGCCCAAAAAAGAGGCAGAAAACATCGTATTTCTGAATCGGCGAGGTGGGGCTTTGAGTAGGGTAATGGTATTTTTGATTATCAAAGAGCTAGCCGAGCAGGTAGGTCTCCAAAAAAGCATTAGCCCCCATACGTTTCGTCATTCGTTTGCCACGCATTTGATAGAGGGCGGCGCCGATTTGAGAGCTGTACAAGAAATGCTAGGGCATGAGTCCATCACCACCACCGAGATTTATACCCACCTTGACCGTGACTACCTGAAACAAGTGATGACTCAATATCACCCCCGCAATCAAAAGCCTTGACATAGGCGCAGGCATAACAAAAATCCCCTTGCCACCACAGCAAGGGGATCGTTTTTAAAAAGGGTAACCTTGAACTACATTTTGGGAAGAACCACCGAGTCAATCACGTGAATGACACCGTTTGACTGGTACACATCATAGGTGCTAATGTTAGCAACGGCGCCGTTTTCATCTTTGAGCACAATGTTATGTTTACCATTCATCATAGCCCATAGTTTGCCACCACTTACTGTTTTGAGTTCAGCCTTGCCGTTGCCAGAAGTAATTAGTTTGGCAATAGCATCGAAGTCGTATTTGCCACTGAGCACATGATACGTCAATACTTTTTGGAGCGTAGCTTTGTTTTCAGGCTTCAGCAATGACTCTACTGTACCTTTGGGGAGGTCATCAAACGCATCGTTAACAGGTGCAAAGACAGTGAATGGCCCTTTGGTTTTGAGTGTAGATACCAAGTCAGCAGCTTTTACCGCAGCCACCAGCGTGGTGTGAGCTTTGGAGTTCACGGCGTTGTCCACGATGTCTTTCATCGGATACATAGCCTCGCCTCCTACTAGTACAGTATTGTCCATTTGTTGTGCAAAAGCCGATAGCGTCAACAGACCAAGAGAAAGAGCCAAGATTGTTTTTTTGAAGGTTTTCATAGATAGTTTGTGAAATTTGGTTTTTAATTTGATTTCAGACATATCTACGGCAAGGTTTGAGCGTTGGATTGGAAGATTTGAAAAAAATCATCCATTCATCTTCTTAGGTAATCCTATAGTTCGTAAAGAATAGTAGAGATAGTATCATGAGGTTGCTGTTCGTTTTGGCCTCATTTAGAGGTAATTAATCATGGTCAACTACTTGTTTTCTTCCTTTTTTCTTCTTACATTCGACAAGACTTTTGTTCTCATTATCAACCAACTAACCTGTACGACCATGTACATTGTTCGAGAAATTTTTTATCTACACTTTGGGCATTACCGTGAGGTAAAAGTGTTAATAGACGAAGGTCTGCAAAAGCATTTGCTTTCGCAGCCTGTTGGAAGCCGCATTTTAACAGACTTCACTGGCGAAGGTTATCGCCTTATTTTTGAGCAACCCTATGCAACCCTAAGTGAGTTTGAAAAGACACTTACTACTGAACTTAGCCATCCGGATTGGCGTGGCTGGTACGAAAGATTTAAACCACATGTCTCATCTTTTCACCGAGAAATTTTGAAGCAAATCATATAATTTTCCTAAAAATAACCCCTTGGTTCTATTAAGGGGCAGATTCTTTTTTCAAGATTTGCAAGGTGGTGTTTCTTTAAACTTTTCAGGCAGTGAGGTTTTCGTTTACTTACGTTCTACTTATTTTCTCTTGGTTAGACGTCTGGGGACAGGCAGAGATAGGTATGCCTGCAAGCGATTCTATCACCGTGAACGAATGGCTACGGTTAGCAACTAATGCTAAACATACAGACCAGCTACTACAAACCTCTCAAAAAGCCTTAGTGTTGGCCGAGAAAATCAATTACCCTTTGGGTAAAGCCAATAGTTACATGGCTGTGGGACAAGCATTTTTTGTTAAGAAAGATTACACCTCAGCCCTAAATCATCTTGAAAAAGCCAAACCCATTTTTGAAACGCTAGGCAAAGAGGCCGAACTCGGTCGCTTACTCAAAACAATGGGCGATGTGTATGCTGCCAAAAGTATGTTTCGGCAGTCGTTTGACAACTATCGTGAGGCCATTGCTTATTTGAGAAGAACAGGACAACTCAAATTGCTGAACGAATGTCAGGATGCAATGGGAAAAATTACGTTGGATTTTGGGCAGACCAATGGTGCTATTAATCTCTACAAGCGGTCGTTGGCCATAAAAAATACCCTTAATGATACCGATGGAATCATTAGTACAACGGCAAAACTCTCTAAAATTTACCTTTCTCAAAAGCAGTACGACAGTGCCTTTTATTACAACCAAGCCGTACAACGATTGACAAAAACAAATGATGAAACACTTACCGACGCCGCCATTGATGAGTTTATTATTCTTTCTTTTCAGGGGAAATTGGCCGAAGCTGCTATTACCAAAAAATCGGTAGAACGGCTGGTGGCACAACAACAAAATCCGACCTACAAAATTAAATTGTTGGCGGCTACTTCTAATTATTACCTCGCTCAGAAAGACAAAATAATGGCAGGGAAATACTTCGACTCGGCGGCAGTTTCTATCGAAAAAGTTCGGAGCCCAGAATTAGCTGTAACTGGACTGAGCCTTTTGGCCGATATGAGTTCGCAAAACGAAGACTACAAGACAGCCTTTCGGATGCAGAAACTGATGGATAGGTACAAAGATATTTTTCGGAACGAACACATCGAAACCATCAGTGCTGAAATTAAAAATACCGCCGAAACTCGCCTCAGAGAGCAAGAAATTGAGTTTTTGAACCTTCAAAAAAAATTGACGGATGAGAAATTAGACAAAACTGAGTTGTTGCGCTTGGCCTTAAAACGAGAAAATGGATGGATTGATTCTTCCCTAAAAAGCCAACTAATATTAACGAAGCTGAAAACCAACGAGTCGGAACTTCGGAAACAACAATTGGACAAAGAACGAGAATTGAGCCAATCACTGAGTAGAGAAAATCAGTTGAAACAAAAACTATTGAACGACGAACGCAAAAATCAGCAATTGCTTTGGCTGGGCATAGCGGCGTTGGCACTGGCGGGTGGCATCATTTTTTGGCAGTATCAAAAACAAAGCAACAAAAATCAAATTATTCAAAAACAAGCTTCTGAGCTGGTGGTGTTGAACAAGGAAATTCACCATCGAGTCAAAAATAATTTGCAGGTCATCAGTAGTATGCTCGATTTGCAGTCTCAGACCTTGAAAGATGACAACGCCCGAAGCATCATCAAAGAGGGTATTCAACGGGTGCAGTCTATGGCGTTTATCCACCAAAACTTATACCAAGGCAATGCCGTCAACAGTGTGAATCTCCATGAGTACATCAACATGCTGTCGGTTCATTTGTTTCAGACGTATAACATTCGTCCCGAAAAAATTCGGTTTCATACCCACATCGAACCCCTCAATTTGCATACTGATACGGCTATTCCACTGGGGATGATATTGAACGAATTGATTAGCAACGCCTTGAAATATGCCTTCAAAAACAGTGAAACAGGTGATATTTGGGTAACGATGAAAAAAAATGAGAACGAGTTGCTCTTGCAGGTAAAAGACAACGGCATCGGACTACCCAAGGACTTCGACCCTGACAAAACCACCACTTTCGGTTACGAAATCATCAAGGCGTTTTTGCAAAAAATGAAAGCCCGTATGACGATTGACGGTAGCAATGGCACCCATGTCGACCTCATTATTACGAAATTCAAAACTACCATCTGACATGACGGGCATACGAGTGCTGATTATCGAAGACGAGCCACTAATTGCCAAAAATATTGGCATGTACCTCAACAACCACGACTACGAAGTAGCTGCCTTTGCCTACGACGTGGAGGAGGCTCTCTACCAACTCAAACGCCAACCACCTGATTTTGCGATTATTGACATCAATCTGGAAGGCGACAAAGACGGTATTGACATTGCTCATCACATCAATCAACATAATTTTATCCCGTTCATTTTCTTAACTTCTTACTCCGACAAAGATACCCTCGATCGAGCCAAAAAGACCAACCCCTCGGGGTTCATCGTGAAGCCTTTCAACGAAAAAACGCTCTATGCAACCATCGAAATTGCCTTAGCCAACCATGCTGCCCATGCCAACAGACACGTGCCGGCGTTGTCGTTAGAGAAAATCAATCGCTGTCTGCTTGCGCCTTTTACGGAGCGGGAATTTGAGGTAGTAAAAAAACTGTACGAAGGCAAAACCAACCAACAGATTGCGGATGAGCTATTTATAGCCATGAATACCCTCAAAAAACACATCAACAATGCGTACTTCAAATTGGAGGTAGTGAGCCGCACTACTGCCGTTGCCAAATTGCGGGAGTATATGGTGAAGTAGCTACCATTTCACCCCTAAGTTCTACAAGCTTTTCTGGACTTCTACTCAATTTTACAACGTAATCCTTAACGCCTTGTAAAATGAAAAGATGCTTCTTCCTATTAATAGTCATTAGCGCCACGTTGCTGTTTTCTTGCAGCAAAGACAATTCGGGAACCACCCCTACACCCAGTACCATAACCAAAGGTAAAAACCGATTTACCATAACCGTGGATGGGTCAGAACGAGAATATTTTGTGCATGTACCTACAGGATACACAGGCAATACAGCCACACCTTTGGTGATTATGTTTCATGGAACAGGCCAAAATGGCGCACAGTTTTATGACATTTCAGGCTGGAAAGAAGTAGGTGAGTCTGAGAATATCCTGACCGTTTTTCCTTCAGCGCTGTCCTATTGCATTATAGAAGATGGGGTTAACCAAACGACTCCCAAATGGACAGGCTATGCCGATAGTTATTCGTATTGTCAGGGTGTTGTACCTAAAGACGACATCAAGTTTATGCGGTCAATGCTCACCGAATTGAAGGGCAACTATAAAATTGACGCTAAAAAAATATATGTAGTGGGGTTTTCAAACGGTGGCGAGTTTAGTGCAAGATGTGCTGTTGAGATGTCAGATGTGTTTGCGGCAGCCGTTTCGAGCGGTGGCGGTGGGGCCTTGCCTCCTAATCTAAGTTTAACCCCCGTTCGTTTACTTCCTGTCATGCTCCAATTTGGTAATAAAGATGCTAAATTATTGAAAGGATTGGGTGTTACAGGTGCATTACCCATGGATTTCACGACGCTTTTTACCACCTATCCTAACCTCTATGCTCATTCGCCCAAGCCTTACATCAACACCTTCAAGATGGACGAAAAGAACTACACCATTACGGGCAATCCAGCAGAATACATTGTAGGCAATTACGTAGGACTTTCCGGTAATTCTAACAATGTTTTCAAACTGGTAGAAGTCAAGGATTTAGAACACGAATACCCCAATGGTAAAAATCATCCGCTCAACGGAGCAGTACTCCATTGGGCTTGGTTCAAACAATTCAGCTTACCATAACGCAATCATTTTTTCACTTTTAAATACTACAACAATGAAACTCAAATTAGCCTTGGCAATCATTGCCACCTGTGGCATTCTTAGCGCCCAAGCCCAAGTAAATGAACGGCAAAAAAACCAAAAAGAACGTACCCAACAAGGCGTAGAAAGTGGCGAACTCACCAAGCGAGAAGCAAAGAAAATTAAACAGCAACAAGAAAATGTAAAAGACTACGAAGCCAAACTCCGCAGCGATGGCGAACTGTCAGACAAAGACAAAGCCAAACTCAATGTAGCTCAGAATCAAGCTTCCAAGAGCATTTATCGTAAAAAACACAACAAGCGAGACCGAAACGATTAGAGAGTAAAAGCATAGTTGATTAGACCTTATCCCTTTTTTCGGATGATACGTCCGAAAAAAGGGACTTTTTGTAGGATATGGTACTGATGAGTAGTATCAACTATGCTAAAGAAACACGTATCTTTAACGTTTTAACTAACTTTTCATCAGCTATGCGAAAACTCGCCACATTATTCTTTGTGATGGGTACACTCATCGGAACGGGGTTTGTTCCTCAACCTAATGCCGACAAAAAACAAATAACGACAGGCGCCGACCAAACCGAAAAATACCTTCCCTATCTGAAAGGAAAGCGAGTGGGCATGTTGGTAAACCAAACGTCAATCATTGGCAAAACCCTAAGTGTAGATAGCTTGCGTGCCTTGGGTGTTGACATCAAATACATTTTTGGCCCAGAGCATGGCTTCAGAGCCAACGCCAGCAATGGCGCCCATGTAGCCGATGAGATTGATGCCAAAACGGGCATTCCTATCATCTCGTTGTATGGTAAAAAACGCAAACCATCGCCCGAAGAAATGGCTGCTATTGACCTGATGATATTTGATATTCAAGATGTTGGCTGTCGGTTTTATACCAATATCAATACCTTGGCTGACATCATGGATGCCTGTGCCGAAGCCGGCAAAGAACTCATCATCTTTGACCGCCCTAATCCTAATGGCTTTGTGGATGGTCCCGTACTCGATATGAAACTCAAATCAGGCATTGGCAAATTCCCAATTCCGATTACCCACGGCATGACCATTGCTGAGTTTGCTCAAATGGTCAATGGCGAAGGCTGGTTGCCCGAAAAAAGACAATGTAAACTCAAAATCATTCCTCTCAAAAACTACTCTCATGATATGGACTACACCCTGCCCGTGAGTCCGTCGCCGAATCTGAATACCCAGCAGTCTATCATTTTGTATCCGTCGTTATGTTTGTTTGAGGGAACGTATGTGAGTCAAGGACGAGGCACCTATATGCCATTTACCGTACTAGGTAGCCCCGAACTCAAAGGGATTTACGACTTTACCTTTACGCCTGTGAGTATTCCAGGAAAGTCAGAAACGCCACTTCATCAGAATCAAGCTTGTTATGGTCTCGACCTCCGCAAATACGATATAAGTAAATTCCGTAAGGCGGGCAAAATCAATCTTCAATGGATGATAGAGATGTACAAGGCCTATCCGCACAAAGAAAAGTTCTTTGATTCGAGCCTAAGCAAGCAAATGGGAAGCATCGACAAACTGGCGGGTACGACCAAGTTTAAAGAACAAATCATCGCTGGGGTCAGCGAAGAAGAAATCCGTAAAAGCTGGGAGCCGGAACTCTCCTTTTACAAAACCATGCGGAAGAAATATGTTCTATATCCTTGAATTTTAGGTTATTAAGTAAATATTTTTGCTTTTATCAAAAGCAAAAATGACTTCTGTATGGTTTATAAATTAATGATGCCTAATTACTCAAATTAGATAAATTTTCAGAAAAATGTCTGATGAAACGGCCTTAATTAGACACTAGCTCTACCCCCGATGACGTACCCAAGCGGGTTGCGCCAGCCTCGATAAAAGCAATGGCTTGTTCGTAGGTTTTGATACCTCCCGAAGCTTTTACCTGCATAGTACTGGGCAAAAGGCTCCGAATCAATTTTACCGTTTCTACTTCAGCCCCTTTAGGTGCAAAACCCGTTGAAGTTTTTACAAAATCTACTTGAGCATCTACACATATCTCGCAAGCGGTTCGAATCTCAAACGAGTCTAAGTAGGCCGTTTCGATAATCACCTTGAGTAAGGCCCCTCCCTGATGCACAAGTTCGCAAAGTTGAGTAATTTCATGGGCTACACTCAAGTAAGCCATGCTTTTGAACCGACTGATGTTGATGACCATATCCAACTCGGTGGCACCGTCGTGTAAGGATTGTTCTGCTTCTTTTAACTTCACCGTTTCGGTATGATAGCCTAGCGGAAATCCAATTACCGTACAAAGAGCGATAGATGAGCCTTCGAGCCAGTTTTTGGCATACGATGCGTAAGACGGAGCTACGCAAACAGCCTTAAACTGATGCTCCCATGCCTCGGCACAAAGCTGTCGAATGTCCGTTTCGGAGGCTGTAGGTTTCAGATTGGTATGGTCTATATAACTAGCAATGTTCATCGTTTCTAAATTTTCGTCTCGGTTTTTACAACCTTTTTCCCTCACAATTTGTCTTTCAGGCGATTTTGTGGCATTTTACAAAATTATTTCGAGTTCAAATCTTTTACTTTGAAAGATTATTGGATTTGTCAGACTAGCTGCGAGCACGATCTTGTTGCGGAGTCTAAACAAATTGTTGGAACCTTTGATGAATGAAGACCTATAAACCTAGCCTGAATGTTAGTTACTTTACGGAAAAATTATTTTTTTCTTCTCGTATTATTTTTTCTACTCCCTGCACTTGCTGAAGCTCGTGCCAAAATAGAAGGATACGTTGTAGATGCTACTACCAAAAAGCCCATCATAGGCGCCACCGTGTATGCCCGCAACGTACGTCAGGGTGTTCGGACGGATGATAAAGGGCATTATTTGCTTTCGCTACCCTTGGGCGACTACGTCATCGTGTTTTCGGATGTGGCTCATCGTGTATTGGTCAAAGAGGTGTCACTCCGAGACGATATTCAGCTCAACGTTGAACTCGAAGAATCGGCCAAAGACCTCGAAGAGGTGACTATCACAGGTAAATCGGCCGAACAAACGCTCAAAGATGTGGAAATGGGCAGTGTAAAGCTCAATATTCAAGGCATCAAAAAAATCCCAGTGGTATTTGGCGAAGCCGATATTCTGAAAGCTTTATTACTTCAGCCTGGCGTTACTACCGTAGGCGAAGGAGCGGGTGGTTTTAACGTGCGGGGTGGGCGAATTGACCAAAACTTAGTCCTGCTAGACGGTATTCCGATTTTTAATACATCACACTTATTAGGTTTTTTTGCAAGCGTCAACCCTGATATCGTGCAAGATGCTACGCTCTACAAAGGGGGGATTCCGGCGGCGTATGGCGGGCGCCTATCGTCGCTGCTGAACATGAATACCAAAAATGGAAATGACGAACACCTCAAAGGCTCTTGGGGGCTAGGCCCTATCAGCGCAAGGGCGCTGTTAGAAGGCCCTATCATCAAAAACAAGTTGACTTTTGTACTAAGTGGCCGGGTGGCCTACCCCAACTGGATTATCAGAGCTTTTCCGAAGGATGTGAGTCAAAGCAGGGCGTTTTTTTATGATGTCAATGCCAAACTGCAATACAAATTCAACAATAACAACCGCCTATCGCTCACCTTTTATCGTAGTTACGACGATTTCAAATTTCCAGGCGATACCCTCTATGCGTGGGGCAATACGGCGGGGTCGCTCAAATACAGTAGTGTTTTGGCCAAAAATCTGTTCTTGGATCTTAACCTCATCCATAGCGAATATGCCTTTGCCCTCGATGGCATTAAGCCCGATTTTGAATACCAATTCAAGTCGTCGATGAAGCATCAAGAGGCCAAACTAGGATTTTTGTTGACGCCTACTGACAAAACTAAGCTGGAATGGGGAGGCAATTTTATTCACTATCAACTCAATCCGGGGAGTTTGGCACCCAACAGTGGCACGTCTATCATCAATACCGATGCCTTGCCTAACGAGCAAGCCAACGAAATGGCCGCTTACGCAAGCGCTGAGTGGGAAATCAACAAAATCTTTTCGATTCAAGCAGGGGTACGGTATTCGTCTTTTGCCCAACTAGGGGCTGGAACCGTCCGTTTGTATGCCCCCAATCAACCCAAAAGCCTCGAAACCCAAACGGGCGAAAAAAGCTACAACCCCGGCGAAACTATCCAAACCTACGGTGGACTGGAGCCTCGATTTTCGCTCAAAATCGGGGTCGATGCCTTGAGCTCGGTCAAGTTTAGTTACAACCGAATGCGCCAGTATTTGCATCTGATTTCAAACACCACAGCCATGTCGCCTGTCGATTTCTGGAAGTTGAGCGACACCTATATTTCACCCCAAATTGCTGACCAATATGCTGTTGGCCTTTTCCGAAACTTTAGTGACAATGCAATCGAAGCATCGGTCGAGGCTTATTACAAGCCCATCCAAAACTTGGTAGAGTACAAAAACGGGGCCACACTCTTACTAAATCATCATTTAGAAACCGAACTCCTTCGGGCCAAGGGCAAGGCGTATGGTATTGAATTCAGCGTTCGCAAAAACAAAGGCCGCCTCACGGGCCTAGCCAGCTATACATTTTCTCGCACATGGGCTCAAATACAAACGCCTTATCCCATTGAGCTCATCAATCAAGGTGATTGGTATCCAAGCCTCTTTGACCGACCACACCAGTTGGTAGCATCGTCGTCGTGGCAGTTGGGCAAAGGTTGGTCAGTATCAGGTAGCTTTACCTATCAGTCGGGAAGGCCCGTTACATACCCCGACGGACAATACGGATATAACAATACATTGGTCAATAACTACTCCCTACGCAATGCCGACCGTCTGCCAGCTTACCACCGCCTTGACGTCTCGCTGGTAAAAGACACTCGCCGCACCAAGGATCAGAAGCGTTATCATACGGTCAACGTATCGTTTTATAACTTGTATGGCCGTCAGAATCCTTATTCTATTTACTTTTTGCGGTACAATCTCTCAACGCTATCTTATCGGCTGTCAGTGTTAGGTGCTGTGATTCCATCGGTTACGTTAAATTTTTATTACTAACCTTCTTCCGAACTGTGGGTAAAGCCAGTTGTGGTATTGGGTAAGACAGTAGGATTTTTTACACTTAGGAACTCCGCTTTCATGAAAAAAATAGGTTATATCTTGTTGCTTGCGGTCATCTCATGGGCATGTGTAGAGCGCTACGACGTGCCTTTGCGCAACGAAAAAGCGATTTTGGTAGTAGAGGGGCAAATCAACTCAAACAAGCCGCCTTACTACGTTCGGTTGTCTTACACAGGGCTGTTTGATTATGGCAATACCATTCCGCCCGAAAACCAAGAAAATGGTGCCAAAGTAGTCATTATCGAAGAAGGCGGTGCTACGGCTACGCTGTATTCGGTAGGAGGAGGGCTTTACGCCACCCAAACCACCAGTCTGCGAGGACAAGTAGGTCGGTCGTATTCTCTAAAAGTACAGCTTCCTGATGGTACTATCTATGTTTCAAAACCAGAAAAACTGTCAGCTGCTCCTCCCATTGATCAAATTACCTACAAATTCGCAGACATCCCCAACGAATACAACCTAGCTAACGACCCCATATCGCCGGATGGATTTCGGATCTATATTGACTTCAAAGACCCCGCCAATGTAACCAACTATTATCGTTGGACGGCCTATGGCCTGAGTCGTCGTACTTCTACAGGAGTGCGTTGCCCTTATACCTGCGGCGACCCCAAGGGCTGTTGGTGTAATACCTCTTGCTATGTAAGAAAAGACGATAATTCGGTCAACTTGTTGTCAGATGCTTTGATTGATGGCCAAACGATCAAAGGGCAATATGTTTATTTTGCACCACTGTATGCTACTGGCTTGCAGACCATTGAAGTAGCCCAGTATAGCTTGACCAGAGAAGCCTATCAGTTTTTGAAGAAATATCAAGAGCAACAATCTCGCACGGGTTCTTTATTTGACCCTGTGCCAGCGCCGTTAGAAGGTAACGTTTACAACGAGGCCAACCCAAGCCAATTGGCATTGGGGTATTTTAGTGCAGCAGGGGTGTATCGCAAACGCTATGTGTTCGACCCCGGTAGTACAGATCTAGATCTGATTCTGAAACTACCCCCTCGGCGTTACAACCCCAATAACGGAGATTATGATTTTTACAATACACTAGGCCCTTGCACCGAGAAATATAAAGGTGCGTTTGGCTTGGGTGAATGGCCGCCAGCAGGCTGGGCTACTGAAGACCTAAACAACTGATTCGTCATTGGTGGAGGAAGAGGTATTAACCACTGTCGTTTCGGCTGATTCTGAAATAGCATCGGTTTCTGATGATTCCATAACTACAGCTGATTCTGATGACTCTACCCCCTCATACTCAGAGGTAGTGTTATCTTCAAGTTCCGAAACAGGTTCGTCTTCTACTGTTTCAGTGACTTCCTCTTTTTTGGGATGAGCAAAAAAAGTACTTTGAAAGAATAAAATCGTGACTACCCCACAAAAAATAGAGGCATCTGCAAAGTTGAAAATAGGATTGGAGTAATACGTTCCGCCCCAAATCGGAATCCAAGTGGGTAATTCGCCCCGCCAAATATCAAAAAAGAACATGTCAATTACCTGACCATGAAACCACGGCGTGGGCGAACCCAACGGAGCGTTATCTAAAAATACACCATAAAAAGTACTGTCCACCACATTGCCGATAGCGCCACCCAAAATAGCCGCTACGCACCATAAAAGCCCTTCATTAGCTCCTTTTTGTGCCAAGCGAGTAAGATAATAGCCAATGCCTACCATCGCAAACATTCTGAATACACTCAACACAATCTTGCGATACCCCTCTGGAATAAAATCAAGCGTCATTCCAAAGGCCATGCCTTCGTTGGTTACGTAATGTAGCTTAAACCAATTACCCAAAATCGGTAATTCTTCGCCCAAAAACATATTGAAATGTACCCAAAGTTTGATGGCTTGGTCAATAGCTATTAACAAGATAGTGAGCAAAAAGTACTTGTATGGTGATTTCATGAATATCTTACTGGTTAGCAACAACACCGTTGCACTTTTTACAATAAGTAAGAAATGTACAAAATTGTTTTGACTGCAAAGTTATGATAAAAAGCCAAAGTAAGCCTACCTCAAGCCACCAGATAAGGCGATTGGCTCTTAAAAAAACTTAAAAGCCCTCTTTTTTACAAAAGAAGGCTTTGGTATATGTATGCATTGTTGAATCAACGAACCAGAGTAGTATCGAGCAGAATCTGCACGAAAGCTGGCGCTGATTAATTGCATTTGGCTTCTTTCCGGCGCACTACTTCTTTCTTGATGAGCATAAACTCACGGCTTGCTTGACCTTTTACCGAAGTGTTTTCGGCAGCCCTCCGAAACAAGTAAGGCATTACAGCTTCTACTGGGCCGTAGGGTACGTACTTAGCAACATTATATCCCTGATTTGCTAAATTGTATGAAATATTGTCGCTCATGCCGAGTAACTGAGCAAAGAAGAAATGCGGGTCATTGTTCGGAATACCTAACTTCTGCATCTGCTTGGTCAAGTACATGGAGCTGTATTCGTTGTGAGTTCCTAAGCAAATCGAAACTTGTTCACGGTTACGGACACAGAAATCAATGGCATGATTAAAGTCATGGTCTGTATCTTCTTTAGTGTTTTGAATAGGTGAACAATACTCCAGTTCGTGTGCACGGTCACGCTCTTTCTCCATGTAAGCCCCTCTAACGAGCTTAGCCCCCAAGAAATAGCCTTTTTGAGCCGCCACGTCTGTTGCTTTCACCAAGTTATCGAGCATATCTTTTCGATAGAGCTGGAAAGTGTTGTACACAATGGCCGTTTCCTTGTTGTATTTCTCCATCATCTCGTAGGCAAGCACATCAATGGTGTCTTGAACCCAGCTCTCTTCGGCGTCAACAAAGATTTTGACACCTAATTGGTGAGCTCTTTTACACAACGTATCCATCCGTTGACGAACTCGCTCAAAAGCTATTTTTTCTTCGTCAGAGAGTTCTTCGCTGGCTTGGATTCTTTCTAATAAATCAAAGTGACCAATGCCTGTTACTTTGAAGACACAAAACGGAATAGCTTCGTTATGATCAGCTTTTTCGATGGTTAACAAAATTTCCTTTGCCGTGTGTTCAAAACTCTTTTCATCGTCCTCACCCTCTACCGAATAGTCTAAAATAGTACCAATCTTAGAACCATACAGCTTTTTGATGGTCTTGTCACATTCTTGGATGTCTTCACCTCCACAAAATACCTCAAAAACGGTGGGTTTGATGAGATATTTAATAGGAAGTTTGAGCATAAAGAACAATTTGATGAAAAAAGTCCCTAACTTTACGAGCCATTGGAGGTTCATACTGGCAAAGATTAAGTAGTTCTTGCGAAGTTGCCAGTCTGATTTGGAGGCAAAAGCGACTGAAGTGTCGTCGAACGAAACGGTTGGGGTGGTTTCACGTAACCGAGTCGGCTGAGCAGGAGTAGTTAGCATTGTCATGATGCTTGATACACAAAGCGATGAATTTGAGCGGTACAGTACTACTGAAATAGTGATTAGGTTAAGGAACTGTTAGTAACTCATCGCAATTATGACGCAAATATAACACAAAAGATACGGTCAAACACAATATACCGATTTTATACTTCATCAAACTGAAAACCAACTAAAAAACATTGTTGCTCACAGGGTATGTGTAGCCAAACGTTCTTTGCATTTTGAGCCACTAAACAAAAGAATATCAGGTTTTTAATCTGAAAAAAATTTAGGAACAAAATGTATTTTTTTGGATGAAGTTCATGTAATTAATCGTAAAACAGCGTAGAATGAGTGCACAATTAGACATCGTACCGTTGCAGGACTGGATGAACACCGGTGGTAAGCCGTTTATGATAGCGGGGCCATGCAGCGCCGAAACCGAAGAACAAGTATGGGAAACCGCAACCCGCATTGCTAAAGAAGGCTATGCACACGCCATTAGAGCCGGTGTATGGAAGCCACGTACCCGCCCAGGAAGTTTTGAAGGCATGGGCGAAGTAGCGCTGCCTTGGTTGCAAGCCGTAAAGAAAGAAACAGGCCTTCCGATTGCCGTTGAAGTAGCTACTCCTCAGCACGTGGAGCTTGCTTTAAAATATGGTGTGGATATTTTGTGGATTGGTGCTCGTACTACCGTAAACCCCTTTAACGTACAAGATTTAGCCGATGCCCTCAAAGGGGTGGATGTACCCGTGCTGATTAAAAACCCTGTGAACCCCGACTTGCAGTTGTGGATTGGTGCTTTTGAACGCATCAACCGGGCTGGTATCAAGAAAATGGCGGCTATTCACCGTGGTTTTTCAAACGCTCAAGAAACCAAGTATCGCAACAGCCCGATGTGGCAGATTGCTATTGAATTGAAGGCATTGTTCCCACAACTTCCGGTGATTGGCGACCCAAGCCACATGGCAGGGAAGCGTGCGTACTTGTTTGAGTTGGCACAACGGGCGCTTGACCTCAACTACGACGGCCTCATTATTGAAAGCCACCGTGACCCAGACGTAGCCTGGAGCGACGCCGCTCAGCAACTTACACCAGAAGCCTTGGGCGAAATGCTCCATCAATTAGAAATACGCCAGAAAACCTACGGGGCTGACTACCAGAGTGAACTGGATCGTTTGCGTGCCAAAATTGACAACCTCGACCGTGAGTTGCTCGAAGTATTGGCCGCTCGTATGGCAGTAGTTGAAAAACTCGGTGAGTACAAGCGTGACAACAGCGTAGCGGTGTTTCAGGTGGATCGTTGGAAGCAAGTACACAAAACCCGCCAAGATTGGGGCAAGAAAATGAATCTTTATGACGAATTGGTGGACGAAATCTTCAAACTCATCCACATGGAGTCAATCCGTAAGCAAACCGAAGTGATGAATCAGCAGACTGTGTAAGTAGCTGTAACAATACGTTAAGCTTGTAACGATGCCATCAGATTTCAGCTGATGGCATCGTTGTTTTAAAAAAAACGACCATACATTTTCATTCTCAAAAAAAAGCCTTACCTTTGCGGCTCTATTTTTAGAAATCACCAGAAAAAGCGTCATAAAATGGCAACTGTAAACGAACTGTTCAAGATGGTCGAGGCGGAAAATGCCGCTCGCCGTGCCGATGTGCCTTCATTCAAGGCTGGCGATACCGTCAATGTACACGTAAAAATCCGTGAAGGTAACAAAGAGCGGATTCAGGTATTTTCAGGCACTGTAATTCAACGTCGTAACTCAGGAAATGGCGAAACATTCACGGTTCGTAAAGTTTCTAACGGAGTAGGTGTTGAGCGTATTTTCCCGATCTTGTCGCCAAATATTGATAAAATCGAAGTAGTGCGTTTGGGCTTAGTGCGTCGTGCACGTTTGTTCTACCTCCGTGGTAAGCAAGGTAAAGCCGCAAGAATCAAAGAAAAGAAGGTTGCTAAATCATAATAGCCGAATCGAACTTTTTTTTAGTATAAGCTGTCCTTCTCGAAAGACAGCTTTTTTATTTTTCTGAGCAATTCATCCAGCTATGAAATTTTATAAATATCAAGGTACAGGCAACGATTTTGTGATGGTTGACGACCGTGACGAAACGTTTCCTAAAAATCCGGCTCTCATTGAGCAGTTGTGTCACCGCCGCTTTGGGATTGGCGCCGATGGGCTTATTCTACTTCAAAACGCCGAGGGTTACGATTTTAGAATGGTCTATTACAATGCTGACGGCAATGAAGGCTCTATGTGTGGTAATGGCGGACGCTGTACCGTTCGGTTTGCCCATGATTTGGGGGTAATTCAAGATTCTACTCGCTTTATTGCTGTGGATGGCGAGCACTTAGCCTCGGTCTGTGAAGAAGAGATTTTCCTGAAAATGGTGGACGTGAACCTGATTGAAAAGCACGAAGACTATGACTTTCTGAACACAGGTTCGCCGCACTATGTCACCTACTCCAACGACCTCAAAGAACTGGATGTCTATGAAGTAGGCTATGCCATTCGGTACGCTGACGAATGGGTGGCTCGTGGGGGTACCAATGTGAATTTTGTAGAAGTACTCAACCCCGAAACCCTTTTTGTGCGAACCTATGAGCGTGGTGTAGAGGACGAAACCTACTCGTGCGGTACGGGTGTAACGGCCTGCGCTATCTCGGCGCACTTACGGCATGGCTTAGAGGCTCCGATTCAGATTCGGACGCTGGGTGGAAACTTACGGGTTTCGTTTGTAGAAAAAGAAGACGGAACCTTTGAAGACGTGTACCTCATCGGCCCTGCCAAGCGGGTGTTTGAGGGTGACATTAGTATTTAAATGCTTGATAAGTAAGCTATAAATAGGACTGCTTTCGTTTCGGAAGCAGTTTTTTATTGGGTGTTGATAGAGTAGCTCTGTACGGGTGAAGTTTTTCGTCATTGTTGATATTTAAACAAAGCAACCGTTGCACGACTGATAGAAATCCCGAATGGGTTTTGGACTAAGGCTTGACTTGTTGTTTTAACCTCAAGGAAGGGGCAGAACTAGTAAATACCGATGTCCGTGTACAAGTGAGGACGCTTGTAATAGTATTTTTTTTAGAGAATAGTATCAGGATACTATTTTTTGAAATTTCCCCCGCCCCCCACAATTTGCTTCCTACCAAAGTTGTTATTTGTTTTGTAATTATCCAATCAAAATTCATTTCCTCGTGAAGCGTCGCCTTATTGCTTTTTGTTTTGTGCTGGGTTCAGTCAGTACCCTGATGGCTCAGTCCTCTCGTTACGACCACCGTGCGTTATTTCATCCGCTGTTTAATTACCACCCAGGCAATACGTATCGAAGTGGAACAGGTGCTCCTGGCCCAGCCTACTGGCAGAATCGTGCCGACTACGTCATTAATGCCAAACTGGACGAAGTCAATAATCTCATTACGGGCGATGTGTTGATTACCTATACGAACAATAGCCCCGATAAACTTCCGTTTTTGTGGCTGTATCTGGATCAAAACCAATTCAGTAGTGATTCAAGGGGTACTTTGACAACTCCCATTGAAGGAGGACGATTTGGAAATCAGGACTTTAAAGGAGGGTTACAGGTATCGTCGGTGAGTATTCTGAAAAACAATAAAGTGCAGAAAGCCAATTACTTGATTTCGGATACTCGGCTTCAAATCAAACTGCCTGAGGCCATGAACGCCAACGGCGATGCGTTGAAAATCAGTCTAACGTTTTCTTTTAAAATCCCTGAAAATGGCTCCGACCGCATGGGGACTCTCGACGGTGAAAATGGCCGAATTTACGAAATAGCGCAATGGTACCCTCGCATGTGTGTCTATGACGACGTGGACGGCTGGAACACACTTCCCTACGTAGGGGCAGGAGAGTTTTACTTAGAATACGGCGATTATGAATACAGCGTGACGGTGCCGTCGGGCCATATTGTAGTAGGTTCGGGTGAGTTGTTGAACCCCACCGAAGTACTCACAGCAGAGCAAATCAAACGATTGGAACAGGCTGCCAATAGTGATAAACCTATCTTGATTCGTTCAAAAAGTGAAATCAAAGACACTAAAAGTCGCCCTGTGAAGGAGTGGCTCACGTGGAAGTTTCGCCTCAAAAATGCTCGTGATGTAGCTTGGGCTTCGTCGAAGGCGTTCATTTGGGATGCGGCTAAAATAGACTTACCCAGCGGGCGCAAATGCTTGGCGCAGTCGGTGTATCCGCTTGAAAGTGCTACGGCTGACGCTTGGAATCGTTCGACTGAATTTGCCAAAGCATGTGTAGAACATTACTCCAACAAATGGCTCGAATATCCCTATCCTGTAGCCACTAATGTGGCCGGAATCGTAGGAGGCATGGAGTATCCGGGCATTGTGTTTTGTGATTACAAAAGCCGAGGCGCATCGCTTTGGAGCGTGACCGACCACGAGCTAGGGCATACGTGGTTTCCGATGGTAGTAGGCTCTGACGAACGCAAATATGGCTGGATGGACGAGGGACTGAATACCTTTATCAACACCGTTTCGACCGATGAGTTTAATCATGGCGAGTTTGCCAACACAGGTGATTTCGTGTTTATGAAAGACCTGCACTTGTTGGCTCCTGCTATTTATGCCCCTGATGCTGACCCGATTATGGCCGTTCCTGAAGTGATTCAGGAACGAAACTTAGGTTGGGCTGCCTATTTTAAGCCTGCTATTGGCCTGAAGATGCTCCGTGAGCAAGTGCTAGGCGAAGAACGCTTTGACTATGCTTTGCGGCAGTATATTCAGCGCTGGGCTTACAAACATCCAACGCCTTTCGATTTTTTCAAGACTATCGAAAATGCTGCTGGCGAAAGCTTAGGCTGGTTTTGGAAAGGTTGGTTTTTTGAGAGTTGGAAATTAGACCAAGGTATCAAGGATGTCAACTATGTGGACCTTGACCCCTCAAAGGGTGCCTTGATAACCATCGAAAACTTGGAGCAATGGGCCATGCCCGTAACTGCCGAAATCGAACTACAGAGTGGAAAACGAGAGCGCTTGAAATTGCCCGTTGAGATTTGGCAGCGAGGTGGCGAATGGACCTTTAAGTTTGCCTCCAAAGAACCTATCAAATCGGTTACATTGGACCCTGATCATCAATTACCCGATATTGAACCTAAAAATAACGTTTGGAAGCCTCTTCGGTTAGGTAATCCGAAATCGTAGTGGGTTTTAGACTTGTAATAGAAAGGGCGTTTTCACTCAAATTAGATGAAAACGCCCTTTTATTTTAATCCGAAATGGTAGCCTATGCTCTGTACCCAAAAATAGCACTTCCTACTCGCACCAGCGTACTACCTTCTTGAACTGCGATGGGGTAATCGCTACTCATACCCATCGAAAGTTCGTGAAGTTGGCAGTTGGTAGGGAGGGGTAGTTGCTTGACCTGTTCAAACAAGACTTTCAGACTCTTAAATTCTGCACGAATCTGCTCCTGATTGTCGGTAAACGATGCCATACCCATCAAGCCAACAATCCGAATGTGTTGCAAAGTTGGTAGTTCGGGCGATTGAAGTAAGTCTGTCAACTCCTCGACTGATAGGCCAAATTTTGTTTCTTCTTGAGCTATATAAACCTGCAACAAGCAATCAATAACTCGCTGGTTTTTAGAGGCTTGTTTGTCTATTTCTTGCAAAAGTTTGAGACTATCCACCGAATGAATTAAGCTTACGAAAGGAGCAATGTACTTGACTTTGTTGGTCTGCAAATGCCCAATCAAATGCCATTCGATGTCGTTGGGCAATACTTCGTATTTGGAGACCATTTCTTGCACTTTGTTCTCACCAAAGGTCTTGCAGCCTGCCTGATAGGCTTCAAGTAATACATCGGGTGGATGTGTTTTGGTAACGGCGATGAGTTTGGCCGATGTCCCTTCCAACTGCGTTTGTATAGCCAAAAGATTGTCTCGAATGCTCATTTTTTGATGTGTTTTGGGTAAGACCTACTCTGGAGAAGGATTATTGCACCTCTTTTAACCACTTAAATACTTGCAGTTTGTCGTTGTTACGAGCCACTATCCATCGTGTACCGGTAGGAGTTTTGAGGTTTTTTATAGAACGTATTTCACCATCCAACAACATTCCTGTTGCTGTAGGAAGTACCCCCTCAAAATTACCTTTGCCATCGCCTCGTAGTAGCAGCCCATAACTGGCATCGTAGCGCCCTTGGTAGGTACTTACGCCATAGAAATTCCCACCTACTAGTACATCCAGATTGCCGTCTTGGTCGGCATCTGTGACGTGCATGGCAAATACTTTAGACACCTGTGCCTCAAAGGGCAGTGGCCTTACAACAAATTGTTTATTACCATTATTTTGCAAATAAACAGACTCAAACTGGTTTACTTCACGCTCTTCGGCTCCTCCCAACTCACTGGAATTGAACACGTCTGAAAGGGGCTTACCCGCAAAGTCAGGATAATTGGTGAACCGCTTGTTGATAATGGCGGGTAATTGCTTACCCAGTTCGTCTTTGGTGTTAACGGGATACCACTCCTCGCCACGGTTATAGGCTAAAATCTGGTCGAGGCGTTCGTTTTTGTCAATGTCTTTGAGATACATTTTCAGAACAGAAGCGGCTCCACTTTTACGGAATTTGGTGTTGGTTCCTAAGTTACCTACTACCAAATCTAAATCACCATCTTTGTCAAAATCACCAGCCGAAATGGCATGCCAAAAGCCGTTAGTCGCTGCCGCCTGACCTTGTGCATTAACTAATTGACTCTCTGGAGTTAAGACCAACTTGCCTTTTTGATTCTCATACACTTTTATTGGCATCCAGTCGCCCACAACCACTAAGTCTTGGTCTTTGTCGTTGTCTAGGTCAGCCCATACGGCATCGGTAGTCATGCCAGCCTTGCGTAGCTCTGGCGCCAGTTTATCGGTTTGGTCGGTAAACGTCCCCTTTCCGTTATTAATCAGTAAATACGATTTGGGAATAAGGCCATAGCCATACGGTACTACTCGTCCACCCACAAACAAGTCGAGGTCACCGTCTTGGTCAATGTCGCAGGGGCGTACACAGGACTTATTGTCAAATAGTTGGGGTAAAGCTGACGTCGCCCGACTAAATGTACCTTTGCCGTCGTTGAGATACAGGCGGTCAAATTGCTCTGGCATGTTGTCAAAAAACTCATTGCCTCCCGACACCACGTATAGGTCTAAATCCTTGTCCCCATCGGCATCAAAAAACGCTGCATCAACATCTTCATACACCGAGTCGGCTTTGAATACAGCTTCGTTGGTTGAGCTAAAACCCTGACCCTTTTGAACATACAGTTTACCTGCTACCCACTTGGAACTGCCCACAAAAAAGTCATCGAGCCCGTCGCCGTTGACATCGCCTACGGCCAAAGCAGGGCCTTCAGTAGAGACTTGGAACGGAATCAAAGACTCTCGATTGAAATCATAATAAACATTTTCGTGGTGCTGATAATCAACCGGAAACGACGAAGAAACATCAGCAAATAGAGGTTTTGAAGGAGCCGTGAACTGGTACAAGCTCCCATCTTGTTTGGCATCAATTTGCTTGAGCGTGAGTGTTGTATTACCCTTCAAGTTGGTAAGTACCTGCATTTTTTGATCTCCCCACAACACAATCACCGAATCAATAGTTGTCAGCTTGCCTAGCCCAAACGTAAGCACAGGCTCTACCGACGAAAGGAAACCTCGGGTAGGTTGTAGCTGCTGCACTTGCATTTGCCCACCGGCTTTTACCACCACTTTGGCTCCAATACCCGAAGGATTTGGTAGTTGGCCTTGTAGCTTGATTTTCAAGAAATGATGCTGGTACAGTTCGTTCGTATTGTTCTTGAAAATCCCTGCTTTTTCATCAATATTGTTGGTAACTAAGTCGAGGTCACCGTCGTTGTCGAGGTCGGCGTAAATGGCTCCGTTAGAGCAGTTCTTATCCCCAAAGCCCCAGTTTTCTGATTGGTCTTCAAACCGAATCCCCCAACGTCCGTCACGTTTTCCTCTGAAGCCGTAGTTATGCCATTGGCCTTCGGGCATTTTAGAGAACGCCGCCAAATCAAGCTGTTGCGACACATCGTTGGCATAATGCAAGGAGTCGTTAGACACAAACTTGATGTACTCTAAGTCGTTGGGGCGACGCACAATCCCATTTGATACAAAAAGGTCTTTTACGCCATCATTATCAAAGTCAGCCAAGAGGGGCGACCAGCTCCAGTCAGTGGCTATCACGCCTGCCTGAGCCGCTACGTCGGCAAACCGCTCGCCACCCATGTTGAGTTGCAGGCAGTTACGACTGTACTGATTAAAATACCCAAATTGCAACTTATATAGGTAGGTATCAAATGAGTCTTCGCCTGTTGATGACTTCTCGACTGTTTCGTCTTCGGGATACATGTCGAGTGTCATCAAATCGGGATAGCCGTCGTTATTCACATCCGAAGCATCAGAACCCATCGAAAAGCGACTCAGGTGCTTAAAGTGCTCTTTTACAGACTCTTTAAAGGTGCCATCTTTTTGATTGACGTAATAATAATCGTCTTCGTGGAAGTCATTGCTGACGTAAATATCATCCCATCCGTCGTTGTTGAAATCGGCTACCGAAAGCCCTAAGCCATAGCCCATGGCCGCTTGAAATATCCCCGATTCTTTGCTCACGTTGGTAAACCGAGTAGTGCCTGATTTGCTATGCTGGCTCACGAGTTCATTCCGATACAAGTAATCGCCCGCCGAGGAGTCGGGCAGCATACGGGTATTCACACGGTCGTAAGAGCGAGAGGTATGTACGGCGTGATTGAGCAAGTAGCAGTCTAGGTCGCCGTCGTGGTCATAGTCAAAGAAGGCCGCTTGTGTCGAAAAACCAGAAAAGGCAAGGCCGTATTCGGCAGCTTTTTCGCTAAACGTACCATCGTGGTTATTGATATACAGTTCGTTAGCGCCTTCTAGCCCTCGGTAATTGCTGACCGCACACACATAAATGTCGAGCCAACCATCACCGTTGACGTCGGCCATCGTAACACCCGTTTTCCATTCTGCAAAGCCTTCGATGCCTGCTTTTTGAGAAACATCCTCAAATTGAAATTCCTTGCCTTTGTTGAGGTACAGGCGGTTTTTACCTTGATTTGACACAAAAAACAAATCGGTAAAGCCGTCGTTGTTGACGTCGCCTGCTGCTACGCCTCCGCCGTTGTAGTAATACAGATAATCAATGATATTGAGGCGGTCGTTGGGGCTGAGTTTGTTTACGAAACTGATACCCGTCTGGGTGGAGTCAAGTTGTGTAAAGAGAGTGGGTTCGCTGGGTTTGGGCTTGCACGAAATCAGAAAAGTAGCAAATACAGCCACAGAACCCCATAAAATCAACTGGTTTTTCATCATAGTAAAGCAGTAAGAGTAAGATACGGTTGTATGAAAACGAGCCATTTTCGTTACATGTTCGTATCGTTATTCACAAGCTGTAAAATTTGGACTGCGAAGTTACGGAAAAAGGAGGAAATGCGTAAAATCAGTATGTAATACAAGTAATTTTCTTATTCACAACATACTTGCTTTGATGAATGTACAGGGGCTTGCTTTCTTGATTTTCGACTGGCAGGTAAGTATCTATCGGAGCAATTAAGTAAGTCATACGGCTGGGTCTAAAGAATCATTATCTTTGTAAAATCAAGACCATTGCGTTAACCATTGCTGTATGAAACTTCTCTTTACCTATTTTGTTTTATTTCCTGTTATTGCTTTTTGTCAAGTAACAGTCAAGATTGACCCCAAAGCTGAGAATAAAACGATTTCGCCGTATTTGTACGGTCGAAATAATTCGTTTTCGTCCACCAACCCCAATGCGACGTTATCGGCAGAAGATTTAGCCCGAATTGGTGGTGCTGGCGTGCAGTTTTTTAGAGAAAGTGGGGGGAATAATTGCACCAAATACAACTGGCGACGCAAGCTGAGTAGCCATCCTGACTGGTATAACAATGTATATACCAATAACTGGGACCAAACAGCCCTGACGATTCAGAAGAATTTTCCGAAAGCCCAAGGCATGTGGGCGTTTCAACTGCTGGGGATGGCCGCCAAGACCAATCAAGCAAATTTTAACGATTGGGGCTATAATCAATCAAAATGGTGGGAAGGAGTGTCTCAAAACTTGGCAGGCGGAGGCGTTCTCAACCCCACAGGCACCAAGGCTAAGGTAGAAGGCGATGTGAATTTGTATTTGGAAAAGTGGCCCGCAGACTCTACCGTTGAGATTCTTGACCATTGGTTCAAAACGCTTGGGTTGAACAAAAAACAGATTCAGTATTGGAACATGGATAACGAAGTAGAAATCTGGAACGGCACGCATGATGATGTAATGCCCACCCAACTCTCTGCCGAAAGCTTTATCCAAAAGTATATCGAAGTGGCTAAAAAAGCACGGGCTAAATATCCTGATATTAAGCTTGTTGGACCAGTTACGGCTAACGAATGGCAATGGTATAATTGGAACAACAATGCCGTGGTTTACGAAGGTAGAAATTACTGCTGGCTGGAGTTTTTTATCAAACGCCTTGCCGACGAACAGAAGTCGTCGGGACTGAAGCTGCTTGATGTGTTAGACCTCCATTTTTACCCCGGGAGCACCAAAGCCGAGCAATTGGTGCAGTATCATCGAGTGTTTTTTGACCGAACTTATGATTATCCAGAGGCTAATGGCGTAAAGCGTGTGAGTGGCAACTGGGATAATAACCAAACCAAAGAATATATTTTTGCTCGCTGTAATGACTGGCTCACTGCCTATATGGGAGCCAACCACGGCGTAACGTTGGGGCTTACCGAGGTAGGAATTGAAAGTGCCGATGCCAACGTAACAGCCGTTTGGTACGCTTCTACGATGGGCGAATTTATGAAAAATGGCGTCGAACTCTTTACACCTTGGTCATGGAAACCTGGCATGTGGGAAGTGCTCCACTTATTTAGTCTTTACAACAAAACAACGTATGTCAAGGGCGAATCATCTAATGAGACGTTGATTTCGGCTTATCCCAGTCTGTCGGTCACACAAGATTCGCTAACGGTTGTGTTAGTGAATCGTTCGGTGAATTCGAGCCAAACCGTCGCAATTACTTTCGATAACTATGTATTGAATTCATCAGAGGCCAAAGTGCTGACCATAAGCGCCTTACCAAGCACCGAAACATTTGTGTCGCATACCCAAAATGCACTTCAGCAAAGTAAGGCATCAGTTACCAACAATACATTGAGTGTGCAACTACCCGCCTTATCAGTAGCCTCTATTCAACTTTCTGGTCGTATTGGGCAAGCACCTGTTATACTGGCAACCACGCCTGTGTCATCAGATGCCATCAGGCTATTTCCCAATCCTGCCGACCAGCAGCTTCGCTTAGAATGGGATTCACCAGATATTGACCATCTTGAAGTAATAGATAGTCAAGGGAATCTCTTAATTCAACAATCGGTTATGCCAGCCACTCAATCTACTACGTTGTCAGCACAACTCCCGTCGGGTGTGTATGTTGTGAGGTTGATTGGCAAACATAGCGTCACCAAAAAACTGGTAGTCAGATAAAGCCCATTCCTCATTACACTCAACAACGTTTTACACGGTATGGCACTTATTTCAAAAAAGAAAATTCCTTACAAAATCAGCAATCGGCTGAGGCGCTATCTCGAAAAATACAATCGGGAATTTGAAATGCCGCTGGGGTATAGCGATTTGCTCCGCTATGACAACACTATTCCGCTGTACGACAAAAAAGGAAATGACACCCTCTGGGAAACTGTGTTTTATCCGTATTCGGACATTGAAGAGGTATTTTATAATCTCAAACGCATTTATGCTGACCTCAAAGCCGATGGCGACGTGTCGGTGATGCAGCACTTGACCGTGGACCGAGTGGATATTTGCTCGTATGGAAATACCAAACCGTTTAGAGTCCGAATCGTAAACCGTGTAAACGACAACTTCGATTATTTTTATGTCAAAAAAGCCGATGCTTCACGGGTTTATGGATTAGAACTAGAGCATTTGCTGTCGCCCAACCGGATTAGCTACATTACTTGGGGCGACACGTTGATTGAAGAACACATCGCTGGAATCCCTGGCGACCAGTTTATGAAATATCATCTCGGCGATCCCAACCTCAATCCGATTCGTTTGGCCAAGGAGTTTATCAAGTTTACAGAACGTTGTTTTGTACGCCTACTGGGCGACATGCACTCTAGCAACTTTGTTGTGGTGGTTACGCCTGATTTTGAGGAAGTTCACTATCGCATACGCTCCATAGACTTTGACCAACAAAGCTATGAGGCCAACCGCTCGGTGTATATGCCGCAGTACTTTAAGCAGAATAATCCACTCATCGAAATGGGGATGAAGTACATGACCCCCGAAAGTGTGAAGCAATATCAGATAGAGGAAAGAGCACTCATTGCCAGCCGTTTACGCTCTGAGGGACGCCGTATCAAAGACTTGATAGATACCATGTCCAAAGACCATGTTTCATCAGATGAAAATACTCTTCACCTGAAACATGACTTGGCCAAATGGTATAAAAACGACCGTTTTTTGAAGTGTGACTCCATGGGCGAGATAGTTCGCCTGAGCTTAGAGCTCATACTGGTTCACTGATTATTTGACGACCATCAGCTTGCCTTTGAGGCGAGTACGCTCCGTTTCGATGCCGATGACGTAGTTTCCTGCGGGCAGATTACTAAGGTCTAAGCGTAGTGCGGTTGACGAAATCCGACTTTTATTGACCGATACCGACCGACCCAACAAGTCCATCATCTGAAAACTTTGGATAGCATTTGTCAATTCGTCGGATTCTATGATGGCTTCGTTGATGGCAGGATTGGGATAGATAACAAACGATTTGCCTATTGGCTCCTCGATTCCTGTCACTGTTTGGCGGAACACAGGTACGGATTGATAATCTTTAAATAACGTAGCGTTTTCGGCGGCAGCGTTTCCTCCAAACCAATCTTCAATAATGGCGGCATAGACCTGACGGAAATCGGTCTGCATCTTTATGTTGTTGTTATCCAGGTCTTTGAGGTCAGGATTTTTGCCTACCATCCGAGTTTTGATAGACGTACCAAACACAAACATAGGTGCTGCTAGCCCGTGGTCAGTTCCTCTACTTCCGTTGGATACTACTCGGCGGCCAAACTCCGAAAACGTCATCCCAATCACTTTATCCTCCATTTTCAAGGCTTTTAAATCGTCCTGAAAATTCTTAATGGCATCCGACACGTCCTTGAGCAATTCGGCGTGTGTACCTGTGGTCATATCGGTAGTATCCACTTGATTGGCGTGAGTATCAAAGCCGCCCATGGTCACATAATACACTTTGGTTTGGAGGCCGCCTCCTATCAGGCGAGCAACAATTTTGAGCTGGTCGGCCAAGGTGTTGCCCGTGGCGTAGGTTACTTGATTTTTACCTTTACTTGCTGCGGTTTTGATTTGCCCTGCATACTGCACCGACGACACCTGTTGCTCACGGATAAACGACACCTGCTTGCCAGCGTACGTGTTGGGTAGGTCGCCAGGTGCTACAAAGGGCTTATCACCAACCAGTTGGGCAAACGTATCAGGGTCAGGAATGGCTACTGCCATGTTGGCCGATGGCCCCAGCAAGGTTGTTGCTGTAGTGTACCCTATCTGAATAGCCAACGGGTCGGGCATGGCAGCGGTCGGGTAAACGTCGGGATAATCGGGAAAACGATTGTCCAAATAGCGACCTGCCCATCCTGTAGCCAACGTTTGGGTAGAATCGGCGCCAGTCATCCAAATATCGCTGGCTCTAAAGTGTGAAAAGTTAGGGTTTGGATACGAAACCGCCTGAACGATAGAGAGTTTTCCCTCGTTGAACATCGTTTGTAACCCTGTCATGGCGGGGTGAATACCCGTCGCTTCATAGCCATTGAGTTTCAAGATTTTGGCTTCAGGCAAGGCAATGTTGGCTCGGAGGCTACTGTAGGTACTCATTTGGTCTAAAGGGAGTACCATATTGAGGCCATCGTTGCCACCTTGCAACTGGATGATGACCAAAATCCGGTCGGTATTATCGGCTACATCCAACAATGCCCTCACAAACGGCGAAGTATGGTTAAAGGCTTTGGCTCCATACCCGTCAATCATTACCGGCAGCAAGAATGATGACGAAAGATGTTGTATAAAATTGCGACGTTTCATCGTAGTTGAGAGTTGTCCCTACACTAGCCTTTTGATAATCAACAGTATAGAGAAGATAAACGGATTGCACAATGGTAAGTAGCCACTTAGCCAACTTGGTATTCGGCCATTCGGAGCATAAATAAAAACAGAGCGTCCAATTTTGATTTTACGGCATTCAGCTTAGGCTTGCTGGTAGGGTCTTTGATGTAGTCTTGCCACTCTGGATACCATTCATAGCGAGGTAGGCCAGGAAGCAGTACTTGGTCAATCAAAAAATCTTTCTGCGATTGGGTAATGTCCATTGCAAACAGATAAGTGCTTAGGTCTGTCACCAATTTTTCAGGGTCTGATGGGTCACTCATCTGCTTTGCAATCGCAATGGTATCGAAGGGAAGCGCCACGCCACCTACTTTGACACCATTAATTACATTATCAGTGAATTTGCCACGTACGGCCAAGGTAGAGGCATTAATCCAGATTTGATAAAAATCAGTATCGTAATAAGCTCGCCAACCAAACACGGTAGGTTGATCCATTACGGCTTGTTGGAGGGTATTACTTTGGGTATAAAGGCTTTGGGTAAATGCGTAAAAATTGGCAGTACTACTGGTCACGTTAGGAACCGGAATTGAAAAGAAGCGATACGTACCTACTATCAAATCTACTGGTGACTTAATAATAGCCCCTCTGATGCCATCATCAAAAAAGTGTTGGCTCTTTAAGAGGGCAGAGAGGACAGGTTTTATTTCGTAATCTTTTCTAAAAATGGTGGCCAATGGCTCAATAAAGTCCTTCTCGATGGTTGGAGTGATGTCATAGTTCACAAACCAGCGATACATTTCTCGCACTATGTTTCGAGCCGTTTCAGGCTGATTCAAAATCATGTCCACCAAGTCTTTGAGCTCATCGTCGCCTGCCGAAGCCGTGGTGCGGCCTTTGATAGTGGTTTTCCCATAATAGCTCGAAAACACTTTGTCTGTTGTATCGTGATTGGTAATGGCAAAGGCCGTAGCCGGCAGTGCATCTTGATAATAACCAGTATCCCGCCAGCCCGTCAGTACCCGTGCGGCTGCTTTGATGTCGTCTTCGGTATAATTGGGCGTACCGTCGGGTTTACGAACGCCTATTGTAAACAGTTCTTGCAACTCACGTCCGTAGTTTTCGTTAGGGGCGGTTTTCGTGTTTTGATTACCATTCAAATACCGCAACATCGAAGGGTCTTTGGTCACCTCAATCACAAAGCTTTTGTAGTTGCCCAAGGCGTTTTTACGCAATAATTGGTTGTACTTAAACATGTAACGGCTGTCTTTGACCGTACTGTAAGCTACTACAAAGTGATTTTGCCAAAACAGCGTCAGTTTTTCCAGAATATTCACATTGGCACTCGTCATCAGCCCCATCCACCAAAACTTAGTATAGGCCTCGTGCTTGGCTCGTTTGGTATCATCATAGGGTTGGTCCACAAAACTTTTGCCCGTATCTAAATCAACAGGTGGTGTGGGATTCAAATCCGCTGTTGTCACCTGCATCAGCTTTGTAACGGCAGCATCGGCTGTTAGACCCGTAAAATCCTTTACCTGTTGTGGTGAAGGGCCAAATGTAGTACGCCGTAGCAAATGAGCGGCTTGTTTGGCCGTAAGGGGTTTTGAATAAGCGTCAATAAGTGCCATATCAGTCAAATTTGGCAATGGTCTGGTAGTTTTCAACCCTAAGACGACGCCAAAGAGAAAAGGTTTAATCAATCTTGAAAATATCGTTCAAGTTATCAATTTCCGCCGAAATACGAAGCCAGTTTAGTAGGAGCTGTGTAAAATATCCACGTGTAGATGTTGTGGGGCTCTTCGTAGTTCCAGATGAAGATGTGAATGAACATGAGGTAGATTCCTAATCCGCACAATAGCAGCAAAGTAGGTGAAGTAGCCGTATGGATGAGGAGATTCCAACGGCGATTAGCGGCGTCTATGACCCAGCAAAGACCGAGCACAAACAAAGGTAAACTTGATAATAACCTCCGCTGCCCAAACGAGTGCCCGGCCCACCAATCAATAACACAAGCATTGACATAGACCTGCCCCAAAAACGCCATCATCATCACCAACCAAAGCCACCGTAAGGTATCTTTTTGTTGAAACCGCTGGTAAAGCCAAGCCCCATAACCGATAAAACCCACCAGAAGCAAGGGATGGTAAGAGAAAAAACCATTACGCCACGAAAAAAGTAGGTTCAGTAACTGAGGATTGTCCCAAATCATAAAATGGGAGCCTTGAGGAACCGTAAACGGCTTGCCAAATAGGTACAAATTAGTCAGCGGAAAGGGCAAGATGCACAATAAAAAAACGAAAGCTGTAATCAACAAACGTGCTGAAAGCCAGTGTTTTGTGATGCGGTAGTAATCTATCCAGACAAATACTCCCATCAAGGCAATGCTGGGGGCATTTTGGGTACGAACCAACACACTCACCGCTGCGGCTACTGCCACCCAAGGTAGGTATTGGGTGTAGTTTGTCTGCCGAGACCGTACGATACACCACAGGAGTAGGGTATAGGCAAACACATCGTACACATGGCTCATGGAGCTTTCTACTGCGGCATAATAAAAAAACGGAGATAAAAACGATATAAGCCACAAGGCGATGATAACCAGTTGTTTATCGAAAAAATGTTTGGCTATTTCATACCATAATCGCAAGGTGAGCCAGCCATACACCACACTGGCCAGCATGACTGTGTATTGAAAAAATTTACCCCAAGGATTCAGGTCAATATCCAAACCTACTGCATGAAACACATGCGACAGAATGAATGCCAGTAGAAAAAACGGCAGCCACAAGATAGCAACACCCGTCGAAAACAAATTGGCAGGTCGTTTGGTCTGTGCGTTAACCATGTCCCGAAGCTGGTAGTTGTCCAGTTCCGTTGCCATCCAGTCGTATTTGGGCTGGCGATAATTGTTGCTGAAATCTAAATCGTGGTCATAAAAACCCGATACCAAGTATTGGTAATAATACTTGCCGTCTCCTTCAATTTTGTAAGGCAGGTGGCGGTACGTACCTATCCCGAAATAGGCCAAGAGCATTAATGCCAGAATACCGACAAAAAAGAAACGTTCGGAGTATAAAATACGCAAGATGGTGAAGGTTATGAATCGCTAATTGCCTTCACAAAAGTACTCATGTTCCAGAAAGGAACAAATTATCCATGAAGCGATTGAGTTCTATAAGCCTAGGTTCTTCTTGAACAACTTAATGGCAATTGCCAGTAGTACCACCCCGAAGATTTTTTGCAAAACACCTACACCCGCAGGCCCAAGTTTTTGTTCCAACCATTCGGACGAACGAATGACCACATAAACCAATACTAAGTTGGCAAAAATCCCGATCAGAATGTTAACTTCCTCAAACTGGGCTTTGAGCGACAAAATAGTCGTCATAGTACCCGCACCTGCAATAATCGGGAAGGCCAACGGCACAATAGCCACGGCTTTGGTGCTTCCCATTTGGGGGTCAGTTTTGAAAATATTACGCCCCAGCGTCATTTCAAGGCCAATCAAGAAGATAATCAAGGCCCCCGCCACTGCAAAGGACTGAACGTCCACTCCAAATAGACTGAGGATGGATTTCCCGATATACAAAAAAGCAATCATAATCCCTCCCGATACAAACGTAGCCGTACCTGCATGAATATCCCCAACCTTGCGACGTAGGTCTATGATGACCGGAATGGTACCGATAATATCAATGACCGAAAACAAAATGAGCGTAACCGAAACGATTTCTTTGAAGTTCAATTCCATAAGGCGGTAGGCGTTAAGAAGTAGCGCACAAAGATACTATCAAAAAATCAAAATGATTAATTTGTCGGAATATTATTTTGATTTTTGTGTGTATTAATCAAAAAATCAACAAAAAACCATATAATATTCCGAGTTAGTCAATCAAAAGGGTTTTTAATTGAGCTATTTCAGATTGTTCAATAGCTGGAAAATTAGCAATCCGAAAGGTCGTATCTTTCCATTCTCCATAGCCATTGCCCAATGTGATACCTGCTTCTTTACAACGGCTTTTGATGGACTGAATCGCTGGAGTTGCTCCACTCACGGTAATTACTGTATCTGACCGCACTTCGGGTTGCTTGGCTAGGAGGTTCCATGATGTGTTATTTTCAAAAAAATCATACCATTCTTTCGCCCGTTTTTTGATGACTTGAGCCGTTTCGGCGATGGTCGGAATTTGCTGCAGTACTCGATTCAACAAATAAATTCCCAACACATTGGGCGTGTAGGGTGTTTGGTACTGTGCAAAGTTTTCGTGAATAAAAAGTAAACTGTTGTAATGGTTTCGCTCGTTGAGCCGGGTTGCTTGCTCAATAGCTTGTGGCGAACAGACCATCACACCTAGACCTGCTGGCAATCCGAAGCATTTTTGTACCGAGGCAAACCAAACGTCGGCCAATTGCCAGGGCAGATTTACCCCTCCCATCGAAGAGGTGGCATCTATCGCTAACAAAACGCCTTGGTGAGTTCGAGCTATCTGGTAAGATTCCAGTACGTCATCGGTCAAGGCAGTGCCGTTAGAGGTTTCGTTGTGGGTAAAACAACAAACGGTTTTGGGAAGAATCCCCCGAGGAACCGACAAGTGTTCATTCACACCAAAAGGTAGCGCATAGGCTTCTATCCCCAATTTGGCGGTGTATTCAAACCATTTTTTCCCGAAAGCCCCGTTGTAGCAATGGTACGTATTGCCTTGTACCAACGATTGAGCGATGATTTCCCAACATTCGGTGGCTGACGACACAAAATACACCTGATAATCAGCAGGGAGATTTAATTTTTGCTTAAACAACCGAATTGTTTCAGCAAGTAAATCCATAAAAGGCTGGCTACGGTGATTGACGCTCAAGATACCACTCGCTACGGCATCTTGCAGATAATCAGCAAGTTGCGGATAGACTTTGGAAGGGCCAGGGTAGAAGGTCATCATAGGCGTAGAAGCAAACTTACTACCCTACTCGTTCTCGAATCTGGTAGTCGGTGGTACGGTCAGAGTTGGTGGTGATGAGTTCGCCCAAGAAACCTGCCAAAAACAATTGGCTGCCTAAAATAATGGCTACCAACGCTAAGTAAAACCAAGTATTGTCGGTTACATTCCGAAACTTTAGGTGATTGGCTATACTATACACTTTGTCAGCCAGAAGCCATAGTGTAATCAACGACCCAAACATAAAAGAAGCTACTCCCAAGCTACCAAACAGGTGCATGGGGCGTTTGCCAAAACGCTGTACGAAGGTGATAGACATCAAGTCCAGAAACCCGTACAAGAATCGCTCTAAGCCGAACTTGGTAACCCCATACTTGCGAGCTCGATGCTCCACTACCTTTTCACCAATACGGCTAAATCCGTTCCACATGGCTTGTACGGGGATGTATCGGTGCATTTCGCCATACAGCCGGATGGTTTTGACTACTTCGTTTTTGTAAGCTTTGAGGCCGCAGTTGTTATCGTGTAGCTTGAGACCTGTTACCCAACTGATGGCTGCATTGTATAGCTTGGTCGGGATGGTCTTAGAAAGCGGGTCGTAGCGTTTCTTTTTCCAGCCTGATACCAAGTCATAGTCTTCTTCCGTAATCATACGGTAGAGTTCGGGGATTTCGTCGGGGCTGTCTTGAAGGTCTGCATCCATCGTGATAACCACCATGCCTTGTGCCTGCTGAAAACCCACATGTAGTGCCGCCGATTTGCCATAATTCCGACTAAAACGAATCCCTCTGATGTTTTCCGTTTTATCCGAAATCGCCTTAATCACTTGCCACGAACGGTCTTTGGAGCCATCGTCAATGAGCAATACTTCATAGGTAAACTGATGTTGCTGCATGACTCGCTCAATCCATGCACAAAGTTCTGGAAGCGATTCATCTTCGTTATAGGCGGGTACAACTACCGATATGTCAAATGAAAACTGCAATGTATAAAGCGTATGGTGTAAACTGCTTGCAAGTTAGCTAATTTCAGAAAATCAGGTAATAATCTTTCAATAAAGCCACAAAATCGTCTGAATAGCTATCGTCTGCGTTTCGGATGGATAACGCTGATTCTTGTACGAAAGTTTGCTGTCGTCCGAACGTACCAATCTGCCTAAATACTTCCCTGTCAGGCTGATTCCTGATAGTTAGGCAGTTTTGTAAGTACAGAGAAAACGATTGAGCTTTGTGCAAAAAGCGTTCCATTTCAAAAAGAGGCAAGAGAATTACCGCCTTTCCTGCTGGATGCAACAAGCGATTAATAGCGATTAACAGTTCATCAAAATTCAGGGTGTGAGCATGAAGCGCTTGGTTGCGTTTGAGGTCGTCAGAGCGCAGACTGTCTTGGTAAAAGGGAGGATTACTCACTATAAAATCATACAGAAAACCACTCGTAAACTCCTGAATACCTTGATGATGCACTCGGATCTGCTGTGCAAATGGGCTATTCTGTACGTTGAATGTGGCTTGCCCAAATGCCTCAGCATCTAACTCTACGGCATCTAGTTGCGCTTGCGGGGCACGTTGGGCCATCATCAGCGATAACACGCCAGTACCCGTACCAATATCTAAGATATGCTTTCCACTTTCAACGGGTGCCATAGCTCCCAAAATACAAGCCTCTGTGCATACCTTCATAGCGGTTTGGTCTTGATGGACCGCAAACTGCTTGAATTTGAAAAAGGTATTCTTGGCTCGTTTCATGCAAATAACCATACCTGACTGGGTAGATACCACCGTCAGGTATGGTTGTTAAATTTTTTCAGACTATAACCCCGAAATAGTTCGTTGGATGAAGGCCGTTAGGTCGGCACCTTTCAACATACCTTGCGAAAGCAACGCCAAGTCGTAGGCTTGTTTGGCCAGTTGTTTTTGTTGTTCGGCTTCCAGAGTCAGCAATCGGCTGATAACGGGGTGATTGGCATTAACCACCACCTGATAGCTGGCCGGCATACTGCCAAAGAAGGGGCTACCACCCGTCTGACTCATTTCGTTCATGCGGCGCATAAACTCATTTTGAATCAAACTCACTGGGGCTTCGTCAGCTGGAAGTGCTTGTACTTCAACTACTTTAGTGGTATCAGTTAACACTTCTTTGAACAACTCCTGTACTTTGGTTTGGTCGTCAGAAGAGAGTACGGAGTCAACGGCGATGCCTTTGTCAATTAGTTTTTCGATGCTGTCGGCATCAACTCGTTTTACCGAAATCTTCTCCAGTTTTGACTCCAACAGGTTGATAAAATGGCTGTCGAGGACGGTATCCATTACCAATACATCGTAGCCACGCTTGGTAGCTGACTGCACGAACGAATCTTGCTTGGCAACATCAGTGGTGTAGAGCCAAATGGTAGTATCGTTTTTATCTTTTTGGTTGACTTCGGTCAGCGCTCTGTATTCGTCAAATGTAAAGAACTTGTTTGCTGTGTTTTTGACCAAACAGAATGCCTTGGCACGGTCGTAAAACTTGTCGTCGGACAACATGCCGTATTTAACAAACAAGGCAATGTCTTCAAACTTTTGTTCAAATTGCGCTCGGTCGTTGTTGAAGATTTCCGAAAGCTTGTCGGCCACTTTCTTGGTGATATGGCTATTAATTTTCTTGACGTTGCCGTCGGCTTGCAAATAGCTACGGCTTACGTTGAGTGGAATATCGGGCGAATCAAGCACGCCATGCAACAGCATCAAGAACTCAGGGACAACGTCTTTGACCTCGTCGGTAATAAAAACCTGACGGCTATATAATTGTATTTTTTCTTTTTGGAACCGAAGGTCATTTTTAATTTTCGGAAAATACAATACTCCTGTCAGATTGAATGGGTAATCCACATTGAGGTGAATCCAAAATAGAGGGTCTTCGGCAAAAGGATATAATTCTTTGTAGAAGTTGAGGTAATCTTCGTCCTTCAAATCGGCGGGAGCCTTTGTCCAGATAGGGTTTGGGTTGTTGATTACCTGACCATCAAACTCCACTTCAACTGGCAAAAATTTACAGTATTTCTCTAAAATTTGCTTCAAACGCCACGAATCTAAAAATTCTTCAGAATCTTCGGCTACATGTAGTACCACCTCGGTACCTCGGTCGGTTTTTTCGGCGGGCGACAATTCAAACTCCGTCGAGCCATCACAAGTCCACTTCACGGCTTCTGAGTCGGGGCGGTGTGAGAGCGTCAGGATGTCCACTCGTTCAGACACCATAAACGACGAATAGAAGCCCAAACCAAACTTGCCGATGATTTGCTGAGCGTCTTCGCCTTTGTATTTTTCCATGAATTCGGTAGCTCCCGAAAACGCAATCTGATTGATGTATTTTTTGACTTCGTCGGCGGTCATCCCAATGCCACGGTCAGCTACTGTAATGGTTTTGGCTTCTTTGTCCACACTTACTGTCACTTTCAAGTCGCCCATTTCGCCCGAGAACTCACCCAGCGAGGCCAAGCGTTTGAGCTTTTGAGAGGCATCTACGGCGTTAGACACCAACTCACGCAGAAAGATTTCATGGTCAGAATACAGGAATTTTTTAATAATCGGGAAGATATTCTCGGTATGGATGGACAGTTGTCCTTTTTCTTGCATGGTTTCAGTAGTCATAACAGCGTTACGAATTGATTAGACGATTTGTAAAACAGAAAATCAGTATGTTCTGCTGTTTGGACAAAATCTATTCCAACCCTACAAAAACTGCCAAAGTGTCAGCCAAATCTTCATTCAGCGAAGTAAGTGGCAGAAAAATAACCTTATAGCTCCATTTCTAAGAGTTTGTAACTAAGTGTTTTGCCATGAGTATCTAAACGAAGAGAAGTAGTAACCCCACCTGCCAATGCCTCGTGGCAAACAAAAAGTAACGACGACACATTGGGCATTTCGTATCGAATGATTTCACCCAACACAATGCCTTCAAAATGCTTTTTGACTCGTTCTACGGTCACTTGCTGACAGAGTAATGGATAGTCGTTTTCATCATACGGTATCAGCGAGAGTGTCGAGATGTTTCCTTTATCACCTGCACGGCTATGGGCTATGTCGTAGAGTTTCATGTGTGATGATGGCATTAAAAGAGCTGATGATGATCATTTTACGACTGAAAAAAGATAGTTTTGGGCAGAATCGCATGTCTGCTCACCAGGACCGACACAATACCGAGCACCTCGCTCACATACTTGCGGACGCCACCTCCACCGGCAGGACCATTGGTATAAAGCGCTTCCACGTCTTCGCCAATGAGGACAGCGGCGGCTTGTGTTGGGGCTTTGGCAGCTACTCGCAGGCGAACCTCTCCTACACATGTCGAATCTGATTGAGAACCGAATACCGAGTTGACGCCGATGTAGTCAATGCTGATTTCATCGAAAACACCTCCGTCAGCGGTCAAGGGGTTTCTTTTTCGGATGGTTTCGCCAGCTAATTTAGCTCGTTCGTAAGCATAGGGGCCTGCGTACGAAATTTCGCCTTCGCCCAAATAAAAAGCACGATAGCCTACGCTTACTTTGTAGGTGGAGGGTTTTTCTTTGCCAGCGCCTCCAGTGACTTTCACTTGGTTCTTACCAACTTCACTTAACCGAACCGTAGTAAAATCAGCGATGACGTCTGGTGTCAGATACTCGTAAGGGTTGACCACTTCGTATAACAGCTGTTCTTTGGCTGTCTGGAGGTTAATAACCCCGCCTGTGCCTTCTACTTTGCTGATGATGGCTGACCCATCGGCAAATACATCGGCAAAGGGATGCCCTAGGTTTTCTATCTTCTCGACAGGCTTCTTGACGGGGTCAGCGTAGTAGCCACCTGTGATATGCCCGGCACATTCTAACAAATGACCGATGACGGTGCCCTTTCCCAACAAATCATAATTGTCTGTTTTCCAGGCAAATTCATGAATCATTGGGGCCAAAAACAACGAAGGGTCAGCTACCCTCCCTGTAATGATAACCTGCGCTTCGGTCTGTAAGGCTTCTAAAATACCTTCAATACCCAGATAGGCATTGGCCGAGTAAACGGTTTCGGAGGGAGAGCCTTCTCGCTTACGATTCTGGATTAAATCGTAGGCAAAGGTCTCATTTCCAAATCTCATAAAATCAGCATCGGTAAGGGTATTCGTTGTGAGGTCTTCGTCCAATAGGTCGTCACCAACAACGGCTGCAACTTTTAGTTTAATACCTTGCTGTTGAGCTATTTCGATTATTTTTTTTGCACCTGCTATTGGATTCGCAGCTCCCATGTTGGTAATGAGGCGGATGTTATTTTTAACCAGATGAGGTAAAAGGGTTTCGATTCTTCGTTCCAGCAGAGGGTCATAGCCTTTGTTAGAGTCGGTCATTTTGCGTTTTTGAGCCAAAGCGATGGTTCGTTCGGCCAAACATTCCAACACTAAATAGTCTAATTCACCCTTTTGGGCCAGAATAATGGCAGGTTCGATTCTATCACCCGAAAACCCTGCCCCACAGCCAATTCTGATTTTGTTTTTCATAATACAGATATTTTCGTCTTGTAGAGACAAGGCATGCCTTGTCTCTACAGGGGTGATGAATCACCAAAAAAACGATCATCCTCCCAATTTTCGGGGTTATTTTCGATGTAATCATTAATTCGTTGGTATTCATCATCATTTCTAATAATGTGATCGTGAAAACGAGCTTGCCAACCAAAAGCTAAATCGTTTGCACCTGTTAGTTGGAGGCGGTTACAATGTTTTGTAACGGCAGATTTGTAAGAACCTATGATAGATGAAACCGTATTTTTCCCTTGGTTTTGAAATCGTTTTTGGGGTATTTCGGATGATTGTGGTAGAGACAAGGCATGCCTTGTCTCTACAGCATGCCTTGTCTCTACCTGCGTATCGGCAGAAATGGTAGGTTTATCCAGAATCAAAATACCGTGGATGTGATTCGGCATGACCACAAATGCACCTAATTCGATATGTTCCGCATGATTTTTGATTTCATGCCAAAATACACCTGCCAGCACACCAACGAGCGACAATTTCATTTGTCCGTCTTCTATCTTACCAAAAAAATGATGCCGATGTGCAGTACAAATAGTGATAAAATAGGCTCCGTTCCAGCCGTAGTCCCACCATGATGCTCGGGCTGAGGCGATGCGGTATTTATTTTGGAATTTATCAGACATCAATTTGATTCTTCTTTGTGGTAGAGATGGTGTGTGCAACGTCTCTTCAAAGGCGACAATTAGAGATGTATCGAACCTGTCAACATCGCAATAATCGTCATCACGAGGGTAGTGCCCCATGCCCATTTGAAGGTATGACGCTGGTGTTCGCCCAAATCTACCTCCGCCAACCCTACCAACAAAAACGTAGATGCTGTGAGTGGACTAATCGGAAACCCCACGGTCATTTGCCCCAGTAACGCTGCCCGACCGATTTCGAGAGAATCAATGCCAAATTGGGTAGCTGTTTGACTCAAAATCGGTACTACTCCAAAATAGTAGGCATCGGGTGTAAACAGAATACTAGCAGGCAAGCTAGTGATGGCCGTAAGGGCTGGCAGCCAATTGGCATGATTTTGTGGAATCAAGGCCACCAGTGTATTGGCCATTTCTTCAATCATTTTAGAGCCTGTTAGAATCCCCGAAAAGATACCAGCAGCAAAAATCATACTCGATACCATAAAGATATTAGTCCCGTGCCCTTTCAGAACTTTCTGTTGGTCAGTTAATTGGGGATAATTCACTAATAGTGCTATCATGCTGGCCACCACAAATAAAACCGAAGCAGGAATCCAGCCTTTCATTAACGCAAGGATAAGCGAGATGGTCAAAATGGCATTAAAAAATAGAAGCTTAGGGCGTCGTAATGTGTGCTGTTCGTTGGATAAATTTTCATGATGGCTGTACTGAAACTCAACGATTCCCAAGCGTTTACGTTCTTTTTTCCCAAAAAGATAAGCTACAAAAAGTACCCAACCTATTCCCCCAATAATAGCCGGAACATTCGGATTGAAAATATGAACGGCATCGGATTTCATGACCGAAATCGCCCTTGCCGACGTGCCCGACCACGGGACAAGGTGCATCGGCCCAACACTCAATGCTACCACACTCGAAAGGATTAATCGGTTAATTTTGAGTTGCTTATAAATAGGTAAAAACGCCGATAGAACAATCATAAAAGTAGCCGTGCCGTCGCCATCAAGGTGCACAATCATGGTTAGAATAGCTGTGCCCAAAATCACTTTAAGAGGATCGCCTTTGACGGATTTTACAATAGCGGCAATAACGGGGTCGAACAGGCCTGCATCGAGCATGGTAGCAAAATAAAGTACTGCGAACATCAACAAGATACCTGTTGGAGCCACTTGTTTGATGCCCGAAAGAGCAAACTCACCAAGTTCTTTGGGCGAAAAACCAGCGAATAGCCCAAACACAATAGGTGTGATGACTAATGCCGTCATAACGGACAATTTTTTAGTTATAATCAGCACTAGAAATACAAGAATAGTGGCAAAACCCAAGGCTGCTAACATGTAAATCGGGTTTAGAGGTTGTAAATTTATCGTTCTAATCTCAAGGCCAACGCTGGGTAGTTTTTATATTTCTCAACAAGTTCTTTGGTCAAATACACCACTGTTTTTTCTCCTTTTTTCTCCCATTTTAGGGGTTGATTCTCACTAATAAGAACCACCGAACTGCCTGCTCTGGGCGGGTTCCCAGTCCAGCTTATTATACTGGTAGGAGCTTGATTTTCAGGGATTCGAGCTAAAGCGTAGTAGTGTTTAGACCCTTTGGTAAAAAACACCTCTTTGTCGTTGAAATGTTCGGCTGTACGAGTTCCATAAATTGCTTCTCCATTCGCTTGGAGCCATTTGCCAATTTCGTTCAGTCGTTCCACTTGTACGGGCAACAACGTCCCTTGAGCCGTAGGGCCTACGCCTAATAACAAACTTCCTCCCTTAGCTACTACTTCGATGAGGTTATGAATGACCTTGCTCGATGATTTGAATTGGTCGCTGGGCACATAACCCCAGGCGTTACCCAAGGTGATACAACTCTCCCAAGGCGTGTCTGACTTGGTTTTGGGGATAGACTGTTCGGGTGTTCGATAATTTTCATAGGGGCCATGCACGGTTCTGTCCACAATCAACAGCCCAGGTTGATTGGAACGAGCTCTTCGGGCTATGCTGGGCATGTCAATCTCTTGGCTAAACTCTGGAATCGGCGCCCCCCAGGATAGTACTTCATCCGTCACTGTGTGGAGGGGGCGTACCCAACCGCCATCGAGCCATAGGATGTCTATTTTTCCGTAACGACTCGTCAATTCGTTGATTTGGTTGCTAACCAATTCTTTAAACTTGTTCCAGCGCCACGGAAACTTCCGAATGTCGTAATTGACATTGCGGTTAGGAGTAGCATAAAGGTCCCACCAAAAGTACTGCGAATGCCAGTCGGGCTTTGAGAAATACGCCCCAATCATAAAGTTTTCCTTTCTAAACGCTTCGAATACGTGCTTAGCCACATCGGCTTTAGGGTTAGTACCAAAAGGACCGTTTGTGATTTTGAAATCCGAGAACTGCGTATCAAATAGGTTGAATCCGTCGTGATGCTTGGTGGTGAATACCACGTATTTCATGCCTGCATTTTTGGCCGCTTTTGCCCAAGACTCAGGGTCAAACTGCGTAGGATTAAACTGCTTGCTTAGCCCCCAATACCACTGCTTGTAGTCGTCGTATCGGATGGTACTGTCACGGGTAATCCAGTCTTCACTGCACAAGGCCCACGATTCGATAATGCCAGGCACAGCATACAAACCCCAGTGAATAATCATCCCAAACTTTAAGTCTCGCCACTGTTCAAGCTTTTGGCGAACATCGGCTTCGGTTGGATACACATACTGCGCCGAAGTAATATGCCGACTATGCTGGGCAAACGAAGTGTTAACAAGAATAAAAAACAGGAAAAAAGGGACAACTTGCACTATGCGTTTGAGGAATAAGGCATTCACTGTTTTCAATAATTTCAATTGATACATAGGTGGTTACGTAGTGATAAAGACTTTATTTGAAAATTCTCCCACCTTTGACTAGCTCATCGTACTTCTCAATGTACATCTTGTCTAAGGTTTCGGAGTCTTTGTATTTTACTCGCAGAGCTGCCAATTTTTTATGTAATTCTGCTCGTATGGTAGCGTATTTGGGGTCATTATAGACGTTTTTCATTTCATTTTTGTCGTTGACTCGGTCATAAAGCTCCCATTCGTCCACATCATAATAGAAATGCACCAACTTGTACTTTTCGGTTACGATTCCGTAATGACGCTTAACCATGTGCACACTCGGGTATTCGTAGTAATGGTAGTAGGCTGCCTCACGGAAGTTCTTACCTTGTCCTTTAAAAATCGGAATCAAACTTTCACCTTGCATATCAGTTGGAGGTTTGATACCAGCTGCTTCTAAGAAAGTTTGGGCATAATCAAGATTTTGTACCATTTGAGAGTTTTTGGAGCCTGGCTTGATTACTCCCGGCCATTTTATCAACAAAGGTGTCTTGAACGACTCGTCGAAAATAAAACGCTTATCAAACCACCCATGTTCGCCCAAATAAAAACCTTGGTCGGAGGTATAAACCACAATGGTGTTTTCGTCTAATCCATTGGTTTTCAGAAAGTCCAATACTTTTCCAACACCTTCGTCCACCGAGGCTATACACCCCAGATAATCCTGCATGTAGCGTTGATACCGCCATTTCATCTTGTCTTTTTCGGTCATCTGAGGGTATATTTTCATAAACTCCTCGTTCATTTTTCCATAAGTGGCATCCCAAGCTTTACGTTGCTCTGGGTTCATCCGACCTACTGGCCCATTGTAGTTTTGTTTGTCGTAAGGGTGCGATTCTTTGATGCCTAATTTATCCATCGTTTCAGGGAAAATCTTTGAATCACCTGCCCAATTCATATGTTTTAATAGGTTCATTTCGGCTTCTTTAGAGGCCGTACCACGACCTTCGTAGGTATCAAACAAGGTAGTAGGCTCTGGAAAGCGCTTGTGAATAAACTCTTTGTAATGCCGCTCGGCAGGTAGCCATTCTCGATGGGGCGCTTTGTGCAAATAGGCCAAAAAGAACGGTTTGTTGTCGTCTCGTTCATTTTTTAGCCAGTTTAGTGTCATGTCGGTGATCAGGTCTGTGACATACCCTGTAAGCTTCTTTCTGCCTTCTTTTTTGGTGATAAAATCAGGGTTGTAGTATTGCCCTTGGTCAGGCAAAATCTTAAACTCATCGAACCCTTTCGGATTGTTTCCAAAATGCAACTTGCCAAACATAGCCGTCTGATAACCATGCTGTTGTAGAATTTGAGGAAAGGTGATATTGGTAGTGTCGAAGGGAAAATAGTTATCAATTTTGCCATTGAGATGGCTATGCTTACCCGTCAAAATTACCGCTCTTGAAGGCGCACAAATCGAATTGGTAACACAAGCATTTGAAAACAGCATCCCCTCTTTGGCAATCCGGTCAATGTTGGGTGTTTGGGTTAGCCTTGTATCGTATGCCGAAATAGCCTGATAAGCGTGATCGTCTGACATAATGAAGACGATATTGGGGCGTTTGTTGGCCTTACTGGTTTGATTTCTGACCTTGAAAGAGAAAAACAAAATAGCTCCCGAAGCAATCAGGAGGAGCGAGAGTAGGATTTTTTTCATGCGTTTATGGTTTAGAGGCACCTCCCCATTACTCAGGCGAGAAAGGCGAAGTTGTCACCGTTTTTTGCTAAATAACCCTGTTTTTTAGACATTTTGCACAGGGCTATTTTTAATTTCAAGTTGCTCGGTGCAAAAGTGGTGGCGAGTTTTACCAAAATTTGAAAGTAAAGTCACTCTTGGCAACCAAGCTAACAATCCACTGACGAAAAAGTAATTATCAACTACAAGTACCGAATTACGAATTCCCTACCCATACTCTTCTAAAACTTCAAATAATCATTAAAAAACGGCAAGAGGTCATTGAGCACACGGCCATCCATCGTCCAGATTTTATTACCGTGATCGCCGATGTACTCTTCGGCAAAATGACTGATGCCCAGATTTTCAAGACGTTGGCTCAACATTCCGATTTGCACGGGAAAACGAGGAGAGTCATTCCGACCCCAATCCATTTTGATAGCCGTTATTTTACGTAAATTGTCGGCGTATTTGTCCACCATGTACACAGGCATATTGGCTTCCCATTTCTCTAAAACCGACTGATTGACAATGAGTTTGTCGCCTTCATAACTAAAGGGAAACTCACAATAGAAGGGAGGTTTGCTTGGATTCGGCGACCATGCACGGGCCACTGCCACCAAGACCTTAGGATAATACGTTTTTTTGAGTTCTTCTGGGGTTTTGATATTCTGAACCTCTTTGAACGACGTGCTGTTGGGGCCAAACTCTTTGACCATAGCCAACAAGCCTGGGCTAAGGGCATAAATGCTGCTAAACACCTCGGGATGGAGCATTCCGATTTTGAAGGCTCCATAGCCCCCCATTGAGTGCCCAGCTATGCCTCGGCTCTCCCGACTGGCCAGCGTTCTGAAGTTTTTGTCTATGTAATCCACTAATTCTTTCGACTCAAATTCGTCCCAATTGCCTGTCAAAGAGGAATTTGAATAAAAACTTCCTTCAAATAGGGTGTATTGATCCGCTTGAACGAAAATAAAAGGCTTAATTTTTTGTCGGCGAATACCCTCATCTAATATCGCTTGCATCTGCGGAAAAATATTATCTTTTCCCATGAACCCGTGCAAGTAATAAATGACGGGATAGCGCTGCGTAGAAGCATCGTAATTGGGTGGAAGATACACCGATACCTTACGATTAGGGTCTTCGCCGCCTGGATTCTGCAAGGCTTTGGAGTTTAGTGTAAAAGTGACCACTTTGCCTGTTTGAGCAAAAGCAGTTCCACTAAGCAGCAGAAAGAACAATAAGATTTTTTTCATGGTTCGGTTCGTGAAAAGTCGTTTATAGCCAAAGCGACTATTATTGTTTCAAGTTGAGACAATAATAGTCGCTTTTTTTAAAAACTCAATCCTTTCTTAGGAAATTTCTATAAAATCGAGCTTATAAAACCTTATAAAACCGTATGGTGACTTGATTGCCACTTCGCATACCAGTACCTACAAATACCGTATGCGACAGCCAGCCGTATTGATTATCACCCGTTTCAAACAAGGCATAACTTCGCATGTAGTATTCGGCAGGAGAAACTTCCTGGCCTTGGGCTAAACGTGCCAGCACATCGGGGCTACCCGTGCGGATGCCTCGGTTTTCAATCAAAATCAACACACCATCGTCTGTTTGGAGGGTATAACGAGCCTCTAAGTCTATGGTGCCATCGGCTCGAACGGTCTGCCAATCAGAGCCTCCGGGCAAGATGACACCTCGAATGGCTGGGCCTTCAAACGTACCACCAATGACAGGCACCACCCGACGCTGCCCATAGGTAGTGGTACCAAAATTTTGGGGAGCCGCCACTAAGACCTTAAACTCAAAGGCAAACTCAAGGGTAGGGTCTGCTAACATCATGCTTTCTCGTTGAGGGTTTTGATGTCAAAGCCAGCTACTTGCTTGTAATTTTCCATGATACCAGCTAACTCTTCGTGCGGAATTTCGTTTTCGGCAAAACCACCCGGAAAACGGTCCTCCATCAAGTCCATGATAAAATCAGGGCCTTTTTGACGGTTTTGAAGCACCACTTTAGCCGTAACAGGCACACGCTCTTGATCGTAGCGTTGCAGGGCGGCTGTTAGGTCGGCTTCTTCGGCTAAGGCATTGGCAAGGGCATCGGCATCTAAAATAGCCTGTGACGCACCATTAGAACCAATGGGATACATGGGGTGAGCAGCATCACCCAAGAGCGTGACTCGCCCAAAGGTCCAACGAGGAAGCGGGTCTCGGTCAGACATCGGAAACTCATAAATATGTTCTGCCCCTGCAATCATGGCAGGTACATCTAGCCAGTCAAAATTCCACGATTGATAGATGTCCAGTAAACGTGCCTTATCGGCCTGGCGGTTCCAGTCACGTACTTTCAGCTGATAGTCTTCGGATTCCCTCAAGTTGCCTACCCAGTTAATGAGTTGCAAGCCGTTTTCTTGTACCCCTTGAATGGGATAGGCTACCATTTTTTGCTTCAAATGCCCAATCATCACCATCGAGGCTCCCGTCAGGTAAGGCTTCATCAGGGTAGTGCCTCGATACAGTACATTGCCCGAATACTTCACGCCCCCTTCGTCGGGGTACAGTTTTTGCCGCACTACCGAATTAATTCCATCGGCTCCGATGAGAACGTCGCCCTTTTCTTGGCCTACCACTTGGTCTGTTTCTCGGTCAATGAAGGTAGCCACGACACCGTCTTCTTGTTCTTCAAACTGATGCAAATGGTGGTTTGTCTTAATGACTTCGGTGCCCATTCGGCGCTGTACTTCTTCTAAGAGTAGCATCTGAAACATGCCTCTGTGCACCGAAAACTGCTGCCATTTGTATCCAGCAAAACGCCCACGAGGTTCGTCCCAAAAGATTTGCCCGTGCTTATTGGCATACACTAAATCCTTGGTTTCGACGGCATTGCTCGCTATGATTGGTTCAAGGCCCAAGTTGGTCAGAATCCGTACACTATGGGGCAATAAGTTGATACCAACCCCCAGGGGTTTGATTTCTTTGACTGACTCAAATACTCGTACTTCAATACCAATTTTGTGAAGGCACAAGGCCGTTACCAAACCGCCAATGCCACCTCCTGCAATAATTACTTTCATCTATAAATAATTGTTTTTTAAGGTTAGATGGAATGCCCAACTATTTATTTGGGTTTATGCCAAATGGTCTGACATGGGCATTTCATGTTATGTCTAAGGGTTAAATGCTTTCATCAGATCTACCAGCACTTGTACGCTCTCAATGGGCATGGCGTTGTAAATAGACGCTCGAAAACCTCCTACTGTTGGGAAGCCTTTGATACCCACTACATCGTTTTTTTCGGCAAATGCTAAAAAGGCAGTTTCTACTTCGGGGCTAACGCCTTTAAAGCAAACATTCATGACAGAGCGGTCTTCAGTCACTACGTTGCCCATGAAATAAGGATTTCTATCTACTTCGTTATAAAGCAGTTGTGCCTTTTCTTGGTTGCGTCGTTGCATTTCGGTCAGGCCGCCTTGTTGTTTGGTCCATCGCAAAGTGAGCATTGACACATAAATTGGGAAGGTAGGGCAGGTATGGTACAATGATTGGGATTCAATGTGTGTTTTATAGTCGAATATCGTGGGAATTTGGCGAGCTTTGCGCTGCTCAATCAGCTCTTTTCGTAGTACGACACAAGTGACACCCGCCATGCCGAAATTCTTTTGGGCAGAAGCGAAAATCAGTCCGAACTTCTCCAAAGGTAGGGGTCTTGACAAAAAGTCGGAGGTCATATCGGCTACCAGCGGAACCGACACGTCTGGGTACTGATGGTACTGTGTGCCATTGATGGTTTCGTTAGAGACCACGTGTAAATACTGTACCCGTCGGGGTAGTTGCCAGTCTTTCGGAATGTGGTCATAATGAGTCGCTTGCGACGAATCCAACACTTCTACCTTACAAAGCTGCGAAGCTGCTTTGATGGCCTTAGTAGCCCAATAGCCAGTGTCAACCAAAGCAATACTTTGGCGAGGACTCACCAAGTTCATCGGCGCAATGGCCAACTGTGAAGAGGCTCCCCCGGGTACCCAAAGTACTTCAAACGCATCGGTTAGGCCATATAATTCCTTAATCAATGCGGTAGCTTCTTCAATAATGGCCAAAAAAGCAGGGGCTCGATGACTCATCTCCGCAATCGAAATACCTAAATGCTGGTATTCCTTGAGGTTTTCAGCAGCCTCTTCTAACACCGAAGGCGGAATAATAGCAGGCCCGGGGTTGAAATTATGTTTTTTCAAGCGAATAGCAGGTTATGAAGTGATTTACCAATTGAGGCTGTTTGAACGATTGAGTTAAACGTCCCTTTACCTGGTTTTGTGCTTGTTAGAAAACTAAACACTACCTGATATAAAGTTACGTTCCAAAAATTTAAACAGGCTCATTGCAAAGTTGATACTTTCAAAACCTTTTTGTAAAGTTTTTAGCCTTCTTTGATAGATTTTTTCTCTCTTTTTCGGGTTAACCTGAAATTTGCTCGTGCTTTTTGTCAAGTTAGGCGTATTACTTAGCCCTCATGCGATTGTTTTTCGCATTATGCTCCAACTCAACGAGTCCAAGTTCCTCCATCAATGGAGGGATGTACATCCCAAATCTTCCTCGAAGTCCTTTTTTTAGGCCATACCAGCCTCCAACAGGATTGCTTTCAGACCGCCCCCAAGCTTCAACAGTTCCTTCTTTGGCAGGTTTTTGTTCATCTGCTGCACCCAGTTCCATCCAATCGCCATGTTCTTTAAGCATCGTATGGAGGTCTATTAAACATCGTGCATCGTATAATAAAACGGTTTTACCGACAGTACAAACAATCACGTCTTTACCATCTTTGGTGTCTCTGTACATTTCGTAATCAGAAGTCAAGGGTGGTGTTTTGAGTTGCCAGGGGTTTTCTTTTGTGCCCTTTTCCATTGGATTAGTGTTTAGTATTATCAATAATTTCAGCTTCTCTTTTCAAGTCTGCAGCAAACTGTTCAAATGATTTGTCAAAAGGAGGGATATATTTGGCATACAACGGAAACATCAAACCACCGATTTTTTCTGTCATCGAAAAAATAAGCACCCCATTTCCTTGCTCTGTAATGGTATAAGTTCTTGTGCCATTTCCATCTCCCCACGTCAATTTGCTTTCTGGTTCAAACTCTTTGACCTTGAGTTTGAATACTCGTTTAGAGTCCAGGGTGGACTTAAGTTTGATTTTTTCTCCTTGTTGAATATCGCCTTCAATCGAAATGATCGTTGAGTTCCATCTTGGAAAATCAGCCGCATTAGTCAATAGCGTCCATACAATGGCGGCATCTGCTTTGATAACGATACTAACAGAGGTTTCACGACTGAATGTTGTTTTGATGGTAATGGCTTTGCCGTTTTGAGCCGTAGGTGATGAATTTTTTGTCATGAGTATCGAGGTTGTTAGACAATGATGATTGAAACTATTTGATACTTTGACTTTTCAGCCTTTCAAAACGATAGGGTATTTTCTACTTTTTTTCAAAAAAAGTGACAGTTTAGACTTCTTTCAATTACTAAATCGAATGTAATGCGTTTATTATCAGTGTCTTGTAATTAGGAGATTTCTTACTAATTGTTTTTAATTTCCATTACCTTCCGATTATGCTCCAAGTGGTGTATCTGCAAATCAGCTCCTTTCGATTGGAAGGGGTCAATTCCCTTCATTATTTGCAGACGAAGCGCCAACAAATGGTCTTTGTCTCCTTTTTCGGCGACTCTTGCCATTTCTATTTTGTTCTTTTCAACTTCAAAATTTTGTTTCGGGTTAAAAATCCCATTCAATTCTGAACATTGATGACAGATCCCTTCTTTGTTTATCAAAGCGCATCTTCTGTCAAAAATAGTTATCAATGTTGCCCTTGCCGTATGTAAATAGTATTTGACCATCGCTTCGGATATATCCAAAATCGTCGTTATCTCACTGATTTTAAACGCATAAATTTCTTTTAAAAAAATACAAATTTGTTGTTCCAACGGCAACGATTTTGATATGCACGTTAGGCAAAACGTAATATGTTCTTGTATTTCAAACTGCCCTTGCGGAGAAGTTGCTTGAATGTGCATCACTTCAGGGAAATAGTCAGGATTAGCCAAGGCTTCGGCTTTACAAATATCTGTTACATCTTCTGTCCATCTTTTTTGAGCTCTCAAATTATCTTTTGCAAGATTTGAAGCGATGGCAAAAATCCATGTTTTGAGAGAAGATTGCCCCTTGAAATGGTCAATGGCTGATACCGCTTTGAGATAGGTATCCTGTACAATATCCTCCGTGTCTTGAACACTGGCCGTCATCCGCAAGATGTAAGACTTTAGTTGTGCCCTACAATTTTCAAAAGTAGTATCAAGTTGTTCTTTCATGTTTTTATGGGTTGAGCAAATAAACTAAGACCTTTAAAACGACCACAACTTAATCTATCAAACCCTTATCACTATCTTGCTTTCATTGCCCGTAGCAGCTTGCTCCAGCGCTTCTTGTAGTGTGTCTAGCGTAGCATAACTTGAAATAATACTACTTGGCGAAACTACCTTGTGCTGAATGAGTTGCAGGGTTCGTTTGAAATCGGTTGGATGATGATAAATGATAGACGGAATGATGGTAATGCCTTCCCGAGCGATTTTTAATGGGGTAAAAGAGGCAAGGTTGGCCGAAAGTCCCACCAACACGATTTCTGCTCCACGAGGTGCCGCCGCAGCCGCCAACGTAGCCGTAGCCGCCGAACCTGCACATTCAAAAACTGCTACTACTTCCTCAGCTGTCCACTGAGTATGAAGTGTAGAAGCATCGCCATACGTGGCAACTGCCCCTTCACTGACGGCTTTTTGAGTTTTTTGTTCGTTCAGTTCTGTTACCAACACCCGATACCCCAGGCGCAAGGCTAAGTGACTCAATAGCAAGCCAATAGCCCCCAAGCCAATAACGGCAATAGTATCGCCAGGCTTAGCCGACGACGCAAAAAGTGCATGTACGCCTACGGCCATTGGTTCTATACACACAGCATCGGCATCGCTGATGTGGTTAGGTACTGGCCATGCAAAAGCAGCTGGCACACACACGTATTCGGCAAAACACCCGTTTTCGAGCAAGCCAATCACTCGCTTGTTTGAACAAATATACCCTCGCCCGCTTAGGCAATACTTGCATCGAAAGCAGGGGATATTGGGTTCGACGACCACTCGTTCGCCCAAACTTCTACCCACAACCCCTTCGCCAAGTTGTTCGATAATGCCGTACCCTTCGTGTCCAATAACGGTTGGCTTATCCAGCAGCCGATGCCCTAAAAACAAATGCACATCCGAACCGCAAATCCCCACTTGGCGAAGGCGAATACGAACCTCGCCCTGCTGTGGTTCGGGAATAGGCACCTCTTCGATGGTAATTTTTTTGGGTTCGTGTAAAAAAGCTGCTTTCATGTTACTTCGTAACTATTATCCGTTATACCGATAACTATCGGGTTTGATAATCAGATAATTACTAAAAACAAAACAGGTGGAGGACAAGTTTATTTGAACCACTGGGTTTCATCATGTTCAACACGGAGTTGCACAGAAGTATTCTTAAAACTCCGTGTAACTCGGTGAAAATACTCCGTGTTACTTCGTGGTTTCACTACTTTTTTAGAACTTATCCTACTCCCAACAAAACTCGGATTGTATTTAATTTGGTACTTAACGCTACTTTGTAGCTGGTTTCATAGCCGCTACAGTTTATCCGATTTCAACGACCAAATACAAAACCCCATGACTAATAATGGCAACGAGAAAGCCACAAATAGACTGTTGATAGTCAGGCCCATATCTGAGCAATACCCAAACAACAACGGTCCCAAAATAGCTCCTACTCGACCTATACCGACCGTATAACCAACACCCGTAGCTCGAATGTTGGCTTGGTAAAGTCGAGACAAGGTAGGCCAAATACCGTTGAAGCCTCCCTGTACAAAAACTCCAATTAGCAACACCAAGCCAAAAATTAAGCCTGTTGTTAGGGTAGCAAACGCATACACTTGCATAACCGTAAAGGCAACCAACATAAAAGTCAGGATAGTTTGACGCAGACCCATTCGACTCCCAATGGCCCCTATAGAAGCCGAACCAATAGCCGCTCCAATGTTGAGCATAATGCCCACCCACGTAGCCAACTCAAAGGGTAAACCTGAGTCTTTGGCAATGGTAGGTACCCAGCTCATCAGGGTGTACAAAGTCATAAAACCAAAGAAGGCTGCCACCCAAACTTTGATTGTGTTACTTTTGTAATCACCTGTAAATAAGAATTTTATGCCTATCGTATCTGATTTTTTTGTGTAAACAGGAAGGGTGGTGAGGGCTTGGGCATTCATGCGAGACAACAACCGATTGACCGAAGTTAGTGAGTCAGGCTTGGGGTTGTGAAGCATGTATTCGAGTGAATCGGTCATGTACAAATACACCAATATCCACATGACCAACGACACACATCCCGCTACCAAAAAGGCCGAATGCCAGCCCCATAAGGGAATATACTTGGCACAGAACAAGCCCGTTAGGATGGCACCAATGGGCCAGCCAGCTTGTACTAACCCCACGTTAAAATCACGGTATTTGGCATTTGAGAACTCCGCAGCCGTAGCCGCCATCGTAGGCAAAATACCTCCAATACCTAAGCCCGTAATAAAACGAAACAACAGCATCAGCCAATAATACGGACACACGCCTACTCCAAACATACCCACGGTAATCATCCCAACCGAAATCAAGAAAATCTTACGTCGTCCCCATTGGTCGGCTATGGGAGCAATCAGAAAGCAACCCAAGGTCATACCAGCTAAACCTGCGCTAAAAATATAACCCATCTCGACTTTAGATAGCCCCCAAGTTTTGATGATTTCGGGACTCGAAAACGACACGATGAGCACATCTATGCCATCATTGAAGTTCAACACAAAACAGATAGCCACCATCAGCCACTGAAAAGCCGACATAGGCCGTTGCGCAATGTCAATCGGTTGGCTCATTTTATTCAATAAAACCAGCCTTTGCTTTTTGACCTGATTTGACCCATGCTCTCAGTTCGTCAAATGCCTGACCCGTTTGCTTGGGAGTGAAGTTGCAATGTCCTTGTCCGCTGGTGTATTTTACCGTAAAATACTGGTCTTTGCCCTGTTGATGCACCATGTTTTCGTAGTTGACAATGCCATAGGTGGGTGGAATCAACTGGTCGTAAATGGTGTGCATGACCACCACCGGCTTAGTAATCTTGCCTGTGCGGTCGTATTTAGCGAAGATTTTATCAGGATTGGCTGTAGCCGCCAATCGCTCGGCTTTCTGATTGACTTCTAGGTCATTAGGAAAGCCGCTGTACAAGGTGTTGGTATTGTCAAAAGGATTGCCACCTGCTTTTTGGGCGATGTCACGCAAGACATTTTCGTTGAAAAACAGCGAGAAAGGCAAATCGTCCACGTTCAAATCATAGCGCTTGGCAAAAGCCACAGCTAATGCCGAATCTTTGGCAAAAATCGCCTTTTTGATTTCCATTGCCTTGGCATACATAGTGCGGCTATTCTGTGCCTGATAGGGCTTGTTGAGGTCAAAGATGTCTTTTAATGGCGTCGCAATCCCCGGAAACAACCCGTTGAATGTAGCGTAAATATCAAACTCTTTTCGGCACTGCAAATACGGACGACTCGACAGTGGACATAACGGCAAGCCCCCAACGTAGTGCTGTCCAAAGTTTTCGAGGGTTGCCAGCGTAACGCCCCCGCCCATCGAATGACCTACCATAAAGGTAGAGTCGGGCTGGCCGAATTTTTTCACAAAGTACTGGCGCAAAGCTTCGGTGTCGTCCACGCCTTGAGGCAAGGCAAAGCCTTGATACTGGTAGTCAGAGGCTGCTACGGCAAATCCTCGCTCCAAAAACGGCGTCATCCGTTTGAGCCACTCGGGGTTTTGGCTTTGCAGCGGCTTGGCTCCCATAAACTCATAGCCATGTGCATACATGACCAGTTTGCCTTTCCAGTTTTCGGGAAAAATGATACGATAGCGAGCACCGTTGATAGCACCCGAATCAATTTTAGCGATAGATTGCGCCAACACGACTGATACATTGACCAGCATGAAGGCCAACAGAAGGAAACGTTTTTTCATAGATTTTGGAAATAGGTTGAGAGCATAAATTCAGGCCAAAGATAAAATTAAAGTCGGAGTAGTTGAGCAAAGTTGAAAAAGTAGAGAGAGAATTTGTTAGGCATTTTTCCTCCGATATAGCATCCCCAACGTCGCCTGTTGTGTTTTTAGTCTGATATCGTTTCAAGTGTGCAGGCTTAATGCCAGCAATGTCGAAAACATTTGTAAAAAAGGTAGCTCAATTGAACTTCTTTTTCGTTACTAACTAACCTATGTGATTTCAACTGTAAAGAAATTCTGATTCCAACGTGGGGATTTCCCAACCCAGCGTATCTTCATCAGCAGGTAAATAATAGGCTACTTTATCAATGCCTTTTTTTAGTTCATTCCTAAACCATTCATGTGATTTCTCCATCGGGAAAACTCGTGGACTTGGAGTATCGTAGAAATATTTATAAAAGAGGCTTTTCAATGGACTTTCTGAGATTTCGATGAGACTTCCACCCGCACGGCTTCCCCACCAATCGTCTTCGGCTACTACAATGCTTCCGTCTTTTTCAATGGATTCATGAAAATTGGTGTGATTGATGCCATAGCCTTTTACTAATACTTTTTTGAATTTTTTAAGCGGTTTTCGGGTAGAAATTCTTTTTAAAACTTCTTCTAAATTCATCAAATACTCGCTTCTTTCCATACAATACATCGCTCCGATGATGGTCATGGCTTCTACACCTGTGAGTAAACCTTGGTAACGGTACTCAGCCAATTGGTTGAGTTGGGTTTTGATTTGGTTGCTTAGTTTGATGTAGTTTTTAAAAGTCGTTGCTTCGGTTTTGCCCAAATTGCTCAAATAGTTATCAAGTAATTTTATTTGTTCAAAGCTGTATTCCTCGCTCAGGGTATGTTGGGTATGAAGCAAGTCAAAAAAGTAGATTTCGGGAATATTTGGGTTTTGTGTCAGCCGCTTTACTTCCATCAGGTACAAAAAGAGTTTATGCTCGGCTTCGGAGGTTCGGGGAATTATCAAGGCTCTCAGAAAAGACCATTTACCTGCTAACATTTCATTGAAAATAGATTTGGTTCTATGGTCAAAAACGGGTTCCATAAATTGGTCTGAGGCTGAAAAGTCGCTACAATCAGCATCTACCAACGTGGGGTAAAACCCTGCGGCTTCAATCAATTCGATAGGTACGGTATTAGACGTATAGCCAATAACGGGTACACCGTTTTTATGTTTTTCTAAGGCAGAAAAACGGCGGTTTTTGTAATGAAATTGTAATGTTTTGTATGACTCTGTCATGATAAATTCCTTATAAAATCACCTACCAAATCTCTCATTTCTTGCTGATTCCAGTTTCTTCCATCTACCATATCTGCCCAAATTTCGATGGTTGGCACGCCCACCGCTTCTAATGATTGCTTGATAAAATAGCTCCCCGTAACCGATGGTCGAGTGCCTTTGGGTATCAGAACCAAAGCTGCATCTATCCGATTTTTCTTGGCTTGATGGGCAATCCATTCGTTAGCCCAGGGCGGATTGTGCAGTTGTTCGTTCATGCTAATTACACGGCTTGCCAATGCCCGCATGGGGTCGCCTAAGCCATAGCGTATATAGCCATCAGGACCAAAAGCAAGGTACATTGACCACACAAAAACTGCCCCCAATTCTTCTTCAAAAGCCGTATAAAAATCGGTGTCGTGCCAAAGTCCAGCCCCCACCCACATCAATCTGATTTTTTCATTTTGGCAAGCTGCAATACCTTTTTCGGCTCTTTCTTTTACTTCATCTCTAAACTTTCGAGCATGATTTATCGCCCATTCACTGCCTCGATGCCATTGGCAGGTCATCACATTGGATATTTGCTCTGCCATTCTCACGGGCGACTTGGGTGCGGTAGCTATCAACTCACAGGCTTCTTCAAAATACTCTTCTTGTAAGTTTACGCCTTTCATTAATGTTGTTAATTTATTGATATTGAATGATTTATCTGTAATTTTCTCTAATTCTTTTACCAAACCATACAACTGTTGAGTCATAAAATCAAGGCGATGTGTTTGGAAAAGGCTTTCCCAATCATAGCGACTCATTTCCCACCAACGAGGTGGCAAATTGGTATTGGCGGTACTATCTAAGGGATAAAAAGTTGTACCAAATTTGGTTGCCCAAATTTCAAATATTCGCTGAATACAATCGCAAGTCAGGCGAGCCGACATGATGGCAGGCTTGGGCAAACCACCCCAGGGAGCAACTTCGGGTTTGTTATCGAGTGTACATGCCAGCCCCAAACTACAATAGCTACACAGATTTTCGTGAAAACCCATTTCTTTACGCCTGTCCATGTAGTAGCCCGACAGTTTTTTGGCAGAAATCATAGCCGACCACCATTGATTGCTCACAACGGGCATTCCCATCAACGAAAACAGTTCGAGGGGCATATCTGCTTGGGCAATGGCGTAGGATTTATGCTCATCAAACACATCTTTCCGTAATTGGGCAAACCATGCTTTTTGGTATTCGCCCGCTTCGGTGGTGCATTTTAGTTGTTTTTCGTTCATTTGTTTTATTTTACAACTATCTCATTATCAATATATTGTATATTTATTTCAAACCCTGCTTTTTCAGAAATTTGCTGTACATACTCAACTACTTCTTGCCCCTTTTGATTGTTTTCTAAGGGTTTTGGACTACCATTAGGCTGAATCCAGCATGGGATAAATCCTACTTTTTCGATACCATTTGCCCCAATGGCTATGCTGGCTATTATGGTATTTCTTGATTCGGGGTGAAACGGATAATTAGGGTAATCTTCCATTCGCTCAAAACCGAAAAGTTTAGTACGTTTTTTTGCCCAAGCCAAGCGTTCGGGACTTGCATTTTCTGCTACATTTAGGGCTTTGGTTACGGTTACGAAATTGCCCAAACCATGAAAAATGGGCTTGCCTTTATAAAATTCTATGCCTTTCAAGATATGAGCATGATGCCCAACTACTACGTCTGCCCCTGCTTCGATGGCGGCTTTGGCAATTTGACGTTCGTACATCGCAATTTCAATAGGCGTATGCACGATACCCTTATGCAAAGCTACAATCACAACATCAACTTGTTTTTTTAGATTTTCGATATCAAATTGCATTGTTTCTAAACTTTGAGGCTCGGCAAACGTGAATACTTCGGGCGTTCCCCCTGGGTTGGCGTGGTTGAGTTCGTAATGCGTAATGACTCGAATGTATGCCACGCCTGCCTTTTTTTCGTTTGCCCAAGATTCTCTCGGACCTACGCAGTTATAGCTCAAAACCCCAATTTTTATGCCTTCTTTTTCAAAAATTGCAGGTTTTCGGGCTTCGGCGAGGTCCATACCTGCTCCTGTAGTTTTGATATTGAGCGAATGTAATTTGGCAATGGTGTCTTCTACACCTTCTTTTCCTGCATCAAAAAAATGGTTTCCTGCCAACGTTACGAGGTGAAAACCTGCATTTTTCAACGCCTCTAAATGTTCTGGCTTGGCTGGTGGTGCAGGAATATCAAAATACGAATCCTTCCCCCGATTGGTATGAGGAACTTCAACATGACCCACCACCACATCGGCATTTTGCAGAATTTCTCTTACTTCATCAAACAGAATACTGGGGTTGGGTTCGTCTAAAATTAAGTCGCCAACGAGTAGGATTAGCCCCCTTACCGCTTCGACGGACCGCCCCGAAGGAGAGATTTTTTCATTTGTCTTTGACATAACGTTTCAAGAAGAAAATGCCGCAGAGGGCAATGCTCACAATAGCCATAATCATATACCAACCTGCATCAAAGCCGCCTGTTTTATCTCTTAAAACACCCAGCATTTGGGGTCCTAAATATGCCGAAATACCCGTAGTAAAGCTAATTACGCCCATTACATTGCCTGTTTCACGTCCTTTTATCACTTCGCCCGCAATGCCATAAGCCTGATTGGTGCAGGCAAAACTCGATGCCAAAACGATGATGGCACTTGCTTGGAAAATGGCTCTGTCGTTGCTCGATAAAAAATATAACCCAACAATACTAATGCTTACTAAGGTTATGAGCGTCCACCATTTGTTGTATTTATCTGAGCAATATCCTGCCAATAAATTTACGCCGATTGCCAATAAATAACCCATGCTGATAATCCAAGCGGTTTGTGGTTTGGTCATTTCAAATAATTCTTTGGCTGCCGATGGTATAAAATGCGTTATGGTCAATGATGACATTCCTGCCATAGAAATAACCATTCCCAAACCCCAAACCAATGGTACTTTAAAGGCATTTACGTTGGTATTCGACTTATCGCCTACCTCGTGCAGGCTGCCTACTTCGCCTTGCGAATGTCGGGTATAGAAAAAATATACCACTACCAAACTTATCAAATCGGTAACGATGTAGCCTACAAAACCATATCGCCAACCAAAATGCTCGGCTAAATTTGCTGCCAACGGTGCCCCAATGACCGAAGCCAAAGAGGAAACTGCCCCTACGATGCCCATTGTACGCCCTTTGAGGTAAGAGGGTGCCGTGAGAGCAACAGCCGTAAGAATACTAATGAAAGCAAAACGATAGCCACTAATCCAAATGGAACGATTGACCAATGCCGATTCAAAACCCGAAGATTGGCTTAAAAGCGTTAGCCCTAAAATAACGATTGACGTACCTGTAAGTAGTACTGTTTTTTCGCCCCAACGCTTGATAGCCAATCCTGTTGGAATACTCAAAACAATGGCGATAATGCCATAAATACCCGTAAAAAGTCCAATTTGTGAAAAACTAAGGTTAAATTCTTTTTGCATATCGGGCAAAAGTGGCGAAAAACCCAAGTTTGACATTTGGAGGCAAAGCATGGCTACCAAAGCGGCTGCAAAAGGCACTATCCATTTTTTGTTATCGGTTGAATTGGTCATATTCGTTAAATGGTTTTTTTATTTTTCAGAATCATTAAATCGTCAGCACTTAGACCAACTAATTCGGTATAAATTACCTCATTATGCTCACCCAAAGTAGGGGCGTTTTTCTCAAAACCAATGTGTGCATTCGACATCCGAATCGGTAAACCCATGCCCAGTACATCATCGGTGAAACCATACTTAGGATGTTCGACTGGCAGAATTTCGCCACGTTCTATAACAGAGGGGTCTCGAACTGCTTCTTTGGGGCTTCGCACTTCGGCGGTTGGCACATTGTTAGCATTAAATAATTCTACCAAATGAGCGGTGCTGAATTGCCGAGTAAAATCTTCGATGATTTGATTCAATTCTTTTTCGTGCTTGACCCTGCTATCTCTCGAATTAAAGCGTTCATCATCAGACATTTCTGGTTTTTCTATTACTCTAAAAAGATTACGAGCAAAGACTTCTGTTGGAGCAGCAATCGAAATAAAACCATCTTTGCTCGGAAACATGCCAAAAGGGGCAAGCCGTGGCACAGTCGTACCCGTCCGTTGAGAAACTCCACAACGTTCAAGAATATCGAAAGGCTCGCAAGCTACCATGCTTGTTAGCACACCGAGCATCGAAATATCAATGTATTGCCCTTCGCCCGTAAAATTTCGTTGTTGCAAAGCCGCCAAAATGCCAATGACCCCAAAAAGTGGAGCGTTCATATCGGCAAATGGCACGCCTACACGGATAGGTGGGTCTGTTTCTGCCCCTGAAGTCATCATTACGCCACTCATGGCTTGAATGATAGAATCCATTGCTTTGCGGTTTCCTGTATTTTCGCTACTGCCAAAGCCCGTAATGGCACAATAGATAATTTTTGGATTGATATTTTTGGCAAAATCATAGCCCAAACCCAATTTATCCATTGTTCCTTTGCTAAAATTTTCAACTATAATATCGGCTTTCTCAATGAGTTTTGATAAGATTGTCTTGGCTTCGGGGTGTTTCAGATTGAGGGTAATGCTTTCTTTGTCCCGCAGACGATTGAGTGCCGAAATCGAAAAATCATCATTGTTTTCTTTGACTAACGAAACGCCATTTTTACCCAAATATGGAGCGTTGTTTCGGCAAACATCCCCGCCATCGGGGTTTTCTATTTTGATCACTCTTGCCCCCAAACCTGCTAATAAAAACGTAGCATAAGGTCCAGCTAAGGCAATGGTGAAATCTAATACAGTGATGCCGTCTAAGGGGCGTTTGTGGTTCATTTATTTTTGTAATTGTTTGTCAAAAAATGCAAAAACATCAGGCAAAATCAACGAAGACATATCGCTGTGATTGGCTTCAATTTCTTTGTAAGTAAGGATAAAATTCTCTTTTTCGAGGTATTTTGCTAATAAACGACTGCTTTCCAACGATGGGTCTGCCAGTGTGCCTTCACTCATAAAAATAGGCTTCGATTTAATACTGACAAATTGATAAGTGGCTTCGTCAATGAACGGTCCTGACATGGGGGCAAGGGCTTTCCAAATTTGCCAATATTTTGCTCCTAAATACCAAGTTCCACCACTACCCATCGAATGTCCAGCCAAAAAAATGTTATTGGGGTCGGGTTGATATTCTTTTCTGACTAATGCCAATACATTCATTACATCTTTTTCGCTCAAAGCCAATATTTTTTGTCGTGCAGTATCTTTGGCAAAAACTGCTTTTTGCTTGGCTTGCTCTTCGGGTTTGCCATAAACGGCTGGCAAGCGAAGGGGTGTCCCATACGCCCCTATGGGCATATACCCCAAAGGCGAAAGTACGATATAACCATGTTTTTCAGCCAATTTCAAAGCAATACTATTACCTCTATCCATCAGGGTATTTTCGTTGCCACCGCCACCATGAAGCAGCACTATCAGGGGCGTTTTGCCTGCTTGATAGCTCGATGGTACATACAAACGATAAGGAATTTGTTGCCCAGCCTCTGCCAACCAATAGTTGCGTTTGAGATTGCCCTTTGCCTGATAACTTGAATCAGCTTTGAGTTCGGGCAAAACGATAGTTGCTAAGGGTTTGAGGGCTTCGTCTAATTTGGCTTGATAATTAGGGGTTGCAATTTGCCCCCAACTCCAGAGAGGGGTTATTAAGATGCAGAATAAAAGTAGTTTTTTCAGGAGTATCATGAACTTAGAGTAATTTAATTTCAACACGCCTTTTTGAGGCATCATTCATGCCATTGGCTGTTTCGGGTTTGGTTTTTATGTTTATTTTTAACATAGATTTTTCAAAACCTAAACCTTCAAATATTTCTTGAATTTTATCAGCACGTAGTTGGGCTATTTTTTCTTTTTCTATTAATTTTTGTTTGTTTGAAAGCAACGTTGTAGCCCTGAAAGCATTTATTTCAATACTCTGGATTTTGTTTAATTTAGCAATTCTGACGGCTTCGCCTACGATTCGGGTTTTGTGCAGAGAAAGAAAATCGCTATCAAAGTCAAATAAAATCGTGAATGCCTTGGTATCGTTGGGGAATGGCTCATTTTTAGGATATGGCACAGGCGGAGGAGGCTCCAACCCGTCTTCGGCGGGTAGCATGGTGGTACAATGTAAGCTCAATTCGGGCATAACAGAAATCGTAACTGGCTCTAAGACAATACCTCCGCAAACTCGGCTACCATCTTTTATCATGCCTTCTACCAATACTTGGTGTTTGAGTTGTGGTGGATAAAACAAATTTCCACTCCGCCCTTGCTGACCTAAATAATATAATTCGCCTTCATATTCAACCAACCAACAAGGCATAGTCTTGGTATCTCGCACGATGGGGCAAGCGATGAAAGACAGCCCAGACCCCGAAAGCCTCCTAACTCCCGAAGTGGGAATTTCTTTTGAGGTCATTCCTACAAAAAGTAGAAATATAAAAAGCATAAAAATTAAAATTCTCATTTTTGCAGTTCCTCTTCCGGGGAATTTAGAGGGCTTATAATACACTTAAAAAATTAACTAAGTCTGTTTTTTCTTGCTCATTGAGTTTCATATTGAAACGACGGTCGTAATAATCCACCAATTCGAGGAGCGTTTTTGCCGAACCATTCGAAAAATAAGGTGGACGTGCGGCAAGTCCTCTGAACTGTTGCATCACTATTGAGCCAATATCTATACATTTTCCCGAAATCAAAGCCCTTCCTGGGTCTGTGGTATAAATCACCCGACCCAAATAGGGGTGCGGTTGAGCATCTTTATTACAGGTACATTTGAAAATCGGCAAGTCAGATTTTAGGTTAGAGATGGTATTTTCTGTCCAAGTTGGATAATTCGTTGTACCCAAATCCACCCAACCTGGTGCAAGGTCTTGGGCAGTCATTTGGCCGTTATGACATGTAGCGCAAGTTCGCCGAACAGGATTGCCCAACCCCAAGCTATTAATATGTGTTACATCATTTATCCAAAATTCTCGAAACATAAAAATATCATTACCCCGTGCCACCGATTCTCTAAAAGTCTTTTGTTCTGCTGTCAAATGTTGAGACATTGATGCTGGTTTTTTCCAAGTATTGAACCAATGAAAAATGGGGTCTCGGTTATTATTAGCCAAAATATGCACGTTGCCTTCCTGCATAGCCTTAGGCCCTAAACCCGCTGGTTCGCCTTTTTCAACCAACGGACTTCCCCATTTATCGTGACTTTGTGCCATGAAAAGTTTATTTTCAAAATCAACAATTTGCTTTTGTTGTGCTGGCGTTAAGCCATTATGCCCTTCCAGATGCCCAAAATAAGCATCAACGGCTTGTTGTTTTTGGGTATAATGACGAGAATCCGCCATCATGTTCATGCCAACAGGCAAGCCTGTTTCGGGATCGGTTACTGCCAAAGTACCTGTTTTGATATTGAAAATGGGGTCGGGCGACATCACATATTTCATGTTTGCTACCACTCGTGGGCGGCGAAACACCGAAATGGTAGGATTTTTGCTTTTCAATCCTAAATCTGGGTCGATGTTTACGCCTGTTGGGTCGCTAACCACCTCAATCGTAAATTCAGGGTTGACAGGTTTGCCATTATCCATTTTTGCGGGATAAGGCAAGGCAATTCTAAACAAACCTCTTTTCAATAATAGCGAATGAGAGCTTTCTAATTCTTGGGGTAATTTGGGGTTGTCAGAGCCATCAATTGCTGCAAAAATAGGGTCTTTCCCATTGGTTTCTTTCCAACGTTTTTGCAAACTTTCTACCGAAACACTCATGGCATCTTTGGGCTGATGGCAAGTTACGCATGCACGACCATTTGACCCCAGAGGTTCAAAAAATGGGTGGTCTTTCATGTTTATTTCGCCATCGGTAAGCACATAGCCAAGTTTTCCAAATTGATTCGGAATGTCTATTTCGGCAGGTAACGTACCACTTTTGCTTGGTTCTATCCAGCCAATTTCGGACAGAGACGAGAACCCAAACCCAGCAAAAGACACAATAATAAGCAGTATTAACTTATTCATTATCAGAATCTTCAGGTGTACCGATGAAAGTTGGATTAAAACTCAAAAATGGCACTTGCTAAGAAATTTCGGGGAAACAAAGCCGCTCCGGGAATGATTTTACCAGCCGTTAGGGTTTCTAATTTCACAAATTGGTCTCCTCGAATATCACCAGCCACCAAGCCTCGGGTATTGGTGATGTTATAGCCATTGAGGGTTAGTTTTAGATTTTTGGAAACCTTATACCCTAATGCAAGATTGAGAGTAGTATAAGCTGCCATCGTGACGCTATTGGAAGCCGAAGTGAAACGCTCGCCTACGTGCGTGACAAACAAATTGGCATTGAAGTTTTGGTAGTTGAAATTAGTGGCCAATTCAAAATTGACTTTTGGCAACGATTCCAATGAGTTGCCCGACCAATCGTAGCTTTTACCTTTGATGTCGTCTCGCACATCTTGACCTGCTGTAAACTTGAAGTCGGTGTATTTGGCACTGTTGAGCGTAGAAGTTAACCGAAAGCCAATCATTTTGAGTGGCTGATAAGTGGCTTCGATTTCGGCGCTTAGGGTACGAGTAGAACCAAATGCAGGATAGCGCACCGTACTACCTGAGTTGGTAGGCACCTGAAACACCAACGATACGTTCTCGACGGTGGCATATACCAACGACGTAAACAGGGCGAAGTTGTTTTTACCATACCGTGCCCCTAATTCTCCTAACAAGATGTCACGAGTTTTGATGAGGTCAGGATTATAGCCTTGCAGGGTAATGTCATAAATCGAAACGGCATTGTACGATTTGGTAGCTCGTCCAAACAAGGCAAATGACTCATTGATTTTTTGGTTAATCCCTGCCGAATACGAAAAATAAGTGTGGTTTTCGGGGGTAAAATCAGTGTATCCGTCAATATAAAAACCTTGCCCAGCAGGTGTAGCGTTCGTGGCTGTACCTACAATGTTGGGGTTTTTGCCAGTAATGTTGTCTTTATCCATGCGGATGCCTACATCAAGGCGGGTTCTGTCAGAAAGCGCAATTTCGTCTCGCAAATACAGGGAGGTTGTTTGGGTGGTTCCAACGTTGGAGTTAAAGCCTGTTTTGGTTGTATTGTACGTTGGTGTGATGTCATTTCCAGAGGTTTTGTTGACTAACAAGCGGCGAGGGTTGGCTTTGAATTCTGCAATACCTGATGCCGAACCTTGCAAATAGTCAATGGCCGTATTGTGATAGGCAACACCGAGTGAAATGTTGTTTTTCCTAATTTGCTTTCTAATATCCAGATAATCAACAAATTGCTTGTCGGTGCCATTGGCAATATTGTATTGTAAGTTGGCGTAATAATCCGTAGGGTTTACGGTCAAGGGCGTTCCGTCCAGATAATAGTATTTGCGAGTAGAGCCATATTGAGCAGGTGTATTGAACCCTTCGGCAACGTTAGCGTAGTCGGCTCCTTGGATTCGGAAACTATTGTTAAACTGCCATCCGTTGGTTTCGTAGTGAAACTGCAAACTCACACTCTTGAGATTGAGGTGCATCCCGTCTTTATAATCGCCTGAAAACGTGTACCCATTGGCTGTTTGAAAGCTCATTTGCGTTTCTTGAGGTACGATCGTTTGGGTGAATAAATCGTACTGAGGCAAGCCTTGGGCAGTGCCGCTTCCGTCATACATATAATAGCTTTGGCGTGACCAATAGTTGTGGTCGTTGAGGTACTTAGCGTATAAGCGCACAAAGCCTTTGTTGTTAGCAAAGTGATAGGTCAAGTTTGCTTTGATTTGTCCGCCACGGTTTCCGACAAAACCAGGCGAGATGATTCCTGCATCGGTCCGATAAAAACCACCAATGTTATAGAATACATTTTTAGAAAGGCTTCCTCCTATATTACCATCAAACCGATTTAAATTCTGATTCAAGCCTCGCTGATAACCAAATTTTCCGTAGGTTTTCTCTGCTCCTGTATTTGACAACATATTCATCACCATACCCGCCGAGTTGGGCATCAAAATAGAAGCGGTGCCACCCCGTACGGCCTCTACATTGCGAAGCGTATAGTCCACCTTTGTATAAACATCTGGTGAAGTATTGCGGTTGGTATTGGTAGGCATCACAGGTAGGCCGTCTTCCATCATCCCCACAAAAGCATAGCCGCCTGTTTGTGGAAAACCTCTCACAAATACATTACCAGGGCCATTACCGCCGTAGTTCTCAACCCAAAGCCCCGGAATAGCCCGAAACATATCCGCCGTATTTTGTGGCTGTCGAGTGGCAATGTCTTTGGCATTGATGGTGGTAATGGCTACGCTACTTTCTACTTTCTTCAAATAATTGCCTCCTGTAACCATCACTTCTTGCAACTGTAATACGTCCTCTGCGAGGCTTATGTTGTAGGTTCCGATACTGGTTTCTAGTTGCATTTCCTTGGTCAAATACCCAACTGCCGAAACCCGTATCAGTGCTTTCCCAGACGGAACATTTTTGATTTCATAGTTCCCATCTTTATCAGCAACAGCTCCTATCGTCGTGTTTACCACTTGCACAGTTGCTCCTATTAATGGGCTATTTTTGGTGTCTGTCACTCTCCCCTTGACAACCCCCTGCGCTAAAAGATGTGTAGTTAAAAAGAACAAGCTTAGTGCCATCAACAACTTTTCTGGAATGAGAAAATGGTAGTAACGTTTTTTCATAATTCATTAAATGTTAAAGGTTTGTGATACTCAAATGGTTGCTTTAAAAGGTACAGAGAGAGTGCCCCACTCAGGCCAGCGGGTCATTTTTACGGTTCCGTTAATAGCCAAATCTTTTGTTCTGTTGAGGAGTTCTTCCAGCACTACTCTTAGCATCAGGCGAGCCAGAGGGGCACCGGCACAATAATGAGGGCCACGCCCAAAGGCAATGTGTTGGCTGATATTAGGTCGGTTTAGAATAAATTCATCGGGATTCGGAAAAACCGTTTCATCTCGATTGGCCGACGCATATACCAAAGCGATAGGTTCTCCTTTTTTAATAAACCGACCGTTGATTTCGATGTCAGTTTGAGAAGTACGGGCAAAACCCCGATAAGGAGTGAACAACCGTAGGTATTCTTCCACTGCTTTTTTAGATAAATGAGGCTTGTTTCGCAAAAGTTGCTGGAGGTCTTTATGCTCGGCCAAATGCACCAGCATACACCCTAAAAACACACTCGGAGCAATCATCCCCACTACAATGAGTTGCCTCACACAACCCAATACCATGTCTTCGGGTAAGTATTTACCCTTATATTTTGTTTTTAGGAGTGCTGTGGTGAGGTCTTCGCTGGTGGGTAATGGGTTGTTTTTTCGAGCTTCAATAATACTCTTTGCAATTTCATAAAGGGCTATACTGGTGACTTTTACCAGCTCGTCATCAGCGTTTTGGAGTGCAATGTTGTATTGCGTCGTAACGTTCTTGATTCGGAAAGCGGTTTCTTCACTTACATGAAAGAATCTCGAAAACACATAGCCAGGGTATTTTTGAGTAAACTCGCTACAAAATTCACCGCCTCCTTTCTCCAGCAGTGGTGCCAGTAGATTAACCGTAATGGTTCGTATCTCACCTTCTAATTCTTTGATTTTTTTCGGAACAAAAAACCGATTAATCGTCTGCCGATATGGGGTATGCTCAGGAGGGTCAAGATGCAAGGGTGGCCTGCGGCCCGTAAAAGCTACTTTAGGAACAACGTTCTGAACCGATGTAATAAAATTGGTGGCATTATCCAATACTCCAACTACATCTTGGTAGGTCAGCAAAGCCCAAAAACCATTAAATGCTGTGCTGTGTGCAACAGGGCAGCTGCTTCTAAGTTGGGCAAATTCGTTATGAGCCGATGTAAATGTTTCCATTTGCAACGGGTCAAAATCTGAGCCGATATTCATCTAAATAGGGGAGAGGTTGTACTTTAATGATTATTTTTTGTAAATTTGAAAGAATATTTTTTGACCTATTTATCTTTTTCCGCCAAAAAAATATTATATGCGCTACATTGACCCCATTCACCGATTAGAAATAAAAAAAACGATTGATGACTTCAAAGAAGGCGTGTATTGTCATAGCCGCTTAGTAGGCGAAAAGGTCATCCCGATGCACGTACACGGCAACAAGTCACAACTCATGTACGCCGAAGGAAAGTGTATTCGGATTTACTACGAAGAAGCGCACGAAGTAAAAACGATTTTTATTCCAGCTCGGCATTTTGCTTGGATGCCCATGGGGGTTCCGCACAGTGTAGAAGCCAACCACCCTGACTTTATTCTAACCAATATTTTTTATACAGAGGTATTCGAAGAATATTTTTACCAACAAGTGGGCGTTTATGCAGCCAACAACCTATTGGTTGAGTTACTCAAGCACATTCAATCGTGGAATGGCATTATTCGAAACGATGATTTTAAGAAATATTCGGTTCTTAATACAATTATGTGCATCTTGTCTGATGCCAGCAATCGAAAACTGCCGATAGCGTTGCCTGTGGCGAAAGAAAAGAGATTGCAAGAAGTACTAAATTATATGCAAGACCAACTCACGGAGCCTATTAGTATTGCAACTATTTCAAACCGCTTTGGTTTCAGTGAGCGCTCGCTATTGCGCCTTTTTCAAGAAGACCTAAACATGTCTTATGCTCAATACCTCAAAACGCTCCGAGTGGTCAACGCCATTGAGTTATTGACCACTACTAATCTGACTATCAATGAGATTGCCTTCACAGTAGGATACGACAGTTTCCCCACCTTTAGTAATACATTTCAAGACGTAGTAGGTGTGCGTCCCAAGATTTACCGAGTATAAGCTCAACTAATCAATCTATGAGCGGTGATTAGAGCTTAGTTGCGTTTTTGTGTGGTCTGAACAGCAATTACTGGATAACTATCCTCGCCTAACAAAAGAAGATTTGAAGGCTGTTTTTGCGTATATAGTTGAGTGCATACAAGATGGATTACTATTTCACATACCACTAAATGCTGCTTGATGAAATTCTTAGCAGATGAAAACATACCATTGCTAACTGTTTAGAAATTACGAGAAGCTGGGTTCGATGTTGTCTCTATAAGTACTGATTCTCCCTCGATTACTGATGAAGAAGTAATGTAACTTGCTATGTAAGAACATCGAACTATCATTACCTTAGATAGAGACTATGGAGAGTTAATCTTCAAATATGGTTTTCGCCTATTGGCAGGGGGCATTTATTTTCGCTTGCAAGAATTTCAACCCGAAGAAGCTGCCTTATTACTTTTAAGGCTACTGTATGATACTACATTTCAATTTATAGGTTTGTTTACTGTCATAGATGAGAATAGTATAAGACAGAGGAAGATTTAGCTACAAGTAGTATTTTGCATCTGTATTCCCTACTAGCCATAAAAAGCATCGACGAGCAAACCGCTCGCCGATGCTACATAAAACTACACTTGTACCAGTTTCCATTTGCCTCTGCGAAACAAAATAATGGCAATAATAGCCATTAATGATTCGCTGATGGCAACGGAAGCAAACACCCCGGTAGGGCCAAAATCCAACTCACGGGCTAAGAAATAAGCCAAGGGAATTTCGATAGCCCAGAAGCATACCAAGTTCATCAGAGTTGGTGTACGAGTGTCACCTGCTCCGTTGAATGCTTGCACTAGTACCATACCATTAGCAAAAAATACATAGCCCAAGCAAATTACTCGCAAACATCCGATGCCCGTTTCGATAGCTAGTGGCTTGTCGGTAAACAAAGCTACCAAATTGGGAGCAAATACAAAGAAAACAACTGCCACCAAGGCTAAGAATGCTGTATTGAGATAAGCTGCTCGCCAAGCCGATTGCTCGGCTCGCTCAGGTTGGTTAGCACCCAAGTTTTGCCCTACCAGTGCTGCTGCCGCATTGGCCATACCCCACGATGGCAAAATCGTGAAGATGATAATACGAATGGCAATGGTATAACCAGCTACTACTTCGCTACCAAAAGAGGACAAAATACGAGTTAAAAATACCCAACTGGCCGATGCAATGATAAACTGAATGGTACTACCCCAAGCCAATTCTAAAAACTTGCGGATGAGCGCCCAATCAGGACGAAGGTGTTGCACGGTCAAGCGAATCGGTAAAGAGCCGTCGTTGAGTTTGCGAAGTTGATACAATACCCCTAGCGTACGCCCCGTACTAGTAGCGACGGCTGCGCCAACTACCCCCAGTTTAGGAAAAAACAAAAAGCCTAATACCAAGACGGAGTCTAGCAAGATATTGACTACATTGGCTACTACCAATGAACGCATGGCAAAAGCGGCACTACCCGCCCCCCGCAAAGCACCACTCAACGTGTAAAGCAAAATGATGGCAGGAGTACTGGCAAACATAAGTTTGGTGAATAACAAGCCGTCTTGAATAACCGATGCACTGGCTCCCATGGCCAATAGGATGTCTTCGGCAAAAATGAAACACGGTACACCAATCAGCACCGCCAAAATCATCGAAATCACAATGACTTGCCCAGCTGCTTCAGAGGCACCCGCTTCGTTGTTTTCACCAATTCGGCGGGAAATGATAGCCGTAGCTGCCACGCTAAATCCCCACGCAATCGAATAAACCAAGGTTAGAACTGACTCCGTAAGACCCACTACGGCCACGGCATCTGTACCAACTCGTGAAACAAACGATACATCTACCACCGCAAACACCGACTCTAAGCTCATCTCCAAAATGGAGGGCACAGCGAGCATAAAAATAGCCTTGTTGATACTACCAGTGGTAAAATTGTGTTCTTCGCCTCGCAAGGCTTCTAAAAATAGAGATAGATACTTTTTCATGTAGATTGATAAAAAAAGGCCGATTCACCTGTTATACGCAGGTTATACACGCTACAAAAAACGAAGATGAATGACGATGAAAAATGAGGCTTTGAAGCGAAGAATCCCAATCCCTGTTTCGGTTCAGAAGCCATGAATGAATCATTGCAAAACCGTTTCCTTACGCCTAAATGGTAGATACCGACCCAAAACTTGGGTTGATAGGCCAATTAGGTAACTATTCAAACCCACCTGAAAATAGAGGTACTTGAATAGGAAGGAACGGGCAACTTAGGACTTCATCAGCTGTAACTTGTTTACGGGACTGGGCGTAGAAGAATACAGGCACAAAGATAAACATCTTACCTCGACGTAAACAAGTAATACGCTGAATATTTTTGAAAATGAACGGATTACGTCCTACCCACTATGTGTAGTCATTTAGCTTCTTTACATGAACCTATACCAATGCCTCCCATAAAATCTCAACCGGGTGCTTGGCGTGGCGGCCTGTACCGTCATGAATTTGATGGCGGCAGCTTGTACCTGATGCAGCAATGATGACGTCTTGGGGCTGCTTCCGAACGGTTGGGAACAGGACTAACTCACCAATTTTGTTTGAGATTTCAAAATGCTCCGTTTCGTAGCCAAACGAACCTGCCATGCCGCAACAACCACTCGGAATGAGTTGTACCTCATAGTTTTCGGGCAGACTGAGCATTTTCTTGGTCGGAACTACCGAAGACACGGCCTTTTGCTGACAATGTCCATGAAGTTTAATCAACTGCTTTTGGGTAGTGAACTGATTTTTATTGATGCGTTTGGCATCTATCTCCTTGGCAATAAATTCATCAATCAATAGCGCATGTTGACCTATTTTTTTAGCAGCTTCTACCCATTCGTCAGGTACTAAATCAGGGTATTCGTCTCTAAAGGTTAAAATCGCTGAAGGCTCTATTCCTATCAAAGGGGTTTCGGCACTAACCACGTCTTGGAGTAAACGAACGTTTTCGATGGCTATTTTTTTTGCCTCTTTCAACAATCCTTTCGATAACTGAGGCCGACCCGAATCAACATGCGTAGGAACCACCACTTCATAGCCCAATTTTTCTAAGAGCAATATAGCGGTTTTTCCAATGGCTACATCGTTATAGTTAGTAAACTCATCTACAAACAAATATACTTTCCGTCGAGCCAACGACTCATTGACTTTTTTGGAGCTTTCTCGACTTTTGAACCAACTTTTTAGGGTTTGAGGCGCCAAAAGCGGCATAGTGCGCTCAGGGTGAAAGCCAACAAGTTGATTCGCAATGCGGCGCAAGGGTGCATTCTTAAAAATAAAATTGTAACCCCAAGGCACATACGAAGCCACTTTTGTGAGTTTAGAGAAATTCCCAATCATCCAACTGCGTAGGGGTATGCCGTTTTTGTCGTAGTAGTTTTGGAGAAACTCCATCTTGAGCTTGGCCACATCCACGTTTGAGGGGCATTCAGCTTTACAGCCTTTGCAAACCAAACATAAATCCATCACTTCTTTAACCTCTTGGCTATCAAAGCGATTGAGTTTTTCGGAATTGGTCAAGGCTTCTCGCAGGATATTGGCACGGGCCCGAGTGGTATCCTTCTCGTTGCGAGTAGCCATATAACTGGGGCACATCGTACCGCCGCTTAGGTGCGTTTTGCGGCAGTCGGCAGAGCCATTGCATTGCTCGGCATGTTGGAGTACGTCTTGGTCATGAAAACGGAAGTACGTGTTAAACGCTGGCGTTTGGTGTCCGGCTTCATAGCGCAAAAACGTATCCATTGGTGGCGTATCTACCACCTTGTTGGGGTTGAAAATATGAGCAGGGTCCCAAAGTTGTTTGATTGCCTTCATTAACTGATAGTTGTGTTCACCAACCATCAAGCGAATAAATTCTCCTCGCAAGCGCCCGTCGCCATGTTCACCCGAAAGAGAGCCTTTGTATTTTTTGACCAGATGAGCGATTTCCGTAGCAATCGTCCGAAACTGCTGATGTCCTTCGGTGGTCTTGAGGTTGATAATAGGCCGCAGGTGCAACTCGCCCGACCCCGCATGAGCATAATGCACCGAATACAATTGGTGTTTTGTCAAAATCTCATTGAATTCTCGAATGTAGGCAGGTAAGTCTTCTACCGATACAGCGGTATCTTCAATCACTGCAACTGCTTTTTCGTCGCCTGGAAGGTTAGAGAGTAAGCCCAAACCGGCTTTACGGAGGTTCCAAACTTTTTTGGTGTCGTCTCCATAGACAATGGGATAATGATAGCCAAAACCCAGTTCCTTAAATTCCGCAATTAAGCGCTGGGCTATTTCATCAATCTCGGCTCTTGTTTCTCTCCGAAACTCAATCACCAAAAGCGCTCCAGGGTCACCTTCTACAAAAAAGCGGTTTTGCCGCTGTTCTGGATTGGCCTTTGTACACTCCAAGATATAGTGGTCAATCAACTCGCTGGCCGAAGGACTGTACTGCATTGCCATCACATTGGCTCGAAGCGACTCATCAATTGAATTAAAATGAACGCAGACTAAGCCGATTTCTTTGAGTGGAAGTGGATTGACATGGATTTTGATTTCGGTCAAAAAACAAAGTGTACCCTCAGACCCTGCAATGAGTCGGCACATGTTAAAGTCAGGCCCATCGGGTGTGAATGGCTTGCAATCTAACAACATGTCCAACGCATAACCTGTATTGCGACGCTCAATAGACGATTTGGGGAATTCATTACGAATTTCGGATTGATTGTGTGCATTGTTCAGCAACTCATACGTCTTGCGGTAAATGTCACCGAGCAGACCATCCGCTTCGGGATAGGTTTCAGTCGCCGAAAATTCTACTTCTGAGCCATCTGACAAAATGGCTTTTACACTTAGCAAATGGTCACGAGTTGAGCCATATACTACCGAGTTAGAACCACATGAGTTGTTGCCAACCATCCCCCCAATCATAGCTCGGTTGGCAGTTGAGGTTTCGGGGCCAAAGAAAAGACCGTAATTTTTGAGGAATAGATTTAATTCGTCTCGTACGACTCCGGGTTGTACACGCACCCAACTTTCGGCAACGTTTACTTCCAAAATGTCCGAAAAAGTTCGGGAAACGTCCACCACAATGCCATTGCCTACCACTTGGCCAGCCAATGAAGTACCTGCCGTACGAGGAATCAAGGAGGTTTGGTGTGTATGAGCAAACGAAATGAGCTTTTTGATGTCTGCAACCGTTTTGGGAATGGCTACAGCCAGCGGCATTTCTCGATACGCCGAGGCGTCGGTAGCGTACAGCGTACGCATGACCGTGTCAAAGTGCAGCTCACCTTCTAACTGACTGGCAAGCTGTTCTAATGGAGGTACTAAATTGGCTGGAACGGATACTACTCGCTGGGTCATTGGCTTTTCAATTGAGCCACAAAGGTAGTATCTAAATTTTAGTTTTGCCCTTATATTCCAGTGGTAATCTGCTATTCAACTGAAGGGTTTGATGCTATGTTTTTATCTAGATTGGCAGCTATCACTATCAAAATAAGCATAATTTATTGATTAATAGCCGCTTTGGTTTTGGACCAAAGGCAAAACCTATACAATATCAATTTTGCCTTGCCACTCGGCTAGCGAAGGGTCGTCAGGTTCGCCAGAGGTAACAAGTAAACTGACGTCTTCTACACCACAAATACGGTGAGCTACCGACGTATTCAGCTTTTCGTTGGTCGCACAAACCACAACTTGACGAGCCGATGCTATCATCCTTCGTTTTTGAGTAGCTTCTTCGTAGTCTCGTAGCGTGAATCCTTCGGTGGGGTGAGCGCCTACCACACCCATAAAATACAGGTCTGCTTTGAGGTATTTGATTTGCTCAAGTGTCTCATGACCTGTTGTGATTTGATAGCGCTTTAAATACTTGCCTCCCAGTAAGATAACCTCAGCGTTGGGATGTTTGGCCAACGACATGGCTAGCGGAGGGTTATTGGTCACAATGGTCACTTCTAAATGGTGTGGCAAGTGTTCGGCAATATATAAATTGGTTGAGCCGCCATCCATCAAAATCATCTGTCCGCTCGAAATCAATTGGATTGATTTTTTGACCAAGCTGACAATTTCTTCGTTCGGAATGCCTAACTCTTGCCGAACTTTCATCGGCAAATATGAATTTTCAATGGCTGCACCGTGTATTTTACGGAGCAACCCTCGCTCTTCTAATTCAATAACATCTCGACGAATACTATCGTACGATACATTGAGCAACTGACTCAGTGCCACCAAAGTAACTCGTTTATCTTTCTTGATTTTGTCAAGAATCCAACTTTGTCGTTCTTCTTTTACCACAGTTCAGAGAAAATATTGAACTTTTCTGCAAATAAATGCAAAAACCTCTTGATAATTAACAATTATGTTGCATATATTTGCAAAGTATTTCAAGAATTGCATCCTATTCAGTGCAAACTCTTGAACATACAAACCACAGTCTTTTGGTTTTATAGAGGAGAGTATGCTTAACACAGCAATTCTGAATTGGTTTTTCTCTAACAAATTTGAGTTACGAGTTTCAAGGTCTTATCCTTCTCTAACTTTTCACTACAAAACTCATTGTCAATTTAGAAATTGCTGTGTTAACATTGTTTCAACCACCCAATTTATTTTCCCTAATTTTTTGGTTTCATTTTGACTTTTTGAGGCAAGTATCTTGCATGAATTCTTGAGAATTTTGGAACCGAAAATTGGATTTAAGGAATTTTATATTGTAATTTGCTCTCTTAGATTTGGTTTAATTTCTACTAAATCTTGGATTTATTCAAATTAACTCAAAAAAGCAATTTGTTGTAGATTGCTTTTAAAAGTTTGATTTTCAGGATGCTTTCAAGAAATAGCAAGAGTTTGTTTTGACCTAATCACCCTTTAATTTTTACTAATTTTTAACCATTTTTAACTTTAACCTATGATGAATCACTCTTACAGACTGCTTCACAAAATGGCGGCAAGAGTTTTCCTCGCTGCTACTGTTCTTCTGGCAAGTCTGGGTGCCTACGCTCAAGACCGTCAAGTTACTGGTAAGGTCACTGATGCTGCTGATGGCTCAGGGCTTCCAGGCGTAAGTGTGCAAGTGAAAGGAACTAGCAAAGGGGTAGCTACTAGCGTAGATGGTAGCTATAAAATTAGCGTTCCGGACGGAGGCACACTCGTATTTAGTTATGTGGGCTACACCTCTCAGGAGGTAGCGGTAGGGAACCGTACCGTTATTGACATTAAGTTGGGTAGCGATGTGAAAGCCCTCGAAGAAGTAGTAGTAGTGGGTTATGGTACTCAAAAGAGAAAAGAAATCTCGGGTACTGTATCAAGTGTAAGTAGCAAAGACTTTAACCCTGGTGTGATTGCAAACCCATTGCAAGCTGTACAAGGTAAAGTGGCTGGTCTTACCATCAACCAAACGGGTAGTGACCCTAACTCAGCGCCAACAGTTCGTTTGCGTGGGGTTGGTTCGTTGGCTGCTGGTTCGGATCCACTTTATGTAGTGGACGGTGTGCCGGGTGTACCCATCCAAAACATCAACGTAAACGACATCGAGACTATGGACGTGTTGCGTGATGCTTCGTCTGCGGCTATCTACGGTGCTCGTGCTGCTAATGGCGTTATCATCATTACTACAAAGCGTGGTAAAGGTGGCAAGTCATCTGTTGAATACAATGGCTACACAGGTATTGATGTAATTGCTAAGCGTCCAGATTACATGAACGCATCAGAGTATCGTGCAGCGGCCAAGAGTTTTGGTTATACCATGGACGACAAAGGTGCTGATACTGACTGGTTTGGGGCTATCACTCGTACAGGTAAAGTCCAAAGCCATAACATTGCTATCGGCGGTGGTACTGAAAACTTTAGCTATCGTGCTTCGGTAGGTTATTTGAAGCAAGACGGTGTAGTTAACAAATCAGGTAACGAACGCTTGAGTGCTCGTATCAACCTTGATCAAAAGGCATTGAATGGTAAGCTTGACATTCAAACTAACCTTTCAGCTATTACAACTCGTCGTGATTTTGTAAACTACGATGCCTTTACCTACTCAATCACTAACTTGCCAACTGACCCTATCTATACGACTGCTGCTTCTAACCAAACTGCTGGTGGTATCGAAGCTGGAGCTGGTTATTTTGAGCGTCCAGGTGCCTTCTCGATGTATAATTCAGTAGCTGAAATCAATGAGACTACTAACTATGCAAAGTCAATCGAATACTTAGGTAACTTGCGCTTAAGCTACAAGCTTACGGATAACTTAACGTTTGCCGCTAACGGTGCCTTGAAAGGTTCTTCATCTAGTGGATACTACTTTAAGTCTCGTATCCCACGTTCTAATGAAGCAGCTAAAGGTTTGGCAAGTCGTGGTTTAGGCCCAGTATCAGGTGCTCCAAGCGAAGATAAATTGTTGGAATTGACTTTTAATTACAACAAAACATTTGGTGGAGTTAACTTCGGAGCATTGGCTGGTTATTCTTACCAAGATGTTACATTTGAAGGTTTCTCTGCTACCAACAATAACTTCATCTCCGATGCCATTTCGTTCGATAACTTAGGTGCAGGTGCTGGTTTAGCGTTAGGCCAGCGTTCAAATGATGCGGTTTCTTCATTCCACAGCAACTACAAGTTGATTTCATTCTTCGGTCGTTTGCAAGCATCTATTTCAGAGAAATATTTTGCTACAGTAAACCTACGTCGTGATGGTTCGTCTAAATTCGGTGCCAACAATAAGTGGGGCTTCTTCCCATCGGCATCAGTAGGTTGGACTTTGAGCAACGAAGACTTCTTGAAAGGGAACTCTAAAATCAACAACTTGAAGCTCCGTATTAACTATGGTCAAGCAGGTAACTCAGAAGGGATTAGACCATATACTACTTTGGCTCTACTGGGCAATACTAAACCAGATAATTCGTCATATGGTAAATACTATGACAATGGCAACTGGTATCCCGTTTATGGCCCTATCCAGAACCCAAACCCAGACTTGAAGTGGGAGGTTGCTACTTCGTATGGTGCAGGTATTGATTTCAGCTTGTTCAACTATCGGATTACAGGTACCTTGGATTACTACATCAAGAATACCAACGATATGTTATATAATGTAGATGCTCCGTTATCTATCAATCCCATCTACTCGCAAATCTTGGCAAACGTAGCCTCTATGCGTAACCAAGGTCTTGAATTGTCAATCAATGGTTTGATTATTGATAAGTCTGATTTCAAATATGATGCTACTATTGCTCTTGCTACTTTGAAGAACGAAGTAACAGGCTTATCGAGTGGTATTTTTGCAGCATCAGACCAAATCTTTTTATATACTGGCTTAGGAGCTGTAACTCGTGGTACATCACAAGTTCCGTTCTCGATTATCCGTCCAGGTTATCCAGTAGGTGCTTTCTGGGCAGCTAATGTAACGGGTATTATTCAAACGCAGGAACAATTGGTTAATTACCAAAAGTTGAATTCTAATGCTAAATTAGGAGACTACATGTTTGAAGACATTAACAAAGACGGCAAAATCAACGAAAATGATGCTGACCGTACCTTTGCAGGTAGCCCACTACCTAAAGTAACAGTGTCGTTGAACAACAATTTCTCGTACAAAAACTGGAGCTTGAGCTTGTTCTTCAATGGCCAGTTCGGTAACAAAATCTTTAATGCAGAACGGATGTTGTTTGCTCGTCAAGTAGGTCGTTTTGCAGAAGAGAACACCTTGCGTGAAGCCGCTACTTCGCCTATCAAAGATGACAAAACAGGTGCTTTCAATTACTTTGTAGAAGACGGTAGTTTTGTACGTTTGAACAATGCTCGTTTAGCTTACACCTTCCCTAAGATTGGGGTATTGAGCCGTGCACAAATCTATGTATCAGGTCAAAACCTTTTCGTAATCACGAAGTTCAAAGGTGTTGACCCTGAAATGAACACAGGTTTTGCTACTGCTGGTGTTTACACTAAGCAACAATTCCCTAAATCTCGTGGATTCCAAGTTGGTGTGAACTTATCATTCTAACATCCACCACCGTGAAGGGTGTGTCAAAAAAATATTTTTTGTAGTATCTTTACTAAAAAAAATAATATTTTTCAAAACACACAACCTTTACATGCAGTTAAACGTAAGTATTAAAAAACCAAAGTCATAACAACATTGATTATGAAAAAATTACTAGTATTTTCATCAATGGTAGCCATGCTTGGATTAGCATCGTGTACCGACTTGACTGAGAATGTATATGGCGTAATCCCGAAAGAAAATTTCGGTAAAACTGCCGACCAGTTGGCTTCTTTGTTGGCACCTGTTTATGCAAACCTTCGTGGTTATGCGTGGCACATGCACAATGCAGAAGTAACTACTGACGTAGGTTTAGTACCTACACGTGGCCAAGACTGGTACGATGGTGGTAACTGGTTGAACTATAACCGCCATACGTGGTCAACTACACACGGCCCAATCAACGATATGTGGGGCTTCCTTTACGATGGTATCGGTTCTGTAAACCAGTTGATTCCTCAGTTGACTGGTAACACCAAAGCGATTTCTGAGTTAAGAGCTGTTCGGGCGTTCTATTATTTCTTGGCGATGGACTACTTTGGTAACGTTCCACTTGTAACAGAAACTACAAAAGGTAGCGTAACCAATGCCACTCGTGCACAAATCTATGACTATGTAGTAGCTGAACTTACCGCTGCCTTACCTGATTTGACAGATGGTGCTGCCTATGGTCGTATCAATAAAATGACAGCGAATGCGATCTTAGCTAAAACGTATTTGAACGCTGGTGTTTACAAAGGAACGCCTGACTGGCAAAAATGCGTAGATGCTTGTACCGCTATCATTAGCTCAGGTCGTTACAGCTTAGAACCTAACTTTTTGGCTAACTTTGCTGTTGCTAACGAAGGTTCTAAAGAAAGCATCTGGTCTATTCCATTTGACCGTTTCCAAGCAGGTGGTATGAACATCCAAATGCGTACGTTACACTATGGTAACCAATCTACTTACAACCTAGCTGGTGCACCATGGAACGGTTTCTGTACAATTGCTGAGTTTTATGATTCATTTAGCAGTGACGATGCTCGCAAGAAAATGTTCATTGCTGGTCCTCAATATCAAGGAGATGGCAAGACTCCAATCTTGGATGCTAACAACAAGCCATTGGTGTTTGACCCTAAAATGACTAAAGACGAAATGAAGGCATCTGACCCAGAATTCCAAGGTGCGGGTGTTCGTTTAGGTAAATACGAAATCCAGAAAAACAATACTGTAAACGACCAAGATAACGACTGGGTTATGTTCCGTTTGGGTGATGTTTATTTGATGCGTGCTGAAGCTAACTTCCGTTTAGGAAAAACAGCTGACGCTTTAACTGACCTCAACGTTATTCGTTCTCGTGCTGGTGTTGCTGCGTGGAAAGCTTCTGATGTAACAGCTGAGAATATTTTGGCAGAACGTGGTCGTGAATTAGCTTGGGAAGCATGGCGTCGTAATGACCTCGTTCGTTTTGGCGAATATAACAAAGTAGGTGGTAAATTCACTTCTAAATTTATGAAAGAAGCGAGCACCAAGACTTTGTTGTTCCCAATCCCACAACAACGCTTAGATGCTAACCCAGGTTTGAAACAAAACCCAGGTTATTAATCTTACGCAAATCCCGTTAGTGGTTTTAGGCCAATAACAATGATTTAATAAGTAAAGAGAGCAAGCTCTACATGACTTGCTCTCTTTTTTTTAGAAAATAAGGCAATTTTTTTTTGTGGCAGCCAGACTTAGAAAGACGAATATTGAATTTGTAACCGACTCTTTTAGACGAGTCTATCCTTTATTTTGGATAATTTTACCTATTGGCTTCTTCGCCTGTTCATCAGGGGAAAAGACGCTTTTTGAGAAAATAGACCCCCAACAAACAGGTATTCAATTTAAAAATCAACTTACCGAAACTGAGAACCAAAATATTTTAGCTTACGAGTATTTCTATAACGGTGGAGGCGTAGCTACTGCCGATTTTAATAATGACGGACTTCTGGATTTGTATTTTACGGGTAACCAAGTGCCCAATCAACTATATGTAAACAAAGGAAATCTTCAGTTTGAAGACATCACTACCAAAGCGCAAGTTGGTGGTAGAACAGATGGCTGGAAAACAGGTGTCAGTTTGGCCGATGTAAACGCAGATGGATGGGTAGATATTTATGTTTGCTATTCAGGAAATTTACCTGCCGAAAAACGACGTAACCAGCTTTTTATCAATAACCATGATTTGACTTTCACGGAGAAAGCTGCCGAATATGGTCTTGCCGATGAAGGCTATTCTACACAAGCAGCATGGTTAGATTATGATCAAGATGGGGACCTTGACCTGTTTTTGATGAACCACAATTTGCGTGGCTATCAGCGCAAAGAAGCCGCCGAAATGAGAGCCGAACGAGATGAGATGGCAGGTGATAAGTTGTTTCGGAATGATAGCCCCCTAGCCCCTAATGGGGGAAGATTGTTTGTGGAAGTAAGCGCACAGGCAGGTATTAAAAGTAATCCGCTTGGGTTTGGCTTAGGACTGGTAGTCGCTGATTTGAATCAAGACGGCTGGCTTGATATTTATGTAGGGAATGATTATGTAGAAGATGATTACTTGTACATTAACCAGCGAGACGGTACTTTTAAAGACCTTGCCAAAGAATCCCTAGCGCATACATCTAATTTTACGATGGGTGTTGATATTACCGACTATAACAATGATTTGGCTGCCGACATCATTACCCTTGATATGTTGCCTGAAGACAATGCTCGTCAGAAAAAGTTGATTTTTCCTGATAATTGGAATGTATATCAAGCTCAACTTGCCAATGGATTCCATCATCAGAACATGAGGAATATGTTGCAACTTAATGAAGGGCACTCTTCTACTGCGAGGGGTGGAGACGGGGTGCCACATTTTGCAGAAATCGGTCAACTGGCTGGGGTTTCAAACACTGATTGGAGTTGGGCTGCCTTGTTTGGCGACTGGGACAACGACGGCTGGAAAGACCTCTTTATAACCAATGGCGAAGTGCGAGACTACACCGATGGCGATTTTGCCAAGTACTATGCAGATGCTCAAATGAATGAGCAACAAGGTGCTCCACGCAAGGCATTGCTAGAACATTTAAAACAAATGCCATCGTCCAAAACACATTTTTACATATTTCGGAATAAAGGTGATTTGACTTTTGAAAATAAAGTAACCGATTGGGGCTTTGAAGAGCCTGCCGTTGGAAACGGTGCCATTTATGCAGATTTGGACAACGACGGAGACTTGGATTTGGTAACTAATAATAACAATGCTACTGCGCAACTGTATCAAAACCATACCCAAGACCGAAATCCTCAACACTGGATTAAGGTTCAGATAAAAGGAACGCCATCTAACCCACTTGGGATTGGTACGAAAGTCTATGTAACTACTTCATCAGGACAGCAGCAATACCAAGAACTCACTTCAACTCGGGGCTTCCAGTCAGCGATGCTGATGCCCTTGCATTTTGGACTAGGGAACGGGACTGTTAAAAAACTCAGGGTAGTGTGGCCCAATGGGCATGTACAAGAGTGGGACAAGCCCAAAGAAAATCAATTGATAGTAGTATCACCGACTCAAGCGAGCAATGCCAACGCAGTTGATATGGCAACGCCGAAGTTTTGGTTTGAATCAACTACAGGGGTGCTTTCGTTTAAACATATCGAAAATTCTGAAATTGATTTTAATCACCAAGTGCTGTTGCCTTATTTGTATTCGTACTCAGGGGCACGCATGGCCACGGGCGACGTCAATGGCGATGGACTGGCAGATGTATATGCGGGAGGAGCACAAAATCAAGCGGGTGTTTTGTTCATTCAAGATAAAAAAGGTCGTTTTGTGCCGACCATACAGCCTGATTTTGATGCTGATAAGGCTTCTGAAGACCGAGATGCCGTGTTGTTTGATGCCGATGGCGACCATGACCATGATTTGTATGTGGTGAGTGGCGAATACGCCCAACCTCGTGAGCATGTGGGTCAGGCAGACCGCCTTTATCTCAATGATGGCAAAGGGCACTTTAGCCGTACGGCAACTGCCATTCCCGCCGACCAACATCATGGCTCTTGTGTAAAAGTACTTGATGTAGAGAAAGATGGAGATTTAGACTTGTTTGTTGGAGGGAGTGTCGTACAAAATGAATATCCTACACCTGAAGAAAGCTTTTTGCTTATCAACGATGGCAAAGCGCATTTTACCAAGCAATCGTTAGGAGCCATAGGCTTAGTCACAGATGTAGCAATACTGGATTTGGACAAAAATGGCTTTGACGATTTGGTGGTAGTAGGCGAATGGATGCAACCTTTACTGCTCAAGAATCAGCAAGGTAAATTTACGAAACCTACCCCCATCAGCCAAGAATTTGGATGGTATAACCGCATAACAGTCAGTGATTTAGACGGCGATGGAGACCTTGATTTTGTGTTGGGCAACTTGGGTAACAATACTCCGCTGAAAGCCTCTACCGCCGAGCCCATGACCTTGCACTATGGCGATTTGGATAAAAACGGGCATATTGACCCCATTATGAGCTATTATATTCAAGGAAAGCCCTATCCAGCGATTGGACGAGACGAAGCCTTGGAGCAAGTGGTGGCCTTACGGCGCAAGTATATTACGTACGAAGCGTTTGGAAAAGCCTCGCTTGAAGAGATGTTTGGTGAGATGCTTACCGATGCCAACGTTCTTTCTATTAACTTTACTGAAACTTGTGTGCTCGAAAACACTTCCAAAGGTTTTCAGCTCCATCGCCTGCCGATTCAAGCTCAGTTTGCACCTGTGTACGCCATAGTAGCCGAGGACTTTGACCACGACGGTAAGAAAGACTTACTGTTGGCCGGAAATCAGTCTAACTACCGTTTGCGGATTGGTAAAGTGGATGCTAATCAGGGTGTTTTACTCAGAGGTAAAGGCAATTTGCAGTTTGAGTATGTACCTCAATACGAAGCAGGATTGTGGTTGCGTGGTGATGTAAAAGACATCAAACAAATCGGTAATTGGTTGATTATTAGCCAAAATAACAGCGAAACAGCTGTTTATCGTATGGTAAAATAACCCTTAATTTGTATTCTTCAATTCACGGAATAATGCGTATCTCTTTTTTGTTAGCGGGTTTAGTATTTTTGGTTGGTTGTGAATTAGACCAACGAAAGCAAGACGCTTTGTTTGAGGAAATGCCCTCAGAACACACACATATTACTTTTCAAAATGAAATTCACTACGATAAAAATTTTAATATCTTCCGATACCGCAACTTCTACAACGGTGGTGGCGTAGCCATTGGCGACATCAATAATGATGGCTTGGCAGATATTTTTGTCACTTCTAACTTCGATGATAACAAGCTGTATCTGAACAAAGGGAACTTTGAATTTGAAGACATTACCGACAAAGCTGGCATCAAGGGAAAACACGCCTGGAGCACAGGCGCTACTTTTGCCGATGTCAATGGCGATGGACTAGTGGACATTTACGTCTGTAATTCTGGTAACCGTACGGATGAAACAACTGGGAGTAAAGACGATAGAGCCAATGAGTTGTATATCAATAATGGTAACTTGACCTTCGCCGAAAAGGCAACTGAGTACCACCTTGACGACCGTGGGTTTGGTACGCACGCTGCCTTTTTTGATTATGACAAAGATGGCGATTTGGACATGTACCTGCTCAATAATTCGTTTATTCCCATCAACTCACTCAAAGACCAAAACTTACGCAACCAACGAGACGCCCTCGGTGGACATAAATTCTTCCGAAACGACGGCACGACCTTTACCGATGTAAGCGAACAAGCGGGTATTTATGGCAGTATCATTGGTTTCGGGTTGGGTATTACGGTAGGGGATGTCAACAACGATAACTGGCTGGATATTTATATCTCTAATGATTTTTATGAGCGTGATTATCTGTATATTAACCAGAAAAATGGCACGTTTAAAGAATCCATCGAAGACCAAATGAATCACATCAGCGCCAGCTCGATGGGTGCTGATATTGCCGATATGAACAACGATGGTAACCTTGATATTTTTGTGACTGACATGCTTCCGGGCGATGACCGCCGCCTCAAAACAACTTCAACTTTTGAGAGTTACGAGTATTTTCAGAGCAAAATAGCCAAGGATTTTTACTATCAATACATGCGCAACATGCTCCATTTGAACAATGGAGATGGTACTTTTAGCGAAATCGGATGTTTGTCAGGCGTACAGGCTACCGACTGGAGCTGGGGAGCTTTGCTCTTTGATATGGATAACGATGGTAACAAAGACATTTTTGTGGCCAATGGCATCGTAAAAAACCTGACCGACCAAGATTTTGTAGCGTTTTTGGCCAGTGAAGAAACCATGCAGCAGGCGATTCAGATGGGAGGCGTTAATTACAAAGACCTGATTGATAAAATTTCGTCGAACCCCATTCCGAATTATGCCTTTCAAAACAAAGGAAATCTTCAGTTTGAAAATAAAGCAAAAGACTGGGGACTAGGTAAGCCTAGTTTCTCAAATGGCGCAGCCTATGGAGACTTAGACAATGACGGCGACCTCGATTTGGTAGTCAATAATAACAATATGCCATTGGGGGTTTACAAGAATAAATCGGTAGAGTTACTAAAAACCCATTTCCTGCGAGTAAAATTGGTAGGAACACCCAAAAACCGAGTAGGTATAGGAGCCAAAGTGTATGTATATCAACAGGGCAAAATGCAGTACTTGCAACAAATGCCTAATCGAGGCTTTCAGTCATCAAGCGACCATCAGATGGTATTTGGATTGGGGAATAATGCCAGTATTGATTCCGTTAAAGTTGTTTGGGATGATGATAAAATGCAAGTGCTCAAATCAGTTAAAGCCGATCAACAGTTGGTGCTTACGCATCAGGCGGCTACTGAGTTGTTTAAGCCTGTATTGAATACTGTAAGCCCTGTTTTTAAGGATGTTACCACACAAATGACCTTGCCATATACCCATCATGAAAACGATTTTGTGGATTATAATCGAGATGGCTTGCTCAAGCAAAAATTCTCGACGCAAGGTCCTGGCGTTGCCGTAGGGGACGTAAACGGTGATGACTTAGACGATATGTATTTTGGTGGTGCCAATGGTTCGGCTAAGCAGTTATTTGTTCAGCAAAAAAACGGAACATTCAAAGAAAGCCCACAGGCTGACTTTGGGCAAGACGTAGGCATTGAGGTGGTAGCCGCTACGTTTTTTGATGCCGACAAAGACAAAGACCTTGACTTGGTGGTAGTGACAGGGAGTAACGAATTTGCCCCCGAAGACCCTGCTTTGAAAGATCTGCTCTACCTTAACGATGGCAAAGGAAATTTCAAAAAAGATGCCCGATTCCCAGCGATTTATGCCAGCGGAAGTTGCGTAACAGCCACAGACTTTGACCAAGATGGCGACACCGATTTGTTTATTGGCTCCAGATTGATTCCGAGTCAATATGGCTATGCTCCGCAAAGCTATTTGTTAGTCAACGATGGCACGGGTGGTTTTCAAAACTATACCAAGCGCTTTATGCCTGACGTAGCTTCGTTGGGTATGGTTACAGATGCTGTGTGGGCTGATGTCAACAAAGACCGCTTAGAAGATTTAGTAGTAACGCAAGACTGGGGCGAAATCGTGATTTTCAAGCAATTGCCTAACCATACATTTGCTAAAACCGACATTGAAAATTCGTCTGGATGGTGGAGTAGCCTCAAGCCTGCCGACTTAGATGCAGACGGGGATATTGATTTTATCGTGGGCAATTTGGGTACAAACACTCGCTTAGTAGCCAGTAAAGAACGCCCTGCTGAGTTATATATCAATGATTTTGACCGAAACGGAACACTAGAGCAAATAATCAACTGCTATACCGAAGATGGCAATGCTTATCCGATGCTGTTGAAACAAGACCTTCAGAAACAAATGCCAAGTATTAAGAGTCGTTTTGTGAAGTTTGCAGACTATGCAGGTAAAGCCATCAACGAAATTTTTACCGAAGCACAGTTGCAAGGAGCTGTCGTTCGGAAGGTAACCAATCCGAATAGTAGTGTATTGCTCAACGACGGAAAAGGCAACTTTACCATGACTGCGTTACCTATTACTGCACAGTTTTCTCCTATTTACGGCATCGAAACACTCGATTATAACCATGATGGTCAGTTAGATGTGTTACTTATGGGTAATTTCTATGATTTGCTGCCTGAATTCGGTCGCTATGATGCCAATTTTGGTCTATTACTCAAGGGTAAGGGAAAAGGTGTTTTTGAAGTGCTAAACTCCCGTGAATCTGGATTACAATTAAGAGGACAAATTCGTAAAGCACTCAAACTAAAAACCACCAACCAGCAAGAAGTAATTCTACTTGCCCGTAACAACGACAAAGCCCAGTTGATTGGCTGGAAGAAGTAGTTATTTTGTGGACTGTCATTAAAGCAGTCCACGCTAAAACTAGAAGTTTTAAGCTTCATCTACCTCCAGCAACTTCTGCAAGCGGATGATGGATTGTACCATCGCCCGAACAGTATGGTAGTTGATTTTCCAAGAGTGACTCATGTGCGTCCAGATAGGTGCGCCTTGGCGGGTCATTAGGGGCCACCATTCTCCGACGGCATGATTAATCATTTTGTCAAATACAAAGCGGTGGACATTGTGGTAGGCATCCCAAAACTTGGTGTCACCCAAGAAGCGATAGGCATCTAAAAAGCCAATCAGCACCTCCGATTGTTGCCAAAATTCTTTTTCACGGTCATACACTTGCCCAGCGTGCGAACCTTCTACAAATACGCCTCCAAACTCCCAATCCACACCATAGTCTGCCGCATGATGATACGATTTTTCGAGTTGGCTTCGATACGTTTCATAGGGTAGTTGTAGCACATCGAGTGCGTTCATCAGTAACCATGCAAATTCAGCATTATGACCATAACTGGTGTTATCTTCGGCGGCGGCTTTGATGCCATCTTCGGTGAACCGGTCCCAGCCCCACACAATGTCAAACTTGATTTGGGGGGCCACCTGCCAGTTGGCCCAAAACTGCGGAATGCCTGTGCCGTAAATAGGGTGCATGATACGATTAACCAATAACTCGATGATTTCGAGCAGTTTGCGGCGATGAATCTCCTTACCCGTATAAGCATATAGGCTCGAAAACGCCTCCATCAAGTGCATGTGGGCATCGAGGGTCTTGCGGTCGCCACCAGCGGAACCAGGGCCTTTGAGTTCCCAGTTTCGGTGAAACATCTCGAAGTATCCTCCAAAATGTGTATCCACAGCATATTTTTGCAATAAGTCAAAGACTTTTTCGGCGTAGGCTACACCCCGAGGGTCACCCGTGGCCAAGGTGTATTCGCTTAGGCAATAGATAGCAAAACTTTGCCCATACACAATCTTTTGGTCAATCTGAATCTCACCTTTCCGATTGGCCAACCAATAAAAACCACCGTGTGTTTCGTCCCAAAACTTATCCAACAAAAAGTCCACTCCATGCGTCGCCATTTCGGCCAAGCGACCACCACCATATCCTGCCCGATGCGCCGAAGAAAACGTATAAATGCAGCGAGTCTGGGCAATCAAAGTCTTTTCATCCTCGCTCGAATCGTGCCCGAATTGGTCAAAATGGGTAATAAAGCCCCCATTGGTGGTATCAACACAACGATTCATCCAAAACGGAAGAAGCAGTTGGTTCAGGTAATTGCTGATTTCTTGTTGATGTTGGGCTAAAATGACCTTGTCCATATTGGTTGTTTTATCTTGCCATGAATGCACGAATGTAGCACGATTAGTAGCTAAAGTACAACAAGGATGATTAGAAAATGGGAGAAGAGGTAGAAATAGTTGAATAATAAGGGTATTTCCAAATTTGGTGTATTCTCCAAACCATAGCGGTTCTTCGAACATTTGACAATACAAAAGTCATCACGTTATCAAAAAAGGCCATTATTAGTAGCATACGCAATGGCTTCGGTGATATTGGTTACTGCCAGTTTCTCAAATATTTTTTTTCGGTGAAATTTTACCGTATCAGGGCTTACAAAAATGGCCTCTGCAATTTCGGTTATGGTGAGTCCTCGAATCGAATGTTGAAGGATTTCTATTTCCCGTTTCGTAAGACTTACTTTCTTTTCGATTTCCCACACATTAGTACTTAAGTTGTAGGTATATACCTTGTTTTCATTGTACTTATAAATCTTAATATTTCCAGCTGTTCGCTCCGTTGAGACAGAGACAATGCAAATTGCTTTCCAGATTTTACCTTCGTTGGTCAAAAACAAAGGGGTTAATTTTTGATTCACTAATAAGATTTTTCCAAGGTGATTTTTAAGATGGAAATCATAAGAAATGGAATAGTTGAGGCGGTCATTTAAGGGGATTTTTTCATAAAAACTGAAGCCTATGTCGTTGATTTTTAATAATAATTCGAGGTCTTTGGGAGGGACGTATTTAAAATAATAGTCGTAGCCTAGTGCCAACACTTCGATGGGAGTATTTCCACACAAAAAAAGAGGGTTATCCGATACAAACTCGAAGCCTTGTGCCATGTAGTCAATCACATACACACTACTATTAGTGGCTCTTGCAAATGCCTCAATGGGCTTTAGATAGTCATGTTTTTGGATTTCTTCTTCTTCCGATACTCGATGAATGGTGTTTCGGTGGTCGAAAAAAGCACTTTTGTTTTTCATGATAGGTATCCATCAATAGTTTGATTAAAAGTAGAAAGATTTTTGCGTTCAAAAAAGCTAAATCTACCCTTTTGGGTAGTTTTTGGGGGACAGAGCAAATACTACCAAAAGGGGTAGTTACAATAACGTTGGGGCTAAATATATTTGGTGCAGAAAACCAAAACTACTACTTAAATGAAAAATTTATCGGAAATGAGCGTCGAAGAGCTGCAAAAGCAAGAAAAAACACTAAAGACGGTTACGGGCGTTTCGGCAGGAATTGTTACAGTGTTAGCGGCGCTTCTTGTATTTTTAGTGATTAGTGATGGTTCCCTTACTATTCCATTGGCTCTAATGCCCATTGTGCTGATTAACCTGGCCTTTTTGGCTGTAAACTGGAACACCATCAAGAAGATAAAAGCTGAGTTAGATTCCAGAACGATACTGTAAATCCGTCAAAGCATTTGTTGAACCACTTAAACCCACAACTCTATGAAAACTAAGAATTTTTCCGAGATGAGCGTCCAAGAACTGCAAAAACAAGAGAAAACGCAAAAATTTCTGCTAGGTTTATTGATAGGAATAGTCATTGCATTGCTGTGTATCAATGTTTTTTTGGCTTTCAAAGAAAAGCCAAGTTCTTCTCTTGTTTTTCCGTTGACGTTACTACCAATTGTAATATTAAATTGGAATACACTCAAGCAAATAAAAACGGAGCTAAAGTCCAGAAATGGTGCTTAACTAACAACTTCAGAGATTGTATTGAACCTCTAACCCAATAATAACATGAAAATCAGAGACTTTTCGGAGCTGAGCGTTGAGGAGTTACAACGTAAAGAAAAAATGTTCAAGGTATTTGTCATTATGTCAGCAGCATTGTTTACCCTTACGGTTTCGTACAATGTGTTTATGGCCATCAATAAGGGTACAAACCTTGATTTTTTAAACCCATTAGGGCTAATCTGCATTGCTCTTGTTAATTGGCGTTTTGTCAAAAAAATCCAAGAGGAGTTAGGTAAGCGGAAGATGGCCTAACGGGTGCTCCTTACCATGCTTTTTGAAAGGCTGGTTTCCTTGACAGCCCTTCAAAAGAATGGCATCACTTCCCTACATTTTTCTTTTTACTTCTGGCAGACAAAAGCAATTCGGGTTAGTAATCAACAAAGTTGCAAAATTTCTGAGAGGGGCATATCGTTTTTCATCGGCACGAGATTACATGAATAACCAAAAAGGGCTATTGGAGCTAGACATGATATGACAGCACGGATTTTTTCTTGTCAAGGTCGTTTGGTAGGCCGTCGCAGACGGCTATCTATCTTTGGTACGCAGTGTTCAATCGAACACTACGCACAACGGGGTTTTTCATTCATTATCCGTAATGCCTTGCGAAACACTTAATACAAACTCTTTTTCAACGTAGTGATAATCAACATAATAATATTTTATCAAAAACTCATTTAAATGTTTGTCTCTCTACGCTCACAGAACTAAGTTCTTGCTACTCTTAAATGTAGTCACAGACTACTCTTAACGGAGGACTTTTTACATTCTATCTTTGGAATTTCATATCTAAACATTGCTATGCTTGTTTTCTTCTTTTGATAGCTATTTAGATTATTCTTGCAATAATAATAATGAACAACTTTTTGCATTTCATCAATGGTTCTCTCAGGGAATTTCTTTTGGTAAACAGTAGTATCCACTCTATTCAAAGCATATAATTTGTCTATTACTTCCTTTGAAACGCTAGCTGTTGAGTCTTTCCAAAAAAACATTTTCCCATTTTGTTCATAAATTCTTGTGGGAAAAAGGCGATAATCATAATCTATTTCATTTTTTGTAAATAGAGCAATTTTATCTCTTTCCCCTGAAATTCCAATACCCAATACATCATCATTTATATTTTCAACATAAATTGAAAATACACTATCTTGTTTTGCAAGGATTTTCTTAGTCCGTAAAAAATCTGCAATAGCGTCTTGAATAGCATCATTAACTTCTCCTCTCGACAAGGATAATTTCTTTGATGTCTTACAGCTATAAATTATTAAGGCTGTCAATACCAAAAATACAAGTTTTAATTTCATCAGTACTCAACAATGTCAGGGTTTGTAATGATAATAAACCTTTGGACTCCGCCGTAGTCAGTGTCCTCACTGACTACACTACTACCAACTACCCCCGCTGTGCGGAGTCTGTTTTGACTACGGATTACAAATGAAAAATAGTGTCTTAGACACGGTCAAGCTCAAAAAAGATAGCTTATAGAGACAAGACCTTTACTGCCATTTATTTTCTAAATTCTTAATAACTTGGTACTTACCGCATCACAGATGCTCTTTTTCATTCCCCACCCGAAGTCAAAAAAGACTACGGACAGTTAGGGGTCGAGCGGGGCTTTTCTATTCTTACTCAATCAGATTTTTGTAGGATTATTTTTTGGGGTATGTAACACATAATTGAATCTATTATATCATACAGTGTTAATACTTTTGGTAAATTTGAGTCTTTTCGGTATAGCTCTACCACCTCTATTTGTTTTTTATCTTCAAATACCTCTACTAAAATTATAGTTGGGTCAGCATACTTAGAAAAATCATCATCCCAGTTTTTTAATTCCGAGTAATTGAATTTACGGATTCTTGTTAAAAATGACTCTTTAGAAAGACAATTCTTTTCATTTAGTGATATAATTTTACAATCTATTTTCTTGCTTTTATTTAAATATATATATTTAAGAATAGGTTGATTTTTTAAAACTTCTACCTTTAATATAAAACTTGAAGTATGAGGCTGAATAACTGTAAATGAATATATCTCCTCATATTGTCCATTAGAAAACGTGGCTTCTGTGTCTTTCAAAAATGAAGTTTTTGAATTTATGTAATTTCTCAAGCCACTTAATTTTTTTTTATTTTGTGTTTTAGTTACAAAACCATTTTCAGCAATAGGCTTTGATTGATTACAACCAAGTAACACTATTATGACTGTTATATATTTGATAGAAAGTCTCATTTTTTAAAAGTATTGAATTTAGAAACTTTAATTAAATTACTATTGCCCCATATTGCTGATAAAAATAGATGTTTTGATACCCAACAACGACATTATAATAATTATTTATAGTTCTATGGTAAGTTCGATCCCAATCTGATGGCTCTTCATCAGAACTCTTATCGTATGGGTGAGTATGCAATCTTGAAACTGCATTTTTGGGTGTATCACCAAATATCACATTCCTCCGTTGTTGGTGTTTTTCACCATAGCCGTCAGGTTAAGAGGTAAATTATTGATTATCGGGCTCATTTCACCTCATCCTAAATCCTTCTCCTGCTGAGAAGAACTTTGAAAATCAAGCACTTAGCTCCCCTATCCGGTATGGAGAGGGGTTGGGGGTGAGGTGAAAATGCGTTAGCCTGACGGCTATGGTGTTTTTCACCAACAAACAGGCGCAAGCAAAAGTCGGCAAAAATTAATGATAATCAACTAAAAACTAAACCCATGTACCAACACGATATTCAGTTTTTACTGCTCACCAGCGCATTAAAGAGTGCCTACTTCCCTAAATTTTCTTCTTTTTGAAGTTATCCTCACTAGAAAAGTTTGAGGATGACAAAACGAAATTAGCACAGCTCCAAAATTTCTTGGAGGGTAGCCGTGCCTGTTTGGTTGAGTTTTTTGACCGTAACGGCAGCGGCCAAGTTGGCCAGTTGGAGGGCTTGCGGGAGCGTAGCACCCGTACCTCTCGCCGCAGCAAACGAAGCCACTACCGTGTCTCCTGCTCCTACGGTATCGATGGGTTCGTCTAAGGGAATCGCTGGCACGGAGTGAATCGAATTGGCATCTAAATAGAGGATGCCCTGCTCGCCTCGGGTAATTAGAAGTGGTTCTTGAAGTCGCAAGGATAAGCGTTTACCATGCTCAATACAGGCTTTTTCATCTGAGGCATCAAGCAGGGCGATACCTAACATAGCCGAAAGCTCTGAAGTATTTACTTTCAAAGTCACTCCTTGCGTATATTGACCCACGGCACGCATGTCTGCCACATACAAGCAATGAGGGTGCTGTCTGATTACTTCGTTTAGCTGCTTGAGCCGATGGGTATTGAGCAGTGGGTTACTGAACTGTTGGTTGATAATCAGAACATTAAGTAGGGGCAAGGCTTGGTCTAAATCTGCCAAAAGTTGTTCAAAAAAGGGAGGAGAAAGTTTATTTTTTCCTCCAAAATCCAAGCGGTTATCTTCTACTTGTTGGCACAGGGGCTTAGTGTAGGTATTGGTTTCCCAACCTGTCGGTACGGTTTGTAGATACGTACAGTTCGCCTCTAGTTGCTGAAGTAGATATACCATTTCTCGCCCAAAGAGGTCAGGGCCAATACAACCAAAAACGGCGATTTGGCCCACACCCAAGGCAGCAAGGTTCTGGACTACATTGCCCGCACCGCCCAACGAGGTTCGAGCTCGACTCCCCCAATGCACTTCTTTGAGCGTTTCAATTGAAAATTCATCCGTATTTTTCTCAACATCATAGTAAAAATCTATAGCAAAATCGCCAATGACGCCGATTCGTAAGCCGCTGATTTTATCAAAAATAGAAGAAATTTCGGTGGTAGTCATTTGAAAAGTTTGCTCAATACCCGTTGGCTATTGTTGGGGTTTTGGGGAGGATGTTCCTTGTTCTCCGCTTGGCTTTTTGGGGTGTTTTTTACCTTTAAAAGGCTTCTTTTTGAAATTCTTTTTGGGCTTAGACTGTGGTTGAGTTTGTAAGTTGGGTGCTTCGCCTAGGTTTGCAGGCAGTGGCATGCGGAGTATTTCTTTACCGATGAGTCGTTCGATAGAAGCAAATTTACGCTGTTCTTTTTCATTGATAAACGTGATGGCCGTGCCTGTGGTATCGGCACGTGCCGTTCGGCCAATGCGGTGAACGTAGTCTTCGGGGTCGTGAGGTACATTGAAATTGATGACCAAACTAATGCCCTCTACGTCGATGCCTCTCGACAAAATATCAGTCCCAATCAAAATGGGTAGGCTCTTGTTTTTAAACTCTCTTAAGATGTCTTCTCGTTGTTTTTGCTCTAAATCAGAGTGAAATGCTTTGGCTACCAGCCCAGTACGACGTAGCTCATTGTCCAGATTTTTAACGTTTTCTTTGGTCGAGGCAAAAATAATCACACTATCGTAGTTCCCTGCTTTGAGAAGGTGAGTCAGCAGTTTTACTTTTTGCTTGTCATAAACAGAGTAAACTTGTTGCAAAATACCATCGGCGGGTTTAGAAATAGCAATGTTAATTTGCGCTGGGTCAGACAGGATGGTATTGGCTAAAGTCCGAATCTTGGGCGGCATAGTAGCCGAAAACAGAAGCGTTTGCCGACGTTTGGGTAAATAACTAATGATTTTGATGATGTCCTCATAAAAACCCATGTCTAGCATTCGATCGGCTTCGTCGAGCACCAAATGTTGAAGTTGGTTGAAGTTGACAGCTCCCATTTGAAAGAGCGCAATCAAGCGGCCTGGCGTGGCAATAATCACATCGGCGCCTTCGTCCAATGCTTTTTTCTGCTGATTCCATGCCGAACCGTCGCCTCCGCCATAAACAGGTATGGAGCTTACTCCTGTAAAATACCCCAGCCCTTCTATCTGCTGGTCAATTTGCATGGCTAATTCACGAGTTGGGGCTAGTACTAAGGTGTTCAAATGCCGCTGATGCTCAGGTGTTTTGATAATATTGTGCAAAACCGGCAATAAATAAGCAGCTGTTTTGCCTGTGCCCGTTTGTGCGCAGGCAATCAAATCACGTTTTTCAAGAATAACCGGAATGGCTTGTTCCTGAATGGGGGTAGGTTTGGTGTACCCCATCGAATACAAGCCATCTAATAGCTTATCGTCGAAATCAAAATCTTGAAAAGTCAAAAGGATTCAGTTTAAAGGGTAATAATTGTCGCCATGCTGTCTTCATGGCATGGCGGGTGTCTTCATAGGCTACTTTTAGCGTTTACTCTGTCAACAATTCGGCATTAACAATCTTGGTCGGAAACCATACTCGCATTTCGCCTTCGCCACGGTTGGAGCGGGCGTAGTAAGGAATCAACGTAAACGGTTGGCTAGTAGTTTCGAGCGCAGTGCCACCTTTGGTTACTTGTACGGCTTGAACAGTACCTTTCAAAACAGTAAGGCCATTGAGTAACTCTGGTTTAAACTCGGCTGTAAGGCTGACGTCGTTAGGTAGAATCAGATTACTTGTGCGGCCATTGTTATCAGCGAATTCGGCGCAGTACACCATCGGTCCACGCTGTAATGCTACCTTGCCGACGTCTGCTTTTACCTTTTCATTAGCTTTGATTCGGCGTACTTCCATCGGGAGATTCAATTCTACCACATCTCCTTTTTTCCATTCTCTCTCCAGAATCAAATAGCCGTTTTGATGTTGAATATCAACAAGTTGTCCGTTGATTTTTAGCTCAATTTTAGCAGAGGAGGCATCCGCAAAAGCATATAAGTCGGTGGGGAAGGCTTCGTTGCGAGCCCAGCCAGGTACACGCACATGAAGCGGAAAGGTGGCATTTCGCTGAGGTTCTACATTGATTTTGATATGGCCATCCCAAGGGTAATTGCTCCGCTGACTTACTTTCACTCCAACGCTCTGTACTTTTGTACTTTTGGCGCTGACGGGTATGTTGGCCAAACTAACATTGGTTTCGCTACTTACAAACAAGTTGACGTAAACGTGATTCCCTTCTTGGGCATAGATATAACCAGGTACTGAGGGTAGCAGTCGGTTGATATTGGTGGGACAACACGAACACCCAAACCACGGCACACGAGTTTTTTCGCCCGAAACCTTGCCATTCCGAAGGTTAAATTCCATTGGATTGGTGTAGTTAAACGATTTTCCATCGAGGCCAATTCCCGAAATCAAGCCGTTGTAGAGCGTCCGTTCCAAGATGTCAAAATACTTGGCTTCGCCGTATAACGAAAACATCCGCTGGTTCCAAAATACGCTCCCGATGGCCGCACAGGTTTCGCAATAAGCCGACTGGTTGGGGAGTTCGTACATTTTGCCAAAGCGTTCACCATCGCCTGCCGTGCCAATGCCCCCGGTGATGTACGTTTTGCCCATAACGGCGCTGTTCCAGATTTTAGAAATGGCATTGAGGTAATCTTGGTTGCCAGTGAGGGCGGCAACATCGGCCATACCTGAGTACAAATACACGGCTCGTACGGCGTGCCCTGTAGCCTCAGTCTGCTGAATTACGGGCTTATGGTCTTGCCAGTATTCGCCAGTTTGCCAGCCATCTTCGCTTTCGCCTTCTTTTTTGGGGTACTGACGCTGCCCACGGCAGTCAATAAAAAACTTCGATAGGTTTAAGTACCGAACGTCGCCTGTAATGCGATACAGCTTAACCAAACCAATTTCAATCACCTGATGCCCAGGCGCAACGGCTCGCTTACTGGGGCCAAATACTTGGTCAATGAGGTTGGCATTTTTGAGGGCAATATCCAGCAAATTACGTTTGCCAGTGGCCAAATAGTGAGCTGTAGCCGCTTCATACAGATGACCTACATTGTAAAGTTCGTGACTCAGTTCATTTTCTTTTTCCCAGCGGTTGGTGCCAATCCAAGGATGTGGCGAACCCATCGTGCGGATGGTATAGAGGTATCCATCAGGCTCTTGGGCATTGCCCACAATGGTGATGAGTGAGTCCACATAATGGTCGAGTTGCTTATCTGGAAAAATACTCAACGAATACGAAGCGCCTTCGATGATTTTGTAAATATCGGAGTCGTCGAAAGGATAAACAGAACAAAACTTACCCGAATGATTGGCTGCTTGGATGAAGTTTTTGACTCGCCCCGTTTCTTCACTTTTGCGGAAAGCGTGAGGTATAGTCACCTTGGCGTTTTGTTCCATTCGAGGGAGCCAAAACTGGTCGGTGAGCTTCACCTGCGTAAACGGAACACAGCGAAATGTATAATCTTTGTTTTGGGCAAACGTAGTAGCTGAACCAATCATCAGCACTACCCAAAGCAGTAGGTGTTTTTTCATAGAAAGTTTTGGTTGAGCGAAGGCTATGGGCTATTGTTGGTGCAAGATAAACAACTACACCTTGCTTTGCAATGATGCAAAAAGGAAGTTAATACCATCAATCACCAGAATTCAACAAGTAAGTTATCAAAATGGCGTAGATTGACCTGAATAATACGTCTGCCGAAGATGAACTAGTTGGACTGATGTTGTGTGCCTACAATACTTGTTCTTGAAATAAAGTTTCGAGTCTTTCTTGCGGGTTTTCACAAAAGCCGGGGTGAACTTTGGAGGTTTGCACGACAGTACTGCGGGTGGCAGTAAGCCAACGAAACCGTGAGGGTAAGTCAAGCAAGCCGATGGGGCCAGTGTTGCGCTCTCCTGCTGCAATGGCCTGTAAAGCTTGGAGGTTTCTTTCGAGCTCGGCCAGATCAAGCACTGGCGAAAAAGCGGCTAATTTCTTGTTATCTACTGAAAATAAGCACTTTAGAAATTTTTGACGAGCACAATACAGAATCACCCCTACGTTCAAAAACTCCTCACGCTCCACCCGAGGTACTACTCTGATGACAGCGTACTCAAATAAGTTTTTGTCTTGCATGTTGGGCTTCGGTTAAAAATATCGTAGAGTTGGCAATACGAGTAGTCAGAAAATGGGCATAGGCTTGGCGATAGTGCTCTGGAGCATCATACGGCCACGACGCCTCCAGCCAGTCGTTGGGCAATAAGTCCACAATAGCCAGAATCAAACTGTCAGTCAGAATGCTTTTATTGGCTGCATCAACGTCGGCCAATTGGTCTGCAAAAGGCAACAAGACATGATTTTTTATCAACGAAAAAGGCTGCACAGCGTAGTCGTTCCATTGGTTGGATGAATGATGGAAATACAACGATGCCCCGTGGTCAATCAGCCATAATTCTTTGTGCCAGATGAGCATATTGGTATTGCGAGGCGTACGGTCCATATTCATCAGCAACGAATCGAGCCAGACGATTTGCGAAGCCAGCCAACCATCTACTTTACTAATAGTAGGGTCAAAGGTAATGGCGCCGCTGAGGTAGTGCAAGGCTAAGTTGAGACCCACGCTGGCTTTGAGCAAGTCTTGAATTTCTTCGTCGGGTTCGGTGCGGCCAAAGGCTTCGTCAAGGGTGGCAAATACCAGTTCGGGCATTTTTAAGCCCAACGCACGGGCTATTTCGCCCCCGAGTAGTTCGGCTATCAACGCTCTGGTGCCTTGCCCTGCTCCTCTGAATTTCAAGGCATACAAAAATCCATCGTCGGCTTCGGCAATGGCGGGCATAGAGCCGCCTTCACGCAGGGGCGTGACGTATCGGGTGATGTGTACCGTTCGTAAGGTAGGCAGGTTGGTGTTCATGGCTCAGTTGCGTAGTGCAAATGTAGGGCGATTTAAGAAAAATAAAGACTACCGCACCAAAAGCTTTTCGGAACCAGCCGCTACGGTTGTTAGCGGAGGTAGTAAGACAGGCCAACCCCCATATTAGAGAAGGGATTCCAATTAAATGATAGCTGAGAACTAAAGGTCTTGGCTGTAGCTTTTTGGTTAGGATTCGTAGAAAGCGCTTCTTGGTTAGAACGATGATCTACCGATGCATACAATCCACCAATGGCAAGTTCAAGAGCAAACCTCTGATTCAACCACAAAACCCCACCCGGATTGATTTGACCAACTAGACCTACAGTATTGAAATCTCCATTGCCATCATTTCCCCAGTTGTAGTGAATACTTGTTTGTTTATGGAGAAATATCCCCAGTTTTTCGCTAAACATTCGGTAGTTGCGTCCAAACCACCCTATACTAAAGCCGATACTTTTTCCTTGATTAAGATTACTTGCACTGTTAAAATTAGTACTAAAACCTACGACCAAACCTCTCGCTCTGTTCGCTTCAATAAATTTACCTCTAAAAAGATAGCCCGAAATATTACTGGCATCAACACTGTTTCCGGTAGAACTAAGAGAAATGTCAGTACGCTGGAAGTCAAAGCCACTAATAATGAGTCGAGTTCCTTTCGGAATGGAGTTACTCATTGGTTTTTCTTTGGTATTGATAGTGATTTTGGGGAAGTACATTAAACCTACACGAAATGGAAATGAAGAAGGAGAAATTTTTAGGCTGTAATCAGCACGTTTTAGCGAAGGACTGGATACAAAATCAATCCCCAAAGAAAATATCCCTCCGGCGACATCTAATGCTATGTTTTTGGTGATGAAATAATTGAGTCCCAAATTACTCCGTAGCCCATACATAGAAGTGATGAAGGTTGGGTTCTCGACGTTGCCATAATAAATCTCGCCATTGACAAACATACTCAAGCGAGGTGATATAGCAATATATCGTCTTGTGAATAGACTTATTTCAAATTTGCGATCGTCTTGAAAAATGTAATCCCCCACATTACCCAGCGCATAACCACCTTTGAGTCCCAGGAACCAATTAGATTGTATAAACCGTCCAATCCATATTTGGGGCGTAACGTTTTTGGCGATTGCAGTAGCAGGATTTGACGGGTTTTTATGTTGATAATTTAGTCCAACCGTGCCGCCAACGACCCATTGGCCTTTATCAAATTGAGCTTCTGAAAAGAGTGCAACAAGGCACAGCGTAAGGGAAAGTAAAATAGTTTTCATTAGGTTTTGATTGATTTGGAAGCAAGGTACGCCTATCTATTTTCCGAAAAAAGGACTTAAGATTATTTAACATTTTGGGCTAAATCGCTTTATTTTGTCAGTATCATGGCAAAAAAATCAAAATATTACGTAGTCTGGCAAGGGCGACGGGCAGGGGTATTTCACAGTTGGGATGCCTGTAAAGAGCAGATTGAAGGCTTTGCTGGTGCCAAATACAAATCGTTTGAAAGCCTATCTGAAGCCAATAAGGCTTTTGAAAAACCAGCGCAAGCTTTTATTGGCACTACTCCAAAACCTACTGCCAAACCTCAGAAACTTAATTTAGTAGGTAAGCCCATCGAAAATAGCCTTTCGGTAGATGCCGCTTGGAACACCGCCTCTGGCGATATGGAGTACCAAGGCGTTATTACCAAGACAAAGCAGTTGATTTTTAAACAAGGCCCATTTCAAGACGGCACCAACAACATCGGCGAGTTCTTGGCGATTGTCCATGCACTGGCTTTTCTCAAACGAGAAAACAGCGACTTGCCGATTTATTCCGATTCCAAAACGGCCATTAGCTGGGTCAAAAAGAAGCAAGCCAATACCAAATTGGCCGAAACCCCTCGCAACAAAGTTCTTTTTGAGCTCTTGGAACGGGCCGAAAAATGGCTTCGAGACAATGAATACACCAACAAAATCTTGAAGTGGGAAACGGAGTTTTGGGGTGAAAACCCGGCTGATTTTGGCCGAAAGTAAGCCTTAGCGAGCCAATCGGTCTATTTTTTCAGTAATGACCACCGACGAATTCCGCACCATCAACTCCGACTTGAGCACAATCGTATTGGTGGCATCAATGGTCAGGTTGCCGTTGAGGTGATTAATCATGCTTTTGGCAGCTATTTCGCCCATTTCACGCCCCGGATAATGGATGGTTGTGAGAGCTGGAGAGATAACTTGTGCCACAGGGTCGTTGTTAAAGCCTACCACCGAAATGTCTTCTGGTACGGAAATTCCCAATTCTTGTAAGGCACTAATGCAACTTACTGCACAGAGGTCGTTGGTTATGAAAATCCCGTCAGACCGTGGCATTTGTGTTTTGATACGCTGCGCAAGCACTCGTCCCGACTCAATACTCAAATCCGAAACCACCACTAAATCAGGGTTGTAAGCAATGCCAGCATCCAAGAGAGCCAATTGGTAGCCTTTGAGGCGGTCGGCATAAACGTTGCGTTTGAGGCTACCCGTTACGTGCAAAATCTGTGTTCGGCCTTGCTGAATCAGATGTTGGGTGGCTTCGTAGCCAGCTTTGGCGTTATCAATCACAATGCTGGTGCATAGGTTATGCTCTACTACTCGGTCAAAGAAAATCAATGGTATTTTTTTATGGATAAATAACTCAAAATGCTCGAACGAGTCGGTGTCATAAGCGACCGATACCAACAGTCCATCTACTCTACTGTTGAACATTGTAAGAGCATTGGTAACCTCCTTCTTCTGCAACTCTAACGATTGACTAATTAACAGGTTAAATCCTTCCTCATTAGCTACCTTTTCCATGCCTGCCAGCACCGTTGACATCAAATAACTGTTCAGCCGTGGCACAATCACGCCGATGGTGTTGGTTTTTTGCTTACGAAGGTTGCTCGCAAATTTATTGAACCGATACCCTAGTTCATTAGCTTTGGCCTGAATAGCTTGCTTTGTCAAGCTGTTAATAGCTGGATGGTCGTTTAAGCCTCGACTCACCGTAGCAGGCGAAAGTTGAAGCGCCGCCGCAATGTCATAAATCGTAATTTCTTTGGCCATTGATGAAATAAGTAATGCAACAAAGGTAAAAAGTTGCATAAAAGATTGAATCATTTCTCTCCAACTTTTTTTGTTTAAGCTGATTTTATGTCAAATTAATGGACTTGTTGAAAAATGGATATAGTTTTTATTTATTAATTTCTATTAAAAGTAAAAAAAATGATAAAAATAATTGCAACCGATTGCATTAATTGAAAATAATTATTGATATTTACCTCCAGATTCAAATAGGCAATTTGTGAGCTAATGTAGAAGTGTCATATTGACGCTTTTAAGGAGGTGAACAAAAACTGTATAGGATTCCCGTTTCAGGCGAATCGAAGGGGGAATCTGAAGAGTTAGAGTGAAAGTAGATGAATGGTTAAAAATCAGGAAGTAATGTAGTATAACTCTAAAAAAGCGGTTTTGTGTTAAGCTGCTTTTTTAGAGTTATCTGGTTTTTGGTAACTCTATCAACATCTTGTTATATGGAGGCAGGTGACTTACTACGAAGTAGGTTAGCCTTTCAGTTTTACAACAATGGCTCTACTACTATTTTTTCATAAATAAAAACTTTCGTTAGTGCATAGGTGGTTACGTTCACTTCGCTTACATTTACTTTAACTTTTAAAAAACCGAACTATGAAAAATAAAATGGAACAGATACAACAAAGCCGCCGAGACTTTCTGAAAAAATCGGCTCTGGCGGCGGCATCTACCATCGCCATCCCTACCATCGTACCTGCCTCGGTATTTGGCAAAAATGCTCCAAGCAACCGCATCAATATTGGTGCTATTGGTACAGGGCGCATTTCAAGAGGCCACGATATGCCTGGTGTTTGGAAATACGACCATGCCCAAATCATGGCCGTCTGCGACTTGGACAACAACCGAGCGCTCGATGCCAAAAAACTGGTCAACGATGTTTATTCTAAAAAATTCGGGAAGCCTTACGACGGTGTGGCGGTTTATAACGACTACCGTGAACTCCTCCTCAACAAAGATGTAGATGCGGTGTTGGTCAGTACGCCAGACCATTGGCATTCGTTGATAAGCATTGATGCCGTTAATGCCAAGAAAGATGTTTACCTCCAAAAACCCGCTTCGTTGACCATTGCCGAAGGCCAAGCCTTAGTAAAAGCGGTGAAGCGCAGCAATCGGATTCTACAAATTGGAAGTCAACAGCGTTCGATGCCGCAGTTTCGATATGCCGCCGAGTTGGTACGCAACGGGCGAATCGGTCAGCTGAAAACGGTGTATGTAGGTCTCCCCGGCGACCCTTCGGGCAATGTAGAAGCTGAAATGCCCGTTCCGAAAAACTTCAACTACGACATGTGGCTGGGCTCAACGCCCCAAGTGTATTATACCGAAAAACGAGTGCATCCACAAGTAGGCTACGACCGGCCAGGTTGGTTGCGTTGCGAGCAATTTGGTGCAGGTATGATTACTGGCTGGGGGGCACATCATATTGATTCGGCCCACTGGGGTATGAATACCGAGTTGTCAGGACCCGTTGAAGTAAGCGGCTGGGCCGAGTTCCCCAAGTCGGGTCTATGGGATGTTCACGGTATCTTCCGCACCGAGGCTCTGTACGAAAACGGTGTGAAAATGATTGTGACCAACGAAATTGAAAATGGAGTGAAGTTTGAGGGAACTGAAGGCTGGATTTTTGTAACTCGGGGCAATTATACGGCTACTGCCAGCGACCCCAGCGGCGCAGCTAGCAACTCCAAGGCACTCAACGCCAGCGACCCTAAAATCTTGACCTCGGTGATTGGTCCCAACGAAACACACCTATACCAAAGCGAAGATCAACACGGCAACTGGCTCGATAGCATCAAGTCACGGAAAACGCCGATTTCTCCCGTTGAGATTGGACACCGAGCTTGTTCGGCCTGCTTAATTCACCACATTGCCATGAAGCTCAAACGCAAGGTGTATTGGGACCCTAAAAAGGAAGTCTTCAAAAACGATGCTGAAGCTAATGCGATGCTCAGTCGCCCGATGCGTGCGCCTTACCAAATCAAAAACGTATAAAACCGAAGGGGTGTAAGCCATACACCCCTATTTTATAAAATACCAGCTTTTTTGTAAGTAAAATGCTCAAAATCAACCTATTTGTTGCACTTCTTGTGCTATCCTCAGCTGTGTTTGCTCAACAAAATGCCTCTGAAGTTCGCCTCATTACGCTCGACCCTGGGCATTTTCATGCCGCCTTGGTTCAGAAAACAATGATTGAACGACTCTCGCCCGTGGTACATGTGTACGCACCAGCGGGTACCGATTTGGACGAGCACCTCAAGCGTATAGATGCCTACAACACTCGACCCCAAAACCCAACTCGTTGGCAAGAAAAGGTGTATCGAGGAGCTGACTTCTTTCAAAAAATGATTGCCGAAAAACAAGGCAATGTGGTGGTGATGGCTGGTAACAACCGCAAGAAAACCGAGTACATTTATAATACGGTAAAAGCAGGCATGAATGTGCTAGCCGATAAACCCATGTGTATTGACACCAAAGGCTACGAGTTGTTGAAAAAAGCATTTGCTACCGCCAAACAAAACAAGGTGTTGCTCTACGATATTATGACAGAACGCTCGGAAATTACGACGGTGTTACAAAAAGAACTTTCGCAGCTACCTGCAATTTTTGGGACATTAGAAAAAGGTACTCCTGACAACCCTGCTATTATCAAAGAAAGTGTGCACCATTTTTTCAAGTTTGTCTCGGGAAGCGCCCTCAAAAGACCCGCTTGGTTTATGGATGTTAACCAACAAGGCGAAGGTGTCGTAGATGTAACCACTCACTTGGTTGATTTGGTTCAATGGGCGGCGTTTCCTGGAACTATCTTATCAACCACCGATGTGCAACTGACCAATGCCAAGCGCTGGACTACCCCAATGACTCGTAGTCAGTTCGCTACCATCACAGGTTTGAACGATTTTCCAGACTACCTGCGTCAGCATGTCAAAGACTCAGTTTTGTACATTTACGCCAATGGCGAAATCAACTTTCGCCTCAAAGGTGTGCAGGCCAAAGTGCGAGTATTGTGGAACTATAGCACCCCCGAAGGCGGCGACACACATTATTCAATTATGCGAGGTACGAAAGCCAACTTAGAAATCCGGCAAGGCAAAGCGGAGAAATTTGTACCACAATTATTTATCAAGCCACTAAAAGTTTCGGATGCTGAAATTAGCCAAGCTTTTGAAGGCTTAAAGGCTAAATTTCCGGGTATTAACTTGAAAAAACAAGGCAACGAGTGGCTTGTCGAAATACCGGACAAATACCGTACTGGTCATGAAGCGCATTTTGGCGAAGTACTTGAGCGTTTTATGAGCTATCAAGCCGCCGGCCAACTCCCCGAATGGGAAGTGCCCAACATGCTGGTGAAATATTACACCACCACCAAAGCGTTAGAGTTGGCAAAGAAAAAATAAACCTTGATGCCAGAGGCGCAGGTCCTGATGGCTAACCCATGATGTACCTCATGAAAGCTTACATTTTTGCCAGTTTACTATGGGTGAGTGCAACTACTTTTGCACAGACCAAGATTACAGCACAGAAGTTTAACGCTAAGATTGACATTAGTATCAATAATAACCTCTTTACGAGTTATATTTTTTCGGAAGATGAAAAATACCCATTTTTCTTCCCAGTCAACGGTCCTTCTAATGCCAGTGTGACCTCCATGCGCAATGGAAACTACCCGCATCATAGCTCTTTGTTTTTTGGTTGTGACAAAGTAAATGGGGGCAATTATTGGCAAGAAGGACTGGAGCAAGGCCAAATCATTTCGCTTCGTGCCGATATTATTGAATCAGGCGGTGAGCGAGTACTCATCGAAAATGAGTGTATTTGGCGGCGTCCACAAGCCAATGCGCCGATTAAAGACCTACGCAAAATTCGGATTACGGCACCAGCCAAAGACTTGTTCTTGATTGATTTTGACATCACACTCGAAATGCTGATGGATGTGAAAATCGAAAAAACCAACCATTCCTTGTTCAGTGCACGCATAGACCCTGATTTGGCCGTCATCAATGGTGGAACTATGATTAACGCTCAAGGCGACCAAGCCGAAAAAGGGACTTTTGGCAAAGCATCGGCTTGGATGGACTGTTCGGGCAAACGGGGTAATAAGGTGGAGGGCATTGCCATTTTACAACATCCATCTAATCAATGGTATCCATCGCAATGGTTTACAAGAGATTATGGTTTCTTTTCGCCAACTCCTATGTTTTGGCCCCAAGACGAAAAGCTAGGAACAATGCTTTCAAAAGGGCAAAAAATCACACTTCGGTACCGAGTAGTGGTACACGCTGGCAATCATGAGTCGGCCAAAATTGCTGAACTGTTTGAGAAGTATAAAGTAGAGTGAGCAATTTGAAAATAAGTTAATTTGAAAATGCTGTCAAAATATTTCCCCTTGTATGCAGATAATAGCGTAAGAAAAGGGGAGGTGATTCAAACGCAGACGAAACCCATTTAACCACTAAAATCATGCAACAACAATCTGATAACCGTCGTGACTTTCTTAAAGGTTCGCTAGCTACAGCGGCAGGCTTTATGGGTCTTTCGATGTTACCTGAAGAGGTGCTGGCTGGAGCAAAACGCATCAAAACGGAAACTGTCATTGCGCCAACCCCCAAAATTTATGCCGAACCCCGCCTCAAGTTTGCGGTGATTGGCATGAACCACGCCCATATTTATGGACAAGTGGAGGCCGTCAGTCGTGGAGGAGGGCAATTGGTGGCTTTTTATGCCAAAGAACCCGATTTAGCAGCAGCCTTTGCCAAACGCTACCCTACTGCCAAGCAAGCCAGTAGTGAAAAAGAGATTTTGGAAGATAAATCCATCCAACTGGTATTGAGCTCGACTATCGCCTCAGAGCGAGCACCCCTTGGTATCCGGGTTATGCAGCATGGTAAAGATTATATGTCAGACAAACCTGGGATTACTACCTTAGAACAACTGGCCGAAGTACGCAAAGTACAAAAAGCAACGGGTCGGATTTACTCCATCATGTACAGCGAACGTTTTGAGAACAAAGCTACTGTCAAAGCAGGAGAGTTGGTCAAAGCAGGAGCCATTGGCAAGGTGATTCAGACCATTGGATTAGGACCGCACCGGATCAACCCCAAAACTCGTCCTGAGTGGTTTTTTGACAAAAAACTGTTTGGCGGTATTATTTGTGACATTGCATCGCACCAATTTGACCAATATTTGTACTTTACTAATTCTACTCAAGCCAATGTGATAGCTTCGCAGATTGGGAATGTTCATCACCCGCAATGGCCTCAATTTGAGGACTTTGGCGATGTAATGCTGCGTGGCAACGGTGGTATGGGCTACATTCGGGTAGATTGGTTTACCCCCGATGGCCTCAAAACCTGGGGCGACGGTCGTCTCACGATTCTGGGTACAGATGGCTTTATCGAAATTCGTAAAAACATTGACCTTGCTGGGCGAGAAGGCGGCAGTCACTTGTTCTTGACCGATCAAAAAGAGACTACTTACTTTAATTGTTCGGCTCAAAATCTTCCTTACGGCGAACAGTTGGTGGACGACGTTATCAATCGTACCGAAACAGCCATGACGCAAACACACTGCTTTTTGGCTACTGAACTATCGCTCATTGCACAAAAACAAGCTCAAAAGATTCAATTACAGTTATAATGCTAAACGCCGAGGTCACTCGGCGTTTAGCCAAATTACCTATGGCATTTGTTCATACCATGCGTTGGTTTGGCCCCAACGACCCTGTTTCGCTCCTGCACCTGCGTCAGGCGGGTTGCACGGGCGTAGTGTCGGCACTGCATCAGATCCCTGTTGGAGAAGTGTGGAGCGTAGAGGCTATCCAAGAACGCATCCGTATCATTGAGGCTGACAACGACCACTATAGCCAACTCAGCTGGATGGTGGTCGAAAGCCTACCTGTTCATGAAGACATCAAAAAGGGCTTACCTTCTCGTGAACACTACATTGAAAACTACAAGACCTCGCTTCGGAATCTGGCGACATGTGGTATCAATATTGTTTGTTACAACTTCATGCCCGTATTAGACTGGTCCCGAACCAAGCTTGACTACACAATGCCCGATGGTTCTCGTGCACTACGCTTTGTGTGGGAAGATTTTGCAGCGTTTGATTTGTGTATTCTCAAACGCCCCAACGCTGAGGCCGATTATACCGCAGAAGTTCAAGAAGCGGCACGTCGGCGGTTTGCTATGATGAGCTCAGAAGAGCGTGCTGAACTACAAAATACCGTGCTGTTGGGCTTGCCAGGCTCCAATGAAGCATTTGAGCTAGCGACGTTTCAGAGTTTGTTAGACAACTACAAGCATATCGGCGACAAGGAGTTACGAGAAAACCTCTACTATTTCATTAGTCAGGTTGCACCTGTGGCTCAAGAGGTGGGAGTCAACCTCTGCATTCATCCTGACGACCCGCCCAAACCACTGTTGGGGCTGCCAAGAGTAGTGAGTACAGAGCAAGATTTGGCGCAATTGATGCAGGTAGCCAACGTAAGAGCCAATGGAATAACCTTCTGCACGGGTTCGTTAGGGGTTAGGCCAGATAACGATTTGCCCAACATGGTGGAGCGCTTTGGTGACCGAATCCATTTTGTGCACTTACGCACCACCAAACGAGAAGAAAACCCCCTTAATTTTCATGAAGCGGCTCACTTAGCAGGTGATGTGGACATGTATGAAGTCATCAAAGCCTTTGTAATAGAGAGCCGTCGTCGTCAAGCAGCAGGGCGTACCGATGCCCAAATCCCGATGCGCCCCGACCACGGGCATTTAATGCTTGACGATTTGGACAAAACAGGTAAGCAGCAATCGTACCCTGGCTATGCCGCCATCGGCAGATTGAAGGGATTGGCCGAACTGAGAGGACTTGAAATGGGGATAGAGCTATCCTTGTCATAGAGAAGAATAGGGGTAATAGAGGAATTGAATTGCCACTATTTTCAAATAGTGGCAATCGAAGCTGAGCTATTTAAAACCTCCAGCTAAAGCAGGAGGCAAGTCAAGAAGATGTATTTACTATTTTTTTCTAATCGTGAAAAAAGAAAGAAAAGATGCCCTACATCAGAGTTTGGATTCATTTTGTTTGGTCAACAAAGAATCGAGAACCACTTATGAAGAATTCGGAAATTAGGTGGATGATTTTTAGGCACATCAGAGAAAATGCTGCTCAAAAAGGTATCTATATTGATTTCATAAATGGATATATTGACCACGTTCATTGCTTAATTTCATTGAGTCACGATCAAACGATTAGTAAAGTGATGCAACTGATAAAAGGTGAATCTTCATATTGGATTAACGTTAATACTATTTGTGAGGAACGGTTTGAGTGGCAAGACGAATATTTTGCTGTATCAGTTTCAGAATCAATGCTGAATCGAGTCAGAAATTATATAAAAAATCAAGAAACGCATCATCAGAAAAGGACTTTTGAAGAGGAGGAAAATGAGCTTTTTGAGAAATATGGGTTTCAACGTTTGAAAGATGAAATGCCTAATAAATGAAGGCAAAGAAAATCGACTTTTGAAATGTTTTTAACAAATGAACCACTATGTCAAAACAACTGAGAAACTTCCTCTTGCTGGGAGTTGGGATAGAAATCGTCCTTTTTGCCTTATTAATGTGGTACTTTGAGGCTCAGTGGGGCGAAGTTTTTCGTTATGCTGCCCGAATATCAGGGCGGTTCTCGTTGTTAATCTTTGTCTATTGTTTTGTCGTGTTCTTGGAGGGGATTAGGCAAGAGGGAGGCGTTGCGCTTTCCAGCAAGTACAAGCATCTCATTCTGACGTTCACGGTCATGCACCTCATTCATTTTGGTTTTTTGGCTATGAACGTCTATCTCAACGGCATCCATTTAGTTCCAGTAAGACTTTTGGGTGGTTTTTTAGGCTATGTTTTGTTAGTGACTTATCCCTGGCTTTTGAGTAAACAGAAATCTCCCCAATGGCTGCATTTCTTTTATTTTTTCTATTTATCCATCGTCTTTTTACTCACGTATGTAGCCAGAGCCAAAGGGGATTTTGAAGGCGCCACGCCGAGTTCGGTGCATTACGCTGGGTTAGCAGTGTCAGGATTGGTCTTGTTGTTGGACCTGTATTTCTTTATTCTAACAAAAAGAAAATCGTAAATTACCATGTTAAAACGGATACTAATAGGGTGTTTTGTATTAATAACGCTAGCTACCCGTGCCGACGATGGCTATCGTCTTTGGCTCAAATACGATTTGCTGAAAAAACAGCCAAAAGTAGTTGAATACAAGCGGTTTACAAAGTTTATTGTGTCAGAGATGGACGAAACGCCAATCCTGAAAACTGCCCAAAAAGAACTCAAAAAAGGTCTTGAGGGCTTGTTGGGCGGAGTTGTCAGTAATACAAAATCGCAAGGAGGGGTTGTTTTTAGATTAGACAAAAGCCTACCGCTCGAAGGTTTTTCGCTCAAAGTACAAGATGGAAATATCATTGTTTCGGCACATTCAGACCGAGGGATTTTGTATGGGGTATTTGAATTATTACGCCATATTCAGACAGAAAAAAGCATGGCTAGTCTTTCACTCACGAGTAGCCCGAAAATCCAACTTCGGATGCTCAATCATTGGGACAACGTAAACGGCACCATCGAGCGAGGCTATGCGGGTGCTTCGCTTTGGAAATGGTACGAACTTCCCGAAACCCTCGACCCTCGCTACACCGACTACGCCCGTGCCAATGCTTCGATTGGAATCAATGCCGTATCGGTCAATAATGTCAATGCAAGTCCACGCTTCTTAACTGCCGAGTACTTGCCCAAAGTAAAAGCCTTGGCCGATATTTTTCGTCCGTATGGAATCAAAGTATTTTTGTCGTTGAATTTTGCTTCGCCCAAAGTACTGGGTAAACTCAAAACCTCCGACCCACTCGACCCCGAAGTGCGCAAATGGTGGCAAGAGAAAACCAAAGAAATTTACAGCTATATCCCTGATTTTGGAGGTTTTTTGGTGAAAGCCAATTCCGAAGGCGAACCCGGGCCTCAAGAATACGGACGCACGCACGCCGATGGAGCCAACATGCTTGCCGAGGCCATCAAACCTTTTGGAGGTGTGGTTATTTGGCGAGCTTTTGTGTATGCGGCCAACCCCAAAGGTGACCGCTTCAAAGAGGCTTACAACGAGTTTAAGCCCTTAGACGGGCAGTTTGCTCCCAACGTGATTGTTCAGGTGAAAAACGGACCCATTGACTTCATGCCACGTGAGCCTTTCCACCCACTATTTGGTGCCATGCCCAAAACACCACTAGCTATGGAGTTTCAGATTACGCAAGAATACTTAGGTTTTACGACCAACCTCGTTTTTCAACCTTCGGTGTATAAAGAGTGCTTAGAATCCGATACTTATGCCAATGGTAAGGGCTCAACAGTTGCCAAGGTAGTAGATGGTACTGTGCATCGTTCTGCCCTGACGGCAATAGCAGGTGTAGCGAATACGGGTTCAGACCGAAACTGGACGGGTCACCTCATGTCGCAAGCCAATTGGTATGGCTATGGACGTCTGGCATGGAACCATGAAATTTCGGCAGAAGCAATTGCGGATGAATGGGTCAAAATGACATTGACTAAAAGCCCACAGTCGGTTTCAACGATAAAGGCTATCCTGTTGAAGTCTCGTGAGGTGTACGTGAATCATACGAATCCACTGGGACTTCACCATATTATGGGTCAAAACATCCATTTTGGCCCAGAACCTTGGCTGGAACGCAGCGCTCGCCCCGACTGGACGGCTATCTACTACCATCGTGCCGACTCGGTGGGTATTGGTTTTAATCGCCTCGAAAGCGGGAGCAATGCCATCAGCTTGTACAACCCTGAAACCCAAAAACAATGGCGTGACTCTAACACTACCGACCTGCGATACTTGATGTGGTTTCATCATGTGCCTTGGACTCAACAACTATCCACAGGCCGTAGCCTATGGGACGAACTCTGCACCCGCTATTACCATGGTGTAGAAGAAGTGGCCCAAATGCAGCAAGAATGGGAGACCCTAAAAGGAACGGTTGATTCAGAGATGTTTGAAGACGTAAAAGGACGGCTGGCTGTGCAACATCGGGAGGCGCTCAACTGGCGAGATGCCTGTGTGCTGTATTTTCAAACCTTCTCAAAATTACCTATTCCGGCCCCTTACCAAGCACCTACTCGTACGCTCGACGAAATGAAAAAAATTGTTGCTATCTATCAGATGCGATAAATTCAATTTAAAACTCAATATATCGGAACAGAAGCAGATACTAAATTGCCAAAAGGGTATGAACTTTAGTGAGATTTTAGACGGGGCAATGACTTGGTTTCTGTAAACTGTTCAAAAAAGAACAACCTACCATGTCACAACAAGTAAATCTAAACGATAGTATTCAGCAAACGGAAGGAGATTTCCCGAACTTATTTTCATTAACTGGCAAAATTGCGCTCATTACAGGCGGAGGCAGCGGAATCGGTTTTGACATTGCGCAATGTATGATTAAGGCTGGTGCCACTGTGGTGATTACAGGGCGAAGAGAACACGCCCTTCAGGAGGCTGTCCAACAATTAGGCCCCAATGCCCATTATGTAGTGAATGACGTAACTCAATTGGAGCATTTAAGCGAACTGGTAGAATACATCGAAAATTATATTGGACCGGTAGGTATTTTGGTCAACAATGCAGGAATCAACATGAAAAAACCTGCACTGGAGGTTTCTGACGAAGATTTTAATCGGATTGTGCATACCAATCTCAATGCTGTATTTGCGCTGACTCGTGCCTGTGCCAAGCACATGATAGCTCGTGGGAAAGGCTCTATTCTGATGATTTCGTCTATGGCGGCTTATTATGGAATAGACCGAGTAGTGGCCTACGCAGCCTCAAAATCAGGGGTTGAAGGCATGGTAAAGGTATTGGCCTCAGAATTTTCTAAGTTCAACGTGCGGGTCAATGCCATAGCACCAGGCTTTATCGAAACCAGTATGATGCGAACTGCCATGAGCTCAGACCCTGACCGCATGAACAAAGCCTTAGGACGAACACCAATAGGGTATTTCGGAAAACCATCTGACATTGGTTGGGCTGCTGTGTTTTTGGCCTCGGATGCGGCTGGGTATATTACGGGTGCCTCGTTGCCCGTAGATGGCGGTAATTCGATTGGATTTTAAAAAAAATCTCTATTCGACAAAAAGCAGTTAGCTACCGTTGTTTTGAGTAAAGAATTGATTTTGATTTGGTTAGTGCCCTCAAAGGAGCCGAAATGATTGAAAAGGCCAAGCCAATGCCGATAGCATTTGACGATGAACAGAAAATCCCAATAGCTATCAAGACGTGGCGTGCCAAGACTGTGCGTAAGCACTTATAACCTCTAAACCAAAAGTATTCTTATGAAACCTATCTGCTCGATAGCAATCCTTTTGCTATCGCCAATGGTGGTTTTTGCTCAAAATCCGGTAGGTATCTTTGATAACCATACCGACATCGGCAAGGTGGTACATGCAGGTACGGCCACCTACGATGCCGCCTCACAGACCTACCAGCTGTCGGGCTCTGGCGAAAATAGTTGGTTCAAAAAAGACGAATTACATTTCGCCTACAAAAAGCTGAAAGGTGATTTTATTCTTCAAGTCAACGCTTCACTTATCGGCAAAGGAACAGACCCCCACCGTAAAATAGGCTGGATGGCTCGCACCAGCCTCGATACCAGCGCTGCGATGGTCAGCGTGACCGTTCATGGTGATGGACTTGCTGCGTTTCAGTACCGAAAAATAGCCAACACCAATATGGAAGAGGTAAAATCTCCCATTAAAAACCCCGATGTGTTGCAGTTAGAGCGTCGAGGTCGGAGCTATTTTATGGCTGTGGCTAAGTTTGGTCAACCTTTCTGGACGGTAGAAATTCCAGACTTTGCCTTTCCTGAAGAACTCCTCGTGGGCCTTTTTATCTGCGCTCACAACAAGCAAGTTATCGAGCAAGCTACCTTTCACAATGTCCGAATAGTGGTGCCTGCCAAACCAAATTTTGTGCCTTATCGAGAATACATCGGTAGCCACTTAGAGGTCTTGGACATCGAGTCGGGGCATCGGACGTTGCTCTATTCCGAAAATGCCTCCCTCCAAGCTCCCAACTGGACACCCGACGGTAAACATTTTATCTACAACAAAAGTAATGGTTTGCTCTATCGGTATCGTATTGATAATAAGGAAATTACGCAAATAAATACTGACTTTGTAAAACGGAATAACAACGACCATGTGATTTCTTTTGATGGTAAAATGTTGGGATTAAGTAGTGGTACTGACAATCCCGCCGACCGCTCGTTGATTTATACCGTTTCTATCGAAGGCGGCACGCCCACGCTTATTACACCCAAAGGACCTTCGTACTTACATAGTTTTTCGCCCGATGGTCGCTGGCTGACCTTTACAGCCGAACGAGGCGATGGGAATTTTGATATTTACAAAGTACCTACCCAAGGAGGGGCAGAAGTACGCCTTACTACGTCACAAGGTTTAGACGATGGCTCCGAGTACAGTCCTGACGGTAAGTATATTTATTTTAACTCAACTCGATCGGGTACTATGCAACTATGGCGCATGAAACCCAATGGCCAAGACCAAAAACAACTCACTGACGATGAGCTAAATAACTGGTTTCCACATCTTTCGCCCGATGGCAAGTGGATTGTGTTTTTATCCTACCAGCCTGAGGTCAAGCCCGACGATCATCCTTTTTACAAGCATGTCTATTTGCGGATAATGCCCGCCAACGGCGGCAAACCCAAGGTGATTGCGTATTTCTATGGTGGCCAAGGCTCGATTAATACGCCGTCTTGGTCGCCAGATAGCAAGAAAGTAGCTTTTATTAGTAACTCACAATTGTAGCATATTTTTATGAAGAGACGCAATGCCATTCGCTCGTTAACCATGGGGATTGGTGGTCTAATGAGTTTTCCAGCTTGGGCCAATAGCTGGACACCTGCCCAGCTTGATTTGGTGGAACCACTGCTGATGTCCGACCAAGAAGAAATTTTAGTTGAAATGGTCGCTACCATCATTCCCGAAGGACAGATTCCAGGTGCCAAATCGTTAGGAGTGCCTGCTTTTATCCAAAAAATGCTGACCGATTGCTATGAAAGTTCAGTTCAAGACAATTTTGCAAAAGGCTTAACTTCTATCCAACAATTGGCTCAACAGCAGTTTAACAAGCCCTTTGCCGCTGGTACTGCCTCTCAAAAATTAGACTTGCTCAAAAGTGTGGAGTCAACGACCAACGCTGAGTTGAAATCGTTTTTTACCCTCCTCAAAAACCTCACCATTCAAGGCTACACAACGTCAGAATACGTGATGGTCAATCACCTCAATTATGTGATGGCACCAGGGCATTACTACGGTTGCGTGCCTGTAAAATCGTAATAAATTCAGTAGCTAATTGATAGGAGTTGTCTGATTATCAAGAAGATGAAAAATATTGAACTTTCAAATGGTAAATTTTAATATAGACCTCAAGCGAGCCAATACCTACGATGCCATCGTGATTGGCTCTGGAATCAGCGGTGGATGGGCAGCCAAAGAACTTTGTGAAAAGGGCTTGAAAACCTTAGTCTTAGAGCGAGGTAGAGACGTCAAACACGTGACAGATTATCCAACCGCCATGAAAAACCCTTGGGATTTTGAACACCGAGGCCAACTACCCTTAGCCGTTCGGAATCAATATGGGAGCCGCTCGTTTTTGCGAGAAGAAACCGTCCATTGGGCTATCAAAGACGACGAACAGCCAATTATTGAAGAGCATCCCTTCACGTGGACTCGGGGCTATCATGTAGGTGGTAAATCATTGCTATGGGCTCGTCAAACTCAACGTTGGAGCGATTTTGACTTTGAAGGTCCTGTTCGGGATGGTTTCGCTGTGGACTGGCCTATTCGGTACAAAGACTTGGCGCCGTGGTACAGTCACGTTGAAAAATTTGCGGGTATTTCGGGAAACAAAGATGGCCTTCCTCATTTGCCTGATGGTGAGTTTTTGCCCCCTTTTGAACTTAGCTGTGTAGAGGCACACCTCAAAGATACCTTAGCTAAGCACTACAAAGACCGCCAGTTGATTCAAGGCCGATGTGCACACGTAACCCAACCCCAACCCATTCATACCAAGCAAGGGCGAGCCCAGTGTATGAATCGAAACTTGTGCGTAAGGGGCTGTCCCTTAGGTGGTTACTTTAGTAGCAATGCTTCTACGCTACCCTGGGCTGCCAAAACAGGTAATTTAACCCTTCGACCTTTTTCGGTAGTTGAGTCAATTCTATACGACGAACAAAAAGGCAAAGCGTCGGGAGTACGCATAATAGATGCCAACACGCACGAAGCGATTGAGTATTATGCAAAAATCATTTTTGTAAACGCATCCGCCATCAATAGCAATGCTATTTTGCTAAATTCTACCTCTCATCGCTTTCCAAACGGGTTAGGTAACGACAACGGCCTATTGGGCAAGTACCTTACTTGGCATAATTACCGAGGCAAAGCCAATGCCGAATTTGATGGTTTTCAAGACAAACGTACCGATGGCAAAAACCCAAGCAATGGCTATATTCCTCGTTTTCGGAATGTATTCAAGCAAGAAACGGACTTTTTGAGAGGCTATGCCATTGGGGTAGGCGGAGGTCGTGGAATGGGCTCGAACCGAGAGGGACTGGGCGATGATTTAAAAAATAGCTTGTTGAATCCTACTTATGGCAACTGGAACATCAGTGCTTGGATGATGGGCGAATGCGTCCCCGTAGCGAGCAATCACATTCGCCTTTCGACCGACCAAAAAGATAAATACGGCATCCCCAAAATCATTTTATCGGCTCAATGGGATACCAACGATGACAAAATGGTGAAAGACTTCAACGAACAAATCACCGAAATGTTCACATTGGCTGGTTTCAAAAATATCAAAGCCAACGACACACATTCTAATCCTGGCTCAGATATTCATGAGATGGGCGGTGTACGGATGGGAAATGACCCCAAAACATCGCTACTTAACAAATGGAATCAAGTCCATAGTTGCAAAAATGTATTTGTTACCGACGGAGCGTGCATGACCTCAACAGGTACTCAAAATCCATCGCTGACCTACATGGCCATCACGGCTAGGGCTGCCAACTTTGCCGTTGAGTTACTCAAAAAGAAACAGTTGTAAAACCATAGTTCCCAGATTCTTAATCGTCTTTGTACTCACATGAAAATCGTCGTTATCGCCATCAGTATTTGTGTTGGTTTAGGTTTGATGTCGCACCAGCTTACGCCAAAGTACCAATTTCCCTTCCAAAATCCTGCCCTTAGTATGGAACAACGGGTCACTGACCTGATTGGTAGAATGACGCTGGACGAGAAAATTGGACAAATGATGAACCAAGCCCCGGCTATTCCTCGACTGGGAGTGCCCGAATACAACTGGTGGTCAGAAGGGCTGCATGGCATGGCACGGGCAGGGTTGGCAACGGTGTTTCCACAGGCTATTGGCATGGCCGCCGCTTGGGACGAGCAGATGATGTACGATGTATCAACAGTGATTTCGGACGAGACCCGTGCCAAGCATCATGCCTTTGTTAAAAAAGGGAAACGGTTTCTATATCAAGGACTTACACTGTGGTCGCCGAATATCAATTTGTTTAGAGACCCACGCTGGGGGCGTGGACAAGAAACTTACGGCGAAGACCCGTTCTTGACGGGCACTTTGGGCGTACAGTTTGTGAAAGGCCTGCAAGGCAATGACCCAACGTATTTCAAAACAATTGCGACCATCAAGCATTTTGCCGTACACAGCGGCCCTGAACCTGAGCGTCATGTATTTGATGCTCAAATCAATGAGAAAGATTTTCGGGAAACTTACCTGCCACAATTTGAAATGGGTGTTAAAGAAGGGAAAGCCTATTCGGTCATGTGTGCGTACAATCGTCTAAATGGGGAAGCCTGCTGTGGCAATAACCATTTGTTGACTGATATTTTGCGAAACGAGTGGGGATTCAATGGCTATATCGTGTCAGATTGTGATGCCATTGACGACATTTACCTGAATCACAAAATCAAACCCACTCCCGAAGAAGGCGTTTCGCTAGCTCTCAAATCAGGTACCGATTTGGAGTGTGGACGTTCGTACCGTTACTTGAAGACTGCCGTTGAAAAACAACTCATTACCGAAAAAGACCTTGACATTGCCCTCAAACGCCTCTTCTTGGCACGCTTCAAATTGGGTATGTTTGATACCAACCAAGAAGTGAAATATGCCAATATTCCGTACGCAGTGGTAGATAGTAAAAAACACAAAGACTTGGCCGCTGACGTAGCCCGTAAGTCAATGGTCTTGCTGAAGAACGAACCCTTTAATGGGCAGAAAGCAAAGTTGCTACCACTAAGTAAAAATCTTAAAAATATTGCTGTGATTGGCCCTAACGCCGACCAATGGCTCATGCTATTGGGCAATTACAATGGAGTTCCTTCCAAAGCCATTACTCCTCTTGAGGGCATTAAAGCCAAGCTTCCCAATGCTAACGTCATGTTTGCACAAGGCTCCGAATTGTCCGAAGGCATGCCCATGTTTTACCCCATTCCAGCCGAAGCACTACCCAATGGCCTGCAAGTAGCGTATTTCAATAATAAAGACTTAGCCGGAAAACCACTCTTTACGGCAACAGACAAAGTCCTTGATGCCAACTGGAATGACAAAGCGCCTCGTGGTGATATGGACGACGATAACTTCGGTGTGCGATGGACAGGCCAACTAAAGCCCAAGCAATCAGGTGTTTATCAACTAGGGTTTATCGGAACCTGTAATACGCAGTTGTATCTCAACGATAGCTTAATTGCCAAAACGGTCTATCATTTCCGTAACGAATACGGCGACCCACGCCTTCGTAAGTCGGTACCGATTCAGTTAGAGGCAGGCAAAACGTATCAGATTCGGGTAGATGCCTCCGAAACCTTCGCCGATGCCCAAGTGCAGTTGGTCTGGGCGGCTCCTAAGCCAAATTTGAAAAAAGAAGCGCTGGCCATTGCCCAAAAAGCCGATGTAGTGGTCATGTGCATGGGCATAACCCCTCGCATGGAAGGCGAAGAAATGGATATTCAGATAGATGGCTTCCGAGGTGGCGACCGCACGAAGTTAGCTTTGCCGACTGTTCAGCAAGAACTTATCAAAGAAATCTATTCATTAGGCAAACCTGTTGTGTTGGTCTTGCTCAATGGCAGTGCCTTGGCTGTCAATTGGGAAAGCGAACATCTTCCTGCCATTTTGGAGGCTTGGTACCCTGGTCAAGCGGCTGGTCAGGCCATTGCCGACATCCTGTTTGGTGACTATAACCCCGCAGGTCGTCTTCCTGTTACGTTTTACAAATCCGAAAAAGATTTACCCTCTTTTGAGGATTACCATCTTACTAATCAGACCTATCGGTATTTCAAAGGGGAGCCGCTGTATCCGTTTGGTTATGGCCTGAGCTATTCGTCGTTTCGCTATGGGCAGTTGAATATCCCTACTAATGCTCGTGTTGGCTCTGCCGTACCGCTTACTGTTGAGGTGACAAATGTTAGTAAAGTGGCTGGTGATGAGGTAGTTCAAGTCTATGTGTCTAACAAGACACAGAGCGGGCCTATCCGTGCACTCAAGGCGTATAAACGTGTACACCTCAACGCTGGCGAAACAAAAAAAGTAAGCCTTCAGCTTCGAGCTGATGCTTTTGCGAGTTTTGACACTCAAGGCAAAAAACAAAACCTACCAAGTTCATTTGACGTATCGGTAGGAGGGGGGCAACCCGACGTAAAGCTACCTACAAGTGGGAATGTCGTAAAATCAACCATTTCATTGCAATAGTTTAACCCTCTCATCACGATGCGAACCTTACTGACACATGGTTTCAAGCTTTTCTGTTGCGCCGCCTTATTGGTATTGGTGACGTCCGAAAAGCAACCTGTCAAGACCAAGCGCTATCTATACGTAGCCACACCTGGCATCAGAAACTATCTTGAATACGGTGGGCATGGCCTGTTGGTGCTCGATATAGACAATGGGCATCGTTTGGTGAAACGGATTCCAACCGCAGGCCTCGACTCGTTAGGTAAACCTTCCAACGTCAAAGGTATTTGCGTCAGTTTAGCTACGCAATGTGTTTATATCAGTACCATCGTATCGTTGCAGTGCATCAATTTGCAAACAGAAAAACTGCTGTGGGAGAAAAAATACGAAGGCGGTTGCGACCGAATGGCCGTTTCGCCCGATGGATTACAGATTTATCTTCCTTCCTTTGAAAAAGACCATTGGCACGTTATTGATGCCCGAACGGGTGCTGTTTTGCGTAAAATTGTTCCTAAATCAGGAGCGCACAACACTATTTTTAGCTTAGATGGTAATCAAGTGTATCTTGAAGGGCTCCGTTCGTCTTACCTGACGGTAGTTAATGCTAAAAATCCTAATGAAACCCACACCGTTGGGCCGTTTTCTAACAGCATCCGACCCTTTACCATTAACGGAAAACAAACCCTTTGCTTTGCGAACGTCAACGACTTGCTCGGGTTTGAAATCGCTGACTTGAAAACAGGTAAACTACTCCATCGAGTAGAAGTTGCAGGATTCCAGAAAGGACCTGTAAAACGGCATGGTTGCCCCAGTCATGGTATTGGCCTTACTCCCAACGAGCAAGAGTTATGGATAGCCGATGGCTTTAACCAGCAGATGCACATTTATAAGGTAGGGCAATTACCTCCCAACTACCTGACCAGCATCCCTGTGAGAGACCAACCCGGCTGGATTACTTTTAGCTTAGATGGCCAATACGCTTACCCTTCTACAGGCGAAATCATTGATGTGAAGACCAAAAAAATCATAGCCACCCTTCAAGATGAAACAGGGATGGCCGTACACAGCGAAAAAGTAGTAGAAATTCACCTTGATGGCAACCGTGCCGTCCAGAAAGGTGACCAATTCGGACTCGGAAGAATAACGCAATGATTTTCAAGTGTTTCCTCTTAAACCTATTGATATGAACCGAAGGACTTTTATTCAAAACTCAAGCGCAAGTACGCTGGGCTTGGGAATGCTTCCGTGGCTGGATACGTTTGGCATGGGCACAGATAGATTACCTCGCCGAAGTCCCGAATCCCAAGGCGTTTTCTCTGCGGGTATTCGAAACTTCCTAAAAGCCATCAAAGAATCGGGTTTAGAATGGCACAGTTTCATGTTAGTTCGACACGGCAATGTAGTCGCCGAAGGCTGGTGGAAACCCTTTGAGGCTTCTTACAAACATACCCTTTACTCGCTTTCTAAAAGTTTTACCAGTACCGCTGTAGGGTTCTTGGTCAACGAAGGAAAAATATCGGTAGAGGATCAAGTGCTTAAATTCTTCCCTGACGAAACACCCGCCTTGCCAAGTGTAAACTTAAAGGCGATGAAAATCAGGCACTTGCTTACCATGAATACGGGCCATCATACCGATTCGATGCCTGATTTGCGTGCTAAACCGGAGCAGTCGTGGGTGAAATCGTTTTTAGAAAAGTCCGTTGAGCACGAGCCAGGCTCTTTTTTTATGTATAACACAGGGGCTACTTATATGCTGGGTGCTATTGTCTCGAAAGTGACCGGACAACTGCTTGAAGACTATTTAGCTCCACGCTTGTTTCAACCATTGGGCATAGAAGGCTACGACTGGGAAAAATCACCTCAAGGACTCAACACAGCGGGTTATGGTCTTCGGGTTAAGACCGAAGACATCGCTAAGTTTGGTCAGTTTTATTTGCAAAAAGGCAAATGGAATGGCAAGCAACTTCTCTCCGAAACTTGGATTAACGAAGCTACTCAAAAACAAACTACTTCACAGACAGGCGACAATGACTGGTCGCAGGGCTATGGTTATCAGTTTTGGCGCTGTAAACCAGGGTTTTATCGTGGCGATGGTGCTTATGGCCAATTTTGTATGGTAATGCCCGAACACGATGCGGTACTGGCGATGACTTCTGAAAGTTGGGACTTGCAAAAATCCATGAACGTGGCGTATCAAACCATTCTACCTGCGCTCACCAAAGGCACCTTGGCCGAAAATCCCACAGAACTTAGCGCTTTGCAAGCAGAGTTGAGTGCGTTGACATTACCCATCCCGAAAGGAGCAACACACTCCGCAATCCAAGCCCAATACAGTGATAAAATGTTTAACGTAGAAAAAAATAGCTACGGTATTTCTAAAATCGGCTTCGGTTTGTTTGACGATGCGGGAGTGCTCAGAGTGAGTACCGAGGGAAACTCATTCAAGAAAATTGGCTTTGGCTGGGAGCAGTGGAAAGTTGGGAAAAATGGCGAAAAACGAAACTTCTTTGTGCCAACGGGTGGAAACCAACCTGTTCCGTCAACCCTAGCCGCTACGGGTACGTGGACAAACGAGAACACCCTTCAAATCAATATCAAATACGTAGAAGCGATCCACGGCGATAAACTAACCTGTGTATTTGATGGCAATAAAGTAACCATCTCGTTTACAAGCAGTATAGCCGAAAACCCTAAAAACCAACCTGATAAACGAGAACAACTCAAAGGTACATTACTTCTCTAAACTTTATAAACCAATGAAAAAGACCATTATTCTGATGACCCTACTCGCTGGGGTTTTGTGTGGAAGTGCATGGGCACAACAGATTTCTAAAGAAGAACTCATCTTCTTGACCCCCGAATGGAAAGGAGAGCGATTCGCTGATGGACGCCCCAAAGTACCTGATGCCATCCTGAAGCGAATGAAAGCCGTTACCCTCGAAGAAGCCTGGGCCGTGCTAAAAGGAGCTAATTTTAAGCACCAATACGACGACGGTTTTATGATGATAAATCCTGATAGTGTGTTGGTAGGGCGAGCCGTTACAGCTACATTTGTGCCCGGACGGCCTGATATTCACCGAGTTATTGACGATAAAGGCCATACGAAGGACGGACGAGTAAAGTCTCAAAATGCCTGGACGATTGACCTGCTCACCAAAGGAGACGTATATGTGGTGGATCAATTTGGTGCACACGAAGACGGCCCTACTATTGGCGATAATTTAGGAAATTCCATTTTTGCCAAAACAGGCAACGGCATTGTTTATGACGGGGCGGTGCGAGACATTAATGGTCTGAAAGAAATTGGCAGTTTTACCTCATTTTTCAGAACCTACCACCCTTCGCATCACCTCAACAACCCTGCTGGCGAACTCAACACTACGTTGATTGGCATTAACCGCCCTACTCGCATCGGTAAAGCTACTGTGATGCCGGGCGATGTGGTGCTCGGCCGGGACGGAGGGGTTATTTTTATTCCTCCCCATTTAGCCGAAAAAGTCGTTACCACTTCCGAAATCGTACGCTTACGTGATATGTTTGGGCATCAGCGCCTGCGTGAGCAAAAATACACTCCTGGGCAAATAGACACCCGTTGGTCTGACGAAATCGAACGGGATTTCTCAAAATGGCTTAATCAATACATTGACAAGCTCCCCGTTCCGAAAGAACAAATTCAGGAATACCTCAAAACCCGAACTTGGTAAACAACTGAGCCTTGCTGGAAACCAACTCCTACTAAGATGGCTATGATTTCTGGGTGCTTAATCAAACTTTTTGATAACCTGATACTTAAAGTTTTTGGCAAATGAAGAGAACCTATCTAAACCTATTAATACGATGAAAAATTCTACATCACGGCGCTCGTTTTTAGGCAAAAGTGCCTTGGCAGGGGCGGCCTCCTTATCAACACTGACCGGTTTTGGCAAGGGTTATGAAGAGGCCATTGACAAAACTCCCAAGTGGTCGGCTCCTTCAGACCTCAAAATCACCGACATCAAGTGTGGCTATATTCGAAGCGGCCACAGCTTGTTTGTGAAAATTTACACCAATCAAGGCATCATTGGGCATGGCGAAGGCGTAGATGCTACGCCAGGTACCTACCATTTGGTCAAACAAATGGGCTTGCGACTCAAAGGCAAAAGCCCCCTCAACGTCAACCGACTTTTTGAAGATATCCGCCGTTCGGGCTTTTTTGAGGGCGCACAGTCAGGCATGTTTGTGGCAGTGTTGTCGGCGGTGGAAGCTGCTCTTTGGGATTTAGCAGGCAAAGCACTCAATCTGCCTGTTTATCAGTTGCTTGGCGGTAAGTTTCGAGACAAAATCAGGGTGTATTGCGATACCGCCTTGTATCAAAATACCCTTCCCAAACCCTCTGATTTTGCCAATGCCGCACTCGAAGCCAAGAAAATGGGTTTCAACGCCATCAAATTTGACCTCGACCAAGCCAACGACCCCAATAAGTATGACCGTTACAACTGGACAGCCAGCCCTGCCGAGTTGCAACGAATGTACGACCAAATGGCCGCCGCCCGAGAAGCCGTAGGTCCCAATATTGACATCTGTGCTGATATGCACGGTCGCTATGATGCCGTTACGGGTGAGCAGGTGGCAAAAATGCTTGAGCCCCTCAAACTCATGTGGCTCGAAGAACCCATCCCTGCCGAAAATCCCGAAGCCTACAAAAAAATAGCGGATTCAACCACCACACCCATTTGCGCTGGTGAAAATCACTATTTGGCCTATGGCTTTCGCCGTCTGTTTGAAATCGGAGCAGTAGATATTATTATGCCTGATTTACAGAAGGTTGGGGGCTTGGGTGAGGCCCAACGAGTAGCCAATTTAGCTAATTTGTATTACGTGCCGTTTGCGCCTCACATGGTAGCCTCGTTCTTGGGCGCAATGGCCTCCTGCCATGTATGTGCCTCAGTGCCTAACTTCATGATTCTGGAATGGCAGATCTATTTCCACAAAGACCCTATGTTCAAAGAAATTGTAACGTATGATGGAACATGGGTTGAAAATAGCTTTATACCCCTTTCAGAAAAACCGGGTATTGGTGTAGAAATCAACGAAGAAGGCATGAAAAAATATGCAGCTCCAGGCGTGCCATTCTTTGAATAAAAATAGGTTTAGAAGCAAGAAAGGCATTACTTTTGCCTTTCTTGTTAGTTAAGCCAAACGCATCAATACGGAAAAACCCGTAGCTTGCGTTTGGATGCTGTGAAACAAAAATCGGAGAAAAGCTGCCCATAAGTGCAGCTAAACAAGGACCAGAAAGAGTTAAATGAATACAAATCTGTTTGAAAACGGAGTTCGCTGGGGAATCATTGGCGTAGGCGATGTCTGCGAAGTAAAAAGTGCGCCCGCCATGAACCTCATCGAGGGCTCAAGTTTAGTGGCAGTTATGCGTCGAAATGCCGAAAAAGCAGCTGATTATGCTCGTAGGCATGGGGTAGCTACTTGGTACAATGATGCCGATGCCCTCATACACGACCCTCAAGTAAATGCCGTTTACATTGCTACTCCACCCGATTCACATGCCTATTACACCCATAAAGTAGCTGCCGCAGGCAAGCCGGTTTATGTCGAAAAACCGATGGCTCGCAATCATCAAGAATGCCTTGATATGATAGCCGTTTGTGAGCAAGCTCAAGTACCGCTTTACGTAGCCTTTTATCGCAGAGAACTTGCTATATACCAAAAGGTGAAGGCGTTGCTGGAGCAAGGTGTTATCGGTGATGTTCGTTATGTGGACATCAAGGTCCACAAAGCCCTTCAACCGAATAGTGGTGCAGGTAACGGCCAAGAAAACTGGCGAACGCTACCCGAAGTAGGAGGAGGTGGGCACTTTTTTGACTTGGGTTCGCATCAATTAGATTTGATGGATTACCTATTGGGTCCCATCAAAGAAGCACAGGGTTTTGCCTCTAACCAAGCCGGCCATTACCCTGCCGAAGACATTGTTCTGGGCTCATTTGTGTTTGAAAATGGTGTTTTAGGGCAAGGTAGCTGGTGTTTTAACACCTCCCCCAATGCAGAACATGAGCTCACCACCATTTATGGCAGCAAGGGCAAGCTGGCTTTTACATTTTTTAGTAATTTTCATATCCAATTGTCAGTAGAAGGCCAACCCGACGAAGTACTACACTTTGAGATGCCCAAGCATATCCAACAGCCTTTTATTCAGACCATTGTGGACGAACTTCGAGGTAAAGGTACCTGTATCAGTACGGGTGTCTCGGCTGCTCGTACCAATTGGGTCATGTCAAAAATAAGTCATCATTTGTAACACGATTTGGCAAAATATACAATGTTCAACCTTTTCAACCCAGACAATTAATCTCTAATCCAATGTCAAAATTTCTCTCCGTTGCGGCAATTTTAGCCAGCACAGCCGTGTGTGTAGCACAACAACCCAAGAAAAAAGAACCGATTTCACAACCCTTATTGTCGCATATCTATACCGCCGACCCTTCGGCGCATGTGTTCAACGGCAAAATCTATATCTATCCTTCACACGATATTGAGTCAGGAGCCAAAGAAGACGACGAGGGCGGCCATTTCAACATGAAAGACTATCACATTTTGTCAATGGACAAAATCGGAGGTCCCGTTAAAGACAATGGCGTGGCTCTCGACATCAAGGATGTCCCGTGGGCTGGCCGTCAAATGTGGGCGCCCGATGCAGCCTACAAAAACGGTACGTATTACCTGTACTTTCCGGTAAAAGACAAGCAAGATATTTTTCGGATTGGAGTAGCCACTAGCAAGTCGCCAGTTGGGCCGTTTAAAGCCGAGCCAGAACCCATAAAAGGCAGTTATAGCATGGACCCAGCCGTTTTTAAAGACACCGATGGCAGTTATTATATGTACTTTGGTGGTATTTGGGGCGGTCAACTCCAACGTTGGAACGGCAACAAGTATCTCGGTAAAACAGCTAATCCCCAAAAAGGAGAAGTAGCTCGTTTGCCTCGTATCGCCAAGATGGCACCCGATATGAAAAGCTTTGCCGAAGAGGTCAAAGAGGTCAAAATCCTTGACGAAAAAGGCAACTTGCTCAAAGAAGATAACAACGATAAGCGATTTTTTGAGGCCGCATGGGTGCATAAGTACAAAGGGAAATATTATTTCTCGTACTCAACTGGCGATACACACAACATCTGCTACGCCGTTGGCGATAGCCCTTATGGACCATTTACCTACAAAGGCATTGTGCTAAAACCCGTGCAAGGCTGGACTAACCACCACTCCATCGTAGAAGTCAACGGTAAGTGGTACTTATTCTACCACGATGTACAATTAACGGGTAAAACCCATTTACGAAATGTGAAAGTAACAGAATTGCACTACAATCCAGACGGCAGTATCCAGACTATCGAACCGTACAAATAAGCACACTATTCAAGCAAGAGGTAAGGTTTTTACCTCTTGTTTTGTTTCAGCATAAACCAAACAAGTCTATGAACTATTTTCAACTCAGTAATGGGGATTTGATGCCTGCTTTGGGCTTAGGAACGTGGAAATCGGCCAAAGGAGAAGTCTATGGGGTAGTACGTAAGGCCATTGAGGTAGGTTATCGGCACTTTGATTGTGCGTTTTTGTACGGAAACGAAAAAGAAATTGGAGATGCGTTAGCGGATGCTATCAAGGCAAGAGAAGTAAAACGGGAGGAACTCTGGATTACTTCAAAACTTTGGAACAATCGCCACCGTGCCGAACAGATTCGACCTGCTTTTCAACAATCGTTAGATGACCTGCAAGTAGGATATTTGGATTTGTACTTAATTCACTGGCCCATCGTAGTAGTTGACCACAAAGGTTTCCCCGAAACGGCTCAAGATTTAGTTAGTTTAACCCAAGTACCACTTGCCGAAACCTGGAAAGGCCTCATTCAGCTTCAGGATAGTGGCTTAACGAAGCATATCGGCGTTTCTAATTTTAGTGCTAAAAAGATACAAGCCATTTGGGATGCCACAGGTGTAAAACCCGAAGTAAATCAAGTAGAACTTCATCCATTTTTGCAACAAAAAACGCTAAAAGCCTACACCGACGAGCATCAAATCATCTTAACGGCCTATGCGCCATTGGGTTCGTTGGATAGACCTGCTAACCGCAAAACAGCAGGAGAACCGCTCTTGTTTGAAAACCTTACCATCCAATCATTAGCAGAAACAAGAGGGATTAGTAAGGCTCAATTGATTTTGGCTTGGGCTATTAACTCGGGTATTTGCGTTATTCCTAAGACAGTCAGTGAAGCTCGTCTTATCGAAAACTTAGCTGCTGCCGACATCGTCTTAACTTCCGAAGAACTGACCACTATGAGCCAACTTGACCTCCATAACCGTTATATCAAAGGTGACTTTTGGTGCTTAGAAGGCTCAGACTATACCCTTCAAAACCTATGGGATGAATAATTTGGATGGATATCCAAAGAAAAAAGCGGAAGAGTCATCTTCCGCTTTTTTTTGATGTTTCGGTCAATGGAATCTATCCAATCCCAACTTTGCTTAGTTCTTCTTAGGCTGCGTATTAGCAGGGGCAGGTGTCGAAGCGGCTGGTTTGGCAGCATCTTTGGCTGGAGGTGTTACACCTAATTTCTTGAAAACTAAGTCCGTAATGTCATTCTCTGGAGTAGCAAACAACAAGAACGGCATTCCTTCGGCAGAAGCAGCAGTATTGAAAACATAAGAGAATGCGTTTTCTTTCGCTACGGCATCAATACCTCCTTGGATTTTGGTCAATACAGGCTCTAACAACTGGCGTTGCTTCTTTTGCAAATCTTCTTGTGAGTTTTTCTGAAACTCTTGGATTTGAGTCTGCAAGCTTTGCAATTCTTTTTCTTTGTCGGCCTTGATTACTTCTGAAGTATTTGCTGGAAGTTTCTCAAAAATAGCCAACTTGTCTTGAAAGTCTTTTACTTTAGCCTGAAACAACTTCTCATATTGCGCTTGAGTGCTTTTCAAATCGGCTTCAATTTGCTTACTTTCAGGCATTCCGTTAAGAAGAACATCTATATTCGTATAGCCAATTTTCAGTGCTGAAGTCTGAGCTTGTGACGAGAAACTTGCCAATGCCAAAACTGACAAAAGCACTACAAAAAATTTAGTTTTCATTTTGATTCGTGATTGTTAATTTTTCGTTTGTCTTTTCGACGGTGTGTTAGGGGTTGGGTTATTTGGTACAGGGGGTTTATCAGCGGCTTGTGTCTGATTTTCTTTTTCTTTGTTTAAGTCTGTTTTGATGCCGAGTTCTTCCATCACATAGTCGGTGTAATCGTGGCGAGGGTCGGTATATACCATCGTGGTTCCTTCGCTTGATTTATCAAACAAAAACATCAATTGTTTTTGCCGAGCTACTTTCTGAACGGCCTTATCAATTTGGTCCATCAGCGGTTTGATTATTTCGGCTTTCTTTTGATAAAGCAGCCCTTCAAACCCAAATACTTTGCTGTTGAAATCCTTCACTTCTTTCTCTTTGTCAGCAATGGCTTTTTGGCGTTCTTGCTTCATGGCGTCGGTCAGGAGCACTTCTTCGTTCCGATACGCTCTTTCCAACTTCTCCAACTCGGCGTATTTGTCAGCAATGTCTTTCGTCCATCGCTCCGTCCATTTGTTCATTTCGGCTTTGGCAGTTTGATATTCAGGCATTTTACCCATGAGATACTCCATGTCTAAATACCCAAATTTTTGTGCTTGCGCAGCCTGTACTACCAAAAGAAACAGCAAAGTTAGTAAAAGATATAATTTTTTCACTCTTACCATTTGCCTTTGTGAACCAATTAACGACATCTGTCTTAGCTTGTTGTGTTAAAAATTGTTAATTAGGGACTGACGATGTTCGTCATCGCTGATTATTAGGTATTTAACCCACGATTTACCAAACAGTGGTACAACCTTAGCGAATCTGCTGACCAATCGTGAAGTGGAACTGCGCACCGTTAGCCTTGTCGGTACCTGTATAGCCTGGCACTTTGTCAAAACCATACGCCCAGTCAATACCAATCATACCAAAAGCAGGCATAAAGATACGAGCGCCAAAACCTGCCGAGCGTTTTTGGCTGAATGGATTGTACTCTTTGTAGCTGCCCCAGTTGTTACCGGCCTCCATAAAACTCAGCACAAAGATAGTGGCCGATGGGTTTAGTGAAACGGGATAGCGCAATTCGGCTACAAATTTATTGTAAACAACCCCGCCCGTTGAGGTATTGTTGCGGTCGAGTGGTCCAATCACTTGGTCTTTGTAGCCCCGCAAACCAACAATGTCACGAGACAACTGGAAGTTGTTGTAAACCATACCCGAACCTCCCAATACAAAGCGCTCAAATGGCACAATACCTAAGCTGCTGTTATAGCTACCCAAGAAGCCCATGTGGGCACGAGCGTGCAAGACAAACTTGCCGAAAATGGGCGTAAACCAACTGGCGTCAAACATCCACTTGTGGTATTCCAACAAACGGTATTTTTCGGGGTCGTTGGCGCTATAAGTTTTGTTTGAAAACATCGAATACGGCGGCGTAAACGTAGCACTCAACGTAAACGATGAGCCCCGGCGTGTAAACTGAGGGTTGTCAAGGCTGTTTCGAGAGATGGTAGTATTGAACGTAATACTCGTTGACTTTCCGGTAGGATAGTAACCTTGATATAGTTTATATACATCAAACGACTGCAATGACAGGGCATTGCTCATGGTGAAGTAATCGTCTGGTCGCTTGAGTCGGCGCCCCAAGCTAAAGGTAATTCCTAAGCTATTGAAGTGAGCATTTTTGTCATCTTCACTCAATGAACTACCATAAATCAACGAAGTATAACCGCCTTTGTAGGGGTAATAAACACTCTTGTTGAGACTGATACTGAATGAGTTAGGCTTTTTGCCGCCTAGCCAAGGTTCTGTAAAGGTGAGCGAGTAGTTCTGAAACTGCTGTCCGTTGGCTTGGAACCGAACGGCCATTTTCTGCCCATCACCAGCTGGCAATGGTCGCCATGCTTTGAGATTACCAATGTTACGGGCTGAGAAATTATTGAATACAACCCCCAGCGTACCTACAAAACCCACATAACCACCCCAACCACCAGACAACTCAATCTGATCAGAAGGCTTTTCTTCTACCGTATATTCAATGTCCACGGTTCCGTCTTGGTGTGGAATCGGCACGATACCGATTTTTTCAGGGTCAAAGTAGCCAAGTGTAGCCAATTCTCGTTGCGTACGAATAATGGCCGATTTGCTAAACTTCTGACCGGGCAAGGTTCGGATTTCACGCATTACTACGTGGTCGCTGGTTTTGGTGTTACCGTTCAGGATAATCTTGTTGATAGTAGCTTGTTTTCCTTCCGAAATCCGAATCACCAAATCAATCGAGTCGTTTTCAATAACGGCTTCTTCAGGTTCGGCTTGGAAGAACAAGTAACCATCGTCCATATAGAGAGAGCTAACGTCGTTTTGAGGAATGCCATTGATGCGTTTTGCCAACTCTTCTGTATCATATACATCACCTTTCTTGATGTTGAGAACTTCATTAAGTACCGAGTCGGGACGAATGAAGTTGCCTTCCCATCGGATACTTCGGTAATAATACTTTCGACCTTCTTCGAGGTTGAGGACTACATCAACGGTTCGGTTGTCGTGAGCATAAACGGTATCAAAAGCAATACGGGCATCACGATACCCCTTTTTATTGTAGAACTCAATGAGCTTTTCTTTGTCTTCATCAAACTTTTTCGGAATAAACTTAGAAGGTGTAAAAATTCGCCCAAAGCGCATTTGCTTGGTTCCCTTCATTTTTCGACGCACCAACCCTTCTTCCATTTCGGTGCGACCATTGATAATGATTTGATGGATTTTTACTTTTTCACCTTTGTTTATAATAAAGCGCAGCGCAGCGTTGTTGCCTCGTGCAGAGTCGGCTAATTGAATGGTTTTGATTTTTACGTTGAGGTGACCTTTTTCAGTAAAATACCGCTTAATGGCCAGTTCGGCGTTTTTAATCAAGGTTTCGGTAATAATTTTACCCTTAATGAGCTTCACTTTGTCGTTGAGGCCATCTTGTTCGCCTTTTTTAATACCCGAAAACAAGATTTTGTAAAGCCGAGGACGCTCTTTGAGATGGATGTTCAAGAAGATTTTATCACCTTCAATTTTAGTAGCCGAAATCTCAACATTTTCCAAAATTCCTTGGTCCATTAGCTTTTTTACGGCATCGCTAATGGCTGCCCCAGGCACTTGGATTTTGTCGCCTTCACGAAGCCCCGAGATAGAAATCATAGAGTTGGCATCGTAATACTTTGAGCCACTGGAGGTTACACCGCCAATGATGTACTCTTTGGGATTTGCATAGTCAAAGACTTCTGACTGAGGCTGCGAAGTTGAGGTGGTAGGACGACGCCCCACACCGATTTGGGCATTGGCATTAAAGAGGATAGCCAGTAAGAAGACTAAAGCGATAGAAAGTTTTTTCATAGATAGCTGATTAAAAACCCCACTATGCCGAAGCAAAAACAAATCACACATGGTTAATCGTCTATGGAAATGGACGCCTTGCGGCTGGTCTAAATGATTGTAAAACTTAGTTTGTTGGTAACAAAAACTGACCTCTGTCAGGTAGTACTTATGCTTTTACTTGCTCACTGGTTTTTCCAAAACGCCGTTCTCTTTGCTGGTACGACACGATGGCTTCGTACAGGTGAGGTTTTCGGAAATCAGGCCACAAGATTTCGGTAATATACAGTTCGGAATATGCTAATTGCCAAAGCATGTAATTACTAATCCGCATCTCACCGCTGGTTCGTATCATCAACTCAGGATCAGGAATTCCTGCTGTGCTGAGGTGTTGAGCGATGGTTTCTTCACTAATTTCTGCCGGATTCAGTACACCTTGGGCTACTTTGCGAGCAATCTGCTGGGTAGCTTGTGTAATATCCCATTTTCCACTATAACTTAGGGCCAGAATTACGGTAAGTCCTTTATTTTCACGAGTTAGCTCTATGGCCTCTCGTAACTCTCTCTGACAGTCTTTGGGTAAACTGGTAGTATGGCCGATGGTGCTCAACCGAACGTTGTTCTCCATCATGGTGGGGATTTCATCTCGAATGGTCTTTACCAACAAGCTCATCAAGGCATCTACCTCGGCTTTAGGGCGAGACCAGTTTTCGGTCGAAAACGCATAGAGTGTCAGGTACTCTATACCCAGCTCGGCACATCCCTCAATGGCTTCTCTAACGGCCTTTAGGGCATTCCGATGCCCAAATACTCGGTCAATTACGCCTTGCTTTTTGGCCCATCTTCCGTTACCATCCATTATAACGGCGATGTGCTTCGGCAAATTGCCTAAATCAATACTTTCTTTCACGGTGAAGCAATTTCGCTGAAAATCAGACCGCAAATGTACGGAATTGATTGAGGGAAAGCAAATGAGGAGACCATAGGACTTTTTAAGGAACGTTTATTTCTAACTTGGTGTGTTTATCTGACTGATAAACAGCAAATTGGGCTTGCTATGGCCATGAGCGAAACAGTAATTAAAATAGTGTTACAGGCTTGCAATAGCCTCAAGCTCGATTTGCAAACCAAAATGGAGTTCTTTGATAGGAACTATAGAACGAGCCGGGCGATGCTCTCCAAAAAATGCTGCATACATGGTGTTCACTCGTCCCCAATGGTTGACGTCTGTGATATATACCGTGGTTTTTAGTACTTTGGCTGGCTCACTTCCCGCAGCTTTGAGAATGGCATTGAGGTTTGAAAGTACTTGAGCCGTTTGCGTTTCCAGTGAGTCGTGCGTTAATTTGTTTCCAGAAATATCAATTGGTAAAATACCCGACACATACACAAGCCCATTGTGCACGATGGCCTGAGAATAATGCCCACGAGGGGTAGGTGCATCAGGCGTAAGAATAACTTCCATAAGCAAAAGTAGTTGAGGGTGATTAACGTAATTTGAAAGCCAATACCTTAGCAGTATCAAAAGGTCTCGGTAAAATACTAAATAAAAACCAGAAAACCATCGCAAAATGCCTCCTCAATTTAAAGCACATCCGTGGCATGGTATCCAGATTGGAGAGCAAGCCCCCCAAGTTGTAACAGCATTTATTGAGATTGTACCCACCGATACGGTAAAGTATGAGATTGATAAAGAAACGGGCTATTTAAAAATTGACCGACCTCAGTTATATTCTAACATCGTTCCGGCTTTGTATGGGTTTGTGCCTCGCACTTATTGTGGTGAGCAAATTGCCCAATTGGCCTCGGCGCTCACCAAGCAAAACGTAGCCGAAGGCGATGGCGACCCCTTGGATATTTTGGTGCTAACCGAAAAAGTAATCCCTCACGGTGACCTCCTTTTACAGGCGATCCCGATTGGGGGCTTGTGTATGATTGACAAAGGCGAAGCCGACGACAAAATCATTGCAGTCCTCAAAAACGATGCGCTGTATGGTAAATGGAAAGATATTTCAGATTGTCCTGAAAGTATTTTGAAGCGGTTGCGTCATTATTTTTTGACTTACAAGGCAATCCCAGGCGAAACCAACGTTGTGGACATTGACGCCGTGTATGGGCGTGAACATGCACACGAAGTGATTCGGACTTCGATGCGAGATTATGAACATAGTTATGGAGCGTAAAACAAAGGCGAAACTAAGCATTTCGCCTTTGCCAAGTAATTAGACTTCACCCAAAATCATTTCTGCCACCTGACGCCCCGTCATAATAGCTGCATTGAGCGACGGGTAGGCCGTTTGGTCGCCACATTGATAGAGTGTTTTTGACAATTGCAGTGGTGCCATTGCAGCGTTGGGTAGAAATGCTGGAAGTGCTTCTGGAATATGATAGGTGCGCAAATGCTGCCATTGATTGACCTCGCTACCGTACCATTCGACCAATTCTTTTTTGATTTGGGCGGTAAGTTCGGCCTCATCATAATGCCGAAGCCCTTGGGTACTTACCGAAATCAATGCCTTGCCAGCTGGAGCATAGTCAGGGGCAATATCGCTCGGTACGCAAAGGTTATGCACCGCCGACTGGCGGTTGGTGTTGACTACAAGCATGTTATCGCTCAGTGGCGAGCGGTCGGCTGCAAAGTAAGTACAGGTAGTAGTAGTAAAGGTTCGTTGTGGAGTTTTTCCTAAAAGCAAGGCGGCTTGGTGCGCATCAGTAGCCAGTACAATCGCATCGGCATACATAACCTCGCCAGTGGCTAAGGTTACTTTGTTGTCACTAAGCTGTGTAACTTTGGTATGGAGCCGTAGCTGTGCACGGGGGATTTTGCTAAGTACTTGGTTAGGAATCTGCTGTATTCCTTTAGCCGGAATAGCTGCCTCGCCAGCATAAAACTGTTTAAACACAAACTCAAAAAAGCTAGACGAAGTAGCGAGTTCGTTCTCCAAAAAGACTCCTCCAAAAAAAGGCGTAAAGAAATTTTCAATCATTCGATTGCTCCAACCGTATTCTTTCAAAAAACTCAAGGTATCTGAAGAATTATTTTTGAAGAATTCTTCGTCGGGTTGGTCAGAGACGCTCATGGCCAAACGCAACACTCGGAGCTTATCAGCCAAACTCCCCACTGGCGAAAACAACGTGCTCATCACGGCAGACGCTTCTTTGAACGGATCAGCCATTTTGATAGAGCGAGCCCCTTGACGAATCAAGACTCCTGAACGAAATGTTTTAAGGTTAAGTTCTTGGTAGTCAAGTAGTTTTTGGGCTTCTGGATAGGCTGTTAGTAATATTTGAAAGCCTCTGTCTAGGGTGAATCCATCCACTACGTCGGTACGAACACGTCCGCCTACGGCGTCTGACGCTTCTAAAATGGTAGCATAAATGCCTTTGTCGTGGAGGTATTTGGCACAGCTCAACCCGGCCATTCCAGCCCCAATAATCACAGTAGTGTAAGCCATAATGCAAGTAGTAACTTTGTTTTGTTTATAACAACCAAATCAAAAAATAGTTAAACTGTCAGCTAAAATACATTCGGTTTTTGGGAAAATGCTTTTCTTTGTGTATGATTACCAAATCAAAGCCAATTTATGAATTATCAGGTTAAGCAAGAAAACGACTTTAAGTATATTGATGAAGGCAACGGCGAAACCCTGTTGCTGCTCCACGGACTGTTTGGCGCTCTCAGTAATTGGGAGGGAGTAATAAGCCATTTTTCAAAAGAATATCGAATTGTAATTCCGTTGATGCCTATTTACGAAATGCCCATTCGAGAGGCAGGCTTAGAAGGTTTGTTGGCATTTATTGAACGCTTTATTGAATTTAAAGCCTTAAATGAGCTCACTTTGTTGGGCAATTCGTTGGGTGGTCATATTGCCTTGCTTTACACACTCAAGCACCAATACAACGTCAAGCGCTTGGTGCTGACAGGCAGCTCTGGGCTATTTGAAAACGCAATGGGTGGCTCTTATCCAAAGCGGGGAAGTTACGATTACGTGAAAGAACGGGTAGAATATACCTTTTACGACCCTAAAACAGCCACGAAAGAGTTAGTAGATGAAGTTTTTGAGAGTACGAATAGTATTCCAAAAGCTATGAATATTGTGCAAATTGCCAAGTCGGCACAGCGGAATAACGTAGCCAAAGACCTCTATCAAATTGAAGTGCCTACGTTGTTGGTTTGGGGTTTAAACGACACCATTACGCCGCCGTCGGTGGGGCATGACTTTAATCATTTAATTAAAAATTCTGAACTTTGGTTTATAGATAAATGCTGTCATGCACCCATGATGGAGCATCCAGCGCAATTTAATCAGATTTTGGAACGTTTTCTGTTGAAAACCAAGTTAGTAGAAGTATAAAATTTAGTGGACAAGAGTAAATAGATAAGTTGCAAACGTAAAAAATCTTCAACCTCTTGTCTATTAGTCTAATTTCTATTCTAAGCCAACCACGATTTTGATAGCAGACGAACTAATAGACCCGATGCTCCCGGCATTGAAGCCACAAGACTCCGTGGCCAAGGCCCTCGACTGGATGGAGGAATTCAGAGTGGGACAATTGGCTCTGGTCGAAAACGGCGAATACCGAGGTATTATCGAAGAAAATTTGATGTTGGATGTGGACGATGGTGCCATTCGCTTGGCCGAAATCCAGCCTACTCATGCACAAGTATTTGCGCTTCAACACCAACACCTGCTCGAACTAGTGGGAATTGTACAGCAACAATCACTCGATGTGTTGCCTGTGCTAGATGAAAATCGGCAGTTTACAGGAACCATTCCTGTCAATCAATTACTTCGACAATTAGCCAACTCACTGGGCCTACAAGAAAAAGGAGCTATTGTAGTACTCCAAATCGAACATCGTGACTATTCTCTTACCGAAATCAGCCGTTTGGTTGAGTCAAATGATGCCAAAATCATCAGTAGTTATTTTGCAGATGGCTCGCTAGATGGTGAAGCCCCCAGTACACTTACCTTAAAGTTAAATCGCCGAGAAGTGACCTCAGTAGTAGCTACGCTTGAGCGCTATGGGTACGACGTGATAACCGTCTATGGGAGCGACCCCATCGAAAACCCTGACCGTGAGCGCCTCGATATGCTTCTTAAATACTTAGAGTTTTAATGAAAATCGCCATCCACGGACGGCAGTTCAACGAACAAGCCAAACCTTTTATACAAGCCATGTTCGACGAGTTGGCTCGTCGTCATGTGGAGGTTCAACTATCTGCCTCTTATTTTGAGATGCTTCGTGATGGAGGTGTTAAGCATCCCTACAATGGCACCTATACTAATTGCCAAGAACTCAATGCCACCGACTTTATCTTCAGCTTAGGTGGCGACGGCACACTTCTTGATACAGTTACCCAAGTAGGACCAAAAGAAATACCTATTTTGGGGGTTAATATTGGCCGTTTAGGTTTTTTGGCAACGGTGGCGCCAAGTGAGCTTGTAGAGACGTTAGCTATCCTTTTTGAAGGAGATTACGTAATAGATGAGCGGTCGTTGGTACACCTCGAAGCCGAACGGGACTTGTTTGATGGCCTGAATTTTGGCTTAAACGAATGTACTATCACCAAAACCGATACCTCGTCGATGATTGTGGTTCATACCCACATCAATGGAGAGTTTCTTAACTCCTATTGGGCTGATGGCTTGCTAGTTTCTACACCCACAGGCTCTACAGGGTATTGCTTGAGCGTAGGTGGGCCAGTTATGTTGCCCCACTCGCAGAGTTTTGTGGTGGCACCTATTAGTCCGCACAACCTCAACGTACGCCCCATGATTGTAGAAGACACCAGTGTGATTACAATGGAGGTAGAGAGCCGTAGTCGAAGCTTTCTGGTTTCACTCGATTCTCGTTCTCGAATCGTGGAAGGTAGTTTGCCTATTACTATTCGGAAAGAAAACTTTAAAGCCAGATTGGTAAAAATGCCCGATGACCGATTCCTCAATACCCTCCGAAATAAACTTAATTGGGGCTTAGATATTCGGAATTGGTAAGGCACAGGTAAAGAGGATTTTTGAATCTGGATAAAACAAAACTAAAATTTCACCGTTAGTCTGTAAATTGCACCCGATTTTAAGAAAATTTAACAAACATGAAAATCCGTTTGGTAGCATTTGCCTTGTGCATAGGGCTGTGTAGTGTTGGGCATGAATCATTAGCTCAATTTGATTTTTTCAAGAAACTGTCATCTAGTTCAGGTCGCAAAAACCAAAACTTTACACCCTATTCGGTGGTATCCATCGGTGGAGGACACGCCAATTACTACGGTGAGTTTGCTAGCTATCGGCAAGTCTTGCCAGCGCTTAGTAATATTCGTTGGAATGCTACCGCCTCTTATACTCGGCATTTTTCTCAACGCTTCAGCGCTCGCATTGGTCTTACGTGGATTCGCTTGTTTGGCGATGATTATAACTTCAAGAATGATGCTACTAAACAGCTATTGTTTTTAAGAAACCTGCATTTCCGAAACGATGTAAAAGAATTGTCTATTTTGGGCGTATATGATTTGGTAAACGGAGGCAAAAATTTCCAGTTCCGTACCAAGTTGGTTCCTTACTTATTTGGGGGAGTAGCCGTTTTTGCACATAACCCAGAAGCAAAAGCCCCCGTTGACTTTGGTGGAGCCTGGACCGACCTTAAGCCACTCCGTACCGAAGGACAAGGTCTGCCCGGATATGCTACGCCCTATTCATTAGTGCAGTTGGCTGTGCCGATGGGTATTGGCGTTCGGTATAAGCTTAATAATCGTTTTGATATAGCTGCCGAATTAGGCTTTAGAATAACGTTTACGGACTACCTAGACGACACAGGCGGTAACTACCCCAATCCTAATGACTTAGAAAGCGATTTGGCTCGTGCTATGTCAAACCGCTCGCTCGAACAAATCGCAGCCTATTCAGGCGGTGACCGTACAGCCAACGTTCGGAATTATCTGGTTAACAACTTTGGTTTTCCTGCCAACGGAGATCCTTTTGCTCAACCACTTCCGACTGATATTTTTGGAAATATCAGAGGCACTAGTACACACAAAGATGCTTATTTGATTAGCACTATTCAACTGCGCTACATCATTGCAGGCAAGGTAAAATGCCCTGGCCGAGAATAAAGAAATTCATGGCCTTGCTTCAACAGTAGTTTTTGGTCTAATAATTGTTAGCTGACTACCAACCAGTAGCAGTAAAGCATACTTGTTGTCTATCGACAAAACATATACACATTACCAATTGCTGTTTAAGCACTCCGATATGTTCAAAAAAATAATCGTTCTTGTAGGAGCCACCCTCTTAGTAGCTGAAACCTACGCTCAAAAGATAGAAGTGGGCGGAGGAGTAGGCATGTTGCATTACAAAGGGGATATTTCTCCCAATTTTCATCCGTCGTTTCTGCGGCCTGGAGGCAATGCCTTTTTTCGATATAATGTGAGCAGAGCCGTTTCGCTCAAGGCTAATTTTATGTATGGGCAGATTTTTGCAGATGATAAGCAAGTCAACGACCCCTTCAACAATGCTAGAGGAATGAGCTTTCATACTTCAATTTTTGAAGCAGGAGCCAACCTTGAATACAACTTTTTGAATTTTAAAAATTCTCCCAAAGCAAAAAATTGGACACCTTATGTGTTTGGTGGCGTGTCTTTTATCAATTTTGATCCAAAAGAACCCCGTACCGCCAGTTTTGGTAATAATAGCATGGCGCTGCCGTTTGGCATTGGTTTAAAAATGCAATGGAAAGGCCCTTGGAGTTGGGCATTTGAGTTTGGAACTCGCAAAACATTTACAGACTATTTGGATAATTGGGGCGACAACAGTGTGACGCCTGGCGTGCAACTTAAGCAGCAAGACCAAACCAAAAAGGATATGTATTACTACACCTCCATCAATATTTATTACACGTTCTACAAGATAGTGTGCCCACGATGAGGGTGATAGTCAGCATTTATTGCTCTGAACAGTATGTTATTGCCAAATCAGGAAGGACTAAGTGAACGGCTGATGGAATTTGTTCAGATACGTACTTTTCATCATAGAAAAAGACTGCTTATAAGGCGGTCTTTTTCTATTTAGGCTAATCGAATTACTCAACGTGAGTAACCAAATCAGTTTAGTGGATGTAGGGGCGTATGGCATACGTCCCCCATGCCTTATTAGGGTGTGGGCGTATGCTATACGCCCACACAATTTATAAATGTTGATAGTGTTATGTCACTTAAAACAAAAATGCGTAGGCTGATTGCCTACGCACTTTGTGATATTCAGCAGGAATTAACTTTCTTTTTTGGGATTATCCTTTCTTAGCGGCCTGAAACTTCCCTTCGCCGTCGAAGTACAAATAGTAAAGGTCGCTATTCACTTGAATGACGATGATGTATCCAGTAACTTTTCCATTCAACGATGACGCAATTCCTTTCATAAACGTCCAAGTCTTGTAGGTATTATTGAGATACTCTACGATGACTTTGGGGACGTCGCCACTACTCAGCGATTTTTCTTGAATGGATGGAAGGGATGGATATTTTGTGGCTTTTACGAGTTTACCACTGTTATCAAATACAAGTTCGTAAGTATCACTGTCTTTCTTGGCCGACACTGTGATGGTTTGCTTCCCATCTTTGTCAAATACAATGACTCCTTTCACAAGGGTATAACCGTTGTCTTTTAGATACTTAGCTACTACCTCTGGCAAATCACTGGTTGATTTCACCTCTTTGGGCATGATGATTGTGCTAAGTACTTTGCCATCGGCATTGAAGGTAAAGTAAGTAGTAATACCACCTTTGGTAGCTGTTACGTCGTAGAGCTTGTTGCCTTGCTTGTCGTAGTACAACAAACCTGTTACAAAACTGTAGTCTTTCAGATATGTAGCAATGGTAGCAGGTAGGTCACTCGCCGACTTGATAACCTGTGGTGAAGGTGGCACAAACGTACTGCGAAGCACTTTACCGTCACCATCAAAGCTCACTTCGTATTTCTTACCGTCTTTGGTGACAACTACGGTGTAGGTTTTCTTTCCGTTCTTATCTACTACTAACGTACCGCTTACCAACGTATAGCCAGCTAAATAAGTAACTGCCGCAGCAGGTAATTCGCTGATGGCTTTGATGGCAGTTGGGGCTGGTGGCGGCGTGTATGAACTTGACTTAGTGAGTTTGCTGTCGTTATCAAAAGTCAACTCATATATCGTAGTACCTTTGGTTGCTACAATGTAGTACGTTTTCTTGTTGTCTTTGTCGATAGTTACAACGCCTTTGGCAAAGGCTAGGCCGTTGTCTTTGAGGTACTTATTGATCGCCTCGGTTAGGTCATCTGCCTTGACAAGTGGGTATGACTTAGGAGTCTCTGGATTAGTCGGATTAGAAATCGTCGCTTTAAACTCAATCAAGACAGTACCTTTTTCATCAAAAATGATGGTAACTTCTTCTTTGTCGTTCCGAAGCGTGACTTTGTAGGCTTTTACTTTGTTGTATTCGCCTTGACCCGAGGCTACTATTTTGTAGCCAGCGTAGGTTTTAGTGATATATGCTTCGGCAGCAGCAGGCAAGGTGACCGTTCCACCGTCGGTTGAACTGGTAGAGTTGGTAGCTGCTACAGAATACATCTCAAGAATATTGCCTTTTACATCAATTTTGGCTTCTTGAGGAATAGCACTTAACGAAAACTGAGAATCCCAAACTTTGTTTTTTTCAATTTCTGAAAAAGTTAAATTGGTTGCTTCGGGGTAAGTAGTTTTGATGGCTTCTACTACAGCACTTGGCACTGTCGAGAAATCATCAATAGAAGCAGGATCATCGGGAGTAACGTCTTGTGTGTTTTTGCAGGAAGTAATCCACAACAGCACAAAAGTCAAAAACAATAACGACGTTTTTTTCATAGTTCCGAATGCTCGAAATTGGGTTTTCAATAGCTTAGACCAGTAGGTTTGAAAAAGGGTTGCATGTAAAAACGGAAAAACATAAAATTTATGGTAATTTTTGGATAGATTCTGCGACTGCTTTGCCAGATAAGTAAGCGCCCTCTACATTGCCTTCGCCAAAAGCATCGCCTGCAAAATAGACAGCAAAGGGTAAATGCTCCAGTAGATAGGGTGCTGGGTGCCGTTGGTGCGCCAAACTATAACGCCACCGATGTATGCGATAGTCGGAGAAGACTTCTTCTGGTAGCCAAGGAGCGGCTTCGGCAAGGAGTCGTTGAGTGGTTTGCTCTAGCGGGTCATCAAAATGTGTTCGACTAAAGGTAGCATTGGCATGAATGGTGACACTAGGCAGCGGCGAGATTCCTTTTTTGAAATTGTCGGCTATCCAAGCAATAGCCGAATGCTCCAAGGTAACGCTTCCTGATGCTGGCAATTGGCTTGGACCACGAAGCGCCACCATCAATGCAATACACGGCTCATAGTCAATAGCCGATAAGGCTGAGGCCACTTCGGAGCTAAGCGTTAACTGGCTTTGTGTCAACAAGGCGAGGCTTTGGGGTACAGGCATCGTCAAGACCAATTGGTCGGCCTCATATGTATTACCCGACTCCGTGGTGGCCCTTACACCTGTAGCAATCGCTTGTAAAAGAATGACTTTTTCTGTTGTATGGACTTGAAGCCCTTTCGCCAATTGTTTGGCGATACTGCTCATACCGTGATTACCAATGTAGCGGTCATTACTAAACGATGGGTTAGGACGCCAAGCACTTACTATCTTTGCTTGCTCCAATTGCTGGACCAAGTGCTGAAATTCGGGTGATTTGGCAGAAAAGTATTGAGCGCCGTAGTCAAAGCGAGCTCCAGCGATGGTCTTGCTGGCCAGCCGCCCTCCGACGCCCTTGCCTTTGTCTAACACCGTAACTGGATGGCCTTGTTGGCTAAGGTAATAAGCGGCGGTTAGTCCTGCCAAACCAGCACCAACTATTAAACAGGATTGGGGCATTGGAATAAAAGTTGAGTAAATTGCTAATCCGATGAGCTAGCGGTAATATTCTGCTCTTGAAAGAACCTTAGAACGGAGGGAGTTGTTTGAAAAAAATGAAGCAAAAACGTTTTTGGCTACGCATTGGCTTGATTGTACTGGCTGTTCCGATTGCTTATCTTTGGTGGTTTCCGCAAGTGTGGCGTTGCCAGACTATTGGCTGGAGGGGCTATGTGGAGATTCAACCCAATATCTGGATTCCTCAAGAGATGCACTTCAACTCCAATGCCGCTCGGCGACATTCAATGGATTCGGCGTTTTTTCAAAGAGTAGCAGAAGCACGGGGCCGAGTCAGGCGCCTGTGGGGGAGTAGGGTAGGAGATTGTCCTATTATTTTTGCGGGTCATGGCTATTCTCCATTCGGTAATTTTGCATTGGAAGGCGATGCCGTTGGCGCACACATTCGTAGCCCTTTTGGCTCGTGGATTGTGCTGCATGAATGGAATGCCGATGTGCTGGCACACGAAATGATGCACGAAGAGCTCTACCGAAGGCTAGGCTGGTGGGTGTCGTCGCAGCAGATTCCTGCTTGGTTTGATGAAGGGCTCGCCCTGATGGTGGACTACCGATTCAGTACCCCCCATGTTTCATGGCGTTATCAAGTATTTCAGAAACAATGGCTTACCTACACCCAAAACGGCAAAACAGCCCCCCGTTTAGAGGGGTTAAGCTCTTCTCGAAATTTCTTTGCTGGTAATTATTATCAACAACTAAAAGCCTACCTCACTGCTGGTAAAGCCGTAGCTTGGTGGCTTCAGAAGGGGGCAAAACAGTCGCTGTTGGCTTTAGTAAAGCGCTTAGAAGCAGGCGAGGCATTTGAATCGGCGTTCAGAAATTCGGGTAAGCAGCCTTAGGCTTCGTAATATTTGACGCCATTTTGCTTCAAAAATGACTTGATTACCTCGACATGAATGCACTGGCCTACGTGTAAGAACGGATAGTTAGATACGGTGGTAGGCACGCCATTGACATTGACAGTGATGTCGTGCAGGTCAAAGCCCAAATGGAGGTGCTTGGTGGAGCTTTGCATCCCATACACAATGCCGTGTTCATCAAAAAGCGGTCCGCCACTCTGCCCTCGAAGTCCGGGTGTGCTCATTTCAAGCCCCCAAATACCTTGATTGTCAGATAAATGACGAGTAATAATGCCGTCAATCGGAAAGCGAGGGGTGGCTGGGTTGCCGATGTTGGTCCACTCAATGTCGTCGGAAGTTGGGTTGTATTTAAAGTTAGTAAACTCTGGAAAAGGATAGCCCAAACGACAGAGGTATTTGCCTTGCTTGGCCTGAGCGCTGTCTTTGAGAAAAACGGCGTGGCCTGCATACAGATGGTTAGAGGCATTTTCAAACCGAATGATAGCCAAGTCATACACGGGATGTAGGTGGATGGTGAGTTTTGAAAAGTTCACAACCGAATTATAGAAGTTGTTCTTGATCCGAACCATCACCCCCGAACGATACCCGTACTTAGCTTCTAAAAGAGCCATGCGTTGCCAATATTCACCATTTTTAGACAGCGCTGCCGCCTCATTTTTGAACTTCTGGTAGTTTTGATGAATCGCCTCTGCATTCAGAATAAGCTCCACTACGTGCTTACACGTGACGGCGCAGGCTTGTTCGTTCACAAAAAAAAGCGTGGCACTGCCAGGTGAGGCCTCGTTGGTTCCATAATTTCGGATGATGGAATGAATAGGACGGGTAAACAAATCAACTTTTTCGATGGCAGAAACAAACATGAGCGAGAGGGGTTGAGGTATTCAACTAAATCGTATGGTACAATAACGTTTATAAGGGTGCGGGAAGTTTCAGAGTTAGTTGAACTGGAAAATATTGTCAACGTGGCTGTTTTATTGTTCCTTCTGTTAAGTGCTGCTAAGGATATAAAAACTTATGATTTAATTCTACTGGTCAGGATTATCTGCCACTGAAAGTGCATTAATGACAAAAAGCCGTTGTCTTTCAATATTAAATGTTGTACGCCATTAGTCATCAAAACTGATTCGTTTGCTTATGTCATCAATTTTCTTTTGGTGCTGTTCTTTTCTTAATCTTTCTTCTTCTTCTTCTTGTTTTCTCCTAGCTTGAATTTGGGAATAAGTCCTATTTGCTATATCAACTGCTAATTTTAATGTCTTCTTATGATATCGTTCAACTTCTTCTATTGTTGTTCCGTCTAAATAGATTTTATTATCATAAACCGAAGCGATGCCTGGTCTGTGCATTGAAGTAAATTCAGGTGGTCGATTAAAAGATTGAATGAATAAACCTATCCATTCAGAACTGGGTCGTTTATTAAGTTCAAAAGGAATTTTATATAAAGCACTTCCTCCTGAACCATCATTTAATGGTTGAGTTACTTCATCAACTACAATTCCTTTAATTCTAATTTCTTGTTCAGGTTGTTGAATTTCCAAGTTAGTGACAACTTGTTTTTGAAATTTATTTGGGATTTGACCGATTGTTGGTGCAACTTCTCTAATGTTAAAAACTGTAGTTAGTAGGTCTTCAAAATTTTTTTCAAAATGCGTTTGATTTGAAAGATCAATAAAATATTTACCTTTTAGCCATGATGGAACAGAATTGTCTTTATCTCCCGATTGCAATATTGGAATAAACTTCCGATGTTTTGCATTCTGTAACACTTCAGCCGTCATAATATCTCCTTCGTAACCTACACCGCCAATTCTATTTTCAGATTTTGTCTTATACTTAGGTGTACAAATTAGAAGCACATAGTCATTTTCTCTAACTGACTTTTCCATGAAGTAAGGCATTTGGTCGCCTGGTAAGACTTCCCATTGGTCAAGTTTAGCGTCTATCCCATTATTTCGTAATTTAATTGCTAAGTTCTTGACCCAATCTTTTAATTCATCACTTTCCCATGCATAGGAAATAAACACTTTCGGATTTGTTTGCATAATGTTTAAATTTTAAAGTAGCATATCATTTAAAATATCCGAAAATTCTTTAGTGAATATTATGCTTATTTTGATTAGTAGGTAAAAGTAAAAAAATTGATATTATATTTTACCACGGAGTAACACAAAGGTTAAAAATCCACTGAGTTTCACAGAGTTTTAGATGATGTGATACTCGGTGGTAGAATAGTTTAATGGAATAGTGTTTTGTAATTATCAAGAAGAAATTATACCTTATTAAGTCTGTCGCTTCGGTCGTATTTGTTGTATTGTTGGTAATACAATCTTCTTTCAACAATACGCCTAACCTATTTTTCAGGGTGCAGAACAAGTTCAGCTATTGTTTCTTTTCATCGCAAAAGGGAGCACTAGTACTCTCTTTTTGGACACGTTTGACTTACTTGTTCTACACCTCTTGATGGGTAACTTTTACCTTTAAAACAAATACGGTGATTGTTGTTTCATTTGGTGGAGCAACATGCGCTTGAGTACGGCCTGCGCTGCCCACACCCGATTGGCGGCTTGTTGTACCACTATCGAGTTGGGCGAGTCAATCACGGCGTCTTCAACCACCACGTTGCGCCGAACGGGCAAACAGTGCATGAATTTGGCTTGGTTGGTCAAGGCCATTTTGTCGGTAGTTACCATCCAATCAGGGTCTTGACTCAAGATTTTGCCGTAGTCGGTGTAAGACGACCAGTTTTTGGCATAAATAAAATCGGCGCCATCAAAGGCTTCTCGTTGGTCGTGGGTGAGGTAGGCATTTCCCGAAAACTCAGGTGCTAGTTCATAGCCCTTAGGGTGGGTAATCACAAAATCCACGTCGGCGGCATTCATCCATTCGGCAAACGAATTCGGTACGCACTGTGGCAACGCCTTGACGTGGGGCGCCCAAGTGAGTACTACCTTGGGACGTGGCTTGGTTTTGTGTTCGGTAATGGTAATCAGGTCAGTAAGCGACTGAAGCGGATGCCGTGTAGCCGATTCCAAGCTAATAAGAGGTACCCCCACGTATTTCTTAAACTGGTTGAATACCTGCTCAGAATAGTCTTTCTCACGATCGGTCAAGGAGGGGAAGCTCCGTACGCCCACCACGTCGCAATACTGACCAATCACAGCAGCTGCTTCTTTGACGTGCTCGGCCTTGTCGCCGTTCATCACTACGCCATCTTCAAACTCCAAGCCCCACGAATCTTGAGTGACGTTCATCACGATTACTTCCATCCCTAAGTTTTGCGCTGCTCGCTGCGTACTTAGGCGAGTCCGCAGACTGGAATTAAAAAAAAGTAACCCGATGGTTTTGTTCTTGCCTAAGTGCTTATCGGCAAACGGAACTTTCTTTTGAATGAGTGCTTCTTGCACCAAACTGGTAAGGTTGTGTACGTCGTGAACAGAGAAAAATTGATTCATGAGTTCTTGACTCCCCGTGGGGTCGTTTAGGATGGATACAGTGGGCAATATGCCTCTTAATTGGGTGTTTAGTAAATTGCGATTCTATCAGACTTGCCGTCCGCCTTGAGTGATGGACTCGCTAGGCGGTAACCTGAATCACTTCTTGCAATGCTTCTAAGAAAATGTCAGCCTCGGCTTGTTTGAGAGCCAAGCTTGGCAACAAACGCAAGGTGTGCTTGCCTGCATAGCCACAGAAAATATGGTGTTTAAAGAGTAGAGTATCACGAATGTAATCAACAGGTTGCTCAAACTCAATCCCAATCATCAATCCTCGTCCTCGAAGCTCTTTGATGCCTTCCATGCCTTTTAGATTGTCCATCAAGTAATTGCCGACTTGGAGGGCGTTTTCGATGAGATTTTCTTGCTTAATCACATCTACTACAGCCACGGCGGCGGCGCAAGCCAAGTGGTTGCCTCCGAAGGTGGTACCCAATAGACCAAATTTGGCTTGGAATTTGGGAGCAATCAGCACCCCACCAATCGGGAAGCCGTTGCCCATGCCTTTGGCGGTGGTCATCAAATCAGGGTGAACGTTGGCGTATTGGTGCGAGAAGAATTTTCCCGAACGACCATAGCCACACTGCACCGAGTCCAGAATGAGGCAAGCGCCATGTTGGTCACACAAGCGACGAGCCGCTTGCAAAAAAGCTTCGGAGGCTACATTGATACCCCCAACGCCTTGAATGCCTTCTACGATGACGGCGCAGATTTCGTCGTTCATGGCTGCTTCGAGGGCTGCTACGTCGTTGAGAGGCAAAAAGCTCACGTGCTCGTTGTAGTTGATGGGAGCCACAATAGCAGGGTTATCTGTAACGGCCACGGCTCCGGCTGTCCGGCCATGAAAGGCTTTTTTAAAGGCAATGACCTTTTTACGTCCGTTATAAAACGAAGCTAGCTTCAGGGCGTTTTCGTTGGCTTCTGCACCGGAGTTACATAAAAACAGGCTATAATCTGGATACCCCGACAGTTCGCCGAGTTTTTGTGCCAATTCTTCTTGCAAGCTGATTTTGACCGAGTTAGAATAAAACCCAATGTGTTGTAATTGTTCGGTTAGTTTGGCTACATAATAAGGGTGCGAATGGCCAATGGAAATAACGGCATGGCCGCCGTACAAATCGAGGTACTGTTCCCCGTTTTTGTCCCACAATACGGAGCCTTGTGCCCGAACGGGCTCGATGTCATAAAGCGGGTAAACATTAAAAAGATTCATGCTAAAATACGGTTGTTGAGTATGAATTAGCCGCTTTGAGTGTCAAAACGAGTCAAAAGCACTTGGACTAATCCATGTTTTCGTTAGATTTTTAGTAGAAAATTAATTGTACTATATCAAGAACTTGCGTCAAGTTTCCTGAATAGCTTGTTAATAATCAAGAACTTGTTGTACTCTACTAATATGACTATTCCAAGCTAAGCTCAAGGTGTTGTAACTTTGCAGCGGAATTTATATATTCTTCAGTGCTCGCATCTGTCTGATGATAAAGTGCTGATAATCAAATGGTCTCACTAAAACTTAAGACCCATGAAACCATTATCAAAACAGTTGGTCGCTTTGGCGTACCTGTATTTGTTCATTGCCTTTTTAGCTTTCGTTCAACTTAGCTTAATGAACAAACTTCCATTCTGACTCTAATCATTCACTTTACATGAAGCGGCTCTTTGGGGTCGCTTTTTTATTGCAGTTCAATGCCTTAAAACCCTGGGCTTTTGAGGCGTAAGCCTGCTGTTTCGTCAAATCCAGCTAAGAGATTCATGTTCTGAACGGCTTGTCCAGAGGCACCTTTGGTTAGGTTATCAATGATACTCGTAATGAGGAGCTGACCGTTGTGGACTTCCAGATGCAACAGACACTTGTTGGTATTGACCACCTGCTTTAGGTCGATGGCTTGTGTACTTACATGTGTAAACGGGTGCGAAGCATAATACTGCTGGTATAGTGCTTGTGCATCGGACAGTGTTCCCTCAAACGCCGTATAGACATTGGCCATAATCCCTCGGGTGAAATCGCCACGGTAAGGGATAAAATGGATGGCCTTATCGAAACCAACTTGGTGCTTCTGCACCGACATTCTGATTTCTTTGAGGTGCTGGTGCGTAAAGGCTTTGTAAATACTCACGTTATTGTTGCGCCACGAAAAATGCGTAGTAGCCGACAAGGCTTGCCCAGCCCCTGTACTACCTGTAATGGCACTCACGTGTACATCGTGTTGGAGCAAACCAGCTTGAGCCAACGGCAGCAGCGCCAACTCGATAGACGTAGCAAAGCAACCCGGATTCGCAATGTGCAGAGCTTGTTGGATGCGTTCCCGTTGCAGTTCGGGAAGCCCATACACAAAGCCATTGGATTCGTCCCGAAAATCGGTGCTTAAATCAATGATTTTTTGGTGGACAAACGCTGGGTTTGCGGCCAAAAACTTGGCGGATTCTCCGTGCCCCGAGCATAGAAAAATCAACTCGCTGGCTTGAGGATCAAGTTGGTCGGTAAATACCAAATCGGTATCTCCCAGCAGGTCGGTATGAGTCTGCGCAATGGGCTTGCCCGCTTGGCTTTTGCTATGTACAAAGGCGATTTGGGCCGATGGATGGTTAATCAAAATTCGTAACAACTCACCTCCAGTATAACCTGCGCCACCTATAATGCCAATTTTCATGAATTTGTAGGTTGTTCGTAGGGGTGTATGCCGCCGTCAATTGGGCGTATCTGCCATCAATTGAATTGGGCGTATGCTATACGCCCCTACGAGTATATTTTTTTTGAATAACCGTTTTGGTTATTCTTCATCCGAATCGTTGAGTTCTGAAATCTTGCGGTGAATCATGGTTTGATTCGACAGGATTTTTGAGAAGCCACGCACGTCTTCACCACTCCAAGCGTTGTTCATTTCGCCATACGAACCAAACACATTGCTCATCAAATCATACGACGATTCGATACCTACTACATGGAAGCGATAAGGTGCCAAATACACCTTAACCTGACCTGTTACATGATATTGAGTGTCTTCCATGAACAGCTCCATGTTGCGCATAACAGGCTCCAAGAACATTCCTTTGTGGAGCATCGAGCCGTATTGGTTAGCCAAGGTTTCTTTCCAGTAAAGTTGTTGCTCGGTCAATACATGCTTTTCGAGCGTGTGGTGCGCTTTGATGATGATAAGCGGAGCAGGGGCTTCAAAACCTACACGGCCTTTGATACCAATGATGGTATCGCCCACGTGGATGTCTCTTCCAATCGCAAAGGGGCTGGCGATTTCGCTTAGCGCACGAATGGCGTCAACGGGGTTTTCGTACTCGGTGTCATTAATGCCAATCAATTCCCCTTTATCAAAATGGAGCGTTACTTCTTCGCTATCGTGGCGAGTCAGCTGCGACGGGAACGCCGATTCTGGTAAATATTGATGCGAGGTGAGGGTTTCTTTGCCACCAACCGAAGTGCCCCACAAGCCTTTATTGATACTGTAGGCAGCTTTGGTCCAGTCACGAACAACTCCCTTGGCTTTTAAGAATTCGATTTCGGCCTCACGTGACAGACGATTGTCTCGAATCGGTGTCAGGACGGGTACGTCAGGAATCACAATTCTAAAAATCATATCAAAACGTACTTGGTCGTTGCCGGCCCCTGTGCTTCCATGCGCTACGTAGTCGGCACCAATCTGCTTGGTATATTCGGCTACGGCCAGTGCTTGAAACACCCGCTCAGCACTTACCGAAAGCGGATAGGTGTTGTTTTTGAGGATATTACCAAATACCAAGTAGCGGATACAATGCTCATAATAGTCGTCTAATACGTTGAGGGTGGCGTGCGAAGTAACGCCTAATTCGTAGGCATTCTTTTCGATGGTTTGAAGCTCTTCGGCCGAAAAGCCGCCTGTATCTACCAAGACAGAATGTACTTCAAAACCTTTTTCGTCGGTAAAATATTTAACACAATACGAGGTATCCAAACCTCCCGAAAACGCTAATACAACTTTGGGTTTATTCATCAGAATCAATTGTTATTTTTCAGTAAGTATTTTCCAAAAATTGAATCTCGGGTTCCTAAATATTGAATCGAGATATTCCAGCCTGCCACTACCTCTCTGAATCGGCTCACGTCGGGTCCTCCGTGGAGGGCCTGAGTGGCGGTAGCGATATGGCGTTTTTCGAGACCTGGTTCTTTTTTAGTTCCAAAAATCGTCCAAGCAATTTGCCGAACGGGCTCGTAAGTGCTGATGAGGCAACAGATGACGAATATCTTGACAGGTAGAGAGCGAAGGCGTTGTTGGTAAATCTGTTGTAAAACCCAGAGTATTACCATGTATAACATATAACTTCCTGCTATGGAAACCCGCATCGAAAAATCGTTAAACCGCCCCATCACTATCCAAGTAGCGACCACTAAGGACACGACGCTAATCCACAAAATAGGTCTCCACGGTTGTAGCAATTGGTGCCTACGATCAATCCAAACCAATAAACTCGCAATCAGCACCACCTCTACCACTATAAAATACAAGTAACGAATCCAGTCCCAAGGGCCTGTAAATAAGTCAAATAGCATACGAGCTTGGTACTGCTGTGGCAAATGACACTTAAAGTACAAAGTCATTACCATCAGAGTAATGCTTCCAAACAAATTGGCTACTGACAGGGTATTGTGTGGATATCGAATCAGTGCAAATAACGCTATTGGCAAGAAACCAACGACCACAAACGGCGACCACAACATCAAAAGTGCCAACACAAAACCAATAAAAGCCCCACGTTTTCTGTTAACCAATTCGTCAATTAAAATGCTTCCGCCAACCCATCCGCCCAGCGCATGTTGTGGCACCCACTGCAAGTCAGTGAAATGCGATACGAACATCAATCGATGCGTGATGAGTCGGTCTTCCAGACGCATACTGGCCAAATAACTCGGTAAAAATTGCTCTTTTGCAATCGTACTAAGGGTCTTGACATCGCCTTGCAGATACCAATACTTGATAAACAACAGGGCATTTGACACTAAATCAAGCCCTGAAATCAACATAAAGGCAACCACAATCCAAACAGAACGTTGGCCTGTAAGCCGAAATACCCACATAAAACTTAACCAAACGCCCAACCAACCCCACATCAGGGAATAGTAGCGAGCTGCCTCCACTCCACCCATCACTTTGGCGAGTGCAGCGGTGGGCAGGTAATACGCCAAATAATAACACAAAACGGGATGTTGATAGTCAGCGTTTTGATACACAATAGGCCAAGCGTGTGTAATCAAATCATAAAACATCAAGTTGTGTTTGTCGTAGTCACCAGGCTGAAAATTGAATTCACCGATGCCACAAAACAAAACCCAGCTCAACGCCAAAACACTCAATAAGAGACAATTAATGGGCGAAATAACCGCTGCATTTTGTTTTAATTGTCCCCAATTTATAACGGCCACCACCAATGCGATTAAGCACACCAGCGCTATTTCGACCCGTAACCAAGTACTTACAAATAATACAACCGGAAGCGCCAAATAAGCGATGCTTGCCGTAGCTAACCAGTCCCTGTTGTATAATTTCATACGCTCTTCGCTATCGGCACTCGTGTTTTGTTGTAGTGGTTCTTCGAATCGTTAGCCGCTCTGGATCTTATCTCATTCCTCTGATAATTAATTTACTGATCTGAGGTAGGGTAGTGATGGCTATTGCCGCCGCAAAAATAGCGAACACTCGTTCATGTTCGACGATATTCCTGAAACTTATGCAGTTATAAACAAAAAGACGAGTAGAAGTCTGAACCCTACTCGTCTTGAACTGTACCAATAGCTATCCAGTCTTGCTACGACAAAGCAGGTTCTTCTACTTCTTCGGTCCTATCCTTGGCAAGTAGTTTTTGTTTGAGCTTAGTCCAATGTTCGTGCAACTTCGACTGTTTCACAAAGTCCCATTTCTTGGGTTTATTTTTTTTTGCTTCCTCGGCAGGGTCATACATCATGCCTGTGCAGAGGCAGTGCTTACGATTAGTCCGAGTCAAAATGTCATAATTAACGCATGATGAGCAGCCTTTCCAAAAATCGTCGCCAACGGGAAGTTCACTAAAGGTCGTAGGCTTATAACCCAAGTCGGAGTTGATTTTCATGACGGCCAAGCTGGTAGTGATTCCAATAATTTTGGCATCAGGGAATTTGCTGCGAGACAACTCAAACGCTTTCGCTTTAATCTGCTTGGCAACGCCACTCTGGCGGTGTTCGGGCTTGACAATTAGACCTGAGTTAGCTACAAATTTTCCGTGATCCCAGGTTTCAATATAACAAAAGCCAACCCATTCGCCAGCTACCGTTGTTGCAATAATAGCCTTACCCTCTGTCATTTTATCAATCAGATACAGGGGCGAACGCTTTGCAATGCCTGTGCCCCGTTGCTTGGCGCTTTCTTCCATGCAGCGGCAAATTTCTTCTGCATAATGAGCATCGTCAGGTGTAGCCACCCGCACAGTAAATTCATTCATGGCGCTGTTAAATAATGTAGGGAAAAGAGGAAGTACCATTGTAATAAAGTCGAGTTTTGGAATTGAAATAAAACAGAAAATGAACCATGCCTAACACTGACGAGTGGTTAGATTCGGAGCTGCCTTAAATACCAAAAACTGCGAGAATGATACATTGAATCAGTGGCCTACAGGCTTGTTGATAGAGGTAATAATAAATAGTACAGGAGAAAAGTCTGCCGCATAGGCAAACGGGTATGGGCTAGACCACAATGGGCCTACTACGAAAAGGCGTCCTTACGGGCGAAGTCTGAAAGAAAGTATGCCAGCTTGACTGAACTTCCATTTTCGGTGGTAGTAGTTAAAACGATGCAAAGTTGAGAAAACCCCCAATACTACGCAATAATTTGGGGTAAAATTTTACAATTAGACAATATTGAATGATGAAAGGTTCAAAAATGGGTTTGGTATTTTAAAGATTTTTAATTTATCTTGGGAATTGAATTGAATAGATAAAAATGAAGAGGATTTTCTCTGAACTTTGAGAGAGTCTTAATTGATGATGGACAATTTTTCGATGCATAAGCTGACTGCCGCCGATTTGATGTATGGGTATATGAACGGGATTTTTCCCATGGCCGATGCCGACGGAACACTCTATTGGTATTCGCCAGACCCTAGGGCTATCATTCCGATAGATACCTACAAGCCTGCCCGTTCGTTGAGACCAATTTTGAACCAAAAACGCTTTGAAATTCGTATTAATACTGATTTTGAGGGAGTAATGCGAGCTTGCGCCGGCCCAAGAGCCGACGAGCAAAGCACTTGGATTTCGGAAGAAATCATAGAGGCTTATACCGAACTACACCAAATGGGTTTGGCTTACAGTGTCGAAACGTTTCAAGAAGGTAAGCTGGTAGGTGGGCTTTACGGAGTGTCTATTGGGGCTGCTTTTTTTGGGGAGTCTATGTTCTACAAAGTACCCAATGCTTCTAAAGTAGCTTTTCATTATTTAATCGAAATCCTTAAAAAACAAGGATTTGAGCTGCTCGACACCCAGTTTATGAACGATAATGTGCGTCGTTATGGGGCTATCGAAATCCCTCGGTATGAGTACATACCCCGCCTCAAAAAAGCGTTAGACAAAAAATGTATCTTCACCGAAGCCGCCCTTGAGCATTTCTTTTCGTTGTAAATGCTAGCCAACTGAGCAGCCTTCTGATATTACTGATTACAGATTCACCTGTAACTTTAAGTAGAAAGCCCTACCTTTGCCGTTAGAAATGGATTTGTTCTCTTGACAAGTAGAGACATAGGTGCAAAATGGTTTCAAGAAACGGCTACGATTCAGCTTGGTATCATGCCCAGTTGAGGCCATCTATTTCCAATAACCAAGACCGATTCTGTATGTCCAAACCAATATTGGTTATCAAATTTGGAACAGCCTCGATAACCAAACCCAATGGCGAAATCAACGAGCCGACAATTTTGGAGATTGTACGGCAAGTTGCCGCCTTGCATCAGCAGTACCATATCGTATTAGTATCGTCAGGAGCCGTAGGAGCTGGTAAGCATTTTGTGAATGCGTATAAGGGAGAAATTGCCCAACGAAAAGCCGCAGCCGCCATTGGAAACCCACTGTTGGTGGGTATTTATGCCAAATTTTTTTCGGCCTACGGAATCCCAATAGCGCAAAGCCTGTGTGAGCGACAACATTTTGCCAATCGGAGTCAGTTTTTGCAACTCAAAGAAACGTATCAAGAACTTTGGGCTAACGGCGTGATTCCGATTGCCAACGAAAACGACGTGGTTAGTAGCTTGGAGTTAAAATTTTCGGACAACGACGAACTGGCCACGCTCATCGCCGTAGGGTTTGAGGCCGAAGCTTTATTGTTCAGTACGTCGGTAGGAGGGTTGCTCGACAAAGAAGGTAAGATTGTCCCCATTGTTGAACACATTGACTCGTCAGTGTTAGGCTTGGCCGATGACTCTAAGTCTTCGTTGGGCTTAGGCGGGATGGTGTCGAAGCTCACGTTTGCTCGCTTAGCCACTCGTATGGGCATCAAAGTCGTGATTTTTGGGGTGAATACACCCGATGGCATCTTGAAGGCTCTTAACCAACAAACTGGAACAGTGTTTGCAGCGCAAGAGTCTAACTTTTCGGCTCGTCAAAAATGGCTGGCCAGCGGAAGTTTGGTGACAGGGCAAGTACAGATAGACGCTGGGGCAGTGAAAGCACTACAAAAACGAAAAAGCTTGTTGGCGGTTGGTGTGATGCAGATTTTAGGCGCTTTTGAGCAAGGCGAAGTAATCGAAATTTTAGACAGCCATCAACTTCCCATTGCCGTAGCAAAAGCCAAGGAATCGTCGGAGGTATTGGTGCATAAGCTCAAAACTCAAAACGTAGAAGTAGCCAATGCGGATGATATAGTGTTGTTGTAAGTGTTTGATAATGTGAAAAAACAAGGGGTTCTGATGTGTGTTGAGCCTTTTAATGTTGAATGTTTATGGAAACGGTAATCGAATCAATACTCCCTCTATTGCAACAAACCCACGCAGCCTCCTTGGCGGTAAGGCGCTTGAGTGATGCCCAGAAAAAAGCCATACTGTTACAATTGGCTGATGAATTGTGGGCACATAAAGACGAAATCATGGCGGCCAATCGCCTCGACCTCGACCGTATGGACGACGGTAACCCCATGAAAGACCGTCTGCTGCTCAATGAAAAACGGATTGAGAACTTAGCCACCTCGGTTCGGGACGTGGCCAATTTGCCAGACCCTACTGGGGAAGTTTTGCTAGAACGTCAATTACAAAATGGTCTATTGCTTCGTAAGGTAGCTGTATCACTTGGAGTGGTAGGGATTATCTACGAATCCCGCCCTAACGTGACGGTTGACGTTACTGCACTGTGTATTCGTTCGGGCAATGCCGCTGTGCTAAGAGGGGGCTCTGATGCGTGGTATAGCAATTCGTACTTGGTAGGGTTAATTCAGCAAGTTCTTGAAAAACAGGGCATTAATCCTGCTTGTGTGATCTTGCTACCCACCGACCGTGAATTGGTAAAAGAAATGCTGACCGCTACTCGATACATTGATATTATTATTCCACGAGGCTCGGACAAATTGATACAGTTTGTGCGTCAAAACTCCTTGGTGCCTACCATTGAGACGGGGGCGGGAGTCGTGCACACGTATGTAGAAAGTTCTGCCGATTTGATAAAAGCACGGGATATTGTGGTCAATGCTCGGGTGAGTCGCCCTTCGGTTTGTAATTCATTGGACTCTATTTTGGTAGATGCAGCCATTGCTGTGCAGTTTTTGCCGATGTTGTGCCAAGACTTTCTAAAATGGAACGTCGAGGTATTTGCCGACGAAACGGCCTATGCCATCTTAGAACAAGCGCAATACCCCTTGCTGCAACATGCTGCTCCAGAGGATTTTGGGAAAGAGTTTTTGGATTACAAGATTTCCATCAAAGTAGTATCGGGCATCGCCGAAGCCTTGGAGCATTTACGATTATACTCGTCTCGTCACTCCGAAGCCATTGTTTCTCAGAATCAGGCTCTTATCAATCAGTTTTTAGAAGAAGTAGATGCCGCCGCCGTGTACGCCAACGCCTCTACCCGCTTTACCGATGGGGGAGAGTTTGGCTTGGGTGCCGAAATTGGTATCTCCACTCAAAAACTCCACGCCCGTGGTCCTTTTGCCCTAGAAAAACTAGTAACTGAAAAATGGATTGCCATTGGCGACGGACAGGTGAGGTGGTGAGAGGCGATAGGTGTCTTTTTTCAGTACAATTTTATACTCCTCCCGTGACCTGTCCCCTGACAGGTCACAAGGTAAAATAGAGAAAGCCTACGGTTTCTGCGCTGTTTGGCGACCAATCCTACTAATTGTTTTCTCCTAAACTACTTCCATGCAATTAACAGTCATCAAAATCGGAGGTAATGTCATTGACAACCCTCGGCTCTATCAACAATTTCTTTCAGATTTTGCCCAAGTGCCTTCGCCTAAAATATTGATTCACGGTGGTGGAAAAATTGCTACGCAAGTGGCGGTCAAATTAGACATCGAAACCGTGATGGTAGAAGGGCGTCGGATTACAGACGAAAAGATGTTAGAAGTAGTCACGATGGTGTATGGTGGACTCGTCAACAAACGATTGGTAGCACAGTTGCAAGCACTGGGTTGTAATGCTATTGGCCTTACAGGAGCCGATGCGGGGGTGATTCGTTCGCACAAACGAGCCGTTGGGACTATTGATTACGGATTTGTGGGTGATATTGAAGCCGTTAATGCCACGTTTATTAAGCATCTGTTAGAGCAAGGCATCACGCCGATTTTTGCCCCACTTACCTACGATATGGTAGGTAACATGCTCAATACCAATGCCGATACGCAAGCGCAAGCAGTAGCAGTAGCCCTGTCGGCACACTATGACGTGACGCTCACCTACTGTTTTGAAAAGAAAGGCGTACTCTCCAATCCCGACGATGACGAAGCCGTGATTCCAAACTTAAATCCGACTTCTTACGACGAATACAAAACTTCAGGCGTTATCAACAAAGGCATGATTCCAAAGCTGGACAATGCGTTTAAAGCACTTCAACAAGGTGTGAACCAAGTCGTTATTTGCCATGCTGAAGACCTTGGTAAAGTACAAAAAGGTACCATTATTCGACTCTAAAAGAGTGAATAGGAACTTATTAAGTGGTTGTTTGAGAGGGTTTTGCTATTACTCGACGAGGAGTTTCATCATTTGCTCGGCTACAAACTGATTCCCTGCCTCGTTAAGATGCACCCGGTCGGTAGTTAAGATGCCAGACTCTTTATTGTCTTTGTTGTTTTGGAGATTATAATCCAAAAATGCCTTCCGTAAATCACAGAGTGGGACATTGTATTTTTTCACCAGGTTTCGTATAGCTTGTGAATAGAGGTTGAGGTCACCATCCAATTCGTTCGAGAAGTCAGTGCGTTCGCCAATCACAGCTGGCGTGCAGGCAATCACCTTGATATTTTGGGCTTGAAGTTTTTTGATTATGGTCGTATAAAATCCTTCAAACTTGTTGAGGTCGGTACCGGTGCCATAGGTACGCTTATGCCAAACATCATTGACGCCAATATAAAGAAACACCACATTCGGTTTTTTGGCTAGGACATCATCTTCCATCCGAAGATACAAATCATACACCTTGTTGCCACCAATACCAGCGCCTACGAGTTCGTATTTAGTGGAAAGTCCCTTACTTTCTAAAAGTTGCTTCATTTTAGAGATATACCCTGTTGGACCTACACCAGCTTGGGTAATGGAGTCACCAAAGAAGATAACTTTGAGTGGCGTATCTTGTTTCATAGCTAATAAGCTGAAAGTCAATGCGATGAAAAGTAGTTTTTTCATGAGGTTTAGTCAAATATAGGGTTAGAAATGTAAGTTTGATACTGTATTTACCAAGATTCAGAGTGGTGTAACACGGTGCGTTAATTATTCAATTTCACGAAGCCACCATCAATCAAATAATCGCAGCCCGTGATGAAACTAGCTTCTTCAGAGCAAAGATACAGGGCCAACGAAGCAATCTCTTCGGGCTTAGCCATGCGGCCAATAGGCTGTGAGGCTGCTAGTTTAGCAAACATTTCAGGCTCTTGACCGGGGTAGTTTTTAGCCAAAAAACCATCCACAAAAGGCGTGTGTACTCGGGCAGGCGAGATACTATTGCAGCGGATGTTGGCTTTTAGATAATCTTTGGCAACCGATTGTGTCATGGCAATGACGGCTCCTTTACTCATCGAATAAACGAATCGGTCTGGAATACCCACCAGCGCCGCAATAGACGCCATGTTGAGGATTACGCCTCCACCTTGTGCTTTCATAATCGGTATTACCGCATGTAGGGTATTGTACACCCCACGGATGTTTACATTCACAATACGGTCAAAGTCAGCCTCGCTGGTATGCTCTACATTACCTACATGAGCTACCCCCGCATTGTTGACCAAGATGTCAACACGGCCAATGTGCCCGATTATAGCTTCCACATTCGCTTGGTTTGACACGTTGCAAGCATGTGCTTGGGCTATCCCTCCTTGCTGGACGATTTCGTTGACAACTTCCTCAGCAGCAGTTGGGTTAAGTTCCAAAATATGTACTTGAGCACCTTGTTGAGCAAACAGCAGCGAAATGGCTTTACCGATGCCACTGCCTCCACCCGTAATCACCACCGATTTGTTGGATAAACTAAACATAAGAAATTCGTATGGGTTGAAATAGTAAGTTAAATTCTTGAAAATGAAATTATTAAGTCAGCCATAAATTAGTTGCAATTTGGTTGACTACTTGAGTTGAGTTGTTGGCCAATTGGAGGCACGAATTTTGAAAGAAAACCAATAAAATCCAATCTAACATCCCGAAACAAAGTAAGTAAACCAGACAATGTAGGCGAATAACCAGCGTTTAATTACCACGTAAAGACTTTACACTTACCCAAAAGTGGAGTTTTGTATGCGTAGTTTCTGACAACAAACCCGTTCAAAAATGTTTTTGTAAACTTTCCTTTGTTCGATTCTGTTTGTTAGTCATCGTATAATTGGGCTTACTTTTAATCCCCTGTTGATAAGGGGGTTTTTACTGAATCAAAAATTTTGTAATTTTGCAGTCTTATGCAAAAACTTAGATTTTTCGGTTGGTTTATAGCAGGTTGGTTGCTGGTTTCGTCGTGCAGTAAGTTCTCAAAACTGCAAAAGTCAGGTACCGATGACCAAAAATACCAAGCTGCCATGGATTACTTCAAAAAGAAGGATTTCTACAAAGCAGGTTTGCTGTTTGAAGAATTGATACCCATTCTGAAAGGAAGCGAACAGCAAGAATTGGCGTCGTATTATTTTGCCTATTGCCAATATCACCAGGGGCAGTATTCGTTAGCCAATTTCTATTTCAAGAAATTTTACGACACGTTTGCCCGGAGCGAACATGCGCCAGAGGCGGCCTATATGGCGGCTTACTCGTTGTACAAAGATTCGCCCAAGCACAATTTGGACCAGACAAGTACCATTACGGCCATTGATGCTTTACAAACGTTTCTGAATACATTCCCAGACACCGAACACCGGGAGGAATGTACAAACAATATTAAAGAACTTCGTAAGAAGCTGGAAACCAAGGCTTACGAAAAAGCTAAGCTGTATTTTCAGACCAAAGACTATGACATGAGCCGCTTAAAATCGGCGGTGATTGCATTTTCAAATTTTCAACTCGATTACCCCGACTCCGATTACAACGAAGAAATCGCCTTCATGCAAGTACAAGCAGGCTACGAATACGCCAAGTTGAGTTTTGAAGAGAAACAAAAAGAACGCTTTGATGAAACCGTAGGCTACTATCAATCGTTTGTAGATAAGTATCCCAATAGTAAATACATAAAACAAGCCGAAAAACTCTACGAAGATTCAGTAAAAGAAAGCGCTCGTTTAGCGGCTTTGAAAGAAAAGAAAGAAGAAGAAAAGAAGAACAATGCCAATAAAGTTGGCGCTGGTAACCAGCAATAAGGCAGTTTCCACTGTAGGTTTTTAATCAAACCGCTGTGGAAAAAACAACTAAACAGTAAAAACACAATCAGCAATATGGCCACGAATCCATCTATCATTACTCGTGATACCGACCAATTAGCCAAGCGTACTGGCAACGTTTATGAAGCCGTTTCGGTAGTTTCTAAACGTGCTCGTCAGTTGGCGACTAAAATGAAGCAAGAACTCAACGAAAAGTTGGCTGAATTTGCTTCAAAAGAAGACAACCTAGAAGAAGTATTCGAGAACCGTGAGCAAATCGAAATCTCGAAGTTTTATGAGCGTATGCCCAAGCCCACTTCGATTGCCATTGACGAGTTTTTAGACGGAAAACTCGAATATCGTGATCGCACCAAGCAAATCGAGGACTAATACCAAAAGATAAGTGTGTCGAGCTGGTACAAACACTTGCTCGACACACTAGCTTTTACACTCAAAAACGTGTTGCTTACCGATAAAAAAATCTTATTGGGTGTATCGGGTAGCATCGCTGCCTACAAAGCAGCTCTGCTGGTGCGGTTGTTGGTCAAAGAAGGTGCCGAAGTAAAGGTAATCATGACACAAGCTGCACAAGATTTTATTACGCCTCTCACCCTAGCGACGCTCTCCAAAAATCCCGTTTTCACTTCCTTTATTGCAGATTCGCAAGCCGGTACATGGAACAACCATGTAGAGTTAGGCTTGTGGGCTGATGCGATGGTAATTGCCCCTGCAACAGCTCGCACGCTGGCTAAATGCGCTAATGGCCTTTGTGATGACCTACTCTCAGCCGTGTATCTATCGGCTCGTTGCCCTGTATTTTTTGCTCCAGCTATGGACTTAGATATGTACCGTCATGGCAGTACAGAGGCTAATTTGGAGCGACTCCAATCGTTTGGCAACCGAATCATTCAGGCCGAACACGGAGAGTTGGCAAGTGGCTTGGTAGGAGAGGGGCGCTTGGCCGAACCTGAACACATCATGCGCCAGTTACAGGCGCATTTTGCCCAGATTCCGGTATTGAGTGGCAAAAAAGTCTTGATTACAGCAGGCCCAACCCAAGAACCCATTGACCCTGTGCGCTTTATTTCAAACCACTCGACGGGCAAAATGGGTTATGCCATTGCCAACGCTTTTGCTCAGGCGGGTGCTAGCGTAACGTTAGTGAGTGGTCCTACGGCTCTGCCCAAGCCCTGGGGGGTAGAGGTAGTTGGTGTGAAATCGGCAAGAGAAATGTTCGAAGCAACACAGCAGCGCTTTGCTCAGGCCGATGTGGTGATTTTGGCTGCCGCTGTTGCTGACTATACCCCCGCTGAAGTGGCTACTCAAAAAATAAAAAAGAAAGAAGATACGTTTTCAATAGCACTGACCAAAACGACCGATATTGCAGCTACGCTGGGTCTTCAAAAGCAGCCTGACCAACTGGTGGTAGGCTTTGCACTCGAAACACAAAACGAACTGGCTAATGCCATTGACAAGTTGCATCGAAAAAACTTTGATTTTATCGTACTTAATTCGCTTCAAGATGCGAATGCTGGTTTTGGATACGATACCAACAAAGTGGTGATTGTTGACAAACACGAAAAAATTATGCAATTTGAACTCAAGTCAAAAGACGCCGTGGCCTACGATATATTGAAGGTTATTGAAGCCGAAATAGTGAAAAAATCATGAGAAAATTACTGATTTTGATAGGAATAGTGGCTTTTTTGCCCAGTTTTGCTCAAGAGCTTAACTGCAAAGTTTCGTTGAATACCGACCAGATTCGGGTCAACCAGCAGCGAGGCGAAACGCAGGTATTCACCGAATTACAAAACGTAATCAACGAGTTTATGAATGGGCGCCGTTGGACAAACGATGCGTTTACGGTAGAAGAAAAAATCAGTTGTAATCTCTCAATCAACTTACTCAGAGCCGATGCCAACGGTTTTTATGAAGCCAATGCTGTTTTTTCGGTATCACGACCCGTGTATGGTACTTCGTATGAAACTACAATTTTTAAATATGTAGATAGAGCGCTCAATTTTAAGTATCAGACCTCGACGCCGCTCAACTACAACGACAACGCCTATAACGATAATCTGACATCGGCACTCGCTTTTTATGCTTATGTAGCTTTGGCTATGGACTACGATTCGTTTGGTAAGTTGGGTGGAAATCCATTCATTCAAAGAGCCTACAATGTGGTCAATTTAGCGCAATCGTCGGGCGATGGAGCCTGGAGTTCTAATGGCGATTCTCGTAACCGCTATTGGTTAGCCGAAAACCTACAAAGTCAGCAGATGGTCTCGTTTAGAGAGGGTATGTACAATTACCATCGCTTGGGCCTAGATAACTTTTTGAATCAACCCGATAATACTCGCAAGCTGATTTTGACGTTGTTAGAAGACATCAAGCAAATTAATATCGTAAAACCAGCTGCTGTTTTGACTAATAGCTTTTTTGATACCAAGAGCGAAGAACTCATCCAAATCTTCAGCGAAGCTGCTCCCGAAGACCGCCGCAAGGCATATAACTACCTCATTACCTTCGACCCTACAAAAACTGATAACTACAAGCGATTGTCGAGGTGAGCCACTACCAAAAGTGGGCGTGGGGTTTATTTTGATGGCGAAACGGGCGTATGCCATACGCCCTTACGAGTCGTTGGTAAAAGCAAAAACGTTGTTATCTTTGTTACAGTAAACGGCAATGAACAAATAGCTGTATGTTTCACGAATATCTTTTAGGGCAAATACTTGACTTACCAGATGCCCCTTTGCTCATTCAAGAAGTAAGCAATAAACTGAACGAAGAACGGGTCAGAAGAGAGAAATTTTATAACGATATAGATGATTCACAGAAAGTTGAGTTTATCAATGGTGAAATTGTAGTACACTCTCCGGTTACCAAAAAGCATAACCAAGCTACGGGGTTGCTCTTTCAATTACTGAATATTTATTGCCATAAGTATAGCTTAGGTTTTGTCGGCATTGAGAAAATAATGACTGTTTTCACCCGAAATGACTACGAACCAGACTTAGTATTTTTTGGCAATACCAAGGCTCAAACCTTTAAGCCAGAGCAAACACTTTTTCCTGTGCCTGATTTTGTGGTAGAAGTGCTATCAAAAAGTACAGCGAAGCAAGACAGAGGGCTGAAATTTAATGACTACGAAACTCACCAAGTAGCCGAATATTGGATTATTGACCCTGACACCGAGACCGTTGAGCAATACCTGTTGCAAGACAATCGCTATTATCTCCAGCTAAAATCTACCAACGGCACTATCAAAAGCCATGTGATTCAGGGTTTTGAAATACCGATTAGAGCCATTTTTGAGGTAAGCACTAACGTAGAGACGTTGCAGGTGTTGATGAATAGCTAACCTCTTGTTGATTTTGCACGCCCATTCAGGATAAACTACGAAGGCATAGCCCGCTTGTTCACTTTGAGGTGAAATAAGCGAATGCAATAAGGGCGATGACTATCAAAACCAAACACCCACAACCTTTTGAAAGGGTATCGCCAAAGCTTTGGCCGCCGCTAATAGCACCCAGTATGAGCAATGCGACTACTAACACAACTATGATTGCAACCATTTGATGGAGATTAAAAATTATAAAACAACATAGAGACGTGTGGCAAAATAGATGAACCATGCAAGCATCCATAGATTTTTTAGAAAACGCCAACTTTTGCGAACTTTCACTTTTTTTAAGAACTCATCTGGAGTAAATTGCTCTTGTTCATTAAATAGGATGAGCAAAACTGCTAACCCGATGACTACACCAATGGTGATAATCAGCCAGTCTTTGCCTGTGTTGGGATGTATGAAAAATGTAGAAACACCAGCAGCATAAAACCCATTTACAAAGGCAATATTCCTACTAAATTCTTTATACTCCTCATAATCTTTGGGGGTTATTTGAGTACGCCCACAACTTTTACATACTGTGGCTTGAGGAGGCATCTCATCTAAACAGAATTGACATTGGATAGTGGACATGGTCATTTTGGGTAGTTTTAGTGATTATTTTTTCTGAAAATGAACCGCCCTCCCTTATCAATCTGTTCAATCTGAATATATTGGGGAGTCTCTGCCATCTTTTCTTGAGAAGCCTGATTATACAGATCCAAGTCTGTTAGATATGTTCTTTGGTTGCTTTTGAGCACTTGGATAACAGATGCTGTAAATGGTGAGCTATGATGTACTTCCTCCTTAGCTGATGATGCCGTAAAGGCTGTAGCTGAGTGTAAAGCATAGTGTTTTTCTATGCGGCTGTAATCTTCTTCTTTAACCTCTGTACCAACTTTAAACGTACCACTAAAACAAGCATCGGTGATGAACAGCAAATGAGGTGCTTTTGTTGCTATTTTATTGAATTTAGATTTAAGTGCATTGTAGGAGATGTTTTTTCCAAGTATTTCATCTTTTCCTTCCGAATCATAAGGTATTACGTATCCTTGTACGTCGTCTCGGTGTCCATGCCCAGTGAAATAGATCAAAACATTTGCATTGTCATCAAGTTGATCATTGTTGATGATTTTTTCTATGGCCTTGGTAATATTTGTTTGGGTAGCTTGCTCGTTAAACAAGGTATCTATCTCCTTAAATCCATACGTGCCCTTCAATACTTCGTATAGTTGCTTCATTTGGGGAACGGGGGTGTCAATGTCGGGCCATGTTCTTCTATTTTTATAATTACCGACTCCAACCAAGAGCGCATAATATTTTGCATTTGCAATTAATTGTGTAGGTTTTGACGCTATGTGTGTCTTTATCACATCTACAATCTGTTTTTCGATATACCGATAGCACCCGCTTTCAGTATCATTCATTGCTCCCTCTAATTTTTTGATTATTTCTTTTACATTATTGGATAATAGAGAAGCGTCATCATTCTTTGCTAGTTTGAGCAAATAACATGTAGCTAACTCACAAAAGCATGGTTCTTTATCAGCTTCACTTTTCTTGCCTGCCTTTTGGGCCATCTGCCACGAGGTTCTTTCTAAAGAATCTAAATTAAAATGCTGTAAATTACTTCGATAAAAAGTGGTTAGTTCTTTGTACCAATTGTTTTTATATTTTTGATTTTTCTTATCAAAGTCTTCAATTAGATTTGATAATATCATTTCGTAAGCAGAATTAACGTCTTTGATAGTAGTTGGGTTTTTGTTGAGCCAACGCACAAAGTCTGCTATAATGTAGTAGTAGCCATTGTCGATATCCCTAAAATTTCTTTCTTTAAATAGACTATCTGCTATTTTATTAAGTTGATCAGTATATTCTTTGGCATTGTCATCTTGATCAATGACAATACTATTAAACAAAACGCTAACAATAATGCTAAAAGAATTTGTTACTTTGACTTGGGTGTAATAGTCCACTAAGTATTTGCCTGCTTCTGATAGGTCTTCTCTTGAATTGAAAAGAATATTATACTTATACCATGCTTTTGTCATTTTTATTTCTTTTCGACGAGCCTCTGAGAGTTTCCAATTTTCAATAGGGATGTCCAATAGAGCTTTTATGGGTCGACTATAAGATGGTTCGATTTCATAATACGATGCAGCTGTTAAGTACAAAGATGTTCCATACGACTCATTTAGCTCAAATAGATACTTCCAGTCGTCCTTATTTTTAATCCAGTTTTTCAAAACGTCTTTTATAGCACTTTTTAAATTGTTAGCTTTTAAGGTAGGTGCTTTGTCATTGAGTATTGATTCAATGTCTTCTTGAGTTGCAAATTGAAAAGAGTTGAGTTCACAGGTTGTTGAGTCACTTTCAAATTTTTTCTTTTCTTTATTGTACATCCATATATTGATAGTTGATTTTGATTGACATTTTCCTAAGATCATGAAAGAGGATTTTAAGTCTGATAAGTCAGCCTCAGCATTAGATTGGCTCGATGTGTTCTTGTTTTCACTTTTAGCAAGTTGTATCTGTTCTTTAACAAGAATTGCTCGAAGCTTTTCTTTTTGGGCATCGTCCATCATTGGCAATAGCTGTAACCAGCTTTGCTTATCTATCTTAGTTTCTACTGCCTTAGATACTAAGACAGCATAAATCAATTCAGGGTTCTTGAGTAATTCATCTTCTGACATATCAAAACCTTGTGTTAGAGAACTATCCTCCAAAGCACATCTGGCAAATAGGCGAAATGCCTGAGTATCTTGAAAAACTTCAGGATTCTCCATGATTTTTGCCTTAAAATCTGACAGTACCCTACCGCATAATTTGTCGGATTGTGCCTGTGAAAAGGTAATAGCAAAGCACCAAAAGAACAAAAATAATAAGCGTTTCATAATGCGGATTGATAGAAGACGAGCTTATTTTAAGGGGTATTTTTTGCAGAAGTCAGCCAAATCCACAAAAATGAGGGTAGCTGCCGCACTACACCAAAAGCCCCATTTGTAGCTTTTATAGCTTTTTAGTTGTGTGACTAATGTAATCAAGTCATTCAGTTTGTTATTATCGCCATAGTACACTTTGAGGCGAATAGACTTATAGGTCTCACATATATCTGAGAGGGTTTTTATTTCATCCCAACAGTCGGAGGCTTTGGTGGTTTCGGTTATGGCTGCATTAGTCTTGGCTTGTTCAATGCTTTTTTTGAACTTTGCTTGCATTTCGCTGGCATCTTTAGCAAAATCTTCTTTTGGTACTTTAGTTTGGGCAGCAACTGTGAACGATACACAGCAGAATAAGAGAATCCAAGAAAGTGATTTCATGATAAAAAGAGTTTTAATGATTATTTATCCAAAGATGCTACTCTCGCTACAAATCAGCATATATTCACCCCAAAACGGTTCAAATTTCGAACCATTGGTAGATATTTCGTATCAACTGCATTAACGCCAGGATGAACTCTCGTAGTCACTCAGATGCTTAAGCACCCAATACCTATGGCCTAAGGGATGGGCTGATGCTGGCAGGGAGGCATGGCCATGCCTCCAAACGAATACACCTCAGGCACAGACACCTGATTGCTGTAAGGCTTACCTCGATTGCGAGGCGTGGGCAAATTAAACCCTGCCTCTATTCGGGCACGCATCATCGTTACTTGGTCGTAAGTAAAGTACGCCTTAAGGCCATTATTAAGATAACTCATCACATTTCGTTGAGTAAAGCCCACGCCTTCGCAGTTGGAGGTAGAACTCTCGAAGAAAGAAGTGGGGGTATCTAAGAAGCCGTCTGAGTGAACGTTGTCGGTGCATCTAGAAGAAGACCCAAACGTGTGCGGAAGACCCAAAATGTGCCCGATTTCGTGGGGTAAGGTAGTGGCAATTCTAGTGCCGCTGGTTTGGCCAGCCCAAAAAAACTGGGCGAAACCATTCAAACTAATGAGGGGTGCATTGGCACTATTGTAAAATGTACCCCAGCCGCCGTAGTTAATAATCGGTAACGAAAAAAACTCACGAGGCACCCAATCTTTGCGGCTGGCATCAAGCCCTCCGCCACCTGCTGCACCGCCGCCGTATCCATAATTGGTAGCAGTTGGTTCAAATATGATGTTTAAGTATTGATTGGGGTTCCAGCGTTTTATCAACTGTTCTACTTTTTGCCTATAAAGTGTGGCTTCGGGTGTACTCCAGTCATACGTACTGCCTGTTTGCTGAGGTTTGGCAAACGACAACAAATTGACCCCTTTTTGAGCAAGCGGTTTGCCGTCTGGATCGGTTTCGGCCAAGTAAAACTCTATGTAAGTGTCTTGTGCATTGGGGTCGTGCGAGGCAATGTCTGCTTCATATTGGTTCCGAAAGACCTGATTGAGCAGGTTGATGTAATCGGGGTTTTTTAGGGCCTCTAAAGCCTTGGTGCGCATGGTTACTTCGGTGTCTGTAGAATTTGGGTATTGATAAGACCCTGGTAGGCAAAAGTGAAACATAAGGGGTACCTTTACCACTTCAAACGTTCGTGGGGTACGCACCTCAAACGTGACCTCTGCTTGCTTCCCATAGGCAATTATCACAATTTTTTGTGTTCCTGCTTTATCAAAACTAAGGTTTGAGATTGTTACACTGCTACTGCCAAGGTTTGCTTTTAATCCCTTTTGAATGGGTACTTCGGTGCCGACTTTGTCGTATCCTTTAGCCGAAAGTTCGGGTTTTGTACCTGTCATGGTATGCCAAACGGCATATTTTTGATAAAAACCACTTGTAATTACCACTTTATCTAATTCTTTTTGTGGGTTTTTGACGGTAATAGTCAGCGGTACGATTGTTTCGATGCTTTCTACTTTGGCCTTGAGGATGTAGGTCCCTTCGATGGTAGGTACAAACGTAGCCGAGGATAAGGATTGACCGTTGGCATAATACATTGTTGTGCCAACATAGTTGGTAATAACTTGCCCTTGAGTATCTTTCAGCTCAACGGTCAGTGGTAAGGCTTCTGACTCGCCAATCCACAAAGTGATACTCTGAGAGGGTGTCTTGAACGCAACTGTAGCTATGCGTTCGGAGGGCGACGGTTCCTGGCTCTTACCACAGCCAAGCACTAAGCCTAAAAAAAGACTGATAAAAGGAAGTGTTTTCATAGAATGTATGAGAATAATCCTGCCATCAAAACTAAGAGCCTAATAGCGAAGGCCGGTACAGCTACAAACCATTGGTAGAAATTTCGCATCAACTGTCTGTTTTGGGTGTTTTTTTGTATCCAAATACGGCTTGTCTGCTGGATAGCCTCCTACCAAAAATGAAGATTAATGAACCATTGATTCGAAAAATAAACCAATCGTAGTCTTTGAGTGAGTAGTTAGGCATTGATTTAACTAAACTTGCTTGACGATAACTGCTCTGTTCTGATGAAGTATTGCATAACATTTTGTTGGTGTTTTTTAGTGTCTTGGGCGAAGCCTTGCCTTGCCCAAGACTTACCTATCGAGAAGTACACCTCTCGTGAGGGCTTAGTACAAAACCAGGTGTTGTGCCTCCACAAAGACAGCCGTGGCTACGTCTGGTGTGGCACTTGGTTTGGACTCAGTAAGTTTAACGGCGAAACCTTTGAGAACTACACCAAAAAAGAAGGGCTTTGGGACGGCCCTGTGTTTGACATCAACGAAGACAAAAACGGAAACATCTGGCTCAAGGGGTCGAGCATCATTGCTCGGTTTGATGGCAAAACCTTTAAGAAATGGCGGCTTGCAGAGCTATCTTCAGAATTTATCATAGGGCCTAATGGCGCCATTCAATTTTGGATGAAAAATCAGCTCATGCAAGTACGGGGCGACACGACCCTCCCCGTACCCCTACCCAACCTGCCTAAGGGACGTCTCAACATGATTGCCTATCACCCCACCAGCCAGAGCTACTGGCTTCGGGTTGACAACCGAGCCTATCAATACAAAAACGGGATAGCAAGACCCTTGAGCCTACTTGGTACGGAACCCAATTGGATGTTTTTACTGCACGGGCAGGTGCATTTTGTCATGCAGTTTTCGCCTACCCACCATGAGTATAGTTACTGGGACGGCGGAGACATGGTTCGGTTTCTGTTGTGTGAGGGCAAGCACATAACCGTGCAGCACACCGTTTCGTTTCCGTATTTTTTTGTGTATGAACAAACGCTCTATTACCTGCCCAAAGGCAGCAAGCAGGTGGTCAATATGGGTGTAAATCCGCCTCTGGCTCATAGCCTTTCTTTTATGAATCAACTCGAAACCTCTCCCTACTACCTACCTACCGAAAAGGGCCTCTGGAAGGTGCTGTCACTCAACGCTTTTCGGTATTTCAGTCCAGCACAAGTTCCGTATGCCTGGAGCGTTGTAGAAGACTTCCACCGCAACATGTACTTCTTAAATTTTGAAGTGGGTCTGCAGCAATACGACGGACAACACCTCAAAACTCTCCCCGCTGCGCCGCTCGCCCTCCTGATAGAACAACATAAACAAACCCTGCGCCCAGCCGATAGAGAACGTTTTTCCTTCAAAAATAATTGGTATTTCCGTGCCCTCCGAGACCAGCAAGGGGCCTTATGGCTTCCAGAGGCCAGTGGGGTGTTTCGCTATGACGGGCAGCGGTGGCGTTTTTTTCGACCGAGCCGCATGGGTAGCTTGGCTTTTTGCCTGACCGAGGATAAAAAACGAGGCAAAATAGTAGCCGCTTCAGAAAAGTATTTTTACACCATCGAGACCCATGCCCCCTACCGAAGCGATTCGCTCCGAGGCAAAACGGCTCTGTTTGATGGACTCGTGATGTGCACCACCGTAAGCCCCATAGGCGACTATTGGTTTTGTGGTCTGGGCATAGAGCGCTACAACCCCGACACCAAGCAGTGGACGGCCTACACCGCTGAAAATGGCAAACTGCCCGTCAAAGGTGGGGCTGTTTTATACACAGACTGGAATGGCGTGCTGTGGTTTGGGGCAGGCAGTATGCTTTGCCGATACAACCCTGCTAGCGATACCTTCGAAAAGGTGTTGGAGGGGGAGTTTTCTAAACAAATCTTATTGATAGAGCAAATAGATACGAATCATCTGCTAATCGGCGATTTGCAGGGTTTGTACGTGTGGGATGTAACTCAGTATAACACTAATCGAAAGGTAGTGTTGAAGAGCTTCAATCATCACAACGGTTTTATGGGGCTTGAACCAGGGCAATTAGGCACCTACCGAGACAGCTACGGGCGAATCTGGATTACGTCTGGCACTGTGCTGTCAGTATTGAACCCCTCTAAGTTAGACCTTCAGGTACATCCGTTGCGCACTTTCATTACCGAGCTGAATGGCGAGCGGGTGGGTTTTGAGGGGGGTAATGCCTCACTGTCGTTACCTTTTGGGGTCAATACTGTGTACGTCAAAGCCGAATCCATCGGGGAAGATAAGCCTTTCCATTCGCAGTTTAGTTATCGGCTCTTAGGCGAAAAAGACGACTGGTCGGCATGGCAAGAAAGTCCTTTTATCGCACTTCCCTATTTGTCCAATGGTATTCATACGTTACAAGTAAGGTCTCGCACGGGTACGATCCAAGCCAGCCAGTCGAACATCACGTCGCTGATGTTTCGCACCTCAGTATATTTCTGGAAATCGCCTACTTTTTACTTGTATGCCTCAGCGGCAGGGTTGATACTTTCTCTTATATTGATAGCCCTGTGGTGGCGAGACCATCATCGAAACAAAATGCTAATTAATAATCAAAAACAACTTGAAGAACGTGAAAGACAGATGCGATTGCTCCAGACACAGACTATTCAGTCTCAAATGAATCCCCATTTTACGTCAAATACCATTTCGGCCATTCAACGTCTCATCTTGAAGCAAGATGCTGAAAGTGCCAATCAAAATCTAATCAAAATGGAACGACTCACTCGGGCCTATTTAGAAGACTCCATCTTTCAAGAAGCAAAAAATATTTTTGTAAAAGAAATACCGTTAAGCAGAGAAGTCTCTTTGCTCAAGATGTACATAGAGTTGATGCAACTTCAGTATGAGGAACGCTTTGATTATGAAATTGTTATAGATACTACACTCAATCTGGAACACTATCGACTGCCTCCTTTTCTAATCCAACCATTTGTCGAAAATGCCATTGTTCATGGGTTACTCAATCGTAGTGAAAAAGGGCAGCTAAACATACAATTTTGGAGTTTGCCTGAGGAAACACTCGTTTGTAAAGTAGAAGACAATGGGATTGGCATAGCTGCTGCACAGGCATTACAACTTACCAGAATACGCACAAACTCGTCCGTCTCAACGACCTTGATTCAGCAACGTGTCAAATTACTCAACCAGCTTGGCTACCAAATACAAATTGATACCCAAAACGCTCAAAATAGTTCGGGTACCGTTGTGACTATTCAGATTAATTTCGTCTAAAAAAAGCATGCTCATATGCAGTTAGCACATACTCAAACCACTAACACACCTATAAGACGTATGCTACGCACTGTGGTTGTTGAAGACAATTCAGCAGAAATGGCGAATATTTTAGATTTTCTGACACAAGGCTGCCCCCAAGTCGAGGTGATTGGAACCGCTTATGGAGTTGACGAAGCTGTTGAACAAATAACTAGCACTAAGCCTGACTTATTGATTACCGATGTTCAAATTATGGGTGGGACATGTTATCATCTGTTAGAAAAACTCAATGCCAAACAACAACTTCAAGGGCTAAGTATCATTTTTATGACAGCTCACCATGACATTCACCAAGCCGCCAGAGCATTCAGGTATGCAACAGTAGATTTCTTGGTGAAGCCGTTTGAACTTCAAGAACTTAAACGGGCTGTTGAAGAAGTGTCTCGCCAACAAGAACCCATACAACATATTGAACAATTACGGCTCTTAATTGAGTATTTAAGTCCAACCCATGCCCGAGAACAGCGGATTGCGGTCACCTTAGTTGGAGGTAAACTACAAATGATTGAAATCAACGATATTCGATACTTGGAAGCTAAAGCAACTATGACTCTATTCTATTTAAAAACCCTTTCTCAACCCTTAGTTGCTAACAAAAACTTAGGCTATTTCGTAAATACACTTCAAAACAATGTTCAGTTTTTTTCAATAAGCAATAGTTGCTTGATTAATCTTAGTGAACTACATAGTTATGAGCATAGCGAATCAGCCGTTCGACTGAAAGACTATCCAATTACCCTTTACGCTTCTCGGCACGGGGGCCAGCGACTAAAGCAGCAATTGACAACACCGACCACTCCAAATCAGAATGATACACTCAGGACTTTTTTTAAACGATTGATTGGTAAATAAATGGGAGATAACACTGGGCATATAGCCTAAATCTTATTTTAAAGAACAGCTACTTCAGATATGGACTGCTATACCCTAGCTTTTTAAGACCTCGTTGGATTTCGGGGATATTCATAAATAATTTCCAAAACAAACCCGACCGATAGTTCTCAATCATCACTACGATAGGCCCTTGGTCAATGGCTAAGTAGCTTTTGCTATACCAACCTTTGGTTTCGTTCATCGCATCATAAAAGCCGTATTCGCCCCACATATTATCCTTTTTTTCTTCATACATAAAGCGTAAAAAAGCCATTGATTCTTTAGGTGTATAAGGAAATGCCGAAAGCGCTGCCGTAGGGGTAATCACACCTAAGTCGTTGTCGGGCGAGTGGGCGTTGTAGCCTTCATGGTTATCGCTGGCGGTTAAACCCCAGCAGGTAGGGCCATAGCCTTTAAACTTGTTCGGATTAGCTACACAATGTTTATAGTTGATGAGCGTATGATTGAGGTTTTGCTCCCAATAATTGGCGTATTGGTCTTTGAGGCCATGCGGGTCGAGGCCCAAAAACGAATAATGCGTAAAAAACAAAGGCCCACCATACTCAAAACCCAACGGCAATTTGATGCCATAATATTCTTTCCCATTTTTGAAATGACTGCTTTGAGCCCAGCATTTGTCATAATGCTCACGGCTAATTGGGTAGCGGTTCGACGAAGCCCCTAGAATATAGGTAATCAAGGTCTCGTTCCATCCTCGTAGTTCAAAATTCATCGCCCAGCCGTTGTTGGGGCTCCAGTGCCAGTATAGTTGATTAGTCGTGCCACGAGTATAGTGGTCAAACTCTAGTTCGTTCCACATCCAAGTGATTTTCTGCCGAATATCTCGTTCGGTAGGAAGGTCTTTATCAAAATACGCTCGTGCACAGAGCAAGCCCTGAAACAAAAACGATGTTTCTACCAAATCCCCACCATCGTCTTTTCGGCTAAAAGGAATCGTTTTGCCAGTTTCACCATCCATCCAATGCGGAAAAGCCCCATGATAATTAGGCGCTTTAAACAAAAAATTGACTAGCTTTTGAATACGTGCTGCTCCTTCTGCTCTGCCAATCCATTGGCGCTCTATGCCTACAATGATGGCCATTACCCCAAATCCAGTTCCTCCGGTCGTACAGACTTCGTGGCCATACCCAAAATCGGTATTGCTTCGTTCACGAGCCATACCACTAGCAGGATGTCCAAAATCCCAGAAATACCTGATGGTTTGCTTCTGAATGGCATCTAAAAGGGCGTCGTCGGCCAATTTTTCAGTACTTTTTTGTGCTTGTACACTAACTGAAACTAACAGACACCAAAACAGTAACACTCGATTCATGGTTTAGAGAAAAAATGATTAAATAGGTGAGTTGACACAAAAAATATTATTCGCTCTCGTCTAAACAGGTCGTTTTCGCAAGGCAATGAGACCTTTTGCAATGAGGCTAATCAGAAGTATTGGTAACAAATAAAAACCCCATTTGAATTTGGTGCCAGTGTGAGCGTACGTTCCACTCGAAAATTTGAGTAAAACCCCTGCGAGGAGGGCTAAGCCAACCATTAACAACACCGACAAGAAGAGAATGCCATTTTTGGTGGATAAAAATCGCTGCGCTACTTCTACCAATCCCCATGTAACTGCAACAGACAACGCAACCGTCAGTAAGGCTTTGGGAAAGGTGCTAATATATTCGTAGCGGTAAAACCAGACACCAAACCGACCGATGAGGTTGGGGTGTGAGAGTAAATAAGCATCAAAAATTATCAAAGTAAGCAGTAGTAACGGATAGACTTGTCGAGATTTCATGGGAACGGCCAAGGGATGTTTGAGACTTAAAATTGTTATTTTTTTATGAACTAAACCTAATAGTTTCTATAAAATGTATGTAAAATTTTGAAAAACAGGACTTTAGCAAATTGTTTTAAGGATGAATTTTCAACTTAGTTTCGGTATGATTCTAACGCCACTTCGCTAACTTTGTGGCATTATTTACGATTGTTATGCTTGCTTCGCTGATTATCAAAAACTACGCCCTCATTGAGCATCTCGAACTTCAACCCGATGCTCAGTTAAATATTATTACGGGCGAAACGGGCGCTGGGAAGTCCATTATGTTAGGGGCAATTGGGCTATTGTTAGGAAATCGAGCAGATGGTAAAACCCTCTACAATCCCAACGAAAAGTGCATCATTGAAGGAAGTTTTGATATTTCAGGGTATTTCATTCGGTCAATTTTTGAAGAAGAAGAACTCGATTACGATACCACATGCATTATCCGACGAGAAATCAGCCCACAAGGTAAATCAAGGGCGTTTGTAAACGATACGCCTGTTAATCTTGAAACACTGCGCCGTATTACGAGTGAGCTGATGGATGTTCATTCGCAGCATGACTCGATTTTGTTGGGTTCTAACGAGTATCAGTTGCAGCTCATTGATACCTATGCCCAGAACGACGCCTTGCTCGACTCTTATCGAGGCGATTTTAAAGCGTTCCGCCAGGCCCAAGATGCCTACGATTCGCTACTTGCTGAAGCCAAAGAAATCAAGAAAGAATTTGATTACAACAACTTTTTGTTAGAAGAATTGCTAAAAGCCAAACTTCAGGCAGAAGAACAGGGCGATTTGGAAAAAGAACTGACTATTCTGGAAAATGCAGAGGAAGTCAAAACCCGGTTTAAGACAACCTTAGATTATTTTCAGAATCCTGAACAGTCTATAATTGGATACTTGCAAAGTGTATTGGGGCATCTCAATGCCATAAGTAGCTATGCACCAGCGTATCTGTTATTGCGTGACCGTGTGCAAAGCTGTATTATCGAACTCAAGGACATTGCTGCCGAGGTAGAGGGTGAAGAAGAAGCCGTTGAGATTGACGACGAAAAAATTGTACGCTTGCAAGAACGCCTCAACCTTATCTATAACCTCCAGCACAAACATCAGGTAAAGAGCATCGCTGAATTGCTTGATATTCAGGCGACTTTAGAGCAAAAAGTAAGTAAGGTGCTGAACTTAGACGAAGCCATTGCTAAGGCCCAAAAAAGTGTTACCGAAACTCAAAAACGAATGCAACGCTCTGCCGAAGCCTTATCAAAGACTCGCCGAGAAGTGTTTTCGACGATAGAATCGCAAGTCAAAAAATCATTGGCTGATTTGGGTATTCCTAACGCTACGCTCAAAATCAATCACGAAACCGGAAAACCAACGCCTACGGGTATTGATACTATTAATTTGCTCTTTAGTGCCAATAAGGGTATTCAGCCCCAACAGCTAAAAAACGTTGCATCGGGCGGTGAGTTTTCACGTTTGATGTTGACTATCAAGTATTTACTGGCTAATAAACGCTCGTTGCCAACGATTGTTTTTGACGAAATTGACACGGGTGTTTCGGGTGAAATCGCCATTAAAGTTGGGAATATGATGAAAGAAATGGCGAGAGGGCACCAAATCATAGCCATCACGCACTTGCACCAGATTGCTGCTAAAGGCGATGCCCACTACTTTGTGTATAAAGATAACTCGTCGGCCAAAACAGTAAGCCGTATCAAGAAACTAACTACCGAAGAACGGGTTCTTGAAATCGCCCAGATGATAGGCGGTGCTAAGCCAACTAAGGCTATCATTGATAATGCAAGAGAGCTAATCGGCCAAAACCTTTTGGAGAAAACACATTATAAATTAGACCTTTAGGTCGTTTTGCTCGTTACGAAGGCTTCTGTAACAATCTGAGTAATACTAGCTTGAATGTTTCTGCTGTACTAAAATTGTCATAACACGTTAAAACCATGAAACACCTAAAATACACACTTGTCATCAGCTTGGCCATTCTGGCTGCTTGTGGAAACGCCGAGAAAGATTCTGAGAAGAAAATCGCCGAAGACGTGACGGCATTACATGATGTAGTAATGCCTAAGATGGAAGAAATCATGAAAACCCAGCGAGAGCTTAAAGAGGCAGCCACCAAAGATTCGACACTTCGATCGTCGGTTGATAGCTTGAATGCTCAGCTCAATGCTGCCGATGATGCCATGATGGAGTGGATGCAGGCATACAACCCCAATTATTATAGCGAAGGCCACAGCCATGACGAAATAGTGAAATACTATGAAGCAGAGCGCAAAAAAATAGAAGACGTACAAGCGCAAATGGAAAAAAGTATTTCGTCGGCCAAACAGTTTTTGAAAAAGTAATACCCCAATAACTTAGACTAAACAGGGTGAATATACCCACAACAGGCTTGTGATGAGATACTTAGTGAGTTTATTGGCTGGTTTGGTTTTGCTTGTAGCTTGTGAAACCAAACCCAAACGCTTGCCCATTTTAGGAAATCGAGAAGCGGTGACCAAAATGGTGGATGGTAAAGAAGTGATAGATACGGTATATCAAACTATTCCAGACTTTAAGTTCTGGAATCAAGACAGTGCTGAAATATCCCTACATACCTACGATGGTAAAATCTACATTGCTGATTTTTTCTTTACCACCTGTCCTACAATTTGCCCCAAAATGAAAACCCAAATGCTCAGGGTTTATCAGCACTTTAAAGGCAATTCAGAAGTAGGCTTTCTGTCGCATACCATTGACCCGAAGCACGATTCGGTGCAGGTACTTCATGAATACGCCAAGCAATTGGGCATTACGGGCAACCAATGGAATTTGGTATGGGGTGATAAGGAGAAAATTTATGAAATCGGCCAAAAAAGCTATATGGTCACCGCCACCGAAGATAGTGCTCAGCCGGGTGGTATCGTGCATAGTGGAGCTTTTATTTTGGTAGATAAACAAAAGAGGATCAGAGGATTATATGACGGAACAGAGCCAGAGTCAGTCGATAAACTGATGAAGGACATGGAACTTTTGTTGACCGAGTACCATCCTAAGCAGTAACGGTATGAAAAATGAGCAATATCGCTTTCTTCCCATTTTGCTAGGGATAGGTAGCCTAGTTTTGATTTTTTTGGCAGAGGCTTGCCAAAGTTCAAGTGATATAAAGCGAGAACAGTATTTTGTAGAAGGGATGGAGTTGTATAAAATCCATTGTGCCAATTGCCACCAGATGGATGGCAAGGGTCTCCAAAATCTATACCCACCTATTGCTAATTCAGATTTTCTAACTAACCAAAAGCAGTACTTGGCCTGTGGAATCAAATACGGAATTACCGATTCGCTTCGGGTTAATGGCAAGGTTTACACTCAAGCTATGCCTGCCAATACGCAGCTTAAAAACATCGAAATTGCAGAGATTCTGACCTATATTTACAACAAATGGGGTAACGAAAAGGAAATTACTCCGACCGAAACAGTAAAGGAATGGCTGGATGCCTGCGAACAAAAACAATAATTGGAGAGGCCAAGGAGCGATTCCATCACTGAGAGCGATGGAATCGCTTAGTTTAGTCTCGCTTTGCTATTATTGAGGCTGGAATTCTTGCGCTGAGACGGGCGCACGCACAATGCCCGTTACACTCCGCACCACATACTCACTAAAATCTTGCTTGGCCGTTAGCCCTTTCCCATACAGCACTTCGTCTTTGTTTTTTACAGTGACAGGAGTATCGGTAAACACTTTTTGATTTTGTGGGGTCCACGTCAACTCATTGGTTTGAAGGCTTTCTTGCTTCACTTTATTGTAAACAAATACTTTGCCCCAGACTTTATATTCGTTTTTATCATTAAAAAAATGCCCCGAATCGGCTCGCAGGGTTGAGGTTTCGTTGCCTAACTTATCAAAGAAAAACAAACGAATTTCTTTGGGATAGACTCTATCTCGGTTTTGGAGGGTAATCTGCTTGGCTGTTTCCATCCTAACCACTACTTTGGCCGAGTCGCTGTAATACCCCACGATGTTATCAATTTCCATATCAGGTCCCTTATACAACTCGTTCGATTTTTTGTTTTCTTCTTCACAAGAAAACAAAAGGAGTAACAACCCTAAAAAAAATCCCCCTCTAAGCAGAAGGGGACAAGTTCGTATCAACTTCATATCTTACCTTGGCTTGTCCGAGCTACAAAAGTAAAACAAGAACGGCCAATATCATTGTTAAAAATTGTTATTCAAGTCGGTAACGTACAAACCAGCGGTCGTTGAGTGTGAAGCCCAATGTAAAGCGCCAGTAGTTTTCTTTGATGGTGCCGTTGCGCTGTCCTACGGCAAAACCTAAGTTGATAAACGACAAATCTCGTAACGGAAGCCCAAAGCCAAACGTTGCATGATAATCGTCTATTGGTTTGCCGTCGGGCGTTGTGTAAGGGGTGCGTGTATAGTTTAGGCCAAAGCGGTATTCGGTTTTCTTGAAAAAGCCCGTGGTAGCCAAGAAATTAGGTGTATAAGCTAACCCTAGATTGGTCGTGAAGCCGTTTTGAGAATACTCAGCTTGGTTTGAAAAGTTTCTGTATTTAGTCCAATTCCGAATGGTATAGTCTAACGAAACTTGGAGTTTATTAGGCTTTTCGAGACCAATACCAAAACGATAGCTAGCAGGCAAGGTAATGTGGCTATTGGCAAAATTACGGATAGTATCGGCACCTATAACACCTACCGTTTTTTCTCCAACATAAGCTTCAAATGTTTGCAAGCGCTCGGCTCCTACGTTGGTTTGTAAGTCGGCAGTACCGCCTATGTTCAAAAATAACTTATCATGTAACTTCTGACGATACGCAAAACCTCCTTTAAAAAATCCTCCGCTGTAGTTGGTACGGTCGAGCAACACAAGGCGGTAATCTTGACCGTCGTTGAGTAAAGTTTGCGAGTCTGATTCACGGTCAATACCCCCAAACAAAAAACCTACCTCTGCGCCTAAGAAAAGCGATTTGCCAATCATAAAGCCGTTTGTAATAGAGGCTTTGTTGAGTCCACCTTTGCCAGTGTTGGTGTATTTTGCAAAATTCGGAGTGTTCGGAATCGCCCGAATCGAGCGTACCTCATAGTCAACGTATGAATACGGCATCAGCTTGAGGCTCATTGTCCAGCGGGTAGCCACAGGAAACGACAACGCTATGTAGTGGAGGTTTGCTCCAAAAGTTTGCTGCGTTTTTGAACTTTCGGTGATTGTTTTAGATTGCCCAATCATTCCTACTTCAAAGGTTGTGAAGCGGTTCCAGGCCAGTAGGGCAGGGTTGAGGTTATTAATATAAATCCCGTTGGCAGAAGCAACGCCCGCACCTCCCATTGACAAATTGGGAGCAAAAGCGCCTGAATTTTGCTCGCCTATGCCTAAAGCTGTATAAGGCGAATTACCAATCCCTTGTGCTTGTACAGTGGCAATGGTAGCGATAAAGCAAAAAACAGAGAGAAGTACTTGATAGGCAGTAAGTGGTTGGCGATTAAGCATCAAAATTTTTCTTTTTCCTGTTGCAGTCTCCCGCATCCAATAACTAAACATTGTATTCCAAAATTCGATTAAGTCCAATCAGCACCAATTCAGGAACGGCAAATATCGGACTTTTGAATCGGCTTTCAAAGTAATGAGCATCTCCTCCGCACAAAAGTGTCTGAAAATCAGAAAATAATGTTTGATATTGCTCGATAATTCCGTTGAGTTCGGCCACTAATCCATTCATAACGCCACTTTGCATGGCATGAATCGTGTTTTTGCCAATCAACGAAGGGATGCCTTCAGGCTCTACTAAAGGTAACCTTTTGGTAAACGAATTCATAGCCTTGAATCGCATACGCATCCCCGGAGAAATTATTCCACCGTGAAAATTATACAGTCTGTCCACCCAGTCGTAGGTGATGCAAGTCCCCATATCAATCACCAAACAAGCTTGTGTTGGATACAGTACTTTAGCCCCAACGGCAGCAGCCACTCGGTCGGCGCCGAGGGTGTGTGGCGTGTCGTATAGTTTCTGAATAGGAACGGGGGTATTAGGACTCAGCGTCTTGATAGCAGGACAATAAGGACTAAAAGCAGCATTGAATTCGTCTTCAGAGCGACTTACCGACGAAATCATCATGCGCTCTGGCCGAACAGTAGCTATATAGTGAGTCAATTCCTCGAAGGATAAGCGCCAGCGAACCTCTTGTAGCGTGCCATTTTTGAATAAACCTGTTTTAGAAAAAGTATTGCCCGAATCAATAACCAAGTTCATAAGATAAAAATTTACAGCACAAAAATCGTAAAATCAACGGGAAGGTATTTATGAAAATGATAATAAAAAAAGAGCTACCCCAGCGGGTAGCTCTTTGAAAGGAATAGTATAGTGCTGATGTCACTCCAAGGAGGCCATCATCTTATTTTTCAATAGGAGAAGGATTAAATACCTTTTGAAGTGCCATGAGCAAGCTAATTCCAGCCGTAAGTACCGAAACAGCTACGGATAGTATCAGAATAATAACTTGGTTTTTCATGGGTTAAGGTCAGAAAATCAAAGTTGAAAACTTGATTAAATTCCTAACTTGTCGTCCAATTTGTTTGTTTTGCTTTTGAATGAAAGCAGCACGCCTGATGCAATCAGCGAGAGGGCTACGAGAGAAACGATTCTTATCATGGCAGTAAACGTTTAGAAATGAGAATTTTACTTGTACAAAGTAATACGGCAATTAGGTAGTTTTTTAGCGTAAAAATACCCTAAATCAAAAACAGGTATTTTTACGGGTGTGTTGCGCATTGCTTCTTATTTACTTAGACATTGATTTTGACGAGAAGGTTGCAAGGAGGTCATCAATTCCGACAAAAATTTGTTTCGACTCGACGAACCGTTTGTTTTCTGTTTTTATTCCTCACTTTTATCAAGATGAATACATTACTAGATTGGCTGAACCAAGAATTTCTCTGGAATCCGCTTCGAGACTGGCTTTTGTTCGTCGGTATTTTGATAGCTGGTTTTTTTGTCAAACGGTTTTTGTCCGTCAACATCAGCCGTCAACTGTTTCGGTTAATCAAAGAAAATGCTGAAACCGTACCGATTACTGAGTTTGTAGCACTACTACGTAAGCCTTTTGAAGCGCTATTTATGTTGTGTGTGCTATATTTGGCCGTTGACCGAATTCAGATTCCAGCGGCTTGGAACTGGGCTCCTGTTGAGCGCTTTGGGCTTCGGATGATTGCTGACCGAGTTTTTGACATCAGTATGATTTCGGCCATTGGCTGGATTATCATTCGGTTTGTGAAATTTATTGGCTTGGTGTTTTTGAAACGTGCCGAAAAGACAGAGTCGAAGATTGATGACCAGTTTGTTCCTTTTTTTCGAGATTTAGCCATTGTAATCATTGTAATTTTGGCTGTTTTTGCCATTTTGGACAATGTGTTTAATGTAGATATTGTAGCACTCATTACGGGGCTGGGAATTGGTGGATTGGCCTTGGCCTTGGCAGCCCGAGAAACGCTCGAAAACCTCTTTGCATCATTTACGATTTTTTTAGACTTGCCCTTTTTGGTCGGCGATACAGTGCAAGTAGGGGCCATGTCAGGCGATGTCGAAAAAGTAGGGTTTAGAAGCACTCGTATCCGAACTGCCGATGGAAGCCTTATTACGGTACCGAATCGTGTTATGATTTCGCAAGGACTTGAGAATCTAAGCCAACGGGAGTATCGCCGAGCCAAATATGTTCTGCATCTTACCTACGCTACTACCTCGGAGCAACTCAATCAGATTATTACCGAAATCAAAGCGCTGATTGACACACATGAACTAACTAACATCAAAGAAGGTTTAGTGAAATTTGATGGTTTTGGTGAGAGTTCGCTGGATATTCAGGTAATTTATCACGTGCAAACGGCTGATTGGCGTATTTTTAACAATATCAAAGAAGAAATTAACTTCAAGATTCTGGAAATCGTAGAGCAAAACCACGCAGCTTTTGCGTATCCTACTCGTAAGGTGCTGATTGAGGAAGAAACGGCATTGAAGCCCCAAAAGAAGAAATGAGGAGGTGCTGACTCTAATTTTTTCTTGATGATAGCGGTTTGATAGGCATTAGTTTTTGGGTTCTTTCTTCCCCAATTTCCAATCACCTTTATATACTAAATACAAGCCCTCAGCATGTTCAAAAAGGCCGTTGTTGAGGTCAAAATAGGGCTCAAATCGAAAACTCATCCATAAATTAGGCAATACCGGCCATTCTTTAATGAGTCTTACAATCAGTAGTTTACGGTTAGGTTCGGTATAAGTAGGTTGATTAAAATCTTGTGAGAGCGATTGGTACAAGTCGCCACCGATAGGGGAGGCATAGTTGTGGCCATTCCAATAACTAAGCATCAGATCAAATGGCTTAAAATGCGCCCAAGTGTTGAGATACAACCCATTCCCTTGTCTGAAAAGTAGGGCTTTATTATCACTCTGAAGATGAACCCAGTGATTCTCAGAGCTGAAGCTTTTTAGAAAAGCATCAGCCGCATTGTTCCAGCGAAAGCGCAGGCCAAGCGCTGTATTGAAGGTGGTACTAATTGTTCCTCCACCTGTATTGATTTGTCCGCCTTGATGCTTGATGGTGCTCTGAAAAATGGCACTCAATTTCCAGCTTGGAAGCGTTACCAAGTCATAATAGGAATGAGTCCCGGCCACAATTTCTTCTTGAAACGGCGATTGTTCATAAATCATGCGCTGCCAGTCAATCCAAGTATCAAGGTAAAAGCGTGGCTTTTGATAGAGCAACTGAACCCCATTTTCGAGACGATTGGTAATGACTCGGTCAAACTGATAAAGCGGTTCGATAAGGCGGTGGTTGAGGCTGCCTTCGAGCGTACCAAACAGAAACTGTAACGAATCTTTTTTGATTTTGACCGTAAAAGTAGGTGCAAGTTGGCTAAACGTACTATTCCCAAAGTCTTTCCAAGCATACAGACCTGCTTCAATACGTACATGAGCCGAAGGTTGATAGATGAGTTTGGGGTTAAACAGATTCCCGAACAAAGTACGGCCTTTGACAATAGAATTGAAGTATTCGGTGTTGCGTAAAAAACTCAAACTATAAAATTGAAAGCGAATTTGTTGATTTTGGGCAGGAACAACAGTGAACCGGTCTTCAAACACTTGGTTGTTGAGTTGGGCTTTTACGAGCCACGACGACAGAACACCACAAAGCAAGAGGCCGATACGAATCAATGAGGGCATACAAGAAAGCTGAGTTCAGACAAATGTAATCAAAAACCCCATTACCTGTGCAACTGACAACAAGATGCCAGGACTGTTGTCAAGGTAGAAAAACGCCTTTTTGAGTGTAAAAACCTGAATCTGACCATAAAGTGTCGCTTTTGACTAAGTTTAGTAGCTTTGATAATTGATTTTGAATATTTTTTTTATCTAAAATTGATAAATTGCTTGGTAGATTCACAAAGAAGTTGTACTTTTATCCTAACATTTAGCTCCTATACAAATATGGCAAAACAAGAAAACGCAGAAGTAAAAGACAAACTGAAATCGCTGCAAACAACCATTGAAAAGTTAGATAAAGCCTTTGGAAAAGGGACAGTAATGCGCCTATCCGACTCGAAGGTGATGGACATTCCTGTGATTTCGACAGGTTCGTTGGGGCTTGACTTGGCCCTTGGCATCGGCGGAGTACCTCGTGGGCGTATTGTCGAAATTTATGGCCCTGAATCGTCGGGTAAAACCACCATTGCGTTGCATTGTATTGCCGAAGCTCAAAAAAACGGTGGTTTAGCCGCCTTTATTGATGCTGAACACGCCTTTGACCGCACCTATGCACAGAAGTTAGGAATTGATACTCAGAACCTACTCATCTCACAGCCTGACTATGGCGAGCAAGCCTTAGAAATTGCCGAGCATCTCATTAGTTCGGGAGCGATTGACATCATTGTAATTGACTCGGTAGCGGCACTTGTACCCAAAGCCGAACTAGAAGGCGACATGGGCGATTCTAAAATGGGCTTACAGGCTCGGTTGATGAGCCAGGCGCTTCGTAAACTCACCGGTACGATTAATAAAACAGGTTGTTGCTGTATATTCATCAACCAATTGCGTGATAAATTGGGTGTAATGTTCGGTAATCCTGAAACTACCACTGGTGGTAATGCCTTGAAGTTTTATGCATCGGTGCGTTTAGATATTCGTCGCAGTACCCAAATCAAAGATGGAGACGATGTAATGGGTAACCGCACAAAGGTGAAGGTGGTGAAAAACAAATTGGCACCTCCGTTCCGTCAAGTTGAATTCGACATCATGTATGGCGAGGGGATCTCAAAGGTAGGCGAAGTACTTGACTTGGCCGTTGAGCTCGAAATCATCAAAAAATCAGGTTCGTGGTTTAGTTATGATGGCAACAAACTGGCACAAGGCCGAGATGCTGCAAAAGAAGTAATCAAAGAAAACCCAGACTTGATGGATGCCCTTGAAGCCAAAATCAAAGACAAAGTAAAAGGCGATGCTGAGGCTCTTCTGGATAAAGAAGGCGAAAATATCGAAGATGACGGATCGCCAGATTGATCATTGGTTGGTTGTCAAATGCAAGTAATAAGAAAGGTACGAGCGCTCAATGCTTCGTACCTTTTTTATTTAGCCCAAAACGGAGCTATGCTTATTATGAATGACTTTGTGGTCTATTTGATGATTAGTCTTGATTCATAGGTATTTAACGGATGCATATTGCGATCTTACAAAAATTTAGGTAGTTGTAGAAACTCATCACAAAGTGCCGTCTCAAAATAGGTTCAGCTGCCCATTTCGCATAAAAAGCGATGTATCAAACGGTGGTAACTTTCTGCCATTCATGTACTTATGCCGAGCCATTCGGTGCAGTTGGGCAATATGCTCGGCATAGACACCCTCACCCTTCATTCTGACTCCAAAGCGAGAATCATTGAGTTGTCCGCCATGACAAGCTTTAATTTGGTTGAGCACCTTATCGGCTCGGTCGGGGAAATTTTTTCGAATCCAATCTTCAAAAATCGTAGCAATAGAGCCATTCAGCCGCACAACTGTATAGCCAGCCGTAAGAGCACCCGCTTCGGCGCCTGCTTGAATCATGGCCGGAATCTCATGGTCTGTCAATCCTGGAATGATAGGCGCCGTCATAATCCCCGTTGGAATACCAGCTTGGGTGAGTTTGCTCAATACCTTGAGCCGCTGAGAGGCCGTTACCGTCCGGGGTTCCATGACTAATCGGAGTGGCTCGTTTAAGGTAGTGATAGACACAAACACATGAACAAGATTGAGTTGGGCCAGTTGTACTAATACATCCAAATCACGCAAGACTAAGGCGTTCTTAGTCAGAATACCCACCGGATTTCGGTAACGTAAGCAAACCTCTAAAATACTTCGAGTCAGCCGAAATATCTTCTCGGCTGGCTGATAGCAGTCGGTATTACCTGCCAAACTAAGGGGTGTGCCTTCCCATTTTTTGGACTGAAATGCTTTTTCTACCAGCGAGGGGGCATTTTTTTTGACCATGATTTTACTCTCAAAGTCTAATCCAGCCGAAAATCCCCAATACTCATGCGAATTGCGTGCGTAGCAGTAAATGCAACCATGTTCGCAGCCTTGATAAGGGTTGACATACCGCATCCCGTACATATCGGGGCTTTCAATAAAATTAACAACTTTCTTGGCGTGTTCGGTAATAAATTGAGTTTTTACCTTGGGAGGAGGAAGGTATTCACCTATTAAAGCCACTTCCTCATCTGCCTCATAATGATGCGATAAAAACCGATTAGAGGTGTTAAGTTGAGCACCTCTGCCTTTGTAATACGTTGACTTATCCATGGCGATTGATACTGAAGAGAATGCTTGATAAAGACTAAAGCTACTTAAGCAACTTGAAAAGCCGTTAAGAATATAGTTTATTCTAAATAATCAAGTTTGCAAAAAGCAAGTGACAATTCGATATAATTATTTTGTAAATATATAAAAAAAGTAGTCAAATTTAAATAAAATTGACTACTTTTTTTGTTTTTATAAGATTGCTAAAAACAAAAACCCAATGGTTGCAGAACCATTGGGCTAACAGGTGATTAAGTAAAACAGGTAGTTTAATTCATTTGAGCAAACTGCTCTGCCAACTTGTTTAGTTCTTGGTCAGAAGCTTGGCCTGAGGTAATAACGGTACGATAACGGAAGGTAACCGACTGCCCTTTAGCTAATTTGAAATTAAGCGTTTCTTTTCCATTTGTAAAAACCTTTGCTCCCAGCGGATTGGCTGCAAAAAGACCATAACCACGAGCGTGCCAATAAGTTGGATAGCTTACGTTTTTGGGGTGGTCAATGATGGCAAGCGAAATATCTTCGTTGCCAATTTTTCCACGAAGATTCACCCATTTTCCACGAGTACTCCATACTTTTTCGCCCTCGATGCCTTCGCTGCTACGATAGTTACCCACAATACCTGTGTTATCTAGTTTGTCAACCTTGGTTTCAATTCCATTGGCATCTACAAACACATCGGGTTTGTCGGAGGGGTGCTCCAGTTGGCGAGCTACACGGATGGCAAACATACCGTCTTTTACGTCTGGCATCGAAACATCTCGTTGTGCTGTGAGCGTAGTGATTCGGTCAATGATACGCTGATTCCCTTTTCCTGAAAATAGATAAGTAGTTGTTTCTTTCAGGGTTAAGTCACCCGTTCCATCAGCCGATACCCAGTCGGCAGTGACGACGAGGGTACCTTTATCATTGCCTGATTTCATTTCGGTGATTCCTGTGTGGCGAATCGTGCCGTATTTTTTCTTGCGGTCTTCAGGTTTTATAGCCGTAGAATTATTCCAATAATCAAAGCCATTGACATCCTCATAGTTGAGCCACATGCCCACATGGTGCGGATGATCTACCCGCTCACCGGCACGAGGCTCCATCGGGTAGCCTCTCGTAATAACCGTTCCTTTAGCCGTACGAAGCGGAAACAATACCGATTTCTTGAGAATTTCTTCGCTTGGATAAATGTAACTAGTGAGCGGAGTGCCATCCACTACCACATCTACTTTTTTGTTTTTGGTGTCGTGGCTAAGTTTGATTCGTTGAGCTTGGGCCTGAGTTAATCCAAACAAACCAAGTGCACAAAAAATAAGTTTTTTCATGAGTTGAGTGATGTTACAAAAATTGAAATACGCTTTTAAAAATTATATTTACTCAAAATTAACCAGCAGTCCATGAAAGTTCTTGATGCTACCATATGACCAAGCCTAATGGGCAGGAGTCTAAAGCAACCATTCTGAACCCCATCGTGATTGTAGAAGTACAATCAGATGCTACTTTCCACGATGATTTTGGTGACAAACTGGCTCGCTACAAAACCATTGATTCGCTTCAGCAAATCATTTTTGTAAGTCAAAAAGAGCCTTATGTGACCACTTACCTTAAAGAAGGCATCCACAAATGGCTCAATTTAGACTTCGTGGACCTTACAGATACCGTGCCCGTGCTTGACCAACAGTTTTCAATGCAAGATTTGTATCGTGGTATTTTATAGCACAATACAAATATTGTTACAGTTTAATGCCAGCCTTTTCTATCAAAAACTGCTTACTAATACCTGCACATTGTAAAGGCGTCTTCTCTTTTTCGGGCACACCGTCTAATTCCACTACAGCCCAACCTTTGAAATTAATCTTACGTAGGTTATTGAAGACCGCTACCAAGTCAACATTACCACGACCTAATTCGACAAATCGGTAGGCTTTGGGGTCATTTGGTTTGTCAGGCAAAGGGCACATGGTGTCTTTGATGTGTAAGCTGTGAATAATGCTTTTGTATTTGAGCACAGCATCAGCAGGTTTGCCGCCACCTTGGTGATAATGAGCCACATCCAGCAGCAATTTTACATATTTAGGGTTCATCTCATTTACAATCACATCGACTTCTTCGGGTGTTTCGCCCCATTGTGCCATGTGGTTATGATAGACGGCTTGCACTCCTAAATCAGCCGTTTGTTTGCCTACTTCATTCATTACAGCAGTGAGTTGCTTGAGTTCGTCGGTAGTAGGAGCTACGCCACCTTTACGGAGCGAATTGGTCATTTGGATAGCACTACCACCCAAAGCTTTCACAAAACTGGCATGGGCTACGTGCATATCAATGGTGCTTTGACGCTTGGCAGGATCCACTTCGATGTTTCCACTCGAAAACATCGCTAGTTTGAGGTGATTGGCTTCTATGAGGTCTTTCAATTCGGAGACTTTGTTGCGGTATGGACCAAAGGTATTGGCTCTTAGCTGAATACCCGGAAAGCCCAACGAAGCGATTTCTTTAATAGCAACGTCGTCTTTACCGCCCCATGTAATGGCCGAATAGCCCATCTGGATATTAGCTTTTTTAGCCTCTGCTTCGAGGCTTAGCAACGAAGCCCCTGCCAATAGGCTTAACTGTTGTAGGAAATCTCTGCGAGAAACGAAATGATTCATGAGAATAGAGGAGTTAAAAAAAGTGGCGGATGGTATAGTATCCATCCGCCACTAAATTATATAATTGTGGATAAATTAGTATCCAGGGTTTTGTGCGAATCCACCATTTTCTGAACGGTCAATCTGCGCTTGTGGGATTGGACGGACATTGTGAATATCCTTAATGTTAGGAGCAGCTTGAGGGTTGTAGAGTTTTACACGCTCTACCAATTTACCCCAACGCTTCAAGTCTAACCAACGGATTTGCTCACCGGCTAATTCACGAGCACGTTCTTCCATAATGAAGTCTATGGTTAAATCAGCGTCTTTGATAGTGATGTCTTTACCAGCAGCAGCAGCACGCTGACGTACTTTGTTGATGCTCGCTAAGGCATCAGCACGCTTACCAGCCAACAGCTGAGCTTCGGCCAAAAGCAAATACGTATCGGCCAAACGGGCTACGTAGAAGTCACGACTACCATGTGTGTAGGTAAGGTCTGGACGCTTGGTATCAAAAAACTTAGTAAGGGTAAAGAATACGGCTTCGTTGAAGAAAGTACCGCCAGCAAAGCTTGGTACAATTACTTGATAAGGCTTTTTGGCACGAACTTCTTTTGGAATCTCTACTGGCGAGATAAACATGGTGGTATCACCTGCTTTGAAGGTAATCGAACCGGTTTTCGAGTTATCCAATGCAAAAGCCGAATAAGTGCCAGGTTTGTTACAAAGCCAAGTATCACGGAACGACTTCTTGAAGCGAGTATCGTTTGTTTTGTCTGCAAACACTTTCTCAATTAAATACTGAGTTGGACGCAAACGCTTGAACGGACGACCATAGAACACATCACGTTGCATAGCAGCCTGAACGTCGTATTGTGCACCAAAGAACAAGTGTAGGTTGTTACCACCTGTGTTACCATTGTTATCTTGAGCAGGCGTGTTGGTAGTAGGGTCAGTAGTGTATTGCACAGCCCATACTACTTCATTGTGATTTTGGTTGTTTTCGTCAAACACACTTGCAAAATCAGGCAACAACGTGAAGCCATAGCCACCGTTGATTACATCAGAAAGATAAGTGATGGCTTTGTTTACATCATCTGCACCTTTTGAAGAGGAGTTGTTGCGAGTCAAATACACATAGCCTAAAAGGTGCTCAACAGCAGGCTTTGTTAGACGGCCATAGTCTGATGATGCTCTTTTTGCTTCCAATGCTGGCAAGGCTGCTTCAAGGTCAGCAATAATGGCATCATACATGGCTTTGTCAGAGGCACGTGAAGTTGCTTTTGTAGGTGCAAGAGTTTCGGTCAAGCGCAAGTCAACGCCGCCCCAGTGCATGTAAAGTAAGAAATAGTACCATCCACGTAAAGCTCTACATTCAGCAACTCGTTGGTTTTTAACGGCATCAGTTACACCAGAAATATTTTTAGCACGGTCAATCACGGCGTTACAGGTATTGATACCACGATAGAGCGCATCCCAAACACTAGCTACCCAGTCAACAGTAGCGTTGAGCTGGTTGTCATAAAAATGGAATCCTTTGTAACCTCCATCGGCACCAGTAGCATAAATATCAGTACCGTATTCGGTAAAGGTTAGACCCTGTTGAGTTCCATAATAGTCTCTGAGGGTAGAGTAAGATGCATTCACGGCAGCGTTCCAACCAGCCGCTGTATTGAGGTAATCGCTACCGATGTTGGAGATAACCTCCTCTTTCAGCACGTCTTTACATGATTGGCCTACCATCATGAAGAGTAGCGTGCTAGCAAGTACGATTGATTTTTTGATATTGAATTTCATCGTTGTTATGGTTTAGCCCTCTCAGGAGAATTAGATGTTTTGTTCACCTATAGAGTAGGGGGCTGTTGTTAGAATCTAATATTTAAACCTGCTGTGGTTACAGTAGTTGCTGGTGTTACACCACTACCAGTGTTGTTACCTTCTGCTACTTCTGGATCCACACCGTTGTATTTGCTCATGTAAGTTGACCAAATTTTAGGTTGTTGAATACTAGCAAAAATGCGGAGCGATTCACAACCAAATTTCTTGCAGAACGAGGTTGGTACGGTATAACCAAAGTTGATGTTACGGATTTTTACAAACGAACCATCAAAATAGATTAGCGTTTGGTTATAAACAGGGAATTCTTGGTCTTTGTTAGGACGAGGGAACTCGTTAGTTGGGTTGTTAGGTGTCCAGTAATCAACTTTAATTTGCTGATAACGACCGGCCAACTGGTTGTTGTCACGGTGGAAACCACTCAGGATAGTTTGGCCAATACGAGCATAAATCAAGATAGAAAGGTCAAAACCTTTGTAAGAGAAACGGTTGGTTAAGCTACCTGTCCAGTTGGGTACTTCTGAACCTAAGATATAACGGTCGTTACCATCAATTTTACCATCGCCGTTTTTATCAGTAACGTGAATTTGACCCACTTTTGTGCCATATTTTGCAGCATCACTTTCTTGGCCGAGCTGCCAAATACCATCTTTAGTATAATCGTAGAAGGCAGTCAAAGGATATCCAATGAACCACTTGTTACCGATGTCATCCACAGCACCGTTGTACAATGATACAATTTGCTCCTTGTTTTTAGTGAAGGCAATGTCCCAAGTCCACTTAAAGCCGCCTTTGTTTACGTTGACAGTGCTGATAGTAGCTTCAAAACCAGAGTTTTGTGTTTCACCAACGTTACGAGTCACGGCGCTAAAGCCTGTTGAAGTAGGTAACTGGTCAGCCAACAATAAGGCGGTAGTGTTTACTTTGTAAAGTTCGAACGAACCAGACACACGACCTTTCCACAACGAGAAGTCTAAACCTACGTTTTTGGTAGTAGAACCTTCCCAGCGCATATCAGGGTTACCAATCGTGTTAGGACGGTATCCATAAGAAGCAGTAGTGTTCCAAGCATAGACAGTACGGCTCAACAAACCTTGTGTTTGGTACGGAGCCACCGCTTGGTTACCTACCGAACCCACACTGGCACGGAGTTTCAAGGCATCAATCCAGCTGACGCTCTTCAAAAAGTCTTCATTGTGGATGTTCCAACCCAAAGCCACACCCGGGAAGTTACCGTATTTGGTGTTTTCACCGAATCGGCTAGAGCCATCTCGACGGATGGTAGCTGTCAACAAATATTTGTCATCGTAATCGTAGTTGATACGACCCATGAATGAGTTCAATGTCCACTCAGTCAAGTTTGACTGGGCAACGCCTGGTACAGCAGCTGCTCCGATGTTGTAGAAAGACTGAGTTTCGACCGGAATCCCTTGTCCACTCGAACTATACGACTGGAGATTGTCTTTTTGGATAGAGTGGAGAGCTGTTACTGCAACATTGTGTTTACCAAATTTCTTTTCGTAATTAACGATGTTCTCTAATGTCCAGTTAAAATCAATTACATTACTAGACGAGGCAAAGTTGTTACCACCCTTGTTTTGGTTGGTCATTGAGCCAACAAAACGACCTGCCCGCTGAATTTGAAGGTCTGGACCAAAGTTGACACGATAAGTCAAACCATCAATGATTTTGGCTTGGAGATAGAAACTGTTAAAGATGCGGTATTTCTTAGTTTCGTCAATTTGAGCACCTGGCACTAATTCAAACAGTGGGTTTGTCAAAAGGGCGTCGTTCGTTGGCGAGAAAACCAAGGTATTGGTATCGTAGGTACCACCGCTACCAAATGTTCCCGAACCTGGCGTGTAGAGGTAAGGCGTTCCTAATGGGTTTTGTTGTAGAGCAAAACCATAAGGGTTCCAGTTGGCGCCGTTACGAGTAGAAGTCATGCTATACGAAGAAAGACCTACTTTGAAGATTTTACTGATTTGGTGGTCAATATTAGCACGCAACGACATCCGAGTAAAATCTAGGCCCGGCGAAACCCCGTTGTCTTTGAAATAACTTCCTGAAATGTAGAATTGAGTTCTATCGTCACCGCCTTGAATCCCCAAGCTGTGGCTTTGGATACTTCCTTTGCGAAGCATAAAGTCTTGATACTGAGAGTTACGGCCTTCTTTGATACCTGCTAACACGTTGGCATCGAACACGTCCACTTTAGAGTCAGCATAATCATCGGCTACACCAGTAGGCACAGGGTTACCGTTAACATCTTTGTAAAGGTTACCAGAGCTGGCACCACGGCGAGACTCACGAACGTACTCGGCAAACTCAGAACCTGTAAACAAACGCAACTGGTTGTAAGCTTGTGATTGGCCATAGTACGTGTCATACGTAATGGTTGTCTTTTTGGGGCCACCTGTTGGGTTGCCACGCTTCGTAGTAATCAGGATAACCCCGTTAGCACCACGAGAACCATAAATGGCAGTAGCGGTAGCATCTTTCAAGATTTCCATTGACTGCACATCGTTGGGGTTCATGTCTTCGTAACCCCCTACTAGCGGAATACCATCCACTACATAAAGTGGGTCATTTGATGCTCTGAAAGAGCGGCGACCCCGAATACGGATGGTTGGTACAGCACCAGGCTTAGAACCCGACTGCGCCACGTCCACCCCTGCTACACGACCCTGAATGGCCTGACCAAGGTTCGTAATCGGCATCTCGGTCAATTGGCGAGGCGTTACTGACGAAATAGCACCTGTCAATTGGCTTTTCTTTTGAGTACCATAACCTACAACTACTACTTCTGAAAGCGCCTTGGCATCCTCTACCAATATAACATTGATGGTAGAGCGATTACCAATGGAAATCTCTTGAGAAGTGTAGCCGATGTACGAAATCACCAACGTGCCTTTAGTGTCAGCGTTGTTTAAGGTAAAGTTACCGCTGACATCAGTTGTAGTACCACGAGAAGTGCCTTTGAGGGCAACTGACACACCCGGAAGGGCTCCTCCGTCGGTTTGAGAAGTAATCTTGCCCTTGACAGTTATGCCCTGAGCAAGTGCTTGAAAGCTAACAAAGAGCGTGACCAGCAGCACATTCATTAGCTTGTTTTTCAGTAAACGTAGCTTCATAGAAAAGTAAGTTAAAAGATTAATTAAAAGTAGGTTTCAAAGGTTAGTAGGATAGGGCCAATACACACCTAAACAGCATATTCTACCATACAAAGAAATAAAATAAAAAGTAATAATTTTTCATAGAATAGTGAAAAATTTTACGCAAACGTTACCGTAAACGTTTACATAAAAAAAGATAAATTTTAACTTTTTTAAGAATTGTCTGCCTCTAATTTTGTGAGATAATCCAACCATATTTTACTAAAAAACGCTATGAAACGCATCGCCTGCTTGCTTTTAATATGTACTAGCATCTATTCTGCTTCGGTAGCCCAAGCAAAATGGGAGTCACTTTTCAATGGCAAAGATCTGAAAGGATGGAAACAACTGAACGGGCAAGCCAAATACACCGTCGAGAAGGGAGAGATAGTAGGTACTACTGTAGCTAATACACCTAACTCTTTTTTATGTACTGAAAAAGAATACGGCGATTTCATACTCGAATTAGATTTAAAACTCGACGACCCTATGAACGGCGGGGTTCAGTTTAGGAGTTTGTCAAAGCCTGATTATCAGAATGGTAGAGTACATGGGTATCAAATGGAAATCGATCCCAGCGACCGTGCGTGGTCGGGTGGGATTTATGACGAGGCCCGTCGTGACTGGCTTTATATCCCTAACATTAACCCCGAAGGTAAAAAGGCCTTTAAACCGACCGAATGGAATCATTATCGAATTGAAGCCATCGGAAGCACAATTCGCACCTTTATTAACGGTGTTCCGACGGCTCATTTGATTGACGATATGACGGCCAAAGGGTTCATCGCTTTACAAGTTCATGCTCTTTATGGCACCATGAAAGAAGGTATGAAAATCCACTGGAAAAATATCAAAATCCAAACCGAAAACTTGAAAGTCAGCCCTTTGGACAGCTGTCCAGTAATTAACCTTACGTTGAATAACCTTTCTGAACAGGAAAAAGCCCAAGGATTTAAACTGCTCTTCAATGGCAAAGATTTTACAGGTTGGCGTGCGGTTCATGGTGATAAAATGCCAGAAAAACGCTGGTCTATAGCAGACGGAAGTATTTCTGTAAGCAAATCAGATGGCTCCGAAACAGGAAATGATATCGTGACTAACGAACTCTATGGCGCTTTTGAACTGACGTTTGAGTTTAAACTTACGGAGGGTGCTAACTCAGGGTTGAAGTATTTCGTCAACGAAGCCTTTGATTCGGGTGGAAAGTCAGGTATTGGCCTTGAGTTTCAGGTGCTTGATGATGAACGTCATCCTGATGCAAAGCAAGGGGTGGTGGGTAACCGTACATTAGGTAGCCTTTACGATTTGATTCCTTCATATAAGCAAGACAAACGATTCCAGCGCAAAATAGGCGAATGGAACCAAGGTCGTATTGTGGTGTATCCCAACAATATCGTGCAGCATTGGCTCAATGGCTTCAAAGTGGTAGAATACGAACGTAAAAGCAATGTATTCCAAGCATTAGTGGCTCGTTCTAAGTATGCCAATTATTCTGGTTTTGGAATGAACGACAAAGGCAATATTTTGCTGCAAGATCATGGCGACAATGTGTCGTTTAGAAACTTAAAAATTCGAGAATTAAAATAGGATAAAACCCATTTAAAAGTCATTGAAATGAAAAAAGTCGCTTTTTTTCTTGTGATAGCATCCAATCTTGCATTGGCACAAAAAATCACACAACCTTCGTTGGGTTATCGCTCTGTCAAGACGATTACTGCAAGCGGGTTTACGTTTAAAGACCTTAATAAAAATGGAAAACTCGACCCTTATGAAGATTGGCGACTGACAGCAGACCAGCGAGCAAGCAACTTGGTGACCCAAATGACGCTCGAAGAAAAAATTGGATTTATGCTCATCAGCACCACCCGCATGGCAGGCGACTTGGCCTTTCAGGCTAGTGCGCCTAAGACCGAGATTTCGAGTGGGTTTAATGAAGAAGACCTTGTTCAGCCCAACAATATGTTTACTCGCAAACCGCTGCCAACCCCCATGTTGTCGGCGGCGGGTACTACCAAAGGCGTGACAAGTTTTCATCTTCGCCATTTTATTCTGAGAGCCAATACCAGCCCCAAAAATATCGCCGAATGGGCTAACAATCTTCAGGCACTCTGCGAAACGTCGAGGTTGGGTATTCCGGCTATTGTGGCTTCCAACCCTCGTAACCACGTTACTACGGACGCTTCTATTGGCTTAAGTGTAGGGCAAACGGCCTTTTCGAGATGGCCTGGCGAATTAGGGCTATCGGCCATGCGAGATTTAAAACTCACCCGTGAATTTGCCGAAATAGCTAGTAAAGAATGGGCAGCCGTGGGCTTGCGCAAGGGCTATATGTACATGGCCGACCTCGCCACCGAGCCCCGTTGGCAGCGAGTAGAAGGCACCTTTGGCGAAGACGCCGATTGGGTCGCTAGTATGATTCGAGAAATTGTGTTGGGCTTTCAAGGAAATAAGTTGAGTAAGCAATCAGTAGCACTGACTACCAAGCATTTTCCGGGAGGAGGCCCCCAAGAAGGAGGTCAAGACTCCCACTTTGATTGGGGTAAATTTGCCCACTATCCAGGAGGAATGTTTGACTATCATGTAAAGCCCTTCAAGGCAGCTATCGAAGCGGGTACATCGGCTATTATGCCGTATTATTCTGCTCCCAAAGGCAAAGAGTTTGAAAACGTTGGTTTTTCGTATAACAAAGCCGTCACCACCGACTTATTACAAAAGAAACTTGGCTTTAAGGGCATCATCAACTCCGATACGGGACCCATTGATATGATGCCTTGGGGGGTAGAAAACCTCAGCCTTACCGAGCGTTATCAAAAAGCACTCAACGCTGGTGTTGATATTTTTTCAGGAACAGCAGACCCCGCCATGTTGCTCGAAACCGTCAAGAAAGGCTTAGTGACCGAAGCAAGGATTAACCAATCGGTTCAAAAACTGTTGAAGGAAAAATTTGAATTAAGTCTCTTTGAAAACCCTTATGTGGATGTGGAGGCTGCCGTGAAGTTGGTGGGTAACGCTGAGTTTCAGAAGAAAGCAGATTTGGCACATCGCAAATCTATCGTGTTGCTTCGCAACGACGAAAAACAGCTTCCAATCACCAAAAAAACGAAAGTTTATTTTGAAACCTATTTCAATAACGGACGTAATCCCAACGCTATTACGGTCAACAAACCAGTTGGGAACTACCCTAATCTTGAGTTTGTGGGTACTAAAGAGGAAGCCGATGTAGTATTACTATGGCTAATACCCAATGCGGGTGGTTTGTTTAGTTCTGGAGGAGCTCCTATTGAGTTGAGTTTGTCAAAAAACAGAATTGATGTGAAGCATGTCAATGAGTTACTAAATACCAAACCGACTATTCTGGCCATTAATTTTACCAATCCTTGGGTTATTGATGAGATTGACAAAGGCAAAGCCAAGACCCTTTTGGCCACATTTGGCACTACACAAGACGCCTTGTTAGACATTGTAACAGGAGCGTTCAAGCCAACGGGCAAGTTACCGTTCACCGTACCTGCTTCTGAAAAGGCCGTGGCCGAAAACAAATCAGATGTACCGGGGTACTTAGAGCCGCAGGGCTATGGGTTATTCAAATTTGGACACGGATTGAGTTATTAAAGGCAATGTTTGGTTGAGATAAACAGAATGTCTAATTTTATCCAAAGAAACATCCAAACGACTTATGAGTCATTCTGCAGAGATTTTGGATTTATTGATGGATACACCCGAAGCCTTTCAGATTTTAGAAAAAGCCCAACTGTTGCTTCGTGAAGAGCAGCTAAAGCGAGAAGCATTCTACAATTGGGTAACTGACGACGTAAAGGCGGAGTTTATCAATGGGGAAATCATCGTGCATTCGCCTGTAAAAAGCCGACATGCTATGGTGGGCGATAATCTCTTTAGAATTCTGAGTATCTATGCGTTAAAGTTTCAGCTGGGTCGAGTAACGCACGAAAAAGTAATGGCAAGGTTTACCAGAAATGACTATGAACCCGATCTCATGTTTTTTGGTAAGGCAAAAGCCGATGCCATTGCACCCAATCAGTCGCTTTTTCCAGTGCCAGATTTTATCATAGAGGTACTATCCGATAGCACTGCCGAACGAGACCGAGGAATAAAATTTAGAGATTTTGAAGCACATCAAGTAGCCGAGTATTGGTTGATAGATGCAGAAAATGAAACTGTTGAGCAATATCTACTAAAAAATGGTCAATTCGAACTCCTTAAGAAAACGGACGAAGGCGTCATCCACTGTGCTGTTTTGGAGGGGTTGAATCTGCCCGTTGAAGCTATTTTTGATGACACTAAAAACGTTACTTTTGTACAATCTATACTAAGTCTATAATCCCCACACACTGGCTTAGTCATAACCTCAAACCAATTATCCCTTTGGGGGAGGGGTACGAATCAGATGAATCGCCGAGAATTTACCAAAAATTCAGCTATTGTAGCCTTGGGCTCCGTAGCATTTAGTGCCAAAAGCTATGGCAAAATTTTAGGAGCCAACGACCGAGTTCGGGTGGCCTGTGTAGGTTTTTCAGATCGTCACCGTCAGTCGCATGTAGGGCCGTTCAAAGCCTTGCAAAAAGAAATGAACTTTGAAATGGTGGCACTGTCAGATATTTGGAACCGCCGCCGTGAAGAAGGAAAGGCATTTTTGGATAAGCAACTAGGTAGTGATGTAAAAGTGTTTCGGAACAACGACGAGTTGTATGCCTCCAAAATGGTAGATGCCGTTATGCTCTCAACAGCTGACTTTCAACACGCCCTCCATACCGTAGAAGCAGTAAAGGCTGGTTGTGATTGCTATACCGAAAAGCCCTTGGCCGAAACTATGGAAGACAACCGTGCGGTGCTAAAGGCAGTGAAGGAGTCGAAAAAAATCGTACAGATTGGTTCGCAACGTCGCAGTGGCGAGAACTACCACGCCGCTGAGGACTTTATCAAATCGGGTAAATTTGGTCCTATCGTTATGGTAGAGTTGATGTGGAACGTCAATCAGCCGGGGCGCTGGCGTCGCCCGAGCCTGACCTCAACGCTTAAAGAAAGCGATGTGGATTGGAAACGTTACCTAATGAACCGCCCCTACGAAGCCTTTGACCCTCGTAAATACCTCGAATACCGCTTGTTTTGGCCATATTCGTCAGGTATCCCTGGTCAGTGGATGAGCCATCAGATTGATACCGTTCACTGGTTTTCGGGCTTGCCACATCCTCGGAGTGTGGTGGCCAACGGAGGCATTTACCAATGGAAAGACGGACGCAAAAACGCTGATACCCTCACCGTAGTGTTTGATTACGGCCCATTGAACGACCCTACCTCAGGATTCCAAGTGCAATTTACGAGTCGCTTCTCTAACTCGGCGGGTGAAACCAAAGAATTGTACTACTCAAACGGTGGTATGATTAACTTAGACACCAACGAAATTTCGGATACAGGTGGCTTGCGTGAAGGAGAAGCCAAAGCGATGGGACTCAAAGCCAACTTGTTGTCGCCAATGAAACTGCAAGGTATGAAAGTAGCGACGGATGCCAACACCGGTGGCGACCCGCTAACTTTTAACCACATCAAAAATTGGATGGAGTGTGTTCGCTCTCGCAAAACACCAAATGCCCCTATCGAAGCAGGTTATCAACACTCTATCGCAACCATTATGTCAAATGCTGCGTATCGTACAGGATTGCGGGTGACGTTTGACGAAAAAACGCAAGAAGTAATGGCAGGAGGTAAGCCATTCAAGTACTAAGAAATTAGGTTAAAATTAAAGGACTTTTGAACACGCCATCTTCAGTTGAGGATGGCGTGTTTTTTTACAGTAAACTGAAAACAACTTTTACAGCATATTTCTTTCGGATGGTTTGAGGAATAGTAATTAAGGAGTTATTCCCTGTTAACATAGGTCTATAGACAGAAACTTCTTCGTATTTATAGAGGTTAGTGTATGGATTAATGAATACTTCAGTTTCTTCCGTTTCCATTACTTTTAAAACTTTACCTAGTTTTCTTTTAGCACTTTTTGCGATTATAATTGCTTTTTGTCGAGCCGACTCAATAGCTTTTGTAATTAGGAAATTTTGTACTTCTTTTTCTTTAGAACTAGCAAATCGAGTATTAATATTAGTAAATCCGTTCTGAATGAGTTTGGTCAAAAAAAGTGTGTAAAGCTGAATACTATCTACTTGAATAGTAGCTATTTGTTGAGTGGTAAACATGTTCTTTTTTGAGCGAATTTCATCTTTTTCTCTTTTGTAAAGGTTAATTAATGAATATTGAACGTTACTCAACGGAATATTCAGTTCTGACAATAATTGAATCAGTTTTTGCTCAGCCTGTTTATGATTTGAATGTGCCCTTTCTATGGATAGACTATCTTCAAATTGTAACTCCACTGTGAAAATTACCTTATTTGCAGGAATTTCTACAACGGTCTCACCAAGGGTTATAACTCTATTGTCACCTATAGAATTTATAATTTGAGCAAAGCTATGACGAAGTAAAAAGCTTAAGAAAATAGTTAAAAACAGTTTCATTGTAAATGAAAATAGTGGTTCAAGCAAAAAAAGAAATTTGTATCTCATCCTAAGCTTCTACCAAGTTTGTCTTAATATGAATGCTCTATTAAAACAAAAATATAAAATATTCAATTACCTGTCTTACAATCTTTCTAATGCACTTATTACCAAGAAATAAACTTTCTGATAAAGCTTAATGACATGAGTGGATAAATCTATACAAAACGACTCGTTACTATATCTTTCTCATCAGAAAATCCCATACCTTTATCCAAGTGACCAAAGTAGCTGCTTGAAGTCCTAAAGCAAGGTTCATTTTTAACCTATGAAAATACTACAAACCCTTTTGCTAGGCGGTATGCTTTGGGGGAGCATCGCCCCTGCTTTTGCAAACGACACCCTCACCAACACGGCTGACACGCTCAGTAAATCGGTGCGACTAAAGCGCAATCTGATTGTCGGTGGCAGTTCTGTCGTGTTTTTTAGTGGTACGTATTGGTTTTTGAAACATGCGTGGTGGAAAGACCAAAGTATCCCTTTTCACTTTGACAACGGCCCTGATTTGAAGTATGCCAGCAACCTCGACAAGGCGGGACATTTTATGGGCGGGGTCTTTGTGTCCGAAATGTATAACGACGGCTTTAGGTGGGCTGGCGTGCCTGCTCGAAAGGCTCTCTGGTACTCGGTAGGAATGGCGTTTGTGGTGCACCTCAGTACGGAGATAAAAGATGGGTTTGCCCCTCGCTGGGGATTTAGCCCGTATGACTTACTAGCAGGTACGTTGGGTGGGCTTTATACCGTGGGCAAACATTCTGATACTTTTTTGAAGAACACCACTATCAAAGCCACCTATTGGCAGCGCACCGACAAGTATTTTCAGCTTGCTTTGAAAACTCCAAAATGGTTCTCTATTGACGATTACCTCAATCAAACTTTTTGGTTTAGCTACTACTTCAACGATAAGCCGCATCGTACGCTTCCCAGTTGGTTGGGCGTTTCGGTGGGCTGGGGGATTGAGCCTGACTATTGGAACGGCTTTGGTGGCGCTAGACACGAACTCTACCTCGCTCCCGACATTCACCTAGAGCGCCTACTCCGACCCAAAAAACAGCCTTGGAAAAGTTTAGTGAAAGTTCTGAATTTTACCCGATTGCCACTACCTGCCCTCCAAATTACGCCTAAAGTAAAGGTGTGGGGATTGTTTTTGTAGGACAAACTGTAGATAACCTAAAAGGTCTGTCAGGGGACAGAACTTGGGGAGATTCAGTAATAATCTTTTAATAGTAATTTTTCCAAATCTTCTAAAGACATTCCTTTTAACTCTAAAAATTCGTCATTACTTATTTCACAATGCTCACAATATTCACCCAGCCTTTTATCTTGGCATTCTTTAAAACTTTCCTCATCTTTATCATTTGTAAAAAAATCCTTATCTTTAGCCAATTTGTATGCGTATTTCCATGCAAGAATTTCTCGAATCATTATAAATCTCTTATCTTTACGAACCTTCGTACCATTTACAATTTCCCAATCAACATTTGCCTTAAACGCAGGAGGAGATAGATAATGGCCAAACTCATGTAAAATCGCCCATATAAAACCTAATGGGTTATCATTCCCGATTTTTGGAAAATATATTATCGGCATCCAATTATTTAATCCAAATTCAGCACTATTTTTTTCATAATAAGCTATTTCACAATTGTGATTATAGTGATGTGAATTAACTTCAAATAATTCAACTATCTTCCCTAATTTTCCTTGAAAATCATTAGTGAGAAGATGGCTTTCTATTTTGCACTCATCTATTATTTGTCTCTGTTTCATAAAATTTGGATATTGCATCTTTATTTGTTTTATACTTATCGCTTACTAAGCAATTAATCCCCCAATTTACGTGCCATAGAAATATTCTGTCAAATTGGCGGTATTTTTTGTACTTTGGGCGATGTACTTTCTTTTAGAGTGTTCATTTTGTCATAAAGCTAACTCCCTCGTTCTTTTCCCGACAAAACGCTCGTTGTGATTATCCTGTTCACCCCAAGAAGTACAACCCAAGCCCACCTGAAAGTTCGGTTTGGGGACAGCACTTTGGGAGGGATTCAAAAGAATAAAATATTTCCCTCACTGGTGCAAGCGTCCTCGCTTGCACACTGGCGACAGCAACCAGAAGGCAGGATTTTATCCACGCCAAGACCTGAAGCACTACCGTTCCACCTTCCAACTCACTTTCTGACTCATTGCAGAAGCACTACCGCTGGCGGAAACCACCTTGATGGCATATTCGTAGGTGTTGCCAGTACTAACCAGACGGTCGAGGAATTGGCGAGTTTGGCTATCCACCGCATGATATTGCATGAGCCCTTCGCCATTGACCGAGCGATAGACCACAAAATGATAGTCGCCCGGCTGAGCAAAAGCCCAGTGAATCAATACGCCTTTGTGTTCACGGTCGTAGGTAATGGTCAGTTTATCAACGGTTTTGCGAGATTTAGGAGCAACATATTGTACTGGCACACCAAACGATTTTTCGGAAATCAGTCCCCCTTCGTCCACAGCAGCCATTGCATATTCGTAGCGCCGCTGGTCGGTGAGGAGGGAGTCTCTGAATACGTAATTGGCTGACAGTTTGCCCGAAATCCGCTTCACCATTTTCCAATCGGTGTTCTCTTCTTTTCGATAAATCAGATGCTCCGCTACGTCGGGACTGCTGCTGGGCACAAACTCAATTTGGACGCCACGCTCATTGACCACCACATCGCTGGCTACTGGCGGCGAGGGTGGAATTTTATCGGGCAGTTTTACGGCTATTTCCGTCGAAAACGCCGAGTGATTATTACTCAAATCTAACGCCACCACTTTGTAATACACCTCACGGTTAAGCATCTTACGGACGGGCAGCGAGTCCACAAAAGTAGTGTCAAAATGCGCCGAAGGCGTAAGCTGATTGTAGGCACGGTTTTCACGAGCATACGACCGATACACCTTGTACGCCACTGCATCGGGTTCGGTGTTGCGTTGCCACTTGAGCGTAATTTTGCCCGAAGTATCGGCCTTTGCTACCAGCCGAATCGGTGGAGCAGGCGGTGTGTGGTCTTCGATATTGGCCACCACGGGCAGGGCATAACTCACATTTCCAGCCGTGTCAACAGCCCCCACCACGTAATAATGCCCAATGTATGGCATCGGGTTCGGGTCGGCATAGGTCATTACGTTGGGGGGCATGACTTCTTTCATCAAAGGCTTAAACGGCCCCGATACGTTTCCGCCACGACCAATGACATATCCCTTGAGGTCGGGATCGGTTTTGTATTTTTCCCAAGTCAAAATGGCGATTTTGTTGTCTTTTACCTGCACTTTTACATTTTTTGGAATGCTGGGCGGCGTCAAGTCTCGTGCCGAAGCCATCATTACCTCCGAAGTGGGGCTGAGGTCACCAAAGACATCAATGCCCACAATGCGGTAGTAAAACTTCTTGTAATTGACCTTCACGGAATCTGTGTATAGCGCAAGCCCCTGAAAATCTTTGACGTTACGGTAACGAATACTATCTTTTTGAGCCACTTCGTTGGGAGGAGGCGTGTGTACATAGGGCACGTCGTTGAGGCGACGGAAATTGATGCCATCTTCGCTCCGTTCGATAAAAAAGCCCGAAAACTCGCCATTGGCACTCAGCTTGAGCCAACGTAAAATAATGGCTCCATCGCCACTGATAATGCCATCTATAAAAGGAGCAAAGGGTGGGTTTTTCTGCAATGGATTCACAGCCAGCGAAGCGGTATCTTGCAGAGCATTGGTTGGGAGTGGCGTTGGGTTGTTCATCCAAACCCGATAAACGTACAGGGCTTCAGGATTTTTAGGGCTCTTATCTACCCATCGAAGCCCTTGAGCAGTAGCGGCATTTAGAGAGAAATCGGCAGCCATGATGCCAGCCGTAAACTGCTGTAGCTGTTCGTCAGAGCGGGTCAGTACATCGCCAATCTCACCCGAAAACCCCGTTTCGTTTCTTTTTTTACCATACATGACTTGCGCTGCAATGCCTACCATCTTGTCGTTGGGACCAAAGCGACGCTTCATTTCATCCAAAGGCAAAGGTTTAATCCCCGTTGGGGTAAGGTTTGTAATGGTTCCTTGGGGCTTTTGTTTAGTCACTTCTATCCGCTGGATGGTGTATCCCCTTCGCAAGCCATTGAGCCAATAAGCGGCTCGGTTGGGTGTCCAGCGCAACACGACTGAATCGCCATAATTACGAGCCACGAGCACGATGCGAGGCTTGGCGTTGAGGCTGTCCAAATCAGGAGGTAAGGTAGTGAGAGGAGCTTTTTTCTGTGCCCAAACCGAAGAACTCATCCCCCAACAAAGCAGGTATCCAAGCAAAAAAAAGAGCTTGCTGCACCGGTGCTGCATCGCCAAGTTCTTGCTTCGGCTTCTGACAGCCAACCAAGTAATTAACTGGCTGACATTCTGTGAAATAATGCGATTGATTGCCCTAGTTTTCATCATGCTCAAAACTTAAAGTAGCGGTTACTAACAGGAAAAATAATCGCTTTGGTACCTACTTGGAACGTCTTCCGTACAGTGACTTTTGGCGCACCCGGGTACGGGGTATAGGTGAGGTCAATGCTACCAGTGCTTCCGGCGGGTCGTGTCATAAACTTGTAGTAATCGGCAGCACCATAGTTACCAAATGGATCCACCAGATTATCAGGCATATAATCGGCAAAATCGCCCCAAGTGGTATAGAAACTTATACTTTTGCTGGTAGCACTGATGGGATTGCCACGATACACATAGCTCAACCAACCACCTAAGTCTCGCCAACCGCCGCCCCAAATGCGTTGCATACCAGCTCTTGTCAAAAACAGTTGCTTACCAAATTCTCGAACGCCCCAAAAATCATGGTACGACAGAAAATCTCGTTTGTAGCTAAAGTAATACATGCGAGAAGGTTCGTCGTTGACATTGAAGGAGAACAGTCGGTAGTTGAACGCCGCCATATTAACAATTCCTATGCTATTGATTTTTTGGCTACTGCTGGATCCACCCATGTAAACGGCTGCATTCGACGACAACACCAAACTACCTGCCGAGTAAGAACTTTGCGAAGCACCAGTAAAGGTGGCAGTATTGAGCAAATTCACACTGGTTAGCAAGCCCGAAAACTGTCGCCCCTTTTCTACTGCATTTTGGGGTAAATTAGTCAAAATCATTTCTTGCCGCCAGTTGGTATAACCCAACGATGCCGACATACGACGCCAACGCCAGGAGGCTACGTAGTCATAGACATTTTTGTAAATATAGTCGTCCATGCCGCCGCCTTCACCCCGTATCACAGGGCTATTAACCTCTACCGTTGGCGGAAGTTGCTGATTGTAAGGCTTATGACCAAACAGTTCGGAATCTTCAAAGTTTTCTTGGTCGCCATCGGGTTTGAGGTCAAACACTAGGTAGTCGCTGGCTGAGGCATTGGTGGTGTTCTTGTAATCGGCAGTTTGAAATTTCAAAGCAGCCATTTTTTCTTGGAAAGTATTGTGCTTGCTGGTTCGGAAAGCAATGTCAAAAATCACTTTGCCTTCGTCGTCGTCATCGTCTTTTACTTCGCCGAGTGTATTTTTTTGGACATAAAAATAATCGGAAGCTGCTTTGCTGTAGAGGTAATTACCCGTAGCACTGACCTTTGCCGAAGCAAACGCATTGATGTATTGCATCCCTGCCAGCGAAACCGAAAGACCACTTTGGAAAATCTTATGCAACTCTACCCGATATACTTTTTGGTTTTGGAGCTGTGATGGAATGTCAAACTTTACTATACCAGAACCCTTTGCATAAGGAGCTATTTTGGTCTTTATCGTCTCGCTACCATCTTCAGGAACCCACCACGCTTCAAAAATATACCGTCCTTTAGTCAAATTACCAATGTTGCTACTTGAGCCGCTACTGGTAGGTTGGTCAAACAGTTCGGGTGGGATTTGTCCCAACACAAAGCCTTGCGATAGTTGGCTTTTAAAGAAATACCGTTGTGCATCAATAGGCCAGGTGTATTGGACATCTTTGATGGGGATATAGTCGGGTTGTTTACCAGAAGTAAACACAGACGTTCGCTCTTCTATTCGGCGTTCACGACGTTTAATTTTATCAATGTAGGGGTCTGTTTCGCTACCATTGACAATTTCTCGAATCACCACACGCACATAAAAAGTATGCTGGGTTTCTGAAGCAAAATGTTCGCTTTTTTCGACGATAAACTGCTGATTATCATTTACCCAGGAGGTTTGGCGGAAGGCCGTAAAACGAGTGTCACGATTGCCGTTTTTCTTGTCTTTATAGAATAGACTCCAGTCTTCAAGCATAAATTTATAAGTTCGGACAGAGCCATCGGGAATCTCTATATCAAACAAGGTATTCATTGGTACATTAAAAACAGCTACCAAGGGGTTGTTGGTTTTGACAGCATTGCCCACTGGTCGTAGCTCCGAGATAATCTGTAAGCCAGCCAATGGATCACCTGCAAATTTGGGGTCACATTTTTTGCCAAAAGCAAACTGGAAGCCTGTATTGACTTTGAGTAAACCTCCAAATAGACTACCCGTAGCTCGTACCCGACCTGCTGCCCAAGCGGGGTCAGGTGCCCCTCCTTGCAGCACTGCCCCTGCCTCTACTGAGCAGAGCCGGAACGTACCCGAAGCAAACCAAGCGTCCACGTCAATATCCACACCCCCTTTGACATAGGCATAAAACTGTGCCTTTGCATACCAGCCATTGAAGCCAACGGGTGTGGTGCCATCGTCACAGCGTTGGTTACTCAGCAGTGAGGCATCGAAGCCTATCATGGCTTGTGCTCGCAGCGCCAGTACTGCTATTTTGACCTCAATCCCGCCGTTGAGTTGCGCACCTAACAAGATTCCGAAACTTGGTGGCACTGGCACTGGCTGAAAGTTTGCACCCGCCACAAGCGCAGGGATGGGATTTCGAGTTCGTTCAAATTGGCTCGTTCGTTGAGCATCGGCAGCCGACGATGAAGTCCCAAACTCTCCTCCCATAAAGTCGGCTATTTGTTGGGGCAATGGAGGCATACCGGGCATATCGTTACCCATTGCTACATAACCACTTACTCCTAACCAAATTTTCACCAAAGGAATATCAATATCTAAGTACTTGTATTCCATTCGTTTACCGTACGGGTCGCCGAGGCTCATCCGCCAGCGGTCAGGGTCAAAATGTGCCCGAAATGGAATAATGACCGAACTAACAGGATTTGGTTTGGCTGTAATATCTAAAGCAATATCAAAGGTGGCTGGAGGTGTATAACGCATCTCTAACTCAGCGTTGACCATTGCCAAGGGGTCGCCGGGCATACCGGTTGTATTGATGATAGAGGCTTTGCCATTGAAACGCACCAGCGTGAGGGCACCGCCGTTGAAGCCCGCCTCCATTTCGAGCGATGAAATCATCATGTGGGTATCTACCAACCCAAAAAACACACGTGCTTTGATGCCCCACGAACCTTGTTGCGGAACATATTTTAGACCCGACTTGGTAACACCCGGGTCAGGAATATTGACCTTACTGACAGGATTATTGTTGATGGCTTCGGCAGGTTTGCCGTCCATACGCATATTGAAATAAAACCCTCCACCAAAGCCGTTGAGCGTTAGTGGCGAAGGAGGCGCAATAATGATTCCGGGGTTGATGATAACGCTGGCATCAATGTAGGCGTAGAAAAACGATGTTTTGCCAAACATCAATTCGGCATCTACTTGCGCCACGCCCGGCACCGTGACTTGCGCCCAGCCGTTAAAACCCGTACCGTATTGAGGGTTATCAATATAGACCCGAAGCGCCCCTTTGACTTTGGCCGGACCTATATCGCCCTCAATGGTTAGTCCAGTCGGATACACACCCTTGAAGACAGGTTTGGGGCGTCCGCCGTTGAGGGTAATAGTTCCTAATACCTGCACCGCACCTGCCGCCCCTACAATGCTCTTGTCGTCGCCGCCTACATTGACTTTAATACCTAACTCCAGCCCTATACCGTTGCTATTGGCGACAAACTTAGGAGGAAGAATTTCGATGGGAAAACCAGCCAACGTGCCGCCTGACTCGCCGTCGGCAGGCATGGTGGTGAAGCCATCGCCGTCTTCGTCGGGCCAACCACCGCCTTTGCCAGCATCGTCTTTGAAGATGCCTCCAACGAGTTTCCAATTGCCCGGATTGAGGTAAACACTCGCAGCGGCTTCGCCTACGGCTCCGGGACGAGGTTGGTTACTGACGGCAAAATTCTCAAAGTATAGGTTGGGAAGTACCAAACTCAAGGGAGCAGGAGCATTCACAATGACATCACCAAATAGTCGGAGGTCTAACTGCGCATCGCCGTTCTTGAGACCCACCAAAAACTGCGAGTTGTTGTACAAGTGCATTTGGGCAATAAATAACGGCACTTTGTAGCCTCCCGTTTTCGGTTTTACCACAAACTGGATGTCGTCAAATTTATCTCGCAAGGTGCAGGTATAATCAAGGCGGTCGTCGCTGATGGGGAATTGAAGTTGGCCATTCATGCTTCCCCGAACAAAACCATTTTCGACTATAAGCACTTCAAAATCATCAATTGAAAAGCCCCAGTTACCCATTGAACCCTTGGTGTAGTCGAGCAAGGGATTGGTAACGGGTTTGAGGCGACCCGTGAATCCATCGCCGTTGATAATCACTTGTTGTGCCGAGAAACTCAGCCGCCCTGCTCCACCGCTGAAAGTTTTGGGCAACAGTACATCTAATTTCTTGATAAATAAGCCATTAAAAGTAATCCCTTTATCGCCCTTGTATTCGTCGGGAGCGGCGAAGCCAGCAGGATTAGCTAAATCAGAATGGTCATAAGAGATTTCGACGCCACGCAGATTGAAGCCGGGCAATACACTCAGCGTAAAATCAGGAAGGGTAACCGAGGCAATCCAATCGGCCCAACGGATGAAATCGGCAGTGAGGGTGGCTTTGACATCACCGGGTTGAACATCGCCTTGGTCGTTTACTAATTTCAAGAAATCACTGCCCAAATTCAATTCCATGACTCCGTGCACTCGTTCTACCCGTTCGGGCGAAATCTCGGCAAAAGTCCCGTTGGGCGTTGGGTAATTGCTTTTTTTAAAGGTAATAGGCAAGCTTGGCACTTTGAGATCTTTCACCAAAAACACGTTGGCATTGTTGGGGATTTTCTTGTCGGGAGCCATACAAATATCAATAGCAGCCATCGACAAGTAGCTGTTGGCTTCGGGGAGTTCTACATTGAGCAAAATCCCCATATCGGCTCCTTCGGTGCTGAATTTCATGTAGTTAATCCCTATCAATCCTGCTCCAGCATCGTATCCAATAGGCAACGGAACAGCAAGCGCTGCCTTGAGGTCGTTGAGAAGCTTGGTTTTGATGTAGTTGGCATAGTTTTTATAAAAATCAGGACTAATGGCCTCAAAGGCATTAATGTTCTGATAATCTACACTGGGTAGCCCCGGAAATTCGGTATCGGCTTCGGCATAGCCCGTAATAGCCTGATTGCTGGCATTAAACGTTAATCCACTGAAAATTACCTTAATCGGTACGCTATTCCATGCAATTTTCCCCTTACCACTCCATGTGCCCGTTGCCCGTCGGATGGCGTTGGTTACGGTCAAGTCAAATTTCCCTAATTTGATGGTTTGGCCTACTGGATTGGTCGCTACGGCCAATTTATCACCCACCGGCGGAGCGTCTTTACACTTGGTAGTACCCGAAACCTCCCGCACATCGACAGGTGCCTCGCCAATGCGAAACGTGCAGAATTCGCTTTTCCCATCGTTTTGAAAATAGATTTTTTGGTCATCGGGTCTAGAATCTCGAGCCACTACTCGCCAAACATAGTTACCGTCGTCGAGCTTAGGGTCGGCTTGTGAATAATTGTAGGTGGGCGTAGCTAAATCCTTTACTACAAACGGATTGCCTACGTTACGATTGATGGCATTATCAATGGCATCGTTTGGATTTTGTCCATCGGGTACTTTTACAATAAAGAGATCGTACTCTAATTGTGCCCCAATGATGTTGCCTACGGGTGGCGTCCAGACAAACTGGATGTTGTCAGGAACAAAAACCCGATTGTTGCACATGGGGGCTATCAAACGAGGTGGTTCGATATAGCTTATCGGAATACCAATACAGCCTTTGGGAGTATTGTTTTCGATGGCAATGGCTTGGTCAAAAGGCAAGGCATAGATGCACAAATCATAATTACCTTGCGGAATCAATCCCGTGGCAGCGGCTTGTGCTTTGGTGGCTTCGTCAATGCCTTCGTATTCGACGTTGTTTTTATCAAAATACCCTTGGTCGGCATTGGCCGAGTTGATGGTTACCGTAGCCCTCGGCTCTACAATAATGGGTGTAAGTGGCTGAAAACCAGCTTTTGTATAGGCTCTAATCCCGTTGTTTCGTCCTTTGAGTTCGCCAGCGAGCTTGATACGAACGGTATTTCCTGTGCCGTTGGTAATCAGTAAGGTAAGTTTGCTGGCATCGCCACCATTATAATCCGCAATGCGTGGGCTATAAGGAGGTGGTAAAATAACCTGTATCGAAATACCTTGAAGCTGTTGTGAATGAGCTGTAAAGCCACCTATCAACAGGAAGATGATAGCAATCAATCGAAAAAATATATCATGTCTCTTCATGCTCAGAATCGTTTTGCTATTCAGCTGTTTACCTACGCCTTAAAAATTAATCCCGTAGCCTACATTGGTGTAAAATTCTGTAAAGTTTCGTGCTTCAATTCGGTTGTCAGTATTCCGTAGCAAGGTCAAACTCACATTCATTTGTTGCTTGTTGGTGATGCGTATTCGGTTGTTCCAACGTACACTCAGGGTATAGCCATTGGTAGTTTGTTCGTAAAAATTTTGGTTAAACAACAAGTTCGCCGAGGTATTCAACTTGTTGCTCCATAGTGTTTTAGTAGCCGAAAGTGTAGCTCCCATTGCAGCTGTGTTGCCGTACTGGAGGTAATTACGGATGTAGTTTACCCCCGGAGTGAGGGTAAACTTCTGCTTGGGCAATCCGTAAGAATAGGTAAGGGAAGTGAACAGGTTATTGAATTCTAACAACTGGCTCGACACCGTGTTGTAGTCGGTTGAATTTTGATAACTCAGCACGGCATTGACAGCGTGCGAAACCGTACCATTGCTCTTGAAATACCGAGGAGCAATCATCATGGTTTGGTTCACTTGCTGAATTTTGAGGGTATCTACAATAGTACCGGGTTGGTTCTGAAAGGTGCCGTAATTAGAGTAATTCATCACTACCCCAAACGACTGGCTGGGTTGAATAGACAAATTAGCGGAGCCAATTTTGCGGTCTGTACGAAGGAGTTTGGTTTTGCTAACGTTATCATTCTGAATGCCATAGCTGCCACTCAGTTGTATTTTGCCTTGCAAGAGCGTTATGGAAGGGCTAACCGTAATCTCTTGTAAATCGTTGTTAAAAAAATACGCTCCCATCGACTTGTAATCGGCAGAGATGAGGCGGTACTGCACTCGCAGCGAAAACACCGAGGCATTGAACTGCAAACTGCTCTGCCCTGCCCAACCAACATGCGAAGAGTTTCGGGGAGTATATACATTTTTGAGCCACGATAGCTTGCTCGAAAGCTCGTATTCTTCTGAACGGATGTCTTCGGTATAGCCGCTCAGCCCTACGTCGGTAGCCCAGGTAAAGCGTTTGAAAAGCGTAAACACCGACGACAACCCTACCACGGCATTTTCGGCGGGACGAAGCGTGCTTTTCGGCACAATTGTAATCGAATTGATGTCGTCTTTGGCTTTGAAATAAATCAGGTCTAAGTGGTTGGCCTCTGTACCAAAGCCTACTTTTACTGCATACCCCATGCGCCTAAACTGGGGGGCAGGAGGTGCTGGGTTAGTGGCGGTGAGTTGGTCTAAAGTGCCTCCTATTGCCTTCTGGAATTGGCCATACATGAAGCCCAAACGCAACTTGCCAGGGTTCAATTCAAGTCCTGCTCCTATGAACAATCGTCCGGCTAACGTGTATGGCGAAAAAGTAATATTTCGATAGCCCAAGTGCGCCCTGGCCCATTTGTAGGAAGGACTTATACCAAACTGCTGAAATGGCCCTTGAAAGGACTTTGACTGTTGGTTAATCAGCACAAAAACAGGTAGTTGTACTCCATAAATTGACAGCGTAGGCGAACCGCTGATGGTCCAAGCAAAAGGGTCGAGGCGTTGGCGAGAGCCCGTGGTGGTGTAGGTGCTGAGGTTGAGGCTGAGATTACCCGTAAACGTAATAGGTTTTTGTCCTCTAAAAGACGAAATATCCTGTGCCTGCCCTTGCTGAAGCAAGCACAAACAACCCATAGATAGGCAAATGAGTAACCTGTAGTTTTGTTTCATTTGTTTATCTTTATTCGTTACTGGGATTGATTATTGGTAATTAGTGAACTGGTTATTGGGTATTTTTTAGATTGCAATGGCTTATCCGTCTGCCGCCCGTCATATCAGTTGAATTTGACGGCTACCAAATGCGTCCAGGCATTGATGTCGCTGGTGCGTTGGTAAGTAAGTTTGTTATCGCCGGCCACCGAATAAATGTCTAAGGTTGTATTTAACATTTGGAGCAAATTTTGGTTGTTTCCAGCCGTGACAATCCCCGTACGAAAGAGTTTTAGGTTAATCTGTTGAATCTGCCCAAACGAGGGTTTCGCACCTTTGGGAGGCGTTGGGGCGTACATATTCACATAACCGACTTCGCCTGTGTTGCGATACCACCAAAAGCTGGCATTATTTCCATACGTGATGGCGTTAAATCCTGTACTAAGTTTTTCGTTTTCAGCATATTGCGAAAAAGCACTTCCATTAAAACTTCCCCACGTACCAGCACCAGTGCTGGCATTATAAAACAAAATATCTTTTCCAAAGCTTAGGATAGTGCTCCAACCTGTTGAGAAATTAGTGCCTCGCAATAAGGCTTGGTAATTAGTATTTTGAATCTGCCCGAATTCGAAGGCGCCTGTGTTTGCATTGTAAAACAACAGCCACTGGTCGTTGATGGGCGTGATGTGCGTCCAACCCACAAAACTTCCACCTGGAAAATTCTTGATGATTTGCTTGCCATCAAACAGGGCACCTGGTCCGTTAGCCGAACTCACCAAGAACAACATGCCTTGATACGGTACTACATGTGTCCAGCTATTGCCGATAGAGCCTAAAGCTCTAATGTCTCTGTAGGTATTGTTGACGACTTCGCCAAATACTGCTTGTCCAGAACTGCTGTTGTAGAACAAAAAACCCGGCGAACCATCAGACGTCTGAGGTGTGTCGGTTTGGGTGGTAAAGTTGACCACATTGCCGTAGTAGGTCGTACCGTTCACCACTGCATAGGCACGGGCATAGTAGGTGGTTTTTGAACTCAGTCCTGTAAGCGTACTGGTTGTATTTACATTGGCGCTCGTAGCCCCTAAGCTGGTTTTTCCGTCGTTGGTGGTGGGGTTATTGTTGGTTGCCCAACAAATGCCATATTGCGAGGCCGAAGTACCAGCGGCTAACTGTAAAGTCAGTGCTACTTTGGCACTGCTCACTTGCACTTCGGTTACACTGCCTGTGGTAATGGTAGGTGCCGAATCGGAGGTACTAAAACTGGTGACGTTTCCGTAATAGGTTGTGCCATTCACCACGGCATAGGCCCGCACATAATAGGTAGTTTTGGCACTCAAATTGGTCAGACTATTGGTCGTACTGACATTGGTAGCAATAGCCCCCAAGCTGGTCTTATTGTCGTTGGTGGTCGGCGTATTGGTAGTAGCCCAGCAGATTCCGTATTGCGTTGCCGAAGTGCCGGGGGCAAACTGAATGGTAAAACTCACTTTAGCACTGTTTGTAATAACCTCGGTTGCATTGCCTGTAGTAATGGTAGGAGCAATTCCTGGAGTGGTGAAATTGACGATATTGCCGTAAAACGTATCTGTTCCTACCACGGCATACGCCCTGGCATAATACGTGGTTTTTTCTGATAAGCCACTCAGCACACTGGCACTATTGACTGTACCCGTGGCATTTCCCAAATTAGTTTTGTTGTCGTTGGTGGTAGGATTGCTATTAGTGCTCCAACAAATGCCATGCTGCGAAGCCGAACCGCCCGCTGCAAACTGAATCTTAAAACTCACCTTAGCACTGTTGTAAACAATTTCGGTAGCGGGGTCTGTGGTTAGCGTAGGCGGCGGAATCGGAGCTTTAGCGGTGGTAAGCGTCACTAAATCACCATAATAGGCTTTATTTGCAATGATGGCATAGGCTCGTACATAGTAGAGTTTTTCGGGTGTAAGTGCCGTAAGTGATGTGGTAAAGGTCTGCTTCGTTTTGCCTGGCACTTGCGCTACTTTAGTATCGTTGACCGTCGGCTGATTGTTCTGTTCAGACCAACAGTGGCCCATCTCACTAACGGTTTCGGTACCCGGGTCAAGTACTCCATCGCACTTGGCCGAATTGTATGTAATAGCCGACACAGCACCTGTGGTAATTTGGGCTGGAATAATTTGGCTTTTTTTCTCACACTCGCAGGTTTGCATTCCTACCAAAATAGCCAACATGACTCCATAACGTACCAACTGATACCACTTTCGTGGCTGACTAAACGTAACCATCTTCATTGCGTTTTTGGGGTAAAACTCGATAAAGTTGAACTGTCAGCGTACAAAAATCAGCAGTAGGCAAGCAACGATTGCCAATGCATAGAGGAGCCACCGAAGGGCCGTACGCTTATTCATGAATGAAGTGGGAGATGAATACTTGTTGAAAGTATGCAAAAAGTAACATACACAGACAAGCCACTGAATAAGTGGGCGTAGTGATTGAGCAGATGGTTGGCTACCAGCTTATTTTGGTCAAAAACTCTTGCTTACGACGTTTTGAAACTTCTACCTCGGTTCCGTCAGATAAGATAACGGTACCGCCTTCGCCACGGAGGTATTCTACTACGTGCTGAGAGTTAATCAAGGAAGAATGATGCACTCGAATAAACCCATAGGGAACTAACAAGTTCTCGAACTCCTTGAGGGTGCGAGAAGCTATGAGATGCTGACCATTACGCAAGTAAAAATTAGTATAATTCCGCTCCGAGGCCAGCCAGATGATATCTTCAACAGGTATAAACTGCAAGCCCTTCATCGAAGGAATCGAAATTCGTCCCGACCGAATAGGGGTTTGTGCGTTGGATTGCTCTTTCTGTTTGATTTCTAACTTGGTTTCGAGGCGAGCAATGGCCTCGGCCAGTTCGGTTTCATTAATAGGTTTAAGCAGGTAATCACAGGCACGAGTGCGAAAGGCATTAATGGCATATTGGCTGTAAGCCGTCGTGAAAATTACCTCAAAATCAGCATCTTTGAGTTGGTTGAGCAACGAAAAACCATCCATAGTCGGCATTTCGACATCCAAAAACAGCACCGAAGGGTCCAATTTCGGAATGGCCAAAATAGCCTCATTGGGCATGGTAAAGGTAGCCACCACTTGTACTTGAGGCGCTACCTTACCCAGTTTTATTTTAAGGGCTTCTAAGGCTGTTTTTTCATCGTCAATCAGAATGGCCGTCATGCTTTTTCTAAAATCGGTAAATCAATTTTTACACGGGTACCCGTTTGTCCCTGCAAGTATAAGTCTTCTATCTCAAAATTAGCATTTTTACCGTATAATGCTTGAAGCGTTTCGATACGCTCACCCGTTACTTCGATGCCCATTGACTGCGTAAACTGTCGCTTCTGACGATTGATTTGTTCGGCTGCTTCACGCCCTACGCCGTTGTCTTCTACCTCAATCAGTAGTCGAATTCCATCTTTTTTTAGTCGTAAAATCAACATTCCTCCTTTGTTTGTTTTGTGCCGGAGACCATGCAAAATCGCATTTTCGACAAAGGGTTGTACCAATAGCGGCGGAATACACCAACGCTCGGTCTCGACCTCCACAGCTACTTCGACACGACTACTGAAGCGATGCTCCATGCGTTCTTCCTCCAGCTGAATGTACAATTCTAGTGCCTTTAGTTCTTCGGAAAGTGTTATTAAATCTTGCTGCGAATTTTCGAGTACCAAACGAATCAGCCGGGAAAACTTTTGCAAGAAAAACGAAGCCTGTTCTGGGCGATTCGACAGAATGTAACCATCAATGGTATTCATGCAATTGAACACAAAATGTGGGTTCATCTGTGCTCGAAATGCCTTCATTTCTGCTTCGGCTCGCATTCGTTTGATTTCCGAACGCTGGCGTTCTTCTTTTAGGCTCGACCGATACATCACATACACAACCCCCATAATGGTAAGCACTAATAGGGCTCTAAACCACCACGTTAGCCAAATTGGGGCCTCTACAACCAGCGGGATTGATAACCTCGCTTTCCGCTCGCCTACAAACCGAACTTTAAAAACATACTGACCAGCCGGAAGTTTGGCATAACGCACAAAGCCTTTGGCTGGCGATGGAAGCCAGTCTGAATCGTAATTTTCTAATTGGTATTCTAATACTGTGCCGTCTGGTAAGGTAAAATCTTGGGCCACAAAGTCAAACGACACGGTATTTTCGTTGTAACCAACGGGGGGGATTTTGCCTTCGCCAAACAAGATGGTTTTGTCGTTAAACTGCACCCCTGTAAGTAAAATAGCGCCTTTAGACAAATGGGGAGCTATACGCAGAGGATTCACTAAATTAAACCCATTTGTACCTCCCAACAACAACCGTCCGTCTTGCAACTTCACGCAAGCATTTGTCTCAAAAAACGTAGTACTCAGTCCATCAGCAAGGCCAAACGATTCCCGTTTTCGAGTTTTTTTGTCCCAGCTAAATACTTCTTTTTCAGATACATACCATTCTTTTCCGGCGTTATCTATCAAAATTTTGGTGAGCTGCTTGCCTGAGACCCGATCATCAAACCAAGACTGAGTAGTTTGTTCATGCCATTTTATGATACCGTCGGCAGCACAAAACCACAAGGTATCGCCTGTAATTTGGTAGGGCGTATCTATGACCATAGTTGGAAACCAAGATGGTTTGCCTAATTGCCACTCACCACCTTTTTCAAGAAGTTCGCACCACATCGTACCGCTTTCAGAAGATAAATACAGACGTTTGGAAACCGGATGCCTCCACACAAACTGATTGTAGCGATGCCCACCATTGATTACCTGCTTGATAGCTTGCAAGGCCCATCGCCCGCCTTTTGCTTGCATGACATACACATTTCGGAGCGTCGAAACAAAAAAAGTCGTTGGCGTCAATTCGTACAGGTGGTTAACCCCTTCGTTGGATAAAAGTGTTTGCTTACGCTTACCATCCTGCATGTGTAGTCCATCTTTTGCAGCTATCCAAAGGCGTTTTTGTGAATCTTCAAAGAGGTACTTGATCGAAGTATGAGCAGCCATACCCATTGCTTTGCCCGGCATCAATTGTCCTTGAGCGTCAATGCGCTGCACCCCGTCATGCTTAGTACCCAACCAGAGCGAGCCGTCACGGCGCTGGAGTGCGCAGGTTACGTGATTGCTGGTAAGACCTTGCCCAAACGCCTCCGCTTTGGGCAAATAATATGGCAACCGAATCTGGTCAAGGTTGGTGTAGTCTATTCCATGCCCCAATACCGATACCAATAGATTGCGCTGGTTATCCACCAATATTTTATCAATATCGTTGCCAGAGAGGCCATTGGGTTCGGTAGGGTGACTCTTAAACTGTTGGGTAAAGGCATGTTTTTGACGGTCAAATAGCCACAAACCGTCTTCACCAGTACCAATCAGCAGGTATTGCGGATTAAGCACTGTCACGTGCGATACATTCCGAATGCTTCGATTGTTGCTATGATTGTAGAGCCGAAAAGTCTCTTGTTGGGGGTTAAAGGCTATCAGACCGATGTCAGCACCTAGCCAAATCAGGCTGTCGCTTTCGGGGAAATAGCGCCCTTGAATCTCGGCTAAGGGAAACCCTCTTTTACCATCAAAGTAGTGCCGAATCGGCCCCAGTTTGTCGTTATGAACAGTTGTAAACACAAAACCTTCAGAAGCGTTGGTCATCAAATACCGAGGCTGCTGATAAGGCGTGTTGGGAAACAGGTTGACTAACTCGCCAAACTGGTTATAAACCAACCGACAGGTTTTGGTCTTGGGGTCAAACACATACAAACCCCAGTCGCAGGCAATCATGAGCCAAATAAAACCTTGGTGGTCAATGTACACGGGCTTGAGCCAACAATCGGGATACTTTTGAATCAGGGGAATGGATACAAGTTGAAACTGATCGGTGCGGCGGTCGTAAAAATTGAGTCCTTTGATGCTCCCTACCCACAAGTTGCCGTCTTTGTCTTCGAGAATATTAATCACCTGTGAGCCTTGAAACGAAGGGTAATGCTTGCACGTTTGCCCATCAAAGCGCACCAACCCTCCCGACTGCGTGCCAATCCACCAAAACTGTCGAGAATCCTTAAACAACAACGAACAATGACTCGACGGCAAGCCCTGTTGCTGGGTCAAATGCCGAAACGATAGCTGCAGGGGTGCCTGCGCCCAAAGCCACGAGCAATTGACCAAAACCAAGAAGATGATTTTTTTGAACACAAGCCAGCGAGTTATCGTCCCCAAAGTACAACAAAGTAGGTGGTAATGTCAACACAATGGGTGGTTAAAGGCTCATTTGTGCGCTTTGGACTTCCTCCTGCTATAAAACCAACTCAGGCTTACAACTTTTTTAAAAAGTGGAACGTCTTCTTCTTTTCCCGTGTACTGGTGTCCTCACCAGTCAGACTGTGCGCAGGTAATTCCTTGTAAAATGACCATTAACCAAGATACACGCTGCACTGATACAACGAATCATCGAAAAACCATGCAGTTTTTTCAGAAATACTTACCTTTGAGAAAATTGCTTGTCCATGAAACTACTCCGTTTTTTCTCCTTTTGCTGTTTGGTGTTGAGCCTAAGTACCTGCCAACGCACGGGAAGCTCTCAGCCTAATATTTTGTTTATTTTGGCTGATGACTGGAGCTATCCTTTTGCCAGTGTGTTTGGCACCAAATACTTACAGACCCCCAACCTTGAAAAATTGGCCGCCGAAGGAGTAGTATTTGAAAATGCCTACTGCTCGTCGCCTTCGTGTACACCTTCTCGGGCAAGTATCCTAACGGGTCGCTATCCCCATAACTTGGGTGAGGGTGTCAACCTTTGCGGACGCTTAGATGTGAGTGTCCCCACGTATGTAAAGTTGATGCGAGAAAAAGGCTACGCTGTTGCCTTTGACCGCAAGGGTTGGGCACCCGGCGATTTCAAGAAAATGGGCTATACCGAAAACCCTTGCGGCGAGCGCAGCGAGTTTGGAGCGTTTTTGGGTAAACTCAAGCCCACTGAACCCTTCTTCTTTTGGTTTGGTACACACGACCCTCACCGCCCGTTTGACAAAGGAAGTGGGCAACGAATGGGCATTGACCTCAAAAAAATTAAAGTACCCGCCTTTTTGCCCGACACACCTGAAATTCGAGGGGATTTGGCTGATTACTTTGCTGAAATTGAGCGTTTTGACCGTGAAATTGGTGCGTTGATAGAACAGCTGAGAAGCACAGGCCGTCTTGAAAATACGATTATTGTAGTGGCCTCAGACAATGGGATGCCTTTTCCGCACGCTAAGGCTAATTTATACGACTACGGCACTCGTGTACCGCTGATTATCAGTAGTTTTTCGGATGCGGTTGCCAAAAAAGTTCGCAATACTTCTTTTGTCAATTTGATGGATTTGACGCCAACGTTCTTGGATTTGGTAGGCATTCAGAAACAGCCTCCTATGGATGGTATCAGCTTGATGCCCGTGCTGAAAGGTGAAAAAACAACGCACCGTAGTGAGATTTATCTGGAACGAGAACGTCATTGTCTCTGCCGTGCCGAAATGGACTATGGCGCTGGCTATCCGATGCGGGCCGTTCGGACCAATGAGTTTTTGTATATTCAGAACTTCCGCCCCAATCGGATGCCAGCAGGGGACGCAACCATTCCGAACACGCCTTCTGAGTATGGCGACGTGGACGGCGGCCCTACCAAAGTCTATATGATGGACCAACGAAATGCTCTTTCGGTGAAACCTTTGTTTGAGATGGGTTTCGGCAAGCGCCCCGCCGAGGAGCTGTATGACGTAAAAGCAGACCCATCCAACATCCATAATTTGGCTAATTTGCCACAATATGCATCTACCAAAAAACAGCTTAACGAGCGACTATACCAGTGGATGAAAACTCAAAAAGATCCACGCCTCAACGGTGGTGGCGATGAGGTAGATCGGTATAAATCAACCACTCGTGCTTGGATTACCAAGACCGATATTATTCTGTTGGATGAACCCCCGCTAAAGCCTTAGGCTTAAAAATCAGGCTTTTCGAGCATAGTCGGCAATAGTAGTGGTGGGAGTACCCAGTTCATCCCAGGTTTTTTGGGCAGCAAACTTTTCAGGGTATCGGTTCAGCGCTTCACAAATATGCCATACATAGTTCATTTGTTGGTTGAATAGCCCCGCAAGTTTGAGCGCAAACGTCGGTGCTTTCATCACGGTAAGTTGTTGCTTCGTATAGTTTTTAATGAACAGCGCTGCGGCTTCGTCGGCAGTGTAGCCTTCAGGGCCTTGTATGACGTATTGTTTGCTTTCGTTAAGGGGCACTATCTCAAAGGCTTTTGCTACCTGTTTGCCATAATCGGAGGCTGCAATAAACCACATCTTGGCTGTTGATTTTCCTACTAATCCCAACTTATTGCCTCGTATCTGAAAATGAAAACTTTCCATAAACGTAGAGGGGTAAAAAATCAAATATGGAATGCCTGAATCCTTAATGAGCTGAACGGCCTTGTGCTTGATTTCAAAGACCCACCACCGAAAGTTATTCATTCCTTGGTAGCGCATTACAATAGACGACAAGTAGGCAATTCGCTGAATACCAGCTTGTTTTGCTGCTGCTAAGATGTTGGTCATTCCATCCGTTTCGGTATGAAAATCAGAAGGTTTTTCGGTCTGAAGCACCGAAAGGTTCAGATACAGAGCATCTTGGCCTTGAAAAGCCGCTATGAGCGAAGCTACATCGGTTACGTCGCCTTGAATAATAGGAGTGGAGGGGAACAAGGCTCGGACTTTTTCGGGCGAGCGGGCAATGATGGTTACGGCAAAACCAGCGTTTATTAAATCTTGAGTTACGGGAGCACCTAAGTTTCCGGTTGCGCCAATCACGGCAATTTTATAAGGGGGCATGGGGTTATCGGTTGATATATGAAAAACTAACTATACTGGCCTTCGCTGATACTCCAACCACCGTCAACGTTCAATACCTGACCAGTAGTAAAACAAGAAAAATCAGACATAAAATAAACGGCTGCGCCATCCAGATCAGTAGGTTGACCATTACGGCCATGTTCTAGGGGTTGCTTGGTTCGAATAAAATCTTGAATCAAACTATCGGACGAAGCTCGCTGGCTCATGGGTGTTTCGACCAAGGCAGGAGCTAACACATTAATTCGGATGTTGTGTGGAGCGTAGTAGGCAGCTGTGGCCTTTACAAAGCCAATTACTGCTGATTTGGCTGCTGCATAAGCATGGGTGGTAAAGTATTTGGGTGAGGGCGATTGCCCCAACACCGACCCCATGTTTAGGATGCTCCCGCCCGTTTGTTGACGCAAAAACTGCCGAACGGCTGCTTGATTTGACAAAAACAAGGACGTAAGATTAAGTTGGAAAGTGGCTTCCCAGCCTTCGAGCGAAATCTCATGGAGTGGACCATCTCCAAACCGTCGGCCACTTCCTCCCGCTACATGATACAGCCCATCGAAGCCTCCGAACTGAGCAATGCACTGCCGAATAGCTTCGTCGGCAAGGTGGGGTTGAGCGGCGTCACCGCTGATGGCTTTACCCTTACCTTGCAACTCGACTTCGGCTTGTTGACAACTTTCAGGATTACGTCCTACCACCATCACTTGTGCGCCTTCTCGCACAAACGCCTTGGCAGCCGATATCCCCATACCAGTAGTACCACCTATAATGACAATATTTTTGTTAGCTAACCAAGACACTAGGGTTGTTGCATTTAACAGTTGAACAAGAAATCAGGAAATAAGCACCCGTTGGGTACCGGGCATTTCGAGCACCAAATCTGCACCGTAGAGTTTGGCTGGAGTCTGATAGCCAGCCTCAACGTGGCCATTTAGCACTTTTTTGGTAATATGGAGCGCCATCCATGCCGTAAGCGTGTAGCCCTCGGGGCAGCGCAAGCGTGCGGTTAGGCTTTTTCCTTGTTCATTCCTCACTTTACCCCACACCAAGGTATGAGCAGCCATCCGAGCAGCAGTGCTGGGGCCGGTGAGTTTTTGGTCAAGATAGTGGTGTATTTGCTTTTGTACGAAGGAACTTTGTAGCAATCCACCCATATAATTACCTAGTTTGGCTGCCCAAATGGCGCTAGAAGGTACAGCCATAAAGGTTTCGATATTCGGTATTTGAGTGGTGTAATAGGCTGTTGAAATATCTCCCCACGGGATAGCCATACAGGTGGTAAGACGTTGATCTTCAAAAGGAACTTGAAGCGTTTTGTGGGCACTCGGTACTTCTTTGAGTTGACCATTTGCCCGAACATAACCCGGTAACCCCAAACTTTCGACAGCCGTCTTGGCTGTTCCGTGTGAGATATTTCCACCTTTGGTCATAAAGGCCAGTTGTAAATGATTGGCATTGGGTAATTGTTGTTTCAGAAAAAGCGCCATGCAGTCGGTAGGTACTACATCAAAACCTGTACCCGACATAAGCATCACGCCAGCTTGTTTGGCTTGTGCATGTAAGCGCATACCTTGCTCAAACACAGCGATTTCGCCCGTAATGTCCAGATAATGAGTACCTGTACGAAGGCAGGCCTGCTGCATAGGTAAGGCTGTATGAGCAAAAGGCCCTGCACAATGCAACACCACCGTAAAAGATTGAAGTAGCGCCTCTAAGGCTGCTGTATCGGCAAGGTCCGCAATCTGATAAGATAACCCATACTGTTGAGCCAAAGGCTTGATTTTAACTTCGCTTCGGCCTGCCAACACGGGCTCTAAGCCAAAATCCTGAGCCATTTCGATGATGAGCTGCGCCGTATAGCCATTGGCACCGTACAACAAAAATTTCATAAGCGTGTCCCTATCAGTTTGTTGGGAGCAAGTTACCAGTCTGTTGTAAGTTTTCCAATTAGTTGTAGTTCAAAAAAAGGCTGTCTCGCAAGACAGCCTTTTTTTTAGAACAGTTATTCAATGATTCGGAACAAACGCTTCCAGCGAATTTTGTTGAGTAAGCTGGCATTAGGGTCAATCGACATCCAGACAAATACCGCTTTGCCTACAATGTGGTCTTCGGGCACAAATCCCCAAAAACGAGAATCTGCCGAATTGTGGCGGTTGTCACCCATCATAAAGTAATAATTTTGCTTGAAGGTATAACTGGTAATGGCTTTGCCGTTAATAGATACTTTGTTACCATCTAGCTTTACATCTTCGTTGTTTTCATACTTCAAAATCACGGGGCCATACAGGGCTACATTGCTGGAGTCAAGCGTAATGGTCATGTCTTTTTTGGGAATTGTGATAGGGCCATAATTATCTACGTTCCAGTCAAGTGTTGGCGAGCCTGGGTACACGTATTCCCCCAACATGCGGGCGTCTTTGGCTACAATCATCGGCTTTACGGTCTTTACAAAATCTAGTTTTTTGATTTCGTCCACAGCGCCAATCGAAGCCTTTACCAAATAACCCGATACGTCGTTGCTCGGAATGGTATCGTTGTTATTATCTACGTATTCTTGAAACTCGGTGATGTCATATTTACCGAAAAACTTGTCATTCAGCATGTTAGTAGTCTGCACAAAGTACTCGTTTTGCATTCGGGGCGGATTTGCAAATGGCTTATCGTTGACATACACTTGCCCTTGGCGCACCTCTACTTTGTCGCCACCGATACCGATACAGCGCTTAATGTAGTTGGTTTTTAAATCAACTGGATATTGCTCGTCGGGTGGGTAGTTAAACACCACCACGTCGCCGTTCTTGACCGACGAAAAGCCTGGCAAACGGAACGATGGTAATTGGATAAGGCTCGAAAACGAGGGGATTTCGGTACCCCAAATTTTCTGATGAGTCAAGGGTACTTGCAAAGGTGTACGAGGCGTACGAGTACCATAGTGGACTTTACTTACAAACAAGAAATCACCCACCAAAAGGCTGCCTTCCATCGAAGGAGTAGGAATGGTAAATGCTTCTAAAAATAGCCAGCGGATGAGGGTAGCCGCTACTACAGCAAATACAATAGAGTCAATCCACTCTCTAAATTTGGACTTTGGCTTTTTAGTTTCGGGCGATTTAACAGGTTGTTCAGGTGTACTATTCATTGTTTTTTTTGTTTCTGTAGAGGCGTGACCAAGGGATAGATTCTGTTGCGGTCAGTAAAATGCCGCACAAAGGTAGGGTTTTCTACGTTGTATGCCAAGTGGGTTATTCAGAACGGAATAGGTCGTCCATTCCGAAAATACCAGTTTTGCCAACGAGCCATTCGGCAGCCACAACGGCACCTAAAGCAAACCCTTCCCGATTGTGCGCTGTGTGGGTGATTTCGATGGTATCAACGTTAGAAATGTATTTTATGGTATGGGTTCCAGGTACTTTGCCTTCCCGAACCGACCAAATGGGTACTTCATTCGCCGCTGCGATGGTATTGTTTACCCACGATTCTTTATTTTCGAGGTGTTGGATAATACCTTCGGCCAAGGTTATAGCGGTGCCACTCGGTGCATCCTTTTTCTCAGTATGGTGGATTTCGATGGTATTGACTTCGTATTGCGAGTAAGGGCTGATTAATTTGGCCAATTGTTTGTTCAACTGAAAAAACAGATTCACCCCAATACTATAATTAGAGGCATAAAAAAACGCCGCATTGTGTTGTTGACAAAGTTCCTCAATTTTGGGTCGTTGTTCGAGCCAGCCCGTGGTGCCACACACCACCCTAAAGCCTTTTTCCATGCAGGTTTTGAGGTTATTAAAAGCTGCCGATGGATGACTAAATTCAATCACAACGTCGAGGTCGTCGGGGCTAAATCCTGTTAAAACGTGGTGATTATAAACGTCAATGCGGGCTACGATTTCGTGGCCTCGTTCTTGAGCAAAACGTTCGATGATTTTGCCCATTTTGCCGTAGCCGAGTAAAACTATGCGCATGTCAATTGGTTGAATAAATAAATGAGTTAAAAGGGGGGCTACCGAAAAGCGACCAACGGAGGGCGTTTTTTTCGGTTGTTGAGTGTGAATACAAACTTGGCTCCATACGTGGGTAATCCTAAGGCTGGCTGCATAGTAGGATGAATCTTGAGCGAAAGGTTTTCTGAAACATCAAAGGTTTTGAGGTGGGCTGCCACATTGGCCTCGATAATCTGCAAGGCCCAAACCCCTACCAGCACCATGTACGACAAATCTCGATTGCGACGGTAGCCATCTTTAATAATCCGTAGCCTATCTACGCTCAATACACGCCCACTGATGGTTGTGTCGCCGCTGATGCCTGCTTTTTGGTCGTTGTATTTTTTGATGTAGGCATTTACATACGTTTTGTACCGAGTTTGGTTAAAATCAATCGCTATACCCGTAAGCACAAAACCCGCATAAATGGGCGGAATGAGCCACCACTGCTTTACATCGTACTGACCCCAACCGGGCAAAATAGCGGAATGGATGGTTACTCGTCGAGGGTTGATTTTGGAAGAGGTATCCTTCTTGAAAATGGCCAATACCTTATCGAATTTCCGAACTTTAGCAGAGTCCTTGAGGGCAATTACAGGCTTTACTATCGCCGAATCTACCGTTTTACGAAGACTATCCGATACTAGAGCACGCCGCAAACTATCGGTCGAGATTCGTTGCGCCAGCAGGGAATTTCCTACGCCACACCACCATACTAAACACCACAAAATGATTCTCATTAGTATTTGAGTCGTTACGAGTTGTTGGTTATCTGCACGTTGAGCATAAAAAAGGCTCATTCCCAATTCCTAATAACCAATAACCAATAACCAAAAATGATTCCTCAGAATTTGAGTGCACCCAGAATTTTGTCTAACTCTTCTTGTGATGCAAACGGAATTTTGATTTCACCTCGGTTTTGTTCGTCGGCTTTGATAGACACTTTGATACCAAATAGCGACGACAGTTTGTATTGTAACGTACGAATCTCTTGCTTTATTACATTGGGTTTACGGCCTTTCGTTTGGTCTATGAGTGTGGCTGCAGATAGGTTCCGAACGGCGTCTTCTACCTTACGAACCGACCAGTCTTCTTCGATAATCTTCTGAAAAATAGCAAGTTGGACGTTCGGGTCGTCAATATTAATGATAGCTCGGGCATGACCCATCGAAATCTTGTTGTCACGCAAGGCGGCCTGTACCATAGGAGGCAACTTGAGCAAGCGAATGTAATTATTGACCGTTGTGCGGTTTTTGCCTACTCGTTCGCCCAATTCTTCTTGTTTGAGGCTACATTCGGTAATGAGGCGCTGGTAGCTCAGTGCAATTTCGATGGCGTTGAGGTTTTCACGCTGAATGTTTTCGATGAGAGCCATCTCCAGCATCTGCGTGTCGTCGGCGGTACGGATGTAAGTCGGAATAGACCGTAATCCCGCAATCTTAGATGCTTGCAAACGACGCTCCCCCGAAATTAGCTGGTAGCGGTTATTGTCAATTTTCCGAACCGTAATGGGCTGGATAATCCCCTGAACCTTTATCGAGTCGGCGAGCTCTTGGAGCGCTTCGGCGTCGAAGTGCGTACGAGGCTGATAGGGATTGGTGTCTATCAGATCTACGCTTAGTTCCATCATAGTGCTAAGCGCCTCCAGCGGCGATGGCTTGCTATTGGGGCGATTTACCTCGTCAGAGTCTTGAAGCAAAGCGCTGAGTCCACGCCCTAAACCAGTTTTCTTTTTAACCTGAATATTTTGTTGCAGTCCTTCCATGTTGTTCGGTCTTTGTAGCACGATTTATTAAATCGTTCATTTGTTGAGTATGTCCTACAGTGAATTAGCCTGTAGTGCTTGTTAAATCATTCACACGATTTTCCCCATTATGCTTACTCTACGTATCCGTTTTTGGTCAAAATCTCACGAGCTAAGTTTAAGTAACTAATAGCCCCTTTACTGTCGGCATCGTGGGCAATGGCTGGTACACCATAGCTCGGCGACTCACTCAATCGGATGTTGCGAGGGATGATAGTATTAAACACCATGTTTTGAAAATGCGCTGTTACTTCTGCCACCACCTGGTTAGAGAGGCGCACTCGTAAGTCGTACATGGTCAATAAAATACCCTCTATACTCAAGCTTGTGTTGAGGCGAGTCTGAATGATTTTGATGGTATTGAGCAACTTACCCAAGCCTTCGAGTGCAAAGTACTCGCATTGTACCGGAATAATGACCGAGTCGGCAGCCACGAGGCTGTTGATGGTAATCAAACCCAGCGATGGCGAGCAGTCAATAATGATGAAATCATACACATTTCGGAATTCAGAAAGGGCCTCTTTCATCTTCTCTTCCCGGTTTTTGAGGTTAATCATCTCGATTTCGGCTCCCACCAAGTCAATATGCGAAGGCAGCAAATGGAGGTTTTCGATGTCGGTTTCGATAATGATGTCTTTGGCCCGAATTCCATCAATCATGCACTCGTAAATGCTGTTTTCGATTTCTTTCGGGTTAAAGCCCAAACCAGACGTGGAGTTGGCCTGTGGGTCGGCATCCACAATGAGGGTATTGTATTCGAGTGCCGCCAAACTGGCAGCCAAATTGATTGCCGTTGTGGTTTTCCCAACGCCTCCTTTTTGGTTGGCGATTGCGATGACTTTACTCATAGAGTGTATTGGTTACGGAGGTCAAATATCCGTGAAACTCCTCAAAATAGCAAGCTATGTTCCACGCTTTTCAATACTATTTGTTAGCACGAACAAAAATTCAGATAGCAAAACAAGAGCATTGCCTTGATTATCAGCAATGAAGTTCAATGGCTTGTCGAAATAATTTAATGAAAAAGTAATGAAGGGAGGCTTAGTATTTCTTGGTAGAGTGTTATGAATTTCCTTCTTATTTCATTTGCGATAGGGGAAGATTAGTATCTAATGAAACTACTAAAACAAAAGAAAATTAGTACTTCAACAGAGATATTTTGAGAAGGAACTTGCTTGGCGGAACTGGTGATGGCACCAGTCAGGGAAAGGAATAAGAAGACGCTCCACTTTTTGAAAAAGTGCAACGTCTAATCTGTGTTGAGAATAGAGGGATTTTGAGGTATAACTATTCTGATATAAGTACAAAGACGTTGCCCTGCTGCGCTTAGTTAATCGTTGTCCATAAATACTTAATAAACAGAAGTTTACATGGTTTGTTCATTGATTGGATAATACAACCTTTTTTTGTAAAAGTACCTACAAGAAATTATCTACTTATAAGTAGGCCGGCGAGGACATTAGCCTAGGGAAAGCAATAATTGTGGACAGTAGCATTATACCAAAAGAGGCCGATTGGCTTACACCAACCGGCCTCTAACCACCCCACAGCCCAAGTTCTTTTACTTTGTTAACGCCCTATTCCACCACGGTAGTGTCCGCTGTCAGCAGTGAAGCGTTCGGGAAACTGGTCCATAATCTTCATGGCCGTCGAGCGAATCACCAGATCTCGGTCTTTACGGCCATCGTTGAGTTGGCCAGATGCCCAGCCCTGCCATACCATCTCCTTGGTTTGGGCATTATACACACTCACAATGATGCGGTTTTCTTCGTAGGTGCGTGACGACACGTTGTTGTTCATTCCACCCCAATACCCCCATCCAAACATCGGTCCGTAATTGTTTGACTGAATCTGCTGACGGTCACGAGAGTCAGTGCCAAACATAATCATCAGGTCGGGGTTGTTGTCTTGCCGCACATAACCCATCCCCTTCATTTTTAGGTCAATACTCTCAATGATTCGCTTCCGGTTGAGCGCACTTCCCATTACAGGGTCATTATTCCGAACAGGGTCGGCTTCAATGGTGTAGGTCTGAAACTGCCCAAACTTGGCAGAACGGTCGTAGTCAGAACGTACCGAAACAGTAGGCGCACAGGCGCTCATCCCGAGCACTATCGCCAAAGCCAGCATTTTAACGCTATTTCTCATGACTTTTAGTAGTTTTGGTTGTACACTTTTCGGTAAGAAGCCTACGCTGTCACAAGAAAATCTCTTGTGCTTGTATTACTCCTTAACGGTTGTCTATCAGACAAGTAAAGTTTACTTCATTCCTAAAACGGTCATTTGAATAGCCTCCCAACACGGTTGGCTTTGTATCTACTTACAAGACATCAGAAATACGAAAATGGTTGGGCAATAGTTGCCTCGAAGTTGTTAAAAAGTGTTAAAATTTATAAGTTGATGAATCCGAAGAAGACAGCCCAGCTCAAAAATAAGCTTCCCACAAAGCTATACATCAACAACAGTAACAAAAACTTACCTGTTGTCTTTGGCCAGCCTTGCTGATACACATTTTTGAGCGAAATATAAAAGTAAATCAAACCCAAGAGCAAAATAGGCCCGAGGGTTTCCAAGCCAAAGAAATAGTCGAGACTAAAGCCAATGGTCATGAGCATAAATAGCACCGTGTGGGCATGAACACTGAAAATCAGGTGCTCGTAATAATACTTTTTAAGGCGATAAAAAATAATTAGTAGCAGCAAGCCCACGACGGGCATCATCAAAAACATCACAAACGACACATACTTAATCACCAAATGCGAAAATTCTTTGTAGCGCAATTCGCTCATTTCTTTGTCTTTGGTACCGTTGAGTTTAAGTCCTTGCTTAAAGAGCTTTCGAGTAAACCATTTGGAAAGGGAATTCGCCTGCACGTATTTAGGACTTTGGGCTCTTAGTACTGAGTCTAATTGTGCTTCCGAGTAAGTTCTAAAAAGTGCCAGTTGTTTCTTGGTGATTTTGATGTCTTCAATCTTAAACGTAGTGTAATCGTTGTGCAGAATTTCGTACAAGTCACGGTCAATCCCTGCTTTAGTCAAATACACGCTGTCAGCCTCGTAGTCGTAGCTAAAGATATTGGCCAATTCAGTTTTAAATTTTCGGCTTAGGTTTGCTTTTCCACCCGTGCGGTTTAAGCTATCATTTAGTACTTTGTCTTTCAGGTTCCAACACAACTTATAGGCATCGTCTGTGGTTTTTAAGGCAAATTCTTGCCACAACGAATCCCGTTGAGCTTCTTTGAACACGCCAAGCTTAATGAGTTGACTCAACTCATGGTTCAAATCCATGCCATCTACCAAGGGGTTTATTTGTAAACCGCTCTGCTTTACCAACAAGCTATCACTCACCTCCAGCGTACTGAGCAGCGCATCTTTTATATAGTAAGGCATCTTATCGTGGTATTTATTCACGCTGTCGGTTAGGGCTTTGGCCTTGAGCGTTCTTATTATCTTTTGCTGCTCTATCATCGGAAGGTCTTCCATTGCTTTTTCTAAGCTATCTGTCTGGCGATAGCCTAATACCCCAAGCTCTTTAATAGAAGAACTTGCCTCCCATTGCGTTTCTTTTTTGCCATAAACCGATTCGGTGGCTTCTTCTCCATCTTTTTCAGAAATGTCCATGAGCCACTTTTCGGAGACTTTGTTGAGCATCAGAAAAAAGAAAAAAGCCACAAATACATAAAATCGGGCCGGTGGTACATACCTCGCTCGCTTGCCTTCTACAAAATCCGTCGTAATTTTACCCGGCTTGGTCACAATAGCCCGAAAGGTATTCCAAAACTTAATATCGAAGTGAAAAATGCTTTCGATAAACTCATATACCAAATGGCCAATTGGCACGTTCAGCTCGTGATTTTCCTGACCACAATGTGGACAAAATTCATAGTCTGGCTGGAGGATGGTTCCACAATTGGGACAAACCTTGTGTTTTCGACGGTGTTTGTGCGTTGACATGGTAGCTTGGTATGAGGCGAAATTGTTGCAAAATAAGGTGAAGGCATCGAAACTACAACGGAATCGTGTGTAAGCAAACCAAGAAGTTTCCAGAGCTTGGAGACATTTACCTCAGTTGAGCCGATTGACGAGATAGTCAGTTGGATGGTTCGCAATCGTTCCCGAAAACGTTTGCATAATTTTTTTAAGAAGAAATTTTGTTTTTCAAGGTATAAAATCGAAAAATTGCTTTCGTTAATCCATAGTTCAACACCTAACTACAACCAGAAGGTAGCAGTAGTAGCTTCTGGTTATTTTTCACTTATTATCCACCACCCTGATGCAAATCCGACACGCTTCCAACCCCGTTGATGTGAAGCATTTCACCACAGAGCGCCTCCGCAACGAATTTGTAATGCCCCAACTCATGCAACCCGGCGGCCTGCACTTTGTGTATTCGCACTACGATCGATTTATTTCAGGAGGTGCTATCCCGACCCATGCTCCTATTGCTTTACCAACTTTTGATGCCCTCAAAGCCAGTTACTTTTTAGAGCGCCGAGAATTAGGTATCATCAACGTGGGAGCCGAAGGAACCGTGGTGGTGGACGGACAGGCGTTTGCCCTTAACAACAAGGATTGTCTGTTTGTAGGGCAAGGCCGTAAGGAAGTCGTTTTTAGCAGCGAAGACCCAGCCAACCCTGCCAAGTTTTTCTTGGCTTCTACTCCTGCCCACAAGGCGTATCCTGTGCAGTTGGCCAAGTTGTCTGATGCCTCGCCAGTGAATTTAGGCTCAAGCGAAACCTGCAACGAACGTACTATCTTCAAATACATTCATAACGATGGCATCCAGAGCTGTCAGTTGGTGATGGGGCTGACTATGTTTAAGGCTGGAAGTATCTGGAACTCAGTGCCCCCTCACACCCACGACCGCCGCATGGAAGTATATTTCTATTTTGATTTACCAGCCGATGCCCGTGTGTTTCATTTTATGGGTGAGCCTCAAGAAACACGCCATCTGCTCATTGCCAACGAGCAAGGTATTATTTCGCCACCGTGGTCGGTGCATTTTGGTGTCGGAACCAGCAGCTATTCATTTATTTGGGCAATGGCCGGCGAAAACAAAGAATTTACCGATATGGATGTGGTGCAGGTGAAAGAGTTGTTGTAAATAGCTGATACACAATTGCCTAAAGGCTACTTTTAATATACTGGATGCAAGGCTCGGTTAGATGACTCCCGAATGACTAAGTGCGTTTCTAATACTTTGACTTCGGGCTTGAAAGGCTCTTTTTCTTTGTAGTTGAGCTGATTGAGCAACAATCGAGCTGCTGTACGACCAATCTCATCAATGGGCTGCACCACACTCGAAAGCGTCGGTGTAAGTAGTGATGCGATTGGTTCGTTATTAAACCCGATGAGAGCAACATCCTTGGGAATCCTGACTTTTCGTTTTTTTAAGGCAACGGTTGCCCCTACTGCTAAGCGGTCGCTCACAGCAAAAATCCCGTCGGGCGGTTGAGGCAGGTTCATCAAATAATGCGTGAGTTCGACGGCGTTGTCATGGCTATAATCGCCGTAAACAATCAGGCGCTCGTCGATCGAATGACCCAGTTCAAGCAAAGCATCTTTGTAGCCCAATAAACGCTGGTGTGTCAGCGACAAATAAGCTGGTCCTGCCAAAATAGCAATCCGACTACATTTTTGTTCACCCAAATGCAACACAGCCTGCTTGGCCGCCAAGCGATTATTAATCACCACCTTAGATACTTCTAACTCCTCAATATCTCGGTCAAAAAACACCAACGGAAAGCCCTTTCGCTGCAACTTGCGGAAGTGGTCGTAGTCACGGGTTTCTCTGGACACCGAAATGATAAAGCCATCTACCTGCCCCCTCGAAAGGTCTTGGATGTTGGTCAACTCTCTTAAATACGATTCTCTTGATTGAGTCACCAAAACGCTATATCCAGCCGTAAGGGCTTCTTCTTCGATACCACTAATAGCCGTAGAAAAAAAATGATACCCCACATTAGGTACGATAATACCGATAGTTTTAGTACGGCTTTTGACCAGACTCAAGGCTACTTGGTTGGGCTGATAGTCCCATTCACGAGCCAAATCAAGGACCGATTTTTTGGTGTCGGGATGAATATCGGGCAGGTCTCGAAGCGCACGAGAAACCGTGGCCACCGAGATGCCTAATTGGCGAGCAATGTCTTTGATGGTTACTTGAGTGCCTTTCATATCGATGCAAATGTAAATATACCAAGTTTTATATACAACGCAAGTAACCCACATAATTCACCCTATCCAAATTATATTTGGCGAGTGCTATTTCTATACTTTTTCTAAGAATTGAATTTGTTTAGTTTGTAAACGTTTACGGAAACGTTTGCGTAAAAAAAATACCAGTAATGTTTGTATGGTATTTCTTTCTTCCTAAGATTTATCAAAAAAATCAAATATTCTCTTTATTTGCCTTCAAAAGTAGCCCGAAACTGGCTATCTAAATCACTAGGAAGAAACAAGGTTGAATATTGCACTTTTTTTAGACAAGCATGTAGAGTTCCTTCATCATAGGTTAAAGGGTAAAGGCTTCATCTGTTGGATGGAGCCTTCTTTTCATGTTAATTTTACCAAATACCACATACCGACACTTATTGATAGTATGACAACTACCTTATCTCGCCATACACTTACGCAGCTACATCCTAGTGTAGAAATAGCGTTGCCTTCTGAGGAAATTTTTGCATTGCCCGAAAAAATCCTCCAATTCGGAACCGGGGTTTTGCTCCGTGGGCTTTGTGATTATTTTGTGGATCAAGCCAACAAACAGGGCATTTTCAACGGTCGGATTGTGATTGTAAAATCAACAGATCGAGGCGATACTTCGGCCTTTGCCGACCAAGACAACCTCTACACCATCTGTGTACAGGGCATTGACAATGGCGCTCCGGTAGAGGATTATATCGTGAATGCTTCGGTGAGTAGAACGCTTTCGGCCAAGGCAGAGTGGGAGCAAATTCTGGCTTGCGCTCGTAGCGCCGATATGCAAATCGTGATTTCTAACACTACCGAAGTTGGTATTCAGTATGTGGCAGAGTCAGTTACAGAAGGCGTACCTTCGTCGTTTCCGGCCAAGTTAGTGGCTTTCTTGTGGGAGCGCTATCAACATTTTGGTGGCTCAGCTCAAAGCAGAATGGTCATCGTACCAACCGAGTTGGTAGTGGACAATGGTACTAAACTCGAAGAAATCTGCTTGCAGGTGGCTAAGCATAATCAACTGCCGTCCGAATTTATCAATTGGCTAAAATCGCATAATCAATTCTGTAATTCGCTGGTTGACCGTATCGTACCCGGCAAACCTGATGCCGAAACCCTTCAGTCGCTTTATGATAAGTTGGGTTATCAAGACGACCTCTTGGCCGTAGCCGAAGTATATCGTTTATGGGCCATTCAAGGCGACGAGCACGTTAAGGAGATTCTGTCGTTTGCCCAAGCCGATTCGGGGGTAATCATTGCGCCTGATATTGAGATTTATCGAGAACTCAAACTCCGCCTGCTTAATGGCACGCATACACTTACTTGCGGATTGGCGTATTTGTGTGGAAAAAATTTGGTTCGTGAAAACATGAACGATGCCGACCTATCGGCTTTTGCTGAACGAATTATGCTCACAGAGTTGGCTCAAGCCATTCCCTATCCTGTAGAAGCACAGGTGGCAGCAGAATTTGGAAATAGTGTTTTGAATCGTTTCAGAAACCCTTTCCTCAAACACAAACTATTGGATATTACGCTGCACTATTCGTCTAAAATGAAAGCTCGTAACATCCCACTTTTATTGACTTTTGTAGAGCGGTTTGGCCATGCCCCTGAGCTTTTCTCGCTAGGTTTTGCGGCTTACTTGCAATTCATGAAGCCAGTGAAGCAAGAAAACGGTAATTATTATGGCCAACGTGGCGACGAATACTACCTCATCCAAGATGCGCAAGCGTCATACTTTGATACCCTTTGGCAACAAGCTGCTTCCATGCCCGGCGATGCTGGCCTCCTGCATTTAGTGAAAGAAGTCCTTCAAAACGAGTCATTGTGGGGTACCGACCTTACCGCATTGCCCGAGTTTGAAGAAAAAGTTGGGGGTTTCCTCAAAGAACTTATCCAAGACGGTGCATTGGCAACGCTTAATTCGCTAATTTCGCAGGAGAAGGAGGTGGTGTAACCTTTATATGGATAAGATGTTGAGTTAAATGCCATCCATCAAAGATAAGTTCCGAGGAAAGAATCAAAAGAACGTTGATACGCATAACCCCAGTATGAAACCATTTTTAGACGACGATTTTCTGCTACAAACCGAAACAGCCCAATACCTGTATCACCAACACGCCGAAAATCAACCGATTATTGACTATCACTGTCATCTTTCGCCCAAAGACATTGCAGAAGACCGACAGTTTAAAACTATTACCGAACTTTGGCTAGCTGGCGACCATTACAAATGGCGGGCTATGCGTACCAACGGGGTAAAAGAACACTACATTACGGGTAAGGCTTCAGACTGGGAAAAATTTGAACAATGGGCGGCTACCGTGCCTTATACCATGCGTAACCCGCTGTATCACTGGACTCACTTAGAACTAAAACGTTATTTTGGGATTGATAAATTGCTTGGTCCTGACACGGCTCGTGAAATTTATGACCAATGCAACGAAATGCTTCAGTCCAAGGACTTTAGTGTTCGGAACCTACTTCGTCGGATGAAAGTAGAAGTAGTCTGTACTACCGACGACCCCATTGATTCGCTCAAAGACCATCAAAAAATCATTGACGACGGGTTTGAAATAAAAGTACTCCCGACGTTTCGCCCCGATAAATGCTTGGCCGTGGACGACCCTAAGTCGTTCAACGAGTACATCAACAAGCTGGCTCGTACTACCAAGATGGAAATCAGCAACTTAGAAGATTTGCTGATTGCTCTTTACAAGCAGTTTGGCTTTTTCCACTTGATGGGCTGCAAGCTCTCCGACCACGGCCTTGAGCATATCTACGTAGCCGACTATACCAAAGAAGAAGTAGAAAAAATCTTCTTGAAAATCCGTAAGAAAAAAGCCCTAGACGAAACCGAAAAGCTTAAATATCGAGCCGCCATCTTAGAACACCTGGGCAAGATGTACCAAGAGCAAAACTGGATTCAGCAATATCACCTTGGGGCGCTTCGCAACAACAACAGCCGCTTGCTCAAGTCGCTGGGGCCTGATACGGGCTGGGACTCTATCGGTGATTTTCCACAAGGGCGCTCATTGGCTAAGTTCTTGGACAACCTCGATAAAAACAACAAGCTTACCAAAACTATCTTGTATAACCTCAACCCTCGTGACAACGAACTGTTTGCCACGATGATTGGCAATTTCAACGATGGCTCTACCCCGGGCAAAATCCAATGGGGCTCCGGCTGGTGGTTTTTGGACCAAAAAGACGGCATGGAAAAACAACTCAATGCCCTGAGTAACATGGGCTTACTCAGTCGTTTTGTGGGGATGCTGACCGACTCTCGGAGTTTCTTGTCCTACCCACGGCATGAGTATTTTCGTCGTATTTTGTGTAATCTCTTGGGCAACGATGTTCACAACGGCGAACTCCCACACGACCGCAAATGGCTCGGCGAAATGGTCGAAAATATTTCTTACATCAATGCTTGCTGGTATTTTGAGTTTTAAAAAAGCTTTTGAAGCGTTGAGAACAAGAGTACAAAACACCTTTCTTTAAAGAAGAAAAGGATTTAACAGGTTGAACCAATACAATGAGAGTAGTAACTTTTGGTGAAATCATGATGCGTTTGAGTACGCCAGGTTTTGCCCGTTTTTCACAAGCAGACCAATTCATTATCAAGTTTGGTGGTGGTGAAGCTAACGTCGGTTTGGGACTAGCCCAATGGGGCATCGAAAACCGCCACGTCACTCGCCTACCCGATCATGATATTGGTCGTATGGTGACCAATTACTTGCGTCAGTACGGCGTAGATACTTCTCACATTGCCTATGGAGGCGAGCGGTTGGGGGTATTTTACCTCGAAACCGGTGCAGCCATGCGCCCTAGTAAGATAGTGTATGACCGCTTTGATTCGTCATTTGCCACGCTCAAACCCGACGATTTTGACTGGGAAGCCATCTTGAAAGATGCCCAGTGGTTTCATTGGACGGGTATTACCCCAGCCATATCGGCCAGTGCGGCCGAGGCTTGTTTGCAGGCTATCCAAACTGCTAACAAACTGGGCGTAACGGTATCGGGAGATGTCAACTACCGCAAAAACCTTTGGCGTTATGGCAAAAGTGTTAAAGAAATCATGCCTGCTTTGGTGGCAGGTTGTGACGTTATTGTGTGTGGTAAAGGCGATGCTGCCGATAGTTTGGATATTTATCCGAATCCTAAAGATGACAGTGGCTTTGTATCGGTCTGTAAGCAAATCCAGCAGCAATATCCTCGTGTCAAAAAAATCGTTACGACAAAGCGTGGTCAAGTAAGCGCCTCTCATAATACGTTAACAGGGCGTTGTTGGAACGGTACTAAGTATATCGAAACTCCCGTGATGAATATTCCTGACATTGTGGACCGAGTAGGTGGAGGCGATGCGTTTATGTCTGGGTATATTTATGGCTCACTTACCTTTCAAGACGACCGCAAAGCTTTAGAGTTTGGTATCGCAGCCTCAGCGCTCAAGCATACGGTAGAAGGCGATGCCGCCCTCATCAGCGTTGCCGAAATCGAAGCCGTCATGCGAGGTGATGTAGGCGGTCGAATTTCTCGATAAACCTCATAATCCCCTGCTATTCAGTCAATCAACTCAAGCACTCAGAAGTAACAAAATCCAACTTTGATTTCAACATCAAACAAAATATGGCAAAATTTTCTCGATTAGAAGTATATCAAAAAATGGCAGCACATCCGGTAGTACCGCTCCTTTATCATAGCGATGCCGAAGCTTGTAAGCAAATTTTGCAAGCCTGCTACAACGGTGGTATTCGGGTATTTGAGTTTACCAATCGAGGTGAGTTTGCTCATGAGATTTTTGCAGAACTAGTAAAATACGCCCGCAAAAACTGCCCCGATTTGGCTATGGGCGTAGGCACGATGCTCGATGCAGGCACGGTATCACTCTACTTGCAATTAGGTGCAGATTTTGTGGTAACACCCAACTTGGTCGAAGAAATTGCAAAGGTGTGCAATCGTCGTAAAATCCCTTGGATTCCGGGTGTAGCTACCATGACCGAAATCACCAAGGCCGAAGAACTCGGTGCCGAAGTGATTAAGATTTTCCCAGGCCAAGTGATGGGGCCAGGTTTTGTAAAAGCCCTAAAAGGTCCTTTGCCATGGACTTCTGTGATGGCTACGGGTGGCGTAGAACCTACCGTTGAAAGCCTTACTAAGTGGTTTGAGGCAGGTGTTACTTGTGTGGGATTGGGCTCTCAGTTATTTCCTAAAAAAGTACTCGAAGGTGGCGATTACGCTTCGTTAGAAGCTCAAATTCGAGAAGTTATGAGTATTGTAGCTACCTTACGCAAAAAATAATCAAAACCACTCTAAACTTATAAGGTTCGTTACGACCGCACCCCAAACATGAAAATCGGAAACTATCGCTGGACCATCTGTAGCTTGGTCTTCTTTGCCACCACTGTCAATTACCTCGACCGACAGGTAATTAGTCTTCTCAAATCAGTGCTATCTGCTGACCTCAAATGGGACGATGGGGACTACGCTAACATCGAAATCGCCTTCAAATTGTTTTATTCGTTTGGAATGGTGATTGCAGGGCGAATTATTGATAGATTGGGCACCAAAAAAGGGTATGCCGTAGCAACTGGTCTTTGGAGTTTGGCTGCTATTGGCCATGCCTTTGCCAGTTCTGCACTTGGTTTTATGGTAGCTCGTGCTGCATTAGGGATAACTGAAGCAGGAAACTTCCCGGCGGCCATCAAGTCAACCGCCGAATGGTTTCCGAAAAAAGAACGAGCATTGGCAACGGGGATTTTTAATTCGGGCACTAACATCGGGGCTATCGTAGCGCCGTTGACGGTTCCGGCCATTGCCGTTGTTTGGGGTTGGCAATGGGCCTTTATTCTTACAGGTCTGATTGGGTTTATCTGGCTTGTACTCTGGCAGTTATATTATACTTCGCCCAAAGACTCCAAAAAACTCAGCAAAGCAGAGTACGACTACATTCACTCTGACAAAGACGAAGAACAACCCGTTGCCGAAGCCGAAAAAGTGCCTTGGGTCAAACTCTTGGGTTTCCGTCAAACGTGGGCCTTTGCTTTGGGTAAATTCTTGACCGACCCTATCTGGTGGTTTTACCTGTTTTGGTTGCCCGACTTCCTCCAAAGTCAATACAAACTTTCGCTTATCGAGATTTCGATTCCAGTAGCAGTCGTCTATATTATTTCAACTGTTGGAAGCATCGGCGGAGGATACTTGCCTCTTGCGCTCATCAACAAAAACATGCCTGTATTTAAGGCACGCAAGACATCAATGTTGATTTTTGCGTTGTTTGTGATTCCAGTAGTCTTTTCTCAGTTTGCGGGTGGTATCAACATGTGGTTAGCTGTGTTTGTGATTGGAGTAGCTGCTGCCGCTCACCAAGCATGGAGTGCCAATATTTTTACTACGGTCTCGGATATGTTCCCTAAAAAAGCCACTGCTTCTGTGGTCGGTATTGGGGGCATGGCAGGAGGTTTGGGAGGTATCTTCTTGACCTGGGCCGTCCAAAAAAACATGTTTGTTTATTATCGTAGCATCGGACAAATCGAGACGGCTTATTACATTATGTTTGCCATTTGTGCAGGTGCATACTTGACCGCTTGGTTGGTAATGCACTTGTTGGTACCTAAAATGGAGCCTGTAGAGTTGTAAGAGTTAACTGGCTTTGATCAAATAGTTCATGCAAATGAGTGATTTTCAAAAAAAGCTAGTCCCAACGCTTCTTTGATAAGTGCTTGTTAGAAATCAGTTTATAGCATTAAAAGTCCAGTTTTAATAAGTAACGTTTTGAATATCAAAACTTTGTAATTAGCCGATTACTAATAACTAATCACTACTTAGTGAAGCGTCTAAAACTATTTTCAAAAACTTATGCCATTAGAACAAACATTCCGTTGGTTTGGCCCCAAAGACCCTGTGCCTCTGGCGCATATTCGTCAGGCTGGAGCAACGGGAATAGTCACTGCCCTACACCATCTTCCGAATGGGGTGGTATGGGAAAAAGCTGAAATTTTGGCTCGTAAAGCCGAAATCGGAGCATCGGGATTGACATGGTCAGTAGTGGAAAGTGTGCCTGTTCACGAAGACATCAAGAAACGGACGGGCAACTGGCAGCTCTATATCGAAAACTACAAGACTTCGCTTCGCAATTTGGCCGCTTGTGGTATTGATACGGTCTGCTACAACTTCATGCCTGTGCTCGACTGGACTCGCACCGACTTGGACTATCGGCTTCCGGATGGCTCTACGGCTCTACGCTTTGATGCCATTGAGTTTGCTGCGTTTGAGCTTTTTTTGCTCAAACGTCCCAACGCTGAGTCGGCCTATACCCAACGCCAAATTGAGCAAGCTGAGGCTTGGATTCAGCAGGCTTCAGAAGAAACCAAACAGCGCTTAATCAGAAACATCATTGCAGGCTTGCCGGGATCAGAAGAGAGCTTTACCGTGGAAGAATTTCTGAAAGTGTTGAACACCTATCAAGACATTGACGATGCGGCTTTACGAAGCAATCTGTATGATTTTCTACGGGCGATTGTTCCGGTAGCCGAAGAAGTAGGCATTCGGCTGTCTATCCACCCCGACGACCCTCCTTACCCGATTTTGGGTCTTCCTCGTGTAGTGAGTACCGAAAGCGACGCCGTGCAGCTACTCAAAGCCGCCGATAGCCCAGCCAATGGCCTTTGTTTCTGTACAGGTAGCTATGGAGTACGTGCCGACAACGATTTGGTGGGTATGGTAGAACGCATGGGCAGTCGGATTCACTTTATTCACCTGCGAGCTACCAAGCGAGACGAAGCGGGAAACTTTTACGAAGCCGACCACCTCACCGGCGATGTGGACATGTATGGCGTGATGAAAGCCTTGCTTACGGAGCAACACAACCGTCTGCAACAAGGCCGTAGTGATGTGCGGATGCCTTTCCGCCCTGACCATGGCCACAAAATGTTGGACGACCTCAACCCTACCAAGAAAACAAACCCAGGCTATACGGCCATCGGTCGCCTTCGAGGATTGGCCGAGCTCCGGGGCTTGGAATTGGCCATTGAGCGGGCGTTTTTTGCTTAACAAACAGCTCCAACTTTTTCGTATTAATCTTCATAGGCTGTCTCAAAAGCAGATGCCACCAAAATAAAATTTGGCAGCGTGTTCACCTCACCCTCTAAATCTCCCTCTCCATGCTGGAGAGGGAGACTTTTAAGCCCTTCTCCAGCATGGAGAAGGGTTTGGGATGAGGTGACTACCAAATAATATTTGGCTTCAAATACTTTTGAGACAGTATTTTTTATTTTCAAAAATTCAATCCAAAACGATTGAAACTTATAGCCTTACACACCAATTGCTTCTTGTATCTCGTTGGTTAGCAAAAAACTATCAAATGAAAATTATTGCTACTATTGTCCTTACCCTTCTACACATAACTGTTTCTGTTGGGCAACCCGTTCCATCGGCTCATACACTTGTTTTGGTAACAGAAGCTACGTTGAGTATGCAATCAATCAAATTGAATTGGCCGTTGATTTATATACCGAAAGCCCAGAATCTGTTCAGGTAGCTATCCAATTAAATCAGCAGTTAGAAAATGAACTTTGGCGTTTGATTCAACACAGTTCGATACCCAAAGAGCAAGTATTCATTTCACCCCTTACTGTCAATACAACGACGGCTGTCAATAAGTCAAATGAAGAGTAAAAATTATTTTATGTCAATCATTACGCCGTTATTAAACTTACTAACATTGATTCATGCAAAAGGTTACAAGTCAGTTTGTTAGAAAATAATTTTGAACGAATAAACATGACGTTTACGAATACCGACAGCGCTCATTACCAAGAGGCTTTGATCGAACAGTGTATCCAAAGAGCTACCCAGCAAGCTAACGCAACAGCCCGTGCAGCCAAGCGAAAAATAGGGAGAATCGTGGCAGTAAGCCCGCCAACCCATGATGAATTGTTTGTATTTAACTATAAACCAGACGATATGATCTTGATTTCTGGAAATAGACGTATTGAGCGAAAGAGCCAACGCTCAGAAATACCTGCCAACATTAGCCTTCATCATTTCTTGAAAGTTACGTTTGAGCTTTTGTGACTACCTCATCAAACATAGTAGTCCTGATTAAGCCATTACACTTTTCTAATAGATTTTACTGCCAAAATTGCATTTTAAGAGGGAGTTATTCCGTATGATAATTAAACCTTGCAAATGATAAAGTTTCTCTGAATATTTGCTGAACGATCCACTCACTTAAATTATAACATAATGGAAAAACTAATAAAAGTTTTTCTTGCCATTACGTCCACACGTGCGGCAGGAATTTATTTACTTTTATTTGCTATAGCCATTGGTACAGCTACTTTTATTGAAAATGACTTTGGTACAAGTTCTGCACAGAATTTAGTTTTTCAGAGTGCTTGGTTTACTGTCTTACTTCTTCTCTTTTCTCTTTGTATTTTAGCTAACATCTGGCGTTTTAGGCTTATCAAACAAAAAAAATGGGCCTCTTTGTGTTTTCATGCTGCCATTGTTATCATTTTGGTAGGAGCTGCCATCACCAGATTTTGGGGTACCGAAGGGATGATGCACATCCGTGAAGGCGAAACCATGAATCAGTACCTTTCTTCAGAAAGTTATATTAAGTTTCAAGTTCAGCAAAATGGAAAAAAATACACTTTCGAGGAACCTGTTCATTTTTCAAGCCTTGGCTTTAATGAGTTTAGTAATAGCTACCAAGTAGGCAAGAATTTGATAGAGGCAACTCTGGAGCAATTTATCCCAAACGCTAAAGAAAAAGCCGTTGAAGACCCCAACGGAATCCCCATGATAAAAGTGGTTATTGCAGGGAGTGGTGGTCGGGAAGAATATTATGTAAAACAAGGCGATCGAGTTAATATCAATGGTATTAACTTCAATTTTACTGAGCAACCTCTATCGGATGCTTTCAATGTTTCTTACAAAAATGAGGGTGGCCTTTCTTTCTTGACCAACTCAGAGGTGAGTCAAACCGTAATGGCTACGCAAAAAAATGATAACCTGCCAGGGGGCATTGAACATCCTCTCATACTGAGGTCTCTTTACTCGGTTGGGGGAAGTAATTTTGTGATTGGAGACTTTATCGCCAAAGGAAAAGTGAGCATTGAGTCGGCGGGCAACAAGATTAAGAACGAAAGCATCAATGGCCTTAACCTTGTCGTAAAAGTAAATGGCCAAACCCAAAACGCTTTAGTAACTGGACGAAAAGGTGAAGAAGGACAGCCAACCATTTTGGAGTTTGGCGATGTGTCCATGGCTGTCAGTTATGGTTCAGCTATAGAAACACTCCCGTTCTCGCTGCTTTGTAAAGATTTTATTCTGGAAAGATATGCTGGAACCGACAACCCATCTTCGTATGCCAGTGAGGTAAAACTCATTGATACACAAGATAATGTAAACAAAGACGTTCGGATTTTTATGAATAACATCCTTGACTACAAAGGGTATCGTTTTTTTCAATCTTCTTACGACCCCGACGAATTAGGTACTTATCTAAGTGTAAATCATGATTACTGGGGTACGCTTATTACCTATTTGGGCTATTTTTTACTGACGTTAGGCTTAATCCTGACTTTCTTCGATAAAAAAAGTCGTTTTTCACACTTGTTGCTACGACTAAAAGAATATCAAGCTAATGTTGTTGCCGTCTTTCTACTTTTTTCTCTGACGGTTGCAAGCAGCTCTTATGCCCAAGAGTTAACATCACCCATTAGCAAAGAACATGCTGAAGCATTTGGGAAATTGCTGGTGCAAGATTTTAATGGTCGGATTAAGCCCATGAATACCCATAGCAGTGAAATACTGCGAAAAGTATCAAGAAAAACTTCGCTCTTTAACTTAGGTTCTGACCAAGTAATGCTTTCTATGATTCTTTTTCCTAATCAATGGGAAAAAGCCAACATCATTCAAGTACCCGACCAACCAGACATTAAGCGCCTACTCAATACCAACGAAAATATGGTTAGCTATGTGTCTTTTTTTAATCAAGCTGGTAATTATATCTTAGAAGAGCAAGTAAAAAAGGCACAGGCTACTATGCCCAAAGACCAGGGTACTTTTGAGAAAAGCATCATAAAACTGGACGAGAAAGTCAATATCGTCAACATGATTTTTTCAGGAAACTTGTTACGGATATTTCCCCAAAAAGGAGACAGCACTAACACTTGGTTATCCATTGCTGATGTTGGACACCTGCACGGAACTCAAAATAATAATCCAGAAGCTACTACTCTGTTCTCTGACTACATAAATGCCCTGAATGAAAGTACCAACAGCAATAATTTCAACTTAGCAGATCAAGCGCTTAGTAAAATCATCATCTATCAGCGTGAAAATGGAGGGGCATTGATACCCTCTGAAGAAAAACTGAAAGCCGAATTGTTACTAAATAAGCTCGACGTCTTTAATCGGTTAAGAAATTACGATGGGATGCTGTGCTTGGTTTTGACCATCACATTTTTGTTCATTACGGTACGGAAAGTCGAAAAAAGAGCCAAGATAACTACTATTGCCTTCTATGCGGTACTGCTTGGGTTGATATTTCATACTATTGGTTTAGGGTTAAGATGGTATATATCAGGCAGAGCCCCATGGAGCAATGGCTACGAATCAATGATTTACATTGGTTGGACCACTACTCTGGCAGGAACTTTGTTTTCTCGGAAGTCACTCGGTGGTTTAGCAGCCACTACCACCTTGGCCGCTACCATTTTATTAGTGGCAAGCATGAGTTGGTTAGACCCCGAAATTACCCCTCTAGTTCCTGTCTTGAAATCATATTGGCTTACTATCCACGTGTCTATGGAAGCTGGTAGTTATGGTTTTTTGTTGCTTGGCGCAGTGGTGAGTATGCTCAATTTGCTGTTAATGATATTCCTAAATCCAAACAATAAAACTAACATCGCCAAAACGATTAAAGAACTGACCATTATCAGCGAAATCATTCTGTTGAGTGGCTTAGTGATGATAAGCATTGGCACCTACTTAGGAGGGGTTTGGGCCAATGAATCTTGGGGAAGGTATTGGGGATGGGACGCTAAAGAAACGTGGGCCTTAGTGACCATCTTGGTGTATGCGTTCATTTTACACATGCGGTTTATTCCTAAACTCCAGAGTATTTATGCGTTCAACTTTGCCTCTTTATTTGGTTTTGGTACAGTTATTATGACTTACCTGGGAGTTAACTATTACCTCTCGGGCTTGCATTCTTACGCCGCAGGCGACCCTGTGCCTATTCCACCATCCGTGTATTATACCGTTATCAGCCTTACTACACTAAGCGCCTTAGCGTATTATAAGTATCGGAAGGTAATGAGATAACTCTTTTAGCTATGTCAAAAACAGCACATAGATTATACTTGGGTACAATGGCGTGTATAGTCATTGCGGTGACTATCTATTTGATAATGATTGGGAACTCGTACTATCAAACACCTTTGGAAGAACGATTTTACCATTCCGAGCATAAAGCCCTCAAACCCAGTGGCTTAGTTGGGCAAGGATTAGGAATTATTGGCACGTTACTTATTCTGATTGGCGTTTTTGGTTATCAGGCACGCAAATACCTGAAGGCTTTGTCCAAAATATGGGTACTCAAGCACTGGCTCGAATTCCATATTTTCCTTTGCACATTAGGGCCTATTTTGGTTTTATTTCACACCTCATTTAAGTTTGGGGGGATTGTTTCGATAAGTTTTTGGAGCATGGTGGCGGTCGTAGCAAGCGGTGTAATCGGCAGGTTTATTTACCTCCAAATTCCTCGAACTATCAATGGCCGAGAGCTAAGTTTAGGCGAAATCAAAGAAATGAAGGCTCAAATAGCTGACAAATTAAATGCTGAAGCAAAAGATGCTATCAGAAACAATGTAGCCGAACTGACTGCATTGCCCCAAAGTAGCAGCAACCTACTGATGCAATTTTGGACTGATTGGCAATACCTACAAACACTAAAAAAACAGCTGATTAGTTTGGGGTTATCGAATCAAAAAACAGCCAATGTATTAGACTTAGTGAAACAAGAACTCAACACTAATCGGAAAATTGAACGCTTGGCAGCCATGCAAAAGATGTTCAAATATTGGCACGTGATTCATACCCCATTTGCCATTATCATGTTGGTCATTATGGTGATTCATGTTGGCGTGAGTATTGCATTAGGATATAGATGGATTTTCTAAAAAATGATTTGCCTATGAAACACAAGAATTGTTAAGTATCATTTGTCAGTATTTTACCTTCAACGTTAACCTATAATAGAATGAAAAATGTATCAACGGCCAACCACCTAATTGCTTTTGCAACAGTAGCCTTAATGGGCCAAGCCTGTCAAAGCGATTTCACTAATGAAGTCTCTCCTGCAACAAAAAGTGCAAGAGCTTCTGCGGCAGTCATTTATAGTAATGACTTCGAAAGTACCCCGTGCGGTTGGTCGGTTTATACGCTAACCTGGACACAGGGCTACGCAACCACCTATGCTGGAAGTAAACGGTTAGACCAGGCCAATCTGTATGCCGTATATAACCGAACTACCTACAAACCTGTTATTTATTCTACCACCACAGCAATTACTTTCCCTGCGACGGGTGCCTACACCATCGCTTACTCAACCATTACGACTGCCACTACGGCAGGCGTTGCCTCTATTGATTTTATTTTAAAAGATGCTGTTTCTGGCAAAGAAATGCTTATTTCTTCTGTTCCGCTCACATCTTCACCAAGTTCTTTAACCACAAGAACAGCTACCTTTTCTTTATCAACAGCCGGACAGTATTTTCTAAGAGTTGTATCAAGTGGCAATATAACCCCAACTCCTTTGAAGGCGGGGCATTGTTACATTGACAATATTGTAATTCGATAGGGGATACCCTGTGCTTAAGAACATAGCCGTCAAGTTATCTGCTAACCTTGGGAGGAAACCGTACTGTTTTGTTTGTGTTTCTTCGAGCCAAAAATACAGCTATGGTTTAGGCTAACAGATGCCAAAGTGTTCGGGTTGAACTGACCCTTGGTTGGTATGATGCTTGAGACTGTACATATCAAATCATAAACTAATTTCTAAGGATGACTACCGAAGAACTTATTTTATACGGTATTACCTTTTCGATTGCTGCTGCTATTTTTTATTTCTATATAAAAAGTCAGAGCAGAAAATCGAAGAAAGTAGAGGCCAAAATAGCCCAAGCTAAGGTCGAAGGCGTGCACGAACCCGTTTCGTTGTATCCGTATATTGACCCAAACATCTGCATTGGCAGTGGAGCTTGTGTGTCGGCCTGTCCCGAAAAAGACATTATTGGTATTGTAAACGGGCGAGCAGAGTTAGTAAATGCGTCGAATTGTGTGGGTCATGGAGCTTGTTTTCATGCTTGCCCAATAGAAGCCATTTCCTTAAAAATCGGAACCGAGAAACGAGGGGTAGAGTTACCGCACGTCCATCAAAACTTTGAGACAAATGTGAAGGGGATTTTTATAGCAGGCGAATTGGGTGGGATGGGTTTGATAAAAAACAGTGTAGAACAAGGGAAACAAGCCACTGATTATATCAAGCATACATTGGATCAAAATCACCAAGCAAGCTATGACTTAATCATCATTGGGGCTGGGCCTGCAGGTATTTCGGCATCGTTGCAAGCAAAAAAATGGGGCCTCAAGGCAGTTGTATTAGAGCAAGACTCGCTCGGCGGTACGGTTTTTAATTTTCCCAGGGCCAAAGTGGTGATGACTGCCCCTATGGAGCTACCCATATATGGTAAGATAAAGCTCTATGAAACCAGCAAAACAGAACTTTTGCAGTTATGGCAAAAAGTAATTCATGAAAATCAAATTGCGGTGAGAGAACATACCAAAGTGGAAGCAATACAAAAGGAGGGTAATAACTTCAAGGTAGTTACTACCAACGGCGATGTCTATCTCGGCAATAAGGTTTTGCTGGCTATTGGCCGACGAGGTAGTCCAAGAAAACTCAGTGTAGAGGGTGAAACTTTAGAGAAAGTAGCCTATCGTTTATTAGAGCCAGAGTTAATCACCCAAAAAAACATTTTAGTTGTTGGAGGGGGTGATTCGGCTATTGAAAGTGCGTTGTTGCTTGCTCCTCAAAACCATGTAACCCTTTCATACCGCTCTGAAAATTTCAATCGGTTAAAACCTAAAAACTCAGACAAAATCAAGGAGGCTATTGATAAAAAAGCGATTAGGATGGAGTTTAATACCAATGTGAAGGTTATTACTGAACAGACAGTAACACTAACAAAAGGGCCAGAAGAGTTAATCATTACCAACGACCTGGTCTATATTTTTGCTGGGGGTGAGCTTCCTACCGACTTTCTGAAGAAATCAGGTATCGAAATCACCAAGAGGTTTGGCTATGTCCTTAAATCGCATGATAGCCATTAACAGGACGAAGTGGTTCATTGCAAAGTGGAGGAATAAACATGCCGTTCCAACAATGTATAGTTTGAAATACCTGATTCCATGGTTTTTTCATTTTCAAAGCGCAGTTTTTTGGTGATGATTTTGAGCCTATTAGCTTTAAAATCATTAGCACAATTATCGCCCGGAAAACTGAGCCAAGCACACTCAAAGTTGGAGGGACTTAGCAATTGTACGCAATGCCATAGCATTGGCAATAAAGTAGCGAATCAGAATTGCTTAGTTTGTCACAAAGAGTTGGCGGTTAGGATAGTCAGAAACAAAGGTTTTCATACATCGGCAGCCATTAAGGGCAAAGAATGTATCACATGTCACAGCGAGCATCATGGATTGAATTTTGAGTTGGTTCGTTTCGACAAAAAGAATTTTAACCATACACTCACTGGCTATGAACTGAAAGGTAGTCATAAAACTAAGGTTCTGAACTGTAATCAATGCCACAAACCTGAACACATTACTGATGTCACGGTAAAGGGGAAGCCAAAATCATTTTTAGGTTTAGACACAAAATGCTCGACCTGTCATGAAGATTATCATCAAAAAACACTATCGAGCGATTGTGCCTTGTGTCATGATTTCAATGATTTTAAAGAAGTTCCATTGTTTAACCACAGCAATACACACTTTGCCTTGCGTGGCCAACACAAGACATTAGACTGCTCTTCATGCCATAAAGCTGAAGTTCGGAACAACAAAAGATTTGTCAAGTACGCAGGGATTTCATTTAACAACTGTATTAGCTGTCATAAAGACGAACATAAAGGAAAGTTTGGTGTCAACTGTGAGGCGTGTCATAATGAGGATTCATTTCATAAAATAACGCCGCCCAAAAGCTTTAATCACTCCGTTACGGGGTATGCTTTGGAAGGGAAGCACCGAGAGATTTCGTGTAAAAAGTGTCACGAAAATTCATTGGGAGCTAACGAGAGTTTCCAAGAGTTCGCCAATACTAAAAACATCACTTGTGTATCCTGCCATAAGGATATACACGAAGGTAAACTTGGTACTGATTGCAAAACTTGTCATAATCAGAACTCATTCTTATTGAAGAACAAAAGTTTTACAGGCAAGTTTGACCATGACAAAACGGCGTATCCGTTGAAAGGGAAACACCAAGATGTGGATTGTAGGGTGTGCCACAAGGGGGATTTAACCGACCCTGTTTCACACAACAAGTGTATGAGTTGCCATACCGACAAACATAAAGGCGATTTCAATACCAAAAAAGACAAGTATCCTGATTGCGTTGCTTGTCATAGCGTTGAAGGTTTTACTCCTTCACATTTTACCATCGAAATGCACAATAAAAGTACGTTTCAACTTGAAGGAGCACACTTAGCACAGCCTTGTTTTGTATGTCATTTAAACAACAATCAATGGGTGTTTGCTAATCTAGGTAGTAACTGTGTGGATTGTCATAAAGACATCCATGAGGGAAAAATAGACTCAAAGTATTATCAGTCTGTTTCTTGTAGAACTTGTCATCAATTAGACTCATGGCAAAATGTCCAGTTTGATCATACAGATACAGGGTATAAGTTGACAGGAAAGCATTTAACGGCGAGTTGTTCGGGATGCCATTTTGATAAAAAGGCAATTCCTGTAGAACAAAAATTTAAAGGAACAGCCAATCAATGTGCGGCTTGTCATCAGGATGTTCACGGAAGGCAGTTCGCAAGGAATGGAGTAACCGATTGTGCCAGATGTCATACAACTCAAGCTTGGGATGGTCAGAGTTTTGACCACAACAAAACAAGTTTCAAGTTAGACGGGAAACACCAAAATGTTTCTTGTGAAAAATGTCATAAAGAACCTGCAAAATCAAGTAACAGAGTAAGATACTTTAAATTACCCAAGCATCAGTGCATAGACTGTCATTTGTAATATTGCTTCTATGGATAGCCAGTTTTGGGGCTAATGCGCAATCTCCGCATGGCAAAAATTTTGCTATGGATTGCGCTAAATGCCACAATTCGGGTAGCTGGGCTTTTGATGCCAAGAAAAACAAATTTGATCATAACACCACACCATTTCCACTTACAGGGCAACACCAAGGTGTCAATTGCAAAACTTGCCATACTTCTTTAATTTTTGAAAAGGCTTCTACACAATGTGTATCTTGTCATACTGATAGGCACAATCAGAGTGTTGGGAATGACTGTGCAAGGTGTCACTCAACGCAAAACTGGCTTATTGACAATGTGACCAAAATGCACGAACAAACGTCGTTTCCACTTACGGGAGTTCATGCCACAATAGATTGTCGGAAATGTCATCAATCTCAAACAAATATCAATTTTAAACCTATCGGATTAAATTGTATTGATTGTCATCGCAACGATTTCAATGCAGCTAAAAGTCCGAATCATGCCAAGTTAAAGCTATCTACTGATTGCAACTCATGCCACACAGCTACGCCTGGATGGAAAACCACTTCGTTCCCTGACCACGATCAGATATATCCGCTTACTGGTGCTCACGCTGTCATTGCCAAAGATTGTAACAAATGTCATATTGGAGGTAACTTTACTAACACGCCTACGGAATGTGTGGGTTGTCATAAAACAGACTTTACAAAAACTACTAATCCAAATCATAGCGCAATAGGGATTTCTACTGATTGTGCTTCGTGTCATACCACAAAACCTGGTTGGAAGCCTGCTACGTTTCCTATGCATGACAACTTTTTTGCTCTTACAGGCGCACATCATACCATTGCAAATGATTGTGCATCATGCCATAAGAGCAATTACAATACTATTCCGAATGATTGTAATTCCTGCCATTCACAAGCATTTAGTAAAACCTCAAATCCAAACCATCAAAAATTAGGATTTTCAACCGATTGTGCCAGTTGTCATACCACAGATCCTGGCTGGAAACCTGCCAAATTTGAAGCACATGATAATGTCTATCCATTAACAGGAGGGCATCAAACTGTAAGTTGCGCATCTTGTCATACTGGTGGAAAGTACACCGGTACCCCAAAGGATTGCAATGGCTGCCACGCTACCAATTACAAGGCGGCCAAGAATCCAGACCACGTGGCGGCGGGGATTTCGACGGATTGTGCCTCGTGTCACACCACCAGTCCAGGTTGGAGGCCAACTACTTTTAACCACAATACGTATTACACCCTGACGGGGGCTCATGCTGCCATTGCCAACAACTGTGCGGCTTGTCATGCGGGTGGACGGTTCAAGAACACACCCACTGATTGCAACGCTTGTCACTCGGCTAAGTACAACAGCTCGACCAACCCAAGCCACAGCACACTCAACCTATCGAGAGATTGTGCTACGTGCCACACGACGGCGGCATGGGCACCAGCCTCCTTTGCCATTCACAACACCTATTTCGCTCTGACGGGAGCACATACAGCTGTTTCTTGCAAGGATTGCCATAAAACGTCTTATCCCAATACCCCGACCGATTGCAATGCTTGTCACAATGACAAGTACAAAGCCGCCAAATCCCCTGACCATGCAGCGGCTGGATTCCCTACCGATTGTGCCTCGTGCCACACCACGAGTCCGGGTTGGAAGCCATCGACCTTTAACCACAGTACCTACTATGCGCTAACGGGGGCACATGCGACCATTGCTAATAATTGTGCATCTTGTCATGCGGGTGGACGGTTCAAGAATACCCCTACGGATTGCAATGCGTGCCACACTACCAATTACAAGGCGGCCAAGAATCCAGACCACGTGGGGGCGGGGATTTCGACGGATTGTGCTTCGTGTCATACGACTAATGCGGGTTGGAGGCCAACTACTTTTAACCACAATACGTATTACACCCTGACGGGGGCCCATGCTGCCATTGCCAACAACTGTGCGGCTTGTCATGCGGGTGGACGGTTCAAGAACACGCCCACTGATTGCAACGCATGTCACTCGGCTAAGTACAACAGCTCGACCAACCCAAGCCACAGCACACTCAACCTATCGAGAGATTGTGCTACGTGCCACACGACAGCGGCATGGGCACCAGCCTCCTTTGCCATTCACAACACCTATTTCGCTCTGACGGGAGCACATACAGCTGTTTCTTGCAAGGATTGCCATAAAACGTCTTATCCCAATACCCCCACTGATTGTAATGCTTGTCACAATGACAAGTACAAAGCCGCCAAATCCCCTGACCATGCAGCGGCTGGATTCCCTACCGATTGTGCCTCGTGCCACACCACGAGTCCGGGTTGGAAGCCATCGACCTTTAACCACAGTACCTACTATGCGCTAACGGGGGCACATGCGACCATTGCTAATAATTGTGCATCTTGTCATGCGGGTGGACGGTTCAAGAATACCCCTACGGATTGCAATGCGTGCCACACTACCAATTACAAGGCGGCCAAGAATCCAGACCACGTGGGGGCGGGGATTTCGACGGATTGTGCTTCGTGTCATACGACTAATGCGGGTTGGAGACCCGCCACCTTTAAACATGCCTCCTATGCACTAACGGGGGCTCATGCTGCCATTGCCAACAACTGTGCGGCTTGTCACAAAGGCTCTACCAGCAATACCCCAAAGGATTGCAATGGCTGTCACGCTACCAATTACAAGGCGGCCAAGAATCCAGACCACGTGGCGGCGGGGATTTCGACGGATTGTGCCTCGTGTCACACCACCAGTCCAGGTTGGAGGCCAACTACTTTTAACCACAATACGTATTACACCCTGACGGGGGCTCATGCTGCCATTGCCAACAACTGTGCGGCTTGTCATGCGGGTGGACGGTTCAAGAACACACCCACTGATTGCAACGCTTGTCACTCGGCTAAGTACAACAGCTCGACCAACCCAAGCCACAGCACACTCAACCTATCGAGAGATTGTGCTACGTGCCACACGACGGCGGCATGGGCACCAGCCTCCTTTGCCATTCACAACACCTATTTCGCTCTGACGGGAGCACATACAGCTGTTTCTTGCAAGGATTGCCATAAAACGTCTTATCCCAATACCCCGACCGATTGCAATGCTTGTCACAATGACAAGTACAAAGCCGCCAAATCCCCTGACCATGCAGCGGCTGGATTCCCTACCGATTGTGCCTCGTGCCACACCACGAGTCCGGGTTGGAAGCCATCGACCTTTAACCACAGTACCTACTATGCGCTAACGGGGGCACATGCGACCATTGCTAATAATTGTGCATCTTGTCATGCGGGTGGACGGTTCAAGAATACCCCTACGGATTGCAATGCGTGCCACACTACCAATTACAAGGCGGCCAAGAATCCAGACCACGTGGGGGCGGGGATTTCGACGGATTGTGCTTCGTGTCATACGACTAATGCGGGTTGGAGACCCGCCACCTTTAAACATGCCTCCTATGCACTAACGGGGGCTCATGCTGCCATTGCCAACAACTGTGCGGCTTGTCACAAAGGCTCTACCAGCAATACCCCAAAGGATTGCAATGGCTGTCACGCTACCAATTACAAGGCGGCCAAGAATCCAGACCACGTGGCGGCGGGGATTTCGACGGATTGTGCCTCGTGTCACACCACCAGTCCAGGTTGGAGGCCAACTACTTTTAACCACAATACGTATTACACCCTGACGGGGGCTCATGCTGCCATTGCCAACAACTGTGCGGCTTGTCATGCGGGTGGACGGTTCAAGAACACGCCCACTGATTGCAACGCTTGTCACTCGGCTAAGTACAACAGCTCGACCAACCCAAGCCACAGCACCCTCAATCTTTCGAGAGATTGTGCTACGTGCCACACGACGGCGGCATGGGCACCGGCTTCCTTTACTATTCACAACACCTATTTCGCTCTGACGGGAGCACATACAGCTGTTTCTTGCAAGGATTGCCATAAAACTTCCTATCCCAATACACCCACTGATTGCAACGCTTGTCACTCGGCTAAGTACAACAGTTCGACTAGCCCAAGCCACAGCGTCCTCAACCTATCGAGAGATTGTGCTACGTGCCATAACACTACCCCAGGCTGGAGACCTGCTACTTTTAAACATGCTTCCTATGCTCTGACAGGAGCCCATGCAACTATTGCCAGCAATTGTGCCGCTTGTCATAAAACCGATGTCAAGAATACACCTAAAGATTGCAATGGTTGTCACAATGCCAATTATCAGGCTGCTAAAAATCCTAACCATGTTGCTGCCGGTTTCCCCACGGACTGTGCTTCGTGTCATACCACTAACCCTGGATGGAAACCATCTACCTTTAATCATAGTACCTACTATGCACTAACGGGTGCCCATGCGACTATTGCCAATAATTGTACAGCTTGCCATGCGGGTGGACGGTTTAAGAATACGCCTACTGATTGCAACGCTTGTCACTCGGCTAAATACAACAGCTCGACCAACCCAAGCCACAGCACCCTCAATCTTTCGAGAGATTGTGCTACGTGCCACACGACGGCGGCATGGGCACCGGCTTCCTTTACTATTCACAACACCTATTTCGCTCTGACGGGAGCACATACAGCTGTTTCTTGCAAGGATTGCCATAAAACGTCTTATCCTAATACCCCCACTGATTGTAATGCTTGTCACAATGCCAAGTATCAATCAGCTCAGAATCCTAACCATGCGGCGGCTGGGTTCCCCACGGACTGTGCTTCCTGTCATACTACTAACCCAGGTTGGAAGCCATCGACCTTTAACCACAGTACCTACTATGCGCTAACGGGTGCCCATGCGACTATTGCCAACAATTGTACAGCTTGCCATGCGGGTGGACGGTTTAAGAATACGCCTACTGATTGCAATGCTTGTCACTCGGCCAAATATACTAGTGCGGCTAATCCAAGTCATACTGCCATTAATTTATCAAGAGACTGTGCTTCGTGTCATACCACCAACCCAGGGTGGAAGCCATCGACTTTCAATCATACTGCTCGGTATCCATTAATTGGTGCTCATGCTGCAATTGCATCGAATTGTACAAGTTGCCATGCTGGTGGGAATTACAATCATCCTTCTTGCTATTCATGTCATGCAACCAAATACAATTCTGCATCGCCCAATCACGTAGCATCTCATTTTCCAACTACTTGTGGAGATTGTCATAATCAAAATGCTTGGAAACCTGCTAATTGGAATCATGATGCGTCTTACTTTCCGATTTATAGTGGTGCTCATCAAGGAAAATGGAATACATGTACTGATTGCCACACCAACGCATCTAATTATACTGTCTTTAATTGCTTGAGTTGCCACAAAAAAACAGAAGCTGACAAAGATCATAAAGAAGTGAAAGGGTATAGTTATGATAGCAACTCATGCTATGCTTGCCACCCACGAGGTAAACATTAAAAACATGTCCAAAAGGCTATTTTACATATTGTTGCTCTTTTTGGTGGCGCTTTCAACTAAGGCTCAAGAAAAACAAGTTTTAGAAGGAAGGGTGTCGTATATAAATATTGAAAACGTTTATATCAAATTTTCAACTACGACAAATCTTAAATCAAATGATACGTTGGAGGTATTTTTACAGGGGGCTTGGAAAAAAGTGCTTTTAGTTAACGCCATTTCTTCCACTTCCTGTGTGGCTAAAAATATTTCAAACGAAACCATAACGATAAATACACTCGTTCGTTTTGTTTTCAAGATGGCAGTTAATCCTGCTAAATTGGTCGAGAAAAAAGAGCTTCCTGTTGTTGCCCCGCCCACAACTGGGATACCGAATACGGCAACAACCTCAGATAGTCTCAAGCGAAAACAAACGTTTGATGGCCGAGTGTATATGTCGGCATTTGGAAGTTTAGATGGTGTTCAAAATAGTTTCAATCAGTTACGAACCTCGATGAGTTTTACCATCAATAATATTCATGGAAGCAAGTTTTCTTTTGAAAATTATATTAATTATCGGCCAAGATTTGGTGCACAAACTACAACAAACACTTTTGCTGACGATTTCAAGGTGTATTCATTTGCTTTATCTTATGACGCAACCCCCAATACTACCATTGCCTTTGGTCGAAAAAACAATAATCGTATGGCTAATATGGGAGCGATTGACGGACTTCAGGTTGAGCATAGGTACAAACATTTTGTCTTTGGTGCTTTCGGTGGTTTTGCCCCCGACTATAATGATTACGGCTTTAATGCTTCTTTGCTGCAGTACGGTGGTTTTGCAGCACATGAAATCAACAATAATATTGGACAAATGCAATCGAGCTTCGCTTTTGCCGAACAAAGAAACAGTGGAAACACCGACCGTAGATTTTTATACCTTCAACATTCTAATACCCTCTTGAAAAATGTAAGTTTATTCTACTCATTAGAATTAGACCTTTTTCAGAATATAAATGGAGTTATTACCAACAAAATTAATCTTACCAGCACTTACATATCGTTGCGATATCGACCATTTAGGCAGTTGAATTTCACAGTATCTTACGATAATCGTAGAAATGTCATTTATTACGAAACATATAAAACTTTTTTGGAACAACTTATCAATCAAGAAACCAGACAAGGAGTTCGGCTTCAGATAAATCACAATTTGACTAAGTTTATGACTATAAACTTATCGGCCTTTTACCGTTATCAAGAAAGCCGTCCTGAGCCTACTAAAAACTACGTAGCCAATTTTACTATTGCTCAAGTTTTGGGCAACGGTTCATACCTCAATTTTAACCTCAATAGAATGGATACTTACTATTTCTATGGCGATATTTATGGGGTAAGGCTTAACAAAGATTTATTCAAAAGTACGGTTTCTACTGAATTGAGTTTTCGGAAGGTCAGTTATTTATTTTTTAATGAAAATCAGCCAAATTTGCAACAAAATATTGTAGGTGCATCGCTAAATTTTTACGGTAGAAAACGCCCTTCCGTTATGTTATCTTATGAAGGAACTTTTGAGCCCAACGCATCATACAACCGCTATTTCGTAACTATTTCACAACGATTTAAGAGTAAAACTAAGTAAGCAACACACACTTGATACCAACATGAAACCACTCCATATTTCAATCCTTCTCATCTCCACTGTTTTACTTCTTGCATGTGGATCTAAACCCAAAGTAATAGTAGAAGATTCAGTTCCCAGTGATTCAACTACTACTACAACTGGCCAAGCTAATCCAAATTCAAAACCAGCTATTGCTGCACCTGCCGATGCTCACCAAGTAACAGCCCTAGAAGTTTTGCAAGCAGAAAGGTACACTTACGTGAAAGTAAAAGAAAATAATGACACGTATTGGATTGCTACTGTCAAGTTTGACGCTAAAGTAGGCAACACGTATTTGTATAGAGGCGGGTTATTAAAAACCAACTTTGAAAGCCAAGAGCATAAACGAACCTTTGATAAAATCTATTTGGTATCTGAAATCATTGATGCTGCTGCCCATCCTGGTGGAAACATGTCACAAGCACCAACTGCCGCAACAGACGCAACTCCGTTGAATAAACCATTAACCGAAACCGTCAAAGATGCTATCAAATTGGATGTACTGCTCAAAAACAAAGAAAAGTATGTTGGAAAATTGGTAGTTATTTATGGGAAATGTATCAAAGCCAATTATGGAATTATGGGTAAAAATTGGATACATCTTCAAGATGGCACTAAAAAAGATGGCAAAACGTGTGAAATTACCATCACTACCAACGAAAACATCCCACTTGGTGCTATTATTGCCTTAGAAGGAAAAGTAGTTTTGAATAAAGACTTTGGGGCCGGCTACACCTATGACATTTTGATTGAGGATGCAAAGTATCATTGATTTTACTCCCTCTCCAGCACTTTGATGTCTTCTATCAATTGCTTGATGTCAAGGGCGAGGGTGCCGTTGTAAATACCTCGGATGTGGAGGTGCTGGTCAACCAAAATGAAGTTTTCGGTATGTAGAAAATTGTTTTCGTCCAGCTTAGTACCGAGGTTTTCGTCAGCAAAATATGATTTTCGGGCAGTTTGGTAAATCTGTGTTTTGTCTCCTGTTAACAAATGCCATTTGTTGGTCCTTACCCCATGACGAGATGCATAGGCCCGCAATACCGACACGCTGTCTCGCTCAGGCGTCACGCTGTAGGAGGCTAATAATACGTTCGGGTCATTTTGGAAGGCAGTCTGTAGTTCTTCCATACTTTTGGTTAGACGAGGGCATAGGCCAGGGCAAATGGTAAAGAAAAAATTAGCTACGTGAATCTTACCTTTAAAAGTCTGTTCCGTTACGACCTTACCTTGTTGATTCCAAAACCGAAAAGCCTCGATTTGATGAAGTGTATCTAACGAAGCCGTTGATTTCAGCCAAATCGGCGTAAAATCGGCTGTATGGTAATAAGGTAAGTGTTGCTCGTCCGCCGAGCTACACGCCAGTAGTAAGGCTACAGCAATGAGAAGAAACAATGATTTTTTCATAACGTTTACTGCTTAGTGGCCAGCGGTGTTCCCTCTACTTCATTTTTACCCATGCAGCCTTTAGAGCCTAACAATCCAAACCGCCGACCTGCTTTTACTACATAGTTGGCCTTGATTTTGCCATTGTCAAACCACAGTTGCTGCCTGCCTTCGGGCTGACCGTCGGCGTTGTATTCCATCAGCGTAAACAGTTGCCCATTGGCGTACCATTCTCGGTGCGTTCCGACAGGCTTGTCGGCGTCAAACTCATATACAAAGCGTTGTTGACCATTTTCCCACCAGCCCTCATGCGTACCTGTTTTTCGGTTTTCTCGATATAACCGATGTTCGGCTATACGACCATTGGCGTACCACCGTAGCGACTCGCCTTCGGCATTGCCGTTGAGATAACCAGCACGGGCTACTAAATGCCCCTGCTGGTCATGCTCAACCACATAGCCAGAGTATCGTTGGCCTTGATAATAAAGCAAGCCTTGGTCAAAGGTTAAATGGGTGGAATTTGCTTCTATTTCAAGGGTAGGTACAGATTTGTGAGACTGAGCTGCCCAAATAATTCCCCCCAATACCATAGGGACAAGCATCCAAAAATACTTCCAGCGTTTCATCTTGGTTACTTTGATACAGTGCCAGCCGTACCATAAAACCCACTGCCGTTGATGTAGGGGTCTTGTGCTGTAATGTGGTAATGATAAATCCCGTTGGGATAATCTTCGGTAGCATGAAAATGCCCGTGATAAGCGTCTAAGTCGCTGTTCGCTACGAGTTTACCGTTTTCGGTGGGGCCATACACAGGAAATCCATCCAACAAAAAGCCTAACAGCACTGATGTACCTTTGGTTTTGGTCAAATACAAGGGCTCTACATGGTAGTGGTATTGACCCGTTTGCTGAGGGTGCCCTCCATATTGGTCAAACGAATTGATTTCGTTGGTTAAGGGTTGGTTGGGTCCAGCATATTGATTAAAAAACGGCACGCCATTTAAGGCAACTCCAATAGGACCCAAGGGCGTGGCCGAACTGCTGGCTGCTTTGGTTGGGTTGAGGGGGATTCTGAACGTCAGACTTTGGGTTTGAATCGAATTGGGATTAATCTGAAACTTGGTATTAGTCCCATTATATGCCTCGTATCGAGCATCTGTTTTGCCAAAATAGGGGCTTTTATGGTCTGGAATACCATCGGATTTAATCACAACATAGTTGCCATCTAATGAAATTTGCACCGTGCTGTTAAACTTCTTGAACACCGAGGGTAAGTCGGTGGTGGTGGTTGTAGGAGAGACTTCAGAGTTGGTCTGGCAAGCCATTAGTACACCCAATACCAACAAGCTTCCCAAAAAAGGTTTAATCATTCGATTGATTTTCATGTTCTTTAGTGGTTTATAGTTGGAGGGTCTTACTCTTTAGGTGGGCCAGCAGGACGTTCATGAGGGCGTTCGTGAGGTCTCAGCTCTTCTTTAAAATTCCCTTTTGTATCAAAGAGCAAATGCTTCGGTTGTTTGTTAGACAAGATAATCACAATCAGGTTTCCATCGGGCGCTTTATCAGCTCGTTCAATCGAGGCACCTTTGTATTGATTCGATACATAGGCAGTAACCGACTTTGGCAAATCTTTGACGGCCACAGCTGCCATGCCGGGCATACCTGGAGGGCGAAGTCCACCATCTGGGCCGCCACTTGGCGGCGGGGGAGGTGGCCCTTGGGGTCTTTCCATCTGTTGTTTAAACTCCCCTTTATTGTTGAACAATAAGCCCTTAGGTTCGTTTTTGTAAAAAATACCCACGTGGTAATTACCTGCCTCATCTTGTTCTGCTCGCTTTACCTCTGCGCCGCCAAAATGCCCTTTTACATACGTCAAGACACTTTTAGGCAACGCTGATACCTCAATCGGTTTGAGTTTGGGGCGTCCGTCTTGCCAAATTATCCCCATAGCTGTACTACTCTGGCTACTAAGAGCCATCCATAACTGGAGCAACCATACGGCTCCTGTCCATCTTTTTTTCATGATTAGCTTACCTGTTTTTTGTTAGATGATTCGTAATCAGCATTTTTCAGAAATCACTATGCTGACTAGATTGAGAAATCGGCTGGTGCCAAGGTTGGTATCAATCACAGACTTGTCACGTCACCAGTAGATTTTGTGCATAGGCAATAGCTAATTGGGGGATTTTGTTTGATTAGATGTCGTTTTTAACTAAAACTTGCGGTCAATTCTACTTTTTTTATTGGCGAGGGGGTGGGCCATCATTCATAGGAGGTGGACCTACTCCGTCGTGCGGAGGCGGGCCGCCATGCTCGCCGGGAGGTGGACCTTGAGGGCCTTGCTGCCGATGTAGCGCCTCGTTGATGAGTTCGTCAAACTGTTGTTGTTGAGCTGGGGTCAGCAGGGTACGAACCTTCTGAAAGTGTCTGAAAGTGAGCACATCAATCTCGGCCATTTTATGAGCAATTTGCTCGCTCATTTGCGTCAACTCAGCCTGAGTAATTGCGGGGTTTGATAATTGGTCGAAATACTGGTCTTTCAACAGCCGAACACTGTCTCGAACTTGGCGAACTCGCTCAAAATGTGCTTTCCCTAATTGGTCAGTTTGGTTAAACTGTTGTTCTGTAAAGTTGAGTTTTCGTGCCAGAAACACCAGTGGAGGCTCCCCTTGCCGCTCTGGACGGTTGGGTTGGAGCCAAACCCATATCAGTACCGACAAGTTCAGCACCAACAGCGCCACAATGGCTATCCAAAGTAACCTGAATTTATTTTTGTCGTCCATTGTATCAATTATTTAGAAAACATAGCGCCGTAGCTATCCAAGCCATAAGCTTCGGCAAAGTTCTCAGTTGGGTCTTGGTTGGTCTGGCTGTATGCTTTTGATTTGGTAGCAGTCAAGATAGTTACTACATTTAGCAAAATAACCACGGCCAAGGCCGAAAACACCACTGAGGGCCTGAGCAACCAACTTCGTTTGGGAGCAGTGATCAAACGCTGCTCCATGCGGGCATTCAGGCGAGTATAGAAAAACGGACGTGGCTCCGCTCGCTTTATGCCATCAAGCGACTGGAGGGTCTGGTCTATCTCGTACTCAATATTTCGAGGTTCTGTCATGGTATCAATCGGTTAGTGAATAGTATGATTTTAGTGATTTTCTGAGGTTTTGTTTGGCTCGGTGAATCAGTGACTCCACAGCACTCAGCGACACTTGCATCACCTCGGCGATTTCTTGGTAACTCAGTCCTTCTACATGGCACAACGTAAAGGCAACCTTTTGATTGTCGGCTAATTGACCGATGTGTTTAAACAATATTTTGGCTCGTTCTTGATTTTCTAATGCAACTCCTGGATGCACAAAATCGCTTACTTGATACTGGTCTTCTTTTCCGAAAAGGCTACTTAAAAAAGCAAACCGTTTTTGTGTTTTTCGTTTTCGTAACGATTCTACCGCTTTTTGTGTGGCAATTCGATACACCCAAGTTGATAGTTTGGCATCACCCCTAAATTGATGAACTGACTCATACACCTCAATAAACACCTCTTGTGTGAGGTCTTCGGCTTCGTTGGTTTCTTGTACAATCGAAATAATGGTGTTATACACCTTCGATTGATACGAGGCAACAAAGTATCGAAAAGCAGTTTCGTCTGCCTTTTGCAATTGGCGAATGAGGTGGTTCTCTTCCAAAAATAGAGGTGCTGGCCGGTTCACATCTGTTTAGATGCAACCTGTCGTTGATACTTGCGGTTTGGGTACTAAAATTATTGATTTTTTGTTTGACTATCATTTTATCTCCGCTTATTATTTGCCTTGAACATCGTTCCTAAACACATTTCACACAAACTTTACATCGCAGCAGGTAGGTTTGAGTATCTTTGTTCGCAAAAAAGCACTTTATTCATGCGTTTGCTTCTGAAAAAAATAGGGTTGGTAGGACTATTGGCGGCTACAGTTGCTACGGTTTCGGCTCAGAAAGCCAAAAAGGCGGTTTTTATCATTGTAGATGGGATTTCGTCGGATGCGCTGGAAAAGGTGAGCAAACCGCATTTGGACTCTATTGCGCAGGTAGGGGGCCACGCTCATGCCTATGTGGGAGGCGAACGCAAAAGTTACTCTCAAACCCCAACCATTTCGGCGGTGGGCTACAATAGTTTGCTGACAGGTACGTGGGTGAACAAACACAACGTCTGGGGCAACGACATCAAGGCTCCCAATTACCACTATTGGACTATTTTTCGATTTTTTAAAGAGCAATTTCCCCAAAAGAAAACAGCGATTTTCTCGACATGGCTCGACAACCGTACCAAACTCTTGGGCGAAAACTTATCCCAAACCAATTACTTCAAAACCGATTTTCACCTCGACGGTTTGGAGTTAGACACCCTACAATATCCTCATGATAAGCAAAGTGCCTACATTCGGAATATTGACGAAGTGGTTAGCAAAGCAGCGGCGGCCAGCATCCGTGACCAAGCTCCTGACTTGACGTGGGTCTATCTGGAATTTACCGACGACATGGGTCATAAATTTGGTGATAGTCCACAGTTTTATGCAGCCATTGAGCTGATGGACAAGCAGGTAGGTCGTGTCTGGCAGGCTATTCAGTATCGTCAGCAGCATTATAACGAAGACTGGGTCATTTACATCACCACTGATCACGGTCGTGATGCTGTCAAGGGAATGAATCATGGTGGGCAGTCGGACCGAGAGCGGGCTACATGGATTGTGACCAATGCCAAGCAGTTGAACGCCTATTTTCGGAATCAAGTACCAGCTGTGGTTGATATTATGCCTTCTATCGCTTCGTTTTTGGGTGTTACTATTTTTCGTGAGCAGCGTTTTGAGCTAGATGGCGTATCGCTCACGGGCAAGGTATCGGGAATTTTGCCCCAAGCTCGTTTCCAAAACGGTAACATCGAACTCAGCTGGACAGCCCTTGACCCCACCGGCATGGCTTCTATTTGGGTAGCTACTACCAACCAGTTTGAAACAGGGCAACCCGACAAGTATCAACTCTTGAAAAAAGTGCCTGTCAGCGACCAAAAAGCAAGTGTTGATGTCAGCAAGTTACCGTCGTCGTTTTATAAAGTGGTGATTGACATGCCCCACAATAGCCTGAATCGTTGGGTGATTTTGGAGAAATAACGATGACTACTCAAAGAATTTCTGGTGAAAATTGAGTAAGAACACTTCGTCGGTGGCACGGGTGATGGCCGTGTAAAGCCAACGCACAAACTCTTGATTGATTTGGTCTTCGGTCAAAAAACCTTGATCCACAAACACCGCACTCCACTGTCCACCTTGTGATTTGTGGCAGGTGAGCGCATACGCAAACTTCACCTGCAAGGCGTTCAAATAAGGGTCTTTTCGCATGGCTTCGTTGCGTTCTCGTTTGCTCACAATGTGCATGTACTCTTCTTGGATGGCCTCGTACAAGTTACGATTCTGCTCACGACTCAGCGAAGCTGTGTCTGAATACAGCGTATCCAGAATGATTTTGGCTTCAAACTCTTCTTGTTCTGGGTAATCAATCAGCTTGAGCACAACAGTAGCAAAGCGAAAACCGTACAACTCTTCGGTGCGCCGAATCCGTTTTACTTCTACAAACTCGCCATTGGCCAAGAACCCCGCCGCCGATTCCTCGTCGAGCCAATGATAATTGTTACGCACAATCATGAGCAAGTCGTTGGTATTCAGTTCGTCTTCTTGCTCCAATATCCGCTGGCGGATGTAGCGGTTATACAACACGGCGTTTTTGTTGCTCCGGGTGACGATAATGCAATTCTCTCGCTCAAATTTCCTGTAGGCATAATGAATACCGTCTTCGAGGCGGTCGGAGCCCATCTTGTAAATGTCTCGATAGCCCTTGGTTTTGAATCGAATGTCCACCAGTTCGTCCGAAGGAGTGCGGAGTAGGTCTCGCAGGTTAGTAGCGTTGAACAAAATCCCTGACAAAGCCGCCTGCCGCATCACCTCGGTGAGTTCTTGTTGGGCCACACCAATATGAAAGTGCGAGCGCAGGTAGTCGGCATCCAGTGCCGGACTGATGTTTTTGCCTACCGGTGGCAACTGAGCGGTATCGCCTACAAACATGAGTTTGTTGCGAGGGTCTTCTTCTTTGCCCGATGTGAACACAAACTCGATGAGGTCGGTGAGGAGGCCATTGGTGCCAAACTCCATATCGTCCGAAATCATCGAGGCTTCATCCACGATAAACAACGTTTGCGTGTGAGGGTTATCTTGGCGTTTGAATTCTAAGTTACCCGTGTACGGATTAGAGACTTGTCGGTAGATTTTTTTGTGAATGGTTAGCGATTTCTTGTTAGAATATTGTGTCATCACCTTAGCCGCCCGGCCAGTGGGAGCCAGCAAAACGGCCTTCCAACCAAAATGCTTCAGTACTTTTATCAGAATACCAATGAGGGTGGTTTTACCTGTACCTGCATACCCTTTGAGCAAAAAAACTAAGTCGGCAAAAGGGTCGTCATCAAGCAAAAAACGGTCCATTTGGGCAAAAAACTGCAACTGCCCAGGCGTAGGTTCGTGGGGAAATCGTTTTTCTAAATAATCAGAAGGAAGCGTATGGGTTTTCACGCAAGCAAGATACTACAAATTATAGAGGTCGTCAAACGAAGTTTTTCGCTCGCCTTCTCGGTTTGTGGCAAACCATAGCCGTCAGGCAAAAAGATAGATGGTTGATAATCAGCCCTATTTTGCCTCATCGCAATAGCGAACCGTCTTAAATCTCTGATTGCTGGACAAAATTTAAATTGACGCCGATTGGGCGTAAGCCATACGCCCCTACGACCTAGTTCAAGCACCCTCGCTTGAGCCTTCCGTATTGGTAGACCTCTTTTTGTCCAGCAGTCAGCCTAAATCTTTCTCTTGGGAAAAGGATTTTGATAATCAGTAACTTAGCTCACCTCTCCAGCATGGAGAGGGGTTGGGGGTGAGGCGAACGTTACAACAACGGATACGATATACCCTCTCCCAACTGCAAGACTCGGTGCGGCGTTTGATAGTAGAAGGCCTGTTCTACAAACCGCTGAGGGTCTTCGGTATTAAACGCAAAAAGGTCATAATGATGCGGAATCACCAATTTAGCCTTAATGGCCTTGCCCAAACGAGCCGCTTCTTCGGCGTTAAGATTGCCAGCTACACGGCGCTCTGGCTTGTTGCCATTGATGGGCAAAAAAGCAATGTCTATTTGGTGAGGCAACAAATGCTCCACGATGTCGTCGTACCAGAGCGTATCGCCACTATGATACACTGAAAAATCGCCAAACTTAACCACATAGCCCATGAACTTGAGGTAGCCGTTGGCGTCTCGTTCCAATTCGTTGTGGGCGGCAGGAATCCCATAAAACGTGAACTCTTGCGCCCCGATGGGTTCTTGGTCGTTCATCCCGATCGGAAAGTCAAGCTCGCATCCCAAGCGTTCGCTCACAAACTGCCGGTTTGCCTCTGGTATAATGAGTTGAATAGCAGGATTTTTGGCTAAGATGGGCAGTAGGGTATCGGCGTCCAAATGGTCGGTGTGGTTGTGGCTACTCGTTACAATATCAATGGGGGGCAAGAGCGCTGGGGCAATCACCCGTTTGCTCAGGCGAGTGTGGGGCTTGTCGGTATGGGCATATTTGTGGGTAAGTGAGTCTGACAGATAGGGGTCAAACAGCAAGTGCTTTCCTTGCCACTGAAGCAAAAAGCCACTTTGGCCCAGCCACCATACCCGAAAACCATCGAGGTGGTTGACTGACCGAAGGATGTCATGGAGCAGTTGCTCGTCTTGTTGAACAGGTTTTATCATCATCACCGTGGGAGTTCCCAGCGCCAAACAGTGCCTTCGTCGGGGTCTTGGGCTTCGCCCGTTTGGACAAAGCCGAGTTTGAGTAGCACGCTGGTCGAGGGGTTTTTGAAGGGGAGTGTATGGGCAATTACCTTGCTGACTCGCTCGTCGTTAAAGGCAAAATCAATCAGTGCCCGAGCTGCTTCGGTAGCCAGTCCTTTTTCTCGATGCGAGGCCTTAATCTCATAGCCAATTTCTACTTCGCCAGCCTCGTTGGGCTTGCCTTTGTAGCCACAAGAGCCAATGAGTAGGTTTTCGGGTACGTAAATGATGAATTTTGCTCCCCAAATCACCAAATCGGGGTTGTGGCGCACCATCTCAATAAACATCGGAAAAGCGTCGGCGTTTTCAGTCCAGTTTTTTGGGACATTAGCCCCCAACGCTCGACTTAAAATATGATTGCCTCGCATGAAGGCATCCCAAGCATCAAGGTCAGCATCAATAAGGCGGAGGCGAGAAGTACGAAGCATAAGGTATTGGAGGCTTTTCTTTCCAGAAAGTTGAGTACTTTAAAGTTGCTAATCAATAGGCAGACTATCAACCTAAGTAAAAGTAAAAAAATATTTTTGTATCTTTTTACCACGGAGTAACACAAAGTTTAAAAATCCACCGAGTTTCACTGAGTTTTACATGATACTAGGTGTTACTCCGTGTATAACTCTGAAATACTCGGTGGCGACCGTCGCTACGGTGTATCAATTAACTAGTTCGGTGTAGCTATTCATCAAATTGGTAGAAAGGCCAGCGTTTGAAACCCTTCTATTTTCGTAATCGCTTGGCAGCTTCGCACATGGCCGTAAGTTTTTGGCGAGTAGCCCAACGAGCCGTTTGGCTCATGCCACAGTCGGGCGCTACGGCCAGTTTTTCGGCTGGAATGTACCGTAGGCATTGTTGGATGCGCTCCATGACATCCTCGATGGTTTCGATGTAATAACTCTTGACATCAATAACGCCTACGGCCACGTCCATTTTCTCGGCAAACTGTTCCATTAAGTGGATTTCGGCAAAATTCAGAATCGTCATTTCCGTATGTAGTTCGTCCACGGTGAGCTCCAAAAAATCGGGGAGCATCGGGGCAATGGACTTTTTACCTACCGACCGCCCCTTAAAGTTTCCAAAGCACAAATGCGTGCCGATGCGTGTCTGGCCTACAATTGACTTGACGGTGCGGTTAAAAATATCCACAAATCGCTGGGTGTCCTCTCGGTACGCATAGCAACTCATGGAGGGTTCATCAATACAAATTTCTTGGCAACCTGCTGCTACCAAGGCTTCTAATTCGCTGGATACCAAAGGCATGAGTGCCTCGGTAATGGCCCAACGGTCTGCATAGACTTCACCCGGTAATAGCCTGCCCGACAGGGTGTAAGGCCCTGGTACCGAGGCTTTTAATATTTTCCAGGCCGGAGCTAGGCGCTGAAGACGTTTGTATTCTTCTACGACCCCCAAACCTTTGGGGGCAGTGAGTGGTGCCACAATGGTATGCTTGCCTCGCTGGTCATGGGCTGGAGGGCCAAACTTGCGAGTTTCGGTATGGTTAGGCTGTATTCCTTTGATGAAGCCGTAAAACGAGAGGTTGAAATCAAGGCGAGTTTGTTCGCCATCGGTGATTACGTCGAGGCCTGCGCCGACTTGGTCGTGGATAGAGGCCACTACGGCGTCGTCAATCAGCTCGGCGAGGTCGGCAGGGCCAAATTGGTCGAGGTGCTGCGAAGCAAATTCAAGCCAACCCGGAAAAGGCATCGAGCCTACTACCGTGGTTTTGATAGGGATAGGTTGCATGAGGTGATGAGGTTTGAGTCGTTTTTTTATCTAAGTTTCAAATCGGAGTACCGAAAGCAACGTACTAGGGGAGAGGTGTTTTGAGGTATTCCAATAAAAAATCAAGGATTAACCCGTTGCTATATTGTCAAAATTGGCAAATTGTATCAAAAATTGAGTGCAGGATAATCATTCTCTTTTGTAAAAGCAAAAACAGAGGGTGCTAAGGGGAAAAAAAATGAATCCGCCGTGGTCGGTGTCTTCACCGCCCCACACAGGCGAGAGCACCTCTGTTGTGCTCGCTACGCACAACGAGGATAAGGATATTTTCTTGGCGAGGTCGTTTGGTAGGCTGGCCGTCTGGGCGACCCCGTCACAGACGGCTACCTATCTTTGGTGCAATCTACCCCGAACTTCCTGTAAGACCCTATAAAGAAGGGTTTTGGAGAGAAAAAAAAGGCAGAGCTGTTGATCCATTGGCAGATAAAATGCAGGCAAATATTAGCTCACTGAACGAATCATACTACATTTGGAACGGTGAACGTTACGTCGAGTTTGATTATAGAACAGGAGGTAATATTCTACAAGATTCTAAATATTCTTCAGGGAATCCGACCTCCCCATATAGAATAAAGGATACCATTGAACTGCTTAGAGTCAAAGTTCTGAAAGAAGTTGATGATCAATTGGCAGCGGGTCGTTTACATAATCTTAAAATAGAATGGTTGATAAATGATATGGAATCATTAAACCAACTACGAGATTATTTTAAAGGTACTCATAGAGAAAGTATAATTCTGACATATTACCCATTCCCATGATTACTAAAAAATTACTTTCAGAAAAAATCTTGCAGGAGAACACTGCTAAATGTGATTTAAGTAAAATCGCTAATAATCTGATTTACCCTATTGGTGATTTCGCAAATAGTATTTTTCCTCCGTTGTTGGTGTTTGTCCACCAACAAACAGGCGCAAGCAAAAGTCGGCATAAATCAATGATAATCAACTAAAAACTAAACCCATGTATCAACACAATATTCAGTTTTCCCCCTATCCGTAGCGTTTTTTGATACAGATGGTCAATGAGGTAGAATGTCTGGAGTGCTCCGCCGTGGTCGGTGTCCTCACCGCACTACACAGGCGAAAGCAATCTTTAACAGGGCTTGTGCGAAAACCTGCTGAGGGCGACAAAAGTGGAAGAAGCAAGTCGTTTATGTCCTGCTCACACCACACAAATACAGTTCGTCAAAGCCATTTTCCAATCTTCTGAAGGCTTTCGGCGTTGTGTGCGGGTGCAAAAATATCAACGTAAGGCATGGCAGCCTGCATCCCTTGCACCGTGGGCTCATACTGCGGATTGCCCGCCAAAGGGTTCATCCAAATCACTTTTCGAGCTTTTTGATGAATCAAGGCCATGCTGTCGGCAAGGGCATCGGTATCGCCAGTGTCCCAGCCATCGCTCAGAATCAGGACAATAGTCTGCTTGTCAAGTAGGCGGCTGTAGTCCTGTACAAAGCTGGCGAGGCTTTGGCCAATCTGCGTTCCTCCCGACCACCCCACCACCTTGTCGGATAGTTCCTGTAAGGCTGTTTGAAAATGTTGCTGTTTCAACTCTGCCGAAATCCGATGCAGCGAAGTGCTAAATACAAACGTTTCGATGCGCCGATACACCGACTGAAACGCATAGATAAACTGAATCAAAAAGCTACTGTACAAGTCCATGGACTTGCTAACATCACAAAGCACCACCAGCTTGAGGCGGTTTTTCTTGGGTTTGCGATAGGCCAGTTCGAGCAACTCGCCCCCTCGGCGCAGATTTTTACGGAGGGTGTTGCGGAGGTCAAACAATGCTGTGGAGTTGCGGCTGCGCTGATAACGCCGATTCACCCGGTTGGCCAGTGTACGGGCTATCATCCGAATCCGCTGCATAAGTTCATCGAGTTCGTCGGCAGGAATCGTCGAAAAATCTCGCTTACTAAGGCTCTCGTGCGTGCTGTACGTGGCTATCTCGGTTTCTTCGCTGGGTTTATTGCCATACAACCACGACTTCAAGGCTTGCAACGAAGGCGCTTGTTGGGGTTTGCTACGCTGATTGCGCTGGCGAGCGTCCTCTGTAATTTTGGAGTCCAGCGCTTTATCTAATTCTTTCCAGTAGTGGTCAAACAGTTTTTCAAAAACAGGTAATTGCTGCACCTTCCGCACCAGCGTAGCCCTGAGTACGTCTTTAAACAAGGCTTTCTCCTCAAGCGGAACACAAGCCAGTCCACGTAAGGCAAGGGCTTCTTCTTCGGGGCCTACTACAAAGCCATTGCTCCGCAAAAAGCCACAAAAGGCCAGCACATTGAGCGATAGCGAGGTGTGGCGGCGAATCATAGTTCATCCCATTTGGATACAATGCCCGTTTTTTCGAGCAACTCGGTAAGCGAGAGTTGCACGCTACGGGTGTCTTTCCAGTCTTTCAGAATGACCCCTAAAGTCTGCTCAATCAGTGACTTATCTAAGTAGTCGAAGTGGAGTGTGGCCAAGGCTTCGGCCCAGTCGAGGGTTTCGGCTATGCCTGGGGTTTTCTCCAGTTTTAGCTGCCGTAACTCCTGCATAAACCGACAGATTTGTTCGGCCAGTACGTGGTCAATCCGGGGTACTTTTTGTTGCACAATCTGGACTTCTTTCTCGAAGGTAGGGTAGTCAATCCATAAGTACAAGCAGCGGCGGCGCAGGGCTTCGGAGAGTTCTCGTACTCGGTTGCCCGTGATGATAACCTGCGGAATATGATGGGCTTTGATGGTGCCGATTTCGGGGATGGTGATTTGCCAGTCGGAGAGGACTTCAAGCAAAAAACTTTCAAATTCTTCGTCGGCTCGGTCTATTTCATCAATCAGCAAAACGGCTTTTTTAGGGTGAGTAATGGCCTGTAAAACAGGGCGTTTCATCAGAAACCGTTCGCCAAAAATTTCATCTTCTACTCCACTAGCCGACTCGCCTGCTGTAGGAGCTACCTCTAAGGTTTTCAGATAGAGAAGTTGCCGCTGGTAGTTCCACTCATACAGCGCATGAGAGGCATCCAAGCCTTCGTAGCATTGCAGGCGAATGAGGTCGGTGTCCAAGGCCCGAGCCATCACTTTGGCAATTTCGGTTTTGCCCACGCCGGCAGGTCCTTCAATCAGCAGCGGCTTGTTGAGTTGCAAGGACAAAAACACCGACATCACAACAGAAGGTTCGGTGATGTATCCTTGCTCCAAGAGCATTTGCCGGATGCGGTCGAGTTCGGGCATGGGGTGTTACGCTTGAAAGATTGGTGTCAAAACAACGATGGCTTAGGTGGTGAGGTGTTGTTTGAGTTTTTGGGCTAATTCGTTGGCAGTCAGACTTCTAAACATGCCGCCTGTATGCACAAGCGTGATTTCGCCTTTTTCTTCAGAGACCACCACAATTACAGCATCGGTGGCTTCGCTCATCCCAATGGCGGCTCGATGCCGAAAGCCCAGCGTGGCCGGAATGTTGGGGTTTTCGGTCACGGGCAGCATACATCGGGCAGCTTTGATGCGGCCTTCGTGGATGATAACAGCCCCGTCATGAAAAGGGGAATTCTTGAAAAAAATACTCGAAATCATGCGCTTTGACACCACGGCATCCAATTCGTCGCCAGAGTCAATGTATTTTTTGAGGTCGTCTTCTCGCTGAATCACCAACAAAGCTCCTGTGTGGGTGGCGGCCATCATCCGAGCCGAATCGGCAATCTCCTGAATGGTTTTTTCGTTTTCAAAAGAGGTATGATGTGGGAAAAAACGACGAAACCACTTACTGTCTTGAATGGAAGTACTTTTGCCAACTAAGAGTAAAAAACGACGGATTTCGGGTTGAAATATAATCAATAACGCCAAGACCCCCACTTCCATAAACTGCCCCAAAATGGTAGAAAGCAACTCCATTCCGAGGGCTTTGACCAACAAATACGCCACATACACCAACAAATAGCCCAAAAATACCCGACTGGCAATGCTTCCACGAATAAGATGATATACTTGGTACAGCAAGAATGCCACCAGTATAATGTCCAGAATATCAATAAAACCTATGTCAAGAAAACTGATTTTGAATAAAAACATAAATACATCAACTAGGGATAAGGATGAATGGTGCCAGGGTAGAACAATTTGGCAACGAATTTACAAAACTAAAAATTTCGAGGGATAGTTAATTAACTTTAGGAGATTTGAATTGGTTAATCCTTATTTTTGAAAAAATTGAAGCATTCATCAGCAATGAAAAAATTCGTACGATTCCTCTTGGCAGCGCTTGTGGTGTTGGTGGCGGTTTTGTTATTCAATACACTTCGGTTTGAGTCGAAGCAAGTGGCTGTTGACGAAACCCCAATTCCGACCTTGCCCGACTCGGCCCTCAAGCATTTTCAGCAGTCTATCACGTACAAGACTATTTCGTTTGGACACGATGTCAAGCCCGACTCGGTGCAGTTTGTGGGCTTTCGTCGTTTTTTGGAGCGAACCTACCCGCTGGTACATAGCCGCCTCCAGCGAGAGATTATCAATTATAGCCTGCTGTTTGAATGGAAAGGCAAAAATCCCCACCTGAAACCGGTGATTTTGATGGCGCATCAAGACGTAGTACCCATTGAACCCGCTACCCAAAAACTATGGGAGGTGGACCCGTTTGGGGGTGTTGTCAAAGAGGGTTACATCTGGGGCAGAGGCACCACCGACGACAAAATCAATGTGATTTCGCTCCTTGAAAGTACCGAACGCTTGTTGGCTAAGGGCTTTCAACCAGAGCGTACGGTTTACTTTGTGTTTGGCCACGACGAAGAAATATCGGGCCTTAATGGAGCCTTGCCGATTGCTCAAAAAATGGAAAAACAAGGCATTAAGGCCGAATTTATCATGGATGAAGGCGGCATCGTAACCCGCAACAAGGTGCCGGGCGTATCGCAACCCGCAGCGCTAATTGCTACCGCCGAAAAAGGGTACCTTTCTATCGAATTGAGCGCACAAATCCCTGGAGGACATTCGTCGTATCCAGCTAAAGAAACGGCCTTAGACCTGATTACCAGAGCCATCGTACACCTGCGAGAAAACCCACCACCTCAGCGCATTACGCCTGCCATGCAGGGCTTTTTTGACCACATTGGCCCCGAAATGCCCTTTATGCAGAAACTCATTTTTGCTAATCAATGGCTTACTAAACCCCTGTTAATCAGTATTTTTGGTAAAACTGACCAAGGCGATGCCATGCTTCGCACCACGACGGCACCTACCATCATCCATTCAGGAATTAAGGATAACGTAGTGCCAACAGTAGCCACCGCTACGGTGAATTTTAGGATTTTACCCGGCGAGGACTCCAAGCAAGTGCTGGCACATGTCAAAGAAGCCATCAACGACGACCGGGTGAAAATCACGGTTGTTGGCCACATCAACGAGCCGTCTAAGGTGGCTGATGTGACTTGTTTTGGGTTTCAGCGCATTGCCAAGATTGCCAAGCAAAATTTTGGTGGAGCCATTACCACGCCCTTTCTACTCATTGGCGCTACCGACTCACATCATTTTGCCAACGTTTCGGACAATATCTTGAAGTTTAGCCCCATGATTGACCCCATCGGTTTTCATGGCGTAAACGAGCGAGTAAGCGTAGAAAGCTACCAACGAGCCTTGAGTTTTTATGAGAATTTGTTGAGGAGTTTGAATTGAGGGAAATCAGTCTATTTTTTTAATTTTGCTTACCGCTAAACAAAACAATATGACTGTTTCAGAAGCATTTGGGGATGTAGCAAGCTTAATTGCTCAATTGGCTCCCGAAAAAATAATAGCACTCAAAGCCTCCAAGCAGATGTCTGAGCAAGTGGATAGATTAGTGAACCGTAAAAAGAAGGGGTGCTTACGGTAAAAGAAACTTCTGGACTGGAGCGTTTCTTAGCACTTGATTTATTTATTGGCCTTACCAAAGCCCAAGCTCGTATGCTGCTTGTGTAATTGTCCCGTCCCCTAAACTAACCTGAGTTAGATAGTTGATATTGAGTTGTTTACCTGAAAAATTAAATACTTAACCACAGAGTTCCACTAAGTACATCACGGAGTTTCACTGAGAGCAAACAAAAACTTTGTGTAACTCCGTGAAAAACTCTGTGAAACTCCGTGTTAAAAAAGCAGCGTAATCTATGTTTAATCAGCCTGATTTGTTAATTCTTCGCCAATTACTCAGCCAAATCAATCGATATCCTTGGTTCTTCCCAATACTGCCGTTTTTTAGCACGTGATGCCATTAATGGCTTTTCATTAGTCGGTTAGTGGCCTACTTTCTAGGTGCCTGCCGAGCCACTGACTCTTCAGGAGGCACTCAACAGTACTTTTGAAGATACCCTCAACTTCTCAACAGCGTCGTCCGCTTTCCAGTCATGCTCACGGTATAGTACTGACCATTCACTTTGGCTATTACTTTCAGCTCTTGTGCATCGCTGGTGGCAAAGGGATTGACAGCGGCAATGGCTACTTTGCTTCCTTGGGTCATTGCTCTCACGATGGGGCGTTTTTGATCGTATAATTGCCTCATGTTTTGGCGAGAAAAGGTAGCACCGCCGTCGTAGCTGACCTCGGTTTGCTGGCGCAAAAAGGTAGGCTGACCTCCGTCAAAGAAATCAGCGAGTTGCGCTACTCGTTGCCAAGAGGCTACGTACGTTTTGTAAGGATTCCAACTTCGGTTGTCATCGGTCTCGATATGGCCCGCTTCGCTCCACGCATACGAACCTTGGCAGCCCAGCACCACCGCAAACACGGGCAGGTATTCGCTCACATACTCAGGTACAAAGGGATGCCCAGCTACGCCTTCTTGGTGCAAATAGACCATGTTCATGATTTTTTTGTTGGGCAAGAAATTGAGGTTTACTTCCAGATTATGCAGGTTTTTGTACATTTTGGCGCAAAAACCATCTCCTGCATCCTCGATTCGGAAGTACATACCCGCCAAGATATGGCTGGAGTAATCGTGCCAAAACTCCCCGTTTTGGTCAGCGGTTTTCCACGGCGGATTAACGTACATGTTCGGAAACGTATAATTATCCGACTCAAAAAAGGACTCAATCGCCGTGTAAGGCCCCCACGTGAGCAAAATAGGGTCACTGACTCCCGCACTCACGGCATCTTGCTTTTGGAGTTTCATGACCAACACATGCCGATTAGCCATTTCTCGATGGTAGGCGCTCTCAAACTGACTATCAGGAATTTGTAAGCCGGGCGAGGCCGGAAACTGAGCGTTGCCTTTGAATAACTTGGTTTTGTCAGGTTTCCATGCCCAGACCTCATGGTCGAAAATCACGCCCGAAATATTCAAACGACTAAAGGGCGTTCGCACGATAATATCTTCAAACCGACTCAGCGGCTCGAATTGTGTGTAGAAAGGGTCGCCGTTGGAATAGTAGCGAGATTCGCCGTAGGGGAGGGGCTGGGGATTGTTGCGGATTTCGGCAGGAACATTGATAAAATGCACGATTTGAGTGCGATGCAAGGTGTCGCTTAGCGTGCCACCTTGTAGTTTCGACCAGCCGTAATGCGTAAAACCTCGCTGGAGTTCGTCGGGGTCGTTGATATGAGCCTGTGAGCGATGTTGATCCCAAATATTCACATAACCATTCCAAAGCGTAAATGCCGAAATATCGGTAAGGTCTAAACCTTGTCCCGTACCCGCAGGGGTAAACGAAGGTTGTGGAATAGTCGTCAATGTAAGCGGATTGACCACTACGGTAGTAGCCGATACAGGCGGATTGGTGGTGGTGCCAGATGAAGGAGTGGTAGATTTCTTTTTGCCACCAAAAAGATTTTTAAGAAAATCCCAGAAGCTCATGGTACAGAGAGGTTTAGCAAACTTTTCGGTAAGATACTGAAATATCGCTAAACTTCTTTGTCTATCAGGTCATTTGTTAGCAAACGGTAGGGCTACAATCGGGGTTTAGTCAGCCATGAGTTCTTTCAGAATTTTCTGAGCAGCTACCGAAATCACCGTCCCCGGCCCAAATACCCCCTTGGCACCAGCATCATAAAGGTATTGGTAATCTTGGGCTGGAATCACCCCGCCCACAATCACCATGATGTCTTCTCGGCCCAATTTCTTGAGTTCTTCTATCAACTGAGGTACTAAGGTTTTATGCCCAGCGGCCAAAGAGGAAGCCCCCACGATGTGAACGTCATTTTCGGCAGCTTGCAAGGCAGCTTCTTGGGGTGTTTGGAATAGCGGCCCCATGTCCACGTCAAAACCCAAATCGGCAAAGCTGGTAGCAATCACCTTGGCACCTCGGTCGTGGCCATCTTGGCCCATTTTAGCAATCATAATGCGTGGGCGGCGGCCTTCGAGTTTGGCAAATTCGTCAGCCATTTCACGGGCAACCCTGAAGTTTTCGTCGTCCGATACTTCGGCGGCATACACCCCCGACACGCTTCGAATCGTAGCCTTATGGCGGCCAAATACTTTTTCCATAGCATCTGAAATTTCGCCCAATGTGGCACGGGCACGGGCAGCATCAACGGCCAGCGCCAGTAGATTTCTACCTGCCGAAAGGTCTGTAGAAGTACCCAGCGAGGCGGCTTCGGTTAATTGTTGGAGCAAGGCTTGAACTTTTTCATTATCTCGTTCTGCCTTGATTTGGTTGAGGCGAGCAATCTGACTTTCTCGAACGGCCTGGTTATCAACTTCTCGCACTTCGATGTTGGACTCTTCTTGCGTTTTGTAGCGATTTACACCCACAATGATGTCTTTGCCGGCGTCAATCCGAGCTTGCTTGCGAGCAGCGGCTTCTTCAATCCGCATTTTGGGCAGTCCTGTTTCAATAGCCTTGGCCATGCCGCCCAGTTGTTCCACTTCCTCAATCAACTTCCATGCTTTTTGAGCGAGCTCTTTGGTCAAATACTCCACATAATACGACCCGCCCCAAGGGTCAACCACTTTGGTAATGTTGGTTTCGTGCTGAATATAGAGCTGTGTGTTTCGAGCAATCCGGGCCGAAAAATCAGTCGGTAGGGCAATGGCTTCGTCCAATGAGTTGGTGTGCAAACTTTGAGTGTGCCCCAAGGCCGCCGCCATCGCCTCTACGCAGGTACGAGTTACGTTATTGAAGGGGTCTTGTTCGGTCAAACTCCAACCCGAGGTTTGGCAATGGGTGCGCAGAGCCAGCGATTTGTCGTTTTTGGGGTTAAACTGTTTCACAATTTTCGCCCACAGTAATCTTCCTGCTCGCATTTTGGCAATTTCCATGAAATGATTCATGCCGATAGCCCAAAAAAACGACAAGCGTGGGGCAAAATCGTCAATGTCGAGCCCAGCCGCTACGCCTGTGCGGAGGTATTCCCAGCCATCGGCTAAGGTATAGGCCAATTCTATGTCGGCAGTAGCTCCGGCCTCTTGCATGTGATAGCCCGAAATACTAATGGAGTTGAATTTGGGCATCTTTTGGGCCGTGTAGGCAAAAATATCAGCAATAATGCGCATCGAAGGTTCGGGTGGGTAGATATAGGTATTCCGCACCATAAATTCCTTCAAGATGTCGTTTTGGATGGTGCCCGATAGCTTTTCGGGTGCCACGCCTTGCTCTTCGGCTGCCACAATATAAAACGCCATGATGGGAATGACAGCGCCGTTCATGGTCATCGAAACCGACATCTGGTCGAGCGGAATCTGGTCGAACAGCATCTTCATATCTTCTACACTGTCAATGGCCACGCCCGCCTTGCCTACGTCGCCTACTACTCGTGGGTGGTCTGAGTCATAACCTCGGTGGGTGGCTAAATCAAAGGCAACGGATAAGCCCTTTTGCCCTGCGGCTAAGTTTCGACGATAAAAGGCGTTGGACTCCTCGGCGGTTGAGAAGCCAGCGTATTGCCGAATGGTCCAGGGTTGTTGCACGTACATAGTGCTGTAAGGCCCTCGCAAGTAAGGCGGAATCCCAGCCGAAAACTGGAGGTGTTCGGCATCGCTGAGGTCGGCTTTGGTAAAATGTGGTTTGATCAAAATCCCTTCTGCCGTACGAAAAGGTTTCGCAGCAGAGGAAGCCTGAACGGTGGCCTTGGAGGGGGTATTGGACAAGAACGGTATCGTCGAAAAGTCAGGTTTCATAAGCACTAATGGCAAGCATTGGGGCTGGTTGTAGTCAATAATCTGACCGCAAGATACAAAGCCTTTTTTATCTTTTACGAAGAACAGCAGAAACTTTTCATGCTAGACCTATTCATTTGGATAAAATGAAGTAGATTGGTTGTATGTATTTGTTAATCAATTAGTTGTGATTGGTAACTGTAGGCTTTGTAGTTCTTTGAAAAGTGCAAGTGCTTATGCTGTTTTGTTGTATTATACGAAGATGATTTTAGGCTTCGAGTTGGTCAAGATTACTACGAATATCCATCAAAAAGCCTTTGAGGCGTTCTAAGTTTGCAATCAATTCGTTAACTTCTGTTTCTTTCTTGCGGCGGTTTTTGATGTAGTCTTTGGCGCCTTCAATCTTCATTTTCTTCTCCTTGAGCAAGTGGTAAATGAGTTTAACTTGCTCAATATCCTTGGCGGTATATTGACGGTCGCCGGCGTTGTTGCGTGAAGGCTTTAGACTCGGAAACTCGTCTTCCCAAACCCGCAACGTCGGAATAGTTACCTCAAAATGGTCGGCAACTTCTTTGATAGAGTAATAGCGTTTGTTGGGGTCCAAAGTATTCGGCATGATGGCAGTACGTGTATGAGCAGCCAAAATTACGGGAAAAAGTTGAAATTTATCAGCGTGGACATAAGAGGGAATCGCCAGATATAGGCAGAGTGCCTACTACAATTTGGTATACACAATGGTCATGGATTTGAGCTTGCCGCCCGGGTTGGGTATTTTAGGATTGGCGGCATAATCAAAATACCACGTCATGATATTGCCGCTAAATGTAACGTCGTAAGTGGCAGGCGGAAGTAATGACGACACTACCGTCACTTTATTGCCCTTCATGGTGCCTTTTCCTTCGGCATTCATAGACTCAAGGGTCTTTTTCATTGAGCCACAGGCATCAGGTACATGAGTAATAAAACTGCCATCGGCCTTGAAAGTATAAGTCATGTCTTTTGAACAAGGCATGGTTTTTTCTAAGGTAGCGACATAATCGGTTACCTTACCATCGGTAGTTACCGAACTCATTGCCGTTCGTTTCCAAGTGCCAGTCATGTTACTGGGTAATTGTGCAAGCACCATGGGGGTACCAATAAACAAGAATCCAATAAAAAAGAGTGTCGCTTTCATGGTATTGTGTCGTTTTGAAACCTGTAATCTGAATGGGGTTTAAACAGCGCTAAAGGTATAAAAAATCTATAAATTTTGAGTATGGAGTAGGTGTCTCAGCTCTGCCGTTGTCAGTGTCCCCACTGACAACTGACCTTTTTCATCATCGTCAGCGAATGTACTCCAGTTCCACACTAACGAGCTTAATGCCTCACCCAAGCCAATGAGTTAAAATGCCGAACTCATCCTCGCCAGTATAGTAAAAACGAGCAGAAGAATAACGGTAATTTTCTGGTAAATCCGCTAATTTCCACTTTTCTTGAATAGGATTTTGGTGGATATAATTTAATTTTTGTTCCCAAACCTCAGAAGAGTAGAGCACTACAGGTAGGCTATTTCGTTGCCAAAAATGGTAGCTTCGAGTAGAGGTATTCACTTCAAAATACGGCAAAATTTGGGGGTGATGGATTCGCAAGTCTTGTAAAAATTGATGCCCTGTGTATTTCATAAGACTGGCATTCGGCATTTCTTTCCCATTTTTTTCAATCATTTCCCAAATCAAATGGATATGATTTGGCATGATAACGAAGCCATATAGTTTGATTTTGCCATTCTGGACTAAATGCTTTAAACTGTTGATTATGATGTCTTTGTATTTGTCAGGTTTAAGCAAATGTTTCCAATTCAGAATGGTAGCAGTGTAAAAATACACATAGCCAATGTCCATAGTTGGGTATTGCATGATTGTGTGTGGTTAAGGTTGTCAGTGCGGACACTGACAATGGCGAAGTCAAAAATACAAAAATAAGCTGAGCGAATAGTTGTCAGTGCGGACACTGACAACGGCGGGGAAAATGGCGTTGAGAGTCAAAAATACAAAAATAAGCTCAGCGAATAGTTGTCAGTGCGGACACTGACAATGGCGAAATAGTGTTAGCCTGACGGTTATGGTGCGGACACTGACAATGGCGAGGTTATTTCATTGCTTTATTTCTTCTTCCAATCCCTTCGATATTAAAATTGATTGTACATTTTGATTATGTAGTCTAATTCGTTGATGTTCTTTTTCTGTTTCTGCCTCAGTTGCTAGGACTGGCCATCCAAATTGACCTTCATAATTTTCTAACTTTATGACATTTCCTTCTCGGTCAATCCTATTATGATAACTGTAATCATCAGTTATAAAAAAGTAATCAATAAATAAACTACTATTATCACTTAACACAATAAACCTTAACTCTCTACAACCACGATTTCCATAATAATATACGGACTTATAAACCCTATTTGATTAGGTAAAGGCATATTATCATCATAAATTGATTTTAATATACATTTCTTAAAAAAGATCTCCATTTCTTGTGTTAAGTGCATTTTTATTGAGTTTGAGTTAATTTAATAATTCATTTTTGCAAAGTATTATCGAAAATCGGATTTGATGTAACTAGTTGTCAGTGGGACACTGACAACTAGCCTGTCCCCACTGGCAACAATCTTTCTGGCATCCACCTTGATTCTTCACCTTTTTTTTCGTAACCGCAAGCCTATCCCACAGAATTCCGTAAATTTGCAGACTTTTTTAGACAAAGGCAGTACTGGACAACGATTTTGGGTTTCAGCCCGCAATCGTAAATCCGCAATCGTAAATCCGCAATCCTAATGACTTCTCGTGAAATACGCCAAGCGTTTTTAGATTTTTTCCGTAGCAAAGATCACCTCATTGTGCCGTCGGCTCCGCTGGTGGCCAAAAACGACCCCACGCTCATGTTCAACAACTCGGGCATGGCGCAGTTCAAAGACTTTTTCTTAGGCAACGGCACGCCTCCTCACAAGCGTATTGCCGATACACAGAAGTGCTTGCGGGTAAGTGGCAAACACAATGATTTAGAGGATGTTGGCTTCGATACCTACCACCATACCATGTTTGAGATGTTGGGGAACTGGTCATTTGGCGATTATTTCAAGAAAGAAGCCCTCGAATGGTCTTGGGAACTACTGACCCAAGTCTATAAACTGCCCAAAGACCGCATTTATGTGTCTGTTTTTGGCGGTGACGAAAAAGACGGCGTTCCCTTCGACCAAGAAGCATGGGACATTTGGAAGTCTATCGTGGGCGAAGACCGCATCATTTTGGGTAACAAAAAAGATAATTTCTGGGAAATGGGCGATGTGGGTCCCTGCGGTCCATGTTCCGAAATCCACATTGACTTGCGTCATCAAGCCGAAGTGGATTTAATACCCGGCAAGGAGTTGGTGAATAATGACCACCCACAAGTAGTCGAAATCTGGAACAACGTATTCATGCAGTTTGAGCGCAAAGCCGATGGTTCGCTGATTCCGCTTCCTGCCAAGCATGTGGACACGGGCATGGGCTTTGAGCGCCTTTGCATGGCTATTCAAGGTAAGCAGTCGAACTATGATACTGACGTTTTCACAGGAACAATTAGTGTAATTGCCCAACTTTCGAGCAAGACTTACGGTCAAGACAAATGGACGGATATTTCGATGCGGGTCATTGCCGACCACATTCGGGCCATAGCTTTTGCCATTGCCGATGGTCAGTTGCCTTCTAACAACAAGGCAGGTTATGTGATTCGTCGCATCTTGCGTCGTGCCGTTCGGTACGGATACACCTATTTGGGCTTCCGTGAGCCGTTTTTGTGTAAATTGATTCCTACGCTTTCACAACAATTTGACGGGGTATTCCCCGAACTTATTGCCCAACAAGATTTTGTGGCCAACGTGATTCGTGAAGAAGAGGCGTCGTTTCTTCGCACCCTCGAAAACGGATTGAAATTGTTGGACAAAATTACGAATGATTTAACCGAGAAAGGCGAAAAGGTCATTGATGGCGAGACCGTTTTTGAACTGTACGACACCTTTGGCTTCCCACTAGACTTAACGGCCTTGATTGCTCGTGAAAAGGGCTTTTCGATTGACGAAGCGGGTTATCAACAGGCGCTACAGGCTCAAAAACAACGTTCGAGAGCCGATGCTGCTTCCGAAAAATCAGATTGGGTAGAGCTCAACGAAGTGGACCGAGTGGAGTTTGTGGGCTACGACGAAGTACAAACACAAACCCAAGTGGTGAAGTATCGGAAGGTACAAAACAAGCAAGGCACACAGTATCATATTGTGCTGGAACAAACGCCTTTCTACGCCGAATCGGGTGGGCAAGTAGGCGATTCGGGTTGGCTAACCCTGTTTAACAATGGAGTACCGACCTTGGTAAATATTGTGGATACCAAGAAAGAAAACGACTTGGTTATCCATATTTCTAACGACGTGGCGCTGGACGATGCGCTCAATTCGGCCCAAAGCGTGACGGCACAAATAGATGTCAGCCGACGTAAACTCATTACCAACAACCACAGCGTTACGCACCTCATGTTGGCGGCGTTGCGCCGAGTGTTGGGGACGCATATCATCCAAAAAGGCTCGTACCAAAACGAAGAACTCACCCGTTTCGACTTCTCGCACTTTACCAAAGTGACCGACGAAGAATTGACACAGGTGGAAGACATCGTAAATGCCAAAATCAGAGAGAATATCGCCCTCGAAGAACGCCGCAACGTACCTATCAAGCAAGCACTTGACATGGGTGCCACGGCAACATTTGGTGAGAAATACGGTGATTTTGTGCGAGTTATCGTTTATGACCCTACCTATTCGGTAGAGCTTTGTGGCGGCACGCACGTGCCTACTACGGGGCAAATCGGGTTGTTTAAGTTTGTGTCTGAAGGCTCGGTATCGGCGGGAGTTCGTAGGGTAGAGGCCGTCACGGGTGAAAAAGCCCTTCAACTCCTACGAGAGCAAGGCGAAGTATTGGACAAAATTCGAGAGCTATTCAAAGGGCAAAAAGATTTAGTAAAATCAGTTTCGGCGTTGTTAGAAGAAAAAGTGGCCTTGCAAAAACGTATCGAAATACTTGAAAATGAGAAACTTCAATCGTTAAAGCAAGAACTTTTGAGCAAAGTAGTGGCGCAAAACGGGCATCATGTGTTGGTGTCGAAAGTAAGCGTTCCGAATGCCGAAGCGCTCAAGCAATTGGCCTACGACCTCAAAGCGAAAGTAGATAATCTGTTCTGCGTATTGGGTACCGAGATAGCTGGTAAGCCCCAGTTAGCCGTTATGATTGCCGATAGCCTTGTTGCCGAAAAACAACTTCATGCGGGTACGATTGTCAAAGAATTGGCTCGTGAAATCAAAGGCGGCGGCGGTGGACAACCTTTCTTCGCCACAGCCGGCGGCAGCGATGCCAGTGGGTTGGATGCAGCGTTGGAGAAGGGGAGAACGATTTTGTAATAGTACATTTACAATAATAAAAAGAGGCGGTTTTGACAAATCGCCTCTTTTTATTATTAGCTACTTCTTCCACACCTTCACCAAGTACTCTCTCGTCGCTTTAGTCCAGATTTCGTAGCCTTTGGCATTGAGGTGGAGTTTGTCGGTAATGAGTAAATCGCCGTTGGGTTTGCCGTTAGCGTCGAGTAGGAGAGGGCGAATGTTTACGTAATCGAGGTATTTCTTGTGCTTTTTGCAATACTTCTGAACCCAAGCATTGACTTTCTCTTGTTCGGGCATCAGCGTTTCTCGTGCCAAGCTAGGGCGAATACTACAAAAGGCAATGCGGGTTTTAGGTAGTTTTTCGTGAACTAACTTGACCAAAGTCTGAAAATCTTCAAATACCTTTTCCGGCGTTTTCTTGCTCGACAAGTCATTGTCACCTTCATAAATAAGTAACAATTTCGGTGCTAAGGGCAACACCGCTCGTTCAAAATACAGGATGGCGTGTTCGGTTTGTGAGCCTCCAAAACCCCGGTTGGTTACAGGATAACCGCTGAGGTCTTCGATAGCCGTTTTCCATAGCCGAAAAGTAGAACTACCCCACAAGACAATACCACCTTTGCTGGGTGGCGTAAGCGAATCTTGTTTTTCAAAAGCCTTGATTTCGTTGTCAAAAGGAGCGGTGGTTTGGGCCAAAACTGGACTGAAAAGCAACCATAATAAAGCTGCTTTGGAAAAGCTTTTTATCACTTTGTTCATTGGGTTAGAGGTTTTAAATTCTTGTTAAATAGTTAATAATCAAGGCGTAATTACTGGCATGGGGCATTGGGCTACACAAGGCCATGAGTTTCCAAATCGTAGTACACATTACCAATCAATTTCAGGTAACCCTTTGGCTTTGAGGTAATTGTTGGCTTGGCTAAAATGCCGACATCCAAACCACCCACCGTTGTTGGCCGACATCGGTGAGGGGTGCCGAGCCTTCAAGACCAAATGCTTGCGAGCGTCAATAACTTCTCCTTTCTTTTGGGCATAGGCGCCCCAGAGCATAAAAACCACATTTTGTTTCTCGTCCGAAAGGTGTTTGATGACAGCGTCGGTGAAGGTTTCCCAACCCTTACCTTGGTGAGAACCCGCTTCGCTGGCTCGCACAGTAAGCGTTGCATTGAGCAACAACACACCCTGCTTGGCCCAGCGCTCCAAGTTACCACTTCGAGGGAGAGGTTTGCCCAAATCATCTTTGATTTCTTTGAAAATATTGACCAACGAAGGCGGAATCGCAATGCCATCGTTCACCGAAAAACTTAGCCCGTTGGCCTGACCTGCACCGTGATAGGGGTCTTGCCCCAAAATCACCACCTTGGTGTCGTCGAAGCTGCAATGACTAAACGCATTGAAAATCAACCGACCCGGTGGATAGACCGTACGAGTTGAATATTCTGCTTTTATGAACTGAACCAGCGAAGCAAAGTAGGGCTTGGTGAATTCGTTTTGCAGGTGAGATTTCCAAGAATCTGCTATTTTTACATCCATATTGACGAGAAAGCGAGTAGTTCGTCCAAATTTTTGTCACAAAATAACAACTTGATTTGGTTCAAAAACTATCTTGCACTAATTTTCGTTTGTCAACTAGTAGGTGTACCTGATTGCCCTACACTCCAAAACCAATCATTGCTGGCTTGTGCCAAGTTTTAATTAGTATGGTTACAGCAATTACTCAAGGCGTCAAAGTAAGCGTAGTCACCGAATACCAGCCGGACCATTCGAGTCCCTGGCAGTCGCACTTTGTGTTTTCGTATCGTATCCGTATCGAAAACCAAGGCGACCATACCGTTCAACTACTGCGCCGTCATTGGTATATTTTTGATGCAGATGGTACAGCCCGTCAAGTAGAGGGCGAGGGGGTAGTAGGGCAGCAACCTGTGCTAGAGCCCAACGAAGCCTATGAATACGTGTCGGGGTGCAACTTGAATACCTCTATTGGCAAAATGGTGGGTACCTACCTGATGGAGCGCTTGTTGGATGGCAAGCAATTTAAGGTACAAATTCCTGAGTTTGTGATGATAGTGCCGTATCGTCTCAACTAAAAGCCTCTCAACGATTTCAAACGGCTGCGGCGATTTATTTTCTAATTCTCAAATTTCAGTTTTGTTTCGTAGATTTTTTCGATACCTATTCGTAGCTAAAGACGAACATTCGCTTCATTCTCCGTTTGTTTTTAAACTATACACCCAAGTAATTTGCCCTAAGAAGGTGAATCAATCGCCTGTTTTTCAGCAAATTGAGGAACTTCGGACTGAACTTTTGGCAGACCGTTCCGAAATCGAAGTACTTGATTTTGGGGCAGGCTCACGAGTCAATAATTCACCCAAAAGACAGATTCGGCACATTGCTAAAAATGCTGAAAAACCACGTCGTTTTGCACGATTGCTGTATCGGCTGGTGCAGCATTTTCAACCCAAGTACATCCTTGATTTAGGTACCTCACTGGGTATGACCACGGCTTATCTATCGGCAGCAGAGCCTTCTGCTCGGGTGGTTAGCTTTGAGGGATGCCCCGAAACAGCCCGAATAGCTCGACAAAATTTTGAGCAACTTCACTGCCATACTATTGAAGTAGTAGTAGGTAATCTTGACGAAACCTTACCACGCCGAGTGGAGCAACTCCCTGCCATAGATTTTGCTTTTTTTGATGCCAATCACCGCTACGAGCCTACAGTCAGCTACTTTGAGACCTGCTTAACCAAAGCCCATGAAGACAGCGTATTTGTGTTTGACGACATCCACTGGTCCGACCAAATGGAGCAGGCATGGCACTATATCCAAGCACATCCCAAGGTGACGGTGACCATTGATTTGTTCTTTGTTGGCTTAGTATTTTTCCGCACGAAGCAACCCAAACAGCATTTTGTACTGAAGTACTTCTGAAAGTTGAATTTTATCTATAAAATATTTTGTTTTATAGACAAAGTTAGGCTTTATGACGATACTGTTGTTTTTTGGATTTTACAAAACAATCTTTCGGCTGTCTAAGTCGATGGGTATCTTGTATGCCTACAAGAGTATTAACTTTTAATCTTTTTCAGATTATGAAAAAAATCATTTGTGTTTCACTAGTTGCGTTGGCGTTTGCATTTTCGGCACAAGCACAAGATGACCCACGTGCCAAAGCAAAGGAAAAGTGGGAAAAACTTACTCCTGAGCAACAAGCCAAAATCAAAGAAAAGCGAGCTGAAATGAAAGCGAAATGGGATGCCATGACGCCAGAACAACAAGCCGCTGCCAAGCAAAAAATGCAAGAGTTGCGTGAAAAGCTCAAAGCCATGACTCCCGAAGAGCGCAAGGCTTTCTTAGAGCAGCACAAAAAACCAAAGCATGGTTGATACTCAGATGCAAACGACAGGGGCGGCTTTGTCCCTGTTGTTTGCTTGTCCAAATGAAAAAAATCTACCTACTCCTACTGCTGTACGGGTTCTACTGGACGAGTTCGGTCGCACAGGTGACTACCCCCAACAATATCCAAGAAGCCCTTTCGGACGAAGACGCCTTTCTCGACAGCCTTTCGTGGCTGTATCCTGAGAAAACAGGTACGCTTTCGTTTCGATTGGGTTATACTAATCATGCCTATTTTGCTGGACGAGACTACGACATCAAGCAATATATGCTCATGCCCAGCATTACCTATCAACACAAATCGGGGGTTTATGCTGACCTTTCAGGCTTGTCATATAGCCAAAGCAACCCGATGTATGAAATGACCATGGCGTCGGTGGGCTATATGGGTATAGTAGGAAGTAATTTTTGGTTTTTTGGTGAATACTCTCGCACTTTTCTAACCAAACCAGATCCAGATAATCCGAACCCCATCCCCAATGCCCTCACCGTTTTTGCGATGTACGATTTGGGAAAGGTGATGCCTTCGGTAGCGTATGCCTATATGTTTGGCGATGAAACCACCCAGCGCATTATCCCGAGTGTATCGGGGTATTTTGCTAAAAAATTGAATGGATTTATTGATCGAATTACGTTTTCACCTGGGATTTCGGTCACATTAGGTACTACTAATAGTTATTATTTTAACTACGTACCTACCCCCAATCCAGGGCGATTCCCCCCCGTTACGCTCACTCCTACACTCTATGCCACCGAGCACTTTGGAGTAATGGCTTACACACTTTCAGCTCCAGTTAGTTTTCGGATGAAATCGCTCCGGTTGACGTTTACGCCCAATCTGATTAAGCCTGTCAAATTATACTCTGCGGAAGACATTACCACTAACCGCAAAGTAAACTTCTCGGTCAGTCTGTACTATTCGTTGGGTATTTAGAACCCAGTTTTGGCACATATTTCACGTAAACTCCTGACCTTTGTGCGAAATAATTAGTTTGTATGAATCGTATTGACCGACTTACCGCCATTTTGGTTCAGCTACAGTCGAAGCGGGTGGTGAAGGCGCAAGAAATAGCCGAACGTTTTGAGATTAGTCTGCGCACGGTGTATAGAGATGTACGAGCCTTGGAAGAAGCAGGGGTGCCTATCATTGGTGAGGCGGGCATTGGGTATTCGATTATGGACGGCTACCGTCTGCCTCCAGTGATGTTTACTCGTGAAGAAGCCACGACGTTTTTGATGGCCGAAAAAATGATTGAAAACTACGCCGACTCGGCCAGTATTGAGCGATACAAGTCAGCGTTGTACAAAATCAAAGCGGTGCTACGTTCCACCGAAAAGGAGTTTTTGGATGATTTGGATACCAATATGCTGGTTCTGGCTTCTACCAATTCGCAAGAAAGCGCCTTTCATTCGTACTCAATTCAAGAAATCTTGGCCAGTATTCATGCCCGACGGGTGGCTTCGATGGTGTATATGGCTGGCTATCAGAGCGAATCGCAAGAGCGACAAATAGAACCTATCGGTATATACTTACAGGGGAATCTTTGGTATTTGATTGCCTTTTGCCGCCTAAGAAACGATTATCGCACCTTCAGAACCGACCGTATCAGTCAGTTTAAGATGACAAACGAGCGATTTTCGGCAGTACATCCCACGCTTCATGAGTACTTAGAAAGAGTAACTGACGACACTGATTTGCACACGATTGTGATTCGGGTAGCTAAATCAATCGTGCGGTATTTGGGGCAACAGAAGTACTATTTTGGCTTTGTGTCGCAGGTAGAGCTCGACGACTGTATGGAGCTGACCTTCTTGTCGACTTCTATCGAGGGCTTCGCACGGTGGTTTTTGATGTTTGCTGACCAAGCCGAACTCGTCAAACCCGAGTCGGTACGAACTCAAATACAAACGATTTTAGACAGAATCGTGAAGAAATTAGAAGCCTAAAAGATTTCTTCAGAGTACCCCAAGGCTGATCAAGCTTCATAAATAGGTTTTTGACGAAGGCGAAGCCTACCACCGCTACGACCTGAAAAATGTGCTCGGATTTCTGCAATGGCTGATACGGCAATTTCTTCGGGCGTAGAGGCACCTGTATCTAACCCAACTGGGCTCATCATTCGGTCTAAAGCTTGTGCAGACAAGGGTCTGCCTTCTTCTGTGGCACGAGTCAGCATCTTTTCGGTACGCTTCCGAGGCCCCAACAAACCAATATAGGTGACGGGCGTTGCCAGCAGCCGATGCAGATTTTTATAGTCTGTCTCGTAGTCGTGAGCCATCAAAATGGCTGCCGTGTAGGCATCTACGTTCAAATCGGCTTCTTTGGGTAGCACGTGGTCTGCCTGCTCAAATAGCGACTTGTGTACTTTTTGAGTATTACAAAATACACTCACTTTCCAGCCCACTTCTTTAGCCAACCGCACCATTGGATATACGTCGTAACTTCCACCAAACAAAGCCAAGTGAATAGCGGGGGGCAATACTTCTATAAAAAAGGTCAGTTCAGCCTCTGGCAGAGAATAAGTCTGAGATACGGATTTGTCATTTTTGAGAGCAGTTTCAATATCAGCAACAATCTGATTAGTAAGGTCTTGGAGTGGAAATTGTTGTGTAAAATGAGCTTGGTTATCATACCGAAATGCCTGCCCCAGCTCGATGCCAGCTATAGTTCCTTTAATGCCTGTCAGTGTCAAAATAACGTTAGGCTCACGCTGTGCTGGACAGTCTTTCAGAAGCGAGACTGGGTTTTCGCTAGAAGGATTTAGGGGCGTTAGTAATACATCAATGATACCGTTACAGCCCAGTCCTACTCCAATTTGGTAAGGGTCGTCGTCAGTAGTATCGTAGGTAACTAAGGTGGCCTTGCCTTTTTCCATCGCTAAGCGGGCTCGTTTGAGGGCGTCGCCTTCGAGGCACCCACCACTGATGCCACCCACCCATTCGCCACTATCACTTACCAACATGCGAGCGCCTGTACGCCGATAAGAAGAACCTTCAACCCGAACAACAGTGGCTAAGGCCGCCTTATGATTGGAAAAATCCAATTGCTCATAAGCTTCCAAAATCTGCTTAATCTCCTTCATGGTATGTCGTTGCCAATCTTTCAGTTTCACAGAGCGAAATTACATATTTTATTAGAGTACAAACAATGACTTTTGCCCTCAAACCCAGAAACTTTTCAAGAAGTATCGGGCTAAATTGGACAGAAACTACAAATTTCGTCAAAGACTTTGTAACTTTGTTTCTAAATAAGAAATCGTTTACGATTGCCTAACCTAAGATGACTATCTTCGTTGATGACCGTCCTGTCAGTTTCAAGGATTCTATCACCAAAGCACGCTTTACTCAACAGACTGATTATGACGTAGTTGTTGACGCACGATTGCAGGTAATTAAGAAAGAGCATTTTCAAGGACACGTGTTGGTACTCAATGTAAGTGCCGTCACGCTCGACCGAGTATTTGCTATCTTGCATGATGCGTATGTTCCAGAGTTGCAATCTATCACGCTCATTGTGGGTAATCAGAAAACTGCTGAAAGCCGAGTGAAAAAATATTATCAAATCATCAAAGCGGCAGGAGGAGTAGTTAGCAAAGGCGACAAAGTATTATTGATTTACCGCCTCAAGCGTTGGGATTTGCCCAAAGGAAAATTAGACGAAGGTGAGCGCTCTAAAGAAGCCGCTGTGCGTGAGATTGAAGAAGAAACGGGTGTGATTGTAGAGCGAGGCGAAAAAATTTGCACCACTTGGCATACCTATACACACAATAACAGCCGGATTTTGAAGCGAACCAAATGGTATCAGATGATCTGTAAAGATGATTCAGCAATGGTACCCCAGGAGGAAGAGGATATTGAAGACATCCGCTGGATGACCCGAAAAGAAGTACAAAATGCCTTAAAGAACTCGTATAGCTCTATACGGTATGTATTTGAGCATTATTATGCTTCAGAGAAGGCAATGTAATACTTAGATTTCTGGTAACTTATACGGCAAATATGCCTCCACACTGGCTCCATAGCGGTGCAAATCCCGCACGATACTCGAACTGATAGGAGCTAAATGAGGTGAAGTAATCAAAAATACCGTTTCTAAATTATCAACGAGATAACGGTTTACCTGCGAAATAGAGTTTTCGTATTCAAAATCCGTTGTATTTCGTAAGCCTCGCAGCAAGAAGTTAGCCTGATGGTCACGTGCTACAATAGCCGTAAGGTTATCGTATGCAACTACCTTTACAGGTAAATCCTTAAAGGTTTCCTCGATACACGCCGTCATGACTTCTAAAGGGAAGTACCGTTTTTTGTTTGCATTGCTGCCAATCCCAATGATGACTTCGTCAAAAAGTTTTAAAGCACGCAATACAATGTCTTCGTGTCCTTTGGTAAAAGGATCGAATGAGCCTGGAAAAAGGGCTATACGAGGCATTTAATTCAGCGGTTAGAAAATCGGTCAATGATGATTAGCTAAAACTGATTAGATAAGTCGTCCTAAACAGCAACTGTGCCAAGTAAACTGGCATACCGATACGTGGCTCCATCTGGTACTGTAAGGGTGGTAATGGTTTGACCAAGCTCCAAATGGGGTATATATTTCCCCAATTCAAGGGTCAATTCACTATCCCATTCTACCTGTCCATACAACAGCAATCGAGCTTCGCTGGGGTCGAGGCCGACTTCATTCAAGGCAAACAACACAAAATAAACCAAATCAGACACATTTTTGCCCTGAAACCGATTGCAGTATTTCAACTGCCCATTGGGCGCATACACCAAGGTAAAGGCTTCTTTTTCGATGTATAGATGGGGAACTGACTCACGCCGAGCGTTTTCGATTAGTGCACTGGTTTGGTGCGTCAGTGTAATTTCCTGAAACGGATACAAATCCAACAGCCAGTCCATGACCGAGCGCTCTACGCTAAATACATTAACTGCACCTAATTGAGTGTGTTCGTAATAATGAACTTCTTCCTGAGCCGAAATCTGCGAACCACGAGCCAAGTACAGATAGCGAGCTGCATATTCTCGGCGGAACAGAGGCGTCGGAATCAGCGTAAACGACTGGTTCATAACCGTAGCCCGAACCGACTGCCAAAAGCCCTTTCCTAAAAACGCATGGCCGCTCACAATGGCCTGTAGGTCTTCCAGCGCCTTGGTTTCGTTGGGGGCTTGTGCCCACTGGTATTCTTCGAGCCACATACACTGACGAGCGTCTTTTTCGACCACCGCCAATCGGAATGATTGTGGCGTAAGCTCCACCAGCAAATGACAACGGTCGGTCATGGATAGGCTGAAGCGTTCGTCTCGAAAGAAGTATGTCGGGCTGATTTTAGTTTGTAAAACTGTTTCCAAGTTTAGGGATTTTTTCTATTGGCTATGCAAAATAATATTTTTTCTAAGAAAACAACCAATTCATTGGTTTTTTAGTGAAATTTTACTTTTCAAGGTGTTGTTAGTCAATTAGTTATCTGTAAAAAATTAACAACACTAATCTTCGTCGTAGTAACCAGTTTGACTAAAAACATCAGCCATTGTACGGCATCTACTCAAAAAACTGGCTTTTTCAGAACGTGATAAGGCTTCGATTTCGGGCCATGTCAACCACACTACTGCCTCCATCAATTGGTTTGACAACTCTGGGTCAGAGCCCAGTTGTTCGGAGCCATTAAGACGTTTTACCTCAAAATACAACTCAATGGCATGGAGCGGAGGGCGCAAAAACTGATTCACAAACAACAACTTAACGACCTCAATTTGTAGATGAGTTTCTTCTAAAAACTCTCGACATAGCGCCTCCCGAGCCGATTCCCCAAATTGAACACCTCCCCCCGGCGGCGACCAATACACACCTGCTTCTAAAACCGCTTGGTGCTTGATCAGGAGCATTTGGTTGTCTTCAACCAAGATACCGCATACCCGCACTCTAAGCTGATTTCCGTACTGGGCTATGGCTTCTTCACGAGCTGGGGTCATGGGCATTGTAGAGGTTGATGAATGGCCTTTTTTAAAAAGGGGTTGCAAAAATAGGCGTGGACTTGTGTTTTGCCAATTTTTACGTAAAAATTACCGAGAATAGTCAGTACTCAACGATGCGCTTCAAGTAATGAGTAATGTTTTGTGATGGGTATTAGGTAAAGATAGAATTTTTGAAAGTTCAAGGTATCAATTCTTGAAAAATAATAACGGTATGGCGGCGGATATTGGCTTTTAAGCGGCAACAAACCAATACTTTCTGTACCTTTGCAGTTCGAAACTTGATTCACAACCTAATGCTTTCTGTATCTAACATTTCGCTTCGCTTTGGGAAGCGTGTCCTCTTCGACGAAGTAAACCTCAAATTTACCCCCGGCAACGTATTTGGTCTGATTGGTGCCAATGGGGCTGGTAAGTCAACGTTTGTAAAGATTTTGGCGGGCGAGTTAGAACCCACAACGGGCTCTATCACGTTAGACCCAGGCGAGCGGATGTCGGTGCTCAAACAGAACCAAAACGCCTACGATGAATATACGGTGTTGCAAACGGTGATGATGGGCCATGAGCGTCTTTACAACATCATGGTAGAGAAAGACGCTATTTATCTTAAAGAAGACTTTACCGAAGAAGACGGTAACCGTGCGGCTGATTTGGAAGCCGAGTTTGCCGAACTAAACGGATGGGAAGCAGAATCAGACGCTGCGGCGCTATTGAGTGGTGTAGGGGTGAAAGAAGACCGCCACTACATGATGATGCAAGACCTCAACGCCGACGAAAAAGTGAAGGTGTTGTTGGCTCAAGCACTTTTTGGTAACCCAGATATTCTACTTCTGGACGAACCTACCAACAACCTCGACTTGGAGTCGGTGATGTGGTTGGAAGAGTTTCTTCAAAACTTTAAAAATACGGTTATCATCGTCTCCCACGACCGTCACTTCTTAGACAACGTATGTACCTACATAGCTGACTTAGATTTCGGTAAAATCCAGCTTTATGGTGGCAACTATACCTTCTGGTACGAGTCAAGCCAGTTGGCTGCTAAGCAACGCTCCGACCAGAATAAGAAATCAGAAGAAAAACGGAAAGAATTAGAAGAATTTATCCGACGTTTTGCTGCCAACGTGGCTAAGTCTCGTCAAGCGACGGCTCGTCAGAAAATGTTGGAAAAACTAAAAGTAGAAGACATTAAGCCTTCGTCTCGACGCTATCCATTTATTAGCTTTAAGCCTGAGCGTGAAGTAGGTGACCAGATTTTGAATGCGGAGAACCTGAGCTATACACTTGAAGACGGCACGGTGCTGTTTAAGGACGTGTCGTTTAAGTTGGGGCGCAAAGACAAAGTGGCCGTGCTCAGTAGAGATGCACTGGCTATTACGGCTTTCTTTGATATTCTGATGGGAGAACGCCAGCCGACAACGGGCAAATTTGACTGGGGTGTGACCATTACACCTAGCTATCTGCCCAACGACAACGGCAAATACTTCTCTGATGATAGCCTCAACTTGGTAGATTGGCTGCGCCAATATTCTACCGAAAAAGACGAGACGTTTGTGCGGAGCTTTTTGGGACGGATGTTGTTTTCGGGCGAGGAGGCACTCAAAAAATGTACCGTATTGTCAGGAGGTGAGAAACAACGCTGTATGTTTAGCCGTATGATGTTGTCGGGTGCCAACGTGGTCATTTTTGATGAACCCACCAACCACCTTGACTTGGAATCTATTACAGCGCTCAACAACGGGATGAATGACTTCACCGGTGTGATGCTATTCACCAGCCGTGACCACCAGTTGACCCAAACCGTTGCCAACCGAATCATCGAACTAACACCAAACGGGATCATTGACAAACTTATGACCTTCGACGACTACATAACTGACGAACGAGTGAAGGCTCAAAAATTAGAACTATACGGATATTAAAAACGCAAAAGGGCTCGGAATTTCCGAGCCCTTTTGCGTTTTTAAATGATTTTTGTTTAAGCATTAAGCAATCAATAAGATTTATTCATGTTATTATCAAAGTTTTTTAAGTCTCTATTTCAGAAAGCTTTGTGGGAGACTATTGATAACGAGCATAAAATTATCGACCATAAGGTTTTACTTTGAAAAGTGGAACATCACCTTTTTTTACTAGAACTTTAATAGTTGCAGTTACTACATCGTTTTGAAGCAATTCGTAACCAATCAATAGTTCTTGTTTTTTATAAGTGCCAAAAACTATTGGCACGTTACTGAAGTAAATAGTGTTGAATTCTTTTTGAGTATAAGGAACGACCTTAGGTTTCCCATAAAGTACTACGCTAGTCGAGAAACCATTCTTTTCGATAGCATTAAAACAACTAAAATCTGCAAGAAAATCACATAAAATTTTGTGGCCATCCGAATATACGAAACGTAACCAATCACTTTTTTTACGATTTTTTACAAAAACAGTTACTTCATACTCTTCAAATTCTTTTGTAGAAAGTAGAGATTTTCTTTCTTTTTTTCGATCAAAGTCGAAACCATATTCAAAATCTTCATAAACAACAGATTTGCCATTTTGGAGATCAATACCTGCTTGTGAGAAAACAAATTTGCTCAACAATATAAATGATACAATAAGAGATACCCTAAACATAATCATGCTAAATTTTATTAAGACAAAAAGTTTGAGAAACAGACAAAGTGCTTTAAATAGGAAAATATTTAAGATGTTTCCAAATATTTTGTGTGTATTACTACAATTTTATATATTTCTCCAAACCTTTTAGCTCAAGTTATATATATTTTTGTTATGTCTCATGGTCATTATAATGAGAACTAGCACTAATTTACTCTTTTTTACATTAGTAATTCTTAAATGATTTTTCATTTAAGAATTACTAATGTAAAAAGGTAAGTAATTGGTATTCAGGAGTTTTTTTATTCTGTTGCTGACTTTTGAAAATACAAAACAGGATTTTTTGGTTTGTTCTAATATTTACCACCGTTTCTTCCCACGCCCGTTGCCGTAGTTGGGTTGGTAATTGCCCAAGAGTTTTTTGGCTAAGTCGGGGCGTTTGAGTTTGGTTAGGCGGCTACGAATCCATTCTTTGAATTCGTCTTTGTACCAAAAGAAAAACTTGTGTTGGTTTTGTTTTTCGTCTTTGGTTTTTGCCGTAAAAATCGGCTGTAGCGTATAAGGGTGCACACCTGTGTAGTAAATGACCTCTGCCACCGTCATGGGAGTAGGGGTGAAGTCTTGTACTTGTTCGAGTTTGAAGCCGAGGTCTTTGGTTTCGGCGGCCAGATTGGCCATGTCTTCTTCATGACAACCTGGGTGCGAACTAATAAAGTACGGAATCAGAGGTTGATTCAATCCATGTTTAGCCTGAATCTGGTCGTACTTCTCCTTGAATTTCTTGAAATACTTAAACGACGGCTTGCGCATCACCTTGAGCGTAGCATCGGAGGTGTGCTCTGGGGCTACTTTCAACCGCCCAGATACGTGCCGAGTGATGAGCTGCTCCATATAGGTGTCGTGATTGCCGTCTTGGTTGTTTTTGTTAAAATCGTCCACCAACAAATCATAGCGAATTCCTGAGCCAACAAAGGCCTTCTTAACAGCCGGATGGGCATCTACCTTGCGATAGATTTCAGTTAGTGGCGTATGGGAGGTATCTAAATTAGAGCAAATAACGGGATTGATACAGCTGGGGGCTTGACAACGAGCACAGATAGACTCGTCTTTGCCCTTCATCCGATACATATTGGCCGATGGGCCACCCAAATCCGAAATATACCCCTTAAACTCGGGGTGTTGGGTGAGTTCGTCAACCTCTTTCAGAATAGAAGCCTCCGAGCGAGAAGCTACAAATTTGCCCTGGTGCGCCGAAATAGTACAAAAACTACAACCTCCAAAACATCCTCGGTGCATATTGACCGAAAACTTAATCATTTCGTAGGCAGGAATGGCACCACGGTTTTTGTATTTGGGGTGAGGCAAACGAGTATAAGGTAGATCAAACGAACGGTCCATTTCGGCTTCGTCCATGGTCTTGAAAGGTGGATTAATCACCAGTGTGCGTTTGCCGACTTGTTGCACAATGCGGTTGGCTTGCCATTTGTTAGACTCTACCTCTACAATCTTAAAATTGGCAGCGTATTTGAGTTTGTCTTTTAGGCATACCTCGTGGCTGGCCAAGGCAACGGTTTCCCATTCGGGATGCGTAGGTACTTGGGGGCTGTCTTCGAGGTAAGCAATTTGCTTTACATCTTTGATTTGTTGGAGTGGTACTCCACTTTTGACCAGTTGCAAGATTTCTCGCAATGGCTGCTCACCCATCCCATACACCAGCAAGTCGGCGCCGGAGTCTTCCAGAATGGTAGGCATGAGCTTATCTTCCCAATAATCATAGTGCGTTACTCGCCGAAGCGACGCTTCGATGCCACCAATCAGAACAGGAACATCGGGGTAGAGCTGTTTGAGGATTTTGGTATAAACTGTGGTAGCATAGTCGGGTCGGAAGCCAGCCTCTCCACCGGGGGTATAGCTATCGTTTGAGCGGCGGCGTTTGTTGGCCGTATAGTGATTCACCATCGAGTCCATGCAGCCTGCCGTTACCCCAAAAAAATACTTGGGACGCCCCATTTTTCGAAAATCCCGAAGGTCGTCTCGCCAGTTAGGTTGCGGAATAATGCCTACCTTGAAGCCCTCGCTCTCAATGATACGCCCAATCACAGCTGTACCAAACGATGGATGGTCCACATAGGCATCGCCCGAAATCAAAATCACATCTAATTCGTCCCAACCACGAAGTTCCACTTCTTTTTTAGTGATGGGCAACCAGTGTGTTAGTGGTCTTTCTCGTACGGTTATCATAGTGCAAAGTTACCAAAAGCTGGCCAAAAACGTAGGTTTTGAATGGATAACTCTCTGAATCTGTAGAAATCGTTGTGAGTTTTTCTTATCATTTGTCAACTACTAGGCATTATTTTCAATTTTCTAGTAATCAATGTGTTAACGATAGGAGACATGCTTAGTGAACCACGAACTACAGTTCAACCAAGTAATTAACCTTAGAATAGCTGCGATTGTTCCCAATTGTGTTTGGGTGGGTGCTCAGGAGAGGTGTGCTAGGGCTTTAAAACACCTAATTTATCAGGAGACTAGTCTTCTACTTCTACTTTGTCGGTTTGAAACCAACCATTGCGCTCAAAAATTAAAGCAGTAGCGTGAGGCTCCACTCGAAACAAAATATAAAGTGAGCGAGCCACATCGTTGGGGTTTTGAGAAAGTGCGAGCCACTCATTTACATAAAACACATCTAATTGGTGAGTAAGGCGGTTTGACGATTCGGGTGAGAAATCAATGTTTTGGGCCATCGTATGATAGTCCACATACTGGCCAGTTCGAGCCAAGAAAAACTGCTTAGCATCTGCATCATAACCGGCCACCAAAAAACCATTTGAGTATCCACACATATACACCAGCGGGCTGTTGATGAGGGTTGGCATGCCTACGTAGTCGGGATAATACTGCCAGAGGTAATACTGGTACCATTTTTGGGCGTAACCCAATTGGAAATCATCGAGAGCTTGTTTGAGTTCGGCCAAACTTTGTTCCACTTGGGTGGCCAAGGTAATAGGCCAAGGTTTTTCAAACAGATTCCAACGTTTGGTATGCCAATCGTATCGGTGATACTTGCCCAAGCGTAGCTTGTAATCAAAACTTGAAGGTCGGTCTAAAACGTAACCTGGGTAATAAAAGTGACAGTTGAGGGCTTTGGCTAATTCAACTTCCTGCATCATGGTGTACAGCCCCAAACTGTGTTTGCTGTAGCGTTGGTCAAATACCCCCAAAATACTGGCAAGACCTTTTTCGCCGATGTCAAAAAAACTCATCGCTACGAGTTGGTCTCCATCATAGACACATAGCTCAAAAGTATCGTACATATTGTAGCCATCGTTAGAAAAATGTCGCCACAACTCCCTCACACTGGTGCCTTTGAAACGGCTACGGTGTTGGTCAAACAAACGCTGTTTGTCTTCACTATAAAAGTTGGCTGGACGCACCTCACTTCGGAACAACGTGGTGTTACGCCGATAAATTTTAGCAATACGCTTTGGGAATTGATGGTTTTTGAGTGGAAGCCGAATATTGATAGTGGTGTACAACTTACCGTCCATCATGAGAAGCTGAGTCCGAAACAATTGTTGCCCATTCCGAAACCAACCACCCGCCAGCCAGCGGTCAAGCTGTGGAGAGGAGATAGATGAAAGCCGAACACACTCAAAGATAGACGATTTCTTCACAGGTAGGTAATACAATTAAAAGTGCTAATGTCGGAAAGGTTCTGCGTAATTTTATCATTTTCTGTGTGAATGTTTCAAAAATCACGGAAAGTATTATCAGTTACTTATTGGTAACGATTTGTAATATTTTGATAATCAGTTGATTATTGATGTATAATCGTCTGCTGCGAATGAAGATAGGTGAAAAGAGTGTGGGGTGTTAACTTGGTAGAGAGAACTGCTAAATAGAAAACTAATTCTCAACAAAGTTAGTAAAGCTCAATTGGCAAAAGCGGAGGCAAATCACAAAAATAATGGGGCCACAGCCAATGCCAGTGTTCCAATGTTAATATTGAAATATTCTAGTGGTATATTTCTGTTGGGAAGGAGTTGTGAAAACGAAGTTGATTACTGGTGTGTTTGGCAAAACTGTAAAAACGATTCTTTACTTTTGTCAAGACAAACTACCTCTTAGGAATGAATCGAAATGTAACCGATGGGTTAAACTTTTTCTCGAAGCTGACTTCAAAACGAGTCTGGAATGCCCTCAAGGTGATAGCAAGCTATGCCAATTCCAAATTGACGGGGCAGTCGGCGCATTGGGGCCTGCCGATGAGCATTTCGTTTGAACCCACTACTTCGTGCAATTTGCGCTGTCCCGAATGCCCCAGCGGGCTACGGTCATTTACCCGCCCTACAGGCATGTTGCAAGAAGACCTTTTCAAACAAACCATTGACGAGCTGCACGAAACGCTGCTCTACCTGATTTTTTATTTTCAAGGAGAACCGTATTTGCATCCTCAATTTATAGAACTGGTGCAGTACGCCGCCCAAAAAGGCATCTATACGGCGACTTCGACCAACGCTCATTATCTGACTGATAGCGCTGCCAAGAAAACAGTAGAAAGTGGCCTCGACCGCCTCATCATCTCGATAGATGGTACCACGCAAGAAACGTATCAACAATACCGGGTGGGTGGAAAACTGGAAAAGGTGCTCGAAGGTACTCGTAATATCATCAAATGGAAAAAAGCCCTGAATTCTAAAACGCCGCATGTGGTGTTTCAGTTTTTGGTTGTGCGCCCCAACGAACATCAAATTGACGAAGTAAAGCAGTTGGCCAAGTCATTGGGGGTAGATGAAGTAGGCCTCAAAACCGCTCAGATTTATGACTACGAAAACGGCTCCGAACTGATTCCGACACTTGACCAGTATGCTCGTTATGCCAAACAAGCCGATGGTAGCTACAAAATCAAAAACAAGTTTATAGACCATTGCTGGAAAATGTGGCATTCGTGCGTCATCACTTGGGACGGCCTGGTGGTACCCTGTTGTTTTGATAAAGATGCTGACTATCGGTTAGGAGATTTGAAGCAACAAACTTTTAAAGAGCTTTGGCATAGCCAAGCCTACAACCGTTTTCGACAGTCATTAATTCGCTCTCGCTCCGAAATCGAGATGTGCAAAAACTGCACCGAAGGCACTAAGGTATGGGGCTAAGCTTACTTTTTCCCCTTTTTATACACACAAGTACTGTTGTCAGACTTTACGTAGTATGACTTGTAGTTGGTAGCTTTGGGGTCGGTACAGCCGCAAAGGTTCAAGATTTCCACCTTCCGAAAATCAACAGGATGGCTTTCGCTTTGGAGCGAGATATAGCCCTCTTTAAGTAGTTGTCCATCTTTTTTCTGAGCAGGGTCAAAGCCACTCACCACCCCTCCGCCTACCTGAGGCTGGGCATATTCGAGCACCATTTCGCCATTGACATAATGCCGAATCAACGAATCACCCAAGACGGTTACTTCGGCTCGTACCCACTGGTCGCCGTCGTAGGTTTTTGATTTGGAGTTAATGCAATGGCGAGTATCGAATTTTTTTTCATATACAATATTGGTGCCTGGCGTACACACATTACAAGTAGTGCGGGGGCCTTTGCCTAAACCTCCCAATAGCTGTACCTCAATCGAAATCGGGAAGTCTTGGTCTTTGCCCATGGTTTCTGGTGCCTGACAGTGTACCATAATGCCACTATTGCGAGTGGCCCAATCGGGGCCTTCTGTGGCTTGATTCCCCACAAACCGATATTCTACCGCTATGGTGTAATATGAGAATTTATCCTTGTAAAAAATATGTCCGAATCGCTCATTAAATTTATCATAAGCATCGTAACGCACTTTAAGCAGACCATCTTCTACACGAAACGTATTGCCGAAGTTGTCGTTAAAAGTATAATTACGAATTTTGGGAAGCCAGCCATCAAGGTTTTTACCATTGAACAACTGCTTCCATTCGGGTTGGTCTGCCTTAGGTTGGGCTAAACCCATGAAGGGCAAAAGAAGGAACAAAAAAAGGGTTTTCATTAGAAGTATTCAAAATAATAGGTTTGACCATTTTCTTCCATTTCAGATGGTAAACCTAACGCATTATAGGTGAAATTCCGAACGTAATTGCCTTGGGACCCAATGATTTTTGTGATGTTGTTCGGGCTTTTATTGAACGGACTAATCCAACTTGGTTTTTGATTGATTAGATAAAAAGGATTGATTTTGTCATCGTACTCATACTGAGTTACATAGCCCGAATAGTCGGTGGTTTCGATGATGTTGCCCTTGGCATCGTACTTAAACGAAGTCGTTAGGGGATTTGTACCTCCATACAAGGTCAACTTTTCAACTTGCCCTTGGGCATTGTAACTATATAACGTATAAGATTTTTGGCGACTTACCTTAATTAATCGGTTTTGTGAATCGTATTCAAACGTTTCTTCTGACAGCTCACCCGGCGAAGCAGGGTTACACATGGTAACTGTACTTGAATAAATACTCCGAAGCACAGACTGAAGTTTGGATAGAGTAACGCCTTGATAAGTATAGAAATATTCGTCGGCGGGGCTTTTCTCACATACTCCAAATACATTTTCTTTAACCAGCAAATTTCCAGTGTATTCAAAAGTCTGAAATGGCTTGCCCCTTGCCGTAATTTGTTTCAAGAACTGGCTATTACGGATGATTTCTTCATTTTTTTTACAGCCCACAAGGGCTAAGAGAACTAACAAGAGTAGGAAGTTTTTCATGGCGATTGGTTTTTAATTTTAAAGACAACAAAAACATCCGAAAGGTTGAAATGCAGTGGGAAATTAGTAGGACAGAGCCATAAGACCCTAGCAGCAAAAACGAATCATGGAAACTAACGTGATAGTTATGGAAGATAAAGAAGAGATTTAGGAATAGAATGGCGTAGCAATAAAACCGCATTCCAAAGAATATCCATTAATTTTGAACAGGCTTTAGCCTGTTTTTGTTGGTTGTATTTGTAGTGTTTCAGACGATGTTCAAAAAAATATGTTTGGCAGCGGTAATGCTGCTGATTGTGTTGGGAATTTGGCAGCGAGAGTTAGTTGCCTATGGATGGATGCAAGGCAAAGGGCAATGGAATGTACTTTGGAATGCCCGCCCCATTGCCGACGTAATGGCCGACGCCCAAGTGCCCGATTCGCTCAAGAAGCGACTTGAACTCATTCAGGAAATCAAACGTTTTGCAATTGACTCGTTGGGGCTTCACGATACAGAAAACTATACGACGCTTTTTGACCAACATGGCAAACCCATTTTGTGGGTACTTACCTGTGCCGACCCCTACAAGATGGAAGCCAAAATGTGGTCGTTTCCGTTGGTGGGGTCATTTACATATAAAGGTTTTTTTGATGAACAAAAGCTCAAAGAAGCCGAAAAAGAGATGAAAGCACAAGGGTACGATACCGATATTAACCCTGTGTCGGCGTGGAGTACGTTGGGATGGTTCAAAGACCCCATTTTGTCCAGTATGCTCTACCGCCCAGAGGGTAGTTTGGCCAACCTAATCATCCACGAAATGACCCATGCAACGCTGTTTGTAAAAGACAGCCATGAGTTTAACGAAAACCTCGCAGAGTTTGTTGGCGACTACGGGGCCAAGGCATTTTTGAAGTATAAATATGGCGCAACTTCGCCACAGTTGGACAAATACCTCAAGCGAAAAGTCTTTAACGACAAATTTTCACAGCATATACTTAGGGGTGCGACTCAATTAGATAGTCTTTACCAAAACTTTTTACCGAGTTTTACGTCTAAACAAAAAGATAGCCTTAAATACGCTTTGATACAAAAAATCGTTGATAGCAGTGATTCGGTATTTGTAGGAATGTCTTTTACCAAATCAGTGTATTTTGAACCCAAAACGTTACCAAACAATGCTTTTTTTGTAGGGTTTATTACGTATAGAGCCAAACAAAACCAGTTTGAAGTAGAGTTTCAGACTCGCTTTTCGGGTGATTTTCGGAAGTATTTAACGTATTTAAAAGCGAAATATCCCTCGATTTAATGAACACTCCAACGATTTCAAGAACGTTTCAAGACCATGTCTATGTTACAAAAGACAATAATAGCCTTTTTCGGGCTGCTTACCATCACGGGTTTTGTAACCGATAAACCCGAACGTACCATTGTGCATAACAGTTTTGGTACCGGTGAGCACATTGAGTATCGGGTTCACTATGGCATTTTTAATGCTGCTGAGGCCATTGTGGATGTAGATGACAAGCTACAAAGTGTCAATAATCGCCCGTGCTATCGGGTAGATGTTTGGGGCAAAACAACGGGTGCCTTCGATTTAATTACACGGGTTCGAGACAACTGGCGGTCGTTTATTGACACCACGGCGATTTTACCCCAGAAATTCTATCAGAAAAAACAAGAGGGTAATTACCGCAAGGAAGAACAGTATCTATTTGACCATCAAGACAACACCGTCCGTTCGGCTGAACTTAACGAACCTAATGCCGAAAAATACGAAATGAAAGTTCCTGATAATGTGCAAGATGTGGTGAGTGGTTATTATTTTTTGCGTACGATAGATTTCAATAGATACAGAGCCGGCGATGTGATTTCGGTGAAGGCGTTTTTTGACCGTCAAATCTATGATATGAAGATGGTTTTTAAGGGCAAAGAAGTGCTAAAAACAAAATTTGGCAAAATTAATGTAGTAAAAATCAAGCCTATCGTGCCTCCTAACAAGTTTTTTGATGGCGACGAGCCGATTTCTATTTGGGTCACTGACGACCAAAACAAAGTACCTGTAAAAGTTGAAATTGACTTGGCGATTGGCTCGTTGGATGTGGATTTACGGTCGTATAGTGGCCTCAAAACAGAGCCTAAATGGTACTAATGCCTTCGTTGCCAAAGGCGTTGTAGAGCCTTCATCCACCACGCAAAATGATTGTAGCGAAGCCGATAAAACGGTTGTGCAATAGCTCCAAAACTTTCATAAAAAGCATCAATTGGCTCGATTGTTGGGCTTTCAAAATCAAAAACTAATTTGTTGCCTGCGTATTCTTGAAAAAATCGGTCCAAGAGCCATGTTCTGGCGTTTCCTTTTCGCCCGATAGGTGAAGCCGCATTGAACAAGTAAATCACCCGACTCCCCGAGAACACAAACCAACACCCTGCTTCTATTTGGCCGTTTTTGAGGGCGTACCAAAGTTGACTAGTACCTTGATTTTGAATGACTTGATAAAGGTTCTCTAGCAAATCATACGCACCTTTAGCTACACCTCCAGTAATTTGATTGGCATGATTTTCCTTGAAAAGGGTGATTAGGGGCTTGATGTCAGTACCTTCTTGGCATTTCCATTGAGCTTGTTTTGCTCGCTTGAGATTCATCTTTCGGTCTGCATTGTATCGGCTGTAAATGGCCTGATAATCAGGCGATAAGTCCAAAATGTGCGTTTGCAACAGTTCTGTGCTTGTGTTATATAAGGGCTGCTTATTTAGCGAAGCAGTATCAGTTGAATTCAAATGGTAACGTGCACAAAAACGGTAATGTTTTTGTAGCATAGTCAGAAAATCGAGAGGATTTCCATTGCCAAAAATACCTAGTTGCTGACAAAAAAGGGGTTGATGCACATAACTTATACCCAATTTCTGCCGAACTGGAACTGGCATAACGGCTTGGTATTGACCGTTTTCGGCTAAAACAATCCCTTCCCAATCGGGGGAAACAACATCTAAATACCACGACAAGGCATATACGACAAACTGTGGTGATGAATGCACACAGGCATCCCATTGTGATTTGTTGATGTGGGTATGGCTAAGAAGTTGTAATCTAGGCAAGGCGGTTATTCTTCAATAGCAGGTAGTTTATCAAAAATATCGCTCAACTTCACGGTCAGTGTATCCACGAGTAACTTGTCATTTTCTGCATCAAAAATAGTTTGAATCCAAACTTTTGGATCGGCTGTGCGCTTAAATGTGTACACAGCTTTATCAAAACGATCTACAAAAACGACTTCTTGGAGGCTCTCGATGCGCTCGTATTTGGGTAATTTTTCAATCAAATCGTAATGATAGGTAGAGGCAGAAAGGACTTCTACTATTAAATACGGATTGGTAACTATAGATTTCGACTGTTTGTAAAACTGAGGTGTCCCTTTGATGACGGTTATATCTGGGTTGTAGTAGCCTTTGTCATCAGCCGTAGTGACGCCGAGGTTGCTACTAAACACATAATATCCATTGAAGAGATAGTAGTTATTCAAAAGAGTGATAAAATACGAGACTAAAAACTCGTGAATAGCACTAGCAAGCCCCATGACGATGATTTCATTTTTATGATACTCCGCTCGGAAAGTACTCTCTTCCAAAAATTCCATAAACTCCTCCCAAGAGGCAGGTATAACTACCAACTGCCCCGAGTCAAGCTGCTGAATTTGTCCTTCTGAAAGTCTTATTTTCTCAAGCAGTTCCATACAGATTAATTTATTGGGATTCTTACTGCAATCAAACTGGCTTCATGTTGTGAAAAACAACCGTTAAGCGATGGGTAAAGGTAATAAAAACATTTCATAAATGTACCCAACATTCGTTTGAAATAGCCGTTTTTTCTTCTCTATCAAGTAGTTATGGAAAGATGTAGGCCTAAGAAGTTATTTGCCGAGATTACGTTGCAAGTCGAGTACAGACCCTCGAATATCCTTGTCAACCTCCATCAAATCATGAACAGTCTGCACAGCATGAATCACGGTACTGTGGTCTCGTCCACCAAAATGGTAGCCGATGGATTTGAGCGGCAAATCGGTAAGTTGTTTGGCCAAATACATAGCCACTTGGCGAGGTACTACGATTTCTTTTTGACGATTTTTGCTTTTCAGTTCTTCAATACTCACCTTAAAATGAGTGGTAACCGCCTCCAAAATCGTTTCCATGGTGACTTCTTTGTCTTGGTCCACTACAATATTTTTGAGCACCGACTTCGCCAAATCAATATCAATTGCACTTCTATTGAGAGTGGCGTGCGCAATAAGTGAAATGATTACGCCTTCTAGCTCACGTACATTAGTATCTACACTGTGCGCCAAGTACTCAATCACATTGTATGGAATATCAATGCCATCAGCTTGAAGTTTTTTCTGGATAATAGCGATACGGGTCTCAAAATCAGGCTGTTGAAGGTCAGTGGTTAAGCCCCATTTGAAGCGAGACAAAAGTCGGTCTTGCAGCCCTTCCAAATCCCGTGGGGCACGGTCGGAGGTCATTACAATCTGTTTGCCTGATTGATGCAGATGATTAAAGATATGAAAAAAAGTCTCTTGCGTTTTTTCTTTACCTGACAAAAACTGTATATCATCCAAAATCAACACATCCACTCGCAAGTAAAAATTAGTGAAAAGGGGGATGTTGTTGTCTCGAATCGCATTAACAAACTGACGTGCAAATTTTTCTAATGACACATACACCACGTGCTTGTGGGGCTGATGTATCTTGATAAAGTTCCCAATACCTTGTACCAAGTGGGTTTTTCCTAGTCCAACCCCTCCATAAATCATCAATGGGTTGAACGACGTCACCCCTGGTTTTTGAGCCACAGCCAAACCTGCCGAACGAGCCAACCGATTGCAGTCTCCCTCAACAAAGTTCTCAAATGTATAGTGTGGATTCAGATAAGAATCCAGTTCCATCGAATCTAAGTCTTTAGGTGTAGCTGGGGCAAGTTTAGGGTCTGACTGCTGCTGACGAGGTGGGAAATTATTAGTAACTGGCTTGTTTTGAGGAACATTATAACCGATAGGAGGCTGTTTCTTGCCATCGCCTCTATCCACCACGATGGAGTACTCCAACATACCTTGACGACCTAACTCCGCATCAATGGCCTTCCGAAGTAAGTGCACGTAGTTTTCTTCAAGCCATTCATAAAAAAATTGGCTAGGTACTTGAATCGTCAGGGTGTTTTGGTTTAAACGCAACGGAACAATCGGCTCAAACCACGTTTTGTAGCTTTGCTCCGAAATGTTCTCCCGTATGACGTTCAAACAATTGGCCCACACCGTCCTGACATCCTTTTGCATATTTATACGCTCGTACGATTGATGTTGCTCCCCAAAAAAGGGAGACAAAGATAGGAAAAAATATGCCACCTTTCGCTATTAGAAAAGGTTTCTCCAAAAAATCTTATTTCCCTAAAATCCGCTACTGAAAAACCTTTGGCTAATAGTGTGACTCCTTCAATTCTTTCAAATTGCAATAAAATTTTGATTTGAAAAAACTATTCGCCTATCTTTACCATGAAAAGTTAAAAACTTAAAATAGTACAAATTTTATTGTACATTTACAAGGATACGTATGGCTCTATTCGCTGAATTTGCAAAAAGTGACAAGGCTCAGTGGAAGCAACAAGCAATCAAAGATTTAAAAGGGAAAGATTTTGACCAAACGCTCACTTGGCATACACAGCAAGGCTTTAATATAGCTCCGTTTTACAATGATGAAGACCTTGAAAGTCTGACTGTTACTACCCTGTTTCAAGGAGTGAAACAGAACTTTTGGCCGACTGTAGCAGATTGGCAAAACAGAGAAGCCATTACAGTGTCTGACGAAAAAACAGCGAATCAACAAGCAGTACACGCCCTAAAAGCAGGTGCAGATGCTATTTGCTTTGACCTGTCACATCAGGTAGTAGCAAACTTTAACATGGCAAAACTTCTTGATAAAATTAAATTATCTGAAAACGCCATTTTTTTCAAAATCAACCATCAGAGTGTAGCGCTAATTGGGGATATAAAAAAGGTGGTTGGCTATTACCCCAAAGGAGGCTTGGTAGATGATTGCTTAGCCGAATGGGTTTCTACAGGAGCGTGGCACGAAGACTGCTGGACACAAAAAGCCTTGGCTATTCGACAAACGTCCGATTGGCAGCAGTTCAAAGCACTAACCATAAGTAGCCATGTGTTTCATAATGCTGGCGCCAATGCTGCGCAAGAATTGGCGTTTTTGCTTGCCTCTGCTATCACGTACTTAGACAAACTCACCGACGAAGGACTTAGTGTTGATGAGATAGTAAACAATATCGAGTTTTCGGTTTCGGTTGGCACTGATTACTTCATCGAAATCGCAAAGTTGAGAGCACTTCGCTATTTGTTTAGGCGGGTTGTAGAATCGTTTTCGCCAATGGAGACTGCCCACACCTACTTCATCCATGCAACCACTTCTACCTTTTATGATGCAGCCATTACACCCTATACCAATCTGCTCAGGGCTACTACCGAGGCTATGAGTGCTGTTTTGGGCGGCTGCAATGCTTTGAGTATTCATGCGTACGACCATGTGTACCATCCCGAAACGGAATTTTCGCAACGTATTGCCCGTAATATCAGCACCATTCTGAAAGAAGAAAGCTACCTGAACCAAACCGTTGACCCTGCAGCGGGTAGTTACTATCTCGAAACCCTAACAGTCCAATTAGCAGAACAAGCTTGGCACCTTTTGCAAGAGGTTGAAGCTCAAGGCGGCTTTGTAGAAGCCATCAAAAACAACTGGATTCAAAACCAAATCAAAGTAGTTTGGGAAAACCAATCGGCTGCTTTACAAGCCAATAAGGCGGTGATGGTAGGTGTCAATAAGTTTCGTTTTGATGAAGAACCTTTTGAAAAATTAAGGGTATCGGAGCCTATTTCATTTGAAATACCTTCGTTTATCTTGTTGGAAAACAGGCGATTATCATCAACTTTTGAAGCATAACTTTAGAAATTACTAAACCTCTTCAACACCACCATTCCTCGATATTCAGACTTCATGAGTCGAAAGTCGGTGTCGTCAAGACGAGTGGTGGCTATTGGTACAAAGCCTGCTTTTTGATAGCTGGCTATTGCCTTGTGTGACGAATCCATCGCCATAAGCCATATATACTCAACTCCTTGCTGTTGAGCCTGTTCACACACCCATTGAATGGTTTGTTGCCCCAAACCCATGCCCGTATAGCCTTCCGAAAAATAGATTTTTTCTAAATACAAAGCCTTGTCGTCCAACTCACCAGAAGGGGTTTTATACTTCACCAATTTGAGCAATCCAACCTCTTGGCCTTGATAATAAATAGCATAATAGGTAATAGCCGGATTGGTCAACTCAGTAGCTAATTGCGATTCATTGAAGCAACGATTCAAATACCACTCAGCACCACCTTCGTGCCAGAGATGAGGGTAATGTGGTAAATAAGTCTGATAACCAAGGTGTTGTATTTGGTCAATGTGGCGAGTGGGCTGAATCTGAAGCATCGGTTTGTTGGTAGTGGTGGACCAAAATTAAACTGAAAATTTAAAAGTTAGGTAGCTGGTATTGAGAAGCAGACAGCAAAAATCATATTGTTCTGAAATTCAAAGGTTTGTTGAGGTACATACCTCAATGTAAGGATCTCTACTCTTTTTGCCCACTTCTTAACAAACCTTAACATGTATTAACGTTTTGTTAGTAAACGTTTGATCGATTTTTTCGTCTTAGAGATAAATTCACTTAAATAGTTACGAATATGAAAAAGTACATGATAATGGTAGGATTGATGATGGTGACAGTAGCCGCCACAAAAGCCCAGTATGGCTATTCTACTAACGGCTATAACGACGAGCGCTACTATTGTGATGACAACTTTGACTGGCACTGGGACATCCGTGTACGCATCAGCAATGGCGTGCGCCAGGGATTGCTTACTCCTAACGAAACCAATCGCCTCTATCGTCGCTTAGAAGATATCGAACGTCGTGAATATGCCTATCAATCAGACGGTTTTTTTAGTAGTTGGGAACAACAAGAAATCTGGGATGAAATCATGTATCTCAACCGCCAAGTAGGGTTAGAGTTATACGATTACGACCGAGCTTTCTATGGCTTTGACCCGTACGGCTACGACCGCCGTGGTTATGCCAACTGGTACTATTCGGGAGGATACGATTTTTATCGTTTTGACAAACGTGGCTTTGGTAATGTTAAATTGGGCTATGCTCCTCGTTCGAATTACACGGGGTGGTTCCGACACAATAACAACCGTGCAGGCCGAGACTATTACAACGGACGTAATCATGACTATGGGCGTAATCGAAATGATTATCCTGGCTCACGTGGCGGCTACGACAACCGCCCCAACGTCTATCCCAACCAAGGGGGGGGGCACCTACAAGGTGGCTACGACAATCGTCCCAATACCTACCCCAATCAAGGGGGGAGTCGCCCACAAGGTGGGTATGATACTCGCCCCAACCCAAGTGGCGGCTACGACAATCGTCCCAATACCTACCCCAACCAAGGGGGGAGTCGCCCACAAGGTGGGTATGATACTCGCCCCAATCCTAGCGGTGGTTACGATAATGGTCGAAATCCACAAAGTCCTGTCAATGGCGGCAATGATGGACGCCCGAACCCAAGCGGCGGATATGATAATGGTCGAAATCCACAGGTTCCTGCCAATGGCGGCAATGATGGACGCCGTTATGACCCCACTCCTAACGACCGTGGTGGCAGGGGCGACGGTGGCCGAAGTCCTCAGACCCCACGCAGTGGCGAGCGGCATCGGCATGGCGAGTGGTAGAAAGCCTTTAAAATAAAACAAAGAGAGCAGACGATTTCGTCTGCTCTCTTTGTTTTGCTATCATAGTACTGTGATTTTGAAATCAATTGTTGTATCAAAACGATACATTAAATGTATAGAGGGGAGGGTGTTTCAAGCGTAACGATTGACTAAAAATACAATTGGTGCACAATATTCAGAAAATCAAAACGTTACAATAAGTACAAAAACTTACCGTTAGCTCTTGACAAACTGAGGCTTTCGTGTTAGCTTTGCAAGACAATTCGATTTTACTGCTCTGACTCATCTGCTGTGTAGTGGTACTGTGTTAGCTGAAAAGTCACTCCTCTTTTAACAAAACTCTTTAATCTCTACCAATTTACATCGTTGTATGGTAAGAGAAATCACAACGGATGCCGCTCTATAAGCGAGCCATTAGTTGATTTCAAAATCTCAGAAAATCTTGAATTAATACTACCAACAAGCATCATCTTCATCCACATTATCAAGGCTTGAATTTTCCTTGCTAAGATTTTTTATCATGTACACTATTGATGAATTGAACTCGAAGGTTCTGCCTGAACTTCGAGAAATCGCTAAAGAATTTAAACTGCAAAACATTGCCCAGTTGAGCAAAAAGGACTTAGTGTATCGGATTCTGGACAAACAAGCAGTTACCCCCGAAAAAGATACACCAGCCCCTCCTGTCGAACCTCAATCTATGGATAAACCCGAAAAAAAGAGTATTCGGAAAGTGCTTCCCGAAGAAACCGAAAACGGGGCACGCCCGAAGCGTCAGCGCATTAAGCGAAGCAACGATGAACCCGAAATTAAAAAACCGCTGTTTTCGCCTCGGCCTATCGTAGTACAGGAAGAAACGCCTGTAATGAACGAACCTCCCCTTGATTTATCGCTGGATTCCCCTGATTTTGGCACTATTGTAGAAGAAGAACCTTCGGTGCAAGATGAAGTACTTGGTGTTGTTGAAACAACAGAACAAGTGCTCCCTATTAAAGAAGAGGTGTTGCCGCCCGTAGTGAGAGAAAACCGAGAAGAGAATATTAATCGTAACAATGCCAATCCGACTAATTTTAATTATCGGAAAAACTATAACCAGAACGTACGAGAGTTTGATGGGCTTATCGAAAATGAAGGAGTTCTGGAAATCATGCAAGATGGTGGCTATGGTTTTTTGCGCTCGGCAGACTACAACTACTTGGCTTCGCCTGATGATATTTACGTATCGCCTTCGCAGATAAAGCTGTTTGGTCTTAAAACGGGTGATACAGTAAAAGGAGCAATTCGCCCACCCAAAGAAGGTGAAAAATACTTCGCCTTGTTGCGAGTGGAGAGCGTCAACGGGAAATCAACCGAAGAAATCCGAGACCGTATTCCGTTTGAGTACCTAACGCCACTTTTTCCTGACGAAAAACTCAACCTCTTTACCCGTCCCGACCAAATGTCCACCCGGATTTTGGATTTGTTTGCACCCATCGGTAAAGGACAACGGGGGATGATTGTGGCGCAGCCCAAAACGGGTAAAACTGTTCTTTTGAAAGAGATTGCCAACTCCATTGCGAGAAACCACCCCGAAGTCTTCCTGATTATTTTGCTCATTGACGAACGCCCCGAAGAAGTAACGGACATGCAGCGTAGCGTACGAGCAGAGGTAATCTCCTCGACTTTTGACGAGCAAGCCGAACGTCACGTGAAAGTTTCGAGCATGGTACTCGAAAAAGCGAAGCGTATGGTAGAATGTGGACACGATGTAGTGATTTTGTTAGACTCTATTACCCGTCTGGCTCGTGCGTATAATACGGTAGTTCCATCGTCTGGTAAGATTTTGTCAGGTGGGGTTGATGCCAACGCTCTACACAAACCCAAGCGATTCTTTGGAGCAGCTCGTAATGTGGAAAATGGTGGCTCATTGACCATCATCGCTACGGCCTTGATTGAAACAGGCTCTAAAATGGACGAGGTTATTTTTGAAGAATTTAAAGGAACAGGTAATATGGAATTGCAGCTTGACCGCAAGCTATCTAACCGTCGAATGTTCCCTGCTATTGATGTACCAGCGTCGGGTACTCGCCGTGAAGACCTCTTGATGGACAAAGATACGTTAGCCAAAATCTGGATTTTGCGTAAGTATATGTCAGACATGAACCCGATTGAGGCGATGGAATTTTTGCAAGAACACATGAAAGGCACACGTAGCAACGAAGAGTTCTTGCTTTCGATGAACCGATAATGATAAATAATCGGCAGGAAATCAGCTGAATTCTTGGAATTTAGGGTTTTTCTTTTGAAATTGGATGACTATTCGGCCATTGTTCCGTCGAATAGTCATCCAATTTTTTTTCTAACCCAAATCCCACACACATGAATAGCAAAACCCCTTGGTGGATTGCGCTTGTCCTTTGGATGGGTGGCTCTACCTATTGGCATGTTTGTAAGGTAAAACAACTTTGCTACGACGCTGGTACTCCTGCCACAGAAGTAAAGGCTGATACAATAGCCGCCGTTACTCCTCCAGCACTGGATAGCTCGGCAGTTCAGCCTGATACTACTGCTCCACCCCCTACAACAGAAGAAAAGCTCGCCCAAGCCGAGAAGTACGAGTCGGTGTTTAAGCCTATCACTGTGTATTTCAATACTGGTAAAACGGACTATATTCGTACTGGCGAGAACAAGAAATTTGTGGATGAAGCCAAATCGTATTTGGCAGAGCACAAAGACAAAAAACTGTTGTTGGCTGGTCACGCCGATAATGTTGGCCCCGATGACCTAAACTTGCGTTTATCACAAAAACGAGCTGATGCCGTAAAAGCACAACTGACTAAAGCGGGTATTCCTAGCGAGCAAATTGTGGTAGAAGCCAAAGGCGAAACAATGCCTAAAGCCTCTAACGACACCCCTGACGGACGCAAAGCCAACCGCCGAGTTGAGTTGGTAGTGCAGTAGAGTTTGTCCAAATTATTTCTTTTCACGCTACAAAATCTTATCAATATGTACGAACACTTTAATCCATTTGCAAACCCAGAGGCTTGGTGGCAGCACCTTGTGATGCTTGTGGGGGCTGCTATTTTGGGCTATATCATCGGATACATCGGTCGGAAAAGTGAACTGGTGGCTTTAGAAGAAGAACTCGCCAGCTTAGAAACAGGTCTGGAAGATTGCCTTAACAGCAAGAAAGTCAGTAACCGTACGCTGATAGCCCAAGAAACACCAGCCGTCACTCCTGTTCCGGTTGTCGAAACCCCCATAGTGCCACCTACTCCTGACGACTTAAAAATCGTGGAAGGTATCGGGCCTAAGATTGAGCAATTGTTTAACAGCAAAGGCATTTATACGTTTGCACAGTTGGCAGCAGCAAACCCTGCTGTATTGAAAGGCTATCTGGACGGTGCTGGACCCAACTATCGGATTCATGATCCCAGTACTTGGCCACAGCAAGCAGCCTTAGCACGTGATGGAAAGTTTGAAGAACTCCAAAAGTGGCAAGATGAATTGAAAGGGGGAAAAACGGAATAACCTCCTGATTTAATCAATACTTAGACATAAACTGCTCACAACTATGATATTACTTCAAACACCACTTAGTCAAAACACCCTGATGGCTATAGTGGAAGCATTGGCGCTTATGGCCATTGCTGCCTATATTGGATGGTGGTTGGCTCGCCGTACCTTGGCGGTAGAAATAGCAGGCCTTAAAAGCCAAATTGCCGATAAGCGAGTAGAACTGGATGACTGCCGGAAGTCAAAAGTATATATTCAACCTGAAATTCAGCCGATTTCAGTTACACCACCAGCAGCAGCTATTCCTGGCGTGACTACCTTTGTGCCTGTAGAGCCGGCATCGCCCGTGATTCCAGATGATTTAAAGGTAGTAGAAGGTATCGGCCCGAAAATTGAACAACTTCTCCATGATGCAGGTATTCTAACATTCAGACATTTGGCAGCTACAAGTCCTGACAAACTCACCGAAATTTTGCGTAATGCAGGGCCACGCTTTCAGATTCATGACCCTACTACATGGCCTCAACAAGCCGAGTTAGCAGGTAACGGAAAGTGGGATGAGCTTAAAAAATGGCAAGACGAGCTAAAAGGTGGGAAAGTGGACTAAAAGCTATCCAAAATCCTGTTTATTGCTAAACTGCCTTCAGAATCAAAAGGGGCTGGCGATTTTTCGCCAGCCCCTTTTGATATTAGGTAACACCTCCTTAATGCCTGATTTCCTTGATTTTACGCTCTTCTAAAGAGCCTGTAATACTTAGGCGTACAGTATCGAGACGGGCATCTTGCATGGTGAGGACTTGGAAGGTAAATGGTGGAAGTGAAACCACCTCGTTGATTTCGGGCAAATCTTCATTGACCGTAATAATCAAGCCGCCGAGGGTATCGTAATCGCCTTCGGGGAGATTCCAACCGTATTTTTCGTTCAGATAATCAATCTCAAGGCGGGCCGAAAGTTCGTAGGTTTTGTCGTCAAGTTTTTTCTCAATCCATTCGTCTGAGTTGTCATATTCATCGTGGATTTCGCCAAAAATTTGTTCCATGATGTCTTCCAAACAAACCAGCCCAGAGGTACCTCCAAATTCATCTACTACCAACGCCACACTTTTTCGTTCGGCACTTAGTTGTACCATTAAGTCTTGAGCAGGCATGGCCTCGGGTACTATGAAGATGGGGGTCAGAATACTACGAATATCTTTGGGCTTTTTGAACAAAGCCAACGAATGACAGTAGCCGATGACGTCTTCGATAGAATCTCGATAAATCAATATTTTTGAATGACCACTTTCGACAAAACTCCTGCGTAACTCCTCAATGGTATTATCCACATCAATTGCCATGATGTCGGTACGAGGAATCATACAGTCTCTGACTTTCACCTCTTTAAACTCCAAGGCATTATTAAAAATCTTGGTATCTACCTCTGCTACTTCTTCTTCCTTATTATCGTTTTTGTTGAGGTTCTTGATATAATTGTTGAGGTCGGTTAAGCCAAAAGCAGGTTTGTTTTCAGAGTATTCAAGCCGTAAAATATTGATGATAAACCATTTAGAGAGACTCACGATGGTGTACACCAATGGAAGCATTATGTAATACACAATCCAAATGGGTACCGCCAAAACCTCCAAGAAAAAGTCAGGATTCAACAAAAATACGCTCTTAGGGGTAAACTCTGCTAACGCCAAAATCAGAATCGTAGCAACGATAGAAGGGATAAGGATCTCAACGATTTCGTTGTTCAGAAACTGAAACGAATCTGGCAAACCAGCCAGCAAAGGCTGAAATAAATGGTGCAAGAACCCTTCCATGTACAAGCCATACAGTACCAGTGCCAAGGTATTACCGATGAGCATGGTACCAATAAAGCGAGATGGCTGCTTAAGGAACTTCGAGATGATGGTTCCTGTCAAGATACCTTGTTTGGCTTGTAACTCAAAGTAAAGTTTATTAGCCGACACAAAGGCCATTTCAACGCCCGAAAAAAACGCTGACGCTAACACAGAAATAAAAATGATGGTAAACTCCTGGGAGTTCATTCAGTGGAGAAAAGATGATTTGAGGATGAAGATACAATAAAAGTTGACAGTTTGCTTGTAAAATTTTCAGGAAAAAGCAGACACATATCAACTATAAGGTTGATTATGAGTAACTTAGGTAGTGATTATTTTTTTACTTTCTTTGATTTTTTGACGTTTGTCGTCGTTGAGTTAGAAGAATTTTGCTGTTCTTGTTCTCGAATCCGTTTGTTTTTGGTGTACTGAAAAGCAAATAAACAACCTACCGAAAACATCACCCAAAAGTAACTTGCCTTGAGAGGAATCCCTTGAAACACCTCGCCTACCCAAATAATAAAAAAGCCAACAGCTGCCGACAACAGCAGGGTTTCTTTAATGGTAAAAGAGTTGTCGTTTGTGCTCATAGAATGATTGAATTTCGGTACAAAGGTAGCCTAAAAAGGCTCATTTATACAACATATATTCGAGAGGATTTGGCTTGAACCTGATAGGGTTTAGGACAAGTCAGAAAAAGTATGTCTAATATTCTGCTGGGCGACATTCGCTGGGCGGTATCCGCTGACAGGGTCAGAGACCACTGTCAGGGAAAAAGACGCTGACAGTGGGGGGCTACCTTAGCTCTCTGACCCTGTCAGTCGTCGAAACAAGCAGCTCTCTTTGCTTGAATACTATACTTCTCAATCAAACTTGTCCTACACCCACCTGATAAATCAGAAATGGAAATCAGATATTTTTACTTACCTTTCCTTGCGTAACGAACTCCTCTAAACTAACATCCTATGAAATTTGTACTCTGCCTAGCTTTGGTGGCTTGCCAATGGGTAGCATTTGCCCAAGCACCTGTCGAAAATTACCCAGATGACCCCGCTTCAGTTGAGCAAGCTGGAGTTCCCAAAGGCGAAATCTTGAAGTTTACCTTTGAAAACTCTACCATCTTTCCTGATACTTGGCGTGAATATTGGGTGTATGTACCTGCTCAGTACAACCCTACTCAGCCTGCCTGCGTGTATGTGAATCAAGACGGAATCCAGTGGAAAGCCCCTACGGTATTTGATAACTTGATCCATAACAAAGAAATGCCGATTACGATTGGCGTATTTGTGATGCACGGACGAGTAAAAGCAGCGAATCCAGATGCAGCACAAGACCGATTCAATCGAAGTTTTGAATACGATGGATTAGGCGATTCCTACGCTCGGTTTATCTTAGAAGAACTGCTACCGGAAGTCGAAAAACAGAAAACCAGCGATGGCCGCCCGATTCGACTTTCAACAAGTGGCAACGACCGAGCCATTGGCGGCTCTAGTAGTGGAGCCGTATGTGCCTTTACGGCCGCTTGGGAACGCCCCGATGCTTTTTCGAGGGTGTTCAGTGCCATTGGCACGTACGTGGGGCTTCGGGGAGCTGACCGTTACACTACCTTGGTGCGAAAATATGAACCTAAGCCCATCCGAATTTTTTTGCAAGATGGTTCTAATGACCTCAATATTTATGCGGGCGACTGGTGGAAAGCCAACGAGAGTATGGAACGGTCCTTGATTTTTGCAGGATATGAAGTGAAACACGTCTGGGGCGAAGGTGCCCACAATGGCAAACACGGCACTTCGGTGTTCCCTGAGGCCATGCGTTGGTTGTGGAAAGATTGGCCCCAAAAAGTAGGAATAGGAACCTCTAAGAATCAGTTTTTAAGCGACCTTCTGCTTCCAGACCAAGGTTGGGAACTGGTGGGTTCAGGTTATACTTTTACCGAAGGTACTGCCGCCAATGCAGCAGGCGAGGTGTTTTTTCAAGATATAAAGGCTTCAAAATCGTATAAAGTGGTCTTAGATGGCAATGTAGCACAACTACCTCTCGACTCAAAACAGGCAAGTGGAACCGTATTTGGAGTCGATGGAAAGCGCTACATAGTGGCCGGGGCTACCAAGCAAATCTTAAGCTATGACCCCTCGGGAAAAGAAACGGTTGTAGCCAGCAACATAGCAGGTAACGACTTAGTGATGGCACAAAATGGCAATCTTTACGTGACCTCGCCCGATGGTACAGAACGGCCCAGTAAGTTGTATTTGATTCGGCCCAGCGGCGAAAAGGTAGTAGTAGATGAAGGGCTGAAGTTTGCCAATGGCCTTTGTTTGTCGCCAGACCAAACACAGTTGTACGTAACGGAGTCTGCCTCGCATTGGGTGTGGGTGTATCAAGTCAAACCCGACGGCACGCTTACCAGCAAGCAGCGATTTGGCTGGTTGCATGTGCTGGATACGTACGAAAACGCTTGGGCCGATGGCCTCAAATGCGACCGAGATGGTCGAATTTATGTAGCCACTCGCTCCGGTATCCAGGTTTTAGACCAATTAGGTCGAGTAAATGCCATTTTGCCTGTACCTTCGGGGCAAGCATCAAATGTATGCTTGGGAGGTGCTAATTTTGATACGTTGTATGTATCTTGTGTGGACAAAGTATATCGTCGTAAACTCAAAGTTCGAGGAGCCAATCCGTTTGAAAGTCCCAATAAAACTCCTACTCCTCGGCTTTGAAACAAGCTTTATCTTTAGACTCTAACCTGACAAATCATGACCAACGACTCCATCAACCGAAAAGAATTTCTTCAACAATGTGGCCTACTTGGTGTAGCTGCTATGCTAAGCCCCTTTGTTACAGATGCTGCACCCTCACCCGCTGATAAAAAAATACGGATTGGGGTAATTGGCTGCGGAAGTGTGTCAAACATGTATTTGCCTCACCTTTCCAAATCACCGTATGTAGAGCTGGTGAGTACGTGTGATATTATTCCCGAACGTGCCCAAAAAGCTGCCGAAAAATACCACATCCCGCATCATTATCCTCATATCGACGAGCTACTGAAAGGCGCAGCGTTTGACCTGATGGTGAATTTGACCAATATGCAAGAACACGGACGCCTCAACAAGCAAGCATTGTTGGCTGGCAAACACGTGTGGAGCGAAAAACCCATGGCCAATACCTACCAAGAAGGACGGGCTTTGCTCGACTTGGCCATTCAGAAAGGACTTCGACTTTGGGGTGCTCCAGCGGTGGTGAATAGTCCGCAGTTTGCATTTATGTCTCGTAGTATTCAAGCAGGAAAATTAGGTAACGTTTCGGCGGCGCATGCTCATTATGGGCATTTGGGACCAACGTGGTCGGCGTTTTTTTATGAGAATGGAGGCGGTAGTTTACCTGATTTAGGGGTCTATAATTTGGCTACTATTACAGGCTTATTGGGACCCGCTAAAGCCGTAATGGCGATGACGAGTATTGTGACCCCCAACCGCCTTACCGATAACAAAGGACAAATTAAGGTGGAGGCCGAGGACAACGCAATGGTGCTAATGGACCACGGCAAGGGTGTGTTGTCGCATGTGCAGTGTGGGTTCAACTATTTTGACCCGTATGGCCACGACGGGAAAGGGCAAGAAAAACCCACCATTACCATTTATGGTACACGAGGCAACATGAACCTGATTGGCTATGATTGGAAGCCCTTCGGTGTGGATATGGCTACTTTTGAACACGAAGATATTCAGCGCTTTATGCCGGATGCAGGTACGTATGTGTGGGAGCAAGGAGCCTCGGTTATTGCCGAAAGTTTGGCCTTAGGCAAAGAACCACTCATTGCCGCCGAACACGCTCTGCATGTTCTAGAAATCATAGAAGCTGCCCGAAAATCGCAAGAAACCGGACGACGTATCAACCTCAGTTCTACTTTCAAATGGCCTGTGGTGTAGTTGATTTCATATTTCTGACTCTACTACTATCACCAAATGCGTAATTTTTTATGTCAAAAACGGGTTGGGGTATAAATCCCTCAACCCATTTTGTTGCCTCGTAAAAAAGCCCTTCTATATCTTTTTAAGCTCCTTTGCTGCGAAGCGCCGTCTAGCCGTGTTTCAAAACTATCTACATAATCATAGTGTTTATCAGGAGTATTCAATTGAGATTGAGTGGGTAAGGCACAAGCGTGAATTTTCATAAAAGAAGGATACTACATCAGCGAATTCAACGATAAGTAATAGAACAAAACGATGCAGTCATTGATGATAGGATTCTAAAATCTAAACAATTCAACCCGCTATTTTCAGCAGATTCAGGGCTTTTCTGTAACTTGCCCCTTGATTCATCAACATTTTAACCTAACGCCATGAGTAAAAAACTCCTCTCTATTGTAGCGATTGCTACGTGTTGGCTCATTTCTACAACTTCCATTTGGGCCCAAAATGTCAGTTGGTTGCGTTACCCCAGTATTTCGCCCGATGGCAAGACCATCGTATTTACCTACAAAGGCGACCTCTGGAAAGTGGCTGCCACAGGTGGTCCAGCCTTGCCACTCACTTTTCACGAAGCCCATGATTTTATGCCCGTTTGGAGCAAAGACAGTAAAACCATTGCCTTTGCCTCAGACCGATTCGGCAATTTTGACATTTTTACCATTTCGGTAGAAGGCGGCGAGGCCAAACGTCTGACCTTCCATTCGGCGAATGAGTACCCCTACGATTTTAGCCCCGATGGGCAGCGGGTTGTTTTTGGGGCAGCTCGTCAAGACCTTGCCGCCAATCGTCAGTTTCCAACGGGTTCACAGCCAGAACTTTACACCGTTTCACTCAAAGGGGGGAAGGTCGAACAAGTGTTTACTACCCCTGCCGAAGACGTAAAATTCAGCAAAGACGGCAGCAAACTGATTTATCACGACAAAAAAGGTGGCGAGAATACCTGGCGAAAACACCACACCTCGTCCATCACTCGTGATATTTGGCTGTACGATACCAAAACACAAAAACACACGAAACTCAGCAGTTTCAACGGCGAAGACCGTAACCCGCTGTTCAGCGATGGCGAGAAAAGTATTGTTTATTTGAGTGAAGCCAATGGGTCTTTCAATGTACACAAGTTCTCGTTGGATAATCCCAGCAAAACCGAAGCACTGACGTCGTTCAAAAAACACCCTGTTCGGTTTTTGAGTCAGGCACAAGACGGTACTCTTTGCTTTAGCTACGATGGCGACCTTTACACCCTTAAAACAGGAGGGCGGCCTCAAAAAGTGGCGGTACAAATAGCCGTAGATGCCCGCCGCAATAATGAACAAGTGGTGTCGGTTAATGGTGGCGTACGTGACTTAGCCATTTCGCCCAACGGCAAAGAAGTAGCTTACATTTTCAGAGGTGAGGTATTTGTGAGTGCCGTAGAAGGCGGCTTAACCAAGCGCATTACCAATACACCTGAGCAAGAACGTACTGTGAGCTTTTCGCCCGATGGTAAAGCGTTGCTGTACTCTTCGGAGCGAGGAAATAGCTGGAAGATTTACGAAACTCGTATGACTCGAAGCGAAGAATTATATTTTTACGCTTCTACCTTACTGAAAGAAATGCCCATCATCGCCAACGAAAAAGAGAACTACCAGCCAGTGTATTCGCCTGATGGTAAGGAGATTGCTTACATCGAAGATCGCATGACGCTCAAGATTTACAACATAGCCAGCAAGCAAAGCCGTGTTATTTTGACCGACCGTGAGCTATTTTCGATGGGCGACAATGACCAGTACTTTCAATGGAGTCCCGACGGCAAGTGGATGCTTTTTGATTACAGTGTGCCCGGTATTGCCGCTGGCGAAGTAGGCATTATTGGTACTGATGGCAAGAGCAAAGTCATTAACTTGACCGAGAGCGGCTTTCAAGATTTCCGTGCCAAATGGGTGCTGGGTGGTAAAGCCATAATTTGGTTTAGTAACCGAGATGGCTTACGAGCAGCAGCCCAAAGTGGTGGCGCTCAGTCAGATGTGTATGCGATGTTTTTTAATCAAGAAGCATTTGATAAGTTCAAACTTAGCAAAGAAGAAGCGGCTTTAGCCAAAGAAATAGAAGAAAAAGCGGCCAAGGCCGATACTTCTAAGAAAAAAACGGTGAAGAAAGACAGCATTTTGGTGCTTGACTTTGAAAACGTAGCGCAGCGTAAGGCTAAATTGACTATCCACTCGTCGAGTTTGTCAGATGCACTCATCAACAAAGATGGCGACATGCTCTATTATTTAGCTCGTTTTGAGCGTGGATTCAACCTTTGGAGTACCAATCTGCGTACTCGTGAAACCAAGCAAGTGCTAGCACTTAATAGTGGCGGTGGTAGTATGGTGTGGGACAAAGACCAGAAGAATATTTTCATGAACACCGACGGTCGTATTCTCAAAATTGACCCGGCGTCAGGCAAGCAAGACCCTGTCAGTATCAATGGCGAAATGACCCTCGATGTAGCCGCCGAACGCCAGTTCATGTTTGAGCACGTGTGGCGCCGTACCAAAAAGACTTTTTACACGGCTTCGTTTCATGGCATCAACTGGGATAGCTACAAGCCTGATTATGAAAAATATTTGCCTCATATTGGCAATAACTACGAGTTTTCAGAAATGCTTTCAGAACTACTAGGCGAACTCAACGTGTCGCACAGCGGTTCGAGTTACGGGTCGTTCAATGCTAATGGCGACATCACGGCTTCGATTGGAGCTTTTTACGACCCAACTTACAGCGGTGCGGGTATTCGGATTGACGAAGTCATCAAAGATGGCCCTTTGGACAAAGCAGGCTTAAATGTAAAGGCAGGTGTTATCATCGAAAGTGTTGATGGCGAGGCTATTACAGCAGACAAAGATTTGGCGCAATACCTTAACCGTAAAGCAGGTAAAAATACGTTGTTGGGGATTTTGGACGGAACTGCTCGCCGTGAAATCATCGTCAAACCCATTACCACCGGCGAAGAAAACCAACTCTTGTACAAGCGCTGGGTCAAACGAAACCAAGACGAAGTAGAGAAACTAAGCAATGGCCAATTGGGGTACGTACACATTCCGGGTATGAACGATGGCGCTTTCCGCACTACTTACGAGGAAGTAATGGGCAAATTTGCCACGAAAAAAGGGATTGTGATAGACACCCGTTTCAATGGCGGCGGCGACTTGGTAGCAGACTTAGCGATGTTCTTGAGCGGTAAGCAATTTATGGACTACACTACCGACAAACGTTCTAACGGGTTTGAGCCAAACTTCCGATGGACTAAGCCAAGTATCTCAATGGCCAACGAAGCCAATTATTCTGACGGACATTGCTATGCCTTCACGGTACAGGAGTTGAAGCTAGGCAAATTGGTAGGACAACCTGTGCCGGGTACTTGTACTTTTGCAGGCTGGGAGGCGCTACAAGACAATAGTATCCGCTGGGGTGTGCCACCGCTGGGAGTTAAAGCCATGAATGGCAAGTATCTCGAAAACTGGCAAACCGAACCTGATATTAAAGTGTGGAATGATTACGAGGTAGTATCAAAAGGCCGAGACCAGCAGTTAGAAGAAGCCGTAAAAGCCTTATTGACAGAGATAAAATAGCAAGAACAGTAAGCAAACAGATTTCATGGCACATGCCGTGAAATCTGTTTTGCCAACATGACTATTATGAACGACCAATTTGAATACGAATTTGAAGCCTTGAGCAACGCCCCCAACTCGCCTGAGCTGGATGGCAAGTACTTGGGGCAAATCTCAGAGGATTTTGCCAAAGTAGCCGAGTTGTTAAAAGAAACTTCCTATCAAATTAGAAAGCGTGGGTTTTCAGAATACCCTATTTTTGCCGTTTCTAAAACAACGTTACCGATTGGGTCACTGCTGATTCGGCAAGGTGAGATGCAAAATCAATGGCACTATTTTGCGTCGTTTTTGGATGACTTTCTGAGCCGTGAACTCATCACCGAACAATCACTGCCTTTTTTTAAAGAAAACTACAAAAGTGCCGACGAATTTGCGTGCTTGTTTGTGGTTGACGGCGATTTTGCCAAGTTTGTGTTCATTCCATTCCCCGAAGACTGATGACAGGTATTCTTTCATTTATCAAGCGTAAAATTCTGCGTATCAACCGAGAACGTTGGAATTATCAATACCAAAAAGGAAACTGGGATGGACTGAAAAACGAAATGGAGCATGACCGCTTCATGGCCATCGTTCAGCTTACCGAACGCTGGAAACCCCACGGCGATTTGCTCGAAATCGGTTGTGGCGAAGCACTCTTACAGCAAAAACTAACAGCCAATTCGTACAACAGCCTGACAGGTGTAGATTTATCGGACGTGGCTATTGAACGAGCGCAGGTGTTTGCCAATGAGCGTACTCGCTACCTTGTCGCAGACATGGAGGTATTTAAGCCAGACCGTGTGTTTGATGCGATTATTTTTACCGAATCGTTGAACTATGCCAAGAACCCCCTCAGCCTGCTAAAACGTTATCAAACGTACCTAAAGCCAGACGGCGTCTTCATCATCTCGATGTATGACAACAAACAAATCCCACAAATTTGGCAATCTTTAGCCGCTGCGTTTGAGGTGATAGATGCCCTTCAAACAAGCAATGAACGTGGCCGCTGGGATTGCAAAGTGTTGCGTTAACTACTCCACGATTTGCCAAATTGTAGTACAATCCCTCGATTTTGGTACAAAAATTGACAGCTGTACAGTACAGTTTAAAAAGGAATGATTTTCGCCTGTTTTGGACGAAAAAGCCTTTCTTGCTAACATCTATTCAGTTATTTTCATTTAATCTATGAAGCTTTTAGGAATTGGTTCCCGAGTTCGCCACGCAGACTATGGCGAGGGCGTTGTGATTAACATTAAACCTACTGCGTACTTGATTACGTTTATGGAGCATGGCGTCAAGCAAATCAAGTTGGATTATGCCTTTGAGGTCATAGACGAAGTTGAATTAAGCGGTGATGCCGTGAGTTTGTTCGATGTAGAACAAACACTTTCTAAATTACTTCAAAAATGGGTGGATGTCACCGAAATTGTGCCATTAAATGATAAATGGAAAGGGGGAAAATTTGTGTTGAAACCAGGGCGTTCGGATTTGCAGCCTTACGAAATGCCCATTGATACGTTTTTTCACAAAATTACCATGATTCGTGACCGAATGAGGGTGTTAGAGCAAAAAATAAATGCTGCAAAAGGTCTGTCGGAAGAAGAGAAAATAGACATGCAGCAGTACATTACACGCTGTTATGGCTCGTTGACTTCGTTCAATATTTTATTCAAAGAAAAATCACATCAGTTTGTTGGCGAGAAGTCTGGAAATTGATGATTTATGGAGAACACCAACTAAAAACTACGAACTAGGGGGATGAATCACACACGTTCGTAGTTTTTACTATTGATACAAAGCAGCAAAGCGTTCGGACAAATGCTCAATCTCGCCAGAACGAGCCACTAATTTGACCCATTTAGGGCGAATCGCCGAAAAACCATAATATAAGCCCGCCATTCCACCCGTCACAGCGCCAGTAGTATCGGTATCATCGCCTAAATTCACGGCTTTCAGGACAGCGGCTTCAAACGAATCTGTGGTCAAAAAACACCATAAACTCGCTTCTAACGTATGTACCACATACCCCGATGAGAAAATTTCTTGCTCGGGGAGTTGGCGAATGTCATCGTAAAAAATTCGTACAAATAATTCCTTTTCATCACCGGCACAATCAATAGAATTTACAAAATCACGGACAGTGTGTTGGGTGTTTTGATACGCTTCTACTTTGTCTTTTCCCTTGAGCAATTGAATCAGAAACTCTACCGCAAAGAAGCATACGATGCGTGAACGGATGTGTCCATGTGTAATAGACGAAACCTCGCTCACTCTATCGAATCGTTCGGAAATTGGACTGTTTTTTAGCGAAAAAGCCAGCGGTAAAAGCCGCATCAAGGAACCATTCCCGTTAGAATATTCGCCTGACTCGCCAGAGGCTTCGGGCGAAACTCCTTTTTCTAAGCGGTCGATGGCATTGCGAGTAGCAATGCCGATGTCAAACACCGAGCCGTGGGGCGTCCAATAGTTTTCAAAATACCATAGTTGAATCTTTTGGGCAAGACCTTCTATCGAAAATCCCTCAATGAGTTGTTCGACCAAACAAAAGGTAAGGGCACTGTCGTCTGACCACGTACCTGGGGGCTGATGGTGTGTGCCATAGCCGTGCATATCCGTAACGGGTGCTTTTTGTAGCGAGCTACGACTTCTAAACTCAACAGGTACCCCAAGCGCATCACCAATAGCAATGCCAAAAAGTAAACCTTTGATTTGAGAGGAAATGGATTGACTCATAAGTCATAATGACCCAAAATGCGGTTTACAAAAATAGCAAATTTCGGTGAAATTGAATATGATAGGTCAGAATTGCAAGGGATGAATAAATGTTGTAGAGACAAGGCATGCCTTGTCTCTACTTTGATTGCTATATAGGATTAGCCTCCCCAAACCGCCGCCACATGGCAATGCTCATGCCAATAAGCATGACAACAGTACCAATCCAAAGTAAATTAATGAAGGGCTTTTCGATGGCTTTAATCACTACATAGTCACGTTGGGTAGAGTTGGTGGCAAAACTAAACTGCCCAGTCTTGGGGTCGATATTTTCAAATCGAATCCGAAGTCCCAACTCCTTATCAACCAGTGGCTTACGTCCAACCATTCCATCTTTGATTACATAGGTAGGGTTTAGTTCGACAGTTCGGTCTTTATCCATTACTCTAATGACTGCTTTAACAGCGGCATCACCTTCGTTTAGTTTCACCCCATCTACATCGTCGGTGCGTACTACTCCGTCCAAGATAGCCACGTAGTCGTTTACAAAAAAAGTATCTTGCATGGCTACGGTATGCGTTTCGGTTTTGCTCCACTCAGGCTCCGAGGTAGGCAAAGGCGCATCTTTTACGTGTGTATAAACATCTCGCTGCCATTCATGACGAATCGCCGGAGAGGCGGCATTACCCATTCGGGGGTTGATTTGCACTCGGGGAAACAACGAAAACACACGCCCACTTGGCTCACGGTATTCGATTTCGTAGTAGTAGTTTTCGGGGAACACTTCCAGTGTATCGCCTTTTTTATGATAGGTTTTACCGTCTTGTGTCAAATCCTGCTTAGCAATGGCCTTGAAATCACCGTCTAACAACTGAATTGTTTCTTCGGGTAAGTAATGAGGCATATCACGAGCTTCGAGGCGCTTCCCTTTGTAGGTAATCAGAAATTTGTCCAACTTTTGTGGACGATTGAGCCAAAGCAATTGATTCTCTGTATTTTCTTCGGTAGAGGCATCTTTGAACAAAATCAATCCTGACGAATTTTGTGACACTACTTTGGAGTATCCTGCCGAGAACAAAATCCCAATCAGCATGAGTGCTACTCCAATATGAGCCACTGCACCACCGGACAGACCTATTTTTTTGCGCAAAACACTTAACATGATGCTCCCGTTTGAAAAAACAGAAAACAACGAGGCCGTTAGAATGGTGATATAAATTGGGTTGTTGAGTCGCCCTGTCGAAATAATGATAGCACTACTAATAAACGTAAACATCAAGGGCGTAGAAAGTGCCTCCCAAGCCCCTAAATGAAGTTTTGCACCCAATCCCTTTGATACCACTTTTGCCGTTTCGGTTGCAGCAGAGGGTGATGCTTTTTTGATACGGTTCCACCAAATGTATTGACCGATACCCGAAATAATGGCTACCCCTACAAAAAACCATTGCTGAAACTTGGTATAGTGTTGTACTTGGTCGGCAGGTAAGGCAAGTTTTGACTTGATACCAATGTTTTCTAAAATTGCATTATAGACTGGAATCGAAGTAGTTACAATCACCTGAAACCCAGCCAAGCAAAGAATAGTAGCACCTACAAAAATCCAAAACTCACGGCTGTAGGTAGAGAGTTCTTTGGTATCAACAGGGATTTGTTTCCAATGATATACCAACAATCCAATAGCCACTGCTGTAAAGAAAAAGAGGTACAACAACAACTGCCCCGACAAGCCCAAGTCGGTGAAAGAGTGCACCGAGGCATTACCTAAAATACCACTTCGTGTCAAGAAGGTGGAGTAAAGTACCAAGATAAACATACTAATAACCAGTATGATAGAGGTGCGAAGAGCCGTTTGGTTATTGTTATGAATAATCATGGTATGTACCGATGCCACCAACACTAACCACGGTACATACACGGCGTTTTCGACGGGATCCCAGTTCCAATAACCTTCAAAATTGAGGGTTTCGTAAGCCCAAATCCCCCCCATGATAATACCTGCCCCCAGCGTCAATGCCGCAAAGAGTGTCCAGGGGAGCGCAGGGCGAACCCATGCCTTGAAGCGACCCAACCAAAGACCGGCAATACAAAAAGCAAAGGGTAAAATAGTAGCAGCAAACCCTAAAAACAAAGTAGGAGGGTGAATCACCATCCAGTAATTTTGTAAAAGCGGGTTGAGTCCGTTTCCGTCTTTAGGAATGAAATTAGGTTGCATTTTCCAGACAGGAAGGTCAGGGAGTGCCTCTTTCAAAAGCAAGAATGGCGAAGAACCAATTTTGAAAACATCAAAGAAAATGACTCCCAAAATCATCGAACATAAGAAAGCCTGTACCCCTGCAAAAATCGCCATGACGGGAGCTTCCCAAGCAATAGTATCAGGTTTTGTTTGTTTTTGTTTGCGTGTTTGAACCACCAAGAACACAAAGCCCAATATCACATGCCAAAAAATCCATAATAAAAAGCTCCCTTCTTGGTCTTGCCAAAAACTCGAAACAGTGTATTCTAGGGGTAACGACAACGAGGAGTTATCGTATGCGTAATGGTATTCAAAATAATGGTTGTAGATAATCCAGTACAAAGCTCCAACCACTCCCAACACGGCTACCCCATGCACAATAAAGGCCCAACGGGCAAACTTGTTCCAAGCTGTGCCTTTAGGGGTTTGGCGTAGGCGAGTGGCTTGGAAATAACTCCAAGCAGCTACCATTGCCGCTACAAAAGCTAAAATGACACAGAAATGGCCGAAATTTCCGATAAAGAGGTGGTATTGATTCATGTCTTGCGATGATCCGAGCGTTAGTGGCGAGCCACTAGTGTTTGCTAATTAGTTACTGTAGTGTACAAATTCAGACCGTAAAAGTGTGGCAGCGAGGAAGGTCTAAATGATGAATGTCTATCCGAGACGTTCTTCAAAAACAGTATATGGAAACGTTTCGTACACGTAATACTTATTGGTGTTGAGAACCATAATGTGCTTGCTTTCAAGAAATTATATGAAAGCTTACTCAAGGTGTCACAACGATTATCCCTTCAACTTAGGCGCAGGAGCATTGTATTTGGAGGGGCACTTGAGCTGGACTTTGTCACATTGAAACACCTCACCGTCCATTTTTCCAACAATGACCACTTGCTCCGACTTATCCATGTCTTGAGGCTTGGGTTGGTGCATGACCACTTTCTGCTCATTGTGCAGGGTATCTACCAGCACAAACTCAAAATAATTGGGGTTTACGGCTGGGTCGTAGTGCATACCCACAATATTACCTTGGGCATCTTTTTTGAGTTTGCCCACTACGTGTACTTTATTGGCATCGCCTTGCTGAGCCATTTTATTGGCTTCCGAAAAATCAACATACGTACTGGCGTCGCCAGCCATACTCATTACGATAAAGATGGCTATGGCAATCACCACAATTCCAAAGAGATGTATTTTTTTCATGGTTTTGTTGTGTTTACTGAAGGAGTAATAAATACCAACAAATAAGCAGTTTAACTATTCATTCCAACATTCCATGTGTCAGAACTTTGCTTATTTCTTCAACTCCTTCTCTAATTTTGAGATTTTTTTATCAAGTGTAATCAGGTAAATAATCAACCCTAAAAACACGACTGAAATCACGGTGATAACCACCCAAATTTTGCCGTCAGCCCGAAGCTGGTCTGCCATTTCAACATCTTGTTGAGCAAAGAGGTTTGTCGAAAGCAAGAAAAAAGACAGAAATCCAATTAATTTTTTCATTAAAAAAGGTATCTTTCGTGTGGTAAAAAATCTATATTTTTATGGTCTTCCTTCTTTTGGTGGTACTGATTGTATTTGGCCTTTACGTGTATAACGAAGAGACCAAGAAAAAAGCATTGTTTAATCAGCAACTTCTTGAAAACCAGCGCAAAAGTGCTGAACTCTTGGCGCAAATCAATGATAAATTAGACCAGTTATTAGACAAGCGTAACGCCTAGTCTTGGTCAAGGTGGTGTCGTTGAATGCGCCGTAAACGAATGCGTAGGGTCGAAATCCACACCCCCAACAAGATAAAACCTATGTTGGCTGGATAAAACACCATCCGCATGTGGTTGTCCATGTCGTACGAACCAAAGGCCGGATTGCCGCCATTGCCAGGGTGCAACGAGGCCGTTAGGCGTGGCAAAATACCAATCAAAGGTATAAAAATCGCAAAGGCAAAAATATTATACACCGCCGAAATGCGAGCCCGTCGTTGTTCGTCTGTGAGCGACCCTCTCAATAGCCAATACGCCAAATAAATTAGCATACCAGCGGCTGCCGATAAGATTTTAGGGTCTTTGGGTAGCGGGTCGCCCCAAGTGTAATTTCCCCAAATAGCTCCTGTGACATAGCCTAGTAAACCATAGACCAAACCAGTATTAGCAAATTCAGCCGATTGTTCATCAAAGGCAATGTCGTTGGTTTTGAGGTATTTAAAGGCATAATAACCCGAAGTGGCCATCAATGCAATCATGCCAAACCAAAGCGGTACATGGAAATAAACGTTGCGTATGGTTTCGTTCAGAATCGGCAAGCGGGGTACATCGTTGAGCAATCCCATCACGATAACGTACAGGAAAATGACAATCGTGAGGGCTTTCCACCAAGCTATTTTCATGTTATAAGTTGATTAACGAGGGCTTTATGTTGCTTGTTCAATTCATTAAAAAGCTGAACATCAGCATATTCCCATTTCTTGACTTTTTCAATAATTCAGCTCCTCCACAGATAAGGAAACAGTATCACACTTAACGTAAGTACAATCGCATCGATTGCCAACAAAGTAGCTATCTCGTTAAGGCTATCGGCTCTTTCTAAGCCATCTAAGGCGTTTTTGCTGAGTTTAATCAGCATAAGTAACATCGGTAACAGAATCGGAAAACTTAATACCGACATTAGCGTAGGACTATTTTCGGCCTTGGAGGCTATTCCAGCCACTAACGTAAGTGTGCCCGAAAAGCCCAAGGCTCCTAATAAAATGGACACCAGATACATGATTACATCGCCCACAGGATTGCCCATCACCAAGGCATAAAAAGCAAAACCTAATAGCGATAGGAACAACATCAACAAGGTATTGTAAATGATTTTGGCCAAAATGATGGCTTCGGCACTGGCTAAAGTATAGAAGTAGAGCTGACGACCCAATCGTTCTTGCGTGAAGCTTTTGGCTACTGCATTGACTGCCGTAAACACCATGATAATCCAAAACAAGGTGTTCCAAGTTATGGGATTGAGGTCGTTGTTACGTAATCGGAAACTCATGTAACATACAAAGACTGTACTGACCACATAAAGTAACATCCCGTTGAGCGCATATCGCTGTCTCCATTCGAGGCGTATTTCTTTGTTTATCAGTGCTTTAACTTCGTTCATGCCCATGCTTACAGGTAACTTACTAAATCGTATTTTTATCTCATTTAGGGGTGAGATAATTTGGGTCACAAAGTTACATTACAAATTGGCTGCTTGTTGGTTTTTTTGTAAAAATGTCCATTCTCCATGCAAAACTTTCAGAAAATATCAGTGATTTCAATGATTTTAGTCAGTTTGTACAAATCTTCATCTCGAATATTTTTTTGTACGAGCAAACCTTTTTTACTTTGCGGTTGTTTAAAATCAGTCTAAATAACTTTTCTTTGTGCAGTTATGCGAAGTGCGGCGCTTTTGCGAATCGGTGAAAAAGCAATAATTCGGGAATTTTCGGATGCAGAAATGTCGTTGAAACTGCTAGAGATGGGTTGCTTACCTGGCACTGAAATTTGCCTCAATTGGATTGCACCTCTCGGCGACCCCGTTGGTATTCAGGTGGGAGACTATTGCCTTTCGTTGCGCAAAGAAGAAGCTGCAACCATTGTGATTGATTAATCAGGAGAATTTCTCCTAAAAATTGAGTTACGGATTTTGAAAAATACACCCACCATCGCCTTAGTCGGAAATCCCAATTCGGGGAAGTCGTCGCTGTTCAATCAACTGACAGGGCTACGACAAAAAACGGGGAATTTTCCGGGGGTAACGGTAGATAAAAAAGAAGGCATTTGCCAACTCGACCGCTACACCGAAATCAAGGTGATTGACTTGCCGGGTACGTACAGTTTGTACCCAAAATCGTTGGATGAGCAAGTGGTTCTCAATGTGCTGGCTAATCCTCAAAATGGTGATTATCCAGACGTTGTGGTTGTAGTAGCTGATGCCTCCAATTTAAAGCGTAACTTGCTGCTATTCACTCAAGTACGTGACTTAGGATTTCATACGGTCTTAGCCCTGAATATGCTCGATGTAGCTGAGCGCCACGGCCTCGATATTGACGACAACCGGCTTTCGGAGCGCTTGGGCGTGCCAGTAGTATTTGTAAATGCAAAAAAAGGAGAAGGAATTCCTAACCTTAAGTTTGCAGTCAAGGGCGAGCTGGTCAGTCACGAAGAAAAACAACGAGGAAACCTCACGATGAAGGAGTTTGATGAAGCCTTGATTGAGGAAATCAAACAAAAATTCAGCCTTGACAACGACTACTTGGCCATGCTCCATGCCAGCCAGTTTGAAAAATTCAACTTCCTCAAAAAAACGCAACAACAGCACCTTATTGAGCTAAACGACAAGTATCACTTCGAAAAACTGGATTTTCAAACCAAAGAAACCATCAAACGGTACGAAACCCTCAGCAAGATTGTAGATGAGTCGGTGGGGAAGAAAGGGGCTTCAGAAGTAAAATCGTTTACGTCAAAGTTAGATAGGATTTTGCTGCATCGAGTGTGGGGTTACTTGATATTTTTTGCGATTTTATTCTTGATTTTTGAGGCGATTTTTTCCCTGGCCAAATACCCTATGGATGCCATTGACTCAGGTGTGGCCGCATTGACCGACTGGGTAAAAAGTGTGTTGCCTGAAAGCAAACTCACGGACTTACTCACCGACGGCTTGCTGGCTGGCATGGGAGGCGTAGTGGTGTTTATTCCGCAAATTGCCTTTTTGACCTGCTTTATTTCGCTACTCGAAGAATCGGGTTATATGGCACGAGTCATGGTAATTATGGACAAACTCATGCGTAAGTTTGGTCTAAATGGGCGTAGTGTAGTGCCGCTGATTTCGAGTGTGGCTTGTGCTGTTCCGGCTATTCTTTCAACAAGAACGATTAATAACTGGAAAGATCGTCTCATCACCATTATGGTCACTCCGCTGATGAGTTGCTCTGCTCGGCTACCTATCTATACCATCATGATTGCGTTGGTGGTACCCGATCAAAAACTTTGGGGTTTTATTGATTTACAGGCCATTACGTTGATGGGGCTATATCTTTTAGGCTTTGTTGCGGCTATTTTATCGGCTTGGGTGATTCAAAAAATACTTCGTACCAAAGAGCGAAGCTATTTTATCATGGAAATGCCTACCTTCCAAAGCCCACGGTTTTCGCATGTGAGCATGGCTGTCTGGAACTCCATAAAAACCTTCGTAACCGAAGCGGGCAAAGTCATCGTGGCTGTTTCGATTGTGCTGTGGGTATTGGCTTCGTATGGTCCTGGCGATTCGATGGCTCAAGCAGAAAAAAATATAGTAAGCCAAAATCCTAGTCTTAATCACCACGAGTTATCTCAAAAAATAGCTTCTGCCAAATTAGAAAACTCCTACGCTGGCCGATTCGGTAAGCTCTTGGAGCCAGTGATTAAACCCTTGGGTTATGACTGGAAAATCGGTATAGCACTCATTACTTCATTTGCCGCTCGTGAAGTATTTGTCGGCACCATGTCCACCATTTATAGTTTAGGCGGCTCCGACGACGACACCGACACCGTCAAAGAACGACTACGCACCGAAATAAATCCCAGTACAGGAAAACCTCTCTATACCCCAGCCTTAGGTTTTTCATTGTTGATCTACTACGCTTTTGCCATGCAGTGTATGAGTACGCTTGCTGCTACCTACCGAGAAACCAAAAATTGGCGATACCCTATCCTTCAGTTGGCTTACATGTCGGTACTAGCCTATGTCTGTGCATGGGCGGTGTTTAGTTGGCTGCAGTAAATAGCTTGTTCAAGGGAAAAGGTAGGATTTTTTGAAAGAATGCGTTGGTTCAAATTTTTGAATTCTTGCACCTTAGGACAATAGGTTTAACTTTGCATACTTACAGACCATCCTTTGCCATGCGCTTTTTCCAGATTGTTTTTACCCTTGGTTTCCTTGTGTTGATTGGTAGCGAGAGTAACGCCCAAACCAAACCGTACTTTCCACCTACTTCTACTTGGGCAACCAAATCGCCCACTGAATTGGGATTAGATGCTGCCAAAATTCAAGAAACGATTGCCTTGGCAAAAGCCAGCGAAAGTAAGAATCCTCGTAGTATGGAATTGTCTCATTATCAGTCGTTTGGGAAAGAGCCATACGGTTATGCCATTGGCCCCTTTGCCGACCGAGGCGACCAAACTGGACTGATTATCTACAAAGGATACCTAATAGCGCAATGGGGTGAACCACAACGTTGTGACATCACTCATAGTGTCACCAAAAGTTTTTTGTCAAGTGTGGTGGGCTTGGCTGTGGACAAAGGTCTTATCAAAAGCGTGCACGATACAGTAGCCCATTACGTGCCTCCAATCGAACTCTATGGACAGCCTCTGATACGCCCCGCCGACGAGATGGGAAAGCCCGAAATGCTGTATCCCTTTGCTTCTGCTCCTAACCAAATATTGACGTGGGACGTGATGTTGCGCCAAACCAGCGACTGGGAAGGCACACTCTGGGGCAAACCCGACTGGGCCGACCGCCCTGACAAAGATGCTACTCTTTGGCTCAACCGTCCTCGAAATAAGCCCGGGGCAGTGTACGAATACAACGACGTGCGAGTGAATGCCTTGGCCTTGGCAGCCACTAGCGTTTGGCGAAAACCATTGCCCCAAGTGTTGAAAACGTACGTGATGGACGAAATAGGGGCTTCAACTACTTGGCGTTGGACGGGCTACCGCAATGCTTGGATTGTGTTGGACGGCCAGCCTGTGCAGTCGGTGAGTGGGGGAGGGCATTGGGGAGGAGGTATGTTTATCAATGCTTTTGATATGGCCCGGTTTGGATTGTTGAGCTTGCACAGAGGCAATTGGAACGGAAAGCAACTATTGTCTGAAACATGGATCAATCAAGCCCTTACGCCTACCTCTGCTCAACCCACGTATGGGTACATGAATTGGTTTTTGAACACAGACAAAAAGCTACTGCCGAGTGCTTCGGCCAAGGCGTTTTATCATTTGGGCAACGGAGCTAACGTCATTTATGTGGACCCTGAGCATGAGCTGGTCATGGTGCTTCGATGGATTCAGAGTGAAGCCTTAGACAGTGTTGTTAAAAAAGCACTCGAAGCGTTTGGTACACAAGTTCCTGATACAGACATATATTTAGCGGAATTGACAAAAGAGGGAACCCGAATTGGTATAGCAAATCCGCAGAATGTAACCAAGCGCAAAGGTTATGATAACCAGCCCTCGTTTACTCCCGATAGCAAACGGATTCTTTATACCGCTATGCAGGCTGATGGACAAACAGACATCTGGACGTATGACCTTGCCAAGCGCTCAAACACTGCTCTTACGCACACGCCCGAAGGAGAGTATTCGCCCACGGTGATGCCTGATGGGAAACATTTTTCGGTGATACGGGTAGAGGCTGACAAAACACAACGACTATGGAAATTTGAGCTAAAATCAGGAGGAAATCCGAGCTTGGTGTTGCCAAGTATCAAGCCAGTAGGATACCATTGTTGGTTTGGCGCAGATTCATTGGCTTTGTTTGTGTTGGGGCAACCCAATTCATTGCAAGTAGCACGAGTTTCTCAAGATCAAGCGCAAGTTATCACCCAAAGTATTGGAAGGTCGTTGCACAGGATACCAAAGCAAGCAGCGGTTAGTTTTGTTCGTAAAACATCTCCCACGGTATGGAATATCGAACGATTAGACATGAAAACCCTACAAATCAGCCCTATCGTGCAGACGCTAGAAGGTAGCGAAGATTGTGTTTGGACTCCCAATGGGGTGTTACTCATGGCAAAAGGAGCGAAATTGTATCAATTTGACCCTACTCAAGACAAAACGTGGGTAGAAGTGGCTGACTTATCAAAGCTTGGCCTATCGCAAATCACTCGCCTCGCCGTCAGCCCCGATGGGACCAAACTGGCCTTTGTAGGCAACTAACCAACTTATTGGACACTTCAACACAAAAGAGCTAAGTTACCAACGAAGTTCCTCAATCAAATCGCTGGCAATAAGGGCAGCTTGGCCCCGTTTGACAGCCACTCGGTCGCCAGCCAGACCATGCTGATACACCCCAAAAATAGCTGCCTCCTTAGGCGAATAGCCTTGCGCCAGCAAAGCCGTAATGATACCTGTGAGCACATCACCGCTGCCACCAGTAGCCATGCCAGGATTGCCTGTGGAGTTAAAATATAACTCTCTATTGGGTGTGCATACCACTGTATGAGCCCCTTTAAGTACCACAATGACGTGATGTTTACTACAAAAATCCTTGAGTAAATTCAACTTTTCATAGTCGTTTTGCCATTTTTTACCAATTAATCGCTCAAATTCCTTGGGGTGAGGTGTCAAGATGGTATTAGCTGGCAAAAGTTGAAGTAATTCTCGACCTTTTTTGGTACTAAGATTATTAAGAGCATCGGCATCCAGTACCAGAGGAATACTTCCTGCTGCTTTTAGCAGGCTTTCAATCATTTCACGAGTTTTATCACTTTGCCCAAGCCCTGGGCCAATACCAATTGCTGAATAATTTTGAAGATTTTCGGCAAAAAAACGAGTCGAAATGAAATCTCTATCAAAGGCCGTAGAGCAAAGCGCCTCGGGTACGCACGACTGCATGATTTCGTATCCGCAGCGTGGGATGTGGGCTTCAAGCAGCCCTACTCCCGACCGAAGACACGCTTTGGCTGCCAATACCGCTGCCCCTATCATACCATAGCTACCCACTACTAACAAGGCTCTTCCAAAGCTTCCCTTATGGGCATATTTGGGGCGTTTTGGAGTAATATCCTCTATATCAGCAGAAGTAGTGTAAAAATGAAACGTAGAAGCTCGTTCGATAAACCGTTTGTCAAGACCAATGGGTACCAGATGCCACTCGCCTACATAGTCAGCTAATTGGGGTTGAAAGAAAGCAAATTTGGGTAGTTGAAACGAAACGGTATAGGTTGGCTGTACAATAGAGTCGTCGGGCGCATTGGCATGGTCGGCAAACAGGCCAGAGGCAATATCCACCGAAACTATCGTAGCCTTGCTCATATTCAGGCGTTCAGCCACCGCCTTGGTTATTCCACCCATTGGCCTACTTATTCCCGAACCAAGCATGGCATCTATGACGGTATCGGTTACGGCAATTTTGGGAATTTGGGTTTCACGCTCAATAAATCGAATTTGAGTATGGAGCTGAAGGCGTTTGAAGTTGTGGGTGAAATCATCTTTTTGCCGCTCCAAGTGCCTCACCACCCATACTTCTACTTGATAACCTCGCCCAATTAGAATCCGAGCAATGGCTAGACCATCTCCGCCATTATTGCCCATTCCGCACAATACCTTAATTCGAGTTGGCTTATCGAATTTAGCCTCAAACCAATCACAAAAAGCCAGAGATGCACGCTCCATTAAGTCAATAGGTGCAATGGGCTCATGGTCAATAGTATAAGTATCTAAAGCTCTTATCTGTTCTACGGTCAAGATTTTCATAAGCATAACAAGATTAAGTAGGAAAACTACCTTAGCGTTAAGAAAACGAGGATAAGCTCTACCTAAGTGGCTTGTGGAATAGATAAGTCTGTAAAGCTACATGCTAATGCTCAATTTTCAGTGGAATTGTAATGGATTCTTAACTTAACAAAAAAAGTGTAAGTCTAGTATATATGTAGAATGATATGGAAATGTTAGAATAGTACAATATTGTAAAATTACAATTTTAGAACTTTTTATAGAATTATGCAAAGATTTATAGTACTATACTTAGAAAAGTATAGCATCCTGAGAAGAACTTTTACGAAACAATAGTTTGCTAATTGACACGAATTCGATTAGTTACCACCTTTGCATCAACAAAGGTTTTCAAAAGGAGCCTCAGAGTATAAGAAAAGAACATTTGTACTTTTTTTAGACAATAAGAATTAGGTCAACTCGTTATCCTGCAAATTAATCATAACTACCTAAGTGGATAACATTAACCAGTAAACGTGCGCAAGCACACAAACTCCTATGAAAACAGCAAAAATCATGATCGCTTTAGTAGCTGCTATGTTGGCAGTTGCTCCCGTAACAAACGCCGCTAATGGCAAAATGGAAGAACCGAAAGCTGTAACAGCTAACACCTTGACCGTAAAAGTAGAAGAAGTTGGTAAGTTGGTGTTTAAGGTTCAGTATGAGAATTTGACGAAAAAGAAAGCTAATATAGTCATTCGTGATGCCGAAAACAACGTTTTGTTTGAACAGTACGCATCTACTGACGTGAATTACAAACGTAAATTTGACTTTTCGTCACTGATTGACGGTACTTATACCTTCGAAGTCAGTGCCGGGGACCAAAAGTTTTCTCAATCGTTCCAAATTCTGACGCAAACGAGCCGCACCGTTTTAGCTAAAAACTAAGCACTCGTAGCGCAGTACAACGGCTCTGATGAATCATTGAAACCTTTGTTGAAAAAGCCAAGCGATTTTCCCCGCCTGGCTTTTTTATTTACCAAAAAACGACTTTAATAACGGTATTGCACCACCATCAAAGTCGTTTTAAGAAATTCTGGTTTCACTTGGCTACCAGTTAGCGTAAAGGCAAAACTATGGTCAAGAACAAATGACCAATCACTAAGCTAACGCTCCCCTTAGCACTACGGCCTCACGGTCGGGGCCAGTCGAGATGAAGTTGATAGGCAAACCGAGTGCTTTTTCTAAGAAGTCTATGTATTCTAATAGTTCTTTAGGTAATTTTTCAAACTCACGCAAGCCATCGAGCGAAGTATTCCAGCCTTTAAGTGTCTGATAAACAGGCGTTACTTCGGTGTCGTTGAGGTCATGCGGAAGCTGGTCGGTTAGTGTGCCATTGGGCAGTTGATAATGAGTACAGACTTTGATTTCTTCAAAAATATTCAAGACATCTACCTTCATCATCACCAATTGCGATACGCCGTTAATCATCATGGCATACTTGAGAGTTGGCAAGTCAATCCAACCGCATCGGCGTGGGCGGCCCGTAGTAGAGCCAAATTCACGACCTTCTTGGCGCATCCGTTCGCCCGTTTCGTCCGAGAGTTCGGTCGGAAACGGCCCAGAGCCTACCCGTGTGGCATAGGCTTTGAAAATCCCATACACTTCGCCTAAGTTACGTGGAGCCACACCCAAGCCTGTACAAGCACCAGCAGCCATGGTAGTGCTGCTGGTTACAAAGGGATATGAGCCAAAGTCAACATCCAGTAAAGAGCCTTGTGCACCTTCGCCCAAAATACTCTTTCCAGATTGAAGTGCTTGATTAACAAGGTATTCGGAGTCAACAATATTGAATTGCTTCATGAACTCCACCGCTTCAAAAAACTCAGTCTCGGCAGCTGTGAGGTCGTATTCGTACTGATAAATACTCAGAATAGTGCGGTGTTTCTCAACTAACGAATCGTATTTCTCTTTGAAATTGGCCGAAAGAATATCGCCTACCCGAAGCCCTTGCCGAGAAATTTTGTCGGTGTAGGTAGGGCCAATGCCTTTAAGCGTAGAGCCAATCTTAGAAGCGCCCTTGGCTGCTTCGTAAGCAGCATCTAGCACCCGGTGGGTAGGCAAAATGATGGAGGCTTTTTTAGAAATAAACAGGTTGGCCTTAAGGTTTAGGTTATATTTAGCTAAGCCCTCAATTTCTTTGCGAAAAATGATAGGATCAAGCACCACGCCATTGCCAATGATATTTTGGCAATCGGCACGGAAAATTCCAGACGGGATCTGATGTAACACGTGCTTGAATCCATCGAATTCGAGCGTATGGCCGGCGTTTGGGCCGCCTTGAAAACGAGCAACTACTTGGTACTGAGGGGCAAGCACGTCAACGATTTTGCCTTTGCCTTCGTCGCCCCACTGTAAACCTAATAAAACATCAACTGGCATTATAGAAAAAGTGAATGTGTGGATAAATCAGTTATGAACAAGAATGTCATGCGCTTCGGCTTCAAATCCTTCTAGCACTACCGAGCGTACGATGCCTGTTTCGACGGCATAATTATGAAGTTGGAATTTACCATTTTCTAATACAAATACTTCAATCACCTGATTGGCAGGGTCAATTAACCAATATTCTTTGATACCAAAACGTTCGTAAAGTTCTTTTTTGGTGATGGTATCTCTAATGTAAGATGATGGTGAGATGATTTCAACTACCAAATCGGGTACTCCTTCTACATGCTGCTTGATGATAGAACGCTTTGAGTTTTCAATAAAAAATAAGTCAGGTTCTACAACGGTAGTTGAATCTAAGAGAACATCTAAGGGTGCTGTAAAGAGTTTGCCGAGCTGGTTGTGGCGAACAAAGCTTTGCATCAAGAAGTCTAAATTAGCAGAGATTTCTTGATGAATTGCACTGGGAGTTGGCATTTTGAAGAGTTCATCATTGATTAACTCATAGCCCACATCAGCGGGAAGATATTCCTGCATTTGTGAAAAAGTCCAGTTGACTATGGGTTGAGAAATCATCAGGCTAATTTGGCTTTGTTTTCGCAGTTGAGTTTGGTGCAAGAGCCGTAAAAAATCAAACTGTGGTGCATGATGTTGAACTCCATCATATCGCCCACCATTTTTTGGATGTTTTGTACCCGTGGGTCACAAAACTCTGTCACTTGGTGGCAGTCCGTGCAGATGAGGTGGTCGTGCTGTTTGCGACCGTACGATTTTTCGTATTGAGCCTGATTTTTTCCAAACTGGTGTTTGGTTACCAAATCGCACTCTACCAGCACGTCGAGGGTGTTGTAAACCGTGGCTCTGGAGACCTGATATTTCTTATTTTTCATTGAAATATACAGTTCTTCTACGTCGAAATGGTCGTTACGAGAGTAGATTTCCTCTAAAATGGCAAAGCGTTCGGGGGTCTTGCGGAGCCCCTTATTTTCGAGAAAGGCTGTGAAAATTTTCCGAACGTTATCCAACTGAGATACAGCAGTCATCATAGCAAAGATGATTCAGGGCGCAAAGATACAGTTATCTGCTGATTAAGTATCTATTCAACAGAAGTTATCTGCCTACAACCCGACGAATAATGATTGTGCACAGGGTTGAGTTGATGTTGTAAAGTACGCTTATGTTAATCAACCCGTGAAACTTTAACCACGCCTGACACGGTTTCTAATTTGTGTACCAGCAAGTCAAGGTGGTGGGTGTCATGAACCGATAACCCAATATTCCCTTCAAAAATTCCATCTTTCACGCCAATATTGAGGTTGATAATATTGACCTTCAATTCGGCTGAAATAACTTTGGTGACGTCATTAACAAGACCCACTCGGTCAGTACCTCGAATAATCAAATTGGCTGTAAATGAGGCATCTACCTCCGAAGCCCAGCGGGCTTTTATTACCCTGTCGCCATGACGAGACAGGAGCTCCGTAGCATTGGAACAACTGGTGCGGTGGACTTTGATACCCTCGTTGACGGTTACAAAACCAAACACATCGTCGCCAGGGATAGGGTTGCAACACTTGGCCAAGGTGTAATCCACTTTGTCCATGTCTTCGCCAATGAGCAAGTGGTCACTACCGTCTTTGTGTACTTTTTTGATGGCTTTCGAGAATGACTTTGAATCCACAATCGGCTGACTAATTGATTTTTCAGCCTGTTTGCGTTCGTGCATTTCTCGGTCGGTTTTCCAGCGCTTGAGCTCTTCGGGCTGGATGTACCCTTTGCCAAAGCGATAAAACAAATCGGTAGCATCCTTGGCGTTGAAATACGCCCTCAGCTGGTTGGTCACCTCCAGCGTGAGGTAGCCAGCGCCCATAATTTTGAGGCGGTGTTCGATGATCTCTTTGCCTTGTACCCCGTAGAGTTTACGTTCTTCTCTGAGGTATTCTTTGATGCGGGCTCTGGCCTTAGTAGTTACCACAAAGCGCAGCCAATCTTCTGAGGGCTTTTGTTTGTTGGAGGTCAAAATCTCAACTTGGTCGCCATTTTTCAAAACGTGGTTGATAGACTCCAATTTTCCGTTGATTTTGGCTCCAATGCAGCGAGCACCTACTTGCGAGTGAATCTCAAAACCAAAATCAAGCGCAGTAGCCCCGTTTTGCAAGACAATCAGCTTGCCTTTGGGCGTAAACACAAAGACTTCTTCTTGATACAGGCTGCTGCGGAGCTCATCTACAAACTCTACTGCCGACTTGCTCTTGTCGTTGTTTTCGATGGCTTCCCGAATCTGACTAAGCCAACTTTCAAACGCCTCCGACTGCCGAGTGTCGTTGCCTTTGTATTTCCAGTGTGCTGCAAAACCTTTTTCGGCAATTTCGTCCATACGTACCGACCTGATTTGCACTTCTACCCATCGGCCTTGGTTGTTACTTTCGCTCATCACCGTGGTGTGCAGCGACTCGTATCCATTTGATTTGGGGTTCGAGATAAAGTCTTTGAGGCGGTCGGGGTTGGGGCGATAGTGGTCGGTTACAACGCTATATACCTGCCAACAAGCGGCTTTTTCTTGGTCACGAGGTACATCTAGGATAATACGAATCGCAAACAAGTCATAGATTTCTTCAAAGGGAGTGCTCGATTTCTTGATTTTGTTATAAATCGAATAAATAGATTTGGGGCGTCCCTTAATGACATGCTTGAGGTGAGTAGCTTTCAAGCCCTGCTCTATTGGCTTGATGAACGTCGAGATAAACCGATTGCGAGTCATTTTGGTCTCTCGCAATTTTTTGGCAATCTCTTTGTAGATTTCGGGCTCTGTGTATTTTAAACAAAGGTCTTCGAGTTCGGTTTTGATGGCGTGCAGACCTAATCGGTGTGCTAATGGCGCATACAGATAGAGCGTTTCAGAAGCGATTTTTAGCTGCTTTTCTTGCGCCATGCTATTAAGCGTACGCATATTGTGCAGGCGGTCGGCTAGTTTTATCAAAATTACTCGAATGTCGTCTGAAAGCGTCAACAGCATTTTTCGAAAATTTTCGGCCTGCTGTGAGGTCCCATACTCAAAAACACCTGAAATTTTGGTAAGCCCATCAATGATTTTGGCAGCTTTAGGGCCAAAATGCCGCTCGATTTCACTCAGTTCCATGTCGGTGTCTTCCACCACGTCGTGCAGTAAGGCACATACAATAGAAGTGGTGCCAAGACCAATTTCTTCAACACAGATTTGAGCAACTGCCAGCGGGTGGTAAATATACGGTTCGCCCGACTTGCGCCTCATCTCTTTGTGCGCCTCTGCCGACATATAAAATGCCTTCTTAATCAATTTGGCATCGTTGTCTTTCAGATACGGCTTGGCTGCTTTGAGCAGTTTTTTATAGCGCTTGAGAATCTCTAATCGTTCTTGTTGAAGATCAATAACAGGCGAAATTTCTGTTTTCATCTAATACTGAGTAGCTTAAGCTTGTGGTTTGTGTCAATAGAGCATAACGCCAACGCCGTAGCGCAGCGGAATAATTTCAAGTTAATCAAAAAATGAATGATGTGTAACGAAAATGTAAAAAAATTGAAAAGTTTTTGCTTTTGTAGTTTTCAAGGGAGGTAATTACCGATGGCAACCAACGAAATAATCAGGATTGCGCTCCTCAACACCCCAGTATCTTCAAAAGATTCGTTACTTTTGGAAAAGAAACCGATTATTCTCGTGAAAATATTAGTTGTAGAAGACGAACCCAAAACGCTGCATTCGATTAAGCAAGGGTTGGAAGAACATCAGTTTGAGGTGGATATTGCTTACGATGGCCTGATAGCTAAACAGTTAGCTATGCGTAATTTGTATAGCTTGATTGTGACGGATATTATTTTACCCGGGCTCAATGGTATCGAGCTCTGTAAAGAACTTCGTGCCAGTGGAGTACAAACGCCACTTCTCATGCTAACAGCTTTAGGCGCTACTGACGACAAAATCACGGGCTTCGATGCCGGTGCAGACGATTATTTGGTCAAACCTTTTGAGTTTAAGGAACTATTGGCCCGCATACGAGCTTTGACCAAGCGCTACACTGCCACCGTGATGACGTCTAATGTTCTTCGTTTTGCAGATATAGAAATGGACCTTGATGCCAAAACAGTCATGCGGGCAGGACACCGTATTAACCTCACAGCCAAAGAGTTTGCTCTGATGGAATACTTCATTCGCAATCAAGGAAAAGTCATTTCAAAAGCTGAAATTGCCGAAAAAGTATGGGATATTCACTTTGATATGAGCACCAATGTGATTGAGGTGTATGTCAATTACTTACGTAAGAAAATTGACAAAGATTTTCCCCAAAAGCTCATTCATACGCAGTTTGGAATGGGCTATGTACTACGTACTGAATAAGGCATCCACCGACAAGAAAAAACGTTTTGCCATATCGCTGATTTACAGCCATTTATACATCAACTTTTCTCGACTATCTTGACCCCTCGACTTCTTTGACTTAGCGTATTATGCAAATCAGAACCCGACTTACCATTCAGTTTACCTTGCTGGTTACGGCTATCTTATTGGTGTCGTTTCTGATTATTTATTTCTACACGTACCTCTACATTGAAGACCGATTTTTTCAGCGTCTTAAAAACCGAGCTGTTACCACTGCCGAACTGTTCTTGAAAGTGGATGAAGTGGATTTGTCTCTCCTCAAAACCATTGACCGACGCAACCGAGATGTTCTCTACAAAGAAAACATCACGATTTACAACTACGAAGACGAAAAGATTTACACTAGCAATGATTCGATTGGCTTTTTGACTACCCATCAATTGTTGGAAGAAATCAGACAAACCGACGAAAAACGCTTTCATCAAGGCGAGTTTGCCATGATAGGGCTGCGGTATGGCAACAAAGAAAAAGGCTTTGTGATTTTGGCAGGAGCTTCTGATGCCTACGGTGAATACATTCTAAATACCCTTCGTGACATCATGCTGTTTATCTTGATTGGGGTAGTGGGGATTGTGGCCATTTTGGGGCGAATGTTCTCTCGGCGAGCCTTACAGCCCATTTCGGATGTGATTGAGCAAGTAAACAGAATTGTACCCTCCAGCCTCGACCGAAGGCTTATCGAGAGCAAATACGAAGATGAAATCGGGAAATTGATACAGACCTTCAACAACCTGCTGGGGCGTATTGAAAATGCCTTTCGACTTCAAAAAACCTTTGTAGCCAACGTCTCACACGAACTCAAAAATCCACTTACCAAGATTAGCTCGCAACTAGAGGTGAGTTTGATGAACGAACGCCAACCAGAGGCTTATCGCCGTACGCTGGCCTCGGTGCTTGAAGACGTGCAAGAGCTTTCGCAACTCTCCAATTCACTGCTAGAATTAGCCAAAATCACCGCAGACAAACCCGACGTGCTGTTTGACGACGTTCGGATTGATGATGTACTCTGGAACGCCCGTGACACGCTCACCCAAGTGAAGCAAGGTTACCAAGTGCAATTAGAGTTGGACAACTTGCCCGAAGACGAAGCCCAACTGTGTGTCAAAGGAAACGAAGCCTTGTTGGGTACTGCCTTCCGGAACTTAATGGAAAACGCCTGTAAGTTTTCGCCTGACCGTACCGTCCGTGTGCGCTTTACGCCTGCCCCAAAAGAAATGACCCTGATTTTCTCGAATGGCGGAGAGGGAATCCCAAACGAACAACTTCCGTATATTTTCCAGCCGTTTTATCGAGGCAACAACGCCAATCTGATTCGTGGCTATGGGATTGGACTATCGCTGGTTGAGCGAATCATCAAGCTTCATTTGGGTAAAATTAAGGTAGATTCTGTACCCAATAAATCCACCATTTTTACTGTCGTTTTACCAGTGGGGTAGTGATAGTAGAGACAACTTTTTGCCAAGTTTAGTAGCTTGGCTTTCAAATTATTATGTGTCAACTTTACACATAAATTCGGTAATTAGGTATCGAAAAGCCTTGCCACTAAATTTCTAATTTTTTTTTAATCTGATTTTAACGTGGGTTTAAGAACTCCACCCTTAATTTGTATCATCACTTGGTACAAAGGTGACATTACATTTCAACAGTTAGGTGGGTTTGATAATGGCGCTTTGGCGGTTGGACGAAGCGCCATTATTTTGTGTGAATCCTGTTACCTCATTTAAATCTATTCGCTTATGAAACGCAAAAATCGGATTTCAACTTTCGATTACTGCAAATTAATCCTCAAAAAAGTAAGTTTCTCCTCTTTTCTCTTTGAACGAGAACTTCGCAAAGCAATTCGCTCGTGTGCTCCATTACAGCTGCCGGCTTTAAAGCGGTGGTGTCTTAAAAAATTCTGGCAGGTGTATCATGGCCTCATTCTGAATTCGTTTGCAAGGATGGGTGAGTAAAAGCTGGATGATGATAATCAAACAGTCAGGCATTAGCAATGATGTTGGATGAGATTGGTATGTCTTAAAGTAATGGTTTTGAGTAGTGCATGTGTTCAAATCCAGACTTGAACACATGCAAGTAATCTTTAAGTTTTTGAGTACACTCTCCAGTCCGTGCTTTATCGTTTATATCAATTGGATGAAGGATAACTTTAGGATAGAGTTTTAATTTGTTTTATTATGAGTACATACCTAAACTTATTGATAATAAGCGGCTTAGTGATTGCTTCATATATTTTTAACGTAATGAGTCGCTATACCCGTATTCCATCGGCATTAATTCTACTGGCCAGTGGAGTAGGGTTGCGTATCTTGTTTGAATACAATGGCTTTTTGTTCAAGGTTACGCCCATTCTTATCGAGATGCTAGGTACCGTAGGATTGGTAGTAATTGTCTTAGAAGCTGCCCTTGACTTACACGTTTCTCGTGACAAAATCAAATTGATACGTCAGTCGTTTGGTGCAGCATTGTTGATTTTGGTGATGTCAATGCTACTTATTGCGGGTTTACTAAGTTACTGGTTAGATACGCCCTTTGTCAATTGCTTGGTGTATGCCACTCCGCTTTCTATCATCAGTAGCGCTATTGTAATACCGAGTATTCAGCATTTAACGGCCGAAAAACGAGAGTTTACTATTTATGAATCATCGTTTTCAGACATCATCGGTATTATCTTTTTTAACTATCTCACTCTCCAAAATGAACAAATAGGTTGGCAGTCTATGGCCTTGTTTAGTCTTAATATTGTATATTCACTTCTAATTTCGCTGGGTATTTCTTTTGTATTACTTGCCATCCTTTATCGAATTACTATTCAGGTAAAGTTTTTCTTATTGTTCTCAATCCTCGTATTGCTATACGCATTGGGCAAAATGGCCCATTTGCCTTCCTTATTATTAATATTGGTATTCGGTATTATCATCAACAATACGCATCTGTTCACTAAACGACTTCGCACAGATAAATATCTGCGTCCAGCTATTATCGAACCACTACTAGAAAACCTAAAGCTAATTACCGCCGAAACATCATTTCTGATACGAACATTCTTTTTTTTTCTATTTGGATATTCGCTGAATATTAGTGTGTTAGCCGACCCTGAAGTCATTTTTGTTGGTTCATTAGTAGTGTTTTGCTTGGTCGTAATTCGATTTCTGTACTTACAACTTTTTTTGAAGTCTGCAGTTTTACCTGAGTTATTTTTGATGCCTCGGGGTTTGATAACCATTCTGTTGTTTTATAAAATCCCTTCAGCTTTGCAATTAGGGGCTTTTAATGAGGGTATTATTCTATTTGTGATTATTGCAACGAGCATCTTAATGACCATTGGTTTGATGACCTATAACGTTTCTGAAACCACGGCGTTAGAGTAGAAGTGAATATAGAAGCAGATAAACGTCTTGAAAAACCAAGACCTAATTTCTTTAAAAGTTTTTCATTTAAAAATTTGAACTTGTATAGATTGTTGCTACCTTTGCACTCCAATTTACGGGCGTGGCGAAATTGGTAGACGTACCAGACTTAGGATCTGGCGCCGCAAGGCATGAGAGTTCGAGTCTCTCCGCCCGTACGCAGTGGGCCGTTGGCAGTGAAACCACTCTTGTCATTCCTGAAAAAGCCCTCAATCCTCACGGTTTTGAGGGCTTTGTTTTTAGGTAGTTTCCTCTTTTTTTCTTTCGTCGGAGCAATTCCTGCCCTGACGACTCATAACTTACGAATACGAAAGTAAACCATGAACGTTACGTTAGAAAAAAGCAGTGCCACCAACGCTTCGTTGAAAGTGGCCTTGTCACCTGCTGACTATCAGTCGAAAGTTGATAAAAAAATCAAAGAATATAGCCAAAAAGCCGTTATGAAAGGTTTCCGCCCTGGTAAAGTTCCTACTGGGTTGGTTCAAAAATTATATGGTAAAGGTATTTTGGTTGAAGAAATCAATCACATGCTCAGCCACGCCTTGAACGATTATATTAGGAACAACAAACTGCCAGTGGTTGGTGATCCACTTCCAAGCCAAAGCCAAAACGAAATTGACTTCGACACTCAAAAAGAGTTTGAATTTGAATATGATCTTGGTTTGGCTTCAGAATTTAACATTGATTTTGACAGTCTTCCAGCCGTAACTTCGTATTCTATTCAGGCAACTGACGAAGAAATCAATAAAACCATCGAAGACCTAAAGGTGCGTTTTGGTGAACACAACCACGTAGAAGAGGTGGCTCTTGGCGACTTGGTATATGGCCACTTGATTCAGGGTGATTTCAACGAAAAAACGGGTATCCCTACCAAACAAGTAACCGACGAGGCGCTGAAAGTGCTAGTGGGTGCGAAAAAAGGAGATACAGTAGTAGTAGATATTCAAAAACTTTTCAAAGAAGAACGCTCGTTGGAACTAGCTACTTCTAAAAAAGGCGATGAATTAGCAGCGTTGCAAGGTGAGTTTCATTTTGAAATTGAAGACATCACTCGTCAGCAAGAGGCTGAGCTTAACCAAGAGTTTTTTGATAAAGTATTGGGTCAAGGTAAGGCTAGTTCTGAAGAGGACTTTAGAGCGCAGTTAGCGACTATTATCCAAGAAAACTACAATCGTGAGGCTGACTATGTGTTGAAAGATGACCTACAAAAAATGTTGTTAGACAACATCAACATCGAACTCCCCGATGCGTTTTTGAAGCGGTGGTTGTTGGTAGCAAACGAAGGTAAATTCACCGAAGAAGAAATCGAAAAAGATTATAATGCTTTTGCTTCGGATTTGCGTTGGACTTTGATTCGTAACCGCATTGCTGAGTCGGCTGATGTCAACGTGGCAAAAGAAGAGATTGACGCTACTGCCGAGGCGATGATTCGGTCGCAGTTTGGTATCTACGGTGGAGAAGATAATGGTATGGAAGACATCATTAAGCGAGTGGCTCAAAACTACTTGAAAGAAAAAGATGGCAAAAACTACATGAACATCTTCAACCGTGTGTATGTAAACAAGGTGATGGAGGTAATCCAACAAAACGCCAAAGTAGAAGTAAAGGCGATCGAGGTCGATGAATTTAAAAAATTAAGTGGTGTTGGTGCCGAGGAGCATGATCATGACCACGATCATCACCATGACCACTAAAAGCAATAGTAACAAAACAAAAACAGCGAGGTGAGAGCCTCGCTGTTTTTGTTTTGGAGCGCATCGTTCTGCTCGCTATTTGGTTTCTGGCGTTTCTGTACGTTGTCCAAATCCAATTTGATTACGCTGGATTTGACCGATGATTTCGAGCGAAAGCTGACGCTCAAGTTGTAATTTTAACTGTTCATTGTGTTGGCGAAGTAGTTGATTTTCAAGAGCCAGCACTTCAATTTTGGCATTGAGTTTTAAGAATTCATGGTCACTAACAACGGGGCTAATGCCTAACAAACTGGAAAGGTCGGTTCCTAAGATTTCGGCAATAGCTTGCAAACGCTGGATGCTAACACTGGCCTTGCCCCGTTCGATGTCGCCATAGGCAGTAGTTGAAAGCCCCAACAAATCGGCCATATTTTCTTGTGAATAGCCTTTTTGAAGGCGAAACTGTCTGATGCGTTCAGCGATTGCTTTCATGACATAGAAAGAGTTTTAGGTCAAAAACAACGAAGCTACGATGAATGTTCCGTTAGGCCGATTCTGGACGGGGTTTGTAGCCTATCAAGCCATAATATACAATCACAAAAAAACAAATCAACGGTACAATGTAAGCCATTTGGATATTGGATTGGTCTGAAATCCAGCCCATTATCAACGGAAATAAAGCCCCCCCCGCAATGGACATCACCACCAGCGACGAGCCTAATTCGGTGTGTTCTTTTAAGTCTTTGATAGCCAACGAGAAAATAGTTGGAAACATGATTGACTCAAAAAAAGGCACGGTCATTAAGGCCCAAACGGCCATCTCGGATTTCCATAAGCAAGCTACAGCCAAGAGCAAAATGCTACAAAGGGCATAAATCGTCAGCAAACGATTGGCGCTTAAGAATCGAGTTAAGAATGTACCCACAAAGCGACCAATCATAAAGCCTAACATAGCTATGCCCAGCCAAGCAGCGGCTTCTTTTTCAGGTGTATCATTGGTAAATTTAGCAAAGCGAATGAAGAAACTCGTTACGCAGACTTGTGCACCTACATAAAAGAATTGAGCAATAACTCCCCATGATAAGTGCTTAATTTTGAGTACACTACTGATAGAGCTTGATTTTGAACTATCGTTACTTTTAGGCACTTCGGGCATTTGAGTTACGTAAATAAGACCTGCTACGGCCAGAACTACCAAACCAATGACGATATAGGGCATCTTGACACTATCGGCTTCGCTTTGTAGGTATTGACTAAGTTGCTCTGATGACATGCCTGCTAACTCCTCTTTAGAATGTTCGATGCCGCTCAAAATCAACTGTCCACCTAATACAGGTGCAATAAATGCCCCCAAGCCATTGAACGATTGGCTCAAGTTGAGGCGTGTGGTGGCAGAGTCGGCATCACCCAAAATGGTGACATATGGATTGGCAGCTGTTTCCAAAAAAGCACATCCAGAGGCGATGATAAACAATGCTCCCAAAAACCATAGATATACTCTAGTGTCAGCGGCAGGATAAAACAAAAAGGCACCAAGCGCATACAGAAGCAACCCCACGAGAATACCTTTTTTATAGCCATATTTTTTCATGACCAAACCAGCGGGTATAGCCATGATAAAATAACCCAAATAAACTGCCGAGTCAATCAGCGCCGACTGGAGGTCGGTGAGTTGGCAGGCTTTTTTGAGGTGTGGAATCAGGATGGGTTCGAGATTATGGACAAATGCCCACAAGAAAAAGAGGCTGGTTACTAAGATAAACGGAACAAGGTAACGATTGCCGGCATTTCCTTCTTGAAGAGGTGCTGGTGACGACGATGGTAGTGCTGCCATGAAATAGAGTTTAGAGGTTTTTTACAAATAAAATTAATGTCTTGAATCTTGCCAAACTGGATTTTTAAAAATACTGAAACTGTTTGTGAGAAACAAAAAAAGATGCCGCTGTGAGGCGGCATCCTAAATTTATATAGATGGAGCTGTGAAGAAAATTCTATTTATGAAGTGCAATCAAATCAGCGAGTACCCGACCACATTCTTTGAGGTAAACGTCTTTGTCAAGCTTAGCTTTTGGCGTGTTTGCACTGGCTGTACGAGTGTCGTCAGGAGTGTCACCATCTTCAGAGGCAGACGCTGCACCAGCCGTTGATTTGTTCAGAGCCAAGCGTTTCTTTTCTTGTTCTTCCCGCTCTAATCGGCGTTTGGTCTCTTGCAAAGATACAACAGTTTTTTCACGTGCCTTCTTAAATTCAACAAAATCTTCCGCTAATTTTTTCAATTCTGGGTCTGATTTCAAGCGTTGGGTGTACTGTTCTCTGATTTTTACCAAAATTTTGTCGTCAACGTCCTGATACTGATTATATGACGTAGCTTTGATTTGGTCCCAAGGCAAAGCACTTGGCTCGGCACTTTCGCCAAACTTGTCGGCATCAAAGCCCGATGGTAACTGAATGTCAGGCGTAACGCCTTTGTGCTGGGTACTGCTACCGGTAATCCGATAAAATTTGGCACGAGTTAGGTTGAGTTGCCCAGGTTTTTCTACGTCTTTTGGCAAGAAATTGGTCAAATCAATCATACTCTGAACAGTACCTTTGCCAAACGTTTGCTCTCCGACCACAATACCTCGGTGATAGTCTTGGATAGCTCCTGCAAAAATCTCAGAAGCAGAAGCACTAAACCGATTGACCAAGACTGCCAGCGGACCAGAATAAACCACCGCTGGGTCATCGTCTTTGTCCACTTCAATGCTGCCTTCGGCATCTCGAACTTGCACTACAGGACCTTGAGAGATAAACAAACCCGTTAGGTTGATAGCCTCTACCAATGAGCCACCCCCATTGTTGCGCAAATCCATAACTAACCCATCAATCTTGTTTTCGGCAGTAAGTTTTTGGATAAGTTTTTGGACGTCTCGGGTGGTACTACTATAGTCCTTTTCTTGGCGAGAAGCCCCCGAAAAATCTCTGTAAAACAACGGAAGCGAAATCACACCAAGGTTGTAGGTTTTACCGTTTTCGGTAATTGGGACTACTTCTGCTTTGGCTCTTTGTTCTTCAATCTTGATTTTATCACGAACCAATTTGATTTCTTTAGGCGGAGCACCCGGCAGGGCATCGGCACTTTGAAGACTCAAGCGTACCGTAGTGCCTTTAGGGCCACGGATTAGTTGAACAACTTCGTCTGTAAACCAGCCTACAACGTCCACCATTGGGCCATTATCGCCTTGCCCTACAGCCAACAACTTATCTTCTTTTTGTACCAGACCACTTTTCATAGCAGGGCCGGGGAGCAAATCAACTACTTTTACGTAGTCGCCTTCATTGCGTAGCGTGGCCCCAATGCCTTCAAACGATTGGCTCATTTCCATGTTGAAATTCCCAGCGGTTTTCGGAATAAAATAAGCCGTATGGGGGTCAACGCACTCCGTAAAAGAGTTCATAAAGGCATTGAATACGTCTTCGCTCTTCACTTTAGCTATTTGCTTATCAAAGAGCTTGTATCTATCCTTCAGCAACTTCGTAATCGCAGTATCTGCTTTGTTGCCAAGCTTGAGTTCAAGTGCCTGATTTTTTAAGATTTTATACCAGACATCGTCCAATTCTTGCTCACTTTTTGCCCATTGTGCTTTTTCTCGATTGGTATCAAACGTTTCGTCTTTAGAAAAATCAAAGGGTTTTTCTAAGGTTTGCGCCACAAACTGATTTCGAGCTTTGATTCGGCGAAGCAAGGTGTTGTACATGTCAAAGGCCGCTGTCAAATCACCCTGCCGCAAGAAATCGTCAAGGCTATAGCGGTATTTTTCAAAGCCTTGCACATCAGAGGCTAACAAATAGTTTTTGCCATTATCCATAAACTTGAGGTAATTGTCATACACTTTAGACGACAACGAATCACCTAAATTTACTTTTCGGTAATGGTAACTGGTCAAGATTTGAGTCACAAAGCGACTCACTTGAGCTTGAGAAACCGAGGGGATTAAATCGCCCGGATTGGCTTTAGTATGAGCCGAATGAGATGGAATACTTGGCTCAAGACTCAACATCAAAAAAGGCAAAAAACTCAACAAGTACTTTTTCATAGCAGGTATCAATTTATTTCTCAATTCCGAGTAGTTCTACTTCAAAGACTAACGTCGAAAACGGTGGAATATTTCCAGAACCTTGTTCGCCGTAGGCCATTTGGTAGGGGATGAATAACTTCCACTTTGAGCCTACGGGCATCAATTGGAGGGCTTCAACCCATCCTTGAATCACTTGGGTTACCCCAAAAACAGCTGGCTCGTTGCGTTGGACAGAGCTATCAAACACCGTCCCATCAATGAGTGTACCATGATAATGTACTTTCACCCGGTCGGCGGTAGTAGGCTTTGGTCCATCGCCTGCCTTCATAACCTGATACTGCAAGCCACTTGGCAACGTAACAACGCCTGGCTTGGTTTTGTTTTCTACCAAAAATTTCTGACTGGCGGTTTTTACAGTGGCGTATTTTTTAGCCTGCTGAGCCTGAAAAAAATTCTGTATCACCGAGTTACATTGTTGAAGGTCAATGATAGTCGGCTTGCTCTTGAGCACATCGTCCATGGCTTTTTGCATAGCAGCAAGGTTGATGTCTGCAAAACCTTGTTGCTTTAGGTTTGATGCAATACTCACTCCGATGGCATAACTTACCGAATCAATGCCGTTTTTGATAGGATTGGCAGGAGCAGGGGCTGCTGCTGGAGTGGTAGAGGGCTTTGGGGTAGGCTTGGATGCTGGTTTATTTTGACTAAATGCTACAAAAGGGGCAATAGCTAAAAAAAGGACTACTGTTTTTTTCATGAATTGTTTTTTTGAACGTGAATCTGCGAAAATAGGATTTTTTTAGATTCGTTAGTGAATCCATTAACGAAAAGATACAAGCAAATTGTGTTAGCGAGGTGATTTAGTAGATAAAAATAGGTGTTTTTACGCTAAAAATCTTTCATAAAAAATACCATCTTTGTTGTGAACCTTTCTAAACCTCTCTTCTGATGAACAATTTCTTTTCAACTATTCAGGGGATTCAGAAATCCCGTCCCTTGGCATTTATGGTTTTGGCCTGTGCGTTATTCAATGTTGGTTTGTTTTTGATGATGATGGTGGTAGCAAAACAACGCTTCAAAGCCGATTATCAAACGGCATTTAAAGCCGCAGATACCACTATGAGTAAGCATATTGACCGTGTTCCGTTTGTGACGGCAAAGCAAGCCACATTTTTAAGTAACGAAGAACTAGCAACCATCCGAAACCAGTATTTTTACCTTCAGACCAAGAAAGACTATCACGAAGGAATGCTCTCTCGCTTCTATGCGTTGTATTTTGCCATCACTACCTGTGCATTGCTTGCCTCCGTGCTTATCGGTGGGCTGTTGGCTTATATCGCCAATTTGGGGTGGTCGCAAGCCAATCTGAAAATCAAAACCTTTTTCGTGACCATGGGGATTTTTACTACGCTCTATGGCTCGGTGCTGAATGTGTTTAATTTGAAGAAAAATGCCGAAAACAACCTCAAGTTTTTCTTAGAGTATAAAGGTATTCAAATCGAAATTTACGATTACCTGACTACTTCAGGAAAGTACCTGATGAGTGATGATGAAAAACAAAAGCCCTCAAATACGGTAGTGAATGGCGATACTATTATTGCCCCAAAGTTTGCGATTCATCACATCAACCATCACATTGTAGAGCTAAACAGTGTGTTTTATTCCATCAGCGACGACGCTATTCTAAAAAGCGGTGATTTGACCAAACTCCTTGGGCAAAGTGGAATGGAAGCAGGCCGATAGCCGTATCATTGCTTCCAGACTAAGCGACGAACCGACACCCCATCACCAGCTCGCAATTCGACCAAGTACGTGCCCGTTGGTAACACCGATAAGTCAATGTCCTGACTGACAAGGGTATTTTGACTAATTAGAATTCCAGTAAGGCTATAAATTCTGGCTTCTTGAAAAGGAGTGGAATTGGTCCAACGGAGTGCTCCATTGGTAGGATTTGGAAACACAACGACCTCTTGCGAGAGCGTAGGATGGAGGGCTGTAATAGGTAACCCAAGGTCAAAACGAGCTACTACTGGGATGTGATCAGAGGTGGTAGTAGCGTAATTAGTAATGTATCGAAAGGCTAACTCAACACCTGCCGAATTTTTCAAATAGGCCGATTTTAAATTTTTGGACACTGTGATATGGTCAATTACATTGCCATAGGTGAGATAGGTACGAAAACCAGCATCACTCAAGGCTTTTGTAATAGGCTGATAATTAGCGGTGTCTTGCACCATCTTGATATAACTGCTCTCTTTAGTAGAGGTAATGTCCGAAACGGTTTCGTCCACGTCGTCGTTATAATCACCTACCAGCAACACATTGGCCGATTTATATTGGGCATCAAGCGTATCTTTCAACACTTCTACATCGTATCGGCGTTGGCGATATTTCAATTCATTTTCAGCAAGTGTAGTACCCGTATTGGCACGGGCATGAATACCTACTACATGAAGTCGTTTTTTGACGCCTTGAATCGTGGCATCGCAAATGAACAAAAAAGGTAATCGCCCCGAAGCCCAAAACTGTTCAGGCTTATTTTCAGGATAGTTGGGTAAGTTGTTGGCTCCTTTCAAAAGTACTTTTGCTCCAACCGAATCAACCACTGCCGTTCTGTATATAAAACAAACTCGCTGGTTATCGTCCAAATTTCCTACTTGTGAAACCGAAGTTGCACAAAAACCTTTATAGCCGCTCAGCTTAGCTACTAAACTTCGAAATGCAGGCAAATTGGCCACCTCTTCTACTACATATAAATCAGCTTTTAAGCTATCCAAGACCACTTTTGCATTGTTTTGTTGCAGCGTCTCGTCAGTCGGGCCATTTGAAGTGTTGCCAAACCAGTTCATGTTCCAAGTGGCTACGTTGAAGGTCTTACTTCGAGCGATGTTGGAGGCCGCCACTACATACTCGGTTGTGCCAGGCAAGTCTTCTATAAAACGAGGCAGTAGTTGATAAATACTATTGAATCGCCCCATTACACCTGTGGTTGTAACGGCAGACTGAGGTTTGGTTCGGCCTACCAAATTAACAAAGGCATTGATGCGGAGCTCACCAGTTTGACCATTGGCACTAATGGCATAATTGGAATTAGGTGTAAAAACAAAGCTTTTTTCTGCAAAGGCAACGTTCTGAATACTCACCAACATTCCCTCATTGGCGGCGGCTTCGGCCAAGGTGATTACCTTGGGACTTACAATTCGTTTGGCTACGTTGACTTTGGTAAATGTTTGTCCAGCTGTTCCGATTTGGAGCTGTTGATTGAACGTTGAAATAGGCCCTTTCACCACCACAGAGTCGCCGATTGTCAATGCACTGGCGATAGACGTGCCAAAAACAGGGATACCACCCGTTTGGTCCTGAATATAGACTAAATTGTTAAATTGGTTTCCAACGGTGACTCTACCTGCCACTGTCACAACGGTATTGAGTGATTTCGTACGAGCCACTGCAATGCTGATGGGGTCGGTTTGTGCCAACGTAATTTGAAACAACCCAAAGTACATCATTAGAAGTAGAACCAACTGCAAAAGTGATTTAGTCGAGAGCGTACAAAACAAGAGCTTATTTTTCATGGAAAAATGCTAAATCAATATTGTTTAAACACAAGGAGGCAAAATGTTAACGTAGAGCCAGACGGTATCAATTTTCAAAGATTAGTCTTCGTACTTTATCAAGTTGAAAAAAGCTAAGTTAGGCTACGCACCTACAAATGTAAGATTTATGACTTCAAAATCGCCTTTTGCATTAAAAAGTCTCGAAGCTTTTGAAGTGAAGACTTGTTTGTGAATAAATGGTTACGAGAAGAAACACATAAAAGTTATTCCTCAAAAAAATCTAATTTTTCTCATGGAAATTCTTTTGTTTAGAGTGGAATTGTGAAATTTTATCTCTAATTTTGCACCCGAATTCAAAGGGCTTGCCATCGTGCATTTTCCTTCCCAACTAACGAACAACAAATAACCAATACACATTATGGTTTCTGTCAGACCAGACGAGGTGTCAGCCATACTCCGGGAGCAGTTATCAGGCTCAAAATCAGCCGCTGAGCTTGAAGAGGTAGGTACCGTGCTCCAAATCGGTGACGGTGTGGCTCGTATCTACGGGCTTTCTAAAGTACAAGCAGGGGAATTGCTCGTGTTTGAAAACGGGCTCAAAGCTTTGGCTCTTAACCTCGAAGAAGACAACGTAGGTGCCGTATTATTAGGGGACTCTTCAGAGATTAAAGAAGGTGACACCGTAAAACGTACCAACGAAATCGCCGGTATTAAAGTAGGTGATGGTATCGTAGGTCGTGTTGTAAACACCCTCGGCGAGCCCATCGACGGTAACGGCCCGATTACAGGTGAGTTGTACGAAATGCCATTGGAGCGCAAAGCCCCAGGGGTAATCTTCCGTCAGCCTGTAACTGAGCCACTTCAAACAGGAATCAAGGCAATTGACGCCATGATTCCGATTGGTCGTGGTCAGCGGGAATTGATTATCGGCGACCGCCAAACTGGTAAAACGGCCGTTGCCATTGATACCATTATTAATCAAAAAGAATTTTACGATAAAGGTCAGCCCGTGTTCTGTATTTATGTAGCTTGTGGTCAGAAAGCTTCTACCATCAAGCAAGTAGAGCAGACGCTACGTAAAGCAGGTGCTATGGCCTACACCGTAGTGGTAGCCGCTCCGGCAGCCGATCCTGCTCCCATGCAATTCTTTGCGCCGTTTACGGGTGCTGCCATTGGTGAGTACTTCCGTGATACGGGCCGTCCTGCTTTGGTGGTGTATGATGACCTTTCTAAGCAAGCCGTAGCCTATCGTACCGTGTCGCTGTTGCTTCGTCGCCCTCCAGGACGTGAAGCTTACCCTGGCGACGTATTCTACCTACACAGCCGCTTGTTGGAGCGTGCCGCCAAGGTAATCAACAACGACGAAATCGCTTCAAATATGAACGATTTGCCGCCATCACTCAAATCTAAAGTAAAAGGTGGTGGTTCGTTGACCGCTCTTCCAATTATTGAAACACAAGCGGGTGACGTTTCGGCTTATATCCCTACCAACGTAATTTCTATTACCGACGGTCAGATTTTCTTGGAGTCGAACCTCTTCAACGCAGGTATTCGTCCGGCCATCAACGTAGGTATTTCGGTATCACGGGTAGGTGGTAACGCCCAAATTAAGTCAATGAAAAAAGTGGCCGGTACACTTAAGTTGGACCAAGCGCAGTTCCGTGAATTGGAAGCCTTCGCTAAATTTGGTTCTGATTTGGATGCCTCTACCAAATTGACTATTGAACGTGGTCGTCGTAACCTCGAAATCTTGAAGCAAGCACAATATTCACCCGTAACTGTAGAACAACAAGTGGCAATCATTTATGCTTCTACCAACGGTCTTATTGACAAAGTGCCTGTAAATAAAGTGAAAGACTTTGAAAAAGAGTTTGCCCTTATCATGAGTGCTCAGCACAGCGATGTACTAAGCAGCCTTCAGAAAGGCAAATTGGAGCCAGCTCAAACCGACGTTATTAAGAAAGTAGCTGCTGAATTAGCAGCCAAATATGCAGCGTAATAGTTTAGAGACAGCATGGTAGTATAGGCAACCTGCTAGACTACCATGCTATCCATCACTCATTCTATCATTTAGATAAAATGCCTTCATTAAAAGAAGTCCGTAACAGAATTGCATCCGTAAACTCTACGCAGCAGATTACCAAAGCCATGAAAATGGTTTCGGCGGCTAAGTTGCGCAGAGCTCAAGACAATATGTTTCAGCTGCGCCCGTATGCACAGAAGCTTGCTCAGATGTTGAGTACGGTTTCGGCAGGAGCAGATACGGCTCAGTCGAGTCCTTTTCGTAAGATTCGCTCTGTGAAGAAAGCGTTGGTCATTGTAGTAACCTCTGACCGTGGTCTGTGCGGTGCGTTTAACACCAACGTGGGCAAGGCAGGAATTACACTGATTGCTGAGCGATACGGCAAAGAAAATGTAGTAATTATGCCTATCGGCAAGAAAGGGATGGAGTTTTTTCAGCGAAGAGGTTTTCAAGTTAATGCCAAATTTTCTGAAACGTTTACCAACCTTAGTTTTGCCAAAGTGCGCTTAGCAGCCGAAGATGCCATGCAGCAGTTTTTGGACGGTACTTACGATGAGGTGTTCATCATCTACAACGAGTTCAAAAATGTAGCGACGCAAATTATCCGCACAGAGCAGTTCTTGCCAATTGTTGATAAAAAACAAGACAAAAAACAAGCTGTTTCAAACACGGATTATATTTTTGAGCCTTCTGAAGAAGAAATCGTGAATGAACTCATTCCGAAGTCGTTGAAGATTCAGTTGTACAGGGCCGTATTGGAATCAAATGCTTCTGAGCATGGTGCCCGTATGACAGCCATGGACAAAGCAACCGAAAACGCTGGTGAGTTGATTCGAGCCCTTCGTTTAGAATATAACCGTTCTCGTCAGGCTGCCATTACCAAGGAAATCCTTGAGATTGTAGGTGGAGCTGAGGCGTTGAATAATTAATTGCTGAAAAGTACAAAAGAAAAAGGTTGGCCATTTGGCCAACCTTTTTCTTTTGTACAAGCATACAATTAGCCTGTCTTCTCTAACACCATCACTTTCCAGAGTGTATTGCCAGTTTCTACGGCCCTTCCTTGAGAGCGAACTAATTGAAAACCATTCGTTTGCAGAAACTCAATAAGCCCTTTTTCCGAAAATAGGGGTCTGTTGCAGCCTTCATGAAGTTGACCTTCGTAGGTAGCTAAATCTTCTTCGATAAACAATTTTCCGTCGGCTTTCAGAATCCGTTTTACTTCGGCTAACATTTCGGTAGGGAAGTTGAATTCGTGAAAACTATTGATGATGAGTACCTTGTCGAAGGTATCGGTAGGTAAATTGGTTTCTTTTTCGGTACCAATTACGGGAATAAACTTGGCGGTGATGGGTTTACCCGTAAGTCGGGTGTAATATTGAATAGCATATTCTACGTCTTCTTGATTGAGAACGTCACGGCTTACATCTTCTAAATAAAAGGTGAGGTCTTCATAGAAGGTAGCAAAGGCTATTTCCCAAACACCCCCGCCTGCGCCCAAGCTGGCAATGACATCCCCTTTTTGAAAATTATAAATTTCGAGGCTTTTTCTCATAAATATACTGTAACACGATTTACCAAATCGTGTGTAAAACTACAATGTTGTTTTTAGAACCAGAAACACGATTTGCCAAATCGTGTTACAACAATAAGCCAGCAATAGTAGCTGACATATAGCTGGCCAACGTACCACAAATGAGAGCCTTAAACCCTAATTTGGCCAAATCACTACGACGAGAAGGGGCTAATTCGCCAATACCACCAACCTGGATAGCAATAGAGCTGAAGTTAGCAAAACCACATAAAGCAAAGCTGGTAATAGCAATAGTTTTGGGGTCGAGCGTTGGTTTGATTTTAACCATGTCAAGATAGGCCACAAATTCGTTAACGACCATCTTAGTACCCATCAATGCACCTGCTGCTTCGATGTCTTTAGATGGAACGCCCATACACCATGCAAAGATGGCAAATAACTTACCCAGCAAAAAATTGAGGCTCAGTTGATCAAATCCAAAGATATAAAAGCCAATGCGCCACAATAGGCTGTCGAGTAAGGCGATGAGAGCGATAAAACCAATGAGCATAGCAATGACGTTGAAGCCTACCTTGAGGCCTTCAGAGGCTCCAGCTGCAATGGCATCCAACAAATTGGCGTAAGATTTTTTGATTTCCAGCTTGACGACGCCCGAGGTTTCGGATACTTCGGTTTCAGGAAATACGATTTTTGCAATAACTAATGCGCCTGGGGCTGCCATTAAACTGGCCGCCAATAGGTAAGGTGCAGGCACACCCAACGAAATATATACGGCCATTACTCCACCTGCAATACAGGCAAAACTACCTGTCATAGAAGCGAGTAGTTCTGAGTTGGTCATGTTTTTGAGATACGGCTTTATCATAATTTGGGCTTCAACCTGCCCAACAAACGTGCTGGCTACATTAGAGAGTGCCTCGGCACCACTTACATTCATCAACCATTTTACCCCTTTGGCCAAGACAGCCACAATTCGCTGCATGATGCCTAAGTGGTAAAAAATATTAACCAATACGGCTACAAAAATGATGGTGGGAATAATCTTGAAGAAGAATACAAAATCGTTGCCTGCTCCAAAAGCCTTAGCCATGAGTTCACGATTCACTAGCGAGCTAAACACGAAATCGGCTCCTTTGTTGGCTTTGTCCAGCACTTTATTGACCAAATCGCCTAAAATTTGAAAAGTACGTTGACCTACGGGTATTTTGAGAATAAATAAGGCCAATCCAAATTGTAAAGCCAGACCAACCGCTACAGTTCGGAGATTGATAGCCTTTTTGTTGTTGGACATCAAATAAGCAAGCCCTAAAATCAGTATAATGCCAAGTATGCCAGTAAAACGCTCCATATTGGTTAGGTGTAAAGTGTAAAAGTTTGCTAAGTAGATAGGGTGTTGATTATTAGCGAATTATGAACAACTAATAACTAATGACCAACAACCATCTATACACAAGGGGTAAATATAAGCAAGCCAAGGTATTTATCCGATAGCTTGATTCAAAGTTTTGTAAAGCAATGACTTATTTTATGGTTGATAAGGACTTTCCTAACAAAATCAAGCCCCTGCTAAGATAGATTAACAGGGGCTATGAAATCCATATTTTGAACCACCCGATAACCGTCAAAACAAGTGAGCGTCCTCAATCATTTCTTCGGTTACGTCAAAGAATTTTTGATGAATATTAAACAGTTCTTCGCCTTCGGCAGGTTGGATGGCCGTGTAGGTACTGTCTTCTTGCAATTCGTACGAATTCACATTGTCTAACCAGTTGTAGTAGAGAATATGAATAGCCTGTTGCTTTACTTTAGGATCCACTAACAAAAAGAGCGACTCAATCCGACGATCAAAACTACGGTTCATGATGTCGGCACTGCCACCAAAAACGTTGGGGGCACCGTTGTTGTGGAAATAAAAAATACGAGTGTGTTCCAACAAATCACCTACAATAGACCGAACTGATATGTTCTCGCTCAACCCCGCTCGATGCGGACGCAAGCAACATATTCCTCTGACAATCAACTTGATAGGTACACCTGCTTGCGATGCCTTGTATAGTTCGTCAATTACAAATTTGTCTTCAAGAGAATTGATTTTAATACAAATTCCTGACGATAAGCCTTGTTGTGCATTTTTGGCTTCTTGCTTGATAAGCGAAATCAACCCATTGCGCAAGTTCCGAGGCGCTGTGATTAGATTTTGGTATTGTCCAGGCAAGGAGTGTCCTGTGATGACATTGAAAAACTCTGTCATATCACGGGTGTAAGCCTCGTCAGTGGTGAGCAGACCTATATCGGTGTAAAGTTTGGCGGTGTCTTCGTTGTAGTTTCCACTCGACAAGTGAGCATACTGCACTACTCGGTCGCCCTCGTTACGTACTACCAGCAAAAGCTTAGTATGGGTTTTGTATTTACTAATTCCATAAATTACAAAACACCCGGCTTTTTGTAGGCGCTGTGCCTCACGAATGTTGTTTTCTTCGTCAAAACGGGCTTTTACCTCAAACAAAACCGACACGTGTTTGCCATTTTCGGCTGCTTTGAGCAATGCTGTAGTTACTCTGGAGTTTTTGGCCAAGCGATATACCGTCAGTTTAATAGCCAGCACGTTAGGGTCTTCTGCCGATTGCTCCAACAAGGTCAATACAGGCTCAAAGTTGTTGTAAGGGTGATGGAGCAAGATGTCTTGCTCTCGCATGGTAGCAAAAATATCCGTAATTTTTTCTCGCTCAAGTCCCAAGGGCGGCACGGGTGGGTGTTGAGTAGGGAGTTTTTCCTTAAAATCGGGGTGTTTAATGATTTGCCACAAGCAAGTATAGTCTAGCAGGCGATCTACCGTAAACACGTTACTTTGGTCAATTTCCCATCGTTTATAGAGGGTTTTCATCATCCACTCTGAGCAACTTGGTTCGGCCTCCATTTTGACCACACGCCCCAAGCGACGGTTCTTGATTTTTTGCTTGATTTCGTCAATGAAATCGGTTTCCATGTCATCGCTTTCTTCGAGCGAGAAATCACCGTTGCGAGTAATTCTAAACAAATTGACCGACATGATTTCCACATTGCGATAGAGTTTCCGGATTTCGTGCCGGATAATTTCTTCAATCGGCAAAAAAACGGTCTCCTCCTCACGGTCAATCACAAAAAAACGAGGCAGATTTTGAGGTATCTGAACAAACGATAACTTCTTGGTATCGGAATCTTCTTTGGTTTGAGGGGTTTGTGTTACTACGCCGAAAATCAAAACTTTATTGAGCAGTACCGGAAACGTATGGTGGCTATCATACACCATGGGTGTAAGCATGGGATAGATAGTTCGCTCAAAGTAATCGAGGGCGCTGGCTAGTTCGTCGTCGTCGAGGTCATCGAGTTCGGCAAGGCTAAACTTGTTTTCTTCAAACAACGGCATTAGTTTGTCTCGAAACAGCTCGTTTTGTTCTTTGTAAAACTTGTGTGTAGCGGCCAATAGGGTTTTCCGAAAAGGCATTTCCCGAAGCCCTGAATAGTCCAAGCGTTCTCGACCGTAGTCTATGTAGTTGTAAAGTGAGCCTACACGAATGGCAAAAAACTCATCCATGTTGGAGGCGGTAATGGCTAAGAACTTGAGGCGGTCAAACAGGTTACGTTGTTCGTTTTTGGCTTGGTCTAATACACGCTCATTGAATTTGAGCCAGCTCAAATCCCTACTCAGGTAATCTGACTGGTCAATTACACTGTAGGCTTTTTCTTTGATTTTTGTCAGCCGACGCTGTTCTTCTTCACTGGGTTGGACACCTATCATAGAATTGAAAAACGAAAAAAGCCCCCCGAAAAGAGAGCTTTTCTTTTTACGACGTTTGTATGTTGAACTAACCGTATGCACTGTTAAAACTATTTTAGCGAATCAGTATCAAAATAGGAGGAGGTAAGACCTGAATGGTACTTGTTACACAACGACTTCTTACCTCATGTATTTTGCATTTTCTGTTCTAAAACGATGAAAGAACAGAAAACCTGCGAATCTGCTGTATAAAATCACAATTTGAAATAGTTAAGGTATTATTAAATTGTGAATCTTTTCAGAAAACCGCTACCGTTTGGGCCTGGTTAGGCATCTACTTTGGCATACTTTGCATTGCGTTCGATAAAGTCACGGCGAGGAGCTACTTCGTCGCCCATGAGCATTGAGAACAGGTGGTCTGCCTCTGCTGCCGACTCAATGCCTACTTGCTTCAAGGTACGGCTGTCGGGGTTCATGGTGGTTTCCCAAAGCTGCTCGGCGTTCATTTCACCAAGACCTTTATAGCGCTGTACGTTGACTGAATCATCTTTGCCGCCCCCAATTTCACGAACAGCTTGCTCCCGTTGCTGCTCGTTCCAGCAGTAGCGTTGTTGCTGACCTTTCTTGACCAAGTACAACGGTGGTTGTGCAATATACACGTAACCATTGTCAATAAGATCTTTCATGTAGCGGAAGAAGAATGTCAAAATCAAGGTACGGATGTGACTACCGTCCACGTCGGCATCGGTCATGATGACAATTTTGTGATAACGAAGTTTGTCCATATTAAGGGCTCGCTCGTCGTCTTGTTTGCCAAACTGTACGCCCAAGGCCGTAATCATATTCTTGATTTCCTCGTTTTCATAAATCTTATATTCTTGAGCTTTCTCAACGTTCAAGATTTTCCCCCGAAGCGGCAAAATGGCTTGAAACGCACGATTTCGGCCTTGCTTGGCGGTACCACCCGCCGAGTCGCCCTCTACCAAGAACAATTCACAAATACCAGGGTCCGATTCGGAGCAGTCAGCCAGCTTACCAGGGAGCGAATTACCACCTAATACCGTTTTACGCTGCACCATTTCACGAGCTTTGCGAGCGGCATGGCGAGCTTGTGCGGCTAAGATAACTTTCTGAACAATCTGGCGGGCTTCTCTGGGGTGCTCTTCTAACCAAGATTCCAGCATTTCGGACATGGTGGACGATACAGCTCCTGCTATTTCGCCATTACCGAGCTTGGTTTTGGTTTGACCTTCAAACTGTGGTTCCGCTACTTTTACTGAAATCACAGCCGTTAGTCCTTCTCGGAAGTCATCACCAGAAATGTCTATTTTGAGTTTTTCTAATTGGCCTGTACGGTCTGCGTATGATTTGAGCGTACGAGTGAGGGCAGCTCTAAAACCTGCTACGTGCGTACCGCCTTCGATGGTATTGATGTTGTTGACGTAGCTAAATACATTCTCAGTATAAGAAGTATTGTAGGTCATAGCCACTTGCACGGGTACACCCGTTTTGTCGCCCTCCATGTAGATAGGCTCTGCAATTAGGGCTTCACGAGTAGAGTCGAGGTATTGTACAAATTCAGCCAAACCACCTTCTGAGAAAAATTCTTCGTACAGGGGTTCGCCATCGTTGTTACGCTCACGCAAGTCAGTAAGAGTAATCCGAATACCTTTGTTCAAGAACGATAGTTCACGAAGGCGATTGGCTACTGTTTCCCACTTGTATTCTGTAACCGTAAAAATAGAACCATCTGGCTTAAAATGTACGGTTGTACCCCGACGGTCTGACTCACCCACTACTTTGACAGGGTACTGCGGAATTCCAATTTTGTATTCTTGTTGGAAGATTTGACCTTCTCGATAAACTGTGACTTTGAGGTCGGTTGAAAGGGCATTCACGCAGGAAACACCCACGCCGTGCAATCCCCCCGAAACTTTATAAGTGTCTTTATCGAATTTACCCCCAGCATGCAGTACCGTCATCACGACTTCGAGCGCTGAGCGTTTTTCTTTGGAGTGCATTCCTGTCGGAATCCCCCGGCCATTATCTTCTACAGTGATTGAATTGTCTTCGTTGATGGTCACACGGATGGTATCGCAATAGCCGGCGAGTGCTTCATCTATCGAGTTGTCAACAACCTCCCAAATCAGGTGGTGAAGCCCTTTGATACCCGTGTCGCCAATATACATGGCAGGGCGTTTGCGAACGGCCTCTAATCCTTCAAGTACCTGAATATTATCGGCACCATAATCTTTAGCTTGTGGCTTTTCTACTTCTTCCAAAACGTCTGTCGTCATGCTATAGTAATTTGTTCGGGGTTGTGTTTGTTGGGGTTATCAAGCGTAATAAGTAAATTGTCTAAAATAGTTACAAAAACTTAATGGATAACAACCAAAGCTTTTATAAAACTAAGTGGTAAAAGTACAACTTTTTCCGTTATTTACCGAATAAAATTTGGATAAACACAAACGAAAAGTACAAATTTTTATTGATTTTGAGGTAGGAAATCAAATTACTTAGGTTTTGGGGTGATGGATTGGACAATGCGGCCAATTTTTGTATTATTATTTTTATTTAATTTGCATAAACTTCTTATTCTGATTCGATGGAAAAGCTTACGATTCGTTTTGGCGCAGTGGCAGGCATTATCTTACTAGCTGCTTTGAGCCGACTGATTCCACATCCGTTCAACTTTACACCAATTGGGGCTATGGGCTTGTTTGGTGCTGCATATTTTTCAAAACGCCAATGGGCCTTCATAATTCCTGGCGCTTCTTTGTGGTTGAGCGACCTTATTCTAAACAATGTCGTGTATCGTGAATACTACCCTACGTTTACGCTTTGGCCAGGTACTTTGCTCACTACTTACCTGCCGTTTGCGCTGATTATTTTGATGGGCTTTATCACGCTCAAAAAAGTAAACTTTACAAATGTTCTTGGTTCGAGCCTATCGGCATCTGTGATTTTCTTTTTGGTTTCTAACTTTTTTGTTTGGCTCAATAGTGCCAACTATCCGCAAAATGCCACTGGCTTGATGCTTTGCTACACGTCGGGCTTGCCGTTCTTCAAAAACGGTATCTTGGGAGATTTGTTTTACTCAGGCGTTTTGTTTGGAGCGTTTGAATTGGCCAAACGCCGTTTCCCTCGCTTGAGTCTTTCGTAATGATTTAATGTACGGTTACCCTTTCTGTATCATCTCAAAACAACAATTATAATTTATGAAAACACGACTCATTGTATTTGCTTTTCTGCTAGTTGGTGCCTTGACTGGCTGTAAAAAAGACGAAGCCACGCCCTCTCGTACCGAGTTGATTGCAAAAACCTGGCAAGCTGAATCGGTGACAGGACTACTCGGAGGACTTACTTTAGAAGCCTACAAAAAAGGCGGCACGGCCAATTTGTTGGATTTCTCTAAATTCCAAATTGCCATGAAGTCAGACGGAACAGCTACGCTCACCAATTACGATGGTACCAAAATTACAGGTACATGGAAGTTCACGAATAACGAAAATTCGGCTGACATCAATAATGGAGCTTATACCATGGACATCACCGAATTGACAGCTTCGACCTTGAAGTTTAAAACAAAATATACCATCACGACCGACGACTTCAAAGCGTTAGGAATTACTAAAGGTACTCAAGTAGATGCTACCTTCAATATGATTCCGCTTTGATGATTCAGTAAAGTGACAACATACCACCAAAAAGCGGAAAGAGACATCTTCCGCTTTTTTCATTTTAATCAACATGGCCATGCTTACGTGTCAGAAACATCTGTTTTCGTTGCCCGACGAGGTGCATTATTTAAACTGTGCTACGATGTCGCCTTTGCTCAAATCGGTAGAAGAGGCGGGTATTCGGGGGATTTTACGAAAATCAAGACCTTATGAAATTACACAGGAAAGTTTTTTTGAAGAAGTTGAAGCCATCAAGCCACTATTTGCTCGCTTAATCAACGGAGCCGACGCTGAACGAGTTTCTATCATTCCGTCGGTGAGTTATGGCATGGCTACGGTTGCCAAAAACTTAGCGGCGAAACCTTCCCTCTTGCCACATCAAGAAATAGTGGTGTTGCACGAAGAGTTTCCGAGTGATGTCTATGCTTGGGATAGTGTTTGTGCAGATAAACAACTGGTTATCAAAACCGTTGCACCGCCAGAGACCTTAGAAAACAGAGGAAAAATCTGGAATGAACGAATTCTGGAGGCTATTTCTCACAAAACTTGTATGGTGGTGATGCCCCCTTTGCACTGGACCGACGGTACGGTGTTTGACTTGGTGACTATTTCTAAACGAGCCAAAGAAGTAGGGGCTTTGCTGGCCATTGATGGTACGCAGACCATTGGAGCCTTTCCATTTGATGTAGAAGCTGTAAAGCCTGATGCCTTAGTTTGTGCAGGGTACAAGTGTATGATGGGGCCGTATTCGATGGGATTGGCCTATTATGGCGAATATTTTGACACGGGTTCGCCGATTGAGCACAATTGGATTAACAGACAAGGCAGTGACCAATTCAGGACACTGGTGGACTACCAGCCCAATTACCGACCAAAGGGCTTTCGGTTTAGCATGGGCGAACAAAGTAACTTTATTTTGCTGCCTATGATGATAAAAGCCTTAGAGCAACTGTTGGAATGGACACCTCAGGTCGTACAGGCATACGCTCATGGTTTGGTGAAAGACCCCCTTCAAGAGCTTGCATCTTTTGGCTATTGGAGCGAAGCCAAAGGGCAGCGAAGCAGCCATTTATTGGGTATCCGTAGCACTCGGTCGGTAGATATGGGGAAAATTCAGCAGTTACTTACCGAGCGAAAAGTCTATGTGTCGTTTCGGGGCGATGTGATTCGGGTAGCACCGAGTGTTTACAACACGGTCGAAGATATGGAAATACTGGTAGAAGTATTAAAATCGGTCTGACCAAAAAACGATGCCATCACGTTGGGTTAGTTACCCGTGATGGCATCGTTTACAAAAACCGATTATATCTTTTATTAGGCTTAAACCACCTTGATTAAGTGATTCTTTTTGCCCTTACCTACCAGTAAAAACTTGCCATTTAGCAACGAAAACTCACTGGCTTGAGAAGAGTCAACTACTTTTACTTTGTTGATACTGACGGCATTACCCTGAATGGCACGACGGGCTTCTCCTTTTGAAGCATAGATTTCAGCACGAGTTACCGCCGAAAGTAAATCAATAACCGATGCACAGGCTTCAAACTCGGCGGTAGTGATTTCGGTTTGTGGTACGCCTTCAAAAATACTCACAAAGGTTTGTTCGTCAAGGCTTTGGAGCGTTTCTAGAGTGGCTTTTCCGTAGAGTAATTCAGAGGTTTTTACGGCCATATCGTACGCTTCGGGCGAATGTACTCGGCTGGTTACGTCTTTGGCCAGTGCCTTTTGCATAATCCGCAAGTGCGGCGCTTCGGCATGTTGACGCTCCAATTCCACTACTTCGTCTCTACTTAACAAGGTAAATACTCGTAGCAAGCGGTGACAGTCTTCGTCAGCTACATTAATCCAAAACTGATAAAACTGATACGGGGAAGTCATGGTAGGGTCAAGCCAAACATTGCCTGACTCCGACTTTCCGAATTTTGTCCCATCCGATTTGGTAATCAATGGCGTGGTTAAGGCAAACGAAGTGCGTTCCTCATCTTCGGCACGGCCTTCTTTGCGGCGGATGATTTCAGTGCCTGTTGTGATGTTGCCCCATTGGTCAGAGCCACCCATTTGTAGCTTGACACCTTTGTTTTTGTAAAGCCAGTAGAAATCGTAACCTTGCAAGAGCTGATACGAAAACTCAGTGAAAGAAATGCCCGTTTCAAGGCGTTTCTGAACCGAATCTTTCGACATCATGTAGTTTACCGTCAGGTATTTACCAGCCTCACGCAAAAATCCCAAAAAGGAGAAATCTTTGAACCAATCGTAGTTATTGACGATTTCGGCTGAGTTTTCGCCACTATCAAAATCTAAGAACTTTGACAATTGTTTTTTTACACATTCTTGGTTGTATCGAAGTGTATCTTCTGACAAAAACTCTCGCTCAGCCGCTTTGCCCGAAGGGTCGCCAATCATGCCAGTGGCTCCGCCTACTAGGGCAAAAGGTTTGTGCCCTGCCAATTGGAAGTGTTTGAGTAGCATGACGGTAGCCAAATTGCCAATGTGCAGGGAGGCTGCCGTAGGGTCGAAGCCGATGTAAGCTGCAGTAAGCTCTTTTTGGAGCTGTTCTTCTAAGCCAGGAATCATGTCTTGCAACATGCCACGCCAACGAAGCTCTTCGATAAAATTGTGTTTAGGTACGAACGACACGTTGAATAAACTCTTAAAGTACCTCGACAAATTGCTTGCGAGTACCGATACTAAAAATAACCTTCATTTTCTTGTAGCCAGTAGCCAGTAGCCAGTAGCCAGTAGCCAGTAGCCAGTAGCCAGTAGCCAGTAGCCAGTAGCCAGTAGCCAGTAGCCAGTAGCCAGTAGCCAGTAGCCAGTAGCCCAATGAAAGGACGGCAAATATACAACTCTATTTTTGGAATTGCCACCTAAGTCCCATCATTGCCCAGCGTTTGGGCATTTGAGCTCCTAAAATGTCAGCATATTGGGCATCAAATAGATTCTGCACCTGCGCTGTTACATAAAGGCTTGATGGCAACACAGCAACTTCAAGCTTGGTGTGAAAAACCGTGTAGTTGGGAGTAAGGCTTCGGTTAATAGCTTCTACCGCAGCAGCATTACGTTCTTTGTATTGGCTGCTTAGCGTCCAACTGAGGCGTTTGCTCGAAATAGAAAGCATTCCAGTGACTTGGTTTTTGGCAAAATTGGCCAAATACTGAGATACCACTCCCGTAGAATTACTGGTAGAAAGGGTCGTGTAGCCCAACATAAAATCAATTCGGGTGCTTTTGCCGAGCTGGTGCGTTGCCCATAGTTCAGCTTCAATACCTTTGGTTTGTACGCTGAATAAGTTTTGAGCCAAGCGATAACTCCGATCCTGAGCAATATTAGTTAGCCCTGTTTGCCGAAATACTTCAGCTCCTGAAAGCGACACGTAGTCAATCAAATTGTTGCCATCCCGCAGGAATCCAGTCATTTTTAGGGTAAGCCCACGAGCCAAAACCCAGTCTAAGCCTAATTCTGCATTGGTAGCTCGTTCGGCTTGTAGGTTGGCCAAGCCAATATTTCGACCCGCCGATAGTGTACCAGGAAGATTGTTAGAAACATACCGCTCTGTAAAGTCTGCCGCACGAATACTTTTACCAATCGAAGCCCGAAGCCCAAACGATCTATTGAGTAAATAACTAAGATTGAGTTGGGGCAAAAACTCATTGCCATAACTTTGATCATGGTCAAAGCGTAAGCTTCCAGTCGCCGTTAGTCCAAACGCCGTATGAGTGGTGGCCGTGGTATAGAAGCCAACATGGGCGGTTTCGTGATTGCCTCGGTCATTTGACTCAATTTTACGATGGTCCATTTGCCCTCCAATGGCTAATTTCCATGCCGAATTCAATTGCCAGAAGTGGTTTAATTGTGTGTTAGTAAACCACATACGATGGCTACTGGGTACAAAGGTAGGGGAGGGGTTAAATACATAAAAATCAGTACTATAAGAGGTTACGAATTGCGCTTCGGTGTATTGCGTAGCCGAATGCTGCATCCGAACTTGGGCTTGCCACCAGTTGCGAGAAGTGGTTTCACGGGACAAATCGGCAGTACTGGTTGTATAAAACCATTGAGCGTTGAAATCACGGCGGTCAAAGGCCGCACGAGTTGCCAAGCTAAGTTTGGGTGTAAGTTTATAGCCCAACGAAAGCGAATACGTTTTTAAATCCACATCATTGCGGTTGGTACTCGGTGCATCGAGAGGCTGCCCGGTTGTGGTGTTGAGCAATAGCCCTCCACCTACTTGCCATTTGCCTTGCTGATGGTATGCACCACTATTTACATTCCAGAGGTTCCATTCACCACGTAACACTCCCACCTGAATATCAGTAGTTTCTTTTTGCGTAGAAGGCGAAAAGGTTTTGGTAACAATATTAATGACACCTCCTACTGCATCGGGGCCATATAGTGCAGACCCCGCCCCTCTAATGATTTCAATTTGCTCAATCTCGGCAGGAGTAATGGGTAAATAGCCATTAAAATGCCCTGTTAATGGGTCGTTGAGGCGTATTCCATCCAACAAAATCAAGACTTGGTTGAAGGTACTACCTCGCATTGTAACATCGGCCTGAGCGCCAAAACTACCTCTACTTTGGATTTCTAACGACGGTAAACAACGTAGTAAGTCATCTAACGAATTAACGGGAAACCGCTTGAGGTCTTTGGCCTGTACTATTGTAACATTACGACCCAACTCGTTGGCTTTTTGGTTGATACGAGAGCCATAAATGGTTACTTCAGAAAGAGTACGAGAACTGTCGGGGCTAGTTTGAGCTTGGGCAAAACACATGCTTGCACAAAATGCAGCATACCATAAAATTGTTTTCATAAAATGGTTGATTGTAGCTATTCGCCAAGAGGTTAGTTGAGCGAAAAAAAGGAGTGTGGGCGAATAACTGGGTGGCAATTAAAACAACAGAGGAATATGTAGCCGTAGCCATTGAAGAAGAAAGGCATAGGTTAAGCAGTACGCCTCAATCTAAAAAAAAGTGGCAAATTCACCGCTACGACCACCTACCCTTGCTTCGGTCAAGACCTGGGGGATTCAGCAGGAGCTGGTAATTTGCCGGTGCAAAGATGGTAGGTTTTATGTTTCTGTCAAAATTTTCTGTAGAATTGTAGGATGTATTTGTAATATTTTTCAGCCTAAAATTAGCTAAGGTTCTAAAAGATAAGTGTTTAGGTGTATGGGCTTTATTGCTCATTTTTTGCCCTAAATGAATTGATAGAATCATAATCGTGCTTTCACCATGCCACTGCGCTCATTTTTTATCATTCCGAAACGCATTTTGCTAATTGCCCTAATCATGACTGCTTGTATCAATCGGTCAGATGAACAACTAACCGAAGCTCGTCAGTTGATGAAAGAGGGTAAATTTCGAGAGTCAGTAGAGTTGCTTAACAACATTATCGAGCAAGATGAATCCATTGCTAATGCCTTCAATATGCGTGGAGTAGCACACTTAGAATTGAAAGATTATGCAACTGCGCAGTTAGACTTCGACAAAGCCATAGAGTTAGAACCTAAGAATTATCAACCTTTTTTTAATAGAGCAACCCTCAGAGGTGAAAAAGGCGACTGGGATGCCGCCTTGGCCGACATCAACCAGGCCGTAAAACTTCAGCCAGATACCTCGGAGTTATACCTAAAACGAGGGATGATTCAAGCCACCAAAGGATTATTTAATGAAGCGATTGGTGATTTTGGGAAAGTGATTGCGATGAAACCCACCGATAAAAATGCCTATTACAATCGTGGGAATCTTTATTTTCAACAGCATGATTTAGCAAAAGCTAAAGCTGATTTTGAGCAAGCCATCAAACTGGATACAAAGTTTGGGAAGGCTTTTTATGCGTTGGGGCTTACCTATATCCAACTCAACCAGTCAGAACAAGGCTGCTTGGCTTTGAAACAAGCCGAAAAACTTACCTATGCAGATGCCTCAGCAGCCATCAAGCAGTACTGTGAAAAAAGTACCGTTCAATAAAAAAGCAATCTAATTATTTGGTTTATCGTTGTAATTTCTCAAATTTACCAAAATGAGAGAAAGCCAAAACTCATAAGAAGCTTTTAGGCTTCGCTCACTTCTTAACAATTTCCTTTAACCGCCAACTTTCATTCCAATGAAAAAGAAATTACACTTTCTATCTTCCCTTGCTTTGGGCTTGCTACTTGTGGCAGGATGCCAGCAAAATGAATCAGTGGTACCAACAGCTGATGCTGTGAAGGCCGAAAACGGTCAGGTGATTCCTGGCCAGTACTTAGTTATGTACAAAGAATCGGCTTTTGCAAATGGTCGTTTTTCGGCCCCTACCTACGAAGGAATGCTAAACGTAGTGCGTGACTACAGTAGAGCTACTCTCCGTATGGCTAATGTTGAGTTTGCAGAGGATGACATTCTCCAAGTTTTTGGCGTGACGCACGGTTTTGCTATTAAAAATTTAGATGCCGACGAGGTAGAAGCACTCCGTAAAAACCCTAACGTTGATTACGTAGAGCAAGACCAAGTCTGGACGTTGGACGACCCTATCGAAACTACCGATATAGTTTCACTTGGAGTAAGTACCCAAGCACAAACGTTACCGTGGGGTATTACCAGAGTAAATGGAGGCGTAAACTATACGGGCCCTCGCCAAGCATGGATTATAGATACAGGAGTGGACCTTACCCACCCAGATCTGAACGTCGTTACCGCTAAATGCAAGTCATTTACTGGTACTGCTACTGCCAATGACGATAACGGACACGGCTCACACGTAGCAGGAATTATCGGAGCCAAAAACAACACGATTGGTTCGGTTGGAGTAGCAGCAGGAGCCCCAGTAATTGGTATAAAAGTACTTAGTTCCAGTGGTTCAGGTTCTACTTCGCAGGTAGTATCGGGTTGTAATTGGGTAGCTACCTATGGAGCAGTCAACGACGTTGCCAACTTGAGCTTAGGAGGCTCGGTCAGTACGGCTATGGATAATGCCGTAAAAGCAATTGCAGCTAAAGGAGTTAGAGTATGTGTGGCTGCTGGTAACAGTGCGGCTAATGCCAACAATACTTCACCGGCAAGAGCCAATGCAACTAATCTTTATACTGTATCTGCTTTTGGTAGTGGTGATGTATTTGCTTCGTTCTCTAACTATGCCAACCCTCCTATTGATTATTCAGAGCCAGGAGTTAGTATTTATTCCTGCTATAAGACAGGTGGGTATGCTACACTTAGCGGTACTTCAATGGCCACTCCTCACTTGGCAGGTATCTTGTTGTTAGGATCTGTTCGGAGTGGGGGATTGGTAACAGGAGATAAGGATAGCACTCGGGATACCATTGGTATTCATTAAAAGTTAAGATTTGTAAAAGTTTGTACTGTAAGAAGAGGTTGGTGTTGAGAAAAAATAAATCTTGACCTAACCTCTTTTTTTTATATGACGCACTAATGCTACCTACTTTATGATAAAAAGAGTCTCCTTCAAAGCAGGAGCAATCTGTTTGAAATGAACAACCTTAATATTAACCTTTAATCAATTACTAAAATGAAACGAAAACTACAGTTTATTTGGACTATTGCCCTTGGCGTATTGTTTGTTGTTGGATGCCAAGAGAAAGATTCGTTTACTCCCCAATCTGAGTTGAGTAGTAACGCAAATAAAGTTATTCCAGGACAATATATTGTACAATTTAAAGAATCAACTTTTGCTAATGGACGTTATTCTGCACCTACTTATGAGGGCATGTTGACAGTAGTTGGTGATTTGGGTAAAGCTACTTTACGAATGGCTCAAATTGATTTTGCAAATGAAGATATTCTTCATGTTTATGGAGTAACTCAAGGCTTTGCTATTAAAAATTTGGATGAAAATGAAGTGGAATCTCTCCGAAAGAACCCTAATGTAGAATATGTAGAGCAAGATCGTGTTGTGGCCTTAGAGGACCCAATTGGAGGGGTTGACATTGTAGAGTCAACGTCCGTTTCGGCTCAGGCCCAAGTCAAACCATGGGGAATTACCCGAGTAGGAGGGGGGGGGAATTACTTAGGAACTCGCCAAGCTTGGATTATTGATACAGGAGTTGACCTCAACCACCCAGACTTAAACGTAGTAAAGACCAAATGCAAGTCGTTTGTCTCCAGTGTATCTGCAGCCGCTTCAGCCGACGATGATAATGGACATGGGTCTCACGTAGCAGGGATTATTGGAGCCAAAAACAATACAATAGGCTGTATTGGAGTGGCAGCAGGTGCTCCTGTGATTGGGATTAAAGTATTGGCCGCATCTGGCTATGGCTCTTATTCAGATATCATAGCTGGGTGCAATTGGGTAGCTGCCAAAGCAGCACCTGGCGATGTGGCTAATTTAAGCTTAGGAGGAGGAGCTTATACACCTATGGATAATGCCGTTAAGGCCATAGCTGCAAAAGGAATTAAAGTATGTGTAGCAGCAGGTAATTATGGAGACGATGCTAACTATTATTCGCCAGCAAGAGCTAATGCTACCAATCTTTACACGGTATCGGCTTTTGGTACAGGCGATATTTTTGCCTATTTCTCTAATTATGGAAATCCGCCTATTGACTATGCAGAGCCAGGTGTTAATGTATATTCTTGCTACAAAAATGGCGGTTATGCTACGTTGAGCGGTACTTCAATGGCTGCACCTCACTTGGCAGGTATCTTATTACTAGGTAATGTTTCACCAAATGGAAAAGTGAAAAACGATTATGATAAGAATGCTGACGTAATAGGAATTGCAGGAGGATTAGGGGTTGGTAATTAATAGTCTGTAAAGTATAAAAAAGCCCCAGACGTACATCTGGGGCTTTTTTATACTTCCACGTCTAAATCTTTGGTAGTTACTTTAGCGGTTTCTGGGATGGGCTGAGGAATAATTACTTCGGCACAAACCACATCTTTTGAGGCTTGGAAGATGCTGAAAGTGGCTCCTTCACCAAACAAAAGTCGTAGGCGATGGGCTGTATTTTCGAGGCCAAATCCACCAGAGTCAGTATTGCCCAACACCCCCGTATTACTAATTCGTAAGTCTAAGCGATGGTTCACTACTTTGGCTTCTAAACTCACAAAACCTCCTTTTACAGGCTTTGATACCCCATGCTTGATGGCGTTTTCGACCAGAGTTTGCACCATCATCGGTGGAATTTGAATGCCTAACGTTTCGGGATAAATGTTTTTGCGTACTTCTAATCGGTCTTCATACCGAATTTTCTCCAGCGCCAAGTAATCATCTACTGTTTTTAACTCTTCACCTAAGGATACAGTTTTGCGGCGGTCAGCCAAGAGGCTGCTTCTGAGGATGTTAGAGAGTTGGGTAATACCTTTCTGTGCTTTTTCAGGGTCTTCTAAGATCAAGGCCCGAATGCTGTTGAGGGCATTGAACATAAAGTGAGGATTCAACTGCGCCCGCAATACCTTCGACTCAGTTTCCTTGATAGAAGATTCTAATCGAACTTTCTCAATTTCAATTTCTCTGGTTCGCTCAAAATGGTGAAAGATGTGATAAAAGACCATCCAAAGCAGCATGGGTTTGGCCCAGTAGAGAAAGTAAGTGAACAAAAACGTACTTGATAAATCGCTGATTACCCTGGCGTCAAGGGGTAAGTTAACCAAACTCAACAAGCTGGCCATAATAACAGTAGCTACCAAAATCCGCAAAATGCCTCGCTCATAACTCAGTGTGGACCAGTTCCACCGCTTTACCAAGCGTCGATACTGGTGGGTGAGCAAAATACAGATCAGAATATTTACTACAAACTCGCCAATCCACCACCACGCCCGCTCATATTGCAAAATATTACCAAGCATGTCGTTGAGAAGCCACAACGACCAGCCGCCAATCTGACAAATCCAATATATTTTTTGCTTTTTTTCCATACCAAAATCCTATTCCACTAAACAACCTACGAAATCAAAGATTGTTTCGTATGGAAATTGGTATCAACGGGAGATAAATTAGATGAACGGAACAGAAGCCGTATGAAAAAACGGAAGGATGGATAGAAAAGGATTCTCACTTTTTTGCGTATCAAGGTAGGCTATCAAGGTCGTGTTTTTATTATTTTCGAGGTTCTACTTCGGCTATATCTTCTACGGGCAATAGCAGCAAGTGCGTAGTATCGTTTTGGGTTTCGAGGGTAAATTTATTCTCGTCGTAATGGTAAGTAAGCACGTAAAGGCACAGATTCTGGTGGTCAAAGGTGTCCATTTCGGAGAGCGGCTTTTCGAGCAAAGTGGTCAGCAGAATTCGGATGGCTCTCCCGTGCATACACATCAAAATCGTTTGCTCTTCGGGGCGGCTGATGATAACATCAATCACAGGCATTTGCCTCAATCGTACATCCATGGGGCTTTCACCTTGTTCGGTTGGCATGGTTACGTTGCCTGTACGCCAATTATGAATCAGGTCTTTATAATATTGGTCGTCGAGGTAGTTGGGCATTTTACCTTCTTTGATACCCCAACTGATTTCGTTAAGACCAGCATACGCTTCATACGGCAGGTGTTCAACCTCTAAGAAATTTTGTACTGACTGATATGTGCGCTTTAGTTTGGAAATATAGACTTTGTCAAACTTGATATGTTTATAAAATTCATAGAAGCTATTGGCTTGCGCCCTACCTAAGTCGTTGAGGTCGGCGTCCACGCCACTACCCTGTACAATACCTTTGCGGTTGTACTCGGTTTCGCCGTGACGAATCAAATAGATGGTCTTAGAGATGGAATGACTCATGGTCTTATCTTTCGGGAATTGTCTATTTTAAAGATAAATCTTTTAAAATTGCATCAAAATTAAACATATCTTTGAACATTACCAATTTATAGGCACTTACACTTGTATGTTTAAACCTCATGGAACGCTCGATTCGCTCAATCAATTATCGAATAATACGATTTCTGGTCTGATAGGGATTGAATTTTTAGAACTCGGGAGTGATTTTTTAGTGGCTCGAATGCCCGTTGACCAGCGCACTCACCAACCTTTTGGCTTATTACACGGAGGGGCATCTGTCGTATTAGCCGAAACAATGGGCAGCATTGCTTCGTTTTTAACACTGGAAGACCCCACTCGTCAGCAAGCAGTAGGGCTTGAAATCAACGCAAATCACCTGAAAGGGGTTTCTTCGGGTTGGGTATATGGTCGTTGTTCGCCTGTGCACGTGGGCAGACGCACCCAAGTTTGGGAAATTCGCATTACCAGCGAAGCCGGTGATTTGGTTTGTATCAGCCGAATTACCGTAATGGTTATCGAGAAAAAGTAAAATCAAGGTAATTTCGAGCACTTTTCGGAAAAAATTTTGGTTGTAAGGGTATGAGTACATTGCAGGAAATTTCGTCATCAACAGCGTTTACTACAGCTCATTTTTGGGAGATGGCACAGGCCAAAGGCTTACCCTCGGCATTGTGGCGTTTGCCTAATGGCCAAACCAAACATTTGATTGTTGATTTGTCGGGCTCCCCTTCGGTGATTTCGGTTGACTTGGAAGAGACTCCCCCAGGCTTTGCACTGAGCCCTTTTTTGAATCCTGATAATAATGAAACACTGTTTATCAAAGCAGATATTCATGTGCAGTTTTCGATTGAAAATCAACTGTTGAAAGAAGAAGAAATAGGGTTTGAAAAACGTGTTCAAATCGACGATTTTTTGAATACCCCAGCAACTGATTCTTCATTTCAGCCAGAGCAAACTGCCAAATCTAAGCAACTGCATCCTTCGTCTGACGAAAAAAGCCATTACACGGCCATTGTCGAAGAGGCCGTTAAGCGAATCCATCAAGGCGAGTTTCAGAAAGTAGTGTTGTCTCGCACCAAGCAAATTCCACTTCCTACTGATTTTGATATAAACCAAGTGTTTGACCAACTCTGCGAAGCCTATCCCAACGCATTTGTATCGGCGGTGTGGCTTCCAGAGCAGGGTGAAATTTGGCTAGGAGCCACCCCTGAAACCTTGGTAAGTGTAGATAGTAACGGCATGTTCAGAACGATTTCGTTGGCGGGAACACAATCGGCTTACCGTGAAGACAGAACGCTTTTGCCTTTGTCAGAAGCTCGCTGGACCCAAAAGGAAATTGAAGAACAAGCCTTGGTGAGTCGGTACATCGTGTCGTGTTTTAAGCGGATTCGCTTACGAGAATACATCGAAAATGGCCCCAAAACAGCTCGTGCAGGTAATCTAATCCACCTTCGGACTGATTTTTTGGTAGATACCAAAGCTGTCAATTTTCCACAATTAGGTACTGCAATGCTACAACTCCTACACCCTACTTCGGCAGTGTGTGGTACCCCAAAACAGCCCGCTTTGGAATTTATTTTAGAAAACGAAAACTACCACCGAGATTTGTATAGTGGCTTTTTAGGACCTGTTAATATCGAATTTGAAACACACTTGTTTGTAAATTTACGCACTATGAAAGTAGGCGGTGACAACGCTACCCTGTTTGCAGGAGCAGGCATTACCGAAGATTCTATTCCAGAGAAAGAATGGAATGAAACCGAAATGAAATGCCAAACTTTACTTAGTGTGATTTTGCCTTCAGGATAACTACTGCCATTATTTCCGCATCATTTTCTTCTTTTTATTTCTTTATCTGCCAATTCTACCGATTTGATAGACTGGTACTGATTTTGACGCCCTAAGCTATCTACCTGTTTTTTACAACGCTCGTAGATGTTACCGGATTGCCGAATTATATGGTACCTCTGCATAGCAAATGTTGTTGCTAATCAGGTTGATACGGAATAAGCTTTCTGTAAATCACAAGTAACTAATACTGGCGATTAACCCTCAACAAACAATGGATGCTTATTCGGCCATTATTATTGACGCAGTAGAAGCTGCTAAAAAGTCGGTTGTGAAGATTGACCGATTCAAAACCGACCCAAACGGAAAACGGATTCCAGAAGGAAGTGGGTCGGGTTTCTTTTTTTCTTCAGATGGCTATTTGTTTACCAACAGCCACGTGGTTCATCAGGCGAACCTCTTGAAAGTGACCTTGTATGATGGTTCTCAGTACAATGCCGAACTCATCGGCGAAGACCCTGACTCTGACTTAGCGATTCTGAAAGTACAAGCCTATGCAGGCGACTATGTGCCAGCTCAATTGGGCGATACCCATGCCTTACAAATTGGCCAATTGGTGATTGCTATTGGTAATCCTTTGGGCTATCAACACACAGTGACGGCGGGGGTGATTAGCGCTTTGGGTCGTAGTTTACGAAGTCAATCAGGGCGAATGATGGACCATGTTATTCAGACTGATGCGGCTCTGAATCCGGGTAATTCGGGTGGGCCACTTATCAATGCGCAAGGGCAAGTAGTGGGGGTAAACACGGCGACTATCATGGGGGCACAAGGTATTTGTTTTGCGGTGAGTATCAATACTGCCAAAGCCATAGCCGACCAACTTTTACGCTTCGGAAAGGTAAAAAGAGCCTACTTGGGATTGATGTTACAACAGATTGAGCTAGTGCCTAAACTACGCCAAATCAACGAGTTAAAAAATCAAACAGCCCTGTTTGTAACCACTGTTGAAGAGAAAAGCCCTGCGGCTGTGGCGGGGATTTCGTCAGGAGACATCATCCATTCGTTTGATAATCAACTGGTTGAAACTTCCGACGATTTGTTTCGCTTCCTGACAGGCGACACCATCGGGACAGTACACGACTTAGGCGTGCTCCGAAACAATACCAAACGCTTGCTAAAGGTCATTCCGTTAGAGAAAAACTGATAAAATTTTCCAACTCAAGAGCTGCTCATTGGTAGCACTTGGGTTGGATTCGTATTTTCTTCTAGCGGTAAATTCAGCGAAGAAAGCGGGTGAGGACATCGCTACATGAAGTAATATTTTACTATTCCTCCTCGGTTCCTCCTCCTGGGCGGTCATTTCGGAAACCGATGGTATTGCCTAGTCGTTTCTTTTTCTTTTGCCACGGTAAGAAATTAAAGCTCTCGGTAAACAAGATACTGGCGCCTCCAGTGGTAGTAGTGGCCGTGTTTGAAAGCGATGAGAAGGGGTTCTGGACATTGCGGTTGTAGGCTTTTAAGCGCAACTTACCGCTGGAGGTGATGAGCCATTCAAGCGACCAGTCTCCGATGAGAGTGGCAGCGTCGGTTTGGTTGTAAGCGTTAGTAAAGCCACCGTTGCGGGTAATACGCAAGCGGTCGTTGAAATTATACGAAAATCGAAGCTGTAGGTTACGCATCAAGTCTTGATTCAGTCCACCACTAAACGACAGGTCCACCTCTAAGTTTTTGTCTAACTGCGAAGCCAATTTACTCAACTGGTTCGAGAGCAACTCAGTCAGGTTGTTGAGAATGTTGTCTTGGACAAACTGCGAAGCATTATCTGGAATCAACTGTCCCAAGGCCAACACACTACTCACTTGGCGGTTTAGCTCTTGGTCGTTACTTTTGATACGATTTTCAAAGGAGGTCACAGCTTGATTAAAGCTGGGCGGATAGTCTTTGATACTCAAGCCGTAGGTAATCTGGGGTTGTGTCAAACGACCTGTCATCGAGACGTTTACATTGACTGGGTAGCGGCGATTATATTCGGGACGGTCTTCGCTGGTAGCGGTGCTGGGTAGTAAATTTTTGAGCGAAGTATATTGGGTATAAGCAGTTTTTACGTCAATCAATGCCTCATAAGGGTCGCCTGACCAGCTAATCCGGCTGCCTGCCAAAATCTGGAACTGTTTGTCGAGTACGTTCTCGAATTTGAAATTATATACACCCTTGTCAATTTCGTAATTGCCCACAATGTTAAAATCCCCTTTCGTGTCCACCCGAAGGTTAATGGTTCCTTTGCCGTTGGTTTTAATACCTTCGCCTGTTTGGCGGTCAAACAGAATCTCGCAGGTGGCGTCTGGCGTTACATCCAGATTGAAGTTCATCGTAATGCCCGACAAGTTCACTTCTTTCAGTGCACTCACGGTTACAACTGAATCTTTTTTGGTAATACTAACGTCCACATATTCAATAAAATCATCAGACTTGATTTCTTGTGTGCGGTCAAGCGGGATGTAGATTCTAGTGCCACGGTTGCTGGTAGCATCAGCTTTGAGTACTAAGTTTTCCATCGGACCTTCTATTTCCAACTTGCCAGTAGCATAGGCCGTGCCGTAAAACAGTTCATTGTCTTTGTCGGTGGTATTCATCACCTTGAAGTTCTTCATATCAGCTGCCATCAGCAAGCGGAAGTACTTAAATCCATCGTGATATACCCCACCCCGTAGCGTGGCTTTGTTGCCTTCGCTGTCAGTCAGAAGCATTTTTTTGGCTCGGATGGCCCCATCTTCAAACAAGATCTTATCCTCAAAATTCCAAACGGTTTTGAGGTAGTCAAACATCAACTTACCTTTTTTGACATCCAATTCGCCTCGCACTTTGGGGTCGTTGGTCGAGCCTGTGATTGAAATTTTTCCAGTAGCCGTACCGCCAAAATCCTTAAACAGCCCTTCGGTAAATGGCTCCAGAATCTCCAAATTAGTCTGGTTGAGCGTAGCCAAAAGGTTAAAAGCTTTGTCGTCTCGCACGGGGTCGTAGGTACCTTTGAGGCTTAGGATGCGGTTGTTCATCCGATCTACATGGTAATCTACCTCCACAATGTTCTTTGATTTATTCCAACGCCCTGTGCCAAACACATTCCCAATCAAAAAGTCTTTGTAAACGAGTTCGTCAATATTAATATCGCTGTCGAGGTAGATGTTATCATACAGGTCACGTAGCACAACCGAACCATTTACCGTTCCATTCAGATTCAATTCAATGACTGGAGCAATGGTACTAAGGTGAAAATCTTCTGATTTGAGTTCGAGTGCCAGGGTAGAGTCTTCCGAAATAGCTCCATTGAGCGAAATTGACTGTCCGTTGTTAGAGAAAGTCAAGTCCCGCAAACAAACATCAGAGCCGCTTACTGTCATCAAATTGTTAGGGTTGATTTTCCAGATGCCATCGAGTAGGCGGAAGCGAGAGCGTTGCAAGCTCAATACCAAGCCACTTTGTGTAAAGCGTAAATCACCATTGAGGTCGGCTCGGTTGGTACTGCCGGTTTGCCTAAGCCCGCCCGAAAAACGAATACGGTCGTTGTCCCAAGAGGCTTCCATTTCAAGGTTTTCAGTAGGAGCTAAGATATTGAGTTTTTGATTTTTAGAGGAGATAATTCCTGAAGCCAGTACTTCGGGATTATGCGAGAATTTTGACGTAACAATATCAATATCAGACTTATAAAACTTGTATTCGCCTAAAATCAAAGTGTCGGCTTTTCCCGAAAAGTTGAAAGTGGAGGTATTGCCCATCGTAAAAACACCTTCAAAGCGAGCATTTCGGGTGATGCGTCCTTCGGGGTAGAAAAACGCCATTAGGGGGTCGGTATTTTTGAGCAATAAGTTGAAGTTGACGGCATAGTTCTTAGGAACATCAAACATCTTGCGGGTATAATAACTCTGGCGATTGAGCTCATTATCAAAGAAATACAAAGCGTATTCCTTGGCCAGCATTGCCATATCACCAATGGCAGCTGTTAACTGAAATTTCCCTTTGGCGTTGAAATCGAGTAAGTCAGAATTGATTCCAATGAGCCGATTGGAGTCGGGCTTAAACGAAAACACAAAGAGTGAGTCAATAATCAGATTTCGCCCTCCCTTCGACAAGTATGTGTTTAAGAACCGACCGGTACCGAGCATTTCGTCGGGGTCTGTGCCTTGAAAATTGACGTTCAAATCACTTTGCAAGCGCATGTCTTCTTTGGTAATGCCTAAAGGCTTGAGGTTGGCTTTGGCCAACTTTCCTTTGATTTCAAACAACTCAGCGCCTTTTTGCCGGAGGTCCACCTTACCGTCGAGGTTAAAGGCCAAGTTGGTATCTTTCATGCTTACCCGTCCGTCAAATTTTCCTTTTTGGAGTGTGCCGTTTACATACAAATTCGTGTAGTCATAGCCCTGAAAACCTACTTTTCGAGCCGAACCATCTACTTTAACCACCGCATTTTCTACATCAAAACCTGTTCCTTCGATTCGCCCCTTGAGTTCGATGCGTTGCAGAAGTTTCTGATTTTCAATGAGTTTTCCTAAATCAAAATTGATGAGTTCCAGATTGCCGATATAGGATGATTTGGCCGAATTATCGTTTAATTTCATAGCCAAGTCTGCATTGGCTTTTCCTAAATCGGTTTGTAAGATGCCTTTGGTTTTGAAATCGGTGTAGAGCCCTGAGAACGTTCCCTCAAAGGCCATATTCCCAAATTTTTGGAGGCTTTTGGTGGTTTCTTTACCAATATATTGAGTTAAGTCTTGGACCTGAATAGCCGACTTCTGAACAGCGAAATCCATCACTGTTTTTTCGATTTCGGGCATACCCTTAAACGCAAAATTGCCCTGAAGGCGGCTTCGGTTTCCAAAATACACATCGGCATTTTGGAGCTTGAAATCTACTACTCGTCCGTCGAACTTGCCGTGATTGAGTACCCATCGGTCATGGAATTGCTCCACACCTGGTGCAAAGGGTTTGAGGTCTTTGGGTACGATGTAAGTACTATCAAAGTTGGCTTTGAGATGAACCAAGGTGTTAAACTCTCCTAAATCGCTTTGGTCTTTGTAATGAAAAGCCAAGTAGTTTCGAACCACCGAGTTATTGATACGAGCCAGTAAGTGATTGAAAATCATACTTTTCTCGCAATACAAAAAGTCGGTGTCCAGCTCATGAATTTGCAACCCAGACGTGCGATGGACAGCCCGAAGGTTTTCGGCACCTAACGAAACCGAGTCGGCTACCAGCTTAAAGTGAAGCACCGAGGCGTTAAGCTCATGCAGGGTAAAGTGATTGTAATCAAAAATCCCTTTTTCGGTCATGGGCGCTTTGCGGTAGTCGTCCATGCTGAAAATCCCGTCTTCAACCTCAGCTTGTTCTATGACAAAAGGAGTAGGTTTTGATGAAGTAGTGGTGTCTGACGAAGAAAGGTGATTGATACGATAAATAAACTCATCAATATTAAGACGGTCAGAACCAGGGTATTGAGCCAAATGTACATTGGGTTTGACTAGCCGAACCTTATCAAGTGTGACTTGAGTGCTATCGGTTAATTTGTTTAGGTTGAGGTCGGCCACCAAGCGTTCAATTTCAATCATCGAATTACGATGGTCGTCGTTGATACGAACGTTTTGTAGGTGTACTTTATCAAACCACTCGATGCTCACGCCACCCACTTCGACCTTCATCCCCAACTTCTCAGAGAGGTAGGTAGAGGCTTCCTGAACCATCCGAGTTTGCACCGATGGTAACTGCAAACCCACCACCACTACACCCAACCCCAGCAGCAACAGGAGCACGGTATAGAAGATGATTTTGCCAGTTATTTTCAGGAATCGGAGCAAATTGTTGGAATTTTAAATGATTTAGGATTGTTTTAGGTCGTAATGTAAATTTTTTTGCGTGGCTCAACGGATAAATTTTGACAGAATCTAGCCCTTAAAACCAACTTTACAGATAACGATTTTTTTATTCAATATCGTTCGCAATGACCGAACAAAATCAAAGCATTATACTGGCCATTGAGTCGTCTTGCGACGAGAGCGCAGCGGCTGTATTGATAGATGGCAAAATCTGTTCCAATATTATTGCTACGCAACTCATTCATCGCCAATGGGGAGGAGTAGTACCTGAACTAGCCTCTCGTGCGCATCAACAACACATTGTTCCGGTGGTAGAGCAGGCGCTTTTGGAAGCAAAGGTAACGAAAAACCAGCTATCTGCCATTGCTTTTACCCGAGGGCCTGGCCTTTTAGGTTCGTTATTAGTAGGAACTTCGTTTGCAAAAGCCCTAGCATTAGGTCTGTCTATCCCACTGATTGAGGTTCACCACATGCACGCCCATGTATTGGCTCATTTTATTGATGAACCTAAGCCCAATTTCCCTTTTTTATGCCTTACTGTGAGTGGTGGCCATACACAAATTGTGCTAGTACGCAGCCCTCTGGACATGGAAATCGTGGGTGAAACCCAAGACGATGCCGTTGGAGAAGCGTTTGACAAGGCCGCTAAACTCTTAGAATTGCCGTATCCGGGTGGACCGCTCATTGATAAATACGCCCGAGAAGGTAACCCTAACCGATTTGCTTTTCCATTGGTAGAGATGTCGGGTTTAAATTACTCATTTTCAGGAATAAAAACAGCTTTTTTGTATTTTTTAAGAGATGAAAAAGCAAAAAAAACAGCCTTTGTTGCGGAAAACTTAGCTGACATTTGTGCCAGCTATCAATTTACGCTGGTTAAAATTTTATTACAAAAGTTAAAAAAAGCAGCGAGGGAGTTGGGAATCAAAGAAGTTGCCATTGCAGGTGGAGTATCTGCCAATACAGGTCTGCGTCATGCCTTAGTGGAGTTGGGGCACCAATTAAATTGGAATGTATATATACCGAAATTTGAATACTGTACCGATAATGCCGCCATGATAGCTATAGCGGGTTATTTCAAATACCTAAAAGGCGATTTTTGTTCGCAAGAAATTAGCCCAATGCCCCGAATGGAGTTTTAAAGAAGTGGGGCTATTGGACACTGGAAGACAACTTTTAAGAGTATCTATGAAAAAAATATTCCTATTCTGCCTTATTTATCCCCTCATCGGCGTGTGGGGAGCGATTGCTCAAAAGAAAGCACTCTTGTGGGAGATTTCGGGCAATGGACTGGAGAAACCTTCGTACCTATACGGAACCATGCACTTGATCTGTGCCAAAGACTTTGAGCTTTCGGAGGCTTTGAAGCAACGTTTTGCTTCTGCTGAACAAATAACGCTCGAACTCGATATGGACGACCCCAAAATGATGACAGACATGACGCAAGCCATGTTTATGAAAAATGGGATGAGCTTAAAAAAACTTCTGTCAGAAACCGATTATACCGCATTGGAGCGATATTTTAAAGATTCGGTAGGCATTGGGTTGGGGATGCTCAATAACGTAAAGCCCTTTGTATTGATGACTATGATGTATAAGTCAGTATTGAGTTGCCCGCCAGAATCGTATGAAATGACCTTTGTCGAAATGGCAAAAAAACAGAAAAAGGAGGTCTTAGGTTTGGAGTCGGTCAAAGACCAGATGGCGATTTTTGACGAGATTCCTTACGAAAAGCAAGCAGATGCAGTCATGAAAATAATTCGAGAAGAAGCAAAAGCCGATGATGAATTTGCCAAAATGATAGCCCTCTACAAAGCAAAAGACATCAAAAAAATGGCAAAACTGGACAGCGAAAGCGAGTTTGAATTCAAAGGTTTTGAAGATAAACTGCTGACCAACCGAAATGCCAATTGGATCGAGCGAATGGGGGCATTAGCTCGACAAAAATCAACTTTTTTTGCCGTTGGCGCAGCCCATTTAGGAGGTAAAAAAGGCGTTATTATGCTATTAAAGAAAGCTGGTTATCAGCTTACTCCTATTAGATAAGTCAAAGAAAGGAGCACCTAATGGCGCTCCTTTCTAAAGTGTTTCAAGATAATTTGATTACACCCGCTCAATCACCATAGCAGAGGCTCCGCCACCGCCATTGCAGATGGCTGCCAAGCCGTATTTGCCTTGACGTTGGTGCAATACATTAATCAGCGTAGTGATGATACGGGCACCTGAACACCCCAGTGGATGACCCAACGAAACCGCTCCGCCAAACACATTGGTGCGGTCATGTGGTACCTCTAATACCTTCATAAACGCCTGTACCACTACCGAAAACGCCTCGTTTACTTCAAAATAATCAATCTGCCCTAAGCTCAAGCCTGCCTTTTTGAGCGCTTTTGGGGCAGCAAGCGTTGGGGCAGTGGTAAACCACTCGGGTTCGTGCTCTGCATCGGCAAATGACACAATGCGAGCCAGTGGCGTAAGACCTAACTCCTTGACTTTCTGCGCACTCATCAATACCAAGGCTGCTGCTCCGTCGTTGAGGGTAGAGGCGTTAGCAGCAGTTACGGTACCATCTTTAGTAAAAGAAGCTCGGAGGGTTGGGATTTTGTCAAATTTGACATTTTTGTATTCTTCATCCTCCGACACTAGGATGGGCTCTCCCTTTTTTTGAGGAACCGACACAGGGATTACCTCATTAGCAAAATAACCCGCCTGCCACGCCGCCGCACTTCGTTGATACGAAGCAATGGCAAAAGCATCTTGGTCTTCACGACTGATTTCGTATTTCTTGGCCGTATTATCGGCACATACACCCATTGCCGACTGATTATACACATCAATCAATCCATCTTTGGCTAGGCCGTCAATCAATGTGCCATTGCCATAGCCATAGCCTCCAAAGCGAGCCTTTTCTAAATAAAAAGGTACTTGCGACATGCTTTCCATACCGCCCGTCACAATCACATCGGTATGACCCAACTGAATGTCCTGACTGCCGTACATGGTTGATTTCATGCCAGAGGCACACACTTTATTGACCGTAGTACAAGTAGTACGATTGGATAATCCTGCAAAAATAGCCGCCTGACGAGCAGGAGCCTGCCCTAAATTGGCCGATACAACGTTTCCAAAAATGACACTTTCGACAGCCAGCGGGTCAAGGTGGGCTTTTGAAACCGCATGGCTAATGGCAGTAGCCCCTAATTGCGTTGCCGAAACACTCGACAACGTTCCACCGAAACTCCCGATGGGGGTGCGCACCGCCGAAACAATGAATACCTCTTGCATAGTAGTGATGAATTGAAAAATTGGTCAAATCTACAAGGAAAGTTTGATATGTCGAAAACAGTTATTTTCTTCAAACAATTTCCGAACTTTGCCAAAATCTTATCGGTATGATTCTTTCAGAACTCTTTATTTACCCAATTAAGTCGTTAGGAGGGGTTAGTGTGACAGAAGCGGTGGTGACAGCTCGTGGTTTGCAACATGACCGCCGTTGGTTGTTGATTGATGAGACGGGGCGAGCACTCACTCAGCGAGAACACTCACTCATGGCCTTGTTGCATGTTTCGATTCTGGACAATGGACTTGAAGTAAGCCATAAAAAGGGAGCTGTGCCTACACTGTTTATTCCTTTTGATGCTCCATTGGGCGAGCGCATCGAAGTACAAGTGTGGGATGACGTGGTGGAAGCCAACTTTTTGAATGAAACATTTGATGTATGGTTTACCAGTGCGATAGGTTTTCCTTGTAGTCTTGTGTATATGCCTGACGATAGTTTCCGGTTTGTAGATACAAACTATGCTCGTCATCAAGAGATTACAAGTTTTTCGGATGCCTATCCTTTCTTACTCATTGGCCAAAGTTCACTCGACGACCTCAATACCCGCTTAGACAGACCTGTGCCGATGAATCGCTTTCGACCCAATTTGGTGGTGGCAGGAGCCAAACCTTACGAAGAGGATACTTGGAATGAATTGTGGGTAGGTACCAATCAATTTTTTGGAGTGAAACCCTGTGCTCGCTGTGTGCTTACTACCGTGGACCAAGAAACTTCTGAGCGTGGCAAGGAGCCTTTGCGTACCTTGGCTACCTATCGAACCATCAACAATAAAGTGATGTTTGGGCAAAACTTGTTGCCTGGAGCGGTTGGCGTGATAAAAGTGGGCGATGTGGTAGAAGTGATGAGTCGCCGATGAGGAGAGGCCTCTTTGCAAAGCCGTTAGGCTGTTTTGCACTATGCTTTTGGGCTTGGTTAGGCAGTCATGCGCAAACTACGCAAACGGCTGCTTTGTTAGATTCGTTAGACAGAGTGAATAATCAGGCTACGTTTGATAAATTGCTATTAAAAGGCTATACGCATCAAAACCGATTGGCCAACCGATATTGGTCGTTGGGGCCATTACTTGCTAATTTTTTTCAATACAATACGGTAGAAGGGTTTGTATTGGGCGAAAACCTTGATTTTAACAAAGGCTACTCGAATGGTCGTTTTTTGAGCACAGGTTTGGCAACACGTTATGGTTTGGCTAGTCAGCAGTGGTACAATAAAGCCTATCTTTCGTACTTATTGAATCGTGAACACGAAACCACTGTACGGTTTGAAGCAGGGAGGTTTCTACAACAATTCAACGAACGTAATCCGATTAGTCAGCTTAACAATACCGTCACGACGCTATTGGGTGGGTATAACTATGCCAAATACTATGAGCGTAGTTTTGGTGTAGTCAGCGTCAAGCATGAAGCACTACGAGGAGTGACTCTTACCTTACAGGCTGATTATGAGGAGAGAAACCCTTTGTCAAACACCAGTGATTACAGTTTTAAGAAGGTGGCCAATCGTCATTTTACATCTAATAATCCTCAACAACCTGACCTTGATGATGCTACGTATAGTAGGCATCGTGCCTTTTTTGTGGATATGTTGATGAAGCTGAATTTTGATAGAATGACCAATCCCTCACTCGTGGTGAACCCATCTGTTGGGTGGAAATATCCTGTAGTTTTACTACGTTATCGCAGAGGAATCCCTTCGATAGGACAAAGTGCTGTAGATTTTCATAAACTAGAGCTGGAATTAACGCAACGTTTTGAATGGAAACAATGGGGTGAAACACAATACGCCTTAGCAGCAGGTGCATTTTTGAGTAAGAGGCCAACCTATTTTATAGACTATTTCCACTTTGCAGGTAACCAATCGGCCTTTTCGAGTAGTCGGCTGGACGCATTTTTTAAATTGGATTACTATGCGTATTCTAGCAATACCCGTTTTTTACAAATGCACGTTGAGCATCATTTTAATGGGTACTTTTTAGGTAAGATTCCATTATTCAAAAAACTCCAATGGCATGAATTAGTAGGTTTGAAATACCTCCACACACCAGACTTACACAACTATATGGAGATGAATATTGGTCTTGAAAATATATTCAAATTTTATCGGTTCGATTGGGTCTCTAATCTACAAAACGGTCAGGTAGGTATGGGTGTTCGCTTTGGGGTAACCTTCTGAAAAACAGGTTTTTTGGCAAGTTGGTGTCCGAAATAGTTGATTTAGAGATAACTCGGGTCGAAGAAGAAGCGGTCTCTTACAATTAGTTTTCGTTGTGGATTCTTGAATACAATTAGTTTGATTTCGCCATAGTCATAGATGAACTTGATTTGGTCTTGGGGGTAATCCTTCATCGAATCATCAAACTCAGTAATCAAACAATCATAGGTAAATTCACGTGGTACGTTGGGGGTGGAGGCAAGTACAGGAGCAAAACGCACATACTCAATTTGCCGAACACCTTTTGATTGAAGTAATACCCAAAGCGGGTATTCCATACCATCAAACCCTAAGTCAAATCCTACGTTTTTGCATTGATTCCGATTCAATTCTTGACTAAGTTGCCCAAAAAGCTCACCTAAGCTCCGCCGGTTTCGGAAGTAATTATCTTGCCTTGAACTTGCCCAAAAGGCTTTTTTCTCCATAAAATGTGAGGCATCAAATACTTGAAGCAATTCCTGCTTTTGAGCTAGAGAAACCTCTTTTTTTAGTTGAAAATAGTGAGTCAAATACGGCTGTTCGTAGGTACCTTGGAGTAATGGAGCATGTTCGGGGTGAGCTTTCAAAAATTCGTTAAATTTATAATCTGGTATCATCTGTTGAGGTTGCTTCAACCAATGCCTCACCCAATCATCCAGCACAATTACTGGTTTAGACTTATTGAATAAAAGCACAGGTAAACACAACAGCAATAGCCCAAAAGCTAATAACTGTTGACGTTTTGTGAGGAGACCCTTTTCCAAAAAATAAGCGGTAGGTAAACTTGACACTACAAACAGCGGAAGAAGCAACCGCCCACTCGTACTCTGCCATCGAAGCAAGGCTGAGAAAAGTACAAATCCAATGATAAGACAAAAAGCATATAACAAAGCCTTTTTGTGCGTTGAAGCAGACGACGCAAAGCGTAAACTTAACCCCACAATCGTAACTCCGAAAAGTAGTAAATGCAAGGGGTTGCTGACTAAATCTTCATCAAAGCTAAAAGAGGTGTGATACTGGTCATTAAGGTAAGAATTATTGCGTTCATTGAGCTCTAAATGTACAATCTGGTGAAATTTGACTATGATTTGGTCAATCCATTGATTGTACTTAACCCAAGGCAAACCCACCTGATTTCCTGTGTTTCGGAGCACATTTGAGTACGTATTTAGGGCATTGATGGGGGTGTTGGCCATAGGTAAATTTAAAGAACTACCTGCTTGTGGGCCTACCGGATTTTGAAAAGTTTGCAAATTTCGTGCTACCAGTGGACTAAGGACTATCCCTAAGCAAAGTACAAGGATAGACACTAGCACTAGGCATTTTGCCAACCCGTAGCGTAGAAAGTACCGTATCCCAAACCAAAGGCAAAAAGGCAATGCAAAGACTAATACTGTGTATTTGGTCAGGGCACCAAGTGCTAGTGCCAAACCCAACTGAACGATGCCCGACCAGCTCCACTGAGTAGTGAGTTTAGAACCTTCGTAAATAATACTCAGCAAGAAGAAAGTGGCCACATAGTCGTTTTGGGTAGATGTACTTTGAAACAGGCCTGTGGGCAATGAAAAAGCCAACAAAACCGCAAAAAACTGTCCCCATTTGCTCAATGAAAGTGATTGAGCCAACAACAAAACCAGTGCCAAACTCCCTACCATTGCCCCAAATTGGATGAGATTAGCAAACCAATCGTCCCCAGTTAATAGTTGAAATTGAAGAATCAAATACTCAGCCATCGGATTGTGATACAACTGACGAGCGATACTGGTAGGGTAATAGCTAACATTTTGATTCTGAATCCAATGTGATACCCGAGCCATGTGGTATGACATGGAGTCGTAGTTGTTGGGTGGCGAACCAATGGCTTGAACCAACAATAACGCCAGCATACCCACTACTGACCAGCCTAAATAGGAAGGAATCTCTGTGAAAAACAATGCAAAATGCCTTAGTGAAGGGAATGAGACTTTACGGCGAACCAGATACACAAGCGAGACAACAAGTACAACGGCCCAACAGGCAGTCAAACCGTAAAGGGTAAGTTGGTTGAAATAACTCAGCGACTCGGTAAATACAAAGGTATAACAGGCAAACCACAAGCAGCTTTTGGCAACTGCCTCACGCCATGAATAAAGCGAAGAGCCCCAAACAAAAAACAAGAATAAGTTAGCAAAAAGCAACAGAACCATTAGTTGACTTTAATCGAAAATTTCACTTGATGGACAGGCTTTTCTTTATCAATGACTTGGTCTTTTCCAATTTTTTCGATGATTTCCAAGCCCTTTGTTACTTCACCAAATACCGTGTATTGGTTGTCAAACTCTATCTCGCCGCCTTGTTCTAAGTAGATTTTCTTTAGTTCAGCTGGATAGTTGGCTAATTCTTCTTCGTTGTAGTACTTACCTTTCGTAATGATAAAAAACTCAGTAGGCGACGACTGCTTCTCGGGATTGTTGTCGGTATAGCGAGCCATGGCAATCGTCCCTTTTTTATGGATGAGATTGGGCCTAAACTCAGCTGGAATGGTGAAATTTTGTGGGTCAATTTGACTGCCTCCTTGCACACATACCCCTTTGACAATGCGATAAAAATTGCGGTCGGTGTAATAGCCCATTTTTACATTTCGGATAAAATTGGCTCGGTGGAGGGGCGTTTCATTATAAAGTTTGATTTCGACATTTCCCAATCCCGTTTCAATTACCACCGTTGTTTCGGGGTTCTCTTTACCGTAGGCAGTCAATACTTCTTTGACCTGTGATTGATCAATATGAATTGAATTTTTACAGGCATTCGACAATACTAATAACCCAAACCAACAAACAAATTGAAGCAATGAAAAGCGCATTGGATCTATGTAGAAAAATTGAGAAGTCAATATTACACTTGAATAGATGGATTTCAAAAAAATCTTTGTATTACCTTCTAAATTTGAATAGGATTTAACTATTTTTACCCCAGCTTTAAAACTCCTAAGCTACTCTCCGTTTAAAAACTCTATAGATGTCAAAAGTGCGCATCCTGCGGACGTTTGCTATCCTTTTTATCTTTTAATCAAACTTACGTTTATGAAAAAACTGTTTACACTACTTGTGGCTTTTCTGATGGCTTTTTCCTCTCAAGCAGCCATTTATCGTGTCAATGTCTCAGTTGTAGGAGGCTCTAACAACGGGACTTCATGGCCTAATGCTTTTTCAAGTCTATCTTCTGCATTGGCAGTTGCTGTGTCTGGAGACCAAATCTGGGTGGCTAAAGGTACCTATATCCCAGGGGCATCGGCAAGTGATATTTTTTTGATTCCCTCGGGAGTAAGTGTGTACGGAGGTTTTGCTGGAGGCGAAACCGTAGTAACAGCCCGAAATTTTACTACCAACGTAACTACTTTAAGTGGGAATAGTGTGTGTAATCATGTTGTGGGCCTCAATGATGTGACAGCGGCTACCTTGTTAGATGGTTTTACCATATCAGGAGCCAGCGGTGGCGCAATAGGAGGAGGAATTTATAATTATGGAGGTAGTAACAAAGTAACCATCCAGAACTGTATTATTAAAAACAACAGTGCAGGCCAAGGCGCTGGGATGTGCAACGACGGTAGTACCAAAGCTTGTAATCCTACCATTAGTAATTGTACATTTATGAACAATTCGAGTAATAGTCAAGGATCAGGTGTTTTTAACTATGCGCCATCTAGTACTATAGGAGGCACATACACCAACTGTATTTTTGATGCCAATGGAAGTGGTCAAGGAAGTGCTGTATTTAATAGTGTTAAGAATGGCGTTTGCACGATGAGCTTTAGTAACTGTGAGTTTAAAAATCACGCAAATTCCTATCATTACGCAGTTGATAATTACGGAGAAGGCGGCACTAACCAATTGAGTTTTACCTCCTGTTCATTTAGTAATAATAGTGGCGGTGGAGCAATATTCTTTAACAGTTACAACAGTACCAACAATAATACGCTGACACTAACCAACTGTACTTTTTCTCAAAACGGAGGTACTAACACTTATTACCCGTATGGTTCAGCTGTGGGTATCTATGCCCAACGTGGCAAATGTACCACAAGTGTAAGCGGTTGTTCGTTTTCTAAAAACGGAGGGTATGCCTTTCACAACGATGGCTCTTATTCTGGCCAAGCTAATGGTACGTTTACCAATTGCTCTTTTACCGAAAATTACGGTATTGCATTGTATAATTACGGAGCTAACAACGGTAAAAGTAACCAGACTGTGACTAATTGTACGTTTTCAAAAAATGGAAGCAGCAATGCTTCTGCAGCCCTCTATAACAACGCAGCTAGTAATGGAGAGGCTATATGTAGCTTGTCGGGGTGTACATTTAGTGAAAATAAAGCAGGAGCTGTATATAATTACGAAAATTTTAAGGGTTCGGCTCGCCCAACGTTCACCAACTGTACCTTTTCTAATAACTCAAATACACAGTATTATGGTGCAGCAGTTTATAACAATGGAGCCGGGGATAACTGCCCTATCTTTACAGATTGTAAATTTTTGAATAATACCTCAACGGGTTCTGGAGCTGCCGTTTATAACTTCTTTGGCTACAATAGTAGCCTCAAAAATAACACAGTATTTACCCGATGTACGTTTACAGGAAATACCACTTCAGATTATAATGGAGGGGGAGCTATCTATAATAACTTTATTGGAATTGTATCCGTTAAGTTTGAAGATTGTATTGTGAATCAAAACAAAGCAACTGCTTCGGGTAGTAGTGGAGGAGGAATGACCAACTTTGCAAATAATAGTGCAACGGGTACTCTGACTGTGCTTAATACTGAATTTAATGAAAACGAAGCAGGTAATAGTGGAGGAGGGGTTTACAACAATGGGGGAACCATCAACTATGTTTATACAAACTGTCAATTTAATAAGAACAAATTGGCCAGTGCTATCAATAGTTCTAGTGGTGGTGGGGGTGGTATTTATAATCATAGAAATTACAATGGTTCTGGAAGCTTGACATTTACTGACTGCCAAATCAACGAGAATACTGCAAACCTCTATGGTGGAGGAGTAGTGAATAATGGAAATTCGAGCATTTACAATGTACAATATATCCGTTGTTCCATTAGTAATAATACAACGGCTGGTGAAAGTAGCTATATCAATTCAATCAGTTATTTAGGTGTAGGAGGTGGTATTTGTAATTTCTCTGTTAAAACAGGCCTCAAGATGACTGACTGTACCATCAATGGAAATATAGCCAAAATTGTAGTAAGTAATGTCTCCTATTTTGCTTGGGGAGGAGGATTTTACAATAATGACACAAATCCAACCCTGACCAATTGTACCATTAATGGTAATAAAGGTAGAGGAGGCGGAGGTATTTATAGCATTAGTAGCAGCAACGATGAAACCAAGCTGATTAATTGTAAAATTCAAGGCAATGAAGCAACTGGGATAGCATCGTATTCTGGTGAGGTAGTGGGTAATGGCGGAGGTGTGGCGAACCATAATGGCAAAATGATTTTGACAAATTGCCTCATAACTGGAAATAAAGCTCAAACGATAGGAGGTGGTGTGTTTTCTGGTTATAATAATAGTGATAAAACTACGCTAATCAACTGCACGGTTGCAGGTAATTCTGCTGCTACTGCAGGCGGGATATATTATCATAATACACCGTTAGCGTTAAAAAATACTATAGTATGGGGTAATAGTTCAGGTTTAGAGGGTTACTGGCCTAGCTTTACAATTGACAATTCGGTGATACAAGGCCTTAATCCATCAGGAACGGGCAATTTAGATGGTACATTGGCATCAAGTAACCCTTTGTTTGTGAGTTTGGCGAATTTTAGCGCAGCCCCAACACTGACAGGCGATTATCACCTAACAGCTTGTTCGCCAGCTATCAATGCTGGTAACAACAGTGCTAATACAACAACTACTGATTTGGATGGAAATAACCGTAAAATTTCAACCATTGATATGGGTGCGTTTGAATATGTACTACCTTTAACCTTCAATGTAGCAGGTGGTGGCACGGTTTGTACAGGTGCTCAAGGAGTGGCCATTACCCTGTCAGGATCACAAGTTGGTATCAGTTATCAGCTCAAGAGAGACAATGTTAATGTAGGCACCCCAAAAGCAGGTACAGGCTCAACGCTTTCATTTAATAATCAATCAGTTGGCGGTACATATACCATCGTTACTGTGGGTGATTGTGGTACAACAATGAATGGAAGTGCAACCATCTTGTCTCCTAAACAAGACGCTGCCTTTACTACTTCTACTGGTAAAAATTACCTATGCCCTGGCTCAGCACTGACACTCATTGCACCATCCCAGCCAGATGTCAAATATGAGTGGCTAATTGGCAATTCATCGTTTACACCTGCACAAACTGGAGCTACGCTTACTGTTACTCAAGCAGGGCCCTATACCCTAAAAGTAACAGGAACAGGCGTTTGTAAAACCACTGAGTCTAAAACCGTGTACATCACAGCATCGCAACCAGTAAGCTACTCGGCAACAAGTACCCTAACAGCAAATAAGCTCACGCTTATTGCCAATCCTACGGGTGCTACCTATTCGTGGAGTGGGCCTAACAGCTTTACCAGTACGCTTCGCAATCCAGTGATTACACCGCCAACATCCGTCAATGCGGGCGTGTATCAAGTGAGCATGATTATTTCGAGCTCAGGCTGTACGGGTACGGCTTCGGTTTCAGTCAAAATAAGCTCACCAACACGTTTAGCAAGTGGAGAAGAAGATGTCGAACTTTTTGAAGTAAATGCCTATCCAAACCCTGTAAGCAACTTGTTAGTTGTTGAGGTAAAACTAAAAGAAGCTTCTGCGTTGAAACTAAACTTGATTAACTCAGTTGGTCAGGTTGTACAAGGATTTGACTCGCCAGAAGAGAGTTTGATTCATAAAAAAGAAATAGATATGTCTTCGTTCAAAGAAGGATTGTATCTGATAGAAGTCCAAAGTAAAGACGGTAAAATGACTAAACGAGTCATAAAAGCCGAGTAAATTGCGTAATTCTATAACCAAAAAGGCGACTTTAAAGTCGCCTTTTTGGTTATAGAATAGCAATAGCCCTATTGCCATGAGGAAGAATCGCCCCTTTCATCGTATCCATTTTCCATTCAACACAAAATGAATGATTGCTGAGTTGTGTGTATATACATTTGATTTGAAGTTTATATTTATTAACCAACTTATTACAACAACGATTGTAGTGATTCGCTTCGATGTAGTGTATAGATCAACCTGCTTGTCAACACCGCTTGTTCGACCTATTACACCTCACCAGCAATAACTACCTAAACGTCTTGTTAAACTATGTGGCAGTTCATTAAATACGTGCTGGCGACTATCGTGGGAATTTTCCTTTTTTCAATTATCGCCGTATTTCTCCTCATTGGCCTTGGGGCCGCTATCTCGTCGTCGTCTAACGACAAAGTAGAAGTCAAAGACAATTCAGTACTTAAACTTAACCTTAATCAGTTAGTAGTAGAAGACGCTCCCGAAGACCCACTTGGGCCATTTGGTGACATGTTTTCGAGCGGAGGTGCCTATACGGGGGTCGTACAGGTGAAAGAAGCGTTGCGTCATGCCCAAAACGATTCACACATCAAAGGCATTTATTTGGAGGCCAATTACCCAGCAGTGGGTTTTGGTAATATCGAAGAAATCCGTAATACCCTGCTTGATTTTAAAAAATCAGGGAAATTCATCTATGCCTACGGTGAAGTTTTCAGCGAAGGCGGTTATTATTTGAGTAGTGTGGCTGATAAAATATTCATTAACCCAGCGGGTGGTATGGAACTAAACGGCCTTTCGGCGAACATCTCGTTTTTTAAGGGAACACTTGAAAAATTAGACATCAAGCCCGAAATTTTTAAAGTAGGCGAGTTCAAAAGTGCGGTGGAGCCGTTTATTCGTGAAGACATGAGCGAGCCAAGCAAACTGCAAACGAAGTCGTTTTTAGGTTCAATCAGTGGTCATATTTACTCGAATATTGCTAAATCCAGAAGCTTGCAAGTGTCGCAGTTGAACGCATGGGCCGATTCACTCAAAATCAATACAGCCCAAGATGCACTCAACTACAAACTCATTACTAACGTGGGTTACTTTGATGAGTTTGAAGACGAGCTTAAGAAAGCCCTCAAAATTAAGTCAGAAGCAAAGGTGAGTTACATTACCTTGAGTAAATACTTAAAAGCCGACCACGGCGAAGATACCGGTGATTTTGACAAAAAAATTGCCGTTATCGTAGCTGAGGGCGACATCGTAGATGGCAGAGGTGAAGATGGCCAAGTCGGCTCCGATAAAATTGCGGAAGAATTGCGCAAAGCTCGTAAAGACAAAAACGTAAAAGCCGTTGTTTTCCGCATCAATTCGCCGGGAGGGTCTGCCTTGGCCTCCGACGTGATGTGGCGTGAAGTAACCCTGACCAGCAAAGTAAAACCAATTATTGCCTCGATGTCTGACTACGCTGCTTCGGGTGGATATTACATTGCAATGGGTTGCGATACCATTGTGGCACAACCTACTACTATCACGGGTTCCATCGGGATATTTGCCATGCTGTTCAATTTTGAAGGTTTCTTGAAAAACAAGTTAGGCGTTACAACCGACCATGTGAACACGCATCAACACGCCAACTTCCCAATGGTATCAAAGGAAATGTCTGCTTTTGAGAAATCAGTGATTCAGAAAGAAATAGAGCAAGGCTATGAGACCTTCACCACCAAGGCAGCGCAAGGGCGTAAAATGTCGGTTGAAAAACTCAAATCATTGGCTTCGGGCCGGGTTTGGTCAGGAATCGAAGCCAAACAAAACGGCTTGGTGGACGTATTAGGAGGCTTAGAAGATGCCATTAAAATTGCCGCAAAAGCCGCCAAAGTAAAAGAAGGCGACTATCGAGTAAGGTACTATCCAATCAAAAAAGACTTTTTCACGGCTCTGTTTGATAAAGCCGACGAAGAAGTAAAAATGCGCTCGATGAAAGCCCAATTCGGCGAAATGCTGCCTTACGTTCAGAAAATCCAACAACTCAAAACTTGGCAGGGTATTCAGGCTCGTATGCCATTTGATATGAAATTGCAATAGCCAAACAAGGGCGAGGGTCTGACCCTCGCCCTTGTTTTTGGGACTTATTCCACTCCAATTTCATCAATACCTATCGAGGTAGGTTTGCCTACTTTGGGATGCCCAACGGGGCATAAACCAGCGTTTTTGGCCTTTAGCCGAACAAAGCGTGCTCGCACGGTTTTGAAATTTAACTCTACAGGTTCGGTTTTCCAAGGACCATTCAGGTCGTAACTGACAGGTAGCGAGCTTGTTAATTTGAACTCTTCTCCGTCTTTTGCCGTCCAGACTTCTACCAGAGTAGGAGGGAAGACTCCTTCCATAATACTTTTCAAAAACTGAGCGTAAACTTTTTTAATACTTCGGTTTTCACCCAAGTCAACCGTTAGCTCTAAGTCTTTGTCAGGATAAATAACCCATTCAATGTGGCTTCGAGGACTCAGTGCTTGTAACCCGTCAGTAAGCAAAGTCGAATCGGCTTTAAACGTCGAATCCGTAACACTATACCGTTTGCCAACTGCTTTGTGTACTAAAATTTTTCGCTCCAACTGCTTACCTGCTTCTGACTGAGCTTTCAATAGAGTGTGGTCGTTGAGCAAAAAAGGAGCGTTATATTGTTTGGTTTTGGTATCATAATCCACTCCTTCTTCTTCTACCACGGGCGTGAGCGAATAACTAATTTTGGCATCAGAATTACCAGTAGCTAAACTTACTTTTAATTCGCCACGGGTAGCAGCTTGGGTTAGTACTGTGATGTCAAAAAGAGAGTTGGCAAAATTGACATTCATCACAGTCAGACGCTTGAGGTGAGTGTTGAGTCGTTTTACAAAATCATCATAATTTTTATTGTCAGCAGTACTCCAAAGTGCTTCAGCCATAGCTGCTTGGCGGGGTTGGGTCATGTAGTCTAAATAGTCGGGGGTGTCAATGTACTCCGTCCAGACGTTGGCTTGTGCTCCCAAGATTCGCTTCTCCAGCTCAGGCGAAAGCCCCTTAGGGGTTGGTTCATAGCGATATACTTTTTCTAAGGGGAGCAATCCACCTTGTGCCAATGGCTCTTGCGCAGGTGAGGTCTGATAGCAATTGAAACAGCAAAATTCTTGAGGGGTCATAATAACATCGTGCCCTTGTTTGGTAGCTTCTATGCCCACCTGAACGCCTCGCCAACTCATCACTATAGCGTTAGGAGCAATGCCTCCTTCCAAGATTTCGTCCCATCCCACAAGTGTTCGACCTTTAGTAGTTAAAAATTTCTCAATTCGTTTGAAAAAATAACTTTGAAGCTCGTTTTCATCCTTTAGCTTTTGCCGTTTCATCAATTCTTGACACACCTTGCTGGTTTTCCAAACGCTTTTAGTGCATTCATCGCCACCAAGATGGATGTATTTACCTGGAAATAAGGCTGTTATTTCGGTGAGTACGTCTTGAACAAACTTAAAGGTTTTCTCAGAAGGGCACAACATATCGTCAAATACTCCCCATTCGGTGGCTACTTCGTACGGCTTTGTTGGCTCGCATGATAGCTCTGGATAAGCTGCCAAAATAGCTTTGGCATGGCCAGGCATATCAATCTCCGGGATAATGGTCACAAACTTACTTTGGGCATAAGCCACAACTTCTTTGATTTCGGATTGGGTATAAAAACCACCATATTCCCGCACATCGTACTCGGCAGGATAGTTTTGATTAACGTGTCCTAAGATAGTCTTACTTCGTCGAGAACCAACTTGCGTGAGGAGAGGATACTTTTTGATTTCGATTCGCCAGCCTTGGTCGTCCGTCAAATGCCAATGAAAAGTATTAAACTTGTGCAAGGCCATCAAGTCAATGTATTTTTTGACGATTGATACCGCAAAAAAATGCCGTCCTACGTCGAGGTGCATACCTCGGTAAGCGTATCGAGGGCGATCTTCAACATGACAACACGATACTTGCCAACTGACTCCGTCTGCTTTTTGGGAAGCAAACACTGAAGGTGGCAACAATTGTAGCAAGGTTTGAAGCGCATAAAAACACCCTCGGTCCGAACTTCCCTCCAACGTAATCCGATTCGACAGCACATCAAGCTGATAACCTTCGGCTCCCCACAGATTAGGCGTTTGCCGAAACACAATACTGTTGTCTTCCAACCCCTTTGATAAATCACTGAGTTGAAGGCTAAATCCAGTTGCTGTATTGAGTTGATTAACAAGCCATTGTGCAGTATTTTTTTGCTCAAGGTCGGCAAAATCTACACATACTTTAGTGGCTGCAGTTAGGCTAAATTGCCCAGACATGACTACCAATTTAGAAGGCTTTGGGATGATAGAATACTGATTTTGGGAAAATGCCAGCCGAAAACTCAACACAGCCCATAAAAAGAAGAAACGGAACATTTCGGACAAAAGCTTGATTAACAGGCTACAAAGTTAGGGACAATTGCTTTTGTTGAAAACGAAAAGATGGATGAATTCTATCAATTAACCATAAATAAAGATGACTCACCTAATCAAAGAGGTGTTGTGGAATGCAAGTAACTAACAGGAAGATAGATAGGTGCATTACTAAAACGAAGGGCTATTAGACCTTTTTGCCTACAAACCGATACAGGTATGGAGCTTTATTAGCTCGACCTGTTTGTTTTTTTTGAACCCGCTCTAAAACGTTCAAACTGAGCATTTTACGCTGAAAATTAGAGCGAACCAGTTTCTCGTCCAGAATCGTTTCGTATAAGACTTGGAGCTGGTTCATTGTGAAGGTTTCGGGTAGTAAATTAAACCCAATCAATTTGAGATACAGGTCTCGACGGAGCGTTTCGAGAGCTTTCTGAATAATACAGCGATGGTCTAAAATCAACGTTGGCAAATCGTGAATGTCATACCAAGTGCAGCTATCCGAAAGATGATCAGGAGTAGGAGTAACCTCCGAAAAATCAACTAAAGCATAGTACCCAATAGAGACGTAGCGTTTGAGTAGCCAGTGGTTGTGGTCAAACGGGATATGGTTGGCTTTCATGAATCGGCTATGGACGCCGTAGTCTCCACGATTGTAATTACCAAAGGTATGGAACTGCTCTAAGTACACGTCTTTGACCCCCGTACGTCGTGCCAAAATCCGTTGGGCAGCGGTATCAACGTCTTCCTCTAAATCAACAAAACCACCAGGAAGAGCAAATAAATTAGTTTGTCTAAAAACGAGCAACATTACCTTGAGTTGGTTTTCATGAAAACCAAAAATAACACAGTCAATAGAGATACTGGGTAAAAGCTCTGCCTCGTTGGCCAGCTTGATAGGTGGTTCGGGGGCGGTCATAGGGTAGTGGGTTTGCGCAAAAATATAAAAATACTTGGATAAAATATTATTTTTTTATTTTACTCAAAAAGCATTATATCCCTCCAATCACCTATGTTGGAGCATACGAGAACACTTATGAAATAATGGGTCGGGGATAAAGGAAAAGAAGAAAATGGACTACCTATGAGTGTCAAGCTTCATGCTGTTCAAAGCCGCTTTTGCTTTGTTGTCAATGGAGTTTTTATACTCGTGATTTCGGTATGAAATGGCTTTTTTGAAGTAATAATCTGCTTTGGTCAACTGCTTGGTGCGTTGATAAATGTACCCTAACTGCAACGAAGAAGTAGCGCCAAACGACCAATTCGTATTGTCAGAAAGAACGATGGCTCGTTCGTAATGGGTAATTGCTTGTGCAAAGGCGTTTGTTTTTTGGTAAATACGCCCCAGTCGGTAGTTAAACTCCGCTTTATCTTTAAGTTGAACCAATTCGGTTTCGTTGAGTGACCGAAGCGTGTGTAGGGCTTGCTCATAAAACCCGCCATCAAACGCCAACCGAGCTTTAATCAGTGGTACTACTGGCCTGTAGCCTCGCTCGTAATGCTCGACAAACTGTTGAGCCGCTTTATCTTGCTCCGTAATGGTTGTGCCTACCAGTTTAATTTTATGCAGATAGACCAAACCTTCGGCTTCGCTGCCTTGCAGCCAGTATGCCAAAAATAGCTTGTAATGCGAATCTTTAATGAAATTATGCCCCTTTTGCAAACGCAAATAACGTTTGAATGCCTCTATGGCTTGCAGATAGAGTCCTTTTTCGAGTAAGGCTTCTCCCCTCAGATACTCCAGCGAAGGAACGGTCAGATAGCCAGTCCCTACCAGACGGCGCTCTATGATGGCTAAGGCTCGCTCACTTTGGTTATTTTTGATGAGCATCGAAGCCCCAAACAAATGAAAAAGCAGGTCATCTGGTGCTTTTTGAACGACCTCCTCCAACCTGCTCAGTTTTGATTCATCCATGCCTATCAAGTACGAATGAAGTAAAAAATCAATCAACTGTGTTTCCTGCCGAAAAAGCGTGTCTTCAGCTATAACCGACTGAATTTCAGATAGACCTTGTTGGATATTTCCCCTCAGCCCTAATAAATTAGGTACCCATTGGTAGTTTTCGGGAGTAGCTCCAATTAACACATGTAGTAAGCCTAACGACTTTTGGGTTGGTAAGAACGAAGGAAATTTACGGGTATTTTCGTCTAACAATTTATAGGCTTTGATAATATCCCAACATCCACTAATTTCTTTCCCAAATTTCAGTTTTACAAACGCCCAATGTAGTCGAATTTCTGCCAGCACAAAGCGTTGATAAGGCGAGTTTTTGTCTAATCGTTCAACCAATTCTAAGCGCTCATCTTCTAAATTTTGAACCTTTTTAAAATAGGCAGGATCTTCCGAAATCAATAAATAGACCATATCAGCATAGTCATCTAAAAAGACCTTAATACCATTTTGGGGCGATTCTTGCGCCAGGATAGCTTTGCCAGAAGCTACTTTGAGTTTGCGAATATCTTGGTAGGCTTGCCGAGTTTGCTGATTCCATTCAAAGTCTGCTCCTTGCATGGAATGAGTCAGTAAACAAACCCAAATCCATAAAAAGCAGAAACCCTTCATAACGTCCATGAATCCCTTAGCAACTTTGCGTGAAAAAACGAATAAACTTACAAAAACAAAAAGCCCACAGCAGGTTACTGTGGGCTTTTTTTAGAAAAACATGCAACTTATCGGCGAGACGATACCGCAACAGGCATATCTTCGACATCGGCTAAAATACGTCCACAGTGCTCGCAAACAATAATTTTTTTCTTTTCACGAATATCAGCCTGACGCTGCGGAGGCACCATGTTGAAGCAACCGCCACAAGCTCCACGCTTCACCATCACTACCGCCAAGCCATTGCGAGAATTAGAACGAATCCGCTCATAAGCCTTAAAAAAACGGTCGTCTACTAAAGTCGCTGCTTTATCACGATCATTTTTCAAGTCGTTTTCTTCCTCACGGCTGTCAGCCATCAACACATCCAATTCTTTTTTCTTGTTGTCAAGGTCTTTCTTACGTTCGTCACGATTCGCCTTCGTTGCATCAATTTCTTCTTGCTTATTTCTGATTTTGAAGTTCGACTCGTTGATACGCTTATCGGCCAATTCAATTTCAAGCTGTTGCAATTCAATTTCCTTCGAAATGGCGTCGTACTCTCTGTTATTACGCACATTCATCTGCTGGTCTTTGTACTTGCCAATCAGCTTTTCGGCGTCTTTTTTCGTGTTCTTATACTTGGTAATTTCATCTTCAAGCGCATCAATGTCACGCTGAAATTTTCCAATGCGAGTATCGAAACCAGCAATTTCGTCTTCTAAGTCTTGAACTTCTTCTGGCAAATCACCACGCATCTTCTTGATTTCGTCCAAACTTGAGTCTATCTGTTGAAGTTTCAGAAGTGCATCTAATTTTTGAGCTATTGTAGTTTCCATATATGGAGTTTGAAGTTTGGATGTTTGAGTTGTTAATTGTCAAGTAATCAGATACTTACATTGATAAACTCAAACTTCAAATGTAATAACGTACGGGGTTTGTGCTTGTTTCACTTAACAGAACCGCAAAATTAGTAAATTTTTTTGTCAAATAGGTATGAATTAACGCTTTCGTAAATACTTCACTCTCATAATGGCCAATATCGCAAATGATAATCCGACCATCGGCATCAAAAAACTCATGGTATTTATAATCAGCCGTTACAAATACGTCGGCACCACTGGCAACAGCATCCGAGAGCAGAAAGCTCCCAGCCCCGCCACAGACTGCCACTTTTTTAACTCTCGCCCCCAGCAGTGCCGTATGACGAATAAGTGGCAGATTCATCGCCTCTTTTAAAAAAGCCAAAAAATCACGTTCATCCAATTCTTGCGTTAACTCACCCACTACTCCTGCCCCAACCTCCAAGTTTTCATTTTCGAGGACATGCAAATAGAAAGCAGGAACCTCGTAAGGGTGCGCTTTTTTCATAGCATTCACTACACGCCGTTCGGCGTGGACAGGAAATACTACTTCAATTCGGTCCTCAATCACTTTCTCTATTTCGCCAACTTCTCCGATGAACGGATTCGCCCCTAATTTAGCACTAAACGAACCAGTCCCCTCTACCCGAAACGAACAGTGTTCATAATTCCCAATGTGGCCAGCACCAGCTTCAAACAACGCATCCAATACAGCTTGACTATATTCTTTGGGAACAAACACAGTCAATTTTGCGATGACTTGTTTTTTAGGGGCAAGAATCTGCAACTTACCTAACCCAAGTATTTCAGCAATTTTAAAATTTACCCCTCCCCATACATTATCTAAGTTCGTGTGAGTAGCATAAATAGCCACATCATTCTTGATAGCCTTGATAACGGTGCGTTCGGTGTACGATTTCCCGTTCAATTTTTTCATCCCTCTAAAAACAATAGGATGATGTGCCACCACTAAATTACAGCCCCGCCGAATGGCCTCGTCAATTACCTCCTCTATACAATCCAACGAAATCAAAACCCCTGTTACTAACTGATTTGAATCTCCTACAATCAGCCCCGCATTGTCATAACTTTCCTGATAGGACAAAGCTGCCCACTGCTCCAAAGAGGTTGTGATGTTTTTTATAGTCATGTTTTTCAAGAACAAAAGTTGTTACAAAATCATCGCACTATATCGTTCGTTAATAACCCTAAGATGATGGGCTTCATGTCCAGCAATCATCCAAATCAATGCTCGTGCTGATACTTTGTTACCATTGGCGATTCCCACCTGCTCCAGATGAGCATCTTGAGCATCTGAAAAACTATCAATTAAAGCAAAAGTACTCAATCGAACCGATTCATAATGCAAAAGTAGCGTAACCAGTGGAATAGAATCAAAGTTTGATGCCACCATATAAGCATTTTCATCAAAACCTGGCAACTCATTCTTTTCTCCTCGGGCAATACATAAGGCTCGATAACTGAAAATTCGTTCCGTATCAATCAAATGCCCTAAAATCTGTTTCAACGACCATTTGACAGGCTCGTATCTGAACAAACTTTGCTCTTCCGTAAGGTGATTGTACAAATTTTGCACCTTTTTTTTCTGCTCTGTAAGAGCTATGATAACATTCTCATACTCAACTCCTTCAATGTATCTACTGAAGTAATTATTCTGGGGATACTCTGTTTTTTTAGGGTACGTGCATAATTTTTTTTGAGTTTTTTTTGGTGAAAAAATTGCATTTTGCTTCAAAATACCTACTTTTGCATCACTTTTCTGGAACGCACAGCAAAGAAAGACAATTCGGTTCGTTAGTTCAGTTGGTTAGAATACATGCCTGTCACGCATGGGGTCACGGGTTCGAGTCCCGTACGGACCGCAACATAGCGTTCAAAACGCACTAAAAACCGCTAAAACAGCCTGTTTTAGCGGTTTTTTTATTTTTTCACCACCAAAATAAACCAAAGAATTTCAATAAAAAGGTGCCTAATTCGGTTACATCGTGAAATGCCTACATTGGAGGCATCGAATTGGTTGTAATACACTGATAAATAGATACTTATAAGAGGTTGTTTTTGGCTAAAAAAGGTTAGATTTTATCAAAAACAATGCTTCATTCGGTAGGTAATTGAATATTTTGGTACCACGATGAACCCTTCAGAAAGTTTATGGTGTTTTACAGAAGTATGTATTATTGTAAAACATCATGAAATCCGATTATTTACAGAGCGTAATCAAGCAGTTTGAATATTATAAACTGCTGGGAGACAAGACCTTTGCTCAGGTGCCTGATGAAAAGTTGTTTTGGTCGCCCAATCCAGATAGTAATAGCATCGCTGTTATTGTAAAACACCTTTGGGGAAATATGTTGAGCCGATGGACTGATTTTCTAATATCAGACGGTGAAAAAGAATGGCGAGACCGTGAGGCAGAATTTGACAATGACATTCAGGATAGAACAGAGCTACTAATCAAATGGAACGAAGGTTGGGCGTGTTTGTTTGATACACTAAATGACTTACAAGTGGATGATTTAGAACGAATTATCTACATTCGCAATCAAGGCCATACGGTGATGGAGGCCATTAATCGTCAATTGGCTCATTATCCTTACCATGTGGGTCAAATCGTATTTTTGGGTAAAATGCTTAGTGATACAGCGTGGAAATCGCTATCAATTCCACGAGGGAAATCTACGGATTTTAATGTTGAGCAATTCTCTAAACCAAAGGAGAGAAAGCATTTTACTGACGATTTCTTGAAAAAAGATGCCTAAGCTGCCAGCCTTCTTTAAACTCCCAAACGAACAAATGGTGGAACTTCGATTTTTTCGGCCAAGCGATGCTGAACTGCTTTTTGCATACGGAGAGGCTCTCTCTGAAACTACTAAAAAACGATTTGCACCTCATTCATTTGATAAAATAACGATTCGCACTATTTGTGAACATTTACCCAATGAAAATGCCTGCCGATTAGTGGCCGTTTTATCTGATGATGGCTCGATAGTAGGGTATTTTATCGGAATTTTTGGGGTCTCAGCCAATGATAAACTACGATTGACTCAGCAAGGGATTGGTGTTAACGAAGACTTGTGGGTATCCTTTGCTCCTTCAATCAGAGACGATTTTCAGCAGATGGGACTAGGTAAGTTGATGTTTGACAGGTTATTAGCTGAAGTAAAACGGAAAGGTAAGCAACAAATGGTTTTGTTGGGAGGTGTTCAACAAGACAACGTTCAAGCCATTGCTTATTACCAAAAACTTGGTTTTAAAAATGCCGGGCATTTCTTCCGTGGAGAAGTGCTTAACGTAACAATGTGGAGAAAAATTTAACGCTTATGAAGGAATATTTTACTACCCTGCTCAACTACAATATGTGGGCTACTAAAAAAACAATAGAGTGGCTTCTGCCTATTACAGAAGAACAATGGAATCAAGACATAGGAGGAAGTTTTAAAACCTTGTTCGATACGGTTTTGCATGTAGTATCGGCTGAAAAGCTCATTTTTGAACGCTTGCAAGGCGATACAGAGCCCTTTTTAGCGACTACTTTTGTGGGTACAAAAGCCGAATTGTTGACTCTTTGGGAAGGGTATTCCGAAAAATTAGCCAAACTAATTAGCTCATTTTCGGAGGATGATTTGCAAACAATTCGCTACTTTAAAACGCTTAGTGGCGTAGAAGTAAAGATGGAAAAATATAAACTAGTGGCTCATATTATCAACCATACTACTTACCACAGAGGTCAAATTGTCAACTATTTGCGCCAAGTTGGACAAACGAACTTAGAATCTACAGACTTGTTTGATTACTATCTCCGTCTATCATAAGATATACGGAGATAGTAGTTGCGTTAGGGCAGAATCACATAAGTCTTACCTTTTTGAGTATTAAAATCATATAGGTAAGTTTCTGGTAGTGAGGATACTGTGACTTTTGAGGTACTCGAAATGATGGGTGTGAGTGGTTGTTCAGTATAATAAAAAGGGTTTCTGTTTTCTCCTTTTGCAGTTTGTAAGAGGGGGTGCTTAATTGGTGCATTGGCCCGTATTCGGCAGTTCCCGCCTAAATTTGACTTCACGATGAGCTTGGTTAGTTTTCCGTGGGTCCAAGCCATTTCTACAATTTCAAAACCGCCACGAGCTTTAACTCCTTTTAGGGTTCCGCTTTGCCAACCATCAGGAAGCGCCGGAAGCAAGTGGATATTACCATCGTAACTTTGCAGGAGCATTTCGGTAATGCCTGACGTACAGCCAAAGTTACCATCAATCTGAAACGGTGGGTGCGCATCAAATAGGTTGTCGTAGGTCCCGCCGCCGTCTTTGGTGGTTCCGAGCGGCGAAAGTTGATTTTGGATGAGTTGGTAGGCATGGTTGCCATCGAGCATACGAGCCCACCAGTTTACTTTCCAACCCATGCTCCAGCCGGTCGAAATATCGCCACGGTGTAGCAGAGTTGTACGAGCAGCTGAGAACAATTCAGGAGTTCGGTACGGCGAAATCTGAGACGATGGAAACAAACCATACAGGTGTGAAATATGCCGATGATGGTCGTTGGGATCGTCAATATCTTCGAGCCATTCTTGCAATTGCCCGTGCTTACCGATGTGCATAGGTGCAAGTCGCTGGCGGTAGGTTTTGAGCGAATCTATAAAGGAGTCTTTGATACCCAGTAGCTCTGCCGATTTGATGGTGACCGAAAAAATATCATCCACAATCTGTGTGTCCATGGTAGTGCCAGCATCAAACGAAGAACCTTGGTGGGCATTAGGGGCGTTTTCAGGTGAGGTACCAGGGTTAATAACCAGCCATTTATATTGGGGATGTTCTACAAGATAGTCCTTGAAAAATTGAGAAGAACCCTTAAAAATAGGATAGACACTTGCCAAAAATTGCTTGTCGCCTACATACAAGTACCGTTCCCAAAGGTGTTGCGAAAGCCATGCGCCCCCCATGCTCCAAATCCCCCAAAAGATGCGGTCAACTGGGCCAGTGATGCGCCAAAGGTCGGTGTTGTGGTGGGCTAACCAACCTCGAGCGCCATACATGTCTTTGGCCGTTTGCTGACCTGTTACGGCCAATTCTTGTACCATTTTGATGAGCGGCTCGTGCATTTCCGAGAGATTATCTTTTTCGGCAGGCCAATAATTCATCTCGGTGTTAATGTTGATGGTGTATTTACTATCCCAAGGCGGGTTCATCTTGTGATTCCAAATGCCTTGTAAATTAGCGGGTTGTCCGCTGGGCTGTGAGGAGCTAATTAACAAATAACGCCCGTATTGAAAATACAACGAAACCAACTGAGGGTCGTTGGTTGTGGCAAATTCTTTGAGGCGTTGGTTGGTAGGTTTAAGGCGTTGCTCCGAATCGCCCAAGTCCAATGAGACACGATTAAAATAGCGCTGAAAAGCGCTTATGTGTTCCGTCTTGAGTTGTGCAAAGGGTTTGCTGAGGCCCTTTTGAAGCTGTAGGGTAGCCTTCTGAACCTCATTGCCTGAAAGGTCATTGTAGTTGACAAAATTACTTGCGATGGTCAGTAGAAGCGTGGCTTGCGTGGCATCGTTCAAGACCAGTGAGGTGTCGGTCTGGCTCAGTGTACCATCGGTGGAAGCTACCTGAACTACTGAATAAAAACGGAGTTTACCACCTTCTACTGTCTCATGGCCGCCCGTACTCCCTTGCAGAATAAGCTGTTTATTGGCAGTGACACGAATCTGTTTGTTGCGTTGAGGCGATTGAAAAAATGCCGAAAACCGCAACTGTTTGGCTTTGTCGGCACTGAGGCGAACAACCATCACGTTGTCTTTGTGTGAAGTAAACACCTCCCTAACATACCGAACACCATTGACGGTGTACTGAGTGGTGGCTATGGCCTGCGCTATGTCAAGTTCACGAGAATAATTACTGACATCCGTGTGGTTGTCAAACCTAATCATCAGATTCCCAACAGGCTGATACATTTGTCCATTCGATTTTTTGCTTTGAATGGTGCTCTCTGCTAGTTTTTCGGCTTCTTTTTGCTTGCCTTCAAAAATGAGTTTTCTAATGGCTGGCAACGAAGCCAAGGCATCGGGGTTATCGTTTCGATTGGGACTACCCGTCCATACCGTTGCTTCATTGAGCTGGATATTTTCTTGTGCTACGTTGCCATAGACCATCCCGGCAATAAATCCATTGCCGACCGGAAGAGCGTTTTCCCAAACAGTCCCCGAAGGTTGGTTATACCAAAGTTTGAGAGTTGATTTTTTGGGGGGCTGTGCCTGTGCACAATACCCCCCCACAACGAGTAAGAGAGCTACAAATGCTTTTTGCATAAATGATAGGTTTAGAGGAGAACTCAATATGTTGTAAACTACGTTTCTGTAAAATTCACCCCACAGCTGCTCGCTGATTTTGTTTTAGTCTGCGAAAATCAGCGTTTTTGAATCTGCGACCTTATGCGGGTAAAAATCAAAGTTATTTAGTTTACAGTGTACTCAAAAAGTTTGTATAGAAAAAAGGGTTTTGCTCGTTACATCAACTCATCCAAGGCTCCCATGAGGGCATTGACGTGGTTTTTGGTGGCGCTTTCGCCCATGATGCCTATTCGCCAGATTTTTCCGGCAAATGCTCCTAATCCTGCCCCGACTTCGATGTTGTATTGCTCTAATAGTGCAGACCGCAAGGTAGCTTCGTCATAGCCTTCTGGCAAATAAACCGAATTGAGATTGGGTAGGCGGTAAGGTTCTTCTACTACAAACCGAAACCCTCGTTTCTCTAACTCTGTTTTGAGGTGTTGATGAATGACCTGATGCCTTGCCCAGCGATTTTCTAACCCTTCTTCCAATACAATGTTCAGGGCTTCGTGCAAGGCAAAAATAGACGAAATCGGGCCTGTGTGATGGTAAGCTCGTTTTGCTCCCGACCAGTAGTTTTTAACCATTGTAAGGTCCAAAAACCAACTTTGTACTTTGGTTTTGCGGTTTTCGAGTGCCTTGACGGCGGCATCCGAAAAGCTAACCGGCGACAAACCTGGAGGCGCACTGAGGCATTTTTGAGTGCCTGTATAAATGGCATCTATGTTCCATTTGTCCACTTCGAGCGGCACGCCACAGAAGGAGGTCACGGCATCTACGACCAACAGTGCGCCTGCATTGTGTACCAAATCGCTAATTTCTTCGAGTGGCTGCAAGGCACCTGTTGAGGTCTCGGCATGTACCAGTGCGACGAGTTTAGGGCTTGGACACGCTTCTAGTGCTTTTTTGACTTGCGTAGGTTCGGTCACTTTGCCCCATTCGTTAGTGACTTGATGCACCGTAGCTCCACAACGCTGAGCAATGTCCACCATACGACTTCCAAATACACCATTGACGCAGATAATGCACTCATCACCAGGTTCTAATAGATTAACTAAACAGGTTTCCATACCAGCACTTCCGGGAGCTGATACCACAAAAGTAAGCTGGTTTTGGGTACGAAAGGTCTGTTGAATCATGCTCTTGATTTCGTCCATCATTTGTACAAAAGCGGGGTCTAAATGCCCAATGAGTGGGCTGGCCATGGCTTTGAGTACTCGTGGATGGGCATCCGATGGGCCGGGACCCATGAGTAGTCGGGTAGGAGGGTTAAAGCGGTAATTCATGAGTAAGCTTTTATCGTTTAGGTTTGATGTATTTACTGGTTTGATGCTACCGAAACGTCGTCGAGTAATTTCAGAATGGATTCGTAGCGATGCCCCACGGCTTCAGAAAGTGCCATTTCGCAAGTTTTGCCTGATGAGTAGTAACCATCGTAAGTGTGAATGTTGACTTCCTGTGCTTCAGCTTTGGTAGCGGCTTGCGTGAGCGCAGGGAAATAAAATCCACGGTCGCCGGCCATGCCACAGCAACCCGCCAAAGCAGGTATGTCGGCTTCCAGTGCACAAGCCTTGCCAATTTGCTGGATTTTTCCCAATAAATTCATTTTACTTACAGAACATACAGGGTGAAAGACAATCCGTTTTTTGATGTTAGTGATGTGGAGGCGGGGCAACAGGATGTCGGCGGCAAAGTCAATTGAGTCTAAAATTTGGAGTTGGTCAAAGCGTTGTTGGTTGTCTAGGCTTAGATACGGGCGACTTGTTTTGAGGGTTTGGGTACAACTGGTGCCATCCAGCACAACAGGAATTTGCCCTTGTTGAGAGCTGTGCCACAGTTTCTGAATGGTCTGGTTGGCCGTAAAACGGTAGGCTTCCGTAAATCCCTTAGACGAAAACACCTGTCCACAGCAAGTGCCAGCAATGTCTTCAGGTACAAGGAGTTGTACGTTAGCTTTGTGGCAAACACGCTGAATGGTCTGAAACGCATCGCCGCCCATCATGCGAGTAATACAACTCGAAAAGTAAAGAATACGCAACGAGGTGCTGGTTGTTGCCTCATTGGGCAAACTGGAGGTTTTTACAGAGGCGGGAGGGCTAAGGTGTTTGCTCCAAAGCGGAACGCTTGGGGCGAGTCGTTTGACCTGTTGGGTCAGGTTGGACATAAAATTTTTCCCGAAAACCGAATTAAAAAAGAATCCTGTTTGGAGCGCCCATCGGGCTGATTTTTCAACCCATTTGAAGTTGGTAGCTACCATCAAGGCCCTCCGTTGCTCCGAATCTGAATGTTTTTCTTGTCTTAATCGCTTGACAAGCAAGCCTGTATTGATGCTCACGGGACAATCGGTAGCACACATACCATCCACCGCACAGGTATCTAATCCGCTGAACTGGTAGTCATCCCAAATGGCTTGATAGGCTGTGGTTTGGCCTGCATCTGCAAGTCGTTTGAGCGAGCGCCTCACGCTAATGCGTTGGCGTGGAGTCATCGTAAAATCACGGCTGGGGCATCGTCGTTCGCAAAAACCACATTCTACGCATTTGTCCACTTCGTCCTCAACAATCGGCATTTTTTTGAGGTCTCGGAGGTGGATGTTTTTGTCTTGGCTCAAAATAATACCCGGGTTCAACACCCGATGCGGGTCAATGAGTGCTTTGAGTTCTTGCATGATTTGGTAGGCTTCGGGTCCCCACGATGCTTCCACATACGGAGCTACGGCTCGACCAGTGCCATGTTCGGCCTTGAGAGCGCCGTCGTATTTGTGAAGTACCAACTCAAATATCTCATCGTGAAAATCGGTAAAGCGCTTTACCTCAGAGGGTTCTGAGAAGTTTTGAGCCAAGCAGAAATGCAAGTTACCATCTTTGATATGCCCAAACACAATGCCGTCGTGGTAACCGTATTTGGCAAATAGCCGTTGTATATCAACGATAGCCTCGCCCAAGCGCTCGGTCGGGAAGTTCAAATCTTCCATCATAGCCGAGGTTTTTTTTGCTCTGATTCCCGCTGCCGAGGGGTACAAGCCCTTGCGGATTTTCCAAAGCATGGCCTGTTCGTCGGGTTGTTGGGTAAACTGTGGCGGCACTATCAGTGGAAACGTATTGAAAACCTCCAAACCATCTTGATAGAGTTGTTGTACGGCTTCGAGGGTATTGGCTTGAAACTCAACCAAAATCGCTGCTGCTCGTTCTGGTAGGGTTTGCAAAATAGGAGGGACGCCTTCCATATTTTCGACCGAGCGGAGCGAGGGTCTGTCCATAAATTCCAGGGCTTCGGCTTTTGTGGCTTTCATTTGTGGAATGGCATAGCCTGCGGCTTCGGGGCTTTCAAAGTAAAGCATCCCCGTAATTTTATGCGGCAAATCGGGCAGGGTATGCAAGACAGCCTCCGCAATAAAGGCCAGCGTTCCTTCGGCACCAATGAGCAAATGTGCCAAGATGTCTAAGGGATGCTCATAGTCCACAAAGGCGTTGAGGCTGTAACCCACCGTGTTTTTTTGCTTGTATTTGCTTCGGATTCGGTCGGTGAGGGTAGCGTTGGCCAAAACCCGAGACCGTAAGTGGGTTAATCCTTGGGCTATTTGGGGTACTTCTGCCTCAAAACGAGCGTAATCGGTTGGTTCTTCGGTGTTGAAAATCAGGCCATTGGGCAGTACAAACCGAATGGACTTCATGGTGTGGTAGGCGTTGTACTGCACGCCGCAGCACATCCCACTCGAATTGTTCGACAAAATCCCTCCCAGCATACAGGCGTTAATGCTGGCTGGGTCGGGGCCGATTTTTCGACCGTATTTTTTGAGGACAAGGTTGGCATTTGCTCCAATGACCGAAGGCTCTACCCGAAGCTGTAGGCCGTTGTTTTCGGGCTGGGCTTTTCGCCAAAAGCGACTCAAGTCCACCAAGATATTATCGGTAGAAGCCTGCCCCGACAGGCTCGTGCCGCCCGTTCGGAAGGTCAGGGGCATCCGATGACGGTGTGCCCACTGAAAAAGCTGTTGGATTTCGGCGATGGTACAAGGTTGCACGACGGCCTTTGGCACCAAGAAAAAATGACTGGCATCGCTTGCGTAGGCGTAGCGGTCAATGAGGCGGGCCTTGATGCGTTCGGGCGGAAGAAAAGTGTGAAGGTCTTGCAGGTAATTCATGGCCTTGGGTGATTAGCGCTCTACAATTTGATGGTCTTTGAGCAAAGCAGCCTTGAGGATTTCGTAAGGCAACCGTTGGGGCGAGGTGTTGTGTTCAATAGCAAGCACTGCCGCCGTAGCTGCCGACTGTCCCAAGATCATAAACACAGGCTCCATCCGAATAGACCCGTATGCAATATGAGAACTCGATACACATACGGGTACTAGTAGGTTCGCACATTCTGCTTCGTTGGGTAAAATAGACCCATAGGCAATCGAATAAGGGCGGTCGGGGTGAACGCCGATGTCACCTTCGTTCTGAACAGACCCATCTGACTTTACATAGCGTTGAATATTGTGCGAATCTAAGGTGTAAGAGCCCATGCCAATGGGGTTGGGCACTTGGGTTTTGCCCAACGCATCGGCTTCTTTCATCACAAAAGTACCAATCATTCGGCGGGCTTCTCTAATGTAGAGCTGGTGCGGCCAGTGACCATTGTCCTTGAACTCGTCTTTGGGAAGCCCCCACTCCCTCATTCTGACTTGTACCTCGGTGGGCACACGAAGGTCGTTTTGCAAAAAATACATCAAGCCTTTTTGATAAAGCTCATGCTGCTTGATAATCTGCCGACGGCGGGCGTAGTTGGCCTCGGGGTAGTCATAGTTTTTGCCAATATAATCGGTGCTGAAGGGGCCGTGATTGTTGGTGTCGGTTTTGCGGTTTGGAATCGGGTCAAATTTATCAAAGGTTTCTCGCCAACCCGATGCAAACACCCGAGCATACAACTCATAGCGGTCTGGGTCATAGCCGACGGGTCTTGGAAACGGAATCCGATTGTCAGGATGATTGCTCAGGCACATCCTAAAGCAATAGGCTTGGATTTTGTTATCGCCACTGCCATACTCACCCGGAGGCAATGCCGAAACCTCGGGCAGCAAACCACTGCGAGGGTCTCCGGCTATCTTGTAGGGGCTAATCTTGGCTTTGAAATGATGCCCATGATGAAATACATCGGTTTGCACGCCGTTCCATGTTTCTCCATACACACGATTGGCTTCACGCCCCACGTGATAGCGCACGCCTGCCAAGGCCATCAAGTCGCCTTCGTAAGTGGCATCAATAAACATGCTTCCTTGGTACGTAACCCCACTGAGCGTGCGGAACGAAACAATCTTCCCGTCTTTTTTGACGATGCCGTTTGACGAGCGGTCGAGCCATTGGTTGCGGTCCACACGGAGCTGGTTTTCGTGGACAAAATCCTCAAAGACCTGTTCGGCGGCATGGGGTTCAAAAATCCACATCGTGCGGTTATCGCCGTCTATGGCGGGGGTTCCTTGGCCTTTGTTGCCGTACTCTTCTTGGCGTTGCCAGGTCCAGTTGTTGGGCTGTTGGTAATGCTGATAAATGCGGTGATAAAACTCCCTCGAAAGCCCCCCAATCACTTCTTTGTTGCCCGTATCGGTATAGCCTAAGCCCCCCGACGACAGCCCTCCCAAGTGAATGTCTGGCGAGACAACGATAACCGATTTACCCATCTTTTTGACCTGCACAGCGGCTATAATGGCCGCCGATGTACCTCCATACACAATCACATCGGCCGTTTGAAGGGTGACTTTGGGCGTAAAGCTGGTCAGGACCAAAAAGAAGGCAACCATACTGGCTACCCGAAAAGGAGAATTCATAGAGGTTATAGAGGAAATTGGTTTTGGCCTAAAAATAAAGAAAATCACAAGAACTGGTATCTTCTGCTAGCAGGAAGGGGAAAAATTGATGGGGGGTGGGGTGGAAGAGGTTCTGAAAGAATAGCACTGCCCAATCTGTACAAGTGATAGTGGGGGAAATGAGTTAGAACCGCTAATCCATCATACCCTGATTGCAGATTAGGGAAAGTGGGATTTAAATTTATATTATATCATAGTCATCAAAAGCTCTGTATTTTCAATCCTTATATTTGTTGTGTATCTCAATAATAAATTCATGTCCCTGTTTTGCCATTTTGTTGCAAAATTCATCGGCAATTTGTTTTTGTCCGTTCTCGTAAAGAAACACAACTAAGTCAATAATGTGTTTGTTGTCAACGGAAGAAAAGTAGCTAATACACGAAGCAACAAATTTGATCTTACCACACAACTATTCAAAAAAGAGCCTGCGTAGTGTTGAATTGCACCCCATGATTACATTTTAAGAGTACCCAGTAAGGCTAAGATATTTTTATAAGTTAGTTCATACTTAGGGTTATTTCTAAATATGTCTGAAACACCAATTAGAATTTGCCTAATACCAGTATGGTAAATAGCTTCTTCGTGTCCATCTCTTCTAAATGATTGTGTGTCCGTGTATTTAATAAAATTTAAAATGGGCATTAGGTGTTTAATTTCAGGTGATACCGCTAAACAAAATACTTTCTTAATACTATTTATGTCTGCACAAAGTCGAGTTATAACTAAAGAAAGATTGCTTAAACATTCAATTAATGCTTCTTCACTTGCAATACATATAATATTTTGAATGTATAAATATTTGACCCTATTTCTTTCAGAAGGTGCAAATATATGTCCACTTGTAAAATCACTTGAAATCAAATCACCTGAAAGAAAAGAATCAATGACTTCATCCTTAATTGGAATAATATTTATATTCCCTATGTCCTGCCCCCAGAGAGCGGTGCCAAAAATAAGTAGAGAAATAATGGACAACAATTATTTTCACACTTAAAACAAGCACCATGCGAAAGAGCAGATTCAACGAGAGCCAGCGCAGAGCCATACTGGACAGCTACCTGAAAGGAGCCAAGACAGTAGAGGCACTGTGCGAAGAACACCAAATAAGCCCAGCCACGTTCTACAAGTGGAAGAACGAGGCAGAGACGGAACAGCACGAGGACAAGCGCCGACTCAAGGAACTCGAACAGGAAAACCTCCGCCTCAAAAAGATGTACGCCGAGCTGCAACTCAAGCACGAGGTGGTCAGCGAGGCGGTGGAGTTCCTAAAAAGAAGTTCAGCAGCAAAGGTGGAACTGATGGGTCATGTACAGGGTAAACAGGCCGGGTTGAGCAAACGCCGCATCTGCCAGTGGCTGCGCCTGAGACGCTCGACAGCGTATGAGCAGAAAGAGCGCAAATCGACGGCCATGACCACCGATTTAACCCATTGGGTGGAAAGGATGAAGCAGATTAGGCGGGAACACCCGGCATGGGGCTTCCGCCTGATGTTGGCCTACCTGAAGAACCAAGGCGAAGGAATCGGCAGGCACCGTGCATACCGGCTTTATCAGAGCGCAAGACTAAGCCTGCACAGGAACCCAAAAAAGCCCCGCATCAAGCGGGTCTTCGAGGGTTTGCTACCGCCAGAGAAAATCAACGAAGGCTGGGCGATGGACTTCCTGAGCGAGTGGGTGATGGGGGACAAACAGCAGAGCGTGCGAATCATAAACGTGGTGGACGAGTGCTCGAGAAAAGACCTCTGGGTGGAGGCAGCTGCCAGCATCACCGCCCCCAAACTGGTGGAAACCCTCGACAGGATTGGCCAAATCAGGGGTTTCCCCCGCTATGTCCGCTGCGACAACGGCCGGAATTCATCAGCCAAGCGCTTGCTGGGTGGGCAGCGGCCAGGGGTGTTGAAATCAAGTTCATCCAACCGGGTAAGCCGACCCAGAACGGAATCATCGAACGCCTCAACGGAACGCTTCGGAAGGAGTGCCTGAACTTGAATTGGTTCTATTCTCTCGAGGAAATCAACGACCTGTTGACAACCTGGCACAGCAACTATAATTTTCTAAGGCCACATTCCTGCTTGAAATATCAAACACCTGCTAACTTTGAAAAACTAAATCAGAATCTCTACTTTAAACTGGTACCGTAAGACAGGGGGCAGGACACAAAAACAGGGAAGCCGAAAACTGGATAGAGTAGGCAATAATTATAAAATTCAAAGATTATGAACAATCAAAATTTAGAGGATTTAGTTGTTGAAATCGAAAAGATTCAAATCGTTACTCCAAAGTTTAATCTTTCAAATCTCACAAGTGATTCTGGAGACCATGGAGAAAATCCAAGCGATGGTGAACACGGTACTAACTAAGTTTAACCATTCAAGACAATTTTCTGATTTGGAAACAAAGTAGAAATTTCAACCGATGCCAAACATTAAAGTTCATAAGTAGAATAGCAGTTTTCTGTTCTACTTATGTTAAATTTTCACATGAATATCCAAAAAATACTTGAACCTATTTCAATGGACACCTTCAAAACTTCTTTTTTTAAAAAGAAGGGGCTTTTTATTGAAGGTGATTCCAAAAAATTTCAATCCATTTTTGATTGGAATGATATAAATAATATTATTGATTCATCAATTTTACCAGACAAAGACATTTTACTCGTAAATAGTGGAAAATTCAAAGAATATTTTTCAAAAAATGATTTGAGAGCAGAAATAAATAATGGTTCAACTCTGATAATAAATAAATTACATCAAAAAAACCAAAAAGTTGGACAACTTGCAGAAGAAGTTGGTTTCTTTTTTCAAGAACCCGTTCAGGTAAATATGTATTTAGGTCAGCCAAACATTGGGGGTTTTAATTTACATTATGACACACACGATGTATTTGTCTTTCAGATTGCAGGAAATAAAAAATGGACGGTTTACGAACCGACTTTGGAATTTCCTGTTTTTAATATGAAAACACATGGTAAAGAAAAGCCCGAAAGTGAACCATATTTAGATTGCACACTTACCGCAGGAGATTTTCTTTATCTTCCAAGAGGTCATTGGCATGCACCAATAGCACAAAATGAACCGTCAATACATCTTACTTTAGGGATAAAGTCAAGAACTGGATTAGATTTTCTGAGTTGGTTAAAAGATGAATTGTCAGAAGAACCTATATGGCGAGAAGAGCTGACCTTTAATTACACGTCTCAATTTAAAAGGTTAAAATCAATATTGGAAGCCACTTTGAATGACAAAGAATTAGATGATAAGTACAAAAACTTCTGTAAAAATAATTTATGGGTACAATCAAGTCTTAATTTCCCTTTTACACTCAAAAATCAAGATTTAGAAATCTTAACTAACAAAATAGTGTCTATTAGAAAAACTATTAATATAACGCTAACTACACAAGAAGATACTATTACAATTATTTTTAACAACAACAGAATCAGATTAGTTAAAAAAGCGGAACGACTTGTTCAATTCCTGCTGACAAATGAGCCGTTAAAACTATACAACATTAATGCAACAGAATTTGACTTAAGTCGGGAACAAATACTTTACTTGTGTAAAACACTTTTGCAAGAGAACTTATTATCTTTTGAAAATGAATAATATTTATCAAATAGAAAAGGTTGACCTATTGTCAAATTACTATAATCAATCCTTGATACTTAGGGAAAAAATATTGAGAAAACCTTTAGGACTTGTTATTTCCCAAGAACAAATTGAGAATGAAAAAAAAACAAATTATTTTCATTTTATTGCTAAATCGAATGATAGAGTAGTTTCGGCATTAACAATGAGAATAAATAAAAATAATATTCAAACTTGCCAAATCGCAACCGATAATGATTTTAGAAGACAAGGAATAGGTAAAAATCTTTTAGAATACGGTGAAGCTTATGTATCATCCTTAATCGAAAGAGAAGAGTTTATTGTTTTTTCAAGATTAGATTCATTATTGTTCTATGAAAAATGTAATTACAAATATAAAGATGATAAAATATATTTAATAAACAATCTTGAACATAGGCTTTTATCAAAAGGGGTTGGTTGTCCTGCCCCCTGTCTTACGGTACCATTTTAAAGTAGAGATTCTGATTTAGTTTTTCAAAGTTAGCAGGTGTTTGATATTTCAAGCAGGAATGTGGCCTGAGAAAATTATAGTTGCTGTGCCATGTTGTCAACAGGTCGTTGATTTCCTCGAGAGAATAGAACCAATTCAAGTTCAGGCACTCCTTTCGAAGCGTTCCGTTGAGCCGCTCAATGATTCCGTTCTGGGTCGGCTTACCCGGTTGGATGAACTTGATTTCAACACCCCTAGCCGCTGCCCACCCAGCAAGTGCTTGACTGATGAATTCCGGCCGTTGTCGCAGCGGACATAGCGGGGGAGGCCCTCATTTGACCAATCCTGTCGAGGGTTTCCACCAGTTTGGGGGCGGTGATGCTCGTAGCGGCTTCCACCCAGAGGTCTTTTCTCGAGCACTCGTCCACCACGTTTATGATTCGCACGCTCTGCTGTTTGTCCCCCATCACCCACTCGCTCAGGAAGTCCATCGCCCAGCCTTCGTTGATTTTCTCTGGCGGCAGCAAACCCTCGAATGCTCGCTTGATGCGGGGCTTTTTTGGGTTCCTGTGCAGACTCAGTCTTGCGCTCTGATAAAGCCGGTATGCACGGTGCCTGCCGATTCCTTCGCCTTGGTTCTTCAGGTAGGCCAACATCAGGCGGAAGCCCCATGCCGGGTGTTCCCGCCTAATCTGCTTCATCCTTTCCACCCATGGGTGGCCAATCGGTGGTCATGGCCGTCGATTTGCGCCCTTTCTGCTCATACTCCGTCGAGCGTCTCAGGCGCAGCCACTGGCAGATGCGGCGTTTGCTCAACCCGGCCTGTTTACCCTGTACATGACCCATCAGTTCCACCTTTTCTGCTGAGCCTGCTTCTTTTTTAGGAACTCCACCGCCTGGCTGACCACCTCGTGCTTGAGTTGCAGCTCGGCGTACATCTTTTTCAGGCGGAGATTCTCCTGTTCGAGTTCCTTGAGTCGGCGCTTATCCTCCTGCTGTTGTGTCTCTGCCTCGTTCTTCCACTTGTAGAACGTGGCTGGGCTTATTTGGTGTTCTTCGCACAGGGCCTCTACTGTCTTGGCTCCTTTCAGGTAGCTGTCCAGTATGGCTCTGCGCTGGCTCTCGTTGAATCTGCTCTTTCGCATGGTGCTTGTTTTAAGTGTGAAAATAATAGTTGTCCATTATTTCTCTACTTATTTTTGGCACCGCTCTCTGGGGGCAGGACAGCAGGACAGAGTGACGAAAAAATTGTTGGGGTGTCAGTTAGAAACAAGTTTGGAGAAAAAAAGCATTAGCAAGCAACCCCAACGCTTATAGGTTTGTTGGATGTTCCTTTTTCGGGTAGCTTTCCTCTTAAAAACAGGCCTATTGGCCAGAACTGTTCAAATGTTCAGGTGGAGATTCAAGAAATAGCCCTAATTTTAGGGCTTTACAGGTATGCTTATGACAACTCCTCCTACGCTGTCGGTGGCCATTGTGGACGACGACGCTGATGTATGCGAAGCCTTGCAATGGATTTTGGACCAAACTGAGGGCTTTGCTTGCTACGGAACGTTCAGAAACTGCGCCGAGGTGCTCAATGGCCTTGTAGCCAGTTCGTTACCCGATGTGGTGCTAATGGACATTGGACTGCCCAACCAGTCGGGGGTGCAGTGTGTAGAGGCATTGAAGCAGCGGTTTCCGAACCTAATCGTACTGATGCAGACGGTGTACAGCTCCGACGATCTGATTTTTCAATCGTTGCGGGCGGGGGCCAGCGGCTATATTCTCAAAAAAACACCTACCGACCGCCTCCTTCGAGCCATCCAAGACGCCTACGAAGGCGGCGCCCCTATGAGTGGCGAAGTAGCTCGAAAGGTGCTTCAGTTTTTTCAACAAAAACCGCCTGCCGAGCAAGCCATTGCCGAGTTATCGGAGCGAGAACTGGACGTGCTTCGGCTGTTGATAGAGGGACATCAATACAAAACCATTGCGGATAAGCTGTTTGTGAGCGTACATACGGTGCGGTTTCATTTGCATAATATTTACGAAAAAATGCACGTGCGTTCTCGGATGGAAGCCGTGGCTAAAGCCATGAAATACAAGCTATTTTGAGCGATTTTTTGCATGAGCCTCTATCTCTTATATTCGATGCCAAGTGGTTGCTCCGTGTCGTGGTCACAGGCACGAAGGCGCCTTTGTTTGTGGCTGATAGGGGTATTGGGATGGAGCATGTCACTTCATGCCCAAGAGTTACCAATTCGGAATTACAGCACTCGTGACGGGCTTCTTTCTAATACCGTTTATATTGTTTTTCAAGACAAAGCGGGTTATCTCTGGATAGCAACCGACGCTGGTATTAGCCGATTTGATGGGCGGCATTTTACTAATTTTGAACGATCAAGCGACAACACCCCGCTGGGTATTCAATTGAGTATGGTTCAAACCGCCGATGGACACATTTGGATGGGTGGCAATGGCAACGGGTTGTTTGAGTTTGATGGACAGCAGTTTGTCCATTATGATGTTGGAAAAACACCCGGGAGTAACTTGGTAACAGCCCTTTGCGAAATGAGTCCAAGTACCCTGTTCATCGGAACAGAAAAGGGGGTGTTTGTCCGGAAAGGGGGGACTATCGTACCCATCCGAGAGGATATAAAAATGATGCGTTCGTTTAAGTTTACTCCCTCGGGCGATGTCATTAAAATAAGCCCGAATCAAGTCAAACTTATAGCGAATGGTCAATTGTATCAGCTTGATTTACAGACTAAAGAGCTTTCGGTGGCATTCTCGCCCCCTCGCCCCAACGACCATTTCGACTGGGCTACTCAACTCCGCAATGGCAAGCTGTTAGTTGGATGTGCTAATCAACATCGGCTCTATCTGATTGATGGCAAGGATGTGCTGCAAACCATTGATTTAGGGCAATTGGTACCTAATTACGCTATCGAAGATGCCCAGGGTTTTTGGTGGATTGCTACCAAGCAGGGGTTTCTCAAAATGAATAGCAGGTCTATTCCAGAATCATCGTCCTTTTCTACACATCATGGCTTACCTTTTGCCTCTGGCAGTACCATTTTTGTGGACCGAGAGCAAAACCTTTGGTTTGGGTCGTATGGCAAGGGGATTTACAAAGTAGAAGAAACGGAGACGATTCGATTCCCTTATCCTTTTGCCGCCGGCTTGGCCGATACCGATGCGGATGGGCGGTTGTGGTACACCTCACCCGATGGGCTACACGTGATTGAGCAGCAGACGGGCGGGACTTTTGCCGAAGGCAAGGTGTTTTCTTTTGATGCCAATTACACCAAAACGATGGGGGCAATCAAGGCCGTTGCCACGAATCAACTTTGGTTAGGAACAGACGATGGTCACTTAGCCAATATGGGGGTAACGCCCCAAAAAAGTGGTTTTCTGCTGCGTTTTAAGCGAGAAATTGGCCCACGAACAGGCTGGCCTAAGCTAAAAACCAACTGGATTTTTGTAGATAGCAAAGGCCGACTTTGGTGTAGCGATGCCGACAAACCAATTCTGTATGTGGTAGATATAACGTTGCCTCAGCCTCGACTCATCAAAAAACTAAGTTTTGACCCCGGCAAACGGTTGTCGAATGGGCGAGTCGTCTTTGAAGATAATCAAGGTAATTTTTGGTTTGCTCACGAACGGAAGCCAGTGGTTACGTTTGATAAACATTTACAACCTGTCGCCCTGACTAATACCATTCCTGCCAGCAACGAAAACGAGGTGTCGTCGGTACTACAAGACCAAGAAGGGGCCATGTGGTTCGGTACGGATAATGGCGGGCTCATTCGGATTACCAAAGAAGGCAAACTCAGACAGCTACGAACCAGCGATGGGCTACTGAGCAACCATATTACTCGAATAGTTGAAGGTCCCGATCATACCATTTGGGCGGGTACGTGGCAAGGGGTAGCGTTTATTCATTATCAGGGCGATTCCTTGCAATTCAGTGAAAATCACGAACTTCCTGAAGGGCCAACTTGGTCGCTGGGCGTGTTGCGAGATGGCTTTGGGTGGCTTGCGACCAACTATGAAGTAGTGATTCATAAAAAAAGAACCCAAAAGCCGATTTTTAAACCCACGCTGTTGCTTAGTAATCTGTTGGTCAACGGACAACCGTATCCGCAAAAGCATGACCTACTGACACTTGAGTCGGATGAAAACAATCTTGTGTTTGAACTGAGTACGATTTATTTTCAGAGTCATGGGAGTGTGCGTTTTCAATGGAAACTTGAGGGTAGCAGCTTTAACCATTGGAGTGTTCCTAGTTTGTCCGAATCCGTAAACTTGGCTGGGCTTGAGTCTGGTAAATACGTGTTTTGGGCAAAAGCCATTACCTCAGATGGTGTCGAGAGTGTTAAACCGGTGCGATTTGCCTTTGAGATTGTACCGCCATTCTGGTCGAGGTGGTGGTTTGTGTTAGGGTGTTTTGTCTTGATAGCCAGCGTGATTGCTATTGTGGTTCAGGTCAGAATCAGACGCTTGCTCGAAATTGAACGACTCCGTGCCCGCATCGCCGCCGACTTACATGATGACATCGGCTCAGGGCTTACTCGTATAGCCTTGACGTCTGAATTGCTGCTTCGTCAAGCCAACAAGGCCATTGACCCTACGTCGTTGCTGCAACGCATTGGAAACACCTCTCGTGAATTGATAGAAGCCATGAGCGACATCGTGTGGGCGATTGACCCTCAAAACGATTCACTCGAAAAAGTCGCCGACCGTATCCATATCTTTGCCAATGACCTATGCGAAGCCAAGGGTATCACCTGCGTGTTTGGGTCGGATTGCTTAGAACCTCAGCGTAAATTGGGCTCAGACATCGTGAGTAGCATGGTGTTGATAGCGAAAGAAGCCTTGAGCAATTCGGTGCGCCACGCCCAATGCCAGCGCTTGAGTATCCAACTGGCTTGCGTATCGAGGCAAGTTTCGCTTCAAATTACTGACGATGGTATTGGCTTTGAACAAGATAAACTCTTGCGAATCAATGGCTTGGTAAACATGCAGCGTCGTGCCGAAAAAGCGAATGCCACCTTTGCGATTCAATCGGGAGTAGGGAAGGGTACGAGTATTCAAGTAGTATTTACCATTCCCTAAAACTGTACATTTGTTCAGTTGATTGGCTTTTTTTAGTTCTTGACCTTTGTGTCGTTAACTTAAAACAAGCCGAACTTTATGAAACACCGCCATTTACTCTTGATGTGGCTTTGCCTGCTAACCTCCCTTGTAGCACAGTCACAAACCCTCCCTACGCCAGTGCTGGTTTTTCCGGCCAATAATGCTACGGGTGTTACTTCTACCGTTACGCTGAGCTGGCAAGCTGTGTCAGGAGCCGACCAGTACAAAGTCTCTGTGAGTACGCCCAACCACAGCAACGACATTGCTTGGGACAGTATGTATGTGGGCACTACGTATCAACTGAAGAATTTGCCCAATGGCACTTATTTGTGGCGTATCAAGGCCAAACATGCGGCGAATCCTTACCAAGCTAGTGCTTGGACAGCCACATGGCAATTTACAGTTGGGGTGGTAGTTCCACCGCCGCCACCCGTTGTGGGGCTTACAGCACCCGTTTTGGCTACACCCACCAATGGCTCTATGCTTCAAGTGTTGGGTACTAACCTCACGTGGCAAGCGGTATCAGGGGCTACTTATTACAAAGTGAAAGTGGCCACCGATGCCGCCATGAACAATGTAGTGTTTACAGACAACAATGTAACAGTCCTGAATCGGGTGGCTCAAAATCTCATGTATAACACTACTTACTACTGGACGGTGCAAGCGGCTAATGCCACTTCGACAAGCCCTGTTTCGAGTGTGCGTACGTTTACGACGATGCCCGATAACCCCAATGCAGTTACATCGCATCCTCGGTTGCTCATTACCCAAGCCGATTTGCCAAGGCTTCGTAGTTGGGCCACCCCCAGTAACCCCGTGTTTACGGCTATGCAAGCGGCCTTGAATTCGGCTATTTCAACGTACAACTCAAAGTTTTTCCCAGGGGGCATTCCTAATCCGAACTGGCCAGACTTAGGAAACACCACGTGGTCGGGTTATGTAACAGAGTCGTATGCCGAATTCTTTGCTTTTTGGTCGTTGATAGACCCCGTGGTAGCCAATCGGCCAGTTCATGCTCAGCGAGCACGCAATTTGCTCATGTATGTAATAGACGAGGCGTTGAAAGGTACGGCTTCGGGAGTGCCTTTTAGAGACCCTTTTTTTATGACCTACGACCGTTCTCGTGTGTACGGAGAGGCCAGTCCGCTAACCGTTGACTGGATATACAACGCCAAAGATGCCAACAATAATGACATTCTGACGGCAGCCGACAAAGCCAAAATTCGTACGGTGTTCATGCGTTGGTGCAACGACCAACTTTCCGCTTACAATCACCCTACACCGATTGGTTTGCTTAATGATAAAACGATAACATTGACAAACCGCAATATTTTGAACAACTATTTTTCGGGTCATGCTCGTAACCTTACGTTCATGTCGCTATCCATAGATGCTGTAGATGATGCACCAATAGACCCAACCATTCATTATTCGGCCTTGGGCAATAGTTTGCGGAGCTATATCTATAACGCTACGGGAGCGTGGCTCTATCAGCAATATGCACAGTATGAAAAGCCCGAAATTGTAGCTGCCGATTATGGTGTACCTACCGCTGGCTTAGGAATGGGAAGTGGCGGAATGTCTGCCGAAGGCTCCCTCTATGGCGAAAGTATCGGTTGGGTCGTGCAAGAGCTATTGGCCTTAAAAACAGCAGGTTGGGCCAACGAAGCTATCATCGGTAAACAGGCAAAACTACTCAATAGTGCTTGCTGGACTCGCCTGATGGATGGCTTACTGCACGAAATTACACCAAGTGCCAAGGTGTTTTCTCAGGCTTCATATATGGGACCAGTCTATCAGGTGGCCAACTACGGCGATTTGCTCCGAACGTGGGTCATTCCCGAAATGTTAGACTTAGTAGGTTCTATTGGTCTATTAGACATCAATTTAGGTAATAATCCATCTCGCTTAGATAAAACACGCTGGTTCGCCCGTAATGCGCTGCAAGGTGGCAATGCCAATTTACTGTCGAGAGTAGGTAATATTTGGCCAAGTAGTTATGCTACCCAAGCGCTGGTTTATTACATGCTGCTTGACCCTGCGGGTTCTAATCCGCCAGACCCACGACCTTCATTGTCCACTTCGTTTGTGGACCCTAATTTTAACAAGCTCTTCGCCCGAACGGATTGGACACCCAACGCCACTTGGTTTAACTGGCAATGCCACTGGACCACCATTAACCACCAGTCGGGTGATGGCAATCAGTTTGAGCTGTTTAGAAAAGGCGAATGGCTCATCAAAGAACGAAGTGGTTATACCAACGACGGAATTGGCTATACATCGGAGTTTCATAATACCTTGGGGCTACAAAACGACGTACCACCCAATATGCAATGGTACGAAGGACCTACTTCACAACGAGGCGGACAATGGACCAATGGCCTCAACAGCGGCGACCCCAAAGTAACTACCAGTATCGGTACGAACTTTGCCTATGCCACGGGGGATGCTACCAATCTGTACAACCGTACCAATACAGCTACAGATATTGTGTTTGCCGTGCGGTCAATCGTGTGGCTCAATCCTGATTTTGTGGTGGTATATGACCGTGCCAAGAGCAAAACAGCTAATCGTTTCAAACGGTTTTTCTTACAGTTTACAGCGCCTCCTGTAGTTAATGGCAAAAATGTTACGGTCAATACACCCGGCGGCCAAAAGGTGTATTTGTCTAATTTGCTACCTGCGGCATCGGTACTAACCGCATTCCCTTCAGAGATGTTAAACTCATTGGCAGAATTAGAACAAACTACCCACGAGTTGAAGATAGAAGACCCTGCCAATCCAACGGATATTCGCTTTTTGAACGTCATTCAAGGGGCTGATGGCAATGCAAGTGCAGGGGCTACTTCCTTGATTCAGAGCACGGCAGGAACAGCCTTTGAAGGTGCTTTGGTTAAAAATACGGTGGTGATGTTCCCGAACGTGTGGGGAGGAGGCTTTGCTTCTACCACTTACACCATTCCGTCGAATGCATCAGGACAGTTGGTTACTGGTCTGACACCCAATGCGGGATATGATGTAGCTATGGTGCCCAACGGAGCTACGACACAAGTGACCATTACCCCCGGAAGCCAATACACAGCCGATGCCGGCGGGGTGTTGGTGATTGGTACGGTAAGTGGACGACAAGCCGTAGAAGAGTCAGTATCAGAAGTACTCATGTTGGGGGCTTCGCCCAATCCTGCTAACGAAGCGACGACGATTCAGTATCACTTGCCACAAGAAGCCTCGGTTTCGCTGGCGGTTTATGATGCCTACGGACGCAAAATCTCGCTGTTGGCCGACAACGAAACGCAAGCAGAAGGAGCACATCAATACACGCTGCCCACTCGCTCGCTCGCCCCAGGCGTATATGTATGCAAGTTAGCCGCAGGCACGCTACAAGCCAGTAAGCGGATTGTAGTAGAATAGAACCTTGATGCAATAACACCCAAAATCCACCAAAGGTAACCACTGGTTGCGTTTGGTGGATTTTGGCTTGAAAATGAAATAATTAGAAAGAACCAGGGCGCTGTGGCTCCCAACATCAATGCAAACAAAGAATCAGTTTTGAATGGTTGTGCAAGGGGAGGGAACAGAAAAGTAAGTGTTTAGAGAAGTGTGAAAAAGACAAAAAGAAAGGAGACCGAGACGATGACTCGTGTGAGTCAAGAAACGAGCTCCTGTTCTTCAGCTTGCGCTACTTTGTACGATTTGATTCGCTAAGAAACGATAAGTGGTTTCGCCTACTTTCGCCCCATTTTTCCTTCTTCTAACGATACTTATTACGTGACTCTAAAATAGGGAGTTATATGTTACTTTCAAAAGAAAATTAGCGAAAATTAGTTAACGGTAAACGAAGGCGTTCAAATGTTTTTTGTAAAGCAACCAACGTATGGTCAGGAAAATAGTGAGGCATTTCGGTTTGGTAGTGGTTGGCAAGCCAGGAGGGTTCGTTGGTAATGAAATACCGAATGAGTTGGGGCCAATACCAAAACCCCTTGGTCGTTAGTACTAATTCGATATAGCCAGCTATATCTACTTCTAAATCAAGTGGTTGGCCTTCAAATGGGTAATAGTAAAGGCGGTTCTCGCCTACATATACACCTGCACATGCCTCGTCTGCCCAAAAATCGAGTGGATAAAACTGTCGAAGCGCATCGTTGGGGGGCGTATCGTTAAAATATACGACGCCTTCCCAAGACTGCACTACCTTGGTCAAAGGCAAAAACTGAATGGCGCCTTTTGTCGAAGGATTTTGCTTGCTATACCAGTGTAGTTTGAAACCGTTGATTGCTTGATAGGCGTTGATGAAATCTTCCGAAAATCCAATCGCAAGAGCTTGGTGCTCGGACTCACTTCGGGTTTTGGAAGGTAAGGCTGAATCGGTCACCGTTAGTTGCGGATGGTCTTCAATTTCGATGAGTAATGAACGGGCTTGTTTGCTTATGGAAGAAGCCATAGACAGTTCGATTTTTGGGTGAAATGCGGTGATTGCTCAGGGTTTGAAAATGACTTGTTAGATAACAACGGGTTAAAACACACCTTTACGACTCATCTTCATATAAACTCAAAGAGATGTAACCTTCTTTGTGCCAATTGCGAACGGTAGCGGCCTTTAGACCATCAATCTCCTTGCCAAGTTCTGAAGCCAAGCCTTCATATGTACCAAAGTAACGGTCACGGCGTAAAATGTACTTAGAAATTTTGAGGGCTACGTCTTTCGTTACGCCTGGAATTCGTGCAATTTCGGTAGCATTTGCCAAATTGATTTTAACAGGAACAAAGGGGTTAATGTTTCCAATGTGATAGCTATCCAGCGTTCGCTCTATCGCATTTGGCACATTTTTGCTGACAATACTGTCTTTTTTAGTCCAATTTTTACCCTTCTTTTCTAAACGATTGGCAGTACATTTCAACTCGTGTGGCACATAATCTTCTGTTTTTACAAGTTCAGTAAGCGTATCTCTATCTTTCTGCGACTTGCTCGACTTGTCAATTTTATCCAATAATTTAGTCTTATCTGAGCGAGCTTTGTAAGACGGCGACACATTGTACTCAATCACCGCATGAGACTTAAAGGCCGCTTTCACCAACGACTCCACCTGCCCTTCGTGTTGGTGATTGCCATCTCTTGACAGCGGCGTGAGGTTCTTGAAATCTGCGCCTGTACCGCCCAAGGTTTCGTTTAGCAAGTGACCTTTGATGTAATAGCTTGCTCCACCTTTTTGTCTGCGTTGGTTCAAAATGCCATAATTGGGCGTATCGGCGCTTGGTGGTGAGCCAGCTTTTGCTTTTTGATTGACCAATGGATTGATTTTCATCGAAGTACCAAATTCGTTTTGCTTACCGCCAAAGACTGGGTCGGCGTAGTCAGGCAAATCGTCTCCAAACAGCACGACAGTCTGCTTAGACAGATTTTTCAGCAATTGCTTCATTTTGGTTTCTTTCTTTTTCTTCTCTTTCGTTTGGTCTTTGTTAGGGTCTAATTTTTCTAGACGCAACGCATCAATCTGGTCTGCAATGCCCAGTGCTGCTGTTTTGGCGGCTTTTTTCTTAGTGTTTTTACCCACATCTACCGTTTCCAAAAAACTCCGAAACGGTTGCGGATTGCTGGCTACCATGAGTTTAGCATTTGCGTTGTTGGCACTAAAATAGATTTTATGCGACTCATTGTCTGCCCCTTTAAAGTTGACAGACGCCTTCCACCATTCAAAAACCGCCTTGATTTTGTCTTTTACTTTGTCCTTAATTTTTTGGGCTTTTTTCTTTACTTTTTTCTTAATCGCCTTGGCTTTTTTCTTGATGTCCTTGACCTTCTTCTTGATTTTCTTCTTGGTGTCGGCAATTTTCTTTTTGATTTTTTTCTTCGTGTCCTGAATCTTCTTTTTAACCTGTTTGCCTTTATCCACCAGTTTTTTGACAGGCCCCGACTTCATTATTTTCTTACCAAATGCCTCAATTTTGTCAAGCACTTTGTCCACCGCCTTGTCAATCGGCTTACGGATTTTCTTGATGACTTCGGTCACGGCCTTGCCAATGCCACTCAGCCCAAGCAACGAGGCCAACAACCCAAGCACCACTGGAATAGTGCGAGCCAATGCCCCTTCGACCGACATACTCATTTTGCCCACATTTCCGTTGGCGATGTCGGCAATGGTATTATAAACCGACACGGCAAATTCTTTGATCTGCTGGAAGCGCTCCACAAAGAACATGGCCACATCGAATAACATTTTGAGCAAACGACCCAGCGCCGACGCAGGATTGGTCAGGCTGATGAGCCACATAATGCCCTCTTTGATAATGGTGGTCGTGAGCCAGTCTGTGAGTTGCGAAATGAGCATATCTTTCAGGTTCGACAGCGCATCTTGTGCCATTTCCCAAAGTACTTTTGGTCCTTCGGTGATGAGGCGTTTGACAAAATCGAAGGTTTTCTCAATGGTCGAAACAATTTGCTCGCCGTTGGCACCGAGGCGTTTGACTACTTTTGCCCGAATGTTGTCGTAAGTTAAACCTAAAATCTGGAGGACAAGGTGCAAGATTCCTTTGGCATCCCATACCTCAGGGAGTTTGATTGGTACTTCACTCATAGCGCCTGTTAGCCAAGCTATTACACCATTGATGAGGTGCTTGGTGATGTTTTTCCAGAATAGTTCTAAGCCGCCTTTGATGCCTTTACCAACGTTTGAAATGAATTTACCAGGCTCTTTGAATATTTTGGTCAGCAGCGAAATAGCCTTGTTGATGAAGTCCATCAACGGATTAGGGTCAATGCCAGCGATTTCACAAGCGGCGAAGAAGGCGATTTTGAGTGCCTCCACAAAGTCGCCCGTCAGTACGGCTCCGACAATGCCAATAGCCGCCGTAATAAAGGTCTGGAATTTAGCCAGTAATTTGTCTAGTGCCGCCGTAAGGGCTTTCGCCAGCGCATTGATTCCTTTTTTGAGGTCGTTGGCAATTTGATTTACTTTGGCAATGGCGCTGTCGGCTACTTTGTCTATGGCGGCGTTAATCCGTTTGGCAAGGCCGGGGAAATATTCACCAACATACTTATTGACTTTGTCTTTAAGCCATTTGCGGAAACCATCAATTTTATCAACTACCCATTTCCGGCATTTTTCAACTAACTCTACTGCCCATTTACGAGCTTTTTCAATGGTTTCTTTAACGAATTTCCGAAGCTTATCAAAAATATCCTTGACCAAATTGGTGAGGGCTTTCACCGCTTTCTTGACGGCACTCTTGATGCTGTCCCACCAACTTTCGTCTTTTTCTTTTTCCTCTATTTCTTTCTTTTTTCTGGCCGCTTCTTCTTCGTCTTTCTTTTTGCGGTCAGCACATTCTTTTTCGGCATCGGTGAGGCTTTTTTCGGCTGATTCGTTTTCAGTTTTTACTTTGTCTTTTACATCTTTATCTACCAGTTGCTTCTCATCCGACGACTCCTTCTTGAAATCTTTCATCGCTTGGTTGGCGTCGTCCATGCCACTGCGCTGCTCCGTAGCAATTTCTTCTCTACCCGCCATGATTTGCTTCCGCTGGTCGCCGTCGGCTTCTTCGTTGAGGCGTTTAGTTTCGTTTTGAGCGTCGTCAACGGCAGTTTTGCGTTCTTCTTCTTTGTTGGTTTTGGCTTCGTTGGCTTTGGTGGCGGCTGAATCGAGCTTAGGCTGAAGTTTCTGCGCCATCTTGTCATCTGCCGCTTTACGATACTGCTCTGGCAGCGCCATTTGGGCGTAATTGTCGGCATCGGTGCTTGATGTAGTTTCAATTTCGGCTTGTGGAGGCGCTTCTTTCTCAATCTCTACACTTTCATCCACTTTTATGGGCTGTACTTTCTCTTGACCCGGGTGATTCTTAAACTTATCGTGTGCGTCGTTTTTCTGGGTTTCTACTTCGCCATCGGCTTTTCCAGATTGCTCTTGGAGGAGTTTGGGGTCAGCATCTGCGCTCAAATCTGTTTTGGGTCGTTCGCCCGCAGAAGTGTCAAGATCGGGGTCAGACGTTTGGACGCCCTTCATGAAATTCGGAAAAATAGAGCGAATCCAGCCGAAAAAGTCGTCGCCTTCTTCGTGGTCGTCCATGTCTTTTTCCAACTGAGGGTTCACCTTGGGCGTGGTTGGCACCACCACTGGCTCAGGCACAAGCGGGTCGGGTTGGGGCTGGTCGCTGCCATTAGGCAATTCCGCTTGGTCTGGCTTAATCAGTTCGGGATTAACGGTAGAAAGTTTGCCTTCAATGCCTCCCGTTTTGGCTTCTAAGGGCGGCACGGCATCCAAATCTTTTTGGTTGTCGGTCGTAATTTGCTTGCCTATGGTTCCACCTGCCGATGGATAGGTAGCTACCAATTTGCTTGGCGTCAGCGTTGAAACTTGCCCCACCATAGCTTCAGAAGGACCAGTCAGTTGCGTGGCTTCTACTTTGGCAGGTGCTTCTGGTTCGGCAGATGGAGGAACATTCAGATTGGGCTTTTCACCCATCATTTTGTCGTGAGCAGTAGCGTCAGAAGGCTCGTTAGTCTTCTCTTTTGCAAGACTTTCCTCTTGATTATCAGCTTTTTTCTTCTGTTTTTTGCCTTTCTTCGGTTTCTCTTTCGGCGAAATGGCAGCAGGTGTTACTTGCTGTGTCTCATAAGTGGTGCTAGGTGGGGTGTAAGGCGAAGGGTTAGCAGGAAGTTGATTTTCTAGCCCATAAAGTGGATTAAAGAATCCTGTCCAACGAGCGATGGATTCTGATTTTACTTCAATTTGTCCGCCTAGGTTATTGTTTCCAGTCGTATTGCCATTGACCGTAGTGACTTGTACCTTACTGCGCTCTTTGGCAGTAGCCTCTTGTGGCTCCGACTTCACCACAATGGCATAGTGAGCATTGCTATTTCGATAGGCGATGTCGCCCCGAGTGGGGATGTGTGAGTGTGGGTAAGCTGCTTTTTGCGAAACGGCGCTTTGGCCAATCTTCCAATTGGACAGTGGAATACCTGCTTTTTTGAGCGCCCAGAAAGTGAAAATACCGCACCAACTTGGCATGGCATCTCGCCAACCTTCGGCTTTGTCGGTTTTTTTGTTTTGATGCAGTTTTGCCCAAATCCTTTTGTAGTGCCTAATGTTTTCTTCGCTGATTTCGCCTTTTTTAATGGGCTGTCCGGCGGGTTTTACTTTGTCTGGCCCTAACGATGTTTTGAAGTATTCTAGCAGTCGTTGCCAGCCTACTCGTGTGCCATCGTCATTTTTCTTATCGGCATTTACTTTGCCAACTTCGGCTTGGGCGAGGTCGGTGGCACGTAATAATTCGGGGCGAGGAAGGTTGCCATCTGCTTGGGCTTGAATCAAGAAGAATTCGTCTTTAAATTCAGTTATAGCTAAATTTTCAGGCGATGGATTTGAGTCGAAATTGCCTTCAATGGTTTGATTATCAATAGGCTTTTCTTGAATCTCTACAAGTTCTTCGGCATCGGGTGAGGGAGTGTCTTCTTGTAGCTGAACAGTTTCTTTACTCGCATCTGGCGGCGATGAATCGGTAAATTGTTCTTCGGCGACCTCTTGTTGCTTCGGAAGAGCAGCGCCTTGCTGCACGGTGTGGGTAAGTTCATGGGCGAGCAAGCGCAAGCCCGCTTCACTTTGCGGATTGTATTGACTTTCGTTGAAGAAAATATCGCCTTTGTAGGTAAAGGCTAAGGCATGGATTTCTTGACAAAGCGATTGCGCCTCTGCATCGGTATGTACCCGAACGCCTCCAAAATCAACGCCAAATTGATTTTCTAAGGCAATACGAATTACATCGGGCAGGCTTTGTCCGTTTTGGAGTGAATTTTTAAGCCGATTTTCAAAGCTAACTTGTGGGGGTGCACGGCCTAATGGCGTCACAAAACCATCTGATATCCAGTTGCTTGGTGCTTGGTCAGTCGGTTCGGTGACAGGGTCAAAACGATAGCGTTTTGCTGATGCTTTATTTTTTGATTGAACGGTCTCTTCTTGCGTTTCTGCCGCCTCAAAAGTCATGACAGACTCCGTTTCTTCTTCCTTGCTTTGTACGGCTACTTCTTCTGCTTCGACAGTAGTATGTGTTTCTGCTTGCGCTTGTACTGCTACATTCTCTTCTTCGGCCATTTCATCCTCTTCTTTGGCCTGTACTGCTACTTCTTCTTGCTCTTCTTCCTCCTCAGTTTGGCGGCTAATCAGCGGCGAAATAGCACTGAACAATGGTTTGGGCGGTGCTTCTCTCTTGCCCATAGGTTGACGTTGCGTTTGCACCACTTGCTCCGCCATTTGGTCTGCCTCTTGCTCGTAGCGGTCGCCGGGAGGATTGACTTTTAGCTTAGTCTGGAGAGTTGGCTGATGCACCCAGTCGAAGGGAGTAGTTTTCTGCGCATCTTTGAATGGATTCCGCTGGACAGGCTCCATAGCAAGACCATCCGACTGTACCTCTTGTAACTGAGGCGCAGTTGTATCAAGTTGCGGTTGCCATATTTTGGTCTTGGTTTCCAGCTAGAGTTTCCTTTTTTTAACACTATAAATGCTGGTGCATAGGTGGTCTGTCGGGGGACAGACCACGGGATGTTTCCAAGGGCTGTCCCCTGACAGACCTTAATGAAACCATACCGCTAATCCATTTCTTACATTTATTCGTTCACGCTTTTACATCGTTTTTCCTTCTTTCAAAAACTCTTTTCGTATTCCTTCTTCAATATCAACGAGTTGGATAGTGGTAGTACCTTGGCTCACAGCCATTAGTGAGCAATAACGCACTACGTTGACAATGGCACCGCCCGTTAGTTCGTAGTGTTGAGCAATCTCTTGTAGATTGACATTGGCTGCCAACTGAGCCCGAGCCGAAAACGCATTTTGCCAAAGCTGTAATCGTTGGGCTGGTTTCGGAATAGGAAAATGGACGACCGTCTGGAATCGGCGAATAAAGGCATCATCAATGTTCGACTTGAAATTAGAAGCCAGAATCACGATTCCCGAAAAATCTTCGACTCGTTGAAGCAAAAATGATACTTCTTGGTTGGCGTATCGGTCGTGAGAATCTTTCACGTCGGTTCGTTTGCCAAAAAGGGCATCAGCTTCGTCAAAAAACAAAATCCAGTCTTTGTTTTCAGCACGGTTGAAAATCTCAGAGAGGTTCTTTTCTGTTTCTCCGATAAATTTTGAAACCACCATCGAGAGATCAATTTTATACACTTCCCGGCCTGTTACTTTTCCCAAAAGGGCAGCCGTGAGCGACTTACCAGTGCCTGATGGCCCAAAAAACAAACACCGATACCCAGGCATGAGCGTGCGGCGCATCTCCCAGTCATCTAACAACTGGCTGCCATACTGCACCCAAGCTAAGATTTCGTTTAACTGCTTGAGTGTAGAAGCCGGAAGCACCAAATCGTTCCATTCATACTTAGTTTTGATGCGTTTGGCGGGGAAATTCGTTGAAAACTCAGGTGCATATTCTTGGCCGGTAGTCATCCAAACGGTGAGTTCGGTAGTGGGCAAGAGCAATGCCGAAGTAGGTGGTTCGTTGGGGATAGGCTTGCAACGAAGCCACTGTTGTTTGAACAAAATATACTGATGCAAAAAATAACTCAAATAGTAGAGACGATTTTCTAAATCGTTTCCTGCCAGCAAGAAAAGTAAGGTTTCGAGGGTGGGCAAAAGACCTCCAAACTGATTGGCTTTTACGCATCCAAATTCGGTGAATCGCTGGTCGGTATCTCGGTTTTTAAGGTAAAAAACGTCGAGCAAATGCGGCCGCAAATACGGAGCTAAGGCAAGAATGAGTACAAGTCGGTCGGCAAATGTAAGACGTAAACTGCTGACTAAGTGTGCATAAGGGTCATTTTGCTCTAAGGCCGGAAGGGGTAACTCCGATACTTCGAGGTAGGGTGTTGGCTGATTGAAATACCGTTTCAACCGAACATTGATGACCTCAGTAAGCCAATCTAACTCCCGTTCGAGGGTTTGTACCGATACGTTTTGTGAGAGGTTTACCATGTAATTTCAAGAAATCGGTTTTCAAATAACGTACTGCTGGTATGAAAGCCCCAAGGCAATTGTTCCAGTAAAATATCGTAGGTTTTGTACTCCACGTAGAGGGTTATCGGGTTGCCTTGTAGGTGTAATGAGCCTTCTCGCTGCAAAAATGACGACCGTAAATTGGCGATAGAAGTGCCTTTGAGTGCGCCCCAATAGTGAATAACTGTTTGCAACAACCCCTCGGTTTCGGCCCGAATCATAGGCGTGACGTTTAGGCGACTGCTAACGGGATATTCCAGTGGCAAATCGCATAATACTTTGCAAAACGTTAAGTCGTATTCGGGGCATTTGGTTTTGCCTGTTGATACGTAATGCAACAGCTGAACCGCTCTTGCCCGCTGAGGCAAAGCACTCCAATCGGTGTCGGCACCCATCAGACTCTCAAGGTATTGCTTTAAAAACGGACGTAATAAACAAAGACCTGCCTGAGTTACAAAAATCTGTTCAATTGTCTTCTCAAGTTTAGTGATGATAGTGGGTGTATCTTTCTGGTTTTTAGTGTTTTGTGAGTAGGTTTTTTCAATTCCTTGCCATTCTGCCAGCGATACCCATGACGCTTCAATTACCAATTGTCGGAGCGAATGAATGGATGTTTTTTGTTGCTTTGACGGAGTTTCTTGGCGCAGTAAAGCGACCAATTGCTGTAGTAAGATGCTTTTGGTCGGCGTTACAGGTTGGGTGAGCGCTTGCCACAACAAGACTTCTACTGTTTCTTGTAAAGTTACAGACAGCTGACGTTGCCAAGTAAAAAGCTGTTGCCAAAAGGGATAAAATGCAGGGTCTTGTGCTTCAAAAAGCTGTCCTACTTGCTGGCGTTGCTGGGGCGAAAACTGATAAACAAATCGCCGTATCGTTGTCGGAATGGCAAATTGTTGAGTCAATCTGTTTTTTAAGGCTTCTGGATGCTGTTGGTAAAGCTTTGCTACCCATTGATTTAACGAACCTAATGTGGTGCTGTTAAGGTACCAAGGCAAGGTTCCTGTTTGTAGAAAAAAGACAAAAGCGTTTATTTCATCAGGTTCATTATCAGTAGGTTGTGCTTTGTTGGCTAAATGAGGCAACGAAACGGCCATCAACTGAGATTCCAGTTGTGCTACGATACGGTCGGTGAGGAGCTGCTGCCAGTTATGGAACGGAACGGAACCAATGTCAATTTCCACTCGGTCGAGGTGGAGGAGGTGCTGGTTGTCTTGTTGGTCAAAGGTTTTGTTGAGTGCAGGCAAGAGTTCAGCTTCTACCCAGTTTTGGAGCCACGCCAATACGGCTACATCTTGAGTAGCACTCAAGAATTTGATGTCTAAAACTTGACTCGTTATCAGGTGGTTAGCCATAGTTAGCACTAAGTTTATAACCGCTGTATCGAATAATTACCTACTCCTTGTTAAAACAATACTCTAATGAGCGAGTGGCTACCTCTGTCAGCGGGTAGTCTGCTCATCCCAATAACTATTAAGGTGCACAAAAGCCTTTTGTTGTCCAGTTCGGTAACTATTGGTTCAAAAATTACTATTTTGTGGCTTCCTAACTTTACCGTTTTACGCCTAAGATTTCCCTGTTTGACTTTCATCCAAAATTTGGTCAATGTAGTAAGGCAACGAAAAGTCGGCGATGACGGTGCCGTTATCGTCTAATTTTTTATCCATCCCAAACACCAACACAAACGTGCCACCAGCTTGCACGCCGCCGGTGTGTTCGAGGCCGTTATAGCGTTTTACAAATTTGGTAAACAGCATGGAGTTGAGTAAACGAGCCTCCAACTCGTTGTAAATACCGATGAAATAGTTGGGGAAATTAGAATCAATAATCTTCTGCACGAAAGTGAGTTCTTCGAGCTTTGTTCCTTGGAAAGGCACGCTTTTGGCTGCTTTATAGACGGTTTTGCTTTCGTTGACCAAGTCCGACAAGTTGCCAATCATGTCAGAAGTAGCTACTTTTTGACTATCAAAAACCACTCGATTGACAGCGGTGTTTAGTTTACTTACTTTGTAATTGAGGAGGGCTTTGTCGGCACCACCAGGGGCTTTTTCTTTTTGAGCCACAGGTGTTACGGTGGTGAGGTAGTCTTTGGCCATTTTTTTGGCTTCAAACTGTAAGTCTTTGATATCCACTCCGTTCATCACTTGGTATTCTTTAATCCAGTCTGGAAAGCGCACACCTACAAAATCTTTTTCGGCTACTACCCCCAGAGCAATCAGGCGAATAGGTAGGTTATTAGAACGAATTTGATTCAGAATGCTCGAATATGCCTCCCCGATTTTCTTACCGATGTGTCCTTCAATTCTAAAATTACCGTATTCCGACAAATTGCTGAGATTCCAGTTGACGTTGTCATCGTAGCTATACACTTCATTCTGTCCATCGTTTTGGCAGCAATCGGCCACCCAAAGAGTTCTAAAATTGGGAACTATAGCCTGATTGTAGTAAAATGGAATAGCTCGTTGGCCCAGATTGTCCGATGATGACTTGTTTGGCGTAATGCGGATCGCTTGGTTTGGAAACGCATTTTGCGCCCGAAAAGCCCTGAGTAATACAAAGATGCGTTCTAATAGTTGTTTGGTTTCGCCCACATGACAATCGCACGAAGCCGAAGCGGTACTGCTCATCCAGTAATGACGAATGGTATCTCGGTGAGCAAAAGGCAAGTTACCAACAATCAAATGGCGTTTGAACTCGTCTTTACTAAAACAGGGGTTGTCGCAAGCACAATTGTAATGCGTCACAAATTCATTGAGGGCTCGTTCGAGGTCATTCAAAAAACTATAGTAATACTGAGAATTATTCCCCGAAAAATCAGTTTGTTTGAATTTTTTGAGGTCATCTTGAAACGTAGCAATATTGTTGTTGGCAAATCCCAGGGCTTCAGGGGCTTTTTGAGCGATAATTTCGTCGAGTTTCTCAGCAAGTATAGTGCGATTGGCTTTGGGATTGACATCGAGCAAACTAATCTGCCGATAAGCCGCTGCCACGTCGGTACTTTTGCTAAAATTAGCCACACTCACCATACGACGAAGGCGAACTTTATTCAGTTTTTGTTTAGCTGCTTTGGCCACAAAGGCTGCTTTAGGAACCAGTAGCGACACAACTCGCAATTTGCGAGTGATGCCGTGTTCGTCGCAGTCGTTCACACAATTCTCCTTGTGTTTGTCACAAATTTCTAAAAACAACACTACGGCATACTGATTCAAATTGCCTACGTTGGCGAGCGGCTTGGCGTTGGCAAATTGAGGAAGGGCTTGGTCATCGGCGTTGGCAGCATCAAAAACCTCCATGACGTTGAGATTGGGGTCCGTCAAAAAAGCTGGTAAATCTTCTTGAAGTTGTTCTTTGGGCGACACATAAGGTGCCTGCAAGGTATAGGTTTTAGCGGTTAGTAGTTCCATCAAATATCCATCCGAACTAAGTCCATAACCTGCTGATAGCGTGATGCTTGCAGCGTTGTTGCTTGGTTCTAAGCCACACAAAATGCCTTTGCCAATAAGACGAAAGCGTGTAACACGTGCCTGACCGTCTAGATACGATACCAGTTGGTTTAGATGGTCGTTAGTCAGAATTTGATCTGCTTCAAAGACTGGATATTGGTTCAATAAGGGCATAGCAGTATGAGTTTAACGGTTGTACCAACTTTCCAACTAGGGGTTTATGAGGTAATAACTGGTTCTGTCTTTTTTAATAGGTCGTCATATCCTGACTGTCAAAACACGCTGGGACGTATAGCACGATAAACATGTTACGTTTTTTTACCCAATTTCCCTTGTCCCAAAACAAAGGGTGCATCTTTATGCTCAACGCTTTCCTCACAATCATGCAAAAAAGTATCGGGATAGGTGTTTTTGAGAGCATTCATCACCTTGACCAATTGCTCAAGTGCCGCTGTATAAGCGGGAGTGTTTGTTTGGGTAATAACTTCCAAAAACTGTTTCCATGCTAGCTCAAGGGCAAGCATGGTGGGTTGGTCAACCCAACAAATTTTTATCAAAACGTGTGCAGGGGCTTCTTCCCGAGCTACTTGCTCTACAAAATGCCTAAAATCAAGGTTTTGGGTAAGACGAAGCCAACCCGGAAACACCAACGAGGCTCGCATGGAGTAAGGGTCTTTGCAGAAATCCAAGTCATCGTTGTTGAGTTGGCCGTTTTCGTCTGTGCAGCATACATGAAGCAGGGCTTGCTCTTGCTGGTGAGGGCGTAACAGCAAATGCTCAATCAGAAAATACCCCATTGCTTCATTGAAAGGGGAATTCACGGCAATCCCCGACAAGTCTCGCCGCATCACTTTATCAATGCCCAAAATACGGCCTAACCGCCGCTCAAAACCAGTGACATGACTCGTGTTCCACAGATTATGAGCTTGATAATCAAAGGCTTTGCTTCGGTCGCCGCTAATCTGAGGATATTCTCGTAAGAAACGGATTTTGTCTTTGATTAACTCCTCGTCGGGTTGGGCAAGATTGATACCTGAATCAGGCAGGTCATGGGTGAATTTGAGTAGGCTGTAGTCGGTGAACTGTTCGCAGAAACGAGCAATCAAATGGTCTAAAAAACGATTTCGCCGTTCCAAATCCAATTCTTGGGCTGTGGCGGGCGAATACCACTGATGGGTTGCAAAGTCCTGATAAGCAGTGGTGTCCAGCACTTTTGCCAAATCGGTGATGTCACTCAGCATCTGCGAGGGGTAGGTGCTATTGGCTGGCATTGATTTCCACGAAAACAACTGTTTGGCTTGGTTGAGTTGGGCCAAATAATCTGTAAGTAATTGCTCAAAAAAGAGCAAATAGGCTTTCAACTGAAGGCGCTGGGCTTTGCGTAGAGGAGTGGCTCGTTCTGAAATGCCCTCTTCGCCGAGTTGATAGTTGTGTGGAAACTCATTTTGAATAGAAAAATACGTACCTACACTTCGGTTTCGGCTGGCGATAGGCGGAAAGGTGGTTTGTAAAGGTTGTGTTGAGGAAACGACTGATTTAGAGCAACTTTCCATCAGTTGAGCAACTGTTGCTTTGCGGAGCAAGGGAAGCACACCTTTAAAAAACTGAATACTACAACGGGTAGGGTCAAATTTAAAAATAGAGTGGTTGGGGTCTGTCAAATGCAAGCAAGCTTGGAAGGATTGGCCGTTTTGATCGGCTAACCAAAGTTTACGGATGGCCAAAATGCCTGGAATATCACTCAACAGATTGATGAGGTCTGAAACATATACAACGGTTCGTTGCTCAAACTGTTCTAAATCACCGTTATCTATAAAACCATCGGGTAAGTAGGGACCTTCAAAAATTTCTTCAACCGACCTGCCTTTTTCCAGCAATTGGGTCAGGCTGTATCGTGGTAGAGGCGGCGAGAGATAATTGTCAATTTTTTGCCGAATTTGGCAGAGAATGGCCGGATATTGGTCGTTTGGAATGTCTTTTTCTAACTCAAAATCAGCACAAATCCCCATAGGTTCGGCAGTCATGAAATTGACGTCGTCCATGTCTTCGCATACGTTGCGATGGCTATGGAACACCGCCCGTACTTTCGTTTCAAAAAACGTTTTGATAGCTTGCTCTTCTGCGGGGCTGGGATTTAGCCAGTTGATGGCACCTGTTACGGCCTCAATGTTGGTTTTTAGTTGCGGATTAGCTTCGAGTTGTTCAGCGGCTTCTAATTCAATTTTTATTCGGTATAATCCGCTGATTTTTAGTGCCTTTTGAAAGGTCACTGTGTCGGGTAAATTATAACTCAATTCATCCGTTTTGGGTTCATAATAGAGGTTCGGGATGTAGGTTTCATCGTCTTTGGTGTCGAGCCAGGCATTTCGGATGCCTTCGATACTCAGCAGCACTTTTCGCCAGTCTTGTAGGGTAATCGGATTGGAGCGCAGAATAACGGGTGCTTCATAAAATCGCTTGTTGAGGCGAGGCGTTGTGTGGCCGGGGTCGGTGAGTAAATCGGCCATCGGGAAGTTCGTCCGATATCCTAAGTCGGTTAGGGCGTAGCAGAGCAGCTCCAGTATCGTAACGCCCGGGTCGTGTGTGTTGTAGTCGGTCCAAATCTTACCAGCAAATTTTTGAACAAACGAAATGCCTTGCTCTCGAAGCCAGCGGTAGTCTTCGGTGTGTTTGAGTTGGGGCGATTTGGGCAAAAAAGCAGTCGTTGTCATACGTTTAAGGTCAACAAACAGCAGGATGGATGATTTGGTGTTGTACTGCCGAAGTCAGGATAACGTGCTCGGCACTTGGCTCAACTACATCGGTGTCGGGTATTATCAATTGGCCGTTTCGGTAGACCGATACGTGTACTTCGGTCACAAAGTTGACGTAGTCTCGCTCGTCTATAAAATTGATAATCGCCGATTTGACGATTTTGCCCCCAAACCCAATTGCCTGCGCCGAACGATACGCCCACGGAGCAAAAAACTGCGTAAGTTCTTCGTTTAACTTGGTTTCATAAAACCCTTCGTCTACATAAAAAGAAACGGATACCATTAGTTTAATTTCTTCATAGACAGGATTTTGGAGGTTTAACTTAACAAAAGGCGATATTTTGGTTTTGAGATAGTCAGTTACCTTAGTCAATACTCCTACGCTTAGTTTGGGTTGTAGCGTATTTTGAAAATTAGCATTTCGTACATCCGGAATCAGCACTATCGTCACGTGCCGTGGTGCTAAAAACTCAGGTGTTTGTGTATGCGAAATACACTTGGCTCGATACACCATCGGAAATTGTTGAAGTACCATGCGCTCATAATCCCATAGGCTCCACGCCCTGTTTTTATGGCGAAGACGCTCGCTAATACGAGTTGCAAATGCCGTTTGGTTTTCGTGCGCTCTACCTCCAAAGCTGGCAAATGGCTGTGAAATGGACTTAATACCATCTACTTTTACTTCCATTTTGGTAATGCTTTCTGCGGGGAGTGCTTGCTGATAATGCGCTTCGGCGTTTTGATTATCTACAAAAACGGCAGCTAAGGCTTGAGCCTTGAGCATAATGAGTCGGTCGTAACCCTTGCTCGAAATAGCCTGACTGGCATCGGAAGGCACACCAACTTTGAGCCAATGCAAACCTTGGCCTGGAAAAGAACTTTGAATAGTAGCCTGAGTCGGAATCGCAAAACGGATGATTCCTGATTGGGTGAGGCCGTTGGTCGAATCATTCAAGATTTCGTCGGCCCGAAAAGCCTGCCAGGCGTTTTTGACTCGGTAGTACCAAGTGAGCTTTTCGACTGGGTGGACGTCGGGATTGCTGGAACCTTCGTGAAACTGAAACAAGATGCTGAGTGTTTGAGGAGGCTGTAACTCACTGATTCCTATAAAAAGCTGTGCTGATTCGGCATAGACTGGTAAAAGTGAAAAATTATTTTCAGGGCCAACTATTTCATAACCAAAGGGCTGGACGTGGACAAATCGAGAAGAGAGGGCCGATGTCTCCAAAAGATTGTCTTCTAACTCATAGCGTAATTCTAAGGACTTAAAATGCGGCACATAGGGCGGATTAGGCAACTTAGCAGGGTCTGCTGCAATAGCTCGCTGAATCATAATGACCGGATAAAGCCCACTCGCAAAGTCATTTTGCAATTCAATACGCAAAAAACCATAAGGCGTATCTTTGTCGTAGGTTGTTGCTTGAATATCAGTGCCTTCACCCTGAATATGTAGATTAGGGTGGCTGTATTCTACTTCTGGTGTGCTGTTATCAATGGCCTGATTCTGGGTGTCGTTGATGCTGTAGTGGTTTCGGATGATGCCCCAACGGTGATTAGAAAGCAGTGTGGCTTCAAAAATCTTGGTATTTTCGGTAATTGAATAGGGCTTATAATTGACATAATGCGCCGCCAAATCAGGTAAGTTATTCCATTCAAAAAAGATGTTGAACCCTCGTAGATACCGGTTGAATACGTGCGGGTTACCTACATAAAGGTTGTTTCCGTTGCGAGGACTTGCCCCAAACGGATGAAAGGGCTTAGAGGCATCAATCTGGCCAAAATCATTCTGCACCATCAAATCTCGAAAGCCTTGCACACTCACTTTTAACGAGGCTTGCTCAAGACGAACCCCATTAAATGCAGGATAAAGTGGTTGATTTGAGGTGGTGTCGTTGCGCAAGAGCACTTGCATGATAGGCAAAGCTGTATCATAATCCGCTTGGTGAATAGTAGAGGTTGCTGCTATGATGGCCGGGTCATTGGCCTCAATTTGTACTGATAGCAAAAGCGATGCACCTGTTTGATGCACCTCTGCCGTTTTGTTTAACCATCCTTTTTCGGCCGAAAACCTGATTCGTAATCCTGCTTCTAACTGAACGTCGGTTAAGAGAATCACCTGCGAAAGCTGCAGTTGGAGTGTAACAACACGAGTTCCTTCTTTCAGAAACAAAACAGGCGAAGAAATAGCAAACCCGATTTCGGCCAGTGGCATTAGTTCGTTGCCAAAGGTAGGCCAACTGGGTGGAGTGCTGCTGATAGGTTGCCCCTTGCCATCTGCCGAATTGGCTACCGATGCACCGTGTAAGTGATGAGCATCGTCCCAAAAGATGGTCTTTAGCTCGGCTACTTGGGCGTGGTTGATGAGTACATCTTGGGTCGAAGCATAGATTTGTTCTTGTCCCTTGGCATCTTTTCCTGCTTTGAATCGAGTCCCTTGGGGAATACGTGTAGTTGGAAAGCCCTTTGTCAATTCTGCAATCAGGTGTACTGAGTCGGAGCTGGAGGTTTGTGGTTTGAGGCGGAGCAAATCTTGATAATAAAACTCTAAATGGCGTTGCGTATAGGCATTAAGGTCTTGTTGGGATGTTCCAAAAAGTTTGATAAAAGCCCAAAGCAAACTGTGCATCGGCGAACCATTAAGCCGTTGTGCCAGTGTCTCTAACGAAAATGCCTTCGGGTTTGGCTTAACTTCCAGCAAATAGGCTTCTACTTGGGTAAAGAACCCATCCCATGTGCCATCGGGTTGGTTGAGGGCATTGTAGTACTGCAACAATTTGGCATAAGCCGCCATGAATTGCACCAAATTGAGTTCGGTGCGCTCGTCAAGTTGCACAAAATCACTCGCAAGCGCACGTGGAAAGCGTTCGGTTTGGTGGGTGCCGTTGCGTTGGAGTGGGTGCTTGGTACTCATGTGACGATTTTGTTTATTCTATTGACATTCAATGCGTTTTACTATCGAGGAATATTGGTTCCTTCGTCTAAATAGAATGGGAAAACCTTATTGGTTCGTGTGTTGGTCGAAATCACCGTGTATTCAATAGCCAGCATAATCCGCCCGTTTTCGGCTTCTAAAAACAAATCAATCTTTTCGGGACGAATACGTGGCTCATGGTACAAAATAGCCGTTTTAATGAGGTTTCGGATATAAGCTGTCAGGGTGAAATCAATCGGCTCAAACAACAAATTACTCAAGTCGCAGCCATAGTCTGGAGTCAGAAAACGCTCGCCCGGAATGGTAGTCAGCAATACTTCAAGACTATTCACAATATCAACTTCTTCCTCGACTAACTGCACGCCAGCCGAGGTTTTAATGAACGTGGGTGGAAACTGCCATCCTCGCCCCAGAAATGATTTATTTTCCATTGATTCTTATTGATTATGAAATGTTTTATCCGATTTGTACGGTCGGACAACCTACTACGGCCGAGGCACCACACAAGCACACGTCGCCTACTCGTAAAGCGGGTTTACCACCAATCATAACCGTAGCACTACCTACCGGGAACGGACTAATAGTGGGGCCGTGATTGGGTGGAGGCAATACGCAAGCATGATTATCCAGTATTACCGCAGCGGGCATTCCTCCAATCATGACTGTAGGAACTCCTGGCCCGATAATGGTACCTCCGTGGTTGGTTACATCTCCCATTCTGGCTGCACTTGGCATAGCTGTTTTTTTTATAATCCCTTTATCCCCCCTTCCCTTTACGCTGGCGGGGAACTGTTTCAGTTGATTTGCACCATTCCTCCCTTAATTTCGGTCATGCCGCCGCCATTGAGCTTGGCAGAAGCCGAACCTTTGATTTCGATGGTCTGCCCTTCGATTTTTACCCCAGCAGTAGCCTTGATGGTAATATCTTTGGGACTTTCCATCAGAATACCAGCCTGTGTCATTTCGAGTTTGTTGCTGTTTTGGTCAGTAATCAAAATCATTTTTTGGTCTTCGCTAATTGTGATTTTGTTACCAGCAGGGGTCTCGATTTGAATGACTTTCTTCTCATCATCAAAAATCCACTTCAGCGCACTACGAGTGACGAATCCTTTTTGGGGATTGGCGTCCTCAGCAGTGAGGGGGGCTGGCTTGTTACTACTGTTGAGCATTCCTAACAAAACTGCCTGCCGAGGGTCGCCATTGATAAAACCCACAATGACTTCGTCTCCCAAGTCGGGGAGGAAAAAACTCCCTCGGTTTTTGCCGGCATCCAAGGTGGCTACTCGGGCCCACACGGCTTCTTGCGAAGTAGAGATAACAGGCAGTTTGATTTGGACACGGCATTGATTGTCAGGGTCTTTTAGCGAGGTGACTACGCCAATTTGTAATCCATTTATCCCTGCCAAAAGCCCATCGGTAATTGGCTCCGAAATGTCGGAATACCACTGATGATAGCCTTTGTCGGGTAAGCCAAATTGAACGTCGGTATCCCAATAACCTGCCCCCATTTCATGCCGAACGCCTGCAACGAAAGCCTTTCCATTGAACCGTTCGCCTACACCGCCTAACTCAATAACATCGCCAGGATTTAAGTCTGCGAAGCCAATGCACTTGGCTCGGCCTTGAATCTTGGCCAATCGGCTTCGTTGGAGGCTCGCATCGGCCCAGGCTTTGAGTTCGGCGTCGGTCAATGCCGCCGGAAATGTGTAGCTCAACTTCTCTTGTGAGAGGCTTTTGGCGGCATCTTCAGAGGAAAAATTGCCTAATTCTGGAATAGAACTGGGTGCGGCTTCGCTCGTGATTAGTTCTTGTTTGCCTATTTCCCAAGCCAACGATTCTACGGCTCCAAATGTGTGTCGGGCATCTAATTCTGCTTCAAACTCTTTGAGGGTAGCACCATATTGAATCCGAATCTTAGCTTCTGGCGACAAATCAGGTTTTTTCCAGTTGACTTTTTCGTTATCCAACCCTACCCAATGCCCGTTGGCTTCGGCACGCAAATTCAAAAAGTCCCAGTCAGTGCATTGATACTGAACCATTTGCTTGTGCGTAACAGCGGTAGGGTCAATCTGGCTGGTTAGGCCGTTTTTTGAAATTAATTCATCAGCGATGTCACTATCCTTTTGGTCGGCAAAAAGGCGATTTTTGCGTTGAGTCGCCATCTTAAAAGCGGGGTGTTTCAGACACAACGTGAGCAATGACTGGCTTTGCCGAATCGAAACACTATGCTTGACAATGATGCCTTTAAAAATGGTGTCGTTAGTACCATGATACCCTGCTTGTACGGTCAGTTCCTTGCCTGTTAAAAAATCCTCTTTGTTGCTGATTGCGAAATCTTCGGTGGCCACATCGCCATCTCGCAGCAGAATGATAGCCTCAGAAATTTTACCAATTTGCTTTGTTACTACCACCGAAACCAGCTGATATGTACCATCAATAGCTTGACCATCAGCCTTCAAGATGTTAAAGGTTGGCGTGTCGCTGGGCGCAGGGGTAGGGATGAGGCGTTCGTTGGGCATTTATGCCTCAGATTAAGGTTTAGTTTCTCGAACAGGTGGAATAAAAATCCGCTGCCCCCGTCGAAGCTTTCTAAATTGGTCTAAGTCATTCACTCTAGCAATAGACAAATACTGGAGAGGATCTTCCAGAATGTCTTTGGCCAACAGCGCCAGATGGTCAGAGTCTTTGATGTCTCGCAAGTGCGTGAGGTCGGGCGAACTGGTTTGCTTGAGTGCTTCTTCGAGTTTTTTTGGCAAAAAAGCTACAAAACTGGCCGAAATCTTGGCTCGAAGTGGTGTTCCATCGGCCTTGAATAGGCTATACGTAACATCACAAGACTTTAGCACACAACGTTCGGCAATGTTGGTGCCCCACAACAAGAGCAAATAAGTAGTACGGTGGGTAGTGCCAATAAAACTTCGAGTCACTTGATAAAACCGCTCGATTTCGGCAACTACGCCCCCTTCGGGTGGGTCGTAGCTGGCACCAGTACCATCAACGACGAATTCTACCGAAAAGTCAGCCGGTTTGATTCGCTTGAATTTCTGCTCGCTGCTGGTGCTTCCGGCGGTGTTGTCAGTTTCGTATTCAATCTCCGTTTTGGTCGTAAATGTGGTCGGATTGAACATCGCTGTAAAGCAGGGTTTTCCCTCTACCTTTTTGGTATCCACCCGATACTGCGGCGTAAACGCCTTGTCTATGTCTTCCATTTTTTCGAAGGCATAGATTTTGAGCTTTTCTAGCTTGCCAGTAGGAGGGAGCAGCGATTCACCAATCATCGTTCGTGGGTGTTTTGTCGGCTTTTGCGAATTTGTTCGGTAACGAGTTCAGTGATTTTTTCCCACTCAATCGGAACCGGTTTTTTTGCTGGCTCGGTTGGTTGGGGGCTTTCGATGGTAGCCCGAATGATGAGTTCTCGGATTTGAATGGGCATGATTACTTGGTTTAAAAAACGGCTTTAACGACCGAATCTAAGCCTACCTTTTCGGACCACTGATAGGCTAACTCTAAGGTCTCAATTACAGGGGCACTTTCTTGTGCCTTAAAATCAGAGATTTGGATTTTGACCGCATACGCATTGTGGAAATTCCACATCGCCAGCGGAATGTGTAGCTCGTTTAACAGAATCACCTGCACGTTGGAGCGTTGGATGTTGAGATTGTAAATAGAATCTGTGGCCCAATTGCTCAGTTTGGAATAAACCTGCATGGCTCGCTTGAGGGTCAGGTTAGGAAACTTGGTTCGCCCGGGTAGTTTGTGTACAAAGCGATTTTCGCCTCCTTCATTGATTTCCTCCAAGGTGAGCTCGGCTGATAACCCTACTACTTCTTGAAAGCGGGTGTCTAACAAGCCCGCCGGAAACAGCTTGTCAAAATACACGGCAAAGTGAAAACCCGGAATCGGATACAATAAAGGCCCTGTTGGATTCATGGTTAGTTGGTAAACCGATTAGTTATTTTCGACAGAGATACCTTCGTGTGCTACTTCGAGGGTTTCGATAGCTACCTCATTACCAGTGGCTTTGAAAGACCCTCCATCTACTTTGACAGGAAAAGCGTTTCTGATTTTCCAGATGTAAACAGGCTCGTGTTTTTCGTTCAAGAGGCTGATGGTCATGTCTCGCCGCTCAATGGTGTTGAGCAGGTGGGTATCCCACCACTTGAAAAACTCGTTGTCGCCTTTGACTACCCCCCGCTTGAGCGTGACGTTGCCGAATTTTTGCATACCGGGCATTTTGATGGTCGAAAAATCGGGGCTAAGACCATCCCGATATTCAATCACTTGGGTTTCGACGTTAAGCCCTGAAACCTCCGAAAAGCCAAAGTTGGTGCCGCCCCAATCTACCCGAAAATGGAAGGCTGGCAGTGGATATTTAGTTGCCATGAGTATTATGATTGTTGCAGTTTATGAGAAAATTTCAAAATGATAAACTCAGCAGGTCGAACTACCGCCATGCCGATTTCGACGTTCATACGGCCTTCCAAGATGTCTTGGGGGGTCATGGTGATGCCCAAGCCTACGTTCACAAAATAGGCTTGATCGGGCTTGGCACCCGCCAATGCTCCTCGGCGCCAAAGGTTGTTTAGGAAGTTTTCAATCATGGACTTCACCTTGACCCAAGTATTGGCATCGTTGGGTTCAAAAACTGCCCAGTTGGTTGATTTTTTGACCGATTCTTCTACAAAATTGTAGAAGCGACGAGTGCTCACATAGCGCCATTCGTTGTCGTTTCCTGTGAGCGTACGAGCTCCCCACACAATGAAACCCTTACCCGTAAACTTGCGGATGACGTTGACAGACTTGCCGTTAGAGACATCTACGTTGAACATCTCTTGGTCTTTGTCGTCCAGTTCTTGGGTTAGACCCGACACCAAGTTAAGACTGACGTTAGCGGGGGCTTTCCACACGCCTCGGTCACGGTCCACAGCTGCATAGGCTCCCGCTATGGCACCACTCGGAGGCAAGGTCAATTGCATTTGGTTTACCTTGTCCAGAATGTCTTTCAAAACTGGAATCGCCACCATGATGCTGTCTTCGGCGGCTTTTTCGGTTTCGGTGGCAGTTGCTACGATGAAGTCAATTCCTGCGGCAATGGCCTCAAATACATCTCGGATGGCTGGCGTGGCAGCATTCATCATAGCTAAATTGCTTGATCCATTAAAGATGGCCGAAGGCGTAGCGGCTGCATTAAACGTAGTACCCCAAACGGCAGGTACCCAGTCATCATCTATGGTTGCACCACCGTAGGTGAATTTTTTAGCCATGGTGATGTCCACTATACCTTCTTCGTTGTAGTCTCTTACTTTTTGGGCAACGGCAGCAAAGGTATTGGTGACATACGTCTTGATAGCGGCCAGCAAAGCAGCGTTCTTAACCAACTCATTGGCTCCTCCAGCCGCCCAGCCATTTACCAAATGCAACACATCGAAATAATACTTGAAAAGAGTCTCTAACTTGGTTTTTTTGTTGGCAGAGTTGGTTTCGTTATCAAAATCAGTGAATTTACTGACGAAACCTGCCCGAATATCACGGATGTTGCCGTTGGCGGTATAGAAATCAGTGAGGTTCTTCTGGATTCGCTTGAGGTCATCTACCAATTTGTCCAACTCATCGGCCTTGGTTTGGGTAGGTGCATCAGAAGTTAAGGCTCGTAAGTCAATGTTGATACCGCCTTTGAATAGTTTTCCTCGAATGTCACCATAGCGCAGGTTTTTAGGTAAGGCCGATTTAAGATTTGGGTAATAAACCGCCCCGTACTTGAGGTTATTCATTCCGATGTCGTCTCTAAAATTATCACGGTCTTGTTTGGGGTCACCCGTTTCGATGAGGTCAAATACACAGAAACGGTCTTTGAGTAAGTTACATTGATCTAAAGCCTTGGTTTGTAGTGCTTTGAGCGAATTACGTCCCATCAAAACAGCATCAGGAAACAGAATGAGGGTAGGCTCATCAGCTTTTTTGAGTGCATCTAAACCTTGTTCAAAGACTAATTGACTCAGGGCATTCGGGAACTGCCCTACCGAAACGATGTAGCAATCGCCCCCACCATTGGCAAAATACATCCGCAACGAATCGAACAGTAAATAGCTGTTGTTGATGGTCGAATTGTCTTTGACCACGTTGTTGCTATCGAGATTGACGGCTGTGACGTTATAAGGTGGGGCTTCTCCAAACAACTCTACATACTCAACCATCGAGCCGATTCGGGTGGGCTTGAAAGAAAGGCTCTCCCCCTTTTTTAGGGCTTTTTGGGTGTAGCCTATAAAGGCCGGAATCGCAGTTTCGACTTCTGCAACAGAAGCGGGCAGTTTGGGTATTTCTTCGATATAGACACCCGGGGTGTAGTAGGCCATGATGCTGCTTGTTTTGAGGTTAATTCATTGATTTGAATACAATATTCAATTGCTTGGGTTGATCGGGAACCGTAAAATTGCCGACATCGGCGGCTTCAAAACTGGCGTCTTTTACCACTTCAATCAGCGCAAACTCACCGGCATAGCGATTTTCGACATCGAGCCAAATGGTCTCTTTTTTGAAGGATACGTTTTCGACTAAGGTTTGAAACTCATAAGGGCCTGATTTGATGGGTGGGTCGTCAGCTGACAACTCCACCATCGAGGCATAGTAGGGGTCATTGGCAGGTTTCACAAAACTCTTTTCCCACACTACCGTAGGGCTACCCTTTGGGGTGATTTTGAGACTGAAATTCTTGACATTGGCTACGTCGGCCTGTGCACAGGAGATTTTGTAAAAAGTGTGTAATGGTTTGATTGATAGCAGGTTATTGGTTGATGATAAATCGGTTTTTTGCCAAAAGAGAGCGCTGGTGCTGCGGCAAAAAAATCGAAAAGCGGTATTGTTTGGGATGTCGGCAAGCGGTACGGGTAGAGCTATACTGTTGTCACTTTGTAAATCTTGTTGAAACAATACGGCATACACTACATCGGCCTTGCCATTAACCAGATTGGGTAAGGTGGCAAAGCGAAATCGGAAGTCGCTCAACAAACGGAAGCAGTCCTCTGTCGGCACGAGCTGCGCTAACGGAAAGGGTTGGTTAGCAAAACTTTCGTGCGACAGTTGGAGGCTAAACAACTGGCGGTATCGTGTTCGGAACGACATAAATTTTAAGAATCACCCCAAAGGAGGGTAGGTTATCAGAGGCACTTTCGTGCTATGGTTTTATCTGTATATTCATGCCGATTTCGGTTACTACGGTTCCAGAATCGGCATTGTTCGGAATTTCTAAAATGCTTACTAATCGTGCTTTGTATAGCACCGAGGGTACATAACGACCACCTAACTGCTGCCACATGCTGGCGTTTTGGTCCAGCGTTTGTGATTGTAGTTCCAACATCAGCTTTTCAATCGTTGGATTATTGACGTTCGGAATGTTTTCAAACACATTACGGCTTTGAAAAAAGCGAATCACATACTGGATGCACTTGAGAGCTTCGGTGTATTGGGCGCAATACGCCGAGAACAGCACATAAAGATTGAGATTGAGCATTGGGTTGAGCAACAAATACTGGTCAGCACTTTGAAAGTGATAATGAGGTGCTTGACCTCGTAAATGCTTTTCTTCTTCAATATTTACCAGCGTGACATACACATTATTGTCGGCGGCATTGTTGACGGGTTCGCCTTCTCGTTGGATGTTGCGTACAGCCACGTTGTTAATAAACCCGACAGGAGCCAGTTGGCTATTGGCGAGTTGGTTACGCAAGAAATCCAAGGCATCGAATACCATAATAAGTCAGCCAAACGGCTGCGTTCAGTCGAACCAATGAAAAAAGATAGATTAGTTTTGTGGTAGGTGGGTACTGAAAACGAAGGAGAAAATGTTCCTTCGCCGTGAAACTGAAACGAATCTAAGCGTTACCACTGAGGATGTCAATTTATTTGTTTCAAAATTATTTAACGGTAATACCTACATGTATCTATTGGCGAGGTATTAGACATGGACACTTTTCTAGGGCATACCCCTAAAAACTGAAGACGGGGTGGGGTATTACAAACGAAATAATTGATGAATTTTTTCAAAATCCTTTTATTACTATTTTTGTTTCAGTTTATACTTTTCCAAATCAATCGTACTGATGAAATTACGCTTACCTATTTGCAAGAATTTTAAGTTCTCTGGCGGTAGTCTTTCCCTTCGCAACATTTTTGTGAGTGTACTGGTGTTGAGTGCAGTCGTTGGCAGAGAGCAAGCAGCGGCGCAATGTTTTACGGCAACAGCATCAACGCCTTCTACTACATTATGTACTGGAAGTGGAAATGCTCTAAATCTGTTTCTAACTTCTAATTTGGTAAAGCCAACTGTTTCTGAAAACGGGGCTTTTCCAGTAGGAACTACTTTTAAATGGACTGGCCCAAATGGCTTTACAAGTAATTTTGAAGACCCTATATCTGGAGTTGGCACTACTGACCAAAATGGTATTTATAGCGTCACTGCCATATCAGGAAGTTGTACAGTAACTTCAAGTGTCTCTGTAAGTACAATTAAAGCGACACCTCAGCTTATTTTTTTTACAGCTTTTAATAATGGTTGTTCTAGTAATGCATCAATCACGATTAATTTTTCAGCCTTTGGAGAGATAACGGAATACCGATGGCTCCTCATGGGAAATGGGTCTGGAACTTATGCCGGACTCCCCTACAATTTTACAGGTAACTTTGAAAACCCAATTGTAATTGCCGAGGGAGCAAACTTTGGTGATGGTCCATTAAACAAAATACCAGCGTTAAGTCAACTTCCTAATGACTATACGGTGACAGGAACAAACACAAACCAATTAACTATTTCTAAACTACCTTCAAGTTATTTGTTACAAAAAGGACCTTCTTCTTCAGGTCTAACTTATTGGGGGTTTAGTTTTAAAGCACTAAATGGAGTCTGCGAAGCTACTGCAGAACAATTTCCTTATATTACGTTAAAAGACACACCAATCCTGACAGTATCTGCTCCTCTAAGTGCATGTACAGGAATGACCGTGAATTTATCCTTAACCTCCAATTTAGTTCCGCCAGCGGTATCGGAGTCGGGTAGGTTTCCAGCAGGGACTACTTTTAAATGGGCTGGTCCCAATGGGTTTTCAAGCACCGTAGAAGACCCTAGCTTTGTAGCAAAAACTACTAACGAAAACGGTGGATACACTGTTACGGTAGTTGTAAACGGTTGTGAACTTACGGCAAGCACAACATTGACAAGTATCAAGACAATGCCAACTTCAAGAATTTTAAATTCCACCCTAACAGTCTGTTCTGGTCAGCCTATCTCACTGAGTGGAACGGGGGGAGTGCCTGGTGAAACCTATGAATGGATTATGTTAGGAAACGCTAACGGCACTTTTGTAGGGCTACCTTATAATCCTAAAGAGTTGATTGGTACTAGTGGCCCAATTTACAATTTTGCAGGTGGTAAGACACCTGTTGCTCCATCTTATGCCTTTGTAGATGGTCCATTAAATACAATTTCTCCATTGAGTACGTTATCTAATGAAATAATCGTCACAGGTACTCAGAGCAACAACCTAGTGATCAATAAAATGCCTGCTTATTCATCACTCAGTGGGCCGGTTGTGTCCAACGTTACTGTTAATAATTGGGCTTTTCAATTGCGTAGTATCAATGGTACATGCTCAAGCTTTTCGCAATTTGTTTCAGTAAAAGTATCCGAAACACCAGCTCCTAAGGCTACAAGTAATAGCTCGCTTTGTGGATCATCAATAGCGACACTGAACTTAACAGCCTTACCTCGACCTGTTTTATCTTCAGGTTTAGGTGATGCTCAGGCCAGCTATACATGGGCTGGGCCAAACGGATTTGTAGCAACTGGAATTGCCCCTTCTCTAACAAACGTATCCACTCTTAATAGTGGTATCTATTCCGTAACTGTGGCTAATTTAGACAACCCTGCTTGTACGGCCTTAGCTACCACAAGCGTTTCAATTATACCTATGCCCACTGCTATAGTAACAGGGCCAACTAAAGTATGTCAAGGAGAAACAGTATCGCTTTCTGGATCGGGCGGATTAGGTGCTGATAATGAAACCTACACATGGGAAGAATTTAAAAATAATAATTGGGTAACCGTGACCTCGGTACCAGCAACTAATGCTACGCTTACCATTAATACCGCTACAATAAGTACGGGAATTTACCGATTAGTGGTAGATGCCAAAGCTCAAGGACCAGTTTGTCGTTCTATTTCTGCTCCAATAAATATGACGGTATATGCTATTCCTACAATCACCTCACCTGCATCAGTCAACACTCCACCTGCCAATTATAGAAATGGCATTTTCAAACAATGTTCTGGGACGGTATCGAGCCTATCAGTAGCAGGAACAGCCTCAGGTGCTACGGTAAGTTATGCTTGGAAAGGGTCAAATGGGTTTTCATCTACCGAACAAACGCCTACTATCAATAAGGTTGCTCAAGTATCAGATGGGGGTATTTATACGGCATCTGTGTTTAATTCTACCTATACAGGCTGTGTGGTTACTTCAACGCTATCCCTTTCAATTATACAAACACCAACTGCTAAGATTAGTGGACCTTCTAATTTAACCGTATGTTCGGGTGAAAAAATAATTTTGAGTGCTTCAGGAGACTCAGCAAATGAAACCTACCAATGGGAACAATTTATTATTAATGTTTGGGGACCAGCACTGCCTAATCCATCCACCAATGCTACTTTTTCACCTTCAACTTCAGTCCAAGGACTTTATCGTTACCGAGTAAGCATTGATGCTGGTGATAAATCACAAGTATTGTGTCGCTCCATTTCGAGTGAAGTAACAGTCACTGTGAGCGCATCCATCGGTGCAGCAACCATCACAGGTAGCGAAGCCATTTGTACCAACCTGTCTAATAATCAACTCATTGCCAGTCCTAACGACGCCAATATTTACAACTATGCTTGGACCTTAGACGGCAACGCCGTTGGAACTAATTCGCCAATCTTAACACCTACTGCATCAGGGCGTTATGGGTTAACAGTTAGCCCGAAAGGTTCAGGCTGTACAGCTAAAGCTGCCGACAAAACCATCGCCGTCGCCTCACCACCAGTCAAACCAAGTATCACAGCCTCCGGTGTCACGACTTTCTGCGAAGGTGGTTCGGTGACCTTAACGACCAATGCTACAGGAACTTATTCTTGGAGCAGTGGGCAGACAACTGCTAGCATTAATGTCAACAAATCAGGCAGTTTTACAGTCACGTCTAGCAATGGCTGTGGTACGGCGACTTCTGACCCACTATCGGTAGTGGTGAATGCCAATCCTACCAATGTGACTATCACAGGCAGCGAAGCCATTTGTAGTAATCAGTCCAATAATCAACTCATTGCCAGTCCTAACGACGCCAATATTTACAACTATGCCTGGACTTTAGACGGCAACGCCGTTGGAACTAATGCCCCAACCTTGACGCCAACGAGTTCTGGTAAATATGGCCTGACGGTCAGTGTGAAAACGACAGGCTGTTCGGTCAAAGCTGCCGACAAAACCATCGCTGTTGCCTCGCCACCAGTCAAACCAAGTATCACAGCCTCAGGTGCCACGACTTTCTGCGAAGGTGGTTCGGTGACCTTAACGACCGATGCGAGCGGAAGTTATTCATGGAGTAGTGGGCAGACAGCAACGAGCATCAATGTTAATAAATCGGGCAGTTTTACAGTAACAGCTAGCAATGGCTGTGGGGTAGCTACTTCTGACCCTGTGGCAGTGGTAGTCAATGCCAATCCACCCAATACAACCATCACAGGCAGCGAAGCCATTTGCAGTAATTCCAACAACCAGTTGATAGCGAGCCCCAACGATGGAGCTACTTACAACTATGCCTGGACTTTAGACGGCAACGCCGTTGGAACTAATGCCCCAACCTTGACGCCAACGAGTTCTGGTAAATATGGCCTGACGGTCAGTGTGAAAGCAACAGGTTGTTCGGTCAAAGCTGCCGACAAGACCATCGCTGTGGCCTCGCCACCAGTCAAACCAAGTATCACAGCCTCAGGTGCCACGACTTTCTGCGAAGGTGGTTCAGTGACCTTAACGACCAATGCTACAGGAACTTATTCGTGGAGTAATGGGCAGATAGCAACGAGCATCAATGTCAACAAATCAGGCAGTTTTACAGTCACGTCTAGCAATGGCTGTGGTACGGCGACTTCTGACCCTGTTGTGGTGGTAGTGAATGCCAATCCTGCCAACGTAGCCATCACAGGCAGCGAAGCCATTTGCAGTAATTCCAACAACCAGTTGATAGCGAGCCCCAACGATGGAGCTACTTACAACTATGCCTGGACTTTAGACGGCAACGCCGTTGGAACTAATGCCCCAACCTTGACGCCAACGAGTTCTGGTAAATATGGCCTGACGGTCAGTGTGAAAGCAACAGGTTGTTCGGTCAAAGCTGCCGACAAGACCATCGCTGTGGCCTCGCCACCAGTCAAACCAAGTATCACAGCCTCAGGTGCCACGACTTTCTGCGAAGGTGGTTCAGTGACCTTAACGACCAATGCTACAGGAACTTATTCGTGGAGTAATGGGCAGATAGCAACGAGCATCAATGTCAACAAATCAGGCAGTTTTACAGTCACGTCTAGCAATGGCTGTGGTACGGCGACTTCTGACCCTGTTGTGGTGGTAGTGAATGCCAATCCTGCCAACGTAGCCATCACAGGCAGCGAAGCCATTTGCAGTAATTCCAACAACCAGTTGATAGCGAGCCCCAACGATGGAGCTACTTACAACTATGCCTGGACTTTAGACGGCAACGCCGTTGGAACTAATGCCCCAACCTTGACGCCAACGAGTTCTGGTAAATATGGCCTGACGGTCAGTGTGAAAGCAACAGGTTGTTCGGTCAAAGCTGCCGACAAGACCATCGCTGTGGCCTCGCCACCAGTCAAACCAAGTATCACAGCCTCAGGTGCCACGACTTTCTGCGAAGGTGGTTCGGTGACTCTAACGACCAATACTACAGGAACTTATTCGTGGAGTAGTGGGCAGACTAACTCTTCCATCATTGTAACAAAAGCTGGCACCTATACCCTCACCGCTATCAATAGTTGTGGAAGCAGTACGTCTGATCCTATTAGTATCACTATTAATGCAGGACCCACAGGAGTCTCCATTGCAGGTAAGGAAGTGATATGTTCAAATCTACCAGATCAGCAATTATCGGCATTACCCAATGATCCCAATCAGTATCGTTACGGATGGACCTTGAATGGCAACTCCGTTGGCACAGAGGCAAGTACCTTAGCCCCAACCGTTTCGGGAACGTATGGCTTAATTGTCACGAGTAAAGCAACGGGGTGCTCTACAAAAGCAACTGAAAAAGTAATTACAGTAGCCACAAGTCCACCGCAACCCACTATTAAGAGTTCAGGACCTACTACGTTATGTCAAGGCAGTTCGGTGACTCTTTTATCATCTGTTTCAGGAACCTACTCATGGAATACAGGCCAGACTACGGCCAATATTGAGGTTAACACCTCTGGCAATTTCTTTATTGCGGTTACCAATGGCTGTGGTACTTCTTTTTCAAACATCATCACTGTTACGGTAAATCCCGTTCCGACCAATGTTTCTATAACAGGAAATGATTTGATTTGCCGAAATAATAATACCGACCAGCTTTTTGCCCAGCCCGGAAATCCAAACTTGTATGATTATGCTTGGACGCTGGAGGGGCAACCAATAGGTCTTAATGCACCCTCCTTGGTACCCACACTTTCAGGTAAATACGGCCTTACAGTAACACTAAAGTCCTCAAACTGTACTGCCAAAGCTACTGAGCGACAAATTACCGTATTGAATTTACCAACTACCCCCGCCATTGTTTCTTCAGGTAGTACCAATTTTTGTGAAGGAGGTTCTGTCTCATTGAGTATTACTAATTCTACAGGTACTTCATCCTCTTGGAGCAGCACAGGGTTTAGTTCTACAAATCAACAAATTACAGTAACTAAAGCAGGTATTTATTCGGCTTCAGTCACTAATCAATGCGGAACGGCTTCGTCTTCGGTGAGTGTTGTAGTCAACCCTGTGCCAAAGATTACCTTTGCCGTTAATCCTGTAGTTGTTGTGGGAAATGAAAAATATCAATTCAAGAACTTAGTCAAAGATTCTGTTGGAGTACTAAAATACAAATGGGCAAGTAGCCAAGCGGGTATTTTTACGAATTCTGTCGCTCAATCACCAACTATTGGGCCATTGGATGGGCTATTCAAGACTAATTCGCTATTTACTGTTAGTGTCACTGTTACAGACCAAACAGGAACGACCAACTGTGCCAGTAGTAGTACGGTAGCAGTTAATTGGTCACCATGTATTCCGCCCTCACTTGACATCACAGCTCCTGCGGCCATTTGTCCCAATGCCCCTTTTACGCTGGCTGTCAATGTTGTAAAAAGCACTGGTGCTGTTGAAGTGACAGGATGGTCTTTTGAAGGAACAACACTATCTGGAACAGGAACCAGTATCACTATCGACACCCCCAAAGCGGGTGAGTATCAGGTAACTGTGATTGATAAAGGAAATCAGTGTGTGGGCATTGCCCGTAAGCAAATTACGTTACAACCTGTTATTAAAGTAGAAATTACAGGGAACCCGATTTTGTGTCAAGGGCAGTCAACCGTACTAACTGCTGCTACTACTCCCACAGGTGACTACGAGTACAAATGGACTGCCAGTAATGCTACCGTGGGTACTTCGGCTACGTTAACTGTTACCAAAGCGGATACGTATAGTGTAGAGGTTTCCGACAAAAACAAATGTACCTTCAAATCATTGCCATTTACGGTGCAGGAACGCCAATTACCATCGGTTGTTATCGATTTAGCACCCAATGCCTTACCGTTGGTTCAGGTACCCGATAGCATCAAGATTGTAATTACCAAAAGTACTACGGGGAACGACTTGAAGGAAAGTTATCAATGGTTTAATAATGCCGAGAAAATCCCTGGAGCCACCGGAACATCTTTAACGCTGAAAAAAGAAGGTAACTACCAGATTACGAACGAGATAACGGCAGGAGGATGTTCTTCGATGTCGAACCGAGTGGCTGCGACCATTCTTGATAAAATTACCAGTACGTCTCAAGCGATAACTGCCTCCAGCTTAGAAGTGATTCCGAATCCCATACAAAACGAATGTATTGTTCGAGTCCAATTAGTGACAAGTTCTTCTACTGTACAACTCAAGGTGACAGACCTATTGGGGAGAGAAATAATGACTTCGCCACTCAGTTCAAGCACCGAATGGGTGCTACAAACTGAAACTTGGCCAGCTGGTTTTTATTTTTTCCAAGTAGTGAATGGCACCAATACGCCGTTAGTGGTCACGAAGAAAATCCTAAAGCAATAAGCTTATAACGAAGCTCGGATGGTGAGGTAAAATGGGTTTTGGATGTGTTGCTTGGTGGGAGACAAAACGAGCTCCGCAGCGGCTCGCCCCATTGCCTTAAAGTCGGTCGAGATGGTGGTGAGGCCATTCAAGATAAACCGCTTGAGGGGTGTTTCGTTGTAGGAAATGATACCGATTTGTTCGCCCAATAGCAGCGAACTGGCAATTACCTTTTCTATCAAAATAACTAAATCGTCTTCCATCAAGTTGAGGTATGCTTCGCCCTCTTGAATGGGTTCATCGGCAATAGAATGCACTACCTTCGACTGGAAAGCATAATCGCTACAAAAATTTTCAAAGCCTTTGATGATTTCGAGAGGGAAATAACTGTTTTCGGGGAAGATGATTTTTAGGGTATGATACTTATAGAGAAATTCTCGGGCTTGCTCCAAGGCAGAGTACAAATCTTGCTCAAAATGCTCGTAAACCGAACTAAACTCACCCGTTATCTGCGTAGGTAATTTGTCCACCAAGATGAGTTTTTCTTTAGGCAGTGCATTAATTAGGGCGATGGCTCGTTCTTCACCTTCAATGAAGTGTGGAATAATGACGTAATGGGTGTAGTCTTGATCTTTTTGATTGTTGATGATGCGTTGAAACAGGCTGACATCATTGTTGTAAATGTAAAAATCGACCGTTGCTTGCTCACCCAATGCTTCTACAAAGGCGTCATAAATGATTTTTTTGTGATTGCTGAGTTTATTAAAAAGCAGGAAAATTTTGAGGTTTTGACCAATGTTTTCGCTTTTGATGTAATACCCTTTGCCGGGTACAGAGGCCAAAACCCCAATTTTGCGGAGGTAATTATATCCTTTCTCGACTGTTACCCTCGAAATCGTAAACTCAAAGCTGATTTCGTTGATAGAAGGCAAGACATCTCCCTTGTGAATCTGCCCTCTCCGAATCCCTGTTATAATCGAATTGACCAATTGTTGATATTTGGGCGTTGACGAGAGGTCGTCAATTTGAATGCTTGCCAAAATCTCACTTGGTTTCATCGGATTGTTAATTTTTGTAGCTATGACTGCACGAGAAAAGCCACAACTCGTGCAGTCGTAGTAACTTATGAGAAGCTTGGCGAGGCGTAAAACTTCAAGTCAATCAGGGTATTAGGCAGCGGCTTTGGATTCCAATGTGCATGGATGGCCAACGCCGCCCCCAGCGCACTGGCTTGTGCCATGGAGGCAGCATACACTTCAATTTGAGGAAAAGCCTCGGCCAATAGATTCATGAAAATTGGATTTTTACTGAAGCCTCCATCTACAAAAATCCGTTTTACGGGCGAATGATGCAAGACCAACTCGGTTGAAATCAATTGCTGACGCATGATGTCAAGCATGAGCTGGTGATAGGCTTCGGCATAGCTGCTAAAAGACGACAAATCTCGCAACGCAAAGGGTGAGTTTTTCAGCAACGTAAACTTGTCATCGGCGCCAATGGGTTCGGCTCGTTTTCGTAATTCCTGGATGCAATGAGCATCAAACGACACCTCTTTATAATGCCCAACTTCAACCCCAAAATGCTCTGCCAAGCGCTTGGTCTGAATTTCGTGTTCATAACCAGCAAAGAGTCGAGATGCTTTGACGGGTTTTTCTTGATAGGTGAGATAACACAGGCAATCGTATTGTAATTCTTCAAACGTAAGGGGCGAATCGTTGAACGGATTCAACGAAATGCACCAGGTTCCAGTCGAAAGTAATACAAATGGCTCATGGAAGTTGATAAGATAAGGTATCAACGCCGAGGAACTATCGTGCAGACCTGTTCCTACCTTGAGCATAGTGTCTCCTTGTTGGATAACTGCTACGCTTTCGCAGTAGGCCAGTGTCGGGATTTTGCTGTCAATTTTCTCGTAGGTAATCCAAGGATGGTAGTTGCGAGCAGTAAAGTCCCACAGATTGGTATGGCAACCGACGCTGGTGATGTCAGTGCAGGCTTGTTGGGTCAACAAGAAACGTAGGTACTGAGGCAAATGCAAGCAATAGGCTACCTGCTCAAAGACTTCGGGTTGCTCATACTTGAGGCGATACAACTGCATACCGGAGTTCAGACTTCCCAAAACCGGCGACGCCAGTTTGACGGCCAGTGTTTCTTCGCCTCCATACGTATCGTAAAACTGTCGATGTAAGTCCTCTGGATACGCCTTCAAATAATTGTAGAGTGGCGTAAGGGGTTGACCTTCTGCATCTAAATACACAAAACTGGCTCCATAAGTACTGAAATTAACAGCTTTTGCTTCAAAATCAGTCAATTGGAGAATATCTTCCCAAGTTTGAAGTACCCATTTGGTGAGCAAATGAATGTCTTCGCAAGGGTCTCCATCTTCGTCGGTAGTTTCGGGTAGCGTGGCCGATTTTTCCCAGACCAATTGATACGATTCGTCAAAAAGAAATGCCTTTTTGTTGGTTTTACCAATGTCAAAAATGGCACAGACGCTTTTTTTCATAGCCCTGTCGCCACTGTTTTCAGACCTCTTTCTTGAATCAAATTACCCCGAACGTTGAGGCTACGGAACAAGGCTGTTGGATTCAAAGCACCACCAGCTCTCAAGTTGGCTTCGGCTACTAAGGCTCGTACATCGGTACGGAAAGCTGTTTGTAATACCTCTTGCGCTTTGACTACGTCGTTGTTTTCTTGGGCTTCCTCCAGTGCTTTTCGGTCCACCGAAAGGGCTTGGGCGTATGCAATCATAATACCTTCTACTGACTGGAGGAGGTCTTCGAGTGGGTCTTTTACATTATGGCTTGCATCAATCATCCAACCCAAATCAGAGGCATGATTCATCCCTCTGGCGTCCATACCTTCTACTAATTCGTTGAAAATCAGGAATAATTGATATGGTTTAATACTGCCAGCCGTAAGGTCATCGTCACCATATTTGGAATCGTTGAAGTGAAAACCTCCCAGTTTGCCTTCCATCAACAGCAAGGCTACAATTTGCTCGATGTTAGCATTGGGTAAATGGTGACCCAAGTCAACCAAGGTGTAGGCTTTGTTACCTAACTTTTGTGCATACGAATACGACATCCCCCAGTCGCCCACGGTCATGGAGTAGAAGTTGGGTTCAAATGCTTTGTATTCGACAAAAAGCTTCCAGTCAGCAGGCAAGGCCGCATAAATTTCTTGTAAACTTTCGAGCGTATGCTGATAGGCTTTGCGGAAGTTGAGCTGACCCGGAAAACACGAGCCATCTGATAACCAAACGGTTAAAGATTTAGAGCCTAACTCGATGCCATGTTTGATAACCTCAATATTATGGTCTATTGCTTGTTTTCTAATAGCCTTGTTTACGTTTTGGAGCGAACCAAACTTATAGGTTAGCGCTTGGTCGGGTTGATCTTGAAACGTGTTGGAATTCACGGCATCAAACGCCAAACCATGTTGTGCTGTAAGCACTCGAATGGCCTGATAGTCTTTCGGAATATCCCAAGGAATATGCAACGATATAGCCCCCGACGAACGATTCAACGCATGAAGTAAGCCGACGTCTTCAATTTTTTCTTCGAGCGAACGAGGTTCACCACCGCCCGGAAAACGACCAAAACGGGTGCCACCAGTTCCTAATGCCCATGATGGAATTGCAATTTGAAAATCAATCAATTTTTGAATGATTTCTTCGGCATTTCCAATTTCAGATTGGGTAAATTGGAGTTTCAACTCATGCTTTTGAAGCAACGAGTCGTTGTGTTGGGCAATTTGATAGGATTCTAATCGCATGGTTATTTTTTCTTAAATTTGTCTAATGGAAAAACCTACATACCCTGTTTCGTATTCCCCAGATCATTTTTGGTACGAATTTGATAGCGTAAGCGAAAATAAAACTATCAGGAAAGTAGTCTTTTATGCTCTATTTCCTGATATGCCTGATACATACCAATTGGTTTTTGGTAATCTAACAGCTACTAACGATATTGATACTCTTGATAAGAGTAATAATAAAGACATGGAAGTGGTATTATCAACCGTTGTCCAAACGTTAATGCACTTTCTTGAACTTAATCCACAAAATTCTGTTATTTTTACAGGTAGTACTCAAGCTCGAACGAGACTCTACAGAGCTACTATTTCTAAGTTGCTAAATAATCTCGATGGTACTTATTTAGTGGAAGGCTTAACATTCGATTTAGAACGAGAAGCCTTTGATTCAAACAAGCACTATTTTGCCTATTTAATTTCCAAAAAACATGAAAAAGCAAACTAAATCAGTCTTGAAATTAGATCATTCTAAATTTACCATAGATCCTTCACTTGCTGGTAAAGTAGATATTGCTTTAAATTCTCCTGATGTAATTAGGATGCAGGAAGAATTAAGAGCAATGACAAGACGTGCCAAAAACTTCTCAAAATAACCTTTTGGGGTAATTAATCTGCTTTACTTTTTCTAAATTTCATCATAGAGTTTGCAAAAATTTGTAAAAATCTAAGATCCGAGTGGCTCAGACCTTAGACGGATAACCTATGATGAAAAAACGGATTTGTTATCGGTAAAAGCCCATGGCTACGCCACCATCTACATTCAACGCATTACCAGTTGATTTACTCAATAGGCCTCCTACAAAAGCAAAACAAGCATTGGCAATATCAATAGGCAAGATGATTTCGTTTAGCAGCGTACGCTTAGCATAATAGGCGGGCAATTCTTCGACTGTAATGCCGTAGGCTTTGGCTCGGCCTTCTGCCCAGCCTCCAGCCCAGATATTTGAGTCAGAAATCACTGCATCGGGATTGACGGTGTTGACCCGGATTTTGTCGGCACCCAACTCGGCTGCCATGAGGCGAGTGAGGTGCGCTTGTGCTGCTTTTGCTGAGCCGTAGCCTGGGTTGTTAGGGCCAGCCACTACTGCATTTTTGGAAACAATATTCACAATATCGCCGCCAAAACCTTGCTTACGCATCACTTCGATGCCCGCTTTGGAAACAATGAACTGGCCTTTGACCAAAATATCATAAAGGCGATCCCATTCCTCAAGCGAATGGTCAGCAATGGATTTAGAGATACTAATACCAGCGTTGTTGACCACAATATCCACCCCTCCGAATGCCAAACAAGCTGCATCAAGGGCTTGGGTAGTGCTGACTTCATCGGTAACGTTGAGTAAGGTACTGGCTACTGCATCTTTGCCAAAGGTCTTGACAAATTCTGCTTTGGCTCCTTCAAGTCGTTCTTCGTTGATGTCGTTGATGATGACACAGGCGCCTTCTTCTGCAAACTTTTTAGCAATGGCCTTGCCAATCCCCCCAGCTGAGCCTGTAACCAACGCAACTCGACCCGAAAGGGCTTTAGGCTTAGGCATTCGTTGGAGTTTGGCTTCTTCGAGCAGCCAATATTCAATATTAAATGCCTCTTGGCGTGGCAATGCCGTGTATTCAGATACGGCTTCGGCGCCTTTCATCACGTTGACGGCATTGATGTAGTACTCAGAGGCCAAACGAGCCGTGGTTTTGTCTTTGGCAAACGTAAACATCCCTACGCCTGGGTACAAGATGACAACAGGGTTGGGGTCACGCATGGCCGGCGAATTGGCGTGCTTGCAGGTATTGTAGTACTCGGTGTACATGGCACGATACGCTTCAAAAGCAGGTGCAAGGGTTGCTTTGATGTCGGCTACGTTGGTAAGGTCTTGGTCTGGAGCCAATTCTAGCACTAAAGGTGAAATTTTGGTGCGTAAGAAGTGGTCTGGACACGAGGTGCCGAGGGGTGCAAGTTTTTCTAAATCGTTAGAATTGATAAACTCCAACACCCGCTCATCGTCGGTATAGTGGCCAATCATAAAGCCCCCTCCGCCCCCGTTGGGGGAACTTTTTTTCTCAGAAGAGCAGAAACCACGTAAAATGGGAGCTATTTTGGCGGCTTGGGCAAGACGTTGTTCTTTGGGTAGAGACTGTATTTTAGCACCTCCAAATGATTGTTTTACAATGCCCCCATTGGGGGTCTGGGGGCTTAGGTATTCGGCACATCGCTCAATCACCTCAAGCGTATTGATATAGCTTTCGTAAGCAGTTTCACCCCAGGTAAAGAGCCCATGCGAACCTAACATGATGCCACGGAGCTTAACCCCACGAGCAGCAGCTTCTTCTAAGCATTCACGAAGTTGTAAACCTAAGTCAAAGCCGGGGCGTTGCCAGCCTACCCAGCCCACTTCGCCACCAAAAAGCTCTTCGGTAATGCGCTTACCGTCTTTGGCCGCCGCAATGGCAATGGCAGCGTCGGGGTGTAGGTGATCAATGTGTTTGAAGGGCAGAAAGCCATGTAAAGGAGTGTCAATAGACGGTGCCTTGGAGGCTAAATCAAAGATACAATGGTTAAATAGTTCCACCATTTCGTCTTCAAACTCGATGCCTCGATAGACTCGTTCCAAATTGCGAAGACGCTCCAAGTAAAGAGCCGCACAACCTGATTTTTTCAACGTACCGATGTCTCCGCCAGAACCTTTAATCCACATCACTTCTGTTTCTACTCCTGTGAGTGGGTCTTTGTCGGTGATTTTGACAGAGGTATTTCCACCGCCGTAATTAGTCAAGCGCAAATCAGCACCCAATAGATTAGAACGGTAAATAAACAGGGCAACTTCGTCGCCGGCCAATTCTGCGGCTTTGGTTTCGTCCCACAAATAGCTTACATGTTGAAAAGTCGTAGTCATTATAGTAACGTTGAGTGTTGTTTTCAGAAATTATTTCAATGAATTGCCATAACCTACAATCAGTACCGAAAGGATGATGGTCAAAATACCCAGCACGATGGTGTTCATGGTTTTGCGAGAAACGCCTTTCCATTCCTTGAGAACCAAACCCCATGAGTTGGCTACCAAAATGATAAAGGCCATGTGTAAAATCCAAGAACTGGCGCCGTTTCCTAAGCGACTTTCGCCCATTCCATAGAAGAAGAACTGCAAAAACCACGTGGTACCTGCTATGGCCGAAAATAGATAATTGCTCAGTAAAGGCGTTTTGGCATCGGTGTAATCGCCGAATGATTTGTTGCGGGCGTTCAGAATCATGCACCAGATGAAATTGGTCGTGAGTCCACCCCACAGTACTACTACATACACCACGTTGTTGCGGTACAAAAACTCACCTTGACCGGGGTGGCTGCTTACCCATGCTTCGTTAGCGATTTGAGCCATGGACGAACCTGCCTCTATACCAAAGCTAAAGCAAGCGCTCAATACACCCGAGATGATAGACACAATTAAGCCTTTCACAAGGTCAAATTCTCGGTTCGACTCACTTGTTTTACCTGCAAGGTCTTGGTCTTTCATACCACCCGCTTTGCCGCAAATCACGATACCAATCACACAAATCAAAAGACCTAAGAGGACCAATTGCCCCCAATTGGTAGTAGCTAAATCGTGGATGGTGTCTTTGCCTGGCGTTGGTACAAAATTGTAATAAATAGAAGGGATTAACGAGCCAAAAACAGAACAAAGCCCCAAGATAATTGAACTCCCCAACGACACGCCCAAGTAGCGTACGCCAAGCCCATAGGTAAGTCCTCCAATACCCCACAGTACCCCCATGATGTAAGTCCAGAGAATGACGTTGCCAGAAGCGCCAGAGATGATGCTCGAAAAGTCTGAAATGGTAAGCCAAGCGGCAATAGGCGGTACGATGAGCCACGAGAATAGTCCTCCTACAATCCAGTAACTTTCCCATGCCCATCCTCTGACTTTTTTGTAAGGAATGTAAAAACTTCCCGAGGCGAAGCCCCCGATAAAGTGAAAAATAACTCCCAGAATTGATTCCATTCGATGAATTAATAGGTTATAAAGGTTTAGAGCATTGTTGCCACAAAAGTAGTAGAGTCGTAGAGTTCAACTGTCTTATACTCTCCTGCTATTTGCAGAAATTTTTGGAATATTTTCAGAAAACTCCCGAAATCGCCTGTGTTTTTCCTGCTTTAAGGTGTAGTTTAGTTTGTTTTCCTTGGTAGTGTACCTGTATATCACACTCTTGCTGGGCTCTAAAAGTAGCTTGTTGAAGTTGATTGTTTTTCCAACTCAGGGTAACCTCAACGCCTCCACGAGCCTTGAGGCCACTTACTTGACCGTCAGACCAGGTGTCGGGTAATGCGGGGAGCAGATGCAAAAAACCTTCGTGGCTTTGCAGGAGCATTTCGGCAATGCCTGCCGTTACTCCAAAATTTCCATCAATCTGAAAAGGTGGATGTGCATCGAACAAATTGGGGTAAGTGCCTCCTCCCTGCATCTGAGTGGCCGATGTCCGAATCAGCGTAAAGAGGTTGGTAATGAGTTTGTAGGCATGGTTACCGTCCAGAAGGCGTGCCCAAAGGTTGACTTTCCAACCCATTGACCAACCTGTGGCTGCATCGCCTCGACTTTCCATGACTTTTTTAGCAGCCTCGGCCAATTGCGGAGTGCTTTGCACACTAATCTGATGGCTGGGGTACAAACCATATAAGTGCGATACGTGCCGATGCAGGGGCTCCGCATCTTCAAAATCCTCAGACCATTCTTGCAACTGACCGTATTTCCCGATTTGATAGGGGAGTAGCTTATTGAGTTTTTGAGAAATTTCGTCCCTAAACGCATCGTTAATGCCTATTACTCGGCAAGCCTCAAGATAATTACTGAATGCTTCTCGTACAATAGCCATGTCCATGGTAGGTCCTGGACTGAACGAAGCCCGTTTACCACCTTCATATACAAAGTTATGTTCTGGCGAATACCCCACCGGGGTGACAAGAAATCCTTTTTCGTTTTCAACAAGCCAATCGTTGTAAAATGCTATGGCTCCTTTGAGAAGTGGAAAAGCTTCTTGACGAAGAAAAACAGTATCCTTACTAAACAGGTAGTGCTCCCAAAGATGACTAGTCAGCCAACCTGCCGCCATGGGCCAAAAAGCGCAAGGGCAATTGTCAATGGGTTCCGTATGTCGCCAAATGTCGGTGTTGTGATGTGCCACCCAGCCGTTGTTTCCGTACATGGCTCGTGCGGTTACTTGCCCCCGTATCGAAAGTTCTTGAATTGCTCTGAAAAAGGGCTCTTGACACTCAGCTAAGTTGGTAATTTCGGCAGGCCAATAGTTCATTTGAGCATTGATGTTAAGGGTATAACCACTGTTCCAAGGCGGAATCTGTAAGTCGTTCCAGATGCCTTGAAGGTTGAGAGGTTGCCCGCCTTTTCGAGAACCTGCAATCATGAGGTATCTCCCAAACTGAAAATACAACGCAGCAAAGCTGGGGTCTTGTCCGTTGGCAAATAAAGCGACTCGTTGGTCAGTAGGGAAGGCAGATTGAGCTGTGGGGTTCCCTAATTGTAACTTCACTCGATTGAAAAGAGCTTGATAGTCAGAAAGATGCCGCTGTTGTAGCTGTTGGTCAGATTGGCTAAGGCTTGCTTTTAGGTAAGAAGCTACCTTCAGGCTTGGGTTTGCCCCTTCGAGTGCTGGGCTTTTGTCAAAGCCGTTGTAACTAGTGGCAGCACAAAGCAAAAGGGTTACTTCATGAGCCTGACGAATAGTAAGCGTACTATCTGTAGATTGAAATTGACCATCGGTCAGTTTGACCACTACCCGAGTATCAAAGGCCATGCCTAATCCATCGGCTTCTTGGCCGTATTGTAGTTGCTTGGCATTTGGTTTTCGACGGAGGTCTTTGTCGTAAATTTCGGGATACTTGTGTGGGTCGCCTAATTTTTCGATGGTTTCAAAGTCTCGCCGCACCCCAAAACCCGGAACTTTACCTTGCATGATGAGTTGTTTACCCTTGGTCTGATACCGCACAGTAGCTGTGTGTGGAGTGCTAAACCGAAGGGTGAAATGGAGTTTATCCGGGCCTGATGCTTTAAGTTTAAGTACAATGACATGGTCTGGATAGCTGGCAAAATAGCTACGTTGATAGACCGTTTTGCCGATTTGATACCGAACGCCAGCCGTTGCTGTTTCTAAATCAAGTGTACGTTGATACGAATGTACATCGGTGCTTGGGTGCTGAAAATCAATCCAACAATCACCCAAGGGTTGATAAAGTTGATGGTTGCGTCCCAGCCATTCTTGCGTAATCAGTGTTTGGGCTTCTTGAAACTGCCTTTTTTGTAGTAATTCACGCACCTGCTTGTACTGCTTACGCACATTGATAGCCGTAAAGGTTCGGTTGGGATCGCCCGAATACAAAGTGCTTTCATTGAGCTGTAAATGCTCTTGCTGCACACCTCCAAACACCATCGCACCCATGTAAGCGTTTCCCAAGGGCAATGCCTCAGTCCAGACCGAAGCGGCCTGTTCATAGCGAAGTTGCAGCGGCTGTGCTTGTACCTGATTACAGCCAAGGAGCAAACACAAAAAATAGCTACACTGCAAGGCAAAGCGTTGTATCATCAGATTCAGAGGTTGGTTGAAAGCGGATTATTACGAGGTAAGTTCGTTTAGCGTCAAAAATAAGCTTTTCATCTAAAAAACTAAGAAATCATTCTATTTTCAGGATAGAGTGTTTCAGTGTTCCTTGAAAAATCAACTAAATTTAGTCTGAAAAACCTGCTAAACCATTTGTTTATGAAATCAAATCGTAGAAACTTTATTCAATCCATCGGCCTCGGTGCCGCTGGCGTAGGGCTAACCAACGCCCTGCCTACTGCTGCAGAAGCTAAACCTGCAAAAGACGACGAACAAATCTTGTTTGTTGGCGACAACATAGCTGTAGCTAATACGTCGTATGGTAAAGTAAGAGGCTATATTCTCAGAGGAATTCATACCTTTTTAGGCATTCCGTATGGGGCAGACACTGGCGGCGAAAATCGGTTTATGCCACCTCAAAAACCCAAACCGTGGAGCGACATCAAACCTGCCGTTTGGTGGGGAAATTCAGCACCACAAATCATGGAAAAACGCTATGCCGACCCATACGCTTCGTTTGTGGACCACTGGAACTACGACGACGTAAGCGAAGACTGCTTGCGCATTAACGTCTGGACGCCCGCTCTTGATACTAAGAAACGCCCTGTCATCGTGTGGTTGCATGGGGGAGGATTTGTCAATGGAAATGGTGTTGAACAAGACGGCTATCATGGCGAAAACTTAGCTCGCTTTGGCGATGTAGTCTTTTGCTCGCTCAACCACCGATTGGGAGCGTTAGGGTTTACCCATTTGGCAGGTGTAGGGGGCGAGAAATTTGCGGCATCGGGTAACGTTGGGATGCTCGACATCGTAGCAGCTCTTGAATGGGTCCGTGATAACATCGGTAATTTTGGTGGCGATGCTGGCAATGTAACCATCATTGGTCAGTCGGGTGGTGGTGCAAAGGTATGTACCTTAATGGCCATGCCCTCGGCCAAAGGGCTGTTTCACAAAGCAGTGGCGCTGAGTGGTACTTCGTTGGGTGGAGTAAACAAAGAATATGCCGAGAAGCTAGGGACGATGGTCTTGAAAGAAGCAGGCCTGGGACCCAACGACCTCGGAAAGTTACAGCAGATTCCGTGGCGAGAGTACATAGACATTGCTAACCGAGCCGTTACCAAAATGGCCGACGAAGCCAAGCGCATGAATCTTGCACGGGGCGGTTATGCGCCTGTGTCTGATGGAAAGTTTTTATCAGAACAATCATTTTTCAGTAGCGATGCTCATTTTTCGGCTGATGTGCCAATGATTATTTGCTCCACGTTCAACGAGTCTTCGCCGAGCCGTACCGATGCCAAACTCGAAAACGTAACGCTTGACGAAGTCAAAGAAAAGTTAAAACCACGATTTGCCGAAAAAACCAGCGAAGTAGTAGATGCTTATGCCAAGGCATTTCCGACCAAAAAGCCCATCGAAATTTGGTCAATGGTCGTGAGCAATCGCAAAAATGCCATCACCACTGCCGACACCAAATCCAAGCAGAAAGCCCCAGTGTACTTAGCATGGTTTGGATGGCAACCACCGCTTTTTGATGGACGGATGCGAGCCTTTCACTGCGATGATATTTGTTTTTGGTTCTACAACACCGACCTCATGCTCACGCACACCGGCGGAGGGGCTCGTCCTCGTCGGCTTTCCGAAAAAATGGCGAAGTCTTTTGTGAATTTTGCCAAGACAGGCAATCCCAACGGCGGAGGCTTACCCAACTGGCCACGCTACACCAGCGAAAATGGCGAAACCATGATTTTGGATGATGTCCCCGTCGTCAAAAACGACCCCGACCGTGAGGCTCGTAAGGCGTTGGCGTAGGAATGATTGTCTCTGAACACCAAGCGTTAAGCTAATAGACGTTCCACTTTTTAGAAAAGTGGAACGTCTTTCGGTTATTTCATGCCCACATTTTTCAGAAAACGGTGAAATAATGATTTTGGCTAACGTATATGAGGTAAAAAATAACCTTTGTAGCATTTTAGACTATCTCAGTTCAAATGGGTTAAGTTATTTCACATCTGCTAATACGGAATTCAATACGTCTAATTTACCCTCTTTCTCTTGGTCTCTTGCATATACTATTTTTCCTGATTTGTTAATTAAATACATTATTGGAATGGAAGTGATTCCATAAAGATTTGGAAGTTCTTCATTTCCCCAAATATGTGTCCATTGCATATCATATTTTTTTGTAGCGGCATCAAACTTACTTGAATCTATATCAAGTGATACAAAAATGATTTCCAGTTTGTCTTTTGAATATTGCTCTCTAATCTTTTTTATTTCAGGTATCTCTTGAATGCAAGGTTTACACCAAGAAGCCCAAAACACAAGAAGTGTAAACTTATTCCCTAAACTATCTAACAATACTCTTCGTCCATTTATATCTAATACTTTAAAGAAAGGAGCTTGTTTACCCACACTAAGCATTCGGCCATTCAGGAAGTTTTGTATGTAAATACCTTCATAAGTCTGTTTTAAATTCCTTTTAAACGATTTATTAAAAATATATTTTAGAGTATCTGCACTTAAATCCGTGAATAGAACTTCTCTTCTAAATAGAAAAAGAGAATAATACAAGTTTCCATTTTTTTGTATAAAGTCAAGCTTCTTATTTAATAATTTCTGGTTGAGTACCATAAACTTTCTAACAAGAGAGTCGTTAGTGGTCCAATTATTTCCGTTTTTTGACAAAAAATCTACAAATACTTTTTCTTCTACTCGAATAAAATCTTTCATTAATTTCTCACCCATTTTCCATACATCTACTACATTAGTAAGCTCATAATCAATTGAAGTAGAGTCTGTTTGTTTTGTGAAAAATTTTATTTTCGCTGGCTTATCTGTAATCCAAAAGCTATGGTAGTAATGTGTTCGATTATCACTTGGAAAGTGAACCAGAATTGTCGCATATTTAGAATAGTATTTTCCAGAAATCTCTAATTTATTATCTTTTATAACTGGTTTTAAGCAGGTCAATTCTTTTTTTCCATTATCATAACAGAATTGAATATCATCAAAAGCAATTTGCTTAGGAATTTCAATTTGCACAGCAAAGGAACTTTGAGCGAACGTGTTTATATGATTAAAAATATAAAAACACAAGCTCAATTGAACTATAAAAAGATGTTTTTTCATCATTTGAATAAAATTTGTATCTGCTTTTTTTGAGGAACTTACAAAGGTACTTTTGTTTACTGTGCTAACGCTTGATGTAATAAATTAGTCAATGTTTTCCCTTTTTCGAATCGTGGGCGAGGTGGGTTCACATCCAAAAACTTTCCATCTTTGCCTATTAATATAAAAACTGGTAGCGCTCCAATTTGGTAGTTTTTAGCAATATCAGAAGTATATGCACCTTTTGCCCAACATTTTACTCCTTCTACTTGCCATTTTTCGAGCGATTTATGCCAGTTCTCTTCTTTTTCATCCATCGAAATCGTTAAATAGATAAAATTTTTGTTGTCTTTAAATTGTTCTCTAATTTTCTTAAAGTTCTTCATCTCATTGATACAAGCCACGCACCAACTCGCCCAAAAATCTATAAAAACCACTTTACCTTTAAAATCTTCCAATTTGACTTTATTACCTTTTTCATCTTGAACAACGAATGAGATTGCTTTTTGTCCATTACTCAACGAAACTGATTTTATGTATCTACCCTCTAAAATGGGTAAATAGGGGCTGTCAGGATAGGCATTTCGATAAGCCTCTAATAATTTGGTTGTTGTTGGATTTATCCCATTACTTCTGATTTGATAATAAACGTCAAAACCAAGTTGATATTGGGCAATTTTTCGAGAATATATACTTTTCTGAAAAGTAATCCATTGACTTTCTTCATTGACTTTACTAATACTTTTAATATCTCGAAATAATTGTCTTGCCAAAGCATCTAAATAGGCTAAGTAAAAGATTGATTTAGCTGTAGTATCATTTTGATTTGGCATACGATATAGAAATTTTTTAAGCTCCCTTGGCATGGTCAGTAAGCTATAGGAGGAATCTATTTCACGTTGATGGTCGATACACATAAAACGGTTAGAATTTACTTCTGCTTTTAAATCTGCTTCACAAATGAGATATGCAGAGGGAGAAATATGATTTTTGTATTTACTAAGAAGAAGTAATTTACTATTCTCAATAGAATCTATGTATGCAAATTGTTCTTCTATCGACTGATTATTACGTTTATCAAACCTTTCATTCCATCGAGATTTATACTTAAATGTTACGTAATCTTCTACAAAGTACTTGTATTTATCAGCACTTTTACCCGTAAACAGAATGGTTTTCCATGGATTTTTACTATCATAAACCATTGTAATATTATCGTCAGGCTCTATTACAAAGTTTTGAAAAGCAAAAATACCTCTCTCCCCCTCCCAAAAATCCAAATATGCTATATCCTCCAATTGAATGGAAAGTTCAAACCGACCATCCTTTGCAAGCTCAAGTTCTATTATGTCTTTATCTCCAATCAAACCGTTCCTACTGATAACAAAAGATACTTTAGATGCACTTGAATTTTCTATTTTCCCATGAAGATTAAAGTTTTGCAAAGGAATAGCTATCGCAAGTGTCCTGCCCCTGTCTTACGGTACCAGTTTAAAGTAGAGATTCTGATTTAGTTTTTCAAAGTTAGCAGGTGTTTGATATTTCAAGCAGGAATGTGGCCTTAGAAAATTATAGTTGCTGTGCCATGTTGTCAACAGGTCGTTGATTTCCTCGAGAGAATAGAACCAATTCAAGTTCAGGCACTCCTTCCGAAGCGTTCCGTTGAGGCGTTCGATGATTCCGTTCTGGGTCGGCTTACCCGGTTGGATGAACTTGATTTCAACACCCCTGGCCGCTGCCCACCCAGCAAGCGCTTGGCTGATGAATTCCAGCCGTTGTCGCAGCGGACATAGCGGGGGAAACCCCTGATTTGGCCAATCCTGTCGAGGGTTTCCACCAGTTTGGGGGCGGTGATGCTGGCAGCTGCCTCCACCCAGAGGTCTTTTCTCGAGCACTCGTCCACCACGTTTATGATTCGCACGCTCTGCTGTTTGTCCCCCATCACCCACTCGCTCAGGAAGTCCATCGCCCAACCTTCGTTGATTTTCTCTGGCGGTAGCAAACCCTCGAAGACCCGCTTGATGCGGGGCTTTTTTGGGTTCCTGTGCAGGCTTAGTCTTGCGCTCTGATAAAGCCGGTATGCACGGTGCCTGCCGATTCCTTCGCCTTGGTTCTTCAGGTAGGCCAACATCAGGCGGAAGCCCCATGCCGGGTGTTCCCGCCTAATCTGCTTCATCCTTTCCCCAATCGTTGGCTTCAATCGGTGGTCATGGCCGTCGATTTGCGCTCTTTCTGCTCATACGCTGTCGAGCGTCTCAGGCGCAGCCACTGGCAGATGCGGCGTTTGCTCAACCCGGCCTGTTTACCCTGTACATGACCCATCAGTTCCACCTTTGCTGCTGGTATGCTTCTTTTTAGGAACTCCACCGCCTCGCTGACCACCTCGTGCTTGAGTTGCAGCTCGGCGTACATCTTTTTGAGGCGGAGGTTTTCCTGTTCGAGTTCCTTGAGTCGGCGCTTGTCCTCCTGCTGTTCCGTCTCTGCCTCGTTCTTCCACTTGTAGAACGTGGCTGGGCTTATTTGGTGTTCTTCGCACAGAGCCTCTACTGTCTTGGCTCCTTTCAGGTAGCTGTCTAGTATGGCTCTGCGCTGGCTCTCGTTGAATCTGCTCTTTCGCATGGTGCTTGTTTTAAGTGTGAAAATAATTGTTGTCCATTATTTCTCTACTTATTTTTGGCACCGCTCTCTGGGGGCAGGACACAAGCTCTTTTAAGCTTAGAAAAAAACAAAAAAATAGTGATGCTTTTTTCATATTTAAATGGGGAAGTTTCAATAAAAAACGTTAAATTATTCAATTAGACACAAACCATTTTAATAAGCAAATAACTCAATGAGAAGTAATTCTGGTGGTTTCATTAATGTCCTACCCCCCCAGAGAGCGGTGCCAAAAATAAGTAGAGAAATAATGGACAACAATTATTTTCACACTTAAAACAAGCACCATGCGAAAGAGCAGATTCAACGAGAGCCAGCGCAGAGCCATACTAGACAGCTACCTGAAAGGAGCCAAGACAGTAGAGGCTCTGTGCGAAGAACACCAAATAAGCCCAGCCACGTTCTACAAGTGGAAGAACGAGGCAGAGACGGAACAGCAGGAGGACAAGCGCCGACTCAAGGAACTCGAACAGGAAAACCTCCGCCTCAAAAAGATGTACGCCGAGCTGCAACTCAAGCACGAGGTGGTCAGCGAGGCGGTGGAGTTCCTAAAAAAAGCAGGCCTAGCAGCAAAGGTGGAACTGATGGGTCATGTACAGGGTAAACAGGCCGGGTTGAGCAAACGCCGCATCTGCCAGTGGCTGCGCCTGAGACGCTCGACAGCGTATGAGCAGAAAGAGCGCAAATCGACGGCCATGACCACCGATTAGGTAACCCGTGGGTGGAAAGGATGAAGCAGATTAGGCGGGAACACCCGGCATGGGGCTTCCGCCTGATGTTGGCCTACCTGAAGAACCAAGGCGAAGGAATCGGCAGGCACCGTGCATACCGGCTTTATCAGAGCGCAAGACTAAGCCTGCACAGGAACCCAAAAAAGCCCGCATCAAGCGGGTCTTCGAGGGTTTGCTACCGCCAGAAAATCAACGAGAGGCTGGGCGATGGACTTCCTGAGCGAGTGGGTGATGGGGGACAAACAGCAGAGCGTGCGAATCATAAACGTGGTGGACGAGTGCTCGAGAAAAGACCTCTGGGTGGAGGCAGCTGCCAGCATCACCGCCCCCAAACTGGTGGAAACCCTCGACAGGATTGGCCAAATCAGGGTTTCCCCCGCTATGTCCGCTGCGACAACGGCGGAATTCATCAGCCAAGCGCTTGCTGGGTGGGCAGCGGCCAGGGGTGTTGAAATCAAGTTCATCCAACCGGGTAAGCCGACCCAGAACGGAATCATCGAACGCCTCAACGGAACGCTTCGGAAGGAGTGCCTGAACTTGAATTGGTTCTATTCTCTCGAGGAAATCAACGACCTGTTGACAACATGGCACAGCAACTATAATTTTCTAAGGCCACATTCCTGCTTGAAATATCAAACACCTGCTAACTTTGAAAAACTAAATCAGAATCTCTACTTTAAACTGGTACCGTAAGACAGGGGCAGGACAATTAATTCTAACCGATTTGTTTCCTACCAAAACAGGTTTTTTAAAATGATTACCGCTCTCTCTTCCAGCTTCACCTCTTAAAAAAACGTATATGTCTGGCCAAATCATTCGGCTAAGTCTTCAAATTCATCCGATGACAAACCAGTACTGGATTTCCACTGCCGTTCGCTTTTAATCAACTGATAGTCAAGCATATTTTTTTTAGCAAAGCTACTCTACTCAACGAAAATTTCGCTAAAAATCATAACTCTTTCATTTTCAAATCACTGTATGTCTATTGCCTCCTTCTTAGGCTGTTACACATAAAACGTTTTACTCTACTCACCATTTCGAATTACATAATAGTATCTACAAACCCTTCATCTCCTCCTCATTCAAACCTGAGGATTTGATAATAATATCAGTAGCTACTCTAATTCTTTCATTTTTTTGCCATCTCTTTTTTTACTTTTTCTTGAGTTCTTTTTTCTGCCAATTCAATTTTTCCTCTTTCATCTTGTTCTCGGATAGCGGCATAATCGTACGCTTCCAGTTCTTCTTTTGTCCAAGCGTGTTTGTTAGCATCTCGGTAAGCTGCTTCTAATCCTTCATCATCTACATTTTCGGGAATAACTTCAAGATTTTCAGCATTCTTGATGAAGTAAATCCATTTGTCTGTTACTTCTACTAATTCTGGCAACAATTTTGCAAAACTTGGTAATTCGATGAAATAGAAAGCCATATCTTTAATAGTGCGCTCACCATTTTCAACATCACATACAGCTTAATGTGACAAATACTTGCCCGCTTCCGTAAAAGTAAAATCAAAAATACCAATAAAAATAACGGGTTTTAGCGTGGTATAAAATTCGCCACTTTCAATTTGTTGTGCATATTCTTTGCTAGCAAAATAAAGCAAGCGCTTGTCTAGTCCGTCAGGCTCTGCTACCTGCATTTCAATGATATAAGTTTTGCCTTTTTGTCTCTTGCTTTTACGTCTATAATAGTTGCTTTCAGGTTTTTGGTAATAGGCAGCTGGTAAGGACTGAGAATTTCTACATCCTCTATAACATTCTTTCCTTTCAATTTCATGATGGCATTGTGTCCTGCCCCCTGTCTTACGGTACCAGTTTAAAGTAGAGATTCTGATTTAGTTTTTCAAAGTTAGCAGGTGTTTGATATTTCAAGCAGGAATGTGGCCTTAGAAAATTATAGTTGCTGTGCCAGGTTGTCAACAGGTCGTTGATTTCCTCGAGAGAATAGAACCAATTCAAGTTCAGGCACTCCTTCCGAAGCGTTCCGTTGAGGCGTTCGATGATTCCGTTCTGGGTCGGCTTACCCGGTTGGATGAACTTGATTTCAACACCCCTGGCCGCTGCCCACCCAGCAAGCGCTTGGCTGATGAATTCCGAGCCGTTGTCGCAGCGGACATAGCGGGGGAAACCCCTGATTTGGCCAATCCTGTCGAGGGTTTCCACCAGTTTGGGGGCGGTGATGCTGGCAGCTGCCTCCACCCACCCAGAGGTCTTTTCTCGAGCACTCGTCCACCACGTTTATGATTCGCACGCTCTGCTGTTTGTCCCCCATCACCCACTCGCTCAGGAAGTCCATCGCCCAGCCTTCGTTGATTTTCTCTGGCGGTAGCAAACCCTCGAAGACCCGCTTGATGCGGGGCTTTTTTGGGTTCCTGTGCAGGCTTAGTCTTGCGCTCTGATAAAGCCGGTATGCACGGTGCCTGCCGATTCCTTCGCCTTGGTTCTTCAGGTAGGCCAACATCAGGCGGAAGCCCCATGCCGGGTGTTCCCGCCTAATCTGCTTCATCCTTTCCAATGGGTGGCTACCCAATCGGCGGTCATGGCCGTCGATTTGCGCTCTTTCTGCTCATACGCTGTCGAGCGTCTCAGGCGCAGCCACTGGCAGATGCGGCGTTTGCTCAACCCGGCCTGTTTACCCTGTACATGACCCATCAGTTCCACCTTTGCTGCTGGGCTTCTTCTTTTAGGAACTCCACCGCCTCGCTGACCACCTCGTGCTTGAGTTGCAGCTCGGCGTACATCTTTTGAGGCGGAGGTTTTCCTGTTCGAGTTCCTTGAGCCGGCGCTTGTCCTCGTGCTGTTCCGTCTCTGCCTCGTTCTTCCACTTGTAGAACGTGGCTGGGCTTATTTGGTGTTCTTCGCACAGTGCCTCTACTGTCTTGGCTCCTTTCAGGTAGCTGTCCAGTATGGCTCTGCGCTGGCTCTCGTTGAATCTGCTCTTTCGCATGGTGCTTGTTTTAAGTGTGAAAATAATTGTTGTCCATTATTTCTCTACTTATTTTTGGCACCGCTCTCTGGGGGTAGGACAATTGAGGAATGAAATAAGGATGATTTTCTTATTCTCATTACTAAAAATCTTCCGAAAGGCAATATCATTTTTTACATCAACGAACTGCATATTTAATTTTAGAAAACAATTATATGCTGAATATTCTATTACAAGAATACCAATTTTACCCCTATTTTCCAAACTAACATCTTGCCTCACGCAACTACTTCTTATCCCAATCTATCAACAACCTCAGCAAAGATAGTTACCTTTGTGGTTTCATTGAGCGATAGCATAGCCCATTATGAGTACGATTCAGACCGAAATCAATAAACGACGCACGTTTGCCATTATTTCTCACCCCGATGCGGGTAAAACCACTTTGACCGAAAAACTCCTGCTTTTTGGGGGAGCTATCCAAACGGCTGGGGCGGTTAAATCCAATAAGATTAAGAAAACCGCTACGTCAGATTTCATGGAAATCGAGAAACAACGGGGTATCTCGGTAGCAACATCGGTGATGACTTTTGAATACAACAATCTCAAAATCAACATTCTGGATACTCCCGGCCACAAAGACTTTGCCGAGGATACCTATCGTACGCTTACGGCAGTGGACTCGGTTATTTTGGTGATTGACTGCGTGAAAGGGGTAGAGGAACAAACCGAACGCCTCATGGAGGTGTGTCGGATGCGAGATACGCCTGTAATCATTTTTGTGAACAAAATGGACCGAGAGGGTAAAAACCCCTTCGATTTGCTGGACGAATTAGAAGAGAAACTGTCCATCAAAGTACGCCCACTGACATGGCCTATCAACATTGGCTCCAACTTTAAGGGGGTGTATAATCTCTACGAAAAGAGCCTCAACTTGTTTGATGTTAACAAAACTAAGGTCGAGAAAGAGGTTATCACGATTGAGGACTTGAGCTCACCTTTATTAGACAAACAAGTGGGCCAGCGAGACGCTGACCAACTCCGAGAAGACGTAGAACTCATTGAGGGCGTGTACGATACCTTTAGCAGGGAGGACTATTTGGAAGCCAAAGTCGCCCCCGTTTTCTTTGGCTCGGCTGTTAACAACTTTGGCGTAAGAGAGTTGCTGGACACTTTCACTGAAATCGCTCCAGTAACGGGCAAACGCCCAACCGATGTACGCATTGTGGAGCCTGACGAAAAGAAATTCAGCGGGTTTGTGTTTAAAATCCACGCTAACCTTGACCCCAAGCACCGTGACCGCATCGCTTTTTTGCGGGTGTGCTCGGGTACGTTCGAGCGCAATACGTTTTACCATCACGTTCGTCTCAACAAAGACGTCCGATTCTCGAACCCCTACAACTTTATGGCGCAGAGCAAAGACGTTATCGAAGAGGCCTTTCCGGGTGATGTAGTGGGTTTGTACGATACCGGAAACTTCAAAATTGGCGATACCCTTACCGAAGGTGAAAACTTTATGTATCAGGGGATTCCGTCGTTTTCGCCAGAGATTTTCAAAGAACTCATCAACCTCGACCCCATGAAGTCGAAGCAGTTGGAGAAAGGGATTCAACAGCTCACCGACGAAGGCGTGGCGCAGTTGTTTATCCAACAACCGGGTAATCGGAAGATTGTGGGCACGGTGGGTGAACTCCAGTTTGAGGTAATCCAATACCGTCTCGAACACGAATACAGCGCCAAGTGCCGTTTCAACTCGCTGCCCATCAGCAAAGCCTGTTGGCTTACTTCTGATAATCCTGCTAAACTGGCAGAGTTTGTGCGCCTAAAAGGCATTCAAATTGCCTATGATAAAGACCAAAACCCAGTGTTTATGGGCGAAAGCGATTGGGTGCTGCGGATGAATATTCAAAACAACCCCGACATTACGTTCCATTTTACTTCTGAGTTTAAACTCTCAGCAGAGGCGTAGTGGGTAGAGCAAGATAGCCTGATGGGCACGATTAAATAATAGGCCTCCCAACCATTTTTATCTGATTTGCATCTTCAAGATAAGCTACCTATTGGGTACAATTACCTTTTAATAACGCTATGCTGAACATTTGGAAAAAGCCTGCTACTCGCTGGATAGTAGTAGGTTTGCTCGTAGTAATAGCCTTCATCCTTTCGGTTCGGGAAGGAATGAGTGAAGACACTCATGGCGATTTTTATATTTTTTGGTCGGCTGGACTTAATTTTTGGCAGGGCAATGCGCTCTATAGTCGAGTTGGTGGTGCGGAGGAATTTCTGTATCCACCCTTTGCGCCGATGATTTTTCAGGTGTTGGCCCTGCTTCCTTTCCAAATTTCGGCAGTTTGCTTTACCTTTCTCAATTTTGGACTGTGGTTCCTGAGTTTCCGAACGGTAGGAAAAATCCTTCGACATTATTTTCCTGACACAAATTTCAAATCTACCCTGTGGTTTACGTTTTTCGTCACGATTCGCTTCTTTTGGCACAACATCATTTGGGTGAATATCAACGAAATTACACTGACTCTCAGTCTATTCGGGATTTTGTTTTACTTGCGTGGCAAAGAAACCGCAGCCATTTTGTGTTTCTCGGCAGGGGCCTGGCTCAAAGTAATGCCCGGGTTTATGTTGCTCTTGATAGCTCTCAAAGGCAATTTCAAGACTTGGGTTAAGATATTCTTAGTTTCGTTATCGGTACCCGTGATGATTATCGTTCAGCGAGGAGTCGGGCAAGGGATTCAGGATTTCTACGATTTTTTTGGGGTTGTGTTGCAGCCATTTTTAGAAGGCAAAGTCTATACCGACTGGATTAGCTTTAGTATTTCTTCAATGGTATTCAAATTACTCACAGCGCATCCCGACGTGGACGGCGTTCGGTACTACATTGCCGATTTGCCGTTTAGCACCGCTCGACTGATTAGTATTACGCTCCAATTGGTAGTTTTTGCAGTGATTTTGGGTCGAATTCTTCGTAATCGGTTTGTTAGAAAGCAAACACAGATTTCGCTTGTAGAGTGGATTCAAGTCATGTTAGGCATGTTGCTGCTGGCGGGCGTGAGCTGGGAAGGGCACCACGTACGCATGGTGTTGGAGTATCCTGCGATTTTTTTGATATTGGCCCATCAGCAAAAATTCACCTTACGCAAAGTAACAATGGGGTTATGCCTTGTCGTAGGCTTCATGACCCTCGATGTGCTGGGGACTAGGTTTTACGATATGGCGCAAGGCTTTAGTGTCATTACCTTCTTGATGTTATATTTGCTGGTGGTCAGTACCTTGTGTCATGATGTCTTTCCTAGTCAACGGATGCAAGTTGAGCCGGAACTGGAGAAACAAGACTAAAACCTTGCACGTAGTTTGACCTGTTTTGTATAGAAGCTGTTTAAACTTTTTATTTTTTGTGTAAGACGAGTCATTTTTTAACACAAAGTACACAAAGAAATTTACACGAAGACCACAAAGAGAGAGAGCTAGTTTGCGTTTTGTGTACGTTGTGCCTAAGCTTTGGGTGCTTTGTGTTTAATTTGAAAAGTTTAAACAGGCTCATAATTAACTCGTCGCAATGTCAAAGCCAATCTTTTTAACAGCACGGTGGGAAAACTTACTGATGGCCAATTACGAAGTTTCTCCTCAACTACTCCAACCTCTTTTGCCTCCACATACCGAACTGGACCTTTTTAGGGGTAAATGCTATGTGAGCTTGGTTGGTTTTATGTTTCTGAATACCAAAGTATTGGGGATTCCCGTGCCTTTTCATCGTAATTTTGAAGAAGTTAATTTGCGATTTTACGTTCGTCATCGGCATCAAAATGAGTGGCGGCGTGGGGTTGTGTTTGTCAAAGAAATTGTGCCTAAATGGGCAATTTCGTGGGTTGCGAATACGATTTATGGCGAACCGTACGTTTGTTTACCAATGAGTCATCAGATTCTGCATACCCCAACGGCACTCTCGGTCACTTATGGATGGGAATACCAACAAACGCCCTTCCAAATGAGTGCTAAGGCTGAGCCCAAAGCCGTAGAGATGGCTACCGACTCCGAAGAAGAGTTTATTACAGAACATTATTGGGGCTATACTCGGCGCTCTGACTCCCGAACCGACGAGTACGGTGTGGAGCATCCTCGCTGGGAAGTGTACCCAGTCAATGACTATCAAATCAACGTCGCTTTTGGGAAATTGTATGGGCGGTCCTTTTCGTTTCTGAATCAACAACGACCCGATTCGGTGTTATTAGCCAAAGGCTCCGACATCGTTGTGCGGCAAGGAAGCCGACTTGAATAGGCATACCATCATAGGGGTAAGAGCAGAATCAGTTGTCTTTAGCATACATGCAAAACTTCTAAAACTATGCTCAAAAACGCAGTTATACTTCTTTTTTCAATGGTAGTGCTTGGTGCGTGCTCGTCGAGCCGTGGCATCGTTCATTCTTCTCAACCAATCGTTGAACATTCAGTATCTAAGCCAACACCGCCTACTTTGGCTAGTGGCTTGATGCTAACGCCCGCTACAACAGAGTCGGTAGTTTTCATCGAACCTACGCCCGAATTCGTGGCGAGTACCACTTTAGAACCCTCGCTTGCAGTACAAGAAACGCAATTAGCAGCACAGTTGTTCAAAGCCAACCAACTGCTCAGTGAAACAAAGCAGGGCGAAGCCAAAGCCAAGACTCAAAAACTTAACTTGGCTCAAAAACTGGTGCTCAAAAAAGTAACCAAACAACTGGCCAAAGCAAAAACAAAACTACAACCAACCGACGGTGGCGATTTTAATAGCTTAGATGGTAATCTTAAAATCGGCTTGATTCTAATTGGAATCGGCATTTTGTTAGCCATTTTTGGACTGGGACTTATCGGCGGACTGGCCGCTTTGATAGGTTTAGCTTTTGTGATACTAGGATTGCTGAATTCGTACTAAGCATTACTTAAAGTCTTGCTTATCAAGAGATAATTGATAATTTGCGTCCCCAAGGAGTGTCAAACTCTTTGGGGATTTTTATTGAAACCTACCGACAAACCCGTATGCGATAACTGAATCGAATGGCTACCTTTCGTTAAAAAATGTAAAACAATGAGAAAACGACTCCCTATAGGAATGTTACTGTTGGGTATTTTACTGACGGCATCAAGTTGGGCTAACATCGCTCAGCCTGGTGTGTGGAGTAGTGGTGGTACCGGGAGCTTTTCGTTGCTTTACCCCGAAGACGATGCTGCGTACAAAAAAATCCAGATGTGGCACGAACTGGTATTAGTTCAATTGTACAAGGGTTATGCCGCTGTAAAAGGCACGTATTGGATGCAAAACAACGAAAATGCTCCCATTCGTCTGAAAGTTGGCTATCCGATGTCGGGAGATTTTAAAGCCAACGGTGCCGACAAAATGGTAGTTTCATTTGATTCGTTGTATCGGCTTGCTGCCAAAGTAGATGGAGTGAGCCAAACCATCCGAGCCAACGACCAAGGCTGGTACGTTTGGGAAACGACGTTTAAACCCAAGGCCGTTACCAAAGTAGAAGTGTACTTTGTGGTCAATACGAATGAGTCTGAACTCATCAAAGGCTACAATCATCTCAATCACCCTATTTTTAGTTACGTACTTCAAACAGGCAGCATTTGGAAAAACCCAATTGAACAAGGTCTTCTGTTGATACAACTTAAAGACGGGCTAACGCTGACAGAGCTAAAAAGTGCTCAACCAGACACAGCGTTAGCGGTCAATACTGAGAAGCAGCTACTGCGATACACCTTCCATAATTTAACGCCATCGCCTCGGAATAATTTAGTGTTGGTTTATTCAAAGAAAGTAGATAATTTCAACTTCAAATCGGTCGCAACACGAGCCAACTATTTGTTTGAGCAGTTAGACCAATTGCCAAGTGAATTGGGCTTTTCAGCGTCTGAATTTCCAAATGCTTGGATAAATACAACTACTTTTGAGCAACTAACACTGGAGAAAAATGACGAAATAGAGGCAACTATTCCATCAAATTGGCTCGTTAGTATTGGCTCAATTGGGCTATTAGTTGTATTGGTAGGAGGCGTATCCATTTGGCTAATAGTAAAACTAGTTCGGAAAATCATTAACTGACAGCGGTTTATGTATCAGTGTCAAATGAGGCAGTTTGTCGCTTTGGCCAAGTTTTTTAATAGTAGAACTTGATTGTAAGTAACTGTTTATTAGTAGTTTACTAATAATTAGTGGTAGATTAGGCACTTGTAAAGTGTTGATTTTTTGACAAATGAAACAAATCAAAATTGGGCGAAATTCAGATAATCACGTAGTGCTACCGCAAGGAGGCGTGAGTAAATACCATGCTGTACTAACGTCATTGTCAGACAATGTCATGATTTTGGAAGATTTGGATTCAACCAACGGAACCTTTGTCAACGGCTATCGGATTCGGCGTACCTTAGTGAAGCCTACAGACGTGGTGATGCTCTCAAAAATCGAATTACCCCTTGCTACGTTTTTTCAGATTACACCCAAAGATGCTGTATCTTATAAAGCCGATAATGACTATTCTCAAGAATTTGAAGCACTCAAAGAAGTTTACGAAAATTACAAAGAAGGGAGACTTGAAATAAAAAATGGAACCAACCTCAAAAAGGGAGTAATGAGCGGCGTAATTATGATGGTTGGTAACGTGATTTTTCCAGGTTTTGGTAGTGTTGTAAGTAGCATTGTTCGTTCTACTTACGCTGACCCCGAAGAGAAACTGATGGCTCTTGCTGAAGAATTCCGAATTGCTTATACCTGTCCCAAATGCAAACGCTTTTTGGGCGAACTCCCTTGGCAAACCTTAGCAAATCAACGCACTTGCGTATCATGCAAGGCCATTTGGATTAATGATTAGTATTCACTTTTTAACTCATACCCATTCATGGCAAACCCCAATCAAACCCCTAAGAAAGAAGAAGAAAGTGGTGGATTCTTGAAAGAAGCGCTGCTCGGAGGCATTGTGGCTTCGGCTGCTGATAAGTTATTGAACGAAGTAGCTGATTTACTGGGTTTTGAAGAAAATGACCAACCCGAAAAGGTCACTCAAGAAATAGCCCATGATGAAGTGGCGCACGATGAGGTAGTGCAGCAGCCAGAAAACCACCAACAAGATGCACAAGCCCACGAACAATCAGACACTATTTTGGTAGATGTCAACAACGATGGTAATGCCGATTTGGTTGGCTCCGACAAAGACCATGACGGCACCTTTGATTACTTGGCGAAAGATACCAATGCCGATGGGGTAGTGGATACCTACTTTGTGGACTCTAACCATGATGGCTACTTAGATACCGCACTGATAGATATGAACCACGACGGTACCGCCGAATCGCAAGAAGCCATTAATCCTGTTGATGCCCATTACCAAGCCCAAGAACCAATTGAGCATCACGACGACCATCTGGCCAACGACGAAGTAAGTCCCGATGAGTTTGACCCCAATGCCGATGTAAAAGATTGGACCTAAAAGCCTATCCTTATGGTAATTCAATGCGTTGGATGTCAGAAAAAAATTGGCTTTGATGAGAAACAACTCCCGCCCAACAAAGAAGTCTATCGAATCAAGTGCGCTACGTGTGGTACGATTAACCAAGTATTGGCTTCTCAGCTAACAAAGCCTAATATAAATGCTACTATACCTGATGAAACACCCTCTACTTTGCAACGGCTAATACAGCCGCAAGAAGTAGGCTGGTTAGTAGTGCATGATGAGGTTACACAGCCACAAACTCATTTGTTACGATTGGGTAAAAACATTGTAGGGCGTAAGTCGGAGTCAAAACCTTGCGAGGTCATGATTGACACCGAAGACCGCTATATGAGCCGTCATCATTCGGTGCTGGAAGTCATTCAGAAATCTAATGGACAACTACTCTATGTGATTTCAGACTGTGGTAGCACCAACGGTACGTATATCAATGCTGATGCCTCTCGCCGCCTAACCGAATATGACCAGATTTATCTCAACGACGGCGATACCATTCAGATGGGGCGCACCAAAATGGTGCTAAAAACGCCCTATGCCACTACCAATGCCAAGGTAGCTTCGCAAGAGGTGAGCCAGTCCATGTATCAAAAAACCATAGTCGAATAAGCCATGCCACTGACTATTTATCAACCCAACGGGTTTTCGTTTATTGGTAACCGTGCTGTAAATCAGGATGCTGTAAGCCCCGACTTGGCCGAGGCTACCGAGCAAGACCGACTTTTTTTAGTATGCGATGGAATGGGAGGCGGCCCCTCGGGCGAAATCGCCAGTGAATTGGTCGTACAAGGCATCACACAGTTTTTTAATTCGTACGAATTTCCATTCGGAAAAAATATGCTAGGCAACGGCAACGAGGTAGCTGATTCGCTCGAAACACAGTTTATCAACGATGCAGTCCTAGAAGCACAAACGCAGTTAGATACCTATTTGGCCGCCAATCCTACGGCCAAAGGCATGGGTTCTACCCTAGCTTTATTGTATTTGGTACATCAACAGCACGTTTCTTCGGCCTTAGTAGCTCATATCGGCGACAGTAGAGTGTACCAGATAAGGCAAGGGAAAATCATTTGGCAATCCGAAGACCACAAATGGGTTAATGAGCTGGTAAAAAAAGGAGTGCTTACACCTGAAGAAGCCGAAACTCATCCCAAACGAAATGTTATTTCTCGGGTAGTCCAAGCTGCTTCTGAGCGGCAGGAGGTAGCCGATGTACACGAACTATTTGATATTCAACCAGAAGATTATTTCTTTTTGTGTTCGGATGGTGTTTTAGAAGCATTGACCGATGCCCGATTAGAAGAAATTTTGGCTTCGATGGCTACCGAAGACGAAAAACTGACTCAACTCAAGACGGTCTGCGACGGGCATACGGCTGACAACGCCTCGGCCTATTTAGTGAAAATTAAAACAGCAGAAACTGTCGTCACAGAAAATGAAGATGTGATGGGTATTGCCGTAGATGAGGCTGATTCTCTACTCTCAGATGAACCCCCTTTGGTAGCGCAGCCTTCATCGCCAGTTCAAACTAAGAATTTTGTAATTGTCATACTTTTTCTACTTTTAGGAAGTATTGGAGGGTGGTTGCTTTTCGAAAAATACTTTAAGAAGCCCTCCCGTCACCCCGAACTAAAAGCCGTAGGCACCACTTCTTCGACCGTTTCTGTACCCAAAACTAAACCTTATGAGCGTTGATTTGATGATTGGCAAACGGTTTCTTTCTTATACCCTACGCCAAGACTTGGGCGAAGGTGGAATGGCCTCCGTCTATTTGGCAGATAATACATTGGGCAAAAAGTTTGCTGTGAAAGTGCTCAGACCCGAACTGTTTGGTAAAGAAATCCTTCGTCAGCGATTTCGTAACGAAGCTCAGGTGATGGTGTCATTAGAGCATCCTAATATTCGACAAGTAATTGATTGGTACGAAGAGGGTACGTTTATGGCTATCGTGCTAGAATATCTGAATGGCAATGACTTACAGCGCATCATTGACCAAAACGGACGAGTTGCTGAGAAGCAAGTCGTGGAGTGGTACAATCAGATTTTGCCTGCCTTTAGCTATACACACCAGCAAGGGGTAGTACATCGTGATGTCAAGCCCTCCAACTTTTTTTTGACCAATCAGAACATCCTAAAAGTATTGGATTATGGAATTGCCAAAATCCGAGACTATCAAGTAACGCAAGAGCTTTCTACCTTAGGGTCACCGCTATACATGAGCCCTGAGCAAGTCAAAAGTCCTAAAAACGTCACACATCTGACCGATATTTATTCGCTGGGCGTCATGCTTTGGGTATTTTTGGCTGGCAAAAAGCCTTACGATGAGAATATTGATTCGCTTTATGAAATCCAAGGTAAAATTGTGAAAGAACCCTTGCCCAATTTGCCAACGGTTTCAGCCAAACTAAATCAACTAATTCAAAAAGCTACTGCCAAGCATCCTGAAGACCGTTTTCAGAGTGCTGATGAGTTTTTGAAAGCACTCAATTCGAGTCATAGCACCAAATCGGAAGCAACGCTACCCGACCAAGCTCAAAAAACGACCATTCGCAATTCGGAAGGGACTATTCCTGATAGGCCTAAAAAAACTCCTGTCCAAAAACCAGCAGAGAAGCCCTCCGTGCAATTGCCTCCACCTAAGCGCTCGTTTATGCGCCTGCTAACCATTTTTTTGGCAGGAGCCGGTGGTATGTTGTTGCTATTGTATTGGTTGGGTACTCGTTCCAAAGACAACAAGACTGCAATTGATAGCAATGAACCCTTGGTAACGAATATCACTCAAAACACAATCGCAACTCAAACAAGTATGGATACTTCGTACTTCCATACGCAAAAGGTTGCTTATCAGAGCCAGGGCAATTGGGTAGGGGCTTTGGTAGAGGGGTATGCCACGTTCAGTGCCAAAGACAATACAGGTCATGTGGTGTATGGTTTTGTCAACAGCAATTTTCAGCAAGTCATTCCTGCTGTCTATGAAAATTTAGGCAATTTTAGAGATGGAGCTGCACCTGTGCTGTATGGGGGCAAGTGGGGTGTAATTAGTCCCGAAAATAAGATGTTAGCAGACTTTCAGTTTGATAAATTATCCGAATTTAACCAAGATGGCTATGCCTATGCCGAAAAAGCTGGCAAAGCTTTTTATATCAACAAAAATGGAGCTTGTGTAAGCTACAATGGATACACGTGTTACTGAGACAATTGTAGCCTAAATTCACCCAAAGAACCTTTTAACATACCATAAACATGAGAAAGCTTGTCTTTGTCGCCATCATTATTTTAGTAGTGATGTATGTGTTCAGAAATTGTGATTCAGACGAAACGACCACAACGGACCAACCTACCCAGCCCACAGTAGATTATGCTTCTAAAACATCTACTGATGGAGTAAAAACGACCTATGCGGTTATCGTAGGGGTAGGTAACTATTTGAATTCCAGCCCACAAACGATTGCAGATTTACCTCTGACAGCCAACGACGGGCAATTATTCTATCAGTTTTTGACGAGCCCTGTTGGCGGGAGTGTACCAGCCAACAACATCAGTTTCTTGACAGGAACCAATGCCAGCCACGATAATATCCTAAGTGAAATGGCTCGGCTGTACCAAAATGCCGACGCCGACGACCGTATTATTTTCTTTTTTGCAGGTCATGGCAACACAGGGTTGTTTTGTCCTTATGATGTAGTGGGCAACGATGGTCAACACCCCCTTCTGCATAGCGAAGTCAAAGCGATGTTTAAGCAATCGAAAGCCAGTACTAAGTGGTGTATTGCAGACGCCTGTCATTCGGCCAGCATCAAGGCTCCAAATTCAACCAATCAAGGAGACGGCTCCAGCAATACCATGCAAGCTGGCGAAGGAGTCATTGTAATGATGGCAGCCAAGCCAGATGAGTATTCGTGGGATGACAAACGCCTCGGAAACGGAGTATTCACCTATTTCTTGGTAAAAGGTTTAAATGGTGCTGCCGACGAGAACCAAGATCGAGACATATCCGTCAAGGAATTATACATGTACGTGCGCCGTAATGTAAAAGGGTATGTATCACAAAACATGATTAATCCTGAAACCAACCAACCTGCCGTTCAGATTCCAGTCACGTTTGGTAAATTTAACCCTGACATGCCCATCAGTCACGTGTATTAAGCCGTATGTCACACTTACTCGGAATCGAGATTGGAGGAACCAAACTGCAATTAGTTGCCGCAACGGATTCGTTACAAATCACGCATCACAAGCGCCTAACTGTAACCCAATCCGAAGGAGCTCAAGGTATTTTACGTCAGATAAATGAAGTGCTGACCGAAGAATGGAAAGACCTCTCTTTTTCGGCAGCGGGGGTAGGCTTTGGTGGACCTGTCAACTGGCAAACGGGACAAATCGCCCGTTCGCACCAAATTGAAGGCTGGGCAGAGGTTGACTTAGGAAACTGGCTCAGTCAGCACATCAAGGCCCCTGTATGGGTGGATAACGACGCTAACCTAGCCGCTTTAGCCGAAGCGATAGCTGGCGCCGGAAGAGGCAAAAACCCTGTTTTTTATTGTACTTTGGGGAGTGGGGTAGGAGGCGGTTTTGTCATCAATCAGGCTATTTATCATGGTATTATTCCGGGTGAAGTAGAGTTTGGACACCTTCGCCTGGACCGTGCAGGAACGACACTCGAAAGTGTATGCGCCGGGTGGGCGGTTGACAAACGTATTCGGCAAGTAGCGCAATCAAACCCGAATAGCATTTTGGCAAAACGGGTTGCTACGCAAACAGGCCCGTTGGCACAGCAATTAATTCCTGCTATTGAGCAAGGCGATGAGTTTGCCTTACAAATCCTCCACGAAACCTGCGATTCCTTAGCGTTTGGTCTTTCGCACGTGATTCATTTGTTCCATCCCGAAATCATTATCATTGGCGGAGGCTTATCATTAATGGGCGAGCCGTTTCGGGTTTTAATAGAACAAAACGTAACCCAATACCTCATGAAGGCATTTTTGCCAGCTCCATCTATACAGATTGCCACCTTGGGCGAAAACGTAGTGCCAATTGGAGCGTTGTTGCTTTGTCGCCAAAAAATAAGAGACTCAATTCCAACCCATTTCTAACCACTATGGCCATCGCTATTGCACTTGCAGTACCTACCGACCAAGACGCTATTACTCAGGTATTGACAAAGGCTCAATTGCCTACACAAGATTTGCCCAAGGGCACCCCGCATTTTCTGGTAGCGAAAGACAAGGATACCGTCGTCGGAACGGCAGGAGTAGAGATACATGGCTTTTATGCTTTGTTACGCTCTGTAGCGGTAGAGGAAGCATTCCAAAACCAAGGCATAGCCAAACAACTCACCAAGGCAGCCATCAAAGAAGCTATCAAACAAGACGTTTGTGAAATCTATCTAATCACCACGTCTGCCGAGCAATATTTCAAAAAACAAGGTTTTGAACAAGTAGAACGAAGTGATGTTCCACCCGAAATCGCTCAAACCTCGCAGTTTAGTGACGTATGCCCAAGTTCGGCTGTAGTTATGCGGAAATTGCTTTAAAGAGACTTGCTATTTGACAATTGTCACTGTTCCGTGCATGTTAGTATCGGCAGTATTGGCACTTGAGCCGTTCAACCGAATTACGTAATAGTACGTGGCAACTGGCATAAACTGACTATTTCGTTTTCCATCCCAAGGCGTTGAATAACCCGTAGAATTGAAGACTTTGCCACCCCAGCGGTCATACACTTCAATCACACAATTGGGATACCCTTCAATACCTTTGAGTTCCCAAGTGTCATTTTTACCATCATCATTGGGTGTAAAGGCCGACGGAATACTTACGGGAGGTTCTGTAATTACATTGACGATGATGTCATCACTGGCAAGACAACCATCTGCCGAAGCTACTGTAATTTTATAAAGCGTAGTAATAATAGGGTTTGCTACTGGATTCAATACATTTGTTTTGTCTAAACCCAGTGGTGGTTGCCACGAAAATGTAACACCACCCGATGTGGTTGCTGGCAACGTAATGCTATTTCCTATCGAAATCGTTTGGTCGCTCCCCGCATTCACGGTAGGCAAGGTGGCTGTTGAAATGACTTTGGGCGTACTATTCACCGAACACCCATTTCCATCTTTGACCGTAACGGCATACGAACCAGCTTGTTTGACTTTCAATGTTGCTTGAGTCGCTCCTGCAATAGTATTGCCGTTGAGTAACCACTGATAGGTTAATCCATTACCAGTTGCTGTAGAAAGGGTCAGTGAGTCATTGGGGCAAATTGCGTTTTTGGACGAACTAACACTAACTCCCTGCGAGCTCAACTGGCTCATGACCACTGGAGTAGAGGTGGCAGGGCAATTGGCGTCTTTCACAACTACTGTGTAAGAACCTGCTTTTTTTGCATAAAGTGTTTGCTTGGTAGCACCTGTTATGGCCGCTCCGTCTAATTGCCACTGATAAGTCAAACCCGTTCCAGTATTGGCCGATAACAAAGTCGAATCATTAGGGCAAAATGAGGTCTTTGTGGCTGTGATAGTCGCTGGAGGATTGGGTAACAACGTAACAACCGTTGGAGCCGAAGTCTGAACAGGCTTACATTTGGTAGCGTCGGTTGCTACCACAGTGTAAGTACCTGCTTGTGTAGCTACATAAATGGAATCCTTTGCATTGGCGATAGCTTGGCCGTTGAGTCGCCATTGAAGAGTAGCCGATTTATTGGTTGTTTTAGCATTAAGCTGTACAGACCCTCCTTGACAAAACGACGGTGCCGTTGTCGTCGAAGTACCAGGCTTTGTTACGACAATGGTTGGTTGTGGATTATCCGTACAATCAACCACATCCACCACCAACTGATGGTAGGTAGTACTAATTTTGATATTGTTGAGGTAAAAATCAGTAGCAATACAGAGGGTATAAACGCCAACCTTATTGGGGTTACATGTCAACAAACACCCGCCCGAATTATCCACCAAGGTCACTGGTGCCGTTGCTGCAATCGGATTGGTTGCACTATAACCTCCTGTAAAATTAGCCAAACCAGTATTAGTCAAGGGCGTAACCAAGCGGTTTGATACTTTGTAATTAATAGCAGCAGTAGGTCGGCTATAAAACGCCACATAATGCTGATAAGCCAATGGCTTGTCTTTGCAGGTCATTACGTATCCTACGTATGCTTGCTCTGGTGAATAGTTGAAACCAGGCTGGGTAATATCTCCAAAAGTCGGAGCTGCCAACTCATGATAGAGTTGTACCCCAGAAGCAGCATTGGAAATATTAGCAACAGTATTGTCTAAAGGAACCGGAATAGGGTCATGAGTTATAAAATAACCCTCTGGGTCGGTATAAACTGCTGGCGACAGTACCATACCGAATTGGTACTCATTAAGATAAATATTTTTGTTTTTGAGCGTATCACAAGGGTGTGCCGACGGTGTGGGGGCATAAGCGTTTTTGTCGGCTCGTACCGTAAGAAGTTTGGCTCCTGTTTTTTTACTAATGAGGTAAAAATTTAATTGCGAAGGACACCCACTACTGCCAATGCCATCGGTATAAAACTCAGCTCTGAACCGATATGTATTAGCAGGAAAACTGGATGGTGGGCGTGGCATGGGGCGATCCAGATACCCTCCATACATTTTCTGTGCTTGGGCAGCAGAGTACAGATTTAGCAAAAATACAAGTAGGTATAGGAGTTTCTTCATGAGTAATTGGGTCAACACGCAATATAAACGACGTAGCTGCCATTTTTCTTCTGCAAATATCAAAATTTACTAGAATTAACGCAGCCTTATGCGCTATTCATTCTGGATAAAAGGGTGCTTCTTTTGAAAATTAGTATATTGCAAGCACTAAATGCGCTTACAACCACTCTAACCCAATGGTACATTACTTATACTTGGTTCGCCATGCCGAAGCAGAGCAACCAGCAGGAGGTTTCAACGACTTTTACAGGACCCTCACTACACAAGGATTGATAGATGCAGCTCGGATGGGTAGGTTGCTGAAAACCAAAATAGAACCAGTTTCTAGACTGATAAGTAGCCCCGCCGAACGTGCATTAATGACGAGCCGAGTGTTTGCTGAACAAATCGGTTTTAACCAAGAAACTATTACATTCATAGAAGAACTATACGAGGGCTCACCTCGTAATTACCTCAATGCGATTCACGGTATTTCAGAAGATTGTCAAGCAGCTATGCTTGTGGGGCATAACCCAGGCATTAGTTATTTTGCAGAATACCTTACCCACGAAGTATTAGGTAATGTGCCAACGGCTGGCGTGGTAGGAATCGCCTTTGAAGCGCTAACTTGGACCGAAGTGACAGGTCGAAAAGGTAAATTACTTTTTTATGACTCACCCGAAAAACTCATCGGGTTGGATCTGAAGTAAACATTTCACTAACTGGAATCAATCTTACTATGGCTCAACCTGAACAAAATCAAAAAAATAAGAAAATTTTCATCGCTGTTTTTTTTGTGTTTTTGGCTATTGTCATTGGTGTAACAATTGACATGGCTAGCCGTACGACAGCCCCTTGGAACAAAAAAAAGCAAATCATACGAGCGTGGGATGGCGATAAAGAAACCTCAAAAGATACATTATCCACCAAACAAACTGATCAGAAAAAGTAGAACAGACTGGAATGCTTAGCAACCTTTGTCATGGTTTTCGACATTCATTTCTTTCCTCTTTGCCACCTATTCTGGCCTTCAGTATGTAATAAATAGTCACTGTAAACCTAAACTACTATGAAGTATGTAGCTCTTTTCTTTTCGCTGGTGTTTGTATTATTTGCCGGTTGGCAATATAACGACCCAGACCCAGTGCTTTGGATTCCGATTTATGGCATTGCTGCTTATGTATCGTGGCGTGCTTATCAACAGAAATTCAACTTAGAACTTTTAGCTGTTTTGTTGGTGATTTCTTTGGCGGGAGCTATCAACCTATGGCTTCAAATGACAGCTTGGGAGGGAGTAATGACCGATGGGCTGGCTATGAAAACACCCAATCAAGAATTGGCTCGAGAATCGATGGGCTTAGGCATTTGTAGTGCCGTTTTCTTGGTGTACTACGTGTGGGGCAAAATGAAAGCCTAATCTAAAAAAACGGCTGCCTGAGGGCAGCCGTTTCGATGTTAATTCCTACTGATGTCTGATGAGTAATTTCTTGGTTGCGAGTGTTTTACCATCTAAATACAACTGGTAGAAATAAATCCCATTGTCATATTCGCTGGTTCTGATACTCAACTTGCGTTCGTTTTTATCCAAAACATAACTGTTTACAGGCGACCCTAACACATTGTAAAACACTAATTTAGCCTCTGTAACACTCGGCGAAACCACGTAATCTACCATAGCAGATTCGTTCGCAGGATTTGGATAAATATTCGAAATCGTAATCTTGTCGTTACTGAACAATTTCTCTACAGATTGTAACGTCTCTTCGCCAAGTTTAGATTCTGAGGTGGCTACAATTGAACTAGTACTTGTTTCGCCGATAGATGATTTTTTGGTTGAACGCTGAGAAGTTAGTAAACTTCTATAAAACTGGTTAATAGCTGTTGAACGATTCACGACAAGCCGGTCGGTGGCAGGTGCTTTCAAAAACGGAACACCCAGTTTGTGATTCGATTTGGCTTCGGCCGATTTGGGTTTAATATCCAAGCGGCTTTTGCTCGAAGCCGATTGGGCATATAAGGAGCTGCTTGCCGGAATCGCAGCAATCAGCATCAACATAATCAAAAAGTGTATAATTCTTTTCATAGCTCTTCACAGATTAAATCCCTCCACAAAAACAAACATAAACTGAATTGTTGGTAAAACCAAATTTTTAGCCAATAAGTTTGATAAACTAACATTTTTGCTAGACCAACGGCACTATTGCTTTTTGGTTTCTTTTTCGGGTTGCTTGGTACTGGTTTGAATGTTTGGACGCTGCGAGGGCGCATTGGTCACGGGCAGCGTGGGTTTTTGACTTCTTTCAATAGTTTGTTGCTTGGTAGGTTTCTCACTAGGTCGCCAAGCAAAATTCGGTAGCGCTTTGTTTTCCGGATTAATCTCCACCGGTGGAATAAACGAGGCATCGGGTTTACCCACAAATGCAATTCGTTTTACTTTCCCTTTCAGAAAATTCAAGTTCATTTTACTACACTGAACCCGATTCATGCCAATGAGCTTGTTTTTGTCATCGAGAGCAAAATAAATACTCTCGCCATTGCCATCTACAAACACCTTTTCGAGACCACCTTCCGCATTGAAAAACGCATTGATTTTGCGTCCTTTCACTTGGTTAAAATTCTGAATCGTATCGGTCGAAACCACAAACGCTTTGCTTCGCAGATACATTTTATTCAGTTTATTATTAACCAAAAACACCTGAATCGAATCAGCTTCCGATTGATTTCCTTCGTTCCAAAGGATTGGCTTTTGGTAGAAGAAAATCGAGGAATCGGTAGTGTTATAAATCAGCGAATCGCATTTGCCTTGCATATCGGTTTTGTAAATCAACACATGCTTGTAAGCAAAGAGTTTTCGCTCTTTTTTGACCTTGTTTTCGATAGACAACAGGGTGTCTGCCGACAAATACAAGGTGTCCTTTCCGACCAAACTTTTCAACAATGGCTTTCCGTACACTCTGCTTATGCCTCCTTTGCCATCGTGGTTGCCGTATTGGCCATACAAAATCGTCTTGTCTTTTCGTGAAACCAGAATCACATTGCCACGAGCCAAGCCTTTTTCAGAGTTTTTATCATAAAAAAGTGTATCGCCTGTAATGTCATACTCTTCGGTTCGGATGGTAGTTCTACTATCAAAATACGAAGAGCGATTTTTGGTATCGTAAATCCCCGTTTTGGCTAGGAGCGTGTCTTTTTCGCTGATAACCTTGGTCGGAGCAATGAACGTTGCAACCTTGGTTCGAGTACTGTATCGCATCGAGTCGGCGGTCAGCGTGTAGGGTTTATTATTTTCCTCGCTTTTGCCGAGTAATTTGACTTTATTTTTGAAAACAATAATCTTGCTTCGAGTATTGTACACCCCTTCTTGGCTCGTCAGGGTATTGTTTTTGTCCACCAGCTTACTGTTGCCAGAATAGATGGCGATACCCGTATTGAGGTCATAATCCAGCTTTTTTGAGGTAAGCGTACTGATTTTGTCATTCATCGTTACGGTTTTTCCTCGTAAATTCGCCTGACGATAATTGCCATAGTAGGTGGCAGAATCACCTGTAAGCGTCACGCTGTCGCCTTGCATGATACGGACTTTCCCGTAGGCATCTACTACATTGGTCAGCTCATTCAGGATGGCCTGTGTACAGTTAACATACGTGGTTTTTTGTTTGAGCCTTACATTGCCAACTAAGCGCCTCACCATCACGCCATCTTGTATAATACCTACGAGACTATCGGCATGAAGGATTTCTACTCGGTTGTCGTTGGTGGTTGGTGGCGGCAGGGTTACTTGACCATAAGACGGTTTTGTAGCCAAAATGGTTGCCCCCAATAGTGCCAATTGGATAAAAAAAAGACGAAATAGTTTAACAAAAGGTTGGCTGCCAACGCTGAAAAAGGTCAAATTGGAGACAATTTTACTAGTCTCGATGCCAAATCGCCCAAATGGGGCGCTCTGATGAACCTTTGAGAAGATGGATGCAATGGCTTGAATCATAATAAAAATGCCTCTAACGAGGAATTAGGTAAAGGCATCGTGTGTTTAATGACGTCTAACTTGTTTTGCTGCCGAGTTTTAATGGCAAGTTGCTGCCACTGGCGAAAAACTATGTATTCAACTAAATTTACGGCACAAAATTAACCATTTCCACTATGGTGAGTCGTTTTTTAACTTTTATTAACGAACAAAACCTCTTTTTGACTCACCAACGCATCTTGCTGGCCGTAAGTGGTGGACTCGATTCGATGGCAATGGCTACTCTTTTTGCAGAGGCAAAATTGCAATTTGGCATTGCTCATTGCAATTTTGCTTTACGAGGACAGGATTCTGAAGGCGACGAAGCATTGGTTAGGACTTGGGCTTTGGAGCATGATGTAGTGTGTTTTGTGAAAAACTTTGACACCAAGCAGTATGCAAGTTTGCGTGGTGTTTCGACCCAAATTGCAGCCCGAGAACTACGTTACCAATGGTTCGAAGAACTACGCCAAGCAGAGGGTTTTGACTACATAGCCACGGCCCATCATCACAACGATTCGCTCGAAACCGTATTGTTGAATCTCGTGCGAGGAACAGGTATTGCTGGCTTGCATGGGATTTTGCCTAAAAATGGAAGGATTATTCGGCCTTTATTGTTTGCTAATCGTTCTGAAATTGAGGACTTTGTAAAGAATCAGCAAGTTAGTTGGCGAGAAGATAGTTCTAATCAAACGGATGATTATCAACGGAATTTTGTGCGCCACCAAGTAGTGCCTTTGCTCAAGCAACTCAACTCAAATTGGGAAGAAACCATGCGAAGTACCCTTGAAAAACTACGAGGCACAGAGCAGATTTTTCAAGAAAAAATCAGGCAAACGCAATCGGAATGTTGGCACGAAACGGGAGATGTTATTCGTATTCAGCAAGTTGTGATACGACAGCAATTGGCTCCAGCACTCCAACTGCACGAGCTGATCAAGAAACTTGGCTTTAGTTATGAGCAGTGCCAACAGATGTTAACAAATAAAACTACAGGGAAACAGTTTTTTTCGGAGACTCATTGGTTGGTTGCCGACCGAGCACAGTGGGTGATTACGCCTCGTGAGACCCTTCAAGAGACCATAGAAATCAACGAAGTGACACAACTTTCTTGGTTACCAGTAGAACAAATTTCGCCAAGTGACTTTTTGCCTACAGCCGATGTGAATACGACATGGATTGATGCCGACAAAATTCAGTTTCCCTTGATAGTGAGGCCATGGCAGCAGGGCGACTGGTTTTGCCCCATTGGATTGGGCGGTAAGCAAAAAAAAATATCTGATTTATTAATTGATAAAAAAATCCCACTTAATCTTAAACCCCGCATAAGAGTACTTTGCTCTAAGGGTCAGATTGTTTGGGTGATGGGTCTGAGAGCCGACGAACGCTTCAAAATTAGCTCATCTACCCAGCAGATTCTACGAATTTGCCTGAATGAAAAGCCATAAGCATCGTTCTATACTTCTGATTTACAGGTAGTCATGCTCATAAGTAAGAGCATCAAACGCTTGTTTCTACCAAAATATTACCATAATTTCATCGTTTTTTAGATAAAAATGCCTTAGAGTGATTTTTGGCACAGGTTTTGCGAAGCAGAAATTAGAGAAAACCTAAAATCCGATGAAAAGAACCCAATTACTCTGGATGTTGGTGGTTTGGCTGGCAGCGAGCACAATGGTGATGGCTCAAAGCGGCAGACTCCGTGCTGCTAATAAGCAGTTTGAAAACATGAGTTACCTCAGTGCCATCAGGCTGTATGAGGAATACATCCGACTCGACAAAAAGAAAGACCCTGCCGAGCGTAAGGAAGCATTAACCAAGTTGGGTTATAGCTACCGACGTATGCAGGATAGTCGGAATGCCGAGCGGGCTTATGAGCTGCTTATCAAAGAGTACGACGACCTAGAGAGCGAAACCTACCTCTACTATGCGCAAGCATTGGCGCAAAACGGCAAGTACCGTGACTCGCAGAAAATGTATAGTAAGTACGGTGAAATGCAAGCCGCTGACTTACGTGGACGTCGCTTTACGGTGTCGTATATGGACGTAAATCGCTTCTATCAAGATTCCTCGGCGTACAAGGTTGACTACCTACCGATCAACTCTCGACAGTCGGATTTCAGTCCGATGTTTTATAAAAACGGTTTGGTATTTGTGTCGGCTCGTGAAGAAGGCGGCGTGATTAAGCGAGTATTTTCATACAACCAAACGCCTTTCTTGGATTTGTATTTGGCACCCGACACCGCCGAATTGCATCGAGCTATTGACCCTACCATGCGTAATGGCAGTGGAGCTTTGGGTTTGGGTGGTGCGCTTACTACCAGCCAAGTGTTGGAAAACGCAGCCAAAGAAGAGAAACCGCTTACCAAAACAGAGATTTTCTCCAGAACGCTGAATACCAAGTATCATGAAGGCCCTGTGACGTTTTTTAAGGGGGAAGAAAAAATTATTTTTACCCGCAACAACTATAACAAAGGACGCTCTAATCGGAGTTCAGATGGAACTAATAAGCTGAAGCTTTATACGGCTGATTATCAGAAGAATAGCTGGGGAGGAGTAAAAGAATTGCCTTTTAACTCTAACGAATATTCGTGTGGCCACCCAGCGCTGTCGCCTGATAATACTCGCTTGTATTTCGTATCAGACATGCCCGGTGGTTATGGTGGTACCGACCTCTACGTGGTCGAATACCGCAATGGTGAATGGGGAATTCCAGTCAATTTAGGAAAAGACATTAACTCAGAAGGTAACGAAATGTTCCCTTTTGTGGACGAAAGCAATAACCTGTACTTCGCATCGGATGGACACGAAGGATTAGGTGGCTTGGATATTTTTACAATGGAAATGAAAGATGGTATTCCGATGGGACAACCTGTGAACCTCGGATTTCCAATCAATTCTGATAAAGATGACTTTGGGTTCATTTGCAATGCCGACCGGACGCTCGGATACCTGAGTTCCAACCGTAAGCGGGGCCTCAGCGACGACAACATCTACATGTTCCGTCGTAGCTGTAAGACGCTCAACCTGATTGTGTATGATTCGGAAACCAAACAGCCAATTGAGGCTTCTGACGTTCGGATTTTGCGCAATGGCGAGTCGAAAGACTTGAAAGTAACAGCCATGGATGGCAAAGTTTCGATGTGCTTGGATGCCAATACCGAGTACGAATTTAAGGCCATCAAAGAAGGATACTTGACCAATAGCGTGAAGTACTCAACTCGCTCTACGTCAAAACACCAAACCGAAATCTCGATTTACCTGGAGCGTACCAAAGGAACGCTTGTAAGAGGTATTGTCAAATCGGAGCTGACTCAAAAACCTATTGCAGGGGCTAAAGTTACATTGGTAAACGAAAAGGAAAAGACACAGCAGTCGGTGATTACTGGCGAAGACGGCAGCTACGAGTTTAATGTAAAACCGAATGCCAATCATAAGATTTTGGTCGAAAAAGATAAGTATGCCACCAACGTAAATGCCTTGTCGAAGGTAAAAGCTGGAAAGGCACCTAAAGTGATTGAAAATGAAGTAGGCTTGTATGGTGAAGGCGAAATCTTCAAGATTGAGAATATCTATTACGACCTCAATCAGTTCTTTATTCGCCCTGATGCGGCCAAGCAACTAGATGAGCAGGTGATTCCGGCTCTGAAGAAAAATCCATTCATGAAAATTGAAATTCGCTCGCATACCGACGCACGTTCGAGTGATGCGTATAACCTCCGCTTGTCAGAAAACCGAGCCAGAGCTGTGGTAGATTACCTCAAAGCCCGAGGAATTGACCCTAAGCGCTTGGTGGCTCGTGGATATGGAGAAAAAGAACTACTGAACGACTGCGGCAACGGTGTAGATTGTGCTGAAGACCAGCATCAAATGAACCGCCGCACTGAGTTCAAGATTATTGCTGCGAAGTAAAAGATTCAATTGGGTTAAAAGGTTTGATGGAACGAAAGAAGTCCCGCATTGCGGGACTTCTTTCGTTTATTATCTTTTGACTATCAGTGAGTTAAATAGTTGTGCCGCCATCTGCTGAGAAAATCCCCCCTGTAGTGTATGACGAAGCACCAGAAGCCAAATAAAGCGCCATTCCAGCGATTTCGTCCACCGTGCCCATACGTGCAATCGGAAGGTTTTTGGTGAAACGGTCTAAGATTTTTTCGTTAGACCAAAGGGCTTCACTAAACTTAGTTTTGATAAGCCCAGGGCAAATCGAATTGACCCGAATGCCATCGGGACCCCACTCTTTGGCTAAGACTTTGGTCAACATATTGAGTGATGCCTTGCTTACGCTATACATGCCAAGCCCGGGGTCGGGGGTGATGCCCGCAATGCTGCTAATATTGATTATGCTACCGCCCCCTCGTTGCTTCATGATCGGATGTACCATTTTGGCTAATTCAAAAGGAGCTTTTACATTGATTTGCATGATTTTGTCGAAGGCACTCTCCGAACAATCTAAGACAGGGCCAAAAACTGGATTGGTAGCAGCGTTATTGACCAAAATATCAATACCTCCAAACACATCTATTGATTTTTGTACCAATTCCTTGAGTTGCTCCATATCGCCTGCATGGGCAGCAATAGCCGCCACTTCGGCGCCTTCTTGACGCATTTCATTGGCAACTACGTCTAATTCTGATTGCTTGCGGCTGCTAATGACGACTTTGGCACCATAGGCGGCCAAATACCGAGCAATGGCTTCGCCGATGCCTTTGCTGGCTCCGGTAATAAGGGCTACTTTTCCGTTGAGGTTAAATGCTTGTTGTGGATTCATGCGTGTTGTAGTTAAAAAAAGCTCTGCTTGCATAACAAATGTACGTCAAAATCGAAATTATCCCAAGAAAACTTCTTTTCTGACAACAATCAGCCCATTAGAATTGTATATTCGTGAGAAATTGGGAGTTCGTCCGATTCTTTTTACTTCGTCGAACCAAACAGGTCATTGGGCTAAAATATGAATCCATCCGCACATAATTCAGATAAACCTCCGTTTTTTGGTACTTGGAAAGCCTTCTACTATTGGGTAGTAGTGCTGTTAGTCCTTCAAATGATTTTATTTTATTTCTTTACAAAAGCCTTTGCATGAGTAGTTTAGACTGGGCGGTGTTAGCCATCACACTCGGAATTATCATCCTATATGGAATTTGGAAAAGCCGAGGGAATCGTAACATTGATGACTATCTGTTGGCTAATAGAGCCTTGCCGTGGTATCACGTATGGCTATCGGTTATGGCCACTCAGGCAAGCGCCATCACGTTCTTGTCGGCGCCTGGGCTGGCCTACAACAAAGGCATGGGCTTTGTGCAGTTTTATTTCGGCTTGCCGCTGGCTATGATTGTGTTGTGTATCACCTTCATTCCGATGTTTCAGCGGCTCAATGTTTTTACGGCTTACGAGTTTTTAGAAAAACGCTTTGACCTCAAAACCCGAACCCTTACTTCGTTTTTGTTTTTGGTTCAGCGAGGCATCTCGACTGGGATTTCTATTTATGCCCCCTCTATTATTCTGTCTATTATTCTTGACATCAACATCAATTACACCACTTTGCTAATGGGAGGTTTGGTCATTGGCTATACCGTATATGGAGGTACTAAGGCAGTGTCTTACACGCAAGTACTGCAAATGGCTGTGATTTTTGCTGGGATGTTTGTAGCAGGGGTGATGATTGTTAAACTCATGCCGCCATCGGTAGGTTTTACCGAAACCTTGCAGATAGCTGGCAAAATGAGCAAAACCAAGGTGTTGGACTTTAACTTTGACTGGCGTAATCAGTACAATGTGTGGTCTGGCTTGATTGGGGGATTTTTCTTACAGCTTTCGTATTTTGGGACAGACCAATCACAAGTAGGGCGTTACTTAACGGGCAAAAACATTGGCGAAAGCAAATTGGGATTACTCCTAAACGGCATTGTGAAAATCCCGATGCAGTTCTTGATTTTGATGCTGGGAGCGATGGTATTTGCTTTTTATCAATACAACCCTGCTCCGATTTTTTTTAATCGAGTTGAGTTAGAAAAAGTACGAAGTAGTGCCGTAGCTGATGACTTCAAACACATTGAACAAGAATACGCTGGTGTCTTTAAGCAAAAACAAGCCCAAGTGTTATCGTTGGTAGATGCGCTCAAAACCGAGAATCCGCAAGCCATTGAAGCTTCGCAACAGGCTATGCTGAGTACCCAACAACACGCCGATAGTCTGCGCACTCAGGCCATTGAACTCATCAAGAAAAACGATGCTAAGGCTGACGTAAACGATACCAATTATATATTCTTGAATTTTGTGATTCGTTACCTCCCCAAAGGACTCGTAGGTTTGTTGATGGCCATCATCTTTTTGGCAGCAATGGGCTCTTTGGCGTCGGCGTTCAATTCGTTAGCTTCTACCTCAGTAGTAGATGTCTATAAGCGACTTATCAACGAACACGGCTCAGATTCGCATTATTTAGCAGCCTCTCGGTGGATTACTGTTGGCTGGGGGGGATTTTGTATTTTAGTGGCTTTTTATGCCAATAAAGTTGGCAATTTGATAGAAGCCGTCAATATCCTGGGTTCGTTATTTTATGGGGTGATTTTGGGTATTTTCATGGTGGCTTTTTATATGAAGTCCATCAAGGGGGCAGCGGTGTTTTGGGCGGCAATCGTAGCCGAGGTGCTGGTAGTGGCTTGTTGGTGGCTTGACTTAACGGCCTTTTTGTGGCTCAATGTTATTGGCTGTTTGCTGGTCATGGGCATTGCTTGGGTGCTGGCGCAAGTCAATGGTAATAAGATAGCCATAGCGGAATAAAACAGTAAGGTAGTTTTGACTTTGCTCAATTATCAGAACATAAAAAAACAGGTTCGGTCTTTTGGCCGAACCTGTTTTGTATCAAGAGGTTTTTGATTTTTTCACCTACCTTTCAGATAGCTTTTTGGCTATCTAAAGAGTAATGGAGTTTTTTATTTTTTCTTCTTTCCGGGCATTGGTACTACAGCCGGAATCTTAGAAGCATATTCGTCAACTCCTTTTTGGATGGCATCTTTAAAGAAACTAAATGAACCCGAGGTGTCACTATTGCCCAACTCCATTGCCTTTTTGGCCAGTGGAAGTGCTTCGGCAAAATTGCCTAGTTTGGCCAAAATCTGGGCTTTGGTCCAGATGTTGCGGAAGTTTTCGCCCATGCTCACAGCCGAATTAATCATGCTGAGGGCTTTGTCTAAGTTTTTACCCTTGCCCAACAGATAGTTAGCACCCGTAGTCATTTGGTTTGAACTGCTGGCAGTAGCCGTTTCGATGCTCTTGTCCACCAACGATGAAGTAGGTACTTCTAACTTTACCGTAAATTTGGTGCGCTCCCAGTAGAAATTTAAGTTGGCTGTACTGTCTGTTACATCCGATAGGTCAATGGTAAACGACTGAGTAAGTGAACATTCTGTGGTTTTTACATTTACCTTTACCAAATCCTTATCAGCAGCATATGACTGTTCGGTTACTGATAAATCTTTGGTCAAGATAACAGACGTTTCGCTCTGACCCGGGATACTCATGATGGCGTATTTGCCAGCAGGTACTTTTTGGCCTTCAAATAGGGCGTCGGTCGAAAACTCAATTTTTGTAGATTGGTTAGCGCCAGTACGCCATACTTTGCCGTAGCCTAACAATTCCCCAAAAATCTTACGGCCTTTCATGCTGGGGCGAGAATAGTCAATTGTAATGTCGGTCACCCCAACTGCTTGTTTCAAGACTGAGCCTGGGCTTGGAGCAGGCGTACGAATTTGAGCAGATGCCTGTAACACAACAAAGCAACATAGTGCTAATAGTGAGTACGTTAGTTTGTTCATTAGTGAAAAATGAGTTAGTAAGTTTGGTATTGAATAGAGATATTTTGGTCAAAAATACTGGGAAAATAGTTCAAAAATCAGAATTTCGTTGAACAGTTTGTAAACTTCGACCAACAACATCGTCTTTATGCACCGAAACGAGCTACTTCAATTGCTACAACAACACCAACCTTCAGATGCACTGGAGGCATCAATGACTCAAGAAACCCTCACGTTTGTACAAGCGCATCCCAATTGCTTTGAACGCACCCTGCTGATAGGCCATGTTACGGGTTCTGCATGGATTGTCGATGCGGCTCGTGAACAGGCTTTGTTGGTACATCATCAGAAGCTGAACCGATGGTTTCAACCTGGCGGTCATTGCGACGGGGATGCCGATGTATTGCGAGTGGCCCTTAAAGAAGCTGAAGAAGAAACAGGGCTAATGGTGAAGGCGATGGCTACTTCGATTTTTGATGTGGACGTCCATCTTATCCCAGAGCGAAAAACGGAACCTGCTCATTATCATTATGATGTTCGGTTTTTGTTTGAAGCCGATCCACAGCAGCCAGTGGTAGTTTCGTTCGAATCAAAAGATGTAAAATGGATACCACTTCACGAGATAGCGGCGTTAAACGATTCGGAATCAATCGTAAGAATGGTTCGGAAGACTCAATTATTGCAAGGATAATACCTTGCAGAAAATGCTATTTTAGATTTGATTTTCTGCTGAAATCTTGAAAATCAAGAGTTTGCTAGCAGGCTGATTGAGTAGGAGTGTCATAAAGTTTTTCAGACTTTTTGCAACAGTTAGATAATTTTCAGACCTTTCGGAAAACTCTATACCTATGGCTAAAAAACAAACCCCTGAAGAATTATTAGCCATTTTTCGGGCGGTTAAGCCTCTTCTCCAGCGTTATGAACCTCCGCTGACAGCTCATGCCGATGTGGAAGGTAACTACGATCTTTGGTCGCACAAAGAAGTAATTGCATTTGGCCAAAAGCGTAGCGAAATGTACTTTGCTTCGTTGGTGGTGAAAAGCAATTACGTTGGGTTTTATTTTATGCCCATCTATGCAGAGCCTGACCAAAAAAACTTGCTAGACCCAGCCTTACTCAAGCTACTAAAAGGAAAAACGTGTTTTCACCTACAGCATATAGATGCTACCTTGTTGACGCATATCGAATCGGCTTTGGCCGTTGGGTTTCGTCAATATCAAGAGAGAGGATGGGTTTAAGGCTAGTTAACTATCTAAAATTCAAAACTTTACTATTTAAACATGAACAAATTACTGACAATTGGCTTGGCAGCCTTCTGCGCCACCAGCTCGTTTGCGCAAACACCCACACTCACTAAAAAAGAAGAAAAACAAGGCTGGAAACTCTTGTTTGATGGAAAAACCTTTGCCGGATGGCATAAATACAATGGCAAAGAAGTAGGCTCTGCCTGGATGGTACACGACGGCGCCATGATGCTCATGGGCAAAGACATGCGCAATGGAGCTACCGCTGGCGACATCATTACGGATGAAGAATTTGAGAATTACGAATTGTCGTTGGAGTGGAAAGTGGCCAAAAACGCTAATAGTGGTATTATGTTTAATGTAAAAGAGGACTCCAAGTATGGTGCTCCTTACTACACAGGTCCCGAAATGCAGGTCTTGGACAACGACGGCCACCCCGATGGCAAAATCAAAACGCACCGCTCGGGCGACTTGTACGACATGATTTCGTGTAGTACCGAAACGGTAAAGCCTGTTGGCGAATGGAATCAAGTGCGCTTGGTGGTGAACAAAGGCAAGAGCGAATTTTACCTCAACGGCACCAAGGTAGTTGAATTTGAGATGTTCAACGAACAGTGGAAGGAAATGATTGCCAAGAGTAAATTTAAGGCGTGGAAAGACTTCGGTACCTTCAAAATAGGCCGTATCTGCTTACAAGACCACGGCGACGAAGTATGGTACCGTAATATCAAAATACGAAAACTCTAAACCTTTGTTAAACATGCAAACACGCCGTCATTTTCTAAAAACGATAGGGGCTTCTGCGGCGATAGCCTCTCTGAACAATGGGGTTACTGCTGCGCCCGTACTCAAAAAAATTGGCCTCCAGCTCTACACCGTCCGAGACGACATTGGCAAGGACTTGGAAGGGACGCTCCGAAAGGTAGCGGGTATCGGCTACAAAGAAGTTGAGCTAGCTGGCTATGGCAATGGGGCATTTTATGGCAAGTCAACCAAAGACTTCAAAGCGCTGTTGAGCGACCTGGGGTTGTCGTCGCCAAGTGGACATTATACTACTGGCAACCACGACAAGAACCTCAAGGGAACGTTGCTCAACGGCTGGGAAAAAGCCGTTGAAGATGCCGCCGAATTAGGGCATCAGTATATGGTTTGTGCATATTTGTTTCCCAACGAGCGCAAAAAACTCGATGACTACAAGCGATTTGTTGACCTTTTTAGCAAGTCGGCAGAGGTTTGCAAGAAAAGCGGCATCCAGTTTTGCTACCACAACCACGACTTTGAATTTCAGCAGTTAGAAGGCCAATTGCCAATTGACATCATCTTAGGCAATACTGACAAAAACTTGGTAAAGATGGAGCTCGACCTGTATTGGGTAACAAGAGCAGGCCATGACCCTGTGGAATTCATGAAAAAACATGCAGGGCGTTTTCCGCTCTGGCATATCAAAGATATGGAAAATACCCCTGAGAAAGCATTTGCCGAAGTGGGAAGAGGCACTATTGATTTCAAACGGATATTTGCAGTGGCTCAAGCTGCTGGAGCTAAGCATTTTATGGTAGAGCAAGACGTTTGTAAACGTCCTCCGCTCGAAAGCATCGAAATTAGTTACAAGTACTTGGCTGCTAGTAAGTTTTAAAAGCCTGAATTCATTTTTTGAGAAGCGTTAGGTATCCCCTAACGCTTTTTTTGTAGCCTTGAAATTAAAAAAGTTTGTAGATTCAATCACATACTCCAAGTATAGTATTTGAATGGCAAAGACAAGCAACTGTTTGAAAATTCGTTACGTAAGTGGAGTAAGAGATAATTTTCAGAAACCAATTAAAATTTGGATTTTATCCAATTAAGGCAATATGTATTTGGCAATGCTGAGAAAAATTATCTAATTGCTTATCCATCTAACTAAAAAGAAAAAATTTTATGTCAGTGCCTTATTATATCTGTGGAATTCAGCAAGTGGGAATTGGCGTGTCAGACGCCAACAAAAGTTGGGCTTGGTATCGTAAATTTTTTGGAACAGATGTCCCCGTAGTGGACGATAAGGCCGTGGCCAACCTGATGTTACGCTATACGGGTGGGGAATCTCGCACTCGTCATGCCATTATTGCTTTGAACATGCAAGGCGGTGGAGGTTTAGAAATTTGGCAGTATGTATGCCGAAAGCCTCAAGCTGCCGATATAACCATACAGGTGGGCGATTTGGGCGTGTTTGCTACTAAAATCAAATGCCAAAACGTAGAGCAAACACATGCCTATTTTACTGAAAAAGGTATGAAAAACATTAGTATTAGCCAACTACCCGATGGCAACAAGGTGTTTTACGTAAATGATGAATCAGGCAATTTGTTTCAACTTACCGAAGGGCAAGATTGGTTTCAGCAATCTAAAAAGCCAACTGGTGGCGTGTATGGTGCCATGCTAGGCGTTACCGATATTGAAAAATCGCTTCGTTTGTATCGAGATATTTTAGGATATGATCAAGTGGTATATGATCAGTCGGGCCAGTTTGACGATTTGAGCCTGTTGGCCGGAGGCAGCCAGCGTTTTCGAAGAGTATTACTACGCCATGCCCAACCTCGCAAAGGAGCTTTTAGCCGATTGCTTGGCAGTAGCGAACTCGAACTCGTTCAAGCGCTTGACCGTGAGCCTGTTCGCATGTTTGAAAACCGCTTTTGGGGCGATTTAGGGTTTATTCACCTCTGCTTTGACGTTGCCAACATGGATGCCCTCAAAGTCACATGTGCCGAGATGGGTTTCCCGTTTACGGTAGATAGTGCCAATACTTTTGATATGGGCGATGCTGGCGGGCGATTTTCGTACATCGAAGACCCCGATGGCACACTCATTGAATTTGTAGAAACGCATAAAGTGCCAATTTTTAAACGTTTTGGAATTTACTTAAATTTGAGCAATCGGAATCCTGAAAAACCACTCCCCAATTGGATGCTGAAAGCGTTGGGAATGAACCGAAAGAAGGACTGATTAGTAGCTGAAGAGTACCTTTTTGACTGCCCTACTACAACTGACCGACAAGTATGCCCACTACCGATACATTAATCATAGGCGCAGGTCCAGCGGGTTTAGCAATGGCTGGACGCCTCAAGCAATTAAATATTCCCTTTGTGTTGCTCGAAAAGTCGGCTCAAGTTGGGCACTCGTGGCACCTCCATTACGACCGATTGCATCTTCACACCGTTAAAGAACACTCTGGTTTGCCACATTGGGATATGCCTGCCGATTACCCTGTTTATGTAAGCCGTTCAGAAATCATTGCTTATTGGGAAAACTACGTGAGTCAAATGGGGCTTTCTGTTTTGTTTAATCAAGAAGTGAAATCGGTGAAGCGAGTAGGAGAGGGGTGGGTTACCGAAACGTCACAAGGAAAGTTTGAGTCAAAGCGAGTCATCATAGCAACAGGCTATAATCGAGTGCCTTACCAGCCGCAGTGGTTAGGGCAAGAGCACTTCAAGGGGAGCATTGTGCATAGTTGTCAATATCGAAATGGCAAACCCTATGCAGGGCAAAAAGTACTCATCATTGGCATTGGTAATACGGGTGCCGAATTAGCATTGGATTTGTATGAAAACGGCGCTAGTCCGACGATTTCGGTACGGAGTCCCGTCAATTTTATCAAACGTGACGTAGCGGGCCGCCCAGCGCAACGGACGGCTATTCTATTGGGCAAATTACCCCCTTCGGTCTATGATTTTATTGCGAAGCGGATTCAAAAAATCACCATTGGTGATTTGACGCCTTATGGTCTCCAACCCTCACCATATGCTCCGTCGGAGCAACTTCGCCGCTTTGGTAAAGTACCCATCATTGACATTGGTACACTTGATTTAATTAAACAACGTAAGGTGTTGATTCGGCCTGATGTGAAGCAGTTTAACCAAAATTCAGTGACATTTGTGGATGGCCAAACTGAGGCTTTTGATGCGGTGATTGTTTGTACGGGCTATCGAGCTCAAGTAGAAGATTTTGTCGAAAATGCTCAGGATTTACTCAACGAACGGGGCTATCCAAAAGACCTATGGTCTGATAATCCTGCTTTTAAGGATTTGTATTTTTGCGGGTTCTCTATTCCATTGAGTGGTATTTTGCGAAATATCAAAATGGATTCAGAGAAAATTGCTAATCATATCGTAGCACAACGGCTATAAAGAATACCTCTACCCATCTGGTTTTTTAACCTATTCAAAACGCCTTAATCTTTACTACAATGAATTTCATGGACTATTTACGACAACCTTGGCCTTGGTATGTGGTGGGGCCTCTGATTGGGCTGGTGGTACCAGCTTTGTTGATTTTAGGGAATAAAGCCTTTGGCATTTCGTCATCAATGCGGCATTTGTGTGCGGCGTGCATTCCAACGAAGTTGCCTTATTTTAGTTACAATTGGCGAGAACATGTTTGGAGTTTTTATTTTGTAGGAGGCATAGTGATTGGTGGCTTTATTGCCAATCAGTGGCTGGCTAATCCCGAACCTGTGCAGGTATCGAGCCAGACCATCGAAGATTTAAAGCAGTTGGGCGTTACGCAATTCAGTGGATTGATGCCATCAGATTTGTTTTCGATGGAGAGTCTATTTAGTATCAAAGGGTTGATTTTCTATGTGTTAGGTGGTTTTTTGGTAGGTTTTGGTACTCGCTACGCAGGCGGTTGCACGTCGGGACATTCAATTACAGGTTTGGCCAATTTGCAATGGCCCTCGCTGGTAGCCACTATTTGCTTTATGGTTGGCGGGATGTTCTCGACGTTTGTTTTGTTGCCTCTCTTATTTAAACTCTTCTAATTCAAAGAATTAACACATGGAAAATAACTATACCTCTCTCCAGGAAACAGGGCTCGACGAGTTTTCTTGCGACAACCCCAGCGACCTCAAGCACACCGATACGGGTTTGTCAAATCTCAAATATGCCGTGGTGGGTTTGCTGTTCGGTATTGTGTTTGTGAAGGGCGAAATCATTTCATGGTTTCGTATTCAAGAGATGTTCCGACTCCAAGGCTTTCACATGTATGGCGTAATTGGTAGCGCCGTAGTGGTTGGGATGGTCTCGGTGTTGGTGTTGAAAAAACTAAAAGTAAAAACCATATCGGGCGAAGCCATCGAACTTACGCCTAAGAAATTCCATAAAGGATTGATTTACGGTGGGTTGCTATTTGGCTTGGGTTGGGCTATTACAGGAGCTTGCCCCGGACCACTCTATGCTCAAATTGGTGGTGGCTATGGTTCTATTGCGGTTACGCTATTTAGTGCGGTGTTGGGCACATGGTGCTATGGGTATGTCAAAGATAAGTTACCGCATTGAGAGCTACACAAAAACGCCTTGAAGAGGCAGCGAAATAGACAAAACGGGGTCTTGTAGGGTATCGTGTGCTCGGTAGATTTCGTAATTGAGGTGTTGGTCAAAGACATAAATATTTTTAAACTCAGGAATCACCAACCAACACGACTGTACACCCAATTGCAGGTATTTTTCAGCTTTGGTGATGAGTTCGGTCAGGCTTTGGGTAGGCGACAGAATCTCGACCGTACACAGGGGTGGAGTAGTCATGCTGATTTCATCGTGCAGGATGTCTAAAGGCATCGTTGGATAAATGCAAACATCGGGCACAGCCGCCCAGTCGTCTAAGCGAAGCGACATCTCAGATCCAAAACGATATTGTTCTCGATAACGAACGGTTAGTTCAAATACAAGATTTGCTTGAATGAAAGAATGATTTTTGCTGGGCATGGGTTTTCCACGTTCTACTTCGTATTCGCTTGGGGTTAGCACAAGAGTTTCCATAGCTATTTGTTTTTTCAAATATAACGAAAAATATACATCCAACTACTTATTGGATTTGCCGTTCTCGCCAATACTTTGCTTCTATTTCGGCTTTTTCTTTTTCGACTTGGAGGAGTTTAATTTCTAATGAACTACGTTTCAATAAACATAATCCTACCAACGATGGTTTATGTGATTTAATTCTATTGAGCAGCGGCATGTTAAATTAGCTAGGTAGAAGCATAATGGTTTAATAATCAATGGGTTTGTGGGAAGTGTGCCTGTTTGCAGGATAGATGTGTGTTTCCTTGAACACGACCTTTTACTTCTTAATAAGTTTTGTCAAAATAAACTCCAGTTGGGCATCTCGCTTTTGAGCGAGGTCGCTGGCCGTAGTTTTGACTTCGAAGTCGGGTATGATTCCTTGGTCGGCACGAGCAGAGGCAGGAGCTTGATAAATCAGCGGTAAGTCCATTTCGATATGAGAATGGGGCAAGTAAAAGAAAAATAATTCTCCGCCGTTGATACCTTGTTGCGTACCACCTGTTGTTTCTCCCACTAGAGTACCAAGGTGGTGGTTCTTAAAAACATCAGCCATGATGAAGGTAGCCGAACTATTGGTTACATCAGTGATGAGGTAAATTTTACCTTTAAAAAAATTAGATTTAGGCAAAATCTCCTCACATTTACCCGGGTTCCGGCTTTCATAAAATCCATCAGCAGTTCTCAGAAACAAAGAATCAGGCTTCGGTTTTTTGAAATTGTCATCCCAGCTATCCAAATAACCTTGTAGGCTATCAGGGATTGCATTGTAACGGTAGAGACGCCGATACGGACTGGCACATCCAAGGCTTTTTGGCGTTAGATAACTCAACACAGCGTCACGAGCTTCGTCGGCCCCTCCTTCATTTTGACGAATATCAACGATGAGGTTTTTGTAACCTTTTTGGTTGATAACCGCAAAAACACTGTCGAGGTATTTATGAAAATCAAATTTCCAGTTGTAAGTAGCAAAATCACCCAAACGAAATACAATCGTTTGGTTATCAATGGCTTTTACGTTCCATGAGTTTTCGTTTCTGGGAATATCGCCATATTTTTCAATAAATTTTGCTTGCCGAGCTTCTTTTGAAAGCCCCTCCACTACTAAGGTAGTTTGAGAGCCTGACACCGACTTGATTTGTAGCACGAAGGGCTTGTCATTCAAGTCTTTTTTGAAAAATAATGGGAAGAAAATATCAAACAAGGTGTAATGGTCGGAATAAATATCTCTAGGATGAAACGTGATATTGTCTAACTTCTTATTCAAGCTATTGCGGCCATCGGCCTTGCTTACAGTGAGTAGGCTGTCAATAATAGTTGGTATGCTAATGCCATTGATAGCCGTAATTTCATCGCCCAATTTTAGGTGTTGATGGTTTGTTAGGTTGTGGGTGATAATTAATTTCCCATCAACTACTCGAAACAATACGGGAATAAAAACAGTAGAATACAGGTTGTTTTTGAGTAAACGTTTGTTGTTGTAATAACTCACAAAACTATGTCCACAGTTGAGTTTGATATTGAGTTGCGAAATGAGTATAAAAAACGCTCGTTGCTCTAATGGGATGTTAGTTTTAGCATCCAATTCCTTGAAATAACCGTCAATTTGGGCTTTGGTATTGTAGCGATAAAGTCCAGGGTGAATCTGCTCCCAAGTGGTTTTTAGAAGCGCCAAGTCGGCTTTCATCTGTTGTGGACTTAAGATTCTTGCCCGAACTTCATAACGAAACTCATGACGATTGAGCCATTCGGTTGAACCTATATACTGTACGTCTTTACGGATAATGTACCGATTTGGAGCGATAGTATAGGTGCGGCGGAGCCAAGCTGGTTTGCTGTCATCTTTCCCTAATTGTTCAGTTACAAGTTCGAGCGAGCCGTCGGCTAGAGGATGGTTGGCCACAATTTTCTCTTTGCCAAACCATAAGCCATCTTTTGAAATGGCTATCGTATCAGTCCATTTGGCATGGGACTCTTTGGGAAATTGATACGAAAATGTAAATACATCACTACTGATTTGTTCAATATCGAGGGTGGTAGGAATGACTGTTTTTTTATGTGAAGTGTAGTCCAGATAGGTTAGTGTGCCTTGCCAACTACCCACAGCGGGAAGTATTTCCGCCGGTTTGAGGAGAACTTGGGCATGAACAGATGTGCTGATGACAACCAGAAAAAAGGCGAGTGTTTTTTGAAGTGCCGTTTTCATAAATTTTGTGTTTTGAAAAATGATGACACAAAATTGCAGCCTGTAGGAGCCTGTTTTCGCCCCAAATGATGATTTGCTACGTCTCAAATTGTAATATGAGACCTCTTTACTGAGTTAGATGATAAGACATCATTTATTTTGGTTGTCAAGACCGTATGTACTTAGTTCGGGAACAATCATAAATTTTGGACAAATTCAACACATCGTTCAAGTACAACTGCGGGAGCTTCTTTGTGGGGGCTGTGCCCAGCGGCAGGTACAATAAACGCATGTGCTTGACCTGCTACTTGTCGAACAATACCTTGCACTTGAGCAAGGCTCCCGTACTCGTCGGCTTCGCCCTGAATCACCAATATCGGACATGTAATTTGAGGCAGAAAATGCTCGATATTCCAGGACTGGAATTCCGGTTTGAGCCAAGTTTCGGCCCATGCCCAAAAGACTCCATCGGTGTTGGTACGGTGGTATTTGTGCAGTTTTTCTTTCAGGTTGGTTTTGTGATAGGCTTCAACAGCTGCTCGGATACCTTGTAGCGAAATTTCTTCTACAAAAATGTGAGCCCCTTCGGTCATGATGCCTTTGATACGAGTTGGATACTTAGCTGCGGCTATCAATGCAATGGAGCCGCCATCGCTATGACCAAATAAAAAGGCTTGTTGGATATGATATTTCTCAAGAATAAGTTGCAGAACGTCCGCTTCTTTTTCCAAGTAGTCCTGCTGCCGTTTGTCTGAGCCGAAAGGGCTTGATTGTCCATACCCTTGGCGGTCGTACACCAGTACATTACATTGGGTAAGTACACCTAACTGGTTAGGGAAATCCCTCCATAAAGCAATACAACCGAGTGAATCGTGCAGAAAGATAAGCGTTGGCCGTTGGTTATCAAGGTGATGATAGTAAATTTTTAGGACAGCGCCATCAAGAATAAGCTCATTCATGCAATGGGATTTTTGGGTTTGCCTATTCTCAACGGAGTAAAACGGTAAGACTTTTAGTTGATGATTTCGGCGTTAGGGTCTGTTCTTAACTTCTCGATATTTTCTCTCCATTTTTGAAGTTCTTCGGGCGTAAGCCTTTTCCAATCAGTCACTTCGCCTACGATTTTTAAAGAGGCTTGACTGCGGTAGGAACGTGTCGGATTGCCGGGGAATTTCTTATCGGTTACGTTGGGGTCATTTTCAAAAGTTCCAGTTGGTTCCACGATATATACACGGGCTGGTGCCTCTCCTCGGGCTAACTCAGCAGCAAGACCTGCTACTTGGACCAACGCTGAAAAATAAATATGATTCATGATGACCTCGGGATAGTAATTGGATCCGAATCCTGCCGTTAGCAAATCGCCAACTTGTAGGTTCGCTTTGGTTCCATGATAAAAAGGACCGCTGTCTAAAACTGCTGTTTGGTTGGGTGTTTGCATGATTAATGTTGCTCAAAAGGAGGTGTTTTTACTGGACTCATTTAGTCATTGGAGAAGAATCAGGATTATTCATAGTAACTTAGGGTGGTTGTGGGCGATGGTACAATTTCAGAAGTAGTAGCACACATCATTCTCTGGGCTTAATGGGTATCCAGATTTCTTCTTCAGAGGTTGGGTCGTTGTTTTTGTATTTATCGCCCAACACCTCAAAATGAGGCCTGTCGTCTAAGAGGTATTCAGATTTTGGCAACCAAGCTCCAAAAATATGCTGAAAAATAGAAGGGTCGGTATTCAAACCTTTGTATTCAAAAACAGCATAGAGACCACTTGGGATAATTAATACTTCCATATCAGGAGGCATTGTGTCAAAGTTGGACACTTCAATAGCTGCCCACCTTTCAAATTCGTTGCTCAGACTAAATTTCAAAAAATGCTGAGGCTGGTAAATCACCACTGAAATTAGCTCGTTTTTCAAGGGGTTGGTAATATCTTTTCGCCGTGGCAGAAAGCTTTTCCAAAGCTCGCCTACTTTATAGTCAGCATGACTCATGACGAGTCGTTTACCCATTAATTTCTTCTCAGTTGACTGTTCAATTCGGTAGTTTATCATCGGTTAGGTACGCTAATGTTTCTTACGGCAGACCTGCAAGCGTATTTCAAGGGAACTGCATTGCCATAATGTCTTTGGAGATAAAAAATTAGTTAACAATAGAAAAACTTCGTCTATCCACTCCTTGAACTTCTCTCAGCTATTCGATATAATCCAAGTCTTTTTTGAAAGTTTCTTCTAAGAAAAATAAGGAAACAAGTGCAATGAGTACGGAAGTAACACCGATTACGAGCGCACCATTGATAATACCCAAGGAAGGTTTTAAAGCCACAAAAATTGTCGTGAAAATAATAGCAGTACCTCTAACAAAGTTTGGAACAGAAGTAGCTACGGTAGCCCGAAGATTGGTGCCAAAGAGTTCGGCTGCAATGGTGATAAAAATGGTCCAGTAGCCATTGCAAAGCCCTAGCAAAAAGCAAATGATATAGAAGCCTTGGTTGCTTTGAACCGGAAACAGCAGATATACTAACATGAAACTGAACGAAAGCAAAATAAAAATAGCCATAATTTTCTTACGACTTTGTAAATACTGGCTTCCGAGTCCACTGATAATGTCACCAATCACTTGACCCGAAAAGGCCATCATAACGGCTTTGCCTGCCAAAACTGGTTCAGGCAGTCCCATCGTTTTGCCAAATTCTGGCGAGAAAGTCATCAGAATACCTGTGACGAACCAAATCGGGATTCCAACCAAAATAGAAAGAAGGTATTTGCCGAGTCGTTGTTTGTTGTTAAGTAACATCCAGAAATTGCCACGTTTTGCCTGCGTTTGGCGGGTATGTAAGTACAAGCCAGATTCAAAGACGTTGATTCGTAAAATCAGTAACAAGATGCCCATACCTCCACCAACAAAATACGAAATGCGCCAGTCGAACCAATCGGCCACAAAATTGGCAGCAATGGCTCCCAGAAGTCCCATTGTGGCCACTACGGTGGTACCATAGCCTCTGATTTCTTTGGGCAATACTTCCGAAACTAGGGTGATGCCGGCACCAAGTTCGCCAGCCAAGCCAATTCCTGCCACAAAACGTAAGAAGGCGTATTGCTCGTAAGACGTGACCATTCCGTTCGCAATGTTAGCCAGAGAATATAATGTAATTGAACCAAACAATACTGAAAGTCGTCCCTTTTTGTCACCCAGTACGCCCCAAAGCACGCCTCCTATAAGTAAACCTGCCAACTGCATATTGAGGATAAAGACACCTTTGGGCAGGAGCGATTCTTCAGGGATTTGCAGGGCTTTTAAACTAGGAACTCGTACTACGCTAAACAAAAATAAGTCGTACATATCAACTAAATAGCCAAGTGCAGCTACAATAACAGGGATCTGAAGCAGGTGTTGTACCAGTGTACGTTTCGGTTGAGACATGAGGGGTAAAGGTCAGAGATTACGTTGATTTATGTTCGTGTCGAAGCGACGGCGGCTCTCTTCTTCAGACTGGAGCGGCCGCCGCTTGCTGACACTATGGTAGCTTGAAGGCTATCGTGGAGACACCAGCTTGGCAATGCCTTTGCCAATTATAGTGTCGCCAACAGAACACATAGCCCTTTCATTACACTTTATCAGGTACTACATACGGCGCTCGGTACTTGCGTGTGAGCATGGCGTTGGCTTCTTTGTCCCCAATAAATTGTTCTTTTTGTGGGTCAAATTTTAGGGTACGCCCTAAACGATAGGAAATGTTGCCCAAATGTGCCAAAGCAGCTGCTTGGTGGGCGGTTTCGACTGGGCCATTGAGCAGGGCTTTATTGTGTGCACGCACGGCTTCTACAAAGTTTTTATAGTGGTCGCCACCAGCGTTGCGAGTAGGACCAGGTTCACGGTTTCGGCCCAGGTAAGTCTTGTAGTCAGAATACCCGTTAATCACCATATAACCCTTGTCGCCGTAGAAAATATTACCGACCTCTACACCATCTTCTTTGTTAGTCATCCAAGGACGTACTTCAAACTCAATGATTTTGCCTTCTTTAGGATAAATGTAGGACGAGGTAAGCACTTCGGGCGTTTCTTTGCAGTCGTTCCAGAGAAATTTACCCCCTGACGAGGAAATAATTTCAGGTAATCCAACATCCAAACCCCACATGCACAGGTCAGTTTCGTGAATACCTTGATTGCCAATGTCGCCGTTACCATAATCCCAAAACCAATGCCAGTTATAATGCACGTAGTTTTTGCTGAATTCTCGAACCGGTGCAGGCCCCTGCCACAAATCCCAATTCAAGCCCTCTGGCACAGCCGATGTACCTAAATTGCCAATGTCAGGCCGCCATTTATAGACTGTGCCACGAGCCATATAGACTTTGCCAATGAGACCATCTCGCAAATGCTTAATGGCTTCTTGTATGGCTACTGAGCTTCGGAGCTGCACACCATGCTGTACGATTCGGTTGTATTTGGCGGCAGCTTCCACGAGTTTTTTACCTTCGTAAAAGTTATGGCTTGCTGGCTTTTCGACGTACACATCTTTGCCTGCTTGGCAGGCCCAAATGGCTGCTAAGGCATGCCAGTGGTTAGGTGTGGCAATGCTCACCGCATCAATGGTTTTGTCTTCATAAACCCTGCGGAGGTCTTGTTCAGTAGCAACTTTTTTGTTATACTTTTTCTCAAACTCATTAGCCCCATTTTGTAAGACCACTTTATCCACATCACATAGGGTAGCCACTTCTACATTTTCGAGTTTCATGAAGCCTCCGATATGGTCTTTGCCTCGACCATTAATCCCAATGACTGCTACCCTCAGGCGGTCGTTAGCCCCAAAAGCACTGGATGGAATAATGGTTGGAATAGCCAAGGCGGCGGAACTTGCCGCCGTAGCTTTAATAAATTTTCTTCGAGAAAACAGTGAATTTTCCATCGGTTTTTATTGGTTTTAGAGGTTGATAATGAGCGATTTGAGGTGTAGAATTCTAGCGGTAACTGTACTTATAATCGGGCTAAAGTAAGTCCACCATCTATCATGAACACTTGTCCCGTCGAATAAAGAAATGAACCTTGAGCGATGGCAGCTACTGCTTTGCCAATATCAGAAGGATAGCCCCATCGAGGCTGAACCGTAAGGCCGTTCGAGATGAGTTGGTCGTATTTTTCTGTCACTCCTGCTGTCATGTCTGTTTTGATAATTCCAGGGCGAACCTCATATACTGGTATTTGGAACTCGCCCAAGCGGGCGGCAAAAAGCTGGGTGAGCATGCCTAAACCTGCTTTCGAAATGCAATATTCTCCCCGATTTATAGATGCTACCGTAGCCGAAATGGACGAGATGGTGATGATACTTCCTTCAAAATCAGGGTTTTCATTCTTTTGTTCAATCATCCAGTTGGCCACGGCTTGTGTCAAGAAAAAAGGGCCTTTTAAGTTGGTGTCTAACACAAAATCATAGCTATCTTCGGTGGTAGCTAATAGGTCATTCCGCACTTTGGGTGCTACGCCTGCATTGTTGACCAAGATATTTAAGCGCCCAAACTGGGTTCTAATCTGCTGGAGCATTGACGCTCGTGCTTCGCTTGATGCTACATCACCTTGGCAATAAATGACCTTGCTACCCCACTGTTGGAGGTGCTTAACGACGTCCTGTACCAAGGCCGGCTCACGTACCCCATTGATAGCCAAATGAAAGCCAAGTTGAGCTAACTGTTCGGCAATGCCTAAGCCAATGCCCCGAGTCCCACCTGTGATGAATGCTACTTTTTTCATAGCGCCTCTTTAACCGCTTTAAGTTGGTCGGCTTCTGCTGACTTTTTATAAACTGGATCTAAAGGGTAACAGCCTGAAATTAAGCCGTTCCGGGGGGCTGTAGTGCAATCCGAAAACGTACGACAAATGAGATTGCGAGTCAATGACTTTCCTGCAAGCATATCAGCAGGCATGGTCGGATACGACAAAACCATGCGACCAAAGCCAATCAAATCGGCCATGTTGTTCCGTAACACATACTGCCCTACATGCGGTAGCCATTCTTGCAAATAGGAGTATCCCGAACCAATGATGACCAGTTCGGGAAATTCTTTTTTCAAAGCATTAGTAACATCAATTTGACGTTTTACTCCAGCTAGTGGCTCTTCGGGTGGCAAATAGCCATCTGATGGTGGAAACAAAGCTGGACGCATTAAGTGGGGGTTGTAGTAGGGACTGCCTCCTGTAATACAAATAAGTTGAATACCAAGGTCTTGAGCTAATTGGAGGAATGCTTTTGGCTCTGTTAAATCGAGGTGTAAGCCATCCGAACTACCCCCAAAAGCATAGGGATAGTGCTCCATTTTTTCAGGTTCCCCCACTTCATTAACTCCTTTTTTGAAAGGCAAAAAGTCAAAAGCACTTAGTCGGATTCCCATTTCTAAGCCCGGCGCAGCTTGACGGATGCCTTCTACGATATTGCGAAGATAACGAGTCCGATTCTCAAAACTACCGCCATACTTACCCGGACGGTCAATGGCACTTAAAAACTCATGCCCCAAATACCCATGACAATGCTTGATGTCCACAAAATCGAAACCCGCTTTTTGAGCCAAGACAGCAGCGGCAATATAGTCGGCAATGATTCCGTCAATTTCATCATCTGTCAAGGTGGGGTAATCGGCCTCCATGCCAAATTTTTGATTCAGAAATGGATGAGCATACAAAATCTTTGATTCAAACTTTTTGTGGCTATTCGGCTTACAAAATCGGCCCGAGTGGGTGAGTTGAAGCCCAATCACAAGGTCTTCAGTAGTGCCAAATGCTTCGGAATGTTTATCCAAAATCAATTGCCGTAGTGCTACAAAATCTTCAAAATTAGCTTCATTTATAACCAATTGGTTGGGGTTTGCTTTGCCTTCATGCGAAACGGCCACGGCTTCGCAACCAAAGAGGAGTTTGGCGCCGCTAACGGCAAATTTTATCCAACGGTTTTTAGTGTGTTCAGAGGGTTTACCATCCAGTGTCCCATCCCAGCCTTCCATTGGTAAAATACACAAACTATTTCCAATAGTTTTGCCTGATTTAAGGGGGATAGCTTTGTAAAAAGGACTTTCGGAAGGTGGCAACAAAGTAGCATCAAATGGTAACTCTACACTACTGGTTGTTAAATAGTTAGCTAAGTCAGTGGCAGTTTTAAGCTGTGCTACTCTGGAATAAGTTGGTTTATATTTGGTACTCATTACTTCTGTATTAATGGTGAATGTGAGTTGGGTATATTGTGGGTGGGCGTATGCTATACGCCCCTACGGTATCGGTATCATTTACCCCATCTAGGTGATCCCGTTTAGGCGACTCCATCTAGGCGACCCCATTAAAAAATTGGTAATAGGGTTCGTTATGGAGTATTTTCTGAACATACAAGGCTACTTCACGAGCATGATAGTCTCCCCACATACTGGACTCTCCGAGCGGAATTTTACTGCCTTCTGGAATGTAGTCCCAACCATTGGGTCGGTGGTAAATCGAATGGAGAATTAAACCTTGGTGACTCTCCTGTGTGCTCAAATAGGGTTCATCCAAAAGGGTATTCAAGACCGTTAAACCTGCTTGCCAGTAGGTTTTCGATAGCGTTTCGTTGGTTTGCTGAAGATAACGCCCCAATCGAAGTAAACCCTGTGCTGCGATAGCCGCCGCCGAGCTATCTACGGGTTCGTAATCATTATACACTTGTGCAGGCTGGTTGAGATAATCGCCTAACTTATAGAGCTGAGGCGCACCAGTATCCCAATACGGAATCCCGTCGGTAGGGGTATGGGCAATGTAAAAATCGCAGGTGGCTTTCGCTGCTTTCAACATCCATTGGCTGAGATTGTCTCGCCCACCAAAGGGTGCTAAATCATCTTCCGAAAAAACAGAGAGACATTCCAGTTCCTCGGCAAAACCTAGCATGGCCCATGCCAAGCCACGAGTCCAGGTCGAAAAACCCGTGTAGCCCTGTTGAGAGTTAGGACACCTAAAATTACCGTCTTTGGTATTAAAAACGCTTTCGTGGGCTGTTCTACCCCATGTATCATAAGTGTCACGACCTTCACCATAAAACACGGAATACTCGGCGGTTGCCTTGATATGCTGAACACCTCGCTCTAAAAGGCTAATTTTAACATCATTTTCTGCTTGGAATACATGACCCAGTAAGTGGCTCATCATCAAGGCTCTACACGAGCGGATGGTGTCCACAAACAAGGAGTGAGGGCCATTGAATGAATGAATAAAACCGCCGGTCTTGATGTTGGTCCAACGGCTGGCTTGCACAGCTCCTGAGATTTTCAACGCCAACTCATAGAAGTGCTGTTCCCAAGCGTTGGGCGAGATTTTGCCTTCGTGCATGAGCCGGAGCAAGTTTCCATACGTACTCACGTTGTTAAAGCCGTGGTCGTGTACACCAATATGACTCACATGAGGGGCCATGACACTGAGTGTTTTTTGCCTACCTATTTCCAAAAAATCGGTTTCGCCTGTAGCATCAAATTGCAAAATGGCCGAACCATACTGAAAGCCTTGTGTCCATTCGGTCCAGCCTCGGGTTGTATAGTGTCCTTTTATGGTAAAAACTGGCGAACCTTTAGCCGCATCGTATTGCTGCTCAATGGATTTAATTTTTTGTCCTGATAGCTCCCAAAATCGTTGAAGTTTGACAGTTAAATCGCTGGTTTTGAGGTTGTAATCAATAGAAATCATTTATTGGTAAATTTTCAACGCCTCTTTTCAATTGTTGAGAGACGAGTCTGAGTAATTAGTTAAATTCAAATACATAATCGCCAGAGCCTACTTCTACCTCTACGCCTGAGGCTGTGGTTTTGGCATTGGTGACTGGATTACCACTTTCTCGTACACTACTTGCGTTTTGGGTCGGAATCTTGATGGTAGCCGTGGTATTGGCAGGAATTTTTACAGAAAGTATCATACCCGAACTACTTCGCTCCCAACCTGAGGCAATTTCGCCATAGCTACTGTTGAAATTGGCTTTTGCAAAACTTAGTTTGTCAGTAGGTTGCGGCTGTATCAAAATATGTTTGTAGCCCGCTTTACCAATTTCAATGCCTGCCACGGTGCGATACATCCAGTCGCCGATGGCACCGTAGGCATAGTGGTTAAAAGAGTTCATCCCTACGTCTTGAAACGTAGTATCGGTGCGGATGCCATCCCAACGCTCCCAAATGGTGGTGGCTCCCATTTTGACTGGATACAACCATGAAGGATAGGTCTCTTGAAACAATAAGTCGTAGGCTACTTTGGTATTTCCGGTTGCGCTGAGTACATGGCAGAGGTAAGGAGTTCCTAAAAAGCCCGTCGAAAGGTGATTGTTTCGACTTTTGATGTCTTTGACCAACTGTGCGGCAGCGGCATTTTTGTATTCGTCCTTAAAAAGATTGAACATCAATCCTAAGACATACGAAGTCTGAGAATCAGAAATGGTTCGTCCTGAGGCCGCTACGTATTCACGGTTGAAGGCTTCTTTGATGTTGGCAAACAACGCAGCATACTTGGCTTCGTCTTCTTTTTTACCCAATACTTGGGCAGTTTGCCGCAAAATATCCGTAGAAAATGCAAAGAAAGCAGTAGAAAGGTAATCGAGGTCAGTGTAGCCATTTTTTTCGGTGTGACCTTCCATACGAGGCTGATAAAACAACCAGTCGCCAAATACACTGCCCGAATAAAGGTAGTTCTTGGCATTTTTGTTCATGTATTCTACCCATTTCACCATCGAAGGATACTGACGTGCCAGCAACTGCTTATCGCCATAAATCAAATACATATTCCAAGGGGCAATCGTAGCTACGTCTGCCCAGCCTGCCGAAGGTTGCTTGTGCTTGAGGTTTGACTTTTGCAATACATCTGGAATCACAAATGGAATTGTACCATCTTCGGCTTGGTCGGCAATGAGGTCATTGAGCCATTTGCTAAAGAAGCCTGCTACGTTGTAGTTATACGCCGCAGTACGAGAAAAGGCTTGGGCATCACCGGTCCAACCCAGGCGTTCGTCTCGTTGAGGACAGTCGGTTGGCACGTCTAAAAAATTCCCTTTTTGTCCCCACTGAATGTTATGTTGAAGCTGATTAAGCAAGGCATTAGAACAGGTAAATTCACCAGTTTTGGGCATGTCAGTATGCACCACAACCGCAGTAAAGTTGTTGACTGTCAATTCGGTAGGAAACCCCTTTACTCGAATATATCGAAAACCTTGGAACGTAAAATTCGGCTCGTACACCTCTTCACCAATCCCCTTTAGGGTATAGTTCAACTCGCACTTAGCCGCCCGAAGGTTGGCATTGTAGAAATTGCCTTTTTTGTCTAACACCTCAGCATGTTGAATAGTGACGGTGGTGCCAGCAGCACCTCTCACTGTCATGCGAACCCATCCGGTCACCTCTTGGCCAAAATCAATAACTTGGTCGCCAGCAGGTGTTTTGAAGACTTTCAATGCCTTAATTTCCTCAATACGGCGTACTGGCTGCCCCTGAGGACTGACCAAATTGTTGAAAGGATAGTTGGCCACCTTGACTTGCCACCAATCCGAATCGTTAAAGTTGGCATTGGCCCATCCACTTTTTTCAAGGCGTGCGTCGTAGGTTTCGCCTTGATAAATATCTGACATACGGATAGGGCCTGTATTAGTTGCTTTCCAAGTGGCATCTGTACCAATAACTTGCTGAGAACCATCTGAATACGTAACAACCAACTGCGCTAACAAAGCCAGCCGCTCTCCCCACGAATTACGGTTATTCTCCCAAGCCAAAAACCCTCTGTACCAGCCATCGCCCATCATAGCACCAATGGCATTGGGGCCTGCCTTGAGTAGGTTGGCTACGTCAAAGGTAAAGTATTGGTAATGGTCTTGGTAGGCCGTCCAGCCCGGCGTGAAGTAATAGTCACTCACCCGCTGGCCATTGATATACATAGTATTTAGCCCACGACTACTCACATATAGCCGGGCAGATTGGACTTTTTTCTTGAGCGTAAACTCTTTGCGTAGAAGAGGACTGGGTGGTGTAGTCTTGGTATTGATTTCTTGCTCAGGGTCTATCCATTGGGCCGTCCAATTGCTAATGCCCATTTCCCAAAAGGCGGCCTCACTCCAGGCCGATTCGGTACCTTTATTGTCCCAAACTTTTACTTGCCAATAATAACGCTTGGTAGCTTGTAACGCAGGACCCGCATAAGTTTGTAAAATAGACTCGCCTGAATTGATTTTGCCTGAGTCCCAAACTACACTTTTTTTGTCGAACTGGGCAGAGGTAGCCACCCTGATTTGGTAAGCGATTTGTAAGGTATTGCGCTGAGAAGCAGTGAGTTTCCAACTCAGACGAGGCTTTTGTGCATCTATGCCAATGGGGTTAGTCAAGTGCTCACAACTCAGGTCTTTGACCAACGTTTGGGCAGAAACCTGCCATGATAGCAGGACAAAAAGTAATCCAATACGATTCATAAGTTCAATGGTTTAGACAGTGAGGCAAGATAAGATTTCTGTTCTGAAAAACCTTCATGCAGTGACCTGAAATAAAACGAATGAACTAAGAATTGTTAATTTAGGATGTTTTCATGGGGGAGATACTGCCCCTGTTCACTATAAAATGGGTTATTAAATGTATAATTAAGTGTTTTAAAACGCTTTCATAAAATACTTCAACGAACGACCTTGTAATGTTAGTTCAGCTGTGCTGTCAAGTGAGGTTTTCACCTCGCCTAACGTTGAACCAAAAGCAGAAAATTTGCCATTTTTTCGCACGGTTAGGTCTAAATGTTGAATGGTAACACCTTTATTTAACACAATAATGCCTTGGTTTTCAGTTGTTATGGAAAGGTTTTGTATGCTACCTTCCTTTACATGCACTGTACTCTTTTGATTGCCTACAAAGCTGTTTCCTTTCGAGGTTTTCATTTGTTGTTGAGGGATTCCACTAATAAATAACTGAAGTTGAGGTACATTCATCTCATGGATAATGAGCGTGCTACCCGCCACTGTTACTGCTTTTACGAGCGGAAGTGTAATGATATAATCGTTAGGGCTATTTGTGTCAAAAAAATCATACGAAGAAGTGATATTCAGGGTGTCGCTTATGACTTGATAATTCCAGACTCTGGTGTTCTTGAGATTGGGCGCTTGGTTGATAAAAAATTGCTCTCCAAACTGAAGTGTTGCAAAACCACCTTCAATTCTGACATATTGAAATGTAGGTAACAGCATCGGTTTGCCTATTTTTACTTCGCTGAAAGAAGCTTGGTAGGCAGGTTGTTTTTTAATGGCATTGCTTATCACTACGGCTTGACTTCCTTTAAAAAGCAAGTAGCTTGTTACGGATAAGACAATGAGCAAGTTTGAAGTTTTCATGGGTTTTTAAAGGGAAAGTTTCCAAGTTTCAAATCGTTGAATAAATTCATCAGTGTCAATGCCAAGTACTTGCATATTCTTGAAAATCAAGGGTAAATCTTCTTCAAAAAACTGCTCTTTGCGGTACAGTTGTACTTGCTCCACGCCATCAAGCGACACAAAATACCCAAGTCCTCGCTTGGTGTAGATGATGTGTTTGTTTTCCAGAAACTCGTAGGTACGCTGTACGGTGTTGGGGTTTACTTGTAGTGCCACAGCTGTTTCTCGAATCGAAGGGATTTTCTGGTCGGGCTGCCATTGCGCCGACAGAATCTTGTCACCCATGTATTCGGCGATTTGTAGGTAAATCGGTTTGTTATCTCGAAACTGCATCAGATGGTTTTCTCTTTAGTTTTCAAATAACTGGCTACCACTAATAACCCAATTATTGCCCAAGCCAATGTGGCCTCATTAACAAAGTTTATCGAAACATCAGTAAGGTAAAGATGCACATTTGAAAGGTTTCGGCCTAAGTTTACTACCGCATTTGAATCATAAAGCCGAATGCTTTTGACCCAAGAATCTGTGAGTTGTATCGAGATAAAAAGTGGGGTTAGGTAAGCTTCTATCAGAAAAAATACAATCAGCATTATTATCGTTTTGAGGAGCGCATTTTTTCGGAATGATTTGTAAGTAAGAGAGCAGAGTGTTACAAACAATAGATAGAATTGAATGAGGTTAAGAGGCGAAGAATAAAACTGAATACTTGGTTTTAGTCCAAGGATAAGACCAAGTTTATAACCTAACCAACCAATGACAAAAAATACACTATGATAGAGGCACTCGGCCAAAAACTTAGTTTCTACAGAGACTGGGAGCACTAGGTACCGAATGGTTTGCCCCGCTGTAGTGAAGTGTCGAAGGATAAAACTTGTATAACTCACAACTAAGATAACCTGGATAATCATCATGAAAGGTGTGAGTTCAATATATATAGTTTGGTAATTAGCCAACTGAATCAAAAAAATGGCAACCCATGAGAGGATATAAAACCAAGGGTTCTCATAAAACTGCCAACGAACAAAATTCCAAAAATGACGAAATTCAAAGGCTTCTTGCATGATAGAGAGTGGTTTTAGGATACAAACTCATGGATTTGAAAGGAGTCAGGAGCAGCAATAATACCCTTAAACAAAGGCTCAATATGCAGCTGACTGTCGAGTTGCAAAGGATTGGGTAGGATGCTTAACTGTCCTCTGAGGGATTCTTCGTGATACAGCGCCCCTTCTTGCAACGTGCCAGATTCTACAAAACGGAAGTGTGAGGTAATGTCTTCAGTTGGCATTGAGAAAACAACTTTATGCTGGTGTAATACAATCAGATAATCAATCAACGCCTCTACTTCTTGCACATGATGGGTGGCAATAATAATGGATTGTTCTGGCGAAATAAACGTAGCTATCGCCTGTCGGAGTTGTTCTTTGGAAGGAATATCTAGCCCATTGGTAGGTTCGTCAAGTAGTAATAGGCGTGGTTGAGTAGCCATACCAAACGCTAAATGAATCTTTTTTCGTTGCCCCAATGAGTATTCGTCCAAACGCTTTTCAGGTGAAATATTGAATGTTTTTAAAAGTTCATAGAATAGTTCTTCCTGAAAATCAGGATAAAAGGGGATATTGATTTTTACGAAAACAGGAATGTGAATTTTGGGAAACCAGCTTTCATCATCTACAAAATAAATAGACGACAAAAAAGGGATAGAGCGCTGCTTTGGTTCATGACCGAGTACTTGGATCAACCCTTGCTCTGGAAAAACTAAACCCGCCATAAGCTTGAGTAAGGAGGTTTTTCCCGCTCCATTTAAGCCTAATAAACCATAAATTCGACCTGCTGGTAGGTCAAAAGACATGTTCTCGAATAAGGGTTGCCCTTTGCGATACCCAAAATTAACGTCTTGAAAGTGTATCATACAATAGTGTACTATTTAACTAATACACTGTAAAGCTAACTATTTATTTTTTTATTTGTCAAGAAAAGGGTGAGATTTTTTTGAAGGAGGTGAAAATAGACTAATCATCAGTTTTTAACAAGCAAGCTGCTGTCGCCTGTGTGCAAGCGAGGACGCTTGCACGAGTTGTAAAAAACACAAGCCACATGAGAACCATGTGGCTTGTGTTTTAATTACTTCACAACAAAATACTGCTGCATAGCTTTCGGATAAGCTGGAATCGCTACCTCTGGTTCATCAATTTCGGGATGCCAGAGCTTTTCCCACTCAAAACTGTAGTAGCCTTTGTAGCTACTCTTGACCAAAGCGGCAATCGCCTCGGCTACAGGTGCTTCACCTTGACCGAGCAACACGTATTGTTCTTTGCCATTGATAATCTTGGCATCTTTGACGTGTACGTGTCGGATATATTTGCTCAACTGCTGGTGTACCATCGTGGGGGATTCTTTAGTCACCAACCACATGTTGAAGATGTCCCAGATTAGTCCAACATGCGGATGCTCAGCTGCTTTCATAATCTGATTCAATAACGCCGAACCTACTACTTCGCCGTGTGATTCGAGCAGAACCGTCACTTTACTTCCCTTGGCATAATTGCCCAATTCGAGTAAGCCATTGATAATGAGATCAATGGTCGAGTTGCGGTCTTGGTCTTTGGGTAGGTCGTTTGGGAACACCCGCACGAAAGGGCAGTTGAGTTGCTGAGCCAAGTCAATAAATCGCTTGGCTTCGTCCAGATTACTCTTGCGCTTGTCAGGGCTAGCATGGTGTAGCTGTGCCGACGAACCCAAGTCCACAATGCGAAGGCCCTTATCCTCTACCTTTTTGCGAGTAGTAGCAATCGTAGTGGCGTTGCTAAATTCGGCGCATTTCGATAGGTCTAATTGTCCTTGAATTCCTCGAATCTCAATGCCATTGTATTGATTATCAGTAGCATATTGCAAAATGGTGTCAAACGACCACTTGGGGCATCCGAGTGTCGAAAAGGAGAGAAGTGGCTTTGCCGATTTTGGCAAAGCACTTAGCGAAGCTGCCGAAAGCCCTGCAAGGCCAGAGGCGGCCAATATAAAATCTCGACGTGAAAACGAGTTCATGGAAATTGAAGTTAGGGACTTGTGGATGGGGTTATTCTTTCAAACTTTTCAAATAGGCCATACTTTTAGGCACTTGTGTGGCGTAGCTGGGACTTTCGTCTTCGATATAGTAATGCTTAACGCCAGCTTTTTTGGCAGCTTTCAAGATACCCAACATATCGGCCTGACCAGTTCCTAGCACCACGTCGTTTTCGGTAGATGTACCACCCGATAAATTGCCCGGAACCCCTTTGCGTAGGTCTTTTAAGTGCATTAATTTGAAGCGATTACCGTATTTGGTAAGTAAAGCCACAGGGTCTTGACCCGGAAAAACCGTCCACAAAATATCCATTTCAAAACTTACATACTTGGGGTCTGTGTTTTGGACGATGTAGTCAAATAAGGTGCCGTTTTCATGCGTATAAAACTCATAGCCATGATTATGATAACAGAAGGTAATCCCAAATTCTTCTTTCAAAATTTTGCCAAACTTGTTGAAATTCTCAGCGGCACTTTTGGCATCGGCTAGGGTAAAGGGCGGTTTTTTCAAAATCCAAGCCAACATTACGTAGTCGGCCCCCATTGCTTTGGCCTTACGACCTACTTCACGAGGCTTCTCGATGAGTTCATCGTAACCAGCTCCAAACGACGAGCAACGCATCCCTCGATCGTCTAACAATTTACGAGATTCTTCCAGCGTTTTGCCAGGAAAAATACCACACTCGATGTCGGTGATACCCAAGGCTCGAATGGTGTCGAGCGTGGCTTCTACCGATTTTTTCATACTTTCTCTGAATGTATAGGTTTGCATACCAGGCGTTTGAGGAAAAAGCGGTTTTCCTTTTTGAGCCAATAGTGGCGTGCCTCCTATCAATACAAGTGCTACCAGAGCAAGGCGACTAAGTGATTTCATTTGCTAAACGGGTTTAGAAGGTTGTTTATAAATTAAGTGCTTTGAGTTGTTTGACGGCATAATCAACAGCACGAGCCGTGAGTGCCATATAGGTTAGCGATGGGTTTTGGGTGGCAGTAGAGGTCATACAGGCTCCATCCGTAACAAAAACATTCTTACAGGCATGAAGTTGATTCCATTTGTTGAGCAAAGAAGTCTTGGGGTCTTTACCCATGCGTACACCTCCCATTTCGTGGTTTTCGGAACCGGGTTGCCGCTTGGTATCAATCAGTTGGATATTGGTAAACCCTGCTTTTTGATACATGTCGGCAAACTGCTCGTGGAAATCCTTGAGCATGAGGTCGTCATTTTGGTCAAAACTAACAGAAAAAATGACTTGAGGCAATCCGTATTTATCCTTTAAAGTAGGCGAAAGCCTCACTTGACTGGATTCTTTAGGGATGGTCTCGCCCATCATGTGTGAACCAACTTGCCAGAAACCAAGCTTGGGGTTGAATAATTGCGTTTTGAGCGCTTCCCCAACCGAGGCAGTCGGCGAAGCATCGGCTCGATTGGTACTAAAACCAGCGGCATATCCTCTCAAAAAATCAGTTTCTTGCTTGAATACATTTCTAAAGCGAGGAATATAACTGGCGTTGGGGCGTTTGCCTTCGGTGGTGGAATGGAGCAAACCTTCGTACTCGGCCGAAATTCTTCCACGATAGGTATGAAAAGCAATGTATTTGCCCAGTAATCCGTTGTCGTTGCCCAAACCTGCCGGAAAGCGGTGCGAAATAGAGTTCAGTAAAATCAAATTGCTGTTCATGGCCGAGGCATTCACAAAGATAATGCGGGCGTAGTATTCCTGCATTTCGAGCGTGTGGGCGTTGATAACACGAACGCCCGTTGCTCTGCCCTTTTGTTCATCATAAATGACGGAGTGCACTACCGAGTCGGGTTGCAAGGTCAATTTACCCGTTTTGAGTGCCCACGGAATGGTAGATGAATTACTGCTGAAATACCCTCCATAGGGGCATCCTCGTTCGCAGATGGTGCGGTTTTGGCACTGACCACGCCCTTGTTGTAAATGAATGGGCTTAGGTTGGGTAAGGTGTGCTGCCCGCCCAATCACGACAGGTCGGTCAGGAAAAAACGTGGCCATTTGAGTCTTGAAATGCTTCTCGACACAACTCATTTCATGTGGAGGTAAAAACTCCCCATCGGGCAACTGGGGCAAGCCATCTCGATTTCCTGAAATCCCTACAAATTTTTCGACATAACTATACCAAGGAGCCAAATCGGCGTAGCGGATGGGCCAATCCACGGCAAAGCCATCACGGGCAGGGCCTTCAAAATCAAAATCGCTCCAGCGTTGTGTTTGCCTTGCCCATAGCAACGAGCGCCCGCCTACTTGATAGCCCCGAATCCATTGAAAAGGCTTTTCTTGGACGTATTCTTGCTCCTTGTCTTTGACCAAAAAATGCAGCGTGCTTTCGCCAAAAATATAGTGCTTACTCGGAATTTTATACTCTTCTTGCACAGCCAGAGGAACTTGCCCTAAATGAGGAAATTCCCAAGGTTGCATCATGGTAGTAGGGTAGTCAGTAACGTGCTGTACGTTTCGGCCTCGTTCCAAAATAAGCGTTCGGAGTCCTTTTTGGGTGAGTTCTTTGGCTGCCCAACCTCCACTGATGCCTGAGCCAATTACAATGGCATCGAACGTCCGTGTTTTTTTGCTATCCATAGTCAAATATGCTACATTTTTTGCTTCCGACTGGCGGTGTCTATGTGGGTTATCTCATTTTAACAGCTGCTCCAAGTACTTTTATGAAAGTCAGGTAGCTGAAAAGTCATTTTTAGGCCACGCTCAGGAGCTGAGTACCTGATTTATTGGCTTCGAAAAGCATCAAAATAATGTTTTTTGAAAGTCAACGGGCTTTGTCCGGTCACTTTCTTGAATGTTCGGTTAAAATACGATAAACTTTCAAAACCACACTCAAAACAGGTTTCGGTAATGGTTTTATCAGCGTGTAAAAGCATTTTGGCTTGGTTGACCCGATAGTTGTTCAAAAATTGGGTGAAAGTAAGCAAGGTCATTTTTTTGAAATAGCGACAGAATGCCTCATTGCTCAAGTGACAAAGTTCTGCCACTTCGACGATGTCGATTTTGCGCTGGTAGTGTTCTTCGATGAAACGATAGAGCCGTTGAAGCCGCTCTTGCTCTCGCTTTTGAAAACGATTTTCGACTGGCTTACTGTGGAGCAATTGAGTATCAGTGGCTTCGCTCAAGGTAGTCAAAAGCCGTAGAACTTCTACGAATTGTTCAAATGCAGGTAATAAATGGATGCGTTTGAACATCTCGCCGACTTTGTTTTTGGTTGGTTGGCCAAAAGTAATTCCATATTTTGCCTTATTAAGCAATTGAGCAATCGGCTGTAACTCAGGTGTTCCAGCTATGGCTTGTCCTAAAAAATCGGGGCGAATATGGAGAACTGTTTTTTCATAGTTGGTTTTGATGCCGTAGTCAAAATTAAGGTGTGGAATATTGGAACCAATCAGTACTAAATCACTGCCTTCAAATCGGGCAATGTGCTCCCCCACATGACGAGTACCCGAAGGTGCTTCGATGAAGACCAATTCGTATTCAGGATGAAAATGCCAAAAGAAAAAATCGTTTAAACGAGGGTTAATCATCCAGCGAAAAGAGCTATTGGTATCGGGTTGGATTTCCTCAAACTGAATCTTCATGGTCATTCAATGACTACTACGCCGTAAAGATAGGATTATACAGATAGAAAGTAGAAGTAATTTAACAAACTCACGAATAAGCCGTAAATTGCTAGCTCAATCTATTACCTCTACACCATGACGATTCCATTTAATTCCAAAACTCTCATTGACCAAAACCCCATGACGGGGCTACAATATGCTACTGTTTTTATTTGTTTTTTGATGAACATGCTCGATGGCATGGACGTTATGGTGATTTCTTACACTGCACCAGCTATCGCCAAAGCGTGGAGTGTTAGTCCCGAAGCCCTTGGGGTTGTTTTTAGTTCGGGGTTATTTGGCATGACCTTCGGGGCGATTTTGTTGGCTCCCTTCGCCGACCGCATAGGACGAAAAGCCATGATGTTGCTAAGTGCCGTGCTAATGGGCGGAGCCATTTACTTGACGTCGTATGCTGGTTCTATTACCTGGTTAATCATCCTGCGTTTTGTCAGCGGCTTAGGTATTGGTAGTATGTTGGCCAGTACGGCTGCTCTCACTGCCGAATACACCCCTCACAAAACCAAGGATTTTTGGGTGAGTTTCGTAATTTCAGGCTATCCAGTAGGGGCTGTGCTGTCGGGTTTAGTTGCGGCCAAAGTCATTCCACAACACGGCTGGACTTATATGTTTGAGCTAGCGGGTTATACATCGTTGGTGGCAATACCCCTGATTTATTTCTTTTTGAGCGAATCGTTGGCATTTTATATCCAATCTCAACCTACCAATGCCCTTCAACATGCCAATGTGATTTTGACAAAAATGGGTTTTGAGCCGATTGAAGCGTTACCCCAAAAGCCAGCCAAATCGCAAAGCGTAGCCGTACAGGCCGTTCTCACGCCTGAGTTCAAAATCCCAACCATACAGCTTTGGGTATCTCTGTTTTTAGCTTTTGCCACTTTGTATTTTCTGACCAGTTGGATTCCTAAACTAGCTTCAAATGCAGGCCTTTCTGCTGAGCTGGCTATTTATGCAGGTACAGTGTTCAATGGTGGCGCTTTTTTGGGTATTGTTACCCAAGGTTATTTTTCGAGCCGATTGGGGCTAAAGCGCACCATTGGCGTGTTTCTGATATTGACAGGTATTTTGATGGCTATCTTCAAAATTTTCATGGGTTCAGATAGCCTATTACTCATTTTTGGGCTGTTAGGCTTCGGAATTCAAGGTGGTTTTGTGGGACTTTACGCAGTATCTGCACGTATGTACCCCACCGAGTTCCGGACTACGGGGGTAGGCTGGGCCATCGGTATGGGGCGATTAGGAGGGATTATTGGACCTTTATTGGGGGGCGTCTTGATTGGTTTGGGTTTGTCGATGGCTACTAATTTTTTGATTTATGCCATCCCAACTATCTTGGCAGGTGTGATGACCATGCGAATTTCGTCGAAAGAAATTAGTTAGAAACAGACTTCAGAAAAAGTGACGAAACACTCAAAAAAAATAGGAGTATCACCCTATTTTGGCTATTTCTTCAATCTAGTAAACGAAAAATGTCAATATTGTTCAAAAAAAGGCTAATGTGGGCGTAGCATTTGGGTAGTTGTATCTGCTAACTTTGTATCATTATTTCAATGTTAAATTGTCTAAAAACATGGAACAGCAAACGATGACAATGGCTCCGACCATGACCGTGAAGATGCCAAATAATGCACATAAAGAGATGCCGGGTAATCCGTCAACAGCTACTACAAGTCATCTCAAATTGAGTGACCGGTCTAACGGCCAGCCCTTACGTGTATTGAGCGAAGAAGACTGGACTTTTTGGATTACCAATGGCTATGTTGTCATCAAACAGGCCGTTCCACGGGAGCAAGCGCTTCAAACAGCTCAGTTTATTTGGGAATTTGAGGAAAAAGACCCTAACGATCCTTCTACGTGGTACACTGCCCCTCGTGCCGAAATGAAAATGAAAGAACTCACAGGCAGTGGCATGGTGGAGGTATATAACCATCAATATCTTTGGAATAATCGGCAAATGCAGCGGGTATATGATGCCTTTGTGGATATTTGGGGAACTGAAAAGCTTTGGGTAACCATTGATAGAGCCAACTTGAATTTTCCGATGCGCCCAGGGCATGAGTTTAAGGGCTTTATCCATTGGGATTATGACCCCGAGACTAAACCTCAAAACGTGCAAGGAGTTTTGGCATTGGCCGACCAAACCGACGAAAACATGGGAGGGTTTCAGTGTATTCCTGAGTTGTTCCGTACGTATGATACTTGGAAACTCACTCAACCCGCCGACCGTGACCGATTCAAACCAGATATTACGGGTTTTGAAGATAAGTTGGTCAAGGTAAAGTTAGAAGCGGGAGACTTATTGATTTTTAACAGTAGCCAACCCCACGGTATTCGCCCCAATCGCTCTGGTGATAAGGTTCGGATTGCGCAGTATATTTCGATGATGCCTGCTGAAGAAGACAACGAACCACTTCGGGAATGGCGTATCAATTCTTGGAAAAATCGGATTGCTCCCGAAGGTTACGCCTTCCCCGGAGACCCAAGAGGCTGGGAACAAACCAAGTATGATACCGCCGTTTTGAACGATTTAGGTAAGAAATTGCTCGGTTTAGAGCGTTGGTAATCAATAGTTTTAGCCATTGAGTATGCAAGAAAATCAACTCATAACCCCACTCAATAATGGTGTTGAGATGCCACTACTTGGGCTTGGGGTGTACGATATGTACCACCAAGAAGCCGAACAAGCAGTGCTTTGGGCACTTGAAATCGGCTATCGCCTGATAGATACAGCCTCAATGTATCAAAACGAAGTCGAAATCGGAAATGCGGTTCGGCAGAGTGGCATTGCTCGAAAGGAGCTTTTTATCACCACCAAAGTCAATAATGCCGACCAAGGGTATGACCAAACACTTAGGGCTTTTGATGCCAGTTTGGCCAAACTTAACTGTGACTATATTGACTTGTATTTAGTGCATTGGCCACTAAAACGTACTCGTAAAGATACTTGGAAAGCCTTAGAGCAACTTTACACAAATAGGCGAGTGAGAGCCATAGGCGTTGCTAATTATTTGATACCCTTTTTGCAAGAATTGGAGCAGTATGCTCACATTGTGCCTACGGTCAATCAAGTCGAGTTTAGTCCTTATTTGTATCTTAAAGACCTCTTGGACTATTGTCAGGCTCGTCAGATTCAGTTACAGGCTTATACACCTTTGGTACGTGGGCAGCGGATGAATGACCCAGTTCTGAACCAAGTAGCTACCCATTATGGCAAAACACCTGCTCAAGTCATCTTGAGATGGGCTTTACAGCATGGCGTTTCGACTATTCCCAAGTCAGCTAATCAACAACGATTGCGTGAGAACTTCGATGTGTTTGATTTTGTTATTAGTGCTGAGGATATGGCCTGTCTGGATGGACTAAACGAAAACCTCAGAGTAGTAGAAGACCCAATGGAATTATTATAGAAATCCATAAAAAAGCCGCCTGAAACTAACAGGCGGCTTTTTTGATTTAAAAAGTAATGTTACCGAATGATTACATGATTCAGTGTTACTTTTATTCAATTTTTTATTTCTTGATTTTTTTTGAAGCAATAGGAGGACAGAGATTTTTAGCATTCACATCACATTTCCATGCGGCTTCTCCCAAATAGACTTCACGGCCCTTGAGTGTGATGGTATCTTTCCAGCCTTCGTATTCAACATCTACTTTGGTAATATCTTCAGGATTGGCGTCGGGGTTCTGAGCAGCTATCAAAATCCGACCACCGTTGATAATGCCACGCACCACAGGTTGGCGATTGGCCGCTAAATCTCGTGGATTTTTAGGTCTGAAGTAAGAAAAATCACCTTCAAACATGTGGCTATGGCGTGACAAACGATACAGGCCCGCAATGAAATATTCATACGGTTTTAGGTTTCGACCACTCTTTGAGTTTTTATCAATAGGGGTGTTGATTTCGTCCCATAGCCAGATTCCATTGGCTCCTCCCAAAATCGCAAAGATGGGAGTTGCTTCTGCCATTTCGGGGTCGATGTTTTCAGTAGGAACACCCGACTGAGGGTCTTGTATCCGCATTTGCACAAACGGAATAATGTCTTTTTTAGTCCAAAACTCTTGTGCTTCGGTCATAAACAGCAAATAGGGGAGGTACAGATACGACCAAAACCCTTTTTTACCATCTACACCACCTTCATTATATCGGTGAAAATAATAGGCCCAAGGCGTTACAAAATCAAGGTATTTGCTAACCGGACTTTGTTCAGTATAAAGCAAATTCTCGTCTTTCAGTAGATAGTTTAATTTGGTTTGGTCATTGCCATACTGCGCCCAAGCAAAATCAGCAATGCTGTAAAAACGATTCATTACAGGTGATTCACCGTATAAACTGAGCTTGGTGTTATATTTTACTAACTCGTTTCTCGAAAACTGCATGATTTCGCCATGAAGTTTTAGTTGGGCTACTTTGTAAGCATCTCTGAATTGATCTTCAGACATGGATTTGTACGGCTGTGTGATACAAGACAATGTATGAATGTACTTAATCCAATCGTCATTGCTTGCATTGGCTTCAAAATCATGAACAAATAAGTCAACTGGAGCCCGTGTTTCGATATTACATTCCTTAAAATAATCGCACATTCCGGTAAACTCCAGCACTTTCTTTTTGATGATGTTCATATCATTGCCCCAAGGACTCAAACATTCGCTCCCCCACGGCTGATTATTAGCTCTTGGAATCCCCGTCGAAAGCGCTGCTCTATTCTGAAAAGGCACTTTCCAGTCGTACTTGAGGTTATAAGTGGCAAGGTGCGAAAAACCATGCTGCAAGGGCAATTGGGTACTATCGTCTTCAAAACGTGGACCTTGATACACGATTTTGAATCGAGAAGGCAAAGAGAACTTTGGGAATTTTTCCCATTCTATCAAGCCATTTACTGTAACGGGCGTAAAGGAAAGAGAATCCTTGATTAGCTTTGTTTGGCCTTGCACTCGTCCATGCAACATTCCGACAGCCACACAAAGGGTCAGTACGTATTTTCTCATGTATTGCTCAATTTAAGTAAGCACTACATAAATTGCGGCAAAAACTATGCCGCTACTTAGAAGAATAGATGAAAATATACCAAAATCAATGATTAGGGAGATATGATATTATGTAAGTTGTTGAAAAATAAGAAGTTAAATTCTTATTTAGCAAAATACTACTCTTTAACAATTAGGCTTGGGAAGTTTAAATTTTTTTAAAGCTGACGAGCCATTTGTTCGGCTAATTCGATAGACAATTCCATTGGACTAAAATCTACCCACTCTAATACATCCTCGGGGCGGTGGATGCGGGGCATTTTACCATTTTGATCCAAAGCAGCTAAAGTGACCGATGGAATCCCCGCACGCTGAAACCAAACCGAATCAAAATCAGCGGTATGCCAGCTGCCAGTTGTTACTTCTTCAAAATCAGGCTGTTGGAGAAGGGTCTTGGCTACAGTTATTAATTTGTTTTGGTATCGAATGTTGGTCAGCGACCCTGTTTGTGTAATCACCTTTAAAGAACCAGCGCCTAAGGTGTCAAAATTGATCAGGTAGGTCTCTTTCGGAAACTGAGCACGGTATTTTTTGAAATAATGCAAAGCACCAATCATACCCACTTCTTCAGCGCCTGTTAGTACCAATTCAACTTCCACATCAGTAGGAGGGGTGTTCCATAGCCGTTGAGCAGTGGTTATAGCAGCAGCCACTCCAGTTGCATTATCAGAAGCTCCGTTGGAATAGCCGAATCTGAAAAAATCAAGCGTACTTAAAATACCCTGACCTACAAAATAGATAAGTAAGGCATTGGTAATCCAAAGTACCCACTCTGGAGCATAGCCGAAGGCAACCCCTACCGACAATACGATGGCAAGAATCATCAAGACTAACGAAAAAATGAGCGAAGATCTAAAATTACCTACTTGTGTGGGGTGATATAAAAATGAAATAGGAGCCGTATCATAGTGAGCCATTAAGATTAACTTTTTAGTGGCGTTATGCTGTTGCTTTGGCCCAACCAAAAGGTTATAGGAAGTAACTAACGGTGGGAATTTGGTAACAGGACTATCGTACCAATTGAGGTATAGCAATGCCATTACACCAAACAAGAGAACTAAACCTGCCCCAACGATTGGCAAAACGTTAAGCATAACCAAACCCAGGCATATTCCACCCAACAACCAAAACAAGACTGAAATGTAGTGCGTCGGCGTCTTAAACTCTTGGAGGGTAACGGTTTGGTGAGAAAACAAACTTTTTAAAAAAGCCAGTACTTTTTGTTCATGTGTTGAAGCCACCGCACGATGCGGAAACTGAGCTAAGGTTTCAACAATTTCTTGAGCTTTCATGAGATAGATAGTTGAGTCTGGACTAAGTCTAATGGCTTCTGTGATGGAATATGCTGGACTACTTGTTGTGTGAAAGCTGAGTTGATGATTTTTCTTTCTTTGAAAAACTTAGAACAGACGCATTGTTCCTGCTAATAATCAGGTGATTATCAATCGTAATAGCATCACGAATTTCTCCACGAACGTAAAAACCAGTGGCTTGCGGCTGAACAAAAGTAAATTTACCCTTACCTAATCCTTTAAAATACCCGCCATAAAACCCATCGTGCTTTCCCATTTCGGGTTTGAGTCTATAAAAATTACCACCGGCAAAAAAATCAGTAATGCCATCGTGGTCAAAATCATCGACTTCAAAAGCAAATATTGGTGACAATTGCGCCTGAAGGGGAAGGTTTTCTAAGATGAGATTGCCGTTTTGGTTTAGCAACACCGAGGAGCTAAAGTTAACCACTGATTTCTTAGTGGCTTTGCTGAGTTTATCGCTATCAAACAAATCAGCTACTTGCATTTTGGCGAAGTCTTGATACTTCAATATCTTTTTCTTCAAGATGGGCATCTGTGCCGTCAAGTCTGTTTTGCTTGCAAACGGATAAGGTTTGGTGTCTTCGGGAGCATACCATTCCAAAATTACATCGGGACGTTTGTTATCATCAAAATCTTGAACATACAAATTCAAAGGCTTTTCAACTGATGCCTTGAGTTTAATATTCATTCCCCAGTTGCCAAGCAAATAATCGTTATCACCGTCTTGATCAATGTCTGCTACTTCAATAGTATTCCACCAACCTTCGCTGCTTGGAACCTGTAAGGGTTTACCAAACTGACCTCGGTCATTAACAAAAACAGTGATGGGCATCCATTCACCAACTACCACTAAATCAACCAGTTTATCATTGTTTATATCTGTCCAAACAGCATCTGTTACCATTCCGATAGGGCCTGTAAACTCATTGGTCACATCATCCCAAATCCCAGAACCTTCATTTTTAAGTAAGTAACTTCTGGGTGTTAGTCCATAGCTTCCTGGAATGGCTTTACCACCAACAAAAAGATCTAAATCACCGTCATTGTCAAAGTCAAAGGGCTTAATACAACCAATCTGACCCATAATCTTGGGGGCTACTGCTTGATTTTTTTTGAAGTTTCCTTGACCATCATTTTCGTAAAACAAAGCCACAAAACTCTGCACACCCATCCGGTATTCGTTTCCGCCTAAGCCTACCAGATAATCTAAATCTCCATCCTTATCTGCATCAAACAATGCTCCTGAAATACTCTCAGTGTCTTTATTGGCTTCAAAATCAGGTTGTTTACTTTCGGTGAATCCAATACCTGAATTCAAAAAAAGTTTATCAGCCATTCCTCTTGCTCCTTGCAAAATAAAATCTTGTTTACCGTCTTGGTTTACATCACCTTTGATAAGTTTTGGGCCTTCTGTTGAGAGTACATGAGGTAACAAGCGGTCAGAATCATAATCAATGTAGTTGTTTTCGACATGGACGGCGTTTGCGATGGTGTTTTCCTCAAAAAGCGGGGTTGCAGCCCTGATAGTTGGATTGAATTGAGTAGTAGCTTTTGTATAATCTAAGAATAAAGTTTGGTCAGCCTTAGGGTTTTTAATCAGTTCGGTTTGGAAGTCTGGCCAAACCACTCTCAGTGAATCTATCTGAGGATTTTGACCAAAACCAAAAGTCATACTTGGCGCTACCGAGCTCTGAAAGCCACGTGCAGTCAGGTTTTGAGCCATTTGCATTTGCCCTTTCTGATAGACAAACACAGTAGCTCCTATTCCAAAAAGATTACCCTGCTGGCCCTTAAAATTCAACTTAATGAAGTGTTGTTGTTTGTTGGCTGTCGAATTATTCTGATACACAAATGCCGACATATTTACATTGTTTACCACCAGATCTAAATCACCGTCGTTGTCTAAGTCGCTGTAGGCCGAGCCATTACTAAAACTCTCTTGATTAAGATTTAAGGAGGCTGCTTCATTGCTAAAGCTCAAGTTTCCTTTATTTAAAAAGGCATAGTTGCGACGTTTGTTTGGCGGTAAAAATTTTACAAAATCTCTAAAATCATACTTGCTTTTTTCTGAGACAATTTTTTTAACTTGCTCTTGGTCAGCAATAAAGTCAATAAAATCAGAATCAGTGATATCATGATATACCCCATTGCTTACAAACAAATCTTTGTTGCCATCAAGGTTCATATCGAAAATCAATGCTCCCCAACTCCAATCGGTAGCCGCTACATTTGCTAAAAACGAACTTTCTACAAACGAACCATCACCCTGATTAATCTGTAGGCAGTTTTGCATATATTGATAGTGATAATTTTGACGGACTTTGAGGTCATACAGATAATAGTCTTCAAATTTTGTAGCAGCCTTTAATCGTTGATTATCAGGTGGTAACATGTCTGTACTGAAAATGTCTAAATGCCCATCATTATTGATATCTGCTATATCTGAGCCCATACTCGCCAAGGAGGTATAGCTCATCATTTCAGGTAGTTTCTCTAAAAATTTGCCATTTTTCTGATTGATGTATAAGTAATCTCGTTCCCAGAAATCGTTAGAAATATAGATGTCTGGGTACAAATCCCCATTCACATCTCCAACCGAAATTCCTAATCCAAATCCAACATTGTTTGAATAGATGCCCGCTTCTTTGGTTACATTCACAAACTTAGGATTTTTAATACCTTCTTTGGTAGGTGGAGGGCTGTCGTTACGATAGAGCCGGTCACCTCCAATGGCAGAAGAATCAAATTGATCTCGAGGAATCAGGGATATTTTTTCAGGATTTTTATAACTGTTGTTAAGTACATAACAGTCCAGATCACCGTCTAAATCATAATCAAAAAAAGCCGCATGAGTAGAAAGACCAGCATCGTTCAATCCATATTCTTTAGCACGTTCGGTAAAAGTATTGTTGTGATTATTGATGTAAAGCTCATTTTCTTTGTTTTCCTTGGCGGCATCTCCCGAATAGCACACATAGATGTCTAACCATCCGTCGGCATTAACGTCGGCCATTGTCACACCTGTACACCATGATTTTTTTCCGATTACCCCTGCTTTGGTAGTGATGTCTTCAAACTTCATTTGGCCTTTGTTAAGATACAACTTATTATCGGCCATGTTGGCTGTAAAATATATATCACTAAGACCATCGTTATTGATGTCACCGATGGCAACGCCTCCTCCGTTGTAATAGTTTCGATAGGTTAGAATATTAAAATTCTCTTGGTCTTCAACCGCATTTATAAAGTCTATGCCTGAATCTTTTGCATCAAGTAAAGTAAAAGCAAAACTCGAATCAAGAGTATTATTTTTGCATGAAAACAAGGCTATTAAAAGCCCAAAGACCCCTTTCGATAGGAAGCGCCGTATTGATTGCATGGATGAATAGTTGATACAGAAGTCAAATGTACAAAGTAAGGGGTACTTTCGTTTAGTACACCCATAAAATTTATAATACCATTTTTGTTGAGTCAACATCCCTTTAAGTAACTGATTAAAATCTTAAATGTGAGCACTCTTCCTGACTCACATTAGTTGTAATAAGAAAAAATCGTAGTACTAATAGTTCACGAAAAAGGGCAGGTATAAACCCACCCTTTTTGTCTTGAAAACGTAAAAACCAGTGTGTTATCAATCAAAAGTGATTAATAACCAGGGTTTTGTTTAATATTACCTGCGGATTTCGCAATTTCAGTACTTGGAATTGGGAATGCATAGTGTTTAGTAGCAACTGGTTGTGCTTGACCCAATACTGTTACTAATTTAGACTCTCTAGCAATGTATTCAGGCAATACACTTTCCAAAGCACCCCATCGTTGCAAGTCAAAGAAGCGGTGACCTTCCATTGCCAATTCTAATCTTCTTTCTAAGCGAACTGCATCACGAGCTGCGTTTTTGTCGGTCCAAGCTGCATCATACGTACCTACTGCATACTTCGCCCAGGTGATTTCTGTAGAATTGATAGCCACTTTTAACGATTTGCTACCTTGTGCGCAGTTACCAGCCCTTTTTCTAATCATATTTACATATTCTTGTGCTTTAGCGAGGCTTCCCACTTCAACTTCGCATTCGGCTGCCATTAGCAACACATCAGAGTAGCGCATCAATGGTACATTGAGAGCAGAAAGTTGTGTGCCAGCCCATCCTCCTGATAACGTAGGATTCGACTGAAGGTGAACACCTTTTTTAGGAGAGTACCAGCCCTGGTAGCCTTGCCCACGGATCCAGCTGTCTTTGTGCAAACCCCAATCAAGGTAAGGCACTCCCGTACGACCTGCTGTATAATCTACCCGTGGGTCTAATACGTCAGTATCTCCAGCTTTGATTCTTTTTACGGCTACGCCTTTGGTAGAGATTGGTAAGCCTTTTGAGTCCACCTTAAACGACATTACTAAGTCATGAGTTGGTTGTTTAAAACCACAACAACCCGTATAACTATCACCATGAGGTAACCCTAAGCGATCAGCAAAGTTACCGTTGGCACCATCTGCATCACCGTCATTGACCGATGATTGAACAGCTAATACCATTTCGGAGTTATTTTCGGTACTTAAATTGAAGTTGTCATATATGCAATCTACCAATTTGTATTTTCCACTGCTGATTACTTTATTAAACTCTGTCAAAGCTCCAGTATAATCTTTATTATAGAGCTTTGCTTTTCCTAAATAGGCAGTTGCAACAGTTTTATCCACACGTCCTACTGCTGCCTTGTTTGCATCTAACAAGCCGATTGCTTTTTCCAAGTCAGCAATAACAAGAGGTAAAACTGGCTTATCATTTGCTTTTTGGAAATCGGTGTCTGTCTCGTAATAGTACGGTACATTCTTGAAGATTTTGTACAGATCGAAGTGGTAATATGCTCTTAAGAAAAGGGCTTGGCCAATATGGTTATTAACATAACTGGCCTCACCAGCATTTTTTGACAAAAACTCATTTGCGGTTCTGATAGAAGAGTTAGCCCGGTTGATGCCCTCATAATCAGCAATCCATTTTTGTCGAAGAGCATCATCTGCTGGATTCCATTGCAATAATTGAAATGCGAGGAATCCGTCGCCATCACCAGGTTCAGAACCTTTATGATAATCATCAGAAGCTCCGTTAAAAATCCAGTTGGTTGGAGCTGCTCCCCAAGGACCTACACCCCAGTCACCTGTCCAGCCTTCTAAGCTTTTATAGGCTGCAATTAATGTAGCATCCACCCCGCTTTTGCTCGATGCCAACGTAGAGTTAGAGAGCGCAGCTTGTGGTGGGGTATCTAAAAAACTGTCAGAACACGAATAAATGGTAACCGCCATGAATGCGATAGCCACCAGTGAAAGTTTGATTGATAGTTTCATTTTACGTAATTGTTTTAGAGATTAAAACTCTATGTTAATTCCAACATTGACGATTCGGTTTGAAGGATAATTACCGTTATCCAATCCCATACCACCATCATTGGTTTGACCAGAGTTACCAATATTGGCGTTTGAAATAGCAGGGTCTGCACCAATGTACTTGGTAAAGGTTAACAAGTTTTGTCCTTGAACATAAACTCGTGCCTTAGATAAACCGAATTTTGAAATAAGTGTTTGAGGTAAAGTATAACCCAACTGAAGGTTAGACATTCTAACATAAGTACCTTTTTGGAGGTAGAAAGTAGAAGCATTCCGAGACGAGGCATCCAATTGGTTGATTTTAGGCCAGTTGCCAGTACCTTCTCTCGAAAGCGCATCTTTAATAACGTTTGAGTTAAAGTTCATGAAGTACGATTGAATCAAGTAACCCATGAAGATGTCATTACCAAACGAACCAAAAAAGAAGGTGTTTAAGTCAAATTGCTTGAAGTTTACTCCTAAGTTCAAACCACCAGTAAGTTTAGGGTGCGGATTCCCCATGATAGTAACGTCGTCGCCATCAATTTTGCCATCACCGTTGATATCTCTAAAGTTAATACCACCAATGTAGGCAGCCCCTGTACCTGAGTGTGCTTTTAACTGAGCCTCCGTGGTAATTAAACCATCAGCAATGTACCCGTTGAATGATGAAATTGGATAACCAACTTTGTTGATTACGGAGATACCCGCATTAGGCAAACGACCATTGAGTCCACTACCATCTGTATAGAAGAAATCAGCATTGTTAGATACTTTTTTGATTTCGTTTTTGTAGTGGCTCAACGTGAGGGCCGCATTGAAACTGAGGTCTTTGCTTACTGTTTTTCTATAATTGAGTGTGAAGTCAAAACCTTTGTTCTGCATAGATGCCACGTTGATAAACGGAGGAGATGCACCACCTGCTGTACCAGGCAAGGCCGGGTTATAAAGTAGATCTTCAGTCAAGCGGTCATACACATCCAAAACAATATTGATGGAGTTGTTGAACAATGAAGCATCAAAACCAAAGTTTTTGTTTTTAGAAGTTTCCCACTTAGTTGCTTCATTTCCACGAGCAGTAAGGGCATAACCTGTTACAGCACCACTGTTAGAACCATTGATGTCATAGAACGTACTACCTACTGAACCACCATAGATACTTGCGAAGTTGTAGTCTCTAATTTGTTGGTTTCCAAGCTCTCCATATGAGGCACGAAGTTTCAAATCAGACAACCAAGTAATATCCTTCATGAAGTTTTCTTGCGAAATTCTCCAACCAACCGACACCGCTGGGAATACCCCGTAACGATAGTCTGTAGTAAATTTTGAAGAACCATCACGGCGGATTGTGGCAGAAATCAAATACTTGTCATTAAATGCGTAGTCAATTTTACCAAAGTAAGAAGCCAATTTGGATTCACCACCCGACGAAGAAACCGTACGAGAGCTTGGATCCGCCAATGCAGCATTGAGATACCAAGCATTAACATCGGTAGTAAAGTAGTTAGATAATTGACCAAAAATACTTCTGCCTTTGCTTGCGATAGCTTCTTGTCCAACTAACACCGAAACCGAATGCTCACCAAACGTTTTGTTGTATTGAATCGTGTTACTCCAATTCCAAGTAGTGCCTTGGTTCCAGCTTTCGTTAAAGATGTTAGAAGTTTTGGCCCCTTCAACACGATATGGTTGTGGATATGAAAAGCCTCTGTTCCAGCCATTTCCCATATCAACACCAAAGTTAGTACGAACTTTCAAGCCATCAATAATCTCAAGTTCGGCATAGATATTACCCAACAATCTTCTGTACGAATTTGAATTGTTTTTGTTATCAATCAACCGTTGAGTGGGGTTTGTAAAGTTACCCGTTTGTGCAGTTAAGTGACCACCCGGATTTCCTTTAATATCATAAACCGACACAACTGGCGTAGCCTTAATCAATTCGCCAATTACCCCCTGCTCGTTGTTATTACCACCTGTACTCGAAATACCAACACCCCAGTTGGTAGAATACATGATGTTTTCACCAATTTTTAGCTTTTTGCCAATTTTAAAGCTTGAGTTGGCACGAATCGTACCACGGTTATAATCAGTGAAATTCAAAACCCCTTCTTGTCTAAAATAAGAGGCCGAAACGTTGTAAGTAGCCACTTCGTTACCTCCCGACACATTAACATTATGGTCATGGATTTGGGCAGTACGAGTCATTTCTTTCCACCAATTGGTACCCACTTGGTTGGTCTCTGTAATTTGGTTGTAGAGTGGGTCGTAGGTGTTCAAATCTACGTTGTCACCAAAAGGCTGAATATACTTAGGCAATTTGCCTTTGGTCTTAGCATAGTCAGGAATATTGGTTGGGTCAGATGAGAATTTATGACGAATAGCCTCAGCATAGTATTCTGATGACGTGTTGAGTACTTCGTCATATCCTTTTACTGGGTTACCAAAGCCATAAGAGCTGTTTAGGGCTACTTTAACTTTACCAGCTTTTCCCTGTTTTGTAGTGATTACAATTACCCCGTTAGATGCACGTGAACCATAAATTGAGGCTGCTGAAGCATCTTTCAGTACTTGAATACTCTCGATGTCATTGGGGTTAATTGTATTTTGGTATTTGTCAATTACAGGAACTCCATCAATCACAAACAATGGGTCATTAGAAGTGAATGAACTAATGCCACGAATACGAATGTTGGTAGCATCACCAGGCGAACCTGATGTCGAAACGTTCAAACCTGCTGCTCGACCAGCCAAGTTTTGAATAAACGAACTACCTTTTTGAAGTTTCAATTCGTCAGCATTGACCACGGTAACTGCACCTGTAATGTCTCGCTTACGAATCTGTTGGTAACCAGTTACAACCACTTCACTTAGGTTAGTTACATCTTCTTCTAACTTGAGGTTAATCATTGTCTGGTTGCCTACCGTTACCTCTTTTGTTTTGTAACCAATACCTGAAAAAACCAATACTGGGTTAGCACCTTTAATGGCAATCGAAAAATCACCGTTAACGTCAGTGGCTGCTCCAGTGGTTGTTCCTTTCAAGAGTACAGTTGCTCCAGGTAGAGGACCATCGGTACCTGTCACTTTTCCAGTGACACGCCGGTCTTGTGCATTGGCAACATGAAGGGCTAAAAAGCACACAATAGCCCATGCCACCACTTGCCGAAGTAGATAAAATTTTGGCTTCATAAAAAAATGGATAAAAGGTTAAAAATTGAAAAATAACGCATTAAAATTCTGAATAGGTTCATTTTAATGCACTTACACTAATTTAGACAATGCAATTTCTTAGTATTTTTTTAATAAAAAAAGTAATCGGACTAATAAATGTCATTAAAACACTTATTTTTTTTATTTTTTTTATTTTTTCTTAAAAAAGCCTGTTTTGTACTATTAGTTATTTCAAATGTTGAGAATATTCTTGCTTAATTTTTATTAAATCTCGGTAAATAGCTATTCAACTGGATTGATGGCCTGATATTCAGAATGAAGAAAAGACACTTCGTTGATTTATATGGCAAAAGCCTCCTCCGTTTCACTACCGTAGTGGGGAACTACCGTAGGGGGACACAGGCGTGACAGTAGCCATCGTTCGTTTGGGGTGCATAACCTGGGGTGCATAACCTGGGGTGCATAGCCTGGGGCGCACAGCCTGACATCTCCGTATAAGTTACGGTTGAACCAAAGAAGTTAAATAAAAAGCCCTCTTGATAAGCATCAAGAGGGCTTTTATGTTATTTAGAAAGAATTATCTTTCTTCCATTGGCTTAGTAGCCAGGATTTTGCTTCAAGATGTCTGAGCCAACCAAGTCAATTTGACCTTGTGGGATTGGTAATACTTCATGCTTGTTTGCAGTGAATTTAGAACCGCCCAAGGTGTTAGCCAAGAACTTGCTATCATAAGTCAAGTAAGTGTTGATTTCTTTGTCGGCAGTACCCCAACGAACTAAGTCGAAGAAGCGGTGACCTTCGCCAGAAAGTTCCAACTTACGCTCAAACTGTACAGCAGTACGAGCAGCAGCCTTGTCTGTCCAAGCAGTAGTATAGTTGCTAATTACGTAGTTAGCAGCAGGCTTACCCGCTTTTGTTACAAAACCAGCAGCATTAGCAGCACGAGTACGAACCAAGTTCACATACTCCTGAGCTTTAGCTAAGCTACCTACTTCGATTTCGCACTCAGCAGCCATCAACAATACATCAGCAAAACGGATGATGGTATAGTTAAGGGCAGTGTAGCCAGGAGTCCATGAGCTGTTATCTTGCAACGAACCTACATCAGACTTATAGTAAGTGTATTTCTTAGGCGAGTATGGACCGCCGTTAGGTTGGTTACGAATCCAAGCAGCACCTGGGTGGTCTTGCCAGTCGAGGTAAGGAATACCACGACGACCGATCGAGTGGTCAATACGTGGGTCAAGGTTACCTGCATCAGGGGTAAATGGTGCACTTGCATCAAGACCCATGTCAGTTTTTACTTGGTTAGCACCTGTGTTATAAGAACCATCCAACAAAGGCAAGCCTTTGGCATCGGTACGGAACGAGTTACCCAACTCGAAACTTGGCTGGAAGAAACCACAGCAGTTACCTGGGCCGTTAGGACCTGTGTTGTATGGGTAGTTCAAGTCAAAGTCTGGGAATGCGTTGTTAACAGAACCTGTACCAGCAGCGTTTTGTACGGCAAATACTGACTCTTCGTTGTTATCTTGCGAGGCACGGAAGATATCAGCATATTTAGCAAGAAGGCCATATTTCTTACCATTGGCAGTTTTACCATTGGCAATAGCAGCATCAAACAAGGCTTTTGCTTCAGTATATTTCTTCTGATACAAATATACTTTAGCTAAGTACACACCTGCAGCCCACTTGTTAGCACGACCAGCAGCACCTTGTGTTTCTGGAAGGTTATCGTAAGCATATTTGAAATCGGCTTCGATTTTTGGATACAAATCTTGGTCGTTTTTCACTTTTTCGATACCTGTACCATAATCCAACGTTTCATCTACGTATGGCGTGTTACCAAACCAACGCTTCAATTGGAAATAATAGTGGGCACGCAAGAAACGAGCTTCAGCAGTGATACGTGTTTTGTCTGCTGCCGATACATCTGAAGCCGCAGTAGTCAACAAACGCAAGGTAGCGTTGGCACGAGCGATACCTTCGTAAGTACCGTTCCATGCATCACTAATTACCCCTTGAGTAGAAAGATACTCAAAGCGTTGAATAGGGTTGATGTCACTGAAGTCACCAGGGTCAGTCCCTTTGTTGGCATCGCCACCACGGATACTACCCCATACCCAGTTAGAGGCTGCCGACATACGGTTACCTCGACCATTGAGCATCGAATACGATGCGATAAGGGCACCTTCAAGACCTTTTTTTGTAGATAGCTGCTCTTGCGCCAGTGAAGCAGTGGCAGGAACTTTCAAAAAGTCATCTTTACAGGCAGCTGTGAAACCGATAATTGAGAGTGTTACGAGGACAGCTCTTCTCTTCAATATTTTGTTCATAGATGTCATTTTTTTGCTTTTAACATTTTGTTTATCGAATTGTTTTCGATAAAAATTAGAAACCAAGGTTAATACCGAAGTTAAAGCTACGAGTTACTGGGTAGTTACCTACATCAATACCAAAGTTGGTATCGGCATTACCACCTACAGCTGGATCTAAACCTTGATACTTCGAGATAGTGAAGAGGTTGTTAACCGAACCACTAACACGGAGGCGTTGCATTCCCAATTTGTTTAAGATAGTTTTAGGGAATGTATAGCCAATTTGGAGGTTTTGCATACGGAAATAAGAACCATCTTCAACATAGAAAGAGCTTGCTTGAGTGTTGGTACTGAAATTCGATGCACTTTCAAAAATAGGTATAGTAGCACCTGTGTTAGATGGAGTCCATGATTGTTTTACACGTTCGCTGATGGCAGCCCCTGCAAATGAAGGATAGAAATCAGTAAACCACTTCGATACGTTGAAGATTTTGTTGCCAGTCACGAAGTAGAAATACGTATTTACATCAAATCCTTTGTAAGTCAAACCAAGGTTCAAACCACCTGTGAATTTAGGAACTGGACTTCCGAGGTATGTACGGTCGTTAGCATCAATCTTGCCATCACCATTCAAGTCAGCATAACGGAAACGGCCTGGAGCCGCACCATCTTGTTTTGGAGCGGCATCAACTTCAGCTTTGTTTTGGAACAAGCCCGTTACTTGGTAGCCATAGAATGCTGACAATGAGTAACCCAATTGGTTACGGATTGGGTTGATACCACGGAAACCAGGATTGATTGAAGTGATGTAAGTAAGACCTGGAGCCAAGTAGGTGATTTCATTTTTCAAGAAACTACCTGTTAAATTCACTTCATAACCAAGATCTGAGTTCAATTTACCACGTGTGATAAATTGCATATCAATCCCTTTATTCAACATCTTACCAATGTTAACCGACGGAGCAGAAGCGAATGGGCCATTGGTAGCAGGAATAGGTACTTGGAACAACAAATCTTTGGTGTCTTTTTGCCAGAAGTCAATGATTACGTCTAACTTACCGTTGAAGAACGTACCATCAATACCAATGTTTTGGGTAACTGATGTTTCCCACTTGGCATCTGGGTTACCAATACGAGTACGGTAGTAGCCGTCAGCAGCGCTACTGTTAGAACCATTGATATCATAAGAAGAAGCACCGATGCTGGTTCCGTACAAGCTGAACTGGTTGTTTGGATCTACGTTGTTAGAGTTACCCATAGTACCATAACCACCACGGATTTTCAAGTCCGAAATCCAAGTCAACGACTTCATGAAGTCTTCTGACGAAACACGCCATGCAGCCGAGAATGCTGGGAACACCCCATAACGATTGGTTGCACCAAAACGAGAAGAACCATCACGACGAACTACCCCTGTCAAGATGTACTTGTCATTAAAGGTATAGTTCACACGACCAAACAATGAGTAGAAGTTAACGCCTTTAAACAAGTTACTGTTTACCACTCTTGAACCAACGTTTGACATAGTCACATAGTTAGGGTCATACGAGAATGGGTTCAAACCAGATGAGTTGTTGTTACGACCAGCACCAGTATTCAAGGCTTCTTGACCTGCCAAGATTTCTACATTATGCTTACCAAATGCTTTCTTGTAAGAAGCTGTGTTAGTAAAAGTCCAAGCAAATGAGAATCCACCGCCTTCGCCATAACCAAACGCTGAGTTGTTTTCAGAGTTTTCGTATTGCCAACGAGTGTAGTTCCAGAAGTAGTTAGAGTTGAACGAACCACCGATGCTCGAACGAAGTGTCAAGCCTGGGATTGGATCCCACTCCAAGTAAGCGTTACCCATACCCAAAGCATTGAAGTTACGGTTGTTCAATAGACCAACTTGGTTAGCTACAGGGTTACGTGGGTTGTTAAAGCCTTTAGCAGCAGTACCTGCATAGCCACCATACTCATCATAAACTGGGATGATAGATGGCATACGGAAGGCTTGCAAGATGTCGTTTTCGTCAGCAGCGATGCCGTTACCACCTGCACCACCTGTTTGGCCTAACACTTGAAGGTAAGAAGCTTGAATGTTTTCACCGAAACGAAGGTTTTTCAAGATATTAAATTCGGTATTAACACGAAGCGAATAACGCTTAAAGCTGTTAGACATCAAGATACCTTTTTGGTCTTGAATACCTAGGCCAATGTAAAAACGGCTATTTTCGCCACCACCTGAGAAGCCTAATGAGTGACGTTGCAATGGAGCTACACGAGTAATGGCTTGGTACCAGTCAGTACCTGCCTTGTTAGCACGAACTACTTGGTAGATAGCACCAGCAGAAGGATCAATGTTGTACTTGGTTTTTTCAGCCGCTAAATCAACAGAGCCTACCACACCTGCTCTACCACCAACGTTGATATAATCTGGAATCACAGGTGTAGATCCTGTGCCAAATTGTGGGTGGTTAAATACAGCCGTAGTACCTGTTTGCGTAGCTGTATTTTTAACAGCATTCCAAGTCCATTCTGCAAAATCAGTTGGGTTCAGCATTTTTTGGCCTTGACCTGGGTCAGTTGCACCATAGAGACCATCGTAAGTAACGGTCAATTTCTTAGCTGACTTGCTACCTTTCTTCGTAGTGTAAACAATCACACCGTTAGCAGCACGAGCACCATAGATAGAAGCGGCTGCCGCATCTTTCAATACCGTAGTTGACTCGATGTCATCTGGGTTAAGGAAGTTGGTTGAACCCACTGGCAAACCGTCAACGATGTAAAGCGGTTCGTTACCACCAAAGGCACCAAAACCACGTACCCGAATCTGGCTGGCAGTACCCGGCTGACCGTTAGTCAAAACAGTAAGACCAGCTACACGACCTTGCAACTGCTGCTCAACGTTACCTGATGGGATAACGGTCAAGTCTTTTGCTTTCACAGTCGAAACCGCACCCGTTGTCTGACGACGTTGGTCAATGGTGTAACCTGTTACAACCACTTCGCTCAAGTTGGTTACGTCTTCATCCAATCGTACGTTTACACTTGATTGGTTGCCTACCGTTACCTCTTTGGCTTTGTAACCAATACCTGAAAACACCAGCACTGGGTTTGCACCCTTAATGGCGATAGAATAATCACCATTCGCATCTGTAGCAGCACCTGTTGACGTTCCTTTCAACAATACAGTTGCTCCAGGAATCGGACCATCAGGGCCAGTAACTTTCCCAGTTACTCGGCGATCTTGCGCATTGGCAAACTGAAGCGCCAACAAGAACATAAAAGCCCATACTACACCTTGTCGAAGTAGATAAAATTTTGGCTTCATAGAAAAATGGATAAAAGGTTGAAAATTGAAAAAATTAACGCACTAAAAGTTGCAATAGGCCTATTTGGTGCAATTACACTTTTTTGACCATGCAATTTCTTAGTATTTTTGAAATAAAAAAAGTAAATATTTCAATATTAATCATTGAAACATTTTATTTTTTCATTGTATTGTTCAGAGTCGCATTGTTAACAATCAGATTTTGAGACGTTTTTAAACACTTACTACTATAGTGAGCCGTAAACGTTTACGGTTTGCCAAAAACTAAATCCAGGTGTTTTTTGTCTGGCTGACGAGCTGATGATAGCTTACTGACCAAAACATAGGTAATAAAAGATAAGATAAAAGCGGGGAATACTTCGTGTACTTGTTCTAAACTTGATACTTGAAACCGAACTCCAAAGCGCCAAACCAAATTAACTACAATACCCATAATCATGGAGGTCACAGCCCCGAGGTCGGTGCCCCAACGGAAGTAAAGCCCCCCAAAAATGGTAGGAAAAAAGCTGGCTACATAGACCGAACCTGCAAAGGCTGATAGCTCTACTACACCACCCGGAGGGTATAGCGTGAAATAATAAACCACAAAGCAATAAACAATCATGGTCAATTTGGTACGAGGGATGATTTGTTCGGCTGCCATGGGTTTCCAGATTTGCCAAATGTCCTTGACAAACGTAGTACCCACTACCAGCGTCACTGAGGCCAAAGCTGCCATGCCCGCCGCAAACAACCCCATTAGGCAAATGCCACTAACAAGCGGTGAACCAAATTTTTTGAGCATGAACCCCACCACTTCGTCAGTATTGTTTATGAGATAACTGGCTTCTTCAAAACTGACCATACCGTGTACAAGTGCTCCCAGCCCCATCACACATACGAGCGATACACCCATGAAAATAGGAGTCCAAGTCATGGCAAACTTCATGCTTTTTTTGTCTTTCACGGTATAGAATCGGATGAGTAACTTAGGTTCTGAAATCTGCTTCATCCCGATTGAAAGGCCAATGCCAAGGATATAGAGAAAGGAAGTCAATTGTCCAAATGTCACCAATCCACTCCCGATAGGCGCTCCTTTTTTGGATAAATGGTCGGTGAAAGCCAGTTTTGAGAAAAGGGCATCAACTCCCCCCACAAATAGAAAGGGCAAAGCTACCATCAAGAGGGCAACTAACAGCATTAAGATTCCCTGCACGGCATCGGTCCACATGACTCCATACATACCCCCTGCCACAGTGTAAAGGCAGGTGAAAAAAATCATGAAAGCTGCCCCGTAGGCATAGTCAATGTCGAGCAATGATTGAAGTAGGTGCGCTACTCCTTTGGCAATACCAGTCATGTACCAAACCGTAGCAAATAAGATGATAATGGCTGAAACGATCCGAATACTTTTAGATAATTGACTTTTGTATCGGAGGTGAAAATAATCAGGTACTGTAACCGACTTGAGCCGCACGGTCTGGTTGCGCATTCTAGGGCCTAAAATCTGCCAAGAAATCACACAGAATAATGCCCAAAAGAGACCAACCCAGGTCCATGACAACCCATACCGAAACGACTCCCCAGCTTGTCCAATGTAGGTGTTGGTGCTAACAAAAGTAGAAAAGAAGGCCAGCGAAACAACCCAACCTGGTATGCGTCGATTAGCAAGGTAGTACTCACCAACCGTTTTGGAGGATTTTCGTTGCAATAGCCAGCCTAATAAAATAATGAACCCTAAATACACTACCATACAGAAAAGCACGGTGGCGTGGTTCTCTACATAATTCATACCTGTTAAGGCTTAGAGGTTAAGTATGTTACTTTTCGTCAGGATTGGTCACTTCAATGTCTTTAAATCGAACCAAAACGGCATTGGCTATAACCAAAACAATAATAAACCAATACGGAAAAGCAGTTAAAAAATCCATTTTTTGATAAGCTATTAGTTATTGGTGGATTAGTCACTGGTGTATTGATTTTAACAACTATCAAGTAACCAATAGCCAATTTCCGAGTGACTATGCCTCAAATAGTCGCTTGATGTCGTTTTTAGTCACTTTTCCCATTGCATTTCGAGGAAGCTCCTGAACAAATGCGTATCGGCGAGGCACACGGTACGCAGGCATTCTTTCTCGTAAAAACTGGGTTAAAAACGCTGAGTCAATTTCATTTTTAACAATCACAGCGGCAGCTACCAATTCGCCCCACTCTTCGTTGGGGATACCTACCACCGCACAATCACTGACTTCAGGATGACTCCGCAATACTTCTTCAATTTCAAGGGCTGAAATTTTATACCCTCCCGATTTGATAATATCCATGGAGGTTCTGCCCAAAATTCTAAAATACCCGTCTTCAATAACGGCAGTATCGCCTGTCATAAACCAACCATCTTCTGTAAAGCTTTTGGCAGTAGCTTCGGGGCGATTCCAATATTCTTTGAATACGTTGTCCCCTTTAACCTGAATCTCGCCTGCTTCATCAGATGCAACGGGTTGATTGTGTTCGTTGACCAATCGCACCGATACACCAGGCAGGGGCATCCCAATAGCTCCGGCACGCCGCTCCCCATGATAAGGGTTGCTAATAGCCATTCCGATTTCGGTCATGCCGTATCGTTCTAAGAGCCGATGCCCACTGATTTTCTCCCATTTTTCCATTACCGAAATTGGAAGTGCTGCCGACCCCGACACCATCAAGCGAAATGTTTTCAAATGAGCCAACAGTTGCTGCTGTTCAGCTTCAGATAGAGTTTCGACGTGGGCAATCAATTTGAAATAAATAGTCGGTACAGCCATAAAGACATTGATGCCCTTCTGCAAAAACGTATCAAAAACTTGCTGTGCCGAAAAACTGGGCAAAAATGTAACCGCTCCGCCTGCCCAAAGTGTACAACTTATTACGTTGATAATGCCGTGCACGTGGTGCAAAGGCAGTACACAGAGGATATGGTCGGTTCGAGCGTATTCCCATGCCTGTACCAGCGTACGGATTTGTGCCGACAAATTGGCGTGAGTAGTAACCACACCTTTGGGCAGGCTGGTCGTCCCGCTGGTGTACAAAATCATGGCACGGCGGCTGAGTTCGAGCTTTGGCAATGAAACGGATGGTGCCGATGGTTCGGGGCTTCCCAAAACGATAAACCGAAGGCGTAGTTCAGCAGCTAAGTCTTGAAGCAATGGAGCAAACTCATTAGAGACCACCAAGATAGCTGCTTGAGTATCTTCAATAACATACCTCAGTGAGGGTAACGGATGCGTAGTGCATAATGGCACGGCAACACCCCCAGCTTGCCAGATGGCCCACTGTACCCGCACGTAATCAAATCCTGGAGTAATCATGAAAGCTACTCGGGCTTCGTATAGGTCGGGTTGGAGATGGAGTAGGGTATAAGCAAACTGCTGTGATGCTTCCATTAATTGCCCATACGAAAATGCCTTCCCTTCGGCATATATGGCCGTTTGAGTAAGATACGAATGAGCCTGTTGAATAATAGGAAGCATAGGCTACGAGCAATTGTTCGTTTTTTACTATTGCTGAAAAACTGCTTTTATTGGTTTGTTGTATTAGTCAATTGCTTGTTTAGTAAGCGTTTATGAATAGATGCTCACTTGGAATACTAAACATAACTAAGCGTTGACAGTCTTATAACTATCAGCACTGAATACTACAACTATACCGAGTTGTAGGTAAAATAAATCTTGATGAAGTGATGAGATTGCAAAACAGCGCAGAGCCTTTTGCAAAAAGGCAAGTACCGAGCTGTGGATTGAGAAAGACTATTGGTTGCCTTAGCAGAAATGGCAAAGATGTTAAGACAGAGTTGACCTAAAAGGCGTGAGTAGCTTTTATCAAGAAATGCACCAATAAGAATACAAATTGATAAAATTGTTTTCACAAAAAAGTAGGTAGAGGTTAAGTCAAAACCCAATAGGTTTGTATCAATTTGATACAAACCTATTGGGTATCACCGAAAATTCCAAATTTTTCTACCCTAAATTATTTTTTATAGACAATCAGTTCGATGTTAAATATCCTTTGGTTATATTCTAATAAATTGATTCTGTGTTTTTTAAAAATAGGATAGTACAGGATGACTTCTGCAAAAAACATGGCTTTGTTCACAATAAAGGTCTGCTACAAGGTAGCAGACCTTTAATTTTTAACCAAAAAACCTATGACTATAGTCTTAGGCTCACAACCAATTATCCGCTGAAGTTTCCAAAATAAAAGGCTTATTTACTTTGAAAAAGAAAGCTCGATTCTGTTTCGTTGCTCTTTACCTATACCTCCACCCCAACACACGGTAACTTGTAGCGGATAAACTTTTGAATCACTTACTACGAATGCAACGGCAAGTTTAAAATAAGATTGTGTTAATTAAATACTATTCAAGATGAAATGGCGAACAATGCAGGATAACCAACCACTTTTGCTCGACGAACAAGAAGCATCTCATCGGTGAGGAATTTTCCCTCACCGACGAGATGAATTTGTTTTTTTAGTTCTGACCACGGTTATCACCGCCTTCTTTTACGTCGTCGTTTTTAACCGACTTGGTCTTTTTATGCTCGGTGAACTTCATTTTACCAATCTTGTAACTGAAGGTCAGTTTTACGTTTTGGTTATAGATATAGTTGGTGCTTACTTGATTGAACAATGGCGAGTTGAGTGTAGAAGTCATGGTCATACCACCGAAGATATTCTCTACCGCTAAACCAATGCTTCCTTTCTTATTGGTGAGGTCTTTTTTCACCCCAATCGAGTACATACCCATTCCTTTTTGAATTCCTTGCAACTGTACTCGGTTACCACGATAACCTCCGAAGGCTTGAATACCCCAGCCATTTGGCAATTGAACTTGTGACATCATGCGTCCGCCAATCACCCAGCCTGAATTGCTTACGGTAGAGGTGAGGCCGTTCAGACCTTGTTGCTGTCCTTCTACGTAATTATAATAAAGATCAAGTCCGCCGTTCAAAGTCCATTTTGGAGTGATAAAGAAATTACCGAAGATATTAGTACCGTAGGTTTTCTCTTTACCGATGTTCTCCCAAGTTGTGATAATAGAACCGGCTAAGGTATCAGATGGCACAGCGATGCGAGTGATGCTATTGTTGGTTTGACGAGCAAACAACGAAACGTTGAGGTAAGTCTTTTTGATGTTGGTACTCAAACTCAATTCTACGTTATCTGATATTTCAGGACGTAAATTTGGATTACCTACGTTGATGTTTTGAGGGTTAGCGGCATTGAAGTTAGGGTTCAATTGTTGCAAACCTGGTCGTTGAATACGCTTGTTGTAAGCCAATTTCAGCGTAGAGCTGCTGCTCAAATTTTTAGAGATATTCACACTCGGCACAAGGTTGCTGTACGAAGGAATCACAATTGCCTTGGTTTGGTCGTTAGCATCAATGCTTGTTAGCTCATAGCGTGAACCAATCTTGAAGGTATATTTATTCTTTGTGCTGTAGGTGTACGAAAAATACCCCGCCGCAATGTTTTGGCTATAGTCTAGTTTACCAGCTGGATTCCGAACGTCGGTAGCAAACGAACCCGTTGGGCCAGCTACTTGATACAGATAATTGCTGTTTACTTGACGTAAGATTCCTTTTACCCCAAACTCAATCATTTGATTTTTCTTGATAGGTGTCTGATAGTCAGTCTGAACAGTAAACTCACGGTTTACGTTTGAGTTGAGGTTTTTCTGGCGACCTGTCAAGGTTTCAGAGCTATTCAATAAGTCGGCGTCGAAATTGTTGGTCAAATTGTTTTGACTGTACAGCGTTGAAACTGACCATTCTTGACCAGGTTTGAAGGTACGAAGGTAATCTATGTTGAGGTCTATCGAATTTGATAAATCCTTGCTGGTGACATCACGGTAAGTAGTAGAAGTCAGAGAGCTATTCGAGAACAGATTGGTAATCAAATCTTGCGTACGAGTCATGTTACGAGTACCGAAAGCAATACCAGCCGTTAAGGATTGGTTTTTACCTAAATCATAGTCAAAGCCTAAGTTGTAGCGACCGAACAATCCGTTGTCGTTGCCGGTAGAGCTTTGTTTGGTAAGTAGGGAAATGCCATTTTGTGTGGTAGTTTGCGCTAAATCAGAAGCGGCTTTGTTGTAAAATATCCGACCGAAACCTCCAAGTGTAATGCCCAATTTGCCTTGGCGATAGCTACCATTCAGGCCTAAGTTAGAACCTCTGATACCAATGCCAGAGTCCATATTGAGGGTTAAGCCTTGCAAGGTTGATTTTTTCAAAATGATATTGATTATACCGCCTGCTCCTTCGGCGTCGTATTTGGCAGTAGGGCTGGTGATTACCTCTACGGTTTTAATCAAATCGGCAGGAATCATTTTCAAGGCATCAGCTACGCTGCTGGCCACAATGGTAGAGGGTTTGTTGTTAATTAATACTTTGATGTTAGAAGTACCCCGAAGCGTAACGTTACCGTCTAAGTCAACCGAAAGCATCGGTACTTTCCGCAATACATCGGCGCCGTCACCACCACGAGCCATGATGTCTTTTTCGGCGTTGTACACCAAACGATCCACTTTTTCTTCAATCACTGATTTTTCGCCAGTGATGGTCACTTCGTCAAGTACTTTGACACTTTGTGACAATTTAATAACGCCTAAATCAACATCTTGACTTTTTACAACTACAATGTTGTCAATGGTTTTGTTAGTAAAACCTAAAAAAGAAATCATCAATTTGTATTCGCCTGGAGCAACACGGCTCATGGTAAATTTTCCTTTTTCGTCGGCCATAGTGCCATCTACTGGCTTACCAGTTGCTTTATTGTAGAGAGCCACGTTGGCAAACTCTACCGCCTTGGTGATAGAGGAGTCAACCACATAACCTGTGATTTTTGAGTTGCCTTTGGGGACATTACTATCTAAGCTGAATTGTTGTTGAGATTGTTGGGTGTTAGTACGAGGGCGGCCATTGCCGTCTCCTTGTGGCATACCACCAGGGCCGCCAGGGCCGCCTGGAAACTGGGCAAAAGCACCATAGCTGAAGCCAATCAATAAGGCAAAGAATAGAGCAAAACGTTTCATGGTTGTATTGGTTTTTGTAAGTTTGAGTATTGTGTCTAACAATTTCATGGTTTTGTGAGGCAGCCCCGAGTTGTTGTACGGTTTTGACGGTTCAAAACAACATCCGTTTTATTCCTAAAAAAAATACAATAGACTGAACTCAATCAAGAACCGACAGTCAGCGTTTTTTGACCGATGAGTAGAGATTTAAGAGGACTAAACCCCTCAAAAGAAGCTTCTGACGGTCGTGAGGGGAGTTTTATCGGTAAAAATGGGCAGTTAATAGATTGAAGTAGGAACTTAGAAAAGTAATAAGTAGGATTGTGTCTGTTTTTGTCAACAAACGTTCAACGTGTCATGGCTCTCAATACTTATAAGCAGTACATTTCGCTCTCGATTCACCTGTTGGCATGGGCCATGGTAGGAGTATTACTGATTTTCTCTCCTTTCTTCTGGAATATTACCTTGCCCAACGAATGGTGGATTAAGCAATGGATTTTATATGCGCTATTGGTAGGTGCTTTTTACCTAAATACAGAAGTATTGGCACCTCATTTTTTGTTTCGAGATAAAATTTATCAATTCATCGGAGCTACTGTTTTGATTGTGGTCGTAGTCTATTGGACAATTCAAGGGATTGAAAATTGGTTGAACATCCCTGAGCTTTGGCATAAAGCAACTCGTCCTAACCGCCCTTTTGATGCTCATCGGAAGCGCCCTTTTGATATGTTTACGTTTCTATACTCCTTATTGGTGGTGGGCATTAGCACCAGTGTGACAGCTGTACAGAAATGGCAAAAAGATGCCGAAATCAGGAGGTTGTTGGAGCAAGAAAAGATTAAGTCGGAGTTATCCTTCTTAAAAGCGCAAATCAACCCTCACTTTTTCTTTAATACACTCAACAACATCTACGCCCTTACCTTGTTAGATGTGGATTTGGCACGAGAAGCCTTGCACAAGTTGTCTCGTATGATGCGCTATGTACTTTACGAAACCCAGCAAGGAACAGTTCGCCTGAGCCAAGAGATTGCGTTTTTGCAAGACTATGTGGAGTTGATGAAATTGCGCCTGACCGACAAAGTCAAGATTCGAATTGACGTGCCAAGCTCGCTCAATGATGTAATGATTGCCCCGATGCTGCTCTTACCTTTTTTAGAAAACTCGTTTAAGCATGGCGTGAGTGCCACACAGCCCAGCCATATTTATTTAAAATTGGTGCAAGAAGGCAGCTTGCTGACGATTGAAATCAGAAATACCTTATTTTCGGGCAAACGAAATAACTTAGACGAAAGCAATGGAATAGGTCTGATAAACACTCGTCGCCGTTTGGATTTATTGTATCCTGACAAATACAAATTGACCGTCAGCGAGAATATGAAAGAGGGCGAATTTGTAGTGACCTTACAACTTGATGTAAGTGGCGAACCGATTAGTAAAACCAACAAAGTGCCTGTGGAATATGCTTCGTTATGAGCAGTAGATGAAGGTTTGGGAAAATATAACTACAAGAAAATTAATAACATACGACTCGATGACGCTAAACTGCATTGCTATTGATGACGAGCCTCTCGCTTTAGGATTGGTGTGTGCTTTTATTGAAAAAACACCATTTTTAAAGCTGGTGGGACGCTATTCAAGTGCCGTAGAAGCATTACAAGGGTTGAGTACGCTGGCAGTTGACGTGGTTTATTTAGATATTCAGATGCCTGATTTAACAGGTATCGAACTGGCTCGCCTCATGGGACAAACCCAACAAGGAGTCAACGGCCCTCGCATCATCTTCACGACGGCGTTTAATCAGTTTGCGTTGGAAGGATACAAAGTAGATGCCTTAGACTACTTGCTAAAACCCTTCAACTACGAAGAATTTTTGCGAGCTACCAACAAGGCACGAGCCTATTTTGAATTAGTAAACCGCACGGCTCCCCCCGCTGCACCTGTAGTGGCAATGGCGCCAGAAGAAGAGTATTTGTTTTTGAAAGTTGAATATCAGTTGGTTAGAGTTGCCTTGGCGGATATTTTGTATATAGAGGGCCTCAAAGACTACGTGAAGGTGCATTTGCAAAGCAATCCCAAACCTTTGCTCTCGCTAACTAGTCTGAAAGCATTAGAAGAAAAACTACCCGCACGGCGATTCATGCGGGTACATCGTTCGTATATTGTGGCTTTAGATAAAATCAACGCTTTGACCAAAAATAACATCCAAATCGGTCAGGTCAATATTCCGGTTAGTGACCAATACAAAGACGATTTTAATGCTTTTTTGAGTAAATGGACGCAGTAATTACGTAATCCTTACAAACTCAGCATTTCCTTGAAACGAATGGCTTGACGGCGAGAGATTTCAACTTTGTCGCCCCCCTTGAGTGTAACGAGCAATCCGCCCGAAAACCACGGCTCAATTTTATCAATCCATTGTAAGTTGATAATATGCTTCCGGTTGGCTCTAAAATAGGTCTTAGGGTCAAGACGCTCTTCTAAGGCATTTAATGACTTGAGTACCAATGGTTTCTGGTCGTCAAAAAACAAACGTACATAATTCCCCATACTTTCAAACAGGCGTACCTTACCTAATTTGACAAACCAGCATTTTTCGCCATCCTTCACAAAAACTTGGTCGTTTTCACCCAGTAAACTGCGGGGTACGCCGTCGTCTTTTTCTTTTTTCTCTAATTCTTGTTGGTGGAGTTCTTCCTCTACCCGATGTACGGCTTCACTAAGGCGTTGCAATTCAATGGGTTTGAGTAGGTAATCCAACGCATTGAACTCAAACGCTTTAATGGCGTATTCGTCGTAGGCTGTCGTAAAAATTACTTCTGGAACATGCCCTTCCAGCGATTCGAGCAGCTCAAAGCCATTTTTGCCAGGCATTTGGATGTCCAAAAACAACAAGTCAGGCTGCAACTCATCAATGAGTTGGCTAGCATCTTCGGCATTGGAGGCTTCGCCAACGACATGAATTTTTGGAAAATTTTCTAACAAACGTTTCAGTTCGTTCCGAGCCAAACGCTCGTCGTCAACGATTAAGGCTTTCATCTTGGTAGTAGTAAGTCAAATGTTCCAGTATTGATGCGTCATTGACCTAATGACGGGACAAAATTCCTGTATTTCTGTACCAAAAACAAACGATTGGCACTACCGTACCAACCGTTCATCTGTTGTATCAACCTTTTGTCTGTTACCGTCAGTTGACAGGTAACAAAAGTGCTTAAAGTCGTATGATTTCGGCGCCAATGGCGTTGAGTCGGGTATCAATGTTTTGATAACCACGGTCAATTTGTTCGATGTTATCAATAATGCTGGTTCCTCGTGCCGACATGGCTGCAATCAAGAGTGACACCCCTGCCCGAATATCAGGCGAAGTCATCCGAATGCCTCTGAGCTGCATTTCTCGGTTCATGCCTACTACTGTAGCACGGTGAGGGTCACACAGAATGATTTGAGCGCCCATTTCGATGAGTTTATCCACAAAGAAAAGACGGCTTTCAAACATTTTTTGATGAATCAAGACAGTTCCTTTGGCTTGAATAGCGGTTACTAACACGATACTCAACAAGTCTGGCGTAAAACCTGGCCAGGGGGCATCAGCTACGGTGAGCATAGAGCCATCAATAAATGTTTCAAGTTCGTAGTGGTCTTGTGACGGAATATAAATATCATCACCTCTGAACTCCATCTGGATGCCTAATTTCTGAAAAGTACTCGGAATAACCCCTAGGTCTGGAATAGAGCAGTTTTTGATGGTGATTTCAGATTGAGTCATGGCAGCCAAGCCAATAAACGAACCAATCTCAATCATATCGGGAAGCATTGAATGCTCAGTGCCATGAAGCTCACTGACACCTTCGATAGTGAGGAGGTTGGAGCCGATGCCTGAGATTTTGGCGCCCATGCGTACCAACATTTTGCATAATTGCTGTAGGTATGGCTCACAAGCAGCGTTGTAGATGGTGGTTATTCCTTCGGCCATCACAGCGGCCATGAGTACGTTAGCAGTACCCGTTACCGAGGCCTCATCTAAGAGCATGTAGGTGCCTTTAAGGTTAGAGGCATCTACCTGATAGTAACCCGAGTCAGCGTCGTAGTCAAAGCGGGCGCCTAGTTTTTCAAACCCTAAAAAGTGAGTGTCCAAGCGCCGGCGACCGATTTTGTCACCACCCGGACGAGGAATCTTCCCTTTTTTATAGCGAGCCAAGGTGGGACCTAAAAGCATGATAGAACCTCTAAGAGCTGCTGCCTTCTGCTTGTAAGTTTCTGATTCTAAGTAGTCTAAATGTACGTCGTCGGCTTGAAAACGATACGAAGACTCACTCAAACGGGTTCGTTTTACACCCATATCACCCAACAAATCAATCAATTGGTTTACGTCCCGGATGTTGGGTATGTTGTGAATCGTAACGGGTTCTTTGGTTAGTAGTACGGCACAAATAATCTGAAGTGCCTCGTTTTTTGCGCCTTGAGGAATGATGTCGCCTTTGAGCCGGAGTCCTCCGGTTACTTTGAATGAAGCCATCCGAAAATGTTTAATTTATAGTTCAATAGACAAGATTCCGTAGTTTTTAGCAAAACTGCAATGGAACTTTAAAAAAAATGGTAGGGCATACCTACCACTTTGTAAAATTGAGTAATTGTTGGCTGCCAAAAGGGTTGATAAATGATTTTAATACCACACCCGAAGAACAATACAGATACCTATCGTCTTATGGTCTCTTGTCTAACAGTTCATGGTTTCTTGCCTCTTTGTATTATTTCCGTCGACGATTATTATTGTTATTGAGGTTATTGTTTCGGTTATTGGGCTGATTCCGATTGTTCGTATTATTTTGGTTATTCCGACGGTGATGATTATTACCTTGATTCCGGTTCGGCATGGTGATATTGCTAACGGGTGCTGTAGGCCGATTCGTATTATTGTAGTTGGGATTATAGCGGTCTCTCGGTACGGCGTCAATCATACCGCCATAACGCAAGATTTCGAGTTCGTCGTGGAGTTTTCCGTCCGACATTTCCCGAAGTTGCTGAAAAATCCCTTTGTCGTCCACGTTGTCCCTATTCCAAGCGGTATAAAAGCTCTTCATCATCCGAACAATATAAGCCACAAAAGCCAGCCGTTCTTCGGGGGCTTCGGTAATAATCGCTTTTTCGACCAATAACTCTAAATTACGCCCATAATGCCGATATCGGAGATCATGGGTATTGTAAGGAACTTGCTTGGGTTTTTTGCCTAATGCCTCTGGGCTGGGCGGAGGGAATGGGCTATCTACATCCAACTTAAACCTTGACATGATGTATAAATCATCCCAAAGTTTGTTGTAATAGTCTTGGTTATCTTTCATGTTGGGATGAATCTGGCGCATCAGTTCAACCAACATATAAGCGAAGCGGGTGCGTTTCTCACGGTCTTCGACCGTAATCAGATGGTCCACTAATTTTTGTACGTTGCTGCCGTATTCTTTCAAGGGAAGATAGGTTAGGTTTTGGGCAAATATAATAATAAATCACTCAACAACAACGTTACGCAAGATTAGAGCTTCAAATGCTGGCTTTTCGGAACGATTTGTTGGGATTCTGTTGTTGGGAAATGACAAAGCCACCTACCATGCAAGTTATTTATCGTCTGTACCGTTCCGAAATCCAACACACGTTCCGTTTAGCTTTACCTATTATTTTAGGTCAACTGGGCATTATGCTCATGGGGGTTGCTGATACCATTCAGGTAGGTCATATAGATGTGGACGCCAAGTTTGCTTTAGATGCTTCGGGGATAGCTAACGCCGTTTTTATTACCATAGCTATTTTAGGAATGAATGCCTTGGGAGTCATTGCCCCGATGATTTCGAAGGCAAAAGCCCAACAAGATGTCACTGAAGTACAGCGTTTGCATCGAGCAAGCTATTATGTAGCATGGTTGTCGGGGTTGGTTTGCGGAGGGATTATCTTGTTTCTGTCATTTCATATCGAATGGTTTGGTCAAAACCCTAAAGTAAGCCACTTAGCAGTTCCTTATCTTTGGATTATTACCATCTCGATTTTTCCGATGTATTTGTTTTTGGCCATTCGGCAGCTAAGCGATGGGCTTTCACAAACTCGGGTAGCTATGATGATTACGCTATCTGCCGTGCTTTTCAATGTGTTATTCAACCATTTGTTAATTAATGGCGTTTGGTTATTTCCAAAATGGGGGCTGAATGGCGCTGGCGTAGCTACCTTGTTGGCTCGAATATACATGGCCTTGGGTATCTACCTGTATGTACACAAAGACCCAGTGATACGGCACTACCTGAAGGCTAAAAAACAATTGACTCAACTATGGCAACTAACGAGTTATATATTCAAAATTGGTATTCCGAGTGGTTTTCAAGGTTTTTTTGAAGTGGCTATTTTCGCTTTTGTAGCCGTGATGATGGGTTGGTTAGGCGAGAACCAACTGGCGGCTCATATGGTGGCCATTAGCCCATCTTCGGTTTCGTACATGATGGTAACAGGCATTGGTGCAGCAGGTGGGATCCGAGTGGGAGAGGGGTTGGGGCAACGAAGCCGCAGTGCCATTATTAAATCCGGAACAGCAGCATTGGCATTAGGTTTTGGTTTTATGCTCATTTGCGGATTGATTTTTCTGTTAGGCAATCACTGGATTGTGTTGCTGTATATTCGGGATGAGGCCGTGATGCCGATTGCAGCTACGTTGGTCACATTAGCTGCTTTATTTCAACTTTCAGATGGTATTCAGGCCGTAGCCTTGGGTGTTTTGCGAGGCGTAGCCGACGTCAATGTGCCGACTGCCGTTACGTTGTTTGCCTATTGGGGCGTAGGATTACCAGTAGGTTACTACCTGACTTTTGTGCAACAAATGGACGCCATAGGCTTATGGATTGGCCTAACTGCAGGTCTTACAGCCGCAGCTGTGCTACTCACTTGGCGCTTTTATAGAAGAGTTCATCAGCTAAAATTGTAAGAAGGCGATTATTTCAAAAACGAAATTTTTTGCCAAATTTTTCGAGACAAACTTACCGACAGGCTCTCCAACTCATTGACGGTGGCAGTGCAGGTTTCATCGTTGAAATTCTGAACATACAAAAAGCCAATTTTACTGGTCAATGATAACATTTCGGTACAATAATCTAGGTACCGATTCAACTCTAGCAGCGACATTTCTCGCTTAGGGCTAAAGGTCGAGTTCTTAAACTCCGAAAGGTTTTTATAGACATACGGGTCTTTGGTAAGTTGATGGAGGTCAATCAGATGAATGATGCTTCGGAGTTCGTTGACGCAGGCGATGATTTTATCTCGTTTCATCCGATTTTCATAGCTATACAAAAAGAAAACTCCAGCCCCAATCAAGACGATTTCGTTGGTGGCTGCTTCGATGGTTTGTACCAAATCAACCAATTGGAGATGATTAAAATCAATATCGAGTGACTGAACCGATACTATTAAAATGCCGACCATGAATGCTAAAAACAAACCAAAAAGAATACGAATGAGATAGTTCGGTTTCTCGACCCATTCAATTGTTTTGGACGTTTCTTCAGAGATGTGGAGGAGCTTTTCACAGACTTTGCCAAGACCGCTTTCAGGAAAGCGAGCTTCAATCCGATTATGTAGCAAATAAATGGTATGATGGATTCGCTTTTGGTCAATTAAGGGCTTTTGGGTAGTGCTGTTCATAGAAAGAGAGGGACAAATGAGACGTTTATCAACAAATAAGCACTACTTTTTGAATTTTTCCAAGAAAAACAAAAACGGCTTAGAGGTACCTCCAAGCCGTTTTATTCTAAAGAAATGAATTCTAACGAGAATTATTCCGCATTTTTGAGGTCTTGCACTTCTGCACGGATGTTTTGAGCCAACGTTTTCAAGTCTTGCATTCCTTTACGAACACGAGTACCCGCCGCTTGATTTCCTTTGTCATAGAACTTTTCAAAGTCAGCTTCAAGCGACAAAACTAAATTTTTGATTTCGTTGAACTTGTTCATTTTAGATGAGTTTATTGGTTTGAGAAATTTGGTATAGTTGGACTAAAAGTGCCATTTCTACCGAAATTTAAGCATTTTCCTGAAAAAAACAATAGTTTCACCTAAAAAAATATCAAAAAAATATTGAAATTATACAGTTGCCATTGTTGGCGCTTGGGCATAAAAACCAGACTGTAATTTATCTTTCAACTTCGAAAAGGCTTCAATTGTGTAGTCAACGTCTTCGAGAGTATGTGCAGCAGTAGGTATAATCCGTAAGATAATAACTCCCTTTGGCACAACAGGATACACCACAATCGAGCAGAAAATCCCCATGTTTTCACGGAGGTCACGAACAAGGCGTGTTACAGCGACTTCGTCATACTCTCCACGAATAAACACAGGCGTCACAGGCGACTGCGTAGCACCAATATCGAAGCCTGCTTTACGGAATCCATCTTGCAAAGCATTGACGATTTTCCACAAATTTTGACGCAATTCAGGGCGAGTTTGAATCAATTCGAGGCGTTTCATACCTCCTACCACTAGTGGCATCGGAAGCGCCTTAGCATAAAGCTGTGAGCGCATGTTGTATTTGAGGTACATAATGACGTCATGGTCGGCAGCAATAAAAGCACCAATCGAAGCCATTGACTTGGCAAAGGTCGAAAAGTGCAAATCAACGCCATCTTGAACGCCAAAATGCTCAGGCACACCCGAACCCGTGGCTCCCATGGTGCCAAATCCGTGAGCGTCGTCCACTAATAAACGGAAATTGTACTTTTTCTTCAAGGCTACAATCTCATCCAACTTACCTAAGTTGCCAGACATTCCGAAAACGCCTTCTGTAATGACCAAAATGCCTCCTTTTTTGTTTTCGTCAACAATACGAGTAGCTCGTTGGAGGTTTTTCTCAAGGCTGGCCATGTCGTTGTGCAAGAACTTATAGGTTTGCCCCATGTGAAGGCGTACCCCATCAATTAAGCAAGCATGCGACTCGGCATCATAGACAATCACATCATGGCGATCCACCATCGAGTCAACCACCGACATGACACCTTGGTAACCAAAGTTGAGCAAGAAGGCATCTTCTTTGCCTACATAAGTGGCTAGTTGTTTTTCAAATGCTTCGTGAAGGTCAGAGTTTCCCGACATCATCCGAGCGCCCATTGGATAAGCCAAACCCCAGTCAGCAGCAGCTTTGGCATCGGCTTCTCGTACTTCGGGCATGTTGCCAAGCCCCAAGTAATTGTTGAGCGACCAGTTGAGCATTCGTTGCCCGTTGAAGTTCATGTGTGGCCCCAGTTCGCCCGTAAGCTTAGGGAATGAATAATAGTGGTGAGCCCACTTTGCATGTTGACCAATTGGCCCCATGTTATTGACGACTTTCTCGAAAATATCCACAGTATTATGCTTTTTTAAGAAGTTTTTAGCGGAAAAGTACCAGATTTTGGGCAAAGATAATGATTTTTGAAAGCATTACCAAATTGTTAATTGTGGAGTGTACACAGGTTCGACCAAATCGTTTTGGAAAGGACGTTGGTTTTCGCAAAAACAGGAATCTAATTTAGAGCAATCAAGAAGTAGGTTGGCGCTCTCCGAAGCAATAACATAAGCCATCAGGAGCAGTCACAAAGAAGACTTTCCAGAGCGAATCGCCGTGATTTTGGAAGCTTATGTTCGATATTTCTTTTTGTAAGCCACTGGAAGTTAGTTCGTTAAGTAGGGAGACTAGGTCATCTACTTCAAAAAAGCAACCATCTTGAGTAGGGTCGCCCCCATTTTCACAAAGGCCAATTTGTACATCATCACGTTGTAAAATAACCGCTGGATAATGACCAGACTGGTACTCTACAATGTTAAAGCCCATGTAATGTTCATAAAAAGACACTGCCAGATTGCAATTTTGTACTGGCAGTGCCATTTTATCCTGTTGGTAAGGCCAAGCTTGCTTAAAAACAGCTTTAGTAGTGCTCATTGATTAGAACGAAATCGGTAATTCGATCATCACATTGTCCCAAGCCATCTGCAAAATGGCTTCTTTTCCTTTGGGGAATTGAATTGAGAACGACTCAATGGGTGTTTCTAACTTCTTGGTAGGTACCGTAAATCGAATGACGTCGTTTTCTTGTTTGTATTTAAATGCTCCCCAATAGTCCAAATCGCTGTTGAGAATGAGGGTCCATTCAGTTTCGCCTGGAATACTAAACAACGAATACGTACCCGCTTTTACATTTTTGCCTTGAATGGTAGCATCTTGATAAAATTTGATTTCGGTATTCTCATTGGCTCCCGTGCGCCATACTTTGTCATACGGCACTAATTTACCAAACACTTCTCGGCCATTTTTGATAGGGCGGCTATACATGACCCGAACGAGCGCTTTTTCATCGCCTTTGCGATCGTGGGCAAAATTGTCGGGGAAATACGCCAAATCCATAGGGCTTTTGTCTGGATTTCGGAACGTTTGTGCCCAAGTACTCAATACAGCGGCACTTACAAAAAGGCAAGTCAAGAGATACTTCATGGAATGAATGGTTTAGAATAGAGGATTTTAATTCAAATAGCAATTTTACGAATTCCTGATACCAATACACCGTGTTGAGTAAGGGTTTCGGTTTTACGAGGATTGTCAGTTAGCATCTCAACGGATTTAACCCCCAAATGATTCAAGATTTTGGCCGCTGCACTAAAATCTCGTGCATCTTTCTTGAAACCAACTGCCTCATAAGCATCGGCTTGGGCTATGCCTTGTCGCTTGAATTCTACACTTTTGAGCAAGGCAAAGTGACCATTGCCTTTGCCTTCTTGGTCCAATAGAATAATGATCCCCCGACCAGCTTGTTGAATAAGTTGTTGGGAAATTTCCATTTGCTCTCGACAGTCGCACTCAATGCCGTTGAAGTAATGCCCAAAAATGCAAGAGGAATGAACACGACACAGTACGTCGTCTTGGTCCTGAATGTGACCCATAATAAGGGCAAGCGATTCTTTTTGACCATCGTAAAATAACACTTCTCTGTACTCGCCGAATCGAGTACGAAGGGGGCCTTCTGCAAGTTGTATAATCATGATAATGTTCTAACAAGATTGGTGGAGTTAACCCAGTAAAATCAACATTTGGCTTTGAACTGAAAGAATACCCAAAACTGGGTGAGCACCAGCCTAAATGAACCAAACAAAGATACAGATTTAAACAAAATGCAGTGATTGCGACTTGGCTTCATTGTACTTTACCAAGTGATTTTCTTTGATTTTTTGAACTTTAAAAGGGGATTAAGCCTTGATTGACAGATAAATAGAAAGTCTTGTTTTAAAAATTGGGAGCAAGGCATAGTTGCTTTATATTTGAGCAAAAAAATCTCCATTTCTTCCAACTCATAACTTTTAGTTTCGTGACTGGAAGATGCTCTCAAACCAATGCCTACAATTCAAAAAATTCTTGTTGCCAATCGGGGTGAAATAGCCTTGCGTGTGATGCGTACTGCTCGTGAAATGGGTATCAAAACTGTAGCAATCTATTCGGAAGCCGACCGTAACTCTCCTCATGTTCGGTTTGCAGATGAAGCGGTTTGTGTAGGCCCTCCTCCCTCTAAAGAGTCGTATTTACTAGGCGACAAAATCATTCAGATTTGCCATCAACTAGGAGTAGATGCCATTCATCCGGGCTATGGTTTTTTGTCCGAAAATGCTGATTTTGCTCGAAAAGTTCGGGAGGCGGGTTTGATTTTTATCGGTCCTTCGCCCGAAAGTATCGAGATGATGGGTAGTAAAATTGCCGCCAAGCAAGCGGCTCGCCGTATGAATGTTCCGTTGGTGCCTGGTGTGGACGAGGCCATTACCGATAAAACGGAGGCCAAACGAATTGCCGCCGAAGTGGGTTATCCGATTCTGATTAAAGCCTCGGCGGGTGGTGGTGGCAAGGGGATGCGAGTGGTTAATCAAGAAGACGAATTTGACGAGCAAATGGATCGTGCCGTGAGCGAAGCCATTGCATCGTTTGGAGATGGCTCGGTATTCATTGAGAAATACATCACTTCGCCAAAACATATTGAAATTCAGGTGCTTGGAGACCAATATGGCAATGTGGTGCATTTGTTTGAGCGAGAATGCTCGATTCAGCGCCGTCACCAAAAAGTAGTTGAAGAAGCTCCCTCTGCCGTGCTAACGCCAGCGATTCGAGAGGCGATGGGTACATGTGCCGTTAACGTGGCCAAAGCTTGTCATTATTACGGTGCCGGAACGGTTGAGTTTATTGTAGATGACCAACTCAACTTCTATTTCTTGGAAATGAATACTCGCTTGCAAGTTGAACATCCTGTTACAGAGATGATTACAGGCGTTGACTTGGTAAAACAGATGATTTATGTAGCCGAAGGCAAACCCCTTCCGATGAAGCAAGAAGACCTGTCTATTCACGGCCATGCGGTCGAGATTCGGGTGTGTGCCGAAGACCCCCGCAATAATTTCTTGCCCGACGTTGGCACCCTGACCACCTATGTGCGTCCGCAAGGCAATGGCGTACGGGTGGACGACGGCATGGAAGAAGGCATGACCATCCCCATCTTCTACGACCCGATGATTGCCAAGCTCATCACCTACGGCGAAGACCGACAAGAAGCCATTGATAAAATGGTTCGTGCCATTGATGAGTACCAGTTGACAGGCGTGGCCACCACTCTTCCATTCTGCAAATTTGTGATGCGTCACGAGGCTTTCTTGTCGGGTCAGTTTGACACTCGATTCATTAGTTTATACTTTACCCCCGACCTGTTGGATAATCCTATGGACCCAGACGAAGCCGTGGTGGCAGCACTTTTGGCTAGTCAATTGATTAACAACAAGGCATCGGCTCCAGCCTCACAACAAACAACTTCAGCGAGCCAAAGTAATTGGCGTAAGAATAGAGCAAAATGGTAAGGTGTTGATTTGTAGGGATATAAAAAAACAAACTGCCGATACATCGTCTGTGTATCGGCAGTTTGTTTTTTATGCTTTTTGCGCCTGATGGATAAGGTCAATCATGTTGAATCCACCATTTTTGTTCAAAAAGTCTTTGTTTGGTTTCCAGTCGGGGCACTGAGAAACGTAGGAATGAGAATCGCCTTGTAATAAGCCAATGAAAACTTCGGTTACAATTCGACCACCTACTGCACCTAACTGCAACACAGTTCCATTATTTTTGAATGACTGTTGAGTTTCTGCCAAAATATAATACCACAAAGGAGCATTATCTTTGAAATTAGGTGAAATATCTACCAATTTCGGATTGGTCTTAACGTCATCCTCATTGGCTTTGCCTACCCGTAAGTCTGAATCTGGAATTGGTTTTATACCCATATAACGAGCTACACTTTGACCAGAAGGTAATCCCATATCGGCACCACGCTGTAAATTTCGGAAAGGTAGCGAAGGAATATTTCCACCAATCGAAGCAGGCAAATTTGCCAAAGGATTAACCAATGAAGTATCAATTTTATAAGCTTTCTGGATTCTATTTTCACCAACTAATGAGGCATTGCCAGGATTAAAGAATAAATCCCAATCAATAGCCCAATTACTTGGGAATTTTCTGAACCCTACAAGGCTAGTAGCTGGGTCGTGAGAAAAAATGTCAAAACGAGGAATTTGAGTATTTAACCGATAGATAGGCCGAACCATCGAATGACCAAACCGATAAGCTGCCACAGAGAACTCTACAGGCATGAATGGATCGTTGCGCCATCGAAAATAACGACGATTTGGAGTATCAACGGTTATAGATTTGCCACTTTTGAGGTGAGGTAAAACAGCAAATAGAGCTTCTTTACTCACAATAGTTGGAAGAAAATCATTCAAAACGACCCATTGATAGTGCCAACGTACTTGCTGTTGGACTTCTGCAAAAGTAACTGAAGGATTTTTGCTTTGTAAATAGTCAACCATTCGGTTATGGAACCGTAACATAATCCCTTGAAGTTGAGACACTATCACATTCTCATCATTTCGAGGGTCACCAATAAGTGCTCGCTGTGGATTAGCCTGATTGCGTGGCAAATCTCGTGTGTTAGTGTCTTTGGAACTACCCGTTAGAGAGTCACCAAGCAAAAAATGCAGCCCGTCTGAATCATAAAGATAAGGTTGGTCATCAGGCCCACGTCCGTAAAGGCAGTCTAAATCGAATCGTGGAGTACGGAAATCTATGATATTGTCAGGGTCGTTTTGCTTTTGTAAGACACTGGCTGGGTCAAAGGTGAGGTCATGGTCAATAAATTGCCCTAAATACGTGTAACCGGCATCAATCCCTCGGTTGCCTGGGTCGGTCGGAAGTAAAGCACCATTGTTTTCTTCGTCATCGAGTTCGTTTTCTGGCTTTGGATTATCTTCTTTTTCCGCAGACATCGCTTCAGCCAATTTTTTGAGGTCTTCCGTTTTAAATTTTGCACTGGGTAATGTTCTGAACATGCGACCAAACATGCCCTCAAAGGTGGATGATTTCGCTACGGTCAATAATCCCCTGATTGGCTTTCCGTGTTGTGATAGTACAGGTATTTTCATTGTGTTTGAAAGGTTTGAAAAGGAGGAAAAACGTATAAATATTGAAAGGATTTACGGAGTGTTAATGATGCTTAATAGATGGGATAGAAAAAGTTGAACTTTAGGACTTTATAGCAATGAAAAAGAATGAACTCAGCTTTGTAACTGCTTTTTTATTAGAAGTTTGATATGCTCTTCTTCTAGCAAAAGTACTACGTTAGCTATTGATTTTTTAGCGTAATTATACCCTATCGCACCCCGTAAAATCCCCCTATTTTTGGCTATTTGGCCTATTCGTTGTATTTTGGCTGACCAAGACAAAACAATTATGAAAAAATATCACTTCATCGCAGCAGCGTTGTTGGTTTCGACGATTGCTTGTAGCCAGCCAACCCCCAAAAAGACCCCTCCGCCTCGGCCTGCCGCCGATAGTGTAGCGGGTTCGTTTTATCGCCATTTAGATGACGACCTCACCAAGCCGTTTTATTCGGACAAAAAGGGGGTTTTTGCTCCTAATGGCATGGTAGCTTCGGCTCATCCTGTGGCTTCACAAGTAGGGGTTGACATCCTGAAGGCGGGAGGGAATGCGATTGATGCGGCTGTGGCTACCTTTTTTGCACTAGCGGTGGTCTATCCTCGTGCGGGTAATATTGGTGGTGGTGGTTTTTTAGTTTTTCGAGATAAAAAAGGCCAAAGCTACACCCTTGATTTTCGGGAAAAAGCCCCCTTGTCAGCCAGTAAAGACATGTATTTGGACGAGTCAGGTAAGCCCATTCCGGGCATGAGCTGGGCAGGGCATTCGGCAAGTGGCGTGCCAGGGTCGGTAGCAGGAGCTGTTGAAATGCACAAGCGTTTTGGTAAGTTGTCGTGGAAACAAGTACTTCAACCGGCGATTACCTTGGCCGAAAATGGGACAGTACTTACCGAGCGAGAAGCAAGCGGATTGAATAGTATTCGTAATGAAATCATGAAGCATAATCCGGGTAAATCGTACTTTCTGAAACAGGATAGCTCCAAATGGCAAAAAGGCGAATTGCTGCTTCAAAAAGACCTTGCCGCTACACTCAAGCGCATTCAAAGCCAAGGAAAGGCGGGTTTCTACAAAGGCGAAACCGCCAAATTACTCTTGGCAGAGATGCAAAAATCAAAAGCGCCTTTCACTCAAGAAGATTTAGATAAGTACGATGCCGTTTGGCGTGACCCGATTACCTGTCAGTACAAAAATTACAAGCTGATTACAATGCCACCCTCATCGAGTGGTGGGGTGGTGCTCAAACAATTAATGAAATTCGTTGAAAAATACCCCCTAAACCGCTGGGGCTGGCATTCAGATTCCACTACCCAAGTGATGATAGAAGCCGAACGGCGTGCCTATGCCGACCGCTCGGTGTATTTGGGCGATATGGATTTTGTGAAAGTGCCTATCAATGAAATGACTTCCGAGGCGTACCTCAAAAAACGGTGGGAAGACTTTAGTTTTGAGAAGGCTACCGATAGCAAAAACTTAAAAGCAGGGGTGATTTCAACCTATGAAAGTTTAGAAACCACTCACTTTTCGATTGTGGATAAAGAGGGGAATGCCGTAGCTATTACAACTACCATTAACAACAGCTATGGCAGTATGGTAGTTGTAAAAGGAGCAGGGTTTTTAATGAACGACGAAATGGACGACTTTAGTATCAAGCCGGGTGTGCCTAATGCCTACGGCCTCATCGGTGCTAAGGCCAACGCTATTGAGCCTAGTAAACGGATGCTTTCGGCCATGACACCAACTATTTTGGAGAAAAACGGCAAACTTTACATGGTAGTTGGTACACCCGGTGGATCCACCATTATTACCTCTGTTTTTCAGACAATTCTGAATGTAATTGAGCATGGAATGAGCATGCAAGAGTCGGTAAATGCGCTCAAATTTCACCATCAATGGCTACCCGACGTCATCTTGTACGAGAAGGGAGGGTTTTCTGACAAGACTATTGAAAAGCTAAAAGCAAAGGGCTATAACATGAGTGTGCAACAAGGAACACTCGGACGAATGGATTGTATTTTGGTGTTGCCCGATGGAACGTTAGAAGGTGGCAGCGACCCTCGGGCCGAAAACACCTCTATTGGATATTAGGACTTTGTCGCATTCAAGTGACGTTTCATCACCTAAAAAACTTGAATAGCACGACAGAAATGATCTTTTTGGGTACTAACACGTCTGAGATGATAGAATAAAACCTTATCTTTAAGGCGTGTTAGTCTTAGGATTTTCAACCTCTATTTAACCTATTTTTAAAGTGAAGCAATTTTTTATGCGCCTGCTTGTCAACGCATGCTTGGTGGGTGTTGGTTTGGTGTTAATGTTTAGTTGTGTGGACAAGTTGGAGTTACAATTGAGCCTTAGCTCAAATGTAGTTACGGTAGATGCCAGCCTTAATAACTTACCCGAGCAGCAACGAGTTATTCTGAAATATTCAGAGTCAACCAAAACATCTTCATACGATACGCCTATTACCAAAGCTAAGGTTGAAGTTACAGTGAATGGCACTGAGAAATATGTCTTAACTGAAAACGAACCAGGTTATTACTATCTTCCAACTACTTTTAAAGTTCAAACTGGTAATACGTATCAACTTCGTTTTACACTTTCTACGGGCCAAGTTTATGAGTCGGAGGTAGAGACTATGTCCACCGTTCCCACCATCAAAAAAGTATATGATGCTTTTGACGAAAAACTGTTTGAGTCAGTAGTAGGGCTCAATACTTTGACCTATTCTCCTGGCAATGTAGTGTATGTAGATACAGAAGACCCTGCCGGAGTGCGGAATTTTTATCAGTGGTCATGGACCCTTTGGGAGCGTCAAAGCGTATGTGCCAGCTGTGAACGGGGGAATTTTTATCTTGTTTCGGGTAATCAACGAAATGTCTGTGTAAGTAATAATCGTCTCCCTTCTGGAACGGTGTATGATTACTATTGCGAGGGGCAGTGTTGGCAGATTTTTTACAATACTGACCTCAATGTTATGGCAGATACCTATTCGGATGGCAAACAAATAATTGGTCGCCCGGTAGCAAAAATACCTTTTTACAGTAGGAATGGGGCTCTATTAGAAATTCGTCAGAAGTCATTGTCTGTTGGTGCCTTTCGTTATTTGAAATTACTGGCAGACCAGTCTCAAAATACAGGAACCTTAGCCGATACTCCTCCTGCTCCGATTATTGGTAATATCAAGAATCTATCCAATCCACAGGAACCCGTAGTTGGGTATTTCCAAGCAACTGGCGTGGCTTCTGTACGCTATTGGCTAAGCCGAGAAAATGCTCAACAATATAATGGTAAAGCATTGGGACTCTTGAGTGGTAGAGATATAAATCCCGAGCCAGCGAGCCTTGATTTAACTCGCCCACCTTTTGCCCCATGTACTCCTGGCGTTAACCGAACTCCCACACAACCAATTGGATGGCGATAGTGTCATATAACAGATTCTTTTTATGACTTAAATAACCATGAAAAGTTGGCATATCTTATGGGTAATCTTGGCTTGCACTTCGTGTATCGAAGTGTACAAAGGGGCTTATAATTTTGACCAACGCATCGTTACGGTGGAGGGAAACCTCACTACCCTGCCCGAAGCTCAAAAAATCACGTTGAAAAACTCGGTTTCGCTTCATGAGTTCACATATGACGAACCCATTACCAAAGCGCAAGTAGAATTATTGGTGAATGGTACCCAAAAGGTGACGCTAGCAGAGCAGGAAAAAGGGGTTTATTACGTACCCTCAACCCTAAAAATCGAACCCGGTAATACGTATCAGTTACGATTTACAACACCCGAAGGAAAGCATTATGAGTCAAATTCGGAGCCGCTGATGGCTGTTCCTTCTATTAAAGTAGCCTATAATACCTTTGGGAGCGAGGTGGTGGAGATTCGTAATGCGGCAGGACTTTATGTGAAATTTGCGGGTAATCAGGTGTATGTTGACTATGACGACCCAGCTAATGTGTCAAACTACTATTTGTGGAATTGGACACTTTGGGAGAATCAACCCATTTGTGCTACCTGTATGCAGGGTTACTATCAACCAACCCTCAATGGCTGTGTGAAGTCACTGGCGCTGCCCTCCAATAATTTGTACGATTATTACTGTGGGTCACGCTGCTGGGAAATTTTGAATAATAGCGAGATCATCGTCTCGTCAGATGCTTTGTCGAATGGGAAGACCGTCAAAGGAGCATTGGTTGCTCAAATTCCGTATTATTATCAAGAAGGTTGTTTGGTAGAAATCCGCCAAAGCTCCGTCTCCAAAACAGCGTATCAATACTTTAAACTGCTACAAACGCAGTCACAAACTACAGGTACGTTGGCTGATACGCCACCTGCTTCCATTGCGGGTAATGTACACAACGTCAGTGATTCTCAAGAACCTGTGGTGGGGTATTTTTATGCCTCAGATGTAACAAAGGTAAGGCATTGGGTTGACCGTAAAAATGCGGCAGGAACGCCTATTATAGGAGGACTTTTAGGACGACAAATTAACCTCGAACCATCCGAGCCAATGCGCCCTCCGTTAGCGACTTGTGTACCGAGTAAGACTCGAACGCCTATCAAACCGGAAGGCTGGCCGAATTAGTGATGTACTTAATCTCAACTTATTTAGATGCAACAACGAATTTACCTCTTTAGCTTACTTTTTTTCTTTGTCATTACATCAGCGGTGGCCCAAGAAGGCTATCGAGTGAGTGGTTACGTAAAAGATTCGACCGATGGGAAACCAATTATAAAGGCTGCTATCGTCGTAGATTTCCAAAAATCAGGCACTTACACCGACGAAAAGGGATATTACTCCATTCTGTTGCCCTATGGTAAGCACACCATTGCTGTACGGCATGTGGGGTACCGTGTCAATCGAGCCATTATTGACTTGCAAGATAACTTGACCTTGTCGTTTAGTCTCAATTCGTTAAACAACGAACTCGACGAGGTGATTGTAACCAGCAAGGCGATTGACGAAAACGTGCAGCGCCCACTGTTGGGTGTAAGCCAGCTGAGTATTAAGGTCTTAAAGAAAATTCCAGCTGCCTTTGGCGAAACTGATATTTTGAGAGGCTTACAAATGTTGCCTGGCGTTACGAGTGTGGGCGAAGCTGCCAATGGTGTGAATATCCGAGGAGGAACTACCGACCAAAACTTAATTCTGCTGGACGATGCTCCCATCTTTAATCCAACTCACATGTTTGGGTTGTTTTCGGTGTTTCCACCCGATGCCGTGTCGAACGTCGAGCTGTACAAGGGTTCTGCTCCAGCTCGCTTTGGGGGGCGTGCGGCGGCGGTAATGGATATTTCACTCTCTAATCCAAGCTTGGATAAGTTTAAAATGACGGGTGGCTTAAGCCCTGTATCGAGCCGAGTGAGTGTAGATATTCCGCTTATCAAAGAGCGGATGGGCGTGATGGTGGCGGGTCGTGGGTCCTTCAATGATTTTCTGTTACCGATTTTTACGGACCGCCTCAATGGCGTAAAAACCAAATTCGGCGACGTCTCGCTCAAGTGGTTTTATCGCTTAAACAACAAAAATACGTTTACCCTGTCGAGTTATTTTAGCAAAGATTTCTTCCAAACAGGCTTGTTAGGAACCATCGGCAATATCAACGCTACGTCAACCCAATACGCTTATCAAACGCTTAATTTGTCGGCTCGTTGGTTTCATGCAATCAACAATAAGCTGAATATTCAAACTTCGTTGGTGTCGTCCGATTATGTTCCCAAAATCTTGCTTCCAGAGCTAAATTCAAGCAATAAGGTAGAGATTGCCCAAGGAATCCAATATCGCCAATTAAAGTCGAATTTTAATTACCTCAAAGAAAAACATAAAATTGAAGGTGGCCTTAGCGCCATTTATTATCACTTGAATCCGGGCGAACTCAAACCTGGCAGCAGCCCAAGTGTAAATGCCGTCAAAACGCCGGTTGAAAATTCGTTAGAATTAGGTATTTATCTCGAAGATGAAGTAACCGTTTCGCCTAAACTAACGATTTCGGCAGGGCTACGGTATTCAGAGTTTTTGGTGTTAGGGCCAGCCAATGTACTAAACTACCGAACCGGAGAACCACTCGACGAGGCATCAGTGCGTGACACCACTAACTATGGCTCTGGCAAAATCATTACTACTTATGGTGGCTTTGAACCTCGGTTAGGCTTGCGTTATGCTGTCAACGACAATCTTTCGTTTAAAGCGGGCTATAATTTGATGCGACAGTACATGCAGGTAGTCACTAATACCACTACTCCTCTGCCGACTTCACGCTGGAAAACCTCCGATACCCACATTAAGCCACAAGTGAGCCATTTATTGACGGCAGGCTTGTTTCGTAACTCTCAAAACGGAGCCTATGAGTTTTCGTTAGAAGGCTATTATCGCAATACCAATAACATCATAGACTACAAACCAGGGGCCGATTTTTTGCTGCAGGCTCATCCAGAAACTCAATTGCTACAAGGCAAAAACAAATCGTATGGAATTGAGCTGATGCTGACCAAAAAGCGAGGCGAAGTAACAGGTTGGGTTAATTACACCTACTCTCGCTCGCTAAACCAAGTATATGAAGGTCCAAGCACTCGTGAGCAAGTAAATTTTGGTAATTGGTACCCTGCCAACTATGATCGTCCCCACAATTTCAATGCGACGATTACGATTAATCAAGGCAAACACCACGACTTTGCCTTTACCTTTTCGTACAGCACAGGCCGCCCTTATACGTCGCCACAAGGCTTTATTCGGTACCAAGGACAGACGTTTCCGTTCTACAACGAACGCAACCAAGACCGAATCCCAGATTACCACCGTCTCGATTTTTCATGGAATATTTATCAGCCAAGCATGAAGAATCGTCGTTGGCAAGGGCACTGGACCTTCACGGTGTTTAACCTCTACGGACGGGCGAATGCCTATTCGATTTTTTATCGTAGTAACGGTAGCGTATTGAATGCCTACAAACTCACTATTTTTGCAGCCCCAATTCCGACATTGACATACAACTTTAAGTTCATGTAAAAGTTCTGCCGATGATTCTTACTACCTTCATATAGGGAGAGTTATCGGCATTACTTTTTGGTTAATGAGTGAAGCACAACAAGCGGTTCGGCGAAGATACCAATCACGTAGGGATATAAGCTATTAGCTGGCCTCTCTAACAGTAGTCGTGTCTTTCTATATACTTGAATAATACACTTTCTGTAGAGATAGTATGTTGTCCTCTGAAACATATCTTGACGTCTCAAAAACAATCAATTACCCTCCTCATAATCATGGCTACCTCACTAATCGTTTTCTGCCTCTTTATCAAATTAAAATGCAGTTAATTAGGTAGTTAACCATACAAAAGTTTAAACAGGCGCTCGATCCCCAAGCCGCTACTCATCATACGTTCTTTGCGATTGTTGGTGAGTTGTTGCGTCCAGTTGACAAAGCCGCCATCGGCCAGTTCGTAGGTCTCGCCCTGCTTAGAAACCCAAATTTTGAATTGGATATGCTGATAGTAATGCTGTGGACTATCTTCCCGTTGCAAACGAACCTGATTGCCTAAATTACGCTCAACCCACTCACAGAGGCGAGGATACAGCGTATCATTTGAGCTTACGTTTTTTAGCACAATTGTCAACGCATCGAAAAATTGAAGATTCGTTAAATAACTCACATAAAACTGAATGTGATGAAGTAGGTATTTGTATTCAAAGGCATAGTTAGGCTGTGCTCTTCCGGCACTAACCAAACAAAATATCTTAAAATGAGAAAAGCTCAACGCTCCTTTAAGCAAAGGCGTTCGGACATGCCGATGAATGCTACAAAACTGCTCTATTTGCTCATTAAAATGCCCTTTTTTGCGCCGCTTGGCACATTCTAAAGCAATTAAATTGGTTGCATCGGCGGTTACTTCGGTACCTCTGAGGGCCGTAATGATTTTGTCTTGATGTACAGTAGCCACGGCCGAACATGCCCCCAACGGACTAACCGGCGAAAGTTCTAAGGGTAAAAAGCCCCATTCGTTGGCTTGTTTGAGTAGGGCTAGCTCAAACTCCATAAACGAAAGCACATCCAAGTCGGCAGGGCCAACAAATCGGTTGGTTTCGTAATGGTGTTGGAGTATACTTGGTGTGAGCTGGGCGGCTTTTTGCCGAAATACCTCCATTAGCAGGGAATTGAGGTCGGAGTTGGGCAGACTTACTAACTGGTCGAGAAGGGTTTTGTTTCCAGACTGATTCAAAATACGATGTAATAGGTGAGTTGATTTCATGACTATATGTCTAAGCTAATTCAAACCGTTAAGAGGATGTTGTATCAGTAATACCTACGTTTTTAAGGCAATTTGCTTAGGAGTTGATTGACTTTAGATAGCGTCCTTCTTATTGAGTACGTAGCAAACGAGGCTTGAAAACCCCTAAATTCGCTAAAAACTCAAAATATTGCGACGTTTACTAAGTTTTTTCTGTTGCTGATTAATAACTTGCCATTTGTTTTAAGAAAAAGCACTCCAAGCTGCTGCGAGAATCAACAAACGTATGAAGCCCACCCATTCAGATTTTGAATCATTACAGCGAAAGTTTTCAGGTGAACTATTTTTTGATGAATCAGCCGCACATCAGGCGCTTCGGATGGTGTATGCTACGGATGCCTCGGTGTATCAAGAAAAGCCGCTTGGTGTAGCCATTCCAAGGGATAAACAAGATATAAAATCACTCATCCGTTTTGCTCAAAAGCATCGTGTTACATTGATTCCACGAGCAGCGGGTACTTCACTTGCAGGACAAGTAGTGGGCAACGGGTTGGTAGTAGATACTTCAAAATATTTCAATAAAGTACTGGAAATCAATGTCGAAGAAAAGTGGGTGAGCATACAGCCTGGTTACATTCGGGATGATTTAAACGTGTATCTTCATCCGTATGGCCTAATGTTTGGGCCAGAGACTTCTACCTCCAGTCGGGCTATGATTGGCGGAATGGTGGGTAACAATTCATGTGGCTTGCATAGCATCGTGTGGGGTACCACCCGTGACCATTTGCTGGAAGCGACCGTACTTTTAAGTGATGGCTCAGAGGCCGTTTTTAAAAACCTGACCAACCAAGAGTTTGAGCGAAAGTGTTTAGAAAATCCAGCAAAACCCTCGTTTGAAAATCAAATTTACAGACAACTTTACAACCTACTCTTTAGTACCAAGCACCAAGAAGAAATCAAAGCGGCGTTTCCTAACCCAGCTATTACCCGACGAAATACAGGCTATGCTTTGGATTTTTTGTTGGATATGGAACCGTTTAGCCAGGGAGGAACCTCCTTTAATCTCTGCAAACTGTTGGCGGGTTCAGAGGGTACCTTGGCGATGGTAACCGAGCTGAAACTGAACTTGTTGGATTTGCCCCCAAAGGCTGTCGGATTGTTGTGTGTTCATTGTAAAAGCGTGATTGAGTCAACCAGGGCCAATGTCATTGCCATGAGGCACAAACCTCATGCCTCTGAGCTGGTGGATAAATTCATCATGGATTTTACCAAAGACCATCCCGAATACCGCAAAAATCGTTTTTTTATTGAAGGCGACCCCAAGGCTATTCTGATGGTGGAGTTTTTTGCAGAAACACGCTTAAAAGTAGAGCAAAAAGCGGCCAAATTGGTAGAGGAACTGCGAGCCGAAGAACTTGGTTTTGCCTATCCATTGCTGTTTGACGATGACTCAAAAAAAGCTTGGGACGTGCGCAAAGCAGGTCTTAGTCTGTTGCGTAATCAGCCAGGCGATGCCAAACCGGTGAACCTGATTGAAGACTGTGCCGTGACCGTTGAAGACCTGCCCAATTACGTGAATGATTTGCAGCGATTGTTAGGCAATCATGGCCTTCAGGCATCGTTTTATGCCCATGCAGGGGCTGGCGAATTGCATGTAGAACCGATGATAAATCTCAAGAAAGCAGGAGGGAAAGAACAATTCAAACAAGTATTGGCTGATACGGTCGAATTAGTCAAAAAATACAACGGTTCGCTTTCGGGCGAGCATGGCGACGGACGATTGAGAGGCGAGTTTATCCCTACCATGATGGGGAAAGCTGTCTATCAGCTGTTTAGAGAAGTAAAAGAGATTTTTGACCCCAATTATATTTTCAATGCGGGGAAAATTGTGGATACGCCACCTATGAATGAATTTCTACGCTACAGCCCCGAAAAGGCACATGTAGAGGTAGATACGTTGTTTGATTTTTCCAAGACAAAAGGAATCGTTGGGCTTACCGAAAAGTGTGAAGGCTCTGGCGACTGCCGTAAAACAGAGCTGACAGGCGGCACCATGTGCCCGAGTTTTATGGCTACTCGAAAGGAAAAAGACACCACCCGAGCCAGGGCTAATATTTTGCGTCAGTTTTTGACTAATTCAGAAAAAGAAAACCCCTTTGACCATGCCGAAATCAAAGAAGTGATGGACTTGTGTTTGAGCTGCAAAGGCTGCAAAACCGAATGTCCATCGAGTGTAGATGTTGCTAAGCTAAAAGCTGAATTTTTGCAGCATTATTACGATGCCAACGGTGTACCTTTCAGAACCAAAATGATTGGTAACTTTACTAAAATGAGTGAGTTGGCTAGCCGTATGCCTCGCACCTACAACTTTTTGATGAGTAATCCGCTCACTTCTAGTGTGGCTAAAGGAGTCATGGGATTTGCCCAAAAACGTTCTATTCCATTGCTACACACTACCACCTTGCGGCAATGGTTTAAGCAACGTAAGTCCACCACAAAAGCTACCTCTAAAAAACGTCGTATTTTCTTGTTCGCTGATGAGTTTACCAACTACAATGACGTCGAAATTGGGATTAAGTTTGTGGAATTATTTGAACGATTGGGGTATCAAGTCGAAATCCCGAATCACGTTGAAAGTGGCCGGACGTATCTATCCAAAGGCTTGGTACGGGAGGCTCGTCAATTAGCCATTCAAAACGTAAAACTACTTTACGAACAGGTTTACGATGGTACGCCCATTATCGGAATAGAACCTTCGGCTATCCTGACGCTTCGGGACGAATACCTCGAACTCGTACCTGACACACTGCGGCCGAATGCCGAAAAACTGGCAGAAAATGTCTATTTGTTTGACGAGTTTTTTGCACAAGAAATTGATAAAAAGAACATTAAATCCAACCAGTTTATCAAAGAAAAACGCCTTGTCAAACTTCACGGACATTGTCATCAAAAAGCCCTGTCATCACTCGTTCCTTCTAAGAAAAGCCTCTCTGTACCAGAGAATTACGAAGTGCAGCTTATTCCTTCTGGATGCTGCGGGATGGCTGGTTCGTTTGGGTATGAAAAGGAACATTACGATGTGTCAATGGCGGTGGGTGAATTAGTTTTATTTCCGACCATTCGGCAGCAGCCTGCCGAGGTTTTGATTGCAGCTCCCGGAACTAGTTGTCGTCATCAGATTAAAGATGGAACCGGAAGAACGTCTCAACATCCCATCGAAATATTGTGGGATGCTCTTTTGCCTTAGGGCCTTAGGTATCGTCCATCGGCCTGATTTCCCATGTAAGCACCCCATTTGATGTCTTTTACTGAACACTGTTTGAGTATCAATCGCCTTACAGTTAGCTTATTCTGAGGCTTTTCGAAGGAAGTATCGCCAGGGAAATCTTTGACGATAGCGGGGCTTCCACAGTCAATTACATCGAGTGCACCGTCGTTGTCTAAGTCGCCAAGCCATGGTGTAGAGGCAAAGTTGGCTCCGCTCATGTCGTCGCCAATAGCATATTGACGATTCTTAAAAAAGTCATAAACTTCTAAGTGATAAAAAGGCTTGTTTTCGCCCTTGACCAATTTGTCAAAGATGGTAACTAATAAGGCATCATCATGGCCGTCTTGGTCAAAATCGCCTGTAAGTGGAGAAGAATAAGAAAACCCACCACTTTGCCATTGTTGAACTACTTTTCCTGTTTTTCCATCAATCAACCATTGCTCAGAACGTTTAAAGAAGGGGTAAGTACCAATAGAGTAACATACAAACACATCCAAAACTTTGTCATTTCCTGAAAAATACCCCACCGTGGGCATTGAATAAACCTCAGCCTCGGGGCAGACGACTTCCCAGTGTTTTTGGTAGGTTTTTCCATCTATTAGGGTGGTTTTGCCCTCTACGGCATTCACGATAAAATCTAACTTTCCATCTCCAGTCAAATCAGCTAATAGGGTAGGGGCAATGAAGCCTTTATGTACTGCGGAGTCTAAAGCAATAGCTCCTGACAAATTACCTTTTTTGATGTCTTGAAGAGTAGTCAAATACAAATGCCCACCTATGGTTTCGCCTCCAGTTCCAATCACTACTGATGGATTTGGCTCCGCAGGATTGACCACTACAGGCGAAAAATACGTTTCTTTTTTATCTGGCATGGTAGCTTGCGATATGATGGCCCCCGTTTTACCGTCAAGTAACAACAATTTTCCTGCCGGGCGGTTGGTTTGTCCTGCCGACAGCGTAGCATCGCCACCATTACTCACCAACAAGTCAGCTAAACCATCTCCATTTTGGTCAGTGATGAGTTGTGGATTAAAAAAATTGAACCATCCTGCTTTGCGATGGGCCATTGGATTTTTGGACTGAAAAAATTCCCAAATTTTTTGCCCATTTTTACCATCCAAAGCCTGTAATTCTGCCGAACGCCCACCAATAATAACATCAGGTGTTTCGTCTTGGTTGATGTCTAAAAATAGAGCCGACCCAACTATCTGGTTCCTTGCAGCACTATACCACAATACCGAACCATCAGCCCCATTCAAAGCTACGACGGCAGAGTCGCTGGGATACCATTCGAGAGTGCCAGCTCCGATGATTACGTCCTTGATTCCATCGCCGTTCAAATCAGTAGTGCGTGGCGAGGAGAAAGACGTAATACTAGGTAAATCTACTTGCCAAGTACTGTTTTGAGGCGTACAAGCTAAGAAAAATAAAAGTAAACAGAAGGTCGAAAAAAGAAGTCGCATCGGAGTAGATTTGGTAACTAATGGTTGCTTGCCGTAGTGGTATTCAGAATATTTTCTATCTTTGAGAAGACAAAAAACTCAAAGAATATTTTGTAAGGTCCTGAAATTCAAACAATATTTTCTAAAAAGAAGTACCCTCGTTATTGAAGCTCTAATTTATCGGTTTTTTCCTGAGTGTATTGCTTTAAGAAGAATTGACGATGAAAAAAAGATTATTTTTTTACTGCTATCTGTTGGGCATAAGCTTGGCAAAAGCCCAAACTTACACGCTTAGTTCACCTGACTTTAAGCTTCAGCTAAGTATTGAAAACTTAGGAAACCTCCGTTTTTCGGCAACCTACGAAGGCAAAACCATTTTGAGTAATGCCGAAATGAGCTTAGAACTTTCTGACGAACGAGTGTTGGGACAAGATGCTAAAATACGTTCTGCCAAACCGATGTATCAAAAAAATACATTGAAGCCTGAAGTTACTATCAAAAATGCAGAGATAATTGATGAATTCAACGAGCTGAACATACAATTTAGAGACGGATATCAAGCAATTTTTAGGGCGTACAACGATGCCATTGCCTACCGTTTTGTGACTACGTCAAAAGACTCCATGCTGTATGTTAAAAACGAGAAAAATTCGTTTCAGTTGAGTAAACAATCAATCGGATTTTGGCAGAAAATTGGCCCCAAAGAAAATTTCATTAATAACTACGAGCGATTGTACGAACCCCAATCATTTGCCACTCTAGGTAAACCACTGATTACCCAACTTCCTTTGCTAGTGAAGAACGACTCGCTGAAAATCAGTCTATTATTTACTGAAACGGATGTGGATGACTACCCCGGTATGTATCTGGAGGCAACACCTATGGGCGAATTAGCATCCCTTTCTCCGATGGCTGTGAAGAGTACTCGTAGCCCCGTAAAACCCGAAAACGGCTGGGACCGTAGTGTTATACCTACCGAACGATTTGATTATCTAGCTCATACACGAGCAAACAGGCCTTTCCCGTGGCGTATCATTGCGATTGCAAAAGAAGATAAAGAACTGCTTACTAACGAAATTACTTACAAACTGGCACCAGTCAGTAAACTCCCCGACATCAGTTGGATAAAACCTGGCAAAGTAGCTTGGGATTGGTGGAACGATTGGAACTTAACGGGCGTGCCTTTTCGGGCAGGAATTAATAATAATACCTACAAAGTGTATATAGATTTTGCCGCCAATCATGGTATCGAATACGTTTTATTGGACGACGGCTGGTACACGTTAGGAGACTTAACCAAAGAAACACCAGGAATCAGCGTTCAAAGTTTGGTAGAGTATGGTAAACAAAAAAATGTAGGTGTTTTTTTGTGGGTTTCGTGGAAAACGCTGGACGAACACATGGAAACGACGATGGATGTGTGGCAAAAATGGGGTGTAAAAGGTATCAAAGTAGATTTTATGGACAGAGACGATCAAACTGTTGTGACCTTCTACGAGCGTTGTGCAAAAGAAGCTGCCAAACGAAAATTGATGGTTGATTTTCATGGTTCGTTTAAGCCAGTGGGTTTGCATCGAGCGTATCCTAATGTGCTTAATTATGAGGGCGTGATGGGTTTAGAACAAAACAAATGGAGTGGCCAAAACGCCAACCCTGCAATGGCAGTGACGATACCCTTTATTCGGATGGTAGCTGGACCTCTTGACTATACACCAGGTGCTATGCTCAATGCTCAGCCTCATGAGTATGCGCCTAACTTTCATAAGCCGATGTCGCTAGGTACACGTTGTCATCAGTTGGGCATGTATGTGTTGTATGATGCACCTTTGCAGATGCTTGCCGATAGTCCTATCCACTATGAGCGAGAGCCCGAATGTTTGGAATTTCTGTCACGAATACCTACTACTTGGGACAAAACCGTAGCAATAGGCGGGCAAGTAGGCGAATATGCTGCTCTGGCTCGGCAAAAAGGAGCGGAGTGGTTTGTGGGGGCATTGAATAATTGGAAACCAAGAGCTATTGAGTTGAATATGAGCTTTTTGCCAGAAGGTGCCTATCAGTTGGATTTGTGGCAAGATGGTTTGAATGCTGATAAAACAGGTACCGATTTTCAAGTGTTGCATCGCACAGTGACCAATAAAGACACGCTTACGATGCCTATGGCTCCTGGAGGAGGATTGGCAGGACGAATTAAAATTATTGGAAATTAAGTATCATTATTTGTTAAATTCCACCTATTTTGCACGCATACTTCTTTTCCGCAGATGATAATTTATAATGTTACCACCAATATAGATGACAGTGTTCATGACGATTGGTTGAATTGGATGAAAACTGTTCATATTCCTGATGTGATGGCAACGGGTTTGCCTATCGGGAATCGAATGCTTCGATTATTGACCGAAATCGAAAACGGTGGTCAAACCTACTCCGTGCAGTATTTTTTTGCTGATATGGAAGACTATCTTGCCTATCAAGACGATTATTCGATGAAACTTCGCAAAGAAGTGGATAGACGTTATCAAGGAAAATACGTAGCGTTTCGAACCTTGTTAGAAGAGGTGAAACAATAATACTTACACAACAACTTGGGTAAACTGGAACGATTCTCCATCAAAAAGCCCTAAATCAGACAGTTTTAAGCGTGGAATTACCAGCAATGCCATGAATGACAGCGTCATAAAGGGCGAGGTCATGGTGGTTTGTAATTTTTGTTTGACAAACTGGTCAATAGTAGCGTATTGGTCGGCTACTTTATAACCGTCTTCGCCCGAGAGAATTCCTGCAATGGGCAAAGGTACGACTCGTTTCTGTCCGTTACCCACAGCAGAGACTCCACCTTGAGCTTCTATAATTAAATTTACAGCCTCACAAATAGAGTCTTCATCTACCCCTACCACTACAATATTGTGCGAATCATGCGCTACGCACGAAGCAATAGCCCCTTGTTTTAATCCAATATTTTTAATGAAAGCTACAGCTGGTTTTTCATCCTGATAGCGATTAACAACGGCTATTTTTAGCACATCTTGCGAGACATCGGCTTGAATGTTGCCATTCACCACAGGCAGGGTAGCTTGCTGTTTTAGGGTAATCAGTTGCCCGTCTAAGGCTTCAATTACTTGAACAATTGCAGCCTCTTGTGCCGACTGTAACAGAAAGTCTGAAGGGAGTTTGGGTGAGCAATTAAACTGATTGATAGGTACAGCAATAATACTTGGCAGAAGAGACCTGCCTTGGTCGGCTACTAAGGTGCCGTTCAGATAGGTTTGTAAAATATTGAAATTTTGAGGATTATCTATGACGATAAAATCGGCGGCATCGCCCACTTTCAATTGCCCCACTGGTAGGCGATAATGATGAACTGGATTGGTACAGGCTGCCTGCAACACTTGGAACAAATCCATGCTTTTTGCCAAAGCTCGTTTTACCAGTAGATTGATATGCCCTTCTACCAAGTTGTCAGGATGCTTGTCGTCTGAACAAAACATGATATTTGGGTAATGTTCTGGTAATAAATTGATTAGGGCTTCAAAATTTTTGGCTGCCGAACCTTCTCGAATCAAAATTTTCATGCCATATTTTAGCTTATCCAGCGCTTCATCGGCTGTAAAGCACTCGTGGTCTGTTTGTGGACCTGCCTCAATATAGCGGCGAGCATCATCGCCTCTAAGCCCTGGCGCATGGCCATCTATTGGTTTTTGGAGCTGTTTGGCAATGGCAATTTTGGCCATCATGTCAGGGTCGCCGTGTAGTACCCCTGGGAAATTCATGACCTCTGCCAAATAGCCTATTTCTGGATACGATTCAAGTAAATATCGTACATCATCAGGAGTTATAGTAGCTCCAGATGTCTCAAATGTAGTAGCAGGTACACAAGAAGGTGCTCCAAAGCAGAACTTAAACGGTACTTGCCGACTGTTTTCAATCATCCACTCAACACCTTCTACTCCCAAGACATTACCGATTTCGTGAGGGTCACTAACGGTTGAAACTGTGCCATGCACAACTGCCAACCGAGCGAATTGAGCCGGCGTAAGCATGGAACTTTCTATATGAACATGCGCATCAACAAATCCCGGTAAAATACAAATCGAAGGCGTGGCATGAGGAGCATCTTCAATGGCTCTTATTGCCCCGTTGTCCACATGTAGCGTAACAGGTCTGATGGTTCGTGCTTCAATATCAATTAGTCGTGCGGTGAGCGAAAAGGCTGTCATAAAATTGGGTTGAAACTAAGGTGAAAATGGCGTTTACCATTTACCCCACTTTTATTTTTTTAGCGATTTCCTCGGCTACTTGGCGCCCCGTTTGGGCTGCCCCGTTCATAAAACCTTGGAATTCGATACTGCAATGTTCGCCAGCAAAATACAGATTTCCAACAGGTATGCCTTCTGCAAAACCAATACTGGTCCATTGGCCCGTCGTATAGCACGAATAACTGCCTTTTGAAAATGGATTTTGTGCCCAATTCATAATGCGCTGTTTGTTGTTGTGGAGTTGTTTCGTACCCGGAAATGCCGACTCAATGATGTCTAAATACTTAGGGGCTTCGGTCAAGCTAAGTTCTTTACCCGCTTTGCCACCCATAAAAATCGAGTAACCGCACTCACCTTGATTGTTGTTTTGAAACTGACTATTGTCCCAGCCGGTGTGTACCTCAGGATGATACATAAAGCCCAAATAACCATGCTCACGCCAGCGGCGGCGTTGGAAGCCCAGCATCAATTTTGAGTTGGTTCCATAGCCCATGTAGGCAATAGAGCGGCGTTTCCATTCGGGCAATTTGATCCGCTTTAGCTGTACTTCTCGCAGTGTCGTGAACGGAATCGCCAGTACCACAATGTCGGCTTTGACTTCGGGTTTTCCATCAAATTTTAATACATAACCGCCTGTTTTTGGCTCAATTACTTCTGATAGTTTGGAGTCAAATACAAGATTATCTTTTTGTAATTCAGCTAATTGGCTCGGGATTTGGTCGTTACCACCAATGATTTTGTAACGTTCGTCGCTTTTGCCAAACAATTCAAATTTATTGTGTTTTTTACCTGTGTCTGGACTAAAAAGTTCAAGAAAATTGAGTGAAGATTGTTGGTCAGTATCTAAGCCGTATTCACCTGCAAATGCCACTTGAAATAGCTTAGTGAGCCAGCCAGTCATCCCAATTTTTTCAAGATACGCATCAATCGAAAGCAGGTCGAATTCTTTATTGTTAGGGTGCAGATAATCAATTTCATCTGACAGCGAATCTTGGTCTTTTTTGATACGCTCGGCAAAGGGCTGAAATGCTTGAATCACTTGCTTGACTGTGTAGTGTTTTCCTTCAAAAAAGAAAAGGTCTTTGGTCAAAGCTCGTTCACTGGGAGCATCCACATCGAGCTTGAGCAGGTTCAATTCTGTGGCTAATTGGTGCATTTCGGTATGGTCTGTATCAATGAATTCCCCACCAAATTCCGTCCAAGTACCACCTGCCAAAGCCCCTTTCATAGACAACATTCGCCCGTTGGTGCGGCGGCTTGCTTCATAAATCGTATAAGGAATCCCGGCCTTTTTGAGGTGATACCCACAAGCCAACCCACCAATGCCCGCTCCCACGATGGCAATTTTAGGCATTCGGTTTTGAGACAAAGCCTTAATAGTCGGAAAAATCACCGATGAACCAGTTGCAATTATTCCTATTTGAGCACTTTTTTGCAAAAAGGAACGGCGGCTCTGAGCCTCTTCTTGGGCTTTTGTTATCCATTCTTCAATGGGTACATCAGGCTGATTGCTGGCTTTGAGAGCTATTCGGTACATATCCCGAAGGCTTGACAAAAAGAGAGTTCTTGGGTTTTTCATAAAGCTACTTGTTAAGAATAAAAAGGGGAAATTGCTACGGATAATAGCTTGAGTGCCTTGGAATTGATAAAGATTAGCATCCGGCATCATTGCGATTTCAAGTTACAACAACTTTCTTTGTGTGCGAAACCGTTTACTAAAAATGCCTAAAATTATTATTGCCCTCGACGGCTACTCAAGCTGTGGTAAAAGTACAACTGCCAGAGCTGTGGCTGCCCAACTGGGATACTCGTATATTGACACTGGAGCGATGTATCGGGCTGTAAGCTTGTACTTTTATCAACATTACGTGTCGCTTACCAACCCCAAAGAAATTCAAAAAGCCTTGGACGATATTCATATTAGCTTTCAATGGAACCCTGAATCAAGCAAAAACGAAACTTTTTTGAACGGGCTTAATGTAGAAAGCGAAATCCGTAAAATGTACATAGCAAATATGGTTTCAGAAGTAAGTGCCATTACCGTGGTGCGTTATGCGATGGTGGCACAACAGCAAAAAATGGGCAAAAGTAAGGGCGTAGTAATGGACGGACGTGACATTGGTACCAAGGTGTTTCCCACTGCCGAGCTCAAGATTTTTATGACTGCAGAACCCATCATTCGAGCCCAACGGCGCCAAATAGAACTGCTGGAAAAAGGTGATGCAGTGGACTTAGATGAGATTTTAGAGAATATCAAAAAACGAGACTACATAGACACCCATCGAGAAGAAGGCCCGTTGCGTCAGGCCGAAGATGCAGTGCTGTTAGATACTTCGTTTATGACACTCGACGAACAAGCCGAATTTGTAGTAACACTGGCCGACCAACGCATTGGTGAACTGACTGGAAAATGACGAACGTTTCGTATCTAATTGTAGGACAAGGGCTTGCTGGTTCTATTTTGGCATACACCTTACACAAAAAAGGCCAGCAAATATTGGTAGTAGCCGACAGTCGCCCTACTTCGTCGGCGGTGGCAGCGGGGTTATTCAACCCGATAACAGGTAAAAAATTAGTCAAAACTTGGCAGGCAGATGCCTTGTTTGCGTATTTGCCCCGTTTTTATCATCAATTAGAAGAAGAATTAGGGCAAACCTTTCTGCACAACCACCCTCTTTACCGACCGTTTCGCTCCATTACCGAACAAAACACCTATACTGCTCTGTCGGCCGAACCTACCTTGTCGTCGTACCTTTCTACCGAAGTGGACCACAGCCAATACAGTGGGTATATTCACAATGAGTTAGGAGGAATTGCAACGTTGGCAACAGGGTGGCTGGATACGCAACTATTACTACGTGAAATCCGTACTTATTTTCAAAAGTTAAACATTTTTAGAGAAGAAACGTTTGACTATCAAGACTTGAAAGTGCAGGATGAAAGGGTCTATTGGAAAGACATAGATGCGCAAACAATTCTGTTTTGTGAAGGCATCAGCGGAGTGCAAAACCCGTATTTTTCGTGGCTTCCGTTTCGCTCGATGAAAGGCGAAATCTTACGAATTTTGGTCGAATCTCCCATCACCAATCATCTCATTAACCAAGGAGTATGGTTTGTACCACAACTGGATGGAAGTGTAAAAATAGGGGCAACTTACGATTGGCAAGATACCTCATGGCTACCCACCCCCAAAGGAGAGGCATACCTGACGGAGCAAGTTAAGAAGTTTTTGAAGGTTCCATTTACGATTCAGGAACGCTATGCAGGTATTCGACCTGCCACTGCCGACCGCCGTGCTTTTGTAGGTATTCACCCTACACTGAGGCAGGTTGGTATTTTCAACGGGATGGGCTCAAAAGGCGTTTCGATGATTCCGTATTTAGCCAACCATTTTGCCGAATTTTTACTCTACAAAAAAGAACTTAACCCCGAAGTGAATATCGAACGATATTTTTCGTTATATTTCAAATGATTTTGGATGGCTTCAGACCGTTAGCCATCTTAATAGCTTTAACGTTATGCGTCGAATTTTTAGAAATATAGTGTGCGTATGGTGCTTGGCGAGTGCTTATACTAGTCATGCGCAGCAGTATCTTCCAACCACGGAAGAATTTGGTAAAAACCGAATCCAATACAAAAACTTTAATTGGAAAAGCCTCACTACCAGTAATTTCGAAATTTATTTCTATCAAGACGGACAACAAACGGCCACGCTGGCTGCACAATATGCCGAAACGGAGTTTGAACGCATTACCGATTTGTTGGGCTATACACCCTTTAGCCGTACCCGTCTATTTATCTTCAACTCGGTAGAAGACCTCAAGCAAAGCAATATCGGCTTGAGCGTACCCGAGGGCGAAGACGCCCGTCAAATTAACCTTACCAAATCAAGAGTTTTATTAGCGTATTCAGGAAACCAAGTGGAGTTTCGGAAGCAATTGGTACGAGGTATTGCTGGTGTGTTTGTGTATGATATGTTGTATGGTGGGAGCCTCAAAGAAGCCCTGCAAAGTTCACTCTTACTGACCCTACCCGATTGGTTTATGATGGGGATGGAGTCGTACATTGCAGAAGGCTGGAGCTTGGAATTGGATAATTTTATGCGTGACGAAACCCTCAGTAAGCGTCTCCGCAAACCAACCTTGCTGGCAGGTGAAGAGGCCAGAATGGTAGGGCATTCTATTTGGAACTACATTGCCGAACGATATGGTAAAGACAATATCTCTAATATCCTGAACCTCACTCGTATCATTCGGAACGAACAAACAAGTATAGCCAGCACATTAGGAGTATCGTATGCTCGTTTTTTGAAAGATTGGCGAGAATACTACACCAATCAAGCAGAAGCCGTGAGTGCGTCGTACCGATCACCAAAAACTGACTGGAAAATCATGGGTGGCGACTTAGAAAAAGGCTTTAAATTTAGAAAAGTAAAACTAAGCCCCGACCAGCAGTTTATGGCCTATGCCCTCAACGACCACGGACGCTATGCTATTGAAGTGGCTGATATTAAGTCTAAAAAAAGTTCTACCATTCTATACGGTGGGTATCGGTCATTGACTCAGCCGATTAATACCAACACACCGCTGATTTCTTGGCAAAAAAACAATACCCTTTCCATCATCATTGAAGACAACGACCGGGTGGCTTTGTATCAATATGCGTTTGATTCGAAAGGGGGACGTAAACAAAAGCTTCGCCGAATACTGAAAGGCATTAACCAAGTTACAGATTTTGATGTATCTGAAGATGGGCTTAACCTCGTGCTTAGTGCCGAGAAAAAAGGTCAAAACGATTTGTATCTGTATCGCCTCAATGGCAATGCGTTGCAGCAACTTACCAACGATTTATATGATGACCTAAACCCACAGTTTGTCGGTCGATCAAGCACGCAAATTGTATTTGCCTCAAACCGCCAAAACGATACACTCAAGGTAGATAAAGGTTCTTTCAAAACAATCCATGAAGCGTACGGATTATTTTTGCACGATGGTAACCCTCGTGCCGAAACAGTCAACCGATTGCTAGATTCGCTTGGTACGATTTCAAGACCTATTGCCAACAACGAAAGCGAAATCTATTTTCTGTCCGATGAGCGAGGAATTCGCAACTTATATAGATATAGTATAGCCGACAGCGTAGTTCGACAACTTACCGATTTTCGTTTTGATATTTTAGAATATGATTTGAACCCTACTTCGGGAGCGTTTGCATACTTGATGCATGATAATTTGCAGGAAGTGATTGGATTCATTCCAAAGATAGAGCTAGGGGGCAACATTGCTGTATCCCCCACCGCTCGTATGGCAACCTTGAATTTGCCAATGGGCAATCGAGTTGCGTTGGGCTTACCACAGGTTGATGCCCCCAAAGCAGATGCCGCCAAACCAGTAGCTCCTAAAGAACCTGAAAAAGAAAAAACACAGACTGCTCCTAAAATAACCCTTGACCCAGGAGAAATAGACACTGAGAACTATCAGTTTGATGTGGAAACTTTCAAAACAGTAGAACGAAGAGTCGAAAAAGAAAAAACAACCAAACCCTTAGCAACCACAACTCAAAAGGTCATACGGAGTCGGGATAGCTTCAAAATCAAAGGCCCCAACGACTATCAGGATATTTTCTTGTACAATGGCTCAACGGGCGGCTTGATGGTTGACCCACTCCCGATGCGGGGTATTGGCTGGAACACCGCAGTTACAATGAATGACCTGCTCGAAAACCACCTGATGAAAGCAGGGCTGTTTATTACCCCCAATCTCCGAAATAGCGATTTGTTCATGGAGTACCGCTACATGCCTAATCGTATAGATTATGGAATCCGAGTGGACCGCCGTACTTTATATACTGACTATGATGGTTATACTACTAAGAAGTATCGTTACAATAAAGTTGCCCTGATTGCTTCGTATCCGATTAGCGAATCATTACGAGCTACAGTGGCCCCATCCTACACATTGACCCGAATGGTTGACTTGGAGAATATAGCCATTCCAGACCGAGTGTCCGATTATGCAGGTGGTAGAGCCGAAGTAGTTTTTGACAATACCATCACCAACGGACAAAATATGCTGGAAGGAACCAGAGCCAAAGTACAGGTTGATTATTATGCTGGCTTACAGTCCTCGTCAGAGAGTTTTTATAAGGTTAACTTGGATGTACGAAACTATACCAAAATTCACCGAGAGCTAATCTTAGCAACTCGCCTGGCAGTGACTACTTCGGGCGGTGCGGCTCCAAAACAAACCTTAATGGGAGGAATGGATAACTGGCTATTTAACCACCGTGATGAACGAAAAAGTAACGACGTACTCAACCCCGCTCTCAACAACGATCAGCGAGATTTGTTCTTTACCAACTTTGCTACTTCGATGCGAGGCTTTAACTTGAATAAATTATCAGGCACAAGTAGCCTATTGCTGAACATTGAGCTACGAGCACCATTGGTCAAATATTTCTACCGAGGTCCTATTACTTCTAACTTCTTGCGTAATTTCCAACTGGTGGCCTTTACCGACGTAGGGACAGCTTGGACAGGTAAAGGACCTTTTAGCCGACAAAATAGCCTTAATACAGAGGTAGTGGGAGGAGGGACAAATCCTTTTCAAGCAACGGTTACCAATTTCAAGAATCCATTCTTGATTGGATATGGGGCTGGTGCTCGAACGATTATATTTGGATACTATGTCAAATTCGACGCTGCATGGGGTTTAGAAAACTACGAAATTCAAAAGCCCATCATGTACCTAACCTTGGGTTATGATTTTTAAGAGTTGATACCGAACCGATTCTGCGAGCAGCTTCTTCTACACAGAAGGGCTGCTTTTTTCTTGTGAAGATAACTAATTGATATATAGTTGATTACCAAATTGGTTTTTTCCCCTATTTTGCTTGCCAATTCTCTATTTTTTATAGTAATTTAGGCGCATTAATTGGATGAACCAGCTTATTACACTATTGATTTAGATAGTTTAGTAACAAATCCATGCCTATTATAAAATTCTGCCCAATTACAGATAAAAAAGTAATCCTGACCAAGGGCTTACTTTCCACGGCTTGCCGCCACCTCGCCGTTAGGTAAATCAAACGTTAAGAGTAGTTGATACAATATTTTGGCATAATTTTAGCTAAATGGCTCGAATCACAATTTAGTGAGCCAAACAGATAAAAAGTGTCAAGATGCTGTTCTTTATCCACTTTGCTGAAAGGCTCAATCAAGTGGCGTTTGATGATATAATAATCTTATATTCAGTAAGTTAAATGTATTAAGCTGTTGCCGAATACTAAAAAACACCCTTGGTGCAGTATTTTGGCATAGTTTTAGTATAATTTTAAGTAGGAAGAATTGGGCTTACTCCAAGCGGGGTAGTGTGACTTTTTACAGATAATTGTGTCAATAGTAATAAAGGCGCACTGATGGGGCTTAGCTTCCTTTAAATTAAATGTTTTGATGTAACCAAATCATTGGCAGATGAAAAAGACCTCTACGCTGCGTAATGACATTTTTCGACAAATCAGTCATTCGTCCCGAATTTTGTTGGCAAGGCGGACCTTCAATCCGTTGTTGCTGTTTCATCGTATGTATGATACAGTACAGCGCTTGATGTTGCCTCCATCACCTCATCAAACCAAGGAGCTTTCTTGGTCTGACTCCGATGCCATGAGGATGGTTATTCAAAACGATAGTCCTTCCCATCCCGTAAAGCTTCAAATTTCACAATCTATGAGTCTATTCTCTACGTTTAAGCGAAAGGCGATTCATCTAATTGGATTACTTTCCAGTCGAGCACTACTTCGACGCCCACAAGATTACCCCGATAGTCCCACAGAGAAGGAATTATCACCAACGACATTGTCATGGTCACGTATGGCCTTGGGTAGTATAATGGTACTACTCTTTTCGGCATTTCAAGTGTATGCGGTTAGCCCTGACTTGAAGGTAAAACAAACCATTGATAAGTCGTCGGTCGTAATTAACGATGTGGTTACTTATACAGTGGTAGTTAAAAATGAAGGGAATGGCCCAGCTACAGGTGTGGAACTAACCGACCAGTTGCCAAGCGGTGCCAGCTACCAGTCGCATAATGTATTGCGAGGACCCAATACCTTTACTTCTACTACTGGAGTATGGGCTATTGGTTCATTAGCAGCTGGCGACTCGGTTAAACTTGAGCTGAAAGCAAAAGTACTGGCCGAAGGCGTTTGGTTTAATACAGCCGAAATTACTAAGGAGACAGAAAAAGACGATGATTCTACTCCAAACAATCGTGTCATCACCGAAGATGATTATGATGCAATTTGTTTTTCAGTGCCTATCACTTGGTATCCAGGTGATGAGTTTACAGTGACTATCCCGAGTGGATACAATGGCGTACAATGGTTCAAGAATGACCAGTTGATTACGGCCAACACAACAGGAGTTACTCTAAACCAAGATGGTTCACTTACTATTAAAAGTGTAGGTACTTATCGCTTTACTACTGTATTGGCAAACTGCCCTCAAGGAAGTTGCTGCCCGATTCAAGTAGTACAAGGACCTTATGGGTCTATTGGTGATTTTGTATGGAAAGACTTAAACAAAAATGGAGTGCAAGATAGCGGTGAAGCTGGCGTGCCCGGTATCACCGTTGAATTGTATAAGACTGATGCTAATGGTAACGTTGTAGGTGGCGTATTCAAAACTGCCATCACCGATGCCAATGGAGCTTATAAGTTTACCGAGTTATTGCAAGGTAGCTATAAAGTAAAGTTCCTCGTTCCTGCTAATATGGATATGTCGCTCACGTCTAAGGACCAAGGAGGCGACGATACTAAAGACAGTGATGCCGGAACCGACGGGTTCTCTCCAAAAATTGACATTAATCCATTTGCTGGCGGAATTGCTAAAGACAACCCAACCATTGATGCTGGTTTGATTCAAAACTATGGTTCAATTGGTGACTTTGTATGGAAAGATTTGAATAGCAATGGCCAACAAGATTCTGGCGAGCCTGGCGTATCAGGAATTACGGTTGAGTTGTATAAAACCGATGCCAATGGTACACCAATTGGTGCTGCTTTCAAAACAACCACAACCGATGCGAATGGCGCTTACAAATTTGACCTTTTGGCTAGTGGTGACTACAAAGTGAAGTTCATTATCCCTACTAATATGGATATGGCACTCACTACTCCAAATAGTGGAGATGACACCAAAGATAGTGATGCGAGTCCATCGGATGGATTTTCTCCGAAGGTGACCATCAATGCGAATGGTTCGGGTATTGACAAAGATAATCCAACCATTGATGCTGGTTTAATTCAAAACTATGCCTCAATTGGTGATTTTGTTTGGAAAGATAAAAATAACAATGGCGTTCAAGATGCTGGTGAAGTAGGAGTTCCAGGTGTAACCGTAGAACTTTATAAAACCGATGCTAACGGTACGCCAATAGGTGGAGCCTTCAAAACTACTACAACTGATGCTAACGGTTTCTATTCGTTTACTCAGTTAGCCAGTGGCGACTATAAAGTGAAGTTCATTGTTCCTGCCAACATGGACATGGGCTTGACGCAAAAAGACCAAGGTGGAGATGATACTAAGGACAGTGACGCTGGTACAGACGGCTTCACTCCAAAGATTACCATCAACGCCAACGGTACTGGAATTGACAAAAACAATCCAACAGTAGATGCTGGTTTGGTTCAATTCTATGGTTCAATTGGTGACTTCGTTTGGAAAGACTTCAACGCAAATGGCCAACAAGACGGCGGTGAGCCGGGTGTACAAGGCATTACGGTTGAACTTTACAAAACAGATACAAATGGTAACCCTCAAGGTGCTGCCATTGCAACCAAAACAACCGATGCCAGCGGATACTATTTATTTGATTTGTTAGCTAGCGGTGATTACAAAGTGAAGTTCATTATTCCGTCAGGAATGGACATGTCCTTCACTACAAAAGACCAAGGCGACGATGCTAAAGATAGTGATGCAGGTACCGACGGATTCTCTCCAAAAGTAACCATCAATGCCAGCGGTCAAGGTCTTGCCAAAGACAACCCGACCATTGATGCAGGTTTGATTACCAACTTTGGTGGCATTGGTGACTTTGTATGGAAAGATGCTAATGGTAACGGCGTACAAGATAGTGGCGAAGCTGGAGTACAAAGCGTAACAGTGGAGTTATACAAAACTGATGCCAATGGTACTGTACTCGGGGCAGCAGTTGCTACTACTACTACTGATGCCAACGGATATTACTTCTTCGACAAATTAGCCAGTGGTAACTACAAGGTAAAATTCATCATCCCATCAGGTATGGCGATGTCGTTTACCACCAAAGACCAAGGCGATGACTCAAAAGACAGTGATGCTGGTACGGATGGATTCTCTCCAAAAATCACGATCAATGCCAATGGTTCAGGACTTGAGAAAACCAATACTACCATTGATGCAGGTTTGAAGAACGATTGCGTTACGCCTGGCCTTCAGGTTAGTGGCGATAAGTCAATCTGTTTGGGTGAAAGTACTTCAATCATTGGCTACTCGACAGGTAACTTGATTCGTTGGTACTATGCTTCTACAGGTGGTGCTATCATCGGTACTTCTAATAGTGGTGAGGCATTTATTGTAAGCCCAGAAACAACAACTACCTATTACGCTGAAGCGGTAATTCCAAACAACGACAAATGTCCAAGTGCAAGAATTCCAGTAACCGTGAAGGTAAATGCGAAGCCAGCTACTCCAGTTTGTGCAGGTAATACTACAAATGTATGCCCTTCTTCAACGGTAGATTTGACTAAATTGCAGCTTAGCCCTACCTCAACAAATGGGGGCGTGTTTGAATGGCACACAGGTATTGCACCATCATCACCGTTGGTGTCAGATCCATCTAAAGTTGGTGCTGGAACATACTACCTATTTGAGAAATCTACTTCTGGATGTTATAGTAATCCATCATTGGTCACTGTAAACATTGTAGATTGTTCTTGCCAAAACCCTGCAACAGCTGATGCTGGTGATGACCAAACCATCTGTGCAGGTGGCTCTGTAATCTTGGCTGGTAAGATTGGAGGTAGTGCATCGTCTTCAACTTGGACTTCAAGTGGAACAGGCACATTTACTAACGCAGGTAGCCTAAACACTACTTATGTACCTTCTGCTGCTGATATTGCTGCGGGTTCTATCACGATAAAGTTGACCACTAACGACCCAGATGGTGACAAACTTTGTACTCCAGCAGTGGATGCGTTGATAGTAAAAATCAACAAAACACCTGAAGCTCCATACCAATTGGCTTGTGATACCCTCCTCTGCTTAGGTGAAAGCACCAAACTTTTTGCTTTGTCACCAGGTAATACTATTAAATGGTACACACAAGCTTCAGGAGGTACAGCTATTGGTTCGTCGTTGAGTGGTGGATTCTTAGTAGTTACGCCAACAGCCAATACAACCTACTATGCCGAATCGGTAAGTTCGTCAGGTTGTGTGAGCAAAGAACGCACACCTATCACCGTGAAAGTGAAAAAATGCTACGCTGATTTGGCAGTAGTGAAAACAGTACTCTCTCCTGCTCCATACACAGTGGGTCAAACCATTACCTATTCGTTAGAAGTGAAAAACCTAGGTCCAGTAACGGCTAATGATGTAACGGTAGAAGATGTACTTCCATCATCACTCACGTATGTAAATGCGATTCCAGTTGGTCAATATAATAATACAACGGGTGTTTGGACAGTAGGTACATTGGCACCAACTGCCTCGAAATCGTTGTTGATTACGGTTACTATCAACAAAGGTGGTTCTATTACGAACACCGCAGTTGTGAAGAGCCCAGACAATGACCCAACTAAGCCTGATAATGACAAATCAACCGTTACGATTCAAGTTCCAGATTATGCTGACTTAAGTCTTTCTAAAGATGTAAGTAACAAATCACCAAATGTAGGCGACCAAGTTACTTATTCTTTAGTAGTGAAAAACGATGGCCCATTGGCTGCCACGAATGTAGAAGTGACTGATTACTTGCCAGCAGGTGTGAGTTTTGTATCAAGCTCAACGATGACCCTTAGCGGTGGGTTAGTAAAAGCTACTATTCCAAGTATAGCGGCAGGTAGCTCAGTTACGATTTCATTTATTGCAAAAATTACAGGTGAAGGCTCGATTACCAACAAAGCTGAAATCACGAAGTCTGACCAAAAAGACCCTGACTCAACACCAGGTAATGGCACAGGCAAAGGAGAGGACGACGAATCTTCGGTTGACTTACGTTCTATCAAGCCATGTAACTTAGAGCCTCCAGTGCTTACATGTGGTAAAACAACCATCTGTGCTGGCGAAAGTGTAACCTTCACCGCAGCAGGTTGTACTGGTACTGTGGTTTGGTCAACTGGTGCCACTGGCACAACGTTGACAGTGTCACCTACTACCACCACTACTTACACAGCTTACTGTAAAGATGGAAACTGTGCTAGTGCTGACTCTAAGCCAATGACTATCACAGTCATTAAGGCAACACCTCCAGTTGTAACATGTGGTACGAATACCATCTGTTTGGGCGGTAGTGCTACGCTGACAGCTGATGGTTGTGTGGGTGGAACAGTGACTTGGTCAAATGGTGCCACTGGTACTACTATTACAGTATCACCAACAGCAACAACTACTTATACAGCTACTTGTAAAATTGGTGATTGTGTAAGTGGTCCTTCTAATGCTCATACTATTTCGGTAACGAAAGTAACACCACCAGTAATTGTTTGCTCAAATTCAACCATCTGCAAAGGTCAAAATGTGACATTGAAAGCAGAAGGCTGTACCGGAACAGTGACTTGGTCAACTGGTGCAACAGGCGCAAGTATTACTGTATCCCCAGAAACTACGACTTCATACACTGCCACTTGTACCGTTGACAACTGCGTAAGCGGTAAGTCTAATGAACTTACAATTACCGTAGGTACACCAGTAGCACCTCCAGTAGTTACTTGTGGTAAAGGCACTCTTTGTGCAGGTGAAAGCGTAACCTTAACAGCTTCAGGTTGTACAGGTACAGTAACTTGGTCAACTGGTGCAACAGGTACTACATTGACTGTTACTCCAAGTGCCTCTACAAGCTATACTGCAACTTGTACAGTGAATGGCTGTAAGAGTGAACCATCGGCACCTGAAAACATCGTAGTGATTAAGGTAACCGCTCCAGTGATTTCATGTGCAAAAGATGCCATTTGTCCTGGTGAGAGCGTAGTTCTATCAGCAAGTGGTTGTGAAGGTGGTGTAATTACTTGGTCAACTGGTGTAACAGGAATTTCAATCACAGTATCACCAACTGCCACAACAACCTACACGGCAACTTGTAAAGTAGGCGAGTGCGTAAGTACTCCAGGTAGCAAGACTATAACAGTAAGCAAACCAGAGCCTCCTGTAATTAGTTGTTCAAATGAAACAATTTGTTCGGGTGGTAGTGCTACCTTAACAGCAGCAGGTTGTGCTGGAACGGTAACATGGTCAACAGGTGCAACAGGCGCTTCAATTACCGTAAGTCCAACTGCTACTACTTCATACACAGCAACATGTAAAGTTGGCGATTGTGTAAGTGCTCCATCCGCAGCGAAGACCATTACTGTAATCACTGTAACACCTCCAGTAGTAACATGTAGCTCTGATACCATCTGTTTAGGTGGTAGCGCTACGCTCACTGCCACAGGTTGTGCCGGAACAGTAACTTGGTCAAATGGTGCGACAGGTGCCTCTATCACCGTAAGCCCAACGACTAATACTTCATACACCGCAACTTGTAAAGTAGAGACTTGCCAAAGCGGGCCATCTACTGCACGCACTATCGTAGTGATTTCGGTTACTGCACCTGTTATTAGTGGTCCAGAATCAATTTGTCCAGGTCAGAGTGTAACACTTACAGCTTCTGGCTGTGATGGGGGAACGATTACTTGGTCAACTGGGGCAACCACTTCATCTATCACAGTGACGCCAGCTACTACTTCAACCTTTACCGCAGTTTGTAAAAAAGGTAAATGTGTAAGTAGCGTAGCAACCAAGACCGTGGCTGTAGCGCCTATTGCTCCTCCAATTGTAATGGCATCTGGCGAAACCATCTGTGCAGGCCAAAGTGTTATCTTGATGGGCTTAGGTTGTTCAGGTACAGTAACTTGGTCAAATGGTGCCACTGGATCACAAATTACAGTTAGTCCAGTTACTACCACATCATACACCGCTACTTGCAAAGTGGGTGATTGTGTAAGCCCTGTTTCGGCCACTCGTACCATTACAGTAACAACGCTTACACCTCCAGTAATAACTTGTAGTGCAGACACAGTTTGTGCAGGTGAAAAATCAACTTTAACTGCAACAGGATGTACTGGAACCGTAACATGGTCAAATGGTGCAACGGGTGCATCAATAGTTGTAGCTCCAACCACAACTACCACTTACACTGCTATCTGTAAGGTAGGCGAATGTGTAAGTGGCGCCTCGAATGCCAAGACCGTAGTAGTGATTTCGGTAACTCCACCAGTGATTAGCTGTGCGACCGAAACCATCTGTGTAGGTTCAAGTGCAACCTTGAGTGCAACAGGATGTGAGGGCGGCACAATTGTATGGTCAACTGGAGCGACAGGCTCAACCATCACAGTGAGCCCAACAGCCACGACAACGTACTCGGCCATTTGCAAGAAAGGCAAATGCGTGAGCGAAGCTGGCACGAAGACTATCCAAGTAATTAAGGTTGAACCACCAGTCGTAACGGTGTCAGCAGAAACCATCTGTGTAGGTGGCAAAGCTACCTTGACTGCAACAGGTTGTACAGGAACAGTGACTTGGTCAACAGGCGCAACGGGTGCATCAATTATAGTATCACCAAGTGCAACTACATCATACACTGCAACTTGTAAAGTAGGTGATTGTGTAAGCTTAGCATCTACACCTAAAACAGTTACAGTAACTACTCCGACCCCACCCGTTATCACAGTAAGTGCAGACACAGTTTGTGCAGGTGAAAAATCAACTTTAACTGCAACAGGTTGTGCTGGAACCGTAACATGGTCAAATGGTGCAACGGGTGCATCAATAGTTGTAGCTCCAACCACAACTACCACTTACACTGCTATCTGTAAGGTAGGCGAATGTGTAAGTGGTGCATCGAATGCCAAGACCGTAGTAGTGATTTCGGTAACTCCACCAGTGGTTAGTTGTGCAACTGAAACCATCTGTGTAGGTTCAAGTGCAACCTTGAGTGCAACAGGATGTGAGGGCGGCACAATTGTATGGTCAACCGGAGCGACAGGCTCAACCATCACAGTGAGCCCAACTGCCACGACCACCTACTCGGCCATTTGCAAGAAAGGCAAATGCGTGAGCGAAGCTGGCACGAAGACTATCCAAGTAATTAAGGTTGAACCACCAGTTATAACTTGTTCATCAGAAACCATTTGTGTAGGAGGTAGTGCAACGCTAACCGCTACTGGCTGTACTGGTACAGTGACTTGGTCAACAGGTGCAACAGGTGCATCAATTACAGTGTCACCAAGCGCAACTACTACATATACAGCAACTTGTAAAGTAGGTGATTGTGTGAGTGCACCATCTGCTTCCAAGACAGTAGCAGTTACTACACCTACGCCACCAACTATTACATCAAGCAAAGAATCAATCTGTGCAGGTGAAAGTGCAACCTTAACAGCAACAGGCTGTGCAGGTACTGTAACATGGTCAAACGGTGCAACCGGAGCAAGCATTACAGTAACGCCAAGCGTAACTACTACCTACAATGCAATTTGTAAAGTAGGCGATTGTGCAAGTGCTCCTTCAAACTCAAAGACGATAACTATTGTAAATACTACGCCACCAGCTATTACTTGTAGTCAAGAAGTAATCTGTGCAGGTACAAGCGTAACGCTTAGTGCAACAGGCTGCTCAGGCACAGTAGTATGGTCAACAGGTGCAACTGGTACAAGCATCATTGTTTCACCAACAAGCACTACTGCTTACACCGCAGTTTGTAAAGTTGGAACTTGTACAAGTCCAGTTTCAGAAACAAAAACAGTACAAGTGAAGAATCCTAAAACACCAGTTATCTCGGCAAGTAGTACAACCATCTGTAAGGGTGGAGATGTGACTCTTAAAGCTACTGGTTGTGAAGGAACAGTAGTATGGTCAAATGGTATGACGGGTGCTTCAATCACCGTGTCATTGGCTACTACCACTACATTTAGTGCTACTTGTACAATAGATAAGTGTACTAGCCCTGCTTCTGATAAGATTACAGTAACCACTGTAAGCCCATCAGTTCCAGTGATTACTTGTAGCACAGGTTCGATTTGCCCAGGCGAAAGCGTAACATTGTCAGCATTAGGTTGTGAAGGAACGGTAGAGTGGTCAAATGGCTCAACAGGAGCAACCTTGACAATCTCACCATCGGTCACTACAACCTACTCAGCAATCTGTAAGGTAGGAGATTGTAAGTCAGCGCCATCGGCAGTGGCTACGATCAACGTTGGTAATCCAACTCCACCAGTGATTTACTGTGATTTGACTTCGATCTGTGCAGGTTATAGTGCAACGTTGAAGGCAAACGGATGTTCGGGTACAGTAGTTTGGTCAAACGGTATGTCAGGAAATGTGATTACAGTAAGCCCAACTACTACTACTACTTATACTGCAATTTGTAAAGGAAAAACTTGCGAAAGTGTTCTTTCAAATGCTGTAACAGTTGCTGTAGGTGCTCAGATTGCCAAACCTAAGACCACTGACCTAGTGAACACTTGTCCGTTGACTACAGTTAGCTTGTCGAGTGGAGTAACTGGTACTGTATCAACTACAGGTGGTGTGTTTGAATTCCATGTAAGCAACAGCCCAACCTCAGCCTTGGTAACTAATCCAAATGCAGTAGGTAATGGAACTTACTACGTATTCGAGAAAACTGCTACTGGTTGCTACGGCGAAGGTGCTGCCATCAACGTAGCTATTAAAGATTGTAACACAACCCCAACTTGTGCTACTAACCCTGCCACAGCCGACGCCGGTGCCGACGCCTCAGCTTGTGCTGATGCAGGTATCAAACTCGCTGGTAAAATTGGTGGTGCAGCTTCAGTAGGCAAATGGACAAGCACGGGTACAGGTACATTTGATAACTCAATGTTATTGACCGCTACTTATAAACCATCGCTTGATGACATTAAGGCTGGTAAAGTGAAATTAGTCTTAACAACTGACGATCCAGATGGATCAGGTGCTTGTAAGGCTGCTTCTGATACCTTGGTATTGACTGTAAAAGGCATTGCTATCAAGCCTACCATTACCTTCACAGGCTCTAACACTCGTTGTGCTGGCGACTCAGTAACCCTGACTGCCAATGAAGGTTATAACTACAAGTGGAGCACAGGTGCAACAACTCGTAGCATTACTGTCAAAGCTTCAGGTAGCTACTCTGTAAACTTGATGGGTACAGACGGTTGTGGTTCAGTTGCCTCTGAAGCAGTGAAGATTACAATTGCTGAACCAATTGCTGCTCCGACTGTGAACTCACCGAAGTCAAATGTGTGCCCAGCTACTACAGTAGATTTGGCAACTATGGTAACAAGCCAGCCTGGTACAGGTAATAGCTTCCAGTACAACATTACTAATAACCCGAACTCGGCTGTGATTGTGAATCCACATGCAGTTGGAGCTGGTAATTACTATGTATTCGTGAAAACCGAAGCTGGATGCTACAGTGCTTCTGCCATCTTGAAAGTAAACATTACCACTTGTTCTACCGACTCAACTGCTGACTTGAGTATTAAGAAAACAGCTGATAAGTCTAAAGTAGCTGTAGGTAGCAATGTAACTTATACGCTGAAAGTGAAGAACTTCGGACCTAAGGCCGCCACCAACGTAGAGTTGAAAGACGTATTGCCAACAGGCTTAGAGTTTGTATCGGGTGATAAGTTCACTAATACATCAGGTACAGTTACCGCTAAGATTGCAACCCTTGCATCGGGCGATAGTGCAAGCCTAAGTTTTGTAGCTAAAGTAACGGCAGCTGGTAAGATTCTGAACACAGCAGTAATTAACAAAGCAGATCAAACAGACCCATCAACCAGCGATAACAGTAGCTCGGTAGCTATCAATGATACTACCTTCTATGCTGGCGAAGGCAAACTTGGTATCGCTAAGTCAGTAAGTGCTGCTAAAGTGAAAGATAATGTGTACGATGTAACCTATACCTTCACAGTAAGTAACGTAGGTGGTGGTAACTTAACCAAAGTACAAGTGAGTGATACCTTGAGCAAAGTATTTGCAGGTGGTGCTACCTTCACGAAGCCAATTTTAACCGCCGACGCTGGATTTGTAGTAGATACTACTTATACGGGCACTGGCGCTAAGTTGAACCTCTTGGTAGATAGCCTCAGCAACTTGCCAGCAGGTATAACACGTAAGATTACCTTGAAGACAACAGTAGATGTATCGAAAGCTGCCTCTACTAACTTCAACAACATCGCTTTGGCTAAAGCAACTATACCAGCATCGGGCAACAATCCAGCTAAACCAGTAGATGATACTTCTACTCCTGGTGACAAAGTGGATCCAAACAACAACGGTAATCCGAAAGATGATACAGGTACTACGCCAATCAACTTGCCAAAAACAGAAGCTCCAAAAGCGCAACTTGGTTTAGCTTTGGCGGTAATTGATACCGTGAAACAAGCGAATGGTAGCTACAACGTAACGTACAGAGCAACCTTGAAAAATCTCGGTACCGTAGCCCTTAGCAAGGTTCAAGTGGTTGACAGCTTGTCGAAAGTGTTTGCAAGTCCAGTAACATTCACCATGGTAGGTAAACCAATCGTTCGCTCAGGTAGCTCATTGGTAGTAGATACTACGTTTAACGGTGCAACTAAGGTGAACCTCTTGACTGATAGCAGCAAATTGGCAGTAGGTGTACTCGATAGTATCCGATTCACAGTCAATGTAGTGTTGGCAGGTCAGAAAGGGCCGTTCAATAACCAAGCACTTGGTAAAGCAACTGCTCCAGATGGAACATCAGTGAGTGACTTGTCGAACAACGGATTCGACCCTGCTACTTCTGGAACGGCTACCACACCATTAGTGTTTGGTTTAGCTCCAACTCGCCTCGGTGTGGCCAAAACAGCGGGCACTCCAGTACGAGTTGGTACAACAGGTAGAGTTTACGAAATTCCTTACGAAATTATTTTGAAGAACTACGGCTCTACTGACATCACAAAACTCAGTGTGAAAGATGACTTGTCTCAAGTATTTACAGCAAAAGGTGCTGTCATCTCAAGCGATAAGATTATCATAACGGCTGACGCTGGTTTAGTAGTGAACAAGAACTTCACAGGTCTTGGCTTAAATACTGAACTCTTAGTACCAGATTCAAGCAGTTTAGTAAAAGGTGAGAGCCGTAAGATTAGCTTCAAGGTGAAGGTGGACTTTAGTGCTTCTAAAGACTCTGTGTTCAATAACGTAGCAATGGGTAAAGGTACTGCTGCCAATGGAACAACCAGCGAAGATGCCTCTCAATCAGGTGTTGACCCTGCTCCAGATGGAAGCCAGAACCCATCTACGTTCAACGTACCTACACCAGTGACAGTACCAAACGTAGTAACGCCGAAAGCATCAATTGGTTTGGCCTTATCTGTAAGTGACACAACTCGTCAAGCAAATGGCAGCTTCAATGTAACCTACCGAATCGTTGTGAAAAACTACGGTACCGAAACCTTGAAGAACATCCAACTTGTTGATTCACTCGCTAAAGTATTTACTTCGCCAACTACCTACACAATAGTAGGTTCACCAAAAGTAAATGCAGGCAGCAAATTGACCTTGAGTGCTACCTTCAATGGTAATACCGATGTGAAACTCTTGAATCCTGACCAAAGTACTCTGGCAGTTGGTGCAACCGACACTATCAGAATTACCTTGAACGTGGTACATGACGGTCGCAATACACCATATCAAAGCAGAGTATATGGATACGCTACTGGTAGCGATGTTACAAAGAGTATCACCGACATCTCGGCCAGTGGTCTGAACCCTGATAAGAATTCGAACGGTAACCCGTCTGATCCAGGTGAAGATGACTACACTAACTTAGTATTGCCAGCCGGTTTGCAAGAACTATTCATTCCAGAAGGCTTCTCGCCAAACAATGACGGTGTCAACGACTTGTTCGTGATTCGCAATACCAAAGGTGCAACGGTCAATCTACAAGTATTCAACCGCTGGGGTAACATCATTTACACAAGCGAAGATTACAAAAACGATTGGAACGGTGAACCTAACTCAGGCGTTCGTCTCGGTTCGGGTGGTGTACCAGATGGTACTTACTACTACATCGTAAGATTAAGTGATGGTAGAGAATTCATCCGATTCTTCACTATCAGTAGATAATCTAAAAGTTAAGCCTGCCAGCACTGCTGGCAGGCTTAGTCTTTTTAGGCTTAGCATTCAACCCAATACAAATGAAAAATTATGAAACTATCTTTTACCCTTCAAAGGCTCGTCCTTGCCGTTATCTTGGCAGGGATTTGCTGTTTGGATACCATGGCACAGCAAGAAGCCATGTATTCGCAATACATGTTTAATACCTTGGCTATTAATCCTGCCTATGCAGGTAGCCGAGACGTATTGAGTATGACAGCCCTCTATCGTAAACAATGGGTGGGTATTGATGGCGCTCCCTCCACTCAAACGTTTACCGCCGATATGCCCCTCAACAAAGAACGCATTGGATTAGGACTCCAAGCCTTCAATGATGAAATCGGTATTTTCAAGAATACAGGTGCTTATTTTAGTTATGCTTTTCGGGTAAAAATCGCACAACGTACTACCTTAGCCTTAGGGCTTCAAGCGGGTGCCACCAACCTTCGGGCAGACTATTTGTCGGTCAATACTGGACCTACTGCCGACAATGCTTTCTCGCAAAACATCAGTAAATGGCTGCCCAACTTTGGTACGGGCATCTTCATCAGCAACGACCGTGCTTACATCGGTTTATCGGTTCCTCAACTGATTAGAGGGCGACTGAACGATTTCTCAAAGAGTGACTCGGCTCGTCAAGAAAGACATTATTTTGTGATGGCAGGTTTTGTTGTAAAACTAAGCAACTCCATTCATTTGAAACCATCTATGCTCCTAAAAGCCGTGCAAGGTGCTCCTGTGGCATTTGATGGAAACGTAAATATTTGGTTTAGAAACCGTATTGCACTGGGGGCTTCGTTTCGTACCGGAAACGTGAAATTTAATAATAGCCCCATTAGTGGCGGTAAATTGGGCGATGCTGTGGTAGGTCTATTAGAAGTCCAGCTCAGCGACCAAATCCGCTTTGGTTATGCCTATGACTACATGCTCAATGACCTCAAAAAAGAGAGTCATGAAATTATGCTTCGTTATGAATTTGGCTTTACCAAAAGCCGCATACTCACACCTCGTTACTTCTAATTGTGGAGTTGGTACGATAGGGGAGAAAAATTTTAGTTCCTATTACTTGTATTGTGCACCCTCTTCTATCTAAAAGGGGAGGGTGTATTAAGCTACTCTTGGCCGCTTATTTGGTAACTTTTGAGTAGTTACTTGTTAAAATAATGCCCCAGCTGCTCCAAAAAATACAAGTGGTCTTAAAATGCTTATAAACATAAGCAGATTGGCAAGGTTTTTGTTTCTTCTAAACTAGGAATAATTCGAGGAATACCCAACAAACAATGTCCTTTATTTAAAACATTGATAGCAATGAGGATCCATTACAAAAAATCAGGTTTGATAGCGCTATTAGCGCTATTTTGGGCAGTCCAATCCATCGCCCAGAGTTCGCTAATTAAGCAAGCAAACCGGCAGTTCGACCTTTTGGCGTATGCTAATGCTGTGGAGCTGTATGAGCAAGCTCTCAAAAGCAAAAGCATTAGTGCCGCCGATAAGCAAACCGCATTGCTTAAATTAGGCTATAGTTATCGGCAAGTTAGGGACACACAAAATGCCGAACGGGTGTATCACACGTTATTAGAAGAGATCCCCGAACTTCAGGGAGATGACGTGAAGTCGTATTTGTACTATGCGCAAGCACTTGCCAGTAACGGGAAGTACAAAGAGTCACAAGAAGCGTATGACCGATACATGAAATTTCAGACCGATGACAATCGTTCTAAGTTTTCAAAATTGTACAATGACGTTAGCCGCCTGACCAAAAATTCAGGCAGTTACAAGGTCGAATACCTCAATATCAACTCTGGCAAGGCCGATTTTAGCCCCATGTACTACAAAAATGGGTTGGTGTTTGTGTCGGGTAGAGGTGAAGGCGCAGGAATTAAGCGGATTTTCAATTGGGACAAGTCAGCGTTCTTAGACTTATATTATCTCAACGACTTGAGCGCAATCGGTGGCGGTGGCTCTGCTGGATTAGGCGGCGGTACTGATAAGACAACTAAAAAACTGAAAGGCCCTGGCCGCTACTTAGGAAATGACGAATATACTGCTCCCACGGCCAATGACTCACGTACGGTAGGAGTATATGGAGGTACAGGTGTAAACATGGGCTTGGGTTACGAAGAAACCCCCTTGAGCGAGTCAGACCGTTTTAGCAAAACCCTAAACTCTAAGTACCACGAAGGCCCCGCTACATTTACTCGTGATGGCTCCAAAGTGATTTTTACCCGTAACAACTACAACAACGGTAAATACAAAGAGTCATCAGACGGAATCAATAAGTTGAAGATTTATACTGCCGAAGAAAAAGCGGGTTCTTGGGGAAACATTCAAGACGTGCCTTTTAACAGCGACGAATACTCAGTAGGACACCCAGCGCTTAGCAAAGACGATAAGTATATGGTGTTTGCTTCGGATATGCCAGGTGGTTTTGGCGGAACAGACCTTTACATTGTGTCATACACCAATGGCACTTGGGGTACTCCAGTGAACTTGGGCAAAGAAATCAACTCAAAAGGTAACGAGATGTTCCCTTATGTGGACGAAAACGGCAACCTGTACTTCTCGTCAGACGGGCATCCTGGCTTAGGTGATTTGGATATTTTCTTCTCTGAAATGCGTAATGGCACTCCAGTAGGAAAAATCTTCAACCTTGGCGCTCCCATCAACTCTCCCAAGGATGACTTTGGTATCATTACTGACGGCGAACGCAAGACAGGTTACTTCAGCAGTAGCCGTAAGCGTGGTGGTACCGACGATGATATCTATCGCTTTACTCGGGAAGGACCTATGTATCCATGCCGTGACTTGACCATTGCCGTGTACGATGCCGATACTAAAATGCCTCTTGACAACGCTACGGTTGACATTTCAGGAACAAAACCAGACGCTAAATCAACCGACGTAGAAGGCAATGCCAAGCTCTGCTTAGAAGACAACCAAGAGTACATGTTTAAGGCAACCCGTTCGGGCTACCAAGCTAACACAATTGGTTTCTCACTCAAAGGAGAGTCAGACGATGCACCTTCTCGAATCGAAATACCACTGATGAAAATAAAAGACACCGTTACGACTGTTCCGGTAACAGATGCTTCGGCCAATCGGATTTCGGTGCCAGGTAAAGTCTCAACGGTTCGGGGAATTGTACGTTCGCAGAAAGACAGCCAGCCTATGGCAGGCGTTACAGTTATCTTGAAAAACGACTGCGATGGCTCTATCCAACAATATGTAACCGGCCCAGATGGCAGGTACGAGTTTGATGTAATAGCAGGTTGTGATTATACTCTTGAAGCCATGAAAGATAATTTTGGCACCAAGGGCAACAAGATTAAGAAAGTAAAAGCTGGCGAAGCTCCACCAGTTATCAACTCTGACCTGAAGATGTTTGAAGAAGGTGACATCGTTCAAATCGAGAACATCTACTACAATTTCAACAGTGCGATGATTCGTTCAGATGCTGCTCGTGAATTGGATAAAGTAGTAGCCATGATGAAGAAATATCCAAAGATGCGCATCGAACTCCGCTCGCATACGGATAGCCGTGGTAACGACGCCTCTAACATGTCACTGTCTGACCGTCGTGCCAAATGTGCGGTGGCTTACTTGAAGAAAAAAGGTATCCGAGCTACTCGCTTAGAAGCACATGGCTATGGCGAAAGCCAATTGGTGAACGAATGCGCCAACGGCGTAACCTGTACCGAAGAACAGCACCAACAAAACCGCCGTACCGAATTTAAAGTGTTACAGTTGGATTAATCAACGGATATTCATACAACAACAAAAAGGCTCTACTTTAGAATGAAGTAGAGCCTTTTACTATTCTACCTTTTTGATTTTAACCACCTTAACTTCTTGCTCATTACGCAGTATCAATAGCAAAAGATTCGTAGAAGAGTGAGGTAATGCCACGTTGATGGTGGGCTCATGGTGTAGGGGAGACGTCGCAAGTACTTTGCCCAAAGCATCTACAAGCTGATAGCTCGAAAACCGTTCGATACCTTTAATGAGTACTTCTGTTTGAGCTGGATTTGGAAAGACACTAACTTCGGGAGACGTAACTGCTGCGCTCAGAATAGGAGAGGTTCCATCCGAGATGATTTCTTGTAACGTAAAGTTCTTGATAGAAAAAGTAGTTTGAGTAGAGGCCAAATCAAAAACGATGCGTGCTTGTGCGTCGTCAGGGTCTTGCATTGTGAAGGTATAGCTAAAGGTCTGAAAACCATTGGTTGCCGTAAAGCCTTTGTAACCCGAATATGCATTGTAAGCCCCCGAAGCCTTACCGATATACGTTGTAAAACCAGCATCTGATGAGGCCGAAGCTTCAAAAGTTACCAAATACGTGCTACCTTTTTTGAGTGCAAGGTTGTTTCTTACAAACTGCACATGCCACCAGTCGGTTGAAGGCTGGCTGACGGCAATCGTAGCCGTACCTTTACTCAGATTCTTAGTAGCTTTGGCGGTTCCTTGCACGTAAAGATTCCAATCATTATCAGTTTCGGTGAAGGCACTTTCAACGATTTTTTTAGTAATAACAACCACGGGTTGCGACATCGGATTCTTAGTCAGTGCATCTACCAAAGGCTGCAGATATTGGTTGGTAGCAGGATTATAAATACCAAAGCCAGCACTGAACTCCCAATAAGCCCAGCTAAAGCCATTTTCTTCAAACCAACGGGCCAAAAAATTACTCCATTTAACCCTACTATCGAGGTCAGCTTTAGAATAGGCACCAAATTCGCCAATATGAATGGGTAGGTTATTGGCCTTGGCAAACGCTTTTGCATATTGAAACTGATTCGCAATAGCATCTCGTTCGAGCGTAGTGTTGTTCCACTTCGTACCTAACCATCCCTGCGAGTTGCTGACCCATTCGGCGCCTTGGTGGGTAAAATTGAAAGGCTCATAGTAGTGAATCGTCAAGATGAGATTATCATCTTTCGGGATTTTTAAGGCCGAAATATTCCCCAATCCACCCCAATTGGCAACGCCCATCAGCACGGCTCTCGTCTTACTGACCGAGCGAATCATTGCCAACGCATCCGCAAAAAACACATTCCATTTTTCGGGGGTTAGGTTGGTGTTAGGTTCATTCATGACCTCAAAAACCAGACGATTATCGTACCCCTTAAAAAACTCAGCAATTTGCTTCCATTGGCTCAAAAAACGGGACTTTACGGCGTCAGGTGTAGAAAAAATCGCATCGTGATGGTGCATGTTGATGATAACGTACAGCTTCTCGTTGAGAGCTTTATCCACCACGTATTTGATACGCTGCAAGAAGGCATTATCAATGGTATAAGGTTCTGTTTGGAGCGTTCGGGCAGGGGTATCCCACCGAATCGGAATCCGAACGTGATTGAAACCCAAGCTGGCAATGCGCTGAAAGTAGTCATCCTTGAAGGGATTGCCCCACTCAGTTTCGGTAGGAGCCTCAAACATATTACCCATGTTGATGCCTTTGCCGAGCTGTTTGTTTAGTTCAAAAATGGGACTTTGGCTCATTGAAGAAGGGCCAAATAATAGCAACAACGGTACTAAAGTCAGTAAGCGATTCATCTGGATTAGTAGCAGAAGGTAAGCTCACAAAGGTATAAAAAGTATGGGGAGTAGGAAGGACGTTCTGGACTAAAATACTGATGGTTCATTCATTTTCCTTTTTCTTTTTCCTTCTCTTGAAATGGTAAGTCGGTACCTTATCAAACAATAAAACCTAAGTTAAGTAGTCTTAGCAAGAATTGGTATATATTTTGCCTGTAGATAATTTAGATACCAAATGGGTGTCTTCTTTTCTTGCCAAATCAAATTTATATCATTTTGGATAAATCATAAATTGACTTTCTCAAAAAAAAGTCTATTTGTAAGGCATTGATAATTAGAAACTTATGTTCGTTGAGGCTTGTCTTTTTTTTTTATATCAAATATTTTAAATCACTCGGTATAGTTTTTGTTTATAAAGTCTTGGATTGGTATATTAATATTCCGCCAAGACTATGGAAAAACTTTACATTTCGACACAGCCTTCCTTAGAGACGTTGAGCCAAAAACGTTTCAAAATTCTTAAGGGACTTCTGCTTTCAATGAGTATGGCAGTGGTCTTAATTCTTACTTCCTTTAGCAGTTTGAAAGCCCAAACTGTTAGCATAACTGGGGTAAAAGTGAGTGGATGTTATTTAGACAAAAACTTAGCATCTAAAGCCACAGTCACGATGTTGATCAATTGGACTGGTATCAGTTCAGGTTCTCAAAACCTGATTGTTACTATGACCAAGACTGGTGGCGCAACTTTATCTAAGACATTTAAAGTTGGACCAGGTGCCACGTTTACTTTTCAAGAGGATTGCCCCACGGGTAGTGCTAACAACAGACCCGTTCCGATTGTATCTCCTCAAGCCATTGCGTTTGAGGTAGATGCTGATGGAATCGGATGGACCATTGATGCAGACCTATTGTCAGCAAGTGCTTCAACTGTCTCAGTGACAGCTCCTTCTGGCTGCCCGAGGGTCTCCTGTACGGGAGTTGGAGGGGTAGTCTTTAACGACTATAACATCAATGGCATACGTGATGTAACTGTTTCTTCAGGGGTTGAAAGTGGAGAGACCAATGGGGTGTCTGGTGTAAATGTGAAAGTGATTGGTAGTAACGGAGTAACTGCCACCACAACAACAGATAAATATGGTTATTATAATCTTTCAGGAGGATTCACCTATCCTGCTCGTGTAGAATTTACAAATATTCCAACTACTTATCTTTCTAGCGAAACGCCTAATGGTTCAAGTAGCCGCACTTCTGTACAGTTTGTGACTGGCGCCAGTTGTAGTGTCAATTTAGGTGTAAACGATTTAAATGATTATTGCGAGGCTAATCCCAAGTTATATACAGTTTGTTATATAAATGGTGACCCGACAATTCCTGGAAGTAGTGGGGCCAACATGGATGCCTTGGTTGGATTAAATTATGATAAATCAGGAAAAACTGCATTAGCCTCTGGTAGCGAAATCGGGGCGACTTGGGGTTTAGCCTATAATCGTAAAACTAAAAAATTATTTATATCCTCTATACTAAGACGTCACTGCGGCTTTGGACCATTAGGGATTGGAGGGATATACGCCTATGATGTAGCAACAGGAAACGTTACAAATTTTGCGGATTTAGATAAGACACAATTGTCAGGAGGCCCTACGCCTATGAACTTGACTTTGAACAGTGGTTCTCTTGAAAACAACAGTGGCCGGGGTCTTCCTGCTGCAAGTGGAAGCCCAAGTTATGATCCTTTGGCTTTTGCAGGCGTAGGCAAAACCGGTTTAGGAGACTTAGATATTTCCGAAGATGGTAGTAAGCTATATACAATCAACCTCTACACAAAAGAATTGGTAGTTATTGATATATCAAATTACAATTCAAGCGGAACCTTGCCTACTTCTGCGACGTCTGTTTCTATTCCAGACCCAGGTTGTAGCGGAGGGCAATGGCGTCCATTTGCATTAAAAGTTTATAAGGGAAAAGTTTATATAGGTGGTGTTTGTGACGCTTCGGGCGGCTCAGACCAAAATGATAAGTCTAATTTGAAAGCTGTAGTTTATGCCTATGATGGATTAGGCTTTACTCAAGTTTTAGATTTTCCTTTGACCTACCCTAAAGGCTATCCTGATAAAGGGACTCTTGCACATGGTTGGTACATCTGGACTGATAATTTTAATAGTTTCTCGCTGAAAGCTGCTCATTCGCAGCCTATTTTTGCAGATATTGAATTTGATATTGATGGCTCAATGGTGCTTGGGTTTTTGGATAGATACGGTATTCAAATGGGTATTAATAATTATGGACCAGACCAAGCTTCTACTGGAACTTCAACCTATTTTACTGCTAACGGAGGTGATCTTTTGAAAGCCTATGCATCTAATGGGATCTTTATTGTAGAAAATGGAGGAAAAGTAGGGCCATTTACTGGATATAGCACTAACAATAATCAAGGCTTAGGATTCGGAGAGTTCTATAGTGATGATTACTGTGGTGGTGCTAGCCAAACAGGAACAAGGTGGCACTCAGAGTCAATTATTGGGGGCTTAGGAATTAAGCCTGGTTCTGGCCAAACAGTAGTCACCTCAATGGATCCGTTAGATGGTACACCTTGGTCTGGTGGACTTCGCTGGATGAACAATAACACTGGTTTTAGAGACGATGCCTTAGCTGTTTATTCAGGATCATCAAGTCTTTCTTCTGGGTTAATGGGTAAAGCCGCCGGGATTGGTGATGTTGAAGTGGCATGCAGTGGGGCGTCTTACTTAGAAATTGGTAACCGAGTTTGGTTAGATATAGACCATGATGGAGAGCAAGATCCTAATGAACCCCCGCTCATGGGTATTTCAGTGGGCTTGTATAAAAATGGGAGTTTGGTGAATTCGCAAACCACAAACTCATCTGGTGAATTTTTCTTTAACACCACAAATACTCCTTCTCTACTGCCAGGTATGGCTTATGAATTACGAGTAGATGTTACAGCACCGCTACTAAGCAAATACGGATTAACGACTCAAAATTCTACCACTGGTGAGGCCAATGATTTGAGTGATTCTGATGCCTCAATGAATGGAAATAATGCTGTGATAACTTTTACTTCACCAGTAAATGGAGCAACTGATCATACGTTGGATTTTGGTTTTTACTGTACACTGACGGCAAATGCTTCAGCAAATCCAGCATCTCTTTGTGTGGGTACCACTACTCAGTTGAGTGTAGATGTTGCAGGTGCAACCTATAGTTGGGCAAAATCATCTTCCAATGCTGGTTCTTTTAATGCCGCAGCACAAAACCCAACGGTCAGTTCTCTAACTACTACTGGTACTTATAGTTATACTGTAACAGTTTCACAGTTTTCGTGTACTGCTACGGCATCAACGTCTATCGAAGTAATTTCATTAACTGCCACAGCTAGTGCTGACCCTAAGGCGATATGTTTAGGGGAAACCACAACTTTAAGTGCAAACCCTGTAGGCCAAGGTTATACTTACAGCTGGGCAGGGCCGGGAACGATAGCTAACACAACCTCCCAATCGCCAACGATTTCTAATTTTGGTACGGGAGGTACCAAAAACTACACAGTTACGGTAGCTCAAGGCGGATGTACAGGATCGACAACTGTATCTATCACCGTCAATACCTCAACCCCTGTAAACCCGACAGCAGCTGCCATTTGCTCGGGGAGCACATTAAATTTAAGTGCCAACATTGCTCAAGGTCAATTCAGCTGGACAGGACCGGGGAACTACAGTTCCAACAACGCCAGTCCAGTCATTTTAAGTGCCACCACAGCGAATGCTGGCGTGTATAGTTTGACCGTGACCAACACGGCAGGGTGTACAGGTAGCAACACGATTAGCGTGACGGTGTACACCAACCCAACCATCACAATTAATACCACGCCCGTATGTGCAGGCCAGCAAGACCTAGTCATCACAGGAACCAAGACCGACGGCAGCTTCGGCGTCGCCAACAGCTACTCATGGTCAGGGCCAGGTGGTTTCACCTCAGCTTCGTCGCTACCACTGACCCGCACGCCATCCACTACTGCCATGAACGGCAGCTATACGGTAACCGTTAAAGATGGCTTCCAATGCTCGGCCACGGCCAGCGTAGTAGCCACCATCTATGCCCCACCAAGTGTTAGTTTAGCAGCGCCAGTAGTATGCGAGCCACAACCCTTAGTAGTAACGGGCACCGTCACTAACGGCAGTTCTAACAGTATTACTACCTACAGTTGGTCAGGGCCTGCAGCCTTCACTACCACCACAGCGAGTCCCGTATTGACCCGCACCCCCTCGTTGCCAGCCATGTCGGGTACTTATACCTTGACCATTACGGATGCCAACAGCTGTACTGCCACGGCCAGCGTGAACGCCTTGGTGAAGCCGTTCCCATTTGCCACCGCCACAGTAGCCACGCCGATCTGTGCCAAGGAGACCATCGCCTTGAATCTGACAGTCAATCCGACCACCCCAGGGCCACTGACCTACAGCTGGGCCGGACCACAAAACTACAGTTCAGCCGTTCAAAGCCCGAGTATTGTGAATGCCGTACCGAACATGAGCGGCACCTACAGCGTGACCATCAACCTCAACGGCTGTACCAATAGCGTGACGACCAGTGTACGAGTAAAACGCCTGCCCAATCCAGTCACCACCGCCAACGGTCCGATTTGTCAAGGCACTACGTTGAACCTCTTGAGTACTGATGGGGATACCTACTCATGGGCAGGGCCAAGCAGTGAAGTACCTCAATTTACCTCGGCTTTACAAGGACCATCTCGCTTTAATGCACAACCTTCGATGAGCGGGACCTACACCGTCACCGTCACGTTAGAAGGCTGTACCGCCACCTCGACGGTGAGCGTGTTAGTAAAACCAACGCCGACGGTTACGGCCAGCACCACCGTGAGTGTATGTACCGGCAAGAGCTTCACCCTCTCGGCCACAGCCAGTGCCGGAAGTACCTACAGTTGGTCAGGTCCTGATGGTTTTAGCTCAACCGAACAAAACCCAACCCGTCCGAACTCACAAGTTGCTATGGGCGGTACTTACACCGTGACAGCCAACCTCAACGGCTGTACAGCCACGGCCACGACCAGCATTTTAGTCAAACAAACGCCATTCCCAAGTGCCTCAGGTGGGGGTGTCTGTGCAGGACAGTTACTTCAGTTGACAGGCTCCTTTGCCGACAGCTATGCTTGGGCAGGGCCAGGGGGCTACACCTCAACTGAACAAAACCCTGTCCGCAACCCAGCTACCTCAAACATGGGGGGTGCCTATACCTACTCCGTGACGATTCAAGGCTGTACCGCCCAAACCGTTGTACAAGTCAATATCAAAGCAAGACCCGCCGTAGGAGCACAAATCAGCAAAAACGTGGTCTGCTCAGGAGCGAGCTTTACCCTGTTGGGGAGCTCCGACCCAGGCAACCTACAATACACCTGGGTAGGGCCCAATCAGTACTACACCGTAGCCCAGAACCCGATTGTGACCAATGCCAACACCAACATGAGCGGTGTCTATCAAGTCGTAGCGGCGTATGATGGCTGTAACAACACCGCTACCGTGAGTGTGACCGTATTACCACCCATCACAGGCGTCAGCGCCAGTGGTACTAACATATGCGTAGGCGGCAACATTCAGCTAACCGCTACAGGAGGCGAAAGCTACAGTTGGGCAGGGCCCAATGGCTTCATCAGTGGTGTGCCCAACCCACTAATAACCAATGCCAACGTCTTGTTTGGAGGAGCGTACACCGTCACGGTCATGGCACCTAATAGCTGTACAGCCTCTACCTCTACCAACATAACCGTTTACGAAAAAGGAGCTATTGGTGTAACCAGCAACAGCCCCTTGTGTATAGGTAGCAACCTGTTACTCAATGCTACGGGAGGTACCAGCTACAGTTGGTCCGGGCCTAACGGTTTTAGTTCAACTCAACAAAGTCCCATCAAGTCCAACGTCATCGCCGACGACGCAGGCGTGTACTTTGTCACGGCACAAATGCCAGCGCCAAACCTATGTACCAACTCCAATAGCATTCTGGTACAAATCAACAACCAAGGAGCAACGGCTATCTCCAACAGCCCCGTTTGTACGGGCCAAACCCTTAGCTTGAACGCCTCAGTAGGCGCCAGTAGCTACAGTTGGGCTGGGCCAGGTGGCTTTAGTTCAACGCAATCGAACCCTCAACGCAACAATGCGAGCCCTGATATGTCAGGGGTTTACTCTGTAACGGTGCAAGGAGGGACAGGTTGTACGGGTACCAACACCGTCAGTGTAGAAGTGCGCCCCGTGCCAACGCTTAGCCTAAGCACCAGCAACGGCGAAAACAACGCCATCTGCACCGGCGGCACCGTTCAGCTATTGGCCACCACCAATGCCAACAGCTACTCTTGGAGAGGGCCTAACAACTTTGCCGCTGCCGTTGCCAACCCGATTGTACAGATAGCCACCACCATGACAGGGGGAATCTACTCCATCACCGTTAGTGCGACCAATGGCTGTACAGCCACGGCCACCATCATTGTAGCCGTAAAACCCTGCTATGGCAGCATCGGCGACTTAGTATGGAAAGACCTCAATAAAAATGGTATTCAAGACGCAGGCGAACCCGGCGTAGGAGGAATCACTGTTGAACTCTATCAAACCGATGCAGCTGGTACCCCAACAGGCGCTGCCATCTCCAGTAAGAATACCGATGTCAACGGAAACTACAAGTTTGAAGACGTGCCTACGGGTATGTACAAAGTCAAGTTTGTTATTCCGTCCAACATGGACATGCCGATGACCTTGAAAGACCAAGGCGAAGATGACACCAAAGACTCGGATGTGGACCCCGCCACAGGCTTCTCTCAAAAAATCACCATTGATGCCAATGGAACAGGTATCAACCGAGACAACCCTACCATTGACCTTGGGTTAATCCAAAACTATGGGTCGTTGGGTAACTTTGTGTGGAAAGACCTTGACAAAGACGGCATCCAAGACACAGGCGAACCTGGTGTACCTGGCGTTACGGTCGAACTCTACAAAGCCGCCCCCGATGGAAGCCCATTAGGAGTAGCCCAAGCCAGCCGAGTAACAGACAACACCGGTTTCTACGAGTTCACCCAGTTAGTGAGTGGCGACTATGTGGTTAAGTTTATCGTGCCAAGCACCATGAACATGCCATTCACCTTGCGTAAACAAGGCAACGATGCCGGCTTAGACAGCAACCCAGACCCCACCACGGGCCTCTCCGAAAAAGTCACCATCAACGCCAACGAAACCGGCGTCAACAAAGACAACCCGACCATTGATGCAGGCTTAATCAACCCCATCTTGGGCTCAATAGGCGACTATGTCTGGAAAGACCTCAACAAAAACGGACTTCAAGACAGTGGCGAACCCGGCGTGGCCGGCGTGAGCGTGGAGCTCTATAAAACCGATGCCAACGGGACCGTAGTAGGCGCTGCCATCGCCAGCCAAGTGACCGACGGCAACGGCGGCTACCGCTTCACCGATCTGAGTAAGGGCGACTACAAAGTCAAATTCATTGTTCCGGTGAACATGAACATGCCGTTCACCAGCTCCGACCAAGGCAACGACGACAGCAAAGACAGCGACGCTCAACCTAGTGGCAACCCCAAAGAAGCCTTTAGCCCGAAAGTGACCCTAAACCCTGATGGAAGCGGTCCACTCGACAAAGATAACCTGACCATCGACGCCGGCTTAGTGATACCACCAACCGGCTCCATCGGCGACTACGTCTGGAAAGACCTCAATCGTAACGGCGTACAAGACCAAGGTGAAGTAGGCGTCAGTGGCATCACCGTTGAACTCTATAAGACCGATGCCAACGGCAACCTATTGGGCAGCGCCATTGCCAGTCAAACCACCAATACCAACGGTGGTTACAGCTTCACCGGCCTCGACAGCGGCGACTACAAAGTCAAATTCATCGTGCCCACTACCATGGATATGCCTTTCACCAGTGCCGACCAAGGCAACGACGACAGCAAAGACAGCGACGCCCAGCCTAGCGGCAACCCCAAAGAAGCCTTCAGCCCCAAAGTAACGCTGAATCTAGCGGGTACAGGTCCCCTCGATAAAGACAACCCCACCATAGATGCTGGTTTGGTGAATCCACTCTTAGGCTCTATTGGTGACTTTGTTTGGAAAGACCTCAATCTTAACGGTTTGCAAGACCCAGGCGAACCAGGGGTAGGTGGCGTTACCGTCGAGTTGTACAAAACCGACATCAACGGCAACGTCATCAGCGGCGTCATTGCCAGCAAAACCACCGATGCCAACGGATACTACCTCTTCGACAAGCTAAGCGATGATAACTACAAAGTGAAATTCATTGTACCGCCAACCATGGCACCAATGGCCTTCTCGCCCAAAGACCAGGGTGGCGACGATGTAAAAGACAGTGACGTAGATCCTACCACTGGATTCTCGCCACGCATCACCATCAGTGTCAACAGCACTGAACCCTACAAGCGAGACAACCCGACCATTGACGCTGGCTTGTTGCCAAGCTCATTAGGTTCGTTGGGTGATTATGTGTGGAAAGACAAGAACAAAAACGGACAGCAAGACAGCGACGAAGCAGGGGTACCTGGCGTGACCGTTGAACTCTACAAACTCGACGCCCAAGGCAACCTCGGCTCGCCAGCAGGTAGTAAAGTAACCGATGCGACAGGTCGTTACCTATTTGACCAGCTCCTCAACGGTGTGTATCGAGTGAAGTTCATCGTACCAGCTAATATGGATATGGTTCTTACGCAAGCCAACCAAGGTCCTGATGACAAAGACAGCGATGCTGACCCAACCAGCGGTTTGTCACAACCCGTGACCATCAACGTACAAGGCACAGGCCTTGACAAAGACAATCCAACCATAGATGCTGGTCTTATTCAGTCGGTGGGTTCGATTGGTGACTTTGTTTGGAAAGACCTCAACAGCAATGGCCTTCAAGACCAAGGCGAGCCTGTGTTGCAAAACATCACCGTCGAATTGTATCAAGTGGATCCAGTTAACGGCTTCCCACAAGGCGGCCCCATCGCCACCAAACTGACCGATGCCAAGGGCAATTACCTCTTTGACAACCTGCCGAGTGGCAGCTACAAAGTGAAGTTTTATGTTCCTGTACACATGAACATGGGCTTTAGCAAACCAGCACAAGGCACTGACCCTGCCAAAGACAGTGACCCAGGTAACGATGGCTTCAGCCCAATCGTCAAAATCAACACGAACGCAACAGGTATTGAAAAAGACAACCTAACCATTGACGCTGGTATTATCAACCTCAAGTTAGGCTCAATCAGTAACTTTGTTTGGAAAGACTTGAACCAAAATGGCATTCAAGATGCGGGTGAGCCGGGCGTACCGGGTGTGACCGTACAGCTCTATAACGGCACCCAAACCCAATTATTGAGTACTTTAGTAACCGACGATAAAGGCTTCTATATCTTCGACCTATTGCCAAGCAACTCGTATGCGGTGAAGTTCTCTAACCTACCCGTGGGCTGTATCTTTACCAAGCGTGAGCAAGGCAAAGATGCCGCCAAAGACTCTGACCCAGACCCTACTACGGGTATCACCCGAGTGATAGACATCGACGTAGAGCGGGCCGTTGAAGATACCCTTCGCAACAACCCCAATATCGACGCCGGGCTCATCTCGCCTTTTGGCTCGATTGGTGACTACGTCTGGAAAGACAAGAATGCCAATGGGGTTCAGGATGCCGACGAAGTAGGTGTGCCAGGCGTTACGGTAGAACTCTACCGCAGCGATGCCAACGGCAACCTGCAAGGCGCTGCCTTGAAAACCACCACCACTGATGCCAACGGCAAGTATAGCTTTGAGCAATTAGACAATGGCAATTACCGAGTGAAGTTTGTCGTACCAGCCAATATGTCGATGGGTCTTTCGCCTAAAGACCAAGGGGCTGACGATGCCAAAGACAGCGATGCCGACCCAACCACAGGACTTTCACCCGTGATTCCGATTGATGGGGCGGCTACAGGACTGCTCAAAAATAACCCGACCATTGATGCGGGCTTGATTAACCAGTATGGTAGCATTGGCGACTATGTGTGGTTAGATGTGAACATGAATGGTAAGCAAGATGTTGGAGAGTCGCCTATTAAGATGATTAAGGTACAGCTCTACAACAGCACAGCTACGGTACAACTGGCTGAAACCATGACCGACGATAATGGCAAGTATCTCTTTGACCAGTTGTCTTCGGGAACGTATCGAGTGAAATTTGTCATTCCAGCTGATGCAGAGTTTACAGCTTCCAACATGGGCGATGACACCAAAGATAGTGACCCTAACGCCGCTGGACTAACCCATATCATCACTATTGATGTGAGTAAGGCTGTTGCAGATACCCTCCGAAATAACCCTCATATTGATGCAGGGGTGGTATTGAAGTACGGTTCAATCGGTGACTATGTATGGAAAGATGTCAATCAAAATGGTGTACAAGACGCTAACGAAAAAGGCGTTTCGAATATCAAAGTAGCCCTGATTGATGGAAATACTGGTCAGAAAATAGATGAGATTACTACCGACAACAACGGTTTCTATAAGTTTGACCACTTGTTGAGTGGCAAGTACCGAGTTCAATTCTCGAATATCCCAACTGACTGTGATTACACCAAACCGAACCAAGGGGGTAACGACGCTAAAGACAGCGATGTTAATGGCAACGGATTAAGCCACGTCGTCATGATTGACGTCACTTTGTCGCCAGGTGATACTATGCGCAACAACCCGAATGTAGATGCTGGTTTGATTCCTCGTTACGGTTCAATTGGTGACTACGTCTGGTTCGACAAAGACAATGATGGCATTCAAGAAGCCAACGAACCAGCCATCCCGAACTTCAAAGTAGAGCTTTACAATGCTGATACCAAGCAGTTGTTGCGTACCCAGTTGACTAATCAAAATGGTAAGTATCTGTTTGATAGCTTAGTAACGGGCAAATACCAAGTGCGCTTTGTACTACCAAGCGACTGGTTACCATGGAACCCCATTACCCAACGCTACCAAGGCAATGACCCGACCATAGACAGCAATGCCGAGCCATTCACAGCCGGATGGAGCGAAGTGGTAATGATTGAGACCATTTATCCGAAGGGTGACATCCGTCGAGACAACCCAACCATTGATGCAGGGGTGGATCCTTTTGGCAGCGTGGGCGACTTTGTCTGGTACGATAACAACCAGAACGGCATCCAAGACCAAGGAGAACCAGGTGTACCAGGCGTGAAAGTGGTCTTACTCAATGCCAACAAAACCATTGAACTAGCTAAGACCGTGACCGACAACACCGGTCGTTATCGCTTCGACTCCTTGATTGATGGACGTTACTACGTGAAGTTCATCTTACCGAATGGTACGTCATGGACGACGCTAAATGTAGGGGCCAACGACAGTGTGGACAGTGATGCCAACGATGAAGGCTGTAGCGACCCGATTGATATTGTCTTGACGACGAATTACTTGGATCTTCGCCGTAACAACTACACCGTAGATGCTGGTATTGTACCGTGCGTGAAACCAAGTTACACAGCAACCGCCGTACCAGCTACGTGTAATGGACTGACTCCGAATGCCGATGCACAGCTCATCTTGCAAGGATTCCAGAATGGATGGAAGTACGATGTGGTGCTAGAGGGTAGTTACACAGGTAACAAAACCGCAGCCACAGCAACTACGATTCCGGTGAATGGAATCATTGCCACAGGCTTAGCTAACCCAGCTACTACGCAAGATTACACCATCCGGGTTTGGACACCTGAAGGTTGCTATACCGACAAAACCGTTACCCTCACCCGCAAAGACTGTGGCTGTGCTGATCCGAAGTGTATTCCATTCTTGATTATTAAGAAGTAAATTTTCGATTCTACATCTAAAGCACGAGGGCGGTTGCTCTCGTGCTTTTTGTTTATACAACTCTCAGAAGAGTTTGATTTATGAATAATGAATATGTTATAAGTATTTGATTTTCAATAAATTGTAGTTTTACCACATCTGTCATATATCTTTCGTTACCATAAAATTTCCTGTAAATGCTTGAAAATAGAAGTTTTACATCAATAGTCTTGAATTTGGTATATTTTTTGCTTTTCATACTGCGAATACCCCTGTGTTATGAGAAAAATAGACCGCCAACTTTCTACAATCAGGATTTTCGCACGATGGATATGGTGTGGGATGCTTATTACATTTGCCGTTTCGACGAAGGCACAATCTCGTCTGGGACAGGCAAATCAACTGATTAGTCTTCGTGATGTACCTCGTTCGTCCATTTTATTGGCAGACGAAAGTACATGGCTCAAACTGCTTAGTCCCAAGGCTTTGGCTGCGAGTGACTGTGCTCCCCTTTCGCCGTGTAGTGGACCAGGTTGTCCCACTTCTTCAGCGTATCCTGGAACTATCAATACCACCCCCTTACCTGCTACCATTAGAGGCACAGATGCTGAATTCAACCTTGTGGTTGGAGGCAACTTTGTGGTACCTTATAATGGCGGAACAGGGGTAGAAGGCAGGATAGCTGTGGGAGGAAACTTTACGATGGATAACCCCTATTACGGAGTTGGGGTTTCGACAGGCGGGGCGTATGTGATTGCTCCTGATGCTGAATACAATTTGGTGGTGAAAGGTCAGATTTTCAGAACATTAATTGCGAATGGCGCCATTGGAAACGTGCAGCCTTCTGGTGGAGTTGCTACTGGAAAAATGATTGCAGGCTCTACCTTTGCGTCTAATGTAATAGGTACTAATAACACGGCTACCTATCGGGTTGCAAATGCTGGGACGTCGGCAATTAATGCCATCATTGATATTTCAACGTTAGTCAATAACTGGACTTCTAAAAGTGCTTGTTATGCTACTAAAACGACTACCGGAGCTTTTAATAGTTCAACGCATACTCTCACTGGCGATGGTACGTCTGCTACTCAAGTATTTGCGCTAACACCCTCAGATATTAATAGTCTTAGCGGACAAAATTTACTTTTTGCAGGAATCCCAGCAAATGCCCGCATTATGATTAACGTTCCGGGTACTTCACTTTCTTGGAATGTCGCTAATGTTGCAGCCAGTATTGCGAATCACCCTACTGACTATGCAACGTTGGGTGGGAGTGATCCCGATGTAGATGTTCGGAACGTCATATTCAACTTTTATCAAGCCACTTCATTAACAATTAATACGCCTATCAATGGGGCAGTATTGGTACCGCTTGGAAATGTTGACCTCAAAGCCACTATCAATGGCCGTGTGGTGGTTGGTGGCAACTTGAGTCATAGTGGATTAGGTACTGAAATTCATAATTATCCATTCAACACCTCTTGCGATTGTATCAATACGTGTGTGGTTACTCCCATATCAAGCACTTCGGCTATTTGCGAAGGTGCTACTTTGTCATTGAGTATATCAGCCATCGGCGGACAAGCCTACAGTTGGTCGGGTCCAGGTAGTTTTTCGACTACAAGCCAAAACCCAAGTCGCTCCTCTGCAACGGTAGCGATGAATGGAATTTATAGTGTTACCGTTACGGGCTCTTCGTGTACAGTAAGTACTTCAGTGTCGGCAACGGTTAATGCAGCACCTGCGTTGGTAACGACAGGAACAACGGTATGCTTAGGTAGTACCATCCAACTTTCGGCTTCAGGAGGTACACTCTACAGTTGGTCTGGACCAGCGGCTTTTACGGCAACTGGTGCCGCTCCAATTCGAGCCGCCGCATCCTCTGCAATGGCGGGAGTTTATTCAGTAACTGCTTCTGGAACAAATACTTGTACTCAAAGTGCTACTGCTACCGTCAGCGTAAGAACTTCACCGATTACAACCATCATTGGCGATGAAGTTTGTGTGGGCGAAACTATCATTTTAGGATTAGGACTTAGCGGTAGTAGTTATTCATGGTCAGGACCAAGTTCGTTTTCAGCTACAGTACAAAACCCAACTCGGGCCAGTGCGACTACAGCCATGGCAGGGGTTTACTCTGTCACGGTGATGGGTACGAACGGTTGTACAGCTTCGGCTACCACCTCAGTTATAGTGAATACTGGTACAACAAGTGCCACAGGAACAAGTCCTGTTTGTGAGGGTCAATCCATTCAACTTAGTACCTCTTCTGGGAGTGCCTACTCTTGGGCTGGCCCAGGCGGTTTTACGGCAACAGTACAAAATCCGATAAGGGCAAATGCCACTACCTCTATGGGAGGGTTATATAGTATTACTGTACAATCATCTTCTGGATGCACGGGTACTAATACTGTTCAAATAGAAGTAAATGCCAAACCTGTAGGAACAATTGGAGCGATTACCGTCTGCGAAGGAGGAAATCTACTCTTGTCCTCATCAGGCGGAACAACATATTCTTGGACGGGGCCTGCTAATTTTTATAGCACCTTGGCCAATCCGGTACGAACCAACGCTAGTACGGCTATGACGGGAGCCTACACCTTGACAATAGTAGGTTCAAATAATTGTACGGCACTTTATACAACGGCGGCTAAAGTAAATGCCAATCCAGCTATTACTCTTTCAGGAGTTACTGTTTGTGAAGGCGAAACTATCACCCTGTCTGCAACGGGTGGAGGGAGTTATTCGTGGGCTGGTCCTTCTTTCTCGGCCTCTACGGCTACGCCTTCTATTCCAAACGCTTCTATTCAAGCCGTAGGTACTTATACAGTGAGTATTACTTCTACCAATAGTTGTACAGGTTCAGCTACCACTACAGTTCAGGTAAATACAAAGCCAGTAGTGACAGCTACTGGAGGATTGTTCTGTTCTGGCGGGACTATATCTCTTTCGGCTACGGGCGGAGGACAATATTCGTGGGCTGGACCACAAGCATTTAGCTCAACGCTCTCAAATCCAACCCGAAGTAGTGCCACCTCAGGCATGGCGGGTATCTATACTGTGACGGTTACGGCCTCAAATTCTTGTACACAATCGGCTACGGCCTCAGTAAGTATTAGCAATGTAGTCATTACGGTAGCTGCTGTTTCGCCAGTTTGTGAAGGCGGGAGCGTATCGCTCAATACGAGCAATGGATTAAGCTATTCATGGGCAGGACCATTGAGTTTTTCGTCGTCTATTCAAAACCCCACACGGTCTAATCTAACCGTAGCGATGGCAGGGCTTTATAGTGTGACTGTCGTTCTGGATAAAGGCTGTACCACCTCTAATACGGTGTCGGTAGTAGTCAATGCTAAACCTACGGTGTTGGCTACCTCCAATGCCTCGGCTTCGCCAGTGTGTATTGGCACAACGGTACAGTTATCAGCCTCTGGTGGAACCAATTATTCGTGGCAAGGGCCTAATTTCTATACAGCTTCTGGAGCAAGCCCTATCATTACCAATGCCTCTTTAGGGGCTAACGGGGTTTACACCGTAAGCGTTACCAACTCACTGTCATGTACGGCTACGGCCACGGTGAGTGTAGGTACGTATGTGTGTTGTTCTATCACAGTAAGTGCGAGTGCTGTTGGTGCGTGTGCTGGTGGAACGGTTTCGCTCAATGCCAGTGCTGGAGCGTATTCGTATAGCTGGGCAGGGCCAGCATCATTTAGTTCTACACTCAAAAATCCCACTCGTGCCTTAGCTACAGCGGCCATGAGTGGAGTATATTCAGTCACAGTGACTTTGCAAGGCGGTACTTGTACAGCATCGGCCACAGCGTCATTGTCAGTCATCGAGGTCATACCTGCCGTCAGTGCTAACCAAACAGTGATAGAGGGTTTTACCATACAACTTTCAGCTTCGGGGGGTAGTTCGTATTCATGGAGTGGTCCTTACGGCTTTTATTCAACGAGTCAAGCACCTATTCGATTCAATGCGATTTCGGCAATGGCTGGGGTCTATACGGTGACCGTTCGAGACCCAAATGCCTGTTCTGCCACTGCCACCACATCGGTTGCTGTTCTAAAAGCCTTAGGTAGTATCGGCGATTACGTCTGGCAAGACGTTAATATGAATGGCTTACAAGACAATGGCGAACCGGGTGTTAAGAACGTAAAAGTAGAGCTATATAAAATAGAGTCAGGAGCGTTGGGTAGCCCCGTGAAAACCACCTTCACCGATGCAGACGGACACTACTATTTTTATCAGCTACCAAGCGGCGACTACAAAGTGCGGTTTGTACCGTCGTCGTTTCCAGTAGGTACTTCGTTGACAACACAGAATGCTGGTAATGACTTGTTAGACAGTGATGCCGACGCCAATGGGTACTCTCCTTTGTTTAATATTAATGCAGATGGAATTAGCCTTACCAAAGATAACCCAACTATAGATGCAGGTTTGATCTCGGCTCGATATGATATTTCACTTGAAAAATTTGCATTCAAGAATGAATATGCCATCGGAGATACCCTTTCGTTTAAACTCAGAGTGCATAACGAAGGAACCTTGCCAGTAACGGGTATTCAGGTCAAGGATATTTTACCCGCTGGAGTAGCCTACACCGTTTCGACTACTACGATGGGCGCCTACAACAGCCAAACAGGTATTTGGAATATTGACAAATTAGGAGTGGACGAAGGTGCCTTTTTGACGATTAAGGTGAAAGTACTGGCCGAAGGAGTATGGTACAACACCGCTGAAGTGATTAAAATGAATGAGCTCGACTATGATTCTACTCCCAACAATGGTAACGAGTCAGAAGATGATATTGATAGAGCCTGTATCTCAATTCCGTACCAGCTGTGCGATGGTGAGGTGGTGATTGCCTCAGCACCGGATGGTCTAACAGGTATTCAATGGTTTAAAAATGGCGTACCTATCAAGAATGCTACAGCAAGTCAACTGGAAATTTCCGAACCCGGTAGCTATACCTTTACGTCTATTAAAGCATCGTGCTCAGAAGGAGGCTGTTGCCCCGTGATTGTCAAACGGATAGAGTGTTGTAAACCGGTCTGTGTGCCTTTCTTGATTTCCAAGAACAAATAACATTCCTTGATTTCTTTCAAAAAGACAAAGTTGTAATAGCTTTGTCTTTTTGCATTGTATGGCCTCTACATCCTTATTATCGTATGAAAAAATGCTTGATTTTCTTGCTGATAAGTTGCTGCCTTTCAGGGATAACTTGGGCACAACTAAGGGTTCACTCCAACGGACGATACTTGACATTGGCCGATGGTAAACCGTTCTTGTGGTTGGGTGACACGGCTTGGGAGTTATTCCACCGCCTCAATCGTGAGCAAGCAGATTTTTACCTCAAGCATCGAGCCGAACAGGGCTTTACCGTGATTCAAGCCGTTGCTTTAGCCGAATTTGACGGCTTACACGTACCAAATCCTTACGACCAGCTCCCTTTGCTCAATGATGACCCTACCAAACCCAACGAGGCGTATTTTCAACACGTGGACTACATCATAGATAGAGCTGCTGAATATGGCTTGATGATTGCTTTTTTGCCCACGTGGGGCGATAAGGTGTTTAAAAATACCTGGGGAAAAGGCCCTGAAATCTTCACCCCACAAAACGCCAAGAGCTATGGAAAATGGCTGGCCACTCGGTACAAAAACAAGAAAAACCTGATTTGGGTACTGGGTGGCGACCGCAACCCACGTGATGGAAGTACCGATGTGCAGATTTGGCGAGAAATGGCCGCTGGGATCATCGAAGGGGTAGGAGGAGACGAACACGCTCTATTGAGTTTTCATCCACAGCCCAACCAAGAAGGCTCGGGTCAGTGGTTTCATCAAGACAACTGGCTGGATTTTAACATGTTCCAAAACGGACATTGCCGTGACCAAGCCCACTATGATAAAATTGGGGCAGCTTATCAGCGAAAACCTACTAAGCCTGTCATAGACGCCGAACCCATCTATGAAGACCATCCGGTATGTTTCAATGCCAAGGATTTAGGCACTTCCAACGCTTACGATGTGCGCAAATACGCTTACCTCGACCTATTTGCAGGAGCGTTTGGGCATACCTATGGCTGTCACGACGTGTGGCAGATGTACTCGCCGTACCGAGAGGCTGTGAACGGTCCGCACGTGTACTGGCAGGAAGCGCTAGATTTGCCCGGAGCTATGCAAATGAAGTGGGTACGCAAGCTAATGGAGTCTCGCCCCTTGTTAGAGCGAATTCCTGACCAGTCGTTGATTCAAGAAAACAACCTTGCTCCCGCTGAGCGGATTCAAGCTACCCGTGGGAACGACTACCTTTTTGTGTATTCGGCAGCCGGAAAAGCCTTTACGGTCAACATGGGCAAAATAGCGGGCTCTCAACTGAATGCCCGTTGGTTTAATCCACGGTTGGGTGATACAAAGGAACTGGGTGTTTTTCAAAACACAGGTGTTCAAGTGTTTACACCACCTACCAGCGGCTATGGTCAGGACTGGGTGCTCATCTTGGATGACAAACAACGGAACTACCCGAATCCGTAGGGCTTTCAGCACACTCTTTGTCGGATAAAGTTGTAGCTAGGTCCGACAAACGTGATGACTGCACTGTTATCGAGAACACTCGCAGGCTTTGCAGGCTTCTAAGGTTTCAAAGGGTACCACGCCCTCGCAGCCTCCCCAGGTGAATTCTTTGCATCGCTTCTCATTTTTGTCATAATAATATCGTTTGTGCAAAGCATAACAGGGGCCAGCCTCGGGTGCGAGTTGACAAGCAGGAGGAAGCGGGCAGGGGGTGTTACAGGCTAATGAAAGGGTTACCAAAAGGGTAAACCAACTTATCAAGCCCCTATATCTAGTCGTTTTCATGGCGTTTTTTTTGCAAGACCCCTTTTTTGAGAAAAGGGTTGTAAACACTTCTTTTTGAAAAAGAAAACGAGGGAAAAAACACTGAACCATTTTAGCATGGAAGTATGATATTGATAAAGGTGATTGGCTTATTTGTAGTATAGACAAGTTTTGTTGGGGCACAAAAGCACCAAAACCACCGAAATTTATACCCAACCGCCAAAGGGTTTGACGGGGCAACCTTTGCCAACTAAAAAGTCCCTTTGCTAAGTTGGATATATGAAAATATTTAGTTATTCTTGAAAAGCGATGCGAAAATACATCGCACTACTTGAACAATCAGCTACAGCAGAAATAAACGCAAGTTTTTTAAAAATAAATGCAAAAGTTGCGTTTATTTGGATGTTAGCACCAATACTAAAAAGACACAGACTGAAAATGATAACTAATTTTATCGGGACATTTTGACAACGAAAATGCTAACTTTAGTCTGTGGTGCAGGTTGCATACTATAAGTAGCTTTGCTCCATTGTAATTTACTCAATGGAGAGCAGAGAAATTTTAATAAAATTCGGACAGCGTGTTAGACAGTTAAGAAAAGAAAAAAATCTTTCACAAGAAGAACTTTCTTTTAAGGCTGACCTACATAGAACGTATATCGGAATGATAGAACGTGCTGAAAAGAATATAACTCTTGTCAACATTGAGAAAATTGCGAAAGCACTTAATGTTGGCATAAAAGAGTTGTTTAATGACTAAAAAAAGAATTCCCGCTTTACCTCAGCTTCTAAAAAGCAAAATATACAAAACAGGACAAACTAGAGGTGCTGATGATGATGTAATTTTTCAAAACAGAGTTAACAGAAACAGTACTGTTCTTATTCCATATAATTTTTACAATGCAGCACAAACAGCACCCGACAACAATGGACTGTTTGAAAATGGATTTATTGTACTGATGAATCCCAATTACTATTTCCAAACACCTGATATTGATGAAGAGTTAAGTTCAAAAAACTTGATACTTGGAGTCAATACACTTCTTTTCTATGAAACCAGACAGGAATGGAATGACTACAATCCTTATACACACAATTTTACCCCAGCAACAAGTAGGACAAATCCACTTGGCGGACAATTTGTTGCAAGAGTTCCTTCAACAACTTCGGTGAATGATGAAAAAATCACGCTTGGATTCAATACAAGCGGCTTAAAAGGTGCAGGTATAAGAGTTTATGAATATGCTAGTTCTCAAACGATACAAGATTGCCAATTTCAACTTGAATATCTTTTCTGGCATTATTTCGACTCTGTTCAGGTAGCTTTAGAAGCAGGCATGACAATAGAACAAATCGAAGAGAGAAAGAACCATATCAATGAGATTTGTGTGGAACGTAATTTATGCGACCATAATCTTCTCAAAGAAAATAGAATAATTGATTCCGAAGAAAATACGGTTTGTCCTTTGTGTTTAGAAAAATTAAAAGGGTTAGGCTTTTTGAGCCGTTTAGCACAAGCTGAAGGAAGAATAGTTCCAGATTTGACAGTTACAGAAATTAATCTTTTCCATATTCGTGAATTGCGTACAGGAGAGTATAACCACAAGCCATACAACCTTGGCTGGGGTCATCACCATTGCAATGTCGTTTGTAAAGATTCAGGAATTATTGATACACTCAAATGGATGAACAAAGTTGTCACCAAAAATCTGAATGAAGGTGTAGATATTTAACCAAACAAGGTTTGTTCCTTCATAAGTTTTGAGTTCGTGGCTTTCATCAATACACTTTTTGTCCCATTTATCTTTTTTGGAACAATTTCATAGTTTTCAAGTCGATTTACAATTGTATCAAACCATTCATTCTCTAATTCAATAGAAATAGAATAGCGATTAAGATTTAAAGCTGCAATTGAAGTGCTTCCAGAACCACCGAAACAATCTAAAACAACATCATCCTCAAAAGTTGTTGCATTTATACAATGCTCTAACATTTCCAGTGGTTTTTCAGCAGGGTGTTTACCTTTGTATGGTCTTACTGAGTTAAAATCCCAAACATCTGTAAATTGTATTTCAGAATTAACTTCAAACTTTCTAATTACATCCTCATAATCTGGCATAGAGCTAATCCTGCCGGAATCTAATAATGCTTCGCATATTTTACCATACTGTTCCCTGCTCGGTATGTTTCTGCCGGTTTCCCAGTTAGAAACTGCACCGCCATGATTAACCTTACCATATGCTCCTACTAACTCGGTTAATTGATGACCAGAAATACCAGCTAACAATCTCTGTTCTCTTAAAAAATTACCAAACCACGACCGCTTCAAATTGCCTTCTGTTGCAGGTTCGGCAAACAAAATTCTTTCAGAATGCGGATACCATTGTCTTAAAGCCTCTTTTTTCATTTTTCCCTTCCACCCATCAAAACCTGGGTCATTAGGTTTGGTCCATACAATATGAGAAAGCACATTAAAATACTTATACATTGCGACTTCCAGTTTAGCCGACATTGCAGATGAACAGAACATAAAAATCGAACCATTAGGTTTTAATATCCTTTTCCACTCGACAAAATACAATTCCATCCAAGCTAAAAACTCATCATCTGTTTTAAAAGATTTGTCATTTGCGATATTATCTTTCTTGGTACTATGATATGGTGGGTCGGTCAAAATAAGTGATATAGACGAATCTGGTATCAAACGCATCTTTTCTAAGGAATCCCCTTTTACAACTACTGACTTATCAATTGAAAAATTTTGCTCATTATCGAGCGACCTCAAAATCGAGTCAAATAAGTGCCTTCTAGAAATTTTATGCTCCATTGAATCGCTAATTATAGTATGCAAATTTAGGAACAATATTTAACCCTACAAAATTTTTTTCTTGTAATTTTGAAGAAATTTATGTACAACATTGAAGAATGCGATAAGTACTGGTGCTAACAGCACCTACCCAAAAGTGGCGGTTCAGTGGTTAAATCAAGCTTTGTGCTTCTATTCAAGTTTCTGCTTGGTTGACAGTGAAGTGCTTCGAAATCGCCACCTTCGGGTAGCTGCCAAACGTTGGCGGTAAGCATTAAAAACACTAAAAAAATGAAAATACAATTCAAAAAAGACAATTTTAGCGACTTGACAACGGAGGAGCTAATCAAAAGAAAAAAAACTACAACAATGGTAACAGGTTTTTTAGCAGGTTTGCTAACTGTTTTACTCATTATGGCTATTTTGCTCGCAATTGAGCAAGGACTCATTGGATATAGTCTCATTGCTGTTGCACTTTCACTTTCGTCTATCTTGTTTATAAATTATAGCAGCATCAAAACAATTAATGAAGAATTGAAAAGTAGAAATCTAAGCTGATTATTTGACATTTTGGGCAACTTTTTAAATTTCAGTTTTTCGCTTTGTAGACAGTTTGCTGGACATTTCGGGTGACTTTTTTAAGTTAGTTTTTTCGCTTCGTGGACAGTTGGTTGGACATCTCGGGCGACTTTTTAGATTTTGTTTTGTTGCTTCGTGGACAGTTGATTAGACATTTCGGGCGACATTTTGAGTTAGTTTTTTCGCTTCGTGGACACTTCATCGGTCGAGAAATATGCCTACCGCCAACAAGGGTAACTGTTGCACAACTAGCGAAAAGTGTCATGGCAGACCTTCATAACTGATTTCTAACAGGGGGGAGCTTTGGTATGGCCAACCTTTGTTGAAATTTTTTTCCTCCGTTGTTAATGTTTCATGAGGGCGCCTAGTCTGGGGAGCAAAGCCCAACAAACAGGCGTAAGCAAAATCCATCAGTTGGGTGAGGCGTTCGACTTAAACAGGTTTTCCACCGTTGTTGGTCATTGTCTGGAGCGCACAGCCAAAAAAAGATGAAAGCAACGATGGTAAAGTACTTTGCTGAAAATCAGCACATAAGAAATCTGAACGAATGACGTTTTTATTCATTTGATACCTAGTAGGGTGGTTGGTCAAAAGGCCATAGTTGTCAAGCTAAGGGTTAATTAATTGATAATCAGTATGTTATTTTCTGGGTATCGGTTGCCTCATCGCAACGGCGAACCGCCCTAAATCTTGCTGAAAAAATATAAATAGTCTCCGATTGGGCGTAAGCCATACGCCCCTAAGTGAATTGGTTAATTAAGTTGTACACAGAACCCCTTTTCCTAGATCCCTTTTCCCTGTTGGGAAAGGGACTTTAAAAGCCCTCACAGCAGGGGAGGGTTGGGTGAATGATAACTAGTACCCCTACGACCTAGTTCTAGTATCCTCGCTTGAGCTTTCCGTATTTGTAGTCTTCGTTTTGTCCCTCATTCATCCTAAATCCCTTTCCTCCGGGACTGGGCGACAGTCGCTTTGAAAATCACATACTTAGCCGTGGCGACAGGGCCCACCGCTGCGGAGGGGGTTGGGAGAAGAGGTGATACAACGTTAAGGTATAAACACCCTACAATACAGAGATTTAATAACTACATAGAATTTTAAAAAAAAATAAATAACTGATAATGAGTATATTGTAAAATAAATAAATCCGAAAATGCATTTTGGCATAAAATTAGCTACAAGATAGCCGAATACCCGATAAAATTATTAATTTATGGCTATCTTGACTGGGCAAAGTTCCGTACTTTGCGCATCGTTGGCATCTACAGCTGCCAAAACAAGTATTAGTAACCCAACTCAAAGAACACAGCAGTTCCTGAAGACTTGCTTGGTTCTTTTTTTTGTTTGGGTTGGTTTCAGTACCACGGCTCTGGCCCAAAACTGTAGCGTGGCGGCTTTCACCGCCGATAACTCATCTTCCTACTGCACCAACGAAACCATTACGTTAAAGGCAACGGTAGGGTCCACGCTCAGCACTTCTAATCCACTCTGGACACAAGTAAGTGGGCCGTCGGTTACCATCGTGTCATCCACCAGCACCACCACCAACTTAGCCAATTTTGGGGCAGGTTCGTACACGTTTCGCTTTAGTGTTACGTGTCAAGACGGTACTCGGGTGAGTAGCGACGTCAGCCTGACCATTTATCCCATCACCATTGCCAATGCAGGTGCAGACCGCTTGGCTTGCCCGGGCACGATGGCCCTGAGTGCCAACGCTGCTGGCACAGGCGAAACGGGTGCATGGACGATTGTTGGTACCAATAATGCGGGTTTGACCATCGCCAATGCGAGTTCTCCAACGTCAACAATTACCCTCCCTACCACCAGCGCAGGAGCTACAACCTTGCGATGGACGATTACTCAAACCTTTCCAGATGGTAAAAAATGTACTTCTTTTGATGATGTCATCATCACCAATTATGGCGGGGTGTCACCCGTAACGGCTGGTCCCGACAAAACCCTAAATAACTGTTATTCAGTCACACAAACCACAACACTCAACGGAAGCTACGCTGGCAATGGCACAGGCGGTCAAATCGGTACTTGGGTACTGGTAGATGGTCCCAATGTACCCACCATTGCTTCGCCCAACAGCAATACTTCGCAAGTTAGCAACTTAGTAGAAGGCACCTACACTTTCCGCTGGACGGTGGCGGGGCCTTGCGTAAACGGCTCGGCCTTGATGAAAGTGGTGGTACCTCCGCCCAGCTCGTCGGTATCGTCGGCTTCGGCTACCAGTTTAGTGTTTTGTGATAACCGCACTACCTTTACCATCAATGGCAGTAACCCTATCTATGCTGGCGAAAACGTACTCTGGACGGTTAAGTCAAAACCAACAGGCTCAACCGTTACGTTGGGTAGTCCTAACAGCCCCAGTACCTCGGTTACCGTAAGTACCGTTGGGTCCTATACGTTTACCTACACCATCAGCAATCCGACCACCAATTGCTCTACTTCTGCCGACATGACGGTGAGCTACCAAACCCCTGCGGCCATTAGTATTACGGGGAGCAAAGTAGTTACTTTAGCTTGTAATGTCGAAACCACCAGTATTGCCTACACCGCATCGGGTGGAGCGAGCACCACGTACCAAATCATCAGCGGCCCCACTACCATCAAAGGCGTGTTCACCTCTACGGGCAGCCCACAGGCCATTGCTGGCCTTGATACGGCCGGAACCTATGTGATTCGTTTTTACCGAAACATCGCCGCCGGAGCTAACTGTTCACCTGCTTTTGACGATATTACAGTCATCGCATCTCGGTCGGCTGGGAATTCGGTGGTTGGGAATGCCCAGTTTTTGAAATGTGGTGTAAAAAGTACAGGGCTGGCAGCCAACACCCTACTCGCCATCAACGGTGCGGGTACGTGGTCGCAGGTGAGTGGACCCAATACGGCTAGTATTGTCAATGTCAGCGACCCGGGTACCAACGTCAGCGGATTGATAGGGGGTGAATACCTCTTCCGTTGGTCGGTGGTGAATGGGTTGGTGTGCCCGCCCAAGTCAGGCGATTTGAAAATCACAGTTTCCGAAAATCCAAACGCCAACGCTGGGGATGACCAAACCGTTTGCTATGGAGTGCCCGCAATTTTGTCGGGAAGCACCCCACGAGGAGGCGAAACAGGCACTTGGTCGGTGGTATCGCAAACGCCAAGCGGTGCTGCGCCCGTTTTTTCAAATGTCAATTCTAAAAATAGTCAAGTCAGTAATCTTCAACCCAACACGGTGTATGTGTTTCGCTGGACGGTGGTGGGTACTTCTAACTTAGGAGGCCCCGACAAATGTCCCGACTCCTTTGATGACGTGACCTTGACCACCACCAATAGCGCAGGCCCTACCTTAGCTAATGCAGGTGTGGACCAATGTTTGCCTTCGGGAACAACCACGTTTACCTTGCAAGGTAACGCACCCGGCACAGGCGAAACAGGTTTGTGGTCTATAAAATCAAAACCAACGGGTGCACCAGACCCAGGCTTTAACCCCAATACTGCTACTCAAAATGCCCAGCTGACAGGTTTGCAGACAGGAACGTATGAGTTGTATTGGACTTTGACCAAAAATGGCTGTTCTCATACCGATTCGTTGACCATTACCATCAACAGCAGCACAAGTACCGCCAATGCTGGAATTGACCAAATCATTTGTGGAACTTCCACTACCTTGGCCGCAACAGCTATTTCGGTTGGTACTGGTACGTGGTCGCAGGTGAGTGGGCCGGGTGGTTCTATCATTGCTTCGCCTAACTCCAACTCATCGGCATTAACTAATTTATCGCCTGGCGTATATGTATTCAGATGGACCATTACCAACGGAGCCTGTGCGGCTGCCAGCTTTGATGACGTTCAGATTACGGCTTCGGCGGCACCATCGCCTGCCAATATTGTGGCAGCTTCGCAAAGTGTGTGCGGTACTACTACGAATGGCACCGCCCTAAGTACTACCTTAACCGCCGATGCTATCACCTCAGGTGTAGGCACATGGAGTGTGGTGGGAACTTCACCTAGTACACCGACATTTTCAGACGTAAATGCAGCCAGTGTAACAGTAAGTAACTTACGCACTGGTAATTATAAATTCAGATGGACCGTAACAGGTGGCCCTGGTTGTACTCAAAGCTTAGACGAAATTGATGTTTTTGTACAAGAAGCTGCCTACGCTGGTGCCGACCTCACGGTTTGCTCACCTACTTCGATTGCCTTGGTGGGTAATGGCATTAGTGGAACGTGGTCAAATGTAGCAGGCTCGCCAGTGCCTACCCTTACTACAGCAGGTGCTACTTCGGCCAATGCTACCAACCCTGCTGGGGCCACCACGCCACTTCCGGCAGGACAATACACGTTCAGATACACCATTGCAACCAATGCGAGCGCTACCTGCCCTAGTACACCCAAAACCGACGATGTGATTTACACTGTATCGCCAAGTGGAACGACTCCCAATGCAGGACCTGACCAAAACTTGTGCGATGCTACGGCGTTCAGCCTCAATGCCAACGCCGCTTCTACGGGTACTGGCTCGTGGTCGGCCTTAGTAGTGCCAAGCGGTGGCGGCGGTAGTTTTGCCAACGTTAACAATGCTACGACTACCTATACGCCAACAGGCAATAAATACGGAACTTTCTTGTTGGAATGGACCATTACGAGTGGGGCTTGTGTGCTTAAAGAGCAAGTACGAATCAATAATTACCAAACGCCAACCGTAGCAAACGCAGGAGCTGACGTATTGGATGCCTGTGCGCCATCTATCAAAATGGCAGGGAACACGCCAACAGTAGGTATTGGTAAATGGACGCAAGAAAGTGGTCCAACCGTTACGATTGTCAACCCGGCTCAGCCCACTACACAGATTACAGGTCTTGAAGCACCCAATACTTACGTGTTTGTTTGGACGATTACCAATGGGCCTGCTTGCCCGCCAAGTATAGATAAAGTAACGATTACCGTTCCCGTACCAAATCCAACTCCTGCTGCTGCTGGCTTAGACCAAAACCTGTGTAATGCCACAGCGGCGGTATTGAGTGGTAATACGCCTACGATAGGCACTGGCAAATGGACCATCATTAGTGGGCCTTATGCCGTGTTATCGCCACAGCCGCCTACTAATCCAAACACAACTGTCTTGAGCATGTCGCCGGGCACGTATAAGTTTGAGTGGGAAACCAAAAACGGTTCGTGCGTGTCAAAAGATACCGTGGTGATTACCAACGATGCCGTACCGACTGCGGCTAATGCTGGCCAAGACATCATCATGTGTAACTTCGATGTGGTGACGTTGAATGCCAATACCCCTACTTCAGGGACAGGAAAATGGACTCAAGTGTCGAAGCCAGCTGGTGCGCCTGATGTGATTTTTGTGAATCCTACTTCGCCAACTACCGTCGTTAACGGCACGCAGTTAGGAACGTATGTGTTCAGATGGACCATTACGACAGGCGGCATCTGTCAACCAAGTACCGACGACGTGCAGGTAAGCATATTAAGTCAGCCGACTCAAGCCAATGCAGGGCCTAACCAAACCAAGTGTTTTAACGAAACCGTCACGTTAGCCGGAAATACACCAAGCACAGGTACTGGGACATGGACAAAAATTACGGGTCCAGGTATTGTGACCTTTAATAATGCTAACCTCAATAATACCACAGTCACCTTTTCATTACCAGGTACTTATACCTTGCGTTGGTCTATCGGTACTGGAACTTGTGCCAACTTTGATGAAGTGGACATCATCGTTCGCCCGATTCCGACCCTCAGCAGTGCGGTTGGGAGCTGTACTGGTGGTGTCGGAACAGGTAAAATCGTCGTTACGGCTTCTACCACCTCCGGAAATAACTTAGAATATGCCTTAGACAATGGCACGTTCCAATCGAGCAATACCTTCTTGAACCTAGCCAATGGTACTTATACGGTCAAGGTGAGAGATGCCGTGTTTACTACCTGTGTAGTTTCTACACAAGTGGTTATCAACTGTTCAGATAATCCAGTGGTAGGTCTTGCTAAGTCGGCAGGTACACCCGTGAAAGTCTCTACGGGCGTTTATGACGTTCCTTATACCGTGTTGGTGAAAAACTTAGGAAACGTTGCACTCAACAACGTCCAAGTGACTGATAACTTGGTAACTACCTTCCCAGCACCAGCTACCTTCACGATTTCGACACCTGTAGCTGCTGCGAGCCCATTGTCACCCAATGGTTCGTATAACGGCAATGGCAATCAAAATCTCTTGAATGCGGCAAATAGCACTTTAGCCATTGGTCAGACTGGTACGATAACCTTTACCGTTCGAGTAAGTCTCAACGGTTCTACACAAACCATTTTCAATAACCAAGCTCGTGGCACTGCCAAAGGTCCTAATGGTACTACCACCGCTCCATTTGACGATTCAAACAACGGCGGAGCATCAACTATTGACCCGAATAACAACGGTAACCCAAGCGAAATTGGTGAAAATGACCCAACGCCTGTTACCATTCAAAATACAGCGATTGGCTTAGCCAAAATGGCAGGTACTCCGGTGCAGGTGAGTGATGGAGTATTTGATGTACTTTACACTCTTCAAGTTAAAAATTTGGGAAATACGGACTTGAGCAATGTTCAAGTCTCTGATAATTTGACCAATACGTTCCCAGTGCCGGTTACATTCCAAGTTGTATCAGGATCCATTACGTCGGCTTCACCGCTTCAACCCAACTTGAGTTATAACGGCAGCAGCGACCAAAACATGTTGGCTCAACCCAGTACCTTGCCAGCAGGAGCTACTCGTAGCATCAGTTTCAAAGTCCGAATCAGTTTGAATGGCAGTACCCAAACTACTTTCAACAACCGCTCAACGGCAGTAGGCACAGGACCCAATAATACCCAAACTTCTGATTTGTCAAACAATGGCGATGCCTCTGCTATTGACCCCAACCAAAACGGCGACCCCACCGAAACTAACGAAAACACCCCTACACCTGTAACATTGAGTAGTGCGGCCATTGGCGTGGCAAAGTCGGTAGTTGGTTCACCAAGTTTGCAGTCAGACGGAAGTTATAACGTTACCTATCAGGTAATTGTAAAGAATTTTGGAAACGTTGCGCTCAACAATGTTCAGGTAAAAGACCTCATGAGCGATACGTATCCATCGCCTGCTACGTTCACGATTTTGTCTCCCGGTGTAAGTAATATTACGAATGCTCCCGATGCCAACGGAATCAATTATGTGGGCACAAATACAAGCAATGCCAATTTATTAACGGGAACAGGCTCTTTAGCCGTAGGCGCTAGCAAAACCGTTCAGTTTACAGTGAATGTGAAACTAAACGGTTCAAAAGGAACTAACGGCATTTTCTATAACTCGGCAGAGGCCACAGGTACGCCTGCTGATGGTAGTCCAAACGTGTCGGATGTGTCGAACAATGGCACCGATCCTAATCCTGTGGGTAGCATTCCCACGCCTGTTTCGTTGGATACCAGAGCCGACTTGAGTTTGCAAAAATCGGTGTCTAACACTACCCCCAACGTAGGCGACCAAGTGATTTATAGCATTGTGGTAAGTAACGCTGGCCCCAATACAGCTACTAATGTAGAGGTTAAAGATGTGTTGCCAGCAGGGGTACAATTTGTAAGCAGCAGCAACCTCAATTTCTTGAATGGTACGTTGACGGGGGCTATTGCTTCGCTACCTATCAATGGTTCAACTACCTTGAGCTTTGTGGCCAAAATCACGGCGCCGGGAGTAATCAATAATAAGGCTGAGGTTTCTAAATCAGATCAAGGCGACCCCGACTCAACCCCGAACTCAGGTACAAACGACGGGCAAGACGACACTGACGACGCTCCATTAACAGCTCAACAGGCCGATTTGAGCTTGACCAAGGCAGTAAGTAAGGCCAATCCAAACGTAGGCGAAACGGTTTCGTTCAGCATTACGGTTACTAACGCAGGGCCGTCGGTTGCCACCAATGTTCAGGTGAAAGACGTACTTCCTGCTGGTTTAGAGTTTGTTGCCTCGACGAATTTTGTCAATAACAACGGCTCATTGCTGAGCAACAACATCGCTAGCATTGGAGTGAATAACAGCGTTATCTTAACCTTCCAAGCCAAGGTGACTTCACCGGGTTTGATTACCAATCGGGCAGAAGTGTCTAAATCAGACCAATTTGACCCAGATTCTACCCCGAACAACGGTACCAACAACAACGAAGACGACACCGGAGGCGTTGCCCTCAACGGACAACAAGCGGATTTGAGCCTTCAAAAATCAGTCAATGACCCTACGCCTAACGTGGGAGATGAGCTGACTTATACGATTGTCGTGAATAACGCAGGGCCGTCGGATGCTACCAATGTACAAGTGCAAGACGTGTTGCCAGCTGGCTTGACCTTTGTGAGCAGTAGCCAATTTATCAATACCAATGGGACTCTCACGGCATCGGTAGCTAGCATCACAGCTAATACATCAGTGACCTTAACCTTTAAAGCCAAAGTTACTTCGGGTACCCCCCAAACCATTGTCAATAAAGCAGAGGTCTCAAAATCAGACCAATACGACCCTGATTCAAAGCCAGGAAGTGGTACCGAAGATGGACAAGACGATACAGGTAGTGCCAGTATTACAACGCAACGGGCTGATTTGAGCTTGACTAAAGTAGTATCTAAAACATCCCCAACCGTTGGCGAAACGATTACCTTCAGCATCAGTGTCAACAACGCTGGACCGAATACTGCCACCAACGTACAGGTAAAAGACATACTGCCAGCAGGTTTAGAGTTTGTTTCATCCTCAGATTTTAGCAATGCGGCTGGTACACTCACGGCTTCTATTGCAAGCATTGCATCGGGACAATCAAAGACCGTAACGTTTGTAGCCAAAGTAACGCAACAAGGCACCATTACCAACCGTGCTGAGGTTTCTAAATCGGATCAATTTGACCCAGATTCTACCCCAAACAATGGTACGAATAACAACGAAGACGACACTGGAGGCGTTATCTTGAATGGCCAACAAGCTGATTTGCGCTTGAGCAAAACCGTAAGTAAAGCTAATCCAAACGTGGGTGAAGACATTACCTTTACCCTCACAGTAACCAACGATGGCCCGAACACGGCTACCAATGTAGAAGTAAAAGACGTACTCCCAGTAGGTATTGCCTTTGTATCGAGCTCAACCATGACTCAAAATGCGGGCGTACTAACGGGAACTGCTGCTTCGATTGCTCCTAACTCTTCGGTAGTATTTACGTTTGTAGGAAAAGTAGTTGTATTCAATAACTTCTTGCCAGCATCCATTACCAACAAAGCTGAAATTTCTAAAGCTGACCAGTTCGACCCTGATTCACAGCCTAATACAGGTACTGAAGATGGCCAAGATGATACCGATAAAGTAACCGTATTCCCCCTTTCGGCTGATTTGAGTTTGACCAAAGCGGTAAGCAAAACCACTCCGAATGTAGGCGAAACTATTACGTACAGCATCACAGTGGCTAATGCGGGCCCTGCCGCTGCCACCAACGTACAGGTGAAAGACGTGCTGCCAGCAGGTTTGCAGTTTGTGTCTTCTACTAACTTTACCAACTCAAACGGCACGCTGTTGAGCAACAACATTGCCAGTATCACTTCAGGCGGAAGTGTGGTACTCACTTTCCAAGCCAAGGTGTTGCAAGCAGGTTCTATTTTGAACAAAGCCGAAATTTCAAAAGCCGACCAGTTTGACCCTGACTCACGTCCAGACAATGGCACCGAGACGGGCGAAGATGATACCGGAGGGGTACTCATCGGCGGCCAACAAGCTGACTTGAGTTTGACCAAAATAGTTTCTACTGCTAACCCCAACGTTGGCGATGTAGTAGAATACACGATAACAGTTGCTAACGCTGGACCCTCAACGGCTACGAACATCGAGGTGAAAGACGTGTTGCCTTCTGGTTTGTCGTTTAGCAGTTCTACCGATTTCCAAAATGCCAATAACACACTGACTGCCGCCATTGCTTCCTTAGCTAGTGGAAGTAGCAAGTCCTTGACTTTCAAAGCAAAAGTTACCAAGAACGGAACTTTTGTCAACAAAGCTGAAATTTCAAAAGCCGACCAGTTTGACCCTGATTCACAACCGAATACAGGTACCGAAGACGGCCAAGATGATACCGCAGGGGCTTCGTTGACTACACAGTCAGCCGATTTGAGTTTGACCAAAGCCGTAAACATTACCTCGCCAAGTGTGGGTAATACCATTACGTTCAGTATTTCGATTAACAATGCTGGCCCTGATGTAGCCACCAATGTTGAGGTAAAAGACGTGCTTCCTACAGGGTTGGCTTTTGTTTCCTCTACTGATTTTGCCAACAATGCTGGAACGTTGACGGCTACCATTCCAAGTTTGGCGGCAGGAGCCACAAAGACCTTGACGTTCCAAGCTAATGTGACGGCACAAGGTACTATCATCAACCAAGCCGAAGTTTCTAAATCAGACCAATTTGACCCAGATTCTACACCAGGTAATGGTACCAACAACAGCGAAGACGACCGTGGAGGTGTTGTAGTAAACGGACAACAAGCCGATTTGAGCTTGAAAAAAGAAGTAAGCAATGCCAAACCAAACGTAGGCGAAACCATCACCTACAGCATCACGGTATCGAACGCTGGTCCGAATGTAGCCACCAATGTAGAGGTAAAAGATGTGCTTCCGCAAGGTTTGCAGTTTGTGTCAAGTACCAATTTGACTAATCTGAACGGTACGCTCACGGGTTCGACTGCTCTCTTGGGTGTGAACCAAACCTTAACCTTTACTTTCTTGGCAAAAGTAACAGGAACTTCTACGATTGTGAATGCCGCTGAAGTTTCTAAATCAGATCAATTTGACCCTGATTCTCAACCCAATTCGGGAACTACCGACAAGCAAGATGATACCGGAGAGGCCAGCATTACTCCGTTGATAGCAGATTTGAGTTTAATCAAAACGGTTAGCAAAGCCAATCCAAATGTTGGTGAAACCATCACGTACAGCATCAAAGTGACTAACGACGGCCCGAACGATGCCACCAATGTGCAAGTAAAAGACGTGCTACCTGCTGGCCTACAATATGCTGGAAGTGCCACCAACGATTTTACCGAGAACAGCGGAACATTACTTAGTAAAAATATCGCTCTTATTACTCAAGGTGGTAGTGTGACACTCACCTTCCAAGCCAAAGTGTTACAGTCGGGAGCCATCATCAACAAAGCCGAAGTATCAAAAGTTGACCAGTATGACTCTGATTCACAGCCGAATACAGGCACAGAAGATGGTCAGGATGATACCGGAGGGGTCTTGATTGGTGGCCAACAAGCTGATTTGAGCTTGAGCAAGGCCGTTTCTAATACCTCGCCGAATGTCAACGACGAAGTAACCTACACCATTGAGGTGAAAAACGCTGGTCCATCCGATGCCACAGGCGTTCAGGTAAAAGATGTATTGCCAACAGGCTTGAGTTTTGTGTCATCGGCTGACTTTACCAATGCCAACGGTACGCTTACGGCTTCCAACCTCAGCATCCCGAACGGCGGTAGCCTTGTGCTGACTTTTAAGGCAAAAGTAATCCAGAATGGAACCATTATCAACAAAGCCGAAATTAGCAAGTCAGACCAATTTGACCCTGATTCACAGCCCAATTCTGGTACAGAAGATGGTCAAGATGATACAGGTGCTGCTTCATTAAAAACCCAAGAAGCAGACTTGAGCCTTCAAAAATTGGTGAATATTTCGGCGCCAAGTGTGGGTACTACCGTAACCTTTAGCTTGTTAGTAAATAACGCTGGCCCCAATGTAGCCACCAACGTTCAAGTAAAAGATGTTTTGCCAACAGGTTTGCAATTTGTTTCGTCGAGTGATTTTGTTAACACCAACGGAACGCTCACCGCTGCCATCCCAAGTTTGGCAGTAGGCATCACCAAAACCTTGACTTTCCAAGCGAAAGTAACTCAAAATGGAGCAATCATTAACCGTGCTGAGGTATCCAAATCAGACCAATTTGACCCTGACTCGACACCTAACAACGGAACCAACAATAACGAAGACGATAACAGTGGCGTAGCCCTCAACGGTCAACAAGCGGATTTGAGCCTACAAAAAGACGTGAGCAATGCCAAACCAAACGTAGGCGAAACCGTCAGCTTTAGCATTACCGTAAGCAACGATGGCCCAGACGTAGCCACTAACGTGGAAGTAAAAGATGTGTTGCCAACTGGCTTGACTTTTGTTTCGTCTCCAACCTTAGTGAACAACTCCGGAACCATCACAGGCGTAGCCGCTTCTATTCCTGCGAAAGGTAGTGTAACCTTCATCTTCACAGCGAAAGTGACAGGTATTGAGCCTATTATCAATAAAGCTGAAGTTTCTAAGTCAGATCAATTTGACCCTGATTCACAGCCAAACACAGGTACTGAAGACAAACAAGATGATACAGATGATGCTTCGCTGACTCCTCAAATCGCTGATTTGAGTTTGATGAAAGCCGTGAGTAAAGCCACGCCAAACGTCGGCGAAACCATCACGTACAGCATTACGGTAATGAACGATGGCCCTAACGATGCGACCAATGTTCAGGTGAAAGACGTATTACCGACTGGGTTGCAGTTTGTATCTTCTACCGATTTCACGAACAGCAACGGAACGCTTTTGAGCAACAATATCGCTCAGATTACGTCGGGCGGTAAAGTGGTACTTACCTTCCAAGCCAAAGTACTTCAAGCGGGCAGTATTCTGAACCGTGCCGAAGTGTCTAAATCAGACCAATTTGACCCTGATTCACAGCCTAATACAGGCGTAAGCGATGGCCAAGATGATACCGGCGGTGTGCTGATTGGTGGTCAACAGGCAGATTTGAGTTTACGCAAGTTAGTAGATAACCTGCTGCCAAACCTCAACGATGTAGTCACTTACACCATCGAAGTGAAAAACGCTGGCCCAAGCCCAGCCACCAACGTAGCCGTGAAAGATGTGCTGCCAACAGGGTTGACCTTTGTTTCTTCTACCGATTTTACCAATACCAACGGCACATTAACCGCAGCCATTCCAAGTATAGCAGCCAACGGCACCGTATTCCTCACCTTCAAGGCGAAGATTAGCCAAGTAGGTACGATTGTCAACAAAGCAGAAATCTCGAAAGCCGACCAGTTTGACCCTGATTCACAGCCTAATTCAGGTACGGAAGATGGTCAAGACGATACCGACGACGAATCGTTGACGGTGCAACAAGCAGACTTGAGTTTGAAGAAAATAGCCAGCAAAACAGCTGTCAACGTAGGTGATGAGGTAACGTATAGCATCCAAGTATCAAATGCTGGACCGAATATTGCCACCAATATTCAGATTCAAGACCTTATTCCGGCTGGTTTGCAGTTTGTAAGTAGCCTTGATTTTACCAACAACAACGGTACCCTCACCGCCGCTATCCAGTCATTAGGCGTAGGCGTAACCAATACACTCAGCTACAAAGCTAAGGTAATTGCATCGGGTAACATTTCGAACAAGGTTCAAGTAACCAAAGTAGATCAGTTTGACCCCGATTCAACTCCAAATAACGGTACCGACAATGGCGAAGACGATGCCAGCCAAGTAACGGTAGGCGGTCAGTTGGCCGACTTGAGCTTGACGAAAACCGTGAGCAGTCCAACCGTTAATCAAAACGGTAATGTAACCTTTACCATTACCGTGAAAAACGCTGGCCCAAGTACAGCCACCAACGTAGAGGTGAAAGACGTACTTCCTACGGGACTTGTATTTGCAGGTAGCACTGACTTTACACAAATTTCGACAGGTACCTTAACGGCCAGTATTCCAACCATTGCCAAAGATGGCAGCGTAAACTTGACTTATATCGCTAAAGTAACAGGCACAGGTACAATTATCAACACTGCCGAAGTAAGCAAATCGGATCAACCAGACCCTGATTCGACACCAAACAATGGCACTAACAATACAGAAGACGACCGAGCCGAGGCGAGCGTACGAGTTCTACAAGCCGATTTGAGTTTAGCAAAAGCCGTAAGTAATGCTTCGCCGAACGTAGGAGACAATGTGACCTTTACCCTCACGGTATCAAACGCTGGCCCTGATGCGGCTACCAATGTTCAAATCAACGACGTGTTGCCAAGTGGTTTACAATTCGTGTCTTCGACCGACTTTACCAATGCTAACGGTACGTTATTAAGCAAGACTATTTCAAGTATTGCCAAAGATGCCTCAATACAACTCAGTTTTGTGGCCAAAGTGACCCAAAATGGCCAAATCGTTAACCGAGCAGAAGTGGTGGCATCTGACCAATACGACCCAGATTCACAGCCCAACTCAGGTACTTTAGATGGCCAAGACGATGTGGGCGTAGCCGTACTTTCGGGACAACAAGCCGATTTGAGTTTGAAGAAATTAGTTTCTACTACCAAGCCCAATGTAGGCGATAACATTACTTATACACTCGAAGTAAGCAACGCTGGCCCATCAGTAGCCACTAACGTACAAGTGAGAGATGTATTACCTGCTGGATTGACCTTGGTATCTTCTACCGACTTTACACTCAATGTCGGCGTGTTGACTAGTAAAAATATTCCACAAATCAACGTCGGTGATAAAGTGAGCTTAACCTTTGTAGCAAAAGTAACGGGTTCAGCAGCTATCACCAACAAAGCAGAAATTAGCAAAGCCGATCAAATTGACCCTGATTCTCAGCCTAACTCTGGTACAGAAGATGGTCAAGATGATACAGATAAAGTTACCATTATACCGCAGCGTATAGACCTTAGCTTAGACAAAGCCATTAGTGCAGGTCCTTATAACATTGGCGACGTGGTTACCTACACCCTTACCATTACCAATGGGGGACCCGATGTAGCCACCAATATCGAAGTGAAGGACGTGTTACCAACTACGCTTTCGTTTGTGAGTTCTGATGTAATGACCAATACCAACGGAACCGTCAAAGGATTTATTTCAAGTTTGGCCAACGGCAACTCGGTGAGCTTGACCTTCAAGGCCGAACTTACTCAAGCAGCCGCTACCAACGGCGGAATCGTTGCGAACAAAGCCGAAATCAGCAAAGCAGATCAGTTTGATGGAGACTCTCAGCCTAATTCGGGCACGCAAGATGGTCAGGATGATACCGATAGCGTGACCGTTACCATTCAAAAAGCAGCTGACCTGAGCTTGACGAAGACAGTTGATAAAACATCACCTAATGTCAATGATATTGTGACCTTTAGCATCACCGTAAACAACGCAGGACCTGATGCCGCTACCAATGTGATTGTACGGGATGTATTGCCGAATGGATTGGAGTTTGTGAGTGGAAATGATTTCTCGGCGGTATCTAATGACCCTAAAGATTTGAGAAGTGTTACCATCGCTAAAATTGAAGCAAACTCTTCAAAAACCTTGATTTTCAAAGCAAGAGTAACGGCTCAAGGTCAGATTATTAACCGTGCAGAAGTGTTCCAAGCTGACCAGTTTGACCCTGACTCACAACCAGGAAATGGCACTGCCAATGGTGAAGATGATACCGGAGGAGTTGCTCTCAATGGTAAACAAGCTGACTTGAGCTTGTCAAAAGCGGTGAACAACCCAAATCCAAATTTGAACGATGAGGTAATTTACACCATCGTAGTATCCAATGCGGGAGCAGATGCAGCAACCAACGTTCAAGTAAGAGACGTATTACCAGTGGGCTTGAGTTTTGTGAGTTCGAGTGACTTTGTGAATGCCAACGGCACCTTGACGAGCAACACCATCGGAAGCATTGCCAACGGTGCCAGCGTATCGCTGACCTTTAAGGCCAAAGTAACGCAACCGGGCACCATCATCAACAAAGCCGAAATCAGCAAAGCCGACCAGTTTGACCCTGACTCACAGCCGAATACAGGTACCGAAGATGGTCAAGATGATACCGACGACGCCAGTCTGACCGTACAACAAGCCGACTTGAGTCTGCAAAAAATAGTAAACAATGCCAGCCCAATCGTGGGTAGCAACGTAGTCTATACCCTAAAAGTAACCAACGCAGGACCGAGTGTAGCCACCAACGTACAGGTGAAAGACCTGCTGCCCACAGGCTTAGAGTTTGTCAGCAGTGCCGACTTTAGCAACAGCAATGGCACCTTGACGGCCAACATTCCAAGCTTGGCTGTGGGGGTAACCAAAGAGTTGAACTACATAGCCAAAGTAACGCAATCAGGCACGATTATCAACCGAGCTGAAATCTCCAAATCAGACCAATATGACCCTGATTCGACGCCTAACAACGGCACGAACAACAACGAAGACGACCAAGCCCAAGCGGCAGTAGGAGGTCAATTGGCCGACCTGAGCTTGACTAAAGTAGTGAGCGACACCTTGGTGAATCCGAACCAAGAGGTAGTTTATAAGATAGTCGTGAGCAATGCAGGGCCAAGCGTAGCCACCAACGTGCAAGTGAAAGATGCCTTACCAGCAGGCATCCAGTTTGTGTCGTCGAATGATTTCACCAACACCTCAGGCACCTTGTTGAGCAAAGTCATTGCCAGCATTGCGGCCAACAAAGCCGACACCTTACGCTTTGTAGCCAAAGTGGTGGGTAATGGCAGCATTGTCAACAAAGCCGAAATCTCGAAGGCAGACCAACCAGACCCCGACTCAACGCCCAACAACGGCACCGACAACAACGAAGACGACACCAATGCTGCTAAGTTGCGAGTTCGTCAGTCAGACTTGAGTTTGGTCAAGAAAGTAAGCAAGAATAACCCGAATGTGGACGAAAACATCACCTACACGCTCACTGTGAGCAACGCAGGGCCAGATGATGCCACAGGCGTCCAAGTAAAAGATGTAATTCCAAGCGGCATAGAGTTGGTGTCATCGAACGATTTCACTAACACCAACGGCACGTTATTGAGCAACTTGGTGAATGTAGGCAAAGGCCAGAGCATCAACCTAAGCTTCGTGGCGAAGGTGACTCAGACGGGTGTGATAACCAACAAAGCTGAAATCAGCAAAGCCGACCAGTATGACCCAGATTCACAGCCCAACACAGGCACAGAAGACGGACAAGACGACGTAGGAAGCGTGAGCATCGGCGGGCAGCAAGCCGACTTAAGTTTGAGCAAGAGCGTGAATAACGTCAGTCCGAACCTCAACGACGAAGTGATTTACACCATTACCGTTTCCAATGCAGGGCCATCGGCAGCAACCAACGTTCAAGTAAGAGACGTATTACCAGTGGGCTTGAGTTTTGTGAGTTCGAGTGACTTTGTGAATGCCAACGGCACCTTGACGAGCAACACCATCGGAAGCATTGCCAACGGTGCCAGCGTATCGCTGACCTTTAAGGCCAAAGTAACGCAACCGGGCACCATCATCAACAAAGCCGAAATCAGCAAAGCCGACCAGTTTGACCCTGACTCACAGCCGAATACAGGTACCGAAGATGGTCAAGATGATACCGACGACGCCAGTCTGACCGTACAACAAGCCGACTTGAGTCTGCAAAAAATAGTAAACAATGCCAGCCCAATCGTGGGTAGCAACGTAGTCTATACCCTAAAAGTAACCAACGCAGGACCGAGTGTAGCCACCAACGTACAGGTGAAAGACCTGCTGCCCACAGGCTTAGAGTTTGTCAGCAGTGCCGACTTTAGCAACAGCAATGGCACCTTGACGGCCAACATTCCAAGCTTGGCTGTGGGGGTAACCAAAGAGTTGAACTACATAGCCAAAGTAACGCAATCAGGCACGATTATCAACCGAGCTGAAATCTCCAAATCAGACCAATATGACCCTGATTCGACGCCTAACAACGGCACGAACAACAACGAAGACGACCAAGCCCAAGCGGCAGTAGGAGGTCAATTGGCCGACCTGAGCTTGACTAAAGTAGTGAGCGACACCTTGGTGAATCCGAACCAAGAGGTAGTTTATAAGATAGTCGTGAGCAATGCAGGGCCAAGCGTAGCCACCAACGTGCAAGTGAAAGATGCCTTACCAGCAGGCATCCAGTTTGTGTCGTCGAATGATTTCACCAACACCTCAGGCACCTTGTTGAGCAAAGTCATTGCCAGCATTGCGGCCAACAAAGCCGACACCTTACGCTTTGTAGCCAAAGTGGTGGGTAATGGCAGCATTGTCAACAAAGCCGAAATCTCGAAGGCAGACCAACCAGACCCCGACTCAACGCCCAACAACGGCACCGACAACAACGAAGACGACACCAATGCTGCTAAGTTGCGAGTTCGTCAGTCAGACTTGAGTTTGGTCAAGAAAGTAAGCAAGAATAACCCGAATGTGGACGAAAACATCACCTACACGCTCACTGTGAGCAACGCAGGGCCAGATGATGCCACAGGCGTCCAAGTAAAAGATGTAATTCCAAGCGGCATAGAGTTGGTGTCATCGAACGATTTCACTAACACCAACGGCACGTTATTGAGCAACTTGGTGAATGTAGGCAAAGGCCAGAGCATCAACCTAAGCTTCGTGGCGAAGGTGACTCAGACGGGTGTGATAACCAACAAAGCTGAAATCAGCAAAGCCGACCAGTATGACCCAGATTCACAGCCCAACACAGGCACAGAAGACGGACAAGACGACGTAGGAAGCGTGAGCATCGGCGGGCAGCAAGCCGACTTAAGTTTGAGCAAGAGCGTGAATAACGTCAGTCCGAACCTCAACGACGAAGTGATTTACACCATTACCGTTTCCAATGCAGGGCCATCGGCAGCAACCAACGTTCAAGTAAGAGACGTATTACCAGTGGGCTTGAGTTTTGTGAGTTCGAGTGACTTTGTGAATGCCAACGGCACCTTGACGAGCAACACCATCGGAAGCATTGCCAACGGTGCCAGCGTATCGCTGACCTTTAAGGCCAAAGTAACGCAACCGGGCACCATCATCAACAAAGCCGAAATCAGCAAAGCCGACCAGTTTGACCCTGACTCACAGCCGAATACAGGCACCGAAGATGGGCAAGATGATACCGGAAGGGTTTCTCTCAAGACCCAAGAAGCCGATTTGAGTTTAAAGAAAACAGCCAGCACGTTGGTGCCAACGGTTGGTAGTAATGTAACTTACACTCTCGAAGTCTCTAACGCAGGGCCGAATGTAGCCACCAATGTAGCTATCCGTGACGTTCTGCCCGCAGGTCTTGAGTTTGTGAGCAGTACAGACTTTACCAAATCGAGCGATACCTTGGTCGCTAAGATGGTAAGTTTAGCTCCGGGTACTTCCAAAGCCTTTACCTATGTGGCTAAAGTAACCAAAGATGGTGCTATTCTCAATAAAGCTGAGGTAACTAACTCAGACCAATACGACCCTGATTCTAAACCAAACAATGGTACAGATAACAGTGAAGACGACCGTGCTCAAGTAGCCATTGGCGGGCAATTAGCTGACTTAAGTTTGAGCAAAGCCGTGAGCGATAGCCTTGTGAATCAAGGTGGTATTGTGACATACACGTTGACAGTTCACAACGCCGGACCAAGTGCTGCCACTACTATTGAAGTGAAAGATGTATTGCCAGCAGGTATTGTCTTTGTCAATAGCAATGACTTTACCCAAATCTCAACAGGTACGCTGGTTGCTAAAATTGCGAAGCTTGAAAAAGATGCCCTCACAACCGTATCGTTTACGGCAAAAGTAACAGGTTCAGGTACGATTATTAACAAGGCGCAAATTTCAGCCTCTGACCAACCTGACCCTGATTCAACTCCTGACAATGGTACTGACAATAAAGAAGACGATACTTCATTGGCTAAAGTTCGGGTGTTACAAGCCGATTTGAGTTTGACTAAACTGGTGAACCAATCGATTAGCAACGTCAATAGTCAAGTAGTATATAGCTTGGTCGTGAAAAACAACGGCCCTGATGCAGCTACCAATGTGACGGTTAAAGATGTTCTTCCACAAGGACTTAGCTATGTAGCCAGCACAGACTTTACGCTCAATGCAGGGGTACTCTTTAGCCGAAACATCGGCAACTTGGCACCAAATGCTACGGATACCCTTCGTTTTATAGCAAAAGTAATCAGTTCTGGCGCTATCTTGAATAAAGCCGAAATCAATAAAGCTGACCAGTTTGACCCTGATTCACAGCCTAATACAGGTACTGAAGATGGCCAAGACGACATCGGTTCTGTAATGATTAATGGTCAGTTGGCTGATTTAAGCCTCAGTAAAAAACTGTATGAATGTTCGCCTACACCAAACATCGGCGATACTGTTGGGTATGTTATTGAAATCCGTAACGCTGGCCCAGGTTTGGCTACCAACATTCGAGTAAGAGACTATTTGCCAGCAGGTTTAGAGTGGATTTCGACCTATAACAACGACTTCTCGTTGGTGTCAGACGGTGTATTACAAAGCCGAAACATCAGTAGCTTGGCCGTAGGCAATAGCTTGAAACTGTACGTAAAAGCCAAAGTAACAGGCGTGACTGGTGAGCAGGCGTGCTGTGGATTGATGAATACCGCCGAAATCTATAAAGTAGATCAAGAAGACCCTGATTCTCAGCCTGCCAGTGGCACCGACGACGGACAGGATGATACCGACAAAGCCACTGTGAAAATTCAGAAAGCGGACCTTAGTTTGAAGAAAACCGTGAGCAATGCCAAGCCGTCGTTGAACGAGCAGATTATTTATACCTTGACTGTCAATAACGCAGGCCCGAACGTGGCTACCAACGTAGAAGTAAATGATGTGCTTCCGGCTGGATTAACCTTTGTACAGTCAAGTGATGTGACCAACAGCAACGGAACCTTGACAGGAAAAATTACCTCGATTGCTCCAGGTACTAACGCTTCCTTGAATTTTGTCGTGAAAGTTACTAACTCATCGGCTATTCTGAACAAGGCTGAAATCACAAAAGCAGACCAATACGACCCTGATTCGAAGCCAAACAACGGCACCGATAATGGCGAAGACGATGCCGCTGCCATTCTCATCAACGGCAAAGTAACTGACTTGGAGTTAACAAAAATAGCTAACACTACGACGCCAAAATTAGGAGAGACCATTACGTACTCGTTGATTATCAAGAACAAAGGAGCAGACCCAGCTTCAGGTGTTCAAATCACCGATAAGCTACCAACAGGCGTGAAGTTTGTTGAAAGCTTTGACTTGACGCACTTTGCAGGCACTTTGAAGAATCCAATTCCAGTGTCCATTGCGTCGGGTGATAGCGTGGTGATTCAGTACAATGCTCAGGTGATTAAACCGGGTACATGGACCAACTTCGCCGAAATCATCAAGTCAAACGAATACGATAGTGATTCTAAGCCTAATACAGGATTCGTAGATGGACAAGACGATACAGACAGCCTGATCATCGTGACGCAACAAGCTGACTTGAGTTTGGTAAAAGCTGTCAATATCCCGAATTCAAAAGTAGGCGATTTGATTACGTTTACACTCACCGTGAGTAATGCTGGGCCATTTGCCGCTACCAACGTAGAAGTAACCGACTTGTTACCATCGGGCCTACAATTTGTGAGTAGCCCAGAGGTAATCAACAATGTAGGAATGCTTACCATGACCGTAGATAAACTCGAAGCAGGTCAGTCAAAAGCATGGAGTTTCGTCGCCAAAGTGACTAAAGCAGGTACGCTCATCAACCGAGCAGAAGTAACAAAAGCAGACCAATATGACCCTGATTCTACGCCAAACAACGGCGTGGGCAATGGCGAAGACGACGAAGCCCGCTTGGCTGTCAACGGAGGCGTAGCTGATTTGAGCCTCGAAAAACGAGTAAACAAACTCAGTGCACCAGTAGGCGAGCAAGTAACCTTCCGCCTGACGGTTCGCAATGCAGGGCCAAACACCGCTCGTAACGTTGAAGTCAAAGACGTACTTCCTGCCGACTTGCAGTTTATGTCGTCTAACGATTTACGGTACAAAACTACCACTCGTACCCTCACAGGCTTGATTGACTCGATTCCTGCTAACCAACAAAAAACGCTTTATTTCGTAGCCAAACTTTTGACTACCAAAGCAGTTACAAACAAAGCAGAAGTTTCGTTTAGCGAGCAATACGACCCTGATTCTACGCCAAACAACGGTACTGACAATGGCGAAGACGACGCTGATAGCATCACTGTGAACGGCCCTAAAGCCGACCTGAGCCTCGAAAAATTGGTAGATAATGCCGAACCAAAATACGGTGAAACCGTCACTTTTACGCTCAAAGTAAGTAACGCCGGGCCGGGCTTAGCAACCAAAGTGGAGGTGAAAGACAAACTTCCACAAGGCTTAGCGTTTGTATCAAGCAATGCCATCATGGTACAAAATGACAGTTTGGTAGCTCGTTTCAATACCATTCCAGCAGGTGAAAGCCGTAGCGTTCAGTTTGTTGCCAAAGTAACGGGCGTAGGTTTGATTACCAACAAAGCCGAAGTAACCGATGTGCGCCAAGCAGATCCAGATTCGGAGCCAAATACAGGTACCAACGATGGTCAGGATGACGTAGGTACTACCAACTTGTTTGGTCGGGCTGCCGATTTGGAAATCCGTAAGTCAGTCGAAATGACTAACGTATATGTTTATGATACACTGACTTATACGTTGAGAGTACGGAACAAAGGAGTAGCAACAGCCAAAAATATCGAAATAACCGACAAACTTCCGGCGGGCTTGAGCTTTGTGTCAGGCGAGAATATTACCGCCGAAAATGGAATAGTGAAGATGAAAGTGTCTGAACTTCAGGCTGGAAACACCAAGGCTTGTAGTTACAAAGTCGTAGTGACACAAGAGGGCTCATTGACCAATGTAGCAACCATCACGGGTTCGGATTTACCAGACCTCGACAGCAAAAACAACACCGATTCGGTAACGGTTAAAGCCGTTCATGCTGCTGATTTGGCTATTCAAAAAACTGCCGCTAACGATTCGGTAGCGGTAGGTAAGTTCACTACTTTCACCATCAAAGTCAAAAACTTAGGCAAAAGTATTGCCCACAACATCGAATTCTACGATCAACTTCCGTATGGTTTAGTCTATCAATCAGGCAGTAACTGGACTGTAAAAGGCGATAGTTTGATGGGTAAAATTGCTCAATTGGCAGTAGGCGAAGAACAAGCCTTTAGCTTTGTAGCCAAAGTGATTGCACCAGGCGCTATTGTGAACAAAGCCATCATCCTGAAGGCTAAAGAAGTGGACCCTATCACCAAGAATAATACAGCAGAATTCTGTGTGAAAGGTTACGAAGTACCAAAAGCCGATTTGAGTTTAATCAAAATAGCAAGTGTGCCAAAGGTAGCTTTGGGCGATACACTCAAATTTACCCTTACGATTAAGAACAACGGCCCTGATGCCGCCAAAAACATCGAAATCCGTGATGTATTGCCGAAGCAATTTGCACCGGTGAGCCGTCTCGAATCATTCCGCAACGACACCTTGTTAATCCTGATTCCAGAGTTGGCTAAAGGTGCTACGATGAACTTTGGCTTCTCGGTCAAGACTATGAAAGTAGGAACGTGGACCAACTTCGCCGAAATCAGTAAGTCAGGTACACAAGACCCTGATTCTGAACCTAACAACGGCTTCAACAACAACGAAGACGACTGGAGCTCGGCTAAGGTAGAAGTTGTCTATCCTTGCGACACCATCCCATTGGCCGTGACTTGTTCAGCAAAATCAGTTTGTGCAGGTGAAAAAGTAACCCTAACGGCCACAGGTTGTTCAGGAACGCTCAAGTGGTCGAATGGTCAAAAAGGTAATAGCATTACGGTAAGTCCTTTGGAAACAACCACTTACAGTGTAGTGTGCGAAAAGCCAAACTGTGAAGCCTTGAGTTCGAGAGAACACACCATCATGGTCAACAAAGCCGAAGTGCCTGTATTGTCTTGTCAAAAATCTTCGGTTTGCCTTGGTGAAAGCGTCACGATTCAAGCCACAGGTTGTAACAATGGCACCATCGTATGGTCAACTGGCAAAACGGGAACAAGCATTACTGTTTCTCCAACGGAAACAAGTCAATTCACAGCCATTTGCCAAGTAAACGACTGCAAGAGTGAAACCTCTAAAGTGCTCGAAATCAAGGTACTTTCAGCTACTACCCCAACTATCACGTGTAGCAATGCAACACTTTGTGCTGGCGAAAGCGTCACGCTCAAAGCATCGGGTTGTAATGGTACCGTGATTTGGTCAACAGGTTCAACAGGACTTACCTTGACCGTAAGCCCACAAGCCAATACTGATTACTTCGCCTACTGTGCAGTAGAAAATTGTAAAAGTGCCAATTCCAACATCTTGTCGGTGACCGTGAACAAGGCCACTAAACCATTGATTACCAGTAATAAAGAAAGTATCTGTATTGGCGATAACCTCAGCTTATCGGCCAGCGGATGTACAGGTACGGTAGTGTGGAACACAGGCGCACAAGGAAACACCATTACGGTTGCACCGCTATCAACCGCCTCTTATACAGCAACTTGTAAAGTAGGTGATTGTACCGCCGTTTCGGATACCAAAGTCATTACGGTACAGTCAGTTCCTGTTTCGCCAGTATGTGTCAACATCACAAACATTTGCCCTGCCGTTGCAGCCGATTTACGTTCGGCAGTGAAAAACCAAGCGTCACAAGGAGGTGTATTTGAGTTCTATACTTCAGCAACTCGAAGCGGACAACCTTTGGCACGGCCAGATTCAGTTGGCACGGGCACCTATTATGTAGTTGAAAAATCAACGTCGGGTTGTTATAGTCCTGCTACCAAAATCGAAGTAGTTGTACATCCTTGTAGTAGTGACTTGCGCATTACCAAAACCATTGACAACACTACGGCCAACAAAGGCGATGAGGTACTCTATACCATTACCGTGAAAAACGTGGCGGGTATCAAAGCCACCAACGTATTGGTTTACGATGTCATGCCAGCAGGGCTTCAGTTCTTGTCGAGTGCATCGTTCAATATTCAGAATGGTGTGTTAGCCAGCTTGATTCCAAGCATTGCCGTTGGTGATAGCGTGAAAATGACTATCTTAGCCAAGGCTATCGCTGGAGGTATCTGGGTCAACACCGCCAAGATTATGCGTGCCGACCAACCAGACCCCGTTTCGACTAATAACGCTGCTTCGGCCACCCTAACGGTGACTTACAACAACGGCAAACCGCTGTTGGGTGTGAGTAAAACAGCCAATCTCCCTGTCAAATTTGATGTTCCGGGCAAAGATGTGTATGAAGTTTCGTACGACATCAGCATCTCCAACATGGGCGACTACGACCTCGGTCGGGTGCAGGTAGAAGACGATTTGGGTAAAGTATTTGATGGTACGGGCGTAACTATTGTCAACAATTCGATTCAAGTAACGGCTGAAAGCGGTTTGGTCGCCAATAAATCATACACTGGTAAAGGATTGTTAGTCAAATTGTTGGATGATTCGCTGAGTACACTCAAAGTAGGCGAAACCAAACGAGTGAACATCAAGTTCAAGGCAGACTTCTCATTGGCTACTACCAGTACGTTCTTGAACACTGCTTTGGCCAAAGGCTATGCCAATATCAACGACGGATATGAGTTGTTCCAAGACCTTTCGACCAATGGCATCAACCCTGACCCAGACGCTGACGGTAACCCACTCAACAACAATACCCCAACGCCATTGAACATTGTTATCAGCAACCGGGCTGCTATCGGTGTGGCCTTGATGGTGAAAGATACCGTTCGTCAGGTGAATGGTTCGTACAAAGTAACCTATCAATACGTGCTCAAAAACTACGGCAATGTGGATCTAAAAAATGTACAATTGACCGATACGCTTTCGGCAACGTTTGATAATGTTCAGTTTGAAGTAATGGGTACACCACGCACGGGTCAAAATAGTTTGTTAAAAGTGAACCCACGCTTCGGAAAATTAAATGATTATCAATTACTAACACTCGATAGTCAATTGCCTGTGGGTAAGGTAGATACAGTTTGGGTTTCGGTCAATGTAGCAGGTAGTAAGCGCCACACACCGTATATAAATGTAACATTTGTTAGCGCAGAAACAAATACTGGCACGAAGGTTGCAGACCAATCTACTGACGGCAGTAATCCAGACCCTGATGGAAACTTAGACCCATCAGAGGCCATACCAACTTTATTGTTGTTGCCATCATTACCAGACGAAATCTTTATCCCTGAGGGCTTCTCGCCAAACGGAGATGGAGTGAACGACGTGTTTGTGATTCGGAACGTACCATCGGGTACATCGGTGAACTTACAGGTGTTCAACCGCTGGGGTAACTTGGTGTATGCCCAAGAAGAGTACCGCAACGATTGGGGCGGTGAGCCAAACACAGGTGTGCATTTGGGGAATGGAGGTGTTCCAGACGGAACCTACTTCTACCTAGTGAAGCTGAGTGATGGGCGTCAATTTGTACGATACATAACCATTAGTAGATAATATTGGGAGGGAGTCCCTTCCGCACAAAAGATAACCATTTGTAATTGGGTATTCATAGAAACGTTGGTGCGAATCGTGCCAACGTTTTTTGTTGGTAAGTGGCAAGAATAAATGAATTAGCATTAGACTTGCTGTTAGTTGAAAATCAAATACTTACAAGAAAAAAAGAGCGTGGGCTGAAAATCCAGCGGGGGTGCGTGGGCTTGTGTAGTGAAGCATTGGATTTTTCGCTTCGGCGATCCGATTGATTTTTTTGGCGGCCGCCGCTGCGGTACTTTTTGTATCAAGACGGGGTCGCCATCGACAAAAAGTACAAAGCCTATGAGTACTAACTGAATCCATTTAACCCCTTGATTATCAAATTACATAAACTCTACTATACATTTATATATTTTAGTGGCATATACCATACGCCTTTACATCATATCAACGAATTTATCTCAGTACTTTGAGAAAATAAACCTCAGAAAAACAGCGTTTTAGGGGTAAACATTTTCCCTATGAAACCTTCTTTTTACTACACACTCCTCATGTTGCTTGTTTCGTGCAACGCACAAGCACAGCAAGACTGGCTCTACAAAACATATCCGTTTAATCCTCAGGCTATTAATCCCGCATTGGCCTATGGTGCAAAAGCCAGTGTGTTGGCAGGTTACCTCAAAGATGATGCGGATTATACCTACACGTATTATCTTTCCACACAGACCAATGTTTCCAAGCATTTGGGGGTAGGGTTACAGGTTTTTTCTTTCAATAATGGACCAAACACCACAGGTTTTGCCTATCCTTCTGATTTTAAAACGATTTTTGGCATTGTATCAACAAGCTATTTGGTAGCGTTTTCGGCTAAAACTCAACTAAAAATAGGTGCTTCGTTTTCGTTGACTAATACTAACCAACCTATCAATATAAATGGAGTAACCGAAAAAAATCCGCTGACGAACTGGGGCTTTGGTGCTGAGTTGAATTGGGACGGCTGGAAAGTTGGCGCCTCCATCCCTGCGATTCAAAATCCAACTAATACGACACTACTTTATCCTCGCCCTATATTTCTGACGCTGGACCATGCGTTTTTATTAGACAACAACTTCCAACTTGACACCAAATTGGTGTATGCGTTTGCAAGGTATAGCCTTTTGTATGGCGGGCTGGACGTACATGGCATGTTGTGGTACAAGCAGCGCATAGGCGTAGGAGCCTGGTGCCAAAATAATTTTTCGAAATGGGTTCATTCCACTTGGTATTGGATGGCGCAAGTCAAACCCCTGCGTTCGGTGACAGTAGGATACAGTTACAGCAAGTACTTGCCAGAGGTATTTGGAGATATTGCCTTACATCAAGTGAATCTGAAATATGATATTGAGTGATGCAAATAGCTCAACGAAGGAAAATACGACCAAGTATCCTGTAAAACCGAAAACCCCAACAATGGTCAGCGTTTTCGGTTAGCTTGCGTAAAAAGAATAACCTATTTCCCTGGCATCGTAGGGCGTACTTCTACCTTGCTGGGTAGGGTGCGGGCAGGCATTTTGATTAAGTCCGAAACAATCTGCCCAATATCTTCGGGTTGGATTTTCCAAGCATCCTGTTCCTTAGGCGTATGATTGTTGAAATACGTAGCCACCGAACCGGGCATGATGGTACTTACCTTGATGCCATCGTGGCGGAGGTCGAGCATGAGAGCTTGAGTAAAGCCCACCAACCCAAATTTGCTAGCATTGTAGGCCGTACCTTTGGCAAAAAAATTAGTTCCGGCCAAACTCGCAATGGTAATAAAATACCCTTGACTGGCTTTAAGCGCCTCCAGCGTGGCTTTGGCAGTATAAAAAACACCCGTTAGATTGATGTCTATCGTTTCGAGCCATTGGGTAGGAGTGAGGTCTTCGATAGAAGCAAAATGCCCCACACCAGCGTTGGCAATGACGTAATCTAATCGTCCCCACGTGGATAAAATAGTAGCAACTGCCGCTTGTTGTGACGCCAAATCTCGAACATCGGCCACCAACGGAAGCGCAAAGCCTTCTCTCAGTTGATTAAGCGATGCAGCGGCAGCTTCGATGCTGGTTTTGTCCCGCCCCGTTATGGCAACCTTGATACCTTCTTGAATCAGTACTTGCGCTACGCCGTAGCCAATGCCCTTGGAGCCACCCGTAATGAGGGCCGTTTTGATGAGTTGTTCCATGTTGAGTGTTTGAGTTGCAAGAATAACACGTCGGTATCAAAATTGGTTTGACAAATTAAGCATAGAATCGGTTCAAACTTTCAGAGAGTGTCGTAGAAGTACCGTAAGAGTCAGGAGACGTACCACTTTTTTTAAAAGTGGTACGTCTCCTTGCTTTAACAAAATGATTTTGAAAACGGTCATTTTATCATTTCTGGAAGGAAAATAGTATTTTTGAGCGTATATACCTCAATCCTCATACATAAAGCCATGAAACGCATCAATAGTATTGACTTCACCCGAGGTCTTGTCATGATTATTATGGCATTGGATCACACCCGTGATTTTATGCACGCCCCAGCTCTCACCCAGGACCCCACCGATTTGACGACCACAACGCCGTGGTTATTTTTTACAAGATGGATTACCCACCTGTGTGCGCCTACCTTTGTATTTTTGTCAGGAACGTCTGTTTTTCTTTCGGTCAAAAGTCAGCAAAATAGGGCAGAGGCACGACGTTTTTTATTGACCAGAGGGTTGTGGTTGGTTTTTTTGGAATTTACCATAGTCAATTTCGCCCTTTGGTTTGACATTCGATTCCATGTTTTGTTTTCGCAAGTCATTGCTGCCATTGGGATGGGCTTTGTATTGCTCAGTTTACTATTATGGCTATCTCCCAAATCAATCAGTATTCTAGGAGCTATTTTGTTGGTTAGTCATCAGGCCATTCAATTTTTATTGAGTAATGGTTCTCCGGTAGTACAAGGTATCAATGCCGTGTTCTTTGCCAGAGGGGCTTTCCCCATCTCGCCCGACCATCTATTTGTGATGGGCTACCCCATCGTTCCGTGGTTTAGTTTAATGCTCTTGGGCTACGGGTTAGGAACCATTTTTGAATTATCAGAACCTGTTCGTTTTAAGAAATTAATTCAACTAGGACTTGGTTCGTTGGTACTATTTGTCATCCTACGAAGCATCAATGGCTATGGCGACCCTTCTCCTTGGAAGCCTCAAAAAGAGGTATTATTCAGTGTTTTATCCTTTTTGAACGTTACTAAATATCCCCCTTCGTTGATGTACTCATTGCTCATGTTGGGAATAGCCTTGTTGATTTTGGCCACTAGCGAAAACTTCTCCAGTAGGTTGAGCCGAGTCATTTCCATTTATGGTAAAGTTCCTATGTTTTACTACCTCATTCATTGGTACGTATTACATAGTTTGATGATTGTGTTGGTGTTAGGACAGGGATTCTCGTGGGATGACATTCAGTTCAATGGCTTCAATTTAGGACGCCCCCCTCAGTTTGGATTCCCGTTAGGTTGGGTTTATGTGATTTGGGGGAGTGTGGTGGCTTCGCTATTTCCACTTTGCCGCTGGTACGCCCAATACAAAGCGAGCCACCGTGAGAAAACGTGGTTGCGGTATTTGTAAAGGCAGTTTATAGAATCTTCACCTTTGTATTCTTTTGGAATAATTGGCAGACGTTCCACTTTTTGAAAAGTGGAACGTCTGCTTTTAAAGCTATTTTGCTTTAAACCCAGGCCCTTTCACAAAGCGACCGGGTTTTGCTCCCGTATGTTCACCATTATTAAGCACTTGTTTTCCATTGACAAACACATGCACCATACCTGTAGCGAGCTGATGCGGTTTTTCAAACGTAGCATGGTCTTGGATTTGTTGAGGGTCAAAAACCACCACATCGGCATAATTGCCTACTTGCAAACTACCTCTTTTCTGAATCCGTAGGTTGCTGGCAGGCAAGGATGTAAGTTTTCGAATGGCATCTTCGAGCGGAATCACTTTTTCGTCACGAACGTATTTGCCCAATAACCGAGCAAAGTTACCGTAGGCACGGGGGTGAGCACTGGTTTTTAAAAATACACCTTCGGGGGCCATAGAACTGGCATCCGAACAAAAACTCAAGTAAGGCAATTTGAGTTGACGTTTAATGTTGTCTTCATTCATCAAAAAATACGCCACTTCTACTCGTGTGCCATCTTGAATGACCAAATCCATCGCCGTTTCTTCAGGAGACTTACCTCTGATTTTGGCTACTTCTGCTAAGGTTTTACCCTGATACTTCCGAAGAGAATCTTGCAGAAATGCCAAAAAAAGAACCTTGTCAGGCCCCGCCGCAAAGTAGAGGTTTTCCCAGTTGCCTCCGGGAGCTTTCATTTCTTGAATGACTCGCTTCCGAATGGCAGGGTCTTGTAACCGCTTTTGCCAATCTTCAAACGTACCTTCCTGAATATCAGGAGGCATGGCGGCATCTAAGCCTGTTGCACCTGCCACGTAGGTGTACATGTCAGCGGTGATATGTAGGCTGTCTTTGTTGGCTTGGTCAATGCGAGCCAGCACTTTGTCAATCTTGCCCCAGTTTTGTTTGCCAGCAAACTTTAAGTGGTAGATTTCGGAGCGAATTTTGGCTTTCTTGGCAATGGTAATGAGTTCTTCAACGGCAAATTCGATTTGGTTGCCTTCGCTGCGCATGTGCGACACATACATTCCGCCGTATTTGGAGGCTTCTTCGGCTAAGGCTATCAACTCGTCGGTTCTGGAGTAAATACCCGGTACATAAATCAAGGCAGAGGCCACGCCCATAGCTCCTTCCTCCATCGCCTGTCGAACATAGGCTCGCATTTTTTCGAGTTCATCGGGTTTGGGCGCTCTATTGACAGGGCCTAACACGCACAATCGAGGGGTGGCAGCACCGATGAACGAGGCAACATTGCACGAAACGCCTTTTTTCTCTAACATGTTAAGGTACTCGCCCAGCGTATTCCATGAAATCTGGAATTTAACGTCTTCTTTGTCAATTTGTCGCTGCCAACTTTCTTTCATGGGTTGGGTCAAGGGACCCATCGAATTGCCTTCGCCCATGACTTCGAGCGTTACGCCTTGTTTGATGTCGCCCAACGAACGACCATCTTGAATCAGCGAAGTAGTAGCCCAACTCAACATATTAATGAAACCCGGCGCAACGGCCAATCCTTTCACGTCAATTTCTTGTTCTCCCGAAAATTCGCCTGGTTTGCCGATGGCCGCAATCGTATCGGCACTGATGGCAACATCTGCTTCGATAGGCTTTCCGCCTAATCCATCATAAACGGTACCGTTTTTCAGGACAACATCGTAGCTCTTTTTGGATTGGCAAGCTACTAAACCAACAAAAAGCAGAAATCCGAAAAGGTATTTCATAGCGATGAAGGTTGTAAAGGGTTAAGGATTCTGATGACAAGTTACACTAAAAATTGATTGTAACCAGTATGAAGAGGCAATAACCGCTGACAGGGTTTACAACCACTGTCAGGGGCGGTTAGATTCGGATGACATCTACTTCTACTTTTAGGGTATGTTGGCCAGAGCTGAAAATGATGCCTTTTAAGGGAGCTACATCGCTGTAATCTCGCCCGTAAGCCGTCACGATATGCCGTTCTTGAGGTACTAAATCGTTAGTAGGGTCAAATTCACACCAGCCGATTTCAGGTACGTAGGCCGAAATCCAGGCATGAGAAGCGTCGCTACCCTGAAGTTTTGTTTTACCCGGCGGCGGTAAGGTTTCGATGTATCCACTTACATATCGGGCTGGAATACCCATGCTTCGCAAACAGGCAATGGCTAGATGTGAAAAATCTTGACAAACCCCTTTGCGTTCTTTTAGCACCGTTTTGATGGGTGTATTAATGCTCGTGAAGTTAGAGACGAACTTAAATTCCTTGAAAATTTTATGGCAAAGTGCTTTGACACATTCATAAAGAGGACGCTCTGCCGAAAAGCATTTTCTTGCAAAGGTTTGTACTTCGGCATCCCATGTGATGAACGGGCTGGGTAATAAATACTCAAGTAGTTCGATTTGTAGCGAACTGTCTTGCGTAATGAGCTGCTTGGCTTCTTGATAAGACATCAAGACGGGCGGTAACTCAAGAGCAATGGCTTGGTTGTGAACCTCACTTTGGGCAATTACAGTGAGTTCTTGGTGGGTGGTATGGATATAAAAATAATGGAGTGTATTGCCAAAATAGTCGGTTCGTTGAAAATACTCAGTAGGGGTAGGCTCTACTACCAACTCAAACTGTGTACACTGCTGGTGGTCGGTATTCCGAGGTTTTAAGCAAACCAATCCGTGATAATTGTTGACTGGCTCAACGTATGAATAACGGGTAAGATGTGTTAACTTATAATTCATGGAGCGTGGTGTTCGATGCAACCAACGAATGCCTGATTTCGGTATGCGAAAAATAAAGATTGGTCAAACTGACTGTAACCGAAAGGATTAAACTACTGACTCGTTCTAACAATGAATCTAAGGTTTCTCGGTAGTGCGTGTCTTTTTGGGCAATTACCAACGCTTCAATGTCGGCCAACTGAACGGCGGTTGATGCTTCTAAAACAGCTTTTTGAGCTTGGTTAAGGCGGTCAAACTCGCCTGTTTTGGGGAGTTTTTCTAAATATCCCAACAGCGCATCTAATTGATAGCTTAATGAGTGTGGGAGGTTTTTTTCTAGCAAGACCATATCGAGCATGGTTTCTAAACTCAAGCTTGATTTATACAACTGCCGATACTGTACCAGCATGTGATGGTTCAAGAGAATGTCCTCTATCAGTTCGTTTTCGACGTTAAGGTCGCTTTTGAAACTAAAGGCAGACCGAATCAGACTGATACGAGACAAAATGCGTTCGATGGCCTTGCCTGCCTCAAGCAGGTAAAAACCATTATCCCGATTCATGGTTTCAAATAGATTCCCATAAAAAGTCAACAACTGACTATAAAGCGTTTCTAATTGCTTTTGGGTTTCGACAACGTTTTTAGGACTAGTTTCGGAAAGGCGCTTTTGCTTGTTCTCCATCTGGTTGATAATGCGCCAAGTGTCATGGTTCCAACGGTCACTTACAGAGATGGTTCCTCTCAAAAAAGCCTGCAAATTGGCATGAACGGTGCCGAGTTTTTTAGCATTATAGACCAGTTCATAAATCTCTGGATAGGGGTTTTTGAGAGCCGAAGTATCTTTCTCATCCGTGAAGCCGGGATAGGTAAGCGTGAGATGGGTCAACGATTTGAGCAAGATTTCGATGTGCTCTGTCCGAAACGAACCCTTAAAGTCCACCTTTTCTTGTAAAGCCTCAATCGTTATCATGAGGTGTTTGGTGATGGCCATGGTGCGTTCACAATACCGACCTACCCAAAACAGATTTTCGGCACTTCGGCTGGGCAGCGACGCTACATAGTGTACCGAAGCCGTTTGCGGAATGGTAATTTTATCGGCAGTGGCAGTCATGGTATCCGAAACCACCCACGTGTCTTTAGAAATCCCGCCGTATTGGTTAGAAATCACAAAGCGGTCTTTCACTGCCGAACTCCGAGTGAGGCCACCTTGTAGCACTTGATATTGAGTACCATCACCTACTAAATAGGTACGCATGGCTGCCAAACGAGGCTCTAATTTGCCATCAACGTATGAGGGGGTCGTAGAGAGGCTCACTTCTTCTTGGGCTACAAACTCGTGTGGTGCTGCTTTGATTTGTCGCTTGAGGTCTTCGATTTCTGACTTGGAGAGTAGCCGCCCAAACACTGAGCGGAACCGTTGCTTACGGTTGGTTTTCTTGATAATCAGTCGCTGAATATTGTCCAAAACATAGTTGAGCTCATTGGCTTGACCGCACCACCACGTAGCAATCGAAGGCATCATAAGGTCCTCGCCAAGCAAAAAACGACAGGCGTTGTCAATAAACGCCATGATGGCGTTGTTTTCGAGAATGCTAGAACCAGGCGGATTGATAACTGATACATTACCCAAACGCATGGCTTGTAATAAACCCGGAATGCCCAAGCGTGAATCTTCTCGAAGCTCAAGCGGGTCACACCATTCGTCATCTACTCGCCTAATGATGACATCGACTCGCTCCAAACGGTCAATGGATTTGAGATATACGATGCCATCTCGAACCAACAAATCGTCTCCTTGCACAAGGGTATAGCCAAGATAAGAAGCCAAATACGCATGTTCAAAATAGGTTTCGTTACTAGGGCCTGGGGTTAGGAAAACAATATTAGGGTTTTCGTGGCGAGGGCTTAGTCGTGCAACTGTGTGTTGAATATGGTTGAAAAAAGGCGAAAGCCTACTGACATACATCCCATCTGTGAGTTCGGGCAAAATCTTGCTCATCACACTCCGGTTTTCGAGTGCATAGCCAGAACCCGAAGGCACCTGAGAGCGATTATCCAACAGCCACATGCGTCCGTCGGGGCCACGAGCCAAGTCAGCGGCAAATAGGATGAGTTGCTGCTCACTCGGGAGTTTTACATCTACACATGGACGAAAAAATCCTGTATTATCAAAAATCAACTCAGGAGGAAGAATCCCACTTTTGAGTAATTTTTGTGGCCCGTAAATATCACGATACATCATGTCAAGAAGCTTGGCACGTTGTCCCAAGCCCTTCTCGATAGTGCGCCATTCAGTTTGTTCAATCAAGAAGGGGATAGGGTCCAACTTCCACGGGCGATACATGCCATCGAGCCCTTCATAGACGTTGTAGGTGACTCCGTTTTCCCGGAGTTTCTGAATAAGTTCCTGATTGCGTAGCTCTACATTTTCAATGCCTAGTTTTTCTAGGCTTTCAAATAGGATTTTCCAGAAGGGTTTGATTTGTCCATTGGCATCCCATACTTCGTCGTAGGAACTAACCTTTTTTTGATAAGTTTCTAGCAAAGTGGACGCAACGTGGGCAATCATTGATGAACGTGAGGAAAATATGAAGCCCTAAATTAGCAGATTTTTAAGGATTTTCCAATCTGAAGGATAGTTCACAGCTTTTTCAAGCCTGTTAAGCAATCTTGTTGCTACTTTCAAATAATTCAGAAAACAAGAGGCTTCATCTCAGATGAAGCCTCTTGTTAAGTTATTTGGCTCGCCAGAATCGTCTCAAATCCAGTGTATTAGGATACTCTGGATTGATGAGTTCGACGGGCGTATCTATTTTCAAGTCTTTCTTGTTTTCGGCCACAAATCGTGAAATCGTAGGGGTAAATTTGACAGGCGCTGGAATTTGAGATTCGGCGGAAGGCGTGTGACCAAATCCCCAGAAGCGACTGATTTTGCGACTTTCAGCTTCGTAGCTGTTGACAGGGTAGGTATCGAAACTCCGACCACCAGGATGAGACACGAAATACGTGCAGCCACCTAAAACACGGTTGTTCCATGTATCCACAATGTCAAATACTAAAGGAGCATCTTCGCCGATGGTTGGGTGCAAGGCTGAAGGCGGGTTCCATGCTTTGTAACGGATACCTGCTACGTACTCACTCTTGACACTGGTGCTACGCAGTGGAACACGGCAACCATTGCAAACCAAGATGTGGCGGTCTTGCACAAACCCGTTGACTTTTACCTGTAAACGTTCGAGCGAAGAGTCCACAAAGCGAGCTGTGCCTGTGTTAGAAAGTTCTTCGCCCAGCACGTGCCAAGGCTCAATACCCAGCCGGAGTTCGAGCTGGATATTACCTACCGTAATACCACCGTGATGCGGGAATCGAAACTCAAAGAAAGGATCAAACCACGATATATCAAAGGCATAGCCTGCACTTTTGAGGTCGTTGACCACATCTACCATATCAAGATAGGCAAAATGAGGAAGCAAGAACCGGTCGTGAAGTTCGGTGCCCCAGCGGATGAGTTTCTTTTTGTAGGGTTCTTTCCAAAACTTAGCAATTAAGGCACGCACCAACAGATTTTGCACTAAATTCATGTGCTTATGCGGTGGCATGTCAAAAGCCCTAAATTCTAAAATGCCCAACCGACCAGTGGATGAATCGGGCGAATACAATTTATCAATACAGAACTCAGCCCGATGGGTATTCCCTGTAATATCAACCAATAAGTTTCTGAAAATTCGGTCCACCATCCAAAACGGAACGTTCTCATGCTCAGGTATTTGCTCAAAAGCAAGTTCTACTTCATACAAGCGTTCGTCACGGCCTTCGTCAATGCGTGGGGCTTGACTAGTAGGCCCTATAAACGGTCCTGCAAACAAATAACTCAAGGCAGGGTGATGCTGCCAATAGGTAAGTAAGCTACGAAGCAAATCGGGGCGACGCAAGATGGGGCTGTCGGCAGGTTTGGCACCGCCAATCGTAACGTGGTTGCCCCCGCCTGTGCCAGTGTGGCGCCCATCCACCATAAATTTGTCGGTGCCGAGACGAGCCAAAAAGGCTTCTTCGTACAGGGCACTCATGTTATCTACAATTTCCTGCCATGATTTTGCAGGATGGATGTTAACTTCAATGACCCCAGGGTCAGGCGATACAATTAGTTTTTGTAAACGATAGTCTGATGGCGGGGTGTAACCTTCAATCCGAACAGGTATTTGGAGTTTTTCGGCAGTGGCTTCGATGGATGCCACCAGGTCCAGAAAATGCTCCAGGTAGTCGGTAGGAGGTAAGAAAATATAGATAACTCCTTCTCTCTCTTCCACACAAAGAGCTGTTGGGAATGTATCTACCTCAAACAGTAACTGTTTGTCGGCGTTTTGTTCGTCTTGTTCTGCTTTTTTGCCTTTTTCCTCTTCGTCAGGTTTGGGCGGGTTTCGGTGCGGAGCTTGGTAGTTTGGCGCTATGGTGCCGTATCGGTTCTGCACGATTGGTTCATAACTTACCAAGTCTGGAAGCTCTTCAAAAGGGCTACGTTCTACGGGGAACTCTCGTCGGTTAGGGGCAGTAGTTGGTAGCGATTTGAGCGGTAAACGTAGGCCGATGGGTGAGTTGCCCGGAATTAAAAAACAATGATTGCGACGGAATTGCCAGACGCAACTCGTCCACGTTTGAGTATCATAGTTCCAACGAATCGGTAAAACAAAACCAGCTGGATTGTTTAAGCCTTTTTCTAATAATCGGGCTAAGGTTTGGCGTTCTACCGAATCTTTCAAATTGACTGCCAAAGGGTCCACATTGACGGGAAGTTTCCCTTCTTCCAACGCCCAAAAGATGGGGTCTTCGTAAGTGGGAGTGAGGTTGTTGGTATCAATTCCCAGAAACTTAGTCAGTTCTTTGGCAAACAATTCAGCATCCAAAAAACTATATCGGGTAGTTCCTTCTTTGGCTACTAAATCATCGTTTTTCCACATCGAAATCCCATCTTGGCGCCAATAAAGGCCATATTGCCAACGAGGAAATAACTCGCCCGGATACCACTTTCCTTGCCCAAAATGCAGTAAACCACCATGCGCAAAGCGATTTTTGAGGCGTAAGGCCAAATCATACGCCAAGCGGCGTTTGTGTGGGCCATCGGCTGTAGAATTCCACTCTGCCGACTCGTAATCATCAATGGAAACAAACGTAGGTTCGCCTCCCATGGTGAGCCGAACATCGCCTTCTTGTAAGTCTTTTTCCACTGCTTCACCCACCTGCATGATAGAAGCCCATTGGTCTTCCGAATAGGGTTTAGTCACTCGTGGGTTTTCGTGGATACGGAATACTTTATTATCAAATTCAAATTGGACTTCGCAGATGTCGGTGGCGCCTGTCACGGGGGCAGCACTGGCAAAGTCGGGTGTGCAACAAAGTGGAATATGACCTTCACCTGCAAACAGGCCCGAGGTAGCATCGAGGCCAATCCAACCTGCTCCGGGTACATAGGCCTCTGCCCAAGCATGGAGGTCGGTAAAATCCTCATCTGGACCAGAAGGACCATCAAGTGACTTGACATCTGGAGTGAGCTGCACCAAATACCCTGACACAAACCGTGCTGCAATACCATAATGACGCAAGATTTGAACCAACAACCACGCAAAATCTCGACACGAACCGCTTTTGATACGGAGTGTTTCTTCACAAGTTTGTACACCCGGTTCGAGTCGAATGTTGTAGCCTAACTGTGTGAATAAAAGCTGGTTGACGTGTACCAAGAAGTCAACCGTATTGATGGCTTCGCTAAGCTGGTTTGCCTGTAACCAATCGGTTAGCAAAGGGCCTGATTCTCTGGCTTCTAGGTAGGGGGTGAGTTCTTTTTGAAGCAGTTCATCATACCGAAACGGAAACTTTTGGGCATAGTCCTCCACAAAAAAATCAAATGGGTTGATGACTTGCATCTTAGCAATTACTTCCACTTCGAGGCGTAACTCAGTAGTTTTTTCTGGAAAAACAACTCGTGCTTGAAAATTGCCAAAAGGGTCTTGTTGCCAGTTGATGAAATGTTTTTCTGGAAAAATTTTGAATGAATAGCCCTCAATGGGGGTGCGAGAATGGGGAGCAGGCCTAAGTCTAAATACATGTGGCGATAAACTCACACTTCTATCAAACTTATAACTAGTCTTGTGCGAAATGGCAACTTTTATTGACATAATCGAAAGAATTAAGAACTCAAATTCAGATGGTTAGTGTAAAAAAAGGAATAAAAACATTGAAAAGTTTATAGAGTTTCAAAAAATACTATCATTGCCTCAAATAGTTACATTTTAAGATGGTTTGGATGTGGGGTAGCCGAGTCATCAAAGCCGTACTTGCGGCTCAGGAGAGAACAAAAAACGGCCTACTTTTGAGAAAAGCACGCCGTTTGAATCATTGCGATTGGTTCGGTTTTACTCTTGTGCAACGGCAGCTAGGTTTTCTAAGAACCCTTTGTACCGTTGTTGAAAAATCTTGAATTCCTCTTCTACCTTTGTGATTTCAGCATCAAATGTGTTGAAATTCCCTACTTTAGTTTTGGCTTCAAGCGCTTTAGTTGCCTCGTGGAGGCGGGCCAAGCCAAGGGTACCTGCGTTGCCTTTGAGTGTATGCAGATGGCTCTGAATCGTTTTTAAATCGTTGTGTGTAAACGCTTCTTTCGACTCAGTGATTTGCTGATGGGCCTCGTTTTCAAAATCTTCAAACACCCCGATTACCATTTCAAGGCCACCTAAATTTTTGAGTTGTTCCACAATTTCTTGGTCAATAACCGGGTGTGTTACTTCTTCTATTTTCTCTAACTGCTTGACACGCAGCGCCTTTTCTTTCTGGATGCTCTCGGTGTCGGTTTGTTTGTCCATCCATTCTTTTACTTTTTGGCAAAGGTTTTGGGCCCTAATCGGTTTGGGCACGTAGTCATCCATGCCAGCATTCAAGAATTTGTCACGGTCTTCTTTCATGGAGTAGGCCGTCATGGCAATCACAGGCGGAAGGGTCAGTCCATTGATTTTGCGAAGGCGGCGAGTGGTCTCTACCCCATCCATTTCAGGCATTTGAATGTCCATCAAAATCAGGTCGTATGCTTTATCGCCTGAAAAATTGTTTGCCTCCACCAATTCAATGGCTTTGAAACCACTATCGGCAGTATCTACCACACAGCCCGCTTTTGAGAGGATTTCCTTGGCTACCGTTCGGTTCACTTGGTTGTCATCCACCAACAGTAGGTAGGGCTCGTAACTGGCTAAGAAATTTTGAACTACAAACTCTCCAGAACCACTGCTTTGCGAGGACGGTGCAATAGTGGTCTCTTTGGTTTCAAACGTAAACCAAAACGTACTGCCTTCACCTACTTTGGATTCTACGCCTGTTTCGCCCTTCATCAGATGCGCCAATTGTTTCGAGATAGCCAAGCCCAAGCCTGTTCCACCAGCCGATTTGGTAAACGAACTATCTACCTGCACAAATGCATTGAACAGTTGCATCAAGTTGTCTTCCGAAATACCAACGCCAGTATCCTGAACGGCCACTTTGACCTTATGATAACGGCCTTTGGTCCAGAGTTTTGTTACGTTGACATGGATGCTGCCATGCTCTGTAAATTTGATGGCGTTAGAAGTAAGATTGGATAAGATTTGTAAAAGGCGAGTTTCGTCCGCAATGATGTACGACGGCACCCCTTCTTCAATGGTGTAGTATAATTTATTTCCTTTATGATGAGCGGCTTGACTAAAGAGAGCAATAAGTTTGTCGAGCCAATCTTGGAGCGAAAGCGGGGCTTCGTGTAGTACCATTTTGCCAGCCTCAATCTTCGACAAATCCAAGATGTCGTTCAAAATATTCAGCAATGTTTCGGATGACTTCTTGATTGTCATCACGTAATTGCGCTGGTCAGACGACAGTTGCGTTTCGCTCAGAAGGTCAATCATCCCAATGACCCCATTCATGGGCGTTCGGATTTCGTGACTCATGTTAGCCAAGAATCGCTCTTTTACTTTTAGGGAATGCTCGGCTTCGTCTTTCGCTTTAATAAGCTCCTCCGAATACTTTCGTAAGTCCGAAATATCTCGTGCAATACCTGAGACTTCTTCAATGACGCCATCTTCTAGCAGAATCGGATTGAGGTAAATTTCATACCAGATTTCAGTAGAACTATCGTTATTGATTTGAATATTAAAGTGTTGTGCTTCGCCTTTTAGAGCCGCTTTGTATTTTTCGTCGAGGGTCTTTCGACTTTCGAGGTTCATCATTCTCCAGCCCAATTGCTCTGGACTGACTCGTAGTTGAGGTTCTTCGCCGAGGTGTTTTCTGATAAAATCGGCGTAATCTTTGTTGAATGAGGTCAGTTGTAAACGCTTATTGACCGACCACATCAAGTGCGAACTGCTTTCAAAAATGGCATTTAGGCGAGCCGTTTGTTTGTTGAGAATTTCTTCGCTTTGCTTACGAGCAATAGCCAAGGCCACTTGCCCCGACACGAATTCGAGCAACTCCAAATCTCGAATATCATACTTGTTGGTACGCTCATACGACTTCACGCCAATGATACCCGTGAGCTGTTCGCCAATGCGAAGTGGCACACACACAAGGCATTTGGGGACTTGTCCGTACAAATACACCTCTCTGCGATTGGCGAGGTCATGGATTTCAGCTTCGGTCAAAAACAACGGTTTGTTTTTCGTTATCGCATATTCAGTTAAGCCATTACCAAGTTTTCGTTTGGTAAATCGCATGTGCCCCCCAAACGCTTCGTCCACGTAATAAGGAAATGATAAATAGCTTTTGGACGAATCGTAGAGGGCGATGAAGAAGTTTTTGACATCAATCACTTTACCCAATTCTTGGTGAATCCGGCTGTACAAGTCGTTGAGGTCGGTACTATTGATGGTAGTTTGAGCAATGCTATAATACAAGTTTTGAGCCCGCTCGGCACGTACTTTGGCGGTAGTATTATGCAAAATACAACGAAAGGCCACCGGTTTACCGTTTTCATAGCGACAGTTGACACTCCCCGACACAAACAAACGACGGCCATTTTTGCGGCGTAAAACCGTTTCAAAATCATTGAGTGCTTCTCCGTTTTCGATGCGCTGGAAGAGATTTAAGGTTTTCTCCAAAAAATCGGGATGGATGACATCTCTTATATTGAGACCCTGCACTTCTTCGGTATTATAGCCCAGTGCTTCTCGCCACGATTTGTTGACATACAAAAACCGCCCCCTCATGCTGATGATTTGAATCAAGTCACTGGTGTTGTCCACTAGGTCTTGAAGTTGCGAAGCCGTCTGGTTGAGCGCTACTTGAATGTAGCGTTGGTCGGTTACATCTTCGCCCAGCAAGGTCAGCGACTTGATGTCACTACCTTGGTTGTTGTAAATAATCGAGTTGAGGTTTACGTACCGAACTTGCCCACTTTTTGTCAAAAAGGTGCGCTCTTTTTGGTCAAAAATTCCTCCTTGCGAAAGCGCATGTAAAAAAGCATCGAGGCGTGGCTTTTTTTCGTTTTCTGGCACCAGCACCTCAAAGAAATTTTTACCAATGAGTTCTTGTTCTTCCCATCCTAATACTCTGGTTGCAAACGGATTCAGATACGAAACCGTCCCGTCCCGTTCGACAGTCATCCCAATCATATTGAGGTGCTCTACAGTGCGATACAAATCTGCTTGCGCATCGGCCTTGATGCGAAAACGAGTGGCATCGTTTGCAGTGAGAACATCTAATTCTTTTTCTAATTTCTTGATTTCCTTGAGGAGCTCTTCCTTCGATTTTGAAGACCAACGCATCGTATTTTGTGTTCAGTTCTGATTGAGTCGTAATGATAATCCAAAATAATTACTTAAAGGTACGAAAAAGGCCGTAATTTTGAGGAATCAATATGCTTTTGTAAACTAAGATTTTGACAACCTGCCTCATCAAAGAAAGGCAAATGATTGTTTTCAAGGCATTTCTGCTTCAACCTTCATGAAAGTAAAAGCCAAAAAACACCTCGGTCAGCATTTTTTGAGAGATTTACATGCTGCACAACGCATCGTCAACCTACTTTCGTTACATCAAGGCTATGAATCTGTACTGGAGATTGGCCCAGGTATGGGCGTGTTGACGCAGTATTTACTTCCTAAAGAAGAAGTGAAGACCTATGTTGTAGAGCTTGATGGTGAGTCAGTTACCTATTTGCAACAATATTTTCCCACGTTACGAGGTCGAATATTCTCAGAGGATTTTCTTCGGATGAATCTTACGGAGCATTTTGACCAACCGTTTGCTGTCATTGGTAATTTTCCGTACAATATTTCTTCGCAGATTTTTTTCAAAATTCTTGAAATACATAACCAAGTGCCCGAAGTAGTCTGTATGCTGCAAAAAGAAGTGGCGCAGCGCATTGCCTCACCTCCCGGCAAAAAAGATTACGGGATTTTGAGCGTGTTGCTTCAGGCATTCTACGACATCGAGTATAGTTTTACGGTACCTCCCGGCGCTTTTGACCCACCGCCCAAAGTACAGTCAGGGGTAATTCGTCTGCGTCGAAATGCCACGACTCAGCTCGATTGTGACGAGAAATTATTTTTTCAAGTGGTCAAAACGGCCTTTAATCAACGTCGCAAAACCTTGCGTAATGCCTTAAAACCATTAGGAATTACGTTTGATCATCCGTTGCTTGACAAACGGGCCGAACAATTAGGTGTGGCAGAGTTTGTATTGCTAACTCAACTAACTGCTAACCGATAGAATCCAACCTTTTGTGGTGATAAAGTGTCGTAAAAGAAACCGATTTAACAGTCAATTGCCATGAAAAAACTCATTCTTATTCTTAGTATTTTTGGAGTGCTCGTAGCGTGCAAAAAGTCACAAGAAGACGACCCATACGCCCATTTAGCTTGCAGCGGTCCAGATTCTTATCTCAAAGACAAAGCCTCCATCCAACTACAGATGGTAGGCATCTGGAAACTGCACAAAATCAGTGTGTTTGGAGTGGTGGAAAAGATTCCGAATGTAGGACTCACGTTTTTGCCTAACAACCAAGTGCAAATAGCAGTGGACGATCAGCTCATTTACAAAGGAGCTTTTGAGTTTAAAGAGCAAGTGTTTGCTACCGAAACCATCTTTTCGGTAGATATTCCAACATGGAACTACCAAACATTGGGTGACAATTATGTTAGGGGTGCAATCCGAATGTGTACCAAAGAGCTTCTTATCGATCAAGGAATGGCAAGTGATGGTCCGGGCTATTTCTTCGCCAAAATTGGCAATATCTAAGCGCAAAAATAAGTTGAACCACATAAGTACAAGATTGATTTTCTATGTGGTTCAACCCCCTAATTGCCCAATTATCGTCTTTACTGTTTTACCAAACTAATCGCACAACCTCCTCCTTTAGCCAGTTTCAAGGCCAAAATTGATTGTTTGGTAACCGTCTTTTTTTCAATTACATAAGCTTCTGGATTGGTGTTCCAGTCGGCAGTATCAGCATCTCGATAAATAGTAGCTTGGTAAGTAGCACCATCATCCAAAAAATCCAATTGAAGTGAGGTATTCCTGTGGTTTTCGTCTGTAATAGCTCCAATAAACCAGTTGGGCTTCTGTTTGTCTTTGCGAGCAATGGTAATAAAATCGCCCGGCTCTGCTTCCAATATCTTGGTGTCTTGCCAGTCAACAGGGACGTCTTTAATAAACTGAAACGCATCCAGATGTTTATTGAAATTATCAGGGAAATCTCCTGCCATTTGAAGCGGACTGTACATGGTTACGTACAGGGCCAATTGTTTGGCTAAAGTAGTTCGCACTCGGGTGGTGCGAGAAGCATCGTACTGATTGAGTTGAAAATGAAAAAATCCTGGCGTATAGTCCATGGGGCCTCCCATTAATCGAGTGAAAGGTAGAATAGTCTCATGTTCAGGTACTAAACCCAGTTTGGGCGCATTGTTAAATTCATTGCCTCGGGCTGCTTCGTTGGCCAGCCAATTAGGATAGGTCCGGTGCAAACCCGTTGGGTGTACGGGCTCGTGTGCTTCGAGCATGATTTTGTATTCAGCAGTCTTTTGAGCTACCCGTTCATAATGGTTTACCATCCACTGACCGTCATGGTGTTCGCCACGAGGAATAATTTTGCCCACATAGCCCGTTTTTACGGTATTAATCTGATGGTCAACCATATAGCGATAGGCTTTGTCCATCCAGCGTTCGTAGTTAGTTGCCGAACCTGACGTTTCGTGGTGCATGATGATGCGCACGCCCTTTTGCCTTGCATAGGCTGTGAGTTCATCTAAGTTGTAGTCAGAATAGGGCGTAATAAAATCAAATACATTTTCTTTCCAGTTGCCGAACCAATCTTCCCAGCCTTCGTTCCAACCTTCTACCAGCACACCATCAAAACCATGTTGAGCCGCAAAGTCTATGTAGGTTTTCACATTGGCGGTGTTGGCGCCGTGCTTTCCACTTGCCTTTTCCCAAGTGGCCTTTCCTGTGTGCATTTCCCACCACATCCCAATGAACTTCTGAGGTTTTATCCAAGACACATCGGTCAATTTAGAAGGGTCATTGAGGTTTAGAATGAGTTTTGAGGCCAAAATCTCCGTGGCTTTATCGCTAACCACTATCGTGCGCCAAGGGGTTTTAGCAGGAGTTTGTAAATAAGCTTTATTGCCCACCGCATCGGGAACCAACGTCGAAGTCAGCGTAAAAGTGCTCTTATCGAGCAGCAAATTCATAGCGGGGTAATTGACTAGTGCCGCTTCGTGAATATTGATGTAAAGCCCATCGGCTGTTTTCATCATCAACGGGCACTGAATCGCATTCGGGCCGATGGGTGACTTCAAGGCAATGTCCGTTTCCCGATTGGATGCTTTGATGGCCTCCACTTCGCTGAGCTTAGTGGTATTGTAAAGATATTCGTTGGTGTCGTAATCGCCTGGAATCCAAAAAGTTTTATGGTTACCTGCGAGTTGAAATTGTGTTTTTTCGTCAGCTATTACAAAGTGCTTGAAGTTAGGTTGTTCGGGAAACTCATATCGAAAGCCTAGCCCATCATTAAAAACTCGAAAGATAACATTCATCAGAATACCTGAGCCTGAAAGGTCTTTGAGTTGGACAGTCAATTGGCGGTAATGATTCCGAATGCTGCTGACTTCCCCCCACACGGGCTGCCAAGTTTCGTCAACCGTTGTCGAGTCCACTTGGGCAATAGACCATTTTTGCAGATGTACAGCTGGTTTGCTCAACACAAAACCGAGCGTAGAAGGCTTTAAAACAGGTTTGTTTTTGTAATGGAGTTGATACGTAGCCAGTCCTTGTGGCGAAATTTGTACTTGTAATTGTACCGATTGGTCTGGCGAAGCAATGTGCAGGCGAGTTTGAGCGGCGGCTACCTGTACACAAGTGTGCACAAGGCCAACCAGACAAGCATAAAATAAACGTTTCATCATAGGTGGAATTTTGAATGGCACTTCCGTAACTCAGAAGTTTGACAAAGAAAAGCATTTTTAAAGGAAAAGGTTGGATTTTTATAGAGAAGTGTAGGAGAAATTGCGCAATTTCCTGAATGAGATGAGTGATTCAAGCAGACGTTCCACTTTTCAAAAAAGTGGAACGTCTGCTTATTCTTACTGAGCTTTTAAATGGATGACAATAAAGGCTCTCTCCGAAAGTTTAAACAAGTTCTAAGTAGTTTGTCGGTTAATTCAACGCATTGTTATATTATTTCTCCCCAATTTGGCACTCCCAGCAGCTTTAGTTTTGAAAAGTACCCAGAAGGAGTGAACTTTGAAGCATTGTTGATGATAAGCACTTCCAATCATGCCGTTTGAACTAACCAAAGAGTACATTGAACATCTCGAAACCGCCATTGAGCAAGAGGATGAGGCGCTGATTAAGGCTGAGATGGAAGAACTCTATCCCGCCGATATTTCAAGTATTCTGAGCGAACTCGACGGTAAAAAAGCGCATTATGTGTTGGGGCTGTTGGATGTGGAGGTGGGTGCCGAGATTATTTCGGAGTTAGAAGAAGACATTCAGTTGGATTTTTTGAAGCATTTTTCCTCCAAAGAAATCGCTAAATATGTTAACATTCTTGACTCTGATGATGCGGTGGACTTGCTCAAAGAGCAACCTATTCAGATTCGGGAAGAAGTGATTGCCTTGCTCGAAGACCGTGAGCAAGCTCGCTTTGTGTTGGATTTGTTACCTTACGAAGAAGACTGTGCTGGTGGTCTAATGCAGAAAGAGTTGGTCAAAATCAACGTAAAGCAGACCGTAACGGAGTGTGTGGAGGAGATTCGTCGTCAGGCTGAAGATGTCGAGAAAGTCTATGCCGTTTATGTGGTGGACGACGATGGTACCCTGCTCGGAATCGTGTCGTTGAAGCGTATTATTTTGGCCAAACGAGGTTCCAAAATCGAGAATATCTACGATGATGACATCATTTTTGTGCATACCTACGACTCTGCCGAAGAAGTAGCCGATACCATGCAAAAGTATAACTTGGAGGTGATTCCGGTGGTGAATGTGCAAAACCGCTTGCTGGGTCGCATCACCATTGACGACGTACTCGACGTCATCACCGAACAAGCCCAGGAAGATATTCAGGCCATTACGGGGGTTTCGGCCGATGTAGAAGAAGACGATTCAGTTTGGGATATTACCAAAGCCCGATTACCTTGGCTAGCCATCGGGATGATGGGGAGTTTGGCTGCAGCCAAGTTCTTGGGGATTTTTGAACACGATTTGCTCCGCATGATTCCAGCCTTAGCTTTGTTCATTCCGATTGTAGGCTCCACAGGTGGAAATGTAGGCATCCAGACATCGTCTTTTATGGTTCAGATTTTATCTGATAAATCGGGGATGGAAATAGGCTACCCACAACGTTTGTTCAAAATCATCTTGATTGCCCTGTTGAAGGGCCTCCTTATTAGCACTTTCGTGTTTTTAGTGACATTTTTACTATTAGGACATCCACTCAAATTAGCCACTGTAGTTTCGGTTTCACTTTTTTCGGTGGTGCTATTATCGTCGTTTACGGGTACTATTACGCCTATTATCTTAAACCGTTTTGGTGTCAATCCATCGGTAGCGTCAGGCCCGTTCATCACGACCGCCAACGACTTTTTAGGGTATAGTGTCTATTTCGGAATTGCTTATTTGTTGTATAATCTATAAAAAGACCTTTTGCAGAAGTAAGAAGGCACATTTATCGAACAGAAATGATTGCAGTAATTCAACGAGTTTCGGAAGCTTCAGTACGCATTGAGGGTGAAATCAAGGGGCAAATCGGAACTGGTTTTTTGGTTTTGTTAGGCATAACTCATGCAGATACGCACGAAGACCTTCTTTGGCTTTCCAAAAAAATAGTCGGTTTGCGAGTGTTTAACGACACAGAAAGCAAAATGAACCTCGACTTACAGGCAGTCAACGGCTCCATTTTGTTGATTAGTCAATTTACACTTCATGCCAGTACCAAAAAGGGAAATCGCCCCAGTTTTATCGAAGCCGCTCGTCCAGAGGTAGCAATACCCTTGTATGAGCAGATGATTATGCAGTTGAGCCAAGACTTGGGCAAGCCTATTCAAACAGGTGAATTTGGTGCTGATATGAAAGTCTCACTGACCAACGATGGCCCTGTCACGATTGTGATGGATACTAAGAATAAGATTTAATCAAATAGGGACAATCACTATATGTTGGTTTGAAAGCGTTTTGAACATGAAGGAAAAAATCAAAGGTGTTTCGCTTGTTTTCATCCGAAACACCTTTGATGTAGAGAGGGTTTAAAAAAAGATAAGCCTTCTTAAAAGCAGAATAGGTTTTTCATCAATAGTCAACAAGTAATAAATATTTCACAACATGACCATAGAACAGGCTCAAAAAATAGTAGATGACTGGATCAAAACTGTAGGGGTACGCTACTTTAACGAACTGACCAATATGGCCATCTTAACCGAAGAAGTAGGGGAGGTGGCCCGAATCATGGCACGGCGTTATGGCGAACAATCCGAAAAAGAATCAGACAAACACAAAGACCTCGGAGACGAAATGGCCGATGTACTATGGGTATTGATCTGTTTGGCCAACCAAACAGGTGTCAATTTGACCGAGGCGTTTGTCAAAAACTTGGAGAAAAAAAATATTCGAGATGCCACCCGCCATCTCGAAAATGAGAAGCTGAAATGAGTGTGATGCCATTGCAGAACTACAGCTGGCAATCAGCAAGGAGAACACGATAATCAGACGACGTTATTCTTTTGAAGGTACATAAACGCCGACTTCAGAAACCACCAACGTAATCTTTTTGAGAGCAGGTGCCGATGAACTCACCGATTGGTCACCCATAATGGTGGAAGATTCGGCTTCGGTCAGTTGATTGTTACCTTGTTCTATAAAACGAGCTTGAAGCTGTTTTTCGTCTAATTTTCCTTTTTGCCAGTCGCTTACATAGCCGCCATAGTCCCAACCCAAGCCCGAAAGTAAAAAGTCTTTCTCATTCAATTCTAGTACTTGAGCCAAGTTTAGGCCCAGTTTTAATCCACTGCGGCTTTGCCAACGAGTAGTAAAGGTCGGTGTTTCGCTATTGTTGAATTTGGCTAAAATACGAGCATTGCGAAGCGACTCATAGGTAGAGTCATTGGCCCAATAAACTTCTACTTCGTCGTCGGTACCTGGGAATAGTAAGGTGCCTTTGAGCGTAGTGCCCTCGGGGCCAGGAATCATGGTGTCTTTTTTTACATTGGCTGCCCCAAAGCGCTGAACGAGTTCTTCATGGTTTTTTACATTGAGCAAATCTTCCAAATACAAAGCATCGCCCACTGGCTGGCCTTTTGTATTTTCGTTTTTACGAGTCTGGCAGCCTATCAAAATTCCAAGTACAAGCAGACAAATTACTAACTTATTCATCAGTCAGGCATATTTTGTCGAAAGCTACTAAAAACGCTCCGAATGTACCAACATCGGAGCGTTTTTATTATGTCAAGAAGCCATTTGGGAGAAGTTTTGCTCAAAGTTGTACCCTACTTTTTGCTTTTTTCTGCCAAACCACTCCCTTTAAAGTGATAACGAATACTGTTATTTGGCATAAGATACCGAACGCATTTCACGAATTACCGTTACTTTGATTTGGCCTGGATACTGCATGTCTTTTTCAATTTTTTGCGAAATATCGTATGACAATTGGCTTGCCTTGTCGTCGGTTACGTTATCAGAATCCACAATCACCCGTAACTCCCTGCCTGCCTGAATCGCAAAGCATTTCGATACCCCATTGAAGCCCATAGCCAATGCTTCGAGTTCTTTGAGGCGTTGCATGTAGCTTTCCATCATTTCACGACGAGCACCTGGGCGTGAGCCGCTGATGGCATCACAAACCTGAATAATTGGTGAAATCAAATATTTCATTTCAATTTCGTCGTGGTGTGCACCAATCGCATTACAAACTTCTGGGTTTTCTTTGTATTTCTCGGCCAATTGCATCCCTAACAAGGCGTGTGGAAGTTCCTGTTCTTCGTGCCATACTTTGCCGATGTCGTGCAAAAGTCCTGCTCGTTTGGCCAGTTTGGCATTTAAACCCAACTCTGCGGCCATCGTAGCACACAATTTGGCTACTTCACGAGAGTGTTGCAGCAAGTTCTGACCATACGACGAGCGGAAGCGCATCCGACCCACCATCCGAATCAACTCGGGATGGAGGCCATGAATGCCTAAATCAATGGCCGTACGCTCACCGATTTCGACAATTTCGTCTTCGATATTTTTCTTAGTTTTGGCTACGACCTCTTCAATACGGGCTGGGTGAATCCGACCATCTTGCACCAAGCGATGCAACGACAAACGGGCGATTTCACGACGTACTGGATCAAATCCAGAAATAACAATAGCCTCAGGTGTATCATCCACGATGATTTCGACACCAGTTGCCGACTCCAGCGCACGAATATTGCGTCCTTCTCGACCGATGATTTTGCCTTTCACATCGTCTGATTCAATATTGAATACCGACACACAGTTTTCAATGGCTTGCTCGGCAGCGGTTCGTTGAATCGTCTCGATGATGATTTTCTTCGCTTCTTTCGTAGCGGTAAGTTTAGCCTCTTCAACGGTACTTTTTACAAAAGCAGAAGCTCTACTTTCGGCGTCGGCACGGAGGGCATCAATCAATTGTTGACGGGCTTCTTCGGCGGTAAGGCTGGCAATTTTTTCGAGCGCTTGTACTTGCGAAGCCAACATTTTTTCGGCTTCTTCTCGTTTGCGGTTCGCTACTTCGGTTTGTTGCGAAAGCTGATTTTTGAGTTTATCCAGCTCGTCTTCTTTGCGCTTGGTTTGCTCTTGTTGTTGCGAAAGTTGTCGTTCTCGTTCCTTAATGCGGTTTTCGCCTTCTCGTACTTTTTGCTCGTTCTGAAGAATAACTTGCTTTTTACGGTTCGAATCTTCTTCAAATTCACTTTTCAGCTTCAAGAAACGTTCCTTAGCTTCAAGCATACGCTGTTGCTTTAGCGTTTCGGCTTTTTCTTCGGCATTTTTAATAATCTCCGAAGCTCGAATATGAGCATCTTCTTCTTGCTGTTTTCGGGATTTTTGGAAAAGGAAACGAGCTAAAAACAAGCCTATCACCACACCCAGTATGTCGGTTATGATGGTGATAATCAGGGAAGTTGTGGTCATTTTAACCTATCTTTTTATAGTGTGAATGGTTAAAACAGGCCAATTATTTAGCAAAAGAATGCAACTTGGTAAGGCGCCATGAAAGGTGTATGTGAACAAGTAGCCAAAATGAAAAATGTAGTTTAGATAATCTTATCTACGATGAAACACACTTCAGTGCGAACTACTTTTTTCTTCATTTTAGCGTTTGTGGCTCAACCACTGACTTTATCTCACGCAACGCTAACTTGTTTATGCGAAACGCAAAACACTGATACGCTCAACAAGCACTGACTCAACTGCACCGAGTGTTTTGACGTAAAAACCAAATTGTAACCAGTTGATTATTAGTTGGAAGCATCACGAATGATGCTTTCTAAGTTTTTAAGGCGCTGCGACAAGTATTTCCGTAACTCTTGGTTTTCTTCTTCCAGTTCAAGCACTTTTACGGAGCTATGTACGGCGTACATAGCCAACCGCTCAAGTAAACTTGCTCCTGTAAAACCATCTTGATTTTTGATTTGAATAACGAAATTCTCAATGGTCTTTTTTGTCTCACGCAACTTGGCTTCCATATCGGGCGAGGCTTCTATGGGTGGTAGCTCTAAACCCGCAATCTTCAAGAAGATGGACACTGTTTTTTCCTGCTCCATGATGACCGATTTTATTGGTTTAGATACTGAATACACCGCTCAATTTCCCGAATGTATGTATCAACTTGAGTTTTTAGTTCTGCTAAATGGTCTGTTTCTTTTAGTTTATTGCTGACAATTTTAGTGATTTTATCCGAATTGTGAAAATACTCCTGAAATTTCGCCTGATTTTTTTGCAATTGTTTCACCTGTAATTGCAATTGCTGATTCTCGGCTTCGAGTTGAGAATTTTGTCGTTCCAGCGCTCGGACTTTGTATTTTTGGGCACGATGCTCTTCCACCAAACGCTCCAGTTGAAGCGCAAGGTCACTCAATTGCTTGTCTATTTGGCGGAAATCGTTCATACTATTTTTACTTTCTAATCACAGCACCGAGTTCACGTTCAAAGCCATTCATCAAGCGTTGCATGGTTTTGTCAATAACCGCATCGGTCAAGGTTTGTGTAAAGTCCTGCAAAATAAAACTCACTGAATACGACTTCTTGTCGGCCCCTATGTTGTCGCCCTCATAAACATCAAAAACGTTGATGGCTTTCAATAAATTGCGTTCATGCTTTTGCGAGATGTCACGAATTTGCTTGAAACTAACCGACTTATCTACCAACAAAGACAAATCTCGACGGACTTCAGGGTACTTGCTCAATTCCTGATAAACCACGTCGGCTTGATGCTGGCGAAGCAAGTAGTCCCAGTCCACATCAGCATAAAAAACGGGTTGCTTAATATCGCAAAGTTTTGCTAAGGTAGGCTTTACCAGACCTATCGAAACGACTTCTTTTTTATTGACTACATAACTAATACCATAAGCCAAGGTACTGTTTTCGGTTTCTTTCGTTTCAACGTCCCGAATATTCATTTTGGCCAGTACCCGTTGTACTACCGATGCCAAATCATGAAAGGTGACAGCACGACTTTTTTGTTGCCATGTTTCGTTGGCCGTGTTTCCGGTAATAAACAAGGCCAAATGTGATTTTTCGACATACTTTCCATTGATGAGATGGTACGTTTTGCCAAATTCAAAAAACTTCAAATCACGCTGACGACGGTTGATGTTGTAAGCCAACGCTTCTAAGCCCGAAAACAACATTGATTGCCTGAGTACGCCTAAATCTTCTGAAAGTTTGTTCAAGATTTCAACGTTTTCGCCCAAAAGCTCATCCTTGATTGCCTCGGCATAGGCAGGTCTGGTAAGTGAATTGCTGAAAATCTCTTGAAAACCACTTCCTGCTAACAGTTGTGTAAGGCGGAACTGTGTTTTGTCTTTGTCTTTTTTGGGAAAACTTGCTAAGAAATCAGAACTTAGCGAGCTAGAAAGCTCCACATTATCAAAGCCATAAATTCTCAAAATTTCTTCTACAATATCGGCTTCACGCAACACATCTACCCGATACGTAGCTACAATAGCGGTGAAGCCATCGGCAGTTTCATCGGCGACTTCAATATCAAGAGACTGTAGGATTTCTTTGATGAGTTCTTTTGGTAACTCCTTGCCAATTAGGCGATTAATATTGCGCCGTGTCACATTGACCTGCGCTTTAGGTATCGGATTGGGGTAAAAGTCAGTGACTTCTGAGGCAATAACACCGCCTGCAAGCTCTTGAATCAACAGAGTTGCCCGTTGTAGGGTGTACAATTTGGCGTTAGGGTCAGTACCTCGTTCAAAACGGAAAGATGCATCAGTCTTTAATCCATGACGTTGAGCCGTTTTCCGAATTTTACCTGGGTCAAAATACGCTACTTCCAAATAAACACGAGTCGTACTTTCTTTGATACCGGAGTGAAACCCTCCAAACACCCCAGCAATACCAACCGGTTTTTGACCGTCGCAAATCATTAGGTCATGGGCCGAAAGCGTACGCTCTACACCGTCTAACGTGGTGAATTTTTGACCTTCTCTAGCATTTTTGACTACAATTTTCTGGTCGGCAAGGGCGTGCCAATCGTAGGCGTGCATGGGTTGACCCAGTTCATGGCAGATAAAATTGGTGATGTCCACCACGTTGTTTATCGGACGGAGTCCGATGGTTAACAATCTTTTTTTGAGCCATTCGGGAGATTCTTGGATCGCTACTCCATCAATAGTAACTCCACAAAATCGAGGACAACCTTCGGCGTCTTCGACAATTAATTCGACGGGGTACTCATTAGAATTTACCTGAAAGCCCGATACATCAGGCCAGCAAATAGATTTATGTAAGACGGCTGCTAAATCCCTCACCACGCCAATATGAGAAGCCGCATCGGCTCGATTAGGGGTAAGGCCTATTTCAATTAAATAATCAGGTTCTAAATTAAAATAGGTGGTAGCTGGAGTGCCATTAGGTAAGTCAGTATCAAGCACCAGGATACCACTATGGTCGGTACCTAGACCTAATTCGTCTTCAGCACAAATCATTCCCTCTGATGGATGGCCATATACCTTACGTTTGGCAATAGTAAAACCTTCTTCGGCACCAGCGGGATAGAGTGTAGCACCTACGGTAGCTACCACCACTCGCTGACCGGCCCGAACGTTGGCTGCCCCACAGACAATGGTTGAGGGTTCGTCGGTTCCAATATGAACGGTACAAAGACTGAGTTGTTTTTCTTTGACCATAAAGGGCTCACAAGTCAACACTTCTCCCAACACCACACCATTGAGGCCACCTTTTACAGCTTCGATAGGTTCGATACTCTCTACTTCAAGACCAGTACTGGTTAATAATTTTCCTAATTCTTCGGGCGAAACATCAATATCAATGTATTCTTTGAGCCAGTTAAGAGAAATTTTCATTTATGCTTGCTTGTACTGTTTTGTTGGAATCGAAATTAGCGATTCATTCATAGATAATACCAGACCAATTAGGTCTGGTCAGTTAATCTGCAAAGTTAGCTGAAATGAAGGAAAATGAGGATAGACTTTTAATGTAAATCGAATAGAAATATATTTATGCGTTTTTTCTGGCAATTGACGAGCAAGGTTTTGCCCCAGATTCGACATCATACCAATACAGATCAGCCAATGTTTAAATCTATTTTTTTATTGTTTTTCACTTTTATGTGGGTAGGTAGCTATGCCCAAACGCAGGAATTACTCAGACCCAAAAACAAAGTTCGGCGTTATTCAGATGTGCTTCAAGGTACTTGGTATTTGGCTAAAGTGGATATGAAAGATGGGAGTCGAGCACTCAGTTCAGAGCTAAATCAAGACATGATTATGGCTTTTGATTCATTGAAACATGCCACTGTGGTATCGCCCAATGGCAAATATGTGTATGATTATCAGTTTTCGCCAAAAGACAGTACCATTGTGATAGCCACCGAGTTATTCTATAAATTAGTATATGTTAATTCGGATGAATTGGTCATTCATGACCAATTGATTGGCAAGAAAGACTATGATTTAACTCGATTTCATTTTATAAAAAGCCAAAAGCCACTTTCGCAACTCATCAATGAAAAGTTTGTCTATCCTTATATGCGGGCTGGCCTGACCGATACTGTGTTTCAGATGAATCAATTTGTTTGCCCCAAATACAAGGCGGAGCAGATGCAATTGAGTGTTTTTGAAGAAGTATATGGACAATCCTATGCTGAAATTGAGGAGTTTTTTACCTTTAAAAAGCCAAAAAATGGACGCTTTCGAGTCAGTTTTGTTGTAAATAAACAAGGTGAACTACAAGACATTCGAGTGAACAGCAGTACAGATCGGTCGCTGAATGAGAAAATTATTTCGGCCATTCAAAATACAGCAGGCAGATGGATTGCGGCGGAGTTGGACAATCATCCTGTAAAATGTTTGGTGCGTTATGAATATGCCTACGGCAAGCAGTTTGACCGACAAAGGTTAAATGAAGGCGAAGTTCAAGACCTTTTTATGGAAGGAATTGATAAATATATAAAGAAAAATTACCAAGGCGCTATTGAAATCTTTACAAAGGTGATAGAAGCAGACCCTAACTACATAAAAGCGTATTTCAACAGAGGAGCGTCTTATCAAATGCTTAATCAATTTGACAAAGCCTGCAAAGATTGGAATTATTTAGTGAGTTTGGGCCAAAAATGGGTTCAGCCTTATGTGGACCGATACTGTGCTAATGCGAGTAAAGCAGAAAAATAAAAGTGACACTTTTAGAGAATGGACAACGATAAAAAAGAGGTAATGAACTACAACTGTTCATTACCTCTTTTTATTTGTGTAGGTGATTTTAATATTTTCTCAAAATACTATCAGGCAACATAGGGAAATCAACTCCCTCTGCACGGAGTCGGGTTAAGTTTTTTTGAGAGTTTTCATAATTTGGATTAACCCGAACGGCCATGTTGTACCAGTAAGAAGCTAAGTCTTTCCTCCCTGAAAGTTCATAAATTACCCCTAAGTTGTTGTAACTCACTACAAAACGAGGAGTGCGTTCAATCGCTAATTTGTAGTAATACTTGGCAGAGTCGAAGTTGGGTTTAAGGGCATTATGATAGGCATATCCAAGCCCAAAATAGGCTTCTCCGTACATGGGATAAATACCAATAGATTTTTTGAGGTTCGTTACACCTTCATCAAAAAGTTTTTGGTTTTTAGCAGGGTCTTTTTCTGCCATTGCTAATTTGATAATACTGTCTCCGAGGTGCTTACGAGCATTAGAGTTGTTTTGAGTGTGGGTGTCGTCTGCTTTAAAAAGGGTAATTTCATCTTTCCAGTCGTTGGCTCGAACAACCGTTTTGATACTATAGACTACTATCAAAGCCCCCAAAATACTGGTAGGGATGAGGTTTGCCTTCAACCATTCTTGTGAACTGTCAACCGTTACGTTGCTGGATTTGACGAGAGTAAACATTCCCCAAATGCCAATAATAGAAAACCCAAGAATAGGCGAATATAGAAAACGCTCAGCCATAATACCCCCTCTCGAAATGGTAAAAGCAAGGGCTGGAAGCAAGGTCGCAAAAAACAAGGCCAAGCCAAAACCCCAGAGGCTCCGTTGTTGTATTCCTTTGATAGTCAGATATGCTAAGCCCAAAAATAATACAATACCAGCCCATGTGATAGGGTCAGACAACGAACCAGACGGCATTTGATTGTACGAATAATCATAAATGAGTGGATGTGGCACCAACACAATTTTGATATAGTAAGCAAACTGCTTGAACATGGAGACGAAGCGAGTTTTGTCCAAGAAATAAGGATAAACCATTTGGTCCATTGGCGGTTTGCCACTGATAGTACCCAAAAGCGCCATTTTCTGCATAAAGAAAAGGAGCGTTACGCCCAAATAGGGCAAAAGTCGAGTTAGCGATTGCTTGATGCTTTCGCCTCGCATAAAATAAGCAATCAGCGGAATAATACCCAAGGTAGTAATTGACGATTCCTTAGAAAGGTAGGCCATGTAAAAAGTCAGACAACTCCAGCCAAGGTATTTGAGTTGACGAGTGTCCAAATACGTGGTGAAAAGCAGCAGAGTAGCCGTCATGTTCAAAAAGCTCAATAATTCATCTCGGCTTTTGATGTTAGAGACCACCTCGGTATGGACAGGATGGGCAATGAAAAGAAGGCCAATTAACAACGCAAACCACTTGTGGCGATTGTGAAACCAGCGTTGCAATAATAAATTAAGGAAAAAGCCAGTCAAAGCATAAAAAATGACATTACCAACGTGCCGGATGTGAGGGTCATCTCCAAAAAACTGTTGCTCAATGGCAAAGGTAATGAGCGACAATGGACGATAATAACCCAAGTTGAGGTTCATAAAAAACCAAAAATCCACTTTCATTAACTTGGGGATTCCTGATAATCCTTCTTGGACATAATTATTATAGGTAATGGCTGCGGCATCGTCCAACACATATTCGTGGCGGAAGGTGATGGCGTACAAGGCTCCTGCAAATAGGGCAGTTACCAAAGCCCATAGATAATCATATTCTACGGCTATCAGCGGCGTAGATGCCTTTGTTTTGCTAACAACTGGACGAGAAACAGGCTTAGTAACAGAAGGTTTTGGGGTGTTCGGGAGATTTTTGTTCTTTTTTGACATAAATTTCGGGCAACAATCTTCGGTCAAAACTACATAAACCCACGCATTTCCGCAACGATTTGGCTAAACCTATGCTTTTTGTTAATCTACATAGCCATTCTCCCGTCTATTCCAGTGCCGAAATCGGCCTTTACAATCTTCGATTGGAAGAGGTATTGTTATTAGAGCAGCCTTCGACTTACTTTTCGCTGGGTATTCATCCTTGGTTCATTCACGAACAAAAAATAGAAGCGGAAATAGCATTGGTAAAAAAAGAAACCGAACGAAACAACGTGCTTGCTATTGGTGAGTGTGGCCTCGATAGAACGGTGAATGTGTCGATAAAAATGCAAGAAAAGATTTTTATAGCGCAACTAAAATGGGCCGAACATCTTCAAAAGCCAGTGATTATTCATTGTGTTAAAGCATTTCCAGAGTTGATTGCTATCAAAAAACAAGTAAAACCTACAGTTCCTCTTATCATTCACGGATTCAATAACAACCTAATAATTTTAGAACAATTACTCAAAAACGGATTTTATTTTTCGTTGGGAGCGGCGTTGAGGCATCCTGGTTCAAATGCCTCTCAGTCCATCAAACGCATTCCAATCGAACGTTTGTTTTTAGAGACAGATGACCAAAACGTACCGATTTTGGCTATCTTTGCCGTTGCTTCCGAGCGATTGAATTGTTCTGTTGAGGAGTTGAAAGCCCAGTGCTGGCAGAATTTTCAACGAATAGTTCATCCATCGATATGAGCAAAAAATGTGTTTAACTCTCTAATTACCAATCTGTTGAATAATCGAGCTTGGCTGTCCCGTACTACCCTCCTCATTGGCGAAGAAAAACTAGATGCCTTGGTCAATGCCCATGTGTTGGTAGTTGGTCTAGGTGGAGTGGGTTCTTTTGCAGCTGAATTCATTGCCCGTGCTGGGGTTGGCGAAATGACCATAGTGGATGGCGATGTAGTGGATCCCACCAACCGAAATAGGCAACTGCCTGCGTTGGCTACCAATCATGGCGTCTCAAAAGCCGACATCATGGCCGAACGCTTGTTGGCTATTAACCCCGAACTTAAACTGCACGTAATCAAGGAATTTCTCCGTCCAGCTGCGATTCGAGACATTGTCTTGATACAACCCTACAGCTATGTGATGGACTGTATTGATAGTATTACTCCCAAGGTGACACTGCTTTCAGAAGCCTATCGGAAGGGGTACAACATCGTGAGTTCGATGGGCGCAGGAGGGAAGTTAGACCCAACCAAGCTGCAAGTAGCCGATTTGTTTGAAACCCGAGAATGTTTGTTGGCGCAGTATGTGCGCAAACGTCTTAAAAAATATGGCATTACGCAGGGTATCAAGGCTGTGTATTCGACCGAAAAGGTCATGCGGGAGTCGTTGATGCGAACAGACGGAAGCAATTTTAAGCGCTCGGCTTATGGAACCATTTCGTATTTACCAGCGGCTTTTGGAGGAGCCTGTGCATCGGTAGTCATTCGTGATTTGATCGGAAATCCGATTCCTGAATTGGATGAATCCGTCAAACGGCTCAAGAAAAAACGACTGTTGGCAGCTCAAAAAGCAAAAAAAACAAAGTCAAACGGGGAGAATAACGCACCAACCCCCGGAGTTTAACATTCAGCCCACTCTATCAAACAAGGATGTATTGGTTACGCTACCTTCTGAAAGAACCCTACCATGCGTTTAAATCGCCTATGGGCAGGCAAATGCTTACCTTGTTTCGCAAATATGCGGATGTGCCTCGCTATCAGCCTACTACCGTTCGCTTTTGGAGCTATCAGCTGCAAGTACCTGATGCGTTTTCGTTTTGTTGGCAGTTCAAAGAGATTTTCGTGGATGAACTGTACCGCTTTTCAAGTAAGCACTCAGCTCCACGTATTTTGGATTGTGGTTCAAACGTCGGTGTTAGTATTTTATACTTCAAAAAACTGTTTCCTCACGCACACATCACGGCGTTTGAAGCAGACCCTACAATTGCCAATTATTTGAAAAAAAATTTAGAAACAAATGGTATTCAAGGGGTCGAAATCGTAGAAAAAGCAGTGTGGAAGGACGATTTGGGTGTAACGTTCGCTTCTGATGGAGCCGATGGTGGAAGTATCAAGACCGATGGAAATGCTCAGACGATTCCTTCAGTACGATTGCGTAGTATTTTGGAGCAAGAATCGCATATTGATTTTTTGAAAATTGATATTGAAGGTGCCGAAACCGAAGTACTTGCCGATTGTCAAGATGTATTGCAACATGTTGAAAATTTGTTTGTTGAATATCATGCTTACATTGGCCAACCTCAGTATTTAGCAGAATTATTGGCGATTTTTACCAAAAATGGTTTTCGTTATTACATTGATACCAATCAGCACCGGTCGGCGCCATTTGTGAATCATCGTTATCGAGATAATAACCTCATGGATTTACAGCTCAATATCGTTGGATACCGAATGAAATAGCAGCGAAATGCAGCCTTTTGATTCAGAAAATTTAAAGACAGGCGAAAAAGGTCAACCCCATTGATGAAAGTAACCCTCCTTTCGACGTTTGATACTTTTGGTGGTGCTGGGGTAGCGGCTTCTCGGTTGTTGAAAGCCCTATCAACGCAATCTGTAGAAGCAACGATGTTGGTGCATCAGCAAACGGGGCATCAGGTTTGTGTCAAAGCCGTTGGAAATCAGAAAGTTGCTTTTGCACGTTTTGCGGCTGAAAGAGCCTTGTTTTGGCCTCATGAACGCTCCAAACAAGTCAGATTTGCGTTTTCACCTGCTCGAGTTGGTGTTGATATTAGCCAACACCCGGCTGTTCGAGAGGCAGATGTATTGCATTTACATTGGATTAACTTTGGTTTTTTGTCGTTAAGCGACTTAGAAAAGCTAATTGGTCTAGGTAAACCCATTATTTGGACCTTGCACGATATGTGGACCTTCACCGGAGGTTGTCATTATGCTGGTTCTTGTTTGGGTTATCGAGTTTGTTGTGGTAATTGCCCGTTGCTTAAACGCCCAGCGCCTCACGACCTCTCGCATCAAGTTTGGTTAAAGAAAAAAGCCATTTTGACCTCTGCCAACATTACGTATGTTACGTGTAGCGAATGGCTTGCCTCGTTGGCTCAACTGAGCGGTTTGCTCCGAGGGAAAGAGGTGTTGAGTATTCCGAATCCAATTGATAACCAGTTGTTTAAGCCAACTGATAAAAACTTGGCAAAAAAAGCCTTAGGTTTACCCCCCGACAAACAATACCTGTTGTTTGCCGCTCAAAATGTTCAAGACGAACGAAAAGGATTTCGGTATTTCAAGGAAGCCATCCAACAATCATCGTTGCCTGACTCTGTCGAAATTTTAACTTTTGGAAAGAATCAACACCAAGATTTTGAAGGATTTCCTATAAAAATCCACCATTTGGGTAGTTTATCTAACGTTGACACCATTGTACAGGCGTATCAAGCAGCTTCTGTGTTTGTGATTCCGTCGTTGGAGGATAATTTGCCCAATACGGTAATGGAATCGTTGGCTTGTGGTACACCCGTAGTGGCTTTTCAAACAGGAGGGATTCCCGAAATGGTTCAACATCTGCACAACGGATTTATCGCCGCTCAACGCTCTGCACAGGAGTTGGCGCAGGGTATTGAGTGGGTATTAACTAAAGCTGATTATGAGCAAGTTAGTAACTTTGCTGTACAAACCGTTAACCAGAATTTTGCAGAAACTATTGTTGCACAAAGATATAGACAACTCTACGACGCTAAGTAAAAAACGATTCCATTGCAGCCCAATTCTCCGATACTATCAATCATAACCATCACGTTCAACGCCGAAAAGGTATTGGAACGTACCCTTCAGAGTGTAGCAAATCAAACTAATCGGGCGTTTGAGTATTTGATTATTGATGGAAAATCAAAAGATAAGACCTTAGACTTGGTAAAAAAATACCAGTCAGTTGTAACGCATTGCTGGTCGGAGCCTGACAAGGGAATCTACGATGCCATGAACAAAGGCATGCAAAAAGCGCAAGGCGAATTCGTGTGGTTTATGAACGCTGGCGACGAAATCCATGATCATCAAGCTGTTGAGCGTTTAGTTCAGGCAATTAAGAGTACACCAGCCGATGTGTATTACAGCGATGCCCTTTTTGTGAACGAAAATGGCGAAGCTATCGGGCTACGAAGTGAAGTAACACCCCATCGCCTCCCTGCCAAGTTGACTTGGAAAAGTATGCAATTGGGCATGGTGGTTTGTCATCAAGCCTTTGTGACTCGACGGAGCATCGCACCGTTCTATGATTTGCATCATCATTATAGTGCCGATATTGATTGGGAAATTAAATGCCTTAAAGAGGCTCATGGAACTGTACAAATTTCGCCACCTTTAGCCAAGTATTTGATGGGTGGCTTTTCTGTAAAGAACCTCCGTAAATCACTCTGGGACCGATTCGTTATTCTTAACCGCCATTTTGGATTGTTGATGACTCTTTGGAACCATATTCGGATTATTATGCGAGGTGCGTTATTTTCAATCAAACGAAAAGGTAAGTATTGGTGAAAAATAGTAATGTTCACACCATCAAAAAAAGCCTTTGCACTGTGCAAAGGCTTTTTTTGATATTCCTAAAAATTACTCAATTGACCTAATAGGCGCCTAGGCAGTTTGCTGTTTTTTATCCAAGAAAACGGCAATGCCTATAAAAAGTACTAGCAAGATAGAAGCAACTAAATCAATCGTATGGCCCGTACTAACAGCAGGTGGGTCAAATTTAAACTCCACCTTGTGCTTACCCGGAGGCACTACTATTGCTCTAAGGACGTAATTGGCACGCACATGAGGCGTTTCCTTCCCATCTATGTACGACTTCCAATCTCGGTTACCTTGGTAAAAGATTTCTGAAAAAACAGCTAACTGTGGCGTTTGATTACTCGACTCGTACGTGAGGGCGTTCGGTTTGTACGAAGTCAACCGAATCGTATTGGTAGAATCGTAAGCAATCTTGAGATTGTTTAACGAACTTTCAAAACGCTTATCAACGAAGGCTGTTTCAGTGGGTTGGAATTTGTCTAAGGCTTTGATTTCTTCATCGGCATTGGCTACGATGTTGTAATTTTTGACAAACCAAGCATTCCCACTGGCTTCTGGGTTGGGTACTGCTATGGGTTCACCCGATTTTGATGCCTGAATCAAGTACTTAACATTGAGCATATTAAGCACCGACAAGTTGTTTTTGGCGATTTGATTCTCAATCAACTCTAAATACCGACGCATTTTGGCACCGTGATACCCACCCACCGATTTGTGAAAATAAGAGGGGAGGGCATTGCTAAAGGGGTCACCAGTTAGGTCAAAAACTCGGTACGAAAGCGCCTTGTCTTGTAAAATCTGTTGGTCGGCAGCTGTGGGTGCAATTCGCTCTTCAACGGCTGATTTTGTTAGAAAATCTTCGTTGTTGAGGTAGCGCTTGTCCACTGCAAACAAATCAAATAACAACAGAAACGTAAGGATTGGATAGAAAAATTTAGCACTGATTTTTTTACTCACCAAGGCCCAAATCAGACCTGCTGCCAGCAAAATTAGCACCATAGACCGGAACGCATCCGTACGAAGTAACTGCTGACGGTCTTCAACTAAGCTATTGACCAACTGGCGTCCAAAGGCTTCATCTCCAACAATTTGGCCTAAATACTGAATATCAGTAGTGGCTCTAAAGTCAAAAAAGATGCCTGGCACCACAGCAAAAACAAAGGCTACCCCAGCAGTAAGGCCTAGACTATACAACAAAGGCTTTTTTAAGTCTTGAAAGCTCAGGCTGGCATCAATAATTTGCTTGAGCCCCAATACTCCCGAAATAACCATCAGTAGCTGTACTACCGAGAAAATCATTGTGGCAGCTCTGAACTTATTAAAGTAAGGGAAGAAATCGAACATAGCGTAGTTGAAGAGTTCGAAGTGTTTTCCCCATGCAATAAAGGTAAAGAAAACAGTTGACCCTAACAGCCACCATTTGGTTCGACCTTTGATAACAAAGCAACCAAGCACAAACAGAAAACAAACGATAGCGCCCGCATAGGCTGGGCCGCCAGCCACCGGCAAACCTCCCCAATACAAAGGGGCCATTTTTTCTACAAATTGCTTGACAGCAGCCCCATCCAAACCTTGACTGGTCATGTTTTTATACAGTTCCGATTTGGTATTAAGTCCTCCTTGTGAACTACCACCGTATGCATTCGGAATGAGCAATGTCAAGGTTTCGGCAACGCCATAGCTATAGCTGAAGGCATATTCCTTATCAGCGTCAGCAGACGTGGTATTGTTGGTTTTGGCTGGGGTGAGTTCCGATTTTCCACGGTTCGATTCTTTGGAGTATTCGAGCGTGGTCCAAAGGCGAGTGGTGTGTGTACCCACTGCTACTAAACCAGCCACAAGAAGCAATCCTACAGCCGTAACCAACTGCTTGACTTTGCCCTCCCGAATCATCTGAATACTTTCAATAACTGCATAGATACCAATAGCCAAGAACACATAGTAGGTGACTTGAACGTGATTGCCATAGAGGTTTAGGCTCAAAAATAGGGCAGTAATCGCCGCACCAAGTAAGTGCCTACCCCTAAAAACCAACATCACGCCAGCAAGAATACCAGGTGCATAGGCCAACGCAATCATTTTTGAAATATGCCCAGCTTCGATAAATAAAATATTATAGGAGCTAAAAGCATACGCTATGGCTCCTAGTGCAGACAACCAATGGTTTACGCCCATCGTTGCCATCAAAATGTATGCTCCCAGCATAAGTAAAACCAACAAGTTGACCGGCTCTGGAAGAAGCGACCCAATCAGCTGCCCTACTTTGGTTGGGAAACTGGTGGGGTAATCGGTGGCAATTAAATAAGCAGGCATCCCCCCAAACATAGAGTTGGTCCAGGCAGACCATTCACCTGTTTCGTCATGAAACTGCTTGACTTCATGAGCAGCCGCTTTGGCTTGAATTGAGTCATGTTGGGCCAAACGTTTACCTTGCCAAACGGGCGATGCATAAATGCCTGCAATGACAATGAAGCCTACTACGGCAATCAGATGCGGAATAAGTTTCTTGAAATCGAATGCGTTGCGCATGTTGGTGAGGATGAAAAGGTTGTGTTAGGGCATAATAATGCTTGAACTAGGGCTAATGCCGACTAATTCAATGTCAAAAATCAATTCTTGACCTGCCAATGGGTGATTAGCGTCTAACACCACGTGGGTATCGTTAAAATCAGCTATGACTACATTGATTGTTTCTTGGCCATTGTGCATATTGAGTTGTACGCCTTGTTCGATTGGTATATCGTCGGGGAATTGACTGCGCTCAAACACAAAAATTTGATTTTCATCAACAGGGCCGTATGCTTCTTCTACCGAAATCGTCACCGTCTTTTTCTCCCCTAGTTGCATTCCAGTAATCCCATCGTCAAATCCTTTAATCACCATGCCTTTACCCAATGGGAAAGCCAAGGGTTCACGACCAACTGAACTATCGAAAACGGTACCATCTGTAAGTTTTCCTGTGTAATGTACCTGTACATTATCGCCAGCTTTAGCAATTTGTGCCATACGAAAAGACCTTGAGTAGAAGGATGTCAAGGAGTTTGATGATTGAAAAAATAACAAGAAAATCCTTCCATTCTCTTGACCTAATTCTGAGTTGGCCTTTTTCACTTTTAAAAAGCAATTGGCACATTAATTCATACCTTAATACGAAAGACAAGGGTGTCTAAACTCAAATCTCCTGAGCCGAACTCATTAATAAGCTCTTGCAAAAATCACTCTTCGAGACGAAGGTTTGCCCGAGTAAATACAAGTACCGTGTTCTTCGGGGGCATTAATCGGAATACAACGGATGGTCGCTTTCGTGATTTCCTTGATTTTTTCCTCAGTTTCAGACGTACCATCCCAGTGTGCCAAGATAAATCCACCTTTTTCAATTTGCTCCGTAAATTGCTCCCATGTATCCAAACGATGCGTATTGGCTTCTCTAAACGCTAATGCCTTTTGAAAAATTGCCTCTTGAATTTCCTCTAAAAGGTTGTTGATGTAGGTTGCAATTCCTTCAAACGCTACCGTTTCTTTGGTTTTAGTGTCTCGACGAGCCACTTCTACCGTGCCATTCTCTAAATCACGAGCACCTAACGCCAAGCGTACCGGCACGCCACGGAGTTCGTATTCGGCAAATTTCCAACCTGGTTTTTCTTGGTCTGAGGTGTCATATTTTACGCTAATTCCAAGAGATTTTAGTTGCTTTAGCAGCGGGTTGATTTTTTCGCTAATGGCAGCCAATTGCTCTTCAGTACGGTAAATGGGAACAATAACTACTTGAATAGGCGCCAGTTTGGGTGGTAATACCAAGCCACTGTCGTCGGAGTGGGCCATGATGAGTGCTCCCATCAAGCGAGTACTTGAACCCCACGAAGTACCCCACACATAGTCGAGACCTCCATCTTTGGTTTGGAATTTTACATCAAATGCTTTTGCAAAATTTTGCCCCAAAAAGTGTGATGTTCCGGCTTGCAAAGCCTTCCCATCTTGCATCATGGCCTCTATACACAAGGTTTCATCGGCGCCTGCAAAGCGTTCGTTGGGTGTCTTGATACCTCTAAATACAGGAATGGCTAACCATTTTTCGGCAAAAGTAGCATAGACTTCAAGCATTTGTTCGGCTTCTGCCATGGCTTCTTCTTGGGTAGCATGGGCAGTATGGCCTTCTTGCCACAAAAATTCCGCCGTCCGCAAAAACAAGCGAGTGCGCATTTCCCAGCGAACTACGTTGGCCCATTGATTAATCAACAGCGGTAAATCTCGATACGACTGTATCCAGTTGCGATAGCTACTCCAGATAATGGTTTCGGAAGTGGGTCTTACTACCAACTCTTCTTCCAGCTTGGCTTCGGGGTCCACAATGACGCCATTCCCATTAGGGTCGTTTTTCAGGCGATAATGCGTAACAACAGCACATTCTTTAGCAAAGCCATCGACATGACTTGCCTCCTTACTCAAATACGATTTAGGAATAAAAAGAGGGAAATAAGCATTGACATGGCCTGTTTCTTTAAACATGTCGTCTAAGGCCCGTTGCATTTTTTCCCAGATAGAGTAGCCATAAGGTTTGATAACCATACAGCCTCTAACGGCAGAGTTTTCAGCTAAATTTGCTCGGTGAACTAACTCATTGTACCATTCAGAATAATTTTCACTTCGGCTTGTTATGCCCTTAGCCATAATTCAGAAATCTATTAACTGTACGGTGCTACCAAAATCTGTCCTTACTAACTTGATAAGCCCGTCAGAGATGTTAAAAATGTTAAAAATGCTTGCAAAGATAGGTTTTTATGCTAAGTTTGTAACGATTCCAGACGATTTTACGTTTGATATTTAAACGGTATATTGTCGGACACTTCAACTCTCAACTAATCAATACCATGAAAAGGCAACATAAAGTATTCGCACTTTCGACCTTGGTTTTGCTTGGACTTGGAGGATGCAAAACCAGCCAAACTGGTACTGCATCCAAAGACGTCTATGATGATATGTATGCATCGGCTTCTGATATTAAAGCCTATGCCGCACTTCAGAATCAAGGTGATAACTATCGTCAGCAAGACGAATATAGTCGTAATCCAGAGTATTATTCTAATAATCAACGTGGGACACAAGGCGGTTCTACTAATAATGACGAATATTATACCCAAGATTATTTGAGTGCTGGCTCCATTTATCGTAATACCACCGGAACGGGTTACCAAAACGGATTTTACGATGGTTGGAACTCAGCCGTGAACAACACATGGAACCGCTGGTGGTCGCCAGGTATCAATTTTGGCCTGAATTTGGGCTATTCGTACAACGGTTGGAATACCTTTGGGTACAATAGTTGGGGAAGTAACTTTGGTTATGGCTATGACCCTTATTATTCGTATGGGTCATCATGGTACAGTCCTTACAGTTCTTGGTATAGCCCATTCAATAGCTATGGCTGGAATACTTGGTCATCATGGAATAGTATTTATAGCCCTTATGGATTCTATAATCCGTACTCGTTCTATAGCACCATGTACCCTTACTATATGCCGTATGGTGGGTATGTAGCTTCGAATTATCCTTATATGGGCGGTGCGGTGTTTTATGGAAACAATAGTAACCGTAACGATTATTACAGTGGCCGTACCTATGGCCCACGTGGTCAACGCAGCAACGAACGCTACAACGATGCGTTTAATAATACGCCACGGTATACCACCCAACCAGGAGGTCGTCAAGGCTACAATGGGGATTTTAATAATACTCCTCGTGATACTTACAATTCAACATCAGGCAATAGCAACGATGGTTATTATGCTCGCCCTCGCAGCAACCGGGGTAGCTACGAATATACTCAAAGCGGCAATAGCGGAGGACAGTCTCGGAGCTACAACAACAGCAATAGCAATGATAGTTTTAATCGTTCGAGAGGTGGTAACACTTGGAACGACAACAGCAGCCGCAATAACTGGAACTCCAACAACAACTCAAGTTCCGGTTGGAATAGCTCTAACAATAGCTCGTCAGGTTGGAGTGGTGGTAGCCGTGGAAGCAGCAGCAGTGTAGGCTCAAGCGGTGGAAGTAGCGGAGGAAGTAGTAGTGGAAGTAGCAGTGGTGGTGGCCATTCTCGGGGACCAAGATAATCACTGATATTTAACATATTTTAACGACGAAACCCCGATATTTTTCGGGGTTTTTTCGTTATCTATGCAGTATCGCTCTAACTTGCACACTCATAACGTTGATGACCATGAAAATCAAAAATCAATTATTTATCTTCATACTGTTGTGCTGCTCTACTGGAGTATTTGCCCAATATGCGGCGGATGCTTTTCGGTATTCGCAGACCAATGTAAGTGGTACGGCTCGCTTTCAGGCACTTGGTGGAAATCATTCGGCCTTAGGTGCCGACTTGTCTTCGGCGGCAGGTAACCCTGCCGGGATAGGGATGTATAGCCGTTCAGAACTGAATATTACTCCAGGGGCGTCAATCATTGGTACTAAAACACAGTACATCAGTACGACTACTAACGAGAACAAAGCCGTGCCTGTGTTTAGCAATTTTGGAGTAGTGTTTGCTGGCGACCGCCGCAGCAATCCTGTTTATGGTAATTGGCATGGCGGGGCGTTGGCCGTTACGTATTCTCGCCAAAATAGTTTTCAAAATCGCTTTGGATACTTTGGTTTAAACAACCGAAGCTCAATGGCTGATTCATTTGTAGAGCAGGCTAATGCCCGTGGTGCCAATGCTACTACACTCGACCAAGAGTATAATCCCAACACCAATTCGTCGCAAAGTCCTGAGTCAATGTATTATCAAATGTATTTGATTAATCCAGACTCCAAAACAGATGGAGCTCCCTATTCTCGTTTTGATAAACAATCACCAACAGAGCAAACGGGTCTTTTTACTTCGACAGGGGCGGTTTCGCAGTGGAATTTTGCATACGGGGGCAATTATGATGATAAACTATACTTGGGTGTTGCTCTTGGGATTGCCCGTTTTCGTTACGAATACAAAGCCTCTCAAACAGACCGCTATGTAGGTGGTAAGATTTTTAATAGCTTCACTTTTGGCGATGACCTCTCTGTGCAAGGTAAAGGCATTAATTTTTCATTAGGGATGATTTATAAGCCTGTTCAGAATATTCGGATTGGTGCTTCGCTCACAACTCCCACCTGGTACGATGTGGCGGAGACGTACAATTCTTCCATTAGCGTCAATTTGGTGGGAATCCCTTCTACCGATAATAATGGAAAGCCTATTTTGATTAAAGAACTGTCACCTGTCAGTACCGACCCGAATGATTTTGACTACCAAATCACGACTCCGCTCAAAGCCTCAGGAGGAATTGCCTTGTTCTTTGGAAACGGGAAGAAAGGCTTTATATCAGCTGATGCCGAGTACGTTGCGTATGATAATATTCGAGTAAAAACTACCACACTTACTTCGTCAGGGAATGCAAACTTTGAACAGTCGAATCGCAAAGATATTCAAAACACCTACAAGTCGGTGGTCAATTTTAAGTTAGGTTCAGAGTTTAGACAAGGCCCTATGTACTATAGAGGCGGGGTAGCTTACTTTGCAGACCCTTACAAAGTGAATGTAGATAATATTGACCGTACTCGCTTGGTGTATTCGGCTGGGCTTGGGTATCGAAATGAAGGGTTTTACGTGGACTTAACGGGAGCCTACGGCCAATTTAATACAGCGTACACACCCTATACCTTAAGCAATACGACGGATTACGCTTCGGCCAAAATTACCAACACCACCGTCAATATTACAGCTTCGTTCGGGGTGTTTTTCTAATGATTTTTGAGATGCTGAATAGCAAAAAGGCAGCCTATAGGCTGCCTTTTTGCTTGAAATTCCACTATGATGCCTTAAAATGCAACGCTTCCAGCACTTGCTCAATCGTGATGTCTGCTCCAGCAATCACTAAATCGGCTTGGGTGTAAAAAGGCTGACGGTCTATGTATTTTTGGCGTAACGTAGTGATAAGCGTTGGGTCATCTTTTTGGTACAATGGTCGGTCGTTGCGTTTGGTATTCAGCATCCGCTCGTAAAGCGTTTCGACGGGTACATCAAAATAGATGCTTCGTCCCTTTGACTTGATGAGCGAGATATTATCAAAAAAACAGGGGGCGCCCCCGCCCGTGGACACTACTAGTCTGCTATCTATTGGTAACGTTTTAATGACTTTTCGTTCCAGTTTTCGGAAGTATTCTTCTCCTTTTTGGGCAAAAATCTCAGCAACTGTCATCTGCTCTAATTCCTCAATGACTTTGTCCATATCAAAATAATGATACCCTAGTTGTTTGGCTAACTGCCTCCCTAAGGTACTTTTACCAGACGATGGCATTCCCAAAAGAAAAATATTAATCATGGAATCACTAATGTTTGCGGGGTCAAAAATACAAAAGGCTTTGTGTTTTTGAGTTGTACGATCGCAATTTGATACTCACCTTTTGGCAACGATTCGGTCAAGAGATTGGCACTAAAGCCATTTCCAAGTGTATGGGTAGTCGTAAAAAATATTTTTTTACTTGCTCTTTTCTGAATCGTAGAAACCAAATAAGGCTGCTCTTGGGAACGTAACCAAAGATAATTATCGGGTTCAAGAGAAACTTGTTCTACATGAGCATATTGGCGTTGATATACCCCAGAGGCATCTTGGTCTTGTGTAGCGAAGCGACTTAGCTGAACAGGTATCGTAGCCGTCGGGCTTGGAGGTTGTGCTATTAGCTGCTCAAATGGGGTAGGAGTTTGACAAATACCCATTTGTTCTGCCTGCTGATAAACTGACTTGATGTTTTCAGTAAAAGATCGAGGATATCCTAAAAACGTTTGATGGTGTTTCCAGTTGTAGGAGTCAGCCCATAGTGATTGCTGTCTCACCAAAAGCTCTGGTGTAAAATAATAATAACTTAATGCGTTGAAAATGAGACTAAATCCAAAGATAAATGTACTTATTAGCTGGTTTGTTGGTAGCGAGAATAATCTACTTTTTGCCGCTAACAGATTTGGTAGCCACCACAATAAGCACAGGCTTACCAACAAGGGGGAATAATGTGCATAGCGAGTCATCAAGATACTTTCGATACCTCCCCACGAACGAGAAAGACTTACCAATCCTGCCGTGATGCTGAAGAAAACGTAACATCCTACCAAAAAAAGGGTAGTTTCAGGTAGTAAGCCTCGTGATTTGTTTTGGAAGTAAATCCCAAAAAACTGGACAACCTTGATGCTATGAAGTAGAAAGATAAGCCCACCCAGCACCACAGCTGCCATTGGATTTTTAGAAAAAACACTGGCTAAGGAACCCCAAAAAGCAAAAAAACCTGCAAGTAGGCGTAACGGATTGGCGAGACTTCCCCCAATGTTGGCATTTTGTCCAGCCTGATAGTTCCAAAAATAGAAAAGTACAATACATGCCAATATACCTATCCAGATACCCAATGCTTTCCACGCCTTGCGTAAAGACAGTAAAACAATACCCACTAAGAAAATAAACATACCGTTGCCGTGTGTAAAGGTAGCAACAACAGTTAAGGCGATAGCAAGCCCTATATTGAGTTTTGGTTTAGACAATTGGGTGATAATCAGTAAAGCCAACAAGATGATAACGGTTTGTTGTAATCCACTAATAGCCCAAGTAACGTTGTCCGAAAATTGAGGTTGAAATAATAAAAATGGAATGGGTAAAAAGTAGAAAAGGCTTGGGAGGTTGAGGGTTCGGTAGCGCTGAAACAAGATAATCAACACGCCTAACCAGCTCAAATTACCTAAAAAAATCAACGAACGAAAATTGACATGGCCTTCAAGCCAGTAATCGAGCCAAGTGATGAGACGAGGCACAACGATTCGATGCTCGTTGTGTTGTTGGATGAACAATTCAACTACCGTTTTCCATGAAGTAGATTCCTTTACCCAAACAATGGTTTTGAACAAATGAAAATCATCAGCATAGAAAAAGTCCACCGCATGACGGTGTACTGTCCAAAAGTAAATCCCCACCGGAAGCCAACACAGCAAACCGATGAGGATAGAGAATAGAGTTAGCCGAGAGCGTGTAGGCATTGCCATTAGTTGCAAGCTTCAATTACTTCTTCTTTGCTTGGAACGTCGTTGTGGTGCCATTTACCCACTACAGTACCGTCTTTCATGAGCCAAATACCCGGATTAGAGCGAATGATGGTTTTGAGTACTTTGCCATCTACAAAGTAAAAAGGAACGGCCAATTGGTATTGATGACGAAATGCTTGGAATTCACTTTCTGGATTTGAAGTGAGGGCAGCTACTGCAATATCAGTACCTTCCAAACTTTTGGCCAGGGCCTTGATGTCTTCGATATGATCGAAAGAGGCATGGTCTAAGTGTCCTACTAAGATGTATAGTTTTTTGCCTTTAAATGAATCTTCGGTAAAGTCACCCTCGTTGTTCCAAACTCGATAGTCGGTGATGCGGGGTTTGGCATTTTCGTTGAGCAGTTCCATGCTCTTAAATTTGTACGTGGTATCGGTCGGGTATTGGTCAAATTCTTCTTCTTTACCATCTTTTTCCATGGTATATCTGAACTTTAAGGGCTCAGAAGGCTTCATGTTTTTAGGGATATTTTGCCCTATAGCATAGGCCAAGCCGTCGTGCCAGGGAAGGTGACGAATGGCCTGAATACCAAAAAATAGACAGAAAATAGTAGTGGCAATAATATACTTTCCGGTATTGGGTGCTGCGAAAACATTCCGTTTCCACAATATGATGAGAATCAAAACCAGCAGAACGATGTCTTTCCAGAACGAAGTCCAAGGCTTCAGTTTGATGGTCTCGCCGAAGCAACCACAGTCTGTTACCTTGTTGAAATAAGCAGAATAAAACGTCAAGAAGGCAAAGAAAATACACAATGCTAACAAAAACCAAGCAGTGCGCTTGAGGTTCCACGATAAAAGCAGACATACGCCGGCAATGACTTCTAATGAGCAGAGAATCACCGAAAAAACGAGAGCGAACGGTACTAACGCCTCCCAAAATCCTGCCATAAATGGTAAGTCTTGGGCAAATACATCAAAGTATTCTTCGAGTTTGATTTGAGTTCCTACCGGGTCGTTGAGTTTAATTATGCCTGAAAAAACAAAAACGACACCAGTGAAAATGCGAGCTATTTGTGCAATGAGTTTCATGCGTAAGTTAGATGGTAATGGTTGGCGACTGTTTGGTTTTGGATGTAAACCACCATATTGCCTTCAAAATTACCACCGAATTGGATGGTTTAAAAAAAGATTAACGTTTCGTTAACGGAAAGGGGGGGGCTGTTAGCTACTAGTTGACTGGTTATTGGTTGATAATGAGCATTCTATGGATATTTTTGGTTTGATTAGGATACAGCATTAAAAAAACGAAGCCAATGTCCGATTCATCTCTGTTTTGTCAAAAGCGGCTGCTATTTCCATCCGAAAGCCCTCAATAGCCTTACTGGTGAGTGTTCCTTCGGTACCTTTAAACGTAAGTTCATAGCGTTCGCCTTGCAGCATGAATTGTTCTATTTCCTGTTTTTTAGGGTCAATAATCCAGTATTCGCTTACTCCATGCGCCTCATAATCAACGTATTTGATAGTTTTGTCAATTTTGGCCGTTTTGGGAGAAAGCACTTCAACTACCAAATCGGGCGCTGGAAATTGCATTTGGTCGTCGGTAAAAAGGTCAGACCGTTCCTTTTTCCAAAAACACACGTCAGGCTCGTAGTCATTTCGTGTCAAGCTGACCAATACCTTTTCGATGCCTACCCATCCTAAGTCGTTTTTTAAAGAAAAAGCTTTTAGCAATAGGTAGATGTTTCCTGTAGCATCATTATGCCTTTTCTTTACGGGTGATTGAAACACAATCTGCCCATTGATGAATTCCATTTTGGTGTTTTCATCAACAGTTTCATAAAAATGTTGTCGCATCTTTTTTTCTTCGGCTAACTTTCGTTGCGCTTGTTCTACCAAAAGCGGTAGGTTGGGCATATCAAGGAAGTTAATCATGAGAAAATCTATTTGATTTTGAACTGAACTCGACGATTTTTGGCTCGGTTTTCATCGCTGTCATTAGGTACCAAAGGCTGGGTTTCGCCATAACCTTTTGAGGTCATTCGGTCGGCTTTGATTCCTTTTGAAACCAGATAATCCATGACCGATTTAGCTCGTTTTTCAGAAAGTTTCAAGTTGGTGTCATCATTGCCTACGTCGTCGGTGTGGGCTGAGAGTTCTACTTGAATTTTCTCATTATCTTTCATCAAGGTAACCAAGCGGTCCAACTCTTCAAAAGAATCAGGTTTTAAGTCAGCTTTGCCTGTTTCAAACGTGATGTCGTTGAGGGCTACTACTTCGTCCTTTTTCAATAGTGATAATGGGATGCGCTTCACACGGTCCTTAAAAGCTTCTGAACTGTCTGGTTTAAAAGGTCTTACGAAAAAGCCATAGCCTAAGGCCGAAGCCGAAAACTTATAACTCCGCCCGATTTCGAGCGTCACGTTAGCAATGTCGTTTTCTACTTTGGCATCTATGATGGTTTTGGCTTCTACATCCAAAATCTTCACTTTGGGATCTTTCAGCACCTTACGAGTTTCTTTGTCTAACAACTGAAAGCCAAAGGGTAATTTGGTCGGGATTAACTCTAAATCTTTGTCAAGATTATCGCCTTCTTTGACAATGCTCATGTCAAGGGCTGCCGTGTAAGGCAAATAATCCTTGATTGGATTGGTGGTCAATACATATTTGCTACCTACACGCAGAATAACGGAATAGGTGCCGTCGGGCCGCACACTTGCCACTAGCGCACGTTCTTTTGGATTATTACTTTTAAACGTAAGCTTTGCTGGCGAAATGGTTTTTTTAGAAATCACGTCCACCACTTTGCCATCTAGGGTAACCAACTTGTACTTTCTGAACTTATCGGGGATGGTTACTGTAAAAATATCGCCCGAATTGTGGTAGTACATCAAGTCACCTGCTGCTGACACCGAAGCGAATTGGTCGGCGGCGTCGGTATTGATATAGTTGAGGTTGATGGGGTCTGACCAACTACCATCATCTTCTTGAAAAGTTTGGTACAGGTCAAAACTTCCCATTCCTCCTGGGCGTACTGAACTGAAAATCAACGTCCGGTTATCGGCCATAATGCGGGGCGATTTTTCGCAATCAATATTAATCGGCGCAGGAAGTTTCTCGGGTACACCCCAATTGCCATCTTCGCCCATGGTGCTCATCCAGATGGTATAGCAAATCTCTTTGTCTTTGCGTTTGGTAAAGTTGTCTCGAATGAAATACAACCTCTTGCCATCTGCCGAAATGGAGGGGAATCCTTCATATTTCTCAGAATTGATGGGGGCTCCAATGTTTTTGGGAGCACTCCAGTCATCACCTTCCCGAACTGAGTAATAAATATCCATGTCGCCCTTGCCACCATCAAACGAAGCAAAGAAAAACAAAGTTTGCCCGTCGTAACTAATACTCGGCCCACCAATTAAGTCGTTTTCTTTGCCAACCGAATTGATTTTGGTCAAAGGTTTTGGCTGTGTCCACCGATTTTTATCGTTTTTGGTAGTCACAAACAATTCCCAGCGGCCGTTTGGTCCTCGGTCACTCTCAAAAATCATCGTGCGGTTGTTGGCACTAATCGAAGGTGCGTATTCATTAAAACTGGGGTGATTAACGGGCGGACCCACCGCACGGCGAATTTGGGCAGAGGTACTTCCCCAAAGGCAGACGCTGGCTAGCAACCAAAAAGACCATTTCTTCATAAGGGTATGAGTTTTCAGAGGTTCGGACACTCTTTGCTGGCGCTTAACATTATACCGTGGATGATACCTACGGTTTTATTTTATTTTCCAGCAAATAGAATTATGCTTTCAAAATTACGATTGTTTTACGTTTAGAAAAGCGGTGAAGCCTAAATTTAAGGAAAGCCTTGATATACTTGGCGGTCAAACGGAAAAATTGTTCGTACTTTTGTGCGAAACTTTTGAACGAATGAACGAACGAGAAGCAGGTATTGAGCGTCTCTATCCGTCGCTTTTAGGACGGATGGGCGCACGATATTATTATTTGAGGCAGCTTCGTCAGCAGATTGAACAGGTAGTAAGTCAATTTATTAAGCCTTTTTCTGAACGAATCACGTTGGCCGACTATGGCTGTGGCAATCGTCCGTATGAGCCGATTGTGGCACCGTATGTGGCCAACTACATAGGAATAGATCTGCCCGAAAATCCTCGTGCCGATGTGGAGGTGAGCCCTCAAGGGGTCATTGAATTGAAAGATGAGGTGCTGGATGCCGTTCTTTCTACTCAAGTGTTAGAGCACGTCGAAAACCCCACGCATTATTTGAGCGAGGCTCACCGAGTCCTTAAAAAAAACGGTTTGTTGATTTTGAGTACGCATGGCTACTGGATGTTTCATCCAGACCCCACTGATTTTTGGCGCTGGACCTCTACGGGGTTGCAAAAAGTAGTCAGCGAAGCAGGTTTTGAGGTGGTTTATTTCAGAGGAATCATCGGGCGTGCGGCAATGGGCTTGCAATTATTTCAAGATGGACTTTTATTTAAGATCCCCCCGGTGCTTCGACCACTACTGGCCGTGGTGTTTCAGCCTCAAATCATGTTATTTGACAAACTTTTTAGCCAATCGACCCGAGACAAAGACGCTTGCACGTATGTGTTGGTGGCTAAGAAAAAATGATGCAATAGACCAAAGGATGGTGCCTACGCTATGAACTTGTGCATTTGTGCTCCTAATAAATTTCGCTATTCCGAAACCTTCATTCATAACCAAATACAGGCACTTGAGCCGAGTGTATTGCTTTATGAAGGCTGGTATCCGTCTATTCAGCCCAACGGGAAATCATTTCTGCCTTTTCCATTGAGTTGGTTACCAGTTCGAGGTGCATTACGTCGCTACTTGCCTAAGGTATATCACCGACTTTTTACGCATCTGTTTGCTAAGTATTTACGTAACCATCAGATAGATACCTTGTTGGCTAATTACGGGCCGATGGGTGCAACGTTGGCTGAGGCTTGTAGCATAGCGAAATGCCGATTGATTGTGCATTTTCATGGGTTTGATGCGTATCATTATCCCACCATTCAGGAGTTTGGCGAAAGGTATCAAGCCATGTTTGCCAAGGCGTATCGGATTGTGGCAGTCTCCAGAGACATGCAAGCGCAATTGATACACTTGGGGGCACCAGCCGAAAAAGTGGTATGTAATCCTTACGGGGTTGAGCTTTCTCAATTTGGTGGGGTGGCACCTGAAAAACAACCTCCTGTATTTACCTTTGTAGGTCGGTTTACTGCCAAAAAAGCGCCAGACCTAACCATCAAAGCATTTGCCGAAGTACTCAAAGTAGTGCCAGAGGCCAGATTGGTTACTGTAGGCGAAGGAGAACGCTGGGAGGAGGCTAAAGCCTTAGTTCAACAAATCGGCATTGGTAATAATGTTGAATTTTTGGGTGTAAAAACACCCTCTGAAGTAGCGCAGATTCTCCAAAAAAGTAGAGCTTTTGTACAACACTCGCTTCGCCCTACCAATGGTGATTCAGAGGGTACGCCCAATACGGTTTTAGAAGCTTCGGCTACTGGTTTGCCAATTGTAAGTACCTATCATGCAGGCATAAAAGATGCCGTAGTACACGAAAAAACGGGTTTTTTGGTCGAAGAGGGTGACTGGCAGCAAATGGCGAATTATATGATTATGCTAGCCCAACAACCCATCTTGGCACAACAAATGGGACAAGCCGCTCGTCGGCACATGGAGGAAAACTACGAAATGAGTCAACGAATTCAAGCCTTAAAAACGATTCTTAACTAAACACATTATGCTTAAAAAAGCACTGTTATCGTGGATTGAAAATAGAGGATATCGCCTCATCAAAAAAGGACAATTATTGTACGGCGAACCTGTGGGAAATGAATTGGAAAACGACTTTTTGGCCATTTATCAACAATGCCGTCCTTACACCATGACCAGCCTCGAACGTATGTATGCTGCCCACAAAGCCGCTACGTATATCGTTGATAATGAGGTGGAAGGGGCTATTGTAGAATGTGGCGTCTGGAAAGGTGGTAGCACCATGATGATGGTAAAAACCTTGCTACAACGAGGAGTTACAGATCGTGAAATCTACCTCTATGATACCTACGAAGGAATGCCTGAACCTACCGAGAAAGACAAAGACCTAGCAGGTACTTCGGCGCAAGGTACGTGGTCTGATAATCAAACAGATACTGTGAATGAGTGGTGTTATTCGCCTTTAGAAGAGGTGCAGAAAAACATTTATGCGACCGGTTACCCCAAAGAAAAAATCCATTTTGTAAAAGGAAAAGTGGAAGATACCATTCCGGGGACTTTACCAACGGCTATTGCGCTTCTGCGCTTAGATACCGATTGGTATGATTCTACTTATCACGAGTTGGTACATTTGTATCCCTTACTTCAGGTCAAAGGTGCTTTAATTATTGACGACTATGGCCATTGGCAAGGCGCACGAGAGGCTGTTGATCAGTATTTTGCTGAAAACCAGATTAATATGCTCCTCAACCGGATTGATTACACCGGACGCATTGGGCTCAAATTACAATAAAATTAGTGATACTTGTGGTTTTACAGTAGTTAACAAATACGCTTCTACATGGGTATTATCATCAGGCAAAGTCTCAAAAATTCCGTTGTCAGCTATGCGGGAGTAGCTATTGGTACTATTAACGTGCTGTTTTTGTACAATCAGTTCCTTTCGCAAGAGCAACTTGGATTTTATGCTACCCTGACCAGTATGCCCTTGGTATTTGCATCGTTTGCCCAACTAGGAATGCCTCATGTTACGGTGCGTTTTTTCAACCAATTTGCTGACCCTGAGCGCCAACACAATGGATTTTTTACCTTTTTGTTGGCTGTACCATTGTTGGGCTTTGGGGCTTTTTCGCTATTGTATTGGGTAGGGAAGGGGCTGTTTTTTCAAGTCTATGGTCTAAATTCTCCGTTACTAACCACCTATTACTGGTATTTTTTGCTTTTTACAGGCTTGGTCATGTACCAAACGGTGTTGGAGTCGTATGCACGGGTGCATTTGCGTATTGTGGTGCCTGCCATCGTGCGAGAACTGTTCTTGAAACTTTCCAATTCAGCCCTAGCGTTACTGTATGGTTTTAAGGTGATTAACTTTAATCAGTTGATTATGTGGCTGTTGGTGGTTTATGTGGTAGCTGTTTTTTTATTGTTTTGTTATATTGCTTGGCTGGGACGCTTGTACTGGAAAGTTGATTTTTCATTTGTACGAAAGCCTATTTTCGGTGAAATGATGCAGTATGGAGCATGGGTATTGTTGGGAGGGGCAAGTGCTACATTGGTACCGCACATCGAAAAAATGATGCTGCCTGCGTATCCTGATGGGATGGACAATACTGCTGTATTTGACATCGCTTCTAAAATAGCGCTTGTCATCGCCATTCCTCGCAATGCTATTGCTCAAATCAGCTCTCCTTTGCTAGCCGAATCGTTGAAAAAAGATAATTTGGAGCATATTGACGAGATTTATAAAAAGTCTTCCCTCAATTTATTAATCATTGGAGCCTTCTTGTTTTTGGGGATATGGTGCAACATTGATAGTATTTTTCAACTTATCCCCAAGTCCGAAATCTATTCGGCGGGCAAGTGGGTGGTCTTATTTTTTGGATTGGGTAAATTGGTGGATATGGCCACAGGACTCAACTCCGAAATCATCATGAATTCACGTTATTATCGTTGGGATTTGTTTTTTTACCTCTTCCTGACGGTCCTTTTGCTTTTTTCAAATGCGATTTTGATTCCCATGTACAGTTACAATGGTGCTGCTTTTGCATCGCTGGTTTCGTTGGTCTGTTACAATGCCGTTAAGTATTTTTTCATCCTTCAAAAATTCAAACTAAGTCCATTTACCATAAGCACTGCCAAGGTGATAGGCTTGTTTGCTGTTACTTTTTTAGTGGTAAATTTAATCCCAACTATCGGTTCTAATTTAATCGGCACGCTTTTGACCATTTTGGTGAAATCAATAGTGATTTTGCTTATTTTTGGAGGAGGAGTGCTTTGGTCGGGAGTATCCGAAGATGGGAACCGTACGCTCAAAGGGATTTATCTACGTTTGTTGAAAAGAATATAATGGTAGAGCCATTTACCAAATCGCTCCACAAAACACCTATCAACTATTTTCTATTTATTCACCTCTATGAACCTAACCCCAAAATCTTCTTTTGCTTTTCCGACGCTAGTTGGCGTGATTTTACTGGCGGTGTCTTGTATGCGGCAGCCCCAAAGTAGTGGTCCTCTTGTGATTCGAGAAAACAAAGCCCAAGCTCTTAGCCGAGCCAAAGAAATCCGTGAAAAAACGGCAGTAAAACTCACTGAAGGCATTCAAATGAGCTTATGGGCATCCGACTCGTTGGCGCCCGACCCCGTGGCAATGGATATTGATGAAAAAGGCCGGATTTACCTTACCCGAACCAATCGGCAAAAAAATTCGGAGTTTGATATTCGAGGGCATCGTGACTGGATGACCGAATCAATTGGCTTGCAAACGGTAGAAGACCGCCGTGCTTTTTTACACAAAACCTTTGCTCCCGAACGAAGTAAGGAAAATGAATGGTTGGCCGATTTGAACGAGGATGGTGTTCACGACTGGCATGATTTGGCAGTAGAAAAAGACGAAATTTGGCGACTCGAAGACACCGACAACGATGGTATTGCCGATGAATCTGTCCGAATTTTAAGTGACTTTTTTGAAGAAATCACTGACGTAGCAGGCGGAATTTTGGTTCGGGCAGGTGAAATTTTCTTGGGCATTGCACCAGACCTTTGGCGATTGAAGGACACCAACGGAGACGGTGTTTTGGATAAGAAAACGTCTATTAGCCACGGATATGGCGTGCATATCGGCTTTAGTGGACACGGAATGTCTGGCGTGACCGAAGGCCCGGATGGTAGGTTGTATTGGAACATTGGTGATATTGGAGCTAACATCACTACAGCCGATGGGAAGAAGTTTGAGCATCCTAACTCAGGTATTATTGCTCGTTCAAACCCCGACGGGAGCGATTTTGAAATATTTGCCTATGGTCTTCGGAATACCCACGAGTTTGCGTTTGACGAGTACGGCAATTTGATTTCGTCAGATAATGACGGAGATCACCCCGGTGAGAGTGAGCGCTTGGTACACGTGGTGCAAGGTTCTGATGCAGGTTGGCGCTCCAACTGGCAATACGGCAAGTACACCGACCCCCGCAACAACAAATACAAAGTTTGGATGGACGAAAAGCTTTTCAAACCTCGTTGGGAAGGTCAAGCTGCGTACATTATTCCACCCATACGAAATTATCATAACGGCCCTACTGGAATGGTGTATATGTCCTACCCCCGCAGAGAGCGGTGCCAAAAATAAGTAGAGAAATAATGGACAACAATTATTTTCACACTTAAAACAAGCACCATGCGAAAGAGCAGATTCAACGAGAGCCAGCGCAGAGCCATACTGGACAGCTACCTGAAAGGAGCCAAGACAGTAGAGGCACTGTGCGAAGAACACCAAATAAGCCCAGCCACGTTCTACAAGTGGAAGAACGAGGCAGAGACGGAACAGCACGAGGACAAGCGCCGGCTCAAGGAACTCGAACAGGAAAACCTCCGCCTCAAAAAGATGTACGCCGAGCTGCAACTCAAGCACGAGGTGGTCAGCGAGGCGGTGGAGTTCCTAAAAAGAAGCATTCCCGCTGTTGCAGCAGCAAAGGTGGAACTGATGGGTCATGTACAGGGTAAACAGGCCGGGTTGAGCAAACGCCGCATCTGCCAGTGGCTGCGCCTGAGACGCTCGACAGCGTATGAGCAGAAAGAGCGCAAATCGACGGCCATGACCACCGATTAGATGTAGCACCCATTGGGTGGAAAGGATGAAGCAGATTAGGCGGGAACACCCGGCATGGGGCTTCCGCCTGATGTTGGCCTACCTGAAGAACCAAGGCGAAGGAATCGGCAGGCACCGTGCATACCGGCTTTATCAGAGCGCAAGACTAAGCCTGCACAGGAACCCAAAAAAGCCCCGCATCAAGCGGGTCTTCGAGGGTTTGCTACCGCCAGAGAAAATCAACGAAGGTTGGGCGATGGACTTCCTGAGCGAGTGGGTGATGGGGGACAAACAGCAGAGCGTGCGAATCATAAACGTGGTGGACGAGTGCTCGAGAAAAGACCTCTGGGTGGAGGCAGCTGCCAGCATCACCGCCCCCAAACTGGTGGAAACCCTCGACAGGATTGGCCAAATCAGGGGTTTCCCCGCTATGTCCGCTGCGACAACGGCCGAATTCATCAGCCAAGCGCTTGCTGGGTGGGCAGCGGCCAGGGTGTTGAAATCAAGTTCATCCAACCGGGTAAGCCGACCCAGAACGGAATCATCGAACGCCTCAACGGAACGCTTCGGAAGGAGTGCCTGAACTTGAATTGGTTCTATTCTCTCGAGGAAATCAACGACCTGTTGACAACCTGGCACAGCAACTATAATTTTCTCAGGCCACATTCCTGCTTGAAATATCAAACACCTGCTAACTTTGAAAAACTAAATCAGAATCTCTACTTTAAACTGGTACCGTAAGACAGGGGCAGGACATATAACCCTGGCACGGCATTGGGTTCGGCTTGGAAAAACAAGTTCTTTTTGGTGGAATTTGTCGGTACACCCACTGGCTCTCATATCTGGTCATTTGGATTAAAACCTAAAGGGGCTTCTTTTGATTTTGATAGCGAAAAAGATGTGGTCAGTGGAATCTTACCAACAGGCATCAAGTTTGGTCCAGACGGGGCTTTGTATGCTGCCGACTGGATAAATGGCTGGGATACAAAAAATTATGGTCGAGTTTGGAAGTTTGATGCTGCTAAAGATAAAAACGATTTGGCAGACATTCGCCAAGAAACAAAGCGATTGATACAGCTAGATTATACTGCTCAGACAGAGGATTATTTGTACCATTTGCTTTCGTATGCCGATATGCGTGTTCGCCAAAAAGCACAGTTTGAGTTGGTGAATCGAGGTAAAAAGGGATTCCCGCTGTTGCAAAAAGCGGTGACACAAACTCAACATCAACTAGCTCGTGTTCATGGCATTTGGGGTGTTGGGCAATTGGCTCGCCAAGACGCTTCCTATGCTTCGGCTTTATTTACGCTCTTGCACGATTCAGACCTCGAAATCGTAGCACAGGCTGCCAAGATGTTGGGCGATGCTCGCATTGCAACGGCTGGAAGTGAACTTGTCCCCTTATTGAAAAGCAAAAATCCACGAGTACAGTTCTTTGCTGCCGAAGCTATTGGGCGCATCGCCTATGCAGAGGCTGTTCAACCCTTGATAGAACTGCTGAAAACCAACAACGACGAAGACCTCTACCTCCGTCATGCAGCGGTGTTGGCTTTGTCACGCATTGGCAAAGTGGAACCGATGGTGGCCTTGGCAAACAATCCAAGTAAGGCACTTCGTACGGCAGCAGTGCTGGTTTTGAGAAGGTTGCGTAACGAAAATATCGCTGTTTTCTTGAAAGACACCGATGAGTACATTGTGACAGAAGCTGCCCGTGGTATCAACGATGACCTCTCGATTCCGGGGGCATTGCCGGCTCTGGCTGCCACACTCAAAGAAACTCGCTTCACAAGTGAGCCTTTGCTTCGCCGAGCGATCAATGCTGCTTTACGAGTGGGAGGTAGTACCGAACTGGAGACGCTGCTGACCTTTTTGGCTCGTACCGACCTCAAAGATGACATAAAAGCAGAAGCCTTAGCCACACTCGGCACCTGGGCCAATCCTTCTGTACTTGACCGTGTGGATGGACGATACCGTGGTAAGATTGAACGAGATTTGGCGGGTATTCAAGCAAAAGTGCGACCCTATATTGCTGGTTTTTTGAAAGAAACTAACCCTGAAACCCAAATAGCCACCGCCAGTTTGTTGGGTGAGTTAAAAATAACAGATGCCAACAGCCAACTTGCTTCTATCTATGAAACAACAGCCAATGCACGAGTAAAAACGGCAATTCTTCAAGCACTTAATCAGTTAGACTATGCCGACATCACTTCGTTGATTAAAAAAGGGATGGACGACAAAGAAGAGAGCGTTCGGACAGCGGCTTTGAGTTTGTTAAGTGATGCCAACGTAACACAAGAAAATTTGCCTGCTATTGTCAATTCGATTTTCTCGAAAGGAACCTTGCGTGAACAACAGCAGATTTTGGTGGTGATGGGTAAACTCAACCTTTCTAAAACACAAAGTATTTTGGACGGAATGATTGGCCAATTAAGTGATAAAAAACTGTCGCCAAGCTTGGCTTTGGAGCTAAAAGAAGCGATAGAAGCCACAGGTTCGGAGGCATTGAAAACGAAGTTGGCATTGGTTAAGCCAAGCCAGTCGCCACTGGATGAATACGCCGAAACCTTGTATGGCGGCAGCCGATTCAGCGGCCGTAATTATTTCTTCAATAGTTCGAGTGGGCAGTGTGTTCGATGTCATACCATCGGTGGAAGTGGAGGAACTGTCGGCCCGGTATTGACTCATATTGGCGACGTCTTGACAAGAGAGCAGATTTTACAAGCGCTAATTGAACCAAGTGCTCGTTTGTCGCCAGGGTTTGGGATGGTTTCGCTCAAGCTGAAAGATGGCCAAGAAGTAACCGGAACGCTTGCCAAAGAAAGCGATGAAGAATTAGTCATTAACACCTCTGATGCAGAGCCCTTAGTAATCAAAACGGCTCGTATAGCAAAGCGTGAAAATATGCCTTCGAGTATGCCTCCGATGGGTTCGGTGATGTCGAAGCGAGAAATTCGAGATGTGGTGGAGTTTTTGGCTACTTTGAAGAAGTAAATTGTAATCAACAAAAATCCTGCAAGGTTTTAGAAACTTTGCGGGATTTTTGTTGGCGATGAGATTTTATGCCCCATACGTTCTATTCACCGTTTCGATGTAATCTTCCACAATAGCATTCATTCGTTTTAGGTAGAGCCGAAAGAAAAAGTTGGGGACTTTGGCAGGCTCTTGGCGGCTGATGTAAATTTCATCTTGGATGTCTCGGAGTTCGGTGGTATTGATACGTTTCTTGCTCAGAATAATTTCATCTAAGTGCTTTGACACCGCTTTTTGTTTGTCAATAGCAGAAGAATGCCCACGAATGAGTGTGATGAAGTGGCTATAAAAGGAGAGAATTGAAAAGTAGATGGAGAAGATGGTCATGCTATCTGCATTGTGATAGATGAGGAATATCCATAAACCTATGGTGTAAATAGTAAGAAATCCTATCAACCACTTGCGATATGCTGACCGCAATTCAATGTCCCACATCGCATTGGTGTGTTGCAACACCGCCACCGCACAGTTGTGTGGCACACTCTCAGAAAGGTTGGGCGAATACCAATCTGTTATTTCCTTTCCTTTGTATTGCAACGAAAGTTTGGAAACTATTGCTCGTTCTGGCTTTTTTAGCGTTGATTTCCACGGCAACTCAAAAAGGGTGGTATCAAACTGTTCTTTGAAAATGGCTCCCTTTGATGTATTGCCTTTGAAGGTATTGGTAAATAGTTGCACCAAGACCGTAAGGAGAAACGAACAACCAAATAAACTTAGCTTCACGCTTTCGTCTTTGACGAGGATATACGAAACTGGATACGCAAAAGCCAGAAAAACAAGTAGATAGGTAATTCGTATTTCTCCGTACTTGGCTTTGGTGTAAGACACAATTGAAGCCCGCAGTAGCTTGACAAGCTCTGGGTTGTTTTGGTCATTCAGAAGTGGGTTCATTTTAGTAGCTTTGTTTATTAATTAACTCCAAAAGACTATATTTTTTTATAAAATGAATTTCTAAAACTGAAGATTTTACTCGTAATTTTATTGATGTAGCTCTCTTTATCTTGGAACTTTAATTGTTGTAGAAGATTTAAGTAGCTTTGTGCTTTGTCATAATCTTGAACTCCATATTCATTGTAAAGACATAGGCCAATCGCCTCTTTCAATAACTTCACATCAAAAATTGACTCCTTACACATTTTATCAACTACCTCGACTGCATTTTTGTATTTTAACAATGAACGATAACATTTAAATAGCCCATCAAACGATTGCACATTACCTGGTTTAAATTTTAAAGCTTCTTCAAAATAAACTATCGCTTTTTCATATTCGTTACTATATCGATAAGCAATACCTAACTCATTCTTAATAAAATAATTACTCATATTACTCTCTTCTGCTTTTAGCAATACAATGGTAGCATTTTTATAATCTCCATTTTTTAGCAAGACCATCCCTTTATACAACAATGATTGTACATTGTTCTCTGCACCTGGCTGATTTAATATTTTATCGAATAAAGTAAGGGCTTCATCATATTTTCCCTTTTGATAGAAAACCATCCCTTTTATACAACAATGATTGTACATTGTAGAAAACAATGATTGTACATTGTTCTCTGCACCTGGCTGATTTAATATTTTATCGAATAAAGTAAGGGCTTCATCATATTTTCCTTTTTCATCCCTTTATACAACAATGATTGTACATTGTTCTCTTCACCTGGCTGATTTAATATTTTATCGAATAAAGTAAGGGCTTCATCATATTTTCCCTTTTGATAGAAAACCATCCCTTTATACAACAATGATTGTACATTGTTCTCTTCACCTGGCTGATTTAATCGTCTATCGAATAAAGTAAGGGCTTCATCATATTTTCCCTTTTGATAGAAAACCATCCCTTTATACAACAATGATTGTACATTGTTCTCTGCACCTGGCTGATTTAATATTTTATCGAATAAAGTAAGGGCTTCATCATATTTTCCTTTTTGATAGCTTCATCATATTTTCACCCTGATTTAATATTTTTGAATAGAAAACCATCCATCCCTTTATACAACAATGATTGTACATTGTTCTCTTCACCTGGCTGATTTAATATTTTATCGAATAAAGTAATCGGCTTCATCATATTTTCCCTTTTGATAGAAAACCATCCCTTTATACAACAATGATTGTACATTGTTCTCTTCACCTGGCTGATTTAATATTTTATCGAATAAAGTAAGGGCTTCATCATATTTTCCTTTTGATAGAAAACCCCTTTATACAACAATGATTGTACATTGTTTTATACTTTTGATAGAAAACCATCCCTTTATACTGCAATGATTGTACATTGTTCTCTTCACCTGGCTGATTTAATCGTCTATCGAATAAAGTAAGGGCTTCATCATATTTTCCCTTTTGATAGAAAACCATCCCTTTATACAACAATGATTGTACATTGTTCTCTTCACCTGGCTGATTTAATATTTTATCGAATAAAGTAAGGGCTTCATCATATTTTCTTTTGATAGAAAACCATCCCTTTATACTGCAATGATTTATGCACCTGGCTGATTTAATATTTTATCGAATAAAGTAAGGGCTTCATCATATTTTCCCTTTTTAGTATCCCTTTATACAACAATGATTGTACATTGTTCTCTGCACCTGGCTGATTTAATATTTTATCGAATAAAGTAAGGGCTTCATCATATTTTCCCTTTTGATAGAAAACCATCCCTTTATACAACAATGATTGTACATTGTTCTCTGCACCTGGCTGATTTAATATTTTATCGAATAAAGTAAGGGCTTCATCATATTTTCCCTTTTGATAGAAAACCATCCCTTTATACAACAATGATTGTACATTGTTCTCTTCACCTGGCTGATTTAATATTTTATCGAATAAAGTAAGGGCTTCATCATATTTTCCCTTTTGATAGAAAACCATCCCTTTATACAACAATGATTGTACATTGTTCTCTTCACCTGGCTGATTTAATATTTATCAAGCTTCATCATATCATAATCCCTTTATACAACAAGTACATTGTTCTCTTCACCTGGCTGATTTAATCGTTATCGAATAAAGTAAGGGCTTTCTCTTTTTATCCCTTTATACAACAATGATTGTACATTGTTCTCTTCACCTGGCTGATTTAATATTTTATCGAATAAAGTAAGGGCTTCATCATATTTTTTATTTTGTACATTCCTCCCTCGATAAAAAAGCACGAGTGGATTATCTATTTATCTTTGATTCGCTTCGTCTTTTCTCTTTAATCCTAAAGTGTATGCTTTATTGATCATCTTTGATTCCACCAGCCTTCATCCAAAATTTCTAACGATTTTTGCCATTCACTTTTTACCCTGTATAAATTCCCCAAAACATGATAAGTTTTTAAATCAGATGGGTTTTGTCGCTTCCGAAATAATAATTTTTCAATATCGGTGTCCTGCCCCTGTCTTACGGTACCAGTTTAAAGTAGAGATTCTGATTTAGTTTTTCAAAGTTAGCAGGTGTTTGATATTTCAAGCAGGAATGTGGCCTGAGAAAATTATAGTTGCTGTGCCAGGTTGTCAACAGGTCGTTGATTTCCTCGAGAGAATAGAACCAATTCAAGTTCAGGCACTCCTTCCGAAGCGTTCCGTTGAGGCGTTCGATGATTCCGTTCTGGGTCGGCTTACCCGGTTGGATGAACTTGATTTCAACACCCCTGGCCGCTGCCCACCCAGCAAGCGCTTGGCTGATGAATTCCGGGCCGTTGTCGCAGCGGACATAGCGGGGGAAACCCCTGATTTGGCCAATCCTGTCGAGGGTTTCCACCAGTTTGGGGGCGGTGATGCTGGCAGCTGCCTCCACCCAGAGGTCTTTTCTCGAGCACTCGTCCACCACGTTTATGATTCGCACGCTCTGCTGTTTGTCCCCCATCACCCACTCGCTCAGGAAGTCCATCGCCCAGCCTTCGTTGATTTTCTCTGGCGGTAGCAAACCCTCGAAGACCCGCTTGATGCGGGGCTTTTTTGGGTTCCTGTGCAGGCTTAGTCTTGCGCTCTGATAAAGCCGGTATGCACGGTGCCTGCCGATTCCTTCGCCTTGGTTCTTCAGGTAGGCCAACATCAGGCGGAAGCCCCATGCCGGGTGTTCCCGCCTAATCTGCTTCATCCTTTCCACCCAATGGGTGGCCCAATCGGTGGTCATGGCCGTCGATTTGCGCTCTTTCTGCTCATACGCTGTCGAGCGTCTCAGGCGCAGCCACTGGCAGATGCGGCGTTTGCTCAACCCGGCCTGTTTACCCTGTACATGACCCATCAGTTCCACCTTTGCTGCTGTTAGCCTGCTTCTTTTTAGGAACTCCACCGCCTCGCTGACCACCTCGTGCTTGAGTTGCAGCTCGGCGTACATCTTTTTGAGGCGGAGGTTTTCCTGTTCGAGTTCCTTGAGCCGGCGCTTGTCCTCGTGCTGTTCCGTCTCTGCCTCGTTCTTCCACTTGTAGAACGTGGCTGGGCTTATTTGGTGTTCTTCGCACAGTGCCTCTACTGTCTTGGCTCCTTTCAGGTAGCTGTCCAGTATGGCTCTGCGCTGGCTCTCGTTGAATCTGCTCTTTCGCATGGTGCTTGTTTTAAGTGTGAAAATAATTGTTGTCCATTATTTCTCTACTTATTTTTGGCACCGCTCTCTGGGGGTAGGACATCGGCATCTATATTGTCCGAAAGAAGTTGCTTAACTTTTACATTGACTAAGGCGCTTTTTGCTAAATCTTTAAATTCTTCCAATTCTTTATCACCTGCCTCGCTGTAATGATAAAATGCTTGGTTGAAAGCAATCATGTTATTATAGTTGCTTTCTATCGCAATCTTTTGATAGTAATTTCCATAAATAGTATGGGTTTGGGTTCGATCTCCTGCTTTTTCATAAAGTAATTCTCGAATAAGCGAATGCATCTTTATGGCTCCGCCTTCTTCAAAACGGATGATATGTTTTCTTTTTAAAATTGAGTTCAATGTCGTGCGTCCACTGGTTTTATAGGAAGGCAGCAGTTTTACAATCTCCAAGTTTACATCATCAATGGCAGTTGATATGTCTAATATTAGCTCTTTTTCATTTTGATTACTATGCTTTAAATATGTATCAAGAAGACGTGAAATAACCGTTTTTTGTTGATTATCTTCTTCAAAGTCCCAATTTTGTATATCATCAATATTAAAATCAGGATAAATGGTATTAGCTATTAAAAGTTCAGAAATTAGTGGATACCCTTTCGAAATGTTCCATATTTTAGTAATAAGTGCATCTTTGATTTTCGACTTAAAAACCAATTGATAATATTCCCTTACAAATTTTTCGTGGTCATCCTCATTAAGTTCATTAAAAGAGATTTCATTTATAGTTATACCTATTTCAGTATATTCTTCGGGGAGCGTTCTCGAAATTAAAATTATTTTCCCATAGCTAACTCTTGACAAACCAACAATGAAATCGTATAGATTTTTATCAGCTCTTACGTTGTATAAATCATCAATAATAATAAGCGTATCTTCGTCTTTTAATTTATTTTTAAAATCATTATACCTATCCGCATCGTTTAGTCTTCCAAGTTGTAATTTGTCCGCTAATGTGAAAATATTAAACGATTCTGTTAACTTAACATATTTATACTTTACCGATAATCCTTGAACGATAGTTTTAAGCGCATGTGTTTTCCCAATACCTCCCGCACCATGTAAAAAAAGAAAATGTTCTGCTGGATTTTCTAAATAGTTTTTAATCTCTTCAAGTTGTTGTGTTCTACCTACATATTGGTGATGATAAGGATCAAAGTCGTCATAATCAACATAGGCAAGTTTAGATTCATTTTTCTTTAAAAAATGCAAAAAATCGGTGGCTGAACAGTTAATCCAATTATTATCATTTAATTTTTTTTCTACATCCAATCCATAATTGGGTCTGGTATTGGTTTTACTAAAATTAACATTTATGATTTTTAGATCATCTCTTATTCCTCTATTTGTATTAAACAAGTAGGTATAAACGGTTTGCTCATTAAACTGACACCCAATGATTACCAAGTTTTTATGGTGAATTTTAACATCATTAAACAACGAAAAATAGAGGTGATTATCTTTACTTAGTATTTTTTCGCCATATTGCGTATTTGTAAAAACTAAATCACTAATCGAATTAGCCTTTAAAATAGAATTATGTAAATAACCAATACCTTTTTTGTTGGCAGGGCTAAATGAGCCTGCCTCGTAGTATTGTACTTCGTAGGAGTCTTTCACCTCTTCAATTAATACGTCAAGTACATTATCAAAGTTAAATGTATAAATTCTTGCCCATTGAGGGAGTAAAATAGTACTATATAAAGACTTTAAAACTTTGAAATTCACCTCATCCAATAAAAATAAATCCTTAAACTCTTTAAATCTTTTTTCTTTCTCTAAGTCATCAGGGGCACTTTCTATGTACCTATACCATGTATCAGCAGCCGTATTGTAATCTATATCATTTATGTAACTGCCAAATTTTGTATTGGTTATTTCAACAAACTGAATTACAATTGGAATATCACTACCTGCCCTATTTTTCAAGCCATAACTAAACCCGGCCCCTAAAACCAATACAAAATTCCCTCCTTTAAGATCGTTAAAGAAAGAAAAGTCTTTGGATAAATCGTCAAGTGTTATTTCTTTGATGGCATTCATTTATTGATTCTCCAGTGAAGGTCTTCATTTTACACTTTTAGTGAAATAATAAAAGTATAAACGATTGATTTTGAGGAGACAAAATTTGTACAAGTATGAAAAAAATCTTTTGCTTTAACAAGATGTAAAAAGATTCTTTTAATTATAGCGTTTTCCCACAGAATCGACTATATCCCAGAATAAACAATCCCGCAAGGTTTTATCACAAATTGTGAAGTACCTTGCGGGATTGTTTATTCATTTTACTTCAAGCGCTTCATCTCTAGGATGGTCCTCAAATGGTTTCGATTTAGAAGCGATGAATGTCAAAGGCACTAAAAAATGTAATTTGATGATGGCTGTGGTGGTACTTTTGTATGTTTTGACTCTTGGTGAAGGCTGTATGGCCATTCATACATGATAAAAATGCTAAGAAATACTACAAGTATTTCAAAAATAAAGATTCAACCACGTTGACAGTCTCTTTTTTCCGTAAAGGTGTTTCTTTGCTTCATAGAAAAATTGAAAGTTTCAAAGATTTGATAATTTGGCTCAAACAATACTTAAATTTTTTTAAGTCTCTTTGGTGCTATGTATATTATTAAATAGAACAAAAACGACGGTATCCTGCTGATAGTCAGTAGAATTTCGTCGTTTTTTGTTGTTGCCAAGCCTACTTTTTCTTCTTCAACGCATCATAGCGAAGCAAAGCTTCTAAGTAATAATAATCGGCATATACCAACGGTACATCAATTTCCGAATTGCCCGGCTTATGGCCAGTGCTGTGCATCAGCAAGAAATGATTGTTTTCACCCAATTTGGCTTTAAATGCTGGACTCGACAGTGTTTCTAACATTTTGGTAGCTGCGGCAATGTATTCGGCTTTCTGTTTACCCTTTACATAATCGCTGAGTTCAAATAATGCCGATGAGGCAATAGCCCCTGCCGAAGCATCTCGTTCTTCACCGGGTTTGCTGTAGTCCCAATATGGAATTTTGTCGGCGGGTAAGTTAGGATTGTTTAGAATAAAAGCTGCAATCTTGTTGGCTTGGTCGAGGTACTTTGGGTCTTTCGTTTCACGGTACATTACCACATAGCCGTATAAGCCCCATGCCTGCCCACGAGCCCAAGCCGACTCATCGGCGGCACCTTGGTGCGTTTTCTTGGCCAACACCTCGCCGTTGGGTCCATAGCAAAGCACGTGGTAGCTACTGTTGTCAGCTCGATAATGGTTTTTGAGCGTGTTGTCAGCGTGGATTACACTGATGTTGTAAAAATCCTTGTTGCCTGATTCTTTTGCAGCCCAAAACAAAAACTCCAAGTTCATCATATTGTCAATGATTACTGGATAATCATAGATTTTTTGGAAGTTGTTCCATGATTTGATGACACCGATTTTGGGATTAAACCGGGTAGCCAACGATTTGGCTCCTGTCAACATAATGGGTTTATAGGCTTCGTTTTTGGTCAAGCGATAGCCATTGCCAAAGGGGCAATAAATCATGAAGCCCAAATCATGCGTTCCGGTATTGTATTGTTCTTTCTCTACCGCCATCGTCCATTTATGAGCGGCATCTTTCCATTTGGGGTCTTTGGTATATTCGTAAATATACCAAAGCGAAGCACCAAAGAACCCGCTACACCACCAACTCGACTTCATGTTACGTGGTGAACCATCGGGGTTGGTTGATTGCGGAAATTGCGTGAGGTCGGGATGGGAAGCCAACATCCCTTCGTATTGCTTAGCGGCAAATTCAAATTCTTTCTTAACGTTGATTTGAGCAAAAACAGAAGACGTCACCAAGAGTAACAATACGATTCTGGTAAATTTCATGATGGTTTGGGTTTAGTGGTACTTGAGTGGCAAACGGCGTTTACTGAGTTTTTTCAAAAGTAACTAAGCAACTGCCTTTTAATTTTTGTCAAATGTAAAACTATATTTTCCTTTTTGGTCTAATCGCTGGCTGGTAAGCAAAATTCTTGTCACCGAGCGGCCATCCCATTTGGTTTTGAAACTACTGTATTCCATGCCTTCGGTAGAGGGTTTTTCGGTCGAAATACTCCATAGTTTTGGGTCGTAGGTCAGGGTGAGTTTGGTGTTGTTGACTCCTGTTAATTTCGCTTTGCCGGGTTGCGAAAGATCTATGTCACAAATCGTTATGAAAGCATGTTTGAGGGAAGTAAGTTTTTCAGAAAGTTGGTAGTCGTCGGTAACTTCAATGATGTTTTTAGCACGATTGAGTTTTACCACCCGATTCAGCGCCGACACTCCAGCGTTTTTAGGATAGGCCGCCGACAAATCCATAACCAAACTGGCTTCTTTGTCGCTGAGTGTGCACTTTACATTTTTCGCTTCAAACTCTCGCCCAGCTTTTTGACCTATCTCATTGATAATAGGCAGGTTGTGATATTCTGATTGTGTAAACCAAAGCTCGTAACGTTGGTTAGAGAACGTTCGAGCGGTGTAATTACCTCGTCCTGCATCTACAATCATGGGTTGACCTTCGTTGTAAATGATAAAATCGCCCACATCGTTGTGATTATGACTTTCATCGTTGTGTCCGCCATGCGTGGCCAGATAAAGGCCATTTGAAGCACGAGCAACCATCACCTGAATATCACTAATCCAAGCTTCTTTGACTGGTTGATAATCGTAATTGTATTTGCCTATTTGTTGAATAGTGAGTAGGTTTTCGATGCGGCGCATCCGTTGGTAACCCGTTACAGCGGCAGAAGGAAACGTATAGTTAGCCCATTGTCCAAACCGCAGCATGGTATTGTCATTCAGTGCTTTCCCGAAGCGGTACAATAACAATCCATCAGGGCGTAGCTTGGGGTCTGCATCGGCAAAGTTTGTGAAGTAATGCCCATCTATGTGTGCTTTATATACATACGAAGCCATTTTTTGAATCAACGGTTCGTTATAAATCATTACGGCGTTGTTGGTTGAGCGCTGGAGCAATTCCAAACAATCATACACACTGGCTCCTGCTGCAAACCAATAACTAGGGCCTTCGTCACAGCCGCCGTCGTCGCCAAGACTATTCAGGTAGCGGTCTAAGCCTAACATGGATTTGTAGAGCATTTCTGCTCGGCGGTTTTCGTCTTTTTCCAACAGTAAAGTACTCATCATCCAGTTCGACATGATCCACGGATTCCAGTTGTTGACAGGCCGAGTTTTGCTCATCCAGCCATAAGAGTCACCGTTTTTGAGCATCGGAACAAAAATCCGCTGGTTGGTTTCATAGTACATTCGTTTGCGGATGAGTTTGTTGATTCCATCGAGTTTCTCGCCCACAAAATAATCAGCGATGGCCATGACCGAGGCTGTCTCTGCCGAAAATAAATCAACCACTGGGTTTTCGACATCGGGCAGCCCTGTACCTCTGATATGCGCTGGCACGCCCCAATAGCTTTCTTCGCAAATAGACCAAATACCATTCATAATCGCTTCCATGAAGCGACCTCGCCCTTCCATGCTTTCGGCCAAAATTAGTTCGGTGAGTGCGTTTCGTTTACCATACGAAATCTTACCGTGGCGTTCACGGTCGCCTGAGCGAACAAAATCTAATGAAACGGTGGCACTGATGGACTCAAAATGGTAGGAAAGGGCTTTCTCTCCACTCTTGATGACTTGTTTTACGACAGAGTCAGGGACGACAGCTTGCCATTCAGTGGGAGTTTTGGGGTAAGGTTTCCATTGGTTTTTAGGAATCAAGGCAGCTTGTACGGTACTGAGGTTGTAGCGAGTTCCCAATATATTTCGTTGTGCTACTTGGGCAAAGGACTGATGAACAAAGAATAAGCCCAAAACGAAGAAGATTTTTTTCATGGGATGTCGGTCTTAGAGGTTAAACTTGAGGAATTGTTAGCAAATGATAATTTATCCTTTTGGCGAGAGTTTGACCATAATAGTTACTCTTCCCGATTGGTTAGGTAGCCGTAGCATCAGCCTCGAATGTCCCGTGTTCAGCTTTTCGGGTGCTTTCTGCACGGCTGACTCTATGGTAAATTCAACACCTTTGGGTTCGATGATTTCTGCCTCCAGTGTGCGAGATGTAACGGTAGCATTACGCAAAATCGCTTTACCCCCTTTCACTAATTCAATACTGTTGGCGGTGGTCATTCCCCATGCAACTTCGGTGGTTTTTGACAAAGTATGTGAATCTTCAATGAGAAAATTCTTCCGATTGTCAACTAAACTTACTTTGCGAATACTTTTGGTCGAAAAATCTCGGTAGGCTTGTGTCAAATCAAGGCTTGCCGAAGGCGTAGCAGTGTTCAAATCGGTGGAGATAAAACTGGCTTTTGCCAATTCATATTGGTTTTTGTTGCCCAAAAGTGGAACATTATGGCTAAAAGAATTGAGCCGGTAGTAACTCCAACGCTTTCCGTTGACCCCCATGTCCCAATAGCCATCAAGGTCGTAATCGTCAGAGCCAAGGTCTTTTGCCCAGCGCATACCGCCCGCATCTAATTCAAAGTTTCCTACATCCAAATGCGAGTGATTGGAACTGTTGACACCTGACTTAAAGCCAATCCAAGAGGCATTGGGGTCGGTCCAGCTACTTCTCAAAAATACCAGTTCGTTAATTTCTCCTCGCAAATAATAGTCGAGTGGGGGAGCAGCCGCCTCCGCAGTAGGAGCTTTGTACCAAACCACATGAAAAGGTGTCGCTAAGGCATTGCTTGATTTAAGATAGCTGTGCAAATAGTTAGCAATCTGTGGGTTATTGTAAAGAGTACTTAAGAAAAGCATCGCTGCCGAAGTAGTTGCCTTACTGTTCTCGCCCGAATCGGCAAAGTTGAGGATGTAATTGGTGGGGCCTGCACAAATCATAGGCACTAAGCCTGACTTCGATAAACCTTCTGTTTTGTCTAAATTATAGAGATTTCCCATAGCGGTTTGCAAAGCCGACATTCCGTACGAAAGATACTCGGTAGCATAGGCCCAGTAGCCGGGTCCTTCGTACCAAGCACCGTCGGGAGCGTAGAATTTGTTCGAAAAGGGCAGATTTTCAATGACTTTCGGGAGGTATTCAGCGGCATAGGTGGGGTCCGTTTCGGCGATAGATAAAGCTCCTACCAATAGACCCCCATTGCAAACTTGGTTCCAATTGTTATCCCCTCGATGCCACCAAGCAGTTTCATAAACCTTGCGGTATTCGGCTAAGCCTTTGGTCTTGATGCGCTCTCTGAAATATACTTTATCACTGGTACTCATGTCGTTATAAAGCCAGTCGTAGCCTATGGCAACGCCGTTGAGCATTTCAGCAACATCCAAAAAATGAGAGGGATTCCAGTCGCTAAACTCACAGACCGTTCGCATATTGCTAAGGGCTGCGTTGAGGTACTTGGTATCGCCGGTGAACCGATAGGCTAACGCCAAGTGAGTAGTGCGGCTGAGTAGTTCTCGACTCACACTCAATAACCGAGGGCCGATAAGCTCACGTTTTAGTTCGGCTTTGTTGACCATGGCGTTGGCAGAGGCAATAACGGCATTGATGTATTTATCAAGTGTAGCATCGGTTTTGCGTCCTTGTTTGAGTTCATTCAAGCGCTCATCGGTGAGCATCAGACGAGGGTGCTCAATTTTAAGCGCTTTTAGACTTGCTGGTAGCTCCGCTACCGAAGGCGGTGCCTCTTCTTCTTTGGCACAAGCCCACAATCCTATCAGCCAAAGGCAAACAAGTAGTTGGAGTAAACGTAACATGAGCTTAAGTTAGGAGACAGGTGTTCTAAAAAGGTCGGAGGTTAAACCAATCCGACCTTTTTTTCAACCTTACTTTTAAGATGAAGCTAATATGAAAGATGGAAGTAGGAGTCTTGTGAAACTACCAACCTGGGTTTTGCTTTAGTGCAGGATTTAGGCCAATTTCGTTAACTGGCAGTGGCCACAAGTAATCCTTGGCTGGGTTAAATTTGCGAAAACTGGCATCTTGTACCAAGATAAAGTTATCGCTGGTCAGCTTCACAGTAGTGGCAGTGCCAAATTCTGTTTTGAAAAAGAAGTTGCCCAAAATAGGCTTAACTAACTCAACTTCAGCTGTTTTCCAGCGCACCAAATCCCAATAGCGGAATCCTTCAACTGCTAATTCTACTCGACGTTCACGGCGGAGTTCTTCTCGCATGTTTAGTCCATTGGCAGTTACAAAGGCATTGGTCAGCTTGGCAATTTTTCCACGTGTACGAAGCGGGTTTATGGCCAACTCTAAGTCGGCATCACTGATGCTCTCGTTGAGTTCGTAGGTGGCTTCGGCATAGTTGAGCAAAACCTCTGCATAACGAAGTAAGATACCGTCAATGTACGAGCGTTGGTTGGTCCAGTCGTCAATGTTGAAATATTTACGAGAACAAAAACCTGTCAACTGGAACACCAAGGGCGAAATACTAAACACTGGTGCTGAACCGATGTAGGCATCGCCTGTTTTCATAATGGTGGCACTGAGGCGGTCGTCACGGTTCAAAAATACTTCTGTCGAAACGGTTGGGGCTTTGTAGAGTTTTGATTTAGTAGTTGGCAATCCATCGGTCATGAGGTAGGAGTCAACCAAACTCTTGGTAGGGTTGGCTGAACCGTTTTCGAGGTTTCGGGCGGCATTGTGAGTCAATACGTTGTCTGCAATACTCACACCGTATTGTTTTACCAAGATATTTTCACGGTTTTGACGACCTTCACCTGCCAGTTGGAACATGTTGTAATAATTAGCAAACAAGCTGTGTTCCTTGCTGTCAATCACGGCTTTAGAAGCAGCTACTGCCAAATTGAGGTGTTTTTTGTAATCACCATAGTTATGAAACTTACAACGAGTACCTTCAAAAAGTGCTACTCTTGACTTGAACGCCAAGGCAGCCGTCTTAGATATTCTACCATAACCTGCTGTACCGAGTTGGGTAGGGGTTTGTAATTTAGAAGCGGCAAAATCCAAATCCTGATAGATGGCCTCAAGCACTTCGTCACGAGTATTGGCGGGAGCTTGCAATTCGGCAGAATCTTCTTGGAGGAGCTTCAAAATGAGAGGAACTCCGCCATAACGCTGAAACAACGAATAGTAAGCATACGCTCTGAAAAAACGGGCCTCGGCTATGTATCGGTCCACGGTAGCAGCAGCAACACCGCTGGCCGCTGCACGGGGCGCTTTTTCGATGATATTATTAGCCGCTCGAATCAACTGATATGGCGTGTTGTAACTACCGTCGGTGGCGGTTGCAATTCGAGTTCCGTCGCTGATGGTGTTTGGCGCACGAGCGTACGTTTCGTCCGACCAGTTGTCGTCTGTAAAGGGCAGCCCTGGAAAAAACGTGTACAGGTAATTGGCTGCGGCTTGCAAGTCGGCTTCGGTTTTCCAAAACGCAGGGTCACTCAACTGGGTTTCGGGGAGGCGATTTACGTCACAAGCAGTCAGGCTTGTTAGGATCGCAATCAAGACCAAAATGGATTGATATATCTTTTTCATTGAAAATTCTGTTAAGAGGTTCGAGTCGTTTTCCGGTTGACTTTTGAGGGTTTTAAGCGTTAGAACGACAAGTTTAAACCCATAGCGGCAGTTCCAAAGAACGGGTAGTCATTCTGAGTACCACTCTTCATTTCGGGATTAAAGTAGTTGTTGAAAATTCCCAATTTAGACACCGTGAAAATGTCTTGGCCTGTAAAGAACACCCGAGCTCTGGAGAGGTGAATCCGTTTCAAGAGTTTTTCAGGAATAGTGTAGCCAATTTGGATGTTCTTCAGGCGAGCATATTGGCCGTTCATCAACCATTTATCAGAGGGCAAATACCGGAATGCGCCTTGCAAATAAGGTCTTGGGAAGGCCGCATTGGGATTTTCAGGAGTCCAATAGTCACGGTGAATGGCTAAAGGCTGTTTCCATGACTGAGAGAAAGGCTGAATAGCTTCAGAGTTAGGCAGGAATACCCGTTGGCCTACGCCTTGGATAAAGGCTGAGAAATCTAATCCTTTCCATTGGAAGCCCAAGTTGAGTCCAAATACATAACGAGGTTGGTCTGTTCCTAAATATACCAAGTCGCCGGGGTCTTCGGGAGAGCCTTTGCCAACGGTGAGTTTGCCGTCGCCGTTTAAGTCAATGAATTTTACATCGCCAGGGCCAGTGCGGCTATCTTGGAATGCAGCGGCTTTGACTTCGTCGGTAGTTTGGAAATAACCATCGGTCAAGTAACCCCAGAAGGTATTGAGTGGGTAACCTTCCAATAAACTGACATTACCTGCATTAAGTACCCGACGACCTGCATAGCTCAGCAATTCGTTTTGGTTGTCAGACAAGTTAAAGCCAACATTGAAGCTAAAGTTTTTACCAATTTTGTTTCGATACTTAGCTTCAATTTCCCATCCCCACGACTTCAATTCCCCATTGTTGATTTTGGGCGTTCCAACGCCAAAGGTGGCAGGTAACTGCAAGGGAGTGAGCATATTACGGTTATACTTTACGTAATAGTCTGCACTGATTTGAAGTTTGTTTTGTAACAAACCTAAGTCCAATCCTCCGTTGGTGGTTTCGATGGTTTCCCACGAAAGTTCTGAAGAAGGTACTACATTTTGGAAGAAATAAGAAGTGCGGGCTTCGGTTCCCCCCAATACAAGGCTAGACCCACGAGAAAGCAAACTCAAGTAGTCGTAGAGGCCGATGCCGAGAGCGTTGCCCAAGCGTCCCCATGACCCTCGTACTTTGAATTCAGAGAAGAATGGAATCGCTCTGGCGAACCAGTTTTCACGGTGCATGTTCCAGCCTACTGATGCTGAAGGAAACACCTTGTTGCGAAGTCCCGGCGCCAAGCGTGAACTTTCGTCCATTCGAACGGTGGCTTCAAACAAGTACTTATCGGCATAATTGTAGTTGAATCGCCCAAAAAACGACTGGAACGCATACGTACTGATGGTTTCGCTGTTTGATTTGGTCAGGTCGTTGCCTAAGTTTAGCGTAGGCTGGTCATTGCTCACGAGGGAGTTAGAGGTAGTAGCCACTGAGGTAAATCTGCTGGCTTCCCATTGATAACCACCTAACAGGTGAATTTTGTTTTTACCAAACGTAAGGTCGTAATCGGCCAAGAACTGGAGGTTGGTGTTCTTGGTGACTTCGTTAGTGAGGGTATAAGAGTTGGGGTTGTTCAGATAAAAAATAGGGGTGAATCGTCCCCAAAGCTCTACCAAGCGAGCAAAACGCTGGCGTTCGCCCACTCGATATTGCTGACCCAAGACGGCACGCATGGTCAAGCCTTTTACAAACTCCTTGGCTGTAAACGTAGCAACACCATCAAAGAAGTTGCGGTCTATGTTGTTGTAACCTCCTTCACGCAATAGAGCGTAGGTATTGTTGGCCGACGACCCCGCTCCTCCGTTGAGGCGACCTTCGGGTGTAAAAATGGGGTAACGCATCCGAAGGCGATATACTTGATAAACAAGCCCTTCACCATCAGTACCTGTAGAAGGAGCCTGTTGCGACTGAAGAGTGTAGGCAAAACGGGTATCCAACGAAATATGGCGAGTCAGTTGCGCTCCTAAGTTGATACGGAGGTTATAACGGTCAAGGCGGTCAGGACCAATTTTGAAGGTTCCTTGTTTGCCATAATAACCCAACGATACCAAGTAATTGATTTTGTCGTTGCCACCTTTGGCCGAGAGGTTGTGGGTCTGCATGGGGGTGTACTTCCGCACGACTTGGCTTATGAGGTCTTCTTGGTTGTAGAAGATATAACGAGTTGTATCACTGGGGTTTACTACATAAGGTACGTTGTCACGGATCCGTTGTAACTCCGTGTCGTTGTACTCTGGGCCAGAGCCAGCATTTTGACGAGACAGGTTAGCGTACAACGCTTCTTCAATCAAAGGCATCCGCTCTGGTACGTTCAAGGCCCAGTCAGCACCTACTTGAGTAGAGTATTCAAAGGATGTTTTCCCTGCTTTTCCTTTCTTAGTGGTAATCAAAATTACCCCACCAGCGGCCTGCGCACCGTAGATGGCTGCCGCCGCTGCATCTTTGAGTACACTGATATTCTCGATGTCGTTGGGGTTGATGGTTTGCAAGGTAAAACTCGATACCGTCACACCATCCACCAAAATCAACGGTTCCACACTACCGTTGGCCGATGTTGCCCCCCGAATCTGAATCCCCAATCCTTCGCTACCCGGCTGTCCGGTGCTTCGAGTGACAATAAGCCCCGAGGCCACCCCTTGAAGCGCATTGGCAACATTGCTCACAGGTCGGTTTTCAATGACCTTCGAGTCAATGGTCGAAACCGCACCCGTCAGGTTTTCTTTGCGTTGGGTGCCGTAGCCGACTACAACTACTTCTTCGAGACTTTTAGCATCGACTTCGAGCGAAACATCTATGGCATTGCGCTTGCCAACGGTCACTTCTTTAGAAATATACCCTACAAAACTAAACACCAATACGGCGTTTTCGTTAGGTACCGATAGTTTGAAGTTTCCTTTGCTGTCGGTGGTGGTGCCTCGGCCTGTTCCTTTTACCTGCACACTCACACCCGGAAGCCCCTCGCCGTTTTCGTCTTTGACTTTACCAGATACCGTTTGGTCAGGTGCTGCTTCGGGTTTGGTTATCGCATTTACCAACGAACCTTTTGCATCCGTCTGATTTTCTGTCGGTTGGCTTGTAGAAAGGCTTTCTTGAAATGAGGGCGTATTTTCGACAGACCTCCGTTCTGGGCTTTTGGAAGTCACCACAAACCCACCGCTTTTGGTTTTCTTATAATTCAATCCCAAGGGTTTCAAAATACTCTCAAGATTTTGCTCCAGCTTGGCATTGTACTTGATGTCTTCGGCTACCACGAAACCATCTACATTGTGGTCAAAAAACAGAATGTCCACATGGTAGAAATTCTTCAGTTCTTGCAACACGTCTTTGAGCTTTCGTTGAGCAGGTTGCTTCTTAGTATCTTTTCCCACTGGCAATGTCTGTGCCCTTGCCAGCATTTGGGCGTGGCTAAGTGGAACAACACCCAGCATGATACTTAAAAAGAAAAAAATCTGTAGCAGTTTTTTCATAGTCGGTACGATTTTGTGTAGTTGATTTATGGTTTTAAAAAGAGGAAGATTTCGGTTGTTGGTGACTGGTAACTGGTTATTGGTAAATTGGTAGCCGAGCGAGTTATGTACAAATGGCATTTTCCAACTGACTACTCATTATTCCTCATTCACTACAAATGGGTTAATTGGCTGGTTCAATGATGATTACGTTCTTTTCTTTCCGAAACGTTAAGTCTGAAGCTTCGGTGAGAGTTTCGAGGAGTTCCTCGGCGGTTTGGGCTGTAAACGAGCCTGAAATTTTCCACTGGGCCAGTTCGTCGTTACCAATTTGTACCATTACGCCAAAGTTTTCTTGGAACAAATACGCCAGTTCTGAAAACGGCGTTCCATCAAAAATAAAGCGATGTTCTTTCCAAGCCGAATGTACTTGCGGCTGGGTGGTTTTCTTGAGGTTAGCATGTCCTTTGCCGTCAAATACCACCCAGTCACCGGGTTTCATCGTGAGCAATTGGTCTGTTTTGTCATGGTAACGAAGCTGTACTTTACCTTTGTTGAGTACTACTTTGCCTCCTCGCTGACGAGCATATACCGTAAACTCAGTACCCAACACCGTGATTTCAAATCCTTTTTGGGTTTTTACCTTAAAAAGTTGATTATCAATGGTATGCTTTACGACAAACTCGGCTTCACCCGTCAAAAAAACCTCACGAGTATCTTGACCAAAACCAAAGCGGGGCACTTTGAGGGTAGAGTTGGCATTGAGTGTTACCTGACTGCCATCTGTGAGTTGAATGGATTGAGTTTGGCCAAATTCGGTATGATAATGTTGGAACAGGATTTCGTCTTTAAATAAGAAAGAAAGCCCTGCCAACATCAACACGGAGGCAGCTATAATCCAACGATACCAAGGGCTAGTCCGAGTAGGTTCGTCAATGTTTTCAGCTTCGTCGAGAAGCGGGGTTATAATCTGCTGAATGCGAAATCGGTGTTTTTCAAAAGCCATGTCCGAGTCGGCCACGAATTGTACGTTTTGACTTTCGTATTGAGCCAAATGGGCATAAAACGACTCTAAATTTTCGGTGTCTTTTGTCCACTCTTCAATTTGTTGCTTCTGAAAAGCTGTTGCCCTTCCAGCGAAGTAATCAAACAAAATTTCTTGGGTGATATGTGCTTTCATATAGGGAACTTTTAAAACCAGTTTTGAAAAAATCCGATAGCCAGAACTAACCACTTGCTTTGCAAGCTATTGCGAATTTGCTTAATGGCTTGGTACAGATGCGCTTCTACCGTGTGTAGCGACAAATTGAGCTCGTCGGCAATTTCTTGATATTTTTTACCCTCGAAACGGTGCATGACATAAATCTGTCGGCGTTTGTGGGGCATTTCGTTGATGGCCTTCTCAACGTCGTGATAGAGGTCTTCGTATTGGGTAATCGAATCGGGCTCTTGGGCAGTTGGCGAACTGAAGAGTTCGGTGCCGTCAAGGGAGGCGCTTCTGCGCATTTCGGCTTTGACATAATCAAAGGCTCGATTCCGAACCGAAGCAAACAGATAAGCTCTGAACGAAGATTTGACCGTATGATAAAGCTGGTTTACCTGGAACTCATAAAAAATATCCGAAACCAGGTCTTCGGCAATGGCTTTGGAGGCTACAAATCGCACAGCATGGCTGCACAGTACGTTATAGTACGTCCTAAACAACATGGCCATGCCTTGGTCGGGGTCATCGAGAAAGGTTCGTTTGATGAGCAATTCGGCATCCAACACTTTGGACGAATGCTCCGAACCAAACGGTGACTCTGTAGGCTGCTGGATGGGTTGAAATCCTTCCATTTCTTAGAAAGAGTATATTTTTTCTTGCTTTTTGTATAAAGACGAATTAGGGTACTAAAAACCCTTAGTCAAATTTGGAAATTTTTTAGATTTTTTTGTGCTAGGCTGATTGGGTTGGCGTGAGGATATGTTGATTTTCATTTCAAGTAACACTGATTCAACCGGAACCTATGACTTAGCCAAGAAAAAAGTAGTAGATGTGGATGAAGTTATGGGGGGAGCAAATTGAATGTTTATCCAAAGTTATAACAATGGACGGAGGGATTGTGAAAATTGGTGAAAAATTATGGTGGGGAGCTGAGGGGAAAATACCTTTCAAAAAGTTGATTGAAGGCTAAATAGAAATGACTAAAAAAACACTGCCATCAAGAATTCATAACCTGATGGCAGTACACCCTTGCTACAACTCCGACAACGCCGAGTTTTGGTACTGAACGGTTACATTACCTTGGGTGTCGGTAGTGATGAGTTCGGTCAGTACCAATACTCGCTCTACTTGGTGGCGGGTCTCGTCTCGCCAGGCTTGGTAGTGATCTGCTCGTAGAGTAGGGCCATCGAAGGTGAGTTTGACATAGCCGTTGTTGCCTAAAAAAACTTCTTTTTTGCCATCGAGAACTCGGCGATACTGGCGGTCATAATATAGCAGGCTGTGCTCTTGAGCCTTTTCCACATCGAGTGGGTGCTCACCTGTGGGGATGTCCACGGGCATACCGCCATGCCCAATGCACCGCCCGTAGGCAGGAATACCGTTTTCTAGTTGGTGGAGGTTATAAATAGCCAAGCGGTGTTCGTGTCCCCAATACCAAAGCACATCTCGTTGAGCATTGCCCATAATCTCGGCAAGTTGCTGGGCAGGGCGAGGGTAATTCCCTTCAAAACCAGAAAAATACTGATGATGACTCAATATAACCAAACCTCGTTTGTCGGTTTCGTCACCCAGTTTGACCACCTCTCGTAACCAATTGACTTGTTCGTCTCGTAGTTCGCAATTGGGTTGAAAAAGAAATTCAATAATCGGTGTGCCAACAGAGGTATAACCTGTGTCGAGGGCAATGATGCGCCAGTGTTCGTTTTCAAGGCAGAAAAAACCTGCTTGCTGCGCCACCACTACGTCGGGGCCGGTACTTTTGACCACCCGAGTGTACTTGCTAAGCAAGGTTTCGTAAAAATCTTTTCCGTTGGAGTAGTACTCATGATTGCCCGGAATGGCCAGCGTGCCGAGTTTACCTCGTGGCCAAGAACCTTGCGGGCCGAAGTTGTCATTGATTTCGTTTTCGAGCCCTACGTAATACACATCGCCTAAGTGAATGGAGTAATCGGGATTTTCGTTGTCCATGAGCGTACCCACGTCGTCAGACTCTTGGGTGTTGGAGGCCCAGTCGGCAGCCAAGGTGACGACCAGCGGCGAATTGTCAGTTTCCAGCTTAGTGAGAGGGTAAATTCCATCATCATCCTTGGTGGGGTAAAATTGGTAAGCCACTTTACCCATAAAGCGACTTTTGAAATAATGTTTGAGCCAACCCCAGACTTTTGTGGTCAGAAACTCCACAATGACGTTTTGTTTGGGGTTTGACTTGGCCATTTCGCTCTGTACCAAAAAGTGGTTTTGGAGTTCGGAGCGCCACAGACCTCGGAGGTCGGTGATGGGGCGTTTGGTAGAAGTAGGCATGGGTGATAGGGGAGGTTAGGTTCGGTTTTGGAGGCGGAGCGCTTGCTGGAGTAACGGTTCGAGTTTGTCTTTGTGTTCGTCGGAAGTTAGCCGTTTTACCACTAAATCGGTTAGGGTTTCATGGTCGGGCACTTGCGTACTCACTAGCTGTCCCTTCAGGGTTTCAATCTCTTTGAGATAACTACGGCGTTGCCACCACACAAATGCAATAATAAGTAAAATTAAGCCTCCTAAACCATAAATGAGCTGATTGGCGTAGCGTTGAATAAAACCAACTTCGCCCCTGATAGCTGGCGAAAGGTCTTGGTTGTAACGCCGAACCAAGGTATTCATCGCCGAATCAATGACCACTTGCAAACCCCTCGAAACATCAGGACCCAACAACGATTTTTCGAGTCGTTGCAGTTGACTGCTGTCAGCTGCTAATTGAGTAAGGGCTTGGTGCACCATGCCAGCCAAATAGCGGTCGTTAGGGAGTTCTTTGACTACACTTCGGACGATACTTACCAATCGGCCTTCGGTTTTCGAACCGAGGGTATTCTCGATCAAATGATTAAGCTGCTTCGTTAAGGTTTGACTTAATAGGCTGTCTCGAAGGGCCTTTGCTTGAAGATTGGCTGTGCCACCCAGCCGTATGACAGCACTGTCGGCAGAAGCACTGGCTACTCGAATCGCTTTGGCGATTTCTTGGTTGAGGTTGCTACCCAACGAGTCGTGTAAGGCACGAGCCAAGCGGTCGGTGAGGCCCTTCATCAAACTGTCGGCAAGAGGACGAGCTTCTGGCTTAAAGGCATTTACAGCACCTTTGGTAGCATCAGCTGTGAGCTTCTGAAGGCTACAACCTACCCATATCAGCTGACATAGGCATAGAACAAACAGGGATACAATTCGATAGTTCATGGGAGGTAGGGAATTAGTTGTGTGCTACAAAATCGGAGGCATAATAAGCCATAGCCATCACGGTAATCTGCGGATTGACCCCCAAGGCTGAGGGGAACACACTGGCATCAGCCACGTAGAGGTTACTTGTACCAAATACCTTAAAATCAGGGCCAATGACCCCATCTTCTGGCTGCTTACTCAGGCGGTTACCTCCTTGCGGATGGCCCGTGCCAATGGCCAGTTCGTCCTTGGTTACTTCGGCTTTGAATCGTTGTTCTAAGCCTGCTGGATTTGCTTTGTATTCAGCTTGGGTATATTCAAAATAATGGAAGGTATTGGGCATGACTTTTTCGGCACCTGCGGCCAAATAAATTTTGGCGGCCATCCAAAGCCCCTCACGTAAATCGTTGAAATCTTGGTCAGTAGGTTCGTATTGGATGTCTCTACCTGTTAAGCTAAGCCACGGCGTTTTTACACTGCCGTTGGTATCGGAAGGAACCAAAACCCCGGTGCAGGCGATGCGATTGTAGGCTTGCATGTTTTGAAAATGGTCTTCAAACCAGCCTGGCATGGCCGTACTCTGAAACATCGGTGGGTTGTACCAAGTTTCCATGATGTACCGTTTGCCAGCCGATTGCAGATAATGCGAAATCTGTAAGCCGTCGTAGGCATTGATGACATCTGGAAAAACGGCTGTCATCTGGGAGCCTACATTGAAGCATAGTTTTTGGCCTGCCATTGGCCCAATTTTCGATTTCTGAAGCAAGACACTTGAATTCACGGCACCTCCTGCTACTACAAACGTGCCTCCTTTGATGCGTACTTTCTTCGATTTGAATTTGCCCTGCAACTCCATAACTCGATTGCCTGATTGGATTAGCTTGACGGCCTCACAACCCGCCACAATTTCTAACATACCCGGGTATTTAGCCTGAAGCGTAGGCAGGACGTTGTCGAGCATAGAGAGTTTTTTGCCAAATCCGCAACCAATGTTGCAATACCCACAACCCAAACAGCCTTCTACGTTGGCCGCCACGGCACTGTAATGGTTGGGGTCGTTACCTATTCCTAACGCATTTATCCCTTTTTTGAACAAATGAAAACAAGGATTCAACAGCGACTCGTTGGTCATGGTTGGATTCCCACCTACAGTATGGGTACCAGCTATTTGGTTGACACGCTGTAGTTTAGCTCTGTAGATGTTAAGGTCTATGCCCACCGAATTGGCCCATTGGGTCATGATGTGTTTTGGCGTGTCAAAACAGACCGCATTGTTTACGGTAGTAGAACCTCCCACACAAGAACCCTGAATCACTTGGAATTTGAAATCTCTGGAAAGTTGTAAGGCACCATCGGCAAAGAGCTTTGAAATCATGGTGATTTCATCGCTGACAAACTCGCTGGGTTTTTCGTAACCTCCTTTTTCTACCAACAGTACTTTACGCCCTTGTTCGAGCAAGCCTTGTGCCATAAGCGATGCTCCCGCCCCCGACCCAATCACTACTACATCGTATTCTTTGTCGGCATCAAAGGTTGCTTCGGTCATAACGGTGAGCGTATCGCCCTTGAGGGGTGTTTTGATGGGGAAGGTTTGTAGGCGGTCTTTTAAGTTTGACCGTTTTTCAAAAGGTACATAGCCGATGCTACTATGCACACGAGTATCGTTGTAATAACCCATGTAGCACAACTGTTTGGCCATTCGGATGGCAGCTCGAATGATTTCTTTGTAAAAATGAAGAAACTTAGGAAGGTTCTGGAAATGAGCATCTTGAAAGCGCCTTTTGAGAAAAGCCAAGCGGTCGGCGGGATGCATATAACTCAACGGTGGGCGCAATTTGAGAAGTGGATATAGCTGCATTCCTGACAAGACCAACTTGGTGATTCGCTTGTTGGTGCCGCCAAAACTATGGAGGTAAGTATCTAAATTTTGGGCTACTTCGCTCGGATTAATTCTGATTTCTTGTTCTGGAAAAATAACTTCTGCTAGTGCTTGGGCCACTCTAAATTGCATAGGCGAGAGGTACTTTAGACCGAAACGTTCTTTCTGGGCTTTGCCCAATAGATAAGCCAACACACCAATCACCAATATATCAAACCCTGATGAACCAAGCAGGATGGCCTTCATGGTGAACGGTTTTCCAAAGATGAGGTAGGTATTGTTTTGTTTAAGTAACCACACCAACACAAAACTACCCAATAGCCCAATGCCAAACCCGACGATGATGAGTTTGGCCATGCGGTCGAAGCGACGAATATCGGCCATGCCCAAAAAGGCCGTCACGATACATAATCCTGCTTTGAAGCCTGAATTATTGGCAAAGAATGGTTCTTGTAAAAACTGTAATCCTTCTAAAAAAGGAGGAACGTCGGCTATGGAAGGATATAGATAAAAAATGAAGGCTGCTACGTAAAACAAGCAGAAGAATATCAAATAGGATTTGAGTTTTTTTTCAGCAGGGGTAATGAGCCAAGAAGAATTTTTCATTGTATTGAGGTGTTGAAAGGTGTGAAATGACTTGTTAAAGCTATGATTTTCAGGAGGAAATGCAAGAAAATTGAGCCGAAAATTAGCGAACGGTAAGAATTAACGAGTTTACCAGCCAAAGTCTGAAATGTGGGAAGCCGTGAAGAGGTACGAAAAGTAGTTGACAAAGCGAACAAGTTGCTGTCGCCCGTGTACAAGCGAGGACGCTTGTACCAGCGTAATACGAAAAGTAGTTGACGAAGCAAACAAGTTGCTGTCGCCCGTGTACAAGCGAGGACGCTTGTACCAGTGTAATACGAAAAGTAGTTGACAAAGCGAACAAATGGCTGTCGCCCGTGTGCAAGCGAGGACGCTTGCACCAGTTTGGGAGGAAAGAGTTAACGCAGGGTATTTTATTGGTGCGTTTTGAACCGTGAATCAAACCTCATCGGCGTGATTTGAACTACTTTAATAGTGGTAGCTTTGGGATGATTGGGGTTGATTAAGTAGTTGAATTCTTGTGGTACAATACTACTTGGAACTTTCAAAATGGCAGCTTCTTGTTGAAGGACAAAATCATCGCCAATGGTTTGAGTGGTAAGCGAAGGTGGTTTGGCATCCCAATCATCGGGGAGGTCTTCAATTTTTACTTCCAGTATAGTGAGATCATCGGGTAGTTCAATTTCGACATAATACCTATCAGTAGGTAAGTCTTCACTCAAATCCAAATGCACTGATACTTCAAGGGTAGCTAATGCCCTACTTTCGGCGGTATAAACAAGCTTGGTGTTGAGGCTATTCCATCGGTATCCTCTTGCCATAGAAGCTCCAATGCCACTTAGTGTTGTGGATAGGTATTTCTCTCGTTCAACCCTATAAACCTTCATTAGGCAAAATTTCCGAATTCGATTCTATGTAAACAAAATAATACCTCATCAATGCCTGTGATGGTATCTAACAAACTCTCAGGAGTATTGCCACCAAGCGATAAATTGGGCTTTTTGAGCCATCGTTGAAACTTCTCCTCTTCGTTATTGAAGACCTCAATGCCATAATCAATCAGTTCAGTCATCAAAACAATCAGCTCACTATCTCGGCTATCGAGCAAAGAATGTTCGCTTTTTTTCTTGTTGTATGTAGTCTGAGGCATTCCTACCAGCGAGAGCACCGACTTAACGGGGCGATTGAGTCGTTTGCTGATGGTCTCGATAGAATCGTACGGAATGCCTTGCCTGATTACTTCAACCCGTTCCATTTTAGTACTCCAGCTATATGATTTCCCATCCGAAACCAAAGCCCACTGTTTTCGTCGTTTTCGGAGCTCAGTAACCTTACTTACACTTGCTTTGGTATTGAATGGGACTGTTTTGTTGATTAAATCATTCATAATTGAAGCAGTTTTGTTGTAAAGTAAAAACAAATTTGTTGCAATTGCAAAAAATATATAGTTATTCGTTATTACTCTGGCTTAAAATAGTATGCCCTCAAAAAGCGATTTTTTTAAGGTGATACAAATGGCTGTCGCCCGTGTGCAAGCGAGGAGGCTTGTACCAGTGTGGGGTGCGAAGTGCAGTTGACAAAGCGAACAAGTTGCTGTCGCCCGTGTACAAGCGAGGACGCTTGCACCAGTGTGGGGTACGAAGTGCAGTTGACAAAACGAACAAATGGCTGTCGCCCGTGTACAAGCGAGGACGCTTGCACCAGTGTGCGGTGCGAAGTGCTGTTGACAAAACGAACAAATGGCTGTCGCCCGTGTGCAAGCGAGGACGCTTGCACCAGTGTGGGGTACGAAGTGCAATTGACAAAGTGAACAAGTTGCTGTCGCCCATGTACAAGCGAGGACGCTTGTACCAGTGTGGGAATTAACTATTGCTCTCTACGAAGACTGAAATTATAGTACCTTTGCCAAGTCAAAAAAATAGAGTGGAATGAAGGTTATTTTGTTGGCTCCAGCACTGCCCCATTATTTTAATTTAGTACTCAATCGCCTCAATCGGTTTCCCGGGCTCACCATGCAGGTCATCGCCCCGGCTGATTCGGGCAAAACCACAGGGGCGGGTGTTCACCAAACCACACAAGGAATTGAATTTACCGTGCATCGGTTGCCCGAAAAACCTACCTATTATGGCAAGGTGTTTTTTGAGGGTTTTATGGACGTAATTGAGAGCGAACGACCAGATATTTTGATTTTTAACTGGCCGTACGTGCTCACGTGGGTGTTTTATCCCTTGATGTATTGGAAGCTACGCCGCATGGGTATCAAGCTCCTCATCAAAGAAATACCTTTCCAAGTGCCGCTTTATCACGATGCCGTTCGGTTCTATACGCACGAAGGAGCTATTGACGAAAACCTCCAACCGATTCAGGCTAAAACAGGCTTATTGGCCACCTTGCGGTATAAATTTATTGCCGAAGTACGCCGACTTTTTGTAAAACGAGCCGACGCTCACGTCAATTATCGTGACGATGCCCCGCTTATCCATCAAAGTTATGGAGTGGACAAACAGCGAGTGTTTGTGACATCTAACTCTCCCGATACCGACCGCCTGCTGGCTATTAAAGAAAGTATTAAAACTTTACCGCCTCTTTTGCCGCCCAATCCGTATCGAATTATCCATGTGGGGCGGCTGGTCAAATGGAAACGAGTGGATTTGCTGATAGAGGTGACACAACGTTTGGCGGCTCATTTCCCGACCGTCGAACTGGTAGTGGTAGGCACAGGCCCCGAAGAAGAAAACCTCAAAAGGCAAGTGAAAATGGCCCAAATGGACTTACATGTTCGGATGGTAGGAGGGGTGTATGAAACCGAAAAACTGGGGCAATATTTTGAGGCTTCCTTGATTTATGTGTTGGCTGGAATGGGCGGACTGTCCATCAACGAAGCCATGTGTTTTGACAAACCCGTTGTGTGTTCGGTAGCCGACGGTACCGAACGGGTATTGATGCGAGAAGGTTATAATGGGCGTTATTTTGAAAATGGCAACGCCGATAGTCTCTACAACGTGCTGTTTGACCTCCTTTCGGATATTCCAATGACAATAGAAATGGGTCAACATTCCGGCAAAATCATTCGAGATGAGGTGAATATCAGGCAAGTAACCAACCGATACGTGGATGCTTTTGAGTTTGTGACTAACCAAAAAATAGAGCGAATTTGAGGAGAGTGTCATTGGTTAATCGTTGTTGGCTGATTGCTGGACAAACAAAGACTACTAATAAGGAAGACTCAAGCGAGGACGCTTGAACTATGTCGTGGGGGCGTATGACTTACGCCCAATCGAATCCAAATAAAATTACGCATGGGTATCATCGGTAAGCAAACCATTCAGTCCACCGTGCTGGTTTATTTAGGCATTGGGTTGGGCTTTGTAACGGTTGGCGTGCTGATGCCCAATGTATTTACGCCAGCTCAAAATGGCTTGCTAAGTGTCTTGATTTCGTATTCGGTCATTGTAGCATCGTTGGGGCAGTTGGGGTTCAATGCCACCACCATTCGATTCTTCCCTCATTTTAGAAACTCCAAGCGAGCACATCATGGCTTTTTGTGGCTGTCGAGCCTTGTAGCCTTGGCAGGAGGAGTGGTTTTTGTAGGAGGGCTCTATCTGTTGAAACCCCTTTTGTTACAAACCACAGCGAGTGATGCGCAGTTGTTGGCGCATTATTTTTGGACCTTAGCTCCCTTAGCGTTTTTTCAGCTTGGCTATGCGGTGTTTGATAATTACCTCCGAATGCTCTATGACACCGTGACGGGTACGTTTCTGAAAGAATTTTTGATGAAACTGCTGATGTTGTGTACCGTGGCTTTGTATGGCTTACAGCAGATTTCGTTTGATACCTACTTACTCTTGTGGGTGACGTGGGTCGGGCTGATGATGGTATTCATCATGCTGAAATTGAAAGCAATGGACGAACTAAGTTTCCGATCTGATTGGCTCTTTTTGAAGCAACATCGGCCATTACTCAACGAAATGACCCACTACTCGGCCTTTGCCCTCTTTGCAGGGATGGCAGGGATATTTTTGCTCCATGTTGAGCCGATTGTTGTGCAGCATTACCTCGGATTTGCTGCGACAGGAATTTTCAAAATTACTTCGGTGTTTGGTGTAGTGATTTTCGCCCCATCCAAAATGTTGTACCGAATCTCAGCAACGGTCTTGGCCGATGCTTGGAAAGAGAATCAACGCCTTGTTATTCAAGATGTTTATCGTAAAAGTGCTATTAATCAAACCATAATCGGGACCTTAGTGTTGGTGGGGATTCTCTCCAATCTTCACAACGTTTTTCAGTGGCTTCCGGCAGTTTATCAAGCGGGCTATTGGGTGATTGTCCTGTACGGAATCAGTGGCTTGCTCGATATGTCTATCGGTACCGGAAGCCTGATTTTGGGTACTTCACGCTACTACCGATACGAAACTTTATTGGTGCTCACGCTGCTGGTGGTTTCAGTGAGTCTGTATGTTTTGTTGATTCCCAAATTTGGAATCATAGGCTGTGCCGTTGCATCTTTGTGCGGAATCGTGGTGATTAATACGGGGCGAGGACTGGTGATTTGGACCAAATTCCAGATGCAACCTTATTCGTGGAAGCACCTGTGGGTACTTGGTATCGGAGCCGTTACGTTTGGACTTGTACATTTTTTGCCTGTTTTTCAGATAGTTATCATTGATTTGATAGTGCGAAGTGTCTGTATTACCATGTTGTTTGTGAGTTTGGCTTATCGGCTAAACGTCTCGAACGAGTTGAATCAGCAGCTTGAAAAGGTGCGCCGTTGGCTCAAAAACCTCAGCGTAAGTAAGAATCCTAAGTGATAATAAGAACCGTTCACCCAAAAAGTTCACCATTTCTACTAACCCTCTAACGAATAACTGACACCGAAGTATGTCTTTTGAACAAACCAGCCATAACGCCCATCAAAACTGGCATGAAAAATTGTATCCAGACGAATCTTCTCGCCGGAAAGTGGTGGATAGCTGGAAAGCACAAACTCAAGGAAACACCATCAATCGCTGGCTACACGAACGCCTACTGAGTATAGCCGACCCTTTTGCAACAGCGGGCGAACAATGGCTCACCGTAGGCGATGCGTACGGCATGGATGGCAATTACTTGGTGCGTAAAGGCTGTGAAGTAACGGCCACCGACATTTCAGGCACTTTTTTGCCTTTTGCCCAAGCCGAGGGCTATATCCAGCATTATTCGGTCGAAAACGTGGAGCACCTGAGTTTTTCGGATGCTGCGTTTGATTACGTGTTGTGCAAAGAATCGTACCATCATTTTCCTCGCCCTCATGTGGGAGTGTACGAGATGCTTCGAGTGGCTCGCAAAGGCGTTGTTTTGGTAGAACCACAAGACCCCATCGCTCGGATGCCCCTATTGCTGGCCATGCGAAACCTTTTCGACAGGGTGGACCCAACGCTGCTGGGTAAATTTTGGAAAAACCGCTATTCGTTTGAGGAAGTAGGTAACTATGTATTTAAACTATCAGAACGAGAAATCGAAAAATTGGCGATGGCCATCAACCTCCCGGCGGTGGCTTTCAAAGGACTGAATAACAATTATTACAACGCTGCCACGGCCAATACTCCTGCCGAAGCCTCGAATCCGGCCTTTAGGAGCATTCAGAATCGCTTAAAAATTAGCAATGCCTTGGCGTGGTTAAGTGTAACGCCCTATCAAATCTTAGGGGCTGTTATCTTAAAGCAACTCCCTGATAGTCAAACGGCTGAAAAGCTAAAAGCAGCCGGATTTGCCTATTATGTGTTCCCCAAGAACCCGTATGTGTGAGCATGATGTAGCGAACCCAAACGCTAATCATGGTGTTCGTTCGGCTCCACATTGGTTGAGTTCATGGACTGGGCGCTGCGCTCCGGAACGGTTGTTGGGTTTTGTTATCGAAATCAACGGAGGGCATTATTTTACATGATCTGTTTTTGCTTGTGCCTCTGCCTCCAAAATAAATTCATACTCAGGATACGCTGCTAAGGGCTGCACAGGCAATAACTCTTTGGGTATGAGTGGGTTGTTTACCTCTACCTCCATACCCTTTATCCATGCTAATTTGGCATAGCCTAAGGCGGGAAAGGATATATAATCTGAGTACCACTGGTGTTTTGTTCTACTTTTGTGTATTTTAGGCACAAGCATTTCTTGAAGAGTATTTTCTATTTTTATTTTATCATTGGTCAAAAAGCCGACAAAAATTTCACGATCCCAACGGGCAAATTCCCATTTTTTTAATGGCAACATTTTAGAATCAAGCCGCTCTACCATCTTTTGCAATGAATCCATATCATTCTTAATAATGAATTGAATGGATTGAAAAACAAATCCCTCGCCATTTCTAAAAAGATATTCATAGTCAGGATGATAAAGATACGAAAGCCTACTTATTAACGCCTGATTATCACTCAATAATCCACAACCTAAATAATAATAGTTAGGAAAATGGCTATCTGCGGGTTTTGTTAAGGAAAACTCAAACAATCTTCCTATGGAGTAAAAATGGCTTTTAGCTTCATTAACATCTTTTTTTACAAAAAGTGAGTAAAGTGAAAATGTAAATTTTGGATGGAAAAGTGTACCTAAAAAATACTTTATTTCATTCTGTGATTTACATTTTTCTAAGAGCAAAGCATAAGATACTTCTTCTTGAACAAAAGTTTGTTCTAATGTGTATTGGTTTCTCATCATTTTTAAGCGTTAAATTTTTAGTGTTTCCTCCGTTGTTGGTCTGTTTCTGGGGCGCACAGCCCAACAACCCTACTCGACCTCAAACATAAGCTACGTCTCACGAAAATAATTACTCCTCCAAATTGAGAGCCTTTTCCTACAACTTCCCATACCTTACCAATATCTCCCGTAACCAATCGGGTATGTATTTTTCATCTCGGGGAAATTGCTCGAAGTCTTCAATAAAAACCTCATCGGGTATTTCAAAGGATAAATCTGGTTTGTTATCATAATCAAACTGAATGTTAAACTTGCCATTTTTTTGGATTTCCATCTTGGCTATATACCATGCTCCTTTTCCTTCATTAATTTTTGCCATTTCTTGTCTTAAATTGGTAAATAAAGAAAATGGACGTTGAGAATAGGGTAATTCATCTCCTGGATAGTAAAGATTCCCCTCATTATTATCGAGTTGATAATAGTAAATTCCTAAGCGAGAATATCTTACCACACTAAAATAAATTGCAGATACATGAGTCCAGTCGTCTGGTAATGAAGTGTCTATCATAGTAAATGCCATTTTTTCAATTAGCTCATTTATTGAAGTTGTCATATTGATTAGAAATTTTGTATTACAATTCTAAGTTGTTTTACTCCGTTGATTGTTTCTGAAACCTCAAACCTATCAGGTCTTCCTGTAGTATTACTTGGGTCATAAATACACTCTATTTTGACGTGTACTTTTTTGTTTTCAATCTCTATGAGGTTTCTCCACTTTTTTTCTAACGAGCCAAACGCTCCATTAGGGTAGGCATTCACTTTGGAGTGGTTCATGGCTACGAGGTTTTCACGAGTGCCCGCTCCTCCAAATTGAGAGCCTTTTCCTACAACTTCCCATTCCTTACCAATATCTCCCGCAACCAATCGGGAATGTATTGTTCCTCTCTTGGAAATTGCTCGAAGTCTGCTATATAATCTTCATCATCTAATGGATAATTTAGAACGGGTTTACTATCATAGTCAAATGATATATTAAATTTCCCTGATGACCATTACTATTTGGGACGAAAACCAAGCCCCTTTGTCTATATTTTCTTTCGCAATCAAAGTCCTAAGATTAGTAAATAAATTAATTGGAGCATTTTCACCTGAATATTCATTTACTGGGAAATAAGCCCAAATCTCATTAGAAGTCTCAAGGTAATAATAGCCTAACTGAGAGAATCGAGAAACAACCACAAACGTGACTTTTATTTTTTCCCAATTAGACACAGGAACATGACACAGCACTTTGCTGCTAATGGCTGTTAGAATAGAATCGCTTGTCTGCATTTTAATATTATTTTATGTTTGTAATTATAGTTGGTGGGTTTTGAACTATCCCATCAATAGTTTCAGTAACAACGAACCCATCAGGTCTTCCAGTAGAATTATTCGGCTCATAAATTACTTCTATCTTAACATTGACTTTTTTCTTGTCAACCTCTATCAAGTTTCTCCATTTTTTCTCTAATCTTCCAAAATCCCCATTAGGGTAGGCATTCACTTTGGAGTGGTTCATTGCTACGAGGTTTTCACGAGTACCAACTTCTCCAAATTGAGAGCCTTTTCCTACAACTTCCCATGCCTTACCAATATCTCCCGCAACCAGTCGGGGATATACTGCTCATCTCGGGGAAATTGCTCGAAGTCTTCTATAAATACCTCATCAGGAATTTCAAATGATAAGTCTGGTTTAGTATCATAATCAAACTGAATGTTAAACTTTCCATTTTTTGGGATTTCCATTCTGGCAATATACCATGCCCCTTTTTTTTCTTGTTCTTTTCCCATTAACTCCCTAAGAGAAATCAATAAAGCTGTAGGGTCTTCTTGATAATTCCCATTCCAAAAAGAAAAAAGCTTTCTTTTTGAGTCTGTAAGAGTTACTTTTCCTAACAATTGTGAGTATATGGATACACATGTAAAAGTAGCTTCAACTCTGATCCAATTTATGTTTTTCACATGAATTGGTATCAAATTTGAAATTTTTTCAATATATTCGTTCATGGTTATTTGGGGTTTTGGATAGTTGTAGATGGAATCATTTTCACACCATCAATTGTTTCAGTAATAATAAATCTATCGGGTCTCCGCTCCGCCGTAGTTAGTGTCCCCACTGACTACACCGTCGCCTTGTTTTGTAGCGCAGGCGATGAATACATGGCTTTTTGACAGAATCGGTGTCGCAAAGATAGCGTTAAGCATAATGCCTCGTGCAAGTCGTTATTTTCAAGCTGGCATCTTCGCCCAACGAGCCGTAGGTGAAGAAGAAATATTGCTTTCTTACTGAAACTTACTGATATTTGGTGAATACTCACCAGCTGTTACGATGTCTCCTCTCCAAATACTTCAAGCTATTCAACAAAAACAGGTCCTCGCCGATGAGCAAGCCCAAGTCATTCGCTCGTTCGAGGAGTCCAAGCCTTTTTCTCTCCATTGGGAACTGCGTACCATCTTGTATGCAGGCGTAACCCTGTTAAGCTCAGGATTGGGGATTCTGATTTACAAGAACATAGATACCATAGGTCACGGCATCCTGATTGCCCTCATCGGACTGATTTCGGCGGCTTGTTTTTGGTATGTTTGGAAACACCGTAAGCCCTTTTCACCGCAACTGGTCGAAACGGATTCTCCCTTTGCCGACTATGCGCTTTTGTTAGGATGCCTCACTTTTCTGACCATGGAAGGCTACTGGCAATATCAATACAACGTGTTTGGTCAACGATATGGCTTAGTCACCGCCATTCCAGCGCTTTTGTTTTTGGTCTTAGCCTACCGCTTCGACCATCGAGGTGTCTTGTCCATGGGGCTGACGGCCTTTGCCTCGTGGGTAGGCGTTACCGTAACACCCTTGGATGTACTTAAGAATAATTTTTCGGATACCAGTTTAATAACCGCTTCCCTGGGCATCGGTGTTTTGTTTCTTGGCGCTGGTTGGCTTTCCGAACGCTATGACTTCAAAAAGCATTTTTCGTTTACGTATTTCTTTTTAGGAGGAAATATTGCTCTGGTGGCGTCGCTAGCGGGACTGATTGGCTATGGCCAAGTGGTGTATATGCTTCCACTTGTTGCGTTTAGTGCCGCCTATGTTTGGTATGCTCGTCATACGCAATCTTTTATTTTTTTACTCATCGGAACGCTCTGTGCTTACATCGGGTTCACGTATGTATTTTTTACCATCGTGTTGAGCGATTCAACCGATTTGATTTTCTGGGTAGGCCAACTCTATTTTGTAGTTTCTGCTGTGTTGGCCATCATTTTCTTTTTGAGTTACAAGAAATTACTTGGAAAAAAGCCCTAGTACTCCGATTTGCCAAATCGTGGTCATAAGCAAACCAACCTTAACCCAATTCTCCCATGAAACGATATGATGAACAAGGAATCCGCAACAAAGCGATTCAGGAACAAGCGCTTTATTGGTACAAAAAAGGGCTGATTTCTGCTGAAAAACTACAAGAAGTCAATCAGGCTTTTCCGGTTGATTTTTATAACCCAACGATTTGGGTCAAAATTGGGCTCTTTATCTTCACCTGCATTGCTGCCAGCTTTGCGTTGGGGCTATCATCTGTTTTTTTTATGGCGATTTTTGATGACACACTCGGCAGTGGCATATTATCAATGGTCTATGCGGCGATATTTTATGTAGTTCTACGGGTTGTGATTAATAGCCGTAAAATGTACCGTTCGGGACCAGACCAAGCACTTTTGTACGGAGCAGTTGGTTGGGCCGTTACGAGTATTTTGCTGATGATGTCGCATCTCATCTTGGAAGATTATACCCTGCCCTTGATTGCTATTTTTCCTGTTTTTCTACTGGCCATCATTCAATTTGCCGATAGGATTTTAACAATCATAGCCGTTTTTTTGATCTTCACCATTGTTCAATTAATCGCTTTTAAATTCCCGATTGGTAAAGTAATCCTCCCTTTTATCAATCTCATCGTGTCGGCTGGTTTGTATGGCATCAAGCGGAAACTTTTTGAATCCGATCGTTTCTTTTATTGGGAAAAATGCCTCACCATGCTCGAAATCCTGTCGCTGATACTGATGTACGCAAGCGTCAATTATGCCTTAGTGCGAGAAGGTAACGCCTTACTCAACAGCACGACGGGACAAATTCCGTTTGCAGGCGTATTCTATTTTTTCACGGCTACCATCCCCTTGGCCTACTGTTACGCCGGACTTCGCTACAAAAACCGGATTTTGTTGGTCGTTGGCTTGCTGACGTTGGTAGCGTCTGTGGTCACCTTCAAACTGTACTTTAGTATTGCCCCGCCCGAAGTTACAATGATTATTGCCGGAGTACTGATGATAGGCGTTGCATGGCGAACCATTCGATACCTCACTCCGCCTAAGCACGGATTTACTTATCAAGAGGACAAAGAGGCACTTTCGATGGATGCAGAGGCCACCTTCATAGCACAAACCTTAGGTAAAACCACTCCTACAGGGCAAGGGTTGCAATTTGGTGAAGGCGAGTTTGGAGGAGGTGGCGCTGGTAATGACTATTGATTTGGCACTATTTCAATAGTATTTTAGCTTTTAAGTAGAATTATTAGACTTTTTTCGGTTATTTTAAGGAAACACGTACTTTTGTTTCTCCCTATGACCATTTGATAATGAACGAATTGGCGAGACGAATTTCGCCTTCAAACACAATCCTTTCACTAAGCAAATAAGAATGAAGACGCTCAACACTTACAATTTTTCAGGTAAGAAAGCATTGGTTCGAGTTGATTTTAACGTTCCATTAAACGAACGATTTGAGATTACTGACGACACCCGTATCAAAGCCACCGTACCGACTATCAACAAGATTTTATCGGATGGTGGAGCTGCCATATTGATGTCGCACCTGGGTCGCCCGAAGGGTGGTCCTGAAGAAAAATACTCTTTGAAACACCTTGTAAAGCCACTTTCTATCATCTTTGGCCGTGAGGTTAAATTTGCCGATGATTGCATTGGCGCACAAGCCACCGAACTGGCTGCTGCCTTGAAGGCGGGTGATATTTTGCTATTGGAAAACCTCCGATTTTACAAAGAAGAAGAAAAAGGAGATGTATCCTTTGCTGAAAAGCTTTCTAAACTGGGCGATGTTTGGGTAAACGATGCTTTCGGCACCGCTCACCGTGCTCATGCTTCTACAGCGGTGATGGGTCAATTCTTCACCGATAAAGTATGTGGCTATGTGATGCAGGCCGAAATTGACAATGCGCAACGAGTACTCGAAAATGCCGAACGTCCGTTTACGGCCATCATGGGTGGAGCCAAAATCTCTGACAAAATCTTGATTATTGAGCGTTTGCTTGACAAGGTAGATAACCTCATCATTGGAGGCGGAATGACATATACCTTCACAAAAGCCTTGGGTGGGAGTATCGGGAAGTCTCTGTTAGAAGCCGATAAGCAAGAATTGGCCTTAGAAATTCTGGAAAAAGCAAAAGCCAAAGGGGTAAACATTGTTATGCCTGTGGATACAGTTATTGCCGATAGTTTCTCTCCGACTGCTAATAGCGCCGTAGTGCCCAAAGACCAAATTCCTGACGACTGGCAAGGACTGGATATTGGACCAGAGACTATCAAATTGTTTGTAGAAACAGTAGAAAAATCAAAAACCATTCTTTGGAACGGTCCGATGGGTGTGTTTGAATTTCCAAAATTTGCCCTTGGGACCAACGCCATTGCCGAAGCCGTTGTAAAGGCAACAGAACAAAATGGTGCCTTTTCGCTCATCGGTGGCGGCGACTCTGCCTCGGCTATCAATAACGCAGGCTACGGCGACCGAGTAAGCTATGTGTCAACAGGTGGAGGTGCCTTACTTGAATACATGGAAGGCAAAACCTTACCGGGCGTGGCTGCATTGGAGTCATAAGAGAAGCCGTTAAACAACAAAAAAGCTGCCGAGAGGCAGCTTTTTTGTTAACGACTAATGATGCGAATGTCCACCTTCTTCTTTTTGGCAGCAACTCGGAAGTTTTTCGTAGGCTACTTTGTCGGCGGGTACTTCGTCGGCATCGTAGCCTGTTTTGTTGATGACTTCTTTCAGCTTTTGGGTGGAAGTTTTCTTGGCGTTGAATTTGATGGTCACCACCTTGTCGTCGAGGTTAAGATTGACATCGCTCACCCCTTTGGTGTAGGCCAGATTTTTTTCGATTCGCTCTTTGCACATTTCGCAAATAGCCGAAGTTTTGATTTTAACAGTTTCTTCTTTGCCTTTATCTGCAAAAACGAAAGAAGCCACAAAAACGAAAATAAGAGAAAATAGGAGCCTTTTCATGTGAATTGAGTTGATTGGTTGACGATAATTTACGATTTGATTTTGTAACGCATGCCTACATACACCATACGGCCAATGACTGGTGCCCATACCATCGAGGCATCAAACGAGGAACCGAAGGGGTCATTTGACCCTAAAATTGGATTCGTTTGGGTGTAATTTCCTAAGTTTTCGCCTCCCACATACATTGCCCAGGTCTTGAAGTTTTTGGTTACTTGCGCATTGATGTTGGAGAACGCCGACGCATACACGGGTGTTGCCGAGGCACTATGCACATGCCCATTGCTAAAGTCTGGAATTCGGCGCTTTCCATTCCATTGCCACGTGAAGTCAAATTTCCATTTCTCAAACTTGGTTGCATACCCAATATTAAACAGCACTCGGTCAGGATTCACAAACATCTTAGGTAGTAGCGTTGTCTCATTACCAAACGTACGAATGTCATTTTTGACCTCATACCGACGGTAAGCGAGCTTTATCTCCATATTTTTGATGGGCTGAACATTGGCTTCTACCTGAAAGCTATGCGAAGTTTGTACACCATAATACATCCGAATGTACTGTGAGTTTTCCATATCTACAATCAGACTTCGCTGAAAATCAGTATAGTAATAGTCCAGCGAAAGGTCTGCGGGCTGTCCAAGCAATTCAAATTCGTGCGTGTAACCCGCCCCAAAATTCCACGCTTCTTCAGGTTGTAGCTTGCCCGTAAAAACAAGTGCTCTGGAGTTGACTAGCATCCCAAAGTTTTCGGCTATCGAATTAGGAGTACGCCAGCCTTTTCCAGCGCTAAGGCGAAGGTGGTCGTCATTGGGCAAATGAAACAAGACGTGGGCTCTTGGGGTGAAAATAGTACCAAACAAATTGTGAAAATCTACCCGTCCACCCAGTACCAACGTGACTTTTTCGGGAATAGCAAGGGTGTATTCGCCAAAAATCCCCGGTACCACTTCTCGCCGAACAAACGACGAATCCGTATAACGTTCGGTATAATCATCCAGCAAAAAACTACTCCCTATTTTATAGGAATGAGTGGTAGTACCTATGATATTTTGATAAATCAAATTACCATACAAGCTTTGTTGTTTGCCCGAATAGTTCCGATACCCAAAATAGGAATCATTTTGATGGGCTAACGCATTGATAATCAGGCCGATGCCTTTGTAAGGTTTTTCTGGAAATAGTTGGGCGGTTTTACTAAAAAACTCCACTCGCTTGGTCGTACTACCAAAAGCATAAACCGGTTTTCCTACAAAATTCTCTGCCTTGTTCCAATGAGCTGTCGATTGACCACCAAGGCGGTCTTCGTATAGTGCCTTCACTCCAAACTGAGCCATCCAGCGTTCCGTTTGGTATTTCCAACGATTCACTCCGTTGACTTGACTAAACAGAGGCAAATCCAAAAAACCATCTTTATTTTTATCAAGGCGAGTTTGGAGTGTAGAACCGTGTGTCAATAGCCCTAACGACCATTTGTTGTTGATTTTTTTTGCTAAATTGAGGTTAATTTCTCCTCGTCCAAAACTATTGAAGTAGCTATTTAGGTAGAGTTTTTCGGGTGCATCGGGTTTGGCTAACTCAACATTGATAGCCCCTGCCATCGCTTCTGGTCCATTTACAACTGACCCCACCCCTTTACTGACGTCAATAGACGTAACCCATGTGCCTGGAATATAATTGAGGCCAAAGGTATTGTTAAGTCCTCGAATCGTAGGAATATTTTCGGTATTGATTTGTACGTATTGGCCTGCCAATCCCAGCATTTGAATCTGTTTAGTTCCTGTAATTGCATCAGAATAACTAACCGATACAGAGGCGTTTGTCTCGAATGATTCGGATAAATTACAACACGCTGCTTTGGCGAGAGCCTTGGTAGTCAAAATCTCCGTTTTAATAGGGTTCAGACGGTCTATGCTAGTGGCTGTACTGCGCACCGTTACTTCTTGAAGATTACTTTCTGATTGGAGTACAACCGTCAGATAATCAAGCGAATGAACCATAAATGTATCGGCTCGATACCCTACAAAACTAACGACCAATTGATGATTTTCGGTCTTTTTAGGGAGTTCAAATTTGCCTTCGAGATTGGTAATAATACCCGTTTTGGCATTAAGCCAACGCACAGTAGCTCCTACAAGCGCCTCGGTTTTGCCATCAGATTTTTTCTCAAAGACAATACCTTTGAGGTTTTGCGCCATCAGGTTAGAGCTACAACAAAATAAAAGGAGAACTTGAATAAAAAATTTTTTGGAAGGTCCCCAACCTTTCCAAAGTCGCTTGGTTTCCTTGGCAAGACTAATAGACGAAAAGTGATTCATGGCGATTTCTTTAAATGAAAAATAACATAACTAATCGCATTTCTTGAGTGAAATGAGACAGTGATTTTTCAAAAAGAAATCTTAAATGAGGAAAGTCTGATGGAAAGCCAAAATATCTCGACCCGAGTGCGAAAAAGGTGCTGCTGAGGCAGTTAGTGAGGAAGAAGTTGTCGAAATGGCTTCAACCAATCGCTCCACAACCCAATGCACTACATTAGCAACTGCTTCTGAAATCGTTTTGACGAATTTAGCTCCCAACTCTACCAACGACGAAGAATAATCAACGTGCTCATAGGTGGTTTTTTCGTCGCAGCAGCTTTGTTTTTTTAATTGCTCATTTGAAGCATTATTGGCTGGTGTAGTAGGGCAGTGCTTGCAACCTTGATGAGCTGAGGACAGCGAATAGGTTTTTCCCCTAATCATGCACGAATGTTCAACTAACCCGAAGCCCGTTGAAGTACTGAGTACCACAATGGCCATGAGAAAATTGAATAATCGGTAGAGGAGAAACTTTTTCATCGGTACAAATATAACAGGCAAGCTATACAAATTGTTCGCCGATAATCACTTTTTTTGACCACTTGTGCAAAAGTTATACTAAACGTGAACCATTTGGCACCGGACGTTCCACAGCGGCTAGTACAACGGCACCCTCGGTATTATAAAAACCAGTAGTGAGTACCTCCGACATGAAATCGGCAATTTGGCGAGGAGGGAAGTTGGTTACACACAGCACTTGCCGCCCCACTAATTCCTCCTTTTGATACAGTACTGTGATTTGGGCCGATGAGCGTTTGATGCCAATTTCTTCGCCTAAATCAATCCAGAGCTTATAAGCAGGCTTTTTGGCTTTGGGAAAATCCTCTACGTTGACGATAGTGCCAATTCGTAATTCGACGTTTTCAAAATCTTGCCAAGTGATGATCATAAAAGTGTTGGTTTAATTTTTTTGCTTTGCTGAAATTCTGACAATAATCCGCAATAGGGAAAATGGAGTTAATCTATTGGTAAGAATTCAGACCATCTGAGTTCACTTGGAAGTTCTCTATTTGAGAATTCAATATGAATTACTCTTCTTTGTTTGTTATTGGTTGTCCTACTTGAACTATGTAAGATTAATGGCTTCATAAGCATGATTCCCCCAATCTTTACAGGACAAATAACTTCTTTTTCAACTTTCCAATTAATAGTTTCTGGTCGGTATATTTTCTTCAAATGTGAAGTTGGAATTACTTTTAGTGCTCCATTACTTTCGGTGGTTTCGTCAAGATGAATCCGTAAGGTGATGATGTTTTCTAAATAATCAACGGGAGGTTGTACAGCATACTGATTTTGCTTCACTGTCCAAGGCCCAAAATTGGCAAGTTCTATTTTTTTGTTGACAGAAATAGTTAGGTCTTGGTGATATGAAACGTACCAGTTGGAAGATGAAGGCTTGTCAAAGTAAATAGACTTGACCACAAAATAGTTAGACTCTAAACACTGTTTAATAAATGCTTTTAGGTTAGTGTTAAGAATGAGGGGTATCACTTCTGGTACTTCTTTCAAAAGCTGTCTGATTGCAAATAAGTCAGCAGATTTCCTAACTGTATTTTTGGATTGGTCAATGTTATTGAGTACTATAAGGATTTGAGTGATCTCATCTTGTGTATAAAAGTTATCAAGAATTGTAAAACCTTGCTCATTAAGTACTTGTAGATGTTGTAAGTAATTATCCATTGAATCTTCCTCGGTTCTTTTCCACCAACTCGGCAATGATTTTGAGGCCGTTCATGGTGAGGTTGACATCAACTTCGTCAAATTGATAGCGAAGCGGCGTAAGAATACTCGACAAACCACCCGTTGCCAAGACTTTATGCGGCATCCCAATTTCCATTTTGATGCGCTCAATCATTTTCTCAACCAAACCCACATAGCCCCACAACACCCCCGCCTGAATGGCATGAACGGTATTTTGACCAATGGCCGATTCAGGCATTTGGAGGGGAACTTCAGGCAACTGAGCTGTATTGGCAAACAACGATTTCACTGCCGTTTTTAACCCCGGTGCAATCGAAACGCCCAGTATTTTTCCCTCACCCGAAACAATAGTAAACGTTAGAGCCGTACCAAAATCAACCACGATACAGTCTTGGTGATAGGTATGGTAGGCATACACTGCATTGGCCACTAAATCAGTACCAATTTCGTGCGGACTCACAATTTCTAATTTTAAATGGGGATATACCGTTGGCCCTACCACAATAGGTTCTTTGCCAAAAAGCTGAAGTATCAAGTCTTTGACTATTCCTGTTTTCTCGGGCACAACACTGCTGACCACCACCTGGACTACCTCGCTAATTTTGAGGTTGTTTTCCAGAAACAACAGCCGAAGTTGAGCCTCATAATCGCCCGCTCTTGAGCTAAGATGGGTCACTATCCGAAACAAATGTTTCCATTGGCCGTCGTGGTGGACGCCAACCGTGATGTCAGAATTGCCAATATCAAAGGCTAGAAACATGAGAAGGTTTGATTAGCGTAGTTGCATTGAGTTGCCAAATTAGTACAAAAGGAATGATTTCACACGATTTGTCCAATTTTTGGTGCTTGTATAGTGTGGAATTGATTGGATGAAATCGTCCGGGTCAGATTCAAGATGCAGTCTTACTTCTTTGTCGCCTGTGAGTAAGTCAAAGTGGTATTCGCCCGAAGGATTGGCAACGGTTGGGTACGTTTTCCACTGAAAATCAGAAGGATGTGTTTTTTTGAGTAATGCAATGAGATGTAAACCTGTTTCTATGGGTTTGAATTGGTGTGGACTGAGCAACTGAAACGAAAGGCCGTTACATGCTTGGTAAGCATACTTACTTTCGGTAGGTGTGAAAGAAATTTGTTCTATGAGCAAAGCACCATCGGCAACGTTGTTTAATGGCTCTACTATCGCTTCGGTGTTTAACCAAGGGGCTCCCACGACCAAAAAAGGAGTGGGGGTACCTCGTCCTTCGGATACATTGGTACCTTCCAAAAAACAGGTGGCCAAGTAAATCAGCGCTGTTTGAGGCTGGGTAATAGCGGGTGAAGGTGGATAAAAATGGTCATGCCATCCTGCCAAATAATCTTTGCGATGCCAATGTTGAGTAGAGATTACTGTTAAGTCAATGGTTATATTTTTTTCGGCTTGCCACAATTTGGCTAATTCTCCCACTGTGAGCGAATGTCGAATTGGAATGTCCCAGCGACCAATAAACGATGAACATTGGATTTCGTCTAAAAGCGGACCTTCTGCTTGATGGAGATTCCCCCCAACTGGATTGGGTCGGTCGGCTATCCAAAGTGGTACATTAGCTTCGGCACAGGCCTCCATTACGTAAGATAACGTCCAAACATAGGTGTAAAAACGAGTACCAATGTCTGGAAGGTCATACAGAAGTAAGTCAAGGTGTTGTAAATCAGTTGGTTTCGGGCGAAAGGAATCGCCATAAAGGCTGACAACTGGAAGACCGGTTAAGGGCTCAATGCCATGCGAAACAAAAGAACCATCCGCCGCAGTGGCCCCAAACCCATGTTCTGGCGAAAACAAGACTGTTAGGTTAACACCTGCCTGCACCAATGCCAAGCTTGATGGCAAATAGGGGGCAGTGTTGCAAAATGCAGCTCGATTGGTAACTAAACCTACCCGTTTGCCCTGTAGTATAGCAGGATGTTGTACAAGTATATCAATACCAAAAAGAACGGGTGGTTTCATAATTGGATGCCCAATTGGTGTAATGTTTGTTCTAATTGGGCTGGCGATTGAAAATGGATAGTCTGAAAATTCAATTGCTGGGCGGCGACCACATTCCGAAGGTTATCGTCTATGAATAAGGTCTGCTGAGGAACTAAGTCATAGCGATGAAGTAAAATTTCATATATCTCTCGAAATGGTTTTCGAGTTTTTTCTTGTCCAGACACCACTACCCCCTCAAACCAATGTAAAAATTGAAAGCGGTCAATCTTTAGGACGATTTCCCACGTTTCGGCAGACCAATTGGTGAGGGCATAAACCCGATAGTTAGGATGGGCAAGGGCTTTTGAAAGGATTTCAACAGTGCCATGCACCGGTTCGCCCAGCATGTGTTCCCATTGGCCATAATAGGCTCTTATCTCAATTTCCCAATCAGGAAATTGGTTAACTAGCAGCTGAGTAGCCTCTGCTAAAGGCCGCCCAGCGTCTTGTGCTTCGTTCCAGTCATGCGTGCAGATGTGCTCAAAAAAATAACGACGTTTTTCATCGTCAGGAATCACCTGTTTAAAAACGTATTCAGGATTCCAATCAATCAAGACGCCACCTAAGTCAAATACAATGGTTGTAATCATAGCCAAAGAGGGAATCAAAATCCAATTTTTCCTTTTCGTGAACTGGAGCTGTGGCGATGCGAAACGTACTCTCGTAACTCAGCTAGTTCACGCTCAAAACCGCCAGATAATATCGGGAATCGGCACCAGGTTCGTGGGTCCAGATTGCGGTCATCTACATGGAAGGCAGGCGCATAACGTTCTCGTTTCCACTGGTTTCTGCTCCATAGTTTGAAGAATCGCTCAATCCAAAGTAATCGTTTTTCGGACGAATACACCTCTCCAAACTTGAGTTCGAGCAGTTTGTAAACTTCTACAGGAGGCTGTTTGTCCCGAATCGCAATGGTTTCTATTTCGTTCAATACGTCATAAGGCATTAGGTCGTCCTCATCGGTTTGTTTTTGGTCAAGTGGACGTAGCTCGGCCGTTGGTTGCAAGTTATTCACTCCGTTCAACCCAGCAATTTTGAGTTTTCCACCTAGGCCAACTTGTTCGAGCCATAGCAACCATTTCCGAAGCCAAAATTTATCTATGCCAGCCAATGGGCTAATCGAACCTGCCGTGTCGCCATCCATCGTAGCATAGCCAACAGCTGCTTCTGAACGATTGGAGGTGGCCAACAGCAGACAGTTGTTGAGGTTAGCCAATAGCCATGCGCTTGGAGCACGTACCCGAGCCTGAATGTTTTGCAAAGCAATGTCGTCGGTTCCCCAATCGAGCTTACGACCAATCGCACCTTGAATCAACCCTTTGTATTCTTCAACGATATTGTTGATGTCAATGTCAAAAAAGGTAGTGTTGAGGTCCTGCGCTAACATTGTAGCGGAGTTACGAGTAGAAGACGACGAATTTTGAGTGCCTTGATAAACGTTGAAAATCAACTTATTGGAAATTTCTTTGGCTGTTTTGCAATCCTGAATCGCCTTGATGTATCCCAATTTTTGTTTGAAACCTTCTAACCCTAAACTTTCGATGCCTAACTCAATAGCCAAGTAACATAACGCCGTGATGGCCGAAGAATCGGCTCCACCTGATAACGAAATGACAAAGCCATTGGAGCGACTTTTTCGCAAATAATCAAACAGCGCCAAGGCGATGGCTCTGGCAAATTCTTCCTCTTTTTGGTAACCTTTTGCCTCCCAATCTTCGAGCGCATAGACATTTCGCTCGGGCTTGATGTCGTCAAAATCAAAGTCCACATTGACTTTTAAACCTTGAGCAGCTGAATTGAATGAAGTGCGGTTTTGCGTTTGGTCTAATCGGGTTTTCTCGATATCAATGACCGCCGTTACAAAATAATGGTCTGTAAATGTAAAGCGCTTGCCTGACACCAACATTTCGCCAGCTTGGGCAATCATGGCGTCCCCATCAAAAATAGCCCGCCCCGATTCGTTACCCAACATATTGGTATAGAGGTACGTACAGCCAAAGGCACGGGAGCCATCTTGTACAAATCGTTCACGGGTAAAGGTCTTGAAAAAGCCAAAATGACTGGCCGAAGGATTCAAAATAATATCTACTCCCCGCTGATACAGCGACCGACCTGGCCGATTGGCAATCCAAGCATCTTCGCAGATTTCAAACCCAACCCGAACGCCACCAATCTCAAACAAAATATCTCCAGCAGGATAGTTCAAATTCCCCACTTTCAGCTCGGTACGATCACCGGGTTGCCACGCATGAAACCAACGAGTTTCGTAGTGAATCCCGTTGTTAGCAAGATTTTGTTTGAGCGCAAATCCACGAATTTGTTTATTGACCAACAAACAGGCGGCGTTATACACTCGGTTGTTGAGCTGCACAGGTAATCCAACCGACACAATAATTCCTGCCGTGTGCGGAGCGATTTCCTCTAAAATTTGAAGGGCGATTTGGCAGGTACTATTGGCAAAAAACATGTCTTCACAACCGTAGCCCGTAATGCACAGTTCGGGAAGGCACAACAAGCTAACGTTTTGATTTTTAGCTTCTTCGATGCAATTTAATATGTGTTTTTTATTGCTTTCCCAAGCCAAAGGGGTTTGGTTGAGCACACCAGCTGCGATTTTGATGAGTTTCATGGGCGAAAAATAAGCTTACTTGTGGCTGGTCAACAACGAAAATTTTGTTGACGCACAAAACTAATAGTATGTTGCTACAATCAAAATACATTAATTTTGGCCAATAAGTTTGCAAAATCATCAACAATGAGTCAAATACCTACCCTTTCGTCTATTCAGGCTGCCCACGAGCGAGTTCGCCCGTATGTACATCGCACTCCAGTAATGACGTGCCAGACTATTAATAAAATAGCAGGGTGTGAGGTGTTTTTTAAATGTGAGAACTTTCAAAAGATAGGAGCTTTCAAGGCCAGAGGCGGGGTAAATTCGGTACTGTCGTTGAGTGAGGAAGACCGCCAAAAGGGAATTGCTACCCATTCGTCAGGTAACCATGCACAGGCCATTGCCTATGCCGCTCAGATGCTAGGGGCTAAAGCGTATATTGTGATGCCTCAAAATTCGCCCAAAGTGAAATCAGATGCGGTGGCTGGCTATGGGGCTGAAATTTTCTTTTGTGATAATAACCTACAGGCTCGTGAAGATACTGTCAATCAGGTGATTGAACGAACTGGGGCAACGTTTGTTCATCCCTTCGATGATTATCGAGTCATTGCAGGACAAGCTACGGCAGCTAAAGAATTAATTGAGGACTATGGTGAGTTTGACATCATCATGACGCCCGTTGGCGGCGGTGGATTGCTCAGTGGTACGGCACTGACAGTTCATTACCTAACGCCTAACTGCCAAGTGATTGCAGGTGAACCCGAAGGGGCTGCCGATGCCATTTTTTCGTTTCAGTCTGGCAAGATTGAAAAGGCTCCTTATATCAAAACCATAGCCGATGGTTTGTTAACCAACCTGAGTGACAAGACCTTAGAAATTATCCGAAAACATGTGGCCGATATTTTGCTGGCCAATGACGATCAAATCTTAGCTACCATGCGGCTGTTATGGGAGCGCATGAAAATCATCGTGGAACCTTCTGGAGCTGTTCCATTGGCGGCTTTATTGGCCAATAAAGAGCGATTTGCTGGAAAACGAGTCGGAATCGTGATTTCGGGCGGCAATGTGGATTTGGGTAAAATTCAGTTTTAAGGACGTATAAATTTACAATTTCTCCCCAGTCCGTTCTTCTCGAAGTTTAATAATCAATTCTGTTTTGAAGTCATACAGCCCTTTCTCAAGGCCTACAGGATACGTATGTGGGTTCACAAATCGCCGAATACCCGGATGGAACTGGGCGAGTTGTGTCGTTACTTTTTGCTTGATTTCCTGAATTGTAGGCATGTCATACACCAACTGACCATTTCGGAAAATGGAGACGAGTAAATCTTCATAACTCATCTGGGCATCAAACTGTCGCCGTTTTGTGAAGTCAAAAGGATCAATCATGGTGGCTGTGCCATCATGAAACGCCTCTTCGTTATAAATCATATCCGCCACAAAACCTTGTGTATTCCGAAACCTTCGTACTTGCTGAATCCCTGGTGTTGAAACTTTAATGGCCTGTTCAGAAAGCTTCACTTTATATGCCCATTCGCCTTCGTCGTCTTTAATGGCTGCTAATTTGTAAACGCCACCCAGGGCTGGTTGGTCGTTGCCTGTTACGAGTTTAGTCCCAACGCCCCACACGTTGATTTGTGCCTTTTGGTCTTTCAAACTGGCAATAATGTTTTCGTCTAAATCGTTACTCGCCACAATCATAGCGTCCTGAAAACCAGCTGCATCTAAGAGTTTGCGGGCCTCAATCGAAAAATAGGCCAAATCGCCAGAGTCAAGGCGAATCCCTGCGAGTTTGTGCCCATTCTGCCGAAGTTTTTCTCCTACTTTGATAGCATTTTTGACACCTTCAATGGTGTTGTACGTATCTACCAAAAATACGCAATTGTTGGGCAGCACTTCTGCATACGTTTCAAAGGCTTCTATTTCAGATTCAAACGACATCACCCAACTGTGTGCATGTGTACCTCGCACGGGGATGTTGTGCACTTTACCTGCCAGCACGTTAGAGGTGGCATCGCAACCTCCTAAGTAAGCAGCTCTACTGGCCGTTACGCCACCATCAATGCCTTGAGCTCGCCGAAGCCCAAATTCCAGTAGTTGGTCTTGCCCAGCTACGCCTCGTAAGCGAGCAGCTTTGGTTGCAATCAACGTTTGGAAATTGATGAGAGTAAGGAGCGGTGTTTCAATGAGTTGGCATTGGAGTATGGGTCCTTTGACCCGAACTAACGGTTCATTCGGAAACACCACCGTACCTTCTGGAATAGCGTCTATGTCGCAAGTAAAGCGGAGTTTGGCTAAATATTCCAGAAATGCTTTTTCAAACAAAGGGTGACCGTCGTTTCCTTCTAAGGTAGCTAAATACATGATGTCTTCGGGGTCAAATTGAAATTCCCGTAAGAAACTAATGACACTCTCCAAACCACACGAAATGGCATAACCGCCCTGGAAGGGATTTTTTCGGTAGTATAAATTAAAAACAGCTTCTTTTTCGGCAGTTCCTGACTTCCAATACCCATACGACATCGTGAGTTGGTAAAGGTCAGTTAGCAAGGCTAATGAGGTATGATACAGTCGGTTAATCATAGTTGTAACAATAAAAAAGGAAATTCGATGAAAGAAATGCTGGGGATTGCTTTATCAAATTAACCTATAAATAATTCTTGCCAACTTATCAGAATGATAGCGACTACGGCTAAAAGCAATCCTAACTTATTGGAAGCCAGTAGTTTTTCTTTGAAAATGAAAACAGCCATTCCCGAGGCCACCAATATAACACCAATGTTGTAAAGTGGATATACAAAGGCTCCGTTGTTCTGGTATTCTGACAAAGCCATGAGCAAGGTGTAAAACGACAAAAAATTAGGAACACCCAAGCTGATAGCTCCAATTAAATTCTGTTTTTCAATTTTCTCATGTTGGGTCACCATTCGATAAACCAATAAAACCAAGCCTGCTATAACGGCGCCCAACACCATAGTTAGGGTCACGGTCACGGTCATGTCGGGACGAGGTATGTATTTGAAATTCATGTAGTTAATCGTTGTGTTGGTGATGCCATATAGCGCAAATACAGCTATTGGTAGCCCAAACTGATTTCGATGTGATGTTCCATCGGTGTCTTCTTTTTTTAGCGCACTTAACCCAACTGCGACTAACCCCAACATCAGCCCGATGTAATTAAACAAGTCGAATGGTTTACCAGTTTTTAAAATAAATAAGCTAAAGCAGACCGGAACAATCAATGACATATTGTTGGCCAACGAAGTGGCCGTAATGCCCATTCGGAGTGTTGAGATTCCAGAAAGAATAAACGTGATGATGAAGCCCACCCCTAAGGCCAACGCCATCCAGGTCCAATTGGCCGAAAGGTCAATCGTAAAGCGCTGTCCAGCAGGCATTAAGACAATTCCTGTTAAAAAACAAACGGGGTAATTAAAAATTATAGCTTGCTGAATGCTTACTTTGAAGCGAGGAAACAGTCTAAAGTTAAGAAGCAGCAAAACGGACAGTAAAATGCTGATGATGAGGTAAAACATAAGAATGAAAGTTGAGACGGAAGCAAGTCTTTTGTGTTGGGACAATGATAAAGTAAAATTTGTTTATACCGATGTTTTTATCTACTGTTTTCGCTTCAAAATTACCGAATTATAAATTTGGGTGTTTCCAAACAACGAAACCGATGGTAACCTCGTATGTATCATACAAGGCAATAATCACCATAATTCTACTACTTTTGTGATTAAAAACATAGAATTATTGACGGCAGACATCGCTACCAACCAGCCATCCTCAGAATACCGGACGGTGCTGTACCGAAACTTATGTAATAACCCCGCCATTACATTTGACTTTGAACGTATGCTGTTTAACGAACCCCAGCATTTGGCTTCGCAGCAAGGGGGCGATTATTTTACATTTCACTTACAAAATCTTTCTAATAATACCGTTCAGGCTCGATTCAGTTGCTTTGTTAGCCCATCGGGCGAAGCCCTTAGTCCATTTAGAGCTACTTTTGGGGGGATTGAATGGGCAAATCAGTTGAGTAAAGAATCCTTACATCATTTTGTTCAAAAAATCTTGAATTGGGGGCGTCGCAATGCTATCAAGACAATCCGAATCACCCAACCACCTTCTGCGTTTAATGAGCTGGGTGGTGAAATCCTTCAAAATATATTGACAGAGCATGGCTTTCGGCGAGAAGTCACAGAATTGAATCAGCACCTTGATTTGAGAAACGATGATTGCTTTCTTCGTTTTCACCCTTCTGAAAAGCGTCGTTTTCGAAAATGTGTTCGGGCTGGGTTTGAATTTAAGGAATTGAGCGATGCTGATTTACCTGCTTATTATGAGTTATTGGTAGAAGCCCGTCAGCGGCGCAACTACCCCCTTTCGCTTTCGTTAGCGCAATTGCAGGCATTATTTCAGCAATTCCCACAGCACTTTCGGCTTTTTGGCGTTTTTGATGGACATCGTTTAATAGCGGGTTGTGTGGGTGTAGCCGTAAGCGAGCGGATACTGTATTATTTTTTGCCGTTTTATGATGAAACTTATCGAAATTTTAGCCCGTCGGTTCTATTGGTCGAAAAACTGGGTGGTTGGGCCAAAGAAAGGCATTTTGAGTGCTTAGATTTAGGGATTTCGACCGTAGGAGGTAGCTTAAATGCAGGATTGCATACTTTTAAACTACATTTAGGGGCTATTGACTCAGAAAAAATAGTATTTTTAGCCGAAATTTGAACACGACACAACGCCAATTAATTTTGTTGGCACACCTGCATCCCTATGCCTTGGCAGCATAAACCGACGCTTGCATTGAAAAGGATAAGTAAAAGGATGTTTGATAAAATCTATGCAATTGAAACCTTTTTTGCTTGAGTTTCCGGCTTTCGGAATAGAAGAAACGGGTATGCTCTCGGTAGTGGAGAATGGCTTTAACGCAAAATTGCCATTTGAAATTCAGCGAGTGGTCTGGACGTACAATGTGCCTTCGGGTATCAATAGAGGATATTTGGCTCATATTCAAACGGGAGAATTACTGATAGCAGTAAAAGGGAAAATGGTAGTAAGTACCGAAACACTCGACGGCGAGCAGACCCAATTTGTACTGGATAGACCTACTATTGGCTTATATGTGCCCCCTAAGACTTGGCATTACGTTTCGTACAGCGAAGAAACCTTCCAACTTTCGTTGGCTTCGCACCCTTACGATGCCAATGATTACGTGCGTGACTACAAAGAATTTAAAAAGTTGTAGTCCGCAGCATTATTGCTGAGCTTGTTCTCCTTGAAGCTTGACTAAACAAAAAACGGCATAGTTAATCATATCTTGGTAGTTGGCATCTACCCCTTCCGAAATCAAGGTAACGCCTTCATTATCTTCTATTTGCTTAGTTCTAAACAGCTTCATCAAGATGATGTCAGTCATTGAAGCCACTCGCATGTCTCGCCATGCTTCGCCGTAATCGTGGTTTTTGTTGAGTAATAACGATAGAGTTTCGTTGACCTTTTGGTCGTAGAGCTTATTTAATTCTTGACTGTCTAACTCCATTCGGTTGTCGCCTGTCAATTGCAACTGAATGAGCGCCATAATGCAATAGTTGATGATGCCGATAAACTCAGGAATGACCCCTTCACCAACTTTTGAAATTCCCTTTTCCTGCAACGTACGAATTCGCTGTGCTTTGATAAAAATCTGGTCGGTGATGCTGGGCAGTCGCAAAATCCGCCAAGAAGTACCGTAATCTTTGTTTTTTTTGAGGAAAATATCTTTACAAAGGGCAATGATATGCCGATATTCTTGCTCCGTGTGAGTAGATGATGGTGTCAAGGTAATGAGTTATTTTGTCACAAAGGTAAATAGATAGGGTAGGATTCGGAATGTAATGTACTAAAATGTTTTACTTTTGAAACCCATTAAGCCTAATGGTTACATTATACAATCGTCAATTCGACCACAAACTCGTGACTCATTCCATTAACCTTAAAGGCCGCTTATTGAACTTAGATACTCCCCAAATCATGGGGATTCTTAATGTGACTCCCGATTCGTTTTTTGTAGGTAGTCGAGTGCAGTCTTTGGAAGATGTACTCCATCGAGCTCAAAAAATGATAGAAGAGGGAGCTACTTTTTTAGATATTGGTGGGTATTCTACCCGCCCTGGCGCAGCCGAAATTACAGTTGACGAAGAAATAAGTCGAGTAGTACCAGTAATAGAAGCGCTTCAACTACGCTTTCCAGAAACATACCTCTCTATTGATACATTCAGAGCAAAAGTAGCACGGTTGGCCGTAGAAGCAGGGGCTTCGATGGTGAATGATATAGCGGGTGGTAATTTAGATGAGGCGATGTTTAGTACCGTAGCCGAGTTGGGCGTTCCATACGTCTTGATGCACAGCCGAGGGAATCCTCAAACGATGAGTCATCTGACTGAATATAAGAATCTTACACAAAATGTTATCGAGGAATTGTTACCCAAAGTAGCTCAACTTCGTCAAGTAGGGGTCAAAGATATTATCCTTGACCCCGGTTTAGGTTTTGCCAAAACGAGAGCGCAGAATTTTCAATTGTTGGCCGAACTTTCTGCGTTTGAGGTGTTTAATTTGCCACTGTTGGTGGGCGTTTCACGTAAATCCATGATTTGGAAAACCTTAGGCATTCGCCCCGAAGAAGCCCTTAACGGTACTACAATGCTTAATACTATAGCATTGCAACAAGGTGCTGCCATCTTACGAGTACATGACGTCAAGGAGGCGCTCCAAACCATACAACTTTGGCAATGCCTGAAGCCTTACTCCACCAGCGTAAGCACAGGACATTTGCTATGATTAACCACATCTTCAGCAATAGAACCGTACAAGGCATGACTCAAGCCTGTTCGCCCGTGAGTAGGCATAATGATTAAGTCAGCTTTAATGGCGTCGGCGTACTCTAAAATGCCTTTTTCCTCACTAAAAGCATTGTAAATAATAAACTGGTAGTTGAGCAATTGGAGCTTCCCTGCCAGTTTTTCCATGCTTTGGTTGATGTTTTTGGTTCCATTAAAGTTCATGGGGGTATTCACACAAACAAAATGTAACCAACTATTCAAATCCGTCAAACCAAGTAAATCCAGCGCTTTTTTTACGAACTTTGTTTGCTGGAAATCAGTGGCAAATAACACTTTAGCAAGTTTGATTTCCTTGGTTGGCTTTTTGATAACCAACACTGGGCACTTAGCTCTACGGACTACACCCTCGGCGTGCGAACCCCACAGCATTTCTTTTACCCCTTTGGCTCCTGTTGAGCCCATCACAATCAAATCGGCTTTATGATAGGCAATGGTGCGGTCAATACCTTCTAAATTGCTTTCAACCTCCGTTTTTATATCAACCATTTTGAATTTGGGCTGCTTTTTGACTTTCTCTAACTGGTCTTTGGCTGCATCTAGCGAAATCTGAAAACTGTCAATATCATACTGCGTAGCAATGGATGGAAAGGTGCCGTCGCCGATAGCAGAAGGCATCGAAAACTCAACGGCATGAAACAAAACAATGCTGGCATTGGTAGGCTTGGCCAACTGCACAGCCACTTCCAAGGCTTGTAACGAGAGTGGGCTGAAATCGGTAGGGACTAAGATGGTTTTCATGGAGCAACGAAGGTTTGATTAGTTACTCAAAGGTCTTGTTATTTGACGCCATTTTTGATGATTTGCACCATTCAAATTACTGATTTATATCACCCGTATGTTTCAGTTTTGGTTTATTTTCGTTTGATTTGTAACGGTAAACTCAAGGAAATTCGTAGAGTATATTTCTGAAAATTGAAAGAAAAATCAATCCCATTGAGTTTCGAGCAATTAATCACGAATCCAGCATCAGTATGGCAGCATTTTTTTATTTAAACGGCGAAATTGTACCCGAAGCCCAAGCTCAAATCGGAATTACTGATTTAGGTTTGCTACGTGGCTATGGCATCTTTGATTTTTTCAGGGCTGTTGATGGACAACCGATTTTTATGGAAGACCATCTCGACCGTTTTGAAAATTCTGCACGTCTGTTGGGGCTTTCGATACCTCAAACCCGAGACCATATTCGGGCGATTATTCATGAACTCATTCACTTGAATCAACAGCCCTTACTCGGTATCAAAATGGTGTTAACAGGTGGGTATTCGCCCGATGGCTACGCACCTGCCGAGCAAGCCAATTTGATGATGATTGCCAAGCCTTTTAAGTTTATGGAGGCACCTAATGGCTTGAAATTCATGACCGTTAACCATCAGCGGCAGTTGGCGGAGGTCAAGAGTTTGGATTATTTGATGCCTGTGTATTTGTTACGAAAACAAAAAGAAGTAGGCGCCAACGATGTGCTGTATCATTTTAATGGTTTGGTAACCGAGTCTTCTCGTAGCAACGTCTTTCTTGTGAAAGACGAAACAGTGATTACCCCCGCTTCAGGTATGCTCAAAGGGATTACTCGGAAACATATTTTGGCCTACGCCGGCGAACATTTTGCGGTGGAGGAACGAGACGTAAGCCTGCAAGAAGTGATGGAGGCTGATGAAATTTTTACGACAGGTAGCTCCAAAAAAATTGTAGCCGTCACTCGGATTGATGACCATGTAGTGGGCGATGGTAAAATGGGTAAAGTGACCCAAAAGCTATTGGAGCTATTTCAAGAACACGAAATTGGAGTCTCGGTGTAGGGCAACAATTTCCTGACAATTGTGGTGACCTTCAAAAAAAAATGCGTCTTAACAATGCTTTCATGCAGATACCATTATTTTTGCATAGCTTTGAAGCAACGAAAAACTGTATTTTAACTTTTAACTCATTAAAATCATGGGATTGATTTCATTTATGAAAGGTGTGGGTCAAAAACTATTCGGTAAAGACGAAGTAGAAGTACCCGCAGCTAAAGCGCCCGAAGTAGAACCTCTCCGTGCCAGCAAATTGTTAGAACACGTAAAATCGCTTGGGTTGAAATACAACTCATTGACTGTGAAGACTAACGGCGACACCGTTACGATTCAGGGTGAAGTACAAGCCCAAGAAGATGCCGAAAAAATTGCTTTGGCAGTTGGTAACGTAGAAGGCGTTGCGGTAGTTGACAATCAAATGACCGTAGCCGAACCAAAAGAAGAAGCAAAATACCACACCGTAGAAAAAGGCGATACCCTTTCAAAAATTGCGAAAGAATACTACGGCGATATGATGAAATACCCTGTCATTTTTGAAGCTAACAAGCCCATGTTGACAGACCCTGATTTGATTTATCCAGGTCAAGTATTACGTATTCCGCCGTTGTCGTAATCTTACACAACTATACGATAGACCCGCAAGGCTTCAACCCTTTGCGGGTCTTTTTTATTCTACCTACTTCAAGATAGATATTATTCAAAAAAATCTTACCTTGATGCAAAAAATAAGTAGCGTTTGCAAGTATGGCTAAAATCGTAATAATTGGTAGTACCAACACTGACATGGTGGTGAAATCCCAGAAAATTCCAACCCCAGGCGAAACGGTCATCGGAGGGGATTTTTTTATGAATTTGGGTGGAAAAGGAGCTAATCAGGCCGTTTCTGTGGCTCGATTGAGCGGAGATGGAACGTTTATTACCAAAGTAGGCAGCGATTTGTTTGGAGAACAGGCGCTTTCACAATTTCGGCTCGAAGGCTTAGATACAACTTGGGTATTCAAAGATGCACATGCGGCTTCGGGGGTTGCCTTGATTTTGGTGGATTCCAAGGGCGAAAACTGCATTTCGGTAGCTTCTGGAGCTAATGCCAATTTGCTTCCTGATGATATTGAACAAGCTAAAACATCGCTTGAATCTGCTGATTTTTTGTTACTTCAATTAGAAATTCCACTCCAAACGGTTAGCTATGTGGCACAGTTGGGGTATTTTTTACAAAAGAAAATTATCGTAAACCCTGCCCCAGCACAATCATTACCAGACGAACTGTATCCTCTCCTTTACTGCATTACTCCCAACGAAACAGAAGCTGAAATCCTAACGGGCATCACTGTAACTGACGAAAACTCAGCGGCCAGGGCAGCACATTATCTCCATCAGAAAGGGGTTGAAAATGTGGTTATTACCTTAGGCGCTAAGGGAGCTTTTCTTTCTACGGCCACTGAACAAACCCTTATTTCGGCTCCGATTGTAAAGGCGATTGACACTACAGCTGCTGGCGATGTGTTTAACGGAGCCTTGACCGTAGCATTGTCTGAAGGAAATGTTTTGCGAGAGGCGGTGCATTTTGCTATCCAAGCCGCATCGCTTTCAGTGACTCGGGCAGGAGCCATTGCTTCAGTGCCTTATCGAAACGAACTCACACAAGGATGATTATCAGGGTTTTCTAAAAATTAGTAACTACTTAAACGCCTTACACAATTAGCAAAGTACCATGAAAAAACTGTTTATCTTCTGCCTATTGATTCAGTTTCAAGTCCATGCCCAAGGGGTCGTAACTTTGTCTAAAGCGAAACTGGAAAACAAACTCAAAGGCGGCTGGGCAGGCCAAGTAATTGGCTGTACGTTTGGTGGACCTACCGAATTTCGGTTTCAAGGTACGATGATTAACGACTACCAGCCTATCCCATGGTATGATGGCTATATCAAGCATACCATGCTCAACAATCCAGGTCTGTACGATGACATCTATATGGATTTGACCTTTGTGGATGTTTTTGAAAAAGAAGGTTTAGATGCCCCCGTTACCTCTCATGCCAAAGCTTATGCCAACGCTGACTATTTTTTGTGGCATGCCAATCAAATCGGCAGATATAACATTTTGAATGGGATTTTGCCGCCACAGTCTGGGCATTGGCGTCATAATCCACAGGCTGATGCCATTGATTTTCAGATAGAAAGCGATTTTTCAGGACTCATGGCTCCCGGTATGCCTAATACTGCCGCCACCATAGGCGACCCCATTGGTCACATTATGAACTATGGCGATGGCTGGTATGGTGGCGTGTATATGTCGGCCATGTATGCGCTGGCCTACACGTCGTCAGATGTGAAGTATGTGGTAAAAGAAGCGTTAAAGACGATTCCCGTACAAAGCGATTTTTATAAGTGTATCCACGACGTAATTATGTGGCACCAGCAATTCCCTAACGACTGGAAACGCACATGGTTTGAGGTACAGAAAAAATGGTCGTCGGACCGCACTTGTCCTGAAGGGATTTTCAGTACGTTTAATATTGACGCTAGTATTAACGCTGCGTATGTAGTGATTGGTTTGTTGTATGGAAACGGTGATTTCAGTAAAACCCTCGAAATCAGTACTCGATGTGGGCAAGATTCTGACTGTAATCCCGCTTCAGCGGGAGGAATTTTGGGTACAATGTTAGGCTACGACGCTATTCCGGCCTATTGGAAAATGGGTTTGAAAGAAGCGGAAGACATTGATTTTAAATATACTACCATGTCGCTCAACGACGTGTATCGGATTGGGATGAAGCATACCCTGCAAGTGATTGAACGAAACGGCGGCAAGGTGAATGACCAACAAGTCGTCATTCGTACCCAACGGCCTGTTCCGGTGCGTTTTGAAGTGAGTCACCCCAACCATTTCCCGATCGAAAAACGAAACATTGGTAAAGATATTGACCTACTCGACTTGGATTTTGGAGGCGTGGGTTTTATCCTATCTGGGTCGGCCAGTAAGCAAGACCAAGCCGCTGATTATGTGTTTAATACCGAACTGTATCTGGATGGAAAATTGCTCGAAACAGTAAAACTCCCAACAGCCTTTAAAGAACGTCGGTTTAATTTGTTTTGGAAATATGAGTTGCCTCGGGGCAAGCATCATATTCAAGTGAAAGTGTTGAACCCAAGCCCAACTCATCGGCTGAATGTTGCTAATATGGTCGTGTTTGATGACAAACCTGTTATTAGTGCTTGGAAGAAATAATCCCCAATGAATCACCTCTAACCCTTTTGCTGTATGTACCTAGTTGAAACGTATCCCTTAGCCATCGCTTTTTGCGTGATTACCATGCTTTGCTGGGGCTCTTGGGCCAATACCCAAAAATTGGCTTCCTCCCACTGGCGTTTTGAACTCTTTTACTGGGACTACACCCTAGGTATTTTACTTTTTTCGCTGCTTTTAGCTTTTACTTTAGGTAGTAATGGCGATTTAGGGCGTAGTTTTTTTGATGATTATGAACAAGCCGAGCGTTCTAACCTCCAATCGGCTTTGATAGGTGGGGCTGTTTTTAATCTGGCCAATATCTTGTTAGTAGCAGCTATTGCCATTGCTGGCATGTCGGTGGCGTTTCCTGTCGGAATTGGCATCGCACTGATTTTGGGTGTGTTGGTCAATTACCTTGACAGACCCGAAGGAAATCCAACGTTATTGGTTGTAGGCGTGGCGCTCATTGCAGTAGCTATTGTGCTCAATGCCAATGCTTATCGTCGTTTATCTTCTGGTAATCAAGGGGTTTCTACGAAAGGATTGTTGCTTTCGGTGGTAGCAGGGGTACTGATGGGCTTTTTTTACAAGTATGTGGCCAATTCGATGGTGACCGACTTCGCCTTGCCCGAAGCGGGCAAGCTAACTCCCTATACTGCTTTAGTCTTTTTTGCAATCGGCATTGTTTTGAGCAATTTGGTATTGAATACGATACTGATGTACAAACCCTTTGTAGGCGAACCTACTCATTTTGCAGCCTATTTCAGTGGTTCGACAAAAGACCATTTGATGGGAGTTTTAGGGGGTGTCATCTGGAATATCGGCATGTCATTTAGTATTATTGCGTCTGGCAAAGCAGGACCTGCCATTTCGTATGGCTTGGGCCAAGGTGCTACGGTGGTGGCCGCTATTTGGGGGATTTTTATTTGGAAAGAATTCAAAAATGCTCCTACCGGAACTTCCAAAGTACTCAATTTGATGCTATTACTTTATGTAATAGGCTTGGCATTCCTGATTATGGCACGAGGCTGAAAGCCATGAGTATCGTTTTGGATAGTACTGATTTTTAGAATCTTAAAAACACCTATAGCCTTTTTCTCTCCATGAAAAAAACACTCACGAACCTCTTCATCGCCCTTGTATTTTCAGCAAGCATTATTGGGTTATGGGCATTTAATGCCGAGCCTCAATCGAATGACGAAATAAAGGTACCCACTGGATTTTCGGTATCGGTTATAGCCACAGAAGTTGGTAACCCCAGACACATAGCCGTTTCTAAAAATGGAGATGTATATTTAAAACTCTCTAAACTCAAAGACGGAAAAGGAATTTGTTTGCTTCGAGATACCAACAAAGATGGAGTATTCGAAGACAAGTCCTATTTCGGAGATTATCCGGGCACAGGAATTTTTATCAAGAATGGGTATCTCTATGCCTCCTCCAATTCGGGCGTTTTTCGCTACAAACTCAATGATAAAGAGGAAGTTATGGATATGAATAATCCTGAAAAAATTGTAGATGGCTTGGTGGACAAAGGCCGAGATAATGCCAAACCTTTTGTGCTGGATAATCAATCAAACATTTACGTGACCATTGGCTCGTACAATGACCCCTGTCGTGAAAAAGGTACAGGAAAAGGCATCAATCCCTGTTCCATCTTAGACTCTGCTGGAGGCATTTGGCGATTCAAGGCTGACAAATTGAATCAGACGTATGCAGATGGAATTCGCTATGCCACAGGTCTAAAAAATGCCGTTGGTACAGCTTGGAATACGAAGACGAACACCTTGTTTGCTACCCAGCACGGCAGAGGGCAATTCCATGATTTTTACCCCCAGTATTACACCCCACAACAAAGTGCCGAATTACCTGCCGAAACCCTTTACGAACTCCACGAGGGCGATGATGCAGGTTGGCCGTATGTGTATTATGACCAATTTCAGAAAAAGAAAATTTTAGCACCCGAATACGGCGGCGATGGCAAAAAAACAGCAGGAGAGAAGGCACTGACGCCCATTGTGGCCTTTCCTGCCCACTTAGGCCCTAACGATTTGTTGTTTTACACAGGCAAGATGTTTCCCGTTCGCTATCGAAATGGGGCTTTTGTTGCATTTCATGGCCAATCGCCCGAATTGAAAAAAGGCTATCTGGTTGCATTCGTGCCTTTTGTCAACAACAAACCAGCTGGAAAATGGGAGATATTTGCCGAAAATTTTGCAGGGATAGATTTAGCAAAGCCAACGGGGCCAGTTCAGCATCGCCCGTGTGGCCTTGCACAAGGCCCAGACGGCTCCCTGTACGTCACTGACGATTTGAACGGCTCGGTGTATCGGATAAAATATGGGAAGTGATGATGGGGATAGGGAATGACGAGCCAGTAAACAATAAAATCAATTAGTTGGTCGGAAAAGTAGGAAAAAACGAAGAATTAGGGATTTTCATTCTCAAAAATACGATACCCTGACAGTGGTTGCAAACCTTGTCAGGGTAAAATGCTGAACAAAATATAGTTTGCATAGTTTTTCTTATCATCTCATTTTTAACAAAAACTTATCTCATACCCAATAAAGGCAAGCAATAAAAATCAAGTGAAAAGATGTACCTTCGTCTATGGCAGAACGAATCGAACTTCCTCCTAAATATTACCTGACGTACTTTCAGTATTTACTTCGGTTTGTCAAGGACAAATACACTCCTATTCTTAACGAAGCGGAATTTGGATTTATTCATCGTTTTGAAGCGCTCACCGAAGATGCCCAATGTCTTTTTATCCGTTTCAGTAATCGGCGTGGGGCCTTCTTTCGTACTCAAAAATTAAAATATGTCGAGATAGCGTCTATTTCAGAAAGTTTGCAAGAATTGCTTGATAATCAATTTGTTGAAGTGATATCTGCCAGTTACCCTTCTCGGATTTTTGAAGTGCTATCTGTTTTCAATAAAGCTGAACTGCTACAACTGGCTAAGTTGTTAGAACAAGATACCAAAGGCAAAAACAGCCTCAAAAAAGAAGAGGTAATGGACTGGCTGATGGAAAGTACTTCGGTAGAGCAGCTCGTTGAGGCCATTCAGGCGATAGAAGTGACAGAGAACCATCCAGTGGGGTGCATCAAAGTGAATTTTGAGCAAGAAACCATGATGCTCAAATTTCTGTTTTTTGGCAATCGCCATGCCGAAATGACCGAATTTGTGATTCGTGATTTGGGAATTATGCGCTACCAAGAGTTTGACGAAGATAAACTGGTGGCGCAATTTGCGAGCCGTCAAGAAGCCGAAGACCGCCTGAAAGTTTCGCTAGCCAAAGAGGATTTTTACTTGATGCAAGAGGCTGAGGTAGAGCCTATTGAGTTGTATAACTGGTTTTTGGACTGGACAGAGCAGCATCGCCCCAACCTCAGCGAAATCGCTTTGCCGAGTTACGAGCGCCTGACCATACGATTGGCAACTTTTTTGGAGCGACAAAAACTTTTTGATAAAGCATTAGATATTTTTAGGCTTACTACCGAACCTCCTTCACGAGAACGTCAGGTGAGGATTTTTTATAAAACTAAGCACAATGACGAAGCCCGTGCCTTATGCGAGCAAATCTTACTAGACCCTCAAAACGCCGAAGAAAAGTTTTTTGCGATTGATTTTTTGAATCGCCTTGAAGCCGAAGCACAGAAAAAACGGGTCAAGAAATCAGTGACAGCTCAATTGCAACGTTCTGATAGTATTGTACTTTCGACAGACTGGAAATACCAAGTTGAGGCGGGTACCATTCACTACATGTTAGAGAAGGGCCGAATGGCCATTTTTGCGGAAAACCATCTTTGGCGTTGTCTGTTTGGCTTGCTGTTTTGGGATGTGATTTTTGATACCGAAGCGTTGGCCATTCATCATCCCCTTCAACGTTCTCCTTCCGATTTGTACAAGCCTCAGTTTTGGGAAAAGCGTCGGAATCGTTTAGTCGAACGCCTCGAACTCTTACAGCAACCTGCTGATTTACAGCGCCATTTAGATGAGTTATTTGCTGAAAAAATGGGCGTTATTAACCCGATGGTTGATTGGTTTGAAGGCTTACGAGAGGTAGCTAATGTAGCTTTTGCGTTACTTCCCCCAGGTGCTTTGGGCAAAGTTATGCTCGAAATGGCGAAAAATATGCGAGAAAATACCCGTGGCTTCCCTGACTTATTTACTTGGTCTGAAACCGACTACGAATTCATTGAAGTAAAATCTCCTACCGACAACCTCTCGGCGCAGCAGTTGTTTTGGTTGCATTTTTTTGAAGAAGTAGGTATCAAATCTAAAGTGTTACGAATTGAGTGGGAACAAAACCTTCCTGGTCTGGTGGTTTCGGACGAAAGAAAAGGTTAGTTTCTAGTTCCTTTTGCCTACTTTTGTAGCTAAAATCCAATGTTCATGACCGATTACCCTCCTTGTCCTCAGTGTAAATGCGAATACACTTATCCTAATGATTCGCTTTTGGTTTGCCCAGAATGTTTTTATGAATGGAATCCTGAAGAGGTAGAAGCTGAAGCTACAGAGCTGCAAGTGCTTGACTCCAATGGAAATGTATTACAAGATGGTGATACAGTGGTGGTTATTAAAGATTTGCCTGTAAAAGGTGCTCCAAAATCAATCAAGGCTGGAACCAAAGTCAAAGGTATTCGTCTCAATGATAGCGGCGGCGGTCATAACATTGATTGTAAAATTGATGGTTTTGGCGCTATGAGCCTCAAATCAGAGTTTGTGCGTAAGGCTTAGATGTGATATACTTGGAATTCAAACAAAAAGCACAAAAGCCGTAGGCTTTTGTGCTTTTTGTTTTGTAGCAGTTTTTTGTTACCACTCTCTTGAAAATTTGTTTTCGAGCATTTTGTCTTTTACCGTTGTCCTAAACGAATAAGCAAAGGTCAGCATGATGGCACGGGTATCGGCTTTGGAATTACGAACAGAGCCAAACTCAGTTGTATAATTTTTGGAACCACTTTTTAGGGTGTTAAACAAATCGACTATCGTCAGCCCCAAGCGAGCATTGCCCTTGCCCAGCTTTTGTTGGTAGCCCAAGTCTGCAAAATAGAGTGGAATCAACTGACCTTGTGGGGTGGTGGCAGCCGAGGTATAATTGCCAATGAGCTGGAGTTTTCCGCTTTTCCCAACCACAAAGTTGTTAATGAGTTTTCCGAACCAGTTAAACGAACTTTGCACGGCATCGCTCAGGATATTGCTACCATTGAGTTGGAGTTGAAACAGCGACACACTGGCATTAAAATCATAAAAAGATGAGATTTTGCCAACCACTACGTTTTCTAAACCAACGCTATTAGAACTCCCAATGTTCATGGGTTTGTTGAGTACTACGCCGTTGCCAATCTCTTGAAAGAAATTCCGTATGGTGTTTTGAGCATAACGATAAAAAAGGTTGGTCGAAAAACTAAATTCACCATGTTCTTTGTTAAAACCGAGTTCAAAAGCATGGATGATTTCTGGTTTAAGGTAAGGATTTCCACTGTGCGGGTTCAAGGCATCGGTAATATCAGTAAACGGATTTAGTTGTCCTAAACCTGGGCGATTGATGCGTTTGCCATAGCTCAGTTTCCAAAATGTTTCTGCGTTGAGAGTATAAATTAAATTGGCGGTTGGAAATATTTTCAGATAACTGTTGGTAAACTGTGTGGTTTGGTCCTGGGTATGTCCATTATTGTCCACTTGCTCGGCTCGTACACCAAGTTCATAATTCCACGGTGAGTGTTCGTTTTTAGAGCGAAGCAGGGCATAAATAGCATGAACCTGCTCGCTAAAGTCAAAAATATTACTGGCTGCGGTATTGATTATGTAGGCGGCATTGACCAAATCGGCAGTTTCATAATCCGTTTTGATGGAGCGAAAAATACCTTTGTAGCCTATATCTAATAAGTTATGGCTCCCAACAGGCATTGTGTAATCCACCTTAGCATTAGAAATTACCCCATCTTCATAGTTATGGGTGCGTTGCCACGCAAGGGAGTTGATACGGGTCGAGGCTTCGCTGAGGGCTTGGGTATCAATGTCGGTATTCTCTCTACCTTTTTCAAGAGAAGAGGTTAGGCTGGCCGAAAGTAATTTTTTAGGGTTATCAAATTTTCGGTTATAATTCAAAGCTCCTTCTACTACTTTTTCTCTTTGTAATTCTAAAGAGTGCCTTACATTTCCAGTAGTAAAGGTATTCGTTTGGCGATAAAAATTACTGTAAAGGGTCTCATCGTTATCTTGACCTCGTAGGTTGCCAATGACTTCAAGAGATAAACTGCTGACCTTATTGGGTTGATAATCAATGGCCAACTTCAAATTTTGTAATTGTTCGAAGCGTTCGTCACTTCTATTTTGTTTCAAAAAGTAAGAATCTGGCAAATTGTAATTGGTTCGAGTACCATCTATTAGACGAGTTCGCCCTGCAAACCGATTGTCATAGTTCAAGCCAATATTCCATTTTCCCGATTTGTGATTCAGTAGGGCCGAACTGTTCACCCGGTAGCGTGAACCTGCCCCGCCACCCAATGCTAACGCCCCATTGGTGCCATCGGCTTTGTTCTTTTTCAGAACAATATTAATAATACCGCTTTCGGCATTCGCATCGTACTTGGCCGAGGCATTGGTAATGATTTCGATACTCTCAATACTACTGGCGGGCAATTGGTCCATGTTAGTCAGGTTGGAGTTCCGGCCATTGACAAGTATCAACGGAGTTTTGCCCCGCAAGGTGATGCCTCCGTCTGCATCTACAGATACAGTAGGGGTATTTTTGAGTAAATCAGTGGCGGTGCCTCCTGCTTGGGTTAGGTTGGCTGCTGCATTGACAATGAAACCTTCGTTTGTTTTCTGGATGAGCTTTTTCTGTGCTGTTACCACCACTTCATTGAGGGTTTTGTTATCGCTCTGAAAGGCTAAGTTGGCCAGTATTACTTCCTGATTAGCATTGTTCAATTGAATCGCTTGAACCAGGGGTTGATAACCAATTAAGCTGATTTTGAGTAAATAACGACCTGTTTCCAATTTTTCAAAATCGAATTTCCCTAACGAATCAGTGGCTACATAATAGAGCACTTTGGTAGAATCAGGTAGTTTAGCAAGGGTAACGGTAGCGAATTCAACGGGTTGGTGGTTGTCCACTACGTTGCCACTGATACGGCCTGCTTGCTGGGCAAGTGCAGTAGTTCCTAGTAGGCAGCATGTCAGGAAAATGTATCCTTTTTTTATCAGTTGAGTAATCATCATGTTGTAAAATGAAGTGTTGGTATTATCCCTTTTGAACCAATTTTTCAATGCTTTCTCGATAGGTTTCACCGATTGGAAATTCTTTATTACCTAAGAAAACGCTGTTTTTGCGAATGGCTGTAATCTCGGCAATAGCCACCAAAAATGACTTGTGAATACGGATGAATTTACCCACAGGCAACTCATTTTCGATGCTCTTAATGCTGGTACGTACCACCAGTGGCCGAGTGGTACTTTTGAGGTAGATTTTGATGTAGTCGCCAAGGCCCTCAATCAAGCTAATGTCCTGAAACACAACTTTTACTTGGCTGTAATCAGCCTGCACAAAGAAGTAGTCTGGAGGCAGTGTTGAAGAGGCTTGTGTTTTGACATGACGCAAGTCATACAAGTCTTTGGCTCGATTACAAGCCTTAAAAAAACGCTCCAATGCCACAGGTTTTACTAAGTAATCAACTACGGCCAAATCAAAACCTTCGAGGGCGTATTGCTTATAAGCCGTAATAAAAATGACCATAGGACGGTTTTCGAGGCTATCTATCAACTGTAAACCCGACAAACCAGGCAGCTGAATATCTGCAAAAATTAAGTGGATTTTTTGATTACTCAAAGCTTGCATGGCCTCAAAAGCATCGGTGCAGGTGGCAATCAACTGCAAATAGGGTACCTTGCTAATGTTGTCTTGCAACAGTCGCAACGCCAGTGGTTCGTCGTCTATGGCAATACAGTTGATCATGGTTTTAACGTGAGTTGTAACGAAACCTTAAACCATCCATCTTCTTGAACAATATGCAACTGATGACGGTTTGGATACAGCAACTCAAGGCGACGCCTCACATTGAATAGGCCAATTCCTGATACTTTATCCTTGGTTCCATTATCGGCTACAAATTTGTTGCTTACCTCAAAAAATAACTGATTGTCGTGAGCGGTCAACTTGATGTCAATCACTGGATTTTCGACCAAGCCGTATCCGTGTTTAAACGCATTCTCTACAAATGGAATCAACAGCATTGGTTCGATGGGGTGCCAATTTTCTTGTAGGTGGATGTCTTTGAAAATCTGGATTTTAGTGCCAAATCGCTGACTTTGTAAGTCAATGTAACTTTCGAGATACTCTACTTCGTTGAGGAGTAGCACTTTTTCTTCGTCAGTTTCATAAAGCATGTACTGGAGCAAGGTAGAAAGCTTCACCACCGTTGCTTCAAGTTCAGTGCTTTGAAGCCGAACCATCGCCACAATATTGTTCAAGACGTTGAACAAAAAATGCGGGCTAATTTGTGACCGCAAGAACGACAATTCGGTACGTAACGTTTCTTTTTGGCGTTCGTTAGCAGCATAATCGGCCTGAATCTTGTCCCAAACCGATTTAAAGGCAATGCTGGTCAGGCAGGTAAACAAAAATGGGCTTATGTTGTGCTTGATGGCATTTTCGAGGCGAAAGGGACGACTAATGTTTAACCAATCAAACAAAAAATGGTCCACAAACAAAATGCCCCCAAAGACGCTAAACTGAAACACTATGAAGAGAAAATATTGCTTTTGATACAACCACTTGGGGATTAAAAGCTGGGTGTTTAAATAAAACAAAAGTACCCAGAATACCTTCAAAATGGTGTTGAGTAAAACAAAATTATCTTCCAGTTCACTGTCGTGCTCGCCCTCAGCCCGTTCGTGTGAAGCATAAATATAAGGCAACAAAAACAGCACCGTCCATACTATCAAATGCAGAAGCGGGATTCGGTATCGGTTGAGCCAGTTATCGTTGCGAAAATCCATAAAATGCTTAATTAAAGCTCAATAAGCCCGTTTTTATCCATTCTTTGTTGCCACCACTTAATGAATAAGCACCTTCTAATGTCCTAACGTTGCTTTGATACAGTTCGGTTTTGTCACCTTTTTTGATGGCTAATTTAATCACAAATGGCAAAGATGCTGATGTATGCGTATTTAAAATAAAACTTCCGGGAGGTACAGGCCGCTCGGCATTGACCTTGATGTCGTTGGCGGGTGAAAATTTAGGACTAACTAATAGACTTTCTACATAGTGGCTGTTGGTATCTTCTACCCATACGGCTATATCAGATTCTTCGCCGATTTTGTTTTTGACCAAAACCAATTGTAAGCTTTTGCCACTACTGGTGTTATTGGTTTCGATTTCGGCAAGGCTGATTCCAAAAGGTGGACGCCCACCTTTGCCACCCTTAGCAAAAATTCTACCGACTTCGGCCACGGGTTCTAAGACCTCTGTTAAGCCGCCTACCACAACTACCACAGCAATAATACTTGCCCAGATAAATTCTTTTTGGATTTTGCCCGTTCTGCGCTCAGAAGTGTAGCCCTTGATAGATGACCAATTGTTTTTGATGTGGAAAATCGCAAAACCAATAAACACCAATCCAATTACGGTGTGTGTGATTTCAACAGCGTGTGATTTTTGTTTAAAATACAACAACAAGCCAGTAACAGCTATGGTCAAAAAACTTAAACCAATGGTCAGACTAATGAGATTTTTGTTTTTCATTAAGAAAGCAGATAAGGGGGATACAAAATGGTTGAGTGTTTAAGACCTAACATGAATAAGCGAGAAACATGGATTGTGGCATTTATTTACCAAACTCTAAGACTGCAAAAGTATTTGGCAAAACGGGAGGTCTTGGTCTAGGATTGGCGTCTGTCTTGGTAGGGGGTTCACCAAATTGGGCGGTTATTGTAAAAATATGCCGTGTTTTGTTATCAATGGCAATCGTTCTGGCGCCTACTTCGGTTTTGATAGTTTCTTTCAATTCGAAGGTAGAAGGAGAAACCTTGTGTACTACCGAGATGCTACCTTCGCCGTTAGAGGTGTAAGCGTAGTTAGTTTTAGGGTCAAACACCACTCCATCACAACGCTCACCAATACCAACTTCAGCTATTACCTTTCCAGTAGTAGCGTCAAGGATAATCATCTTTTTATTTTTGCACACCGTAATCAAACGGTTGTCTTTCAGGTCGATAGCTAGACCTGTAGGTTCTTCGCCGGGGGCTACTTTCCAACGATTTTTAATTTCTAAAGTGTTGGCATCAAAACTTACAACCTCAGATAGGTCTTCTAAATTAACAAAAATTAACCCCTTTTGGTTAGAAACCCCTGCCTCGGCAGCCGAACCGCCTAGTTTGATGGTTTGAATTACCCTCATCTCTTGTGGGTCAATAACCGTCACACTACCTCCCTTATGATTAAATACGAATACACGCTTTGAAAAATGATCATAAAGTAGAGCGTCCGGATTTTCATCGGTGGGTAATTCTGAAAGTTTAGCTAAGGTTTTGATATCAAAGACAACAACCGAATTCGTCCTTCCACAAGTAATGAAGCCTTTGTTGAGAGATGGAATAGCAACAATACCGTGAACCCCCTTTGTATCAGGAATTGTACCCATTTTTTCGTGGGTATCTACATTCAAGACTTCCACTTGGTTGGCATGGGAAAGATACAAGCGGCGGTCTTCGCTACTTACAAACAGATAGTCCCAGCCCCCTTCGCCGCCAATTGTTGTTCTTTTTACTAATTGTAGCTCTTGACCAAAGGCTACACAGTTGAGTAGTAATACCTGCATTAAAGCGATAAAATAGGTTCTCATGCGCAATGATGTTGAAAAAGTACATGGATAAGAGTGGAACAATTGGAGGTTGTTTCTTCCTGAAAGGCCACCTAATACGATACAAACGTAGCAGAACTTTGTGTTTGGTTGTAGGAAAAGATGCGAACCTCAAAAAATTATCGGTCAACCGCTAAAATTGGATTTAATCTGGTAGTATTTTAGACTTAAAAAGATACCAATACACTCAATTTAGCATTGTGGGGCATGCTAGGCGTGAAGTGAATTTCGGAGATTGAAAAAGTATTAAAGTAGCTGATACTACTATTTTCTAATCGTAAAATTAGAATTTCAGCCAAAAAGAAGGAAAACCTAAGCCAGCCAAGCCGTAATGAAATTAGGTTCATCCTGAATGCGCTCTATCATCCAAGCCGTTGCTAAAATCATCATGACAACAGCCCCAACTTGGCGAATATAGGGGTAAAAACGAGTACGAGATAATACCAAAAGGATAGGGAATATCAATACAATGATGAACAATTGCATCAGCTCAATACCCACATTAAAGCCTAAAATACTGAGTGCTAGCTGACTAGTAGAAAGCTGAAGATTCGTCAAGGTTTCGGCAAAAGCAAGCCCATGCACTAAGCCAAAAGCTCCTGCAATCAGCACTTCCCGCTTGGGATAGACAGGCCGAAAAGCATGAAAAGCAGATACCAAAATAGTGATGGCAATGAATACTTCGATGGGTTTGCTCGGAAAATGCAGCCATTGCACCGTGCCCAACAGCAAAGTGAGTGAATGCCCAACCGTAAAAGCAGTGACGATTCGGAGGAGATGGAGTAGGCTGGGTTTGATGGCGAGGGTATTGCCCCAACGTTTATTTTCGACCAATAGCATGGCTGGGAGCAACAGCGTGAGTAAAAACAAGATATGGTCTGTACCTTCAACAATATGCGATACGCCAAGTGCTACCATGTTTTTGAATCCTTTCCACGCACTCCCTTGTTGCAAACTTATCTGAAAGGGCTTGATAGTTCCGGTCGGAACATCCAGCTCAATCACACCCACTTGCTGTAAGGTGCTGTCTTCTGAAACAAGACCTTGTTGCCAATCTTGCTTGATAGAAATCAAAATCTTGTGCGTAATTGCCTGATGTACAATGACATCATAATCAAAGTAGAAGTTGCGTAGGTCATAATGTTGAGGCGGTGCTATCGTAAACTCAACCACTAACTCGTTGTAGTCGCCAGAAATTTCGCTTGTCGAATGAACCACTCGCATCTTGCCCAGCGTTACCATCCAAGGCTTTCCGTCGAAAGTCCGTGGGCGAATGTGTTGGCTCAAATACCATCTCAAGGAATCACCCAAACGCTCAACAAGTTGCTCCGAATGGTCATTAACCCCCATGCCAATGGCCGACTGTAACTCATTGAGTGGTAGTTGAATCTCGCCCGAAATTTGTTTTTCATGGAGATTCATCACCACCATCGAGTTAGGCATAGGGTGCGCTACGGCCATACTGCCACAACCCCAAGCGGCAACTACCACAGATAGAACCAAACGGAGGCAGTAGTAAAGTAAAAAAAGCCCCCCCATTGGGGGTTGGGGGGCTGTGGTGTGAACATTAATTTCCACCATAATCGGCAGCTCTATCTCTCCAAACGGAGTGCGGGTGATTCGCATTTTTTACAATAATTCCACCTTGCATCGAAAACTCAATCCAAACGCTGGGGCCATCAATCAAAATATAGTCACCACTAGAAGTCAAGTCAGTAGAACCACTATACGATACATACGTGTTGTCTAGTTCTGATTTGTACTTGGCGTAAATGACAGCCGAGGCTTTGTCGTCGAGGTCATCGGTATAGGTTTTGATAGCTGCCAACACTAAGTCTTTCTTAGCTTGAGTCAAATCTCCTACTCGAATCCCCGTACGGGCGGTTGGAAATTTACCATCTTGGCCAGGGCCTAAAATAAGATCGTTTTGGGAAGTAGAACGTTTTGCGGTAGTCAATTCAGCAGTACTTAATCCTTTTAAGACAGCTGATAAAGTCGTGATTTCTTGGACAATAGGGTTGTAATTGACATTATTCCATGTGTAGGTTGGGAATGGCTCTGTTGAACGGAACGATGGAGTGCCTCCTGTCATTTTTCCTCCATTATAGGTGTAGATGATGGTTCCGTGGTGGCCACCAATTTGCAAACACCATAGGCCTGTTGTACTCGGTGTTCCAATAAAAGCAATGTAGTAATTGCCAGACCCATAGCCAGAGCCTCCACCGTTGGCACCCAACCAATCGTCGGCAGCTAGAATAGCAAGGTATTCGGAATTCCCCTCATTAGCTACTGTACTGGTAGCTACTTTTAGAAGATTGTAAAACGCCGTCCATTGAGCTGTACTAAACGTACTCGACTGCAAACCTGAGCGACCTTTGTAAAGACTCTCAGGCAAATTAGACCACTTTTGGGCGTGTGCTTTGTTGTAAGTATCTTGAAGAGAAGATACTTGGCTAGTTGATAAGGTAGCCTTAAAAGCTTCTGCCATTTTTACGATATTATCAATATCTGTATCTGCTGTCCAAGCTGTGCCGCCCGTAGAAGTACTACCAGCGCTGACAGTCATGGAGAGGGTACATGATTGTCCACCTAATGTAATGGCAAAAGAAGCCGTGCCACTGCTGGCAGGAGTACCAGTGATGGCAAAGATAGCCGATCCAGCCCCCGATGCCAGCGTACCAGCCGAAAGGGTAGCGGTCAGGCCAGTCACTCCTGTTGAAGACACTGCTGAACCTGTCGAATAGGCCGCTCCATTTCCACCTGTGTACGGTACAGTTGCAGTACCTGTGTAAGCAGTTCCGGCCGTGGCATTAGCCGAAAAAGTGGTAGAAGCACAGTTGAGAGCAGTAATAATTGCAGAGGTGGGCGTTGATTCTTCGGTAGTTTTACATCCTACCATTAAGATTGCTGTGACTACAGCAACTCTAATAAGAACAGATTTGAAATTCATGTTGTGTAGAGTTAGTGTTTAAAAGTAGATGGAATGTGGTTGGGCTTGGTTGGGCAAAAAAGTGGTTTTACAAGTGAAACGGAAAAAATGGGCAGTGAACCGCCAAAAGCTACCCTTGTTCATACCATTTTTTAAAAGAAGTAACCTTTTCTTTGCTAATCATTACTTCAAAAGGAGCTTGGGGTACAACCTTGACAAGTGCTCTACTGTGGGCAAGGGGTTCGATTTCTGTCACACATGCTCGTGACAAGATAAATTGCCGATTGGCACGTACAAATTCGCTCGGATTCAGTTGATTATCAAGGTCTTCTAGTTTTTGGTCTATGACAAAGCGTCGTGAATCATGTAACTGACCATATACTAATCCATTTTCAATAAAAAAATAAGCAAACTCAGTAGTTTTAACGGGTAGCAACTTGTCTCGATAACGTACTAAAAAACTTTTCCGAAACGCTTTTGGCGTAAAAATATGCTGTTGGATTAAGTGTTGCAGTACTTCCTGCCGAATAAGCTGCTGATGTTCAAACTTTTCGATAGCGTGTTTTAGCGCCTCTGCTTCAATGGGTTTAAGCAAGTAATCAACACTGTTGTGTTTGAAGGCTCGAATGGCGTATTCGTCATAAGCCGAAGTAAAAATCAGCGGTGCTTTGATTTGAACTTGCTCAAAAATTTCAAACGAAAGACCATCCGCCAGTTGAATATCCGAAAAAATCAAATCAGGGCTTTCATTGGATAAAAACCACCGAATCCCATCGGAGACAGTATCAATGGTAGCTACAATTTGATGATTAATTTGAAGGTAATTTAACCAATATTTCAACTGATTGGCTGCTGCCAATTCATCTTCGATGATGACAATCTTCATACAATCAATGGTAAGGTAACGATAAAGTCTTCTGACTGCTCAATATCAATTTCTTGATTCGCTAACAGCTTAAAGCGCTGATTTAGATTAGCTAAGCCTATGCCTGGGCCTTCAGAGTTTGGTTTCAATTGGAGCGAATTGCTGACCTTAATGGTCTTTGATTCGGTGTTGATTTCGATTTGGATATGTAAGGGATTGGCTACAGAAATTACATTGTGTTTGATGGCATTTTCAATCAGTAATTGAATGGATAGGGGAGGGATACGGAACCTTTCTACCTGCCGAATGGATCGGGTAATTTTTAAATTCTGACCAAATCGCATTTGGAGCAAAAATATATAGCTATCAACCAAGCTGAGTTCTTCTTGAAGGCTAACCAGCGGCTGTTCTTGCATACTCAACGAATACCGAAGTACTTGAGAGAGTTTTTGTAAGTACTGTTGGCTTTTTTCCTTGTCTTCGTTGATGAGCCAGCTCAACGTATTGAGCGAATTAAACAAAAAATGAGGATTTAGTTGGTTTTTGAGCGATGTCAGTTGTACCAGAAGGTTTTCGTGTTTAAGCTGCTCATTTTCAAGAAGTATTTCGTTTTTACGCTCGTTTTCAGAGATATACCGACTAAAAAAATAGGCAATTACTGCAATTAAAGCCCCTCGCATCAAAACGGTTGGTATAATTACAATGGGCAATCTGATGATGAGGATATTAACTGCTGAGAGCACGAAAGTGAACACGACAAAGCTCAAAAGGATTTGCGACCATAAGGTCAGCAAAGAAAGTTTCGATTTTAAACCTTGGTGAATCAGCCGGATGAGGAGAACTGAATAGATTAAACAGATAATAATTTGAGCAAAAATGTCGAACTGAGCCAACCGAGAATGTTCTAAACGTGGAATGTTCAGGAAAATAATCGGAAAATTGACAAACAGGGCAACAAACAAGGATACCCCCCAGACAAATTGCTGCCACTCACGGTTTCTTACCATAAGACAATAAATTGAAAGGGCAAAGGTAGAATGTAATGTCGTCTAGTTGATGTACAATCTGACTGAATAGGAATTATTGGCAGCTCAACAGGAAATGGCATTTAAAACAAACTACCAACAAAGTGACTTTTTGAATTCGTTGATGTTCGTGTTTTCAACTAAAAATTCAATCCACCATTTAGTGAAAGCTTTCCACTTCGGCATCAATATCTGCCATTCGACTAAACTTATTGCGATACTCAATTGGCGTTAGCCCTGTCAATTTCTTGAAAACATCCCGAAAGGCTTTGGTATCGGTATAGCCTACGTCAAACATCACTTCGGAGACATTTTTACGAGAAGCCTCAAAAAAACGCTTGGCGGCCTCAATCCGTACTCGTTGTAAATACTCAATAGGATTATTGTTAGTGGCGTGTTTAAACCGCCGTTCAAAGGTTCGCCTGCTTACATGTACACTATCGGCAAGGGCATCTATGGTAATTTTGTCTTGGTAGTTTTCTTCAATAAAGAGTTGGGCATTCAAAATTTCCTTGTCATGGTGGTCTTTCTGGCCCTTAAAAATGGTAAAGGCAGCTTGACTGTTGCGGTCAATATCAATGGCAAAATACTTGGAGACCAAAATGGCCGTTTCTCGGTCTGAGTATTTTTCTAAGAGATATAAAATCAAATTCCAAAGCGAATTGGCTCCACCACTACTATAAATGTTGCCCTCATCGGTGATAACGGCACTATCGGCTACTTCAACTAGTGGGTATCGTTCCTTAAATTCTTGGTAATAAGCCCAATGGGTTGAACATTTTTTGCCATTGACGAGCCCAGTTTCAGCCAATAAAAAAGCTCCAATGCACAAACTAGCTAGATTAGCTCCTCCGTCATACAATTTCTGAATGAGAGGGATGGCTTCTGCATTGGCAGACAAGGCCATTGAAATGTCGCCATACAATGCTGGGAGAATCAATAAATCCGTTTTCGAAACATCTTTTAGTAGTTTATCTACCCGAACCGTGTATTCGCCATCATTGGTTGGAATGTAAGGGCTTAGCCCCACATATTCTACATTGAAAAGTGGCTTTTTCCCGAAAGCAGTCAAAAAGTCGTTTGCTGTTTTGAAAGCTCTGTAGGCAGGTGTAATGGCCTCAATTACGGCGTGCTGAGGTACATAAACAGAGATTTGCATGGCTTTTATAAGAATGGTTAGTTAGGCAAAACTAAAGAATTTATCTGGCGTTTTCAACCCCCTAACTTGACGCTTTTGCACAGTTCAACTGTTGGTTTTTTGTAAGACCTTTGTCTCAATAAAACAACAATTAACAAGTAATACCATGGCAAAAGTTTCTATCTATTTAAACTTCCAAAGTAACACCGAAGAAGCCTTCAACTTTTACAAATCGGCTTTTCAAACCGAATTTATTGGGCCTATCATGTACATGAAAGACATCCCTGCTCAGGATGGAATGCCTGCCTTACCCGAAAATGAGCAGAATAGTGTCATGCACATATGCCTGCCTATTTTGGGTGGCACCCAACTAATGGGTACTGATATGCTCGAAAGCATGGGACACCAACTACGCATAGGTAATAACACTTCAATTAACTTGGAGCCCGATTCTCGAGAAGAAACAGAACGACTTTTTACGGCTCTTTCGGATGGAGCTAAGGATGTAATGCCCTTGCAAGATATGTTTTGGGGGGCTTATTGGGGTAGCTTCTTGGACAAGTATGGCATTCGATGGATGTTTAATTACGCAGAGCAAAATCACTAATTTACCATGACTCCAAAAAATCTAAAAATCAGCTATTGGGTGGTATTAGTTTTGTTTACATTGGCCATGCTGACGTCTATTATCCCCAGTTTTGCGACATCACCCGAAGGAATTACCTATTTTACGAAGGTATTGAAACTTCCAGAATACCTGCTCGGCTTCACTGCCGTGATGAAATCACTTGGGTTGATGGCCTTGTACATACCCAACATCCCCCGTATCAAAGAGTGGACTTTTGCAGGTTTTACCTTCAATATGATTGGGGCTTGGTACTGTAATTTTAGAGGAACTGATTCATTTTCTGCCAGTTCCCCCTTATTCATTTTTTTGTTCTTCGTACTACTTTTATACTATTTGTATAGTAAAGTAACCGTACTCAGTAAACTGTAAGTACGAGTGCTATACTATTCGGTTTTTCATGCACACTTCATTTTTCAAACTTGATGAGGTAGTTGAAGTGAGGTAAATACATACTTGGAGTCTGGAAGCCTGATTGGAAATTGTTTGCTAATATTTGTTGGGTAATTACAACGAGTGTTTGGGCAGTGAAAAGATAGGCTTCCGGCCCTTCAAAGTTGATACTAGCTTTTTGACCATGAGCATTGGTTGCTTCTGCATATATGATGGTTTTACCTTTCTTCAAGCTTTTTTCAGAAGGCCCTACGGGTAAAAAGTTTATGAAGTGCTTCAAAATCAAATCCCTGAGCCACAGTAGTCGCCCTTTCATCATGCTTTCTACAAAACCCGGAAAATTGGCAAAAGTGTCAATATTACCAATTCCCGTCGAAAGTTGAGCTGTGAACAAATCACCCCGCCAAGGATTATACACTATTCGATGCCACTGGCTATTGGTCTCAAACCTAAAGTCTGACTGCGCTGGCATGGCTTTTATAGCCTGACCCTCAACGAGTTGGATGCCAGGTTTGTTAATATCTTTCAATATAGTTTTCAGGGTACCTCTTGATGCACCTCCCACTGTCACGTAGGCAAGCTTCAGGTGAGTAGCATCGGGGAGTTGTTGGACTACCAATTTGGCTGCTATATCAGTAGGTACTACGCCAAAACCCGCTCCGGGCATCAGCATGATGCCCGCTTGCTTTGCTTGAAAATCGAATCCATACGCCGATTCAAATTCTGGATACTCTCCTGAAATATCTAGGTAGTGAGTGTGGGTAGCCAAGCACGCTTCAATGAAGAGGTGCTGGGTGTTCACAAAAGGCCCAGCTAAATTTACAACTATTTTTATGTCAGTGAGTTGTTGTTTGATTTTTGTGAGACTTTCCAACGGAAAAACTCGAAGTTCTTCATTCGTTTTAAAGGATTCACGGCTGCCCAGTACGATAGGAAGGTTGTAGGCTTTAGCATGTTTGGTAAACAACTTGCCCATGTAACCCGCTGCTCCATAAATCAAAATTTTAGTTTTCATGCTCAATACGTTGCTTCAACAGTTGATTATGATTTACAAATGCTGCCTCCATCTTTTGGAGCAAAGCTTTTGGAATTAAATAAGCCATTAATCCAGTAAACCATTCTCCATGAGACAGTTGAGTTTGGTTTTTAGATATTTTTTTGAGCTTGTAATAATGCTTGCCTGCCATCAGAAATTTAGCACCCTGTATGCCTTGCCATGTGAGTTCTTCGTATGGCTGATAGACTAATAGTGTTGGATGATAGGTTTTTTGAAGGGGTACAATATAAGTTGTAAGGGTACCACCGGTCTTCATTTCGCCCGAGAGGCTACCCACTAAGGGATTCCAAGTGGGGTAGCTATCGAAGTCAGTCAACGCTTGCCAAACTTTCTCAACAGGCGCATTAATGACAATTTGGGTGTGGTATTGTTTCATAGATTTAGGCTTTTTCTTGTACCATTCGTACCACTTTTAATACCCAGTTGCGAGGCAAAAAACGACTTGCTTGAGCGTTAATCCAGTTCATTGTGCCGTGAATTACCGTCATCTCGCCCCTCATCATGGCTTTGTATCCAAAATCGGCCACTTCTTTGGCAGTGGGAAGCTTTTTACCCTTTACGAGTTTGCTTTCATGCAAGTCGGCAGCGTTTTGGAACCCTGTTTCGGAGGCTCCCGGGCAAAGTGTTGTTACACTTACGCCTGTACCCTCTAATTCATTTTTCATGGCTTCGCCCAGATAAAGTACGTATGCTTTGGTGGCATAATACACGGCCATGGTAGGGCCAGGCTGGAAGGCCGCCGTAGAGGCTACGTTCATGATTTTGCCGTACCCTTTAGCGACCATCGGCTTCACAAACAAATGACTTAACTTGGTCAATGCCTTGATATTGAGGTCAATCATTTGTTCCAATTTGGCATAATCAGCTTCGTGGAAGTACGCATAATCGCCAAAGCCAGCATTGTTGACCAAATAGTCAATGTGGATTTTTTTGACTTGTAGCTCGTCATAAATGGCTTGGATTTGCTCCATTTTGCTAAGGTCTTTACCCATTACAAGTACCTCGACCCCAAACTGCGATTTGATTTCGGCAGCCAAGGCATTGAGCTTGTCAACGCTACGAGCTACCAGTACTAAGTTGTGGCCATCTTTGGCAAAATTTTTAGCGAATTCGACGCCGAAACCGAGCGATGCGCCGGTGATGAGTGCGGTACGTTTCATTTGATGAATATTTATTCGTTTATATGGTAAAAAAAATTACAATTTTACGCCATTCCAAGTCAGCTCAAAAAGGCGGTCAATCAAGTAGCCTTCGATGATTTGTTTATTTTTCTCAAGATACTTGACCATCTCATGGATAGCTCCTTGCATGTGTGCTTTGAGAATTTCGGCATCAAGTGCCTTGATAACTCCCTGCTTTTGAGCATTAGATAGAAATTCATTTAAAGGTTCAAAAAATCTATTGGTCAGGGAAATATTATGTTCAGAAATTAACCCGCTGTACAAAAATTGCTCAACAAAAAGCATTTTTTCGGGGTTTTGATGACAAAACTCAAAGTAAGAGAGCCACATTTTCTTGAAAGTCTGATAAAAGGTTTCAGCCTGATTGTCAGGGTGTAGCATCACATTGGCGATTTCCTTTTTGGTCAGTACAAACAACTCATTGATGAGGTCCTCTTTACTTGGGTAGTAAATATACAGCGTACCTGTAGCCATGCCTGCCTCTTTAGCCACATCCTGCATTTTGAGGCCGCTAAATCCTGTCTGAATCACGAGCCGTAAAGCCGCTTGCTGAATCATCGGGATTTTGTTGTCATCTCTCGGACGTGGCATCTTGTATTGGGTTTGATGTTGCAAAGATAGGTGAATATTTTTTCACCTTCCAAGTTTTTAATGAAAAAATATTCATTTATTTAAAGTTTTTAATAATATCTAAGTCGGAGATGGGCTTTCTACCTAACTAAAGAACTCACTAAAAACAAAAAAGCCGAATATGCGTGACTAGCACGGCATTATTCAGCTTTTTTGAATATTAACAAGCTCGTTAAGTCGAACTACTCTTAGTAACGCTTGTTGAAACGGTCGTTGTCACGACGTTCACGGTTACCATAACCGCCGTTGTCTCTTGAGTAGTTGTTGTCACGGGGCTTAAATTCTCTCTTAGGGCGCTCTTCACGAGGAGCGGCTTCGTTTACTACAAGGTTTCTGCCCATAAAAGCATGCTCGTTTAGCGCATTGATAGCCGCTAAACCTTCACCATCGTTAGGCATTTCTACGAAAGCAAAACCACGGCTACGGCCTGTCATCTTGTCGATGATGATTTTTGCTGAGCTAACTTCGCCGTAAGTTTCAAACAGTTCCTTTAAATCGTCGTCAGTTGTTGAATAACTAACATTTGCAACGTAAATGTTCATTTTTTCTGATGTTAAAATACAATTTTTGCTACGAATACGCCTAATTCTCTGGTAGCAAAAGAACAAATACGCCAAATGCTAATACAGAAATCAAACGATGCACATGCAAATATACGTTTCTTTTCACAAATTCAAACGTTTTCTTATTTTTCAAGCAAAGATTTCAGTTCGTTTGTAATCTTATTATCCCATTTGTTCTGCTCTGACCGAACAATACTATGCTGAGTTTCTGCATCGTACTGCTCTTGTAATCGGTTCATTTCTCGAAACGAATCTAAATAAATATACTGCAAACGGCTGTCATAGTCGTCGGGAGGAAGCTCTTCTTCGAGAATTTTTTGCTTGAAACGTTCGGCAACTAATTTGGTAATGTCAAAATGCAATTGCTCGTGCCGCAACGAGTAGGGGTCTTTGGCACTGGGCTGTACCCACGAATTACTTTTTAACATAAAAACTTTCATCGAGATTTCGAGTTCAATTTGCTGGTTAACTACCGTGGCCTTGGCTTCATAAGCGATACTTGTATAGACCGCCGCCCCGTAGCGAGTCATAGGTGGGACTTGTCGTAAGAAATCTTTCCATATCAAAGGACGGATTGGACTATAAAAAACGGTGTCAGTGGCGGGGTCGTCACGAATATAGTCTTTAAACGTAACATGAACCCGTTTGGCCAAGGAAGGGCTTTGCTGGCCGTTGGTGCTCATCCACGTGTCGAAATGCTGAAGTGCATTGGCTAACATTTTACGGATAAAGGATTCGTAGAGATCGTACTCACGTGGTGGGTGCGTGAAATTAACGCCTGTCTGAAACGTGGTAAGTGACTCAAGCGTATTATTTTTTCGTACAGCAAACTCCAACTCCAATTCACATTTTCCACTGACACGGTTTCCTGAAAGGGCCTCGTTGAGTGAAAAGGTTTTGATCCGAACTACTACGGGTTGCAAACTGGTATTTCGAGTCAAATTTGTCGTTAAATAACGCATCAACTCCCGCCTTACGCCATTAACCAAAGTAGCTGGGCTGGTTTTGCCATTGACTATAATAGAGCCAAGTGTGTTAGGGTTGGGGCGTTCGTCGGTAACTTCTTCGATGTAGAATTTCTTAGGCGCAAAGGGTATCGGCTGATTACTAAGCGCAATGGTTTGGGCAAAACTGGGAGAAACCAAGGACATTCCCCACCATAATAGCACCGTCCAATTGCTGTTGGATTGGAGAGGAGCAAATAGATAAACGTAGCGTTTGAGGTAAAAGGGCTTCAAGGATGTTATTCAAAACGATAAAAGACTGTAACTAACTCATTTTCAAATTAAACGATTTTTGTGATGGAAGAGCGTAAAAAACATCGAAAAATTTTATGCTACAAGGCTTGGAATTCTCGTTTAGATTACATACGTTAGATTTAACTTTCGATGCCACCCTTGAGGTGCCGTTTTGTCGGGAGTTCTTTGAAAAACTGTTAATCAGATTGCAAGAGTGTTATCTCTTGGGTCTTAGCTATTTTATTTTTTCACCTTTAAACTATATAGTGTATGAAACTGCAAGTGCATTCAATTCACTTCGATGCAGACAAGAAACTGCTCGACTTCATCCAGTTCAAACTTAATAAGCTCGACCAGTTTTACGACCGGATTACGGGTGGTGAAGTCTTCCTCCGATTATCAAAAGGTGATTCGAGTAAAGTCCATCATAAAATCATTGAAATCAAAGTTAATTTACCGGGTACGTCTCTCTTCGTGAAAGAACAAGGAAGCACCTTTGAAGAGGCGACCGATTTAGCGATGGATGCGTTGAAGGGGCAAATGAAGAAATTCAAAGAAAAAAACAACGATAAATCTTCAATAAAACCTGCTATGATAGCAGTAGATGAGGACGAATAAAGAAGCTATCAACACAAAGAGGCTGTCGGAAGACAGCCTCTTTGTGTTTCTGACCCTTAGATACTAAGGATTTTTATATTCCGAACGAAGCTTTAACCGCATCTACGTAGTCGAGTTTTTCCCAAGTGAAGAGTTCTACTTCTACGGTTTTTTCGCCTTCGGGGCCTTTAAATTTCTTAGACACTACTTCAGCTTTGCGCCCCATATGGCCATACGCTGCTGTTTCTGAATAAATGGGGTTACGCAACTTCAAGCGGGTTTCGATAGCATACGGGCGCATGTCAAAGATTTCTTCGACTTTACGGGCTATTTCGCCGTCAGTCATATCCACTTTGGCTGTGCCGTAGGTATTTACATAGATACCACAAGGCTTGGCTACACCGATTGCATACGAAACTTGTACCAACACTTCGTCGCAGATGCCAGCCGCTACCAAGTTTTTAGCAATATGACGAGTAGCGTAAGCCGCCGAACGGTCCACTTTTGAAGGGTCTTTGCCAGAGAAAGCACCACCACCGTGCGCACCTTTGCCGCCATACGTATCCACAATAATTTTACGACCTGTTAAGCCGGTATCTCCATGTGGACCACCAATCACAAACTTGCCAGTTGGGTTAATGTGGTAGGTAATTTCGCCTTCAAATAGCGCTTGAAGCTCGGGTTTTAACTTTGCTTTTACTCGTGGAATGACGATATTAATGACATCCTCCTTGATTTTGGCCAACATGGTTGCTTCTTCGGCAAAGTCGTCGTGTTGGGTCGAAACCACCACCGTATCAATCCGCTGAGGCGTATTATCATCTGAGTACTCAATGGTTACCTGCGACTTGGCATCAGGGCGCAAGTAAGGCATCAAGGCCAATTCGGTGTTGCGAATCAGCGACATTTCCTGAAGGATTTTGTGCGCCAAATCTAACGCCAAAGGCATATAGTTGTCAGTTTCTTTGGTAGCGTAGCCAAACATCATCCCTTGGTCACCAGCTCCCTGTGCATTGGCTTTTGACTCAAAATCATCGGCTGCTTGGCGGTCAACCCCCTGATTAATGTCGGCACTTTGCTCATGGATAGCCGAGAGGATACCGCATGAATTGGCTTCAAACATATATTCTGACTTGGTGTAACCAATTTTACGAATTACCTCACGGGCAATTTGCTGTACATCGAGGTACGTCTTGGTTTTAACTTCACCTGCCAACACTACCTGACCTGTGGTTACTAAGGTTTCGCAAGCTACTTTGGAAGTGGGGTCAAACGCCAAAAAGTTATCAATCAAGGCATCTGAGATTTGGTCAGCTACTTTGTCGGGGTGTCCTTCTGATACGGACTCTGAGGTGAAAAGATACGGCATTGTTGGATGTACAGTTTACAGTGCAATGATTATCTACAAAAAGCGGAAGCAAAGCAGACTCGCACGATGATGTTTGATTTCGGGAAAATAATCGCTATCAGTGGTAGTCACGTGCGTGTGCGTGAACCTTTCGCTAAAAGAAGCACAAATTTCACGTATTCTACGAAATTAACCAAACAACCATCGAGAAATCACTCGGAAGGCGGCTTTGGTAAATGGCCAAATAGGCAAGGTGGCCATGAGTCCAAATTCGAGAGGGAAAGGGGTTTCTTCGTCCAAAAACCGGAATACCTTTGCTGCTTTGTTGTGCCGAAACAACCTCGTGAAAATATCTTTTGGCGAATGAAGTTGTTGTTCAAACACGTGTAAAAAGATGCTATCGTACCAAAAAAAGCGCTTTTTTAGCGGCTCATTCCAGCGAAAGGGTTCGCCAAAATCCACAAGGTTTTCAACGATTTCCTGTAAATTTTGTTGAGTGCGAGCAAAGGTATAGCCTGTCGAAGGTTTGGTGCTGCCACCTGCCGTACCGATACGCACTACACGTTCACTGGGTTGATGCTGAGTAGGCTCGTCGGTCATTGGGATGATTCCAAATTCCTCGGCTATAATGCGAAAATCGCTGATATTGAATTGGTTATCGAGGTAGTTTCGAAGAGCTGCATCGTAGTCAGAAGGTGACAGTAGCGATGGAGAAAAAAGAGTATATTCTACCAAGGCCTCTGTTTCAGAGTTAGGCAGGATATACATAAAGCGACAATCACTTCCTTGATCTACTCGGAAATCCATCATGGTGGCTTGATTGGGTTCAAAACATGGAGAGGGGGTCTGAATGAGCCAGCCTTTAAAATGTTGGAGTAAATTGTGATGTTGTGACAGGTTGAGTTTTAGGGCATACGTACTATCAAATATCCAATCGGCAGTGTAGGTGCCTGCTTCGGTTTCTACCCCGTTGTCCGAAACACTAAGGATGGTCGTATAAAGCAATTCAATATTCGAATTTTGCCCTAAATGCTCGTGGATGTATTGATAAAAATCGATACCCCGAATCATTTTGTATTGGTAGGGCGACAACGTGAGCCACTCTGAAAACTCATGGCCATGAAACCAGATTTTATCCCATTTTCGATAAACAATGGATTCAAACGGTCCTTCTTCTTTTTCCCAAAAACACCAAGTACGGTCGTTTTTTATTTTTTTTTCTTTGTCAATAATCAAGATTTTCTTGGTGCGAAGCGGGCTTTGGTTTAGAAAATATGCTAAACTCAAGCCCGACAATCCGCCACCAGCAATGATATAGTCAACGTGTTGAGGCATGTAAGCTAAATGTGTTTTTCGGCGTGGTAACTCGACCTTACCAGCGGGCCAGACTCTACATATTTAAAACCTCTTTTCAGCCCTTCTTGTTTGTACATCGCAAATTTTTCGGGATGAATCCACTCCAACACTTCATGGTGCATTTTGGTAGGTTGTAAATACTGACCCAGCGTCAATACATCGAGGCCGTGTGCTATCAAATCGTCCATGGCTTTAAAAACTTCGTCCACGGTTTCGCCTAGGCCAAGCATGATGCCTGTTTTAGTGCGTTTGCCGTATTCTTTGATACGCTTGATTTGCTCAAGGCTGCGTTGGTATTTGGCTTGCGGGCGTACGTTTCTGTACAAGCGCTCAACCGTTTCGATGTTGTGTGAAACCACCTCCTGACCGCCTTCAATCATCCGAATCAGGGCTTCCCAGTTGCCTTTTACGTCAGGAATCAAGGTTTCGATGGTGGTTTGAGGGCTTTGCTCTTTGACCATTCTGACTGTTTGATACCAAATTTCTGCCCCTCGGTCTTTCAGTTCATCTCGGTTTACCGACGTGATTACGGCGTGTTTGACCCCCATCAGCCGGATGGCTTCGGCTACTCGGCGAGGTTCGTCAGTGTCGTATTCATTAGGCCGACCCGTAGCCACGGCACAAAAACTACAGCTACGAGTGCACACATTTCCTAAAATCATAAAGGTAGCCGTACCAGCGCCCCAGCATTCGCCCATGTTGGGGCAATTGCCTGATTGGCAGATAGTATGGAGCTTGTAGTCATCTACTAAGCGGCGTACTCGGGTGTAGTCGGGACCTGTTGGGAGCTTTACCCGAAGCCAATCGGGCTTACGGTTGGCAGGCACTTGGGGTATAACGGGGAGTTCTATCATCTCAACTATTTAGCTATGCTAAGTGGTATTTTACTGCAAAATAAGTAGTCTTTGATTGAAAAAACATTGCAAAAGGCAAAAGAGTTTGGATTAGAGTTGATACGATTCAAAATGTATCGGAATACATAAAAACAAATCCGAAGAATCTGCTCATTCGTCCAGATTCTTCGGATTGATGGAAAACGCCGTATTATTTTTTGTTAGCAATATACAGCGTGATATAGCCAGAGGTAAAGAAACTCCGGTTGTTTGCTTTTGGAAAAATGACAATTTCTTTGCTATATTGCTCCATCAAGAAACCAATTTCTAAGCCGATGCTGCTGGTTCGGAAGGCATCTAATTCAAAATTGATGCCTGTTTTGATGTGCCCGCCTAAATTGAAAGTAGCTTGGTCGAAGCCCTCAAAAAAATTGCCAGAGCCAATGATTGAGTTGAACTGTGTATGCACTGCAGGGTCATAAGGTTCTGTTCGAACCAAGCCTCTGCGGTATTCGTATTGAATGTAATAGGGTTTTACGATTCCAATAGAAGGACCTGCGGCTATTACACCGTTGATTTGGACACCTTCGTCGGCGGAACGATGGAAAAGCGTTATCTCTCGGCCATACTGAGGACGTAAAGCTAACAAATAGTTCTGCTTGCCATAAATAAACCGACTACCGTTGGGTGCTTGAAGTTGTTTTTCTTTGGGGTGCTTCACGTTGACCAATTCAAGTCCAAAATAATGATACTGATTTCGGCCCGATTTGGTTTGGTTCAAAAATACAGTCTTTTTTAGAGCGCCTCCACCGATGACACCTGCATTGGTATTAGTAGTGATGCCATACCCGAAAAGCGAGTTGTAATCATTGACATCGTCGGTAAGGCGACGAGTGTTGACTGAGCGCTGAACAGAAGAATTGCTTGGTCTTGATAAAGAAGAACGATTGCCCGAATTCGTAGTGGAATTCGATAATTCACGTTGTTGGGCATTTGCAGAAAAGAAGCCAAACAACACGATAAATCTAATAAAATAAATACCCTTCTTCACTATAATAGCGGGTTGATTTCAAGTAAATGTACGAAAAAACAAAAGAAAAAGTAGCGAGCCGCTAAAAAAATAAACGAATTTGATACTTTTATGTTTTAAATCATCACGTAAAACTAATAAAAGTTGATATGCCAACTGCAAAAACCATCTATTTAGGGGACCTCCGTACACAAGCTACCCATGTGTTTTCTGGAACTGAAATTTTGACCGATGCCCCCCTTGATAACAACGGTAAGGCAGAAGCTTTTTCGCCAACAGACTTAGTAGCAGCTGCTTACGGTTCTTGCATGATGACCATCATGGGGATTTTGGCTCGCCGAGAAGAGATTGAACTTACAGGTTCGGAGATGGAAATTACCAAAATTATGTCGGCTGAACCGCCTCGACGCATTGCTAAGTTGGAAGTAAATCTTAAAATGCTTACTCAACGAGAACTGACCGAAGCAGAAATACTGAAGTTTGAGAGGGCAGCTCGTACTTGCCCTGTAGAGCTATCTATTCATCCTGATATAGACCGAGTTGTGAATTTTGAATGGCTGGTGGCTGCTGAATAATCCGAGGAGGCAGGTGCTTCTTGTGGCCACCTGCCTCTTCGTTAAACGGTTTGCAATATTTCTTTAATTTCTTCGTAATCAATGCCCCAATGCGATTCGTGGTAGATAGTTTTACCGTTTTGAATTATCAAGACTTGCGGCGATTCATGTTCTACTTCAAATTTTTCAGCTATTGCATTTGAAATGGGCCTAAATCTCACCAAATCCAAATAGTAAGGTTTCAAATGACCTACTTCTTCTTGGTTCCACTTACGCTCTAAGCGAGCTAAGGCTGTAGCGCTTGTTGAACAAGAAATGCTGTGTTTAAAAATCAAAATAGGCTGTTGGGCTGATTCTTCTTTGATTTGACTAAGCTGTTGAGGGTCTGTTATTTTATTCCAGTTCATGAAGTCAGATAATATGGTTTACTGAAGAAATAACTGTTTTTTCCTAATTTTGATTCCTAAATCAACCAAAAAACGTGTCGTTCTTTTATACAATAGGCATTTACGGGTACAGTTTTCTGCTTAAAATTGCTGCCATTTTCAGTAAAAAAGCAAAATTGTGGGTGTCTGGGAGGCGTGGTTGGCAACAAAAACTAAGCGAAGTTCAAGCAACGGGACGTCAGCCTGTTGTTTGGTTTCATTGCGCTTCGTTGGGCGAATTTGAACAAGGGCGCCCCGTTATCGAGGCTTTTAAAACACAAAATCCACACGCTAAAATCCTGCTTACGTTTTTTTCACCTTCGGGTTATGAGGTTCGTAAAAATTATGCTCATGCCGATTGGGTTTGGTACCTACCTGCTGACACACCTGTCAACGCACAAGCTTTTGTGGAGGGAGTTAGGCCCAGCCTTGTATTTTTTGTGAAGTATGAGTTTTGGAATTTTTACCTCAAAACCTTGGCTTCTCAACAAATACCTATCTACCTCATTTCAGGGATTTTTAGACCCAATCAGGTGTTTTTTAAATGGTATGGAGGATTTTACAGAGGAATTTTGCGGTGTTTTAGCCACCTTTTTGTGCAGAATGAAACTTCTCAGGTATTGTTGCAATCTGTTGGTATTCAGCAGGTAACTGTGGCGGGTGATACTCGTTTTGACCGGGTGAAGCAAATCGCTGATGCCAAACGCTCGATAGACTTGGTACAACAGTTTAAAGGGAATCAACCTATTTTTATTGTAGGGAGTTGTTGGCATCAAGATTTTGAGGTGGTGTTGCCGTTGATGAATGCCTCTGAAACGAAGCAAATTAAATTTATTATTGCCCCACACGAAATTCATCCTGCCGAAATCACAAACTGGATGCAGCAAATTCGCCGCCCTTGCCAACGATTTTCGGCTTTTAGAGTAGGCGATGAATCGGCAGAGGTCTTAATCATTGATAACATTGGGATGTTGTCTTCTTTGTATCAATATGCCGAATTTGCTTGGATTGGCGGAGCTTATGGCAAAGGGCTTCACAATGTCTTAGAAGCAGCTACTTTTGGGATGCCTCTGTTTTTTGGAAACAAAAGCTACCAACGTTTTCAAGAAGCGAACGATTTACTGAAAACAGGCAGTGCATTTGCCATTAGCAATGCCTCCGAGTTAATGGCTACGTTTAAAACCCTTCAAGAAAACGAGCTACTGCGTAAGCAGTTGGGTGAGCGTAGTGCCGCCTATGTTCGAGAAAAAACGGGAGCAACGCAATTGATTTTGGCAGCTATCCAGTCAACGAAAAAAACATAAACCACTATGTTTCAATGATTTTTTGTAAGGTTTCTAAAGAAAAACCTTCATAGTTGTTAACATACCCATGACACGGTGGGAGTTCGTCAGGGGTATAGGTGGTGAGCACACCTACCACTTTCATTCCAGCACGCAGGGCTGCCGTCACGCCTGAAAACGAATCCTCAAATACAACACATCGAGAGGGGGCAATCCCCAGATTTTGAGCGGAGGTTAGATACACTTCTGGATGCGGTTTGTGATGGGTAACGTGGTGACTAGCCAACAAAGACCCCATGTGCTGCCGAATGGGAACTTTACTCAAAATTAAATCCATGTTTTCGATGGGAGCCGAAGTGGCAATGCCTGTTTTGACTTGGTACTGCTTCAGCGAAGCGATAAAGTCTATCAACCCTGCAATGGGTTTGGCGTGATGTTCATAAATTTGGCGAAAGCGAAGCTCTTTCTCAAATTCCATGCGGTCAAATTCAGCCCCTACAATTTCACGCTTAAAAAAATATTGTAAAATATAGCTGTTGGACTTTCCATACATGTGTGCGATGAATTCCTCTTCGGTAGCACTAATGTGATGGTCATTCAAAAATGACCGCCAAGCCATAGCATGGTAGGGATTGGTATCGCAAATAACGCCGTCCATATCAAAAATAACGGCATGATTAGATAGTGACAAAAGGGGCATGGTGTGGTGGTAACAATAAATTTGCTGCAAATTAACGAAGATATTCAGACGTCCCATCTCATTAAGGGTAGTAACCTACAGTAATAATCATTTGCAAACGAAGTCTCAAGTCATTAACATTGTATGGAAATGTGGAGTTTGGGGTAAAGCTCTTGTCTCAACTCAATCGTAAAGCTAACTGCAAATTCGTTGGAAAAAGGACTTGTTATGCGTTCGACTGGCTCGTGGTACGAAGTACGTACTCCAGAAGGCCATGTATTGCAATGCCGTCTCAAAGGGAAATTCAAAATTAAGGGTATTCAGACTTCTAACCCCATTGCGGTGGGTGATAAAGTCATGTATGAAGTAGAAGACGAAAATGAAAATACAGGGATTATTACCGAAATAGTCCAACGAGAGAATTACATCATCCGTCAATCGGTACATAAAACGGCTCAAGCGCATATTTTGGCAGCCAATATTGACCAAGCTATTCTGATAGTCACTCTCACGTTTCCTCGTACTTCGTTAGGCTTTATTGACCGTTTTTTAGTAACTGCCGAGTCGTTTCGGATACCAACCATATTGGTTTTCAATAAATTAGATTTATTAGATGAAGATGCGGTTGAATACCAAGCCGAATTAGCCTCTCTTTATGAAGGATTGGGCTACGGTACGTTGTTTACTTCTACCGTAACCTCATTAGGTATAGCTGAATTTAGGAATTTACTTCACCAAAAAACCAGCTTATTGTCAGGCCATTCGGGGGTAGGCAAGTCTTCGTTGGTCAATCAAATTGCCCCCGATTTATTGCTACGCACTTCTGAGGTCTCTACTTTTGCCAACAAAGGTGTACATACCACCACTTTTGCCGAAATGTTTGAACTTGGCGATGATACCTATATTATTGATACGCCAGGTATCAAAGAATTAGGATTAATTGATATTGACAAAGAGGAAATCTCTCATTTTTTTCCCGAAATGCGTGAACGTTTTGGCGAATGCCGGTTTCATAATTGCTTGCATGTCAACGAGCCCAAATGTGCTGTGGTAGAGGCCGTTCGATCCGGTGAAATCGCCCTCAGTCGGTATGAAAGTTACTTGAGCATGGTCTTGGGTGACGATAACCGGAGGTGATTCCGGCGGTTTTTAATGCTATCCTTGCGAATTTTTTGCATTTAGGGCTTCGATTTTGTTATTTGCATTAGCACCTTAGCTTCATGCAAATTATGGCTCAGTCGAATCGCAAAAAAACATCATCCCCTGCTGTACCCCCTCTCTCATCTACTGTAGTTCAAATAACGCCATCGTTTTCATTCGATTCGCTTTCTTACAGAGCTTTAGCTGGGTTGTTATTGTGGCTGATGCTACTACTAATTGGCATTCTTTTTTGGGATTTTTTAAGTCAAAAATACCCGTATTTATTTATTGATATTGGGATTGATTCTACCATAATTATTTATCCAAACTTAGTCCATTTGGCCGATTATTGGCAACAATATGGTATGCCGAGCTGGTCATTTAATGAAGGCATCGGAAAAAATATCTATCCGTTTTGGTTTGACCCATTCACTAATTTTCTGCTTTTCTTTTCGCCCAAAGGTATTGCGCAAGGGCTTATCTACGTCGCAGTTATCGAAATTATTTTGTCAGGGTTTTGCTTTTATGCTTTTTTGAAAGAACTCAAAACCTCAGCGTTTGCATCAATCGTAGGGGCGTTGTCGTATGCTTTTTGTGGCTATATGATTTTGTGCGGGGCTTGGGACATCAACCGATACTCGACTGAAGTCTTGTATGCCGCCTTGTTACTTTGGTTGTTAGAACGCTATATACAACGCAAAGAGTGGATCTGGCTACCTCTTCCGTTTGCACTGATGGCCATTCAAGCTCCCTTCAACGTATATTTGTATGCTTTGTTGAGCTTGTTGTACATTGGCCTTCGCTTGCCAGCAGTTAAGGTGTCCTTTTCGTTTTTTTCGCCCTTAGTCATAGCTGGATTTATTGGTTTGGGCCTGTCCAGCTTTATGCTGTTTAGCAATGTCATTCAGATTTTGGATAGCCCTCGTGGTAGTGGAGACGTATCGTATACGGCTTCGTTGATGGGTACATCTGTGTTTCAACTGGCTTCTAAAGAAGAGTTTAGTTCCTTGTTCAATCGCCTTTTCTCGCCTAACTTGAGTGGATATGTTGATCAATTTAAGGGCTGGTCCAATTACATGGAAGCTCCAGTGTTGTACTGTGGGATTCTTTCTGTGATGGTTTTTCCCCAAGCTTTTGCAGTTCTGAATCGTAAGGAAAAAATAGCATTGAGCATTACTTTTGGCATCCTGGTATTAGTTTGTGTATTCCCATTCCTTAGACGGTTAGTATGGTTATTCACTGGCGACTATTACCGTTCTATTTCGCTTTTTGTTGCCATCTGGATGATTTATGGCTATACTCAAGCGTTATCTCGCCTTGAGCAAGGGCAAAAACTTAACTTAGTTGTACTAATCGCTACTACCTTTTGTGCATTAATTGTCCTTTTTTTTCCGTATGAGATAAAGGCTACTTCCAGCAAAAATATCCGTCCAGTGGTGGCTGTTTTAGTATTGCTTTATACGGTAATTCTGTTGTTTTATCGAAGTAACACCTACCGAACTTGGTCTCAACTTGTCCTACTTGTGCTGTTGGTAGGCGAAATACTATTCTTGCAGTATCCCACTATCAACAAACGTAAATTGGCAACCTACGACTTGCTATTTGATTTTGGAGCTAACAAAGGATACAACGATGGGGTTAAAGAAGCCGTTGCATTACTCAAAAAACGAGACAAATCACCATTTTATCGGATTGAGAAAGATTTCTCCTCGGTAGGATTTGACCAAGGAGGCTATTTGAATAGCTCGAACGACTCAAAAATCCAAAACTACTACGGTTCACGATGTTATAGTTCGTTCAATCAAGTAAATTATATTCGTTATCTACGAAAATTGCATTTGATAAATCCCAATGATGAACTATCTACTCGGTTTATTTTTAATGGTTTAGCGCTTGACCCAATTGCGGGTGCGGGGCTTTGTAATATAAAATATTTTTTGTCACATAAAAACCGAACGACTGACCTTGGGCCATTAGGCTATGAATATGTGACCCGCACCCCCGAATTATGGATTTATAAATATCGCTTTAGCCTGCCGCTTGGCGTGACGTATCGGTCCTATTTGTTGAGTGATGAGTTGGATAAACAGGAAGGTAAATTTGAAAAGCAATATGCTTTAACAAGAGGGGTAGCCTTAGATACTGAACAACACGAGCTAATGAAGCAGTTAGAAAAAATACCAGAAGACACCCTTTTGACAGTTTCATTGACAAGCCTCGAACGAAATATAAATGCCTTGAAGGAAGACTCTTTGACTATTCAGGCGTTTGAACCCACTCATGTTAAAGGTAGTATTAGTTTGAAAACGAATAAGTTACTCTTTCTTTCTATTCCACACGATAGAGGCTGGAAAGCTACGGTAGATGGCAACGAAACTCCAATTGAACGGGTGAACATGGGATTTATGGGTTTGATGCTCTCAAAAGGTAAGCATGAAATCGAATTACACTTTGAGCCGCCCATGGTCAAAATTGGGTGTATTGTTTCGCTGTTATTTTTGTTGGGATATGCAGGGGTAATTTGGAAACTTAAAAAGCCAACTACTTCGTAAACTTAATGGCTTTTACCGGTTGGATGCGGGTAATGACGATGGTCGGAATTAATAAAACGGCTGACACTAAAGCCAAGGTGCCAAGATTTAACAACACGATAGCCCACCAGTTCCAAGCAATGGGTACCGTGTTCATAAAATAATTAGCAGCATCCAGCGGAATCAGTTTGAAACGCTCTTGAATAAGACAAATGATGACCCCGATGGCATTGCCGTAGAGTAAACCTCGGGCAATCATGGCTACGCCTTGATGCAAGAAGATTTTTCGAATTTGCCAGTTAGTGCTTCCTAACGCTTTGAGTAAACCAATCATCGGGGTACGCTCCATCATCATAACCAGCAAAATTGAAGCCATGTTAAAGCTGATGACAAACAAAATTAGGCTAAGAAAAACTACAATGTTGGTGTCGAGTAGAATGAGCCAATCAAAAATGGGCCGTTGTCGGTCGGTTACTTTTTCAAGATTCATGTCCACGGTCATGAGATTGGCAACTTGTTGAGCCGCAGCGTTTAATTGAGCGAAATCATTCACATAAATTTCATAAACACCTGCCGTATCTTTCCCCCAATTGTTGAGGCGTTGAATCAAGCTAATGTCTCCAATAACCAGCTGATTGTCAAACTCTTCAAGGCCGGTTTCATAAACGCCTTGTATGTGTAGCTTGCGAGGGCGAGGCGGATTTTGCAAAAACCACATCACAACCTCATCGCCAACTTTTAGTTTTAGTCGGTTGGCAATGAGTTGGCTAATCACAATTTGGCTGGAATATCCACTATCAGAGGGCTGAACAGGTGAACCAGCAATGAGATTTTTGCCAAATAATGCCCAGTCGTAATCTTTTCCAACGCCTTTCAAAACAACGCCCAGAATATCTTCTTTGGTTTTGAGAATGCCCGGTTTGTGGGCTACTACTTGTAAATGACGAATTTGACTAAGGTCTTTATAATGCTCAACTAACTGAGTACGAGTGGAAAGCGGTGTTTCTTCGTACGATTTGTTGACCGAAAATTTAGTTACCCGCAGGTGTGCTCCCAAACTAAAAAGTTTGTCTTGAACCGTAGCCTTAAACCCAAATAGTACCGCAAAAGCCACAATCATAGACGTTAGCCCAAGGGCAATACTCCAAACACCGATTTGGTAAACCGTGCGAGAAAAAGAAGCTCTATCAGCTTGCCGCAGTCGTTTGGCAGTAAAAAATGGAAAATTCAAGGAGTAAATAATTAACTGTTTTGCAAAAATAGCGTAATTACAACGTGTGGGAAGTCTATTTATGATAATCCTGTAAAAATTCATGCCCACCTCAATACGATTTTCGTTGACTTAGGTGCTTAATTTTAAAAAGATTTAAAGGAGGTCTTCCTTTTTGTAAAAACATATAAACTTTTTACAACTAGGTGTAGTTTTGTACCCATAGCTAATCCTCAATCCGTTGACAACTCCTGTACTCAGCTTAGACCTTGCCAGACAACTGAATGAAAATGACCCCTTGCGTTCGTTTAAAGAATTATTCCGAATTCCTCAGCGAGCGGGTCAGCCAGTTGTGTATTTAGTCGGAAATTCACTTGGTTTACAACCAATTACTACTGCCACTCAACTACAAACAGAGTTAGATACATGGGCCAATTGGGGTGTAGAAGGATGGTTTGCCGGCAACGACCCTTGGATTCCGTATTTGAAACATCTCAAAAAACCGATGGCTCAACTGGTAGGTGCTACGCCGTCTGAAGTAACGGTGATGAACAACTTAACAGTAAATCTCCATTTGTTGCTAACGTCGTTTTATCAACCTCAAGGAAAACGAGTAAAGATTTTGACAGAGGCAGGTGCTTTCCCTTCAGACCAATATGCGCTGGAAACTCACGTACAACAGCGAGGATTACAGCCTGATGAAGTAATCGTAGAAATATTTCCTCGTGAAGGTGAGTCCCTTTTACGAACCGAAGATATTATCAATCACATTGAACAATTAGGGGACTCGTTGGCCTTAGTAATGATGGGTGGAATCAATTACTACACTGGTCAGTGGTATGATATGGTCGCAATCACTGCTGCTGCCCATCAAACAGGCGCATTGGTTGGATTCGACTTGGCTCATGCAGCAGGTAATGTACCCTTGCATTTACACGATTGGGAAGTGGATTTTGCAGCATGGTGCTGCTACAAATACCTCAACGCAGGCCCAGGTGGAGTGGCAGGCGCATTTGTTCATCAACAGCATCATGAGGCCAATTGGCCTCGATTAGCAGGCTGGTGGGGCTATGATGAAGCCACTCGTTTCCAGATGAAAAAAGGATTTATTCCTATGCAAGGAACCGATGGTTGGCAAGTTTCAACACCCCCCATTTTATTAATGGCCTGTCTCAGAGCGTCTTTAGCTATTTTTGACCAAGTAGGCTTGGAGTCCCTTCGAGCTAAATCAATACAATTGACAGGCTTATTAGAACAAATCATTTGTCAGTTTCCTCAAATCCAGCTACTTACACCTACTAATCCTGCTGAACGAGGTTGCCAATTATCGTTGTTAGTAGAGCAAAATGGAAAGCAGTTATTTGAGCACTTGATGGCTCAAGGTATCTGGGGCGACTGGCGAGAGCCCAATTGTATCCGACTCTCGCCAGTGCCTTTGTATAATTCATTTGAAGACCTAGCAAAGGTTGAACAAGCCCTTCATGCTTTTTGGGGATAGGTTTTTACAGACGGTCTTTGTACGTTTCGTAGCCGAATTTTTTAACCAACCTAAACGTCTCGTCAGTTTGCCAAATGCCAATGGATGGCAAAGGCACGCCATTGAACGTAGTGGTTTTGACCATTGTGTAATGAATCATGTCGTCAAGCACAATTTTGTCGCCTATTTTTAATTCGTGGTCAAACGAATAATCCCCCATGAAGTCGCCTGCTAAACACGTCATTCCCCCCATTCGGTAGGTAGGTTTGCCGTCAACTGGCTCATGGTAGGAGTTCCAGATACGAGGTTTGTAAGGCATTTCCAGGGTATCAGGCATGTGTGCTGTGAACGATACATCTAACATAGCCACCATAATGCCTTGACTATCAATAATATCCTGCACCGTAGAGACCAAATAACCAGTTTGCCAGCCAATGGCGGAGCCTGGTTCCATAATTATCTCTAAATGAGGATTTCGTTCTTTTAAACCCTGCAATACGCCAATCAAATGCTCGATGTTGTAGTCTTTGCGAGTCATCAAATGCCCTCCGCCTAAATTGAGCCATTTTACTTGATAGAGCAAGTCGCTGAAGCGTTCTTCCATAGCTTTCAAGGTTCGCTCCAAGGTATAAGAATCATTTTCACACAAGGTATGAAAATGCAATCCTTCAATGTCAACAGGCAGTTTATCAGGTAATTGCGTCCGAATGATGCCCAAGCGAGAGCCTGGTACACAAGGATTATATAAGTCAGTCGCAACTTCAGAGTATTGAGGATTGATCCGAATACCCATCGAAATCTTCTCTGGATACGCATTCACTCGGTCTTTGAAACGCTCATATTGGTTCCAAGAATTAAAAGTTAAATGGCTCGAATACCTCAAAATTTCGGGCATATCACTCTCCAAATAAAGTGGAGAATACGTATGAGCCTTACAACCCATTTCTTCAAAAATCAAACGAGCTTCATTGAGCGAACTCGCTGTAGCTCCAGCTAAATACTGTTTAACGGTCGGGAATGTGCTATACATAGCATAGCCCTTGAGTGCCAAAATGATACGTACACCTGCCCGTTCTTGGACTTGTTTTAAGAGTCGTAAATTATTGAGAAGTAGTTTTTCTTCTAAAACAAAACACGGCGAAGGAATCTGACTTAGGTTCATTAATGTTAAAATTTTGACAAAAATAGTAGGTTTATGACTTATTAGTTCAAGGATGACGAATGATAAGTCCAAAATATGTGGCAAACTAAGGGATTGGGCTACCTTCTAAAACTCTCTTTTTCTCACCAAAAGCATAAAAACTCCACTCATTTGATAGTCTATTGAAATCTCTAACTAATTTTGCGCTTCATTTCTGATTGTTGATTGTGAAAACATTTTCTGAAAATTCTATTCTTCGCATCGCTATCCAAAAGTCGGGGCGATTGAGCGAAGATTCTATCGCACTGTTTAAGGAATGTGGGATTAAGTTTGATAGTGCAAACGGTCGCCTTAAAAATTCTTCTTCCAATTTCCCTGCCGAGTTTCTTTTCTTACGAGACGATGACATCCCTGGTTATGTTGAAGACGGTGTGGCCGACATCGGTATTGTTGGCGAAAACGTGATGGTCGAAACGGGTAAGTACGTGAGTACTGTCCATCAATTGGGTTTCTCCAAATGCCGATTATCCATTGCTATTCCTCGTGGAAGTAGCTACCATAACGTACAAGACCTTCAAGGAAAAAGTATTGCCACCTCATACCCTGTTATTTTGGGGAATTTCCTCAAAGAACAAGGGGTGGAATCACATATCCATGAGATTTCGGGTTCGGTTGAAATCGCCCCTAGCATTGGTCTGACTGATGCTATTTGCGACATTGTGAGTTCGGGGAGTACACTGTTGAGCAACGGCTTAAAAGAAGTAGAGGTCATCTTTCGTAGTGAAGCAGTCATGATTGCTTATCCGGCGCTCTCCGAAGCCAAACAAGATACCTTACATAAATTGTTGTTCAGAATCAAGTCGGTCCAAACCGCCAAGAACAACAAATATATCGTATTGAACGCTCCGAACGAAGCCATCGAAAACATTGTTCAGTTATTACCCGGAATGAAAGCCCCCACCATTGTTCCGCTTAATACGGCTGGCTGGAGTGCTATTCATTCGGTGTTGAGTGAGGAAGATTTCTGGGAAAAAATTGATGCACTCCGTGGCGCAGGAGCCGAAGGTATTTTGGTAGTGCCCATCGAGAAGATGATTTATTGAGGCAAGCTGGCTATGCAAGTAATTAACTATCCATCAAAAGCAGACTGGAAAGAGCTTTTAGCTCGCCCAGTCCATGATTTTACTACCATTGAGCAACGAGTGGTACCTATTTTACAGCGTGTCAAGTCGGAAGGAGATGCCGCCCTGAAAGCATTTGCAATGGCTTTTGATAACGTAGTGCTCGATGAACTAGAGGTACCTCTTTCAGCTTTACAAGAAGTAGAGAGTCAACTTTCGCCTTCCTTAAAGGCTGCTATTCAAACGGCTTTTCAAAATATCCGTGTTTTTCATGAGGCCCAGAAACAGGCGGTCGAAAAAATCGAAACAATGCCAGGCGTAACGTGCTGGCGCAAATCGGTAGGCATCGAAAAAGTGGGTATTTACATACCGGGTGGCACTGCTCCTTTGTTCAGTACAGTGCTTATGCTGGGGATTCCAGCCCAATTGGCAGGCTGTAAAGAAATCGTGTTGTGTTCACCAAGTATGCACCCTGCTATTTTGTATTGTGCTCATTTGGTGGGTGTTACACGAATGTTTCGATTGGGCGGTGCACAAGCCATAGCGGCTTTAGCTTATGGAACCGAATCGGTACCTCAAGTATTTAAAATTTTCGGCCCTGGTAATCAATACGTTACTGCGGCTAAGCAGTTAGTTAGCAAAGAAGGTGTTGCTATTGACATGCCAGCAGGGCCATCAGAAGTGGCTATCTACGCCGATGATACGGCCAATGCTGCTTTTGTTGCGGCAGATTTATTGTCGCAAGCAGAGCACGGAGTGGACAGTCAAGTATTGCTCGTTTCAACGTCAGCTAATGTGATTGAGAAGGTTCAAGCAGAATTATCCTTACAATTGACCAAGTTACCTCGGGAGCAATTTGCGTCCAAAGCCTTAGAAAATAGCAAAGCCATTATCGTCGAAAATCAACAAATAGCCATTAACTTGCTGAATCAATATGCAGCTGAGCATTTGATTTTGTCAGTCGAAAATGCAGAAACTGTCTCCGAACATATTTATAACGCTGGTTCTATTTTCTTAGGTCATTACACGCCCGAATCGGCGGGTGACTATGCGTCTGGTACGAATCACACCTTACCAACTAATGGCTTTGCACGGGCGTATTCGGGGGTGAGTTTGGATAGCTTCGTGAAAAAAATTACGGTCCAACACATTACGCAACAAGGCATTCAGCAGTTGGGCAATACTATCATCGAAATGGCTATGGCAGAATCGTTAGAGGCTCATGCCGAGGCAGTTAGGGTGCGCCTAAAACCCTAGTCCTGTCAATGGTTGTAGAAATAGAGTGCTCACTGGTTCAAATGTCAATGCTTAAGCGGCATTAGCCTTCGAGCTAAATCAATATTTTTTGTCATGTTTTCAATTCAATCTTTGTTACGTCCACACCTTCAAAACTTGGTTCCCTATTCGTCAGCACGAGACGAATATACGGGCAAAGAGGGGATTTTTTTGGACGCCAACGAAAACGCATACGGCTCTGTAACGGAGCAGAGTTTTAACCGTTACCCCGACCCTTACCAATGGGCTATTAAAGAAAAATTAGCACCACTCAAAGGGGTAAAACCTTCTCAGATATTCTTGGGAAATGGTTCAGATGAGCCAATTGATTTACTGATTCGAGGTTTTTGTGAGCCTTTGGTTGATAACATCATCATTTTGCCTCCTACCTATGGCATGTATGAAGTATCAGCCACCATCAATAATGTACCCATCCAAAAAGTACCGCTCACGCCCGATTTTCAGTTAGACGAAAAGGCTATTTTGGAGGCTGTTAATTCCCAGACCAAACTTATTTGGATTTGTTCGCCCAATAATCCGTCTGGAAATATCGTAAGTCAAGAAGGCATTCTCAACATATTGAAGCAAGTCAACTGTTTGGTCGTGGTAGATGAAGCCTATACCGACTTTGCACCAGAGCAATCCTTGTTGTCTCGTTTAGCTGATTTCCCTAACCTTGTAGTATTACAGACGTTCTCTAAAGCTTGGGGGTTGGCCTCATTGCGGATTGGGATGGCTTTTGCAAATGAAGAAATTGTTCGTATCTTGAACAAAATCAAGCCTCCTTACAACATCAATGGCCTCACGCAACAGGTTTTGCTCGAAGCGCTCGACCACAACGACAAGAAAAACGAGTACGTAAATGATATTATTGAAAATCGTGCAGAATTAGCTGAAAAACTGGCTTCTCTTTCTATTGTAAATCACGTATTTCCGTCGGATGCTAATTTTTTATTGGTGCGATTTACCGATGCCAAAGGCGTTTTTGATTACTTGATTGACAATAAAATCATTGTTCGTGACCGTTCTAAAGTGAAATGGTGTGATAATGCCCTCAGAATTACGGTGGGTACCAAGGGGGAAAACGATGCGTTGATTGTCTATTTACAGAAGTTTGTGCCCGAATCAGTGGCTACTATCTCTAATTTGGTATAATTTGAATCTTGACACCCATGAAACAGTTCGTAGGAATCATCGTCTTTGTTTTGCTTTGCCAATTGGCCTATAGTCAACCCAAAAAATTTGCGGTTGGTGTGCGGTTAGGAGAGCCTTCTGGACTCAACGCCCGCTATTATTTAGAAGATGGCGAAAGAGCCATTGACGTCAATATTGGAACTTACGGCGGACTATGGGGCAACGTACGCAGCTACCGTAGTGGTTATTACAAAAATGTTGGCTTAGCCATTAGTGCAAACTATCTGTTTATGCACCAGTTATTTGGTAAAGAACAGGTCATGGGTTACTATGGCTTTGGTGGACAAATCAACTCCCGTCGGTATTATCCTGATCAATTCAACCAGAGCGGACAGGTTTTTTACGACAAAACCATTTCGTTAGGAGGCTCTGGCTTAGGCGGGATTGAGTATTTTTTACCCGACCGTCCGTTGTCTATCTTCTTAGACGCAGGTTTGTATGTAGAAGTGTTGCCTGGCTTTTTATTCATGCACCAGCAGATTGGTACGGGCGTCAGGCTTAACTTATAAAATAAAGAAGCTGCTCCAAAAGGGCAGCTTTTTTTGTGAACATACCATGGTATTCCGGTATATTTTCAATTCTTCGTAACCTTCAAATCCTTGAAGTACCCTTCTGTCCAGTTACCTACCCATAGGCCTATACTTCCTGAGTTGTCAGCTCCAAGTTTCAAATCGTTCACAATCAAAGAGGGCTGTTGGACATTATTTAAAAATAGCTTGGCTTTCTGCCCTTCTACCTCTATTCGCATCGTTATCCATTCGTTTAGTCCCATATCGGCATAGGACTCATATTTTTCAGGTTCGGTTTTACGCAATTTATCAAAACGAAAATCAGGGAAAGCAAAATATTGAATACTGTGATTTCTACGAATCTGGTCTTCCACTCTTCCGTTGGTGGGTCGAATGTAAAAACTCTCAAACGTTGAGTTTTTATCGCCAATTCTGAAAGCAAGTCCAATAAAACCACGTGCGAAAGCTGGGGCATTTTTCATTAATCTGCTCAAAACCTTCACTTCAATTGTTCCATTTTTGAAATCAATCCCTTTTATTTTTACAATCGTAGCTTCATCTGTCCCTTTAATAGTTGTATCGGCTTCGACTTTTACAACCTCTTTTCCTTCCATTTTCATGAAAGACAAATACACTTGATTGGCTTCGAGGTTTTCTTTGCTCATTTTGATGTTTTGAGCATTAACTCCAAAAGTGGCTACAGTCAAAAGAATGGAATATACTTTCATTTTGAATAAATGTAGGAAATGAAAAGGCCGCAAATACACAAGTTGTTACGAGTTTTATTCGTGTATTCGTGGTAATTTAAAGAAAAAAGGCTTAAAAAACTTTTCTTGCAGTAGTTTCACTCCTGCCAAACGGAGATAAATCGAAAGCTTTCCACACTGATGTGTTCGGGGCTCAAAGTTAAATTTTCTCTTTTGCTTCGGATAGCGTTATCGTTTTGCCCAGCGCACCAAATTCATGTAAGTCGCCGAATACTTCGATGCGGATTGATTGGTCTAATCCTCCTACTCTTACAGGTGCAAAGCCATTGTCACGAATCAGGCCTTCTACCGATTCGTTGATGCTCGTTTCATCCGTAGCATAAAACAACACCGCCGATTCAGGTTGTTGATTTGCCGCATTGGCCAACGACGCTGCACCAAGCGTCCCCAACGCTTTGGCAAGTGTTGCTCCTTTGGGTAATAACGAAGCATTGATTTCACCCGCAGACTCATTTTCAGCAATGATTTTATCAAAACCACCTTTTTCATTGGGTGCAATCGGATTTGAAGGGTCAACAATTATCTTTCCTTGAAGTAGTGCCTCATATTGATAGAAAACCTCTTTGATGGCACTAAACCAAACTGCTAAAACGATAATGTTGGCTTCTTTGATGGCTTCACCGATGCTCAAGGGCTTTGCTAATGCCCCTAATTGGGCTGCAAGATTGTTGGCTTTTTCGAGGTTTCTGTCAGCAATAATGATCGCACGGTTGTTATTAACCAGATTTTTAGCCACGACTTGTCCAATAGTACCAAGCCCGATTATAGCTATTTTTGAAGGTGTTGTTGTTTGCATTATCGTAGTTTTTTGATGACGATTTGACAATGCAAAAGTACAGCACACGGATGGCCCGCACCCTTAACCTACATTAAGAAATAGTGTTAGACTACAGGAAGAGTAAAGTTTATTTTTTGGTTAAATCTTTACGGATTTTACTCAAAAATTCGGGCGTAATACCCAAGTAAGAAGCTATTTGAGTATTGGGAAGGCGGTTGGAAAGATGCGGATACTGCTCCAAAAAACTCAGATAGCGCTCTTGGGCAGTGGAGCTAAAAGTTTGTAAAACCCGATTTTGTAGTTCTACAAACTTATTTTCAATGATTACTTTAAAAATTCGGTCGAGTTTCGGGATGTTCCGATACAGAAAGTATAAATCTTGTTGTTCAACTTGTATGATTTCTGATTCTTCTATGGCTTCGATATATAGTTGGCTGGGTTTCATGGCATGAAAACTACTAATGTCCATGATCCAGTCGTTTTCCGCCGCAAACTGAATCGTATGCGCATAGCCTTTATCATCGACTCCGAACATTTTGAAGCATCCTTTCGTTACAAAAGAATAATGCTTGCAAACTTGACCTTCTTGCAAAATCTGTTGGCGGCGCCTGATTTTCTGAAATGAAATTTTCCCTTCTATTAACTCGATTTCAGCTTGCTCAAGTGGCAAATACTGCTGAAAATAGGAACTCAAGAGTTGCATCGGGACAAGAGCGTAGTTTTCCGAAACAAACAAAGAAAATTGCTATTTCTAAAACATCTTCGATAAAAAATCTTGTGAATACCTTTTTTTCAAACTTCGTGTGAAGGTAAAATCAAGATTTTTGACCAGTACCATTGGGTTTTACACTGCTTATCACATTAGCAATCGTATCGGAATTTGTCCACTTAATAAGTGATGTGACAATTGATTGAATCAAATAATTCTTGATTTTTCAAACCAAAGGGTTGGTCTATAAAAAATCTCATTGTTGAGAAGTAGGAAGTTTAATTTAGGGATCGGTTGCCGACCAAAACTTTTTTAAGCTTTCCTTTCTCGACCGACAATAAGTACAAAAGATAAGGTGCAAAAACCATGATGCCGACAATCATGGCAACGATGGCAAACAGTACCGAACTCATTTTAAAATGGTTTCGCCACATTATCCAGATAGCAGATAAGAGGAGATAACAACTAAAATCGAGGTTAAATTGTCCATTCCAATTGAGTTTCATCAAATCGCCGACAAAGACATCAAATAAGCCCCAACCTTCGTTTTGGCTGGCAAAATATGTATAAATAATAATGGCGAATGTTTGTAAAAAAAGCAATAGCTTCAATGCTAAATGTCTGTTTTGGTTTGTTTCCATCTTAAAATTTGGTTTAATAATTTATTGGGCTGGTTTCCACAAAGGCCCAACCGCAAGTAGTAGCACGATAACATTGAAAAATACATTTGAAGGATTTTGAGATGCCACCGACCCCGCACTATCTAAGCAAAACCACGCTAAAAGCCCTGCTAAAACTGTCTTTCGGACTCCTTCGGGAGCGGCATCATAGATCCATTTTTGTAAGAACCAAATCATGATTCCCCAACCAAACAAAAAGCCACCCGTCAGAGCCGATAAAAAACGAGTGGTCGGTGCTTCGTAATTTTGAATGTCATCAAGTGGCCAACTCAATAAATCGAGCGTCCATCGGGCGGGTTCGGAGGTAGATAGTATTGTGCCAAGAAAAAAGATTGGCCCAAAAGAACCTACCACAAAGGCAGTAAATTTGAGGTATGATTTATGGAATTTACTCGTCATTAAAATACTTTTTTTGATTTTCACAAAAGTATGATAGACAAGCTATTGATTTTAGACGGAAGCGTCCAACAGAATTATCCGAAACTTTGGGCGATTCGTTTTAGATTCATGAAATAATCAGAAAGCCACTGATAATGAAGGTTTTGCGGATTTATTTGTAGATAGAAATTTTCGAGGGCTAATTCAAAAATACCAGAAAGTTGTTTTTCGTTGAGGGCAAGATTAAGGTCTTTTACCCAAACCATTACAAAATTATTCCCTACAATTCGATTGGACTCATCGAGCGTAGCGGCGAATAATTTTTGGTTTCGATTAAATCTTAATTGTCGATTGAAAAGCAAATCGGTTTTATGCTCAAGCAAGATTTCGATGAGTTGAGGGTCGATATTTTGGGCATTAATTTCTTTTTGGGCAATGATGTGGCTTTGTTTGATGTGGTGTTTGAGTAGCAACTCTATAAAGACCTCAGTATCAGCAAAGTGGTGATAAAATGACGACTTGCTGATGCCTACTTTTTTGGCAAGTTTCTCAATATTTAGTCCATCAAATCCAAACAAACTAAAAAGCTCGTATCCCGTGGTAATCCAAATTTCTTTACTATCGGTCATTCTTTTACTCAGCCAATTTTTCGGCAAATAAACGGTAATATCTTAGAAATGAGCAAATTATTAATTGTTTTTCATGGAAACTGAGACGAATATTCGAACAAAAAATCTCAAAATTATACTTCAATCAAAGAATGCTTTGTTGTTTAATCGAAGTATAATTTGAGTAGATAGAATTTGAAAAACTCTCTAAAATGATTTTCTAAACTAAAACAACCTCACCAAAAAATCTTGCAAACACACCCGCCAGTAGCTCCACTCGTGGGCGTAGTTGGGCGTTTCTACCAATGTATATTTTATGTTTTTTTCGTCTAAAATCGCCTTGACTCGGTTGTGGGTAGTGATGAGGGCATCGCTGGTACCGATGGCCAAATAGAGTAGTTTTAATCTCTTGTTGGCATCTTGATTGAGCTTCGGTAAAAGTACTTTGAACTTATCGGGGTCAATAGAACGTGTCAAATCAGGCCCTCTGAGACTGGCCGCATTGGCGGGGGCAGCAATCGGTGTAGCCACTCCTGGCAATAACGTAAAACCTCCACTAAACGAACCAACGTAGCTAAACTTCTCGATGTTATTGAAGGCTGCATAAAACGTTTGAGCCCCGCCCATCGACAGCCCCGCTATGGCTCGGTGAACAGCATCGGTTTTGGTGCGGTAGGTTTGGTCAATGTACGGAATCAAATCCTTCACAATACTTTGTGGATAAGAGGCCGTTTCGCCATTTGGCCCTAATCCTGCGGGGCCATCTACGTAATCTTGCGAAGCTGACTGACGGGCATTGCCATTGGCCATGACCACAATCATGGGTTTACATTTCTTGTCGGCTATCAAATTATCCAAAATATGCAAAGCACGACCGTTCGTTTGCCAAGCGTCTTCGTCGCCACCCCCACCGTGAAGCAGGTATAAAACAGGGTATTTTTCACTCGAAGATTCATAACCCGCTGGTGTATAGACATATACTCTACGACTGAGGTTGAGCGATGGCGAATTGTACCAAGCCACATGAAGACTTCCGTGCGGCACATTTTGCACCTCATAATTGGTCGATTCTTGCCCCTTGCTGATAAAATAATTGCGGTAACGGATGCCATCCCGAATCACGTGGGCATTGCGAGGGTCGAGGGTAATGGCGTTGCCATCCACAACAAAATGGTACACCCACATTTCGGCGGGAATAGGCCCTACTTTTACTGTCCATAAGCCTGCCGAATCTTTGCTCATGGGGAATTTATTCGGGAATACGCTTTCGTGCCAGTTTCCCACCACAGTCACCGACTTAGCTTCTGGATTCAAATATTTAAAAACAGCCTGATTATCCGTCAACAGTTCAGGCGAACGAAAATTGTTGGCATTCTGAGGTTGGGCAAAAGCCCATTGTGAAATAAAGAGAACGAGGAATAAAAACGTTTTTTTCATGGTAAAGGGCTTGAATTAAAAAGCCACGGAATTTGAATTTCCGTGGCAGGGTTCATCATTAGGCTAAGTTATCTAAGTCGAAAGGCATCTTACGAACTCGAATGCCCGTGGCGGCAAAAATGGCATTGGCCAACGCTGGTGCCACAGGTGGGAGTCCGGGTTCGCCTACCCCTTTGATACTATTGCCTCCTTCGGCCAAAATATGGACTTCAACTGGTGGCATTTCATTTATTCTCATCACTGGATTATCGTGAAAATTGCTTTGTTCCGCCTTACCATTCGCAAAAGTTATCCCGTTTTTTGTAGCCGCCGTGATGCCCATTACAACCGCACCTTCTATTTGAGCTTTTACAGTATCTGGATTGACAACCGTTCCTAAATCAATAACGGCGTAAACTTTATCAATCTTCACCGAATTATCCGAAAGTTTGGTTACTTCAATGACTTGTCCACCCAATCCTGCAAAAAAATCATACTGTGCAATTCCCCGTCCCTTTCCTTTAGGTAGCGGTTTGTCCCAATTCGACACCTCTTTTAGTTTTTGTAAAACTCGCTTGGTGTCCGATTCTTTGGTAAGCATTTCCATCCGAAAAGCCAGCGGGTCTTTGCCAGCCGCATGAGCCAGTTCATCAATGAAACATTCGTGCGAAAACGCTAACGTCGAACTCGTTACCGAACGCCACCAAAACATAGGAATGTGAATATCGGAGTAAACGAAAGCATTTTTTACGTTCGGGATTTCATAAGCCTGACGGCTGATTCCCTCCGTCATGTTGCGGTCGAGCTGGGTTTTATTGTATTTTGGGTTCAAAAATGCCATGATGGTTGGCGAAATGACTTTGTGCTGAAATGCCACCAATTTACCATCTTCTGAAACAGCCCCTTTTAAAGCCGAGAAAGTAGGTGGACGAAAAGGCCCGAGTTGGGTATCGTCTTCACGAGTCCAAATTACTTTTACTGGTTTCTTGATGACTTTGCTCAGATTGACAGCTTCAATGACAAAATCTATACCCAGCCGTCGCCCGAATCCTCCGCCGTTGAAACAAGTATGCAGCGTGATGTCATCGGCTTTGATGCCGTATCGGTTAGGCAAGTCTCGCATGATGTCGGATGGCACTTGGGTTGAAACCCAAATTTCGAGCGTGTTATTTTCCTTCCAATGAGCAGTGCAGTTCATGGCTTCCATTGGTGAGTGGCTCACAAATGGCGTTTCATAAAATGCCTCCACTTTTTTGGTGGCCTCCCCAAAGGCTTTGTCAAAATCACCTACATTGGCATCTATTACGCCTTCTTTTTTAGCCAACTCACGCATAGATTGAGCATAATCTGTGGAATTGAAAGCTTCTTTACCTTGGTAATCCCAGTTGACTTGTAGGGCTTTGCGACCATTGAGAGCTGCCCAATAATTTTTGGCAATAACTGCAACGCCTGTGCTTGCATAAACTCCAAAAACTCTTTCTACTTCCACCACTTCAATCACGCCTGCTACTTTCAAAGCAGCCGTTTTGTTAAAATCTTTCAATTTTGCTCCAAAAACTGGGCATCTTTCTACCGAGGCGTACACCATGTTGGGTACCTCAACGTCTAATCCAAAGAGTGCTTTGCCCGAAACTTTGAGGGGTACATCTTGGCGTTTGACCGATTTCCCCAATAATTTAAAGTCTTTGGGGTCTTTGAGCGTAGGGTTTTTAGGAACTTCTAATTTTGAGGCAGCCTCGGCTAAGTCGCCATAAGCTACGCTTTTACCCGTTGGCTTATGATACACTTTTGCTTCTTTGGCGTAACATTCGCTGGTAGGTACGCCCCAAGCCTGACTCGCAGCCGAGATGAGCATTTCACGGGCAGCAGCCCCTACTTTACGCATTTCAGCATAACTCGAACGAACTGAAAAGCTACCCCCTGCCGATTGCCCACGTCCAAATTTGGCTTCTCCGCCCGTTTGCTGAATCACGTATTGCTCTGGTGAAACCTCCAGTTCTTCGGCTATCAAGGCCGTGATGGCTTGGTAGGTACCTTGTCCCAATTCGGGTTTGGTGTTGAAAAGGGTAATTTTACCCGATTTTTCAATAATGATGAATGGGGAAAAATTATGTCCTGCATCCAATGGATTTGGTAGAGACAGGGCATGCCCTGTCTCTACGGTGGTGACGGCATTGGCATGAGAAATCCCCCATACAAATGCCGCCCCAGAAAAACCCGTAAATTTTAGGAAATTACGGCGAGAAACGGCCTTATTATCTTCAATAGAGGTTTCGGAAAGTATATATTTATCTATCTTTTTCATTTTGCTGCCTTGGTTTTTTGAGGTTGAACAGTAGATTTCATTTCGCCAGCAGCTCGGTGAATGGCCTTCCGAATTCGTAAATAGGTGCCACAACGACAAATATTGCCCGACATATAAGTGTCAATATCCTCATCGGTTGGCTTAGGATTGGTTTTCAAAAGAGCAACCGCCGACATGATTTGTCCCGACTGACAATAACCACATTGTGGCACTTGTTCCTCAATCCACGCTTTCTGCACAACGTGGTCCACATTGGTCGAAATACCCTCTATGGTGGTGATTTTGTTGGATGCTTTGAGCGAAGAAATAGGGGTTTGGCACGAACGGATAGGCTGACCATCGAGATGGACTGTGCAAGCTCCGCAAAGCCCCATACCACAGCCAAATTTAGTACCTTTTAGCCCAACATAATCTCTAATAACCCACAAGATTGGGGTATCGGGTTCGGCTTCGACACTCGTTTTTTTACTGTTGATGGTAAGATTGAATTTTGCCATAGTTTTGTTTATTTTCGGTTGAGTTCTATTTCCAAAATTATTTAATAAATGTTTTTAGAAAGTCAATTTCCTTTGTAGGTTTTCAAATCACAAGGATTGAATGACGTCTGATTACATTCAATAACTTGTACTTTTTTACGATTGAGTGCTTTGGTTAGCAGCGGAAGGGTAAACACCGATTCGGTACTACGAGCGGTAAAATGGCATCCAGCACAACTTTGGTCGAAGGCTACTTGATAGTTGGGCGACGATGGACTAAAACTGTTGCTTTGCCACTCGTTATTATTTTTTTGGCGGATATACACCGTTGATTGACTATCGCCAAACCAAGTTTCGAGGTAAAAAATGGCTGACTGTGGCACCACGCCAGTTTGAAGAAATGCTTGTGCCGAAGCACTATCAATAAACATCCTTCGGAAATAATCACCCGCTTTATCTACTTGGGCGTATTGAATTATTCTGCGATTGTATTTAGTAATGACCCGAATGTCATCATTTGAGGAATTATTGCTGCTCGACCCGCCGCTATTTGAGCCTATATTGTTATTCCCATCATTGGTTCCTCCTACGGGAATAACCGTGGAATCATCTTCTTTTGAACTTGTACAGTGCGTAAAAACAATTGATGTCGAAAAAGCAAGTCCGCTTAATAAAAGTGGAAGTATGGTCTTCATTGGATAACTAATTTAGTGATACAAATTTAGTTATCCAACACAAGAAGAGGTTTTCTATTTAAGTCAAAATTGTTTTCTATTTAGTCCAATTTTGTTTTCTATTTAAGCCGACTTGAGGTAAGAAGGTGGTGTACCAAAATACTCTTTGAACAACCGAGAAAAATGCGTAACATTCTCAAAACCAGTTGTATAACACACATCAGTTACCGTCATCGCAGTACTCGAAAGTAATTCTTTGGCTTTGGTGAGTCGTTTTTCTCGAATCCATTGGGCGGGCGAAGTATTGTAAATCATCTGAAACTCACGCTTAAAACTCGACAAACTACGCCCCGACAGATAGGCCAAGTCTTCGAGCGAAACGGGGTTCATGTAGTTGTTTTCCAACACGTACGTGAGGTCGTGAATAGGCTGTTTGCGAAGTTGAAGTAGTTGAAGTAAAAAACTTTTATCTACACTCGAAAGGTCGTAGAGCAATTCGAGCATTTTGAGACGAATCAGCCCTTCTTCGATATTTTCAGGTTCATTAAAATACGGAAAAAGCGACTCAAAAAACTTCAACAAACGCTCTTTGACGGGCTTTACGGTTATTTTTATTTGCTCGTTGGTATTCACCAACCTGATGTTGGCGATTTTGATGAACTCCGCAATGAATTCATCTTTCAAGAAAATCATCAAACCCTGATAGAGATTGTCCTCGTATTCGCTGCCGTATTTGTCGTAGGTTACCATGATAGACTTGGGCAAAACCACCATTTCGCCAGCGTTGAGTTCGTAAGTCATCTTACCGTGCCCAAAAATATTTTTACCTTTATGGACATAGTAAATCATGTGTTCGTCGAGAAACATCGCTCCCTTGCTATTGCGAATGTGTACGCAGGATTCCATGACCGTAAAATTTTTGAATTTCAACGGTACATGAAAAAAAGGAGCATCGGTGAGCTGGGTAGGCGTTTTAACGTATTTCACTTGCTGTGTAACATGTTGATTTACTTTCAAAGGTAGGGAATTTTATAGACATCAACTTTTCTATTTGGTTCAAATAATTAATCAAAATAGCCCAAAATAGTTGACAATTAAGGTCAACTTTTGTGAATTACAAATAAAAAAGCAGGTAGTTTCATTACCTGCTTTTCAAATATTGGTTCTTAATTCTGATTTACTTCTTCATAATCTTATACAACCTACCTTGGTCAGTAACGGCATAAAGAGCGCCATCCTTACCTTGTGTAATGTCTCTAAACCGCTGGTATTCATCTACTAACAAGCGTTCTTCTCCAACTACTTTGTCGTTTTCAATCACTAATCGAGCAATGTGTGTACCGCTCAAACAGCCCACGAAAAGGTTATTTTTCCACTCCGGAATCTGGTCTCCACTGTAGAACGTCATCCCACTAGGCGAAACCGATGGGTCCCAATAATAAACGGGTTGTTCCATGCCTTCTTTTTGCTGAATCACGTCACCAATCTTCTTTCCGCTATACTCAATACCATACGTGATAACTGGCCAACCATAATTTTTTCCTGCCCGCACGTGGTTGACCTCGTCGCCGCCTCTGGGACCAAATTCATTGGAATAAAGTTCTCCAGTAACTGGATGAAACGCCAGCCCTTGGACGTTTCGGTGACCATATGAATACAATTCGGGTTTGGCTCCGGCTTGTTTTTCAAAAGGATTGCCCGGCACAGGTTTACCGTCGGTAGTGATGTGAATGACTTTGCCTAAACTCGAATTGAGCTGTTGGGCTTGTGGGCGAGTAACCAAGTCAGAACGCTCGCCTGTGCTGACGAATAGGTTTCCACTTTTATCAAATACAATGCGTCCACCATAGTGTAAGTTACCTTTGTGTGCAGGTGTTGCACGATAAATGACAGTTGCACCTTCAATTTTTGTTTCGTCTGCCGAGAGTTTCCCTTTAGCAACCGAAGTATGCGTGCCGCCTTCAACGTTTTCAGAGAACGTCCAATACACCATTCGATTTTTCTCAAAGTTGGGGTCAATCGTGATGCCAAGAAGGCCACCTTGGCCATTCGAATTAACGGCTGGTAAGCCTGTAATGGGCTTGCTGAGTTCACCACTTTGTTTGACAATTCGTAGGCTACCCGCCTCTTTTTCAGTAACTAACAGTCTGCCATCGGGCAAATATTTAATACCCCAAGGAAATGTTAGCCCTTCGGTGAGCACCTTAAACTCGTAAGGCGTAGAAGTTTTTATAGCCGGAGCTCGGGTCTGGCCCGGAAACGCAGGCTTATATTCGGGCGAATTGGGAGCTTTGGTTTCTACAGAGGCCTGTCCAAATGTGGCTGAGGCAATTATACCCAACGCCAACGACAAAAAGGCAGTTTTTTTCATATGAGGACTGTGTTTTATCCTTTGGTTTAAATCAAATGAAAAGGTTTTCAAAATTAGTAGGCAAGTTTAATCAAATTTAACCGAAATCGAACTTTATTCATCTTCAAAACCAATTTTTTGGCAATAAGTTTCGAAGTGGTCTCCTATTTAACCGCACGACGGTTGTCATTTATAAAAAAATGAAGTGATTTTAATTCCTTAAATCTTCTGAACCTTTTCCTCTGGTTTCACCCATTCGTCAAATTCTTCGGTGGTGAGAAAATAGTAAACATCAAATTTTGCAGTTGCTCGTTGCTAAAACTTAGTGTTTATTCAACTACCACCCAGAGGGCTTGTTGGATAATACTCAATCTTCGGAGCCGGGCGATTGCTGAGTTAATAAAATTTTAGCAAGTTCGTTTTCAATTGTAAAACTTTTCAATTCTTCCATTTCTAAATTGTCTTTTGTTTCTAGCATTAGGCCAATTGTTCCAATTTTATTGGATTTGGTAAACCCGATTCCTATAATTCTTTTACAAATTTGACGATGGTTTAACGTTTCATTCAGCATAAACCAATCGCCAGCCTTAACATTACCTTCTATAATTTCTCCTGTAACAACGAGACCTCGCCCAGTTATTGTGAAGAATAAGTCGCATCTAAATGTTGATGATTCCATAAAACCTATGTAAGCATATTTTTCTATTAGGCGTTTATCCCGATCATGGGTGTAAATTTTGTTAACACATTGATTAAAAGATAGCTAGTTTATTTGTTGGTTTCTTGTAATATACTAATAATCAATTGATTAAATTCAAAAACCCATTATTGGGATAGTTGCGTTCTATTAAGATAAAAATTCCGCTTGAACGTCAATTAGTAGCTAATTAAAGGCAAATTAAATCAATCCCAAAAAAGCAATCAACCTTTCCAGATTGATTGCTTCTTTGCAAACGAAGTAATTTTTATTCCTTAAATCTTCCCAACCATATCCTCTGGTTTCACCCATTCGTCAAATTCTTCGGCGGTGAGATAGCCGAGGGAGATGGCGGTTTCTTTGAGGGTTGAGCCGTTTTTGTGAGCAGTTTGAGCTATTTCGGCGGCTTTGTAATAGCCAATTTTAGGGTTCAAGGCCGTTACCAACATCAACGAGTTGTTGACGTGCTTACGAATGTTGTCGTAAATGGGTTCAATACCAACAGCACATTTATCGTTAAATGCCACACAAACGTCGCCAATTAGGCGGGCTGAGTGCAAGAAATTGTAAATCATAACTGGCTTGAACACGTTCAATTCAAAATGCCCTGTAGCACCGCCGATGTTGATGGCCACATCGTTACCCATTACTTGGGCGGCTACCATGGTCATGGCTTCGCACTGGGTTGGGTTTACTTTGCCGGGCATAATAGAGCTACCTGGCTCATTATCAGGAATATGGATTTCGCCAATACCCGCCCGTGGCCCTGATGACAGCATCCGAATGTCGTTGCCGATTTTCATTAGGCTAACGGCTACGGTTTTCAAAGCGCCGTGAGCTTCTACAATAGCATCATGAGCCGCAAGGGCTTCAAACTTGTTTTCGGCAGTAATAAAAGGCAAACCCGTTAGCGAAGCAATGTGCTTGGCTACGTTTTCAGAATAGTTAGGAGGAGTGTTGATGCCCGTTCCAACAGCAGTACCACCCAAGGCCAATTCCGAAAGGTGCGCTAAGGTATTTTTGATGGCTTTCAAACCATGATTAAGCTGCGATACATAGCCCGAAAATTCTTGTCCCAAGGTCAAGGGCGTGGCATCCATAAAGTGCGTGCGGCCAATTTTTACTACATTTTTGAACGCCTCAGACTTAGCCGCAAGGGTATCTCGCAGTTTTTCAATACCCGGAATGGTCACTTCTATCAAAATCTTGTAGGCTGCAATGTGCATGGCCGTCGGGAACGTATCGTTTGATGACTGCGATTTGTTCACATCATCGTTTGGATTCAAGTATTTTTTCTCGTCCAACAACGAACCGCCGTTAATTACGTGAGCTCGGTAAGCAATCACCTCGTTGCAATTCATGTTCGACTGTGTGCCTGAGCCTGTCTGCCAAACCACCAACGGAAATTGGTCGTTGAGTTTGCCTTCTAAAATTTCGTCACACACTTGACCGATAAGATTTTTCTTATCTTCAGGAAGTACGCCTGCCTCAAAATTAGTGATGGCGGCTGCTTTTTTGAGATATGCAAATGCCTGAATAATCTCTTTGGGCATTTTGTTGATGTCTTGCGCAATTGGGAAGTTCATGATTGAACGCTGCGTTTGCGCTCCCCAATACACGTTGGCAGGTACCTCTACCTTTCCCATCGTGTCTTTTTCGATACGAAACTCCATGTTGTTAATTAGTAACGGATTATCTCCGATGATTAAAAAATGCTTGTGATTAAAGGGCACGAAAATCGGGGCGAAGTTACAGACAAAATGGATTGTACGTTGGAATAGTTTTTAAAAATTACGAAGAGATTTGTCAGTACCTAATGAATTGTAAGTGGATGGCTAGGTGTAAGCAAAAATTTTTAAAATTGACGATTGTTTTTATCTTTGTAAACTACCTACCAAACCACCATTTGCTCATGTCAACAGGCCCGAAACAAGAACTCACTTTATTAGATTCAACACTCATTGTAGTGGGCTCTATGATAGGCTCAGGTATTTTTATCGTCACTGCCGACGTCGCCCGCAATGTTGGTGGGGCGGGTTGGGTCTTGGCCATGTGGGCTCTTACAGGGGTGATGACTATAATTGGCGCATTGAGCTATGGCGAACTCGCTGGCATGATGCCCAAAGTGGGTGGACAGTTTGTTTATCTCAAAGAAGCCTATGGCGATTTGGTTGGCTTTTTGTTTGGATGGTGTACCTTTCTGGTTATCGAAACAGGAACGATTTCGGCGGTAGCCGTAGCATTTGGCCGATTTACAGGGGTTTTGATTCCTTATTTTGACGAATCTAATGTAGTTTTTACTGTTGGGTCGTTGCACATAGCCACTACTCAGTTATTGGCTGTGTTTAGCATTATTGTGTTGACTATCATTAATTTACGAGGAGTAAAAGAAGCAAAGTTTGTACAGTTGGTCTTGACACTAACCAAGACCTTAGCCTTGTTCGGACTCATCGTAGCGGGCATTTGGGTAGGCTCTCGTCTCGATAATTGGGAATTTAACTGGGAACACGCTTGGGCGATTTTTAAGACGGATAAGCAATCAGGAGAAATCACCATGATTCAAGGATTCTTACCTGCCTTGATGGTACTCGGTACTGCTATGATTGGACCTTTGTTTTCGAGTTCGGCGTGGAATGGCATCACCTATACCGCCGCCGAAATCAAAGACCCTAAGCGAGATATTCCTCGAAGCTTGTTGTATGGAGCGCTGATTGTTAGTGGTTTATATCTCTTAGCCAATATAGCCTATCAACTACTTTTGCCTCTTGAAGGTATAGCTTCTGGTCAAAATGTGGTACAACGAGGCATTATGTTTGCCTCTAACGACCGAGTAGGAACTGCTGCTGCCGAGGTGATTTTCGGTGAGATAGGAACGGTCATCATGGCGGTATTCATTATGATTTCAACCTTTGGATGCAACAACGGCCTCATTTTGGCTGGGGCACGGGTGTATTATGCGATGGCAAAAGAAAATTTATTCTTTAGTAAGGCTAAAGCGCTCAATACCAGAGGGGTACCAGCTATATCGCTGATTCTGCAAAGTGTTTGGGCAAGCTTGCTATGCTTGTCGGGAACGTATAGTGATTTGCTCAATTACACCGTTTTTACGGTCCTCATCTTCTATATTCTGACAATTGCTGCCGTCTTTATTCTACGGCGAAAGCAGCCTGACACCCCTCGCCCTTACAAAGCTTTTGGCTATCCGCTAATTCCGGGCATTTACCTTGTAGTAGCATCAGCACTATGCCTTAATCTGTTGATTAACAAACCAACACCAAGCCTCATCGGTTTAGGAATAGTGGCTTTGGGGATTCCAGTGTTCTATTATTGGCGGAAGAAGTGATGGGGTTATAGACATCAAAATCACCTAAAAAGGTGAAAAAGGATAGCTGGCGATTGAAGATTTTTGTGGAGCATATCCACGTAAATCGACTTTATCCATGAAACGCCTTTTTCTACTACTTTTATTGCTTGGTTTTACTACATTCAGCTTTGGGACAGGAAGTACTATTGAGCAGATATTCCTCCAAATTCCAATGGTATATTTTCGTGCGTTTGAAGAAAATGGTGTGGGGCAGCTCAATGCACAGGTTCGAAAGCAACTGCTCACTACGTACAAATCCGGGCAGCTCATTTTGTTTTTGATAGACCCCAAAAGTGGCTATTTACACCTTGGAACAGAAAGCGATGGCTGGAGTATGCAAGCTACCATAACCTATTGGCGATTTGGAAACTCGACCTTGGTAGGTTTGACGATTGATAAAGAAGATGGGTGTTCTAACAAGTCAGAAGAGGTATATTTTTTTGAATATGCCAATGGAAAATTAGTGGATATTTCTCAGCGTTTTAAACCTGACCTTTCGCTTAAACGGTTTGACATCACCGACACTAAAGTGCTCCAATCCTTTGATGGAATGAAACATACCATTTGGAGACTGCCACAAATAGGTAAAGTAATCACCATCAAGCCATTTTATTATGTGTGTGGAGGTGATGGGTTTGAAGGTTCGCCAGTTTATTATGAAATAGAGCCTACTTCCATGAACGCTTACCGACTGGTAAAAAAATACGGGAAGAATGTGAACAAATAAAAACCAACGAACTATTTGTTGCTGGAGTAGCTCGTTGGTTTTGAAAATCAATATCGAATATCCCAAAAAGGATTTTGCTCTGCTTTGATTCGTTCTTGAACCAATTTGTAAATCATTTGACGATACGCCGATTCAGTGAGTGTTTTGCCTTTGAGTTTTTTGGGCAACTCCATTTCATTGGTTAGTTTTTTCGCTTCAATTTTATCAGCAGCAATCACTACAGCGCCATTATTAATATCCAACTCCAGAATCATGCCTGGGAGGCCAAAATAACGCTCTGGCCCACCGGGGTGGATAAAATCTTGAGCAAACCAAGCCACAATTTTCTGTTTTTTAATGGTGTCTTCTACCATCGCTTTCATGCAAATATGGCCTGCTACGTCTTTCAAGTCGTTCAGGATTTTCCAGTTTGGTTTGCTAAGGGTATCGTCTATGATATACGTCTTCCCTAAGATTTCGAAAGCATCGGTTTCTCGATTTGTTTCAAAATTCCGAACGTAAAAAAACGTTTCGTTACGCCACGAATAGCCATTGTTGGCTCGGTCTTCGCCTTGCACATATTTAGTGCCCTTTTCGTTGAAGTAAAGCATTACATTTTCTTTCCATTCGTCACGACCTTCATACATATAGGCCATTTTTTCTTTCTCTTGTTTACTCAAAAAAGTGAGTGCGCTTTGAATCTTGGTCCAACGACTGGTTCTAGTAAAGTGGATGATGCCTTCGGTTGGTTGGGGCTGGGCATGCGCAGTTATCAGTGAAACGCAGCAAAACAATATGATTAATAAAGACTGAGCAGTTGAAATACGGTTCATTGTTGTAAGTTTGAAAGTGTGTCGTGTCATCAGTAAGAATAAAAGCCCCACGTTGGTCTAGGGCCAAGGTGGGGCTCGAAGGTTTAGAAAAAGCCTCCTTTGCTAAGTTTGTCTTGATAGCCTTTAAGGTTATACGAAAAACTGATCATGAAATAGCGAGCCAGCGTTGGTGCAATTTCTTGCGAAACGTAGTTGACCGTAGCATTTTGACGCACACTTACCCGACGGTTAAGCATGTCAAATGCTGCCAAGCGGACTTCAAGTTTGTTGTCTTTGGTAAGCAATCGGCGCACCGAGGCATTCCAGATAGGGATGTTTTGGTTGAAATTGAATCGGTCATTTTCATAGCCAGTGTAGGTGTAGTTGCTTTCTAAGAAGAACTTTGGAGCAAAATTCCACTTCAAATTGGCGCTGAGGCGTTTAGTCAAAATGGTTTGATTTTGTTGTGTTGCAATAGAATACGTTACTCTAGTGTTGGTAATACCGCCGCTTACATCTAGAATCAACTTGTTTTTCCCGGGTGTAAAGCTAAAGCCAGTGTTGATACTAAGGGTTTTGTTGTTGGTTTCGTTACGGATGGCATTGATGAATGTAGGGCTTTCGCTAAAGTTAATGTTGCCATTAACATTGAGGTTTAGCTTTGTTTTTATAATCGGAAACCCTGTGTAGAAGTAAGTGTTAAAACTTTTACCTCCCGAAATATTCTCGGGGCGAGTACGAGTGACAAAATTTTGGTCAATAGTCTGTGTATAAATGATTTGATTATTATACACATTGTAGTTCATCCCAATATTCAAATTAAAAAACGTAGCTGGGTCAAACTTGTAGCCATTGAAATTGATGTTGTGATTCCGTTGTGGCAATAAGTTTGGATTTCCTTCGGTAATGAAAAACGGATTGGTGTTATTCACAACAGGTTGTAAATCATTGAGCGACGGCTCTTGCACACCATAATTGTATCCAACATTGAGGTAGGTATTGTTTTTTAACTGCCAGCTGGTGTTGAAATTCGGTGTGAAGGTGAAGAAATTCCGATTGATATTTTGGCGGATGGGCGAGGCGTTGTCAACCGAAGCCTTTCCTTCTAAGTCGAACTTTTGGCCTGCTAAACCGAACGAAATGTTCAAGCCTTGATTAGAATACCGTAAACTTGTTCCAAGACGGTTGTAAAGAATGGAATTGGTGTAAAAATTACTCAAGCTATCGAATCGGATTTCGCCATTGAGTCGGTTAAATGCCCCACGGCTAACTTCTCGATTCGAATAACTGAAGTTATAAAACGATTCCCAAAAGATTTTTTTCGAGATAGGCTCTAACAAAAAGGCGCTACTCTTGAGTTGATAACTCGAATTGGCGTTTTCGTTGCGCTGGCTACGCACTTGATCGGTAAACGACGTGGCACTAAAGAACCGATTGAGCGAGTAAATGCCTTCGGTACCGTCGAGGCCACTGGCATTGAAGCCAAGGCTCATCGAGAAGTTTCGGCCTTTTTTCTGCTTGAATTTATGACTCCACACCACCGAACTATTGACACCATACGAATTGAATTTGTTGGTATTGTTGAGTGAGAGGTTGTTTTGTAGAAACTGACTACTTGTCAGATAACGCTGGCCTTGCAACGTCGTTACATTTGAATTGCTAAACCGAATATTAGCCTTGGTTATCAGTGTGTTAGTAGAATCGAGACCTTCCTCCCAACGCAATCCCATTCGGTGAGTAGCTCTAAAGTCAGTTTTGTTGGTGGTATCTGTATTAAAGAATGAACCCGTCTGTTGAAAGGTCTGTTTGTTGGTAAATTGGTCTAAATTCAAACGAGTTTGATTATAGAAGTAGCTGGTACTCAGCTTGGTTTTGTTTTGAGTGTAGTTGTAGTTAACACCCAAGCCGCCATTTTGTGTAAAACCACGGCCATCAAAACTATTCCGAGGCACATCACCGTTGTCGTCGGCTGTGATATAGATGATGCGATTGCCGCTACTGAATCCAAAATCATCGCTATCAAAATTCCATGAATTATTGCCTTTAAACTCGCCATAATCGTCCCAGTTTACGCCCGTTTCGTTGATGTTGTTGGCATAGCCAATAAACGAAAGCTGTTCTTTCTTATTAAAACGGTTAAAATTCCCACGTCCTGCGGCACGGTCGGAAGTACCTACTGCACCTGTTATTTTGCCAAAGCGTCCTTTCTTGAATTCATCTTTTAGCTCCAGATTGATGGCTTTTTCTTTTTTACCATCATCAATGCCAGTCAATTTAGCCTGTTCAGATTTATCGTTGAAAACCTGTACTTTCGAGATGGTTTCTGCCCCCAGGTTTTTAGTAGCAGCCTTGGGGTCTTCACCAAAAAAAGTCTTGCCATCTACCAATACCTTGTTGACATCCTGCCCTTGCGCTTTGATATTACCAGAGGCATCAACATCAATGCCCGGCAAGCGACGCAGTAAGTCCTCGACCGTGGACCCTGGCGGCACTTTAAACGTTCGGGCATCGTATTCAATCGTATCGCCCCGAATGGTGAGAGGAGCCCTGGCCGTTTTGATGACCACTTCCAGTAGTTCCTTCACAATGGGCTTGATTTTGACCTTACCAACGTCCACCGCTTCGGTAGTGAACGGACCAATGGATTCTTGGTGAGGCAAATACCCTGTGTACGAAATTTTGAGTAGATACGGAGTGTTTTTTACACCCTTAAATTCAAAAATACCTTGCTCGCTGGCTCTTGAGAAATTGACTAAGGCAGAATCTTTTGGGTTGAGGAGCATCACGGTAGGAAAAGCCAAAGCTGTTCCGCTGGAGTCAATTACGATACCTTTGATAGATACCCGATTAGGTGTTTGGGCGTGGGTGATAAAGGATAGGCATAGTAATAGCAGGGTAAAATACCGGTAGTGTTTTTTCATGGGCTTTTATGTGTGTATGGTAAATAGAAAATACAATCTTTTAACTAAATTATTAGTTAGTTATTGTATATTTCAGTAATTTTTTTTGCTTACTTCAAAAAATCAAAAAGGTTACACTAACATTGTAGTGAAATTATATACTTTCGTTTTGCTTTCATGAACTATCGTTGGGGAATTGACTTAGGGGGTACCAAAATAGAATGTGCTGTATTAGATGCGGCTAACCAATGGGCAGTGATTGCTCGTAAGCGTATCCCGACCGAGGCGGATAAAGGATACAAGCATATCCTAAGCCAAATCGTGAAATTAGTGGGGCTAGTTACGGATGAAACAGGCCTAAAACCCGACAGAATCGGATTTGCTACACCCGGTGTGCTTGACCCCAAAACCCAAACCATGAAAAACTGTAATACGGTTTGCATGAATGGGAATCCGATGAAACAAGATTTGGCTGAAGCGTTGGGCGTACCCGTTGAGCTAGCCAATGATGCGAACTGTTTTGCACTTGCCGAAGCCCTAATGGGCGCAGCCCCAGCCGTGTGTCCAGAGGCAGAAGTCGTTTTTGGGGTAATTTTAGGTACTGGCGTTGGGGGTGGAGTGGTGACGCACGGCAAGGTAATTGGCGGCCGTCAAGGAATAGGAGGAGAGTGGGGCCACAATATCTTAATTGAAGGTTGGGATACCTGTTATTGTGGCAAATCAGGCTGTGTTGAACAGGTGATTGCCGGCCCTGCGCTACAGAAATACTACGAACGGCTTTCGGGCCAGAAAAAGAACTTGGCCGAAATCGTTACGAATTATCACGCTGGAAATGACCCCCATGCTACAGCCACCATCGAACTCCTTTTGGAGCAGTTTGGGAAGGCTATTTCGGTGGTAATTAATATCCTTGACCCCAACGTAATCGTGTTGGGCGGAGGGGTAAGCAACATTGATTTGCTTTATACAGAAGGGGTAGAACGTGCTAAAAAATACGTTTTTAACCCCCATCCAGACTTGCTAATTGTCAAAAATAAATTGGGTGATAGTGCTGGCGTTTTTGGAGCGGCATTGTTGTTTAATGAGTAAAATGGAACTCAACTTTCTCGAAAAAGACTAGAACAAAAACAGCACGCAGAAGGCCTGCGTGCTGTTTTTGTTCTAGTCACATTCTCTTTATATCTTCAAAAATATTTTCTTCCGATACAGTAGATAACAACCCAGCCAACAAACTAATACAAAGCTGATGGCAAACGCTAACGAGCCGTTGTAATCACCAAAAATAGGCCGAAAAACTTGCTGAAAGATGGTTGGATAAAGTGATTCACTGCTTATCTTTATAAACCAAAGCAAAATGGCCAAGAGCTCTGATAGCCCATAAGCGAAGATGGAGTTTTTACCAAAAACATCAAAAAAGGTAGTCCAGCCGGTTCGTTTTTGGACATCAATGAGCCAAATCAACAACGAAAGTACTAGTAAGTCTAAGCCAGCCACCAATACGACAAATGAACTCGTCCAGAGTTTTTTGTTAATCGGAAATACTTGATTCCACAACAAAGCAATCGCTACTAATCCAACGCCAGCCAGTAGTAACCTGCTCAAAACCAGAGATTTGTTTTGGGTGTTTTGGATAAAATATCCTGTCAAATAGCCCAACAAAGCCGTAGCAATAGACGGGAGAGTACTGAGTAAACCTTCGGGGTCAAACGGATAGCCTTCGCCATGATACAGGTGGTCTGGTCCCATCACGGCTAAGTCGGCCTTGAGGGCTGCATTGCCCATACGTCCAAATGGGTCGGAGGGGTCACCAAAATGGAGCATAATTGCCCAATAGCCCAACAGTAAAAAGAGACAAATCCCCATCAGAAAATTCGGACTTTTGATCAGTAATGCCAAAAACGAAACCGCACAATAACACAAGGCGATTCGCTGCAACACATTGAGGATTCGTAAGTGTGAAAGCTGAAAATGGATATAAGGGAAGTTAAATATCAAATAACTAATGAGAAACAATGTGGCAGTTCGGCGTAAAATTTTGAGACTTACCTCCGTACTTAATTGATACTGAAAAGGACGCAGGGCAAAACGAATGGCCACCCCTACAATAAACAAAAACGAAGGAAATACAAAATCGGCTAGAGTGAAACCATGCCACGGAGCATGTTGTAAGATGGCGTAGGTGGTATCACCATCACCAGCCGAATTGACCAAAATCATCAAAGCGATGGTAATTCCTCGGAACGTATCGAGGGCATAATAGCGTTGCGAAAGGCTCATTTTTACTCAGGATTAGGTAGTCATCGCTACCAGTAAATCAGATTGGGTAATAATATGGATTTGATTTAATTCGTCTCGTACCAGTAGTGCTTTGTTTTCACGGTCAATCAACGATGATAACACGTCAACCGTGTTATCCAAGCCTACAAATTTAAACGGTTTGTCCATAATGGTTTCAACCGTCTCAGTTTTGAGTTCGGGGGCTTCGATGAGTTTGTGCAACACCACCGAATCGCTCAAACTGCCTACTACTTGCTGTTGCTGGTTGACTACTGGGATTTGGGAGATGCCTTCTTGGCTAAATAGCCTAACAGCCTCACCAACCGTGGCCGATGGCAATATACTAAATAAGTGACTTCGACCATTACGCTGACGGATAATATCACGAGCAGTAGAAAAACTACGTGCCTCCAAAAAGCCGTGGTCTTTCATCCAAGTGTCGTTGTAAATCTTGTTCAAATACCTAGTTCCGTGGTCGGGCAAGATAATCACCATGACATCGCTTTCTTGGAGGTGCATACGGGCGTATTCGAGTGCTCCGTGCACTGCCGACCCACAGGACCAACCTACAAAAAGCCCTTCTTCACGTGCCAACCGTCGGGTCATGATGGCGGCGTCTTTGTCGGTGACTTTGATGAAATGGTCAATGACTGAAAAGTCCACGTTTTCAGGCAAAATATCCTCTCCAATGCCTTCGGTAAGGTAGGGATATATCTCATTTTCGTCGAAAATACCTGTTTCTTTGTATTTCTTAAACACCGATCCATACGTATCAATACCCACCGATACGATGGATGGATTGTGTTCTTTCAGGAACTTAGCCACTCCACACATGGTGCCACCAGTACCCACACCACAGGCATAATGGGTGATTTTTCCCTCCGTTTGAGCCCAAATTTCTGGACCTGTGGTGTCGTAATGTGCCGCTGCATTAGACGGATTATCGTATTGGTTAGGATAAATTGAATTGGGTATTTCACGATTGAGTCGTTTGGCTACCGAATAATAGGAGCGAGGGTCGTCAGGCTCAACGTTGGTAGGGCAAACGATTACTTCGGCTCCAACGGCTCGCAAAATATTGATTTTCTCTTGAGACTGCTTGTCGGCCATCGTAAAAATACATTTATAGCCTTTGGCAATGGCTGCTAAGGCCAGACCCATACCTGTGTTGCCGCTGGTTCCTTCAATGATAGTACCACCAGGTTTTAGTTTCCCTTCTTTTTCGGCGTCTTCTACCATTCGGATGGCCATTCTATCTTTGACCGAATTGCCAGGGTTAAAATACTCTACTTTAGCCAGAATCGTTCCTTTGATTCCGGCGGTCACCCTGTTGAGTTTGACTAAAGGCGTATTGCCAATGGTTTCGATAATAGACTGATAATAATGCATAAGTTGATGAAGTTTGTAAAAGTCCAATTGCTCTAATGTTAGACAATTTAGGGTAAAACTTTTAAATTGCTACAATTCAAAAATGTTTCTACCAATGAGCCTTGAACTAAGTGTCGTATTACCATGCTTAAACGAAGTTGCAACTCTTGGAGTATGTATCAGTAAAATTAACCAGTCTTTTTCTGAGAATGATATTTCAGGTGAAATAATTGTTGCTGACAACGGAAGTACAGATGGCTCTATTGATGTGGCTCTACAAATGAATGTAAAGTTAGTTGAAGTTTCCTCTAAGGGGTACGGCAATGCTTTAAGGGCCGGGATAGAGGTAGCGCAAGGAAAATATATAATCATGGGAGATGCTGATGACTCGTATAATTTTTTGGAGATACCAATTGTTTTAAAATCGCTACGCCTTCAAAATGAGTTAGTTATGGGTAATCGTTTTAAGGGCGGTATCAAACCCCATGCAATGCCTTTTTTACATCGTTATATAGGAAACCCAATTTTATCATGGTTGGGCAGTCAACTCTTTAAGATTCCAATTGGAGATTTTCATTGTGGACTAAGGGGATTTGAACGAGAAGCATATATGGCTTGGAACCTGCATTCGACAGGGATGGAATTTGCAAGCGAAATGGTAGTAAAAGCTTCACTTGCCAACGCCCGAATCAGTGAAGTGCCCGTAACACTTTCTCCTGACGGTCGTAATCGCCCACCCCATTTACAAACATGGGAAGATGGGTGGAGACACCTCCATTTCTTACTTGTTCATAGTCCTAGGTGGCTATATCTTTTCCCAGGGTTACTATTGGCGATAATTGGGATGGTACTGTTTGTTTGGTTGTTACCTCAACCACGTACCGTCTATTCCATAACTTTTGATGTACATACGCTATTAGTTGCAATGTCTTTTGTCATATCAGGCCTACAACTACTTTGGTTGGGTGTCTTGAGTAGAATTAGCAGTGCAAGAAGTAATATTCTTCCTTTTGAAAAATGGATGGATTATATTTCAGATTTCAAACGCATCAGTATCTTGATTTTTAGCGGAATCGGATTGATTCTGTTTGGCTTTGTTGGAATTTTATTGAACTTTTTATTTTGGCAAAAAACTGGATTTACTGACTTGTTACCTCAGCAAATGTTACGTTCATTACTCCCTGCTATCCTTTTACTTATTATGGGTTTTCAGACATTTTCAAACGCTTTTTTTATAAGCATTATCAACCAACAAAAGAAAGTTTAAGGCGATTAAGGGTTTTTACAAAAACGATCTAAAAAGAATTGCGCTCTTGTGTCGCCCATTTGAAGTACCTTTTGCCAATCTTGGCAAGCTCCAGGTAAATCATGAAGTTTTTGTTTAAGTTCCCCTCTAAACCCTATATTATCTAATTTATCTGGCCGTAGTTCGATAGCTGAATTAAGTAATTTCAAAGATTGTTGATAGTCGCCTACTTCAAAAAGTAAACGGCTTTGGCTTTCATACAATACCAACCGATTGGTTGTGTCAGTTACTTTTTGAGTTTCTAACATGTGAATAGCAAGACCTAAATATTCAATTGCGGATGAATTCTTTTTAGTTTTCAATAATTCTGACCCTTTCTGAAGATAATCATTATAGGTGTTTTGTGCTAAAGAAAACTTAAAGTTTAGTGGAAGTGAAGGGAATTTTTTAAGAATAGAATAGGGTGATATAAACGGGTTGTCGTATAGTCGAAGCTGTTGTAAATTAGGGAGATGCTGTGAGTCAAGCGGAATGTCTTTAAGCTGATTCCAGCTTAGTTCTAATATTCTAAGTTGCTTCAATAGAGCCAATTCAGTGGGCAAAGTGGTCAATCGGTTGTCTTCAATACTTAATTCTTCCAAATTGGTAAGTTGGATTATTGATGAAGGAATAAATCGAAAATAATTGCCACTTAAATTTAATTTTTTAAGCTTTTTAAGCTTAGAAAATTCTAAGGGCAGAGTTGATAAAAAATTATTTGCAAGATTGAGTTCTTCGAGGTTAGTCATTTCGCCGATTTCAGTAGGTAACTTTCGGAGGTGTCGGCTTGATAAATCTAACACTTTAATCTCAGTAGGATGTTGGAGTGCACCTTTCAAGTCAGGACGGCAACTGCTTTGAAAAAAAAACAAAAATAAAATCCCTACTACTGTAAAGATGGTTATAAATGAAGCATTACTTAGTTTCATTTTTTGCGCTTTTTGATGGCTTTAGTTGGAGTAGATACTCTATCTTGAACATTGGGAGGCAATTCCTTTTTAATAGAGAGCTTCCCTCTTTGTTTTAAAAACCACACTTTCCCAACTCCTTCAGCTGGAATGAGCAATCCTATTAAACTGAGTGATAAATAATACGTAAAATGGGTAGTTGAGGCATAACGTATGGTGCCAATCATCACTAGACTATTCAGAATAGCCCCTAGCCAATTCAATGATATAATGCAAAATACTAAAAGTGCATTTGTGTTTGTAAATCGACTTGCAATGACTTGATAACCAGTATAAAAAGTAATAGCCAATCCAATAAATAACCAAGCTATATTTTCAAAAAGTAAACTTCTGACCCAATCGAAACCGCTAGCCAGTTGTAGTAAAAAAGGTTTTTCATCCAAAAGTTTAAGTTTTTCATCAATTTCATTCAAGTTTGCTCTCGGAGAATAAAATTCATATAGCCGACCAAATTTTGCTTCTTTGACAAACATATACCCTGCCGTTTTCGATTTTAAATACCCTATATAATCAGCCAAAAACAAATATGAAATAGAATTTTTTTGATTGATACACATCAAATATTGGTATAACATTGACGAAACAAATTTGACATGAAGAGCAGGATGTTCACTAATAGACTGCTTAAATACTTTTTTGCTATCATCTATCAAATCATAATATAAATCTATTTCTGATTTGTTTCGATAGGGAGCTGTCTTCCGAAGTTCAGGATAAAAATAAAAATGTAGGTGGTCATAATTCAATAGAAAAGAATACTGGAGCGCACTCAATTTCCATGAATTTCTCACAGTTTCTTGGTTTTCTTTCGGTATCCTCTGAAGCGTTTTCTCAATGGCATGGTTCAAATACGAAGGATATACCACATTTGGTTGCATATAGGTGGTGGTGGCTCCAATTAAATTGTAATCCCCAAAGGGACTTATTGTAAACCTTTTGATAATGAGAGCATTGTAAGACATTAAGGCCAGAACGCCTATAGCTAAAGGTGAGCAAAAAATAATTATTTTCTTGAGAGATGAACGAGTTACAATCAAATAAACCAATAATAAAGTAAATACACCGATTAAGTAAATACCTGAGGGGCGAACATAAATAGTTAGAGCAATCATCGAACTCAGCAGAACCCACCAACGAACATGACCTTGTTTGAGAGCTAGAATCATAAATATGATAAGCCAAACCAAACAATTGATGAAAAGTGACTCTGTAAGTAACGTGGTTTCGTGATATAAATACGTGGTAGAACAAAATCCTACCGTAAGAGCCACACTTATTGCAATGGTAATATTGGGAAATAGACGTGACATAGCCCAAATAAAGCAAGTGATAGTTACCAGAGTGAGTAAACTTTGCATAACTATCACCGTCATAAAGGTTGGGTGAATGTAGTAACAACAAACCAAAAATAAAGGATAACCAGGGGTTCGTATATGGAGCATAGGAAGTTGACCACGAAGGATTTCAGCAGCCACCCTCATGTACGAATTCGTGTCGGGAGAACTTCCCGGTAGATAAATGTACAAATAATAGGGAAGGCGAGTTATCAGAAAACCTAATACAAAAATGGTTATTCCAACTGTAAAAGCTCGTAGTGAACTAGGTCTTTGCATCAGAAATGTGAAGCGTTAATATGTAGCATTGCAACAACTATTGAGGCTTAAATTTAGCTGTAAGTTTCTATAAATCAACTGAATTAAAAAACAAAATTTGTAAGAACCAACTAATATAACTACCGAGGTAGGTATTGGGCTTTTAAAAATGACCATTTTTTAAGTTATGCAATAAAATCAAGATTAGAGCGATTTAATCTCCTGACAGATTTCTATTAAAACGCCATTGGCACTTTTGGGATGGACAAAGCATACTAATTTATTATCAGCTCCTTGCTTAGGTTGTTCGTTCAACAGGATAAAGCCTTCCTTTTTAAGTCGTTCCATTTCAGCATATATGTCTTCTACTTCAAAAGCCACATGATGAATCCCTTCCCCTTTTTTCTCGATAAACTTAGCGATAGCACTATCAGGATTGGTAGCTTCTAGTAATTCGATTTTGGTTTGATTTACTTTGAAAAACGAAGTAGTTACCCCTTCTGATGCTACTGCTTCTGATTTATATGGGCTTATGTTTAAGAGTTTACTAAAAAGAGCATTAGAAATTTCTAGACTTTTTACGGCAATTCCGATGTGTTCAACATTAGTCATAGTTAGTTGGAGTTAAAAGCAAAAGGGGCGATGTTGCCCCTTCTTATTTATTTTTCTCGTTTAGGTAAATGAATTTCAGCCATCATGCAGCGAGCCGAACCACCTCCATTAGCTTCTATAACTGACAGGTCGCAGTGGAGCAGTACCGCATAGTCGTCCAAAATATCAATCTGTTTGTGTGTCAGACTTTCGTACGCTTGAGTGGACATCACCAAGTAGTTGATGCCTTTTTTGCTCTTGACTTGGAGCATATTGCCTGCAAAATGCTTCATTTGTTCCATTGTAATTTCCACAATTCGCTTGCCGCTTTGTTCCAAATGCTGCCGCACCATATAGCGTTCGTCTAAGTCGGGGATGGCTTGAAGACAAACCACTGCAAACAAATCGCCGATACACATCAAGACATTGGTGTGATACACGGCTTTGCCAGCATCGTCAACGGCTTGAAACGAAACTACATCATAATTCATCTGTATCGAAAACTCCTTGAGTACATCAGGATGAGTGCGGGGTGAAAGGCAAGCATAGGCAATTTTGAATTTTCGATCCAACACCATGCTTCCTGTACCTTCCAAAAATTTACCTTCTTGCTCAAAATACGTTAAATCCACCTTCCGATTGATGTAGTAGTCTTCTTCGAGCAAGTCTAAAATATCTAACCGGCGTTCCAATCGGCGATTTTCGGCTTGCATAGGGTACAAGATAACCGTACCGTTGTTATGAAATGAAATCCAATTATTCGGAAAAATCGAATCGGGGGTATGGGGGGCGGGAGTGTCATCTACTACCATCACCTCAACGCCAGCCGCTTTGAGCTGCCGCACCATCTCGTCAAACGCCTGTAAAGCGTCTTCTTGTGCTACGTCTTTGGTTTGGGCAGCAATCGTAACATCCTGAAAAGCATTTGATTCGGCTGTTTGTTCATTAAAGCCAAACCGAACTGGACGTATCATTAGAATGTGTGAAGTGCTTTGGTTACGCATAAATTTTAATTGATTTAATACTCAAAAATGATGGATGATTACTTGGGTTGCCTGGTACTTGGGTAGAGTGAATGGATTCCTCCAATAATGATACAGACCAGACATTGAGCAAAACTTGCACCCTTTTTAGTCAAACAAAACTACAAAAAATCCCTTAAAATTGGCATACTCATACAGTGCGAACCACCACGAGCACGAGACAACTCTGCCGAAGGCAACATAATAAAGGTGTCAGTGAGGTCATGAGGATTCAGTCCATGTTCAAACTCTTCTAACACATCTTTGGCTTTAACGGTACGAAACCCATGTCGACGAAACGCTTCGAGGGTCTTGTCGTTACGGTCATAGCCAATCACCACGCCTTCTTTCAAGGCCAAAAGGTTACACGAATCAGTCCACTGCTCTCGGGCACCATACGGAAACTCACGATTACCCGAATAAATGAACTGTACCTCATCTCGGCGACATCCAAAATCTTCCATACTAATTTGCCGAAGTAAATCTTCTAAGTGCTCAATAATTTCGGGCAGTTCTTCACCTTTTCTAAACTGTACAATTTTAACAGTTTCAGCATTGTTATTCTTGTCAGATAGGCTATCCAAAACGGCGTCACTATTAAAATCATTGCGAGCAATAGACCCTAGCAACACCCACATGTTGCGTTTTACCTGTGTAAAGACAGTGTCAATATGCATATAATCCCGTTTTTTGGGGATTTTCACCACTGTCACTTTATCCAATACATTTCGAGCGAACAATGCTTCAATCACTTGTTTGGCAGCCTGCGCTGTTGTACGCTCACTAACCCCAATCAATAAATGGTTGGGGGCAATCATCATCACGTCGCCACCTTCAAGGGTAGTGCGAGCGGACTCTTTTTCTTCGTCAGGCATTAAAAAATGGTGCTCATTTTCAGGGATTTCGATGATATTTTCTCGAATTTTGGCAAAAATCGGATGATAGAAAAAGATGTATTTGGCTAACAAAGCTTCACGAGTACGGGCTTGCTTGGCGGGTTTGTTCAATAAAACACTGTTATTAATAGTAATTCCAATATCTCGTGTAAAAATCAAATTAGGTACTGGCGGAAAAATCATCTTCCCATTAGGCAACGTTCCCGAAATCAACGTTTTGGCTAACTCAATCGAAGGCAAATCAAGCAAAGTCTGCTGAACTTCCATCGTACAATGCTCAATGGCACAAACCGAAGCAATTAGTTGGTCGTGGATTTCTTTGTTTTCTAAAAACTCAGCCAATAGCTTTTGTACTTCAATCACCTTGTCTGAATGGTGAAAGTTAGGGTGTTCGGGTTTGAAAAAGCTTCGGTTTAGGTCGGCATCGATGGCTGCTAATTTGCCTTTTACCTTATCAGGGTCTAGAAAATACAATAAGACTTTAAGGTAATAATCGTACTCTTCTCGGCGCATGGTGTCGAGATGTACAATGTCCTCAAAAAGCCAGTCTTGAGCCTTTGAAGGAACCACTTTACCCAAGCCACTGTCGGGGCTATGGACTAATAAACGACGTAAGGTGCCGACTTCGTTCGACACGTGAATCCTATTAGTTTCGTTCATAAAAAATGAAGTTGTTTGCTGCAAATTAGAGTGAATAAATCAAATGAAAAAATCAAAAAAAGCTATAAAAACCATAAAATAGCCCTATTGAATTTAAACTATGTTTTTGGCTCCAAATTTTTTTAAGAATCTTCAAAAATTCATCACAAGATAACACGCCGAAGGCAAAAGGCAGCAGATGAAGGTTTTCGAATGGTAGAATAACACAACCTGATAAATTATCCGTTCGGTGGAACAATTCTCCCTTGTTTAGAGTTATTCTAAAATAAAGTCTGTAATTTTGCAAATTCTTAGCAAATCACTCAAGTAAAAGTACTTACCATGTTAACTATCAGCGATTTACGAGCGTCTGTAGAAGGAAAAGAGATATTGAAAGGCATCAATCTGGAGGTAAAGCCAGGAGAGGTACATGCCATTATGGGTCCCAATGGCTCAGGTAAAAGTACCTTAGCATCGGTTTTGGCTGGTCGTTCAGATTACGAAATCGAGGGTGGATCAGTAGATTTTGATGGCATAGACTTGCTCGAATTAGCGCCTGAAGAGCGTGCTGGCGAAGGGATTTTCTTGGCGTTTCAGTATCCAGTAGAAATTCCTGGTGTGAGCACTACTAACTTCTTGAAAACAGCTATCAACGAGATTCGCAAATACAAAGGCGAAGACCCACTCGATGCCGTGAAGTTTTTGAAAAAGATGAAAGAGAAAATGGCCTTGGTTAATATTGACCAATCGCTATTGAATCGCTCGTTGAACGAAGGGTTTTCGGGTGGTGAGAAAAAACGTAACGAAATTTTCCAAATGGCCATGTTAGAGCCAAAATTGGGAATTTTGGACGAAACTGATTCTGGTCTGGATATTGATGCTCTGCGGATTGTAGCCGAAGGCGTAAACAAACTCCGTGACGGTGAGCGTTCGTTTATTGTGATTACCCACTACCAGCGGTTGCTTGATTACATCGTTCCCGACTACGTACACGTGTTGTACAAAGGCCGCATTGTGAAATCAGGCACCAAAGAATTAGCCCTCGAACTCGAAGAAAAAGGTTACGACTGGATTAAAGCCAGCGTTGATGCAGCCGAAGTAGTTGCTGCAGTTTAATGCCCAACCAATACGAATATTTTACGAATCTTGAAGGTGCTGCCTCGGTAGCCCGATGAGTCACATGGCCTTACCCGCAACGAATACCGACCTCAAGTCACAATTAATAGCCACATTTCAGTCGAACGAAATCCGAATGAATGGTGAGGCAAAATCAGCCTTGCATCAAGTTCGTCAGGAGGCGTTCAATCAGTTTGATAAGCTGGGTTTTCCAACGATTCGTCACGAAGAGTGGAAATACTCCAATGTGAAAGGAATTGTTAGTCAAGCCTTAAATTTCAACTCGCCTGGGAAAGTAACCCCCGAAGAAGTAGAGGCGTTGAAAATTCCGAATTTAGAAGGTAATATTCTGTACTTCGTCAACGGGATTTATCATCCCGAACTCTCTCGCATTGTTAGCCCCGAAAGCCAGCTCCATATCTTAAACTTTCACGAAGCCTACAAGCGATTCCCTACCTTGGTTGAGCAGCATTTTGCCCACTATGCCGATTTTTCAGATAACGCTTTTACGGCACTCAATACGGCATTTGCCAATCATGGCTTGTTTATTCATGTGCCAGACGGCGTAGTGGTAGAGCAACCCATCATTTGCCGATTTGTAGCCGATACTCGTGACGAAAACATTGCCGCCCAGCCTCGCAACTTGATTATTGTAGGCAAAGGAGCGCAAGTCAAAATGGCAGAATCGTTTCGTTCACTGGGCGAAAACACTTCGTTTACCAATATCGTAACCGAAGTTTCAGTAGCCGAAGAAGCTCATTTTGAGTATTACAAAGTGCAAAACGAATCAGATAAGGCGTATCATATTGGGACAACGCAAATCAACCAAAAAGCCAGAAGTCATACGTATTGCATAACTGTGACGGTCAACGGTGGTTTTGTGCGTAACAATCTCCAAATCAAATTAGATGGCGAGCGATGCGATGCGCACATGTACGGGTTGTACATTCCGAACGAAAGACAACACGTTGATAATCATACCGTAGTGGACCACGCCAAGCCTAATTCGGAGTCAACTGAGTTATACAAAGGTGTCTTAGGTGGTCGCTCAACGGGCGTATTCAACGGAAAGATTTTTGTACGGGAAGATGCTCAAAAGACAAATGCGTATCAGTCGTGTCGCAATGTGGTTTTGACGGACGACGCTACCATGAACACCAAACCCCAGCTCGAAATCTGGGCCGACGACGTGAAGTGTTCGCACGGTACGACAACGGGTAAGTTAGATGACGAAGCATTGTTTTACATGCAGGCACGGGGCATTTCTAAAGATGCTGCAATGGCACTTTTGATGTTTGCTTTTGCCGACGACGTGGTCGAAAAAATGCGTATTCCAGCCATCAAAACGTACTTAGAAGGGCTGATAGAAGAAAAAATCGCAACCTTGTACTGATATTAATTAGGTATGAACCCATCAACTTTATCAATCCCCTTTGATATTGACCAAATTCGGGCCGATTTTCCTATTTTAGATCAGGAAATCAACGGGCGCAAGCTGGTATATTTTGACAACGCCGCTACTACCCAAAAGCCCGTACCGGTTATTGACGCCATTGTTGAATACTACCGAGGCTACAATGCCAATATTCATAGAGGTATCCATACCTTAGCAGAGAAAGCCACTGCCGATTTTGAAGCATCTCGCAAAGCCATTCAACAATTTCTGAATGCTAGTTCTACCGAAGAAATCATTTTTACGAGTGGCACTACCATGGGGATTAACCTCGTGGCGCAAACCTATGGGCGTAAATTCATCGGGGCAGGTGACGAAATCATTATTTCAGGTTTAGAGCATCATTCCAATATTGTGCCCTGGCAACTCCTTTGCGACGAAAAAGGCATTATCCTCAAAGTAATTCCTGTCAATGAGGCTGGTGAGTTGGAACTGGATAGTTACGAACAACTGCTGACAGAGCGTGTAAAATTGGTATCGGTCAATCACGTTTCTAACTCACTGGGGACCATCAACCCCGTCAAGCGCATCATTGAATTGGCGCATGGCGTTGGAGCCAAAGTATTGATAGATGGAGCACAAGCCAGTAGTCACCTTGCTATTGATGTTCAGGACCTTGATGCTGATTTCTATGCGTTTTCGGCTCATAAACTGTATGGCCCTACGGGTACCGGTGTCTTATACGGAAAAAAAGCCCTGCTTGAAGCAATGCCTCCGTACATGGGCGGTGGTGAGATGATCAAGGAAGTAACGTTTGAAAAAACGACCTTCAATGATTTGCCTTACAAGTTTGAAGCAGGCACGCCAAATATTGCAGATGTAGTGGCCTTGAAAACGGCCTTAGACTACATTGCTCACTTGGGTAAATCGAATATAGCCGCTTACGAAGACAGTTTGCTGCAGTACGCAACAGAACAATTGTCGGAGATAAAAGGATTACGAATCATTGGGCAAGCCAACGAAAAAATTTCAGTAATTTCGTTTGTGTTGGAAGGCATTCATCATCAAGACATCGGTATTATTCTGGACCAACAAGGCATCGCTGTTCGGACTGGACATCATTGTACCCAGCCCTTGATGCAGCGCTTTGGGATTTTGGGTACTACTCGGGCTTCGTTTGCCATGTATAATACCTTTGAAGAAATTGACAAATTAGTAGCTGGCCTTCACCGAGTGCAGAAAATGATGCTGTAAGAAGGACTTTCAAAATCTAAGATATAGGTAGATTGACCAAACTCCAACATCTTGATTTTGAGAGTATTGAGATAGGGCATCGTCAGCGTTTTGTTAAACTTTCTACCGCTGAGAAACTGAACGAATCATTTACACTGATTGATTTAACTGGCAACCTCAACAGAGGTAAACCGCCCAAAGAGCCACAAGGTAATGGGATTGTGATTCGTAAGTCAACATCCTTGTAAGTTGGAATATTTTGAAGTAAAGATGACAACAATTAACGAAATCCAAGACGAAATCATCGAAGAGTTTGAATTGTTTGATGATTGGGCAGATAAATACGAGTACATCATTGACCTTGGAAAAAAACTAAAAGGCTTGCCCGAAGCTCAGAAAACGGAGGAAAATATTATCAAAGGTTGCCAGAGTAGGGTATGGCTTAATGCTAAGTTAGAGAATGAAAACTTGGTTTTTGATGCTGATAGTGAGGCGGTTATTGTAAAGGGCTTAGTGTCGTTACTGATTCGAGTATTATCTGGTCATCTTCCTCACGAAATCTTGAATGCTGACTTGTATTTTCTGGAAAAAGTAGGTCTTCAGCAGCATTTGGCTCAAACCCGTAGTAACGGACTGGCCTCGATGGTGAAGCAAATGAAAACGTATGCCTTGGCCTACGACTCGTTACAAAAAGGAAAGTAATCATGAACGAAGAAGAACTAAAAGAAAAAGTTGTAAAAGCGCTCAAGTCGGTTTATGACCCCGAAATACCGGTGGATGTTTACGAATTGGGTCTGATTTACGATATCAAAGTATTTCCGGTCAATAATGTCTATATTTTGATGACCTTGACTTCGCCAGCTTGCCCTTCGGCAGGAGAGATTCCAGGCGAGGTAGAGCGTGTTGTCCGTGAAATTGAAGGAGTTTCGGACGTTTCAGTGGAGCTTACGTTCGACCCCCCCTATTCGCAAGAAATGATGAGCGAAGTAGCCAAATTGGAACTTGGTTTCCTATAAAAATTGTTACCTCATCGTTACGATAAACTAATATCTTTTTGTATCACACAAAACATTTAACGATATGTCAATGTATCCCGAACATTTAGTCTATCCGATGCGCATGGACATCGCTGAGGGTGGCTTTACAGAACTCAAATCAGCAGCAGAAGTAGAAAACTTCATGGAAGGTGAAGGAGCGCAAGGAACCACGTTGTTGTTCATCAATTCAGTATGTGGTTGTTCGGCTCGCACGGCTCGTCCAGGTGCCAAATACGCTGTGACAGTAAGCGAACATAAGCCAGACCATTTGGTAACGGTATTTGCAGGTGTAGATATGGATGCTACGGCAAAGGCACGTGAATACACACTTCCATATCCACCATCGTCGCCATCAATTGCGTTGTTTAAAGATGGTGAGTTGGTTCATTTCGTAGAAAGACACCATATTGAAGGCCGTCCTGCCGAGCTAATTGCTCAGCACTTGAGCATGGTTTTTGACGAATTTTGCTCGGCTCAAGAAGCCTAAACAATAAAGATTCCAAACAAAAGGGGAATGGCTGATGCCATTCCCCTTTTGTTTGTGCTCAAAAGCTACAAAGAAATATCATTTCTGAAAGATAGTACGAACGATTTTGGCCTTTTTCATAAAATCATTATGATTCCAAGAAGGGTCATCCATGAGGTTTTTGCCAGCACAGTCTAATACGGCTATGCCACTCGAAACACCAAACTCTACTGATTTGATGAGATAAAACACCGTGGCTCCATTGTACTCGTATTGATAAAAACCTGCCTTCTTACTTCCACTGATGTTTAGAAACTGAATGTTTCGCTTTGGCCATTCTAAGTCAGTCAAAATATTGGCAACTCCGCAAGTGGTAGTAAGAGAAGGTTCTACCGTTTTGTCTTTACGCCAGATGATTCTTTTGAATTGGGCTACCCTAAAAAACTCTTCAAATTTTAATGAAACCCAATATTGACTCAAAATATTGCCGTCGCAGAGATATACTTGGCGATCCAGATTTGAACCGTAGTTCATGGTGAGCGGGTAATTAGTCAATAGAAAGACGTCTTCGCCCTGATATGAATATTCGACTACTGAGACCGTGTCTAAATTATGACGAGTCTGCATGTCAATTTGGTTTTTAAGCCAATCCAGATCAGTCAACGGATTCGTAGAGCCACAAACCACCTCCACTTCTGCTTTTTTGCAATTGGCCAGCAGAACCATACTCATCAAAATCAGGAGAATTAATCGCATACCAAACCAGACTTTCAGTTTAAACGGTCGGAACAATACTTTTGTTAAGCCCCAAGGTACTGATTTTTATGAAACCTTATGTATTTCATACGCTAAACTATGCTGAAGGTTGCGTCTAGGAGCGGTAAGGTAAAGTGAAAACAACCTCTACCAGACTTAAAAATTTACAAAGGAAGTTATTTTAACGAAAACTCTGGGCAATCCACCCACCGCCAACAACATCGTCGCCTTCGTAGAAAACGGCAGCTTGACCCGGGGCAATGCCAATGACAGGCTCATGGAACTGAACGTGCATTTGGTCATCATTCTGAGTGATGGTAGCGGCCATTCCAGCATCTTTATATCGGATTTTTGTAATGGTTTCTAAAGGCAAGGGCAGCGACTCGTATTTATGGAGGTTGAGTTGCTTGACCAACATGCTGGTTCGTTCCAAATCCTGATGACGCCCCAACACTACCTCGTTGGTGTCTTTACGAATTTCAGTTACAAAAGTTGGATAACCTAATGCAATCCCCAGTCCTTTACGCTGTCCTATGGTATAAAACGGATAGCCCTCATGTTGGCCCAGAATCTTGCCTTGAGGGTCTATAAAATTACCTCCTTTTACTTCTTCTTCGAGCTGAGGAAGACGACGTTTCAAGAAGCCTCGGTAGTCGTTATCTGGCACAAAACAGATTTCATAACTCTCTGATTTATTGACTAATTCGATAAAACCTCGCTCCGTGGCCATTTCTCGGATGGTAGTCTTTGTAAAATTACCTAAAGGCAACTTAGTTCTACTCAAACTCTCTTGCGATACACCCCAAAGCACATAACTTTGGTCTTTCCACGTATCTATCCCCTTAGAAACTACCCAACGATTGTTTTCTTCTCGCAGGTTGGCATAGTGACCTGTGGCAATAAACTCACAGTCGAGCTTATCGGCTCGGCGGAGTAGGGCATCCCATTTGATGTGCGTATTGCACAATACACAAGGGTTGGGTGTACGCCCTGCCAAGTATTCGCCTGTGAAATGATCAATGACGTAATCGCCAAATTCGGAGCGGATGTCTAAGATGTAGTGTGGAAATCCTAATTGTACAGCCACGTGGCGGGCATCGTTGATGGAGTCGAGGCTGCAACAGCCTGTTTCTTTTTTGGTACCACCCGACGAAGCGTAGTCCCAGGTTTTCATGGTCATACCAATGACCTCGTAGCCTTGTTCGTGAAGAAGGACAGCCGCTAAAGAACTGTCAATGCCGCCGCTCATGGCGACCAAAATTCGTCCGTGTTTGCTCATGGTTTCAACTGCTGAGGTTCAAAGCCTCACGTTTGAGTGAAAAAATCAAATAATTTCAGGCGCAAGTTACGCATTTTACAGCGAATCTGTGGCCTTGTTCAAGGCTAACATTTTTTAGGAAAGATTCATTCCCAGAAATAAGTGGAGGCCGAATGAGTAGGATTTTAAAATTTTGTTTGAAATGAAAGAGGGTTAGAGGAAATAATTACCCAAGTAACATTTTTACGGCAAGAATATGTTTGCATAATCCTCGAGTACTTTGGTGCTTGATATACCATTCACATGTACAGCGCTGTTGATGGGGTTCTATCACAACCTTGTGTGTCACTCCACTACCCTTCACTTGGGCTTCAACAAACTGAGGAGTGTTTATGATTAAATTAATATCTTTCTCCAAAACTAATTTTCTGGCATTCTTTAAGCGAGGATTAAGACTTAGGATTCGTTCAGTTTTGAATGGCAAACGACGATAAAAGTGCAGGTTATTTACTACATCAAATCCCAGCAATCCCATACTTGATAAATTGGCTGTCAAGTTCTCAACAGTAGTAAAGCTCAAATCATGTTCAATTGAAAGTATAGTAGGATTGAAAATTTCATTACCTTTAAAAATACTGTTTAAGCCAAATATCCACTCTAAAGGCACTTCTTCAATTAGTTGCTCAAGTGCTTTACCCTCACCTGAAAAACCTCGATATGCATCTGCTGAAAATGTAAATACCATTCGTAGCAGTCCAATGAGAGCCACAAAACAAGCTGCTTGACTGTCGTCACTCTGGTATATTTTGAGCGACGACAAATAAGGTAGTATTCCTTCCATTACTCGTAAGCGATGGGCACTGCCTACTCGTACATTAGAACCACTTTGTAAAGGCGAGAACAAATATTTACCTGCTCGTTGTACGATATATAAGTCATTCTTAACTGTAGTTTTGGGTAAGCTTTGAAATAACTGTATGATTTGCAGTCGATTAAGCTCAAATACCTCATTCATTTCTGCCAAATAATGCTGTACACTTGTCAGTCCTTTTATCCAACGATTGGGTAAGCTAACTTTTTTTTCAACAGCTTTACGATTTTCTGAAATTACAGTAACATGATCATGCCCTACACTAAGAATTACCTCTTCATCTTTCTGCACCATATTTAAGGCATTGAGCATAGGTTCGTTAAAGTCCACATTGGTGGTGCCACTTGATAAAAACTCCCCGTCCAAACCTTCTGGCAAAATGTCTAAACGAGTATATACGCCATTGCAAGATGAAAAACCCTCGAAACGAATTTGTCCACTGCCAGCAGTTACGATAGGATCTCGCATTGCAGCGAGTTCAGCTTGTGTGAGTGCAAATCGAGAACGAACTACTTTAGCAACAGTCAGTAAGCATTTAGCAGTAATATAAGGCTCAGTCATTCGTCCCCAAAAAAATGTAGGAATCTGATTAACCTCTGCCAATTCAGTTTGGTGTGATAAAATGAGATTATTTCTGTTATCTTTTTTTTCGAGAACAGATGCCTCTACAAAGCTGAAATCTGCGGTGTTGGTCATATTACAACTATTTTTAGATTATTGTATGAGCTGTTTTACAATATTTTTTAGTGTGCTAGATTCTATCCATTGTTCTAAATGCTGACGTAGCTCGGTTGAAGGTTGTTGCCGAGTTTTCACCAAAACATCTAAATATATTTCTAACAGTTTCTTGAAATTAACGGGTAAATCAGTTTTTGAATCAAAGGCTAATAGTATCCCATCAAGCAGTAATACGAGTGCATGGTTATGAAGATTACTGACATCTTTTACTAGTCCCAATATTTCTACAAGTCGAGCTATAGGAGCATATTTGTTTTTTAGTAAAAAACCTAATTGTCCTGCAAGCTTGCTTGAGTTGATACTCTGATGTTGAAAATGAAATATTAATACTTCTGCGGCTAATCCTCGATACTCTCGTTTCTGTTGGAGACAGGCGCATGATAAAAAAAGTAAAGATGCGTCATCAAAAACCATTCCTTCTGAAAGTAATATTTGCAAGCCACCCTCAATAGCACTCGTACCATTTTCAGAGGTATCGCACACGGTTGATAGAATACAAACAAAAATAGGCTCTAAGTTTTGAGGAATAAGACTAGAAAAAATTACTACATCATCTTTCTTAAAATAGAAAGATTGGTACCAATCTTTACTCTTGCTAACAACATCGTGACTGTATAAAAGAGGAGCGGGGGTACTTCGGCTTTGAGGAAGATCTAATTCTAAACTCCACCAAGAGGAACTTCGCACTAATTTACCTTCATAATTATTCCATTCATTCCATCGTTCTTTGATCTGTGGTATAATCGGGAGTGGATTTACTACGTATGGAATACTTGCTAGAGCCGTATCTCTAAATTCTTCGAACATGTGATTTGGATAATATGTACGAGCAGCTAACGCCCACAAGAAGCAATAATCATCTTCTTTTGAAGAATACCACTTTCGTCCAACATTAATTAGTTTCCATTCTTGCTTCTTGTTAATCTTAATCTGGGTACTTGCTCCTAAGCAGAAGAGTAATAGTTCTTTCAAATCCTGATTCTTAATTTGGGTACAAGACACAATTGCTTGTTCTACCTGTTCTCGTGGCATTCGGGCAATTGCTATGGCCAAATCAAGGTGATTTATTACTTCGTTTGCTTTTTCATAGGCAATAATCCGCTCTACAAGCACTTGAGGGGCAACCCAAAAAGGTTCATGGGTTGGCATGCTCAATAAAGAGAGCGTAGAGCCTTCCGTAATTTTTTGTTCTGCATGAATGAGCCGATCAAAGTGTAATTTTAAAGTTTGATTCTTATACCAGTTAAAGTAATTAGGTTTTGTAAGAGCATACTTTGGTAAATTAATTTGACTTTTTAAGAACTCAGCTGTCAAGTTCTTAAACAACGATTCGTAGTGGGTTTTTTCTAATTTTTTTAAATAAGGTTTACATTGTTCCTGATAATCAGAAGGAAAAAGGTGACGTTTTTGAATGAAAATGGCTATCAAGATTTCGTCATTTAACGCACCTCCAGACTGAATAAAAGTACCAATATGAAATAAAATATCATTCCAATTGTTTGGAATTTGCACTTCATTTTCAGCCAACAGGACTGTTGGGGAGGTGATACTAAATTGGTAAGATTCAGAGATAGAACTTGCTTGAACACTTCCACCATTACCTCTAATACTTTTGAGTGATTCTGAGACATTCCCAAGAAATTGGGGTGCATACAGTTCAAGTTTTTCCTGTAATGTGTCATGGTCTGTCTGTGCGTATTTTTGGAGTATTTTAGAAGCCTTTTCCTGCAATGTTAAGTCTCCGACAGCAAAGACGTCAGCTATCAACTCCATAATATAGGCTTGGAATTCGGGCTGGTGTTTTACAATTTTCTCAAACATTGATAGTAGTGTTTTGATGGAGCCTTTGCAGTCGTCTCTCATCAAAACAGGTGAACTCCACTCCAAAAATGCGGATGTATTAAACCCATCCGCTTCATAACAACTTTTGAGTAATGAAACTCCGTAATTTACAACCTGATTGTATGAAGCATGAAGAAGTGGAAAGATAAACTCTTGCGATTCGATTAACTCGTCAGCAGTTGGTTGAATATTGTCAATACACTTCTTAAAGAATGTTTTTGAACCATTGTTCCACTCCTTAGTCTGTACTCGTAAACATGAATCAAGAAACCATTGACGATTTAACTTGCCATTATCAAGTAAAGTTCTAAAAATTGCTTCCCAGAGGTTTGTACCCCTCCATTTGTAGGTTTCATCATTTCCATAACAATTCTGTATATTAGTTTCGTATTCAAAAAGTTGGGGAATATCCCGTTGGACGGCTATGGTATCACTTACTATGAAATCAATAAATGATTGCGCTTTTTTAGACTCAGAATGATATACGTTATGATTGCCTAAACTCATTGCAGCTAACTGAGGATTAGGCGTTAACATTTCGAAAGCTTCTAATTTTCTCCAAACTTGATATTGAGGACTCATCCAAGCGTTTTTGAGCGCTTTTTCCAATAAATAATCTCCAATCCAAGTAGGTTTTGCCCAAAGTAGTATCTTTTCTTCTTCAGCATTGAAAGTATGCTGAAATGCCTTAAAGGGTTCATCCCAAGACCAGATTTCATCTTTACTAAAAATTGCAATCGCACTCCACACAATGATTTCTCGTTGTTTTTCATCTCCACGATACCCCCAAGTATGACCTGTAGTTCCTCTGCTATCCAATTCTACATAATCGAGCCAATACCTTTTTGCCTTTTTGATATGCTTTTTCATCGGCTCACGTTGCCTTTGTGAGAGCTTTTGTAAAAATGGCAAGAGGTCTTCAAAATGCTTCTTTTTGATTAACTCATCGTACTCAACTAATAAATCTTTTGTGTTATCTTCTTTAATAATTGTATTGCTCTTTTGAATAATAGTACTCTCATATCCATCTTCTTCATAGCCTTTTTTGCGTTTCTCAGCCACTAATTTCTCGGCTTCTTTCTCACATTTCTCTATTGTATCAAAAGCCTTAGTTTGGCTTTGCCCTGTAGTACCTATACGGCCAAATGTTACTGTGAAAGAGTTACCAAGTGTTTGAATCTGCCAAAATTTATTGGAAACATCGTCTTGAAAAGTTAAATAATGATACATGTTTAATGAGTTTTAATCGGGGAAGTTACCAAAAATGACTTTAAAAGCACCCCTACCTACTAACGCATGGTTAGCATTAGGTAGGGGCAAGTTGTTAACAAAACCTTACCACCCTATTCCATAATCTTCGCCGTGGTTGCTGGAACCGCCCCAGAAACTGCCGTGTTTCCAGTCAAAAAAGATCGCATTAATGGGGCCACTGGTACGGTCTTGGTAATTGATTTTGTAGCCCATTCGTCCTAATTCTTTGCGTGTCCAGTGGGGGGTGGCTTCGTTGAGGGTGAGGCCTCCGTTGATGCGCTCATGCTTGCCAAAACTCGAATACATCTGAAAGGTCTTGAAACTCGGTGCTTCGCAGGATTCTTGCACCGTCATGTTGAATTCTACCATGTTCAAGAAAAACTGGAGTAAGAGTTGGTCTTGCTCGTCGCCAGCTTGTTTGGCAAAAGAGATGTACGGCTTCCCATCTTTCATAGCCAGACTTGGAGTAAGGGTAACACGGGGACGCTTACCGGGTTCTACCACGTTAAAGGGGTTTTCTTTGGGGGCGAGCACAAAAGCTTGCATGCGTTGACTCATGCCCACACCTGTGTTTCCAGCAATACAAGCGGGTACCCAGCCACCGCTTGGTGTCATGGAGACAACCCAACCCTCTTCGTCTGCGGCTTCTACGGAAGTAGTGCCCGCCGTGAAGCTTTCTTCAAATTTTGCATCAAGAATTGCATTGTTTTTGGGTGAAGACAAGCTGGTATGCCCCCAAGATTTGAGCAAGTTTTGGAATGGATTTGTCTTGCCCTCATATGGATAGGGGTCGCCAGGACCTATCTTGGGGTCGTTGGCATCAGGGTTGATAAGCTTGCTTCGTTCTTTGGCATATTCTTTTGAAAGTAAACCTTTCATAGGCTCTTCGGGGGCAAAAGCAGGGTCGCCGTAATAGAAATCACGGTCTGCAAACGCCAAGTTCATGGCTTGATAAACCGTATGTATATAGCGTGAGGTATTGTACCCCATGCTTTTAAGGTCAAAGTTCTCTAAGATGTTCAGCGTTTGGAGCATGGCAGGGCCTTGCGTCCATTGCTGAAGTTTATAGACCTCAATCCCTTTGTAGGTGGTCATCATAGGCTCCTCAATTTTAACCTTCCAATTGGCCAAATCTTGTTCTGTAATCAATCCACCTTGTTCTTGACACCCACGTACAAATTCCTTTGCAATCTCTCCCTTATAAAATACGTCATAAGCAGCATAAATGGCCTCTTTGCGTGATTTGCCTTTGGCTAATGCTTGTTGTTCGGCATTAACCATTTTTCGAAGCGTTTCGAGTAAGTCTTTTTGAACAAAAATTTCACCAGCCTCGGGTGCTTCATATTTGGCGCCCAAGTGTGGCAAAAATACTTTTTTTGAATACGGCCACTGTTTTATTTGTTCTTTGGCTTTTTCGATAGAGTTGGCCGTTTGAGCCTCGATAGGATACCCCTCGGCCATTTGCATAGCAGGTGCTAAGACCTCTTTGAGTGACATGGTACCGTATTCGGCCAAAATTGTCATTAAGCCACCGGGTGTTCCAGGCGTAACGGCTGCGAGAGGACCAAATTCGGGAGGGTAATTCATACCCTTATTTTTGAAAAAATCGGCAGTTGCCCCCGTAGGCGCTACTCCTAAGGCGTTGATAGCAATAACTTTTTTGGTTTTAGGGTTGTAAATTAAGGCTTGGGTTTCCCCACCCCAACTCAATACATCCCACATGGTGCAAGTGGCAGCCAACATGGCACAAGCGGCATCAATGGCGTTGCCACCTTTAGTAAAAGTCATGGCACCAGCAGCGGCGGCCAATGGCTTGCCCGTTACGGCCATCCAGTGCTTGCCGTGAAGCGGAGGTTTCTGCGTAATAACGGGTAAATTATTAAAGGATTGACCAAAGCTTTTGGCACAAAGCAAGAGGAATACTATTCCAAAACGTAAGAGCTGTTTCATTTGGTAAAGAGTTGCGATGAAAGATTTTTAAAGTTAAAACCTCTTTGGCAAGTTGGCAAGTAATGGTAGCTTTTTGTGTGGAAGAAGGGGCGATAAGCTACTTTTTGAGTTCATAACACAACTCTACCATTCCACTTTTATAGGCATTCACAGTTTTGAGGTGTAAGGGCTGCTCTTGGGCTATCTGTTCCCAAAACAATACGCCATCTCCTAAAATAATGGGTAGAATAGACAATCGTAGTTCATCGGCTAGGTGGAGGCGAATGAAATCATTGGCAAGCATTGCCCCGCCAACCAACCAAACATGCTTGAAGTTAGGTTTTAAGCGCTCATTAACAAGTAGGGTTAAATCACCCGAATAAAATTCTATGTTTGGTCGGTCTGTGGTTAGGTTTCGGTGCGTTACTACAATGGTTGGCACGTTGCCATAAGGCCATCCATACGCTTTGGAAAGCTCAAGAGCGTGTTTGTAGGTATGTGCGCCCATGACATAGCAGTCAATCGTTTTAAGAAAGGCTTCGGTGGCTTGCTGGGTTAATTCTATGCCATTTTCATAGTAATCAGGGGTATCAAACCACGAAACACTGTTGTCTTTTTTGGCAATCATCCCATCAAGGCTTGAAACCATGTGTATTGTTAAGGTAAAAGAGGTGGTCATGAGTATGTATCGAATGACAGGTTAGTGGGTTTGTTTATTAACAAAGCAAAATAATAGCGTGGCTCCCATAACGAACAATACACACTATTTTTATCCTGAATATTCTGTTAGCGTCAGAAAATTTGAAATGTAAAGATTCAAACCTTGGCATTAGTCTATCAGGCGTTAAATAGCTCTTGAGAATCATTCTAAGCCAATTTGATACTAAAATAGTCATATACAGGTAGGTGCGGGACGGTTTACAAGCAAGGAACTACCAGCTTTGTTATGAAAAGAGATGTTCTTCTATGAACCTATTTTCTAACAAAAGCTTATTTAATTGTTTGTTTCTATGCAAAACTTTACAAAATTAGCAAAACTTCTTTTGCTAATCTTCGCCTTGCTATCAAGCAGTAGCTTGATGGCACAGGTCATTACAGGGGTAGTTACTTCGTCAGACAACAACGAAGGCCTACCCGGTGTCAGTGTGGTTCAAAAAGGGTCAACCAGTGGAGCCGTCACCAATGCAAAAGGTGAATTTAGCCTTCGGGTGACAGGTGCCGCCCCTTTTACTCTTACCTTTTCATTTATCGGGTATGTGTCGCAATCGGTTACAGTCACGAACCAAACGGTAGTGTCTGTTAAACTTCAGCAAGATAGTCGTGCGCTTGACGAAGTAGTGGTGATTGGATATGGTACCGCCAAAAAAGCGGACGTAACGGGTGCTTTGACGTCGTTTGATACCAAAACGATTGACCAACGTCCTATCCTCCGAGTTGACCAAGCATTGGTGGGGCAGATGGCGGGTGTACAAGTAAAACAAACAAGTGGTGGCTTGGGCAAGGCATTTAGCGTGCAGGTGCGGGGGAGTGGGTCAATCACAGCAGGGAATGAACCGCTTTATGTGATTGATGGTTTTCCGCTGGCTACAGCCGCACCTAATGGGTCTGGTAACTATGCAACTGGAAACCCGCTAGACAATATCAACCCCAACGATATTGAGTCTATTCAGGTGTTGAAAGATGCCGCTGCAGCTGCTATTTACGGTTCTCGGGCTGCTAATGGGGTAGTGCTCATTACCACCAAGCGGGGGAAGTCCGGCAAGGCTTCCATCACGTTAAATACCTATACGGGTTTTATGGAACGCTCACGAAAATTAGATATGTTGAGCGCAAACGAATGGGTTGACCGAGCCACCGAAATGATTAATGCCCAGTGGGTTGCCTCGGGTGCAGGTCGTACGGCTACACAAACCAACGAGCAACGTCGGGTGATTTTGGGGTTACCAGTTGGAACGGTGAATACCAGTTTGATGACCGACGACCGTTGGACGCAGCCTGGGCATCCGGGTTTGAATTATTTTGATTGGCAGGATTTGGCCTTCCGCAAAGGGATGGTACAAAATCATCAGATTTCGGCCAGTGGTGGCAATGAAAAGGCTCGTTATTATATTTCAGGCAATTACGTCAATCAACAAGGGATGGTGATTAACACCAATTATACAGCCTATTCAGCTCGGGCCAATGTAGAGGTAAACGCTACCAAAAAGCTTAAACTTGGCTTGAATTTGTCACCTACTTACTCCATCAACAACGATCCAGGTGTAGAAGGTAAAGATAATATTCTGCACCAACTGGTGAGTATGACTCCTGTGCAAGAAGATACCATGGGCGTGTATCCGAACGTGGGTGCTTTTGGCCAGTATCGTTGGAGTACCTCAACCAACGGTGCCATTGGCAAATTGGAAAATGTCATTGGCGAAACCAAGCGTTTTCGTACGCTGGGTTCTGTGTTTGCCGACTATGAAATTGTAAAAGGGCTAACCTGGCGCACTACGGTCAACCTCGATAATACTGACAATACGTCCAAGTCGTATAACCCATATATCATTGCCAGTACGCTGGCTACTCGGTTGGCGCAGTTAACTACCTTAACGTCAGGGTCATATTCAACCTATCGAAAACGAACGTTTGTCAACGAAAATACGCTTACCTACAACACAACGATTGCCAATAAACATACGATTTCGGCAATGGCTGGTTATTCTTACAACTCTGGAAAACTCGAAACCTCTACCCTTAGCTCCAACGGAGGCTTTAGTAGCAACGTCATCACCACACTCAACGCCGCCAACGGAATCACTGGTAACACCACAGAGTCTCGCAATGTCTTGATTTCGTACTTTGGCCGTGTACAGTACAATTTTGCGGATAAATATTTACTATCAGCCAGTTTGCGTCGAGATGGTTCGTCTCGTTTTGGAGCTAATACCCAGTGGGGTGTCTTCCCATCCGCTTCTGTAGGCTGGCGGATTTCGGAAGAATCCTTCATGAAATCAATCACTCTAATCAACGACTTAAAACTACGTGCCAGCTTCGGTACTGCTGGTAACTACAATATTGGCGACTATAGCACCGTGCCAACCTTAGCCACAGCCAACTATACTTTTAACGGTACTGCCGCTATTGGTCAAGCACCTAACAGCGTTACGAATCCTGATTTGACTTGGGAAACCTCAAAAACCATTGACTTTGGCTTAGATGCTGTCATTCTGAACAACCGCCTGAGTCTTTCGTTTGATGTGTACAACAAACTCAATGAAGGTCTGTTGTTGAACGTACCGATTCCGGGTGCTACGGGCTTTTCGTCGTATTTGAGCAATGCGGGTAGCGTACGTAACCGTGGTTGGGAACTCGAAATCAACAGTCGTAACACAACGGGGAACTTCAAATGGACTACTTCGGTGAATTTGAGCCATAACTCCAACAAAGTAGTGGCGTTGGCAGGCGGACAAGACCAAATTCTGATTCCATCGGCATTTGATATTTCGCACTCGTTGTTGCGCATTGGCGAACCCCTCTACAGCGTTTATGTAGTAAAGCAAATCGGTATCTTAACCCAACAAGACATTGACAGCAAGGCCGCTTTGTTTGGTTCAGAAACCGTAGGTGACCCTAAGTATTATGATGCCAATGGCGATGGAGTAATTGATGCCAACGACCGTGTGATTGTAGGACACCCCACGCCAAATTACATCTGGGGTGTTACTAACAGCTTCCGCTACCGAGGTTTTGACCTCACGATTTTGGTACAAGGACAAAACGGCGGCTCTTTGTATTCGCTCTTGGGTCGTGCACTGGGTCGTACAGGACAAGGCTTTACTGACAATGCCCTCGGATTTTACAGAGACCGCTGGCGCTCACCCGATAATCCAGGCGCTGGCGAAGTGAGCAAGGCCTACTCTACGTTTGGCCGTATCAAGAACACTGACTGGTTGTATTCGTCTGATTATGTGCGAGTTCGTAACATTACCTTGGGCTATGATCTCAAAACCATCTTGAAAATGCCTCAAGTACCCGGTGCTCGTATTTACATAACAGCCGAAAACTTCTTTGGCTTTGACAAATACAAGGGTGGATTTAACCCAGAAGCCACCAACACCGACCTGAGTGGTAGTTCGTCATTTCCAGAAGCTGGCGACTACGGCGGGCTTCCACTACCACGTTCATTGGTACTTGGGTTGAATTTTACGTTTTAATTGAGGCCAATTGCCCATCAGAATCATTAACATTCATCGAAATGAAAAAGATACTAACTATACTACCACTTTTGATAGTAGGAGCCTGTACCAGCGATTTGACCCAGGTTCCCATTTCATCGGCAACCACAGCGACGTTCTATTCGCAAACCAACGACTTTTTGCAAGCTACCAATTCGATTTACAACGACCTTCGGGGGTATCCTGACCGTCAGCTTAACTTATCTGAAACCCGCTCAGACAATTTGTATGCAGTATCGGATGGAGGCGTGCGTGACTGGGAAGGTATCAATAGCTTCTTGAAAAGCATTACCTCTAATGTGTATGTCAACGAAGCATGGTACGCCAACTTCAATGGGATTTACCGTGCTAACGTATTGCTTGACCAATTGCAAAAAAATGGAAAAGTAGTCACTGATGCCACCTTGCGTACCCGCCTTGAAGCAGAAGCTAAGTTTTTGAGAGCCTTTTTTTACTTTGACTTGGTACGGTTTTTTGGCAAAGTACCCATTATTGACCATCCAGCCACGGCTAATGAGGTGCTTTCGATTACTCGTAGCCCTGTGAGCGAGGTCTATAAACTCATTTTGTCTGACCTGACGTTTGCAGCCACCAACCTTCCAGAAACGTATCCTGCTGCCGACAAAGGACGTGCTACAAAATTCGCCGCCAAGGCTGCCTTAGCATTAGTTTACATGACTCGCTCAGGGCCTACGTATGATATTGAAGGTCCAGGGCTTGGTGTAAACGAATGGACACAAGCCCTAACAACCATAAACGAAATCATTGCCAGCGGAAAATTCTCGTTCATTACGCCTTATACCAATATTTTCTCGTACACCAATGAGAACAACGCCGAAGTAGTTTTTGATATTCAATACGCCAATGGCCTTACGCCAGTGGTAGGGGGGACTTTCCCCTGGGTGTTGGTACCAGACACTTGGTTTCAGTCCAATGGGAAGGGTACACAAGGAGGTCTGACTATTCGCCCTGTTTCGGTTGATTTGCTCAATTCGTTTGCTACCGCTGATACCCGTAAGGCTTTCACCATTCAATCGGGCTATACGTATAATGGCGTGGCTGAACCTCGTTCGTTTGTGAAAAAGTACGTGGATTTAACCAAAGTACCCACCAACAATCGCCTCGACTGGCCGATTAATTTCATCGTGTATCGCTACACCGATTTGCTGATGATGAAGGCAGAGTGTATTTTGCGTGGAGCTTCGGGCGGAAGCCAAGCTGATGTAGATGCCATTGTAAATCAGGTAAGAGCCCGAGCTGGTTTGCCTGCTATTAGCAATGTAAACTTGACACAACTCTTACAAGAGCGCCGCAAAGAACTGGTGGGCGAAGGCTCTCGATGGCATGACTTAGTACGTAGTGGTCAAATTGAATCAATTATGACCACTTGGATAGCCGCCGAAGACGTACAGAAACAAATGCAACCATTCCAGAAGAATTACATCATTTATCCAGTACCACAAGCTGAGTTGGATGCCAAGCAAGGTTTATACACACAAAACCTTGGTTACTAATTAATTGGGGTATCGTTCAGAAAGCCGCAGGGTTTAAGCCCTGCGGCTTTTTTATGCAATGAAGTCAGTGGCTGCATTGTCCTAATAGATACCACAGCAAAAGAAAAATAAACACCGTGCTGAAGCATCCGCCACCTAATTTTTTGGCTCCATAACCAGCAATAAGCCCACGTAGTAAGTTGTTCATAAGGCAAAGAAGTAGTTTTGTATGAAACGACCTTTTTCGAAAAGTATGTTTAAATAAACATGATTTTTGGGAACGAAATAGACAAAAAAAAACCTTTAATAGCTAAAGTAAGGCTGTTTATCAAACACCAGATGGAGAAAATATAACAAGATTTTGACTATTTCGTTGTAGGGGAAAGTTGGCTGTTCGAAAAAAATACGCCTAATTTGCAGGAAGTTATGACTTATTCTTCATCATCTTATCAGCGCTGGCTTTGTATCATTGGTGGATTTTGGATGGTTTGGGTGATAGCTTCTACGCTTCAAGAACCCTTGTGTTCTGTTCAAACCAATCTGAATCAAACCTATCTTTCGTGCCATCACAAAGCGTACAAACTGTCTGATCCGAACGATTCGCTTTCGGTTTGTTTGCCGCATACAACTTTACCCACTTACGAGTCATCCATAAGATTGGCCCAGTTCATGTCAGGCGCTTGTTTGCTTTTTTTATATGTACTGAGTTATCTAAAACCCTTGAGTGGTTCAATTACCCTGTATTTTCGCTCCTATTTCTTCCATTTTTTCCACAAAATCTTTGGTTGTCAGATTGCGATTAATGCTCCATGATGACTTTGTCCTAGGCGTAAAGGCTCTCATGCTACTAAGCTAGCATCTATCTTTTGTTCAAGTTCAATCCTCACAAAGCAAAGGGTTTACTCTTGCCTTTGTGAATAGTTCAATGGTATTATGTGGAATAAAATAGGCGTAACAATTATTCGCTATCGTCAAGTTTGCTTGGCCCTGATTTTGATTTTGACGATTTTTATGTCATTTCAAGCCAGCAAAATAGAATTATCCTATCAGTTTGCAAGGGTATTGCCCGCTACCGACCCCGTCGAAAAAGAATATCAATATTTTCGAAAACTTTTTGGCGAAGACGGTGGCATCATGGTCATTGGTCAACAAGACAAAAACCTGTTTGAAGTAAATAGATTTAAGGACTGGTGTGAGCTGGCACAGCAAATTAAACAAACAAAGGGGATAAAAAATGTGCTATCGCTGGGAAATTTATACAAACCAGTTCGCAACGATAGCTTGGTTCGCTTTGAGATTGAACCACTACTGAAGGGAATCCCAGTTACCCAAACGGAGGTAGATAGCCTCAAAAAACAAATAATTAACCTGCCTTTTTACGAAGGCCGAGTGTATAATCCAGAAACCAATGCGACGCTAATTGTCGTAACCTTCAATGAAAAAGAACTCAATTCTTCTGATCGGATTGCGATTGTAGAAACCATCAAAAACAAAGCTCAGGTTTTTGCTTCTAACTACAATACCGATTTACATTTTTCAGGAATGCCCTTCATCCGTACAGCAGTCATGAAGAAGATTTCAGGTGAAATGAAGCTGTTTATGGGCTTGGCTATTTTGGTAACCAGTTGTATTTTATGGCTATTTTTTAGGTCGCTACGGTTAACGGCTTTATCTATTGGGGTAGTGCTGATTGGCGTGATTTTCTCGGTAGGTACCCTGCAATTGTTTGGTTATCAGATTACTGCCCTGACGGGTCTGATTCCTCCCTTGCTGATTGTGATTGGCGTTCCTAATTGTGTTTTCTTGATTAACAAATACCAAGCACAACTAAAAGCAGGAGCTACTAAAGACGAAGCTATTTTGGAAATGGTGCGACAGATTGGACTTTCTATCTTTTTGGCCAATATCACAACAGCTATTGGCTTCGGTGTATTTTACTTTACCAATAGTAGTTTGTTGATGGAGTTTGGGGTAGTAGCTGCCCTCAGTGTGATGATTACCTACGTGCTGTGCTTGGTCTTGTTACCCATTACGCTGCATTCGATGAGTCTGCCCAAACCTCGACATCTCAAGCATTTGGAGGGAAGATGGGCACAAGGCATACTCGAAACAATAGATTATTTGGTTCATCATCAGCGTCTTGCCATTTATGCTACGATGGCTCTGATTTTGGTCATAGCTACCTACGGCATGACCAAAATCAGAGTAGTTGGCTTTATTGTAGATGACTTACCCCAAGATGACCCAGTTTACACGGATTTGCATTTTTTTGAGAAAAACTTCAAAGGAGTTCTGCCGTTTGAGGTGATGATTGACACCAAACAGCCGAATGGTGTTTGGGGCAATCAGGCTAAAACATTGTATAAAATCAAAGCCTTACAAAATGAACTGGCCAAGTTTGATGAATTTTCAAAGCCTATTTCGATTGTGGAAGCCTCTCGGTTTTTGTATCAGGCCTATCGTGGAGGAGAGGCTAAGTATTTTGTATTGCCGGGTATTTTTGAACTTTCGAAGCTGACCGATTTTGTGAAAAACCAAGAAGGAGCGGCTACTCAACTAACGCCATTTCTGAACAAAGACCGTAGTATTACACGAGTAAGCTTTCAAATGGCTGACGTAGGTTCCGAAAAAATCAAGGACTTGATGGCCCAAGTTCGACCTAAAGTAGATTCCATTTTTAGCCCCACTCAATACAAAGTTAGCCTCACGGGTCACAGCTTGGTATTTTTGAAAAGCAACGATTATCTCTTGAGCAACCTTTACGAAAGTTTACTCATCGCCGTCGTACTCATTGCACTGGTCGGAATGGTATTGTTTCGCTCTATCCCTATCATTTTGTTGTCCAAGCTTCCTTGCCTGATTCCTCTGGCGCTTACAGCGGGTATTATGGGCTTTTTTGGTATTTATTTCAAACCTACTACTATCCTTATATTTAGTATTACTTTTGGGATAGCTTCAGACGGTACCGTTTATTTTCTGACCCGCTATCGGTACGAACTTTACCAGAAAGGTCGGAGTGCCTCTGAGGCCGTTACACAGGCGATTTTTGGTACGGGCTTGAGTATGATTTATACGGCGGCTATTTTGTTTTGTGGGTTTGCCATTTTTGCGGCTTCAAGTTTTGGCGGAACAGCCGCTATGGGCGTAATGGTGTCTATTACGTTGCTGGTGGCTATGTGTACCAATTTGGTGTTATTGCCTGCTTTGTTATTGTCTATTGCCAAGCGACAACCCAAGAAAAAACGACCCGTGGCACTTCCAACAAATTGAAAAGCTTGTCTCGTTAAGATAGACTTTGTTAAATTTTTGAGTAAGCGAAAAAACTTAACACAAAAAATTTTTTTTCAAGCATTACATTTTTCTACTTTGTCAGAAAATTTAACAATTTCTTAACACGAGGTATCTCGAAGAAAATGAAACCACAAAAAAAGCAGTTAATCGCTGAAATTGCCGAGGCGATTCAGTCTAAATTGAGCGCATTGGAAGGAAAGCAGGCCAAAAAGCTGAAGAAATCCATCGAAAAAGCAGCCGATAAAATAGCCAGTAAGTTTACCAAAGCCTTGAAAAAAGTGGCTGATTCTAAAGAAGAAGACGCTAAGAAAGCAAAAAAGAAGGAAAAGGCTAAAGCTAAAAAAGAAGCCAAAAAGTTAAAAAATAAAGAAACCAAACAAGCGAAACAGAAAAAGAAAGTTGAGGCAACAGTAGAAGCACCGGCCAAACGTGAACGCAAGCCAAGAACCACGACAAAAAAGGCTACTGCAACCACCAAATCAACTACTCGTACTCGCCAACCTAAAGTAACCCCAACTACCACCGAGACTAACGCCAGCGAAACGCAAGCATAAGTGGTTCGTTGAAGCGAAAAACAAAAGGGAAAAATCGTTGAGATTTTTCCCTTTTGTTTTTCAGATAAACTTGGTTTTTAACTTACATCCCAATACTCTTCAGCCAATTTTCGACTCGGTCCATCCATTTGTCGGTAGTCGTCTTGTTGTTTAGGCCAAAACCATGTCCACCTTTGGGGTAAACATGTAGTTCTACAGGCACGTTATTTCGTTTGCAAGCCAACATAAATTCAATTGAATTTTCAACAGGTACAGCTTTGTCATCGGTGGCATGTACCAAAAAAGTAGGTGGTGTTTGAGGCGTTACCTGTAATTCGTTTGAGTAATACTCTACTTTTTCTTTGGGTGCATCTTTGCCGAGCAGTGCTTCTCTTGAACCCATGTGGGCAATTGAGGCATTAAAACTGACTACTGGATAGCCCAAAACCGCAAAATCAGGCCGAACCTCGGACGTGGTGGCTCCAGTTACGACGGGTTTATTAAAATGCGTAGCAGCCGTTGACGCTAAATGTCCTCCTGCCGAAAACCCCATGATACCTATTTTGCTGGGATTGATGCCAAATTCTTGTGCTCGTGAGCGTACCAACTGAATGGCTCGTTGAGCATCCATCAAGGGACCAATCTCATTGTTTTCGAGCAAGTCGGGGGTGGTGGGAAGGCGATATTTCAGCACAAATGCCGTTACTCCCATTTGGTTAAATCGTTTTGCGACATCAAATCCTTCGTGCGAGACTGCCAAAATGTAATATCCTCCTCCAGGACAAATGATTACAGCCGTACCATTTGGTTTTTCGGGTTTATAAACCGTCAGCGAAGGCATGGTGATGTTACGGAGTCGAACAAAATCATCCTTATTATTAGATGGTTGCTTGATTTCGGCATCTAACGACGCTTTCACACTGGCTTTATTGTTCGGAATCACTCCGTCATAAATCGGGATAACGGTTTGGGCTTTCACGGTGAGGTTGCTACAAATCAGGGCAATGAATAATAGATTTCTGTTCATGTTGGCGATGTTTATGGATAATTTTATCTTTGACCAAGTTCTCAAAACCTACACAAAGCTATGCGTCATTTTCTGACTACTATCCTGCTGTCTCTTGCTGTTAGCGTTGTTGCTCAAATCAACCCCCAGCTCTTGTCTGGAAGTTGGCCTGCGCAATGGATTTCGGTTCCCAATATTAGCCAAAAAGCCTATGGGGTCTATCATTTTCGTAAAACTTTTGAGTTAGGCACTAAGCCCAGCCGGTTTGTAGTGCATGTATCGGCAGATAACCGGTATCGCTTATTTGTCAATGGGAGAGAGGTGTCGTCGGGGCCTGCCCGTGGCGATTTGAAAAATTGGTATTTTGAAACAGTGGATATAGCACCTTACTTACAAAACGGCAAAAACGTTTTAGCGGCAATGGTCTGGAACATGGCCGAATATATGGCCGTAGCACAAGTGAGCAATCAAACAGGATTTATTTTGCAAGGTGACACAGATTCAGAGAAGGTGGTAAACACAGATAAAACTTGGAAATGTATTAAAAATGAGGCTTTTACCCCTTGTTCTACTGATAACGGGTCTCGCCTGTGGACCTACATGGTGATTGGACCTGGAGACAAAATGGAGGCTTCAAAATTTCCTTACAACTGGCAGCAGCCCAATTTTGACGATGCTACATGGGTAACTGCCCTTACGGTGATGCGTGGCGAACCTGCCGGTTATGGTACCGATAATTACTGGACGTTGACCCCTCGTACTATTCCAGCTATGGAAGAAAAGCCCCAAATCATTGAGCAAATTCGCCGTGCCGAAGGGATGACTTTAGCCGCTGGAAAGCTGACATTTCCTATTACGATTCCTGCCAATTCAAAAGTGAAGATTTTGTTAGACCAAACCTTCAATACCGTGGCCTACCCAGAGCTGACTGTGAGTGGAGGAAAAAGTGCTTCGGTTCAATTAACGTATGCTGAAGCGTTGTTTAAAGACCGTAAAAAGGCCAATCGAAACGAAATAGAAGGCCGAGAAATTATGGGTAATTACGACGTTTTTCTGCCCGATGGTGGCGCCGAACGACATTTCAGACCGTTGTGGTATCGGACCTATCGGTATGTTCAATTAGATGTAGAAACCAAGGGTGAAGCCCTTACGATCAATAACTTGTACGGTACTTATACGGGGTATCCGTTCAAAGAAGTAGCATCATTTACCTCGAATGATCCCACGTTGCAGGAGGTTTGGAAAGTAGGTTTTCGGACAGCACGACTTTGCGCCGGCGAAACCTATTTTGACTGCCCTTATTATGAGCAATTGCAATACGTTGGCGACACTCGTATTCAAGCACTGATTTCGCTGTATATGACTGGCGACGACCGCCTCATGCGAAAAGCCATAGATGATTTTTATCAATCGGCTGCACCTGAAGGACTTACCCAAAGTCGTTATCCCAGCAATCGGTATCAGATTATTCCTCCATTTTCATTGTTTTGGGTGTGTATGGTACATGATTATTGGATGCACCGAAAAGACGATGCTTTTGTCCGAAAATATTTAGACGGTATGCGCAATGTGTTGGAGTGGTATGAGCGTCATGTGGACAAATCGAAGAATATGCTTGGGCCCATGAAATGGTGGAATTTTGCGGATTGGAACCGTAAATGGACCAATGGAACTCCTCCGGGTACTACCGACGGCAATTCGTCGGTGATTACCTTGCAGTACATTTATACTATTCAGCAAGCAGCAAAGGTGTTTGTCTATTTCAACCGCCTTCAAGATGCCGACCGTTTTATGCGGCTGAGTGGAGAATTGGCTACTGGTACGTATGCTAACTGTTTTGATTCTTACAAAAATGAAATGGCCGACACTCCCAACAAAGATACGTACAGCCAACATGCCAGCATTATGGGCGTATTGGCAGGGGTAGTGCCTGCCGACTTACAAAAAAAGGTACTCAATCAGGTGCTAACCGATACCGATTTGTCGCAAGCTACTTTTTACTATCGCTTTTACTTGATGCAAGCGCTCAAAAAAGCAGGTATGGCCGACTTGTACTATTCGCAACTGGAACCGTGGAAAGATATGCTGAAAATCGGACTGACCACCTTTGCCGAACAACCCGAACCAACCCGTAGCGACTGCCACGCTTGGTCGGCGAGTCCTAACTATGACTTGTTGGCTACCGTCTGTGGTATTATGCCTGACCGACCAGGGTTTGAGTCGGTAAAAGTAGCACCTGCTTTGGGTGAACTAACCGAAGTGAGTGCCAAAATGCCGCATCCAAAAGGAGAAATTAGCTTGTCATTGAAGCGAAAAGGCGTAACCGGAATCACCGGCGAAATATCGTTGCCCGCAGGTACCAAAGGCAAGTTTATTTGGCAAGGCAAGGATACCGAATTGGTGAGTGGTGTCAATAAAATTGAGCGATAAAAATGACCAAACGTTGCACTTAGTAGGAGAGCAACGTCTGCAACGACTAACTCATGAGTGGTTTTACTCGCTTCAAAAACGATTCGACTTTCTGCTTGGGGTCACCAGCACCGAGGGTTTCGATCGGAATGTAACCTTGGTACGATGACTTTTTGATGATGCTGAAAAGTTTATTTAAGTCGGTATCCGTCTCTTTTCCATTGACGTAAACCTGCTCTTTTAGTTGCCAATTAACAGCATACTTAATAGTCCGTTCAATTTCGCCATAAGGGTCAGTTCGATAACTGGCAATGTCAATGAGCAAACCTAACCACTCTGATTTAATGGCCTCAAAGATTTGAATGATATGGTCGGCAGTCATGATGAAATCATTGTGATTTTGTAATCCGATGATAACACCGTGTTGCTTGCCATAGTCCACACACGTTTGAATGTCGTTGAGTACCCAATCCAATACTTGTTCACGGGGAATCCCTTCATTTTTTTGAGTTCCTGCAAATATTCGGAGTACAGGTGCTCCTAATTTGGCGGCGACTTCAATCCAATTTTTCACCAACTGCACTTCATTTTTTCGCTTTTCTTTGTCTGCAATCGTAAAGTCGTTGCGTACGCCTGTGCCACTGATTTCGATGCCATGCCTAAAGGCTTTTTTCTTGAGGTGAAACACGTAATCATCAGTTGGGACGTTGGGATAGCCCTTAAAATAGTAAGCGGTCATGTCAACACCTTCAAAACCAAGCTGGTTGCAAAAATCCAAGAGGTCGTCAAGGTTCATGCTGCCGTCGAGCAAAGGTGCATTAAACGAAAAAGCATTCAGGCTGGTTTTGAGTTTTTGACGAGAGGCCACTGGCACAGCAGAGCCAATAGAACGAGCAGCAGGTATAAAGGGCATCATGGCCAACGATTTTAGAAAAGTTCTGCGAAGTGAATTCATGGTTTGAAAAGGAAAAGAGGATAGCGCAGTTTACAAAAAATCGTGCACAATGCAATCTGCTGTTGGGTGGGTTGTGTAAAATTGTACTGTTGCGATTGAACTTTTGCGAAGCATTCAAAAAATAACCCCTCAACTTTACGAATCAAGTTGAGGGGAAATGATATTCTGAAAAAGGCTATTGGTTATTTACCTAATTTCTCAGAAAACTTGCGGTACAAACGTTTCTGCTTATCGTCAAGGTCCACTTTTTTACCTTGTATAAAGGCCATTTCAACAATACTGGTTTTCATGTCTAAAATGTCGCCTTGGCACACCAAAATGGTAGCGTGTTTGCCTACCTCAAGGGTACCCACCTTGTCGTCTATTCCGAGAATTTTGGCAGGATTAGAGGTAATTAACTTGAGGGCTTCTTCCTTGTCAATGCCACCGAAGGCTGCGGTAGTTCCGGCCAAATAGGGTAGGTTTCGAGTACGCCACGAAAGACCTGAATAGCTAATGGCTGCTAAGATTCCTGCTTTGTGCAACATAGCAGGTAGCTTGTAGGGCAGATACACGTCGTTGTCGGCACGAGCAGGCAACTCATGAACACCCCCCAACACAACAGGAACGTTGTTTTCTTTCAAGAAATCAAAAACAGTATTGCATTCGGCACCACCCACAATCACAATTTTCTTGACTTTGTGTGCTTTGGCAAACTGCACTGCTTCAATGATTTCTTTTCCGAAATCGGTACGAACGTACAGGGTCTTAGAACCATCAAATAAACCCTTCATCGCCTCCATTTTGAGGTTGTAAACAGTAGGTTTCCCTTCAGAATACGAGACGGCGTCGTTAAATGTTTTATCCAATTCTTGAAGCGATTTGTTCCGTTGTTCGTTGCGGGCAGTGGTAAACGAAAATGTTTCAGGGTTAAACTGCCGGCTCAAAAAGGACGGCCAGTTGAGCCAAATGCCATCGTCTGTTTTCAAAACGGCATCTTGCCAGTTCCAGCCTTCCATCTCAAAAATTGAACTTTGACCCGTTACTAAACCACCTTCTGGGCTTGCTTGAGAAATCAAAATACCATTGCCACGAACGGTCGGGATAATTTCAGAATCAGCATTGTAGGCAATCAAGGCTCGGACGTTTGGATTGATATTGCCTGTTTCTTCGTAGTCATTTACGGCCGGGATAGATTCAATGTCGGCAAGACCAACGTGGTTTGCTAACGACACTAAGCCTGGATAAATGTGCTTACCCGTAACGTCGAAATAGTCGGCATTATCCTTGTTGATTTTGACAGCGGCAGCCTCACCAACTACTGTGAGTTTGCCTTTGTCGAATTCAATTACCGAATTGGTAATAACCTTGCCATTGCCCAAATGGGCAGTTCCGCCAAACAAGATGATTCGCTTCGACTGCGGCTTGGCAGGCACAGGGTTCTGGGCTACTGCTTGTAGCGAAAGAACACTTATGATGACTAAAAATATCTTTTTCATTTGTGATGACGTTTATGTCAAACTTTAAAACAAAATCTTATTTTTCATGCAAGCCTAAGCTGCTCAAGTCGCCTTCATCTTCACAATGGAAAATATGCTGACGACGGAATTGTGGACGAGCAGTGGGAGCTCCACCTGATTTGGCTGCAATCATTTTTTGAATGATACGAGCTCGCTCTTTGTCAATGTCTTTTTGCTTTTGCTCGTCTTGTTTCGCATCAAAATAGATAGCTCCGTCCACAATGGTATAATCTGGCTTGGCATAGATGGACAAAGGATTGGTATTCCAAAGCACGACATCGGCATCTTTGCCTGCCTTGATACTACCCATCCGATTGTCGAGGTGAAGCAATTTGGCAGGGTTTAAGGTTACCATTTTCCAAGCATCTTCTTCCGAAAGTCCACCATATTGTACCGATTTGGCTGCCTCTTGGTTTAAGCGGCGAGCCATTTCGGCATCGTCAGAGTTGATAGAGGTGACTACTCCTGCTTTGTGCAACATGGCTGGATTGTGAGGAATGGCATCTTTTACCTCCATTTTGTAGGCCCACCAGTCAGCAAATGATGAACCACCAGCTCCGTGAGTTTTCATAATATCAGCTACTTTATAACCTTCTAAAATGTGGGTAAATGTATTGATACGGAAATTAAAAGACTCAGCGACTTTCATCAACATGTTGATTTCGGACTGTACGTACGAGTGGCAGGTGATAAAACGTTTTTTGTTCAAAATCTCAGCCAAAGCATCCATTTCGATGTCACGGCGAGGCGGAATCGCATTTACTTTATCTTTCGCTGGGAGTGCTTCGTAGGCTTTCCATTCTTTGTCGTAGTCACGAGCACGTGCAAAGGCATCCATCATGACTTGCTCAACGCCCATCCGAGAAATCGGGTAACGAGGCGCATTAGCACCACCAAAACGGCCTCCTGTTTGCTGTGATTTACGAGTTACGTTTTCGCCCAAGGCAAATTTTATGAATCCATCAGCACCTTTGATTTTGAGTGCATCAGGAGCTTCGCCCCACTTAAACTTGATCAGTGCCGACTGCCCACCAATACAGTTGGCCGAACCATGCAATAATTGAGCAGAGGTAACGCCCCCCGCCAATTGGCGATACATGTTAATGGCATCTGAATCAATGACGTCTTCTTCTCGAACCTCAGCCGTTACCGATTGGCCACCTTCGTTAATCGCAAACAAAGCGATGTGCGAATGTTCGTCAAAAATACCGTTAGTTAGGTGTTTGCCAGTTGCATCAATCGTTTTGGCATTGGGAGCTGATAGATTTTTGCCTACTTTAGAGATTTTTCCGTTTTCGAGCAGTACGTCGGCATTTTGTAAAATTCCATCTTTTTCGTTGGTCCAAACGGTGGCATTTTTAAATAAAATCGTTTCTACTTTTGGTTTTTGCTCATTACCAAAAGCGATAAACGGATACAACACTTTGCCGATTTCGGGCGTACGAGGGCGAGTTGTATCGGGGCGAGCGGCTGTTTCTTTAGCGGGTTCTTTATAAACTGCCGACCATTTTACAGGTGTACCGTTAGGCATTTCGCCGTCACCTTTAAAATCTTTACCATCCAAATATCCTGACAGGCGAATGGTACCGGGCATTCGACCTACCGAATAGGTCATAGACAATAAATTGTTGTAGCGAGTAGCCTTAGGTGTAACCCGAATACTGTCGCTGATGACAATTTGATAGTCTGGTGTTCCGATTTTGCCCGAAATATTGAGCTTCATGGCACGGTCACCTACCTTCATGTCGTATTGTCCACGAATGTCGGCCAAGGTCATGTCGTTCAAGATATGGCGCTTGCCTTTAATCCAATTTTCGTGAATGATGTTATCTGCCTTGAAGAGATTGTCGCTTGTAATCAGCAAGTTAGCATAGCAGCCAGGCTTTAAGCAACCAATTTTTTCTTCACATTTGATTAAGGTAGCTGGGGTGGTGGTGAGTGCCTTTAGGGCTTCGGCTTCGGGTAACCCGTACTCGATAGCCTTACGAAGATTAGCCCAAAAATCAGCCTTGTTGCGTAAGCCTGCTGTGGTGAGCGCAAAGGTAATACCCGCCTTAGTCAGTGTTCCTGCATTGGCAGGAGCCATTTCCCAGTGTTTCATTTCGGCCAGTGAAACCGCACCGGCATCCCAAGGGTCTTCGACATCAAACGCTTGTGGAAAATTGAGTGGTACAATCAACGACGCTCCTGTTGCTTTGATTTCGTCTAAACGCTGGTAGTCGTCGCCGCCCGATTTGATGATATATTGTACCCCAAATTCATCACCAATCTTGTCTGCTCGCATCACGCCGAATCGGTCGTCTGTTTCAAAAATTTGCGGCAAACTCTGTATGTGGTTGAAATGGTCGAGCGAAATGTTATGCTCGGTTTTGTTCATAGCACGCTTGTACCATTGCGCATCGTAATAAGTCTGGCGAAGCAAGGCAACCGAACCCATCATAGAGTTGGGATACGCTTGGGTAGAGCTCCCTTTGTTAAACGAGTAATGTGCTGAAACTTTTCCTTTTAGAACAGCGTTTTGCTCAACGTCTTCGATGGGAGCAATCAGGGCCGAAGTACCCCGAACGATACCGTCGTGTGGAAAGGCCAACACTGCTCCAAAACCCAATTTTCGAAGCTCGTCAGCTTTTTGGACGTTGATCGCAAAAACTTCTTCCGCATTGGTTTCGGGCTGGATGGCGGCATTCCAGCCATAAGCGCCTTTTTTGGTAGATTGTGCTGCTCCGGCAAAAAAGTTTCCGCCTTGCTGACGACGAACCTCTGGCATACCATAGTCAGAATCTAAATCTACTAAACCGGCGTAAATGCGCTTACCTTTGCAGTCAATTACGATAGCACCCGTTGGGATTTTGAGGTCTTTGCCAACTGCTTCCACAAAAGCCCCTCTAATGAGCAGGGTGCCGCCTTCGAGGATTTCCGTTGGAGTAACATAAATAGTGGCATTGGTAAATGCGTAGAGATTTAGCCGTTCGTCGGCTACATCGTTGCGAGGGAAAGTGACCGTTTGTGCATATAATAAACTGCAAAAAAGCCCCAATCCGAGGGTTAGGAGTAATTTTCGTACCATTATGAAGTGCTTTTTTTGCAAAAGGTAGTGATAATTGTGAAACTTTTGAAGAAGGGTAGCGACTAAAACAATTATTCTTGCGACTTGTGCGTGATGTCAACCGCTGGACGAGAACTCCAAACAAGTAGTTTAGTATAAAAAATTACCTTTGCTACTAAAGTGTGTGATTAATTCTAAATCATTGTTGAGTACCGAGTGATTATCCCAAAAACATGGAAGAACTGAGACAAAGCCTTAACGATTTTCTGAATTATGAGTTATTGCGATGGAGTTCGTTTGTATTAACTCCAGCCAAAATTATTTTGGTTTTAATAGTAGGAGGGCTAACCCATTTGATGTTATTGTTATTCAAAGGGTTCTTGAATCGGCAAGTGAAGAAACGATACATTGACCTGTCGGTTCATTACGCCATTTATCAACTTACTCGGTACATTGCCTTTGTGGTAGCCTTGGGAGTTTGCTTGGAGCTTTTAGGGTTTCAGCTTAACTTCTTGATTGCCAGTACTGCTGCCTTAATGGTAGGGGTTGGTATTGGGTTGCAGCATTTGTTTGAAGACTTTATTTCGGGGATTATTATTTTGGTGGATCGCACCATCAAGGTCAACGATGTGATTAAAGTGGAGCAAGTCATTGGTAGAGTGTTGGCCGTAAAACTTCGCTATACCGAAGTACTGACAAGCGACCGCTACCACCTATTGATTCCGAACTCTAAAATCACACGGGACATCGTAATCAATTTTACACATCTAAAAACTCCTGTTCAATTTGATATTGCCGTAACTGTGGCTTATGCCACCAATATTCGGATAGCAGAAAGCCTGCTTTTGGCCTGCGCCCAGGAGCACCCCGAAGTAAAGAATTATTCCATGACTAATGTTCAAGTAGCTGATTTTCAGGAGTCTGGTGTGCAGTTACGCTTGTATTTTTTTGCAGAAGATGTTTTTGAAATTGATACAATTAAAAGCGACCTGCGGGCGGCGATTATCGAAAAGTTTCAAGCTAACCAAATTGTTATTCCTTTCCCCCAACGGGAGGTGTATGTACGCACTACGTAACCAACCGCTAAGGGATTCTTTTCGTATATTCAATTTCAGTACAAATGTCAGCTACCTGACAGGGTATTTAGAGGGACAGCTATACATTTGAAACCTAAAAGAGAATACCCATGGCAAAAAAAATCATCAAAAAACACCCGCTGGCCATTCGCTGGATGCATTGGTTCAATTTTCCGCTCCTTACCATTATGATTTGGAGTGGGCTGATGATTTATTGGGCCAATCGGGTGTATTCCATAGATATTGGTGAGTACCGCCTCTTTCATTTTTTTCCAGAATGGGTTTATAAATTACTGAATCTGCCCTATCGTTTGGCTGAGGGCATGGCCTATCACTTTGTATTTATGTGGCTGTTTATACTCAACGGCTTTATGTATGTGACCTACACCTTGGTGTCAGGAGAATGGCGGTATTTAGTTCCTCAAAAAAATACGCTCAGAGATAGTTGGCAGGTGCTTTTGCACGATCTAAAAATTCGTAAAACAGCTCCCTCTTTTATTAAATACAATGCGGCACAACGTTTGGCTTATACGATGATTATTGTGATGGGGGTAGGTAGTGTGTTAACAGGTTTTGCTATCTACAAACCCATTCAATATCAATGGCTTATGTTTTTGTTTGGAGGCTATAAAACAGCTCGCTTGGTTCACTTTTATCTTACCATTGGGTACGTAATATTCTTTGTAATCCATTTATTACAAGTCATACGAGCTGGATGGAACAACTTTAATGCTATGATTACAGGCGTTGAAATGACAAAGGCAGAAGTGCAACCTATACCAACCGATTTTGCTCGTCGAACTTGGATTTCTTATGCCGTATTCACTGTGGCAGGAGGGGCTGGCTATGCAGCATGGCGTTGGCTTCATCAGCAACCCAAGTCTATGCAACTGACGGGAAGTATCTTGAAGCCGTTGAGAGAAGGGTTAGAAGTCAATGAAAAACTGTTTCAAGCCTTGTATAGTCCAAAGCGATTGGTTCAAGAATATACTCGCACCGAGGCTGCCGAAATAGTCCGTATCAACGGAAGGGTAGGGCTGAACCCCTTTCCGCCTGATGCCCCACGCTGGACTTTGCAAATCAAGCGATTGAACGGCGAAATCCTTCAGCTTTCGTTGGATGATTTACGAAAATTGCCTAAAACTGAAGTTGTTTTTGAGTTTAAGTGCATCGAAGGCTGGAGTCAAATCAGTGCATGGGCAGGAGTGAAGTTATCGGATGTATTGTTGCATTTTGGTTTGACTCAAGAAGTTGATTGTCAATACGTTGGTATGGTTACGCCTGATCGTCAGTATTATGTAGGCATTGATATGCCAAGTGCCTTGCATCCTCAAACCATTTTAAGCTATGAAATGAATGGTCAGCCGCTCAGTATCAGTCATGGCGCCCCCTTACGCTTGATTATTCCTGTCAAATATGGTGTCAAACACCTCAAGAGAGTAGGAACTATCTTTTTTGACAACAACAAACCAGCCGACTACTGGGCCGAACGAGGTTACGATTATTATTGTGGCTTATGATGCACGGCCAAAGCCTTTGTGGCGAAAGACGTAAACAACAAGCTCCAAATCTGTTTCGATTTGGAGCTTGTTGAAGATTAGTAGCAGAGAAGATTAATACTTCTTCACTTTAAGATTAGAAAGTCCGCCATCAAACTCTACATTTATTTTTTTGGCGGCGGTGCTATAATTAGGACTTTCGTAGGTATCGCCATTTTTGATAAATCCCTCAAAGTCTTTACCGTTTAAGGCTCCATCAACTCGGATTCTACAACCTACAGATGATGGGATTTGAAGCTCCACTTGAGCCACTCCAGATTCTACCTTCACGGTAGTTTCAGCAGCTTTATCACCCAATTTTATTTCAGAGTCAGTAACTCCAGTTTTCAATTTTAGACTTTTGATGATGTTTTGACTCAAGTCAAAGTCGGCGGTTCCTGCCCCAATCTCAATATCTAAGTCCCACTCCACGTTGTTGTTAAGCTGTACCGATACTTTATTTTGGTCATTTTCATTCTTGTCATCAATATTGATGTGATGGTCGCCTTCTTTCCATTTCAGTTTCAATTCTGCATTATTGCCATTGACCACCTTTGTGAAATCATAGCCCTTACCAAAATTAAGATCGGCTTTGGCATCGGCCAAATTGGAAGAAGTACTTCCGATGACAAACTTGGCAGCACCTCCATTCATATAAAAAGAGGCTGTTTTGATGGACGCATCCGAAGGTTCATTAAACGATTGGTGAATTTCACTAGTCGAAATATCCTCGTCGTCATCAGAATCATCACGGCTTTCGTTTTTGTAGTCATCTTCGTCGTCATCATTGTCATGATCCCAACTCCAGTGGCGGCCATGATGGCGCCAATCGTCTGTAACATTGGAGATAATGGCTGCCGGAATGGCAATACACAATAAAACAATGGTAATTCCGGTGGCAGCGGGGCTTCGTTTGCCCAGTAAGGCATTAACGCCCAAAACAATCAATAACAACGGCCAAAGTCTGAAAACTGAGTGCCAACTTACCTCGAAAATATCGTAGTTATCGGCCAGAAAAAGCACCCCCAACGCTACTAAAATAAGCCCGGGGATAAGGTTTTTTGAGTTCATGGCAATGTGAGAATGGTTAGTTTTTTGGTGTGAAACGGATTTGAATCAAATCGTTCAGTGACTTCTATTGGCAAGCTATTCGGCTTTAGAGTCATCTGAAGGATTGATTTTATCCTTGGTCAATAGATAAATACCAGGGATAATCAAGAAGATAGGCCACAATTTGTCAATACGAATCCAGTAGAAAATATCGTATTGGTCAAACAAAAAGATAAGACCTAGTACAATAAGGATGATACCACCCAATACATTGGAGTTTTTGTTTCGAGAGCTCATGGATTCAAAAGGGTTTGGGGTTGAAGTTGGTTGAACATAAACGTAATCGACTGGTGCTTTGGGTAATGCAAACCAAAGAACCAAGTAAATTAAGACGAAAGGAAAACCTTTCGTAAAGAAACCTAACAATACAAAAATGACACGTACTAAAGTGAGGTCGGCTTGGAAATAATCGGCTACGCCAGCAGCTACTCCACCCAATACGGCATTAGCAGGGATTCGTTGTAATCGGCGATTGTTCATGGCTATGTTTGATTTTGATTCAAAGGTAATAGACGTCACTACATTGGCATAGGTTTTTTGAACTAACGGTTGTTTCAACTTGACAAACGGACTTTTTTATGGATAGAACTATGCAATGCCAAGTACTATTGTGTAAAAGTATATGTTTTTTACTAAAAAAAGAACGAGGTCACAAGTTAATCTGTCTTCACGTATCAGCAAGCAGAGAGCACTTGTAGAAAGTTCTTAAAAGTAGTAACCAATACACAAAACGGAAGAGAGATTCCTTTTATAAGTTTCGTGGAGTTTTCTGGTTAAAAGTGTTTTTAGGGTGCGGTTGATTTTCGAAGTTGGGAAAATCTAGTAAGAGTGTATAGACTTATTTTTATATTTTTTTACACTATTTTAACCTAGCTAGTTGAAGTTCTAAAAAACTTGCCATTTTGGACAAACTTTTTTTGTTTTTTTTAGAATTTTAGTGAAATATCACTTTTTTCAACCTCTTTTTTGAGAAAATCCATTTTTTGGGAAGAAAATAATAAAAAATTAAACCTGTTTTTGAGGGAAACGTAAATTTGATTCTTAAGAATTTTAATTTTTAAATATCTTCAATAAAAGATTGTAAATTTTACAAATATGATAAATCAAAGATAAATTATTGATAAATTTAAAAATTGGCCTTGACAAGATTTTATTTTGAAAAAGCGTGTTTTTTCGAAATTTTTTATTTATTAACTTGCAATGCCAATGAGAAATATCTTGCAAGACCACATTATTCTTGAAATTTTGTAGTAGCAGATTGCCTTGACCCTTTTTTGAAGTTTTTGTAAAAGCTACAAGCGAAATTATTACCACTATGACAGACCTAACTGAACAACCATTTCAAGGGCTTTACCGCCCCGAGTTTGAACATGATGCCTGCGGTATTGGCTTTAGAGCACACCTCAAAGGACGTCGTTCGCACAAGATTGTTCGGGATGCCATTACGATGCTCGAGCGGATGGACCACCGAGGAGCTTGTGGGTGCGATCCTAACACTGGCGACGGGGCGGGTATTTTGCTGCAAATACCTCATGAGTTTTTCTTAGAAGAAACCTCCAAATTAGGCTTTGCTCTTCCCCCTGCTGGTGAGTATGGTGTAGGGATGGTGTATTTTCCCAAAAACACCATCGTGCGTGATGAGTGCAAAGAAGTACTAGCCCGAAAGGCAAAAAAATTAGGTCTTGAGATAATCGGGTACCGTATTGTACCCGTTGATAATGGCGATTTAGGAGCAGATTCGGCTCGTAATGAGCCACAAATGGAGCAATTATTCATAAAGCGGCCTTCTACCATTACTGATGAAATGGATTTTGAGCGAAAATTGTATGTTTTTCGCCAATTTTCATCACGGCTGATTAATGAGACCGTCAAAGGAGTTGACCAAAAATTCTATTTCGCATCGCTTTCTTGCCGCACTATTATATATAAAGGGATGCTAACCACCATGCAGGTGACGCCTTATTTCCCTGATTTGTCAAACGATTCAGTCACCTCAGCTTTTGCTATTGTTCATAGTCGATTCTCTACGAATACGTTTCCTGAATGGAAGTTGGCCCAACCATTCCGCTTTATTGCGCACAACGGCGAAATTAACACCGTAAAAGGCAACGTTAGCTGGATGCAAGCTCAATCAGCGCTGTTTGAGTCCACAAAATTCAGCAAAGAAGAACTCGAAATGGTATTGCCGATTTGCCAACCCGGCCAGTCGGATTCGGCGATGCTCGACAACGCCATCGAGTTGCTATACATGGCAGGCCGCTCGCTACCACATGTGATGATGATGCTCGTGCCTGAAGCGTGGGATGGCAACGAGCACATGGACAAAGACCGCAAGGCATTTTACGAATACCACGCTGCCTTGATGGACCCTTGGGATGGCCCTGCTTCGATTTCGTTTACCGACGGTAAAATCATCGGTGCTACGCTCGACCGTAATGGTTTGCGCCCAAGCCGCTTCTGGGTGCTTGACGATGATACCGTCATCATGGCTTCAGAAGCTGGTGTCCTCGACGTTGACCCTGCCAAAGTGGTTTCAAAAGGCCGTTTGCAGCCCGGTAAAATGTTCATCGTGGACATGGAGCAAGGTCGCATCATCCCTGACGACGAACTCAAGGCTTCTATTTGCGCTCAACAGCCTTATGCCGAATGGTTGAAGCAATACAAAATCAAATTGAGTGATTTGCCCGAACCACTTGGCGAGTGGAAACATCCGTATGAACAAGCGCTGTTGACTCGTCAACAAGAATTTGGTTTTACTAGCGAAGACATTCGCTTTGTGGTAAAACAAATGATTGAAACAGGCAAAGAGGCCATTGGTTCAATGGGGGTGGATACGCCGTTGGCGGTACTTTCGCAACAAAGCCAGCATTTGAGTCATTACTTCAAACAACTCTTTGCTCAGGTAACTAACCCTCCGATTGACCCAATTCGAGAACGTGCGATTATGTCTTTGATTAGTTATGTGGGTGGTTTTCAGAACTTGTTGAGCGAAACAGCTGAGCATTGTAAGGTGTTAGAACTTCAACAACCCGTGCTTACTAACAAAGAGTTGGAGAAGATTAGACACATTGATACCAAACATTTTACTACCAAAACTATTCATATCACCTTCCGTGCGAATGGAGGGTCAGACTCGCTCGAAACAGCAATTGAACGTATCTGTCGGTATTCAGAAGATGCTGTGTTGGATGATTACCAAATCATTTTGCTCTCTGATCGTGGTGTTGATAGTAACCATGCTCCAATTCCGTCGTTATTGGCTACTGCGGCGGTGCATCACTACCTGAGCCGCAAAGGTTTACGTGCCAAAGTAGGGCTTATTGTGGAGGCAGGCGACGTGTGGGAAACCCACCATTTTGCTACCTTGATTGGATTCGGTGCAGCGGCTGTTAACCCATACATGGCTTTTGAGACCATTACTGGGATGTTTGAGAAAAAACAACTTGATGTGCAGTATCCTGTTCAGAAACTCTATCAAAACTACATTAAGGCAGTTAATGGCGAATTACTCAAGATTTTCTCAAAAATGGGTATTTCTACCTTGCAGTCGTATCAAGGAGCGCAGATTTTTGAGGCAGTAGGCTTGAGCAAAGACGTAATTGACCGTTACTTCACCGGAACTGTATCACGCATTAGTGGCATGACTTTGTCAGATATTCAGCGTGAAGTGTTAGTACGGCATCGAAATGCGTTTCCTGGGGAGCAAAATTCAGCAGCTCGTTTAGAAGTAGGAGGGGTATATCAATGGAAACAGCGGGGCGAGGTGCATTTGTTTAATCCTGCGACCATTCATGCCCTGCAACACTCTACACAGACAGGGAATTTTGAGCAATTTAAAAAATATACCAAAGCTGTAAATGACCAAGCCGACAAGGCCATCACCTTGCGAAGTTTGTTGAAGTTTAAGAAGTCAAAGCCTATTTCGATAGATGAAGTGGAGCCTATCGAAAACATTTTGCAGCGGTTTGCTACAGGGGCCATGTCGTTTGGCTCAATCAGCTACGAAGCGCATACGACCTTGGCCATTGCCATGAATCGTATCGGTGGGAAATCGAACACCGGTGAAGGTGGCGAAGATCCCATCCGCTATATCCCGTTGGCCAATGGCGATAGCCTCAACTCGGCCATCAAGCAAGTGGCTTCTGGACGATTTGGAGTAACAGCCGAATACCTTACCAACGCCAGAGAGCTTCAAATCAAAATGGCACAAGGAGCCAAACCCGGCGAAGGTGGTCAGTTACCAGGTCATAAAGTGGACGACTGGATTGGTCGTACTCGTCATTCCACGCCAGGTGTTGGATTGATTTCTCCACCACCTCACCACGATATTTATTCGATTGAGGACTTAGCACAGTTGATTTTTGACCTTAAAAATGCCAATCGTGCAGCCCGGATCTCGGTCAAATTGGTGTCAGAAGCAGGCGTTGGAACGGTAGCCGCAGGGGTTGCCAAAGCGCATGCCGACCATATTTTGATTGCAGGCCATGATGGTGGTACAGGGGCTTCGCCGCTGTCATCTATTCGTCATGCTGGATTGCCTTGGGAGTTGGGCTTGGCTGAAACACATCAGACCTTAGTTCGTAACAAATTGCGTGGACGGGTGACCATTCAGGCCGATGGTCAACTCAAAACAGGTCGTGATATTGTAATTGCTACCTTACTGGGTGCCGAAGAATGGGGCGTAGCTACAGCAGCTTTGGTAACTATGGGTTGTATCATGATGCGTAAGTGTCATCTGAATACGTGCCCTGTGGGTGTGGCTACTCAAAACCCAGAACTTCGAGCCTTGTTTACAGGCAACCCTGACCATGTCGTAAATATGTTCCGTTTCTTGGCTCAAGAAGTTCGAGAAATCATGGCCGAACTTGGCTTCCGTACCATCAACGAAATGGTTGGTCAGTCGGACCGTTTGGAAATGCGTGATGATATTGATTTCTGGAAATATAAAAATCTTGACCTTTCGGCGGTTTTGTACAAAGAGCCCATGTCGCTTGATGTAGCCCTCTACAAACAAGAAGAGCAAGACCACGGCTTGGAGGCGCAAATTGACTGGGCATTAATAGAAAAAGCACAACCAGCGCTTCAATTGGGTGAAAAAGTATATGGTGAATTCGAAGTCATCAACGTGAACCGTAGCATTGGAACGATGTTATCCAATGAAATTACGAAGGCATACGGTGGTAAAGGACTGCCCAAAGGCACCATTCACTACAAATTCAAAGGTACGGCGGGTCAGAGTTTTGGGGCGTTTGCTTGCAATGGCATCACCTTAGAACTTGAAGGCGACGCCAACGATTACGTAGGCAAGGGCTTGTGCGGAACTGAACTTATCGTGTATCCAGACCATAGTGCCAAATTTGATCCATCTCGCAATAGCATCGTCGGAAACGTTTCGTTTTATGGAGCAACTTCGGGCGAGGCGTATTTGCGAGGAATGGCTGGTGAACGTTTCTGTGTACGTAACTCAGGAGCTAAGGTAGTCGTAGAAGGTATTGGCGACCACGGCTGCGAGTACATGACAGGAGGTTTGGTGGTTATTTTAGGCGAAACAGGCAGAAACTTCGGAGCCGGAATGTCGGGTGGAGTGGCCTACGTTTGGGATAAGCAGGGTGATTTCCGCTCAAAGGTTAACATGGAAATGGTAGGTGTAGAATCGCTTAGTCCCGAAGACCAAAACATCTTGAAAATGTACGTTGAAAACCACTTAGAAAAAACCAATTCGGACGTGGCTCGTTACATTTTAGAAAACTTTGAAGAAGTAATTGCTCAGTTTGTCAAAGTAATGCCTACCGACTTTAAGAATGCGCTACAGAAACGAGGACTGACGTTCTCGGAGCAATTGGCCGATAAAAATGTGGTTTATCGTGACATCCAAGTCGAAGTAGTTCATCACTAAAAAAGTAAACAGTAAAAGTTGGAAGCGATAACAAAACCTTTCAGCTAGACAACTGGTAACCGAAAAAGACAACGAATACTATGGGAAAACCAACTGGATTTTTAGAATATAATCGTGAGCAGCCTCAAAAGCGTGAGGTAGGAACACGCCTGCATGATTACAAAGAGATTGAAGTGGATTTGAGTCCTGACAAAACCCAATTGCAAGCGGCTCGATGCATGGATTGTGGCACACCGTTTTGTCACAACGGCTGTCCGCTTGGTAACATTATTCCTGAATTTAACGATGCTGTTTGGGAGTCGAATTGGCAACAAGCCTACGAAATTTTGGCTTCGACCAACAATTTTCCTGAATTCACTGGTCGTATTTGCCCTGCACCTTGTGAAGCATCGTGTGTTTTGGGTATCAACAAACCCCCTGTGACGATTGAGTACATCGAAAAATCAATCATTGAACAAGCCTATAAAAATGGCTGGGTCAAACCCAAAGAAATCAAATCTCGTTCAGGCAAGACCGTTGCTGTGGTTGGTTCAGGGCCAGCTGGTTTGGCCGCAGCCGACCAACTCAATAAGGCAGGGCATACCGTTACCGTTTTTGAACGTGCCGACCAAATTGGAGGCTTGCTTCGCTACGGAATTCCTGATTTTAAGTTGGATAAATCAGTAATTGACCGCCGAGTAGAGGTGATGAAAGCTGAAGGCATTACTTTTTTGACCAATGCCAACGTAGGCGTGACCATCACGGCAGAAGAATTAGTTGAAAACTTTGATTTAGTGTTGCTTTGCGGAGGGTCAACAGTGCCTCGCCCTATCCAAATCAAAGGTTGGAACGAATACCTCGGCAAAGGTTTGTACCCTGCTATGGAGTTTTTGAGCCAACAAAACAAGCGAGTAGCCAATATTGAGCGTGTGAACGACCACCAAGGTGCGCCTTATCAACATGGTGAGATTTATGCTACTGACAAACACGTAGTAGTAATTGGGGGAGGTGATACGGGCTCTGACTGCGTAGGTACCTCGAACCGTCATAAAGCGGCTTCTATTACGCAAGTAGAAGTATTGCCAATGCCTGATATTGACGACAAAAAAGATCCCTATTACAAAAAACGCCATACTTCGACCCCTTGGCCTAACTGGCCGCTTACAAAGCGCACTTCGACTTCACACGAAGAAGGCTGTGAGCGCCATTGGTCTATCAATGTGAAGGAATTTATTGGAGATGGCGAAAAACTCACCCATTTGCGTATTTCGGATATTGCGTATGAGCTCCGTGATGGTAAAATGGAACGTGCCGACAAAAACGAACGAGTAATTCCTTGTGATTTGGCATTGATTGCAGCAGGTTTCTTGCATCCACAACACGAAGGTTTACTCAACGACTTGCGTAAACAGGGCCTTCAATTAGATGACCGTGGCAATGTAAAAACCGAGCACTATCAAACCAGTATTGAAAACATTTTTGCTGCTGGCGATATGCGCAGAGGTCAATCGCTAGTAGTTTGGGCTATATCAGAAGGTCGTGAAGCAGCTCGTGCTGCTGATAGTTGGTTAAACAATGGTCAGACCAAACTCGAAGCTAAAGCAGTTTCGATGTTTTCGATAGCCTAAATCTCAATCCCATTTTTATAAATAAACAGGCGAAATCGAAAGATTTTGCCTGTTTTGTTTTTTGACATTGAAATGGTATTCTTTTTTTGAAAAGCTATATTTAATAGTGCAAATAGCGATGTATGCCTTTTGCGTGAATCCTTCTATCTTTGAAGCTAGTCAAAAGTCACCTTGAAAATGAAGCTTCTCCTCAAACCTATCTGTTGGTTACTTCTCTTGTGTTGTAGCCTTGGCTACACGCCAGTTTCCTTACCGAAACCCAACATCATTCTCATTTATTTGGATGATTTAGGAATTGGCGATGTAAGTGCCTATCAAAAAGGAAAGCTACATACTCCCAATTTTGACAAGCTAGCTAGCGGCGGACTGAGATGCACCAATGCTTATGCTACTTCTGCTACTTGTACGCCAAGTCGTTTTGCCTTATTAACGGGTATTTACCCTTGGCGAAACCCAAAAGCAAAAATTTTGGCAGGTGATGCCCCCTTGCTTATTGATACCTCTATCGTCACGCTGCCCAAAATGCTCAAAAAAGTTGGGTATCGGACAGCCGTGGTAGGAAAGTGGCATTTAGGACTAGGTAACGGGAATTTGGATTGGAATAAAAGCATCCTTGAGGGGCCTAATGACCTAGGTTTTGACGAGTCTTTTATCATGGCAGCAACTACCGACCGTGTGCCGACGGTATTTATTCATAACCGAAAGGTACAAGGGTTACAAGCCAACGACCCCTTATCTGTGAGTTATCAGCAAAATTTTACAGGTGAGCCCACAGCGCTTTCAAACCCTGAACTGATGACAAAACAAAAATGGCATCATGGACACAACCAAAGTGTACACAACGGAATTCCAAGAATTGGCTACATGAAAGGCGGAAAATCTGCCCTTTGGCACGACGAAGACATGGCAGATGTTTTCTTAAACGAAGCGTTGAAGGTGATTGACCAGAATGACCCAGTTCGACAGCCGTTTTTTTTGTATTATGCTCTCCACCAGCCACATGTGCCTCGTGTGCCGCATCCTCGGTTTGTAGGTAAATCGGGTATGGGGGCTAGGGGTGATGCTATTTTGGAAGCTGATTGGTGTGTTGGTCAACTGCTCAAAAAATTGGAAGAAAAGGGTATCGTTCAGAACACACTGATTATTTTTTCGAGCGATAACGGTCCTGTCTTGAATGATGGATACTACGATGAGGCAGTAGAAAAAGTAGGCACTCATGACCCATTTGGAGGACTTCGAGGGGGGAAATATAGCCTCTTTGAAGGAGGAACCAAAGTGCCCTTGTTGGTATATTGGAAAAGCCATATTCGCCCCAGTGTATCAAATGCACTACTCTGTCAACTTGATTTTATGGCTAGCTTGGGTAGTTTGGTAAAAGCACCTGTTCCAGCCAATGATGGCCAGAATTATTTACTTGAATTTATGGGTATTTCAACCAAAGGTCGAAAGGATTTGGTATTGGAAGCATCAGGGAAATTGGCTTATCGGCGAGGAAACTATGTGTTAATTCCTCCTTACAAAGGCAATGCGGTGTTAAAGGAAGTGAATATTGAGTTAGGGTTATCTTCGGAGTTTCAATTGTATGATCTTTCAAAAGACCCTGCCCAGCGAACAAATCTTGCTAAAGTCAAACCTGATTTACTGAATAAATTGACCATAGCTATGCAAAACGAAGTAGGGGAGTGGTACAAACCAGATGGATCAAGTTTAGAAGTAAAATAGACAAAAAAGTGGCTGTACAAGAAGTAGCAGCCACTCGGTATAGATAGTTTAGTTAAGGGTTCTATTTTACAAATACCAATACCCCATTTACAAAATAGGTTGGCTTATCGGCAACTACGTTGAATACTTCTGAAACGTTGCGTTTGTCTGTTTGTTTGACAAATACTTCGTATTCGCTAACACGTCCATCTTCTAGCAAATAGACCTTTTCACCCACCTCAAGCTGTTCCACTGATTTTTTGCCAGTGACTGTATAAATCGGATGGTTAGCAGTGGCTTCAATCGTTTTGATGTCCCATTGGGCAGGCCCTGTTGAAATGCGCTCAGAGGCCTTTATTAGGCCTAATTGTACCAATGAAAAGGTACGATTTTGGTGAATAGCTAACCTTTGTACCGTTGAGACAGTAAACTGTTTTGAAGTGGGTTCAAAAGATAAGATTCGATCTCCTGGCTGGAGTTGTGAAATGGACTTTGATCCTCCATCCGCAAGCATTACTTGGCTTTCGGCAGGGAAACAGTACTCATACTTATCTTCTTCTTTTCCTGACGCAGCAGTTGCGCCTCCAACGCCTGCTTTAGTCAGAACAAAAGCCAAACACGAGGAGAGTCCATTGTTATCACGTTCACCATATTTCAAATCATCAATGTATTTTCCCCAAACTTCCCCTACCGCATCGGGCGACGGTATCGGAATGATTACCTTCTTATTGTCCTTTGCAGTGGTATAGATGGCTACCATACCCAATTCGCCCATTTTCTCGCTTTCATAAAGCTTGTAAAGATAGACTTTTCGAGTGTTGCCGTCCGAGAATTTGAAGACAAAGGGCTGTAAACTTCTGTCCAACACATAGGGACTCGATTTGATATAGGTGTCTTTCTCGATGTTTTGGATGGTGATTTTCTTGACACCTTCATAGTCAGCTACTTGCATAGGTCGTTTTTCGCCCTCTTGAGCAAAACCAACTAATCCAAAAAGTGTCAATATCAGCGTAAACAGAATACGATTCATATGCAAAAAAGGTTTTGTTGTTTGTTGTACTCAAAAGTTCTCCCAATGAGGTAAGAACCAAACAATTTAAAAGATGAAGTGATACTGCGACAAAAACCGAAAAATGAATTAAAATTATGACCACATTATTCAAGAAAGCTGGAAACTACCCTTTACTTACTCGTTCGTGAAGTTTCTGAACTACCAAACGAGCCGATTCAAAAGCCCCTGCCATCCAAGCGGTTAGGTAACTACAATGCTCACCAGCAAAATAAATCTCGCCGTCAGGTTCCAATAAGGCTGGATACATTCGCTGACGCTGGGAAGCTGTGTAAGTGGCCCAACCACCTTTGCTGTAAGGAATTTTGTGCCAAGCCAACGAAAACGCATTTTCAAATTCGGTGGCGTATTGTGGATGAATTTTTGAGCCTTGCTCTAATGCTACTTTTTGGCGTTCTTCAATTGACAAATTTCCAATTTTGTGGGCTCGTTCATGAAAGTTATACATCCCTTTGATAACTCCTTTTGCTCCCAAAAAACCGTATGATGGATAAAAAAGTTGCGTGATATCCATATTGGTCTTGGTAATTCCACCAAAAATAGAGTCATCTTCTTCCCAAAAACGGCGTTTAAATTGAATACCGATTTTACACGTTTCCATGTAAGGCACAAAATCAGCGGCACGCTTTACATCGCCCGATAGATCCGATTCAATGTTTTTTAAAATAGGTAAGGGTAAAGTACAAATACAAAAATCGGCAGAAACCGCCTCTCTCTTACCTGTTTTTTTGTCTAAATACTCAATCCGAACACCCGGTTGCGTTTTACGAATAGCCGTGATTTCGGATTCTAACTTGATTTTTGGAGCCAAGGCTTTGGCAAACGCTTTCGGAATGGCATCCATTCCTCCAACGGGTTGCAAAAGGACGGGCTGCTGGTGGTAAGTGTATTCACCCACATTGGCAAATGCTGGATGTGTCAGACCAGATTCGATGATGTCTTTGAGCTGATAGGCTGAAGCAATTTCTCCCGATTGATTTCCTCCAGCTGGCCGAACTTTGTAGCCGTGTCGTTCAGAACCTTTGTACAGTTTCTTATCGTTCAAATCGCCCTCTTCTTTGAGCCAAGTCAGGAGTCTGTCAACGTCTTCTTTGGTCATTGGCAAGTCAAGGGCTTGCTGGTCAACGGCTTTGGCCAATAGCTCACACATATACCCACGCATATCGGCATGGATTTCTCGGGCTCTAACTCGTTGATTGGCCAAACTACCTACTTGATTTTCAGAGTAATAATAGCCAGCCTCGTTAAAATTACCAAAAATCTCAAGCGGAACCTTCAGCTCACGGCAATAGTGAATTGTAAGTTGGTGATGATGGGGAATCCGTGCGGCTCCTGCGTTGAGATAATGACCTTCGTCGAAGCGGCAAGTTTGAGCCTGGCCGTCAATTTCAGTTTCGGTAGTACTTCCACGTACTGTCCAAACACGACCACCTACTCGACTTCTGGCTTCCAAAATAGTGCAATCATAACCCAATTTGCCAAGTTCATAGGCAGTACAAAGGCCAGCTAATCCTGCACCCAAAATGATGATTTTCTTAGAAGCTTTTTCGGAAGGGGTCAGAGAAAATACCTTAGCTGGGGCTGCTGGTAAGATGCCTAAGGCTATCATAGCCATGTATCCCGAACCCGAAGCGGCCGTAGCTTGATTAATGAAGTCTCTTCTTGTCATGTACTCAATTATTTCGACCCAAATAGTAACAAAAATCCCAGCGAATCAAGCTGACTCGCTGGGTATAGGTAGGTTGGGTTATGAAACAATCTTGGTGAAGCTTTCGGTAAATGCCTTCATTTCGTCCATTTTTCCAATCGAAACTCGGCACCAGTGTTGGGCATCAAAAAACCAGTTGCGTACCATCACACCATCTTGGCGCATTTTGTTGGTTAGTTCCATCCCTTTCATTTTGATGGGGAACAGTACAAAATTGGTGTAGGACGGCACGGCGGTATAACCCGCTGATTTCAAGAATGATAACAAGTACTCTTTCGATTCAGCGGTATTGGTCAAAATCTGTTTTGAGTAGTCTTTGTCTTGCATGGCCGTAATAGCTGCGGCAATGGTAAGTGCCGACAAACCAAATCCTTGAAGCGTATATTGCCCAAGGCCATTCAGAAGTTCAGGTTTGCCTAACGCATAACCCATGCGCATTCCAGCGAAAGCATAGAGCTTCGACATGGTGCGCAGGATAATTACATTTTTACCTTCTTTGATTTTGTCCACCATGCAGTCTACAATGGGGTCCTTGGCATAGTCAATGTAGGCTTCGTCCACCAAAACAGGTACTTTGTCCGACACTTTATCAATAAAGGCTCGTAACTTATCGGCAGGGATGATGTTGCCAGTTGGATTATTTGGATTGCAGATATAAATCAAACTGTGCTTGGCTGGGTCAGCTTTGGCGGCCATTGCATCCAAATCGTACTGATAGTCAGCGGTGAGTTTTACTTTGTCCATCGGTACTTTTTCCTCATTTCCAGAGATGTAGCTTGGGTCAGCTACCATAATAGTACCTTTTTGACCATAGTACATCAGCGAAGCTGTTAGTAATTCAGAAGAACCACAACCTAGTTTAATGTAGCTTTTAGTACTTCCTTTAAAACCATCTTCTGGAGGAGGTAGTGGGATTCCTTCTTTGTCTGCAATTACTTTATAAAGCTCTCTCAAAGCGCCCATCGGATACCGATTGGCCTCTGCCATTGTATTTACAATGGTTTCTTTGGTCTTAGGCGAAAGCCCCCATGGGTTTTCATTGGCTCCTAATCGTGCTTTTACCGCAGCGGGCGGCATGTGGTTCATGGCTTGTATAGCCCGAAACTCATGTGAAAGGTCAGCGTATAACTCTTGCTGCAAAGAAGGGTTGGCAGCGGCCTTTTGAAGAAAACTGGGAGCTATGGAAAGCCCAGAGGCTAAAAGGCCAGAAGTTTTTAACCAATTGCGACGGTTCATCGAAGTTGACATGACACCCTGGTGGTTATGATGTTTGTTAATGAATGAAATTGTGCTTTTTCAAGAATAAATAGAAAGTTACGAAAAAATTAGTTTGCTGCGTTACTTTTCCTTGAAAAACTATCGAAAGGTAGAGAAATAGTTGTAAAAAATAAAAACATGTGAAAACTTATTTTTGGTATTTTTTTAAAAATTCATTACAAAATGGGTAAAAACAAAACTAAAAAATTGTATTTTTTAAATTTTAAAGAAAGAAGGTGTTCTGAATTTAACTTAAAAATGTCAAATCAACAATTTTATCTGTTGGCTCTTTTTGCAATTTATCATAAAACGAAGACAAGATTTTAGATATAAGATTTTTAGATTTTTGGAGAAGAGTGATACCTTTGAAATCTTTATATCTTTTTATAAGTATAGCTTCATGCGTGTCGGAATTGATGCTTCGAGTGTTGGCTTTGGTGGGGTGCTTCATCATCTAATCGAATTATTGAATCATGTAGAGCCATCGGAGTACTCGATTACCGAAATCATTGTTTTTGGCAATACACGTGTGTTGTCACAATTGCCCAAATACCCGTGGCTCCGAACCATTGATGTTCCTCAACTAAATGGCTCGTTTTGGAGTGTTACGTTTTGGAAACTATTCCGCTTAGGCAAATTAGCACACCAACACTGCGATATTCTCTTTACCGTTGTTGCCAACAGTCCCAACTTTCATCCGTATGTGTCTATTTGTCAAAACCAATTGGTGTTTGAGCCAACCCTTCGAGCCTTATATGGCTTTACCAGTAGCCGTTTGCGATTAGAAATTTTAGCATGTCTGCACAAACGCTCCTACCAGCGTGCCGATGGAACCATTTTTCTGACCCAATTCTCAAGAGCAAGTGCCTTTAAGCAGATAAACATTTCAGCAGACAACACGACGGTCATACCACATGGTATCAATACGCACTTTGTGCATACTCATCCTGTTGCAGAACCTCTCAGAAAACCGCAGATTCGTATTCTATACCCTTCTACCATAGATTTGTATAAGAATCAGTGGGTAGTAGCAGAGGCCATTCTCAAATTACACCTACTGGGGTATCAAGTGCATTTAGATGTAGTGGGCTATATCTTCAGTCAACAGGCTTATGAGCAATTACAAGCCGTATTGAAGACAAATCCTTCCTCAAGCGACATCATTACGTATCATGGAGAAGTCCCCTACTTAACCATGAAAGAATTTTATGAACGTGCTGACATTGTGGTATTTGCGTCGAGCTGCGAAACCTTTGGAATGATTTTGTTAGAAGCCATGGCCATGAAAAAGGCAATTGCTTGTTCTAATCAAAGTTCCCTGCCCGAAACCCTCCAAGACGCAGGACTCTATTTTGACCCTACCCAAACTGATAGTTTGGTAGAAGTACTCGAAGCACTCATCAACCAACCCATGTTAAGAAAAGAATTAAGCGAGAAGGCTTTTGTGCGGGCTTCTGGCTATTCTTGGGAAAAATGTGCCCATCAAACTTTTGAATTCATCAGAAAAACCTATCTGGATTACCAAGCAATAACGACTAAAAAACAGTAATGTGAATTAGTAGGCCACTTTCTAATCAGAATACTGAAGCACTTTTTCCATATTATTCTCAATACTCCGTACCTTTGCGGCAATACGTGGGGGTAGTTCCCCTTAACATGTTACCATTATGTCCTTTCAAAAATCATCTCGACTCGACAACCTACGCTATGAGATTCGTGGCGCTACCTATGACAAGGCGCTCGAATTGGAGAGTCAGGGCTACAAAATCATCAAGCTGAACATCGGCAATCCTGCCCCGTTTGGCTTTGATGCCCCTGACGAAATTATTCACGATATGATTGTGAATTTGCGTGAAGCCCAAGGCTACGCCGATTCACGGGGACTTTTTGCGGCCAGAAAGGCCGTTATGCACTATACCCAAAGTTTGGGCATCAAAGGCGTTGACCTTGATGATGTGTATATTGGCAATGGGGTAAGTGAGTTGATTTTGCTGACCATGCAAGCCTTAATGAACGATGGCGACGAAGTATTGGTGCCATCGCCAGATTATCCGCTTTGGACTACATCAGTTGCTTTGGCTGGCGGAAAACCCGTTCATTATCTTTGCGATGAGCAGTCAGAATGGAATCCAGATACTAATGATATTGAGAAAAAAATCACTCGCCGTACCAAAGCGATTGTCTTAATCAACCCCAATAACCCAACAGGGGCCGTTTACGAAAAAGAAGTACTGGTCAAAATAGCAGAAATTGCCGAACGACACAACCTGATTGTGTTTGCCGACGAAATTTATGACAAAATCCTCTATGATGGAGCCGTACACCATCCAATGGCAACTATTACAGAAAAAACACTTTGCGTCACTTTCGGTGGATTGTCTAAAAACTATCGGGCTGCCGGTTTTAGAGGAGGCTGGCTGGTGTTAAGCGGGACAAAGCACCGTGCCAAATCCTACATCGAAGGGTTAAATTTGTTGGCTACGCTTCGTTTGTGTGGCAATGTGCCAGCTCAATACGCTATTCAAACGGCTTTAGGTGGCTATCAAAGCATTTACGACTTAGTACTTCCTACCGGACGTTTGTACAAACAAATGGAGCTGGCCTACAATATGGTGACAAGTATTCCGGGCGTTACGTGTGTGCGTCCCAAAGGGGCGTTATACTTGTTTCCCAAACTGGATTTGAAACAATTTTATTTCAAAAACGACGAAGAGTTTGTCTATGACTTGCTGGCCGAACAGCGTGTGTTATTAGTCCCAGGTACGGGTTTTAACTACGTAAAACCTGACCATTTCCGTATTGTATTCCTTCCTACCGTTGAGGAGTTAGCCATAGCCATGAACCGTATCAAAACTTTTTTGACTGGTGCTACCATTAAAAATCGGGAAATGCTTCAATTGGCTGAACCAAACGGCATGTTGGTAAGTTAGTATAAAAAAGCCAACCGAACACCGCCAGTTGGTTTCAAACTACCTCATAACCACCTCTTTTATGGCAAGTTCTACGTTTGCATCGAAGAAACAAACCTTGTTTTTGGTGCTCACCGGTTTGTTTCTAACCAATGCTATTGTTGCCGAAATCATCGGTGCCAAAATCTTTTCAGTAAAAGATACCTTGGGCGAAGGCGTTGCCATGTTTTTGATGCCTTTAGGGTCTGTTTTTGGTTACAACTTAGCGGCAGGAGCCTTGCCGTGGCCTGTAGTGTTTGTCACTTCGGACATCATCAACGAGTATTTTGGAAAGCAAGGCGTGAAGAAAATCTCCTACTTGGGCGCAATTTTTATTGCTTATAGCTTTATCATCATCTTTGCAGCTACCAAAATGTCACCAGCCGATTTTTGGATTGATGTCAACAAAGGCAACAATAATTTCAATATAGACTATGCCTTTTCGATGATTTTCCGGCAGGGCTTAGGAATCATTCTGGGGTCAATTACAGCCTTCTTAGTGGCGCAATTGTTAGATGCTACGGTCTTTCAGCGCCTACGCAAAATCACAGGGAGTAAGATGATTTGGTTGCGTGCAACGGGCAGTACGCTTATCTCGCAGTTGATAGATAGCTTTGTGGTTTTGTACATTGCATTTTATGTGTTTGGTAACTGGACTATGGACCAAATCATTAACGTCGGAATCAACAATTATACCTACAAATGCGTAGTTGCGATTCTGATGACCCCCGTTATTTATTTGGCGCATAACCTGATTGATAAGTATTTAGGTAAGGAAACAGCCCATCAAATGGCTATAGAAGCAGCCAACGAAATGCCTACAGCTATCTAAAAATTGAGTAAGGATTTCAAACCGAATTACTTCTCCTCCAATTGTCTAAAACAATGGCAGTTGCCACACCCGCATTGAGCGATTCGGCATCTCCGAATCGGGGTATGGTGATTCGGTGGGTAACAGCTGGTGCAGTAGCAGTACCAATACCGTTTGATTCATTGCCGATGATTAAATACCCGCCTTTAGGAAACTCAACGCTATGTACATTACTTCCGTCTAAAAAAGTACCCAAGACTGGAACTCCAACTTGATTTGCAAAAAAATCAGGTAGGGAGGTATAATAGGTACTAACTCGTGTAAATGAGCCCATCGTGGCAGCAATGACTTTGGGGTTGTAAAAATCAACCGTAGTTTCGGAGCAAATCACTTTTTTGATTCCATACCAATCGGCTATTCGCAGAATAGTTCCCAGATTGCCAGGGTCACGAATGTCGTCTAGCACCAAGATAATTTCTGAGCCCTCAACGCATAAAAAATCATTTTTCTTCGTTTTGACCACAGCCAAGGCTGCATCGTTGGTGCCAAATGTGCCAGCTTTAGCCAGCTCCTCTGGAGTAGCGAAATCTACGGAAAAAGGTTGTTTTGCAAGCAGTAACTCATTTTCTTTGTAAAACGACTGGGTTACAAACAACAATTCTATCGTGAAATCGGATGGGAGCAATTCCAGCACGCTTTTTGCTCCTTCAACCATAAACGATTGATATTCAACTCGGTATTTCTTTTGCTGGAGCGAGTGAAGAAATTTTTGCTGATTTTTAGAAATCATAGTTAGCGGTAACACGTCTTAAAAAAGAACCCCATATTGCATAGCACACCGAAGATGATGAGGAATTTTTGCACCACCCGTTTCTTGCCTTATTTCTCATATCTACTTCCGCCCCATGTAATTCGGATAACCATTTGGGTAGGGGTGGGGTTATTCGTGCTTTCGAGTTGCTCTCGCACCATCGAAAAAGGCAAGTACTTGCTGTATTCCCAGTCGGTCAAAGGTAGCAAGCAAATTCCAGCCGAACAATTAGAACTACTCATCCCCCAAAAACCCAATCGCAAATTTCTGCGCACGCCGCTAATGCCCTACCTGAGTATTTATCGCTTAGGAGAGTTATTTTATCATAAAGACCGATGGGAAAAACGCTTGGCAGACTTAGAAAGTACCTACGAACAAAAAAGCCTTGAACTGAAAGATAATCCTGAGGCACTACTGAAGTTGCGTCGGAAGAAAGACCGAAAAGCGACCCGGTACGAAAAGAAAATTACGCAAGGAAACACACTAATGAGTAGCGTCGGCGAAGCACCGTCGTACTTTTATGACAAAGACGCTCAGAAGAATGTTAAAAACATGGAGAATTACCTGATTAGCAAGGGCTTCTTCTTGGCAAAAGTTGCTTACAAAAAAGATACGCTGCTTTTTAACCAAATGAAAGTTGCCTATACCGTAAACGAACGGTGTGGGTTTCATTTTCGTAACATTACGCTCACCACAACCGACGAGCGAATTGATAGTTTAATCAAGGCCAATAAAAAGGATTCGTACTTAGTGGCAGGAAAAAGCTACGATGCTGAGTTGATTACAGCAGAGTCGGTGCGGATGGAATTGCTGCTTCGGAGCAACGGCTACTATAAATTTAGCCGAAATTATTTCCATGCCAAGGTAAGTCGTGCGCTCGAAAATTGCGAACTGGACTCGCTCAATACGTGGGTAGATGTTGAGTTTCAGCTCAATAATCCTCCCAAAAGCCAAAAGCATCCTTATTACCACATTGGAAATGTAGAAATGGTGGTCAACGGAAGTTCTGAAATCTACGAAACTACCGTAGATTCGAGCCGATACAATGGGTTGAAATACATCTTCGTTGGACGAAGATACAATACCAAAATACTGGACTCTAAGATTTTTATTCGCCCCAGCAAGCTGTTTAGTATCAGTGACTTATATGAAACTCAACGGCAGCTTTCTAACCTCGATCAATTCAAATTTGCAGATCCTTCATTTGAGGAGATTAACGGTAAATTAAACGCCCGAATTTATACTGTACCACTGGATAAGTACCAAATCACGACCGAATCAGGGCTAAGTGTATTTCAGCAGGTGCCTGGTCCATTCGGAAGCGTTTCGATGAAAGTGCGCAATATTTTTAAAGGCTTAGAGTCGCTCGAAACTAACTTTCGAGCGGGTTATGAAGGTCAAACTGGCTTTTTCTTGACAGACTCTGTCTATCAAAGCCTTGAAGTAAGCGCAAACACCTCCTTGATATTTCCGAAAGTACTGCTACCCGGCAAAATTGCGTCGTGGTTTAACCCCTACAACCCACGCACTCAGTTGGGCTTGGGGTATAACTACACCAATCGCCCCGAATACAACCGAACCAACTTCAAATTGGCGATGAACTATACTTGGCGACTTAACCAAGAACAAAGCTTCAACTTATCGCTGTTTGACTTAAACTTTATACAAACTAAGTTCAAACTCAATCAGTTTGAGCAGTTTTTGCAGGACGAGCTTCAAAACGGCAACAACCTTTATTACAGTTTTAAGCCCTCGTTTGTATCAAGTATTAGTGCATCATATATTTACAATACCAACCAACTTGGTAAAAATCAGAAAGCCAAGTACTTAAAGGTGTTTTTGGAGTCGGGTGGTACTACTTTGAATTTTCTGAATCAGAGCACGTTCAGTTTCTTAGACAAAATCTTTGATACGCTCCAGTATTATCGTTTTTTAAAAATCAATGTAGATTTTCGGTATTACTTGCCTGTTGGCCCAAAGAAACGCTCTACGGTAGCTTTTCGGGTCAATAGTGGTGTAGCTTATTCGTATGGCAGCGATGTAAAAGTGTTGCCTTACGAAAAATACTTCTTCGTGGGCGGCACCAACAGTATTCGGGCTTGGCGCTTACGTCGTTTGGGGCCTGGAAGCACCACTCCCAAAGCCTCTTCAATCAACGAGAACTATACCCCCGAAAGCCCAGGCGACGTCCTACTCGAATCGAGTTTAGAATATCGTTTTCCGCTGTTCAAATTGGGTGGTATGCTTAATGGTGCTCTGTTTTTAGATGCAGGTAATGTATGGAACTTGCGCAACATCTCCAACAACGAAAAGGCGGTGTTCAAATTCGACCGATTTTTCAAAGAAATTGCCATCGGTACAGGCTTTGGGGTTCGGTACGACTTCACCTATTTTGTGATTCGTGGCGATTTTGGGTTACGAGTCCATGACCCTTCTCGTGACGAAGGCGACCGATGGGTACTTTTCCGTTCGGGTGTCAATAATAAACTGCTTTTCAACTTAGGAATCGGCTATCCTTTCTAAATCATGCTGTCATTCTGTCAGTGTTTCATCTAAATTGTCGTATCTTTGCACTTTGCTTTTTTGATTTCTCAACCAAATAATCATTGGCTTGCATTTTGGCGTTGATTCCAACAAGGTTAAGAAGTTCCGAAAGTCAGTTGAATTCAGGCAGGGTATTTTAACAAAGCAGACGAAACCAGTAAACAAATTTGTGTGTTTTACTAAAAACCAATTCACGCACGTAAGTTTGACGCATAGGCACCCTCACAGCGAAGGGGCTACAATTCAGACATGAGAACACTCGAAATTTTAACACCCGAAGAAAAAGAGGCCGTTGACAGCCCCCGAATTTCTGAAAATGAAGAAGGAAAAGAATTAAAACGAAAAGTATATATCGAAAGCTACGGCTGCCAGATGAACTTTTCGGATAGCGAAATCGTAGCTTCGATTTTACGCAAAGATGCAGGGTTTGCTACAACGGCTACGTTGGAGGAAGCCGATTTGATTTTGTTAAATACCTGTGCGATTCGAGATAACGCCGAGCAAAAAGTGCGAAATCGCTTGAAGTCATTTACTGGCTTGAAAAAACAAAAACCTGAAACGGTAGTCGGTGTGTTGGGTTGTATGGCCGAACGCCTGAAAACCAAGCTATTAGAAGAAGAAAAGATCGTTGATATGGTGGTAGGACCTGATGCCTACCGTGATTTGCCACGGTTGATAGGTGAAGCCGAAGAAGGTCAAAAAGCTGTGAACGTATTTTTGTCAAGAGAAGAAACGTATGCGGATATTTCACCCTTACGACTCGATTCAAATGGCGTTTCGGCATTTATCTCTATCATGCGAGGCTGCGACAACATGTGTAGCTTTTGTGTAGTGCCCTATACTCGTGGCCGTGAGCGCAGCCGTGACCCAGAGAGCATAATCCAAGAAGCAAAAGAAGTTTTTGAGAAAGGCTATCGTGAAGTTACTTTATTGGGACAAAACGTAGATTCGTACAAATTCAAAGCTAACCCGCAAGGTGAAACCCTATGCAATTTTGCTCAATTGCTTGAAAGAGTAGCCTTAATTTCTCCTGATTTACGAGTGCGTTTTAGTACGTCACATCCCAAAGATATTACCGACGAAGTACTCTACACGATGAAAAAATACGACAACATCTGCAAATACATTCATTTGCCTGCTCAAAGCGGTAGCAGCCGAGTGTTGGAACTGATGAACCGTACTTATGACCGAGAGTGGTACATTCAAAAAATTGACCGAATTCGTGAGATTTTAGGGCAAAATTGCGGCATTTCGCACGACATGATTGCTGGTTTTTGTACTGAAACGGAAGAAGATCATCAACAAACGCTTTCGTTGATGGAATACGCACAGTATGACTATGGGTACATGTTTGCCTACTCAGAACGCCCTGGTACGCCGGCTGCTAAAAAACTCAAAGACGACATTGAGCCAGAAGTGAAAAATCGTCGCCTCAAAGAAATCATTGATTTGCAGCAACAACTATCATTGGCTCGTAACCAACAAGCCATTGGAAAAGTGCATAAAGTTTTGGTAGAAGGGTTTTCTAAACGGTCAAAAGAGCATTTGCAAGGCCGAAACGACCAAAATAAAGTAGTGGTATTTCCCAAATACAATGTTGAGAAGGGTCAATACGTCCATGTAGTAGTGACTCACTGTACTGCAGCTACCTTGTTGGGCGATGTAGTTCAATAAAGCACTACGCATAGTCCTTGTTTTATTTATTTTACAACTGCGCCACGTCTTGCAGTGGTGTAGTTTTGCCATAACTAACGAATCAAAGTGGTAAATTTTCCATTTTGTATTCAGGTTTTACTATGACACCAAACGAGTTGCAATCCATAAAAGCCCGTTTCGGGATTATCGGTAATGCCCCTGCGCTGAATCATGCCATTCAGGTGGCTGTTCAGGTGGCAGATACCGATATGACTGTGCTGATTTCGGGCGAAAGCGGTAGTGGGAAAGAATCGTTCTCTAAAATCATTCATGCGCTGAGTTATCGTAAACATAGCAAATTTATCGCCATCAACTGCGGCGCAATTCCCGAGGGTACGATTGACTCAGAATTGTTTGGCCATGAAAAGGGCTCCTTCACTGGCGCAATAGGCGAGCGAAAGGGGTATTTTGAAGAAGTAAATGGAGGAACCATTTTTTTGGACGAAATCGGAGAAATGCCACTAGGTACACAGGCACGCTTACTGCGTGTTCTCGAAACGGGCGAATTCATCCGGGTGGGTTCTTCTAAAGTCCAAAAAACAAACGTGCGTGTGGTAGCAGCTACCAACCGAAATTTGCTTGATGCCGTTACCAACGGGAAGTTTCGGGAAGACTTGTACTATCGCCTCAATACCGTACCCATCAACGTGCCGCCCTTGCGAGAACGAGGACAAGACATTGAGTTGTTATTTAGGAAGTTTTCGGCTGATTTTTCGGAGCGTTACCGCATCAAACCCATCGAATTGACTGACGATGCCAAAAATCTGTTGACGTCGTATCGGTTTCCGGGCAATATCCGTCAGCTCAAAAACATTGCAGAGCAGGTATCTATCCTCGAAGTAGATAACCGGGTAGTAGATGGGCGTATCTTGGCCCGCTACCTACCCGAAGAAGAACGTGGCAGAGTGCCAGGCTTATTTCGAGAACCAGACAGTTCGTCTGCTCAAAGTATCAACGAGCGAGATTTGCTCTATCGAGTGCTTTTTGACCTGAAAAGAGACGTTACCGAAATGAAAAAGCTGTTTTTGGAAATGCTCCAAAATGGTGGTAACGGTGGCGAAATACTGAAAGAACATGCCGATTTGTTCCGAAATGTAGAGGCTGACTCAATCCTGAATTTTCCAGAACAAAACGGAGCAAAACTGCTCCCTCCAACCATCGAACCCTCTGTTATTCATATAGATAACCCAAGTTCGATTCGAACAGATGTGGTAGATGTAACCCACGAAACAGAAGAAGAAGATTCGTATTCGTTGGACAAACAAGAAAAAGAAATGATTTTGAAAGCCTTGCGCAAGACTAACAACAAACGAAAGTATGCAGCTCAAGCGTTAGGAATTTCGGAGCGCACGCTCTATCGCAAAATCAAACAATATGGTATTGAAGAAGAATAGAGGTAACATGAAGAAACTTGTTGTTTTACTGAGTGTAGGTGGGTTGTTTTTCTTGATAGGCTGTTATTCGTTTCGGGGGAGCAGCATTTCGCCTGATTTGAAGACTATTCAGATTCAAAATTTTTCGATGAATACTTCGGGCGGCCCTGCCAATATGGCCTTGTCTATGTCCGAAAAAATGAAAGAATATTTTCAGCGAAACTCAGGCCTAAAACTTGCTAATGTCAATCCCGACTTACAAATGGAAGGGAGTATCACAGGCTTCGACGTGAGTCCAGTAGCCCCTACTGTATCGAGTGGTAATAGCTTTGGAGGTACTCAATCCAGTACCGATCGTGGTGGCCTTAACCGGCTGACCATCACCATTCAAGTTCGTTTTTCTAATAACAAGGACGAAACCAAGAACTTTGACCAATCGTTCTCGTTTTACGCTGACTTTCCGCAGAACCAAACCGTTACTCAAGTAGAAGGTACGCTTGTTCCTAAAATCCTTGACCAAATTGTATTGGATATTTTCAACAAGGCAGCAGGGGATTGGTAGGAGAGTCGTTATTGGAGACTGGTTACTTGAAATTGGGCAGTGATTAGCCTAATTTTTTCAAAGATTCAACTCAATAATTTTGCTGTGGTTATTTGGGCTGTAACCAGAAGTTGTTTATTTTGCCTAAAAGTTGGCTTTTGAGCCTCAAAGCCACTTTCTTCACTATGGACAAAGAAACTTTTTCGTATTTGATTGTAAATCCTTCTGAAATTGGTGCTTCCGATGTGCAAGCCTTGGAGCGAGTAACAGCCGACTATCCCTTTTTTCAATTGGCACATAGCCTGTTGGCCAAAGGACATTACGAGATAAATAACAACGAGCTTGCCACTGAAAAACTTCGAAAAGCGGCCGCTTATGCGCTCAGTCGAAACGCCCTTCGCAAACTTATCAACGGAGAACTAGCCAATGAGTTATCTAAATTTTCGCATACTCGACTGAGTATCAGTCGCACGGAGAATAAGCAAGAAAAACCAGCAGAGTTGAGTCCTATTCAGGCACTACGAGCCATTGATTACACTGATTCGTTATTGGTTGAAGAAAAACAACGCCAAACTGATGAAAGTAGTCAGAAAGAACAAAAGGTTGATTTTCAGGAGCAAAACCAGATTATCGAACGGTTCATACAAATCGAAAAGTCAATCCGACCGATTCGGGCTAAGCAAGGCGAGTTACCAGAAGCGGTGGAAGATTTAGCCGAAAAAACATCACCAACTGCGCTGAATCTAGTGACGGAAAGTTTTGCGAAAATTCAGGCCAAACAAGGTAACTATGCCAAGGCTATTGAAACTTACGAAAAACTTATTTTGAAATTTCCACAAAAAAAGGCGTACTTTGCAGCCAAAATAGAAGAACTTAACGCTAAACGCAGTTAATGGCGAGCTGTTCGAGTTAAACAGAGGTGTCATTACCCATCAAAAACAGAAATCATGTTCTCAGGAATTATCGTATTGGTCATTATCATTGCCGTGTTATTGATGTTGGCAGTGCTTATTCAAAACCCTAAAGGTGGCGGATTGAATAGCCAGTTTGGCGGAAGCGGAAGCGCTTCTCAACTGTTTGGTGTGAAAAAAACAACCGATTTGTTAGAGCAAATCACATGGGGGTTTGCAGTGGCCATTGCCGTATTGGTAATGAGCACTCACTTCTTCGTAGAAAAAACTACTGCTACTGAAATCAACTCAGTAAACGTAGAAAAAGCACAAAGCAAAACCGTACCTGCTACGCCCGCACCTGCTCAAACACAGCCAAGCGCTCCTGCTACTCAGCCTGCCCAGCAGCCAACCAAGTAACAGCCTCGCTTGTATAAAATCCAATCAAAAAGCCATTTACGATACCGTAGATGGCTTTTTGATGTTTAAGCGTTTTCTATTCCAATAACTTGGCTATCTTTTTCTTAGCAATAGGCAATAGTGTTTCTTCCAAGGGATAACTCAACCGACTTTCGACCATATAGGTAGCTGGGTTGGGTAAATCTTTGTTTTTACGAACTAAGTCTAATTTAAGTTGCTCAAACGATGTAGTCAACGACCGTCGCACGGTATCAAGATAAACTGTTTGTACTCGCCGACTTGGCGGTATGTCCACATCAAAAATGGTTACTTTGAAGTAGTAAATGCGGGTTTCGTTGAGCACGTGCTCAAACAAAAACAAATAACCCTCCGATGTATTGAGCGGCACAATACCAATTGGACTCACTTGAAGACTGCCATCCACCTCCTCAAAAATTTCACGCCCTCCCGACAAAGCTCGTTGAAACTTTGGTAACGAAAAGTCAATGATTTGTTCAATTTCAAGCAAATGCTCTGTATCGGCTGCACCGGATTGATACTGAAGCGCCACATTGGCCCAATCAATGCCTATCAGTGTTTTTGAAAACTGTCGTTTTAACTGTAACTTTTCGTCTCGCAGCGACGAAGTGTAGTGATAATGCTGGTGAAGTTCGGAGTAATCGGGGTACAGTTTCTTCTGTCCAAAATTAGTCTGAACGGCTTTCAGATAGGCTAAAAGCAAATACTTCTTGTACTCGAAGTCAATCATCCCGTCGGTAATCCAGTCTTTTTTTAGATTTTTCATAGGCATCAATAGCTTGATTCGGTAGTAAAATCTGACTCACTAAGGCTGAAATGCAAATTAGGGAGTTTCTTGAAATATCAAAACAAGCACGTCATTTTTTTTGACATTGGCAGACTAAAAGCCAGCAATGGCCTCAAACTGCCAGTCTAACAAGATTTCTGTCAGAGTACTGTCACAAACTGACAGAAATGCTGACAAAAATGTCAGTAAAATGCACTTGGCACGGAAAATGTAGAACTGGGGGCAAAACTAAACCTCAGTTTAATTACTAAATTTCTAATAAAATCGTTTGAGTATGTCAATTAACGTAAAACCTTTGGCAGACCGGGTTCTTGTAGAACCTGCTGCGGCAGAAGAAAAAACTGCATTTGGAATTATCATCCCCGATACTGCGAAGGAAAAACCCCAAAGGGGAGTTGTAGTTGCGGTTGGTAACGGCAAAAAAGATGAACCACTTACTGTAAAAGTTGGTGATACCGTGCTTTATGGTAAGTATTCTGGCACTGAATTGTCGGTTGAAGGCAAAGACTACCTCATCATGCGTGAATCTGACATTTTTGCAATCATCTGATTCGTTATTGGTTAGCCGTTAATGGTTAATCGTTGCTAATCCCACAAACAATCAATTAACATTTAACTCTTAACGTAGTAAGAAAAATGGCAAAGGAATTATTCTTCGACGTGGAAGCACGTGAGAAATTGAAAAAAGGCGTTGATACCCTCGCTGATGCAGTAAAAGTAACATTGGGTCCTAAAGGCCGTAACGTTATCCTCGATAAAAAATTCGGTTCACCTGCTATCACCAAAGACGGTGTGACAGTAGCTAAAGAAATCGAATTGAAAGACGCTATCGAAAACATGGGTGCGCAATTGGTAAAAGAAGTAGCCTCTAAAACTGCCGATGCAGCGGGTGATGGTACTACTACAGCTACCGTATTGGCTCAAGCTATCTATGCAATCGGTTCTAAGAACGTAGCGGCTGGTGCTAACCCAATGGATTTGAAGCGTGGTATTGACAAAGCCGTGGTGGCTATTGTGGAGAACCTTCGCTCACAATCAAAGCAAATTTCTACTTCTAAAGAGATTGCTCAAGTAGCTACTATCTCGGCTAACAACGACCACGAAATCGGTCAGATGATTGCCGATGCGATGGACAAAGTTGGTAAAGAAGGCGTAATCACTGTAGAAGAAGCTCGTGGTACCGAAACTGAAGTAAAAACAGTAGAAGGTATGCAGTTTGACCGTGGTTACTTGTCGCCTTACTTTGTGACTAACCCAGAGAAAATGGAAGTAGAAATGGAGCGTCCATTTATCTTGATTTCGGAGAAGAAAGTGTCTTCGATGAAAGAATTACTTCCAGTGTTGGAGCAAGTGGCTCAAACTGGTCGTCCGTTGTTGATTATCTCTGAAGATGTTGACGGCGAAGCTTTAGCTACCTTGGTAGTAAACAAAATCCGTGGTGCGTTGAAAGTTGCCGCTGTGAAAGCTCCTGGCTTTGGCGACCGTCGTAAGGCTATGCTCGAAGACATCGCTATCTTGACAGGTGGTACTGTGATCAGCGAAGAGCGTGGTTTCAAACTCGAAAACGCTACGCTTCAGTACTTGGGTTCTTGCGAAAAAATTATCATTGACAAAGACAATACTACTATTGTAAATGGTAACGGCGACCAAAACGAAATCACAGGTCGTGTGAACCAAATCAAAGCGCAAATCGAAACTACTACTTCTGACTATGACCGTGAGAAATTGCAAGAACGTTTGGCGAAATTGTCAGGTGGTGTAGCGATTTTGTACATCGGTGCAGCTACCGAAGTAGAAATGAAAGAGAAGAAAGACCGTGTTGATGATGCCCTTCACGCTACTCGTGCAGCCGTTGAGGAAGGTATCGTAGCGGGTGGTGGTGTGGCCTTGATTCGTGCTATCGCTTCGTTAGAAGGCTTGAAAGGCGACAACGACGACCAAACAACCGGTATCAACATCATCCGTTTGGCGGTTGAATCACCACTTCGTACTATTGTAGCCAACGCCGGTGGCGAAGGTTCGGTAGTAGTAAACAAAGTAAAAGAAGGTACTGGCGACTTTGGTTACAATGCTCGTGAAGACCGCTACGAAAACTTGATTGGTGTGGGTATCATTGACCCTACTAAAGTAACTCGTTTGGCACTCGAAAACGCTGCCTCGATTGCAGGTTTGTTGTTGACTACCGAATGTGTAGTTGCCGATAAGCCAGAAGCCGAAGCAGCTGGCGGACACGCTCACGGCCACGGTGGTGGAATGGGTGGAATGATGTAAAATAATAGCTTGGCTCCTAAAAGTGTCAAATTTTGATGCTTTTAGGAGCTAATTTTAATAAAAAATAAAAATTTAATGGAAAATAGTAACTTTCATTCAGACTTAATAAATATTACCGAACTTATAAATATGCCAGATTTCAAAGGTGATTCTATTTTAGAATTGAAATTTAGACAGTGGATAGCAAATTTAGATATCTATTTACCGAAGGATAGAACTGTTAAAGGTATCATTTCGAAAAGTAAGTTTAATTCTAAAATGCAATTTGAAATCTTAATTGAGTCCTCAAAGCCAGAATTTACACCAATCCAAATGCGTCTAACTCGTAATGGATGAATGTAGAATGACCTCCGTTATTGGTGTTTGTCCACTAACAAACTGGCTAAAGAAACATTACTTAATGTGCTAAAAATCAGTGTCTAACAGTGTAAATTAATTGGTATTGAGCGTAACCCGTTGTTGAGTTTGTCCTACCCCCCAGAGAGCGGTGCCAAAAATAAGTAGAGAAATAATGGACAACAATTATTTTCACACTTAAAACAAGCACCATGCGAAAGAGCAGATTCAACGAGAGCCAGCGCAGAGCCATACTGGACAGCTACCTGAAAGGAGCCAAGACAGTAGAGGCACTGTGCGAAGAACACCAAATAAGCCCAGCCACGTTCTACAAGTGGAAGAACGAGGCAGAGACGGAACAGCACGAGGACAAGCGCCGGCTCAAGGAACTCGAACAGGAAAACCTCCGCCTCAAAAAGATGTACGCCGAGCTGCAACTCAAGCACGAGGTGGTCAGCGAGGCGGTGGAGTTCCTAAAAAAGAAGCAGGCCCAGCAGCAAAGGTGGAACTGATGGGTCATGTACAGGGTAAACAGGCCGGGTTGAGCAAACGCCGCATCTGCCAGTGGCTGCGCCTGAGACGCTCGACAGCGTATGAGCAGAAAGAGCGCAAATCGACGGCCATGACCACCGATTGGGCCACCCATTGGGTGGAAAGGATGAAGCAGATTAGGCGGGAACACCCGGCATGGGGCTTCCGCCTGATGTTGGCCTACCTGAAGAACCAAGGCGAAGGAATCGGCAGGCACCGTGCATACCGGCTTTATCAGAGCGCAAGACTAAGCCTGCACAGGAACCCAAAAAAGCCCCGCATCAAGCGGGTCTTCGAGGGTTTGCTACCGCCAGAGAAAATCAACGAAGGCTGGGCGATGGACTTCCTGAGCGAGTGGGTGATGGGGGACAAACAGCAGAGCGTGCGAATCATAAACGTGGTGGACGAGTGCTCGAGAAAAGACCTCTGGGTGGAGGCAGCTGCCAGCATCACCGCCCCCAAACTGGTGGAAACCCTCGACAGGATTGGCCAAATCAGGGGTTTCCCCCGCTATGTCCGCTGCGACAACGGCCCGGAATTCATCAGCCAAGCGCTTGCTGGGTGGGCAGCGGCCAGGGGTGTTGAAATCAAGTTCATCCAACCGGGTAAGCCGACCCAGAACGGAATCATCGAACGCCTCAACGGAACGCTTCGGAAGGAGTGCCTGAACTTGAATTGGTTCTATTCTCTCGAGGAAATCAACGACCTGTTGACAACCTGGCACAGCAACTATAATTTTCTCAGGCCACATTCCTGCTTGAAATATCAAACACCTGCTAACTTTGAAAAACTAAATCAGAATCTCTACTTTAAACTGGTACCGTAAGACAGGGGGCAGGACAAGTTGGGTTAGGTAAAAGACCAATAATTGAGGAATACTCCTTTTGTATAGAATTTAAAAATTTAATTTATAAAACAATGAAAATAATCTTGTATAGAGGAAATACAAAAATAGAACCTACTCCATCTTCTAATTATACTTTTCCCGAAAAATTTGCTACTGAGGGATTATTGACAAAACAATTAAATAGCGGAGTTGATCCATTCCTCCATAATAAAGCTGATAATCACAATAATGCCATAAATTCCCATATAAATCCTAATACAATTCTACGTTGCTATTATTTTGATAGAACTCCGTTTCTTTCTTTTTCCAAAGATTTTGGAAGGGCAGAATTATATTTAAAGACACAAAATAACTATAAGTTAGAGCCGACAGAAAATAAAAATGAAGCAATTGGCTATGTCCTGCCCCCTGTCTTACGGTACCAGTTTAAAGTAGAGATTCTGATTTAGTTTTTCAAAGTTAGCAGGTGTTTGATATTTCAAGCAGGAATGTGGCCTGAGAAAATTATAGTTGCTGTGCCATGTTGTCAACAGGTCGTTGATTTCCTCGAGAGAATAGAACCAATTCAAGTTCAGGCACTCCTTCCGAAGCGTTCCGTTGAGGCGTTCGATGATTCCGTTCTGGGTCGGCTTACCCGGTTGGATGAACTTGATTTCAACACCCCTGGCCGCTGCCCACCCAGCAAGCGCTTGGCTGATGAATTCCGGGCCGTTGTCGCAGCGGACATAGCGGGGGAAACCCCTGATTTGGCCAATCCTGTCGAGGGTTTCCACCAGTTTGGGGGCGGTGATGCTGGCAGCTGCCTCCACCCAGAGGTCTTTTCTCGAGCACTCGTCCACCACGTTTATGATTCGCACGCTCTGCTGTTTGTCCCCCATCACCCACTCGCTCAGGAAGTCCATCGCCCAGCCTTCGTTGATTTTCTCTGGCGGTAGCAAACCCTCGAAGACCCGCTTGATGCGGGGCTTTTTTGGGTTCCTGTGCAGGCTTAGTCTTGCGCTCTGATAAAGCCGGTATGCACGGTGCCTGCCGATTCCTTCGCCTTGGTTCTTCAGGTAGGCCAACATCAGGCGGAAGCCCCATGCCGGGTGTTCCCGCCTAATCTGCTTCATCCTTTCCACCCAATGGGTGGCCCAATCGGTGGTCATGGCCGTCGATTTGCGCTCTTTCTGCTCATACGCTGTCGAGCGTCTCAGGCGCAGCCACTGGCAGATGCGGCGTTTGCTCAACCCGGCCTGTTTACCCTGTACATGACCCATCAGTTCCACCTTTGCTGCTGGGCCTGCTTCTTTTTTAGGAACTCCACCGCCTCGCTGACCACCTCGTGCTTGAGTTGCAGCTCGGCGTACATCTTTTTGAGGCGGAGGTTTTCCTGTTCGAGTTCCTTGAGCCGGCGCTTGTCCTCGTGCTGTTCCGTCTCTGCCTCGTTCTTCCACTTGTAGAACGTGGCTGGGCTTATTTGGTGTTCTTCGCACAGTGCCTCTACTGTCTTGGCTCCTTTCAGGTAGCTGTCCAGTATGGCTCTGCGCTGGCTCTCGTTGAATCTGCTCTTTCGCATGGTGCTTGTTTTAAGTGTGAAAATAATTGTTGTCCATTATTTCTCTACTTATTTTTGGCACCGCTCTCTGGGGGGTAGGACAGCTATATGTTTAAAGTCGAGTTTGATGAAGACGATTTAACACCTTTATCTAAAGCAGATTTAGCACCACTAGTTAATAGATATATTGCTGATTTGCTAAAAATAGACTCAATTTCAGATGTTAAAGGTGTTTACATATATAGTTTTGAGTGTAATTACAATCGTTTTAAAAAAGATGAAAAGTTTGCTATTTCTCCATCCTCAAATTTACTACTTGCTGCTGTTCAGCAATCAGGAAAAATTGGGTGTTCAATATGCAATACTTCACTAAAGAAACACAAACTGTTGGTTCTTAATTTAGAAGAGTTTTTTAATTCTATTGCTCAAAAAGATATTCCTGAATATGAAAATGTGATGAACGATAAAGAATGGTTACTTACTTCATTAGATTTTATGAGTAATGATAATGGATATTGGTATGCAAGTTCAAGAATTCCTGTAGCAGATTTTTGGGATGTTAATTTTTATTCAATTAAAAAGTGAAGAATCTTGTATCTGACTGGTTACAAAACCAGTCAGATACAAACGATATATTTATAACAATCCTACATCTGTTCAATATCTATCCCCATTTTGTGCTTGCTACGTATAACGGGGGCAGCATCCCCTCATTGTGCGTAGTGTTCAATCGAACACTTTCTCCGCCGTGGTCGGTGTCCTCACCGCACCACACAGGCGGCAGCCATCACACGAGAACTGTCTTTGTTGTAGTTTTTGAGGGTGAAATGTTGGTTAGGAGGGGAATGTTCAAAGGTTTCTCCACCACTTATCGAAGAAAAGAAGGAGAAACTTCAGGAATTTACTAATTTTAGTGCCTTCAATCCTAACCCTAATTTTCTTCATCTGTATGAAACTGATTGCCTTGTTTTTATGGTGTATGGTGGTTACCAATGCCTTTTCACAAGACCTCACCACCGTTTTTGAGAGAACCAAAGGTGCCGAAACCGTCACCTACCAAGAGGGCATGGCCTACTACCAAATCTTGGATAAAAAATTCCCTCAGATTCAGCTCAAAACTATGGGCATGACCGATAGCGGTTTTCCTTTACACGTGGCGATTTTGTCACCAGAGGGGGATTTTAATTTGGAAAGCCTTCGCAAAAAGAACAAGCGGTTGGTTTTTATCAACAACGGCATCCATCCCGGCGAACCCGATGGAATAGACGCTTCCATGATGTTGCTTCGAGACTACGCCACGGGTAAAATCAAACTGCCTGCCAATGTGGTGTTGGCTGTGGTGCCGTTTTACAACATTGGAGGCACGCTCAACCGAAGCCCTTACAGCCGAATTAACCAAAACGGCCCCAATGCCTACGGCTTTAGAGCCAATGCTCGCAACTACGACCTCAACCGAGACTTCATCAAAGCCGACTCTAAAAACGCTCGTTCCTTTGCTGAGATTTTTCATTGGGTTGACCCTGACGTTCAGATAGATAACCACGTAAGCAACGGTGCCGACTACCAACACGTGATGACCTTGGTGAGTACTCAACATAGCAAGCTGGATGGCCAGCTGGGCGTCTTTTTTCACGATGAGTTTAGCCCTGCACTCCACCAAAAAATGAAGCAATGGGGCTGGGATTTAGTGCCGTATGTCAATGCCTTTGGCCCTAATCCAGAGCGAGGTTTTGATGCTTTTATGGACGGACCTCGGTATTCGTCGGGGTATGCGTCGTTGTTTCAGACACTGAGTTTTATGCCCGAGACCCACATGCTCAAGCCCTACACGCAGCGAGTGCAGTCCACCTACGACATCATGAGAGCGATTATCGAATTGACCAGCCAATGGAGCGATAAAATCAAAACCCTGAAAGCCCAAGCACGGGAGGAGGTAAAACAGAAGCAGGAGTTTCCGCTCAGTTGGGTCAAAGATACCACCCGCCTCGACATGGTGACGTTTAAAGGCTATGAGTCAGGCTACAAACCCAGCGACGTGTCAGGGCTGCCCCGCCTCTACTATGACCGCAATAAGCCCTTTGAGAAGCAGATTAGCTATTACAATTATTTCAAACCCAGCAATGTAATCAAGAAACCCAAGGCGTATTTGATTCCGCAAGGCTGGCACAACGTGATTGAGTTGCTGAAAGTCAATGGCGTACAAATGACTCGATTCCCCAAAGACAGTACCATAGAAGTGGAAGTATATCGCATCGAAGATTTTAAAAGTGCTCCACGCCCGTATGAAGGGCATCACCCCAATTCGGACGTAAAGGTATCGGTCAGCACTCAGAAAATCATGTTTCGGCAAGGCGATTATTACATACCGATGAATCAAATCAAGAACCGCTATTTGATAGAAACTTTAGAGCCTACAGGAGGCGATTCGTTCTTTTCGTGGAACTTTTTTGATACTATTTTGCAGCAAAAAGAAGGGTATTCGAGTTACGTGTTTGAAGACGTAGCCGCCGAATACCTCCGGCAGCATCCAGCACTCAAGACCCAATTAGACAAAAAGAAAGCTGAAGACGAAAAGTTTGCGAAATCGGGTACGGCTCAATTGGATTTTGTGTTTAAAAATTCGCCCTACTATGAGCCAGATCACAACCGCTACCCGGTGTATCGGTTGGTGAAGTAATCAAGTTGTTGGTGACCATAACATGGAACCTGATTAAACATGCTGAGAGCGATTTTATGTTTATCCGTTTAGAAGTGTCGTAAGAATCAGAAGACGTTCCACTTTTTAGGAAAGTGGAACTTCTAATCGTTTCGATAAACTATAATCGAGATAAAACAGGACGACGGAGAGGGTCTTTGACATCTCTTGTTATACTTCAATTGATTTTTCCATCTCGCATTTCCAGTCTTCGGTCGGCCATGTGGGCGAGTTCTTCGTTGTGAGTTACAATCACAAAGGTTTGGTCTAATTCTTTGCGAAGGTCAAAAAAAAGCTGGTGTAGCTCCTTGGCATTATGAGAGTCGAGGTTGCCGCTGGGTTCGTCGGCAAAAATAATAGCCGGATTATTGATGAGCGCACGAGCCACCGCCGTTCGCTGTTGTTCGCCTCCCGAAAGTTCAGATGGCAAATGATGCTTGCGAGCCGAAAGCCCCAGACGCTCAAGCAGTTCTTCGGCACGGTGTAAGGCGGCTTTTTCATCCATTCTTCCGCCGATAAAAGCCGGCATACACACGTTTTCGAGTGCAGTGAATTCGGCTAACAGGTTGTGAAACTGAAAGATAAAGCCAATTTTACGATTCCGAAAATCTGACAATGCTTTATCGTTGAGTTGCGTAATTTCTTCATTATCAATCCAAACTTTACCCGCATCGGCTTTGTCGAGCGTACCAATAATCTGGAGTAAAGTACTTTTGCCCGCCCCTGAGGCTCCTACTATGGATACAATTTCACCTTTCTGAACGTGTAAATCAATGCCTTTTAAAACAGTTAACTTCCCGAACGACCGAACGATTCCTTGGGCTTGTAGCATAGTGTGTGGATGATGTTGAAACAAATAAAATCGAAAAACTCTTCCCTTACCTAACGAATAATTCGCTAATTTGGCACAACTTTTCGGAAAATCGTAGTTCGATTGAGTTGCCATTTCTGAACTGTTGAGGTCGTTTCTGACTAAACTTGCTGATAATCAGATTAAACCCAATCATTTAACGCTCAAAAAATGAATATTCACGAGTATCAAGCCAAAGGAATTTTAAAAAAGTACGGCGTACGCATCCAAGAAGGTATTGTGGCGGACACCCCTGAAAAAGCAGTAGAAGTGGCCCGTGAACTCAACGCACAAACAGGCACAACTTGGTATGTTGTGAAGTCGCAGATTCATGCGGGTGGTCGAGGCAAAGGCAAAATTGTAGGCACTGAGCAACGTGGTGTTGCCCTAGCCAAATCTTTGGACGATGTTCGGACAATATCAAAAAATATCCTCGGCAATGTTTTGGTTACCCACCAAACAGGACCAGAGGGCAAAAAAGTACACAAAGTGTTGATTGCACAGGATGTGTATTATCCAGGTGCAACCGAGCCAAAAGAATACTACATTTCGATTTTGTTGGATCGTGCCAAGGCTTGTAACGTGATTATGGCCTCTACCGAAGGCGGTATGGACATCGAAGAAGTAGCCGAAAATCACCCCGAAAAAATCATCAAAGAATGGATTGACCCACGAGTAGGCTTGCAGCCATTCCAAGCACGCAAAGTGGCTTTTGGTTTAGGTGTAGAAGGCGAAGCGTTCAAAGAAATGGTGAAATTCATCAACTCGCTCTACAAAGCGTATGTTGAAACCGACGCCTCGATGTTTGAGATTAACCCCGTGCTCAAAACTTCTGATAATAAAATTTTAGCCGTTGATGGCAAAGTAAACTTAGACGACAACGCTTTGTTCCGTCACCCAGACTTGGCCGAAATGCGTGACATCAGCGAAGAAGACCCACTAGAAGTAGAAGCAAGCCAAAACGACTTGAACTACGTAAAACTCGATGGAAACGTAGGTTGTATGGTCAACGGCGCTGGTTTGGCAATGGCTACGATGGACATCATCAAATTGTCTGGTGGCGAACCTGCCAACTTCTTAGATGTAGGTGGTGGAGCTAACGCCCGCACGGTAGAAGCTGGTTTTCGTATCATCTTGAAAGACCCGAACGTTAAAGCCATCTTGATTAACATCTTCGGTGGTATCGTTCGTTGCGACCGTGTAGCAACCGGTGTGGTAGAAGCCTACAAAGCCATTGGCGATATTCCAGTGCCAATTGTGGTTCGTTTGCAAGGAACCAATGCCGAAGAAGGTGCTCGTATCATTGATGAATCAGGCTTGAAAGTATTCTCTGCCGTATTGCTCAAAGATGCTGCGGCAAAGGTAGAAGAAGTACTAAAAGCTTCTTAATGCCTGAGATTTAGGATTATAAAGTAGTAATATCAAAAAGGGAGGCGGCCTTTGGCCGCCTCCCTTTTTGGTTAGATTACCAAACAATCTAACTATACTTGCTATCGCCTTACACCACCACCCGATTTTTGATAGTAATCAGTAGCTTCGGCCATCCAACCTTGAATCTGTGAAATTCGGGTTTCATCCGATGGGTGAGTCGAAAGGAATTCTGGGGGTTTTTGTCCCCCTGCTTTGGCAGCCATTCGTTGCCAAAATGGCACAGCTTCTTGCGGATTATAGCCAGCAATAGACATGAAAATCAATCCTAAATGATCGGCTTCAGACTCTTGGTTGCGGCTGTGAGCCAGTAATCCCAACTGGGTACCTACCGTAGCCGCTCCAAAAACTGTGTTCCAGAGCGCTTGAGTTTGCTGAGGTTTGTCTCGCATCGAAACGCCTAAGGCCACTTGACCACCTACCAACAACCCTTGCGCTACCATTTGCTCACTCATACGCTCAGCACCGTGCTTGGCAATAGCGTGCGATACCTCATGGCCCATCACCACCGCAAGGCCGCCTTCTGTTTGGGTAATCGGCAAAATACCTGTGTAAACCACCATTTTTCCACCAGGCATACACCAAGCGTTTACTTGATTGCTCTGAACCAGCTCGGTTTGCCATTGGTAACCCTCCAAATATTCAGGGTGACCTATGGCCTGAAAATATTGCTCGGCAGCCTTGGCAATGCGGTCGCCCACTCGCTTGACCATCGTGGTTTGTGAGTTGTTAACAGGTATTACCTTATTAGTATCTAAAAACTCTTTGTAGCTGGCAAAAGCCATGGCATTCATTTCGGCATCCGAAATCAGAATCAATTGCTTACGATTCGTGATGGGTACTCTGGCACAAGCATACATGACCAGCAAGACGGCAATACCCAAAAAAACTTTTTTCATGTTAGGGTTGGTTACGGTTTGTAAAGCGTTGGGTTTTCAGACGAAAGTATAAAAACCTAAAGTAAGAATACAGATTGTTAGACGCAAATCCAATAAAAAAGTACCAAAAATTAAAATAAACGTAGATAAAAACTCAAACTTACGGTAGTTTTGCAGCAATTTTTGGAACATAACGTCTAAATTATGAAAATTCTTGCCATAGGTCGTAATTATGCCGAACATATTGCCGAGTTGAACAACGAGCGCCCTGACGAACCCGTTATTTTTTCAAAACCTGACACGGCGATTTTGAAGGATAATGAACCCTTTTATTTCCCTGATTTTTCACAAGATGTTCATCATGAACTTGAAATTATTGTCAAAATCAATAAAATGGGAAAAAATATTGAGACCCAGTTTGCTCATAAATACTATGACGAAATAGGCATTGGTATAGATTTTACAGCTCGTGACGTTCAAAGCAAACTCAAGGCCAAAGGCTTGCCGTGGGAACTTGCCAAAGCGTTCAATGGCTCGGCACCGATTTCCAACTTCGTTTCCAAAAGCCAATTTGCCGACCTCAACAACTTGAATTTTAGCTTAGAAGTCAATGGTGAAATCCGTCAGCAAGGTAATACTTCAATGATGCTATGGAATATAGATGAAATCATCGCTTTTGTGTCGAGGTACTTTACACTCAAAACAGGGGATATTATCTTTACAGGTACACCTAAAGGCGTTGGTCCTGTAAAAATTGGAGACCGATTAGTAGCTTATCTCGAAAGCGAGAAAATGCTCGATTTTGAAGTGAAATAAGCCCCTCTGCGTGGCAAGAACCTGTTTCAAAACACTACCCAAAACAAGTTGATTTATCCGTTGATTCGCCGTCGTTTTACTAGTGCACTACTTATGATTGGGCTGCTTTTGCTAAATAGCCTATCAGAAAGCTATGCACAAAAAGCATCGTATCCAGTTGGATATTTTGGTTTTCCCATTAACCCAGGGCAGCGTAATTTCTTGTCTGGTGGTATGGGCGATTTACGTGCCAACCATTTTCACGCAGGTATTGACATCAAAACTCAGCAACGAGAAGGATTGCCCGTTTATGCGGCAGCAGAGGGCTATGTTTCTCGTATTGCCGTAATGACTGGAGGGTATGGTAATGTCATATTCATTCAACATCCAACAGGCTTCACTACGGTGTATGGTCACCTGCTTAATTTTAACGAAGCCATTGGTAACTATGTGCGGCAACAGCAGTATGCCAAACAGACATTTGAAATAGACCTACGTCCTCAACCTAATGAACTTCCCATCAAAAAATTGGAATTGATTGGGCTTTCAGGCAACACAGGTGGTTCGGGCGGGCCTCACTTGCACTTTGAGATACGAGATTCTAAAGATAATATCCTCAATCCATTGAATTTTGGATTTGGTGAAGTAAAAGACGAAATCCCACCTGTAATTGAAGGGCTTGCTATCAAAACAATGGGGATTGATGCTCGAATAGAAGGCGAGTATGGCCGTAAAGTGTATGCACTTCAATATAAAAAAGGTGAAGGATACGTCATCAATCAGCCGATTGAGGCCAAAGGTAGTATCGGGCTAGAGTTGCTTTGTTACGACAAAACGACAGGCTCCGACAATCGCAACGGCGTGACTTGTATCGAAGTTGAAATGGATGGTAAGCCCATTTGGAATCATACCATCGAGATGTTTCCAAATGACTGGACACGAGATTACAACGTTCATGTTAATTATGAAATCGAAAAATTGACGGGTAAGCGTTGGAATAGGTGTTATTTGATAGATGGTAATCGGATGCCATTTTATGAAAATTTGCCCTCCAAAGGTCGAATCAACATTGCAGATAATGCCCTTCATACCATTCGTATCAAAGTATGGGATGTTTATCAGAACTTGAGTTTTTTAACCTTTCAAATTCAAGGTGCAGGAAATGAGCCCGTTGCTACGCTGGTAGGGGCCAGTAAATTTCCGATGGCAATTGTAACGCAGGTAGATGAAAATTCATTGGTAGTTTCGGCAAAAAACGTCAATTCCTCGTCGCCAGTTGGATTTGCGTATTTTAAGCGAAATCGCCAAGAAATGCCGTTGGCGTATATTAAGAATAACGAAGCGGTGTTTTTGATGGATTTGCGAAAAGGTCTTCCTGATTCGGTGCAAATCAACAATCTGATAGTAAAGACTTATTTTAATTATGTAATTCCACCGGGTATTCAGAAAAGATTAAAAGAGGCCAATTTTTCGGTAGAGGTAGGAGCAAATTCCTTGTTTGATACGCTCTACCTGAATGTTCAGGATAAAGGAAACGGCTTTGTGATGGGGAATTACACCATACCCCTGCGAGATTATCTTACAGTCAGCTATAAACCCAGCCGACAACCTGATCTGAAGGCAAAAACGTTCATGTATTTGCAGAATGGGTCGAGACCTCGGTTTTTGGGTGGAACCTGGAAAGGCGATGTAATTGAGTTCAAAACCAGAGAATTAGGTAACTTTGTGCTCTTGACTGATACCGTGCCACCAAGAGCTCGAATTTCGACAAAAAATAAATCGGCATTCTCGGCTATTGTAAGCGATGACTTGTCGGACATCGGTACTTGGAGAGCTACTGTCAATGGACAGTGGGTCTTGATGAATTATGATTATAAGCGTGATTTGATTTGGTCCGAACGCCAAGATACCACGCAGTTGTTTGATGGTGATTTGCGTCTAGAAGTTCAAGACGGAGCAGGTAATACAACTGTACTTGAAGACGATTTTGCCGAGCCACTGGTGCCATTGGCTGCTAAAAAGAAAAACGTCAAAACGCATCCGGCCAAGAGCCATAAAAAGAAAAAAAGATAACGGGTTGATTCGCTTAGAATTAGCTGTAAATAATTTTATTTTAAAATAGTTTAATCCAAAAAAATAAAAAGTGTAATTTTGACAATTAATAATAGTCGTTCGACACTTTTTATCTAAACTGTACAATTTATGCTTACCATTGGTGAATTGGCTCCCGCTTTTGAAGCAAAAGATCAAGATGGGAACATAGTGCGTTTGAGCGATTTTTCAGGTAAAAAAGTAGTTCTCTATTTTTATCCCAAAGACGATACCCCAGGGTGTACAGCACAAGCCTGTAATCTTAGGGACAATTACGACATACTGTTGAGCAAAGGCTTTGTGGTATTAGGGGTAAGTGTAGATGATGAAAAATCGCACCAAAAATTCATCAAGAAATACCAACTGCCGTTTCCGTTATTGGCCGATACCGACCACAAAATTGTGGAGGCGTATGGTGTTTGGGGTGAAAAATCCATGTATGGAAAATCCTTCTTTGGGATTATCCGAACTACTTTTGTGATTGATGAACAAGGCAAAATTGCCGAAGTCATCACCAAAGTAGATACCAAAGAACACACGGCTCAGATAGTCGGTGCGTAACAATCACGGATTCAACAGCAGAAACCATTAAATGATTCTACCTTGGTTACAAAGGCGACAGCCAAATACCAATCTCGAATAATCCAATCAGTAATTTCTTTTCAATCTAACTAATGGACATTACCCAGTTATCACGAATTGCGTCTCAAGTTCGACGTGATGTGTTGCGGCAAGTACACGGATGTCAGTCTGGGCACCCGGGCGGTTCTTTAGGCTGCGCCGATTTGTTTGTAGCCTTGTATTTTCACTTCATGCAGTTGAAGGAAGAAAACGGCAGCCCTGTTTTTGACATGGACGGCACTGGCGAAGACTTGTTTTTCTTGTCAAATGGCCACATTTCTCCCGTGTTTTATTCTACCTTGGCTCGTCGGGGGTATTTTCCAGTAAGCGAATTGGCTACCTTCCGCAAAATCAACTCACGGTTGCAAGGGCACCCTACCACTCACGAGCACCTGCCGGGTATCAGAGTAGCATCGGGTTCATTGGGACAAGGAATGTCTGTAGCCATTGGGGCTGCATTAGCTAAAAAACTCAACGGCGATGACCGTTTTGTCTATGTGCTGATGGGTGACGGCGAACAACAAGAAGGTCAGGTGTGGGAAGCGGCACAGTTTGCTCCCCATCATAAAGTAGATAACCTCATTGCTTTTGTTGATTACAACGGTCAGCAAATTGACGGCCCTACTGACAAAGTAATGAGCAACCGTGATTTGGGTAAAAAATACGAAGCATTTGGCTGGACCGTGTTACATACCGATGGTAACGACATGGCTGCTTTGGTAGCTACTATTTCAGAAGCGCAATCGTTAGCAAAACAAGGCACGCCTATTGCCATTATGATGAAAACCGAGATGGGGCAAGGCGTTGATTTTATGATGCACAGCCACAAATGGCACGGTGTAGCTCCTAACGACGAACAACTGGCCAATGCTTTGGCTCAGTTAGAAGAAACGTTGGGGGATTACTAGCAAAATTCTCAGGTTGTTAATAGCGAAGCCGAATACAGTGGCCAAGCTTTTAAAAATGTCTTTACCAATGAAAAAATACACGTTTACCGAAAAGAAAGATACTCGTTCGGGCTTTGGGGCCGGAATGACGGAGTTAGGACGTACCAATCCTAACGTTGTAACCCTTTGCGCCGACTTGGTGGGTTCGCTCAAGATTGATACGTTTATCAAAGAAAACCCAGAGCGCTTTTTCCAATGTGGTATTGCCGAAGCTAATATGATGAGTATTGCGGCGGGCCTTACCATTGGGGGCAAAATTCCGTTTGCCACTACATTCGCCAACTTCGCTACAGGTCGGGTGTATGACCAGATCCGTCAAAGTATTGCGTATTCAGGCAAAAATGTAAAAATTTGTGCTTCTCACGCAGGGCTTACTTTGGGCGAAGATGGTGCCACTCACCAGATTCTGGAAGACCTTGGTATGATGAAAATGCTTCCGGGCATGACTGTGATTAACCCATGTGATTTTAACCAAACCAAGGCCGCTACCATAGCCATTGCCGACTATGAAGGGCCAGTTTACTTGCGTTTTGGCCGTCCGGTTATTCCAGTTTTCACTGATGCCGACCAAAAATTTGAAATTGGAAAAGCATGGATGGTGAACGAAGGTACCGACGTAAGTATCTTTGCCACAGGTCATTTGGTTTGGGAAGCTATCCAAGCCGGCGAAATCCTAGAGGCCGAAGGCATCAATGCCGAAATTATAAATATTCATACCATTAAACCTTTTGACACAGAGGCTGTCTTAGCATCGGTAAGCAAAACAGGTTGTGCGGTAAGTGCCGAAGAGCACCAGATAAATGGAGGGTTGGGCGATTCTATTGCGCAAGTATTGGTGCAAAATCACTATGTGCCGTTAGAGTATGTGGGTGTCAAAGATTCGTTTGGCGAAAGTGGAACCCCTGCTCAATTAATGGAAAAGTACGGATTATCTGCCAAAAGTATCGTGGAAGCGGCCAAGCGAGCCATTGCTCGTAAAAATGGGTAACCGTTTTTTGACCAACCTGTTATCCTATAGATTTCAACTTGAACTGTTTAGATAACAGAACCTCTTTAACGGACCTCGGCAACTATGCAAGACCACGATTTGCTTGAAAAATTTGCCACGACCGAAAGTCGAAACTACGCCTTCAATCTGCTGGTACGCAAGTACCAGCAGAAAATTTATTGGCACATTCGGAAAATGGTCATTGACCATGACGATGCCGATGACCTTACCCAAGAGACATTCATCAAAGTTTGGCAGGGCCTAGAGAACTTTCGAGGAGACGCTCAATTATTTACATGGATTTATCGGATTGCAACAAACGAATGTTTAAATTTTTTAAACAAGAAAAAAAAGCGTTTTTTCATCCCTATCTATGATGTAGCCAATGAGTTGACCGAAAAAATTAACAGTGACCCTCTTGTGGGAGGTGACGAAATTCAATTAAGACTCCAAAAAGCCCTTCTCACTCTTCCAGATAAACAGCGATTGGTGTTCAACATGAAGTACTTCGATGATATGAAATACGAAGATATTGCCGAAGTAACGGGTACCTCTGTTGGGGCTCTCAAAGCTTCGTATCACTTAGCTGTAAAAAAAATTGAAGATTTTTTGAGCGAAGATTAAACCTTTGTGTTTTTTTGTTGTCTTAACATCGAACGGAGAAAAAGTAGGTAATTCGTTCTAAGTCAAGAAGTTTGATTTTGCAGTAACATTAATCATGAAAAAGCAAAGAATACGACTGGAAGACCTTGAAAAAAAAGAAGTCTTTCAAGTGCCAGACCGATATTTTGATGACCTTCCAATGGTCATACAGGCTCGGATAGCACCAAAAGCTAAAGCCGAGCCCTTGTTTACATTTAGTTGGAATACCCGCCGTACTTGGCTATCGGTGTCAACGGTTAGTTTGGTTGCCTTATTGATTTGGATTACATACCCTGCTCGTCAGGACTCGTTAGGCGAAGGAGAACTCAGTAAGGTATCCTCAACAGAAATCATCAATTACCTAAACCAGCAAAATATTTCATCACAAGACTTGGCCGACGAAACAACGGTAAGAATCAAAAAGCAGGTGTATCAAGATGTAGATTCGTTGATGATGGAAAACCTAGATATTACTCCTCAAGATATTATTCAACATCTTGACCCTGAAGACGTAAAGGATGTTATTTAATTGAGTAGGAACACCACTAAAAAGAGCAAATGAAAACGATGAAAAACGTAATGATTGGCTTATTTGTTTTGGTTGCAGCTCCTATGCTGTATGCCCAAAATGGAGGCCCAGGACTGCAACGTATCAATAATGCCAAAATTGGCATTATAACCAACCGCCTCAACTTGACCCAAGAGCAAGCTACTCAGTTTTGGCCCATTTATAACGAGTACGATGCCAAGCAAATAGACATTCGGAAGAGTATTCGCCGCTCAATGAACGAAATCAATACCCTGACGGCTACTGATGCTCAGATTGTGGAAGCATTGAAAAAACAAATGGATTTGAAGCAACGAGAAGTGGACTTAGAAAAAGAATACATGAGTCGCTTTCTTAAGGTGCTCAATGCTAGGCAATTAGCTGAATTGTATAAGGCTGAGCTTCAGTTTACTCAGATTTTGCTTAAAAAATTAAATCAAGATAATAAACCAGACTAATCTTACTTTGGTCATTTATCAAAAGCCCGAGCGAGCCCTTCGTTCGGGCTTTTGTGTTAAAGTTAATTGAATTATAGCAACGAGTATAGTAAAGCATCCGTATAAGGGAAAAGGTGAAATCGTTATCTATGACGAAGTTACCGCAATTTTTGATGGGCATTTCCAAATCAAGTTTTTTTTGTAAATTTGAATATTACCCAAAACTCAAATCAGTGATGCGTTCTATTTTTCTTTCTGCATTTCTTAGTGTGATGGCTTGTGCCGTCTCTGCCCAACGACTCTCAATTAAACAAAAATTGAACTTGTGCAATCAATTGGCCAATCAACAATCAAATGACATTGCCTTGTTGAAAAGCGAAAAAGCAAACTTGATTGACAACTTCCAAAGTCTAAACAAAGATGTTCTCGCTACCCGAGACGAGGTACGAAAACTGACTTCTCAAAATGCTGAACTTTCCAAAAAGCTTTCAGATAGTATTGCTAGTCTGAAGAGCTTGCAAGAGGAAGTAAAGCGACTAAAGTATGAGAAAGCTATTTGGAATGATGAGTCAATTTTGCGAGTTTATAGTGCGGCTCCTCAGTCGGTAAAAGAGAGTTACTTGAAAACTGTTGCCACTGCCGAAGGTTTTAAGTTTACGGAAGGCACTGACCCTAATGTGTTGCTGATTACCAAGCAATTTAACCAACAAGCCGAAACATGGTGGGTGTTTGATAAAACCTTAGACACGATTCTTGAAATTGCTTTGACCATTAAGCCACACGGGATGGACCCTAAACAAACCTTGGTGAGTGCCAGTACAAAGTTACTTCAAAAGACTCGTTTCAGTAATCAACCATTTGAGGAACAGCGAGATGAAGAAAAAGTACATTTTTACAGAGATAAGGTCCTCAAACTCATCGAAAGTAAACTCGAATCGGCTAAACTCAAATAGAGTAGTTTCGAGTAGGCAACTGATCACTAACCACCCAAAGACATTTTAATTTTCGTAGATAATAACGGTTTATCTATGAAACTTCTACTCGTATGAAATCATTATTTATATTCTTATTCCTTGTCGTAACGTGGCCCGTAATCGGGCAAACTGTTATTACTGGTAAAGTCTCAAGAGCTTCTAACGGAGAACCACTCGTTGGCGCAACAGTTTCGGTTAAAGGCAGTAATCGTGGTACCATCACTGACCACTATGGTCATTTTAGGTTGAATGTGAATGAGGCGGGAACTATTGTTTTTTCCTTTGTGGGCTTCCACGAAATCGAAAAACCATTTCAACTGTCTGCTACTCGCCAGTCTATGGATGTTGAGATGGTTAGTAATGATTTGCAACTTGAAGACGTAAAAGTGGCTGCCAATCGTGTGGAAGAGTACCTTCAAAAAGTACCAGTTGCCGCCACCGTAGTCACGAGCAAAGACATGCAGCAGCGCAACGTATATAATACGATGGAGGCGCTCAATAATGCTCCCAACCTCATCACAGACTCGTGGCTGAGCTCACAGTCGTCGTTTTCAATTCGGGGACTTTCAACGGTCTTTGATAACTTGGGCTTTGAATCAACAGTAGCGCTGTACATTGATGACGTTTATTTTTCTCGAAGTTTTAGTTTTAACTCAACGTTATTTGATGTAGAAAGAGTCGAAATCTTACGTGGCCCACAAGGTACTTTATTTGGCAAAAACACGGTTGGAGGGGTGATTCATGTCATTTCTGAAAAGCCAGAAATGACAAATAATGGTCAAATTGAGTTGAATTACGGCAACTATAATTTCCTGCAAGCTAGAGCCAAATATAATGTTCAGCTTATTCCAAAAAAACTAGCTTGGCGAGTAACAGGTGCTATGACTAAACGCAACGGATATATAAACGACGAAGTACCTGCTATTGAGGCTGCCAACAAAACGGATTTTTATGGATTCAGATCCTCACTTTCCTACACCCCAAACGACCGTACCGAAATTACCTTGCGAGGGTTTTATGGCAGAGATAACAATGCCGAAAATACCTTTGTGTATGCTAGTAAACCAGATGAAAATCCACTAGGAGTGCCTGCGGATGAGGGCTTACATACCAAACAGAATCTTCCGAATACGTTTTATAGAAACCAATATGGCGTTTCGGCAAAAGCTGAGTTTAAGCTCAATAAAAATACGCTGACGATTATTTCGGCCTACAATAACTCGAAAGACGACTATTTTGGGGACAATGACGTAAGTCGTGCAGATGCCTCACGTTGGGGGCGATTGCAAGAGCTTCGGAATATTTCGCAAGAAATTCGGTTTAGTAGCCCTCGGGACTTGAAGTTTTCGTATGTGGGTGGCTTGTATTATTTGAACGAACGAATCGGTGCAAAAGATACCTTCACCCTCAACCAAGACTTTTTGCAAGTAGCTGAAGTATTGATGCAGCAAAAATTCAATTTTCCAAAGCCTTACCAAGAAGGCTATATTACAAAGAGTTTGATTAATTCGAGTAGTTTGGCTGCCTATTTTTCAGGCTCGTTGAAACTTACTCCGAAATGGACTCTCAACGGTGGTGTTCGTTTTACTTCAGAAGAAAAGAAATTGAGCTACTTTCAGACGGTAACCCGTCAGTATATTAATGGCCAACCCACCGAAATTATTGATTTGTATGCTGTTGATGTAGCTTCTGCCGAAAGCCCTTTTGAGCGAAAAACAACCGACCAAGTGTTTTCGTTTGATATTGGGACAGACTTCAAGTTTTCGCCCTTTGCAATGGCGTATCTCAAGTTTGTAAAAGGCTTCAAAGGAGCCGGGTTCAACACGAGCGTTACCACCGACCCCAACGGAGCTAATTTGGTGTTCAAACCCGAGTATGTAAATAGCTATGAACTTGGCTTAAAAACTAAACTTAGTGAGCGAATTCGTTTCAATGCGGCTGTATTTTACACGGATTACCTCAATAAACAAGAGTTGTTAGACCAAGGAGCTAGAGTCACGGTTGTCAATGCTAACAAAACGACAGGCTGGGGAGCCGAAGCAGAGTTTTCGGCCATGTACAAACGGTTTAGAGTGGATGTGTCTGGTGGTTGGCTTAATCTTATGTACAAAGATTTTCCTTTTGGCGAAGACGACAATGGCAATCCTATTAACTATGCCGGAAATAAACTGCTTAAAGCACCCAACGTTACTTTTTCGGTGGCACCGCAATACACCATCAGCCTAAACAAAACCATGAACTTGTTTTTGGGACTGAATATTAACCATACAGGAAAAGCATATAACGACATCAGTAATTCCGAAGTATTGGCCAGAGTACCTGCCACCATTGTCAACTCCCGAATATCTATTGCACCAAAGAATGGCAAATACAGCATTGCTTTGTGGGGCAAAAACCTCACGAACCAACTGTATGTCCAACACGGTTGGGAGTATTTTTGGGGCGACCAAATCGCATGGAGCCGCCCACGCTATATGGGTATTGAGGTCTTCCTAAACTTCTTCTGATGCAGTTGCTTTGTTGGGCTTTGTTCGAAGGAACGTAAAGCCCAACAACCCACCATACATGAGAAATGCCACTAGAGAAACCCAACTGCCAGCCTTTTGGTATGGAGGTTCATAACTTAACAGGACGGTGTGTTTACCGGGAGGTAGAAACAAGCCTGTTAGGCCAATTTGAACCTTTTGCAAAGTGACTGGTATTCCGTCGAGCTGTGCTTTCCAACCCGCATCAAACGGAAAGGAAAAGAACAATAGTTGTGGGGAATTGGTGGTGATAGAACCTAGTAGTTGATTTTGTGAAAATGATAGGATGCTCAGTGTGTCTTTGCGCTGTTGTGAAGCCAAATCTGCAATAACATCATAATACGAGACAGTTTTGTTGGTATCATATTCGGCTATAGTGAGCTGACGGAGTAGTCTTTTCAAGTCATTTTGTGTCGAATCCAACACTACGGCTTGCAACATCGAAATCTGCTTATCATCTCCCGAAAGTTTATCGAAATCAGAGCGTTCCATCCAGCGGTCATACGTGAACCCAAACGGAATGTAGTTTCGATTTTTGAATACCTTGGTGTCGCCAAAGGTCGCCAACGAATCAAAGCCCATCGCAGTGAGCAAGGCTCCGTTGGTTGCTTTGACTACCACATACTTGGTACTCACCAAGGTAGCCAACACAGGTTGCGTAAACAATCCATCTATCCACCGAGTCTGAAATTCATTTCCGGACTGAATCAGGCCAAGACCTTGTAAGAATTTGATGTAATTGAGTGAATTGAACGAATGGTAGGCTGATGTGCCGTGATAGCCTTTGGCCTCAGGGTCGTTTTTGGTGATGGGGGCTTCTTCGGTTATTCTGTAAAACGTTGGGTCTATCTTTTTTACATAATTGATAGCATCAACACTATAATCATTCAGTAATTCTCGATTTTCTAATTGTTGACTCGAATACGTTGGCCTTTTCTTGAGCGATTGCGTGTGGCTGTACGAAAACTCTACCACCAATATCAAAATTATAGCTATTTGGGCATATCGCTGCATGGCAGTGGTACTGACCCAAAGCAACAAACCATACCCAAACAATCCGAAAATCACCAAACTTCTTAAACTCTTGTTAACCTCTGCTGTTTGTGCATCGGGCAATAGCAACAAGATGATTGACAGCAAGATAGCTCCGCCAATCCAGATAATTTTTTTGTTAACCTGTAGCTGTAAAGCATCTAATCCACTGATACTTAGATATAACAACAAAACAGAAACAAACAACGAATAAGCTCGGTAGTAGTCGCCCGTAAAAGCCCAGAAGGCAAATCGAAAATAAGGGAAAAACAAGGGCAACGTAATCAATACAATCAAGACAGCTCTAACCAAACGCTGACGATTGCTTACTCCTATAAACGCCAAGGGCATGAGCAGTACCATTAACCAACTGCTGTAGTAAATGGGTGCTTCGTAATAATTGCCATAGCCTTTGAATTCATTAGCAATGCCTTGCAAATCGTTAGAAAAGAAGCGGAGCAATTCGGTTTGAAGGATTTTTTTATCTGCCAAACCAAACATGGGTTGAGCCATTAAGGTACCTGCATACGAAACTTCGCCACTTCCACGGGGGCTGTCTAACAATTGATAAATATTACTTCCTAACAAGAAACCCGCCATTGCAGCTCCCAACAATGCCAACCCCACTAAGAGGAGCCCGCTTTTGATGCGTTTATCCCAAGTGATTTGCTCTTGCTCCAACACCCGAACCAACCAATAAATACCTGCCATTAAACCAAAAATAAAGAGATAAAACGGCTGAATAATGCTTGCCCACATAAACGGGAGCGGAATCCAGTACCATTGGTTCCGTTGGAGTAAGCGCTCAATGCTAAATAATATCAAGGCGGCAATGGGAATCTCGTTCATCAAGTGATTGGACCAACCACTGATAATAAAAATGTACCCGTTGGCTATGCAAACCGCCCCTATCAAGGCCGAAAAGCGTGAAACGGGAATGGTACGGAGATAAGCATAAAAAATCCCTCCTGATAAGATCATCAGGAAAATATCCACGTAAATAAGCCCTCCTGCAATGGCTTTGGGATCAGTACTTAGCGTGAGTAAGTTGGTAAGGTCTAAAAAAAACGGATAAATATTTTGTCCTAATCCTACTGAAAACGACCAGCCTGGAATCAACCCCTCGGTACGGAAATAGTGAGCAAAATGAATTAAGTCAGGATACGCTTGAGCAAACATGTCGCCACCTCCATCCGTAAAAAGGTAGTATTTTTTCTGAAATAGAAAATCTTTGAAAATAAGACCACTGATCAAAAAAATGACTCCAATCACAAGCAGCGCCATAATGGGGCGTGATAAACCATCAAAAAAACTCGTTGGTTGTTGAACAGAGGAATTATTTGCAGGGGCTTCCGTAGAAGAAGGCGTAATGACAGGGCGATTGATTTTCTTTTTGCTCATGAGAAAAGACGATCCTTGATGTGGGTAATCCAATGTAATGGTTAGCGATTTAGCTGCGCATGAAGTACGTAATGCCAGCATACGATGCCCGCTGTTACCGAAATATTTAACGAATGTTTGGTTCCAAATTGCGGGATTTCAAGGCAATGGTCAGCAAGTTGAACTACCTGCTCATTGACTCCGAATACCTCGTTTCCTAACACAAACGCATATTTTTGAGTAGAATCAGGCGTAAAGTTAGCCAACGAAAGGCTTCCTTCAACTTGTTCGACAGCCAAAATTTGAAAACCTTCTTCTTGTAATTGCTGGCAAAGCACCAATACATCGCTGTGATGCTCCCATGCAACAGACTCGTCGGCACCTAATGCCGTTTTGGCAATGTCTCGGTGGGGAGGCGTTCCTGTAATACCACAAAGATAAATTTTACTAGCTTTGAATGCATCGGCAGTTCTGAACACAGAACCGACATTATTGAGGCTACGAACGTTGTCCAAAATCAAGGCATACTCAAATTTTTCGATTTGGTGAAATGCTTCTACAGACAAACGATTCAGTTCTTCGACACTTAATTTTCGCATTTGGTATCAATTTCTTTACTCAGTCTATTTTATTGCCTAATTTGCCATTACACTTAACTAAAAAGGAAAATTGGCCAATTGGTTGGATTAGTTGGTCAAACTCAACGGTTTCGTTGTAACCTTTTTGGAGGAACAATAATCTCATCATCAGAAAAGTACAAACTTAACCCCATGCACTGAAAAACGTTTCAAAAACACAAAATTGAAAGAATTTTCAGACATCAACTAACAAAAACTCCCCAAACCTACCATGAAACGAATTCTATTCCAATTCATGGCACTGTGTTTCGTATCAGTTACACTGGTAGCCCAACCCAAGCCTAAACCTGCTCTTTCGTGGAAAGAGGTGGCTGCATGGAGAAGTATTTCTCCTTTCAATACCGAACTCTCTACAGATGGGGTTTGGTTTGCGTATGTACTGAGCCCCAACGAAGGCGATGCCGAGCTGGTTATTCAAAAAACGGGTGATACCACCAAGTTGAGCTATCTAATAGGTGCTACTACATTTGCCCAACTTTCGTTTTCAGACGATTCTAAGTGGGTGGCTTTCAAGGTGTATCCTAAGGATAAAGACAAAAAAGCAGCTGCCAAAACCCCCGGTAAACCCCTGCCCGAAAAAGTTTTTTTAGTAGAATTGGCGACCAAGAAAAAGACTGAGTTTGAGCGAATCCGAACATTTGCCTTTAATGGCGAAAAATCAACTCATTTGGCTCTGTTGCTGACAAGTGCTGCACCGTCAGGGCCGCCCAGTGGGGGAGGAGGAGCCAGCGATGCGGCCAAAGGAGCCGATTTGCTTTTGTATGACTTAGCCTCTGGAAAAACTCAAAACGTAGGGAATGTTTCGGAAATGTCCTTTAATAAAAAAGGAGATTGGTTGGCGCTCACCATTGATGCTACCGAAAAAGCAGGTAATGGATTGCACCTTCGCAACATGAATACAGGCGTTACCATGATTCTGGATAATGACAAAGCCAGCTATAAATCATTGAACTGGACCGAAAAAGGCGATGCCTTAGCACTTCTCAAAGGTGAAAAGAACGAAAAGTATAAAAACGAACTCAATAGCGTGTTGGGTGTTAAAAACTTTGGCGGTATGCCCGAACTGACCGTTTATGACCCCAAGAAAGATTCTACGGCGTTTCCAAAAGGAATGACGGTGAGCAATAGTCGTTCACCGTATTGGTCAGAAGATTTGAGTCGTCTGTTTTTTGGCATAAGCAAAGCAGAATTAGCCAAAAAAGAGGACAAAAAGCCTACTGATATGAAAAAAGATACCACCAAAAAGATATCTGATGCTGATAAGTTAGCCAAAATCAAGGCCGATACGACCATCAAAACGGTTGAAGATTTGCAAAAAGCCATTGCAAAAATAGCAGCTAAACCCGATGCAGCTGGTACTAAACCTGACTCGAAAGACGAACCTGAAAAACCAGACATGACCATTTGGCACTGGCAAGACAAACGCCTACAGTCTCGGCAACAAGTACTTGAAGCAACAGACAAAAACTTCAATTATTTGTCGGTGTTTGATGTAGTAGCCAAGAAGTTTATTCAGTTGGCAGACAGTGCGTTACGGAATGTTTCGGTGGCTCCGAAGCAATTGTATGGTATTAGCCAAGACATTTCAAAGTATGAGTTAGATAATAATCTCAACGGCCAAAACTTTGCCGATGTGTACCTAATTGATTTGAAATCAGGTGCTAACACCAAATTGTTTGATAATTTTTATCTGTCAGGAGCCTTCTCATTCCAGCCTTCACCCGATGGAACTAAGTTTGTGTATTGGCAAGACGGACAATGGTTTGTATATGATGCAGTTTCAAAATCATCCCGAAATATTTCAGAAAAAGCAACGACTTCGTTTGTTGATGTGGAGGATGACCACAATGTGAAGAAACCGGCATATCCACTGCTCGGCTGGACCAACGATAGTAAAGCGGTGTTGGCTTCGGATGGTTGGGACGTATGGCTGTTGCCAACCGATGCTCCTTCAACTACGAAGAGCAAACAGCCAGTTTTGGCGGTTCAGAATCTCACAGTCAACGGAAAAACCGAACAAATTCGGTATGCGAATCGCTACCAACTCGATAACGAAGAAAAAGGAATTGACCTGAAACAATCGCAATACTTCCGAATTTATGGCGAATGGACCAAAAAAAGTGGAGTAGCTCGCTTAGACAATGGCCAAGCGGGTACAAAACAGTTGATTTGGGAAGATGCACAAGTCGGCGCCTTGAAAAAGGCTAAAAAGGCCAGTGTTTATACCTATACTCGGCAGACGTTTAAAGACCCACAAGATTTTTTTGTGAGCACCTCACAAGGGTTGGATAATGCGAAACGAATTGCTCAAAATGCCCCCGACCTCACTAAGTATGCGTGGTCATCAGGTGTAAAACTGATTGATTATGTAAGCGATAAGGGCGACAAACTGCAAGGTGCCTTGTTTCTGCCAGCAGGTTATGAGGAAGGTAAGAAGTATCCGACTTTGGTCTATTATTATGAAAAACTGTCTCAGACCCTACACAGTTTTGCCACGCCAGGGTATTCGGGTACAGGCTGGAATCCAAGCCTTTACACTTCTAACGGTTATGCCGTGTTCATTCCAGATATTGTTTATAAACTCAATGACCCGGGTATGTCGGCGGTGTGGTGTGTGATTCCGGGAGTGAAAGCCGCTATCAAAACAGGCGTGATTGACGAAAATAAAATTGGTATTCATGGTCACTCATGGGGTGGATACCAGACCAGTTTCTTGATTACCCAAACCACTATGTTCAAAGCCGCTGCCGCTGGTGCGCCATTGACGGATATGATTTCGATGTACAACCTGATTTACAAAAATACAGGTACAGCCAACGGTGCTATTTTTGAAGCCTCGCAAGGCCGACTAATGCCACCGTGGGAAGATTGGGATGCCTACAACCGAAATTCGCCATTGTATCATGTCAAAAAAGTGCAAACTCCTTTGCTGATGCTTCACAACGATGCCGATGGGGCGGTTGACTTCACCCAAGGCATTGAATATTACAATGCTTTGCGCCGCTTGAAAAAACCAGTGGTGCTTATCCAGTACAAAGGCGAAAATCACGGGTTAGCCAAACTACCCAACCGCAAAGATTATTCGGTACGCATGATGGAGTTTTTTGACTATCACCTCAAAGGTAAACCTGCTCCAGATTGGCTTCAAAAAGGCATTGACCGCCTCAACTTAGACGAACACCTCGATAAAAGAGTGATGGGAGTTGAAGAGTAATTCACAACAAAAAAGGCTGGGAAACCAGCCTTTTTTGTTTAAGGAGAGTGCGTCAAGTGTCCCCAGTTGGTTGTAGTCTGTAAATTAAAAAGCTAGCTAAATGAAGCAACGAAGAACTTGTTTTTTAATTCGGGGCAATGTTGTTGTTGAGGCGGAAGAAGTTATCAGGGTCGTATTTGGTTTTTAGGGCTACCAGTCGCTCGTAGTTGGGGCCATACGCCGACCGCACCCGAATGGCTTCGTCTTCGCCTCCTAAGTGGTTGACATACACGCCTTTGGTAAAAGGCTCTATTTCATTCCAACCGTTACGTAGCCAATCAATATGAGTTTGACTTTCTGAAGGTTCTATCCATTGAGCTACAAGGTCTAAATCCCATTGGTCTTCACGCAGACCAAAAGCCGTTTTATTGGGATGGACTCGAACCGCAGCACCCTTGATATGATAAAATAGAATGAAAGAAAAAGGAGATGTTCGTTGATTCGCTTGCTCTATAATGATGTCAATAAATTCATCTTCAATATCTGATAAATTACCCGAGCGCCAATATCGGTGCAAACCATGTACCGTAGCAGCATCAAACATCGCTTGTTGTTGAAGATAAGGTACTTCGGCTATCAAATCAATTAATGGTGTACCAAAGTTTCGGAGGGGTTTTAGGGCTTGCTCTCCTTCTGATAATGGGCCAAACCAGCCCGCTAAAACAGCCAGTACAAGTAACCCGTCTGGGGTAGTAAGAAAGGCGGCAAATACCATCAATTCATCAGGCGTACTACGGGCAAAGGTTCGATAGAAACGTAAGACTTCTTTCGCTTGTTCCATTGGATACAGAATCATTCCACCCAAAACAGTAGGCCCTACTGGGTGAAGTTGATAGGTAAATGAGGTAACAATACCAAAGTTACCACCACCTCCTCGAACAGCCCAAAACAAGTCTTCATTTGTATGCTCATTGGCCGTTAACAACTGACCGTTAGCCGTTACAATTTCGACGGATAGGAGATTGTCGCAAGTCAGGCCATGTTTGCCCATGAGCCAACCTAAGCCTCCACCTAAGGTAAGCCCAGCAATGCCTGTATGCGAAACTGCACCACCCGTAGTAGCCAGTCCGTAGGCTTGCGTAGCCATGTCCAATTCACTCCAAAGTACACCTGCCTCAGCACGAGCAGTTTTATGGTCTTTGTCTATTTCAATGCCTTTCATGAGCGACAGGTCAATCATAAGACCGCCGTCACAGACAGCGTTGCCCGCTACGTTGTGTCCACCTCCCCGTACTGACACCAATAGGCTATGAGCACGAGCAAATTGCACTGCACTGACTACGTCGGCAGCATCGGTACAACGGGCAATTAGAGCTGGATATTTGTCAATCATGCCATTCCAGACCGTGCGGGCTTGGTCATAACCTTCATCATTGGCTTGGAGTACTGATCCTTTGAAGATTGATTTAAAATGGGTTATCACCTCGTCGGTAAGAGATGGTTGAGTGGTTTGCTGTGTCATCGAAAAATAGCTTTAAAAGGAGGATTGACCTACAAAAGACTTTACTTTTTAGCAGCTTCAACTGTGGAATGATGCGAGGCCGCAAACATCCATCTGCCGTTTTGCTTTTGGAGGGTATAAGTAAATGCCACTGGATATCCTTCAAACGTATGGATACCGCTGGCTACAATCAAATCCCCTGCCTTAAAAAATTTGAGATTAGCCACCTCGCTAGTAGTGCTTTTTCGCCCTTCGGCTCCTTTTACCACAGATTCTCTATACGAAAACAAACCTTTGGAGTTGGTATATCTAAAATCAGTTGGAATTCGACTGTCGAAAAAACGGTGAGGGTCAGCGTTGTATTCGGTGACAAATAGTTGAAGTACTTTTTCGGGATCATCCGTGTTGTCTTTTTGGGCAAAACTGACCGAGCAAATACTCATAAATAGGATGGTAAGAAAAGCAACTTTTACTGGTAAGGTTTTCATTGAAGTAATAAAGTTTAGTAAATGATTGAGACAAAGGTCTATCATTGTCCTAAACCTCACTATCCCCAATTTGGGTAGTTTTTAAACCAACTTTTGCTCAATGGCCTTCACCACGGCCTCGGGGGCTGAATTGACGTGGAGTTTTTCGTAAATGTGCTTGATGTGGTAGTGTACTGTGTGGAAGCTTAAATTACACGCATCGGCTATCATCTTGTAGCTCATACCTTTGACCAAACAACTCAGTACTTCACGCTCTCTGCCCGTCAGTTCTACATAAGTAGGTTGCGACTGCACAAACTGACTCTGAAACATCTGCATCACTCTGAGCGCAATGGCTGGTGACATGTGGGCGCCTCCTTGATACACATCTTGAATGGCTTGAAGTACATCGTCGGGGTCGGGACTTTTGAGTACGTAGCCCGAAGCACCGCCGCAAACCGCTGAAAAGATGCGGTGGTCGTCCTCGAAAATGGTGTGAATCAGCACTTTGGTGTTAGGATAGGCTGCTTTGATGCGTTGCATAGCTTCGATACCCGACAGCCCTGGCATCTGAATATCCATCAGTACCACGTCGGGGCGGTGCTTACGGATTTTGGCGACGGCTTCGTTGGCATCTTCGTAAGCCCCCGCCAAATAAACGCCGTCGGTATTATTGAAATACAGCGAAAGGCTCTGACGTAAGGCTTTATTATCTTCAAAAATGACGAGACTAATCATGAGGTAGGGTTATAATGGATAAAGAGAATCTAAAACTGAAATCAATAGGGTTACTTCGGTACCGGTGTTTTGGTCGGAATGAACTTTCACTTCAAAACCGCCTTCCTTGGCCCGTTTCTGAAAATTTTTCAGACCATTACCTTCGGTCTTTGTAGCGCAATCAAAGCCCTTGCCATCATCCGAAATACGAATGTGGAACGTCTCATTTTGTAGATAAATCCGTACCTGAGCATGGGTGGCTTCGCTGTGCTTGGCTACGTTGTGCAGAGCTTCTTTATAAACCAAATACAAGTTGCGCCGCTGTTCCATCGAAAAAGCAGGTAGTTGATTGACAGGTACTTCGTTCTCAAACGCAAAAACAATGTCATGGGGCATAAGCAGTTTAAAACCTGTGGCTTTCATTTTTTCGATGAGTTTTTCGGGGGCATCGTTATCGGGGTTCAAAGCCCAAATGGTGTCTCTGATGGTGTGAATGGCTTCTTCCGAATCGTTTTTCATTTGTCCCAACACAGCTTTAAGTTCATACTGTTGGCTGTCTATTTTCTTTTGAACTACTTTGGCCGAGGTGGCAATACCCGTGAGCGTTGCGCCCACTTCGTCGTGCAGGTCACGGGCGATTTCGTCACGGATTTGGAGCAGTTTATTTTGTTGGAGTAGGTTTTCTTGTAGTTGGACGATGAGTTGCTGTTGGGTTTGGGTTTGTTCTTTTTTGTGTCTGTTGGCACGCTCTGCAAGGATAAAACCCAGCATGATGATTTCAATCAAGGTGCCTGGTACAAAAAAATTATTGTAAGGAAGAAAAGGCAACCACGCAATGTTGTAGAGCGCAAACATACTGATAATCATGGAAGTAAGGCTGATGCTAAACGCAATGGCATACAGCCAAACTTGCCTTAGGTTTTTGACGGCCACGTAAATTAGACTCCCCAACAAAAGAAACAGCACAAACAAAATAAATCCTCCCCAGTCAACTTTGAGCCAAAGAAGTAGACGAAAAAGCGGAGAAACGAAAGTAGGTTCAGCCAATCGAACGAGCTGAGTAATGGCTGAATTGGCATAGAATAACCCATTGAAGCCTAAAATAGCCCAATAAAGACTTTTAGAATAGGCACGCAGGTTGAGAAAATAAACGTGAAAAAGCGACCAGCAAAGCAGATAAATAAATGATGGATTGAAGTAGTTTCTGATGGGTAGAAATCTGTAAAAATCAACGTAGAATAAAATAATACTCAGCATCAACAACGCATACCAGCCAATCAGGGAATCCCGCAGGCGAATGGCAAAAATAAACGCATAGATAAATACGAGTACAAAAATACCCAACGAAAAACTTTGCCAAGTTGCATTGTTTTTTTGAAAAGCGATTGCTTGTTCTAAGTTGCTGATGTGTATATAATCGCCGTAGGCATTTCCTGATACAATCGAGAGATAGACAACTTTGGGGTTATTACCGATTGGAAAAATGGGGGGTCTTGTCAATACTTGTTGATATAAAGCTGGGGCTTTTTCTCCTGCCTGAAAGGCCCGTTGTTCCCCTTTTACATCTATGACGATGACTTCAATTCGATGAAATATTCGATGACTGTGAATGAGGTAGAGTTCTTCATTTGTTTTATTTTTCAGATCAAACCGCAACCAGATTTTATCATAGAAATAACCAAATTGAACAATTTCTTGTTGGTTTAACCGTTGGAAAGAGTCCAATGGAAATCGTGCTATTTGGTCGTAGGTGAGTTGCTTTGTCTTGTCTCTATACACATAAGCATAAGGTGCAATGGGATTGGCTTTTTGGGCATCGGTAATAGTGAGTACATGCTGACTCCAAAGAGGTGTCCATAATCCTATAAGTAGCAAAATGAGCAGAGATTGCATGTTGAGCAGGTTTGTATTACAAGGTAAACATAAATTATCTAAACGTCCACATCTGTAAGAGTACCTTTTATCCATAGCAAATCGTTGATATGAAGTAGTAAATTCATAGCAAATAGTAACGGGTACACATTGGCAGATTGGATTTTGGCGGACACATTGATCCAACCCGACAGAGATACATACTATGCAAACAAAATAACACTATAGATGTCGGAGAAAAAATATGATTGACAAGTTGTTGGATAGCATGACAAATTTAGACAATTGTTTTTGAGGCTACCATCCCCAATTTTAGTAGTTTGGGATAGATAAAGAGGTGCAACGACAAGTACTAAGTAGCATAATAATTATTTCTTGAAAACAATAAATTAAATTCCTAATTTGCCTATGCGAATTAACCAATGCTTCTCCACCTCAAATCATGCAAAAACTTCATAGCCGCTTTTTGATTTTGTTATTGGCGCTTCTTTCTTTAGTCGGCTCTGCCCAAACGACAAAGAAAACAAAACCTACTGTTAACTACGGCAATAATCCCAAAACAGGTCGCTATGTTGCTACCCGTGGCATCAAACTCTATTACGAAACGTACGGTCAAGGGCAACCTTTGCTCTTGATTCATGGTAACGGCGGTTCTATTAGAGATTACCGCTACCAAATCCCTTATTTTGCAAAACATTACAAAGTAATAGCAGTAGATAGCCGAGCGCAAGGTAAATCGGTGGATACCAGTAGCGTACTGAAGTACGAAATGATGGCCGACGATTTTGATGCCTTACTCACGCATTTAAAAATAGACTCAGCTTATGTGATTGGCTGGAGCGATGGCGGTATTAATGGATTGCTGTTGGCTATCCGACATCCTCAGAAAGTGAAAAAAATGGCGATTACAGGAGCTAACCTAATATCTGACGCCTCAGTATTAGACCCAGCAGGGGTTAAAATGATTTCAGAAGAGCTGACTAAATTGCGCTCTGCTCCACAAGACGCTGTTACAAAAAATACCATCAAACTGTTGCACATGATGGAAGTAGAGCCTAATATTCCCTTGACCGATTTACACAAAATCAAATGCCCCGTGCTCGTTATGGGGGGCGATTTTGACGTCATCAAACCTGCTCATACCTTACAAATCTTTGAGAATATTCCGCAAGCTTATCTCTGGATTTTCCCCGAAGCTGGGCATGGCGTAGTGCATCGGTATCGAAATGAGTTCAATGCAAAAGTGCAACATTTCTTTACCCATTCTTACAAAAAGCCTAATTGGATTGATTGGGAATTGTGATTATTCCCCCCTAAGAATCATTGGTTTCCCGCTTCCCTCTCGTAATCAATACCACTGCACCCACAATCAAAAAAGCAGCGGCCAACATCAGAGGATTCAGCGACTCGCCCGCCAACAGAAACCCCAACGTAAGTGCAACTAAGGGGTTTACGTAAGTGTAGGTTGCTACTAACGTGGGGTCGGCGTTTTGAGTAAGCCATCCAAACACCGAAAATCCTAATAACGAACCAAACGAAAGCAAATACAAAAAGGAAAGAATGGATTTAAGGGTAATGCTTTCGACATGAACCAATGAAAGTTCGCCTAGGCAGGTGCTAATCAATAAAGAGACAGCACCACCAATCATTAGCTGCATTCCAGACATGGTAGCTGGCGATAACGTCACATGCGCTCTCGAAGTCAATAATACGCCCAAACTCCAACCTAAGTTTCCGAGAAGAAGCAGTACAATGCCCCAGCCCAAATTGGCTTCTTGACCCTTGAGGGCTAAATGATTGAGACTCATCAATAAACTCACTCCAGTGATGCCAAGCAAGCATCCAAAAAAAATCAAAGAATTGGGTCGTTTTTTAGTGAAATACCACACCAATAGCGTCATGATAACAGGAACCAATGCCCCAAATAGGGCTGAAAAACTGGAAGGAACCAAGCGAGCCGCTAAGGTAATGGCACCATTCCCGACTGTAATCATGAGCAGACCTGTGATGGCAGCGGTTTTCCAGTGGCTACGTTGGGGTTTGGTATAATGTCTTCCTAAAAAACGACCAAAACTATACAAAATCAACCCAGCCAAGGTAGTACGCATACCTGATACCAGCATAGGTGGGACACTCTCTACAACAAATCGAATGGCTAGATAGGTGCTTCCCCATATAAAATAGAGGGTTATTAAACCTGCCCAAATTTTGGCATTATTGGAAGGATTGGTCGTTAAATTTTTGACAGAAGTAATCGAACTTTTAGACATTATCGCAGGCATGGCTGGTATTAATGGAAATTTTGTAGATTCGGGCATTCTCTTCATTTTTTATTCACCAAACTACCAATGCTTATGCGCCGTATCTCTATCTTTTTCATGGTTTTATGTATAAGTTACAACACTTATGCCCAAAAAATTCCAACCATCACCGAAAAAGTAGCAAATTTTACTAAGTATGAAGGATTTATGAATTTTTGGTGGGACGAGACTAACGGTAAAGTTTATCTCGAAATTCCACGCTTAAATGATGAACTTCTTTACATTACTTCTCTACCAGCTGGGCTTGGGTCCAATGATATTGGCCTGGACAGAGGCTTGCTTGGCGACGAAAAAATCGTGTACTTCAACAGAGTTGGTAAAAAAGTGATGATGGTGCAACCCAACTTGCGCTACCGTGCCCTCACCAACGATGCTAATGAAAAACGTGCAGTTCAAACTTCGTTTGCCAGTTCTACGTTGTGGGGATTCACGGTAGATGCCGAAGAGAATGGTAGAGTATTGGTCGATGCCACTGAGTTTTTGTTACGAGATGCCATGAAAGTAGCCGACCGCATCAAAGGTATGCGGCAAGGGACTTACCGTCTCGACGCTACTCGTTCGGCCATGTACTTGCCTCGTACCAAAAACTTTCCTCAAAACACCGAATTTGAAGCTACCCTAACCTTTGTGGGAGGTGACGATGCAGGTAATTTTGTAAGTTCGGTAACGCCATCTACCGAGGCCATCACCTTGCGAATTCATCAGAGTTTTGTTCAATTGCCTGATAATCAGTACAAACCTCGCTTGTTTGATCCTCGAAGTAGCTTTATTTCTACCAGTTATTATGATTATGCCACGCCCGTAGCCGAGCCAATTGACAAGCACTTTATCATCCGTCACCGTTTACAGAAAAAAGACCCTAAAGCAAAAGTTTCAGAACCAGTTAAGCCCATTGTCTATTATTTGGACAATGCTACCCCCGAGCCGATTCGCTCGGCTTTGTTGGAAGGTTGTAGCTGGTGGAATCAGGCTTTTGAAGCCGCTGGATACAAGAATGCTTTCATTGTTAAGGTATTACCCGATGACGCCGACCCGATGGATGTGCGTTACAACGTCATCAACTGGGTACACCGCAGCACACGAGGTTGGTCGTATGGTAACTCGGTTACAGACCCACGAACTGGTGAAATCATTAAAGGTCATGTATCGCTTGGGTCGTTGCGAGTACGCCAAGACTATCTGATAGCGCAAGGGCTTTTGGCTCCCTTTGAAAAAGGTGTACCCGCCGACGACAAAATGTTGAAAATGGCGCTACATCGCCTCAAACAACTGTCTGCACACGAAGTTGGCCATACGTTAGGATTGGTACATAACTATGCGGCTAGTATCAACAACCGTGCTTCGGTAATGGATTATCCGCATCCAACCATCAAATTAGACAAAAATGGAAACGTGGACTTGTCAGATGCGTATGCTACTGGGATTGGCGAATGGGACAAAGTATCTATTACGTTCGGCTATCAAGATTTTCCTGAAGGAACCGACGAGAAAGCTGCTTTAGACAAAATTATGACCGATGCCCAAAAGCGAGGTTTATTGTTTTTATCGGACCAAGACGCTCGTCCTGCCAGTAGCTTAAGCCCCATTGCCCACTTGTGGGATAATGGTAAAGACCCGATTGAAGAACTAAAAGTAGTGAACTCAGTACGGGCGAAAGCCTTGGCCGATTTTGGTGACAAAAGTATCCGTACAGGTCAGCCAATGGCTTTGTTAGAAGATGTACTGGTACCCGTTTATAATTACCACCGTTATCAAGTAGAGGCCGTAGCCAAATTAGTAGGTGCTCTTGACTACCGCTATGCGCTTCGAGGCGATGGACAAATCACCACTGCACCTGTGAGCAAAGAAACACAGCAAAAAGCCTTGGAGTCGGCACTCGAATGTGTGAGTTCATCTTATTTGACGTTACCAGAAAACATCATCAAGTTGATTCCACCACGGCCAACGGGGTATAGCCAAAATCGTGAATTGTTCAAAAAACGAACAGGACTGGCCTTTGACCCCATGGCAGCAGCAGAGGCTGCTGCAGACTTTCCGCTATCATTATTGCTTAATGCCGAGCGTGCCAATCGGATGGTCGAGTACAAAGCTCGTAATGGTAGCTTGGGTTTAGACGAAGCATTAAGCACGATGATTGATAAAATTTGGAAAACGCCCTTAGCCATTGGATTAGAAAAACAAGTGCAACTGCAAACACAACAGGTATTTCTTACGTATCTGTTAGCGTTAAGTGTCAATGATAATGCTAATTTTAATACCAAGTCGTTAACAAACAAGGCGATTAAAGAGTTAAAGGGGTACATTGAAACCCAGCAAAAAGCAAGTACTGATACCGAATTGCTGGCTCAGTATGAACTGGCCCTTGACCGTATCAAAAATCCGGCAGCGGCAAAAACTGTACAGCATAAAGAAATGCCTCCAGGCGCACCGATAGGATGTGAGAGTGAGATTTACGTCGAAAATTAAGCCATTTTTTGGCTGTGCTTTAGGGATATGGTTTTGGGTGGTAGGTGCTCAACCTGCTGTCTGTCAAAACCTTGTGCCAAACGGAGGTTTTGAGACGTTCAAAAATTGCCCCACTCAAGATAACCTACTCAAAGAAGCTGTTCCGTGGTTTAACCCAAACAAAGCCACCCCCGATTTCTATCACCGCTGCATGGGGAATGTTCCTCAGATGGTATTACCTCCACGTAGCGGTGATGGGATGGCTCGATTGTTTTGGGACCTCAATTGGGGTGAATATTTAGAGATACCTCTTACTGAGCCTTTAGATTCTTCGGCATGTTATTTTTTCGAGATGTATGCGGCACTCGAAAGCCCCCAAAAATATACGGCTCAGACCTTAGGGGCTACTTTTTTTAAAGATCCGTGGACGGTTCAAACCACAGGTTTGATAGGCGTTGACCCGCAAATCTTAGATTATCAACTCAACAACGCCACCAAACCGCTTCAATGGGAACCCATTGTAGGGTACGTAAAGCCCAAAGGAGGCGAACGATACTTGCTCATTGGGAGTTTTAACAAGCTGCCGCCCTTCTTAGGGTTTCATTATTTATTTATAGACGATGTATCACTTCGTAAAATCAAGGTAGATTTAGGTAGAGATACTACTTTGTGTGGGCGTAGTAGTACGTTATTGCTAAATGCCGAAACACCTGGAGCTACCTCATATCGTTGGCAAGATGGAAGTACATCGCCTACTTTTTTAGTAACAAAACCTGGAAAATATTGGGTATCAGCCACTACCCAGTGCAAAATGGTAACAGATACTATCAAAGTAGATTACATCTTGGATTTTGATTTAGGAGCAGATACAACCCTCTGCAACGGACAAAAAATGACATTGCTAACACCACAAGGCGCCACTAAATACCGATGGCAGGATGGGTCTTCTCGAAATACTTTTGAGGTAAACAAAGCGGGTCGTTATTCTGTACAAATCGAAAAACTGGGCTGTATTGTGCGAGATAGCATTCAGGTAAATTACATACCACCGCCCAAGCTCAGCTTAGGTGGAAACGTAGCTTTATGTATTGGCGAAACACTCACCTTACAGCCTCGGTATTCGGACGGTACCTTTTCTTGGGCCGACCAGTTTCCTAAATCTGACCGATTAGTGACAGCAAAAGGAAAGTTTATTGCAACCGTAATCAATGCCTGTGGTTTGGCAAAAGATTCTGTTGAGGTACAATACAGAGCTTGTGGGTGTGTGATTTATGCCCCCGATGTATTCACTCCCAATCAAGATGGTATTAACGAATACTTCCAACCCTTAGCGGGTTGCAGCGACCTTACCATCAATTCGCTTACTATTTTCAATCGCTGGGGTGAGGTCATCTTTCAGACCAACTCGGCACCCTTTCAATGGGACGGACGCTTTAACGAGACGATTTGCCAGACCGATTCGTATGTGTGGAGTATCAATTATACGTTGGTCACCAATGGCGAAACTATCCTTCAGAAAAAACAAGGCGCTGTCTTATTAATTCGGTGATTCTCGGTTGTCTTGTGCTTTCAGTTACTGAAAAGAGCTTTGTTACAATTACTTGCTTGTTCGATAACGAACATTTCCTATTTTTGTAAGATAGCTATCAGCTATCCGATTTTACCTAACCAAAAACATCTATAAATGCGATTGCTACTTCTCATCTTGGTTTTAGGAGGTCTGAAATCGCAGGCTCAACTTGTCTCTACAGATAGCTTGAAGAAACAACTGGCCTTAGTACCCAATAAACCCACCTACAGTCAAGATACCACCAAGGCCCGATTGCTCAATCAAATTGCTTGGGAGTACTGCACACCCAATGCCGATTCTGCCATCTTGCTAGCCCAGCAGTCGCTCCAAATTGCCCAAAACCGCAAGTGGAAATTAGGGGAAGCCATGGCTTTGCGAACCATCGGACGAGCCAAAATCATCAAAGGAAATTATACAGCTGCCACCGACCATCTATTTGAATCGTTACGGATTGCGCAAGATCTCAACAACCTCATCGAAGTGGCGTATTCGTACCGTTATATTGGTGGAGCTTTTGCCGAGATGATGATGTTTGATAAAGCCATCGAAAATTACAACAAAGCACTTCGGCTGTTCGAACTGTATGGTCTTAAAAAGCAGGTAGCCAACTGTTTAGATGATTTAGGGAGTATTTACCTCTATCAAAAAAACTTTGAAAAAGCCCTTTCTACCTTTGAGCGCTCGCTGACGATTAACCATAATTTGGGTTATCACCTTGGCGAAGGATACAGCTTGTGCAATATGGGAGCTATTTTAGGAGAATTAGGCCAAGACGAAGAAGCACTCAAAGCCCTACGAGACGCCGAAAAGATATTTTTAGAATCAAAAAATAACTATTTTTTGGCGATAAATAGTTACCATTTTTCTAAGTTTTACCAAAAACAAAAACAGTTGCTCAATTCCAATAAATACGGTGAACATGCGGTCAATCTGGCTATTGCAAGCGGCCCTAAATATGTGGTCAATTTGGCAAGTAAGCTGGTCTATGAAAATTACAAAAACCTCAAAAAACCAGAAAAAGCTCTTGAGTACTACGAAATCTACCACGAATCACAAGATATTATCCAAAGCCAGGACATTGCTCGAAAAGTAACCAGCTTGCAATACAGCTACGAAACTGAAAAGCTGAAGAAGTCAAACACTTCGTTAGTTGAAGAAAAAGAAAAAGAAAAATTTCAGAAAATCATCTTTGCTGTAGGAGGCGCTTTACTGTTTTTGTTGGCAATAAGCATGTGGTGGAGCAATGAACGTCTCAAACGACAAAAGGCACAAATTGAACTGCAAAAAGAAGAAATTGGGAAACAGAATACTATCATTTTGGAAGTGCAACGCCAACTAGGCAAGGTCAACCAAGATTTGCGAGATTTGAATCAGTCGTTAGAAGATAAAGTGGCAGAGCGTACAGCTGAATTACTAACGGCAAACACCGAGCTTCAGCGTAAAAATGCAGAAATTCAAGAGGCCTTATTTAAGGGGCAAACCCTTGAGCGAAAGCGAGTTGCTGCTGAACTGCATGATACTTTAGGAGGAACGCTGGCCGCCGTGAAGCTCAACATGGAGTATTTTGACACCAAGCATTTGAGTGACGACGAAAAAGAAATCTATGAAAGTGTGTTAGCCATGATTCGGGATGCGTGCCTGGAAGTTCGGTATATTTCACATAATCTCATTCCTGAAGAGCTTGAAATACAAGGACTTATCATTGCATTGAAGAAACTAATGCAAAAAATTACTACTGGTAAGACCAGCTTCTCTTTTCATACCGAGGGTATTACCGAGCGTTTGGACAAAAATATTGAATTTAATCTTTATACCATTTGCCTTGAGTTAATAAACAATATTTTGAAACACTCACAAGCAACCCAAGCCACTATTTCGCTGGTTCAAAAAAACGGCTTAATCACCCTCAAAGTGTATGATAATGGCGTTGGAATTGTTAAGAACGGTACTGGTAAAAAAAGTACAGAAGGGATTGGACTGAAAAATATTCAATCACGAGTCGAAACACTCAAAGGGAAATACCGCTTTAGCTCCCCTAACGGAAAAGGATTAGAAACACTGATTGAGGTGCCGCTTCAACTCAAAGAAACGGTTTGATTAGATATCCCGAACAAAAAATTGAAAAGACTCCTAACTAAATGAGTAGCGACCACAAGAAAGGGGCGAAAATCGTCAGATTTTTGCCCCTTTCTTGTATAAGAATAAGCAATTTTCAAGACTACTTCAATACCTGTACTTCTATAGCACTCATATTAAACACCTTGTGCGTAGCTTTTTGGAAGTCTTTTTCGTCGGCTAAATAAATGTTCGGAACATACTTTTGTGGATTTCGGTCAAAAATCGGGAACATACTACTTTGTACCTGAATCTGAATCCGATGGCCTTTTTTGAAGGTATGTAAAACATCTTGAAGCCTAAAGTTGACATCAGTTACTTTGTTGGGAACAAATGGCTCTGGCTTTTCAAATGAATTTCTGAATCGAGCACGCATGATTTCGGACCGAACCATCTGGTGATAATTACTCATGGCAATACCTTTGCCTGAAACAAGGCGTTGGTTTTCGGCCAAAATAGGATCAGATTCTATTCGTTCGGGATACACATCAACGAGTTTTACCACGAAATCGGCGTCGGTTCCAGTTGTCGAAACTTTCAGTTTGGCCATGATTTCACCTCCCAATGTCACATCTTCGGTCAGAACATCGGTCTGAAATACCAACACATCTGTGCGGCGAGCCGCAAAACGTTGGTCTTCGCTCATGTAATTGAATGGAGTAAAATTAATCATCTCCTGTAAGTTCTCAGAGCCAGGTACTGGTTTGAGTGGGTCCGAAATATATTCGGAGTATGCCACCTTAGCAGGTTTTGCTTCTGAGAGTTTTCCGTTTTCTTCCAAATAAAAAGTGAGATTCTGTGCCGATTTAGCAGGCCAAGCATCAAACTTGCGCCATTCTTTTTTGCCTGTATCAAACAAATACGCTTTGGGCAAGCCCGTTTTGCCATCGCCAGGCCCTTTCAAAAAATGCCGGAAGAATTCGGCTTCTATATTTTTTTGGTAAAAGGTAGCAATGCTATCACCAAAATACACACTGGAGTGCATGGTTTTTCCAGTCTCTCTTGACCAACGACCATGCCCAAAAGGCCCCATCACGAGGGTATTGTACCAGCCGCCACTTTTTTCATTGGCTTTAAAAAGGTTTAGCGGCCCGTATAAATCTTCGGCATCGTACCAGCCGCCCACCAGCATTACGGCTGGTTTTATATTCTTGAAGTGCTGTACTAAACCCCGTTTTTTCCAAAAGTCATCATAATTGGGATGGTCTTTGTGTTCTTGCCAAAAGAAATTGTCTTTGTAGTACTTATCAGCATTTTTTAAAGGGCCAATCTCCATATTAAATTGATACCCATCTTGTGTGGAAGGTTTAATCATCTGACCACCATACCAAGGAAGGCTTGTATTAGTGGTTTTCTGAACCCCAAAGACTGGAAATGTCATGATATATCCTTGTGTAAAAGCCCCATTATGATGAAAGTCTTCAAAAAAGAAATCACTAACGGGAGCCTGCGGCGACGATGCTTTTAAGGCTGGATGTCCGCTCAATGCCCCTGCTGCCGTATAAAAACCTGGGTAGCTAATGCCATGCTGGCCCACCTTGCCATTATTAAAAGGTACGTTTTTCAACAACCACTCAATGGTGTCGTAGGTGTCGGTTGACTCATCAATATCAGTAGGTTTAGTTTTGTTCGGAATTTGGGGCGTCACGTTGGTCCACGTTCCTTCCGACATCCAGCGTCCTCTTACGTCTTGTTCTACAAAAATGTATTTTTCACGAGTTCCTAATCCTGAAGGACCCAACGAAGTGGCGTAACTCTCTGGACCATAGGGAGCTACATTATAACAGGTGCGCTCCATGACAAAGGGGTATTTGTTGCTTTCGGAAGCATCTTTAGGTACATACACAGCGGTATGCAACTTGACACCATCTCGCATCGGTACTTTGAATTCGTATTTCTGATAATACTCCTTGATGGGTATAAAAGGCTGAGCCGTAGCCATTTCTGCAAGCAGAAAGAGTGAAATGAGTGAATAGAGAAGGCAAGGAAGAGAAGTCTTCATGGTTGTTTAGGATGGATGAATTTTCGCCTAAGATAGTATAATTATACGTTTCTACTATGGAAAAAGACAGTTTTTCGTAGGGCTTTTGATGAGTATAAGCCAAACGAAATCCCATTAACCCCTTGGTTAACAGATCCTTATTTATTGTTTGCCTCCTCAATGCCAAAACTCATCTTAATCTACTTTTGGTAGCTGCGTGGATTATCCCGAACTTTGTGAAAATTTCAGAAAAAATGTCGCTTCAAACACTTGTCAAAATCTCAAATATAACGAACCTTTCCGATGCTCGCTATTGTGCAGGTATGGGCGTTGAAATGTTGGGTTTTTCGATGGATTCGTTATCAGTTCAAAAGTTCAACGAAATAAAAGGCTGGGTTGCTGGGGTTCAAATTGTAGGCGAAACCGAATCTGACAACCTTCAAGTGGTAACGGAGTTGGTGCAGCAATACGCACCTGATTACCTGCAAATTAGCCAGTTGTCATTGCTGGATGGGATAGGTGTATTGGGGCTGCCAGTACTACTAAACCTTGATTTTGCCACGCAGACTGAAGCTGAGTTACAGACTATTATGGAGCGAACCAAAGGGCAAGTTGCTTATTACTTGCTCGAAAACTCCGATGAATTCGCTCGTATCGAAACCGATACGCTTGATGTTTTGAATCGGCTTACGTTTCATTTTCCAGTGCTTGTAGGCTTTGGTATTACTGAACTTAACTGCAAAGAAATTCTAAAAGAATTAACTCCAACAGGAATCGCCTTGACGGGAGGGGATGAGATTCGTCCAGGGTATAAAGATTTCGGTGAGATGATGGGTATTCTGGAAGCGTTAGAGGAAGAGTAGCTTGTAGTCTTACTCAGCAAGTGCCTGGCTTTCAATTGGATAAGTGATACCTTCTTCGGCCAACAACGTATTCAAAAATACCGATTTAGCTTCAGTCAATAGCGAACTTACATCTCGATAACGTGATGAAAAATGCCCAATCATCAATTGACCAACTTGTGCTTTTTGTGCAATTAATGCAGCTTGAGTTGCGGTGCTATGCAAGGTTCGTTGCGCCCAGTCGGTCATGTCTGAGGCAAAAGTTGCTTCGTGATACAGCAAATCTACTTGGTAGATTTGGGGTACAATAGCCTCATTAAAAGCTGTGTCCGAACAAAAGGCGTATGATTTGGGCTTTCCTGCTGGCTTGGTAAGTGCCTCGTTTTTGTAAAGAAGCTCTCCGTTTGTATCCCACAAATCGTCTCCGTTCTTTAAACTTTTAAGTTGCGACACCGTCAAGTCTGTGGGTAATAACTCTTTGATTAACTTTCGCTGGCGAGGTTGTTCTTTGAACAAAAAACCTGAGCATGGTATCCGATGTTTTAAGGGAATTGTTTCAATTGTAACGTGTTCATTTTCAAGAAGTAGATAGTGTTTTTCGGGTTCGATTTCTCGAAAATGCAAGGGGAAACTCAGTTTAGTTTCAGAATATTTGAGTTGAATCGTGATGATTTCGGCAAGACCTGAAGGACCAAACAGAAACAACTCATCGGTTCGCTTGCTGAGGGCAAGGCTGGTGAGCAAGCCGATAAGTCCAAAATAATGGTCGCCATGTAAGTGACTGATAAAGATGTATTTAAGTTTGCTTGGGCGAAGTTTATGGCGTAACAATTGAAGTTGAGTACCTTCGCCACAATCAATCAGGTAATATTCGCCTTCTACTTGCAGGATTTGCGCTGTTTGGTTTCGATACAATGTAGGAGAGGCAGACCCCGCACCCAGAATAGTTAGCTGAAAAGGCAATTACGTATCAATTTTAAGGGTAATACAATACTTGGCGTAAGTATCTGTTTTGAGCAGAACTACCACAAAAGAAGGATTGGTAAAGCTACCAATCCTTCTCATAACGCAATGCTGTGCTAAAGTGTTCGACAAAAATCAATAATCTTCGTCTCTACCACCTGTTTCTTCTCCAAATCCGTAGTCGTCACCGTCTTCTTCGGCCCGAAACTCATTTTCGAGTTCGTTCATATATACCGCATCAGTGGCTTCGGCTGTGGTGGGCATAATTGTTAAATCTTCGATTTTAGCTCGGTCGAGTTGTTGGATGATTTCGGCGTTTTTTGTTACCAAAATAAACAATCCAGACTCATTCAGGCACATTTTATTGGCTTTTCTGATAAACGAAACCCCGTAGCCATCCAATTCGATAATTTCATTAAAATCAACGACTACATTGCAATATCCTTCTCGGTACAAGTTCCGAAACAATTTCTCGAAATCAGGAATAATAGTTTCGCCAAAAGATTGTTCAGAAAGTTCAATAAGTGCGTATTGTTCGTTTTTTTCTACTTGATAATTCATTGTTAATGAGAATGTTGGTCAAGATGATATACTCCCTAAATCGCCTGCGAAGTTAATAAATGCTGTACATTTTTTTCAATTCGCTGAGTTAGGTCTTCGTTAGTAGCTGCTTGGAAAGGCTTACCCGTCACTTTTTCAAATAACTCGATGTATCGTTCCGAAATTTGAAGTACCCATTCGTCAGACATGTCGGGTACAGTTTGGCCTTCTTTGCCCTGAAAACCATTGGCAATCAGCCATTCTCTGACAAATTCTTTGGACAACTGCCGCTGTGGCTGATTGGCAGCTTGGCGTTCGGTATATCCATCAGCATAAAAATACCGAGAAGAATCAGGGGTATGGATTTCGTCAATCAAATAGATGATGCCGTCCAACTTTCCAAATTCGTATTTGGTGTCCACCAAAATCAAGCCTTGTTCTGCGGCCATTTGAGTGCCTTTTTTGAAAAGTTTTAACGCATTTTGTTCTAAAATCGTATAGTCTTCTGCCGAGACTAGGCCTGTTGCAACGATTTCTTCACGAGAGATATCTTCGTCATGTCCTTCGTGTGCCTTGGTCGTAGGAGTGATGATAGGCTGAGGTAGCTTATCGTTTTCTTTAAGGCCTTCGGGGAGTGTAACCCCACAAAGTGTGCGCAAACCCGAACGGTACGTTCGCCACGCATGACCGGCCAAATACCCCCGCACCACCATCTCAACAGGAAAAGCCTGGCATTGTAGGCCAAAGCTGACATTGGGGTCTGGTACGGTCAAAAGCCAGTTTGGAACCAAGTCACGAGTACTCTCTAAAAAATGGGCAGCCAGCTGATTCAGAACCTGCCCTTTGCAAGGAATAGGTCGAGGCAAAATGACATCAAACGCCGAAATTCGGTCGCTGGCAATCATCAAAAGGTACTTATCAAAAAAATATACATCTCGCACCTTACCTCTGTAAAAGCCCGTTTGGCCTTGAAATTGAAAGTGCGTTTCTCGAATAGCATTCATACTTGTTTGGTTGAATAGTCCCAAAGAACATTCGATTATGGTTATGAAAGTTGGGTAATTGCTAAAAATTATGCAAAACAGAGCCTCCTTCTGAAAATACAACTCTCATCCTGCCCTACTATCTCCTCTTGGTCTTGTCCTACCAATTCTGTTTTGTTTTTTTAGTTTCGGCTGTTTTATATTGTCGTTGCTGAATGTACTGAACCTCACCCGCTTTCATTGCATCTAAAATCATACGAGCTTTTTCTTCGGTCAAATCATATTGCTTCAACGTATGCAACACATCTTCTTTCTTCTCCGATTTTTCTAATTCGGCTTGCTGTTTGGGAGCTTGCTGAGGTGGTGGCGGTGGTTTAGACGTATTTTTGGGGGATTCTGGCGGCGGGGGAGGCGTCATGGTTGGGTGTTGCTTTTTCAGTAATTCATAATTGTATCGAGCAATCTCGTTGTTAGGATTTACCTGCAAAGCTTCTTTTAAATAAGCTAAGGCTTTTTGATGAGCCCCTTCGTTATTACTCAAAACCCCCATTTGATTTAGCGACATCGTAGCAATTTCGGCAGACTGCGCATGAACCAAGCGTTGATACTGGCGTGTAGCTCCTTTGGTGTCGCCCAACAAAAAATACGAATGCCCCAAGTCTAATCGGACTTCAGGCTCTACAAACAAGGTATAATTAAGTACTTGTTTGTAATAAGTACTGGCAAGCAGGTAGTCTTTGTTGGTATAGGCAGTTTCTGCACTTACTTTGGCTTTGTTCCGAAGCGATACCGTATCGTACGAGCCAAAATTAAGAATCCAAAGCACGATATAGAAATAAAACGAACTCATTGAGCCTAATTTTACTGCAAAGTTAGATAGAAAATGTGGCTCTTCTAATGGGTAAGGCTGTCAAATTTTAAGAGTACGCACCACAACGAGCACATCAAAAGCAATGAGCAAAAGCGCCGATACAATAAAATAAAGGTATTTATTGGCTTCAACCACTACTTTTCGTTGGTCCACTAAAGTGCCTTGTACATTGGTAATGGCTTTGTTGAGGTTGCTAAATTCATTTTTGATGTTATTGATTTCAAAGTAATTACCTCGTGCTTGTGTGGCCACCGATTGCAGATTCTCACGGTCAAGTTTTGAAACAACCAAGTTACCATCTTCATCCAACAAATAACCATCTGCCGTACGCAAACGAGAACCATTCTGTGTACCAATACCTACTACAAAAAGGTGCATACCCAAGGCCCGTATTTTGCGAAGTATCCCACTTTCCGAATTGCCAAAATCTTCTCCATCGGTTATTAATACAATAATCTTGGAGGCATTCCGGCGGTTTAGGTTAGTGGCTTGTTTTTCAAAAGCTAATGTTAGAGCTGGAAACAAAGCCGTACCAGATTCGCTGAAAAGCCGAGTCGAGAGGGTTTTTATGTACAAATCTCGCAACGACGACTTATCAAATGATAAAGGAGCTTGTACAAACGCATCGGCGGCAAAAACAATCAGCCCAAAGCGATCGCCAGAGAAATTGTCAATAACTTTCAGAAGTTCAAATTTTACTTTTTCTAAGCGAGAAGGCTGAATATCGGTAGCGTCCATAGACTTGGAGACATCTACCACCAGCATAATATCTCGACCAAAGGCTTTCAGACTCCCTTGGGTATCGCCAAACGAAGGGTCGAGCAAAGCCATAATTAGCAAGGCAAAATACGAACTCCGTAAAATGAATTTTAAAACTACAGACCGTGCTGTGGAGCGTAGTTGATAAGCAATCCAAAGAGTTCTACCCAAATAGATTAAGTAGAGTATAAAAAAGCACGAAATAAAAAAATACTCGACGTTGCTAAGGTCTCGATACCAATTCATGCGATAAAATTAGTGCCTTTGCACGAATTGACAAGAAAATTCCCCGATTTTAATCCGATTGATATTTTGTGTTGATTGTTGCTAACATTGAATGCAGAGCCAAGATTTGCAAATTGGGTGAAATCTTTTTGAAAAAACTTACTCACATAATCGCTTCATTGTAAGAGACATAGCAAAAAACAGAAAAAGAAATTCTCAGTTTTTTTAGAAAACATTTGCAGAAACCACGGTTTACGCCCTATATTTGCACTCCGTAAGCGGAAAAGTGGCACGGAGAGATGCCTGAGAGGCCGAAAGGAGCAGTTTGCTAAACTGTCGTACGTGTTAAAGCGTACCGAGGGTTCGAATCCCTCTCTCTCCGCAGAGAATTATAAAATAGGGAAGTAGCGCAGTCCGGTAGCGCATCTGGTTTGGGACCAGAGGGTCGCAGGTTCGAATCCTGTCTTCCCTACACAAGTAAAGGTAATTAGTTTAATTGGGTAAATTAGGTAGTCAATTTTTACCTTGTTTCTCACTTACCCTAATTACCTTTTTTATTTGGTTCCATAGCTCAGCTGGATAGAGCAACTGCCTTCTAAGCAGTAGGTCTTTGGTTCGAATCCAAATGGAATCACGTCAATAAAAAAACCTGTTAGCAACGCTAACAGGTTTTTTTATTGACAACAACACTACGCTACTTCTTGTAAAGATTGCGCTTCGTTTTGTTGTTGAAGCTTTTTGGTATTTCGTTTTTTTAGAAAATGACCAATTGTTAAATAGCCTAAGAAAACGGCACCGAGTAACCAGAGCGATTCAGTATTGTCAATTTTTTCATCCAAAGCAAGAAAAATAATGGTTGACAAAGCAGAAAAAGCACAAAGAACAAAAGATGATTGAAAATGAGAAAGTCCAGAGTCAATGAGGATATGGTGCATGTGGTTACGATCGCCAACAAAAGGCGATTTGCGATTCATCAATCGAATGCTAAATACTCGTAAAGTATCGAATATGGGCACGATAAGGATAACAATGGCCAAAATTGGGGCACTAAAGTAGGCATTAGGGTCAAATCGGGTAGTGACGTTGAGGTGGATGAATTTTACGGCAAATACCGTTAGCATGAATCCGACAATGAGCGAACCTGTGTCTCCCATGAAGATTTTGCTGGTACGAGAAAAGTTGAACCGTAAAAATCCTAACAGTGCGCCAGCCAGTGAAGAAGCCAAACAGGCCAACGCATACTGATTATTCAAGTAAAACCACATGCCAAACACCCCACTTGCAAACATGCCAATACCCCCTGCCAGACCGTCAATACCATCTATGAGGTTGATGGCATTAATAAGGGCAATGAAGACGAAAATTGTTAGCCCAAAACTGGGGATGTAAGGGATTTCATAAATGCCAAAAATTCCAAAGAAATTGTCTAACCGTAAGTCGGCCCCAATGACTAATAAAGCAGTAGAGACAATCTGAAATACCATCTTTTTGGTGGGTGACAGCACCAAAATATCGTCTTTTACCCCCAAAAAAAACAAAATTACTAACCCCACCATGGTGAGGTTGAGTAGAATACCCCCATCGGGGTTTTCCCATAAAAAATATCCAATCAAGATGGATGCAAAAATGGCTACTCCACCCAAGGTAGGCGTTTTGTTGGAGTGAGAGCTCCGTTCGCCGGGTTCGTCCATCAGATTCTTTAGCCGTGAAATATTGATAATCACAGGAATAGACTCGACTGCCATTAGGAAGGCTACCAATCCTGAAATGACAATTTGGACAAGACGGTCGGATAGTAAGTTTTGTATAAATGGTATCATTAATGGATGAAGTCAGTATTAGTTGGCTTTTGGTTTGGAAACAAAAACCTCACCCTAAAAATAGGGAATGAACGGAAGTTTAAATTAGGAAAAAAATCTGCTAAAACACAAATGTAAGACGAAGTAAATTACTAAACGGTCACTTTTGTATTAAGAAATTGTGTGACTTTACGAAGAGGTTTAAACCAGTGGGTATAAAAGAACGGTTTGAGTCCGTTTACTTCCCAAGCCAGTTTGTCTTCTTTGAGTGCATCGAAGCGATTTCCTAATGAAGCATTACTGATGCCACCTTCTCGCATCTTGACCAGTATGTCGGATAGATAAGCTACTTGAATACCATGCTTATGAATAAATCGGAGCATTAGTTCATAGTCAGCCGCAATTTTAAGGTCTGTTCTGAAGTTACCATAGTGTTTATAAACTTCTTTTTTGACAAAAAATGTAGGGTGTGGCGGCATCCACCCAAGCAAGAAGTCGCCATCATGATAGCTACCTGATTTCCAATAACGGGTTACCCGCTGCAAAGATGCGTCCATATACACCAAATCGGCATATACAGCCTGAGATTTGGTTTGGCTAAAAGTATTGACTACATGCTCAATGGCATACTTGTGGGCATATACATCATCGGCGTTCAGAATGCCAATAATATCTCCTGTGGCTATTTGGATACCCTTGTTCATGGCATCGTAAATACCTCTGTCTGGTTCTGAAATTACTTTCGTGATTTGACCTCCAAACGATTGAATGATGGCCAACGTACCATCTGTAGAAGCACCATCAATGATGATGTACTCAATAGGGGAGTACGTTTGTTCTAATACTGAAAGAATACATTCTTCAATGGTTTTTTCGGCTCTAAAACAAACAGTGATGATACTAACTTTCATGAATTGATGATTCTTTGTTTGACAAATACCGCAGGGTTTCCTTGATAAATACAATAGGCTTCGAGAGGTTTAGTAGCAACCGAATTGACCGTCAGGACGGCGTGTGAGTAGCAGGTAACACCTGGGCACACTACGGCTTGAGCCCCTATCCACACGCCTTCGGCGAGGTGAATTTCTTTGGTTTGGAGGTCGAAAGTAGTTTTAGTAAAGTCATGATTTCCAGTCAAGAGCATGGCGCCCTGCGATAGGCAAGCATTGGCGCCGATGGATACGTTTGTTAGATTGTCAATCCAAACACACTCTCCAATCCAGACATTATCATCAATGGTTAAAAACCAAGGACTTTTAATATTGACTTTGGGCTTAATTATGACATTTTTACCAATTTTGGCTCCAAAGCGGCGTAAGATCCAACGTTTCAATGCCACTGGAAAAGGCAAATAGGTATTGATGGTGAGTGGATTGACCAAATACCATAGCCAAATGCCTATCCTATGGCCAGGATCCCACCAACTGTTATCGTATCGTGATAAATCAGTTTTGAGCATCAAGGTGTTTGTCGTACTCAGTTTTGAAAAAATGAATGATGGCCTGTTTGTCTTTGCCAGCCCTCAAATATACCTCAAAAATCTTGGCATCAACCAAAAAACGATACCAAAAACCTTGTAAAAAATGCCATACTAAACCCTTCTTTCCATCTAAAAAACCCAGTTTTAAGAAGTACCTATAAAGGAAATAGATAAATGGACGTGTAAACAATGGTAGAGAAGCATACTTGATTTTGAGGTATCGTTTTCGTTGCTCTTGGGTGCCAAACAGGTTGGGTTCAACGATGTCGGCATTGGAGAAATTATACCGAATATTCAGTAAATCAATAGCTTCCCGAATGGCGTATAGGTTATGTTTTTGAGTCCACCACGTAAGGTTATTAAGGTTGTGATCCACTAAATCTTGCTGAAAGTGAATCGCTTTACCCGCAAATAACTTGATGTGCTCATCCATCCAGCTTTCTTCACAAATGCCTTGTCCACTTCGCCAAATTCTGAGAAGCCAGATGGGATAATATCCCCCTCGTCGAATCCATTTTTCCATAAAAACAACCCGACGCTTGATATAGATACCGTGTACATCGGCAGGGAGATTCGACAACTGTTGGGCGATTTCTTGGGCAAGCTCAGGCAGGATGTATTCGTCTGCATCCATGCGCATGAGCCATTGGGTTTGGAAGGGATTGTGTTGAATGCCAAAATTAAATTGTTTGGCATAATTAACCCACGGATTAGTAACTACTGTTGCACCTAACGCCGTGGCTAAGGCTACCGTGTTGTCGGTTGAGCCAGAGTCCACAATAAAGATTTGGTTGGTAATCGGTAAAAGGCTATTGATACACCGCTCGATGTGCTTGGCTTCGTTGAATGTTAAGATAATGACGGATAGGTCTTGTAACATCAGAAAGTGGTTTACTTGCAGTTCGATGGGTGTGTTGTTGAATTAGAGTTAATGCGTTGATAATAAGATTGATATTGAAGATAAACTTACCATACCTTGTCAACTACAAAATTCGGGCGATGGCGGGCGGCATCCAAGCTACGCCATACGTATTCGCCGATGATGCCTAAGGCTACCATTTGGAAAGACGAGACAAACAAGAGCACTACCATGATGGATGACCAACCACTTACAGGTACCAATCCTGTAAACTTGGCAATAATGATAAAAATGCCATATAGCAGTGCAATGAAGCCTAAAATTAAGCCCATTGAGGAGATAGCCCGAATCGGGAAAAAGGTAAAAGATACAAATGAGTCAATAAACAACTTGATTTTTTTACGGAGTGTCCATCTTGACTTTCCCAATTCTCTCTTCCGACGAGTATAGGGAATGTTGATAAAGTCATAATTTAACCACGCCAATAGGTATATCGTATTGGTGTTTTTTTCGTTGATTTTCACTACTTCTTCGCAAAGCTGTCGGTCAAATAACACTAAGTCAAATCCTCCAGGGGGAACGTTTGGCAGAGCATATTTCCGCATCATGCTATGATAAATACCCGAAAAAAGTTTTTGAGACCACGCTTCTTCACGGTCTTGGCGATTAGCTATTACAAACTTGATTCCTTTGGTCCAATAATCGTACATTTTAGGAATAAGCTCTGGGGGGTCTTGCAAATCGGCTGTTATCATCACGTTACAGTCGCCTGTAGAGTAGTTCATCCCTGCCAAAATCGCATTGTAAGAACCTACGTTTCCAGCCAGTTTAATGATTTTTACTTTGTCAGGATACGCTTCCTTAAACTTTAGCAGTTCGGCAAGGGTGTTGTCCTTGGAACCATCGTCCACCATAATATATTCAAAACTTACATCAGACGGGAAGTTTTTTTCATTTTCGACGAGTTCTTTTGTAGTAATTGGAATATTCAACTCGTTGAAATAACAAGGTACTATCGTGGTAAGCTTTGGCATTCAGGGAGGGGATTAGTGGAGCGGTACTTTGCTCGGTGGAATTTGGTATTTCTGACTTATGGATTAAACAGGCAATTGCTGTACTTTCAACCCTGTTTCGGTTTCAATAAATAATGTACCATCTTCGGCTATCCAGTGTTTGGGGCTATGAGGTTGTAGTTTTTCGCCATCAAATCCTACCCAGCCTCGTTGCCTAGCCGGATTTCCATAGACTAAGGCATGGCTTTTGACGTCACGGGTTACTACCGAACCAATCCCTGTCATAGCATATTCACCTACCGTAACCCCAGCCAGAATGGTTGAGTTTGCTCCCAACGAAGCACCTTGCTTAATTAAGGTTTTAACAACAGGCTTATAGACTTTGCTTCGATGACGCAAGTCATTGGTAAATACAACATTAGGGCCAAGGTGCACATCGTCTTCGATTTCGACGCCATCCCAAAGATAAATGCCGCATTTGACGGTTACGTTATTGCCTATTTTTACATTGTTCTCGACAAAACAGTGGTCGCAAATGTTACAGTTTTCGCCTATGACGGCACCTTTCAGAATATTAACAAAGGCCCAAATCCTCGTTCCTGTGCCGATATGAGGGGTTGCAACTAAGGCATTAGGATGAACGAAGTGATTGGAATTGTTCATAACTACGAATATAATCGCTTGATTTATAAATATCTGAGGCTAAACAGAGCAGTACGGCACTGTGCGAAAACGTAATGTCTCGCCAAACCAAATTAGGAATGTACAAACCCACGTTGGGTTCTTCTAACACAAACGTATCTTTTTGGCCGGCTAAGGTTTCGGTATAAAACGTAATTTTTCCACTGACGGCAAAAATCAGTTGATGCAAATCAAAATGGGCGTGCCCTCCACGTTGTACATTTTGAGGCGTGTAATAGGTCCAATATACTCGTTTGATTTCAAACGGCATATTTAATCCGGGTTCTGTAACCGTGATGAATCCGAGATGGGCAGAACCAATCGAATTAAAATACATCAGGCTTGGTTTGTCGGTACTGGTCATAAGGCCGTGGTGGCTTGCTTCCAAACAAGATTACAAAAATAGACAATGGTGCCTATAATCAAAATCTCAAGGAGATACTCAAGCAGGTTGATGGGGATGGCAAGGTCGCTTAACTGGTCAAACAATGGCATGTTAAGACCCCACCAAATAGGTGGTTGTACTACTAACAAGCAGTTGAATATCAACAAAATAACAAAGTGCTTCAGTTGCCAATTGTTCAAGCAAATACTGACAAGAGGAAGCATGTAGATAAACGCATAATTACTGAGCGAACTTTGTTGGACAATCATCATGACACCATACACGAGAATCCAAAGGGTAGGCAATGCTACCGAAAAAGACACTTTTCGTAGTCTGAGTCCTATAAGCGACGAGGTAGCAATCAAGAGAAACAACCCAAGTGTGTTAAGTGTTGGAATGTTGCTTTTAATCAAAATAGCTGTAAAAGGATTCAGAATGGTCCAAATATTAGGGGTGCGTGGGTCTGCGGCTTGCTTAATGGGGAGCAAAAAAGCATCGCCACTTACGGCCACTAACCAAAGAAGAACAGGAAGCCCAACGGCTGCCATGCCTAAAACGAATCTTACTTTACGTTTTAAGATAAAAAATACGCCAGGAATTACCAAAATGAACAATACTTTGGTAAACAACAGGGCTAAACCCATCCAGATGCCTATGAGTAGCTCATCGTGTTTGCGTTGCCAACTCCACAACGCTGCCAAACAAAAACCCCACATCCAGATGTCTTCCTGACCACTCAGCACAACCATGACAAAGGGTAAAGGAAGGAGCAAATAAATAATGATTTCCCACAACGTTGTTGAGATTGTCTGCTGGTTATGAGTCTGAATAGTGAGTTGAAGCCATAAAACAATACCTTCGGCAAATGCCATCAAAAACACTAAGGCATTGGGGGTGTCCCATAGGAAGAGGGGAAGAGCAGTGGTATAGGAAAAAAACGGAGCGTAAGGCGAATCAAAATCACGATATACCAATAAAGCCTGTTTGGCTGCACTTGCCCAATTGTAAAACATCGGTACATCAGAACGTGCCTCTTGTCCCAAAACCACATAAATTATCACAATAGGTAGGAGTCGAAGCATACCCCAAGCTACGAAAAAACTAAAAGTAGGCTGTCCAGAAAGTTTTTCTTCGGCAATAGCCCGATACCGATAAACAATAAATGCAGCAACGCTCAAAAATAGCGATACGAAGAGTTTGAGTAAAAGGACAGACTGCATTAGACAGAAGATTTCAGAGTTGGGTATTCGAGGCTAATCGGTATTTGCGGGAGCAATTTACTGTTTAGTTTGCTTAGAAACCACCTTTTGAAATTCACAAATCAGATTAGACGCCACAATTTCGATGTCGTATTGGTTTTTGACTAATTGATAAGCATTTTCACTTAATTGCCTGCCGTACTCTGCATCATGCAGCATTTTGTCTAACCCTTCTTCTACACTTTGAGAGGTAAGCTCTACCAAATGACCCGCTTGATGTTCTCGGATGGCTTCGCCAAATCCAACCCTGTCAGATACCAAAGCCGGCACACGGGCCGACATGGCTTCTAATACAGCAATGGAAAAGCCTTCTGAATAAGAGGGCAACACAAACACATCAGCATCGGCTAAAGCGGCCAATTTAATGTCGCCCGTGAGCATTCCGGGCATCAGAATTCGATTTTGGAGTTGATGCTTTTTGATAAATTGTTCCGTCTCGGCTTGATAGCCATCGTCTGGACCAGCTAAAATCAGCATAGCGTCTGGGTGTCGTTGGCAAATGTTGGCATAGGCAGGTAAGAGTAAATCCAAGCCTTTTTTGATATTGAGTCGCCCCATAAACAGGATGATTTTTTGTTCAGGAGCAATCTGATAGGCATTTCGGAACGTACCTTTCGGGGGCAATACGCTAAAATCTCTCATTCGCATCCCATTGGGGATGATGACTACGTTGGGATGTTGAAAGCCTAAGTAATTTTTTAAGTCTTGCCATTCGTCGGTGTTGTTAATTTGGATTAAATCCGCTTCACCCACGATGCGTCTTTGAATCAGCCAAGAGAAAATCTTTTTTTTCCAATACCCAAATCTAATCGCCCAGCGATCCAGTACGCCATGAATAGTGATGGCTTTTGGAGGGGTATCTTTGATGATAAATGGAAGGATTCCAGCAAAATGAAACACCCCATGGATATGAATAATGTCGTATTGATTGGCGTTTTTTTTGAGCCAATGGTATGCTTCCATCGAGAATTCAGGAAAAAATCGAGCAACCCAATTTCGTTTTACAGTGATAACCTTGGCGCCATCAGGTGCTGGGTAAACTCGATCATGAGGCCAAATGGGGGTTAGAATACTTACTTCATGACCTTGAGCAAGTTGTACTTGTGCATGATCAAAAATAATCTTTGCGGGGCCACCAATTGCCCACGTATAACCACAGATGTTGAGGATTCTCATGCTGGTCGGGTTGATTTTTGGGAAAGCTTTTTGAATGCTTCAAACATATCGTGAGCAGCTGTGGCCGGTGCAAAACGTTGGATAATACGCTGAGAGGCCATGCCCATGGGCTGGAACTGAGCAGTATTTTCAATAAACCAACGTAGTTTATGCTCTAAATCGGCTTGTTTTGTTGGGTTAAACGTATAGCCATTTACGCCTTCCTCTACCAAATCTACCGCACAACCACACCACGAAGAAACTAAAACAGGTAACCCACAAACCATGGCTTCGTTTACAACTAATCCCCACGTTTCGGACGTACTACTAATGACAAAAATATCGCCCAAGGTCAGCCATTCGGGGATTTTTTGCCAAGAATGACCACCTGCAAAATAGACTCGCTCAATCTGTTGTTGCTGAATTTGTGTTTGCAAACTGGCCTTCAGGTCACCATCACCAATCAAAATTAGACCCCAATCTGGGGCGAACACCTGTGCCGCTCTGAAGGCACTTAGTAAAAACGGGAGATTTTTAACCCCTACCAAGCGGCCTACAAAAATAAAATTGTAGGTAGGTAGGCCTAATGCTTGCTTATGGGCAAAAGCCCTGGACTGATTTGCTTCAAAAATGGCTTTAATTTCATCGTTGTCCACAACTGCCGCATTCTTAGTTAGAATTTTGTCTGGCAGTACTCCCAATGCCATCATATATTCGGCGGCTTTGGTACCAAAACAGAAAAATCCGTCATACTGACCGACAAGCCACCGCTTAAACCGTTCTTTAAAGCCTCTCCGAGTTTGGTCTTGAAGGGTAGATTCGTTAGACATCACCACGGGTATTCCACGCAGTTGGCAATACAACAACAACGCCCAAGTTGCGGGGTCGTAATAGCCCGTTACATTGACCACATCTGGTGCAAAGGCTGTTACTCGTTCTAACAACTTGGCCAGTTTGGGCAAAAAGGATACTTCTTCCAGTGCTCCGCCAAATAGTACTTCGTACGAATATTGGTGGATGTCAGTGGAAGAATCTCCCATACTTTGGCGACTTTTTTCAACTTCCGCAATATGAATGACATGCACAGTGGCATCTTGGTTAGAAGCTATTCGATGCAGTTCATTGAAAACCGTCGCTTTATAATGTGCCCAAAGTTGGTTGTGGATAATCAAAATCCGCATGAAACAAGGATTAGGTCAGGTTGGTGGTTGGACTTACGTCATCGTCATCGGGTGGAGGGGCATCTAAGTACTTGATGCCCATGAACCGAATCATCAAGGCAAAAATAAACCAGAATGATGTATCGAATGGTCGCCCAGCGCTGAAAACACCCACAAAATAAGTGACGTAGAAGTAGGCCAAGAACACCACAAAGTCGTTGGGCTTGGTTTTCATAGCTCGATAGCTTTCGTAGGCCAACAATAAAATAAAACCTAAGAAGCCAATACCTCCTACAACACCACAGTCCAAAAAAGCTTCAAGCACAGGTACGTCCAAGTAGGCATAACGGTAGCCTAAGCCGAAAAGCATTTTCTCGGGTTGCCCTTCTACGTAGTTTTTAAACAAATGGAAACTTAACACCCGCTGCTGCGACGAAGGGTCAATCATGGCTGGAGCGTCGTTGGCTTTGCCCGATGCCGTGAACAGCATACTGGCAAAGGTTTCAGTAAAACGTCCTGCATACGAACCCAACAAATCGAAAATTGGAGTATAGTGAAGTAGGTAATAGTACCCTCCGTACAAAAAGAGCGCAGTAAAGAAGAGGTTACGGATGGTAAATGTTGACTGTATCGCTTTTTTAAGTTGTTTTTTTGTGAGGTTGAAATACAAAAAAATTCCGATAGCAATAAACAACGAAAGGAGCACCCCCCGAGTTTGGGTCATAATGATAATAACTACCGAAAGGAAAATGCTAAAATAAGCGAAGGCTTTGATTAACAGGCTTTTGTAACGTAGTAGCAAGACAGAGGCTATCACACCAGCGTAACCGTTTTTAGCAAAAACGTGCGGATTGCCGCCTTCTTCGCCATCGCCAAAGTAAATAGCTGCCCGCTGCCCCAAGATATAATTGGGATTCAAAACCAACGAAATCAGCAAGGCAATACTCCCCGCAAAGGTAAGAAGAGCAATGAGCGGGACTAAAATATCTTTGACCTTGTTGGGGACGTTGATGAGTAAAAAGATGTAAACGAAAATAAATACGAAGTTGCTGTATTCCCTGACAGGAACGTAAAACTCCGATTTGGCAAAAGGATTGTAAAACAACAAGTAAAAAAACGAAACGCCCAAAAAGCAAGAAGCCCAATTGAATAATCGGAAATTGGGTTTGTAAAGTACTTTCAAAAAAGTAGAAGGTATCATCATTACCAAGGCTGCTACCAAACAAACAGCTGTAAACCACGATTTGCCAGGGGCCAACCGAACGGTTTCACGGAAGAAGAAAATAACAGGAGTTCCTAACACAATAACGAGCAAGCCGATGCTTTCTCGTAAGTAGGGTATTTTAAGCCATTTAAGCATTCGTTTGTTGCTTCAATTGGTTTCGATACTGCAAATATCCGAAATCTGTAAGCAAGAAGTACACTAATTTTCGGATTCGTATGTAATAGTAGAGGACTTTTTCGGGCCAAACGGGCTTTAATTGAGCATGATATCGCTGCTTAATATGTTCATGTTCTCTCAAACCCGTTTGTGAAATGGTAGAGGACTTTGCCGTAGAGTGAACCCGGAAACCGCCCCACAACTCATTGATTAAGTGTGTCTTGACACTAGGATGACCTCCCCAACGAGCCATGATTTCATAATCAAAAGCAAAGGTGTATTGCTCGTCAAAATACCCCAATTGTTCACAAATACTTTTTTTGAAAAAAAACGACTGATTGTGCACTTGGATACCTTCATAAACCTGCGCATAGACCGAGAAGGGAACCGATTTCATGATTTCATAGGTATGGTCATGCTCATCAATGAATAAAAAATTGCCAAAGAATACATTGACCTTAGGGTGCTTTTTGATGGCCTTCACCAAGGTACTGAAGGCGTTTTGGGCAAACACATCGTCGGAGTTTTGGAAAGTAAGCCATTCACCCGTAGCCATTTTTAGCCCTCGGTTGATGGCATCGGTTTGACCTTTGTCTTTTTGACTAACCCAATGATGAAGGTATTTCTCGTATTTTTTAATGATTTCAACGCTACCATCGGTTGACCCACCGTCCAGAATGATGTATTCGAGATTGGGATAATTTTGGTTCAGTACACTTAAAATGGTGCGCTCTAAATATTCTGCTTGGTTAAAAGAAGGGGTAACCACCGAAATTTTTGGAAATGACGGGTCTTTTGATAGCAAAATTTGTTCATCAAACGCTGGTTTAGTGACAAAAGCAGGAAGCGTTTGGGCGTAGATATTGGTGTACATTAGTTTGATTGGATGGCTTGACGATACACCTCCAAGGTTTGTTGGGCCGTTTTTTCAGTCGAAAAATGCTGTAGGCGAGAGTACCCCTGCTCTATCAGTTTGATTCGTAATGATTCATCTTCTACCAACTTTTCGACGGTAGCCAAAATCGAATCGGCTTCTTTAGGGTCAAAATAAATGCCTGCTTGCTGGGCCACTTCTGGAAACGAACTGGCATCGCTAAGGGCCACTGGGCAACCTGCCGAAAACGCTTCGAGAATCGGGATTCCAAAACCTTCGTTCAGCGAAGGAAATATAAAAGCGATGGCTTTTTGATAAAGCACATACAGTACTTCGTCGTTAGGAATGTCGTGATAAATGACTTTTTCGGTAAGCGATAAATCTGACAATAATTGCTTTTCCTCCCGTGTGAAGCGCTTACCGCCTGCACAAATCAAAAACAAATCGTTATCTTTTTTGAGCAGTGGCTGAATGGCACCCAAGAAAAAGGGGAAATTCTTGAAATCTGACCGATTCCCTACATACAGCAAGTACCTTTCGGGGATTTTTAGCTTGGTAGCTGCCCCGTTGGGGATAATATTCGTAAACGCAGAACCGTGATAAATAACCTCTACTTTCGACTCGTCCACGTCAAAATAATGCAACATATCGGCTTTGGTGGCTTCTGATACGGCAATCACTTTGTGTGCCCTATTCAGAAGCTGCTGCTTGAGATCGTGGAGGTCTCCCCCCAGTGAGGGATATAGGTGATGGTATTTCTCGTTAGTACTGTCGTGGAAGGTTAATACAAACGGTTTGTCACCAATATGATCTAAAAAATACTTGTGATAGTAAGTGGGGTGAAAAATATCAAATCCTCCTTGCCGAATCAGCCGTAAGCTATTGAGCCGATTCACCAACGACATTACTTTGGCGGTAGTGAGCTGATTGAAAAAGGTGGAAAAGTTACGATGGCGACTAAAGGCAGCTCCGTTGATGTAGTCGTTATTAGAATACTGAAGGGCTAACTCAAACTCAACGTCTTTTCGTTTACTGAATACGTTCATCAGTTCGTAGTAATATCGGGCTACTCCGCCATACTTTAAACCCGTAAACGACTGATGGTCGTAAAGTACTTTCATTTACCTTGAGACGTATTTTTTAGAAGCTTGGAGGCTTCGTCAGCAATTCAACAATAAAAAGTTCAACTTGTCGCAAAGTTAATTACAAAAATCTCACAGACAAGTCTTTGTTTGGGATTCGGCTAATTTTGAAAGATAAATTGTTTTTTGCCGAGGAAAAATATGATTTTAGAAAGCAATAATTGCCTCGTTTTCATCCAAATTAGCCAAAAAGTAAGCTATTCTACTGAACGATGATGTTGATTTAGTACAATTTTCAAAACGTTTTGTTTTGAATAAAGTAACTGATTCGTTGCAAAAATTGAGCCAATTTGTAACGAAAAGAAAGCGGCGAGCAGGACTCGGATACTCGCCCAAAAGCAGGAGAGTTTTGTTGAAAATGCGAGTAAGAAAATGTTTTTAGCTGAAGTAAGTACGCAGCCAAATGTGTACGAAAGACAGGTAACAGGCCAACAGAATTCCGATTTTGTACCCCAATTGGATGCCCATGAGGTTTTATATTTCCTCTGAAATTCAGAATAGTCAACCTATCGTTGGCTTGATATTCATGCAGATTCAACATCGAAACATGATAACCGCTATGGTGCATAAGCTGTACACCTTCAAAAAATACAGGCGTGTGCATTAGCCAAAGTCGTTCAGAGCCTAATCCTTCTGCATAGTGGGTGCTACCCTTATCTTGTAATCGTTGGAGCATCCATTGCACAAAAGTATGCCCCTTGGTATCGTTCTTGACGGCCAAGATTGATGGGTCGCTCAAGCCTTTGTTCAAAAAATCTTTTTCGTCGGGGTAGTAACTGTCATGAAGTGGCCTTGACAAAAAAGGAAATAGCAAAATAGACGACGATTGGAGTGCCTGTTCAATCATAGAAATAGGCGACACGACAACCGAAAGTGGGTCAAGATACAAAAGGGCCTCTGAGTGAGATAACAGATTGTTGAGCATCCAAAATTTTACATAACTACGAAGTTCTTCATAGGTGTAAGTATGACTAAGGTTTTCAAAATTAGGAATTTCGGCTTTGTTGATGTGTTGAACAGACACAGGGAGGGTACCTTGAGGGGCATCTAATAAATACCATTCAAAGTCCCACGAAGGGCAAAATTTTTCGACGGAATGCTTCAAGGCCATTCCGCAGGGGAGTTCGCTCCATGAGCAAAGGGTGATAATTTTTTTCCTCATTCTACTAAGTCGCCAATCGCAGCCAAGATGCCAGCATACCAATTGGCGTCGGGGTCTTTGTATTGCTGATAATGCCCACTCAACAATTCTACCAGTACAGCTCCAACTCTGAGTAATCGGTTTTGGGGTAAGCTTCCCCTCGTATGCAGATGCTGCGCTTTTTGTAAAATTTGTACCGCTTTTGTTGTCTGGACAAGGGGAGGTAATTGCTGATAAACTGCCTCAAAATAGGCAGCTTGTGCGAGCAGTGGCTGGAGTTTATCGGCTCTATCTCTACTAAAACGACTGGCAAGTTTGACTTCTTCCTTCTTCTCGGTAGGGCGTGTACCGATTTGCTGCTGTTGATGCTGCCGATACAGGACCAAGGATTCGTTGATGAAGCCAGCTGAGTCGAGCAACGCTGCACATAAAGCCAAGTAAGCATCGTGAATAAACGACGCCGGCGAGGTCGGAAACGGTAATAACTTTTGCAGCAGCTTATTCCGAATGGCGATGGTACAACCACTCACTCGATTGCCTTGTAACAACACCCCTACAGCATCGCCTTGTAACCATTGCTGTTGATGAATTGGTCGAAAACGTACTTCTTCCCACATACTACGCCCCAGTGATTGCAGTGATTGAGATACGATCTCTGCATTACAAAAAATTAACCCTAATTTGGGCGAATTTTGAAGTGCAACTGATTGATTTTTAATTTTTTGAGGCAACCAGATGTCGTCTTGATCCGAAAAAAAGATGATTTCTTTGGTACACAGAGAAGCCGCCTTTTCAAAGTTTTTAACGACTCCTAATGAGGCCGAATTTTGATAAATCTGAACTGGAAATGGAGCTGTTTTTTGAAAGTTTCTGACTACTTCAAGGGTATCATCAGTGGAGTTGTCATCACAAACAATAAGCTCGGATGGCAACTGCGTTTGCTGAACAAAACTTTGTAGCTGTTCGTCCAGAAATTGAGCACCATTATACGTACACAGTGCAATCGAAGAGGTGGGTAGAGCTTGCATCAGATGTCGTAGCCTTGAGCTTTGAAATAAGGTCGCCAAAACTCAGTTTCGTGAATGTCCCAAGCATGACAACCGAATGGAAGTTGTTGATTATTAAAGCGATAGGCTTTTTCAGGAAAAAACTCAACTGCAAAGTGAAGTGCTACTCGCCAGTCTGGAATCTGGAGATACCTACCTCGACGATTGACCTCAATACTCCAAAAAACATCTTCGTTGAAATGATGCTGTGGCTGCGTAAGATAGTGCTCGATTTCGGCACTAAATTGTGCTATTGCTTGCAGAAAAGTGTTCACTTTTCGCAAGGAAAAACCTCCATTTCCGACGCTGTTGATGGATTGGATTTCTTTTGGAGTAATCCCATCGGCTTTTTTTAGGTTCCAACGAATGGCTATCCATTTTTTTAGATTAAACCATTGTTCTTCCCAGGTGCTTTTAAAATCCACGTCTTTGAGCCAAGGTGCCCCAATATAGTCGTAGCCTTTCTGACACCAATTTTGTAATTGGTCGCTAAACACAAAGGCATCTAATTGATGAATCAGGATGTAGTCAAACTGGCTAAATTGCTGATAAAAAGTAGCCGAAAGCATCATTTTGTTGTAACCAGCAATGCCTTCAAAATAATAATCGGGTAGCGAAATCTGTTGAATAACAGGTAGATAGGGTTGCCAACCTATTAGCTCCAGCGAAACAGGCTTTACTACTACGATGGGGTATTGGGCCAATACCTTGAGGCACTGTTGTAGTGAAATTTGCTCGTGTGGAGTGAGAGTAGAGCGATAAATGGGAATAACTACGGCAACCGACAAAATCGTAATTCATGTTTGAGCCACGAAATTAACCGAAGTTTGTTCAAAATGAAACCTGTTTCCAGAAAAGAAAAGCAATATAGCTTACAATGAGTGGTGATTTTGAATGTGCAAGCGTTCAGAAACTACCTCCCAGACCTTGTCATAAGGCAGTTCAGAACACGCTCGGTTAGGTTCTCGAATCAAAACCGCATTGGTCTGATTCCCGTAAGTGCCAGAATACGGGATATAAGCATCAAAATCGGCCAATTTTCCTAAAAGGATGAAGCCATACACACCAAACGCATTGGCAAAATGGGCAGGACCAGAGTCAATGCCTATAAAATAACTGGCACGGCGAATCACCTCGGCAGTTTCGAGTAGGCTTAGTTGGCCGCACAAATTACGATACTGAGGAGTATCGACTGAGAGCTGGGGAGTTAATCCGACTTCAACTATTTGATAATCAGTAGAAATGCTGAGTTTGTTTGCTAATTTTTGCCAATACTCAGTTCTCCAATTGCGAGAAGCTTGATTCGATTGGGCATGAAAAACCATGTACTTGGCAGGTAGTTGTAAAGCATCTATTCGCTGACGAATTTCAGCAGGAATGGTCACTTGTGGGGATTCCTTCAATCGAGGTAAACCTGCAATTTCGGAAAATACTTCTAATAAACAGCCATGAAAATAGTATGTAAAAACAGTGATCCCGAGGGCATCGGCTCGTGGATTTACTAAGCGCTGACGTGTAAATTCTGCAAAACGATTCGAAATATGCAGATTGACCAGTATATCAAATGTATGATATTTTAGATGTAAAATACTCTCTAAAACGCTGTATTCCAGATGGATGCTGTCTAATGAAGGATTGTACCGAACCAATTCATTAAATGGTTTTCGGACAATCCAGAGGAGGTATTCATTGGGATATTGCTGCCGAACGTACCGACTTACTGGCTCACATGCAACAATGTCACCAAATTGTTCAGCCAACAAGATAGCGACATTTTGCTGGCCAGTGAAGAATTTTCGGAGTTTGAAAAAGATAAAATAGTAGGCAAATGTAGCATACGAAAAGACCAAATAACGGGACTTTCGGTATCGGTGCGTCCAAAGTGCTACGAATGCTTGCATGAAAATAACGAATTGTTGATTTAGTAAACAGTTGGTAATGAGGGGGGGTAGAATAAACTTGTCTATTTTTAGTTAAAGTCTGGCCTCATGCGATCCACTTCAGGAGTAGTTCAAAGGGATAATTCAGCACTTTCCGAACCCTTCGATAGCGAATTACTTTTTTTGGACGAATATACGAACAGGCAAATTGAGCAAAATAGGCATTGCCGTTGTTGTGGAGTTGATGGGCATAATCTTCAAAAAGCGGTACAACATCTGGACGCTGCTCAAAGGTAAAACGGTTTTGGTATTTTGATAATACAGTTGGTTTAGCTAACTGATATCCACTGTAATGAAAGAAGATGAGTGGTGTGTTTTCTTGACTTAATAAGGATTGTACCGTCCATTGGCTGTTGTTATGGTGTAGCAAACGTTCGTGCAGGTTCCAATAGGCCACATTATAGCCTAAATTTTTAATAATTATCGTGTTTTGGAAATAATAGGGAGCAAAGTTCACCCAGTTTTGGTCCACAAAAAGGCCGTTGGCCAAGTCTATTTTACATTCATACGCCAATTTTTCCTTCCACCAATTGACAAAACGTTGGGTGTCTTCTGCTCTTCGGAGTGCTATGAAACCCAAGTTAAAAATGCCAGTATTTAAGTGAGTTTCTTCACTTGGGTGATAACCATCCGTGACGGGTGAACAAATATGTGGTGTAACCACTATTGAATAGTGGTCTAACCACCGAGACAATTCAGTAAGAGGCTGATAAACAATAATATCGGGGTCAAAATAGATGAGTTTGTTTACCTCAGTTTCTCGTTGAAAAAGATAATCTATGAAATAAGGCTTCACCGCTGTGTTCAACTCCGTAATGTCGTAGTGCTGGCACATCCATTTAAAATTGGGGATATTCAGTTGATGCACTTCGAGTAATTCGGCTTGGGGGAGTTGAGATTTGTCAATCACTTTATCGGCCAATTGGTCGGTTAAGCCAATTACGTACTTAATTTCGGGGCAATGTTTGGCTAGCGAATCCCCCAACGTTTTGGCTTGGGCTAAGTAATTAACAGAACAAATGGTAAAAGCCAGCGTCATCGGCAAAAAGGATTGTATAGACAAATAGATTATGACTGCGTACTCACTCGATTAACCACTTCCATGAATCGTTCGCAAATTACAACTTCATTGTGCCGTTCTACTACTTTTTGACGGCCTTTTTTGCCCATTTCGCTTCGAACAATTGGGTTTTGTTGAAGCCAAAGGACTTTTTGTGCCATTAACTTCACCGAAAAATCAGGGATAACCACGCCAGCGTCTGTTTCGACCAGTTCGGGCGCACCTCCTGCCTTGTCAAAACATAATACTGGTTTGCTGAGGTACAAAGCCTCCATCACAACAAGCGGATAGACCTCCATCCGAGAAGTAAGAGCTAATACATCAAAGCAGTTGAGATACTGATACGGGTCTGGGGTATTGGGCACGAATTTCAGATTTGGTGGAAAAGAGGGGTTGTTTAATACCTCTCTGAATTGAGAAACATCGGCACCTACCCAAACAAAAGCAACTTGAGGCAGCATGATTGCTAAGTTGAGAAAGTAATCAATCCCCTTGCGTAAATCGGCTGTACCGATTCCTCCCACTACAAAATCAGCTTCGGTTAAGCCTATTGTTGCTCTAACTGTTTGGACTGGTGGAAGTGAGATTACGTCTATCGGTGGAAGGCAAGAAGGTAGCCAGGCCGTTTTTTGAGCCGAGACTTGGTGATTAATTTCTAAAAACTGTGCTGCAATTTGGGCACAAACTAAGTAAAAATCAGAAAGTTGCAAGGTTTTCTTAAAATCGGTCGCATTGGTGTACATGTCCAAATGAGCAGCTAACTCATGCACGTAAGTGATGATGGGACAGTGTAATTTGGCCAATTCAGGTAATATATCACCATTGGTGAGGGTATTCGATACAATTACATCAAATTTCTTACGCTTTAGTGAGTTAATTTGTGAATTACCCCGCCAACTTGACCAAAAATGCGTAGGGGTAAAAGGCTGCCAAATATGAGTGGTGACTAATTGTTCAAATTCTTCCCGTAATACCCCATCGTGTTTGAGCAACACTTCTATCTGTAAGGTTGTATTTTTTTGGAGTAAGCGAACCAAGCGAAGCAACTGCACTTGGGCTCCGGCTCGGTTGGCATCGTGCGAAACAAACAAAATGGATTTCATGGCAATGACTGGATAATTTGGTGCCAAGCGGCCATTTGAGTTGCTTGATTAAACTGAGCGATATGCTTCAGCGCTTTTGTGGCATCAAACGGAATTTCTCCCGTTTTGACTTGTTTCATGGCAGTTATAAAATCGGACACATTCCAAGACGAAATCACCTTTCCCATGCCTTCTTGCACGATTTCACTCACCCCACCCGACGGAAATGCTACCACCGGCATCCCTAATTGGAGGGCTTCAAGATTGACCATTCCAAACGACTCTTCCCTCGAAAGTAACAAAAGCCCATTGCCAAGACCCAAATAGTGGTAATAATCACTGGTTTGTAAACCAACAAATCGAACATTTTGGAGTTTTCGGTACACCATTTCTTGTTCGGTAAAATAAAACGAACCACTGCGGGTGTCTTTACCAATCCAAACAAAAAAATCGTTAGGGAAAGCGGCTGCCAAGGTTGGCAAATGCTCAATGCCTTTGGCATAAGTAGGAGCACCTGCTATTACCCACACAAATGCCGACGTAGGTATGTTTAAACGTTCTCTAATGGTTACAAGTTGCCGAGAATCGGTTTTAATTTTTTCAAATTCGACAAAGGGATATACTTTGCCGATTTGTTTGGCTCCCATGATTTGGAGTTTTTCGCAAGTAATTTCAGCATTGCCAATACAACAAACCGATTGCTCAATCATGCTTTTGAGGTGTTCGTAAGCAACTGGTTCAAAATGGATATGGGGTAATTCATGAAAATGGCTAATTAAGGGGACTCCCAACTCTTGGGCAATGGGGGCTACATGTGCCATCATGATGGTGTTGAGGTACCAATAGTCAGCCTGAAACGATGCTTGTATTTTTTTTAGGTAATCAATGTAAACGCTACCAGACAGTGCGTTTTTGAGTTTTAACCACTTGGATGATAGCCCTTTCACCTGAAACGGATTCGTGAAAAAGGGCACATCGGGTGGTAACATTTGCCCCATTACTCCTGGTTTTTCACAGAATACAGCGGTTTTGACTATCTTGCTATCGGCATGTTGAAGCGTGCGGAGCAACAGTAGTTCAGAGCCACTAATACCTCCTAAGGGAGTAAAAAATAGTATCTTTTTGGGTGATGCAGTACGTTGACTCATGAAGCTGATACCTTGTAAAATCGGGCTCGTAAAAATACAGTATCCCAGAAGAAATGAAGCATGAGTTTGGTTTTTTGTGCAAAGGCTCGTTGGTTTTCTAATTGCTGAAATGGGGCTTTTGCTTTCAATAAGTTGAGGATTATTTTCCAACAATAAAAAACAGGTATCATCAATAAGTAATTGATAATGAGGGATAAATAGGCTATTACGCCGAATTGTTTTCGTACCCAAAGCAAATTAGATAATTGAATTTGAGGCGAAAAACGATTGATGTAAGAGGTGTCTTTGGGACGATATGGGTTAAGTTCATTTTCTAGGTGAACCATTTCTAAGTCATTGTACAGCATTAGCTTCCCTGTTTTGCCCAAGCGATAACACCACTCTACATCTTCGGCATACAAAAAGAAATCTTCGTCCATCATGCCTGCCTTTTCAACTGACTCCCTGCGTACAAAAAGATAAGCCCCTGATAGCCAGTCAACTTGTTGTTGGTCTGCAAACTTTTTTTCTTGAAAAAGTTGATTCAATAAGCGTTGAAGTGGTGGAGGCAGTACATAAAAATGTTTTCTGAAGGCAAAACTGCTATCTAAATAAGCAATTTGCCCGTGCTTATTCAGTTGTTGTACGCTACATGCAGCTATATCTGGGCGATGGTTCAATCGAAACAAACTATGCAACAGCAAGTTGTTGTCGGGGAGAAGTGTGTCGGCATTAAGTAACAAAAAGTAGTTACCTTTTGCTTCCATCATTCCTCGATTATTAGCTTTTGAAAACCCAACATTACCTCCCATGTCAATCCATTTTATTGTTGGAAAAAGGCTTGTAATCAGGGATTTACCGGCTTCGCTTGACGCATTGTCGGCTACAATCACTTCAAAATTAACATCCTTGGTGTACTGAAATAAAGTCGTCAAGCAATCACGCATTAATTCGTAATTGTGATACCCCACCAAAATCACCGAAACTTCAATCGTCATAAAGTAAAATTCAAAAGGAGTTGCTGGTATTTTTGTACTGTGTCTTGAATATCTTTTTCATAAATACCACCAAAATAGGCATTGACATCTTGATAGAGCTTCATTCGATTTTCAACAAAAAAACGATTTTGTAAGTGTTGAAAATTGCTTAACCCGCCTCGATGCCTTCGGTAAACCGCCATAGGGTCTTCAAAATATCGAATTTTTCCGTGGTGAGCCGCTAATAAAAATATCCCTAAATCGCCGCTTCCAGTATCCAAAAACCAGTCAGGCAGGCCTTCTTGGTACACATTTCGGAAAACAGCACTGCATGTGGCCACATACCAAACATCCGAAAATAAATCAACAATAGTAGTTACGGGTGCTTGTTGTGCAGGATTGAACCAATGACTTGGGCTTTTGTCTTCGTAAATAACTTCGGTCTGATGATGAGTTAGAGCGAAATCTGAATGCCGTTCTAAAAAATCTACTTGGCGTTGAAGTTTTAGAGGATGTGTCCAGTAGTCATCTCCTTCACAAAACGCTATGTAATTGCCACGGCATTGGCTCAACAAAAAGATGACATTATTTTTGCCCCCTAGCTCTTTAGGGTTTTTGGGACCTAAATTTGCAGGATGAAGATACGCTCTAATTTGGTCAGGAAAACGCTCGGCATATTCCTTGATGAGTTGAGGCGCTTCATCTGTAGAGCCATCATCGCCAACGACGATTTCAATCTCAAATTCAGTTTGTTGCGCTAGACACCCATCCAGCGTTTGTGCAATAAAGGCCGCATGTTGAAACGTAGGGATACAAATGGAGAGTAATGGCCTCATGTTGAGTTAACTTAAAATTCGTTCAATTCTCCATTTAATTTTGCTATACATTTCTAACACCCAGACGGGAATAACATAATTCAGTAGGATTTTTTTACGATACTCTGTTTCGTTAGGAGCCGAAAGTCGAAGCGATTTTAGGGCATAAAAGGAGCGTTCCCACCAACGTTCTTTGACACCTTTACAGCCAGCCAAAAAAAGATAATACTTTGCCAACGCAAAACGCATCTTGTCATGAAACCGAAAGTCATATTCCCTATCAATGGCATTAAACATGCCTAATCGATTCCGTATGTAGGGAGCATCAAATTTGGAATCGGTAAAACTTAGACCAACAGGGTTTTTTCGATAAACGGACATGACATCAGGAAGATATCCAATAGGACCCCACTTACAAAGTAATACATACCGAGGAATATCACCGCTTTTGGACTCATAAAACCACTTAGGATAATGAGTCAGGATGCCATTTCGGAACATAAAAGCAGATGTGGCAATAAACCAAACTTCGTCTTCGCCCACCATATCTTCGTCAGTGATTACCGTTTTTTGATCCGATGGATTAACCAAAGTGGGAGGTAATAAGTTATTGTCATAAATGATTTCAGCATTATGAAAACAACCTGAAAAAGTAGGATTTGCCTCTAAAAAATCCACCTGTTTTTGAAGCTTCTCAGGACTTGTCCAATAATCATCACCGTCGAGTGCCGCTATGTATTGTCCTTTGCAAGCAGCTAGAGCCGCTAGGGTGTTATTCTTGCCGAATCCTCCTAAATTTTTAGAGTGCAACAACGGGATTATGCGGTGAGGATACCGTTCTTGATACTCACGAATGATGTCTTGTGTTCCGTCGGTTGAGCAATCGTCGCTAACGATGATTTCATACTCAAAATCAACATCTTGATTTACAGCACTATCTAACGTTTTTCGTAAGAAGTTTTGATGGTTATACGTTATAACGATGACAGATACTTTCACAATTCGATTCACTAAGGTGGATGAGATGGAACAAAATAGGGTCTGCGTTGACAGACCCCATTCTACACTACACGTGCAAAAATATAAAATTAAGCCTCAATCTGACTATAAAGTTGTGCAATTTGTTCTTTTGTTGGAAAGTTTGGGGTGATGAGCTGCTGTTGAGGCTTGTAATCATAAGCATGAGGATAGCCTCGCTCAATAAAGGTGGGCTCGGCCAAGTTGTTGAACCGATATTGTACCGACCAGCGGATGTTATTAGAAACATTGTTACCTGACCGATGTACCAACAGCGCCGAGAAAATCAGAATGTCACCTGGATAAAGGTTTTCTTCGATGTATGCCTCGTCGGCATAGTCACTTTGTAAAGCACCTTCGTACGACACGCCTGTTGCCTCCATCAGCCCGTGGGTATGGCTGCCAGGTACGACTTGGAGAACACCCAGATCGTGGTCACAAGGAACCATCGGAAACCAAACTACCATGCTATCGAGTGACCCTTGGCCACTTCGCCAGTCTTGGTGTGCGCCCAATCGCCAATGTGTACCACCTTTCGATAAAAATCGGCTATTAAACTGCATAGCAGGTTTTACGCCAATGATGGGTTTTTCTATCCCTAATGTTTGCAGCAAATTGACCAGCCTCGGGTCGGTATTGAGGCGATACAACCCTAAACTATGCTGAACATTTTTACCCGTTCCTACAAACGACTCAAAATCAGCGTTGAAGTAGTCATACATGGCTTGCTCAAACGCATCTCGGTCGTTAGTGTCAGGTACATTACCAAGTACTCGTTTGATTTGAATAGCAAAGGTCTGTTTGGCTTCTTCGTAGAGTGTTTTTACCTCTTGAGGGTCAAAAAATCCTCTAAGAATCAGAAACCCATCTTTATTAAATTGTTCCTGTAGATGCGACATAAGATTATGGGTTAATTTTTCCGAAAATTACCGACGAAAAAGCATTCCCAAAATGACTTTTATTTGTTTCTAAACTGCTGTTGAATACTGGAATCAACAGAAACATTTAAACAGCTTAGAAATGGATAGTTAAGCATTGGGGTCATTAGTCTTCCCAAACCGCATAGCCAAATCCGGAGGCACCAAAACCGTTTCCATTGTACAAGAGATACCGTTTGCCTTTATAAAGGTAGGTATGGCAATAATTTATCATTTGGTAGTCCCATTCATTGGGGTCTTCAGACTTGGAAATGCCTGCCAAATGGTCTTTTCGTTCCCATTTTTTCCCATCCAATGATTCGGCATAGCCAATCCGATAACTTTGGTCACGATTGATCCGGTAATCTACCGAATTGCGATACGAGTAAATGAGTTTGTAAATCCCATCTTCTTTGTAAACGCTAGGACGACCAACAGCGTTCAAAAAGTCGTCGAAATCTAAGACTACATCGCCCGTCGGTTGCCAGTGGATTCCATCTGGACTTTCGGCGTATTGGCAGCGGTAAAATGGTTCAGGAAAGTCATGAATATACTTGGAATATTGTGCCGAGATATACCACATTTTCCAAACGCCATCTTCAATCATCACCGAAGGCTGGGCTGCCCAAATAGGGTTATAGATAGAACGGTCCATCACTGGTCCCGTGAATTTTTTGGTGAAGGTAATGCCGCCATCAGTACTCACTGCAAGCCCTACGGAGAGTCGGTAGGCATTCCATGTGCGGTTCCAACCAGTGTAATAAAGCCACAATTCGCCGTTGGGCTGTGGCACAAACCACGAAGGCATAGCGCCTGTTTCGTCGTATTCGCTAGGGCCGCCAAGTTCTAGCACTGGAGCTTGATGGATATTGAGTACTTTACTGGGATTTTCATAATCTACATCAATAAAAGTGGGCCTACTTTGACCGTTGTCGTCTCGGGTAGAGAAATAAATCCGTAGAAAGTCCTCTTTCGGAAAAGCGAAAGGCACTTGAGCGTGAGATTTTGAGAACCAAAGTGAGCCGTCTGGTTTGTAAACTAATCCTTTTTTATGCCACATAATAGCGAATACCTAAATATGCTTTTTGGGGAATTTGAACAGTTGAAAATGATATTCCTTGAAGAATACCTTATGAATTTTTCTTCTCAGCTCTAATACGCCAAGTATCCACAAAATCTTTGCCCGGAATTGGCAAATCAATATTTACTTCGGGGGCTTTGGCACCTACCGTATAACTGAGTACATAAAAGGCATTGCCAAATATCCAGTTGAGCTGTACGTTATCGGCGTTTTTGGGGAGATGTTTTAATGGAACTTCCACATCAAACATTGGGTTGGCTTTCATCAAGGTTTGGTACGAAAATTCGTCTCTCAACCAATTAGCCACACTTTCGTCGCCTACCACTACTTTTCCGCCTTTTTTGGTAACCCGGGTCATCTCAAAAAACGCTTTTTCTACTTCTGAAAATGTGTTAATACCACCAAAGTGAAACACTGCATCGAAGGTTTCATCGGCAAAGGGAAGGTACGAAGCGTTGGCAATAAAGAAATGGATGTCCACTTCGTTGGCATGTAGTTTTTGGCGAGCCAACTTGAGCATATTAGGCGACAAATCAGACAAATAGGCGGTTCCACCAGGGCTAATTTGTTCCACAATGAGGGCTGAATCTTTGCCAGTTCCAGCTCCAACTTCTAACACTTTCATACCTGGTTTTAGCCCCAAAAGGCTCACCATAAACTGTCGAGTAGCTGTTTCGTCAGCGTTATTTAAGCTCTCAAAGACCCAACTGACACCACGATCGTAGCGTAGATAGGCGTTATTGTAGCCTTCTTGTTCTTTGCGGTCAGCTTCAAAAAGTTCTAATGGAAAGCACAAATCGGGAATTCCATCTCGAATTTCAAATTGAATGGGCTCTGAGTCAGACTGATTGTGAAGAAAGTTTCCATCAGCTGAGAGGGTTAAGGGGGTGCCTGTTTTAGGGCAGCGATAATGTATTAAACTCATAAAATCTGTTCCAAAAATGCAACGCTAAAGTATTGTTAATCAGTAAGTTAGTTTGCTTTTTTCATTCAATCTGTTTTGAAAAATGATGACTGGCCAATATAAAGCCCTTGTTCAAGTACAACCGATGTGCATCATTACGTTGGTAACCCGAATCTAGTGTGACCTTTTTATAACCTTTTGAGCGAGCCAATTCTACCACAAAATCCAGTAATGCACTTCCGTATCCTTTACCACGAGAATCGGGTAGGGTGCTCAAATCGTCAATGTAAATGTGTTTTCCATTGAACAAAAACTGAAGATACCGAAAGCCTACTGCTGCTTGAGCTTTGCCATCGGCTTCAATATAGGCCAACTCATAACCTTCTTGCATCATAGATTGTACTAATGCAACATAGGTATCTGCTTGTAAATGAGGGCGTAAAGCCAATAGTGCCTCCCAGCACTTTTGGATGTCTTCGACCGTTTTTGCCAATTTTACTTCGTACATCATTAGATAGTAAGAGCCATTATGGCGGTTGACGTTTTGTGTTTGGACTCCTTAATTGGAGCTTGGGGTTTTTGGTTTGGTATCTATATCTTTGCTCGACATACTCATCATCGTAGCCGGATTTCCCTTCCAAACACTCCATGGAGGGGTGGGCTTGGTCAGGTTGGCACCCATGGCCAATAATGTACCTTCACCAATGGTTAGTTTGTCTCGAATGGTGGCATTGACACCAAAGAAACAATAATCACCCACCACACAACGCCCCGAAAGTACCACATGTGAGGTGAAAAAAATATGGCTTCCGATGGTGCCATGGTGCCCGATGTGGTTACCACTCCAAAACACGTTGTTGTCGCCAATCTTAACAAAGGGCTGAATGGTGTTGTCTTCTAAAATAAAGTTGTTTTCGCCAATGTCAGTGGTCAAAACGGTGGCGTGTGAACTGATGTAATTGATGCACTGGTACCCTTTGGCTTTGGCATCAAAAAACACTTTTGCCCGGAACTGGTTCATTTGGATTTCGGTCAAGGGCGAAAAAAAATGGTATTCCGAAGGTGGGTATATCAATTCTAATTCTTCAAATGGAACAACCGGAAGTCCTTTAAAGATGGTTTCTTTGAGGTAAGCGCCATGAACCGTAAAAGCAACGATTTCGTGTTCTGAATCATTAACCAAATAATAGTGGGCTAACTCAGCAGTGAGTTCAGTTCCAAAAACAACCACTTTTGCCATAAATCCTTCGTTTAAATCAAATCGTATTGTGTTAGTAAATGCCGAGTCTGCTCAATAGGATTGAACATCAACACATCAATAATAGACAGCCAAGGTACAAAATCATTTCCAAACTGCGAGTATTGAATGGAGCGAGTTCGTTGAAAATGAAGTCGAATCCCAACGTGGGCAAAATCTTCTTTTTGATAAAGGCTCATCCCTCCAATGGCATTCACGTAGTCGGTTGCTTGTTCTTGGGCGCAAATATCCAGAATGCGTTCTTGCGCTTTTAGAGACTGATTTTGGTAAACACTTGATGTCGGAACAATCTTAGCCGAAAGTTGTAAGTAGTTGGCAACTTGGGTCAAACCGCTCAACAGAAGTTCGCTCAATAACTGGGTTGGAGCAGCTACTACTTGCTCTATTAAGGGGTAAACTTGTTGATAATGAGGTGCTTTTCGGTAGTTTTGCTCAATGGTTTTGAGTAGTTTATTGCGCCAAGGTTGGGCATCGTCAAGCTGAATCTCATTAATTTTCTTGTTCTGGCTTCCTCCTGCCAATGGAATCGTAAACAGCCATTCTTTATGATTGGCTAGCAAGCGGTTTCGATTCACCCACCCACGATTAATAAAATTGACATCATCATACACCACAAAAACATCCGCTGCTTGCATGAGTTGGAAGTAGCCAATGTAAGGAAAAATGTAAGGTTGCATAATGGCCACGGTTTTTCGGTGGGTCATTTGCATCATGCCAAATTGGGTTCTGGTAATGTGATGGTGCCTTTGATGAGTTTACGTCCGCCTTTTTCCTTAGTAAAGAAGGCATAACGGCCATGTAAAATGCGCTCGTCGTGGAAGAACACCGCTTCTCCCTTTTTCAGAATTACGGGTGTAACGATACCTGCGTTGTGAACACGTGTTTCTAAAAAATTATGAAATCGTTGTGCTAAGTCTTTGGCTTCGGGTGTATTGTCTTCTGCTACACAGTGCCAGTTCCAATTGAGGAGCCAACCTGATGCATCCTTCCGCAAGATGGGTAACGATTTAAAACTACCACCTTTTTCATGCTTCACTTCAATTTGCTGCAAATCATTGATAAGGTCAAACTCTTCGTCCATTTCGAGGCATTGCAGCAACAAATCGGCATCTATGAAAGTAGTTGCACCACCAATATTAGCTTGAGAAGCGCAATAGAAAAAAGTAATCGTGCCCGCCAACGGAATGTACGAGTCGTCAGTATGAAGCGGCTGCTTGGTCTTTGACGAACGGTATCGATTCTGAACCTCAGGGTCAAACGTAATGTCTATCCAGCGCTCGCCTGTCAAGGCGCCTGTTTCTTTGTCTTCGTCTGCGTTATGGACAATCCCAATCTCGTCTGAAATTCTTTCATAAAACTGGTGAGGTTCTACATCAAATGTAAAATTAGCCATGTGAATGGCTTTATATTGTGTAATCGCCTCTTTGAGGGCTTGTGTACCAGCCTCTGCGTTTTGGTATTCGATGCGTTTGAAAAATTCCATATTCGTCAATCAGTTTGGGATTTACAAGCAAAGTTACTTAGACTTTCTCAATTTTCGCAAGTAATAATCTTCACCTTGAGTAATGAGATTTGTCATCGTGGTATCTGTTCCGAGTCGAATATCACCTGACTGAGGCGTAACAACGGATGCCGCAAAAAACAGATAATCTGCCTCTTTCGGGATAGGTTGTAGCCCTTTCTCAAATGGGTTGATGGGAATAATAGTTCGTGTGAGTTCCTTTCCAAATAATGGATATTCAAAGTCGTCATTGATATCGGCTAGGGCTACTGTAGCATTTTGAGGAACTAAGGAGTCAAATCGTTGATATGCTTTAGTAATGTCAGGTCTTGCCCAAGTTTGGTGAGCAATTCGCTCCATATCAAAAGCAGATGGCCTGCCTAGAGCAGCAAAGGGTAGGCTTCGTTCGTTAAGGAAAACGGTGCATAAGGCTGAAAAACAGCCAATTATGGTAACTGTTAGGACATAACTTTTGAGCAAAAACCATCCTTTTTGCAATAATGTGTAATGCTGCGTAAAGAGCAACAACAAAAAGGGAACGGCAAAAACGGCGGTATTTTGAAAATAGCGACCTTTCCACGGGTCATAGGCCGCCGAAAACGACAAAGCTGCAAAATGAAGCAAAAAAGCAATTGCCAAAAAAACATGCACTCGTGAGCGAATCACACCTATCAAGGTTAATACTAAGAGTGGGAGCATCAGCCCAAAGCCAAAGATACCATAATAGGGGTTGGCGTTGTAAAATTCAAATCGCCGTTCGTACTCGAAAGGTAAAATCGTAAAATTCGTCTCAGATTCGAGCCGAAGGGGGGAATGACGCTCTAAAAAAATAAATGGTTTTTTGATGGTTCGATTGATGGCATTGCCCCAAGTGGTGTTCCTAAATCCATCCATATTGAAAAAGTCGAATCCATATCTAACAACATTACGAGAACCTTGCTTTAGTAGGTTTTTGCGACCAGCCCAGGTACTTAAATCTCCTGCTCGCTCAATGGATTGGTGCTTGAGCGCTGTTGGCGGTCCAATGGGGTGACCGTACAAACGTATGTTGCCAATGTAACCAGTTGGTAAAGTAAATAACCCTATGCCAATGATAGCGCCTATGGCTAAGTGCATGATTCGCAGTTTGAAAGCTGATTTTCCAACACCCCAGAAAAAGGTATAAAGAATAATTACTCCCACCGAAGGTAACAACAACACGAAGGTGATTTTGTGCCCCAAGGCAATGCCAAATACCATTCCTGCTAAGTACAGGTACCGACGCTTGAGTGAATTTCGATAGGTAAACAAGAAATAAACCAGACAAGTGAGATAGCTACACAATACTATATCGGTTTCGGTAGTGGTTGATTGCATTAATACATTGGGCAACAGCCACATCACAATGCCACAGAAAAAACTGGCTGCAAAGTTTTTGCTGATCCGCTGTGCTATGCCAAACGCACCAATACCACAAATCCAATAGGCTACATGATGAATGAGCTTGAAAAAGTTCTCGATTTTTCCACTCAACAAATAGCTGTAAATCTGTATTGTACAGACACTTCTAGGGTAGGTGTCAATGTTCCAATTGGTTCCTCCAAAATGATGCATATTGCCTCGTTGCATGTAATACATGAGCCGAGTAAGGTGCCCTGTCATACTATCCCATTCGTTTGGAACAGTGTACATGACCAATAATAAGTTCGTAATCGCAATGATGAGAAAAGTAACCACTAATAAGGTATAGATTACCTTTAAATAACCTCGAAGCGACCAAAACCAGGTAAAAAAGAACTGGACTCGCTCTCCAATTACTTCAAACATCGTGAACGATTCTTGCCGTTCTCGGCCAAAAAGTCGAGTGAATTGGATATAAAAGATAAAAGCAGGAATAAAAACGGCAATAGCCCATGCCCTGCGGCTAGCAATGAGGTTAAGCTCCGACAGCACAAAGCCCGAAACAATAATACTACCACAAAACACTACGTAGGCAGTGAGAATGATATCGGTAAGAGATTTGTTGCAAACCCGAGCTGCTACTCGAAACACAAACGCAACAAAAGCAGCAAAGGCTATTTGGTATAAGTAGGGGGTAGCAGGTAGCTCTAATTCCATAGGAGGCTATGCTAAAGATGTTGGTTTACAATTTGGCTGATTCGGCGGACGTCTTCGTCGGCTAACTCCACAAACAAAGGTAAACACAAGACTCGATTTGCCAAATCGTCTGAAATGGGGCACTGACCCTTCGGAACGTAAGGCAAGGTGTTGAGAGACGGATAAAAATACCGCCGAGGGAAGATATTTACTTGTTCGAGTGCCGATTTGACTCGCAAAAGGGTCGTTTCGGAGTCAAAAATGACTGGAAAATAGGCATAATTGTAGTTAAAGTCGGTATGCCATACTTTGGGACGGGTCAATTTACCCATCTCCAAAAGTTCTTCGTAGAGAAGGCTGATTTCTTTTCGACGTTGGATGAAATCATCTACTCGTGGCAAATTACACAAGCCCATGGCAGCGTGGAACTCTGAGTTTTTGCCATTGATACCTACCGACAGATAATCGTCATAGATATGTCCGAAACTCCGGTACAAACCCAACTGATGCAAAACGTCAGCGTCGTTGGCTATGATACACCCCCCTTCGATGGTATGAAATACCTTGGTAGCATGAAAACTACACGTACTGATGTCGCCAAACGAAAGTAGTGATTGCCCATTGAGCGTAGCCCCAAACACGTGTGCTGCGTCATAAATGAGCTTTAGGCCGTACCTATCGGCGATGGCTTGTAGGGCCTCTACGTCACAAGGATGCCCATATACATGAGTGGCCAAAATCGCTTGTGTTTGGTCTGTAATGAGGGCTTCTACACGGCGAGGGTCAATGCACAGCGTGTTAGGGTCAATGTCAGCAAAAACGGGGGTGACATTTTCCCAAACGATGGCTGTGGTTGAAGCACAATACGAAAAGGGTGTTGTGATTACTTCTTGTGTGATGTTAAAAACCTTGAGAGCCATTTGTAGCACGATGGTTCCGTTGCCACAAAACAATAATTGTTCTACCCCAAGGTATTCTTTTAGCTGGGCTTCTAACTGCTTAACGAGAGGGCCGTTGTTCGTTACATGGCTTCGCTCCCAAATGCCTTTCAAGTACTCCACGTACTCCTCTAAAGGCGGGAGGTAAGTTTTGGTAACGTTAATCATACGGTTGTTGAAATGTGATGACGAAGTAGAGCGAATGTTTTGAGCTAAGTGTCAATTGGCTACACAATGGGTATAGCCCACAAAGCGCTTGCAAATTGCAGTATTTTCAATCAATCACCAATGATAGTCAAGATTGATTTTTATCATAACGTCAATCAATCAAATTCAATGCTGACTAAAATCAGGCTGGTATTTCTTCTTTTCGTTGGATTTTGAAAGGAAGCAACGACGTAGGACGAATTGCACCGGCCCATTTTCCGTACCAACCTGTGCCTTCTCGATAGTCTTCAATGTCAAAAATAATGGCTTCTTCCAAATTGAATAGTACTGTGGCGGTGTCTTTCACAACCATGACCGAAATAGAATAAGACCCATCGTTCATGAAATTGCCCGGAATATCTAATTCGGCAGAAATCAATCCTTTTTCAAATGGTTGTGAAAGACTGCCTACATTAAAAATCACTTCGCCAGTCAACGAGCTCACGTGTAGGCTCACATTGAGGGCTGCATTTTCGAGGAAATTCCAAAACTCAACTTTGATTTTTAGTGGAGTTCGCACATCAACGTGCGTTTGATGCTCAAGGTATTGTGGTTCTACCGCCAAGCGAGCCAGCCGAACCATATCATTGCCTGGAGCTTTTGAAGCTTCGTCCCATGACTGTTCCAATTGGGTTTTAGTCACCTTCGTCATATAGGTATTGATGACGTGGTTGGTTTCCCCCATCTCTACAAGCCGGCCTTTTTGCAAAAAAATGGCTTTATTACACAAGCCTTGCACTGCCGTAAGGTTGTGGCTCACAAATAAAATAGTACGACCACTTTTGGAAGCATCTTGCATCGACCCTAAGCATTTCTTCTGAAACTCGGCATCGCCTACGGCCAATACCTCATCAATAATCATGATTTCTGGCTCAAGATGTGCACCAATCGAGAAGCCTAACCGAACGTACATACCCGAAGAATAGCGCTTCACGGGCGTGTCCAAGAATTTTTCAATGCCCGCAAAATCCACAATAGCATCGAATTGACGACGGATTTCTTCTCGTTTCATCCCCAAAATGGCTCCATTCAAGAAGATGTTTTCACGACCTGTCAATTCGGGGTGGAAACCCGTCCCCACTTCAAGCAAACTGGCCACTCTACCTGCAATGGTCACTCTGCCCGAACTTGGTTCGGTAATACGGCTTAATATTTTTAACAGAGTGGACTTTCCTGCCCCATTGGAGCCAACAATTCCGACTTTATCCCCTTTTTCAATTTCAAAACTGATGTCACTCAATGCCCAAAACTCCTCTTTTTCATCCACTTCTTCTGCCATTTCTTTCCGATACTGTGGATTTAGGAGCATTTTGGTTTGATGGATAAGCACATCACGATACCCCACCGACCCTTTGCGCTTACGCTTGTGGTCAATCAAGTACATTTTAGAGATATGTTCTGCTTTGATAATTGGCATTGTACAAAAAATAAATCGTCAGAGTTGCTAGAAAGCCAAAGGTTTAGGACTCGGGCCACTAAATATAATCTACAAACGTATTTTCCTTCTTACGGAAATAAATTACTGCAATGATATTGGCCAAGGCGATGATGATAATGGAAGGGATGAAACTTTCCATACGGAAGGGAGCGTTACCCCCCATCAACGTCCATCTAAATCCATCAATTAATCCAACAATGGGATTAAGGTTGTAGATAGGATACCACCAGACTTGTTCAATGGTAATCACTGAATAGCCTACAGGACAAGCATAAAATCCGAATTGAATCACAAAAGGGGTAATTTGTGAAAAATCCCGATATTTCACGTTCAAAACCGCCAAGAAAAGCCCAAATCCAAACGCTGCAAAAAAAGCCAATAACAAGAAGAGTGGGAGGAAAATAATTTGCCAACTGGGTACGAATTTGTACCAAATAAACATCGGGACTAATAAAATAAGCCCTACGGCAAAATCAACAAAACTCACTAACACAGAGCTGATAGACACAATCAGCCGGGGGAAATACACTTTTGAAACCAGATTGGCATTATGAACGATACTGTTGTTGACCTGTTGCAACGAGTTTGCAAAGAAAGTCCAAATTAATACGCCTGAAAAGGTCAGAATAGGAAATGGTACACCAGGCTCTGAAGGAAGGCGGGCCACTTTGCCAAATACAAACACCATCACCACCATGGTAGAAAGTGGACGCACTACGCTCCAAGCAATGCCCAATATGGTTTGCTTGTAGCGAACCGTTACGTCTCGCATTGCCAAAATCCAAAGCAATTCTTTGAATTTCCAGATGTCAGACCAGTAATTTTTTTGGGAACGTCCCGCTTCTATAACCGTCTTTTGGGTGATTTCCATAGTGCCTAATAGTACTTAGCGTGATTAGTTTTCGGTCATTGATAATGGGTTGTTAGTTAGCTAATAAAAAAACGAACAATCCCAATGGCGACAACTAATGTTAGAAAGGTAATGACTCCCCAGAACTTAACTATTCATGATTCCGAGGTAGGTGTTACGCAAGAAAATAATACCAATAGCCAAAACGAAGCCTATCAGAGCACCAGCCTTAATACTTTTGCCTTCTTCGTAGGCATCTGTCAGCAAAGGTAGCATTGGCGGCTCAATAATAGTGATAAAGGGCGTTTCTTTGATTAACGACATCCGAATGCTTTCGACATTACGGACTGCATCAAAATACATGGTGTTGAGCATCCCTGTACTTCTGTTCAAGCGATTGGCTGTTACCTGAGCTTGTTGGGCTACTACTTGCTGATTTTGGTCGGTGAATTGAGCCAGGCGAGACTCTGTGCGGCTTAGTAAGCTATACAGCGAATCGGCTCGATGTTCGGCCAGATGAAGTACCTCTACGGTTTTTTTCGTGTTGGTGTATTTGTAAAACTCTTCTACCGTTTTGAGCAAAGTTTCGAGCCAAATTTTTGATAATAGCTCGTCTTCTGTATTGCTTTTGAGTACCAAAAACGTTGATTTGGGGCTTTTACGGTCAAAACTCGTTTCTTCATTTAACTTTTTAACAATCCCCATCATGGCAATACTCTCGTCGGTCGTAAACTGCTCACGAGGCTTGTTGATAAACCGAATTTTCTGAAATTTCTCGTTCTTCTTCCATTCTTCGGTCAGAATCCCACTTTTCTCAATATAATAATTCACCAATAGCACCTTCTTGCCTTTGATGGTTACTTCTTTCATGAGCGCCCGCTCAATCATCGGATTCGATTTTACTAATTGCAGGAAGTTTTCGCCTACAAAAAGTCCTGCTGCAGAGCTACTGCTTCCTGAGCTAAACCCAAATGCACTGGCTAAATCCGAAAGGCCACCCATGTCGTTGCCTTGCTGACCAACTTCCAAGTTAAAGGTCAAAAAACCTAAATACCGAGTAGGTTTATAATTGTATTTGTCATAGACGTACCCCAAAACAGTGCCTAAGACAACGCAAATAACAATCAATTTCCAGTTTTTCTTAACGGCGTCTTTGGCATTCCCGATTTTCTTCATGATGTCTTTAGGCGACATCTGATCTTCGGGTAGAGGAGTTGTTTGTTTTTCTGCTCCCATTTCTGTCTTATTTTTTTAAGATTGAAAACCCAATAATTAGTGATGTGATGGAGGTCAAACTCACCAATAAACCTTGTAAGGTACTCAATACTTGTTGAGGAGTAGTATCAGCTTTTGTACGAACGGGTACAAAAATTTCGGCACCGGGTTGGATTTTGGGATAATTATTAAACACTAAAAACTTCCGAGTCCGGTCTAAGGTGCCGTTGGCATACCGAACAAACACTCTTGAGCGAATCGAGCGACTGGTAAACCCACCTGCTGCCGAAATGTAATCTTTCAAAAAGCCACCCTGGTAGCGAGTAGAAGTTGGGTACAGTACTTCTCCATTGATACGAACGGTTGAAAGTTGCTTAGGCACACGAATGATGTCGCCATCTTGCAAAATTACGTCTTCTACCGAACCCGGGTTATTCAAAGCTTCGGTAAAATCAATCCCTACGGTTTCTTCTTTTTCTTGATCAACAGCTTCTGCCTGAATCGCAGCATCTTTGGTATCGTCACTGATTTCGGCTACTGATTTATTCCGCTCCGCAATTTCAGCTTTTGTCAATTTTACTTTACGAACCAATTGCGCTCCAGCTAAATAACCTTCTGTTGAAATACCGCCAGAACGTTTGATAATGTCTGAGATACGTTCTGTGCGATTTTTTAATGGATATAGCCCAGGGTATTTAACTTGACCTTCTATAGTTACGTATTGCTGTTCTTCGTAGTTAGGAGCTGTACGCACAATCACTTGGTCAAATGGCTGAAGAATAAACTTAGACGCCTCTGCACTTAGTTTGAGGTCTTTATTAATACCAAATTCAAACAGTTCTGCAATTTCGTTACTGCGCTCTGTATCCGTAGTATTCCGCTTGCGGCGAGCTACTTCGATGCGCTGAGGGAATGCCGATTCTTGTAACCCACCCGATAGCAAAATGAGGTCTTCTACCGTCATGTTTTCACGATAAGGAAAATACCCAGTCTCGCTACGTTTCAAATTCACGGCTCCTTGGATTCGCACCAACTGTTCTTGGCGAATATCAAACTTAGAGCGAATCACTACTTCGTCTTCTCGCTTGAGTTTGATATCCTCAGTCTTTCCGTTAATGATGTCAGCTAAGTTAACCGATACGTTTTCGAGCATCAAATCGGGTTGCAAGCGAATCAGGTTGATACGACTCGTAAAGGCATCGTCACGCAACCCATCTGCATTTTTGATTAACGTCAACAAGGTTTGATTTTGGTCTAACGAAAACTCACCTGGACGATACACCGCACCCGTTACTTTAACAAGATTTTGGTAGCGGGTTAGTACAGTATCTATCCGAATCAGGTCACCGTCTTTGAGTTCAAACGCACCAAATTGGCTATTGGTCACGTCCAAAATCTGACGCTCACGGTCGGTAGTACGATAGACCTTGAGGCGAGCCGAATAAGCATCTTGTGCAAAGCCACCCGCAAATTCAATGATTTTGTTGAGGTGCTCAGCCGGGAGTGCTTCATAATAACCTGGTTTTTTGACACGACCAGCCAGCTCAACCCGAGTTTTGTAGGTCGGCACTCGAATCACATCTTGGTCCAGAAGACGAATATCATTTTTTGAACCTCCTGTTGTAATAATATCGTATAAGTCGAGTGTTGTCACTACTTTGTTCTGACGAATGAGTTCTATATTACGAAACGAACCCATTTCGCTCGGCCCTCCTGCCTGAGTTAGGGCCGTCATCACCGTGGCTAACGAGGGAATAGGGTACGTCCCTGGGTTGATAACATCGCCTAATACCGTCACTCGGATCGTACGAATATTACCTAACGTTACGCTAATAAAGGTGTTAGGAGAACTCCCCGATAGACCCATGTAAATGCGAGAAAGGCGGTCTTTGAGGCGTTCGGTGGCTTGTTCGATTGTCAATCCTGACACATATACATTGCCCACCATGTTGTCAAACGACACGAAACCATCAGGCGTAACGGTACGGGTGTATTGAAATGCCGAATACCCCGAGATGATGATGATGAGTTGGTCGTCGGGGCCTAAGATGTAATTTTTAGGTGTAGCAATCTTATAGTTTGGCTCCCACTGTAGGCTCTTGTTATTGAAGATAGAATAGCCAAAAATTTTACGACGAAACTCTGACAATTCACGGTTGGCCTTTGCTTCAGCCGCCTGAACACGCTTGATGGAGTCCATTTGAGCTTTTTGTAATGGGTCTTCTACTACTTGACGTGAAACCTTGGTGTCGTTGGTAGAGCCTTGGACACGGGCTGGTAGTTGATTTCCGCTTTGTTGTAAAAGCAAGGGTAAGCTGGCCGGAATTTGAGTAGGGTCAATAATCTGGGCTTGGGCGCTTCTGATTCCGAGTGTTGCAATCGTCAACAAGATTGTGAAAATACGAGACGAGGGGAGTGTTTGAGCTATTCTCAATAAGTATTTCAGCATGGCACTAAGGCTTGGTTTTCAGCGAATTATGTAGCGTAAATGTGGTGATATGTAAAACGCTGAAATTTGTGTTTTTCCGTTTGTAGTCTGTGAAATAATTGTTTCAGACCACAAATTAAATGAACTTTTCGGACATTTGGTAACTCCAACAAATTAAATCATCAGGAAGTGTGTATTTGAACAAACCCAAGAATTAAGCTATTTTGCAACTTTTATGACCAAAGCGACATCGAAGCGGTTCAAATTTTAGAAAAAGGGTATCCCAAAATGGCTGAAGCTAAACCTATCCAGTATAACGAAGACAGTATAAAAACCCTCGAATGGCGGGAGCACATCCGTTTGCGTCCGGGGATGTACATCGGCAAATTAGGGGATGGCTCCTCTCAAGACGATGGAATCTATGTATTGGTCAAAGAAATTATTGATAACTCCATTGACGAACACATGATGGGCTATGGAAAAACCATTGACATCAAAATTTCGGATCATCGAGTAGAGGTTAGAGACTATGGGCGGGGTATTCCGTTGGGTAAGGTCATAGACGTCGTGTCTAAGATTAATACAGGTGGTAAGTACGACTCGTCGGTTTTTCAGAAATCAGTCGGGCTTAACGGGGTAGGTATGAAGGCAACCAATGCCTTGTCGCACTATTTTAGAGTACAGTCGTTTCGAGATGGGAAATCAAAATGGGCCGAGTTTCAAAAAGGCATTATCGTCAAAGAGGGTGAAGAAGATACTACCCAGCGCAATGGGACGCACGTAGTTTTTGAACCTGATGACAGCGTTTTCAAAAACTTCCATTTTATTCCGCAATACCTCGAAAACCAATTGTGGAACTACGCTTTTTTAAATGCCGGACTGACCATCAACTTTAACGGACAAAAATACTTTTCTCAGAAAGGACTTTTTGACCTGCTTTCCAGAAAAACCGACCCCGAAGCTATTCGTTATCCTATTATCCACCTCAAAGGCGAGGATATAGAGTTGGCACTGACCCACGGAAGTCAGTATGGTGAAGAGTACTATTCGTTTGTGAATGGTCAAAATACTACCCAAGGCGGAACGCACTTGGCAGCGCTTCGAGAAGCTATTGTGAAGACTGTTCGGGAGTTTTATAAGAAAGACTATGCTCCCGAAGACGTTCGGGCTTCCATCATTGGTGCCATTGCCATTCGGGTGCAAGAACCTGTTTTTGAGTCACAAACCAAGAACAAGCTAGGCTCTATCAATCTGTCGCCCGACTCCAATTCGCAGAGTGTACGCTCTTTTGTATTGGATTTCGTGAAAACTAATTTGGATAATTATCTACACAAAAATTCTTCGACTGCCGATGCGCTTCGGCGACGGATTGAGCAGTCGGAGAAAGAACGGAAAGAGATTGCTGGGATTAAAAAACTGGCTAACGAACGAGCTAAAAAAGCTAATTTGCATAACAAAAAACTTCGAGACTGCCGACATCATTATTCGGACGAAAAATATGAAGACCGTTACGAGACCACCCTCTTTATTACTGAAGGGGACTCGGCAAGTGGCTCTATAACCAAAGCTCGTAGCGTACAGACGCAGGCAGTGTTTAGTCTCCGAGGCAAACCCCTAAACTGCTTTGGAATGACTAAAAAAGTAGTGTATGAAAACGAAGAATTTAACCTGCTCCAGCACGCCCTCAATATCGAAGACGGCATGGACGGGCTTCGTTACAACAAAATAGTCATTGCCACCGATGCTGATGTGGATGGTATGCACATTCGATTGCTAATCATGACCTTTTTCTTGCAATTTTTCCCTGACTTGGTTCGAAACGGGCATCTTTATATCTTGGATACTCCTTTGTTTAGGGTACGAAACCCGAAAAACCATAAAGAAACCATTTATTGTTATTCGGACAAAGAGCGCCAAAAGGCGATTGCAAAGCTCAGTTCTGGAGGTAGAAAGATTGAAATTACTCGCTTCAAAGGCTTAGGAGAGATTTCGCCAGATGAATTTGAACGATTTATTGGCGAAAACATTCGGTTGGACCCCGTTATTTTAGAAAAAGAGGCCGCTATTCCGAAGTTATTGAGCTATTACATGGGCAAAAATACTCCCGATCGTCAGAAATTTATCATCGAGAACTTGGTGATTGAAAAAGATGCGGTGGAGGCGTCCGTCATGTAGTATGCTTACTCAAACTGACAGATGAGGTCACGCATTTTGATTGATGCAGACGAAAAGGTTAGTTTCTCAACCGACCCGATATTTCGTCTAAAGCGTAGTTAAATTCAAGTTTTCAAGCTTCTGTCCTGCGGGCAATTCTCAAATTTACGAATTTTCAAATTTTCAAATTATACATAGTGACCTTAGAAGACTTACGCAATCAGATTGACCAAGTTGATAACCAACTATTGGGGCTACTCAATGCTCGTATGGAGGTGGTCAAGCAAGTAGGAGAATTAAAACGTTCTACCCAGACGGGAATATATCGTCCCGAACGGGAGAAGTCTATCGTGGATCGCCTCGATAAAATGAGCAACGGGTTGCTGAGTCGTGAGGCTATCGAAGCGATTTTCTTGGAGATTTTTGCGGTAGCTCGTAACATTGAGTTGCCTGAAAGAGTCGCCTTTTTAGGGCCCGAAGGGAGCTTTACCCATCAAGCCGCCGAAAGCCGTTTTGGCTCTATGAGCGAATACGACGCCCTACCGACCATTCGTTCGATTTTTGAAGCCGTAGAAACTGGACGTGCCAAATTTGGGGTGGTTCCCATCGAAAACAATCAAGAAGGTATTGTCTTTGAGACGATTGATCAGCTCAATCAAAAAGACATTAACATTGCTGCCGAATGTATCATCCCTGTTCATTTTACCTTTGCTACCAAGGCCGAAAGACTTTCTGAAATCAAGAAAGTATGCTCTAAAGACATTGCCTTCAGACAATGTAAAAAGTTTTTGGACGATTATTTTGGTACATCGGTTGAATTCGTACCCGTTGAATCTACTTCAAAAGCCGCTAAGATGGCCGCCGAAGATCCCAAAGTGGCGGCTATCTGTTCGCAAATTGCAGCAAAAATATTTGGTGTACCTGTTTTGTTTGACAATATCCAAGACAGTAGCGTTAACCGAACCCGGTTTTATATTTTGGCCAAGAACTTCAAAAATCAAGTGAGTGGAAATGACAAAACTACGATTTTGGTCAACTTTCCCGATTCGGATAAGCCAGGTACGTTGTTTAAGTTCTTGCGAGAATTTGAAACCTACGAAATCAACATCACCAAGCTTACTAGCCACCCAAGTAGAGAAGGCGCTAACTTTGGGTTTTGGTTTTTGATGGAATTTGAAGGACATTTTGAAGAACCCAAAATCCAGAAAATCCTGAAAGAACGTGCGTCCGAAATCAAATGGTTAGGCAGCTACGTAAAGTTGATATAAGCCAATTGCCACGAAAGGAACCAAAGAATGGTATTCCTTTCGTGGCAATTCTGAGAAATCGCTAATTATTGGAGTAAGAGCGAGGCTTGAATTTTATCTAAGGCCAATTGCGCTTTCAAGACCTCAATTCCTTGAAATTTTTCTTCGTTTCTGATTTTTTGAATAAACGAAACGGTTAACTTTTCACCGTAAATTTCTTTCTCAAAATCAAAAATATTTACTTCAATGGTTCTGAATGTACCATCTACCGTTGGGCGAGTGCCAATATTGAGCATCCCGCCATATTCCTGATTTCCATACGAAATCTGAACGGCGTACACCCCGTTAGCCGGAATCAACTTATACTCTTCGGGCACTTGGATGTTGGCTGTAGGGTAGCCAATAGTTCGGCCTAATTGACGGCCTTTTACTACCGTGCCTGTCAAACTATAAGGGCGTCCTAATAAATCAGTAGCATGGTGGACATCACCTTCAAGCAACGATTTTCTGATTTTAGACGAGCTAATGGTAACATGCTCTAAATCTTGCCGGGGGATTTCTTCAATCTCAAACCCGTAGCGATGCGCATTCTGCGAAAGATAATCAAACCCTCCTTCTCGATTACGGCCAAAACGATGGTCGTAGCCAATTACTAACTTTTTAGTGCCGATTTTTTCAAGCAAGATTTGGTTGATAAATTCTTCAGAACTCAGCTCCGAAAACTCTCGGTTGAACGGAATGATTACCAAATGTTGTACCCCAAATCGTTCTAATAGTTCGATTTTTTCATCTATGGTTGAGAGCAGTTGCAGGTCTTTTGCGCCTTGGATAACCATGCGAGGGTGCGGGTGAAAGGTAATTAATACCGACATACCGCCTGTTTGGGCCGTTACTTCATGGAGACGGGAAAGGATTTTTTGATGACCCAAATGAACCCCATCGAACGTGCCGCTGGTTACAACTGCATAAGGGAGTGGCTTAAATTCTTGAACGCCGTAATATACTTTCATACGTTTTCTTTTTCGAGCGCCTCTATCGTTTTTGCATCTTCAACACGAAAATCCCCGATTCGGGTTCGGCGAAGTGAAGACAAATAAGCACCAGAATTCAATAAAACACCAAAGTCCCGAGCCAGGCTTCGGATGTAGGTTCCTTTTGAACAAACCACCCGAAAGGCGATTTCGGGAAAATTAGAAGCATCTACTTCTAATTCGTAAATATGTACTGTACGTGGTTCAATCACCACTTCCTGGCCTTTTCGGGCACTTTTGTAGGCTCGTTTGCCATCTATTTTTATGGCCGAAAACACAGGGGGGACTTGCTGAATTGCTCCAGTTAGTCGTTTGGCCACTTCTTGAATAGCGTCGGTTGTAATATGCTCAGTTGGATATTCTGCATCTACAGCAGTTTCTAAGTCAAACGAAGGGGTTGTTTTGCCCAGCACAAAAGTACCCGTATATTCCTTCACTTGAGCCTGATAGGAATCTATTTGCTTGGTCATTTTGCCCGTGCAGCAGATTAGCAGGCCAGTAGCTAAGGGGTCGAGCGTACCTGCATGGCCAATCTTACGAAATTTACCCAACCATTTTACTTTTTTGACAACCGCAAACGAAGTCCATCCGTAGGGTTTATCCACTAAAATCACCAAAGCAGGTTCTGGTTCGGGAGGTGATGTGTTCGGTGAAGTAGCTACTGATTGCTTGGATTTTTCAATAACCTGCGATGGCTTTATTACTTTCATTCCATACAAAACTTGATGATTTTCCTGATTTCATAGCTGTTTTAGCATGAAATGATTCAAGAATTGAAATTTCAAGCCGCAAAATTATGGAAAAGCCCTGATTTTTGAGAAGTTTCGACTGGTTTCTTGTGAAAGAAAAGAAACCTATGCCTTTTTAGAAGCATAGGTTTCCTAGTAGGTGTAGAATACTTCTAAATGATTTCCAACTTAGTACCCGACAAAATCATTGCAATGATGATGAGGCCCACCACAATTCGATAGATTCCGAAGATACGGAATCCATGCTTGGTCAAAAAGTCAATAAAAAACTTGATGGCAAGGAGAGCTACTACAAAAGCGATGACATTACCTACTGCCAATAATTTGAGTTGGTCACTTGAAAAAGTGTATCCTTCTTTCAAATAATCGTAGCCTTTTTTGGCAGTGGCTGCAAACATGGTGGGCACCGCCAAAAAAAATGAAAACTCAGCCGCTGCTTTTCGGCTCAATCGCTGGGTCATTCCACCTACAATGGTAGCTCCCGAGCGTGACACTCCAGGTACCATAGCGATACACTGGAAAAAACCAATTTTCAAGGCTGTCAAAAAGTCAATCTGGTCTGCGTCGTCAAGCTGTGGCTTGTTAAACCAACCATCTACCATCAATAAAATCACCCCACCTACTAACAAAGAGATGGCTACTCCCAAGGGGCTTTCCAACAATTCGTCAATTTTGTCGCTAAACAATACTCCAAAAATAGCACTGGGTACAAACGCAACGAAGAGCTTTAAGTAAAAGTTTATGCTGCGAAAAAAACGCTTGAAATACAAGACCAATACAGCCAGAATAGCTCCTAACTGAATAGCAACGGTAAAGAACTTAACAAAAGGATCAGAAGCGATGCCCATAAACGACGATGCCAAAATCATGTGGCCAGTAGAAGAAATAGGCAAGTATTCGGTTATGCCTTCAATAACCGCTAAAAGGATAGCCTGAATAAAATCCATCAGTAGGGGTAAGGGTTAGTCAAACAAGATGCATTGTCTGTAGAATTGGCAATGGTAGCGGTGTTATTGCTTAGAAGGTTTGCGCAAAATGGCAAAAAACTCAAGTACAAAGCCCGACATTACGACAATAGGACCGAGGGTAATGCCCAAAAAGCCAAAACCAAACTCTTCTTTGTCGAGACTCATGATGAAAAAGCCTCCCAAAATTACAGCCACTCCAATGAGCATGAGGGTGTAATTTTCTTTGCCAAATGGCAAAATAGAGCCTTTTACTTCTGCTTTTTCAATTTTTTCTGCCATGATATAGAATGTAAAAATGTAAGACTTCGTTTTGAGTGTTTAATCAGTCGATTGTCAACGAGTTGTTAGGGGTGTATGTTTTTTCTAGTACAATTCGTCTAACGACATTCGGAGGTATTTGTGAACAGATTGAAAGGTACTCAATACTCCAATGAGCACTCCTAAAATGACGACGCCTACGAGCAAGAAAACCATTTTGAGATTGTCTTGAAGTAAACTAAAACCTTCGATTTGACGAACTACGGCTTGTTGCAACAGGATTAGTAAACCACTCGAAATCAACCCACTAATAAGCCCTTGCAAAGCACCTCTGATGATAAATGGTTTTTGAATGAAACCACTCGTAGCTCCTACCAACTGCATACTACGAATGAGCAGGCGTTGTGAAAACAGTGCTAATTTGATGGTGTTATTGACCAACATCACAATGATAACGAGCAATATTCCCACAAAACCCGATAAGATGAGGTAAATCTTACTGATGTTTTGATTGACTTCATCTACCAGATTTTCAGCGTAGGTTACTTCATACACGCCGTTGAGTTTCTCTAAGTCGGTTTTGATAACCTTTAGTCGTGCTTCTTCAAAATAAGCCTCTTGGACTTTGACTGCATACGAATTACGCAAGGGGTTTTCGCCCAACAACTCTTGGAAGTTTTCTTTGGTGTCTTCCATGAGCTTTTTGGCGGCTTCATCCTTCGAGATAAAGGTGATTTGGGCTTTGCCATCTTCACTTTTGGCTACATAAGGCTTTGCCGACATCATTCGCAGCAGGGTATCTTGCCCACCAGTGCTGAGGTCAGCATCCAAATGCACTTGTACCTCGATATTCTCACGAACCAAGGTAGAAAGCTTTTTGGCTTGGATGGTGAGTAGCCCACACAATCCAATTAAAAACAACGCAACTGTCAAGCTGATGGTGACGGTGGCGTTGGGATAATGACCAGTTTTGCGCTGTGTTTTGGGCATGACAAAGGAGCAATGGACTTCCTGTTTGCAAAGTTAGCAATATATTACCTCAACAGAAGGGGAGTCCCTTGATTTTACGATGAATTAAGTATTTTTAACAGTAAGCCATCTCACTGACTAATTCCTTCGTTCCAATTCGTCTCTGATTTTGGCTGCTTTCTCATATTCTTCATTTTCAAGCGCCTTTTGCAAGATTTTTATCAACTCTTCAGGACTCATGTCTTTGAGTTGTTCGGCAAAGGGCTTCTTTTTGGAGCTGGAACTTGACTCTGAAGAAACCAACTCTTCGTCATCTTTGGTAGAGTCGCTGGCTACAATGCTGGCTTCTGATAAGATGGTTTCGGTGGTATAAATAGGTACGTTGAAGCGTAAGCCAATAGCAATAGCGTCCGACGGGCGAGCATCAATCTTGTATTCTTTTAGGCCATCGGTACAGAAAATATGAGCAAAGAAAATGCCTTCTCGGAGGTCTGAGATGACAATTTCGGTGATGGTGTAATGAAATTTTTGTGCAAATGACTTAAACAAATCATGAGTCATGGGGCGGTTCGGCACAATCTTTTCGATTTCTATCGCAATTGCTTGGGCTTCGAACATACCGATAATGATAGGTAACCGACGGTTGCCATACTCTTCGCCCAACACGAGTGCAAACGAACCCGTTTGTGATTGGCTGGGCGATAATCCAAGAATCTCAAGTTTAACTTTTTCCACGAATCAAATGATTGAAAAAATACCTTGGTCAGTGACAAGCCACTACGTTAGGTATAGTTAGAGTCTAATTGTTTGTGAGTCAAACAATTAGAGAATGGGTTTTTAGCTGAGCGTTGGTAGTCAAGACACAAAGCACCGACAAAATTAAAAAAACCTATGCGGTTGCCAAAACTACACAGGTTTTAAACGGAAAGATGGAGAGAAAAGTTTATAACTGTTACGGCAATTTAAGGGAGATGTCTGCAGAATGGGGCTCCTTAGTGAGTGACTGCCTTCTTGAGCATCATCAATTGAGTTATGCAACTGGGGTTAATGCCCAGGAATTTACACCATGCCATTTGTCTAATTGCCTTTACCTAATTTATTTTGTCGTAGAACTACAAAAGATAGAGGCATGAAAAAAATTGGGAGCGGATTATTATTTGCGGCATTATGGGGCTCAGGTTCTGTGGCCACTAAGTTAGGAATAAAAGATGTACAGCCTCTTTTGTTAATTAATATTCGATTTGTCATTGCTGCTTTGCTAATGCTAATAATCTCATTGATAGTCAATAAAGACCGATTACCACAAAAAAAGGAATGGCGTTTTTTATTCATGTGTGGTCTGTTGAATATGGCAATCTATCCAAGTGCATTTGTGTTTGCCATGAAACACGTAACGGCCGGTATTGGAACATTGGCAAGTGCCACCTGCCCACTCATTATCAGTGTGTTAAATGCTGTTTTTCTCTCTCGTAAGATCACAACTAATATATGGGTAGGATTGCTGGTTGGCCTCATAGGCATCGCTATTGCTATTTACCCCCTTTTGCTCATCGCTCATGCTACTCCCTTTGGTATCCTACTCTTATCGTTTAGTATGCTGTGTTATTCAATAGGAACGGTCTATTACCAAAGCATTGAATGGGCGCTACCTAAGTTAGCGATAAATGGATGGCAGGTTTTGTTGGGTAGCGTTATGCTACTGCCCTTTACGTCAATCTTTTATCAATCAAGTGAGAATAACTTTACGCCTAATTTTTATTATTCGGTCTTTTGGTTGGCTATTCCAATTTCGATTATTGCAGTACAAATTTGGCTCTATTTGTTAAAAGCAGAACCAGTCAAGGCTTCTTTCTGGTTATACTTATGCCCAATTTTTGGTTTCCTTTTTTCGGCAATGCTTACGCAAGAGCCAATCACCTTGTACACCTTTGTAGGCACGTTGTTTGTTATTATTGGGTTGTATGTAGGCAAAATGGAAAAGAAGAAAGTATCATAATCCACCTTGCCTACAAACAAAACGCACCTATTCTGATAACGAATAAGTGCGTTTTAGTAAAGGCGACGCTATGTGGAGCCGTTAGTTAGAAGCTTCTATGGCTTTGGTCAATTTGGGTAGCACCTCAAAAACATCGCCCACAATGCCATAGTCGGCGGCCTTAAAGAATGGTGCTTCGGGGTCTTTGTTAATGACCACAATACACTTAGAGGAGTTTACACCCGCTAAATGCTGGATAGCCCCCGAAATCCCGCAAGCAATGTACAGATTGGGCGACACCTTGATTCCTGTTTGTCCAATATGCTCGTGGTGTGGGCGCCAATCCAAATCCGAAACGGGTTTAGAACAGCCCGTTGCGGCATGTAGTGCTTTTGCCAAATCCAATAATGGTTGCCAATGCTCAGGACCTTTCATGCCACGCCCACCCGACACAATGATGTCTGCATCTGACAGTGACAATTCGCCAGATGCTTTTTCGGTGTTGGTCACCGTGGCGGCGAAATCTCCACCGTTTAGGGCTGGAGCAATAGCCGTGACGGTAGCCAAACCTGCACTTTCTACTACGGCCACTGCGTTTTTCTTGATGCAAAGAATTTTTTTATCGGCATTCAACACCGTTTCGGCAAATGCCTTGCCCGTGTAAATGCTACGCATCACGCTGAACCCATTGCTCAGATTGGGTAATTCGGTTACATTGGAGGCTAAAGCTGCTTTGAGCTTGCCTGTCAAGCGAGCTGCTACCGAGTCGCCTAACGAAGTTTTGGCAATGACAATGACTGAGGCATTTTCAGCATCAGCCACTGAAGCCAATATACTGGCGTATGCCAAAGGATTTTGGGCTGTAAGTTGGGCATCGTTAGCGTGAAGCACGGTGTCCACACCATAATTTCCGGCTTTGGCAAGCGCATCGGCTGAGGCATCCCCAATGGCCACCACTTTGGCGGAAGTGCCTGTCATTGAGGCTACTTGTGCGCCGTAGTAAATGGCTTCGAGCGAAGTTTTTTTGATTTCGCCGTTATCGATTTCTCCAAAAATTAATACTGACATATCGTTAGAAGTGTAAAAGTTGATTGGAATAAAAACAGAGGAATACTCCTTGCTTAAAGCACTTTGGCTTCTGTCCGCAACAAGTCAATGAGTTTTTCAGCTTCGTCGGCTGGAATGAGTTTCACTGAGCTTCTTGGTGCTGGTAATTCGTATTTTTGAATTTTTGTCAAAGTGGCTTCGCCTATAGGCTCAACGACGTTGAGCGGTTTGGTACGAGCCGTCATAATGCCTCGCATGTTAGGGATTTTCCATTCAGCAATGGGTTCTTGACAACCCAGCACGAGCGGCAGTTGTGCGGTAAGATATTCTTTACCCCCTTCAATTTCACGAGCCAATTTGGCTGTACTTCCTTCAATGTCCAATTTCATTACTGGCGAAAACGAAGGAATACCCAACAATTCACCTACGATTCCGTGTACTTGACCACCGTTATAATCAATGGATTCACGGCCCATCAAAATCAAATCATATCCGCCTTGTTTCGCCAAAGCTGCAATTTGCTCTGCTACAAAAAACGCATCAGTAGGCTCGCAATTGACCCGGATGGCATCGTCGGCCCCAATGGCCAAACACTTCCGAATCACCACATCGTTATCGGCTTCACCTACGTTCAGCACCGTTACGGTACCGCCCACTTGGTCTCTGATTTCAACGGCTCTACTCAAGGCGTAGTCGTCGTATGGACCGCAGATGTATTGAACTCCTGCTTTATTGAATTTCGTATCATTTTCGATAAACGAAATTTTTGCAGTAGTATCAGGAACAACCGTGATGCAAACCAAAATTTTCATAATTTTCCGTTTTTGTTGTGAATAATTTTTACAAAAAAGTTCAAACGTTCTGTGTAAAGTGGCGACTTGCCAATCGCTTTTCTAGTCTGTTTCTTTGCTTGGTAATTGTCTAATCAATTGATTGTTAGTGCTTTTTTTTAAGCAATTCCTCAGAATACTGTACCTCTTTATCAATAAATTGTAGAAGTAGTAATCTGTAACTGACTTTGATGCGGCGAAGTTAAATAAAATTTCAAAAATAGTATGCTTGCATACTATTTTTATTTTTTTTACGACCATTTTGTTGCTTTTTTGTACCCTTAACACTGTTTTTATTAATCGTTCGGCACTATGAATACCAACCGGCTTGCCCTGTTACAAGAATTTTATCAGGAAGACCCCAACGACCCATTCAATGCCTATGCGCTGGCTATGGAATACTTGAATCATAACCCTACCAAGGCCTGGCATTTTTTTGATGAACTGTTGGTAAAGCACCCTGATTATTTGCCTACGTACTATCAGGCAGCAGAGTTGATGGCAGCTGTTGGCAAACGTGAACAGGCTAAAGAAATTTACGAAAAAGGGATTATTTTGGCCCAGCAATCTAACCAACCCAAAGCTCTAGGCGAACTCCGAAGTGCTTATGAGATTTTTTTGATGGATGAGGAGGAATGAATTTGAAAATTTGAAAATTGGTTAATTTGAAAATTTGAGAGTGGGATGATTTGGAAGGGATAATTTGAAAATTGGTTAATTTGAGAATTTGAGAGTGGGATGATTTGAAAATTGGTTAGTTTGAGAATTTGAGAGTGGGATAATTTGAGAATTGGTTAGTTTGAGAATTTGAGAGTGGGATAATTTGAAAATTGGTTAATTTGAAAATTTGAGAGTGGTATAATTTGAGAATTGGTTAATTTGAGAATTTGAGAGTGGGATAATTTGAGGATTGGTTAATTTGAGAATTTGAGAGTAGGATAATTTGAGAATTGGTTAGTTTGAGAATTTGAGAATGGGTTAATTTGAAAATTTGAGAGTGGGATAATTTGAGAATGGATGTGTGGAGGAAAAACAGTGTTTCTGCAATTTCATGTGGGGACGTATTGAATATGTCCTTTAACTTTTAACGGAAACTTCTTTGACAGATAAACAAGAATTTAACGAACAAAATCAACAAAACAATGGATGAGTTTATGGAAGAGGCTATTCGGCAAGCACGGAAAAGCTTGTCGGAAGGAGGGATTCCGATTGGTTCGGCCTTGGTAAAAAATGGTAAATTGATAGCCTCGGGTCATAACAAACGAGTGCAAGAGGATAATCCCATCTTGCATGGTGAAATGGACTGCCTCAACAATGCCGGACGAGTGGGGTCGTTTCGGAACACGGTGATTTATTCTACGCTAATGCCTTGCTATATGTGTGCAGGTACGATTGTGCAGTTCAAAATTCCGAAGGTAATTGTAGGCGAATCAAGGACATTTCCGGGGGCAAAAGAATTCATGCAGTCGCATGGAGTAGAGGTCATTGACTTGGACCTTGATGAATGTGTAAGCATGATGAACGAGTTCATTGCCGCCAAACCCGAAGTCTGGAACGAAGACATTGGCGAGTTGGAGGATTGACAAGGGTTTGTAACATAGTGGTGTTACTTGACAACCAGCTCTTTGAGCCTGTTTTTGGCTTCTTCGCTGATGGGGTTTAGGTCAAGCACTTTCTTGTAGAATTGAATGGCATCAGCTTTTCGGTTGAGTGCTAAATAAATATTGGCTAAGGATAAGGCTACATAATCTCTGTCAGGAAACTCTACGGCATTGTTTTCGGCAATGATGCGAGCGTCTTCGTATCGTTTCAAGCTGTAGAGTTTCTCGCTGAGGTAATACATTTGGAGCCAATCAACGTAGAAATGAGCCGTGTCTTTTTTCATTTTTTTGTATTCTTCTACGGCTCGGGTGGCACCTTCGTTAACAATAAAAGTTTCAATGCTTTTATGCACGGGGGCTTTCAAGGCCACTTTTTTGTCGTGCAACACATTGATAAGGTTTTTGGTAATACCAAAAAAATCAGTTGGGGCACTATTGCAAAGGATAACCACCATGCTGTTGGTTTCGGGCATTCTCAAAAAAAATGAAATAAATCCTTCGGTAGAACCTAAATGATAATTGGCTTTTACGCTGTCAGTAGCTGTGTATTTAAAATTTTGGTTAAACCAACCATAACCGTATCGTGCAGGTCTTCGGCCAGGCGTAAACATTTCATCGGTAAGTGTTTTGTTGAGTAAGGTGTTGTTAGTCAGTGCGATATGGAACTTGAAAAGGTCTTCTACTGTGGTGAAAATATCGCCTGTGCCCATGGTGTTTGATTGATCTCTGAAATCTGCACTGTAGTAATTGCCTAATCCATAATCGTATCCAGAAGCTCGTTTAGGGATGATTTTTGTATGTAAATAGGAACCAGAATTTGCCATGCCTAATGGAGCAAAAATCTCTTCTTTCATAACCTGTTCGTACGATTTGCCAGTTACTTTTTCGATAATATACCCTAACGTAAAATACCCCCAACTACTGTACATATACCGAGTGCCCGGTTCAAAGGCAAGGGTAGAGTCTTTATAGACATTAATGTATTCCTCCCGTGTAAAGCTCTGGCGACTGATTCTTGGAAAGAAATCTTTGATTACATCATAATTGGGCATACCCGATGTATGACTAAGCAATTGCCTAATAGTGACTTTGGCAGCTGGTTTGTTTTTGAAGGCAGGCAAGTAATCTTCCAGTTTGTTGTCTAACTTAATAAGGCCTTTTTGAACCAAAATCAACAGTAATGTAGCAGTAAGTGGTTTGGAGATGGAACCAATCATAAACTTAGTATCGGTCGTATTTGGAATATTCCACTCCCGATTGGCAAGCCCAAATGCCTCTTTATAAATGACTTTACCGTGGTCTGCCACCAACACCGCCCCATCAAACATATTGTAGCGGTGGTATGAATTCATGAGTTGAGACAATTGTTCTTTTTGGTTTTGGGCAAATAACTTGACCCCTACCAACATCAAAAAAATTAACAATTGTGTTGTTCGGCGTGCCATCAGTGTTTTGGAGTTTAAATAATTGACTGACAAGATGTGTTCTGAATGAACAAGAGTCTTCGGCAAGTTAAAAATAGTAAAAATTTCAATAGGGAAGCTACAAAGACCTTGGGGTGCGCTGCTGCACTTAGTTAATCATTGTTCATTATTTATAAGTACTTAATGGACAGAAGTTTACGGGGTTTTTTCGTTGATTGGATACTAATATACTTTTTGCGTTGTAAACTAAACTTCCGTAAAATTTATCACGCAGATACCCGCTAATTTTATACCGCAGAAACTCGCTGATTTTATTTTCCTCTGCGACCGTTTGCAAGTAAAAAATAATATTTTCTAGTTTACAGTGTACTTATATCCAATCACTTTCTTCTTCCATATATTCGATAGTGAACGCATCAGTAGGATAGTACTCGGGCAATTTGCCGTTCAAAATGAGATGCGATGCTACATTTCCGATAGCGTCAGAGCACATGGCCGAATATCCATTGCATCCTCCTGCCAGAAATAGTCCCTGAGTGGCCGTTTCACCAACATAAGGTCTTCCGGTGGCTGTTCGGCTAATCACGCATTTTTTGGTCAAGGTATTTTCTAAAGGAAGTGATGGCATAAGTTTCCTGATTGCTTTGAGCAAAGCAGGGGCATAGCGTTCAGACTTACCATTTCTGAACCATTCCTGAATCTGTTCTAAGCTTTCGAAAACGAGGTCATCAGGTGAATTCGCCCCGATTTTTAAGTAATAATTTCCATCCGGGTATTTCACGGGTGGAAGCAAATAAATTCCTTCTACGTCTTCTTCATCAATCTCATAAAGTAAAGAAGGGAGCGTACGAAAATGCTCAACATGTTTGTCATCTATTTTCACCAAAAGAACCACTTCACTTTTTGTCGTCAATTTAAGTTTTTGGGGGAGGATATCGAGACAATTCATGAACGAACCAGTCGCTACCAGCACTTGTGCAGATGAATAGGTTTTACCGCTTTCTGTTTCGATTAAAAAAGTACCATTGTTTTCTACAGATAATTTGATTACGGTATCTGAAAAAACAGAACCTCCCTGCTGTTTAAATACTTCGAGTTGAGCCTTAATCAATAGACGTGGATTTATATAACCCGAAGGAGCGTGTTCGAGTATGCCAGCCGAAGTTTCTGGAAAAACAAAATCAGCATGACTATTCAGAGCCGTTGAGGAGCCAAACGTTGTATAAGATATATCGTGTGTTTTGGCTACTGTAGGATAGTTTTTCAAATAGTGGTCAGGACCATAAGCATTGACGTATAAACAACCAACATCATCATGAAATCGTATGCCGGACTTCTTTTGAATAGAGGCATATTCTTGTACGGAGTTGTTATTGAGCGTTGTCCATACCTTGTCTTTACCGATAATTCGCTGCACTCTGGCTTGGTCATAATGACTTGAATAAACAAGGGGCGTTTCTGTTTCTTTTGGCTCGTCTGCCCCAATGACAGCAACTTTTTTGGTATTCTCCGAAAGGTATTTAGCAGCGGCAGCACCAACTAAGCCTTTTCCAATAACAATAACATCAAAAATTTGCACGGTCTGAATGAATTTTTACTGAAAATAAAGGTAGCCAGGGTTTTCTTTTAGAGGTGTAGCTAATGGTTTAGCGCTTGGTGCAGTGGCGGATTTTCAGCACAAATGTTCATTAGATGCACTAAACTAACATCTAGCACTAAACTGTCTTAGAAGCACTTAACCCGCCATTTTGCAAAACCCGTGTTATGCCTTCGTTGTTCTTTTTCATCAAATCTTTCGTCTGTAATTCTAGTGATTTTACTATTGTAACGTCCGATTCTAAACCAAAAAGTCGGCTTATTCCCGTCTCTCTTGTTTGGATTAAGATTTTCATTTTATAGTTTTTACCATAAGAAGCCTTTTCTAGTTTCTCAATTGCATCTTCTATTGTTTCATATTCCCCTTGAATTTTTACAGGAACTGGCATACCTTCAAAATGGTCTTTTAAGAAACCATCAATTCCGCTATTTCTTTGAACAGGAAAAGCATTAATATTTTGTAAAATGGCTAATTCTTTTTCGGTTTTCTCTTGATACTCGTTTGTTCCCCTGTTTAAAAGATTAGATTCAGAAATTACCATTTCTTCTAATCGTGAATTGGCAAGTTCAACCGCATCCTTTGAAATGTCAATTCCAATAAATTGTCTTTTCAAAGATTTTGCAGAAACACAAGTTGTTCCGCTCCCACAAAATGGGTCAACAACCAAGTCGCCTTCGTCTGTAACGATATTTAAAATTTGATTAAGTAGTAAAACTGGTTTTTGAGTTGGGTATCCTGCTCTTTCTTTTGCCTTTGGATTTAAGTATGGAATTTCCCAAACGTCAGAAAGAGGAACCCCCTTTTTCTCTTTACCTAAAACTACATTACCGTTTTCATCTTTTTTATAAACAGACTTTCCGTTTTCATTACGTTCTCTGTCTTGTAAAATTTGGTCAAGATTAGTAGTTGCTGAATAATCAGTATAAAGCGAATTGAATTTAAAATCTTGTGTTTTAGAATAAAAGAAAATTACTTGATGTGCATTCAAAAGTCCTTTTTTCGCATTCGACCATCTTTTGTATGACCAAATAATTTCACTTTGGAAGTTTTCACGTCCAAAAACCTTGTCCATCACAACTCTAATATTGTGTGATGCAGTTTTGTCGCAATGAAGAAATACACTTCCTGTGTTCTTTAATACTCTTTTTGATTCTAGCAAAACATTTTCAACTAGTTCCAAATACTCTTCAATAGAATTGTATTTGTCGTCAAATTCGTAAGTTTTAGAATTGTCTTTATTCGTAAGACTATGTTTACGTTGAGTAAAAAAAGGTGGGTCAAAGTAAATCAAGTCAACTTTGTTGGCTTCAATTTCTTTGAGTTTTTCAATACAATTTCCGTGATAGATTTTATTAGTTTCCATTTTCGGGAGCCTCCACTCGGGGTGTTCTTTCGTTTGCAATCTGTGTCAAAATAGCTTTTAAGTCAACTCCTGAATAAGCTTTTAAATATTCCCAAGCTTCGTCACCACCATAATATTCTCCTTCCACACCTGCATAAAGTGTTTTCAAAGTTTGTTGAATTCTAATGGCTTGTTCTCTTTGTGGATAGTAGAACATTATTCGTATTGGTTTGTGACCGTGAGCTTTTATTACTTGAACTCTTGTGTGCTCTTTGGTAATATGGTCTCCATCTGTCGTTGCATCACGCCATTTTACTTCAATGGCATCATTTTCATTTAGGAAATCAATCTCAAAAGTTTTTGGTTTCTGTCCAATTGTATTAACTACTTTGGTCTTTTCACCATCAGGAAATTTATATTTCAAACAAAGAGTTGCAGCTTCTTCAAGAAATGAACCCGCATACTTATAAAGGAATCGTCCAACATTTTGATACTCATCTATTAACTGCCCTTCTTTTGTTTCAATACCCAAAACTCTATAAATGAGGTAGTGAGAAGTGTCGTCAGCCTTCATTTCTTCTTTTCTCTGCTCAATTTGGCTATTCAAATTAGCGGTATAAGTGTCGGCAAGGTGTTTTATTTTCTGTATTAATTCATCCATTTATTTTTTGTTATTTTTCGGTTGCAAGTTACAACATTTCATTTCGTTTACGGTCGTCCTACAATAAGGCTTAATGGTTTAGCGCTCGGCATTCAGGCGGATTTCGTAGCAGTGCACTGTCAATACACCGTCCCGAAAGCTTTCGGGATAGATGCGAGGTAGAATGTTCAATTAACCACATCTCCCGCCATTGAGCCAAACGCCTATTAGCAGTTCGAGCTTTTTGTTAGTCAATCTCATATTCAATGTTAAAAACTTTATCCATTTGCTTTTCGTTAGCAGATTTCGGCATTCTTTTTACTAACGCATTTCTCAACCAAACAGCTATGCTATTCTGAAAGTGAGCAACTTTTCCTATTGTCCAACTTGTATTAACAATATAATGAGCCTTGCCCATTCTTAGTTTTTCATATTGAGCAAATACTTCTTCAGCACTTTTTCCTTGTCCGAATAATTTTCCTAAAACATAAGCGTCTTCAACAGCTTGACAAGCACCTTGTCCCATATTGGGCGTTGTAGCATGAGCCGCATCGCCTATTAAACAAACTTTTCCCTTTTGCCATTGATAGATTGGTTGCAAATCAATAATGTCGCTGAAAATTATTTTGTCATTTTGTGTTTCAGAAATGATTTTTACAATTTCTGGATGAAAGTCTTTAAATAATTCTGTAATAGTTGAATTGTCTTTTATCAAAATATCGTCGCATACAGCAAACCAATACACTTTTTTATCGCTGATTTTTACAAAACCAAAGCGTTTTCCTTTACCCCACGCTTCAAATGCTTCGTGATTATAGTTAGAAGACCAATCGAATTCAGCTACGCCTCGCCAACATCTTTGTTTTGTGTCACGAATACTTCCCACACCAAACAATTGATTTCTTACGGTTGATTTTATTCCGTCTGCACCAATTACAATATCAGCAATTATGCTTGTACTGTCGTCAAAAGTTAGTTTAAAATCGTTTTCTTTTTCAATTTTTAAAAGTCGTTTTGATAATTGGATGTTTTGAAAACCTATTTCGTTAGCTAAAATTTTCTGCAAGTCTGCCCGATGAATTGCTACGTTGTAAACTCCATATTTGATTTCAAATTTTGTAAGGTCACTTACCGAAATTGTGTTAAGTTGTGCGTCAGTGATTTTAATGTTAGAAATTTTGCAACCAGCCCTTTCAATTTTGGCACGAATGCCAAGTTTGTCAAAAACTTGCATAGCATTGTTTGCCATAACAATTCCTGCACCAACAGGTTTGATTTCAGTTGCGCTTTCGTAAACTGTTACTTCTTGTCCGTTTTGTATTAAGGCTAAGGCTGTTGTCAAACCGCCAATTCCACCACCTATGATGGCTATTTTCATTTTTTTAAATTATATGTTTCCGTTATCATTTGTTGGGGTGTCGCTCTCAGTCTGACGGATAACGTTCAAGGCTTGCCGCAGGGCTGGAATTGTTGCTGTGTCAGCCCGGCAACCGAAGCCGTCCCGATAGCTATCGGGAGAAAAACTGAGGTTGAAGTTAACAACTAAAAGCCAAATAGCATTCGGTCAAGCCCGATAGTAGCTGATTGTAGTATCCCGCAGATGCGGGATTATTCTGTCTGTCAGCCTTGCGGCAAACCTTTTGGTGGCAGTTTTGGTATCCAACTATCATAAAATTTTTACATTTTCAATTTCCTCTGTCATTGTTAATAGGGTTAGATTATCGTCATATTCTGCACTAAATGCAAATGGTTTGTCAGCAAGAATGTATTTATAAATATACCAATCAGTTTTAGGAGTTGGAACGCTTAATAAGTTGTCAAATGAAATCCACATTAAAGTCCCTTCGTTACAAATGGGCGGTTCAATAAAATCAATGTTAGCGATATAAACATACCCTGTCCAATTGTATTCTGTTGGTGAAGTCTCTGTCAAAATACCGCAATATTTCATTGCTTCTACTTTTATTCCCGTTTCTTCAAAAGTTTCCCTAATTGCAGATTTTAATGGACTTTCAAAAGGGTCAAGTTTACCTCCAACTGGTGTAAAGTTGTCCTTGTTAGGTTCTTTAAGTCTTTTGAGTAACAAAAATTTGTCTTGGTGTCGTAATATGCAAAGGGTCGCTGTTCTTTTAAGTCCTATTGGTACTTTATTCATAGTAGGGTGTCTATTAAAATTGCCACTAACGATTTGGGCTTTACGAAGTAGGGGTTTTCAATGCACCAAAGTTCATTAGATTTCCAAATGTTCAATTTAGCACTTCTGCCCCCATATTGCCAAACCGATGTGCTTGTTGCACAACTACTTCAAGTACATCAAAAGTAAACAAAAGGATTGAAAATCTGGGGTCTATTTAGTATTTTAGCTGTATGCAAGGCAGAAAAAACTACGGTCCGCAAGAATTGTATCAAGTCAATCTGGAAGATTTGGTAAAGGAATATAATTTTTACGGTAAGCTCAACTCGACACAATAGCCTGCTCTGGGTGAGTCACCAAAAATAAGAAGTGAGAAGAGAGCATCTACAAACCCAACTACGATCGAATGCACAAGAAATTGAGACGGTTCAGCCCGCTTGTCGATTAGGGAAGATAGGTCTGTTTGTGTAGACAAAAAAGGAGCAAAACGGCTTCTATATCTTCGACAAGAGAGGTTCTAAATTTTCAACACAGGTTGGCCCCCTGTTAGAAATCAGTTATAAAGGTGTGCCATGACACTTTTCGCTAGTTGTGCAACAGTTACCCGTGTTATGCGTATGGCGTTTTCTCGTCTATAAATTTAGTCTATTCTGTGGAAAAGCACTTGTAGATTATAAGTATCATTTTAATTTTTTTGTTTATCTTTGCGTAGTTAATTTAAAGTCATAGCAAGATGTTGGTAAAAGAACTTAAAAGCACAGGTCAAATTTCGTCTTTTCTTGATAGGGTTTCTCTCGGTCAAAATGGCTATGAGCAAGGTCTAAATAAGATAGAAAGAAAAAAAAATGGTGTTTTCTTAACTAACTCTGTTGATACAGTTGAAAATTTATTAGATGTTGTTTTAATTGACTCAGAAATCTTTGAAAAAAAAATTCTTGAACCTTCTTGTGGACAAGGTATTTTTATTTTAAGATTACTCTCCGACATTTATTTGAAATTTCCCGATTCAATATTGATTTCAAACTTTATATCAAATAACATTTTCTTTGTTGATGTACAAGAAGAAATGGTAGAAAAAACCAAAACAAATATTCAAAAACTATTCACTTTTCTTTTTAATGAAGATTTTCAAGGCACGTTTAACGGAATAACTTGGGATTTTACAGATAAAGTAATATCTGGATTGTCATTGTTTGATGAAGTAAAAACTACTCCGTTTTCTAATTTGTATAATTCGTTTGATTATGTGATTGGTAATCCACCTTATGTATCATTATATGGACGAAGAGATAAAAAAGAAAATGAAGAACAAAGGATAAATTACTTAAATAACTATCATCAGTTTCCAAGTTCAGTAAAAAACGGAAAATTAAATCTTGTAATGTTGTTCATAGAGCACTCACTTGATTTTTTGAAAGAAAATGGCAAGTTGAGTTTTATTATTGATGTTTCTTTTTTTGAAACTGCATATGAATTTACAAGAAAATATTTGTTAGATAATACAACTATTGATGAATTGCAGGTGAACATTAAAGATTTTGATGTTGCAAGTGGTCAAGTAATTATTAAACTTTCTAAAACTAAAAGTGTAAATCATAAAGTACAAATCATTGACCATAAAACAGAAAATCGTTATTTGGTAGAACAGTCAAGTTGGTACAATAAAAATGATGAGTATAAATTCAGATACAATGGTTGTTCAATTTCAAAACAAATTTTAGGCAAGGTCCAAGCCAAAAAAGATAAAACGATATTGCAATTATACCCAAATAAGAATTTGCGTACTTGTGTGATGCTTTTAGATATGGAAGATAAATTTACTTTCATAGAAAAAGGAAAAAGAGAAGAGAATTTATTGTATCCGTATTATCAAGGTTCAAAAGCACTCTCGGAAAAGTATGGCAAACTAGATTACAAGAAATATTTTTATTACGACAAACCCTTACAAGATTCAATTAATGATGAGTTGAAAATTGAACTTGAAAAACAAGGTGTTAAGAATAAAAAAAGATTAGGTTTGGGCGAGACGATTATTTATGATAATCCAAAATTATTTATTAGACAGTCGGCAAAGGAAATAATTGCTACAATTGATTTAGGCAAGAGTTCTGCAAATAATAGCCTTTATGTTTTTTCACTAAGAAATAATTCGGCAGAAGCAATTGAATTTTTATATTTTTTATGTGGCTTTTTGAATACTGATTTTGTAACTTATTATGCTCAACAAATGAATATTATAAGGTTTTCACAAGGTAAACAACCACAAATAAAAATTGGTGATTTAGGAACTATTCATATTCCTAATGATTCTAAATTGCAAAATCATATTTCTAAATTGTGTAAAGAAATTTACACTGATTCTGATTCAAAAGACACTGTTAAAACTCAAATAGATAATTTAGTTTATTCTTATTATGAATTGTCCGATTTAGAAATTGAAAATATTGAAAAAAGCATTAAAGATTTTTAATTTTTTCTTCTTGTTCGCTATTCAGTTGCAATAGTTTTTCTATAGATAAGTCTTTTTTAAATTTACCTTGTTTGAGATTTTCTAATTCATCTGTTGCTTTTTTGAGCTTTCTTTCGTTTGATTCTATTTTTTTCTGCAAGAGAAAATTTAAAAATTGTTCTCTTGTTCTATATACAGGTTCTGCAAATCCATTCACTTGCATTTGATTTGCTGGTGTGATTCTCATTGTTGAACTAACATTTTTCAAGAAGTATGATTTTACCCTTGTTCCATTATGTTGGACAAACTCCAATCCTTCCTCAGAACCTTTATAATATACCAAAATATATGCAAGATAAAAATAACCTTGCTCTATCAAGTTTAAAATCTTATCAGGTGTCCCACTATCAGGATTTGTATCATCATTTTCAATATTAATTGCTTTAAAATCTATCCAAATAAGTTCTTTATGTCCATTGATTTCAAATATGGTCTGAACATCAAAAGGATTTTTAGTTTTTCCTTCTGGCGAAGCCAAAGATTCTTTAAAATACTGATGATGTTGAGTAAATTCAACAAACTTGTTTTCAAGAAATTTACTAATTCCATCTCCAACTCGTTCGCCTTTCTTAACTGCAATATTTAATTTAGGATTCGTGTTGATTATATTCCCTACAAGTTCGTCTAATTGAGTTGTGATAAGTGTTTCGTATGCTTGAATGTCCATATTTACTTGAATAAGTCTGATTTAAAAAATTGATATACAGACATATCAAGTGCTTTTGCAATTTTTTCGATGTTTGCTACTGAAACATTTCTTTTTCCTTGCTCAATACTTGCAATATAGGTTCTGTCAAGCTCACAAATGAATGAAAACTTTTCTTGACTAAGTCCTTTTTCGTTTCTAAGTTCTTTAAGTCGTATTCCTATTTTGATTCTTATGTCCACGGGTACAAATCTCAATATTTGTAGTTTATGAAACAACGGACTATAAGTATAGTATTAAGATTGTTTGTCGAGATTATTGTCGGTCTTTTATGTTTGTCGTGTCGGTTCGATACGCTTGCAGGTAACGTTTCGCAGCTACCCGAAGGTGGCAATTTCGAAGCACTTCACGTTCAGTTAAGCACAAACTTTGATAGAAGCACAAAGCTTGATTTAACCACTGAACCGCCACTTTTGGGTAGGTGCTGTTATGCACTGCCATTAGTTGTCGGGCTTAATTATTATTTCAACGATAAAGTCTTCATCTTCTTGATTTAAGTCGTTCTGAATACCTTTTGGGTTTGTAATTCTTCCTTCTGGGTCATAAGTAAAACATATAAGTCTTTTACAGTCCGGATGGGCTTTGTATTTAGCTTTATCTTCAATAAGTTGTTTCCCTAAATCCTTGTCTGCTAATCCTTGTCTTGTCATTTTTACTTCTATGACAAGTTGTTCATTTTTCAATAAAAAATCCATTCTGGAAGAACCTCCTGCATAACTTGGTGTCCATTCTTCTTTTCTTATATCATCAAAGTGAAGTTTCAGCAAACAATGTAAAAGGTCTTGAACGTCGTATTCGTCTTGAACATCTAATGTTGGTTTTGAATTGTATCTCTTACGTAACTGTATAACAAGGGAATGAAATCTGTCAAAAATCACTCTAAGTAAATCAGCTTGAGTTAAAGGCTTATGTGTTTTGATAGGTGTTGCGTTGTAACAAGCTTTTAGGGCTGCAATAAGTTTTGTATGATGTCTTTCAAAATCGCCTTGTTCATAACCCGAAATAAAACGGTCATCAAATTTTTTGTAAAGTCTGAATACAGAACTGTTTTCTCCAAAATTTTGAATTATAAAATCTTCGACCGTAGCTATCCAAGCTAAAAAATCATCAGAGGGTTTACTATAAACTCCATACTGACTTCTATAGCTATTGTTTGCAAATGAGTAAGTCTGTCCTTGAGATATCAGTTCGTCTATTCTTTCTTTCATTTAATGTCGTGTCTTTTATGGTTGTGCATAACTTGTAAATAAACGAAAGTTTTGTCGTGCTTTTAGTGTTTTTTGGGCTTTTTTTGAGTTTTTATTGTACTCTCTATGTCGTGCTTTCGTATTATTAGCAGCCAAATAATCCTTTCATTACACAAGTATAAACTCATTTTTTGGTTTTTCCAATACCCTTCTAGCATCGTAGAAAAGAGATGGTAACGGGGCGAGCCATTGGCTTTTTACAAGGCCCTTAGCAGCTCTTTCATGATCAGGGTCATGGAGGGTTCGGCTTTTTCGGCGGCGGCAATGATCTTGGCTAATTCGGCTTTTTCTAAGGTTTCGGGGATGCCCATGTCGGTGATGACCGAAATCCCAAAGCACCGAAGTCCGCCGTGTACACCCGCTATAATTTCGGGGACGGTGCTCATGCCAACGGCATCGCCTCCGGCCAGTCGGAGCAAACGGTACTCGGCTTTGGTCTCTAATTGCGGACCGGGTACACTCACATATACGCCTCGGTGTGCGCAAATCTGGTGCGCTTGGGCAATGGCTTGGGCCTGGTCTAGGAGGGCAGCATCATAGGGCTCGCTCATGTCGGGGAAGCGCTCGCCAAGGGTATCGTCATTTTTGCCAATGAGTGGATTTTCTGGCAGAAAAAGGCTAATATGGTCTTCAATCAGCATTAAATCAGAAACCTTGTACGTCGGATTCATGCCACCTGCTGCGTTGGACACAAACAAAAAACGAACCCCAAGTTGCTGCATCACCCGCACGGGGTACACCACCTGTTGCATGGAGTAGCCTTCATAATAATGAAAACGCCCTTGCAAACACATGACGTTTTGGCCCATCAATTCCCCAACAATGAGCTTACCTTTGTGGGTTTCGACGGTAGAAACTGGGAAATGGGGGATTTCTTCGTAAGGAATTACCTCGTGAGCAACCACCTCTTGCGCTAGTGCTCCAAGCCCTGTTCCTAAGATGATTCCGACTTGAGGGCGAAACTCGCCGATACGTTGCTGAATGTAGCGAGTGGTTTCTTGCAGTGGTGGCATCATAAGGCGTTCTGTTTGCGTTGTTTCCAACGGGTAAGGTCGTTTTTGAAATCTTTTAAAATACGGTTTGGAATGAGTTTCAAACCAAATGAATAATAAAGCCCATCGTAATCAATGTTAAGACCTGAGCTGGTCAATATCTTGCGATAACCGATAGACGAAACCAAGGCCACATCGGGCGAGAGGTTGACCGTGGCCCAAAGCCCTAACTGTGCTGGTACAAACCACTCGGTAGTAGGAGAGGAGGTTCCGTCTTTTTTGAGTACTGGAATCACGGCTCCGGTCAGGTAATCAGTTTGTGTGAGGTCGCTATAACCCAAGCCTAACTCAAACGGGATGGCCAAATCTAACCATTTGGAACGGTAAAATTTGTAAGAAATATTAGGCGTTAGGTAATAAATGTTCGTTTTTCGTTGAACCAGCGTGTTTTTGTTTTGGTAGCGAATCTGAGTGGCTTTGGGGTTTTTGTCAAAAATAAAATACCCACCTATGCCCAGTCGGATGCGTCCTTTGTAACGAGTCCATCCTACATTAAGACCGTTGATGTCAATAGCTACACTTTCTTGGTTAACGATAGACTTTCGACGGTCAATGGTGAAGTCAAAGATTTTCTTGTGAGTACTGTCTTTGGTGAAAAATTGGGCTTTTGCCGAAGTCAATTGACCAAATAAAAAGACTTGTAACCCCAACGTTTTGGCATACCGCAGTTTGAAAACGTTCATACAATGGAATAAGTAGTGGTAAAGACAATAGAAATCAAGGTGTTAGCTCCTAAACAACGGAGTACCTTATTTTTGTTTAATCTAAGCCAATGTTCATTCCTGCCACCCATCCCGTACTCCAGGCCGACTGAAAGTTATATCCACCAGTAATGCCATCAATATCAAGGACTTCGCCTGCAAAAAAGAGTCCTTTGCACTGCGTACTTTCTAGTGTTTTGGCATTAATTTGAGACAACTGAACCCCGCCGCAGGTAACAAATTCTTCTTTGAAAGTGGTTTTGCCTTTGACCTCAAACGTACCATGCACCAAACTTTCGACCAAGCGATTGAACGATTTGTTCGACAAGTCTGCCCAGCGGAGGGTTTCAGGAATTTGAGCTTGTTGCAAAAAAGCCTTCCAAAGCCGATGTGGTAAACCGCCATACGCTAAGGTATGTACCAGTTTGGCCGAATGGAGCAGTTTAAAATGCTGTAATTCCTCTTTGATTTTCTCGTCGGGTTGGTTGTACCAGTTGATGGCTATACTGAACTCATAGTTTTTTTCGGCGAGTTCTCGTGCTGCCCAAGCCGATAGTTTGAGTACCGACGGCCCACTAAATCCCCAGTGGGTAATGAGCAAAGGTCCATCTTGTTCGAGCTTCGTTTTAGCGATTCGCACCTTAGCCTGTTGTGAAGAGACACCTTGCAAATCGCTCAAAAAATGCTGAGGGACATTGAACGTAAACAACGACGGAACAGGAGGGGTAATTGGATGTTGTAAGTCGTTAATCCATTGATAAGCAGCAAGATTAGGGTTGCCGCCAGAGGCAATGAGCAAGCGGTCTGCAATCAATTTGTCACCAGATAGCAACTCAATCACAAACTCCGTTCGCTGGCTTGTTTCTACACTGTTCACTTTTGATACACCACTCGATGTCCAGATTTCGATACCCAACTGTTGTGCGGAAGTCAATAGGCAATTCACAATGGTTTCGGATTCGTCAGTGCTTGGAAACATCCGGCCATCGGCTTCGGTTTTGAGTGAAACGCCCTTTTGCTCAAACCAAGCCACAGTCTGCTTGTGGTCAAACACTTCAAACACCTGTCGCAAAAACTTTTCGCCACGAGGGTAGCCTTTGAGGAGTTGTGCAATACTTTTGCTATGGTCGTGCGTGACGTTGCAACGTCCTCCGCCCGAGATACGAACTTTGTTCAACACCGAATGGTTTTTCTCCAGAATGACGACTCGAGCCTCTGGGAAATGGGTTTTGGCCGAAATGGCTCCCATAAAACCTGCGGCTCCACCACCAATAACTGCAATCGTAATTTTACTCATACCTCGCACCGTTGATAATAAGGAATGCTTGCTTCAAAATAGGTAAAGAGCTGAATGTCAGAACTTTGTTTGAGCCTTGTAGGGTTGTGATTAGAAGATTTCTGAAACAAGCACGACAAAAATACAAGTTGTATCGTTATCATTGTGCTAAATCTCAGAACAGAATTGCCGGCATTGTATGAAACCGCAACCAAACCGCCCTACTTTGTATCAAAATGGCTTCAATCGTTTTTGGTTTTTCTTACTCATCACCGCTGTAGCCTTGGTGCTTTACTACAAGGACAAAAAACACCCTTTTGAAGCCTTTAAGCAAGATGTTGCCTCTATTTTTGGTGATAAACAACCCGATACAACGTCGCCGACTTTACCCAAAGCCCATGATGACAACGAAGCCACCGACGACCGTAGAGGAAGTATTTTAGACAAAATCGAAAGTAAGACAGAAGATAGCCCTACCGAGAGTACGCAGGCAGAAGAAAAAAACTCGGACGATGAGGAGTCTTCCTCTATCTTTTCGACTACAACTAAACCGAAAGCTTCGGAACTGGAAAAGTATTTGCCAGCTCATGGAGCAAACGACGAAATCGTACAGCATCGAGCTTATATCCTTAATTATCAGGAGGATTACGAACAGGCTTATTGGGTGGTACACAAGCTCATCAAAGGTGCCAAATATGGTAAAGCTAAGCGGGCAAGAGATTTTAAACCTGACCCCTTGGTCGAAACAGGTTCGGCCTTACCTACCGACTATTCTCGTTCGGGTTATGACCGTGGGCATCTGGCACCCGCAGGAGATTTTAAATACGACCAATCGCTGACATACGAGACCTTTTACATGAGCAACATGAGTCCGCAAAAGCCAGAGTTGAACCAACACATCTGGAACGACATGGAAAACAAAATCAGGGACTGGGCTGAAGACAGGGAGGAGTTAATTATAGTGACGGGACCCGTGTTGAAAAAAGGATTGGAATACATCGGTCGTCAAAACAAAGTGGCCGTGCCAGAGCAATACTACAAAATTGTATATGACGAACGGCGTCAACAAGCCATTGCCTTTCTGATGAAAAACGAAGGTTCTATTGAACTGCTCACGACGTTTGTGGTCAGTATTGATGATATTGAGCGTATCACAGGTATTGACTTTTTTGCCCAATTACCCGATGCCCTTGAGAAAAAAATCGAAAGCCAACGCCGAGTAAATGATTGGTTTTGAAGGGTTTGTGCTACGATTAGCCTAATTGTGCTGAATGCTGGACAAAACTAAGACTACCCATACGGAAGGCTCAAGCGAGGATGATTGAACTAGGTCGTAGGGGCGTATGGCATACGCCCAATAGGAGCCAATTTATATTATGTCCAGCAATCAGCTAATCGTGATATATGCTCATTTAATCCGTTCCGGGTTTTCGGAGACAAAGGCTCCCCAACCCTTCTTGGTGCCTGTTTTGGAGGCTTGGAGGTTTTTTCCATGAGACTGATGACACACCGCTACGGCAAGAGCATCGGTAGCATCAAAGTGTTCAGAATCTAATTTTGCGTTGAGCAAGCGTTCTAACATATAGGCCACTTGTTCTTTAGAAGCATTTCCATTGCCTGTAACCGACTGCTTCACCGACTTGGGTGAGTACTCCACAATCGGGACTTCTTTGGCCAAAGCGGCTGCCATCGCAACGCCCTGCGCTCTCCCCAATTTGAGCATAGACTGTACGTTTTTGCCATAAAAAGGAGCTTCTAAGGCCATTTCATCTGGCATAAACTCAACCAAAATGCTGGTGATGCGTTCAAAAATTTTCTTCAATTTTAGTTCGTGGGTGCTATATTTGGTCAAATTTATAACACCATATTGAAGCAATTCCATCTTTTTTCCCTCGACCCGAATCACACCATAGCCCATGTACCGAGTACCTGGGTCAACCCCTACAATAATTTTTTCTTGCTCTGCCATGATGATGCAAATTAGTAACAATTCTGACGACTAAGCGAAAAATCAGCCCCAATTCTGTGAAAATTAACCGTATAATCCTTCAGAACTTGATTAAAATGCTCATTCTCATGGGTATTGTAAGCTATGTGTTGATGCGACTTTCGGATGAAAAAACGAACTTGAGTGCTATCATTTTTCAGTTAAAAAAGGCGCTTCAAGGGTATCACTTAGTAGGGTTTTTACTCATTGTCTTATTGATGGGAGTCAATTGGTCATTCGAAGCCCTCAAGTGGCAATGGTCCGTTCGGCGTATAGAAACTCTTTCGTTTGTTCAAGCTTTGCAAGGGGTCTTGGCAGGGGTATCCATGGGATTTTTATCGCCCGTGTATGTAGGTGATGCGGCAGGTAAAATCTGGAGTCTCCGCACCACCCGACGTGCCGAAAGCGTTGGGGCGTTGTTGGTAAGTAATGGCTTTCAGTTTTATGTATCTTTATTGATGGGTACTTTGGCCTACACCTATTTTCTGGTATTGAGTCCTCATCAAGCCCATTGGTCCGAATGGATACTTTGGGGGCTTTTGTCGTTGAGTGTCGTAACTGGTATGTGGTTAGCAGCCCAAGGTAGGGTCTGGCAAGTATTTTTTAGTTGGCGGTGGCTGCAAGGCTATAGGCATTTTTTTCAAGTAATTCGTGAATATCAAAGTGCTGAAATACAGCGAATTGGCGTGCTAGCCTTGGCACGGTATTGGGTGTTTAGCCTACAGTTTGTTTTGATGTTTTTACTCTTTGGCGTAAAACTTCCGTTATTAGACCTCATTATCGTCGTGTTCCTAATTTATTTGGCTAAAACCGTGATTCCTGCTTTTAATTTTTTGAGTGATTTGGGAGTGCGAGAATTTTCGGCATTATACTTTTTTGAAGCGTATCATTTGCCTGCGGCTCAAGTGGTTTCGGCTACGCTGACACTCTGGGTTATCAATATTTTGGTGCCAGTAGTGGTTGGTACGGCCTTTATTTTTCGATTAAAAATTCTTAACCAGCCTCCACGTTCAGAAGCATGATAGCCTTGATTCTTTTGTATGGAAGTTATGCACTAGGTTGTTTGATGGCTTGGCTTACTTGGCTGTGGATGAAAACGCCAACCGTGGCACAGAACTATGAACCGTCCACCAAAATTACCGTGGTGATTCCGGTTCGTAACGAAGCACAAACTATCTTGCGGCTATTAGAATGTATAGATCAACAGCAATTCCCATCGGCATTGATAGAGGTGATTGTTGTGAATGACAACTCTACAGATGATACAAAAGAAAAAGTGGAGCAATTTGTTAAAACGGCTCGTTTTCGGGGCGTTGTGTTGGATGTGATGCCTACTGAAGCACAAACTTCTCCCAAAAAAAGAGCCATTACCAAGGCGGTGGCTCAGGCATCAGGTGAGTTGATTGTAACGACGGATGGCGACTGCTGGATGGGGCCGAATTGGCTACGAGTAATTGAATCTCAATTGCTGAGCACAGGCGCTAACATGATATGCGGACCTGTTACCTTTGGAGCAGACGGCTCGGTTTTTACCAACTTACAAATCGTAGAATTTGCTAGTTTGGTTGGAGCAGGGGCTGTGTCGTTAGCATTGAAACTCCCTTCGATGTGCAATGGGGCTAATTTAGCGTATCGAAAAGTTATTTTTGAGGAAGTAAAGGGTTTTGAAGGGAGCGAAGAAGTGGCCTCAGGCGATGATGAGTTTTTGATGCACAAGTTTTTTGCTCATAATCCAGAAAAAGTTCATTTCTTAAAATCGGAACAAGCCATTGTTTTTACCCAAGCACTCCCCGATTGGAACTCGTTCAAAAACCAACGAAGACGCTGGGCCAGCAAATGGAAAAAATATCAAAATTGGCAAGTTTCGGCTTTAGCAATTTATATCTTTATGGTAAATTTTGGGTTGATTATCAGTAGTTTGATGGCTGTGTTTGGTAAAATAAACGGGATTGATATAGGATTGCTTTTGGCGCTAAAATGGATTCCTGAGTGGTTATTTTTAGCCGAAGTTCTCACCTTTTTAGGGCATTCAAACAAGCGCTGGTGGATACTTAGCACGCAATGGGTATATCCGTTTTATGTTACTTTTTTTGGTTTGTTGGCTCAACAAAAGGGATATGAGTGGAAAGGGAGAAAACTGGCTTGAAGTGATGGAAAAAGAGGTTTGAACACCCCTGCATGTTCACATGTCCTCGCACTGGTTCAAGTGTCCTCGCTTGAATCCTAAACGATACATTATGTTTTTGTACAAATACGACCGACTATTTCAATGGGCGTTTCCACGGTATCACTGGAAAATTCCGACCCAAGAAAAGGTAATTTACTTGACCTTCGACGATGGACCCATTCCTGACGTAACAGAGTGGGTATTGGAACAATTGGCTGTGTATCAGGCAAAAGCTACATTTTTTTGTATAGGTGATAACATCAGAAAACATCTCGAAGTATTCCAACAGGTACAGCTTCAAGGTCATGCCATTGGGAATCATACGTATAACCATTTAAACGGCTGGAAGACAGATACCGAAACGTATTTGCGTAACGTCGATCAATGCGCTGCTATCATGGCGGAACATGCTGATGATTTGTCGAATCCACTTTTTCGGCCTCCGTATGGGCGATTCACGAAAGATCAAGCTTCGCATATTCTTAAAACGCATCGGGCCATTATGTGGAATGTACTCACGGGGGATTTTAGCAAGGAACTATCTCCAGAAACCATTCTACAAAAATCAATTCAGTATTCGGAGGCTGGTTCTATTGTAGTTTTTCACGATAGCCTCAAAGCCCAATCTAATTTAACATACGTACTGCCACGCTACTTAGCTCATTTTGCAGAACAAGGTTATCGTTTTGAGCACTTGGCTTCAGTTTTTAAATAGTAACCAAGCATGCCGTTGTAACCACAAAGTACACAATGACTTGGCACAAAGGTCTCAAAGCACTATTGAGTCAAAAACTTTGTGATATCCTTAGTGTTCTTTGTGGTTAAGAAAGTAAGTTGACCAGAAAACACCTAATTTTCAAATTCCCAAATTTTCAAATTAACCAATTTTCAAATTTTCAAATTAGCCAATTCCCAAATTCCCCAATGCCTTTCCCCACTGTCTCGATATTGGTCGCTGCTCGAAACGAAGAAAAAAATATTCTGCGCACCTTGCAGAGCCTTCAGCAATTGACTTACCCCAAAGAGAAGCTTCAAATTTTGATTGGCGACGACGATTCAACGGATCAAACGGCGGCTATTGTGAAAGAATTTATCAAAGCAAAGCCTCATTTTCAGTTGGTTACTATCCGAGGAGGTCAACGGGTGTTAAGAGGAAAAGCCAATGTGCTGGCTCAACTAGCTCATTTAGCAACGGGGGACTATTACTTTTACACCGATGCCGACATTCAAGTCCCTACGCATTGGGTACAGCGTATGTTGACGTATTTCAAGCCCAACGTAGGTGTTGTAACGGGCATTACAACGATTCGCCCTCAAAACTTGTTTGCCATTCTTCAAGCCATCGAATGGCTCACTTCTCTTTTTATGGTGTACCTGTTTAGCAAAATTCGATTTCCAATTACAGCAATGGGAAACAACATGGCTGTAACGAAAGAAGCATACTGGGAAACAGGTGGTTACGAGCAAATTGGCTTTTCTATTACCGAAGATTTAGCTCTGTTTAAAGCTATCTTAGCGGCTGACTATGAATTTGCCCAAACGTTTGAGAAGGGCGTTATGGCTATTTCTGCACCGATTCCCAACTTTACAGAGTTGTTGATTCAGCGCAAACGCTGGATGCACGGTGCATTAGCCTCTCCTTGGTATTTGAAAATTTTACTTTTTGGCCAAGCGTTTTTCTTACCGATGTTGGCCTTATTATACATGGTCAATCCAACTTGGGGAAGTGCTTATGTGCTATTTTTTTTGGCCGTACAGGGGATAATCACTCTGCCTGCTGTTTTGTCTGTGCAACAATGGGGACTAGTGCTGTTTCTTCCCTTGTTTTATGGTTACATCCCGTTCCTTTACTTAGCTATGGTGCTGAACTACTATTTTTCGGCTGCTACGCATTGGAAAGGCCGCACGTACTAATGCCAACAAGACCTATAAATGCCAAAGTTTGTCTAATTTTGCGACTTGATACATCGCAACTGGAGGAGGTTTTCTCTCCTCGGATTTAAACGAATGACTATGTCACTTCATCAACCCATCATAGAAACACACGCTCATATTTACGACGAAGTTTTTGCCGACGACCGCCCTACCATGCTTCAAACAGCCTTTGAAGCGGGTGTGGCCGAAATCTGGATGCCCAACTGCAATTCGGAGACGATAGAGGGAATGATGCACTTAGCACAAACCTATCCAAACCAATGTTTGCCCATGATGGGTTTACACCCGTGTTATGTAAAAGAAGACGTGGAGCAAGAATTATACATCGTAGAAGATTGGCTAAACAAGCACCCTTTTATAGCAATTGGCGAAATCGGGATGGATTTGTATTGGGATAAAACCTTCGTTGCTCAACAAAAGGACGCTTTTTTGGTTCAATGCCAGTTGGCAAAAAAGCATGGTCTTTGGATTGATATTCACAGCCGAAATGCTTTTTGGGAAGTCGTAGCCTTGCTTGAAAAAAATGCCGACCCCCAACTTACAGGTATTTTTCATTGTTTTACGGGTACGCTGGAAGAAGCCCAAAAAGCCATTGAATTGGGTTTTCGCTTAGGTATTGGTGGGGTGGCTACGTTCAAGAATGGAGGCTTAGATAAAGTGCTGCCGTTCATAGACTTATCTCACCTTGTCTTAGAAACAGATAGCCCCTATTTAGCTCCCGTGCCGCACCGTGGTAAACGAAACGAACCGGCCTATTTGCAATTGATTGCCCAACGAGTGGCCGATTTAATGCAAATTTCAGCTGAAAAAGTACTTCAACAAACTACACAAAATGCCTTGAATCTCCACAGGAATGGCTACCCAGTTCTTCAAAATTAAAACCAATGCACCTGCCTCCTCAGAGGTGAAAGTGCTCGTCATTTATACAGGTGGTACGTTCGGGATGATTTACGATACTCGTAAAAAAAGCCTTGTTCCCTACGACTTCGACTTGGTGTTGGAGCGCCTTCCCGAAATCCAACGCCTTGATTTTGAGATCTATGTTACTACACTTCGAGACATAGTTGACTCTTCTAACATGCAACCCAAACTTTGGGTGGAGATTGCTCGGATTATTTACAATCACTACCATTCATTCGATAGTTTCGTAGTGATTCATGGCACCGATACCATGGCCTACACGGCTTCAGCCTTGAGTTTTATGCTGGAGGGTCTGAACAAACCCGTCATTTTTACAGGAGCACAGTTGCCTATCGGAGCTGCCCGTACCGACGCCAAAGAAAACTTGATTACCGCACTCGAAATCGCTGCTAGCCAACTCGATGGACGACCCTTGGTGCCTGAAGTGTCGCTATTTTTTGGTTCTACGTTGTTGCGGGGCAATCGTTCGAGCAAAAAAGAAAGCTCTCAATTTGCAGCTTTTCGGTCTGAAAACTACCCCGTTTTGGCTGAGGCGGGCGTCACCATCGAATACAACTTTCCATTTATCAAACTCTACGACGAGTCGGCCTCGCTACAACTGCACCAACGATTTTCCGATGACGTGGTTATCCTTAAGTTGTTCCCAGGTATTTCTGAAAAAGTGATTCGGAGTGTTTTGCAAACCGAAGACCTCAAAGGCGTAGTCTTAGAAACCTATGGCTCTGGTAATGCTCCTACGCATAGTTGGTTTTTGGATGCCCTCAAAGAAGCCATCGACCGCAACGTATTGATGTATAACGTATCGCAATGCGATGGCGGACGTGTAACTCAAGGCTATTACCAAACTAGCAGTTGGCTCAAAAAAGTTGGTGTGATCAGCGGCTCAGACCTCACTACCGAAGCAGCCATTACCAAAATGATGTTTGCTTTTGGTCAATCTGATGACGTAGCCGAGGTTCGAGCGTTTTTGGAAACGCCGATTTGTGGGGAGATGACTATTTGATAGCCGAGTTGGTCGCTGAATGTTGGAATACACGTTAGAAAAACGTATTTTCATCCCAAATTGTCCTTAACCCAACATTCACATGAAATCATTTCTCAGCTTGATCCTAACACTGGGCGTGTTAGTGAGTTCGTTTGGTCAAAAGAAAAAAGACCCCAATTTCAAGACCCAGCCCAATCAACTGCTTACCGATGCCAAAATCGAAGCATTGAAAAAAGAAATCGTTGATGAAGTTCAAAAGCGCCACGAACAAACGGCCATCATGAACGACATGATTTTTAGCTTCGCCGAATTGGGCTATCAAGAATTTGAAACTTCTAAGTACCTCACCGATATTTTGGAGAAAGAGGGCTTTAGTGTAACAAAAGGAATTTCTGGGATGCCTACAGCTTGGATTGCTAAGTGGAGCTACGGCACAGGCAAACCCGTCATTGCTATCGGCTCCGATGTGGACTGTATTCCTAAAGCTTCTCAAAAACCAGGTGTTGCTTATCACGATCCGCTTATTGAAGGAGCGCCCGGCCACGGCGAGGGTCACAACTCCGGTCAAGCTCTCAACATCACCTCTATTTTGGTCATCAAAAAAATCATGGAGCGTGAAAAAATCAACGGCACGCTGATGGTATGGCCCGGCGTAGCCGAAGAATTGGTGGGAGCCAAAGCGTATTTCATCCGAGATGGTCATTTTAAAGACGTGGACGCTTGTATTTTCACCCACGTCAACTCACAATTGAGTGTGCGTTGGGGCGATATTGGCTACAACGGCTTGGTGTCGGTTCGATTCAATTTTGAAGGGGAAGCGGCCCATGCCGCAGGTAACCCGTGGCGGGGCAAGAGTGCCCTTGATGCAGTTGAATTGATGAACGTAGGCTGGAACTACAAGCGTGAACACTTACAACCCACCCAACGCTCGCACTACGTGATTACCAATGGCGGCGACCAGCCCAATGTAGTGCCTTCAAAAGCCACGGTTTGGTATTATTTCCGTGAGCGTACTTACCCCAAAATCAAGGATTTGTTTGAAGCGGGCAAGCAAATTGCCCAAGGTGCAGCTATGATGACAGGCACGACTGTCAACTGGGAAGTGGTGGGAAGCGCTTGGCCTGGGCACTTTAACAAACCCATTGCTGAAGCGATGTACGAAAACATCAAGCGAGTTGGGCAACCCGAATGGTCGGAGGCTGACCAAACCTTAGCTAAATCCTTGCAAAAAGAAATCAACTCACCCAACAAAAATGGATTGGCCATGAAAGCCGACTCGACCATCGAACCCGTGATTATGTCAATGGGTGGTGGTTCTGACGATATTGCTGATATTTCTTGGTCACTGCCAACGGTGGTACTGGGGTATCCTTCCAACATTCCGGGTTTGCCGGGACACCACTGGGCCAATGCGATTTCGATGGCGACGCCCATTGCTCATAAAGGTATCACGGCTGGTGCCAAAGTAGAGGCAATGACTATGCTTGAAATGCTGGTGAAGCCAACCTTGATTGAAGACGCTTGGAAATATTACCGTGAGGTACAGACCAAAAACGAGAAATACGAGCCGTTGATTTCGCCAACAGACAAGCCAATGATTTCGATTAACCGTGAAATCATGGGTAAGTTCAGAGAGGATATGAAGAAATTTTATTATGACCCAACCAAATACAAATCATATTTGGAGCAATTGGGGATCAAATACCCTACCGTTCGAGCAGAGGAGAATAAAGGGAAGTGATATGGAATTTGAAAATTTGAAAATGAATCCATCAGGTCGTAGGTGTTCACATTTACGACCTGATGACTAACTAGTCAAAGTCTTGTTTTAGATGTTTTCTATTTTGGGTGTGAAAGAACCTTTTGTAGATTTATTTGCTTGTACAATCCCTTCTGATAACGCCGTTTTGACAAATTACTTGTTGTAGGCAATTTGCCTTTTCTTGTTCCGAATCGCACTCCATGCAGCAATAGCTATAATAAAAAGAATACCCACTATAAGTATTTTGAGCATTTTTTCGAGGAGCATTGTAAAGAGCAGAGTATCCACTTTACCAGTCTTTAACAAAACCCAATCGCTTGCAATTTTGGTGGCTAAATCAGGATTGCCTGTTTCCAAAATAATGATTCCATCACCAGTAACAGGATTAATTCTAATAGCCGTGTTAATGGGAGGAGTGCTTTTTCCATCATGCCCAAAAATGTCTTCGTTGTTTTCAATATCAATGTAAAGCATACAGCCTAAGCCAAAAATTCTTTCTCCCATCATATCCCAATGAGCCTCTCTCATGGCTTTCAAGGTCTCTGGTTTTAGTTGTCCTCTTCCAATGGGTTCTCCATTTTGCCCCTTCAGAAAAAGTTGAAAAAAAAGCTCTAAGTCTGACAATGATGAATATAATGATGTTGCCGCTAGCGACGTATAATACACGTGGGGAGCTGGTGTCTTGTCAACATAATAAAACTCACAAAGTCGGTTTTTTAATGAATCGGCCAATAGATAACTGCTGCTTGTCATGTTGAGGGGCTTGAACAAACTAGTGGTCATATAATCGTTAAAAGTCTGTCCACTCGTTTCTTCAACCAATAGTTGTAATAGCGTGAATCCTCCACCTGAATACTTCCAACGAGAATTGGGCTCGATCCCCACCTTTACTTCACCACTAACACCCATATCTGCATCTTTTGCCTTGGTGAGTGATTCTTCAAGAGTTTGAACCGATTCTTTTTTTTCAAAACCACTATAACCAAGCTCGTCCGTCAATCCAGCTGTATGACTTAGTAACCGTCTTGCTGTTACCTGTTCATTGTCAAATTTACTGGGGGGGAGTTGCCACCTTTTAAGGTAATGATTTACAGGCGTGTCTAAATTTATTTTTCCTAATTCAGTTAATTTCATGACTCCTACTGCCGATACAAATTTTGACAAGGAGGCTACTTGAAAAATTGTGTTTCTGTTTACTGGTTTACCATACGAATAGAAACTCTCATTTTCTACTTGGCCATTCCTCATGATAGCCATAGCAAAGTTCCCCACAAACTCATTTTTTATTTTTTCATTTACTGCTTTTAAAAAAGAATCAGTGTCACTACTTTTAGTAATTGGTTGATGCCACCAACCGTTAAGTGTCCCAAAAAGAACAATTCCTGCCCAAGCAACCGACAGCAACACGATGACAAGTGTGTAATAAATGAATCTTTTCATTTTCCAGTTTTTTAGGGCGTAGCCTTAAATAGGTTATTTGCACCACTCAAAGGTACACAAATCAAATACACGTCATGAGAAAAAATGATGAGAGGAAAATGTATAAATAAGATAGATATGAGGTGTCTAAAAGTATGACTCATACCTTTTAACATGTTTTCATGTACCACAAAATACTCCACGAAGAACATTCATAAATTTTGCTTTTTTCAAAACAACCCCAATAAATACAAGTTAGTCGATGAATGTTTTTACCATTGAGTAGCACAAAGTTTAGAAATCAACCGAGTTTCACTGAATTTTTGATGATGCACTATATTTGTAATTATATAAATATTTGATAATCAGTTATGTAACAGTGTTAATTAAATGCTTCTCTAACCTTAATACACTGTAAACCAAATAAATTCATTTTTTAACCACAGACTATCTCATATTCAAAAACGCTAATTTTCAAAGATTAAAACCGTATCTGAGGCATAAAATTAGCAGTTATTTACAAGGTGAATTTTAAATAAACATAGTTTACAATAAACTTAAGCCCATTCGCTTTCCAAGAGGTACAAGCAACACCCAACTATCGTTTGCGTTATTTATGTTAAAACTAATTGAAATATGAATTCTTTTAAATTGGTAGCTTGTGTGGTGTTGGTCAGTGCGTGTAGTAAGCTGCCCATTCACCAGTCTAGTAGGGCAGACCTGCCTGAATCAGAAGGAAATACCTACTCTGATCAACAACTTCAACTACGATATCACATCGAAAACGATAATCGGATGTTGTACGTAGTGCTCGAAACGCCCAACCGTGCCACCCAGCTTCGTATGGTGCGCAATGGCGTAAAAATCTACTTTGATGCCAAAGGCAAAAAAAGCAAGAGCAATTACTTTAATTATCCCGTTCGGCAAGAAGGGTTTCCCATCCTTGAAAAACAAGATCGCCCTTCTCCCTCCGACGACCCTACTGCCTCAGCCCGTAGGGACCGCAATGATGTGGTGAACAAAATGCTTAGTGCCATCTCACCAGAGGCTATTTTGGTTGAGAATGGTGTACCCAATGAGTTGTGGCAAGGGGTAGATAGTAGTAGTTTTTCAGCGAAAATGACAGTCGAGAACAATACCCTAATTTATCGAGCACAATTACCCTTAGCCAAAGTGGCTAAAGAACGTACGTTACCGTCCATCGGAATTGTCATAGAAGGATTTGGCGGAGGCGGCAACGTAGCAACGCAACAAGGGGGCAATTGGTCAGGTGCAGGCATGAGAGGTAGAATAAGTGGCGGTAGAAATAGTGTCAGAATTGGAGGTATGAGCGGTGGCATGCGCCGAGGTGGAATGACGGGCATGGGAGGAGGCAACTATGGCGGTGGTGGCATGAGAAATAACCCTAATGTAGCTGCTGCAGCCGCAAAATCAGAATTTTGGTTTCGAGTGCAGTTGAAGTAGCAGGAGGTTTTTCCTATGCACATACTTCAATTTTTACCAAATCTCCACACCCTTTCCTTCGTAATCGGCTCGTTGTGAAGGCGATAGAGATGAGTCGGTAATGAGCAAATCCAGGGTTTCATAATCGCAAACCCAACACGTTTCGGCGGTGTTGAATTTGTCTCGCCAAGCCGTGGCAATCACCCGTTCAGAGACTTCAACCATTTTTTGTTTGACCAACCCTTCTTCCCAATAAGGGGTTGTCACCCCAATCGTGGGATGAATACTACATACCCCCACAATACAAAAATCCGCCCTGATTTTACTGAGGGCTTGCACAGTAGCAGCCCCTTCGGCTACTTGCGCATTTTTAAAGATTTTACCTCCCACAAACACCAATTCAATATTCGGATAAGCACATAAAATTTGGGCAATCGGAAGGCTATTTGTAAAAATAGTAGCATTGAGGCTTTGAGGCAAGTTGCTGGCAATGAGCATATTGGTAGAGCCATTGTCCAGAATCACCGTTTGGCCATCCTTAAACAGAGCCAGCGCCTTGTGCATAATGATTTCTTTCTCAGCTTGAGCATACGAAATCCGTTCGGTCAATTTGAGCGGGGCTGGTGCTTTGGGTATCACCGGCACAGCCCCTCCATGTACTTTTTTGAGTTTTCCAGCTTCGGCCAACTCATTCAAATCACGACGAATGGTATCGTCCGAAACTTGCAGTTCTTCGCTTAATTCAACCGAAAATACTCGTTGCTGCTTTTCCAATTTTTTCAGGATGAATTGCAAGCGTTCTTCTCGTAGCATAGTGAGGAAAATTTCGGTTTTGTGGAATTTTTGAATAATTAATGTACAAAAATAATAAAAAAATTGCATATATGCGGCATATTTCGGTTTTTTACAGAAAAATTCCGTATTGAGGCTCGATACATCACCAAAATTCAATGAAAATAGAGCATATCGCCTTATGGACCAATCAGTTAGAAGAACTCAAAGCCTTCTATACACGCTATTTTCAGGCCAAGGCCAATCAGCGATATCATAACCCAACCAAAGAATTTTATTCGTATTTCCTGAGTTTTGATTCGGGTGCACGCCTTGAAATAATGTCTAAACCACAGGTGGAAGAATCTTTCAAGTCTGGCTTGCAAGTTGGATTGACGCACTTGGCCTTTTCGGTAGGTAGTGTCCAAGCTGTGGATGAAATGACAATGCGATTGAGAGAAAATGGGATTCGCATCATCGGAGAACCTCGCTGGACAGGCGATGGCTATTATGAAAGCGTAATTGCCGACCCCGACGGAAATTTAATTGAAATAACCATCTGATTATGAAACGAATAGCCATTGATATGGACGACGTCATGGCCGATGCCAACGGACGTTTTTGTGAGTATGCCTTAGAGCGACTGAATATTGACCTGACGGAGCGAATGAGGCTTCCGAATTTTAGCTGGGAACATGCCTTTCCTGAGCATCACAAGACTATTCGGAGTTGGGTGTATGAGCCTGATTTTTTTAGAGGGATGAAAGTCAAGGCCGATGCCCAAGGAGTGATTCAACGACTACAAACACAGTACGAAGTTTTTATCGTTTCAGCAGCCGTTGAGTTTCCACTTTCAATGAAAGAAAAATTAGAATGGATGCAGGAGCATTTCCCTTTCATCAACTGGCGATTCATCGTTTTTTGTGGACACAAATACATGGTTAAGGCCGATTACTTGATTGATGACCATGAGAAAAACCTCAAGGCGTTTCGTGAAGGGCAACCACTCTTGTTTACAGCTCCTCATAATTTGCATATCAACGGATACACAAGGGTGAACAATTGGAAAGAAGTAGAAGCATTATTGTTAACAAAGGTATAGGTATAGTCTCAAAAATACTAGATTACGATGAATGAAATAGATAAAATAGCTGCTCCGGATGTGGTTGGAGTCCAGTTTTTGCTAAAAAGTGAACGCCTTAAGCCTAGAATGGCCACCTTCACTTTATTCTTTTTGTTAGGAGTCATTTTTGCATCGTGGGCCTCCAGAATTCCCGACATTCAAGAGAAATTACACATTGGAGTTGCCGAATTGGGTGGTGTCTTGTTAGGCATGCCCATCGGTTCGTTGACCTCTGTATTGATTACTGGTTTTTTGGTCGAACGGTTTGGTAGTAAGTTAGTCTGTATCTTGTCCACCTTACTTTCTTGCACTGCCCTTATTGGTCTGGGTTTGGCTCCTTCAGCCCTTACCTTAGCCTTTGTATTGGCAGTATTTGGGGCAGCTGACAATATCCTAAATATAGCAATGAACACCCAAGCCATTGGCGTGGAGAAATTGTATGGACGTACCCTCATGTCCACATTTCATGCGGTTTGGAGCTTAGGTGCAATGGCAGGCGCAGCCATCGGTGGTATTTTTGCAACATCACAAATAGAACCACCGCTTCATTTTGCTTGTATTTTCCTTTTCGTCATCGTGGGATTAGTGTTGATTTCGAGATGGTTATTGACTAATGATACCCAAAGTGGACAAAAAGGGCCACTATTCTCATTACCCGACCAAAGCCTCTGGATACTCAGCATTATTTGCCTTTGTGCCATGATGACCGAAGGTGCAATGGCCGATTGGAGCGCTATTTACTACAAACAATCGCTTTCCAAGTCAGGTGGCTCTGCCTCCATGGGTTATACAGCTTTTGCACTCATTATGTCCATTGGTCGCTTCACAGGTGACTATCTAACCAACCGATTTGGTATTACAAAAATGTTGATTGTCAGTGGAGGTTTAATAAGTTTAGGAATTGGAATTGCCTTATTGTATCCTGTTAGTTTTGCTATCATATTAGGCTTAGGACTAGTAGGTGCTGGGGTCGCCTGTGTGGTACCTATCGCCTATAGCGCCGCAGGAAAATCCAAAACAATGTCAGCAGGCATGGCCTTAAATGCAGTCTCAACCATTGGTTATACGGGCTTTTTGGTGGGGCCTCCTTTAATTGGGTTTTTAGCCGATGCCAGTTCTTTACGAATAGCACTAGGTATTATCATGTTATTGGGGGCCGCTATTTTGTTGCTTGCCTCTAAAGCCTCTTCAACAGCATAAGTGGCTAATGGTCATATTCAGACTTTTCTGGAAAATCATACCGGTAAATCAGGTCAATTTCTGCCCCAGGTTGGATATTGTTGATTTCTTTGATGATACCAGTGTGCATGTCAAAAACCCAACCATGAATATAAGGGTAATTTGTGTTTTTCCAAGAACGCTGAATAATGGTAGTTTTTGCAAGATTTAAGCTTTGCTCATAAACGTTTAGCTCAACCAAGCGATTAAAACGAGCCGTTTCGTCTTTAATCATATTTAGCTCAGTATCGTGCTTCGAATACACGTCTTTGATGTTTCGTAACCACTTGTTAATCAGGCCAAAATCTGTATTGGTCATGGCGGCTTTTACTCCACCACAGTTGTAATGTCCACAGACCATAATGTGCTTGACCTTGAGCACTTCTACCGCATATTGGAGTACCGACAGCATATTGATGTCTGTATGAACCACTAAGTTGGCTACATTGCGATGCACAAATATTTCGCCAGGGTCTGTGCCTGTCACCTCATTGGCAGGAACTCTACTATCGGCGCAACCAATCCACAGAAATTCAGGAGTTTGAACCTGTGCCAAGCGCTCAAAGTAGCCCTCATCTTCTTGGATTTTGTCTTGTGCCCAAGCTTTGTTGCGAAGGAGTAAATTGTAATAAGCGTTCATGGTGATGGTAAATTAGAGCGTCTCAATTTTGTCTTGAGTTTGATTAGGAAATTGTATTTTTTTTCGAGAGATATTTTTGAAATAAATCTCTAACTTCTTGATTTTTGAGGCAGACTTGAACTCCTTCAAAAGATTAAAAATATCATTGTCAATAAATACGGACCCCGACGCCTCTACAAACACTAAATCTCCTTCTTTTAAGCCCATGAGTGTGGTTTTGAGGAGCGGCTTATTCAAGAAAGAAACATCTTTATTGAAGCGGATAAGTACTCGATTTTGATCTCGAACAACAGTAATAACTGACTGATAATTAGAGTAGATAACAAAACCAATACCTACTAATAAACCCATGAAAATTCCCATCAGAAGGTCGGTAAAAACAACTAAGATAATGGTAATCAAAAAAGGAATATACTGATCTATGCCATTTTTGTAAACACCTCTAAAAATGGCCGGATTGGCCAATTTATAGCCAACAGTCAGAAGAATAGCCGCCAAACTGGCCAGAGGAATGTGGTTAAGCAGCCCCGGTATGGCTAACGTACAGATGAGCAAAAGTAGTCCATGCGTGAAGGACGACATTCGGGTGGTGCCACCTCCATACACATTTGCCGAAGTTCTTACCACGACCGACGTGACGGGTAGCCCGCCGATTAGCCCTGCCACAATATTGCCAATGCCCTGAGCCTTAAGCTCTTGATCAGGAGAAGATAGCCGTTTTTTGGGGTCAATTGAATCAGCAGCTTCTAAGTTTAGCAATGTTTCAAGGCTTGCCACAATAGCTAAAGTAAAGGCTGTTGTATAAACCTTAGGGTCGGTAAGGAACGTAAAATCTGGGAAATGCAACAGCATGGAGATTTCGCCAAGACTACTCAAAATTGGCAAACTTACCATGTGAATTTTCGATTCCCCTAAATACCATGTCGGATAAATATACTGATAACTCTCATTGATAGCTATTCCTAACAAGACGGCAATCAAAGCTGAGGGCACTTTTTTGAAAAAAGCAATCCCTTTTTTAGAAGCCTTATCCCAAGCTACCAACAAACCAATGCAACAAAGACTGATTAATAAGGCACCTGGATTGAGATTTAAAAACGACTTAATTAACTCTGTAAGTGTGTTTTCTTTATCAGCAATCTGAAAAAATTCAAATTCACCTTCGTAGTCTCCGTCATCGCCAAGGGCGTGAGGAACTTGCTTTAAAATGATGACTATTCCTATTGCCACGAGCATTCCCTTAATCACACTTTCAGGAAAATAACTTCCAAGTTTTCCAAATTTGAAAATACCGAGGCACAGTTGGATGATCCCAGCTAAAAATACCGCTACCAAAAAGCCATTAAATGAACCAATACTGGTAATGGCACCCGCTACAATGACAGTTAGACCCGCTGCCGGACCGCTAACCGATAGTTCGGAGCCCGAAAACCATGCTACTATAACTCCAGCAATAATACCAGCCGTAAGGCCAGAAAGCAAGGGCGCTCCTGAGGCAAGTGCTATACCAAGGCACAGGGGAAGAGCAACTAAAAATACCGTTACTCCAGCCTTAAAGTCCTGTTCGATGAACGCCCTTTTGTATTGATTGAATGAATATAGAGAAGGTAGCATACAAATTTATTTAGAACAGTTCTAAGAAAGATTATGCAAATAAGTCTTAAAAATGTTGAAAAAATGCAGTTTACCTGAATTGTTATGACAAAAAACAAAAAAGCCACGACGAAACGCCGTGGCTTTTAATCCTTAACCAAAAATAATACTAATTGAAAAACACTTGATATTGCAAGATAACAGTACCTCTTCGGTCGGTTTCTTGGTAGTTACCACTCGTGCCAGTAGCCGTGAAAATCGGTCGGTTTTGGTACGCAAGCGTTAACTTAGAAGTCGAACCACTTAGTAACCAATTGACACCTATGTCATAAAACCCATACCAACCCGATAGCCGCTGATAATTGGCAAATTGCCCGCTGGCATAAGGCATTAAGGTCCCCCTCTTACTTAACAAATTGTTCTTGAACTTATAACCCACTTGGCCATAAACCACGTCTCCCGTTCCAATCATCGGGAAGCCATTGCCGGCTCCATTCAAAATAGCAGCATTCCTATTTCCGGTGGCGGGATTCATGGGGGCCACATTTCGCAAATAACCAGGTCCAAAATTATAATTACAATAGGTCAAATAAGCACTGATGGCTGTTCCTTTTTCTTTGTTGACAGGAGCATCATAAAAAGCATCAATAGCCCATAACGTCATATTGTTCGACAGCGTATCTTTACCATTATCGGCATAGTTCCAAGTAGCATTCGGCTGATTAATCATTCCAACCCCAATATTAAAAATTCGTTTAGCTCCATAGTACGTTCCCGTAGTATAGGGGGTAATATTGGCTTCTTGATCTAGAAACTGATACTGGATATAAGCCTCTTGTTGCCAATTGGGAAGCCTTGTCGAAAAATTAGCATATTTCGAAATTGGCGACGCCGAATTGTATAGTGGTGATTTCTGAAAACTAAACGGATCCGACAACGCAATTCGATAATCCAATTTTCCAAGCTTTCCTTTGGCATACACACTCAATTTTCGCAAAAATTGGTCGGTAGCATCGGCGGTGGCTTGTTCAAACAAAGGAGCATCTACCCCCAAAATGGAACCAACTGAGGGAGATGCAAATCGAGCCAACCCACTCCATCCAGTAAGACCACCACCCAATGAAAATTGCTTACTGAAATTAATCTCTCCTAAAGCATCATGGATGAAAAAACCTGTCTTGCGGTCGGAGAGGTAATTGAAATTGTTTTGACCTACTTGAAAATAAAAAAAAGCATGGTCTGTCAATTGCCCAAAAAACTGCAAACGTGTTCGGCGCAGACCTACATCCCAAGTTGAGGGTTGGTCAAATCCATTGACTGTGGTACCCGGATTACTGTTATTGTAGCGTAACCAAGTTTGGTTCAAAAATGTCAGTTTTACATAATGCGAACCACTCTCGTTGAGGTAGAGCTTCCCGTCTTTGTACTGTGCATGAGCCATCAAACTGATACACAGTATTATAGTTAGTAATAAAGAGAATTTTTTCATGGTTTTGGTACAAGAATTTCATGACCTCAACGAAGCCAGAGATTCCCCAATAAATTACCTGACGAAATTATACTTTTCGTGCTGCCAATTTATGATTTGAGACAGGCTTATGGTTGTCTAAGCCAATGATTTCACAGGCACCTCCGTTTTCTTCATAATCATGCTGAAAATGGTGCAAGTTTTCCATTACTGAGTGGTCAACGAGGCGAGTCTTTTTTAAGTCTATGATTACCTTGAAACCTGGCGGAATCGCCTCCAATTTACGTTTGATACCCATGAAGTTAGTGAAAACAGCTGCTTTATCTACTTCAACCAAATAAGTGTCTTCAGTGAATGAAACTTCAGTTGGGGCCTTGAAAATAACCCCTAATGGCTTTCCATTAACCAAGTTGACAATCATTTCGGTTACCATACCAGCTGCAATACCAACCAACAAATCTACTCCCAACGTAAAAATAATGGTTACTACAAAGATGAGTAATTGTTCTTTGCCAATCCGAAATGTATGGATAAACTCTTTTGGATGAGCGAGGCGAATCCCTACCGTGATCAACATGGCTGCTAAGGCAGTATTTGGAATCAACTCGATTAAATGCGAAGCCAATAGTACAAAAACCAACATGGAGAACCCATGAAAGAAGTTTGCCCAACGAGTTTTTGCCCCATTATTGACGTTGGCCGAACTACGAGCCACTTCCGAAATCATGGGTAACCCCCCTAAGATTCCGGCAAGAATATTACCAAGACCAACAGCAACTAAATCTTTGTTGGTATTGGACTTACGACGATAAGGGTCAAGCATGTCAATGGCTTTCACCGTTAGCAACGACTCCAAGCTACCGACCAAGGCAAACATGATAACAAACTTGATAAACGTACCTGTTTGTGCAAATCCATCAAAGCTCACATTCCAATGCACGTTGTCTAACAGATTCCCGATATGCACCAAGGCATAAGTAGGTTCTGTATGTTGGAAGTCCATCACCAATTCGGCTGGAATCGAAAAAGCTAATACCGCCAATGGAGCAGGAAATTTCTTTGCTACCGGGTGGTCAATGTACATCCACCCAAGCATAATAAGCAAGCAAACTACCCCAACAAAAGTGGCTTTGGGGTCGAGGCTCATCAAACTTTGAGGTATCATCGCCAGCAATTCAAAAGGTTCTTTGCCTTTGGTTAATGCTGGATTAATATCTAACAATACGTGTATTTGCTTTGAAATGATGATAATACCAATAGCAGCCAGCATCCCATGCACTGCCGAAAGAGGGAAAAGGTCAGTAAGCTTACCTAACTTAAAGACGCCAAATAAAACCTGAATTACTCCAGCTACTACGATGGCTCCCAGTGCTAAATGCCAGCCCTGTTCGCCACCACCAAATTCAGATACAGCTTCGGCTACAATTACAATTAACCCCGCTGCAGGGCCTTTGATAGTGAGACGAGAACCTGCGAACATACTGACGAGAATACCACCAATCATAGCCGTAATTAAACCCATTAGTGGTGGAAACTCAGACGCTTTGGCAATACCTAAACTGAGTGGCAGGGCTAATAAGAAAACTAAAAATCCTGATATAGAATCAGTTAGCCAGTTTTCTTGTAAACCAGCAAGGCCATCTTTGGGTAATGCTTCTTTAGAAACTACTTTCATGACTTAGTGTATTAACAGTTGGTATTTGGTTGAACAGCACTCATGCACTGCTTGGTTAGCTGACAATGGACAGATGGAGATAAATTTGTTGGGGAATGCAAGAGCACATTCCCCACAAACCACACACTTCCCTAAATCAATCTTAACAATCGTAATTGAGGATAATATCACTATTAAAATTCGATTCATTTGTTGCAAATGAGTACCTTCCGAAGCCATTATAATAGCCGAAAGTACACAGATTTCTATCTCCAGAATCTTTGCTGAAAATTAGAAAAGTACAATCTATGTACTTGCAAGAATGAGTAGATAAGAATGCGAAATACTACGACGAAACCCTAAAAGAGAAGTCTGTAGTTAGTATTTCTCATAGTCTGAAATTTCTGAACAATACAAACAAACGACTAACGGTTACAGCATGAGCTGTGTGGCTTAGAAGTTTAAGCTCAGATTGGATGAAGTGTCCTTGAGAGAAAAATAGAGATTGAGCTGGTAAAACAGCGAGAGAGCAAGGTGTTTTTTTGTGGGAATCTTCTTCTGTTTCTTCGATTTGCTCATCTGCATCTGCGTACAAAAACTGCTGATTATCAGATTCAGTGGCACTATAAGTCGAATAGAAGGGTTGAAAGAAGCCGTTTTTCAAAGACATACCAGTAGCCTCAGAAGGAGAGGCCCATAGCTTACAAATGGCTATGAATAAAAAAGATATGTAATGGACAGTCTTCAATGAAAAGACGGGAAAGGTTAATGGTTGAATGATTAACGTGTAAAGTTAAAAACTTGATTTGTTCATTTTTTAAAATTTTACAAAAATTTATCTTATTTTATAAAAATTCCTTTTTGTTTTAAATGAAATCTTTAAAAAGTACAAAATGTCAACTCGCCTTCATGCGCAAAAGCTGCAAAACACCATTTACGAAAGACAAAGGATGCACCGGATTGCCGGGTACATACAAATCTACATAGTACTTTTCGAGGAAACTACGGTTGAGGGCAGGGCTTTCTGCAAAAATTCCACCACTGATGGCAGCAGTGCCTGCCAAGATAACTATTTTAGGAGCAGGTACAGCATCATAACAAATTTGAGTGGCCTCGGCCATGTTTTCAGAAATGGGTCCCGTAATCACAATGCCGTCGCAGTGGCGTGGCGAGGCTAAAAACTCAATTCCAAAGCGACCCATATCAAAATTCACATTCCCACAGGCGTTGAGTTCTAATTCGTCGGCATTATCACCTGCGGCCGAAATCTGTCGTAGCTTGAGCGAACGCCCAAAATGACGTTGAATCTCTTTTCGAATCAGAGTTGGGTCAAGTGTAACGGGTTGGTCTATGCCTTCAGTGACAACAAGACCTTGTAGATTGTTAGAGGCAATCTGATAGTCGGTTGTGAACAAAATTTTGTTGGGGAATGCGAGAGCACATTCCCCACAAAATGCACACTTCCCTAAATCAATCTTTACCGGATTTTTGGAGACTGCTCCGGTTGGGCAGAGGTTGACAAGAAGATTTTCGTCAACTTTATCATTGGATATTACAGGCCGTCCTCTAAAAATTCCAGGAACTGTTGCCTGTGTTACGTCTGGGATAAATTGTTTTCCCTGACGTTTCCATATTTTTAACACATCAAGCATTTTTTTGATAGTTAATCAAATTTGCCTGAATATGAGGAGTTTAGCTAATAGGTGCTTCTGGTAGATATTACTTTGTTTTGAAAAGTAACGAACAAATTTAAACAAAAATAATTGAATGCAAATTTTTCCCCAAAAATCAACCTTATTTTTTAATCAACTCATTTCAGGATTTGGGCCTATAAATCATTTCCACAATACGAAAGGTCAAATGTTTTGTTGCAAATCGGGAAATCCGAAATTTCGTTGTCTCGAACAGCCAAACCCAATGCCAGCCAGTTGTGCATAGACGGGTCTTTGACCTTGTAGTGCAACAAATCGCCGGTAGGGCCTGTGATGGCAGCATGGCAAATTTCGCCCCGCCAAGCTTCAACTAATGAAAGCGTAAAAGTATTGGCCGTTGTGTTAAGAGAAGGTCGTTGCGTTTCATCTTCGCTTGATTTCCAGCGGTTTAATAGTTCTCGGATGAACGCAATGGTTTTTCCGATTTCTTTGTGACGCAACATGGCTCTTGCCCAAACGTCTCCGTTTTCTTCGGTTTCTACCGTGGGTATTAAGTGTTTGTAATACCCAATAGGATGGCTTTTGCGGACGTCACGCTTAATGCCCGTGATGCGTGCGGCCATGCCTACTGCCCCAATCAACTCCATTTGAGAGCGAGTAACAATACCTGTTTTTTCGAGGCGAGCTTGTACGCTGGGCAGATTGAAATACTCGTGCGCCACTTCGTTGTATTTGGTTTGGTACCCGTCCAGAAGAGAGGATAGGTCTTGGCGAAGAGTTTCGGTATAACGATAGTTGTTATAACCAGCTCTGAGAAGGCTTTTTCCGAAACGGTTGCCACACCAAAGCTGCATGTAGTTGATAACAGGGGTACGTAAGGCCCCTATCACCGCATTGCCCAGTTGATAAGCAATCCCAACGCCTAGGTTACTTAACCCCCAGGTGTGCATGGCTAACCGCTCGATTTCAAGCGCCAAGGCTCGTAGGAGGTGTAGATTTTCAGAAACTTCATGGCAGGCAAGAGCCTCGTAGTTGTGAACAAACGCCAAAGTATGTCCAATGGCTGTGTCGCCAGCAATACACTCGGCCAAAAGTGTACGTTGAAGCAACGTCTTTTTGGCCAAAAAAAGATGCTCAATGCCTCGGTGTTGGTAGCCCAATTGGATTTCGAGGTGTAAAACTGTTTCGCCATTACACATAAATCGGAAATGTCCGGGTTCAATTACCCCTGCATGGATTGGTCCTACGGGTACTTCATGGATTTCTTCGCCAGTAACACTAAAAAAAGGATAATTTCGTAAGGTTGAGGAGGTATCAGCTCGGTCAAAAGCATATCGAACGGGCTTGAGCCAAGGATGCCCTTCAAAATGAATACCAAAATTTTCTGCCATTTCTCGCTCATAGATGTGCAGCGCAAAATGCTCTTTGCTGAGGGAAGGGAGTGTTTTTACCGAATGATTGAGTTCGTGCGACAATACGTAAATGTTTCCTTCGCCACTATCATCAGCAATGGCACAAATGCACTTTAACTTATCAGACATAGGCACTCCATAATACAAAACACAATGATTATACGAATGCCTGAGCAAACTCAACACAGACGAGCTGAAGTCATCATAACTGCATACAGGTATGCTGCTTACGGGGACGGAGGCATTATTGTTGATAGTTAGATAAGAAGTCATGGCTTCATCACGAGTTGAGTGGTTTGGGGCAAATGTGCAATGGCTTGATGCAGGAAGTCCATTAAAAATGCAGGGGGATTAATGCCTAAATACACGACAATAGCCAACAAAATCAGTTGCGTGACCGATTCGATCGGGTTGATTTTAGGGAAATCTTTGCGTTCGTATTCAGGATGATTGCCAAACAGCAGTTGCATGAAATTTCGACCTAAAGCAAACAGATTGAAGGTTAATAAAATCAAAACCAAAACGGCTGGAATGATGCGATCGGCTTGAAACATAGCCTGAAACGTCAGGTATTCACTCAAAAACATGCCAGTTGGAGGCATGGCATTAACACAGAAAAAACCTATCAATAAAACAACTCCTCCTACTGGATTCAGTTTGAAGTAGTTGCCTGTATTATCAATACTTTTATGTAAAAATACTCGATATACCTGCCCTACTTGATAAAACATACTCGATTTGGCAAAAGAATGCACAACCAAATGAAACAACATGGCCAAGTAACCAAGCCCACCTGCGGCTAAGGCCAACAGAACGATGCCGCCGTGTTCTAAGCCTGAGTAGGCAAACATTCGTTTGTAACCTTTGACCCGTTGGAGGTAAGAAGTGGCAAAAAAGATAGAAACGCAACCTATAATGGTGAGGAGGTTGTTCATCCAGCCAAGTATCGAAGTGCCTGCAAAGATTTCATAAACCCGTAGGATGGCTACAAAGCCGAGGTTGATAAATCCACTGGCGAAAATGGCACTAATAGGGGTTGGTGCCCGATCTTTGGCGTCAATGTCCACCATAAAAAATGGGGCTATGCCCATTTTTCCACTAAAACCACACACAATTAAGATAAAAGACATTTTCATCCAAGTTGGACTCATCTTAGGCGCTGCCTGACGAAGTTCGTCCAAGCCGAATTCGCTGACACCAGCATCACGAGCTGCAAATCCTAAGAACAGAATGCCAATGAAGGCTAACGAAATAGCGATAGACGAAATGAAGACGTATTTCCAAGCGGCTTCTAATGAGTTGGCATCTTGCTTGTTGTAAATCAACACGGTTGCAGACAGGGTACTTGCCTCTGTAAAGGCCCATAATTGACCTAAATGCGACGAAACCAGTGCTCCTGTAATGGCTGCAAACAGAATCATCAAGGTGCCATTATGGATAGAAATCGTTTTTTCAGTATCGTTACGGCTGGCAGCATAGACATAACTGTGCAAAATGGTTGGGATCAACAAGATAGTCAATACCGTCAGGAAGATGAGGCTGATGTGGTCTGCTCTAAAATAGCGGTCTTCTGTTTGATTGAGGCTGCTAAAAGCATGATACGTGTAAAAAATCTGTAACCCAACAAAAGGAATGAGCAAGAGATAACTCACCACCTTACGACGAATGATGTAGCCAGCAGTGGCCAAAATGGCCGTCAACAAGAAATAGAAAATTTGAATATCCATATGCTTAATCTTGTAAATCGCTGAGAGAATCTACTTGAACAGTCTTGAACACATCGCCTATCCGATTGATAATCATTAAGAGAATTAGTAAACTGGAGAAAATATCCAGCAAAATGGCTATGTTGATGAGTGTGGGCATTTCGCCACCAAAAGCTAAGGAAAGCAAAAAAATACCATTTTCGAGAACTAAGTAACCTACCACGTGTGTAATGATAGTTTTGCGAGTAAAGATTAAATACAAGCCCGTCAGCATGGTTGAAAGGGAGGCTGTGAAATAGGTGATTTGGAGGTGTTGGTCATGCAACTGATAGGCCACAGCAAAGCTCCCCATAATGAAGGTCATCACAATAAGAACAGAGTAAAAGTTGGGAACATCAGGCTCAATTTCGTGCCGCACGCCGCTTCTATCTATGGACTTTTGGGTGTAATAAGGTACTATAATCGCTTTAAAGACAAGTGTTTCTACCAAAATAAAAACTAAGTTGAGGAGGTCTATTTCGTGTAACCCCAGAAATGAAATGCCAAACAACAGAAAACCCTGCAAGGCCAAGATTCGGATGTACGTATCGAGCCGCCCAGCCACCACCAAATAGGTGAGGGTCATGGTAAAAATAATGATGAGTAGATTGATCATAGTAAGGCTATTTCAAAGTGAGAACTTATTCATGAGGATAAGAATCCCGAAAAAAATTAAAATGGCGATGCTGGTTAGGGTAAAAATCCCTTGTGGGTTAGCTTTCATACGATTGCGTGCACGGAACGATTCGAGAAGCCCAGCTATGATGGCAAAACCAACTTGAATGACCACGAAAAGCAACGTGACTACAGGAAGAGAAAGGGTAGGAGCAATGAAAAAATTAGCGATGAGTGTGCCGTACATCACAAATTTGAGGGCATTGCCATACAGAATCATACCTAAATCAAAGCCACTGTTATCCAAAATCATCACCTCGTGTACCATCGTAAGCTCAAGGTGCGTTTTGGGGTCATCTACAGGCAGACGGCTGTTTTCAATCATGGTGATTTGAATCAGCAAGTAAGCGGCCAATAAGGCTAATAAATAAGATACCCAAGAGCCAAAGTGAATATTTTGATAGATACTATAAAAAGAGTCATATCCTGTAAACATGGCAAAGGAGCCAAGTAATACAAAGAAAGCAGGCTCGGCAAGCATGGAGTAGAGGGCTTCTCGGTTGGCTCCCATCCCCTCAAAGCTACTACCTGTATCTAAGGCTCCGATTATGGCAAAAAACTTACCCAAACCCAGTAAATAAGCAAAAAAGATGAAGTCGCCCTCAAAAGAGATGAAACCAGCTTGGCTACCAATAGGTAACATAAGGCAGGCACATACAATAGAAGTAAAATAAACCGAAGGCGCAATTTTGAAAATTACGCTGGTATCGGTACTATATATTGTACTTTTACTTAATAAACGCAAGTAATCGTAAATAGGCTGTACTAAACTTGCTCCTCTTCGCCCGCTGGCCAATGCCTTGGTTTGATTCAGAATCCCGACAAAAAAGAGCGAAGCCACGAAAATGAGTAAAATGGGTATCATATCCTTGAATCTTGAAATGGATGACTTAGCGTGTTAAGTGTCAGTTGGTTGTGATGTGCTCAATTATACGGTAATCGTAAAATGAAATGCTGTTGACCAGCAGAAAAATACTGTAAACGAATTTTGAACAAGTACGTATCGTATAAATACAATGTCCCAACAAGCAATAGGTACTATCGACTAAAACTGCTTGCTACTTAGATGAGGTCTGTTACTGTCAACACAAAAAGAATGAGCATGAACAAGAATCCATACAACAGATAGCTTTGCGCTTTGCCCCGCTGGATAAACGCCAGGTAATCTAACTGGCGAATCAACCAATTGATAGGCTTGAGCAATAATTTTACTTCAATGAGGTCAAAAGAGTGAGTCTCAAAGGAGCGATTTTTAGGAAAAATATCGTTTTTGGGAATGGGTTTGTAGGCTGTTTTGAACCCTATCAGAGGTTTGGCTAATTGAGTGAAATAATCTACAAACGAGGCATCGGTGTATTGCATCCGGCTGTTTCCGGCCAAATATCCGCATCCCCAAGTGGGGCCGTAACTTTTCCCATTTTTCCGAACCACATAGGTTCGCAGGGCTGTAATACCAGCTAAGAGCACCAAGAAAACAGCGCTAACCTTGCCTAACTGCGTAAGCACAGAACCGGCATGCGTTTGGATGGGCTGAAAACTGGGGGCAAACACATGAATAGGCTGGGCAATGAGGTGGAGGTAGTAAGTAGGGAATAAACCAATAGATATAATCACCACAACGATGAGGTATTGAGGCAATCGGGTCATCAGGTTGGTTTCGTGGGCATGAGCAGGCATGGTGGTTCGTTCCACTCCTAAGAAAATTAACCCAAATGCCTTAGTAAACGCAAAAACGGCCATCCCACCGATTAGAACCAACAATACAATCGTGACCAGTAGCAACAGTTCGGACGATACGTTTTCGGCATTGAGTCCATCTATCATGCCTTTGTAGAGCAAGAATTCCGAAATGAAGCCATTAAAAGGAGGAAGCCCGCTAATAGAAAGCGAGGCAATCAAGAAGATAATAGCCGTTTGGGGCATTTTTTTGATCAGTCCACCTAACTGTTCGATATTTCGAGTATGGGCTTGTTGATAGATAGCTCCTGCTCCAAAAAATAGAGCCGATTTGAATAAGGAGTGATTAAAGACGTGAAAAATCCCACCTGCAAATCCCAAAAAAGCGAGTGAATAATCGTGTAAGCCTATTCCTAACATACCAAGCCCCAGCCCAATACCGATAATCCCGATGTTTTCGAGGCTGTGGAAGGCCAGCATTCGTTTGAGGTCTCGTTGCATAATGGCATTGATAATGCCGTAAATGCCTGTTATTAAGGAAATAACCAAGATAAAAATTCCGATTTCCTTTTGGGAAGATTGTACATATCCCATCACCCGCAAAATACCGAAAATGCCCATTTTAATAATTACACCAGACATCATACCTGACACGTGCGACGGGGCGGCTGGATGGGCATGAGGCAGCCAACTGTGCATGGGCACAAAGCCCGCTTTGATGCCAAAACCAATAAAAAAGCACAGGAATAGTGGAAAATTGGGCTGCTTGGCCATAAAAGGAGCAAGCCCATCAAAGTCAATTTGGCCAGTTTTCAGAAAAACCCACACAAAGCCAATCATCAAAAATACTACGCTAATGTGCATTTGTACCAGATAATTGATTCCTGCCCGTATGACTTCGGGCTTTTCGTATTCAAAAATCATCGCTAAAAACGCCGATACAGACATCAACTCCCAAGCAATTAAGAAAGCCAACATGTTGTGGAGGCTGCATACCAACATCATCGAAACATGGACGAGGTTAAAGGCAACGGCATGTAAGCTAAGGGCTTGACGATTTGGATAGGCTTTCAAGTAACCTACCCCATAAACCGCTGCGCAAAACACAATCAGATTAGCAATCATTATAAATACAGCCGATAGGGCATCCACTTTTATCGTAACTTCTCCAAGGATACCAGCCATGCCTAACGAATCAGTCAGGGTGCCTTGCTCTATCACTTGAACAGCCATAAAGCAGCTGGTTACTCCCAGATAAACCGTCAAGAGTAAACTAAACCAAGCTTTTACTTGTGTAGGTACCACAAGAGCTAAGGGAAGTAACAAAACAGTCAGTTTAATCGCTAAAATGAAATGTTCCATGGCTATAATAGATACAAGTCTTTAGGTTTTACAGTACCAATTTGTGGCTGTAAGTTGTTGATTAGTAAGTTGATATGCTATCGCAGTGGTGATTTTGAACTTAAATAGCAAGTGAAGCCTTATGAAATTTGGCACCTCGAAATTTCCTTAAAACAGCTTACTGCTTATAAACTTACACCGAAATGAACTACAAGCAGAGTAGCGCATAATAGACGATGGATTTGTTGGGAGAGTAGAAAGAAAAACGTAAATGAAGGCTCACAGTCGAAGATTGCAGAATAGCACAAACCACTTGGCTTTTTGAGAAGGTATAGAACATACTAAGAATTCTGTAGTAGAAACAACAATGAAAGGCGCCGTGAAAAAATAGGAAGTTTCAGTAAGGAATACACCAAGAGATGAAAACACCTCTCCGTCTTCTTCTTGAGTTTCCTCAACTTCAGGCACGGCTTGTAAGAAAAAAGACTGAGGTAAGCGAGGTATTTGTGACTGAACTATGTCACAACGGGTAGAAGAAAAACCGAAAACTGGATTTGCCAGCGATTTGAGGCTGATTAGCACTACAAAACAAATGAGGGATACTACTCTCATAGAGGCAATCTGTATTTGATATTGCGTAAGTACTATAATAAATTTATTAAATCCAAATTTTTCTTTAAAAATTATAGGTCAAACTAAAAAATCGAGTGTTAATCTGGGGATTCGGGTGTTTTCCCATACCCCCCACCTCCCGGCGTTTGTAAGAGCAATCGGTCGCCTGCACTTAGTTCAGCTCCGTCAATACCTTGAAGTGGGGTTACGCTTCCGTCCTGACGGATGAGTACTTGGTTGCCTATTTGACCTGTTTCTCCTCCAGCTAAACCATAAGGAGCTACCTGGCGGTGTTGGCTAAGAATGGATAAAGTAACAGGAGCCAAAAACTCAATCTCTCGAACAATGCCATCTCCCCCATTCCATTGCCCTTTTCCGCCTGAATGCGCTCGAATCTCAAACCGATGCAAACGAACGGGGTAGCGCAATTCCATAATTTCGGGGTCGGTGATGCGAGTATTCGTCATGTGATGATGTACCGCCGAAGCACCGTTGAAGCCCTTACCAGCACCGCATCCGCCACAAACTGTTTCGTAATACCCAAAGGTAGCGTTGCCAAACAAGGTGTTATTCATAGTCCCTTGCGAACAGGCCACTACCTCAAATGCTTTCAGTAGCGTGTCGGTTAGTCGTTGACTTAACTCCACATTGCCCCCCACTACCGCAGGGCAATCCAATGGGTTAGGAGGGAAATCAGGTTTAAGAATGCTTTGTTTTGGAATAATGAGTTCAATAGGATGCAAAATCCCGTCGTTGAGAGGGATTTTCTCAGCCAGAAGCGTACGCAATACATACACCACCACACTTTGCACAATAGCTTCATTCCCGTTTAGATTTCCTGCATGAACCCCAGCAGAACCACTGAAATCAATGGTAAAAGGTTTCTCTGCCTGCTCGTTTCGTCGAATCGTCACACAAAGCAAGCTGCCATCATCGAGGGCTTCGGTGGCTTTATAAACAGGGTGGTCGAGCAGGGCCAAGCGTTGTCTTACTTTTTCTGCCGAATATTTTTTCAGTAAGTCCATGTAAAAATGAACTTTAACCAAGCCCTGCGAGCGAACCAACTCGATTAGAGCTTGCTCTCCATTACGGTTAGCGGCTAAAGCAGCATTCAAATCAGCTAAATTTTCTTCGACTGATCGGCTGGGGTACATGGCCTCGTTCAGCACCTTACGAATTATTTCCCAATCTACTTTCCCTTCTCTGGCCAAATACATGGGTGGGATAACCACCCCCTCTTCTGCCAAGTTTTTTGCATCAGGTGGCATAGAAGCAGGACGTATGCCCCCCACCTCGGCGTGATGGCAACGGTTAACGACATACCCCACTAACTGATGTTCAGAAAAAACAGCAGAAATGAGCGTAATGTCTGGCAAGTGCGACCCTCCGTAACCAGGATGGTTCGTGATAACCACATCCCCTTCTTGGAATGTTATGGCTTGGGCTACACTCCTAACGCATACCCCAAGACTGCCCAAATGCACTGGTATGTGGGGAGCGTTGGCAATGAGTTCGCCTGTGGCATCTACTAAGGCGCAGGAGAAATCGAGGCGTTCTTTCACATTGACCGACAGCGACGTCCGCTGAAGCATTACGCCCATGTTTTCGGCAATAGAGGTAAAGCGATTCATAAATAACTCCAATTCAGTCTCTTGCGACTGCGTGAAGGCCTGCTGACTGGCTTGTAGTTTTTCGATTATTCCCGTTCCATCGGGCTTTACTGAAAAGCCCCAACCCTCTTCCACTACCGAAGTACTGAATCGGTCTGTCAGAATGGCAAATCCATTTGCATACGCTCCCGAAGCCATGTTTTCTCGTAAATAAACTGGAATTTTCGTTGGTTGCTGACTAACATAGGCCACAATATGGTGCGATGCGGCGGCTGGGTAGGAGAGAGGGCGTTCAATAATAGGAGATTCTACCGTCTGTATTTCGGTAGCGATTACCCGAATTGACTCCATTTCAATGCCTCGTTGGGTATTCCAATACCCATAAATAGAAAGGTATTTTTGTCGAAAAGCTTGAAATGTACTCTCAAAGTCAGAGAGTTCAACCTCAAGACTTGAGTCTTGACCAGTCAATCGCAGAAAGGCCAGTTTTTTGCGAATCAAGATGCCCGAAGGAGCAATGCCCTCTTTGGCCACTTTGTCAATGGCTTCGAGTTGCAATTGTGCTACAATTTGCATTAAGATAGCTACGTTTTCTGGCTCAAAAGGTAGCAGGACATTGCGCTCGGCAAAGCGCTCAATAGGTGCTTTACTGATGCCAAATGCACTTAGTAAACCAGCATCTTGCGGCAAGAGGATGGTTTTGATGTTCAATAAATCGGCGATGCCGCAAGCATGAAGCCCACCAGCTCCTCCAAACGATACCAAGGCATATTCGGAAGGATCATATCCTTTGGCAATGGATATTTTACGAACGGCCTCTGCCATTTTTTCGTTGGCAATTTGCACAAAACCCAGTAGAAGCTCCGTAGGGTGTGTTTCTTTACCGGTGGCTTGCCCAATTTGCTGTTGAAGCTCTTGAAGTCGTTCTTGCGCTTTATGAGGAAATACTGGAATGCTAAATTGTTGAATATCAAGTCGTCCAAGTAGTAGATTTACATCTGTAATGGTAAGCGGGCCACCAGCACCATAACAAGCAGGTCCAGGTTTTGCTCCTGCCGACTCAGGTCCTACACATAACTTAAAGCCGTCAAAATAGCAGATGGAGCCACCTCCTGCCGCTACGGTTTCGATGGCTAACGAAGGGCTAAAAATATGCGTTTGACCAATACGTTGCTCAAACTGAAAATCGAAATCACCGTCGTAGCGAGCCACGTCGGTGCTGGTGCCGCCCATGTCGAACGTAATGAGTTGGGTATATCCTAATCGTTTACCAATTACCGATGCACCCACTACTCCCCCTGCTGGTCCACTAAAAAGACTGTCTTTGGGCTCAAACAAGTCGGCCTTTACCAAATTGCCTGCACTGGTCATTACTTGGAGCGAATTAGGCGGCAGTTTCTGGGTGATATTACTCAAATAGTCGTCAATGACGGGAGACAAATACGCATTGACTACGGCGGTTTCGGCACGATTTAAAAATTTGATTTGCGGCGACAGCTCTGTCGAAACCGACACATAAGCGAAATGCTTTCTCAAAAATAGAGCAAGTGTCTGCTCATGAGTTGGATTTTTATAGGCATTTTTAAGACATACTGCAACGGACTTAATGCCCTGCTGGTGAAGAGTTTTAACGGCTTGCTCAAGGGTAGCCCAGTGAATGGGGACTAAGGTATTTCCTTGACTATCTGTCTGTTCGGGTATTTCGATGACGATCTGATGTAGCGGCGGGGCTTTTACAATATTTAAGGCAAATATATCAGGACGAGCCTGATTACCAATCCGTAATAAATCTTTGAATCCCTTGGTTACAAAAAAAGCCGTAGGAGCACCTTTAAGCTCTAATAACGCATTGGTTCCTTTGGTAGAGCCTAACTTCATATACATGGGCGGAAAAGGCTCATCCAGAGCGGTTTCGGTCACTAAACGAGCGGCTAAAACAGGCGCTTCTTCAAAGGCAGTCAGCTCAAAACTAAAGGGTTGATTATGTAATTCGATAGGAACAGCATGGGCAAGTTGAAGGTGAAGCAAATAGGGCTCAAAAGTCACTACTGTAGTAACAAAATCATACTCCAAAGCCCTCAGTTGATACCCTTTTAGAATATCTTTTGACAACCCCCAATGGGTACTGATTGCTATAAGCATATCGGCTGTGTTTGCCGTGGCACTCCCTCTCAAGGTGCTATTACTCAGTACTTTTTGTCGGTATTGTTTTCCAGTAGAGTCAGAAGCAATACAATCAGTGAAGGTGCCGCCAGTATCAATCGCAATGGTATAGTGTAACTGCGTCATAATGCCCAAAATTTGCTTGCAAGAAAATCAATCTTTTTTAAATCCCCCTGATTGGGTGAAGTTTTTGTTTAGAAGTTACACTACTTTTGATAGAAATAATTGATGTCAATGTACCTGACAACAGCCCTTTTCTGTATCTTGTAAGGTTGAATGACCGTTAGTTAGGGGATAAAAATATGCTATTTGCCTTTCAGTTTTTTTGGAACATAATTCAGCGTGCTGTTTCCCAGAAGAGCCGTACTCTAAACGGATTGTTGGGAGCTTGCGTGTTTTTCTTATCTCTCAATAGTTATGCTGCGTTACAAGATGAATTAGACCAACTATCTGTTAATCAGGGGCTCAGTCAGAGCGAAGTGCGTTGTGTGCTCAAAGATTCCAAGGGATACATGTGGCTGGGTACACAAGACGGGCTGAATCGGTTTGATGGTTATGATTTTAGGAAATTTTCCCGAAATTCATTTGAAGAAAAGAGCCTCAGCAGCGAAGACATCAACTGCCTCTTTGAAGATTCGAAACAACGACTTTGGGTAGGAACCAAAGCTGGACTTAACATCAAGCGGCAAGGTGGCTTTGTTCGGTTGGTCAATCTGTTTGGGCGTGGCTTTGAGGCCAATTACGTGACTTCCATTACAGAAGATAACCAGCATAACCAATGGGTGGGTACGTTAGGGGGACTTTGGGTGCTCAATTATACAGCGAATAAGCCAACGGTAAAGGCACTGGCTTTGCCTGATAAAGAACCAGGGGTTATTCGACTGGCGAGGGATGAGTCGGGCGAAGTTTGGCTTGCCAAGCACAATAAACTGTACCGAGGAGGCCAATTGAGTACGATTGCTTTTGAAGCTAAAGACCAAATTATTCGACTGTTTGCTGACCAAAAAGGCACTATTTGGTTGGTTACGAGAGAACACCTTTATCGATATTCTTTAAAAAACAACACGATTCAAGACATCACCCCCGATTTGCATCTGAATGGCGAATTATTGACCAGTGTGTTTGTGGACCGCTATCAAGTAGTGTGGATAGGCACAGCCACTAAAGGTATCCATTGCTATCAAGTAGGAGCAAACGCTGCCTTGTCATTTCTCAAAAATATCAAGGTATTTGAAGATGGCGATGATGAAAAAAATAACAAGACCATTTTGACTATTTACGAAAGTAATGATCCCCAAGAGGATGTTATTTGGATTGGCACGGCGGAGTCGGGTGTTTTTAAGTATTGTCGGTCAAAAAATGGATTTAGGCACTGGCAGGAACTACTACAGCACGAAAACACTCGCTCCAAATCGTTTCACTCGATTTGGAAAGACCAAAATCATCAGCTTTGGGTTGGTACGTTGAATGGACTGTTTAAGATTGACACGAAGAAAGGAGTCTATAAAAAATACATTTTTGATACACAAAACCGATTTAAAAATCGGATTCAAAGTATTATTAAAGACCATACAGGGCAACTTTGGGTTGCTTCTGATGAAGGGCTTTGGCAGTACGATGCTGTTAATCAGAAGTTTAAGGCGTATTCTTTACCTCCTAATGACCAACACCATCAACCGCTTATTTTGAAATTGTATGAAGATACCAAACACCGATTTTGGGTTGGAACAGTGGGCTACTTATGGATGCGAGATGAAAAAGGACAGCAGCATACTTGGAAAACCTTTCATATTGGAAGTAAACAGGTTGAAATACAGGCTGTTAGCGATATGAAGCAGGATGGGTCAGGCAATTATTGGTTCGCTACCAGTATCGGGTTGTTTATTCAAAAACCAGATGGTTCTGTACAGCAATATGTGTATGAACCCACCAATCGAGAAGGGCTTCCAGATAACTTGGTTTTGAATGTTATTTTGGATACCAACAAGGTGGCTTGGATTTGCACGCCGAAAGGCATCAGTAAAGCAATTTGGAAAAATAGCAGATTAGTTTTTAGGCACTTTAACGAAAAAAATGGCCTATCTAATTCGTTTGTGTATGGGGGAGTAACGGATGCCGACGGTATGATTTGGGTAAGTACCAACCGAGGTATTTCACGCTTTGATCCTCACACAGAAACCTTTCACAACTTCGATGCCAACGATGGTCTATCTATTAATGAATTTAACTCAGGTGCCTTTCACCGAGCTTCAGATGGGGAGATATTCTTTGGCGGACTAGGCGGGCTTATTAGCTTTTATCCATCCAAAGCCCTTCAGAATCAGCACCTATCACAAACTGTATTGGCGTCGTTTCGGATTTTTGGAGAAGAACTTGATTTAGATAGCTTAGGCAATAAAGTGGTCTTAGATTATGACCAGAATTTCTTTTCGATACGATTGGCAGCGTTAGATTATACCAATGCTCTCAAAAACGAATATGCTTATCGGCTGATTGGATTTCATGAAAATTGGATTCTTGCTAAGCAACAGCGAGACATTAGCTTTACCAACTTGCCGCATGGCGAATATGAGCTGCAAATTAAAAGTGCTAATAATCAGGGTGTTTGGAACGAAAAACAAATTTTAAAAGTAACCATTCTGATAAAGCCCTCATTTTGGCAAACGTGGTGGTTTTATTGGATGGCCTTGCTAATGGTAGTGGGTATCATTGCTCTCCTTTATCGGATTCGAGTTCAGATAAAAGTGAAACATTTGGTTGAATTAGAGCGAGTGAAGCTGGAAGAAAACGAGAAAGTTAAAAAATTGGCAGCGCAAGATATGCACGATGAGTTTGGGAATTCATTAACAAGGATTTCGTTGTTGACCGAGTTAGTCAAAAACAAAATTAAGCACCAAAACGAAGAAGAAGCCACGGCACTGCTGACCAAAATTGCTGATAATGCCAATCGACTTTATCAAGGTACGAAGGACTTCATTTGGTCTATTAGCCCCGAACACGATAACCTGTATGAAGTAGCAGTCAGGATAAAAGACTACGGCGAAGAAGTCATTGATAAAAGCCAGATTCGGTTTCACTGCGATGGAATCCATGAAGAATTACGTAGCTTGGTGTTTAACCCTGGCATCAGTCGTCATTTGGTGATGATTTTCAAGGAGGCAATTACCAATACACTCAAGTATGCCAATGCCAGTGAAGTCAGCCTCGACATTAGCCTTAACCCAGAAGGTTTCCAACTTATTTGGAAAGACAACGGCAAAGGTATTGGAACTGTACAAGGCAAAGGACAAGGTATTCAGAACATGAAGAGCCGTGCAGAGAAGATAAAAGCTGAATTAGAAATTAGTTCAGCTTCTCAAAAAGGAACACAGATTAAACTTACATTGACGTGAACTACTCTAAAACTACCCGAATTTGTATTGTAGAAGACGATGAGGTAATCCGTGAAGGATTTGCCCTGCTACTGAATGAGCATGAGGAGTTTAACGTAGTAAACACCTATCGCAGCTGCGAAGAGTTTTTGAGCAACCTTGCTTATGACCGTCCTAACGTCGTGTTGATGGACATCGAACTGCCCAAAATGAACGGAATTGAGGGGATTGAACGAGTGAAGAAGTTGTTTCCAACGATTCAGGTGATTGTGATTACGGTTTATGAAAACGACGAACTGGTGTTCAAAGCCCTTTGTGCCGGGGCAGGGGGATACCTAACCAAAAACTTGCCTCCCAATCGCTTAAAAGAAGCTATTCGAGAAATTACTAGTGGAGGCGCTCCCATGAGTACCAATATTGCCAGAATGGTAGTAGCGTCGTTTCAAAAAAATCCACATTCGCCGCTTTCCAATCGGGAAACGGAAGTGTTGGAGTTGTTGGCAAAAGGCAAAAGCTACTCCAACATTGCCGATGAGTTATTCATCGATCGGGAGACCGTCCGAACGCACATCAAGAATATTTACTGGAAACTCGAAGTCCACTCCAAAGCCGAAGCCCTCGAAAAAGCTAAAAAGGAGCGTTATATATAGTTTTGTGATTCCTATTACTTGTTTTTTACTAAAACTGCCAACAAAAAAGCCGCCCTCTGAGGCGGCTTTTTTGTTGGCAAGAGATTGCTTATTCTTTTTTCAGTACTTTTTTAGCAACCGTTTTTGAATCGTTTTCGGCTTGAATGATATACGTGCCAGCTTTAAATTTGCTGATATCAATCGTAGCTTCATGTCGAGTGGTTTTTTCATTGAGCTGCCATTCACCCAGGGTGTTTCCTAATTCGTTGACTAACCTGAGTTTAACAGTGCCTGCTCTTGGCAACTGAACCGTCACATTAATCTGCTGGTCAGCTGGATTTGGATACGTAGTAATAATCACCGATTGCCCCGTTGGTTCAGGAGCAGCCACCCGTGGCGCTGCTATATTTACAGCCGTTGTAGCTGTGGCAGAACAACCAGTACTCAACACTGAAACCGTAACAGTATAAGTACCAGCATTTGCAACGGTCGGGCTTGCGATAGACGGAGTACGAGCATTACTGCTAAAGCCAGCTGGGCCTTCCCATGTATATTTTAAGCTTGGTGGGTTTGCTTCTAATTTGATACTTGCAGAAGTAACGGTACTGGCTGCGGTAGGACCTACCAAAGCAGCTCTTAAAATGTACTTAAGTGGAGAAGAGTCTGTATTTGTACATCCGCCAATGCCCTTCATTACCACCCAATAAGGACCCGCCTCTGTTGTTACCAACATATTATTGTTTGAATTGGCTACAGGGGCACTATTAGAGTACCAAGAATAAATTACATCATCTCGATACGGAGCTACCAGCGTAACCGTACTACCGGGTTCAGCACAAATGTAGTTTTTGCCGGTAGAGGTGGTAAACGATGCTTTTACTGGAACTGCTACTCGAACAGATATAGTAGCCGAAGCCGAACAAATGCCGGTTCCAGTAACAGTCACAGAATAGACTCCATTGTAGGCTGTAGTAGCATTAGCGATAGCTGGGTTTTGATCGGTTGACGAGTAAGCAGACGGGCCGCTCCAATTGAATGCTCCTGGACCACCTGTAGCCGAAAGCGAAATGTTGCCGTTTTCGCAAATAGGTGAATTTGAACTTGGTGTTATTACTGGTGGTGTAACAAAAACTGATACAGAAGCAGTATTGCTACATCCGGCAGTTGTTAGAGTTACGGTATAAACGCCTGTTGCTGTTGTGGTTGCGCTAAAGCTTGGATTGCTAATGGTAGAATTAAATCCTACAGGCAATCCTCCAGATTTACCCCACGAAAATGTTCCTGTTCCAGTAGAAACAAGACTAACTGTATTGCCGGGGCAAATTAAACCGCTAGGTGACAATAGTGTGGCAACAGGAGTTGGCAGAGAAATAACTGTTAGACTCAACGTTGTAGAGTTGGTGCAACTTGCAGAACTACTAACAGTTACAGTATAGGTACCAGATGCAGATGTAAGGGCTGTAAAACTAGGGGTACTAATAGACGAAGTGAATCCACCTGGTAACCCACCTGTTTTGTTCCATGAGTAAGTAGTACCACCTGAAGCGGAAAGGACGACGTTTACACCAGCACAAATGACACCTGCAGGTGAAATAATACTTACCGAAGCAGTTGGGGTAGCTTCTACGGATAGACTCAGTGAAGCCGTAGCGGTACAACTAGCCGATGAAGAAACCGTTACAGAGTAAGTGCCGGTATTAGCCGTAGATGAAGTAAAGCTCGGAGTGGCAGAGCTTGCAACAAATCCACCTGGTAACCCACCTGTTTTAGCCCAAGAATAGGTAGCACCACCCGAAGCAGAAAGGGATACCGTCACACCCGAGCAAATTGTACCTGCTGGCGAGGTAACACTTACACTGGCTGTTGGTGTAACATTAACACTCAAGCTGACAGTAGCAGTAGCAGAGCAATTAGCCGAAGAGAAAACAGTAACGGTGTAAGTGCCTGTGGCAGAAGTAATAGCTGTAAAACTAGGGGCACTGCTAGACGAAGAGAATCCATCTGGTAACCCACCTGTTTTGTTCCATGAGTAAGTAGTACCACCTGAAGCGGAAAGAGTGACAGTTACACCCGTACAAATAACACCTACAGGTGAAGAAATACTTACCGAAGCAGTTGGGGTAGCTTCAACGGATAGACTCAGTGAAGTCGTAGCGGTACAACTAGCCGAAGAAGAAACCGTTACAGAGTAAGTGCCGGTATTAGCCGTAGATGAAGTAAAGCTCGGAGTGGCAGAACTTGCAACAAAACCACCCGGTAACCCACCTGTTTTAGCCCAAGAATAAGTAGTACCACCCGAAGCAGAAAGGGATACCGTCACCCCCGAGCAAATTGTACCTGCTGGCGAGGTAACACTTACACTGGCTGTTGGTGTAACATTAACACTCAAGCTGACGGTTGCAGTGGCAGAGCAGTTTGCCGAAGAGAAAACGGTAACAGTATAGGTGCCTGTAGCAGCAGTAACAGCAGTAAAGCTAGGAGTACTACTAGATGAAGTAAATCCAGCTGGTAACCCACCTGTTTTGTTCCATGAGTAAGTAGTACCACCTGAAGCGGAAAGAGTGACAGTTACACCCGTACAAATAACACCCACAGGTGAAGAAATACTTACCGAAGCAGTTGGGGTAGCTTCTACGGATAGACTCAGCGAAGCCGTAGCTGTACAACTAGCCGATGAAGAAACCGTTACAGAGTAAGTGCCGGTATTAGCCGTAGATGAAGTAAAGCTCGGAGTGGCAGAGCTTGCAACAAATCCACCCGGCAATCCTCCGGTTTTATCCCAAGAATAAGTAGTACCACCCGAAGCTGAAAGGGATACTGTCACCCCCGAGCAAATTGTACCTGCTGGTGAGGTAACACTTACACTGGCTGTTGGTAAGGGGTTAACCGACAAGCTAAAGGTTGCCGTTGAGGTACAACTTACAGATGATGAGACTGTTACTGTATAAGTGCCTGTGGCGGAAGTAGTGGCTGTAAAACTTGGAGTGCTACTGGTAGAAGAAAAACCTCCTGGCAGCCCTCCAGTTTTATCCCACGAGTAGGAAGTTCCACCAGAAACCGAGAGATTGACCGTTACTCCCGAACAAATAGGGACTAATGGAGAAGTTATCGAAATCGTAGCCGTTGGTAAAGGATTAATACTCAAACTGAGCGAAGCAGTGTTCGTGCAACTGTTGGGGCCTGTCACCGTTACTGTATAGGTTCCGGAATCAGTCGTGCCTGATGTGAAACTCGGTGTTGCACTCGTAGCGTTGAATCCACCAGGCAGCCCACCTGTCTTAGCCCAAGAATAGCTACTACCACCTGAAGCAGTGAGCGATACGGTGTTTCCAGCGCAGATAGTACCCGATGGGGATGGAGTGCCGATAGCTGCGGGGATATAAACAGAAGATACTGTGACAGAAGCACTGGCAGTACTACAAGCCGTGTTTCCGGTAACGGTAGCCGTTACAGTAAATGAAAGTATGCCACTCCCTCCTGGTACTACCTGCAAGGTAGATGCAGTTGGATTTGACGTAGTACTGGTAAATACCCCTGCATAGTTCCAGCTATAGGTGGTGCCAGAGCTGGCAGTGAGAATGATAGCAGTTCCAGTACAAACTGTTGTCGATGGTACAGAAATAGAAGTACTGCAAGGAGCAGGAGCTAACGGCGCCTCTGTGATTACGTTAGGTTTGGCCGTTTCTACCAACAAGGTGGGTTCAAGCCCGTTCCAAGTCTTTACTGTAGGTGTTTTTTCTTTGTGGGGCGTCGTTGGGTCATTTGAACCAGCAACCCCATTCAGACTCATCAGCACAAATAGCGATAATAAGCCCCAATAAAAAGATGATAGCTTTTGCTTCATGGGTAAAAAGGGTTTTAGATGAAAAATGGGAGAAATGGAGAAAAGAGATTTCACAAGTTTAAGATAATTGCTTGTAAAATCAAATTAACTGATTGTGAAATTATTAAATGGTCAGAAAAGGAAATAATTGGATGATGGGGAAGTCAATTTTCTAGTTTTGAGGTAGTATTTATCTCGAAATCCTCAAGCAGAAAATACGACGTTACGGCTCCGACCAAGGAGGAATGTTATAGCAGAGAGGTTGTGATTATATAATCCCCCAATTGTATTTAAGTACTTGATTAACAATGGTTTGTATTAAATTAAAATTGTTAATCTTTTCAGTTTGTATTGCTCTGATATTTACCAAGTTATGGAAGTCAAACAACCGCAGCGGCGGACCGCCAATAACTAATTTTTAGTAACTACTTACCCTTCTAAGAGTCGCTTCACTTCGTTGAGTTTTAATAGAGCCTCGATGGGAGAGATGGCGTTGATGTCAATTTTGGCCATCAATTCTTGGATTCGAGAGAACCGTTTATCTGGTTCAATTTCAAAAATACTTAATTGATGCGTGTGTTTGGGGAGTTCTTTGAGCTTATCATCTCGATGTTCTTGAATATGGTCTCGCTCTAAGTGAATCAAAATTTCAGTGGCTCGCTTGATAATTTGCGGGGGCATTCCCGCCATTTGAGCTACATGAATCCCAAAACTGTGTTCACTACCGCCCTCTACTAATTTCCGCAAGAAAATTACTTTATTCTGGACTTCTTTGACCGCCACGTTGAAGTTCTTGATGCGTGGAAAATCTTCAGTCAGTTGATTTAACTCATGGTAATGTGTGGCAAAGAGCGTTTTTGGCTTAAATTTAGTGTGATTATGCAAGTATTCAGCAATACTCCACGCAATGCTTACTCCGTCGTAGGTACTGGTCCCTCGGCCAATTTCGTCCATCAAAATCAAACTACGCTCACTCAAATTGTTCAAAATACTGGCCGTTTCGGTCATTTCCACCATAAAGGTACTCTCGCCTCGGCTGAGGTTGTCAGAGGCACCTACACGGGTAAAAATTTTATCCACCAATCCGATTTCCGCTTCCGTAGCCGGTACAAAACTGCCCATTTGGGCCATGAGTACAATCAAGGCAGTTTGCCGCAGTAAGGCCGATTTGCCAGCCATGTTTGGGCCAGTGATGATGATGATTTGTTGGTTTTTATCATCCAAATACAAATCATTCGGTACAAAACTTTCGCCAAGTGGAAGTTGCTGTTCAATAACAGGATGCCGCCCTTCTTTAATGTCAATTACCTTTGAGTCATTAATCTGAGGGCGAGCATATTTGTTCTTATCGGCTACTCTTGCAAAACTGACCAATGAATCCAACACTGCCAAAACCTTAGCATTTTGTTGGATGGGCACAACGTAGTCATTGGCAACATGAACTAAGTCATTGAAAAGCCTTTGTTCTATCGAAAAAATTCGCTCTTCGGCTGTTAAAATCTTGTCTTCATATTCTTTTAACTCTGGCGTAATGTAGCGTTCTGCATTGACCAAGGTTTGTTTTCGGATCCAATCATCAGGTACTCGGTTTTTGTGGGCATTGGTAACTTCCAAATAATAACCAAACACTTTATTAAAAGCTACTTTGAGCGAAGTAATACCCGTTCGTTCAATTTCCCGATTCTGAACTTGTACCAAAAAATCCTTACCTGCAAAAGCAATTTCATGTAATCCATCCAACTCTGCATTGATGCCTGATTTGATCATACCTCCTTGGTTTGTAACCAACGGAGGGTCTTCTCTCAATTCATTTTCAATTTTCTCCAATAAAAAGTCACATGAGTTGAGTTGGTCCACATACTTGCGTAGGTTGGCCGCTTGTGGATTTTCCTGAACTTGTTGGGAAAGAGCCGATTTGATTGGTAAAATATGAGCTAAGGCACGTTTCAAACTCAGCATTTCACGAGGATTGATTCGCCGCACGGCCACTTTTGAAATCAGCCTTTCCAAATCACCAATTTGCTTGAGGTGATGCAGGACTAGCTCCAAAAAATCATTATTTTCTTTGAAATACGCTACGGTATTCAATCGCTCGTCAATAGGTGTTTTATCTTTTAACGGCAATACTAGCCATTTTCGCATTAAGCGAGCCCCCATAGGCGTAACGGTTTGATCCAAAATTTGAATCAAGGGCACACCGCCTTCTTGCTGAGGATGGAGTAACTCCAGATTGCGAATGGTGAAACGGTCAAGCCAGACGTACTTGTCCTCTTCTAAGCGAGTGAGACGTACAATATGCCCTATTTCTTTATGCTCGGTGGCATGCAAATAGTGTAAAATGACCCCTGCTGCAATCACTCCTTCATGCAGGTTTTCTACACCAAACCCTTTCAGAGAATTAGTCTTGAAGTGCTGGGTGAGTAGGGGATAGGCATAGTCAAGAGTAAACGCCCAATCGTCTAATTGAAATGTATTGAATTTATCACCAAAAAAGCCTTGAAAATCGGTTCGGTTTTTTTTGCAATATAAAACTTCGGCAGGGGCAAAACTTTGAAGTAGTTTTTCGATATAAGCAGGCGTTCCTTGAGTGGTTAGGTATTCACCTGTTGAGACATCCAACAGCGAAATACCGATGATTTCTTTTCCGAAGTGAATAGCAGCTAGATAATTATTTTGCTTCATATCTAGCACTGTATCGTTAAACGAAACGCCGGGTGTGACTAATTCGGTTACTCCACGACGTACGATTCCTTTGGCAAAAGCAGGGTCTTCTAATTGGTCACAAATGGCCACTCGCTCGCCCGCTCGCACCAATTTGGGTAAATACGTATCTAGTGAATGGTGCGGAAATCCAGCCAAGGGAGTTTCATCTGCCGATCCGTTATGGCGTTTGGTCAGGACAATGCCTAAGATTTTACTGGCCTTTACGGCATCTTCACCAAATGTTTCATAAAAATCACCAACTCTAAACAACAAGATGGCGCCAGGATATTTGGCTTTAATCAAATTGTATTGGCGGTTCAGAGGGGTCTCTTTGGGAGCGTTTTTGTCTCCTTTTTTGGGTACTTCAGCGTGTTTGGGAGGACGTGCCACGTTGTAAAGAATCGCTTGTATTGAATTTTATACTTACCCTAATGTTGGGTTACTAAAATTCAAGAATTGGGTACGGTTTATTCCTCAAAGTTAGAGGGTGTTTTTGAAAAATGTAAGAAAAAAGACCTACTTTCAAACCAAAATATCAATTGACTATGTTAAGTACCGAATTGCCATCTCATGCTTCTGCCTTGTTTGTCCTCATTACCTTTGGGTTATTGCATCGTTTTGTACAACTGGTCAGAGATGTAACCACTAACCAAACCTACGTTCGGGTGTATGGTGGATTGGTCTTATGGCTTATTGTTCAGGCTGTTTTGTCAATCAAAGGATTTTATTTAGTTACTTCAGGCGTTCCTCCTCGATTGGCAGTTGCTATTTTGCCTCCCCTGCTTTTTATAATCTATTTATTCAATAGTACGTGGGGGAAAAAACTCATTGAAGACCTTTCATTACAAAATCTTACATACCTTCACATTAGCCGATTTTTTGTAGAAATTGTCTTGTTTTGGCTATTCAAGAGTGGTGAAATTCCTGAAGATATGACCTTTGAAGGTCGGAATTTTGATATTCTAACTGGAATTTCGGCGCCAATTGTAGCTTATCTGCATTTTACCAAACAATCCCTATCTCGAAATGCGTTGTTGGTTTGGAACGTCATCGGGCTGTTGTTGCTACTTAATGTAGTGGGGCATGGTATCTTATCGGCCCCATCGGTAGTTCAGCAAATCAACTTTGACCAGCCCAATGTGGCTGTCTTGAAGTTTCCACTCATCTGGTTGCCTTCGTTTGTCGTACCAGTGGTGTTGTTTTGTCATTTAGTTGCGTTTCGCCAGCTACTAAAAAAATAATTGCTGCTTTGAGGCTTTAATAAGTATGGAATCTAAAGGTGTTGGTTATCAAGTAAATAAGCAGCAATTTGGATGTTGTCGTTTTCAGAAAGAAAGGTCTGAGTTAGCAATTACTTACCCGAATTGGCTTCATTGAGATAATTCTTAATCCAGTCTTTTTGAGGCCCTTGGATGGTGGAAAAAAATGTTGCTAATTTTACTTTATCTTCATTCCAGTTTCCGGATGGAAAGAATGGCTCCTCAAAGATGACCGTCTTGCGAGGGAAGTCAAAGCCAATCATCACAATTGCGGCTTTGGCCTCTATCGCCATGTGATAAAAACCTCGTTTGAGTTCTTTTACGTTTCTTCTGGTCCCTTCGGGTGTGATGGCTATTGAATAAACCTCTTTGGAGTTAAAAATTCGGACTACTTTACCCACCAAACCATGCGGGGCGGTTCGATCAACGGGGGTTCCGCCTAGGGCTTTAAAAAATGGACCTAAGACACCAACAAACAATTCTTTTTTTCCTAAAAATCCAACTTGTTGCCCCATCTGAGGGCGTACTCCCAACCCGATAGGAACGTCCCAAGCTGTATTATGTGGGGCTATCGCCAAAATCGTCTTGGGATATTTTTTAGTGTCAATCGGAAATGCCCCAACGATAGTCCAGCCACAAGCTTTGTAGGTCGTGATGGCAAGCCAATTAATTATTTTTCTCAACATAGATGGAGTGTATTAGACATTCGTTCTTTGAAGTTGCAAGTATAGCAATTGTCCGAGAAAAAATCATGTGGTGGTTAGTAGAACAAGCTATTAAAAGGGTAATGCAGGGCTTCTATGTTGACTAATCCATCAAAAATGGCTCTGGACTCATACAGACAACAAAGATAAGTAAGGCCAACCAGCCCAAAATCTGCCGCTTCCAGTCTAGAGGGGCTTCATCCTCGGCAGGTGGATGATAGACACCCAAAAAACGACCTAAAACAAAGGTAAATGGTAAGAATACTGAATTGCCCGTTAGGTGCGGTAGCACCATTGCTAACAAAAGTTGGGCTAAAAAAATACTCAACGCCATGATGACGGCATTGATGGGTAACTCAACAGTGCGGCGGCAACTATAAAACAAAAAGAAAATATAAAGTGCAGCATAGCCGACTTGCTCCAAAAACAATCCATTGTCATGGATGGCAAAATCTTCAATTCGATACGTGCCAATGCCAGCATACGTGATAAACAAGACAAATAACACAGGCGATACGACTCGATGACGTTTACTCCCGATGAGGGCGTAAAGAATGTGCCCGCCATCGAGTTGTCCAATTGGAATCAGATTGAGTGCGGTAAAAAACAGAGCTAAGTAGCCTGCAAACAGGTAGGGATAATGAATGATTTCGTAAGGAGACGGTATCAGCTTAGGGTCGGTTACTACATATTTTTTGAAAAACCAAAACACTAAATTATCGCCCAAAGCCACATTGCCGGCTTGCTTAGATTGATACACAAAGGCAGCGTAGTCACTGCCAAATTGTTTGTACTCAGGATGGATGGTAAAAAGATAATCGAGGCTGGGGAGGTGTGTAAAGCCGTACCACAAAAGCCCTATGGCTGCTACAAATCCTGCTAAGGGGCCAGCAATACCCACATCAAAATAACCTCTGGCCGATTTGATTTTGCTTTTAATGCGTATAAAAGCCCCCATGGTTCCAATGCTGGTGACAGGCCCCAGCCAAATCGGAATATAAAACGGAAGCGTCACTTTAATGCGATTGTACTTTGCCGTAAAATAGTGGCCAAATTCATGAATGGTCAAAATCGCCAAGAAAGGCACAGAAAATTTAGTTCCACTCCAAAACTGCGTCCAGCCCATTTCACGAAACGGATTCAGGAACGAACTTCCCCACGTCCATTCAGCCCCCGCTATAGTGGTAGTAATGAGCGTAGCTATGAATAAAATGGCTTGGAGTAGGTAAGTGCGCTGACGACGATTCAAGGTGAATGAGTGGTTTTCTTGTTGAAATCAAGGAATGGATTAACTATTTACCCAGGTTACAAACTCAGAACGAATGGTATGGCCATCAAAATAATCTAAGATAGTATGTTGCTTTGGGTTGTGGTAGATGGTGTGAATACCCGCTTGATTGGCGGCATTTACATTGTCCAGCACATCGTCAATAAAAAGGCTTTCACTCCCCAAGATACCTGCATCTGCCAACGTCTGTTCGTATATACTAAGATGAGGCTTCATCTTACCCATTTTGTACGACAGAAACAACTGCTCAAACAGAGTCTCGTAAGGTTGCCCTGTTAGCAACTGCGCTTGTCGATCAATTTCTCGCAAGTGAATAGCATTGGTATTGCTCAGTAAGTACACTTTAAAGTGTTGACCCAACGATTCGAGCAGGTGCAAACGTTCTTTTGGCAAAGGAAACAACAAGGCATTCCAGCAACTATCTAATTCTGCATCGGCCCAGTTGCCATTGAGTTCTTCTCGGAAAATGTTACGAAGTTCATGTTCGTCAATTTGACCTGACTCATGGCGGTGAAACAACTGCGTTTCTCGAATTTTATCCAACACCACACTCAACTCCACCCCTGCCAAGTCGGCAAAGGCTTGCATGGTGCGAGGAGGGTCAATGTCAATGATGACATTCCCCATGTCGAAAATTAAATTCTTGATTTCCAGTGGTTTCATATAGTTGACGAGGTTAGGCGAGTACCTACTTCTGAGGAGCGTAAAGATTATTCAACAACGACCCCCATCGAACCAAACTTTTCGATACGTTCGTTGATTCGGTCTTCAGGCGAAAGTTTTGATAATTCTGCTATGCACTCAAGTATGGCTTGTTTCAACGTATCGGCCATGAGTGGATAGTCCAAATGTGCCCCACCAATTGGCTCAGGAATGATGCCATCTACCAAATGGTTACCATGCATGTCTTTAGCTGTCAGCTTGAGAGCCTCGGCTGCTTGCTCTTTAAAATTCCACGTTCTCCATAAGATAGTAGAACAGTTTTCGGGAGAAATCACCGAGTACCACGAATTTTCGAGCATCAACACCCGGTCGCCAATGGCAATTCCCAACGCACCGCCCGAAGCACCTTCTCCAATCACAATACAAATGACAGGCACTTTGAGCATAAACATCTCTTTGAGGTTGCGAGCTATGGCCTCGCCTTGACCCCGTTCTTCAGCCTCTAAGCCCGGATAGGCACCAGGGGTGTCAATCAGCGTAATGATGGGTTTGTTGAATTTTTCAGCCAATTTCATCAACCGCAGAGCTTTACGATAGCCTTCTGGGTTAGCCATCCCGAAGTTGCGGTACTGGCGTTGCTTGGTATTACGGCCTTTTTGCTGACCAATAATCATCACCGTTTGCCCGTCAATTTCACCAAATCCACCCACCATAGCAGGGTCATCTCTAAAATTACGGTCACCATGAAGCTCAACAAATTCGGAGCAAAGGAGTTCGATATAGTCTAATGAATAGGGGCGGTCAGGGTGACGAGAAAGCTGGACCCGCTGCCAGCGAGTCAGATTGTCAGATGTTTCTTGCCGAAGCTCATCAATTTTGGCCTCTAAGGTATGAACTGCTTCCGAAACATCCACGTTGTTTTCTTGGGCAAGCCGCTTCATTTCGGCCAATTTATTTTCCAACTCGGCAATGGGTTTTTCAAAATCAAGTAATGTCCTCATGGGTATTCTATTCAGGCTTTATACGTTAAAAGTGTCGGAAATCTGTAGTAGAGTCCAGAGCTAGCTCTGCTGATGGTGCTTCAATCATACAAACAGAAACCTAAAAACAGACCAAACAAGCTGCAAAGATATGTGCTCAGAATCCAATTTTTCGTTTTTCCTTCAAATTATGGAAGTGCATCTCTTGTTGGTTGTAAATTTCGGCCAACGTCATTGGCTCCGAAACTGGGTTCGAAAAACCAATGGAAGCTGACAAGTGAGCCGCTTTTTCGGCGGTTAATTTACCAAATTCGTATTTGGCAATAAGCCGACCTTTACGCAAAAGAGCCTCATCAATATTGGAAATAGCCGTGTTGAACGTGCAGATAATCTGTAAGTTAAGACAGTCGGACAAGAGGCCGTCGGCCAAATTGAGCAAGACTGATACTACTGAATTTCCGGTTTCTTCTCGGTTCATCAAGATGTTTTCGGCGTCTTCAATGATAAGCACCGAATTGGGGTTCTGAATTAGGATGTTGATAAACTCAGGGTCGGTAATATGGGCCGCTATGTGTGGCTGGAGGAAAAAGATTTTTTTACGGATTTTTCCAGTCAAAAATCTCAGATAGGAGGTTTTACCCGTACCGGGCAATCCGTGTAAAATGATAAGCCCTTTGTCGTTTTTTTGGTTGAGCCGTCGAGTGATGATTTCGTGAATGGGCTCAAAATCATCGTTATAGTTGGCTTTGATGTCTAGTTTAACCCGACTGATTTTGAGAGGTTCGGTGGTGATGCCCTCGTATCGGCTTTGCGCCAAGAGGTTGATTTTATATTGAGTGCCTTGTTCTCGAATCTTGAATTTGGTCAGTTTTTGAGTAAGCGTATGTACAAATTCTTTATCGGGCGGATTCCCCAACATACGACAAGTATCACGGTCGTTGAAGGTAACCAACATGCCATTCTTTAACAAAAACATCCGTTCGTCAGTAATGAACGTTTTTTTTTGCCTAGAATAAAAATTTAAAAACAGTTCTTGCTGAATATCAGCTTGATACTCTTTTTCAAAAAACTCAACCGCCTTGTCTAATACCAAGCCTCCCATTGTAAAAGCCGATGGAATCTGACCAAAAAGGGCATAATAGAGTTTGAATTCATTAATATACGAATCATTAAAAACGGCCAACAACGACGGGTTTACTGTATCCATTTCGTGGCGCCGTTGTGCAAAACGGCGGTATTTTTTAGTTTCGTTATCATAAAATTCAAATTCTGACATACTTGATCTTGTTTAGGTTTCCTCCCTCTTTTAGCAATAGAGACTCTCCTTTCTCCTCTAACCTCACCACTTTCCTCTTTCACCTTTCCTCTTTCCACTTTCACCTTTACACTTTACACTTTACACTTTCCACTTTCTATCCATTCATCAACTCCTCAATTTCCTCGATTTCGAGCGGAATATCCGCCATTAAATCCACATTTCCATCGGATGTAATCAAAATATTGTTTTCGAGGCGAATGCCCAAACCTTCTTGTGGAATGTACAGACCGGGTTCACAGGTAAACACCATACCCGGCTCAAACCGACGGTATTTGTTGCCCACATCATGCACGTCAAGCCCTAAAAAGTGCGAAACGCCGTGCATGAAATACTTTTTATATAACGGAAAATCAGGGTTTTGATTTTCTACGTCTTGTTTATCTAACAAACCCAATCCGATAAGTTCCGATTCCAAGAAACGTTCTACTTCTTTTTGGTTTTCGTCCCAAAGCGCACCTGGTTTCATTAGCGACTTACAAAACTTCATGGCATTGAGCACGGAGGTGTAAACCTGCCGTTGACGGGGACTAAACCGCCCATTGACAGGAATCGAGCGAGTCAAATCGGCATTGTAGTTGGCATATTCGGCAGCAACGTCTAATAACAAGATGTCACCGTCTTTACAAGGGCGATTGTTTTCGATGTAGTGCAGTACACAGGCACTCGCCCCCGAGGCAATAATGGGCGTATAGGCAAAACCCGTAGAACGATTGCGCACAAATTCATGTAGAAATTCGGCTTCCAATTCGTATTCCATTACGCCAGGTTTTACGTACTTGGCCACTCGTTCAAACCCTGCTTGGGTAATACGGATGGCCTCTTGTATCAACGAAACCTCGATAGGCTGCTTGATGGCACGGATATGGTGCATCAAGGGCGCCAAGCGTTCAAAATGGTGCAAGGGGAAACGGTCTTTCATCTGGATGACAAACTTGGCATCTCGACTTTGTACTTCCGACGCATTCCGAGTGTGTTCGTTTTGGTTCAGATACAAGTGTTCGGCCTCAAACACAATGGTTTTCAGTACACTATCAAATTGGTGGGTCCACAGAATGGTCTGGATACCCGATACTTCACGAGCGTGGTCTTTGGTGTATTTGTAGCCTTCCCAAACGGCAATGTGTTCGTTGGTTTCTCTTAAAAAAAGCACCTCACGGTATTTTTCGATGGGGCAATCAGGAAACAGCAACAGCATGGTTTCTTCTTGGTCAATGCCACTGAGGTGAAACAAGTCGGTGTTTTGCCGAAAGCCCATCGTGCCGTCTGCATTGGTTGGCATGATGTCGTTGGCATTCAGCAAAGCCATTGACTTGGGTTTGAGCATGGCTGTGAGTCGCTGCCGATTGGTGACGAACAATTCGCTTGGGATAGGGGCGTATTTCATGAAATAGGTTAGTTTGATGATTTTTTACACAAATAAATGATTTCTTCTTTGGGTAGTCCAAAGCGTTGTACCAGTTCGGGCGACATTTCCATGACAAAGCGGTCTTCTACCACGTCGAAGCCACCTTTTTGGAGTTCTTGACCATAATCTTGACCAAACAAGCGAAGGTGGTCGTTTTGCCAGAAATGTTTTTCACGTTCCTTAGGGTCGGTGATGCTGGGGTCTTCGTAAGTGTGGGGGCGAGACCAATCTTGCGGACTTTGGATGATAGCCCAGCCGCCGGGCTTCAGCACCCGATGCAATTCGGAAGTGGCTTTGACGTAGTCGTCCACGTGTTCGAGCACGTGATTGCAAAAGGCAACGTCAAAGGTATTGGCTTCAAACGGAATCTGGTGAATGTCCATTTTGACTTTGGCCAAAGGGCTTTCAATATCGGCGGTGATGTAGTCAAGGTTTTTCATGGCCTCGAATCGGTCAATAAAACAGTATTCGGGGGCCACATGAAGCACTTTGAGTGGTGCCGAAAAGAAGTTGGTTTTTTGCTTGAGATACAAGTACATCAAGCGGTGACGTTCCAGCGCCAAGCAATGAGGGCAAAGGGCATTGTCACGCACGGTGAGACGTCCGTAGGGTAGAAACTTCGTAAAGGTAGAACCGCAGACCGTGCATTCTACTTGGTTGCCTTTCAGGAAAAACGCCCAGACTCGGAGCACCCAATGGCTAACCCGTTGTAACAAAGGACGTGGTACAAACCGAAGAACGAAAGAAATGATGGACTTAATCATGCGCCAAAGTTCGTAAACAACTTTGATAGAAAAAATTAGTGAGGAGATTTTGAGAAGTCAAATTCGTTTTTCACCTTTGCAGTCCTTTCGGGGATGTAGCTTAGTTGTTAGTTCTCAGAAAGAATTAAGCAATGGGGATGTAGCTCAGTTGGCTAGAGCACTTGCATGGCATGCAAGGGGTCGTGGGTTCGAGTCCCATCTTCTCCACCCAGTAAAAAAAGCCCAACCATCTGGTTGGGCTTTTCTATTTTTAGTATTCGTCCAAAGCGTCCCGAAGGCATTCGGGAAGGTCGTGGGTTCGAGCCCGATCTTCTCCACAAATCCCAACCATCTGGTTGGGATTTTTTTATTGTTGGTACTCGCCTAGAGCATCCCGAAGGCATTCGGGAGGGTCGTGGGTTCGAGTCCCATCTTCTCCACAAATCCCAACCATCTGGTTGGGATTTTCTTTTGTTGGAACTCGCCTGGGGCATCCATCCCGAAGGCATTCGGGAGGGTCGTGGGTTCGAGTCCCATTTTCTTCACGGAATCAACGCTGTTTTTATGCTGGTTTTGGACCTTTTGAGGCGATGATTCTCACTAAGCCCGGAAACCAATGCTGTAAAAAAACAAAAACTCTTCCGTGGGTTGTGAAAATATAATTTCTTCGTCGCTTTACTATTGCTTTCACCATCACTTTCGCAGCTTTGTCTGTGGGCCACATTAAGTTAGAAGGACGTGGATCAGGACGCTGAGGATGCCAAACACCTTCATTATCAACTCTTGCAATCTCCGACACAACAAATCCAGGATGTATAGTAGTGCAGCTCACGCCAGTACCCTTTAATTCAACTTGCAAGGTCAGACCAATGGAATGAACAGCAGCTTTTGAAGCACCATACGCTCCGACATTCGGATTCGGAAGATAAGCTGCTACACTTCCCACTAAACCAATGCGACCTTGGTTTTGCTTCAAATAGGGCAGGGCATATTTTACCGTCAGGGCTAATCCAATCACATTGCCTTGCAATTGCCTCTTCCAATCTGTTGCAGTCAACTTCTCTATACTTCCAAACACCCCGAACCCAGCATTGGCCACAGCAATATCTAAACGCCCCCAGGTGCTTATGATCGTTTGCACAGCCTTTTCAATTGATTTTTCTTCCATAATATCAACTGGAACTACCAATGTTTCTCCCCCCGAATTATTAATAGTAAGAGCGATCTCCTCTAATAATTCTTTACGTCTAGCAGAAAGGACAACTTTATACCCCAATCCTGCCCACTCTAAAGCCATAGCCTTGCCAATACCAGACGAAGCACCTGTGATCCAAACAACGTTTTCTTTTTTATTTGTCATGGTCGTTTTGATATAGTTAAACGTTTTGAAGGTTAAGCTGACGAATAGGGCTTTGCGATGTTGGGGCTACTGCGTTTCGTCACGCCTGAACTGAAGCCAAATATAGTTACTGTTGTTGATTGTGTTTACAAATGTTCAGCAGCGTTCTGTCGAGCCCGTGACGAAAGGAAAATAGTAGTACAAAAGTTGATGCTCATTTCTGTCTGCCCCAATATTGCCAAACCATTTGTTGGCAGTAGTTTTGGTCAAACAACTACTCTGTGTCAAATATATAAATGTCGCCATTTTTGCCTTTACATTTTCTAAAAAATTGTCTTGGTAAACCATTTTTTAAGTTAATTATTGTAATCAAATTTTTATCACAATCTGCGTCTGTGTTTTTAAAAATAAGTTTCCCATTTTCCATTTTTGTTGGTAAGTCAGTTGTCAATGTTAATGGATAATTGCCAACATATTTATTCTTGTCGTTAAACACTAATATTCTTGATGTCACTCTATGTGAAAGTCCCCAAAACCAACTTGAATTTAAAATCTTAAAGGTTTGTCCGTGCTTTGTTCTTACTTGTCCTAAATATTTTAAGTGAGTTTCTGTTCCACCTTTTTCTGTCCACTTACCAAAAATGAATAAGCTGTCAACTACGGCTTTTTGTAAAACTTTTTGTCGTGCTACTTCGTCGTTTACTTGTGCATTTGAATAAACAGCAGATGTCAAAGTCAATGCTAAAAATATTGAAAATAGTGCTGTCATTAAATTATAGCTAACGTTCGAGGCTTGGCGATGTTTGGGGCTGCTGCGTTTCGTCACGCCTGAACTGAAGCCAAATATAGTGTTGTTGATGATTAATATTACAAATGATGAATAGCGTTCTGTCGAGCCCGTGACGAAAGGAAAATAGAATTACAAAAGCTGATGCTAAATTTTGTCTGCCCCAATATTGCCAAACCTTTTGTTGTGTGTAGTTTTTCGTCTTAGTTACAAGAGTATCCTTTGCTTTCAATTATTGCTTTAATGTCCTTGTCAATTTTTGATTTGGTTGTATAAAAGCCCAAATGTTTTAATTGTTTGGGTAACTCTTGTTCCATAAAATTGTCAAAGTCAACCTTGGTTTGGTGAATTATTAAAGAACTCAACTTTGGTAGGTTCTTTAGTCCTGTTACTGTTTCAAGTGTCTTGCAGTTAAGGATTTTCAAGTCTGTTAAATTTGGAAAAGCATTGTCAAAACGAATTGTCGGCAATTGAATTAAATCTTCAATCCGAAGAGTTTTTAAGTTCTTGAATTTTGAAAGGTTACTTATGTCATTGAAGCCACGAACCCAAACAATTTCAAGATTTTCAATATTGTTTTCTTCAATTTCAAATATATTTTCTCTGCTACCAAGAAGGAAACGCAATGATTTTAGCTTTTTTAAGTCATTTATAAAAGAAACTTCAGTTTTTTTTATTGCATTTAAAGTAAGATTTTCTAACTCTCTTATTTCTCCAACAGCATTAATATTTCTTGTGTGTCCACTAATGATTAATGTTTTTAAATTTTGAAACTCCTTTAAATACTCAAGATTTAAGGCTTTAGTTTTAGTTTCAGAAATTGTCAGTTTAGAAAGGTTCTTGAAATTATCAGAACTAAGAATTTCTGTCTCCTTGAGTTCGTAAATCCCTATGCTAAGTCCTTTTAGAAATGAGAGTTGTGTCAATGCATTAATATTAGTAGTATCTGTCAAGCAGTCAACATACAAGCACTTAACATTTGGAATTTTTAAAACAGTATTGCAATCAAAATTGTCAGAATAATGACCATAAAACCTAATGCAAAGATTCTCATCGTTTTTTTTACAAAGATTATCTATGTCAGAAAGAATTTCGTCAGTGTAATTTTTTTCAGAAAACTGAACATTTACTTCCTTGCCTGCTTTTAATTCAGACTCAATAAATTCTTTGTCGATACTTTCAGGATTGTCTATTAGTTTGAACTTTCTCATAAAATTACACACAACTTGTATATAAACGAAAGTTATGTACTGGTTTTGTATCGTTGCCTGCTTAAAAGGCTTAAACAAAGTTAAAAAATGGCTATCAAACGACAAAATGTATGGTGTAGATTTCCAAGATAAAACATACAAAGAAAGTCTTTATTCGACAACAGCCCTCTATTGGGTAGATTTAAAACGACATCATCGCACAAAAAAAGGCCACCTTGTGCAAGGTAGCCTTCTGTGTAGAGTGAGCGTAAAGTCTAAAACGAAATGGTATTCACTGTAGCCGAAGAGGAGGTGGTAGTCGTTGATTTGAGCGTGGCTCCTGAGTTGGAGTAGGTACCGCCCGTATATAAACCCCATCCAGACGAACCGCCTACGTAATTTCCACCCGTGTAGCTACCGCCAAAGTAGATTTTGTACTGGGTATTTTTTTCTAAACTTGGGTTAGAAAAGTGGAAATAATACACCGCATTTTTGGGTTTGAACGTCACCATTTCGGTGCCAGCGGCATTTTCGATGTGAAACAAGGAGGTAGCTGCCAACTGGGAGGCCGATTTGATGTACATACTCACCTGCGTAGAGGCGGCACCCATGGCTTTGGTCATGTTGGAGTTGGACCCTGCCGAAATCAACGTCCCTCCATTAACCAAGAAACTTCCGTTCACGTCAACACCCTCTTCGGGGGAGCTAGTAGGGCCACTCACAATAGTGGTACCGCCTTTGATGGTGATGTTTCCGTTGCTGTCGAGGGCATCACTTCCTGCCACAATGAGGATACCCCCATTGATAAACAAATTACTATTGTCATTGGATTCGGTACCTCCCGAAACCGTTCCGAAAGAGGTATTGATGCCATCGTTGGTAGCTGTAACGTTGGTAACGCCTCCTTCCACGGTTATAGTAGAGGACTCGATGCCTTCATACGACTTGGTTATATTAATGGTTCCATTGGTTATCGTCACCGAAGTCTCTGATTTGATACCATCGTCAGTAGCCGAAATGTTGATTTCGCCGTTGGTGATGGTAAAGGCGCCATCGCTTTTGAAGCCTTTGGCTTCGCTAGTTGTAGAGGTATTGTAGGTGAATTTAGCTCCAGAGGCAGTGATGTTGGTTGTCCCACCACTGACGGCGGCTTTGCCATCTACATTGATGCCTTTGCCGCCTACTCCAGTGCTAGTGAGCGTAAGTGTACCGCCTTTGATGGCCAAATTACCGTCGCAGTTGATGGCAGCGGGGGCTACAATGTCTTTGTCGTTGGTGTCGTAGTAAGCCGCTCCGGTAGTGGTGATTTTGAGCGTTCCTGAAGTAATGGTAAAATCACTGCCTGTTTTAATGCCTTTTGAGCCTTTTCCCGACACCGTGAGGGTAATTACATCAGGTGTGCCAATGGTAGTATAACTCATACTTTTGATGCCGTTGCCTTTGTCGCCAGAGGTAGTTACGGTGATTTTTCCACCTTTGATCAGGACATACGGTGTGATTTTCGTATCTGTACCTGCGTACGAAGCTGTGATGCCATCGTCCACACTATTGACGGTAATCGTTCCTCCATTAACGGCAATATACCCTTCTTCTGAATCAATCCCATCGCCTGAAGAGGTGACGTTGAGCGTACCCGAAGCCATCAAAAAGTAGTCTTTGGCATGAACTCCGTCGTTGGCCGCAGCCAGTACATTGATGGTGGATTCGAGTATCGAAATATAATCGTCACAGGCAATGCCGTGTTTGTTTTTGCCTGTCACATTCAGCGTTCCTGCTCCCATAAAATTAAGCTGTCCTTCACTAAACAAGGTTCCCTTTTGGTCTTCAGTGCTTGCTGTATAAGCTGTCCCATCGGTGAGAGCATTGGTTGTACCACCAAGTACATTCAAAGTTACTTTTTTGGTGGACTGAATGTTGATAGCAGGCCCTATTGTATTGGTAATAGATACCCCTTTGAGGCTAATGTTGAATCGGTAGTCGCTGTAGATTTTGAAACTTCCTTTGGTGGTAGTTCCCGACAGGAGGTACACAATTTCTTTGGTGGTATTGGTTGACTTTACAGTTACATCAGCACCACTCACGGAAACACTCACCCCGTCGTTTTGAAACGCATTATTGACCGAGGCGCTATTACCCGCATACAACACCACAACGGTATCTTTGGCTGCTGTTGCTGAGCCACCCGAAGCAATGGTGATAGAGATTGTAACACTTTGACCGCCAATGCTTAACACAAAGGTAGCTATGCCAGCCGAAGTAGGCGTGCCCGAAATGGTATAAGTCAAATTACCAGCTCCAGAAGCAAGTGTACCAGCCGCTAGGGTGGCTGTCAACCCTTCAACGCCCGTCGAGGTGGCAGTTGAAATATCGTATTTTCCACCATTTCCACCTGTATAAGCCACTGTTACGCTACCCGAATAGGGGGTGCCGCTAGTTCCCGCTGTAGGAGAAGATGTAGCTGTTAGTGAAGTAACACTAGCTTTGGAAGCACCCACCGATAAGGATAAAATGCACGATTGACCACCCAATGAAATAGAGAAGGTAGCGGTACCAACAGCCGAAGGTGTACCCGAAATGACAAAACTGGCATTACCACTGCCATTGGCTAAAGTTCCAGCCGAAAGGGTGGCGGTGAGGCCCGAAATTCCTGATGAGGCAATGGCTGTACCTGCTTCGTAGGCTACGCCATTACCACCGGCGTAGGGTACCGTAGCGGTGCCTGTGTACGAAGTGCCACTGGTGGCCGTGGCCGAGAAGGTAGCCCCTGCACAATTGAGGGTAGTAATAGTTGGAGTTGGGGTGGATTCTTCTTGGGTTTTACAAGCTTGAATCACTACAAATAAGCCAATCAAGAGACTTAGGGCTAATAAGCTTTTCTTTTTCATATTGATGTTATAGAGTTACTGGAATTGTCTGCTTACCTAATAGATAAAATTTAGAGGCTGATGGTGGGGTGTGCCTTTTAGTTTGAGGTAAATTACATGATTGTTACGATAAAATGGTGGTAAAAAATTCCGAATATACCTCTTCTTAACAAAGTTTAGCCGAGTAAAGCTATTGAAGCATATCTTATAAGACAATTTAGCCCTGTTTCGGTTGGAAACAACCGAAACCACATGGATTTTAATCAGCCACTCGTTAAAAATCAGGAAACTCTTTGATAAGGATGAAGTATTTTGTCAATTTTCCTATCTTGCACCGCTAGCTAAACCTACGTTAATTTTATGCACCCCGAAATGCTGGAGCTTTATTCTCAGCAAACCAAATGCTTGGTTGCTTTGGATTCAATTATTTTTGGCTTTGATGGAGAAGAACTAAAGCTCTTGTTGGTCAAGCGTGGTGTTGTGCCAAATAATGATTCATGGTCGTTGATGGGAGGCTGGCTTCAACCCAGCGAAAGTCTGGACCAAGCCGCTGATCGGATTTTGTACGAACTTACTGGCCTTACCGATGTGTATTTAGAGCAGTTATCGGCTTTTGGCGATCCGCAGCGTGACCCCATCGAGCGCACCGTTTCCATCACGTATTTTGCGCTTATCAATGTGCCAGATTACGATGCAAAAATCTCTGATGAGTACCAAGCTCAGTGGTTTCCATCGTATCAATTACCTGATAATATGCTTTTTGACCACCGAGAAATGGTAGAATTAGCCAAGACTCGTTTGCGCAATAAAGCTGCTTATCAACCGATTGGTTTTGAATTATTACCCCAAAAATTTACAATACCTCAGCTACAGAAATTATACGAAGCCATCTATGAAACGAAAATGGACAAGCGTAATTTTAGTCGTAAGATTTTGTCCACTAAGCTATTAGTAAAACTAAAAGAAAAACAAAAAGGATTTTCAAAGAAAGGGGCCTTCCTCTACAGTATAGACATGGACCAATACCAATCACTCATGAATTCGTTCTTGAACTTCATTCCTTTGAAAGGATAAATAAGAGTGAAGAATGTAAAGTGTATAGTGTAGAGTAAAAAGTGGGGCAAAGAGAGATTTTTCCTTTTGAAGGGTACCTTCCCTTTTCCCTCTAACCTTTCCACTTTTACCTTTTCCCTTTCAACTCTTCCCTTTCAACTTTTTCCTTTAACCTTTCCACTTTCACCTCTAACCTTTCTACTTTCACCTCTAACCTTTCACCTTTCCACTCAAAAAGGTCTCATTATTTTGGCTAAGGCACTGCGCCAATAGTCAGTTTGAAGGTTGTCTTCTCGAACACCTTTGGAGGTGGAGGCGTGAATAAACCAGACGTCGTCACCTCGCACACGGGTCACAATGCCCGCATGATTGATGGAACCCGCTCCTTTTTTTCCTGTTACAAAAAAAATCAAATCGCCAGGGCGAGCTTCTCGGATACGAACTTCTTTGCCTACTTCTGCTTGCTGCCAAGAGATTCGTGGCATCGTTAGTCCTATTTCTTTGAAACTGGTGCAAATAAGTCCTGAACAGTCCATGCCCCTTCGATCCATGCCACCGCTTCGATAGGGGGTTCCTGTAAAACTACGAGCAACCGAAATGAGGTCATCTGTTGATTTGGAATAACGAGTAGTTTTGCGAAACAGCGAACATGAACTCATCAATAAAATCAAGAGCAAACACCCATGCAATTGGGTAAAAGTTAGATGAGAAAACCGTTGTTTCATACTACTTAACGTTAACCTGAATGATTTTCTATTTGGTGAACTCATAAAAATACAAAGCTATCACCATTATCGGGATGGTTGACTATTTTTACCTGTGGGTAGCCTGTGAGGACACAGGCTACGGCTAGGCATTGACACAGGGTATAGCAATAATGGACCCAGTTTATAGCAATGATGGTCGAGGTCCCTACAAGCAAAATGACGATTAAAAGTTGTTCGATAATCAGAACTAATAAACCATTCACCAATAAAGACATGAGCTAACGCTTACAACTTCATCGTCAAACCAATGCGTTTTCGGTCAATATCTACTGTAGTTACTTTAACTTTTACGTGCTGTTGTAATTTGACTACTTGGTTGGGGTCTGACACAAATTTATGACTCAATTGTGAAACGTGAACCAAGCCATCTTGTTTTACACCGATGTCCACAAAACAACCAAACGCTGTGATGTTGGTCACAATACCGTTGAGTATCATGCCTTCGTACACATCTTGGATGCTGCGGATGTTGGGGTCAAACTCAAAGGCCGTTAGCTCTTCTCGTGGGTCACGTCCGGGTTTTTCTAATTCTTGCAAGATGTCTTGAAGCGTTGGCAAGCCAATCGAAGCCGAAACATATCTTTTTAAATCAATGCGTTTGCGAAGGGCATCGGTTTTCATCAAATCTTGAACGGTTGTTCCTACATCGTGAGCCATTTTCTCTACCAGCGCATAGCTTTCGGGGTGCACAGCCGAGTTATCCAGTGGATTATTGGCTGATGGGATGCGTAAAAATCCAGCGCATTGCTCAAAGGCTTTATCGCCAAGCCGAGGTACTTTCAACAAATCCCGACGGCTTTTAAAATCGCCTTGTTTGGCCCTAAAATCAACAATGTTTTGCGCCAAAGCAGGTCCCAAGCCCGATACATAGCTCAACAAATGCTTCGAGGCGGTGTTTAGATTAACCCCTACGGCATTTACACAACTTTCTACCACCGAATCCAGCGAGGTTTTTAGTAGTTTTTGTTCTACATCGTGCTGGTATTGGCCAACACCAATGGATTTAGGGTCAATTTTAACTAATTCAGCCAAGGGGTCCATTAATCGTCGGCCTATCGAAATAGCCCCCCGCACGGTTACGTCTTTGTGAGGGAACTCGTCACGAGCCACTTCTGAGGCCGAATAAATAGAAGCACCTTGTTCCGACACCATGAAAATTTGCACTTTTCGCTCAAAAACTACCTTCTTCACAATGTCTTCGGTTTCTCGCCCTGCTGTTCCGTTGCCAATAGCAATGGCATCAACCCGATGTTTGGTAACGAGCGTTCGTAGCGAATCAATGGCACGATGCAAGTCCGTTTGCCCATTGTGCGGATAAACCACGGTATCTTCGAGCAAATTACCCTGATGGTCAAGGCAGACCACCTTACACCCCGTACGGTAGCCAGGATCAATGGCCAATACTCGTTTTTGCCCTAACGGAGACGAAAGCAAGAGTTGACGTAAGTTTTGAGCAAAGATTTTGATGGCTTCGGTATCTGCTTTTTCTTTGGAAAGATTGGTAAATTCGGTTTCAATCGAAGGTTTAATCAAGCGTTTGTAACTATCTCGAATGGCTTCTTCTACTTGCGCTTTGGGTTCGGGCAAGCCTTTGAGATACAGACGGTTGAGGCGTTCTACAGAGGTGACTTCGGTAGGCGAAATATCTACTGACAGAAAGCCTTCTTCTTCGCCTCGGCGAATTGCTAATAAGCGATGCGAAGGAATCCGACTCAACGGTTCCGAAAAATCAAAATAATCTCTGTATTTGGCACCTTCTGTTTCTTTGTTTTTTTTGACTTTAGAAGTAATAATAGCCTCTTTTTCAAATACATAGCGAATGGCATTGCGAGAGTTTACATTTTCACTCACCCACTCTGCAATGATGTCTCGTGCTCCTTGAAACGCTTCGTCAAGCGTAGTAACTTGCTCGTTAAGGTAACGCTCGGCAATGCGGTCTAAATTACCGTCTCGTTGGTTAAAAATTACCTGTGCCAGCGGCTCCAAACCTTTTTCGATAGCAACAGTCGCTCGGGTTTTGCGCTTTGGTTTGTAAGGAAGGTACAAATCTTCAAGTTCTTGGAGCGTATAAGCGTTTTGAAGCTTGTCCAGCAATTCGGGTGTCATTTTACCCTGTTCTTCGATGGACTTGATAATGGCCTCACGGCGTTTGTCGGCTTCCACTTGTTTTTGCCACCATTCCTTGATTTCTTGGATTTTTACTTCATCCAAACTGCTGGTGGCTTCTTTTCGATAGCGGGCAATGAACGGAACGGTTGCTCCGCCTGCCAATAAATTAATAGTGTTTTCGACTTGGCGAATGCTGATTCCCAGGGCGTTAGCAATGAGGTGTAGTTGCTTTTGGGTCATAAATAAAAGAATAGAAAAAGCGTCAGACGCTAAAAAATTACATCAAAATACTACCGCAAATATGCAGACAAAACTTATTTTTGGTACGATTCTGTGAAATTTTAACCGAAATCGTACCGCCCTATTCAAATTTCCCCTAATTTCACGAATTCAAAAGTAACCAACAGTAGCCTATACGATCGTATGAAAAAGGTCCTTATTGCCGAAGATAGCTCGGTAATTCAAAACTTAGCAAAGAAAATTTTAGAGTTTCAAAACTTCCAAATCTACTCCGTAAAAAACGGTGAAGAAGTGTTGAAGGCGCTCGAAAAAGAATCATTTGATATTCTGTTGTTGGATATCAACATGCCCATCATGGATGGTATTGAATGTACCAAGCGGGTTCGTGCACTTAGCGACCCCAATAAAGCGAAGTTGCCGATTGTGGCCATCACTGGGAACGCCCGTAACTATACATTAGCCGAATATAAAGCAGCTGGTTTTAACGATATGTTGGTAAAACCACTCAATTTTGACGCTTTAGTAGCAAAAGTAAGAGAACTAACCGAGTAGGTAGATGGAAGAGGTAGAGAACCAAGTCTGGCTCTTACCTCAAAAATGATTATCCTTCATGCGAATTACCTTTCTTGGTACTGGCACCTCGCAAGGAGTACCCGTAATTGCTTGTGATTGTGAAGTTTGTCGTTCGTTAGACTTCCGTGACAAGCGTTTACGGGTTTCTGTGCATTTGGAGGTAGCCGGAAAAAGTTTGGTGATAGACACTGGCCCCGACTTTAGGCAACAAATGCTCCGAGAGCGCATCAAGACCTTAGATGCGGTCATTTTCACCCACGAACACAAAGATCACACCGCTGGCCTTGACGATGTGCGGGCGTATAATTTCAAGCAACAAAAAGATATGCCTGTTTATGGGCATCGTAGGGTATTAGACCAAATCCAACGGGAGTTTGCCTATGCTTTTGCCGAACGAAAGTACCCGGGTGTTCCGATGATTTTGCTGCAAGAGATTCAAAATGAGCCGTTTGTTGTAGAAGGGGTTTCTCTCTTACCCATTGAAGTAATGCACCATAAACTACCTGTGTTCGGGTATCGAATCGGTGATTTTGCATACATTACCGATGCCAATGCCATTGCAGAAGAAGAACTTATCAAACTGGAAGGTTTGCAGGTATTGGTATTGAATGCTCTCCAGAAAACCCATCATATTTCACACTTTACGTTGGAGCAGGCCTTGAGTATGATTGAGCGGATTAAGCCAAAACAAGCCTACCTCACCCACATGAGCCATAAAATGGGTCTTCATGCCGAGGTAGAGAACGAATTACCACCCAACGTGTTTCTGGCGTACGATGGCCTTCGCTTGCAGGTGAATTAAAACTTAGACGAAACTGTTGTCCTCAAAACCTTAATGAAAATATTTAGCTATTGATTTTCAATGGGTTTTTTGAATAAAATTATGGAAAAACAAACAAACACAGGAGGACAATCGAAAGATAAAAAGCAGCCAGAACTACGTTTTGTAGTGGAAGAAATCACTACGTTAATGCCGTTTTTGTTGGAAAAACTACCAAGCAAAAACCGCCATAACATTAAAGGATTGCTGCGAGACAAACAAGTGTTGGTTGATGGAAGGGCGACCTCACAGTTTAATCACCTCCTAAAACCAGAACAAGTCGTAGAAATTCGCTGGACAAAGTCGTATCAGAAACAAGATTACAAAGACTTGACCATCCTTTTTGAGGATGAACATTTGGTGGTTATTGATAAAGCCGATGGGTTGTTGTCTATTGCTACCGAAAAACAAAAACTGCATACAGCCTATAGTATTTTGAGTAGTCATATCAAAAAGGCAAACCCTGCCAATCGTATCTTTGTAGTGCATCGTCTCGACCGAGAAACTTCGGGTATAATGATGTTTGCAAAGAGCGAAAAGGTGCAAAAACTACTGCAAGATTTGTGGCATTCTACCGCCAAAGAACGAGTGTATTTAGCAGTAACCGAAGGCCCTGTGGACCCGCCACAAGGCGAGATTCGTTCGTATTTGGCCGAGAACAAAGCCTTGATTGTGTATTCTACTCAAAATCCTGATAAGGGACAGTTGGCCGTAACGCATTACGAAACCCTTCATCGAAACGACCTGTATTCACTACTCAAAGTTGAACTCGAAACGGGTCGCAAAAACCAAATTAGAGTTCATTTGAAGGATTTAGGACATCCCATCATTGGCGACAAAAAATATGGAGCTACTACCAACCCAATTGGTCGAGTGGGGCTTCATGCTTGGGTGTTAGCTTTTAAACATCCCGTTACCAACGAAGAACTTCGTTTTAAAACACCGATTCCTGCTAAATTTCAACGCTTATTTTCTTAGAGTTCGAGACGTTCCATTTTGTAAAAAATGGAACGTCTGAAGCTTTCTAAAAACCATAACCTGCTTTTTGAAGTTCTTTTAAGTTTTTGATGGGCTTGGTAGGAGAGAGGTGTTTTGCCAAAAACTGATACACTTTTACACGACTTTCCTTGGCTAATTTGGTGTCAATACGATTGAAGGCATGACCACCTGGAGCATCTTGATATATTTCATACTCAAATTGTTTCCCCTCAGCCTTTAGCGATTTGATGAGGTGTTCTACCTCCAGCACATTCACGTCTTCGTCGTTGGTGTTGGTATGAATCAACAAGGGCGTTTGGAGTTTGTGGGCATTCCAAGCTGGGGAGCGTTTTTTATATTCTTCTACATTGTCGGCAGCACTTTTTCCTAAGTGATAATCAGCCGAATACAATTGCCGATAACTTTCGGTTTTGTATCCCATACGAGCCACCAAATCACTAACTGGCACTCCTGCATAGCAAACTTTGTAGCTTTCGGGATGATCAAAAATATTCATCAACGAAATCATACCACCATGACTCCATCCCAGGATGCCAATGCGTTGACTATCAATGAAGTCGTACGCTTCAATAGCGTGATCTCGTGCTACTTTTACGTCTTCATTTTCGTATCCACCATAGTCAATAGCACGATAAAAACTTTCTCCATAACCCGTACTACCACGGTATTCTGGAGCTACAATGACGTAACCTTGGGCTATCATTTCACGAATAATGTGAGTGTAATAGGTGTCAAAATTGGCATGGACGCCTCCATGTACAAAGACCAACAAAGGATATTTCTTGCTGGGGTCTAAGTTTTTTGGGAAAAAGAAGTACGTCTTAAATTTTAATGGATTTTTTGCTCCTTGTCCGGTAGGATTCTTGATGACTCGTGAGGGCAAGCCTGTAATTTCTACTTTATCAATGAGGGCAACATCACCAACTTTTTGATACCAGAGTAAGTCATCTACTGCTTTTTCTTGCGAGCTTAACGAAGAAGACAGTCCCTCAAGTTGAGATTTCAGCGAGGCAATTTCTTTTTTAAGCTCTTCGGTGGTCTGACTGATGGCTGATTGAACCCACAAAAAGAAGAGTAGTCCAGTGATAAAGTACTTCATGGTAAACGTGTTAGGTGTTGAGCAAATAAGAAGGGATGGAATAAGTAGAGAAGTAAAAGTATTAAAAATTGCCCAAAATACTATGGTAATGACACAAAAAATCCCCTGTAATCGCTTGCAGGGGATTTGTGGCTGTATTTCTTGATTTCTTACAACTCCAAGAGCAAGCGCTGAGGATCTTCGAGCATTTCTTTGACTCGTACTAAGAAACTTACCGATTCACGACCGTCAATGATACGGTGGTCATACGAAAGTGCCAAATACATCATCGGACGAATCACGATTTGGCCGTCCACTACCACAGGACGTTCTTTGATAGCGTGCATACCCAAAATGGCTACTTGAGGTGCATTGATGATGGGGGTACTCATCAAAGAGCCAAACACCCCACCATTCGTTATTGTGAACGTACCACCGGTCATTTCCTCGATGGTGAGTTTGTTGTCACGAGCACGACCTGCCAAGCGCCCGATTTCACTTTCGATTTCAGCAAAGCTCATTTTTTCAGCGTTGCGAATCACCGGTACGACCAAGCCTTTGGGTGCCGAGACGGCTATGCTAATGTCTGCATAATCATGGAAAACGATTTCGTCGCCATCAATGCTGGCATTTACGGCTGGGAATTCCTTCAAGGCCATGCAAACGGCTTTGGTAAAGAACGACATAAAGCCCAATCCAACACCGTGTTTTTCTTTGAACTTGTCTTTGTATTTGTTACGCAAGTCCATGATTGGCTTCATGTCCACTTCGTTGAATGTGGTCAGCATAGCTGTTTCGTTTTTCACAGCTACTAAACGACGTGCCACCGTTTTACGAAGCGAAGTCATGCGTTCTCTGCGTTGTGCACGCCCAGCCGTCACTACTGGAGCTGCGGCAGGAGGAGGTGTAACTTTGGCAGGTTCAGGAGTTTTAGGGGCTGGAGGAGGCGTGGCGGCGGTTTTCTCTGCTTTCAAAGCATCTTCCTTAGTGATTTTACCTCCAAAACCTGTACCAACTACCTCGGCAGGATTGATTCCTTTATCAGCCAAAATTTTCTCGGCAAGAGGGGTAGAATGAACTTCCGTTTTTGATGCAACAGGTGCTTCGGTTTTAGGCTCTTCTACTTTGGGAGTGGCTGCAACACTACTACCTGTTCCAGAAATCGTAGCCACTAATCCACCAATTGGCACCACACTACCTACTTTGGCCACAATCGTCAGAATACCTGCTGCGGGCGATGGCAATTCAAAGGTTGCTTTGTCAGATTCTAACTCGCAGATAATTTCATCTAAAGCAACAGTATCGCCCTCTTTTTTACTCCAAGAAGCAATCGTAACCTCTGCCACCGATTCGCCAACAGCGGGTACTTTAACCTCAATAGTCGAAGGCGCACTTGCCGCTGGTGTACTTGATACAGGAGTGGGAGCAGGCGTTTCTACTACTACAGGAATAGGTGCAGCTACTGGAGCAGCAGGTGCCGATGAAGTGCTTAATCCTGTTTCGATACGAGCAATGACAGCCCCAATCGCAAGCGTATCACCTTCTTTGGCTACAATATGCAAAATACCTTCGGCTTCGGCTGGAAGCTCAAACGTAGCTTTATCCGATTCTAATTCACAAATCACTTCGTCTAATTTTACAGAATCACCTTCTTTTTTATTCCAAGTGGCGATGGTGACTTCGGTAATACTTTCCCCTACGGCGGGTACTTTCATTTCAATGATTGCCATTTCGGTTCAATTTTTTGTTGTGATACTCGCTGGTATCTGAATTAGAGAAGGATGGCGTTATGTATTGTAGAGGTAGCATATCACCATTTTCTTTTTGTTATTGTACTAATGCCTTTTCTGACGAAAAGCCAACTATGAGGAATGGCTCTTACGAAAATGCTTGGTTAATCAAGTTGGCTTGCTCTTCGTTATGGATTTTCAAGAAACCAGTTGAAGGCGATGCACTTACTTTACGAGCATAAATATCCATACGGGCCTGTCCGAATTCACGGAGCAAGAACGTCCAATAACCCATGTTGCGAGGTTCTTCTTGTACCCAATAAACTTTTGCTTTTGGATAAAGTGCCAATTGTGCTTCAATTTGCTCGGTCGGGAGCGGATACAATTGTTCTACTCGAATGACGGCAACATCGTCACGCTTGTCTTTTTGTTGTTTATCCAACAAATCCCAATAGACTTTACCTGTACACAACAATACCTTTTTGACTTTTTTAGGATTTACATAAGGGTCTGGATAAATTTCTTGGAATCGGCCTGATACTAAGTCACTCAATGGAGACATACAAAGTGGATGACGCAACATTGACTTAGGTGACATGACAATACAAGGCTTACGGAATGACCAAGCCAACTGCCGACGTAGCAAATGGAAAATATTTGCAGGAGTCGTCAAGTTTACCACAATCATATTGTCTTCACCCGTTAATTGCAAGAACCGTTCGGGACGAGCATTGGAGTGCTCAGGACCTTGACCTTCGTAGCCATGAGGCAACAACATTACTAAACCCGTCTGAATGCCCCACTTAGACTCGCCTGCTGCAATGAACTGGTCTATCATGATTTGGGCACCATTGGCAAAGTCGCCAAACTGTGCCTCCCAAATGACTAAGGTATCGGGGTCGGCCATGGCGTAGCCATATTCAAATCCTAAAACTCCATATTCTGAAAGTAAGGAATTATAAATGTGGAACCGCTCTTGTCCTGCTTCAATATGGTCTAATGAATTATAGGTATCGTTGGTTTCAGAATCATGTAACACCGCATGACGGTGCGAGAAGGTGCCACGCTGAACGTCCTGCCCTGTCATCCGAACACCCTTACCCTCTACTAGCAACGAACCATACGCCAGTAACTCGGCAGTAGCCCAATTGACTTGTCGGGTTTCAAAAATTAGTTGCTGACGGTCTTTCAGTAATTTTTCAATTTGCTTAATGGGTTTGAAACCTTCAGGTGTTTTAACTAAAGCTTTACCTATTTTTTCCAAGAGTTCTTGAGAAACTCCGGTTTCGGGCGATTGAGCAAAATCTTCACGGGTTGACCAACGTAAGGCAGACCACGCTACATCCAACTTCAATGGTTTATAAACGGGGGCATCGCTTTGCTTGACTTCGTTGAGGCGGTCTTGTAGGTATGCCTTGAATTCTGCATCCATGCGTTTGGCCAATTCAGCATCCACATCACCACGCTCAATGAGTTGTTGGTTGTAAATTTCTCGAACGTTGAGGTGCTTTCCAATGAGGTCATAGAGTGTCGGTTGTGTAAACTTCGGCTCGTCCGACTCGTTGTGTCCCCAGCGGCGGTAACACACCATATCAATAAATACATCCCGATTGAATTTTTCACGGAATTCAACCGCCATTTTGGCTACAAAGACAACTGCCTCAGGGTCATCACCATTGACGTGGAAGATGGGAGCATCAATAATTTTGGCAATATCTGAGCAGTAGATAGACGAACGAGCATCCTCAAAGTCGGTGGTGAAACCAACTTGGTTATTTATGACAAAATGAACCGTGCCGCCTGTTTTATAGGCGTTTAATTTGGCCATTTGGGTTACTTCGTACACAATCCCTTGTCCAGCCACGGCTGCATCGCCATGAATCAAGATGGGGAGCACTTTGTCATAATCTCCGCCGTAGTGTGCATCAGCACGAGCCCGAACAAAGCCTTCCACAACAGGATTCACTGCCTCTAAGTGCGATGGGTTTGGTGCTAATTTTAGGCTGATTTCTTTACCTGTTGGGGTAATATGCTTGCTCGAATACCCTAGGTGGTACTTTACGTCACCATCGCCGTGAATGTCTTCGGGTACTTCGCCTTCAAAACCACTAAACAACTCCTTGTACGACTTGTGCATGATGTTGGCCAGTACGTTGAGGCGACCACGGTGAGCCATCCCAATCATGACTTCTTCGACTCCGATTTCGGCAGAGTGGTTGATGATGGCATCCAACGCTGGAATGGTACTTTCGCCGCCTTCGAGCGAGAACCGTTTTTGACCTAAGTACTTGGTGTGCAAAAAGCTCTCAAACACAACGGCTTCGTTGAGTTTTTGAAGGATATGCGTTTTTTCGCCCAGTGAAGGGTTAAACTTCAGCGCTTCTTTCTCGATTTTGTTCCGAATCCAGTTTTTAACCTCGATTTCTCGAATATACATATACTCAAAACCGATGTTGCCCGCATAGATTTTCTCCAAGGCTTTCATAATGTCTCGGAGCGTAGAGGGGCCAATACCTAGCAAGTGACCCGCATCAAAAACCGTGTCTAAATCGGCATCGGTGAGGCTATAATCGCCCAGTGTAACTCGTGGGTTGCGGTCTTTGCGAGGACGAATGGGGTTGGTGGTTGAAAGCAGGTGACCACGAGAGCGATAGGCTTTGATAAGGCTCGCTACGGACACTTCCTTTTCGGCATGTTTACGGTCAACGCCGCTGGCTACGTCCACCACATGCCCGTTGCCGTTGGCCTTACCGTTTTCATCAAGCCATGCAGCAGAAAAATCAAAACCTTTGAAGAAATTCTGCCAACTTTCATCAACTGAGGTTGGGTCTTGTTGATAAGCACGATACAATTCGTCAATGACAGCCGTATCGGCATTGGCAATGTATGAAAATGGATCCATGTTGGGGTTTCTAAATCAAAAAGAACAAATTATCTATCAACCTAACAAGAAAGTTGAAGATTTCGTTAAAAATTTTCGCAAAATTAACGGTTCAAGTCGAAACAAGGAGGAAAGCGTTGAGAAATTTCAATAAAAAATCAAGGTTTTTGTTTTTACTGGCCAGATTAAAACAATTTCAAGATATTTTTATTGATTTGAGATGAATTGTTGGATTATTTTTAGAGATAGATTTTCGTTTTATAAAGAATGAAAAGCCTCCAAATGTAGTCTCTCAACTTCATTTAGAGGCTTTTTTGCTAAAAGTTTTTTTTAAAATACCGTGGCGTTGACATCTTGCCATTGCCCGAATCCCAGCCGTATCGAATCAATAAGGTATGAAGGCCACTTGCTGTGGTTACACCGCCAGTAATTGGGTTCGTACCCGAAACGGGAGTACCATTGTTGGCCTTAAAGTCATAGGCATAGCCAAAGCGAAAGTTACCCATATTGACTTCGGCAGAGAGTTGAAGGGCAGTATCACTAAATTCTGAACCGGTGTTTTGGTACCAAAGTCCAATGCCCAATTTATTATTGAACCAAGCCATAGCATTGTAATCAAACACCGTTTTTTTACCGGAAGCTACGGCATTGTTCAAATAGTTTCGGACCACAATACCTCCTTTAATATCCACTTTTTCGGTAGCATGAAGCGTATAGCCAGCTGTGATGAAAACAGGTTGATAAAACTCATACAAACTAACCGAACCGCCTGTTCCACTTGCTTTGGTGGTCGTTTTGAGTAAACTCGGAATACCCACGCCGATGTAGGCGTTTTGGTTGCGATAATACACGCCAGTCCCAATGTTTAGTTTAAACTCATTGACAGACAGGTAATTGGTAGAACGAACTTGGGTGAACCCACTTTGAAGTCCAATGGAAATCGTTCCCGTTTCGCCAACGTTCATCCGATAGGCATAACTTAAATACACACCCGCTTGCCCCACCGAGTAATTGTCATAGAAGGCTTGCAGACCAATCCCTGACAGACTACTGGGGCTTACGGGAAAATCCATTGAGAAATAGGAAGAAGAAGGCGTATTTTGTAGAGCAATAGAGCGCATTCTTCTCACTAAGGATAGACTGGTGATTTCGCTACTGCCTGCATAAGCAGGGTTAAGTGCCAGAGGATTAAACAAATAGGTATAATAAAGTTGGTCTTGTTGTGCGTATGTTTCTTGTTGGAATAAACTCAACAACGAAACGACCATCCAAAAAAGAAGTTGTTTTTTCACAGCCATTGACATGTTAATTTGGGGCGTAAAGGTAAATAGGCTTTTTGAAATTTAATAGGGTGTGGCGGATATACTCATTCACACCAAACCTAGGCGATGAGGAGAGTACAAATCTCCACCATCACCGAATTTTGTGTTAGGTTATTGAGGTTCAATCCCCATGTTGTAAAACATAAACGAGAAAATATCGGTACTCGAATCTATGGCTTTGGCTAAGCTACTGCCGCCATGACCTGCCTTGGTTTCGATCCGAATCAAGACGGGATTATGGCCTTTGTGTTTTTCTTGCAAGGTAGCAGCAAACTTAAACGAATGGGCTGGTACCACACGGTCGTCGTGGTCGGCAGTGGTAATGAGTGTTGCAGGGTATTCGGTTCCTGCCTTCAGGTTGTGCAGCGGTGAATAACCATACAAATTGTCAAAATCTTCCTTACTTCTTTCGCTAGAACCATACTCAACCACCCAGCCCCAGCCGACAGTGAATTTATGAAATCTCAGCATATCCATTACCCCGACTTCAGGAAAGGCCACCTTGCACAAGTCAGGTCGCTGACACATCACGGCTCCTATCAATAATCCGCCATTAGACCCACCTTCGATGGCCAGTCGGTCTTTTGAGGTGTATTTTTCTTGGATGAGGTATTCGGCTGCGGCAATGAAATCGTCAAACACTTTTTGTTTGTTTTGGAGCATCCCAGCTTTGTGCCATTTTTCACCGTATTCGCCACCACCTCGAAGGTTAGCCACGGCATAAATTCCGCCATTTTCGAGCAACACCAATTGCTCCGAGCTAAAGTAGGGTGTTAGGTTGACATTGAACCCACCATACGCATACAAGAGGGTGGGAGCGGTGCCATCCAAGGTAATCCCTTTTTTGTAAGTAATAAACATCGGGATTTTGGTGCCATCCTTGCTGGGGTAAAATACCTGTTTGGTTTCGTAATCGTCAGGATTAAATTTAACCTCGGGCTGTCGGAAAATTTCAGACTTCCCTTCGGTGATTTTGTAGCGATAAATGGTGGGAGGAACGGTATAAGAACTAAAGGTATAGAACAATTCTTTATCATCTTTTTCGCCGCCAAAACCCCATGCCGACCCCAGACCTGGCATGGGTATTTCTCTGTCCAATAGCTTGGTTGTTAAATCGTACTGATACACTTTGGTAGTTACGTCTTTTAAATAACTAACAAATAGCTTTCCGCCTGCGGTACCCACTCCATCCAATTTTTCTTCTTTTTCAGGTACAAAATCAGTCATTTTACCTGTTTTGGGGTCAACCAACGATACCTTGTAGTTCGGGGCACCATTGTTGTGATGCACCACTAACTGACTACCCACATTGTCAATGACCGAATAATTGTTTTCAAATCCTTTGAACAGTAATTTGAAATCTTTATCACCTGCTTGGAGGTCTTTAAACAAGATTTCGGCACCATCGGTACCTTCCGAAATGTACAAAATGGCATACCGTTCGTCTTCGGTCGTACTTAGATTAAAGTACCGAAGAGGATGCTTGGGGTCAGTATAAATTAATTTGTCTTTGGCTTGTGGGTCGCCTAATTGATGGTAATATACCTTGTGGAATTTATTGGCTCCCGAAAGCTCTTCGCCTTTTTTTGGCTCGTCATATCGGCTATAAAAAAAGCCGTTTTTATACCAACTTGCCCCACTGAATTTAATCCATTGAAGTTTGTCAGACAGTTTCTTTTTGGTAGCTACTTCGTAAATTTCCATTTCTTGCCAGTCGCCTCCCGAAGGATTGAGGCTGACTGTTACGTATTTTTTATCATGCGAAATACTACTCAAATTAGCCCGAGTTGTTCCGTCTTTTGACAAGGAATTGGGGTCAAGAAATACCTCTGCCTTACCCTCCAGTCCTTTCTGGATATAGGTAACCGACTGATTCTGAAGACCATCGTTCTTAGTGTAGAAATAATAGTCACCTGCCCGAAAGGGCGAACCATACCGTGGGTAATTGATGATTTCTTTGAGTCGAGAGCGAATTTTTTCTCGAAATGGAATTTTGTCCAAATACCCGAATGTGACTTTGTTTTCGGCTGTGACCCATGCTTTGGTAGCGACAGAGGTGTCGTTTTCGAGCCAACGATAGGGATCGGCCACTTTAGTACCGAAATAGGTGTCGAAAACTGTGGTGTCCTTTTGTGTTTTGGGATAAGTCAAAGGCGTTTGATTCATGGAAGTTGATTCATTTTTTTTGTTTTGACAGGAGGCCAGTGTCAATACAGCCATCCATAGTAGGTAATGCTTTTTCATTTTTGATGAAGGTTTAAATGGAAAGAGTACTCTAACTGAAATTGATTATACGTCCACTCGCTTAACTTCCTCACTTTCAATATAAATTAACTTGGCTTCAACGATTGGATACTCCATTTGATGAAATAGCCGAGCATATCGCTTGATTTGCTCTTGATGAGAGTCTTTTGGCGCACCCGTTTTGTAATCCAAAATCACGACTTTATCAGGCAAAAAAACCACTCGGTCGGGTCGAAGTTGGGAGTTTGGGAGTAAAATTTCTCGTTCGTTTTCGGCATTGTAACTGCCTGAATACAAGTTTTCTAATTCGGGAAGTTGCAAGATTTTTTCAATCTTTTCCCGCAGTTCTTTCGATTCTGAAGGGGTGATTTCCCCCTTGAAAACCATGTCTTGAATTGCCTCAGGTATATCTTCTTTAGCTCTAATTTGCGAGAACGCACTATGTACTTTGTTGCCCCAATCTTTGCTCAATTCAAATGTTTCCAAATCAAATACTCGCTCTGCCTGATGCCGCAGCCGAACCTTATCGGTACGGTCATAACTGATGATTTCAGGTATTTGGAGCGTTACTTCTTGCTGATTGGGTTGGTTGGAGGCCGCATTTGGTTTGCCTTCGTTAATCACAAAAATGCCTTGGTCGGGTTGATAAAGTCCTTTGGCCTGTACATATTGATAAAATAACTCACCCACATTTCCCTTGAGTTTTTCGGGGTCTTTTGCAGGAACAAGCACGTACAGACGCATGGTTGGGCGAGTAAGTGCCACGTACAAGGAGTTGAGATTATCTAAAAAAGTCAACTCTTTTTCGTGTTCGTAAAGTGGTTCGATGGGCGTTTGCTCTAATTTGGAGTTTAGCTCAAACGTGCCAACGGCCAAATGCCGATTGGGTAATTCGGCGGTGGCTTCAAGGCTTAGTTCAGGAAACTGCTCGGGCGACAATTCTGCCCATATCCTATCTCGGTAATCGGGGGTGGTTTTCCAATTGGCATACGGAATAATCACCACCGGATACTCCAGCCCTTTCGATTTGTGTACCGAAGTAATGGTGACGGCGTCTCGGTCGGCTTCGGTAATAATAGACAGTGCTGTTTTTTTCTTGTCCCAATAATCCAGAAAATCAGATAGTTGGTTGCTCTGCCGCAGACTAAAATCGTGAACAACATCCAAGAAACGAAAAAGATAGGGTGTTTCGTGCGAGCGTTCAAATAACCGAAAGACCCCAATTAGCTCTTCCGCTAATTCGTACAGCCCTGCTTGCTGGAGTTTGAAGGGGTCGAGACGAACGCCTTTTTCTTTTAGATGCTCAAAAAAGGTATTCGGATTTGTGTCGTTTACAATTTCTCGGATGCTCTGATTGGTCTGTGTATCAGGAATTTGCTTCAAAACTATTTTATGAAACAAGTACAAGGCTTCGTATTGCGCCAACTCATGCACCGGCGAAAGGATGACCCACATTACGGAAGTAACTAGATTGATAGCTTCCGAAAAACTCAAACTTAGCGAATCTTGCGAAACGATTTCGACTAACTCTCGCCGTCCGTCCTCATATTCAAAATATCTGTCTTTCAGGAAGTTGGCCACTTTGCCCGACTGTTTGTTTTTTCGACACAAAACTGCAATGTCTTTGGGGCGAAAACCCTCTTCACGTACTAGTTGCTGAACCAGTTCCCATACTCGGTTGAGCGTAACTTCGTCTTCAGAATCGGCATCGGTCTTGGGTAAAAAATCAATTTCAACATGGCCACCGCTTTTGGTACCGCCGTGAGTCAATTGCCTAAAATCGCTGTAAGCCTTGCCTACCAAAGCCCCATCGGTATTGTAGTTTTGAGTAATTAGTTCAAAAAAATCGTTGTTGAACTCGATGATTTCCTGTGCACTTCGATAATTGGTTTGCAACACCTGAGGATTGATATTCCGCTCAATGTTGAAATAACGCTCTGTAATCACCTCCGAATAGTCGTTTTCGGGAATCAATGGACTCGTTTCTCCTCGGTGTAAGTACACAATTTGTTCCATTTCGCCCCCTCTAAACCGATAGATACTTTGTTTGGCATCGCCCACCAAGAGGTTTTTGCGTTCGTAGGCCAAACTATTGTCAATCAAGGGCATAAAGTTGGTCCACTGTAAAACAGAAGTGTCCTGAAACTCATCAATCAAAATGTGATAGTATTTTTCGCCCAAGCGTTCGTAAATAAACGGAATGGGTTCGTTCAAAACGATGTCTAAAATTTTACGGTTAAACTTGGAGATATGAACGGCGTTGGTGCTGTCTTCGAGGGTTTCTAATTCTTGACTCAACTGTTTGAGCAAGGCCAATTTGGGTAAGTGCTTCTTTAACAGTTGATAGACCTTAAAACGGGGCAGATGGCTCCGGCGAAGGTGTTCAATTCTATCTACCGTTTCGGAAAGATAGTCCTTGATTTCGTCAATTGTTTCTTGAATGGGGAGCGGCGTTTTGCCACCATACCATTTATCTTCTTGCACGGCTTGCTGAACGTAACTATTCGGCTCATTGGCCACAAAATCAGGCTTTTCAGCCCACTTTTTGAAATAGGTATAAATTCCTCGATTGGACTGGAAAAAGTCCTTGGCTTCTAAGTTTCGTCGGGTGATTTCTGCAAAGGCCCGTTTGCCCCATTCATGCGCTTGAGCCTCCATTTGTATTAGATAAGCCGATAGTTGACGATTGATTGTGAGGAAGTCTTTGGGTTCTAACTGATGCAGTTGTGCTACTCGTTCATGGTGCTTATCCTCCAACAGAATCCGTGCAAAATTGGCTATGTCTGCCGCCAAGCGGTTCCAATTGCCTCCTTCTTGAGCCATGTCTTGCGTAAAATCAGTCATGATTTTGGTCAAGGACTCGTAGTGTTCGGCACCTACTTTATTAAGTAATTGCTGAACGGCTGCTTCCAATAAAATGTCGGCTTCGAGGCTTACTTCAAAGTTGTAAGGAATGCCCAATTCTTCGGTAAAAGCACTTACAATACGTTGTGTGAAGCTATCAATCGTACTGACCGAAAAACTGGCATAGTCGTGAATAATGTTCCGAAATACCTCACGAGCACGCCACTGGATGTCTCTTTCTGTAAGTTGGTTAGATTGAAGTGCGTTGATTTCTTCAGTGACTTGAGTAAGGAGTGGTTGAAGTTTCTTCTTGGCTGTTTGATCTAATTCCGACCACTCCGCAAACCCATATAAGTAGCTGAGAATCCGCTCTTTCATCTCATTGGCGGCATCGTTAGTGAAAGTTACGGCCAAGATATTTCGGTAATAATATTTGTTGAATCGAGCTTGTTCGGAGGCATCACCCAAGACCAATTTGAGGTATTCTTTGGCTAAGGTATAGGTCTTGCCAGAACCAGCCGAAGACGAATAAATGGTTAAGAAGCTCATAAGGCTGGAAGGGAAAAATGGGCTAGAAAGATACGGAAATTATGCCTCTTTAACTTTGTACGAAATCAAATAACCACTAAAAATAATGAGGGCAATCCCTACGAATCCCCACGAGGTAGGCAGTGCGTCGCCTAACCAAAGCCCAAAAACTAAAGAGAAAAGGATATTACTGTAGCCCGAAACGGCAATAGGGCCAGCCTTCCCATAGCTGAACGATTTGGTCATCAGAATTTGCCCAATCAAGGCAAAAATACCTAACAATACGACCCAAATCCACTCTGACGGAGTAGGAGAGACGTAAGGCGCAATCAAAAACTCTACATGAGTATTGGGTATATAACTCCCAATAAGTAACGAAATCAAAGGCATAATCACCCCCGACACCATGAACGACAAGACAATAGCTCGGGTATCGTATAACTGACTTAGTCCTCTGATACTCAGATAGGCCAAGGCGGTTAGTAGGGAGTTGCTAATACCTAACAAGTGGTTTTTGAGGGAAAGAAAATTCCCTTGCATTTGGGGGATAAAAATAAAAGCAATACCTGCCACACCGATAAAAATGGCTGTCCATTCGCTACGGTTGAGGCGTTCGGCCAGAAAAAAGGCCGATAATAAGGCCAAGAAAATGGGATAAGTCTGTTGGTAGGTAATGGCCTCTGGCAGACCGATTTGCGTAATTCCATAAAAAAAGACATACAGAGCGATTGTTCCGACTATCCCTCTGAAAATCAGCAACCATAGTTTCCCACCAACTTGTTGTAAGGGGCGTTTCCACAAGGTACTGGCTACTACTACACTTCCCAATAGATTCCGAAACAACACCAGTTCGATAGAATTAATACGATGCCCCAATAGGCGAGTAACCGCTCCCATCGAAGCAAAAGCAAGGCTAGCTGCCACCATGTAGAGGATTCCTAAGCGTAGGTTTTCTTTCATGCTACAAATCTCTGGATTGAGTTAGAAAATACAAGATGTGTTAACCCGACTTAGCGAATTAGCTTTTTGAAAATTTCAATAATTCGTCCCAATTCTTCTAACGACGACGAAGCAAAGCCCAACCGACAATAGTTGTACCATGGTTGGGTTGGATTAGTTTCGGGGCATCGAGAAAGGGTGAGTCCTTCCAAAAAAGCTTGTTGCAAAAAAGTTTGATAATCAATGGATTTGTCAAAGCCAGCCCATACTGATAAGCCGCCCTCTGGTATAGTAAACTGAATCATATCATTAAAATGAGTGCGCAACGCATCACAAAAAAAATCTCGACGCAAACGATATTCCCGAAGCGATTGCCGCAAATGTTTATGAATTAGTTTTTCATGCAAAAGTTCGGCAAAAGCATTCTCTAACACTTGGTCACCTTGACGATCAATAATCCGGCGGTGGTAAGCTAAATGCTCAATCACTTCGGCAGGAGCCACCAAATACCCCACTCGGAAAGCAGGGGAAAGGCTCTTGGTGAAAGAACCTGAGTAGAGCGTAAGCCCTTGGTCGTCGGCACTGGTCAATGGCAATAGTGGCTTATTTTGGTAATGAAAATCGTAATCATAATCGTCTTCAAATAAAATAAACCGATGCTGTTGAGCCAATTTCAACAGGGCCAGTCGTCGGTCAGCTTTGAGCGTAACGGTGGTGGGATAATTGTGATGCGGGGTCAAATACACCATCCGAACCGGAAATTGTTGACACAATGCTGCAATGGCTTCTACCTCAATGCCATGCTCATCTACAGGTACATAATGGATAGTTGCCCCAGAGTGTTGAACACTAATGCGGGCGCTTGACCAAGCCAATTCACCCATGATTACATGATCTGAGGGCTTCAAAAAAGCCATGTTGGTCAAGGCAAAGCCCATCATCGTTCCTCTTACAATCAACAAATTATCTTGAGTAATTTTCAATCCACGAGTTTCATGCAAGTAGTTAGCCAACTCTATTCGTAACGAAAGGCTACCTTTTGGGTCTCCATAACCCAATTTTACATACGAGTTGCCCATCAGCAAATGCCGTTTGTAGGCGTTGGCTAACTCCTTGAGGGGAGCAAGGCGAGGGTCAGGGAAGCCATCATCCAAATGAAGTTGTTCGGTATGTTGTAATACAGGGATTTTAAGATAAGGCTTGGCTTCAAACGCAAAACCTGATTTTCGTAAAGGACCATTTTCTTTTGTAGCTAAGGCTTGCGGCTTTACTTGCGGTAGTGCTGCCGATACAAAGGTGCCACTCCCCAACTTGCTGCTGAGCCAACCTTGTACCAGTAGTTCGTCCAGCGCCATGATGACCGTTTTGCGATGCAAACCTAATTCTTCGGCCAACTGACGTGAACTCAACAAGCGTTGCCCGGGTTGAAGCGTACCGTTTTGAATCAATTCAATCAACTGTGCACTGATTTGTTGGTAAAGTGGCAAAGCTGACTGTTTGTCGAGTATCAGTAGCGTTTTAAAGGGTGTTAAAATTGGACTACTCATTTTGTAAAAAATGGATGATTTTAACCATCCAATAAAGGTATAGGTTTGTAACCGAATTCAAACAGTGAATCGTAAAAATTCCTGAGAGCAAAGATAAATTAAGAAAATCTGCAAACGGTTTGCCGAAGTTTGCAGTCTCAAATCCTCAATCAATATGATACAACAAACCGAACGCACCACTCCCAGCCGCTATGCCAATCGGCGGATGTTTTATGATGAAGCAAGCGTTTATTCCATCTTGGACGAAGCTCTGTTCTGCACCATTAGTTACTCGGTTGATAACCAGCCGTTTTCAATACCCACAGCCTTTGTACGAAAAGAAGATAAACTCTATATTCATGGTTCGGTGGGGAGTCATTTTTTACGAGAAATCGAAAAAGGAATTCCGGTTTGTATCTCTGTTATGTTGACAGATGCCTTGGTGGTGGCCAAATCGGCCTTTCATCATTCGGTCAATTACCGCTCTGTTGTGTTGTTTTCTAAGGCAACTCGGATTGACGATTTTGAGCAAAAAGCACTCTTTTTTAAGGAGTTAACTGAGAAAATGGTGCCCGGAAGTTGGGATTACCTTCGCCCTATGCGAGCGTCTGAAGTCAATAAAACGATGCTGTTGGTTTTTGACATCCAAGAAGCCTCTGCTAAAGTACGAACCGGTATGCCCATTGACGATGAGGAAGACCTTGATTTGCCCATTTGGTCGGGTATTATTCCCATTCCTTCTAACCGACTGACCCCTATCGCCGACGAGCATAGCACTAATATTCCTTTGCCAGCACATTTGAGTTGATTGGTTGTTGGTGTATTGGTTATAAGTGGACTGGGAATTGGTGTATTGGTTTCTGGTAACTCGGTAGCTGAGCTTGGTAATTAGTGTATTGGTTACTTGGGGGATTGGCTACGGGTAACTTGGTAGCCAAGCGTAGTCGAGACTGAAATGTAGTTGATAGAATATAATAGCCATGAAAAATACAAAGAGCGAGGGTAATTTTGAACTCGCTCTTTGTAAGCTAAATCGAATGTTTAAAAGAACTTTCCTGCTTTAATCATTTTGAATAAGCCAAGTTTATAAACATACAATTTGTTATTTTCTCGTTCTAAAATATCAAACGTATTGTCTAAATACTTCTTTTCAAAAAACTCTAAATCTTCAAGTAACTTTGATTCAACCTCTAAATCATATTTTAGATCTTGATTTAATTTTAGAATTCTTATTTCGTTGTTTTTTAGAGCTTTCTCAAAAGAAATCCAGAATAAGTTAGTATAAACCATAAAAGGGTTGTTTTCATGGTCATACTCAACCTGAATTACTTGTGACTGGGTGTTCCCCCAAAATGTTTTGGCGTACTCACCTCGTTTTTGTAGATTAGGATAGAATAAACTAACATGTTCAAACTCGTCTTCATAGAGATATTTTTGTTTCCAAATTAATCCATTCTTCATTGCTTGAAATTCATCTTTAAAACAAGATGGTCTTAATTGAATTGTATCACCGATTTGAATCATAATAGTTTCTTGAATTTTAAGGGATTTGTCTCATAATGATCTCCTTGCTGTCGGCTCTATCAAGTCCCACCAGTTGCCATACAAATCTTCAAACACGGCCACAGTACCATAGGGTTCATGCTGGGGTGGGCGTACAAAACGAATGCCTTTGCTGAAGTAATCTTGGTAATCTCGCCAAAAGTCATCCGTATATAAGAATAGAAAAACCCTTCCGCCAGTTTGATTTCCAATTCGGGTTTGCTGTTCATCATTGACTGCTTTGGCCAGTAACAAACCGCATTCTTTAGCACCTTTGGGCGCTACCCTCACCCAACGTTTTTCTGGGCTGAGCGGTGTGTCTTCCAAAAGCTCAAAACCAAGGCGTTGTGTGTAAAATGCAATGGCTTCGTCGTAATCGCTGACCACTAAGGAAAGATGTGCAATGAATTGGCGCATGGGGCAGATTGTTAGGTTTTGGAGTGCCAAAATTAGTTTTTTAAGATTTCTACTTCTGCCAATAAACCTAAATTTCTTCTAAAAAACTTCCATTTTTTTCCCCCTGATTCTCAAGGAAATGCAAATTTTATTGAAATTCTCCCCACCCGAAACTGTGAACTGTCCATGATTCGCTGTACCTTTGTATCCCGTACACAACAAACCAAAACCATGTCTTCCAAACAGGCAAAGTATGTTTTTGTGACGGGAGGAGTAACCTCTTCACTCGGCAAAGGCATTATCGCTTCTTCATTAGCCAAGCTGCTGCAGTCTCGTGGGCTATCGGTCACCATCCAAAAATTCGACCCTTATATCAATGTTGACCCCGGCACTCTCAACCCCTACGAACACGGTGAATGCTACGTGACTGACGACGGCGCTGAAACCGACCTTGACTTAGGCCATTACGAGCGTTTTCTGAACGTGCCAACCTCTCAGGCCAACAACATCACCACCGGACGGATTTACTATAACGTCATTACCAAAGAACGTCGTGGCGATTTCTTGGGCAAGACCGTTCAGGTAGTGCCCCACATTACCGACGAAATCAAGCGAAATATCTTGGCCCTGGGCGAAACGGGTAAATTTGACATCGTCATTACCGAAATTGGTGGATGTGTGGGCGATATCGAGTCGCTGCCTTTTATTGAAGCTACTCGTCAGTTGAAATGGGAGCTGGGCGACTCCAACACCTTGTTTATCCACCTGACCTTAGTTCCGTATTTGGCCTCGGCAGGCGAGTTGAAGACTAAGCCAACCCAACACTCCGTTAAAGCCTTGCAAGAATCTGGTATTCAGGCTGATATATTAGTGTGCCGTACTGAGCACCCTATTCCAGCTGAAATGCGAAAAAAAATCGCCTTGTTTTGTAACGTTAAACAAAACGATGTAATCGAAGCCCGTGATGCTGAATCGATTTATGACGTTCCCTTGTTGATGAAGCAAGAAAAACTGGACCAGCGAGTTTTATACAAATTAGACATTTACAACGACCAAGATGCTGATTTAGAGAAGTGGACTAAGTTCTTAGGCCGTCTGAAAAATCCAAAAGAAACCATCCAAATTGGTTTAGTAGGTAAGTATGTCGAGCTACACGATGCCTACAAGTCTATCGTTGAGTCATTTACCCATGCTGGGGCAATGAATGAATGTAAAGTGAAAATTAATTGGATACATTCGGAGTTTTTGGACGAAGATTTAGAAGAAAAACTAGCGAATTTAGACGGGATTTTAGTGGCTCCTGGCTTTGGTGAGCGTGGTATTGAAGGGAAAATCAAAGCAGTTCAGTATGCTCGTGAAAATGGGATTCCATTTTTTGGCATTTGCTTAGGAATGCAAATGGCCGTCATCGAATTTGCCCGAAATGTGATGGGAATCAGCGATGCTAATTCAATCGAAATGGATAAAGAAACTGAATATCCAGTGATTGACATGATGGAAGAGCAAAAGAAAATTACCAACAAAGGGGGAACCATGCGTTTGGGTGCCTACGAATGTGTGATTCAGAAAGGAACCTTAGCTCACGAGATATATGGTAAAACCAAAATCAAGGAACGCCACCGCCACCGCTACGAGCTAAACAACCAATATGTTGACCAACTTAAAGCTGCTGGCTTGGTGTGTTCGGGTGTGAACCCAGAGAACCAATTAGTCGAGATTATCGAAAATCCCAAGCATCCGTTTTTTATTGGTGTACAGTTCCACCCCGAACTACGCAGTACGGTCATGAACCCGCACCCACTATTCGTTCATTTTGTAAAGGCAGCACTGAAGTATTCACTTGAAAAGCGTAGTGTGTTAGCCTAATCAAATACCTCCCAAAAGAAAAAGCCTGTGAACGCACAGGCTTTTTCTTTTGGGGAGGAGTTCGTTTTAATCGTTGGCAGAATGTGCTTGTTGGTGGAGTAAACCCTTGATAGCTGGTGGATTACGGATGATTAGCCTACTGCCTAAAGGTTGGCTTCAAAGGCTGTAGGATTAAATTTTCGTACCAACGGCCAAAGAAAATGATGAGGTATTATGGACTTTGACCATTTATTTAAGAAATTTGCAAGCCCCAAACTAAAATGGGTATCGCACGTAAGAACTTGGCTGCCATTTGGAGCCAATGTTGTTAACTTCAAAACGAATGGATAGAAATACCGTTATCGGGATGCTCTTGATTTTTTTGATGCTTGTTGGCTATCAATTATTAGTTCCAGAGCCTGAAAAACCCGAACCAATCAAAAAAACTGTTACAACAAAACCAACTCTTCCCAAACAAGCCGCTCCTGTTGATACCGCTGCCGTGCGCCAAGCCATGGGCGATTTTGCACAAGGGGTGGTGGGCAGCTCACAAAACATTATTGTTGAAAACAAGGACATTAAAGTTACTTTTAATACACTTGGAGGCAAAATCGAGCAAGTTGAGCTTAAAAACTACAAGACATTTGACCAAAAGCCTTTGTATTTGGTAGATGAAGGGTCGAAGTTTACAATAGAGTTGCCCTCGCTCAAAGGAAATGTTAACCTCAATAAACTATTTTTTGTAACGGCCAACACCAATAAGTCATTGGCATCAGGGCAGACAGAGCAAATTAAGTTTACTTTGGCGCTGGCTCCTGGCAAAACCGTGGAGCAAACCTACACAATCCCAGCTGAAGGATTTAAAATTGGGTATGACCTCAAACTGAACGGCTTGGACGCTGAACTGAAAAATGCTCCTGCTCATGTTTTATGGCAAAAGCAAGTTCACCAAACAGAATTTGACCCTACCGAAAACCGCAAAGCTTCAACCGTTAACTATTACTTAGCTGACGAAACTTTCGATAACTTGAGCGAAACGCCAACAGGCACGCAAGAAGCTACGTTAGAACAGGGTGCTAAGTGGTTGTCGTTCAAGCAAAAGTATTTCGTGACAGGATTTATTGCCAAGAACGAACCCCTTCAGCAAGTAAAGGTTAAGTCTATTGCTCAGCCAGAAGATTCGGTCAGCCTCAAAACCCTAGAAGCTGATTTTCAGTTGTCGTTGAATGACTTGAAGGCTGGAAAAGGTAACTTTGAGTTGTTTTTTGGTCCCAACAAATTCAACGTTGTCAAAGAAGTAACCGACGGATTCTGGCACAACGTTTATTTGGGTTATGCCTTCTTCCCCTCTGTTAATCGCTATGTATTCGTACCCTTGTTCAACTTCCTCGAAGGTTTTGTGACCAACTACGGCTTGTTGATTTTCTTGTTGGTACTCATCATCAAAACCATTTTGTTGCCATTAGTGTATCGTTCGTTCATCTCAATGGCCAAGATGCGTGTATTGCAACCCGAAATCAATGACCTCAAAGAGAAAGTAGGCGACGATGCAGCCAAGTTGCAACAAGAGCAAATGAAATTGTACCAACAAGTGGGGGTAAGCCCGTTGAGTGGTTGTGTGCCATTGTTGCTTCAATTACCTGTACTGATGTCGGTCTTCTTTTTGTTCCCTAACTTGATTGAACTCCGCCAACAACCGTTTTTGTGGTCAGTGGACTTGTCCACTTACGATGCGCCCATCATGTTACCTTTCAGCATTCCTTTTTATGGCTCGCACGTCAGTATTTTTACCTTGTTGATGGGTCTTTCTAACATTGCTTACGCCTATTATAACAACCAAATAACCCCGACTCAAGCTAATAGTCCTATCAACATGAAGGCCATGGGGTACATTACTCCGGTGATTTTTATGTTCATCATGAACAATTTCCCTTCTGGCTTGAGCTTTTACTATTTCGTCTCTAACTTGGTTACCATCGCTCAACAGTTGATCATTCGTCGTTTTGTGGATGAAGGCAAAATCAAAGAAGTTTTAGAGGAAAACCGCAAAAAATTTGCTTCGGGAACGGTAAAAAAATCAAAATTCGCCACTATGCTTGAGAAATCGATGCAAGCTGCTGAAGAAGCTAAAAAGCAACAGGAAGCTCAAAAGTCGACCAATAACAAGAAGAAAAAGTAAAAAGAGCGTGGCATTGCTTGATAGCGTGACCACGAAAATATAATATTGAACAAGAAGAGAGGCCAATCAGCCTCTCTCCTTGTTTTGGGCTGGCCTGTGCCGCCAGAAGTACAATTTTTTAGGAAGGAATATCAAAAAATTCAGATGACTTAGTTAATTTCACGATTGAATAACCCATTATAGCAGACCTACTGTCAACGAAATGAAAAAATGGTTTTTGGTAATTTTATTGGTCAACATTTTAGCCGACTTGTCAGCCCAGCGGTTAGCTGACTTTGAAACTCGCTACAAACGGGCAGTGCAGTTGGTGTCCGAAGGGAGTTTTGAAAAAGCCCGTGGTGAATTTTATGTGTTATCGCAAAGTACCATACCCAATAATCCGTATTTGCCCTACGTGCTGTATTTTGAAAGTTTGGCTTGTTTTAAAACTAATCTACATAACAACGCCAAAAACTACCTCAAGCAACTCATTGACAAATATCCTGACTGGAATCGAATAAGCGATGCTTATTATTTAATGGCGAATACGCATTTTGTACAAGGAAATTTGACGGAAGCCATCGAAAACCTTCGCCGGATTACCGACGCAAAAGTCTTGCCTGAAGCCAATTCGATGGAAGACTATTACTTAGGCACAGTCACCAGCATAGCCACGCTGAAAAACCTCTACAGCCTCTACCCCGAAGACCGCATCATCGCTCTCAATTTATCGGATTTGATTGAACGAACTTCGTCAGATAAAAAAGACCTTGAACTGTCAGACCGGATTACCAATCGGTATGGGGTTAAGAAAAGTAAACTTTTAGCACCTTCGTTAGCCAATCAAACAGCGAGCACCTCCAAGACACCAATTGCTACCAAAGAAAAATCAAACAAAGGCTTTTACAACGTAGGGGTATTGTTTCCGTTCAATTTGGAGGAACTTGACCCCGACAAACGCTCTCGTTCTAATCAGTTTGCCTTAGACATGTACGAAGGCATCAAACTGGCAAAAAGTAAACTCCAATCTGAAGGGGTAACTATTAATTTGTTTGCCTATGATGTTGATAATCAGCAAGATGAAATGATGAGTCTGATTAACAATACTTCGTTTGGACAAATGGATATGATGTTTGGTCCTTTACACGTTGAAACCAACAAAATAGCTTCGGCTTATTGTACTCAGGCTAAAATTCCCTTAGTGAATCCGTTGGCCACAGACAAAGATTTGATTACAGACCAGCCGTTTATTTATCTCACACAACCATCGCTAACGCTACAAGCAAAACGATTAGCTGCATTTTCACAGTCTAATTTTGCCCCCCGGACGGCGATCATTTTGTACAATCCCAATCGAGTAGATTCGCTCTTGGCCGTTACTTATCAACAAGAATTACAAAAAATAGGCGTAGAAGTAGTGGCCAATACCAAGGTGACGGGTACCAATACAGAAGCCTACATGGCAGCGATTCCAGAAATGGGTGGACGCAAAGTAGGTCATGTGTTTTTGGCTTCGTATTCCAAAAACGGCGGCGTTTCGTTACTCAGTGCTCTGGACCGTAAGCACATCAACACCCCCATTGTGACCCGTGCCGATGTGTTTCCGCTACAGTCCTTGTCGAGAGAGCAACTTTCGGGCAAAGAAATCTATGTAATAGCCAATGATTTTGTGGACGATACCAAAACTGAGGTGCAGCAATTTAAGCAGTTGTACATGAATCGCCGTGGAACGCTGCCGTCATCGTATGCCTTTCAAGGGTATGATATGATGTTGTTTTTTGGAAGAATGCTCGGTAAGTATAGCCCACAAATCAAAGCCGGCCTCGATCAGAAGGCTTATACCGATGGCTTCACCTTATCCGGGTTTGATTATACACTCTCGAACGAAAACCAAATTGTCCCCATTTTCCGTTACGACAACTACCGATTTGTGAAGGTGAATTAATGAGGTTTGTAACCTATTTCTTCTTTTTATCGTATGTTTTTTACTCATTAGTGACACGCCAAAACTAATGAGATAAACCTTTATTATATTAAACATTATGCAATTTTCAACGAGCGAACAACTTTTTCAGCGAGCTAAAAACCATATTCCAGGAGGGGTAAATTCGCCAGTACGTGCTTTTAGAGCCGTGGGAGGAAGCCCTGTTTTTATGAAATCGGCCAAGGGGCCGTATTTGTTTGACGAAGATGGTAATCAATACATTGAGCTAATCAACTCATGGGGGCCGATGATTTTGGGTCATGCTAATCCATTGGTAGAAGAAGCCGTCAAGAAAGCCATTGAAGGCTCGCCTTCGTTTGGCGCCCCTACCCGTCGTGAGATTGAAATGGCCGAACTAATTTGCCAAATGGTGCCCTCTGTTGAGAAAGTACGCATGGTCAATTCGGGAACAGAAGCCACCATGTCGGCTATTCGGGTTGCCAGAGGATTTACGGGACGAGATAAAATTATCAAATTTGAAGGTTGCTATCATGGTCATGGCGATAGTTTTTTGATTGCCGCAGGCTCTGGCGCTGTCACCTTCGGAACTCCCGATAGCCCTGGCGTGACCAAGGGCGTTGCTAACGATACCCTCACCGCTCCTTACAACGACTTAGAGGCTGTTGTTCAGTTAGTTGATGCTAACCCTGACCAAATCGCAGCACTCATTTTAGAACCTGTAGTGGGCAATATGGGCTTAGTATTGCCCCAAGATGGTTTTTTGGAAGGCATGCGAACACTTTGCACCGAAAAAGGTATCGTACTCATTTTTGACGAAGTAATGACAGGCTTTCGTTTGGCAAAAGGCGGCTATCAGGAGCGTTGTGGCATCGTGCCTGATATGACTACGCTTGGCAAAATCATCGGTGGTGGGCTACCTGTAGGAGCGTATGGTGGCAAAAAAGAAATCATGGACTGCGTGTCTCCGGCTGGTAAAGTCTATCAAGCGGGTACGTTGTCTGGAAACCCAATTGCCATGGCGGCAGGATACGCCATGCTGACCTACTTGAATGAACATCCAGAAACTTATACCTACTTAGAGCAAATCGGCGAAAAACTGGTCAATGGCCTCAAAGCTGGTCTTGAACGGGTAGGTGAACCGTTTACCATCAATCATATTGGTTCGATGTACAGCTTGTTTATGACCACCGAATCGGTTGTTGACTTTGCTTCGGCCAAAACGTCGGATGTCGGTTTGTTTGGTAGTTATTTCCATGCCATGCTCGAACAAGGTGTTTACTTAGCACCTTCGCAGTATGAAAGCTTATTCTTGAGTACAGCCCTTACGCACGAGCACATTGATCACATTATTGAGGCTCATAATTGTGCTTTAAATCGTATTTTACTCTAAGGTTTTCAGTGGCTTTACGGGTGAGTTGAAGTCGCTAAAAATCAGTAAATTGATAGAATATTTTCATGCGTTTTTATTCCTTTATCATCCCTGTTTATAACCGCCCCGACGAGTTGGCCGAGCTATTGCAGTGCTTAATGCAACAGACTTACACTCATTTTGAGGTGGTGGTAGTAGAGGATGGCTCTAAAATGAAGGCCGATGAAGTGGTAAAACGTTATGAAAACCAACTAAAAATCACCTATTTCTACAAAGAAAATGGAGGTCAAGGTTTTGCTCGAAACTCAGGAATTGAGCGAGCCAGTGGCGATTATTTTATCATTTTAGATTCGGATGCGCTGATAGAACCCACTTATTTGGAGCAAGTTGAGGGCCACCTAAATAGTTCTTATTTAGACCTTTATGGTGGCCCTGATACCGATCATCCGAGTTTTACCCCTATTCAAAAAGCCATCAGCTATTCGATGACTTCACTCTTTACTACAGGGGGGATTCGGGGTAAGAAAAACAACGTAGGGGGGCAATTTCACCCTCGTAGTTTTAACATGGGACTGTCAAGAGCGGTCTGGGAAAAGACGAAAGGCTTCAAATTGACTCGCATGGGCGAAGACATCGAGTTCAGTATTCGGGCTATTGCGATGGGCTTTAAGTCTGGGCTAATACCCGAAGCCTTTATTTATCATAAACGACGAACCAACTTTGCTGCGTTTTATCGGCAACTTAATTTCTTTGGCAAAGCCCGTATCAACATCAGCCGATTCTTTCCTAGTGAACTCAAATGGGTTCATTTTTTTCCGGCAGCTTTTACGTTGATGGTTTATTCTGTTCCTGTGTTTCTGATTGTATTTGCCCCCTTAGGTTTGTTGCAACTTGCAGTATTAGTGATTTATAGCTTGTTAATTGGCCTTGATTCGTTCCAAAAATACAAAAACCTAGCCATTGCATTACTGAGTATTCGAGCGGCATTTACCCAACTAATCGCTTACGGAAATGGCTTTTTGTCGGAGGGTTGGAAAAAACTCAACGAACCCAAAGGGAGCCAGCAAATGGGTACAGGAGTAGAGTATCCGTCATAGATTTGGGGCGATAAGAGTGAGATATCTTATTGGTTAAAAAATCGGCAAGTGTGGGAATAGGAATTATCTAAACAACAGGGGGAATTTAGCCCCCTGAAACGATGAAATAGAGCGACTCCAAGGAATGTCATCTCAATACCCAGTTAGCACGCTCAGTGCTTTTATTTTAATTGGCAAGATGTTTAATCGTCAGATTATCCTTTCAGTTGATTACAAATCAGCCAGCATCACCATCAATTTCTCAAGTGCTTTGGTAGCATTACCAAGGTCTGAGTTATAGCGATTGAGCATGAACGAAAAACAATACAACTCGCCTGATTTACTGGTAAAATAGCCTGCATACGCTCGAACGCCTTCGATAGAGCCACTTTTGGCATGGACGTTTCCTGCTGCTCTCGACGATTTCCCCAGATTCCGCACTGTTCCCGATTCTCCCAGTACAGGAATTGAGTAGTAGTAGGTCTGAAAATAAGGTTCATTGCCCATTTTACTCAAAATACTGGTCATGTTGTCTGCCGTGATGGACGAAACCGTTGACAATCCACTGCCATCTTTAGGGTTAAACCCACTCAAATCAATCCCCTTACTCTGCCAAATTTGTTTTAAGACCTTGATTCCTTCATACGTCGTGTTGTCGCTCCCTAGTTTGATAGAGAGTGTTTTCAGAAACGATTCGGCGTATAGATTGATACTCTGGAAGTTACATTGTTTAATTAAATCCATCAAAAACGGCGAATACACTACATCCAGCACATTGGCTTTGGGCGACTGAAAACGATGATATTTCTGTTTTATCCGAAAAACGGTGGTTGGTTCCTCACAAACCGTCAACTTCGCATCCAGCAGTTTTTGCTGAAACATGTATGCTAACCAATAGGCAGGGTCTGGGATGGACCCCTTCACCGAAAACTCAGCCACACCTGCTGGAATAGTGCCTTCAAAAAGTACTTGCGAGTCGTAAGGGCGAGAATAGAATATCGTTTGGTCGCCTGTGTTAGGCTTGTCGGTGCTTACGTGATTGATAAATTCAAGGAAGGGTAATTCGGGTTCTGTTCGAACTACTGTGGTGTTTTCGCCCACTTTTCCTGACTTAAAAACCACTTTAAAAAGGTTTTCGTTGACATTTAGTCCAAAAGCCCCTGCGCCATAATAGTTGCCCATGTCGTTCCAGTTCCAGGTATTGGGCGGAGCATTTTCCTCAAACAGCGAGGCATCGGCAATAACAGAACCTTGGATTTCTTTGATGCCGATTTCTTTTAGTTTGGCTATCCATTTATCGAAGATAGCCGAGTAGTCAGGAAAACCCGCATGACGATTACTCCCCAGCGAGGGGTCGCCAGTGCCTTTGATATATATATTCCCTCGGAGGATACCGTCAATAATGTCACCCTCATATTCCAAACTTGTCTGGTATCGATAGCTTTCGCCCAGTACACTCAACGCCGCTGCTGTGGTAATGAGCTTCATGGTAGAGGCCGGTGCCAAACTTTTTTGGTGTTGGTATTGCAGCAAAATCTTGCCCGACTTCACCTGCTTGACTGATGCTCCCACCATGCCATTTTGTAAAAAAGGTGAGTTCTGTAAGGTATCTATTTGTTTTTGAAGGCGTTGTAGTGCGAGCGTATCTATTTGAGCAACTACTGTATGACAAATCATCCAACAAAATCCGAACAAAATAGTTGTTTTTAAATAAGCCATCAGTGTGTAGTGTTTAGCTCAAACAAATTAGGTTCTGGTCGTATAGAAGATAAACTCATGACGAGGCCACATTCTACAAACCATGAAAATAGTAAATTATTATGACATGGCGAGCGGAAAATACCGAACTGGTGGTACTTTTGTAAAAAAGCAAAACTATATCGAAGGAAATCTACATTAAATGAAGTTAACATTTTGGGGTGCCGCTCGTCAAGTGACGGGCAGCATGTACTTGTTAGAATTACCAGAGCATGACTATCGAATTTTGATTGACTGTGGTACTGATATGGAGCGAGACTGGCATGCCGAGGAGGCATCTTCGGCTCTGTTTCCTTTTGAAGCTTCTTCCGTCAACTTAGTTTTATTGACACACGCTCATATTGACCATTCTGGCAACATCCCCAACTTGTATCGAGAAGGCTTTGAAGGGCAAATTTTGTGCACACCACCTACCTATGAGCTAACAGAACTCTTGCTGTATGATGCGGCTCATTTGAACCAACAAAAACTCAAAAAAGCACAAGGCGACAGTAAAAAGCGCCGAAAAAAACTGGACCGCTTAGCCAAAAAAGGAGATTTGTATTTTGAGAAACAAGTCAAAGAATCGGTGGATAATTTTGTGACGATTGCCTTCAATCAGCGTTTCAAAATTATCAATGGCGTACACGTTACCTTTATTCCAGCAGGTCACTTGTTAGGGGCAGCCCATATTTTACTCGAAATTGTAGAAGAAGGGCAGAAAAAAACGATTTGCTTTTCGGGGGATATTGGCCGAAAAAATTATCCACTCCACATCGACCCAGCCACCGTTCCTCAGGTGGATTATCTCCTCTGCGAAACTACCTATGGCGGGCGCCAGCACGAAGATAAACTTTCGCCCGAAGAGGCCCTGGCCGATGTGATTCAACGCACCTGTATTGACAAACCGGGCCGGATGATTGTGCCGTCGTTTTCGGTAGGGCGCACACAAGCCCTGCTATATACCCTCAATCGCCTCTACACAGAGCGAGGTTTCATCCCTATTAAAGTATTCTCAGACAGCCCTTTGGCGCACCGAAGCACCAAGGTGTATCAACGGAACCTCAAGTTTCTGAATAAAGAAGCTCGTGAGTTTCAAGAAGAAAACGACTCCTTATTTGATTTTGATAATTTACAAATCATAGAAAGCGAAAAGGCAAGCCGAATGATTTCGAACTACAACGAGCCTTGTATTATTATATCAGCCTCTGGTATGGTGCAAGGTGGACGAGTAGAACAACACGTAGCTGCCAATATAAGTAACCCCTATTGTACGATTCTGATGGTGGGTTACGCCGCCGAAGGCTCACTGGGCCACCGGTTGCTAGAAGGACAAAATACCATCAGAATCAAAGGCAAAGATATGCCCGTAAATGCCAGTATCGAGCGGATTGATGTGTTCAGTGGCCATGCCGATTGCCAAGATTTACTCCGATTTGTACGAATGCAATCACCTCAGCAGCTCAAAAAGGTATTTTTAATCCATGGCGAATTGCAAAGCATGGTTACTTTTCAACAAACACTTAAATCAGAAGGTTACGACGAAGTAGTCATCCCAGACCGAGGACAGACGTTTGAGTTGTAAACAAAAAGGACAGGTTTTGATCCTGTCCTTTTTTAGTTTTATTGTTTTACAATTTTCTTTGTTCTGATTCCGTCCTCTGTAACGACTTGAAGTAGGTAAATGCCTTTGGGCAGCTGCTGGACGTCAATCGTTGACCACTGAGCTGACTTTGTCCATATCAACTCTCCTGTTACATTCAACAGGTTTAACTGCTGGATTGGACTTTTGGTCGAAATCTGAATTACTTCGGTGCTTGGGTTGGGATAGACAACCACCTCATTTTTGACACCATCAGGAATTACCACGACGGTTTTGCTAAGGGTAGAACCGCCATCAAAATCAAGTTGTTTGAGGCGATAATAAGATACCTCCGTAAGCTCAGTATCAACGTAGCGATAATCACGTGGTGTTTGCGAATTGCCGCTACCTTCTACATAGCCGATTTTAGTAAATTGAACCGCATCAAGGCTTTTTTCTAGTTCAAAACCGAGGTTATTTCGTTCACTTAGGGTTTTCCATTCGAGCAAAGCATGACCCGCTTGCAAGCTACCCTGAAAAGAAGCTAACTCAACGGGGAGAGCTCCACTACTAAATACTCCAAATGGAGAAAATGAAGTTATTCCTGAACCTGTAATAGTGTATGGGTCACTACCGCCTGCAGCAGTAGAAGTTTGTTGAGTCCAAGAAGGCGAAACATAATGATAAACTTTAGCCGAGCCTAACGAAAATCCAGCTCCTTGGTCGGAACTATTCCATTGTAAAGTTAGCGTTCCAGGAAATGCACCAGTGCCACTTACTTTATTGACATTCCATTCAAGACCAACGGCTTTAGTCGGATCGGTTGGAGCTGTACTAAAGATATTACTTACTCTAATATAAGTATCAGAAGTACCAGAACTATAATTTACCCAAGCAGGAGCATACACTCCAGTTATTCCGATTGGAAAAAATACAGGAGTAGTACCAACACTACGAACAAGCCTACTACCCGAACTTGTATTGTTATTTTCAATATAACTACTTGACGAGCCACCGCTAATGGTATAAGCAGTCAATTCTCTACTTGAACCTAATGTGACATTACCGCTGGTTAATGTGAGGGTACCACCGATTACAGCATCTTTATTGAATATAATTGTACCGCCTGATGATGTATTGATAGTAACATTATTTATAGATAACGATGTAATCCCATTTGAAAAGGTTACAGTATTGGAAGTACCATTGTTCAGGAGTATTCCTGTAAAAGAAATAGTACTACCCGAAAACGTTAAATTACCTGTTCCACCACTGATAGAGCTGTTCACAATAGACCATGTGCCCGCACTAAAGGTTTTGTTTCCATTCCCAGAAGTTACCAAAGAACTTATGCTTGCCGAACCTGTACCAGCTAAGGTTTGAGCATTTCCGCCAGTTAAATTGAGGGTATTACAACCAAAAGAACCATCGTTTGTAAGATTACGTTTGATAGACACTGTACCACTGCCGCTTATAGTACCAGCATTCAAATTGGCAGAAGTTGTGTTTTCATCAAGAGTTAACGTTCCCGTGTTGGTAATAGCTCCTGGAGCATTGTTGGTTAGTAAGCCTGAAACTGTCAGAGATCCGCTGTTTGTGATGGTGCTGGCGTTGGTTAGTGTACCTGATATAGTGACAATGCCCGATGCTGCGGTACTCACATTTGCAGAATTGTTGGTTACATTTATGAAGGAAATCGTTCCTGAAGTTGCCGTCCAAGTTTCGGTCGTTGTAATTGTATAATTAGTAACAGAGACAGCAATTGTACCGCCACCAGACACCGAAACATTCGTTAGGTTAAATGTTCCAGTGCTACCAATAGTGATAGTTCCTAATGTCGAGGCATGATTGATGGTTGTAACGGTATATATTCCTGTACCACTGAAAACTAATTTTTCAGAGTTACCTCCTCCAACAGTAACAGTTGAAATATTCCAAGTACCCGAACTCAAGGTCTTCACACTATTATTAGCAGTAGTAAGGCTATTTATTGTGGCAGTTCCACTTCCTCCAATGGTTCGATCTGTGGTGCCAGAAAATTTCAACGTTCCACTCACAGTCATTGTACCATTGTTTGTGAGTGCTAATTTTGTGTCTAAGGTTCCTCCTGTTATAACGTTTATTGTGCCTGAATTGGTAAAATCTCCTGTTGCGGTATAAGTACCATTGATGGTAATTGTACCGTCGTTGGTTGTGGTACCACTTGCAGTATAAGTACCATTGATTGTAATTGTACCACTATTAATTGTGTTGCCACTTACAGATAATGTCTTAGTTGAGGCATTTGTAATAGCCGCCCCGAGATTGTTGGTTAAATTGGTGGTTATGGTTAATGTGCCTTGTTCGTCAATGGTTCCATTATTAATTACCGTTGTCGTAACAGTTAAGGTTCGGCTGCTATTGATTGTAAAAGTTTTGGAAGCGTTTACTATTAGACTATTGCAGGTAACGCTGGTATTTAAGGCTACTGGTCCATCAATAACTACATCATCATCTGAATCTGGGATCCCATCTGGATCAGTACCTGTAAAGGTCCAAGTTGCGGATAAATTCCAGTTACCGCCAGCAGATATGGATGTAAATGTTGCCGCTTTTAGTGAAAAACTAAAAACAATCAATACAAAGAGTATAAGTTTCGTTTTCATAAGACAGTATTTAGGGATTGATTTTATGATAAGACAGTATTTTGCTCCAAATAGTTGGTTTACAGGTTATTCTACCCAGATTTTTTTTATAGTTGTACCTTGGTCAGTAATAAACTCAACTAAAAATAGCCCCCTATTGTTAGAAGGAATTTTGATTTCAGACTCTCTGTTTCCTTCACCTATCAGTTGACCTGTCACGGTTCGTATTTTCCACCCAAGTATGTTGATAGAAGATTTTATACTAAACTTCCCCCCCGAACTCGGATTGGGGTACAACGTTATCTCGGCATCATCGCTTGGCACTACGGCAACGGCTCTCGTGTAAGAGGTTTGTCCGTCAAAATCTACTTGTTTAAGACGATAATACGTTACCGACGTCACATTAGGGTCCACAAAGCGATAATGGTGCGTTTCTTTAGAATTGCCAGCTCCTTCGGCATAGCCAATCTGTCTGAAGTCCACCGCATTAAAGCTGCGCTCAATCTCAAATCCTTTGTTGTTGATTTCTTGTATTGTGGTCCATTCCAACAAGGCATCATTGTTAACGTTCTGAGCAGTAAATTTGGATAATGTAACGGGGATTGCCCTTAAGCTAAAAATCGCCATGGTGCCAAATAATGTTAAATTATCAACCCTTGCAGAAAAACCTGATACGTTTGTAACATCTTTATCTTTTGTCCATACTGAAGAGTATCGGGCCAAATAGGCTGATGCACCACTGAACCCAGATTGTTGATCTACCGAATTCCAATGAAATATTATGGCAGTAGTCACTGCTCCGCTACTAATTTTTTGTACGTCCCATTCCAATTTGATGGTCTGGTTTACATCACCTGGAGTCGGATTAGTTGTAAACCCTTGGCGAACCCGAACTCCAAAAGTAAAGGCAACGTTGGGTGAAATGGTTAAAGGTGTATAAGAAGAAGAAGTGCCGATCGGGAAAGGCAGGGTACCACCATCATCAACAATAGAAGCTTGTAAATAACTACCAGCCCCACTGGTAATGACATAACTGTTTGAGCTGCCACCAATTATAGAAGGGGTGTAAAGAATGACAGAGGTGCTCAAAGAGGCATGGCCAGACGATAAGTTAAGGGAACCCGTCAGGGAAATAGATTTGTTAATGAAAGTTCGAGTACCCGCACTACTTGCAATTGTCAAGTTGTTGATGTTGTAACTTGTCGGATTACTATTAAGTGAAAGCGTGCCCGAACCACTATGCTTTAACTCATTGGTGATATAAACCGCTTGTGTGCTACCAAACGTAAGGCTACCACTACTGCCAGAGTTGAGGGTTGCTGTGGAAATCGAAATATCACCGTTTACCGTAAGGCTTACATTACCGCTGCTATTTACATTTAATACATTAGAAGTAATTGCACGATTACCGCCAAAAGTTACATCCTTCGTACTTCCTACACTAATTGTAGTGGCTATAATATTTCCAGAACCAGAAAAAGCATAATCTAATGCTCCTGTAAAACTTACAGTTGTAGCATTTATGGAATTTCCAGTAATTTTCATTCCATTTGAAAAAGTTGTAGCAGATACTTGAAAACTAATTTTGCCAATTACTATAGATCCAGAACCTTGGAGTGTGAGATTACCTAAAAAATTTACTATCAAAGTATAATTAAAGTTTAATTCAGAGTTTGAACCTAAACTTGTAATTGTACCATTATTAGTTATTGTAATTGATGACGCTATAAATGAAGTTCCAACACAATTAAAAATCCCTCCAATCTGTATATTTCCACCTGCTGCATTATTTAAATTCTGCCCAAAAGAAACGGTTTTGTTAATAGGTATAATTAATGTTCCACCGGTTTGATTAGTAAATGTTTGAGTAGCGCCATTAATATTATTTGTAGTTCCGCTGAAAGTGATAGTTCCACTATTATTGGTGTTGTTTGAAATGGTATTTGTAGTTCCTATAAAATTGATTATGTTAGTGTTTGTTAAACTGGCAGCAATGGTATTTGTTGTTCCAGCAATAGTAGTATTTCCTCCATTATTAAAAATTCCAGAGAAACTAACATTACAACTCAAGCTAACTGTTGCGCCACTATTAATGGTCAACGTACCGCTATTAGTAAAGGTTGCGCTTGTGCTGGTAATATTGAAAGTGCCGCCAATAGTCATACTATTGGTGTTATTTACGGCACTGGCTGATGTACTACTCGTCGAAAATGAATTGGCGGTCACGAAAGTTCCATCATTTCTAAATGTATTAGAAGTTGAAAAAAGAGCATTACAAGTTAAACTACCAGCATTGGTTATTGCATTGGATGAAGTAAAAGAAGCATTGGCCGTAAAAGTACCAGGGTTTGTAAAAGTTCCGTTGTTGACAATCGTACCGTTTACTGTACTCGTCCCTGCATTGGTCAACGTTCCTGTTATGGATACACTACTGGTCAAATTCATCGTCCCTCCACTACTTACCGACAAATTTGCGCCTGAGCCTATCGAAACAGCGGCTCCAGCATTAGAGGCTGCCAACGTGCCGCTTACCGTCAAGGCGTTGTTGTTAGTAAGCGCATTGGATGTATTGAGCGTGCCCGTTACGGTCATTGTCCCCGCATTGGTGAGCGCACAACTGAGCGTAAGCATGCCTCCCAATGCCACCGTAGTAGTAGCACCAGCCGAATTGGTATAAGAAGCCCCCGAGTTGGTAGCACTTAACGTGCCGTTGATGGTGATGATTCCAGTGTTAGCAATACTACCACCCACAGCAAGCGTACGAGTGGGGTTGATAACCAGTGTACCTGCCACATTTAAACCAAGACAACTACCATTGGTAGTATTGAGGGTTACGGTAAACCCAACAGGAATCACTACATCATCAGTAGCCGTAGGGGCAACGCCACCCCAGGTAGCAGGGTCTTCGTAGTCGCCCGTTTGTGAAGCAGTTAGCGTTGCAGCATGAGTGCCTATCTGTGTACAAACAAATAGTAGAAAGAGATAAAAAATAGATTTCATGAGCTGGGTAACAAAAGAGAAACGTTAGCTTGAATGATTGAAAATTCTAAAGTGGAACTAAAGTGCTCTTTATACAGTGTGCAATTTAAAGCAAGATAGCCAAATATTCGTTACTGCAAAACAAATTAGAGATTAAATTTGCCGAAAGGAAGTAAATGCTGAACTAAAAAATAGATTCTGACTATCTTTGCAGTCTGTTTTTAACACTAAAACCAAATTAGTTTACAATGGCTCAGAAAGTGCTTGTGATTGGGGCAGGTGGCGTTGGCAACGTGGTTGCTAAAAAATGCGCCATGAATCCCCAAACTTTCTCGGAAGTTTTGTTGGCCAGTCGCACCAAATCAAAATGCGATAAAATAGCAGCAGAGGCTAAAGCAATTGGCTTACCTACCGACATCCAAACCGCCCAAGTAGATGCCGATAATGTGCCCGAATTGGTGGCACTTATTCAAGCATTTAAGCCGTTTATGGTAATCAATGTGGCACTTCCGTACCAAGATTTGACCATCATGGATGCCTGCCTTCAAACAGGCGTTCACTATTTGGATACTGCCAATTACGAACCTAAAGATGTAGCGAAGTTTGAGTACTCTTGGCAATGGGCCTATCAAGAGCGTTTTCGGGAAGCAGGCTTGATGGCACTTTTAGGCTGTGGTTTTGACCCGGGTGTTACGCAGGTGTATTGTGCGTATGCCAACAAGCATCACTTCTCCGAAATGCACTATCTGGACATCATTGACTGCAACGCTGGCGACCACGGCAAAGCGTTTGCTACCAATTTTAATCCCGAAATTAATATTCGTGAGATTACCCAGCCGGGGCGTTATTGGGAAAATGGCGAATGGGTTGAGATACCTGCCATGAGCATTCATAAGCAGATTGATTATCCAAACATTGGCCCCAAAGAAAGCTATGTACTTTATCACGAAGAGTTAGAATCGTTGGTGAAAAATTTCCCTACGCTCAAGCGTGCACGCTTCTGGATGACTTTTGGCCAGCAGTATATCACCCACCTCACAGTCTTGCAAAATGTGGGAATGACGAGTATTACGCCGATTAAGTTTCAGGGGCAAGACATTGTGCCCTTGGAGTTTTTGAAAGCCGTGCTCCCTTCGCCTGATACCTTAGGCGAAAACTACACAGGCGAAACGTCTATCGGCTGCCAAATCAAGGGTCTGGGCAAAGACGGAAGTGAAACTACCTATTATGTTTGGAACAATTGTAAACACCAAGATTGCTGGCAAGAGGTTCAGGCACAGGGTGTTAGTTATACAACTGGTGTGCCAGCCATGATCGGGGCTATGATGATGATTGAAGGCCAATGGATGCAACCCGGTGTGTGGAACTGCGAAGAAATGAATCCAGATCCTTTTATGGATATGCTCAATGTGCATGGCTTACCTTGGCATGAAGAAGTCAACGGTTTGCTTCCTCACGAGTATTGATACTCCGGTTCAAGATGAATTGTGCCGTTCGGGCAGAAGCACCTGCTTCGCCCATGAGCTGATGAAGCTGTACATACCCTTCCAGAACTCGTTGTCGTTTGTCACCTTGGCCGACAATAGCAACGAGTTCTTTTTTTAGTTGGGTTTCGTTAAATTCTGCTTGAATTAATTCTTTGACAATTTCACGTTGAGCAATCAGATTGACCAACGAAATGTAGGGAACTCGAATGACTTTTTTGCCGATTTGGTAGGAGAACCAATCGGTTTCGTAACATACCACTTGTGGCACATTGAAGAGAGCCGTTTCGAGTGTAGCTGTTCCTGACGTAACCAAAGCCGCTTCTGCTATATGCAGGACATCGTAAGAGGCATCCGTAATCAGCTTGACAGAGGGATAGGCCGATAGGAGGGAGGTGTAAAGAGTAGCTGGTAAATTACTTACTCCTGCTACAACTATTTGATAGCCATCAAGTTGATTTACAGCTACAAGCATTTTAGACAACATTCGTTCTACCTCTTGCTTTCGGCTGCCGGGCAATAAGGCTATGATGGGGCGGTTGTCGAGTTGGTGTTGGGCCTTAAACTCAGGATGGGGGACAAACCCTTGGATGGCATCTAACAGCGGATTTCCCACATACCAGACGTCGTAATTGTATTGCTTGAAAAAAGCCACTTCAAACGGAAAAATCACATACAATTCATCAACGACTTTTTTTAAAGTCAGTGCCCGCTGTTGGTTCCATGCCCAAACTTTAGGCGAAATGTAATAGCAAGTACGGATACCTTTTGATTTGGCAAATTGAGCCATCCGTAGATTAAAGCCCGCAAAATCAATCAATATCAACGCATCTGGTTGGGCAGCCAACAGATCATTTTGGCATTGGGTAAACGTTTTGGCAATTTTGCGAAATTGAAGTAGTACGTTCAAGAAGCCCATGACCGAAAACTCACGATAGTGCTTTAATAAATTGGCACCCGCTTCTTCCATCAATTCTCCTCCATAAGCCACTATCTCGGCGGTAGGGTGTTGTCGCTTGAGCTCTCGAACCAAATTGGCTCCATGCAAATCGCCCGACCGCTCGCCTGCTATGATAAAAAATTTCATGGAAAAAAAGTAAAAGCCGTAGGGTAATCGCTAGTGAGGTGAATTGTAAAAAGGATAGAAAAATTCCAAAAAGGAGAAAGGTAGAGGAATCTCAGCTTTATTCTCCGTAGTATTCCACAAAATTTTTCGGGGTTTCTACCAAATGCAAGCGATATAAGGTGGCTCTCGGTGATGCTTCTTGGATTTTAGGAGCTAAGATTTTCCAGATTTCCATGACGAAAATCTCGCAACTGGCCATTTTACCTTGCATAAAATCTACATCAAGGTTCAGGTTTTTATGGTCAACTCGTTCTACTATTTCTTGCTTGATAATCTCCCCCAGCTTTTTCAAATCAATGATAAATCCTGTTTCGGGGTCTGGGGTGCCTTTAACAGTGACAGTCAACTCAAAATTGTGACCATGCCAGTTTGCATTGGCACATGGGCCAAAAACTTCCTTGTTTTTCTCTTCTGTCCAGGTTGGGTTATACAACCGATGAGCCGCATTAAAATGCTCTTTTCTACTCACATAAACCATAATCATTCAATATTTCTGCAAAGTTAATACACCAACCTGAGTTTTTGGGTATTCGTTCGTTTTCAATCGCAATCAATTGTCAATTCTATTCGTTTCACTTTGAAAAGTACAATTTTATCCTTTTTCAGTCTATGGATTTATGTTTTCAAAAGCGATAATTTTACACAATTTTTCCCCTAAGTAAAAATACCTATCCACCGTTAGCATTTTATTGCTCATGATTATTGTAACCGGAGCTGCCGGATTTATTGGAAGTTGCCTGATTCAACGTCTTAATCAAGACAACTTTACGCATGTGATTGCCGTTGATGACTTTTCTAACGAGCAGAAAAACAAGAACTTAGAAGGGAAACAAGTGTTAGAGCGTGTGGATAGAGAGCAGTTTTTTAGTTGGCTTGACGAAAATTATTACGAAGTAGAATTCCTTTTTCATATCGGTGCTCGTACCGATACCACTGAATTTGACCGTGCTGTATTTGAGCGATTGAATGTTAGTTATTCCAAGAAAATTTGGGAAAAGTGCATCGAATATCAAATACCATTGGTGTATGCGTCTTCGGCAGCAACGTATGGGTTAGGCGAGTTGGGTTATGATGACAACGAAAGCCTCATTCCAAAACTTCATCCGTTGAATCCCTATGGTGATTCTAAAAACGAATTCGACATCTGGGCGCTACGACAGGAAAGAAAGCCATTTTTCTGGGCTGGTTTGAAGTTTTTTAATGTGTATGGCCCCAACGAATACCACAAAGGACGAATGGCCTCGGTGATTTTCCATACCTTCAATCAAATCAAGGCATCGGGACAGATGAAGTTGTTTCGCTCACACAATCCTGATTATCGTGATGGCGAACAAATGCGGGATTTTGTCTATGTAAAAGACTTGGTGGAGGTTTGTTTGTTTTTGATGTATCAGCGAAAAAACTCAGGGATTTACAACTTGGGTTCGGGCAAAGCTCGCACGTTTTTAGATTTGGCCAAAAATACATTCAAAGCCTTGGACTTGACTCCTCAGCTTGATTTTGTGGACACCCCTGCCGACATTCGAGATAAATACCAATACTTTACCCAAGCCAACATGAGCAAACTACGCTCCATTGGCTACGACCGCCCTTTTCATACCTTAGAAGAAGGCATTGAAGATTATGTCAAAAATTATTTAGCAGAAGGAAAGTACCTATAACCTTCGAATGCCAAATCACCTGACTTGACTAGTAACCGTCTTAGCTACCGAATCCTCTATAAACAAATACCTAGTGCACCAGTACCCAATACACCAATCTCCTGCTCACTTTTGTACTTTTTCTACGACAAGATTGTGGTTGGTATAAATACATATATCAGCAGCGATGTGTAAACTTTCTCGTACAATTTCTTCTGCCGTGAGTTGAGGAGCATGTTTTTTGAGTGCTATTGCTGCCGACAGCGCATAGTTTGATCCCGAACCGATTGCCGCAATGCCGTTTTCTGGCTCTAAAACGTCGCCTGTGCCACTCAAAATCAACACTTCGCTTTGATTGGCCACAATGAGCATGGCTTCTAAGCGCCGTAGGTAGCGATCGGTGCGCCAGTCTTTGGCAAGTTCGATGGCGGCTCGCTTCATATTTCCACCAAACGCATTTAGTTTTTCTTCAAATCGCTCAATCAAAGCGAAAGCATCGGCTGTGCTTCCAGCAAAACCCGCTATGATTTTGCCATCAAGTAACTTCCTGATTTTCCGAACATTACTTTTAGCAACTGTATTTCCCATAGTGGCTTGTCCATCGGCACCAACGACTACTTCGCCGTTATGAACCACACCCAACACGGTGGTGGAATGAATTTTTTCTTTCATTTCAAAAAAGGCCAGTGAATACTCACTGGCCAATTATAGGGATGTAAATATCGTGTTTATGAAAAGAGGTATGAAGTAGGAGATTAGAATTCCTCAAGGCAAATTCCTTACGCCTTTTTTTACTTCTTACCTTTCACCTTTTTCCTTTCACCTCTTACCTTCTATCTAAATTAACATCCGAACGGGGTCTTCTAACAACGACTTGATGGTTTGCAAGAAGGCTGCTCCCGTAGCACCATCTACCACACGGTGGTCGCACGAGAGGGTTACTTTCATGATGTTGGTGGCGTAGAACTGTCCGTTTTTCACCCGAACGTCTTCTTTAATGCCACCTACAGCCAAAATACAAGCATCTGGCGGGTTGATGATAGCCGTAAATTCGTCAATGCCAAACATGCCCAAGTTGCTGATGGTGAAGGTGTTGCCTTGCATTTCGGCTGGAGACAGTTTCTTGGTTTTGGCTTTGCCACCCAAGTCTTTGGCCTCAACCGAAATCTGTGACAGAGTTTTTAAGTTGGCAAAACGAATAACTGGCACCAGCAGGCCTTCTTCAACTGCCACGGCCATACCAATATGGATATGGTGGTTATAACGAATTTTATCACCCAACCACGATGAATTCACTTTCGGATGTTGCATCAAAGCCATTGCAGTAGCTTTGATAACCATGTCGTTAAATGATAATTTGGCTGGTGCAACCTCGTTCATGCTGGCACGTGCCGCCATCGCCTTGTCCATGTTGATTTCCATGGTCAAGTAGAAGTGAGGTGCCGAAAACTTGCTTTCACCAAGACGACGAGCAATCGTCTTGCGCATTTGTGTCACATTGACTTCCTCGTAGCTCTCTTCGCCATAAGCAATTGGAATAGCAGGACTTGGGGTAGCCGACTTCGCAGGCGTTTCGGCGGCCACTGGCTTGGCACTTGGTACAAAGTTGTCAATATCTCGCTTTACAATGCGACCGTTTTCTCCAGAACCCGTCACTTCGGTCAGTTTTATGCCTTTGTCTTTCGCCAATTGTTTGGCCAATGGCGAAATTTTGATACGGCCATCTGACTCCACTGTTTCTGTTGTGGTGGTTTCGGTGGCTACTGGAGCCACTGTCTTGGGGGCTTCTACTGCGGGAGTAGCAGCAGGAGCAACCGCCGTTGGATTTAGCAAGACGCTAAAATCAGCCCCGGGTTCACCAACTATATAAATTATTCCATCTACTGGTATAGCACTTCCTGCCTCTGCGGCTATATGAAGAATGGTGCCGTCTTCGTAGTTTTCGAGCTCCATGGTAGCTTTGTCGGTTTCCACTTCAGCTACAATATCGCCTGACTTCACTACGTCACCTACTTTTTTGAGCCACGAAGCAATGGTGCCGTCGGTCATTGTATCCGACATTTTGGGCATCCGAACGGCCACGGCATTCACCGCAACGGCAGGTGCTGCTACTGGGGCTGGGGTATTGGCAGGAACTTCAACTGCTGGCGTTGCAGCAGGCGTTTCGGTTTTAGCAACGCTATTTCCACCCAATAATGCGGCGTAATCTTCGCCGGGCGCACCCACAATGGCAATGATACCATCCACTGGAATGGCTTCGCCTTTCTGGACGCCTATATAAAGAATAGTGCCATCTTCGTAGTTTTCAAGCTCCATGGTTGCCTTATCGGTTTCCACTTCGGCAATGATGTCACCCGACTTGATGGTGTCACCTACTTTTTTAAGCCATTCAGCAATGACACCTTCGGTCATGGTGTCAGACATTTTGGGCATTCTAATCGCTACTGCCATCTTTTAATTTGAAAGGATAGTTTCTTTGAATTTGTCAAAAGGCGTTCAAAGTTAATGCCTCGTACCTAAAAAACGATACCATTAGCCAAAATTCTATTGGATTTTCAAGACAACTTACCCGTAAGCTGTTGTTTGATTGTTTTTTAGTGTATTTTTCAATCAACAAAAGAAGTACTCTAAAAAGTTTGATAATTAGCTAAAGCTCTATTCAAAGGTGTCTTTCGGTAGTAGGATAGATGCTTACTAAGAAACAGAATTAACTTGCTATGCTCGTGACAGACCTGTTGACAACAACCCAAATGAATAGTGGGCATTGGCTATCCCGAATCCGATTACATTAAGATTTCCAACTGACTTAAAAAAATATACTCATACAGATGAAAAAGTGGTTGATTCTTTTCGTTGGTTTTGGCATTTACACCCATGTTGCTCTGGCGCAGCCTAACAAGCCTCAAATGACGCTGAGGCAATTACAGGATTCTATCCAGTATTTGATGAAGCAAGAACACATTATGGGGCTAATGGTTGGGGTGGTCAATCGAGATTCGGTGCTTTTGCAAAGAGGCTTTGGCTATGCCGATGAAGCTACTCGGCGGAAAGTAGATGCAACTACTCTTTTCAGAATGGGCTCGATTACCAAATCAATAGTAGCCCTCGGCATCTTGAAATTGGTAGAACAAGGAAAAATCAAGTTGGATGATTCTATTAAAGAAATAGCGCCGGAAATTCCTCTTGTAAATCCTTGGGAAAAAACGCACCCACTCCAAGTTGTACATTTATTAGAACACACTTCTGGCTTTGACGACATCAAACTCAACCGAATGTACACGCTCAAGAAGGTTCAAACTTCTGGGAAAGCGATGATGCTCAGTCAAGCGCCATCGTTGGTTTGTCGGTGGAAACCTGGGGAGCGTATGGCCTATTCAAATCCAAATTATGGAGTCTTGGCCTATCTGTTAGAGAAAATGTCGGGTCAACCGTTTAGTCAGTTTTTGACTCAAACTATTTTGAAACCCATTGGTATGCTCTCGTCCAATCTAAACCTGGATAGCCAAACGGCTTTGGACACTAAAGAATATATTTTTGAAGAAGGAAAATTTATACAAGTTCCTTCGGTGACACTCATCAATGGTGGTGCTGGAGCGCTGTGGTCCAATGCCAAAGATATGACCAAGCTTCTTCAATTTTTTCTAAAACAAGGTAAGGGCTTGTATGCGCCGACTTCAATCACCGACATGGAGACAGCCCACAGTTCGCTTGCTGTACGTCGTGGATTGACCAACGGCTATGCCCTGGGTAATCGGTTGAGTTTCCTACGTTCCAACTACCCGATGCGTGGTCATGATGGGTTGGTAGGAACTTGTTATTCAACCTACAACTACAACCGTGACTTGGGGATTGGATTTGTGGTTGCATCAAACACCAATCAGCCCAACGAAAAGATTGAAAAACTCATTGTATCCTTTTTGCAACAAGATTTTCCTACGCCCAAATCCTTAGTTAATGCCTTTTTTGCTGAGAAGGAGGTAACGCCTTATATAGGTTGTTATGAAATGGCAAGTCCACGAAATGAATTTGCTGGCTTCAGAGACCGTTTGCTTGATGCCCCACGTCTTGTGGTTGAAAATGGTAAATTGTTCCTAAAACCACTTTTGGGCGAGGCAACGCCCCTGGTACATACACAACATCTTCAGTTTGCATGGGAGGGGGCTCGTGAACCATTGATTCAACTCGCAACTAACGATGAAGGCCACCCAGTGCTTTTGATTGGGGGAACTTACTACGAAAAACAGGCTACGCTTTCTTGGTTGCTGACTCGAATCGGTTGGGTATTGGCAATTTTGTTGGCTCTCTTGTCGTATGGCTTAGGTTTACTGTCACTCATTCAATTTTTTGCTAAAAAATTACCCATTCAGCAATTAGGGTGGCGAATGATGCCCTTAGTCGGATTGAGCTTGTTGGGTTGGAGTATCCGTGAATTATTGGAAGTACAATCCAAATCTTACCTTTTGTATCAAATGGAAACAGTCAATCTACGTACATTGGTAATCTGTGGAGGAACTTTGCTCTATGCCGTCCTTTCTGGTATGGTATTGGTAGAATCCATTTGGCATTGGAAGGCATATCCACGAAAATGGTTTTCGTGGTACTGGCTAGCTACCAGTCTAGCTTTAGTAGCTTTTGCATTTTTATTGTACCAAAATGGCTGGATAGGGCTGAGGGCTTGGGATTTGTAGAAGGTATAATTAATGAAAAATGTTTTTTGAAAGAAAATCGTCATATTTCAATTCCAAAGTGGTGCGATTAGAAGCACCTGAAGCGCACTTTTTGTTGCGCTTCAACATATATTTCAATTCCAAAGTGGTGCGATTAGAAGGACCTTCACCTTTTATTAACCATTCCGAGTTAATTTCATTTCAATTCCAAAGTGGTGCGATTAGAAGTGCGAATAGCGCACTGGAGCCTACGCCTGTAATGTATTTCAATTCCAAAGTGGTGCGATTAGAAGACGGGAGCATGTGTAAGGACAAGGTCTAGCCAACTGATTTCAATTCCAAAGTGGTGCGATTAGAAGATTGGCTTTGTTTATGATTTCTAAGTGGTCAAAATTATTTCAATTCCAAAGTGGTGCGATTAGAAGGGCTTAATTACTTTTTGGAGGTGATAAAGCCGACGCATTTCAATTCCAAAGTGGTGCGATTAGAAGAATGAGCGGGTTTTGTACAGCTCCAGTAGCTCGTACATTTCAATTCCAAAGTGGTGCGATTAGAAGGATAAGGAAACTGGACGCTTGAAGGCAACTACTTTATTTCAATTCCAAAGTGGTGCGATTAGAAGTCTGCCGGAACAAAAACTCATACAGTAGCTCATTATATTTCAATTCCAAAGTGGTGCGATTAGAAGCCTACGGTCTGCAACTTGCCGAAGACGCCGTAGTTTATTTCAATTCCAAAGTGGTGCGATTAGAAGGCTAAGGGTTTGTTTTTCGGTTGTTAGCGTACCGTATTTCAATTCCAAAGTGGTGCGATTAGAAGCGTTGTCCAGGCTTAACGCCGTCAGCCAGTTGGATATTTCAATTCCAAAGTGGTGCGATTAGAAGAGGGATTATCCCTCGGTTAATCCAATTTCTAAGCAAATTTCAATTCCAAAGTGGTGCGATTAGAAGATAGGCTACCAAGCATTAATTTCGTTATCAACTAAATTTCAATTCCAAAGTGGTGCGATTAGAAGTCGATTGTGAAAGGATTTCCACGCACTTCAAAAGCTATTTCAATTCCAAAGTGGTGCGATTAGAAGTTAGGAAGTCGTAAGGGTCTATGCCGCCATAGTGGAATTTCAATTCCAAAGTGGTGCGATTAGAAGAGTTCTTGTCAAGTTTTTTGTCAAATATTTTTAAAATTTCAATTCCAAAGTGGTGCGATTAGAAGTCAATATGGTCTCTATCGGCCTTAGACTTTGCTTATTTCAATTCCAAAGTGGTGCGATTAGAAGCGGGGTCTTGGGCGTTGTTGGCCGAAACACTTACGTATTTCAATTCCAAAGTGGTGCGATTAGAAGAGCCGAATCGAAAAACTTCTTGAAAGGGTTAAAAAATTTCAATTCCAAAGTGGTGCGATTAGAAGACTGGATAGCATGTGTAAGGACAAGGATTGGCCACCATTTCAATTCCAAAGTGGTGCGATTAGAAGCGCCTATACAGCGCCCTAAACCTAACCCTCAATGAATTTCAATTCCAAAGTGGTGCGATTAGAAGCAGCTCCGGCTATGGATCAATGTTACCTATACCGAATTTCAATTCCAAAGTGGTGCGATTAGAAGCGATGCCCGCAGAGCTGTAGGTAGTCAAGGAAGTCTATTTCAATTCCAAAGTGGTGCGATTAGAAGATCCTATTTTTTACGACGTCCTTCTACCTGAGAATATTTCAATTCCAAAGTGGTGCGATTAGAAGAACCCCAACTTTTACAACCCCGAAAAAAACAAAGGTATTTCAATTCCAAAGTGGTGCGATTAGAAGTCAGTTCCTATCTACAAGAATTGATAAAATGAAATCATTTCAATTCCAAAGTGGTGCGATTAGAAGTTTCAAGTGAAGCAAAATCATTCGCAAAAGACAATTATTTCAATTCCAAAGTGGTGCGATTAGAAGCGCCTTGGCAAAGGCAAAGATGGTACCTACGAAGGCATTTCAATTCCAAAGTGGTGCGATTAGAAGAGTAGGTGAACGTTTGAAGTACCTACGTAAAACATATTTCAATTCCAAAGTGGTGCGATTAGAAGTTTCGTCGTCGTCGTCAGATAGTTTCAATAAGGCTATTTCAATTCCAAAGTGGTGCGATTAGAAGTACGTCAACCCGGTATGTCCCCATTCTGCCGAGTAGATTTCAATTCCAAAGTGGTGCGATTAGAAGCAGCGCCATCTAGTTCACTCACTAGGCGGTAATAGAATTTCAATTCCAAAGTGGTGCGATTAGAAGAGTGGCCAACAACAAAATTTACAACTGCTCTTATCAATTTCAATTCCAAAGTGGTGCGATTAGAAGTTCGTTCTGGTATGGCTCAATTTTATTCGATTTTACTATTTCAATTCCAAAGTGGTGCGATTAGAAGTTGCTGACAATGATTGCTTCGCTGATTCACCGCACTATTTCAATTCCAAAGTGGTGCGATTAGAAGGCTTTTTTATTATGACTTCAAAAAAAACAAACATGTATTTCAATTCCAAAGTGGTGCGATTAGAAGTACTTAACGTGGGAAAGGCTACTGTTCCGCCTGTGAATTTCAATTCCAAAGTGGTGCGATTAGAAGAGCTTTTGCCTATGAGCAATTCGCTCCCTTCAGCTAATTTCAATTCCAAAGTGGTGCGATTAGAAGCTCCAACGCTGAAGCTGAAAGCTTGAGCCTTCAGGTATTTCAATTCCAAAGTGGTGCGATTAGAAGGTAATCCGCCACGCCGTATTCTTAAAAAACAGATATATTTCAATTCCAAAGTGGTGCGATTAGAAGTAACAGGCATAAACAAAGGGCAATTTGTTTAAGTGTATTTCAATTCCAAAGTGGTGCGATTAGAAGGAGCTACAAAGGTGGCAAAAAAGGTAGTGATAAACGATTTCAATTCCAAAGTGGTGCGATTAGAAGACTATTCCGTCGGTTTCGCTAATGATGCGAAACTCATTTCAATTCCAAAGTGGTGCGATTAGAAGCTCCGCAAAGGCGTGGAATATTTGCCCAGGCATATCCATTTCAATTCCAAAGTGGTGCGATTAGAAGCTTAGGACGGTTAAGGTTAAGCAAAGATGAAATGAATTTCAATTCCAAAGTGGTGCGATTAGAAGTTTTTTATGACTTGCTGATTACCTGTAAATTCCTCAATTTCAATTCCAAAGTGGTGCGATTAGAAGACGGCACTTGCGTAATGTTAGCTTGGGCAAATACATTTCAATTCCAAAGTGGTGCGATTAGAAGATAGCCTACGCCGTATCTCGTGAAACAATAAATTCAATTTCAATTCCAAAGTGGTGCGATTAGAAGAGCCCCTGATTTGTCAGGGGCTTTTTTATTCCTAAAATTTCAATTCCAAAGTGGTGCGATTAGAAGTGGTCTCGGCAATGTCTTTTAGTTGTACAATTTTTGATTTCAATTCCAAAGTGGTGCGATTAGAAGCGTTGAAGTACTAAAGGCCGTGGGAATTTGGGGAACATTTCAATTCCAAAGTGGTGCGATTAGAAGTTTCAAATTGTTTAACAAATAAAACCCCCTCAAAGAATTTCAATTCCAAAGTGGTGCGATTAGAAGCCATAATGGCAAAGAAAAGGATTTCACGGCAAGAAAATTTCAATTCCAAAGTGGTGCGATTAGAAGTCATCGAAGGCAAAGCCCTTGAGCGCAAAATCTTTATTTCAATTCCAAAGTGGTGCGATTAGAAGGATAAGCCGTTGCTGAAAGTAGGTGGCTTTGGCGAAATTTCAATTCCAAAGTGGTGCGATTAGAAGAAGATGACTTGCATCAGCATGACAAAGGCCCATACATTTCAATTCCAAAGTGGTGCGATTAGAAGGTATTCAAGCCAGTAAATCGGGCGATGAAGTAACGTATTTCAATTCCAAAGTGGTGCGATTAGAAGTATAAGCGGCGATGTCCTTACCGCTACGTCCCTCGAATTTCAATTCCAAAGTGGTGCGATTAGAAGACCCGTTTCGATGCCCGCTAAGGCGGGTAATACACCAATTTCAATTCCAAAGTGGTGCGATTAGAAGGTTTATGATTTTGAGCCGGGAGACCTACAAAAACAAATTTCAATTCCAAAGTGGTGCGATTAGAAGTCCCTGTATTCCCAAATCTACTGTGTCCATTTCAATTATTTCAATTCCAAAGTGGTGCGATTAGAAGTTTGCGTGGCTTTCAACGCCATTACACTATCCCAGTATTTCAATTCCAAAGTGGTGCGATTAGAAGGTTAGGAAGGTAGGATACACAACCTCCGAGTTCATTATTTCAATTCCAAAGTGGTGCGATTAGAAGAACATCTACGTCGGTAATAACGAAGCAGCCGCCTAATTTCAATTCCAAAGTGGTGCGATTAGAAGTGCTTACTCCTATCACTCCTAAAATGATTGGAATAATATTTCAATTCCAAAGTGGTGCGATTAGAAGCGCCAATAATGACGGAGCTATTTCAAGTTGACCGAAAATTTCAATTCCAAAGTGGTGCGATTAGAAGTTTGCCGCCTAAACCAATTGGATTAGGTGAAAATTATTTCAATTCCAAAGTGGTGCGATTAGAAGCACAAGCCGCCAGTCAGTTGAGTTTTAGCTACTTTTATTTCAATTCCAAAGTGGTGCGATTAGAAGAGAACAAAAAGTACAAGAATACAAGAGTATTTACGCATTTCAATTCCAAAGTGGTGCGATTAGAAGAAGGGTGGGTTACACTGCAATGCACAGGTACAGGCATTTCAATTCCAAAGTGGTGCGATTAGAAGGGGCAATTTAGGGAAGTGTTGCAAAAGCCCCTCTGGAATTTCAATTCCAAAGTGGTGCGATTAGAAGATCAAAAAACGTGTGTTTGATAACCCAATTTCTAGCATTTCAATTCCAAAGTGGTGCGATTAGAAGGACAGCGAAACGGCCAAAAAGTTGCAAGACAATTATTTCAATTCCAAAGTGGTGCGATTAGAAGTGGTAAGCCGCTCGACGATGTGACCGCCGCCATGAGATTTCAATTCCAAAGTGGTGCGATTAGAAGTAAATCGGGTCAGCGTGTCACCAAATCCTTCAATTATTTCAATTCCAAAGTGGTGCGATTAGAAGGATAAGTCAGAAATGTGTAGTTATTCCAATCGCCGGATTTCAATTCCAAAGTGGTGCGATTAGAAGGAGAAGGCGATCCAGTAATTATCAACCTAAATAATGATTTCAATTCCAAAGTGGTGCGATTAGAAGGATAGAGAAGTTGTTTTGATAAAAAGAAACGGCTACATTTCAATTCCAAAGTGGTGCGATTAGAAGTTTCCCAACCGTTGGTTTTCAAAATGTCTAACTCCTATTTCAATTCCAAAGTGGTGCGATTAGAAGAAATGACCGACCGAACGGCGGCGGCCAGTTGCCTGCATTTCAATTCCAAAGTGGTGCGATTAGAAGTACTCAAAATATTTGCAGCATTATCAGACTAGCCGATTTCAATTCCAAAGTGGTGCGATTAGAAGATTTCTGTATTTTCAATAAACTATCCCTTTCCGCTATTTCAATTCCAAAGTGGTGCGATTAGAAGTGTAGGCAGTATCCCAAGCTGCATTGAGGTTGGCTAATTTCAATTCCAAAGTGGTGCGATTAGAAGAGCTCTGGTTGTGCCGATGGTAGTACTTCACCAAATATTTCAATTCCAAAGTGGTGCGATTAGAAGGAAGCTATGTACCTTGATGTGATGAGTCAAGTAACATTTCAATTCCAAAGTGGTGCGATTAGAAGTAGCCGATACGAGTGCCGTTTGTGGCATTATGAACTATTTCAATTCCAAAGTGGTGCGATTAGAAGATAGCAGCCAGATGATTGTTTTTTAGGTGTATTCAATTTCAATTCCAAAGTGGTGCGATTAGAAGGTACTGCTTGAGCGTACTATAATATTTGTCCGAAACATTTCAATTCCAAAGTGGTGCGATTAGAAGAATGATTTGATTTTACTTTCAAGCTTAGAAAAATCTATTTCAATTCCAAAGTGGTGCGATTAGAAGTCAGAAATAAGCATAATGTCATGCTCTGTTTTGCCTATTTCAATTCCAAAGTGGTGCGATTAGAAGCTCTTCCACAATCATCGGCATTTGCTGCACAACGTATTTCAATTCCAAAGTGGTGCGATTAGAAGTTGGTTGAGGCCGTCGGTAACGGCTCAACCATAGACATTTCAATTCCAAAGTGGTGCGATTAGAAGATCAATTTAGTGTGCTACCTGGGCAATCCTTTACCTATTTCAATTCCAAAGTGGTGCGATTAGAAGACTAGTGACCAAAGCATACAACAACGGCGTAGACTTATTTCAATTCCAAAGTGGTGCGATTAGAAGGTTGCTTTCACCAGGGCCAGAGCCACCACCTCCTACATTTCAATTCCAAAGTGGTGCGATTAGAAGTGTTGAAAGGTGTTGTAACACCTGAAGCTACGGAGTATTTCAATTCCAAAGTGGTGCGATTAGAAGCCACCTTCTGATTTTCATGTAGCTAACGGGCTTAAAATTTCAATTCCAAAGTGGTGCGATTAGAAGATTGAGTGAAGAAAGCAAATTAGTCAACTATAATGCTATTTCAATTCCAAAGTGGTGCGATTAGAAGTGTATGGCTAAGGAAAAGAAACAAGAGGAGCAGGTTATTTCAATTCCAAAGTGGTGCGATTAGAAGAACGTAGTAGGGTACTCAACCAACCCCATCCGAACGTATTTCAATTCCAAAGTGGTGCGATTAGAAGTGGCTCTAGGCAGCTTAACAATGCAAGTAGTTCCTAATTTCAATTCCAAAGTGGTGCGATTAGAAGTTATTGCTTTCTTGGTATTGAGTTATGTCTAAGGTTATTTCAATTCCAAAGTGGTGCGATTAGAAGGCAAATTGATGGCCAGGACTATTATCGTATTACGGAATTTCAATTCCAAAGTGGTGCGATTAGAAGTCTGTTTACATTTACTAATACTGGTTATTTAGGTATATTTCAATTCCAAAGTGGTGCGATTAGAAGTGAGGTAACGAAAGGCTTCTTTGGCCAATGCTGAATATTTCAATTCCAAAGTGGTGCGATTAGAAGCACCGAATTGGTGATCCATGCTAAACTCATTAACCTATTTCAATTCCAAAGTGGTGCGATTAGAAGAAATCACTTTACAAAAAGTGTAAAAATTGTGATGAAATTTCAATTCCAAAGTGGTGCGATTAGAAGAAGTCTTTCAGACCCAAATTGAATTTGCCTTCGTTTATTTCAATTCCAAAGTGGTGCGATTAGAAGTCGTATTGTACTTGATAATAATCTTATTAGTTCTAAATTTCAATTCCAAAGTGGTGCGATTAGAAGATCCCTGCTCCACTATTGCCTCCTGCCCCTGTTCCTATTTCAATTCCAAAGTGGTGCGATTAGAAGTAATACTGCCGAGGGAGGCGATACTGTTGCGCCTGAATTTCAATTCCAAAGTGGTGCGATTAGAAGAAGGAAGCATCCCTATTACCGACCAGTTGCCTGAATATTTCAATTCCAAAGTGGTGCGATTAGAAGGAGTTTAGTCCAAAGCGGTGTGATTTGCTGTTGGAAATTTCAATTCCAAAGTGGTGCGATTAGAAGTTATCCGCAAAAGGCGTGTTAAAAGCATCTGGACAAATTTCAATTCCAAAGTGGTGCGATTAGAAGAATGAAAAAACTAGCCGTGTAGGCATCATCGGCGTAATTTCAATTCCAAAGTGGTGCGATTAGAAGTTTTTTTGGTTGACGGTAGCGCAAATGCCGGAATTTATTTCAATTCCAAAGTGGTGCGATTAGAAGTTTTCATCAAAAATGGATGCTTTCACTCAAGAAAAAATTTCAATTCCAAAGTGGTGCGATTAGAAGGATGAAACCTTCTACAACAAAGACACCAATAAGTTTATTTCAATTCCAAAGTGGTGCGATTAGAAGGGGATTACCGTCCGAGACATCTACGCCAGTACTTCATTTCAATTCCAAAGTGGTGCGATTAGAAGCCCTACTATCTATCTGGCCAATGCCGATGCCGTGAGATTTCAATTCCAAAGTGGTGCGATTAGAAGGGCCAGTGCCACCATCGCCGCCATCGCCGCCATCGTATTTCAATTCCAAAGTGGTGCGATTAGAAGCTGCTTGCAGTAGCGGCGGCGGGGGCGGGGGTTGTATTTCAATTCCAAAGTGGTGCGATTAGAAGAAATTCTATGAAACTGACACAGAAAAAGGCATGGTAATTTCAATTCCAAAGTGGTGCGATTAGAAGCGGTTAATGATTCAAAGTCAATTTTGTAATCGTGCTATTTCAATTCCAAAGTGGTGCGATTAGAAGATGATGGCAAAGAAAAGAGTTTCAAAGCAGGAAAATTTCAATTCCAAAGTGGTGCGATTAGAAGAACTAAGACAGTCAGATTTGTATGTGGTAACCTAAAATTTCAATTCCAAAGTGGTGCGATTAGAAGATGCACAAAACCCAAAGCGGATTCCGAAATCCTACTATTTCAATTCCAAAGTGGTGCGATTAGAAGTCAGATACATGCCTAAGTACTCCACAATGTCCATTTATTTCAATTCCAAAGTGGTGCGATTAGAAGGAATGTTTATTTCAATATCATGGTCAATTTACCTGAATTTCAATTCCAAAGTGGTGCGATTAGAAGTCTTATTTTTGCCGCCTTGGGCGGTGAAGTCGAAATATTTCAATTCCAAAGTGGTGCGATTAGAAGGATGAAACATTTGTGGATTGCCGTGCTATCGCTCTTATTTCAATTCCAAAGTGGTGCGATTAGAAGTGTGCAAAGAATTGATTGAAAAGGGCTCGGGAATCTATTTCAATTCCAAAGTGGTGCGATTAGAAGAACAGGAAAAGTGGGTATCAACAACGCTGCTCCAATATTTCAATTCCAAAGTGGTGCGATTAGAAGAATGTCGGTCATGCGTTGTTTTCCGAGCCATCCCTTTATTTCAATTCCAAAGTGGTGCGATTAGAAGAAGCACACTATATAATTGTCACAGAGAGCAACCTTGATTTCAATTCCAAAGTGGTGCGATTAGAAGCGTTTGAGTTTCGGACCGTAGCCACTCGGCGGCTTTATTTCAATTCCAAAGTGGTGCGATTAGAAGTCAGAAACGAGCATAATATCCTGTTCCGTTTTGCCTATTTCAATTCCAAAGTGGTGCGATTAGAAGAAAATTAGCAGTTGTACGACTCTACCTTAAACTCCTATTTCAATTCCAAAGTGGTGCGATTAGAAGGCATCAAAAAGCTGTAGAAGAAGCCAGCAACCTTGAATTTCAATTCCAAAGTGGTGCGATTAGAAGAATACACCCCTAATACCGTACCATCAGCAAAGTCGTATTTCAATTCCAAAGTGGTGCGATTAGAAGCCGAACGGATGAGCCTTAAAGAAGCCGCCGAGTTTTATTTCAATTCCAAAGTGGTGCGATTAGAAGGTTTGGAATAAATATTGATTTGTCAAATTTTAAAGTATTTCAATTCCAAAGTGGTGCGATTAGAAGTAGAGTGGGTTAATGATCGGTGCCAAGACAGCCTACATTTCAATTCCAAAGTGGTGCGATTAGAAGTGTATCTAAAGGTTATAGCGCTTCTGTTGAATATGTTATTTCAATTCCAAAGTGGTGCGATTAGAAGGATAAAAGGTTAGGCAAATCAACCTATCAAGGCGAAATTTCAATTCCAAAGTGGTGCGATTAGAAGCACAACCCCGACACACTTCACCACTTAGCAATTTTATTTCAATTCCAAAGTGGTGCGATTAGAAGCAAGTCAACATCATCTTCATTCAAATATGCAAATGCATTTCAATTCCAAAGTGGTGCGATTAGAAGAGCCTTCATTTCACTTTTAGAAAAAAATGGCGTTATTTCAATTCCAAAGTGGTGCGATTAGAAGGCAATGGAAACCCCCTAAATGGGTATGGAGCAACAAATTTCAATTCCAAAGTGGTGCGATTAGAAGAGCGTCAATCAAAACCGTTCATTATTGGCAAAATACTGATTTCAATTCCAAAGTGGTGCGATTAGAAGGTTCAAGTTTCGTTCCCTGATAATTCTGTATATAATATTTCAATTCCAAAGTGGTGCGATTAGAAGTTTCGGTGGCATCTAGTTCGGGCGGTGGCACAGGTGGATTTCAATTCCAAAGTGGTGCGATTAGAAGTGATAAGCCTGATTTGGTCTTTTAATGTGAAAAAAGATTTCAATTCCAAAGTGGTGCGATTAGAAGAACCCCAGCACAGACGACCTCAAGTATATCATTCGCATTTCAATTCCAAAGTGGTGCGATTAGAAGACATTAACAAGAACAGCGATTTTTCGGCAGAGCAATATTTCAATTCCAAAGTGGTGCGATTAGAAGAACCCCAGCACAGACGACCTCAAGTATATCATTCGCATTTCAATTCCAAAGTGGTGCGATTAGAAGATTGGCGGCGGCGGTCGGTCCATTAAGTTTTGCCATATTTCAATTCCAAAGTGGTGCGATTAGAAGGCCGCTAAACAAGGCATTTACGGCGTAACAGCCGAATTTCAATTCCAAAGTGGTGCGATTAGAAGATCTCTTCGTACCAACCGCCCAAATCTTCCGAGCGTATTTCAATTCCAAAGTGGTGCGATTAGAAGCCCATGCCCGCAAGCACGTTTTTGTGAAAAAGTGGTATTTCAATTCCAAAGTGGTGCGATTAGAAGAAATCACCATGCTGGCGTTTTTACCCTCGGTGTTGTATTTCAATTCCAAAGTGGTGCGATTAGAAGAAGGTAATTTTTCATATTTTTCATGTGAATTCAGTAATTTCAATTCCAAAGTGGTGCGATTAGAAGCAAGGCCATGAAAGTTTCTATGCTGCTGAACATCGTATTTCAATTCCAAAGTGGTGCGATTAGAAGGTTCTTTTTTTGCAATATGGTTATTACTCGGCTCTCATTTCAATTCCAAAGTGGTGCGATTAGAAGCTCGTAATGCCGACAGCCGAACGCTAGCAGAGCATTATTTCAATTCCAAAGTGGTGCGATTAGAAGTCCGTTTTTTGATGCTTTTTTGCTATGCGTTGCCTTATTTCAATTCCAAAGTGGTGCGATTAGAAGTGCTGCAATAGATATTCAGTTTGTCACGTACTCGAAATTTCAATTCCAAAGTGGTGCGATTAGAAGCGGTTCGGGCGGCGGTAGTGGTGGTGGTTCAGGTAGATTTCAATTCCAAAGTGGTGCGATTAGAAGTTGAGCATTGAATCGTCCCGCCTGTGATAGCCATGTATTTCAATTCCAAAGTGGTGCGATTAGAAGGGTTTTACCGTGAGACTCGTAAGCCCGAAGATGATTATTTCAATTCCAAAGTGGTGCGATTAGAAGTTATCAAGTTTTGCATATAACCCTGTTTTTGTGTTTATTTCAATTCCAAAGTGGTGCGATTAGAAGAATGAGGTAGATTCTCCCTACGGAAGGGGGCATGTTATTTCAATTCCAAAGTGGTGCGATTAGAAGAGCGTGAATGCTACCAAGTACTGTATGATCATTTTTTATTTCAATTCCAAAGTGGTGCGATTAGAAGGGTAGAGCCGTTTGTGCTGAATAAGCGCAATAACTAATTTCAATTCCAAAGTGGTGCGATTAGAAGCTTCCGTATGTGGAAGATCGAGACAAACGAATAGAGATTTCAATTCCAAAGTGGTGCGATTAGAAGATCAATGCAAAGTGGCGACGGAAAGCACTTAATCCTATTTCAATTCCAAAGTGGTGCGATTAGAAGCCGGTTATCCATCAGCCATGAACAAAATGCTAAACTATTTCAATTCCAAAGTGGTGCGATTAGAAGGTTGTATAGATTCTAAGGCTTTTAAGCATCCTTCTTATTTCAATTCCAAAGTGGTGCGATTAGAAGCTGTTGCTTCCCCCACAGGTATAGCAACGGTTACTATTTCAATTCCAAAGTGGTGCGATTAGAAGCTCCTTGCGTCAGCTGATACAGCTGCTGGGCAATATATTTCAATTCCAAAGTGGTGCGATTAGAAGTTTTTTGTTGTACGCATCAACCTCTTTGATTTTAGCTATTTCAATTCCAAAGTGGTGCGATTAGAAGGAACGGTGCCGTTTAGGTCGGTGGTTTCTACCACCAATTTCAATTCCAAAGTGGTGCGATTAGAAGAGCCGATGCTGACGAGTAGCCCCTGTTGACCATAAATTTCAATTCCAAAGTGGTGCGATTAGAAGTTTTCGGCAGAAGAAGACAAAACGAATGGCTTAAAAATTTCAATTCCAAAGTGGTGCGATTAGAAGCCGTTTCTAAAACGGCGATTTTATGCAAATTTAAAGGTTTTTTAAACTGTTTTCCAACAAAAAAGTCGTCGAATCCAAATAATATGTTTTTACTAGATATTCGACGACTATTGATTATCAAGGACTTGGCTCTTTACGGGCTTCCTTTTTTTGGTTTTCATGATGCCAAAGAACTGCTTCTACCGACTTCGACGACTTTTGCCTACAAAAAATTATCAACACTCATTCGTTCTTGCCCAATAATTTGCTTGTCCAACCAGCGCTCATCTCTACTCTTGAATAGAATAATGCTGTCTTGTTCCTCATTCATCAGTTTTTTAGCCAAACCCAACAATTCCTTGAGTTTTACTTCAGTTATCTCACCCTCAAAAACCGAATTTTGAATCCAATTTAAGTATTTTCGACAAAGTTTCAGCATTTTTCTGATTCTTTTGTCGCCCCCCTCAGTCGTTGCAATATCATACACCAAGATCACATACATACATGCACAAAAATTTTAATGGTTTTATGGATGACGTTTATACTAAAAAGCCCAATCGGTCTGAATTACAGTATTTTACAAAAGTGTACATAAGTACTCTTACAAAATTATTTTAAAATTGAAAAAGCTTAATCCCCTAACAGTCAGCCTAATAACGGATAACGATTAACAGATAACGGTGGCTTGCCACTTACAACAACATGTTTAAAGGCGGCTTGTACTTGCCAAAAATCAGTAGCCAATATCCAATTCACTAACTTACCACAACATTCTAAAGGGTTTGTACTCATCCGTACCTAGCAAGTGTTTGCAAAGTTTGTAACACTCCAACTTAATCAAATGCTTGTAGCTCACGTGCCTTCCCAGCGACCGATGCTTAAAGGTCTCTTTTAGATGATCCTCAAACGCCTTCACAAAGGTTTTGCGGGCACTGTCTTTGAGCAAACAGCGATTTAGGTCTTGCCGAAAATCAGAGGCTTGAATCTGTTTTTTGTTCAACACACTAAAAATCGTTCTGTCCACCAAAATAGGTTTGAAAATTTCGGCGATATCCAACGCCAACGAGTACCGTCGTGCCCCTGGTTCGTGCAAAAAACTAATCGTCGGGTTAAGTTGGGTATGATAAATTTGGTCCAGACACACGGCATAACAAAGCATATTTCCAAACGACACCAAGGCATTTACCTCGTTTTGAGGAGGTTGTTTGGTTCGATTCCCCATCTGAAAATCGTTGATAATCACCCCAAAAGCCTCATAGTAGGTCTGCCGAATATTTCCCTCAATCCCCATGAGTTCGTCTATACGCTGGGCCGATTCAATTAATTGAGTATAGCCCTCTATCCTTGCCAACATACTCGACACGTCTTTCCCTCGGTTTTGATAATAACTCAAGTTTTTTTGCATGTTGAAGGCCGCCCCTTCTACCAGTTTGCGAGCCAAAACCAATCGTTTTTTGTCTGATAAATGATGCCTTGTTTGTTCGACCTGCATTTTGCCTGCCAGCAGGTAATCCTTAGGCATAAATGACCCAGTATAGTACTCGTAATAATCAAAAAAATGAACAGCAACGTGATTTTTGCCTAAGAAATTGTACAAGGCCGAATTGGCATCTAAGCTCCCAAAACAATAAATATTGTCCACCCCTTCTACCGGAATATACCGAGTCTGCCCCTCCACACCATGCTCGTCAACGGGCGTAAACTGCAAGGTATTATCCTGCCGAGACATGCGCCCTGGGTTAAATAAATAATACGATTGTTTCATAAATAGTAAGCCGTTCTAGTTATCTGTTATTTTGGGGTGTTCGGTGATTTAGACAGGAACTAACGTCGGTGAGACGGTCGGTCGTAGCTGTTCAATACTGACCCGACGTTCATACTCAAACTGTTTTTTCGTATATATCGTAGTAGAGATATTTTTTTAAGTTGTTGATAAACAGGTTTATATGGTTAGAGGGTGTTCGATAGGGTGGCAAACGCATTTATGCTGTACTACTACTTGATGTTCTTCCTCATTAAGATTGTTTCAACAAATCAATTTTGTAACGTTTTGAATTTCGGCAACAGGTAGGTTCAACATTCGAGTGAGCAACCACCAACTCTGCCTCAACTTTGCTCGGCTACCGAATTACCAATTTCCCAGTAACTAATCTATCAAAACACTAAGTCCTAGTAAACCAATCCCCAATCCACTAATCTTCCGCAACCCAGCAAAACTCAAAATAGCTACAACTTTTGCACTGAGACTTACTCAGACGTGGAGGACACTGCTCTTGGTTCAACAGTTGCCAAATCGCCCCAATCTGTTCATGAAGGGCTTTGGTATCGTTCTCGCTCAAATACACCCGTTCGGTCTGGCGAAGTTTGGGGTATTCGAGCAAGCCATACTCCGCTCGGATGCCATTGGCTCGTAGCAAAAACAAATAAAATTGTACTTGCGCTATATGAGCTCGTTCACGAGCATCCGACCGTTTGATTTCGTGTACAACCCCCTGTTTGGCATCAAAAAAGTCAATTTTGGCCGACAGTTCCACCTCCACAGGTGCTTGGTTGGGCGGCTGAACCGTCAAAGAAGCCGACACCTCCACCTCTTGGTTTTTCTCGGCTCGCTGAGGGTAACTTTCCTCGCCAATAAGCTTACCTTCATACACCACGTCCGAGGTATGCTCCATCCGAATGCCGTGGTAGTGCAGCCACAGCTTGCGATGGCACAAAAAGAAATAATTGATGAGTGTTGCGTTGATGGTCATCGGTTCAAGAAATACGTCTTAAACTCCTCCATTTCGAGGCATTCAGTCTCCACATACTTTTCAAAAATTTTCTCACCCACTTGATGTTTTAAGCCCGAAATCCCCACATCAATGAGCCGTAAACCCTGATCGGTAAGCAGGATATTGTCAAAATGGAGCCCACCAATACCCGAAGGTCGTTTCAAATCTCGATGTACAAACCCTGCTTGATGCAATTGATGCAATTCGTCAAAAAATACCTCAATCCATAACTCCCTGATTTGTAGTTCATAAGCACGGTAGTCAATCGGGCGGAGGCGTTCCATGACCAACATTTCGGCTTGCCATTGGTCGTTGTAATCGAGGCGGATAAACTTCACCACCAAGCCATTGACAGCGTTGGCAAACTTCATTTTTTCAGCCTCCGAACCAATATCCGAGCGAGTATCGTCGGTAAAGAGTTTACCTACTTCCGTTTCGGAGAGCGCTACCACCACATTATTGGCACCTGCTGATAAGCGATTGGGGTATTTCATGGGTTTGTGGTTAACAAAAACGGTGTTTCGTTAGTCTCTATCTAAACTAGGTGTTCTTTATTTCAAAATCTACATTAGAAAAATCCTTATTAGTAATCTTCAGTATTCGTTATACTTTACTGGTGTTTTCGGTCTGCAGTAGGTTGCTCTCTTTTAAAATAAACCTATTGGGATGCCACCATAGCAATATGCTCCGAACTAATAGCGTGATGGAGAAACCTCACAAAAAGAAGTAATAGATAAAGGCTGAGGCATTCATCCATTACCAAATTTATCTTCGTGCCAACTAAGAGGGTTATTGACGATGTAGTTGCTTATTGTCTCAAAAGACTGATTGTCTCTGATGATAGTATCCCAAAATCGTTCTTGCCATCCAAATTCTACAGAGGGAAAGGCCTGTTTAATATGTTTGGTACAAATTGCTTTATAAGAACGAACGATAGCGGATATTGATTTTGGTTTGGGTGAAATTTGTTGGAAAAATGTCGGTTCCGTAGAGACGTTGCATTGCAACGTCTCTTCACGGGATTGCAACGTCTCTACGTGTGATTCCAAATAATCAATCACCAAAATGCCATGAATGTGATTAGGCATTACCACGAATTCGCCCAATTGAATACTGGGAAAATGTTTAGGAATTTCAAACCAAAATCCTTGTACAATAGCCCCAATCGTTGATAAAACCATTTTCCCTTCTGCACATTCGCCAAAAAAATGCTGTCGGTCTTTGGTGCAAATCGTAATAAAATAGGCCCCTTCCGAAGCATAATCCCATCCTCTCAGTCGTGCAGATTCGATGCGGTATTTGTTTTTATACAAAGGCATGGCAATAGGTCAATAGAATGAATTATGATAAAAACGGCAATGGTTCGAATTCTGTAGAGACGTTGCATTGCAACGTCTCTACGTGTGATTCCCAATGATGAAATATTGTCGTTTTTTGGTGCAAATCGTACAAAAATAGACCATAATCCCATCCGTTGAATCGTGCAGATTCGATGCGGCATTTGTTTTCATACAAAGGCATGGCAATAGGTCAATAGAATGAATTATGATAAAAACGGCAATGGTTCGAATTCTGTATGTCCTGCCCCCTGTCTTACGGTACCAGTTTAAAGTAGAGATTCTGATTTAGTTTTTCAAAGTTAGCAGGTGTTTGATATTTCAAGCAGGAATGTGGCCTGAGAAAATTATAGTTGCTGTGCCAGGTTGTCAACAGGTCGTTGATTTCCTCGAGAGAATAGAACCAATTCAAGTTCAGGCACTCCTTCCGAAGCGTTCCGTTGAGGCGTTCGATGATTCCGTTCTGGGTCGGCTTACCCGGTTGGATGAACTTGATTTCAACACCCCTGGCCGCTGCCCACCCAGCAAGCGCTTGGCTGATGAATTGCCGTTGTCGCAGCGGACATAGCGGGGGAAACGATTTGGCCAATCCTGTCGAGGGTTTCCACCAGTTTGGGGGCGGTGATGCTGGGCCTCCACCCAGAGGTCTTTTCTCGAGCACTCGTCCACCACGTTTATGATTCGCACGCTCTGCTGTTTGTCCCCCATCACCCACTCGCTCAGGAAGTCCATCGCCCGCCTTCGTTGATTTTCTCTGGCGGTAGCAAACCCTCGAAGACCCGCTTGATGCGGGGCTTTTTTGGGTTCCTGTGCAGGCTTAGTCTTGCGCTCTGATAAAGCCGGTATGCACGGTGCCTGCCGATTCCTTCGCCTTGGTTCTTCAGGTAGGCCAACATCAGGCGGAAGCCCCATGCCGGGTGTTCCCGCCTAATCTGCTTCATCCTTTGGTGCGGTGGTCATGGCCGTCGATTTGCGCTCTTTCTGCTCATACGCTGTCGAGCGTCTCAGGCGCAGCCACTGGCAGATGCGGCGTTTGCTCAACCCGGCCTGTTTACCCTGTACATGACCCATCAGTTCCACCTTTCCCAGCCTGCTTCTTTTTAGAACTCCACCGCCTCGCTGACCACCTCGTGCTTGAGTTGCAGCTCGGCGTACATCTTTTTGAGGCGGAGGTTTTCCTGTTCGAGTTCCTTGAGTCGGCGCTTGTCCTCGTGCTGTTCCGTCTCTGCCTCGTTCTTCCACTTGTAGAACGTGGCTGGGCTTATTTGGTGTTCTTCGCACAGTGCCTCTACTGTCTTGGCTCCTTTCAGGTAGCTGTCCAGTATGGCTCTGCGCTGGCTCTCGTTGAATCTGCTCTTTCGCATGGTGCTTGTTTTAAGTGTGAAAATAATTGTTGTCCATTATTTCTCTACTTATTTTTGGCACCGCTCTCTGGGGGGTAGGACATGTAGAGACGTTGCATTACAACGTCTCTACGTGTAATTCCCAATGATGAAATGTTGTCGTTTTTTGGTGCAAATCGAACAAAAATAGACCATAATCCCATCCGTTGAATCGTGCAGATTCGATGCGGTATTTGTTTTCATACAAAGGCATGGCAATAGGTCATTAGAATGAATTATGATAAAAACGGCAATGGTTCGAATTTTGTAGAGACGTTGCATTGCAACGTCTCTACGTGTGATGGAAACGTTTCTATAAGGGGCAATGATTAGGACAATTGATTTTCGTAGTCGAAACCTTGCATTAATTCAATCAATTTGGCCTCTGCCCGGTCGGGAAAATATAGTGAAACTTTTAGATGAACTTTCAACACTCAATGGTAAAACTAAAATCTGTTTTTTCCGTTTACTATTAGCTGATGAATAGTTATTTACGCTGTCAAAAGTGGCTTTTTCATCAAAGTCATCATAAGATTGTAAAACTCCTGCCACTCCATTTTTACCATTAAATAGTTTAACATTAGCTTCTGGAGGATAATCATTAAACTCCAAAAACTGGAAAAAACAACCTCTTTTACCAAAATAATTGATTTTATACAAATACTTTATGAGATAGTTTTTTGCCTCAACAGTAGGTACTTCAAAAATGATTTCAATTTTATCAGAGATAAAAACATACTCTCTAAAAGAAATGGTTGGCTTAAATCCACTACCTTCCCTGACAGGTTCTTGAATCTTAATAAATGAATTGTTTACACAAAAACTATTTGATTCTGGAATGTAGAAACTTATTTGTGCATCACGAATGAAGCCAAATTCTTGACTTTTTTTCTCCTCTAATTTTGTTAAATCATCACCTATCGTAATGGCTTGATTAAGAATTGCCATTTTTATAGAATAAGGAGAAGGTAAAAAAAGAGACTTTGCTCCTTTATTCGTTGAATTACTTTCTTTTAGCGAAAATAATGTTGTTGGTTGAAAAATAGCCGAAAATCTCATAATTAGGAAATTTTGTATGGTTCATACGTCATTAAATCAGCAATAATTTCAGAAAGATTGCCTAATCCGTCAAACTTCTTTAATCCAATCATATTTGACTCTATCTTATTGAGGCTGTTGGCTATTTTTGCAATTTCCTCTTGATATTTTTCATTGATAGCACTAATAGTTGGTGCAGGAGTTAGTTTACTTGAAATAGCAACAACTCCTTTAAAATCAGTGATATGCGGTTTTTGAGTACTGGTCATAGCACCTTTAGGGTTGATAAATGAACTCAACAAACTTTGCAAAAGAGCCTTGTAACGAGCAGTTCTATCAACGCCATCAGGATATTTTCTCGAAATATCATTAAATCCAATGCGATAAACATCTATGCTACATACGAAGGCATAAACTCCGTGATTGGCAGGGCGGTGAAATATATTTTGCCCTTCATTACTTCCTGTTGTTTCTGTACTGCCTGCATTCGTCACAAGTTTTGTATGCAAGTAACTTTCAGTATTGGTTTTATCAGGGATTCCCACTGTCCAACCAAATTCAACTGTTGATTTTCTTGGTGTGTTAGAGCTGTTTTTGTTCTCTCCAATTTTGTCGGTAATCAAAATTCCATGTGTATCACATACTGTACAAATATCAATCAAAGCATCAATCACATCTGCAGCAGTACCATTCGTTTTTGCAATATTGTTTTTAGCATAGCTTCCTAATTCTTCTCCAGAAATTCTATTAGGATTTAAAGCTTCTGCATATTTACTCAAAGGCAGTTTTTGCTCTTTAGCAATTTGAGCCAAATGAACAGCATGAATATGTTTAAACATATCGCCAGAGATTGCATTAACAGTATGTGTTTCTCCTGCTTTGTCAACAATGGTTACTTGACGAGTGATAATTTGATTTCCTTCACCACCTTCATTATTCAAAGAATGAAGATTAAGTGTGATTTCTCCACTGATGGAGATTGAAGCAATTGTTTTGTTGGTGTCAGCCATTTTTTTTGATGTTTATTAGTTAATATCTTCTTGATTGTCTTGTGTTTGCTCATTTTCGTCTGGCTCTTGTACTTTTTCCTTAGATGATAACGCAAAGCCATAAGACGCTAATAATGCACCGACTAAACGAGAGGGTTGATTATCTAAAATTTCGTAAAACTTTATTAGTTCACCATCCTTTACATTTGCCCTAAGAGCCTTGCCCCCATTCTTTTCTGCATTTCTTCCAGTCTCTGCATTATAAGTACTGACAAACTCCCCAATAAAAGTAGCTAAATCTTCTTTTGACTTAGATTTGCTTTGAAGCTGTTGAGCTAAACCATATCGAATTTCAAACTTTCGTTGGTCTTTTGGTGTGTATTGAAGACTTACAGTACTTCTTCTGATGGCACTTGCTACGGCTTTAAAGCCCTCATTATTGATGATTTCACTTAACTTTGGTTCCATATTATGATAAAATTTGTTTAAATGTTCAATTTTAAATGTTCTTACAAATTTGTTCCCTTTGGTTAGTTGGTGCATTAAATAACCAGCGTACCAGTAATTAAATTTTGAAAAATGACCCAATGCTGTATTTGACACACTTCCAAGAAAATTCCTATAAGCTTGTAACCCTTGCATAGAATCGCCTAATTCTTCAATATTAGCGATTAAAGATTTTTGTTGACTTAAAATTTCAATCCATTCTAAGCCCTCATCTTTATTATTATACTCAACAAAATCAGGTGTTTGGATAAAGGCAATATTGGCAACAGCCTTATTCTGACCCAAATCTTTTTGATAAACAGAGTGAAAGCCTTTGATTGTGTTTTTTACCTTCCCTTTGTTGTATCCAGGTGTTTCTTTTATGAACTTTTCGGTGAAATCAAGACTGTTGATAATATCTAATTTTATCGGTGATGTACTTTTTAAGTACTTTTTAAAAAGAAACACAACATCTTTTGCTTTATGCAATAGAATATCATTAAACTCAGGTACAAATATCTTTAAATCATACGAAGCCCCAACTTTCACATACTGGCAAATCATCATATCTAATGCACCTGAAATTTTCATCGTTTCAGAAATCCAATGAGAGTCCAGATTACCCATCGAAGGGTTATTCGCTTTTCCTCTATTCAATCCTTTCCCTTGATTAGGGTTATACAACTGCTGAGATGTTGGCTTTTCATCTGCCAATTTGAACGACCTTTTAGCAATAGGTTGGTTGGTATAGTAATTTAAAATCTCTTTGACCAGTAATCTAAAATTGTCTCTATTCTGATAAAAGTTATCGAACAGTTTGCTAAAGGATGCATAAGGGTTTTTGATTATTTCTCTGTACACATCAAACTCCTCATCTAACTTTTTACCAAACTCAGACAATTTTTCTTCTGCTAATTTCTTACGTTCAAGCTTTTTTTGCTCTGCATTCAAAATCTTATTGCTTTCAATTTCGGCAAATCGCTTTTTATAATTATCTAATTCAACTTTTTGAGCAGGGTAGTCGAAATAATCATTCGTCATTAAACTCTCTGGGATGATTTGATTTGACTCTTTTTTGATAAATTTTAATATCAAAAAATATGACAACTTATCTAAGAGTTCGTTTGTTAAAGATTTATTGCTACTTACACAATAAAAACTCCCCTTATCTTCAATTTTTATTTGTATTCCTTGAATACTAAGGTTTGAGAAAATATTTGAAATAAGTTTTGCAACTCCAAAAGCTTCTAGTGTTTCAGAGTATGTGCCAGATTCTTTTTTAATTGAAAAGTTTTGATACATCTTAATTTTCGTTAAAATAGTTTTTGAAATTATCTGTCGCTTTCTGGTCACAAAGTCTAAGAATTCTTACGAAAAATGAATAAATTACATACTGCTTGTAATCACTATCATCTAATATAAATCCATCCAACTTTCCCTCAGATTCATTTTTCTCCAACTCAAAGTCTAACTCGAACTGTGCCAAAAGTTTTCGCATAACTTTATAATTGGCTTCTGAAATTTTAAAAGTTGGATACTCTGCTTTTGATATATCTGGGCTATGATGTTTTGCTATCGCCATTGAAATACCGCTTTTTAAATAGACATTATCATAATATTCGTCAAGTACTTCTTGGATAGCATAAGCTCCAACGCCTGCGTGTGGAGGTCTTTGGTTAAGTCCAGCCTGTTTTGCTAAGGCTAAATCATTTTCATCTTTTGAATCAAAATCTGTATGGCCCAACACTTCAAGCTTCCAGTTTGGAGCTTTCAATGCTTGATATTTTTGCATGGGTGCTTGCCATTTTTCATTAAGCTTTCCGTAGTCATGCAAAATAATCATCCACTTTATAAGTTCAATAAAATCATCCTTTTGCATGTCTGGCATCTCAATATATTCAGCCAATTGCTTAAATACAAAGTCCAATTTATTTCTCGTATCACCCAAAAATTCTTTTTCAAAAGCTCCAATTAAACCCATATTGTGCTGATAGAAAGTATCTTTTTCAAGTGGCTTGAAATCATCTTTCTTTTCTTTGTACACACTTCTTGGCGATGAATTATCAAATGTGCTTTCATATTGCCAGTTTAAACCTATACCTTCATCATAGCCTAAGTAATAAGCATTTACATACAAACGGTTTGGAATCTTATCAAGCGAAGAAAGTTCTTGAAGTGTATATTTAATATCTTCATCGTTTTCAAAATTAAATTCGCCTAAGAAGGTATTTTCCTCTAAAGTCCAAGCAAGACTATTTGATTCTTTATCATAAATTCTTACTCCTTCCCCTTTAATAATCTTATTGAGCCATGAAACTAAACTCCATTTGTACATACCAATTGATTGATAGCGAAATGGATATTTAGCAACTTCATTTTTTTGATTCTCGTGGATTAAAAAAACTTCTACACTCTGAATATCCCTTATCGTGTGTCGGTAGTTATTCTTTTGACAATCTTTCCAGCTTTGTTTAATCTTTTCTTGATTAAACCCACCAGCTTGTCCAGCAGACATATTTTTTATCAAGTCTTTTTCCGTTTCGCCTAAGATTGCTTCAATTAATTTTTTAGGAATATCGCCATCAAGTGTTTGATACTTTTTAAGTTCAGAGAATGTTTTTTCACATATATCTTTATCATAGGGTAAATACTTATTATTCAATTTCCCTATTTCAAACTTATCTTCTTTACTTTCTGGTTCTAACTTTATTCGTTCTTTCTCTTCAACTTCCAAAAGTGAATAAATGAATACTTGCCCAATTTCATCAGCAAAGCGAGCATTACGCCCAACTCTTTGTAAAAAAGAGCTTATTGGCGATATTTCTGTGTGCATGACTGAACATGAAATATCCATTCCTGCCTCAATTACTTGCGTAGCAATTAGTATGGCGTTGGTATCTGGAGTGTTTTTTCCGAATAAGGTTTTCAACTTATTCTCTTTTGCTTTCCTATCACCATCAAAAAAGCGAGAATGTAAACAGATAATTTCGGCATTTTTGAACTTCAAATTATCGGTTGTTTCCTTTTGCTCAATTAATTCATAATAGATTTTTTGAGCATTTTCAACCCGATTACAAATGATTATTGTTTTATCCTTATGGTTTTCAATAACACTTTCTGGATTTAATGTTGTATCTAAAACATAAACGGTTTTCTTGTTTTCTGTAGGAAGTAAAGACTTTATTCTACTTTTATCTACCTTAAAATCATCTAACGTAATAATTTCCCAACTATCACTACCTAGTTCTGTTGTCATGGAGCTCATAAAATCTTCACTAAGCGTTGCCGTCATTATACAACATCTACAAAGATTCCCGAGCATTTTCAATGTGCCAATAGTTGTTGCCATAGAAAGCTCACTATCTAATAAATGAAATTCATCAAATACTAAATAACTTCCAATCAATGCTCCAGCATTAATATTGGCTTGGCGGGGCGATAATGGCAACGGAAAGCAAAGGAAATTACTTAGCGTTTGGTCAATGGTTGAAAAAATAATGTCTTTCTCAAAGTAAGGGTCATCCGAATATTCTCCTGTTTGTCTTTTTATTTCTTCTTCATCGTACCCATTCTTTTGAAGAACATCAAAAACATCTTCATAAATAGAATTTGCTAAAGTCCTTAAAGGAAGACTATAAATCATTTTTTTAGGAAATGAATCAAGTCCTATTTCTCTTGCATACAAAAAAGGCATGATAGAAGCCCACGTTTTTCCTGCTCCTGTTGGGACATGAAGGATAATATTTTTACCAGATAATAATGCCTCTGCCACCCTAATCTGATATAAGTAAGGGATAAACTCCTTGCCGAGTTTGACAGTGTAAAAGTTTTGAATAGTCATAAAAAATTATTTTAATCAAAATTAACTTGTACCCTAGGGCATTATTCTCCCTACCCCCCTTTTCTCAAAAATTTATTTTTTCTGCATGGGTTTTTATATGGGCAATCAGGCGTTCGGGCTCTACGATTTCGATAATATGCTCATGGTAACCCAAAATAAAGTTGGTCAGGCCATAAAACTTCTCATTGACCTTGCACTCAAAATCAAATACCCCTGCTTCCTGAGCGGAAGGCTTTAGGTAGGCTTGCGTGAGCGGAAATCGTTCGGTAAGCTCGTTGTAGCCACCTACTCGCAGCTTGATGTGGACAAATACTTGGTTGTTGTTCACGATTCGAAAGGGATCTGTTGCGATTACCAAATGCCGAGCTTCGTTTTCCCACACTTGCGTCTGTACTTCTACTCGCTCGATACGGGAAATCCGAAAATGCCGAATTTGAGCCCGTTCTAAGTCAAAACAATGTAAAATATCCTCTTTGGTACTCACCAAAAACGGCTCAACCTGGCGGTTTGTAATTTCTGAACTGTTGGTAGAGCGATAATTGACGAGGGTCACCACACGTTTTTGTTTACGGGCACTTTCTAACAAAGACGCTTTGTCCAAAAATGAGTTTGAAAATAAACTGCTTCCTAACTTAGAAACATCATAGACCGTTTCGAGCTTCTGAAACAATTTTTCGATTCGTTTAGAAGGAGCAAATGTTTTGTGAAGTGCTTCTGCCAAAAGCTCTTTATCACTTTCGGTAAAGAACAAAACCTCCTCTAGCTTTTCAGACGACCGATTGGGGACTATGGCATACCGATATTTTTCATCATAAACTACATTAAAATCAGCGTTTCGGAGTTCCTCCATATCTTTTTTGATGGTATCGGGCGAGGTATCGTATTGTAAAGCCAATTGCTTGCGGGTGTAATGGTAAGGTTGCTCCAGCAATGCTTTTAACATCAGGAGCAACCGATTTTTGGGTGAATTGTCATGGAATTTATTCATAGCTATCAGATAGTCATATCATTATCCTAAATTAGGGCCGATAACTCTTTTTGAGCGATTGGCTATTGCAATAGTTTATCCTTACAGAGCCTACGGTACTACCTCTACACAACCGCATCCCATTGCATTATAGCGCCCAAAACCAGAGTAGTAGCCTACTTCGATGATTGGAGGAGGGGCTTCTACCGAAAATTTAAAATTGAGATAGCCAATTACTTTGGTTTGAGTAGTGCTTTTGCCTTCTTTTATGGTAAAACCTCGCATTTTGAGATGCTCTGGAGCCGATAACAAACTAAAACGAATGAGTTTACTGGCAGTTTGAGCATCCATCTGCGGGAGTTGCTCAGGATATACGCTTCGGTATTTATCTAATAGATTTAAAGCAAAAAAAGCAGAAAATGCCTCATCTGTTGGCGCTAAGTAGTTGTCTTTTCTAGCTTCTTTTTCAGCCACCACCATAGGAGAAATGGTTTGAAAAATCATAGATTGGCGTATGCTGATAGGGGGGAGGCTTTCGACCCGTTCTACAATGAAATCGGCTTGGTAAGTAGGGTTGTAAATACTAAGCCGTTGATCTTGAAAAAGACCTACTACAAACCTCTCGGCTGCTTCTTCTACATAAAAAGACACGGTGAGACTGATGGTTTCTGAACGAATGACCATGCAATCATCACCCTTTTGAATAGGTTCTGTTTTAGGAATTACCAACGACGAAAACGTAAAATGTTTGAAGGTTTTGAGGCCATCGGCAAGACCATAGCCTTGTTGGTGCAAAAAGTGAGCGTATGCTTCATCGGCATGGCTAAGGATTTTATATAGCCACGCCTGAAGTGGATACTGGTAGTTGAATAATAATCGCTGACGCTCACGGAGAGGTCGCAAAATAAGTTTGAATCGCATAAGGGAAGTGGTATATCGAACTTAAAAATGAGGAGAAAAAAAATTAAAATCAAGAAAAAGCCGCATTTTTTTCAAAGTTTCAGGATACCCAAGCACAGGACAAAAAACCTTGTGTTGTTTCATTATATTTGTAAAAACTATGAAAAAATCAAGTAATGGGGCAACGTGTTGGCTTTTTACTGAAAAGAACCTTCCTGATTGGCAGCATTAGTGTATTGCTTTGGGGGTTAATGAGTTTTGGAGATGACGAAGGTCCGTCACCTCCCAAGTCTCCTCAAGATGAACTAGCCACCTTTCAAGTAGAGCCTGGGTTTAAAGTAGAATTAGTGGCCTCAGAGCCAATGATTCAAGACCCCGTCGTGATGACCTTCGACCCTGACGGGCGTTTGTGGGTAGTTGAGATGCGGGGCTTTATGCCTACCATTGATGGCGAAGGCGAAAACCAACCCGTGGGGCGTATTTCTGTGTTAGAAGACAAGAATGGCGATGGAAAAATGGACGCCAATACTGTCTTTTTAGATAAACTGGTGATGCCTAGGGCGTTGACTCTGGTAAAAGGTGGGGCCTTGGTGGCCGAACGTAATGCGCTTTGGTTTGCTCAGGATGCCAATGGCGACCTCAAAGCCGAACGCAAAATTCGGATAGATTCTACATACGCACTCAATGGACTACCCGAGCATACAGATAACGGTCTTTGGCGTGGAGTGGACAATTGGTATTACAGTGCCAAGTCTCGCTTGCGCTACCGCCTAGAGGGCAAGCGCTGGGTGCGTGACAGTACGGAGTTTAGAGGGCAGTGGGGCATGAGCCACGACGATGAAGGGCATCTGTTCTACAATTACAACTGGTCGCAACTTCATGCCGACTTGGTACCGCCCAATTATCTGAACCGAAACAAACACCACATCCCCACTTCGGGTATTGACCACGGCCTTACTCTCGACCGTCGGGTCTATCCCATTCGCCCCAATCCTGCCGTCAATAGAGGTTATATTCCCGGTACATTAGATGCCTCGGGGCGGTTGCAAGAATTTACAGCAGCTTGTTCACCTTGGGTGTACCGAGGTTCAGTATTTCCAGTTGATTATCAAGGGAATGCCTTTGTTTGTGAACCATCCGGGAATTTAATCAAACGCAATGTGGTCGAAAAAAAAGGCTTTATCCTGTCTGCTTTTGACCCTCACCCCGGCCAAGAATTTTTGGCCTCTACTGATGAGCGTTTCAGGCCTGTTTACCTAACCTCGGGCCCTGATGGTGCGCTATATGTGGCCGATATGTACAGAGGGTTAATTCAGCATGGGGCATACGTAACGCCTTATTTGCGGGAGCAGACGCTCAAACGAAAGTTGGTGTTACCGGTCAATCGAGGAAGAATTTGGCGCATAGTACCCGAAAAAAAGACACTGCCTAAGCCAGTTCTGTTGTCAAAAGCTACAACTGCAAGCTTAGTCAACTTACTCTCGCACGAAAACGGCTGGTATCGAGACCTAGCACAGCGACTTTTGGTAGAGCGCAACGACAAGCAAAGCATCGCTATGCTCAGTAACCTTGCATTAAAAGGGGGAAGTACGTTGGGGCGTTTTCATGCCCTATGGACCTTAGAAGGACTAAAAGCCAATAGTACTGAGCTTTTATTTACAATGTTAGCAGACACCAATAACTTATTGAGCACAACGGCCTTGCGTTTGTTGGAGTCGAGGGCTTTACAAGAACATTCGGTTCAAGAAAAGTTAGGAGCTGTAGTGTCTTTGATGTGGAAAAAAACTTCCCCATCCCAAGCCTTGCAACTGGCCTTGTCTGCTTATGTATTGCAACCCGAAGCCTCGTTGCCAATGTTGGGAGGAATTTTAGAAAATTATGGAACGTACCCTCTTATACGTGATGCGGTCATGAGTAGTTTGCAAGACCAAGAGTTTGCCTTTTTGAAGAAAATTCAAGTAAATTCTTTGTGGAAACAGCATCAGCCGGAAAAAGAGATTTTTTTAGAAGCTCTAATAACAGCCATATATAAAAAACGTAACTCAAGTGAATTACAAGCTTTATTGAATCAGTTGGATGTAGAAAAAAGCTCATATAGTTGGCAACAAAAGACCATTTTGACGGCCTTAGCGATTCAAGGTAAAAACCGAAAGAATAGACCGATTCGCCTAGAAGAAGCACCAGCTCTTGCTACCCGAACCGAAAAAGACCCAATCGCTCAGTCTAAAATGATGGCAGTGTTGGCATCTTTTGAATGGCCGGGGCATGTAGCTCAAGCGGTGAATTTGCAACAGAATCCATTACCAGAAGAACAACAACAACTTTTTGCTTTAGGGCGCCAGCATTACCTCACTACCTGTGCGGGATGTCACGGCACTGATGGCGAAGGACTCAACCGTTTTGCACCTCCATTACGAGAGTCGGCTTGGGTCTTGGGAGACGAAAAACGCTTGGCCTTGATTGTACTTCATGGAATGGAAGGTCCACTTGATGTAGCAGGGAAACTTTACGATGCCCCCGAAATTCTGCCAGTGATGCCTGCTCATTCAACTATGGACGATGGCGCAATTACTGCCATTTTGACTTATATCCGCAACGAATGGGGAAATAATGCCGGTCCTACCACCAAAGGAATTGTTGGCAAAACCCGGCATACCTCGCAAGGGCGGGTGATTCCTTGGACCGCCACCGAACTGAATCAGTATGTAGCCAATACGAAGGACAAATAAGTATTAATAGTTATCTGTTAATGGATAATTGTAAAAATCTAATAATCAGTGGTTTAAGGGGGTGATTTTGGAATAATATAAATTATTTTTGATCAATTACTTACCACTCTACTAATAAACCAGTACACCATCTACCAGTAACCAATTCTAACCATGAACAGGCGCCAATTTATACAAAACACAAGCCTTGGTTTGGCTGCCATCAACTTGTCCACCACGTTTGCCAATACACCAATGGGCGTAGTGGTCCATTCGTATTGGACTAGGTGGAATTCAAAAGTGGAAAGCAAACGTTACCCAGGTTTCCAAAATGCAATAGAATTGCTGGAGCATTGTTCTCAGATTGGTGCAGGGGGTGTTCAGGTTGGTGTAACAGGTTGGACTTCTGATTTTGTAAAAAAAATCAGAGATCGTCGAGAAAAAATGGGCCTGTACTTAGAAGGCTCTATCGCTTTACCCAAAAAGCCTGAAGAAGTAGCCAGTTTTGAACAAGACGTCAAAAATGCCAAAGAAGCAGGAGCCCAGCTACTCCGTACCGTTTGCTCGGGTGGGCGCCGATATGAAACGTTTCATGCTTTACAAGAATTTCAAGATTTCAAGAAAAATGCCCTCGATTGGCTTCAGTTGGCAGAACCAATCCTGCGGAAATACAAAATGAAGTTAGGCATCGAAAACCATAAAGATTGGCTTGCCAATGAATTAGCTACCATTTTGAAACAGTTGGATAGCGAATGGATAGGGGTTACTTTTGATTTTGGCAATAGCATCGCCCTGTTAGAAGACCCCATGGAAGTCACCCAAACCCTAGCGCCCTATGTAATGAGCACCCATGTAAAGGATATGGCCGTTGAGGAATATTCGGATGGCTTTTTGTTGTCAGAAGTGCCCATGGGTCAGGGAATCTTAGATTTAGCAGGGATAGTTTCGATATGCAAGAAGCACAATCCGAAAGTTACTTTCAATTTAGAAATGATTACTCGTGACCCCTTGGAAATCCCTTGTTTACGTCAAGAGTATTGGGCAACGTTCGACAACCTTTCAGGCAAAGAGTTGGCTCGAACCTTGAAAATGGTGAGAAAACAAAAATACTCGTCAGCCTTACCACGAGTTTCTGGCCTCAATGCTGAAGATAAATTGGCCTTAGAAGAAAAAAATATCCTACAGTGCTTAGACTTCAGCAAGAAGAAATTGAGTCTTTGAATGACAATAACCTCATAACGATTGGTAGGTAGCATCATTACGAGTATTCTGTAGCTACACTATCAACCAATAATTCATTAACCAATCCCCGTTTCATGGAAAGAGAAATTTTACCCGGTATAAAGCAATTTGATTTAACAGGCAAAACCGCCATCATTACGGGTGGTTCAAAAGGCTTAGGCTTGGCCATGGCTGCTGGCTTGGCCTCCGCCGGTGCTTCGCTAATGTTGGTTAATCGCAATGCAGAAGAAGGGGCTTGGGCTGCTCAGACTTTACGAGAGGATTTTGGTGGAACGGTACTTTCTTATGCCGCCGATATTACCCAATTACCCGAAACCGAAGCAATGGTACAAGCTGCAATTGGGGAGTGGGGAAAAATTGATATTCTCATCAACAGCGCAGGCATCAATATTCGAGGTGCTATTGACGAAGTAAGCCCCGAAGACTTCAAGAAAGTGTTAGATGTCAATGTGAACGGTACTTGGCTGTGCTCTAGGGCGGTAGTACCTCACATGAAAGAACGCAAACGAGGAAGTATCATCAATTTAGCCAGCACCTTAGGATTGGTAGGTTTAGCGAATCGTACCCCTTATACAGCCAGCAAAGGGGCTGTGGTGCAGATGACACGAGCATTAGCCTTAGAGTTAGCTCCATTTAACATCAATGTCAATGCAATTTGCCCAGGCCCATTTTTGACTGAAATGAATGTGCCAATTGCTGATACTGATGAAGCGAAGAATTTTGTGGTAGGTGCCACAGCGCTGGGACGTTGGGGACTACTCCGTGAAATCCAAGGAGCAGCTATTTTCTTGGCCAGCGATGCGGCAACCTATATGGTGGGTTCGATGCTTACTGTTGATGGCGGTTGGACAGCTAAATAGCTTAATCTAACTTCAAAACGGCCATAAATGCTTCTTGCGGCACTTCTACGCTACCAATCTGACGCATCCGTTTTTTACCTTTTTTCTGTTTTTCCAAGAGCTTACGTTTACGGCTAATATCACCTCCGTAACACTTAGCTAATACGTCTTTTCGCATGGCTTTAACGGTCTCACGGGCAATGATTTTTTGTCCAATCGCTGCTTGAATTGCAATTTCAAACATCTGCCGAGGAAGTAACTCCCGTAGTTTCTCACACAGACGCTTGCCCCATTCGTACGCTTTTTCACGGTGAACAATGGCACTCAAGGCATCTACTTTCTCACTGTTGAGCATGATGTCAAGCTTTACCATGTCCGATTCTCTAAAACCAATGTATTGATAGTCAAGCGATGCGTAACCTCTTGAAATCGTTTTGAGTTTATCAAAGAAATCAAACACAACCTCTGATAGCGGCATATCAAACATCAATTCAACCCGATCAGTAGTGAGGTAAATTTGGTTTTTGAGAATACCCCGCTTGTCCATGCACAATTTCATAATCGAGCCCACGTATTCTGATTTTGAAATGATTTGGGCCGAAATGAAGGGTTCTTCAATACGGTCAATGTGGTTAGGTTCTGGCATCTCTGAAGGTGCCGCTACCTCTAGCCACGTATTACGAGTGGTCAACACATTGAATTTTACAGACGGAACCGTAGTGATGACCGTCATGTCAAATTCACGTTCGAGGCGCTCTTGTACAATTTCCATGTGCAACATCCCCAAGAATCCACATCGGAAACCAAAACCAAGTGCCGCTGAGGTTTCGGGTTCCCATACCAAGGCAGCATCATTGAGTTGGAGTTTTTCCATGGCTTCTCGTAAGTCCTCAAACTCACTGGTTTCTACGGGATAAATCCCGGCATAAACCATCGGTTTGACCTCTTCAAAGCCCTTAATGGCCTCTTTACAAGGCTGTTGTAGGTGGGTAATGGTATCACCTACCTTTACTTCTTTTGCTTCCTTGATGCCCGAAATCAAGTAACCTACGTCTCCAGCAAGAATGACATCTTTGGGCTCTTTGTCTAGCCGTAGCGTACCAATTTCGTCGGCGTTATACTCTTTACCCGTGGCCATAAACTTGAGCTTATCACCCTTGCGAATCGTCCCATTATAGACACGGAAAATTACTTCAATTCCTCGAAACGAATTAAATACTGAGTCGAAGATAAGACACTCCAATGGCGCATTCACATCACCTTGGGGTGCTGGAATTTTCTCAATAATCGCTGCTAAAATATCCTCAATCCCAATTCCTTCTTTGCCCGAAGCGTGGATGATGTCTTCCCGTTCGCAGCCTAACAAATCCACTACTTGGTCTTTTACCTCTTCGGGCATGGCGCCTGGCAAATCCACTTTATTGAGTACCGGAATAATCTCAAGGTCGTGGTTAAGTGCCAAGTAGAGATTAGAAATAGTCTGAGCTTCAACACCTTGCGAGGCATCAATCAACAATAACGCACCTTCGCAAGCGGCAATTGAACGAGATACCTCGTAGCTAAAGTCCACGTGGCCAGGCGTATCTATCAAATTCAAGACGTACTCTTGACCTTGGTAGGTGTAATTCATCTGGATGGCGTGGCTCTTGATGGTGATTCCACGTTCTCGTTCGAGATCCATGTCATCCAACAACTGCGCCTGCATGTCTCGTTTAGAGACAGTTTTGGTGAATTCTAAAAGTCGGTCAGCTAACGTGCTTTTGCCGTGGTCAATATGGGCAATAATACAGAAGTTTCTAATGTTTTTCACTTGTTCAGTGTTAAGTCTTCAGAAGGTTTCAATCAACTCAAACCGTTCAGGATAGTAGTTTGTTTGAAAATTAAGGTGCAAAAATACAAAAGAACCGTGATTGATAACCACGATTCTTCTGTTTTGTCAAATATCCTTTAACTGTATTTGTTATTTGAGCGGGTCAGGCACAACAATATCTTCAACCACGGGTACGATTTCATTACCATTCCAAACCACAATTTCAACTCTTCGATTCAAACTACGGCCTTTGGGAGCATCATTGCCATTGATTTCGTTTTTGGCGATGGGTTTCTCTTCACCAAAAATTTCTCCTCTGATTCGATTGGTTTCTATTCCTCTCCGTAAAAGATAGCTCTTTACTGATTCTTTACGACGCTCCGATAAGTTTTGATTGTATTCGTTAGAGCCAATGGCATCGGTATGTGCTCTTAGTTCTACTTGATAGTCAGGATGTTGCTGAAGGTACCTGAACAATTTATCTAAATCACTGATTGATTTACTGGTGAGGTCTGCTTTGTCAAAATCAAAAAAGACGTGTCGTAAGGTGAGCGACTCTTGGAGTGGCAAGACACCACAGCAGCCACTTGCTAAGGCCCGTAGGGCGGTGATATTTTCAACTCTTGCATAGACAAATCCTTTGGCTACTGCACTTTTGGCTGCCTCAGTGGCTTCAGCTTCGGTTTTGTAGCCCATTAAATAATACTTATAAAAGGGCGGTTCGTAGGATTCCTTAACGTTTCCTAGTTTTTCAAAGTACCAAGCAGGTACTTTTTCATTATAGGCGCTTACCAAAACAGCAAAGTCTTGAGCATGAACAAACAATGAGGTGCAGAGTAGCACGAGAAGGGTAAAACGTGACTTCATGGGGTAGGTTTTTGGGTTGGAGATGGGAGTTCAAATATAATGATTTTTTTGGATTACTATTTCCTCTTTTGTGGAAAGTTTTTAGAATCTAATTTTAAGTCCCAACTCCTCTTCAACCAACCTTTTGAAAGGGACGTTAGGTGAGTTTTTGACGTGTGAAATCGTAAAAAGTCATTTTAAATTTCAAAAATTTCAATTTTTAACATAAATCCTCACGTAGTCACCCATTGCATCATCAAACCTGTCAGATAGCCACAATAAGTGCCGAGAGCGTATCCTAAAATGGCTAAAATAACACCTACTGGTGCCAAAGAAGGATGAAACGCTGCGGCTACAACAGGTGCAGAGGCAGCACCCCCTACATTGGCCATGCTCCCTGTTGCTGTAAAGAAAAACGGCGCTTTTACGATTTTTGCAGCTAATAACATGACTGAAATGTGAATAAACATCCAAATGATACCGATGGCAAAAAGCCCAGGGTTATCGGCTATGGCCAATATGTTCATTTTCATGCCGATGGTAGCCACCAATACATACAAAAATACACTACCCAATTTGGAAGCACCTACGTGGTCATAGCTTCGTAACTTGGTGAAAGATAAAGAAATACCAAAAAGAGTGACTAAAGAGACTACCCAAAAGAATGAAGAGGTCAGGCTGAATTTTTTTAAACTTGGGTAGTTATGTTCGATAAAAGGAGCGATGTGGTCGGCACACCAATGCGCTAAACCTGTGGCTCCAAAACCAATAGCCGCAATAAAAATCCAATCTTTGGTAGTGGCAATTCGTTGACCAGCGATCGAATCTTGTTCCAGTTTGTTTTTGACTTCCTCTACTGCCGAACTATCAGCCTTGAAAAAGGCATCTATTTTTTGAGAGATACCCGCTCCATAAATCAGTACACCCATCCAGAGTTCGGCAATGATGACATCCACCGCAATCACTTGTGAAAACAGCTTGTCACTTGGCTGAAAGACTTCTTTTAGTGCTGTTTGGTTGGCTCCCCCACCAATCCAACTACCCGCAATGGTGGCCATGCCTCGCCAAACGGCGTCAGCCCCCTCTCCACTTACCGTTTGGGGCGAAAGCGCCTTGACTATCCCTATAGCGACAGGCCCACCCAGCATTACTCCTAGACTCCCTGCCAAAAACACGACTATAGCTTTTCCGCCCAAGCGAGCAATGGCTCTGAAGTCCATGCCCAATGTGAAATACACCAGCGTGGCGGGTAAAAAATACTGTGAAACAACTGAGTAAAGCTTAGACGAATCACCCGAAATGAGGCCAAATGAATTGTAAAGGCCGGGAATAAAGTAACAAAGTAAAAGAGGAGGAAAAAAAGTGTAAAACTTTTGCCAAAAGCGATTTGATAACGAAGCTGTATAAAAAATTAAGGCCAAGGTAAGCATCAATAAACCCAAAACGGTAGCATCGTTGGTAAGTAGGGGTGTTTGGTTATTCACTTGAAAAGGAGTGTTTGATAAAGGATTAGGTGAAATCGAGCCCCCTAAAAATAGGAAAAATCACCCAAAAACAAAAACACGCACACTGCAAAGCAGGTGCGTGTCGCAATTACACTTCATCAACAAACTAAAAACCAAATTATGCTGTAGGAGAAGGATTCGAACCTCCACGAGGCAGTTAGGAACAGCACAAAGTTTGGTGGTCAACCCCAGTCTTCTCGAATTGCTCCGAGATGGCTTTATGCAGTCTTTTTCCTGTTGTCCCCACCCCCGAGACAGGAGGGCATGGCTGCCAATTTCAACACCCTACAGTATGAAAAACAAGAGCGATTTCTTGTTGTTTGACATTGCAAATTTACAATAGAGTTGAGTATTGTTGCAAATTTTTCATAGAAAATTTTAAAAATTTTTATTTCGTTCAAAAAATGGCTTACTTTGTTGTGAATTTTTAAAATCAACAAACTAAAAATGGATAAAAATTTAGAAATTGACAACACCGATTTACAAATATTGGCGCTGTTGATGGAAGACGCCAACCTAGCCTATACCGAAATTGGAAAGCGTATTAATGTGTCGGGAGGAACAGTACACGTTAGAATGAAAAAAATGGAAGGCTTGGGTATCGTAAGAGGCTCCCAACTCAATATTGACCATAGTAAATTAGGTTGGGATATTAGTGCTTTTTTGGGGATTTACTTAGATAAAAGCTCGCTCTACGAAGAAGTCGCCGAACAACTTTCTCGGATTCCCGAGGTGGTAAATATTCATTATACTACAGGTATATATAGTATTTTTGCGAAAATCGTGTGTCGAGATACAACACATTTACGGGAAGTTTTACACGATAAAATTCAAAAAGTAGGGGGGATTCAGCGAACTGAAACCTTTATTTCGCTCGAAGAACGGGTCAATCGTCCGCTTCCAATTGGTGTTTGATTCAAGTTTAACGTTGACTTTGTGCCTTTTGGTGATTTTTCAACGTTTTTAAAACTTTCCTTTATTTAGAATTGTTGTAAATTTGTGAACCAAAATCCTTACCAATCATTAGACCAAATCTAAATAGGTCTTGAGACACCCCGATGAGCAAAGAAGTTGATATTTTAGAAGAAATCACTACCTCCGAATATAAGTACGGTTTTGAAACCATCATCGAAGCAGACGAAGCGCCGAAAGGGTTGGATGAGAGTACCGTTCGCTTTATTTCTGCCAAGAAAAATGAGCCACAGTGGATGCTTGACTGGCGTTTGGCTGCTTTCAATCTATGGAAGCAGATGAGTGAGCCTACTTGGCCTAATGTGACCTATTCGGAGATTGATTATCAGGATATTAAATACTATTCAGCACCAAAGCAGAAGAAGGAAGTAAAATCGCTGGACGATATTGACCCCGAAATCAGAAAAACATTTGAGCGGTTGGGTATATCGTTGAACGAGCAAAAACGCCTTTCGGGAGTAGCGGTAGATGCCGTAATTGACTCGGTTTCGGTAGCGACTACCTTCAAAGAAAACCTTCGAGAATTGGGCATTATCTTTTGCTCCATGACAGAAGCCATTCAGGAACATCCCGAATTGGTGAAGAAGTATTTAGGTTCTGTAGTCCCCCCCAAAGACAATTATTTTTCGGCACTTAACTCGGCGGTCTTCTCCGACGGTTCTTTTTGCTATATTCCCAAAGGTGTTCGTTGCCCAATGGAGTTGAGTACGTATTTCCGCATAAATGCCGCTGGGACAGGTCAGTTTGAGCGTACGCTCATTGTTGCCGACGAAGGTGCCTACGTAAGCTATCTGGAAGGCTGTACAGCTCCCATGCGGGACGAAAATCAACTGCACGCTGCGGTGGTTGAAATCGTAGCCCACGAAAGTGCCGAGGTGAAATACTCTACTGTTCAGAACTGGTACCCTGGTGACAAAGAAGGTCGTGGCGGTATTTATAACTTTGTAACCAAACGTGGTATTTGTGAAGGACGTAACTCCAAAATTTCGTGGACCCAAGTTGAAACAGGCTCTGCGGTGACATGGAAATACCCTTCGGTGATTTTGAAGGGAGATAATTCTATCGGAGAGTTTTACTCAGTAGCGGTTACTAACAACTTCCAACAAGCCGATACAGGCACTAAGATGGTTCATATTGGTAAAAATACCAAGAGCCGAATCGTATCAAAAGGTATTTCGGCGGGCCGTTCGCAAAATTCGTACAGAGGTTTGGTGCAGGTGCTGAAGCGTGCTGAAAACGCACGAAATTTCTCGCAATGCGATTCGTTGCTTCTCGGCGACCGCTGTGGTGCTCATACCTTCCCGTACATTGAAGTCGGCAATAAATCATCTACGGTAGAGCACGAAGCAACGACATCCAAAATTGGCGAAGACCAAATATTCTATTGCAACCAGCGTGGAATCAGTACTGAAGCTGCGGTGGCGTTGATTATCAATGGTTATGCCAAAGAAGTATTGAACCAATTGCCAATGGAGTTTGCAGTAGAAGCTCAAAAGTTGTTGGCTATCAGCTTGGAAGGCTCAGTGGGATAAATCAAGCTCTGATTGCTGGACAAAACGAAGGCTACCGATACGGAAGGCTCAAGCGAGGATGCTAGAACTAGGTCGTAGGGGCGTATGGCATACGCCCAATAGGAGTCAATTTATATTTTGTCCAGCAATCAGAATCAAGCTATTATATTTTCATCAAAAGGCTTTCGTCGAGTGCGAAAGCCTTTTTTATGCAATTGTTCTGAAGAAGTTACCCAAAAACTCGCTAGAACAACCTATTTACCAATAGTTAATGCTATGGAATTCCCAGTTGGTTTTTTATCGTCAATTGCCCAAAGCTCTGGTTTTGAGCCAGAAACTTTTACACAAGAACATAGTCAACCTGCACCTGTTTCGGTTCGGCTTAATCCCTTGAAGCCAACACAACTTTTTGTAAATCAGCCAACAGTTCCGTGGTGTGAGTATGGAATATACTTGAACGACCGACCTGTATTTACGCTTGACCCGTATTTTCAAGGGGGGGCTTATTATGTTCAAGAAGCCAGTTCGATGTTTTTGGCCGAAGCATTCCGGCAAACCGTTGATTTATCGGAACAAGTGAAGGTATTAGATTTGTGTGCGGCACCTGGCGGCAAAAGTACCCTTATCGCTGGGATGATTTCGGAAGATAGTTTGCTAGTGTCTAATGAAGTCATCAAAAACAGGGCTCATATTTTGGCTGATAATATGGTGCGTTGGGGTCTTTTGAATGGATTTGTTACGAACAATGACCCTCGTGACTTTCAGCGACTTCCGGGTTATTTTGATGTCATGGTCATAGATGCGCCTTGTTCGGGTTCTGGACTATTTCGCAAAGACCCAACGGCCATGAAAGAATGGTCGCTAGATAATGTGGTGTTGTGTAGTCAACGGCAGCATCGAATTATTGCCGATGCTTGGGATGCCTTAAAAGAAGATGGTATTTTGATTTACTCGACCTGTAGCTATTCTGAGCAAGAGAATGAGGAAGTACTGGATTGGCTGCTGAATACTTTTCAGGCGGAATCATTGCCTTTGAAATTGGACTCAACTTGGGGTATTACCGAAACGATTTCTAAACAGCATAAGGCATTTGGATATCGGTTTTACCCAAATCTGCTGAAAGGAGAGGGGTTTTTCTTGGCTGTGTTTCAGAAAAAAGAAGGCCAACAATACCCACTTCGGCCATTCAAACCTCAGCGAACGAAGGGCTTTCATACTGAAAAAGCCATTTTATCAGAATGGCTGACCGATTTGAGTGAATTGACGTGGACAGAGGTAAATGGCGATTACTTTTTGCTTCCATCGGGCTTATTAGACGACTTTTTGTTGTTTCAAAAGAAAGTGTACTTTCGTAAAGCTGGAGTCCGTATAGGGCAGTTTAAGGGCAAAGACCTGATTCCTGACCACGAACTGGCGTTGAGTACTTTGCTGAGTGATGAAATTCCACAACTCAAGTTGAACAAAGAAGATGCGTTGCTGTATCTCAAAAAACAAGATTTTGCCATCGAAACGTATCAGAAAGGCTGGCATCTGATTACTTATGAAGGATTAGGTTTAGGCTGGGGAAAAATCCTACCCAATCGCTTCAATAGTCACTTGCCAAAAGATTGGCGAATTTTGATGGAAATTGACTAAAAAGGGCTTGACAAAATGTAGAAAAGCATCTATACTTGCATCATAAGCGGATGTAGCTCAGTTGGTAGAGCGTCGGCTTCCCAAGCCGAAGGCCACGAGTTCGACCCTCGCCATCCGCTCTTTGAAAAACCTTGTTTTGGAATAAAAACAAGGTTTTTTATGAGGTTTAAGGTAACGGTAACAATTTCAGTAACAGTTTTTAATATGCGTAAGCAATATTGAAGTATTTTATCTCCTATAGTTGTTTTGGAAGAAATCATCCAATTCTATGAATCATGGCAAAGCATTATTGGAACTCATTAAGCGTAATGGCTTGACGCAAAGGGAGTTTTCTTTTAAAATAAATTTAGCAGAAAACACAGTAAGTCAAAACTTCAAAAAGCCCAAACTTTCGGAGAGAACCCTTAAAAAGTACTTAAAACCCTTTGGTTATTCGATAGAAGATTTTGAAATAGAATTTGGAAAGCCATCCAATGATATACTTTCCCGTGAGACTTTACTTTATAAACTTTTGGCCGAGAAAGAGGCTCGAATTAAGGATTTACAGTTAAGAATTGAAGAAAAAAATGAAAAAATAAAAGAACTAAAACAACAACTTTTAAAGTTTAAAATACAATAGACTTTTACAGATTTGAAAATTAGATACTTATTGGAAAAAGTGTGTTAGCCTGAAAATCAAGTAGGGAAGCATTGGATTTTCTTAACTTTTTTGGCGACCGTTGCTAATGATTTTTTTGCTAAATCAAGTTAGGTGTAATTTTTTGATGAACATCTAAATTGTATAAGGTATTTTCTGAAATTATTTTACTGCTATTATGAACCAAGGTAAGTTATTAAAAGAGCTTATAAAAATTAAGGGCTTTAGTAACAAAAAATTAGCTTCACTTTTAGGTGTAGGTTCAAGTTCTTTATCTGAGGTATTTAAAATGGAGTTAGTATCTCATAAAACCATATCAAAATACGCTAAAGCTATGGATATTTCAGTTTCAGAAATTTACGAATTTATTAATAAAAATTCACTTGGTAATTCAGCAACTCTACAAAAAATTATTGAAGAAAAGGACAATAGAATAAGGTTACAGGAAAGAATAATAGGGCTTTTAGAGAATAATTTGAGGGATAAAGATGCTTTAATTCACCTGCTTCAAACGCAACTTTTAGATTGTCAAACTAAAAATAAGATTGAACCACCTATTCACAACTTTTCTCCCTTAAAATGAGGGTTTGACTTATCAAAAGTACATATTTTGTAATGTGATATTGAAAATTCAGACACCAAAAGAGGGTAAAGGTTTCTTTGAAACTTTTACCCTCTTTTTTTGAGCAAGGTTTTTGACCAAGTTACCAGTCATAAATAAACTAATAACCAGTCACCAACACTATCGCAACAAATTCAATAAATACTCACCATAACCACTTTTGCGGAGCGGCTCGGCGATGGTTTTCAGTTGGTTTTCATCAATGAAGCCCATGCGATAGGCCACTTCTTCGATACAGCCGATTTTGAGCCCTTGGCGTTCTTCAATGACGTGTACAAACTGACCCGCTTGCATCAACGACGCAAAGGTACCGGTATCTAACCACGCCGTTCCACGGTTCAGAACACCCACTTTGAGTTTGCCTTGTTCTAAGTAAACTCGGTTTACGTCGGTTATTTCTAACTCACCCCTTGGCGAAGGCTTGATATTTTTGGCGATTTCAACTACGCTGTTGTCATAAAAATATAAGCCAGGCACAGCATAGTGCGACTTGGGTTCCTTAGGCTTTTCTTCAATCGAAATTGCCTTCATATTTTCGTCAAATTCTACTACACCGTATCGTTCGGGGTCATGCACTTGATAGGCATAAACAACACCGCCTTCGGGGTCATTGTTAGCTTGGAGTAATTTGCTTAACCCGCTGCCGTAGAAGATGTTATCGCCCAAAATGAGGGCAACTTTATCGTTGCCGATAAACTCTTCGCCAATAATAAACGCTTGCGCCAACCCATCAGGCGAAGGCTGTTCGGCATAGCTAAACGTACAGCCAATGCGAGTACCATCGCCCAACAATTTTTTGAAGTGCGGTAGGTCGTGTGGGGTCGAGATGATTAAAATTTCTTTGATACCCGCCAACATCAAAATCGAAAGCGGGTAATAAATCATCGGCTTGTCATAAACAGGCATCAATTGCTTGCTCACGGCAAGAGTGAGTGGATGAAGGCGAGTGCCGGAGCCTCCGGCTAATATAATTCCTTTCATGTGTTCAATTAGCGATTTTGGTACATTTCATCGTAATAGCGTTGGTAATTACCCGAAGTAATTCGCTGTAACCACTCTTGATTTTGCAAATACCATTCCACAGTTTTGGTCAAGCCTTCTTCAAATTGAAGGGAAGGTTGCCAGCCTAATTCATTCATGATCTTGGAAGCATCAATAGCATAGCGCAAATCATGCCCTGCACGGTCGGTTACATAGGCAATCAACTGTTCGGAAGTGCCGACTTCACGATCCAGCTTTTCGTCCATAATTCGGCAAAGCATTTTGACCAAATCAATGTTTTTCCACTCGTTAAAGCCGCCAATGTTATAGGTTTCGCCGTTTATACCTTGGTGGAAAACGGTATCAATAGCACGAGCATGGTCAATTACATAGAGCCAGTCACGCACGTTTTCGCCTTTGCCATACACGGGCAGGGGCTTATTGTGCATGATGTTGTTAATCATCAGCGGAATTAGTTTCTCAGGAAAATGGTTAGGGCCGTAGTTATTTGAGCAATTAGAAAGAACAACTTGCATTTTGTAGGTGTTGCCATACGCTCTCACAAAATGGTCTGAAGCTGCCTTAGAAGCCGAATACGGCGAGCGAGGGTCATACTTGGTAGTTTCTAAGAAAAACTCATCAGGATTGTGTAGTTCGCCATACACTTCATCCGTCGAAACGTGATAGAAACGGTGGTTGTTGTAGCCACCTTTCCAAGCCGTTTTGGCTGCATTGAGCAAGTTGACGGTGCCAACTACATTGGTCAATACAAAAGCCATTGGGTCGGTAATAGACCGATCTACGTGACTTTCGGCGGCCAAGTGGATTACTCCGTAAAAATCATGTTCGAGAAACAAGTCATTCAAAAAAGCAGCATCCCGAATGTCACCTTTCACAAAGGTGTAATTGGAGGCCTGTTCAATATCTTTCAGATTTTCAAGATTTCCTGCATACGTAAGCGCATCAAGATTAAAAACGTGATACTTGTCGCTGTATTGATTGACAAATAAGCGGACTACGTGAGAGCCAATAAAACCTGCGCCGCCCGTGATGAGTATTTTTTTCATGTGGTTTTCCCGCATGTGGTGGGGAAGTTAGTTGTTAATGCAAAAATTTCGGTAATGGACTAGTTTACCAATAACCAGTCTTTTATCTACTAATGGCCTGTTGCCAACGCCAAGCGTCGGTCAAGGCTTCGGCTAAGGATTTTTCGGTTTGCCAGTGCAATTGCGCTTTGGATTTGGACACATCGGCATAAATCTGCTCAATATCGCCTTCACGACGAGGGCCAAGCTGGTAATTGACTTTGACACCCGTAACTGATTCAAACGTATTGATAACTTCTAAAACGGTATTACCTCGACCCGTGCCAATATTGAACACATCGTAATGGTATGTAGTAGTCAGCGATGCCAAGATTTCTAAGGCTTTGACGTGTGCTTTGGCCAAGTCAACCACATGGATAAAGTCACGCACGCAAGTGCCGTCGAGTGTCTCGTAATCATCACCAAATACGACCAGTTTGGCACGAAGTCCTGCGGCAGTCTGCGTAACAAAGGGTACTAAGTTGCTTGGAACGCCACGAGGTAATTCGCCAATCAAAGCACTGGCATGGGCACCAATCGGGTTGAAATAACGGAGCGAGATAGCTTTCAGTGGATTGCCAGCATGGACAGTATCCCGAAGGATTTCCTCGCAAATTTGCTTTGTATTACCATACGGCGACGTTGCCGGCTGAACGGGCGTTGCTTCGGTAACAGGCAGTGTGTCGGGCTGGCCATACACGGTACACGACGACGAAAACACAAAGTTAGGCACCGAGGCTTCCAACATGGCTTCGAGCAACGCCACGGTAGAAGCTACGTTGTTGCGATAGTAAAGCAAGGGTTTTTCGACTGACTCGCCCACGGCTTTGCTGGCTGCAAAGTGAATGACGCCTTGGATAGACTCGGTCTCAACAATGGTGTGGAGCAATTGCTTGTCGCCAAAGTCTCCCTCATAGCATCGAACGGCAGTGCCTGTGATTTGTTCGATTCCCTTCAAGACAGATGGTTCTGAATTGGAAAAATTATCTAAAATGACTGCCTCATAACCAGCTGCATAAAGCTCTACTACTGTATGCGAACCGATGAATCCAGCACCACCCGTAACGAGAATTTTCATGTAAAATTGGAAAGATAGGTTAGGACACCATCAAACGGAGTGCAAAATTAGAAATTTTAAGCGTTTGTCGAAAAATCCGCCCAAAGGTTTGGCAGTAATTCAGAGAATTTTGATTTTTGGCAGCGATTTTGTAGATTTTGCAAACAAAGTAACCACCCCAATATCCTCTTCAATGACGACTAACGAAATAAAAGCCCTGATTTCGCTCCTTGACGACGACGACCACGAAGTGGCTACCTTGGTGGAGGAGAAAATCCGTACCCTCAACGACGAAGTAATCCCATTTCTGGAAACCGAATGGGAACAGCAAGGCTTTAATCCCATTTTTCAGAAAAAATTGGAAGAGCTGATTCATGATTTGCAGTTCACGTCGTTGAGTGACAAGCTGAGCCTCTGGAAAAACGGTGGCGCCATGGACCTGCTCGAAGGCATGTGGCTGGTGGCTACGTATCAATATCCTGACTTGAGTTTTGAAAAATTACGCTCAGAAGTAGAGCAGGTTTTTTATGAGGCATGGCTAGAGTTCAAACACGGCATGCACCCAACCGACCAAATCAAAACGTTGAATTATGTATTTTTTCAAAAATTGAAATTTGGGGCAAATACCAAAAATTTCCACTCGGCCTCCAACTCGATGCTCAATGTGGTACTTGAAAGCAAGAAAGGAAACCCTATATCGCTTTGTGTGATTTATTTGTTGGTGGCTCGCAAATTAGGTATTCCGGTGTATGGTGTCAACTTACCTAATCTGTTTGTGTTGACCTATAAAACTGAATACACACAGTTTTATATCAACGTGTTTAATCGGGGAATTGTTTTCACTAAAAACGATATTGACAACTACATCGCCCAACTCAATTTGGCGCCAGTTGATATTTTTTACCAACCTTGTAGCAATTTAGACATTGTAAAGCGAGTGCTTCGTAATCTTATTTTGGCCTTTGAAAAGACAGGCGACGACGACCGAGTGAAGGAAGTCGAGAAATTATTGAATGTGATTTCAGATGAGGAGTTGAATTAACCACTTAGTAAGCAATCACCAGCACGTACTCATCCATCCATTTCAATTGAAGAGAATACACCTGCTCGCTGCCATCAATTTTAATATAGCCAGTAATCCTAGTGGCGGACTCATGGAAGGGTACAATCTGTAGGTTTTCTCTAAAAGTCAAGCGTTTACGCCCATATAGTTTATAGAGAGCCTCTTTCGCCGACCAATAAATACAGAGTTTTTTCAAATTTTGTTGGGCATCTGCCAACTCGTTTTCCATGCAAAATTTAGTGGCCACCCTTGCCAATTTAGGGCTGGGTTTTTCCATGTCAATCCCCAAAGGTAACCGTGGATGCAGCGCCACTGCCACATAGCGCAACGTATGCGTAATCGAAATCTGAACGGGTGTGTCTTCTAAAAAAGGTTTTCCAAATTCGTCCTTGGCAATACCTCGGTGCATTACTCCTGCTTCGGCAGTCACTAACTCTACCAAATAGCGACTCGCCAACCACTCCAATTGCTTTTGTGGATGGAGTATTTCTTGCAGTTCGTCGGCCATGTTTTCGTCTAACGGAAGCCGTTCTAAAAAGAAACTGTGGCTTTCGGTTACCTCCCACAGGCCAATAAAACATTCATTATCAAGTAATTCACAAAAAATAAGCGGCATTGGTGGTTTTTATGCTAATTTTGGGCGATTCAAAGGAAACCAATTTAGTGATTAAAGTCGAGAAAATAGATACATTTTCGGGGCATCGTGACTGTGTATACACCTTAGTGGCAGGGTCTATGCCCGCTGAGTTCTTCTCGGCAGGCGGCGACGGCATGGTGGTCAAGTGGAATCTACAGAAACCAGATTTGGGCGAAATGGTGGCCCAAGTACCTGGGTCTATTTATGCTTTGGCATATGATGACCAGCGTAATCACCTCTGGGTGGCCGAAAACTTTGAGGGGATTCATCTGATAGACCTAAGTACAAAATCAGAGCTAAAAGCTATCAAAATTACCTCATCGGCTATTTTTGATATACAATTTCACGAAAACCTTGCTTTGATTGCCCTTGGGGATGGTACGATTGTTGTAATGGATAAAGAGCACTTTGTAATAAAAAAACACTTGTTAGCATCTGAAAAAAGCGCCCGAGGTATTGCCGTAAATCCCTTGGCAAAAGAGTTTGCCGTAGGCTATAGCGACTGTATGATTCGAGTGTTTGGTATTCAAGATTTCGACCTGCGCTATACCATCAATGCGCATACCAACTCGGTGTTTACGGTTCAATATTCGCCTGATTACAAGTATTTGCTGTCGGGGAGTCGAGATGCGCATTTGAAATCGTGGAGTGTTTGGGATAATTACGAAGCAACTCACGACGTTCCAGCACACCTATATGCCATTAATCATTTGGTGTATAATGCTTCAGCAAGCCATTTTGTGACCTGTAGCATGGATAAGTCTATCAAAGTGTGGGATGCCGAACGATTCAAGCTCATTAAGGTAATTGACAGAGCGAGGTATGCAGGGCATGGTACTTCTGTCAATAAATTGTTGTGGACGTCGTATCAGAACCTCTTAGTCAGTTGTAGCGATGATCGCCGAATTTCGGTGTGGAAAATAGAGGTGTAACGAAGGTGTTTTATCAATTGTAGGATAAGTGGATGATTAGAAAATTGAAATTTCCAAGAATAGAATTTCGTTTTTAGTTAAGCAATGCATCACCATTTCAAACTCATTTTTTGAAAGCATCCTAAAAAATGATATTTTTATTGGTAAGTTGTTGATTGTTAGTTATATATGCGAGATCAAGTTCGTTTCTTAGTTACTAACTATTCACTTGACCATTCGTATCGTACCATCAGAGAGTCATTGCTCTCTTGAATCATATCAAAAGATTTTGGAAATAAGCAGTTTGCTTTACAATCATTATGAAAATCACACCAATTGAGATACGTCAACAGACGTTTGAACGAGTTTTTAGAGGCTACGAAAAAGAGACAGTAGATGCTTTTTTGAATTCGCTTTCGCAAGAATGGGAAAAAGTGCAAGATGAGTTGAAAATGCTCAAGATGCAGTTGGAACTTTCGGAACGAGAAGTGAATCGGATGAAAGATTTGGAAACCACGATGTTCAAAACGCTAAAAAGTGCTGAAGATACTCGTGAGCAAGTAGCTCGTGAGGCTACTGAAGCGGCAGAACAGAAAGTTTCGGAAGCAAATCAAGAAGCTAACAGAATAACACAAGACGCCCAGAACACCGCCGACCAAGTGCTCAAAGAGGCTCAAAAGAAAGCTAATATGCTCTTGGTAGATGCCGAGAGCAAGGCCAAGTTTATCTTGGAAGATGCTCTCAACGAGATGAAATCAATGGAACGTGATTTCAAAGCGATGGAGCGTTACAAGGAGCATTTGACCAGTGAAATTCGACGGTATGCCAATGATACCTTAGAACGAGTGGCTCGTTTTGAAGAAAAATTTGCCAAGCAAACCTACGAGTCAAAAGTAGGCGAACTGCAAGAAGCCATCAAGTCGGTCATAGAACCAGCGCCAGTGGTTGAACCAGAAACGGCGGTGCCTGCCCCAGAGCCCGTATCGGTAGAGTCCCCTGTAGAAACCGATTTGCCAGCTGACGACGAAAGTGACGAACTACCGACGCTGTCGGAGATTATGAAGAAAGAAACAAACGAACTTCTGTCGGATTCTGACGAGCACAAGTCGGCAGCTGATGAGATTCAAGATCTGCTAAAATCGGTGAAAAAAAACAAGAAAAAGCCAGTAGATACCCCACCCGCAGAAGAAACGGATGGTGGTTCGTTTTTTGATAAGATCTAAGGTTCTATCAAAACTATATCGCCACGAATGCACGAATAATGGAGTAAAATAGGCGTGTGTTCGTGGTCATTTTTTTACAACTTATTCTACTATCGCCAATGGGCACTATCTCACTTCTTGGCTTAGAGTTTTTTTCGTACCACGGTTTTTATGAAGCCGAACGAATCATCGGTAACAAATACGCCGTTGACGTCACCATCCAGGTAGATTTTGAACAAGCCGCAATTGATGATAAACTGAGCGAAACTGTTAATTATGAGAAGGTTTATAAGATTGTAGCCTCTGTCATGGGTCAGTCTCATAAGTTATTGGAACATATTGCCTACCACATTATTCGCCAGATTCGAGAACGCTACCCTCAAGTAGAATCAGTAGAGGTAAGCGTTTCTAAATTTAACCCACCCGTTGGAGGCGTTTGCGAACGTGCTCGGGTGCACATGAAAGGCTAATTTCCGTAGAGCGTAAATCAGACCTTAATAAAGATATTACGCTTGTAGAGCCAGTACAATATCAGCCATTCTAACAATAGAATGAGACTTCCTCGTACCAACGACTGATAAGCATCTCCAAATATCGTTGCATAATGCTGTCCCAAATGGATTGTTAGCGCCTTACCTATGTACCCCACCATCGTTTCCGCAATGACATAAGCAGCAATCGAATTCATGCCTATCACCTTTAGCATAAAAAATGCTCTTTTCTGCTGAAAAATATCCACTACTAAGTAAAAAAACGTAAGCAATAAAAAGCACCACCCACCGCTGAAAAGTACCCATGATGGCGTCCAGATGCGTTTTACATTGGGGCAAATCCCCAAACTACTTATCAACATGCCTAAACCAATGCCACCAAATCCACAAATCAAGAAGGTAATCAGTTTGGAGTTGATAGACTGGGTAGATTTTAAGATGTTGCCTGCTAACAGCCCCAGTAGCATGGTTCCCAGCGTAGGGATAAAACTAAGTGTGGCATATCCACCCCGATTGAAGAGAAAAGGGTTTTTTCGAGGAAATAAGTTGAGAAACCAACGGTCAAAGGCCCACGCTAAGTTGTAGTTTTTCTCCCAATGAGCTGTAAAACCTTGCAAATGATGAGGCCAGTCGTTGGCCACGCCTGTTTGAGCCACCTCTTGTGGGAGAGTGGGCACATACAGCACAAAAGTCGCCCAATAACCAATTAAGATTACCACTAATGTGGACAGTTGAGTACGTTGGGTAGAACACCCCAACAAAAACAAAATAGGGTAACCCAAGCCGATTTGAGTGAGGGTATCTTCAAATGTAAAATAGGTCTGTTGGGCATGTTGTGAGCGTAAGAAAATTCCTAAACCAACCAAAATAAAAGAGCGCCACAAGGTATGCAACCAAATTTGAGTCTGAGAACTTGATTGCATCAATCGGTTGGTGAGCGAGTAGGGGAGAACTAACCCTACTAAAAAAGAAAAAGAAGGCTGGATGAGGTCGTGAAGCGAACAGCCAATCCACTCTACGTGCGATTGATGGTATGTCAAGAATTGCCAGAACGTACTATCGGGCAAAGCTTCAGATACGTGCTCGAATTGCAGGACTTCGGCCATCATCAAAAACATGACAAAACCTCGATAGACATCTGCCGAGGTGAGACGAATGGGCTGGACAGTTTTGGTCATGGTAAGAAATAACCTCTTCAAAAAAATACCAGAACAAAAGCTAATTTTTTTTGAATTAAATGGTTGGTTAACAGTAGGTTGCGATTGGGTGTATTTGGGCGAACGTTGAGAAAGAGTTGAGTCAACGAGCTTACAACCACAATGTTACTTATTTTTATGTTACTTTACAGAAAGATTAAAGAATTTTGAGTGAATTATCTCCCTGCAAAAGGATGGTATTCTACTCCTTTGATTAGGGGCCATAAAACTATTGTAATAGATGAAGTATTTGCTGAATTTAGGATTGATTTGCTTATCCTTAGCGAGTAGCGCTCAAGCTATTAATGCCTCATTGTACGATACTGACCGACTCAGTCCTACCTTTCACGAAGGACGAAGGGCCGCTTTTCGAGCTAAAATGCCAGCTAATTCAGTGGCTATTTTTTTTGCAAATCCTGAACGTCAGCGCAACAATGATACGGATTTTCAGTATGCTCAAAATCCCAACCTGTATTATGTAACAGGATATACAGAGCCTAATGCACTACTAATTATTACAAAAGAAGAGGTTGAACTAAATGGTATTACTTCACATGAATTTTTCTTTGCACAAGACCGAAACCCTTCTATGGAAGTTTGGACTGGCCGACGCCTTGGCAAAGAGGGCGTAGAACAACAACTCAAACTAGCAACTGTTTTTACTGGAAAAGATTTTAAAAATTTTTCACTTGATTTCGGCAAATTTGATAAGGTATTAGGAGAATATCCAAGTGGAGTTGCTGAGAATCCTTACGAATCAGCTTCGTTATCAAATCTAATTGTTCAATGTAAGAACAAGTTAAAAGATAAGGAGTTAGATGGTCGTAGTTTTCTGAAAATCATGGCCGACTTGCGAGCTATCAAACAACCCGAAGAGTTGGTACTGCTACAAAAAGCGATTGATATTTCGTGTTTGGGGCATCTCGAAGTCATGAAATACATAGAGCCTAATGCGTATGAGTTTCAGGCTCAATCGGTGATGGAATACGTGTTCAAAAACAATGGTTCTGAATACATAGGGTATCCATCTATTTGTGGTGGTGCCGAAAATGCGTGTATATTGCATTACATTACCAATCGCCGGAAATTACAAGCCAACGATATTTATTTGACCGATTGTGCTGCCGAATATCATGGCTACACAGCCGACATTACACGGACTATGCCTGTGGGTGGAAAGTTCTCGCCCGCTCAAAAACAAATTTATGAGTTAGTGTTGGCAGCGCAAGAGGCTGGTTTTAAGGCTTGCCAACCCGGAAAACACTTTTATGGGGTTCATCAGGCTGCTTATGATGTGATTGCTAAAGGCTTAGTCGAACTGGGCATTACCAAGAGCACTGCGGAGGCGTTTCGGTATTTTAACCACGGAACTTCCCATTTCTTGGGATTAGATGTACATGATATGGGCGATACCCGCTCCAATTTACAAGCAGGTCATTTGCTGACGGTGGAGCCAGGGATTTACATTCCAGCTAATTCGCCTTGTGATACCAAATGGTGGAATATTGGCGTTCGGATCGAAGACGATGTGTTAATCACTACCGATGGTCATAAAGTCTTATCGTTGGCAGCTCCTCGTTCGGTAGCCGATATTGAAAAAATAATGGCGGAACGAAGTGCTCTCAATAAATAGGGCACCCTATTATTGACATAACAGTTTTTCTTTTCTTTATCAACAACATGAGAATTGTTTTTTTGCTTGTTTGCTGGGTTACAGTGGCGACTTGTGCTCAACCCAAAAAATCTTCAAGCCGAGCTAATTTGGTATTAGGCTGTGAGCAACTTAACACCTATTTACCCCAACTCAAAGGCAAAACAGTAGCATTGGCCGTGAACCACACGACCATTTTTCAGAACAAGACTCACTTGGTAGATACGCTGCTGTCGTTGGGCGTAAACATCAAAACTATTTTTGCTCCCGAACATGGTTTCCGTGGAAACGCTGACGCCGGTGCCCACGTCAAGGATGGCGTAGATGCCAAAACAGGCTTACCCATTGTATCGCTATATGGAACCAACCGAAAGCCAAGCAAAGAACAATTGCAGGGAATTGATGTGGTAATCTTTGATATTCAGGATGTGGGAGTGCGGTACTATACCTATCCATCCACCATGCACTTGGTAATGGAAACCTGCGCTGAAATGGATAAAAAATGTATAATCTTAGACCGCCCCAATCCGAACGGGCATTATGTGGACGGTCCCGTTTTGGAGAAAAAATTCGCTTCGTTTGTAGGGATGAACCCTGTCCCTATCGTGCATGGCTTAACGATGGGCGAATTGGCCAAGATGATAAATGGTGAAGGCTGGTTATCGAATAAAGTAACGTGTGATTTGACGGTGATACCATGTCTGAATTACCACCATGCAATGATATATACTTTGCCAGTAGCGCCCTCTCCCAATTTACCCAACAATCAGTCTATTTATTTATATCCTTCGATATGTTTGTTTGAACCAACAGAAATCAGTGTGGGGCGAGGCACCGATTTGCAATTTCAAGTCATTGGTGGTCCCAGTTCGGCTTATGGAGCGTACACGTTTACTCCCGTGGACAAACCTGGAGCACAGAATCCCCCGAACAAAGGGAAAATTTGCTATGGCCTAAACCTTTCCAAAATAGATGCCCGCAAAGAAAGGCTGACCTTAAAATACCTCATGGCGTTTTATCAGAAAGCCCCTAATAAAGAGAAATTCTACACCAGTACTTCGTTTTTTGACAAGCTAGCAGGTACTGATCAACTCAGAAAACAACTGGTAGAAGGAAAATCCGAATCAGAAATCAGGGCATCTTGGCAACCCGCTTTGGATGAGTTCAAGAAAATGCGCCAGCAATACTTGATGTACCCTTAATCCGTTTGATGTTGGATTGCTTTGGACTAATTTCACGATGTTTCAACTTGGTTTAAAAATTAGTTTATTAGTTGGCTTGGTGCTTGGTACGTGCATAGGCGTACCTCAATTGTCCCAAAAACGATTAGAGCAAACCTACTTGGCCGCAATAGGAGACAAGCATGCTCGGCTGGATTCGCTTCCGTCACCACGAATTTTATTGGTAGGCGGGTCGAGTATGGCTTTTGGTACCGACAGCCGAATGTTGAGCGACTCATTACATGTACCCGTGCAGAATTTGGCTAATCAGATTGTGTTGGGTAGTAAATTTATGCTTAATGAAGCCAAAAGTTGTCTTCGGAAAGGCGATGTAGTAGTGGTGGGGTTTGAATATCACATCAATTCAAAAGGAAGCCTTGACCAGCAGCTCCTGGCGGCAGACAATTACAAACCTGCCTTGCAATACATCCAATTTGCAGATTGGAAAGAAGAACTCACGGCTCGACTTCAACATCAAATCGGAACGGTGAAACTGACGCTGGGAGCATTACTGGCAGGCAATCACGACATCGAGCCCCGCATTCAAGACACGGTTTCAGTGTTTTTTAGAAAAGGATTTTCCAAAGAAGGAGATTTATTGAGTCATCTGAACAACCCCCCACAACTGCCTTTACAACACGCCGAATTGCCCAACGTAATGGACGAACACGCCATTCTGGAAGATATTGAACAGTTTTGTGGAGTTGCCAAGCAAAAAGGTGTTCAAGTTTTTTATGTTTTTCCGCCCTATACTGCCTCTGCTTTTGGTCAAAATCAGGGCACAATCCAACAAATAGAACATGATTTTCAGACTTCGCCCATCCGGCAATTAGGCAAACCTCAAGACTACGTATATCCCGACACTCTCTTTTTTGATTCGGTGTATCACCTCAATGCAGAGGGGCGAAAACGAAGAACTCTTCAGTTGATTCGTCAACTGAAGCCTATTTTTCAATAGTTTTGCCTCGTAAACGTTTCGCCAAACCGCATACGAAGTTCTGAAGTATAACCCAAATGGACTAAAAACAGGCCTGCTACTCAACGCCTTATGCTCTTTAACTCGATTGATTTTTTAGTGTTTTTTCCCATTGTTACTATTGGGTATTTTGCTTTACCTCAGCGGTTTAGGTGGTTTTGGTTGTTGGCAGCCAGTTGTTATTTCTACATGGCTTTTTTGCCCATCTATATCCTGATTTTGGGCTTTACGGTAGTGGTGGATTATTTTGCTGGAATTTGGATTGAACAATCGGAAGGGCAGCGACGAAAGTGGTTTTTGGTGGCCAGTTTAGTAGCCAATATTGGTGTGTTGGCTATTTTTAAGTATTATAATTTTTTGATTGACAACTTCAATCTTTTTCTGCCTTCTGATAAATCCCTGCCTTTGCTTACGATTTTGCTACCCATTGGCTTGTCATTTCATACGTTTCAGGCCATGAGTTATACCATCGAGGTATATCGAGGGAATCAAAAAGCAGAGCGAAACTTTGGGATTTATGCGCTCTACGTGATGTTCTACCCACAGTTAGTGGCAGGCCCCATCGAAAGACCACAAAATATTCTGCATCAATTTTATGAGAAGCATAACTTTGATTACCAGCGAGTTGTAGATGGACTCAAGTTGATGGCTTGGGGGATGTTCAAAAAAGTAGTCATTGCCGACAGGTTGGCTACCATGGTCAACCAAGTGTATAGCCACCCCACCGACTACACGGGTATTCCCTTGGTTTTAGCCACTGTATTTTTTGCTTTTCAAATCTACTGTGATTTTTCGGGGTATTCGGACATTGCATTGGGGGCTGCCAAAGTGATGGGCTTTACCTTGATGAAAAACTTTGACCGACCGTATTTTTCAAAAACCATTTCAGAGTTTTGGCGACGTTGGCATATTTCGCTATCTACTTGGTTTCGAGACTATTTATACATTCCATTGGGCGGAAATCGAGTCTCCACAGGCCGATGGTATTTCAATCAGTTCTTTGTGTTTTTGATGAGCGGCTTGTGGCATGGCGCCAGTTGGAATTTTGTCATCTGGGGTGGTTTGCATGGTATTTACCTCATTATTGCGCTAAAAACCGCCTCATTCCGAAACCAGTTGGTAAAGTCCTTGGGCCTTTTAGCGTGGCCTTTTGTATACAAAACCATTCAATGTCTAACTGTATTTGTACTCGTTGATATTGCCTGGATATTTTTCAGGGCGGTTACTTTTCACGATGCCTGGCACGTACTCACGCACCTTCACGTAGGCATTGGTGAGCAACTGAGGCAATTATCCAATCCAGAATTTCTCAGAACTGCCATTTTGTTGGGCGAGAGCCGTCAGACCTTTCTTATGTTGCTGTTTTTCATGGGTGTGATGGAGGCAGTCCATTACTTCCAACGAGACCGAAGTATTACAACATGGCTTAACCAACGACATTGGCTGGTTCGCTGGAGCATTTATTATGTGTTTATCATGGTTATTTTGCTGTTCGGAGCATTTGACCAACCTTCGCAGTTTATTTATTTCCAATTTTGAGATGTTTGGCTAAGTTATTTCTACATATTACTCTCCTTTGCGTTGTGGTGGTATCCACCTGTTTCCTGCTCTGGAAATGGACATTGAATAGCCAATTAGCACAAGAAAACCACAATGGTTGGGCGGCTATCATTGATAAGCATCATCGCTTGGATAGTTTGCATTCGCCCAAGCTGGTGTTGGTGGGTGGCTCTAATGTGATGTTTGGACTAAATAGCCGTCTGTTATCGGATTCACTGCACATTCCGGTCGTTAATATGGGTCTGGGAGGAGCTTTGGGTTTGTCTTTCTTCCTAAACGAAGTAAAAAGTAGCCTGCACCAAGGGGATATCGTGTTGGTGTCGGTAGAGCATTACTTAGACAAAGGCGATTATGACGCTCAATTATTCACTGCCAATTTGTACCCGCCTGCTCAACAGTATATCCATTACAAAAGTGAATTGGATAGCCTTACGACCAATTGGTCGTATCGGCTCAGAAAAATTCGTAATAAAATCATCTTGCCCACAAGCAGTTCAGAAGCTCATACGATAGCAGATACAACGGCTGTTTATTTTAGGGAAGCCTTTGATAAACAGGGAGATATGGTGAGTCATGTGAACAATCGAAAACCCAGTGAATTAGACGACCGCTCGGAGATGCAAGCAACAGATTATTCAAAAGCCATAAAAAAACTCAACGATTTTGCGAACTTTGCAACTCAAAAAGGCGTTCGAGTATTTTTTAGTTATCCAAGCTATGCCAAGCAAGAGGCTGACCGAAATCAAGAAGCGCTTCGACAATTAGATAAACAATTGCGAATGCAGTTGCATTTTCCGTGTATTGATAGCCCTTTTGAGCAGGTGTACGACGACTCGCTGTTTTTTGATACGGTATATCATCTGAGCGACCAAGGCCGAACCATTCGCACACTTCGAGTTATTCAGTCACTGAAAAAAGCACTCAACAGCACATTAACCTACTGAGAGTGAGTAACAAAACCAATGTGTGTTTGAACTGACAGCTTAACACAATTCCTACCAAACCCATCACCCGTGACAGAAAAGATTCTTATCCTTGATTTTGGTTCTCAATTTACACAACTCATTGCCCGCCGAGTTCGAGAACTAAATGTGTATTGCGAAATTCACCCTTACAACCATATTCCAGCCCTCGATGCCTCCATCAAAGGAATCATCTTATCGGGTAGCCCATGCTCTGTTCGGGACGAAGACTCCCCACGGGTTGACCTGAGTTTGTTCCGTCAAAAACTCCCCGTTTTAGGGGTGTGTTATGGTGCTCAGTTGCTTTCGCAACTGGCTGGTGGCGAGGTGCTTCCATCCAAACATCGGGAGTATGGACGTGCTATTTTGAGTGTAGGGAACGAGCAAAGTAAGTTGTTTCAGCACGTATCGGCTACCAACCAAGTATGGATGAGTCACGGTGATACCATCACTGTAATTCCTCCTGATTTTGAAGTAATTGGTTCTACCGATTCTGTTCGGATTGCAGCTTTTAAAGTCAAAAGCGAAGAAACTTATGGTATTCAGTTTCATCCAGAGGTAACACATTCGTTAGAAGGAAAGCAAATCCTCAAGAATTTTGTAGTAGATATTTGTGGCTGTTTGCAAGACTGGACCGCAGCGAATTTTGTAGAGGCAACGGTAGAAGCATTGAAGCAAAAATTAGGGGATGATAAGGTGGTGATGGCACTGTCTGGTGGGGTTGACTCCACGGTGGCGGCTTCGTTGGTGCATCGGGCTATCGGAAAAAACCTCTATTGTATTTTTGTAGATAATGGCCTTTTGCGGAAAAACGAATTTGAAGATGTGCTGCATTCTTATCAAGACATGGGGTTGAATATCAAAGGGGTAGATGCTAAAGGTCAGTTTTACAGTGCTTTAGATGGTTTGACAGACCCCGAAGCAAAACGCAAAGCCATCGGTAAAACTTTTATAGATGTGTTTGACCAAGAGGCGCATCTACTTCAAGATGTCAAGTGGTTGGGTCAGGGTACTATTTATCCTGATGTGATCGAATCGGTATCGGTGAAAGGTCCTTCAGCAACCATTAAATCGCACCATAACGTAGGCGGATTACCCGACTTTATGAAACTCAAAGTGGTAGAACCGCTCAACACATTGTTCAAAGATGAGGTGCGTGCAGTGGGTAAATCGTTAGGAATTCCTGATGCCATTTTGAAGCGCCATCCTTTCCCCGGGCCAGGACTTGCCATTCGGATTTTAGGTGATATTACCGCAGAAAAGGTGGCAATTCTACAAGAAGTAGATGCCATTTACATAGGAAAGCTCAAAAGCTGGGGACTTTACGACCAAGTGTGGCAAGCTGGGGCGATTTTGCTGCCAATTCAGAGTGTAGGTGTCATGGGCGACGAACGTACCTACGAACGGGTAGTAGCTCTGAGAGCCGTGGCCAGCCTCGACGGCATGACTGCCGATTGGGTGCATCTTCCCTACGATTTCTTAGCCGAAGTCTCCAACGACATCATCAACCGGGTAAAAGGGGTCAATCGGGTAGTGTATGACATTTCGTCGAAACCTCCTGCTACCATTGAGTGGGAATAAAGAGTTTTTATCGTAGTAAAAAAAGGCAAGAAACAAAGCAGTCCATGTTTCTTGCCTTTTCGTTTGTATAGAGAAATATGGTAATTCATCTATTGAAGGTAACAGGATTGTAGCTTTTAATTAGAAAGAGTTTTACTGAAATTTTCGATAAAGGACTCTATTTGTAAATACTACTTCATTTATGTACTTTTAGGAGCATTTTCATACCTGCCCAAACTAATAATACAATGAAAAAAATTTATTTAGGATGTCTGTGTGCATTGACCCTCCTGATGGCCTCTTGCGCAACAACCCAGCATGCCAACACCAATGTTTCATCTGACATTAAGTTCAACATCCTCTGCTTCAACGATGTGTACGAAATCACTCCCGTCAATGGCGAAGGCGGTTTAGCTCGGGTTTCTACCTTGTACAAGCAACTGAAAGCCGAAAATCCTAATTCACTACTCATGCTAGCAGGTGATTTCTTTAGCCCTTCGGCGTTGGGTACTGCCAAAGTAGATGGAAAACGCTTGGATGGAAAGCAAATGGTAGCCGTTTTGAACGCTATGGGGGTGCAGTACGTAACCTTTGGCAACCACGAATTTGATGTGAAGGAGGACGTATTTAAAGAACGGATGAAAGAAGGGAAATACAAATGGATTTCGTCTAATGTGGTGGATACCACGTTGCTGCCGTTTCCGGGTGTGAAACCCTTTGAAATTGTTACGTTTAACCAAGGGAGCCAGAGTGTTAGAGTGGGGATTTTTTCAGTCACGCTCGATGCCAACAAGGCAGCCTACGTTCGTTATACCGACTATCTGAATGCCGCCAAAGAAGCCGCCAAAATTCTCCGCCCCAAAGTAGATGTGTTGATTGCGATGACCCATTTGGCTATCGAGCAGGACCTGACACTGGCACAGCAAATTCCTGAAATTGACCTTATTATGGGTGGCCATGAGCACGAAAATATCATTGCTCGCCGAGGAATACACATGACACCTATTACCAAAGCTGATGCCAACGTAAAAACGGTTTTTGTGCATCGGTTTGGGTTCAACCCTGAGACTAAAAAACTCACCATGTCGCACGACTTGGTGAGCATCAACGATAAAATTGCTGAAGACCCAGAGATTTCTAATGTAGTCAATCATTGGTTGACACTGGCCTACGACGGTTTCAAAAAAGAGGGATTTGAGCCAACACGGGTAGCAGCCAAAACCACCGATCCGCTCGATGGGCTAGAGGTCAGTGTTCGTAACCGCTCAACTACCTTGACCCAACTCATTGCCAATGCCATGCTCAATGCCGTACCGAATGCTTCCTGTGCCATTTATAACAGTGGTTCTATTCGGATTGATGACGTACTGGCTCCTGGCAACATCACCGAGTACGATGTGATTCGGATCATGCCTTTTGGAGGAGAGATTGTATCGGTCAATATCAAAGGGGCTGTCTTAAAAAAAGTACTAACCCAAGGTGTAGCCAACAAAGGGAAAGGGGGCTATCTGCAACATACCAACATTAGTAATAACAATGGGGTTTGGCAAATAGTAGGCAAAAACATCGAGGATAACGAAACGTATTTGGTGGCTATGTCAGACTTTTTGGCTTCAGGAAAGGAGAGGGGTTTAGAGTTTCTTTCGCCCGAAAACCCTGATGTGAAAATCGTTGGTAAATTCGGCGATGTTCGGAAAGCTTTTATTACGCAACTTAAAACAGTATATAGCGAATAAGGATTTTTTCGTTTTGTAGTGTGAAACGGAAAGCGTAATGTATGACCAAAAATAAGCTATTGATAGGGCTTTTGTTATTGTGTGCAGGCTTCTGGTGGGCATGTAGTAGCAGTGAGCCTACGCCTGCAGATGCAGGATATGGGTATTTTCCACTTCAAAAAGGACAATTTGTTGAGTATGATGTGACCGAAACCGTCTATTCGCTGACGGGTGCAACAAGTACTTCTGTTTTTCAACTTAAAGAAGTCATTGGCGATTCTTTTGCCGATTTGAGTGGACAAACCAGTTATCGAGTGGAGCGGTATCGGCGAGCCAATGCGGTGGCATCATGGCAATTGGATTCAGTCTGGACGGCCAAGCAGGTGACTGACCAACTTATCAAGACCGAAAACAATATTCCGTATGTAAAACTGACTTTTCCGGTGCGTCGTGGGCAAAAATGGAACGGCAATGTCTATAATGCCTTGGGAAAAGACGATTATGAAATGGATGCTGCCGACAAAAATTATAGCTATAATGGCCAGCAATATGAGGCTGTTCTTACGGTAATCCAACAAAACGACTCTACGCTGGTTTCGCAAAACAAACGAATCGAACGATTTGCGCAAGGAATCGGGTTAATCTATAAAGAAAACACCGTATTGTTTTTGTGTGCACAGGCTGGATGCGTGGGACAAGGCAAAATAGATTACGGAGTAAAACGAATTCAAACCATTAAGACCTATGGAAAGCAATAAGCAAAGTAGAGGAAAAGAGGTCTCCTTGGCGTTGAACCTTGTTGGAATGAACCAACAAAACAAAAAAAAGAGCAATACCAAACTCTGGGGCATTCTTGCCGTATTGTTCTTGCAAAGTGCTTTTGCCATAGCACAAAACAAGCGATATTTGATTTTATTGGCTGATAAAAACAACTCGCCTTATTCGGTTAGCAAACCCGAAGCATTTCTGTCGCAACGTTCTATTGAGCGCCGTAAGCGGCAGGGCATACCAGTGACTACTCGGGATTTGCCCGTAAACCCAAGCTACATAGCTACCATCAAGCAAGCGGGGGCACAAGTGTTGTATTCGTCTCGCTGGCTCAATGCAGTTATGATTTCGTCGAATGCCTCGGTGTACAATGCCATCAAAAAACTCTCATTTGTAAGCGGAGCAGAAGGAAATCGCTCGTTGGATGACCAAAATTTGCCTGTCAATGAAAGCAAATCAGGCAAAATGGAAGTAAAAAGCGAAACGGCTCCGGTGTATGGATACACGTCCAATCAAATCAAAATGTTGGGCGTGGACAAAATGCACGCCGCTGGGTATCGAGGCGAAACCATGTTGATTGGGGTGTTGGACAATGGATTCAATAACGTAAACAAAAACCCTGTTTTTCAGCATTTGTTCAAAGAAAATCGGATTGCTGCTACCTACGATTTTGTCAACAATGAAACCAATGTCTATAACCAAGGCGACCACGGTACATCAGTGTTGTCCACCATTGCTGCCTTTAAAGATAGCTCGCTCGTTGGAACGGCCTTCAAAGCTACCTTTGTGTTATTGCATACTGAAGACGACCTTCGTGAATCGAAGGTAGAGGAAGCAAACTGGCTTTTTGGTGCGGAATATGCCGATAGTTGTGGCGTTGATGTCATTAACACTTCCTTAGGCTACACGGAGTTTGATGATGCCACGACTGATTATACCTACCAAAATATGGATGGTAAAACTGCACTTGTAACCCGGGCAGCTGACTGGGCCGTAGGGGTAGGCATGGTTGTTTGCGCTTCGGCAGGTAACGAAGGCAATCAAGCTTGGAAGTATATCGGTGCTCCTGCCGACGGCGATTCGGTGTTAGCAGTGGGGGCAGTGGACCTCAACCTCAAAAAAGCGAGTTTTAGTTCGTTTGGCCCCAGTGCAGACCAACGCATCAAACCCGATGTTGTAGCCCTTGGACAAGGCACGACTACTTCCTCAGTGGCAGGCAATGTAGCGTCTAGTAACGGCACCTCTTTTTCTTCTCCTTTGGTAAGTGGCTTGGTAGCTGGATTCTGGCAAGCATTTCCTTACCTTAATGCCTATCAAGTTGTGCAAACAATTAAAAAAGCAGGAAGTCAAGCAAGTAAGCCCGATAACTCATTAGGCTACGGTATTCCTACCTTTGACCGAGCTTTTGATTTGGCCCCCAAACCCAGTGGCCTCCAAGAAAGGAGAGACGATTTGGTTAAAATCTATCCCAATCCTTTTATTGGCGATGTCAACCCGATTATTGAATTCCAAAACTATCAAGTAAACAAGCCTTTAGAAGCTGATTTATATGATTTTACAGGGAAAATAGTTTGGAAAGGACAAATTTTACCTAATGATTCGGTACTACCTATCGGAAAAGTGCCTTCAGGCTTTTATGTACTGAATCTCAAAAATGATTCGGTGTATCAAGTAATCAAACTATTAAAGCAATAAAAAAGCGCATCAATTGATGCGCTTTTTTATTGCTTATCGAAAAACCTAATTTTCTCCAACTGACTGACTATCAACTGAAGTTTGACCTTTTCGCTTTGCTACTTCTTCTGGTTGGTCTTGCTGTATCTTTCCTTGTCTCTTATAGTTATTAGGGGCAAGACTTGGATTAGTAATAGTCGGACGGCCATGCTTTTGGGTAAATACCAATCGGTCGGTATTTGGATGAACGGGATGGTTCATTGCCTTATAATTGCTGGTAGAAAAAATAGCCTGACGATGACTTTCTAAGCCTGGGCTTTGAATAGATAGCCATTTGCTTGATTCTTTTTCTTTTGTTTGAGCAATTTTGGCTTTGTTACCATGCTTGTAATTATGTGAAGAGTATCCTAAATCATTTTTAGGAGAGTCTTGGGCATGTAACGGCACTGCCAAGACGATTCCCAAAAGGGAAGCAACTAATGTTTTCATAAATTGAATAAGGTTGTGTTTTGTTGTAGTTATCTTAATCCTCGGATTAGAGGATTATCTAGTATTTTTATTTCAAAACTAAGTAAAAATACTTATCTAAATAACGGATTTTGGTGTAAAATAGTGCAAAATCTTCAATAAATATAATTATTTCAAGTTGACCCTCATTTGGTAATTTGGCTAATCTATATTTGAAAATTTGGTAAATTGCCATTTTCAACACTTTATATTAGGTTGTTTTCTTTTTTTATAGTTTTAAATTTTTTCTCGATTGAAACCATTTAAAGACTTAGTTGTCGTCGAGTTAGGTAGTGTTTTAGCAATACCTGCTGTTGGAATGTTTTTCGCAGAGTTAGGTGCGAAGGTTATTAAGGTTGAAAATGAATTAACTGGAGGAGACATGACACGTTCATGGAAATTGCCTTCCGAATCAAAAGTAGAGCCTACTTCGGCGTATTTTCATGCTGTTAATTACCAAAAAAAGCATCTTTTTTTAGATGTTTCAAAAGCTGAAGGCAAGGCCGTCGTCATGGACTTAATCAAAAGCTGCGACGTGGTATTATCAAATTTTAAAAAAAGTTCGGCTGAAAAACTGCAATTGGATTATAAGTCGTTAAAGGAATGGAATCCGACGTTAATATATGCTCAATTATATGCCTTTGACGATGAAGACAACACACCTGCCCTCGATGTAGTGCTACAAGCCGAAACGGGTTTCATGTTTATGACAGGAGAGGTAGGGGGAAAACCTGTCAAAATGCCTGTCGCACTGATTGATTTATTGGCAGCTCATCAGTTGAAAGAAGGAATTTTGATTGCCCTGATGCAGCGTAATTCGACGGGCAAGGGGGCTTATGTGAGTGCTTCGCTGTACGAATCGGCCTTGGCGAGTTTGGCTAATCAAGCTACCAATTGGTTGATGGCAGGGCATATCCCACAGCGAATGGGTTCGGCACATCCTAACATCATGCCGTATGGCGATGTTTATCAAACGCAAGAAGGGAAAGAGTTGGTATTGGCCTGTGCAACTCTAAAGCACTGGCAGTCGCTTTGTAAAGTGCTTGGTATTCAGTTAGATAGTGAGTTTGATGCTAATCAAGTCAGGGTTGAACACCGGGCGTATTTGTGGCAACTGATTCAAGAGAAGATTTCAGGATGGTCATGTGAAGCCTTGACAAGTGAATTAAAAGAGGCACAAGTGCCTTTTGGTATCATCAAAAACATGCAAGAGGTATTTGAAAATCCGACGGCTCAAGCCATGATTTTGACTGAATATGACGAGACCGGAAAAGTTTCGCAGCGAGTCAAGACAGTGGCGTTTGAAATCTCCTAAGTTAAAGTATTAGGCTAAATTAGATAGGTTGGCCATTTTCAGGATTCATAAAATTACCCTAAAAATGGCCATTCTATTTAATTCTGCTTTGTTAGATTAATTGGGTATAGAAAGACAGTTGAGCAACAGACCGTTGACAGGGCTTGCAGTCACGGCTCACTTTAGAGTATTGTTTTAACCAAGTAGAATTAACAGCAAACAGCTCAAAAAAATTTAATAACAAGCCAAACAAACTTGTTTAGTTCATCAATTAATTCATCACTTACAACCATTCTCTTTTTCTCCTCTCCACTTTAACTTTTCCCCTCTAACCTTAACTACGCCTAATCTCCCGAATATCCAATTGTTGGATCAATGCAGGATTTTCTGGCGTTAGGGTGAAAAAGACCTCAATACTCCCTCGCTCACACTCGATGATGAATTTGCCACGAAGCTGGTTTTCAGGGATTAACTCGTTGATTTTAATGGTTTTGCCAACTTTGTCAAACAATTGTTTTGTGTTTTTGCGACGAATGGCAATGGAGAAATCAGGAAAGAAATTTTCGGCAAAAATAGGATTCTGCTCAGTAGTATTCCAGTCCGGGAGAATAGAAACAATTTCCTGTTTGCGTTTGGATAGAATAGACGAGACAAGTAATTCACGTGGTTTCAGTTGAGCTATACGAACCAAGGTATCAAGTACTGAAAAATTGATAGTTCCAATATTGGCATACGTCAAATTGGCAAAAGCAATCACCCCGATACCATACTCAGGCATGATGCGCCACTGACTTCCAAAACCAGGCAACCCACCACTATGACTGATATATACCCGACCTTCGCAATCTCGCACCCAACCCAATCCATAACTGTATGCACCCACAGTAGGGCATTTGCGCCCACTTGGGTAGGTAAATTGTAAGTTGTGACTATTAAAATTCCAAGGAAAGTGCATTTCTCGAACCGAACTACGTTTGATAGGTCCCATTTCTTTGCCGTTTTTTGGTGGCCAAGCATCCAGATGAAACGACACATACTTGCTAAAATCCTCAATCGTTGTGATGAGTCCCCCCATTGCCCCGTAGGAGCCATCGTGCTCCATGGGTTCTTCAATCCATTGATTTTCTTGCCAGCGATAGCCCCAAGCTAAGGTGCTGGACGAAGCTTTGGTGTATTCCCAGACCGTATGATTCATACCTAAAGGTTTGATAATCTGCTCGTTGATATAAACCTGATAGGGTTTGCCTGTTACAACGGTGATGATTCTGCCCAACAATGCAAAACCCAAATTACTATATTCGTAAGTAAGGCCAGGGTCATTAGAGAATGAAGGGCTCTGTTTTAAGAGGTTAAGCAAATCCGCATCGGAGTCGGCCAACTGGCGGTCGCCCCAAGGGTTATCTTCGGGGAAACCTGCAGCATGAGTCATCAAATGCCGAATGGTAATGGGCGGGGCATCAGTGGTCAAATACGAAATAGACCGCAATTCAGGAATATAGGTAGCAGCAGGGTCATCAAGTTTTAGTTTGCCTTGGTCACGAAGTTTTAGAATCGCTATGGCTGTTAAGCTTTTAGTCATCGAGGCAATTCTGAATTGTGATTGAGTGGAGGCTTCAATTTTCTTTCCTACATGCGAAAAGCCTGTGGCTCCAGAGCTAATCAACTGACCGTCAACCACAACGCCAAAGGCTAATCCCGGAAAGTGATTTTTAGTAGCATATTCTTTATACAATTGCTCCACTACGGGCAAGGCAGCTTTAATCTTTGACAAGCGGTTGGGGTCGGTAAAGCGAGGGGCTTGATAACTTTCGTTGGAAGGATTGACTGGAACCTTTGCTCTCTGTTGGGCGAATCCAAGCGTACACACAACAAGGCTAAAAAAAATGAATAGGATTTTCATGGGATGTAGATTTGACCCCTGCTTTATCCACTGCTGGGGATTTTTTAGGTAATGGATGAAGGAGAAGAGGGATAAAAAGGAGGGGCGAAATCCATTCGCCCCTCAAGTTGGGTAGTTTTAAATCACTTCTCATTACCACTCTGCACCTTAGTTGGGCTGGTGGAAGTTTCCAAATGTTGGTTAATACCTTTTTCAATCATAGGTAAACCTTCTGACATCCACGAGGGCATTGGGGCACCTTTGAGATAATGGTCAAGAAATTGCCACATTCTTACCGAAAAATCTTTTTGATTTTTGCGCTGACGATTGCCATGTTTTTCGCCGTTGTAGTTGAGCATCCAGACTGGCTTATCCAAGCGTTTTAAACCCATAAATAATTCGATACCCTGATACCAAGGTACAGCGTCGTCGTCGTCGTTGTGCAAAATCAAGGCAGGGGTTTTTACTTGATCAAGGTAAAACAAAGGTGAATTGTCGAGGTATTGCTCAGGTTTTTGCCATAAAGTACCCCCAATCCGGCTCTGTGTCGCCTCGTATTGTGCCTGACGGCTCATGCCAGTTCCCCAACGAATACCACCATAAGCACTGGTCATGTTGGCCACGGGTGCGCCCGGTACGGCTGCTTTGAACAAATTGGTCTTGGTAATGAGGTAGGCTGTTTGGTAACCACCCCAACTATGCCCAACGATACCGATGTTGGCTTTGTCCACAAAACCTTTATTGATTTGGCTCAAGACCCCAGGAATAATGCACTCGTAAGCACTTTGGCCTGGGTAGCCAATTTTGTAAATAATGTCAGGAACAAAAACCAAGTAACCATTGCTGGCCGCCATGGCGTAGTTGGTGTAGGCACTACCCGAAGGCGAAGGGGTGACAAAATTATGTAGGTTATCGGCGTTTTTTTCATAGAAATACACCAGCATTGGATATTTCTTGGTAGGGTCAAAATTTTCTGGCTTGTAGAGCAAACCCTCCAACGGAGTACCATCGCCCGATTGGTATTTTACCAATTCTACAGAACCCCACAAATATTGGTTCATTTGACTACCCACATCAGACACTTTTTTCACTGTTTTGAACGTCAAATCGCTCTGCAAAAGGTCTGGATAGTCTCGGAAGGTTGTTTTGGTGAAAAGTATATCCTCCGTGTTTTTGGCTTTTAGTACTTGTTGCGAAACGTTGAAATCCCCTTCCATCAGCTTAGCAAGCGTACCATTAGCCAGTGAATAATACCCGCTGCCTTTGGTCGTATAATCGGATGAATGCAATAGCACCTTCGTAGGGTCTATATAGCGCATTTCATTATCCAACCGCACATAACGATACTCTTTCTTCTCTTGGCGGCCTGTTTTGGTCAAGTTTTCGGCAGCGCCCGTTTCGGGGTTAATAGACCAAATGTCATATTTATCATAGATCCAAAAACGCTCATCTCCCTTGGTCCAACCCGCCGAACCGTATGAATTGGGGTAATCAGGATGGTCGTCGTCTTCGTCGGCAAATTTCTTGTCCTTTGTAAGCTGAATCGTTTTTTTGTTCGCTATGGAATAGCAAAACCAAGCCGTGTCAGGCAACGAAAACCAGACAATGTACTTGCCTTCCGGCGAAATTTGAGGATTCCCACGAAGGTGTTTTCCAATCTGAGTAGAAGTACCGTCTTGTGTGTCAATGAGATAGACGTCTTCTTTGGGGTTCCAGTCCCAGTGTTGATGCGAGTACAATACATCGGAGCGACCAATGACGTAATTAGCCCTTCCCTCATTAACAATTTGGATATCAGGGATTTTCTTTGATCCCAATTGAACTAATTTTTTGGAATCCAGATTTGCAACTGCCAAATAAGACTTTTTCTTGTCCTGTTCTAAAGTCGTTTTTTGCTGAGTTTGTAGGCGTTCATCTTGGTAATTCCAAACTTCCACATTCACAATTTCGTCTGCCAACAAGGTAGTATCTTGTACGATGGGTTTGGGGTTTGTACCAAAAAATAACTTAGAACCATCTTTTGCAAAATTAGGCGTATAGTCAGCACTTACTAGCCAACCTTTAGGACCCGGTTGATTGTTTTCATCGGCCAATAGGTTGGCTTTTTCTTGACCACTTTTCCAATAAAAGAGCTTGGGTACTCGAATTTGCGATTTAGCATTGGTGTCTAAATCAGCGATAAAGGCCAATTGGTCACCATTTTCAGCAAAAGAAAATTTGGTGAACTTTTGTTTGCTCCGTCCTTCGTAAATAGGCAAAATACTCCCTTTTTCGGCATCCCATACATAGACTCCAGCTTTCATGGAGGAGTCATTCCCGGTGCTCGAAAAGGCTAAGTACCGCCCTGTTTTAGCAAATTCGTATTCCTTTACAAAACCGTAGGTTTGTTCTGCGTTTGATTTTAAGTTTCTGATTACCAGTTTGTAACCGTTTTCTTCGCTCTCCTTTTTGGGTTGCTTGCCTCGGGTAGGTCGTGGGGGCGCCGCTTTTTTGTTGGTATCCTTCAGGTCTGGTTTGACAGGTGGCGGCACGTCTAACAGATAGGCTAACCAACCTCCAGCTTTTTCGGGAACTTTGAACGAAAGAATATTCGGGATTTTCGTTAAAGAATTGGTTTTGAGACTATAAATTCCCAACGAATCCTTCGGCATTTCTTCTTTTTTCTTCTTGGCTCTTCGAGCATCACGAGTAGCCTTAAAAGGCGCTTTGATTCTAAACACCGCTTGTTCCGAATCGAACGTAAGGCGTAGTTCGGAGCCTCGTTGAATCGAATCAATCTTGGCTTTTTTCAATGCACTGAGTACCAATGTGCCATCTCCCTCGGCTGGGTTAATGCCATAACCTACCCACTCCCCATCCCGAGAGATAGCTCGTTCAGAAATGTTTTTCCAAGTGTCATAAACTTCATGGCTTAATGGTTTTTTGACGATTGGAGGGGGCACAGGAGTGACAGCTTTCTTTTTTTGAGCCAGTAAGGGAAGTCCCACCAACAGGCCCAATGCAATCAAGTAATATTTTTTCATACTAAAACGGGTTGGTTTCGTTTGGTTTGATGAAATGGAAGTGGTCTGCCGACGGTAAACTCGGTGACGGTATTCAAATATAAATTTTTATCGCATTACACGGTACAGAAATCGTCTAATATCCTTAAAAGTAAGGCAATGGAGTGGTTTTTGGAGATTTTTAATTTATGTACGAAAGGGCAAACCTACAGTCAGGCGAGCATCTCTACCAATTCAAAATAATAATAAAAATACTAACCGACAAAATCAACCTCTTGCACGTTAGAACTGGCCCAGACACCTTTTCTAAGCTTTTTGTCTGGTAAAATCGTGAGAAAAGGCGGGTTTGACCTGTATTTCATGGCAATCGTACAGGAATTTTAAATTTTTCAAACCCCATCTCAAATTCCTATCGTAGCTTTGTGGCCGATTTATTCATAACCACAAGACGACGATGAAGAAACAGGGGATTTTAATTTTGTTGAGTCTATTGACTTGGCAAACTTTTGCTCAAAGCCTCACGGGACGTATTAACTCTACAAAAGAGAAGGGAATAGCTGGGGCTAGTGTAGCTATTTTAAATTCTAACCTTGGCGCCAGTACCAATCAAGACGGAAACTTCGCCATCAGTAACCTCAGCAAAGGCGTCTATACGGTACACATTTCGGCGGTTGGCTTTGCTGCGAAGACGACAACGGTCGAAATTACCGAAAACAAAAACTATGTCGTTGCTATCCAACTTGCCGAAAGCATCAATGCACTGGATGAAGTGGTAGTGTCGGCAGAGAAATCAGAACAAAAAGCGCAACGAGTACCCGTGGCGATTTCGACTATTACCAGCAAGCAAGTAAGCAATTATCGCCTCTGGAACTTAAAAGAAGTGATGGGCATAGTTCCTAACTTCTACTCCGAAAGCCCTGGTGACGACAAAAACGTGGCCTCCATACGGGGGATTACGTCGGCTTCTTATGACCAACCTATTGCCGTGTATTTAGATGGAGTCAATCAGTTTCGATTAAGTACTTGTATTCCACAACTGGTTGATATTGAGCGCATCGAAGTGCTAAGGGGTTCGCAAGGAACCCTCTACGGACGCAATGCAATGGGGGGAGTAATCAACATTATTACCAAACAACCCAGTAACCAAACCGCAGGTTTTGCCGAACTCAGTGCAGGTTCGTTTGGAACACAACGGTATTCGGTTGGTTTTAAGACACCATTGGTCAAAAACAAGCTTTTTGCCGGAATTTCCTATTTGTACGACAAGCGAGATGGATACTATACCAATTTGTACAACCATGCGTCGTTCGATAATTATTCCAGTGTGACGGGTAATTACTACATAAAATGGATTGCATCACCCAAATTCTCAGCAACCTTTAATGTCAAACATTTCAACCGACGTAACAAAGGCTCGTATCCGTTGATTCCCTTTGCCAACGCTTCGGTTGATTCATTGCGCTTCAAAGTCAACTACAACGCTATTGCTCAAGACATTGATAATACGCTGTATGCCTCAGCCGTGCTGAACCACTATGGAGATAAAGTAGATATTACCGCTATTTCGGGGTACCAAGTAGCCACTCGTTACTATAGTGGAGCCATTGATGCGGATGTGCAACTCCCGTTTAAGTTCCAGTCTGCCGATGTAAATGCCATCGAAATTTCACCCGATAACGGTCAAAATACCATCAAAGTGTTCTCGCAAGAAGTTCGGGTCAACTCTGCTGCCAAATCGGAAAGTCCGCTTAAATGGACGGCAGGCGTGTATTATTTTAACCAACATTATCCAACCAAACAATCCTTACTGGCCGGTGCTGATGCTGGAAAATTTGGCCAGCCGGGTGCACCCTACAAAGTGGTAACCACTACGAATTCGGCAAGTTATGGTTATGCTTTGTTTGGCCAAGCAACGTATCAGTTTTCAGAAAAATTATCACTAACAGCTGGCTTACGGTATGATTACGAATCACAAAACCTCACCGTCGGAAGCCAATTTGTGAAAGGAACTTTTGTCAATACAACACTCAAAGACACGACTGGAAGTACTAATTTTGATGCGATTTCGCCTAAAGTTACGTTGTCTTACAAAAAGGCAGAGAATCAACTGGTGTATGCCTCATACAGTAAAGGTTACCGAGTGGGAGGTCTTAGCCAGATTGGATACGACCCTTCAGAAGCGCCACTCGTGGCCTTTAAGCCGGAGTTTAGCAACACCATAGAAGTCGGTTGGAAAGGTACTTATTTTGAAAATCTGCTCCGAGCCAACGTTACCTTGTTTTATATTGACGTGACCGATGCTCAAATCCCTACCTTGATTCCTTCGTTGGGCTTCCGCACAGCCACGACCAATGCGGGTAATTTTTCTAGCAAGGGGATTGAGGTAGAACTTTCAACTACGCCTATCAAAGGCTTACAAGTGGATTTGAATGTGGGCACTACGGATGCTACGTACTCAAAACTCAGTGTGCCTGTAACTACCTATGAAAATGGGCAATCCAAAAAAGTAAGTAAAGACTTTGCGGGCAATCGGCAAATTCAGACGCCTAACTATACGGCCTTGTTGGCGGCCCAATACAATAAAAGCCTCGGCAAAGGGCTTGAAGGCTTGGTGCGGGTAGAATGGAGAGGCATTGGGAAGCAATATTTTGACTTGCCAAATCTTTATAGCCAAGATGCCTACAGCCTCGTGAACGTACGGGCAGGTGTCTCGATAAAAAACTATTCCTTGATGTTTTGGGGACGCAATATGGGCAACACCGCTTACATTGCCTATGGATACAATTTTGGCCCTGTAACCATGGGCGCACCACGGGTAATAGGCGGAACACTGGCTGCTAAGTTTTAAGCATGCTGTTGGTGATAGAGGCCCCAATCTGCCAGTTTATGTGCAGATTGGGGCTTCTTATTTTGCTAAGCTTGCAAGACAGCTATGGGTGATTTTTGTTGTTTGTAACGATAGGGTATTTGTTGGTGGAATTCAAGGTTACCAACGGTTTGGGTATTGCCGAAGGCGGGGGTTTTTAGCACATAAGTTCAATAGAATTACTACTGTTGAACCTTGTACAAATATTTTATAGAAGTACTTCAGCCCCGCTTTTGGCAATACCGTGTTGGGTGATTGTGCTTTTATTCGGGTTTAATTTTTACGATTTTGTTGTCACGCAAAATAACCAATTCGCTGTTTTTCATTTTCTTAAATTCTAAAAGTTTTTCGTACACTTTGTCAAGCCCTTTTAGTATTTTGTTTTTTTCTTCAATATGTTTTTCAGTTGTTGTCATAGTAACTTTTTAAAAGGTTAAACTTGTCTATGTTTACAATATTTAGCGTAGTGTCAAATTGTTTATCCGCTAAAAGTTGGTGTTTCGCTTCCGAGTTATCAAAAATAAATGCTCCATCAACGATTGGAAGATAGATGTCGAACAGATTCTTAATTCCTCTGATATATCTTCTTTCTATAACTTCTGGCTCAATGTTATGTCCGCCTTCCGAAACCCTTGTCTTCACACGTTCTTTAGCTAATTCAACGTTTTGGAGCCAAAAGAATAATAGTGTTACTCGATATCCTTTATCTTTTGCTTCGATGATTTTGCTCTTATAACTTTTGGTTGATAAAGTCGTTTCAAAAGCAAAAATTTCGTTGTCAGAAAGTAGTTCGTTGATTCTGTTGAGCATTATTCGACCTGCTTCAAACGAAACTTTTTCAGGTTGAAAAGGAGAAAGTCCTTTTGCAATTTCGTCTGCATTGACAAATTCTTTACAATCTAAAATCTCAGGCAAAATTGTAAACGAGGCAGTCGTTTTTCCTGCTCCATTGCAACCTGCGATTATGTAAAGCTTTTTGTCAATCATAGTTGCGAATTTACAAATTATTTTCGTTTGTTTCTTACGCTTTAGTTTTTAGAGATGGTTGCTTTTAGCATATCGCCCAACGAAAAAGGCTTGTGGCTGTGGCGATTTCTCAGCAACTCCGCTCAATCCTGTACCTAAGTTAATTTAAAATTCTGTCGTTCAATTTATTCCAAAACCGCCATAGCGACAAGCCAATGTTATGGGCAGCTTTTTTATTCATCATCACTTATCTCTTGCTTAAAAGTCAATTTTTTTGTCGTCAAGTCAAAGTAATGATGAAAGTCTATTGTCCAGTCTGTTTCTGGTTCGCTTATCACTCCAAAAAATTCAAGTTTGTCTTTGTCCAACTTCTTAAACCAGTAATTATGAAAGATTGCAATATCAATAAAGCCCTTGTCTCCATATTTTGAAAACTGCTCTTTTCTAAAAACAGTATCTAAAAGTGTTTGAGACTTTTCTTTGATTGTCAATGCTATTACTGCGTCTCTATATTTGTCAATTTGCTTCTTTCCTGCTTCTTCATATTCATGTGTCACATAGCTGTCAAGATCTGTTTTTGTAATAATTATTCGTAACTGTCGGTCGGCGATTAACGTGTCGAATATTTCAGAGTTTTTTGTCGATGGAACAAATCTTTCAGAGTTCTTACTTGACAAGGTCGCTGTCGAACTGTCTATTGATGCAATATTTGTCGTTTTCTTTTCTGTCTTTGTGTTACATGAAAAAAACAAAAATGTCAATGCTAAAAGTAATACATAGTTTCTCATTGATGTCGTCTGTGTAAAGTTGCCCATAACGTCAGTCTGTGAAAGAACTAAATTTAGGTAAAAAACTTTATACCACAAGTTTACAGGAAGCCTTTAGCTGCGTTTAGCTGGGTTCTATTTTTCAGGCTACTTGTTTGAGACTAAAATCATTTAAGGGCTTAAACAAGCTGAAAACAGCTCGTTTTTCACTAAAATTGGTAGCTTTCCCATAGTCTGGACTCCATTGATGGAGTTTTTCTATTAACTGGGTCATGCCCAAGATGTACAGACAACGTTTAATGTTGTAAACTGTCATGATTAAAGCCATTTCTCCATTGACTTTGTTCAAGCCTCTCAGATTGGTATGATCGTAGCCCCACTGACGCTTAATTGTCCCAAAGATGTGTTCATTGATTTCTTGCCTTTTGCGATACAAACCCTGATGCCTTTGATAGTCCTTGGCATTTTGTTCCACCGCTTGTGCATACTCTGAACGTTCTATCTCTCTTCTTCCATCTTTTCGACCCGTACAGAGGTCTTTGACTGGACAACATGTACAAGCGGGACTGCGGTATTTCTTGAATTGGTAGCTTACATTTACTTCTCTTTTCTTCTGATGCCAAGTGCCTTTAGTGGTCAAAGTTTGACCTTGTGGACAGGTATAGGTGTCTGATTCTTGGTTGTAAATAAATTTTGATACCAGATAATCAGGTTGTGTGCCGTGGTCGTTGCTGTTTACTGACTCTGCTACTGCAACGATGGTTTTAATATTGGCTGATTGTGTGGTTTGTATTTCTCGTCCATTGTGATAACCCTTGTCGGCTATGACGGTTAATTCTTCTGCTTGTATGTTTGCCTTGGCTTGAAGTGCCATTTGACTTAGGGCATTTCTATCATTACGATTGATGGTATGAGTGGCTACTATCAATTTGTGTTGTTCGTCCACGGCTGTTTGAACATTATAGCTTACTTCTACTACTTGTCCGTGTACCAACAAAGCACGAGCGTCAGCATCAGTTGTACTCACTTGTGGTTCAATACTTTCCTTAAGCTGACATTCCAATGCTTGGTAATTGATTTTAGCCTTTTTAAGGTGTTCTATTTTGGCTTGAATGTGAGCAACCTCAAGCTCATGGTCTGTCTTGTCATTTTCTGATAATTGATTAAGATATTCAGTGGTTTTTGTTTCAATATAGGCTAAATGACGGTCAATCTTTTTAAGATTGAAATTATTCTTTTTGGAGTTGGAGGCTCTTACTTTTGTACCATCTATGGCCATAGTTTTTCCACCAATAAGCTGTGATTCTTTCAAAAAAAGCACAAACAGCTTGAAGGTATTTTGTAAGGCTACGGGATTTACTTTCCGAAAATCAGCAATTGAATGATAGTTAGGTCTTTGCCCACACAATAGCCATTGCAACTCTATGTTTCGTACACATTCACGTTCAAGTTTTCGACTACTTCTGATACCATTCAAATAGCCATAAAAGTAAAGTTTCAAGAAAATCTGAGGCTCAAAGGCTGGTCTTCCTTCGGTCTTGACAGTTGATAATGAGAATTGTAACTTCTCCATTTCAAGCTTATCGACGAAAGCATCCAGAAAACGAACGGGATTATCGCAAGCAATAGATTCTTCAAGAGAGGAAAATTGAAACTGAAAGCGGTCTTTTTTAGGAGCTACGGGCATGTAGAGAAGAAGATTTGTCCTGACTTAAAAATACCACTTTTGCAGTTCATCTCCAAAGTTTAGGGTAGATAGTTTTGAGTTTTTTCACAGCCTGACGTTTTGCGGCTTGGCGTAGTGGCGGATTTTTAGCACTAAAGTTCATACGAAGCACACAGTTCAAATATAGCACAAATGTTCATACGAAGAACGGCACCCGCCATTACGCCAAACCGCTGTTATCGGCTGCCCTTCTTTCTTTGGTCGTTTCGTTAATGGGTCGTCTTAAATTTTATTCTTAACGATGTCACCAAAATTTAGTCTTACTGAATTTATCCGCCAACCTTGTGAAGTGTTTGTATATTCTATGTCTTGGCTCATATATACTTGGTTGGTTTTGTCTTTTTCCATTTTACTTATAACCCAAAACAACCAATTTCCTTTGGCTGTTTTGTCATCAATTTTTATAATGGGATTAGAATAGCTATGCATCGCAAACAAAACACTTTTGGTTTCTTCTTTCAAGCTGTTAATAATGTCATTTATGCCACTTACTTTAATCTGCATAATTTGGCTTTCCCAAACAGCGTCTGCGGTAAAAATATTCATTAATGACTCAGCGTTAATTTCTATATCATTCCACCCTTGATTAATATAAAAAGCATATTGATAGGTAAGGTCTTTAATCGCTTCTTTGTCTTCAAGTATTTGAAGCCGTTTTTCTATGCTTATTTTTTCCATTTTTACAATTCCATTTTTCCTGCTTTAAGCAAATGAATAGCTCTTATAAAGATGCTTTTCCACCACAAACCGAAATTGCTGGTAATTTGATTTTCGGGTTTGTTTCTTTCTTCTGCACTTTCACCTTTTTCTTTTGCAACAGATGCTCTTGTCGTTTGAAAGTTGGCTTTCTTTTCTTCTGTGATGCCTGTAACAAACAAATCACATAGAGCTTCTGCATCCATTAGAGCCATACTAATTCCTTGTCCGCCCGGTCCATAAGGGTGTGCCGCATCACCTATTAAAATTATTTTGTCGCTGTACCATTTACTTGGAACACTGCCATTATAAACAGGTTGATGTAATAACACCGTTTTGGAATTGGTTTTACACTCTTTGAAAGCTTGTTGTAATTGAGGTGTCCAATTTTTTGCCCTTTCACCTATCTGCTCATAAACTTGTTGGTCGGTGATGACTTCTGCTTCTGCTTCCGACATGTGTATATGTGTCCATAAGAAATTATTTTTGTAGTTGTCGGTAGGCTTTATTTTGCCAATAGACCCAAGTCCAATATTTCCAGTGGTACTGTTGAACAGTGACATTTCTATTTTTTCATCGCTTGGATAAATGAAGCCAATACCCAAGTAGCCAGCATATCGTTTCTCGGAATTGCTATTGGGATTTAGAATTCTTCTTACTATTGAGCCAACACCATCAGCACCTACCAAATATTTTCCATTTATTTTTTGTCCATCAGTTGCAATTACTTCTACACCTTCGACATTTTCAAATACTTTGTCCAATTTAAAATTATAGAGAACTGATATTCCCAATTCTGTAATTCGTTCACGAAGTTTCTCAAAAACAGCCAACCTTGTAACGATAATGGCAGGACTTGCACCTTTTGAGTTTTTTATATCAAATTTTATTTTCCTATTGCCAAAGTGCATCAATAGTTTCTCTGTGCTTTCGCCAATGTCATGTATGCCCATATTTTCTAGCACTTTCACACCTTTGGCTGAAATTCTTACTCCGCTTGTTGCTCCACCAAAACTGGCTCTGGCTTCTACTACGAGACAAGGTATTTTTTTCTCTGCTAGTTGTATGGCAAGGCTTAAACCTGCTATTCCTGCACCTACAATTATTATTTGATTATTATTTTCCATCGTTTTAAAAATTAAATTTCGATGCAAAAGTAGAATGCAGAGAAAGTATAAAATAGTAAAAATCGGTCGTTTTAGGAACGCAACGATTTTATTTATAGTTGCAAGCAGATTATTTTCTTCTTCTACCTTTAAATAGAAACGGGATAAAAAGTATGATTGGTATCTTGAAGAAGAGCAGAAAGAATGCTGTTTTGGGCATAAAGAATGAAGCCACTATGGCAATTAATCCATTGAGCATATCAAGGTTTAACATCCATCGCATATCCCTTTGATATTTTTCAGTTAGGTTTTCCCTATCCATAAAATCAGGTTTGTTATCAGCATAATCCCAAATGATATTTTGTAGAATTGATAGCAGAAAAATGTTGGAACTATACAAACAAATAGCAGCTGTGTCACCAAAATGGGAACTCAAAACCGAAGTGGCAAAGGGTAGTGTAATGATAAAGAACAACCACCAAATATTGATGTAGATAAGTTTTTCATCCATCTTTTTGATGTGTGTAAAAAAATTATGATGAGTGTGCCAAAAACTGGCGATGTTGATGAATGAAAGTAAGAATGCAACGTATTGATGCCAAGGTGAAATTAAATCAGAAAATGATAGGTGTTGAGTGTCAGGAATTTCAATTTTTAATTCTAAAGCCAACAGGGTAATGGCAATTGCGACAACAGCATCGCTGAAAAATATTATTCGCTCAAATGGTGTTTCTTTTTTGTTATGTAAGTTCATTGCCTAAAATAATTTTCATTGCAAAAGTACGCCTACGAAATTGCAGATAATAGTATAAATCGGTCATTCTTATTTTTAGAAAGTTCCTTTGGTGTAACACCTGACATTTTTTTTACTTCCTTAATAAAGTGTGTTTGGTCGGTAAAGTTCAATTCAGGAAAAAGTTTGCCTTTTTTGATATGTTGCAATGAAGATTTGAAACGAATAATATTGCAATACGCCTTTAAGGAAATACCAAAAGTTTGAGTAAAATACCGATTGATTTGTCGGCTACTCCAAAAAACATTTTCAGATAATTCTTTGACAGTTACTGTGCCTTGTGTTTCATAAATGAGTGAGAAAAGTCTTTGTTTTCTTTCGTCAATATTTGGTTTTATTAATGAAATTAATTTTTCAGAAACCTTATTGCAGAACAAGTCAAAGTTTTCTAAATCAGTTCTTTCGATGCCCCAAAAGTTTATTGGCAAGTTCATTCCAGTGTTTAGCAAAGTCTGAACAGGTTGGTCTAAAATATATTCAATAGCAAGAAGTTTAAAACTTACTGCACAATAAAATGTTTTTACAGGAATGGTTGTTTGCTCGGGTTCAATGTCCAAGCCCTTAAGAGTTGGCTCAAAGACTTCTTTGTCGTTGAATGAAAAAATTATATCAAATCTTCCGTCTGGCAATATTACAATTTGGTGGTTTTTGTCCGTGTGATTTTCAAACATCCAAAAACTTTCAACAAAGTCGTTTAAAGCGTCAGTTGGTTTTGTTGTTCTAAATTCAATACCATTTGTCTGCATTTCTTGTTCACTTTTTATTGGTCTGTTGAATGTTTGCAGGGTGTCTCATAGGGTTGCCGATAACGTTTTGGCGCTTGGCGCAGTGGCGGATTTCGGAGCACAAAACTGTCAATACACCACAAAAGTTGATGCGAGGCAGAATGTTCAATTAACCACGTCACCCGCCATTGAGCCAAACGCCTGTTAGCTGCTGGGCTTCTCTTTCTCAATAGGTTTAACATCGTCTAATTTATTTGCTATTCCCTTTTGGAGATATTCTGAATGCTGATTCAACTGGATTACTTCTATTTCTTTCTTCCACTTATATTCTGTTGAAATAATGATGTTCAACAATACTGATTTTCTCAATTCTTCGTCTGACTTATCCTGTTTGTTTTCATTGAAAATTTCTTCTGATGTATTATTTAAATCAATTACTGACGAATACAAATTAATTGTTTCACTAATTTTCTTCAAGTTATACTTTGCAATTAAGTCTGCATCAATCGGTCTTGTCGAAATATTGGGTAAATCAGATTTTTTTAAGATAAAAAGCGAATCTCTTACTAAATGAGAGCCGTTGAATGAGTAAATGCTGATGTCTTTATACTTATTGGACGAGAGTTCATCAACTTTTAATTGATTGATGAAATAGTCTAATGATAAACCAAAATTAACAATCACATAACCATCATCAATTATTAGTCTGTCGATAGCTTTAAAAATATCTTCTGGTTTTAACAAAAACGATTTTGTTCTTTTATAAAAGAAAGTTTCACTTAAACCTTCCTTCAAACTTCGAGAAACAACTGATGCTAAAAACGAATCAAAATCAATATGATGCACTTCTGGATTATCGGAAAAGGCGTCCTTACTTTGAAGCATTCTTTGTCCGTTAACATACCATTTATCCGTATTGTCATCTTCTATTTCCGTCTCGTTATTGACAAGCATTAAATTTTCAACTGTTGTTTCAATAACTGAAGTGGTTGAGCTTTCAAACTGTAAAACCTTTTCTTCTGAAATTGGCAGATTTAAAGCATTTGTATTATAAGCTCCTTCAAGAATTAATTTAAAACTTTCTATAAATGTTATTGGATATGGTTTTTGGATTTTAGCACACCATTGTTCTGTAATAAAATCAAGTCCTAATGAATTAAGTAATTCTGTATTTTGAAGATGTTCACTAATTAGTTTTTTAAAGAAGTCTAATCCGTCAATCCATTGCTTTATTTCTCCTTGTGTATTTGGTATAGGTGGATAATCAAGAGGCTTCATAGTTATCAAATATGGATGAATAGTGTATTGTCTTAAAAATAATATAGCCATATAGGACATTATCCACTTTTTAATAACATAGTCTGCATTTAATCCGCTTAAATCAGGAAAAGGATACTGGTGCGAAATCCAAGTATAATTTCTCTCGTAAGGGTCTCTGACATCAAAGTAGAATTTAAATATTTCATACATTGACTCAGGTAGTAATTCATATTTCGGTGGTTGGCTTTGAGTGTGACTAAACATACGATTTATACAACCATATCGCTTTTTATAAGTCAACAACCCACCTAATGCATAATGAAACTCAATAAATTTCTTTCGTTCTGCTAAACGTTTGTCAACCGCTTCTTGATTGCTGACTTGAAAATTACCTGTCGACCTATCATATTCTTTATGAATGTAACGTAAACTGTAAACGTAGTATTGATGACAGGTTTCCCAATGATTAATAATTAAGTCATCCTGTTTGTATCTTATTGCAAGCAAAAGATTTCTCCACATCCAAGAGTAAGTGTTTTCAGAAATTTCTTTCCCTTGAAGTTCTCCAAGCAGCCAAATTTCACCTGAGGTTCTGTGTTCTAATAGATAATTTCTTTTGTCTTTGAGTATCGCTAATTCTTCAATTGCCTTGTAAACAACTTCATAATAAAGGTCTGGATAAACTACTGGCTGGTTAATATGGTTATCTCTAATTTTTCTAAAAGCGGTGTAGAAAAAGTCAGAAAGAGTTTTTGAATAATTAGTTTGCTGTTGCTTAATAAATAAAAGAAGTAATTCAGATAGAGCCACAAAAAATTGAAAGTCATCTTCAGACTTTTCGTTCCTTTCAATGAGATATGGGATAAATTTGGAAGGTGTATAGTAAATCAATATTTTGTTTACAAAGTAGAAAAAGAAAATGACGAGTAGGATAGAATTGATAGCAAGAAGCAAAGATGCCGAGTTCTCAATGAAAAAATCCAAACCGTCAATTTGAATAATCGCAGGCAGTTTTAATGACCATAATACAAGAAAAAAAAGAGATGAAATTAGAGAATATCTAAAAGTTTTGTTTTCCCATTCTTGGTCAAAAAGTTCTACTATTTTATCAGAAGAATATTTTTCGTCAAGCCTTGCAACAACTTGTAGTAATACAGGATACGCAACTCCAAGTAGTCCAATGATTATGTATATATATGCATCAATGCCTGTCATTATATTTCTGTTTTTTAGTTGTCACGAGGCTTTGTAGCCTTGCAGCTAACGTTCGAGGCTTGCCGCAGGGCTGGTATTTTATAACTGTCTGCCCGGCAACTGAAGCTGATTGGAAAACTGATGTTGAAGTTAACAACTAAAAGCCAAATAGAATTCGGTCAAGCCCGATATTAGCTGATAGTAGTACAACTGCCGATTGTTATTCCGTCCGCCAGCCTTGCGGCAAACCTTTTGTTGGGCGTTTGTGCATTTCTATTTTGTCTTGTAGTTATAGGGAAAATAAGTCTCCCATTTCCAAGGTGTAAATGTGTCGCCAATTAAAGTTTCCAAAAGTTCTTTAAAAATTAATTCTCCATTGGCACTGTTCGTCATTATGATTATTGAAATGCCTTTGTCAATAAAGTTAATGTTATAATTTCTCCAAGCGTCATCGTGTCCTTCTTTGAAAAATGCCCGTCCATATTTACATTTTAAAAGCCCCCAACCAAGTCCATAAGATAAGTCTATGGCTTTGTTTTCTGTTGTAGTTTCCTCTGTTATTGTTGGGAACTGAACTTTTGAAAATATTTTAATTTGAGAAGACAGCATTTCGCTATACATTTTTTTGTCTAACCCTTTTTGTTGCATTACAGTTTCTACGAATTTTGAATAGTCAGAAATCGTCGTTACCAATGAACCACTTGCAACTGGTGTAGTTCGTTTTTTCTTTGGATTTAAAGTGCCATTTTCTGAATGCCCAATTGCATAATTATCGTCAAATTCTTTGTGCCAAATGAAACCTGTCCTTTTCATACCAATAGGGTTAAATACTTTCTCAATGGCTAAATCTTCAACTGTTTTGCCGGTAATTTCTTCTTCAACTAATTGCAAGAGTTTTAAGGCTTCTCCTGAATAAGCATATTTTGTTCCAGGTGTAAAGTAAATTCGTATTATCCCAAGAGTATCTTCACCTCCTTTTATTGGGTTAACCCATCTTACATTTGGAAGCCCTGTTGTATGACTTAAACACATTCTTGCTGTAATTAACTTCCATCTTTCGTCAGATTTAAGGTCTGAAAAATATTCGTATTCAGAGATTGGTTTGCTTAAATATTTGTAAAGTGGTTTGTCTAAATCAATTACTTTCCCCTGTACTAATTTCATTGTCAAGTAAGCAAAAACTGCTTTACTCAAAGATGCACCATACATTACCGAAGCCGTGTCTAATAATTCATTTTTAGGCTTGTTTTTGTACCCATAGGATTTAATAAAAACTGTTTTCTTGTTATTTAGAATTGCCAAGTCTAACCCTTGAACATTTGCAGTGTCCATTAAACGTTTAACGGTTTTGTCAATTTCTGATGATGAGATTTTGCTGCCATCAAGCCTTTTGATTTGTTTATTCTGTCCAAATGTCAAGTTGGATAAAGATAGAATAGCAAGTAAAATTTTAAATTTCATACTAACTTCAATTTATTATTGGTTATTAAGAGTGTTTTTTGTTAAACTGAATATTTTTAAGTTAATGAAGCAAACCCAAATTAAAAATGTTGCAAATGTTATTTTCTGAACTATTGGCAAATATGAAATCAGGTCTTTGTTGTAATATAGAAAATTGTTTGTAATAACAAGTAATATGTTCATTAACCCAAAGTAAAAAAGTGTTTTCCAACTATTTTTATAAAGTCCTATAAATGTTCCTATAGTTGCTATTAGTCCAAAAAGAGAGGCTAAATTCGTTATAAGGTCGTGGTCAAACTTTGTGAATAGGAAGAAGCCGATTGTCATTGCTAAAGTGCCACAAACCTGTATTGTGAGTTTGTATTTTTTGTCAAGATTTGTATGATTAGGAAATTGCAACCAAAACGAGGAAAGCGTTAGGCAAAGGATTAACATTGCTGTCAAAGCAATAGGTTGACCTGCGTTTTTCTGTCCATTAATTGCTGTGTCATTAAGCAGGTTACACCAATAATTATTTGTCCAACTAAAGCCGATAGAGTTTTTATCAAACTGCGAACCACCTGGGTAATATAATGTCGCAATAAAATAAAGTATTACAAATATTACTGTTCCAAAAATTGGTGTCAAAGCCCAAATGCGTTTTATGTCCATTTTGATTTGTCAAAAAATGTAATGCCTGTTAAGTAGCAGGGTGTCTCTTTTGCATAACGCCCAACGCTTTACGGCTTGGCGATGGTGGGGCATTTGAAAAACGTCAGCCCAATCTTTGCACAAAAGCCAAATAGAATTACTAATGTTGAATTTACAACTGTCTGCCCCACTATTGCCAAACCGATGTTACCTGCTGTGGCTTTTATCGCATCCATCCTTCTATTTTGTAATTCTTATTAAATAATTTTTTCTCCTGCTCACCATTTTCGGGCTTAAACCAAACTTCAAATCTTGCAGCATACGGCTGTCCCCAATCTCCTTCGTAAATAGTAAAATGCGAAGTCGTTCCAAACTTTTTAATGCTATCTGTCGGGTTATAAACTTTAACTGAACTTCTCTGGGGAAGTCTGTCAGTTGATAAAGCATACTCTTGTGTGATTTCAAATGCTTTCAAATAAATTGTTCCACTCTCAATTTTGTTAGTCCAAAAGTCAAATTCATACAATCCTGGTTGAAATGAATTGTATAATTGAAAGTCTGTTTGATTTACAGGTCTATTTGTTATGCTGTCAGGCCTATGTTCGTCAAATCCAAGGTCAACCGGATTATCAAGTTGAATGTTTGTCGGGATTTTCAGATTTTTTGCCCATTCGTCTGGTCGTTCTTGTTCAATCCAAAACATTGCTATTGCATAAAAAACAAAAGCAACAATTGTCCCACCGAAAATGCCTAAGCTCAATAAACCTGTCAACCACTTTTTTCTAGTAAAAAGGTAAACTGCCGAAATTAAAACAACAAGTAATCCAAGTCCAAATAATGGGAGAGCGATGTTCCCTAATGTCCTGTCTCTAATAATTTCAGAAACTCCGAATGTCAAACAACAGGCAAACCAAAATAAAATTGGTCGCCACCATTTTTCAAAGCAGAACTTTAAGAAATCTCTCATTCAATTATTGTTGGAGGGTCGTCGTCTTACCATAGCAGGTAACGTTTCGGGTATTGCCGAAGGCTGGGATTTTTAGCACAAAAGTTCAATCGAAGAACGAATGTTGAACCTTGCACAAATGTCCAATCGAAGCCGTTCAGCCCCGCTTTTGGCAATACCTTGTTATGTGCTGTTTTTATTATCATTCGTCAGTTGGTTTTGGCATATCGTCATAAGGATATTCATAACCATAATCTTCTTCCCATTCTTTTTTTACTATGTCTCCATAAATTACTTGACGAACTTCATAATCTTTTGTGTCCATTGTCCCAACGAAAATTCTTTGATGTTCTGGAACTGATTCATACGCATCTTTTAATTCTTCTCGTAATTTCTTTGTCGGGTTTTGTTTGTATTCGTCAAATATTCTTGCACATTTGGCAATGCTATTTTCTTTGCCGTTTAGTTCATTGAACTTATCAATTAACTCATTCATTTTGAATTTAATGTCAACACCGCTTCCTGAAACAACATTAAAAGAACCTAAATTCAAGATTGTAACAGTTTCTCCAATTTTCAAATCAGTTGTTAGTGTTCCATTTTCAGTTAGGTTATCTAAATCTTCAAACTTGTAAATTTTCTTTTTCGGTATATTAGTTATCTCAATGTTTCCACTCTTGTAAATAGATAATTCTGCTAAATAAGTTTTGTTATCGTCATTTCTGTAAAAGAAATGAAATTTTTCTCCTTCAATTCTGTTTGGAAAGAAAGAATTCGGATCGTCAAAATGATAAGGCTTTGGCGTCGGTATAAAGTGCTTTGCAACATTTACTTTACCTACCATTTTTGAATTATTGCCATTATAATTGTGTAAATTTTCAAGTGTTGGATTAAGTTTCTTCACTAACGAGTAAACATAATCATATAATGTTTCTTTTGTGTGTTGCCAATCTCCTTGCTCAATTTTCCAATGTCCTAAACTAAAAATAGATATCGCTTCTCCGTCTGGGATTGATGTAACGACCCAGCCTTTATTTAATTTGTCTTTGAACATAGCTATGTCAACCATTTCCCAACAAGAAATAAGTCCGTCACTATATACTTGCAAATCAGTAAAATGATATTGCATATTGTGAATAATTCCTGGAATAGAAAATCCTTCAAAAACTTCTGTTCTCGTTATCTTAGTCAAATCGGCTGGTTCTTTCTTTATAGGTTTGAATATTTTGTCGAACAGTTTCATTTGTGGCAGGGTGTTGTTTTAAAATAGCACATAACGTTCGAGGCTTGCCGCAGGGCTGGTATTTTATAACTGTCAGCCCGGCAACTGAAGCCGATTGGAAAACTGATGTTGAAGTTAACAACTAAAAGCCAAATAGAATTCAGTCAAGCCCGATATTAGCTGATAGTAGTAAAACTGATGATTGTTATTCCGTCCGCCAGCCTTGCGGCAAACCTTTTGTTGGTGGCTGGCTTGCTAGTCTGCCATTTCTTTTTCAAGCTCAGTCAGAATTTTAATTAATTGTGTAACATCACTTTTTTCCAAAGTAATAAACCCACTATATACGATGTCATCTCCAGATTGTCCAACACTTATAAAAACTTTGCCTTGGTCATTGAGATAACAATCCATTTCATTGTTGTTGTCGTCCGAAAAAACTGTTCTTGTTGCCATGATTTATTTGCTTTTAGCTTTTGTTTTAATCGTATTTAATTTATTCTCTGCGATTGTCGCAAGGTGAGGCGCACTGTAAACGTATTCTAATATCGCACTGCATAGCGCATTTACAATGGGAATTTCTTTTTCTGTCAATTCTCCGCTTCCAGCATGTGCACCAATATTCCCAAAATCTTTTAGTCCAGACGCAACCTTAACTAACTTTTGAGGAATTTCATTCTTGTCAGCAAGCTCCTTTAGCATAGCTGCCAATGTTCCGGACGATGCTTCCCTGTCTAAGCAAACTAATTCAAGAAGTCGTCTCATTAAAATGGCATACGCATTGACATCAATAGATTTTACTTTCTCTGCTGCCTTGTAAGCTGTCAATATTTTTTCCGGAAGTCCAATTGGATAATTAGAATTTTGAGGATACAAAAAGTCATAACTAATCTCATCGTCACTTTCCATACCATCGTGCCATGTGTAAGAAACAATATTAATTTTTTCACAAGCAGGACATCTTAAAACATTGTAATGAATACCCCATGCACCGATTGGTCCCTCATCTGGGTCATAGTCTGTATGGTCGTCATTTACATTGCCAACTATTTCCATTTTGGCAATATTTCCACAGTGTCTACAAGAAATTAGTTTCGATAAGTCCATGTTAAATATTTAGGGTGTGTCGAATAAGCTTGCCACCAACGAATAGGTATTTGCGATGGTGGGGGATTTGAAAAACTGTCAGCCCGTAACCAAAGCCCAATAAAAGTACAAAAGCTGATGTTAAAAATCAAATGCTTAATAGAAATTCGTCCGCCTGAACCGAAGCTGAATAGAATTACAAATGATGGGGATTATACCGTCAGCCCCCACTATTGCAAATACCATGTTGGCGGTAGTGTTTATTGTCCACTCTGCAATTTCTTTACAATCTCTCCTGCATTTTTATTGCTTGGGTCAAGTTCAAATGCCTTTTTGTAACTTGCTAATGCTTTTTCTTTCTCACCAACTTTCAAATATACCTCTCCCAAACTGTCAAATACATTACCAGACATAGGAAATTGCTCCGTGTTAAGTACGAAAAGTTGAATAGCATCATCCAATCTGTTATTCCGAACTAAGTAATAACCAAGTGAATTACATTCTCTTTCGCTAAAATAATAGTTACTGCTGTCTTTGGTTTTTGTTATTGATTTGTAATTGAGAATTGTTTGTTTCATTCCTCCTTCTTTTGACTTACTCATTATCCAGTTTGCCCAAGATGTTTGGGGGATTGTGTACGGTTTATTATTCAAAATATTTACAATTCCTTCACGAATTTTGCCGATAAGTTCATGGCGGACATTACTGATGAAGATAATACTGTTATGTTTGTTTATCTGTCTTTCAATGTAAGAACGAAATCCTGCAAATCCACCGTCATGCTGAATGATTTTGTTATTTTCATCACCACTTATAAACCAACCGAAACCATAAGCCTGTTTTCCATAAGTATTGTTTTCCCATACATTTTGCCCTGCTGTAAAAATTTCTTTCAATGATTCTATTGAAATAATTGTTGGATTATAAAGTATTTTGTCCCACTTATACAAATCGTCAACTGTGGATACAACAGAAGCAGCACCGCCAATATAGGTACTATAATTATATTCATCTCCAAAAAGGTAATAACCAACTGCCCTTTTACGGTTTTTTATCAAAGGTTCATCTACGTAGGTGTTAGTCATGCCAGATGGAATAAATACGTTGGCTGCTAAAAATTCATCTAAACTTTTGCCAGATATTTTTTCAATAAGCATTCCCAATAAGGTATAGTTAGCATTGCAATATTCAAACTTTGAACTCGGTTTAAATCGTAATGATGTTTGTTGTTTTAAAATGTTAAAAACATCACTCTCTGTCATATCAGGGAAATCATCAAAAAGGGCAAGACCCGAAGTATGTTGCAACATATTAAGGATTGTTACAGTTTGAAAACACTCAGGTAAATCTGGGAAATATTGTCGAATTGACTGCTCATATTTTAATTTTCCTTTTTCTTGGAGTATTACGGCTCCGATAGCAGTAAATTGTTTTGAAAGCGAACCAATATAACAAGGTGTTGATGTAGTAAATTTTTCTTTTGTTTTTTTATCAGAAACCCCAAATCCTTTTTTATAAATTAGTCTTCCATTTTCTGCAACTAATACAGCACCCATAAATTGTCCGCTTTTATTTATGGTAGATATGAAATTATCTATTTTTTGGGATTTGTCAGAAATATTGGATTTCAGCGAAAGTTGTTGAGCAGTCAATGGTAAAACTAAAATATATAATGCTATTGTAAGTATTGCTTTCATCTTTAATGATTTTGGTAAAATCAAAGAACGATTTTAATGTCCCTTGTAGTATTTGGGTGTGTCTGATAACATTACCGCCAACGTTCGGCAGCTTGGCGTTTGTGGCGGCATTTGGAAAACGTCAGCCGAAGGTAAGCACTAATGTTGATAGCATTACAACAGTTGAATTACTTCCGTCAGCCGCCATAACGCCAAACTGCTTGTTAGCGGTTCGTTGTTCTTCTTCTAATCAAATAAAAAATACTTCCAATGCAAATGTCCTGTATTTCCTGAAGCGTACCATCCCTGACTTGGTTCCGCCTGTTCAGTAGGTAGAAGCCACGCTGTATGACTATACACACTGTTTTCATCTAAGGGATTGTAAACAACCCATTCCCTTGTGCCAAAATTGTCAAGAAGAAATCTGGGTTGTTCAAATGAAAGATTATAACTCTTTCTGTGTGGTGCATACAGATACTTTTCAATTCCCACAACATCTGGATAGTAGTCCTTATTCTGTGCTTGTAGTGTCAATGGATATTGCCCTTGTTGCGTATTATATTCTTCAATATGTCTTATAAAACGGTCAGCATTTTCAATAGCCCGGTTTCTGCTTAATTGTGTCAAGGGTTTTGCAAGTGTCAATTGAAGAATAAGCGTAAAAACGGGAAGGCAAATCAAATAAACTGGCAGCCAATTAGCTTTGTTTTGTGTTTGCTCTTTTAATAATTTTATTTTGGGTATTAAAAGTATCACAATAAACGTCCATAGTAAAAGTGTAAGCACTCCTAAAGATTTTCCAACACTCAACGTAGCAAAAAGACAAATTACAAGGATAACAAAAGTGCTAATAATCAAAGCCGTTATCGCAAAACCAAGTTTGTACTTTGGCAGAACAAGCCATAGAACTCCAACAGGAACTAATGCAAGTCCTACAAGACCAAAAACTTGTGCCATAGTTGAAATGGGTATAGCCAATCGGTCATAGTCTCCTGAAAGAAAAGGATAGGCAATTCCCAAAGCTATTAATGTCGTCAGTACAAGCAGAAGAGTAATATGTATTGCTAATTTTGTCATTTTACTTTCTCGAATAACAGGGGTCTATTTACAATGACCGCTAACGGTTTACGGCTTTGTGCAGGTGGGGCATTTGAAAAACGTCAGCCCAAATTTAGCACAAAAGCCCAATAGAATTACTAATGTGCAATTACTTCCATCTGCCCCACTTGCACAAAACCGATGTTGGTGGCAGTTTTGTTACACTTCGGCAGTGATGAATAAGTACTGAATTTTCTGTTCGTTGAACCCTTGTAAATATGCGTCTTCTATTTCAGAACGTTGTATCCATCTCTTTCTTAAAGTAAAATAATCTTTTGCACTCGCAGAATAGTCTGCAACTTGAACATTGTTAAAAAACTGACTTAATGCTTCAATGTACTCGTCTTTTGTGTGCATTAGAACATCGTAATGTTGGTTAATTTTTGAGGCCCAAATTTCATTTGTATAGTCGTCTGCCATACACCAAGTAGCAATTACAATTTTACCATTATTTGTCATCACACTTTTTAAACTACCTAAAAAAGTTTCAAGATAACAAGCATACATTGAGACTTCATTTAAGACAACACAATTATATTTTGTATTTGGAAGGCTGATATTTAAAAAGTCCATAACTAAAAAATTTACGTTAGAGATATTTTTATCTTTAACAATTTTTTTAGCGAATTCAATTTGGTAATCAGCCACATTAATTCCTGTAACATTACATTTGAATTTTTCAGCAATAGATATTGAAGTTCCACCCCTTCCACAACCCACATCTAACACAAAGTCGTTTTTTGATAAATATCCAATGTGATTTATCAAAGTGTCAATTTGATTTAATTCAAGACGGTTTAATTCTAATGAAATTTGTTCTTGCGTTAATTTTTCTATGTTTTCAACGTTTCCAATTCCAAAATGATGATTTATTATGTTGGTATCTTTCCCTAATGACAAATTCCTGTCGTCCCTTTTATTATTGAAATTAAATTTTGCTCCTTCTGTAATCCTTTTTTGAATCTCGTTTCGTTTAATTAAATCCTTGGAATTTATTACTCTGTTTAATGTTACTGCATAATCTAATATCTTTCCTGTGGCATTTTTATTAACGAGATATGTCCAATTTTTGTCAAAGTGTGTTAAAAAGTCTAATAAGAGTTTCTTATCTCTTGAAATAATACTCTGTTCTGAACCTTTTAATTCAAATAATACAGATTGATTTGATTCTTTCGGTGGAAGAGAAATGTGAAAAGCTCCATATTGGCTGTCACATAGTATTTGAGGCAGCCTATTATGACTTTTAAAAAAACCTATTTCAAGAGTACCTACTATTTTATTCTCGTCTGATGCTATTTTACTTGCATCGTTAAAACAGTTAACTAAATAAGTACAATTTCTTATAATATCGCCATATGGTTCTACTTGTGTGTTTGTGTACTCATCAAAGTAATCATCGTGTGTTGAAAATATAATTTTTATGTCTGCCCGCATAGTATGTAAGGCAATTTTTAAATCTGGACCAAAATCTGTTATTATTTGATTTCCTGTAACAGCAAATATCCTTATGTGTTTAGAGTTTTGTAGTTTTTCTCCAATTTTATTGTCGCCTTTTAGTCTGTTTGGTGTTATGTTGGTAATTCCAATTTGCCTTGAACCTTTTACTATTTTTTGGAATGTCTTAAAGCCGACAAAGGAATTAAAAATCCATAAAAGTCCACCTAAAAAAAGTAATATACTCCCAACTATTAGATATGGTTTTAAGGCATTGTCAGCCGAAGAAATACTTGCAATTGTTCCAATAATTCCAAAAATTGCAAGTATTACGGAAACAATTTTATTCACTATATTCATATGTGTCATTTGTTAAAATGTGTCTGTTTTTAAAATTGCCACCAACGAGCGGGTATTGCCGAAGGCGGGGATTTTTAGCACAAAAGTTCAATCGAAGAACGAATGTTGAACCTTGCACAAATGTCTAATCGAAGATGTTCAGCCCCGCTTTTGGCAATACCTTGTTGGTGGCTGTGCTATCGTTTATTATGCGGTCCATACTATTTCTTCTTTTAGTAATCGTGCTGGCTGTCCGCCATAAATTGCATTTTCTTTTTCTAACTGTTTGCTTACAAAAGAATTTGCTCCGATTACACAATTATCTGGTATTATTGCTCCTTTTAAAATTAGGCAACGACAGCCAATCCAAACTTTGTTTCCTACTATAATAGGAGTTGATGGATTTAATATATTTTCAGCCTTGTCTTTCACTTTATGAAAATCTGTGTCCATTATTAAAATGTCCCAAGAGAGCAGACAATTTTCACCAAACTCGACTTTGTTAGATGCGACAATTGAACTTTCGGCCGTTATTGTAAAATTATTTCCCAAAATTAAAGTTCCACCCACAGACAACTTTGAGCCGTGACCAATGTTAGCCTTTCCTTTAAAAATTACCGACCCTGATACCTTCCAAATACTTCTTGACACTTTTCTATCAAAAATACCAACTTCTCCGTACCCAATTTGTACCATTCCCGTTTTTATCGGGCAATCAAATATTATTTTCCCGCCAACATTCATAAAATATACTTTTTTCGATACAAATATTGGTAGTTTTATGGCCTGCCTTAATGGCAAATACTTGAAATTAAAATAAATAGTTTTAAAACTGATTTTTAAAAGAGCCTGAAATCCTTTTTTTGATAACTGTTTAATTTTTTGCATAGTTCTATCTATTTTACGATTGCGAATGAGTTTTTTCAGTTTGTCGTTACGGTTATTGTCTTCCGAAACTCTGGTCTGTTAGCATAGCCACCAACGTAAAAATATTGCCGAAGGGCAGGGATTAGAATTACAAAATTTCAAAACAAGTACAAATGAACAATAGAATTACAAATGCTGATGAACTTACGTCAGCCCTGCCTTTGGCAATATAGTTACCTGCTGCCCTTATGCAGTCGGAAATTATGAATAAAATCATTGTTGAAGTTTACAATGGTTGGCCAGGTCAAACTGGTTTAGAAAGAGTGAAAAACGTAGTTACATTTCTTTGTGAAAGAGTGCCACAATATGCCAAAGTAATGGGTAAAACAGAACTTGAAACTTTGGAACTATTTGCAAAATCGAGAAACTGCAACTACACCAACTATTTCAAACGCAAACTTTCCTGATTTATCAGAAGTGTATGTTTTTGATACAATTGAAGATGAAGAAAATTTCCAAGCAAACAATATCAATGCCCTTGTTGTGGTGGAATATCAACCGATTATCAAGAATGCAATTCAGGCAAAACAGTTGATAAAAAAGGCAAAGAAGTGTGTGATTGGAAGGTATATGGATTGTTTGGTGATATGGGAAAAGGAATAAAAGTAATTGTCAAAAGTATGTTTACGGATATTCCTAAACCTGTTGCAATGTTTAAGCCTGTTGAACTCTTAGAGGATGTCTCTTAGGGTTGCAGGTAACGGTTTGGGGCTTGACGCAGTGGGGGTGATTAGCTACAAATGTTGAATTTAGCACAAATGCCAAATAGAAGTACAACATTGAATTTACCACTTCTGCCCCCATTGCGTTCAAACCCTTGTTAGGCGTTCGTTGTTTTTCTTCTGCATATTTTATCATTAATTCGTCTTCAAAGTCGAATATAGTCAAAGCTAATTTTATCTTTTTCAAACTTCCCAATATTGTCTATATTTCCTTCAATAAAATAAGTGTCAAACATAGCAACTGCTTGTCTTGGGTTGCCTTCGTTGGGTTTTTGTTAAGCCAATTTTAGCTCCCAAGTTCTGTTGTAAAAAATGTTTCAGGTTGTAGTTCAAAAAGTTGTTTGAAAACTTCAATATAAAGTTTTGCTACTTGATTGACTTCAATTCTTTTGGTCGAAGAAAACAGCATATTCTAATTCTTTAAATTTAGGGTCTTCTGCATCAAATATATTTACTTCATTACTGTCTGTTTGTTCATCAATTGCAATGTTAGGAATGTCCCAAATTTTTAAAACTCGTTCTGCTATTATGTCAAAACGTCTTTCAATTTCATATTGTCCCACTTATCTATAATTGTCAAATATTTGTTTAGCCAAAGTCTACTGTCTTTGTAACCTGCATCAGCTAAATCTCTTTTTTCAATAAATGGTTTGTTACCAAGCTTGTCGTTATTCCCTGAAAGTGTCAAGTTGCCAACGGTGTTTAAATAGTTCTCTTTTATGTAATTATAATCATCTGTACCAAGTTCTATTTTCCATTTTGGGTCTGGATTTTGAGGAAAAATATGTTCGATTGTAATGTCAGTATTTCCGTCTATCATTACAGGCTCTCTATTCTCAAAGTTCTCTAATCTTTCTAAAAGGTATGTTCTGTTTTTAGATTTTATGTTGTAAACATCTTTAACCTTTAATGCGTCAATTACTTCAGACATTTTTAGGAAACCTTGCACACCAGTCCTTTGTAGCAAAGATTTTTGAATAGAGTATGTAAATAATTAGTTGGCTCAACTTTGTCATAGCTCATAAATATTTTATTCAAAGCGTTTGTAGGTAAGCCAAGAATAAAACGTCTCCAAGTAAAAGTTTGAACCAAATCTAAAACTTTAATGAATGTTGGTTTATTAATCATGCCGTTCGAATAATCATCGTAAACTTTCATAAGAAATGGATACGCCACATTTATTTCAAGTCGATTTATGTATTCCAATTGAAGCCTAATATCTTTGTCATTTTCATTTTTAGGATTTATTAATTTGTTGTAATGCTTAACCAAAGATTTAATACTTGCTAAATTTGTTTCAATTCGTCAAGTGTCGTTGTTGGATATTTTGCTTTGAACTCTAAATATACTTTTCCTTTGTTGGGGATATTTTTGTTTTCAAGTGTTAAATAATCTCTTATAAAATCCGAAACTCTACTTACATTTAATGTTTCATCTTTTGCAAGTTTCTCAATTACTTCCCAATAGTTTTGATATATTTTATTTTGGTCTTTTCTGTTAAGTCCCATTAAAATATAGTTGCGAATTAAGTCAGCTTGTGCAAGTTCTAAACCTGTTGAGTTCAAACTTTCAAAAATTCTTTGTGGGTCGTCTTTTTCTCTGTCAAGCGAAACTTCAACAAACATTAGTTTTGAAAGTCCTTTCAAAACTGTTTGATAATTTTCTTCTGTAATTCTGCCTTTGAAATAGTTGAAATTGTCAATTAGTTTTGAAAAATCTGAATACTCTTCGTTTTCATCACTTCTTAATAGATATTTTAAAGCTTTATCATTATTGTCGGTAGGTCTTAATTTTAGCTTTTCTTCTTCTGGTGAAAATTTGTTAATCAAATATGTTTCGCTAATTTCACTGACAAGTCCTTCGTTTTTTAAGTCTTTTGCAAGTCTATGAAGCACCAAATAAATAAGTGTCAAAGTTGTTAATCTTTGTTGCCCATCAATTATAGTCAATTCTTTAATTCTTGATGCTGTGTAAACATCATCGTGTACATAAACAATACTTCCAATAAAATGGGCATTCATTTTTTTACTTGTTCCAACTTCGAGGATGTCGTCCAAAAGTTGTTTGCATTGTCCTGTTGTCCAGTCATAATTTCTTTGATAAACTGGTATTACGAATTGCGTTTTGTTTGATGATAAAAAGTCTTCTACTTTGGTCTCGTTTGCCTTCATATTTTATTTATTGTCTGTCTGTGGTATAGGGTTGTTACAATGACGCCTAACGTTTTGGGTATTGCCGAAGGCGGGGATTTTTGCACTAAAGTTTATTCGAAGAACGAAAGTTGAACCTTACACAAATGCCCAATCGAAGCCGTTTAGCCCCGCTTTTGGCAATACCTTGTTATGGGCAGGTTTTTAGTCATGAATGATTGCTAATCCATAGTGACCTACATCATATCCAGTGTAAAATTTATATGCCTTTACTATTATTTTGTATTCAGCGTAAGCCGAAGGTTGTATAGTAACAGCAGCAGCATCTTTAGCGTCATCATCCTTCTTAATTAGAACCCATTCATAATTTACCTTTTTATAAACTTCAATATCAATATCCTGTATTCTATTGCTCGCTACTGCAATAATACTATATGAGAACGAAGGGTCTAACGTTCTAATTGTTTCTTTAGTAGTTCTTATAATGTCTGCTTCTATTCTTACGACTTCCATATCTCTTTTTTCTGCTTCATCAATAACAGTTTGAAGTTTTCCGAGTATACCGTCACTTCCCATTGAACGAGTTTGTCCAAATGAGTATGATACTGAGAAAAAGAACAGTATTATCGTAAAAAATACTGTTGTAACTAATGTTCTATTGTTTTTCATTTTATAAAATGTTTAATTTTTCTACTCGTTTGGCTTTTCGGTGTCGCCCCGTTTTGTGAGTGGTCGCTGGTCTCCACTATTATTTATGTTACTTTTTTGGGATATTGATTTCAATGCCAGTCCTTATGAACTGTCAAACTTAAGTGTCGTTGGGTCTCTTGTCTGTTTCATTCTGCTGTGTCGTTTCATAAACTTGCCCATAACATCCAAATAAACGCAACCCTTGCGTTTATTTTTTAGAAACTTGCGTTTATTTCTGCTATATCTGCAACTCCTTCTGGCACGATAAAATTTCGCTTGGGTACTCTATCACGCAGAGTTTTCGAAGGACTTGTTAAAAGTGCATAAATATTTTCATATATCCAAATCATCTAAAGGACTTTTTATTTGTTCAAAGCCTTTGGTGGTGACATGGGTATAAATTTCGGTGGTTTTGGTGCTTTCGTGCCCCAACAAAACTTGGATATAACGCAAATCGGTGCCGTTTTCTAAAAGATGTGTGGCAAAACTATGCCTTAACGTATGCACCTTTACTTTCTTTTTTATACCTGCTTTATGGCAAATCTCAGCAAAAAACGCCTGCACACTTCGAGCGGTATATTGCCCGCCGTCTTGTCCTTCAAATAGGTATAGTTGGGGTCTGTATTCCTTAAAATACACTCGTAACAGCTCCAGCGTTTTCATTGAAAGTAAGGTATATCGGTCTTTTTTGCCTTTGCTTTGCTCTACTCTTATTTGCTTTCGCTCTGAGTCTATGTCTTTAATTTTCAGATTGATAAGTTCACCAACTCTCAGTCCGGCCGAGTAAATCACCGTTAGTATTGCCCGGTGTTTGAGGTTTTGGGTGGCTTTCAAAATGGTAGTTACTTCTGTGGTACTCAGCACCGTAGGCAATGCTCGTTCTTTGTCTGGTCTTTGCAAAAAATAGAATTTACGTTGCCCGCCCAACACCCGCTCATAATAAAACTTAATGGCATTGATTGCCTGGTTTTGGTAAGAAGCCGACACCTTGCGGTCAATGACCAAATACTGACAAAAAGCAACTATCTTTTGCTCGTCTAATTTATCTATTTCTACGGTTGGATAATGGTTGATAAACTCCTCGAAAAGGCTTTTGTAGGTCTTGATGGTACGTTCGCTATAACGCAATTCTTGGAGCTTCAGTATCATATTGTGGGGGCAGGGACGGTAGTTGGGCACCTCATGTTCCGATTTTCGAGGTGTTTTGTTTGTGGCTGTGGGTTCTTCTATCAATCGTAAAGAGAGGTTTTCTTGTTGGGCTATCTCTTCAATTTGGGCAAACAACTGCTCCGAAAACGGTATGCTCCACCATTTATTTTTGCTGTCCCAGCTCCAAAAAGGCATTTTTTTGATAGCAACAGTCAAAGCCTTGTTGAAGCCAAAGAGTAGTTTCAACCTGCCTGTACTGGTTTTTATAGCTACAATGTCTTTTTCCCCAATTTTCTCCGAAAATCCCGTGATTGTTTTTACCTCTATTTCTTTATGAATAGTGATGCTTGAAATTCTGTCTTTGAAATAGGCTTTGATAAGCTCTAAGTTGTTGGCATAGTTCGGAATCAGCCAAACTCGTTGGTTTTTTTCCCATTGAGCAAACCGAAACGTTAAGATGAATTTTGTATCTAACTCATTTTTAGGGAGTTTTAAGACGATTTTTCGCCCTATTACCTCTACCACAACGGAAGAAACCTCTGGTAAGGTAGTCGGGAGAGTTTGTGGTTGAGCTACTACATGCTCTGTGTTTTGTGGTGTTTGGACGTCGGGAAACAAGGCTTTTAATTGCCCGAAGGCTTTTTTGGTATAAGGAATATGCCACGCCTTGTGTGTTTGACTCCATGTTGCTCCTTCAATCCGGCGAAGTAAGCCAATAAATGCCTGATTATAAGGGAAATCTACTTTGATTCGTGTTTCGTTTCGGTGAATTATTTTTGTGGCTTTTATCATACAACTTGCGGTTATTTTTTGATGTCGAGTAATAAACGAAATAAATCGCATGCTATTCTCCCATTTTTTTATCCAACAAAATCAACTCTTCGGCAACAATCTCGGTTACATAGTGTTTGTTGCCGCTTGGGTCGTTGTAGTTACGAGTTTTGAGTTTGCCTTCTATGTACACCAAACTGCCTTTCGATAAGTATTTTTGAGCAAGGTCTGCCAATCCACGCCATAGCACTACTTGGTGCCAATCGGTTTGGCTATGCAACTGCCCGTTTTTGTCTTTGAATAGTTCGGTAGTGGCTAAGGTGAATTTGGCAACGCTGATGTTGCCTTCTAAGGTTTGGAAGTCGGGGTCTTTGCCCAAATTGCCAATGAGCTGTACTTTGTTGAGTCCACGCATAAGAAAAGATGAATGAAAAGGTAGTGGGTACGTAACAAATTGTTATTCTTGTGACGCAAAATAGTTCGGCAAAACGAGATATCCTTAGGTTTTCATCACCACGTTTATTTTCGATCACGTCATGCAACAGCAAACTCTGCAATTTGAAGTAAGCCCCGGTTTTTTTCTGGTTGGCGAGGGCTACGGCAACCCTACGGCTAAACCCGTTTTGTTGCTGCATGGAGGTGGCCAAACTCGGCACTCGTGGGGCGATACCGCCCGATGGATTGCCGAAAACGGATGGTACGCCATTGCATTAGATGCTCGTGGGCACGGTGATAGCTCTTGGGCGAGCAATGCCGACTATCGGATTGAACGCTTGGTGGATGACCTCAAGGCCGTCATTGCGCAATTATCGGCCAAACCAGCCTTGGTGGGGGCTTCGATGGGTGGCATTACCTCTTTGTTGGCCGAAGGCGAAACGGACGAAAACCTCGCCAGTGCCATTGTGTTGGTAGATATTGCCCCCAAAACGGAGCAACGAGGCATCGAGCGGATTTTTGCCTTTATGTCGGCCAATGCCGATACAGGGTTTGGAAGCCTAGAGGAGGCCGCCTCAGCGGTTGCGGCTTACTTACCAAATCGCCCCAAACCTACGGATAGGCACCGCTTGGAGAAAAATCTTCGGTTGCGGGCCGATGGACGCTGGTATTGGCACTGGGATCCCCAAATGCTTCGTCTCTGGAAAGAACAAACCAAACAACCTGATTACAAAATCAGAAGCGAAGAACGGCTGTATGCGGCGGCCCATCGTCTTACCATTCCGACCTTGATTGTGCGGGGAGGCATTAGCGATGTGGTGAGCGAACAAGTCATGGTTGAGTTTTTGGATGCCGTTCCTCACGTACGCAGCGTGACCGTGTCGGAGGCAGGTCACATGGTGGCGGGTGATTCCAACCACTCGTTTTCTAAGGCGGTCATCGAATTTCTGAATGAGGTTTTTCCACCCAACGATAAATAATTCAACGAAATTGCCGTAATTGAGCTGTTTTTACCACTCCTCCGTTAGAGAACATAGGTTCTTCGTTGATTTGTAGGCAACCGCCATTGTCTGTGTCCCCACAGACCATGTAAAAATTAAAGTTGAACCGAAATACCTTGTTTTATGCAAAAAAATAATCCTTCGGTTATCAATGCTTGGTGCATGTACGATTGGGCCAATTCTGTTCATGCCTTGGTGATTGTATCAGGTATCTTTCCTGTTTATTTTGAAGAAACGGCAGTTTCGTTTGTAAAAAATGGTGAAAAGTACGTAGAGTTTTTAGGAATAACCCTCAAAAACTCAGCCCTTTTTACCCTGTCAGTTTCCATTGCTTTTGTCATTATTGCAGTGGGTAGCCCCTTGTTTTCGGCCATGGCCGACTTCAGTGGCAAGAAAAAACTATTCATGAAATTTTTCTGCTACCTCGGCTCCATCTGTTGCTTAGGGCTCTATTTTTTCGATAAAGACACCATTACTTTTTCTACGTTTCTGTTCATACTCTCTTTAGTTGGGTGGGGGGGAAGTATCGTATTTTATAATTCGTTTTTACCCGAAATCGTGACCGAAGACCGTTTCGATTCGGTGAGCGCCAGGGGGTTTTCAATGGGTTATATTGGCAGTGTCATTTTGATGGTGTTTAACCTGACTATGCTCCTCAAACCCGAATGGTACGGAGGGATTTCGAGCGCCAATGCGTGTAAAGTGTCTTTTTTGTCGGTAGGGGTATGGTGGGCTGGCTTTGCCCAATACCCCTTTGCTTATTTGCCCGACAATACCTTTGACAAAAAACCAGAAGGAAGTTGGATTTTTAATGGCTTCAAAGAACTAAAAAAAGTACTCCATCAATTGAAGCACCTACCCCTGCTAAAACAGTTTTTGATTGCCTATTTTGTATATAACATGGGTGTGCAGACGGTGATGTACGTAGCTGCTATTTTTGGTAAAACTGAGCTGAAAATGTCAGGCTCGTCGCTGATTATCACGGTATTATTGATTCAGTTGGTAGCCGTGGCCGGGGCGTATGGATTCAGTAAGTTGTCCTCAAAAATCGGGAATATCCGAGCGCTGATGGTCTTGGTTTCGGTGTGGGTAATCATTTGTATTACAGCCTATTTGGTTACGGAGCAAAACCAGTTTTATGCCCTTGCGGTGATGGTAGGTGCTGTGATGGGAGGTATTCAATCGTTGTCAAGGTCCACCTATGCCAAACTCATCCCCGAAAATACCGAAGACAACGCCAGTTATTTCAGCTTTTTTGATGTGACCGACAAGTCATCTACCGTAGTGGGTACCTTACTCTTTGGGGTGATAGACCAAATCACCAATATGCGGAATAGCGTGTTGATGTTATTGGTACTTTTTGTGATAGGTTTTGTCTTGCTTAGTCGGTTTTCTTCGAAAAAAATTGGCGGTACCACGATTTCTTGAAACTAATTTTTCTAATTTTGCAGGCAAAGGGCGTTTAGCTCAGTTGGTTTAGAGCGCCGCCTTGACAGGGCGGAGGTCGTGGGTTCGAATCCCCCAACTCCCACAAAATAACGATACTCTTACTTTTTTCTTGCCAATCAAAACCCTCAAAGTCGTGACAATGAGGGTTTTGTCTCTTAATCAGCCGCTTATTTCAATGTAGTTTGTGGTACAAGGCAAATTAGCCGTACCACCCCTCCAAACCGTTGGATAAATTTCGACAGTAGGGTTGGTAACTTGCATATAGATTGTACTGGTCTGCCAAAAACACCATGCAAAAAAAGAATGAGTATCTCGGTTAGGTTCTTCCCAAGAACCGAAAGTAAAAATCAGGCAGACCCATTAGTTAGGATATACTGCCGCCTTAAAGTCAACGGTATTGCTGCCACGGACTTTTCGACCAAAGTTGGCTGTTTGCTATCGGCGTGGCATCAACCCACTCAACGTATTAAAGGTAGGTCTGGCAGCGTGGCGCAAGACAATATCCAACTGGAGCGCATTATTACAGACCTCAAAGTGATTTACAACGACCTGTTAGCCAAAGGCAAGACCTGTAATGCAACCATCATTCGGACGCTGTATCTGAGCAAAACCAAGAATGGCGAAATGACGTTGCTTAAAAGTTATCGTGCCTTCTTGGAGCAACACCGGGCCGACGTGGCAAAGTCGTCCCTAAAAAATTGGTTTACGTTTTTGCACAATACAGAAAAGTATTTGGCCTCGATACGAAAAGCTGACTTGGCTTTAGAGGACGTAACCCCTCAATTTGTAGAACAGTATCAACGATATTTACGAACCTACAATGCCAACAACCAAATTTTGAAACATACCCAAGCCCTGAAACGTATAATTAACTACGCTATTGCTCACGGCTACCTTGAACACAATTGTATAGCTCATATCAAGGGAAAAAAAGACTTGCCAAAGCCCAAGGTTTATTTAAGTGCAGACGATTTAACCAAGGTGCAAACGTGTAGCTATTTTAATGAACGGCTCCAAAAGGTAGCGGATTTCTTTCTGATACAATGTTATACGGGTATGACCTATGCAGACTTGGTGAAGTTTGACCGCCAACAGCACGTACAGCAAGGCGAACGTTGTGACTTTATTGTGATTCAGCGCACCAAGTCAGATGTGTTTGCTCAAATACCGGTCCTGCCGCCCGTAAAAAACCTCATGGAAAAGTATGACTGGAGGCCGCCTGTTATTTCGCTGGATAAGACCAATCAATTTTTGGAGGAAATTAGTCGTGTGGCTGAATTGAATGTTAAAATCACGACTTACACGGCTCGCTACACAATGGCCATGTATTTGCTTAACGTAGCCAAAGTACGGATAGAGACCGTTTCGGCCATACTTGGCCATACTAACGTACTGACTACCCAACGGTTTTACGCCAAGCTCACTCGTAAGTCTATTGAGGACGAATTGGGGGGATTGTTAGGGTAAATAATAAGCATCCCTACGAATTTGTAGGGATGCTTTGATTGATACTATTCAATTGCGCTGATAATTAATTACTTATATTCAAAAAGACATTATAGGAATACTTATGCAATTAAGTGCTGGAATCATGTTAATTTCTTATATATTTGCCTGTTAAACTCTTTAAAATTTATCCAAAACAAAGATGACCAAGTTTAATACAATTCTGATTATTGCCAAATTGGTATTCCTATCGTTCTTATCAACGGCACAAAAGATAGATACTATTTCTGTAAAGGAATCATATAATTATATTGGCAAGGAGGTTGTCCTAAAAGGCAAAGTCCTTAGTGCAAGACGAGTGGAGAGTATTAAAGGGATACCTACATTCTTTAATTTTAAGGAGGACACAACTCATTTTACAGTTTTGTTGTGGAATGATGTGGCTCAACTTTTCAAGAGCCGTCCAGACACAACCTTTAAAGTTGGAACATTTATTAAGGCAAAAGGCAAAATTGAACTTTACAAAGGTAAGGATCAACTTGTTATTAGAGACCCAAAAAACCTGAATTAATACCCTAAAAGGTGAATTATAGACTTAATCATTCAAATACATAAATGATTGAGGGGGAGTGTTAATTTTAAAATCCCTCTTTAAACAAAGCGGTTGTTTATAAGATTTTACGGACTTAATTTTAAAAGCAAAAGCCATTTTTCGATTATTAAAATACGCATCAAAAAACTCCTTTGAGATTCCAGCAAACTCTTTAGTTTCTTCCCAAAGAGTTGAGGGGTTAGTATTTAGGATATACTCTATCTCAAACTCACCGACTACTTTTTGAATCGGAGACGACGCATAAACCACCACCTTCCTAACTGTTTTATCTTTGAAGATTGATTTCCTAAACTCGAATTGTTTAGTTCCTTCAAAAATTTTATCCGCAAATTCTGGCTTAATAGATAATAAGATTTTCATCAACTTTTCCGTAGGTTATTATTTTTGAAAATTGGTCATCCTTTAGTTGAAAGAAATTCCAGCGCATTTTGTCGTTAATCTTTAGTTCTTCAATTAACATTCCTCTGGTAAGTCTTTTTTGGATTGCTGCATTATACATCATTTTAATGGTAAAAATATTTTTATTGTTATACCAGTCCAATAATTCTTCTGATGAAAAAACGCTATATGGTTGACAATAAGATAGATACTCAGCAAAAGATTTAAAATCTTTTTTGGTTCTGACTTCTTCAACAACACATATAGAAGTAACTACGGAACGATAGTGTGCTGGGCCTTTATCATCTTTGGTACGATAGATTACTATTATGTCACCTCTTCGTAGCTGACTAACATCCATAAAACATACATAAACCTTATGAATACTGTTGGTGTGAGATACATCATTTACTACATCAAAACTTTCTGAATTTAAGATAGAATCAGGGAAAAGCCTTGTGTGAAAATCAGGATAAATGGCAAGTAGGTACTTGTTTACTCCTGTTGATTGAAATCTTGGATAGTCCAAGAGTAAGTCATTATTGAAGGTTTTGAAGTCCTTGACAAGCACTAATTCTTCACCATTCGCTGTTTTTTTGACTCCTCTATGTACAAATCCATATTTTTGCAATAGGTCTATTAGGATACTATGCTTCGGAAAAACAGTAACATAGGCTTCTTTAAAATTATACTTGATTCCATAATCAAATATCTTTTTAATGAATCTTTCACCAAGCCTTGTTCCATGAGGATTTACCTTAAAAGTGCCTATTTTAAGTCTTTTCGATGCAGGTAAAGGAGGAATGACATCATTAATTTCGCCCTCTTCACTTTTAAGAAAAAGGAAAGCCTCTAAACCTTTCTCGGAAGACAATATAAATGCCTTGGCTTCCTCCTGAGATTTTTTGATAAACCAATTTTCAAATTCATTATAGTCTTCTTTCAAAGAATTGAAAAAAGGGTCTTTAAGGTTTATCTCCGAAAACTTTAGCCATTGAATGTTTCGCATCTGATTTTATGAAAGAAATTTGGTCAAATTTGCTCTTTACTAATGGTCAAATTAAAAAATCTTTTATCCAAATCAAAATAAATCACACTTTTCTTCTATACGATTACAAAGTATGCGTTTTATCAATTTATCCTTATAATCACACACTTAGTCATAATTGCCCAGAAACATACGAGGCAGCATAAAACCCTCGTTTAAGTAAACAAACCTAAGTGTTTAGTTTGTTGTTTTATTTGGCTCAATTCTTGTGCATTTATCTTGTTTACTTTTTCTTTGTTTACTATATTTACTTTTCGATTAATAAAGTAAACAATACATGAAAATAGGCTATGCTCGTGTGAGCCGTGACGACCAGAACCCCAACCTTCAACTTGATGCACTAAGGCAAGAAGGTTGTGAGCAACTCTTTACTGATTTTGAATCGGGTGCAACGGCCTCCAAAGAACGTCCTGAGTTTGCAAAGCTATCGGGCAAATTACGGAGTGGTGACGTACTGGTGATATGGAACTTAGACCGCCTTGGCCGCTCGCTGGTTGACTTGGTGCAAACCATTGAAGAGCTAACCCAACGGGGCGTTGGTCTAAAAACCTTAACGGGTTTACCTGTTGATACCACCACTTCGCACGGCAAGCTGTTTTTACAGATTGCTGCGGCTTTTGCGGAGTTTGAGCGAAACAAGATTCGAGAGCGTACCTTGGCAGGACTGTCGGCAGCAAGGGCAAGGGGTAAAACAGGAGGCCGCCCGAAAGGGTTATCTAAGGAGGCGCAAAAAACGGCTATGGCCGCCGAAACGCTCTATAAAGAAAGAAAGCTAACCACATCGGAAATAATGGCCACGTTGGGAATCTCTCGCCGAACGCTTTACAATTACTTGAAGTTTCGGGGGGTAAGCCTATAAAAATGATTATATTGGCGTACTTTTGTTTTAAATTAGTCTGTGTACTATCCATTAGGTAGCAAAATGAAAAAAAATGGTAAAATTCATGTGGTCAAGTCGGACACTCAATGGGTTGTCAAAAAAGAAGGTATATCTCGACCTGAAAGTAGCCATGCTTTAAAAAGTGAAGCATTAGTAAAGGCACGTATTTTTAAAAATAAAGGATTCGATGTAGTTGTTCACTATGCTGATGGGCAAATATCTCGATGGGAGCGTTCTTCTGTAAGAAAGAAAATTGTAGCAAAACCAACGGAGATATATCATAAGAAAAAGGTGAATCAGAAGATTAAAGGGGTAACTATTGAAGAGTTAAGAAAATTGAAGCCTGTTTTAAATCGTTTGGCTGAATATGATAAAAAAGGAAGCAAATTAGTTAAGAAAAAATGATGAAAAGAGTTTACGATTACCTTGAAATAGATGATTTTGAGCGTATAGTAAACGCTTTAATAGCCATACGAGAAACCTTTTCAGAGGACATTCCAGCGTTTCATACAAGATATGCAGGAAAGTTGGAAGGTATTATTGCTCAGGTTCAAGCAAATTATTTTGGCAAAGAACAGTATCCAAACCTTCATTCTAAAGCAGCTTTTTTATTTTATGCTTTAATAAAGAATCATCCTTTTTTTAATGGGAATAAACGTGTGGCGGTAGTAGCTCTTTTTGAGTTTCTCAAACGAAATGCGTTAGAGGTATATTTAGATGAACAAACTCTTTTGAACGATTTATTTGAATTGGCTATTTATACCTCAGAAAGCTCTGCGGAAGATTTTAAAAAGGTAATGAACCGTTTAAAAAGAAAAATTAAAATAATGATTTTAGATTGATACCAAAAAAGGCCAAACAGATTTGCTTGGCCTTTTTGTATAGTAGCGACGGCAAGAATCGAACTTGCGAGTGTCAAGGTTATGAGCCTGACGGGGACACCAAAGCCCTCACCGCATTGCAAAGATACAATTTTTTTGTTTACGGCAACGTACTAATCACCTTCCATGTACCGGGTGTACCTGCGGTAACACATATCCAACCCGACGGCTGGCCGCTGGCAGCGTTTTGATTCCAAACAATAGACCCTTTTGCTGACCAATATCCCGTTGGGATAGCCGTCCCCCAGCGCACCGAAATATCGCTATCATTGTAGGGGTCGTCAGTAGCCGATACGTTGAATTTACTAAACAGCGGATTAGATAGGCGGTCGGTGTTGTTGCCATAAAAATAGATATTTGTACTACTTCCTACGGCAAAAATGTACTGTTGGTTAGAAATATTCAAGATGGTGTTATTGACTACTAACACTTTGGCACATGAGGCCGTATTAAGCCCACGGCTTAATAAATTGCCCGACTTGCCAACAATTTGATTGTTGGATATAATTACATTGGTACACGTACTTAGTGATAGCGCATACACGTTTGCTGTATGAGCCACACTTTTGACTGCACAAATGTTTCCTTTTAGGGTCAAATTATTGAGTTGGTCTAAGTACATATACTGCTGCGTACAATCAGTAATAATATTGTTGGCAATGACAATGTTTTCGGGAAGTGTGGTCATGCCTGTATTCTTATATACTTCAATTCCTATATCGCAAATGGTAATACGGTTGTCAGATATGTTTAAGCTATACAAACCACTATTTCCAGCGTTAGTACAGTCTATGCCTATTGTACCGTTAGAGGTTCGGCCTGTAATATCGTTCTGAGCAATGGTCAATTCTACTTGCCCAATCAGACGAATACCATACTTTTTCGCATCTACAATGCTATTGCCTCGAATAATTGCCGCCTTGGATGCGCTGGAGCTATCAGGATGGCCAATAGCTATGCCGCAGCCTTCGGTAGTTTCGATGATATTATCAACAACATTGTACTTTGAGCAGGTATTGATAGATATAGAACCGGGAGGTAAAGTAGTATTTAATGGTACTTCGGTACGGTTAATCATAGTACGGCGCAATATGTTGCCTGACACCGTAAAATCGTAAACATCTGACATATATATACCGGGCCCTCCTAAGAATCCAGAAAAATTTGTATTGTCGTTTTGAACGTCTTCCACAACATTACCTTTGACGACTATGTTTTCAATTTTGAGTGCGCCAGTAGTATTGGTGTAGCACACAATACCGTATTTCTTCTTATTAGAAACGGAATTGCGCTTAATAAAAATATTTTTGCCCACCCCTTGCACGTGTACTCCAAATTCGACTGAGGACGTACAAGTATTTCCAATGATGTGAACGTTTGTGAAATTAGTGGTGCTTACACCATAACCACAAGCTACGTCATAATAGCCGTTGTTGTTGGTAAACTCATTATGCAGGATGCGTACATTAGTGCCTTCTATGACACAAACCCCTCCATTGCGACTGTTATTGAACTTGCAATTTTCAATAGTAAGACGATTTGGCTGATAGGCATAAACCAAGCAACTGGCTACTCCTGACGATATTGTGCCACTTCCACCTCCGTCAAAATTAAGATTTCTAATTTTGACGTTGCTATTACTATTTACGTTAATGCCAGTATTGGCTCCCGATACTTTTAAGGTTGCATTGTTGCCCTCGATGGTTAGATTGTCAAAGGTTGGTAATTGCGAAGCAAGGGCATAGGTTGTATTGGCACTCAGCGATACAATTTTTTTATTGAGTGAAGCAAACTGGCAAGCATAATAGAGTGCATCTCGGTCGTCAGTAGTTCCGTCTCCTTTCGCTCCAAACCATTCTGGATACACTTCTTTGTCTGTGATTCGTTTGAACCGCCGTCCGCCCGTAGTGCTTACTACAATAGTGCCTACGTTATCGGTAGAAGTTGTATCGGCAGAATCATAATACCAATGCCCCTCTTTTCCTTGCTCAATGAGGTAAAATAGTTTGGTTTTGTTGGTTGGGTTAACCTTTCTGAGTTCTGCAATATCTTGAATGATTGCAAACGTTGCTCCTATCATATTCAAATTGAATTTAGGGTGATTTATGCAAAATTAGATAAGGCAGGCAAAATGCCGTTTTGGCCTATCAACTTGGCAATGTATTGCTGGGTGATTTTGCCCAATGCTCCTTTAATGTATTTAGTTACCTGATTATAGACTTGTTGCACCGATAAGCCCTGCATGGGAAATTTATTTTCGATATGCGCCCCACGGTTATAGGCCACTACTACCTTGTCGTACCTAACTTGGCCGTTTTCAGTATAGCGGTTCATCAAACGCCTTAGATATAGACCTCCAACCATTAAATTGAGAAGTGGATTCCATAGCATATTACGGGTAATCACTTGGCAGCTTGGCAACGTTTCGTTTTTCATTTGGCCTGTTATGCAAGCTAACGCTGCTGGTGTAATGAGCTTGGCTAAGGTCTGCCGAAGCTCCAAATTTAAACGGCCTTGTTTGTGAGCGTAGTAGATTTCGACCGTAGCTGTACCCGTATCTATTTGCATATAGCCCTGATAGCGACTATTACCCCCTGCACGTGGATTACCATTGCTTTCGATGATAGCAAAGGCATACAACACTTGTTCGGGGACGTTGGTCAATTGAGCGGCCAATCGTATGGTGTCGCCTGCTCGGTTTCTCAAATCTTGATAGACTGCAAGACGACTTTGAAGCTCAGTAGAGCTAAAACCCGATTCAGTTATGTTAGGGGATAAATACATACTATTCAGTCTAAAAAGTTGCTAACCATGTAAATTTCACGCTTGGAGCGCACCTTGATAAAAAAGCCTTGTTGGTGCTGTTGGCTGGTATTACCTTCTGCCACAAAACACCAATTCGATTTTGGTTCAGGTGTTCGTTGAAATACCCCTACGTGGCCAATTCTTTTTTTTGCGGCCACGTAATAGCCTGCTACGTCAGCTTTTTGAATTTTATCGAAACCAATGAGCGCATCATTTCTGCGATAGATTACTCGGTTGGCAGGAAACAAATTAGGCGACCAAGCCGAATACTTAAATCCTTTCACACCAACCGTTACATATAACCAACTCACCGTAGCGGCGCAATAGGCTTCTTTTTTCAAATTTGCAGGAGCCAACACCATCCTGATTTGCGGCGAACTATTAGCCCCCTCAGTTTCGGTGTGGTTAAGTAGTTCCTTTTCAAATAATTCGATAATACGGTCACGTACCCCTTTTTCTTGTGAGGGTAGGGGGGCAAATAATACCCCCTTGATAGTATTAGTATTAGCCAACGGACGGTCAGGCTGGCTTGACGGCACTTTCTTTTCGGTCGTTTTTGAGCTTTGTGCTTTTTTGGGGCGAATTGGGCTTTCAAAATCGGCAGAAGAACAACCAATTGCCAACAGTAGGAGGGAGGTACATATTACCCTACCTACAATATTTTTGAAATAATGGCTTGAATGAGTACACACACAAGTAATACTACCATTGAAATTATTAATTGTAGCCATGCTGGTAAATTTTGAAATGTTTCGTTTGCATTAGGCACAATGGGTTCTTGTTGGTCATTTGTCCCCCTCATAAAATTATCAAGCGTTGGATAGCTATATCGCATTAGTAGCCGGGCGAACGTATGAAACCATGCCAAGCCTAATGAGCCAAATAATAAACTTTGTAGCCACATTAAATCTAACATAGGGCGAGAACTGTCAAGCCAATGCAGCGGCAAAACAATTATCAGATACAAAGCAACGCTCAGGGTAATAAGCCGTAATTCGGGGTGTTGCTCATACCAATCGTGTACTGCATCAATTTTGTTTTCACGCAATAGGTAACTGCTCCCTGTTACCGTGATGATACCACCAATAAGCCAAAGGAATAAAAATTGATTGGTCGAAAACTGGAGTTCATAGCCTGCTTTGTCCAAGACTATTTCAACAAACTGATAAGCTAATAACCCCAAGGCCGCTACGAGTGTATAAACAAAACTTTTAAAGGCTGTTGGATAAGGGGGTACGTCTGCGTCGTTTTGTTTAGGGTAAAATGATGCTTCCGATTGTTTTTTTAACCGCCTGATGACCACATAACCCACCATTACTACTACTGCCGCCACAATTGTATATCCTAAAATGCTTAGGATGGTCAAGATGGTTCTGATTTGTTCAATCTCTTGATTTTTCATTTGGTGTTTCTCTTTGGCGTTGATTTAATAGAATCATTAATGCTTTTTACGGTTTCTTTTATTTCTAATTGGTTTTCAGAAATGCTTTTTAACCGCTCAAAGATTTGTGTTGTGTATTTGTCCAGCTTTTGTATAGTTGTCTGTTGTTCTGAAATGCTACTTTTGTGAGAATCTACTGTATTGGCCAACATACTAAGTTTATCTTTCATGTCAGCAACTATTTCTAACTTGTTTCGCTGATTATATTCGACTGTACTGAGGCGTTGATTGATTCCCTCCAATAGCTTTTCTTGGTTATCTATTGTCTTAATGAGTTTAATATAAACTCCGATTAAACCCATGCCAGTAGTAATGACAAAACAGATGGTAATAATGTCCTGTGTGTTCATATTTGTTGTAAATTAAAGATTAAGCCATAATTGCCTCTCCAAAAACAACTTCATTGCCTGTGCAAACAATAGTATCTTCCCAATAAATGTTATTGGCGTTATAGCGCACCCGAACGGTGTTTTCGGTACTTCCTTCTGCATACGGCACTTGCGCTGCAATGAGCGTGCGCTTGCGTGAACCTGCCAGATTAACCACTTGCCGAACGATTGGGCAGGTTGGACCCAATTGTTTAAGTTGCAAAGCATTGAATTTTAGCCACGAATTTCCGCCGTCGTAACTTACCTCCGTTTGCTCGTTTAAATAGATTTCGTTTCCATCTAATACGTGCTTGTGATTGTGAAACATACGCCACAATCCACCTAAAAAGTGGTCGTAGTTGTGGTAATAGCGGTGGCTGTCTTGTCCGTTATAGGCATTATTAAATGAGCCGTTCACAATAGGCGCAACACCTATTCCTGCGGTAAGGTCGTGTGCATCGTCCCACAATACGGCTGCCTTAATGCCTGTCATAAAGTTGAAGATGGCCATGCCTTCGGCAATAGCCGCTGGAGCAGGCACATCAGGAAAAATGTTAATATGCTCCACATAACTATTACCGTAAGGATAGCGTTTGGCTACTTGAACCGATTGATTATTTTGGCTAAACAACCAAATCCACGGCATCCGGTATTTGCTGGTTGCGGCTACTTTATTGATTTCCTGAACAGCCAACAAATTAGTGAGGTAGTTGTTTCCTCGATAGTAATTGTTGGCATCGTTAGCGTAGTGGTCAATGTAAATTGTGCCGTCGGTGACGGCTTGTGTGTCGTTTATCCACACAATTTTGGTATATGTACCATTTGGTAAAAAATCTTGCAACGTATTGTAGTTATGCGCTGCGTTGTAATCAACAATATCTTTTACGGCCAATCCTACGTTTTGGCTGGGCATCCCCCTGTTTTGACTGCTGGTAGTCATTACGGCTGGGGTTTGCCAAACCGCAGGGGTAGTCGGAACGGGGCGATTCGTGTAGTGGCTTATTTGTGGATTGTTGAATGCTTGATAGGCTTGCGGTTCAAGGGTCATAAACTTTGGAGCCATGTTTTTGGCCGTTTTGACCAAATGCACCCAAAGGTTAGCGTGTTCTTGAAAATAGCTTTCGTTTCCATTGCCAATATTCTCTACGTCACACAATATCCAGTCGTAGGGAAATTCTTGCGTTGAGCCATATTTAACCCAAAGACCATCCAAGGCACGGGTTGCCACGCCTAAATTTTGTGTTGCTGAATTTTCAAAATAGACACTTGCCCATTGGCTTGGGTCGCCTGCCCACCAAATGCCTATACCACCCTGAGTATAATAGGAAGTACTTAGGTTGGAAGCTCGTTTTGATTTAGGAATAGGGCTTGACCAACCGTTTGGCGGATTTCCGTTCGCATAAAAATCAACGGTGTCTATCATTCGGGTTTCGTCAAGGTGCGTAAAACCCACGTCAAACACATCTCGCCCCGTGGCTCTTAACTGATTACGGCCTGCACCTTGAAATATCAATTCTCGATGACTTGGCAAGCTGAATGATGGAATGAGCGACCACCTGATTTGTCCCGTTACGCTGTTTGTCAATGGAATACTCAACTTAGGCGTTTTGACCAATCGGGTCTGCGTAAAACTTTGCAAAATATCAGCCGCTTGCGGTGTGGCCACTTGCACATTAAAATATCGTGAATCCGTGCGGTTCTCTTTCAGATACCGTAGCGCATTGGTATTTTTATTGCGTTGACGAATAATGTTAATTGCCATAGTTAATTGTTTTACTTGCGCTGTGAATAGTTCCGTCTATGGTTTCTGTAATTTGAAACGCCCCTGCGGATGAAGCAATGACGGTTGCCGTAAATTGTATCAACACCGCAGCACCTGCTGATAAATTGAGCGAAGCCGTAAGTACCCCTTGATTTACACTTGCAATGCTGCTTGGGTTATTGGTGAAGGCAACAAACTGTAATTTGCCGCTTGGTATGATATGCCTAAACACTTCGTTGGAATAAGCACTTCCCGAATCGTTGCGAACATATAGCGATACGGTAATGGTCTCGTTGTAAGCGGGTGTTGTGTTGGTGGCATCTATGGCTAAAAAAGCCGAAATGTCACGCTGTGTTTGTTGTGGAGTAACGCTCACGCTGGCACTATGAATACTGTTATTGAGTGTAGCTGTTAAGGTTTTTGCGCCTGTGGTAGTGGCCTTTACTAAGGCTTGTGCCAATACAATACCCCCTACGGGTAGGCTGCTAATGGTTACAGTAATGATGTTGTTGTTGTACGTGTAGTTGTTGGTAACAGCCGACACGTAGCTAATACCCGTAGGAAGGGTTAATAAAATGGTTTCGTTGGTGTAAGCATTGCTTGAATCGTTACGCAAGTAGATAGATAAGGTGAAATTGGTATTAACCTGCGGATAACGTTCGCTGACATCGGTATTAAGGTAAGCGTTCAGGTTACGAGTGCCTGATTCATTGCCTGTACCGCCTCCATATTGTGCATCGCCTACTACTTGATATTCAGCATCTAATAGCCACACGTCGCCGTCGGTAGCTACGGCTGGGTCGGGGTTATTGCTTACCCCCTGCACATACATTGAAACCGCTGCGGAATTGTTGGCGGTATTACTATCGGTTTCGGTTACTTGTGCAATGCTAACTACCATGTTTTGCGTCGTAAGCACAGCATTTGACTTGACCGACACTTGAAACGTTCGTACATCTTGCACGGACGGCGCAATTGTGGCCACGGTGGCACTCACCATGTTGGCAGTAGCATTGTAGCTAACACCGTTTCCACCCACAAAAGTTAATCCGCTTGGCAATTCACCGCTCCAGATTACATTCGTAGCATTATTGCTACCCAAATTGCTGAGTGTCACGGTCATAGTAAGCGTTTGGTTGACCGTTGGGTTACTATTGCTTATGCTCATACCCAATGACAAATCAACCGTAACGGCTTGAATGGTAATGGCAAGTGTATCGTCGTCTATTTCGCCTAAAATCCCGTTACCTGCCTGAGCGTTGACGTTCGCTTGATTGCAGCTTACTATTTGCCCCGTAATATTGCCCGTTTGTGTACCTCTGAGCGTAATTACAGCCTGTACGTTGGCTGATGACGCAACTGAATTAGTGTAGAAAAAACGTAACGTACGGCTTTCTACAAAATACGAATACGTGTAACTGCTTGACGATGCTACTTGCACTAATTGCATCCCTACGGGTAAATACACCTCCGAAACAATGTTGGTAGCAGGATTGGGGCCTGAATTAGTGACCTTCACCGTTACATCAAATGAAGTATTGGGCGATACGGTGGGGGTTGTAGTGGCTAAATCGAACGATAATTGCGCCACACCCGGGTTGAACGTGCTACCATCCACAGTCTCTACAATAACAACCAATACGGAATTAGCCGCCGTGGCTTGATAAGATAGCACATAGTTGGTGTTGGCAAGCGATTGCGCTGGCGGCTGTGTAATAACTTGGCAATTGTACGCTACCTCAATGCTAAACGTAAAGTTATAGGCTCTCCTAATTTGGATAGCGTCTATTTGCCCTACCATTGGATTAAACAACCAAACCGCCTTGGTCTTGCTGGCTAACGCATCAATCAAGGCTTTTAGAATTTTTCCTTGATTGGCCGTCAGGGGCTTATCCGTATCCGTGCTGGTAAGGTTATCAATTAGGTTCATTACGTCCGAAATAGGTCGCTGCGCCAGTTTGCGAGTAGTTGGATTAACCACAAGTAACTGGTCGCTTGACCTATCAAGCGGCTCGGTAGGATTCTTTACGTTAAATTTCATTGATTTAGGGAATTAGTAAGCCGCTTGATTCAAACGGCTTACTTTCAGATTACTTCGCTGTTACCATCACGTCATAGACCACACCGTTAGCAAATGGTGTATCGGTCACTATCGCAATAGCGTTCACGGTAGTTCGTGAGTTACCTGTCACCACTTCATCATAGGGCGAAGCGGCTTCCGAAATACTGACATTGACGGCACGGGTATTCAGATTGTGCGTAACCGTCCAAGAAGTAGTTGTTCCATCACCTGTAATTTGAGTGGTGTAAACACGACCAAAATTAGTTAAGGCAGATGGCGGAACCGCTTTGTTGGTTAGCGATTTAGCTTCGGCTTCGGCAGCACTTGCAAAGTTTACAGAGGCACTCGTAAATTGCACGAACGTCAAGCCGGTTGTGCCTACGGTGATAGCTCCATCAACGGTACACACCCAGCCTGTATCGCTATTTGTCGTACCTTCCTGTACGAACACGGCGGCCTGTTTTAATTCGGCTGCGGTATCTGCGTCGGTAGCACGAGTAGGCGCACCCGACGAGTTTACAGTATAAATGCCGTTTTCTGAGGTTGTACTTTGGTTTTTAATCAAAATACGGTCGCCTGTGGCTAATGTTACGCCGTCAACTACACTACCATTGGCAAAACTACTGGCTAATGTTCCTGCGGTAGTTGTGGCAGCACGCACTGAGGCTTTCCAAGCGATACCCTGTTGAATCGCATCTACATACGCTTTTGTAGCAACGTCCTGAGCGGCAGATGGGTCGGCAGCTTGGAATCGTCCGTTTGCGTCACGAAGTGCTAAGGTGTTGGCGGTGTTTTCCGTAGCCGATGGATATTGAAGGTAAATCCACGTGCTGTTATTATAGACCCCAAAAGCGTTGAGCGTGGTGTCATAGTAGATTTGCCCTTTTTTGGGCGAACTTGGAGCGGACGCTAAGTTCTCGACGACGGTTTTTTGGATTTCATTCTGATTAAAGTCGTGATTAATCAGGATTTTTTTCTTTGCCATTGGGAAAAAATTGATTTAAGGTAAAAAATTATATTAATGCAAAATCGCTTTGCCTGTCATGGGTTCATCAAAAATGATGTTTAGGTGCGTGGCATCCACGTATTCGTAGATACAATCAAGCGTTTGGTTGTTGTCGTCAAGAACGATAACATCAGGATAGGCATACGATTGATTGTGCGTAATCGGCCACACCGCTAAGGGGGTACTTTGGGTAATGACTACCTCATTACTGCCTTGTGTGGGTGTGCCAACTGCTTTTACATAGATAAAAGATAGCTTGGCATTGTCGCCCGAACCCAATTGATAGCCTGCAACTGAGCCATTCCAGTACAACTTATCGCCAATAGCCAATGAATCAATAGCCAAAGCTGTTGAGCCATTATCACGGCTGAAATAACAATCTAAGGTTTTAAGAGCATCGCCTGTGCGAACAATCTTGCCCCCTACGGCTACTATAACTGCACCTTGTGGGGTGGCCAATAGACCCGTATTGCAGGCCAATTGGCCGTCGGTTGTAGTGCTGAGTGCCGTTTGGTTGAGGTTATCTTTTGCCAAGCCGCCCAATACCGTGGTAGGGCCGCCTGCTCCGCTGTTATCTTCTATCCAATTAGTGTTGGCAATGCCGTTTTTGAGCAAATAGAATTTGTCTGTTTGAGCAACATAGCAACGGGTAATGTTGGCTTTGCGTAGGGTGGACGGAAGATTGTCTCGCTCTGTCAGCGTGCTTACGGCGTGAGTACCCCCTCGTACACGGTTTACGTCCACTACGGGCAGGTCTGGATTATTTTTTATCTCCAGTTCGGCCAGTATGACGGTTGCGCCGTTGATAGGTTGATTATAGGGCATCGTTTTTAATGTTAAAAGACGGTAATTTGACTTAATTCTTTAAAACGATTCTTGGTCGTAAAGGCTTTGCCTGCTTCGAGCTTAATAACGGTGTCCACGTCATGTTCCCATGCTTTTTCCCCACGGAATTGCCCTCCCTTGGTTGCTTGCATTATGAGGACAATGCCGATGTTAGGGTATTTAGCACGCAAGGCACGGTATTCTTCTAAGCCTAAACCAAAATTGTTGACTGAATCAATCAATAAAAAATCATAAGTGGGCTTAAACTCTTGAAGGTTCTTGATGAAGAATAGCTTCGGTGAAATCTGCCCCACTCGTTTGAGTTTATCTTGAAGGGTGTAGCTGCCGTATTCCTCACTACTTAGATACGCAACTTTGCCAAAATGTTGCGCCAAATAGTTGCCAAAGGCAATACTGAACGTACTCTTACCTTGCCCCGGTTGACCCCATACCATCAGGCTGAAATTGAGTTGTGGTTTGCCAATGAGTTCTAAATAGTCACCTGTAAAATTGTAGGTTTGGTATTTCAAATCCATGACAGCTGGAGCCGACATGGTATCGGGTAATTTCCCTAATCCAGTGAGTGGGGTAGGAGAACAGGCACAACCTAAACCCTGAAATCCATGAAGGCCAGAAAGACTTGGCTTTAGGTTATATCCTGCTTGGCTTGGCTTGTCGGCTTGATTGTGCAAGTAGTTAAGAAACTCTTTGGCTTCGCTTGCATAAGGTTGTTCAGCCTTAATTTGTACGTTCTTAAACGTTTTGAGCAAACTTTTTGCTTTGTCTTGACCGATGCGTACTGTACCATCTTCATCTAAAAATCGGAAAGCCGTATTCAGTACACGAACGGAATCATACACCTTTTCTCCGCCTGCTAACAAGACGAATTTGGCATAATCTTCATCGGAAAGTTTCACCTGATATGGAGCTTTTCCTGCATTAAGGATTTTGAGGTAAATACTTTGTATTTGCTCTATCTCCTTCGCAAAAGGTGAATTTTTGCGGATAACTCGGCTGGTAATAGCCTTTTGAAGCGCACGAAGAGCTTTTAAGATGTTATCTTTCGTTGACTTTTTGGAAAGACTTACAATTTTTCTAAAATAGGTACTTTCGGCAGATTTATGCGAAACCTCTATATAGGGGCTTGGTGGTGGCGATGCTTTTTCTGTCTTTGGCCCTGGTTCAGGCTTTAGCTTCGATGCTGCTTTAAATTTTTGCTCTGCCTTTGGTTCATTTGGAGTTGCTTTCGCTTCTGTTACTGAGTACTCTGGAAACATATCAACTCCAGCTTTTACATTTTTAAGCGTTTGATAACGTGCTTTAAGTTGAGCTAATTTATCTTTTCCCTTATCAGTTAAAAAATAAACTATGTCCTCTTTTTGCATCGAATACCTATCATCAATCATTTTATTGTAAAGCAAATATTCAATTGCTTTATTTTCTGTAAAATGCGGTTCGATAGATGGCTCAAACTCAAAATCTTCGTTGTCAAATTTTCGTAAAAACAAAATTTTGTCAGCATTTTGTGGGCTAATATCCGTAGCGGCTTTTAACCATGATGCTTTAATGTTTTTTTGCGGCGTAATGATATTACCCTGCAAAGATGATTTAGCGTTTTTCATAGTTATTGTATGCTTATCTCTTAAACTTCTCAAACGCCTTTTTCTTGGCGGCTTTGCTACTTAGGTTGTAATACACCAGCGTTTTGGTTTCTTTTTTCTTAATGCCCGATTTTTCACGGAGTTTTTGGGCTTGTCGGTTAATGAATTGGAGATATTCTTTGTCAGACATTTCGGTATGGTGCTTGTCGTCAAAATCGCCCAACAAATTTTTTTTGGTCGTTGCTTTAGTTTTATTTGCTGAATTTGCTTTAGCAGTAGTTTTCTTTGGGGTTGTAACGTTGGGTTTTGAAGCGTCGTCTTTGATTTTGTCAATCTTTTTGGCTAAATCATTGATATTGTATGACTGGAAAACAATACCCCCTCCATACGATTTGTTGTGGTACTTTTTGCCACCAATTTTATTAGCTCGTTTAACGGCTATGTTGTATTGTTCTTCAAGTGGATGGTGTTTGTCTGTTGGAATTAACAGGTCTAAAAAATGCACAACATAACGGGGGTTTCCGTTTGCGTCATTATTAATTTTGGTGAAATCGTATTTAACCATTTTTTTACTTGATTTAGTGATTTGTGTAGGACTAAGGTATATACCATTATTACACAGCGCAAACAGCCTTGTACGATGTAGTACAATGTTGTACGATGTTGTACATGAGCAAAAAAAACTTCACCAACGGCAAAGTTTTTTAGCATCCCTAAACTTATCAAAACAGAGTAAAAGCTAAGGTTCTCCATACCAATCAACAAAAACCGAAAGTAAATTCGGTGGAATCATACGGTCTCCTATCTTGTAACCAACAATCGTTTTTTCTGCTAAAATTCGTAGGATTCTGTTTCGGATGGTGTGCCGATGACAACCATATCGGTCGGCTAACTGACTAATCGAAACAAACCCAACTGTTTTTTTAATACCACTACCCAACGTTTTTACTGCCGTTGGCGTGGCCTCGGATTCGTCTAACAATGGAATGGCAGTATAGAGTTGCTTGGCAGCCATTAGGGTAACTGCTTTTGTTGATTACGCTGAATCCCAAAATAAAGCAGATTGCCAACGATAGACCCCATAATGGTATAGGCCATCTCATTAGGCTTGTCGTTGAGAGCCTGAGCGGTTTTTTTGCCTGCCCAGCTTCCTAATCCACCCAATACTACTTGTAACAAGAGCTTATCCATGTCGTTTTGTATTAAAAAGAAAATACGCTGTTAGTAAGCCTATTGCAATAGTTCCTGCTCCAATTTCGCTGCTATGTTCAAACACAAAGTTGTTCAGCCTATTTGCCCAGCCGTTTTTGTATTGAGCGTATTTTTGGGGCTGAGCTCTAATAAGGTTGGCATAGTGAGCTTTGCGGTCGGCTAAGAGTTTGGCGTGCAGTTTTGCCTGATTAGCTTGGTTGATAGCAGCCAAGGTTTTGGCTCCCATTTTACCGTCGGCCATAATGCCCAACTGTTTTTGCAGGTTGACCAACGAAAAACCTCCATTCACTTTGCCATCTACCATAATTTCAGCCACGGCCTGATTCTTCACAAAATCGCCCATCAATGCGTCCCAATACCATGTTTTGTAAATTTCTTTTGCTTCTGAAATAGTGATGCGCTTGATGTCGTCAATGGTAGTCGTACTAATACCTTTTGATAATCGCCAAGCTCGATAGGTAGCAAGGGTTATACCACGGCTGGAGTGCTTACCGTTGTCATAGTGGTATCCTCCTTCAAGTGGAAGTAACTTATTTGCATATATCGTGAATGAGGCCATATCATAGGTTTGCCATTATTTTGGCAAATCGTTGTACTTTGGCATTGCTTGATTGAGCAAGCGAATCAGCCAATTTTACATCTTTTGTACTTGTCAAAAACGGCTGCTTTATATAGTAACTGTCAAAGGCTTTTTTTAGACCACGCAAATAGGTTACTGGTCGGTCTTGTGTGGTATTGCCTACCCGAATTTCTAACAAGGACAGAATTGTACCATTATCATATAATCCTCGCTCTATCCAATAAGTTTTTCCTTTATTGGTCACTTTCCGGTACATCGCCAACATCATTTGGCCTATGGGGTATTGTTGCTGTTGTGACGGAACAACAATAGTAGCAGAACCCGTGGTAGTTAAGGGTTGCTTGCCTGAAACAATCCGTTGAAGGGTAGCGGCATCCGTTACCTTTTCAAGCGCATAGTTAAGTACCAAGGCGGCTTGTGTTTTTTCTCCAAATACGCCGTCAGCACTTACTTGTAAAGCCTTTTGTAGCGTTTTGACTAATTCGCCACGGCTTCCAAGTTGCAACGGAAAGGCGTTGACCACCGTAGCGGATGGCAACGTAGCGGTAGGTTGCGTGGGGAGTTGGGGCAAACTATTGCTTGAATCATCTGGTGGAATAGCCGATGACTTTTTAGTGATACTCTTATAGCCCAAAAAAGCGGCTGCACCTATTAATAACAGACCAAAGGGATTGTTCATATTCGTTAACACTTAATCTGTTTGACTTTGTTATACCCTGCCAAAATCATTTCGTAATCACTATTAAAAACACTTTTCAGGTTTTTTAGGTCGTTAATAAATAGCGACTTCCGACCCGAATAATCGTAGTAGGCTTTCTCGACGGCAGCCATAATGCAATTGTTTTTGATAAGCCCCGAATGATACTTTCCTTTTTCGACCCATCCAATAATCCGAAACACCGTAGTTCCATCGTAACGAGTAAGGTCCGTCCAATCTTTATTGAGGGCGTTGTATAACGCCTGAGCGGCGGCGGCAATTGGATTGTTGGTTGTGGCTTGTTGCTGAACTGTTTTTTGAGCAACCTCGGTGTTTTTTTTCTCAATATCCTTGTTGATAGCCTGAAAAATAAACTTGGAGCCAAAATAGGCAATTAAGGCTGCTCCACCCCATTGCACGGCAGTTTTAAGGGCTGAATCATTATCATTTCGTACCAACAATTCGTTTTTCATCGCTTTGGTTTTAAGAATTTTTGCAATTGTGTCTTTATCAAAAAGTTGCCGCCAGCTAAATTTTGTTTGAGCCATAGTACCCCTTCGGCGGTGAATTGATAATTTTCAAGGAACTCTTTTACCTCTTTAGCTTGTGCTTCGTCTTTGCAAGGTATTTCGGACGTGATTTTGGCAATTGCAATCATGGTTGAGTAGAGTTTAGGGTTTGCAAATAAGCTGCTACTGGTTTGGATTCTAAGAATTTACCCATGCTATCCTGATGCTTTGCGTAATATTTCAACACGTTGATAGCCTGTTGGGTGCGTTCGCCAAACGATTTTTTAATGCCTGTGCCTATGATTAGGGCTTGTTGTTCGTCGGGGCTGAGTTGGATTTCAGCGGCTTCTAAAGCAGGAGGTTCGCTAATGGGCAAACCTAACAGTCCACCTAAACCGTTGGTTATTTTTTCTGCCACACGTGGATTTACTTTGTGGATGCTTTCAATAACCTTACCACCTGTTTCGACCCATCGCTGCATTTTGGCCTCTTGGTCAACTTGCGCTTGTAGCTCTTTGAGTTGCCCAAGGGCTTGATTGAGGTCTTTTTGGAGGTCTTGATTATCTTCCTCCAGCGTTTTTACATAGTTTTTGTGCCGTTCATCTTCTAAGGCTTTTTCGATTAGCTTCTGAACGTTTTGCTGTTTAGTATCAAATCCGTTAAGGGCAGACTGTTGCGTTTCTTTGCTCAGTCGCTCCAATAACTTTTCGTTTTGTGCGGTTAGTAGGTCAATTTGCGCTTGTAAGCGCACGATGGCATCGTCGGTTTTCTCTGTGATTTTAACTATTTCCCATTGCCCCTCGATTACTGAAAGAATGATTTCTTTAGAAAACAAATTAGGGTTTTCAATCCCCCCTTTTTGTTTTGCTACTTCAAGGAGTTTTTCTTGTTGAAAATCATCAAGTCGAAAAGAAATAGTCGTTGCCATAGTGTACTAATTTTTTTAATTTTGTGTCGTCAGGAATAACCACGTTACGGACGTTTGAGCTGGGGGTCTTTTACGATGCACTAAGCAGTTATTAAGGCAAGCCTTCTGTCTTAAAAACAGGAGGCTTTTTAATAAACATTGTATTTAATGCTAAATGTTTTCGACCTTTTCTAACTTCCTCTAAAACATAATACTCGCCTTCAAATTGCTTAATGAAGCGTATGACTTCTAAGCCTTTTTTATTTGTATCTGCTACTTCAATAATGTCTGCTTCCAAAATAATTTGCGGAACACACAAAAAATCTACTTCAGTAATAGCAATTTGACCACGATTCTTTTCTTTTAATTCGTTACCGTGTGCTCTAATAGTATGCCTAATGGCATCGGCTTCCATGACCACAGTATAACCCAATAAATCAATCCCACATTTAGAAAAAATTTTTGTAGCCAAATCACTCTCTATTTTAAATAATTGAACAAATGCTTTTCCCTCTTTTTGAGATTTGGCCTTTGCAATTAACTCTCTTATTTTCTCCCTGTTAGTTGTCATTCCAATTAATTTTGTAATGGTGAGCAACTGTATAAATAATGTTGCTTTTTGTAAACAAGCTATTTATTGGGTGTTTTATGCTGTTTTAAGTCTGTCTAACCCCACGAAACTTGCAAAAATTCGATAAAACTGACATTGTCATCTTGGTTTGATACCTCAATTACACCTTCGTGCAAATGCACATCTTCGGTATTCATGCTCCCATTGACACGATAAAAGCCCTCATTACTTTCAACGGTTACGTTTCCTTGTGTACCAAGGATTAGCCAACTTTCGTTTTCTGCATCTATTCCCCTTGTTTCGTTTGGGTTAAGTCGAAGTTCACGATGCTGCACGGTGTATTGCTCTACGCCTCTATGTTTGGCACGGCTGACAATGATAATATTGGCAATTTCGGGTTTCATGTGGCAGACAAATAAGGGGTTAAATCAATTTCTCGAACAACCTCCGACGATTCAGCAAATTCTTTGTAGATTTTCTCTCGAACGGCGGGGTCTGTGATTTGTTCCAACTCAGGGCAATGCTCCACGTATTCGATGAGTAGCGTAACCTGATACACCGATTGCAAGCTCGGGTGCTTATATGGGTTGTCTCGGTATTTTACTTTTAATTCTTTGTTGCTTTCAAAAATGGGTACAAGCATACGGTCGTATGGAAAAGCCTTCCAAAAATAAGTGGGCCCGCTGGTAGGTACTTCAGATACGTCGCCGCTGGCAATGTTAAAGGTCTTTTCAGCAACACGAAGTCGCAACGAAGAATATACCTCCGAATCATGCAGCACACCGTCGGGCGTATTGCTACTTACCACTAAGTTGCCCATCCCAAACGGGAATGCCCCGTTGGTTAGTGGAATCGGGTAAACCGGGGGAATGCCAAAGTCAATTCCTGCCCCAACGATTTGGTTTTCGTTGACACCGCTAATGAACTCGTATTGTAAGCCTGATTCAATAACATCCATAACAATTAATGCGTGACGGTTACGGTAACTTCGGATAAATTGGCATTGAGACTTCGATACAAAACATAACTACCGCTTTGGTTATTGACGGTAATAGATACGTTGCCTATCAAAATAAAGCCGCCCTGAAAACTTTGAAACGTGAAAGTAGGTGTGCCTAAATCGGACGGGTAGGCATAAAAAAGGTATTGATTACTTCCTGCCGTTGCCGTAAAAGTGGCGGTTTGGTTGATATAGGCTTTTGATGTTAAGCTCTGAGCAAACGTATCGCCCGAATCGTTTTGATTTCCGACACCATAAAAAAACTTTTTAGTTTGCGATGGTGGAACGGGGGGTGTTACAAGTAAATTTCGATGCACTCCTTTAATACCTACAATCATGTGGGCATCTTGTGGCATTTTGACCGTATCAAAAATTGTATCACCTGCATTGACCAGATTGAAACGTCGGGTTAATCGCTTTTTTTTGAGCAAAACTTTCATCTTTTGTTATCGTTTGGTAAGCAAACAAAACCTAATCTTTACGCTCGTAGGTCAACACAACAAGCACTTGATAGCCACCACTTGGAAAGTCAAATCCTGCAACTGGACTATCGGTGTAGCGGAAATACAGCCGTCGGTCTGTGCCTGCTACGGGTAGTTCTCCAAATCGCCATGTTTTAGTATGGCTATCAATACCAAACATATATTCGTTTGCTGGTTCTCCTTCTTGAATAAGTTCTACACCTCTAATGCGAAGATTGACGGAGCTACCTCTGTAAAATACCAAGTCCTTCCGAATGTTGCTACTAATCGCAATGCCTGTGATTTTCTGCATATTGGAGGGTAGCTCTACCTCAATTGTAAACGTCTTGTCGTCTGTTTCGTTGACACTTGTTCGGGTAATTGGTAAGCGTACCGTGTGCTTTGATTCTCGTATCATTGTTGAATAAATTTATGAAGCCATACCGTAGGCATGGCTTCTGAACAAACATACCTGCTTACGATTCTGAGCAAAGGCCGATAAGCTCAATTTTTGCCACGGTGTTAGCTGCCAAAGACACGCCACCAAAATCGAGTTCACATTCAATAGCGGCATCGGGAATAATCCACTTTGGTACTTTCAAAAAGTACTGGCCTTGGTCTTCGGTTTGGTTTTGGTCGTTGGCAAAGTTGCTCAACGGGAACTCAAACAGAATTACTTTTTTGTCGGATTTCAGGGTAATAACCCCGTTTTGGAATCCTGCAATGGCCGAAATGTTACCAAACGCTGCTGACTTCATGCTGGTATTGGTTGGCGTTGCGCCCAACGTCACGGCAGTAAGGCGAACAGAGGTCAATAACATCAATTCGCTGTTAGACGGCTTGCCTAACGACACGTTGTTAAGACCTAAATCCTTGGCACGTGACGAATCAAACATCTTAACTACCGTTCCTGTGACTGGCGTAATCGCATAAAAGGAATGGTCAATAATTTGCAATTCACCTGCGGCGATGCGATTGCTCACTTGAATTGCTGCACTATTTTGGCCGCTGACGGTTAGCTTCAACTCGTTCAGGTAGGCACTTCTGAAATCTTGTTTCATTGGAAAAAGATTGATTTAGGAAATTGTGGTTTGATTTAGCCTTGCAATAAAATTGCTTCTGGTGTTTTGACAGTAGCACTACTGCCAATGAGCCGTCCGTCTGGGTAGCCGTTCAATTCTTCGGGCGATTCGTTCAAGTAGCCATACATGGCCTCGGTATCGCCCACGTCGTTGGCGTAACCTTCCAAATAGTCAACATCCTCGATACCTTCGATTCCGTTGATTTTGGCAGCAATGCTGGTCAAGCCTACGTTAGTAAGGGCGGCTTTTGCATAACCTTTGGTACGGGCAAGACCTCCTTTTAAAAAGTCAGAAACTCCGTCAATGCCTTCGATGCCGTTAGTAGCGGTAGCTGGGGCTGGTGTTACTACAGCTGCGCCTACGGCAGCACTTGCCAAAAGTGGCATATTAAAGCCTAACGAAGCTACACCCAACACACCTGCGGCAATGAGGTTGCCCCCTTTGCCTGCAAAATGCCCTACGGCTGCACCGCCTAAGCCTGCCAGAATTGGCTTGCCCACTTCGTTAATTAGACCTTTGGCCGAAATACGGTTTTGGTTAAAACTCGTGCCTGCCAAACCATGTGTACCTTTATGGCGGCGTTTGGTTTTTCTTTTTTTAGTTGCCATTGTTATAGATTGATTTAGTGAAATGGTGCGTTTTTTTAACTGAGTGGGACGGCCTCAAAGCCGTTGATGCTGCTACTTTTGCGTTTTTTGCGCTTTTGTGGTGGTGTTCCCCTAAGACTTTTTGACTGCGATGGTGCTGGCCGTGACGAAATCGCTAAAGCCAAAAGACCTAACCCTATGGCTCCACCAATTAGGTATTTAGTGGTGTTGTTAGAGTCTGGTTCATCTGGTAATAAATTGTTGGCAGTTGTGGTATTTTGAGGCAATACCACTTCTGGCGTATAGGTATCTGGAATTGTTGGAGAAACCACTGGATATTTAGTCTGAAAACTTTCATCCGAAATTTGCTTGTTCTGCAAAATGGGTGTTTCAGTAGGAGTAGAAGCTGAAGTGGTAGCTGAATCGCTTGGTTTTTTGGTGACAATTTGAGCCACTTTCCTCAAAATGATGGCAGCATTTGAAACCAACTTGGTTACATCTATTCCTTGAGCCTTAGCCGATTCGAGTAACTTTTCTTTTTTGGCTGTTTGTTCAGCTATGGCGGCTTCATCGCCACGTTCTTTGGCAAGTTTGAGGGCGGTTTCGGTCTTGGCCAACTCTTTAGCAAGGTTCACCTTCTGCTTGCGTGCTGCTTTTTTGTTGGCTTTGGCCGTTGCTTTGGCTGTTTTTTTCTCGGTTTTTGCCTGTTTTTTGGCGTTGGCGTTAGCAAGTTTGGCGGTTAGGGCAGCCAAATGATTTTTGGCATTAGCAAGGGCTTTAGTTTCTTTGGCTGTGAGCGCACGAGTGGCTTGTATGGCTTCTATTTTAGCTATTACTCGTTGCGCTTTTGCAATTTGTGTCTGTACGCTACCTAACCCTTCTACACTATTATCATCTTCTGCCTCGCCGCTGGGTACGTCTTTAAGCATTTTTAGTACTTGTTTTATTACGGCTGCCACGGCTGGCAATAAAACGGCTGGAGCTATCCCTAATTCACCTAAATGAATGGTGTTGTCTTGCCACTCGGTATCAGGTAAAGCGGCAAAATCAAGGTCGTAAAACCCTTCAAGACCATTTAGGGCTACTTTTCCGTCTTTGTTTCCTTTTCCTCTCAAAATTGCATTTTTAAGGTTAGCGGCGTTACCCCCTGCCTTTGCAAACTTGTCTTGAATTTTTAGCAAATTCATCTTGATTCGCTGATACTGCTCGGCGTTGATATTTGCCTTGGCTTGGGCTTCTTCGGGTGTTGCATAAGCCCAACGGAGCTTTGAGCCAATTTTTTTGAAGTTGATTTTGAACGCCAACAAAAAAGCCGCACGGATAGGAGCAAGCCCTACTTTGGCGACGGCTCGACCTACCTTTTGTAAGGCTTTGCCAAAAAAAGTTTTGCGCTGCTTGGGCTTCCATTCGCCTGCTTTGTCTTGCGAAAGGTCTCTTTTACGGCCTAAGTCGTCAAGGCCATCGAGTGCGTAGAGTTTCATGGGATAATCAAGTTTATCGGAAAATCGAACTTCAAAATCAAACTGGTCAGTTACACAGTCAAGGGTGTAATAATTGCCCCCAAACGGATGATTCTTGCTCGTATCTCCGTCTTTGGGTACAATCACGTAGATATGCTGCCAGTCTGCTTTGTATTTGGTGACCCTGAGAATATGGGGTATCTGGAGGTTAGTCAATACGCTGCTGATAAATACCGTATAGCAATCGCAATCAACGCCTGTTTTTCGGTCGGCCCAACTACGCCGTGGGCTACGAATTTGCTCTTTGCCTGCTTCGTCTCGTTTGTATTGAATATGCTCATACACAAACTCCCAAATGGCCTGACAAGTAGCTCGAAGGTTATCATGTTTAAGCATGGCTGCCAATTTTGCTACTTGTTTGTGTTTATTTTGCACCGTTTGCTTAACCAACTCCACGGTATTGGGAATAGTGGCATTAGGGCTTATTACGCTATCCGTAAAAGTAGGACGGCTGAATAAATGCTCATACGCTACCCCTGAGCGTAGGGTACGCTTGCGGTTAGCCTCCATAGGTAAAATCTTTTACTTGCTCAATCGTTTTGATACCTGCTACTTTTGCCGTTGTTCGCACGTACAGCGTAATTTTATCTTTGGCCAGCAAGGCTTGAAGCATTTTCCATAAGGCCGAACCTATGGTAGCATTAAAAAAATCTATTTTGAGGAAAATGGGCGAAAAAGCCGTTTCTACATTGGGTTTGATTCGGTAGGTTTCTTTGCGAAGCTCAGAAGTAACAAAAGGTTCGTTGTTTTTAAGGGCGGTAGGACTATTAAAAATAGTAACAAACGGATGCTCAATCAAAACGGAGGCATCCGTTGGGTTAATGATAACTACATCTACCGCAAAAGTGATGGTTAAGCCCGTGAATTGATGCACACGAACGTTGGTGCGAATAATGAACTCTTTGCTTAACTGCTTGAGTTGGCTACTTTTAAGTAGTAAATAGCCCGACCCAACGGCTAAGGCTCCAGCTATCCATTTTAACATGGGCTTGGGGGTTTGGTTAGCCGTAAAGTTGTGAAGCGTTGGACAAGCTAAATGTCAAAATCTATCAAAAAATTCCAACATTTTTAAAAATTATCATTTCTGTACTATTTTTACAAAATTTACAATTTATACAAGCAATGGAAACAGACAAGCCTTTGGTGGTAAAAGATGAGTTTATTCAAACGCACAATTTAATTAGGGCGTTTGAGGGCGTGCGTTCGGAAAGTTGGGTGCGTAAATTATACCGCACGATGAAAGACGTGTACGGGGCAAGAATATTGACGGTACGAATGGTAGCGGATTATTTGGGTGTTTCGCCTGACTTTATTGCGAATAAAAGTGGAATGAAATGCTAATTATTCTGTAAATATGATAGCATCATATCAAATACTTGATATAAAAGAAATTGTAAAAAACTTAAATCTGAGTATCCTGAATTTTCAGATTTTGAACTAATGATCCTTGCAATTCAACTTCAAAGAAATCAAATTTTGCAAGCGGGTTTAGTTGTAGATAATGATGGTCGTTGTGCAACTGGATTAGAAGCAATTGCTATTGGTTTAGGGGTAAATATTTAACGTTTTTTCTCCTGTTTAGTTAAACAATAAGAACCATCCATCATTACAGTAGTAAAATCACTACCTTCGTAGTTTTGCATCAAAGCGTGTTCGCCCAAATCTTTTATCATAATTGTACCCATATTTCGGTCACAGAATAAACGTGGCCATCCTTAAATATATTGGCTAAATCACGACCTGCAAGGATGTTGTTAAAGCCTTTTAGTTTTGAAATTCTTGTTATCATGGTTTTAAATTAAAGAAAGTTTGAAAAACTTAAAAGTACTAAAACTAAGCAACTATTTTAAATCTTTAAGATAAAGGTTTAATACCTCTGAAAACGACGTGCGAGCGGACTTTTCAACGCCCTGTGTGTAGCGAAACCATTGCTTTTTGTCAAAATCATAGGCAAATGCCTCTAATAGCTCAGGGTTCTGGCTCAGGTGCTTTTGGCATTGAGCTTGGCATTGCTTAAAATTCTTATTATCTTCTATTTCTACTACTACAACAGCTTTGCCTAAGCCCCACTTGTGGCTGGGTTCTTTGCGGTAAAAGATTACGTCTGGCTGGAGGGCGTTTAGGTCGTCGGGGTTAATGGTGGTGCGTACATGGCTTTCGTATTTGCGATGCTTACGCAAATAATTCAACGAAATATTACGACCAAGGGCGGTTTGGTCGAGTTTTTCGGCAGGCAAATCGCCTAAACCTTGTTTATCGTGGTAGTTTCTCATTTTTCTTCAAAGTATTCAATTTTATCAACCTTGTGTTTGTTTATTTCATATTCAAGTTTCCCCTTAAATATGTTCGTGATTTTCCCAATCAAATTAGCTTGCTCCTTAATTTCGGCAGTAGCTTTGATTTCGCCTTGGTTAAGTTCGTTGAGTAGCTTAATTGCTACATTGGCAATCTCTTGATAATTAGCTTTCGAGTTGTCCATGTTGTTGTTGTTTTAAGGTTCGGTTTAATTTGATTTTTATGCGCTCTAACTCTACAAGTTCAGGGTGTTGAATCAGCACCGAAGCTGATAGGTAAGGATTACTTTGTTTGATTAACTTAAACACATATCCATTTCGTAAATCGGCTCGATAGGCTTTGTTTTCGGCCATGAGAGCAAAACGGTTACGCTGCCTATATATTTTTTTGTAAGCCTTTATCTGTTGCTTGTTAGCTTGATAGTAAGCCTTTTTTTGGGCAGATATTTCGGCTTTTTTGTTTACTCTATATTGTTTCAAGTATTCTCGTTTGCGTTGCTTATAGGCTTCGCTTCGTTTTTTAGTTGGCATTTGTCAAAAGGGTAATTTAGTTGATTCAGGAAAATCAATACTGATTTTTTCGTTTAGAGCCTCCCTTATATACTTGGATAGATTTTTTCCTTCAAGCAACTTCTTCTGCTCTTCCGAAATTCTAAATCTGACTATGTGAGGAAGTTTTTTCATGGTAAAAATGTCCTACAAAATTTCGCCAATAAGAATGTTGCATAAAATTGGAGAGGGGTCAGTAGAGAGCTGATTGGGTTGGCAGAAGCCAGTTTTTGACTAACTTCGAGGAGGCGAAAGCGGAGCTTTTGAGCGTGTCGAAGTTAGTCAAAAACCACCAGAAAAAGACTTCACAAATCGAAGATTTGCAAAATATTTTTCTCGTTCTGGCTTGAGTGGGTTTAGCTCGCTATTCCATCCTCTCCAACTTCATACAACTGCCGGTTTTATGAAATTGTGGGGAATCTGGGTACTCCTAACTTCATGAAGCTATCCACAACTTCATAAAGCCGGCGGGCGTTAGTGGCAACCGTAGGACACCCTCCGAAAGAGCATCCTACGAACCACAAATTTTTAGTCAAGAATACACCAGTCGTTTGAAAGCATATCCGTTTGACTTGCAAGCCAACCATTCACGATTGACCCATCGGCAGCATACATACACAAGTAAGAGCCAAATTTTACTTTGGTTAATCCTTGTTCGCTTGGTGCTTCCTTTTCATCTTTTGCCTTAAAGAAATCCTTTACCGATTGTGGCAATGATTTTACTTTGTCAATGATGAAGCCCACTTCTAATTCATCAGCAGGTCTTTCAAATATGAACATTCCTTTGCCGTTCCATCCTTGTCTTGCAACTCTCTTTCCTTCTTTTAAGGCTTCAATTGCTTGTCCGAAATTTTGGTTCTCTACCATTTTATTTGTTGTGGGTTTTATAACTCCGCCCAGAAGTTTTATCGTAAGAAACGGCAGCCACTAACACGGGTTTTGCGTCAGTTTTTGCCATTTACATTTGTGCTAACTTTGAACATATCAGTAGGCAAAAACCGAACGCAAAACCCGAACCCGTTGGCGGTCATGCTAAGAAACCGACTCATAAGTTGCCTCAAAAACATCAGGCTTACATGGATAGTATTCGCCTTTTACACCTCGAACGATAAAATCATTGACGCTAACCGTATGTGAGCCTTCAAGGGCTTGTAGCAAGTGGGGCTGACGAATCAGAACCGAACCTGCGTGGGTTAATTGAACAGGGTAGCTACACCAGCGGTGTGCCTCAATTCCCCACCTGCCACAAGCCCTTTTCCGTTAGGTGCAAGCTATGGCGACACTCCACTGGTCAGCCATTGCCTGGAAATGTTTTTGACCTTAACTTGCTCCTTTCTTCTTTTGGCAGTTTCCAAGCATCAGCATACCATTTAGGCATTTTCCATCCGCTTTCAAATTCTACTATTTCTCCTTTACCTACCCAAGTAACATTGCTATCAAATAAGTTCGGTGCAGCGTTATGGTATAATGGTGGTAAGTTTTTAAGCCATAAACAAGTCTTTTTACTTGCTTCATCGCCAAAGTAATAAGGCTGTATTATTTGCGTTGGCGGTTTATAAATCTTACTCATTATCCCAACAGGGTTTTCTATTGCTATTCGGGGTATTGGTGCATTTACCATTGCCATAAAAAAATCAATACCTTCTTGTCGCCTACCATCTTTGCGTTTTTGCTCAAACCACGCTGCGCCGGAAACTGCCAAATGTGTGCAAGGTGGGAAAGCAATCATAGCATCCCAACCATCATTTATAATGTCAAAAACATTTCCTTGATAGTGTTTTGCTTTTGGGTTTCTATTAGGCTGTAAATCGCAACTCCAAGCATCAAAACCATAGGCTTCAAACCTACTGCGGACTTCATCGCTTTCCTCACAGGCAATGAGAATACGAAAGCCTGCACCTAACATTGCATTGGCAATATTGGGGCTAAATTGCTCCGATGAAACTTTAGTATGTAATTCAGCTTTCTGCATCTATTTAATTTTTGTGCTTAAAATCCCCAACATCGCCAATGCTCACCGTTATACTAACTGTTGATGAATCTGTTCAAATACTTGTTGTAAATACTCCTTTGGAGAATTTTCGATGATGTGATAGGTACAAACCTGAACAAAGGCAACGGCCTGAGCAACTGTAATGCTGACCCGTTTTGTTATGCGCTTTTCTGCGAAAACAAACTGAACCGGATCATAAAATTTACGACAAAACGCTTTATCGGTAAGTACCAAAACGGCCAAATTTCGCTTTGTATTAACGGTTGTCAATTCCGCTATCAACAACTGCAAAGCATGGTATTGGTAGGCATTTAGCTGTAAGGCTATCATGTGTCTTTTCTAAAATTGTTAGGCATGAAATCCGCAATTTCCTTGCACAACAGAATAAGTTTTTTTGCGTATTCTTTTTCTGTTTCCACTAAATCATCAATTTCTATTTCGGATAATGCACCCAAACAGTCACGTAAGTCGTTGTAAGTATTTTCAAACCTACAATAAGTCATGTTGGCCATGTTAGAATAAGGTTAACTGTAAATTAAAATGAAACTGGTTTTGTAATGCCATCAAACTTTTGTTAGTGGGAGGTTGCAGTTTATGGTTCCAAAAAATTGTTTTTTTGCCTTGTATTTATGCTTATGCCCATTTTTCGGCATCTGTAACACAAATTGTATTGTCGCTTTTTTGCTTGCTTTTCCATTATTGTAAAAACTGGGGGATTAAGTCGCCAATGACCCCTGAGTGGGTGCGAGGTTGGCGACTGGTTTGAGTATCGGATGCTGCGTTTTGAGGCTGGTTACGGTAGTGCCATGTGGTCATGTGATTGTCTTGATGGTAACAGAGATTGTCGTACACTTCTATCTTCAACAAGTTGGGGTTGTTGGCGAAATTTCGGTCAAACCAAGTCTTGACATACGTTAGGCCGTTTAGGGTAAGTGAGCCGCCGCCTTGTAAAGCTAAATAGTCTTGGTGATAACGGGGCGAATAACCAATTCGAGGGAGCTTACTAACATGAACAGAAATAGGGCTTATTTTTCTGATTCGTAAACCTACACCATAAGCTATGTTACCAATCTCACGGCTTTGGGCATACTTGTTAAGCAATGTTTTTAAGTGTTCTTGGTTGCTGGGTGTATCCTCAATAAGTATTTCTATCAACCAATGTGTATTGTCTTGCTCTATGACAGTAGGGTAGGATAGCCCCAAGAGCGAATAGGCATCATCAGGAATTGCGTTAAGAAACGCTACCCATTTGTTTCTTAGTTCAAATGGTAGCCCTGCCCTAAACAACTCCCGTTCGTTTTGTCGGTCAAAGCTGTATAATATCTTTGGTTGCTGTTCGGTATTGGACAACTGGCCCCAAAACAACTTGTACTTAAACAAGCTCAAATCGGGGTTGCTGGGCAATGTCTTGTTTCGGGTAAGTGCTTGCTGTGTGGTGTTCATTTTAGTTCGTTTTTTGGATTTTTCGTGCGTGCTTTAATCGCTAAAGAAGATTAAACAAGATTCAATCTGTTTGTCTTATTAATCTCATTAATCGTTTTAATCTGAATAAGATTTAATCTCGATTGAAGCACAATGCCTCAAAAAAAAGCCCGTTGGGGCGTAGTTTTCCCACCCAAGCCTGTGGCTCAGTTTTTTGAGTGGATGATATGGTCAGTTAGAGGTGCGCTGTCTCTTGACTGGTTGATTTAGGTACTTACTTTGTATTTAACTTACTATTCTTTCTTAGGTGATTGATACCATCAAAGGCAATTTCTTTATTTCAGGTTTTTGAGGTATAGGTTCAATACTTCTGAAAACGACGTGCGAACGGGCTTTTCTTGCCCTTGCGTGTATCGAAACCATTGCTTTTTGTCAAAGTTGTAAGCAAACGCCTCCAGTAACTCAGGGTTTTGGCTCAGGTGCTTTTGGCATTGGGCTTGGCAGTTTTTAAACACTTTGTGGTCTTCTATCTCCACGACTACAATAGCCTTGCCTATGCCCCATTTGTGATTGGGGTCTTTGCGGTAAAAGATTACGTCAGGTTGCAGGGCGTTTAGGTCGTCGGGGTTGATGGTTTGCCGAACCATAGCTTCATACTTGCGATGTTGGCTTAAATAGTGCATCACAATAGATAACCCCATTTTAGATTGGGTAAATTTCTCGGCGGGCAAGTCGCCTAAGCCTTGCTTGTCGTGGTAGTTACGCATGGTGATTGAGGGTTTAGTAATGAGCAAGTTAGCAATTTTACTACTAAAACGCCCCCTCTCGGGCTGCCCCTGAGAGGGAGCAACGCCCGTTAGGCAACTTCTGGAAGCTCGCAAGCCAAAATCTCTAACAGCTTGACGCACAACCGATGCGTTTGGTAGAACATCAACCGCTTGGGCGGCGGTGCTTGCTCCATCAAAAACGACTCTACGATAACCCCAAACATCTCCTCTAAGCAATTGCTTGCTTCTTGAAGGGTGTAGTGCTGGGTGAATTGCTGAACAACACCGACCACGCTGGGCCGTGTTTGTGAAGATGGGTACTGGTACATGGACATTGATTTTTGGCTGTTTTGGGCAACAAAAAACGGTGCTGCCCGTCCCGTAGCCAAATCCTATGTCCATAGGGTTTCCATACGCCATTACAACGTATGGTAGGGGGTGCAGCACCGTTCCTTTATCGTTGGTAACGACGCTACTCTGCTGAGAAGGCACAAAAAAACCCTGACAACTATTTGCAGGGGAGCTTTGGGCTTCCCTATGAACTGAATAAGATTTGGCAAGGGCAAATGTAGCGTTCATTTTGATAAATACAAATAAATGCGGTGATTTTTTGGGTTATTGTTCCAAAAACTTACGGGTTAGCCCCATCAGGAGCAATAGTTGCAACAAAAACAGACCATTGCGGATGATGGAGTAGTGATAATACACCACCTCCGGAACCAACCCCAAAAGGCACAAAGAGTACATCGCTACGGAAATGAGTAGCTGGATTTCAAGGATTCCAATAAGCCAAAGGATTCGGTCTTTCATGGGTAAATAAGATTTATTTTAAGTTACTCAGAATAGTCATCAAGACGATTGATTCTTGTTGTAGAATGAGATTGATTCCAAAAACTAAGATGAACCCAATGATTACTATTTGGGTCAATGAGTTTTACTGACATACACGTTAAATTATACATATTTGCTATTTGGTTTAACCGGTATGCACAATCTCCAATAATTTCCCTTACTTCTGGTGAAAGGTCTTTAGATTTCATTTTCATTTGGCTTTCAGGTTTAATCAAATTCCTTTGCAAACTGAGAACAACAATTATTACACATATAGACAGTACAGTCTATATTCTCTTCCTCATCATAATAGTTAAGAACTACATCAAAGTCATCTGACGAACAGTAAGGGCACTCTACTATATTGGTTAATACGTCCATTTTACAAAAATTAAAATTCAAGTTCGTGGTTTGCAAAGCCATACTGAGGATGAAATTCGTCTTGTTGATTGGGCTGGAGAAACTTGTTCAGGTTTTCATAGTCCAACACATCAACTCGAAACGCCTCCTTGCCTAAACGTTCGTCAAGGTCTCCTACAATACTCACCCTACGGCCTGCATAAAGCTCTTTGGCTTTGAGGGCTTGCCATGCTCCACCTGTGGCGTAGCAATCGGCTCGAAAGTTGATGAGCTTGTTTGGGCTGCGCTTGGAGGGTACTTTGTAGGTATTACTCACAAACTGAAAGAAAACGTACACCCGTCCATCAGCGGCTTTTTTGGGGAACACTTTGGTGAAAGGGGCTATTTCGCCCCAAATGGGGTTATTTTCCATGTTAGTTCAGGTAAATGACAGAACTGTGTAACAATAGGTTTAAATGCACTATTCGGCGTTTGAGCCGTTGGATTTCTTGGTGATTGTCTTGGTAGCCCATCACTCTTGCATAGTGAAAAGCGCAACGAGAATCGTTAAGGCTGTTGACTAAGTTGATGTAAAATTCTTTCATGGTTCAAATAATGGCCGCCGCAATGCGACGGCCTTATCTAATATACGCTAATGCGCTTCCCTTGTTTGTACTGTAAGTTCGTTCAATTCCGACTGGTAGGCTTTAATGTTGGTATTGATATGCACAATACGCTGTTCAAAAAACGACTGGCCTTCTAATAGCTTTTTGCGAAGGTCTTGAAGCTCACCTATTCGGCGATACAACAACGCAATGCGGTCTTTTTTGGCCTTATCCATTGGTCCTAATAAGTTTTTCGATTTGGTTAACGAATCCTTCCCACGTGCGGCCAATCACTACTGTTAGGTTGGTTGGTGTTCGGACTTCCCCGAAGTAACCCCCCGTTGCCTTGGCAAAATAGACTTGCAACGTGGCATCTGGCAGAATTTCGGCTACGGATGTTGGTGTTGTGACTACGGGCGTGTTGGTTTCCGAAGCTGGCACAGTGGTAGTAGCGGCTGGGGTGTTGTTACCCAAGTGTGTGGGCAAAGCTCCAAATTCAAATTCGTTAGGCATGGCCGTAAGGAGTGTTGTTGTTGTTATGGTTGTTCAGGATAATTAAGACGATAGCCAAAATGACTAACAGAATCAATAGGACGATTTGAGCGTAAACCATTTTAAGCAGCGTTTTTGGGTTGTTCAAGTGCTTGTGTGCGGTCGTCGTTGGTGTCGGTGTCATCGTCCGAAAGGTTGTAGCGCATATCTATATAGGTTGCCAAAGCCGCTAACAAAAAGCACAAGGCACAAAAAAGCAGGAGGCCAAAGTTGGAGTTCATCGTTTTGTATTTTTAGAGGGGTTTACGCTAACGTGTACGCTGGTGTGGGTGGTGGTTGTGCCGCCTATGTAGGGCAGGAGAAGGTTGCTGAATTGCCCGTGCAACTCGTTGAGCTTTTCCTCCATCACTTTACTGTGAATTTTGCCTGTATGGAAGCTATCGGCTCGGTGGTCGGTTAGCTGGACGGTTACGCCGCCATCGGGGTTGGGGGTTAGTAGTAGCTCAATAGCTATTTGTAGCTTCATCATGGGGTTGTGCGTTTAGCGGTGTTTCTAAAATTGCGTAGGTAGTCCAACTGTTCATTAGCTCATTACGAAATCGTCCCCCAACCACTTCCTTAAAAATCTGCTCATTGTACCCAAACACGCTCGTGAAGCGTTCGGATAAGCGTTTTTGCTGCGTGGGTGACAAGCGTTTATAGTGCTGCTGTACTTGTGGTGTCATTGGCGTATTGGATTATGCTTTGCTGGGGTTAGGCAGGTGGCCGCCATCCTACCTACCCACCCCAACGCAACCTTGCCTCAAGGCTTACGGCGTACCCGACGGATTTTTATTTTTAGGGGCTTTGGGTTAAGTTTGTGTTGCTAAACCAATCTTTAACTTACTCACCCCTATTATCTTATGGCTTCTTACTCTACTGATTTACTTAATAAAGTTTGGGAAAAAGGCAATGTTGTTGCTGGTAAAAATCCCAATTTGTATCGCCAAGACCGATATGGAAATATTATTTTCAAATCAAGTTATGGCAAACAAACCCCAATGGGCTGGGAAATAGACCACCTCAAACCAGTGAGCAAAGGCGGAACTGACCATCTAAATAATTTAGCTCCTACTTATTGGCACAAAAACCGACAAAAAGGAAATAAATACCCTTACAAATCTTAACAATACAGTTTACCATCACAGGCTGTAATCCATATTGGCAATGCAGTATTTTCTGCTTCACTCAACACACAAATTGAAATCTTAACCGTATCGGATGGAATAGAAAGTAATGCCCTAAAGTTTGCTTCGCTCAACAAACCGTCGTCATCAACTTCGATGACTTCGACCTTTTGATTTCTGGTTGCGAACGTGTAAATCAATTCTACTTTTATCATCCATTTAAACCGTTTGGGTTTCTTCCTCCAATTCTGATTCTACTTCTTGATTCTCAAAGCAGGCACTCCACCGCTCGGTAATGTGCTGAACCAACCAGCCGCCCACGGTAGGGGCGCAATGGTTGCCATCCATCAAGTATTTACGCATGGTTTCGGCGGATAGCCCTATTTCTTCTGCAAACCGACGACGAAGCTCTCGCCGCTCAATGTTTGGTAACTCTCTATATTTTTTTGTTACTCTTGCACTTATTTGCATACTATTTTGTTTATTTGTGTGTTGTAAGTGTAATTCCTGTGTTAAAATCTTGACAATATTATATCTTTAAAGAATAAAAAACAAACATTATAGAATAAAAATATTCTTAAATAAATATTTTTATTTGTAAATTCCTGAAAATCAATCTTTTAAAAATGGTAGAAAATTTAGAAAGTGGGTTTGTGGTGGTTAGAAAACAGCGCAAGCCGATACTGTGGACGGGCCAATATGCCCAACACTTAGCCGAAGTGCATTACGAAGAGCCAAGTTTGCATCCGTTGCTGCACCTAAAGGCACAACAATACTTGGCCAAGGCCGAGGTGGTCAGCACCAAGTCGGGCTATATAGGCTACTATGAGTTTAGTGGCGGAGTGGCCAAAATACCCGTGATACTAAAAAGGAAGTTTGTAATCATTAAAACCTGTTATGTGATGAAAACAAGTAAATCGAAGGCTATGGGGCTTGGTAAGCTGCCGGAGCCTATTGAGTGGCCCAAGGAGGCTATCAAAAGGATGATTGCCGACGGCCTTTACCAAACCGAAGCCGAAGCCATAGAGACCCTCAACTACCTACGCAGGGTGTATCATCGGCGCAAGGCCAGGGCATCTGGCTCAAAATGACTACTAACCTTTGTGTATTACTCAAAAAGAACCATCAAAATGGAGTTAGAAGCTGTAAAAACAACTGTGATGAGGTACTTGGACAATGCCCAAGAAATCCTCAAAACCAAGGCGGGCAAAAAAGACGGCCAATATGCCGACATCAAGTATGTGCAAATGGCATCGGGTACGGCCTACAACGGAGTGCTGTTGGCAATTGACGGGTACTTGGCCAACAAAGAGGGCTTGAAGTTTGTGAAGCCCAAGAGCATTGAAGACTACCGGGCCAGACTGGCCAAGCAAAACAAGAAGCTGCTGGCGTTGCTCAACGAGGCTTATGACGAGCTGCACTTGGCAGGGTATTACCACGGCACGCCGTCTGTACGAACCATCAGCAACGGCCTCAATGCCGCCAACGAAATATTGACATATCTATAAACCACAAACAAAAAAGCACATGGAAACTTTTGGAGAAAGACTAAAACATTTGACTAAATTTTTAGGAATAAATACCTCAACATTAGCGAATAAGGTTGGGTATGCTCAGGGGTCAATCAGTAGGTTGATAAATAATGAAACAAAACCTAATTCTGACTTTTTCATTCAACTTGCAAAATGCTATCCTAATGTGAGCCGGGACTGGTTATTATTAGGGATAGGGGAGATGTTGATAAAAGAAGACAAGGGGGAGGCGTATCAGGAGGAGCTACGGGAGTTGCGTCAAATGAAGAACTTTTTAATGGCCGAAATAGAAATGTATCGGGAGCGAGAGAAGAAATTTTTGCAATTGGGAAAGTTTAACGGCGTACATCCAATTGCCGTTTTGGAGGTAGCTGCTTAATTTTTTTGAGCTTTACCTACAAAATGAGGTACGCCTGTAAGGCAAGTAAAGAGTAAGTAGTTGAGTAATAGTTGGTTGGTTAGGGTAGTTTTTAGAAAAGATACCCCCCCAACACCCACTTTTTACGAATTTCTTCAAAAGTCAAGTCTTCAAATAAGGCTTGACTTTTTCGGTTTTAATGACTAAATTCGCACTGCTACTTCATTGAAAATCAGATACTACCATGATGAAACATTGTGTATTAAAGAAAAGTGCATGGTCTGGCTTGGTGCTTCTCATGGTTTGTGCCTTGGTGGCCTGTAGTCCTTCTATCAATACCGATTATCCAGAGCCAATCCCCGAAACCGCCCGCCTTGTGATTGGCAAATATGAGATCAAAGAAATCAAAGCTCGCTATGGAACCGATCGGTATCCGCAACCTTTAATCGCTCCATACGTATATATAGTGTACGAATCTGAAAGCCGTGTGGGAATGGTTGCCCGCATTAATAATTTATACACTGGCGACCGCCTTGCGTATTTTATGCGAACCATCGAATTGGCCCAAACGGGCGAAAAAGAAGTGGCCATTTTTCAAAATGGACGGGTAGCGGGAAACGTTCAGAATGGGAAATTAGAGTTTGCAGGCATGGACGAAGAGGGATACAGTATTAAGATTTCGGCAGAGAAATAGTTGCTTAAAAGCAAAATTAGGTCTTTAACCACCTCCTTATGAAAAAGTTGTTGGGTTTCTTCTTGATATGGGTAGCTTGTGGCTGCGGCGAATCCATTAATACCGATGTCCAGCCAATTGATAATACCTTAGCACTAAAAGTGACAGGTCGGTACAACATCTCCGAACTCTCCTCGATGGCACATGGTGCATTAATTCCTCAGCCCGACTATACGTCTTCTGTAACCATTAGTGCTATTGCAAACGATAAAGTCAACATGACCGTTTTTGTGTCTCAAAATGGATTCCGAGTGATGACTTTTTATTTGGGTGGAATTGAACTGTCAGAAGGAAATAGCGACACCGTGGATTTGACACAAGGCTCTCGCATGGCTGGACAAATCTCAAAAAACAAAATCACGGTGACAGCCCTCGACCAATCGAATAATGTAGTGCGCTTTGTGGGAGCTAAATGAGATTTATTGTTTTGGTTTAATGGGTTAAAAATGAGTGGTTTATATAGTACCCCTTTTTTAATTTTGTAAGAAAATTGCTTTCGCATGAAGCGAGCAAGGGTAGAATGTACTATTTTCATTCCGAAAAATCACCCTTTGCTTGTGTCTAATTCTACTTCTGACGATAAATATCTCATCCAACTTGATGGCTTGCGGTGCGTTGCCGTACTCTTGGTGTTGGTTGACCACTGGTTAGCCGAACGAAATAAATTACCCTTAGGACCACTGGGCGTAACGCTTTTCTTTGTTTTGAGTGGCTTTTTGATCTCAGGTATTTTGGTACGAAGCAAACTCAAAGACGAAGCACTGGGGCGTAGCCATTGGTTTTCGTTTAAGCAGTTTTACATTCGGCGAAGCCTTCGTATTTTCCCTATTTATTACCTTTCAGTTTTTGTTTTGATAGGAGTCAACTCGCCTTCGGTACAGGGCAAGATAGGTTGGCATTTGCTGTATGGAACCAACCTCTACATTGCCTTGCATGAAACCTGGTTGGGGATTACAGACCATTTTTGGTCGTTGGCAGTAGAGGAGCAGTTTTATTTATTTTTTCCATTATTTATTTTCTTGCTTCCCACCAAATACCTGTTTAAGTCTTTTTGGGGCTTGATAGTAGTATCATGTTGCCTTCGATTACTTTTATATCTCAACCACGCCGATTGGAAAATTCAATATGTGTCAATGCCGACTTGCCTTGATTCGTTTGGACTTGGAGCCGTATTAGCCTTTATTTTTCAATTCAAAGCCGAATTGGTAGCAAGGTTATTTAACCGAAATCGGAATCTTTTGATAGCCGTTTTGGTCTATGTGGGCGTGCTTATTTTTTCCCAACTTCAAGCCGAAACCCGTAATATCGGCACCGAAGTGTGGGAACGGTTGGCTGCTTCGGTCATGTGTTTCTTTTTGATAGGGGGGGCTGTACGTGGATATAAGGGGCTAGGAAAACAGGTTTTGCAACATCCAATCACTATTTATTTGGGTAAAATCAGCTATGGCTTGTACATCTACCACAATTTTGTTTACAATTATTACCATACGCCAGCTTCGCATTTCACCATGCGATTATTACGAAAAATCCATCAATACGTTCCAACCCTTGCCGACCAAGTGGTGTTTCAGTTAGGCTTGTTCTTTGGTTTAACCCTTTTGCTAGCAGCTGTTTCGTGGTACTTGGTCGAAAAACCTATTAATAATTTAAAGAAGTATTTTACCTATTGATGGTCGGTAGTCAGCTGCTACTTCGGACTTTATGAGTATTATTGTGCAAAGCATTAAGCCTTACGCATCCACTTTGGTTTTTCTATAGATACTGGAAACTACCAAAATTGTGTTTTTCTTATTATTTTTGCCCGAAATCACCGCCAAATCGAGAATGATTTGGTGTTTTTTTAAGCTAAACCCATCGCTGAATGAATACGTCCCTCGCCATTGTAATGCCTGCTTACAACGAACAAGATTGCATTGCATTGGTAGTGAAAAATTGGACAGAGCTACTCGCTTCCCAGTTTAAGGGTGAAAACACCCGCCTCATCGTTGTTAATGATGGCTCTAAAGATAATACACTGGCTATTCTTGAAGAACTTGCCTTGTCAAACCCACATTTATTAGTCGTTAACCAAGCCAATGGCGGGCATGGCAATGCAGTCGTGAATGCCTATCGTCAAGCATTGGCTATCAATGCCGACTATGTGTTCCAAACCGACTCTGATGACCAGTTCGATACGGCAGATTTTTTGAAATTGTGGCAATTGCGCAACCAATCTGACTTTATTTTGGGCTATCGCAAACAGCGCTTCGATGCGCCGTTTCGCTTGTTTGTTACGCAAGTTCTAAAATGGAGCTTGTTTTCCATTTATGGTGCTTTTATCAATGACAGTAACATTCCTTTTAGGCTCATTAAGGGGAGTTTTCTTAAAAAATTACTAGCACAATTGCCCCAGCCCATTCCGTTTGCCCCAAATATTTTCTTGTCTGTTATGGCGAAAAAGTCGGGACAAAAGTTGATGGATATTCCTATTCATCATAAAAGTCGGCAGACTGGTGAGGTTTCGATTGTCAAAATGAACCTCATCAAAGTGTGTGTGCGGAGTTTCAAAGAATTGGTCGCATTCCGGATGGACTTGAATAAAAAAGTGAAAGCCTTGCAACACAAAGAGCGGGAGGTGACCGCATGAAAAAGTATAAATACGTAATTATCGGTTCGGGACCGACTGGATTGGGTGCAGCCTATCGCCTCAAAGAGTTAGGAATCCATGATTTTATAGTGCTCGAAAAAGAAAATTATGTTGGAGGCTTAGCGACTAGTTTTGTAGATGAAAAGGGGTTTACATGGGATATAGGCGGCCACGTTCAATTCTCTCATTATCAGTACTTTGATTTACTGATGAAAAAGGCATTGGGCGAAGAGGGTTGGCTAAATCACCAGCGTGAATCGTGGGTATGGATTGAAGACCGATTTGTACCGTACCCTTTTCAAAATAACATTCGGTACCTTTCGCAACCTACGATGTGGAAGTGTCTCGAAGGATTGATTCAACTTTATAAAAATCCTGCTACGACTAAGCCATCAAATTTCTTTGAATGGATACACGCCACCTTTGGACCTGGCTTGGCCGAGGTGTTTATGATTCCCTATAATTTTAAAGTTTGGGCTTATCCTGCATCCGAAATGTCGTATTCTTGGATTGGCGAGCGGGTAGCAGTCACTGATTTGCAACGAGTTACCAAAAATATTCTGTTCAACCAAGATGATTTGTCTTGGGGGCCGAACAATACCTTTCAGTTTCCAAAATATGGAGGTACAGGTGCTATTTGGAAAACCATAGGGGAGGAGTTGGTAGGCTTAGATTATATGCTCTTAAATGCTTCGGTAACAGGGGTAAATCCAAGTTCAAAACAGGTGAGTTTAGCCGATGGAACCACCATCTTGTATGATTATTTGCTGAATACGATGCCTTTAGACCTCTTTACTCAAAAGGTAGATGGTTTTCCATCAGAATTAGTTGAAAAAGCGCAGGGACTCAAGTATTCTTCTACCAATGTAATTGGAATTGGTTTATCGGGTAAACCCAAAGAAGATCTCGCTACCAAATGTTGGATGTATTTCCCCGAAAAAAATAGCCCTTATTACCGCATCACGGTATTTTCGAACTACAGCCCCAACAACGTACCCGATAGCTCGACTCAATGGTCACTTATGACCGAAACCAGTGAGTCACTTCATAAACCAGTCAATCGAGAAACGTTGGTGGAAGAAACCATACACAGTTTATTAGAAGACAAGCTTATTGAATCTAGAGACCAGATTGTTTCGACCTTTTTGTATTCTACTCAATATGGCTATCCAACACCATCGGTAGGTCGAGATGCCATTTTGAAGGCAGTGCACCCGGCCTTAGAACAAAATGACATCTATTCGAGAGGGCGTTTTGGTGGATGGAAGTATGAAGTAAGTAACCAAGATCATTCCTTGATGCAAGGGGTAGAGTGGGCCAACAGAATGGTATTGGGTATTCCAGAAGTAACGTATCATTTCCCTGAAACAGCGAATGCTAACTGGGGCCGTGTGTTGTGATGAGGAGGCAATGACCCCGCAGGGGCATTCGATTTGAAAACAAACCTGATTAGCTTGAAAAACAAAGTTGCTATAACGCTGACTATCATAGGCTTACTGATTTTGGGGTGCTTTGTGTATCTCAAATGGATTCGTAGTGAGTTTGTAGCGTGGGAGTACATCCCGAGTTCTTCGGTGTTGATGATTGAAAGCAACTCATTGCAGCAACCTAAAGAAAAGCTACGCCCGCACCAAATTCAACTACACGATTTGCCTTTACTCGACGACGCCTCTGCCATGCTCAATATGGCCGGTGAGGTAGTAAAAGATAGTGTGCTTTCAATGCGGTTTTTGAAAGACAAAACAGTATTGTATTCGCTTCATCCCGAGGCTACAGACCGCCTCAACTTTATAGTGTATCTTCCCATCAATCCGTCAAAAGATGGGGCATTTGTGGAGCGTTTGACCAATCCTAAAGCCAGTTCTAATATACGCTCGTATAGTCATACCTTTGAGGGGATGAAAGTAACTGAGTTATATGAAGGCAATAATAAAGTGCCAGTATTGGCTTACTTGATACACGATAATTACTTGATTTTTAGCAAGTCAAGCTTATTGGTCGAAGACGTAGTTCGTCAAGCTAATGGTATCTCGACTCGTTCGGTTGAAAAGTTGCTGGCGGGTGTACATCAAGACGACAAAGGCAAATTTGTAAAACTTTACCTACAGCGTAGTGCTTTAGACGGGCTAAACGGACGGATGCTGAATGCCGATATCCCCAATTTCGCTGCGGTACTTTCGCTGTTGTTGGCCAATCGAGAGTTTCAGTTTTCGGTTACTCCTGACAAACAAATCGCTTTTGCGATTGGGGTGAGCAATAACCAACCATTCCTGAAATCATTTAATAATCAGTCGGCTTCAAAGATTCAATCGGGAGGGATGATTCCTAACAATACCGCTGTGTTGTTTCGGTTTGGATTTAGCAATCCCATGGCTTGGAGCGAAGATTTCAAAGATGCGGCTAAGTCTGATGCTAAGTGGACAGAACTTCGGGACGAATTGACAGGTAAATATTCGCTTAATTTAGATTCGGCCTATTACTACATGAAAGACGAAGCTCTGTTCTGTAAAGTAGAAACAGACAATGCCGAAGCGTTAGGACATGTGTTGATTTTGCCGACCAAATACCCTACTAAGTTTTTAGATTATCTCAATTTTGAATCAGGTAAAATTCAGTTGGTCGAACGGAGTTCGGTTTTGAAAGAAACCTTCATGACCTATCCTATCAAGGAAATGAAAGTGCCCTTGCCTTATTTATTGTTTGGGTCTTTATTCAGTGGCTTCGAGAAAACCTACTATACGGTTTATGGCAATTATGTACTCATGGCCGATAAGCCGCAGATTCTGAAAAATACCCTTTCCGACATTACTATCAATAATGTGTGGAGCAAGGCGGTCAAACAGAATAATATTCTCAACCACTGCCGTTCTTCACAGTTTACGATGATTGTCAATCCATTGCGAGCTTGGTCAAGTATGAATTCGGTCATTAATGGGCGTTGGAGTGAGCATTTGTTGGGTTTAGAAGACCGTGTGAAGCAATTCAGTTATGTGATTATGCAATGCGTTGGTAAGAATAAAGCATGGCAAACCAATCTGCTGGTCGGGAAAGGCGATGCTGTAGCAACGGATGCTACGATGAACAAACTGTTTTTGCAGAAAAAATTACCCTTGAAGTCGGCCTTAACGACTCGCCCCTTTCTGTTTAAAAATGCCACAGCTAAAACCAACGAGTTGCTAATTCAGACGGTTGATAATAAATTGACGTTCATGAATCCAACGGGAGAGGTGTTCAGTTCGTATCAACTCGATAAGCCTGTCATCAGTAATTTCCAACCTATAGATTACTTTAAAAATAATCGAATTCAATATACCTTCGGTACAGCCGACCGCCTGTGGTTTTTTGACCGAGCCGATACTACCGTTCAGTTTTATGCAAGTGAGCCGTTTACAGGTATCAATCTGAAAGACTTTTCAGTGTTTTACGAACCTACCAATAAACAAAAGCTCATTGTGTCAGATTTGCATGGCGGATATTTTGCTTTTTCTAAAACGGATCGCACCTTAAAAGCCCTTAATTATATCTTTGGTATTAATCATACCGTGGTGCCTGTGCAATCTGTTAATTTGGGGGGGATTGATTATGATATTTTGCTGCAAGAAAACGGCAAACTTCACATCTCCAATTCAAGAGGAGCTGAGGTTAAAAACTCACCGTTTGACCTTAGAACCAATTTCAATAGCCCTGTTTTTATTGAGTCAAGTGCGCAGTTTTCGAGCTATGTGTTTCATGCGGTGAGTCGCCAAGGAACGGTAATTACGGTCAACTTAAAAGGTGAAGTAGTGAGCAACCAACAGCTGTTGCGTCCCGCTCGTGATTCGGACTTTAAGCTATTGCCTGAGCAAAACAACAACGATTGGCTCATTACTTGTACAACAGGTCAAACAGTAGGGGTGTTGAATAAACGAGGTCAGCAACTATTTGAATTTCAGCACCTTCAACCAGATGGCTATGAGATTGCCTACTATAATTTTGGTTCAGATATTAAATTTTTGACCCTGCGAACAGGAAAAACTACCAAGATTTTTGATTTAACAGGCAGACAAATTGGTGATAAAGGCATAGATTCGGATTTTCCCGTGTCGTTGTCATATTCCGAGTCTTACAACAAGCTATTTATTTACGCTGCGAGCGAAAAAAATATTGACATTTGGACGGTGAAAGTTAAATAATCCCAGAAATTAGGCATTGCACAACAGGATTCAGAAACATACATGCTTTTTAATTCTCTCCAGTTTTTACTGTTCTTTGGAGCCGTTACGCTCGGTTATTATTCGTTAGGCTGGCGTGGGCGGTGGGTGTTGCTATTGGTAGCAAGTTGTTACTTCTACATGGTTTTTAAGCCCAGTTACATCTTGATTTTAGCGGTAACCATTGTGATTGACTATTTTGCCGGAATCTGGATTGCACAAAGCCACGGTCAGCGACGAAAATGGCTCTTAGTACTCAGTTTAGTGACGAACATAGGCTTCTTGGCCTACTTCAAGTATTTCGATTTTTTTGCTTCATCCATCAACCAATTATCGTATCAGTTATTTCATCAAGAAGCGGTATCACTGATTCATATCATGCTGCCGATTGGTTTGTCGTTTCATACGTTTCAAGCCATGAGCTATACCATTGAAGTGTATCGAGGTAACCAAAAGGCTGAACGGCATTTTGGAATTTATGCCCTTTACGTGATGTTTTATCCTCAGTTGGTGGCTGGCCCCATCGAGCGACCTCAAAACTTACTTCCTCAGTTTCATAGTTATTTCAAGTATGATTGGCAAAACGTAAAAGCTGGTTTGGTGCAAATGGCTTGGGGTTTTTTTAAAAAAGTAGTCATTGCCGATCGCCTTGCTATGGTCGTGGACTATTCGTATGACAACCCAACACCTCATAATGGGCTAACCCTTTTGGTAGCCACCTTCTTTTTTACCTTTCAGATTTACTGCGATTTTTCTGGGTATTCCGACATTGCTATTGGGTCGGCACGGGTAATGGGTTTTAATTTGATGAAAAACTTCGACGAACCGTACCGTTCTACCTCTATTTCAGAGTTTTGGAGCCGTTGGCACATCTCACTCTCCACATGGTTTCGTGATTATTTGTACATTCCACTGGGCGGAAACCGAGTGACTCCTTATCGGAATTATCTCAATTTTTTCATTGTATTCATGATCAGTGGGCTTTGGCATGGCGCCAAATGGACCTTTGTTATTTGGGGTAGCTTGCATGGGATTTATCTGATTTTAGCTCGCTGGCGTGATGCCAATTTAAAGCTGTCGTTCAGTTTGCCAACGTGGATACAATGGCTTTCGACCTTTGTGCTGGTCATGCTAACTTGGGTGTTTTTTAGAGCAACAGGCACAACCTATGCGTTTCAGATACTCAAAAAAATAACTCAAATCCATTGGAATGATCAATTAGTAACACCGCTCAATGCAACCGAAATGTTCTTTTCGCTGGCCCTAATCGGAGTCATGATTGTCAAAGAACGGTGGTTGCCAGTTATTGAGGTCAAGAGAGACGCTGCGTTTTGGCTTTGGTTAAGCAGTTTGGTGCTGGTTATTTATTTGTTTGGTGTATTTACTTCTAACCAATTTATCTATTTTCAATTCTGATATGGTGACGAAATGGTGTAAATATGCTGGTATCGTGACATTAGTGCTGATTTGGGCCAACGGCTTGTTGGGCAATTGGCACCGGTTCTTGTTTAACAAAGGGATTTTTCCAGATGATTTTCGGTATGGCGACTTGTATCGCCTGAGCCTTTTGCCCGAATTCAAATCGCCCAAAGCCGACTGCATTCCCTATTGCAGTAACCCACCTTGCGACTCCTTAAACATGGATTTGTATGTGATTGGGGATAGTTTTTTGGAGCCATTTCGTATCAATGAGGGCGATTTTCGTGTCAAGCACTACCATCGGTTTGGTTGGTACGATACGGTAGCGGTGAAATTAGATACAAAAGTCAAAAACGTATTGATTATTGAGACCGTCGAACGCAATGTAAGAGACCACATCAAGCCAGAAGTTAGCAACATTAGAGAAACACTACCAGCCGTACCTAAACCTACTTCAACCGCATCTCCTTCAAACTGGTTTGACTGGGGCGTCTTTGAAATCAAAAGTGTATTGGTTGAGGAGCGCTTGGAGCGTTCGATGTTTAGCTATGATGTGTTTTTGTGGTTCAAAGAACTCAAAGCTAAAATCAACCAAAAGTGGTTTGGGCGGGTTGCTCCTCAAGTGAGTGTTTTGCCAGACCACAAGGCGATTTTCTTACTCGAAGATACCGATGCTTCCCAATATCATTCGTCGTTTAACCCGATGGATGATGCCGAAGTTAATCAAATTGTGACCAACCTTAATGCTACTTACAACCGCTACAAGGCGATGGGTTTTGATGAGATTTTTCTTTCGATTATTCCTAATAAAGTCAGCATTGTAGCACCTGATTTGGGCGAACCCAATCATGCCATCGAGCGGATTCAACACCATCCCGACCTGAAAATGCCTGCGATAGATACTTACGGAGGGATGAAAAAGAGCCACGAACCCATGTACGACCTGGGCGATACCCACTGGACCTGTCAAGGCCGTTTGGTTTGGCTTCGGGCTACTCATGCAGCCTTGAACTCGCTCTATGATCAAACGCTGCCTTAACCCCCCAGCACCGTTTTTGAATCTTCTTTTTCCTTTGTATCTTTCAAGCAGTTTGTGGTTGAAAAGGTAGCTATAAATGCGAAGCCTTTTCTATGATTGGTTTTAAACAGTTACCTGTTAAAAATTAGCAGATTGAGCTGGCTTTAACTGTTCAGCAACCTGCAAAATCTTCGTGGTGTAGTTTCTTTAATTGATTTTTAACCTCTATAACCGATTGACTTCATGGGGACAATTAATTCTCGGCGTAGTTTTTTAAAACACTTTGGAGGAGCAGCAGCAGCGCTCTCGGCGGGTCTAAACTTCAATGCACGTGCTGGAGCATTCAACTTAGAGTCAGTTGTAAAGCCTGTACGTACTGACGAAAAAATTAGACTTGGACTCATTGGGGCTGGAATCATTGGTCATTATGACCTTGATACGGCACTCAAAGTACCTGGTACAGAGGTAACAGCCGTTTGTGATTTGTATGAAGGCCGCCGGATTCGAGCAAAAGAAAAGTGGGGCGAGCAAGTGTTTACGACGGTTGATTATCGTGAACTATTGGCTCGAAACGATGTAGATGCCGTATTGGTTTGCACCTCTGACCACTGGCACGACCGCATTTCGATGGATGCCATGAACGCTGGAAAGCACGTGTACTGCGAGAAACCCATGGTACACCATATTGAAGAAGGAGCAGCCGTTATTGAGACACAAAAGAAAACTGGGAAAGTATTTCAGGTAGGTAGTCAACGTGCCAGCTCAATTGCGCTCCTCAAAGCCAAAGAATACATAGAAGCAGGTGCCATTGGCGATCTCACTTTCATAGAAGGCACCACCGACCGCACCGATGCTCGTGGTGCCTGGCAATATTCCATTCCGACCGATGCCTCGCCACAAACAGTGGACTGGGACCGTTACATCGGCGATGCACCAAAGCGTCCGTTTGATGCAACTCGTTTTTTCCGTTGGCGAAACTACAAAGATTATGGCACAGGCGTAGCAGGAGATCTCTATGTTCATTTAATAACAGGCGTTCATGTAATGACGGGTGCTTTAGGGCCAACCACCGTCTATTCAGTGGGTGATGTAACCTACTGGAAAGATGGCCGTGATGCTTCTGATTTGATGAACTGTATTTTGCGTTATCCCAAAGGCGAAAAGATGGGACCTTTCCAAGTATATCTACGGGTCAACTTAGCTGATGGCTCTGGTGGGCGTAATGCAACTCGCTTAGTAGGTACAGAAGGCGTGATTGAACTGAACGGAAATAGCTTTAAAATCAAGAAGCTAAAGCGACCCGTAGCTCCTGGCTACGGCGGATACGATTCGTATGAGTCGTTTTCAAAAGTTCAAAAAGAAGAATATGCTAAATATTACAATTCAAAATATACCCCCGAACAAGGCAAGGCTGTGCGGGAGCCAGATGTAGATTTTACGGCCCCAGCGGGCTATGACGACCGCTATGACCACATGGTGGTGTTCTTCAATGCGATTCGAGGGCAAGGACAAATTGTAGAAGATGCTACTTTTGGCTTGAGGGCTTGCGCCCCGTCGTTGGCCTGTAACCTAAGTGCCGAGAAACAACGCATTGTGACCTGGGACCCTATCACGATGAAGTTGGGAAAGTTGGTTTGAGGAGTTGTTAAAAGAGTTGCTCCGTTAACTACACAAGGATGGAACAAATGAGAAGAATTGCAAAAAATCTGTGCAAATCTTGTGAATAGGGAATCCTTAGACACCATATTCACTGATTTGCACAGATTTTTATCGAGACACTTTGTATCGAACAGCTTTACCTTTTACTGAATAGCCATCATAATTGGCTGCTGTGAAATAGCGGTATTTGACATTAATCACTGCCGAGGCTCCAATTTCTTGCGCTTGAACTACTAATTTATTGATTAGCGCATCTTTTTGTTCTTTCGTGATGCCTCTGTAAAGCATACGGCCTCCTACGGGCTTATCTTTGGCAGACAAATCTTTTTCTTCTGCTATTTCCAATTCTTTGATGACTTCGTAGGGATAAGGAGGCTCATTTGCATCATAAAAAACGCCGATAGAATAATCAGGTTTTTCTTCAGGCATCGGAAAATACACACCACCATTCGGCAAGGTGCGCTTGGCACAACTACTGAACAAAAAAAGACCCATCAAAAAAAGAGTAAGCCAGCCAATGGGGCTGGTACTCTCGTAATTGTAGTTTTTAGCTGTTTTGCTATACGGTTTCAGAATCATAAATTACAACTTTTTCCCAAAACGAATTGCAATCAGCAATGAATTTTAGGTGAATATCTACTTCTTGGTAGTAGTCATGCCCTGCTATGTCGTCAAAGATTGTCAACAAGCAATAGCTATAACTTTTGTCAATAACAGGGCGGTCAGTTGAAGCAGGTTTCCCTACATTAAAGGTCCGAACGGTTTCAATTTGCCCCAGTGTTTTCACACCTGTTAAAAACTTTGCTTCGTCTTCGGCAGAAATTCCGGGTTTAAGATAAAAATTAACAACGTGAACAAACATGGTATTCGTATGTAAAAGGTTTGAATTGAGGTTTACTGTTTTCAAATGGGTGAACCACTCGTCCAAAGTGCTACTTATTGGCCTATAAGTAGCATTCTTGAGGAATTCTGCCTGATTGTATCAAGTGATGGTGCAGTCAGTTTTGGTGCTTACATCAAGCCTTCTTCCATCATTTCAAGCCGAAGTTTTTCAGAAAGGCTGGCCGAAGCTTTTACCAAGGGCAAGCGCACGTCCGAACCACAGATCCCCTTGATAGCCAAGCATTCTTTGATACCTACTGGGTTAGATTCTTGGTAGAGCAAGGTATCAAAAGTCAAGAATTTGAATTGCAAACGAGCTGCTTCTTTGAAATCGCCTCGCAACGCAGCGTGCGTAAGCTGGGCAAACTCAACAGGAAAAGCATTGGAAATGACCGAGATAACGCCCACACAACCAATCGAAATCATAGGAGTAACCAGATTGTCATCGCCCGACAGCAGCAAGAAGCCTTCTGGCAGGCGTTTGGCAAGCTCCATGTACTGTTCAAATGAGCCGCCTGCGTCTTTGATACCAATGACGTTTGGGTGTTGAGACAACTCCAAAATGGTAGCTACATTCATGTTGACTACCGTGCGCCCTGGCACATTGTAAAGCAACACCGGAACGGGCGAAGCATCGGCAATGGCCTTAAAATGAGCAATGATTCCAGCTTGAGAGGGCTTGTTGTAGTAAGGGCAGACCGACAAAATGGCATCAACCCCTTCAAAATTAGTAGTTTTTATGGTTTCTAAAACGGCGTGCGTATTGTTGCCACCGAGACCATAGATAATAGGAAGTTGCTTGGCGTTGTGTTTGAGCGTAAAGGCAAGAAGGTCTTTTTTCTCTTGAGCGGTAGTGGTTGAAGTTTCACCTGTAGTGCCTTGTACTACCAAATAATCGGAGCCTCCTTCGGAAACAAAGTGGATAAGTTGTTCGAGTCCGGCATAGTCAATAGAACCATCTGCCAAAAACGGGGTTACTAAGGCTACCCCAACGCCATGAAATGATGGTGTTGCCATGGATACTATTCGTCGTATTGATTTGTTAAGTGGCTGAATAAGAAATACTTGTTCATTCCCCTTTGAAAAGTTAGATGTTAGACATTCGTTGACTACATATCTCGTTGTTGTGGATAAAGCTATCCGCTGGCACGAATTACCATTCACTAAGAACGGTTTGATAAATAGCCGTCGCAAAATTGCATTTTTTCACTTCTATTTCAAAAAGAGATTGCGCTTTCTGTTTCCAAAACTATATTGATAAGGATAACGTAGTCGGTATCTAATCCCTATCTCACCCAAGCATGGCCAGAAACTCCTCTTCTGAAATCATTTTTACGCCCAATTTAGTGGCTTTTTCGAGCTTAGAAGCACCAGGTTTCTCCCCAACTATCAAAAAATCTAATTTGCCTGAAACCCCCGATACTACTTTGCCACCATTAGCTTCGATTTTGCGCTCAAGGGCCTCTCGCTCAAAGTGTTGGAAAGTACCTGTGTACAAGAAGGTTTTGCCTTCAAGTTGATTCCCTTCCACTACAATTTCTTCTTCAAGGGCCGAAAACTGTAGCCCTGCTTCTTTTAATTTCGCAATGAGTTCTTGGTTGCTGGGTTCTGCACAAAACGAAACCACACTTTGGGCAATCCGTTCACCGATTTCAGGCACGCTGGTCAGTTGCTCTATAGAGGCTGCCTGAATGGCTTCGATGGTTTTGAAATAATTGGCCAATTTTTCGGCTACTGTAGCTCCTACATACCGAATTCCGATGGCGAATAATACTTGCTTAAAGGGGACATCTTTGGATTTGTGGATGGCCGTGAGGATGTTATCAACTGTTTTTTTCTGAAAACTGATTTTTTTAGTTTTTCCCGAAAATTCATCTACCAACACTTTCTCTAAGCCCAGCAAATTTCCTTCGTGTAGTTCATAAAAATCAGCAGGGGTCCGGACCAATCCTTTTTCAAACAAAAGTTCAATTTTGCCTTCCCCTAAGCTTTCGAGGTTCATGGCCTTGCGGTGAATAAAATGCTCTAAGCGCCCTTTGATTTGTGGAGGGCATCCTTTTTCGTTGGGGCAGTAGTGTTGAGCCTCCCCTTCTTTCCGAATCAGTTCGGTGCCACAAGCAGGACAATGTGTAATATAGGTAAAGTCAGGACTTAGTAAGGGGCGTTTGTTCAAATCTACACCCGTTACTTTGGGGATAATTTCACCGCCTTTTTCTACAAAAACCGTGTCACCAAGGCGAATACCCAGTCGTTCGATTTCGTTGGCATTGTGCAATGAAGCTCTTTTTACGGTGGTACCCGACAAATGGATTCCTTTGCCGTTTAGGGCTTCATTATCCAATTCGGCTACGGGCGTAATGGCCCCTGTGCGTCCTACCTGATAAGTGATTTGTCGCAAGATGGCAGGTTTAGATTCTGCCTTGTATTTGTAAGCAATGGCCCAGCGAGGGCTTTTGGCTGTATAACCCAATTCTTCTCGTTGAGCAAACGAATTAATTTTGATAACAATGCCGTCGGTTGCCAAGGGGAGCTCAAACCGTTGTTCTTCCCACCGTTTGATATAGGCCAATACTGCTTGAATATCAGCGCATTTTTGCCACGTTTGCGATACATTAAAACCCCATTTTTTGAGCGTAATTAAGCTTTCTTCGTGGGTTACAAAAAGTTCTTCATCCGCCAGAAACTGATAGAGGTAACAATCCAACCCTCGCCGATGCACTTCGGCTGAGTCTTGGAGCTTAAAAGTACCCGAAGCCGCATTGCGTGGGTTGGCAAAGCCATCTTCGTCGGCATTTTCAAGCTCTTTGTTCAGGCGTTCAAAGGAAGAGTAGGGCATAAAACCTTCGCCACGTACTTCAAATAGTGAAGGAAAAGGCTTGGTATTATCAAGAGCTCGGAGTTTCAGCGGAAGCGTTTTAATAGTCTTGACGTTGTTCGTGATGTTATCGCCACGAGTTCCGTCACCACGAGTTGCTCCTTGTTTCAAAACCCCGTTTTCGTAGGTAATGCTCAGCGAAATGCCGTCAAATTTTTGTTCGCAAATGTACTCGTATGTTTGGCCATTTAGCCCTTTACGAACTCGCTCATCAAAATCTAATAATTCTTGTTCACTATAGGTATTTCCTAACGAAAGCATGGGATAGCGATGCGTAACCGACTCAAAGTTTTTGGTAACGGCACCCCCAACACGCTGAGTTGGGCTGTCTTCTTGCTTATATTCGGGATATTGCGCTTCGAGAGCGGTAAGTTCTTCTAAAAACCGATCAAATTCAAAATCAGATATTTCGGAGATTGAATCTATGTAATAGCGATGATTATAGTAGTTGAGTAAATCGCAGAGTTCGTTGATGCGCTGTTGAGGTGACATATCATGGTTAATTTGACGGCAATTTAGTTGAATTTGAAAATTTGGAAGTGGGAAAATTTGAAAATTATTGAGTTTCGACTAATAGAAGAGAGTTACAAAGAATGGTCAAACAAGTGAGTGAATCATTTGAAAAGCCATACGGAAGCGGTACTTTTGCGGCATGAAAACTGCAAAAATAGCACCTTCCATTCTGGCGGCAGATTTTGGAAACCTCCAACGGGACATCGAGATGATTAACCGAAGTGAAGCTGACTGGATTCATGTGGACATTATGGACGGGGTGTTTGTTCCTAATATTTCGTTTGGTCTACCCGTATGTGAAGCAGCCAACCGTCATGCACAAAAGCCCTTGGACGTTCATTTGATGATTGTTCAACCCGAACGTTATCTTGAAGCATTTCAAAAGGCAGGTGCATCGGTACTAACGGTTCATTACGAAGCCTGTACTCATCTGCATCGTACTATTCAGCAAATCAAAGACTTAGGGTGCTTGGCTGGAGTTGCTCTGAACCCACATACGCCTGTCAATGTTTTGTCTGAGGTAATTCGTGAGCTGGATTTGGTATTGATTATGTCCGTGAATCCTGGATTTGGCGGGCAAAAATTCATAGACAATACGTATCGAAAAATCCGTCAGGCTCGTGAGATGATTGTCACAACGGGCTCTCATGCCGTCATTGAAATAGATGGAGGCGTGAATCTGGAGAATACAACCAAGTTATTGGTCGCCGGAGCCGATATGTTGGTGGCTGGGAACTTTGTTTTTTCGGCTCAAGACCCTATCGCCACGATTCATAATTTAAAGGCTGTAGCGATTTAAAGGAACATCTTCGTATTGATAGAAAATCCCTTTGTCAAACGGCGTCCATAAGCACGACCGCAAACCGCAGGATTTGAGGCCATTGTTTGCCCAAGTATTGCAGGTGTGGAACAAATTATAGATACCATTTGCCTCGTAAAAACAGTCGTTTTGGCCGTAGCTGTGCCCTTTGATGTGGATGATGTTTCCAACGGAATCTTGCTGAAAACTCCCACGAACGTAGTCAATCAGTTTGAGATAAGCCGATTCACTGATGCGAATTCGTTTGCAGGTTTCACTTTCGGTAAGTTGCTTATGAAAAGTGGTGTGCATAGCAGAAGTACTCAAGAAAAACATCGCTTTGAACGCTACGCTGAATTTAAGCTCAGACCACGAGGGGGTTTCTAAATAAAAGCCCTTGTCGCCCCAGCCAAAACCAAGGTAATTCATCAACGAATCGTTGGCGATGGTATGACCGTACTTGACGTGCTGACTCCAATCCATAAATTGAGTTTTGATAGGCAACACCAAGTCGGTATGAACGCCATTGGTGAGGATGTAAATATCAATACCCTTGGCTTGCCCTATGTTAGCTTTATTGATAGGAACTCTTGAGAGCAAATAGGCAGCCAAAATGTAGAGGGCAAGGAATAAAAGGATGCCCAATGCCGTCAGTAAAAAATAACGGCCCAGTTTGAGTAAATGCAAAAGCATAGCGTTGGGGTAGTAAGGTGATACACTTGAGAATCAAAGGGTTGATGATAAGCAAGTTATTGAATTATTGCCAATTTATAGCCATCATCACACAAAAATTATCAAATGGTAAAGGGAGTTTTGAGAAGACTTTTTCTTCTGACGCTTTTTTCATAGTATCTTTGGCTCGCTACAACGTAGAAATACACAGCTAATTAGCTTACACTTCATGCGGAATGAATTTTCGGGAGCTATTGAAAAATATGCAGCCCAAGACGAAAAAATTTTGTTTTTGACAGGTGATTTGGGCTATAAAGCCCTTGAAAATCTCCAAACTTCCATGGGACCTCGGTTTATCAACACTGGGGTGGCCGAACAAAACATGGTAGGAATGGCAGCGGGCTTGGCATACAAAGGCTTTAAGGTGTTCTGTTATAGCATTGCTCCATTCATTGTATATCGTTGTTTAGAGCAATTTCGCAATGACGTGTGCTTACACAATCTGCCTGTGTTTTTGGTTGGCAATGGCGGAGGCTACGGCTATGGTATTATGGGCAGTACGCACCATGCCATCGAAGACATGGCTTGTTTGAGCAGCCTCCAAAATGTAACTTGCTGGGTTCCGGGGTTTTCGGATGAAGTAGAAGGGGCCATCCAAGGGATTCTGTCGCAAAATGGACCGGCTTATTTGCGCTTAGGGGCAGGTAAAATTTCTCCTGCCGACGTAGAGCAGTTGGGTTCAATCAAGTGGATTTTAAAATCGGAGGAGCCCATTGCTTCGGTGGTGGCTTTAGGTCCCATTGCCAACAACGTGGTGGCGGCGATTGAAAAAGCCAATTTACAAGGAAAAGTCAACGTATTTACAGCGTTTCAATTACCCCTCAATCCTACTGCACGTTTTTATGAGTTAGTGGGGCAAGCTCCCCATTTAGTAGTGGCAGAAGAACACGTGAGCATTGGTGGTTTGGCACAACAATTGTCTGTAAAGCTATTAGCACAAAATCTTCGGTTCAACCAATTCATTAGCCTCACAGCACAGGGATATCCAGATGGTGTGTATGGCTCTCAAGCCTTTCATCAGCGCCAGTCTGGCTTGTCAACCGAACAAATTGCCGATATTTTGTCAAGATTTTGAGCCTAAGAAAAAATGAAGAAAACGTCTCCAAGCCTTGACTATCTGTTTTTAGCGATTCCGATTGTATTATTCTTCTACTTTCTCAGTAAGTATTGGGTAAACATTCCTCAAGAAGACGAGTACCGTACGATTTGCCAGTTTCTGATTCGCTGGGTAGATGCACCTACTTGGCAAGAAAAGTGGTCAGTCTTGTTTACTTCCGAAAACGAAAGTAAGCCCGTGTATTATCGAATATATTTTTTGATTTGGTACTACTTGTCGGGTCAATTAGATTTTCGATGGCTGATGTTAATTGGCAATTTGGCTGTATTGGCCATTACCTTTCACCTGTACCGACAGTTCCAGCAGTTGAAGGTGCGTCCGCTTTATTTTTTGCCAGTGTTGTTGTTTTTGTTTCAACCTCAGTACTGGATGTGTAGCCTACGAGCCGATACTTCTATTTTTTATCTACATAGCATTTTTTGGGGAGTGTATATCCCTGTGTTATTAGTGGCCAATACCCGAAAAGGATATTTATGGGCCTTGGGGCTTGCCTTTCTGAGCTTGTCCACCAGTGCGTTAGGACTGTTAGTTTTTGTGACAGGGGGGCTGATTTTGCTTTATCAAGGACGCAAAAACTACCTGTTTGGATGGGGGGCTACGTTGCTGGTAGGCTACTTTTTGTTTCTGTACTCGCCCCACTCAAATGCCTCTGCGGGGCGTCTCCTTGCTGGCCTGTTTAATAATCCATTAGAGAACTTGAGTTTGTTTTTTGGGTATGTCGGTAGTTTTGCTAACCATACCTCCTTGTATTCGAGATGGCAAGTGGTATTGATTGGACTGGTCTTGTTTTGGGGGCTTATCTTGTTGATTTTTACGTTGTTTATGCGAGAACCCAGCAAGCGTCACCAACCCTATTTTGTAATCATGACGGCTATTTTCTTGTACAGTTCGGCAGCGGTGTTACTCTTTGCCTTTACTCGCTGGGTGGGTGGTTACGAAAACACTTTTTACGAATTGGTCATCGAGAAAAACAAGAAATTGTTCGCTGTTTTGTTTCCAATTTTGACGTATGTTTTGTGGATGCTTTTAGTCAACGAACGGTGGTATCGTTTGGTGTTTGGCTTGTTTTTTACGTGTTCGCTAATTTTTTACGGTTTTTCTTATTTTTCGTCTATTCCAGAGGTGGCGTTCAACAAGCGAGAGTTACTACTGGATTCGTTCCATTGGCGTCATGGCAATACCCTAATATCAATGCCCGTTCGGAAGGCCAACCCAATTTTGAATCAGGTGTATGGATGGTTTTTTAGTAAACAAAAATACCAGTTTCCTGCCTCCTATCTTGCCGAACTAGAGGATGAACTACTCAAGCAACCCGATTCGGCAGCCATTCAGAAAATGCCTGATTTGAAAGTGTTTACGTACCAAAAGAATAAAACCGATATGTACCAAATCAATCGGACGTTTTATCGGTTTGCGAATGAACGATACCAAAACCCTGAAAAAAGCCTTTACGATGGAGCTTATTTGGTACTTAAATCGGCAACTGACACGTATGTAATACCAACTCAGAACAATCGAAATGGAAAAGGCAATTTCTTGATGACAGGGCGCTGGTTTCGAGAAGGTTTTGCAACCGATGTTGAAGCGGTTTTTCCTAAAAATATCTATCGTTTTGGACTGTTAACTGTTGAAAATGACCATCTTACGCTTATTTATACAGATAAACTACTTCACGTAAATTAATGGCTGCTCGGATGCGTTTAGCCATGCTTACCATGAACTCCTATTCACCATCTATTCGTCGAATTGGATTTTGGGGGTTGGTGTTGCTGCCCATCGTCGTATATGGGTACTGGCTGGCAACGTATGCCGTCAACATTCCCTTGTTCGATGACCATGCTTTTAAGAACTTTCTCTTAAAATGGAACGAGAACTTATCGTTTTTTGAGCGGATACGCTTAATTTTCTCCCAACACAACGAGCATCGAGTTGCTTTTACTCGTTTGATTATTTTGACGATTTATGGACTAACTGGCCAATTAAACTACGTGGCCATGATGTGGGTAGGTAATCTCTTGGTGTTGGGTATATATGTGTTGTTAGTTCGTATGGTTGTATCAGTTGCTGCCACAACGAATAGGAAGAGTTTTGATTGGACCAACACTTGGCTGGCTCTTCCTATTGCCTTTGGACTTTTTACGCTTCAATTTCACGAAAATACATTTTGGGGAATGGCTTCACTCCAAAATTTCGGAGTGGTGTTTTGGGCTATTCTTACTTTTTATGCCATAGCACGTCAAAATTTTTGGCTGGGTGTATTGCTTGGATTTTGTGCTACGTTTACAAGTGGCAATGGATTCTTGGTGTTAGGTATTGTTGGTTTGTATTTATTGAGTGTACGAGATTACTCAAAATTCATCGTTTGGCTTGGGTTTACCTCCGTGCTGTTGGTACTTTATTTTGTAGGCTACCAACGCCCCCCCGGCAACCCTACTGAGGTGAATTTGCATCAATTTGGTCTGTTTTTGCAAGGGTTGGCCGTTTTGTCAGGTGCGTTTTTTGATGTAATGATACACTCGCCTCTCCAACAACGCATTAATCTTGCGATGTTGGGAGGCGTGGCGATTTTGTCACTTACGGCTATCGTGCTTGGGCGTTATGTTGTGAATTGGATTCGGCATCAAAAGTTGACATGGGGTGAGTCAATGGCGGTGATGACGGTGCTTTTTGTGTTGGGTACGGCAGCGCTGACGGTTTGGGGAAGATTGGGCTTTGGAATGGGTTTGTTGCTCACTAGCCGTTATAAAATCTATTCGGTGGTACTTACCCTAACAGTGGTAGCATCCCTGTTGCTAATCTCCCAGCGATTACGGACCATCTGGTGGCAAGGAAGCTTGGTTTTAATCAGCGTAATGTATTGGAGCATAGTCAATTTTGAGCAGTTGGAAGAGGTGATTTTTCATCGAAAGTTTATGATAGCCAGCCAGTGGAATGGCCAGTACGAGCCGTCGGTAAAGGGAGTACCTTACAAAGCTCCTTCCATTTCGCTGGATTCGAAATGGAACCTTGTTTCAACTCATTCGGTAAAAATTGACTCGGTATATCGAGTTAATAATCAGTTTGTTGTATTAAATAAGTCCTTGCCCTTTGATGAAACTCAATCAGAGGGTATTTATATCGCCTTGGTGAATAATGCCAAGCAATATGTGATTCCTTGCCGGCAAAACCGCAATCGGAGCAAGAAGAATTTACTCAAAGGAGGCGCTTATTTTTCCAACGGTTTTGTAGCCGAAATCAATGAATCGGATTGGCCTAAAGGCATTTATCATTTGAAGGTACTCGCTGTTGATCCACATCAAGTAAAGGTGTATGATACCCCTCAAGCCATTGAGATTGTGAATGGTAAATCAGCTGATTTACAAAAAAATTGGTAGTAAAAAGGATTAGCTTATGAATAGAACTCACGCCCTTTGATCAACGCCAATGCTTCTTCAGCTGTTTTGACTGGTAACTGGCAAGTTTGGTTAAAACAAACATAAATACGAGTTTCATCGCTTGGAGCGGTTCTTCCTGCAAAGAGTGGTAAGGTAGAACTATAGCGACTCCCTAAAATCACTTTATTCGGTAAATATTCTTGTTCAATGGCTGCTCTTATTTCTTGAAATTGTGGCCCAACAATTACCACTTCAGCAGTCGGTTTGGCAACAGAAGTGGCTACGCTTGCCCAATTGGCCAAGTAATCAGGATTAGCTTTTACAGTGGATTTTACTTTACTCAAAACATGCAAGGCGGTATCAACAAAATCTTCTCGACTCAGCAACAGTCCTAAAAAATATAAGTTCTTGATCATCATGGAGTTAGAAGACGGGATTACATTGTCAAAAAACTCTTTTTTACGGGCAATCAACTGCTCTGCTTGGTTGTCGGTAAAATAGAAAAGTTGGTCTTGGGTGTCCCAAAAATGTTCCCAAACATAGATCGTATGCGATTCGGCAAAAGCCAACCACTGTTCGTCGAAGGTAACCTCATATAAGGCAATATACGCATCAATAATAGCGGCGTAGTCTTCTAAAAAGCTCATAATCTTGGCCTGTCCGTTTTTATAACTATGCCATAACTGATATCCTTTAGTCAGTTTACTACGAACAAAATGTGCATTTTTGAGAGCAAGAGCCAAGTATTCATGCTGGTTAGTAGCTCTATAGGCATCAGCTAATCCTTTAATCATCAGTCCATTCCACGAAGCTAATACCTTGTCATCCAGCCCAGGAAGTACACGCTGACTACGTTTTTCAAGCAATTGCTGTTGGTACGCCTTGAACCGACGGTAATGTTCATCAGTTAGTTGATGTTTTGTAGCAAAGGTTTCCCACCGTTGATTAGGATACAAAATATTAGTTCCCGTTGCATGATGACTTGCTTCTTCAAAATAATTACCTTCGGCGGTAACTTGATAATAGTCACAAAACCAAGCTGTATCGTTGCCTGTTATCGCTTCAATCTCAGCTTTGGTCCATACATAATATTTGCCTTCTTCACCCTCACTATCAGCATCATATGCCGCATAAAATCCAAATTCTGGACTGGTTAGGTAGTTTTTTACAAACTGAAATGTTTGGTCTATTACGTTAGCAAAAAACGAATCTTTGGTGATGGTATAGGCTTCGGCATATAAGCTCATCAACTGGCCATTGTCGTAAAGCATTTTTTCAAAATGGGGTAAAAACCATTCTCCATCCGTTGAGTAACGAGCAAAACCACCACCCAATTGGTCATAAATTCCACCCAATGCCATTTTCTCAAGGGTTAATAACGTGTGAGATAGGGCAATAGGATGGTTGGTGAGGGCATAATAGCGTAGTGCAAACGACCAATTGCAGGGCATCGGAAATTTAGGCGCACGACTCATGCCACCCCATTCGGCATCAAATTGCTGGGAAAATTTCTCAAATGCCGTTGCTAATTCTGATTCGGTTATTACCTTTTCGCCAGGCTCTAACCCATATTTAGCGGTTTCGGAAAAACGCATGTTTTCGGTGAAGCCCTCTGCTGATTTTGCTAATTCGTCGTAGTGATTGATAAACGCATTAGCGATTTGTGAACATACATTTACCCAGTTGCGAGGCGGAAAGTACGTGCCCCCATAAAAAGGCTTCCCGTTGGGCAACAAGAAAACATTCAGCGGCCAGCCCCCCCTGATACCCATTGCCTGAACGGCATCCATATAAATAGCATCAATATCAGGGCGTTCTTCTCGGTCCACCTTTATACACACAAAATCCCGATTCATTACATCAGCAATTTGTTGATTTTCAAAGGATTCTCGCTCCATTACGTGGCACCAATGACAAGCCGAATAGCCAATGCTGACAATAATCGGTTTGTTTTCGGATTTGGCTTTTTGGAGTGCATCTTCGCCCCATGGAAACCAATCTACCGGATTATGGGCATGCTGAAGTAAATAGGGGCTGGTTTCTTGCTGTAAGTGGTTCATTAGGAAAAGAATAAATAGCACAATAGGGCGTATGAAAAACACTCCTTGCAAGGGAGCTAAAGTATTACTTCGTGTCTTATTTCAGAATCCAGAACTTTGTTTGCTTAACAGTTTTGTCATCTTTTAAGGTTAAGAAATACAGGGCATTGCCAGCTTGTGGAAGTGAAAAACTTTGATAATTTTCACCTGCTTTAGCGTTTACTTGTTGCGAATAAATGGGGTGCCCTAATACGTCATGGATTTGAATATCAATGGTTTTGGCTTGTCGCAAGAAGTATTTTAGTTGAAAGTCTCCCTTATTCGGATTTGGCGATAGCAATACCTCTGAGAGGGCGGTGTCGTCGGTAGGCATGTCAAATTTGCATAAGAAAACTTCTGTTCCTTTGAGTTGAATCGTAGTCGAAAAACCACCAAACTTAATGGGCATTTCGGTGACTTGCGTATCGGTAGCATAGGGATTATGGGCTGCTACCAAAAGCTGATTTCCTTTTACGACTGCTCGCCAAATGGGGTCACGGTCCTCGAAGTGGTCTCTGGCCGATTTGGGAATATAGAGTTGGTAATCGCCCGTAAAAAAGTCTTTGAATTGCGATAGGCGATATAAGCCATTGATAAAATACTCATAAACGGAGTAATTTTCGGTAGGGGGGAGGGTCATGTCCCATAACCAAATGCCTTTTGCGCCCGAAAAATAAGGAAATATGGCCATTGCTTCTGCCTGAAACGGTCGGACAAACTTCAAGGCCGAGGTGGCATCACAACAATCATGAAAACGCAACCATTCAAACAAGATGACGTCTTTATTACTCCAGGCTCGATTGGCCTCTACTTGAAACAGCGTATAAGCTAAATACTGCCCTCCAAACGGACTTGGATAATTATAATACAAATAAGCTGAAGGCGTGATAAAATTGTGCTGATTGAAATACACGCCTCCAGCCTGTTTGGTTAAGGTGTCTTGTACCAAATAATTCAGACGGTCGGTATTGGTACGCCAATCCTGCCAAGTATTGCCATCAACATTGATAAATGTGTTTCGGATGGGGGCATCGCTGTAGGCAGAAATCTTTGTACTGGTACTAAGACCATTGGCATAAGCCCACTTGAGCGGCTCGGCATATAGTTTTTGCATGTCTCGTTTATAGCGAGTGATGAATACCTCATCAGAAAGCGATTTGTAGGTGGCTGGGACCAAACTTTCTTTTCTTAAATTCAGAATCCCTAAGTCAGTCGCAATTTGTCTTTCCGCATCTAACACAAACAAATCGACTTCCGGCATTTTTTTAGAGCGAGTATCTACCCATCGTTCCGCCATTCCTTTGAGTTGTTCGTTCCATCGTTCTCTCAAAAAGGTCATGTTGTTGTTCCAAGGGCTTTCAATGAGTTCCCAAGGCTGTTGCTTGCCAGGAGTATCCACATACGCCACGCTGTACCAAATCAAAGCACGGTTCTTTCGTTCTAATTTCACCTCATCGTCGCCAGACAAATTGGTAATGTGCGTAAAACCATGAGTGAGGGGTAGTCGTTCGGTATCGCCAAATCGTGGACCATTGTAAATATTGGTAAAGGGCAACGAAAACTCAGGAAACTTTTTCCAACCAATGGTGCCATTAGTGGTAGATGGCTGAAAAACATTAGTGCAGTTTTGAGCGAAGAGTACATGACTGCAAAAACAAAAGCAGGGAAGAACTAAAAATAAATTTCGTAATCGGTTCGTTTTCAAGGTAGTAGCCTTTCGATTATGGATGTTAACGCATCAGATGAACTTGGTGAGCGTAATGTTTTTGTTTACTAAGCTATAAAAACTTGGATTTCGTCACACAAGGATATAGGTAAATTATGTACCTTTGTGATACTCCTAATGAATCAATTATCTAACAATCAGTTGTTTATATGAAAAGAATTTCATTTTGGCTTTTGGCTTTTGCCAGCGTACTCCTTTTTAACTGTAAAGGAGACGATAGCCCCTCTGCACAAACTCGAACAGAGCTAATCAAAGCCAGTGGCTGGCAGCTTTCTCGAATCACAACAACCGATGGTCAGACCGTTGCGAATTCAAAACTTAACGCCTCGACATTAATTATTTATGCACTTGACATCCAGTTCAAAGACAACAACGTAGTAAGAGCCGCCGACAAAGTCTCAAAACAAATCATCAATGCGGGTACTTGGACTTTTATTGAGAGCGATACCAAAATTGATGTCAATGTTACTGGGTTTTCGGGTAAATTCGAGGTCGTGGAACTGACTACTACCAAATTAGTCTTGCGTAACAAAATCCCTGTTTCTGGTGTAGATACCGACGGAAATATGGAATTTGTCCCTAGTCTTTAAGCTGTTTAAGCCAACAAATTTTTGGATGATTGGGAAACCAATCATCTTTTTTTATGCTTTTTTGGGGTTAAAAACTTGGTAAAGTTGCCAAAAACTTCCAATCACGAGAACCAAAGCAATCACTAAAATCAAATAATACGTTCCGTCACTTCCTGCCAAATCTCGGGCAGTGGCCATCGGGTTGTTAGTCCACATCACAACGATAGATGAAAGGGAATTGTTTAGGATATGGGCAAAAATGCATGGCCACAACGAATTGGTTTTGTAATAAATCCATCCCAATACTAACCCCATCATAAAAGCAGTAATAAACTGCCACGGGTTAAGGTGAATTACGCCAAACAGCAAGGCCGACCAAAGGATTGATTGCTGGGGAGTATATCGTTGAAGAAAACCTTTCAAAATGATGCCCCTCATCAATAACTCTTCCATAATTGGACCAATAATTGAAATCAACGCAAAACTTACTAAGGTGTTTTTGAAAAGGTCTTCAAACATTTTACGGATGACTTCAGGCATAGGAATAGCTTCTACAATTGGCTCCAATAAGACGGCCATTCCTACAGTGATAAAGAACAGGTAGAAATAAATTGAAAGTGGAACAGCTTCCCAAGAAAAGTGCCAACCACTTTCAATTTTTCGATTTTCATTGATAGCATACCATAAAATAAAACCCAATGGTAAGGTATAACCAATTAAATCCAGCCAAGAAGAGGCTTCTGCCTTAGGTAAATTGAATGATTCAAAGGTAGCTGTGAGTGGAATGACCACTACAACGCCTATTACAATAGACACGAGGATAAACAGACCAATGAGACCTAAAGCCTGCCTAAACGTAGGGTAGGCCGAAGGTTGTGTTGAATTGGGCTGTTGAACTGAAAATTCTTCCATTTTTTACTCGACAGAAAATCCAAAGGCTTTCTATTTAACTCATAAATCTTTTATTTGAAAGCAGGTATGCCCGTAATCTCATGTCCCAAAATCAACAGGTGAACATCATGCGTACCTTCATAAGTCACTACCGATTCGAGGTTCATCATGTGACGCATGATAGAATACTCACCGGTGATGCCCATCCCACCATGAATTTGACGGGCTTCTCTGGCAACATCCAATGCCATGGCTACGTTGTTGCGCTTGGCTAAGGAAATCTGAGCCGTTGTTGCTTTTCCTTGGTTTTTTAAAGTACCTAATCGCCAGCAGACTAACTGCGCCTTCGTGATTTCTGTCAGCATTTCGGCCAATTTTTTCTGTATCAACTGGAACCCCCCGATGGGCTTATCAAATTGAATGCGCTCGGCAGCATAGCGGCGAGCTGATTCGTAGCAGTCCATGGCAGCACCCAGTGCACCCCATGCAATGCCATAGCGGGCATTATCTAAGCAAGCCAACGGGCCACGCAACCCGTCGGCGTTAGGCAAGAGATTTTCTTTAGGTACTTTTACGTTATCAAAAACTAATTCGCCTGTACAACTGGCTCGTAACGACCATTTTCCGTGAATTTCAGGAGTCGAAAAGCCTTCCATGCCTCGTTCTACAATTAATCCTTTGATTCGCCCTTGCTCGTTTTTGGCCCATACGACGGCTAGATCTGCTTGAGGCGAATTGGAAATCCACATTTTTGAACCATTGAGCAGATAATGGTCGCCTTCATCGCTAAAGTGGGTTTTCATTCCCCCCGGATTAGAACCAAAATCGGCTTCAGTCAAACCAAAACATCCTAAATATTCTCCTGAGGCTAATTTGGGTAGGTACTTGTGCCGTTGCTCCTCCGAACCAAATTGATAGATAGGAAACATAACCAAAGAGCCTTGCACCGAGGCCGTTGAGCGCATCCCCGAGTCGCCTCGCTCGATTTCTTGCATCATAAGTCCGTACGAAATGTAGTCTAATCCACCACAGCCGTATTCAACCGGAAGCGTAGGCCCAAAAACACCTAATTCGCCAAATTTGCGAACCATAAATGAAGGGAATTCTGCTCGTTGGGCATAGTCTTCGATGATGGGAGAGATTTCGAGCTTCACAAAATCTCGCACGGCCTGACGCACGAGTTTGTGTTCTTCGGTCAGTAAATCGTCAATTCCGTAAAAATCGGGCGATTCAAAAGTGTCTTGTTTTGCTGAACGTTTTGCTTGGGTTGATGAAGTAGTCATAATACTAAAAAGCCGTAAATTGTAACAGAAAGCGTTGGGATGTGCCAACAGCTATAAAATCAAGAACAAAATAACGCTTTGTTTATGGATTTTGGAAACTTATCGTTTCCTTAATATGAGAAGGTTTCGTTTGAAGAGGTTTTATGTAAGGTAAGAGCTTGATTATGAGTGTAATTTGTATTATTGATAGTAAGTTTTAGTAAACCAACCTTCGTTATTAGTACTTTGAAAAAAGCAGACCAGCCCTTACCTTTGTTCAGATTTAAGGATAACTCCCTTACCCCATGCACCAGACTTTTTCGCTTACGTTACCGCCCGAAGTAGCGTTAGATAGCGCTCTTTTTGAAACTACGGTTTTAGAACATCTTCGGTTGGCGCCTCAACCTGATTTAATTATTCGCAAAACGAAACAAACCATTGATGCTCGTAATAGGCAAGTCAAAGTCTTGGTCGAAGCAGAGGTGTTTGTGGGCGAACCTCCTTCTACCCGAATTGAGTATGTAATTCCAAAGGCCGATGTGAGCCATCGACCACCTGTCATTATTGTGGGTGCTGGGCCTGCTGGGTTGTTTGCGGCACTTCGATTAGTCGAATTGGGTTTCAAACCCATTGTGTTAGAACGGGGTAAAGATGTACGCTCCCGTCGCCGTGACTTGGCTGCTCTCAACAAAGAGCATTTGGTCAACCCCGAATCCAATTATTGCTTTGGCGAAGGTGGAGCCGGTACGTATTCGGATGGAAAACTCTATACCCGCTCAAAGAAACGAGGCGATATTCGTCGTATTTTAGAAATCTTTGTGGCGCATGGTGCCAGCGAAGACATTTTGGTAGAAGCGCATCCGCACATTGGTACTAATAAATTACCTCAAATTGTAGCCGACCTTCGAGAAAGTATTCGAAATGCAGGCGGAGAGGTTCGCTTCGATAGCAAGGTGACTGATTTTTTGCTACAAAATGGGCAAATCGAGGGGGTAGTAGTCAATCAGGTAGAAGAACTTCAAGGCATTGGGGTGATTTTGGCTACAGGACATTCGGCTCGTGATATTTTTGAGTTGTGCCAGCAAAAGCAAGTCTTCATCGAAGCCAAATCCTTTGCCATGGGCCTACGAGTGGAGCACTCGCAGCAGTTGATTGATTCACTGCAATACCACCGCCCTAACCGAGGTCTTTTGCCTGCGGCGGCGTACAGTTTGGTGGCTCAGACTCGTTACAAAGGCATCGAGAGAGGCGTTTTTTCGTTTTGTATGTGTCCGGGAGGTTTTATTGTACCGTCGGCAACGGCACCGGGCGAAGTGGTAGTGAACGGCATGTCTCCGTCTCGTCGTGATTCAAAGTTTGCTAATTCGGGTATTGTAGTAGCCGTGAATGAACCTGATTGGCAACCGTACCGAGCCTTGGGTGCCTTAGCCGGACTTGCTTTTCAACAAGAAGTAGAACGAAATGCTTTTAAAGCTACCCAAACACAAGCTGCTCCCGCACAACGCTTATTGGATTTTGTGCAAGGAAAAATCTCCAAAGATCTCCTGCCTGTTTCGTATCAGCCTGGCTTAGTTTCAGTAGACTTAGGCGATCTGTTGCCTGATACGCTGTATCAACCGTTGAAGCAAGGATTTGTGCAGTTTGGCCAAAAAATGAAAGGGTATGTTTCTAACCAAGCGCAATTGATCGGGGTCGAAAGCCGGACGTCGTCGCCGGTACGGATTCCCCGTGACCGTGAATCGTTAGAGCATGTGCAAATAAAACGACTATTTCCTTGTGGTGAAGGTGCCGGTTATGCGGGCGGAATTATGTCGGCTGCCATGGACGGCGAACGCTGTGCCGAACAACTTGTAACCCTCTATGGTGGACAAAAAGGATAATCCGAAGCTAATTTTACCTCTTTTTGTAAATGCTTTTAGCACTACGCTTGTTCAATTTCTACAATTCTCCTTGATTTTGCGCTGAGTTTTTTGCACCTTGCAAATCACAACTTAGCCTCTACTATGTCCTCTGCTGAATTCAATTTATTTACCGATGCAGTAGCCGATCGCCTCAAGTTGCCGTTGCCAGGGGCATCGGCACATAGCAAGATGGCTTCGCAGGCACGGTTAAGATTGAAAATTAGCCCTAGCGAACAGACCCGGAAGAGCGCCATTCTTATTTTGTTTTATCCGTTTTTGGATGAAGTATTCATGCCACTCATTCTTCGTCCTGCTTATGATGGCGTGCATGGCGGACAAATGGCTTTTCCGGGCGGACGTATGGAGCGAAGCGATGAAAATCTCGTGCGAACGGCCTTGCGAGAAGCTCAAGAAGAAATCGGTATTCGCCTAACCGATGTACGGGTGTTAGGACAACTTTCGCAGATATTTATCCCTCCCAGCAACTTTCACGTACTTCCTGTCATCGGAGCTATTCCGTATCGCCCTGATTTTTATCCAGATAGCCGAGAAGTGGACGAGATTGTAGAAGTAGCACTCAGCGATTTGGCCAATGACGACATCATTACGCTTCAGGAAATCGAAGTCAGAGGCGTAAAAATAGATGCCCCCACGTATAATGTACAAGGACACAATGTGTGGGGGGCTACTGCCATGATGATTGCAGAACTATTGGCCGTTACCAAAGATGCGATGGACAATCTGCCTTGATTCATAAGCTGTTGGGGCGTGTGCTCAAGCCTTTTACTTCAACGTATATCTCAAGCCCAAAAATCCTCTTCTGCTTTGTTGGGGTGCATACACGTAATTGGGGTCAAAAGTTAAGCGATAAGGGTTATTAGGGGTGGCAACCACCTGCCCGTTGGCATCAAAAACAACTTGTTTGTCAAACGGGTCGTTGGCTCTGGCTATTAGGAAGGGTACTCCTGTGTAAGGCAGAAAATTAAGTAGATTTTTGACCCCTCCATAGACTTCAAACGAATCGCTCAGTTTTTTAGTAAATTGAATGTTTTGAAGCGACCAAGTTGGCGATGTACTTGGGCGTGGGTCTTCTGGACTTAGCAAGGGCAAAAGCATAGGGCTATAAAAATTACCCGTATAATCCAGCGATAAATTGATTTTTTTGAATTCATACGAAACGCCCCACGTACCAGTCATTCGTTCGGTCAATAATTGCCGAGATTTTACGCCCTCTTCTACTCTGGAAACATCCATCAACGTAGTACCTGCCAAGATTTTTAAGCCTGAAGCGAACGTAAAATCCAAATTAATGCTAATACCTTTTGATACAGCATAGCCATCTAAATTGGTATAAATGATTTTGTTGGGGTCCGTATTGTAATCAGGCAAAATTTTGTTGGTGAAATACGTATAAAACGCTGAGGCATCTAAACCAATGAAACCGCTTCGTAAGATGAATTTCTTTACATAGTTGAGGTTGATATTCCAGCTTTGTTCGGGTTTTAGGGCTTCTTTAAGTACAACTTGACGAGCACCCGTAAGGGCAGCGTGGTCTTCGGTAAACAGGTTTACGACCCGATAACCCGTACCAAAGTTGAATCGAAATACATCGAGATTATTGTTAAATGACCATTTGTAAGACAGCCTTGGTGTGAAAATATTGCCATGCAACGAGTTGTAGTCGTATCGCAGGCCGAACAAAAATTTGTGGTGGTCGTTGATGCGCCATTCATCTTGAACAAAAATTCCGGGTAGTGTGATTTTGTCGGGGCGATTGGTTTTCCCATCTTCTGCGGTAGTGGCGGGTGTATTGTCGTCATAATAGGTATAGCGCAACGGCGTTCCTACCAAAATATCATGTTTACCAAACGACTTGTCCCACGTTAGTTGCCCAAAAAAGATTTGTTGAGTGGCCATGTAGGGCACAATTCCATAATACGAATCTTGGTTATGGTAATTGTAGGAGTACCGAAACATCAGATGTTCTGAGGTCGGTAATTGGTAGCTACCAATTAATTCGAGGCGTTTGGTATAGATACTTTCACCGTATAGGTCATCTTTCCCTCTATTGTCGAGTGTCCAGTTGGTTTGTCCTCCCCAACGAAACTCATAAAAATAGCGAGCGGCCAATGTAGCTTCTCTGGCTTTTTCTCGCTTAAAATTATACTTATTGAATACCGAAACTCGATGCTGTAGCGTCATATCCGTAAAACCGTCCCCGTTTTTATCGGTTGGAGTACCAAAATTAAAAGCATTTACTCCTATTAGAGCGGAGGTCTCGCCAAGGTTAAATTTGGCGCCTACATCTACACTAAGCTCTTTCCAAGTAGTGCCAAACACATCGGCAGTGATGGTAGGGGCTTTGGACGGGTTTTTCGTAATGATATTGATAAGCCCCGCAACGGCCTCAGAACCATAAAGTGTAGAGGCTGGCCCCTTCACAATCTCAATCCGCTCTACCAAGCTATTTGGAATCCCCGAAAGCCCATAAACGGTTGATAGTGAGCTTACAATGGGCATTCCGTCAATCATCACCATCGTGTAAGGACCTTCTAAGCCATTGATATGAATGTCACCGGTATTACAAACATTACAGTTAAGTTGAGGCCGAATCCCATTCACATTTTGCAAGGCATCAAAAATGCTCGGGGTAGGGTTTTTCTGGAAAAACTTAGGTGTATAGATTTCGACTGACACAGGGCTTTCCAGTTTGGATACCTCTTTCATGGTGCCTGTTATGACTACCTCGTCCAGTTTGTTAGCCAACTCTTTGAGTTCTATTGTTAGCTCAAGGGTTTGATTACCTGATAGTTGTATTTCTTTTTTGCTGCTTTCATAACCAATAGACGAAAGCTGAAGGGTGTATTTCCCATTGGGGATTTTAGCGATTTGAAAATGGCCTTCTAAATCAGTGTTGGTACCAAATTTTGTTTTTAGAATGGCAACGGTTGCAAACTCGACCGGCTTGCCCTTGGATGTAACGATGCCTCGAACTGTGTTTTGAGCAAAGCCCACGCTGGCGTACCCCAGCACAAAAAGCCAGTAAAAATATTTCATAGGGTCGTTATTGGTTACTGTTACTTGTTACGGTGATTCGTAAGGTGTTAGTAAACAAATGATTGCGAATAGGAGTAATGATACACCCAGTAAAGAAAATGGACAATAAGTAGAATGGGGTAGAAGAACCCAAACCAAACGAAAAGAGTGGAATTAAACTTGCTGAGACGGAGGGCCTCGATGCACAAAGCAAGTGAAGGGAATACTGGGTAAAGCAGCCGTATAGGTGAAGTTCTTGGCAAAAGGAAGTGTAAACTCTTGAAACGTAGCAGTAAAGTGAAATGAAAACGCCTGCTCATAAATGCCATTAGAAAGGGCATCGAGGGTAACTAATTCGTTTTCGGAATGTGAATTAGGCTGAATCGGACTTTTGCCGACCGGATGGAACGGGTGAGAGTGTACAATGATGCGTCCATCCTTGAGCTGGTGCGCATGACGAAACACGATGGCGTTGAGTTGAAGCAACGTCAAAAGCGTGAACATCAGAGTGGACACCCAGCGGCGGTATGTAAACAAGCGATGTAACAAAAAGTGTTTTCTGGCAAATCAGCAATTTACAAAGATACCCAGAAATGGCATTAATAAAACCCCTGCCCCCATATCACTGCTCAAAATTGCGCTAAAAATGCCGTTTTCGGCGAGTTTTTGGGAGAATTACCCTACAAAGCATTGCACGAAGTGTGGGGGTGTGAACAAAAAAGGATTTTAATATCTGTATGATTTTACAATCACTATCGCTCCAAAACTCAAAACTTTCGATTGTATCCAACCCGAACCACTTGGGTTTCGTAATAGTCAGTGCTTTGCATCGTAAAATCAGTTCCATAAATGGTTCTGTTGATGTTCATGGTGTTGAACAAATCAGTCGCATTAATGATAAGTTCTCCTTTTCCATTTTGGATACTGCGTTTAAGACCAGTGTCCACGGTAAATCGTTGTTCGATGCGGCCTTGGGGAATCATGTCTGGTGCCAAATAAATAGACGTAATTTGCCAGTCCATGGCTTTGGTAAGATGGATGGTGGTATTGAACTTTACATTACCCGAAGTCATCTGTCGTGTAGCTGCCGAGTAGGTGGTAGGAACCGGGTAGAGGTTTGTAACCGAATAGGCATCAATGGTATTTTGATACACATTAGCCGAAAACGTGTAGGCAAATTTAGGACTGATTTCTTGTTGCCATACTAACTCTATCCCCGAATTCCAACTACGGCCAATGTTTTGAAACACATTGTAAAGTAACACATTATTGGGGATTTTGGTTGCAATCCGGGTGATGGTGCCGTCGGTAATGCGGTGATACAGAGCGGCATATAGGTTGCCCTTCAGCCACGCATGGCGATAACCCAACTCAAACGACTGAGTAAACTGTGGTTTGAGTGTTGGATTGCCTACTTTTATTAACTCTGGCTCGTCGTATTTCGGGAAGATACGAATGTCCACCTCGTTGGGTCGGTCCACCCGACGGTTATAGAAGATGGATAGCTTATTTTGAGGATTGATTTTGTAGGCTAATCGTACGTTCGGGAAGGGCTTTGTATAGTTGTACCCATCGCTTTTGTAAGTATTGTGGTTCGGATTCACCTCATAATTAACCTTCACATATTCAATTCGTAGGCCACCTTCTACTTCTACTCGGTCGTTTTCATAAATGTAGTTCCCATAAATGGCAGGAATGGTTTCATAATAATTGGCCCAACCACCAGCATTGACATCAATTACAGAGTTTACACCAGGGAAAAACTGCATATTTACCGGAATACTCCTGCGCCGAAGTTTTAGCCCCATTTCTAATTTCCCTTGACGGAGGGGTTTTGCATAATCTACATTTATGTCTTGGACTTGTTCATCTGAGAGCAATTTGAACGCATCGGTACCTACAGACTTAGGTAAGGTGTTGGTATAGTAGTATTTTTCGTCTTCTCGATGAAAGGTATAATTGTAATTAATGTTGAGCAAATGTCCGGGCTGTTTGTATTTATGCACAAACACAGCAGTAGCCATGGCCGTGTATTTAACTTCGTCCTCCAGAAACTGCCACATCCGATAGCGATTCGAGTAATCGTTGCCCAAAAAGTAAGGATTATCGCCATCATCCGAGATTTTTTCTCGATTAAACAAGCCCGATACCGTCAGGGTGTTTTGAGAATTAAAGGTATAATCAACACCTGATTTTACAGTAGCATAGGTAGTGGTACGATTGCGCTGGATTTGTTGAACAATTTTCTCACCTGAATTGTAGGTACGAGTGGCCAATTCATTTTTGTTAAGGGTAGGCGAATACAGCCAATCTCCTTGTAGATAGACGTTTGCTTTATTTTTACGATGGTTTATCGAAAACGAAGGATTAATTTTGGGCGTAGCCTGAAACTGTTGGCGAACGGTCGGTAGGCTTTCGTGTTTTTTCCAGAGAGCACCCGCACCTAGGGCAAGACCTACCTTGCCGTTCCAGCCAATTTGCTCGTTCTTTTTGAAAATAATATTAATAATCCCTGCATTTCCGTTGGCGTCGTACTTGGCAGAGGGGTTATTGATGATTTCGATTTTTTCAATGGCCGAAGCGGGCAAATTATCTAAGCCTTTTTGGCTACCAAAACCGGTTAGTGCTGTTTGCTTTCCATCAATTAACACCACTACCTTGTCACTGCCCCGAAGCTGTACCACACCGTCTTGTGAAGTGGTAATTCCCGGTAAATTACTCAACACTTGTAGTACCGAGCCACCCGTTTGGCTGATGTTATCGGCGGTGCTAAAGACCTTTTTATCCATTTTTGCCGAAATACCCGTTTGTTGGCCTACCACCTTAATTTCTTGTAAAACCTGCTGGTCTTCTTGAAGCTCAAGTAGTCCTAAGTCCAAAAAATCACTCAGTTGCCCAACCAAAAAGGATTTTTGAAGTGGCTTAAAACCCACCAAAGTCGCAGACAAAAGGTATTTGCCTGATTTCAAGGATGGTAGGCTAAAAAATCCTTCTTCATTACTGATGGTGCCTGACACAAATGCATTACCCGATTCCGTTTTTAACGTAATAGATACGTACGGTAAGGCCGTTTTGGAGGTGGCATCCATGATTTTACCCGATACGGTAGTGCCTTTGCCTTGGGCCAAAACGATAGTGCTAAAGGTGATTAAACAAAAGGTATAAACGAAGGTTCGTATTAATACATTCATCGAAATTGAGGGTTACTTCCAAACTAAAATCAACATTCCTACCAAGATAAAGCCAGCTCCTAAGAGGATTTTTGGGGTAATTGGCTCTTTTAATAACCAAAATGACAAGACCAAAGTAATGACTATACTTGCTTTGTCAATGGACGCCACGTACGAAACTGGGCCATTTTTCATGGCTCGATAGTAAAATACCCAACTGAGTGTCGTGGTGATTCCAGAACAAATCAAAAGGGCTAACTGCTTGTTAGTTAACTCAGAAAAGCCTTTTAATTTGTCTGTCATCAAATTAAAAGCAGCTATCAACAAGAAAATGGTTGTAGTCCGAATACCTAAACCCAAGTCAGGATGGATATTTTGTAACCCATACTTGGCAAAGACAGAGGTCAGTCCAGCAAAAAGCATGGAGAGAATGGCATAGACTACCCAAGTTTCCATGGTGACGGTAATTGTAGTGTTTATTTTTGGATAAAACACGCTATATAAACCTGCAAATAGTCAATACATCGGCAGGTTTGTATGGTAAAATCCTTGCGTACAGCCCCCTCTCTACTTGATAGAGAGAGGGCCGAGAAAAACCATCCAAAGATAAGATTTGCTTTCGTTAGTTAGAGCGTATCTCTTTGGTTTTTAAGCATCGGTTTTGTGGTTACTGTTTGATAAAGTTTCCGTTTTTATCAAATAGTAAGTCTTTACCCTTCACCTCAGCTTCATAAGTGATGGTACCCTTGGCATCAATAATTTTGGCAGCCTCTTTGATTTTTTGTTTTGTATAATGTTTCGCAAGGTAGGCTTTCACAGTAGCAGGAAGGCTCTCGATACTGATTTCGGTTTCTGTTTCTATAATATTTCCTGTAGCACCTAACAAAACAGAGTAATCGGTTTCGTTTATTTCAAACCCAGCCTCATAATTACCATCTTCTTTTTCCCATTTTACGTTTTTAGCATTGGGAAATTGTTTTTGCAATCCGTTTTTAACGACTGTTGGTACTTCTTTGTTTGGAACTTTCTGTGCGCTGGCCAATGATACTATGAACATTACTGCCAATAAAGTTAATGATTTTCTCATTGTATGAAATGTTAAGTTTTACCCCAAAGGTTATTCCTAATTTAGAAGAAATTTTGAATTGTAAAGCAACCTAATTATTTTTTGTGTTTATCCCACTACGACTTTTTTGTGATTAAATGCTTAATCGTTAGTATTTTGTTCCTGTCACGTTGATATAAATGACTAAAAACTAACAAATTATAGTGTAAAAGTCCTGTGGGGAATAGTTGTGTCATTTTTAGAATACCACTGAAAACGAATGAAGATTGTTTTCAAAAGCATAGTGTACTTGCCATTGATAACGATTACAGATTTCTTTGACTATTGACAATCCTAAGCCGCTATTGGTAGTTTCGGAAGATGAAATGGCAAAGCGCTCAAACAATTTTTCCCTGTTTAAAGCAGTTCGGCCTGTGTTAGAAACCGTGAGGGTTCTACCCGAAAATAGAATACAGGTGTTACCTTGCTCCGTATTGTGTACTATGGTGTTGATGATTAAATTGCTGATAAGGATTTCAAGTAAAGTTTTGTTGCAAACAATGAATAGCTTTTCTGTAAGATTTTTATGTACAATAATCTGTTTTTCTGTGATATAGTCATCAAGCAATTCAATTGTTTCATTGACTATTTCGGTTAATTCCAGACTTTCTTTTTTGGTAAATTGATTATTTTCAATTTTCGCCAGTAACAACAAATTTTTATTTATCCTTGTAATTCTCGAAAGGGGTAATGAAATGGTTGACAAGATTTCTAATTGCTCTTTAGTAATATTTTTGTTCTGCAAAAGCAAATCTATTTTTGATTTTAAAACCGCTAATGGTGTCTGTAACTCATGAGAGGCATTTTCAACAAACACCTTCTGTTGATTGTACACCGAAAGGTTTTTATCTATTAGCTTTTGTAATGAATAATTTAATTCTTCAAATTCCTGAATATCTGTTTTATCAAATAAAATGGCTTTTCGTGTAGTTAAGTTAAACGATTTTAGTTTCTCAAGGGTGTTTCGGAATGGCTGCCAAATTATTTTTGAAAAACGCTTTGTAATAAATCCCAATACAGCCAACAACAATGCAATAAGAATAATAAAAATAATAAAAATGCTCTTAATTAAATCTTCTGACTCCACTAAACTGATTTTAGCTACAAATAAATAAGGGTTATTTTCAATAATAAGAGGCGATTGTAGCACTCTGTATGGCTCGTTTTCGTTGTCTAAAGTGTCTATGTAATTTTTATAGAAAAGTGTATCAGAACGAACAGCACTACTCATTGGCTCTATCTTTATATTCCTATTGTAACGATTCCAGTTTTCAATTTCTGTTTTTTTAAAATGAGGTAAATAATAGTGATAAAATTCCTTCTTATACAATAGTAACGTTTCGTCTGTATCTTCAATATATAGACCTATAATTGAAAAATAAAAGGTGGGTGCAGCAACAATTAATATAATAATGTTGCATAACAAATATAGGCGAAAGGTCTTATTTAATAACTTGTGTGTCATTTATGCTTCCCATTTGTAACCTGTACCATAAATCGTTTTGATATAGTTGCCGTAACCTGCCTCTAAAAGTTTCTTTTTTAAATTTTTTACATGAGCATAAACAAAATCATGGCTATCAAACATATCAGCAATGTCACCTGAAATATGCTCTGCAATAGCAGATTTTGGGATTACTCTATTTTTATTACCAGTAAACAACAACAATATTTCAAGTTCTTTTTTTGTAAGATTCACTTCGTTGTTATGCACTTTGACTGTTTTTCCTAATAAGTCAATCGTAATTTCATTTTGTTGTAAAATGTTAGAGCTACTAAACTGTTTTCTCCGAATAAGAGAGTGTATTCGTGCAGAAAGTTCTGAAAGATGAAAGGGTTTTGCTAAATAATCATCAGCACCAATTTGAAGTCCTTTAACCTTATCTTCAATAGAGTTTTTGGCTGAGATTATTATCACGCCATCTTGTTTATGGTGTTGTTTTAACAATTCCAATAGTTGTAATCCGTTTCCATCAGGAAGCATTAAATCCAATAGGATACAGTCATAGTCATACATAGCAATTTTACCAATTGCCTGTTCGTATGTTGTCGCTATTTCACATAAATAATTTTCGTCTGACAGATATTTTATTATATCCTTTGCCAGCTCTGTTTCATCTTCAACTATCAGTAATTTCATTAGGCAAATCTACTAGTTCAATTTTGAAGAAATTTTGAATGCCTCGAATTGACGTTGTAGTTTGATGGCTAAAGCACTAACAGAATTTCTGCAAGAATATAACTCATGGGCTATTCGTGTCGAAATGAGACTTATTTTTCTTCCTCTTGATGTGCTTTTGGGGTAGCTGGTTTGTTGAGCCAAAAATAAAGTGGCGGAATCAAAATCGGGGCAAAAATAAGCGTACTACTCAACCCGCCAATGATAACGGTAGCCAACGGACGCTGCACGTCTGAGCCAATTCCGGTAGAGGTGGCAGCAGGCACAAGCCCAACAATGGCTACAATCAGAATAGAAAGCAAGGCACTCAATTGCCCAACCGAAGCCTTTTTGATGTCTTCGGCTAAGTTTGAATTAGACAGTCCGTGTTCTCGGTTAATGGCCGACACCAGCAAGACTCCAGCCATTACGGATATTCCGAAAATGGATACAAAACCAACACCACCCGATACATTAAAGTGATAACCTCTCATAAATAAGGCTACAATACCACCTGCCAATGCAAACAACACACAAGACATGGTGATGAGGGTGTATTTGAAACTGCGATAGAGCATAAACAAAAACACAAACACCATGATAATGGTCAGGGGAATCGTGAGCGATAGTTGCTTACCTGCACGCTCTAAGTTCTCGTATTGGCCGCCGTAAATCACCGAGTAGCCCTGCGGAATATGAACGTTTTTGTCAATTTTATCCATAATCTCACTCACAAAGCCCCCTTGGTCTCTCCCTCGAATATTCGTTCGGACGGTGACCATGCGTTTTGAATTGATACGAAAAATATTGGTTTGGCCTTCAACGTACTGAATATCAGCTAATTGTGACATCGGGATAAGGGCGCCATTAGCTGAGGGTACTTGCAATGATTGCAGGTCTTCGATGCTGTTTCGGTTTTCGGGTAAGAACCGAGCCACAATGTCGTAGCGCTTTGTACCTTGATAAAGCGTAGAGATGGTTTTGCCTCCAATGGCTGCTTCAATCATCTGTTGTACGTCGCTCACGTTGATTCCAAATCGAGCAGCATTTTCTCGATTGATGTTGACGGCTAACTGTGCCTGAGGGCCTTCCTGCTCAATGTTCACCGACACAGCACCATCCATTTTCTTCACGAGCATGGCAATACTGTCGGCCTTTGAGCGCATGAGCGTGAGGTCTTCGCCCACGATGGAGATAGCCAAATCGGCGGCGCTACCCGTTACGATTTCCATCACTTGGTCAATAATGGGCTGCCCCGATGAGAAGAAGGCGCCTGGAAATTTGGACTGTAAATCGTCTTGAACTTTTTTGACTAATTCTTTTTTGGTAATAGTATCGCTCCATAAATTATAGTCCTTCAACCCCACTAAAATCTCCGTTCGGTTGGTTGGGAATGGGTCAGTACCATCGTCATTACGACCTGTTTGGGTGATGATATAATTAACAGGAGGGTACTTGGCTATGGTCTCTCGGATTTTGGGTGCAATCTTTGAGTTTTCTTGAATGGTAATACCCGAAGGCATAAACGAACGGAGAAAAATAGAACCTTCGTCGAGTTCGGGCAAAAACTCGGTTCCTAACTTCCCTGCTAACAAAATCAACAAAAACACGATTGAAAACCCTACTCCAACAACCAGCTTATAACGAACCATCATGCCTTTAAGCAGTTGGGCATATTGAGTAGCCAGAAAATCAAGGACGATGTTTTTATGTTCTTTGATAGGTTTTTCGGTAGAGAGTAGCGATTTTTTGAAGGCATACGAAATCAAAACCGGAATCAAAGTGAGTGCACAAAGCATGGAGCCGATGACGGCATAAGCCAGCGTTAGGGCCATCGGTGAGAACAATTTGCCTTCCACCCGTGTCATCAACAAGATAGGCATATACGCCAAAATAATGATGGTGATGGAGAAGAAAATTTCCCGCCCCACTTCTTGAGCCGCATGAAGGGTAATGGTCAGAATTCCGCCTTCTTTTTCTTCAGGAGTAGCTGTTCGGTATTTTCGAATAAGGTGCTCGGCCATTACACAGGCGCCATCCACAATGATACCAAAGTCAATGGCTCCCAACGACAATAAGTTGGCTGGAATGCCCGTTAGTCGCATCAAAATAAAGGCGAAAAGCAACGAGAAAGGAATGGTAACAGCTACTACCAAGGCCGAACGAAAGCTTCCTAAAAAGAAGATCAGAATGATAACGACAATCGAAATCCCTTCGAAGAGTGTTTTTCCAACGGTTTCGAGTGAGTGATCTATCAAAAAACTACGGTCGTACAATACCCGTAGTTTGACATCGTTGGGCAATTCGTGGGTTTCTAAATCTTCAATTTTAGCTTTGAGCAATTCTAATACTTCGCTGGGGTTCTCGCCTCGGCGCAAGAGGATAATCCCTTCGGTGCCACTGGTAACTTCCACATTTTCAGAGGGAACAGCATAACCCATGATTCCTGAAGGGGGAGGTGGAGTAACTTCTACACTGGCGATGTCTCTAACAAAAACAGGAACCCCATTCACGGCCGTCAGTACGATGTTCTCAATGTCTTTTCCCGAACGAATGGCCCCCAACCCCCGCACGGCAAAGCCTTGTCCACCTCGCTCGATTACGTTTCCGCCCGTGTTTTGATTGTTGTTCTCAACGGCATCAATTACGTGCTGAAGCGTTAGGTTGTATTTACGGAGTTTTTCGGGCGAAGTCAGAATATGAAATTGTTTCATTGGCCCACCAAAGGTGGTGATGTCGGCTATGCCAGGCACTTGCAGCAAGAAAGGCTTGATAATCCAATCTTGCATATCTCGCAGTTGCATGGGGGTGTATTTTACAGAGGGGGCTTCTACCACAAAGCGGTAAATTTCACCCACGGCAGTAGTCAAGGGTGCCAACTCTGGCTGCACGCCCACAGGAAGCTCGGCAGAAGCCAAACGCTCAATTACCTGCTGCCGTGCAAAATAATCATCGGTTCCGTCTTGAAAAGTTAGCTGTACTACCGAAAGCCCAAAAATCGTACGGCTGCGGCGGTCTAACACACGAGGCACATTGTTGAGTGCTCGTTCTATCGGAATCGTCACCTGTTGCTCGACTTCCTCGGCGGCACGCCCATCGTATTTGGCAACAATGATGACATTTGTATCGGCAATATCTGGATAAGCTTCAATTTTTAATTTAGTGAAACACCAATAACCCACCAACGAGGTCACTACGGCTATGGCAATGACCATCAATCGGTTTGTTAAAGAAAAAATCAGAATGTTCTTAATCATTTGATTACCATTCAGAATTTGAAAAATTAGGAACTAAGGTTGGAGTAGAAAAATAGGAACGGTTCTTACCATGCTTTTACTTCTGCTGTTACGATAAGGCCTGTTTTTACTTCTTTTCGTAGTTCGGTCAAGGTTTGTTCTACCTTTGCTCGCTCGTCAATAAATGTGATTACCATCGGTACATCATCAAACGAAAACAAGGCATTGGGCAGCTTGAGCCGATGATTAGGGCCAAATCCAGCCATCCCCTTAAACAGCGTGGCTCCCTGAATATGTTGCTTTATCAAAAACTCCAGAATGAATTCATGCAAAGGGCGAAGATTCAACAATTCGTCTTTGTCAAAATAAATTTGTGCTTGTAACATAGTTCGGGTTGGTTAATGGGGGTTACCTTCGTAATGATTTTCTTGAAAAATGCTAAGGCTTAATTGCTTAATAGTCAGATGGATAATAGCTATAGAGAACTTGTAGCTTAGTACCCAAAACTCAAGCCTTTGAGTTGTAAAACATTGGTAACGGCAATGGCGTCGTTCTCTTGTAAGCCACTAAAAATGATAACTTTGTCGTTGATTTGCTGACCAATCATTACCTCTTTGCGTACATACCTGCCGTCAGGATTGACCACAAATACAAAATGTTTGTTCTGAACCGTCACGAGGGCTTCTTTGGGTACAGCAATGTAATTGCCTTCTGTGATACCAAAACTAACGGAGGCAAACATGCCTGCCCGTAGCTGATTGGTTGGGTTCAGCACCCGGATTCGGAGCTTAACCATACGGGTAATGTTATCTACTACATCGCCAATTTCTTCGATTTTTCCAGTGAACTTCTGCTCAGGAAACGAAGTAAACCGAATGATGCAAGTACCGCCCTGTTGAATCCGAGTGATTTGGTTTTCGGGAACATCGCAAATCATCCAAACCGTATTGGCAGAAGCTTTGATTAATTCAGACGGCTCAAAACCGGCCAATTTTAGTTTGGCTTCATGTTCTAAAATCGCTGTTTTTTCGTTGGCCAATTCTGTTTCCGAACTCGTCAAATCGGCTTGAGCACCCAGCAAATTGGTTTCTTCGTTGTTGATGTCAATTTTGATTTCGGCAATGTCTTTCCCTGTGGCGGCACCGTGTTCAGCTAACTCTTGAAAACGAGCCAGTTCCGCTTGGCGTTGTTTTACAATGGCCTGACGTTGAGCAATGGTTGCTTGGCGTTCTTGCACCACAATTTTCTTTTGATTTACATTGATGATGTGTTGCATCAATGCCGTGAAACTGGCTGAATTGTCTGGATTATCAAAAAGCACCAGGTTTTGCTGCTTGTTCTCAACCGAAGGCAGTACCGTAGCTACAATACGGGCAGGGGCCGAAAGCTCTGCTTGAATGAGTGATTGATGGACTGCTTCGGTCTTAAACAAAGCCCGTTGCTTGGCGTCAGGAAAACTCAATTGAGTGCCTTGGTCTTGAATCACCGGACGAGACTGAGCAGGGGCTTTATTTTTTTCGGCTTTGTGGCAGGCCAATCCCCAAAAAGTAAGCAAAAGAAAACTGCCTAATTTTAAGCCAGTGGTAATAGGTGTAGAGGACTTGGGCATCGAATTACAGTGTGACCGATGAGTCAACGGATGAATAAGTGGTTGAATGGAAAAAGAACGTTGATTCATGATGAGAGTGAGGGCTTTATCTTAAAGCTGCGTGATGAATCCAGAAACAAATAACAATTGATAATAACTGCGATGAAAATCCAGCAAGGTTTCAAAGTACAACTGACGGGTATCAAACCAACTTCGCTGGGCATCAAGATAGTCAATGATGGTGGTTCCTCCTTTTACATAAGCAAAGCGAACGTTATTCAGTACTTTTTCGGACTGCGAGAGGATATTTTCAAACTTGGACAGATTATCTTTCTTTAATAGATAAGTGTGATAGGCCGACCATAGTTCGGTACGAATTTGTAGTTGAGTGGCCTCGAAAGACTGTGTATTCTGTGCTTTTTCAAGCTCGGCACGCTTGATATTGCCTTGATTTCGGTCAAAAATGGGTAAGGGTAACGTTCCATAAAAGCCAATATAAGGAACTGAGTTTTGAGGGTTCCAAATTACTCCCAATTCGGGTCGGGGTTTGGCCAAGGCTTTTTGGAGTTGGATATTACTTTCGTTAGAAGCAATGGCCGCCTGAATGGCCTTGACATCGGTACGGTTGCTGAGGGTTTGTTGTAAAAACTCCTCAAAATTATCTGGAATGACTTGAGGCTGAATCACTCCCCCTTCCGAAAGCTGAGGCTCAAGGTCGCCCCCCATCAAAAACCGAAGTTTCTGAATTTCATTGGCATAGTCTTGCTGAATGCTCTTGAGCTGTAACTGGTACTGATCAAGCAATAATTGCGTTCTAATGAGTTCGGTTTCAGTAATTACCTGATTTTTGAAGCGGATTTTATTGGTATTAACCAGCGAGTCGAGGTTGCTTTGGGCACGAGTGAGTAGGCTTAATCGGTTTTGTAAAAACCAACAATCCAACCACTTATTGGCAACGTCAACTAAAAAATTGCGTTCAAATTCGGCATGGGTTTTTAGGGCCAAGTCCACGTTTCGGTTGCCTAACTGGATTTTACTTTGCCGTACTTTGGGAGAAACAATGGGCTTGGTCAACTGCCACCAAACCTGCCGATTATGGGTATTAAGCCATTCTGAATTAGGAGCAAAATAGTTTCGATTAACCAATTGCAGGGTTTGGTTGTTCAGAACAGGGTTGGGTCTGAGTTGTGCTGTAGTCAAATCGGCTTCTGCCAAGTTGATGTTCAGTTTCGATGCTTTAATGATTGGATTGTTTTCTCGGGCAAGGTGGAGGGCATCTTGAATACTTAATTTTGATTGACCCCACGTACTAGTCATGCCACAACCTAAGAATAAGAAAACCAAAATCATTTGTTGTTCCACTTTCGACCTACTTAATTGGAAGATAATTTTGGTCAAGATATTAGTTAGGTCGAATAGATTGGTTTTCAATAACGTTGTGGCTCTCATGGGATAGTTTCTCAATATCAAGTACTTACAAGGAGTGTATTGCTGGTTTAATCGCAAAAGTATTGGGAATTTTGGTGAAATTCTGAAGTTAGCCATCAATTTAGCTTTTTTTAATATTTGATTAATCCAAATAGAGGTTTTGGTAATTGTGAAATATGAGTTAATGATTTGAAAATCAATGATATGTAAACGGAGTCCTTCAGTTTGATTTCTTATTTCATTTATGTTGGACTTGTGTAGAAATTGATTTTATAATTATTTTAAATCCTAAAACTCACACTTTCAGGTTGACAGAATCCATTTCAAAGCATGTTGAGAACTTTGGTACTTTTTTTGCGGTTGAAGCGTTGATAAAAGTTGTTGCAACAAAGCATACTTTTTAGTTGTTTTGAGGGTAAAACAGCCACACACATCTGTTTTTTGCCAATTTAGCCTCAATGGGGATGAATCGGCTGTTGCCAAATTGATAGAACTATGCGCTTGGGATTGATTTTAGTTGGGTTATGTCTTGCTTTTCAGACAAATGCCCAAAAAGTTTTTTGGGCCAGTAAAGTGTTGGGGTTCTCAACAGAAGCCCTTTTTGCTGGGCAAACCACCGAATATCGAGCCATTCAGGCATTGGGGCGGCCCAACAAATTACCCCAATATGGCTCTACTACCTGTGCATGGCAGCCTTCTACACAAGATAACCCTGGCGACGAATGGATTAAAGTTATGTACGACACACTGATGCCGATTCGTCAGGTGGTGATTGCCGAAAACATAGGACAGGGCTGTATAACAAAAATATTGGCTTATGATGAGGGTGGAAAAGAGCACGCTATTTATGAAAATGCCGAGCTACCATCTTCAGGGTCGGGCAAGTTGCTCACCATTATCCTTCCCGAAATGACTCCCTTCAAGGTATCGGCGATCAAGTTGGTGTTAAATACGGCTCGTGTTAAAGGTTGGAATCAAATAGACGCTATCGGCGTTTCGCAGGCAGATAAACCCATAGAGGTGTTAATCAATGTAAACAAAGACACCCCTATGGACATTGTGAAAGAAAATTTAGGCGCAGGAGTCAACTCCAAAGCGCATGAGTTGGCACCTGTGATTGCACCAGATGGTAAAACGTTGTATTTTACTCGCTGGAACCACCCCGATAATATGGGTGAAATAGACCGCATTACCAAAAAGAAAAACCAAGACGTTTGGTATTCAAAATTAGAGGCTGGCGGTGTGTGGGGCGAAGCACAAAATCTCGGCGAACCCATCAATAACGCCGATAATAACGCCATTTGCTCGATTTCGACCGATGGCAAGACAATTTTACTGATCAATATTTACCGTCCTGATGGTACCTTAGCCAAGGGACTTTCAAAATCGAAGAGACAACGAAACGGATGGACATTTCCGACGGAAGTCAAAATTAAAAATTACCAAAACGAAAGTAATTACTCTGAGTTCTCACTCTCGCCCGATGGCAAAGTGTTGGTCATGACAGCACAAGCCAAAGAAACTTTTGGCTCAAAGGACTTGTACGTTTCGTTTTTGCAACCAGACAGCTCGTGGTCCGAACCCCGTAACATGGGACCTTCTATTAATACCGCCGAGGCCGAAAGCACACCTTTTGTGGCCGCTGATAACAAAACACTCTACTTTTCAACAGCGGGCCATGCTGGTTATGGTAGCAACGACATCTTTCTGACTCGTCGGTTAGACGAAACATGGACCAAATGGAGCGCCCCCGAAAACCTTGGTGCTGCCATCAACACGCCCGAATGGGACGGTTATTTTACCATTCCCGCTTCGGGCGACTACGCTTACTTGTGCTCGCAAGAAGAGTCATTGGGTTTAGAAGACATCTATCGCCTCAAATTGTATCCAGCTATAAAGCCCGAACCAGTAGCTATCATTTCGGGAAATGTGTATGATTTTGTGAGCAAAAAACCAATTGGTGCCGATGTATTGGCCAATGTGCTGGTAGATAACAAAGAAGTAGGCAAAACCGACTATGACCCCCAAACGGGCGAATACAAAATGGTAGTGCCATTGCGTGAAACCTATTCGATTATTGCTTCAAAGAAAGGGTACATGCCGTTAAGTGAGTCTATAGATTTGGCTAAAGAAAAAAATTACCGGGAAATCAAAAAGAATCTCTACTTGATTCCGATTGCGCCCGGACAAAAAATAGTGCTGAATCACGTATTTTTCGAGCAAAGTAAGTTTGAATTGTTACCAGCATCTTATCCAGAATTAGACCGAATTCTGCAAATAATGAAGGATAACCCCACTGTAGAAATTCAACTGGAAGGCCATACCGACAATCAAGGCGATTTTAACCTTAACTTACAACTCTCGCAGGATCGTGTTACGGAAGTAAAGAAATACTTGACATCTAAAGGAATAGATGAAAAACGAATTAGTGTAAAAGGCTGGGGTTCGACCAAGCCCGTTGCTAGTAACGTAACCGAAGACAAGCGAAAATTGAATCGAAGGGTTGAATTTGTTGTGGTTAAAATGTAAACTCAGTATCTTGCAACTATTGTTGGCGATGTTATCGTTCCAATTGACCTAATCTGGTGTATTTAATTGTACCTTCTTGTGATGTCTCGAATTTCTATCCATACACGTTGGCTGCTTCTTTTGCTATTTGTTGCGTTTATCTTAAGGCTTTATAAATTAGACACTTATGGGCTGTATATTGACGAAAAGGTGACCTTGTTGGTCAGCCAGGCCATCAGCCCCGAAGGAGCCAATCAGCAAGATATTTTCTCGAAACCTTCGTTTACCCCTCATGAGTTTTGGCGTGATAAAAGTATCGTTGATTTCAACGAAGCTGTGGCCAGAGGCGATTGGGGGAACAGCCCCGCTCACTATTTGGTACTTAATCTTTGGACAAAAGCATTTGGTTTAAGCGATTTCTCAGTTCGGTTTTTATCAGTACTTTTCAGCGTGATGTTGGTTGTGATGCTGTACATTTTTGTCTATCAGCACTTTCGCAATGCCAATCTTGCCTTAATTGCTGCCTTTTTGGCTACGATAGAACCTTTTTTTATCGCTCAAAGCCACATCGTGCGCAATTATTCGATGAGCCTCTTTTTTACCTTGTTGGCCAGTCATTTCTTTTTGAAGATTGTCAGCAAGGAGGTCAAAATCAAGTACTACCTGTTTTATTCACTGGCTGTTACGTTCAGTTTGCTTAGTCACTACCTCACGTTTATGGTATTTGTAGGACATGGGCTTTTTACGCTGCTCAACGTAAGAGACCTCAAAACCTACGTAGGACTGGTGTTAAGTATGCTATTACCTGCGGTGTGCCTGATTACTTGGATGACGATAGGAGGAGGGCAATACTCTCTAAAAACGGTTAAAGACGTCGAAGAATTTTATTCGTCTATAGCCAAGCATCCTCCTACACCCAACCCCTATGCAGGATGGATAGACCCTGCTACTCCTCAGTTGGTGTTTACCAAAACGATACACGTACTCAGTGATTTATTTCTGACTACCAACGGCTTGGCCGATATCCTCAAGGGTTTTAAAAACCTGCTGTTGAGCCTGCTCGTGGGCTGTTTTACCACCTTTTGTGTGGTGGCATTTTTAGGAAGTCGCCTGTTACGATTTCTGATTGCCATCGTCGTGATTCAGGTAGTAGGATGGTTTTTTTATTCTCAAACCAGTTTATACTTTATTGTATTTTCCTTTGTGCCTGTTATCATTTGGGCGTTCAGAAGGCAATTTAAGAAAGCTAAAGACGACAACTATTTGTTTTGGTTCTTGCTCCTGATGACCTTTTTGCCAGTAGGATGGATGATTTTGCAGGCGTTCAAAGCCGGCCACACCGTGGGTATCAACTTGCGGTACATGGCTTTTGCCTTTCCGTATGCTATTATTTTAGTGAGTATTCCTCTTTACGCTATTACTCGCTGGGAAATCGGGATTCGGTCAATAGCTTATGTGATAGTAGCCTGCCAACTTTGGTTTGTGAGTGGAACAATTCGTGCCATTTACAACGACCAGATTCCCAAATACACTTACTTTTCTAAACCCCGAACGGCTAACCCATACGCTTTTATAGCGCACACACTGACCAATCTTTACCAACCTGGCGACACCATCATTTACCCCAGCAATACCCAAAGCGTATTTTCCGCCGCCGATACCATCAAGGCTGCTGTATCGGTATTAGATGCCCAGTTAGTCAATTTGTATCTGCCCAAAGAGGCTGAGTTTCAGCAAAAGATTAACCCCCAAGAGCCAAACCTCGTTATCCTTTGGCAAAAAAGTACCCAAAAGCCGAAAGTTATTTTTAATTTTGAGGGTCTAAAATTTCGATACTAGTTCACGTTGTATCACGATTTGTCAAATCGTGGCATAGAGGTAAGGTCTTTTACTGAGTCTTGGCCAATACCTAATACCTAACTAACGTTGCATTGAACCCAGCACAAATCTATCGTTTACAAGGGTCGCTTCGCCTGCAATTGCTCGAGCTTTACTTTAAGGCCAATGCAGGTCATATTGGCTGTTCATTGAGTTGTATTGACTTGATGCTCGGTAGTATGATTCTTGAAAAGGCTGAAACCGAAGCGTTTATCCTCTCTAAAGGCCATGCGGCAGCAGCTCTTTACGTGTGTTTATACCATACTGGCGAGATCTCAGCCGAATTGCTCGATACATTTTATAAAGACGGAACCACCCTTTCGGCTCATCCTGCGCCTAACAAATTCAAAGGTATCCCGTTTGCTACGGGTTCTTTGGGTCATGGTCTCCCCATTGGAACAGGTATTGCGCAGGCCAATAAACTGCTCCAGAATGGTGAATTTGTCTATGTATTGATGTCTGATGGCGAAACCAACGAAGGAACTACTTGGGAAGCAGGGCATTTTGCAGTGAGCAATCGGTTAGATAATCTTATTGTGTTGATTGATAAAAATGGCTTACAAGGCTTTGGCTATACCCAAGATGTTTTGGGAGATTCGGCCGAATCTAAAAAATGGAAAGCCCTTGGTTTTGAGGTGTTTGAGATAGATGGGCACGATGTGTTGGCCATTCAAGAAACCATACAGCAGTGTAAAGTATCAACAATTCCCAAGCCCAAAGCTATCATTGCTACTACAGTAAAAGGCAAGGGAGTCTCATACATGGAAAATAAAATGGAGTGGCATTACCTACCCATGTCAGCAGACTTGTACGAAGTTGCTAAACAAGACGTTTACGAACGATACTTAACCGAAACCACCGCCGTCGTCTAAGAACAATAATCTTATTCTTTGTTCATCCATCTCAAAAACGTTAGCATAAAAGTGTTGAAATTGAGGTGTTTAAAGTGAAATTATGCAAGATTTTTTACAAGAAAAAATACTTCAACTCAAAGGCCCTATCTTTGTTTTTGGTGCCAGTGGTTTCATAGGCGCCAACCTGTTTGAGAAAATATTTCAACTTCGCAAAGACTGCTATGCGCTCACTCACGATGCCAGCAAAGCATGGCGACTGAAACTGCTGAATGTCCCCTTTGAGAACATCGTTCATTGCGACATCTTATCCAGTGCTTCTGTAAAAAGTGTGTTTGAAACCTATAAGCCTCAAACTATCTTTAATTTAGCGGCTTATGGAGCCTACTCCAAGCAAAGTAATGTGAATTTAACGTACGAAACGAATGTTTTAGGAACGGTAAATATTCTTCAAAATTGTTCAAAATCAGTTGTTTATATTCATGCAGGTAGTAGCTCAGAATATGGATTCAATTGTACAGCACCCAAAGAAACGGATGCCGTAGAACCCAACAGCCACTATGCAGTATCAAAAGTGTCGGCGGCGTACTTGATTCAGTTTTATGCCAAATTGCACGAAATCAATGCCATCAACCTGCGCTTGTATTCAATTTATGGGGCTTGGGAAGAGCCTGACCGCCTAATTCCTCGTTTGGTCGAAAAAGCACGTCATCACGATTTTCCGCCTTTAGTTTCGCCCGATATTAGTCGAGATTTTGTCTATATTGACGATTGCCTTGAAGCTTTCTTACTAACGGCTCTTCAAGTGGGTGAAAATACCCGAGGCAAGTCGTACAATGTAGCAACAGGTACCAAAACCACCATGCGGGATTTGGTGGAGGTAACCCGTCAGGTTTTTCAGTTAACCAAACCCCCTACTTGGGGCTCAATGCCTAATCGAAAGTGGGACTTGGCGGAATGGTACGGTGACCCGTCGGCTATTCAAGCTGATTTTGCTTGGAAAGCACGCACCTCCCTTGCCAATGGTTTGTTGCAGTATCGTGATTGGCAGGTAGAACGGGGCTATGAAACGAATGTGCTACCGGCCTTTCAGAACCCCTATCTTAATCCAATTATATCGCCCATCATCGCCTGTTATAAAGATGCACAGGCAATTCCATACATGTACGAGCGTTTGGTAAAGATGTTTAACCAGCTGAAAGTCAGGTATGAAATTATTTTTGTAAATGACTGTTCGCCAGATAATACCGAAGAAGTATTAAGCGAGATTTGTGCCAAAGACCCGAACGTGGTGGCCATCACCCATTCTCGAAATTTTGGTTCACAGTCGGCATTTTTGAGTGGGATGGAAATAGCCACAGGTGATGCCGTAGTGCTCATGGATGGCGATTTGCAAGACCCACCCGAAATCATTCCTTCTTTTTATGAAAAATGGCAAGAAGGCTATGACGTGGTGTATGGAGTACGAGTCAAACGAGAAATGCCCGCCCATGTTCATTTCTTTTACAAGTCGTTCTACAGGTTGTTCAAAAAACTTTCTTACATTAATATCCCTACCGATGCAGGCGATTTTTCGTTGATAGACCGAAAGGTAGTGCGAGAATTGGTGAATTTACCCGAAACCGAACAGTTTTTAAGAGGGCTACGGGCTTGGGTGGGCTTCAAACAAACAGGAGTTCCTTATGTACGTCCAGAACGGATGTTTGGGGTGTCAACCAACAACTGGACCAAAAATATCTGGTGGGCCAAAAAAGCCATCTTTAGTTTTAGCTTTGCACCGCTCGAACTCATGAGTTATGCAGGCTTCTTACTAACGGGTCTTTCGTTTTTGGCTGCCATCGTCCAAATTATCGGACGTTTCTTGTACCCCGATATTCCGCATGGTATCCCCACTATTATTGTCTTAGTTTTGTTTTTTGGGGGTATCAATCTATTAGGTATCTCATTTTTAGGAGAATACATCAGCAAGATTTTTGAAGAAACCAAGAAGCGGCCTAAATTTATTCGTACTAAAATTCGTAAAGGCGAGCGGCAATATCGAACCACCGACGAAATCAAAACCCTTGTGAAATCTTTGAGAAATGAGTGAACGATTTAAGCCGATTCGGCACAATGCCCCCAATTCCCTGTGGAGTAAAGTACTATTTGGAGTGCGTTTATTGGTTGATTTTCAGTTTCTTACCATCTATTCGTTGTTGCGTCAACAAATACCTCAGTTCAAGGGTAAGGTCCTGGACATTGGTTGTGGCAATAGCCCTTTTAAGCATTTGGTTGACTCATCTAAAGCCGAATACATTGGCATTGATGTAGAAGAAGCCAAGTATTTTGACTACGCCAACCCCGATGTCATCTATTTCAACGGAGAGAATTTACCCTTTGCCGATAATAGCATTGACCATTTTATTTGCACGGAGGTAATCGAACATATTCCAGACCCGACCAAGCTCATCAGCGAAATGCGACGAGTACTCGCCCCCACAGGATCAGGTATAGTTACGCTCCCGTGGTCGGCTCGATTTCATTTTGCTCCTTACGATTATCATCGTTATACGCCAAGCATGTTGGCCTTGATTTTCAGAGAGTTTAGTAGTGCTGTTATCACCAATCGTGGTACCGACATCAATGCTATTGTGTCAAAAATCATCGTTTTTTATGTGGGTCATGGCCTCAATTGGCGCCCTTATTGGTTAGCACCCATCAAGTTTATTTTATTAATCGTCTTTCTTCCAATTATAGTAATGTTAGTAGCATGGGCACACATGGCTCGGTGGCTCAATTGGGGGTCTACCGACGACCCACTGGGCTATACGATTATGGTGAAGAAATAGCTTTTGACTCTTACTACAAGCTTGTGGACAGGCGCAAGACGAACAGTTGCCATCCAAATGTCAATGTGTTTACTTCCCACTTGTCAATACCAGCACCCAATCATTTCCAAACTGAGGTGTTCCTGGAGGAGTGAATTTTTTGGTGCTTTGATTCGTAAAGGTTCCGATGGCGGTCTTCTCTCCCCAGCGTGGATTATACCAGTAGGCTGACACTGAGGTTCCAGTCAAACTGCCTAATTGTAAGTGAATTGGCCTACCTGTGAACGTATAGACATAGATAAATTGCTTGGATTGACATGCGGCAAAATACTCGTAGCGTTGCCCCTGATTCAAAATAAGGGCTTGGGCTGGCACTCGGTCAAAATAAGAAGGGTCTTGTTCTACTAATCGTTTTAAATAAATTAGTTGACTGGCACCAGGGGCGTTCAGGGCGGTATCCCATCGTTCCAAAGGTCCATACGAACGCTTTTCATCGGCCTCATTCCGAAAAAATTGCATCACTGCATTGTGGCCATAGGTGAAACCAAACGCCCCGGCAAAAACAGACCAATAGGCATAGCGACGTAGGTCGGCATCCGTCCATCGGGGTTGTGAAGTATCGTGCAGCCCATGTGGAATGCCTTCGTAAGAGGGCTCACCATCCAAAATTGGCTTTATGGGAGTAAGGCCATAAGCCTCATCCACATACTTCCAATTGTCTTCGCCATAATGCCGTTTTTCACTTTTTAAGGTGTCCTGTTGGTAGGTTTGATGCCCTGACTGAAACAGGTTGAAATCCAGCCAAGGCTCTTGATGAAACCAGTCTAACGAAGAATATCGTCCTCGTGGATGAAAGGTGATAAGGTGCTTGCTATCAAATTGTCGAAGTGTTTGCCCCAGTGTATTCCAAACCAATAGCTGCTCGCCACCTCTGACGTCACCACCATTGAGCCAAATAATATTGGGTTTGTTACCATACCGTGTTGCCAAGAAGGCTGCATATGCTTGCACTTGCTGAGGGGTGATTTTTCCGCTTTTGATATTACTGCCCCAAACCGGCACAAACCCGATAAAGATACCTCGTTTGGCTGCCTCGTCTATCACAAAGTTAATATGGTCCCAATAATCGTATTCTTCAGCGTTTTGAAATGAGGTTCCTTGGGTTACCTTAGGATGTGCTACTTGCTGCTGCACCAGTGCTGAATCTCCATACCGATTCACTACCTTCAACGTATGTAGTCCCATCACTTGTATCACATTAAACCCTTTAGCCTTGCGGTCGTCGAGGTATTGGATGGCTTCTTCTCGGGTCAATTTTGTAAAGAGCAACCAGCCCGTATCTCCTAACCAAAAGAAAGGCTCTCCAGATTGAGTTTGTAAGAAGCGATGGTTTTTTGAAATACGCAAAGTAGGGATAGATTGCCCAAAGCCAAGCAGATTACTGAATAAGAAAGAAAGGGTAAAGCAACGAAACAAAGACATGAGAAAAGGGGGCTTTCGGATAAATGCTGGCGAATGAATCAATGGTTTGCTTAGGCAATCGTAAAATTAAACAATTCGTATCGGTCTCATGTTAAATAATTTGAGAGTTTTTCTTTTCCTACCAAATTTTTGCTAACTTTCAAACTCCGCTGGTAATCTAAAATCGAATATTGTTTTTATACAATTTCGTCCTATTTTTGTGCTGTTTCTAACCACTTTGCCTCAGAATATTGCAAATGAGTAATTTAAAGGACGAAGCATTTCAAGACCGAATCGAAGTTGATGGGATGTACCAGAACTGGTTTCTGGAATATGCCTCGTATGTGATTTTAGAACGGGCGGTTCCGGCTGTTGAAGACGGCATGAAGCCCGTTCAACGCCGTATTTTGCATGCCCTCAAAGAAATGGACGACGGTCGCTTCAACAAAGTAGCCAATGTCATTGGAGCGACCATGCAGTACCATCCCCATGGCGATGCGTCTATTAGCGAAGCTATCGTAGGGATGGGGCAAAAGAACCTGCTCTTTGACACACAAGGAAACTGGGGCGACATCCGCACGGGCGACGGGGCAGCAGCAGCTCGTTATATTGAAGTACGTTTGTCGGCTTTTGCCAAAGATGTCGTCTTTAACCCTGACACAACCGAGTGGCAATTGTCGTACGATGGGCGCAAAAAAGAACCTGTTACCTTGCCAGCCAAGTTCCCTTTGTTGCTCGCCAGCGGGGTAGAGGGCATCGCAGTCGGTTTGGCAACAAAGATTTTGCCTCACAATTTTTGTGAACTAATAGAAGCATCCATAGATATTCTGAAGGATAAACCCATTCAGATTTTTCCTGATTTTCAGACGGGTGGTACCATTGATGTAAGCAATTACAATGATGGGATGCGTGGTGGAAAAGTGCGAGTGCGAGCCAAAATTGAAGAACTCGACAAAAAAACCTTGGTCATTCGTGAAATTCCATTCAGTACAACCACAACCTCGATTAAGGACTCCATCATCAAAGCCAACGACGACGGTAAAATCAAAATCAAGAAAGTGGAGGATTTGACCTCCAAAGAAGTAGAAATTTTGGTTCATCTGTCACCAGGAGTATCGCCCGATATTATGGTAGATGCTCTGTATGCTTTTACAGAGTGCGAAGTCAGCATTTCGCCCAATGCCTGTGTCATTGTGGACGATAAGCCGCATTTTGTGAAAGTTCAGGACGTTCTTCGCATCAATACTCATCAAACGGTTCGGCTCTTGGAACGAGAATTAGAGATTCGACGGGATGAGCTGATGGAAAAAATCCTGTTTAACTCGCTCGAAAAAATCTTCATCGAAAATCGGATTTATCGCCAAATCGAAGAATGCGAAACTTTTGAGCTGGTTATCCAAACCGTAGATCAAGGCTTAGAACCATACAAGGCGCAGTTTTATCGTGAAATTACGCAAGACGACATTTTGCGCCTCTTAGAAATCCGGATTAAGCGGATTTCTAAATACGACTCTTTTAAAGCAGACGAAGCCATGCGTCGTTTGGAAGAAGAATTAAAAGAAGTGCTTGATAATTTGGCAAATATGATTCGTTTTGCTATCAATTATTACAAAGACTTGCTTAAAAAATACGGCAAAAACAGAGAGCGCAAAACCGAAATCAAGAACTTCAATACCATTGCGGCCAACGTGGTGGCCGCTGCCAACCAAAAACTATACGTGGACCGTGAGGGAGGTTTTATTGGCTTTGGCCTGAAAAAAGAAGAGTTCGTGTGTGATTGCTCCGACATTGATGATATCATTGTGTTTCGGCGAGACGGAAAATGTGTCGTTACCAAAATCCAAGATAAAGTTTTTGTTGGCAAAGACATAATCTACTGTGCTGTTTTCAAGAAAAACGACGACCGCAAAGTCTATAACTTAATGTATATGGATGGCAAAACGGGGATTAGCTATGCCAAGCGGTTTAAAGTGACGGCCGTTACCCGTGACCGTGAATATGACTTGACCCAAGGAAACCCGAAGTCCAAACTGCATTATTTTTCGGCCAACGACAACGGCGAAGCCGAAGTAATTCAAGTCAACCTGACGGCAACCAGTTCGGCTAAAGTGAAGCAATTTGAGTTTGATTTTGCCAGCCTTTCTATCAAAAACCGTGAGGCAATGGGTAATATCGTCACCAAATTCCCCGTTCGGAAAGTAGTCATGAAATCAGCAGGGGTTTCAACCTTGGGTGGTGTAGATATTTGGTATGATGGAACCATTGGCCGCCTGAATCGGGACGAGAGAGGCCGTTATTTAGGTAACTTTGGGGCCAAAGATACCATTTTGGTTGTCTATAAAGACGGCTCCTACGAGCTAACCAGTTTTGAACTAACCAATCGTTACGAACCCGAAAAGATTGAGGTTTTGACCAAATTCATACCAAATGGCATCATTTCTGCTGTTTACTATGATGGCGAAACCAAACAATACTACGTAAAGCGATTCAGGATAGAAACCATCACGGTGGATAAAAAATTCAGCTTTATTAGTGATTTTAAATCCTCTAAATTGCTTGTTGCTTCGGTAGATGTGTTTCCTCGCATTGAGCTAAAATTTAAGAAAACAGACAAAGAACCCATCCAGACCGAAGAATTAAACGTAGATGAGTTGGTAGAAGTAAGGGGTTGGAAAGCCAGCGGCAATAAATTGACTAATTATAAAGTGCAAGGGGTAAAACTCTTAGCACCTCGCTTGGTCGAAATACCTGCCGAGGAAGCAGTGGAGAGGCCTATCGAGGAAGAAAATAATGAAGACGAAACAAACGAAGGTGGCGATCAATACGTTACTCAGTTAGGATTATTTGAATAAAATAGTGCACCGATTTTGCGGGTGATACACCCGCAAAATCGACGTTTCAACATTCACCATTACTCTAAAAACGAAGTCGTGATTCCTCGCAGCATAATCGGTTACAAACAGCGACGCCGAATGGTGCTTTGGGTGCCTTTTTTCAAAAAGGTAATCAAAGGAGGAATGTATGGCTTTGTACTAACTATTTTGGCGATTTTGCTGTGTAATTGGTGGGTAGTTTACCAAACCAGAGATACTAATTATTTTTCTATCAAAAACTTACCCTCCAACGATGTGGCCTTGGTACTGGGAACGAGTAAATCGTTGCCAAGCGGTAAAGAGAACTTGTTTTTTAAATATCGCATGGAAGCTGCCGCTCGCTTATACTTAGAAGGCAAGGTGAAATACTTGATTTTGAGCGGTAATAACGACTCGGAGTACTACAACGAACCCAACGATATGAAGCGATATTTGCTTCGTATGGGCATACCGTCTGAGGCCATGATGTTGGATTATGCAGGTTTCCGAACCTATGATTCGATTCTGCGTTGTAAAGAGATTTTCAAGCAAGAACGTTTCACCATCGTTTCACAAGGTTTTCATAACTCACGAGCCTTGTTTTTGGCTAAAGAATACAAACTTAATGCTGTAGCTTTTGCGGCTCAAGATGCTCCCCAAAACTATTCGTTCAAAACCTTAGTGCGTGAATATTTGGCTCGACCAAGAGCCTTGTTAGATGTGTATCTGCTAAACCCCCAAACTAATCCTTACAATCGAGAAATCAAGTCGTCTCGATCAAAAGCGAGTATGTAGATGGCGGGTTAAGTAACAGATACTCAATGTTAAAATTAAAATGCTTCCATGGCCACAACGTACAAGTTACCGTGATACTTGCCTTCTATTTCACCAAAGCCGTAATCTACTCGTACGTTGAATTTCTCTTTTTTGAGTACCGCAAAACGCAAACCAGCACCAAATGATTTTTTGAAGTCATTTAGTTCAAAAGTAGCTAAACTGGGCGCCACACGGCCAATGCCAGCAAAGGCAACCATGCCCAGCCGCCCATAGATAGGCGTGCGAAACTCTGCTTGCAGTGCCATCGAAACTTTGTCTCGATAGCGACCGTTGTAATAACCTCGCATAATGCTGGAACCACCAATAACCCCCATACTTCTGAACTGAACGTTTCCTTCGGTAATGATGCCTAAGCTTTGTAAAGCCAGCACTTTCTCACGGCCAATTTTTAAGTACTTACGGAGGTCAAATCGAAATTGTGAATAGGTGAAATCACTGCCGAACGCCCTGTGAAACCGAGTAAATGCCAATTGAACCAACGAACCTTTGTTCGATACATAAGCATGGTTGCGGCTATCGAAGGTAAATACCCCACCAATTCCCATCGTGACACCCCCCTCTCGACCCGTCACGTTCTCTTGGTCAAAAAGCCCATTAGGGGTATAGTCCATCTTGATGATGTTTTGGTGTTCCAATACAGCCCCTACGAAAAAATTTCGCCCTAAGTGTCTTAATAACTGAGGGTTAAGGTAGTATTGAAGGTAGGTGTAAGATTCGAGGTTTGACTCCTTGGTGTTGTTACCTAAGCCCCAAAAACGGTCTGGAAAATAGCTAAAGGTGTTTTCGAAGCGTAGAATGTATTTTTCTTTCGGGAAAAAAACGTTTCCACCTAAGCCGATTAATAATTGCTTACGAGTAGTGTAGATAACACCAAAAGGGATAGTAGACGTCCGTAAGGTGGAGTCAGTTTTGTGGGTTTTGAAAATATACGCCCCCGCAAAACCACCGTTCCAGTTCGTTTCTGGGGAGCGACCAACCAGTGGTACAACCAAAAGCTTGCTCTGTTGCTTAAAGATTTTTGTAGTGTCCGTAACAGGTACAGTTTGAGCCTGAACGTTAAGCAACAACCAACCAAAAAGATATAAAAATAAAAACAGACTTCGTGCCATGGGGGCGCAAATGTAGATACTAAGTACTTGAATTCATATAAATAAAAGAAGAAAAAATTGATTCTGTACATTTTCTCATACAAATTTTTAGGTTACAATCAGAGGCTATGAGCTGGAGCGGTTAGGAACCACCGATAGCAGTTTAGCTACTTCGCTCACCTGTTGCTTGAGGCTTTCTACCAATAATTGGATGTACGGAGTAGCAGGGTTGGCAATGAGCGCATCAGGTTTTGCATGTTGAACTAATTTTCCATGTTGTAACACAGCCACCGACTGCCCTACGGTGAAGGCATCCAATAAGTCGTGAGTTACGAAAACGATAGTGGTTTGTTCTTGTTTATTAAGATTGACTAAAAAGTTTTTCAGTCTATTTTTGTTTAGTGTATCTAATTGACTAAACGGTTCATCCAGCAGCAAAATACTGGGTTCTTCAGCTACGGCTCTGGCAATGGCTGTTCGTTGTTTTTCGCCCCCCGATACTTCTTTGGGCAACTGATACTGAATGGCTTCAATTCCACACAGTGCCACCAATTCATCCGCTCGTTCATTTTGGTACGTTGCCGTATAAGTGCGCAGTGCATATTTAATATTTTCCCTCAGTGAAATGTTTGGGAACAATTGGAAATCTTGAGCAACCAACCGAATCTGTGGATGTCCTTTGACCAAATATTGCGCATAAAACAGTAATTTTTCGCCTTCTAAGTACAATTCGCCAATGGTTGGTTCTAAAAAACAAGCCATAAGTTTGAGCAACGTTGTTTTGCCAGAGCCACTTTCGCCGACCAGAGCCAACAAATCACCTTTTGTCAGCGAAAGCGTAATGTTCTGAACCGCAGCTTTTTCGCCGTAATATTTACTGAGTTGATGTAATTCAAGAAATGCTGTCATGAAAAAAAATATTAAGTGTCATTTGTACACTAAATAATTATTCTTAGATTTGTGATAACTTTACCTCTAAATCTTATACTTTGCTTACTTCTAAGGGCGAGTGCCTTTTACTCGCCCCTATTTACTTTCACAACCATGTTATTATTAGGCTTAGATATTGGTACATCGTCCGTCAAGGCATGTGTAGTAGATGCCCAAACTCAACAGGTGGTGGCATCGGCACAATACCCTGATACAGAGGCAGCTATTGTGGCCCCACAGCCAGGATGGGCCGAACAAGACCCCGAATCGTGGTGGGAATATGCCCAGAAAGCGATTCTACGAGTACATGCTTCGGGCAAATATAACCCTAAAGACATAGAAGCCATTGGGATTGCCTATCAAATGCACGGATTGGTACTGGTAGATGCCGAGCAGCAATCTATTCGTAACTCTATTATTTGGTGCGATAGTCGTGCGGTGGGTATAGGAGAAGAGGCATTTGAGGCCATCGGTCCTGAAATCTGCTTGGCCCATTTACTGAATTCACCCGGCAATTTTACGGCTTCCAAACTGGCATGGGTCATGGAAAACGAACCCGCCAATTACGAAAAAGCAACGAAGTTGATGCTCCCGGGCGATTTTATTTCTATGAAACTTACCGGAGAAATCACTACCTCCAATTCTTCGCTTTCAGAAGGGATGTTCTGGGATTTTCAAGCCAATGAAGTTTCGGCGGATATCATGGAATACTTCGGGTTTGAACACTCATTGGTTCCAACAATAAATCCGGTATTTGGGTCGCACGGTGAAGTGACGGGAAATATTGCGGAAATTTTAGGCTTAAAAAAAGGAATTCCAGTTACGTACAAAGCGGGAGATCAACCTAATAATGCACTATCACTCAATGTATTGGAGCCTGGTGAAGTAGCTGCAACTGCAGGGACTTCAGGGGTGGTTTATGCGGTTAGTGAGCAAGTAACGTACGACCCGCAGTCACGGGTGAATACTTTTGCCCACGTAAACCACCAGTTTGAGCCACAACTCAATCGCTTGGGGATTTTATTGTGCATTAACGGTACAGGCATCCTTAACTCGTGGACGAAAGCAAATCTGGGTAAAAATTTAAGTTATCCCGAAATGAACCAACTGGCTGACCAAGTGCCTGTTGGCAGTGCTGGTTTGCGCATTCTTCCTTTTGGAAACGGAGCGGAACGGATGTTGGGCAACAAATCAGTGGGGGCCCAAGCCCTTCATTTAGATTTTAATCAGCATTCACAAGCACATTGGTTTAGGGCGGCTCAAGAAGGTATTGCATGTTCGTTTCGATACGGGATGGAAATCATGTCGGGCATGGGAGCTACGCCCTCAGTAATACGTGCGGGTAGGGCCAATTTGTTTTTGAGTGAATTGTTTGGACAAACGTTGGTTAACCTGACCCAAACACCCGTTGAACTTTATGATACAGATGGTGCTAAAGGGGCTGCGTTGGGGGCTGGTATTGGCTTAGGCATATTCAGAAAGCCGCAAGATGCGTTTAGTAAACTCAGAAAACTTGGGGTCATCGAACCACAAGTGTCGGATTCGGAGGCGTATGAAACCCTGTATCAGAGTTGGAAAAGTGAATTGAATCGTTTTTTGGCCTAAAATTCACAGAACATACAGACGCTTTGCGTAAGAAGTATAATTATCGAACGAATAACCTGTAACATTTAACAATCATGGCTGTATTAATCGGCGACAAAGAGTATTTTAAGGGTATCTCCAAAATTCAATTTGAAGGAGTAGAATCAGATAACCCGTTAGCATTTCGTTGGTATGACGAAAACCGAGTAGTGGCTGGCAAAACAATGAAAGAACACTTCAAGTTTGCAATGGCTTACTGGCATACCCTTTGTGGCTCAGGGTTGGATCCCTTTGGTGAAGCCACACATTTGTATCCTTGGAATGACTCTGCAGATGTGCTCCAACGCATGAGAGACAAAGCCGATGCGGGATTTGAATTCATGACCAAATTAGGCTTGCCTTATTACTGCTTTCACGATATTGATGTGGTGGACTATGGCCTCGATGTGGCCGAAAACGAAAGCCGTCTGCAAGCGTGGGTAGATTACGTGAAACCCAAAATGGAGGCATCGAACATTAAGTTGTTGTGGGGAACCGCCAATTTGTTCTCGAACCGTCGGTATATGAATGGTGCTGCTACGAATCCTGATTTTCAGGTGGTAGCGCATGGTGGTGCGCAAGTAAAGGCTGCATTGGATGCAACGATTGCCTTGGGTGGCGAAAATTACGTGTTCTGGGGTGGGAGAGAAGGCTACATGAGCCTACTCAACACCAACATGAAGCGTGAATTGGAGCACATGGCTCGTTTCTTACACATGGCCAAGGACTATGCTCGTCAGCAAGGTTTCAATGGTACCTTCTTTATTGAGCCTAAACCATGTGAGCCTTCAAAGCACCAATACGACCATGATTCGGCCACGGTGATTAGCTTCTTGCGTGAGTTTAATTTGTTAGATGATTTCAAACTCAACATCGAGGTAAACCACGCTACTTTGGCAGGTCATACCTTCCAGCACGAACTTCAAGTAGCCGCTGACGCAGGTTTGTTGGGTAGCATTGATGCCAACCGAGGTGATTATCAAAACGGCTGGGATACCGACCAATTCCCGAACAATGTTCTTGAATTGACTGAGGCGATGTTGGTGATTTTAGAAGGTGGCGGCATCCAAGGCGGTGGTGTGAACTTTGACGCAAAACGTCGTCGTAATTCTACCGACAACGAAGACTTGTTCTATGCCCACATTGGTGGTATGGACAACTTCGCCAGAGCCTTAGTGGCAGCCGATAACATCTTGACCAAATCGGATTATAAGCAACTTAGAACCAACCGTTATGCTTCGTTTGATTCGGGCAAAGGGGCTGATTTTGAAGCGGGTAAACTTACGTTGTCTGATTTGAGAGACATTGCTGCGGCCAGTGGGGAGCCGGCCGTTGTGTCGGGTCGTCAAGAATATTTGGAGAATCTTTTGAATCGCTTTGTGTAGTTAGTTACCTGATTTGGGGAGTTTTCACAATCATGCCATCACTTTGAGTGATGGCATGATTATTATTAGCTAGTTGAGACTCATTGAGTGAAAGTTATGTACCCCCTCAAAAATCTTCCTTGCTTCGGTATTGGTCTCGAATCAGGTAGTTATAACGAATGTTCATACCAAAATAAATACCAGAGCCTTGACTAATTTGAGTGGCCGTTTGGGTAGTAATGGGCTTTCCGCTAAAGCTGGCTTCGCCATAGATGATGTCTGCAAAACCAAAAGTTCCTCTACAATAAAAGCCCACATCCCAGCGGGGCAAAAGCTTTACGTTTAGATCTAATCCCGTCTCTAAAAGTACCTTCATACCTCCTCTTACAAAAGTTTGATGATACAAAATCAACGTGTCGAAGGGCATACCTTGCCCCGTAGAGTACAGAGCTGAAAACTTATAACTTCCCAGTCGTTCGGCTTGGGCAGGCATTAATACCTGAGCTCCTGCTTCCCAATAAAAACCCGATTCTTTTTCGATTTTACCAATAGAAAGAAGCTTACGCTTGACTCGCAGCGGAAGGGTGGTGTACTTAGTTTGCCAACGAAAACCAGGCACCCCTCGAATGTTTACATCCGTACCTGCCTCAATATTGGTACGGTAATAACCCGTTTCAAACATCCATTTGTTATTGTACATAGCCCCTATCAGTACACCCCACGGATTACTATCGGCGTTGTTATTGGCAATGATATTGCTCAGGGTATTACTTAGCGTGGTGTAATCTTTACGGTAACCACCCTCTACCGAGAGGTAGTATTTGAGCGGAATAACGTCTAATTGAGGATTTTTAATCCAAGGATAAATTTTTCGGCTTTTTGTAGGAACGTAATATTCATTGTTGGGGTCTTGGGCTTGAGCTACCGATAAATAAGAAAAGAAGATTAAGAAGAGATAAACCTTTCTCATGGGCAGGCTCAAAGAGATTGAAGTTGAATTTCCCCGGAGATAACGTCAAATCTACCTAAAATGAATGAGTAGATTTCTACACGTTGGATGGAATAAGTCTTTTAGCACTGTGAAGAAGTAGAATAATTCAGAAATTTTGAAAAGCGTTCCCTCCAAAAAGGGTTTGTACTTTAGGTAAACTCCTTTAAATCAAACACTTCAAGCAAAAATGACGCTATCTATCGGAAAAAGCTTATTGTATCTTCCATCTATAAGACAATTAAATGCCCCAAAAGGTTGGCTACAATCGCCATTTTTTGTAAGTATTTATTAATCCGTTGGTCGAACTATCGTGCGAAGCCACCGAGTTGCCGTCTTGTAGCTCTGGGTAAATCTTGTTGGCCAATTGTTTTCCTAACTCAACTCCCCACTGGTCAAAGCTATAAATGTTCCACAATACACCCTGCACAAAAATCTTGTGTTCGTACATAGCGATCAAACTACCTAAGGTTCGAGGCGTGAGTTGTTTAAACAAAATCGAATTGGTAGGACGATTTCCCTGAAATACCTTGAATGGAATCAGGTCTTTTACTTGTTCTTCGGTTTTGCCTGCTGCCACAAATTCAGCAACTACTTCGTCTCTGGTTTTGCCGTTCATTAACGCTTCGGTTTGGGCAAAGAAGTTAGAAAGTAACATTTTATGATGCTCTCCGATGGGGTTATGGCTGATGGCTGGCGCCAAGAAGTCGCAAGGAATGAGTTTGGTGCCTTGGTGAATCAACTGGTAAAACGCATGTTGTCCGTTGGTGCCAGGTTCACCCCAAATGATAGGACCTGTTTGGTAGTCAACTTCTTCTCCGCTACGACTTATATACTTACCGTTGCTTTCCATGTCACCTTGCTGGAAGTAGGCCGCAAAACGGTGCAAATATTGATCATAAGGTAAAATCGCATGAGATTCTGCCCCAAAAAAGTTGTTGTACCAAATGCCTAAAACGGCCAGAATAACAGGGATATTTTGGTCAAATTGAGTAGTTCTAAAATGCGTGTCCATGGCATGAGCACCTGATAGTAACTCTTCAAATGCCTCAAAACCAATGGAGCAGGCAATAGACAAACCAATAGCTGACCAAAGTGAATAACGGCCACCTACCCAGTCCCAAAAGCCAAACATATTGGCGGTATCAATGCCAAACTTGGCAACTTCTTTTTCGTTGGTCGAAACCGCCACGAAATGCTTGGCTACGCTGGCGTCGTTGCCGCCATTGCTCAAGAACCAATTGCGAGCCGAATGCGCATTGGCCATGGTTTCTTGGGTGGTAAATGTCTTCGAGGCAATCATGAAGAGCGTCGTTTCGGGCGAAACTTTCTTGAGTGTTTCGGCAATGTGTGTACCGTCCACGTTAGAGACAAAGTGCAAGGCCACCCCTTTTGAATAAGGCTTTAGGGCTTCTGTGACCATGACGGGACCTAAGTCAGAGCCACCGATTCCGATGTTTACGATGTCGGTGATATTTTTACCTGTATAGCCCTTCCACTCGCCACCAATTACTTTTTCGGAGAAACCTTTCATTTTGGCCAATACTGCATTTACGTCAGGCATTACGTCTCTGCCCTCTACCAAAACGGGCTGATTGGAGCGGTTGCGAAGGGCGGTATGCAATACTGAGCGATTTTCGGTGGCATTGATTTTGTCGCCCGTAAACATTTTTTCAATGGCATCGGCAAGGCCACATTCCGACGCCAAATCCAGCAAGAGTAATTTGGTTGTTTCGGTGATGCGATTTTTGGAATAGTCCACCAAAATGTCTTCAAATTGCACAGAGAATTTCTCAAAACGTTGTGCATCTGTAGCAAACAGGTTTTTCAGATGAACCAATTTGATTTCGTCGGCATGGTGTTGAAGCGCTTGAAATGCAGCAGTTTTGGTAAAAGATACAGCAGGTAGCATATCGTTAGGTTTGGTTATGGCATGATTTGATTTAAAACAGTTCGCTTATCAACCAGTTAGGTTTACGTATAAATGACTAACACGGTTTCTATCGAATGAGCAATTCTTCAAACTCGCTTTCGCTTTTTAAGCAAGCGTTGAAATCTACTCTTCCTTTGATACCTTCTACCCAGCCATCTTTGCTATGTTGCCAAAAATACAAGGTATTATGTGGGTATTCTTGTAAATGCTCGCTCGAATAGTCGGCTATCCAGAGCGGATAATCGTCAAAGTGACCTTTTACAAACTTAAAATAAAAGTGCTCGTTGGTATAAATGATAGGTTTTTTCCCATAGTGGTTTTCAACTAACTTCAGCCACGTATGAATATCTCGAACGATTTCTTTGTCAGGTCTCAACGAGTTGAGTTCAACGTCTAAAACAGGTGGAAAATCACCACTTTGGAGCTTTACATTAGCAACAAAATTATTGGCTTGCTTCACGGGGTCACGCCACGGAATGTAAAAATGATAGGCCCCACATACCAAATGCGCTTGCTTGGCTCCTTTGAAATTTTTCTGAAAACGTTTGTCAATAAGTGTGGCGCCTTCAGTGGATTTAATGAAAACAAAGCGGAGGCGAGAGTTGTCGGGTAGTTCCATTTGCACCACCTGTTTCCAGTTGATGTCACCCTGAAACTTCGATACATCTATTCCATGAATGCTGTATCGCATAGGCAAACGGATGCCAGCCTTAAAACTATGCGTCCATTGGTTAAAATTACCAAAGTAAAAATACCAAGCTCCAGCCAAAGAAGCCATTGCTACGATAGCTCCGGCTATCCACTTAAAGAGGGAACTTTGCCAAAATGCCTTTTGCGGACGTTTAGGACTCATGGCACAAAAATAAAAAAATACCGAAAGGGTATTTCGGTATTTTTTGAAAAGACGTTTGTTTGCCCACAATGAGTGGCTGTAAATTGTTTGTAATTGATTGATAGATAGTGGTTTGTGGGTTTTGGTCCCTAAGCATCAACCAATTAATTTTATATAATTACACCAACCAAATCGGCTGAGATAGCCTGGAATCTTACTACTCGTAATCTCCTAGAGAGATGCTTAGAGGTTGGGTTGAGGGGTTACACGCAAGTATGGTTTTACGTAAGTAGCTCCTTTAGGAAATTTAGTAGGCACATCGGCATCTGGTACAGCTGGCACGATGATGACGTCTTCCCCATTTTTCCAGTCGGCTGGAGTGGCTACTTGGTAGGTAGCGGTTAGCTGTAACGAATCAATGACTCGAAGCAATTCAGTGAAATTCCGACCTGTCGAGGCGGGATAGGTCAAGGTCAGTTTGATTTTTTTGTCAGGACCAATCACAAATACAGAGCGAACAGTCGCTTTTTCACTGGCATTAGGGTGAATCATGTCGTAGAGGGTTGCTACTTTACGATCAGAATCAGCGATAATTGGAAAATTCACTTCATTGCCTGTCACATCCTTAATATCGGGTGTCCAACGATTGTGAGAATCCAAATCATCAACAGATACAGCAATGACTTTTACTCCTCTTTTTTCAAATTCACCCTTGAGAAGTGCAGTTTTCCCTAGTTCGGTGGTACATACAGGAGTAAAGTCAGCAGGGTGCGAAAACAGCATACCCCAGCTAGTGCCTAGCCATTCGTGAAAGTTAATGGTTCCTTGCGTGGTTTCAGCTGTGAAATCAGGCGCAATGTCTCCGAGTCTTAGTGACATAATGGGTAAAAGTTTATGTTTTAGTTGTTAATCTACAAAGTTAGTAGGATAATAGTTCCAAACGAAATGACAATTGTTATTTTAGGAAAAAACTTTGCCGTAGGTTTTAACGGAAGGCAATGGTCAAAATTACATTTTTTATGCAAATAACGGCACCGATAGCCTTTGGGAGTCCCAAATATCTAATGCTCATTAGATATAGTGCGTGAAGTAGAAAGGTAATTCGACAAAAAACACAATGAAAAGGGCGTATATCGTCCGAAATAACGTATTCAGCGTGATACTTGGTAGGTATGACTACAAATACAACAGTGTTGCATTTTTTGCTGTATATTTGTGCAGACTAAACTGGAAAATTATGATTTCGTGCCAGCAATTAACCTTTTCGTATTCGCCTCAAAAAAAGTTCAACTTTAGCGATTTTAGTTGCCAAGATGGAGAAACTTTGCTGATTTTGGGTAGGTCAGGGAAAGGAAAAACGACCTTGCTGCATTTGTTGGCGCTCTTGCTCACTCCCGAAAGTGGCTCTATTCAAGTAAATCAAGTAGAGGTTAGCAAGTTTAATGCGGCGCAAGCTGCCAAAATGCGTGCCGAACACATTGGTATTATCTATCAACGTCCTCACTTTGTTCATGCGCTGTCGGTAATGGATAACTTGCTGCTTAGTAATTACTTGGCGGGCCAAAAGCAAGATAAAAACCGAGCAAAACTATTGGCCGAGCACTTAGGCTTTGCCGACCATTTGAACAAGCAAACTACCCAACTCAGTTTAGGAGAACAACAACGTGTGGGTATTGCCAGAGCATTGATGAACAACCCGAATCTGATTTTGGCCGACGAACCTACCTCAAGCTTGGATGATGAAAACTGCGACAATGTAATTCGGTTGTTGACCAAACAAACGTCTGAGATTGGAGCCAGTTTAGTGGTGGTTACGCACGACCAACGCCTCAAAGACAAGTTCTCGAACCAAATTAGCCTTTAAGCTTATTCTGCAATCCATTCAACACGACTGTAACTGTTCTGACTCAATATGAACTTATTCAAAATTTCGTGGAAAAACTTGAGTGACAAGCGCCTAAACTCTTTTCTGAGTTGTTTGTTAATGTCATTAGGGATTACCATCATTTCGTTGTTATTGTTGTTGAACAAACAACTCGACGAACAATTCAAGAAAAACATCCGAGGCATTGATATGGTGGTAGGTGCCAAAGGCAGCCCGCTTCAGTTGATATTATCGGCGATTTATCAGATTGACTCGCCCACTGGCAATATTTCGCTTGACGAAGCTAACTTTCTGTCTCGAAATCCGTTGGTCAAAACAGCTATCCCCCTTTCGATGGGCGATAATTTCAAGTCTTTTCGGATTATAGGGACCAACAAAAAGTATTTGGACCATTTTGAGGCCAAAATTGCACAAGGTAACTTGTTTGAGCATCCGTTGGATGTGGTCATTGGAGCTAAAGTGGCTGAAACAACAGGACTAAAATTAGGTGATACCTTTGCGGGTACCCACGGCTATGACGACAACGGCGACGTTCACCATGACAAAAAATACAAAGTCGTCGGGATTTTGGATTATAGCAACTCGGTAGCCGACCAAGTGATTCTCACGCCCTTAGAGAGCGTTTGGAGTATTCACGAACATGCGGCTGGGGCCAAACCTGCCATGCCCATGATTGGCCTTGAAGGGGTCAACGCCGATGAAAAGCCAGCTGACGAGGGCGACGAAGAAAAGAAAGAGATTACGGCCATGTTGATTAAATTTCGTAACCCAATGGGGTTGATAGCATTGCCACGTCAAATCAATGCCAATACCAAGATGCAGTCGGCACTGCCTTCTATTGAGATTAACCGCTTGTTTAGCTTGCTGGGCGTTGGCATTGACACCTTGCGGTTTATCGCTTTGGCCATTATCATCATTTCGGGTATTAGCGTATTTGTTTCGTTGTATAATTCGTTAAAAGAACGAAAATATGAATTGGCACTCATGCTTTCGATGGGAGCTACTCGCTTAAAATTATTTTTATTACTTTTGTTAGAAGGCTTAATCATCAGCGTGATTGGTTATGTGGTAGGTATCGTATTGAGTCGAATTGGTATGATGGCACTATCGAGTGGGGTTGAAAAAAGCTTCCACTACAATTTGAAAACACTCAGCTTGTTGCCTGAGGAACTTTTATTGCTGGTCGGTGCGTTGATTATTGGACTGATAGCCGCTGGAATCCCGTCGTTAGGGGTGTATAACATCAACATTTCGAGAACATTGGCTGATGAGTAGAGGAGACAAGAGACGTTTAGAAGTAAGACAAGAGGAAATAGGAGTGCAGGTTTAAAGAAAGAGATTGGCACCATTTTCTTGTTGTTTTATGATTTATCTACTGTCTAACTATTTGATTTCTAAGTAAAAACATTCAACTGAAAACTAATAGATTACACCATGAAAGTACTTCTTGTTTGCATGACAGCTCTGTTTCTGTCGGCAGGATTTGTACCCGCAGTAGCCCCAGAACCAGCCAAAATTTCTTGGGATGATTTGAAGGATGTTACCTTCAAGAAAAAGTGGTATGCCGAGGAACAAGTATATATGCTATATCCTACTTTTGGTCAAAAAGTAGCAAAATTTGATGGTAAAGATGTGATTATCAAAGGGTACGTGATTCCGGTTGACTACGAAGGAAACCTATACGTTTTGTCGGCGTTTCCGTATAGTATGTGTTTCTTTTGTGGTGGCGCTGGGCCAGAGTCGGTTATGTCATTAAAGTTCAAGAAAAATGGCAAACGCTTTAAAACCGACGAAGTACATACCTTCAAAGGTAAACTCAAATTGAATGCCTCTGATATTTATGAACTGAACTACATCTTAGATGGTGCCGAACAAGTAGAGGCACCATAGGAAGGTTTTACAATTAAGGTTTGTGCAAAAAGCCCTGACGAATCTATTTCGTCAGGGCTTTTTACGTTGGTAGCCTATTAAGAAACATTTTTAATACCCTGGATTTTGAGGGATTCCCAAGGCCGGATTCGTATCAATTTCACGTTGTGGAATTGGTAGCAATAGTTTTTCTGGGGTAACGTTTGCTTGTAGCTCAGCTAATGAAAGCAACGGGGCTGGGTACTGTGAATAATGCGCACTGTACTCTTTGGCAAAATGGCTTTTGAGTACCTCTTCTGCCTTGATAGTAGTCATTGTTTTATTAAACCGAATCAAGTCAAAAAAACGATGGTTTTCAAATGCGAATTCAAATCTTCGCTCGTTGGCAAGTGCCTGTTCAAACGTTGCAACAGAGTTAACGGTGGTAGGTAAGGCAGTTTGCCCAGATCTTACCCGTACGGCATTAATCAACGCAAGACTAGATGCACTAAACCCTTGGGCTTCAGCTAGCATTAATTGTACATCGGCAAAGCGAATCACTGGCCAATCGCTCTCGCCGTCTCCTGACAATACTACTGGAAAAAGGTATTTTTTCACATAAGGTCTAGCTGCTGTTCCTGTTCCAAATACTGCAATATTGGTTGCCTTGCGCAAATCGGTAGTAGCAAAAGCTTGATCTAGGTCTGTGGTTGGAGTATTAAAACCCTGACCTGAGCCATTGATAATGGTGGAACCACTATTTAATGCAGCAAATGCATTTCCAAAACCCGAACCAAGCCCAAGCCCTCCTGCTTTATATCGCACCGTAAACAGGATTTCGGAATTCATTTCATTTGTAATAGAAAACACATCAGCATAATTTTTTTGGAGGGCATACCCGCTATTGCTGACCACGTCTTGCAACAAGGTGATGGCATCCGATTTTTTGTTTTGTGTAAGATACACTTTACCCAAAAGTGCTTTTGCCGCCCATTGGTTTGTCCTTCCTATGCTTGCAGACGGGATGGCCCCAAATTTGGCTGCATTGAGATTGACTGTTGCAAATTTTAAATCGGTTTCGATGAGCTTATACACTTCTTCAACACTAGACCGATTGATGCTTTTGGCACCCGACGCCGAAACAGGAGTATGAATTAAAAACACACCTCCAAATAGTCTCACAAGGTTAAAATAATGATAAGCTCTAATAAAAAGCGCTTCTCCAGCTAATTGCTTTCTGTCAGCGTCAGACATTTTTATTTCGATGGCATTTAAGTCAAGCGAACCATTTGCTGGATTATACACAACCCCAAGCCTATCCAAAATAATATTGGCATTACGAATGTTGTTGTATGAAGCTAACCAATAAGAGTAAATGGCAGAATGGATAGTGGCTGGAATAAACATATCCAAGTCGCTTAAGTCTCGATTGGAAGAGCTTGTACTTGCTGGAACACCTTGCTTTGAGTTGTCTGAACGGAGTTCTGTCAATTGCCATTCTAACGCCATGGGCGCTTGTAAGCCATTGTAACAACCTGTTAAACCGGTCTTAACTTCATCAATGGTAGTATAATAGGTACCCGTATTTAGGTTGGATTGTGGATAGAGGTCAATCACGTCGTTGCAGGAAGTCAAAAACATTCCTAACAGAGCTACGAGGATTTTTGTATTTTTCATGTTTATTGTCTTTAGGGTTAGAAACTCAAATCAATACCAAATCGGAATGATTTATTAATAGGAAAGCTTCCCCGCTGATATCCATCCACCAATGGTGAAACATAAACACCGCTTTGAAACGTTGCTTCTGGATTCAATCCACGGTAAGTTTTCGCTGTTAAATACAACAAGTTTTGGGCTGTGGCATAAATACGAATTGAGGAGAGACTCAGTTTTTTGGCAATATTTTTAGGAATGGTGAAGCCTGCAATTACCTCTCGCAAGGCCGTATATGACGCATCTTCTACCACATAATCAGTTAACATCCAGTTAAATCCAGAGGTATAATATGGCGTTTTTCCATCGCCCGGATTTTGAGGACTTAACCATTTGCTAGTCGTATTAAAGTTGGCTACTGTGCGTTTGACCTCGTTGTAATTAGGATCACCATTGATGAGCTGCCCACCTTGTGAACCTTGAAGCATGAAACTAAAATCGAAGTTTTTGAATCGGAAACTATTGGTCAGTCCCCAAATGAAATCCGGATAAGGATTACCAATGACGGTACGGTCGTTGATGTCAATTTTTCCATCATTATTGAGGTCAACCAGCTTTAAACCTCCCGGTACGAATACATTAGACAGTGCACTTGTAAGTTTTGATTCGGTTATCTGCGTTTGTGAAAGCCATACCCCATCGGTTTTATAGCCTAAAAATTGTACCAACGGGCCGCCAACTCGATTAACGTATAACTCGGTTCTTTCGCCTTGGTTTAATAATTGACTTTCAGCCCCTAACTCAATTACTTTATTTACATTGCGTGATAAATTAGCAGAGGTGCGCCATTCTAAAGACTTAGTTTTGAGCATTATTGATGAAAGTTCTACTTCGACTCCACGATTTTGAAGGCTACCAATGTTATTCCAAGTTTGGGGTACACCAGTAAAGGACATTGCTGCTTGTGACAGCAAAAGTCGGTCAGTTTTCGATTGGTACACATCTATACCGATAGTTAGTGCATTTTTGAATAATGCTATGTCCAAACCTCCATTAAATTGGAAGGTTCGCTCCCAGGTAATGTTAGGATTTGAAAGAATTGTTTTGGAAGGTACTTGGCCCGATGTGACCGTTCCTGCCCCTGCATCGAGTGGATAATTGGCACTAAACAACAAATCAACAAAGGCAAAATCTAAAATCCGGTTGTTGCCAGTAGCTCCATAACTTCCTCTCAGTTTTAGGGAGGTTAGCCAATTGACATTTTTCAAAAAAGTTTCTTCTGACAACACCCAACCTACAGAAACAGATGGGAAATAACCCCATTTGTTACCTTTTGCAAAATATGAACTACCATCGGCTCTAAAACTGGTGGTCAGTAAATATTTATTTTTGTAAGCATAAGTAAGCCGGCCCAGATAAGACAATAATCCAATTTTGTTGCGAGTGTTGAAACTATTTTCTTTATCAATAGTCAAAGCTGTATTAAGCGTGGTAATCTCATCGCTTGGATAATCTAAACCAGTGATTTTAGAAACAGAAGTACTAGTGGACTGTGCTGTAAACCCTGCCAAAATTCCTATGGAGTGCCCTTTGAATTCTTTGTTAAAATTCAGGGTGTTTTCACTCAATAAATCCACAAAAAGGTTATTATTATAAACCCCTTTGTTTACATCACCCGCTCGGGCAGAATTTCGTTTGGTAAAATCAAGACCGATGGTTGAATTGACATAGGCACTGGCTAAAGTCTTAAAATCAAGACCTGGGAGTAGATTTATTGTCAAATCTCCAGAGGATAGCACCCGATAATCTCGGTTAGTAAAATTTCGAGTCTCCAATACTGATTTAGGCTGTTGGTTGCTGGTGGTAAAGGGATCCACTACAGTAGTTCCACTGCTCCAAGTAGAGCCATCTGGCATCAATCCTGAATAGGTTCTATTGGCAAAGTATCTAGCTTGGGCATAGTCACCTGCTTGAACGTCTGGATATAGTGGGTTTTGGCGGACCCATGAGGCAGTTGCCTCGTTTAAATACACCGGGTGAAAAGTGCGCCATCGAGCAAAATCGTTAAACTCGATACCTGGCCGTTCTCGTTTAATAAAGGATGGACTAAGATTTAGGTTAAGTTTTACTCGTTTGCTAAGGGTAGTATTGAGTTTGGCCTGAAGGTTAAATTTCTCATATTCACTATGATACATCATCCCCTGGTCATTTTGATACCCTCCTGATAAGTAATATTTTACATTAGTTGAACCCCCTGATACGTTCATTTGGATATTCTGTACTTTGGCAGTTCGGAGAGCTTGGTCTTGCCAATTGGTGGCCTCACCTATGATTTCGTTTTCAAGAACATAGGCGGCTCTATCTGCTGCAAGGATGGTATTATTGGCCGCAGTAATGGCTGGATCAGTTGCACGGATGGCAGCCTCATCAAATAACCTTTTAACGTAGTCGCTAGTACTCAAAATATCATACACCTTGTATGGTGTTTTAATACCGGTCTGATACTTAATATTGTATTTTGTTTTTTCTGGTTTTCCAGATTTGGTCGTGATAAGGATGACGCCGCTTGCCCCTCTTGAGCCATAAATAGCAGCAGATGCTGCATCTTTCAATACCTCAATTGACTCTACATCAGCAGGGTTTACAAAAGACAGGCCATCGGCCACAGGGTGGCCATCTACCACCACCAACGGGTTAGCGCCAGCATTGACAGAGCTCACACCTCTCACTCTTATTTTGGGGTCTGCACCGGCTTCTGACGCTGTGTTTTGAATTTGTACACCTGCTATTTTGCCCTGTAATGCTTGATCAACTCTCGAAACTGGTGCTTCGTCTAAATTTTCGTTTTTGTATTTGGCTACGGCTCCTGTAATATTTCCCTTTTTTTGAGAACCATAACCCACTACCACTACTTCATCAAGAGTTTTGGTATCGGCAGAAAGAGAAATGGAAATGGTAGTTTGTGCTCCCACGGTTGTGGAGTAAGATTGATACCCTACAAAACTAAAGACCAAAATGGACTTCGAGTTAGGTACCTTTATGGTAAATTCACCAAGATTATTAGTTGTTGTTCCATTGGTAGATCCTTTAACCATAATACTAACTCCCGGTAGAGTTTCACCTGTCTGGGCATCTGTCACTTTACCTTTTATGATGATGTCGTCCAGCGGCTGAGACGGCCGGTTGGGGGGGCTTGTAGCAGCGGCCAACAGTTGGGAATGGCTGGGCAAGTGCATCAGCAAGAGCATCACCAGCCATCCAAATTTTAAGGATGTTTGTAGTTGTTTTTTCATCGGTTTAACTCGTTTATAGGGTCAATGTGTTGTGGAAATACTCAAATGGAGGACTTGACTCGCCCCAGCAGCCATACTGCCCCTACGCCCAGCGGTACCAAAATGGAGGCTAACACAAAAAATGGCGTGTAGGAGGTTTGGGTAAGCGAGGGTACCATCCAGGTGGTGATAAGCACGCCAAAAATGGCCGCCGTACCACCCATGCCAGCCAAAGTGCCCACCGAAGGACCTGAGAAATAGTCGCTCGGGAGGGTTTGGAGGTTGTTGATGGCTACCTGAAAGCCCATCAACGCAAAAAATATCGTGCCCATGGCGATGCTGGGGGTTTGGGCCATGCTACTCAGTATCAAGGCCGGTAGCATGATGGCCCCGCCGAGTGTGATGGCCCGCAGGCGGGCGAGGTTGACGGGTACGCCGCTCCGAATCCAGTAGCCCGTGAGCCAGCCTCCGCCCAGACTGCCAATGGTAGCACCCACGTACGGAAACCACGCAAAGGCCCCGATTTGCTTGATGTCGAAGTGGAATCGTTCGGACAAATACAGTGGTAGCCAACTCACAAAAAGCCACCAGATGGGGTCTAACAAAAACCGAGACAAGATGATGGCCCAAGTTTTTCGGAAACTCAACAACTGCCTCCAACTCAGCGACGGCTCGTTGGTTTGGACGGCCTGGGCTTCTTGGCCGTCCAGAATGAATCGGCGTTCTTCTTCGCTGAGCCAGGGGTGTTGGGCGGGCAAGGCTTTGTTGATGAGCAGCCAGGGGACAATCCAAACGAGACCGATGGCCCCCAGCACCAAAAAGGTGGTACGCCAACCGATTTCGTTGTAGAAATAAGCCACCAACGGCGCCGACACTACGGCACCCATTGCCGCCCCCGAATTGAAAATCCCCTGCGCAAAAGCTCGTTCTTTGACCGGAAACCACTCGGCGTTTGATTTGGTAGCACCGGGCCAGTTGCCTGCTTCGCCCAAGCCCAAAAGCCCCCTGAAAATGGAGAAACTCAGGATACCCTGCGAAAACGAGTGCAGTGCCGCCGCCACCGACCACAGCCCAATAGACAGTACCATGCCAATACGGGTACCGATTTTGTCGAAAATCCGCCCCGAAAGACTCTGACTGATGCCGTACAACACCAGAAAACACGACACCACAAAGGCGTACTGCTCCTTGTCTAATTGTAGGTCTTTGGCTATACCCGGCCACATCACCGCCAGCGCATTGCGGTCTATGTAATTGATCACCGTAGCAATGGCAATCAGGGTGATGATCCACCAACGAAGTCCTTTGATTTTCATAAACTCTATGGTTAAAAAATTATTCGTGCCAAACACTCAATCCGTATATCACTACCTCGCCGTACTCGGCGGCATCGGCTTGGTGGTGGTTGTTTTTGCCCCACGAGGCCGACTGCGTGTAGCATCCCGCTTTGAAATACGAATCGGGAAACGCCAAGGGGTAGGTCTCTACCAGCACTCCGTTGTAGTAGCTTTTGATTTGGTCGTTCTCGACTACCCACTTGATTTTGAAGCGAGTACCCAGCACGTACTTGTCGGTGAGTACCGTTCCTTTTTTGCCGTTGTGGGCCAGCAACAGCCTCTTGTCTTCTAAGCGGCACGTGATTACGTCGTCGTAGTCGCCGGTGCTGTGGATTTGCCCCGCCACCACGTGTGGCTTGTGCTGAGGCACGTGCGTAATGGCCTGGTCAATCTCCATCGTATGCTTGCCTACGCTCGACTGCCACTTGGCGGTTTTGGTGCCGTTTTCTGCCATTTCTCTCAACTCACACCTCGGAAACCCCGAGCCTTTGGTATGAGTACCGCCAGCGTGAGCCTTAAACACCACGCCGTTGCCAGTAGCATTGACGTAGAAATAGCCCGCCAAGGCATAGCTACCAAACTGCGGGTGTTTTACTTCGGCGGCTACTTCGCTCTGTTCGCCGTCTTTGCCGTTGGCATCAAACGGTATCGTGATTTTCCAGTTGGTCAGGTTCAGCACCGCCGAGGGTAGCTTGTCAGAGGGCGTGGGGGGCGGCGTTTGAAAGCACGAAAACAACAAAATGCTGCCCAGCCAAAGCCCCAGTACCGCAGGGTTGGGCCGTTGGATTGATGTACCTTTCATCGGGTGTTTTTTAGACAAAATCTTCTCGCATGGGGCTAAACACATCAATCAACAAGCCTGCTTCTAAGGCCGTGGCACCGTGAGGCACGTTCGGCGGAATGTAGTACGAGTCGCCCGCTTTGAGGGTTTTGGTTTCGTCGCCAATCGTCACCTCAAACACCCCGCTTTCGATGTGCGTAATCTGGCTGTGATAATGGTGGTGGATTGGCCCTACGCCTCCTTTTTGGAAGTCGGCTTTTACCAACATGAGGCTCGAATCGTAGGCCATTATTTTTCGCCTAACTAACTCATTTACAGGCTCCCATTCGAGCGAGCTATCTTCGATAAAAGTGATGGTTACTGGGTTCATTTTGACTATTTTTTGATGGTTAAGAAAAAGCCAACCCGCCGTTGATGTCAAGGTTGTTGCCCGTCATAAACGACGATTCGTCGGAGGCCAAATAGGCCACTAAGTCGGCTACTTCGGCGGCTTGGCCTTCTCTCCTCAGCGGGGTAGCATTGGCCACGTTGGTTCGTACTTCGCTTTTGGTGAAAGTATCGTGAAACGTAGTGGCAATCATCCCCGGACAGAGTGCATTGACTCGGATGTTGCGGGTGCCGAGTTCTTTGGCCAGCGAGCGAGTGAAGGTCATGATGGCTCCCTTCGACGAGGCGTAGGCCGCTGCGCCGGGGCCGCCGCCGTCACGCCCGGCTTGCGAGGCAAAATTGATGATTGACGAGCCTGCGGGCATGTGTGGCACCACGGCTTTGGTCACCAAGAAGGCTGTGTTGAAATTGAGCCTAAACACCTGATTGACAAAGTCTTCGTCCATTTCGGCTAGTGTCTTGCGGGCTACCAATCCCCCCGCTACATTGACCAAAATATGGATAGCTGGCCCAAACGCCTCGGTGGTTTGTTGCACGAGTCGGGCTACATCGTCCTGCTGGGTCATGTCGCCTTGTACCAAAATGGCTTCGCCGCCCGCCGCTTCGATGTAGGCTTTGGTGGCTTCGGCTTCGTCTTTTGCCCCAAAATAATTGATGGCTACTTTGGCCCCCAGCGAGGCCAATTTGAGGGAGGTCATTTTGCCGATGTCCCTACCGCCACCCGTTACGATGGCCACTTTACCCGTTAGATTCATGGTTAAACTTTGATTGATGTATGATTTAGAATGTGCGTATTGCGTACGGCCCCTGCCATTGGAGGGTTTGGCCCTCTACGCTCAGGGAGTGTTGTTGGTCTTTGCCAAATCGCTCTTTGGCCAAGGCCACAATCCAGCGTTTTTTATCTTTGGTACTGATTTTCAGCAATGTATAACCTTGTTGAGCGGGGAGTACTTCCAGTTTTTCGATGTCGCCGTAGGGGTTGATGGCCTTTTCGGTAACGGGCGAGTAGCTTCCGTGCAGCTCCAAAATGGAGGCAAAAGTGGTGCTGCTGGCTTGGCGGCGGAGAATGAGCGTGGGGTCTCTTCGGAGGTTGAAGTTGGGGTCGGTAGCGCCGATTCTTCCCCAAAAAAGGCTGTCTTGGTGAGTAGTGGCCATCAGGTACGTACAAAACACGCCCTGATTTAACCACGAGAAACGGCTGTTGCCGTCGTTGGCGGGGGCTTCGGCTTCTTTCCAGAGGTGTTGGTAGCCGTTGTTGTTTCCCAGCTTTTGGAGTTCGTTTGGCACAGCAGCCTTAAAGTTGGTTGCCATCACCTGCCCCAAGTAATACAGTGGCAAGTCGTAGGTATTTTGGGTGGCCGTACTGACGCTCAGTACATCTACCACCAGTGGATTTCTGAACGATTTTGAATCTACCAGCACGAGCGTTCGGGTAAGCCCAACGCCGGCGTAGCCGTTGGAATCTTTGGCACTAATTACCTGAATATCAGGATTTGAGAAATCATAAAAATTGAGTTGGGGCGAGTGCTTATCGGCCTCGTCGGTGATGGCTTTGTACTGCGAGGTCTGATTGACCACCAGTGTATTGTGCGCTACGGTTTGCTTGGCAAAAGTGGTGTTTTCGGGCAAATACACCCCACCCGCTTTTTGTTCGATGTTGGCAAATCGAGCAAAACCATAATCTTGCACCACTTCCTCGCCGTTTTTGTATAAACAGTACGACAGTTGGTCGAAGTGCCCGTGTCCCATGCCGTGCGTACCAGCCTTGAATACCAGATTGAGGTCATTTTTGGTGCGTAAAATGCCCAAAACGCCTCCCTTGCCGTCGGTGCCATCTCGGTAGATACTCGACTTCGGCTCTGTTTTTTGGCGTTTCTCGATGTTTTTGGCTACTGCCATACCCGCTTCGTTTAGTTCTACTTCGTCTTGCAAATGAGCGATTGCCAACAACTTCGGGTCTTTGTTGCCGTAGTAATAGGCGATGTCCACCGACGAAATCAGCGACGAGTTGTAGATTGACATTCCTTTTTGGGCGTCGTTCAAGGGAAAAAACTCGCCTTTGGAGGTCGTTTGGTCGAGCAGCGCATAGACCGATTTGAGCAGGAGGCCGTCTTGGTACTCAAAAATCTTCAAGTCGGGACGGGTATTGTGGAGGCTCACCGCAAACACCAAAAACGGATACGCTCCGTAGCGATGATAATACGCCCCCTCTGAGTACAGCCCGTCGGGGGAGAAAAGCCCCTCTATTTGCGCCAAAAAGCCACTTTTTTCTTGGTTGATGAGTCCGCCGTCGTTGTCGTATTGGGTACTGAGGGGCTTTTTTTGTGCCGTACCGTACAAGGCCCGCTTCACGAAGTCTTCGTTGTGCATCACGAGGCCGATCATGCCCACGCCCGCACAGCCCCAAGTGGCGTGGTTGTGGATACGGTTGAAAAATTGCGGGTTTTCGAGCGAAAGAAAATTGACAAACGGCACAAACAAATCACGCTCGATGCGCTCACGGTCGGCTTTGGGGAGCCAATCGTACACGCAGTCGTAGGCTTGGGCTACTGCCACGAGCCAGTTGGCGTCGTTGAGGCATTGCCAAAACAGTTTCCCTCGTGAGTAAGAATTTTTGGCGGGGTGTAGCCCCAGTGTTGGGTAGAGGTCGGCGTATCGGTGCAGAATCGTTTTTAGATAATTGGCGTATTTTTCGTCGCCCGTTATCTGAAAAAGCAGCCCTGCATTTTCCATGACGTTGTAGTTTTTGCGGTGTACTTCGTGCGAGTACCCCCCCGCCAGTTCTTTCGGAATCGGCACCTCAATCGGCTGGGCGATTTCTCGATCTACCATTTTCTGAACCGCCCGAAACGACTTGTCGTACAGGGGAGTCTTGCCAAGATTGGCCCTGATTTCTTTCAGGCCCTTCTGGGTGAGCGTAAGGCAGGGGTGAGTTTGCGCCAGCACAAAGCCCACGCTCCACAGGGTGAGAGATATGGTTAGTATTTTCGCTTTCATTTTGGCCCTACGTTGGTTTTGTCGTCGCCCATCATTCCCTCTGTTTTACTTGCTTCTGTCTGATTGTCAGCGTGTTTGAACCCTTCCCCTTTGATAACGAAATTGGGTTTTTGCCTGAAAGCGTTGTGGTGTACCTTTGCCGTAGGGTCGCCCACGGTGAGGGTCATTTTGAGGGCGTTGCAGGAGTCGAAAATCGAATTTTTGATGTCGGTAGTTTGCATACCTACCAAGCTGATGGCGGCATTTTGGGTATTTCGTTTGCCAAAACCCACGTTCAGAAACTCCGAGTGGTCAATCAGCAGCGAGCCAGCAATGGAGCTTTCGTCGGTGCCACCTCGGTACGAGCTTACCACTGCCCCTTCGATGTCTTTGAAGCTGCAATTCGTTATCCTTATCACCTCGGCGTTGTACAGGCCAACGTCGTCGGTTTCTTTGTCCACCGCAATCACCCCACCCGAAACCCCCGAAATGTGGGAGTTGCTGAGGCTGATGGTATCAGCAAACGTACCGGCCGACGCTTTGAAGACATTAAAGGAGTGATTGACTTTGAGGTTGGTGATGGTGCAGTTTTCGATGAAAAGGCTGTAATTTTTGTTCATCGAATACTTGCTGGTGGCAATCAGACAGTTGGAGGGGCTGTCGTCGGCATATTGGCCGTCAATGGTCAGATTTTGGAGGCGCAAGCTCCCTCCGTTTTCGAGCATAAAGAGCTGGTTAGTCTCAAACGTAAGGGTGGTGCCTTTGTCGCCTCTGATGCAGATGGGGTGAGCTATCGAAATCACTTTGGTCAAGGAGTAGCTGCCCGCCGATAGCCGAATCACGTCGCCGGCTGCCGACTTCGCCACCGCATCAAAGAGCGTATTCAAGCCCGCTGCTACTGGTATCGTCTTGGGTGTTGGGAGGGACTTTGGGGCTTTCGGGTACCATTTTACGCCCGTGTTGTCTTGGGTAGCTACGGTGTGTTTGATGGTGGCTCCGATGCCCCCTTGGGCTTCTTTTATTCCGTTTTTCTTGGGCAACAAGCTGACATTCTGCACATTAAATCCGATTTTACTCGGTAGTTCGGTGGGTTTGTTCACGACATTTTGCTCAAACGTAACACCCGACAAATCGGCGTACACGCCAAATCGCTGCGCCTGCTGGGAAGTATAAAACAGGTTGCCTTTGACGAGCGTTGATTGGGGGGCTTCGCTCCGCTCTTTGTCGTTTCCGGCCCCCAGCTCTACGTGGGCGCAGTCCACAAACGTATTGTTGAGCACCTTCGAGTCCTTCACGGGTACGTAGCGGTTGAGGGGCGAGTTGGGTACGCCGTTCATGATGGTCAGCGCCCCTCTGAACCGTTCGCCCGTGAGGCCCTCGCAGTAGTTGTTGATGACGGTCTGCTTTTCGTTGATTACCCTGATGCCACCCGTGTGGACTACGCCATTGCCGAGGAGCACGTTGCCTTCTACCCAGGTTTCGTTGCCGTGGCGCATGGTGAGCGTACCCTGACACTCAAAGAAAGTATTGAAGCGGTAGGTGTTTTGATTGGACTTGTTGGAGATGATTTCTTGCTCGCCATTGCAGCGGTCAAAGTAATTGTACTCTACCACCGACTGCGAGTTCATCATTGAGTTTTGGCTTACGCCGATTCGGATAGTTTCGCCGCCGTTGCCACCCAAATTCTGCCTGAATCCAAAGTAGTTATGGTCTATTTGGTGCTTGTTTTCTACGCTTTCGTGCGTATCGAGCCGCACGGTGAGCGTCACGCCTTGGTTTCGCTTGTCCACAAACTGGCAGTGATCTACTCGGTTGTTTTTGCCAAACAGCACCACCCAAGCCTCTACGTGGTTTCGCTCGGGGCTGTTGAAATTATCAACCACACAGGCCGTCAGGCGGCAGTGGTTGGCGAGGGTTTTGGCATCTTTTCTGAACGCAATTAGGTCGGCAGTGGGCGAGTACCCATTGCTAAACACCAAGCCTTCTACCCACAAGTATGCCCCTGCGATACGGAGATTGGAGCGCCCCGTGATGATGACCTTGCCTTTTTGCTGGGCTTTCAGGACAATCGGCTTGGTGGCAGTGCCCGTACCTTCAAACAAGATTTCGGCGTTGATCCATGAGCCATTGGCCATCACAATCGCATCGCCAGGCCGGGCGGTTCTGACGGCGGCGTGTAGTTCGGTCGTGTTTTTGACCACTATTTCGGCAGCCAACAGGGGTAGTTTTAATAAAAGTAATGTAACAAAACCTAAGAAGCGAAACATTGAAATTGAGATTAAAAAGTTAGGCATACTTTATGGTTTGAATGTGGTTTGTATTTGAAAAGTACAAAAAATAACTGTCCTTTTTGATCTATAATTATCATTTCGATTTCTCTAAGTTATAATGGGATTCTATACCTTCAAAAGATTGAAAAGTAAAAAAATAATAAAAATTATTGTTTTTTTTATGCAAACCTTTCCGCAAAGGTTTGCGGAAAATTTTGCACTATAAAAAAATTAAAATAAATTTCATATTTTTGAATCAAAGAGCTTCTTTTAGTAATTATTTTTGATTATTTCAATATTTAGAAAATTTAAGAAGTATGTTTGGTGTTTCTTGGTTAAATACAAAAATATGAAAAGTAAGCCACCCACCTTAAAAGATATTGCTCAGCAATTAGGTATCTCTATTTCAACAGTTTCGAGAGCATTAAGAGGGATGCCTGAAGTAAATAATGAAACCAGAGAAGCTGTATTAAGATTGTCAAAAGAAGTAGATTATGAGCCTAATATGTTGGCTACTAGTTTATTAAAAAGGCAATCTAACTTGATTGGAGTGGTAGTACCCAATATGGACTACTTTTTTTCTACGGCAGTAAAAGGAATGGATGAAGCTGCCCTTGAGGCAGGTTATACGGTTGTGGTTTGCCAGTCCAACGAGTCGTATGGACGAGAAGTAGCTAATGTCCAACGATTATTACAAAGCCATGTTGATGGTTTTATTGTTTCGCTTTCGAGCGATACACAAAACACAGATCACTTTAAACGCATAGTTAAAAAAGAAATTCCGCTTGTTTTTTTTGATAGAGATTGCGCTGATATTGAAACAACTAAAGTACTACTTGATAATCATGCTGGGGCGTTTCAAGCGGTTTCGCATTTGTTGGAGCAAGGTTTTCGGCGAATTGCCTATTTGGGTGGACGCACTAATCTGTCTATTAGCAATACTCGAGAACAAGGTTACCTCGATGCGATAACTCATTTTGGATTAACGGTAGATGATGCCATTAATATTCATGGAGATTTTGACCGAAACTTTGCTTATCAAATCGTAAAAGAATTGCTCACATGCCAAGGTGAAAGACCAGACGCATTTTTTGCTGTAAGTGATCGTTTAGCAATAGGTGCTTTTCAGGCTATTAAGGATTTGGGTTTATCCATGCCGCAGGAGGTTGGCTTAGTTGGCTTTAATGATGAACCCATTATGTCGTTATTAACACCCTCAGTAAGCAGCGTGTCTCAGCCTGCTTTTGAGATGGGAAAAACGGCAGCAAGGCTGTTTATTGAACAACTTCAACGTGATTCTCTTGAATCTAATCGAGTGGAGATTTTTAGTCCAGTTCTCAAAATAAGAACATCTTCCGTGCGGATTTAGTTGTATTGTAAAGGTTTACACTTGTTGTTGTTTTGGATGCTGAGTTTGCCATACATAAAATTACCTGATTGAAATGAAAAAAATCTTTTGTTTTACCAACTGTATGTTGTTTTTTCTGGTGGTCAATGCTCAGACTCCAGAGGAAAAACTAAAAGCATTAAACCTGACGCTACCCATAGTAAAGTCTCCAGTGGCAACTTATGTACATTGTGTAAGGGTTGGAAATGTCCTGTATCTTTCCGGTAAAGGCCCCACTGATACCAATGGTATTACCATAACAGGCAAGGTTGGAAAAGATTTGACAGTAGAAGAAGGGCAAAAAGCAGCTCGCTTTGTAGGATTAACATAACTGGCGGTTTTAAAAAATGAATTGGGTGACCTGAATAAAGTGAAACGCATTGTTAAAGTGCTCGGTATGGTAAATTGCACGGATTCGTTTACTGAGCATCCAAAGGTAATAAATGGTTTTTCTGATTTGATGGTGGAAGTATTTGGAGAAAAAGGAAGACATGCTCGTTCTGCAGTAGGGATGGCATCGCTACCTAACAATATTGCCGTTGAAATTGAGTTAATTGTGGAAGTCGAATAAACCGGTTTTGATTTCTAATATCTGATATGAATAGGATATGACAAACGAAACAGCCATGTAGCAACACTACATGGCTGTTTCGTTTGTCTCAACGTGAGAAGAAATCAAGCCAATTTATGGAGAAATGAGAGCATAACCTTTCAACTGAAAGGTAGTTAATGCTAATAAAGCCGCATGAACTACTTTAATGTTCGGGTTTCGGGCTTCATTGACTAAGTTTCTTGCTCGTAGCGATTGTCCACATACATAGAATTTTACTCCTTTTGCTGCCATTTCGTTGATTAATTTGGTATTGGGATTAGGCATACCAAACTTCTTTTGGTGAGCTTCGTCTGACAAAATGATAGGCGTGCCTACAAAATGAATCACTACTACCATGTCAAGATTCTTGGCGGGAACTCCAGCTGCAATATGGACATTGAGTAGGCGAGCCAGTTTGTCCAGCGAAGGATTCAGCGAGTCAGGCTTATCGGCTGCTTTAATCACTTCACCCAAGACTTTGTAGCTTAGTTTTGCATCGGCTATGTTGACGGCTTCCGGTACCTCAAAAATTCCTCCTCCATTTTTTAAATAGGGATATTGCTTGGCTTGTCCAAAAGTGGCAGTTGCTAGCCAGCCAATGCATACAATGGTTAATAAGGCTCTCATGGTGGTTTTGTTTAGTTTCTACGTCCTTTGTTTCCCACTTGCTCAACTTCTCGATTAATTTCTTCGATATCCACGGCTCGTTCAGAAGTATCACCCAGCAAATATTTGCTGAAGTAGTCTGACATTCGCCAGAAAAAATACTCGGTCATGTCTCCAAAGCCATGTCGTTGGGTAGGCAAAATCATCATATCAAAGCGTTTGTTGGCTTTAATAAGGGCATTCACCACTCGAATCGAATTGGCAGGGTGTACGTTGTTGTCTATTTCGCCGTGGAAAAGCAGTAAGCGACCTTTGAGGTTTCGGGCAAGTTCGGGATTTTTCTCAATAGTGTAAGCAAAGGTGGTATCGCCTTTGTCAGAAATATTTTCTTTGACTCCGTGGTGTTTTTCGCTCCACCAACTGTTATAGATGGCGTTATCATGGTTTCCGGCTGACGAAACCGCCACTTTGAAAATATCAGGATAGACCAACATCGCAGCGGTACTCATAAAGCCTCCACCCGAATGTCCATGAATACCAACTTTAGTAGCATCAATGTAGGAGTAACGGTCGCCTAATTGCTCTGCTGCTGCTTTTTTGTCAGCCAAACCGTAGTCTCGCAGATTTCCATAACCATAGTTGTGGTACCACTTGCTGCGGCTTGGATGCCCACCACGATTTCCAACTGTAATGACGATGAACCCTAATTGGGCCAAACGGTCAATTCGGTCCATCCCTCTTCCCCAGGCTTTGTTTACAGCCTCGGTTTGAGGACCTGGGTAAACATACTCTATCAGCGGGTATTTACGGGTAGAGTCAAAATCAAACGGTTTGTACATAACGCCATACAAATCGGTGATGCCATCATCGGCTTTTACTTTGAAAGGCTGTGGGAATTTATAGCCTGCTGCTAACAACGAACTCAAATCAGCAGTCTCTAAATCGAGTAGTTTCCGGCCATCGGAGGCATAAAGTACAGATTTGGGTGTGGTGTTGACTCGTGAGAAATTATTGACAAAAAATTTCTGATTGTCGTTCATGTTTACGGCATGGTCAAATTCGCCTGGATTGAGGAGTTTGAGCATGGTGCCATCTAAGTTGACACTGTATAAATGTAAATAATAAGGGTCTTCGTTGGGCTCACGGCCGTTGGCTGTAAAATAAAGGACTCTTTTTTTAGAATCAATCCCAACGATGTCTTCACAATGGAAGGTACCTGAAGTAAGTTGTGTTTTGAGTTTCCCCGCCTCGTCATACAAGTAAAAATGTCCCCAACCGTCTCGTTCGCTCCAATGAACCAATTCTTTGCCACCATCAACTAAGCCTACTCTCCGTACTTCTACATAGGTATTCATTCGCTCTTCAATGATAGGTTTTACTGTGCCCGTTTTGGCATCGGCCAAAAGCACATCAATTCGCTTGAGGTCACGACTGGTGCGAGTTAGGTAAAATTTATCAGCTGTACCATGCCATACCAAAGGGCGATAGTCATCATCACGGGTGCTGGCCAATACGGGCGCCGACCAGATGGCTATATCTTGGTCTTTGAAAAGGTCAGTGGGTAGTTCTTTTTTGGTTTTGGTAGCCATGTCAAATAGTAGCACTTCGTCTTGAGGTGCTTCTTTCTCACCTGGCATGTGGTACTTGTAGGTTTCGAGCGTGGGGCGTGGTTCTGCCAAGCTGTTGATGACCCAGAGGTCTTTTACTTTGCGCTGGTCGGAGCGCACCATGGCAAATTTTTTGGAGTCGGGCGACCAGTAGATAAAGGCAGGTTTTCGATTGTTCTTATTTTTTTCTTTGTCCACATTCGTTTCGTTAAACGAATCGCCGTAAGCATAGTTTTCTACCCCATCTGAGGTGAGGCGGGTTTCGACAATGGTGCTGTCTTTGTCATTTTTGAGTGCTTTTTCGTAGTTAGCTCTATCCATCCAGAAGAGATTATAATTGCGAGCAAACACCACGAAATTGCTATCGGGTGAGATAGAGGCCCACCGTGGAGGGCGTTTGGGCTTTTTGAAATCCACCAGTTCGTTGAGCTGACCCGTAGTGAGATTATACTCAAAGTAAAAGGTCTTTTTTTCTTTGACAGGTGGGGTGCCTTTCTTGGCAGTAGAGTCTTTTTTCTCTACTTCGAGGGTGCTTTTTACTTCAAACTGAATCCAGTTTTCGTCTTTGATAAATTTCAAACTATCAATCCCCAAGTGCTGGGCATCGAAGGGGTCTTTTACAATCTTGGTGATTTCGGCGGCTAACTTGGCATTATCAAAAAGTGGTTTTTTTTCGGGTTTGACGGGGTCCACGATATACCATTTTTTGCCAACGGGGGTTTCGTACGTGTACCAAAAGCGGTCTGATTTTTTGAGCCAGTGTGCCTCAACCGTGGTACTAAATACCATTTTGTCTAATTTTTTGGGGGCAAATCGTGCTGCCAAGGCATAATTGGCTTTGGGATTTTGTTGACCAAAAGCTGCCGAAATGAATCCAACTAAACATCCTACGAGTAGAAGTTTTTTCATATTGACTGGGTTTTGAGCGATGAGATGAATGAAGTTTCTTGCTAAAATCCGAAACTACAAAGAATGTGAACACAAGTGAAGAGAAATAGCTATTTTTCGGCAGAATTGAGACAGAATCTTGTATTAATCACCACAAAGCCAATGGCTACGAAAACACATTATCAACACCTACTTGCGTATGAGCGTTGGGCAAATCAACGTTTGATTGCGGCAATTAAACAAATGGAGTTTCCCGATGAACGGATTTTGAGTTTGGTATCGCATCTATTGGCGGCCCGAACGGTGTGGCTCAACCGCCTTCAGAATAGCAATGAAGTAATGCCACTTTGGCAGGCATTACCCATTGAAGAGGCGGAGAATTTACTTTTACAAGTTGATTTGGCTTGGGAAAAGTACTTAAACAACCTGAAAGAGGAAGATTTGCCTCTACTAGTCGCTTATTCCAATATGAAAGGCGAACTTTTTGAAACGCCTGTCCATCAGATATTAACGCATGTTTTTAATCATTCTACCTATCATCGTGGGCAACTAGCAGACCACTTGAAAGGAAAAATCCCTATAGTGCCTTCTACTGATTTTATTCTGTTTGTGCGGGAGTAGAGCTGTTTCAATTCTATATATTGAAGCCACTGGAGAAGAAATCATAGACGTTCCACTTCTGTAAATCCTAGTAAACCTAGAAATGGAACGTCTTAAAATGTTATACTAAAAACCGTTTGATTTTCGAGCGTTTTTAAGGAAAATCCTACTTGATGATTCACCAAAATCTCCCGAACTAAGGTAAGGCCAACGCCTTGCCCTTCTCGTTTGGTCGTAAAAAAGGGACTAAAAATCTCTTCTTCATGCTTTGGCAATATACCTTTTCCATTATCAATTAATTGAAATTGGCGGTTTTCTGTAGTCGTTCTAAATTTGATTTCGCCGTATTGATGTTCCACAGCTTCTAGTGCATTTTTGGTGATATTGATGAGAACTTGTTCTAACTGCTGAGGGTCAGCCCTCACCCAAAAGGGACCTTCAGATAAGTGTAATTGTAGCTTGATTTGTTTTTGTTTTGCTTGAAATTGCATCAATTTGGCAACGTTTTGAATCATTTCATGCAAATCAATAACTTGTTGCTGAGGTTCTGGCAATCGGACCACATCGGCAAAGCGCCGCATAAAATGATTCAACTGTTGGTTGCGCTCAATAGCTACTTGCAATACTTCCTTCAAGTCGGGTTGGGCGATGAGCTGGACACTGGTATCCAAAATTGAATTGACCGCACCAATCGAATTATTCACCTCATGCGCCATCATTCGAATTACTTTCCCATAAGCTTTTTTCTCTGCGGCCAGGATTTCGGCGGTAAGTTCTTCGAGCATGATAAAATGCCTTGGAAAACCTCGGTCAATAAAGTGTGATTTTTGGCACTTGTAGGTTTGGATGCCGTTGAGGTTGATGGTATGCGCCTGCCCCGACTCGATGCGGGTGATTTCTCGGAAAACAGGATGGTTGATTTCGCTAACCAACCTACCTGTTAATTGACTGGTGTCAAGCCCAAGGATTTCAGCAGCTTTGGGGTTAATTTGGTCAATTTTTTCGTCAAAATCTAAGATAATGATACCCGTAGGGGAGGTTTGAACCAACTTTTCTAAAAAATAATGTTGTTCTTCTTGAATCGTTTTTTCCTGCCGAAGTTGGTCTATCATTTGGTTATAGACCTCTACTAATTGGTCCACTTCCCGCTTGCCTGTTTTCAAGAATTTAACATTAAAATCCCGCTCACGAATGGCATCTATCCCCGACATCAGTAGCGTAAGTGGCTGCATCAGCTCTTGATAGAGTTGGAAGGCTATGACTAAAGAAAGCAAGATAAAAACCTCAGAACCAATGAATAAGAGCTTATTTTCTTGAAGAATGACAAACGAAAGGGCAATGGTAATCAAATGAATCAGGATGATGAAACCGATAAACTTAGTCTGTATCTTCATGGAATGGAATATTATATTTTTCAAAACGCCGATACAAAGCACTGCGGGTTAATCCTAACGATTTGGCTACTCGTGCTACTTTACCTCGATGAAACTCCATGGCTCGCTGAATCATCTGAATTTCAAGCTCTTCTAGGGTAATACTTCCTACTTCGGGCAATTGAGAAGTGGTACTTTTAGGCGTTGCCATCTGCAAATTTGCTTGAAAATCAGCAATATCCAGCAGGTCTTTCGGCGATACCAACACGGTTCGTTCTACTAAATTCTTCAACTGACGAATATTACCTGGAAGTGATAGTTGTTTGAGCCATTGTAGGGCTGGTTTACTCACTTCGAGGTTGGGGCGGGCATAAATTTCCCGAAGGTTATTAACAAAATAGTTGACCAAAATAGGAATGTCGTTAGGGCGTTCTCGTAACGAAGGTAAACGAATGGTAATCAGGTTGATGCGATAGAGTAAGTCTTCCCTAAATTGGTTTTTGCTGACCATTTCTTCCAAGTTGCGATTCGTGGCGCAAACCACCCGCACATCTACTTGTTTGGTTTTGCTACTACCGAGTACCTCGTAGGTGCGGTCTTGAAGCACTCGCAGTAATTTTACCTGACTTGATGGGTCAAGGTCACCAATTTCGTCTAAGAAGATAGTACCTTTGTGAGCCATTTCAAACCGCCCAATTCGGTCGAAACGAGCATCGGTGAAAGCCCCCCTTACATGTCCAAAAAGTTCAGATTCAAATAGTTGGGTGGAAATACCACCTAAATTAACCTTTACAAAGGGTTTACGTTGACGGAGGCTGTTTTGGTGGATTGCCTCGGCAATGAGTTCTTTGCCGGTACCACTTTCGCCCGTTATCAAGATGGAGGCATCAGTAGAGGCTACTCGCCCTATAGTTTCAAGGATTTTAAGCAAGGTTGAATCCTCGCCAATGATTTGACCAAAATCATAGGCGGCATCTATGCTTCTTCTGGTGGGGCTTTGGGTGGTTGGGGCTTTTTGTTGTGACACTTCTTGTTGAAGCAGTAACGCTGTTCGTACCGATTGGGTCAGATGTGCGTTTTGCCAAGGTTTGTTGAGGAAATCACTCGCCCCCAACTTCATACCTCGAACAGCAAGTTCGATGGTTGCCCAACCTGTCAGGAGGATGACTGGAAGATTGGGCTGAAGTGATTTTAGTTGTTGTAATAAGTTCAGTCCTTCGTGCCCCGAGGTTTCAACCGAAAAATTCATATCTAACACCACTGCCGAGACTTTATGTGCCTTGACTTGCGAGATGGCTTCTTGTGGCGAACTGGCTCCCAGCGTTTCAAATCCCTCTTTTCGCATCAACAAGATGAGTGAGGTACGAACCGCTAGGTCGTCGTCAACAATTAAGATAGTGGTGGTTTGAGTCATGGTTTATTCGGCGTGCAAGGCAAGGGCTGGATAAATTTTGGAGGCTTGTTGGCTAGGTACAAAGGCACAAATTACTACCAAAACATAGATTGATAAAACAGCCATACCTAACCCCAACAAATACACATTAGTAGCAACATTAAAAACATTGAGTAAGGGGAATTGCACGGCAAAAAATGTCCCCAACAAAATCCCAAATGTAGCAATGACAGCCGTTTCGCCAATAAAATGCCATAAAATATGCGTTTGGGTTGCCCCAATAGCTCGCCGAATTCCGATTTCTTGTTTTCGACGACTAATGGTTTGGAACAATACACCAAACAACCCAAGCGCTACATTGAGTATCAAGAAGCCACTAATGATAAAGAGTATCAGCACTGGAATCAAAACCTCTCGATTTTTGACCTGTTTCATTTCAGGTAATTGTTTCACTTCGAGCGACCAATCTTTACCCAGTTGAAGGATTTCTTTGCTTAATTTAGCCTCAAAATCGGCAGTAGTATTGGGTTTTACTTTTAATAAAAGTGTTGACTCCCAGCCAAAAAGAGGCGCCCAGTAGCAATTGTCCATTGCCTGAAAGTCGTTTTGGTGTTTAAAATTCTCCACTACGCCCACTATGGTCATGTTGTCTTTGCCATCATAGTTTTTGATGACTTTTCCAGCCGCATTTTCGTTTCCAAAAATCGCTTCTTTGAGCGTTTTATTGATGATAATGGGTGAATTTTTTGCTACTAAATCCGCTTCATTAAACCAACGCCCTTCCGATAGTTGGAGCCCTAAAACAGTAGGGTAGGAGGCCTCAGCGTTCATGACATTGGACTGGTATTCTTTGTCATTCAATTTTAGTCCGGTAGAGGAGGTATTATTTGAATAAGGAACATTGGCCGAGGCAAACGAAAAAGATTCTACTTCGGGGTAGGTTTTCAGTTGTTGGCGAATCAACTCACGATTAATTTTTTTGATACTATCGCTACCCGTGTTGAATTCTATGTCAACGGCCCAAACTTGGTCTGATTCAATTCCCGATGGATGGATATAATTTTGATAATTGAAGACGGACAGGGTCCAGACCGTGAACAAGATCAAGAACGAAACAAAGATTTCAAGCATCATTAATAGATTGCTTTTTTTCTTTTTCCAGATGAGTTTTACTAAGTGCTTTATCATGGCTTTATTGTTTGAGGGCTTCTACAATTTGTAATTTTGACATACGCCAGGCTGGGTAAACTCCTGACAGCAAGCCGAATACAACGCTAATGGCAATGGCAATTAAAAACACCTTGAAATTAATGACCAAATCAATATATGGAATCAATCCGCTTTGATTGATGTAAAACAAAAGGGCTTCTGAAAATAGTAAAGAAAGTAAACCTCCCAAGAGGGTGATGATTACATTTTCGATGACAAACTGCATCGTAAGTGTCTTGGTTGATGCCCCAAATGCCTTGCGAATACCAATCTCGGAGGCTCGCTCCATGATTCGACTGAGATTGATATTGACAAGATTCAGCGCTGGCAATGACATAAAAAGCAGTGCAAAACCCACCAAAACCAAATAAAAATAGACTATGGCACTATCGCCATCGCCCTCGATACCAAACGTATGCTTTAAATTATATAAAAGCGACCCTAAAAAGGTATCCGCATGACAGGTAAGTTGGTCTGGTTGATAGTCTCCTTGTTTCATGTCGTTGAGCGTTACTTTGGTCAATAATGACTGAAATTCCTCCTTAATTCGGGGTAAATCGTTGGTGTTTTTGGCCAAAATGAGGGCTGCAAAGGGTCCCATCAAAGGTGCCGATTTGTAGTCTGACTTAGTGGTAGTATAGGGTAAAAATACGTCGGCAGAGGTAAATCGTCTAAAAATCGGACAGCCTCTTACTACGCCAATAATTCGGTAAGTGATATTGTTCACTTCTAAGGTTTTGCCAACCGCTGGTATGCCTTTTCCAAAATATCGGTCACGAGTATCTTCATTGATAACAGCTACATAATCGTTGTTTGCCAAATTTTGATTGGTGTACGATTTACCTTCTACAAAATCAAAGTCATTGATTTGCCAGTAGTTACCATCGGTAAAGCAATACTGAAGTTTGATTTTTTGATGGTTAGTGTAAGCATTTATGGAATTGATCTCCGTCGCAATACCCACTAATTCTACATCTGTTAGTTTTTCAACGTAGTTTTTAATGAGCTTGTAGCTGATATTAGAACCTGACATATAGCCTTTTTGCGTATCCCGAAGTGTCATCCGGGTGACGTACAGAATTCGGTCGCCTTTGAGTTCGGGATAACCCGGGGCAAACAAGTGTTCTAAAAATGCCGTGACCACGATCAATACCAATAGCGTAAAGCTAATGCCAAACAAGCTGATAAAAGTGAAGAATTTTCGACGTTTTAGCACCGCCAAGGTGATTTTTAAATAATTTTTTAACATGACTTTTTTGGATAATAGGACACAAAATCCTGATGTTGAAACCGATTTAGAAGATTGGATTAAACCACTTGCGAGCCATCAAACAACCGCACCAAACGGCTGGTCTTTTTGGCCATGCTTTCGTCGTGTGTTACCATCACAATGGTGGTACCCTCTTGGTTGAGCTGTTGCAAAATATCCATCACTTCGTGCCCCATGTTACTGTCGAGGTTTCCTGTTGGCTCATCAGCCAAAATAATTTCTGGATTTCCGACAATAGCTCTTGCTATCGCAACCCGTTGCTTTTGCCCCCCCGAAAGCTGAGAAGGGTAATGTTTCATGCGGTTGCTTAATCCTACCTTTTCTAAGGCTTCAGTGGCAAGGCGTTTGCGTTCGGATGCCGATGTGTTTCGATAAAGCAAAGGCAGTTCAACATTATCCAACACCGGCAGATCGTTGATGAGATGATAGCTTTGAAAAATAAAACCAATGGATTTGTTTCGGAAGTGTGCCAATTGAGCATCTTTGAGCCCTTGCGTAGTTTTTCCTGCTATTTCCACACTACCGTTACTAGGTTCATCCAATAATCCCATAATGTTAAGTAACGTACTTTTGCCACAGCCCGACGGCCCCATTATGGAGAGAAATTCGCCTTGCTGAATGTGAAGATTGATATTGTTGAGAGCCAATGTCTCGATGGTATCGGTGCGATACACTTTTTCAATGTTTTTTAATGTAATCATGAGCTTTTGTAAGTTGTATCTCGATTGTTCAAATCAAGAGTATGTTTAAAATAACTGACTGCTGGAATTTTCCTCCTCAAGGCAGAAGCCGACCGACCTATCTCTCTCTTCTTTATATAGGAGTAATGCCTTGATAATCACCCCCTCTCCAGAATGGAGAGGGGTAGGGGTGAGGCAATCTTAGCAAGTCTCCATTCGGTGAAGTGTTGAAGTTGTACATTCATTAGAAATTGAAAGAATTTATTTTTCAATGATGAAATAGAGCCGCTTAGTTGATTTTTCGTTGGTTCTCAAAATCATATAACGTCAAATACCTCATGCGATAATACGCTCCCCAATAATCCCGCAAGGCATAGATGTAATCTCGCTTAGCTTGGTCTTTTTCCTGAAAGGCAATACTTAAATCAGTGATACTCAAGTTACCCAACACATAGCGCTCACGAGCAATCTGGTATTTTTCACTGGCAATACTATCAGCTTGAGTGGTGAGGCTGTATTGTTCCTTGAGCATAGCCAACAGCGTCACTTGCGTATAAATCTCTTGCTGAAAAGTAAGTTTATCCTGCTCCACGGTGTATTCGGTCAATTGTTTGTTAATCTGAGCCGTTTTTAGTCGAGATTTTGATCGCCCCCAATCCATAATCGGAATATCGAATTTCAATTCAATGGACTGTTGATTCTGAGGGTTTTTGTACAAATCGGGTATATGTTGTCCTCGATTCGAGAATCCATACGTAGCTACTAAGGTGGCATTCAGGCTGTTATCGCCTTTTGCTTTGTCCACATCCCGATTGGCTTCTTGAAGTCTCCGACGAAAGGCAATGGCCTCCGAACGGTTTTCTAAGGCTTCTTTCAGTGCCGTTTCTGCCGAAAACGAAATGGTACGGAGCTGGTCTGGTATCACTAATTCAAGCTTTTGAGCTGATTGCAAACCCAGAAAAGAACGTAAGTTCAAGGTCGAAATCTCTAAATCACGCTTGGCTGTTCCAACCGATTTCAAGGCTTTGAGTTGTTCCAATTGCAATTGCAGAATTTCGTTTCTAGTATTTTTACCCAATTCAAACTTTTCTTGAGCAATTTTCTGAATCGTATTCGTATTCTGGAGATTGGTTTCCGCAATTTGCAAGTTCACCTGAGCTAGCAATAAATCAAAAAAATACCCACTGGCTTTCAGCGCAATCTGCTCCTGCGCTTCTAAATACGCCTGCTTGCTCTCGTCGTATTTGAGGGGTTCAATTTTCCGATCCCATTTCAAGGGATTGAACTGGAAGATGGGCTGCCGATACCCGACTGCAAAGGGAGTACTGTTATAAAGGACATTATTTCGGTCAAAATCATCAAAGCGTTGTAGCACCGAAGTCGCATAAATACTCCCTCCGGTTTGACCGATGGTCTGACTCAACCATAAATTTAAAGCCGAATTATTGTTCCGAACAGGTTGAAACAATACCGTACCGTCGGGTTGTAACACTTGCTGGAATGACCGAGTAAAGGCAGGTAGATTGCCCTCCAAAACCAACTGAGGCTTATAATTAGATAAATAGGTGCGCCACTGCCAGTAACGGTTTTCTTTGGTGGCGGTGGCCTGTTTAGAGGCAATGGATTGCTGTTTGGCCAGCTCAACCACTTGCTCCAACGATAATTTTTCTTGGGCCTTTAGCCGAGGGTTGCATAGTTGAATAAGAACAAACACCCCCAGCAATCGGCATAAATAGTTGGCTTTCATGGCTATGGTTGAATGCTTAGTTCTTGTACGTTTTTATACTTGCTCAAGTCAGTGATAATGACCTTTTCACCTACTTGAATGCCTTCGGTGATTTCTACGAAATCAAAATTGGATAAGCCAATTTTGATTTTTCGACGTTCGGCTTTCCCATCGGGACGTAGCACAAACACATCTTGCACTAACGCCCCTTTGAACGCAGAACCATTGGCAATCCTGACGATTTGAAGATGCTGGTCGGTAACAGGATACACCTCAACTTTCTGATTGGGGCGGAGCAGCGCACTGAATTGCTTGTCAAGAGCGATGTCAAACTGCAAAGTGTTGTTCTGAACAGCAGGTCGAATGTTCACCAACATTCCTCGGATGGCCTGCTCATTGATACGCACAATCACAGGCATACCCACTTTGATTTGTGCTGCGTAATTGTCTGAGATGCTGCCCATGATTTTGAAACTACCCAAATCTGCTAATTTGACCAGTACATCGCCTTCGCTTACTTTCGACCCCAAGTTTTTGTTTACGAAGGTCAGTACTCCATTTCGAGAAGCGATAATATCTGCTTGTTGGAGTTTGCGAGTTTGCTCTTGTAAATCTTTTTCTTGAATCTGCGCTTGTAGCTCCGACTCCCTCAAGTCCGAGCGCATGGTTTGTTGCTTGATGCGGATGTCGTTTTCGAGCTGTTTTTTTTCTAATTGGGCTACTCGTAAGTTCAGGTCGGCTTGCTCAATGGCCTCACGAGTGCCGCCACCCGCTTTGTGGAGCCGCTTGGCGTTTTCTAATTCTGCTTTCAAGCTGTTTATTTTCAGGGCTTTTACCGAGTCATTGATTTGTAAGTCAAAGAAACTTTTCTCCAATTCCCATCGCAATTTGGTGATACCATTACGCTTGAGGTCCAACTGATTCTTTTGTTTTTCAACTTCGATGGTCGTAAACTCCTTGTCTAATTCTACGATTTTGTCACCCGTTTTTACGGTGGCACCTGCCTCCAAATACACCTCTTTGACCACTGCCGTAATCGGACTAGTAATGATTTGCTCAAAGGCTGGCTGCACTTCACCCACCGCCGTGAGGGTGTTTTCGACATCTCCTTTTTCGGCGATAGCGATACGAATTTCTGAGGTTTTGACGGAGTTATCGAGCGTGCTTCGAAGCCACCATACCAACGCCACTACCAGCATCACAGCGAACACGGCATACACAAATACCTTTTTTTTTCGTCTGTTTTGTTCGATTATGGGTATTTCTTTGTCCATTTTGATTCGATTTGCTATACTAATTCCAAGATTAATGCCAATTGATAACTATATGAAAAATAGATAGTTATCAATTGTTGTAAAAAGAAAAAGCGTCCGTTATCGGACGCTTTGTTTGGAAATGGGAAGGAAGAAGCAATTACCCACGTAATAAAACTGCCTGATGGCATAAACCTTACAATAAACCCCGATATTGTGAAAACAAATTGTGAATTTCGTGGACTACTATGTAATATTCATTTTCCATGAAATACCTCACCCTCTGCTGCCAAAGGTAGTTTTTGCCATTAGTGGTAGGGAGCAACACAAACGAATTTCCCCCGTAGGCGTTGAGTACGAAAACAGGTCTCGCTCTATGTCTTTGCCATTCACATACAAATCTGTTTTAAGCTGTTCTGTCAAGCATGGTACGCTACTACTGTTATAACTCGAAAAACCATAGTTGAGTAGGGTAGCAACTTGCACTGCTCCAGCCGAAACAGTATAAAGCGGAATCTCAATGGTAGGCAAGCCTGTGTAGTAGTTGACTGGATACTCCCCATACCGAGCCATAGCCGCCGCATTGGGCGACTAGGGGGGCACAGTAGGCAAAAAACTCTCCACATTAAAAGAGGTTGTGGTATTTTACATCGACACAATCCGTTGTGGCGTTTGTACCACCACGGGTTGCGGGTTTTGTGCCTTGGCGATGCCCACGGCTGTCATCAGCCCACCCAGACCCAGTAAAATGTTCAAACGAAGTTGTTTAGGGAAAACCATACTCATCTTTTGTTTATGGTACACGAATCAAATACTTACTGTAAAAAAATGCACTACATCTACACCTCTGTGCAGCTACAACCCTAACCAAGCCTAGTTCAATGACGAAGCACCGCCCAAATGTTACAATTGATAACTATCAACATCAAGAATAGAAAATGTTCAAGATAGTTGTCTCAATCTTGTAAATCCTAATGCAAACAATGGTTTATTTGGGTGTCTTAGATAATTGCCTGCCCTGCAGGACACGACCGACAGGAACAAATTTACGTTGCAAACGCTATGTCAACCCGCTTTTTACTAATACAATGTGGATTCTGTATATTGAACTTTTTCCCGAATAGCTTTTTTCTCTAAAAGTACACTTGGATCATATCCCTTCTGTTCTTTCTTCATTTGTTCAATCACTATTCTCTCTTTTTGGTTAATAATTGAATCATGAACATATGCAAGAAAAATATAAGCATTTCTATCAAATTTTACTTTAAACTGTCTATTTGCTCCCGTATTTGTACTTGCACTAATTAGAACACTATCTCTCATGGGTTCTTCAATGATAAAAGTATCATAATTTGGGATAATAGTGGAATACTTGAAAAGTGTATCAATTTTAAGATTTTTATCTATTGATATTTTAAAGTTGATTAGTGTATCTACTCTACTTCCATTTTCAATATAAAAAACAATCTTGTTCTTTTTAGTTTGGCAAGCCCCTAAAATCACTACTAGAACGATGCTTAGTAACTGTTTCATAAATTTAGTTTATTCTTTTTGGGATTTTAGCACCTTTAGGTACATTATAGTTCAATGGCATTTGTTGAGTTGTGCGACTACTGGTATTGTAATCATTGGTTAAGGTCTCATAATTTTTACCTCTATTCAATTCCCCAAAATTATATTGGATTAATGATTGATTTAACTGAATCCTAACCAATTGATTTTTAATTTCCTCCGTTGTTGGTCTTGTGACCAACAACCCTACTCGACCTCAAACACAAGCTACGTCTCCTGAGAATAATGGGTCAGAAAGCCGAAATTATCAATGCCTATCTCATAATATTTGGCTGATGACCAACCCTATTCTTCGGGTCGGGTTGCTAAATTCCATTTCTCTTGCAGAGGATTCCGCTCCCAAAATTGATATTGCCTATCTTTGAGATTGACCTTAAAATGGGCTAACACTGCTGGGTGATGTTCCTGTAAGTCAAATTTGATTATTTGTGCTGTAAATTTCAAAAAATCTCTTTGTACCTCCTCCAGCAAGTAGTTTTCATTGATTCGCCACAGGATGTGGATATGATTCGGCATGAGGACAAACCCTTAGATAGTTACACGCTGATGTGCTACCAAGAACTTCATGCTATCCAAGATAACTTGCTTGAATTGATCAGGTATTAAAAGATGTTTCCACCACAAAATGGTAGCAGTAAAAAATTGACTATCGTGATGGTACATATTATATTGGTTTTCAATGGGTTATTCCTCTTTTGCTTACGCCTGTTTGTTGGTGAAAAACACCAACAATGGAGGAATGGTAGCAGTAAAAAATTGACTATCGTGATGGTACATATTATATTGGTTTTCAATGGGTTATTCCTCTTTTGCTTACGCCTGTTTGTTGGTGAAAAACACCAACAACGGAGGAAAATTGAAATGTGCACCTGCTAAGCCAAAAGCAATAATATGGGCTTTTATGAATTCAGGTTTACTACTTAATTCTGCCCAAGGGGAACCATATTCATTTCCTAAATAGGGGACAGATTTAGTATAAGCAGCAAAGGCAATTAATGTTGCATCTCGTCCTAACGCAATATTTCGGGGTTGTTGAGGATTTTTAGTGTCAGTTATTGGAATAGTAGCATCTGGTGCAACAAGTACTTCCTCAGATACCCCCGCTTGGCGTAGGCTGTGCCTACGTCAGTGTGAATGCTCATCAGTTCCACTGGGGCTCCTGATGAGCAAAATGCGATAGCATTTTTCAAAGCCTATCCACACTCACCAACTTACAGAAAATCCACTTCTATTAGCCCAACCAATCCACTATAATTTCTTGCGCTCGAATACATCCAATCTTCTGGCTTCTCAACCCAACCTGCTCGCACTGGATTGTCATGGATGTAAATCAATTTCTGTTGCGTAAAGGAGGGTGTATGACATTCTATCGCATGATTTTCATGTGTCCAAAACTGATATTTGCTATTCCTGACATGGCTTTTTGCTGCGAAGCGGAACTCCGCCCGTTCAAATCATTTCAACATCCACTCTCGCCGACTTTCTTGCTCATTTTTATCGTTTTAAGAGTTGTTGATGACGTAAATTTCTTAAAATCACGAATAACATCTGACAAATTACTTTCTTTGGCTTTCACTAGTAAGTGGAAATGTTTGCTCATGATTACATATCCATAAACAAACAACCCTTTCTTTTTTCGACAAAAATCTATGCTATCTACCACTATATCTCGGTAGTTCTTTCTAGTAAATACGTCCACCAAGTCAATGACTTGAAGCGTTAGATAATAAAGACTCCTGATGCAGACAGTGTTTTATTTCTTACCATTATTGCTCACTACTTAGTTTAAAGGCTAACAATGGTACAAAGTCCTAAGTTACTGATGTCAGTGTACAAACGAGGACGTTTGTACTAGTAGAGGCTTTTGACTATAGCTACCTCAATGTCTCTCCCAGTGGAACTGCGCTCACAGAACTAAGTTCTTGCCACACTCAAATCTAGGCACAGACTACGCTTAGCGGGGTGGCATATCTGTTGTCCATAGAAATCAGAAATATGAAAATTCCTTGAATTTTTCCTTGATTTTGTCATGGAAATCAATGGCAAACGATATTAGTAATTACCAAGAATCCTCCTTAAGCCATTTTCCTCTATCGAAATAATGCCTCCATGCTGGATATGGTGGTTCAGTAGGTAATCGAATTATTGATCCCCCTTCAACAAATCCAATTAAACTATCGATAAATCCACCAAAAATGTCATGAACTTCTTCAGTATGCTCTTCATGAAGATTGATATACAAACAAATATCAATAAATTTCATGCGATTCCACCCGTTATTAAGACTGAGATCATCCACCAATGCTTGCCTTTCATCTCTACTTAAACCAAACATCATTTGTTCTTTAAAATAAGACTCTTTAGAGTTTTTATCAGCCAAGAGCTTGGCTATCCGCTCTACTGGGACTTTGTGTTTACTGGTATCCATTTTAAGTGATTTAATTGGTCTTGATACACTTTAAAAGTCATAGGAGCTATAGGATAGATGGAATAATGTTTAGAACCCCCTGCCACACTCAAACCTAGTCACAAATTACGCTTAGCCGGGTGTTTTCGTATTTCAAAGAACGCTTTTGACCATAACCACCTCATTTCAATCTTGGACGTAGTCTCTTACAGAAGACAATGCCCAGCTAGGGGAGAGTTATCATATTTTAAAAGTTTGCCCTTCTATTTCATGGACGTATTCATCCTTGCTATAAAAGTCTTTAAGTTTTTGTCCGCAAAATGGACAATGATAAATTATCATAATTGGAATTTGATATGAAAAATCATCTTCATACCCTAACGTAATATAACAAGCATAGAGTGATGGAAGTAATAATTTTGTAAAAGGTACAGTTTTGACAATTCTAAAATTAGGCCCTTTATATTTGGGCATTTCAGCTCTAAGACGAAAATCGTCACAGCAATATTTTAGTGTTATCATTGTATATAATTTGTCATTCGACAATTGTTTTAAGAAAATTTTCTTTCACAAGTGGATTACTGATTAGATATTCTGAGCCAGTAATATTAGGAAAGGCAATATTTTGACCATTTTTAGTTACAAATTTAATCAATCCCCCGCTTAGCGTGTTAGTGTGAATGCTCATCAGTTCCACTGGGGCTCCTGATGAGCAAAATGCGATAGCATTTTTCAAAGCCTATCCACACTCACCAACTTACAGAAAATCCACTTCTATTAGCCCAACCAATCCACTATAATTTCTTGCGCTCGAATACATCCAATCTTCTGGCTTCTCAACCCAACCTGCTCGCACTGGATTGTCATGGATGTAAATCAATTTCTGTTGCGTAAAGGAGGGTGTATGACATTCTATCGCATGATTTTCATGTGTCCAAAACTGATATTTGCTATTCCTGACATGGCTTTTTGCTGCGAAGCGGAACTCCGCCCGTTCAAATCATTTCAACATCCACTCTCGCCGACTTTCTGGCTCATTTTCTATCGTTTTAAGAATTGTTGATGACGTAAATTTCTTAAAATCACGAATAACATCTGACAAATTACTTTCTTTGGCCATCACTAGTAAGTGCAAATGTTTGCTCATGATTACATATCCATAAACAAACAACCCTTTCTTTTTTCGACAAAAATCTATGCTATCTACCACTATATCTCGTTAGTTCTGTCTAGTAAATACATCCACCCGCAGTGGCGGACCGCCAGGCAATGACTTGAAGCGTAGATAATAAAGACCTGATTGGTCATAAATTTGGTATCCTTGTGGCATAAGCTTTGGCTGTTTTTTACAACCAACTAACCAAAATATTTTCGTATTTCAAAGAACGCTTTTGACCATAACCACCGCATTTCACTCTTGGACGTAGTCTCTTACAGAAGACTACACCCAGCTTGTGGTTGTTGGTGTCGCTGCGCTTAAATACTAATAATAGCGGAAATACCAACTAGTAAGTGGCTGAAAAAGAATGTATTATTGTTAATTTGTAATAAACAAAGCGTCTGTGATTGGAGGCTTCGTTTGGAAATGGGAATTATACTGAATTAAAAATTGAAAAAAGATAAGCAGAAAGCCTACAATGTATCTCAATAATTTGAAAACAAAATGGGAATTTCGTGACTCACTTAACTATAAGTAACTCCATGAAACACCTCACCCTCTGCTTCCTATTAGTGCTTACCTTGAACGCTTGTCAACAATCCGATAAACCTTCCATCATTGGAACTTGGGAATTAATTTCTGCCACCTCTACCGAGAAAGATTCTACGTATTCTACCTTTAATCCCAAGGTCAAGATGCTGAAGATTATTAATCCAACTCACTTTGCCTTTTTGAGCCATGACCTACAAGGGGGTAAAGACTCCACATCGGCGACTTTTACAGCAGGAGCGGGTACCTATACGTTAAAAGATAGTCTCTATACCGAACATTTGGATTACTTTATTGATCGCCAATGGGAGAATAATTCCTTTGAATTTGTTGTGAAAATAAACAACGATACTTTGGTTCAAAAAGGAGTAGAAAAGCTCGAAAAATTGGGCATTAACCGCATCATCATCGAGACCTACAAACGGGTGAAATAATCCATGAAGAAAATTATAGCCATTGCAGGAAGCCTCAAATCTAATTCATCAAATCAGGTAATTATCAATACAATAGCACAACTGGCTACAGGGAAATTCGATGTTGCTCTCTACGACGGTCTCGCCGAATTACCCCATTTTAACCCTGACCTCGACAGCCTCGTTCCTCCTTCTGCTGTTATGCACATGCGCACTGCCATTGAGCAAGCAGACGGTGTGGTAATTTGTACTCCTGAGTATGTTTTTAGTATCCCGAGTACACTTAAAAATCTCATCGAATGGTGCGTTTCAACCATAGTTTTTTCGGAAAAACCTACGGCTTTGATTACAGCCTCAGCCTCGGGTGACAAAGGTCATGAAGAACTGCAACTCTTAATGCAGACCTTAGGGGCCAAATTGACACCCGACACAACTATCTTGATAAAAGCCATCAAAGGCAAAGTAAACCAACACGGTGAAATAAATGACGCCGTCACGCTCCAAGCAATAGAAAAACTAGTAAATTCATTTAGCTACCTCGTTCATTAATAATGCCTTTTTACGTTTGATTAGTAAAATGCCTTCCATACGCCTTGGGTAGTCAATATCCATCCCGCTGGGCTTTCTTTAGTTGAAGGGCTGTTATTCAAGATTTTACTTCCAATTCCATACCCTTGCCGAGTTGGTGGTTTATCACCTGGTAGCGTGAAAACAAGTCCTTGAGTTGTAGCACTAATGGCATAATCACCGGAAGTATAGTTATCAAAAAAGGTTGACCCTAAACAGTTTCCTTCGGTAAAAACTGCTGGACTACCTTGCCGTCCAACAAAATGATTTAAAGTTAACTCACTATCCGTCATATTGTTAAAATACGCCACACGTTTAGCTGCCGAAGAAGAGGCATTTTGGAACGTGTTTCCTGTGCAAATCACCTGCGTATTAGTGCCATTGCTGGTAAAAACCAACTGGTCAGTAGTACCATTATATGCTACGAAATTGTTGGTGATTTGAAGTTGATGATTAGCGCCATCCCCATCCAAATGAATAACATGATATCTCCCCTTACTCCAGACAATATTGTTATTTATAAGTACAGCTATTGAAGATTTAATATACAAGCATTGCTCTGTGAAAACAGACGAATTCACCTGATTGGCATTACAAATCACCTGTTTACAATTCCATATTTCTAAAGCAATGTGTCTGGGTGCAATTATCTGATTTCCTGTACAAGTGATGCTTTCTGCATTTTTCAACGAAATTCCATGATATTGGCAGTCGGAAATTATGTTATTGGTTATTAAGACATGTTTGCAAGTATTGATGCCAATGCCTGCTGGCGTTAATGATAGCCCTATAGTCCCAAGATTGGTGCGCTTTATGCTGTTTTTATCAATCACACACCTCTCACAACTGGCTAAATAAATCCCTGCTCCAGCATTGCCTTTCACTCCAAGTGCGCCGTTTATGTTTTCAATCGAATTACTTACTACTTGAATATCAGTTACTTTTTGTTGCTGAAAAGTATCATAAATTACTATTCCGTATGTGTCTTTGTTAGCTATATGATTCTGACTTACCAATACATCTTGAATAGTACCTCCACCACCCTCATTTAAAATACAAATTCCAACCGCCCCCGATCCATCCAGCTGATTATGAGAAATTGAAATATGTTCGGAGTAATTATTAACATAGATCCCCGTTGGACTATTTCCATCCCCACCTTCATGTGCTAACTCCTTAATTTGGCAATGTTGTATTACTATCTGTTCAGATTTTGCACTTTCCTCACCTCGTATCTGAATAGCATACCAATTAGATTTCAAAAAAACACAATTTTCTACTCGACAATTAGACGCCTTATAAAAAAGTAAATGCCCTTTTACAGAAGCATTACTCGGAGTATAATTTAAAGTAAAAGTCAAGTTTTGAAACTGCACCTGACTACAACTATTGATTAAAAAAGTATTAGCAGTACCAGAAATATCATTAATCAAGGTAGCATTAGCACCATCAATAATCAGTGGTTTCTGGATAGTAAGTTGACTTTTGAGAAGGTAAGACTTTCCAGTAGTAAATAATAATTTTCCTCCAATCGGTGCCGCATCAATTGCTTTTTGTATTGAAATGGCATCATCTAATAAGCCATTACCAACACCTCCAAATTGTTCGGGTGTAAACACCGCTTGACCAAAACTACAGTAAGCCAAGATTTCAAAAAAAAATACTATTCCCAATAACCGATGTCTCATGTTTAAAAACCGGATTTGAAAATTAATGAAGCAAAACCTAAAACGAAAAAACCGCTCATACAGCATGTATGAGCGGTTTTTGGAGGTAGTTGTACCCAGAGCCGGAGTCGAACCGGCATGCCCTTGCAGGCATTGGTGTTTGAGACCAACGCGTCTACCGATTCCGCCATCTGGGCTTCTCGTGTTGGGAGTGCAAAAGTAAGAGTTGAAAAATAACGATACAAATGAAATCGGAAAAAAATTTAATTATTCGTACCGCAATGATTCGATTGGGTCAAGTTTGGAGGCTTTAAAGGCAGGGTAATAGCCTGATAGTATGCCTACTACGATACTAATTGCGATTCCGACAGACATCCACAACCAAGGAACAATAAAACTGCTGCTTGATGAAATTACACTGGAAATTAAGTTCCCGACGGCAATGCCGAGGACTAATCCGCCAAACCCACCAATTACACAAATGACGATGGCTTCAATTAAGAACTGTTCTCTGATTCGGCTTGGGGTAGCACCGAGTGATTTGCGGATTCCAATTTCACGAGTACGTTCGGTTACTGATACCATCATTATATTCATTAAAGCAATGGCAGCCCCGAGTAATGTAATAAAGCCAATACCAAAACCTCCAACACGTAGATAGCCTGTAATATCTTCAAAATTTTTGGCAAAAGAGTCAGAACGTTCCATATCGAAAGAGTCAGGGTTGCCAAGGGCGTCGCCTCGGATGAGACGAAAGGTGCCTCTGGCTTCTCCCATTGTCATATCCAAATCAGTAATTTGGGGAGAGGAGGTCGTAATATCAAATGATAAAGTACGATTGGCGGCCATCCGACGGCCAGTTTCGAGTGGGATGACAATAATGCGGTCATCTCCTCCACCGCCCATGCTGCCCTTTTTGTCGAGGATTCCGATTACTTGGAAACGTTGCCCTAAAATACTGATTTCTTTGCCGATGGGATTTTGATTAGATTCAAATAAAGAAGTGATTACTTCTTGGCCTAAAATGGCAACATTCGTAGCTAGTTCAAGGTCGTTGTTTGAAAAATTACGCCCTTGAGCAATTTTGTATCCTTTGATAGCAAGGTAGTTTTCATCGCCGCCTTTTATCAATACATTAGGATTGGTTTTTTTTGATTCAAACTTGATTTGAGCTATCCCTGATACCGAAGTCGAAATAGAAACGGTTGCGTTTTTACCAAATTGATTTTTGTAGGCAACAGCCTCTCTAAATTCAATGGGCGGAAACTTGCGTTCCATCATGCCCCCCGAACGACGGCGGAAAATTTGTGGGTTACGAATATCAAATGAATTAGCACCTAAAGCTGCAAAGCTATTGTCAACAGAACTTTGAATGCCATCAATGGCGGTAAGAATACCAACTAATGAGGTAATCCCAATAGCAATGATTAGGGCTGTTAAGACCGTTCGGAGCATGTTGGCTTGTATAGATCGAAGCCCTTCTTTTACATTTTCAATCCAGTTCATGGCTTGTGCGTTAAGTTTGCACTATTTTTGCTTTACTTTCGTTGTTACAAAGTACCAGATTCCATTTCAATTTCTCAAACCGATGAAACGGCTCATTTTTCCGCTTATCATTTTTCTCCTGATTGCTGCTCCTCTTCGGGCTTCGCACTTGTTGATTCCGATGGATGATTCGCAAAAAAACCATTTAAAGTCATACGGAATTGCGTATTGGGTACTTAAAAATTATGAAACTGAAGTAGAATGGTTGCTCAATTATCGTGGTGGAGCATTTATGTTTGTACATTCTCAAAAGTTTGAAAATGAGCTTATTATCAGAGGGGTTAGCTACGAGGTTATTTCAGATGGCCAAGCAGCGGCGATCCGAGCTGAGTTGACAAGCCCCGATGTTAATATGGATGTGGTGAAACTACAAAAGCCACCAAAGGTGGCGGTATATTCACCAAAAACTAAAAACCCGTGGGATGATGCTGTGACGTTGGTGTTGACATATGCCGAAATCCCTTACGATGTGGTATATGATGACGAAGTACTTGAGGGGAAATTAGCGACATACGATTGGTTACACCTTCATCATGAGGACTTTACTGGACAAATGGGGAAGTTTTTTGGCTTTAGAGACCAACCTTGGTATGTTCATCAAAAACGTGAAGATGAACGTATTGCTCGAAAATTTGGATACGATAAAATTTCTCAAATGAAGCTTTCAGTGGCTAAAAAAATAAGAGAATTTTGTGCTGGAGGAGGCTATATGTTTGCAATGTGTAATGCTACAGATACCTTTGACGTAGCCTTGGCCTCTGAAAATACGGATATTGTAGAGTCGGTGTATGATGGCGATCCAGCTGACCCTAATGCCAATCAAAAATTGGACTTTGATAATACGTTAGCCTTTCAAAATTTTCAAGTGTTTACTCATCCATTTCAACCTGTCGAATTCTCTACGGTGGACCATCAGCCAGAGGAACGACAGGTGATGGAATCAAACGATTATTTCTCTCTATTTACTTTTTCGGCGAAGTGGGATCCAATTCCTACTATGCTGACCCAGAACCATACGAACACAATAAAGGGTTTTATGGGGCAAACCACAGCGTTTAAAAAACAATTTTTAAAGCCTGAGGTCATCATTATGGGTGAGAATCGTTCATTGAACGAAGCTCGTTATGTTCATGGTACTATCGCTAAAGGGTTTTGGACATTCTATGGCGGCCATGACCCTGAAGATTATCGTCACGAAGTAGGGGAGGAGCCGACGGATTTGAATTTGCACCCCAATTCGGCAGGTTATCGGTTGATTTTGAATAATATTTTGTTTCCTGCCGCCAAAAAGAAGAAGTTGAAGACCTAAAAGGGTACTAGTGTAATGATTATTAGCGACTTTTGATTAACTATATTGAAAAGTAGCAACAAAAAAATCCTGCCACAAAGCAGGATTTTTTTGTTGCAGGTGAATACACATTCGTTTGTTAAAATGCTGTTAAATTATCGTAAACACCTAAGTCTTTTTTGACTAATTCACCATGAAGACAGCATTGCCGAAAAGAAGTTTACCATTGTACCAAAAACCTCTAAACAGAGGGTTATTGACCATATAAATTACTTTGCCCCTGCCCAGGTCTTGAACTCCGTACAAAAGACTGTTTTCCAGTTTTTTACGAGCGTTTTTGCCTGCAAAACCTGTTATCCAAGCTGATTTTCCAGCATGGCCTACATTCCATCCATCTTTTAAAAAAGCATAGTTTGAGGCTTCTAAAATGAGTCCATAGTAAGTTTTATCGTAACCAAATGCTAATGGATGCGTGTTGTCCATAGTCAATTTGAAAATACTACCAGGGGTTTCTTCCATGACAAACTCCCGTTCCCGATTACCATAGACTTTCAGGTCATCGTTGGCACTTTCTTTGGTTTTATCTTCTTTTTTCTTGTCTTCTTCTTTCGTTTTGATTTCAAAATCAGGTTTACCGGCCAAAGCTCCAACAGCATTTTCCATGGCAATTAACCGACCTCCTGACCGAATCCAATCTTTCAAAGAATTGAGGCTACGCTCATTGAGAACTCGCCCATAATTACCTGATGGCATGACGATGACGTCAAATTGTTTCAAATCAACTTGAGTCATCATTTCGGGTGTCATCATCGTGGCAGGATATTTGATTTGTTGGTCAAAGAAATGCCAAACATCGCCTACACTGGTTGAGGAGGTGCCATCTCCAGCCAAAACAGCCACTCGAGGAGCTTTGAGTGTGTTAACATTCCCCGAACCAAAATCTGACCCCTTGGTGACATAACCTGTTGTCATGTGATACAAGCTGATTCCATGATGTTCGGCTTCTTCCCGAATCAAAGCATCGAATTTGGCACCTAAAGCCTCATTCCCAGCTCTAGGAATAATCAATGTACCCGGAGCAAAAGATTGATTCTCCATTTCAAATGCTTTTTCAGCGGCTCTAACTTTGATTTTTTTGTTGAGCAAATGGCCTAGGAAGGCAGCATCTTCTACGGTTTGCCATCTAACCACATAGGCGTAGGGTTTCTCTACTTTAGCAGTGGTTGATTCTGTACTACTTGGTTTCGGGGCAGGGGTCAATTTCTCTTTAACACCATAAGCTTGTAGCCCATACGCATAAGGCAAAGACCATGAAGTGATGTCGTACGTTACCGAATCTTCTAAGGCTGATTTGGGCTCTAACAAGATTTTCAGGTACGTAGAACGAGGTTGATACATGCTTATTACAATGTCGTCGGGTTCTACTTTTAAGGGGCCGATTTTGTCATCTTGGAAACTAAAGCCTACTGCTGGGGCTTCTTTGCCGCCATATCCGTATTGAAAGCCTTGTTTATCAAGGAATTTGGTAAATGCTCTTACTTTCGGGTCGTTGTTTTTGTTTTTGATTACAAATGACTTGTAGTTGCCAATAGGGTTAGTTTTGGCTGTTTCATAAAACTTTACAAACTCCGAAACTATTTTATCGGCTCTTGAAGATACAGCCTCCATCGCAGCCCAACTTGAAGCAGCGTGGTGATCGGCTCGTTGCTTGAGGGTGAGGGTGTCTCCGGTGTCGGTTTCTACACCCAAGCCAGCTCGACCAGAACCACCCTGCTCTAGGGTGTATCCGATGGCACCATTGTAAGTAGGATATGTATCGCCGTAGCTTGGGTAAAACAAATCAAAATTTTCACGAGTAAAATACAACCAGCCGTTTTTATCGAAGTATTTACGTTGATACTCACCAATTACACCTTGCATTTCTCGCTGCCATTGGGTGATGTCTTCGTGGTAAGGCTTGGCCGAAGGTGGAAAATAGTAGGGATTGTTGACACCTTGTTCGTGGAAATCGGCATGAAGGTGAGGCATCCACGAATTGTAAAATGCAATGCGTTCTTGGGTTTCTTTTTGTGTTTGCCAAGCCCAGTCACGGTTAAGGTCAAACAAATAGTGATTGGGGCGACCACCTGGCCAAGGCTCATAGTGTTCCCATGCCGAAAGACTTGGGTTTCCAATGCGCCCTACTTTTTGATTGTACCAGTTGACGTAACGGTCGTAGCCATCGGGGTTGAGGCAAAAGTCCATGATAACCACTGAGTTGCCTAGTACCTGTTGGGCGGTTGGGTTGTCTTTACGCACCAAATCATAAAAGGCTTGAATGGCCGCAGTGGTGGCGCAGGCCTCATTGCCGTGAACGTTGTAACTTAACCAAGTAATAGCGGGTTGTTTTTTGGTTGGAGTACCACTTAACAAACCAATACTTTTGAGGTTATTGGTTCGGATTTCCTCAATGTCTTTAAGGTTTTGTTCGTTGGCAATGATGGCAGCCATAAGCGGGCGACCTTCATAGCTAGAGCCATAACGAACTATTTTGACGTTTTGGGGTAAGGTACGAGCTATGTACTCTACATAGCTAACTACTTGATGATGAGGTGCAAACTTGCTTCCCCACGCATATCCTAAAAATTCTGATGGAGATTGTACCGATTGGGCGGCGGCATAAAGACTCAGCACCAATAGTACTAAGGTAGCTTTGATTTTCATCCGGTAAGTTGATTAAGTGAATAGAGCTTTCGCTCCCAAATGGGTTATGTATTCATGTCCCCAAAGATAGTTTTTTTAGTGGTTGAACCAAGCTGAGGGAGGGGGAGAATTAATTTGGGTTGGGATTGGGGGAGAATAAATTGGGTTAAGGGGTATTAAAAGAAACTCGGTTTTGATTGATATTTTGACATTGGAAAATTTACTAAAATATGTTGTTTACCATTTATTTCAAGTTTGAAAAAATAGTACTGTTTATAGCTACATACATTTTCTTTTTAATCTCCTCTTTTTCTTTTTCGTTAAAATTCGTTTTAATTAAAAAATCTTCTTTTGTTTTGTTTTTAAGTCTTACGGTTTTGGAAGAGAATCTTAGGTTTAATTCTGAGCCTTCCCTTTTGAAGATAATTAATCTAGAATTTTCTCTTAGTCGCTTACCAATTAATTCCCACCAGATCTTATCTGTGTCCCCAATTGAGGAGCCAAATATGCAAATAAGGTTTGCATTGTTCACCAAATGTTCGCATCGTTCATGTATTAGTTCCCCCACACCTTTGTTATATTCACTTTTAATAAATGTACCACAGATGTCCTCAACCATATGAAGTTTTATATTTTGGATTTGGGATACATCGTTAACTCCCAAAATCATTCTTTCATCGTGATATCCATGAATATGCACTAGACCTTGGAAAACAACATCAAATGTTTCGTGATGTTTTCCTATCGACATATTTTGTTCAATAGCTTCGCCTAAGATTTTTTCAATTATTTTAGTATAATTAAAGGTCATCAAATTAACTTTCCAAGTTCTCTCTTTCCAAATATTTGTAAATGTTTCATAATCAACTTTTTCTGCCGGTGAAAGAAAGCTATCAAGTTTGAATAAATCTGAAAGAAAATTTTCGAGCTTTTCTGGTTTAAATAAAAAGCTGTTTTCTTGTTCTTCTAAATAATCACCCAAATGTTGAATAAGGTCATCATATATCTCATCAAACTCATCAATACTACTAATATTTTTGGTATACTTACCGAGTTCGAGCTCTAAATTTGCCCAATTTTTCAAATCTTTAGAAATGTTGTTTTTTAATTCATAAATAGTACTGCTTTTTGAAGGTTTGGAAATGTAAAAATCGTAAAAATCTTGATATCTTGTTTTTAAACCTAGATTGATATCAAAGCCGTTTCCAATGATAAAGAGGATGTTCATTTTAATTTTTATGGTAGATTATCTTTTTTCATTTGTTTCGCAAATTTATAAGTAATAACAATTTGAATGACACATCTTATTTTACCAATTATAATTTCATTGAGCATTTTTTAAGTTTGCCCTAAATTGAGAATGAAATCATATTTCTTTAAATCTCAAAAGTAATTCTACTTTCTTTCATTGCTTTTGAGTATTGTCATTCGGGGTTTTTTAGTAACATTACATCAAACTTCTATCGCTTCTTATGCAAACTATCAATTCGTCTCAGAGGCTTTTGAATAAGAAATTCATTTCGTCTTGGTTGGGATTCATGGTACTGTTTTTCAGTGTTGGTGTGTTGCATGCGCAAGACAAAACCTGGATTCGGGTGAATCAATTGGGCTATTTGCCACATTCGGTCAAGGTGGCGGTGTTGGTGAGCAAAGAAAGTCCTGCGGTAGTTTCGTATGAGCTGTGCGATGCCCTTACCAAGCAAGTGGTGTACACGGGCAGGCAAGTCAAAGCGTATGGAAAATATGCCGCTTTTGTCACCACGTTTCGCCTCAATTTCTCTGATTTTCAGAAGGCTGGAGCGTATTTTGTGCGGGTGGGCAAGGTGCAGTCGCCTACCTTTCGAATTGCCAATGATGTCTATGATCATACGGCTGATTTTATTTTGCAATACATGCGTCAACAGCGCAGCAATTACAATCCTTTTTTGAAAGATACTTGTCATAAATACGATGGTTTTGTTGTGTATCATCCTGATAAACAGAGGGATTCTACCTACATTGATGCGTCGGGTGGCTGGCATGATGCCTCTGATTATTTGCAATATTTGCCTACTTCGGCCAATGCAGTAGTGCAGTTGTTGTTTGCCTATCAGCAGAATCCATCGAGCTTTGGCGATGCCTACGACGCTTGGGGCAACAAAGGAAAAAATGGAATTCCTGATATTTTGGATGAAGCAAAATGGGGGTTGGATTGGTTGATGAAAATGAATCCTGGCAAAGGAGAATATTATAATCAAATAGCCGATGACCGTGACCACATGGGCATGAGGATGCCCAATCGGGACAGCACTCGTTATGCACCCAATCAGGGCTTGGCTCGCCCCGTTTATTTCATTACAGGTCAGCCTCAAGGTGCGTTTAAATACAAGAATCGGACGGTTGGAGTGTCTTCTTCGGTGGGGAAATTTGCATCGGCCTTTGGGTTGGGGAGTAGGGTGCTGGCACCCTTTTATCCTGAATTTGCCAAAAAGATTCAACAAAAAGCCATTGATGCGTATGAGTTTGCATTGACAAAACCGGGTACTACCCAAACGGCGCCTTGCCGTTCGCCTTATTTTTATGAAGAAGACAATTATGTGGATGATTTGGAACTGGCTTCGCTGTTGGTGGGAAAACTGGATGGAAACAAGACGCTACTTGAAGCAGCAGCCAACTATGCCAAAGCAGAGCCTACCACGCCGTGGATGGGGGCTGATACAGCTCGGCATTATCAGTGGTATCCGTTTGTGAATTTGGGACATTACTTTGGTGCCACCACCTCCACAACAAATGCCAAGGAGTTTGAAGCGTATATGAAATTAGGCATCGAAAAAGTGGTAAACCGAGGTAAAAACAATCCGTTTTTGAATGGAGTGCCCTTTATTTGGTGCTCGAACAACCTGGCGGTGGGGATTTTGACCCAAATGCACTTGTATCGAAAACTAACTGGAAATCAGCAGTATGTAGAGCAGGAAGCTGCCATGCGTGATTGGTTGTTTGGATGTAATCCCTGGGGGACCAGTATGATTTGTGATTTGCCAGAACAAGGCATTGCTCCCAAGGACCCTCATTCTGCTTTTACTCACATTGGTGGTCATAAAATTAGTGGAGGGTTGGTAGATGGACCTATTTATGGTTCTATTTGGAAAAAATTGATTGGTATCACCCTCTATCAGCCTGATGAATTTGCTGAATTTCAGTCAGATTTAGTAGTCTATCATGATGACTATGGCGATTATTCTTCCAACGAACCTACAATGGACGGAACGGCCAGTTTGAGCTATATTTTGTCAGCCTTGCAAAAGGAGGGTGCAGAAGCCATAAAAAAAAAGTTCAGCAAGATGAGGTAGGGGCTATCATCCGCTACGGCACCGACGAAAAACGAATTACACTGGCCTTTACAGGGCACGAATTTGCCGAAGGCCGAGACCATGTGGCCAAGGTGCTTCAAAAAATGAAGGTAAAGGCTTGGTTTTTCTTCACGGGGGATTTTTACCGTAATCCCTCTTATGCTCCTTTTATTCGACGTATCAAAAAAGACGGACACTATTTGAGCATCCATTCGGATAAACATTTGTTGTATTGTGATTGGACGAAGCGTGACTCACTTTTGGTCAGCAAAGACGAATTTTTGACTGATTTGAAGGTAAATTTTGAGGTGGCAGCTGCTTTTGGAGTTCAGAAATCAGAGTCAAGACTTTTTATGCCACCCTACGAATGGTATAATCAAACAATCGTTAATTGGTGTCGTGAAATCGGACTGGAAGTAGTTAATCTCACTCCTCGAACAGCTACCAATGCTGATTATACCACCCCTTCGATGAAAAACTACCGAAGCTCCGAAACGATTCTAAATCAGCTCTTTGCATTTGAACAAAAAGACTCTCAGCATCTAAATGGAGCTATTTTATTGATTCATTTAGGCACTGACCCCGAACGGACGGACAAATTGTATCTGAGGCTTGAAGAATTAATTCAGCATTTATGGAAATTGGGGTATCGGTTGGGAGATTAGAGTGGAATGTGAAGAGTGGAAAGGAGAAAGTGTAAAGGTTAAAGAGAAGGGTATAAAGGAAGATGAGCCAGTTCACTTGTCAATAAATCCCAGCCTCGACTTCGCTGAGCTACTGAATGACCTGTCTCCCAGTTATCAAAAACCAAGACGCCAAATACAAGTAACCAATATACCAGTTAACTTACCCACCAATATACCAATCAACCAATAAATACTCATGCCAAAACGCCTTTTACTACTTTGCCTTGAACATCAGTGAGGCGATAGCGGCGGCCTTGGAATTTGAAGGTAAATCGCTCGTGGTCAATGCCTAAGAGGTGCATGACGGTAGCTTGGAAGTCGTGTACATGTACGGGGTCACGAGCGATGTTGTAACCAAAATCATCGGTTTCACCATAAGTGAAGCCTTTTTTGACACCAGCGCCTGCCATCCACACCGTAAAACAACGAGGGTGATGGTCACGGCCATAATTATCGGGACTCAGCTTGCCTTGAGAGTAACAACCTCTGCCAAATTCGCCTCCCCAAATCACTAACGTATCGTCCAATAAACCTCGTTGTTTAAGATCCATCACCAAGGCAGCAGAGGCTTGATCGGTTGATTTGGTCATGATTTTGATGTCGTTGGGTAAGTTACCGTGTTGGTCCCAACCTTGATGATACAGCTGTACAAACCGAACGTCTTTTTCGATTAACTTTCTGGCTAATAAGCAATTGGCCGCAAATGTGCCGGGCTTTTTAGCATCTTCACCATACATTTTGAAGATATAGTCAGGTTCTTTCGAGATGTCCAACGTTTCGGGTACAGAGGTTTGCATCCTATACGCCATCTCGTATTGGGCAATGCGAGCGTTGATTTCTTCGTCGAAGGTATTTTTGAACTGAAGTTGATGCAATTTGGATAAATAATCCAACATTCGTCGTCGAGTGCTGCGGTCAATGCCGGCAGGGTCGTTCAAATACAAAACCGGTTCTTTGCCATTCTGAAACATCACCCCTTGGTGTTCAGAAGGTAAGAATCCATTGCTCCAGAGCTTGGCATAGAGAGGTTGGTCGCCCGTGCGAGCTTTTGATAATAGCACACAAAATGTAGGAAGGTTCTGATTTTCAGAGCCTAAGCCGTAACTTACCCAAGAGCCCATGCTGGGGCGGCCTGCTTGTTGATTGCCTGTTTGCACAAACGTAACGGCAGGGTCGTGGTTGATGGCTTCAGTGTGTAATGTCTTAATAAAACAGAGTTCGTCGGCAATTTGATGGTGGTACGGAATTAAATCGCTCATCCATGCTCTACCCTGACCGTATTGTTTAAATTCAAATTTTCCGAATGCCAACGGAAAAGAACGCTGACCTGCTGTCATACCCGTCACTCGCTGAGTGCCCCGAACCGAAGCTGGAAGTTCTTGTCCAAATAGTTCTTTGAGTTTGGGCTTGTAATCAAATAGTTCTAACTGGGAAGGTGCCCCACTTTGAAAGAGATAAATGATGCGTTTGACCTTTGGAGAAAAGTGGGGCAAATGAGGTTTGGGATTTTCTTCGGCAAAGGCATTAGAACCGCTCAATAAGCCGCCTAAGGCAGAGGCGCCTAATCCCAATACACTTCCGCTTAAAAACTCTCTTCGGTTTAAGCCAGTTGCAATGTCTTGTATGTCATTTCTCATTGTCGTAAGTCATGAAAATACTACTCCAAATTAAAAGTTTTTAAAGCGAAATAAAGGGTTTTGCCAATAAAGCTTGGATAAAAGTGGCAATCACCATACCAATGAAGACAAGAAATAACCCATTCAAAATAAAGATGTTACGGCTTGATTGGTTGTTCGGTCGGCTCAAATAAGCTCCTAATAAGATAAAAAGTTGTAAACCATGAATGCCCAGAAAGTGCATAACACGTAAGTCACCAACGGTTGTACTCCAATTCAAAAATGGTAAACCAGCCCCTCCGTCAGGAGCACCTACGGTATGTCCGGGGCTTGAAGACATATACATAGCTAAAAAACTACCGAGCAAAAAACTAAGCAACCCAAACCGAATGCCTTTTAGGTAGAGCGGGGGCAAGTCGAACTTGATTTTGAAAAACTTAATCGTTATCAACACAACCAATACGGTATTGTATAAGATAAAAATTCCCATGATGGCATAAATGATACCGCCATCAATGGATTCTCGATTGAAATGTGATTTGACACCTCGTGCTGCTTGCAAATGAATCAAAATGATTTCAATTAAAAGGCAAATGGCGATTTGCAGGCTGATTTTGCGTATCCAATTTGTAGGCAAATATGCAGAAAGCCATGCAATAGTTAGTAAATAAATGCTTACTGAAACATCAAACTTAAAGGGTTTTATCCAGCGATTGACGCCCGCCACTTGGGTAGTGTCCACCATCATAAGTAGAGCTGTAATTCCTGCCAACACGATGTGAAATAGTGCTATTTGATAAAGCAAGGTATTTCGGTTTCGGATTTGAGTGAGCAGATTCATAAGATGATTTTATTTTGGTGGACGAAACTCACCACGGATACAGGTTGAAGGCGTGTATTCGTGGTAAGCATTTAAGTATTCAAAATTACAAATTCGACTCGTCGGTTCACTCGGCGCTCTTCGTCGGTACCTTTTTTCAAAATCGGATACTTACTTCCGTGGCCAATGGTCTCGATACGAGCGCCAGAAATCCCTTTTTTCATCAAATATTCCTTCACATTGTCAACCCGTTGTTGCGAAAGCTTCAAGTTCTCAACTGGGTCTCCCACAATATCTGTATGCCCTTCTAAACGAATACGCATACTAGGGTTTTCTTTCATCATACGCACCAATTTATCCAATTCGGCGAAAGAAGCCTCCAAAATGTCAGCTTTACTCATTTCGAAGTAGATATTTTGAAGCGTTACTTTGTCGCCCACCTCAAATGGTTTGAGCAAAATATCCTTTTTGATGGTTTGTCCATCGGGTGTTTTAGAAAGGTCAACAACGTCGGTAACTACTAAATAACCTCTGGATGTTACGGCAAATGTATAAACTTGGCCAGCGTCTAAGCGGATTCGATACGTACCACTTTCTTGAAAACTTTGTACCGAATCAACTTCTACCAAACTGGGTGATTGTTGGAAGTTGAGTTTGGCGGTAATGGGCTCCTTTGTTTTAGCATCTCGCACAATCCCTGTCAACCAAATACCTTTTGGTGTCATTTTAGGAACTTTAGCCTCTGGCTGCGGATTAGTCGGGGTTGAATCCTTTGGTTTCGTAACTACAGGTGGCGTCTGAGTAGGAGGGAGATTGCTTGGGGTTGATTGTGGTTTTGAGGTAGGAGGAGGAGGCGTTTGTGTGACAACGGGAGCTGGATTACTGACGTACAGATTGTACTGATTCCAACACGTGTAGGTGTCCGCATCTTGACACTCAAACATATCAAAGGTTTCGATACCTCGGTCTAATCGTTCAAAATAAACGGTAAAAGAGACACTTTGACCTGCTTTGACAATGTGACCATTTCGTTGAAGGTCCACAAAATTTTTATTGGTTGGTAAACCTTCAACATTGACTAATTTGAAATGCCGAGCACCTTGCATAGCAATCAATTCGGCGTTTACATGAAATGCTACTGGCTGCGAGCCGTCAGAAATCATGCGACCTGAGGTTTGGTCATAGCGTGCTCTCGCATTATTAAAAAAAGTTAGGTCAAGTATGGTGTATTGATCGGTTAACCGAATGTTATTGACCGTAATGCCCCGGTTAGAGGTAGGAACAGGGGTTGGCGCAGGCGTTGGTTGTGAGGGAGGATTATTTCCACCACTGTTTCCACCCCCATTCCCTGGGTAATTGGTTGGCCACATGGGTACACAGCCACTGGTAGCAATTAAACAGACAAATAAAAGAGCATTAACGAGTTTAGTCATAAAAGATACAAAATTGGGTTAGATGATAATTAAAATGTTCAAAATGCTGGATTTTCAATGTGTAAATTCTGAACATTCCAACATGAATTGTCTGATGACTCTTTACACTCGTACAAATCAAAATATTCAATCCCTTTGTCTAATCGCTCAAAATAAGCGATAAACGAAACACGGTCACCTGGGTATGTTTTTTTTCCATAAAATGCTAAGTCTGTCATTTTTTTGGTAACTGGAATCCCTTCTGCTTTGACGAATTTGAAATGGCGTGTTCCTTGTAAAGCAATGAGTTCTGCATACTTATAGAAGCCAATTGGTGTCATTCCTTCACTAATAATTCGACCATAGTTATTATAAACAGGCTTATTATTGTTGTAATATGTGAAATAAATTATAGTAAACTCGTCACTTAATTTAATATCATTTATTACTGTACCCGAATTTAAAATTGGCGAATCTTGAACAGAATTAGCCGGGATTAAACTAGTACAACCATCCACTGCTAATATAACACTTAACAAAAGCACATTAACGAGTTTTGTCATGGGGTTTATTAACGTTTAACAACAAATTCATCTAAATTCATCAAGGTGCTGGCTACTAGGGACATGGCAGCTAGTTGATTTCGATTCAATTTAGCCGAGACAGGGCTTTCACCAACTGATAAAATCCCTTTGGTCTTTGAAGGATTCTTTTGAAAATCAGTTAAAGATTCTTGATACAATTTGTTAAGTAGCTGCACTTCTGCTTTAATAGGAGTTCGGCTTGTTATCCATCTAAACCCATAACTTAGCTGTGAATCAAGGATTTGACCACCTTCGGTTAGCATTCTCTCTGCTAATTTACGAGCAGCTTCTACATATTGCGGATCATTCATCATAATTAAAGACTGAAGTGGCGTGGCTGTTTTTTGACGTCGAACTACACAAAAGTATCGGTCGGGCGAATCAAAAGTGAGCATAGAGGGTGGTGGCGAACTCCGTTTCCAGACAGTATAAAGACTTCTTCGATATAAATCTTCTCCATGTCCTTGCTGGTATGTGGTGAGGTTGCGTGTGGCTAATGCTTCCCAAATCCCGGGGGGCTGGTAGGGATACACACTTTTTCCTCCGATTTTATTGACCAACAATCCGCTCACAGTCAGGGCGTTGTCTCGAATCATTTCCGCTGACAATCGGTAGGATGGATAACGACTGTACCAATCGTTGTTAGGGTCTTTTTGATTAACTTCGGCTGAAGAAACCGATGATTGCCGATAGGTTGATGACAGAACGATTTGTTTCAATAATCGTTTGACGTCCCAACCATGTTCCATAAAGTCAATTGCCAAGTAATCAAGCAATTCAGGGTGACTTGGCAAGGTACCTTGATTGCCAAAATCTTCTTGTGTACCGACCAAACCACGCCCAAAACATAGCATCCAAAGCCGATTTACGGCCACCCTGCTCGTGAGAGGATGATTCTTGTCGGTTAGCCACTGCGCTAAGCCAAGCCGATTTTTAGGATAGTTTCCCAAAGACAGAAGCGATGCTGGAACTTGAGGAAAAACCCGTTCTTTGGGAGCATCGTAGGCGCCTCGTGCTAAAATGAAGGTAGGCCGAGGTTCTTTCCGCTCCGACATGGTCATAAGTTCGGGTACATTAGTCAACAATTCACTTTCTTCAAACCGTAACTTTGTCAACGCATCAAATGCTTGGTTGAACTGCTTATCAAGTCGGTTAAGGAGATAAAAATCAAGGAGTTGTTCTTGTTGTACAGGCGTTCGGTTGGCACGAGGTGTTTTTAGGATATTGACAACCGTATTAGGTAAATCGAGGAGCTCGTTGATTTCAAGAACAGAAAGTTCACGATTGTAGGCTTTTAGATCGTCCACTACAATGTCTTTGAGCGAACCCTGAAAGAACTTGCCAATCTGAAAACTCATATCAGTCCAATTACCCCAATGCGAATGGTTTTCGCCATAGACAATACTTTTATGAAGATTGTCGGTCAATACTTTAACGGCGGCTCGTTTTCCATTCAAATACAAACCAATACCACTTGCTTTGCTGGTGCCATCGTAGGTGATGGTGATGTTAGTCCATTGATTTTTGGGGACTTTTTGTAACGTTTGAATGTCAATACAGTTGGCAGGATACACATACGCAAAGGTGACAGAAAGCGTTTGGTCTTTATTGAGCACACACCGATAGCCCCGATGTCCCTCAAACTCGCCATTGCCTGAGCCAAATAGCGCCCCTTCTTCTTTATCGGTCAAAAATTTTGCCCAAAGGCTTATGGTGAATGGCTGATTGCGCTCAAACTCAAGTTCACGGGTAAAATCCATCCCTGCATCGCCAATAAGCTTCATAGCTTTCCCCTTTTTTCCTTCAACAAGCACAGGTTTTCGGTCCATATCTCCGCTTACCCAAGCTTTGAGTTTAGCATTGGGTGCTTTATTTTCTAAATCACGCATTTTCTTTTCTAAGGAGAGCTCCTTGTTGTCGAGCAAAGCTTTGTCTTTGGTCAGTACATACGCATCCATCGGAAAATGCCCAATCCATCCTGTTTTGACACCCGCCCATTTTTCTGGCGACTTCTCAGCCTCTGCTACCCACTTTTCAAAATTTTGTTGGTAGAGTGCTGGTTGAATGGCTTTTTCCAGTGGCATCATTTTGTTATGGATAAACGAAAGCTTTTCTTCGACTTCTGGGGTTGTCAGTATTACTGTTGGCGAAGGTTCACCATTGTATGGAATGATTCCCGAGTCGTTATTGCTATTAAAGAAAGCGTATAATTGATAGTAGTCTTTTTGTGAAATGGGGTCGTACTTATGGTCATGGCAGCGGGCACATTCTAAGGTAAGCCCTAAGAAGGCTTTGCCAAACGTATTGGTTCGGTCGGCTACGTATTCAACTCGATATTCTTCATCCACTACGCCGCCCTCTTGGGTTTGTGGATGATTGCGATTAAAACACGTGGCCACCAACATATCTCTGGTAGGCTTAGGTAACATATCACCAGCCAACTGCCACGTAATGAACTGATTATACGGTAAATTTTGATTGAAGGCTTTAATAACCCAGTCTCTGTAGGGGAATACATTTCGCATCCCATCGTCTTGATACCCATGAGAATCGGCATAACGAGCCACATCGAGCCAATCAACAGCCATTCTTTCCCCAAAATGGGGTGAAGCTAAAAGTCGGTCCACTACTTTTTCATACGCCGAAGGAGTGTTATCTGCCAAAAATTGGTTAATTTCTTGCGGAGAAGGAGGCAAACCCGTTAAATCAAGACTTACCCTCCGGTGCCATTGCTCTTTAGAGGCTGGCGAAGCAGGGCGAATTCCCTTGGCTTCCAATTGGTGGAGAATGAATAAATCTAGGGGGTTGTTGCCCCAAGCTACTTGTTTTACCTCTGGAGGTTTGGGTGCCGATGGAGCCAGCAGCGACCAATGCTTTTTATAGACCCCTCCTTGTTGTATCCATTTAACAATCAAGGCTTTATCTTCGTTGCTCAAGCTCAAGTTAGACGACGGCATGGGCATCATATAACTGGTGTCTGTCGAAATGATTCGATGAAACACTTCACTGCCCTTCAAATCGCCTGGCAAAATGGCTACGTTCGCTTTTCGGTTGGAATGTTCAGCCGTCAAAGCAGCATAGGCTCCATCAGGAGTATCTAATCGCAAGCCAGCTTTCTGATTGTTTTTGTCAGGCCCATGGCATTTGAAGCAACGGTCCGACAGCAATGGCTTAATATGCAGGTTAAAATCTACCTCATCTGGCAAATGGGCGGAGGCTTTTTGGATTTCGTCTGGAATACTGGGGCCGCAGCTGGTCAAGAAATGAGCCGTCAACAAAACAGATAGAATCAACAAAGGATAGTACCTCTTCATGGGATGAACGTATTGCGGAAATAACTCCATTTTCAGAAAGGGTAAAGATAGCTATTTCCAGTATTATTTGTACGGTTTGTAGATAAAACCATACTTTTCAAAGAGTCAAAATGATGTATTTTTGCTGTAATGGCGAAATTTTATGTAGCTTTACTAAGCAATGGTCTCAACATTAAAGAGTCTTGTATCATTTTAAGAATATTGATTATAAAGCCTTCTATTTTTCGCTCTCATCTACAACCTTAACCAACACCCACATGACTAATCGCTTTTTTGTTAGGCTAAGTTTAGCCTTGATACTGGGAGCAAGTGGTGTACCTCTATTTGCCCAAAAAAAGAAAACATCCCCTCCTGTTGTCCCAAGTATTCCCAAACCTTTTGTTAGTTCCGACCAATTACAATCGCTGAAATGGCGCAACATTGGCCCTTTTCGAGCAGGTCGCTCACTCGCATGTGCAGGCCATGGCGATTTTCCGTTGACTTATTATTTTGGAGCTACAGGTGGCGGAGTTTGGAAAACTAATGACGGAGGAGCAAACTGGTTTAGTATTTCCGATTCTACTTTCAAATCATCGTCGGTGGGAGCTATCGCTGTTGCACCATCTGATGCCAATGTTGTCTATGTAGGAATGGGAGAAGCCGATATGCGTTCTAATATTTCGTTTGGCGATGGTATTTATAAATCAACAGATGGGGGAGCCACCTGGAAACACATCGGATTAAAAGCTGTTGATGCCATAGCTACCATTGAAGTTCATCCGAAAGATGCAAACGTTGTTTATGTAGCAGCAGTAGGAGACCCATTCGCCCCCAACAAAGAAAGAGGTGTCTATAGAAGTTTAGATGGAGGAGCTACTTGGAAGCAAATCTTGGCAAAAAATGATAGTACAGGTGCTTATCATGTACGCATAGATCCTAACAATCCACGGATTATTTACGCCACACTTTGGCAAGCTTACCGAAATGGCCACTCGATGTCGTCAGGTGGAAAAGGATGTGGCATTTACAAATCAATGGATGGCGGTGATACGTGGGTTTGCCTTAACGAAAAGCCTGGAATGCCCAAAGGCTTGTTGGGTAAAATTGGTATAGCGGTTTCGTCAGCCAACTCCAACCGTTTGTATGCAATGATTGAAAGTGCCAAAGGTGGGTTGTATCGTTCTGATGACGGTGGCGAGCATTGGCAATTGATCAACGAAGACAAAAACTTGTGGCAGCGGCCGTGGTATTACATGAATTTGCAGACCCTTCCCAATAACGAAAACGGGCTTATCGTGCTGAATGTCAACTCATTCAAGTCGTTAGATGGTGGAAAAACTTTTACCCGCATCAATGTACATCACGGCGATACGCATGATGTTTGGGTAAACCCGAAGAATGCCGATAATTTCATCATTTCTGACGATGGGGGAGCCGAAGTGACTTACAACGGAGGTGTTACGTTTTCGGAAGTGGACATTCCAACAGCCCAATTTTATCACGTTAGTGTAGATAATGATTTTCCTTACAATGTATATGGCGCTCAACAAGATAACTCGTCCATTCGGATTGCTTCTCGAACAGACGATTTTAGCATTGGAAGTGGTGCATGGTACCCCGTAGCAGGAGGAGAGTCGGGCTACATTGTTTCGGACCCCAACAACCCTAAAATTACCTTTGGAGGTTCGTATGATGGATTAATTACCAAACATAACGCCGAGACCAACCAAGATCAAGACATTTCGTTTTACCCAGAGCGGTTTATGGGTAACACCTCCGCCAATCGTAAGTATCGTTTTCAGTGGACCTATCCGATTATGTTTTCACCACACGATTCTAAGCGGATGTTCATCACTTCTCAGTATGTGCATACCAGTACCGATTATGGCATGAGTTGGGAAACCATTAGCCCCGACCTCACTCGCAATGACCCTAAGACTACCGGCCCTACGGGTGGCCCTATTACCTTAGACCAAACAGGAGCCGAAACCTACGCCACCATCTTTGCCTTGGCCGAATCGCCGCTTGAAAAAGGAGTGTACTATACTGGCTCCGACGATGGTTATGTATATGTAAGCAAAGATGCTGGCAAAAACTGGGAAAACATCACCTTACCCACCACACAGTTAGGCGACTTGGCTCTCATCAGTATTATTCACTGTTCCGATTTCGTGAAGGGGAAAGTCTATCTTTCGGCCACTCGGTACATGTTTGGCGACCGCAAACCCTACGCCTTCGTTTCGACGGATTATGGTAAAACATGGAAGTCCATTACCAATGGCATCCCTGCCGACGAATACGTGCGTGTGGTGCGAGAAGACCCAAACAAGCAGGGATTGCTATACATGGGTACTGAGCGAGGTATCTATGTTTCGTTTGATGACGGTGCTACTTGGCAATCGTTGAACCTTAATTTACCCAGCACGCCCATCCGTGATTTACAGGTTCAGAAGCGTGAAAAAGATTTAGTGGTTTCCACACATGGACGGTCTTTCTGGATTTTGGATGATATTACACCATTGTATGAATTGGCAGATAATGCGCTCGAAAACAAAAAAATACACTTGTTTAAACCACGCCATGCGTATCGGATGCAAGGCGGACAAGGCGGCTTTAGAGGAGCGCCATTAGATGCAGGTACCAATGCGCCTAACGGGGTGATTATTAACTATTATCTCCGAGAAAAGCCAGCTAAAGAATTTAAAATGAAATTCTTCACCGCAGCTAATGAAGAAATCATCACCTATTCAAATCAAAAAGATCGTAAAGGAGAGCCGATTCGGACTTCTAAAGACTTTTATGAAGATGTTAAAATGCAACGTCCGGGTATTTTGTCAGCCAAAACGGGGCTGAATACCTTTTTGTGGGATATGCGTTACCCTGATGCAGAGCAAGTAGAGGGGCCTAATTTTATGTGGTCAGGCTCGGTAACGGGGCCGAAAGCCATTCCCGGAAACTATACCGTAAAGTTGTACTTAGGTGACTCACTGGTGGCTCAACAACCTTTTGAGATTTTGCAGGACCCACGTCTGAAACTCACCACTGCCGACTACCAAGCGCAGTTGGAGTTATTGCTAAAGATCAACAAGAAACTGTCAGAGACGCACAGCGCCATCAACCAAATCAAGAAGATTAAGAAGCAAATCAACGACTACATGGGCGGGGTGAAAGAACCCGAAAATGTGAAGAAGTTTGAGAACATCACCAAACCAATGCTGAAGCAGTTAGACGAAATCGAAGGCCAACTGATGCAACCCAAAGCCCGTGCGCCACAAGACTTATTGGCGCATCCGATTCAGCTTAATGATAAACTCGCAGGCGTTGGAAGCGTAGTAGGTTCAGCCGACTCGCATCCAACCAAACAGTCGTATGATGCTTATAATGACTTGTCTCAAAAGATTGATGCACAGATTAATAAACTAAAAAGTATAGTAGATAAGGACGTACCCGCCTTCAACAACATGGTCAGCGAACAACGGATTCCGGCCATTAACTTGACGGATAAAAAGAAAGATTCGAGTTTGTAATCACAACTCATCGGTTAATCTTTTTATAGTATACCAAACAAATGCAGGTCATGACGAAATGGCCTGCATTTTTAGTAGTGTCTGAGCAGGTTGAGGTTTATTTCATAGAATCTTAACATGAATTGGAACAATCTATAAAAGGGTTCGTTATTTTTGTTGAGAAAGGAATTGACTTTCTGTAACAGATACCCAATGAACATAATTTTATTAAAGAAAACACTCCCAAGTTGGTGTTTTTTGCTATTGTTTTGGATTTATGCAACAAGTTTGATGGCTCAATCCAAAATTGAACCCTACCTAAAGTTAGAAGGACACGCACGTTTAGATAGCCTTGAATTGTACCATACTCTAACTTGGAGCAATAAAGATAGTGTAAAATCCTTTGCCGAAATCCAACAGATTAAGGATTATGCCCTTCAACAAAACGATGCTGTACTTGCCATTTTTTCCGATTATTTAAAGGGAACTTACCTGCTCAACGGGAAGCAGAAAAACCGAAAAGCAAGTATTTGGTTGTTTTCAGAAGGGGTTAGGGCGATTGATAAGCTACCGTCAACCCCCCTAACTCAACGAATGCGTGCTAACCTGGAACATTGGTGGGGAGTGGGCTTGTTTTTAATACGAGAATACTCAGCCAAAGAAATCAACCACATTTTAGCAGCCGACCTAATTTATCGAAAAATTGGTTATCAAAACATCCTTTTTGCCGACTATAAGTTAGCCAATTTGGGTCTTTATTTTTTTGATAGGGTGTCTGATTACCCGACGGCACTTCGCTATCTGAAAGAGGGAGAGCGCTACGCACAGCAAGACCCGATTGATTGGCATCGAATCCACTTATACCGAACACTCGCCAAGTGCTTGGTCGAACTCAAGCAATACAGAGAAGCTGTGCGTTATAATGAATTAGGGATAGCACAAGTTCACTCCCAAAAAGACAGTGTTCGGATTGGTGCCTTGAGTGGAAATACGGGAGAAATCATCTTGAATCACTACCCCAATCCAATCGAAGCCGAGCCTTATTTTCAGAAAGAACTCTACTATCGCCTTCGTTTCAAGCCAGATGGCTACGATGACATTGCCAAAGTTTATGGTAATTTGTGCCAAATCGCTGGTCATAAGCATGATAGCCAAGCAGTGACTGATTATTACGCAAAGGCTATCACTTTTTTGAAAAAACATATCAATCCGATTGATATTATTTATGCCGAACGAGCCATCTATAAAAACCGAATGATAGCCGATACCTTAATTGGCGACTACAAAAGTGCATTCAAGCATGAAATACTGTACCGAGAGGCTATTGCAAAATTACACAAAGAAGATATTGAGAAAGCAGCTGCAGATGCTTCGGTAAAGTTTGAGGCCGAAAACAATAAATTACAAGCCGAATTAGCCAATCAACAAGTGCAAAAGTCCCGTTTCTGGGTAATTATCACCTCACTTTTACTTCTGTTTGTATTGATTGGAGGGTATGTGATTTATTTTTTTCAGCAAATAAAACGAACTAAACTGGCTCAACAATTAGAGTTTGAACAAAAACAAGCCGAACGCTTGGCCGAACTGGATAGCCTCAAAACTAAGTTTTTTGCTAATATTTCGCACGAATTTCGGACTCCGCTTACGCTGATTTTGTCGCCCTTAAAAGAGTTGCAAAAGGAGTTTCCAAAGCGAGAAGTGTTTAATATGATGCAAAAAAATGCCAACCGACTACTTTCGCTAATCAATCAACTGCTCGATTTAAGTAAGTTAGAGGCTGGCAAAATGGAGAGCCAAAAGCATCGGGGCGACTTAGCTCAGTTTCTAAAGTATGTATTTTCGTCGTTTGAGTCGTTAGCACAACACAAAAATATCTTCTTTCAGTGCGAACAGAGCCATCAGAACTATGTTACTGAATTTGACCAAGATAAAGTTGAAAAAATAGTTACAAATCTACTGTCTAACGCCTTTAAGTTTACCCAAGAAAACGGACGAATCAAAGTAAGGGTAGATTTTGCAGATGAGCAAACAGTGCTGCAAATTCAAGATTACGGTATTGGTATTGAAGCCTCACGCCTTCCTCACATTTTCGATCGCTTTTATCAAGTCGAAAATGACAACAGCCGCCGTTATGAGGGTACAGGTATTGGGTTGGCTTTAGTCAAAGAACTGGTTGGCGTGTTGGACGGTACGATTAAGGTAGCCAGTGAATTAGGAAAAGGAACCACGTTTGTTGTGACGTTGCCAAGTCCACTACTACAGGCAGACACCATGCCGGTATCTTCGTTTGAACAATTAGTTACTGAACGCAAAATTCAGGTCGAAAATGTATCTGCCTTCTTACCTACTGATGCCATATCGAATGGAGATAAAAAACAAGTGTTAATAGTAGAAGATAACCCAGACCTTCGGCGTTATGTACGAAGCCTTCTTGAAAGCGACTATCAGATCATAGAGGCTATGGATGGCCAAGAAGGTATCGAAAAAGCAATTGAAACCATTCCTGACTTGATTATTTGTGATTTGATGATGCCCCGCCTTGACGGCCTGGGGTTGAGCAAAATCCTCAAAACAGACCTTCGCACCAGTCATATTCCTATTGTGATGCTCACCGCCAAAGCATCGCTCGAAGACCGACTCGAAGGATTAGAACACGGTGCCGACGATTATTTGGCTAAACCCTTTAATACAGACGAATTACTAATACGGGTGCGTAATCTGATACATACTAGAGAAGCCATTCAGCAAAAATTTTCGTATTCGTCATTGGAAAATCCAGTGCAAGAACAGCCGAAGCCGCTGAGTATGGACGATGTGTTTTTACAAAAAACCAATGAAGCAATTGACCAAAATATAGCAAAATCTGATTTTGATTTAGAAGCAATGGCAGAGCAATTGACCATCTCCACCGTTCAGCTACGGCGAAAACTTAGAGCTTTGACTAATCAAACCCCCATCGAATACATGCGGAATTACCGTTTGGAAAAAGCAGCAAATCTGTTGAAACAAAAGCAAAAAACGGTTTCGGAAGTTGCTTACTTAGTTGGCTTCGACAGCCTATCCTATTTCTCAAAATCATTTCAAGAGCGATTCGGCAAGAAACCTTCAGAATGGTAGCAAGTTGATCAACCAATAGTTACCCCAAGCGATTCTATTGCGTATGCTCTGAGAATCGCCTTCTAGCTAGCTGATAATCAGTTGTTGGCCCTGTTGCTACTAAAACCCCCTCACCATAAAGCCGCCATCAATTGCCAAGTTCTGCCCAGTGATATAAGAAGCAGCCGGCATACAGAAAAAGGCAATGGCACCAGCTACTTCTTTGGGCGTACCTATTCGCTGTAAGGGGGTGTGAGCAATCACATCTTGGTAAAATTGCTCATTTCCTAAAACACCTTTGGTTAGATGTGTAGCAATATACCAAGGACACACAGCATTCATACGGATGCCATCAGCGGCCCATTCCATTGCTAAGTTTCGAGTCATTTGACTCATAGCAGCTTTGGTCATACCGTACACTACACCAGATCGAATGTGGGTTAACCCAGCCACTGAGGCCACATTTACAACGGAGGCATTGCCCGACACTTTTAGCAGTGGATAGAGCTGTCGGGTGAGCCAAACGGTTGATAATAAGTTAGTTTGAAATAGATGGTCAATCTCTTCGGGGGCATAATCCGTTACTTTTTTTCGGATATTAGTACCTACATTGTTAACCAAAATATCCAGTTGCAACCATTGCTCTGAAACAAAACCAACCACTTTGGCGATGTCAGCTTTGTTAGAAAAATCAGCAGCAATGAATTGATAATGAGGATGCTGTAGAAGGGTTTGGTTGGCCTCGTCGTCAAAAGGTTGACGAGCCACACCGATTACTTGGGCGCCTAATTCAAGAAATAACTGACAGGTGGCTAAGCCAATGCCTTTTGTGGCACCAGTTACTAATGCTTTTTTGCCATAGAGGGTAAACAACTGATTCATTCGAGCGGTTGGTTGAAAAAAAACGTTTCAATTAGCCTGCAATTTACATAAAGAAGCAGTTTAACTGTCTTGATTTGTAGTCGCCCTTATAACAAGGCACTACCATTTAAGATTTGTATTTAGCATGAGCATACGAGTAGGCTGCCCTAATCATTGTAGCCAAAACATCACTATTGATGTCTTGCAATTTCTGGATATAGATACAACCTTTGCCCGTTTTGTGTTTACCTAACCGCCCTAACAAGGCTTCCCTATCTTCAAAACCAGTTGATAAGTAAAGTGTAATGGCATTGGCTCTTGATGACAATCCTACGAGAGGAGCTGTGCCTTCATGACCACTTTCGTATTTATACGCATACGAACCAAAGCCCACAATGCTTGTTCCCCACATGGCGGGTTCAAGCCCTGTTTGTGTCTGAAAAAGCTCCAATATCGAACTAAAGTCTGCTTTCCGTTTGTCGTCGGCAATGGCCTCTATATAGTCAGCAACAGAGTTGGTTGTTTCGAATGTTTTGTTTTTTGCCATGATGAAAAGTTGATTGGAAACCCCAATGATTGAGGGGTTTTACAAAAATAAAAAATTTAACTCACTGGCGTAAAATTTTCAAAAATGCAATCCACGGACCCACTTCATCGCTGTATTGTTTGGCCATTACTCTCGAAATCTGAGAAAGATGGTCGAGGTCATGTACTACCCAAGTTGCCAGCAGTTGCGAGAGCGTGACTTCCCCAAAGGTCGGATGGATTCCCCTTTTTTGTAAAGTAACCTCTTGGAGGTTGAGTTGCCGTAACTGATGGATGTTATTGACTCTAACTTCCTTAAATTCAGCAAGTAACTGTGTTAGGCTTTTTCCTTTGCTATTCTCAAATTGGGCAAATCGGTCAAACGGAACAAAGGTTTTATCTGCTTCGTCTGACAGAATAAGGCGTACTCTTTCTAACCAATCGGTTTTGTCGCCATGAATCAAGTGACCAATCACATCGTAGGCTGACCAAGTGTCTTCGCCTTCGTTTTGAGTGGTCCATTCTTCTGATAAGTCACTGAGTAGGACTTCGAGTGACTGAGGTGTTCTTTCTAAAATTTCAAGGGCTTGCGTCACTGAAAATTTCATCGTGTAGTAAATTAGGAGATAAACATGTCAGCAGATAAAGGCATAACAAGTTTTAACTGCAATTTGATTCATCGGAGGCTTTTATGTTGACTGACCGAAAAAACATAGAAATAAGATGAAAAATCGAAACAAATATGTTTAGTGCTGAGTGACAGCCTACTACCAGAGGTGAAAGTATAATTGAGCATCATATTTTAAAACAAACCCGTCTTGTACTCATAAAAAGCAAATACCGAGTAGTATAATTTTTTTGATTTTTTTTATGAATATTTTAAAAATGTGAATTACCTTTGTATTATAGTTTGTGTTAATCTGACACATTTCTATATTCGTTCCCTTGTTCTTTAAGCAGAGATGCTTACTCTATCAAAAAAGAGTCAAGAACGAATGCGAATAGTTAGGTTTTCAGACGACTGAACGTACAACATAAGTCTTATAAACGTTTATTAACTGCTTTATTAGTTCATAGGGCCTTCATAATCCTCTTTTGCAGGATAGCAGAAGCCTATTTGCATACAAATATGTGTCAATTTGACACATATTTGTATGCCTCAATTTTCTAAAAAATAGCAGAACCAGAATGCTCTACTTTTTAAGTACTAAAAATCAATTCAAAATGCTCCAGCTTTGTAAAACCGTATCGTTGTGCTTGGTTACTTTGGTACTAACCAACTTGACTTTTGCTCAAATTACCTTAACGAATCCCATCCTAACAGGCTTTTACCCCGACCCCAGTATCGTAAAAGTGGGGGCAGATTATTATTCCGTTCACTCTACTTTTTCTTATTTTCCAGGTTTGCCCATCATGCACAGCCGTGATTTGAAAAACTGGAAACAAATCGGCAATGTAATTAGCCGTTCCTCACAAATGGATTTCATGGGCGAGCGTATGAGCCGTGGACTTTTTGCTCCTGCTATTACTTACTATAAAGGTATCTACTATGTTACTTGCACCGATATTGACCATGACGGCAACTTTGTGGTTACGGCCACTAATCCTGCTGGACCTTATAGCAATCCTGTAAAACTTCCACAAGTAAGAGGCATCGATCCATCTATTTATTTCGATGAAGCCACCGATAAAGCCTACATCGTTTTTAACAGCGATGCTCCTGATAATAAGCCACTTTACCCTGGTCACCGCACGGTGCAAATGTATGAGTTTGATTACAAAAACTTAAAAACCATTGGCGAGAAAAAGCAATTGATAAACGGTGGAGTAGATATTACTAAAAAGCCAGTTTGGATTGAAGGACCACATATTTTGAAACGCAACGATTGGTATATTTTATATTGTGCAGAAGGCGGAACATCGGTCAATCACTCGCAAGTGGCTTTACGCAGCAAAGACATTTGGGGGCCGTATGTGCCGTATGAAGGAAATCCAGTATTGACTCAAAGAGGTTTACCTGCCGACCGCCCAAATCCGATTACTTCGGCAGGACACGCCCAATTTATCGAAGGGCCAGACGGAAATTGGTATTCGATTTTCTTGGCTGTTCGCCCCTACGAAGGAGATTATTATAATACAGGTCGTGAAATGTTCATTGCTCCGCTTACGTGGGTAAACGATTGGCCAATGATTGAACACGGTGATAAAGCCCTCGAATACAAGTACAAAACCAACATTAAAGAGGTAAAACAAAAAGGTGCTTTGCCACAAAACGGCAATTTTTCCTACACCATGAAGTTCGATAAAGGCCTTGACCTATCGATGATGCACCTGCGAACAGTTGACAGCAGCTCCTTTAAAACTTCTAAAAATGGTTTGATTCTAAAACTCAAACCTGAAACCATTTCAGAATTGGGCAATCCATCTTTTGTAGCCAAACGCCAGCAACACATGAATAGCACTGCCGAAACTGAACTTGTTTTTTCGCCAAAATCTGAAAAAGAAAAAGCAGGTCTGGTGATTTATCAAGACGAAAGTCATTATTATTTTTTGGCAAAATCAATCAAAGACGGTAAAACTCAGGTTGAATTATACAAAAGTGTTCACCGCAAAAAAGATGTAGAGTTGATTAATACACTACCAGTTGGTGATGGAAAATTGGTGCTACGCATCACCAATAATGCAGATAAATGCCATTTTGCTATTTCAGAAAACGGCAAAGACTTTAAGATTTTGGCTGAAAATCAAGACGGTAAACATCTATCTACCAGAGTTTCAGGCGGATTTATCGGAAATGTTTTTGCCATGTATGCCACATCAAACGGTGAAAAATCAGACAATAACGCCACATTTAAATACCTGAAATACAGCGGTGATGATGCCGTTTTGAGATAACATTTCATTCGATTTACAAAAATGAATTTCGAGCATACCATAACATCAGAAGAGCAATTGCGTGAGACTTTGGGCTATCCATCAGAGATTGTTACCCGAAAAACCATCAATTATATAGATGAACACTGCCGTAGTTTCATCGAAAAATCGCCTTTTATCACCATTGCCACCTCTGATTTAGCGGGTAATTTAGATGTTTCGCCCAAAGGCGACCCAGCAGGTTTTGTGAAAATTTTAGATGAAAAAACATTGGCGATTCCCGACCGACCAGGCAATGCCAAAGCTGATACGCTCACCAACGTCATTAAGAATCCTAACATTGGCCTTATTTTTTTGATACCGGGTGTAAGAGAAACTTTGCGAATCAACGGCGAAGCTAAAATTGTGCAAGATAAATGGGTCTTGGAGCAGCTAATTGTCGATGGTAAAATGCCTTCTTTTGCCATAATTGTAACTGTAAAAGAGGTATTTATGCACTGTGCCAAATGTATCATCAGGTCGAAATTGTGGCAGGTGGATAGTGCTAAGCAAGCTAGCGTGCCATCGTTGGCTAAAGTTTTAGTGGAGCATGGAAAACTCGAAATTTCGGTAGATGAACTGGACGGAATGATAAAAAACGACGAACAAACGAATTTGTATTGATTGGAAAGAAGCCAGATTCTAAAGCATAATGAAAAAAATCCTCTATATCCTTTTTTTGGGAGCTATTCAACCCCAAATCGGAATGACTCAAAATCGGTTCCCAATTGTAGTAAAAACAGATCAAGAGCCTATAGCAAAAGGCCAGTTTCAGCCTACCATGGAATCATTGAAAAACTATGAAACGCCAGCATGGTTTCAAAATGCCAAGTTTGGTATCTGGGCTCATTGGGGACCCCAATGCCAACCCGGGCAAGGTGATTGGTATGCACGAGCCATGTATGACGAAGGCGGCAAACGATACAAATGGCATACGGAACACTATGGACATCCTTCAAAATTTGGTTTTAAAGATGTCATCAACACCTGGAAAGCCGATAAATGGAACCCTGAAAAATTGGTAGCCCTTTACAAAAAGGCAGGTGCACAATACTTTTTTGCCTTGGCAAATCACCACGATAACCTTGATTTATGGGATAGTAAATATCAGTCCTGGAATTCGGTCAAGGTAGGGCCGCATCAAGATATTCTTTCGGGCTGGGCCAAGGCTGCGAAGCATCAAAAGCTGCCTTTTGGATTGAGCGTTCATGCTTCTCATGCCTGGACATGGTACGAAACAGCACAACGAGCAGATAAAAGTGGCTCGATGGCAGGAATACCTTACGATGGTGTTTTGACCAAAGCAGATGGGAAAGGTACTTGGTGGGAGGGACTTGACCCACAAGAACTTTATGCCCAAAATCATTCTAAAAGCCTTGAAAGTGAGAATACTAACAAGATTCATAGTCAGTGGGAATGGGGAAACGGAGCAAGTGTTCCGTCTGAAGAATACGGTACAAAGTTCTATAATCGAACCGTCGAAATGATTAATCGGTATCAACCCGATTTGTTGTATTTTGATGATACTTTCTTGCCACTTTATCCAGTTAGCGATGCAGGTTTAAAAATTGCGGCTCATTATTATAACCAAAATATGCGTGCTCATGGTGGAAAACAGCAAGGTGTTCTATTTGGAAAAGTATTGTCAGCCGAACAAAAAAAATGCGTGACTTGGGATGTGGAACGAGGGGCTCCAGATAAAATTCAAGAACTGCCTTGGCAAACGTGTACCTGTATTGGCGATTGGCATTACAATGAGGCTGTTTATGAGCAAAATCGCTATAAATCAGCAAAAGATGTCATTCACATGTTGGTAGATGTCGTAAGCAAAAATGGCAATTTACTGTTAAATATTCCACTCCGTGGTGATGGTAGTCTTGATGACAAAGAAGAACTTGTTTTGGAAGGCATCACTAAGTGGATGGTCATAAATAAGGAAAGTATTTATGACACAAGACCTTGGCGAATTCATGGAGAAGGCCCCTCAGTTGAAATGGCTAACCCCATTAATGCCCAAGGTTTTAATGAAGGAAAAATCAAATTAACATCCAAAGATATTCGATTCAACCAAAAGGGTAAAGTTTTGTATGTGACCTTGTTAGGTGTACCCGAAGGTGCCATTCAAGTTAAAAATTTAGGGAGTACTACCGAGAAGAATAAGATAAGTAATATTCAGCTTTTAGGAAGTAAAGAACGAATGCGTTGGAATCAATCAGCTGATTATTTAAGTATCGAAAAGCCTAACCAAATTCCAAATGACATTGCCACTGTTTATAAAATTACATTTCAGTAAAGCAAATAAGCCAAACCAATCATGAAAAAAAAGATAGCTTGGTGTTTGGTTTTCTTGCTGTCTAACGTGTGTCTTGCTCAAGAAAACAAAGCCCATAACCCCATCATCCATGCCGATGTTCCTGACCTTTCGATGATTCGGGTGGGCGATACGTATTACATGAGTAGTACCACCATGCACATGAGTCCTGGTTTACCAATTATGAGTTCAAAAGACTTAGTAAACTGGAAACTCGAAAGCTATTGCTATGATAGATTGGTAGAAAACGATGCCATGAATCTCACGAATGGTCAAAATACTTATGGTCGTGGTTCTTGGGCAAGTTGTATCCGCTACCATAATGGCGAATTTGTGGTCAGTACTTTTGCGGCTACTTCAGGCAAAACGCATATTTATACCTCAAAAAATATCAAAGGACCGTGGAAAGAAAAAACATTTGCCCCCGCCTACCATGACCACAGCATTTTCTTTGATGATGATGGCAAAACTTACCTCATTTATGGAGCAGGAAAACTCAAAATCTTGGAATTGAAGTCCGATTTGAGTGGAAAAATGGAAAGCACCGATGAAAAAACGCTGATAGAAAATGCTTCTGCGGCTGCCAATGCCCCCATTATGTTAAACGCCGAAGGCTCGCAGCTTTTCAAACACAATGGCAAATATTACCTTTTCAACATTGTTTGGCCACGTGGCGGAATGCGAACCGTGCTTATTCACCGTGCAGATAAAATCACTGGGCCGTGGGAAGGAAAAATTGGCTTGCAAGATTTGGGCGTAGCTCAAGGGGGCTTGATTGATACGCCCGATGGACGTTGGTTTTCCTATCTTTTTCGTGATAATGGTGGTGTAGGTCGCATTCCATATATAGTTCCTGTGGAGTGGAAAGATGGCTGGCCAGTCTTGGGTGAAAATGGTAAAGTACCAGTGACACTAAGCCTTCCCGCTAATAAAAGCCTGATTCCAAATTTGGTAAATTCCGATGAATTTATTCGAAAAAAAGGTGAGCAAGCTTTGCCATTGGTTTGGCAGTGGAATCATAATCCCGATAATTCGCTATGGTCGCTTACCGAGCGTAAAGGTTTCCTTCGATTGAAAACAGGTAGAATTGACACTTCTTTCGTTTCGGCAAAAAATACACTTACGCAACGTACCATTGGCCCAGAAAGCACAGGTTCGATTGCTCTTGATGCTTCAAAAATGAAGGAAGGCGATGTAGCAGGCTTGGGTTTATTGCAAAAAAACTACGGTTTTGTAGGGGTAAAAGTTGAAAATGGCACGAAATCTATCATCATGGTGAGTACCAAAGGCGGTAAAGCCACAGAAATAGAGAAAGTGTCAGTTTCACAAAGTACCATTTACTTTAAAGCCGAGTGTAATTTCAAAGACCGAGCTGATATGGCTCATTTCTTTTACAGCCTTGATAGAAAAGCATGGAAGAACATAGGTGAAACCCTAAAAATGCCTTATACCCTACCACATTTTATGGGGTACCGATACAGCTTATTCAATTTTGCCACCAAAGAAATAGGCGGTTTTGCCGATTTTGACTATTTCAGCATTGAAGATAAAATTTCAGAAAAATGATGAAAAATAGGGTTTGTATAAGCATTGGTATTTTTTTCTTGATAGCAACTATTTGTCAAGCACAAATGGTTGAAATTGAGGTAGATGCCTCCAGATCAATCGGTGAAATGAAACCCTTTTGGGCGTATTTTGGATATGATGAACCCAATTATACTACTCAAAAAGATGGTCAAAAGTTATTGACCGAACTACAAAATCTCAGCCCCGAACCCGTATATATAAGAGTCCATAATTTGCTAACGTCCAAAGGAAACAGCACAGGTTTTGACCTAAAATGGGGCTATACAGATGCCTATACCGAAGATGCCAATGGTAAGCCTGTTTACAATTGGGTGGTAGTAGATAGCATTATTGATACGTTTGTGGGTCGAGGTATGAAGCCATTGATGGAGATTGGGTTTATGCCTAAGGCACTTTCTTCAAAACCTGAACCTTACGAACATAATTGGAGTAAAGGGGGGAACCTATGGACGGGCTGGACTTATCCTCCTAATGATTACAATAAATGGCGTGAGTTGGTGTATCAGTGGGTAAAACATTCGATAGAACGATACGGTAAGCAAGAGGTAAGTACTTGGCTTTGGGAGGTTTGGAATGAACCAGATATTGCCTATTGGTCGGGCACATTCGAGGAGTATTGTAAAATGTATGACTTTGCGGCTGATGGATTAAAAAAAGCCTGTCCAGAATGTACCATTGGTGGTCCGCACACTACCAGTCCGAGAAGTGAAAAAGCCTACAAATACCTCACAAATTTCCTTCAACATTGCTTAACGGGCACAAACTATGCCACGGGTAAAATAGGTACACCGCTCCAATACATTGGTTTTCATGCCAAAGGCTCACCAGAGTTAAAAGATGGACATGTAGTAATGAACATGGGTGCTCAACTCAAAGATATTCAGCGGGCTTTTGAGGCTGTAAACTCCTTCCCTCAATTAAAAAATATTCCAATTATCATTGGCGAATGTGACCCAGAAGGCTGTGCAGCTTGCTCTGAGAAACGAGAACCTAAATACGCATACCGTAATGGCACTATGTATTCGAGCTATACTGCTGCCTCTTTTGCCCGAATATATGAACTGATGGATCGCTACAAGGTAAACCTCAAAGGGGCGGTTAGTTGGTCGTTTGAATTTGAGAATCAGCCTTGGTTTGCAGGATATAGAGATTTAGCTACCAATGGGGTTGATAAGCCGGTTCTCAACATTTTCAGAATGTTCGGGCAAATGAAAGGGAAAAGGCTTTTGGTAAAAGCTGAAGGTGGACAAAATGCCACAAGCATCATCGAAAAAGGTGTAAAAGAGCAAAACGACATCAATGCCATAGCCAGCCAAAGCGGAAACATGATGTGGATAATGGTATGGAATTATAACGACCATAATCTAAAAGGGAAGGCTTCGGGCATTAAACTGAAAATAAATGGTTTAGGAAGCAAAAAAGTATTGGCACATCATTATAGAGTCGATGATAAAAATAGTAATTCCTTTGAAAAATGGAAATCAATGGGTAGCCCACAAACCATAAGTCAAGAGCAGTTTGAGACATTAAAACAAGCGAGTCAATTACAACTAGTTACATCACCTGAATGGAAATCAGTAAGTACGAGTACTGTACAACTTAACTTTGAATTGCCCCAACAGGGAGTTTCTTTAGTGCAACTGACTTGGTAAAATAAACCACTTTTTTGACCATGAAAAAATTCATTGCATCAATTTGCCTACTATTTGTAGCCAACCATCTTTTCGCCCAAGACCCCAATTTTCATATTTATCTCTGCATTGGTCAGTCAAATATGGAAGGTGCGGCACGAATAGAAGCACAAGATACCGTCAATATCGACAGCCGTTTCAAAGTCTTGGAAGCCTTAGATTGCCCCCAACTTGGCAGGCAAATGGGACAATGGTACGCTGCAAAACCCCCACTTTGCCGTTGTAATACTCGTCTTTCGCCTGCCGATTACTTTGGTAGAACCATGATTCAAAATATGCCTCAAAATCAATCTCTTGGCTTGGTTCATGTGGCAGTGGCGGGAAGTAAAATTGAGATTTTTGACAAGGTAAAATACAAAGCTTATCTTGATTCTTCGGCAAAAGAGAAGCCGTGGATGATAAACATGGCTAATGCTTACGGCGGAAATCCTTATGAAAGATTGATAGAAATGGCAAAAATCGCCCAAAAATCGGGTGTGATTAAAGGAATTTTGCTTCATCAAGGAGAGTCTAATACGGGTGACAAAACTTGGCCAGCCCAAGTGAAAAAGATTTACGATGATATTTTAGCAGACTTGGGGATTGCTCCAAACTCAATACCATTGTTGGCTGGCGAATTAGTAGCTGCCGAGCAAGGGGGCAAGTGTGCCAGTCATAATGCTATCATGGCTACGCTTCCGCAAGCCATTCCCAAAGCTATGGTGGTGTCGTCGGCTGGTATTACAGCAGTCAAAGATGGCTTGCATTTCGACTCAGCAGGTGTGCGTGAGTTTGGCAAACGTTATGCCGAAGCATTGATGCAATATTCAAAAAAATAAAAATGCTATGCTTGCCATTGTCTGTGTCCCCACAGACAATTCGTGTCGCTTATTAAATTTATTTAATTCAACCTTACAATGAAAAGTAAATTCCTCTTAATAATCTTCCTTTTGTGTGGGTTTTCCGCCTTTTCGCAGGAAATTATAAAAATATATCCTACACAGGTTGCCAACGCCAAAGCCACTGAAAAATTGGAGACTTTTGACCGTGGCATGTACCGCAATGTAACTGTTCCGACACTCGAATACATCAAGCCCGAAAAACCAAATGGTACGGCTATAATCGTAATTGCTGGCGGTGGTTATGGCGTAATCGTGTATAATGGAGAAGGTTTGGGAACAGCCAAAAGCCTGGCCGAAAAAGGAATCTCTGCATTTGTATTGAAATATCGCCTACCAAGCGATGAAATCATGCCAGATAAGAAAATCGGACCTTTGCAAGATGCGCAGCAGGCTATCAAATACTTGCGAGAAAATGCCGAAAAATATGGTATTGATAAAAATAAAATCGGTGTAATGGGTTTCAGTGCAGGTGGACATTTAGCCAGTACTGCCGCTACACATTTTGAAAAATCTTACATCGAAAATCCTCAAAATACCAATCTCCGACCTGACTTTCAGATACTCGTTTATCCAGTAATCACGATGCAAGATGCCCTCACGCACGGGGGGTCTCGTGATGCGTTGATTGGTAAAACGCCCTCGCAGGAAGACAAAGATTTGTTCTCCAATGAATTACAAGTAAAAGCCAATACGCCCATTACTTGGCTTACTCACGCTGCCGATGATAAAGTGGTGGATGTGGATAACAGTATTCAATATTTTGAAAAACTGCGTAAAAACAAAGTCGAAGTTGAAATGCACGTTTTCCCGAAAGGCGACCACGGATTTATCTTTCGCCAAAAAGGTTGGATAGACCCGCTTTTTGATTGGATGAAACGGAATAATTTATTGTAAATCAGATAATTATGAAAAATTCTGTAACAATTAAATTCCTTATTTTTGTGCTTGTGCCATTGCTGAATTTTGCTCAAATCAGCGGAACGGTAAAAGTAAAAAAAGGTCTGATTCAAGGTAGTGTTGAAAACGGATTGGCAATTTTCAAAGGGATTCCTTTTGCGGCTCCACCTGTGGGTGAATTGCGTTGGAAAGCCCCACAACCAGCACAAAGTTGGTCGGGTGTGAAAGAAACCACCAAATTTGCTCCTGCACCGTATCAGGGTGGAAATCCACCATCGGGTAAAAGTGAAGATTGTTTGTACTTAAACATTTGGTCGCCAGCTAAAACTGCCAATGAAAAGTTGCCCGTTTTGGTATGGATTTATGGCGGTGGTTTTGCTTTTGGTTCAACCTCAGAGCCAGTCTATAATGGTGAAAAATTAGCCAAAAAGGGCGTAATATTAGTAAGTATCGCCTATCGAGTGGGTCAATTAGGCTTTTTGGCACACCCCGAACTTAGTGCCGAAACTGCTCAGAAAACATCGGGTAATTATGGCCTTTTGGACATGATTGCTGGTTTGAAATGGATAAAAGAAAATATCAAACAGTTTGGAGGTAACCCTAATAAAGTAACCATTTTTGGCGAATCGGCTGGCGGAATTGCTGTGAGTATGCTTTGTGCTTCTCCGTTGGCAAAAGGACTTTTCCATGGAGCAATTTCGCAAAGTGGTGGTTCGTTTGGTCCAAACAGAATTACCACTTACCCTGGTGAAAACATGAAATTATTGTCTTTGGCAGAAAGCCAAGGCGTAGAATTCATGAAAAAGGCAGGAGCAAATTCTTTAGCCGAAATGCGAGCGATTCCAGCCGAAAAACTCCCAGGAGGTTTTGGGCAACCAGGCGGCTGGCCGATTGTGGATGGTTATGTAATTCCTGATGACCAACACATTTTATATGAAAAAGGCAAATACAATCATACCCCAGTTCTAATCGGGTATAATTCTGACGAAGGTGCCAGTTTTCAACCTCCTAAAACACCCAAAGACTATATCGAAGGCACAAAAAAACGCTACGGTAAATTTGCCGAAAGTTTGATAAAAGCCTATCCAGTTGGCGAAAGCAATGTGCCGAAAACTGCCCGTGACCTCGCACGTGATGCGGCTTTTGGCTGGCAAACATGGGCTTGGGCGAATTTGCAAGCCCAAACTTCCAAAGAAAAAGTATTTTATTATTATCTCGACCAACACCCAGAACATCCAGTAGGCTCACCTAAGTATGGTTACGGTTCGCCTCATGGGCAAGATGTGGCTTTTGTGTTTGGAAACTTGAACCCAGCCGACCAAAACCGTACCCCGACCGACGAAGCTGTTTCAGAAACCATCATGACATATTGGACAAATTTTGCCAAATACGGTCATCCCAATGGCGGTTCGGTGCCGAAATGGGAAGCGTTTTCGCCTAAAAATCCTAAGGTGATGTATTTTAACCAAAAAGCTTACATGGGGCCAGTTCCGAGTGAAGATGCCATGAAAGTTTTGGACAAATATTTTGAATGGAGAAGAACGCCCGAAGGTAAGGAATGGGCTAAGTGATTAATAATCAATCCTTAAATTATGAAAATAAAATCACTTTTACTTTTTTGTGGTGCAATTCTGTGTGCAAATCTCTGCTTTGCCCAGCCCACACCACGCCCCAATGTGGTGTCGCCCGAAGTACATGCTGACAACAGCGTTACTTTTAGATTTTATGCTCCAAAAGCCAATGAAGTGAAGTTGAGCGGTCAGTTTGAAAAAACAGCTCTGACCATGACCAAAGACCAGCAAGGCGTTTGGTCGGTGAAAACCAGTCCAATTAAGCCAGATATGTATCCGTATTCGTTTACTGTAGATGGCGTTTCGGTGGCAGACCCTAACAATACGGCTATTTTTCCGAATGAAGGTTTTCAAAATAGTGTAGTTGAAGTTACAGGCAGTACGCCATTGGTGCATTCGTTACAAAATGTTCCGCACGGAACGGTTTCTTATCGCTACTATCAGTCGCCCGAACTCGGTACTCGACCAGTGGTTATTTATACACCGCCGGGTTACGAAACTAATACAAAGGCCTCATATCCAGTGCTTTATTTACTTCATGGAACAACTGATACCGAAGAAACTTGGACAAAAGTTGGTCGAGCTAATATCATTCTTGATAATCTAATTGCCCAAGGAAAAGCCAAACCCATGATTATCGTGATGCCTTACGGAAGAGCCTTCCCAGTTATCAGTAAATCATCAGGTAGCTTACGAAATTGGGATAATCTCCAAGAATTTAAGAAAGATTTTTTCGGAAATCTCATGCCTTTTGTAGAGAAAAATTACCGAACCATCAACAACAAAGACAACCGAGCCATTGCTGGTTTTTCGGGAGGTGGTGGTACAACGATGTACTTTGGATTCAATAATTCTGACAAATTCGCTTATGTCTGTGGATTTGCCCCTGGCATGTTAAAAAATGAATTCGACCGCAACAATGAAGCGGCATTCAAAGACCCAGCCCAAACCGATAAAAACCTCAAACTACTTTGGATTGGTGTTGGTAAAGAAGATGGGTTGTATGTTGTAAATCAGGAGTTTATGCAGGTGTTAGACCAAAAGAAAATAAAATATGAAAGCCTGATTACCGAAGGTGGTCACACATGGATGAACGTAAAACACTATTTGAGCATAATCGCTCCCAAACTTTTTAAGTAACACATCTAAACCTCTATAAAATCATGAAAAAAAATGTCGTATTTTTTATCCTTTTAGTTTTGTTGGTGCTACCAAGATTAACGATTGGACAACCCCCTCGTGGGCCAATCGTTGTTTCACCAAAAGTAAACGTCGACAAAACGGTAACTTTCTCTTATTTGGCACCCAATGCTACCACGGTTTTGCTCGATGGCAACCAATTTGGTTCGGCAAATGTGCCTATGACTAAGGGTGAAAATGGTGTTTGGTCAATAACAGTCGGGCCAATCAAACCAGATATTTATCCTTATGGCTTCAAAGTTGATGGCGTGACCGTAAACGACCCCGCCAATACCTATTTATTCCCCAATGAGCGTTTTAAAGGAAGTTTAGTAGAAATCCCTTCGGATTCTCCTGCTATTTACGCCCTGCAAAATGTACCCCATGGTGCTGTTACTTACGAATATTATCCCTCGGTAGAAGGCTCTACAGGTACGGTGGTAGTTTATACGCCACCTGGTTACAATAAAGAAACTGCCAAAAAATACCCAGTTTATTACCTGATTAGTGGTACAACCGACACCGAAGAGACGTTTTGGAAAGTAGGAAAAGTAAATCTGATGCTCGATAACATGATTGCACAAGGCAAAGCAAAACCGATGATTGTAGTGATGCCTTACGGAAACCCATTGGCACGAATTGCCGAACAAACGGGCAAAGATAAGCCTTCGGATGTCATGAGCCGTGACGGTGAAGATGCCCTCAAACGCATGAAATTGTTTGAAACTGATTTAGTTACGAAGGTTATTCCTTACATTGAGAAGAACTATCGAACCATCAATAATCGTGATAACCGTGCCATCGGTGGCTTCTCTCGTGGTGGCGGACAAACGCTTCGTACAGCTTTCAACAATGTAGATAAATTTGCTTACGTATGTAGTTATGCGTCATACATTTCGCCTGCTGAGATGGATAAAAGCTTCACGAATATTACGGCAGACCCAGCCAAAACTAACAAAGATTTCAAATTGCTTTTCTCAGGAATTGGTACAGAAGATTTTTTATACAAAGGCACTACTGAATGGGAGAACTACTTGAAAGAGAAGAAAATCAATTTCAAAAGTTACGTTACTGATGGTGGCCATACTTGGATGAACGTGAAAAAGTACCTCAATGAAACCTTGCCAGTTTTATTCAACTAAAGCACCTATTTATCATGAAATCACAAAATATATGGGTACTCATCCTACTTTTTGTAGGAAATAGCTTGTTGGCACAGCGTCCACCTGCCATTAGCTCGCCCAACGTACACCTTGATAAAAGCATTACGTTTAAGTATTTTTCTAAAACGGCTAAAAGGGTTTCGTTGAGTGGAGAATTTCTGAAATCGCCTGTGGCGATGACCCGTGATACGGCTGGCATTTGGAGTGTAACCGTTCCGCCTGTTACGCCCGATATTTATCCGTACAGTTTTTATGTGGATAGCGTTCAGATAAATGACCCCAACAATACTTATGTATTTGCAAATGAACGTTTTAAGCGTAGCATAGTGGAGATTCCTGGCGATAAGCCTTTGGTTCATTCCTTACAAAATGTGCCACATGGCAAGGTTACATATCAGCTTTACAACTCAAAATCACTAAATACCACTCGTCAGTTGTTGGTTTATACGCCACCAAATTTTGATGCCAGTGGCAAAACCAAATACCCTGTTTTGTATTTGATTCATGGCGGCTCTGACACCGAAGAAACATGGACAAAAGTAGGCAAAGCCAATTTGATTACCGATAACCTCATTGCCCAAGGCAAAGCCAAACCGATGATTATAGTAATGCCTTATGGCAATGTACGTCCTGCCCCTATGCCTGATTTTACCAAAGATGTGGTCAATGACGTGATTCCTTTTATTGAAGACAATTACCCCGTAAAGGCAGGCTCAGAAAACCGTGCTGTAGCTGGTTTCTCGGTCGGCGGTGGTCAAACACTCAATATCGGATTTACCAATACCGATAAATTTGGCTACATCTGTTCGTATGCCCCATTTACAGCTACCGAAGAATTCAAGAAAAACTTCGATAACTGGACTCCAAACGCCGATTTGATAAACAAACAAGTCAAATTGTTTACCATCAGCGTAGGTACAGACGATTTTCTTTATGAAAGCGTAAAGAAAAACATTGCCTTATTTGAAGAAAAGAAAATCAAGATTAAACCGCTCATCGTTTCGGGTGGGCATACTTGGATGAATTGTAAGTTGTTCTTAGCCAGTTCATTGCAAGAACTATTTAAGTGAAAAATTAAACCTCTATAAAACCTTTTTAACAATGAAAAACAAATTTGTAACAGCCATCATGTTGGCTTTATTATCCAGTGGGTTGTGCTGGGCACAACAGCCTGCCATTATCGAAGACTTCAAACCTTCGGTGCTTAATCAACCACAGCAAGAATACCCCATGGTAAACTCGCAAGGGTACGTTCGTTTCAAAATTATTGCTCCTGCTGCCGATAGCGTGAGAGTTAGTTTAGGTTTGGGCGGCCGTGGCGGTACCAAACTCGCCAAGGCCGAAGATGGCTCTTGGATGGGAACTACCGAAGGGCCACTGGATGAAGGTTTTCACTACTACAACGTAAGAATTGACGGTGGAAAATTCAATGACCCAGGCACGTTAAACTATTATGGTTCGGTTCGTTGGGAAAGTGGCATCGAAATTCCTGCCAAAGACCAAGATTTTTATGCACTCAAAAATGTACCTCACGGAAATGTACAACAAATTCTATTTCCATCTCCAAGCACTGGTACTTCTCGAAGAGCATTTGTCTATACGCCTGCTGGTTATGAAAAAGGCAAAGACAAATATCCAGTTTTGTACCTACAACACGGTTGGGGTGAAGACGAAACCGCTTGGATGAACCAAGGTAGAGCCAATTTGATTATGGATAATTTGATAGCCGATGGCAAAATAAAACCCTTCATCATTGTTTGCACCTATGGTATGACCAACGATGTACGCCCCGGACAAGGTGGAGGCGGTATGCGCTCTTTCAAAATTGAGCCATTTCAAACGGTATTGGTTGATGAATTGATCCCTTATGTGGATGCTAATTTTAGAACGATTGCCAAAAAAGAAAAACGAGCTATGGCAGGGCTTTCGATGGGTGGCATGGAAACCAAAACCATTACCTTAAACAAACCAGATGTTTTTGATTACTATGGTTTGTTAAGTGGCGGTATTTATGCCTCAACTGACTTTAAGGATAAACCACAACCTAAATTAATTTTCATTAGCTGTGGTAGTAAAGAACGCCCCGATGGGGTTCGGAAAGCTGGGGATGAGCTAAAAAATGCGGGATTCAACGCTGTAAGTTACGTTTCGGAAGGTACAGCTCACGAATTCCAAACGTGGCGACGGAGCCTTTACCAACTTGCACCTCTGCTTTTTAAGTAATTCACATGAACCCATGCCAAATCGTTGTTTTGGCATGGGTTAGATCACTATTCTAATATGAAAAAAATACTCCTTTCCATCCTGATTTTTGCTGCGTTAGCGGTACAAGTTATTGCCCAAAGTACCGAAAAAGAAATGCCCAAAGGTTATGAAAAAGCCCGAGAGGGCATCGCCAAAGGTAAAATTGATACGGTGTTGTATGAATCCAAAACCGTAGGAAGCACTCGTAAAACCTTGGTTTATACACCCCCAAACTACGACAAAAAGAAAAAATACCCCGTTTTTTACTTGCTTCACGGCATTGGAGGTGACCACCTCGAATGGTTAAAAGGCGCCAATCCACAAAATATCTTGGATAACCTCTATGCCGAGGGAAAAATTCAGCCAATGATTGTAGTAATGCCCAATGGACGTGCTATGAAAGACGACCGTGCCGTGGGCAATATTTTCGATAAAGATAAAGTAGAAGCCTTTGCTACATTTGAAAAAGACTTACTCAATGACCTCATTCCATTCATTGAGAAAAAGTATTCAGCCTTGACCGACCGTGAAAATCGTGCCATTGCAGGTCTTTCGATGGGAGGGGGGCAATCGTTGAATTTCGGTTTAGGAAATCTCGATAAATTCGCTTGGGTGGGCGGGTTTTCTTCTGCCCCGAACACAAAAGCTCCCAAAGAACTATTGCCTAATCCTGAGGAGGCTAAAAAGAAATTAAAATTGCTTTGGATAAGTTGTGGCGACGCCGATGGTTTAATCACATTCAGCAAGCGTACGCACGATTATATGTACGAAAACGACGTGCCTCATATTTATTATGTAGAAGCAGGTGTTCACGACTTTAAAGTTTGGAAAAATGGATTGTATATGTTTTCGCAGTTTTTGTTTAAACCAACCAATCCAAGCACTTTTACCAAGTATTCGGTACTGGGTACACCTGCCGCAAGCAATATCCGAAATGCCAAATATCCACAGATTTTGCCCGACAATCGAGTGATTTTCAAAGTAAAAGCTCCTGACGCACAGAAAGTGCAAATTGATTTGGGCAAAAAATACGACATGGTAAAAGACACCAGCGGCTTTTGGAATGTTACGACAGATTCGGTAAGCCGTGGGTTTCATTATTATTCCCTCTTAATTGATGGTGTAGCCGTAGCTGACCCTGCCAGCGAAACGTTTTACGGCATGGGCAGAATGGCTAGTGGCATCGAAATTCCGTACAAAGAAGGCGGTTTTTATGCCATGAAAGATGTACCACATGGTGAGATTCGCATCAAAAAATACTATTCAAAAGTAATTAACTCTTGGCGTGAGGCATACATTTATACGCCACCAGGCTACGATAATGCTACTGAAAAATATCCTGCCGTTTACCTACTTCACGGCGGTGGCGAAGACCAACGAGGTTGGGCTACACAAGGTAAAACCGATTTGATTTTGGATAACCTCATTGCCGAAAAGAAAGCTAAACCGATGGTAATCGTGATGATGGATGGTAACTTTTCTGGCGGAGGGGGTATTGCAGGATTTGGTTTGCCACAACTCAATCAGTTTGAAAATGAGCTAAAAAATGCACTTATTCCGTTTGTTGAGTCCAATTACAAAGTATTAACAGATGGCAAAAATCGTGCGTTGGCAGGTCTTTCGATGGGTGGTTTGCAGACACTTCACGCAGGCGTTCGCAATTCAGATATGTTCAATTATCTCGGTGTTTTTAGTTCGGGCTGGTGGGCAAATAATACCAAACTTTCAGACCCACAGTATGAATTCATGAACTCGAACAAAGATAAAATCAATGCTAACATCAAAGAGTTTTGGATTTCGCAAGGTGGCAAAGAAGACATTGCCCATGCCAATTGCCAAATTATGATGAAAAAATTCGATGAAATGGGCATCAAATACCATTACAGCGAATATGCTGGCGGACATACTTGGCCCGTTTGGCGACACGATATTTACCAATTTGCTCAATTACTGTTCAAGTAAATTTTAACTCTAAACCATTAAAACCATGAAAAAAGCACTTTTAGTCGTAATGATGATTGTTTCAAGTGTAGTGGTGTTTGCCCAAAACACCATTGATGGCAACTGGAAAGGCACTCGTGAAACACCAAACGGAACATTTGAGGTAAACTACACTTTCAAAGTAGAGGGTAACACCCTAACGGGTACTTGGAAAACCCAATTTGGCGAAGCCAAATTAGAAGAAGGAAAAATAGACGGTAAGAAATTCTCGTATAGTATCTCACTCAACGACCGCAAGTTGAGCTACACTGGCGAGGTAGTGAATGAGAATGAATTGCTTATAAAAAGTGAACGAGGCGATATGAAATTGACAAAGGTAAAGTAAGCCTTAAAAACAGCAAATAAAGGAACCGAAATGCAACCCCAATCAACTTGTAGATGATGGGGAGCTTCGGTTCCCGATTAATAGTACCCCCGATGAAAAAAATATTACTTGTAGGAGTTACCCTCAGTTCGTTCCTTTATTCATGTAAAAAATCAGAGGATGTAAGCGTAAACACGACCACAACTCCAACCGTGGTTTTAGAAATTAACCCCTCGCTTACTTATCAAACCATAACCGGCTTTGGTGGAGCAAATAGAATGTGGGGGACTGTTTCATTAAAACCAGCCGAAGCTCAGAAAGCATTCGGTACGGGAGATAATGAATTAGGATTGAGTTTGTTTAGAGTAAGAATGTCATCAAATAAAAACGATTGGCCTATCATAGTGGAGGCAGTAAAAGAGGCTAATAAAAGAGGAATAATGGTACTGGCAAGTCCGTGGTCGCCGCCTCCAGCTCTAAAAGACAATAATAGTGATGTCCGTGGGGTTTTGTTACCCGAAAACTACACGGCTTATAAAAACTATATGAATGAGTACTTGAGATTCATGGAGAAAAATGGGGCTAAAGTAGATGTGGCTTCTATTCAAAATGAGCCAGATTGGAAGCCAACGTATGAATCTTGCGACTGGACAGCCCAAGATATGATTAATTTTTTGAAAGCACCGGGTGATATAATCGGGGCAAAATTAGCTGCACCAGAATCACTCAATTTCAATCAAGCCATGACAAATGCCATCTTGAATGATGAAGAGGCTGCTAAAAAAATAGACATTATAGCTGGGCACACTTACGGCTCAGGCACTGCGAAATTTCCTGTTGCGGAGCAAAAGAAAAAGGAAATTTGGATGACGGAATACCTCCTGAACCTGAACACCGGAAACACCGGAGCACCCAAATGGAGCACCTACTCAGAATCAGCCAAATGGGATGAAACCATCAAAATGCTTACGGGTATTCATGATGCAATGACGGTGAACTGGAATGCCTACATCTGGTGGTATTTGCAACGATATTATTCATTTATCGGAGATGGCGAAGAAGGTACCACATTTGGCGAAGTATTAAAAAGAGGGTATGCCTACTCGCATTTTTCAAAATTTATCAGACCAGGATTCATCAGGATTGAAACCAAAGCAAGCAGTAGTGTTTTTCTGAAAACGACTACGTACAAGAAAGACAATCAAATCGTTATGGTCATTATCAACCCTGACAATTTCGTCGTTAAAAATGTCCAAATACAAGGTCTCACAGCATCGGGTATTACCTCCTACACCACTACCGAAACTACCAATCTCGAAAAAAAGAATTTGAATATCGTGAATAAAAACATAACGTTTGATATGCCAGCCAAGAGCATTTCGACCATCGTTATCAATCTTTAAATCAAGTGTTGGGAGTAAAGAGTAACTAATTTAAAATGAAATTCAAGTACATTTTCCCATTTCTTGCCTTCTCCTTTTGTGCCAATGCACAAATGCAAACATTTGCTTTACAGGAGGTTAAGCTAAAAAATGGTGTTTTCAAAAATGCCCAAGACGTTGATTTGAAATATATTTTGGCACTCAATCCTGATAAATTACTTGCTCCTTATCTCATTGATGCAGGTTTACCGCTGAAAGCAGAGCGATATGGGAACTGGGAAAGCTCGGGACTTGATGGCCATATTGGAGGGCATTATTTATCAGCTTTGGCTATGATGTATGCCAGTACTGGTAATGCGGAGTTAAAACAACGGCTCGAATACATGATTGCCGAATTGGCTCGCTGCCAAGCCAAAAATGGCAATGGTTATGTGGGTGGAATTCCGCAAGGAAAAGTATTTTGGGAACGAATCCACAAAGGCGATATTGACGGTAGCGGCTTCGGGCTCAACAACACTTGGGTGCCACTTTACAACATTCATAAACTTTTTGCGGGGCTTCGAGATGCCTATGAGTTTACAGGTAACCAACAAGCCAAACAGATTTTGATTGGTTTAGGCGACTGGTTCATCGAATTAATAAAACCCCTCAACGACGAGAAAATCCAGCAAATACTTCGGACAGAACACGGCGGAATGAATGAGGTTTTTGCTGATTTATATATTCTCACCAACGACAAAAAATACCTCGAAACCGCCCAAAAACTGAATCACCAAGCAATTTTGAATCCCTTGATTCAAAAACAAGATAAACTTACGGGGCTTCATGCCAATACACAGATTCCGAAAGTGATTGGTTTTGAAAAAATTGCTTCCCTCACTAAAAACGAAGAGTTGTCGGGCGCTGCTCACTATTTTTGGCAGAATGTTTCACAAACTCGAAGCGTAGCTTTTGGCGGAAATAGCGTGCGAGAACATTTTAATCCGGTGAATGATTTCAGTAAAATGCTGGCTTCTAATCAAGGCCCCGAAACCTGCAATTCGTTCAATATGCTGCGACTCAGCAAAGCACTTTTTTTAGATAAAAACGATGCCAGCTACTTAGACTTTTATGAACGAACGCTTTACAATCATATTCTATCAAGTCAACATCCCGAAAAGGGCGGGTTCGTTTATTTCACGCCCATTCGCCCTAACCATTACCGAGTTTATTCACAACCCAACACAAGTATGTGGTGCTGCGTAGGTTCGGGCATCGAAAACCATACAAAATACGGCGAGTTGATTTATAGCCATTCCGAAAATGATGTTTTCGTCAATTTGTTTATTCCATCCTCGCTAAATTGGAAAGAAAGAGGCATTCAAGTCGAGCAAAATACCGATTTCCCTTACAAAAATGAATCAGCCTTTGAGTTGAAAATAGCTAAATCTCAAACCTTTGCCCTAAACATTCGCCAACCCAAATGGGCTGAAAACTTTGAGGTTTTGGTCAATGGCAAAGTTTTTCAAGCAACAAAAACAGGAAATAACTATGCTTCCATCAATAGAAAATGGAAATCGGGCGATAAAATCACCGTGCGTTTCAAAACTACCACCCATTTAGAGACGCTACCCGATGGCTCAAATTGGGCAGCTTTTGTGCATGGGCCAATTGTTTTAGCCGCCAAAACTTCAACGGCTGATTTGGTCGGGCTTTTTGCCGATGACAGTCGAATGGGACACGAAACCAAAGGCCCACTTTATCCGATGGCCAAAGCTTACGCTTTGGTTGAGGACAAAGGCAATTATTTATCAAAAATAAAACCCGCTGGTAATCTGAGATTTACGTTAGATTCGTTGCTACTTCAACCATTTTTTGAGATTCATGATGCCCGCTATCAGATGTATTTTCAGGCTTTCACTCAAGCACAATATGAAAATCATCAAGCAACTGTCAAACAAAAAGAAGCTCAACAGTTGGCGCTCGAAGCTCGAACTATTGACAAAGTAATTTGTGGTGAACAACAACCCGAAGTGGATCATAACTACAAAGGAGAAAAGAGCATTTCGGGTTACGACGATGAGCAATTTTGGCGGAGTACCCGTTCGTCTATTTCGTATCAATTTTCGAATAAAAACAAACAAGGCAAAGTTTTGATAATAAGTGCATTAGATGGTTTTAAATTGGAAAACATCTCCATAGTTATCAATGAAAAGCCTGTTGAAAATAGTGAAACTGAAAACAAATCCATCCGAATAAAAAACCTTGATAATGAGACGATTAACATTAAGATTAGCACCAAGAATAATGTTCCTTCGCCTCGCTTTACCGAGTTGAGATTGGTAACTGATTAACTGACAATATAGTGAAATAGGAGGGAGGATAAGTGAGAAAAATCTGAATACGGATGTTTAAGCATGCGGTAAGATGGTTACTGATGGATTGCTTGCGAACCAAAGTAGCCCTCACAGACATTGAAAAAAGACGCTGGGCGACACTCGCTGGGCGACAGAAGAATGGTGTCTGGTGTAAAACTCTGATAATCAACGGGGTAGTGATGTTCTGTCCTTGAGTACTGCCATATATTTAAAATAAACTTGTCTTACACGTTGGAAGTGCCTAATGTCCATTAAACCTAACTTGTATTCTGATGAAACCAATTTTTTATTCAGGCTTGGTTACTATTTTATTGTGTTTTATTTGCCTTAGCTTCAAAGCAGATGAGCCTATTAAACCCCAAAACACATGGACTCACTACGGCGGAAGCTCCGAGCAATCCAAATATTTTGAAGGCTCCGACATCACTAAAGAAAATGTAAATCAACTAAAAGTAGCTTGGTATTATCCGACAGATGACGAATTTCCTAATTTTTCGAGTCCGATAGTTGTAGATACAGTCATGTATTTAGTTGCGAAAAACAATTCGTTGATTGCTCTGAATACACTTACTGGAAAGGAAATCTGGATTCATACAGGTTTGATGGGAATTAGCCGTCGTGGTATCAATTACTGGGAAAGCAAAGACAAAAAAGATAAAAGAATCATTTTTACACTGAATAACAGCCTTCAAGCGATTGATGCCGTAACAGGTAAAACGATTGAATCTTTTGGAAATGGCGGCTATGTAGATATGCGTGTAGGACTCGACCGTGAGCCTGAGTCAATCCGCCGAATGCAATCTATGATGCCGGGTGTACTATTTGAAGATTTAGTAATACTTGGTTCGGCTCCGGGAGAAGGGTATTTTTCACCTCCAGGACACATCAGAGCATACAATGTGGTAACTGGAAAATTAGAATGGACTTTTCATACAATTCCTCATCCGGGCGAATTTGGTTACGAAACCTGGCCAAAAGATGCCTACAAGTATGTAGGTGGCGTAAATGTTTGGAGTGAAATTACGGTAGATACTAAAACTGGAATCGCTTATTTGCCCATTGGCTCGCCAACGTATGATTATTATGGAGCTGATAGATTGGGCGATAATTTGTTCGGAAATTGCTTAGTAGCACTCGATGCCCGAACTGGTAAACGAATCTGGCATTATCAGACCGTGCATCATGATATTTGGGATTACGACCTTTCGCCAGCTCCGCAATTATTAACGGTTAATTATAAAGGCAAAAGCATTGAAGCGGTTTCGGTAGCTACCAAACATGGTTTTGTGTTTGTGTTTGATAAACTCACAGGTCAGCCCGTTTTTCCGATTGAAGAACGGCCTTTTCCAGATACAAAAATGCCCGGAGATAAGGCTTCTCCAACTCAACCGATTCCAGCCGTTGTTCCTTCATTTACGCACCACGAAGTAAACGCTAAAAATCTGAATCCGTATTTCACCAAAGCAGACAGGGAAATGTGGTTGAACCGGTTAAAAACTGCTAAAAGTGGCTTATTTGTTCCGCCAAGTGATCAATACGAAACAATCATGATGCCAGGAGCATTGGGCGGTGCCAATTATGGTAATACAGGTGCTAACCCCAACAAGGGCATCATGTACGTGATGACGCAAGAACACGCCTCGATTTATAGACTCAATAAAGTTGGAGCCCCACCATTGCCAACTTTTACAGCTTATGACGAAAAACAAGCCTTGGCTTTCTACAAAAAATCTTGTCAGACCTGTCACGGGGCAAAAATGGAAGGTGGCGTAGGGCCAAAACTTACAGGAGTCGGACAAAAATTGTTGATAGATGAATTTAAAAGCGTCATTTCAAACGGGAAAGGCCAAATGCCAAGTTTTGTGCATGTGGATGAAGCTGCCGTAACGGCACTTTATAAGTACCTAGGTGGCAATCCAAACAGGATAAATTTTCCTCGCCGAAACGTGAATATCAAACCAATTGAAGGGCCAATAGTTGCCAATGGTGGGGCAAAAATTAAACCTGATGCCAAGACCTTACCTGCTATGAGCGATTATCCAGCAGAAGTTGAACATCCAGCCGAACGATATACGACCGATTATGGACTCGAATGGCCAGGCTTGCTTGGGCCTCCGTGGTCGTCGGTGGTGGCGTATGATTTGAATACTGGTAAAATCAAATGGCGAAAACCAATCGGTTTAGACTCGCTTTATGGCAAGGGTAATCCAAACTTTGGGGCTCCGGGTGGTACATTGCGTAAAGGAATGGTTGTAACAAGTACGGGAGTGGTTTTTGCCACTGCCAAAGGAGGAAAACTCTATGCTTTTGATGATGAAAACGGTAAAACCCTTTGGGAAACAACATTGAGCTACGAAGTCAACGGGCAACCGATTATGTATCAACACAAAGGCAAGCAGTATTTGGTGGTAAATGCGGCTTCAAATTTCACCAAAGACAGTTATAATCAGAGTATCAAAAAAGGGGCATTGCCCAAAGCCTACGTGGTTTTTGCTTTGCCCAATAAATAAATTCAACCATTTAACCTCAAAAAAATGAAAAAAATAGGATTCACAATGGCATTTTCATGGGTTGTTTTGGTGGTTCACTCTCAGAATCTTCTAAAAAGAATCATACCCAACGACCCTTCAAAATATCGCTCACTGACGGCCGTTCATGCAGGTGCAGGAACGATGGGGTTTACGCAATTAGTCGGTAGAAACGACCTTGTTACCAATTTTTTATACCTCCATACGGGAACAATCGAAGGGAGATCGGGTATTGGGCATCATTTCCACCATGGAATCGAAGAAATGTACGTTTTACTAAGTGGTGAAGCTGAATTTACGATAAATGGTCGAACGGCCACAATAAAAGCTCCTGCCGTTGTACCTTGCAAAATGGGAGATTCTCACGCCATTTATAATCGTGGTAATCAACCCGTTAAATGGATGAATTATGCGGTAAGTCAAGTAAAAGGTAAGACTGATAATTTTGATTTGGGAGATACCCGTGAAAATGCCATGACCGAACCCATTCCGAGTTTTGTTTATGGTAGATTAGAAGCCGATAAACTCAAAGCTAATGCTACGGCTTATCAAGGCAATGGTATCATGTATCGCAGAGTAATTGGCAGTGAGGTTTTTAGTACTGATTGGAATCACGTTGACCATGTTGTTATTCCTGCGGCAAGTGCGGCAACTCGCAAACTCGAAGGAATCGAAGAAGTGTATTATGTGTTAAAAGGCTCGGGTTCGGTGGCGATTGGTTCAGAAAAACAATCTTTCAAAACCGATGATGTTTTTTACGGAATGTTAGGTGAAACTCTAACGGTCAATAGTAATCCTGGAAGCGAATTAGAACTTTTGGTGATTGGTGTGGCGGCATCAAAACAAAAAATGATGACTATCAACAAACCATTGATTAAACCCAAAGCCATAGGTTTACAGATGGATTTCATTGTTCCAAAAGAAAATGCCGAGGCTTTCGAGAAGATGTATTACTCAATCTACGTACCTGCCATGACGGTTCAAGAAGGATATTTAGGTTCAAAATGCCTCAGACTTTTCCCTGAAAACATTCAAAAAGAGATTCAAGCCGAGCCGACAAACTATAACTATCAAATACAGATTTCGTTCGATACCGAAGAACACCGACGTAAATGGGTGGCGAGTGCACAACATCAAATTGCTTGGCCAGCAGCTTCGGGTTTAGCCAAAGAGTTTAAGTGGCGAGGCTACGATATTATGGGTGATGACGACCAGAAGTAATTGATTAAGAAGCTGTTTAAGTTAATCTTGTTAAGTTCAAAATGGTTAAATTTAGCCAATACTGCGTTGCTAAAATCCTCATTTAGCGTCTTGCCTTGACTAAATTTTCCTCATTTTTATTTATAAAATAAACAGCTTCTACGAAAATTTTAGAAGAGGCTGCTCTAACTTTTGGGCAGCCTCTTCTTATCAAAATGATTAATGACTCCTAAAATTCCATTTAGAATTATCGCTTCCAAAATCAAACTCTGCCAACGTTGGGGTGCTATCACCAGCAGAAACTAAGGCTAATTTTTTGCCTGAATTGGGTATGATTTTCGGCATGATGCGATAGGCCCCATCTGTTAATTGGTCAATTCTCCATAATTGTTCAGGTGAACCGGTGAATTCGGGTACTGTGACGACTTCGGCATTGGCTGTGGCTGCTAAGGCTCGGTTGGTACCTGCCAACACAATTTTATAATATGGGCCACCCAAATAGCCAGTCGAATCAGGGGCATCGGTAATTGTCCATTTTTGGTGCGGACGAGACATGTAATCACCAATCCGAAGATTGATATTGCCCGCTGGCCAACCCTTGATGACATCGTCTAATTTTTGAGCCGGAACGGGCTTAATCGGCTCATTGTTCGCTTGGCCAAAGCCACGTTGTCCCCCTACCATTCTTGTAAAATCAACGGCCAATTCTAAAGCGTATCCTCTTCGTACTGATTCGATTTCATACGTGCCTTCTTTAAATTTTTCTCCGGCCACAGGCCAGCCTTCTTTCCAAACTACTGGAAGAATACCCAGCACACTACGACCCCCTTGCTCTAAGTCTGCTTCATAATGGATAGACATTTTCTCTACTCCTTTTTCGAGAATAATGTGTCCGAAATGCCCAGGGCCTATCAAATCACCACGAGTAGCTACTACCATTTTCCCACCTCCTTCGAGCATACTTCTGCCTACGTTGTCTATATACGGGCCAGTTATTTTTTTCGAGCGACCCACCACGACATTATAGGTAGAATTGGCTCCGTCGCAGCAACTTCCATGCGTAGCCAGCAAGTAGTACCAACCATCTCGATACACCAACGTACTGGCCTCACAAACAATGGCTACATCAACGGGTTTATTTCCCTTCTTAACACCTCCTGTCTGAGGGTCTAATTCGATAATCCGAGTGAATCCAAAATAAGTACCATACGAAAGCCAAAGACGACCAGTAGTCGGGTCTAACATTACTCCAGGGTCGATGGCGTCACATTCTTCATAACCATCTGAGGTAGCCACTACGATAGGTTCAGAATAGTGAAAGTCTGGTGATTTGGGGTCGAGGGTTTTATTCCACATCGTCAGAATTGCCCCTTTGTGATTGGATGAGCCACCCGTAGCCCCGTAAATGACGAGATAGCGGTCGCCAATTTTGATAACATCTGGAGCGGCTCCGCCCCCCGGTCTTACGCCGCCGCCATACCATGTCCAGCCGTCATTCGATATTAATCCACCACCGCCAGTACCAAAGGTATAGTATTTGCCTTCACATTCGGCAACGGTAGAAGGGTCATGAATAAAGGGTCTTCCGACCTGCGCTTTTGATGGCTGAAAAAATGAAAAAGCCAACAGGCAGCCTATAAAGGTTTGTGTAATTCGTTTCATTAGAATGTGTTTAATTGGGTAAGTATGAATTTTCTCAGCGTTTCAGCACCCTGACAATTCTACTCATTACTGATGGTGAAGTTTTTTACAGGTAATCCTTTTTCGTCAATGAAACGCACTGCAAAATTGGCAATACCTGGTCCGTTAATCACTGCTCCTCTGATGATGTTTTTTCCTTTTTTTAGCGTTAAGCGCTGTGAGGTAACATTATCTGCAATCATATCTCGGTCGCCTGATAGTAGTAGAACTTCTTGTTCATTTAGCCACCACATACTTCCCGAATTACAACCAGCCGACATCCTTACGTTCTCGATATCTTCGGTGCAATTGATAACGGTTACAAGCCAAACCAGAATGCCATATCGTGGTTTGTTAAGAGCATATGTGAAATGAAAGAGGTTGAAATTGAATGTCTTACAATCTAAAGCATACCATTGTAGATTTTGGTCGCCGACTTTTACCATTTCGCCAGTTTTGGGAATAATGCGATAATCGTTGGAAAAATTATCGGTGGCAAAAGTGGTTCTTAGGTAGTTATCCGTGAAAATATTGTTCCGAACAATATTTTTTTTGATGGGTTCTAGCACCAGCCAACGCTGAATAAACCCACTTGCATCAGGCATTTTGGGGGCAGCAGTAGCCGCTATAAAATGCTTGGTTAAGGTGTGGGTTGTATCTCCTTTTATGGGAATCGGAGGAAGGGATGGGGCAGGTCTTTGCCCTGGTCCTGGCCCCTGAGCAAAAGCCAAATTGCCAAATCCAGTTAGAATGAAAAAAAGTATAACCGGAAATAAAGATTTGTGTTTGTTGGTCATAAAATTTTGGGGTTAATGATTGAATACTTTCAAATGGAAGGAATTATTGGGTTTCTGATTACCTACAAATAATTCACAAAACCCTCCCTATTGGTACGAATCTTGAAGACTTTGTTGAAACTTACGATATAGAGCGTTTTCATGTCGGCATCTCCAAAACACAGACTTACTGGAAACTGAGGCAGGTTGATGTTACCTACATATTCGCCTTTTCTATTGAAAATCTGAACTCCCGAATACGTACACACGTAAATATTTCCTTGCTTGTCAATCGCCATGCCGTCGGCACTTGATGATTTTCCTTTTCTATCCAACACCTCGGTAGTTAGGTGCAATTGAGCAAATTTTCTTCCGTTTTTAACACTTCCGTCTTCGTTTACGTCATATGCCCAAACGAAGTTTTCTTTTTGGCTATTGACAGGAAACCAACTTTCGTCGTCATAACAGTTGTTGATGTAAAGGGTTTTTCCATCGGGCGAAAGTAAAATACCGTTTGGCATTGCAAATTCGTTTGGCGCAACAATGCGTTTGATTTGCCCCGTCGGATTCACATAATACACCCCTCGGCCGGGTTGAAATTTCTTTGCTTCCATTGTAAATTGTGGGTCGGTAAAATAAAACCCACCTTTGGCATCGGTAACGACATCGTTGGGGCCGTCAACAGGTTTCCCTTCAAATTTATCGGCAACTATCCTCACCACTTCGCCTTTTGTGGTCATTTCTACCACTCGATGCCCCATCATGTCGCAAACCAACAGGTTTCCGTTTTTGTAAGGATATAAGCCGTTGGTTTGCATTTTTCCTTGACTGATGTTATGATAAGTACCGCTTGGGTCAAGTTCGACAGTAGAACTTTTCGCTGGACTTGCCCCAAAAGCTTGGTCGAAATACATATTCGAGAAATAAACTTTTCCATTCAACCATTTTGGACCTTCGCTAAAATTCAGTTCGGGTTTTGTTTTTTTACCATCAATCAATAGCTCTAATTTCGCATTTTCAGGAATGATGGCATGATAGGCAGCCAAACTCGCCTTTTGTTTTTCGAGATAATCGAGGCGTGCGGGCCAAAAAATATCCAATACATCACAACCCAGTTCTCCGATTTTGGCGGCATGAACCATATTGCTGGCAAGTCGTACAACATCGCCTTTTTTCATGGATTTTTGTTTGTCTAAAATTGTTTCTTCGCAGGTCCCCCGCAGAACCAACATAGTTTGTTCTTCAGGATGAATATGGTGTGGAAAATTGGCGTTGGGGTCCATCGAAATCAGGCTTAATTGAGAATTTCTGCCTGAAATCAATCTCGTAAATGCTCCATTGGCCAATTTAGTGAGTTGAATATTGTACAAATCATAAACCGTATTGGGCAAAACGTTAGGTAGTTGAAAAGTTTTTATCTCTTCAACTACCGTAGGAAGATTTTTGACCCCTGCTTTTTGCAAATAATCCAGACGAATTGGGCTATAAACTTCAATCAATTTTGCTCCTTTTTCGCCTGTTGCAAACGATACCTTACTACCTTTTTCGATGTAAATAAAGTTGGTTACGGGTGTACCTCCGTGTGTACCATCAGGGGTTTCTCTTGGAATATGCTTTAATTCATGCGTTTTTCTATCAACTGTCTGTGAAATTTCCCCTTCTTGCACCATTACAAATACATCCGATGGCAATGTTTCTTCATTCATTTTTGTGTTTGGTGCAATGGTCAGATTAGCCACCAATTGACCACTTCCCCAAAACAGTTTGGCACTGATGCCGTCTTGCAATGGTAGGCTATCGAGATGATTTAGGTTGTAAATTTCTCCTTCGGTAAGGTTCGAGACGATTGTATTCTTGGGTAAATCATCCATCGAACGTACGTTGAGGTTATATTTCTCGATGAGTTCTTGATTGAGTTTTTGCCAAGCTTTTTCTGGGGTATTCTTACAGGCGTAAAAACCGAAAATTGCTATAAAAATTAACCCGAAAGTAGATATTTTACCCATTTTTAAAAGATGTTAGTTAAGTTTTAAACAAAAACCTCAAATATGAAATAAGCCATATTTGAGGTTTTGAAGCTATAAGCAAACGAAATTATGGTTGAGTTTTAACACGAGTTAATTTCATTTCGCCTCTTTCGTTTTTGGTAACTATTTCGTTTTCGTTAATAAGCTCGCCTGTGTTGTTAATCGTCATATCGTTGAACGAAATACTGTACGAAAATTTCTTGCCATCTACTTTTCCGTTTTCGATTTTTGTTTCTCCAAATTGCGTTTTCCAAGTGCCAGTCAGTTTGTCGCCTTCTACTTTGAACGTATAATTAATCTCAAAAGTACCATTTGGTGTCTCACGAGTACCTTTCCAATTACCATCAATTGGATTTTGGGCCATAGCAACAAAACTACAGATAAGCAGTGCAAAACTTAGTAAATACTTCATAGTCGTTTAGTGTTTTAAAGGTGAATACAAATAAAATACTAAAAAATTAATATTTTGTACATATTCTACCTGCGTAAAAACTTGAAAATTTTCTGTTTCTAATTTTCTAATTCAGAGAGCAATTTGAATTCACTCTTCAATTTCTGCGTTAATCGTATAAACAACTTAAAATATTTCTGGTACAATCTATGGTTGGAAGTGTTGGGTACTAATACCTCACTTGGCTTTATACTCTTTACTGCACTTTCAATGTTTTCAAAAACCCCCAATTGCGTTAGTCCAACCAATGCGGAGCCAAGGTTAATATTTTTTACACCATGGTGTACTCTCACTTTTAACCCAAAAATGTCCGTAATCATTTCAGACCAGAGAGGTAAGGTCTCGATAGTACCTGTGAGCGATAGTTCTTTGATGGAGCGGTAGTTTTCAAGGACTTTACTAATACTCATCAGCTCAAAAATAATCCCTTCAATGGTTGCTCTGGCAAAGTGCTTAGGTTCGTGCCTGATGTTGATACCAAAATATGAACCACGAGCATTGGAATCCCAAATGGGGGCTCTTTCACCTAATAGATAAGGAAGGAAAATTAACCCATTGGCCCCAGGTGATACATGTAAGGCTTCATTGAAAATATCAAACATAGTTTCGTCAAAATCAATGCCGCTTTTAAAACTCCCGAACTGACGAGCGTACCAGTCTAATACTACCCCCCCGTTATTGGTTGGGCCTCCAGAAATAATATGATTTTCGTCTAATATATAATTAAAGAGGCGTTGTTTTTTGTCATGAATTTGCTCAACACCAAGTACTCTAACAGCACCACTGGATGTGAGCGAAAGGGTAGCTTGGCCATCGCCAAAAATGCCCGAACCAATAGTTGCCATACAGCCATCAGTGCTTCCGATGATAATTTTTGTGTTGCGTGAAAGCCTCAACGATTTAGCCAATTCAGGATTTATCTTACAGCCGTCATGATAAATTGTAGAGGGGTCAGATAAGTAATTGGAGGTAATGCCAGCGATGTCTAATGCCTGTTGTTCCCACTTACATTGTTTGATATTAAACATCCCTGTTGCAGAAGCCAAGCTAAAATCTATCACATATTCATTGGTAAATTGGTAAATGACATATTCTTTAATAGAAATAAATTTATAAACCTTAGCAAAGCGCTCTGGTTGCTGCTTGTGAATCCAGGTAATTTTAGATAAGGGCGACATCGCATGGATAGGCGTACCAGTGGCTTCATAGATTTTGGGACCCATATCTGAATTTTTTATCTCATCCGCCACTTTTTTTGAACGGTTATCTGCCCAAATGATGGCATTACCAAGCGGTGTTCCGGTTTTGTCTATGGGCAAAACACTGTGCATAGATGAACTAAAAACGATGGCCACTACTCTATTTTTGGGGTCACTAAATAATTCATTTAATAGACCTTTGAGCATAAACAGTACCGTGATAAAGACCTGCTCAGGGTCTTGCTCACTGGAGTCGGGTTGAGCATGAAATGTTGGATATGCTCCTTTTTTGTAACCTTTTGAATTGCCTTCCAAATCAAAGGCGATGATTCTAACCGCTGTTGTTCCAATATCAATTGTGATAATAAGCTCCATTCTACTACTCCTTATTGATTACATTATGATTGAGATGCTCTGGTGTTGGGCTTTTTTCTAAAAAAACTGGGCGTATAGCCTGTTAACTTCTTGAATGTCGAAGAAAAATGTTGCGATGAATAAAAGCCCATTTCCATGGCAATGTCCGTAAGCGACATATTTGTTGATTTAAGTAGCCTGATAGATTCAGAAATACGAATACTCATAAAATATTGCACGGGCGTGAATCCTGAATACGACTTTACTTTTTCATTCAAGGTGGTAGTACCAATGCCCATGACCGTTGCCATTTCTTCAACGGTCCAGGGATGCGACAAATTTTCTCTCAAAATTTGGTCAAATTTCTCAAAAGTCTGTGGAAAAGTTCTTTTTTGGTTTTCTTGTTGATTCAATTGGCGTGTTACATAAATGATCAGCTTATCAATCAGGTGGTTAACAATAGTTTGATAGCCGATTTCGCCAGTAAATAACTCAAATTCTAATTTTCTGAATATTCCACTAATTGATTTGAAATTTTGCAACTCAGATTTTTTATTTATCAAAAGCATTTTGCCAATCAGGTACTGTTCACTTTCTGAGATACTGCTCCAATCACCCAAAACCAAGTGGCTGTCCGCTACCAATTCTGGTTTGATAGTAAGTGAGTAGAAAGTCCCATTATCAAAATTTCCTGCTTGGCTTCCCAAAAGTTGCTTTGGATAAATGACCAATAAATCATTGGGATAGACAGTAATTTTTTCTCCTTCCAAAATCCATTCAAATCTTCCCTCAAGCATAAATATGAATCGTAATCCCTGATTTTCGGATACCTCTAAGGATGCCTTTACTGATTGAACTTTCCTTTTAGAAAACTCAACGACATGCCGAAAAGGTTTCAGTTCTTCAGAACCTTCACTATGTATTGCAAACGTTTTCAATCGCTTTTGCCTAAAATGGATAAAAAAAATAATCATATTTTATATTATAAAATTACAAACTATACCACTGTTACAATTTGGAAGTTTTATCAAGTATTAGCAGGTAGTTTTGCAATAATATAATTGTGTCAAATCTACACAGTTCTATTAAAAATCAAAGAAATTTTGTTTGTTTTTTGCGAAAACACATTTACCCTCTACCATTATGCTACCAAAATTACCCTCTAAACTTGCATTATTGTGCTTGTGGTTACTTTCAAGTGCAGTATTTGCCCAAAAAATTACAGGAAGAATTACCTCTAAGAGTGATGGAAAAGAGCTGCCAGGTGTTTCGATACAAGTAAAGGGCACTACCAATGGGACCACCTCGGATGCAAAAGGAAACTACAGCATAAATGCTCCACAGAATTCGATTTTGGTTTTCAGCTTTATAGGACAAACTACACAGGAAATCAAAATTGGTAATCAAACAACTATCAATGTGGTTTTAGAAGAAGATGCCACAAACCTCAGTGAAATAGTTATAACGGCTTTAGGTATCAAGAAAGAGTCGAAGCGTTTGGGCTATGCTGCCGAAACGGTAAAAGTAGATGAAATTCAAAGAAACCGAAGTATCAATATTATGACCTCCATGGAAGGTAAGATTGCAGGTCTTGATATTTCGCCACCCTCATCTGGTGCTGGTTCGAGTACCAAAATTCGGTTGCGAGGGCAATCTGCTTTTGCAGGTGCAAATAACTCGCCTCTAATTGTGATAAATGGCCTGCCAATGGATCAAGGAGCACGTGGGGCAAATGGTAATAATTCGCTGGATTTGGGTGACAACATGCAGCAAATCAACCCTGATGATATTGAAAGCATGACTGTATTGAAAGGGGCAACTGCGGCAGCGATTTACGGGTCAAGAGCTGCTAATGGAGCAGTGATTATCACTACTAAAAGCGGAAGCATTAATAAAGGACTTGGAATAGAATATACCTCAAACTTTACCTCCGATCAAGTTTTGGATTTTTCTAACTTCCAGATGGAGTACGGGCAAGGGCAGGCCGGAAAAAGACCAGCCAATCAGGGTCAGGCCATTACTACTGGGCAATTTGGCTGGGGCGAAAAATACGACGGTGTACCAACCGTTCAATTCGATGACCAGTTGAGACCTTATTTGCCAAATCCAACTCGTATCAAGGATTTTTATAGAAGCGGGCAAACGATAACCAATACAATCGCCCTTTCTGGAGGAAACGGCAAGGGAGGCTTCCGTTTGTCGTTTTCCAACCAAGAAGCCTTGGGTATTTCGCCAAACAACAGTTATTTCAAAAAGATTTTTAACGCTGGTATCAATCAAAATATCAACGAAAAATTGAATGTGTCTTTTAATATAAATTATACTAATGAGAAAAATAACAACCCACCACAAGTTGGGGTACAGGGTATTGGAACCCCCAATTTTTTGTATCGTTTAGCTAACAGTATAGGGCTGGAAGCATTAAAACAAAGCGCAGTAGCTCCTAATGGTACCGAAAGGCAGACTTCTGGCTTCCAGACTACGCTTATCAATCCCTATTTTATTATGGATAGGCAGTTTATTGTTGATAGAAGAGATCGTTTTCTGGGTACTGCTACCGTTCGATATGATATTTTCAAATGGCTTTATTTGCAAGGTCGGGTAAATATGGATTATAGTGTTACACTTTTTGAGCAAAATACCCCAACGGGTGTAGGCACATCTACGCTTCTGAACGGTGCAGGCACCGGTTATAACGGAAGCTATGGTGTAAACACAGGAAATAACCGCCAAATGAATATGGATTTTTTATTGGGAGCCCAAAAAGAATTCAAAGATTTCTCGGCTGATTTAAGTTTGGGGGGTAATATTTTCACAATCAACAGTAATACCTTCAATCAGAGTGTAACTGATTTTACAGTAAAAGACCTCTATTCCATTGAAAATGGTATCACCAAGTCGCAATCGTATGGAATTAACAAAGAGCAGGTAAATTCACTGTATGGATTTGCCGAATTTGGGTACAAAGACATGGTTTTCTTAAACCTAACAGGTCGAAACGATTGGTTTTCGGTACTGAATCCTGCCCAAAATAGCTCTTTTTATCCATCGGTAAGTGGTAGCTTTATTTTTTCAGAAGTATTAAAAGATGTTCCTTGGCTTAATTATGGAAAGCTACGGGCATCCTACGCCGACGTAGGAAGTGTGAATGGAATAGGGGCCTTTACAGGATTATTAACCTATGGTATTCTCCAAAACCCATTTAATGGGTTGTCGCTTGGCCAAATAAACAATGCTAACAGCCCTAATCCGCTGTTAAAACCTTTTAATGTGAGTGAAAAAGAGATTGGTATTGAATTAAAATTACTCAAGAGCAGGGTCAATGTAGATGTTGCAGTATATGATAAACAAACCCGAAACCAAATCCTAACTGTCGAAATATCAAATACGTCAGGTTATTCGGGTACTCCACTCAATTTGGGCTCTCTCCAAAACCGAGGTGTTGAAATGTTGTTAGATGTAACGCCCATCAAAAAATCGAATTTTACTTGGCGGAGCTCGTTCAATACGGCCATGAACAACACTAAAGTATTGGCATTGGCACCCGGTACAGACCGTCTTATTGTCAGCTCATTTGGAGGAAATGAGTTTATTGGCTCTTTAGTATATGAAGTTGGTCAGCCACTTAACCAGCTTGCCGCTAAAACCTATCGGTACAACGATAAAGGCGAAATCGTACTTCAAAACAACGGACGCTTATTGGCAAGCAATGGAGCCGATATACTATTTGGAAGTGCTTTGCCCAAATTTACCGGAGGCTGGAATAATACTTTCACTTACAAAAACCTCAGTTTGCTCGTTCATATAGACTACAAGGCTGGAGGAAAAGTTCTTTCATCTACGGCACTAAATGGTTTGCGCCAAGGGCATACCAAAGCGTCACTTGTAGGGCGAGAAGGAGGAGTGGTTTTTCCTGGTGTATTGGCTGATGGTCAGAAAAACACAGCCAGTGTTGACCCTCAACTTTTCTACACCGATTACCGAAATTTACAAATTGCCGACCCATTCATTTTCAGATCTGATTTTATTAAGCTGCGTAATATCACGCTCACGTATGATATGTCAAATCTTGTAGGTTCGAGAGTAAAATTTGTAAAAGGATTGGTATTATCTGCAACGTGTCGTAACGTGCTCATCATCAAGAAATACATTGATGACCTCGACCCCGAAGCCTTTGCTTCGTCGGGTGATTTCAGAACGGGTTATGAGCAAACTTCGCTGCCAACCACACGTTCTTACGGTTTTAATCTGAATGTCAAATTTTAATTGAAATGAAAATGAAGAATATAAGAAAATACATCGTCGCTTGTGCTTTTATAGCCATCGCTTCAAGTTGCGACAAAGGTTTTGTTGAAATAAATACCAATCCTTATGCTATCAACTCGATCAATCCCGGTCTGTTGTTTTCTAACGCCCAACGCCTAACACATGCTGGTACGTGGGAAGGCGAACAAACCGTAGTTCAGCAATTTGTTAATGCGTATAATACAGGTGCTACCGCTGGGTTTAATTTTAACGAAGACAACAATAACTTCAATGTACCTCGTTGGAATGATTCGTATAATAACCCCATCAAATTATTGACTCAAATCTTGAGCTTAACCAAGTCTGATGCAAGCAAGAGTAATCTGTACAACATGGCAAGAATTTGGAAAGCCTATGTTTTTATGGGGTTGGTAGATACGTATGGCGATGTGCCTTACTCAGAAGCAGGTAAAGCATATCTTGATGCCATATTTTACCCTAAATACGACAAAAGTGCCGTTATTTATGAAGACCTCTACAATGAAATCAAAAATGCTACGGCTGCCTTGGACGGAGCCAAAGATGCTGTTAAGGAAGATATGTTTTTTGGGACATCGGCATCCGCCGTAGTTCAGATCGGTAAATGGAAGAAATTGGGTAATGCCCTTTTGTTGCGTTTGGGAATGCGCTATTCAAAACTCGATGAAGCCAAGGCGAAAAAAATTGTGCAAGAGGCTTTTTCAGGTGGAGTAATTGACGCTAATGCCGACAACGTGTATATTCAATACAACGCTACGTATGTAAACCCTCTCAATGCTGGCCCTCGGGGTACCAATCCCTATTTTTACTATTTGGCAGAACCTTTTGTCAATCAGTTAAAATCAACTTCAGATCCTCGAATGAAGTACATCTCGGGGAAATATTCAGACCCCAATCAAGTATTAGCACTTACACCCGACACCACAGCCGCCAACCAATTCGGTTTTCCAATTGGCTATGACCAAACAAGTGTCTTAAAATATGCTGATTATCGTGGCACCAAAGGTACGGGACAGAACTACTCGCAACTTAATTATACGGTTTTTGGAAGTGCTATTGCCCCAGTTTTCCATATTACAAATGCACAAACTAAGTTACTATTGGCAGAAGCAGCATTCAGAGGTTGGCTCACTGGTGGTCTAACTGCCAAAGAATACTATGACGCTGGCGTTAAAGCCTCTATGGATGAGTATTCGCTCTATCCTAATGTACCTAACCCTGCTATCTCAGCAACAGCCCAAAACGCTTATTTGAATCGTCCGGCTATTGCCTTTTCAACGGATAAGGCTCTTGAAAAAATCAATACTCAATACTGGATAGCCAGTTTGGGGAATGGCGGGGAGGCATTCGCAAATTTTAGAAGAAGCAACTTTCCTACGCTTCAATCAAACAATTATAACAACAATTTGCAAGGTGGTTTTGTGAGACGATTTGCTTACCCCAATGAAGAAAACTCAAGAAATAATAAGAACTACCAAGAAGCGGTCGTCAGCATTGGGGGGGCAGATAACCTAACTACCAAAGTTTTCTGGGATAAATAAACGCACACTTTTTTGTTTAATAAAGGCTATCAGGTTTGGTAGCCCTTTATTTTTATTGATGAAGCATTGCTGACACACGTTCCGCTTTTAATTTTACTGGCAATCGCCTTGTGCAATAGGTTCCAGTCCTACAGCCCTCCTTTGTTTTGATGAACTATGGGGGCATACATGCGTTGACATAGTAAAATAACTCGTTGCTAACAAGCTAAAATGGTGGAAAAAACTTTTAAACCTAACTTTTCAAAATGAAAAAAATTCTCCTTTTGGTAGTGCTTATGACAAGCCTAAGCCAACTTAAAGCCCAACAGATTTCTAAAGAGTATTTAGTACATCTTACCAGAGAATGGAAGGGTGAACGATTTGCAGATGGCCGCCCCAAAGTACCCGATGCCATCCTAAAACGAATGAAAAAAGTAACCCTTGAAGAAGCTTGGGCTGTTTTACGAAATAAAAATTATCGTCACCAATATGAAGGAAACTGGCAAACCATCAATCCTGACAGCGTATTAGTTGGGCGAGCAGTTACTGCTATTTTTATCCCTGGAAGGCCTGATATTCAGACTGCTATAGACGATAAAGGAATTAAGCAAGATGGTCGTTTAAAGGCTCAAAACACGTGGGTAATCGAAACCCTTGTGAAAGGCGATGTGTACGTTGTTGATCAATTTAATGCCTATGAAGATGGACCAACTATTGGAGATAACCTTGGAAACGCCATTTACAACCGCACTGGAAACGGGATCATCTACGAAGGTGCCATCAGAGATTTGAATGGCTTGAGAGAGATAGGTGGGTTTACTTCCTTTTTTAGGAGTTATCATCCAAGCCACCACCTTAATTCACCCAATGCGCCTGGTGGGTTAAACACTACGCTGGTTGGTATCAATCAGCCAACCAAAATCGGGAATGCAACCTGTATGCCTGGCGATGTGGTACTGGGGCGTGAAGGGGGCGTACTCTTCATTCCACCACATTTGGCCGAAGACGTCGTAAAATCATCTGAAGTAGTAAGGTTGAGGGATAAATTTAGTCATCAACGCTTGAAAGAAGGTAAATACACAACTGGTCAAATAGATACCCGATGGTCCGAAGATATCGAAAAAGATTTTTCGCAATGGCTGAAAGACCATATCAATGAATTACCTGTTGCTCCTGAGCAAATAAAGGAAATATTGAAAGAAAGAACTTGGTAAACCTATTTCCAACCGTCTAAGGAAAACAACCCTCCTTTTCAAGCAAAAACCTCAAACAACCCAGTGAATAGAAGAAATTTTTTCCAAAAAGCAGCAATTAGCTCTGCTCTGGCTACATCTCCCTTATTTAGTTTTGGTAGTGAGTACCAAAATGCCATTGACCGAACTCCTAAAAGCTCGATCCCCTCCAATTTAAAAATCACCGATGTAAAAGCGGGCTATATTCGAGGGGGGCATAGCCTGTTCGTTAAAATATACACCAACCAAGACATCATTGGTCATGGCGAAGGGGTTGATGCCACCCCAGGTACTTACCATCTCGTAAAGAGTATGGGGCAGCGGATTAAGGGCCAAAATCCATTGAATGTAAATCGTCTTTTTGAGAGCATTCGCAAGTCAGGGTTCTTTGAGGGGGCGCAAGCGGGTATGTTTATATCAGTGCTTACGGCTATCGAAACGGCTCTTTGGGATGTGGCAGGCAAGGCACTTGGCCTGCCTGTGTACCAGCTATTGGGTGGGAAATTTAGGGATTCTGTAAGAGTTTATATGGATACTGCACTTTATCAGAACCAATTGCCAAAGCCCGAAGACTTTGCAAAAGCAGCCCGTGAGGCTGTTAATATGGGATTTACTGCCGTAAAATTTGATTTAGACCAAGCCAATGACCCTAATAAGTATGACCGCTTCAACTGGACGGCAAGCAATGGGGAACTTCAACGTATGTACGACCAAATGGCAGCAGCCAGAAAAGAAGTAGGCCCTAACATAGACATCTGTGCCGATATGCACGGTCGGTACGATGCTACCACTGGCGAACGGGTGGCCAAACTTTTAGAACCGTTGAATTTGATGTGGCTTGAAGAACCAATACCAGCTGAAAATAAAGATGCCTATAAAAAAATCACACAGTCAACTTCGACGCCAATCTGTGCAGGAGAAAACCATTATTTAGCGTATGGTTTCAGACCATTACTCGAAGATGGGGCCGTTGATATAATTATGCCTGACCTGCAAAAGTGCGGTGGTTTGGGTGAAGGACAGCGGATTGCCAATTTAGCTAACCTTTATTATGTGCCATTTGCTCCGCACATGGTGGCTTCGTACTTAGGTGCTATGGCTTGTGCACACGTTTGTGCTTCAGTGCCAAACTTTATGATTATGGAATGGCAGATTTATTTTCATAAAGACCCCATGTTTAAGGAAATCGTAAAGTTTGAGGGGGAAATGGTTGAGAAAAACGGCTTTATCAAAGTACGAGATGTGCCAGGTATTGGTGTAGAAATCAACGAAGAAGCTATGAAAAAGTATGCTACCCCAGGGGTGCCATTTTTTGAATGATCAACCAGTCAGCTAATGGCAGGTGGTGTTTAATTTTTTCATGAATTGGTACACCGAAGTAACACGAATATTAAGATGAAGTCTGTATATTAAAGGCTTTATTTGTTTATTCAAAACAATCATTACATCGTTAAAAACTCGTTTAAGCATTAACTAACTTTCTACATGAAAATAAGAATCGTTTACCTCCTTGTTGGAGTGGTCACGTTATTAATGACCCACCTCTCAATGACAACGGAATCCTTTCAGACCATTCCATCGCTGAAAGAAACGTTTAAATCAGATTTTGGAATTGGTTTGGCCATGAACAACGCCCAAATTGAGGAAAAAGACCCTCAAATTACGGAGTTTATTGCACGGCAATTTAACATGGCAACGCCAGAGAACATCATGAAATCGGCCTTGATTCATCCTCGCTGGGATACGTACAATTTTGACTTGGCCGATAAATTGGTAGAATTTGGCAAAAAGTATAACCTCAAAATCAACGGCCATACGCTGATTTGGCATAGCCAATTGCCTACTTTTATTCGCACTATCCATAGCAAGGATTCCATCCAAACCTTTTTTACCGAGCATATTAAAACCGTGGCTGGCCGCTACAAGGGGAAGGTGTTTTCGTGGGATGTGGTTAATGAGGCACTCAACGAAGACGGTACGTTGCGGAAAACGGTGTTTTTAGATAATCTTGGCGACGGGTATCTTGCTGAAGCCTTTCGATTAGCGCAAGAGGCTTCGCCAAACACCGAGTTGTATTACAACGACTATAACAACGAACAACCCGCCAAGCGAGCTGGATGTATTGCTATCATCAAAAAAATCAAAGCTTCGGGGGCACGCATTGACGGGGTTGGCATTCAGGGGCATTGGCATGTAGGTAAAGTTCCTTTCAAAGACATTGAAGAAAGTATTCTCCAATATGCGGCCTTGGGTATGAAAGTGATGTTTACGGAACTGGACATTGAAGTGCTTCCTCGCAACTTTCAAGGCGCTGATGTTAACCAACGAATGACAAACAACGCAGAACTCAACCCCTATACGGCGGGCTTGCCTGATAGCGTTCAGCAACAATTGGCGGCAGATTATGCAGCCCTTTTCAACTTATTTTTGAAGCACAAAGACAAAGTAACCCGAGTGACATTTTGGGGTCTTAACGACGCCAATACATGGCTAAACAACTGGCCAGTTCGTGGCCGAACCAATTATCCTTTACTTTTTGACAGAAACAACCAACCCAAGCCAGCTTTTTATGCGGTGATTGGGACAAAGAAATAAAAGAGTTGGTTGGATGCCAGCGAGTTAGGTCTTATCTTAATTAGCTCGCCGGCGTTCATCCTCGACTCCAGTGTTTCGGCGGCGAGCTTGTGCTACGGTGTTACTTCCAAACCGACGGGTAAACGAAAAGGTCAAGACCCTGGAGTCCCAGCGTCGGTCGGTGAAGAAATCCATGTTTTGGTAGTTGACAACCACTGCGATGTGGTTGGTGTAAAATAAATCCGTCATCGAAAGCTTGAGGGTAGATTTTCGGTCTTTGGAGGTTTTTTGAATACCAGCAGAAACTTGGGCTAAGTTCTTGATAATGAACAAGCCCCAAGCGTTACGAGCCTGATAAAACCCACTGAGCTCTGCCGACCAACCCGATGTGCCGAACACAAAAGAATTGTTCATCCGAATATCCCATGAGGTGTATTCGTTGACCAAATTACCCCCTTGCAAGGGACTGTCATACCGATTCCAGTACAAACTTGCATTGATGCTCGAATTGAACCATTTTTTGTAAACTACTGGTATCGTAACACCCAAATTGACTTGGTCAAAATCCTGCAAATTAGCAGGAATTTGATACGAAATTTTAGTCGCATCGTCTTGTGCAAACACGTCGGTAATCACTTGTTTGCTTTGTGTATAGCTCAACGAAGTCACGTATTTATCTTTGAAGGTATGATTCATTTCAAACGAGTTGGATAGGACAGGTCGTAGCGTTGGGTCACCCACTACATAAGTGAATGGATCCACAAAAATTCGGAATGGATTCAACTGACGATAATTGGGACGGTCTATTCGCCGACTGTACGATAGGGATAACTGATGTGATTTGGATAGCTTTTGGTTGATAAACACCGAAGGGAACAAATAGGCATAATTTCTACTAAAGCTTTCGCCAGTGGTGACTTGCTCGCCTTTAGTTACGGTATGTTCCATGCGCAAACCTGCTTGAAAATCAGTCTTTTCAAAGGTTTTGGCAACGTTGAGGTATGCAGCATTCACATTTTCAGAGTAAATAAAATGGTTGGAACGTTTGGTGTCTAATTGTTCATTGCCACCCAGCACATCAAAAAACTTAATGTCATTATCGGTTTTAACCAAACTACTTTTTATCCCTGCCTCCCATTTTGCCTTTTTTTCGAGTGGATGTACATAATCAGCTTTAACGGATTTTACTTCGATGGAGCCGTTTTGGTCGGTGCGGAGGGCTTCGCTGTTTAGTGGATTTCGAACATCGTTAAAATAATCGGTGACAAAGTTTTGTCCCGTTGCAGCGCCAAATTTACCCCAATCTACATCCATCGTTAGCTCACGACCAGCTTGTTTAAAACTATGCTTGAAGTTTACATTGCCAAATACATTGTAACGATGTTCGCTCAACAAATTTTCGGTTTCGGCCGTGGAGCGCAAGGCACCTGTTGGTTCGCTGATGATTGAATTAGTAAAACCGTCTCGGGTGTGGTCCAAAAAGTTGGCATTCAGCATCACGCCAATCACTGTTTGCTTGCTCACATTCAGGTCAGCTCCAATTTTGCCTACATGGCTTAATAATGGCTGTTTGATGTACGAAGTTTGGTCAAATACGGAAGTAGTGGCTCGATTTGAGTCAAAAAACTTACGATTAATGTAAAACATGGTGTATTGTTGGGGCGCCGAAAAGGAGTAGTTTCCGAACAAATTCCATTTTTTCTTACGGTAATTAAGGTTACCACTTAGGGTCGGTTTTCGATACCGACCTTGGCCATAACTCAGGCTATAATTGCCATTAGTACCTTCCCGTTGGTCTTTTTTGAAGCGAATGTCAATGATTCCCGCATTGCCAGCCGCATCATATTTGGCTGAGGGATTAGTAACAATTTCAATGCGCTCGATATTGGCCGACGGAATGCCTTTGAGATAATTGAGCAAGTCAGCGCCTGATAGAGGAGTGGGCTTGCCATCAATCATTACGATAACTCCTTGTTTCCCTCTGAGAGCTAAAGAACTTTCTTGATTGACCACCACGCCAGGCGAGCGTTCGAGTACTTCTAAAATCGAGTTGCCAGTGCTCACAATACTGCCTTCTACATTGATGATGGTGCGGTCAAGTTTGCGCTCAATAAAGGGCTTTTTAGCCACAACAGTCACTTCATTGAGGTTTTTGACGGCTGTAATCAACTGGATGTTAGGTAGATTAACTTTTGGATTTTCTGAATTAATGACCAACAACGGACTTGTAAATGGGTCGAATCCTACTTGCGATACTCGTAAAAAATAACGCCCTACTTTGAGGTTTTCAAACAAAAAACCACCTTGACTATCAGTGATTTCGCCTTTGACAAAAACGGAGTCAACAGCTCTGTGCAGGGTGACAGTAGCATATTCAACTGGTTTTAACTCAGAACTTACAGAGCCTGAAATTGTCTGAGAATGAGCAGATTGAAAAATAAAAAGAAAGGGAAATAGGAGAATAAATGTTTTCATGGCTATTACTTGGTTAGATAGCCACAAAACTACGTATTAGGTTTTTTGCCTGTTTACCGCAATTTGGGGGGAATTAAAGACCTTCTATTTTTTTGAATAGCAATTGAAAAAAATAGAACTTTATCTCTATCGAAATGGTAGAGATGGTATTCAAAAATAAAAACAAGCTGTACCTTTGTGTAGGTGATGATGCACCGCATTGAATTATTAACCTCTTAACCATACACGAATGCGTAAATTGATGATAAGCAGTCTGTTAGCTGCTTGGGTGAGTGCTTTTTTATCATTGGCACAAGCCCAATCTACCCAGACCTTGATGAACGAAGCTGTTGACCTGAGTAAAGATTTTAAAGACTACATTAACACGTATTTTTTGGCGGATAGTTTGGCAGGCTTCGACCCTGCTACTGGTAAAGGCTTGCTCAAATGGCGAAGAGCAGAGTATTTTCCAGCTCATGCCTTTAACTATACACAACATGGCTTGCGTCGAGTTGGTCAGAATGAGTTTCCAGCACGTGAGTACGCTGCTGACCCCGTTCTGCCTTTTTCGGTAGAGTTTGTGAGCGCACACACAGTGCGGGTGCGAGCCAATACGGGTACAGTGGTAAAGACGGAAGAACCTTCTTTAATGTTGGTAAAAGAACCTGCCACGGATAATTCATGGGTGTATTCCAAAATCCAGGGGGGACACCAATATAAAGGTGCCTATGGAACAGTCATTATTAGAGAAAATCCTTGGGCTATCGAGTTTAGAGATGCCAATGGCAAACTGTTGACCAAAACTCGCCACAATGCTGATAATGCAGGTTTTACAGCAGTAATGCCTTTTTGTTTTGTCCGAAGAGCTGCCGATTATTCTCGAAGTGTGGGCGCTGTGTTTACCATTTCACCTGATGAAAAGATTTTTGGTTGTGGAGAATCATTTACCAGCCTCAACAAATACGGACAGAAAGTAAACCTATACACCTGCGATCCAAACGGCGTTGAGACGCCAGGCATGTACAAGCCGATTCCGTTTTACATGAGCAGCAAGGGCTATGGTATGTTTATGCACACTTCTACGCCCATTACGTGTGATTTTGGCAATACCTATGGCGCTTCTAATGCCCTTTTGATTGGCGATGAGTCACTGGATGTTTTTGTGTTTTTGGGAGAGCCCAAAACCATCTTGGACGAATACACTAACTTAACGGGAAAGCCTCAAATGCCGCCTCTTTGGTCGTTTGGTTTGTGGATGAGCCGTATTACCTATTTCTCAGAAGACGATGGACGCAATGTCGCTAAGAAACTTCGAGAAAATCGAATTCCTACTGATGTATTGCATTTTGATACGGGTTGGTTTGAAACTGATTGGCGATGCGATTATGAATTTTCAAAGAATCGGTTTCGTGATCCCCAAAAAATGATTGCCGACTTAAAAGACCAAGGCTTCAGAACGTGTTTGTGGCAGTTGCCCTATTTTGTGCCTAAAAACAAGCTTTTTCCAGAAATTACTAGTCAAGGGTTACATGTGAAAAATGCGAAAGGGAACGTGCCTTTTGAAGATGCTGTATTAGATTTTACTAATCCAAACACAGTGGCTTGGTATCGAGAAAAAATAGGTAATTTGCTTAAACTTGGCGTGGGTGCCATTAAAGTGGATTTTGGCGAAGCGGCTCCTTACAACGGCCTTTATGCGAATGGAAGGACTGGGTTTTATGAACACAATCTGTATCCGTTGCGCTATAATAAAACAGTAGCGGACCTTACCAAAGAAATCAACAACGAGCATATCATCTGGGCCAGAAGCACTTGGGCGGGTAGTCAACGCTATCCACTCCATTGGGGCGGTGATGCCGAGTCGAGTGATATGGGCATGGAAGCGGAGTTAAGAGGCGGGCTATCATTAGGATTGTCGGGTTTTACGTTTTGGAGCCATGATATTGGTGGCTTTACCAAACGTACACCCGAAGATTTGTACCGACGTTGGTTACCCTTTGGCATCTTTTCGTCGCATACCCGTTGCCACGGTCAGCCCCCAAAAGAACCCTGGGATTATGGCGATGACTTCCAAAATTATTTCAGAACAACTATCGAGACCAAGTATAAGTTAATGCCTTACATTTATGTGCAGTCGAAACTGGCTGCGGAAAAAGGTTTGCCGATGGTAAGAGCTTTGTTTATCGAATTTCCGCAAGACCCTGGCGCTTGGCAAATCGAAAACGAGTATATGTTTGGTTCCGATATGTTAATCGCACCCATTTTTGAAACAGGTAGTCGTCAACGGAACGTGTATTTGCCCCAAGGTCAATGGATTGATTTTCAGACTGGAAAGGCATACGGCGGAGGCTGGCATCAGGTAGAAGCTGGAGCTTTACAGGCCATAATCATGGTTAAAGATGGAACCATTTTGCCTCAAATGAAAGTAGCTCAATCTACCAAAGATTTGGACTGGTCGAATCTGGATTTAGTGGTTTATAGTTTGAGTGATACTGCCAAAGGAAGTATTTGTTTACCCAACGAAAACCAAGTTCATACCTTAACTACTACCCGAAAAGGAAAAACTTTTAGTGTTGCCCCTCATTCGTTGCCCAAAACAGTGAATTTGAAGGTGGTGGGGTTTAAATAACTACTACTCATTGATGCCATCGCTTGAAGCGATGGCATCAATGGAAATTTCATTTTACCACAACGGATGCACTGATTTTTTGATATACTGCTCGTAAATGGTATTGACTCCAGCGAGTTGGGCTTCGGTCAAGTTAGGAATGTGTAGGGCCTGCAAATTGGCAGTGGCTTGTTCTGGATTTGATGCCCCTGGAATGATAGTACTGACAGCATCAAACATCAAAATCCAGCGTAAGGCAATCGGCGCCAAGTTGGGCTGTTCTGGAAAAAGTGCTTTTAATGCCTCTACTGCAACCAATCCTGTCTCATAGTCAATACCTGAAAAGGTTTCACCTTTATCAAACATTTCGCCATTACGGTTAAAATGGCGATGGTCTCCCGCTGTGAATGTCGAACCTTTAGAGAACTTTCCTGTAAGCAATCCACTCGCCAACGGAACCCGCACAATTACCCCAATATCTCGCTTTTGAGCCTCAGCAAAAAAGCGTTCGGCAGGCCGTTGACGAAACATATTGAATATGATTTGTACCGTGGTAACATTCTCAAATTCAATGCCTTTAAGGGCTTCTTCTACTTTTTCGACACTAATGCCTAAGTTCAAGATTTTTCCTTCGTCTTTGAGGCGGTCAAAGGTTTCAAAGATTTCGGGGCGATAATACACCTCGGTAGGAGGGCAGTGCAGTTGAATCAAATCGAGGGTTTCAAGTCCCATATTTTGCAAGCTGTCTTCCACAAACTTCCGAAGGGCTGCTGGTTGATACGCTTGATTAACATGAGGACTCAAGCGGCGACCGCATTTGGTTGCCACATAAATCCGTTCAGACCGTGTTTTTACGAATCTTCCTACGGCTTTTTCACTTTCTCCGTCACCATACACATCGGCTGTATCAATAAAATTGATACCAGATTCTATGGCATTGTGTAAGATTTTTTCAGCGTTTTGATGGCTAAACGTATCGCCCCATTTGCCCCCTACTTGCCAAGTGCCAAGGCTGATTTCTGAGATGTCAAATCCTGTTTTTCCTAATTTACGATAGTTCATGGTTGAGTAATTAGTCGCTTCCTAAAATGGTTTCAATTCGTTGAAGTTCATCGTCTGCAAACTGAGTATTGCTAAGGCAACCTAAGGAGTCATTGAGTTGAGTTACCGAACTGGCACCAATCAACACCGAAGTTACTCGTTGGTCTTTGAGCAACCATGCCAAGGCCATTTGTGCCAAGGTTTGGCCTCGTTCGGTGGCTAATTCGTTCAGTTGTTTTACTTTAGCAATGACTTCGGGGGTCACCTGACTTTCTTGCAAAAAACCAGATGCTTTGGCTGCTCTTGAGTCAGCAGGAATGCCTTTAAGGTATTTGTTGGTCAACAAACCTTGTGCTAAGGGTGAAAACGGAATACAGCCGACGCCATTTTCTTCGAGTACATCTAGTAATCCGCCCTCAACCCAGCGCTCCAACATCGAGTATTTGGGCTGATGAATCAGGCAAGGAGTGCCTAACTCTTTCAAGATTTTTATCGCTTTTGCTGAATCCTCGGCAGAGTAATTAGAGATGCCCACATACAAGGCTTTTCCCTGACGCACGAGGCTATCCAATGCACCCATCGTTTCTTCGAGAGGTGTGTTGGGGTCGGGTCGGTGGGAGTAGAAAATATCTACATAGTCTAAACCCATGCGTTTAAGGCTCTGGTCACAGCTGGAAATCAGGTATTTGCGTGAACCCCACTCGCCGTAAGGCCCCGGCCACATCAAGTATCCTGCCTTGGACGAAATGATGAGTTCGTCACGGTAGGCAGCGAAATCCTTTTTGAGCAGAATGCCAAAATTTTCCTCGGCAGAGCCAGGAGGAGGACCATAATTGTTGGCGAGGTCAAAGTGGGTGATACCTGCATCGAAGGCTCGGCGGAGGATGGCACGGTAGTTTTCGAAGACATCAACGCCTCCGAAATTATGCCAAAGCCCGAGCGAAATGGCAGGTAGTTTGATGCCACTTTTTCCGCAACGGCGGTATTCTAATTGTTCGTATCGAGCTGAATCGGCTACGTAGGTCATGGTACTGATAGGTTTATAGGTGAGTTAAAATACTTCTAATTCTAACGAAGTGGTTAACCTATTTGATTGTGTTTTGTGCACTGATGTAATTCTATTCGCATTTGTAGGGGCGTATGGCATACGCCCGTATCAAAATAGAAATGGGCTAGACGACCCTACAGGTTGTAAATGTTGGTTTAAATGGTATTGTTTGGGTTGTAAAATTTTGATAAATAAGGACTTGAGTTTTTGAGCGTAACTTCAAATGACTTTCATAGTCCTATTCAAACTTAACACCTTCCGTCTTACATTTCCACGAATCGGTGCGGAAAGGGCTGGTAGGGAGCCCTTCGGAGTTAAACAGGTTGGCATCAACAGGCGCATCTGACCACGCATACCGAACGGCAACTGGTTTAGTCTTTTTGGGATGATAAACCACCACTTTATCTCCGACAATTTCCGCCTTGGCATAATAAAACTTGTGGTCTTCGCCAGCTATTTCAAAGCCTTTGAGGTATTGGTACTTATCTTTGATAACTAAACCTTTGGCTATATGTTTGAAGGTCAATGTGGCTTTGGTAGCGTCAAATCGGACTGATTGATACAGCGGACTTGAATAATCAAGTGATTTTCCATAATCAAACCGCAAGGCATTGAGTGCTAAACGATGCCCAACGTCTTGCTTGTTGGTAGGATGAATGTCAAACTGATTTCCTACGTCAATAGTTACGGCCATGCCTGTTTTGGGAAGTGCCAAAGTTTGTGTCTGTGCTTCCCGTAGCTCAGCCCAATTACTACCTTCATTGCTGTTTTGGTTAGCTCCGTAACTGGATAACTGCACAAAATAAAAAGAGAATTCATCATTCCATTTCTTGCGCCAATCATTGATGAGCAAAGGAAAACTTTGCCGATACTGAAAGGCCCGACTAGCATTGGTTTCCCCTTGGTACCATAGCGTACCTCGAATACTGTAGGGAACCAACGGTGCAATCATCGCATTGTAAATAGAAGTACCGATGTTATTGCTCGAATGGGCATATTCGTGTGGCTCTGCAAATGAAGGCATCAAATACCAAGTGGAGGCGATACTAATTTTTTCGTTACCAAAGCCAAGATACAAATCTTCAGCCGTGCCTTGTAATCCTAAACCAAACCAGGAGAATTCTACCATGTTGCTAAACTTGATGACTAATTGATTGATACCGCTGTGCCATGTATTGGGTGGGATTGAAACTTTTCTAACGCCTTTGATAATGCCAGACTGAACCAGTTTTCCGTTAATGTAAATTTCATTTGGACTATCCTGAATCCCAAGGCTCAACTGCGTGGTCTGTGCTACCAATTCATTGGGGACTTCGATGTTGCGAGCCATAAATCCTTTGCCCCTAAACGCCCAAATGCCTTTCCAATCCCATTGACCAATCGGGCTGTCCGCTTTTAGCCAATTGGTAAAGTTGTAATTGGGCTGGGTATATTTTTTTTCATCCTCAAGAGTAGGCGTATAGTCTCTACCGAATAGTTTTTTTCGCACATTTTTGTCATGGAAAGCATCTGCTTCTTGCCAGTTGGAAGGCAAATGCTGGGCATAACTACGGAGTTCATTATTGGTTTCCATACCCTCCTTGCTAATCCAGCCTTCAATCTGCGAACCACCCCATGATGAATGAATCAACCCAATAGGGATATGTAATTGTTGGTAGAGCTCTCTTGCAAAAAAGAAACCTACTGCTGTGAAATCACCCACTGTTTCGGGCGAACATATTTTCCAATCGCCTGATTTTAAGTCCCGTTGCGTGCTGAGTTCAACTTCGTGTTGTACATAGAAATGCCGAATTTCTGGATAATTAGCAGTTCTACGTTCGTTCATGAAATTATCGGCTTGATTCACTTTCCATTCCATGTTCGACTGCCCAGAGCAAATCCAGACTTCGCCAATCCAAATATCTTTGATTTCGGCTTTGCCTGTCTGACTTTGAGCTTCCACCACAAAAGGACCACCTGCTTCCATTGCGGCGAATTTGACTATCCACTTACCACTTTCATCGGTCACAGTGCTAAGCTTTTGATTGGCTAAGGAAACAGTAACGGCCTCTTTTGGACTGGCCCAGCCCCATACTGGAATGGGTTTTTGGCGCTGTAAAACAGCATGTTCACCAAAAAGTCTTGCAAAACGGGGTTGTGCATTGGCAAAGGCACTAAGCAAGGGAATAGCAAGGAGGAAAAGGTATCGTTTCATGATCAGTTTCTTAAATAGGAGTAAAGAAATGGCAGTACGTTTCAAAAAACGCACTGCTATAATTAAAGCCAAAATTGGCTATTTTTTAATTATTTTGTTTGCTTTGAAGCAAGGTTTTGAAGTATTTTCCTTGGCGGGTAGGAGTGTAGTTCCAGTCGGTAAACATACGTGGCGCCCAACGGTCGTCAAATACCCACGCCACCCAACTGATTCCTTTGGAAGCGGTGTAGGCCGAAATGGCATCGCCATACGATTCGTCACTGATGACTGGCACATGTGCGCCTGCTTCTTCAGGTCCACAAAAGCCGATTTCGGTCAAAATTAACGGGTATTTTTCGGCTACAAAACCCCAATCGGTGGTCCATTGTGATTCCCAGGGTTTCTTTCGCTTCATTGGATAAGGATGGCTCACATAAGCAATTCCAGTTGCTTCGAGGGGATTTTCTTTGATGGGGGTTAGGTCATAGGCCCAGTTGAAACCCGCAACCAGGGGAATAGCTTCGCAGCCATGCGCACGGATAATCCCGATCATCTCTTCGTTAAGTTCTTTCCATTGTTCCCAAGAGCAGCTGCCTAATTGACCACTCATGGTGGTAGGTTCGTTGAATAATTCAAAAAAAGCAACGGTAGTATTTCCTTTGAAATGACCAGCCATGACACGCCAAAACTCAAAGGTTTCCCTTTGAGAGGTTTCGTACATAGCAGCCTGATACATTTCGGTACGCAAGTTGCCAATAGAATGCCAATCAATGATGACATATAAACCCAACTCCGTAGCCCATGCTATGCCTTCGTCCAATAACTTGAGATAGTTTTCTTTTCCTTGCTTTCGCCAAGTGGCTGGATGCACCGGTAAGCGAATGAGGTTGGCACCCCAAATTTTAGCTTCTTGAAAAAGGCTTTTATCCCAATGGCCTTTTTGTTGCAAATTATCAGGATCGGCTATACTAAAGCCTTTGAATTTGATGGTTTGGTTACCTTCTTTTACAAAATGATTGCCTTCAACGCTAATTTTAGGCAGTTTTTGCTGACAAAAACCAATGCTACAAACACTACATGACCCTAAAAAAAAGAACAGGTACACCCGGAGACGAAACGTTTTCATGCGAAAGTTGAATCTAAGGATTTTTTTCTAATTCATTCAATCGTTTGATGACTTCCAAACAGGCTCTGACGGTATGGTAAGGACATTTCCAAAATCCAATTTTGTCATTTTCTGTCATGGGCGTCATGTCCTCATACACCCCCCAAAACCATTCACCATGACGATGGTCAATGAGGTGTTGCTGAGCAAACCGCCACAAGTTCAAAGAATTTTGAAAGAACTCTGTCCTGCTGCTTAATTGATATGCATTCAAAAAACCAACCATCCCTTCTGCACTCACCCACCACTCACGGTGTTTATCGGCGTGTTCTGTATCAGGGTCATATTCATGAAAAAGACTACCATCGGGTTGTAGCGCTTTGTTGGTGGATTCAGCTATCGTGAGGGCAATTTGCCTATAAAGACCCACCCATTTGGGCTCATTTATTATTTCTGCGGATTCTTGAAGCAACCATGCTGCTTCAATATCGTGCCCAAACGAAATGGCACGTGTTTGTGATTTCCATTTTTTGTCAAAAAATAGTTTTAAATTCCCGAGGTGTGGTTCAATAATGTAAGTGCTGAATACTTCTAAAAGTCGTTCAATTTGGAGTTTAAGTCGTTGGTTTGGAGCTATTTGATAAAGATTTGCATACGCTTCGATGACGTGAAGATGCGTATTCATGGTTTTGGGGTCATTTCTGTCTTTTTCGCTCAGTCGTAAGTCTTCTAATGGTTGCCAATCCACCGTAAATGCTTCCCAGTAACCCCCTAATTCCGAATCAAAACTATAGGTTTCAATGAGTTCAAACAGTTCAAAAGCCCAATTCAGTGCTTCTTGATCATGGATTGCTATGTAATATTCGCTAACTCCATACAAAGTAAAAGCCAACCCATAAATTTGTTTTCGGGTATTGGAAGGAGCTCCAGTGGGTGTAACGGACCAATACACACCACCATGAGTGCAATCTCGAAAATAGCGTTTCAGGTATGTGTAGGCTCGATGAGCTATTGATAAAACTTCTTGGTTATCAATAGATAAGCGAAGAGTTGGTTGATTGTTTAAAAAGTTGGTGACCGCCGAAAACGTCCAGAGAATACGAGCATTTAACACTAAACCCTTGTCAGTGGAAGGCTCAATGGTATTTTGATAATCCATTTGAGCCACGAAGCCTCCTCTTTCGTGATCAAGAGCGTGTTTTGCCCAAAATCGTAATATATTGTCTAATTCTTGTTCTACTTCGTTCCGATATTGAATCACTGTTTCTTGCATTGAAAAAATCATTGCCAAAAGCCTTAAAATGTTGAATTGAAGAATGATACCACTGTAATGATAGGATTTTACAGGTTATCTCCATGCTTTGTTGTTTGCAATAATTTTTTTCAAGGTTTCTACCGATGCAGCCGAACGTAGGCCATCTGAGGGCGTATAGATGCAATAATCAACTAATCGCTCCACCGACGATGTTGCTACGTGCATACGGGTGTCTGACGAAGCATAATAAATGAAAATGGTGTCATCGTCATCCAAAATCCAACCGTTTGAAAACGTTACGTTGGATACATCACCTATTCGTTCATCGCCATCAGGAGCAATAAAATAGCCTGCTGGTTTGTAAATAACCTTGGTTAAATCCTGTAAATCTGTCATAAACAAATACAAGACATACCTCAAACCCGCAGCAGTATTACGGACTCCATGAGCTAAGTGCAGCCACCCTTTATCTGTTTTGATGGGGGCAGGTCCTTGGCCGTTTTTAACTTCATAAACCGTATGATAGCGCTTTTCATCAACAATGTATTCTTTCTCGATGACGGCATTTTCCATCGAATCACAAAATCCTAGTCCAATTCCACCTCCTGTACCTGCTTCAATAAACCCATCTTGTGGACGGGTATAAAGCGCATACCGACCCCTCACAAATTCAGGATGCAACACTACATTCCGTTGTTGAGGTGATGGGGTAATCAAGTCTGGGAGGCGTTCCCAATGGATTAAGTCTTTAGTGCGAGCCAACCCTGCCTGAGCGACTGCCGAAGATTCATCACCCTTTTTGGCCGTTGGGTCTTTCCGTTCCGTACAAAATACACCATAAATCCATCCGTCTTCATGGGCTGTGAGGCGAATATCATACACATTTCCATCCGGATTTTCGGTTTCAGGCATGGTGATAGGTTCATCCCAGAACCGGAAATTATCAATTCCGTTAGGACTTTCGGCTATGGCAAAAAAAGATTTTCGGTCTGCTCCTTCTACCCTTACAGCCAACAGATATTTTCCATCCCACTTGATAGCGCCAGCATTGAACGTGGCATTAATGGGAAATCGCTTCATTAAAAAAGGATTTGTGGCTTGATTCAAGTCATATTCCCAATGCAAAGGCGCATGGTCAGCAGTAAGAATTGGATAGTGGTATCGCTCATAAATCCCGTTTCCTAAGGCTTCTGGTTGGTTAGGACGGGCTAATAGGCTTTCTTTTTGTGCTGTTAACGCAGCAAGTCGAGATTGAAAATCCACTGGTGTAAAGGTTTATTAAGTTAAGCTTGTGGCAACTGTTGATACCACGTTTTACGGAGAATAACAATACAAATGAGTAAAACCAAAGCAGTTACTAGTGCTTGCGTAGGCATCAAAAGCACGACAAAAACGGGCAGCGCTGTAATAGAAGTTTGTCCGATGGTTCCGACCAAGACATTAAAGGCATCTCTTTTAAAATCCTTATTTTCTTCAAAATTAGGGTCTTCTTTCAATACTTGCTCATGAATGGGCTTCCAAAATCCCCAAGGGCGGACTGTTTTGTAAAAACGTTTTAAGACTTCGTTATCAGTGGGTGGTCCCCAAAAAGTCCCAACAAGACAACCCCCAATAGAAAGCAACAAGATCAATGGAAAATAGAACAGAGGTAAAGCATTAGGGAAGATATAAGGCAACACCATCGAAGACAGGATACCGGCTAACATTCCATAAAAAAAGCCATTACCATTGAAGCGCCACCAATGCCATTTCAAGACGTTAGCAGCAACATAACCACCATACAAGGCACCCACAATCCATTGCAAGACGCTGTTGACATCCTTGGCATAAATCCCCAATAAAATGCTGATAATCACTACTACCACACCTACTAAATAATTGGTTCTGCTGATTTCTTGATTTGTAGCAGTGGGTTTAATTGATTTTAAATAGATGTCATTCACAATGTAGGCCTGGGCTGCATTAAGTGTTCCAGCAAAAGTACCCATAAAGGCCGCCATGAGTTCTACTAAAAACAAACCTAATAGTCCCGCAGGGGCAAATTTTAAGATGGCAGCAGGAAGAATCCGTTCAAAGTCAACGCCACCTGTAGCCGTTTGAATAGTCAAGTCTTTGTAATATAATAATCCCAAGACCGTGAATCCGATAATCATAAAATACCGGGTTGGCAGTAATACAATATTAACAAACATACTCATCAAAGCTGCTTCTCGTGGCGAACGAGTGGACAAAATTTTCTGCATATCGTAGTTTGGGGCGGGTCCTGCCACACTTGCCAATATGCCTTTGGCAACCATCAAAGAGAAAAACAACCCAAAGCGGCTAAATTTATCATCAGCAATCTTTTGGTTGACATCTGCAATAATGGATGACCAGTCTAAATCGAGATTCCAACCAAAAAATAGACTGGACCAATCAGCTGGAACATGGAGTGTTTGACCTGATAATTCGGTCATAGCGATGATTCCAATGGAGATAGACCCCAGTGCCATTAGCGTATATTGAACCAGATCTGCCCAGACAATACTCGACATACCACCCATGATAGAATAAAAGACAGCAAACAGGGTGAAGATGATACCGTAAAAATGGGGAACGAATTCAGGCGAAACATGAAAGGGTAAATAACTTTCAATCGCCGAAAAGGGAATAAAAATCTCAATAAACTTTCCAAGACCAATAAAACCATACGCCATAAATCCAAAGCAACTCAGCAAGGCAAACGCTATGATGATTTTGTGTGCTAATTGAGCGTCTTTTTTGTCACCAAAGCGGGTAAGCATCCATTCGGCACCCGTTGACGCACCAGATCTCCGTAGCCAAACTGACAAATACACGAACAAAAAAACCTGATTAAATACGGGCCATAGCCACACCAACCATAAGCTTCTCAGGCCATAAATAAACATGATTGATACCATCCAGATAGTTCCAGAAATATCAAACATACCCGAGGCGTTAGAAATACCCAGCATCCACCAGGGAAGACTTTTACCACCAAGCATGTACTCATTTTTACTGCGTTTGGCTCGATTTCGCATCACAATACCAATCGAAGACACAACCACCAAATACAGTAAAATCACAATAAAATCGTATAACTGAATCTTCATAAAAATAGGTTTAGAGGCTTTGTCAATGATTATTTCTTAGAGGTACCTCGTCGGGTTTGATAGAGTCTTGATTGTTGGGTGGTCCGTTCTAAAATAACCTTGCCTGTAGCCACCATTTTGTTAAAATCATCAGCGCTGGCATGGCCTTCAAACGGAGCATAAAAGTGGTCTGTTCGCCCATTTCTCCAAACCAAAAAATAAGATAATCGGCTGGGACTTATAGCAGGCAAAAGAATCTTTGTCCACCAATCAGCCACAACAATTCGCTCAAGTCCAATTTCGGTAATAGCACAGAGTTTTAGATGTTCTTTGGCGATGATACTGAGCGTTTTAACCATTCTGGTCAACTCCTTTTGAAACAACTCATTACTGCTTGGCGCATTGCGATGGTAGCAATCAAACCCTACTAAATCAACGTAATTATCGCCGGGGTATCGTTCTAAGTAATGTTCTTTAGAGGTAAATTGGTCAGTAGAGTAGGCAATCAGCAAGTTGTGAACTCCTTTGGTTTTCTGTAAATAGTCAACAGAAAACTGCCAAAATTGCTTGTATTGTTCGGGCGTACAATAACTCGCCCCCCACCAAAACCAACTTCCTGTATGTTCGTGAAAAGGGCGGAAAATAATGGGAATTAACTCACCTTTGGCTCCTTTCAGACTGGTTAAAAACAAAGCTACTTTGTCGAGCCAATTCGTGTATTGTTTTAAGTATTCGGGTGTTTTTAAAGTCAAAATAAGGGTAGAATCCACTTTATCCCAACTGCTTTTTAACGGATCAGTAGGATTGTTGAGGTGCCAGCTAATGGTGTTGATTCCACCCCGTTGATAGGTTTCAAGAATCCCTCGTTTGATAGTAGCAAAAGGAACTTGATCAAGGTTGTTAAGACTATCAAACTCAATCTTACCCAAATCCCAACCCGATACGGCTGGGAATTCATTCGTAACGGTCTTTACATCAGACCGACCAATGTCGCCAATCCAACGAGAGCTGTCGGCATTGAGGCCATACGCTAAGCCATCTTGATGACCAAATAAAATGACTTGGTTTTGAAGTTTTTTTAGATTGTGGTATAAAGCCTTTGTTTCTTTAGTGGCCAATGGGTCTATTTGTCCATAGGCCAATAGACTAACTAAGAAACAAAAGAATAAAGGAAAGGCTCGTTTCATGAAACTTTAAGGATTTAATTGGAGGCGAGTTAAACCCGCCCCAATCACGTTTCCTATGATGAATAAAAGCATGTTGGACTTCCCAATCATTACTTTCACAAAGTAACTGGTTTTGGTATCGCAAAAGATAGTACTATTTTGCCAAATTATAGTCTTTTTTCTGCAAAATTTGATTTGCTTTACAATGGTAGTTGTTGTTGGGTGGGGAATCATTAGGATATAATACTATTTTATCTTTTGCATAGTATATTATTTGCTTTTGTAGATTCATTTTTTGAAACTTTCCTTACTTTGTTCTTCCAAAAATTGTAAAACCCTTTTTTCATTTCTAAATCTTATACTTGATGAGTGTTATTTACCACGAAATCACTCCTTTGACACAAAGTGATTGTTTTATGGTTTTTGACCGCCATAAAAGCACTTTTGATTTTCCGGTTCATTATCATGAAGAATACGAACTCAACTTTATCGAAAATGCTCGTGGTGCCAAACGCATTATAGGTGATAATATTGAAGTGATTCAAGATTTTGAATTGGTTTTGGTGGGAGCCAATTTGCCACATGGTTGGTTAAGCAACGACTCCGACGAAGAGTTACGAATTCATGAAATTACCATTCAATTTCATAAAGATTTATTTGATGATAAATTTTTGAGGCGTAATCAACTCAGTTTCCTCCGAACTTTGTTAGAGCGTTCGTCCAGAGGTATTCTATTTTCACAAGAAACCATAATGGCTATCAAACCCCGATTGATTGAGCTGTCTAAAAAATCAGGTTTTGATTCCGTATTGGAGCTTATTTCAATTTTACATGATTTGTCTGTATCTCGGAACATGCGCATGTTGACGAGTAGCTCCTTTGTTAACGAAAACATTAGCTACAACAGCCGACGCATCGAAACGGCTTTTGAATTCATGCGGGCCAACTACCAACGTGAAATCACCTTAGATGAAATCGCTAAAATGGTTAACATGGCAGAGGTGAGTTTCTGTCGCTTTATCAAGAAAAGAACAGGCAAAACGTTTATTGATTGTCTCAACGATATTCGCTTAGGCCATGCATCACGCCTCCTGATTGATACTACTTTTACAGTTGCAGAAGTTTCGTACAAATGCGGATTTAATAATCTCTCGTATTTTAATCGAGTTTTTAAGAAAAAATACAATTGTACGCCCAAAGATTTTAGGCAAAGTTATTCGGGGACTAAGCTTTTTATTTAGGCAGGAGCCTGAGCCTTAAAAAGGAGCAAATTCGTCGTACTTTTTTTGTTTTCTACGCAGAGGGGCTACTCTGATTTTGGCAGTAGGAGGTAGGGGTACTCGTTGTTGAAGTTTGAGATTATGCTCAAAAAACTCGATGGCTCGTTCCACTTTTTTTTGTTTGATGGCTACAAAATAGGGCTTTTTCCCTTGCTTTTTCACAAGCCGAGCGTCGAGTTTATAGATGGTGCCTTCGGGAAATTTAGCAATTGCACAAGCTTCACAACCTACCATTAAGTGTGCAGGAACTCGCTGACCCTCAATCGTTTTGAGTCGTAGTCGATTCCGTCGACTATCGTAATAGACTTCGGCAAAAATGTCCAGAAAAATTTTTTTGTCGAACTCCGGCAGTTCCGAAACTAATGAAAGTTGCATAGCGGAAGGGAAATTCTTTCCGTTCAAATCATTCTGAGACAATAATAAGAAAAGAATTATCAAGAGACAAGATTTTTTGCCAGAAATGAAATTTTACTCAGTAACGTAGCTCTTGAAGCGCAATGATAAGCCCACACTGGCAAACATGATGACACAAATTATTAAAAATGCAGGTTGATAACTTTGGTTTTGGTCAAAAATATAGCCAGTCAAAATAGGCCCTGAAAGTGAACCTACCGATTCAAAAGCACTGATTAGTCCGTTTATTTTTCCGGCTGATTTAAGGCCAAATGTCTTGACAATCATGACGTTGTAAAGTGTAAAGATGCCTCCCCAACTTAGTGCTGTGATACCCACCGATACAAATACAAGGGATTTGTCCATCGTAGCAAATCCAATGGCGCCCAACGTAAGTAGTACCGTTGAGATAGTAAAAACTTTAAAGGTATTGAGATAATCTGAAAGAGACGAAATGAGGAATTTTCCGGTAAGAGCCAATAAAAAATACAAACTTAATGCTGATGAGGCAACAGTAGTGTCGTATTGAAAACTCCGAATGTGCAAAAATAAGTTAGACACCAAGGCCACTACGCTGTAAAAAGTCATAAAGCCACAGGCACATATCATCCAAAAGATAGGCGTACGAATGGCTTCTGCGAATTCCATCCCAGATTCCAATAGTGATGAAGTGGGATGGGTTATTTTTTGACCGTAGGGTTTGAGTCCTAGATCAGTAGGTGAGCTTCGAACTACGAGCACGACGACTACCATCATCAAGGTGGGCAATACCGAGAGCAGCGCAAACGTTTCCCGCCAACCGTGCTGATTGATAAAATGGGTCAACAGGTTTGGGAAAACAGAACCGCCCAAACTGGTGCCAACCAATGTTATTCCTAAGGCTAACCCACGATGCGTTTGAAACCAACTCGAAACTAAAATAATACAAGGGACAGTTCCGGCACAAATATAGGCGACTCCTAGTAAGAAATGCGCAAAATACAACCCTCCGAGGCTGGTGATATGACTATAAACAAAAAAAGCAACTATCTGAATAACAAGGCCAAATAGGATAATCCGTTTGACTCGAAAGCGGTCAATCATCATGCCCGAAAGGATAATTAAGGTAGCCGCTACTAAATTGGTGATACTCTCCTTGCCTTTGAGTTCGCTTCTGGAAAGATGAAATTCCTTCATTAAAATTTCATCAAAAACCGAAAGTGACGACGTGGTCAAACCGTTGACAACCACCAATATCAATAGGCCACAAATACAAATGAGCCACGGATAATAGTGAGAACGTTTGGTTTGAAACATATAAGATGAGTAGTTAAGGGCATTAAGCAAAAAGCATTATTTGAACCAAAAAAGTTCAGCAAATGCACCGAGTTTTTCTCCTTCTTTACCTAAAAGCTAAATCGAGTTGAGACAAGATTGGTATTGCCAATTACTATTTGATTAAAATCGGTAAAACCAACCACACCTTAACTGATTGACTATCAGAATATAACTTTTCAAAGGCTCAAAGGCCAAAAGGCACAGTTGGATAAAACCACTCTGAATGCTCAATTTTTGCTGGAAAACAAATAGTTTTACGGGTTCAAAAAACATGTTGACAACGAATGAGACACCCTCGGAGAGATTTTTTGAAAATGCTTGGTTTAGGAACAGTCGCCTCCAACTCATTGGTGTTTGCTTCGCCTAAAACGAGTGCAGACACGGTGTTTGACCTCATTGTAGTTGGGGCTGGGGCAGCCGGAATGGCCTGTGCTTTGGCTGCCTCCGAAAAAGGAACTAAAGTACTTGTCATCGAAAAAGCACCTCTTATTGGGGGGACATTGCCCTATAGTGAAGGTAAATTGAGTGCAGGCGGAACGGCTCTCCAAAAAGCAAAAAATATCACTGATTCGCCACAAACGCATTTTGAAGAGCTTCAAGTCCTTTCTCGTGACTTCCCCGATTTGTCGCTTGTCAAACTGGCATGTGACGAAGCCCCCAAAACGATGGCTTGGTTAGACTCCTTGGGTTTTGAATACAACCCTGCCTCGCCCTTGCCACATACCAGCGAAGTTCCGTACAAAGTTCCACGAACCTATGTTGGCAAGGAAGGTGGGCTTACCCTCCAAAAAACACTCGAAAAACCTTGGAATCTACAAGTATCAGTAGGTACGATTTCAGTACTGTTGAAACATAAACTGACCGATATTTTAAAAAAAGGAAGTAAAGTAGTAGGTGTAAAAGCCTACTCTTCGGACGGAGAAAAAGAGTTTTTTGCCAAAAACGTGGTACTCACTACAGGGGGGTATGCCTCCAATCCTATGCTCATGGCAGCCAAACACCCGGGCAAAAAAGTATTCAGTGCTGCCAACCAAAATGCTATGGGCGATGGTCTAGAACTTGCCGAAAAAATAGGTGCTAAATCTTGGAATATAGCTCAAACTCAAGTAGTCTTAGGGGGTATTCAAGATGAAATCATCAAAGAACGTGCTGATTATCAGGTAGGATGGTTAGATATTGCTAATCCGCAGGTTCGGCCAGTGCGAGAGGTATATGTCAATTCATTTGGAGTTCGGTTTATGGATGAATCAAATCCAAGCCCTGAGTATCGAAGGCAGCAAATAGTCAAACAACCCGGCGAAAAAATTTGGATTTTGTTTGACCAAAATGTCTTGTTTCAAGTACCCAACACCACTATTGTGCAGCGTTGGGACTACAATCGCTTGTTTCAAGAAGCCTTTCGAGGTAAAACCGTTTGGTACGCTAATACTATAGAAGAATTAGCCAAAAAGTCGGGATTGCCTGTGGAAACCCTCAAAACCACTTGGTCAGAATATAACCAAATGGCCATAGAGGGTGCCGATTTAGATTTTAACCGTCCCCGTGAAACCATGCAACCCATGCCGCAAGGGCCGTATTTTGCTATCGTAACGCAGGCCACCACTATTTTCTCAACCGATGGCTTAGCGGTCAATGATAAATTACAAGTGCTTGACAAGAATAACCGCCCCATAGCTAACTTCTATGCTGCGGGTGAGGTATTGGGGGCGGCAGCCGTTACAGGTGGAGTTTATTGTAGCGGAATGTTGCTCACGGCAGCACTCAGTTTTGGTCGAAAATTGGGGCTTACTTTGGGGAAGGGGTAGGGGCTTCAAAGAAGCTCCAAACTATACGCCAATTGAAAAAGAGGCAATAAAAATACCACGAATACATTGCCTTCAAATTGAATATCAATGTATTCGTGGTAATTAATGAGATTGACTAAAACTTCAACTTCAAATTAGCCCCTCCAAAGAAATAGGCATTCTTCGGGCCAGGGTTTACGTCGGTAGCTACACCAGTCGGAAATCCACTACCTGCATCGGAGTCGTTGACGTTATTACCCAAAAACAAGAAGGTGTAATTGATTTGGTTAGTCAGGTTATTGCCTGCCACATACAGGTCAAAGTCTAGCTTTTTACCAATTTTCTTGTATCCAATTTTGCCGTTCAACAGACCAAAACTCTTTACCAAATTGGTGTTGGCAAAGTCGGTATAAACACTTCCCATGTAGTTATAGGTATTGTTTAGATATAACCCTGAGCTTGTTTCAATATCTAAACCAAGGGTGTATTTATTATCAGGAACTCCAACCACTTTCTTGCCTGAATAATCGGCCAGCACGCCGCCAAAACGAGTTTTGAAATCAGTGTATTCAAAATCATAGTACGAATACGTCAAAAACGGCTCTACTTTTGAAATAAAACCATTGTTTTTGCTTACAATCAGATAACCAGCGCTCAGCTCAAAACCGTTGTTTTTCTGAGTACCAGTATTGGCAAAATACGTGTACGTGCCACCACCCGCAATCGTCCCTGAAAGCTGTGTCAATTTGTTGGCAATATTCATGGCAAACAACGAAGCTTGGTAATACAAACGGTTGTCGGTGCTCATGCCTTGAATACCCAAATCAAACATTTTAGCTTTTTCGGGGAGCAAATCGTCATTAGCCACATTAATAGTTCCGATAAAGGCTGTTGCAGCAGTAGGGGCGTTGTAGCCTTCACTATAGCTCAAGGTTACTAGCTTTTTGCCAAAACCTTTTTGAATAGCGATATGAGGGTTAAACGACGTCGTAAAACTCTTGCTAAAGCCTAAATCTTTATTGTAGTTGGCCACTAATCCTAGCGGTGCCAACAAGTCAATCCGATTGTACTTGATTTTGTTAGCACTTAAGCCCAAAATCAAGCTGAAATCAAGCTGCGTCCAATGCAATTTGTTGATAGCAAAATACGACTGTTGATTGGTGATGTTTTTGAAATAAGAGCCGGCCGAAATGTCTCTTACTTTCAAAGGGTTTGCATCGTCGGTTCCTAAAAAACGATAACTCGATACCAATGACCTCGACTCTTGAATTTCAGTTCCAAAACTTAACTCATTGGTCAGGTTTTCGTTAACAGGACGATTCCACGCAAAGACCGAACGCACGCCAAAATTAGGATTCATGCTGCTTTCGTCGGCTCCCGCAGAAACCCGACGGAGGTCTTGGTTTGAATAAAATACTGAAGTGCGGTTATTAAAATACTTTGAGAAGCTGTAATTGTGCGAAATAGAAAAACGAGTCGCCAAAAAATCGTTTCGTGCGTTCTTTTTGATGTAGGCTGGGTTTCCGTTGTCAATTCCTGCATAATAATCAGCATACGGAATCTGCCCCGAAACGCCTTCTAACGAATAGTTTTGACTAAAATAAACAGACATGCTTTGCTTTTTGTTGAATTTGTGGTCTGCAAAAAGCGTGATAAAGTTTTTCAAACTGCTTCCGTTGGCTCGAAACCCATCCGATTGCAAGTGCCCATACGTCAACGAAACCGAAGAACTATCGTTGACTACATCAAGGCGAGTGCTCGATTGCAACAGACCGAAAGAACCAACGGCTACTTTTTCAGAAACGGTAAAGCCTTTGCGATCCATCGGACGCAAATAAAAGCGAGCCACCCCGCCAACGCCACTTCCGTACATCGTAGCAGCAGGACCTTTTACGACTTCAATACGGCTAACGATTCCAAAATCCACATCGTCCAAAAGTGTCACCCCATCAGCCGATGTGAATGGGATGCCATTGTAATAAATTTTAACACCCCAGTTATTGAATTTTTGGTCGTTGCCGTAGCCTCTAATTACAATGCGTTGGCCACCCAGTTGTGTCCGGCGATCCACTTGAACCCCAGCCATTGTTCCCAAGGTTTGGTCTAAGAACATGGGGTTGTTCCGATTGAGGTCTTTTTCCATAAGAACCCCTACGGACTGGGCATGGTGTTGAATCTCAGCACGTTCTTGTGCGGCTTTACCTCGTTCCCTGATAATTACTTCATTGAGTCGAATCGTGTCTTTGGCTAAGTTTTGGGCCCAAAGACTTGATGTTAAACAGCTGAAAAGGAGTAGTAAAGTATATTTTTTCATGTTCGTATTTTTAAAAGTACAACAGCACAATGCAACTTCCCTCGGCAAAGGCAAGAGCCTATTCCGAACGGAGGCAATTGTAGGTTAGATAAGGCTATCGCCTTTAGTACTTGGTTGATTGAAATTTGATGACTAGGTCTAATGAGTTTAAATTCAGTTGTTTAGGGCATGAAACAACTGAATAACTTTGCAAACCATCACTAGAAAAATACTAACCATGCTGGGGAGGCGGTGATAGGATACTTAGCTCAATAGATTGATAGTGAGCCTTGGAATTGGTGGATTGTTTGGTTGGGAATTCACCGTTGATAAAGGGAAATGTAACAATAAATGAAGTTGGATATAAGATAAATCGACTCCAAAATTCTGCAATTATCTGTTTTTGTGAAGGAGAGCCAGGATTAGTGTTCTTTAGTTGGGCGTAGAAATTCACCACTGTTGTTTCATCCTTATCGCTGAGGCAAAAGATGGTAATCTCACGACTATTTTTTTGAATTTGAACAACATCATAAAGGGTATCATCCAGCCAAAACTCTTCGTTCTCTTCTTCCCAAGCTATTTTTTCAAACTCGCCTGGCGTGAAATGGAAGGTAGTTAAGTATTCAGTAGTGAGATGTTGAGAAAGGTTCGCTTCAAATTGCTCACGAAGCATCCAGCGCTCGATTTCTTCAAAGACCATTAAGCCTCCAAAGTTGAGCCCCAACACAGCAAGCAACAAAAGCGGTAAATACTTTTTCAATACTCAGTAAGGATAATAACAGGGCAAAAATAATGGTTTGTACGTGGGATAATAAAAATTCTGAAAAAAAATGGCAACGTTTTACTTTCAATTGCTTTTTTCAAGTTTTTGAGGCAAACGAACTAAAAAAATCGTTTTCATCGTTAATGGGTTGTCAAAGAATTAACTATCTTTGGTAGAATTCATGTACCACAAGTAACACGTACTCATTCATGTTAAAAAAGTTAGTTTCCATCGGATTTCTCAGTTTATTGTTTCAACAGACTTCTTGGTCACAATCGTCCTCTTCGGACTTAACAAAAGCAAAAGCACCAGATAATTGGTTTAACCTTGATTTGAAGGATGATAAAGTACTCGGCATCAGCACTGAAAAGGCTTACCGTGAAATATTGAGCAAGAAAAAGTCAAAAACAGTCGTAGTAGCGGTCATTGACTCGGGAGTGGATATTAACCACGAAGACTTGCAGGGTAAAATCTGGACAAACCCGAAGGAGATTGCAGGTAATGGCAAAGACGATGACAACAACGGGTATATTGATGACATCAACGGCTGGGATTTTATCGGGGGCAAAGATGGGAAAGATGTAGTACATGACTCCATGGAGCTGACTCGCCAATTGGCCATCTTCAACAAACGTTTTGAAGGTAAATCAGAAGCCGACGTTTCGGAGGTAGATAAGCCTGATTACAAGCGGTATTTATCCATCAAAGAATGGTACAACAAGAAGTTGGAAGAAACCAAAAAACTATTTGGTCCCTATCAAGAAATCCGTGAAGTTTTCAAGTTAGCCATTTCTATTCTCAAGCAAAAGACTGACATTAAGGAAATTACGCTTGAAAACCTGAAAGCTGTTAGCTCTTCAGACGAAAAAGTGAACTATGCCAAAAAGGTGTTGACCTATTACATGGAAGAAGGCTTGAATGAAAAGGAACTGGACGAAGCCTATGATGAACTTTCGGCCCAGTTGGAGTATGGTTACAACCTCAACTACGATTCTCGTGCTATTGTAGGAGACGATTACACAAACTTGACTGAAAAAGGCTATGGCAACAACGAAGTGACAGGGCCAGATGCCATGCACGGTACACACGTAGCAGGAATTATTGGCGCCAATCGTGACAATTCCATCGGTATGAAAGGGATTTGTGACAACGTCAAAATAATGGCCATTCGGGTGGTTCCTAATGGCGACGAACGAGACAAAGACGTTGCCAACGGAATCCGCTACGCTGTGGACAATGGGGCTCAAATCATCAACATGAGTTTTGGGAAGTCGGTATCACCTAATAAAGATGTAGTAGATGCCGCTGTGAAGTATGCCCAATCAAAAGGCGTTTTGCTGGTTCATGCCGCAGGAAATGATTCGGAGGATTTGGATGTAAAACCCAACTTCCCCTGCAAAAAACTCAACGAAGGCAGCATTATCGAGAATTGGATTGAAGTGGGCAATTCTTCTTGGAAAGAAGGGCCAGAAGCCGTCAACGAAAGCTCTAACTTTGGTCATGAAAGCGTAGATATTTTTGCACCAGGCACCGATATTTACTCATCCACGCCCAAATCTACCTACGAAACCCACAGTGGCACCAGTATGGCGTCGCCTGTGGTGGCGGGAGCTGCGGCATTGCTGATGTCATATTATCCTAATCTGACAGCCCAACAAGTCAAAAAGATATTGCTTGAAACCAGCATTAAACCCAAAATGAAAGTGTATAAACCGGGCTCAGAAGAAGAGATAGAGTTTAGTAAACTTTCAAAAACGGGTGGCGTCATTAATGTATATGATGCAGTGAAAAAAGCCGAGAGTAGTGTCAAAAAATAGCTGATGGAACCTTAACCAAAACGTCCCATGAAAACAAAGCGTCTCCTGATTATTGTATGTTGTTTGGTCTGTCCTGTTTTGCTATATGGACAAAACTCCACTGGCCAAGTGGTACAATCCACCAAAGATTTGTTTAATTATCAAGGAAGCGTGGGCAATCCAGTTAAACTTGGAAATTCGTTTCAGACGATTTACGGCACGCCCTTGCCTCCTGCCGAAGTAATTGGTGATAACTACCTCGACACCACCTACACCAACGGGAAGATGATGCTATTTAAAGATACCACACTGTATGGTAGCATACCGTCACGTCTTGATTTGAAAAACGACTTAATCGAAATCAAAACCAACAATGGGCTTCGTGTTATTGATGGCTTTCGTATTAAGTTATTGTTGTTAGAAACTCCTAATGGCAAGGTTCGGACTTTCTTTAATGTCAAGAATTTTAATTTTGGAGAAAATCCACCTACGGGCTTTATTGAGGTGTTGAGTCAAGGCAAATTGATTATGGGGGTGCATCATCGGATTTGGGTGCGGCAGCCTACCTATAATGCAAGCCTCGGCTCCGGCGACCCCAACATCAAGATTATGAAAGAAAAAGATTTTTATGTGGTGCAAGATGGAAAAGCCGCCAAAGTAGGTCAATCTAAAAAAGCATTGATGGTTTTTTTTGAAAGCAAAAAAGCCGAAATGAATGCCTTTTTTGCTCAAAATGATCTCAATTTCAAAAATCCTACCGAAGTGGCTAAGGCTTTTGATTATTACAATTCGTTAAAATAGTCAGTTTATCTTCACTTTTTAAGCGAATAGTTGAAAGCCAGCTATTCGCTTTTTTAATAATCAACTTTTGAATTGATATGAAAAGCGTAGATAACCAAACCCTTGATGTGGCCATTATTGGGGCTGGATTTGCTGGTTTAGGGGCGGCTATACGATTGCAGCAAGCTGGCTATGAGTCATTTGTTATTTTTGAACGAGCAGCTGAAGTCGGCGGTACTTGGCGAGATAACGTCTATCCTGGCTGTGCTTGTGATGTGCCTTCGCACCTTTATTCTTTTTCATTTGAGCCTAATCCCAATTGGAGCCGTATGTTTTCGCCTCAACCTGAAATATTAGCTTACCTCAAATCGTGTGTTAACAAGTATAAACTTCAAGAAAAGATTCAATTCAATACCGAGGTACAAGTCTGTCGCTTTGATGAACAATCGGGTTATTGGACACTCCAAACCTCAGCGGCTGAGTTGGTGCAGGCGAGGGTGGTTGTCTCTGCTATCGGGCCTTTGAACCGACCTAATATTCCACAGTTCAAAGGGTTATCCAATTTTAAAGGTGCTGTATTTCATTCGTCGCAATGGAATCAGCACGAATCACTCCACCACAAGCGAGTCGCCGTAATCGGTACGGGGGCAAGTGCGATTCAAATAATACCCTCTATCGCTCCAGACGTACAAAAACTGGTGGTGTTCCAACGCACTGCCCCCTGGGTAGCTCCTCGGCCCGACCGCATGGCGAGCGCCTTTGAAAAGAAATTGTTTCGTCAGTTTCCTTTCTTGCAATGGAGTTTAAGGTCGTTAATTTATTGGATTTTAGAACTCAGAGGCACAGGTTTATTAGGAAATCGGTGGATACACGCTTTGAATAAAAAGATTAGCCTTAACCATATCAAAGAAAGCATCCAAGACCCCAAGCTTCAACAAAAAGTAATACCTACCTATGAGTACGGCTGTAAACGAATCGTGATTTCGAGTGATTACTATCCAGCTCTTTCTAGACAGAATGTTCAATTAGTCACGGACTCAATTAGCGAAATCAGCGAGAACAGTATCTTGACGGCAAATGGGGTGGAATATCCCGTTGATGTCATTGTGCTGAGTACGGGATTTGTAGCTGCCGAAATCAACGTGAACCAACAAATTTTTGGGTTAGGAGGTCGAGAATTGATTCAAGAATGGAGAGAAAAAGGAGCACAAGCTTATTTGGGAACGGCGGTTTCAGGCTTTCCCAATTTGTTTTTCTTGGTAGGACCCAATTCTGGAATTGGCCATAATTCCATTATTCACATTATTGAATCCCAAGTAAATTATGTAGTTGATTACCTCAAAACGCTCAAAAATAGGCAAGATGGAGCATACATGAATTTGCGTCTAGGAGTTCAAGAGGTGTATAATCAGCAACTCCAGCATGATTTAAAGGACACAGTCTGGGCATCGGGCTGTCAAAGTTGGTATTTAACTGCAACAGGTAAAAATACTACAATTTGGCCCCATCTTAATTCAAAGCTAAGACACATGACTAAAAGGGTTAAGTTATCTGATTTTGATTTAGTTAAGTATTAAGGTATTACAATGTGTTCATAGTCAATTACATACTATTGACTTATTGTTTTTTAATGCCTTCCCAACACACATTAAATCCCGCTGTTAGATTTTCTAAGTCAATGAGCATTTCATTTTGCAAGTGCAGACGAACCAAAGCATGTACCTGAGCTTGTGTAACCGCCCAAAGTAAGCGAGTGGGCATATCTCTTAGCTGCATGGTTATCACACCCTTACGAATGAAGTCAATAATCGGTTGATTAAGTTTCGCTTGGTCGTCACGATCAATTTTGGTAATAAAAGGCGAACTGGCATATTGGTCTAAAAACAAAAACTCCTTGGGATGACGGAGGTAGTATTCGTAGAGGCTGAAATAAAATCGACGGAAGCGTTCTCTGTAGCTGAGATTGTTTACATTTTCGATATCCAACTGCACAGTATCATTGATTTTTAAACGTAAGGATCCATATAACTCAATGATTAACTGCTCTTTACTAGCAAAATAGTGATAGATAGTCCCCGTAGCTACGCCTGCCTTTTTGGCCAACTCCGACATCGGAGAAGAATGAAATCCGTTGTCCGAAATTAAATCAAGCGTTGCCGAAAAAATGGCTGCTTTTTTATCTTTTATCATTGATTGACTTAAAATTAAACAACAAAATTAGGGTGTGAATAGGGACAAAAAAAAGGTTTGTTCAAAAATCACAATTCTTTTGAATAAAAATACCATAGAGCAGAAGGCTTGGTGGTTGTTATGTTGAGGAGGATTTTTGGCTAAAAAATTGGTAAAATGCACTAAAAAAGCTACCTTTGCGCCCTATTTTACTTTTTCAATATTCACAACGCTTAACATTTAACAGTCATGCCAAAAGCTAAATCAAACTCAAGTGCTAAAAAGCGCTTCAAGTTGACCGGAACTGGCAAAATCAAGCGTAAACACGCTTTTCATAGCCATATCCTCACCAAGAAGTCGCCAAAGCGCAAAGCTCATTTAGTGTCATCAGCGCTTGTTGACAAAACAGACGTAAACCGTGTGAAAGTTCTTTTAGGACTCTAATCACTTGACACATTGCGAGATTCGCTCGCAGGTTCATTGTTCAACCCGACAAATGGCCTTTAAGAACTTCTCGAAGAAGTCGCCAACGTCAAAAACAAAAAAATACTATGCCACGTTCGGTCAATCACGTTGCGTCACGTGCAAGACGCAAAAAAGTAATGAAGCTCGCCAAAGGTTACTTTGGACGACGCAAAAATGTTTGGACGGTAGCCAAAAACGCCGTTGAGAAAGGTTTAAAATACGCCTATATTGGTCGTAAGCAGAAGAAACGTGAGTTTCGTGGGCTTTGGATTCAACGTATCAATGCTGCCGTAAGAGCACACGGATTGTCCTATTCGGTGTTTATTGGCAAACTCAACAAATCAGGTGTTACGCTTAACCGTAAAGTTCTTGCCGATTTGGCCATGAATCATCCAGACGCCTTCAAAGCAGTTGTGGAAAAAGTAAAATAAATAAAAAGCCCCTGATTTTCAGGGGCTTTTTTGTTGGTTTTTTGAATAAATGATTCTCTAACCAAAACTAGCGTTAAGAACATTATTTTGGAAGTCTCCTGTTAAAAATCATACTATACAGGAAGGCTAGTTAAATATATTTTTGTTAATTTGAGGCATAAAAAGCGGTCTTTTACCAAGCTGTTGTGTGTGATTATCTAAAAAATAGATTCGCTTGAAACCTCAACCGACCATTACCATAAAGGACATTGCTCGTAAGTTCAAATGCTCTCCTTCAACGGTGTCAAGAGCATTGAATGATAGTCCTTTGATTAGTATTGATACCCGAAACACCATTCAAGAATACGCCCAAAAGATGGGCTATCAGCGAAATTCGGTCTCACTGAGTCTTCTTCAAAAAAGCACTAAAAACTTAGGGGTGATATTGCCGTCTATTAGCCATTACCATGAGTATTCGATGGTTGAAGGACTACAATCAGTGCTACAGCCCTTGGGGTATCTACTCAATATTTGTGTTACCAACGAAAGTTACGAGCTCGAACGAGAGTACATAGAACGCTTGCTTGCCAACCGAGTAGATGGGATTTTTATCTCCATTTCTCAAGAAACCTATGACGAAGGCCACGATAAACATCTCAAGCAAGCCCTCAGCAGGGGAGTGCCGTTGTTGTTTATGGACCGACGTTTAGAATCAATGGACGCCGATACCGTAACAATAGATGACTATCAGGGAGCTTGGTTAGCTACTGAGCACCTCATCAAGGTGGGTTGTAGGCGCATTGCTCACTTACGAGGACCTGTTGGGCTAACAGTATCAGAACAGCGGTTTAAAGGATATCAAGACTGTTTGTTACGGTATAGTTTACAGCTAGACTCGTCGTTTGTATGTCCTACTACGTTTCAGTTTGAGAGTGCTATTGAGCCCACCCAATGGTTGATAAACCGCCCCAACCGCCCCGATGGGATTTTTGGGGTCAACGACCAAGTGTGTTTTGGTGCCTTGAAAGTGATTAGAGAACAGGGGCTCAGCGTACCACAAGATTGTGCCGTTGTTGGGTTTGATAATACGCCTTTCTCACAGTATTCGTTCCCCTCATTGAGTTCGGTAGGGCGGCAAAGCCGGCATATTGGTGTTGAAGCTGCTCATCGTTTTTTAGACCAATTCGAAAACGACATTCCAACTCAAAACATTGTTTTACCTCCAGAGTTAATCATTCGGGAATCTACACAACGATAAAAGAAAAGCGCAAACGAGTTGCGCTTTTTTTATGCAACAATTTCAAACGATTGCATAACAAATTCAAACGTTTGCAAAAGTGACGACTCAATAAGGTTAAATAGTTTCTTTTAAAATTACAACGTTTTATCAACCTGTTATTTTAATTTTCTATGAAAAAACCTTACTTCTGTAAGTCGTTACATCCGTTTGGATGGATGACATTGCTTTGGCTATGTGCGGTTTCGTTAGGAACCTTACAAGCCCAAAACATGGCTGTTTCGGGCAAAGTTAGTTCCGAAGCCAATGAGGCTCTTCCCGGCGTGTCAGTGTTGGTAGAAGGTACTCGTCAAGGTATCACAACCGACAAAGATGGCGTTTATCGCATTAGTGTTCCTAAAAATGCGACCCTCGTATTTAGTTTTGTTGGTTTTGTCTCGCAAAAAGTGGCAGTAAATGGTCGGGCTACGATTGACGTGTCACTGAAATATGCAGACAATTCACTCAATGAAGTGGTGGTAGTGGGGTACGGTACGCAGTCAAAGAAAAACTTGACAAGTGCCATCACCAATATCAAACCAGAAGACCTCAACCGTGGTGCTATCACCGACGTAGGTCAATTGCTTCAAGGAAAGGTGGCAGGTCTTAACATCTCTTCTAATGGTGACCCTAACCAACGTGCTGCTGTCATTTTGCGTGGTGCTTCTACACTCAACAGTTCTCAAGGACCCTTTTATGTGATTGATGGAGTGCCAGGTGCAGACATTTCAATTGTTGCGCCTGACGATATTGCTACCATTGATGTCTTGAAAGATGCTGCTGCTACTTCGATTTATGGTAATCGTGCTGCCAATGGGGTTATCATGATTACGACCAAGAAAGGCAAAAAAGGAGCTATGGCCGTTTCTTACAACGGCTATGTAGGTATCGAGAAAGTTTCGAGCAAGTTAGAAATGATGAATGCTAGCGAACTTAGAGCCTTTTTGACGAAGAATGGAAAGAGTTTTTCTCCTAACGATGATAAAAATGTTGAGACAGATTGGCAGGCTGCAGTTCAAAAAGGGACTGCGTATTCGCACAACCATAACCTTTCGTTCAGTGGAGGTGGTGAGCATAGCAGTTATAGTGCTAGTTTGAATTATGCCGAAAAACAAGGTATTCTTAATTCAAGTTCGTTAAAACGCCTCATAGGTCGTTTGTCTATCGAGCAGTATGCTTTGAAAGATAAAGTTCGGTTTGGACTTTCTATCTCTAACTCTAATAGTAATGCCGATAACACACCATTGCGGAATAACGTGTTGAATCAAATGATCAACCACCTTCCTGTTTCTCCTATTAAAAACCCAGATGGTACCTATTTTGAAAACTTTCAAAATACGGGGTATTTTAACCCCGTAGCAATGATTGACAATGCAAAAGACAATACCCTCTACAATAATTTTATTGGTTCATTCAACACGCATGTAGAACTACCTTTTAATTTGACTTATGATATCAATTTGTCGTATCAAAATGGTACTTCTTTGCACAGTGAGTCATTTACGAGCTACTACACGCAGTATAATAGTGCCAACTTCTATAATAACCCTGATCCGCCAGCCGTGCATACGTTGGTGAACTTTGGTACGAATGGTTCTGCCCTTCGCAATACGTACCAAGATACCCGCCGTGTACTCGAGACCTTTTTGACATGGAACAAAACCATCGGAAAGCATTACATTAATGCAGTAGTGGGGTACTCTTGGCAAGGCAATAAATTAGGTGATGGTTTCCAAGTATCAAGTACCAACTTCCCAGTAGATAACATTGGTTATGGTAACTTTGCGCTTTCAAATCCGTATGCCATTTCTTCGTATCGAGTAAATTTTGGTGCGGATGGTATTTACCAAGAAACCCGTTTGATTTCTGATTTTGCTCGGGTAAATTATACATTCAATGATAAATATTTGTTCCAAGGTTCTATCCGACGAGATGGAAGTTCCGTTTTTGGTGCCAATAACTCATGGGGGTATTTCCCTTCTGTGGGTTTAGCATGGCGGATCAACGAAGAAGGTTTTATGAAAAATCAAAACCTTTTTAATGACTTGAAATTGAGAGTAAGCTACGGTGTAACGGGTAATTCATCTGGTTTCAATGCTTATACGGCTCAGTTTATGTCAGGTAGTTTAGGTACCTTCTATTACAATGGAGTTCAAACCGCAGCGTATGGTCCAACTCAGGCTGCTAACCCAAATTTACAGTGGGAAAAAACGGCTACTACCAATATTGGGGTTGATTTTACGGTGTTGAAAGGACGGATTGAGGGCTCTTTGGAGTGGTATAATAAGGATACAGAAGGTATGATTTACTCTTACAACGTTAACCCAATCTTAGTACCCGTTGGTAGAATTGTTGCCAATGGTGGTAGTATGAGCAACAAAGGGATTGAGTTGAGTTTACGAGCAACACCTGTAAAAACCAAAGGAGGATTTACTTGGAGCACCAGTGTGAACTTGGCGCATAACGAAAACTTAATCAAGAGTTTATCAAATCCCTTGTTTGCCGGTGGTGATTCTGTGCGCATAACATCTCCAGAAGGTGCTGGTCAAACAGGTAGTACCCTTCAGATTTTGAAAGCAGGTATGCCATTAGGTCAGTTTTTCTCATTCCAATATGCAGGAAAAAACGAAAACGGAGTCTCTCAATATGTGGATAGTAAGGGTAACTTAACTACTACACCTGCCATTGGTACCGATTACAAATACTTAGGAAGCCCACAACCTAAATTGCTTTTAGGTTGGTCTAATACATTGTCCTATAAAAATTTCGATTTGAACCTATTCTTCAGAGGAGTATTTGGAAACAAAATTTTCAATGCTACTCGAGCTGATTTGTTCCGGCCAAGTACTTCGCAGTTTACCAATATTTTGAAAGACGCCGCAGATGAAAGCCCAACTGACGTAAACTCTTACAAATATTCGTCACGCTTTATCGAAGATGGCAGTTACATCCGTTTGGATAACGCCAGCTTAGGCTATAATTTCAAAAACTTGGGTCAGTATGTTCGGAATGTCCGAGTTTACACTACTGTTAACAATGCCTTTGTTATTACAAGTTACAAAGGAATTGACCCAGAAATTAACCAAGGAGGAATTGCACCGGGAATCGATGCCAACAATTTCTATCCAAAAACACGTACTGTGTTGTTTGGTGTAAATGTTTCATTCTAATTGTAAATCAGAAGAATAAACTTGGAAGTAAACAACTTTCATAAATTCAATTCGCAATGAAAAAGAGAATTCAAACCATATTGGCAGTGATGTTAACCGTATTGTTTTCGTCATCCTGCCACGACATTCAAGTTCCGATTACCACCGAACTTACACCTGATATCTTTCCGCAAACCAATAATCAATTTATTCAAGCCGCTGGTCCTCCCTATGCAGCGTTAAGAGGTAATTTTTCGCTAGACTATTGGTTCATGCAGTCGTTAAGTACTGATGAAGCTATTTTGCCAGCACGAGGTGGAAACTGGTACGATAACCAGAACTACATCAAATTGCATTATCATTCGTGGGACAAAGACCATGGCTGGACCAACTCTTGTTGGTTTTGGTTATCAACGATCATCGGTACGACCAACCAAGCGCTTTCTATCTTGGATCAAACCATGCCTGCTAGCAATGCTACCAAAGCTCAAACCTTAGCAGAACTCAAAATGGTAAGAGCCATTGCCTATTTTATGATGATGGATTTGTATGGTAATGTGCCTATTTATACTGCTTATGGAGATTTTACTCCAAGAGAAAATTCGCCACGTGCCGATGTTTTCAAATTCATCGAATCTGAAATCAATGCTGCCTTACCAAACTTAAGTGTTGAGACAGGGGCCGCTACTTACGGAAGACCCAACAAATGGACAGCCTATGCTTTACTTGCCAAAATGTACCTAAATGCAGAAGTTTATACTGGTTCGGCTCGTTTGAAGGATTGTATTGATGCTTGCGATGCCGTAATCAGTTCAGGTAAGTTTGCTGTAGAACCAAGAGCCTCGTACTTGCAAATGTTCTATCCTACCAACGGCCCACAGATGAAAGAATTCATCTTTGCGATTCCTTACGATCCAGCGGCGAGTGCATTGCCTAATACCAATGGGATGATGTATCATGCTCGTTACGATGTGCCTCGTTCACACCGAGCACGTTTCAACTTGCCATTTACCCCAAGTGCTCCAGAGAGTACCTTGCCAGAATTCTATGCCTTCTTTAATGATAAAAACGACATTCGTAACAACCAATGGTTGACTGGATTGCAAACTAACACCGACGGCACACCGTTGAAAGTAACGACTACCAAAAAAGGATACGATCAGTTCTACACAGGTTCTGATGGTAGTGCATCGTACACCTATCAAGTAGAATTGACTCCTAATATTACTTTGCGCCAAGATGTAGCTACTTTTGATTTGGGTAATGACGAAATTGCTTGGAATCAAGGCTATCGTAACATTAAATTTTTTCCAGATGCTTCGTCCACCAGCCGTAACCAAAACAATGACGTGCCATTCCTTCGATATTCTGATGTAATACTGATGAAAGCTGAGGCAATTTTACGAGGTGGTACTCCAACCAATGGACAAACAGCCCTTTCGTTGGTAAATTCAGTTCGTTCTAATCGGACAACTTCACCTGACTTGACTGCTGTTAGCTTAGAGGATTTATATGCTGAGCGTAATCGTGAGTTTACTTGGGAAGCTTGGCACCGCAACGACATGATTCGCTTTGGCAAATTTGAAGCCTCGTGGGGTTTCAAAAAGGATAATAGTGTAAACAAACGCATTTTTCCAATACCAACAAGTGCAATGGTGTTAAATCCTGCCCTGAAACAAAATCCAGGGTATTAATCTGATTACCAAGTGACTAGAGATGTCAATCTCTAGTCACTTGGCCTAAAATTTATGGATGCTTGTGTATTTTAAACAATTACTCAACATACTTTTAACAAATCCTTCAAATGACATTTACCGAAAAAGAGATAAATCCCTTAGGGAATTTAGACGAATGGGAGGAAGACGTCTTGTCGAGATACCCTGAGCCAACAAGTATAGCGAAGGCCAAAGAAGAATACCGAAATTATGACGAACCCGCCCGAGATACGGTGAAGGAATTCTATCGGCTGAATCACACCTACCAAAGCTATGAATTTGTGTGTGAAAAAGAGAAAGAATTCTTAGGATTCAATCGGCGGGAAATGGGGATATGGGAAGCCTTCGACTACCTCAACACCTTGGTAGATGATTCAGACCCAGATATTGAACTAGATCAATTACAGCATCTGTACCAGACCTCAGAAGCCATCCGAGCCGATGGACATCCCGATTGGTTTGTCTTGACGGGATTGCTGCATGACATGGGCAAAGTACTATGTCTATTTGGCGAACCCCAGTGGGCAGTGGTAGGTGATACCTTTCCAGTGGGTTGCCAACATTCGGATAAAATTGTTTATTCAGAGTTTTTTTTGGCCAATCCGGACAGTAAAGATGAGCGATACAACACCAAGTACGGGGTTTACAGTCCGAACTGTGGCTTGAAGAATGTAAAAATGTCATGGGGCCATGACGAATACCTGTACCAGATGATGAAGGACTATTTGCCAGAGCCAGCATTGTACATGATCCGATATCATTCGTTTTATGCTCAGCATCGGGAGGGGGCGTATGCCCACCTGCTGGATGCACACGACGAGGAGATGTTCAAGTGGGTGAAGTTGTTTAATCCGTATGATTTGTACTCGAAGGCACCTGTAGCGCCCGATGTGAAGGCATTGCGGTCGTACTATGAAGCCTTGATTGACAAGTATTTACCCAAAACATTGAAGTTTTGATTTCATCATAGTAAATGTTAAAAAGTAGGTCAATCTATGTAAAACCCCAAGACATGGTTTGTCTTGGGGTTTTCATTTTATCATATGACCATTTGATAACAAAATCATAAATGTTTGAACATCTTAGTATCATTCATAAGATTGATATTTGTGTGCTCAACAAACAATTTGGTTGTGTTTTAACAATTTCAAACGTTTGCATAAAAATTTAATAGTATATCAAGAGCTTATGTTGAAAAAGTTAAGTTTTTTATTTTTAAAATTACATAGTTAATCCTTCTTCGACACACTAACCAAGTTCTTTATGTTTGCTCCAATTCCTCCATTACAGACGCACTCTCACTACACTACTCTACTCTAAAAGTAGGCTTACACTTGATGAATCAGTTATTTCCCAAAACTTTCTTATCATTTTTTGGGGACTAACAGCGTAAACATTTTCTAGTAGGTAGCCACTTTCAATTTTGAGTTTATATCCATCAATCTAACATTATTCACATGAAACAACTCTACATTTCACCCCCTAATTGGAAGCATTTTGGATTTTTGCTTCTGTTATTTGTTGCCATTTCTACTACACAGGGTAAAGACAAACCCTTAAAATTAAGTACAATCAACGTTCTTCCCGACCGAATCGTAAAAGGGAGGGTAACAGATGCCACTACAAATGAAGGTTTAGCTGGTTGTACTATTCTAATTAAAGGGACTCAACGTGGTGCCAACGCCGATAAGGATGGTAGTTTTTCGATTTCTATTCCAGACAATAATACAGTATTAGTGTTTGGATTTATTGGTTACATAAAACAAGAAATACAAGTCGGAGCTCAGTCAACTATCAATGTCTCTTTGAAACCAGAGGCTGCCGAATTAGCCCAAGTAGTGGTTATTGGTTATGGTAGTGCTACCAAAAAAGACATGACAGGCTCTGTAAAATCACTCAAAAGTACAGAGTTCAATAAAGGTATCATTAATTCTCCAGAGCAACTGCTCCAAGGTAAAGTAGCAGGGGTGAATGTGACCTCGGCGAGCGGCGAACCGGGCGGTATTCAGGGAATTACAATCAGAGGTCCTGGAGGTGTTCGTACGGGTAGTACACCTTTGTTTGTGTTAGATGGATTGGCTCTTGATAATTCAAGCACAGGCGGTGCCACCAATCCACTCAACTTTTTGAACCCACAAGATATTGAGTCAATAGACGTATTAAAAGATGCTTCGGCTACGGCTATTTACGGTGCTCGTGGAGCGAATGGGGTGGTATTGATAACCACTAAAAAAGGGAAGGCTGGTGTCTCAACCTTCAATTATTCAGGTAGTTACGGTATTTCAAATTTGACGCATCAAATTCCTGTGTTTTCAGCGGCTGAATACCGCACGCAGGTTCCCAAAGTAGGAGGGGTGCTCGACGACCTCAACGGCAACACCGATTGGCAAAAAGAAATCACTCGTACGGCTATTACCCAAAACCACAACATATCATTGGGAGGAGGTGCCGATAAGCTGACGTATTACGGCTCATTTGGGATTCAGAACCAACAAGGTATCTTGAAAAATAACCAACTAGACCGTTACACAGGCCGGATGAATGTGTCACAGAAATTTTTGGACGACCGCCTTAGCGTTGATATTAACTTGAACGCTACTTATACTAACAACGAACGTCCTCCTATCGGCAGTATGCTGGGAGGGGCTATTTCGGCCAATCCAACTTACCCAGCTTATGATGCCAACGGGAATCCATATCAATACCAAAACGGAACTAACCCATTAATTCCGTTGAAGTTAGAAAAAGATATTACGACCATTAATCGGGTAATTGGTAGTATTTCACCATCTTTCAAGATTTTTGAAGGATTGGTGTACCGTCTCAACTTTGGTATAGACAACTCAACTTCGGTGCGTGATTTACAGTCATTGGCTAATGCTGTTCCATTGCAAGATGGCCGATTGGAAACAATTTATACCTACAACAAAAACAAATTGATTGAGAATTATTTTACTTATACTCTCAATCAAAAAGACTACAGCCTCACTGCCTTGTTAGGGCATTCGTATCAGCGTATATTTTTGCAAGGGCGTAGCAATAGTATCAATAAATTCCCGATTTCGGATATTGAACCTCGCTATAATCCAGGTTTAGGCCAAGACTTAACATTAGCCAACAACAAGCCGTCAGGGTATGCGCTTATTAATGAGCTACAGTCCTTCTTTTCTCGGGTGAATTTTCAATTCAAAGACAAGTATTTAGTAACTGCCACGGTGCGTGCAGATGGTTCGTCAAAATTTGGTGCTAATAATAAATACGGGATTTTCCCTTCGTTTTCGGTAGGTTGGCGCTTGTCTGAAGAGGCTTTCATGAAGTCAACACCATTTACTGATTTAAAACTAAGAGCAGGTTGGGGCCGAACTGGCAATCAAGAGATTCCATCAAAAATCACACAGGCCTTGTTTACTTCTCAAGTTTCTGCCTCTACTAGTTACCCTTTGTACGCAACAGGGGCATATCCCGGAGGTACCTCTTACTCTCGATTGGCAAATCCAGATATTCAATGGGAAGCATCTAACCAAACTGATTTTGGTTTAGATTTCTCAGTTTTCAATGGTGCCCTTTCAGGTTCGGTGGACTATTTCAACAAAAAGTCTAATAATATTCTTTTAGAAGTTATCCCTGCAGACCCTGTACAGCCTGCTGGTACGTTTTGGACCAATGTAAAAGACATGACCATTACCAACAAAGGCTTGGAGATTGAACTGAACTACCGCTACACCGCCAAAAGCGGTCTTCGGTTTGATATTGGTGGAAACGTTACTTTCATTAACAACATAGTAAATAATTCACCTTATTCAGTTATTCCATCAGGTTCAGCTTCTGGGTCTGGTCTAACCTCGGCAACGATTAACGGGTATGTTAATGGTCAGCCAATTGGTACATTTTTCTTGAAGGAATTTACAGGCTTTGATGACAAGGGGCTTAGTACCTATCGTGACGTGGATGGAGATGGTTTAATTACGGACAAAGACCGGGTTTCGTCAGGGACTGCTTTACCTACAAAACAATATAATTTCAATACGAGTTTGTCTTACAAAGGCTTTGATTTGTTAGTTAACTTCAATGGTGTCTCTGGAAATAAAGTGTATGACAATACCGCCAATTCAAACTTCTACAAGCTTCGTTTGTCAAAAGGCATTAACACAACCAGCGAAGCCGTGGCCAATCCAAACGAGTCGGTTAATAATGCCGCACCCGTTTCGACACGCTATCTCAAAGATGGCTCGTTTTTGCGCCTCAATAACATGGTGTTAGGCTATAACATTAACACTAAAGCGCTGGGAATCAGCAAGTGGGTTTCAGCATTACGGGTTTCGGTAACAGGCCAAAACCTGTGGCTGATTACCAAATATGATGGCTACGACCCCGAAGTAAACACTGACCGCACGATCAACGGTATTTCATCGTATGGTATTGACTACCTGAGTTACCCTAAAGCCAAATCCTTTGTGTTTGGTTTAAATCTAACCTTCTAACATTACTCAAACATGAATAAGAAAATAGTATTATTGGTATCTATGGTCGGCCTAATGCTGGTGGGGAGTTGCACCAACTTGGAGGAGACTATTTTGGATGAAACCTCTGTAACAGGCCTTACCGACCGCCAAGCTGCCGACGGTATCGTTGCACCTGTGTATGCCCGTTTGCCTGACATTTTCTTGCATACCAACTATTTTGCACTCCAAGAAATCTCGACCGACGAAGCTATTTTGCCTTATCGGGGTGGTACCGACTGGGGCGACAACGGCATTTACATTGCCATGCACCAACATACACACACGAGCACTGACCCTAATATTAGAAATACTTGGAACTTGCTTTTGCAATCCATTTCACGTGCATTAACGGCCATGAACGCTCTTCCTACCAATAACGACCCCGTTGCTAAAACCTACTTAGCCGAGGCTCGGGGTATGAAAGCGTATTATTCGTTGCTCACCTTGGATATGTTTGGACTTGTGTTCGTAAAGGATAATTTAGGAGAAAATTCAAAGATTATCCGAGGAAATGAAGCCGTCGAATATATTAAGAATGAGCTTCTTGCCGTTGAACCTAATCTCGAAACAAACGTTGGTCCTGGGCGCCTAACAAAAGCAGCGGTTTGGGGCCTTTTAGCTCGCTTATACCTCAATTCGGCTGTTTATCGAGATATTTATGCTTCGCAATTCAGTTTCAAAAACGAAGATTTAGATAAGGCTATCGAATATTGTGATAAAATCATCAACTCAGGCCAATTTGCCTTAGCAAAAGACTATTTCTCGGTTTTCAATGGCGACAATCACGATAACAAAGAGTTGATTTTTGCTGTGGACCAACGTGCCGATTTGAATGGACACAATCGGATGGCTTATTTCTCGCTGTCGGGTGACCAATTCCCATTGCCTGCCTTTCCAAGTGCTAATGGTACTGACGGCCCGGGCATAACGCCAGATTACTATCGTTCGTGGGTGAATGCCTATGCGCCTAAAGACCCAACAGTAGATCCTCGTTTTTATAGACAAAATCTTACCATCTATTCAAATCCGGCTGATTCATGTGTGGCAGAAGCCTCTTTTAACATCAATAGAGGTATTTTGCGTGGTCAGCAATATGGGTTAATTCGCAGAAATGGCGTGTTTTTGAAATGTCCCGATGGAAGAATGAAAGTAGGCAAATTGTTTCATGACACCCGTAATAAACCCACGTTAGCAGTAGATTTTACTGAACAAATTGACTTTACCGTTGCTGGAAGTAATTACAATACCGGTTATCGAGTTGAAAAATACGAGTTCAGTAAAAAATCACAAAGTGGCCGGAACTTCGGGGAGGCAGATATTATCATCTTGCGGTTGGCAGATATTTACTTGATGCGTGCAGAAGCTAAGTTGAGAAGAAGTAACGATGCTGCTGCTGCCTTGGCTGATGTTAATACCGTTCGGGCATCTCGTACAGCTACAACACCTGCTCCTGCCCTAACTTCTATGACCTTGGACTTGTTGCTCAGAGAAAGAGGATTTGAGTTATATTGGGAAATGGTAAGACGTACCGATTTGATTCGCTTTGGGAAATATGAAGACAAATGGACCGAAAAGGACAATTCCGATAAACGAAAACGTATTTTCCCAATTCCTCAAACAGCTATCGATGGTGCCTCCAACTTGCCAGGGTACTTAGTTCAGAATGAAAGTTACTAAGGTGCTGTTGATGAGTTGATTAGTGTTTTTTAGTGGAAGCAAAGAGGTTGGGAATGGGTTGTTTTTCTCAACCTCTTTGCATTGTAAAGACTTTCCTAAGATTTTACGATACTTCCCAACAACCAATTATCCAATCTTAACAGGAAACGAAATGTTGCATACACATACCTTTACCGAAAAAGAGATAAATCCCTTAGGGAATTTAGACGAATGGGAAGAAGACGTCTTGTCGAGATACCCTGAGCCAACAAGTATAGCGAAGGCCAAAGAAGAATACCGAAATTATGACGAACCCGCCCGAGATACGGTGAAGGAATTCTATCGGCTGAATCACACCTACCAAAGCTATGAATTTGTGTGTGAAAAAGAGAAAGAATTCTTAGGATTCAATCGGCGGGAAATGGGGATATGGGAAGCCTTCGACTACCTCAACACCTTGGTAGATGATTCAGACCCAGATATTGAACTAGATCAATTACAGCATCTGTACCAGACCTCAGAAGCCATCCGAGCCGATGGACATCCCGATTGGTTTGTCTTGACGGGATTGCTGCATGACATGGGCAAAGTACTATGTCTATTTGGCGAACCCCAGTGGGCAGTGGTAGGTGATACCTTTCCAGTGGGTTGCCAACATTCGGATAAAATTGTTTATTCAGAGTTTTTTTTGGCCAATCCGGACAGTAAAGATGAGCGATACAACACCAAGTACGGGGTTTACAGTCCGAACTGTGGCTTGAAGAATGTAAAAATGTCATGGGGCCATGACGAATACCTGTACCAGATGATGAAGGACTATTTGCCAGAGCCAGCATTGTACATGATCCGATATCATTCGTTTTATGCTCAGCATCGGGAGGGGGCGTATGCCCACCTGCTGGATGCACACGACGAGGAGATGTTCAAGTGGGTGAAGTTGTTTAATCCGTATGATTTGTACTCGAAGGCACCTGTAGCGCCCGATGTGAAGGCATTGCGGTCGTACTATGAAGACCTCATCAATAAGTATTTGCCAAAGACCTTAAAATTTTAAGGTTAGCTATTACTATCCTAAACTTGAAGCTTTGTAGAAATTTTGATATGTGAGTAAAACGGCAGCGATTTCGCTGCCGTTTTCTTTATGGCTACGTCTCGATAGACGTTGTTTTTACACCAAGCCATTGGCAAGTAGCTGCATCTTGCCCCAACACATAAATGGCAACTTGCCCCTCTCCAACTCGTATCACCTGCAAATTGACCAATCGGCTTTTCAATAGATTGTCTAAGGTTTGGTAGTGTCTGGCCATGATTTTTTCATCATCACCATACCAATCCAACACCTCATAAAGTGGCCCCATAAACTCATCATATTCTACCGTTTCTATCAACGCCTTTTCTGGAATACAAAGTTGTACTTTGAGCAACGACACCACGTCGTCCTGACCACCTTGTGACGTGATTTCTACATACTCAAAAGGCTCGTCTGACTCACTCAAAAAGTAAAGCCCTTGAGTAGCAGCTTCTAAATCCGTTTTTAAGTCGGTTGGTACAGGCACGGGTGAAGATGTATTTTCAAAATTTATGTTTTCTTCCATTACTTTTTAGTTAAACTTGCGTATAAAGTTAGCTGAATTTCGGATTTTTGATAAACAAAACACTAATTTTGACTATCAGATAAGTAACAGCAAGTGCCATTGGTTTAACCTTTTAAAATTACACTCATGTTAGAACAACTTCTCGGTCTGATTCAAGACCACTCTCAAGATGCAATTGTACAAAACCCAGCAGTACCCAATATTCATAATGAAGCCGCCCAGTCAACCATTTTAGATTCTATCATGGGTGGCCTACAAAGTCAAGTACAAGGGAACAACCTCGGAGGATTGATGGGCTTATTGGCTGGAAAAGCAGGCACAGGCTCTAATTTGATGAGCAACCCTATTGTAGCTGGCATTGCTACTAATGCAGTGAGCTCGTTGATGGACAAGTTTGGAATTCACAATCAAGCTGCTCAAAGTATTGTATCTTCCGTATTGCCAAGCGTATTGGGTTCATTAATCAACAAAACGAATGACCCCAATGATAGTAGCATTGATATGAATGGGGTAATGGGTAGTTTATTGGGTGGTTCGGGTTCACAATTGTCTCAACAAACACAAGGCTTTGATTTCAACCAGATTGGTGCGGCATTGTCAGACGGTAAAATTGACATGAACGACATTATGAACATCGGTGGTAGCCTACTTGGTGGGGGAGGAAGTAGTAGCCAAGGTGGTCTTGGTGGCTTGTTGGGCGGCTTGTTTGGGGGAAACAAATAAGGGAATTTACCAGCAGAAGCGATTCGCTAAACATAACTTTCGTAGTGCATAAGGCAGAGGATTCCTCTGCCTTTTTGCATGTATAGCCCAACTGTATTGACCCTCTCATGCTCTATAAAACGTCTGACAGAAAAATCTGCCTTTTTGAGTATCTACGAAAAGTGATTTGACAAAAAAGGTAGAAAAAATCTACCTGAATCTGCCAAGTCTGCCAATCTGTCATTTTTAAAGGTATAATTGTTACTTGGCATAAGGATTGTTCAATAGCTGTCAGAACCAAGAAAATAACTATTGCTGAGGGGCATCACCAACCAGCCCTTAGTACTTAACAACACATAACAATGGGAAAAATTATTGGAATTGACTTAGGCACAACCAACTCTTGTGTAGCAGTGATGGAGGGGAATGAGCCTGTGGTAATCCCTAACTCAGAAGGACGCCGCACTACCCCATCTATTGTAGCGTTTATGGATAACGGAAATGGAGAGCGCAAGGTAGGAGACCCAGCCAAGCGTCAAGCTATTACCAACCCAAAGAACACAATTTATTCAATCAAGCGCTTCATGGGTAAGCGTTTTGCAGAAGTAGGTGAAGAAGTTCGTCGTATCAGCTATACTGTTGAAGCAGGTCCAAACAACACGCCCCGTGTTCGCATTGGCGACCGCCAATATACACCACAAGAGATTTCGGCTCTGATTCTTCAAAAAATGAAGCAAACTGCCGAAGATTATTTAGGACAAACTGTTACCGAAGCGGTCATTACAGTACCAGCGTACTTTAACGATGCGGAACGCCAAGCTACCAAAGAGGCAGGCGAAATCGCTGGTTTGCAAGTGCGTCGGATTATCAACGAACCTACAGCCGCAGCCTTGGCGTATGGCCTTGACAAAAAAGATAAAGACATGTGTATCGCTGTGTTTGACTTAGGCGGTGGTACGTTTGATATCTCTATCTTGGAGTTAGGCGATGGCGTTTTTGAAGTAAAATCTACTGACGGTGACACCCACTTAGGAGGGGATGACTTTGACCAAGTAATTATTGACTGGCTTGCCAACGAGTTTAAATCAGATGAAGGGGTTGACCTTCGCCAAGACCCGATGGCTCTCCAACGCTTGAAAGAAGCTGCCGAAAAGGCAAAAATTGAGCTCTCGTCTTCAACAAGTACCGAAATCAACTTGCCGTACATCTTCCCTGTAAATGGGATTCCAAAACACTTAGTACGTTCGTTGTCACGTGCCAAATTTGAGCAGTTGGCCGACTCGTTAATTCAACGCATGTTGGAGCCTTGCCGCCGAGCTATGAAAAACTCAGGCTTGTCAAGTAGCCAAATTGACGAGGTGATTTTGGTGGGTGGTTCGACCCGTATTCCAAAAGTACAGGAAGAAGTAGAGAAATTCTTCGGCAAAAAACCATCAAAAAATGTTAACCCCGACGAAGCAGTAGCTGTTGGGGCGGCTATTCAAGGAGGGGTATTGACCGGTGAAGTAAAAGACGTCTTGTTGCTTGATGTGATTCCGCTTTCATTGGGTATCGAAACCATGGGAGGGGTATGTACAAAGTTGATTGAGTCAAACACCACGATTCCAACCAAAAAATCAGAAGTGTTCTCAACCGCCAGCGACAACCAACCTTCGGTTCAAATCAATATCTTGCAAGGAGAACGTCCCATGGCCAGCCAAAACCGCTCGTTAGGACAGTTCTTCTTAGATGGTATTCCACCAGCCCCACGGGGTGTACCTCAAATTGAAGTAACATTTGACATTGATGCCAATGGTATTTTGCACGTGTCTGCTAAGGACAAAGGCACCGGCAAAGAGCAAAAAATCCGCATTGAAGCGTCGAGTGGATTGTCGGATGCCGATATTCAACGCATGAAAGACGAGGCAAAAGCCAACGAAGCTGCTGATAAAATGGAACGTGAAAAAATAGAGAAAGTTAATCAAGCTGACTCGATGATTTTTCAAACCGAAAAGCAGTTAAAAGAATACAGCGACAAGATTTCGGCTGATAATAAATCAGCTATCGAAAATGCTTTAAATCAACTTCGTTCGGCTCACAGTAGCAAAGACATCGCTGCCATAGACACGGCACTCGAATCGCTCAACCAAGCATGGGCAGGCGCTTCGCAAGAAATCTATAATGCGACAAACGGCGCAGCACCAACCGAAGACCATTCGCATACCACTAACAACGGCTCAACCAATGGTACGGGTTCTGAAAAAGACGTGCAAGATGTGAATTTTGAGGAAGTGAAATAACATAAATCATTTTGTATTGCTTCATAAAGCCTTACCTTTGGGTGAGGCTTTATTTTTACCTGTTATAGAAGGTTGTATGTGCTGATTGTTAATTTGTTACAGGCAGCCAAGACTGTTTTCTACAAATACCTCTTCTTAGTTGATTTTACCATGCTACTTCGACTCTTTGGATTATTACTGCTGGCCAACGTCACGATGGCTCAATCAAATTATGGCCTAAGCAATGCGCATTCACACAATGATTATGAGCAAAAGAGACCGTTTTGGGAAGCATTTGAGCGAGGATTTGGCTCCATTGAGGCCGACATTTATTTGGTAAAGGGCGAATTATACGTGGCTCATAACCAGAGTGATATAAAGCCAGAGCGTACCTTGGAGAATTTGTATATTAAACCGCTGGTCGAAAAAATTAAGCAAGCTAAAGCTAATCAATATCCAATGAATGGACATTTTCAATGGCTCATTGATTTGAAAACAGGTGGCGAAACCTTGCGAACCTTAGAGGCTAAACTGAAGCCGTATCGTCAGTATTTTGACCAAAACCAAAACAAAAAGGCTATACGGATTGTCATCAGTGGAGAAATGCCCAAGCCTAACGATTTTGACCAGTTTGATACAATTTTCACGTTTGATGGTCGAAAAAATATCAGCTATTCGCCAGCCGAAAGCAAACGAATAGTTATTCTTAGTGAAAACTTTTGGACGTTTGGCCCTTGGCAAAGCGATGGTACTATTAAGCCCGAGACGTTTATAAAAGTGAGCCAGTTTGTGGACTCCGTTCATCAAGCAGGTAAGCAAATTCGGTTTTGGGCTACCCCTAACAAGGTATCAGCGTACGAAACACTCAAAAAGCTTAAAGTGGACTACATTGGTACAGATAGCCTTCGGTTGTTGCATGAGTACCTAAGCCAGCAAGGAACCAAAAATTAGCATTTTAGCCCATATTTTTGTAATTTTGTAACCTGTAGATTAATCTTTCCAATATGAAGAGAACTGATTTTGTTCATGCAACCGGGGCCGAACCCCATCGAATTCGTACTCGCCAAATCTTAAAAGCACACCCCGAAATAAAGAAACTTATCGGTCAGAAAAACCCTACAACGTTCTGGATAACCTTATTATGTGTTGGTGTTCAGGTGGTTATGGCTTATTTGTTACGTGACCAACCTTGGTGGGCGATGCTGATTGGTGCCTATTTGGTTGGCGCTTTTGCCTCTCATACGCTTTTTGTTTGTATTCACGACGCCGCTCATAACCTAATCTTCAGAAAGGTGTGGCAAAACGTCGCCACAGGCATCATTGCCAACTTTCCTTCTGTTATGCCAACGGCGATTTCGTTCAAAAACTTTCACTTGAAGCACCATGCTTTTCAAGGAGTACATGAATTAGATGCTGATTTGCCCGATTGGTACGAGGCCAAGCTCATCAATAATTATTTCATTGGCAAATCTCTTTGGTTGCTGTTGTTTCCTATTTTTCAAGTCATTCGCACCTTTCGTTGCAAAGAATTATTCATGTTTGACCGCTACGTGATTGCTAATATCATTTTTCAGGTACTGTTTGACGTAGCCATTATCTATTTTATGGGATGGATGTCGTTGGCCTACTTGGTGGCGAGCTTCTTCTTCTCGGTAGGGCTGCACCCGCTGGGAGCACGTTGGGTACAGGAGCATTACCTAACCTTGGACGAAAACCAAGAAACCTATAGCTATTATGGCAAAATGAATGGTATCAACCTGAACGTTGGGTTCCATAATGAGCATCACGACTTTCCTTCGATTCCTTGGAACAAGCTTCCCGAAGTGAAAAATACAGCCCCTGAATTTTACGAAACACTCAAGTATCATACTTCGTATTTCAAATTGTTCTTCCGCTTTTTGTTTGACCAAGAAATATCGCTGTTCTCTCGCATCATCCGCAAAGAGCGTGGCAAAGTAAGCCTCGACGACCAGTCTAAACCTGATATTGATTTAGTGACTGCTCAGGTTTAGGGTATATAGCTTTAGTAAGAAAATGCCTTTGCAAGGTACTTTTTAACAGCAAAAAGGCTCCTCGTGAGCCTTTTTGCTGTTAAGAGTTTATCGCTTTTCAAATCAGCAGAAGCATTATACTCGCAGCGAACCTCTGAATCCTCTGGCAGCGTAATAAGACTCGGCTCCATTATGATACACAAAAACCGTATCATACCGTCGGTCACAAAAAAGGGCCCCTCCGAGGGTTCGGATGTTGGTAGGAGTTTTTACCCAGCTTGAAGTTTTTAAGTCAAAATTGCCGAGTTGCTGAAGCGTACGGTATTCGGCCTCTGTTAACAATTCAATGCCCATAGCGGCTGCAACCTCTATGACACAATTTTCGGGTTTGTGTTCTTTTCGAGCGTCTAAGGCGGCACGGTCATAGCAATAACTTCGGCGACCTTTGGGGCTTTCTGCCGAGCAATCCATGAAAATGTATTCATCGGTTTGAGGGTCATAACCAACCACGTCTGGTTCACCACCAGTACTTTCCATGTCGTCCAACGACCAAAGTTTTGTTGGGTTCGCCATAAGTCTTGCCTGTACCTTGAGCCATTCAATAGGTTGATGACGGCTTCTATTTTTCTCAAAACGAGCCTGTAAGATGGTTAGTAGTTCCTCTTGTTGGTCTGTTGATAGGACTTTATTGTAGTTCATGGAGTAGTTGTTTTAAAAATGGCTTGCAAACGATTGTGGGCCATGTTGATACCTTGGGCGAAGGGCAGTTGTAGTAGTTGGTCTCGGAGTGCTACCGACCGGTACACGATGTGCATCTTGAGTTTACTGGTGTATTCTGAGAGTGCTTCAAAGCTGAGAAACTCAAGTTGAGCTTCAAATGGGGTGTTTTCCATTTCAAAAGTCCGTGTAATTTTTTCATTAGGGCTAAACGCATGGATTACCCCGCTGAATCGGTGTTGGTATCCTTTGGGGTCGGTAGTTTCAAATAGATAGCCGCCGTATTGCCGATTTTCGAGTTTTAGCACCTTTGTCCCCATCCATTGCTCCACGATATCGGGTTCTGTATAGGCTTTAAATAATAGGGCTACTGGTAACTCAAACTCCCTTCTAATGATGATTTCTTGCTTGCCATTTTCGGCATGGATTTTCGTTTTTTGCTCCATAGATGTTTATTCGTTTTTCTGAAAATGCTCAGTTTGATAAGTTTTCATAAGGGCTTCCAGTTTGTTAAAGCGTTCTTCCCAGAGCTGGCGAAAAGGTTCAATGAAATCAGCTATTTCTTTCATTTTCTGAGGATTAAGGTGGTAGTAAATCTCTCTACCTTGCTGCTCCTGTTGGAGGAGTTCGCACTCAGTGAGTATCTGCAAATGCTTTGATACGGTAGGGCGAGCTGTATCAAAGTTAGATGCAATGGCACCTGCCGTCATGGCTTGCGAAGTCACCAACAAAAGAATCGCCCTGCGAGTAGGGTCGGCTATGGCTTGAAAAACATCTCTTCGTAGATTCATTGTGTAGTTATTTGACTACAAATTTATATGTAGTTATTTAACTACGCAAATTTTAGGAGAAAAACTTTCATAATTTAGGTATATGGCTAACTAAACGTGGGCATACAAATAAATGCAAAGAATGTGGTAGCAAGGTAAGTAACCCACGTCATTTTGGGGACATGGTAAGCTCTTTGTAGGGCAAAGAGTAGGTAAAAAGCAAACCCTAAAAGTAATAAGTTACAAAGTTTCGTGCATCTAAAACAACATAAATCCAATTATTTGAAGTACCTTTGCATCAATACTTACTTTTTGGCTTCTGCCTTTGCTTTTCCTGACGTAGTTTAGAATACACTTTCTCTCTCAGTTCTCGCTTTTCCAGCTGCCGCACAAGACTATTTTATGACCATATTGGGGTAATCTAAATTTTTAAGCGAACAAAATACTTTTAGCCAACTCAAAGACTTACTGGGTTTCTTAATTACTCAAGTCAATCAAAAAAGTCCAGCATTTGTCAAAACCCTCAACACAGGTGCTTTTGATACAATGAATAATCAGAGAGTTGTGTTAGGGCCATCTCGAAGAATTACTGCATAACGGATTCTCATTGACGGTATGTTCTGTTTGAAATTTCTTAGACAAAAGGATAAGACTACCCACAACCCTCTGGAAAGAGCAGCTTTTGCAGGAGGCTCCTTGGTTTTGAAATAGATGAAAAGGTGAGGGGATAAATGCAAACGATTGACAAACCTTTAAAACACACTCAACTGTATGGCAGAGACTTTTTCAAAAAAAGAAATGCAAAAGAAGAAAGCTAAAAAGAAGCAAGATAAAGCCGAACGAAGAGAGGAACGCAAAACTAACAACAACAAAGGGAAGAGCTTAGAAGAAATGACGGTTTATCTTGATGAGTTTGGCAATCTGACAGACGTTCCACCTGATAAGCAATTCAGACGAAAAATCAATGCTAAGGATATTTCGTTAGACATGTCTTCGCAGTCAGAATCCCAGCAGGAGTACACAGGCATCGTGTCTTCTTACTTTTTGGACAAAGGGTATGGCTTTATCACAGAAGATAAAACACGTGCCAGTATTTTTGTTCATAGTAATAAATTTTTGGAAGCTATTCAAGAAAAAGACCGAGTAGTTTTTGAAAAAGAAAAAACACCCAAAGGCTATGCGGCTATTAAGGTGAGGAAAAGCAGTTAATTTTTTCAATTTTAATCAATAAAAACAATGCAAGAAGGTACCGTAAAGTTCTTTAACGAATCTAAACGATTCGGATTCATAACACCGGCCAATGGTAGTGAAGATATTTTTGTTCACGTGTCGGGTTTGACCAGCGAAATTAAAGAAAACGATAAAGTGATGTATGAAGTTCAGCAAGGCCAACGGGGTTTAAACGCCGTTAATGTACGCTTAGCCTAAGCTTACCATATTACCCAATAAAAAGCCCCATCTGGGGCTTTTTTGTTGGCAAACCATTAGAAAAGATTAGCTTTTTGATAACTATGATTGTTGATTCGAAAGACATTTATTAGGTTAACTCGCTCAACACCCTCACCAACTGCTCCATTCCAACCGTGGCTTTTTCGGCAATGAATGTAAGTTTTTTTTGAGGCTGGAGGCTTGGGATATGGGGGTCTATGACAAACTTTGGGGCTTGCTTAGGAACGTAATGAATAAGCCCTGCGGCTGGATACACCTGCATAGAGGTGCCAACTACCACAAAAATATCAGCTTCAGAGGCAATGAGGGCGGCGTCTTCGATAGCAGGAACGGCTTCGCCAAACCAAACAATATGAGGGCGTAGCTGAGAGCCAAGCTCGCAGTAGTCTTCGCCCAGCTTTACGTCACCATCCCATTCATAAATAAGGGCAGGGTTTTTGGTGCTGCGCACCTTCCGGAGTTCGCCGTGAAGGTGAAGCACTTGGGTAGAGCCAGCTCGTTCGTGCAAATCATCCACGTTTTGGGTAATGATGTGCACGTCAAAATCCTGTTCTAATTGAGCGAGAAGGTAATGCGCCTTGTTAGGCTCAACCGTAAATAGTTGGCGGCGGCGTTGGTTGTAAAAGTCTAACACCAAAGCAGGGTTTTTGCGCCAACCTTCGGGCGTGGCTACATCTTCAATCGAATGGTTTTCCCAAAGCCCATCTGAATCCCGAAAGGTCTTGATGCCGCTTTCGGCAGAAATACCTGCACCAGAAAGAACCACTAATTTCTTCTTTGTTGCCACGATATTGCTATTTTTTTCGAGTTGGCTTGTTTTTGGTAGCAGGCGCTTCTTCGGCCAGAGCCAAGCAATCGGCCAAGGTCAATTCGGCTGGATTTTTGTCTTTAGGAATTTTGATATTGCGTTTGCCTATGGCAATGTAGGGGCCGTACATGCCGTTTACAACCTTTACGCTTTCGTTTTCAGGGAATTCCTTGAGGAACTTGTTGCTTTCAACCAATCGTTTCTGCTCAATAATTTCAATAGCCCTGGCTTGAGAAAGGCTGACCAACGAATCGCTTTTGGAGAGCGAGTAGTATTTGTCGTCGTGCTTAACGTAAGGGCCGTATTTGCCCTTGCCAGTGATGAGAGGTTTACCTTCGTAGGTGCCAATGGTATCGCCTCCTTCGGTTTTACGCTTGTCTTCAATTAACTCAATACAACGCTCTTCTGTGACCTCTAAGGGATCATCGTCCTTGCCGAGGGAATAGAATTTTTCGTCGTGACGAACGTAAGGCCCTAATTTTCCAATGCCTACAATGAGTGGCTTCTCTTCATAAAAACCAACTTCACGAGGCAATTTGAATAAGTCCAACACTTCTTCTAAGCTTACAGAGCTGAGTAATTGACCTTTCTTGAGCGGAGCATAGCGAGGCTTAATGCCGTTTTCAGTCTCACCAATCTGTGCATAGGGGCCAAATTTACCCATACGTACACTCACAGGCTTACCAGTGGTGGGGTCGATCCCAACATGGCGGGTATTCGACTCCGAACTGAATTTAGCACTTTGGCTTTTCTCGATGGTTTTATGGAAATCTTGATAAAAACTATCAATCATCGTACCCCATTGGATTTTGCCTTCTGCAATTTCGTCAAACTCTCGTTCCATGCTGGCAGTGAAAGAATAATTCACCACTGAGTCGAAGTGTTCTACCAGAAAGTCGTTGACTACCATACCAATACTGGTTGGGAACAACTTAGCTTTTTCGGTACCGTACGTTTCTTTTTGTGTTTTGGAAGTAATGGTATTGGATTTGAGCACGTATTCGTTAAAACTACGCTCTTTGCCGGGGCGGTCTTCTTTGACCACATACTCTCGCTTGATGATGGTCGAGATGGTAGGGGCGTAGGTAGATGGTCGGCCAATACCCATTTCTTCGAGCTGTTTTACCAAACTTGCTTCGGTGTAGCGTGCGGCTGGCCGAGAAAAACGTTCCGTAGCTTTGAGGTTATTCAACTCTAAGACTTGCCCTATGGTCAGTGGCGGAAGCATCCCTTTGCTTTCTTCGTCTTCGTCGTCCTTCGATTCGAGATAAACTTTCAAAAATCCATCAAACTTGATGACTTCGCCCGTAGCAATGAGTTCTTGCGGAACCGTCGAAATCGAAATGGTGGCAATGGTGCGTTCGAGCTGTGCATCAGCCATTTGAGAAGCAATAGCTCGTTTCCAAATCAATTCATAGAGCCGCTGTTCGTTCCGATTGTCACCTGCTTGGTTTACTGAAAAGTCGGTAGGACGAATGGCTTCGTGGGCTTCTTGCGCCGACTCTGACTTGGTTTTGTACTGACGTGGGTTTGAATACTGGCTGCCAAACGAAGTGGTGATTTCACTTTTTGCCTTGCCGATGGCTTCTTCCGAAAGGTTTGTCGAATCGGTACGCATGTAAGAAATTTTACCTGATTCGTACAGTTTCTGTGCCAGTGTCATGGTTTGAGCTACTGAGTAGTTCAATTTTCGTGAGGCTTCTTGCTGTAATGTAGAAGTGGTAAAGGGCGGCGCTGGGGATTTTTTGGCTGGTTTAGTTTCTAAACCTTTTATTTTGAATTGAGCGCCTTTACATTTCTCTAAAAATTCTACTGCCTCTTTTTCGGTTTCAAAATTTTTCGGCAATTCGGCTGAAAGCGTTTTTCCTCCTGCCAAATCAAATAAGGCAGTGATTTTGTACGAAGATTTTGTATTAAAATTCTCAATATCTCGCTCTCTTTCGACTACCAACCGAACTGCCACAGACTGCACACGACCTGCCGAAAGCCCTGCTTTGATTTTGTCCCACAGCACGGGTGACAATTCAAATCCAATCAATCGGTCCAAAATTCGACGAGCTTGCTGGGCGTTCACCAAATCCATGTCAATTTGGCGAGGTTTCTGAATGGCCTTGAGAATGGCATTTTTGGTGATTTCTCTAAATACAATTCGTTTGGTATTGTCTTTTAAGCCTAATGCTTCTTTCAAATGCCATGAAATGGCCTCACCTTCACGGTCATCGTCAGTAGCAAGCCAAACATCTTCAGACTGTTTTGCGATTTTTTTGAGTTCGTTGACTACTTGGATTTTTTCGGGCGAAATTTCATAAACAGGCTTGTAGCCATTTTTAATATCTATTGCTTTATCATCTTTGGGCAAGTCACGCACATGCCCAAAGCTCGACTTAACAATGAAGTCTTTGCCTAAGTATCCTTCAATGGTTTTGGCTTTTGCCGGAGATTCTACAATAACTAAGTTTTTAGACATAATAATAAGTGTCGTTGAGTAAAGTCTTGGCTATGAGCCGATTCTGTACAGGTAGCCCGCCAATCAAGGGAAAGTTTTTGATTGTTTGGGTTAGCGATTTTTTGAATGGATGTGTATCTTTTACATCGAAAATGTTCCAAATATAAAGCAAGGATTCTTAAAAATGGTTCATTAACGTGCTAAACCAATGGAATAAGTAAAAAGTTTTCTTGATTTTTTTGATAGAATAGGGGAGAGTATAGTGATTTTTATCATTTCTTCAACTGAGCAGTCCAACTACTTTTGTTCAAAATTTCACAGCTATGATTCCTTTAATTGCTACCTCTACTCCACTTCAATTAATACAAAAGTATAATGTAGCAGGACCCCGATACACCAGTTATCCTGCAGTGCCATTTTGGGAAAACGAGAATCTGCCAGCTTCAACGTGGGCTTCTCATCTGCAATCTACTTTTTCAGCCACTAATCAATCCCGTGGTCTTAGCTTGTACGTTCATTTGCCTTACTGCGAGAGTCTTTGTACGTTTTGTGCGTGCCACAAGCGTATTACTAAGAACCACAGCGTAGAAGAACCTTACATCGAAGCCCTACTGAACGAATGGGCGATGTACAAACAACAGTTTAAAACCGCACCCCACATTGCCGAAATTCACTTGGGTGGTGGTACCCCCAGTTTTTTTAGTCCAGAAAATCTTCAAAAGTTGATTAAAGGACTATTAACCGGAGCTACAATAGCCTCCAACCATGAGTTTGGCTTTGAAGGACATCCCAACAATACCACTGAGGCTCATCTACAGACCTTATTTGAGTTGGGATTTCGTAGAGTGAGTTTTGGCGTACAGGATTATGACCCGCAAGTTCAGAGAGCCATACACCGAATCCAGCCTTTTGAACAGGTCAAACAAGTGACGGCATTGGCCCGGCGTATTGGTTATACTTCTATTAGCCACGACTTAGTATTTGGCTTGCCGTTTCAGTCGTTGGAGTCAATCCAATATACGGTCGAACAAACGATAACGTTGCGTCCTGACCGATTGGCGTTTTATTCGTATGCTCATGTGCCCTGGCTCAAAGGTAACGGCCAACGTGGCTTTGAAGACCATGACTTACCCTCGGGTGCTCAAAAACGTGCTTTGTATGAACTTGGACGTAGCCTTTTTGAAGCAAACGGTTACCATGAAATCGGAATGGATCATTTTGCTCTTTCTACTGACTCAATGACAGAGTCCATGTTGAATGGTACATTGCACCGAAATTTTATGGGATACACGACTACCCAATCAAAACTCATGATAGGCTTGGGGGCTTCAGCCATCAGCGATGCGTGGTCCGCATTTGCTCAAAATAAAAAAGGTATTGACGACTACTTGGCCGATGTCAATAGAGGTGAGTTGCCTTTGCTACGTGGCCATGTGCTCAATCAAGAAGATTTGTTTATTCGCCAACAAATTCTCAACCTCATCTGTCAATTTAAAACAACTTGGTCCTCAGCAGATTGGGGATCCAACGAGTTAGAGAATTTACTGCATCGTTTAGAGGTATTTAAAGAAGATAATTTACTCGATTTTACTCCAACTAGTGTACGAATACACCCTCAAGGGCGACCGTTTATTCGTAATATTTGCATGGCTTTTGATAAGCGGTTGCTACGGGCTAACCCCAAGCAGGCTTTGTTTTCGCAGACTATCTAAATATAGGCCATACCATTGAATGGTTGTATTGGTTTATTAATCAGTAAGTTAGTGAAGAGTGGGCAACTCGCCAAAACAGCGCAGAGAGCGAACGATGTTTTTAGCAGCCTTTTCTTATCAAATATAAAGGTTGTTGCGTACCTTTGGGGTTCAAACGAGTAAACCTTTAAATTCTTCATTATCCATGTTTGACATAGAAATGATTAAAGCGGTGTATGCCCGGATGCCCGAACGCATAGAAGCCGCTCGGAAGATAGTGGGTCGCCCGCTTACTCTTGCCGAAAAAATTCTATATAACCACTTATGGGAAGGTGTGGCTACTAAAGCCTACACACGTGGGAAAGACTACGTTGATTTTGCACCAGACCGAGTAGCCATGCAAGATGCTACTGCTCAGATGGCTTTGTTGCAATTTATGCAAGCCGGACGCCCAGCGGTTGCAGTGCCTTCGACTGTTCACTGCGATCACTTGATTCAGGCCAAAGTTGGGGCTACTGAAGACTTAGCTACTGCAACCACTGCCAATAAAGAAGTTTATGACTTTTTAGCTTCTGTTTCAGATAAATACGGAATCGGTTTTTGGAAGCCAGGTGCGGGTATTATCCACCAGGTAGTGCTCGAAAACTATGCGTTTCCGGGCGGTATGATGATTGGTACTGACTCTCACACTCCCAATGCGGGCGGTTTGGGTATGTGTGCCATTGGTGTGGGTGGAGCCGATGCCTGCGATGTGATGGCAGGTTTGGCTTGGGAGCTCAAAATGCCAAAACTCATAGGGGTAAAACTTACAGGTAAATTGAGTGGCTGGGCTTCTGCAAAAGACGTAATTCTTTGGGTTGCTGGCCAATTGACCGTAAAAGGAGGTACTGGCTATATCGTAGAATACTTTGGTGAAGGCTCTGAAAACATGTCTTGTACAGGTAAAGGTACTATCTGCAACATGGGCGCTGAGATCGGAGCTACCACTTCTGTTTTTGCTTATGATGAAAGCATGGCTCGTTACCTACGCTCTACGGGCCGTGAAGAATTGGCTGATTTGGCAAACAGCGTGGCTGACCACCTGCGCCCCGACGCTGAGGTGTATGCCGACCCTGCGTCTTATTACGACCAAGTGATTGAATTAAACTTGAGCGAGTTGGAGCCACACATCAACGGACCGTTTACGCCTGATTTGGCTTGGCCTTTGTCTAAGTTTGCAGCTGCTGTAAAAGAAAATGGCTGGCCAGAAACCCTTTCGGTTGGTTTGATTGGCTCATGTACCAACTCTTCTTACGAAGACATTAGCCGGGCGGCTTCATTGGCAGAGCAAGCTGCAAACAAGAAACTAAAAGTAACGTCAGAATATACGATTACCCCTGGCTCGGAACAAGTTCGGTTTACTGTTCAGCGTGATGGTTATTTAGATGCCTTTGCAAAAATCGGTGGCGTAGTATTGGCGAATGCCTGTGGCCCTTGCATCGGTCAGTGGGCACGTCATGGTGCTGAAAAAGGAGAGAAAAACTCAATCATCACATCGTTTAACCGTAACTTCTCGAAGCGTGCTGATGGTAACCCTAATACACACGCTTTTGTGGCTTCTCCAGAAATGGTAACTGCAATGGCCATTGCGGGTCGCTTGACTTTTGACCCTCGTACTGATAAATTGGTGAATACAGACGGCGAAGAAGTGATGCTTGACGAACCAACAGGCTTGGAACTTCCACCAAAAGGTTTTGCTGTAGAAGATGCTGGCTATCAAGCTCCTGCTGAAGACGGCTCCACAGTAACTGTTAAAGTAAGCCCTACTTCTGACCGCCTCCAATTGTTAGATCCATTTGCGGCATGGGAAGGTACTGACCTCAAAGGCTTGAAGTTGTTGATTAAGGCTAAAGGTAAATGTACTACCGACCACATCTCGATGGCTGGCCCTTGGTTGAAATACCGTGGGCACTTAGACAATATCTCAAACAACCTCTTGATAGGTGCCATCAACTTCTACAACGAACAGGCCAACACTGTTAAAAACCAGTTGACTGGTGAATACGGGGCTGTTCCTGCTACTCAACGTGCCTACAAAGCTGCCGGTATTGGCTCTATTGTAGTGGGCGACGAAAACTACGGTGAAGGCTCTTCTCGTGAGCACGCTGCCATGGAGCCACGTCACTTGGGAGTACGTGTTATCTTGGTTCGTTCATTTGCTCGTATCCACGAAACCAACCTCAAGAAACAAGGTATGTTGGCTTTAACGTTTGCTAATCCGGCCGACTATGACAAATTCCAAGAAGACGATACTATTGACATCCTTGGCTTGACAGAATTTGCTCCTGGCAAGCCGTTGACGGTAGTACTTCATCATGCTGACGGCTTTACTGACGAATTCTTGGCAAACCACACCTATAACGAACAACAAATTGAATGGTTTAAAGAAGGTGGGGCACTTAACATCATTCGGAAGAGCATTCAATAAGTTAATATTGATTTTTCTGATTGTATTGATAGTAGAAAATTTTCTAATAAAAAACGCCGGCATCACCTGCCGGCGTTTTTGTTTGGAAAACAGAGTGAGTTACTCGTTTTTTTTCTTGATAGTTTCGTCTTCGCTTCTCAAGATATTGTAGTCTTCCCAGAAGTTATCTCCCTCAAAACTAATGGAATACCCAAGCGACGTGTCTCGTTTGAGAATTTCGTTCGTATCAAACGGAGCGATGTTTTTGGTAAGATGGTCAGTGGTTAAAAACACCATTTTATTATATAAAAAGGCTTTACCTTTTCGGTGTTGCCAGATGTTATCTACAGAAGCACCTTTCATGTACCATCGGGTGCCCTCATGCTCATAACTTACTCTAAACTGTCTGTTTTTCAGTTCGATACGAGCGGTTGCTTGCATATTGGCCGCAAAATAACCGCTGGGTGTGTATTCAAAATCTGCCCCAATGATAGCTAAGTTTTCGTAATCTATGTAGAGTTTACCTTTCAAAAACTGATTGGTGTTTACCGTACGCCGGGGACTGAATTTCAGGGTATAAACGGGTCGTCCTTCGTAGCTGGTGAGCGAATCATACTCAAAGAAATTTTGCTTGTAAGCTTGGATAAAAAAACTTGGATTTTTGATAATATCTAAAATCACGCCTAAACTGGGTCCTTGTGTAATTTCAGGAACTCGAATGGTATCTTGCTGATTGGTATAAAAAGTTCGTCGGTATTTAACCCTCCCTTTTTCTACCTTGACGGCATCTTCGCTGCTAAGATTTTGGTAGGAGTTTTTATAAACATCTAATACGCCTTCTGCATACAAAATATATTCGGGGTCACAATCAGCTTTTACAGTTTCCCGATAAAAACCTTTGAGTAAAGTAGCCGAAGAGTCGTAGTTTTCAGGTATTCGCTTAACAACCTCCTCCATCAACTGAAAAGCCTTCCACGGACGGACGGCCACCTCTTTGAGTTGTAGGGTGTTTTCTTGTAGTTTTATTTCGACAAAATCCTGAATGGTTTTAATGGCAATCCGTTTCAATTCATAACCAATAAAACTTATTTGCAGACTGTCTTGAGGCGAAAATGAAGTTAGTTTGAGGGAAAATTCGCCTTTTGAATTCGTGCCAGTACCCAGTGTTTTGCCGACGATGCCTACGTTGGCATAAGCTAGGGGTAGTCCCGTTTTTTGATCCTCGACCCTGCCAAGAATCGTAATACCTTGACAGAGTCCTAATTGTATAGTTAGCAACCACAACAATATTATCCAGTTACTTCGAGAAGTCATTTCAACTATGGATGTCTTATCGTCTCAAAGATAATGGTTTGAAACCTTAATCAAACATAGCGACTTCTTTGAGGTGGCACATTAAGTTAATGCATCGGCAAACTCTATGTTTATTCAGATTGAAAGGCTTGACTATTAAGTACTTCTTCGTTGATTCCTGTGGGAAGGGGTGCCTGTGTCCTTACTGACAATTTCCGTGTTGAGCCAATTAAGTTTAATAGAAGCAACTGATTTCATGTAATGATTTTCGTTGAATGGCAGGAATCCATGTTTCATCGGCAGGGTATCCTACCGGAATCAGTAAAAAGGGACGTTCGTAGTCGGGGCGTTGTAAGATTTTTTTTAAAAAATTCATGGGGCTGGGTGTATGTGTAAGTGCTACTAAACCTGCCTGATGAATGGCTGTTAGAAAGAACCCGCAGGCCAATCCGACCGATTCTTGAACATAATAGTGCTTTTCTTTGTGAGGTCCTGTAGATTGAGCAAACACTACAATCAGCCACGGCGCTATTTCCAAAAATGACTTTTGCCAGTCGGTTTGAAGAGGTTTCAAATCATCTAACCATTCTTGGCTCATGCGATGGGTGTAGCTTTCAAACTCTTCTTTTTCGGCAGCTTCTCTGATTTGTCGTTTGATGCTAGCGTCTTGAACTGCACAAAATGTCCACGGTTGTTTGTTAGCTCCAGAAGGAGCTGTTGATGCTGATAAGATAAGGTGCTCAATGACAGATTGCGGAATAGGTTTTTCTGAAAAATCCCGTACCGTTCGACGTTGATTTAGCCAATGGAAGTAGGTTTTGGCACGTTCTTCTAACTCATCCTCCAAAATAACCGGTGGATGATACGAGATGAAAGGATAGCCGTTGATGAGTTTTTGAGGCATAATTTTAGAAAGTCACGTTTTGGTGCAAAGACAAGTTGAGTTTAAATTAACCAAAAAGAAACGAAAAAGTCGCCTAATGGCGACTTTTTCGTTTCTTTTTGGTATGTCAGGTTACGTTATTCAATTTTCATAACCTTTTTCACTACTCGTTCTTTATTGGTAACAGCTACCAACAAGTACAATCCCGTTCGTTTTCCTTCCAAATCAATAGTAACTTGGTGTTCGGCGGCAGTGTTTGTAAGGTGGTATGTGTCTAAGGTTCTGCCTGTTAAATCAGTCAGGTGAAGTTCTACTGGTTGTGCATCACTAAGTTGAATGGTTACGTTTACTTTGCGGTTTGTCGGATTTGGTGAAAGAGCCATCACCACCTTTGGCTCAGTTGCTTCTTCGCTAGCTAAACGAGCCGCACAATTCACAACTCGCACGTAGACACTGCCGGTACTTATACATCCTCCTAAAGTGGTGACAGTAACAGAATAATTTCCTGCTTTGGTTGAAACATTCGCATCGGTCACACTTGGTGATTTTAAGGTCGAATTAAAGTTATATGGACCTCTCCAAGAATAAGTACCCGTTGCGGAGGCTGTTAGCTGAATGGTGCCGCCAAAGCATACAGGACTATTGCTAAGGACTTTAACCACCGTAGGAGCAGTTACTTTTATATTGATAGTTGCCGAGTTGGAGCAACCATTTGCGTATGTGACGGTAACCGTATAAGTGCCAGCGTGTGAACTATTAGCATCTGAAATACTTGGGGATTGTTGGGTTGAGCTAAAATTATTACTGTATGGGCCACGCCACAGATAGGTACTTCCGCCAGAGGCAGTCAATTGAAGCGTACCACCCGTACATACGGGACTGTTGCTCTGAATCCCAATCACAGGCACTACAGATACATTACTTGTGGCTGTCATGATACAATTACTAACCGATACTGTTACTGAATAATTGCCAGCACGGACATAAGTAGCGTTCGGAATAGTTGGCGAAGCTTTTGTCGAAGAATAGCTATTAGGACCTGCCCATACGTAACTACCGTTGCTTCCATAATTGGTACCAAATGCAATCGTTGAGCCAAGGCATAGAGGCGAGTTACTTGAAATAAGTACTTCATGCTGAACGGTAATAGAAACTGTTGCCGTAATGGTAGAAGTACAACCTTGGTTATAGGCAGAGACGGTGTAAATGCCTGCATTGACGCTTTTGATAGTTGGAACTGAAACGGATAGCCCTGATTGTGTAAAGCCATTTGGGCCAGACCAAATAGCAGAAGTAGGTATGGTTGTCACACTTAGGTTAAGCGTTTGGCCAGCACAAACAGGATTCGTGTTAATCTGAGAGGCCGTAGCTGTGTTATAGACGCAGTTGAGGGCATTAGCAATGTTGAAGCGTGCTACTACCGGAAAATGGTCTGTAGTGGTATTTTTATAATTGGTCAGATTGGGTCGTAAGGAAGCAGCTGTACCTGCTATATAGGCGGGAGCAAACTCGTTTGAAACCACAATGTGGTCAATTGCATCGCAATAGGTAGCGGTTGTGGCACAACCATTTAAACTAAGTGCAGCCTTAGTCAACGGATTGTAACGTGCTGCATCATTGACAAAATTCTGATAGCTACTTACCTTGGGAACAGCAATAGAGGCATCTAAATCATCGTTGAAGTCACCCAAGAAAATGATATTAGCATCTGGATATTTTGTGTTTAATGTATCATACAAGACTTGAACATCGTACTGACGACGGGCGTAATCATCGGTTGCATCACCAGATTTAGCATGAACTGCAACAACATGGATGCGTCGAGTTTGGCCATCAATGGTAGCATCTCCAACAAATAAAAACGGCTTTCGGCCAGATGCCCAAAATTGTGAGGGCGTGGTTGGGTATCCAGGCAATGACGTGGCACCATTCAATAAAACTTGACTTGATACTTTGGTAATGACCGAACTATTGTAGATGATGCAAACACGCTGCGGATTGGCATCTGGTACACTCCCCGACACGGCCGGTGAGCATTCGCCTCGATAATTGCTTCCTAATGAAGTAACTATACTATTAAACATAGTTAGGTCACAGACTTCTTCTAACGAAATCAAATCGGCATTCAGACCTCCTAAAATCGTTTTGACATTGGCTAACTGGGTGGCATCGTTAGCACCGCTTGACGAAGGACCGTTGGCTGGATGACCGAGCCATTCTACATTCCATGCTACTACATCTAACGACGAATTAGAGGGAGCAAAAGCCGAGCCCCCGCAAGCAGCACCACTTGACGACGGGGTAGTAACGCCTGGAACGTCATCCACATAACGAGGCATTACTTGTAACAACGCATTGAAGCGATCAATAATGCCCGTAAGTGTAAAACTACCTGAAGGTTTCTGATACCCAGAAAGATTAGTATTAGGGTCAATTCTTAGTTCAGAATTGTTTGAACTCTGCGAAAATGTATAATTGGTACTACCATAAAATACATCTTGACAACTGGTCATTGTTACGCCACTAATTGACACCAAACGACCTTCATTAGCTAACAAATCAGCTTGGCTTGCTGTAATGCTAATCGGAACGGGAGTAATATTGGTATTATCCTTTTTTTGCAGACAGTTATTGGCATCAGAACCTGAAATTGCCACTTCTCGCTTTCCATTAAAGGTATCCATCGCACCTCTCACCTGTACTAAATCACCCACGTTAAAAGCAGTACCAATAGCTGGTGAATTGTTTGAAAATAACGCAATTCCCCCTGTGCCATCTTGAATAAACATCAATTTGCCGCCAAACTGTGTCGAAACGGTTACTCTACCTTCTATCGTCACGATGGTTGTGTTGCTTAGTGAGCGAGCATTGGCAATGGGCGTAATGGCTCCATTACAAGGGCCTACATTAGGAAGAGTTAAATAACCGCTCACTGGCAGTTCGGCTGTAGCACTTCCACCATTGAAGGTAACTGTTCCAGTGTAAGTACCAGGACCAAGCCCAGCCTTCAAACGCACAAATAGGTTACTGGTAAAAGCTCCGTTAGAATAATTAAGAGAGGCGTTATTATTAAATGTCGAATTATCAGACGAAACCTCAAAATTGCTGGGTGCAACCACTGAAACTGAACCAGATTGAGGATTCAAAACCGAACCACTAACCGATACCGTACTGGCAACGGATGGGCCTCCTCCTTGCTGATACGAAAGGCCCGTTACAGTGGCTGGCGAAAGGTTGATAGCGGGTGTACCGCCAATGAGGGTTGTCCAGCTGGTAGCAATTCGGATACCATCTACAAGTAGAGTGGCTGAGTTAGAAGCTGTGCCTTGCCTAAGTGCTACTGTACCAATATTGGTAGGGTCTGCCGCAGTAGCATTGGCAGTTGCTTCCGCACTTCCTGGTTCAGAAGACAAATTTGGATTTACAAAAATCGCTACCTGGTCATTGGTTGTGCCTGATACAATAGTGTATTTCAATACCACCAAATAGGTTTGATTGTAATTGAAATTCGTAGAACCATAACTGACTGTACCCGTTGTCATAGCAACTCCCATTTGAAAATTGCTGCCACTATTTTTTACAAAAACTCTTCCATAAAAGTTGGTACCAAGAGTAGAACCACCTAAATGAAAAAAGTAATCGCCAGCATTTTGAGCTGCTGAAACTTTTATCAAAAATGCCGCATAAATAGAACCAGAAGTTTGAGCGGTAAAGGAACGGTTAACGTCTTCACCAGAGGTGGTCATGGAAGCTGCATTGCCAATACCAGAACCGCCATAACCTGAATATTCAAGGCCTGTCGCACCTGACGAAATAGCATTAGTTCCTGATCCACTGTGGGCACTCCAACCATTACTGGTGAGTGTACCGCTAAAATTGAAGTTTTCAGTGAGCAATGGTTGTGAAAATGCCACCATAGTGATTAGTAGCATGCTTGCTGATAGAAGATAAGATCGTAGTAGTTTGTGCATAATTTTTTTGGTTTAAAACGGAGTAATTAACAAAGATAAAATGACAAGGCTAAACTATAAGTAAATGTAAGGTTATGATTTAATAATTTTTTTTAGGACTGTAAATGAATCATATAAATAAGACTTAGGAAATAATTACTATAAATAAACCAGTATAAATAACTCATTTGCAATGAATTATTTATAGCTCTGTTAAATAGAGTCCTTGATTCTGGTTACTTACTTACAACACCTTAGCCTCAAAAACTCCTGTTAGGATTCGGCCATTTCGCTTTACTTGTAGCCAAATTCGGTAGTTACCCGGTTGAGGAAAGGCGTATGGAAACGAAACGGTAGCATGATGTGCCACGGTATGCTTCATGGTACTTGCCAGCAGGCTGTCACGCTGAGGGATGGGTAATTGTTGGAGTTGTTGAAGGTAACGGTCAATACTATCTTTGAACACAATAGCCGACGGAGTGATAAACTTTTGGGTAGTATCAGCAATGCGCTTTTCGATAACTTGTTGTGAGGCCGACGAAAACGTACCTGTTGGGTGCAAGTGAATGTAAACCGAACCGTCGTCTTTGATAATGGCAGCGTGCCCCATTATACCGAGGTAAGGCTGCAACTGAGCTGGCTTTTTATCTGGACTCAATACACTGAATTTCAGGGAATAAAACTTGCCAGCTTGTAAAGGTTTTTGGGTTTGCTCTTCCCAGACAATGGTAGAACAATCTTGCAGAGTTGTGCGAATGCCTGGCGAGCCACATTGAGTAATGGTAGCATCTTGTAACAATGGGTTGGCTCCATTTAATGGATTAGTAACCACATAGGTGTCTTCCGAGTCTGTAGTAATAGGCTTAAATGTGGCTGCATTGACCTTGGGGGTTCCGGGTATATCAACCGTATCAGTTATTGTATAAGCAAAACCGTGATAACGTACCACATCGGCATACAACAAATACTTGCCTGATGGGATGGACGGAAGCATAGCTTCAAATAGAAGTGTATCCTTACGAGAAGGATGCAAATGGGTGAAAACATCCATAGTACCTTGGCGTACCAAAAATAGGTGCATCAATTTGCCATGGTCAGGAATTAAGTAACTCAACCATCGGTTTTTTACGGTAGTACTATCAATCTGTAACGTGAGTTTTCGTTGACCCTCTTGTATTGAAATAGAGGCAGAACCCATAATGGGCTTGAACATAAACCGACGATAATCGTCGGCCCAGCTATTCCACCAAGCATTGCCACCCCAAAGTACCAGGCCGCACAAAGAAGCACCAATTACTGAGCCAATAATACGACTTCGTTTGGTTTTAGCAGAATCGTGCTGCCCCAATTGCATCAGGCTATCGCTATTGCTGGCTCCTATAATAGTAATCATTAACCCTATCAATAATAATCCACAAGCAATTAAGAGCCAACTTGTTGAATTGGGCATACTCCGTTTAGCTGTCGAAACTACCCCTACCGGAACAGCCACCTCCCCAGTGCCCCTACCTCCTTTGATACGCACTCGTACACTGGCAGAGCCTGTTTCCATAAACCAAATCGTTCCTTCATATTGGCCTTTTTCTAAGGTAGGTAGGGCCAAGTCGGCTCGTGGCGAACCCTCATCACCAGCAAAAAAATAAATAGGAGTGAGCGTAATGGCCTCAATGTCAGTTCCATCTGTCAGAATAGTCACTCGGGCCGTTCCCGGAACCACATCAGGAGGCTGAATGAAAACTTGTACTTGATAAGGACCGATTTTTCCTTCGTACGCAACACCAGCGCTTCCAATGTGCGCTTGCGAAAAGGTTGAAATGAATACACAAAATAAGGTTAAGACGAAAAAGCTAACTTTCATGGGAGTCAACTTGAAAACAGAAATGATATACATAGTTGAAAAAGGTTACTACCTAACTCACTGATAGATACTTGTAAAGGTGGAAGAATGACAATTCAAAGTTTACTTATCGTTGAATTTTCTTCATCCACTGCCCCCAGCGCAACCCAAGGCGAGCAGATAGAGTGCCGATGACGAAGGCAATCAATAAACCTTGTGCCAATTGTGGCCATGTTGTCACGTTCCAAGGAGCAAATTTATGACGGTATTCCCAATCGGGTTCTGCTCCAAAATACCACGAGTCACCACCAAAAAACCAATTTCGTGCCAGAGGCGACTCCAAGATAAAAGCTCCTAAATTCCATTGAATCGGTAAGAACACAAGCAGAAATAATAAACTGTAGAGAACCGCCTGAAGCCACTGGTTTTTGTCTTGGATACGAGTACGCAGTACGTCAAAAGCAACAGCAGGAATAATGAGCATAAGCGGAAAATCGAGCGGTTGATAATGGGTTAGTTTGAACAAAACAGGGCCCAACAGCGGTTCAGCAGGAAATAATTGAAGAATCCAGTTTTCGGCTAATACTAAGCCCATATAGACCAAACTCACGATGGTCAGAGACCACTTGACGGGTGAGGCTTTACCCACAGCCAAGAATATCAGCGGAAAAACACCCGCCGCCACTTGATAATAGATTGGTGCGTGAGATTTATAATCAGCTAAAAACTCAGAAAGAAACACACAAACCAAGGTGAGCCATAAACTCGCCGTCAGCAAAAAGAAGAATTGAAGTCGTTTAGTACGACGCTCATTTAGCTCAATGGATAAATGCGTCATGACACTACCACGGTTTTGCAAAGCCAGGCTTGCCATCATAGCACCAATCTGTATGCTCATCATCCCCAATGCCAACAACGTGTGTGGAGGCGAAAAAATACGAACATCAAGCCCATAAGTGTTGTGCCACCAGTCGTCAAAGGGGGCAGAGGTGAGGCAGGCAATAGAACCCCAAATACAGAACAAGGCGCCTAACGAACTATAAAAAATGCCCCAAAAGTGCACCATGCCACTTTGTTCGGTCGTACTTCCCCAAAACGAGGTTTTGAGGACTTGGTAGCCCGAAAATAAGCCTGCCAAAGCCGCTCCTACATAAACCACCACGTGCGGTGGGGATAAAAGACCATCTCGCCCAATGCTTTTGTGCCAAGATATGTCCCAATAGATACCAATAATGATACAACAAGAAGCGATGATAGTGGCATACACATAGACAGGAATGTCCAATAAAAAGGATGAAGAGACAGCAGATCCCTGAGAAGTAGGCAACGCTATTGTTTTTCCCATATCAAATTGTTGATAAGCAGTATAAAATCAGTTAGCACTAAGATGCAAAGTACATCAATTAAGTTGCTTGTACAATTGCTCAGAAATATAATTCTTTTCTGTATTTTCAACAAAAGTGGGTGGATAGTAGGCTGAAATTGCCCACACTATCTTGGAGAATAATAAATAAGTATAAGCAGGTTTAGTAAATTATGGTAGATTTGTTCTTATCTAAATCAACGTTTAAACATGAAATTTACCCCTGCAAAGCTCGTAATGATGTTGGTGCTTGTTGTATCTTCCATACCATTATTTGCCCAAATCTACAACCTCAAAACCGAGTATCTGACCAACCCCTTGGGCGTTGATAGCCCCAATCCACGCTTTACATGGAAACAAAAAGATACTCGCACGGGTGCTGGGCAAATCGCCTATCAAGTTGTGGTTGGTACAGACTCTATTGCAGTATCAAAAGGCATTGAAACCTACTGGAAGAGCGGCAAAGTAAGTTCATCAGAGAACCTAATTAAGTACAAAGGCCCCCAATTACAACCGTTTACTCGTTATTTCTGGAAAGTAGAAATTTGGAATCACCATGGCGAAACAATAAAATCGGACGTTTCGGCTTTTGAAACAGGCTTGATGAATAATTGGAAAGGAAATTGGATTAGCGACGGCACCGACATCAACCTCAAACCTGCTCCCTATTTCAGAAATACATTTAATGCAACTAAGAAAATCAAATCGGCTCGGGCATACATGGCTGCAGGAGGTTTGTTTGAATTGTATGTAAATGGTAAGAAAATTGGTGACCACATGCTCGACCCTAGCTATACCCGATTCGACCGTCGGATTCTGTACCTGACTCACGACATTACCCAACAACTTACACAAGGCAAAAACGCCATCGGAGTATTATTGGGTAATGGCTGGTATAACCACCAATCTACGGCAGTGTGGTATTTTGATAGAGCTCCATGGCGGAACCGACCAACTTTCTGTCTGGATATTCGGATAACTTACGAAGATGGTTCGGTAGAAACTATTGTGTCGGATAATCGTTGGAAAACCTCATTGAGTCCTGTGGTCTTCAATAGCATTTATACCGCCGAACATTATGATGCTCGAAAAGAACAAACTGGTTGGAATCTGCCCGACTTTGATGATAAAAGCTGGAAAAATGCCAGTAATCGAGCTGCTCCTTCTACCAATATTGTTTCACAGGCGCTTCGCCCGATTCGTGCCGCAGAAGAAATTCTACCTCAAAAACTCACAAAACTCAACGATACAACCTATGTTTTTGATTTAGGAAGAAATATTTCGGGGGTGAGCCGTTTTACGGTTTCTGGTAAAGAAGGGACGGTCATCAAACTCCGCCACGCCGAGCGATTATACGCCAATGGTCATACCGACCTATCAAATATTGATGCTCATTATCGACCAACCGATGATAAAGACCCCTTCCAGACCGATATTTTTATCTTGAGTGGGAAAAGTAAGGAGAGTTTCCAACCCCGATTTAACTACAAAGGGTTTCAGTTTGTAGAAGTCATTTCAAATGCTCCGCTGACTTTATCGAAAGAAGACCTGAAAGGCTATTTTATTCATAGCGATGTAGAGCCAGTCGGAGTAGTAGCGTCTTCAAACACAACACTCAATAAGATTTGGAAAGCTACCAATAACTCCTATTTGTCGAATTTGGTAGGTTATCCAACTGATTGCCCACAGCGAGAAAAAAATGGCTGGACAGGTGATGCTCAGATTGCCATCGAAACGGGACTTTATAATTTTGATGGAATTACCGTTTACGAAAAATGGCTCGCCGACCATCGGGACGAACAACAACCCAATGGAGTACTACCTGCCATTATTCCGACGAGTGGCTGGGGGTATCATTGGGCAAACGGCCCCGACTGGACCAGTACCATAGCGATTATTCCCTGGAATTTGTATTTGTTTTATGGCGATACCAAGGCTTTAGAAGATAATTATGACAATATCAAACGCTACGTTGACCACCTTGATGAGCTTTATCCAACAGGCTTAACTACTTGGGGATTAGGTGACTGGATTCCTGTGAAATCGGTTTCGCCCGTTGAACTTACTTCTACAGCGTATTATTACACCGATGCCCTGATTTTAGCTAAAACCGCCAAACTTTTTGGTAAAACCACCGATTATGAGAAGTATTCGGCTTTGGCTACCAAAATCAAAGAGGCGTTTAATACCAAATACCTGAATCGGGCTACGGGTATTTACAACAATGGTTTGCAGACCGAATTATCGGTGCCTTTGTTTTGGGGATTAGTGCCTGATAAGATGAAGCAAAAAGTAGCCGACAAACTGGCAGAAAGAGTACAAGCCGATGGGTTGCATCTGGATGTAGGTTTATTGGGAACAAAAGCGATTCTGCAAGCCCTCAGCGATAACGGGTACGCTGATATGGCCTATACATTGGCCACGCAGGAGACTTTTCCATCGTGGGGCTGGTGGATTGTAAACGGTGCTACCACACTCTACGAAAACTGGCCGATTGATGCAAAATCGGATATTTCGATGAACCACATTATGTTTGGAGAAATTGGGGCGTGGTTTTACAAAGCATTGGGCGGCATCAAACCAAATCCCGATGCAGTTGGATTTAAGGACGTAATCCTCGAACCCCATTTTGTGAACGGGTTAAACCAATGTAAAGCAGAACATAATGGCCGATTTGGAGTCATAAAATCTTCGTGGACAAAAACCGACAGCAATATCAGCTACAAAATTTCGGTTCCGACTAACTCAACAGCTACCGTTCGCCTTCCGAAAATCGAAGGAAAAAAGTGGTATTTAAACGGAAAATTGTTAAACAGATCTGAATCAAAACAAGTGTCAGGAGAGTATTTGTTTGAGAGCAAATGATAGCCATTACTTGTACCGAATGATTACGCCTGAGACTTCCCTAAAACCCAATATTGACTACTAAAGGCAACACTTCCCAGCGGTTTTCGAGCGTCAAGTATTGCGCTCTCACGCCAATGTCAAATCGTTGGGCGAAGCGCATGAAGTTAAAGTCGGCACTAAGGTCTATGCCAAAAGTACCAAACTGACTTGAGTAGGCTTTTTTGGTAGGTACTTTATTCACCAATACCGTCTGAGTGCCTGTACCATAAGCCATGTCAGTAAAGAGGGTAGTTTTGATGCGCTGAATGTAAAGCCAACGACCTAAACTCCAATCAGGATAGAGCAATGGCATCCGATATTCGGCATTGAAGGTGTACAAGTTCCCAAAAATATAATAACCATAGCCTCGTGGATAAAAAATCCCACGAGTGAATCGGTAGTCGGTTTCTTCGTCGCTTTGATAACCACCTCGCAATCTCAAGCTATGATGCTTGCCCAGCCCTGGGAAGAAAAGAGATAATTGAGCCGATAGTTGGTTTCCCTTATTTTCGGTGCGAGTGCTTGATAAGGTATTCCGTAACAACAGATAGAAAGACTGTCCCCAGCGGGGAAAAATATCACGAGTCGCTTGTTTTAAGAGTCGTTGATAGGCCAATTGCCAATACATTGACGTGATGGAACCGTTAAAGGTTTCGGTATAAGAGCGCAAGGTAAAATCAAAGTCCGAAACCTTGAGATAAGACAATCCACCCGAAAAGCTCAACACTTCGCTGTATTTTGAATGGGTCAGGTTCAACGGAATCCGAAATCCAGTTGTTAGAGTTTGTTGTCTCCATTGGTCTGTACGAAGGCTATCAATTGGGTCGGCTCGATCAATATACCCTTGAGTACGGCGTTGCCCGTCGGTATAAGCCACGTCCAAAATGGGAAACCAACCTTGGTAACTACCTTGTGCGTAAAATTTACCCGTGCGTTCGGTAGCATCAAAACCATAACCAGCCTCCAACACGGTTGTACTCAACAAATCCTGCGATTTGATACCTGCATACAGGTTGTTGTCTGAAGAGTTGAGTACCGCCCCCCAGCCATACAAATTGAAGATATTCGCCTTTGAATAGCTCTTGATGGGGTAATTACCATCCTGAACAGTGCGAAGCGCATTGGCTCCAGCTTCTTGTTGAAGCACTTTCCCGAAATAACGGACGGGTTGCGTAGTGATTCGGTCAAGGCTACGCCACAAGCTTGGGTCAAAGGTCATCGTTACGACACGGTGGCCATTGGCTGTAAAATCATTGAAAGCCAAGGTCTTTTTGTCAGGCGAAATAGCCGGATTATACGCCCCAAATTTGCTCGATGTGACTTGATACTGAGCTTTAGAGTTCAAGTCAATCGCATAGATATTATCAATACCACTTACAGGCGAATTGAACAAAACTTTGTTTTCTACGACAATAGGATGCGTAATGTTATCAAACGTTCGTTCTAACACTTCTTGAGCTTGCCCTGATTCAAGGTCTATCAATTCAATGTTTTTTCCAGAGCGGTTGTTTCCAATAGTTATGATTTTAGTTCCATCGGACGTGAAACTGGGTTGAATATAGAGTTGGTTGCTTGGATTTGGTAAGGTTTTGAGTGTCTGACCCGTCACCATATCCAATACAATCAGTTGGCAATTATTATTATCATCTACCTGAACCGCCACAATTCGCTGCCCATCAGGCGAAAATGCTGGCGAAATCAATCGGGTTTTGCGAGTGATTTGCCGAACTAATTTCCCGCCTACGTCGAGCATTTTGATGACCGAATAATCTCGCTGGCCCCATCGTGGGTCAAAATGATGCTCAGCCCATACCAATAGATTTCCGCCCGTAGAAAGTCTACCGCTTTCGTTCATTATGCCCGGCACATACAATTTTTGCTCTCCTTGTTGCTTATCAAATGTAACAAAGGTCTGAATATCCGCCATTCCCGATTTGAGGGCAACGATGCGTCCATCTGGTAAAAATTGAGGGTATTGATAATTGGTAAATGCCTTATTTTGACTCGTTTTCAAAACTTCAACGGGCATGTCAGCAACTTGCTCTACCTGTTTTTTCCACTCAGCACTGATGTCGGCCATAGCGTCTTGATAGAGTTGTTCTACTCTCAAGCCAGTCGTTTTTTTGATAGCATTCGAAAACGAAAAGGGATAAAATGGAAAGTTATACACTCTATTGAGCACTTCACCCCATTTGTTGGCACCATACTTGTTTTTAAAATAAGTAGTGAGGTAATAGCCTAATACATAGTGATTCTCGACATAGTCTTTGAGAGAACGCCCGGTAGCTTTTGGGTACGAATACGCTCCTTTGGTTAGTAGCTGGGTACGAAACGCCAAATCAAATTGAGGGATGCGTCCTCGCCCACTTGGCGTTAAGACTGTTTCGGTACAAACGGCATCACCTTCCCAAAACCAATTCGGTACAGCTGTATTGGTCACCAGCGAAAGCCCCTGATTGCCAAATAAATAATAAAAAGCTTTGGTAGCACCCGTGAGGGCTTTGTCAAACTGAACGACGTGCCGAAACTCATGCACCGAAAGCAAGTCCAACCAATTGCCTGCTCCTAACACACTGTTGTCAGAAATCGGCATGGTGGAAAACTCGCTTCGGCGAGGCAGAAGGGTTACAAAACCATTGGAGATGGTCGATTGATTTTGTAAAACGACGGGTATGGCTCTGGGTGTTTTACCCAATGATATAGAGACAGGCTCATACATCGCTTGAAGCGTGCTGGCTGTGCGCTGTGCCTGATTTTCAAACCCTTCAGGGAAAATAACTCGAAATTTTTCAGTCTTGATTTGCTTCCACTTCAAACTGGCTGGGTTTTGCTCTAATGTACCCAAATTTTCTTGTGCCAGCACATTCAACGGCAACAAGTTGACTAAACCCAAAAACAACCAACGCATTGATTAAGAGGCTATTTAATTTCAAATTTTATTTCTAAAAGGTTTTCCCGAGCGCCAACTGCTACCATCTTTGGGGCAAACCATTCCGACTCGTGAACATCAGTCCTTAAAACAATTTCGCTATCCATGAAATAATCTTTGATGTTTTGCTGGTGTAGGGAGGATACACCATTTCCAGCGTCCCGAAAACCTGTTTTAACACGGCCCGCTCGTTTGAGAACTCTTTAAAGCTCCAAAAGCCATTGGACTTGCCAATCCCACTATTATTGACTCCACCAAATGGAAGTTCTACATTACTATTATGTATCAATAAATCATTGATGACCGTACCACCCGCAGAGGTTTGCTCTACAAAATAGTCAATCGTTTTTGATTTTTTACTCATAATATACAAGGCTAATGGTTTTGGTCTATTGCGTACTACTTGGACGGCTTCGGAAGGCTCGTCATACTCCACGATGGGGAGAACTGGACCAAAAATTTCTTCTTGCATTACCAACATACTATCGTTTACACCAGAAAGAATCGTTGGCTCAATGAAATTATCCTCAACAATGGATTTTCCACCAAACTCAACAATGGCTCCTTTTTCTACGGCATCATCAATCAATTGCTTCACTCTATTGAAGTGGCGTTTATTTACAATGCGGCAATAGTCTGCATTATGCTCAAAGCCTTGGCCATTTGAGTTATACATTGCCTGCACGGCTTTGATGATAGCAGGCACTAACTGGGACTTAGCGTGCTTTTGTACCAGCACGTAGTCAGGTGCAATACACGTTTGCCCATTGTTAAGCCATTTTCCCCAAGCAATTTTTCCTGCTGACTTGTTCATATCAGCGGTTTCGTCCACAATACAAGGTGATTTCCCACCCAGCTCTAAGGTGACCGAACTCAAGTTTTTAGCCGCTGCTGCCATTACAATTTTGCCAATAGCAGGGCTTCCTGTAAAGAAAATGTGGTCAAATGGCAATTCTAATAGCTGCTGTGATACGGCAGGCCCTCCTTGAACTACAGCTATTTCATCGGACGAGAAAAGAGTTGCCATCATGTCGGCAATCAATTGCGAGGTATGCGGAGTCAATTCTGATGGCTTGCAAATAATGGTGTTGCCAGCAGCCACAGCCCCAATCAAGGGTTTAATAAGCAACTGAAAAGGGTAATTCCACGGTGCCATAATCAAAACAGTACCTTTAGCCTCGTAGCGTACCGAACCAAACGCACCCATCATGGTCAGGGGGGTGGGTACTTTGTGGGGTTTTACCCAAGAGGCTATATTTTTGATGGCATACTTCAATTCCGAAATTACGCCAATGACCTCACCAATCATCACTTCGTCGGGGTGTTTCTTGAAGTCCTGATACAGTGCTTTTTTTATGGCTTCATGGTTAGCTTCTACCCAAGTAAGCATCCTTTTGAGCTTTTCTCGACGCTCTGTAGCATGAGTAGCAGCAATTTGCCACGCACTGCTGCGTTGACGTTGAAACAAAGCGCTTACATCTACTAAAGTATCTTCTTGAAGCATTGAACTGACCATAATACGTACGTTTTTTAGATGAAAAAAAAGGATGAAGAGTTGGTATTGCCACGAAAAATACAAAGAAATACCCAGATTTTGCCAAATCACTCAAAAAACTTGCTTAAACGGCTTTTCTATGTATTTTTACTAAAAATTTTATCAAAATAGACGCTATCTATTCGTTTTATGAGTATTGTCAGTAATAATCTAAAGTATCTGCGCCGGCTCAACGGCCTCACCCAAGAGCAATTTGCAAGGCGAATTGGGATAAAGCGCTCGCTATTAGGAGCTTACGAAGAAGCCAGGGCCAATCCGAATTTAGATAACCTGCTGATGATAGCCAAGGTTTTCGGTGTTACCGTGGATCAAATGCTCAAACATGACCTCCGAAAAGTTCGTGAAACTCCCGATTTGACTGGACAAGGGCTTTCGAGTTTGCTCAAATCAACTAACGAAACCTCGCCCCAAGTCGAAGAAAAATCTTTTGCAGAAGAAAAACAACCTAGTTATTCTGAAGAACCCAAGTCGCTTTCGTCCATTGTTGACAAGTATTATCGTTCAGAAAATTCGATCAACTTGGTAGCGCAAAAGGTGGTCCCCAAAAGCGTTTTTTCAGAACCACCGTCACCAGTTGTTGAGCCACCAACACCCAAAGTAGTTCATTCGGAGCCGCCAATGGCCAATTATTACCAATTTAGCACCATTCAATTGGTTCGACAAAGCCAATTTTCTGAGTATGTTCAGCGGCATCAACAGTTAGATTTTTTACGGGCTTTACCCGTTTTCAATCTGCCCGGATTGCCCAAAGGCGATTATCGAGCTTTTGAGGCAGGCGATGATTTTACTTTTCCAGGTGGATTACTGATTGGAGCTTTTGTCAAAAACTGGTTTGAGATTCAAGATGGCAAGCATTATGTATTAGTTACCAAGAATCATGGTATCTTGTATCGAAGGGTATATAACCAGCTCAATATCAAGGGTATTCTTATTGTAAGCTCTGATTTGGAATATATTACTAGTACCGAATTTACGATCAAAGAAGTAGTGGAAGTGTGGGAAATGAAGGCGTTTGTCAGCCAAACCCTCCCGACCCCCACGCTCTCGTTGCACCGAATCAGCCAATTAGTAGAAGAACTGCAACAAGAATTAGAACGAGTGAAACGATAATGGTATTTCGTGACCTCAAGAAAGGCAAAATCCTGAAGAGGTGAAAATTTGTTTATAAGAATCTATTATTCAAAATGCACAAGTAATCACTTGAAAATGAATTATTTAGTTGTTATAAGTAATGGCGTGACCAATTACTGATAGCCTTTTCACTGACACAACTTTCGTATTTCCACTTTACTTTTGCATAAGCGAAACACAAAACGTATGATTAGACTTGGGTTGATTGCATTGGTCTTGTTGTTATGGGGCTGTGGTACCGAAAACCAAGAAGGAACTAAAATTCCAGGATTACCCGCACTCCAAGACAAGGCGGCGGTCAATCAGGTAGCCATTGAGTCCCTGACTGATGCCCTTGCTCGAAATCCTCGTTCGAGCGAAATATATTTCAAACGCTCTCGGTTGCTTTTTGAGGCTAAAAAAGTGACAGAATCTCTCCAAGATATCAACCAAGCCCTTGAGTATTCGTCCAACAACGGTAGCTATTTCTTACAAAAAGCACTGATTTTACAAGAATTAGGTAAACCTCTTGAAGCCCTTGACAACGCCCGCCGTGCCGAGATCCTGAATGTCAACGTGCCTCAATTGTTGGTCTTGCTGGGAGATTTGTATCAACAAGTAAATCAATTTAGCAAGGCGTCTCAATACCTAAACCAGTCGCTGGACGTCACCCCTACAAACGGCGAAGCTTATTTTTACAAAGGTCTCATTGCGGCCAAGCAAGCTGATACCACCTTGGCTATTGACCACTTCAATCAAGCGCTTCGCTTACGGCCTGCTTTTATGCCCACCTACGTTCAGCTTTCTAGTGTATATACCAAATTAAGAGAATATCCTACCGCTACTTACTACGCCAAAAAAGGCTTGGAATATTATCCCCAAAGTGCCTCTTTGCAATACAATTTGGGTTTAATTTATCATCGAACTTGGAAAATTGACAGTGCCTTAACTTGTTATAAAAAAGCAATGCAGTTGCAACCATCGTTAACCTCGGCCAGTTTTAATGCAGGAGTACTTTATTTTAAGCTAAACGACTTAAAAACAGCCCTTCAATGCTTTGAACAAACCCTTCGTTACAACACCAGAGTCCCTCTTTTGAACTTTTATTTGGGCCAGTGTTTAGAGTACTTAGGTCGCTTTGACAGAGCCCTTGAATTTTATGAGATTGCTGTTAAACTTGACCCCGCCGATACCAAATCGACCAATGGAATGTGGCGGCTTCGCAAACGCCTACACGCCGAACAATATGGGTTGGCTCAAAATAGCACCCCGCAAAACATTCCTGAGCTACCTCCGCTTCCGCAAAAAACTTTTGATACCACCCGCATCAAGGTGCAGGAAATTCACACCCCTTCGGCTAAACCAAAGCTGGTGACCAAATCGGATTCGATGCTGAAACGTCACATGAATACCCTTCAAAAAATCAATTAATTTTTTGTAAAAAACGTTGTGTCTAAGTACTAATTGATACTTTTGCACCCGAATCGTCCGATTCGGCTTGTTTTTCGAGCATACGCTACGATTTACAGCTTTGTATCACTGTAAACCTTTCTGACCGTTGGTGCTGAAAGCAGCCATCCGTTTCTTCTCAGTGGCTTGCGGCAGGAGTTAAAATCATTCATGAGTTCTGTTATTCAGATTACGCTACCCGACGGGAGTGTTCGGGAGTATCCAAAGGGCAGTAGTAGCTACGAAGTTGCCCTTTCAATTAGTGAAGGATTGGCACGAAACGTACTGGCTGCCAACGTTAATGGTCAGATTTGGGATGCTTCACGTCCAATCGAAACCGATGCCACGCTTCAATTACTGACGTGGAATGACCCTTCTGGTAAATCAACATTTTGGCATTCATCTGCGCACCTTTTAGCCGAAGCACTCGAAGCTTTGTATCCTGGCGTTAAGTTCGGCATAGGGCCAGCCATTGAAAACGGATTTTACTATGATGTAGATTTAGGCGGCAGGTCATTTTCGCAAGAAGAATTTAAGCAAGTAGAAGACAAAATGCTTGAATTGGCTCGCACCAAAAGTGAGTACAAGCGCCAAGCCGTCAGCAAAGCTGATGCGGTTACGTATTTTACTGAAAAAGGCGATGAATACAAGCTGGATTTGATTAAAGAGTTAGAAGACGGCACCATTACTTTTTATACGCAGGGTAATTTCACGGATCTATGCCGTGGTCCTCATATTCCAAACACAGGCTTTATCAAAGCTGCTAAGCTGATGAACGTAGCGGGAGCCTACTGGCGTGGCGATGAGAAAAACAAAATGCTTACTCGGATTTATGCGATTACGTTCCCCAAACAAAAAGAACTGGATGATTACTTGTTCTTGCTCGAAGAAGCCAAAAAGCGTGATCACCGTAAATTGGGTAAAGAGTTAGAATTGTTTACTTTCTCTGAGCGAGTAGGTCAAGGTTTGCCATTGTGGTTGCCTAAAGGAACCGCCCTTCGGGAGCGATTGGAGTCCTTTTTAAGAAGAGCCCAAGTCAAAGCTGGTTACTCTCCAGTAGTAACTCCCCATATTGGTAGCAAAGAGTTGTACGTAACTTCTGGGCATTATGAGAAGTATGGTAAGGATTCGTTCCAGCCCATCAAAACCCCAGACCTAGATGAGGAGTTCTTGCTTAAACCCATGAATTGTCCTCACCATTGTGAAATTTACCGCTCAAAACCAAGAAGTTATAAAGATTTGCCGCTTCGTTTGGCTGAGTTTGGCACGGTGTATCGCTACGAACAATCGGGCGAATTGCACGGGCTGACTCGTGTACGAGGCTTTACTCAAGACGATGCGCATATCTTCTGCCGTCCCGACCAAGTAGAGGAAGAGTTCATGAAGGTAATTGATTTAGTGCTGTATGTATTCAAAGCACTTGGGTTTGATAATTACTCTGCACAAGTGTCGCTCCGCCACCAAACAGACCGTGCCAAATACATTGGTAATGATGAAGATTGGGAAAAGGCCGAAACTGCCATCATTAAATCGGCCAAAGAGAAAGGCTTACCAACCGTAGTAGAGTACGGAGAGGCGGCTTTCTACGGTCCTAAACTCGACTTTATGGTGCGTGATGCCTTAGGCCGAAAATGGCAATTGGGAACTATTCAAGTTGATTATCAGTTACCTGAACGGTTCAAGTTAGAATACATGGGACCAGACAATCAAAAGTACCGCCCTGTGATGATTCACCGAGCACCGTTTGGTTCGATAGAACGCTTTGTGGCTATTTTGATTGAAAATACAGCTGGAAATTTCCCGCTTTGGCTTTCGCCCGAACAGTTAGCCGTACTTCCTATCTCCGAAAAATACGAAGACTACGCCAACGATGTGTTCTTGACCTTGCAAGAAAATGACTTGAGTGGTTATGTAGATCACCGTGATGAAAAAATTGGACGCAAAATCCGAGATGCCGAAGTAAGTAAGATTCCTTACATGCTGATTGTTGGTGAAAAAGAACAAGCCGAAAACAAAATATCAGTTCGTAAAAAAGGAGAAGGCGATTTAGGCTCCATGAGTATTGAACAATTTGTCGCTATTGCCAAACAAGAAATCAATAAAAATTTGCTTAAATTCTAATTTTTTTTAATTTTCGCAAAAAACTCAGACTATTCCAGTTCGTTATCGAGAAACAATTAAAGTAACTTTCTGATTATCAATTGTTTACTGGTATAGCAGATTGATAACGAACTGGTAAGCACCGTAAAACTTAACGAATACCGCATGGCATTACGCCCCTTTAGAACCCCGAGACCTCAGAAAGAAGAACCCTACAAAATCAATCAGTTAATTCGTGCCACAACCGTTCGGCTGGTTGGTGAGAATGTTGAACAAGGCATTTATGACATTAATCAAGCCCGTGCTATTGCTATTGCACAACAGCTTGATTTAGTCGAGATTTCACCCAATGCCGACCCGCCTGTGTGTCGTGTTGTGGATTATTCAAAATTCAAATACGAACAAAAGAAAAAGCAGAAAGAACTGAAAGCCAAACAAGTAAAGGTAGTGATTAAAGAAATACGCTTTAGTCCAACCACCGATGAGCATGATTTGAATTTTAAAACCAAACATGCCATTAATTTCTTGAAGGAGGGCTCTAAGGTAAAAGCCTATGTACAATTTTCAGGACGGGAAATTGTCTTTAAGGATCAAGGTGTAAAATTACTTCAGAATTTCACCAAGACCCTTGAAGAATATGGCAAATTAGAGCACGAACCCAAACTGGAGGGAAAAAGAATGTCAATCATCCTTGCTCCAAAAGTGAAAAAGTAACATGTAATCAGTTTCACAGCTCGCTTTAAATAATACACTCCTCATTGGTTTGAGTTTCTCGGACAATGAGGAGTATTTTCATTTTAGTAATTGCTGAAGTGAAAGAGAGCAAGGTGCAAATATTTGATATTTAAGTAGTTACATAACATGAAATTAGTCCTTTTGTTTTTGGGGAGCTTTATGGTTTGTGGGATTGGGTTGTCTCAACCGAAAACCATAGTAAAAACAGACAAAGCCCCCACGCCGATTGGGCCATACAGCCAAGCTGTTAAGGCCAATGGATTCATTTTTGTGGCAGGGCAAATTGGCTTAGAACCTACTACTCGAAAATTAGTGGAAGGTGGAATTGAAAAAGAAACGGTACAGGTCTTAGAAAACATCAAGGCCATTTTGACGGCGGCAGGCAGTAGTCTGAACTCAGTGGTTAATACAACTATTTATCTCAAAGATTTGAGTCACTTTGAGGTAGTTAATCGAATTTATGCTACCTATTTCGCTACTGAGCCGCCAGCTCGTGCAACGATTCAAGTGGCTAACTTACCTGGCGGGGCTTCTCTTCAAATGGTGGTAGTTGCTTTAGAAAAATAAGGCATACGTTGGGAAGAACATAATACAGAACCCTTCTTTTACTGTTGTAACCGTGCTACCACAATACCTGTTTGGGCTTTATGCTTGGCTAAATAATCGGCTAAGGGTTCGTTAGAAATCATTACTTTTTTGAAATCTTGTGAAGCATGTAAGAGGTAAATTCTCCCTTTTTGCCGAATGGCAAACCCTTCATGAGCCACATCTAATCCCTCTTTTGCCGAAGTGATAGCAATAATATCGCCATCTTCTAATTGGTTTTCTATGTGAGCCACTTCAGCTTTTGGAACATAATACCACTGCTGTAAATTCAAATTTGCCTCTGCTGCCATTACTGTTTCATATGCTTCTTGGTCGGCCAAGTGCGGATATAACTGCACATGTGTACTCATAAAATCAATTCGCTTCGCATAAGGCTTTCCAGTTAAATTGTTAGTTTTTAGGCTTAAAACACTGTTTTGTTGAGCTTGCAACATCCATTCAAAAAAATAATGTAACCGAGAGCCATACCCGTTTACTTTACCCTGACGGTATCTGAGTTGTTGAAGATTCTTCCTAAATGTAGTCCAGTTTGGAGTAGGGCTTTGTTGGGTTTGATATAGCGCCAATGTTTGCTCTACAAAAGTCCAACAATCTAACTCATCAAGATTTACTATTAATTGTTCTTTTGGGTTACGGTCCAGTACACCTGCTACATACGGTTTTCCTAACAACGTTTTGGCTGTTTGGAGTAGGGCAGTTCCTCCTTTGCTTTTTGGAAGATTATTTGGGTACTGAGAATGGCTTTGTTGAGCGAACATTGGATAGAAACACCATACGCAAAGAATAGCCAAATATGCCTTCATAACAAAATCATGGGATTGATAATAGGAAAACAAAAAGTGGCTCAAGTTCCTTTACTTGAACCACCTGAAATAAACGCTTTCGAGTGTATTTTCGTTATTTTGAGTGGTTAATTTATTTTCCCTCGTCATCTACAAAGAGGGTCATTAGTCCCCCAATCATGAGGAGGACACCTCCCAATACCACAATATTGATAGGCTCCCAGCCAAGAGAATCCATGATTTTAGAAAGGCCAAGGCTGGCACAAACTTGAGGGATTACGATAAAGAAGTTAAAAACCCCCATGTAATAGCCCATTTTATTGGCAGGTAATGCTCCTGAAAGCATAGCGTAAGGGATGGATAAAATACTCGTCCAAGCAATACCAACGCCTACCATCGAAAGCAACAGTAACTGTGGACTATTGATAAAATTGATAGAAATAAGACCTATACCACCCGCCAATAAACACAGGAGATGGGTTACCTTTCGATTTAATTTAGAGGCGATATAAGGTAATACCAACGAAAAAACAGCCGAAATGCCACTGTAAACAGCAAAGCAAACCCCTACCCAATTGGCGCCTTCGTTGTACAAATCAGAAGAAGTATCCGTAGTTCCGTATAAGTTTTTGGTTACTGCTGAAGTGGTATAAATCCACATACAAAATAAGGCAAACCACGTAAAAAACTGAACAACAGCTAATTGGCGCATCACTTTGGGCATTTTGAAAATACCTAAGAACGTTTCTTTGAATCCGTCTATGAAGCTCCCTTCATTTTTTTCTTTCAAAAACTCCTCCATGTTTTCGGGAGGATACTCTTTCGTTTTTAGAACCGTGTACATCACACAGCCAAAGAAAGCAATAGCACCTAAGTAATACGACCACTTCACCGAATTAGGAATCATTCCTTCAGGTGCCGAATTTTCAACTCCTATTGAGGTCAGAATACTCGGTAACAACGAAGCAACCACCGCCCCTATGCCTATGAAGAAACTTTGCATAGCAAAGCCACTGGTGCGTTGTTCGTCGGGTAGCATATCCCCTACGAAAGCTCTAAAAGGTTCCATCGAAACGTTGATGGAAGCATCCATAATCCATAGCATACCACCTGCAACCCATAAAGCGGGAGAGTTGGGCATGATAATGAGTGCCAACGTGGCCAAAATAGCTCCAATTGCAAAAAACGGCCGCCGCCGTCCCCATGTAGGGTGCCAAGTTCTGTCACTTAAGTAGCCAATGACTGGCTGAACCAACAGACCTGTTAAGGGAGCCGCCACCCATAATACTGGAATTTCGTCGGGATTAGCCCCCAACGTGGCAAAAATCCGACTTGTGTTGGCATTTTGTAGGGCAAAGCCAAACTGAATGCCCATAAACCCAAAACTCATATTCCAAATCTGCCAAAACGACAACTTGGGTTTCTTGACAGTGACGGTTGATTCACTCATTTCAATATAGGTTTGAGGTAGCGAACAACGCCAGAACATGCTGTTTCGATGTTGTTACCTGTGGTTATGGTTTTGTTGAATGCTGTTATTTCTTCTTGGATACAGGTTTGATTTCAAAAACATACACGCTGTTAGGGGCCAAGTGAATAGGTACTATTCCATTTGAAACAGTATTCACCTTTGTTTTTTGCATGAAAATGTCTGTAAACTGATACGTTGCATTGGCATCTAACTTCATAGCCGAAAATGCCTCTGTTGGAATTTTAATGGTGGTCTCGTAACCATTAGTTTGGTCAAAATTGCAGACAATCAACAACTTTTGCTTGTCCGAATGCCGAAGGTAACTATACACCTTGCGGCCATTATAATGGGTACTTTGGCCGTTGTTATTTACATATTGTAAGTCATAAAAACCACCAAATCGAATGGCATCACTACTGTTGACGAGTTTGTTGAGGTCTTCATAAAATTTACGAAGCTGTTTTTGTTCATTCTTTAATTTTGCCCCATCAAATTTGCCGTCATTGACCCATGCCTGAAACTCCGGAATGCCCCAAAAGTCGAAAATAGTAGTGCGGCCATCATCGCCCTGAAAACCTTCGGCTCCCTCTGCTTTAACTCCTACTTCTTGTCCAAAATAAATCATCAAAGGGCCTGTGTGTAGTGTAGCAGACAAAGCCATTGCAGGAATAGCTAATAGTGGGTTATTGGCAAAGAAACGAGAAGCGATACGCTGTTCGTCATGATTTTCTAGAAAACGGAGCATGTGCGCCGAAATATCGCCTGATTCATGTTGCCAAACACGAGTAATGTCTTCTACCGTTGCTTCTGAGCGATTTTCGATGAGGCGACGCAAGCCATCATACAAACCTACTTTATCGTAGAGGTAATCAAACTTGCCGTTTAAAATATAGTTGTGATATTGCTGAGGATTATAAATTTCAGCAATAAAAATAACGGATGGATATACTTTTTTGACTTCGGGAATCACCCATCCCCAAAACTCAACAGGCACCATCTCGGCCATATCACAACGAAAACCATCTACTCCTTTTTTTGCCCAAAATAGCAACATATCCCTCATTTTTAGCCAAGTAGAAGGCGTAGGCTCAAAATGTCCTTTGCGGTTATCTAAATAATCTACACCATAATTAAGCTTAATGGTTTCGAACCAGTCATTGATAGACGGCTTGGCCGAAAATACATCGTTGCCTGTTGCCTTGGCAGGAGATTCTGTATAAGGTGCCGATGGCGTAACAGGTGGCGTAAAGCCAGCAGGGACTTCAAATGAAGTGCCAGGTAAGTAATAAAAATTATTAGAAGGCTTAAAGGCAGCCAGTGTGTCGTCCCCTTCTCCAAAGTCTTTGATGCCTTTGGGCTTTACGTCTGAGCGATACTCACGAGCTACATGATTGGGTACACAATCAATGATTACGCTCATCCCGTTGGCGTGAGTGCGAGCCACTAACGCCTCAAATTCAGCCATGCGTTTGCTGACATCACTGGCCAAAAATGGGTTTACGTCATAATAATCCTTGATGGCATAAGGCGAACCCGCTCTTCCTTTGATAACCAAAGGGTTATCTTTTTTGATACCGTGCATCGCAAAATCCTCCATCGTGGCGTGTTCTATCACACCCGTGTACCAAACGTGCGAAATTCCAAATTTTTTGAGTGCGTTGAGTGCCTTGTCGTCAATATCATTAAACTTGCCAACTCCATTTTCTGCCATGGAGCCGTTTACCTTGTTTGTAGTTATTTTATTACCAAATAATCGAGTCATAATTTGGTAAATCACCAATTTATCTGTTTTCAAAGGTAGGGTGGGGTTAGTTGAAACATAAGACTGCGCATACCCACTCAAGGTAGGTACACCAAGTTGCAAAATAAGAAAAAATAGGCAGAAAAATCGTCTGAGAGGCAGACTACAAACAAGATTGGGGTTTTGTCGAATCAATATCATTATTTTTCATCATAGTAAAGCTTCTGTGCCCAAAGGTAAATAGGTTTTTTTTACGAAAAAATAGGCAAAAACCGTTATTTTGCGCTTGGTTTGGTCGTTTTACTCCTTCAATAATTTACTATGATGAAGTATCTTCTATTAATTGTCACATTTTGTTTAGGGCTATCTACGCTCCAACTTCTGGCTCAAGGTGTTCAAATTCAGCGAGTTGACCCAGTCAACTGGTGGGTGGGCATGAAAAACCCCAAACTTCAACTCTTGGTTTATGGCAAAAACATTGCCGAATGTCAAGTCAGTCTCAATCACCCAGGCGTAACACTCGACAAAGTCAATAAAGTGGCTAACCCCAATTATTTGTTTTTGGATTTGACCATCTCGCCAAGAGCACAAGTGGGCAAAATGCGCATTGACTTTAGCCAAGACCGTACGGTGCTGAAAAAGAAGAAAAAGCCCGAAATCATCAAGGAAACCAATTATATTGAATACGAACTGTTGGCTCGTAACAACCAGCCCAAAGGTCAGGGTGTTAATCAATCTGATTTTATCTACTTGATTATGCCCGACCGCTTTGCCAATGGTGACCCTACTAACGACAAGTTTTCGACCATGCTAGATACTACCTGCAATCCCAAAAGTCCATTTTTGCGGCATGGTGGTGACTTTCAGGGGATTATCAACCATTTAGATTACCTCAAAGACTTAGGAGTGTCGGCGCTATGGATGACGCCTGTCATCGAAAATGATGAAAGCTTAAAAAAGGAACTTCATGGTAATTTGCAGGCAGGGTATCACGGGTACCATTTTACAGACCACTACAAAATTGACCGACGATTTGGGGGTATAGAAGGTTACAAAAAACTATCGGATGTCCTTCACCAAAATGGCATGAAACTTATCCAAGATGCCGTTTACAACCACGTTTCGGATGACTACTGGATGTGGAAAGACCAACCAACTCCGACTTGGTTCAACAAATGGGACACCTACACCAACACCTCTCACAAGGAAGCGTCGTTGATGGCACCCAATTCAGCCCAAATTGATAACAAAATCATGATTGAGGGGTGGTTTACTCCCTTTTTACCAGACCTTAACCTCCGAGATCCTTACTGTGCCAATTACCTCATTCAGCACGCTCTTTGGAGTACAGAGTTGTTTAATGTAGATGGCTGGCGCATTGACACGTACAAGTACAACGACATGGAGTTCATGAATCGTTGTAATGCGGCTTTAATAGAACAGTACCCGCATATCATGATTTATGGCGAATCGTGGATAAATACCCCAGCTCAATTGGCGTATTTTGTCAAAAATAAGATTGATTTTCCAATCAAATGCAACCAACCCGGCACTTGTGATTTTCCGTTGTACTCGGCCATTAATGCAGCTTTGAATGAACCTTTTGGTTGGGACGGAGGAGTAAATCGCATTTATCAGGTGTTGGCACAAGATTTTGTGTATGAAAATCCTAATAACATGGTAACCTTTTTGGAAAACCATGATACAGATCGTTATTTTTCGGTCATTGGCGAAAACATGGATAATTACAAAATGGGTATCACGTGGCTTTTTACTACCCGTGGAATACCTCATTTTTATTATGGTACTGAAATTTTAATGAAAAACTTCAAGAACCCTACTGATGCCGAAGTACGTCAGGATTTCCCGGGTGGTTGGAAAGGCGATGCTGCGAACAAATTTGTATCCACTGGTCGTTCGCAAGCCGAAAACGATGCCTTTAATTTTGTAAAAAAATTAGCTCATTATCGAAGAAATACTTCCACCCTTCAAACAGGGAAACTGACTCAGTTTATACCCGAAGATGGCACCTACGTATTTGCTCGTAAGGACCAACACAAAACCATTTTGGTGTTAAGTAACACCAACTCTTCCGCAAAAACACTTGATGGAAAACGTTTTGCAGAGATAACCAATGGTTTCGGTGGAGCCACAGAGGTACTAACGGAAACAAAAATCAGTACGTTACAATCGTTTACGATTCCAGCCAAAACGGCTTTTGTCTTAGAATTAACCAAGTAAAAAAAGTGCTTAATACTATCATTTAGGCAGAATTTTGACGAAATTTGCAACTTAGTTTCAAAAAACTGCACCTATCATAATAATAAGGTAGCACAAACCGTTCGAATGATTATTCAGTAAGTAGTTTAGTGGCTTAATAATCAGCGAGTTGTTGTTTTGAATGGCATAACAGAATTAAAATTTATATTTTGATTAAGGCTTGTTTGTTTGACCTTGATGGCGTGATTGTGGACACCGCCAAATACCATTTTCTGGCTTGGAAGCGTTTAGCTAATACCTTGGGATTTGATTTTACAGAAGCCCAAAACGAAGAGCTAAAAGGCGTAAGCCGGATGAAGTCCTTAGAAATCATCTTAGCATGGGGAGGTGTAACCTTATCCGAAGCTGAGAAACTACAATGGGCGAGCACCAAAAATGATTGGTATCTGGAACTGGTAACACAAATGACTCCAGATGAAATTTTACCTGGGGTAAAAGCTTTTATTCTGCAACTCAAGCAAGCTGATATCAAAATTGGGCTTGGCTCTGTCAGCAAAAATGCGGGGTTGATTCTTGAGAAAATCGGGATGTATGCGTGGTTTGACACCATTATTGACGGCAACAAAATCACCCAGGGCAAACCCGATCCAGAGGTATTCTTGAACGGCGCAAAAGAACTCGGCTTGCAGCCAGTAGAATGCTTGGTTTTTGAAGATGCTGTAGCGGGTATAGAGGCTGCCACCCGAGCAGGCATGAAATCGGTAGGAATTGGCCAGGCTTCAGTGCTTACTCAAGCCAATGTAGTACTTGCTGGCTTTGAAGGCGTTTCATGGCCCCAATTAGTTGAAGTAATAGGCTCAAATTAGTATCAAAAACTACATTTGACCATTAACCATTTTCTAATCATTTAACGAACCCGAATGTTACACATCACAAAAGTGTGGGAACGTATGGAGGTGATGAATCACCTTGAAAGCGTTGCAAAGGAAGCTATTGACAAATTCCTAAAGCCCATTGATACCAACTGGCAGCCTACCGATTTGCTCCCTGATAGCTCCATTTTGGATACTTTTTTTGAAAAAGTTCGTGCTCTTCAAGAACAAGCCAAAGGTCTATCGTATGATTTGTTGGCTGTTTTGGTAGGCGACACCATCACCGAAGAGGCCTTGCCTACCTATGAGTCGTGGATTATGGGTATTGAAGGTATCAATGGCCAAAGCGAAGACAATGGCTGGAAGCAATGGACTCGCCTTTGGACTGCCGAGGAAAATCGCCACGGCGATGTATTGAACAAATATCTTTATTTGAGCGGTAGAATCAACATGCGTGAAATGGAAACTTCTACGCAATATTTGATTGCCGACGGTTTTGATATCAAAACAGGGAACGACCCTTATCGCAATTTTGTTTACACCAGTTTTCAAGAATTGGCTACTAACATTTCGCATCGGCGGGTGGCTTCGTTGGCTAAAAAAGAAGGCGATGGCTTACTAAGTAGAATCTGTGGTATTGTTGCAGCAGACGAAGCCCGTCACGCAAAAGCCTACATGACCTTTATCAAGCACATTTTTGAGGTAGATCCCAGTCAGATGATGCTAGCTTTTGAGGATATGATGCGCAAAAAAATTGTGATGCCAGCTCATTTTCTGCGTGAAACTGGACAGCAAACAGGGGCATTATGGGGACATTTTACGGATGCTGCCCAACGTTTGGGCGTTTATACAGCAATGGATTACGCCAGTATTTTGAGAGAATTATTGGTAGAATGGAATATCCAAAGCCTTACAGGCTTGGACGGTGCCGCCGAAAAAGCTCGTGACTATGTGATGCGATTGCCCGACCGCCTCGAACGCATTGCCGAACGCATTGAAACACCTCGATTAGAATACGAATTTAAGTGGATTGCTGTCAATTAAGACCTTATCTCTAACTTTATTCTGTCAAAATAAGCACTTGCCTTATTTGAATTGAATGAGTAAATTTAAAATTCTAAACACTTTTGGTTTAGTAACAACTTGTAGAAAAGTAAACCCTGCACAGTGTAAGACTTTGCGGGGTTTCTCATAAATAACCCAATAGAAACTTTTGGAGAATTTCTTGAACATAAACTATGATGACCCCTTAAAATTATGAAGCAGTACCTTAAACATGACGATTGGTGTATCATTGAAGAAGGTTTTCAAGCTGAATTCAATGAAATCACAGAATCTATTTGTTCGCTTGGGAATGGGCGGATGGGCCAACGTGGCAACTTTGAAGAAGATTTTACAGGTAAAACCCTACAAGGTAATTACGTGGCGGGTGTTTATTATCCAGATAAAACCAAAGTAGGTTGGTGGAAAAACGGTTATCCGCATTATTTTGCCAAAGTACTCAATGCCGCTAATTGGACAGGCATCAAAGTAGAAATCGAAAATGAAACCTTAGATCTTAACACCTGTGAAATAGAGGATTTTAAGCGTATCCTCAATATGAAAGAAGGTTATTTACAACGTTCTTTTACGGCTACGCTCAAGAGTGGCAAGTCGCTACGTATTTCCTCAACTCGCTTTTGCTCTATTGTTGATGACGAATCAGGTGTTATTCGGTATTCGATTACTCCTCTAAATTTTGATGGCAAAGTCACCTTGACTTCTTATATTGATGGTGATATTTCTAATAAAGATGCCAACTGGGAAGAAAAATTTTGGGACGAAGTGCATAAAGAAACCGGTTATGGCGAGGCTTACATCGAGCTTCGAACCAAAAAGACGGGCTTTCATGTACTAACAGGGATGGCCTTTGAACTCAAAAAAAATGGACATTCTGTTGACTTTCAGTTACTTCCAGTCAAGTTAGAGAAGTATGTTGCCAATAAGGTTTCTATAGACCTTGTTGTAGGTGATGAAATGGTGTTGGAGAAATACGCCTGTAATCTGTCGTCGCTCAATCACCCTACAGAGCGGCTCTTATCAAATGCCAAGCAGTATTTACACCGCATTAAAGCAAAAGGTTTTGACAAAATGTGGAGCGAGCAAGCTAATGCTTGGGCCGACAAGTGGAACTACATGGACATCGTCATCGAAGGAGATAGTGCCGCACAACAAGGGATTCGTTTCAATATTTTCCAACTTTGTCAAACTTATACAGGCGAAGATGAACGGCTAAATATTGGACCAAAGGGCTTCACGGGCGAAAAATACGGCGGCTCAACGTACTGGGACACAGAGGCGTACTGTATTCCATTCTATTTGTCAACTGCTGACCCAAAAGTGGCTCGGAATCTATTGATTTATCGCCATAAGCAATTGGATAAAGCCATTGAAAATGCGGAAAAACTTGGCTTTAAAAACGGTGCAGCACTTTATCCGATGGTAACCATGAACGGCGAAGAGTGCCATAATGAGTGGGAGATTACCTTTGAGGAAATTCACCGCAATGGTGCCATTGCTTATGCCATTTATGATTACGTTCGTTATACCAACGACGAAGCCTATTTGGCTGAATATGGCTTGGAAGTTCTTATCGGAATTGCTCGCTTCTGGGCACAACGGGTCAACTGGTCGGGTGAGAAACAGCAATACGTGATGCTGGGTGTAACGGGGCCTAATGAATACGAAAACAACGTTAATAACAACTGGTACACCAATTACATAGCTCGTTGGTGCTTGAGCTATACAACAGAGGCTATTCAAAAAGTACAGAGCACTCAAGCAGAGCGTTTTGCCGCAATAAAAGCAACGGTTCATTTCAATGAAACAGAAGAACTAACGCTGTGGAAAAACATTATTGCAAATATGTATTTTCCTGAAAACAAGGAGCTTGGCGTGTTTTTACAGCAAGATGGCTATATGGATAAAGAGCAAATTTTGGTGCAAGATTTACCTGCTTCAGAGCGTCCATTAAACCAAAAATGGTCTTGGGATCGAATTCTCCGTAGTTGCTTTATTAAGCAGGCAGATGTGTTGCAAGGGCTTTACTTTTTTGAAGAAGATTTTGATGAAGATACTCACCGACGCAACTTTGCGTTTTATGAACCTCGTACTGTTCATGAGTCTTCTCTCTCGCCTTGTGTTCATTCAATCCTTGCTTCTAAGTTAGGAATGAAAGACAAAGCATACGAAATGTATCTCAGAACCAGCCGCTTAGATCTTGATGACTATAACAATGATACCGAAGACGGACTGCACATCACCTCGATGGCTGGAACCTGGATGTCGGTAGTAAAAGGTTTTGGGGGAATGAGAGTAGCCGACGGAAAAATTCATTTTACACCGTATTGTCCATCTCATTGGGCTTCGTTCTCATTTAAGGTGCGTTTTAGAGGAGCATTGTTGGTTGTAACGTGTTCTCCAACTCACATAGAAGTTGAAAATTTGACGAGAACCTCTATTGGCATGGTTTTGTATGGGGAAGAAACAGAGCTGACAGCTCATCAGAAAGTCGTCAAAAGTATATAAAGTTTGAAAGAGGCCGTCTCAACATCCCTTTTGAGACGGCCTCTTCAGGACTTAACAACTGTAGTAGTCATTTACTTTGGTTACCTTGTCTTTAAGGAGAGTTGATTCTACATATTCCTCCTATACTGCCCACCTACTTCAAACAACGCCGTGGTCATTTGATAAAGAGAGCAGAATTTGCTGGCTTCCATTAAGCTCTCGAATACATTTTTATGTTGAATAGCAGCTTGTTGCAAAGCTTTCAACTGACTGGGGGCTTGGTCGGCTTGAGCTTTGTGAAGATTTTTCAACATTTCAATCTGATATTCCTTTTCTTCTTTGGTCGCTCTAATCACCTCTTGCGGAATGATGGTAGGGGAGCCTTTGCTGCTCAGAAATGTATTTACACCAATAATCGGGTATTCGCCTGTGTGCTTGAGGGTTTCGTAATACAGACTCTCTTCTTGGATTTTGGAGCGTTGGTACATGGTTTCCATGGCTCCCAACACACCGCCTCGCTCGGTCAATCGGTCAAACTCTTGCAACACAGCTTCTTCTACCAAGTCGGTTAGTTCTTCAATGATGAACGAACCTTGCAACGGATTTTCGTTTTTGGCCAAGCCCAATTCTCGGTTAATGATGAGCTGAATGGCCATGGCTCGCCGAACGGATTCTTCGGTTGGCGTGGTAATGGCTTCGTCATAGGCATTGGTGTGGAGCGAATTACAATTGTCATAAATAGCGTAGAGCGCTTGCAAGGTGGTACGAATATCATTGAAATCAATCTCCTGTGCATGAAGCGACCGCCCCGAAGTCTGAATATGGTATTTCAACAATTGCGTTCTGACATCACCTTTGTATTTCTTACTCAACGCTTTGGCCCAAATCCGCCGAGCTACTCTACCAATAACAGCGTATTCGGGATCAATACCGTTAGAGAAAAAGAACGATAGATTCGGCCCGAAGTCGTTGATGTTCATGCCTCGACTGAGGTAATATTCTACAAATGTGAAGCCATTGGCCAAGGTAAATGCCAACTGAGTAATAGGATTAGCACCTGCCTCGGCAATGTGGTATCCAGAAATGGAAACCGAATAAAAATTGCGGACCTTGTGGTCAATAAAATAGGCTTGCACATCACCCATGAGCCGCAAGGCAAATTCGGTAGAAAAAATACAAGTATTTTGCGCTTGGTCTTCTTTCAGAATATCGGCCTGTACGGTTCCTCTTACTTTGGCAAGCGTTTCGGCTTTGAGTTGCTGATACACTTCCTGTGGCAGTACTTGGTCGCCCGTAATACCAAGTAGAAGTAGGCCTAAACCATTAGTTCCTTCGGGCAATTCTCCTTGATAGTGAGGCCGTTGTAAGCCTTTAGTTTCGTAGTGTTTCTGTAAGTTTTCTTCTACCCTGGCTTCTAACCCCTGTGCTCGAATGTACTTTTCGCACGTTTGGTCAATGGCCGCATTCATAAAAAACGCCAAAAGCATTGGTGCTGGGCCGTTGATGGTCATGCTCACTGAAGTGCTGGGGTCGCATAGGTCAAAGCCTGAGTAGAGTTTTTTGGCGTCGTCGAGGCAGCAGATAGATACCCCTGAATTCCCTACTTTTCCATAGATATCTGGACGATAATCAGGGTTGTTGCCGTAGAGCGTCACCGAATCGAAGGCCGTAGAAAGGCGTTTGGCGGGCATCCCTAAACTTACATAGTGAAAGCGTTTGTTGGTGCGTTCGGGGCCACCTTCGCCTGCAAACATGCGGGTAGGGTCTTCGTTTTCACGCTTAAATGGATAAATGCCTGCCGTAAATGGAAATTCGCCTGGCACGTTTTCTTGCAAATTCCAACGCAGCAAATCGCCCCAAGCTTGGTAGCTGGGCAACGCAATTTTAGGAATTTGCAGATGCGAAAGCGATTGCGTATGGGTTTCGAGCTTTATTTCTTTGTCTCGAACTTTAAAGGTGAAAATCGGATTTTTGTAGGCCTCTACTTTGTCTTTCCAGCGCACAATGATGTCCCAATGGTGCGGGTCAAGTTGCATTTTCACTCGGGCAAATTCCTTAAAAAGCAAACCAACCAATTCCTGTTTGGGCGGTTCTCGTTCTTCGAGACCATAAGCTGTCAAACGAACGAGTTTTCCAGATACTGTCTCGATGGTTTTGTAAATTCCGTACAATTGCTGCGCCACTTCGGCTTGTGCCGTTACCCATGCATCGTAGCTGCGATTATTCTCGGAAATCTCTGACAGATAACGAGCTCGATGAGGAGGGATTACATATACTTTCTCTAATGCTTGCGTATTCCACACCAACGAGGAGTTCCAGTTAGGTTCTGTTTTTGATTGAATTTTGTTGAGAATGGCCCCATACAATTGGTTCATGCCTGGGTCGTTGAACTGCGAGGCAATAGTCCCAAAAACGGGTAATTCTTCGTCCGAAACCTCCCAGGCATTATGATTTCGTTTGTACTGCTTCCGAACATCTCGCAAGGCATCCTGTGCTCCTCGTTTGTCGAATTTGTTGATAGCTACCACGTCGGCAAAATCGAGCATGTCAATTTTTTCGAGTTGCGAAGCAGCCCCAAACTCAGGGGTCATTACGTACAAAGCCACATCAGCGTAGGCTGTAATTTCGGTATCAGACTGCCCAATACCCGAGGTTTCTAAGATAATCAGGTCATATTCAGCCGCTTTCAGAATCTGGATAGCCTCTAAAACGTGTTTAGAAAGCGAAAGATTACTTTGCCGTGTAGCCAGCGAGCGCATATATACTCGGGGAGTATTGATGGCATTCATCCGAATACGGTCGCCCAACAAAGCCCCACCTGTTTTTCGTTTAGAAGGGTCAACCGATACAATGGCGATGGTTTTATCAGGAAAATCCAACAAAAAACGTCTGACCAATTCATCCACCAACGAGGATTTACCAGCCCCTCCCGTTCCAGTAATGCCCAATACAGGGATTTTCACCTGACTGGCCAGTTGGTTGATTTGGTCGAGGGTTGTTTTTGCTTCGGTAGGAAAGTTTTCAGCAGCAGAAATCAGGCGGGCAATGGCAGTTGTTCTTTTTTCTTTGAGGTGTTGGACTTCATCTCTAAGTTGATTACCAATAGGATAATCACTTTGCTGAATCAAGTCATTAATCATGCCTTGCAAACCCATCTGACGCCCATCGTCGGGGTGGTAGAGGCGGGTGATGCCATAAGCTTGTAGCTCCTTGATTTCTTCGGGCAGAATGGTGCCGCCACCGCCACCAAAAATTTTGATATGACCTGCTCCTTTTTGCTGGAGCAAGTCGTGCATGTACTTGAAATATTCTAAATGTCCCCCCTGATACGAAGTCATGGCAATGGCTTGCACGTCTTCTTGAATAGCGCAATTCACCACGTCGTCCACACTACGGTCATGCCCTAAGTGAATCACCTCACAGCCAGATGATTGCATGATGCGCCGCATGATGTTAATAGCGGCATCGTGGCCGTCGAACAAACTGGCCGCCGTCACGATGCGGACTTTGTGTTTGGGCTGATACGGAATACTATTTTCCATAGCTTTAATCGTGCAAAACTTGATTCAACCAATCAATAAACGGTTTTACAATTCGGCATCCACGTTCCACTTCGTCTAAAAAGTTAGAGGACAGCACCTCATCGTCGCTAAACCGATGCCATACATAACACTGTGTTTTGCGAATCAGCTCAATCTGTGGATGGTCTTTTTCATAGCCTTTGGGTGCCGATTTAAGCTCGTTCCCCTCAACTTTGCCATAAAAACGAACAAAATCAGGTTCTTCAATAATCTGAAGAAAATCTTGCGGGTTATAATCAATCTCTTGACGAAAACGAGCCAATTTTTCGGGACTGGGTGCGTACATACCTGCGGCCAACCCCGACTCGCCACCTGGCTGAATGTGCAAATAATAGCCGTGCATCTCGGATTTGCGTCCCCCTTGTGAATAACTGGAAGCTAACCACCCCTTGTAGGGTGACTTATCAGGCGAAAACCGAATGTCTCGATTGATACGGTAGGTGGCATCTTTCACTTGAACCCCAGCTAAGTTTTCAAATTGGCCAATGCGTCGAATCAGTTGGGCCACCACCGCCTCATTTTCCTTTTTTACTTTCTCATAATCGGCTTTATGGACCTGAAACCATTCTCGGTTGTTGTTTTGTAGTAAGGCTTGAAGAAAATCAAAAGTCGCTTGGGTGTACATGTTTCTAAATGGCTGTTGATGAGCGAAATGAAGTTTAAAACGATACCGCTGGGTTGCTAAAATAGTACACATTTTGTTCAAAATTGAGGCAAAATGTCAACATAGCATGGCTTGGCGGGTAATTTTTTAGGATATTTGCCAAACTTTATCCCAAACTTAGTCATCACGAGTATCAAACCCAATCTTTATGGCAAGAATATTAACGGGTATTCAAAGTAGTGGTCGGCCCCATTTAGGCAATATTTTAGGGGCTATCCAACCTGCTATCGAATTATCAAGAATACCCTCTAACGAGTCGTTTTTCTTTATTGCTGATTTACACTCGCTCATTTCGATTAAAGATGCCGAAACCAAGCGTCAGAACACCTATGCCATTGCCGCAGCGTGGTTGGCGTTTGGGTTTGATACGCAGAAAAATTGCTTTTATCGTCAATCCAAATTGGCCAGTTATCATACCGAATTGATGTGGTATCTCAACTGCTTCACGCCATATCCGATGTTGGCCAATGCTCACTCGTTCAAGGAAAAATCAGCCAATTTAGCCGATGTCAATGCAGGTTTGTTTACTTATCCTGTACTGCAAGCTGCAGATATTATGCTGTATGATGCGCATTTTGTGCCTGTTGGAAAAGACCAAAAGCAGCATTTGGAGATGTGTAAAGACATGGGGAATGCGCTTAATCACCAATGTGGGGCTGAGATTTTAGTATTGCCCGAAGCGAAGATTGATGAAAAAGTAATGACAGTACCCGGTACTGATGGCCGAAAAATGAGTAAGTCGTACAATAACTACATTGACATATTTTTGGATGAAAAGCCATTGCGGAAAGCCGTCATGTCCATTGTAACCGACTCGACTCCCTTGGAAGAACCCAAGAATCCAGATACCGACACTATTTTTCAGTTGTATTCCTTAGTGGCTACCAATGAACAAATTGACCAAATGCGTCAAAACTATTTGGCGGGTGGCTATGGTTATGGCCATGCCAAACAGGCACTATTTGAGGTACTTCTGACTAAATACGCCGAAGAACGAAAGAAATTCAACTATTTCATGGAGAATATTTCTGAACTGGAAAAAGAACTTCAATTAGGAGAAGTCAAAGCCAAACTCATTGCAGAAAAGACCATCCAACGAGTTCGAGAAGCCTTGGGATATTAATTCCCCCTATGTGCCAAATACACTTTAGAACACTGAATATGAACTGGTTAAATCAATTAGACACTGATTTTTTTCTATTTTTGAATGGCCATCATAGCCCAGTGTTAGACCAAGTGATGGAATGGATCACTCGAAAGCAGTCGTGGTATCCATTTTATGCTTTTTTGGTAATCGGCCTCATGTGGAAGTTAAAAAAAAGAACGCTCTTTCTGATACCCTTATTGGTGCTTGCCATCACCCTTGCCGACCAATTTTCATCTGCACTATTAAAGCCTCTGGTCGCTCGACTCCGACCTTGCCACGACCTTTCCTTACAAGCTCTCGTGCACTTAACAGGCGATTGCGGTGGACAATACGGTTTTGCATCTTCTCATGCTGCCAATAGTTTTGCTTTAGCTGCCATGCTTTACTTGCTCTTTAGAAAGCGTTGGCGGTGGACCGTCTATCTGTTTGTTTGGGCTATCGTCGTCTCGTACAGTCGGATTTATGTAGGGGTTCATTACCCTCTCGATGTAATAGCTGGGGCTGGCATAGGCACCCTAATTTCGTTGGGTTTAGTGCAGATTGGCTGCAAATACGTCCCACCAATCAAGTCCTTACAAGAGTTATAGGCCCCTTTTATCTTTTCTCTCTCCACTAACTTGTTTAAAGAGAGTCATGGTATTTAATAACTTCTAACAAATCCTCAGCTGTTTTTAACTTTAATTTTTTTTCATTGATAAACGCCTCTATTTTAGATTCCTTATCTGGTAAAACCACCCCGATTATACTCTTTTTACTGAGCAACACTCGGTTCATTTTATGTTCGGGAGTGAGCCAGTAATAAAACACATAGGTTACAAACTTGTCACCTTGTTTTACATCGTCAAACCCTTTTTCGGCCACCATTTCGGTTGTGTGATGCCGCAATAGAGTAGATTTTCCACTATAGACCACTTCATAATACGAGAACTCATTTTGCTTTTCGATAGGCGGAAAACCACTCTTCATCAGCATATTACCAATTTTAAATGCTCGAACATCTTTAGGCGCTGCAGTCATAATTTGTTCTAAGCTTTTGTATTCAACCTGATGAGAATATGAGTTATATCGCAGTTTCATACCATCCACCCATCGACCCGTATTTGTCAAGACTTCTCCATCAGCGAACTCTTCAAATAAATAGGGATTCCCACTCAAAACATCGTATTTGCCTTGAGCCATATTATAGAACCGAATCGCTGTGGTAGAACCAGTTCGGCCTTGCTCTATGGTGGGTTGAGCCCAAGCTGCTGTCAGGCAAATCAAAATCAGGATTAAGGTGTTGGATACAGAAGTATGGTTCATTTTCATCGTGTTTATCATCGGGTTAAAATAATTGACACCTACTGTTTTTGAAGCAAAACACTCCATCTTTTGAAACGAACAAGTTTTTTTGCATAATGCCGAGAATTCAAGTTGTCAAAAATGCAATATTTTCCCAAACTATTCGTCTAAAAAATTGTTTAAACTTCACACACAACTGAAAAACTTAATACCTCACATGAAAAAAATTACATTTACCATCGTTCTCACTTTCTTTTGTATGGCTTTTGGTTTTGCTCAAACGGCAGATGCTTGTTTGGGTACTTGGTTTAACGCCGAAAAAGATGGCAAAATCCAGATTTATAAGCATGGTGACCACTACGCTGGTAAAATTATATGGCTCAAAACACCTAACGATGACCATGGAAAACCCCGTCTTGATACCAAAAATGAAGATGAAACCCAACGTCAACGCCCCCTGTTAGGACTGGTTATCATCCGAGACTTTACTTTTGGCGGTACTAATGTATGGGAAGACGGCAAAGTATATGACCCCAAAAACGGAAAAACCTATTCGTGTAAGATGACACTAAAAAACAAGAATACGTTGGATGTACGTGGATTTATTGGGGTTTCGATCTTAGGGCGAACCACAACGTGGACTCGTGCTGAATAGGCTCTTTAGTTCAAGTAAACCATTTAAGTTACTGTTAAGCAATTTTTTATTCTTAACCCCAAAAACAACCTTGGTCAAACAGTTCCTTTTATAGTTTATAATCCCTACCTTTGCGGAAATTTTCCCATACATGGCATCTTTCAATCCGGTCAAGATTTTTTCTGGAACAGCCTCCAAAGACTTAGCGGCCAAAATCGCAAGTGCCAACGGCAAAAAATTAGGAGCTTACGTGAACCGTAAGTTTGCAGATGGTGAGATGTCTCCCATTTTTGAAGAATCGGTTCGAGGTTGTGACGTATTCTTGATTCAAAGCACCTTTACTCCATCTGACAACCTCATGGAGTTGCTGATGATGATTGACGCTGCCCGAAGAGCTTCTGCCCATTATGTCATAGCCGTTGTTCCGTACTTTGGATATGCTCGTCAGGACCGAAAAGATAAACCTCGGGTTTCGATTGTAGCCAAACTTGTAGCTAACCTACTGACCGCTGCTGGTGCCGACCGATTGATGACGATTGACCTCCATGCTGGGCAAATTCAAGGATTTTTTGATTTTCCGGTTGACCACCTCGAAGGCAACACGATTTTTGTTCCACACATTAAATCATTAAAGTTAGAAAACTTAGTGATTGCATCGCCCGACGTGGGAGGGGTAGCTCGTGCTCGTAATTTTGCCAAGCATTTTAATGCCGAAATGGTGATTTGTGACAAACAGCGTTTGCGAGCCAACGAAATCGCTTCGATGCAACTCATCGGTGATGTGAAAGACGCCAACGTTATTTTGGTGGACGACTTGATTGATACAGGTGGTACTTTGTGTAAAGCAGCTCAATTGCTTTTGGACAAGGGTGCAAAATCCGTACGAGCTTTGGCTACTCACGCCGTCATGTCAGGCAAAGCGCATGAAAATATCGCTAATTCGGTGATTGAAGAGCTAATCGTAACCGATACGATTCCACTAACGCAAGATAACCCCAAAATCAAAGTACTGTCGGTAGCTGAACTATTTGCCAAAGCCATCAACCGACTTCGTGACCACGAATCTATTAGTGAATTATTTATAAAAATTTAGTTTTCAACTGCTTAACAATTTTCAATCATGCAAAAAATCGAGATTGTAGGGTATAAAAGAGCGAATCTCGGCAAAGCGACCTCAAGTGCTATTCGCAACGAAGGTAACGTGCCGGGCGTTCTTTATGGAGGTGCTACCCAAGTACATTTTTACGCACCCGTTATTTTGTTCCGTGACCTACTTTACACTCCAAACGTGTATGAAGTAGAACTGAATATTGAGGGTACTGTTTACAGAGCTATCTTACAAGATGCTCAGTTCCATCCAGTTAATGATACGCTGATTCACGTTGACTTCTTAGAAGTCAATGACAGCAAAAAAATAAAAGTTGATGTGCCCATCAAATTCGTAGGTGCATCGCCAGGTGTATTGCGTGGTGGTAAGTTGGTTCAGAAACTACGCAAAATCTCATTGAAAGGTACAGTAAACCAGATTCCTGATTTCATCGAAGTTCAAATCGGTGACTTGGATTTAGGTAAATCTCGCAAAGTAGGTGATATTTCGGTAGAAGGATGCCAAATCTTAAACCCTAATAGCAACCCAATCTGTACGATTGACATCCCACGTGCATTGCGTGGCAAGGTAACGGCTTAATCTGCAACTACTCAATCAGTTACTAATAGATTAAAACTCCGGCCTTACAGCCGGAGTTTTTGTTTATCTGGATTCCTCTACTATGTTTTATGAATCCAGATAAAAAATCTATCTTTACCTTTCGCCATTCTGTGGAGATTTGTATGGAAGATTTTCGACTCAAGGTATTTTATACGGTTGCCAAAAATCAAAGCTTTACCAAAGCCGCTGCTGAGTTGTTTGTTACACAACCTGCTGTGACAAAACACATTAAACTTTTGGAAGAGCACTTGGGAACTCGTCTTTTTGAGCGTGCTGGACACACTGTCATGCTCACTGCTACTGGCGAAGTGCTTTTTAAGTATGCTCATGAAATATTTCATTTATACCAAGAAGCTTACTTTGAGTTAGGGGCTCTCAAAAACCAAAATCAAGGCCAACTCCGACTGGGCGCAAGTACTACCATTGCCCAGTATTTAATTGCGCCAGTATTAGCCTCTTTTCACGAAAAATTTCCGACCATTCAGTTAAATCTAATCAATGGCAATACCGAATTGATTGAGAACTTGGTATTGTCTAAGTCCATTGATTTGGGGATTGTTGAAGGTAAAAAACACAATTCAGGTTTAAAATACTTGGATTTTGTGAAGGATGAGTTAGTGGCTGTAGTTCATACCAGAAGTCGTTTGGCTAGGTTGTCATCGTTGCGCCTCACTGATTTATTAGGCATATCGCTTGTATTGCGAGAAAGAGGTTCTGGTACGCTTGAAGTGATTGAAAGTGCGCTCAAAGAACAAGGTATTCGTTTTGCTAATCTGAACATTGTCATGCACTTAGGAAGCACTGAGAGCATCAAATCGTTTTTAGAACATTCCAACACGTTGTCATTCTTGTCAGTGAGGGCTATTCAAAAGGAACTTCAACATGGCGAACTAAAAACTCTGCCTATTGATGATTTTAAAATTCCTCGAACGTTTTCATTCATCCATCTGCAAGGTCAGCCCGATGGTATTTCGGAATCATTTATGCGATTTGCACAACGACAGTCCGCTCAATCCTGAACATTAGTGCGAAGTTTCTTCAATTGATTCAACTATCAGTTGACAAGCTTCCCCAATTTGTGACAATGAAATAGTAAGCGGTGGTGCGATCCGCATCGAATTGTCACAAAACAGAAACCAGTCAGTAATGGCTCCCTTCTGAATGGCACGGTCAATGATAGGCTTTACAGTCTCAAAATTTTCAAATTCTACAGCAAGCATTAGCCCTCTACCTCTTACTTCTTTGATTTTTGGATGCGCCAACAATTGCTTAAAAAGACGCTCTTTTTCAGGTAGTTGGCTTACTAAATTTTCTTCTAAAATCACTTTTAGCGTAGCCAACGAAGCCGCACAACTGACTGGATGACCGCCAAAAGTAGTGATATGACCCAAAATCGGATTGTTCTTAAAAACCGCCATTACTTCCTCACGAGCAATAAAGGCACCAATGGGCATTCCTCCACCCATGCCTTTGGCACATAACAAAATATCGGGTACAATGCCTTCTTGTTCAAAAGCCCAAAAAGTACCAGTTCGGCCAAACCCTGTTTGGATTTCATCTACAATCAATAAAGTACCAGTTTCTACACACCGAGCTTGTAAGGCTTTGAAGTAACCAGAAGGGGGTAATCGGACACCTGCTTCTCCCGAAACAATTTCAATAACTACTGCTGCTGTTCGGCAAGTAATGGCCTCAATATCATCGAATTCACCATGCCGAATTTGTTTTATCCCAGGCAATAAGGGCCGATAATTTTGTTTAAAAAATTCTGCTCCTGCTAAACTGAGTGCGCCTTGAGTAGCACCATGATAAGCGTTTTTGCAAGAGATGAATTCATGTCTCCCTGTAAAACGCTTGGATAGTTTCATGGCTCCTTCTACAGCCTCTGTACCTGAATTGGTGAAATAAACTTGGTAAGGAGCATCACTGGGTGGCAGCGTTTGAACCAAAGCAGTGGCCAATTGCACTTGAGGTGACTGGATGTATTCGCCATATACCATCAAATGCAGATGCTTATCTACTTGGTTTTTAATAGCTTCTACCACACGTGGATGTCGGTGACCTGCATTGGACACCGCAATACCCGAAATCAAGTCCATATATGCCTTTCCATCAGATGAATAAAGGTACAAACCTTCTGCTCTCGCAATTTCGAGTGCCAACGGAAAATCAGAAGTTTGAGCCAAATGACTCAAAAATAAATGTCGTTCGGAAACCAATTTTTATCGTGCTTATTGGAAGTTTTGGCGCAAAGTACGGTTCGCTTCTTGCCTATAACCTTCTATTATGGAATATTTTGTAAATTTAGCACATGACGACAGACCAATCAACTGATTGACCAATATCCTTAACCATTCATTTCAATGAAAAAACTTTTCTTTGTTTGCCTTTGCTGCCTAAGCACACATCTATTTGCGCAAGAAACCGCACCCAAACCCACCGAAAACAAACCCACTGTGGCTATTACAGCACCAGTAGTGACCAAACACCAAACTACTATCAATGGGGTAACATTTACCTACACAGCCACAACGGGTTTTCTGCAAATTATGAGGAATGAAGACCCCAAAATGAAAGCCAATATTTTCTTCATTGCCTACACTCGGGATGATGTGAAAGACTTATCTAAACGTGCCGTTACCTTTACTTACAATGGTGGGCCAGGTTCTGCTTCCGTTTGGCTGCATATGGGTTGCATAGGCCCTAAACGCATCATTATGAGTGACAAAGGCGAAGCGCAAGCACCTCCCTACAAGTATGTAAACAATGAGTATTCGTGGTTGGACAAAACCGATTTGGTCTTTATTGACCCGGTCAATACGGGTTATAGTCGTGCGGCAGATGGTTCCAATCAACGGGACTTTTTGGGATATGTAGAAGACATCGAATCCGTTGGTGAATTTATTCGCCTTTACGCCACTAAGTATGGCCGCTGGGGTTCGCCTAAGTTTTTAGCGGGCGAAAGCTACGGGACCACCCGTTCGGCTGGACTTTCTGGCTTTTTGCAAGACCGATTCAACATGTATATCAACGGCGTAACGCTGATTTCTACCATTTTAAACTTCCAAACGGCTCGGTTTACACCCGGTAATGATTTACCCTACTCACTCTTTTTGCCAACCTATACAGCTATGGCTTGGTATCACAAAAAGATAGCCCCAAAGTATCAAGGCGATTTACAAAAAACACTAAAAGCAGTCGAAGATTTTGCCTTGAACGAATACAGCACTGTATTGATGAAAGGTGATGTTGCAACCGATGCAGAGAAGAAAAGTGTAATCACCAAGTTGAGTGAATTTACAGGGCTATCAGAGCAATACATCAAAAACACCCAAATGCGCATTGAAATTAGCCGTTTTTGCAAAGAATTGTTACGTAACGAAGGCAAAACGGCTGGACGCCTCGATGGTCGCATGACTGGCACCGACTACGACAATGCTGGCGAGAAGAATGAATTTGACCCCAGTCTCGATGCTACTATTTCGGGGCCGTATTCAGGAACTGTGAACCATTATCTAAGACAAGAACTCAAGTTAGAAAATGACTTACCTTATTTGATTTTAACGGGTCGAGTTCAACCCTGGAACTACAGTAACGTGCAAAACCAATACCTCAACGTAGCTGAAACCTTACGCCAAGCCATGGCCAAAAATCCTTACTTGAAGGTGCATGTGATGGCGGGGTATTACGATTTGGCTACTCCCTATTTCGCTGCTGAATACACTTTTAACCACATGATGCTGAATTCAGAGCAAAAGAAAAACGTGCGCTGGAGCTATTATGAGGCTGGTCACATGATGTATATCCACAAAGAATCGCTTCTGAAAATGAAGAAAGAGACCGATAACTTTTATGATGATGTACTGAAGTAAGTTTTAATCGCCACGAATGATTTGTGCATTCGTGGCCTCTTCTTTTTTCAAGTATTCAAAACCAAATAGATTTCATTAAAGGTAAAAATACAAGTAAATACCTTAACCAAGAGCGCCAATTATTGAAGTCGCAAATCAAAAAAGATAAACGGGCTGGTAAATAAAACATGATAAAGAATAACAACAAGACAAGTGTCTCTCCAATCTTATCACCAAAACTATCTTCTTTGAACGAATTTTGTCCAATATTTGCTGTAAACAAACCTTCCCAAATAGCTCCGACCAATACAATTCCCGAGAAAATTAACAAGAATGTTCCTAACCAGTCGAAGTAGTGTTCTGCTTGAGTAGGAGGTGTAAAATCAGTAGTAAACGTCGCTTTTATAGCCATCCAAGTAGTAAAAACTACGATTGGCAAAGTTGCTAAAAACCAGAAACCATTGGCTTCGGGGTTAAAACTGACGACAGCAATGATATTTAAAATAATCCCATATAGTGTGAAATGAGCAATGAGAATAAAAAACAAAGGCATTGCAAACCATGTATCCCAGATTTTTTGTTGTGCTACCGAATATGCCATTCGCTTTCGGCGTAAGTACAGCCCTACTCCTTGTGCTATCATTGCCGTAAGCACCAAGACCCCCAAATTAGCATCAGCACTTGCGGTGGTTTCGTTTGAAAATAAGTGATGTGTCAAAAAGTTTTTAACAATAGGCTCTATCCAAAAGCCGATTATTAAAAAGGAGAAGTCAAATAGAAAGGCGCTGGGGTCTATTCGGTTGGATTTCATGCTAGCAGAGGTTTTGAACAAAGTTCAAAAAGTTAGACAACTTTGCCAATTGGAACCAACAGCAGTTAGTAAACGGTCAAACAAAAAGGAAGCCCGTTACGGAGCTTCCTTTCATTGGTTTATGTTTAGCTGACTGAGATGAAAACTATTTCAAAAGAATTGCTGTTTCGGTTGATTTGGCCGCTTTCAACACTTTTACTTGCTCTATTTTGGCAGGTTGCTTTATCATCATTGACTCAGCCGATTCTGGTTTAATCGCAATGTGCGGAGCAATAATCAACGAAACGATTGAAGTCAATTTAATCAAGATGTTCATAGATGGTCCTGATGTATCTTTGAATGGGTCACCCACGGTATCGCCTGTTACAGCAGCTTTGTGTGGTTCTGATTTTTTGTAGTAAATCTGACCATTAATTTCTACGCCTTTCTCAAATGATTTTTTGGCGTTGTCCCATGCTCCACCTGCATTGTTTTGGAAAATTCCCATCAACACACCAGACACAGTAATACCTGCCAAGGTACCACCCAGTACTTCCGGTCCAAACAAGAAACCAATCAATACAGGTGTAATCAAAGCGATAAGACCAGGAGCCACCATTTCACGAATAGAGGCTTGGGTCGAAATCGCTACACATTTGTCATATTCTGGCTTGGCTTTGCCTTCCATAATACCAGGAATTTCACGGAACTGACGACGAACTTCTTCTACCATTTTCATGGCGGCCCGTCCAACGGCAGCAATGGCCAACGATGAGAAGATGAACGGAATCATAGCACCTACAAACAAACCTGCTAATACGTTTGCTTTGAAAATATCGATTGAATCAATTTTGGCGGTTCCGCAGAAGGCCGCAAACAACGCCAAGGAAGTCAAGGCTGCTGAAGCAATAGCAAATCCTTTACCAGTGGCAGCAGTGGTGTTACCAACTGCATCCAAAATATCGGTACGACCACGAACTTCCTCGGGCAAATGGCTCATTTCGGCAATACCACCTGCATTGTCGGCAATTGGCCCAAAGGCATCAATAGCTAACTGCATGGCGGTAGTAGCCATCATACCAGCAGCAGCGATAGCTACACCATAAAGACCGGCAAAAGTGTATGACAAGAAGATACCTGCCGCCAACACAATGATTGGAATAACCGTTGACTCCATACCCACCGAAAGCCCACCGATGATGTTAGTAGCATGACCTGTTGATGATTGGTTCACGATAGACTTCACAGGTCGCTTACCCATAGCTGTGTAGTATTCAGTTACAGCCGACATGATGGCACCAACCACCAAGCCGAGGATGATTGCATAGAAAACATCCATCGAGTTGAACACAACGCCACGGATAGCCATGTCAGTGTCAGGCAATAGCCATTTTACTAAGGGGAACGAGGCAATTGCTGTTAAAACGATAGAACCCCAGTTACCTGCATTTAAAGCGCCTTGTACATTACCATTATCATCTTTTACATTGACGAGGTACATACCTAAAATCGAGAAAATAAGACCCAAGCCTGCAATCAAAATTGGCAACAGCACGGGGGCAATTCCTCCAAAATTATCTGCCGATACGATTTCACGACCCAATACCATTGTTGCCAAGATAGTAGCCACATACGAACCAAACAAGTCGGCACCCATACCGGCCACGTCTCCTACGTTATCCCCTACGTTGTCGGCGATAGTGGCAGGGTTACGAGGGTCATCTTCTGGAATCCCTGCTTCTACTTTACCTACCAAGTCGGCTCCTACGTCGGCTGCCTTGGTGTAAATACCACCGCCTACACGAGCAAAGAGCGCAATTGACTCAGCTCCTAATGAGAAACCTGCCAATACTTCCAATGCTTTTTCCATTGGTAAGCCGTTGACATCGGTAGAAGTACCCACATACATATAGTAAAATAAAATAAAAAGCGAGCCTAAGCCTAATACGGCCAAGGAAGCCACCCCAATACCCATTACAGAGCCACCTGTAAACGAAACTTGAAGGGCGCTTTTTAGACTGGTACGAGCTGCTTGGGCGGTGCGAACGTTAGCTTTTGTGGCTACATTCATGCCAATGTACCCTGCATACGCAGAAATAACAGCCCCAATGACAAACGCCACACCGATAAACCAGTCTGAGTTTTCAACTAATGTACCAGAGAAAGCCAACAATACCGAAACTGCGGCACCAAAGATGAATAATACTCGCCATTCGGCTTTAAGGAAGGCCAAAGCTCCTGCTGCAATGGCATCGGCAATTTCTTGCATTCTGGCATCGCCAGCATCTTGCTTAGTAACCCAGCCACGTTTAGCTAACATCACTAATAGGCCAACAATACCCAACAAAGGCACCAAGTAAACAATCGAATTCATGCGTTATCTATTTAAGGTTTTTCAATTTTAGCGCTGCAAAATTAGTGGTTGAGGTGGATTTAAAAAATGTACTTTTGTCAAAATTGAATTTAATTGATAAACAATAGTATATTTATTGGACTACTTATCTCAAAAATTGAATTTTTCGTAGTCAGAAAGCTAAAATCTATCCTTTCTCCATCAGGTATTTGCTAATTTTACCAAATTCAACTCGTAAATTGCTCCGATTTTATTGGACATCACTCACAGATTCACCATCACATGATTCGAAAATTCTTTTTGAGTAGTTTTTTGCTTCTTAGTAGTTCCCTCTGTTTTTCCCAAGTGCTTCGTCCCATGCCTCCGGGCGAGCTGCTGTTGGGTCTCAAAAAAGCAAACGTATTGGCTTCGGCACTCTATGTGGCGGCTCACCCCGACGATGAAAACACAGCGATGCTTTCGTGGTTGGCCAAAGACAAAATGGCTCGTACAGCCTACCTATCCTGCACTCGTGGCGATGGTGGCCAAAACCTCATTGGCCCAGAGCAGGCCGAACTAATGGGGTTGATTCGGACACATGAGTTGTTGGAAGCTCGCAAAATTGATGGCCCTGAGCAATATTTTACCCGTGCCAATGATTTTGGTTTCTCTAAAACCACCGAAGAAACCATGCAGATTTGGGGTAAAGAAAACATTTTGGCCGATGTGGTTTGGTGGGTTCGGAAGTTACGCCCCGATATTATTGTCTGCCGTTTTCCTCCTGATGCTCGTGCAGGTCATGGAAACCATAGTTCGTCGGCAGTGTTGGCCGAAGAAGCCTTCAAAGCCGCCGCAGACCCCACCCGTTTCCCAGAACAACTTCAATATGTAAAACCTTGGCAAGCCAAACGAGTAGTTTGGAATACCTTCAATTTTGGGGCTACTTCTCAAAAACCGACCGACCCCGGTTCATTCATTCAGGTAGATATTGGCACTTACAATCCTCTCTTGGGAAAATCATACCCAGAAATCGCAGCGGAAAGTCGTTCTCAGCATAAGAGTCAAGGCTTTGGTTCTGCCAAAAACCGTGGAGCTCGACCTGAGTATTTGTTTCACAAAGGCGGCGACCCTATTCAGAAAGATGTGTTTGATGGCATTGAAACGTCATGGAAGCGTGTGGTTGGAGGCAAAGCCGTCGAAAAAATCATTGTACAAGCCATATCAGAATTTAAACCTGATAATCCGAGTACGATTGTGCCCTTATTGGTTAAAGCCTACCAAACTTTGTCCACTTTATCGGATGAATATTGGGTCACTCAAAAGAAAAAAGAATTAGAAAGTCTAATCATCGGCGCTTCGGGGTTGTGGTTTGAAGCCAATGCCAACGATTACGCTGGGGCTGCTGGTGAAAAAATTCAGGTAAAAACAACTGTTGTCAAGCGATCAGACGTGTCCATGACGCTAAAAAGTCAAAAAATTGTACCCATGGGCAACTTGCAAGAGTTGAATGCCAGCTTGAATAATAACGAAGTCTATACCAACACAACCGATGCCGAAATCCCTACCAGTTTGCCCATCAGCCAACCGTATTGGATAGCTGAAAAGCACGATAAAGGCAGCTACAAAGTAGAAAACCAACTGCTCCGTGGCTTGCCCATGAAACCCGAAGACTTTAGAGTAGAATATACTTTTGAAGTTGCAGGACTCCCTCTTTCGTTTTCAATTCCGGTCAATTATAAGTTTACTGACCCAGTGAAGGGCGAAATTTATCGCTATTTTGAAGTTCGCCCTGAGGTAACTGCCACCTTGGCTGACAAGGTAATCGTGTTTGGTGACAATCAAGCCAAAACGGTAGATGTGTTGCTCAAATCACACAAAGCAAGTGTTAAAGGAGATATATCGTTAGAATTGCCCAAAGGCTGGAAAGCTGAACCCGCTTCCATTACATTTGATTTGGCCACTAAATACCAAGAGCATAAAGTTACTTTCACGGTAATACCTCCGAAAGCTGGCGCAGAGGCTACCCTCAAAGCAGTGGCCAAAACGGCCAATGGAAGTTACTCTAAAGGATTGACAACCATCCAGTACGACCATATTCCCTCATTGGTGTATTTCCCGGAATCAGAAGCCAAATTAGTTCGCCTTGACCTACAAACTCGTGGCAAAAATATTGGCTACATTGCAGGAGCAGGCGACGACGTTCCAGCGGCCCTTCAACAAATCGGGTACAAAGTAACCATGTTGACCGACGACGAGCTACAGAAAGACTTATCAGGTTTTGATGCTATTGTGGTTGGTGTACGTGCCTACAACACCGAAGACCGCCTAAAATACGCCCAGAAACGCCTCATGGAGTATGTGCAAAACGGTGGCAACATGGTGGTGCAATACCAAAACAATTTCCGTATTGTTACTCCCGAAATTGGCCCCTATCCACTTACCTTGTCTCGAGACCGTGTTACGGTAGAAGAAGCCGAAATGACTTTGGTACATCCAGAACATCCAGCATTGAATACTCCCAATAAAATTACTGCCAAAGATTTTGATGGCTGGATTCAAGAACGAGGCTTGTATTTTGCCAACAAATGGGCACCCGAATACACGCCTTTGTTTGCTTGTAACGACCCTAACGAAAAAGCCTCAGAAGGCAGCACCTTGGTAGCTTCGTACGGCAAAGGGCATTATGTTTTTACAGCCTTGGCCTTTTTTAGACAATTGCCCGCAGGCGTCCCTGGCGCTTATCGGCTATTTGCCAACTTTATTTCGTTAGGCAAAAAATAAAGTACGTTTTAGACCACAAAAAGCGGAGGCACCTCCGCTTTTTTTATTACTATTGTTAAGTGCTCTTTCTATTTTTCTTCAAATTATTTATAATCAAACAGTTAAAAAAAACGACAAAATAAATAGACTTATAGGTTACCATTATTTTTGATTTTGGGTAAAAAATGCCCCTAATTTTATTGGAAATAAGCTTTTTGATTACTTTCTTGAAAACCTATCCAACAAGATAGGGGAACAAGGCTGAACTTCCCTAAAAAAGTAAGCAAGCGTGTCATTCCGAAAAACGCATAACAGAGTAGGAACCCTTAACTTATACTTTTATGAACCTCTCTCCATTATCAAAAAAGAAATTAAGTAAGTCTCAAATGCAATCCATTATGGGTGGGAATCCGGGGTATAACAATTACCTGAAAAAAATACCTGGCGGTATCTGGCATGTTCAAGGTTGGAGCGTATATAATAGTAATACAGGTAATTGGGATTAGATTGATGACGGTAGTCACTGGGAATGTCAAGACGCCACTGTAGCATCCGCTGAAGTTGAAGCTTCACAACTTTTAGATGCTTAAAAAGTATTTTTCTTAGTAGTAAGGGTGACAACGCATGTCACCCTTCTGTTTTTAATCCATATTTCACTCAAAAGTAGTTCGCCTCTATCCTCCCTAAACAGTTCGTAAACTTCTGTTTTATCTATATTTGAATCAAAAGGAATCAACATGGAACAAAACCCAGAAAACTCGAAGAATAAACTTACTTTAAAAGACGGGAAAGGTTTTTACTATTATGCTCTTAGAAGGCACTATTGAAAATTTCCAACCGAAACCACTAAGAGTGTATTATTCAGTTGCGCTTATCAACATAAAAAAGGTAAAATTGACGAATATTTAATAGTTAAAAACAGCTTCATAGATTATTGGAAACGTTAAAATACAACCTATAAATTGAATCTCCTTATAAGACCTTGAAAGTGCTAAGTTGTTCAATAATAGTTACTTGTAAGTGATTAATCAAGTAAAAGGCTTGATTCTTGATCAGTCTAAACATGTTTTACATATCTTTTACATTTTTTTACAAGCTATTTATCAATCACTTCTTCAAAGTCATCTACATTTGTTACAAGTTCGTTGTTTCAAAAACAAATGGGTTTAGCCCCCTTATTGCCATACAATATAGTTTAACCTTAAATTAAGCAAAATGAAAAAGTTAATTGTGTTTATCCCGGCTACCTTCATGGTTGTAGTTCTACTAAATTCTTTTGTGCTAAAAGAAAAGGAAGCAAAAACGAAAGTAATAAACGAAAGCAAATCCATCATTTTTAAATCTACTGATGGTGGACAAACCTGGCAGGACATTAGCGAGGGGCTGCCTGAAAAATTGCAAAGAGAAGGTGTGTGGAGAGATGGTTTAATCGCAAATGACCTTGGGCTCTATTTACGTGCCGGAAATGGGGTTTATCACAATGAACCCAATTCCACAACTTCATTTTGGACAAAAGAGATTTTTCCCGGCAGACAACGTAACATTGCCCCTAGCAAGAATGGGATATTTGCCTATGATATCAGGGGTCAATTTTTACAAAAAATAAACGGAACGAGTAATTGGTCGCCCATATACACGAACTTTCAGGAGCAAGCCGTGCGCATAGACACAACGAAAGATTGGATGACCAAGACTTATAATGAGAAAATAGTACACAACGTTTTTGAATCAAACAGAGGCACAGTTTTCATTGCCTCGAACAACGTTCTTTTCAGATCGACTAACAGTGGAAAAACCTGGAAACCAGCCTACGTTGGAGATGGTAGAATAAGATTGGTAGAGTCAAACGGTGTACTCCTGTCCACCAGTAAAGAGGGAATATTACGATCTACGGATGATGGTCAGACGTGGAGTCGTGTGCTCAGTCAAGGGGGAGCTGGTGTAGCAGTAGAACGAATTGATGGAGGATTTGCGGCTGTTGTCAACAACTCAATCACCAAAACCAACAACCTATTAATTTCAACGGATAGTGGTAAAACTTGGAATGCGATTGATGAAGACCTTCAGCCTTCCTTGAGTAGTTTGCTGTTGAAAAAAATAGGCTTAAATCAATCTTCACCGGAGATTTTATCCATCAAACAAATGGGTAATTATTTAATATGTGGTCGCTCAGATGGTATATTTCGATCATCTGATAAGGGTAAAACATGGCAGCAGTTGCCACTTCCTTTAAAAGGAAAATTTGGCTTCAATGTATCAGTTTCGGGTGATGTACTCTACATCATACCCAATAAAGGATGCTGAAAAACTTTAAACTCAGCAATATTGAATTTTAAGTTCCTTTTCATACAGAGAAAAGATATTGATGGAAATTACAAAAACATCATGTGTTTTCTTGCAATAAAATTCCCCAGTAATCAGCAGCAACCGAATGAAATTTGAATCCGCATTAATTGTGCTTTTTGTGGCTATTTTATGTACCTCTTGCCATGGGCAAATGAAAAAACAAAAGGACAGCCCGATAGTGGTTAGAAAGGTTAAGCCTGTATCCTTAGCTCCTGATTTTGACACAACCTTGGTAAGCCAATACATCCGAAGTATTTTTCAGGACTCAAAAGGGAATTTGTGGTTTGGTACGATAGAAGAAGGCGTAGTGAGGTATGATGAAAAATCCTTGACCTACTTTTCTAACCCCGATGGTTTCTATAATCAAACTGTTTATGCTATCAATGAAGATAAAGATGGTAATATGTGGTTTGGCACTGACCAAGGTGTCTATAAGTATGATGGCAAATGGTTTAAAAATTATAACCAAAAAGATGGTCTGAACCACGTTGATATCACTCGAAAAGGCATTCTTGTAGATAAATCAGGTACAATTTGGGTAGGTACACATGGAGGAGTTTACCGCTACGACCCTAAAGCCGATAGTGAAGGCAGGGCAAGTTTTTCATTTTTCAAGGAACTTGGAAAGGTAAATATTGCTGGTGTGATGGAAGACAAAAGTGGTAATATTTGGTTCGCTTCGTCGAATCAAGGCATCTTTCGGTATGATGGGAAAACGATTGTAAATTTCAATGAAAAAGAAGGATTGGGAGAAAACTATGCAGGAGGGATTGTCCAAGACAAAGCGGGCAATATGTGGTTTACCATGAAAAATGGTATAAGTAAGTATGATGGAAAAACCTTCACCGATTACACTGCCAAAGACGGCTTAGGTGGAACGGAGTTTTGGGGCATTTATATAGAACAATCGGGTATCATTTGGATTACCGCCCGAGGCAGCACCACGAGATTCGACCCTTCTATTCCCTTGCCAAACCCCAAAGCTTTTACCGTTTTTACACCTGCCGATGGCTTAAACTGCTGCGTTCAAAGCATGTTTCAAGACAAATCAGGAAATATGTGGTGGGGTGCTGGAAGTGGTCTCTTTCGATTTGATGGAAAACGCTTTTATCAAGTAAAAAAGAAAGGCCCTTGGTAGCATAAACAAATCGGGAGCGCAGTATAAAAACATAAAAAATGAAACGACTAAGATATATTTTCATGCTATGGCACGGATTGGCCTTCTTGGATTCTTCTTGCTACGGACAACTGAAAAAAAACGAAAACTTAGGTCAATTGCGCCTCATTAAATCACAAAGTAAAAACTCAGGCGACAACGTTCATTGCAGTTTGCAAGACAGGAGGGGGAATCTTTGGTTTGCTACCACTGCCGATGGCGTTTTTCGCTATGATGGAACGTCTTTCACAAATTTTACAACCAAAGATGGATTAAATAGCAACGGTGTTTTTGCACTATTTGAAGACAAGAAAGGGAACATTTGGTTCGGAACCGATAAAGGTCTATCTCGTTTTGATCCCAGACAGGCAGTTGGAAAATCCTTTGCCGACATTCCAATATCAATCGCCAATACTAATTATATAGACCATTTTACCAATAAACCAGCCACAAACATTTTTATAAATAGCATTTTAGAAGATAAAAATGGGAAATTTTGGTTTGGGGCTGAAAATGGCATTTACTGTTATGACGGAAAAACATTTACCCGTTTTATAGACAACCCAACTATTATCAACCCCAATAAATTTGACCCTAAATTGGTGTTATGTATGATTGAGGACAAAAAAGGAAATATTTGGTTTACGACCAGAAGTAAAGGTATTTACCGCTTTGATGGTAGAACCATCGTCAATTTTAGACCCAATAATGAAGATTGGTTTCGTGGACTTTTAGAAGACAAAGACGGGAATATTTGGATTGGTAGAAGGTACAAAGGGGTGTGTCGTTATGATGGAAAAACGTTTACGAACGTATTGCAAAATGGTATATTTGATTCGTGTACTGTGAGCCAAATAATGCAGGACAAATTGGGAAATATTTGGTTTGCTACCGAAGCGGGAGAGGTGTCAATACGTGAAACCGAAGGTGGCGTTTGGCGTTATGATCCCAGACAGACAGTTGGAAAAACCTTTCAAAAGATATCCAAAAAAGAGGACTTGCGTAATCATGGTACTTGGTGTGTTTTAGAAGATAAATCAGGCAATTTTTGGATAGGGACAAGGGGGACGGGCTTGTATCGCTATGATGGGAAAGGTTTTACCAGTTTTTCGGAATAAATGACCCTGAACACGTTTTTACTCTTGAGTTTATTAACGGCCTTCACTTCTTTCGGTGCGAAAAACAAGTCGCAAGTTGTATTGGGCGATACAGTTTCGCAACTTGACAAGTCAATTTTGGTGATATTTCAAGATAGAGCTAATAACTATTGGTTTGGAAGCGATGGGCAAGGTGTATATCGCTTCAATGGAAAAACCATTCTCCATTTTACTTCTAAAGATGGCTTGTGTAACAACCGAATTCGGGAGATTCAGGAAGATAAGTCAGGCAATATTTACTTTACTACCTTCAACGGTATCAGTAAATTTGACGGGCAACGATTTACCAAATTGATTCCTACAACAACTATTTTTCCAACAAACGAGTGGAAGTTACAACCCGATGATTTGTGGTTCAAAGGAGCATCAGGCGAAGGCGGAGTATATCGTTATGACGGTAAAGCACTGCATTTTCCTAAGCATCATCTCGAAGACAAGTTTTATGCTCAATTCCCACATCTGTCTTACAGTCCTTACGATGTTTATACGATTTATAAAGACCGAAAAGGGCATCTCTGGTTCGGTACTTCCAATTTTGGCCTATGTCGCTTCGACGGAACGTCGTTGAAGTGGTTGTATGAAAAAGAACTGACCGAAACCCCCGGCGGTGGTTCTTTTGGTATTCGTTCCATTCTTGAAGACACTAAAGGAAAATTCTGGTTTTGTAATACTCGCTATCGCTACGTTATTGATACGAACGCCGCTCATGATAGTTATCGAGATGGGAAAAGTTTAATTCAGTACAAACGAGAGCAAGGGATTGACGGTATCAAAACTGCCGATGGAGAGGATTTAATTTATTACTTGTCCATTTTAGAAGACCGTCAACAGACCTTATGGATGGTCACTTATGACACAGGTGTCTGGAAATACGATGGGCATACCATCACTCACTATCCGGTAAAAGAAGGTTCAAAGCATATTACATTATTTTCAATTTACAAAGATCGACAGGGGAATTTATGGCTTGGTACGCACCAATCGGGAGTCTATCAATTCAACGGTAAAACATTTGAGAAATTCAAACCATGAACACTAAAATTCTGCTGTACAAATCATTAATCTTTGCTATATTTTGCTCTTTATCTGCTTATTCGCAAGGAAAAGCGGAGCTATCCCTTGATGAAAGTACTATTTTTTGGAGAGGAAATTATGCAGTGGGCAACGGTGGACATGAGGGCACGTTACGATTTGAATCAGGGATTCTGACTCAAGCATCGAATGGGAAAATCACGGGTGGCCGATTTGTCATGGACATGAATACGATTCAAAACACTGATTTAAAAGATAAAAAAGGACAAAAAAATATAGAACAACACCTTAAATCCACTGATTTTTTTGATACTGACAAGTACCCAACCGCCACGTTTACCATCATAAAAGTAGAGCCTACTTCACTTGCTACTAATTTTGTGGTAACAGGTGATTTAATGATGAAAGGAATCACCAATCGAATTACTTTTACGGCAATTATTACTCAACAAAAAGAAGCTATCTCGGTTAAAGCCGAGCCTACGCTGATACGTACACTTTGGGGGATTACCTACAAATCCCAAAATCTTTTTGATTTTGGAGCCATCAAGAATGATATAATTTCCAATGCCATGCAGATCAAGATAGACCTTCTGTTCCGAAAAGCAATAAAGTAGTATGAAAATCCTCTTCTTTATCCACGAAATCTTTCCCTAACTACTTTTGGGTCTAAATGCCTTAATAACCGCCTCATTAGTAACCAAATAAGGTCCGCCAATTAAGTCAATACAATAGGGTACAGCCGGAAAAACGGCATCTAAACATTGCCGAATGGCTGAAGGTTTTCCGGGCAAATTGATTATCAACGATTTACCTCGAATACCGGCCGTTTGCCGTGACAAGATAGCCGTAGGCACATACTTTAAACTCACTTGACGCATCAATTCTCCAAAACCGGGCATCATTTTCTGACAAACGGCCTCTGTTGCTTCTGGGGTCACATCTCTTGGTGCAGGTCCAGTACCACCAGTGGTTACGATTAAACAACAGTCCTCTTCATCCGCCATTTCTATTAACGTTTCGCTGATAAGCGCTTGTTCATCTGGAATCACCCGATACACAGGTACAAAGCTTGACTCTAAATACTCTTCTAAGGTCTGTACAACGGCTTTGCCGGGAATATCTTCATAAATACCAGCACTGGCTCGGTCAGAAACATTGATAATTCCTATCTTTATCATAAGTTGAATTTTGGAAACTCAGAAATGAAAGCGCTTTATTGAGCTTTATTATTTTAGTCGGTTCTTCGTTGATTTTTACAGTAAAAGAAGGTCTGTCTCCCGACAGACCTCAGAAATAAATGGTGGTTTATCCCCAGACCTATTAATCAAATCGTTCTGGCACCGGATCATGTCCGTGACCACCCCAAGGATGACATCGTGAGATTCGCTTGAGTCCCAACCAACCGCCTTTGATGATTCCAAACCGTTGAATCGCCTCAATCATATATTGTGAACAAGTGGGCGAATACCGACAGGCATTGGGCAAATAGGGTGAAATGAGTAGTTGATACATCCGTACCAAGCCAATGCCCAGCAATGCAGGAATACGTCGCATATTCATCCTTCTTTTGTCGCCGTAAAATTAGAAAAAAGTATGGCTTACTGAATTGTTGCGCTAAAATTGATAGCTTTGAGCATTCAACTATACCTAACCAAAACGAACCCGTTTCATGAAAAAACTTCTTCTTTTAGCCTGTTTTGCCTCGTTTTCAAGCTTTGCCCAGAACACAATCATCCACTGTGGCAACTTAATTGATGGTATTTCTAACGAAGTCAAGCCTCAAATGACCATTGTGGTTACTGGTAACAAAATCGTTTCTGTCGAAAAAGGGTTCAAAAAACCGAGTGCCACTGATAAATTAGTTGATTTATCTAAGAAAACGGTGATGCCCGGTTTTATTGATTTGCACGTGCATTTAGAAAGTGAAACTCGCCGTGGTGCTGTGGCCGACCGTTTTACTCAAAACGTACCTGATGTCGCCTTTCAATCAACCGTTTATGCCAAAAAGACATTAATGGCTGGCTTTACCACCGTTCGGGATTGTGGGGGTAGTGGTGTGAATACATCATTAAGAAATGCCGTAGCAAGAGGCATTGTAGTAGGGCCAAGGATTTTTTCGGCAGGCAAAAGTATCGCCTCTACGGGTGGTCATGCCGACCCCACCAATGGCTATCGCAAAGATCTTATGGGTGACCCAGGCCCAGCTGAGGGTGTAGTCAATGGAGTGGACGATGCTCGCAAAGCCGTTCGTCAACGGTATAAAGATGGTTCGGATTTTATCAAAATTACCGCTACGGGTGGCGTTTTGAGTCAAGCTAAAGATGGCCAAGGACCACAATTTACGGTAGAAGAAATCAAAGCGATTGTGGAAACAGCTAAAGATTATGGTTACCACGTAGCCGCTCACGCACACGGGGCAGAAGGCGCCAAAAGAGCCATTTTGGGTGGGGTGACCACGATTGAGCACGGTTCGTTGATTGACGATGAGTGTATTGACCTGATGAAACAAAAAGGAACGTACATGGTAGCAACCATTATTGCTGGTAAAGTGTCATCTGATTCAGCCCGTATTTTTGGGTATTATTCGGCACTTGTGACACCTAAAGCCCTTGCCATTGGTCCTAAAATCCAAGCTACTTTTGCTAAAGCCTACAAAGCAGGAGTAAAAATCGCCTTCGGTACCGATGCGGGTGTGTATGTGCATGGCTACAACGCCAAAGAATTTGAGTATATGGTAGAGGCAGGGATGCCAGCGATGGAAGCAATTCAAGCAGCTACGATGACTAATGCTGGCATTTTGGGAGTAAAAGACCAATTAGGCTCTATTGAAGCTGGAAAATTGGCCGATATCATTGCTTCTGACGAGGACCCCACCAAAAATATCAAGACATTGCAAGCTATGAAATTTGTCATGAAAGAAGGGGTTGTGTATAAGAACGAGTAATTTACACACAAGATTAACCATTACATTTAGAAATGACGACTGGCAGGGTACTTTATTACTGCCAGCGTCTTTTCTGCTTTTTTACTATGCTCCATTGGTGTTTTCTCCAAGTAATCTGCCCATGTTCAAAAGTCTTTTAACTTGTTTTTTTTGCAGTTGGGTCGTTTTGGTAGCTGCCCAAACGCAATATCTTCAACCATCCGTTGATGTGCAGCATTATGCTTTTGCATTGCAGTTGTTCGACCACACTGACCAAATTCAGGTAGAAGCCTCGATTACTTTTCAGTTAAAATCAGCAAATTCCTCTAGTATTTGGTTTGATTTGGTAGGAAAGAAATCCTATTTGGACATAAAAGGAATGACTGTAAAATCAGTAAAATGGCGAGAGAAACCCTTAGTTTTTAGTCACCAAAACGACCGAGTGACCATCCAACTTCCAGACAATTTTCCCGCTGATAATCAAACTGTTACTTTGTTTTACGAAGGAACTCCAGCAGATGGGTTGATTATTTCTAAGAATAAATTTGGAGACCGAACTTTTTTTGGAGACAACTGGCCCAACCGAGCCCGTCATTGGTTAAGCGTAGTGGACCATCCTTCCGATAAGTCCACGTGCGAGTTTACCGTTACGGCTCCTTCGTCCTATAAAGTGATTGCTAACGGTAAATTGGCCGAAGAAAGTGATTTAACCGAACAACGGAAATTGACTCGTTGGGTCGAAAATACCCCGATTCCTACCAAAGTAATGGTGATTGGTGTCGCCCGATTTGCCGTTGATTATGTAGGCGACACCAATTGTATTCCTGTTGAAAGTTGGGTTTATCCCCAAGACCGAGACAAAGGTTTTTTCGATTATCGGCCTGCTAAAGCCATCTTGGAGTTTTTTATTCAACAGATAGGCCCCTATTCGTATGAAAAGTTGGCCAATGTAGAGTCCAAGACCATTTTTGGTGGCATGGAAAACGCCAGTTGTATTTTTTATACCGAAAATGCAATTAAGGGTTACAAAAGTATGGATATGGAAGCACTATTGGCGCATGAAATCGCCCATCAGTATTTTGGTAATTCGGCTTCCGAAAAAGACTGGCGACACATCTGGCTGAGTGAAGGTTTTGCCACCTACTTTTCTGCTTTGTACCTTGAACATGCCTACGGGCGGGATTCACTTCAAAAAGTGCTTCAACAAAACAAAGGAACGGTTTTTCGATATGCTAAAATGAATCCAAATGGTGCTATTGTAGATACAACAACTACGAATTTGATGCAACTCCTCAACCCCAACTCGTATGAAAAAGGAGGTTGGGTGTTACACATGTTGCGTGAAGAAGTGGGTAACGAGGCTTTTTGGAAGGGAATTAGATCTTATTATGGTCATTTTAAAAATGGAAATGCCTTAAGTGCTGATTTTCAAAAAGAAATGGAGTTGGCATCAGGTAAAAATCTTACTACTTTTTTTAACCAATGGCTTTATCAGCCGGGCTATCCTGAAATCGAATGGTCATGGAAATATGAGACAGCCACCAAAACTGTATCTATTTCAGTACAGCAAATTCAAAAAAATACGTTTTTTACCATACCACTGGAGTTCAGATTTGAGAATGAAGTTGGAAAGGAGCTAAGAAAAACTGAAAAGTTGTACTTGAATCAACCTCAACAAACCTTTACCATCAAATTGTCAGAAGCTCCTTCAAAGCTGATAATAGACCCCAATGGAAATGTGTTGGCACGTACTGTGTTGAAAAAATGAGTCGATTCCTTACACTTCGCAACCAAACCGAAGCAAGTAACCATTGTTATCATACATCCCGAATTCTTTGATACCATAATCAAAGGTTTCGAGTGGCCAAGCTATTTGAGCACCCTTGGTTTGTACTTTTTCCCAGACTTCATTCAGGTTGGTTGGCTCAAAATAAAAAGAACCGGTAAAGTAAACCTGAACATGGGAAGAATGGGTATTTCGCTCAGAAAACACAAGTTCGGCTTGCCCATTCCGAAGAAGTACCCAACCGGGTTCTATCTCATTGGGCAGAATCGAAATCACCTCAAAATCAAGCACATCCTGATAAAATCGAATGGTTGCATGTACATCGTCTGTTTCGAGTGAAGGAACAACTGGTTTCATAGTGGTTGTAAAAAAGCTTTTTTCAAAAATACCATTTTTCAGAATTTCCTCAGCCTTTTGTCGTAAATCAACTGGCTAGCTTCCGAAACTGCTAATTTCTACCGAAATTGCGAGCGATTTGGTTAACCCCAATCACTCGTTTCAACATTTTCAATTTCTTATAATTTACTTATGCAATTGATTGATGGTAAGCTGGTTGCTTCTAAATTGATTGAAGAATTAGCCTTAGAAGTTTCGAAAATCAAAGCGGAAGGGGGCAAAATTCCTCACTTAGTGGCTATTTTGGTAGGAAACAATGGTGCCAGTGAAACTTACGTCGCTAATAAAGTCAAAGCCTGTGAAGAAATCGGTTTTATTTCGACACTGTTACGTTTTCCAGATACCATCTCTGAGACAGAACTTCTTGAAGAGATCATCCAAGTCAATCAGAATCCAGATATGGATGGATTGATTGTGCAATTACCACTTCCGCCTCACATCAACCCAGACCGTGTGATGGAAACCATTGATTATCGGAAAGATGTGGACGGTTTTCATCCTATCAATGTGGGTAGAATGACAAAAGGATTGCCCGCCTATATTTCGGCCACTCCGCAAGGATGTTTGATGTTGTTGGAATATTATGGTATCGAAACCTCGGGCAAGCACTGTGTGGTGGTGGGTCGTAGCCAAATTGTTGGCTTGCCTATGTCAATATTGATGCAACGCAACACCTATCCAGGCAATAGTACAGTCACGTTAACCCACTCAAGAACCAAAAACTTAGCTGAAGTTACACGCACTGCCGATATTTTAGTGGCAGCGCTCGGCAAACCCGAATTTGTTACTGCCGATATGGTCAAAGAGGGTGCCGTTGTTTTGGATGTAGGCTTGGAACGAGTACCTGACCCCAGCAAAAAGAGTGGTTTTTCGCTCAAAGGAGACGTCAAGTTTGATGAAGTGGCTCCCAAATGCAGTTACATCACCCCTGTGCCGGGTGGTGTAGGCAAAATGACAATTGTTTCTTTGATGAAAAACACATTGTTAGCTGCCAAAAAGGCCATTTATGCCTGATTTTGTAAGACTCTAATCGTCACCAGCAGTTGCCCAAGGTGTCGTTGTGTATGTTCTGCCGCATGAAACAACAATCCCAGCTGTGTAGTTGGGATTTTTTTTCGCCCTAAGTACCGAGTTTCGGTTAGCGTTTCTTCAGGCGTATTTTTTAGTTGGTCTAATGCCTTTTCTAGTTGATGGTTGAAACGCACAATCAAGTTTGACACACTTACATCATCCTGATAATCAATTGACTCTAATGTTAAATCAGCTAGTTGCGCTTCTGATAATGCTTCTCCTCTGGCGTACGTAAAGAGGCGATCCAACACTCCAGACAAATGTTGAAGATGAAAGCCGATGGAAGCCACATTGGAAGGGCGTACCCAAAGTAATGTATCTGGTACGGTTTCCAACAACGCATTTACTTCTTCTTGTGCTTGTAAAATCGCATGGGCGACGGGCTGTAACAAAGTAGGAATCTGAGGAATAGCCCCTCGCATCCAAACTTCTAATGGATTATTTTGTGCCATTTTTTTGCTTTTTAAGAATCCTCAATACAATCGTTGGCAATCAACTAAGACCGCAGTAATGACCTGGAGTAGATGACAACACGAATCCACCACATGAAAGTACGGGAAAGTAATATCTACTGAACCACTAATTTTGAAAAAATCTTAAAAATTAGTGCATTCATGCAGGTTTGTTTCTTTGCCAGTTTCTTTTTCTTGATATTCATTCAAGGCTTTTGCCAAACGATTGTCTCTCAAAAACCACTCCGATACCGCCCTGTTGGAAACGAGTTTGTTATCTCCAACGGGAGTCATCGCTTTAATCGAGCGCTTTATGGAACAAATACCGCTTTTCGAGTTGAAACAGGGGACTTACCTGAGTTTGCCCTTTATTTACCTGGCATGGGCGGAAACTTCAAGTTTGGCATCATACGTCAAAACCAAAGTAAATGGCTTACCACTGCGTCTTCTATTCAAGCATCGTACCATGCGGGGCGAATGAAATATGTGATTTCTGACCCACAATGGGAGAATGCAAGTATAGAACTGACAGTTTGGGCATCACCCGATGCAGAGGGAATGTTAATTCAATTAGATACCAAACAATTTCCTTCTGATGGCCAGCTTGTTACCGTTTTTGGAGGAGTATCTGGAAAACGTTTCAATCGTGATGGGGACATCGGGGCAGACCCTGAATCCTCTTTTGATATGAAGCCTGAATATTGCACAGAAAACCTTTTTGAGTATTCTCCTTCTCGATTTCGAGTGTATTACGCTTTTCCCAAAACGGTGGCTAACAAAATCGCCAGTTTTTCAACCAATTCATTGCCCGATTCGCTAAAAAATCAAGGTAAATCCTTAGAAGGCATTTTTCCACCGACAACCGTCTGGCAATTAGCAGATGCTACTCACCTACGTTCGCCCCAAGCTTTATTGCAGTACAAAGCACTCCAAAATCCCGTTTTGGTAGGAGTTTTACCCTTGAAAAATAGTGCTTCGTATGAGTTTTATATCAAAAAGTCAGATAAGCAAAATCAAATTTCGTACGAAACCTTACCAAAACTTATAGAAAAGGCCGAAGCAAAGCGATTGGCTTTTTCAAAGCGGATTATCTTAGAAACCCCTGATGCCTTTCTAAATCCGGTGGCTGCTGCACTTACCGTAGCTGCTGATGCCATTTGGGAAGAACCTAGTTTTTTGCATGGCGCTGTAGCGTGGCGAATGCGCCTCAATGCCTGGCGAGGACCCTATTGTGCCGATCCTTTGGGATGGCATGACCGTGCCCAACAACATTTTAAAAGCTATGCACTTTCGCAAGTAACAAGCCCACCAACGGGTCCATTAGTGGCCGATACGGCTTTACATTTGGCTCGCCATCTCGAAAAATTAGGAACGGCTCTTTTCAGCGAAGGATATATTTGTCGAAACCCCAACGGCGACTTTAGAGCACACCATTACGACATGAATTTGGTCTTTATTGACCAATTGCTCACCCACCTAAAATGGACAGGAGACCTTAATTTTGCCAAGCAAATGTGGCCAGTACTCAAAAAACATTTAGCTTGGGAAAAACGAAATTTTGATGCTGATAATGATGGGCTGTATGATGCCTATGCTTGTATTTGGGCAAGTGATGCTCTAGGATATAGCGGTGGAGGGGTAACGCACTCCTCAGCCTATAACTACAGGGCCAACAAAATGGCAGCCGATATTGCTAATCTTTTAGGAGAAGATGGTACTTCCTATACCAATGAAGCCAACAAGATTTTAAAAGCCATGCAAAGCAAACTTTGGCTCAAAGATAAAGGTTGGTTTGCCGAATACGTGGACAAATTGGGGCTGCAGTTGGCACACCCTGCGGCTGCCCTATGGACAGTTTATCATGCTATGGAAGCAGGAGTGGCTTCTCCACTGCAACAGCACCAATTATTGCGGTATATTGACCAGCACATCCCTCATATACCGATTCATTCACCAGATTTTCCAAACGATAGTCTTTATCTCTTATCTACAACTAACTGGCAGCCATATACTTGGAGTATTAACAACGTGGCGCTTGCCGAAAACCTTCATACTGCCCTTGCCTACTGGCAAGCAGGTGAGTCAGATAATGCCTTTCATTTGTGGCGAAGTACCCTGTTAGAAAGTATGTATATGGGCAGCAGTCCAGGCAATTTTCAACAACTTTCTGCTTACGATGCTTTTAGAGGAGAATTATACCGAGACTTTGCCGACCCTGTAGGAATTGCTGCCCGTTCTCTAGTGGAAGGCTTGTTTGGGGTGTATCCTGATGCGCTTCACAGTCAATTAGTTATACGGCCAGGATTTCCAACACACTGGAATTTTGCCAAACTCGAAACGCCTGATATCCTTGTAGATTTTAAACAAAGCTCAAACTCCAATATTTACCAAATTAACTCTAAGTTCGGTAAAGCCTTAAACATCAGACTACAGATTAGCGCAAAGTTTGAAAAAATAACACAAATACTTGTCAATCAGAAGCCTGCATCCTGGCATTGGATGACTGAATTATTGATACCCACCCTTGAAATTGAAGTGGGTAATCAAGCACAAAATACCATCGAAATTGTGTGGAAAGGTGCTCCTGTTATACCTAAAAAGATCGGACAAATTGCGAGCAATGTTATTCAAAGTGTTCAGATGAAACCCAAGCTCCAACTAAGCAATCCGGTATATGAACCCGTTTTGCTAAATACCTTTTTCAATGATAAAATTATCAACTTGTTTAAGCACAAATATCTTTCACCAAGAGTACAATCTCCTACACTGGCACTACCCTGGCAAGGCATTGGCAACTGGTGTTATCCATTAATAGATGTTGAAATCAATGACTTAGGTCTTCGCCGTGCTGCTCAGGTGACCCAACAAATATGGCTGGATGATATTCCATTTGCAACACTCAGTGATACACTTCCACCCAATATCCTTTTTACCTCTCGTTGGGATAATTTTCCTTCGTCTGTAACTATTCCCTTACAAGGTAGAGCCAGAGGTATGTACTTATTAATGACCGGAACGACCAATCACCAACAAAGCCAACTCGAAAACGCTCGTATTTCAGTGCTTTATAGCGATGGAACTCAGGAAGACTTACCTTTAATCAATCCTCAAAACTGGTGGCCTGTCGAGCAAGACTATTATGACAATGGCTTGGCCTTCACAACCAATGCGCCAAAACCCTATCGGCTGCATCTAAAAACAGGTGTTTTTACAAACCAGAGCAGTCAATTTGTTGGTATTAAAGGACTTACCAATCGGGCCATTGAGGGCGGTGCTGCTACTGTACTCACTTTGCCTCTAAACCCCAACAAAATCCTTAAAAGTGTATATATCAACATCTTATCAAACGAAGTAATAGTAGGATTAATGAGTATAACCTTGGTGAGATGACAAAATTTATCTTCAAAGAGCTTTACAATTGCTTCATTTGCTTACATTTTAGAAGTCACGCTATTAATCCAGTAAATCATCCAATTTTGATTCCACTTCATGCAGAAAACGATTGTTTCCATTTGGGTTTTGGAGTGATTTTCCAAATTCATACCAAAGCCCATCGCCAACATTGATGTACCTACCTGGTTTGGTGGGGGCAATGGAGGTAGCTTTTTCTGCTAAAAACTCTCCTGTATAAATCGTCTTTAACAATGGATGCAGAGTTTGCCAATTTAGTTCTTTCGACTGCGTGGAGCTCCCTACCTGCATGGTAGTTTTGATGCTACGGTCAGAAAATAAAATGGTCATTTCTAATTGAATATCAGGCTTTTGTGGTAACTTTTTTAGGTAAATGAGTTTTAAGGGCAACTCAATTTTAGCAGTCTCGTATATTGCCTGAATCAATTCTTGGCTGAAATATTCCCATTCTTGTGGGTTTTGGGGCGAAAAAGTTTGTGAAATACCCTCAGGATTAAGCGTTGTAATTTCGATGAAGTTCTCTTCAGCTTTTGCCTTTCGTTTCGATGATTCAGTACGAGCAAACAGTTTCAACAACTCCTCTTTCCAAACCCGATTTAATCCGCCACTCCACTCAAAATCATCTTGTTCTGTATAGCCTTCTTCTGCAATTTCTTCCAAAGTAAGTTCTTCTCGGTCTAAATACTTCAGTTGAAACGATAGCGAAAATGCCTCATCGAGAGGTTGGCAGTTAATCAAATACTCGTGAGCATAAGGCGGCGGGATAATTTCTGCAGTTCGAAATCTGATTTCTAAATTACTTAGATGTAAGGTATTCATGCGTAAAAAGGGTATGCTTTTGCGCAAAAGTAGCTTTTTTATCTATTTTTCCCGTTGGTGTTTCCAGAAAATTACGACAAAAATAGAAGTCCTTAGGCTGTTCAAAGCGATTTAAAAATTTTAGCAAATCGGCCTGAATTTGTGTTTTGAGAGCGTCATCCCAACGGGTTGAGGTTTCTATAAAAACAACCAACCGTTCGCCAAGGGTAGGGTCTGGCTCTCCAAACGCAAAGAATCGCTCACTTCTCCTGTGCATTGCTAAGACGTTCGATAAGCTATTTTCCACCTTTTCTAACTGGATTTTTACTCCTCCGCTGTTGATAATATTGTCAAATCGGCCAATTAGTCTGAACGCTTGACTATCAAGTAGTTCTACCACATCATTAGTTTGCACTCGCTCAAAATTAGTAGATTCGGCCTCTATGTATAGGCAATTTCGAGCATCTGTGCCAATAGTCACTCCTTCTAACACAGTAAACACATCCTGTTGATGAGGACCATTCAAATACCGAATTGCAATATGCGACACCGTCTCTGTCATCCCATAGGTAGCCACCACAGGGGCTTGAATCGCCTGCAACTGTTGATGAAGGGGATGGCTCACACCAGCTCCTCCAATTAAAATCGCCTTTGCTCTGTTTAAAATCTGTACTTTTTCAGGGTTTTCTGTCAAGATTTGCTGGATTTGCAGCGGCACAAAGGCCATAAAATCAAATGCTACGGTATTGTCAAAGTCCTCTAATGGGTTGCTCGAAGGTTCTATAACGGTGAGTTTTAAGCCTAATTCTAACCCCCTGACCAGCATCATCATGCCTGCTATGTAATCTACATGGAGGCACACCAGAGCAGCATCACCTTTTTGCAGCCCAAAAGTAGTGCCTGTTAGTTTGGCACTTGCTTGTAGCTGAGTCCGTTGTAAGGTAATCGGTTTGGGTGTGCCCGTAGAACCTGAAGTCCGAATTACAAAGTTTTGCTGCCCCTGTTGCCATTGATTACAAAAGTGCCAAACCTTTGCTTGGTAGTTATCAGTTGGAGGAGGATTTTCCAAAAATGGAGGTGATACTTCAAATGGTTTATGATTCATATACTCGCACTTCAAGCTTGGTGGCGTCGTAACTGGTGTTGTACTGTTTCAAAGGCTCAGAGGCGGGGCCAGCGAGCACTTTTCCGGCAGTACTAAAACGAGAGCCATGATTGCTACAATAGACATCGTTTGGTGCGGGGCGAAACTCCACCGAAGTTCCTTGGTGCGTACAGTATCTGCCCAAAGCAATAAAGTCGCCAGTTTTGGTGCGAGCCAAAATGATATCGTTCACGAACGTATAGCTACCATTATTTTTCAAATGTGCATAGGCCGCATCATTGAGGCTTACTTTAAAATCTTTTTTCGTGGGGGTGTTGGGGTTTGTGGACGGTGTGAGTGCCTCATCTTTTTGGTAGGTACACCCTGAAACACAATGATTTAACAGAATGGCACCCATGCTTGTGCCAACCAGATTTAAGAATTCTTTTCTTTCCATGAGGTATGTGTATTTTTTTCTGAAACGAAACGCTATCAAATTTGTTTACAACTTAGAATGCCAATCAAGGGCAAACGTTTAATTTTGGCATAAATTTATTAAGTATCGCCATAGCGATTTGTGTACGAACTTCAATCCAATGAACGAAAATCCAATTGATCAGGACAAAATTGCTGAAAATCCTGGATTATTGCCCTATGCACACAATGCAGGGAGCGCCCTTATTAAACCAGAAGACTTAGGTAAAATTAAGGGGAAATCTATCTTGGCTATGCGCCAACAAACTGACAAACAGATGAATCAGTTGGTTGAGCAGATGCAAACCTTGATGAAACAAGCCAATGAAATCAAAAATCGGGTCGAACTTTCGGAACGTATTTATGACGCCGAAATCGGTTTTGAGCCTATCATTGGCCATCGCTATCATGTGTACCAGAAAGAAAATGGCAAAGACGTTATTTCGATGATTGCACCATCCGAATGGGGGCGTTCTTATAAATATGCACGCTATTTGGGTGAGGTCTTGCTGTTGGCCGACCATACGTGGGATGTCCTCGAATACCACTCAGAAGAAGGCGAAAATGCCTAAATTTAAGACTCAATTATTCAAACTAACTTTTGAACCATGCAAAGTAAATACCCTTGGGAAACCATAAAAGAGTATCAAGAAATTAAGTTTCAGTATTATCAGCACATTGCAAAAATTTCAATTAATCGCCCAGACAAACACAACGCTTTTACGCCACTTACCGTAAAGGAAATGTCGGAAGCCATGGAACTTGCTCGCCAAGATGAACGAGTGGGCGTCGTGATTCTGACGGGCGAAGGTGGCAAGGCTTTTTGTTCGGGTGGCGACCAGTCGGTACGTGGGCACGGTGGTTATGTGGGCGAAGACAAAGTACCTCGGCTCAACGTTTTGGATTTACAAATGCAGATTCGCCGGATTCCAAAACCAGTAGTAGCGATGGTGGCTGGTTGGGCTATTGGAGGCGGGCACGTGCTGCACGTTGTGTGCGATTTGAGCATTGCTGCTGAAAACGCTCGCTTTGGGCAGACTGGACCTAAAGTAGGGAGTTTTGATGGAGGCTTTGGCGCATCGTATTTGGCTCGGATTGTCGGACAGAAAAAAGCTCGTGAAATCTGGTACTTGTGCGACCAATACAACGCCCAAGAAGCCTTAGACATGGGTTTGGTCAATAAAGTAGTACCCTTGGAACAATTGGAAGAAACCACAATTGAATGGTGTAACAAAATGCTTGAAAAAAGTCCGATTGCCTTGCGGATGTTGAAGTCGGCGTTCAATGCCGAACTTGACGGGCAGGCCGGCATTCAAGAATTGGCAGGAAACTCAACTCTTTTGTATTACTTGAGTGATGAAGCCAAAGAAGGCAAAGATGCCTTTCTACAAAAGCGCAAGCCTGATTTTAGTAAATTCCCTAAATTCCCTTGATGCGCAAGCATACTACAAAAGTATAGTCAAATGGCATATTGGTTGGTTAAATCAGAACCTTTTAAATATTCTTGGGAAGATTTCGTTAAACAAGGGACGGGTATGTGGGATGGTGTCCGTAACTACCAAGCTCGCAACAATCTTAAATCCATGAAATTGAATGACTTAGTGTTTTTTTACCATTCAAACGAAGGAAAAGAAATTGTGGGACTGGCCAAGGTTGCCCGTGAGTTTTACCAAGACCCAACTACCGATAACCCGAATTGGGTAGCTGTGGACTTACAACCTGTCGAAAAATTCCCACAAACTGTTACCTTAGCGCAACTGAAAACCGACCCTCGGTTAGAAAACCTCGCCTTGGTTCGGCATTCTCGGCTATCAGTTACTCCCGTTCGTGATGAAGAATTTGACCTAATTTTGGCCTTAGCTTATGGAAAAGACTAAAGGTACTTTGACCTTCCAACTTGTTACTACACTTAAATCGTACGTTTGCTCTACGCTGGTAGCTGTTCTGATGATAGGATTCAGCCCATTCGGTTTTGCTCAACAAATCAAACGAGTAGAATTACCCATTCCGGCTTTTACCGATTCATACTTTACGATTCCCATCGGTAAGCAAGGGGTCTTGTTATTGGTCCAAACCAGCAAAAATACCTTTGCCCTCACACGCCTTTCTACTGACTTTGAACAACTTTGGAGTCTCAATGGCTCTATTGACGAAAAGCTTGATTACGTAACACACTGTTATGATGGAAAATTTGTGTTCTTACTTTTTAGCAAATACGAAAGCAATGTTTATCAAGTAGTTAAGGTGTATTTAGGGCCAGGTTTTATTGAGAGTTACGATATCTATTCAATGGATAAAGTTAAGGTGTCGCAGTTTAAAGCCTACCTTGATAATGTATATATTGCAGGAGATGTACGCAACCAACCTGTGATTTTGTACACCAATTTAGGTTCTCGGCAAACCAAAATGCTTCCTAATGCAGTGAAAGGAGAAGCCGAAATCCAGTCTATTGACATCGATACCTTAGCCCATCGAATCAACGTTTCGTATTCGGTACGACAAGGTAAAAGCAGCCAAATTTTAGTAAAATCTTTCGACGAACAAGGCCGTCAAGACTTGCAAGTGATTGTAGAACCAGACGATGACTATTCGTTGATAAATGGTAGAATGGTATCGTTAAACGACTCCATCCAACTGATGCTGGGTACGTATGGTTTTCGTGGCAACCAGCCTACGGGTACTATGCCTGTTTCGCAAGGTTTGTACATCAGCAAAGTCTTACCCGACCAAGTGTTGAATCCTCGTTATTACAGCTTCACTGATTTTCAAAACTTTTTCAATTACCTAAGCCCCCGTGACCGAGAGAGACAAGAGCGGAAGATTCAGGCCAAACGTGAAAAAGGAGAGGATTTGCGGCTTACCAACTACCGCTTCTTGGTACATGACCTCATCAAGAAAGAAAATCAATATATTGTAGTAGCCGAGGCTTTTTATCCCGAGTATCGGTACAACAACAGCTATAATCCGTATGGCTACAGTGCGTTCAACACGCCCTTTGGCTGGGGTTGGGGCAATACAGGGTTATTGAACCCTTGGGCTTTTGGCTATGGAAGCCGTAATTTGTTCTACAACAACATGTATGGCTACAATAGCTATTCCAATCAACGGCAGATTTTTGATGGCTGGGTTTATACGCATGCCATCGTAGCAGGGTTTGATTACAATGGCACCTTGCTCTGGGACAATAGTATCGAGTTTAAAGATGTGAAGAAAAAGGTATTACACGAAAAGATCAAAACTCGTATTGAAGGTGACCAACTAACCCTCCTCTACACCAATAAAGGTGGCCTCATCAAAAAGGTGATTCAGGGCAACAAAACCATTGAAGACACCCAACGCACCGAATTGGACACGCAGCAAGTAGGCGATAAAATACGGTCGAATGACGACGACGATGCAGAGTTTTGGTATGACAACTATTTTATAGCTTGGGGCACACAGCGAATCGTTGGCGATAATGGCCGACGGAGTGTTTTTTATTTGACCAAAATTGCATATTAAGCTAAGTAATACGTTGGTTATCAAAACCATAAAGGCCTGAACTCCCCTCAAGCCCTCATTTTTATAATGACCGTTTTATCTTCTTGATGGAGGTACAAGAAGTATTGTAAAGATGGGTCGCATCTTATACTTTACTTCCTCGGCCTTACCGCATAGACAGCCCATTTGGCAGCTATTGATTCAAAAATCTCTAACAGTCTGTTTGACAGAAATGCCTAAACAGATTCCGACTATCGTATGCAACTTCTTACCCCGCTCCACTGGAAAACCTACCAATTGATTGATTCGGGTGGATTTGAAAAATTAGAACGCTTTGGTGATTATGTACTAACTCGCCCCGAACCGCAAGCCGCTTGGGATAAATCGTTGAGTGCCCAAGAATGGGAAAAGCAATCAGACGCAATTTTTAAGAAAGAAAAAGGCAACTCCGAAAAAGGCGAGTGGATGGTTCGAAAAAATACTCCTGAACGCTGGACGATGTCGTATCAACACGAGAAGTTGAATCTACATTTCAAAATAGCTCTTTCTTCGTTTAAGCACGTGGGGCTTTTTCCAGAACAAGCCACTAATTGGGATTACATCCAAGAAAAAATCTTAAAACTTCCAGTCCAACAGCCCAAAGTACTGAATTTGTTTGCTTACACGGGCGTGGCTTCTTTGGCAGCAAAAGCCATGGGCGCCGAAGTAACACACGTAGAAGCCATCAAGCAAACCATAAACTGGGCCCGAGAAAACATGGAACTCAGCAAATTAGACAACATTCGCTGGATAGTAGAGGATGCTGTCAAATTTGTGAAGCGAGAAATCCGTCGAGGCAACAAGTACCAAGGAATTATTTTAGACCCTCCAGCCTATGGTCGAGGTCCAGACGGCGAGAAATGGGTGTTAGAAGAAGGAATTAACGAATTGCTAAAAGACTGCGCCCAACTGCTGGATCCAGTGAACCACTTTTTGATTTTGAATATGTATTCGATGGGGTTTTCGTCGTTAATTGTCGAAAATTTGGTACAAACCACCTTTCAGTCTATTAAAAATAAGGAATGTGGGGAGTTGTTTCTGGAAGATTCTTTTCACAAAAAACTACCACTTGGCGTTTTCTATCGTTTTTCAACGGTTTAAAGAAGTACTCCTCGCTCTGGTTTAAACTACCCTTGCTTGAAATCAATAGGGCAGGAAGCTCTATATATGATAAGTTGTAGGAAAGCCTACAATTGAGATGTTTGTTGGGGCATCATAATCAATGAATTACATGGATAGTCAAGGTCGTCGTTTAGGATGGAAAGATGATAACTATACCTGGTGTTGTGTCCTGAAGAGGTGAAGTTATATCACCTCTTCAGGGCTTTTTACAATACATTGTTGCTCTATCTTTAGATCCTTTTTAGGATTAAAAAAGCCCTACTTGGCTCTATAACCAAATAGGGCTAAAGATGAGAGAAACAACGTTTAATTCCATCCTCCACCCAAGGCACGGTAGGTATTCACAAGGGCATTGAGCTGACGCATCCGAGTTTCGATTAGTTCCATTCTCGAATCCAGCACATCTCGTTGGGTGAGTAGTACTTCCATATAATCGGCTCTAGCCGATTTAAACAAGGTCAGCGAGATGGCCGTTGATTTTACCAAGGCATCCACTTGATTGTTTTTCATGGTGTAGTTTTTTTCGAGGTTGTCAATGTTGGATAATTGGTTAATGACCTCGATGTAGGCGTTCAAGACTGTACGTTCATAGTTGTAAATGGCCTGTATTTGCTTTGCATTGGCATTTTTGTATTGAGCCGTAATGGCATTTTTATTGATAAGCGGTCCTGCCATATCTCCCGCCAGTAACGACATCAACGACAGTGGTAAGTTGGCAAAATACAAGGGGTTAAACGAACTTATTCCTAACGAAGCCGATAGCCCTAACGAAGGGTAAAAGTTAGCTCTGGCTACACTAATGTTGAGTTGGGCTGCCTCCAATTGCAATTCTGCCTGACGAATATCCGGACGGTTGGCAAGCAGTTGAGCTGGAATTCCGGCTTGGATTTTTTGGAGTACCAGTTCATTAAATTGTTGAGAACTACGATTGACCCGCTGCGGATAGCGACCTACTAAAAAGTTGATGCGGTTTTCGGTCTCCACGATTTTTTGCTTGATTTCATACTGCATACTTTGCGTTTTATACACCTCCGCCTCAAATCGCCGAACGGCCAATTCTGTTACTTTTGCCGCCTCTTTTTCTTGACGAATGATGCTTAACGCATTATTCAAAATATCAATGTTTCGGCTGATGGTTTCGAGTTGGTTATCCAAAGCCATCAATTCATAATAAGAGGCTGCTATTTCGGAGACTAATTGTGTAACTAAGAAGTTTTTACCCTCAATGGTACCATAATAATTGGCAACAGCTACCTTTCGAGCATTACGCAGCTTATGCCAAATGTCCACTTCCCAACTGGCAAACGCTCCAAAATAAGAATTGGGCAGTACTGCCGGCGTAGGCTTACCGGGTTTGATTTCAGAAATTTCGTCGCTTGCCCCTTGGCTGGTGTAGCGAGAGACTTTTTCTACTCCAGAGCCACCACCCACCCGAACAAAAGGCATGTATTCCCCTTTTCGAGCATTGATTTCATTGTTAGCAATCTCAATTTCCTGTAAGGTAATGTTCAACTCCTGATTACGATACAAAGCAGAATCAATCAAAGCCACCAAGTTAGGATCAGTAAAAAAGTGTCTCCAAGTCAATTTTGCAGAATTGACAGTATCTTGAGCTGTATTGTAACTGGCCGGAACTGATTTGTTGACCGTTCGACTGACCAGAGCGGGCGTCTTACAAGCGGTGATGGACAATGTCAAATAAATGAGGCTCAAGGCTCCAATCCATCGTATTTTATGATTAATTCGTGTGCTCATCTTCTGGTAGGGGGAATTTATCAACAGTATGGACAAAGTTTTCAGTAAGTGGGTCATCCTCTTCATCTCGAATGAGTTGGCGTCCATCAGCAAGTTTTCCGAAGATGTAGTATAAACCAGGGATGATAATTACCCCAAAAATGGTCCCGAAAAGCATACCGCCCATCGCCGACGCACCAATGGTACGGTTACCAATAGCACCAGCGCCTTTGGCAAGAATCAATGGAATCAAACCCGCCACAAAGGCAAAGGAAGTCATCAGGATAGGACGGAAGCGAACCTTGGCACCTTCAATGGCTGCCTCAAAAATAGTAGCGCCTTGTTGCCGTTTTTGCACGGCAAATTCCACAATCAACACGGCATTCTTGCCTAACAAACCCACCAACATGATGAGGCCGATTTGTGCATAAATGTTGTTTTCGAGGCCCATTAGCTTGAGTAGCATAAATGAACCAAACACCCCAACTGGCAAAGAGAAAACAATTGCGAGTGGAATAATGAAGCTCTCGTACTGGGCGGCCAGTACCAGATATACAAAGGCAACCACAATCAAGAAGACGTACAGTGACTCGTTGCCTCGAATGGACTCGTCATACGAAAGACCCTCAAAGGCAATGTCATAGCCCTTGGGCAAAGACTTAGCTGCTACTTCACGAATGGCCTCAATGGCTTGGGCTGTGGTGAAGCCTTTGGCTGGTAAGCCCTGAATCGCTGCTGAATTGTACAAGTTAAAGCGGGTGATTTCGTTAGGTCCTTGCCCTTTTTTCAAAGTCATGAACGACGAGTAGGGTACCATTTCTCCCGCTTCATTTTTGACAAACAACTTGAGCAGGTCAGAAGGTAGCCGACGAAAACTAGGATCGGACTGGACATATACCTTGAAGAACTGATTGAATTTGATAAAGCCTTGTTCGTAGGTGCTACCAATCATGATGTTGAGGTTGTCCATGGCTTTGCCAATAGATACACCTTTCTGCATGGCCAGTTTGTTGTCAATCTCCAGCTCGTATTGGGGGTAATTAGCGGCAAAAAAGCTAAACAGACCAGTGAGTTCTTTGCGTTTGGCTAGATTGTCCATGAACTGCTTCTGAATTTTATCGAATTCATGGTAGTCTGTATCTGTCGTTTTGTCTAATAAACGTATGGAAAACCCACCCGACGTGCCAAAGCCTGGAATGGCTGGAGGCTCAAAGAATTCAATCGTGGCACCAAGACCTTTTGCTTTTTTCTCCAGTTCTTCCATGACTTCCTTTACATTTTGTTCACGCTCCGACCAAGGCTTGAGGTTAATCAAACACGTACCTGCATTAGAGCCACGGCCTTCGGTCATGATTTCGTAACCTGCCAACGATGAAACCGACTCGATGCCCGGCACTTCTTCACACACTTCTTGCAAATGGCGTGACACTTGGTTAGTTTTCTCTAAGGTAGAACCCGGAGGCGTTTGGATGATGGCGTAAATGGTACTTTGGTCTTCGTTGGGGATAAAACCGGCAGGAAGAATTTTGCTTTCGTAGGCAATGCCCAAACAGAAGCCTGCCAAAATCACAAACGTTACCAAGCGCCTATTGACAATTAACTTGAGAATACCCACGTAACCACCTGTCATTTTTTCAAAACCTTGGTTGAAGCGGTCTAAGGCTTTTGTCAACAAGTTTTTCTTGTGAGGTTTACCGTTGGCAGCATGTCCATGATGGTTTTTCAGCAACATGGCACAAAGCACAGGAGTTAGCGTGAGGGCTACTATGGCAGAAATTACGATGGAACTTGCCATTGTAATGGAAAATTGGCGGTAAAATGTTCCGACGGGTCCAGTCATGAACGAAATAGGCAAGAATACCGACACCATGACCAAGGTTATGGCAATAATGGCCCCACTGATTTCGCCCAATACTCTACGTACCGCACCAAAAGGAGTGAGTTCGGGGAATTCTTCCATCTTGGCATGGACGGCCTCCACCACCACTATTGCATCATCTACCACAATCCCGATAGCCAACACCAAGGCAAACAAGGTGATAAGGTTGATGGATAGCCCAAAAAACTGAATCACAAAAAAGGCCCCGACTAGAGAGACCGGTACGGCAATAATCGGAATGAGGGTAGAGCGCCAGTCGCCCAAGAAAATGAAAACGACAAAGGCTACCAATATAAAAGCATCTCGCAGCGTATCAATTACTTGCTCAATCGAAGCATCTAAGAATTTAGATACATCGTAGCTGATTTTGTAATCCATACCCGGCGGGAAAGAAGCCTTCATCACTTCGAGTTTCTTTTTCACCTCATCAATTACTTCACGGGCATTGCTGCCATAGTTTTGCCGCAACACGATAGCCGCCGAGGCATGACCGTCGAGGTTGGAGTAAATGTCGAAGAATTCACTGCCCAACTCTACTTTAGCAATGTCTCGCAGATGGATGCTTTCTCCATTAGAATTTGCCCGAATGATGATGTCCTTGTATTCTTCGGGTTTGTTGTAACGTCCTTTATACGTCAACACATACTCGAGCGATTGAGCCTCAATGCCTGAACTTTGACCAATGCGACCTGGGCGGCCAATGATACTCTGCTCACCAATGGCCTTCATCACATCCTCCGTAGAAATATTATACGCTCTCATCCGGTCAGGATTCAGCCAAACCCGCATGGCATACCGGCGGCTTCCTAAAATTTGTGCTCTTGCTACCCCCTTGGTCCGTTGGATTTCAGGAATCATCTTGACCGTAGCGTAGTTGAACAAGAATTTTTCGTCAAAACTCTTATCTTTTGAATAGAGGTTGACATACATGAGCATACTTGGCTGAATCGGAGTGATGATAACCCCCTCACGTTGAACAAGTTCGGGGAGAAGTGGCATGACTTGGTCCACCCTCGTTTTGACCCGAATCATGGCCACATTCGGGTCAGTGCCAGGCTCAAAGATGATACGCAAGGTGGCTTCTCCAGCACTGGTGGCATCAGTGGCAATGTAGCGCATGTCTTGCACCCCGTTGATGGCCTGTTCCAAGGTAATTAATGTGGATTTAACCAATACATCAGCACTAGAGCCAGGGTAGGCAATAAAGATGTTGACCGTAGTGGGTGCAATATCCGGAAACTGTGAGATAGGCAACTGCCGGATAGCCAGAATACCCACGAAAACAATCATGACCGATATTACAATGGCGAATACGGGTCTTCGTATGAATTTTGCAAACATATCTTCTGGGGAAAAAAATGAGAAATAATGAATGATTGCCTTCGATTAGCAGCGGAAAAAAGGTAAATTCAGACCTTTCAACTGCTTTTTTGAGGCGTAAGCTCCCTTACTCAGCGTACAAGCTCAAATGTGAAATGACCGATTTAGGCTCTTGAAATGTATATTGGATTTTCTCATTTTCACGCACCTGACGAAGGCCTTCCAGCAAGATTTTATCAGTCGGATTCAGCCCTTTTTTCACCACGAAAATGTGTGGAAGTTCGGCAGCAATGGTTATCTCTCGTGACCGTATCGTGTTGTTCTTATCGACTATATAGACGTACTTTTTGTCGAGTACTTCAAAAGTTGATTTTTGTGAAATAATGATGGCTTTCTTCAATGGAAGGGTCATCCGTACGTTACCAGTTTCACCATGACGCAACAAGCCTTTCGGATTGGGGAACGTTGCTCGGAAAGCAATGTTGCCTGTTTCGTTGTTGAAATCGGCCTCAATGGTTTGTACAATGCCTTGATTTTCAAAAAGTTCGTTGTTAGCCATGACTAGGTTTACATACGTCATGTTCTTGTCATTGTGGCTTTTGTAGTCTAGGTATTCGGCTTCGGGTACGTTGAAATACACCCACATTTTGCTATTGTCTGATAGGGTAGTTAGCAAATCGCCATCATCAACTAAACTTCCGAGACGTACCTGAAAATGGTCCATAATCCCACTAAATGGTGCTCTAATCTCTGTAAACTGAAGATGCGTTTTGGCCAACGCTACCTCGGCCAATGCTTTATCATATTTGGCTTTAGCAAGGGCTAACTCATTTTTTGAAACGATATTGCTATCAGCCAGGCGTTTAGTGTTCTGGTATTCAATGCCCACATAGTTGGCCTCTGCCTGAGACTTTTGAAGTTCGGCGTTGTAAACCACGGGCATAATCTGAAACATCAGTTGTCCTTGCTTTACGTATTGCCCTTCGTCCACAAAAATCTTTTGAAGGTATCCTTTCTCCAACGCACGCAGTTCGATATGCTGAATAGAACGGATTTGACATACATAATCTTTAGTAGCCGTAGTGTCTGCCACAAGTGGACTAGTAACTTGGTATTTTACTGCTTCTTCTTTTTTTTCTTCCCCATGTGAAGAACAGCCCATATTGCCTATTAGGGCAGCAAAGCTTACCAATGTGATGATTCGTTTCATAGGATTTCAGATTATTGATTTTTGTGTTTGGGTTAAATTCAAGGCAAATCAGCCAACTGAAATTGGTGGTGTTTAGCAACCTGATTTGAAAACAAACCTTGACTTGGTGGAGAAATGATGAAGGATTTTACACTCAACATGATGGTCATTCATTAATGGTAACTATTTATTTTCAGAGGATTTTTGATGAGCAAGCGATGCTTTTAAGCTAGAAATGAGACTGTCTTTTTGTTGCATGGTTCGCAAACAATCAGATAACTGATGATGGTAAAGTTCATTTTCGGCTACATTGACCGAATTGCGTAACTCATTTTCGTAATGTGTTTGTTGACGATTTTGCTCAAACAACAAAAACGCATTGAAGACCAAGGACAAAGCCAGGGCAAGTCCAAAACCGTAAACCAAGAAAGAGGGAAAAGTCCGGCGTGGCATAATATTGTCTGAAATTGAATGCCACAAAACAAGTGTGAGGAGATTAAAACGGCATGAGAAAGAAATTAGAAGTTATTAGAAAAATCTAATCGAATTGGATGATGTTTTGTTAAGAATTGAATAAGAATTCTAGTAGAAAGTCGCTTTTTGAAGCGATTAGTGAGTTTTAGAAAGAAGGCTTACCGAATAAAAGATTAGTTAATTATGGGAATAGTACAATATTTTCAACTTTCTAAGCAATTTTAAGCCGTGAAATCTACTTTTTAATCTGAATCATCAAAATAAATAGACTGTTCGTTGGACATTAAAACGAGATTAGAAAAATTACTCCTTTACGTGGGAATTTTAATGCTTACCGACGTGCCTTCGTTAATTTTTGATAAAATTTCTAGTGTACCCTGATGCAATTCAATGATTTTTTGAGTAATCGCCAACCCAATTCCATACCCCGTTACGCCAGATACATTTTTTCCACGGTATAATGGGTCAAAAATATGACCTGCATCTTCGGGGTCTATTCCTCTGCCTTTGTCTTGCACCCGAACAACAATGGTAGCATCATTAACAGATAGTTGAACCGAAACATCGTCTTCCGAATACTTACACGCATTGTCTAATACATTTAGAAAAGCGGTTGTCAATAACGATTCCACACCTAAGCAGGTAAATGCAGTTTCGGAATCTTCAGAAAATTGTAACTGCACCTTTCGAGCTGGATACTTACCTTGTACGTAGCCGAGTGCATTGAGCAAGCAGTCATCAACTTGGATGGGCTGTAGAACTAGCTGACCATCAGAAATATTAGCTAACTCCAGCAAGGAATTCGTTAAGGATATTAGCTTTTTTAATTCCTCTACGGCTACTTCCATGCTTTCTAACCAATCTTTTGGATGATGGTCATACCGAAGGGATGTTTCTAAAGTACCTAAAATATTGGTCAAAGGCGTACGAAGTTCGTGCGAAGCATGGGCTACAAAGCTACGTTGTGATACAAAAGCATCCTCTAGCCGAAACAGCATTTGGTTAAAGGTCATGGCGAGTTGGGCTATTTCATCCCGACGGTTTCCTTCATTCACTCGTTTTTGTAAATGTCGAGCCGTTATTTGCTCCACTTCGTTCACCATCTGAGAAATCGGCTGGAGTACTCGTCCCGAAAAATACCAACCAGCAAGAACAATAAGGGCAAAACCCAATAAGTTGGCCAATACCAAAATTTGTTGAAGTGTACCCAATTTAGCAAACCCAATGCGGTCATAACCCGAGGCAAAAATATAGAATACTTGGCCTCTATCATTAAAGGGCATTACAATTGACTCAAGGTGTCCACTTCTGAATTCGAGCAAAGACTCTTTGGCTAATAATGGAATTTTCTCTTTATAATAGTCTGATTCTTTGAGTGTTCTATTGGTGAATACTAGCTTTTGTTGACTGTCATAAATGCTTATTTGTTCTTCAACAATGGTCAAAAGATCAGTTTTAACCATATTTTTAAAGAAATCATCATGTAAATGTCGCCGTGCAATGAGCACACGACCCGCTACACGGGCTTTACCTTCTAATCGGCTGTAAAACTCTTCCTGACGGTACAACGAATAAAAATACCACACCAACAACGACAAGGTTACTTGAATGGCCATAGCCAACAAGGTAAAAATGAGGGTTAGACGGTTACGAATGAGCATAGGTCAATAAATTTCCGTTTATCCTTCTCTTAGTACATATCCCATCCCTACAACAGTGTGCAGTAATTTAGGCGAAAAATCTTTATCTATTTTTTTGCGTAAATAGCTGACATACACGTCAATTACGTTGGTGTTACTATCAAAATTAAGACTCCAAACTCGCTCACTAATATCAACACGAGAAATGATTTTGCCCTTATTGAGCATCATGTACTCCATCAAAGAATATTCTCGGGTAGTCAACTCAATTCGTTTACCGGCTCGTGTGACGGTTTTGCTGTCTAAGTTGAGTTCTAAATCAGCCAACCGCAATACTTGACTTGTTTTCGATTGGTTTCGGCGAGTCAATGCCCGAATGCGGAGCAATAACTCTTGAAACTCAAAGGGTTTGGCCAAATAGTCATCTCCCCCAGCATGAAAGCCATCCGCTTTATCTGCAATACTATCTAGCGCTGTAAGCATCAAAATGGGAATGGTCTCATTTTCTGAACGAATCAATCGGCATAACTCAAAACCATTGAGTTGGGGTAAATTCACATCCAAAATTAGGAGGTCATAGATGTCTTTCTTAAATAATGATAACCCCATTCGTCCATCAAACGCTACTACCACTTCATATCCTTCAGCAGAAATTCCTTTTCGAATGAAGGAAGCCAAGCGTTCTTCGTCCTCTACTAATAATATTTTCATAGGCTGTTGCGAAAGTGTTGTATTAAAGAAGTGTATTTTATCTAAAAAAATGGTTCTGCTTTGATTTATACGGAACTATTGGTTGGACAAGTACCGATACCATCACTCGCAGTGATGGTATCGGATATTTGATTTTAGTTATTAACGGCTAAAAGCACCTGTTTGGTTCTTTGATTCATGAACATGGGAGTCAAATGGTGCTTAACATGGAAAAAATAGAGACTTAATCGCTTTTTTCATCAGGGTTTTCAATGGAAATTAAATTTTTGTAATACATCGTATTGCGTAGTATTATAAATTGAAATATATTTGCAACATGAAAACAGAATTTCTAAAAAACTGGGACACACAACTCAAAAAAGGACTCTTGCCTTTTTATGTCTTAGAGGCACTCAATCAGAAAGAGTGTTATGGATATGAGTTGATACAACAACTAAAAGAAGAGTATAGTGTGGAGGTCACTGAGAGCACTATTTATCCTTTATTGATTCGCTTAATGAAGGACGAACTACTCATTTTCAAATGGGTGGAACAAACATCGGGAATTCCTCGCAAGTACTATTACATTGCTGAGTTAGGCAAAAGTACTTTGGCTGAGATGCAGCAAAACTTAGAGACCATTTTTACCAATTTAAAAAAGCCATGAAATCGTTAGAATTTAAGCATCCCAACAGCCAACGAATCTATAACGACTACATGAGTCGCTGTAAACGGGTGGTTCACATTTTGTCAGTTCACGATCAAGAAGAATGTTTAATGGAAGTAAACAGCTACCTTTTTGAATACCTCCAGAACCACCAAACCGAGGAGGAACAAACGGCGCTTCTGAACATCATCGAACGATTGGGACCTCCTGAAGTTACCTTGCAAGAGGTAGTGGCAATCAAGAAAATTGACCAAGCGGTGCGGTCTTACAACCTAAAGCATTTGGTACAGGCTTTATGGCTCAATCTCAAAAATGGAGTTGGATACACCATTTTGTTTGTGTTAACCTTGCTTTTGATAGGATTCCCGATTGTGATAGTCATGAAATTGGTGAATCCCTCCGAAACAGGGCTTTGGGTCGGAAACGGTCATTTTCTTTTTGGGACAGTTACACCGCAACCCGGCGTTGTTGAAGTCTTAGGCGACTTTTTTATTCCAGTGGTTAGCGCACTCTGTGTTGGACTTTATTTCTTCATCATTTTTTTACTTAAAACAATTCGAAACAAAAAGCCATGAAAAAGTTAGTTTTAGGATGTATTTTTTTGATAATGAGCCTGTTGACTGTACAAGCTCAAGAGGTAATTGGCGACTGGAACGGTGCCTTACAAGTCACAGAAAAAGTGCAGTTGCGATTAGTAGTCCATATCGTAAAGTCAGAAAACGGCATCAAAGCCACTATGGATAGCCCAGACCAAGGAGCAAAAGGAATACCCATTTCCAAGGCGAGTTTTGAAAATTCGGTATTAAATCTGGAAATACCAGCGGCTCAAATCCAATACAATGGAACCTATGAAGGCGACAAAATTAAAGGAACTTTCAAACAAGGCGGCAAAGAATTTTCTCTGGTGCTTACCAAAGGAACTATTGCTACTGAGGCACCGAAGCGGCCACAAGTGCCACAAAAACCATATCCTTATTACGAAGAAGAGTTAAGTTTTCCGAATACCACAGCAAATATTACGTTGGCAGGAACGCTAACATTACCTCAAAAAGAGGGTGTCTTTACTGCTGTAATCTTAATTTCGGGAAGTGGCCCTCAAAACCGAGATGAGGAATTGCTGGGACATAAGCCTTTTTTGGTGCTCTCCGATTATTTAACACGCCAAGGTATCGCAGTACTTCGTTTCGATGACCGTGGGGTTGGTAAGTCATCTGGGAATTTCAAATCTGCTACTTCGGCAGATCACGCTTCGGATGTCCTAAGTGCTATGGCCTATTTAAAAACTCGTAAGGAAATCAAACAAATTGGCTTGGTTGGTCACAGCGAAGGAGGAATGATAGCGCCTATGGTGGCAGCCAATAATAAAGACATCGCATTTATCGTATTGATGGCAGGACCAGGTACTAAATGTGCCGAACTGTTATTGGAACAACAAGCACTCATTGCCAAAGTAAATGGTGCGTCGGATGCTGAAATCAACCTTACCCGAAAGATTAGTGAAGGGATGTTTGACCTGATTGCAAAATCAAGTGATGATGCTAAGTTAAATGAAGATATGAAGGTTTTTTTGTTGAAACAACTGGCCGAAAACCCAAGCTGGAAACCCAAAGACCAAACTCAAGAGGCATTTGTTGAAGCTCAAATTAAAGAGTACATGGGCCCTTGGCCATGGATGAGTTTCTTTCTAAAATATGACCCAAGTGTTAATCTTGAGAAAGTAAGCTGCCCAGTTCTGGCACTAAATGGTGAAAAAGACCTGCAAGTACCTTGTCCTGCTAACTTAATTGCTATTGAAAAAGCTGTAAAACAAGGTGGAAATAAGGATGTTGTGACTAAACAGTATAAAAACCTAAACCATTTATTTCAAGAATGTTCTACAGGCAATCCGATTGAATACGCCACGATAGAGCAAACGATTGCGCCCGTTGTGTTGGAAGATATAAGTAAGTGGATTAAGAAAAAAGTCAATTAAACAAAGCCATTTAAACAAGAGTCATTTTAGCGATAGAGTGGCTCTTGTTGATTTTACCTATAAATCTAGTTGGTGAGAGAATTGGTTAATTAAGTTGTACACAGAACCTCTTTCACTAGCTCCCTGGGACTTTAGAAGCCCTCCCAGCAGGAGAGGGTGGGGCGACCGACGCTCGGTGGGGTGAATGAGTATAACCTTACTATCTAGTACAGGTAAGGATACTTTCGTAGCGATGGTTTGAAACACCCATAGCAAGACTAAACGGTCGGAACCTATGTCCTCATAGGCTATACTCCATTCCCCAATCTGTTTAAACGCTTTGGTATTGAACTAATTAAGAGGCAAGGTTGACCAGATTTGATTTTTCTTTGAATTCGGTAGGAGAGAGGTTCTTTTTCTTTTTGAATAACCGACAAAAATACGAAAAACTATTGAAACCACTTGCCAAATAGGCTTCTTTTACACTCACTTTGGGGTTTCTTAATAAGCTTTCAGCCATTTTGAGGCGTTCTTCAATGATAAAATCGTTAGGAGAGAAGCCCATTTCATGCTTAAAAGTTCGATAAAAATTGGACTCGCTCATGTAAGCCTTCTCACTTAAAAGCTCGACTGAGAGGTCTTCGGTAATGTTTTCTCGAATAAACTGAATGATAAACGAAATTCGGTCATTATTGGGATTTTGGAAGGACTTTTTGATGTACAAACTTTTTGATTCGGTCTGCAAAATTCGGATGACCAATTCTTGAATCAGCAAATCTGCAAAGATGTCTTTAGAAGGGTGATTTTCTGAAAAGATAAAAATCAAGCGTTGTAAGATTTGATTGATGGCGATGTCGTTGGTAAAGTGGTAGTTGTAGTCGGTCATACTCCATTCTTGACCATTTTGCTTTAATCCTCTCTGATTAAGCAAGTTCACTGCCTCTTGCAGTTTGGCTTCATCAAACGATAGTGCCAAACATTGGGTCGGATTCAGCTCCGTAGCTTCCGGGAAATCAATACACATTAATTCATTGGCAGGTAAAATCACCGATTCGCCAGGCAAAAAACCAAATGCTGGAGTATCCTGTAAGTGCATTACTTTTTTGCCTTTAATCATGCTGGCCAATACAGGTTCTTTAAACTGAAGCAATACCTGACTGGCTTGTTGATGGGTTTCAAAAATATTCAACTCGGCATGATTGAGGGTATGAATGGTCCGATTTTCGACCAATTGCTCCAACCGACGATTCTGAAAATGGACTGGATTGAGTGCTAACATGACCGATACATTTTGTGATAAACGGATTATGTGACAAACCACTTCTGAAAGTTACTAGAAAAATGGATGGTTTTGATAGAATTGTTCAACTTGTAGCAGAAAAGTGCAATTACTTGATAGAAAAGTAAAATTCTGGAGCAGGATTGTGCAATTCGATATGATTTTTTGAAGGTTGTTTTGTGATAAATTAATTTTTCATTCAAAACCTTTTTAAACATGTCATCAGTCATTGCACAACAACGCACATTGGTAGATAAGCCAATTTTCAAATCGCACTACGACAACTTCATTGGGGGCAAATGGGTAGCACCTACCCGAGGCGAGTATTTCGAGACTACCTCACCCGTTGATGGTCAGGTATTTACAAAAGTAGCACGCTCAACCGAAGAAGACATCAACTTAGCGCTAGACGCCGCTTGGGCGGTAGCTCCACATTGGAACAATACTTCGGTAACCACTCGAAGCAATATTTTGCTCAAGATTGCCGACGTGATGGAAAAGAATTTGGACTTGTTGGCCAGCATCGAAACTTGGGACAATGGCAAGCCAATTAGAGAAACCCGTGCAGCTGATTTACCCTTGGCTATTGACCATTTTAGGTACTTTGCTGGTGTAATTCGTGCCGAAGAAGGTTCTGCTTCGGAACTGGACAGCAACACGTTATCTCTCATTGTGCATGAACCTCTTGGGGTAGTTGGACAAATTATCCCTTGGAATTTTCCTTTGTTGATGGCAGCGTGGAAATTGGCTCCTGCCCTTGCCGCTGGTAACTGTGTGGTGCTAAAACCTGCCGAACAAACGCCCGTAGGCATCATGGTTTTTGCCGAATTAATTCAGGATTTTCTGCCAGCGGGCGTCCTTAATATCGTCAATGGCTTTGGTATAGAAGCAGGTAAGCCTTTGGCATCAAGTTCTCGTATTAATAAAATTGCGTTTACGGGCGAAACAACTACTGGTCAGCTCATTATGCAATACGCTTCTAAAAACATCATTCCAGTAACCTTGGAATTAGGTGGAAAATCGCCCAATATATTCTTCAAAAACATCATGGATGCCGATGATGAATTTTTTGATAAATGCTTGGAAGGTGCCACCATGTTTGCCCTCAACCAAGGCGAGGTTTGTACTTGTCCGTCTCGGATTTTGGTAGAAGAATCTATCTTTGATGCCTTCATTGAGCGATTTGTTGAACGGGTAGAAGCCATCAAATTGGGTCACCCGCTTGACCCCACCACTATGATGGGTGCCCAAGCTTCAAACGACCAATACGAAAAGATTTTGAATTATATTGAGCTGGGTAAAGAAGAAGGCGCCGAGCTGCTGACCGGCGGCGGAACGGCTTACAACGAAGGCTTAGAAGGTGGTTATTATATCAAGCCGACGGTATTTAAGGGCAATAACAAAATGCGGATTTTCCAAGAAGAAATCTTTGGGCCAGTGGTGTGTGTAACTACTTTCAAAGATGAAGCCGAGGCTATTGCCATTGCTAACGACACACTCTATGGATTAGGTGCAGGCGTGTGGACCCGTGATACGCATCAGGCGTATCAAGTGGCTCGTGCTATTCAGGCTGGTCGTGTGTGGGTAAACTGCTACCATGCCTATCCCGCACACGCACCATTTGGAGGCTATAAGAAATCAGGAATTGGTCGTGAAACGCATAAAATGATGCTCAATCACTATCGTCAAGCCAAAAATATGCTGATTTCGTATGATAAAAATAAGCTTGGATTCTTCTGAGACTGGTTATCAGTTAACCGTTTTTAGATTGTGTTTAGAATTGACTGAAAATTACATTTTCTTCCTCTACTTAAGCCCCTCTCCAACATGGAGAGGGGTTGGGGTGAGGTTAACAAATCCATGAGCCGACTTGCCATTACTTCAGCCGCCGAACAAGTTATAGACCAACTCCGTGACAAATACGGGCCCTTGATGTTTCATCAAAGTGGAGGTTGTTGTGATGGGTCGGCTCCCATGTGTTTTCAAGTAGGAGAATTAATGCTCAACGAAACAGATGTTAAGTTGGGCAATGCTCACGGTTGTGACTTTTATATGGCCAAAGACCAATTTGAATACTGGAAACATACCCACCTCACCCTTGACGTAGTGAAAGGCCGAGGAGCCAGTTTTTCATTAGAAATCCCACTAGGGTTACGATTTGTCATCAAATCTCGGTTATTGGCAGATGAGGAAGTAGTCCTTATGAACGATGATGAGACTTTTAAATAAGGGTTGTCTTTCTAATCACGCCGTTACTCTGAATCAAGGAGTAAATTTTTCTTTTGTTCAGACACAGGCACCGCCTATTGGGGGCAATAGTACTATTTCCCTTAATTTTAACTTAACTTTCTGGGGGAGCATAATAAAATTTATTCAGGAAATTAATGTGTTCATTTTGGCGACCTTCAAAAAAATCATTAATTCTTTCTTCCATACCTTCTGGCGACCAAACGATACCATATTCTAATCCATTACATTCTTCTTTAGTAACATTAAAGTCTCGAATGCCGCCTTGCTCAAAAATTCGATAATTTTCTCTATCAACAATATCAGGAATAAAATATTTTGGCCAATTCTGAATGTTTGATTCTAATTCCCGATAACCTAACACTTCCCAACGTAACTTCGTGATTGCCCATAATTCAACGATTCCAGTAAAGATAATTTCAGACGCAATAATTTCGTCTAAAGTCACCTCTGTTTTTGTCTTAATTTTATAAAATGCAAAATCCTTTTTATCTAAAATACGAGCATATGTATGATAGCCCTCAGACAATGGGATTTTCACAATTAATCCGGATTTTACTATTGGTCTCTTCATTTAACTTTTTATTTCATAAAAACCTAATACTTACATTCATGTAATTGAGTAAGTTAGAATCAAGGGAATAAAAAAATCCACTCATTCCGATGTAGGCACAGCTTCACCTATTACTAACTATAGTAAACTACTGAGGAATAATTCTTTTCGGGCAACTCCTTACTACACTAAGTCATAACCTTCAGCGAAAGACAAAGCTTTGCTTAGGAAACCAATTCTTACCAACTTTCATTTTGCCATACATTAGAACGTACATATTCTATAAATTCATTGTCATTAACAGGGTCATTTGGTAGGCGCAAAAAATAAACTCCATTGCAAAAACCAGTTAATCCATCCATAACTTCAGCAAATACGTCATATTCTTCTTCTCGAAGTTCCTCATTAAAATTGATATATTGACATATATCAAATAACTTCTTTCTGCTCCATCCATTATTCCCAAATTCCGTAACAATCTCCTGCATTTCCTTCCAATTTGATATTTGGAGCATTTTGTCCTTAAAAAGCAATTCATCTGAATCTTTTTGAGAAAGTAACTGCTTTATCTTAGTATTGAGACCCGTCTTCATAGTTTTGAGACTTATTTTATTTATTTGAAAGCTTTGTCACTAACAACTGTACTGGGTAGAATGTAGAAAACAGAGACTTTGGAAATACTATTAATCGTAAAGTACTCAATATCTGAAATGCTTTTTGGATGAGAATCGAGGAATCTAAATGATTAATTTCCTGGTTGTCATATCAAAAAGTACCTCCTTTTCAGTCCACATTTGCCGCTTTAAAGTCAATAAATTTCCTTTTAGGCTAACTTTACTAAAATTAGTTTTGTATAAAATTTCATTAGTTTGAAAAATTTCGATTTCAATTTTGTCTATACCACTTATTAAGGATAAAATTGTTTTTTGAGGTTTTATATTTAATTCAAAACTGTAAATTTTTTGATTAAATTTAATTTTCTTTGAGGGTATTTCAATAACTACTTCCCATTTTTCATTGATAAGATTTTGTAAAATTTTAATAATCGTATCTTTCTTGACTAAAAAATAAGTTTGTGGGATATTCTCGAAAAATATAATCCACTTTGAGATTAAAAATCTTTTTTTTTCTTGTTCATCTACTACTCCCCAGTTCATATCGTCAAAACCAACAATACAAATTAATAAACCTTGGGTTGGAGATTTTTTAGGGTTTTCATCTAGATTGGATCAAATACGAAATTATGTTGACCTTCTATTTTTTCCTTTAAGAAAAGCCGTAGAGTATTTATTTTGATTTTTTTATCAAAATAGATTTGGACTTTTTCTATAAGTAACATGTTTAAAACGGTGCCATAAGACATAATATCCAATATTAAGTCTTTGGACATTTTTAATTCTGGATAAGTATCAAAAGTTAAAAATTTCATTTTGAAATTTTTTAAGCAATTTTCTCCGTTTTCTCTGTTTTTGGTTTTGTGACCAAAAAACCTACTCGGTATCAAACGCCATTTACATCGGAATCTTATGTGTTGATTCTTATTGTCATTTTTGCTTTCGCCTGATTGTTCATTGATGATACGTCCAAGTCAAATGCCCACATTAGAGACTTGTGTGAGTGATTTGCGAAACTTTAAGGCCAAACTGTGTTTCATTGAACAACTTAAGCCTCTATCATTGCATTAGCCAGTAGAGTATAACAATTGAGCCATGCCTTTTCGGTTTCTTGGTCCCAATCTTTTCCTAATCCATTACTCAAGGTCCAAATGAGCGCTTCACCCACTTGTAAATAATGTTTGGGTTTCACCCCATAGCCCACATGGCGTTGCGCCATCGCTTTGATTTCATCGGTAAGCGACGTCAAATTATCCAACCGTTTTATGATGGTATCAAGCATGTCAATTAATTTTTTGGCCTGCTCTTGCTTCGAGATTTTGAACATTTTCTCCAACGAAGGATTATCTAAAAAGAGCCGAGAGTAAAAAACATCCCCCAACAAAATGGGGTCAACTCCATCGAGTCGTTTCCAACTTCGTTTGACAAGTTCAATTTCATAATTCGTCATACTATTAATAGGTTGGTGTGGTTGATGAGTCAAAGATTCAAAAAACCTCTATATATTAACAAAAAAATTAAACTGAATGGTCGAAAATGGTGCTTAAACTGTAGTTTTTGGGTAAAAACCATTCAACTATCGTTTTCGACGCTTCAATCGGTCTTTCCTACTATTCAGTGCTTTTTTTTTGCAATTCAAGTCGTGATTTGGGAATATTGTTGCAAACCATTGTGCCTTTAACGGAAACTCCTCATGAACGCTATCATCATCGAAGACGAAAAATTAGTAGCCAAAGAATTAATCTTCAAAATAGCTGAAATTGAGCCAACTATGAAGATTTTGGAAGTACTGCCCAGTGTTAAAACGGCGCTCAATTGGCTTGGCAACAATGCTGAACCAGATGTGATTTTTGCAGATATTCAATTGGCTGATGGTGTGAGTTTTGAAATTTTTGAAAAATTTCAGCTCAATTGTCCCATTATTTTCACTACTTCCTACAACGAATACGCCATCAAGGCTTTTAAAGTCAATGGAATTGACTATTTACTGAAACCCGTAGAGCCCGAAGACCTCGAAAAAGCCATTCAAAAGGCTAAGAATATTTCAAAAAGCCAGTCAAAATCACCATTAGACATCAATCGCTTGGTCGAAATGTTGCAGTCGGGAGCTTCGGTGAAGCCGGCCTACAAAGAGCATTTTTTGTGTAGCCACCGCAATGCTTGGGTGCCGATTAAGACCTCCGACGTTGCTTTTTTTAATTACGATTCCTTGGTGTTTATCCATACAAAAGCCAATGAAAAATACGTGGTAGATGGCGACACAATGGACGAAATCGAAACCATGCTGGACCCTGATAAATTTTACCGAGTCAATCGCCAGTTTATCGTGAATATTGATGCCATTAATCGAGTGTGGGGTATCGAAAACTCTAAACTCAAACTCAAGCTAAAAGAACCTTATCAGGCAATAGAAGTGGATATTAGCCGCCAAAAAGCTCCAATTTTTAAGAAATGGCTGGAAAAATAGAGAATAAATTAGGTGGGAATAAAAATGAGTTACAAGTGAAAATTAGTAAACCTAAATTCACATACAACTCATTTCTGATTACCTTTTTGTTTTTACTTTGGAGTTCAAAGGGCATTTCTCAGCATTTTCCTTACACATTCACATCCTTTAAAATGGATGGGAATGCACTCGATAATATTATACTGTGTATGCTCAAAGATAGTCAGGGGTACTTGTGGCTTGGCACGGTAAATGGGCTTAAACGTTATGATTCTTACATTAACTACACCTATCGAAAAGAAAGAGGCAATAAAAATAGCCTAATTAATAACTACATAGAGACGCTTGCCGAAGACAAGCAAGGTAGAATTTGGGTTGGAACAACCGAAGGGGTTTGCTATTTTGATAGAAAGACAAACCAGTTTACAAGAATTGAGGAGTTAAATAAACCCGATTTTGCTTGTCGCAATATTATTTGTGATTCTAAAGGTGACATTTGGTTTACAATCAGAGATGGGGGACTTTATAAGTTTGATACAAAAACCAATAAACTTACCAATTTTAGGAATAACCCTTCGGATCGTCAGAGTATTAGCTTTAATCGAATTCTGATTCATGGGTTACTGGAAGACCCCTTTCGGAGAGGCTTATGGGTAGCCTGTGCGGACAAATTAAATTTCTTTGATTTTCAAACGCAACGTTTCTACCATGCAGAAAATAATCCTCAAAAAATCCCAATCCTGACCTCCAATAATAAAAGTGCTTTGGCAATTGACAATAACCTGTTAGTGTATTCTGACAACAGCCAAAAAGAGATTAGCTGGTATGATACTCGTCAGCATAAAATTGTTAAAACATATAAGGCTGTTGATAAGAAAGGAAACCGTATTTCGGATTGCTTCCAAATTTTTATTGATTCAAACCATGACATTTGGGTAAGTACAGATGAGCCCGCTCAACTGGCCTATATTGATGCAAAACTTACCAAAACGATTATGATTGATTATGAAAAAGGAAGTACAATATCTTTTCCATCTAATACATTCAATGGCATCATTCAAGAAAAAAATGGCACAATTTGGTTTGCTACCTCCAATGGGTTAAGCTCAATCAAAGGAGTGGATGTGCTCAATCCTAATGAACAGCCGTTCAGTTATTATGATTTTTCGAAGACGCTTTTTAAAGACAAAATAATGGATGGTTTCACTAATTTTTTTGAGGACAAAAAAGACAGTACCTGGTGGTTTACAACCCAACAAAATCGGATTTGCCATTATTTACCCAAAACAAATTATTTTCAAGAATGGAATGTGCCCTCTTTTACCCGAAACAAAGGCTACGATTTTATAAGTATAACTAGTGAGTATGAAGATGAAATTCTTCTTTTTAAACCCTTTGAATTTTATATTTTTAATAAGAAAAAGCATGATTTTTACCAAGTTGAACTTCCTAAACCCATTAGAGAAGGTGGGAGAGGGCTTGTTTTTCATGCCAAACGGTTAGGAGATTCGGTGTGGGTATTTAGTAAATCGCTTATGGCCCCAGTAGCGTATAATTATCACCTTCGTAGAAAAAAATGGGCAGACTACCCTATCATTTATGGAAATGCAGTAAAACTTAATAAAACTAGGGATGTTGGAGTTTCAGCGTCATTAGTTACAAAATCGGGTGATTTTTGGTTAGCAATACATTCGGGCGGTTTGGCCAAATATAATCCAAAAATTAAAGGATTTGAAGTTATCAAAACTAAACAGGACATAGATTTTACCAAGGTAGGTTATACAGGATTTGATGAAGACAAAGAAGGTAATATTTGGATTGCAAGTTATGATTTAATCAAATTTAACCCCAAAACATACGATTTTAAATCGGTTTTAGACTTAGATTTTATTACTTCCATGATAATTGATGACCACGATAATATCTGTATGAGTATGGCAGATGAAGTTGTGATCTATAATGAAAAGAAAGGTGAAAATTCAACCTATAACTACATGAATTATGATGCAAATAATAATTGGAATATTGCTTTTTTTAAAATGCAAAGTAACAAAATACTATCTCTTAACAGGCAATCGGCAATTCAAATAAATTTTAGTGACAACAAAACTCCTTCGTCAAACGACCAATTATGCCTAAATATGATTAGAAGCCCTGACACTACTGTATTCATCAACATGAATAATTTGAAAGTGAAGTTTAAGACGGACGAAAACTCATTTGCAATCTTTTATGGAGTGGTGTCCTTACCCAATGCAAACTTTTACGATTACTATTATCAATTGGTAGGCTATGATAAAGATTGGCAAAAGGATACGCATATCGACAATTCAAATTATGCTCGGTATTCTAATATAGAAGGTGGTGACTATCTATTTAAAGTCAAAGCAATTGATAACAATGGAAAGGCTTTGCCTGAAAAATGGCTGTACATACACATTGACACAATTTTTTATAAAACGACATGGTTTAAAGCCTTATGTGCATTGTTGAGCTTGTTTACATTAGGTTCGTTCATGCGATACCGTGCCGACCAGCGCAAAAAAATTCATCATTTGCAGCTACAATCTACTCGCTTGGCTAAGGACAAAACCGAGATTCAGTACCAAAACCTTATCAATCACCTCAATCCCCACTTTTTGTTTAACAGCTTGGCGTCACTCAATAGCCTGATTCTGACCGAACCTCGTCAGGCTTCCAAGTTTTTACAGAAACTTTCGGCGATTTATCGATATATTTTGCAGAACAAAGAAAAAGAATCAGTGACTCTGGAACACGAATTAAATTTTGTTAAAAACTATATCGAACTTCAAAAATCACGCTTTGAAGAGGGCCTACTGATTAATATTGACATTGATGAAGAGTACTTAGGAGATGGAATCGTGCCTGTTACGCTCCAAAACCTGTTTGAGAACGCCATCAAACATAACATCATTACCGACGAAAATCCACTCAGAATAGACGTCTATATTGATGGAGACTTTTTGATTGTAAAGAATAATTTGCAGCGCAAGAGTTTTGTCGAAACATCAAACAAACAAGGGCTTGATAGCCTGAAGAAACTCTATGAGTATTTGAGTCGTAAACCCTTAGAAACCCTCGAAACCGAAGGCCATTTTATTGTAAAAGTACCATTGCTATGAGTAAAGTCATTCTTTGCAGGTATTTAGTGATGTTGAGGGGCATTCTGATAGGTGCGCTTTGGGTGTTTGGAGTGAACAAGGCAAGAGTATGGGGGCAAACCTCGCTGGAGTTTAGGCATTTACAAGAAAAAGATGGCTTGTCATATAATTTTATCGGGTGTTTTTTGAAAGACAAAGACGGCCTACTTTGGGTGGGTACTTATGAAGGATTAAACTATTATGATGGTCAACGCTTTGAATATTTCACAAAAAATCGAGAAGATAAAAACTGTATTCCCAATAACACCATTTATGACTTATCCGAAGACAAAGATGGAGACATTTGGTATGCTACCAGCAAAGGGGTTGGGTATTTCAACAAGAAGAAAGAGACTTTTACTAATTTCTTGAAAATCAACGGCATTGAAATTAAAACAGCCTATAATATTCATTGTGATAGGAGGGGAGATATATGGTTTTCTGCTTCCAAGGGCTTGTATTGTTATCATAAAAATCAAAAACAATTTGACTATTTCGAGTATGACAATGGAAGCCAAAATTCGCAGCGAATTTTTTATATTCGGAGAAATGGCATCATTGATGACCCTCAAAAAAATGCTCTTTGGTTAACTACGGATAAAGGACTTGTATATCTGGATTTAACTACGAAATCATTTACCAGCTACGTCAATAATCCCCAACAGTTACCCCTCTTTAATGAACGATTTACATCGGCAATTACTCGATTTGGAAACCAAGAATTGATTTTTGGCAGTAATGATAATGAGCTAACTATATTCGATACAAAATCTCTAACTATCTCAAAAACAATAAAGTTAGTTAGCCGTAGAACACCGAAAGTGGATAAAGTCTCCACCATTTTTGTGGATTCAGACAAAAACATTTGGGTCAGTACGTGGGCCTATACTCTTTTTTATATTGACGGAAAAACAGGCTTGGTTCAAGAGTTTAGCCATGATCTAAAAAATCCTACCTCTGTAATTGGGAATTTTTTTTGGGGAGCCTTTCAAGATGCTAACCAAACGGTATTGCTGGGTACAGTGAATGGAATATCGTATGTGAATCCTAAGCGAGACGTATATAAGATACACTCCCTTACCCAACAAATTCCTTCACTCCTTCAAGGCGATTGGATTTCCGGCTTTTATGAAGAGGATAATTCTTGGCTGATTAGTACCTTTGAAACTGGTCTTTATCGCTATGTTCCCAGTACTGGTAAAGTAGAAAAATTGACAAAAGACCTTTCAATTTGGGATTTCAAGAAAGTTCAACATGAGGTATTTTTGTTAAGTAATCAAGGGTTTTTCTGTTATGATTTACAATCCAAATCTGAAAAAAACATTCAACTCCCTTCTCAGGTGTCATCGTTGTCGCCGGCTGTATTTGGTGCCGATGTCGAAAACGATTCTACACTTTGGGTGGTGGGTAATACTCGATATATAGGCCGGTATCATTTAAAAAGTCACAGCTTTGAAACATTCGATTTGTTTGAAAATTACCCAATTAAAAATGTAAACACACTTGGTACACAGTTACTTGTCGATAAAGATAAGGATATTTGGGTGATTACAGGCTTTCATGGGTTTTTCAAATTTTCAAAATCAAAACAACAATTTTTTCCCGTCAAGCACACCGAATCGGTTTCTTTTGAGACGTTACGAACCAAACCTACCATTGATGCCCAAAATAACTTTTGGCTACCTAATAAAGGCCGTGGATTATACCGATTTACTCCTGCCGCTGGAAAATTTCTGCTTTGGAGCAAAGCAGAAGGATTGGGTACAGACTTATGCACATCAACAGCCATTGATAAGTATGGAATGATTTGGACCTGTGGGTTTAACAAAATTTCCGTTTTTAATACTCAAACCGAATCGTTTCAGAGTTTTTATGTTTCGGCTTCCGAGGACAACAATGATTACATTAGCAAACTGTTTAGCTTAAAAAATGGTCACATTTTTGCATCAATCAAAGGAGAGTTAGTAGAATTGATTCCAGAGGCACTGCAAGGTATTCAGCTAACAGAAAAACCGTTGGTTACACAAGTCAAAATAGGGACCCAACATTCCATTTTTTGTGTCGGTAAATCAGAAATTGACTTACTTATCGGTCAAAACAGCCCCACCATTTTAGTCGGTTACTTGCCAAATTCGTTGCATACTCCCTATCATTTCGATTATAAATTGGAAGGATTTGACAAAAATTGGCACCTTGATGGATCTACTCCATTTGCCACCTATTCAGATTTACCAGGTGGTGACTATGTTTTTAAAGTAAGAACCAAATACGGAAGCTATACGTCTGCCGAACGTCAACTAAAGTTACACGTTCAGACCCAATTTTATAAAACGCTGTGGTTCAGAGTGGTGGTGTTATTGTTGGTGATTGGGTTAGTGGTGGCATTTATGAAATATCGTTCGCAGCAGAATAACAAAATCCATCACTTACAGATACAATCTACCAAATTGGAGAAGGATAAAACAGAAATTCAATACCAAAATCTCATCAACCATCTCAACCCACATTTTCTTTTCAACAGCCTAACTTCCTTAAATAGTTTGATTGTAACTGAACCAAAAACGGCCTCAAAGTTCTTGCAAAAACTTTCTGCGATGTATCGGTATATATTGCAAAGTAAAGATAAACAGACAGTTACGCTCGAACAAGAATTGAATTTTGTAAAAAATTACATTGAATTACAGCAATCCCGTTTTGAGGAAGGGCTTCAAATTAATATTTCATTGAGCGAGGAGGTTTTAGGTTATTCAATCGTACCCGTGACTTTACAAAATTTGTTTGAAAATGCCATTAAACACAATATTATTGACGAAGAAGAACCCCTAAGCATTGATGTGTATGTGGAGGAGGATTTTCTGATAGTGAAGAATAATCTGCAACGGAAAAAATTTGTAGAGACCTCGAATAAACAAGGTCTTGAAAGTTTAAAGAAATTGTATGAATACCTAAGTAGGATTCCTATTGAGACGATTGAAACGGAGCATGAGTTTATTGTAAAAATTCCACTCCTTTAATTATCAACAGTTGGACATGAAAGTGGAAATTGATTTTTGTAAGGAACAATTATGGAATCAAAACAAAAAATAGGGACGAGTTTCTATAAGCATCTTAAAGCCCAAGTATCAAATTACTTGGGTGTTTTGAGCATACTTGTTTTGATGACAATGACTACTGTGGTTTTTGCACAGGATGTAAATTCTTTACAATTTAAAAATATCAAAGATGATGAAGGCCTTTTAAGTAATGTGATCAATTGTTTTTTACAGGACAGAGATGGCTTCCTGTGGATAGGTACTTATGATGGCTTAAAACGTTACTCAGGCAGCCATACTACGATTTTTAGAACAAACCGGCATGACAAAACCACTATTTCTAACAACGTAGTCCACAAAATGTGTGAGGAGCCATCCGGGCGGATTTGGTTTAGTACAAGTAACGGTATTTCATATTTTGATAAAGAAAAAAATAGTTTTTTTAATATCACTGAGTTTGAAAATACACCCTTGTCCTATTGTTTTAATATCCTTTTGGGGATGGATGGGAAGCTATGGTTTTCAAGCAATGTACATGGCTTGTTAAGTTACGATGTAGCCAGGCAAAAAATTGAAAAGATTGAAGCACTTTCTCATCACGTAATTGCCAAAAATGGCATGGTTGAAGATACTTACAATAAGGGAATTTGGATAGCTACGAATGAGGGTTTATGTTTCTTTGATTACACAACAAAGCAGGTACAAACCTATCGAAATAACTCTCAACATCTTCAGGTACTCAGACCACATCCTTCATCTGCCTTAGCAATAGATAATCATCAACTTATTTTTGCAGATAATACTACTAACGAAATTGTTGTGTTTGATTTGATGCAAAAAACTGTTATTAAATCTTTCACCCTAAGTAGTAAGTTAAAGAAACCAAATTTAGATGCTGCCACAACGTTTGTTGATAAAAAACATCATTATTGGGTAGCTACCTGGAACTATGAAATTTTTTATATTGATCCTGAAAAATATAAAATAACCCAGATATTTCGTGATAAAACAAAACCTACCTCCATAGCAAGTGAGTTTCTCTGGGGAGGTTGGGAGCAAAATGAGGGTTCTATTTGGATTGGGACAACGAATGGGATTTCGATTCTAAATCCAGATAGAAGCTTTTATAATGTGTATGAACTGGCTGATTTATTTCCAGCATTAGATGAAGAATTTGGGATTGTATCCTTCGTCGAAGACACTTCAGATGGATCGTGGTGGTTGGGTACCAGTTACAGAGGATTGGTACATTATTATCCTCGTATTCATCAGCTTACTGTGTTCAAATTGCCGAATAAAACTCCGATTTTACCTTACGGTGAAGCCACAACTGCCGTGGTCGAAGATGGAGTAAACCTTTATATGCTCTCTGGAAATGCTATTTATGAATTCAATAAGAAATCGAAAACTTTCAAGCAATTAAATGACAAACCTATTCACCATGATTTGGTGAAGCAAGGCGAAAATTTATGGACCATCACAATGGATAAGGTTGGCAATTACAATTTAGAAACAAAACAATGGAAAGAATACAGCATAGGTAACATTTTATATAACAATTCGCATGAACTGGCATTTCTATTTGTCGATTTTCAAGGACGTCTTGGCTTAATAACACATGAAAAGGGTGTGTACTATTTTAATGCAAGCACCAACCAATTTGAGTTAACAGTCAAGCTGAACGATTTATCTTTTGCTTTCTTCAATACCTTTGTTAATTCAGATCAAATGGGCAATCTATGGCTTTATGGAAGGGATATTCAAAAAATAGATTTAAAAAAACATACCACAGAAACCGTATATGAATCTGAGCGTATTGGTAATGCCGTCATAGACGACAATCAAAATCACTGGCTCGGTTTGTATAATCGTTACGCAGTTTTGAATAAAGAGCTAAAGCAAATCAAACAGTTTGATTTGCCATTTGGGGTGGAAAATTCTAAATATTTTACTAAATTATTCAAATTAAGGAATGGTCATGTTTTATCGTGTCAAAAGGGTGATATCATTGAATTTTTGCCTGAAAAGCTATTTTTAACCTCACCAATTGGAGAAGTTTTATTAGACAAAATCAAATTTTCAGATTCTTTAACCTTGTTGCATCATGACTCAACACTTGTTTTGTTAAAAGAGAATCAAAACACGTTTTCGATAGAGCATGGTATGTTAAATCAATACGATGAAACTCACTATCAATATTTTTATCAACTGATAGGCAATTCAGACAATTGGATAGCTACTGACGGGCTTTCAACAACCTTTACCAACCTTGCTGGTGGCGATTATATCTATCGAATCAAGGCTATTCGGGCAGATGGTAAAAATACTGGAATAAAAACCTTGTTTATTCACCTTGAAACGGTTTTTTATAAAACGTTATGGTTCAAAGTGTTATCTATCCTATTCATTTTAATAGTAATCGGTTCATTTTTGGGTTATCGAACTAATCAGCGAAAAAAAATCCATCATTTGCAAATTCAATCCAGCAAACTAGCCAAAGACAAAACGGAGATACAGTATCAAAACCTCATCAATCACCTTAATCCACATTTTCTGTTTAATAGCCTCACCTCGCTGAACAGCCTGATTATTACGAATCCGAAAACGGCGTCTAAATTTTTGCAGAAATTATCAGCCATGTATCGGTATATCTTACAAAGCAAGGACAAGGAAACGGTGACATTAGAGCAAGAACTGAACTTTGTGAGTAACTACTTGGAACTTCAAAAGGCTCGTTTTGAGGAGGGATTAGTAATCAACATTGCCATAGAGGAAGACTATTTAGGACAGGGGATAGTACCTGTTACCCTTCAAAATTTATTTGAGAATGCCATCAAACACAACATCATAGATGAAGAAGACCCTCTACGGATAGAGGTGTATGTAGAGGCTGAGTACTTGATAGTAAAGAACAACTTACAGCGGAAGAGCTTTGTGGAAACCTCTAATAAACAAGGTCTTGAGAGCCTAAAGAAACTCTACGAATACCTGAGCAGTAAGCCGCTGGAGACCATAGAAACCGAGACGGAATTTATGGTGAAAATCCCATTATTGTAGTTATACACCACGTTTTACGGCAACGATTACACCCGATGCCCAATGCTGTTTGACCAACCACAAATCCTCACGACTTTCTAAATATTGTACCAACTTTTTTGCTTTTTCAGCGTGACCTTCGGGCCAGTTGGGCTGGGGAAGCATATCGTCAATGATGTATAAACCGCCTAAGGTTAGCATCTGGAGCACTTCGTCGAGCAATAAATATTTACCATGCCAGGTATCAGCAAATATCAAATCAAATCGTTGCGAGAGGTTATTGAGCACCCAAGCTTCGCCATCAGATTCGACGAGCGTTAGGCGTGAATCTTTCCCCAAAAACTGTTCTGCTATTTGTAGCCACTTACCTGAATTATCAATCGAAATCAAGCTGGTGGTTGGGGTCATACCATCTAATAACCAAGCGGTTGAAAGACCCGTCCCCGTACCCAGTTCTAATAGTTGACCACCCGGTTTGGAGGCTGCCAGCGTGCGTAGCAACGAACACGTTTGGACTTCGGAAGGCATGGTGAAGCCGATTTCTTGAGTAGCTTCAAGTAGAGCAGCATAGACAACAGGCTGTGGTTGAAAAATGGCTTCGGTCATTAGTTTGGCTGGATAGAAAAAAGTCGAAGCGCTAAAGTTAAGATTAATTTGAGCAAAGTTTTTTAGCGTCGTTGAATGATTGCAAAAATTTGAGGACATTGTCGTCGTAGCGCATACCAATGGCTATTCGATGAATTTTCCAAGATTGAATAGGTTTGCCATCCGAATAACCCTCTGTGTACAAATCTCCTTCAATCATAGTGCCGACTTCTCTCACTGACGACAACAAGTTTAATGCTTTATCTGATGACAATCCGTTGTTGATAGAAGGTTTGGGGCAATACAACATTTTATAGGTTACAGCGTGTTGATATACCTTGTCAAGTACTTGTTTTATTAGCTCTTGGCCCTCGTTGGTGAGTTGTGTTTTGCTATTTGATACAAAAAAACGAGGTGCTAATGTGTTTATTAAGAGTGTTTTAGCTTGTTCGGGACTTCCCTCTCGTAAGGTTTGATGTAGTGTCATGACTAATTCTCTAAACGTCCCAAACGTAGGTAAGTTGAGCGAAACCGTTGGTTTTTCCGCTGCTTCTGCATAAGTAAAATGGAGTGTTGACTTTTTGGCCAATACTTCTGCTGGGTAGTTTTTTTTCCCAAACGATTGTTTTTCTGAGGCTAACCGGGAAGGGAAGGCATTCCATTGTTTCCACTCCCCATGTAGGTCTGCACGGTAGAGTCGGACATCAAACGTTTGCTCAACGGTTTCTGTTTCGATGTTACTTACAATTACCTCATATTTTGCTTTCATTTTAAACTGAACAGACGTTGGTTTGTTCCATATCCAATTGGGTGTTTCGGACAAATGCGGTTTTTCGATTAGGGTAACAATTTTAAAGAAATGATTGCCAAAAAACTGGGCTGGGTTTTTTTGAATAAGTGCCAGCACTTCGGCTTCACTTGGGTCAGGTATGCCTTTATATTTATTAGACAAGGTTCTGAATTTCCAATAGGAATATCCCCCATTTCCGGTGTATTGATACACGGCATCACCCGCCACAATCAGCTTAATGGAAGGGAATTCAGAATTTCGAACCACCTCAACCCCACGGACATACTCCCAGTTTTTTATGTCATCGTTCCACTGACGTGTGCCTGTTGGCTTGGTAAAGCGGAACGAAAGTGTCCCAGCTATACCCACATCTTTTTTGATTTGAGTCTCGCTGGGTTGAGCTTGACAGAACAAGGCGATGCAACAGCACAAGATGAAAAGGATGGCTCTCATAGATGAATGTAGATGTGGAATGATTGTATATGGTTTATTGATTTCGTGAAGCAAAAGTAGAGCCTTCTTTTACCTCAAGGTTCACCTTTTTGGGTGATTTTAAGTGCTGATGGCTAATTCGAAATGACTTAGTAAGTGGTAACTTACGAAGAACTTCTTTGTACTAACTTTGCTTTTTCCGAAAAAGCAACTTGTTGAACAACTAAACCGAGGTAGCAATGATCAAACCCGAACTAAGTACAAAACTTCCCAAAGCGTTCATTGAACCCGAACTTAGGCAGGAAATGGTTCAGGTTGGACGCTTTCTCGGTGTAAACAAAGGCGATACGATTGTGAAAGAGGGTCAATTTTTAGATTTTTTACCCATCGTCCTTGAAGGTGAGATTCGGGTTTTCCAACAAAAAGAAGACCGTGAGATTTTGCTCTACTACGTCCGCAAAGACCAAACTTGCATGATGTCGCTTTCGGCTGCCTACTTCAAAAATGTAAGTAGTGCTTATGGAGTGGCTACACAACCCACTGAGCTGTTTTTGTTTCCGACCCAAATGGTCAACGAATGGCAACTAAAGTACCGCTCATGGAACGCTTTTTTGATTCAAACTTTTAGAAGTCGCTATGACGAGCTGCTTGGCGCCTTTGAAAGCGTGGCCTTTGACCCTATTGAAAAACGAATGTTGAATTACCTGAGTTTTCGGGCAAAAACAGATAATACCTCAAAAATCATCATCTCACACCAACAGTTGGCCTACGAATTAGGCACCAACCGAGTGGTGGTCTCTCGTATTCTGAAAGCATTTGAGCAAGAGGGTAAACTCAAATTGTATAGAGGCTATATTCAGTTAAAATAAAATTGAGGGTTTTGTAACATTTGTTACCGTTGAGTGCCAAGAGGGGTGCATACCTTTGTTAGCATCAAATCAAACCTCAATTTAACATGAAAACACTCCGCTGCCGAGACGTAGGCTTCGATTGTGAAGGTGTGGTAAAAGCCAACACTACCGAAGAAGTTTTGAAAATAGCTGCTGCACATGCTCAAGAATCACATGGCGTTACCGTAACTCCCGAAATGGCCGAACAAATCAAAACACTTATCAACGAAGAGGTTGAATAGGAGCATTGCTCTACCCCAGTTTTGTTATTTTCCGATATAAACAGGTAGTTTTCTGTCGAAGCATTACTGTCACTTTTCGTTTTGATGTAGGCCCGAAACCTCAAAAAGCACATGAAAAAAATCACTTTTTTGCTAACTCTATTATTGGGGATGGCAGCAACTTCCTTTGCCCAAAATTCATCCAAAATGAAGTTTTTGATACACGTTACTCAAAGTCCTAAAGATTCAACGAGGGCAGCCTTAGCCTTTTTGGTGGCTAAAACGGCTTTAGAAGAAGGTCATTCTGTTCAGTTATTTTTGGCGGGCGATGCCGTTCGGCTATTACAAGATAGTCAGCTCAATTCTGTAGTTGGCTTAGGAACAGGTAAGCTGCGGGAGCATTTTGATGCCATTGTGAAAGCTGGTGGAAAGTTTTATTTATCAGGCAATTCCTCAAAAGCCAGAGGCGTAACCGAAGCTGACTTGAAAGGAAAACCAGCTGAGTTTGCCCTGCCCACCGTGCTCATTCGGTTAGCAACTGAAAGCGACCGAGTTTTTACTTATTAAGCCGATTAAGTCATCAAAAAGCCTTGCCTACGCAATTGGGCAAGGCTTTTGAGTCGTTCTAAAGTTTAATCCCTTGGTTTTGAAACTATTCATTGAGAATGGTAGAGATTACAGCACACCCGATTCAAGCTGATTGAGATAGATAATATTGGGGGACTGAACACCAGCTTCTTTCCTAATTTGTACCAATTGAGGCGATTCAAAGAAGTTTTTGGCAGCTTCAATGCTTTTCCAAGATGAAAAATGAACAATTTTATTGGGTTCCATTTCATAGTTCAAAACTTGATACGCTATTTCGCCAGCCTCTTTTCTAATGGAAGCGGCCCTGTCAAAAATTTGCTTCCATGCTGCATACTCTTCCACCTCATGGATGATCAACACGTAATCCATATCTGTCTGTCTTTTTTTTAGTCAACTGTACTTAATCACTTTGTCCTTTCCGAATCTGAATACGTGTATTCAATCCAATCCGAATGGCCCAATCGTGATAGGAACCATTGATGAAATTAGTCACCACTTCTGCCCTAAAAAGCCGGAGGATGCCATCAACGCCATAGCCCAATTCAAGGTAATTTAAGCCCGATTTTGAGGTATGAAGGTAATTAGCAAAAAGATTCTCTTTGATGCCAGCGATGCGAACGACAGGAATGCGTGTAAATAAAAACTTGCGAAAATTATACAATCCATGTGCTTCCAGATACGAACCTTTGGTACTATAGCGATAGTAGTCTAACATCCGAAACGTAGTTACTGGGTCTCCCACTTGGATAGGGGCTAAGTTGCCATTAAAATGTTTATAATCAGGAAGGTACATGTTATTTACTGATAAAAAAGTACCCCCAGTCAAAGCATACTGTAATTGTCCTCTGACACCAATATTGAACTGATGACGGAACGAAAGCTCCACATTTGAGTAGTCAACATCACTATTAAAAAGTGATTTGATACCACCTCGATAATGAAACATCAATTCAGGCGATAAACTATAATCAGTCCGTTTTCGACCATTTCGTACCCGGTAGCGTACAATAGGCTTCCATTTGGCCTCAAAGCTGATGAGGCTTGCGTTGTGTGGCCCAAAACCTACTTCAGACGACTCCGCATTGATGGGTATATTACTTGTAAACTCACGGTTTTTCCAATTAATCACTGGTTTTAAGGCTTGATTTTCCAATTGAAAACGTTGCTGAACTTCAAAATCCAACTTAAAGGACAATCCATCTGAGAGCGTCGTTTGTAAATTCAGGCTGGTGAACCGTTTTTCAAACAATTTCATGAAATTTTGTTCCAAAAATGCCGTGGTAAAGGCATTAAACTCCTCAGGAATAGCGTCGTCAGGATTGTACTGTTGGACATTACTACCCGTGTTGAGTAAGGCACTAAACTTTTTATACCGATAGGTGAACGAACCATAGCCCAACAATTTTTCTCGTGCAATCGAATACCGACCATATCCCATGAGCTTGAAGTACATCGAGTTTTTGAGTTGGTGTCGTAAGCCAAGACCACCCTTGAAACGAATTCCTTCCACGGTATTGTAGGAAATGCCGCTTACTGGTGATTCATAAATCAGACGAGTGCGATAATTGTACCACTTTCTGTCGGTAAATTTGGAGCGAATGGTGTCGGGCTTGCCCAAATTCCAAGTGTAGTCGGTAAACAACTGGCCCACTTTAAACTTCTTACCACTTACCTTGAGACTGTCTTTGGTTTCTTTTTCTTTTTGCACAATCTTGATGCTGTCCAACTTAATGGTACTCTTGATTTCTACTTCTGTCAGAGGGACAGGGCGAATCGAATCCCAAAAACTAGTAGGGCGTTTGCGATAAAGTGTATCAAACGAAATGGAGTCGTTTCTAACGATTTGAGCTTCTTCTTTGTTTTCTTTTTTACGTTGTTTCAAATCTTCTTTTTCGTACTCTTTGATTAGCTTGTTGAGCTGCTTTCGATTGATTTCTTTGTTTTGGGAAAGTGTTTTTTCTAAATCCAAGGCTTTGGAATTGGGCTTTTTTACTTTCTCGACAGTGGTGGGCGTTTTATCAATTTTTTCGTCCACTATATCCAATTGCTGATGGAATTTGGAGTTGATTTTTAGCTGGTTGTACGAGGCCGTAATGTTGTAGTTGAAATTCCCTTTGAATCCGAAAATACCTCCACTCACCAAGAACTGAAACGTAATGGGCATCCAAACATCTTGAATTGGTGAGAAAACTTGCTTAACGTCAATCTTAAAACCTTCGTTGTAAGTAGTCAGGTTGAGACTATGAATGGACCAATTATTTTCAATAATATAAATAGTGCCTTCAAATACCTTGTCACCTCCCGAACGAGGTTTTACTTTGATTTTACTGACTTCAACACCTCGGTCAGTAAAAGTGCCCAAATACTCAAATTTATAGTAGGAAAAGGCTCTGGGCGAAAGCGGTGAAACGGCTCCACCGACTTCAGGTTGGTAAAAACTGGCATTGACAAACGAATTATACCCACCAAAATCACTAAAATTGCTTCGTGTAGAAATGATGCGTTGGCGATAGTTTTGGGGTTGTTTGAAGTTGATTTCTGATACCGTTTCTGTAAAGTATAAGATATTTTCCTCTATACCTTCCTTTTTAAGTCTGCTTTCTAACAATGCTGGGATATTGGTGATTTTGCCTCCTCCTTTCATGTAGGCACGGGCGGTAAAACTGTCCACTTCCAGTAAATGGATTTTAGAAGTGGCAATGGCTTTTCGCATGATTGTAAGGGCTGGATCTTCCCCTGTAGATTTAACCTTAACGTCTTGTAGGGCAACGATTTGTTCTTCAAGTTGAATATTGAGTTCTATAAATTTGTCTGTGATTTCTACCTTTCTGCTGACCGATTTATATCCCAAATACTGAAATACGATTTCGTATGTTCCTGACAACAAGTTGAGTTCATAATTGCCTTCGGCATTAGCCATAGTACCATAAGAAGTGCCTTTCACTACTACAGCAGCATAAGATAAGCCTTCACCTTTGGTATTCTTAATAGTACCTTTGAGACCGCCAGCAGCCCAAGCGGCGTTATAAATAAAGAAAAAAGAAAACAGAAATAGGACGTTGATAAAGCCTTTTTTCATAGCGTGTTGTTGATTTTTTTACAAGATGCGAGTACAACCCCTTGGGTTGCAAGTGCTTTAGGGATGAACGGTAAAAAAATCAAAATGTTGCGAAAGAAAAAGGAGTAATGAAAATGCAGTAGTTAAATTAGATAATCTCAAAACACAAATCCTAGAGTTGAGTTTTTGGTATATCTTACGATTATTTAGTTTTTAAAACTACTTTCTCTGCATGTTTTTCTATGACTTTGTTGTAAAACTCTCGTAATTGAATGTATTCTTCTGAACTGAACATTATGCGTGTTAGTGCTAATTGACTCATGGTTTCGATGACGTCTCCTTTTAGGGTTGATTGAAAAAAGAATCTACCTTTGCTACCCAATAACCCAATATTAACAGTTTGAGGCAAACTTTCAACTTCATAGCCTGAGGGTATTTTTATCTTGCTTACAATAGTTTCGGTGATTAATTGTCCAAAATCTACTGGATAAGTTCTGGTTTCTGCCTTAAATCGGTTTAATTGCATTGATTTCCAGAGTAGTGGCATAAAATAGATACGATTGTCTAGCATTGAATAGGTGTCATTAGCTATTCCTTTTCCCTCAATAATTGGCTCATTTTGTTCGCTACTCTTAATTTCTAGGTTAAGATTTTCAAAAAATGAAAATGACATTTTATACTCATCAATATACTCTTTTTGCCCTTTTTTAAGTAGTTTATTCCACGTGTCAAGTGCTGCATATCCGTAGAAGTTTTCTGTGAAAACTCCAGAAATTTTCTGATTGGCTTCTAATTTTATATCAAGCTGAGTAGATGTTCGCCATTTTTCGGTAGGAAGTAACACAACCCAGCGAGAATTTTTTGAATGTACAAGCCAACCACTTTCGTTGAGACAATTTCTTGGTATCATACCAACTTTTAGGTGTTTGTTTGTTCCATCAAGCAATATGTCTTTATTTTCGAGTAGTATATGAGTTAAAGTATAATTGAACCGGTCTAACAATGCAAAATCTTTTAATACTTTTCCATTAGTTCGAGTACTTAGAACAACAGGGTTTGCCTCAATGCCTAATTCCCTTAGAATTGCAATTAAAATCAAGTTAATATCAGCAGAGTTTCCAACTCGTTTTAAATAAACATTGTCCAATTTTTCAGAAGCTAATAGTTTTTCTTCTTCATTCCATTTTAGATTTTCCTGAACATACTTTAATGAAGCGTTAACTAGGCTTAATGTATCTGTTTTGTTTTGAGATTTTATTTGATTGGCTATCTGTTGAGCTGTAGATGAAAATCGTTTTAATGCTTTTCCAAAATTATCCAAATCCAAAAGAGTTTTTGAAATATCTTGGTAGGTCATTGAATAATTTTTGGGAAGCCTATCTGGAAAATTAGTTCTTGCTAATTCAAAATCAATGCTACATCGGTAATCTTCAATTGTAGTCATATAGTCATCTTTCTGAATGGCAGGAACGTTTTTCATAATAAAATGATGATGAACAAATGTGTCTTTAATAGAGCCTTGTCCATCGCTTAAGTGGGGTAAGCCAAATTCTTGAGTTTCTTCAATTTTGTGTTCATCTAACTCTTTATATCCCAAAAGAGTAATTTTAAAATCAAAATATCTTGGGATACTAGCATTATATTCACTCCATAACACCGGAATTTCTTTTTGAAATGTCCATCTCCGTAAAAAATACCACAATCCTGAATCAATAGTGTAACTGTATTCAAGAATAGAGCCCTCTTTAACCTGAGGTAAAGAAAACTTCATTTTGTGAGTTTTATCAATAGTGTTTTCCTCATAAACCGCACTAGGGTCTAGGTCCTTAGTAACAATTGAACCGTTTTCTAAGTTATATGTACGTCCTTTTATGTTTTTTACAATTTCTGAACCTTGATCATCGGATTCTATTCGGAACGGAATTATCACATTACTGTAGTTTAGTCCTGACTTTTTATAAATCTTTATTCTTACTTTCCTTTCATATATAATGTGTGGAGTTGGTAGCCCGAAATCGAAACTGCTTTGACAAAAATCATAAATTACTACTGCATTTGCACTTGAATCTTTAGGGAAAAAACTTTGTGAAAGGTCGTCTTTTGTAACCATTCCAAAGGTAGGAGAGGTGGTTTGACCGTAAAGTTGGTGAGAAAATACAATCGAAATAAAAGAAAATAGGATAGTTGAAATTTTCATAAAGTTGAAAATATTGAAGTTTATATGTACAAGAATACCTAAAAAGTATATTAAAATGAAAAATATTTTTACTTCATCACCGAGTATTTATCAAAAAACGTACCTATTTAGCTACTTGTCAAAAAGCGTCAGAGACGCTAAACCACGTGGGTTCCAACAAGAAGTTGGAACCAGCTTATTCGGCTCGCCCCAACATCTTGTTGGGGTGGATTTGATATAAAGTCTCTGACTTTTGGAATATGGTAAATAGTTACCAAAAAACTCAAATATAGTGATACTCTTTGTGAAAAAGGTTATTATTATTTAGGGAAGTATTTGCCTCAATTTTTCTATCATTTTCTAGATTGAGCTTGATTTAACTTAGATTTTTATCAACTTTGGTAGCTAGAAATTATCAAAATCATTTTTCTAAATGCCCATTCTTTCTACCTTACAAGCTCTCTACCAGCGAGATTTGTCTCGATTACACAAAGAAATTGAATCCTACCAAAACGAAGCTAATATCTGGAAAGTGGACAAACAGATTCCTAATTCGGCGGGTAATTTAGCACTTCATTTGGTTGGCAACTTGAATACCTATATTGGTGCAGTATTGGGTAATTCAGGTTACATTCGAGACAGACCATTTGAGTTTTCGGCCAAAGATGTGCCTCGCCACCAGCTACTTAAGCAAATACAAGATACTCGTGCAGTGGTCGAGCAGGTACTGGGAGCGCTTAATGAGCAAACGCTTGAAAACGAATTTCCTATGCTGGTTTTTGAACAACCTACTTCAACAGAATATATGTTGGTTCATTTGGCAACTCATTTAGGCTATCATTTAGGACAAATCAATTATCATCGCCGTCTGCTAGATATATAAAAGCACCCAATCTCTTAACCAAGTCGCAGAAAAAAGTAGTTTTTGTCTAAGATTAACACAGTGTTTTTACTTTTATACTACTTTTGGATAATACTCTTTGTCAGATTCAAACGCAATTTCATTCAATAAACTAACCCAACTATGCTCAGACGAGATTTCTTACAATTATCAGGGATGGGTATTGGAGCCATGATGGGCACCTCTATTCCTGTGTTAGGAAATATGGTTTCGCCCGAACAGCTCCTCGAACCCAAAGCAGATGCCGCCCTCAAGAAAAAAATGGCAGACATTGCCCTCAATGCTGCTCGTTCAAAAGGAGCTACCTATACCGACGTGCGCATTGGGCGGTATCTTCAACAGTTTCTGTTTACTCGTGAAACCAAAGTGCAAAACATTGTCAATGCCGAGTCATACGGCATCGGGATTCGTGTCATTGCCAATGGGACGTGGGGTTTTTCGGCTACCAGCGATGTAACGCCAGAGGGAATTGCCAAATGTGCTGAAACAGCAGTAGCCATTGCCAAAGCCAATTCTAAAATCCAGACCGAACCCGTAATTTTAGCTCCGCAAAAGGGCGTTGGCGAAGTGACTTGGAAAACGCCTATCAAAAAAAATGCCTTTGAGGTGCCTGTTCAACAAAAAATTGACTTGTTGATGAAGGTAAACGGCGAAGCACTCAAAAACGGAGCGGCCTTTGTTACGTCTAACCTCTTTTTTGTGAACGAACAAAAATACTTTGCTTCTTCAGACGGCTCCTATATTGACCAAGACATTCACCGTATTTGGCCAAATTTCAACGTGACAGCGGTGGATCGTGCAGCAGGGAAGTTCAAAACTCGTGATGCCATCAGCTCGCCTATGGGGATGGGTTATGAATACTTGGATGGCCTTGCCTCCGAAAAAATCGCTGGACCAAACGGACTTGTTGGGTATCGCAATTCTTATGACATGGTCGAAGATGTGATTATGGCCACCAAGCAAACGAAGGAGAAAATGACGGCGAAATCCGTTCAACCTGGTAAATACGACTTAGTGCTTGACCCTAACCACTTAGGACTCACCATCCACGAGTCGGTGGGACACCCTACCGAATTGGACCGTGTGTTGGGCTATGAGGCAAACTACGCCGGAACCAGCTTTGCCACCTTAGACAAATGGAAAACAAAGGCGTTTAACTATGGGAGCAAGCAAGTAAACATTGTAGCTGATAAAACACAGCCGTTTACGCTGGGCACCGTAGGCTACGACGACGAAGGTGTACCCTGCAAAGAATGGGATTTGATTAAAGATGGTATTTTGGTGAATTATCAAGCCATTCGTGACCAAGTTCATATTATTGGTGAAAAAGAATCACAAGGCTGCTGCTATGCCGACAACTGGAACTCGGTGCAGTTTCAACGTATGCCAAACGTGTCGCTACGCCCCGGAAAAGAAAAACTCAATGTAGTAGATATGATTAAGGGTGTTGAGAAAGGAATTTACATTATCGGACGTGGCTCGTATTCGATTGACCAACAGCGGTATAACTTTCAGTTTGGAGGGCAGTTGTTCTATGAAATCAAAAACGGTGAAATCGTAGGGATGTTAGACGATGTAGCTTACCAGTCCAACACGCAAGAGTTCTGGAATTCTTGTGTGCAAATCTGTGACAAAGACGATTACCGTACCTTCGGCTCGTTTTTCGATGGCAAAGGGCAGCCCTCACAAGTCAGTGCCGTATCTCACGGTAGTTCGACCACCCGTTTCAATGGCGTAAACGTTATCAACACAGGTCGTAAAATTGGGTAATTTAGGAATGTGAAAATGGGTGACCTAAGTTCTGCTATTCCGCACGAGCCTATTTTTCACTTATCCAACATCAATTGTCCCAGCTAAACTACATCAACAATGGCTATTTTAAGTAAAGAAGAAGCGAAGAAAATAATAGATAAGGTGTTGTTATTCTCGAAAGCCGACGAAATGAGCGTTGGCCTTACCGGAAACCGTACCGGCAACATCCGCTACGCTCGCAACACCGTTTCGACTAGTGGCGAGTCATATAACTTGTCACTCTCGGTGACTGCTGTGTTTGGCAAACGCTCCGGCACGGCCACCATCAACGAATTTGATGACCAATCGTTAGAAAAGACAGTTCGCCGTGCCGAAGAAATTGCTCGTCTGGCACCTGAAAACCCTGAGTATGTCCCCATGTTGGGTCCTCAGCAATACAACGAAAATACCAATTCTTATTCAGAAAACACGGCTAAAATTGACCCAACCTACCGAGCAAAAGCCGCTTTTGATAGCATAGACCCCTGCACCAAAAAGAAATTAGTTTCCGCAGGCTATCTCGAAGATACCACAGGCTTCGCTGCCATTGGTAATAGCAAAGGGTTGTTTGCTTACAACAAGGCTACCTCCGTTGAGTTTTCAATTACCGTTCGTACCGAAGACGGTTCAGGCTCAGGCTATGCGCTCAAAGATTTTAACGATACTTCTAAGCTAAATACTCGCTCGGCTACAGAAGTAGCTATACAAAAAGCTATGGCTTCGTCAAATGCAAAAGCCTTAGAGCCAGGCAAATACACGGTTATTCTGGAGCCAGCTGCTTCGGTAGAATTGTTTCAAAATATGATGCGCAGCATGGACGCCCGTAACGCCGACGAAGGCCGTAGTTTTTTGAGCAAAAAAGGCGGCGGGATTCGTTTAGGCGAAAAGCTTTTTGACGAACGCATCACCATTTTGTCTGACCCCTCTAATCCAGAAATCCCAAGTTCAGGCTTTTCGGGCGACGGACGGGTGCAAGAAAAAGTGGTTTGGGTAGAAAACGGCATCGTAAAAAACCTCACCTATTCACGATATTGGGCTGAGAAAAAAGGCGTTAAAGCGGTACCTCCACCACAAGGTTTCATCATTATGGGCGGTACCCAGTCGTTGGCAGACTTAATCAAAAGCACCGAAAAAGGAATCTTGGTAACTCGCATGTGGTACATCCGTGCCGTGGATCCCCAAACCTTACTTTATACAGGCTTGACTCGGGACGGAACTTTTTACATCGAAAACGGGCAAATCAAGTTTCCTGTCAAAAACTTCCGTTTTAACGAAAGCCCCATCATTATGCTCAACAACGTGGAAGCCTTGGGCGTGCCAACACGCATCAATGGAAACTTAATTCCACCTATGAAAATCCGTGACTTTACGTTCAGCAGTCTTTCAGATGCAGTATAGCAAAATGGGGGCGTAGGCACTACGCCCCCATTTTGGCCCTATTCCACTTATCCTCTCGAAAAGCCTTCTATCAAAATCACCCTATTTGAGGGAGTTGAAGATTCGGAATATTCAAGAATTTTACGTTTTTTGCTATTGCTTACCTTTTGGGTAAGTGAACTTCAACTTACACTTTAACACAAAAAGCCTTGAAAAGAAGAGACTTTATCCAGCTATCTGGTATGGGATTTGGCGGCATGATGCTACCCAATATCCCTATCACAGGCAATTTGGTTTCGGCCGATGCCCTCTTAGAGCCTGGCATGGACATTGCCATCAAAAAACGCCTTGCCGATGCAGCCCTCCTAGCGGCCAAAGCCAAAGGAGCCACTTACACTGATGTTCGCATAGGACGGTACCTTCGTCAGTTTGTCATCACCCGTGAAGACAAGGTACAAAACATCGTGAATACCGAATCGTATGGGGTAGGGGTTCGAGTAATCGCCAACGGCTGCTGGGGTTTTGCTGCGGTGGTAGATGCTAAAAGCGAAGCCGACACCGCTAAAGCCGCCGAAGAAGCCGTGGCCATTGCCAAGGCCAACGCCAAATTAATGAAAGAACCCGTACAGTTAGCCCCACAAAAGGGTTTTGGCGAAGTAAGCTGGAAAGCTCCTATTCAGAAAAATGCCTTTGAAGTGCCCATCAAAGAAAAAGTAGATTTATTGTTGGGTGTCAACGACGCTGCTCTGAAAAATGGAGCAAATTATGTTAATTCAGTTTTGTTCATGGTCAATGAGCAAAAGTATTTCGCCTCGTCGGATGGCTCTTACATTGACCAAGACGTACATCGAATTTGGCCTATTTTCAATGTGACTTGCATTGACCCCAAAACAGGAAAATTTGAAACTCGGAATACCCTCAGTGCACCCGTAGGTATGGGGTATGAATACTTGCAGTCGAATCCTAAAGATAAAATCACTGGCATCACTACCCGTTACAATAAGGGCTATGATATGCTCGAAGACGTGATTGCGGCAGCCAAGCAAGCCAAAGAAAAATTAACAGCTAAGTCAGTAGAAGCTGGTAAATACGATTTGGTACTTGACCCATCACACCTTTGGCTCACGATTCACGAGTCGGTAGGTCACCCGCTTGAACTCGACCGTGTGTTGGGTTACGAAGCCAATTTTGCAGGTACTTCGTTTGCCACGTTAGATAAATGGAAAAGCAAAAATTTTAACTATGGTAGTAAAATCGTCAATCTATTTGCAGATAAAACACAAGTAGGTTCGTTAGGTGCCGTAGGTTGGGATGACGAAGGTGTAAAAACCAAACGATGGGATTTGGTAAAAGACGGTACCTTAGTGAATTACCAAGCCATTCGTGACCAAGTCCACATCATCGGCGAGGCAGAGTCGCAAGGGTGTTGCTATGCCGATGGCTGGAACTCAGTACAGTTTCAGCGGATGGCCAACGTGTCACTAGCCCCAGGTAAAGAACCGCTGACCGTTGATGAGATGATTAAAGACGTGAAAAAGGGCATATACATTGTTGGTGACGGGTCGTTTTCGATTGACCAACAACGGTACAACTTTCAGTTTGGTGGACAATTGTTCTATGAAATTAAAGACGGCAAAATTGCTGGAATGCTTAAAGACGTGGCGTATCAGTCTAATACACAAGAATTTTGGAATTCATGTGTGAAGATTTGTGATGAGCGTGATTATCGCTTGGGAGGGTCGTTTTTTGATGGAAAAGGCCAACCTCAGCAAGTGAGTGCAGTGTCGCACGGGAGCTCAACTGCACGCTTTAATGGCGTAAATGTCATCAATACCGCACGGAAAATTTAATCACCAACTCTCAATCATCGAATCAACCATGTCAGTCATATTAACAGAAGCAGAGGCCAAGGTCTTACTTCAAAAAGTATTGAGCTATTCAAAAGCTGATGAGTGTGAAGTCAATCTATTGGGCGAAACCCGTGGCAACCTCCGCTACGCTCGCAATGAGGTTTCGACCAGCGGCGCGCTCATTAACAAAAACTTGGTGGTACAGTCTGCTTTTGGCAAAAAAGTAGGCGTAGCCACCATTGATGAGTTTGACGATGCGTCGCTCGAAAAAGTAGTACGCCGCTCAGAAGAGCTGGCTCGTTTGGCCCCTGAAAATCCTGAGTATGTAGGTATTTTAGGCCCGCAAACCTACGGAAAATCAAACGGTTATTTTGAATCAACGGCCAGCGTCACGCCAGACAAACGAGCCGATGCTATTGCTAAAAGTTTGGAATTGGCTCGAAATGCAAAATTGGTAGCAGCGGGCTTTATGGAAGACCAAAAGGGCTATAATGCCATGATGAATTCCAAAGGTCTCTTTGCATATTATCTCAATACCAACGTCAATTTTTCGTTGACCGTTCGTACCGAAGACGGTACTGGTTCGGGTTATGTAGCCAAAGGTTTCAATGATTTTTCAAAATTAGACACTGCGGCTGCTACTAAAATTGCGATTCAAAAATCAGTAGGCTCCACAGGCGCAAAAGCCTTAGAGCCAGGAAAATATACTGTGATTTTAGAGCCAACGGCAGCCGTTGTTTTATTAGAAAATATCTTTTTTGGCATGGATGCCCGTAGTGCTGACGAAGGCCGCTCGTATTTTAGTAAGCCCGGTGGTACTACCAAACTTGGAGAGAAAATAGTAGATGAGCGAGTAACGTTTTATTCCGACCCTAACCATCCAGAGTTGCCTTCGGCTACATGGTCTGGCGATGGCCAGCCCGTTAATAAAATGGCTTGGATTGAAAAAGGCGTAGTCAAAAACCTAGCCTATTCTCGCTATTGGGCGCAGAAGAAAGGAGTAAAGCCAGTACCTTTCCCTAATAATATGATTATGGAAGGCGGTACCGCCACCCTTGACGAAATGATTAAAAGCACTCAACGGGGTGTGCTCGTAACCAAACTCTGGTACATCCGTTCGGTGGACCCTCAAACCTTGCTCTTGACAGGGCTGACTCGTGACGGGACTTTTTACATTGAAGATGGAAAAATTAAATATCCGATTAAGAATTTCCGGTTTAATGAAAGCCCAATCATCATGCTCAATAACTTAGAGACCTTGGGTAAACCAGAACGAGTAGTAAGTACAGAATCAGACCAAAACTACATTATTCCGCCGATGAAAATTAGAGAATTTACATTCTCTTCTTTATCGGATGCCGTATAGTTAAAGGTTTGAAAAAGAGAAAATTAAAGAATCTGCTACGTCTTGGAACCAAAGCAAGACGTAGCAGATATAACTTGAGGTCAAACCCGATGGTTTTGTAATAACCCATCAACTAATTACCATTTTACCACTTTGAGGCCTTTTGTTTTTACTCGAATCCAGTATGTTTCAGGTGATTGGGACACCGACCAACGGATGCCCTCCAATCTCCTAAACTCCTTGGTAGAGTACACAACAATACCCATTGACGAGAAAGAAAAAGTAGTACAATTGACCAGCCCTGAGTTGTTTAAAAGTCCTTTCTGTTATTTGAGTGGTCATAAATTGGTTGAATTTTCGAGCCAAGAACGAGAGTATTTTAAAAAGTACGTAGAAAATGGCGGCTTTGTTTTTGTGGATGATTGCAACCATGATATTGATGGCCTGTTTGCCAAGTCATTTGAGCAAGAAATGGCTCGGTGTTTTGGGGCGAAAGCCTTGCAAAAAATCCCGAACAATCATTCCATTTATCATTCGTTTTTTCATTTTGAAGGCCCACCCACCACCAGTTTTGAGCTCAATGGTTGGGGCGATGACCTGGTCCATGACTACCTGAAAGCTATCCTCATCAATGGTCGAATTGGTGTGTTGTATAGCAACAAGGACTACGGCTGCGAATGGGACTATGATTTCAGAAACAAGCGATGGCTGGCCGAAGACAATACTAAATTTGGAGTAAACATCATCACCTACGCTTTAACAACCGTATAAGCATTGGAAACAAAACAAGACTTAACGCATTACAAAACGTTAGTAGCTAAACTACCTATTTTAAAACAAGAGATTGGAAAGGTAATTGTTGGGCAGCAAGAAGTAATCAACGAGATTCTGGTTTCGTTTTTGGCAGGAGGGCATTGCTTGTTAGAGGGTGTGCCCGGATTAGCTAAAACCTTGATGGTAAAAACGTTAGCCGAAGCCCTTGAGATGAAATTCAAGCGTGTTCAGTTTACACCCGACCTGATGCCTGGCGATATTGTGGGTACTGAAATTTTGGAAGAAGACCACGAAACGGGTAAGAAATTCTTCAAGTTCAACCAAGGGCCTCTTTTTGCTAATATTGTGTTGGCCGACGAAATCAACCGTACTCCTCCCAAAACACAAGCGGCTCTACTGGAAGCCATGCAAGAATACAAGGTAACGTACGCTGGTGTAAACTACGATTTGCCTCGACCGTTTTTGATTATTGCTACGCAGAATCCCATTGAGCAAGCAGGGACCTACCCGTTACCAGAAGCCCAGTTAGACCGCTTTTTGTTATACATCAAGCTGAATTATCCTTCAGAACAAGAAGAGTTAGCCGTTTTGAAAAACACCACAGGCATTGGTACGCCACAACTGCAAACGATTCTAACCGATGCCGAAATTATTGATTTACAAAAGCTAACACGTCAGGTACACATCAGCGACGAATTGATAACCAAGGTAAATCAATTAGTGCGTGCTACTCGCCCAGACAGTACTCATTCCGACTTTGTCAAAAAATGGTGTGGCTGGGGGGCTGGTCCACGGGCTGGGCAAGCCTTGGTACTTTGCTCCAAGGCGAGAGCCATTCTTAACCAGCGGTTTTCGGTACTGCCCGAAGACATTCAAGCCCTTGCTTATCCTGTATTGCGGCACCGGATTGCGCTGAATTTCAGAGCAGAAGCCGAAAATATCACCACCGACCACGTGATAGCCGAATTGTTGAAGTAGTGTATGTTAACCGACGAATTAATCAAACTCAACAACCTTCAACTCGCCGCCAAAGTAGTGAGCGAGCAAGTGATGTTGGGCATTCATGGGAGTAAACGCTCTGGAATAGGTATTGAATTTGAGCAATATCGTCATTATCAACCCGGCGACGACCCCAAGCGAATTGACTGGAAGTTGTTTGCTCGAACACAAAAGCACCTGATTCGAGAGTCAGCTACCGAGAGCAACTTGCACATTCGCTTCGTGCTGGATCTGTCAGGCTCGATGAATTATACCGAAAAAGGAATCAGCCGTTTGCACTGCAGCAAACTCATTTTGGCATCGTTAGCCTATTTGGGATATCGTCAAAATGACCAAATGAGTCTTTATGGCCTCAAAAACGGCTATTTGGAGGTACAGGTACCTGATGGAAAACAAGCATTTCAACGGATTTTGTATGAACTCGAAAAAGCAGAAGCTGGAGGAAACTGGCCACCTGTTACGAGTAAGTTTCCCGAATTTCAGCAAAAACAAAAAGAACTGTTGGTGTTTGTGTCTGACTTGTTTCAAGTCCAGAATGAGTGGATTCAATTTATTCAGCACTTGGCAAACCCTTGGCGAGAAGTACTTATTTTTCAGATACTTGGCAAAGAGGAATTGCAGTTTGATTTGAGCGGTTTCTATCGGTTCAAAGACTTAGAAACGGGGAAGGAGATAGAACTAGATGCCACTTCTATCCGAGAGAATATGCGGAAAAAGGCCACCGTCTTTTTGCAAGAAATGGATGATGCTTTACAAATTCCTCATGTGCAAGTGGTTAGGAGTTCCTTTCAAGACCCCATTGCTCCTTTGTTGATTAATGCACTTAGAAAACGATAAGTTCAAACAAAACCCTAATTGCCTCACTATGAAGTATTTGTTATCAGTGGCTCTCTTGATTTGGGGGGCTGGTTGTCAGCAAAATAAATCAGAAAATAAAAATACGGATAGTTTAACTACTACACCTATCATAGTAGGCAACGATAGTGATAAACATGGCTGCAAAGCCTCGGCAGGATATACGTGGTCGGTGTTAAAAAAGGAGTGCATTCGAGTGTTTGAAGTTGGACTACGCCTGAACCCCAAAGATAGTACCTTAAATCAAACGGTATCGGCCTTTGTAATTTTTGAGAACGCTGAAGCCGAAGAACAAGGCGATGTGGAGCTTTTCTTGCCTACGTTGAAGGATAGTTCGCTCATTTTAAAACCAATCAAAAAGGTGGGGGCTGGCCAATGGAGCAATGGTACGTTAAAACTAAGCCAGTGGAAAGGTACTTACTCGCTCGAAGAAGACAATAAAACACGTTATGAAGGACATCGTTAGGTAATAGGAGAGGTCTCTTTAATCATTAAATAGACAAGAAATGGAATGGGTAAACCCTTTGTTATTGTGGGGAATGTTGGCAGTGAGTATACCTGTACTGCTTCATTTTTGGCATCAAAAGAAAGGGCAACTCTTATATTGGGCTGCTACCCAATGGCTTGCTGAAAAAGACCTCCAGTCATCAAAAGGGATTCGATTAGAAAATCTTTTATTGTTGATAATCAGGTGTTTGTTGTTGGTTTTACTGTCGGTTTATTTAGCTAAACCCATTTGGCAAAAGTTTCAAAGTACACCTACTTTTCCTAAAATTCATTTAGTTCAAACGAATCCATTGGTCGTTCAAAATTTCAAATTTGAATTAGAAAAAGCACTTCGAGAAGGAGAGAAAGTCTGTTGGATTTTACCTAATTGTCAGCCAATCAAGGAGTTGGATGATTCGATGAGGATAACGGATTGTACGCCCTTTCTCATTCAAAGTTGTATTCACCAAGTTCAGAAACAATACGCTGAGGAAGGAAATTTAGCGTATCATCTGTACTTAACAAACAACGCATCGTTACAAGCCATTCCGCACATTAATGTACCCAGTGCAGTGGCTATTCACACAATCTCAGATTCGTCACAAGTAGCAAAACCATTTGTTGCATTAGCAGATAACAAGATTGGGTTTCAGAATCAACAAGGCTTATTTTCAGTGGCAAGAGCCAACGGTATTCCAGACAAATTAGAAGCAACCCCTACGCATCAGGGGGCATTTGGGGTGTATTTGTCCATTCAAAATAAACAGCATAAAGAAGCGATATTGGCTGCCTTTAAAGCACTGGCGCAAGTGTATCAACTTGAATTTAATTTTCAAGAATCAGTACAATCCAATACCCCTATCGCCATTGGAATAGCAGATAGCGAAGCGCCTTTGCAAAAGATTCCAACCGAACTAGCTATTCTGATCGGAAAACAACCCACTGACCCTACTAATGAAGCCTTGGTCGTGCTACCTGAAGAACAAATAGTGAGTGGACAATTGCCCGAATGGATAGGCACTCAGCTGCTCATGAAGCAGCAACTTGCTTGGCAAAAGGTACTATTGAGTCAGCAAGGTATCAGGAGTGTTTTTAAGGAAGAAACCTCAAAGCAGGCCCAAGAACATGGTCAAGAAGCCGGAGTTTCAAAAATTATTTTGGCAGTTTTCTTAGGATTATTGCTGTGTGAACGTTGGTTAGCTTTAACAAAAAACACATGAATCAACTACATTCACTAATTATATGGGTTCGCTATCAATTAGTAGCTAATGCGCTCATAACCTGCTTATTAGTGGCTAGTTCGGCGTATTTGTTGATGGCTATGATGCTGCACTCTACTGGACTTGGCTTCCTTGCCGCTTTGTTAGGATTTGGAGTGGCAGCTTACTTTTCCAATCTGTTTGCTGACAAGAAAACACAAGCCATTCAACTGATTCACCAACGACTTACTACTGCTGAATACTCGTTAGAGTTGCTAAGTACCGAATCGCCCAACATTGCCGAACAACTGCAATTAGAGCGTTTGCTTCAGAATCTACAAGGCCAAAAAGTACCTACCATTATAGACCCCAAACTATGGATTTATGTAGTTGTATTTTTAGTTTCTCTCGGTATAAAATGGACGGCACCTCTCCTAAAAAACACACCTAATCCAACCTCGAAAAGTGCTTTGTTTTCTGCTCAACAAGCTAATCAAAAGTCCAGTGCACCCACATTTTTGAACGCAATCTTGACGATTACACCTCCTGCTTACACACACTTACCCGTACGTGTGGTATCAGACCTTAATCTCGAAACAGTCTCAGGAACGCACCTCCACTGGAAGCTCAAATTTACTAATCAAGCAGGTTTAATGGTCAAGCTTACTAATCATCGAGGAGAGGAGCTGCCATTTAAAGCCAATGGGGATGGGTTTGACTACAAAGACAAAGTGTTCAATTCAGGTCTGTATGGATTTAAAGCTTATTGGCACGATTCCTTGATATATCAGTCTGATTTTTACAGAGTAGAGGTTTCGCCAGATTTAGCTCCCAAAATCGAACCAACATCTAAAGAATTATACCGGTACCATTTTTTGAAAGACCCCAAGACCCTTGCTATTTCAGCCAAAATTAGCGATGATTTTTTGGTAGATCAGGCGTTTATTGTCGCCACTGTGGCAAGAGGTTCGGGCGAAAATGTCAAATTCAGAGAAGTGAAATTTCCCCTTTCACCTACTCATTTTAAAGAAGCTACACTCCATAAAAGCATTGATTTAAAGGCGCTTAATTTTGCCCCGGGTGATGAGTTGTACTATTATTGGGGTGCTATAGATAATAAAAATCCAGAGCCTAATTTTACAAAGTCAGACACTTATTTTGTAGTGTACAAGGACACTTCCAAAGTTGAAGAGGCAGAGTTAGCAACCATGGCTATGAATATTCTGCCAGAATATTTTCGGAGCCAACGCCAGATTATCATAGATACCGAGAAATTGATTGCTAAACGTGGCAAAATAACAGCAAAAGAATTTAACAGTACCTCCAATGAAATTGGCTTCGACCAAAAAGCACTTCGTTTGCGTTATGGTCAATATTTGGGCGAAGAATTTGAGAATTCCATAGGTGGAGGCAATGCGCTCCCCAAAGACAATCAAGGTGATGCCGTGGTAGGCTTTGCCCTTTTGCACGGATTCATACATGCTCACGACCAAGGCGAACCTGGGGCGGAAACGGGTGGACATTCACATGGTGGGGATGGCCACAACCATTCGCACGGCGAAGGTAAAAAAGAGGAGACGGACAAAGACCCTGTTGCATCCATTTTGGAGGAATTTGTGCATTCGCACGACGATGGTGAAGCCAATACGTTTTACGAACAGTCCACACGAAACTTACTAAAAATGGCATTAGAACAAATGTGGGAATCGGAACTACATCTGCGCCTCTATGAACCTGAAAAAGCCATCCCTTACGAGAAAAAAGCGTTAGAATACTTGAAATCAGCCCAACAGCGAGCTCGAACTTTTGTCAAAAAAACAGGGTTTGACCCTCCGCCTATCAAAGAAAAAGAAAAACGCCTGACTGGCGAACTGAATAATGTGAACGAGGGCTATCTCAGCGAAAAAAAATACACACAGCAGCAGGTAGAGCACATGGTGGCCGAGGTTTTAGGGATTGTAGAAGGGTATCACCCACAAGAACGATTGTCGGCAGATAAAAGGCTGAAAGTCGTAGCGTTAGGTAATTGTCTAACCAGTCGAGTGGTGAATAGCCGATTGTCAAACTGGTCGGTATTGGTGTCGTTGCAGAAAGTAGCCAGCCAAAAACCACTCGATACCACTGAAAAAATAGCCTTAAAAACCAAACTCCACCAGCTGATTGGGGCATCTTCCAAAGGGGCAAATTCGTCTTATTCTACAAATCAAGCCTTACAAAAAGCTTTTTGGAAAAACTTATAGTTCATGGTCAACTGGCTGATTTACGGCATCATTGCGGGAGTTTTAGTACTACAAGGTAGGCTTCTTCTCAGAAATAAAAGCCTGTCTCGGCAGCGCCTATTCGTGAAGGGGGTCTTGAATGGATTATTGGCAGTGGTTCTGATAGCTTGGACGCTTCAACCTACTTGGAAATCCAGCACGAGCACAAACAAAGTCCTGATTGTAACCCAGAATATTGCCCCAAACATGCTGCAACGAATACAAGATAGCCTCCAGATTGAGGAAGTAGTGGGGGTAGAAGAGATTAAACAGCAACAACAACTTGACCCCACCTTTATCGAAAAATTAGGGCAAGTGTTTGTGGTTGGACAAGACGTTGATGCTTCTTTTCTGAGTGATTTTGGATTGAAAAAACCGATTTGGATTCCGTATTATCATCCCAATCAAATTCGAGATATTCGTTGGCAAGGAGTGATTCGTAAAGGTGAACTTCAACACATTGAAGGTCAGATAGAGGTGACGCATTCAACCCTACTTCGGCTAAAGTATGGCAAAACTACCCTTGACAGTTTGCCAGTAGAGAAGGGGATACGGTCGTTTGTTTTTAGAGTTCCTTCGTTTGTGATTGGCCGTTGCGAACTCGAACTATGGGCTGATCACAATTTGCTACAGCCAATTCGATTTTATTCTCGTCCTAACGAAGCGATTCATGTGAAATTTTTGTTGGAAAGCCCTGATTTTGAAAGCAAAATACTGGCAGAATGGCTCGGCAAAAACGGGCATACCGTAGAAATCAATGCAACGATTTCTAAAAGTACGCTTACAAAAGTGACCATTAATCAGTCAGTAAAGGATAAAATTGTTACGGCAGATATATTGATTACAGACCCATCTAACGCATCGAACCCCTTGGTCAAAAAGGCGGTAAGTGAAGGCAAAAGTATTTTGTTTTTGGGGGTTCAGGAAGTAGAAAGTAGCCTAAAGAACATTAATCAAGCAGTGGGTACTCACTTTAACGTATCCAAAATTTCTAATGAGGCTATCGTCCCTGTAGGTAATGGGCTTACAGCCTTGCCCTTTGAATTTTCACCTTCTGCCAATCAGCAAATGGTAGCCAAACTCCCGATAGCTATTCAGCAAACGGGCAGTAAAATTGGAGTTTGCCTGCTGAATGAGACATTTTCGCTCCAACTTGGTGGCGATAGCTTAAACTACCAACGCATTTGGGCCAATGTGTTTCAGTTGCTGTTGCCGGTTTCTAAACAAAATGTAAGTGTATCGGCCCCTATTTATCCCTCACTAACCACCTATTTTACGTTCAATGCCTTTGAACAACCCATCACATCGGTACAATTAGCCTATGATACGCTTTTCTTAAAGCAGGCGACACTCAATACAGCCTCGCAGGTAGGTGAATATGTAGTGCGTAAAAAAGGCTGGCAACCCTTGGCCGATTCGTTGGAGTTTTATGCAGAAGAGGAGCTATCGCAACCTTTTTACACCAAACAAGCCTACAGCTATCGTTTGGCTCAAGCTTCGTTAGAAAATACAAACAGCTTACAAAATCGTCATCAATTTACCGCCCAAATACCTGACTGGGCATGGTTCTTTATCATTTTGCTTTGCCTTACCTTGCTTTGGATTGAGCCCAAATTCTAAACCATACAGGTTGCTTAGTCAAATGCCCGTTTCGGACTTTTTATAGCAAGAATAAAGAAAAACAACGCTGTTTTCCCAATTCCTTATCAACCCCAGCCTCGACTACGCTCGGTTATCGAAGAACCAGTAACCAGTCGCCAGCCCGCAATTACTTCAACTTAGCCAACAAGGTGATACTATTGGCTACTAAGCCGTTGGTTCTGTAATAATGCCCAAAGCGAATTTCTACATTGTTCCAGTGTTGCATTCCAAAAACACCATCAGGAGGTGCCAAGCGTAAACCTGCCCCAACATAGTGGGTAGATAGTGCCGAAATGTCGTAGTCGCTGGTATGGTAGGTGCTAGTAGCTACATTTTGTCCATACGGATTAAAATACCGCACGGCTGTTTGGGTATTGAACCGATAAAACGGGCTTAACGACACAAATGGGGTAATTTTATACGGAATTTCAAAGCTAAAGGTATGTGCTTTCATTCCCCAATCGTCCAGATAGAAACGATAAAAGCCCCTCAAAATGAAGTTGTCACCAATAAAATAACTACCTCTCAATCCAATAGGGAGCTTAAATCGAGTACCTGGCAGCCGCTCCACCGACTCGGTTCCATTCGAAAAATATACTCGATGGTAGGGCGTACTCAACAATCCATTTTGAAACGATGGCTCAACCATGACCAATACTTGAAAGCGCTGGGTCAAAATTTGAGACAATGAAAGGGCCATACTGTACGAATTCCGAGGCTTTTTCTGGACACCCTCCATATCGTCTCTTGCTCCCGAGCCATAGGTGACAGGCCGGAGTTCTGCTGGTAAAATGGCTGTCCACGTATCAAAAAACGCAGAGGCTTTAATCATGAACTCCCGATTGTTGTCTTTGGAGAGCTTCGAAAAATTGGCGTTTAACCCATACGACTTGTAGTCATACTCCGTGGAGTAGTTGAGCGCAACTCCCCATGAAGTTCTTTTTTCTGCATTTTTGACATTCCACGACAACGAAGGATAAATATGCGTATCCTTCATAGAAGCCGACGATATGGTCAAGGGGTCTATTTTATCAGACGAAGCCGAAGAATAGTGGTCAATGTTGAAGTCCAATGAAAACGAATGCTGACGTTTCCTTTTGTCCACAGCAGAGAGCTTAATGTCAATTGAGTTGGCCCAATCCCAGAGCTTTTCGGTTCCTTTTCCGCCTGTAACGGCTGAGTTATTTCCATCTTGCGAGTAATAACTTGTCACTAAATTGACCTCATCTATGGTCAGAGGGCGAGTTTCGTAATTAGTATTGGTTGCACTTGGCTTTTTTTGACTATAGCCGTTGGTGAGAAGGCTGGCTACCAGCCCAATCGCCAAGGTAATTTTTCTCATCCTTTATCTCACCTTGGGCGACGCCGATTCGATGTCCTCCATGAGTGAAGTAATACTAAGTGACTTTGGAAATCCGTCCCATTCTTTCAGCACTTCGCCGTCGGCATTGAGCAACACTGTATAAGGAAATTTACCTTCTTTGTTATAGATTTCGGCCAAAGCTTCGTTATGGCTTGTGATTTCGGGCGATAATTGATTTTTTTTGTTTCGAGGGAAATCGGCACGTACCAAGACTAATTTGTTTTGGGCAAATTGCAAAAATTCCTCGTTGTCCAGGATATCTCGTTTGAGCTTAATACAAGGGCCACACCAGTCAGAGCCAGAAAAATTCAACAAGATGAGTTTGTGCGCCTGATGGGCTTCATCTTTGGCATGTTTAAAATCAGTACCCCACTGCCCCGAACTAACTACTACGAAGCAAAATAGCAAGATTGCTTTCATAAATTCTCAACTTTTAGGTGAACGATGTAAAAATTAGATGTGGATGTTATATCAAACCATTATGAATACACTAGAAGCGTAGTGCCATCGGTCGCTGTTTTGTAAGTGGTGAGAGGACTTCTACCTAAGCTATTCAATCCCACTCCATTGATGCTGAATCGGGCGCCATGAGCAGTACAATAAAACTCACCGCTGTTGTAAATGATTTGCTTTTTAGGTTGATGCGTGCAGGTTTGAGTTACTGCAGCGTAAACACCTGCGCTTACCTGAGCTACCACAATGCCACTTTGGACGAGGTAGCCTCCTACCGTTTTTAGATTCGAAGTAGCTAAAGTGATTTTGAGCAAAGGGTTTTTGATAGTACTCAAATCGGTCGGGTCAACGGGCTGAGTTGGAGTGGTAGGAGTAGTAGGGGTTGTAGGCTTGTTAGGGTCTAACGTCAAAGCCGGCACATAAGTGTCTTCTTCTTTTACACACGCAGACATAGCCGCCATGAGAGCTGCCCCTCTAAAACCCATTTGTTTCAAGAATTCGTACCGTGTCATAAAGCGTTAGCTGTGGATTTTCCTGTATTAACTACTCATTGGAGCTTTTAAAGAAGACGGTGTTATTCAGGAAAAGGTTGGGTAAATCACAAAAAATTATCGCCCAAAAGCCCAAACCAGAAAATCGGGCATCACCTGCGCCCACGTTTCTTGATTGTGCATTCCTCCTTGCACCTCCACATACCGTATCTCTTTGCCATTCTGGTAGCCTTTTCCTTCCAGTTCCTTTATCAAATCTAAGGTATCGTCAATAGCATCAATGATACCGTTTCCGTTTCGGTCTGATGTTTCGTCGTTAGTACCGGCTTCAAACCAAAACTTCAAATGGGGCTGATAGTGACCATTTCGGACCTGTACGTGCATAATTCGGTCGTTATGGTCGTCGTAATGGTCTTCGTAGGCTCGTTTGCGCCACCACAAAGCTCCCGAAAATACGCCAATTTTTGAAAAATAGTGCGCATAATTCCAACCTATATCCATCGCCGACAATCCACCTAACGAAAACCCAGCCATTACCCGATTTTCGGCACCTCGTTTCACCCTAAAATGATTTTCGATGTGCGGTACTAATTCTTCCACCACAAATTTGGAATGGGTACCAGCTTTAGCACCTCGATTTTTATAGTCGGCTTGGCAGGCTGTACCATACTCTTGCAAGCGGTCAGCATTGGCGTGGATACCCACAATAATAATTTTCTTGAGCTTGTCTTCTTTATAAAGTCGGCTGACGATTTCGTTCATGTGCAAAGCGTGAAAATCTTGCCCATCGTTGAAATAGATGACTCGGTAATGACTAAAAATAAAAAACGAATTGTGGTATTCGGGAGGTAAAATAATCGTTAAACGAACATTCCGATGGAGATGTTGAGCATAAATTTCTTGTTCAAAAGAGCTTACTTCCTGCGAATGATGAAGTAATTTTTCAAAAAATGACATAGTTAGGTGATGAATTAGCAGGGGCAAAAATACGAATCGCATGGGTTTGTTCGATAGGTAAAATCATTATGTTCATTTAGTCAATAATTCGCAATTTGGTAACTTTTTGATAATCAATACGTTGTTGCGTTTACGTTTTATCAATATTAAAAAAAAGCCTAAAGTTGCAGATTTTGCTGGGCCATTTTTTGGACAATTGCTACAACTCTACTACTTTGCAATATAACCAATTATTAGGCACTTGAACGAACGTTATAATCGCTACTATTCACATCGCATCGGTCGAGACATCGAGATGCTGGTTTACGGGCATTGGGGCTATCCGGTCATTATCTTTCCGACTTCGATGGGCCGCTATTACCAAGCCAAAGATTTCCAGTTGGTAGAGTCGGTTCGTTGGTTTGTCGAAACGGGCAAAGTCAAACTCTACTGTATTGATAGCATTGACTTAGATTCTTGGTATGGCAAGCATTTGCACCCCTCAATCCGAGTTCGCAACGCTATCCAATACGACCGATTTTTGTACGAAGAATTTATCCCTTATGTTTGTTACGAATGTAACACTGACAAAGTGGCCGTAGCAGGTTGTAGCTTTGGAGGGTTTCAGGCAGCTAATGTTGCATTTAAGCATCCTGACCGTGTTTCGCATTTGTTTACAATGGGGGCCGCCTTTGATATTCGGGGGTTTTTGAATGGGTATTACGACGACAATGTGTATTTTAACAATCCGCCAGATTATTTACCCAATGCCAATAATTCACATTTGTGGCAAATGTCAATAGCGCTTGGTACTTGTAATGCTGATTTTTGCAAGCCCGAAAATGAACGATTAGCAGGAATTTTAGCTGCCAAAAACATACCGCATTGGTTAGATGTGCGTTGGCATGGAAATCACGATTGGCCTATCTGGCGTGAAATGTTTCCAGAATATTTGTCAAAGATATGATACATTTTGCCGAAATTTGCAGCGTGTATTTGATTCATTAACAGCACAATAGCAGTTCAGCACTGCAAAACTCATTTTTTCATCAAAATTCATCATCAAATGAAGAAAATTGGAATTTTACACGGGATGGAAAACACCTACCCTCAAGCGTTTGTAGAGCGAGTTAATCAGATTGCACCGTCAGGGATTATGGCTGAACCCGTTTCGATCAACCAGGTAATTCAAGGCGAGGCAGTCGATTATGCGGTTATTATTGACCGTATTTCTCAAGATGTACCGTTTTACAAAGCCTATCTCAAAAATGCGGCGCTTTGTGGAACGGCAGTAATCAACAACCCTTTCTGGTGGAGTGCTGATGAGAAATTTTTCAATAACTGTCTGGCTACCAAATTAGGCGTTCCAGTACCCAAAACAGTGCTTTTACCTTCGAAAGAGCGCCCTACCGATACCAGCGAGACTTCATTTCGTAACCTTCAAATGCAGCCCTGGAGTGAGATTTTCGAATACATAGGCTTTCCAGCCTTCATGAAACCACACGCTGGAGGTGGCTGGAAAAATGTATATAAAGTACACTCAGCCGAAGAACTTTTCCACTCGTATGATGAAACAGGTCAGTTGGTTATGCTCCTTCAAGAAGCTATTGACTTTACTGATTATTTCCGTTGCTATTGCATTGGTGGCAAGTACGTGCGTATCATGGCCTACGAACCACGTAACCCGCACCACCTACGGTATGTGGCCGACATGCCTACTGGCCCAGAAGCTAAAAAACTACTCGCCACGGTAGAGGATTATGTGCTTCGCCTTTGCAAAGGTTTAGGGTACGATTTCAACACCGTGGAGTTTGCTGTAAGAGACGGCATACCCATTGCTATTGATTTCTGTAATCCGGCTCCTGATGCCGATGTGTATTCGGTAGGCCAAGAAAACTTTGAATGGGTGGTTGAGACCTCTGCTCGCTACGCCATTGAGCGTGCCGAAAACCACAAAGAAGGAAAAACCAACCTTACGTGGGGTTCGTTTGCTCGAACTTCTGCTATGAATTTGCCCCTCACCAACTTAGCAAAAGGCGATGTTGAAAAGGTAGAGAAAGTAGCTAAACCAAAGAAGAAATAAGGTAATACAGAGAAGTGAGAACGGATAGTTTATACTGAAAGCAACTGCTGAGAAGTGCTTGTTGAAAATTAGTGTATGCTATGTTTAAGTCCTAAATCTTTATTAAGTATCTGGTTAATAAAAGGTTGCGACGAACAAGTAACTAATAACGATTTAGTACTGAGCGGTATTAAAGTGTTGTTCTCACTTCTCAAATTTAGCGGATAAATTACCCCCTTCGCTGGCTTTGAATTCATTTGGAGACTCATAATCAACAGACTTTATGGCACACGTTTTCACGTTAGGGATAGAAGAAGAATTTCAAACCATTGACCCTGTTACCAGAGAACTGCGCTCTCATATGAGCAAAATCGTGGAAGGAGGGCAAATTATTCTGCAGGAGCGAGTCAAAGCCGAAATGCACCAAGCCGTGGTAGAGGTGGGTACTAACATTTGTAGAAACATTGACGAAGCTCGCCAAGAAGTAACGTTTTTGCGCAAGCAAATCATCGAATTGGCAGGCAATCAAGGGCTGAAAGTGGCAGCTGCGGGTACGCACCCTTTTTCGGATTGGGTAGATCAGCTGATTACGCCCAACGAGCGTTACGACCAACTGATTAGCGAAATGCGTGATGTGGCTCGTTCTAACTTGATTTTTGGACTGCACGTACACGTGGGTATTCCGAGCCGAGAGATTGGTTTACAGATTATGAATGCCGTGCGGTACTTCTTGCCGCATATTTATGCGCTTTCAACCAATTCGCCCTTTTGGTGTGGACGTGACACGGGCTTCAAATCGTATCGTTCAAAGGTATTTGATAAATTTCCTCGAACAGGCATTCCTGAGTTTTTTGCCAGTGCTTCAGAGTACGACAAATACATACAGCTACTGGTTAAAACAGGCTGTATTGACAATGGGAAGAAGATTTGGTGGGATATCCGCCTTCACCCGTATTTTGATACCATTGAGTTTCGGATTTGTGACATCACCATGCGAATAGACGAAACCATTTGCTTGGCGGCCTTGATGCAAGCTATTGTGGTGAAAATCTACAATCTGATGCAGAAAAATCTTAACTTCCGTTTGTATCGTAAAGCGCTCATCAACGAAAACAAATGGCGGGCAGCTCGTTATGGTATCCACGGGAAATTGATAGATTTTGGCAAAGAACAAGAAGTACCCTACATGGATTTGGCCGAAGAACTCATTGACTTTGTGGATGATGTAGTTGATCAATTAGGTTCTCGCCACGAGGTAGAATACATCCACAAGATTTTAGCAACGGGTACTGGTGCCGACCGCCAGTTAGCCGTATTTGAACAAACCCAAGATTTAAAAGCTGTAATGGATTATATTATTTCAGAAACCGAACACGGCATTACTTGGCAATAAACCAGCACGAGCTATGTTAAAAATTGCAGTGTTAGACATGTATCAGGGAGAGCCGAACCAAGGAATGCGGTGTATCAAGGAAATTTTAGAAAACTTTGCCGAAACCGAAGTCCCTGATTTAAGAGTTGATTTTTTTGACGTTCGTAGCAAGGCCCAAGTGCCCGATTTAAGTTATGACGTGTATATCTCGTCGGGTGGACCAGGCAGCCCCTTGCTCTCTGACGAAGTGTGGGAACATCGTTTTTTTGATTGGTTCGATTCAGTAGTGCGGTACAACCGCCAAGAATCCCGCAAAAAATACGTGTTTCTGATTTGCCATTCCTTCCAGATGGTGAGTCGGCATGTAGGGATTGGCACAGTCAAAAAGCGCAGGTCCACTTCGTTTGGGACGTTTCCGATTCACAAAACCCACGACGGGCAAGTAGAACCTTTTTTTGAAGCATTGCCTGATCCATTTTGGGCAGTTGATTCCCGTGATTACCAATTAGTTGAGGCTAATTTTCAACGAATCGAGCAAATCGGAGCAAAGGTGCTTTGTCGGGAAAAAATCAGACCGCATGTGCCCTTAGAACGTGCCATTATGGCCGTACGATTTACGCCTGAAATCTTCGGAACACAATTCCACCCCGAGGCCGATTCGATGGGGATGTCGTATCACTTTTCGAAACCCGAAGTGAGAGAAAAGGTGATTCATAACCACGGTGAAGCTAAACTCAATGACATGATTGAACACCTCAACGATCCCGAAAAAATACTTCTGACGGAGTCTGTGATTTTGCCGACCTTTTTACGAACTGCCGCAGAGCATTTGATGGGAGAGTTAGTCTAAATCTGTAAATTGTTGGATTAATCTTTCTCGAACGGGACTACCTGTGTGAAAAGAGTTAGGAACTAAAAAAGAAATAAGGTGCTGATTATCAGTATATATGGCTTTTTTGCTTCCACAATTCAAATAGGTAATTGGATGTCTGAAAGACGATAAAATGCGTCTGGTTGAATCAATAACGGATAACTCAACATGCAAGCTGAAATCAGAGCTAAATACAACAGTACCTTTTCGGTGGAGCGTTATCAGGAAATGCTCCAGCAAATTCACCAAGATTTTCCGAATCAGTTGGAGTTTCGGGTGGCCGAAACGCCCGTTTTTGTACCCAAGCAACTTGGCGACAAAATCAAGACAGCTTGTGAAAGTTTTGTGGATGTGATTGTGCAACCTGATTTCAAAGCAAAAACACAACAAGCAATCCCGGCCAATCAGGTGGTACCCAACGAAAATGACCATACATCGTTTTTGGCGATTGACTTTGCTGTATGCCGTGATGAGAAAGGGGAGCTTACTCCTCAACTTATTGAGTTGCAGGGATTTCCTTCTATTTTTGGGTTTCAGGCTTATGTTTCAGACTTGTACCGAAAGTTTTTTTATGTACCTGACTCTCACCGAAACATCTTTGGTGGCTTGAGTACGACTGAGTACTATGCAACCCTTCAGCAGATGATTGTGGGTGATGCCAACCCCGATGAGGTGATTTTGCTGGAAATCTACCCCGAACAACAAAAAACTCGGATTGACTTTGCGGCTACACTTCGATTCATAGGTGTCAAGGCTGTTTGCTATACCAAAATTCAAAAAGAAGGGCGTCAGTTATTTTATGATAACAAAGGAACAAAAACCCCAATTAAGAGGATATACAATCGGTTGATTTTTGATGATTTGGGTAATTTTCCTGACTTGAAAACCGAATTCAATTTTACAGACGATGTGGACGTTGAGTGGATTGGACATCCGAACTGGTTTTTCAGAATTAGCAAATATACCATGCCTTTCTTGAAAAGTCCTTATGTGCCTGATACTCGCTTTGTTAGCGAATTTGGAGGGGATTTTCCTGCTGATTTAGAAAATTATGTACTCAAACCACTTTTTTCGTTTGCTGGAAGCGGAGTTAAATTGCATATCACAGCCGCTGATTTGACCTCAATTCAAGACCCCGAAAACTATATTTTACAACGAAAAGTCAACTACGAGCCTGTGGTTCAAGCCTTAGACGGTTTGGTCAAATGCGAAATTCGGATGTTGTATATTTGGCCAAAGGGAGAAGCACGGCCTACTTTATTGACCAATTTGGCACGCTTGAGCCGAGGTGAAATGATTGGCGTTCGTTTCAACAAAGATTTCGATTGGGTAGGAGGGAGTACTTGCTTTTTTGAAGAGTAGCAATTAGTTGAGATGAGTTGCTATGGCATTTTTCCCATTTTTACAAACACACTGGCATACGGAAAGCCCACTGGAAAGCTTTCGAAAATTGATTTGTTATTCAAGAAGCCGACATCGGCATTCATGCGTTTTCCTAAAATTTTGATACCATACGAAATAAAGCCATTGAACTGATCGTCAAGGTTGGGCAAGAAAAAATTGTCCGTAACTAATGCGATTTTATTGCTTATTCTTTTCATCCCAGAAAAACTAATTAAAGGAGAATTGGACCACTCTCCTCCAGCTAATCCATACCCTGCACCTATGGTAAAGTTAGCGTCTGGCTTCCCGATCGTTGTATAACCGTGAAAATAACCAAGGCCAGTAAGGTCTGAGATTCGTAAGTAGTTTATATTCAGACCCACACCAATCATTTCTGAAATTCTTCCAGTAGCTTTGAGCGCTCCCATAAATGTAAAATGACCTGTCAAGGTACTAATGGCTTCGGTACCTAATTGGATTGAAACGCTGTTTGTAAGGCCATACGTAAACGAGTTAAACGAAAAATAGGCATTGGTATAGTACCATTTTCCCTCTGGCACATTGTAAGCTGCCGGATTGAATAAATACCGATATGGAGCCATCGGTACAATTGACTTGCCAGTTGTTTTATTGTATTCGATAGACTGGATTTGTTCTCTTGCTATTATTATTTTTCCAAGTTGAGGCGATTCCAGTTCGAGCAACTCGGCGGTTTCACGAACCAACTTTCCAATAAGCGTATTTCCTTGAGTTAATCGAATGGTTACTTGCTTGGCGGTGCTGTCTGTAGTTTGTGCCCAAACAACAGAGTTAAATAATAGAAAGAAGAGCAGTGAATAATGTTTCATAAGGAGTGGCTTTCTGACAAAACGATAAAACATGGATTAAAGTACATACCGAAGGTCAACTACTAAGGCGACTGGACACTAAAAAACCTTTGGCCAAGCCAAAGGTTTTTTAGTGTCCAGTAAGGGAGAAGATTAAAGTTGAGCAGCTATTTTTTGACTCAATATAGCTTTGGGAGCCAAGCCTACTACTTTATCAACCAACTGACCATCTTTAAAAATCATCAACGTTGGGATACTACGAATTCCCAATTTGATAGGTGTATTATCGTTAGAATCGATGTCCATTTTAGCGATTACTGCTTTGCCCTCAAGTTCGTTGGCTAATTCATCTACGATGGGTGCAATTTGCTTACAAGGACCACACCAAGCTGCCCAGAAATCTACTAAAACTGTTTGGCCTGAGTTGATTATTTCTTCAAAATTACTGTCTGTTAATTCAATTGCTTTTGCCATGATTATTTCGTTCAATGTTTAATTAACACTGAAACATACGCATCCTTTAGATTAGTTCCCATGTCAGTAAGGATTCTATTTTTTTATCAAAAAATGCTGTTTATTTTCAGATTGATTGGTTTTAATGACGTTATAAACAAATTGAATATCAGTAGTTTAGTAAATTTTGATAGCTTAGTTCAATTTAAAACTAATTCCATCACACTCTCTGAGTCCTTGTAGAAATTCATTAGAAATGGCAACCTTGTTTTTACGAGACAAGAGTGTTACATCTACTTTTTCATCACGGTCAAAAACGGTCATTAGTAGATTGCAAGTGCCAGGGTTTTCACTCACTATGGAATTTAACTGTTTGACCAGAAGAGGACTGACATGATTCAGTTCTATTTGAACATAGACCTCTTTGCACATCTTTTCTCGTATCTCATTGAGTAATTGGATATTTTGAATCTTAAATTCCCAATTGTCTTGGCTTCCCCATCGAGTTTGAACTTTTCCTTTGATGTACAAAAATCGGTCTTGCACCACATACCGACCCAAGTTGACGTAATCGTTTCCAAATAAAGATAACTCCAAACTTCCTTGATAATCTTCTAACTTGAAGATACAGAAGGGATTACCATTCTTTGAATAACGTTCCTGAACGGAGGTTACTATTCCTGCAATTGCAATTTCCTTGTTTTTAAATTCGAGCACTTTATCGAGGGTACAATTACAAAAACTATCTAATTCTAGTCGAAAATCATCAAGAGGATGGCCGGAAATGTAAATCCCAACCACGTCTTTTTCATATTTTAGTTTTTCAAGCGGTCCCCATTGTTCTACGACAGGAATTTTGGGTGTAGATACGCCAGCCCCCCCGCCATTTTCCATCATACCAAACAACGAGGACTGAGAAGCGGCTTTGTCTTCGGCTTGCCTGTTGGCGTAACGAATCAGGTTTTCGATGAACGTACCACCGGTTGAAGTGTCAAAATAAACGGCTCGATGGATGGAGAAACTATCGAAAGCACCTGCATAGGCCAAACTTTCAAGTGTTTTTTTGTTGACGGTTCGCAAGTTTACACGGTTTACGAAGTCAAAAACGTCTTTGTAAATGCCTCGTTGTTTGCGTTCGTCAATGATAGATTCTACCGCTGCATCGCCTGCGCCTTTGATACCACCCAAGCCGAAGCGGATTTGCCCTTGTTTGTTCACGCTAAATGATCGTGACGACTCGTTGACGTCGGGCCCCAACACAGGCAAGCCCAAGTTGCGACATTCTTCGAGGAAGAAGGTAATTTTTTCGATGTTGCCCAATGAGCTCGTCAATACCGCCGCCATGTACTCACTGGGGTAATGGGCTTTGAGATAGGCCGTTTGGTAGGCCACAAAAGCATAGCAAGTAGAGTGCGATTTGTTGAAGGCGTAGCTAGCAAAGGCTTCCCAGTCGGTCCAGACTTTGTCGCAAATTTTTAGGTCTAAGCCATTTTTTCCGCAACCTTCCATGAACTTACTTTTCATCTTGTCCAACACGTCTTTTTGCTTTTTTCCCATGGCTTTGCGGAGGGTATCGGCATCGCCTTTGGTAAAACCTGCCAGCTTCTGCGACAACAACATGACCTGCTCTTGATACACCGTAATGCCGTAAGTATCAGATAGATACTCTTCCATCTCGGGTAAGTCGTAAATCACTTCTTCTCGGCCATGCTTGCGGTTGATAAAGTTGGGAATGTAGGCAATGGGACCGGGACGATACAAGGCGTTCATGGCAATCAAGTCCTCAAAACGGTCGGGCTTGAGGTCTTTCATGTACTTCTTCATCCCGTCGGATTCAAACTGGAAAATTGCATTGGTTTCGCCCCGTTGAAAAATCTCAAAGGTTTCCTTATCGTCTAGTGGGATGTTGTCAATATCAATCTCCACCCCATGATTTTGACGAATCAGCTCCAAACATTCTTTGATAATACTCAAGTTGCGCAATCCTAAAAAGTCCATTTTGATTACGCCTGCATCCTCGATGATTTTCCCCTCAAATTGAGTGATCAACAATTCCGTTTCTTTAGAAGTAGCAACGGGCAAAATGGTGGTCAAATCGTGCGGGGCAATGATGATGCCCGCTGCATGAATCCCCGTGTTTCGGACGGTTCCTTCCAGCTTGATAGCCTGACTCAATACTTTGGCTGTGAGGTCGTTACCTTCTTTTAATTCTCGCAATCGCCTGACGTTCTGCACTTCCTCGGTTTGAATCATTTGTGCCAATCCACCTTCTCCTTCTATGGGCGAAAAGAAGATTTTTTGCAACGTCATGTTGTAGGTAGGCTTGTCAGGTACTAATTTGGCCAAAGCATTTGATTCGTCTAATGGTAGTTCCATTACACGAGCCACGTCTTTGATTGCCGATTTGGCGGCCATGGTGCCATAGGTAACAATCTGTGCCACTTGATTACGCCCGTATTTTTTTACCACATAATCAATCACTTTTTGGCGGCCTTCATCGTCAAAATCCGTATCAATATCGGGCATGGATTTGCGGTCTGGGTTCAAGAAACGCTCAAACAGCAGGTTATACTTGATAGGGTCAATGTTGGTAATCCCAATGCAGTACGCCACCACCGAACCTGCCGCCGAACCCCGCCCAGGACCTACCATCACCCCAATGTCACGACCTGCCTTGATAAAGTCAGCTACAATGAGAAAGTACCCCGCAAAGCCCATTGTTCGGATAGTAAATAGCTCAAAATCAATGCGCTCTTGTGTTTCGGGTGAAATGTCAATGTAGCGCATTTTGGCACCTTCGTAAGTGAGGTGTTTTAAATATTCCCATTGGTTAAGTGTATCCTCGGTGTGCAGCTGAAACTCCGTTGGAATCGGGAAGTTGGGCAGCATAATGTCTTGCTTGAGCTTGAGTGTCTCTACTTTGCCAACTATTTCGTTAGTGTTGTCAATGGCCTCTGGTAAGTCCGCAAACAACGTGGTCATCTCGGCTGTATTTTTGAAGTAGAATTGGTCGTTAAAAAAAGCAAAACGTTTGCCACGTTGCATGGTTTCATCGTCCGAAATCTCCTTGGCCGAAGGGGTGCTCAGTTTCTCGTTGGTGTTGACACACAGCAAGATGTCATGCGCTACCCAGTCGTCACGGTCCACGTAATGCGAGTCGTTAGACGCAATCATCTTGACGTTATACTTGCGGGCAAAGCGTACCAGTACTTCATTGACTTTGATTTGGTCAGGAATCTCATGGCGTTGAAACTCAACATAATAGTCATCACCAAAGCGGTCGAGCCACCAGCGAAATTCTTTTTCTCCTTCTTCTTCTCCTTTGCGCAAGATGGTCTTAGGCACCATCGCCCCAATGCAACACGTGGTGGCAATTAGGCCTTCTTTGTATTGCTCAATCAGTGCTTTGGTGATACGTGGGTACTTGCCATATAATCCTTCAATATAGCCCAGCGAGCAGAGTTTGACCAGATTTTTATAACCGGTAGCGTTTTTAGCCAAGAGCAGTTGGTGATAACGCACATCTCGCTGTTCTTTGGTAAATTGCTTACGAGTATGGTCTTCGACAACATAGAACTCACAGCCTACGATAGGCTTGACACCATATTTCCCAGCCGCTGCTACAAATTCAAAAGCCCCGAACATATTGCCGTGGTCAGTAATGGCTACAGCGGGCATGTTATCGGCAGCCGCTTTTTTGAAAAGCTTGGTAATATCAGCCGCTCCATCGAGTAGCGAATACTGTGTATGACAGTGAAGGTGAGAGAATTGCATAAAACAGACCGTGTTAACTCAATTTTGTCGAAGACTCTATTAACAAATTTAGTCAAAAATGCTGAATTTGGTCTGTTTTTTCGTATTTTTATCGAAATCTAAAGTTAAAGACCATTCTTTAGTTTTCATGTACTATTTTTCAATAAGCTTGTACAAATGACCATTTTTAGGATGAAACCAATCATGAATTTTCTTTTAAATGCACTTATCTGTTGGTTGTTGGCAGTTGTTGTTTCTCAGCCATTGTTGGCTCAAACCAAAAAACAAAAAACAGATAATGCGCTGTCAACCATCAAGGAAGCTGAGTTGAAACGAGATTTATTTTCACTTTCTGATGATCATTTTCGAGGACGACAAGCAGGCTCTCTGGATGAACTAAAGGCTTCGATGTGGATAGCAGAGCAAGCTAGAGCTATGGGCTTAAAACCTGTAGGCGACGATGGTACATTTTTTCAATTTTTCCATTTACAACGCACTCGAATCAGCGAAACTAGTCGCTTTGTAGTCGGGAATCGAACATTGGAGTATGGTCGAGATCTTTTGGTGATTACGCCTGCCATTGCTTCAGTTGATGCCCCTTTGGTATTTGTGGGAAAGGCTTCGCCGGAGGAGTTAGCCAAAGTTGACATCAAAGGTAAAGCAGTAGCCTTAGAATTTTCGGGTAATCCACCAAATGAGTTAAGTTTTCGTCGCTTTATGAATGCTACATTTCAGCGGAAATCAGCAGAATTGATAAAAGCAGGGGCAGTTGCAGTATTGATTGTATCGGATGAACGAGCGCAACGGGTTTTCGAGACCTTTGGCAGCACACTCGAACTAGGCCGCTACGACTTACCCGGTGGACCCAATACCCGAGTTTTTGCCCAAGCGCCTACTATTTGGCTACCGTCAAGAGCCATCGAGTGGGTCAAACAACCCAACCAACAGTTTACAAATATTGTGAACGTAGAGAGTTTTAATTACCCTTCTGTCAACATCATCGCCAAAGTAGAAGGTACCGATCCATCACTCAAAAATGAATATGTGCTGTTTAGTACGCACCAAGACCACGACGGTATCCGAAGAGCCGTCGCAGGTGATTCTATTTTTAATGGCGCCGACGACAATGCTACTGGGTGTGCCGCTGCCATGGCCATCATGCGGGCTTTTGCGAAGAAACCAGGCCGACGCTCTGCACTTTTTGTCTTTCATGGTGCCGAAGAACGAGGCTTGCTTGGATCTCGCTATTACACTGCTCACCCTACGGTACCCAAAGAGTCTATTGCTGCTGTCTTGAATATCGAAATGATAGGTAGAAACGCTCCCGATAGTGCAGCTTTATTGGGTTCACAACCACCACACCGAAACTCATTACCCTTGGTTAATGAAGCATTGGAGGTTAATAATTCCCTTACTCATTTTAAACTTGACACGCTGTGGGACCGCCCCGATCATCCAGAAGGCTGGTATTTCAGGAGCGACCATTTGCCCTATGCTCGACTGAACATTCCGGCCATTTGTTTCACAACACTGCTCCATGCCGACTATCATACTCCCAAAGACGAACCAGAACGAATTGATATTCAAAAATTGGCAAACATGACACGCTGGATTTATCTGACGGGCTGGGCTGTGGCAAACAAAGACGAAAGGCCGACGATAGATAAAAATTTTAAGTTAGAACGTTAGTTGTCTATTCTTCTTCTTGGCTTGATGCTGAATAGACTCCGTAACTTCCAAAAATTGAATTGTTTCCAATAAAACCAAACCCATGCGTATCTACCTGACAATCTTGCTATTGGGCATTACACAAGTTGTTTCAGCTCAAACCAAAATCACGATTTCATTTCCGAACGAAATCGGCAGCAGTACTTTAGATGGTCGTATTTTGTTGTTTGTGTCCAAAAACAACAAAACGGAACCACGCAATCAAGTTTCAGATGATGACCCAACTCAATTGGTGTTTGGTCTGGATGCTAACAGTTGGAAACCCAATCAACCAGTAATAATAGATAGTAAAGCATTTGGGTATCCGATTCGTTCGATCAACCAAATTCCAAAAGGAGAGTACTATGTGCAAGCGATGTTGCACAAGTACGAGACCTTCTATCGTGCAGATGGTCATACCGTAAAGTTGCCGATGGATAGAGGAGAAGGTCAGCAGTGGCGAACGGCTCCTGGTAATTTATTTAGCACACCACAAAGAGTTACTATTGACCCCAAGGGGAAAAATACAGTCAGCATTACTCTTTCCAACGTAAACCCTGCTTTGCCAGAACCGAAAGACACCAAGTTTATCAAGCATATTAAAATCAAATCGGAGTTGTTGAGCAAATTTTGGGGAAGGGACATGTACTTAGGAGCACATGTGTTGTTGCCTGCTGGTTTTGAGGAGCATCCCGAGTCTCGATACCCACTCTGTGTATTTCATGGGCATTTCCCTGCTGACTTTAGTGGCTTTAGCGAAACGCCTCCTCCTGCCAACATGGATACAACCGACTATATTGAGCGATTTCATCTATATGGCTACAAAAAAATCGTAGCGCAAGAAGCCTATAATTTTTACAAACAATGGACTAGCCCCAATTTTCCTCGCTATTTAGTCATTGAAATTCAACATGCTACCCCTTTTTATGATGACTCGTATGCCGTAAACTCCGAAAATATGGGCCCATATGGTGATGCCATCACCTACGAGCTGATTCCCTATATCGAAAAGCAGTTTAGAGGCATTGGTCAAGGTTGGGCACGCTTCCTGTATGGAGGTTCTACGGGTGGATGGGAGGCATTGGCCGTTCAAATCAAATACCCTGACCAATATGGTAGTTGTTTTGCGGCTTGCCCAGACCCGATTTCATTTTCGGCGTTTTCATCCATTGACTTGTATAAGTTTAAAAATGCCTATTATTACGAGAGTCCGTGGAAAAAAACAAAAATCCCAGGGAAAAGAGACTACTTAGGTACCGTGAAATGTACGGTAGAAGATATGAACTGGCATGAACTAGCTCTCGGAGACAAAACTCGCTCAGGCGGGCAATGGGATATTTGGGAGGCAGTGTACTCGCCTTGTGGCGAAGATGGATATCCCAAGCGGATTTTCAATAAATTGACGGGCGAGATTGACCCCCAAGTGGCATCGTATTGGCGTGAAAACTACGATTTGCTGCATATATTGAAGCGAGATTGGAAAATACTTGGACCCAAGTTACAGCATAAAATTCACATCTATTGCGGTGACATGGACAACTACTACCTCAACAATGCGGTGTATTTGATGGAAGATTTCTTGAAAACGACTCAAAATCCATCTTATGATGGAGAAGTGGCCTATGGAGACCGCTTTGAACATTGTTGGAATGGCGACCCCAATGTGCCCAATTACATCAGCCGCTTGCGATATAATACCATGTATTTACAAAAAATCCTAAAAATCATGGAAAAAACTGCGCCAAAAGATGCTGATTTGAAGAGTTGGCGCTATTGAAAGGTTGGTAGTTCGGTTAATGGCATGGACATAAATCAAGGTAGAATTATTAGGGGGTTAATTCTCCAATAAAAACTTTAGCGTATCTACCTGATCGGCATAGTCGGTTAGGTTAGGCTGTTGAGTGGTACCAAAGGCCACACTATGGGGCCACCAAGCATTGGCAGAGGCAATACATTGTATTTTTGGTTCAAACGCTGTTAATTGAGCACTAAGCTGATGCTGGTCAGTATAGTGCTCATAAAAGCAAACACTGATAGGCGATACCAAGGTCTCATCAGGTTTGAGTATCAAAAAACCATTATCATAATGTGGCTGCTGATTGACTAAATAAATAGACTTGTTGTAATCATAATTGTTTTTGTATTTATGATGCAAAAACACATCACCTTGGTCTTCGATCGCTTCATAAAAGGCTGTGAAGTCGTAATCTGCAGGTACAAAAAGTTTGGACACATTTCGACAACCCAACCCATAATAACTTAAAATATCATTGCCGAGACCCTCAAAATCAGAGGCTGTTTCGTTGCCATTAAGCACAGCCACCGAGGTTCGATTTTTTCGTATGATATGTGGCTTGTCTCGGAAATAATATTCAAAATACCTTGCCGAGTTGTCACTACCCGTAGCAATGAGCATTTCTGCATGATTAAGGCGTTCTGTCCATTCAATTTGTTCGGCAAATCGAGGCTCTATTTCGATAATTTGTTTTATAATTTCTTTGATAAGTACAAAATCTTGCGAACTTGCTTTAATGAGGGCTTTGTGCCCGGCCATGAGCACACAAAGAATATCATGAAAACCAACGGCTGGGATGTTTCCCGCCAAAATCAAACCGACTCGTTTAGGAGAAAAGCTTTGCGGGAAACGATAGCCATTCGTCCATGTGCGTAAGCGTTCAGCATCCAAATAGCCCTTAGCGATATTTTGGAGCGATTGAAAAACAGATGTTTCCGTAAACCAATTATTAGTCTGATAAGCTTTAAAAGCCCATTCATCCAATGTAGTGCGAAAGGCGGGAGAATTCAGTTGTTTCCCCAATTCTGAAAATGCTTGGATTTTATCCGAAAGTGTAATACCCATGGCTATTCTCTACCTAACAAGTAGGAAAATAATTTTTTACTTGTTTAGTAAACTTTAGTAGTATAATTTTGTTCTTTAATTAAAAAAATACAATTTTGGTTTCTTTGAATTTACCTCACAAAGATACCAAACCTAAGCAAAACTAAGAGAGTTATGGCAATTATAATAACTGACGAGTGCATCAACTGCGGTGCCTGCGAACCTGAATGCCCCAACACTGCAATTTACGAAGGAGGTGTAGAATGGACATTTGCTGGAGGAACTACTCTGAATGAAATTGACCTTGGTGATGGCACTTTAATGAAAGCAAGCGAGAAACAATCGCCTGTTTCTGATGAGTTGTATTATATTGTACCCGACAAGTGTACCGAATGTGTTGGGTTTCATGAAGAACCGCAATGTGCAGCAGTTTGTCCAGTAGATTGTTGTGTACCAGACCCAGAACATGAGGAAGATGAAGAAACCTTACTAGCCAAAAAAGCTTGGCTACACGGAGAATAAGAATTTAGATTTTAATTAGAACCCCGGCCTCGGTCGGGGTTTTTTATTGCCTTTTTGAAAGTTTTGGTTTTTTGGGAATAAGTTATAGAAAATTTTAAAAAAATATATAAAAACCAAATATTATCAATCAACAAAAAAATGTTAAAAATTTGAATAATACGTGTAAATTATATGATAAATAAAAGAATATTGCAATAAATAGAGATTTTTAGGATTTTTTTTAGCCAAAAATTTGGATAGAATTGAATAAACTACAAAATTTGGCATGAAAACAATCGCCTAATTGTTCACCAAATAACCAAATATTATTATGAAAAAGTTTTTACTGACAATCTTTTCTGCGGTTTGTACTTTACAAGTATTTGCAACTGACACTCCTCCAGCAGGCAAAGCAAAAGAAGTAAAAGAAACCAAAGAAGAAGATGGAAAATTTAGCTTCAGTGGCTACATGGACACTTACTTTTTTGCGAACTTCAACTCTCCACAAGATCGTTATAACATTGGTGTCAATGGTGGTGCTCGTGCTTTCGATCAACGTGCCGGGCAATTTGGAGTTGGATTAGTTCAAACTAAAGCTACTTACAGTTCGTCTAAAGTAGATGCTGTGTTTGACTTAGCATTTGGACCTTTTGCAGACTTAGGAAACTATGGTAACACCTTTAGCTTAAATACAGGTGCTGCCACTTCTACGTCATTGGCCATCAAACAAGCCTACATTACGCTGAAAGCATCCGATAAGTTTACCATTACGGCTGGTCAGTTTGGTACACACATCGGCTACGAAGTAATTGATGCTCCCGTTAACTACAACTATTCACTTTCTAACCTCTTCAACAACGGTCCATTCTATCATGTAGGGGTAAAAGCTCAATATGCCTTTAGTGACAAGGCTTATTTGATGGTCGGATTAGTTAATAATGTTGATTTGGTAGCAGATAATAACCGTGCAAAAGGAGTAATTGCTCAGTTGTTTGTTTCACCAGCTAAAGGTTGGAATGTTTACTTAAACACGATGGTCTCTAATGAAGCCAATGTGAAATCTAATGGTAAAGATTCAACAGGTTCTTATGCAATCTATGATTTGACTACTACCTATCAAATTACTGACAAGTTTTTAGTAGGTCTTAATGCAGTTACTGGTTGGCAAACAGGTGGTTATCAACAAGGTAACCCATACTTTACTGGCACTTATGCTGCCAAATCAACCAACTGGGGTGGTGTAGCCTTGTATTCAAACTACGCTTTCACCGATAAATTTGGTCTTGGAATCCGTTATGATTTCTTCGATAATACTGGCGGTACACGAGCCTTGGTTGATGCTAGCGGAAACGGTACAATGGTAAAGTCGTTCACATTGACAAGTAACATCACATGCGCTAGTGGCCATGTTTTGTTGAAGCCTGAGCTCCGTATTGATTCTTACAACCATGATAAGTTTGTGGACGGAGATGGTAAACTTCAAAAATCACAAGCTACGTTGGGTATGGCGGCCATTTTTAAATTCTAAGCTTAACTGTTTGAAAATTTCACCTTTAACCAAAACTTTATTTTAAACCACAAGTAGTTTTAAACTAAACCCCTTAATGTTATGCAAAAACCATCGTACATACCTTTAATCATCCTACTGGTGATTGCTTTTGCTGCTGCTTTAGTGCCAGCACTTCCTACGAGCATTGTAACAGAGGGCATCAACTCAGGTGATACAGCTTGGATGCTTGTTTCGGCTGCCCTGGTACTTTTGATGACTCCAGGTCTTGCCTATTTCTATGGCGGGATGGTGAATCAAAAAAATGTAATTTCAACCATGTTCCAGAGTTTTATCTGTATGGGTGTAATTAGTGTGGCGTGGGTAGTAGTCGGATTCAGCTTGGCATTCGGTGATTCAATTGGTGGTGTCATTGGCAATCCTTCTACCTTTCTCTTCTTCAATGGAGTGTTAGATGGTAAGCCGTGGCCATTGGCAGCTACTATTCCTTTAGCCTTGTTTGCGTTCTTCCAATTGAAGTTTGCCGTAATTACCCCAGCTTTGGTAACTGGCTCTATGGCCGAACGTATTAACTTCCGCTCGTATGTGCTTTTCTTAATCTTATTCAGTTTGCTGGTGTATTCTCCACTTGCACACATGACCTGGCACCCAGATGGACTACTCTTTAAATTAGGAGTTCTTGACTTTGCTGGTGGTACGGTTGTACACATGTCGGCGGGTTGGGCTGCGTTGGCGGGTGCTCTTTATCTTCGCCGTCGTCGTTCGCACATTGAGGGCAATACGCTTCCTCCGGCCAACATTCCGTTCGTATTGTTAGGAACAGGTCTGTTGTGGTTCGGTTGGTTTGGTTTCAATGCAGGATCTGCTGTAGGAGCTTCTCCATTAGCTGTTTCGGCATTTGCTACCACTAACACAGCTGCTGCTGCGGCTGGTCTTTCTTGGATTTTGTTTGATGCTGCCAAAGGAAAGAAAATCTCGTCACTTGGCTTTTGTATTGGTGCCGTAGTGGGTCTTGTGGCTATCACACCGGCTGCTGGTTTTGTAACGATTCCTGTGGCGATCTTCATCGGGACCATTGCAGGTATTGTTTCTAACTTCTTTGCTCACTTGAAGGCAAAAGGTACATTAGATGATACCCTTGACGTATTCCCTTGTCACGGCATCGGCGGTATGGTGGGTATGATTATGACAGGTTTGTTTGCCACCAAAACAGTAAACTCAGCGGTAGCTGTTGACGGCTTGGCGTATGGCGAATTTGAATTGTTCAAAGTTCACATGATTGCCTTAATTGCTGTTTCGGCCTTTGCATTCACCGCTTCGTATGCTTTGTTGTTCCTCACTGACAAAATCTTCCCACTTCGTGTTTCAGAAGAGGACGAAAAAGTTGGTTTGGATGTTAGCCAACACGACGAATACTTGGTAGAGGCTTAACCAAAAATATTAAAATAAAACCACAAGCATGCTTGTGGTTTTGTTGTAGTCAAGAAGTTGTTCGTCTTTGATGGACAACTTCTTTGTTTTATGCCTGTCTCATTTGCTGCATGAGGCTGGCTATGAATGATACTAAAATGAATTGAGAAATACGTAGTAAATAACCGATAAATACCTGTAAATCAATCCAAAGTCGAAAATCAAAAATCCGAAATCATTTTAGCATGAGTTACAAATTCTTCTATTTCAGTTACTTCTACTAAGCTGTGCTCATTGATGTTAAGTAGTTGAACCTCTTTGAGTTCGTTAATTAGCAATGGGTCATACTTAGCCGTGACCCGAACATAGTTTTCGGTAAAACCCTGCATACAACCATCTTCAACATCTTCCTCAAAAAGTACAGTGGCTGAGTGGCCAAGCTGTGACTCATAAAAAGCTCTTTTTTTCTTATCTGAGAGAATGTGCAGCATTCGTGAACGTTCGGCACGTTTGTGTTGCGGCACAATGGGCTTAATCAACAGCGCCTCGGTATTAGGCCGTTCCGAATACGTGAACACGTGTAGGTACGAAATGGATAACTCGTTTAAAAACTGATACGTTTCCAAAAATTCGGCATCTGTTTCGCCTGGATGTCCCACAATCACATCTACGCCGATACAGCAGTTGGGCATGACTGATTTGATTTTTTGAACCCGTTCGGTATATAATTCTCGCCGGTATCGGCGCTTCATCAGACCCAACACCTTATTAGAACCAGACTGCAGCGGGATATGAAAATGAGGTACAAATCGTTGGGACTGCGCCACAAAGTCAATGATTTCATCGGTTAGCAAGTTAGGTTCGATAGACGAAATCCTGAATCGTTCAATACCTTCTACATAGTCTAAGGCTTGAATAAGGCTGAGGAATCGCTCTTTTCGCTCTCCTTGTTGAATTCCAAAATCGCCGATATTAACGCCCGTCAAGACAATCTCTTTAACGCCTTTTTGGGCTATTTCGTGGGCTGCCTGAACGACATTGGCTATCGAATCGCTGCGGCTGCTGCCACGAGCCAGCGGAATCGTACAATAGGAGCAAGGGTAGTCACAGCCATCTTGCACTTTCAAAAAAGTACGAGTACGGTCGTTCAGCGAGTAAGAAGTATGATAATCAACCGCTTGGTCAATACTCGACGCAATCACTTTGGCCACTTGCTGTGTAGGCTCTTTCTGAAAGTCTCCCAATAAATCCACCAATCTGAATTTTTCTGCAGCCCCCAACACGGCATCTACTCCCGGAATCGAAGCGATTTCGTTGGGTTTTAGCTGGGCGTAACATCCAATAATAGCCACAAAGCCATCGGGATTAATTAGTTGAGCTTCTTTCACAATTTTCTTACACTTTTTATCTGCGTTTTCGGTAACAGAACAAGTGTTGATGATAAAAATATCAGGATGTTGGTTAAACTCGACTTTTTGATAACCCTTTTGCTCAAATAACCGAGCAATGGTAGAGCTTTCCGAAAAGTTGAGTTTACAACCAAGTGTATAGAATGCTACTTTTTTCGCCATGATAGAGATGACTTAATATCAAACAAACCCCAACGGGTTGATTTTCACTGCAAAGATACGTTCATTTGTCCAAATAATCCTGAAAAGAAGCTTGTGCATACGCTTTGCCCTTGGGAAGGGCAGCCTTCACTCCATCCCCTTTTTGTTCAGTAATAAGGTTACCATCATGGTCAAAAATAAGTTCCTTTGAAGGCTCAATCCAACCAAATCCGTTGTGAAAAGCAAAATAGGCGAAGGGAATGGGTTGTTTGCAGAACAAATTTCTACTCCAAACGTAGGCCGTAGAGGTTAACCCTACTTGATGGAGTAAGGTAGCCGCAATATCGGTTTGAGAAGCCACTTGATGCACCACAGAGTCTTTTTTGTTCAGAGCACCACCCAGCCACAGCATGGGTATTTTGTACTGGTCAAGCTTACTGTTGGTTTCGGGGAGCGAATGCCCGTGGTCAGCTACCACGATGATGAGTGTCTTGTTCCACCAAGGTTGTTGTTGGGCTGCCTTCAAAAAGTTATCAAAAGCGTAGTCTGCATACCGATGTGAGTTTAAAAAACCATCGGTTTTGTTGTCTTCTTTGAAATACGGCTTCATTGGTACCTCAAACGGCTCATGGCTACTCAAGGTAAAAAACGTCGTAAAAAATGGTTTTTTCGCTTGATTTAGGTCTTGCAATAGCCGTTGGTAAACTACATGGTCATGAGCGCCCCACTTTGAATTCCAGTCGTTTGGTGAGAAGTTTTCTTTGGTGATAAGGTTTTGAAAATGAGAAGAATAAAGGTACGATTTGATATTGGCAAACTCCGGCTCACCACCATAATAAAAGGAGGTCTGATAGCCTAATTGGGTTAAATCTTTAGCGATAGAGGGCAACTTGGCCGTCTTGCTCGGAACGGTCATAATAGAAGTAAGTGATTGGGCCGGATAACCACTCAATATGGCTATTAAGCCCTTGTCGCTGCGGTCGCCACTGGCAAAGAAATGATCAAAGAAAAGCCCTTGTTTTGACCATTCTCCAAAATGAGGAGTTACGTTAGCTTTACCTCCTAATCGCTCCACTACTTTGGCCGTAAGGCTTTCCCAAATGATAATCAGCACATTGGGTCTTGGAGTATTGAGTAATTGTTGGAAGGGGAGGGGTTGTTTGTACAGGCTATCAACGATACAGTGAGACTGAGCTGCTGAAAAATAATGATAAGGATTGGTTGTTTCATACGTGTCATTAATGACGGCGCTAAAAAAGTTCCAAGGGGCATTGATGGCGGCTAAGTTGGCAAAAGATTGGTTTGAAAAATAAACACTACTTTGGTTGATGGGCGAAAGTTGCCAGCCCCCACGAATCGGAAGAAACAATAATGCTGTCAGTAGCATCCAGATTAAGGATTGCTTAGGTACCCAGGAAGAGGTAGTTTTTTTTGGCAAATACTTGTTAGTCAGTTGGTTGTAAAGCCAAATCGAAAAGGCGATAAGCAATCCCAAAATACACAATAACAAAACAATAGGAGAAGAGGCCGACGATGCCCAAGCCTCGGTTGGGTTGCGTAGGTATTTGAAAAACGTAGGGTCAATGCGATAACCCCAAACATCAAACAACTCCAAATCAACAGTGATAACTAAAGATACAATGCAGGTAACAACCCAGTGATAGATGCTAAAAATGAACCTAAAGGAGGGAATATTAAAACATGAAAATAGCAAAAACACAAAGGGCAAAACACTGAGATATGACGCAAACGAAAGGTCTAATTTAAAACCATGAACAAAGATCCCCCAGAGAGTGGCCGTATCCAAGTGAGAGGTTTTTTGAGAATGGTATCCTAAAAAAATAACTTTGGCTACTATAAAATAACCCAACCAAGACAGCCAATAACATAACCCAATTCGCACTCGCTCCATGTAATATTATCAAAAAATGAACGCAAAAGTACGGATTTTAACAAGCACTTAATAGGAAGAAACAAAAATAGCTATCCTTGAGGGGATAGCTATAAAATCTAACAAACTAAAAACCTTATTTCGGCAACAAAGTCAACGATGTAATTACATTTTTGGCTCTTTCTTCATAATAACCCACTACTGTTTTTCCATTGACGGCTACTAATTCTTTGGTTACAAAAAACTCAAACGTCAATTTCTCTGATTTTGAAGTAATGGTGATTTTTCCAGGCAGGTCGCCAGGTGTTTCTTCATCAGCACCAGAGAGAAACCCTTCAATTTTGCGAGTGTCGGCTGTGATATTGGCCTGTGTATCAGTCAGCAAGGTTTTTCCACCTTTTTGAATATCGATCAACGTATTTTCGATTTCACTGGTATAGGTAAAACGGAAATACCGCCCAACATTTTTCCTCAGTTGATTCATATCGTATTTTTTCACTTCCTCAAGATTGACCGTGAAAAACTCCTGAAACTTTCGCTCGGGAAACTCAATGGTAAGAACAACAAATGGGTACCCAACATCTTCAACTTCTTTGAGTAATCCAGTTTCGGTTAAATCCTCTGCATTGGTAGTCTCTTCTTCTTGAGCAGTGTCGCTCGAAACATTGGCTGCCGAATCAGTTTGTGTGGTACTTGTCTCGTTTTTTTTCTCGTTGGCAGTACAGGAAATCCCAATAACGAGTAAAAATATAACAGCAAAAGAGAAAAGGATGGTTCGTTGTGTTGATTGCATGAATGTAAATGGAAGATTGGTTGAAAACTTGCGAAAAGTAATAAAACTTTATGAAAAAAGCCTCCAATTGAATCGGAGGCTTTTGGTATAAATCGTCTTTAAAACTAAACTTCAGCAGATTTAACGGTCTTGATGATGCGTGCTGCCACTTTGTAAGGGTCAGCAGCCGAGTTCGGACGGCGGTCTTCCAACCAGCCCTTCCAGCCTCTGTCCACCGTAGCGATAGGGATACGGATAGACGCACCACGGTCAGAAATACCAAAAGAGAACTTGTTGATAGACTGAGTTTCGTGCTTACCTGTCAAACGAAGGTGGTTGTCGGCACCATATACAGCGACGTGCTCCTTAATAACGGGTTTGAAGGCACTACAGATTTTTTCGTACACTTCTCTGCTTCCGCACGTACGAAGCGTAGTGTTCGAGAAGTTAGCGTGCATACCCGAGCCATTCCAGTCAGTTGCTCCCAACGGCTTACAGTGCCAGTTGATAGCTACGCCATATTTCTCGCCAATACGTTCCAACAAGTAGCGGCCAATCCATGTTTGGTCACCAGCTTCTTTGGCACCTTTAGCAAATACCTGAAACTCCCACTGACCCGCAGCCACTTCGGCGTTGATGCCCTCTACGGTCAAGCCAGCTTGAAGGCACATTTCAAGGTGCTCTTCAATGATTTCACGACCAAAGGCATTTTTAGCACCTACCGAGCAGTAATACTGACCTTGTGGCGCTGGGTATCCACCTGCTGGGAAGCCTAACGGCAAGTTGGTTTCGGGATTCCACAAGAAATATTCTTGCTCAAAACCAAACCAAAAATCGTTGTCATCGTCTTCAATCGTAGCTCGGCCATTAGAAATGTGTGGTGTACCATCGGCATTCAAAACTTCGCACATCACCAAGTAGCCATTTCCTCCCAAACGACCTGGGTCTGGACAAATAAAGACTGGTTTCAATAAACAATCTGATGAACCACCTGGAGCTTGCTCAGTTGAAGAACCGTCAAATGACCACATGGGGCATTCGGCTAACGTTCCACCGAAATCTTTTTCGATACGAGTTTTACTACGAAGGCTTTGGGTTGGCTTGTAACCATCAAGCCAGATGTACTCAAGTTTTGATTTGCTCATGGTTTGATAAAATTTTAAAAAACTGGTCTGATAAAAAAATTTTCTGGATGAGAATTAATTTGTTAATTGAGGCTTTAATTGAAAGTAGCCGAAAAGTTCAGATACAAATTGTACAAAAACCTCAACCCCAACACATGACTTATTTTGTCGTTCTTGTGCCATTGTCTATTGCAAAAATGAGAAAGATATTTTGTTTTTGCTAACATTTTCACAAGAAATTTTCTGAAAAAATACACTTTTTCAAAATAATCATTCGTTTTATTGGAAAAAGTCAATTTTTTCTGACTTTCGTACTGAAAAATCAACTCAAATTGTACATTTTTAATATGTAAAAATGATGGGTTTTTCTGAAAATTGAAAAATAGGTCTATTTATTAACCTGTTTTTAGAAATTTTATGAAAAATTTCTCTTTTTTAGTGTAAAAACAAACCTTTTTCAAAAAATTAAAAAAAATGGCTATTGCACGATTCAAAGCCTTGGAGCTTGCTCAGAACCGACCTACTCCAAGCGTAAAAGTTCCTTCCGAAAAAGTAACAGAATATTATGGAAGCAATATTTTTAGCGATGACGTAATGCGCTCACTGCTAAGTCCTGAAGCGTATTTGAAACTCAGTAATGCCATTCGGACAGGTTCTAAGATTGACCGAGAAGTAGCAGATGAGGTGGCAGCGGCCATGAAGTCGTGGGCTATCTCAAAAGGCGTAACGCACTATACGCACTGGTTTCAACCCCTTACGGGTACAACTGCCGAAAAGCACGATGCTTTTTTTGATATTACAGGCAGTGGTAAGGCTGTTGAAAAATTTAAAGGTAGTGCGTTGGTTCAACAAGAACCCGATGCTTCATCGTTTCCAAGCGGCGGGATTCGTTCTACCTTCGAAGCCCGAGGTTATACCGCATGGGACCCCTCGTCACCTGCTTTTATTTACGAAAATGCAGGCGGTACGGCTACCTTGTGTATTCCGTCGGTTTTTGTGGCCTATACAGGCGAAGCCTTAGATTATAAGACTCCTTTGCTGAAGTCCTCGGCCTTGATTGACAAGGCAGCTACCAAGGTAATGCAAGAGTTTTTTGACCGAAATGTAGAGCGGGTAAGTGCTACCTTGGGGGTAGAGCAAGAGTACTTTGTGGTGGACGAGGCACTATTCAATGCCCGTCCTGATTTGATGATGGCCGGACGCTCAGTATTTGGCCATTCGCCCGCCAAAGGGCAGCAATTAGAAGACCATTACTTTGGTTCGATTCCACCTCGTATCAATGCCTTCATGGTGGACTTTGAAACCGAAGCGCATAAATTGGGGATTCCGGTTCGTACTCGCCACAATGAGGTGGCCCCAGCCCAGTTTGAAGTAGCACCTACTTTTGAGGAAGTAAACCTTGCCTGTGACCACAACGCCTTATTGATGGATTTGATGAATAAGGTAGCCGCTCGCCACCGCCTGCGGGTGTTGTTTCACGAAAAGCCATTTGCAGGCATTAACGGTAGCGGTAAGCACAACAACTGGTCGCTGGGTACCGATTCGGGCGTGAACCTGTTAAGCCCAAGTACAAAACCAAAAGAAACTTTGCGGTTTGTAGCATTTTTTGTGAACGTTATCAAAGCGGTGCATGACAATGCCGACTTGCTGCGGGCTTCGATCGCTTCGGCGGGTAACGAATGGCGTTTGGGAGCTAACGAAGCTCCTCCTGCTATTATGTCTATTTTCATTGGGTCCGAAATGCGCCGTGCCTTAGATGCACTTGAAAATACTTCTGAAATCAAACTCGAAAAGGGCGATAATGTTTATCTAAAGTTAGGTATCAATAAAATCCCATCTATTTTGTTAGATAACACCGACCGCAACCGTACTTCACCTTTTGCATTTACAGGAAATAAGTTTGAGTTCAGAGCAGTAGGTTCTTCGGCCAACTCCGCTTCTGCCATGACTATTCTGAATACTATTGTAGCTAATCAGTTGTTCCAGTTTCGTGAAGATGTAGATGCCTTATTGGCAAAAGATATAAAGAAAGAACTGGCCATTGTAGAGGTGTTAAAGGGATACATCAAATCGTCTAAGAAAATCTTATTTGAAGGCGACGGCTATTCGGACGAATGGGTAGTAGAAGCCCAAGGTAGAGGGTTATCTAATATAAAGTCTTCAACCGAAGCCTTTGGTATCTACCTCCGTCCCGAAAGCGTGGATGTTCTTACTAAATATAGTGTATATAATGAGCGAGAAATTCATGCTCGATATGAGATTGAGTTGGAGAATTACATTAAGAAAATCCAAATTGAATCTCGGGTTGTAGGTGATATTGCCATTAATCATGTGGTTTCAACGGCATTGAAGTATCAAACCCAATTGGTTGAGAACGTGAAAGGGCAACGAGAAATAGGCATTGACGACCGTTATTACCAACCTACCATCGAGACCATCAAAAAAATCTCAGAACACACCAGTAGTATCCAGCGATTGGTAGAAGACATGACCGAAGCTCGCAAAGAAGCAAATGCTATTGAAGATACCACCGAACGGGCCCGCCTGTATGGTGGAAAAGTGAAAGACTTCTTCGAAGAAATTCGCTATGCGGTTGACAAACTCGAACTCATTATTGATGACGATGAGTGGCCATTGGTGAAATACCGTGAATTGCTGATGATTCGATAAATTCAAGACCAACAAAAAAGCAAGGAACCGAAGGATTCCTTGCTTTTTTGTTGGTCGGGAAGTGTTCTGTTCAGACGTTCTACTTCTGTGAGGCGTTGGAATGATAGAAGTAGAATGTCTTCGCTCCCCTTCGTTTCTTTTTCTGCATTTATTCGTTTGTCCTAAGAAATCTATTTATTGTTTGATAGAAGTATTGTACTTTTGTTTAAAATACGAGTAAATTTCCAATGAACCAAGCCAAGAATTTGGGTTATGACCCATCTGAAATTCAATTACTGAAAGACGAGTGCAAGGCCGCTCGCAGCAACTTTGTGTATGTAGAAGACAGCGAGTTTGAAGAACCCAATGGAGATGAATACGCACATTTTCAGTTTGTCGGTACACACGAAGGTGCAGAGGTGATTTATGATGCCATCATGTACACCCTACAGATGCATCACAGCAGTATAGTCTATGAAACGGCCGAGCGTCGAGCACAAAAAGCTTATCCGCTGTACGTGCCGCTCGAAATGAGGGATGAAACACACATAGAGAATGAAGAATTAGACGAAGAGGTAGAACTGGTTATCACAGAATTGATTCAAGAAATTGAAGAAAATGAAGAAGTGAAGGTACTGGAACACGTAGAAATTGACAAAAACACCGACTATGGGATTGAACTGGACATTTGTTTGAATGTTCCTGAAATTACGGATGAGGTCATTCGTAAATTTATCAATGATTTCAACCAAAATACCCTCCAACTTGACCCCACGTTGTATTCGTTCAAAACGGAAGATGAAGACGAATAATAAATGGAAAATGGTCATGCTTTGAACGTACAAAAGGAAGAGGTAGCAGATAAGCCCTAAGATTATCCCCTATCTCTTCCATCCAATTAGAGAACCTTATGCAATTTGTCGGAACGGATACTTATGTGGCTACTCGTGAATTACAAGTAGCCGTTAATGCCGCAGTAACACTTCAAAAGCCTCTGTTGGTCAAAGGCGAACCCGGTACAGGCAAGACCTTGCTGGCGTTTGAGGTAGCCAAGGCACTTAACAAACCCATCATTACCTGGCACGTAAAATCAACTACTACAGCCCAACAAGGCTTGTATGAGTATGATGCCGTTAGTCGTCTGAGAGACAGTCAGTTAAACGAAGGAAATATTGACGATATTGAGCATTACATCAAGAAAGGCAAATTGTGGGAAGCCTTTGATTCAGAACAACAAGTTGTTTTGCTGATAGATGAAATTGACAAAGCCGACATTGAATTTCCGAACGATTTATTGCAAGAACTCGATAAGATGGAGTTTTATTGCTATGAACTTCGACGCACGATTTCGGCTACCATTCGCCCCATTGTCATCATCACCTCAAACAACGAAAAAGAACTGCCTGATGCCTTTCTGAGACGTTGTTTTTTTCATTTCATTAGCTTCCCCGACCGTGACACCATGAAAAGAATTGTGGATGTACACTATTCAGCCTTAGAAGACAAGCTCTTGGGGGAAGCCATGCGTATTTTTTATGGTATCAGAGAAGTCAAGGCACTCAAAAAGAAACCATCTACCAGCGAATTAGTAGATTGGATTAAACTACTGCTGGTCGGTAAAGTATCGGGCGATCTACTAGAAGATTTTCAGCACAATACAGAGATCCCGCCGTACATTGGTTCGTTGCTCAAAAACGAACAGGATATTCAGTTGTATGAAGCCCTACGTACCAAAGCCAAACGGTTTTAAGGAGGTACATTTTATTGAAACAAAAACCGCCAAGAAGAAACATTCCAATAAAACGGTTTGTTACTTGTATAATCAAAGCCTTAAAAACACTGGATCATGAAAAACAGAATCATTGAACAATTTAGAATAGGAGAGGTGTTTCAATATGTTGTCAGAGTGTTTAAAAAACAAGAACCTGGCAAATACCCCAATAGCTTCAACTTGCGAATGATGCACGGTATCAATCGGATTTCGATTATTATGTTCTTGATTTGTGTTATCGTGATGATTTACAGAGCCTTTACTCGATGAACTTAGAGCAATTTCGGGAATATTGCCTTGCTAAAAAAGGAGTGACCGAAGAACTCCCCTTTGGTCCTGGAACCTTGGTGTTTAAGGTCGTGGGTAAAATGTTTGCCTTGACTGGCCTTGATTCGGAGCGTTTGGAAGTGAATCTGAAATATGATGCCGACGAAATCGAAGAACTTCGAGCGCAGTACCCCCATCATGTGTTTCCGGGGTATCACATGAGCAAAAAGCATTGGAATACGGTAAAAGTGAACGGCACGTTGAATACCCATCTGTTGGTATCTTGGATAGATACGTCGTATGAGTTAGTGGTGAATTCGCTACCCAAAAAACTTCAAGAAGAATTGAAAGGAATGTAGCATGGAAACCTTTGCACTTTCGTTTTTATTCGTGGTTTATTTTGTCATTGATTATTTTATGACCGACCACGATTCGCCTGCCGATAAAGACAGAAAGAGCTTTCAAGAAGGTTTGACTCTGTTGCAGTCCAAAGCGTTCAATCAATCTTTTGAGTACTTTAACAAAGCCGTTCAGGAATACCCTAAGTCGGCCATTGCGTATCTTTATCGAGGAAAAAGTAACTTAGGACGTGGCAATATCTATTCGGCTCTGTATGATTTAGAACAATCTTGTGCCATAGACAACACGCTGGCCGAATGTTATTATTTGAAAGGATTAGCGTTGTTTGAGTTGGAAGACTTCGAAAAATCGTTTCTTGAGTTTGATAAAGCCGTATGGCACTACCGAGCACAGGATGCCGAGGCCATGCGCTGGCGTGCCATGACTCGCTACCGTTTAGGTCAAATAGAGCAAGCCACAAAAGACTTAGAAACCGCCATTAAATTGGGTGACGAAAAAGCCCCTTACTTACTCTTAAAACTGAAATCAAGACTTTCTAAGGCTTAACTCCACCTTTCTTGCACCAATCTGTAATCTGATTCAGAATAATGGGGTCTTGTGTCTTTGACCGTACAAAATTGCACAAGAACTCGTACTCTTTTGGGCCTGGTGCTGCTACTTTGATGTATTGTTTGATGCGCTCCAAACCCGCTTGAGCTTGACGTTGGGCAAACAAAATATTGAGTTCTGGCATCAAAGTACGGTTTTCAACCGACTTGGCATCAATACCTAATTTGGACATATATCCACGTAAAGCCGCAATTTTGGCAATCGAAAAGGTACGAGCACGGCTACTGTACAGCGTGGCCATGATGATGCTTTCGGCAGTAGTGTTTACTTGTTGTTTGGGATATTTGGCATAAAACTGATTCAAGTTTCCCATCATAGTGGTGAATAAGCCATTATCTGCATCCAATATGATTTTTTGCAATATCATAAAATTGGTAGCATTAGACATGTCTGTTTTCGATTGTGTTTTGGCATAATCGTTCATTACCTTGATCACCGTATTGGTATCACATTGGATTCGACTGTAGTAACCATAATCAATCAAAAATCCGGGGTCTCGCAAGCCAGCTTTATAGCGAGCACCACAACCAGCAGCATTTTGTTTGGGGTCTAGCGCAGCAGTTGCCGTATTGAGAACAATGCTGTTTTGATTCATGCCCTCACCCATGATTCCGATGTGTTGGAGATTGACATCTTTGTCAAAATACAATAAGAGTGGAATAGAAGTGATGTAAATTTTTTGCTTTAACAAAAAGGCAATCGTTTCTTGAGAGTTAATATCGGCCTTAAAGCTCACGAAGTTCTGATTATAAACACTACCCACGGCAGGGCTATCAAAAATAGGAATGAAGCTTTGACATACATGGCAGGTAGGCGAAAATACCTCAATGAATACTTTTTTATTTTGGCTTTTTGCCAAATCAAAGGGAGTTCGGAGGTTTCCTTTTACAAAGTTTACGCCCCCTTTTCCGGCAAATTGACCAAAGCAAACCGTAGAAATGAACAACAGAATTGCAATTGCACTGGATTTCATGAACATGTTGGGTAAAGTGAAGAACAAAAAAAGCGTCTTTTGGGAGATTAACAAGAATCACGCCAAGACGCTTTCGATTCAAAGGTTTGTTGGTTTACTGCTGAGTGGTTGCTGTTTTCATTTCTTCATCCAAGCGCTTGGCCAATACTTTACAGAGATTGTCAATATCAGTAGCCATTTCTTGGTCGCCTGTCGAATTCAAAATCGTATCAGCCACACCACCCAATACTTCTATATAAAATCGTTTCATTTCGAGTACTTCCATGTCTTTGGTCCACAGGTCAATCTTCATCGTGCCTTTATGATAATGATCCCAAAGGGCAATCGAAATGGCCTTGGTGTCATGAAGCCCCTCGTTGGGGTTATCGGTTGCATCCCAATAAATTCGGTCTGGAATATTTTGGGTATCTAACTCAACGGTAAAATTTATTTCAGTTTTGCGCATAATATGAGGCGGGAGGATGTACAAACTACCACGATTTCCCAAATCGTGGTACAAATCAACGTCAAAATGATTAACTTCCAAATACTTTTTTGAGCAAGTCAGTAACACGTGCCGCAGGGTTTTCACGAATTTTGGCTTCCTCTTGCTCTACCAGTAAAAACAACCCATCTATCGCTTTTTGAGTGGCGTATGCGTTCAAATCAGGGTTGATTTTATTTTGGACCAATGGGATTTTATTGTACGCATTAGCCAAATCACCATAATATTTGGTAGCATTCGTCTTGTTGAGCGACTCCTGAATCACAGGCGAAAACGCCTGCGTCAAGGCTTGGGTCGAAGTTCGCTTGAGGTATTGGGTGGCGGCATTTTTTTCACCTTTCAAAATCCCAACAGCGTCTTGTATCGTCATTTTGGTAATGGCATCCACAAAAATAGGGATGGCTTTGCCTGCGGCATCTTCGGCACCACGGTTCAGTGCTAAGATGAATTTGTCACATTCGGCTCCTAAACCTATCTGGCGCAAGGTTTTCTCAGCTTTTTGAACTTCGGGCGGAAACAAGATTTTGAGGAGCTGATTCCCAAAATACCCGTCCAACTGAGAGGCTTGATTTGAGCTATTTTTGATGCCAACAGTAAGGGCTTCTTTCAGTCCACGGGCAATTTCGTCAGAAGTTAGACCACCGCCTTGACCTAAGACTTTATCGAAAATTCCACCTAAACCCGAAGATTGATTGGGCGAAGTACTTTGAGCACATGAAATGAAAGCCCAGCCGAATAAAAGGCCAAAGATTATTTGCTTTTGCATGGTTTTATAACTGCTTTTTGAGTAAAATGATTCCGTCTGTTCAACGAAATAAGATGAGAATTTTGTCTAATTTTGACGCAAATAACGTGAAAAAGATACATAACTAAGCCGAAGAAATCGATGAGCTTGATTAAGGCGGAGATCATTACCATTGGAGACGAAATCTTGTATGGACAAATTACTGATACAAATACCCAATGGATTAGTGCAGAATTAGATAAAATTGGTATAAAAACTGTTCGAAAATCATCGGTTGGCGATGTTGAAAGCGAAATTCTTGGGATTCTTCACGAATCAGAACAACGGGCCGATGTCATCTTGATAACGGGTGGATTAGGACCTACCAAAGATGACATTACCAAGAAAACCATGAGTAATTACTTTGGGATGGAAATAGCGATTCACGATGAGGCATTGGAGGAATTGACGGCGTTTTTTGCCAAAAGAGGTCGAGAAGTAACGGGCTTGAATCGCCTTCAAGCAGCCTTGCCCGTAGGGTGTGTATATATTCCAAACAAATTGGGTACAGCCCCTGGTATGTGGTTTGAGCACCATGGAAAAGTATTTATCTCAATGCCAGGCGTACCTTATGAAATGAAAGGGATGATGTCTGCTAACATTTTGCCCAAATTACAAGCGTATTTCAACACTCCCATCATCTATCATAAAGTGGTGAAAACTATCGGTATAGGCGAGTCGCTGTTAGCAGAACGAATCGAGGCATGGGAAGATGCCTTACCCGAAAATTTGAAATTGGCTTATTTGCCTAGTATGGGTCAGGTAAAACTGCGCTTGACTGGAATTGGACAAACCAAAACGGAACTAGTGGAGCAAATTGATGCTGAATTAGAAAAGGTAATGCCTCTGATTCAACCCTTTGTGTATGGGTACGAACAAGAAGAACTCGAAGAGGTAATTGGTAAATTACTGAAAGAAAAAGGCCAAACGCTAGCCATTGCCGAAAGTTGTACGGGTGGGCATTTGTCTCAGTTAATCACCAGGATTCCTGGCTGTTCGGCGTATTATCAAGGGGGTGTCATAAGTTACAGCAATGAGGTGAAACATCGTGAATTGGGTGTGTCATTAGCCACCTTAACAGAATTTGGAGCAGTGAGCGAGCAGACCATCATCCAAATGGCGGAGGGCGTTCGGAATCATTTTGGTACTGACTACGGCCTCGCCACCAGTGGTATTGCTGGTCCAGATGGGGGCACTCCTGACAAACCTGTTGGCATGGTATGGATTGCCGTAGCATCGGCCTCTCGAACTATTACACGAAAACTCCAATTGGGTGGATTTAGAGAACAAATTATTCATCTTTCAGCATTAGCGGTATTAAACCTGCTGAGAAAGGAAATTTTAAACGAAGAATTGGTCTTAGTGTAAGCGCTAAATCCACATAACCTTTGCCGGGTTTAGTATTGGGACAAAATTATTTTAATCTACCACATAGGGACATAGAACGCATAGTTAGTTGATATTCAGTTAATTAAATGCTGTGTTTACTAGATGTTTATCGCAGTGGCGAACTGTGGAGGCCGCCCGTATTGTGGTTTTAATCTGTCTTATTACTTAAAATAATTGTTGTGGGCTAAAGGGTGATTATGAGTCAGATAATTACTGTTGGCTTCTAACGCCAAAACCAACTCTTAGGTAAACTTAACGAATCACTATTTACTTAATACGTGTACAGATGGCTTTAATCGAAATGGTAATGCCTCAAATGGGCGAAAGTATCTTGGAAGCAACCGTCTTGACTTGGCTAAAAAAGCCAGGTGAGCGAATTGAAACAGACGAGTCGCTATTGGAAGTAGCAACGGACAAAGTAGATACTGAAGTACCTTCTACGCAATCGGGTATTTTGCGTGAACTACTGGTTCAAGAAGGAGAAGTAGCTGTGATAGGTAAACCTATTTGCCGGATTGAAGTAGCTGTTAGTCAAGAGGTTTTAGTAGAGGAACCAGTAGAGGTGGTTCAACTCCTTGAAAAAGAAATGGCCATTCACCAGCAACTTATTCAAGGCAAAGTTGAAAAAAACGAGGAGGTTTCTATTACCCGATTTTATTCACCATTGGTCTTGAATATTTGTAAAGAAGAGGGAATTTCTACTACTGAATTAGAGGCAATCGTCGGAACAGGCGCAGAGGGAAGAGTAACAAAAAAAGATATTTTTGCCTATCTCGAACAACGCAATACTCCTAATGCGACACCGATACCACCTCCTGTACAGTCAATTCCTGTTAAGGTCAGTGGTGAAGATGAAATCATCCAAATGGATCGTATGCGGAAGATGATTGCTGAGCGAATGGTGGCCTCTAAACAGATTTCGCCTCATGTCACGTCGTTTGTAGAAACAGACATGACCGCTGTGGCTCAATGGCGAGATAAAAACAAAGGGAAGTTTCAGCAAGAATATGCTGAAAATCTGACATTTACTCCCTTGCTGATTGAGGCTGTCGTTAAAGCAATCAAAGATTTTCCGATGATCAACTGCTCTGTTGACGGTGATAAAATTATTAAAAAACGAGCTATCAATATTGGAATGGCAGTGGCGTTGCCAAACGGAAACCTAATTGTGCCAGTGATTCATCAAGCTGACCAATATAACTTAGTGGGATTGGCCAAAAAAGTAAATGAACTCACCCGCCGTGCTCGTGAAAACCAATTAAAACCAGATGATTTGGCAGAGGGTACTTATACCGTGTCCAATATCGGTACGTTTGGGAATATCATGGGGACACCTATTATTGTACAACCTCAAGTAGCCATCATGGCATTTGGGGCAATTCAGAAAAAGCCGGCAGTAATCGAAACTCCACAGGGTGATTTGCTAGGCATCCGACAGAAGATGTTTATCAGCCATTCGTACGACCATCGCATTGTAGATGGTTCTTTAGGAGGGCAGTTTGTAAAACGTGTTTCTGATTACTTGGAGCAGTTTGATACCGACCGAAAGTTTGTCTAAACTGGAGAAACTTCATGCACCATAGCCAAGATGACAAGATGGTGCATTAACTGATCCAAACCAAATACGACCCAATACAGTTGCTGTGTTGGGTCATTTATTTTGGGAAACCATATGTTCATTTTACCTTTCAAGGCATCTATCATAAAATGCGTACTAATCTGAAAAAGAACTAATTGCAGTAAGACAACAGCCTCAGTAAAGAAATAGAGAACCAAAGCCATGAGGGTACCATGAACACAGGCGTGAACAAAAATCGGAAACCATGGACTACCAGTGGCTTTTGCATCTAGCATGGTAGGCGTAGAAAGAAAAGAAAAATCACCGAGCCAGTGGCAAATAAATAGGAGGGTGAGTAAAATGTACATGAAGTGAATTCCGACTAAGCTATTGGCAAAAAATGTAGTTCAAGAACGGAAAAAATTTAAACATGGTCAACAGTAAAAACAAAAACGCCCTTTTCTTATGTAAAGAAAAGGGCGTTTTTGTTAGGCTTGGTCTTTGGCTGGCACCAACTTGATGATTTTGAGCCAACTCAACAACTTTATGATGGGATAGGTGGGGTCTATCTCGTACCATTTTGCCCCAAAGTTGACATTATTAGGTAGTTTATGGTGATTATTTTGAAATAACTCGCCCAACATCAAAATATCAAAAAACAGTGAATTTTTAGATTTGTCGTGATTATCAAAGTTTTGGTAGCCGTATTTGTGTCCGCTCCAATTGACAATGGCACCGTGGATAGGCCCCATGAGATAATGAATTGGGAGCAGTAAGAAAAAGGCCCAGTGCATGTCAAAATACACAAATGCTACAATATACAATACCGAGTAGGCTACCCCCCAACCAATGCGAGAAAGCCAGTTTTCGCCCAACCACTCGATGAATTTCCAGTCGGGATAGTGCTTGTCGAAGCGAGGTTCTACCTTAAATTTCTTCAACAGCAAGGCGTTGTAAATATCCTTGGTTTTCCACATCATCGTAAAAATATTCTCAGTATGATGCGGCGAATGCGGGTCTTTCTCCGTGTCACTAAAAGCATGGTGCATGCGGTGCAATATGGCATACGCCCGTGGACTTAAAAATGAAGAGCCTTGGGAAAGGTAGGTGAGAAAGTAAAAAAAGCGCTCCCAAAACTTATTCATCGTGAACATTTTGTGCGCTGAATACCGATGTAAGAAAAACGTTTGGCTAAATAATGAAAGATACCAATGTACAAAAAAAGCGGGAAGAACGAGTTGCATACTTGTAAATCAAAAGTGGTTTGTTTAGATAACAAATTTAAGGGACAATTCAATAGGATTGAAACGAATTTCGATAAAATACGAACTTTTTGAGATGAAGTTCAATAACTTGTCAACGCATAACTCATTAAGTTGGCACCCATACGGAGGGCTTGTTGGCGAAGCGCTTCGGGGTCGTTATAGACACTTTGGTCTTCCCATCCATTTCCAAGGTCACATTCATAACTGTAAAAACAGATAAGGCGACCTTCCCAAATCAGCCCAAATCCCTGTGGCGCCTTGGCATCGTGTTCATGTACTTTAGGAAGCCCATTCGTAAAGGCAAATTTTTGCTTATAAACAGGATGATCAAATGGGAGTTCAATAAACGATAATTCGGGAAAGACTTTTTTCATTTCACGGCGGATGAATTTGTCTAGGCCATAATTGTCATCAATATGCAAAAAGCCTCCCGAGAGCAAATATTTACGCAAATTCTGGGCTTCGGCTTCTGTAAAAACTACGTTGCCATGACCTGTCATGTGCACAAAGGGATAACTGAAAATCTCAGGGCTACCTACTTCTACAATATCTTCTTCTGGAAAAATATTGGTTCTGAGGTTTTGGTTGCAAAACTTGATCAAATTGGGCAACGAAGTTTTATTGGCATACCAATCGCCGCCGCCACCGTATTTGAGTTTTGCAATTTTGAAACTAGGTTGAGCCCAGCTCAAACTCGTAACCAATAGGAAAAGGGTGATATAAATTCCTGTTTTCATGGGAGTTTTGTTGGGAATTATTGGTAGTATTAGTTTGGTAATTATTTGATAATGAGATGTTTATTGTGGTGACCTGTTTAGGAAATTTAACATCATACACGAAACTAGCCCTGCGGTTTCGGTTCGGAGCCTAGATTCGCCTAAGCTGACGGATGCAAAGCCTTGTTCTTTGGCTCGTTGGATTTCTTTGGGAGAAAAGTCACCCTCTGGGCCAATCAAGATGAAATAACGATTGTGCAGTTGGGCTGTCTGCCACAAATTTTTTCGCTCTGACTCTTCCAAATGGGCAATGAACTTTTGCCCATCAAAAGCACTTTTCACCAAAACCGAAAAAGGTACTAATTCATTCAATTTAGGCAAAAAGAACCGTCCTGATTGTTTCATGGCCGAAACGGCTATTTTTTCGAGACGGTCTAATTTTTGAACTCTTCTTTCAGAATAACGAGATTCAAAAAAAGAAATTTCATCAATACCAACTTCCGTACATTTTTCGACCATCCACTCCATCCTATCAGCATTTTTGGTAGGAGCTATGCCTAAATGGATATAAAATGGCTTTGATGGCGATTCATGGGTTTGCTCTACAATCCTAACCTCACATTTTTTTTCATTTGCTTTGGTAATCAGGGTTTTGTAGTAACCACCTTTGCCATCTACAATCTCGATCTCGTCGCCAAGGGCATGACGAAGTACCTTGACACAGTGCCGAGATTCTTCTTCATTGAGGCTAAGTGTGGTTACAATGTTGGGTTCGTAAAAGATGGACATGGTCAAAAGCGGGCAGTGGCAAGTACTGTTTAGGCTTCAAATCTAATTTTACTATTGCGGAGGCACTTCATGGCCTGAGTCAACCCCGAAATGGTCAACGGAAACATTCGATTGTCGGTCCAGTCTCTGATGAGTTTGATACTCGGTGTATATTGCCAATACCCTGCTACTGTGGGGTTTAGCCAAACCACATTTTTAAAATGATTGGAAAGGCGTTCTAACCAAACCATGCCGGCTTCTTCATTGTAGTGTTCAATACTCCCACGAGGATGGGTGATTTCGTAAGTCGCCATCGAGGCATCGCCCACAATGATTACTTTATAGTCTTGATTATACTTATGGAGTACTTCCCAAGTTGAAATTCGCTCGTGGCGGCGGGTGTTGTCTTTCCAGAGGGTTTCATAAATGCAATTATGGAAATACAAATGCTCAATGTGCTTGAACTGGTATTTGGCTGCCGAAAACAGTTGTGAACACAAATCAATGTATTCATCCATCGAGCCGCCCACATCCAAGAGTAGCAGCACTTTTACTCGGTTTCGGCGGGCAGGTTGCATCTGAATGTCTAATAAGCCACCGTTTTTGCAGGTTTCTTCGATGGTTCCGTCCAGATCCAACTCATCTTCAAGTCCTTCACGAGTCAGAATTCGGAGGCGACGCAGAGCCATTTTCATGTTTCGAGTATTCAATTCCAGGTCTTCGTCGTAGTTTTGGTACTGACGATTTTCCCAGACTTTTACTGCTTTCTGAGAACCTCCTTTACCTTGCCCAATCTTGATTCCCTCTGGGTTAAAGCCACTATTTCCAAAAGGTGATGTTCCATTGGTGCCAATCCAACGGTTGCCACCTTCATGGCGGTCCTTTTGTTCGTCAAGCAATTGTTGGAGGCGTTCGAGTAGTTTTTCTAAGCCACCCATTGCGTTGATGGCTTCTTTTTCTTCTTCTGTAAATTCTCGTTCCAATTGAGTTGTCAACCACGAAGCTGCAATTTGAACGGTTTCTTCTGCCGAAATTTTCTCGACCCCTTTGAAATATTGCCCAAACAACACATCGAATTGGTCTAGAAACTGCTCGGATTTGACCAGTACTGTCCTACACAGAAAGTAAAAATCCTCAGCATTGTAGGCAACTACATCGTTGTCCAAGGCTTCAAGAAGCGTGAGGTATTCCGTGATGCTGGCAGGGAATTTTTTTTCTCGTAAGAACAGGTAAAAATCTAAAAACACCGTTTCGGTTGCGTTTAATTATTCACGAAGATAAGTACTGCACCCTAAACTTGAAAATATCAACTAAAAATTAACGATGGTCTATACTGATTCTTCTACAAATCCAGCAATTTGGGAGTTAGCAATGATGCTTTTATCGCATCTGCTGCATTTCTCCGTAAAAAAAGTTTATTTTTACACCATTTGAAGAAATTCATGAAGGTGATGACCCTTTGACAACGTCGTCTTCAACTTAACATTTTACTTTTCTCACCAGTATCTTATGAAAAAACTTTTGCCTTTTGCACTCGTTTTGGGTGCATTGACAACTTCATCAGCACAAAAAAAACCTGAAAAATTTGCCACTTCTATTTTGGCAGAAGACCTTAAAAAACACTTATCGGTCATTGCAAACGATAGTTTGGAAGGTCGTGGAACAGGTACACCAGGCCAATGGAAAGCAGCCAAGTACATTGCCAACCATTTTAAAAACTTAGGCTTAAAGCCCGTAGGCACCGATGGCTCATACTTTCAGAAGGTAGAACTTGCCAAAAGCTCATGGAAGGATGTGTATTTGGTGGTGAATGGAAACAAAAAAGAGCTTTATAAAGACTTTGTAGTGTCTGGAACGACTGGATTTCCCTCCGAACAAACCGTTGAGGCGGTGTATGCCAAGTATGGTATTGAAGCACCGACGTATTCGGACTTGAACGGGGTGGATGTAAAAGGTAAAGTGGTGATTATCAATGATGGGGAGCCTAAAAAAGAAGATGGCACTTTTCTGTTGTCGGGCACCGAAAAACCTTCTGAGTGGTCAGATAGAGGAGGAGTTGCTAAAAAAGTAAAACTTTTGTCTGATAAGGGGGCAATTGCTGTATTCACGGTAGCCAAATCTTCTGATGAAGAACAAGAAAAAGTCTTTGTACGGATGAAAGGTTTTGCAGCTCGTTTGAACCAACTAGTATTTAAAAATGACCCAAATCGTGGGAAAAACCCACTGCAAATGACTATAAAACAAGGGGTTGCCAAAGAGGTTTTGGGGCTGACAGATGCTCAGTTAGCTGATTTAGCCTCGGCAAAATTGCCTTCTGGGAGTGCCAAAGGAAGTTTGGTAGTTAAAGCAGAGCGTTTGGAGGAGGACATCGAAACTTCAAACGTAGTGGGCTTTATGGAAGGAAAAGACCTGAAAGATGAGGTAATTATTATTACTGCTCATTACGATCACATCGGTATTAGTCCCAATGGCCAAATCAATAACGGTGCCAATGACGACGGTTCGGGTACAGTAACTGTCATGGAAGTAGCCGAGGCATTTGCTGCAGCCAAAGCAAAGGGCCAAGGCCCTCGTCGAAGCATCTTGTTTATGACCGTAACGGGCGAAGAAAGAGGGCTGTTAGGCTCAGAATATTACGTCGAGCATCCAATCTTTCCACTTGAAAAAACGGTTGTTGACTTGAATATTGATATGGTGGGCCGTGTGGATAAAGAGCATGAGGGCAAGTCGGATTATATCTACGTAATTGGTTCGGACAAGCTTTCGTCAGAGCTACATCTTATTAATGAAGAAGCCAATACCAAATATACCCAATTGGATTTGGATTACCGTTTTAATGACCCTAAGGACCCGAATCGTTTCTACTATCGCTCTGACCACTACAACTTTGCCAAAAAGAAAATCCCCGTAGCGTTTTATTTCAATGGGGTTCACCCCGACTACCACCAACCCACTGATGATATCGAAAAAATCCAGTTCGACAAAGCGGAAAAGGTAGGCCGTTTGGTGTTTTATACTGCTTGGGAAATTGCCAATCGTGACAAACGAATTGTTGTAGATAGCAATAAGCCTTGATTCGTTATCTATTCATTTGGAATTTCTTTCTGAAAAAGTAAAAAAGGCCTGATTGCATCGCAATCAGACCTTTTTTACTTTTCTGGTCGTTTTTTATAATAGCCCAAAATGAACCAATAACCAGTTTCTAATTACTAATCACTGGAAGCTCGGCTTCAGGTTCACGCCAAATCCCATCTTCTTTCATCAATCCAATGAGTTCGTCCAAGGCTTTGTCGGCTGATACAGACCGTTTTACAATAGTTTGGCCACGGTACAATGAAATTTTATCTTTTCCAATACCCACGTATCCATAATCTGCATCAGCCATTTCGCCAGGGCCATTCACAATACATCCCATAATACCAATCTTTACACCTTTAAGGTGGTCGGTGCGTTTACGAATCATGGCCGTGGTCTCTTGCAGGTCAAATAGTGTTCTTCCACAAGATGGACACGAAATATACTCCGTCTTGCTCATGCGAGTACGGGCTGCTTGTAAGATACCAAAAGCGGTGTTATTCACTAGATTAGCATTGTTCAGAGATTCTTCTGTGGTTTTTGTTGCCCTTTTTAAAATGACACCATCTCCTAATCCATCAATGAGCAGTCCACCTACGTCTGTAGCAGCGAAAAGTTGTAAATCACTGTCTGGAAGTGATGAATAGCTACGTTCAATCACCACAGGCACTTCGACGCCTTTCTCTATCAATTCAAAAAACGCTCGGCGGAGTTCGGGTAAGGCGTGTTCATTTTGAGTATGGAGTATCAAAACAACTGAGACGTCTTGTTGAATTTTTTGAAGTAATGAATCAGACAACTCACATAGAGAAACTCTTACAAAATTCAGGATGGGGTGCTGTTGAAATGGGGCTAAATATTGTTCAACGGTCAAACTCGGAAAGGTATGAGTAGTGTTTTGGAGCTTTAACCAAACGTTGTAATCTATAATTTCTTTCAATCCATTGGGCAACATAAACGGAATCGGACGGCTACCCGAATAGAGATAGTCGGCACCGAGGTCATTCATACGCCATTTGTCAGGCACAGGCAAGTAAAAATGTCCAACTGGGCGCAAATCTTCGTGGTTTTCAATTTCAACTGACGAAAAATCGGCAATAACCCGAGGCACATTATGTCCTCCGAAGTTGGCTACTTCTTTCGTTTTGCGACGAGTATATTGATAGGGGTTTACAGGAATAGAAATCACCTCCTTGATAGCCTGAGAAAGCGATTGCCGATGGTTGTAGCGATTGACCAAGGCTTGTGCCACAGGCATTTCAAATTCTGGGTCTTCGGTTAGACTTACCCGAACGGTATCTCCAATGCCATCCTCTAACAAGGTTCCAATCCCTACTGCCGACTTGATTCGGCCATCTTCGCCTTCGCCTGCTTCGGTTACGCCTAAGTGAAGCGGATAGGGTTTTAAGCCTTCTTCTGCCAGTTTTTTGACCAATAATCGGTAAGCCTGTACCATCACTTGAGTATTGGAAGCTTTCATTGAGAGGATAATATTGTCGTAGTTTTCCTCTTCACAAATCCTCAAAAACTCCAATGCAGACTCAACCATTCCGAGAGGAGTATCCCCATAACGGCTTAGTATTCTGTCACTTAACGAGCCGTGGTTGGTACCGATGCGCATGGCCGTTCCATATTCCTTACAGATTTTTACCAAAGGTAAAAACTTGTCACGGATGCGCTCCAACTCAGCATTATAGCCTGCTTCGGTGTAGTCGGTGTATTCAAATCGCTTTTTGTCAGCATAATTACCGGGATTAATCCGTACTTTTTCGACCAAGCGAGCGGCTAATTCGGCTGCATTGGGAGTAAAGTGAATGTCCGCTACAATAGGCGTATCGTAACCCCGCCGCCGCAACTCTTTGCGTATGTTTTCTAAATTCTGCGCTTCCTTTACGCTGGGTGCGGTGATTCTAACTAACTCACAACCAGCCTCAATCATGCGAATACTCTGCTCGACTGACCCGATGGTATCCATAGTGTCAACGGTGGTCATAGACTGGATTCGGATTGGATAATCAGAGCCGAAGAGCACATTACCAACCTGTACGGTTATGGTTTTCCGACGGATGTACTGGGTGAATGAGTCCGCATAAAATCGGTCATCAGGAAGTGCAGCTTGAGCAGAGGGGGGGTGAATCAATGACATATTTTCTTGATTTATGGCAAAAAAATTCAAAGAAACCTGAGTATAACAAATTCCCGAAAGAATAACCTCTTTCGGGAATGAATTGTTCACTAATAGTACTACTGTTAGTTACTTAAAACACGCCAAATTCTTGTTCTAAGTAAGTCTGTACTACCGAAATGTCGGTTTTACTGGTCAAATCGGGGACTGATTCGGCCAACGGAATGACCAATACCGAATTAGGAATTGCCTCAATGAGCATGTTTACGGCCGTTGGTAATTCTTTTTCGTTCCGAATCGGATTTAATGGTACTCGTTCCAATACGGGGAGAATTTGGTCGGTAGAAAAAGCGAAGATATTCATACTCACCCCAATACGACCAGATTCTTTCAATACTTCTGCCATCTGTTCGTCAGAAGGCTTTTCGATGATGTCTTTCAAATGACCATCTGCATCGGTTTTAAGAATTGCAAAAGCTTTTACACGCTCAGGCTCTACGCCCAATGCCACAGGGTCATAGCTTATAAGTGCATTGTCGTGTGTGGTTTCACGCAAAGTACGGAGTGCATTTACTGAATAAAGGTTATCGCTGTTACACACTGTAAATCGGTGCCCAGCCCATTCAGGTGTTTGTACAACTCCTTGATAGACAGCATCGGCAGTTCCTAAAGGTTTTTCTCGATTGGCTGGAATATGCTGTATGGCGTACTTTATGGTTAAGCCCCAAGCTTTTCCCTCTGCCACTAATTGGTCAAAATGAGGTTGTGTGACGGTATCTTTGGGGTTTAATAACAAAACCACTTCATTGTAGCCTGCTCGATGAGCATTGTAGAGCAGATAATCCAAAAAGGGGCGTCCTGCCAAACCTACGCCAATCATTCCTTTAGGAAGATTGTTGGCTTGTTCAACCAGTTTTTGGTCTAATGATACCTCGCCATCAAGGGCTTTTTTCATTCGTGAAGACATCCCACCTGCTAAGATGAGCAATTTTCCATCCATTCGATTTGTAGTTATTTGGTGTATTATTGGCCGATTTGTTGGCCTCAAAATCTGATTTATTGCCTTATGCGTTATTTTCTTGTGTTTCTATCCCAGATGCAATAGAAATAATATAGGCTTTACCTCCAACTTTTTCTATTGCCTCGACTACTTTTTCGGGTTGTTCGGGTGCATAGGCAAACATACAACCACCGCCACCAGACCCATTGGTTTTAGCACCCAGCGCACCTGCTGCTAAAGAAGCATCCACCATCCGGTTGAGTTTTGGTGTGGAGATTTGTTTGGCATCCCTCAAATTTTCAAAATGAGCATTTAACAAATTGCCAAATTGTTGATGGTCTGTAGTAGAGTTGCTTAAAAGCGTTTTAGCTTCTCGTAGTATGTCACGGTCAGAAAAATTTCCCTCAAGCAACAAAAACTCATCCGAAGTTAGGATTGAGCGATAGTCCTGAATAGTTGCTGTAGAGGTGTTATGGAGCGAAAATGTGTTATCAACTTGCTTGATTTTGTCAATAATAGCTAACATTCCATACTTGACACGGGCTAAGATTTGTATCGTATCTTTGGGCTCCAGCGAATCGCCTAATACAAACGTACCCAAGGTAGGACTCAGTTTTTCGACATAAATATTCGGTTCTGACTCCAAATAAATTACATCGCCAATGACCGTAGAATAATGGTCCATCATGCCGCCTGGTTCTCCAAATTCTTCAATTTCAGCTTTATGGGCTAATTCTGCAATTTTTTTGGAAGACCAGTTTGGTCGCTGTTCACTAAAATGCGCCAGAAAACCAATCCACGAAGCAATCAGTGCCGAAGAGGATGAGGTGCCCGAATTGATAGGAATATTACCATGAACTTCACAAGAAAAACCACCCTTAAACGTGAGTCCTTCTTTATGAAGTACATTTAAAACACTTCTGTAGTAATCCCTTGCTTTTGTATATTGAAAAGGCACTGCCAACCGAAATTGTTCAGACGATTGTATATCAGGCAATTGTATTCGAATTTCTTGGTCTTGGATTGGTGAGCCAGCAATCGTTACTCGGCGAGAGATAGCTGCGGCAATAACTGGCAAACCAAGGTAGTCTTGGTGTTCGCCAAATAGACATATTCTACCAGGGGTAGAAACACTCAGTTGATTATACATAAAAAAAGCCGCTTGTTGGTCAAGCGGCTTCAAAAATACAGATTTATCTAATGCCTACCAACTCTTTCGTTTGTATCCAAGTGTGGCGAAATAAAGAACGACCAAATAAAGTGGAACAAGCAATAAATATGCTTTTTGTGTTCCAATGGCATCAGCCAATTGACCATACAACAATGGTAGAATAGCTCCCCCTGCAATCATCATAATAAGCCATGCTGACCCTACTTTTGTGAATTTACCCAATCCATCAATGGCTAAAGGCCAAATAGCTGGCCACATGATGGCGTTGGCAAGACCCAAAATGGCGATGCAAACCACGGAAGTAAAACCACTAGTAAAAACAGCTAATACAGTGAAAATCAGGCCAAAGATGCACGAAAGTTTGAGCCATGTATGTTGAGCAACGTATTTTGGAATCAAGGCAATGCCCAGTCCATAGCCTAATAACATCAGCCACAGGGTGTATTGACCAAAATCCTTAGCTTCTGATTCGGGAAATCCAAGAGAAATACCATACGCAATGATGGTATCGCCCGAAATTACTTCTAGACCTACGTAACAAAACAACGCTGCCAAGCCAAGCACAAGATTTGGGAATTCAAAGACACTATTTTTAGTAGAAGCACCTTCTTCAACACCTTCTTGTTCTTCGCTTACCTCAGGTAATCCTTTAGAAAGTTGGATTAACACAGCCAAAAAGACGAGTACACCTGTCAAAATCAAGTAGGGAGTTTCAACTTTTTGTAATTCTTCACTGGCCGAGAGAGCTACAGTTCCGCCTGCCAACAGTATGCTACCAAAAAATCGCTGACTCAAAATTCCCGCCACTTTATTGGCAACTCCCATAAAACTAATGCGTTGTGCTGCACTTTCACGAGGCCCCAGTATGGTTACATACGGGTTGGATGCTGTTTGGAGCAAGGTCAGGCCGATGCCTATGGTGAATAATCCAACTAAAAATAAAGGATAAGAAGCCATTTGGGCGGCAGGGACAAAAATTAAAGTTCCCACTGCCATAATCCCTAATCCAAGAGACATTCCTTTTTTGAACCCTACCTTTTTCAAGACGGCAGAAGAAGGAATAGCCATGATGGTATAAGAAATAAAAAAGGCAAAAGTAACTAAATACGAACTTGTGTTGTCGAGGTTAAATGCCTTTTTAAAGAACGAAATCAGGGTGCCGTTGACCCAGGTGACAAAGCCAAATACGAAAAATAAGACGCCAATAATTAGCAAAGGACCCAGATGATTCTTGTTTTGTTGCATGGTTGGGTAGGTTTGGGTTAAGAGTTATTCGATTATGGACTTATTACCACGTTTGAAAGAAAAATGTATTGGATAAAAGGCCTTCACGGGTTGTCCTAATAGTCATCATTTAAAGCGAAAATTGGTTTATTGGTTTTCCATTTTCCACGAGTAAAATCAGGTATTGGAATAGGTGCCGAGCCTTTTTTGATGCTTTCTTCAGACAAAGGACTGATGGCCGACCACGCCGCAGCATCGTACACATCCATTGGTGGAGCTACTTTTCGTTTTACTGCTTCTATAAAGCCCCTCAGTACAAAATAGTCAATGCCGCCATGGCCAGCGTTCTCGGCATCTTTGGTATGAGCTTTCCAAAGCGGATGGTCGTATTTTTCTTGATAGGATGCCCAACTTTCCCACTGATGTTTTTTGGGAGAATGTTTTTCCAAGTAAATGGTATCTCCATCGTCCATCCATAAACCTTCGGTGCCTTGCACACGGAATCCCAACGAATAAGGTCGTGGTAGGTTGGTGTCATGCGAAATCATGATTGTTTCGCCATTGGCACATTTGATGAGCGTAGTTACAATGTCGCCTAATTTAAAATTGACTTTGGCGTTGGGATGGTTGGCTCCTCCTTTTTCTACGATGTAATTGTGTAGCCCTCTCGACTTAGTGGCCATAGAAGTCAAATACAGAAATTGATTGCCACGATTGATGTTAATCATCTCTGCTACAGGTCCTAAGCCGTGAGTTGGATACAAGTCGCCATTTCGATCAACCGAATGTTGAGTACGCCAACGAGCTTCACTAAAACCCTTGGAACCAAACTCAACCCCACCACCATAAGCTTGTTTACCATCATTGAATTTTACTTCCCGTAAATCATGCTGATAGCCGCATTGCAAATGAGAAATTTCGCCAAACATGCCTTGACGAACCATGTTGAGCACGGCCATGACGTCTCGGCGGTAGCACACATTTTCCAAAATCATGCAATGTGAGCCTGTTTTTTCATAGGTATTCACCAAATCCCACGATTCTTGAAGCGTGACGGTAGCCGAAACTTCAACACCGGCATATTTACCTGCTTTCATGGTGGCAACGGCCATCGGTACGTGCCACTCCCAAGGGGTTGCAATCACGATGCCGTCGAGGTCGTCCCGTTTGACCATATTTTCAAAATCACGCTCATTTTTGCCATATACTGCGGCTTCTGGGCGGCCTGCATCACGTAGCATTTTTTGGGTTTTAGCAACGGCATCGGAATCAATGTCGCAAATGGCATTGATGACCACATCGGGCCTAAAAATGGCCTGCGCTACGTGGTTTCGCCCTCTAAGCCCAACCCCTAAAAATCCAATTCTAACTTTTTTGTCGTCGGGTACTCCAAAGACAATATTGGGGAACAGGCTAACACCAGCCGAGGCCACTACAGTGTCCTTCAAAAATTTGCGGCGATTGACGTGTTGATTCATTCGATGTTTAAAGATTAGTTTGAGAAGAAGGAATCTCTTTTTTGAGCCTGTAAATTGGTTGAACCAAACCGAACTTGCAAAAAAATCAACTTTTTTTTGAACCAAACCCACTCTCTACAAGTTCTACCTATGTTTTGAATGCAATTGAACCTTCACCGGTGGGTTTAAATGTGTTGCAGACAGCCTTTCTGACGACATTTAAACAATTAACACGACTCATCTGATTCGTTGCTTATGAACCTCAATCGAGTAGCGGTGTTTCGGAAGGAACACTTCAATGCCGCTCATCGCCTTCATAATCCATTATGGAGTGATGAGCAGAATACCTTGGTATTCGGAAAATGTAATAATCCAAATTATCATGGGCACAATTATGAAGTTATCTTACAGGTCACGGGCGAAGTGAATCCAGATACAGGCTATGTGGTTGACATGAAATGGCTCAGCGATATTACGAAAGAGTTGGTGGTTGAGCGGTTTGACCACAAAAACCTCAATTTGGATACCGAAGAGTTTAAGAATCTCAACCCTTCTGCTGAGAATATCGCCATTGTGATTTATCAGTTGCTTCGTGAAAAAATGCCAACAAACTTAGATCTGAAAATCAGACTGTATGAAACCGAACGAAACTTTGTTGAATACCCCGTTGCTTGATACAGATACAGAAGCAATGGCTTGGATGGATGAGTTAGGCGATGATCACGTGGCAACCAATGCCAATACGCCTTTGCGTGGAGATGCTTTTTTGCTCAACGACGAGGAAAAAATCAATCTGATTGAGGATCATTTTCGTGAAATTATGCTCACGTTGGGCTTAGATTTGAGCGATGATAGCCTGAAAGGTACACCTCGTCGAGTGGCGAAAATGTACGTAAAGGAGATTTTTAGTGGACTTAACCCGAAGAACAAACCCAAAGTAACCCTCTTTGATAATAAGTACGACTACAATCAAATGTTGGTTGAGAAGGACATTACTTTTTATTCCAACTGCGAACACCATTTTGTACCCATTTACGGAAAAGCTCATGTAGCGTATTTTTCAAGCGGCAAAGTAGTTGGGTTGTCAAAATTGAATCGCTTAGTTCAATATTTTGCCAAACGCCCTCAAGTGCAAGAGCGACTAACCATTCAGATTGCCAATGAGTTGAAGAAAGCGCTAAAAACTGAGGATATTGCTGTGTTGTTGGATGCCAAACACATGTGTGTATGTATGCGTGGGGTAGAAGATACTGCAAGTTCAACCGTTACCTCTTATTATGGAGGTAAGTTTGAAGAGGAGGCCGTAAAGCAAGAATTCTTGAGTTATGTGAATTTGCAAGCCTAAAACGGGGGAGGGAATAAACATTTTAAAGCGTTTGGGGTTATTACTTCAAACGCTTTTTTATGAAATTTAATCACAAAAATATTCTTGTAGTCGGCGCCAGCTCTGGAATTGGGAAAGAAATTGCACAATTGATACTTAGCGAAGGTGGGACGGTTTATAGTGCTTCAAGGCATCAACCAGACGTTGAGGTAGCCGCACATTTTACATTTGATGCCAGTCAACCCGATACATCATTCATCAGTCAACTACCGGAACTTATTCACGGTATTGTATATTGTCCGGGAACTATCAATTTGAAACCCTTTAATCGCTTGACTTCTAGTGACTTTCAGTCTGATTTTCAGGTAAATGTACTAGGGGCTATTAGCCTTTTGCAAGCGCTTCAACTTCATTTGAAAAAAGCCAAAGGGGCTTCGGTTGTGTTATTTAGCACAGTTGCTGCCAAATTGGGTATGGGATTCCATAGTTCGGTGGCCGTTTCAAAAGGAGCTGTGGAGGGTCTGTCTAAATCATTAGCTGCAGAATGGGCTCTTCACCAAATCAGAGTCAATGTAGTTGCACCTTCCTTAACGGATACGCCTTTAGCTTCGTTTCTGTTGAATACCCCTGAAAAGCAAGAAACCGCCCATAAACGTCACCCCATCGGACGATTTGGTTCTGCCAAAGAGGTAGCTACCGTTGCAGCATTTTTACTCTCTGATGAGGCCTCGTGGATGACGGGTCAGATAGTTGGTGTAGATGGCGGATTAGGTTCGTTACGATAAATTTACCGTTTACTCATTCAAAACCTACATTGGTCACAGCCCATGTAGGTTTTTGTTTTTCTTTTTGTAGTTTTAGCCCCATATCACACTTAATAGCTAAACACATGGGAGGAACCTTAATCTTTATCATTCTGGCTGTCTTTTTGTTGATGGGCTCTTTTGTAGTCGTACAGCAAGGAACCGTAGCTGTTATTACTATTTTTGGAAAATATCAGCGCATCATGTTGCCTGGTTTGAATTTTAGAATTCCGTTTATTGAGTCGGTTTTTAGAAGAATTTCGATTCAGAACCGTTCTGTAGAGCTTGATTTTCAAGCTATTACTTTTGATCAAGCTAACGTTCGATTCAAAGCCATGATTGTGTATGCCGTTTTGGACCAAAACGAAGAAACTATCAAAGCAGTGTCGTTTAAATTTGTGAACGAACAGAACTTGATGCAATCGCTTATTCGTACTGTAGAGGGCTCCATTCGGAGTTTTGTAGCTACCAAAAAGCAATCTGAGATCTTAGCTCTACGCACTGAGATTGTATCGCATGTGAAAGACCAGTTGGACGAAACACTTATTACTTGGGGCTATCATTTGATTGATTTACAACTCAATGACATTGCCTTTGACGATGCCATTATGCGTTCAATGGCACAAGTTGTAGCCTCTAACAACTTAAAAGCCGCTGCTGAAAACGAAGGGCAAGCCTTACTCATTACAAAGACTAAAGCGGCTGAAGCTGAAGGAAATGCCATTAGAATTTCGGCAGAAGCCGAGCGATTGGCGTCCCAATTACGTGGTCAAGGGGTAGCATTGTTCCGTGAAGAAGTTGCCAAAGGGATGGCTCAAGCTGCTAAAGAAATGCAAGATGCCAATTTGGATGCTTCCTTAATTTTGTTTTCGATGTGGACAGAAGCCATCAAGCATTTTGCAGAACAAGGAAACGGAAATGTTATTTTCCTAGACGGCTCATCGGAGGGTATGCAAAAAACGATGGAACAATTGATTGCCATTACCAAACTACAAACAGCAGAACCGATTAAACCGAAAAAATAATAATTTTTAAAGTTGAAGGAGCGAAGTATCAACGGTACTTCGCTCCTTTTTTATTGGCCTTTCTGAATTCATCTATCTACACCTTCTGTGTAAGCCTATACACTTCTTAACCTTCTCATAATTTTAGGAAAGGGGCTAACCGTTATTTGGGAAATCTTTTATGAACAGCCCCAACCATGAAATCTCAATTTAGCAGTTTATTTTGGATGGTAATCCTCGGAGGTAGTTGCCTATTACCGTCGTTTACTTTTCAATACACATCCCAATTTACCTCAACGCCACCAAACTATAAGGTGGTTTTCCCTGATAATAAAGTAAATACCATTGAAATTCAATTAGGTAAAGCTAACTGGGATTCTATCAAAGCTGATCTAAAAGCAAAACTAGGAACCGATTTTGGTAAAGGTATGGGTTTGAGAAAGAGACCTCCTTTTCCGATGGATTCTTCGATGAGGCATTTTAGTGCTACTCCTCCCAAATCACCGAATCCAGAACGGATGAGGCAGGTGCCTTTAAAAATGATAGAAATAAATCCCATCTATGTGATGACGTCAATTAAGTTTAATGGTGTTCAAAAAGACCATGTGGCATTTAGACTTAAAGGGAATTCAAGTTTGACTTCAGCGTGGGTACAGGGAGTTTTTAAATTACCTTTTCGATTAGCTTTTGATCATATTGATTTGCCCGGAACGAGTGAAAGAGGGAGTTTATATGGTTTTCATGAGTTAACTTTTTCACCAGGTTTTAGTGATTTGTCTTTGCTTCGTGAAAAACTCAGTACTGATTTATTTAGACTAGCTGGTGTACCTGCGGCTCATACAGCATTTTATAAAATCCTAATCGATTTTGGAGATGGACCTCAATATTGTGGTATTTATACGGCTGTGGAGGTCATAGAAGATACTATGGTAAGCTCTCAATGGGGTGTGACAAGCGGAAATATTTATAAACCAGAATCTTCGTTGACTACTTTTAGTGTACAAGAATTTGAAAAAAAGAACAACAAGAAAGCAAAAGATTACGCTGATGTTCGGAATTTTATCAATGCCCTTCACGATTCTTCTCGGTTATCAGACCCCTCAGCTTGGCGCTCTAAACTGGAGCAAACATTTGATGTCTATCATTTTCTAAATTACTTGGCGGTCAATAATGTCATTGTGAATTGGGATACGTATGGTTCGATGCCTCACAATTATTATTTGTATAATTCTCCTACTAAGCATTTAACTTGGATTCCTTGGGATCATAATATGGCATTGAGTGATGGAATGAAGGGGCCTAAAGCTCCTCCCGGATTTATGCCACCTCCTAATCAGGGGGGGGTACCCCCGAATGGATTTGCTCCGCCAATGGGAGGGATGGGGCAAACAGTCGCCTTGAATCTCAGCAATGTTTCTTCTCATTGGCCATTAATTAAATTTCTTGCGGAAGACCCTGTGTATTTTGCTGCCTATCGGCAATACGTTAAAGAATTTACGGAAAAAGTATTTACGCCTACTCAAATGGAGGCGATGCTCATGCACGATCATCAATTGATTTTGCCTTTTGTTAATGGTAAATTAAAAGAGCAAAAACCCTATTCTTTTTTAGTACAACCCTCTGATTTTGAGAAAGATTTTGAAAATCTGAGGGCTTTCGTAATGGCTCGAAGAACTGCAGTCAAGAAGTTTCTTGAAAGTAAACAGACTCGGTCTCCTTTCTAAGTTTTTTCTAATAACAAACCAACGCTTCTTATAGTAAATCCATCTAGTTTGTATAGAACAGTATGAGGTGGATTTGAGTCTCTTGTTTTTATCTAACCAACACAACCAACATGAAAAATTACTCATTTGTTTCACTTGTTCTATTAAGCTTATTTTTTGTTGCGTCTTGTAAAAAAACAGACGAAGTATCACCTTCTGAAGAGCTGGCAGACTGGACAACTGCTTCGCATAGCAACCAAGTTGACCCTAACTATTCGGTCGTGTTTCCTCAAAACTCAGTGAATACGATTGAAATCTCGATGACTTCTTCTGACTGGACCAACATCAAATCAGATATCAAATCTAAGTATAGCATTGATTTTGGGACCGGAAGTTCAACCACAGGTGGAGGTGCAGCACCGGGTGGGGGAGCCCCTCCTGCTGGCGGTGGTGCGCCTGGTGGAAATGGCGGGGGAGCAATCAGTTTTGGAACAGGAGAGCCAAATTATGTAGCCGTAAAATTCAAATTCAATGGAAAAGAATGGTACCATGTAGGTTTTCGCCTCAAAGGAAATTCAAGTTTGACAAGTATTTGGCGTAGTGGTATTTATAAGCTTCCTTTTCGCCTCAAATTTGATGAATTTGAAGACACCTATCCTGCCATCAAAAACCAACGATTGTATGGTTTCCACGAGTTGAGTATGTCACCGGGGTATTCAGATAATTCTCTCATTCGTGAAAAAGTAGTGGCAGACATCTTCAGAATGGGAGGAATCCCTGCCGCCCAAACTTCATTTTGTAAAGTGTATATAGATTTTGGTGAAGGCCAAAAATATTGTGGGGTTTATACAATGGTGGAGGTTATTGATGATACTATGGTAAAAAATCAATTTGGGGATGATAAAGGTAATATCTACAAGCCCGAATCAACGTTCCAATCGTTTGCCCAAAGTGAATTTGAGAAAAAAAATAATGAAGATGCCGCTGATTATAGCGATGTAAAAGCCATAATTGAAGCGCTGAATAGCTCATTACGTACTTCTAATGCGTCGCAATGGAGAACTAATTTTGAAAAAGTATTTAATGTGGACCATTTCATCAAATGGTTAGCAATCAATACAGCCATTGTAAACTGGGATAGTTATGGCCGAATGGCACACAATTACTACCTTTATACGTCGCCAACCAAAGGAGTAACTTGGATACCTTGGGATCATAACATGTCAATGACTAGTTCTACTACTTCTGGACAACAAACTGGAGGTGGAAATATGTCAGGTCTTTCCTTGGCTTTGTCAGAAGTAACGAGTACTTGGCCCTTGATTCGGTATGTGGCCGATGACCCTGTCTATTATGCAAAATACAAGGCATATATGAAAGATTTTTCTGAAAACACATTCACATCTGCCAAAATGAATGATTTGTTTGAGCGAAATTTCAATCTAATTTCACCCTATGTAGTGGGTCCACAAGAAACAGAAAAATCACCCTACTCAAATTTGACCAGTTCGTCCGTGTTCACTTCTGAACTGAGCTCGTTGAAACAACATGTGGTGACTCGAAACAGTTTAGTCAAAGATTTTACCAAATAAAAGTAGTAAGCAAAATTGCGATATTGCTTTTCTATTGGCATTTGCTCTTATTTTAAAACACCACCAATGCGAAAAATCATCTTATGGCTATTGGTAGCCTATCCAGTTGTGAGTTTAGCCCAAAGCAAAAAAGAGGTCAAAAAGTTTGATATTACTTCTACCACCGAAACAGTTACCGAAACGATTGATGGTAAAGAAGTGACTCATAATGACCTTATTAAGAAGTTTGACAAACATGGTAATGAGATTGAAGAAATCAATTACGACAAAGTAGGCAAACTTAAAGAGCGATTTGTGAGAAAGTTTGATAAAAACGATAACAAAATCGAAGAAGTGACCTTTGATGGAAACAATCATCAAACTAAAAAGGAAATTTACAAGTACGATGAACTGGGCGAAAAATCAGAAGAGTACGAATATGATGCTAAAAATGTGTTAGTTAGCAAGTCGGTGTTTGTATTGGACCGGCGAGGACTCAAATCTGAGAAACGAACGTACGATGCCAAAGGAAAATTGATTCAAATAAAACGTTATCGGTATGAAGATTGACGAGGTTTGGGCACTAATTCATTCTAAAACCAGTGCATTTGAACCCATTTCACTAGCCGAGATGGATGGAGTCAAACTGATGAATCGGACAGATGCCAAGTATTTGATTCCTACGTCTCATTTACCCAATATTCTTGATGCGCTTTACCCGCATTACAAAATCCTTGAAGTGAATGGCATAAGACTTGCTGACTACGAAACGCTCTATTTTGATACCCCTGATTTACGCCTATACCATGAGCATCAATCAGGACGCTTGAATCGCTACAAGATTCGTCAGCGAAACTACGTACAATCACGATTACAGTTTACGGAAGTTAAGTTTAAAAATAATAAAGGACGAACACTCAAATCCCGTGTTAGTCAGCAACTTCCACTCGGAGAAATGACTGAGGAGCGGGTGAAAGGGTTTTTAAATCATCAAACTCCTTACAGGACAACCGAACTACTCCCAGTCTTATGGGTTGACTACACTCGGATTACTTTAGTCAGTAAAACGATGCCAGAACGGTTGACCTTAGATTTGAATTTGACCTTTCGGCAAAATTCGCTATTCAAGCAATACCCACAAGTAGTTATTGCAGAGGTAAAACAGGAGACGTTGCGGTATTCGTATTTTTTGGAGGTGATGAGGCAACATAATCTCCGAGAAGGCTCTGTCAGTAAATATTGCCTCGGCATGATTAGTTTATACGGTTCAATTAAAAAAAATCGCTTCAAGAGCAAATTGAACCATTTTCACAAAATAATTGCTAACCATGATTTTCTTACAACAACTTAACACATCAGACGCCGTCGAAGGGTTCCAGTGGTTTAATAAACTTTCCGATAAATTTTTCATTCGGTTGAGTGTAGATTTAATAACCACGTTTGTCCTCATTCGATTCATTTATTATCGCATCTACAAGAAGGCTGATTTGTTTCTTACCTTCTTTACATTCAACTTGATTATTTTCTTAATCACATATTTGCTCAATAAGGTGCAAATGTCAATAGGGGCTGCATTTGGCTTGTTTGCTGTATTCTCAATGCTTAGGTACCGGACGGAGGGACTTTCTGCCAAAGATATGACCTACCTGTTTGTGCTGATTTCTATTGGATTAATTTCGGCAATTATCAAGGGTAGTTGGGACGAACTGGGTCTGATCAATGGAATAATACTGATTAGTATTCAATTGCTGGAAGGTAACTGGCTAATTCGTAGAGAGTTCTCCAAAATTGTGTTGTACGACCGAATCGAATTAATACATGCTGACAAACAAGAAGAATTGTTAGAGGATTTGAAAAACCGGACAGGTTTAGAAGTGCACCGAGTTGAAATCAATGAGGTAGATTTTTTGAAGGATGCAGGGCGCCTAACCGTTTACTATTACCCATCCAAACGGGCCTAATTCACCAAATCATTCACCAAGACCAAACACTAATTGAAAAATGAAGAAACTAATTGGAATTTTGTTGGTATTAATAACCCATAAGTCAACAGGTTGGGCTCAGTCAAAAGATGATTTCCAGACTTGGTATGGAGCTTCTTTAAAGCTTGATTTTAAGAAAGGCTGGGCTGTAACAGGTCAATATCGCCTTCGATTAACTGAAAACTCTTCTTATTATAAAGGCTCTTACCTCTTTGGCCAAGTTGACAAACGCCTGAATAAGTACTTGTTAGCGACTGCTAACTATCGTCTAGCTATGGTAGATGTGGGTACTTATCATCGCTATGCTGTAGGTCTTGAAGGAAGATACCAACTAAAAGGTCTTAGTTTTTTCTTACGACCAATGGTTCAGTATCAGCAACAGAATTTTGCGGGTGACGACGAGCAAACCGATACTGACACCTATTTTAGACCTCGTTTTACAGTCAAATACCAACTTTCTCGGCGCTTTGATGCCTATGTTTATGCAGAGCCTTTTTATAAGTTGGATAAAAACCCTAACTTAGATTGGTGGCAAAACTCTGCTGGCATAAAGTACGAATTTTCAAAGGGTAAAAAAATTAATCTCTACTATATTTGGCAACCTGATTATTCGCATAAAACGTTCAGAACCAATCATATCGTAGGTATTGATTTGGAGTTTACCATTAAGCCCAAATAGGTACTAGAGTTTTTTACGCATGATATAATCATTCATAAAATACCCGTTGCCTATAGAAAAATCCCCCGATTCAATGATTTCAAAGCCCAGTTTTTGGTAAACAAACTGGGCTTTGTTGTTTCTGTTTACGTTCAAGTCTAAATAATCCCCTCCGCCTTCCCGAACTCTTCTATAGACTTCTTCTAAGAGCTGCTTTCCAAAACCCTTGCCTTGTGTACTGGGCAACAAATACAGTTTATGGAGCTTCCAATACCGACTGTCCGAATCTTTTATCGAAAACCCTGCAAATCCTACGGCTTCGTTATCCAAATAAGCCATCAAAAACGTGTGTCCATCTTGCATTTGTTGGCGCAAGGTAGCAGGGCTATACATCCACTTGAGCATGTATTCCATTTGCTCTGGGTCAAGAATTTCTTGGTAAGCATCTGGCCAAATTTGGCGGGCCAATAATTCAATTAACTCAGCGTCGGCTTCTGTTGCAGAGGCGATTTGTAAAGATTCGTTCATTTTTAATATTCAAATTCTATTTCCGTAATAAGGAATCTGTATTTTTGAGACCAAAACTATCAGATATTCGTGAATAAACCACTCATTCTTATTTCAAACGACGATGATATTACTTCAAAAGGCATCCGTACGCTCGTAGAAGTAATGTCCGAATTAGGCGAGGTTGTCGTTGTAGCTCCAGATACACCTCAGTCAGGCAAAGGCCACGCCATTACCTTAGGAAGCCCTCTGCGTCTTAAACGCTCCGATATTTTTGGCGAGTCTATTCAAGCTTACGAATGCAATGGTACCCCCGCCGATTGTGTAAAATTAGGTAAACACTTGATTCTCAAAAACAAAAAGCCAGATTTGGTAGTGAGTGGAATCAATCATGGCAGCAACTCGTCAGTAAGCGTCTTGTACTCAGGCACGATGTCGGCGGCTATCGAAGCCGCCATGGAAGGCTTACCTTCAATCGGGTTTTCGTTATGCGATTATATGCCTCAAGCCGACTTTTCGCACATCCGCACCTATGTGAAAGAAATTGCACAAAAAGTAATGGAAAAGGGTTTGCCTGCTGGCGTAGCGTTGAATGTAAATTTTCCTAAAATCTCTGAAGAATCCATCAATGGCATTAAGTGGTCACGACAGGCAAATGCCGTGTATCGAGAGCGATTTGAAAAACGAGTTGATCCCTATGGTCGTCCGTATTATTGGATGGATGGTGACATGGACAATCACGACGCCCTTGCTACTGATACTGACGAGTGGGCCTTGGCCAATAATTATATTTCGATAGTACCCTGCAAATACGATTTGACTGACTACGCAGCACTAACTAAGCTGTCGGAGCAGTTGCAGTTTTAAGCCATTGGTTCATTTTCTCAACAATTAGTCAGCATACCATGACCTTATTGGGCAGCTTATTAAAAAGAGGAATCAAACTCACGGGTTCGTTTCGACCTAAGAAACTAAACCCGATGAAGTTGCAAAAAAAGACCTTCATCAAACTTTTAAACAAAGCCCGATTTACTCAGTTTGGTGAGAAATTTGGCTTTGGTGATATGTTAGATGCTGCCCTCTTTCATACTGGAAAAGGCTTTTACGAGCAATACAAATCAAAAGTTCCTATCTACGACTATAGCTCGATTTACGCTGAATGGTGGCATCGAACACGCACAGGCGAAAAAGACGTATGTTGGCCTGGACGGGTCAAGTACTTTGCGCTGAGTTCGGGTACTTCGGATGCCGCTTCTAAATTTATACCCGTGACCAAAGACATGGTCAAGGCCATCAAAAGTACCTCTATCAAGCAAATTCTGGCTCTTTCTAATTACCAAAAACTACCTGCTCGATTGTACGAAAAAGGGTATTTGATGTTAGGCGGAAGCACCGAACTAACCGATGCCGGTATCTACAAGGAAGGCGATTTGAGTGGAATAACAGCCAGTAATATTCCGTATTGGTTTCAACGATTTTATAAACCGGGCAAGAAAATATCGAAATACAAAGATTGGGGAGCCAAATTAGACCTCATTACTCGACGAGCCAAAGACTGGGACATCGGCTATGTAGTGGGTGTACCAGCTTGGATTCAGTTGCTGATGGAAAAAATTATCGCTTATTACGACGTACAAAATATCCATGAAATTTGGCCAAACCTCGAAGTGTTTTGTCACGGTGGGGTATCGTTTGAACCGTATCGAGTAGGATTTGAGAAATTACTGGGCCGACCTATTACCTATATCGAAACCTACTTGGCTTCTGAAGGATTCTTGGCTTATCAGACGCACCCCGACGTAAAGGCAATGCAACTGGTGCTCAACAACGGCATTTTCTTTGAATTTGTACCTTTTAATGACAATAATTTCGATAATGAAGGGAATATTTATGCTACCGCCGAAACCCTGCTGATTGATGAGGTGGAAGAAAACAAAGATTATGCCTTGCTTATTTCAACGGTTTCGGGAGCTTGGCGATATCTAATTGGAGACACCGTTCGTTTTACTAATGTCGAAAAGGCCGAAATTATCATTACAGGTCGAACCAAGCATTTTTTGAGCCTTTGCGGCGAACATTTATCGGTTGACAACATGAACAGAGCTATTGAGCTGGTGTCGCACGAACTCAATATTGATGTTCGAGAGTTTACCGTGATTGGAAAACCAGCCGATACACTATTTGGTCATCATTGGTATATTGGCACGGACGACACCGTGGAGGCATCCACCCTTATCAAACGGATAGACCAACACCTCAAAGCGCTCAACGACGATTATGCAACAGAGCGGGCACATGCTCTCAACGATGTATCAGTTACAGTAGTGCCTTCGCATGTGTTTTATGATTGGCTGGCAGTCAAAGGCAAAATGGGGGCTCAACACAAATTCCCACGAGTTTTGAAAAAGCCCGAACTAATAGAGGGCTGGGAGCAGTTTGTGAAATCTGGAAGACAATCGTAAGTGTCTTTTTGTCAGGATATTGCGGTGGATAACTGTGCTTTTGACTTAAACAAAACCCCATGGTTTGTAGTTGTCTTCAGTATGATTTTTTTTTGAAAGAATTAAAGAATTAGTGGTTCATACAAAAATCAAGGTAATTCTTATAAATTTGCTCACATCATTGAATCAAAGTCAGAAATAGGCCAGCTTTTGGCATACTTCTAAGACGAATACGTGGTAGTTACTAAATTTTTAACCGAACATCTAAACCCTATGATGAACCGTAGAGATGCACTCAACCGAGTAGCCTTGCTCATGGGAGGGATGCTGACCGCTCCGACGTTGTTGGCGTTTGCAGAAGAAAAATCCTCACCCATTGAGCCTTCGTCTTTGGCACCAGCCTTTTCGTTGACAGACGCACAACGCAAAATTGTGGCTGAAGTAGCCGAACACATCATCCCCAAAACTTCTACTGCCGGAGCAAAAGAAGCAGGTGTACCTGCCTTTATTGAACTCATGCTGGCCGACTGTTATCGTAAGCCAGAGCAGGAAAGCTTTGTTGAAGGAGTGGTCGAACTGGAAAAAGCAGGATTTTTGAGCCAATCAAAAGATCAGCAAGTGGCTACCTTGAAAAACGTGGAAACCACCACCAAAGAATTGATGAAAGCCTACAACGAACAACGAGTAAAAGTAGGTGATAACGTGGACGCTGTCACGATGAGCGAAAAAGCCAAAGGGGTTCCGTTCTGGCGATTGATGAAAGAACTTACTTTGGTTGGTTATTTTACTTCTAAAGAAGGTATCGAACAAAATTTTGATTATCGTCCTGTTCCTGGCAAATGGGAAAATGTGAAGTGGAAATCAGGCCAAAAAGCGTACGTTTATTAAGTAATTGCTAACCGATTAGCCTATTAGAGATAGGTTATGGCACTTTTGTAGTTAAACCCACGAGGTTTTTCTTTGGCTTTCAGCTGGTTTATGAAATAAAAATTTCAGAAACTGCATAGGTTTTTGTAAACCTCAAAATCGAATTCATCCATGTATCTTAACATCACTGCAGATAAACAACAATCATTTGATGCCATCGTTGTTGGCTCTGGTATTTCGGGCGGCTGGGCCGTCAAAGAATTAGCCGAAAAAGGATTAAAAGTACTTTGCTTAGAGCGGGGCCGTGAAATTACGCACATATCGGGTTATGAAACCACTAACAAAGACCCGTGGGAATTTCTTCACAGAGGCCGCCCTACAGTATTGGCTGCTGAAGAATATTGGGCTGGTATTCGGACAGGCTATACTGTAAATGAGGAACATCGTTATTTGTTCGAGAAAGACAAAGACAATCCATACATCGAGAAAAAAGGTGGAATGGATTGGATTAGAGCCTATCATACAGGCGGGAAATCACTGTTGTGGGGTCGTCAGTCGTACCGTTGGAACAAAGAAGATTTCATGGCAAATGGTAAGGAAGGCGTAGGCGTGGATTGGCCCATTCGCTACGAAGACCTTGCGCCTTGGTATAGTCATGTTGAGAAATTTGTTGGAATTAGTGGCCAAACAGAAGGTCTTGATGTGTTGCCAGATAGCCATTTTTTGCCACCAATGGCATTGTTAGCCCCTGAACAGCATTTCAAAGCAAAGGTCAAAGACAAGTTTGGTCGCCCTATTACCATTGGTCGTACCGCTCACTTAACCAAACCTCAGCCTTGGCATACGGCTCTTGGTCGTTCGTCTTGCCAATTCCGCAATAAGTGTATGCGGGGTTGTCCTTATGGTGGATACTTTAGTTCGTTATCTGCCACATTGCCAGCTGCTCGTAAAACCAGCCGCTTAACGATGATTCACAATGCAATTGTGGCAGAAGTATTATATGATGAAAAGTCGAAGAAAGCGAAAGGCGTGCGGGTAATTGACCAAAATACCTTAGAATCAAAAGAATACTACGCTAAAATCATTTTCTTGAATGCAGGTGCATTTGGCTCAACGTCTATTTTGATGAACTCCAAATCAAACCGATTCCCAACTGGTTTGGGTAATGATAGCGATCAATTGGGTCGTAATATCATGGACCACCACTTAGGCGTAGGGGCAGGTGCCAAAATCGAAGGTTTCCTAGAAGATTATTATTATGGTTCTCGTCCAAACGGTGTGTACATCCCACGCTTCCGTAACTGGGGAAAAGACAAGCGCAGTTATGTACGAGGTTTTGGGTATCAGGGCGGCGCCAGTCGTGCCGATTGGGGTAGAGGTACGGGTTTGGATGGCTTTGGAGCAGACTTCAAAAATAGTTTACTAACACCTGGCGAATGGTCTATTGGGTTTGGTGGGTTTGGCGAAATTATTCCAAATCCGAACAACCGCTTTACACTTAGCCCAGACCAGAAAGACAAATGGGGATTACCAGTGTTAGTGTTTGAAACCGAATTGGGTGATAACGAGCGCCAAATGCGAAAAGACATGGCGAACGATGCCGCTGAGATGTTGGAAGCTGCTGGCTTTAAGAATATTAACACCTACGACAATACCAATGCCCATATTGGTTTAGGTATTCATGAAATGGGAACGGCTCGCATGGGTAAAGACCCAAAAACCTCTGTTTTGAACAAATTCAACCAAGTACATGAATGTAAAAATGTATTTGTTACGGATGGCGCATGTATGACTTCTGCTTCATGTGTGAATCCATCACTGACGTATATGGCATTAACAGCTCGTGCTGCTAATTTTGCGGTAGAGGAGTTGAAGAAGAAGAATTTGTAAGATTGACTTTATTTAACCACATAGGTACATAGAAAACATAGTTCTAAGTATCTATGTGGTTTTTTATTGGATTAAAATAACTGCCAAACATTCCAAAAAAGCCGACTTCCCACAATCAGAAAAACAATTCCGGTAACTACATTAATGCCTTTGATGACTTGAGTACTAATGATGTGCTTGAGCCGATAGGCAAAAATGGCCAAAGCTGCTTCGGCTACAAAAATTCCGGCCTGACTACTCACAAAAAACGTGTACATTTCTAACCCTTGTAACTTCAATCCCCCACGAACGTAGGCTGTCACGGTGACCCACGAAAAAAAGTTAATAGGGTTCAGAATATTGAGCAAAAAACCTTTAGTGAAGTAAAAAACAAAGTTCCCAATACGGCTTTTAGGATAGATGAGCTTAGGACTTCTACGAATGAGATTGACTAGGCCAAGGGTGACAAGAACCACACCCCCAATGAGGCTGATGTAAAGTTCTGCATTAGGCAGATGTGGTAAATAACTGGTGCCAAACAAGGCGATCAAAATCAATACTGCATCGCTGGCCAATACACCCAGAGCGATTTTTAAGCCACTTCGATATCCATTATCAATGCTACTTTGAATCAAGGCAAAAAAAATAGTCCCAAAGGTGAGAGAAAGTAGTACTCCCGTAACGAACCCGATGGAAATAGCCTGTATCATAAACCACGAAGTCGAGCTACTTTCAACAATCCATACACGCTCAACGAGTCAGTAATTCGATTGTCCATTACTAATTGAATGGCCTCAGCTAACGGGAGCTTCCAAACTCTCAATTCTTCGTTATCATCTTGGTGCGATGGTCCTTCTGCTAGCTCTTCGGCGATAAAAATAAAGCCTTCTTCGTCAGTAACGGAGTTTGAGGTATGGATTCGAGCAATATTTTCCCATTTCTGAGCAGTTAGCCCTGTTTCTTCCTTGAGTTCTCGCTGTGCAGAAACTAAAATATCAATGCCCAATGGGCCTCCTCCCATCGGAATCTCCCATGAATATTCTTGTAATGGATAACGGTATTGCCCCACTAGCCACGTGTTACCTTCGTGGTCAATAGGAATGATGCCGATGGCTTTGTTTTTGAAATGGGCCACTCCATAAATACCCGATTTGCCACCAGGTGTGATTACCTCTTCATGACGAATGGTAATCCAAGGATTATCGTATTGGACTTTGGAAGAAAGGGTTGTCCACGGATTTTCGGTAGGATTCATCGGACAAAGATAGTCAAGAATACGTTAGGAGATGCTTTGGCAAACAAAAGCCTTTTGTGCCGTTTCCCTCATTTGATTGCCTAAACATGTGTTTTTTTCTAAAATATGTGGTTTTTCATACCTTTGCAGGATGCTATCTCATCGAAAAAAATACCAACTGATTGCATTATCGTTTTGTATAGGCATTGTGTTGATGCTCATAAAATTTACAGCTTGGGCGTTTACAAAGTCCAATGCAATTTTGACTGATGCCTTAGAATCTATTGTGAATGTGATAGCCAGCGGCTTTGCTTTTTATAGTATTTACCTCGCTTCAAAACCACGTGATGAAAACCATCCGTACGGCCATGGAAAAATTGAGTTCTTTTCAGCTGCCATCGAAGGGATTTTAATCGCATTGGCAGGTGTGTTTATTATCTATCATTCGGTACTACACCTCATCAACCCTACCGAGCTGGAGTCGTTGAGTATTGGGATGTTCTTGGTGTTTGGAACTGCTGTAACCAACTGGTTATTAGGGTGGTATTTGGAAAGGGAAGGCGAACGGTACGATTCTCTGACGCTTATTGCCGATGGAAAACATCTCATTTTAGATGCTCAAAGTAGTGTAGTATTAGTGATAGGAGTGGCAGTGATGTATTTTACACACTGGTACACATTAGACAGTGTACTTTCTATTCTTTTTTCATTTTTTATTGTTTATAATGGTATAAAATTAGTGCGAAAGTCGGTAGGAGGGTTGATGGACGAAGTAGATGCCGAAACCCTAGAAAAGGTGGTAACTGTTCTGAAAAATAACCAGCGTGATACGTGGGTGGACATTCATAATTTACGTGTTCAAAAATATGGTTCCGATTTGCACATAGACTGCCATGTGACTTTGCCTTTTTATTGGACTTTAGAAGAAGTACATAAAGAAGTAAATGGTATTGAAAAAATCTTAACTACTGAATTTGCCTCTCAAGTAGAAATTTTTATTCATGCAGATCCTTGCTTATCAGCTTGTTGTCATCATTGCAAGCTAAGTAAGTGCATTCATCGAAAGTTTCCACAAACTAAATCCATTGAGTGGGAAACACAAAATCTCAGCCTAAATCAAAAGCATTTCCTAGAAGCATTGAAATAGCTGATTCTTAGGGGTTTTTGATACAATAATTCGGCTAATTCAACTTTATTTGTAAGAGTAGCGTCTAGGCTACCGTTTAATTTAACAAAAATTCTGCCTTAGATGGGTTTTTCGTCCAACTTTATCGAACGGTATGCTTTTGTATTTCACCTGATTGGTTGGGCGGGGTTCATTAGCTTACCTTTTTTGTTTGGCCCAGACAACATCAAGGATATACTTGAACCTCGGCAATTTGGCTATGTATTGTCGCACTTGCTGTCGGATGTGCTTTGGATAATTTTTTTTTACTTCACTTTATTGGTAGTAGCTCCCTACTGTATTCAACATAGAACAATATGGCCATTAGTGGCGAGTATTGTTGGCGTTTTGCTCCTTATGATTACCCTTAATTACGTCATAAGAGCACCCTTTATGATGAGTTTTGAAGGAAATTTTCAAGCACCACCCAAACCACCGGATAGACCGATGCCCATGCAACCACCTGTTTTTCGGTGGATGATGTTCTTGCCATTCCCGCAGCTTTTTACTTGTTTTTTTGTGGTTAGTATTAGTGGCGGAATCGCTCTATGGCGTGACCACGTTCGTACACAAGAGCTACACCAACAGGCGATTATTGACAAAAAAACGGCAGAATTAGAAGTATTGAAACTCCAAATTAGTCCCCATTTTTTGTTTAATACCCTTAACAATATTCGTTGGCTGGCTCGTCAACAGGCCGAAACAACCGAAGATGCAATTGTGATACTTTCGCAGCTCCTACGGTATATCATTTATCAAGCGAACCACCATAAGGTATCGTTGGAGCAAGAAATTGAGCACCTCAATAATTATATTCTGCTTCAGAAAATGAGATTATCAGGGAATTCAACGGTCGCTTTTACCTTCAACGGCGACTTTACTGGTAAATTGATTGAACCCTTGTTGTTTATCCCGTTTGTTGAAAATGCCTTTAAATATGGAATTCATAGTCACCATCCTTCCATAATCCGTGTCTCGATCCAAGTACTAAGTAATCAATTGCAGTTTGAGGTAACCAACCCGATTTTTGTGGAAACAACGGATGAAAAACTACTTGGATCGGGTATTGGCATTGCTAATGTACAGCGTCGGTTGCAAGTACATTATCCTAACCAACATCAATTAATCATTGCTGAGGAGAACCAACTGTATCTAGTACGCCTTACAATTGATTTAGAGCCGTTTAGTTGAAAACTGCAATTTAGATGGTTGATAATCAAGTGCTTTTATTTTTAATTCCTTTTATTCAATAAACTCATCATGGCAACTTTGATCCGATGTATTGCGATTGACGATGAGCCTTTTGCTCTGCAAATGATTGCGGACGACCTCAAAAAATTCTCGTTTGTTGAATTAAAAGGAATTTTCGCAAATCCTTCAGATGCAGTGGCTCTACTTAAAACTGGAGAGATTGATCTGATGTTTTTAGATATTCAAATGCCAACATTAAACGGAATTCAGTTTTTGAAAGGTTTAGAAAACCCTCCAATGGTGATTTTTACAACGGCGTTTGAGCAATATGCGCTCGATGGGTACGAACTAAACGTAGTAGATTATTTGCTCAAGCCTTATCCATTTGTCAGGCTTCAAAAAGCTACACAAAAAGCATTTGATTTGTGGCAGTTAAAACAACAAAGCTCTGCGCCTAAAGAACGAGGTTTTTTTGTGGTTTATGCTGAATACAAGCAAGTGAAAATCTATTTCGACGAGATTACCTACATTGAAGGACTAAAAGATTACGTGAAGATTTATGTTAATTTTCAACTTAAACCAATCTTGACCCGTCTCAATTTAAAGGGTATTGAGTCAAAACTACCGATGGAGCAATTTTGCCGAGTTCACTTATCATTTATTGTTGCACTTGACAAAATCACCTCATTTGTCAAATATAAACTACTCATTGGTAAAACCGAGATTCCTATCGGTAAAAAATTCTTAGAATCGTTTGAGCAGAAATATATTTCGTAACTTACAAGGATTCCATTTTTTCGAGTACTTGCCCGATTAGCTTCTCAACAATTTTTTCTGGATTGGCCGAAAACTGATGGTCAATCCGATTAGCCAAAATAGCGCTGATAGACAGCATTTGATGACCCAATAGATTGGCAAATAGGTAATAACCAGCGGTTTCCATCTCAAAGTTGGTTAAGTTAATCCCCTCTGCTGAAAAGGATTTTAGCTTTTGGATATACCCATCAATCCGAGAGGTAAACCGAATCTGGCGACCTTGTGGCGCATAAAAGCCTGGGCAAGTGAGCGTAGTTCCTTTTTCCCAACCAAACTGATTATTAGCTAAAAAAAACGAAGCAAGCTGTTCCGACCCTTTTTCTAAATAAGGGAGAAGGTTGAGGTTGAGGTGTTGTTGCAGTTGCTCGCAGGTATTTTTTTGAAAATCAGAGACTTGAGTCTGATAAAAGTCGTTAAGTCCATCCAAGCCAATCCCCCATTCCGATACCACAATCGAATCAATCGGGATATGCTGCTGTAAGCAACCCGACGTGCCTATCCGAACGATGGACAGCGATTTTTTTTCGGGTTTGTCACAACGCTGTTCCAAATCAATATTTACCAAGGCATCTAATTCGTTCATCAAAATTTCAACATTATCCGTTCCAATCCCGCTCGAAATCACCGTTAAGCGCTTCTTACCTACATAGCCTGTATGCGTCACAAACTCCCGCTTGGCAGTCTTGAACTCAATATGGTCAAAATGCTTTGAGATTTTGGCTACTCGTTCAGGGTCTCCTACCGCAATAATAGTATCGGCAATGTGCTCAGGGCGTAAGTGCAAATGATATACACTGCCGTCGGGATTCAGTACTAATTCAGATGCTGGGTAGCGATTCATGTGGTTTGTTGTAAAGTGAAAAAACGAATTAAGTCCCGATTCGATTGGTAAAAAACTAAAACCAAATCGGGACTTAATTCGTTCGCTTGCTAAAAATTAATTCACAAGTGGTTGATTAGGAGTTACTTAACCGAACCTTCAAGAAATTCTTGTGATTTTTTGAAGCTTTTGTAACCAAACTCAGGGGTGTAATTATCCGATTCTTTAGCATAATACCCCGTACCGTTGTAGGGCCTTTTTTGCGGATGAGACTTGCATTCCACAGAACAGGCTCCCTCCATTTCAATACCACATTTTTCGCAGATGGGCACGTGATTGTTGCATTCTGGATTAGCACAGTTCACCATACGGTCGCATTCTGTTCCACAAAGGTAGCAATGTGAAATAACGGCTGGATTGACCTTATTTACATCTACGGCCACACGGTTGTCAAATACATAGCATTTTCCGTCAAAGTTTTCGCCACCTTCTTCAATACCGTATTTGATAATACCGCCATGCAACTGATAAACATTCTCAAAGCCTTGTTTGAGCAAATACGCTGAAGCTTTTTCGCATTTAATACCACCCGTACAATAAGTAATCACCTTCTTGTTTTTTAGGTGGGCAATCTCATCCACATGCTCAGGCAATTCACGGAGGTTTTCCATGTCAAAAGTAATGGCTCCCTTAAATTTACCAACGCTGTGTTCATAGTTAGAGCGCATATCCACCAGCACAACATCGGGGTCATTGAGCATTTGCTTAAACTCAGCAGGTTCCAGATGAACTCCGGTGCGCTCAAGTGGATTTACGGGCAAATCCGAATTAACGATTTCTTCTTTGACCCGAACATGTAATTTTTGAAAGGTGTGAGTAGAGGTAGCTTCAACTTTGAAGTCAATGTCACAGAACCTAGGATCGCTTTTAACCCATTTCATGTAGGCTTCGCAGTCGGCAGCCAAGCCCGAAATCGTTCCGTTTAGACCTTCTTTTGCAATAATAATCCGCCCTAACAAATGATGCGCTAGGCAAAATTGATGTTGCTCTTCCCGATACTGATTAGGATTTTGGATAGGGGCATAGTAGTAATACAGCAGAACTTGATAGTCTAAATTCATGATACTTAAAAACAAATAGTTGAAACAGCTGCAAAATTACGTTTTTTTCACAGTTTGTGTTCTCTTGCAACGAAATCCCTATCTTGCAACATCATTTTTTGATGAAATGGCCTTGCCACAATAAGGCTCAGGTAAAATCGAATAATCTCTACCTAACTTATGCACATTGCAGTAACAGGAAACATTGGCGCAGGTAAAACCACCCTGGCCTCATTATTAGCAAAACATTTTGGATGGGAAGTGTTTTATGAAGCCGTAGAGGGCAATCCCTATTTGGCCGACTTCTATTCAGATATGGAGCGGTGGTCGTTTAATCTTCAAATTTATTTTTTAAAAAGCCGTTTTGAGCAAGTCATGCACATTATGGACAGTACGCAACGGATTATCCAAGACCGTACTATTTACGAAGATGCACACATTTTTGCCAAGAATCTCTATGAATCTGGCTATATGAGTCAGCGAGATTACGAAAGTTATTTAGCCCTTTTTGAAATTATGATGAGTGTGGTAAAACCACCCGATTTGATGATTTACTTGAAAGCGGACCTTAAAAAATTGGTAGGACAAATTCGGAAGAGAGGGCGAGATTTTGAATCAAACATCTCCGAAAAGTACCTCACAGACCTTAACCGATACTATGAAGAGTTTATTGCCAACTACAAAGATGGCAAAGTGTTGGTAATAGAGGTAAACGATTTGGATTATGCCAATCGGCCAGAAGATATGAACAAAGTGATTGAACTAGTAGATAAGGCCTTGCTTTATGGATAAAAAAAATCCCGAAGCAATTCGGGATTTTTGAGTGACCACGGGGAGACTCGAACTCCCATGCCCTTACGAGCACTACCCCCTCAAAGTAGCGTGTCTACCAATTCCACCACGTGGCCAGCGTACTTTCGGAGCGCAAAAGTAGTGAATCATTCGTATTTTCCAAATAGCAAAAAATGGAAAAAAAGAGTATTTTTACACCACATTGCAATAAAAGCCTGATTGATAGGCAAAAATCAATTTAATTTTTTTGAAATGGCTTTAGAACTAACTGCAACTTTAGTAAAGTTAATGCCCGAAGTAACAGGGGCGGGCAAAAATGGTGCTTGGCGCAAGCAAGAATTCATTGTGGAGACCCAAGACCAATACCCCAAAAAAGTTTGTTTCTCTGTTTGGGGTGACAAGGTGGGTGACCTTAATCAATTTACGATTGGCGATGTGCTCAAGGTGAGTTTCAATTTAGAATCTCGTGATTACAACGACCGCTGGTACACCGACGCCAGAGCTTGGCGTATCGAACTGGCAGATTCTAACACAATAGCTCAACCAAGCACCCCTGCAAGCAGCCCATCGTCGTTTGGCCCTCCTAAAAGTACGTTTAACGACACCCTACCTTCGTTTTCAGAAGACGGTGCCGATGAGCTACCTTTCTAAAAGTGGGATGATGCTCCCACAAGCGAAAAGAGAGCCAGCTGGCTCTCTTTTCGCTTGTTCAAAGCTACAATCAAAGTTCCAGTAAGGCATCAATTGCCTGTTTAATGTTGTTTCGAACGTCCATAATAGAGGCTTCCATCATATAACAAGGGGCGGTTACGATTTTAAGGGCTGAGTCAATGGCAATTTCGTTAATCGTTGCCATTTGATGATGATGTCCGATAGATGCTATACCCTCTGCTATACCTGCAATATCGTAAGGTGAAGCCTCCGCCGTAGAGCCAACCGTCAGTGTAGCAGCAAAACCACTACCTTCCAGCGCTTTTGCCAATGTGGTAGGACTCATACATAGGGCTGCTATCGGGATTTTCATTTTTATAGCCCCTACCAAGAACTGCTGTACAGTTGGATTGATGGCTCCATGTGGTCCTTCAAAAGCCCAGGTAGTGATGTTTTTGGCAGTACCAAATCCACCGGGCATCGCAATTCCATCTAATTCTGCCAAGTTTACATTTTCAATATCCAAAATTTCACCTCTGGCAATCCGGGCAGACTCAATAAGCACACTACGGGTTTCGGGCATTTCTTCGCCGGTAATATGATTCAAAACATGGTGTTGGGTAACATTGGGCGCCAAACAGATATAATCGGCACCTGCCTCTTTGATTGCTAACATCGTCAGAACCGCTTCTTGTATCTCGGTTCCATCAAACACTCCACAGCCGTGGAGAAGTACGCCGATTTTTTTCATGATGTCTATAAAAATAATTTGTAGATAAAACTAAGCACACTGCCTAAGAAATTCAAAAAAATAGGGTGGAGAAGCTGAAAAAATACGGTTTGAAGGCTAATTAGAAACCAACAAAAAAGGTCGATTTGAATTTCAAATCGACCTTTTTTGTTGGTTGTGATCCCGCTGGGACTCGAACCCAGGACCCATACATTAAAAGTGTATTGCTCTACCAACTGAGCTACGGAATCTTGCAAATGCGGCGTTGTTTTCCTTAATTGCGGTGCAAAGGTAGGCTTTTTTAAAGTATAGTGCAAATGTCTTGTCTAAAAAAACTCATTTTTTTCTTACTATTTTTTGTACTTTTCCTACAAATAGCTCATTCTCAGGTGATAAATGAAACACTTAGAAAAGCGGATGAATTGTATAAAAAACATGATTTTGAGCAATCGGGTCGCCTTTTTGAGGAAACTCTGATTAGGAATGTTCCGCATTCGTCAAAAATTTATCTAAAATTGGCCTCAATTTATGAGCAGCAAAACGATGTTTCGAAGGAATTGTATTACTTGAACCTCGCTTATGAAAAACAACCGAACGAAACGATTCTGAAACGAATGAGTCAGCTTGCTACTGACCATGGGCTGAAAGGGTATGAGCTAAACGATTTGAACTTTTTTGTGATGCTCTATAAAGAATATGCTCATTATTTGTTTGCACTATTGGTACTGCTAGGGGCATATATTTTTGGTGTACTGCTTTATAAGCGATTACGCAATGAGTTTATTCCGTTTAAACAAAAACTTGGCTTGTTGTTGTTCTTGACGGGCAGTGGGCTACTGATAAACTTGCCGGACTCGTATCAAAGTGCTATCGTGAATCAAGATAAAGTGTTTTTGCGTAATGACCCGTCGGCAGCGGCACCCGTTTTGGATATAATAGACAGAGGGCACCGTCTTAACGTACTAAGCAGTGATGATATTTGGTATCGAGTGCTTTGGGACAATCAATTAATGTATATTCGCAAGCAGAATGTGTGGGTTGTTGATTAATAGTTTATTTCCGTTTTCACTAATTACGTAACGTTACTATGAAAAATTTGAGTTTTCTGGTAGTATTATTTGCCTTTTTTGCGTGTAAAGAAGACAATACAACGGCCAACTATGTGGATTTTACGATGACACTAACGGGCAAAAACATGGCTCCTGCCACCGCCAGTGCGGCTCGTGGCACCGTGGTTGCTAAATATTATAGAGCTACCAGAGTACTTACCTATACCATTACTTACGAAGGACTGACTCCTAATGCGTGGCACATCCATAAAGGCGCAGTAGGCGTAACGGGTGCCGTTGTGTTCAACTTGGGAACGTCTTTTACTACCCCATTTACGGCCACTACTGCAGCGTTGACAACTGACCAAGAAAAAGATTTATTGGCGGGTAATTACTACGTGGACATCCATAGTGCTTTGTATGCCAATGGCGAGATTAGAGGACAGCTTACCCCAGAGTCGAATTAAAGGCATTATTTTAATAAACTAACAGTGCCTTTATAATTTCGCTTGGTGTATCGCACCGAGTAAAAATACTCTCCTGCGGCGAAACTTTCGCCATACCACTTGAAGTTTCGGTCTTTCGACTCATAGGCTAAGCCACCCCAACGATTGTAAATCTCTACACCCAAAAACTGCTCGGTGCAGTTGTCAGGAGGTAGGTTTAGAATCGTAAAATAATCATTTTTTCCATCGCCGTTTGGAGTAAACACATTTGGGGTTTTGATTTCGTAACTGACCAGAAGATTTTTTAAGCTTAATGTAACGGTTACTGTATCAAATCGGTTGGGTTGGCATGAGTTATCTTCTGTGATAAAATCAATGACATACGTAGCATCATCTTTGCCATTGAGGGCTTTGCAGTCGGGCGTCCAGCTGAAAGGAGAGGTGATTCTGCCTGTTCCTACTTTGTTTTCAAAAACCATTTCGACCGACGACAAAACAAAACCTCGTCCTACTCCAGTCAAAGTAATGGGGTCATTGTCGGGGTCTGTGGCAATTACATCAAAGGTAATGGGCCCTGTCGAAGCCGTTACTGTCAATTCTAAACTATTTCCAGGAAGCGTCGTGACAACTTCTGGCGGTTTGCTTGTACGAGGAACTGCTAATAGCTTTACACTAACCGAATCTTTTTTGCCTGTACTGCACCTGGTGTCAGTAATCACAAAATCAATGACATACTCTTTGCCTGTTACTTGACTGCAAGTAGGAGTCCAACTAAACGTTTGCGTTAACTTACCCATACCTTGTATAGTTGGGAAATTCATGCCAGCCAAAGGGAGCGAAAAACCTCTACCTTTTCCTTCTAAGACTATTTTATCGTTGTCAATATCGTTGCCATTAACTTTGAAGGTAATGGGAGTTCCAACTACTACCGTAGCTTGATTGTTTGGCAAATCAGTACTAACTGTTGGTTTGTTGTTAGATTGCGGGTCAACCACCATATAGACTCGTAAGGTGTCTCGTTGGGGAAAGGGGCACCCGTCGTCGCTGGCAATGACTTCAAAAACCAATGCTTTGCCGTTTTCGCTTTCTGTACAGTTTCCAAAGCAGATCTGCGTTCGTAGCGTATCAGTTGTAGAAGTAGGAGTAAATTGATTGGGCGTAATGGTAACGCCAGCATCTGTAAAATTGACGTTTCGTACCACAATCGAAACTTTTTGTCCCACATTGCGGTCAGTAATTAAGATATTAAAGCACTTTGACTGGTCAGCGGCAACTCGTAAGATGTCTTTTTCGTTGTAGAAGGTACTTTTGCCTTTTTCTCGAAGCAAGGCAAGGGGCGGGTCATTTTTAGGGCAATCCACCACCTTTAGCTGAAATTCTCGGTGCGTTTCTCCAATTTTTTTACCATCTCGATACTCTTCAATCAGCACAGCAAAAGCAAACAGCCCGAGTTGTCCGGCTGTAACTTGTAGCCGTCCTGTTTCTTTGTCAATTCGTAGCGGAATCGGCCCTGGAATGGCATTGGTTGGACTATAACCCGTATTCCATACAACCGTAGAAAAAGCAGTATTGCCCGTTGAAATAGGTGTTGGATTGCCCGTTGAGGCCGTTCCTCTAAAGGGCGGAGCCATACTATAAACCAGTTTGTCGCCATCGGGATCAGTAGCCCCAAACTCGAAAGTGAAGGCTTGGTTGATACAGATATAATCAGAAATAATTGGCTGAAAATGAGGCGAGGAATAGGCGATTGCTTTTCCGTTTTGTTTGAGTGCAGGAAACTGCAAATAAAAAGTAGCCCCTGTTCCGCCCGGATTTTGGAGGTTGGTAATGGCGGCATTCCTACAACATTTTTCCCAAACAATGTAATAGCCTTGCTCATCGTCAAATTTGTCAGGCTCAAGGTTTACTAAGGTGGTGTACTTGATCAATCGAGTTGCTAAATCTCCAATAGCACAAGAGGGTTTGTTGTAGGTGATGTAGTCGTCACTAACTTGAGGGAGTAATGCCGTACCCATCAAACTGTTGTCTCGTTTCCTGAAAAAATACAGCGTGATTTGTTGGTCTTCAGCTTGCGGGCGACCATAAATGGCATCGAAGTAAAGATTTAGCGTCAGTTCATGAGTAGCACCCTGTTGATTAGTTACAGCCTTTAATTCAATTTCTCCTCCTACAATGTGCGAGGCCTGCGCTGTGAAACTACAGAGAACGGTTGCCATCCAAAAAATGAACGTACCGTTTCGAGAAAAAAACAGGCAGTAATGAAGGATGGTGTACTTGGCTACTTTCAACATGGGAGTCTTGAGGTTAGCTCATGGAGGTTAAGAAACTACAAATGAATCATTCTACTTGTCCAGACAAATCATCTTGAAAATAAGACAAGATTTTAGGGGGCTTAGTTGGGTGCATTCTGTGAGAAAAGAAAGCAAAACCAAACCGAATCATAACGATAAAGGTTAAAAATACCTAATTTTGCGCATTATGAGTGAAAGTCGAAAAAAAAATCAGCCGTTCATCCTCGAAAATTGTAAAATTGAAGATTTTGCTGCCGAAGGAAAATGTATCGTTCGGAAAGAAGGAGAAGTCATTTTTGTTGAAGGGAATATTGCCCCTGGCGATATTGCCGATATTCGGATTTATAAACGTAAAAAGAACTTCAGTGAGGCGTCTGTGGTGGCTATCAAGGAACATTCCCGCTTGCGAGTAACGCCTGTTTGCGAGCATTTTGGCACATGTGGAGGATGCAAATGGCAGCACCTGAGCTATGAGTCGCAACTGCGATTCAAGACACAGCAGGTGATGGATGCCTTGACTCGGATTGCAAAAGTCCAACTGCCTGAAATGAACCCAATTATTGGTTCGCCAGCAACCTTCTATTATCGAAATAAATTAGAATATACCTTTTCAAAACACCGCTGGCTAACCCACGAAGAAATTGCTTCAGGGCTTGATTTTGATAGAAATGTATTGGGTTTTCATATACCCAAGCGGTTTGATAAAATTCTGGACATCAAGCATTGTCATCTTCAAGCCGACCCTTCTAATGCACTCCGCTTGGCTACTCGGGCGTTTGTGGCACCTAAAGATTGGGAGCATTACGACCATGTGAAGCAGGAGGGTTTTCTACGAAACCAAGTGATTCGTACTACTTCTACTGGCGAATTGATGGTGATTATGATTTTTGCTCGTCCTGAGATGTCCAAAATCCAAGAAACGATGCAGTTTTTGGTAGAACAATTCCCTGAGATTACCTCGTTGTATTTTATTCTCAACGAAAAAATGAATGACTCTTACGCCGATTTAGAGCCGATATTATTTGCAGGAAAACCCTACATTGAGGAGCAAATGGAGGGTTTGAAGTTTCGGATTGGTCCCAAATCGTTTTATCAGACCAATTCTACTCAGGCTTACGAACTCTACAAAGTAGCTCGGTCATTTGCGCAACTTACTGGCCACGAACATGTATATGACTTGTACACTGGTACGGGAACTATCGCAAATTTCGTGGCTAAACAAGCAAAGCACGTAGTTGGGATTGAGTACGTGGAGGATGCGATTCAAGATGCTAAAATCAACTCTCAAATCAACGGAATTTCAAATACTTCGTTCTTTGCTGGTGATATGCGTCGTATTTTGTTGCCTTCTTTTATAGAGCAAAATGGCACTCCCGATGTAGTTATTACCGACCCACCAAGAGCTGGAATGGACAAAGAAGTGGTGGAAGTACTAATGCAGGTGGCTCCACAGCGGATTGTTTATGTAAGTTGTAATCCAGCCACCCAAGCTCGTGATTTGAGTTTGATGGACGCTTTATATGAAGTACGAGATGTGCAACCCGTAGATATGTTTCCGCATACACATCACGTCGAGAATGTAGTGTGTCTTGAGAAACGGGATGGGGTCTAAATTTTTTGTATCTATCTAATAACCAAATTGTTATGCTTGAATCTTCTTCCTAAAAGAAGGGCTTAGTTAGGGCGGCCACTTTTTTTGACCATAAAACAAACCCCTACATCAGCTCGTTAGAACGGTACATCCTCTGTTGGGCTATTCCCAAAAGGGGTTGGAGGATGGTCGTTATTTTGATTGATTTTGCTACGTAATACAATGGAGCCGTTTTCAAACGAATCAATTGGGTCGCCAGAGGTGGTTAATTTAAACGCATCGGCTGAGTCAAGCGATTCGTAGTTTGAGCTTAAATCACCAAATTTGGTAAACTTACCAATAAAACGAAGTTGAACGGTATCCAGTGAACCACTTCGGTTTTTAGCGATAATTACTTCGCCAATGCCCTGAACGGGATTTCCGTTCTCGTCTTGCGTAATGCCGTAGTATTCAGGGCGATACAAGAACATAACCATATCGGCATCTTGCTCAATAGAACCCGACTCCCGCAAGTCTGAAAGCTGAGGACGTTTTTCGCCACCACGTGTTTCTACCGCTCGGCTCAACTGCGACAGGGCAATTACGGGTACGTTTAGTTCTTTGGCCAAGTTTTTTAAGGCCCTTGAAATGGAGGCAATTTCTTGTTCACGATTCCCACCCCCTTTGCCTGAGCTATCACCGCTCATTAATTGCAAATAGTCAATGACGACCAACTGAATATCATGTTGTGCTTTGAGTCGCCTACATTTGGCACGTAATTCCAGAATAGATAAGGCAGGGGTATCGTCAATAAAAATAGGTGCCGAGGTCAGTTTGGTAATTTTGTGATGAAGCTGAGCCCATTCGTGCTGTGCCAAGCTACCTTTTCGTAACTTTTCACTCTCAATTTCTGCCTCCGCCGAAATCAAGCGATTCACCAATTGCACCGACGACATTTCTAATGAAAAAATCGCCACTGCATGTTGGAAATCCACAGCTGCATTCCGTAAAGCCGAAACCACAAACGCCGTTTTACCCATCCCAGGTCTTGCGGCAATGATAATCAATTCTGTCCGTTGCCAACCCGAAGTGATACGGTCGAGGGCACTAAAGCCAGAAGGAACCCCAGTCAGGCCATCTACGTGGTGTTTTTTAGCTTCTAATTCTTCCAAAGCAGCTCGCATGATAGAGGCCATGTCTTGGAAGTTTTTGCGAATATTTGATTCTGTTACATAAAACAGGGCTTGCTCGGTTTTATCAAGCAACTGAAAAACGTCGGTGGTGTCTTCGTAAGCATCTCGTTGAATTTCAGAAGCTATCGAAATCAAATAGCGCTTGATGGCGTGCTCTACAATCTTGCGGGCATGAAACTCAATATTGGCAGCAGAATTGACCCGACCTGTCAGTTCGGTCAAGTACATTGTTCCGCCCGCCAATTCGATTTCACCAGTGCTTCTCAACTGATTGTTGACTGTGAGCAAGTCAATGGGTTCTGAATTTTGGAACAAGGTCAGAATCGCCTTAAAAATCCGTTGGTGGGCTTCTTTGTAAAAACTCTCTGGCTTTAAAATATCTATTACAGCTGTGAGAGCATCTTTTTCGAGCATCAAGGCTCCTAATACGGCTTCTTCAAGGTCTAACGATTGAGGTGGGATTTTGCCCAAGCCGGTGTCTAACCAACGGTTGCTACTGTTGATTAAGCCACCTGCAAAAGATGCCCCTTTTTTCATCGTATCGTTATGCTTTCTACGTTGTTCCATCATACAAGTTTAGGCAAAATTACACGCTTTCTTCGAAATAGTTAAGTTAATTTTTTTGATAAAAATTTCTTACCTGACTGTAGAATGTCGTAATTTTATGAGTTGAAAATTAGTTCGTTCATCTAAAATAAAGATAATCAGTTTGATAGAAAAAACCATTTCGCTCGAAGACGTCTCTTTGGTTGATTTTTTAGGTTTGGATAATCTAAATATCCGTGAAGTATCGGCGGCTTTTCCTCACAGTAAAATTATTTCGAGAGGTAGTGACATCATTATCAAAGGTACTCCTCCTGAGATTTTGAAGATTTCATCTATTATTGAGTCGCTTCAGGACCACTATCAAAAATACGGCAAAATCACGCACGAAAATGTGCTTTCGGCTCTGCAAGCTTCGCCAGAGACGGTCGTAAATGGCAAAGTTGAAATCCAAGCGCCTCAAGACGACGACGACGTGTTTCTTTATGGAACCAAAGGCGTGGTCATTAAGATGAAAACGGCCAATCAGCGTGCCATGGTTGAGGCATCAAAGCAATACGATTTGGTGTTTGCCGTAGGCCCTGCGGGCACGGGCAAAACCTATACCGCCGTAGCCATCGCCGTTAAGGCATTAAAAAATAAAGAGGTTCGTAAAATAATTATTACCCGTCCAGCCGTTGAAGCAGGAGAGAACCTTGGTTTTTTGCCTGGCGACTTAAAAGAAAAAATTGATCCCTACCTACGGCCTATCTACGATGCGCTCGACGACATGATTCCTGCCGAAAAGCTGAAGTTTTACATCGAAAACCGAATCATTGAGATTGCACCGTTGGCCTATATGCGGGGGCGTACCTTGAACCATGCTTTTATATTACTAGACGAAGCTCAGAACACTACCCCCATGCAAATCAAAATGTTTTTGACTCGGATGGGACCTACCTCCAAAACCATCATCACGGGTGATAAATCGCAGGTGGATTTACCTAAAAATCAAAAATCTGGGTTGAGCGAGGTGTTGGAGATTCTGAAAGATATCAATGGGATTGGCTTTGTTCAACTCGACGGACGAGACGTGGTTCGTCATAAATTGGTGAGAGAAATTATCAACGCTTACGAGAAATATGAGAATAAACAACATGAGCGGTAGAATTGGATTAGTGTGCTTGATGGTTGGCTGGCTGGGGCAAATAGCTTGGGCGCAGCAAGACCGTTGCGGTATTATAGAGTACGAAAAATACCTCATGCAGAAATACCCTGAACGAGTCCAACATCGCTTGAAGTTAGAACAGGAGATTTCGGATTACATGCGTGAAAACGCTAACGTAGGTGCTCGGATTACAGAACCAACGTTACGGATTCCAGTGGTAGTGCATATTATGCACAACAACACCAGTGGGTTTATTGGAGGAGCCAACAATCCTAATATTTCAGACGAACAAGTCATCTCACAAATCAAGGTATTGAACGAAGACTATCGTCGGAAAGAGGGAACAAAAGGCTATAACTCCAATCCAGTGGGAGCAGATATGAACATCGAATTCTATTTGGCTAACAAAGACCCTAACGGCAATGCAACCAGCGGCATTACCCGCCATTTGACTACCTATCAATCTGTAGATTTTTATGCAGACTGGGATGCCATAGCTGCTATCGTGAGTTGGCCCTCAGAATGTTACCTTAATATTTGGGTGGTTCCCAGCTCCGACAATTACTTGGCATTGGCTCAATATCCATCTGTGGATGGCTTCAGTATTCCTGGCTTGAACAATGCGACTGAGCAATTGGTAAAAACCGATGGAATCATTTGTAACTACGATGCCTTCGGTACGGTTGGGGCTGTACTAACTGGAAAGCACAAGACTTTGTATGGATTGGGTCGCTCGGTCACGCACGAAATTGGCCACTGGCTTGGCCTGTTTCATACATGGGGAGATAGCTTCTGCGGAACCGACTACGTGGACGATACCCCAACGGCCGAAGGTTCCAATGCTGCTGGCAAGCTGACTTGTGACCCCATTACCTCAAACTGTGGAGGTAAGAAAACAACCAACATGATTGAAAACTACATGGATTACTCGCCAGACCCCTGTATGAATACCTTTACATTGGGACAAAAAACTCGTACCCGTGCCGTTTTTGTAAGAGCGCCTCGCCGCAAGAAATTGCTGACTTGTTTTTCAAGTTTGCCTACTTCCGACAAGTTAACGGTAAGTGTTTATCCAAACCCAACTTCCTCTACGGCCAACCTGGACGTATTACTCAATGGCACACAAGACGTAACCGTGGAGTTATTGGACATGAGTGGCAAGGTGATGTTCAAAGACAACTATTCGCAGATTGTGAGTAACAGCTTGACTCTTCGCACCGACAACATCGCCGACGGACTTTATCTGATTCGAGTGAGCACTTCATCAGAGTCGGTAACTAAACGAATTTCAGTAGTTCACTAAAATAGGTAATTCTTCCTTTTAAAAATGCCATTTACTTTTTCGGTAAATGGCATTTTTTTTCATTTTTAGAAACAAGCCTTCTGTACATTTTGTTATGAGTAAAAAGACACGGTTATGGAAAAAGTACAAAAAGCTTTTATAGAATATGTATTAGATAAAGGCCAAAAACCTGCCTCTATTTTTCAGTTTGCCAAAAAAATGAAAATGACTGAAGCGGAGTTCTACGAACAATACAATTCGTTTGAGCAATTGGAATCGGAAATTTGGCTTGGATTTTTTGAAGAAACCAAGGCCAAACTCGAAGCCGAAGAAATGTATGCTCGATACTCGGTTCGGGAAAAGGTACTGGCATTTTACTACACGTGGTTTGAAGTATTGAAGGCCAATCGAAGTTTTGTGCTGCTCAATGTTAAAGAAATCAAAGCACAAGGACCACACCGAACCCCGCAGTTGGATTCCTTCAAAAAAGTTTTCTTGTTTTTTGTAGAAGATTTGCTGGCCGAGGGTAAAGAAAGCAAAGAAGTAAAGTCACGTAAGTTTTTAGATTCTAAATATCCTGAAGCTCTGTGGCTTAAAACCCTATGGCTGCTGGATTTTTGGACAAAAGATACCTCCAAAGGCTTTGAACATACAGATACTGCTATCGAAAAATCGGTAAACACCGTTTTTGATTTGATAGGTGTATCGGCTCTTGACTCGTTGTTAGACTTGGCAAAGTTTGTTTATCAAAATCGGTAAACTACCCACATGTGTTCATTTTAAAGTACCTGAAAAAAATAATTGTATCTAAGTCTTTGTTATTTGCTCGATTCATCGGTTTTTCTGAGCAGTTAACAACGCTATGGTATTTTTTAAGTTATGAAATCACAAGAATCTATCCCAACCTCCAAAGTAGCCAGAGCTACTCGATTTGTGACAACAGGAGTAAAAATTGGAGGCAATTACTTGAAGCATAATATCAAAAAAATTGTAACTGGCGACGGCTCTAAGGAAGAACTTCATCAAGATAATGCCACGGATATTTATGCAACACTAAGCGAACTCAAAGGTTCGGCTTTAAAAGTAGCTCAAATGTTGAGTATGGACCGAAATATGCTCCCAAGGGCTTATGTGGACCGTTTCCAAATGTCACAATACTCAGCTCCACCTTTGTCTGGGCCGTTGGTTATTAAGACGTTCCGTCAGTATTTTGGAAAAACGCCCACTGAACTGTTTGACCAATTTGAGATGGTGGCTGAGAATGCAGCATCTATTGGCCAAGTACACGTGGCGTATAAGAATGAAAAAAAATTGGCCGTCAAAATTCAGTATCCTGGTGTAGCTAACTCCATCAGTAGCGATCTGAAAATGGTAAAACCCATGGCCGTACGCTTATTTAACCTCAACGAAAAAGACTTGGATCGATACATGGGTGAGGTGGAGTCGAAACTATTGGAAGAAACTGATTATGAGTTGGAATTGGCTCGTTCTACCGAAATCTCCAAAGCTTGTGCTCATATTCCTAATTTGTTTTTTCCGTCGTACTACCCCGCTTTTTCGAGTAAGCGAGTACTAACTATGGATTGGTTAGAGGGTTTGCATCTCAAAGATTTTTTACTAACAAAACCAAGCCAAGAAGCTCGTAATCAAATTGGTCAAGCGTTGTGGGATTTCTATGATTTTCAGATACATACGCTTCGTCAAGTCCATGCCGATCCACATCCGGGCAATTTTTTGTTGCGCTCTGATGGTACTTTGGGCGTTATTGATTTTGGTTGTGTCAAAGTAATTCCACAAGATTATTATGATAATTACTTTGCCCTCATTAACCCCGACACGGTGGCAGATAAAGCAAAAACCGAGCAGATTTTCTATAACTTAGAATTTTTGGTGGAAGAAGATACCGAGCGAGATAAAAAGCTTTTTTCTGGCTTGTTTTACCACATGATTGACCTTTTGGGACGGCCATTTGCCGAACCAACGTTTGATTTTGGCAACGATACCTATTTTGAAGAGGTGTACGCCTTTGCTGATGAGCTTGCCAAGGTAGAAGAACTACGAAACTCTAAAGTAGCTCGTGGTTCTCAGCATGGTTTGTATGTAAACCGAACGTATTTTGGCCTGTATTCTATCTTAAACGAACTCAGAGCAAACGTCACCACTACTCGTCCTGCTTGGTTATTGCCGAAAGCAGAAGTAGGTGCGTTTTAGATTATCTGATGTTCTCTTTATGAGATTGTCCTCCCGAGATGGTGTCAGTTGGAAACGGCTGACGCCATTGTTACTTTACAAACACCAACGGCAGTACAAGTTTTACATCGTCCCATTGCATGAGCAACTCAGCACCTTCGTCCGTTTCGTTGAAGCTAAACGTTAAAGCTTCGTAGATTGCATCGTTTTTGATGGGGACAAGTTCAAAACCAAATAAATTCTTTTCAGGATTGTATTTGTATGCACCCCACTGGCCTAATTCTGAATTAAGAATAAACGTCCACTTGTCAGGGTTTGGGACTGAAAAAACTGTATAAGTTCCAGCTTTTACCAGTTTTCCTTGAATTTTAACATCCTTCAAAAACGTAATTTCGGTGGCTTCGTTGGCCCCCGTTCGCCATACTTTTCCATAGGGTTCTAAGCCTCCAAAAATCACACGCCCCTTTTTGAGAGGTTGACCATATACGATTTTAATGTACTGATTACCAGTTTTGTATGAAGCCATCGCCAATAAACTTGGACGTACCTGTGGCTTTATGATGCTGTCGGGTAGGGTGGTGGCTTGGGCCAACTGGAGGGTAATGAGGCTCAAAAAGATTCCTAACAAAAGTTTTTTCATGGAAATGTATGAGTAAGTGGTCAAGCAAAATCAAAAAAACGTTCAAATCACCAGTGTCCTTTGAGGTAAGTTGTAGCCAACACACGAGAACATCTTTGCTATCCAAAGTAACTAAAACTATCTTTGTGCACCAAACATCCTTTAGGTATTCATGACTCATTCAAAACGCCCTGCCTTTGATGATATTTTTATGGAACTGGCACAAAGCTTAGCTTTGCGCTCGCATTGCATCAAGGCACAAGTAGGGGCGGTGTTAACCAAAGAAACTCGCATCATTTCAATTGGTTATAACGGACCTCCCGCTGGCACGCACAATTGTGACGATGAGTTTCCTGAAACAGGCTGCCCTCGAGACTCAAAAGGCAGTTGTTCGCTGGCACTTCATGCCGAACAAAACGCCATTTTATATGCTGCTAAAATCGGAGCGAGCGTTGAGGGTGCTACTTTGTACGTAACTCTTTCGCCTTGTTTGGCCTGTGCCCGTATTATCTTTTCGATGGGTATTAAACGCTTGATATTTGCCAAATCGTATGCACAATACAAAGGAATTGCCGTGGACGAAGGGGTCGAGTTTTTACGAAAGTTTGGAGTTAAAGTTGAACAATACGCTGCTGCTTCTTGAACTTTTTAGCTCACATCTACCTGTCAGGTGCCAACACTGACATCCAGTTGGGAAATTTTCTCGGAGATTTCGTACGAGGCAACATTGACCATCATCGAAACGACTTTTTGAACCCAACTATGAAAATAGGAGCAAAACTGCATCGGGTCATTGATTCGTTTACGGATGCGCACCCTGTGGTTCGACAAAGTATTGACCGTTTGCAACCCCGATACCATAAATTTGCAGGGATTATTGTAGATGTATTTTATGACCATTTTTTGGCAAAAAATTGGGTTATGTATTCGCCAGATGTTTCGTTGAGTGCCTTCTCGCAACAATTTTATGGGCATTTACTTTTGGTTAAGCCCCAGCTCCCCAGCACCTTTGACCGGCTGATTGAGTCTATTACCAAGCATGATTGGCTCACCAATTATGCTCATCTAGAGGGAATTGGGTGGTCGCTAAAAGGAATCGCACGACGAGCGGAATTTATCTCTGGTATGGAATACGCTTTGGAAGAGTTGCAGAAAGATTTTGATTTATATGAATCAGAATTTTCGCTGTTTTTTACTGACATCCAGCAGGTTTGCCAGACTTTTTTGAAGGATAATCTGATTATATAAAATTTGGTGCGGCCCTTGCCTGTTGCCTAATGCATGGCTTTTAATCGTGTTTAGTATTAAAGATTTTCAATAATTCAACCTGGATAAAGTAGCAAATTCCTACATGCCTACTACTGCAACCGAAATAATCCAAGAGCTTCAAAAACAAAAATTTTCACCCGTGTATGTGCTACATGGCGACGAACCTTTTTATATAGATACCATAGCCGAACTGATTGAAAACCATGCAATTGCCCCCCATGAGCGTGCGTTTAACCAATTTGTGTTATTTGGCAAAGACCTTTCGGTTGGAACTGTTTTGAGCTACGCCAAGAAATTTCCGATGATGGCCGACCGCCAGGTGGTACTTATCAAAGAAGCTCAGGATATTCAGGGCATTGACAGCAAGGAGCAAAGTCGTTTTTTAGAGGATTATTTTCTAAGACCCTTACCCTCCACCATTTTGGTTCTTTGTTTCAAAACAGGGCTTGACGAACGAAAATCATGGGTGAAAGCAGCCGAAAAACACGGCGTGTTGGTCAATTCCAAAAAGCTGTATGACAACAAATTGCCCGACTGGGTTCATGCTTACTGCCATCAAAAAGGCGTAAAGATTAGCCCCAAGGCCATTCAGATGTTGGTAGAGTTTGTAGGTAATGACCTCAAACGCATGACCAGCGAAATTGAAAAAATTATTCTGAACTTAACTATAAGTCAAGAAATTACTGCCGAAACCATTGAGCGTTTTGTGGGAGTTAGTAAGGAATACAACATTTTTGAGTTTCAGAAAGCCCTCATTCAACGAGACGTACTAAAGGCCAACCAAATAGTCAGCTATTTTGCTGCCAATACCAAGGATAATCCCCTCATGCCGATTATTATTGTGTTGTACAACTTTTTCAGCAAATTGCTATTGGTCCAAGTCTGTTCGGATAAGTCAGAAGGAAATCTGGCAAAGCTGCTGGGGATCAATCCCTTTTTTGTGAAAGATTATTTAGTGGCCTTGAGAAACTATCCACAGCACAAAAACCGTCAGATTATCAACTACTTGCGGCAAGCAGATGCCAAGTCAAAAGGCATTGATGCCGGTAATCAAAGCGAAGGGGAGATTCTCAGCGAGTTGGTTTTTACGATTTTGCATTAAAATACACAAAGAAAAAAGCCCTTCAGCTGAAGGGCTTTTTTCTTTGTAGCGAGGAGGGGAATTGAACCCCTGACCTTCGGGTTATGAATCCGACGCTCTAACCACCTGAGCTACCTCGCTCAATAATTTTTTCACAAAAGTAGTAGTTTTTTTGATTTATTCATACATTGCCGTAACAAAAATCGTGTTCAAAGCATCTTGGATTTTATAAATACTTGAATTTGAAGTGCTTGAATTGATATTTTTTTTGATTTTTTTAAACCATGTTGCACTATGAATAAATTCAAATTTGTACACGAATTCGAACTTAGAGCCTCTCCCAAAGTGCTTTTTCCCTACTTAAGCACTGCTTCAGGTTTGCAGCAATGGTTTGCATCGAAGGTTAACCATAAAGATGACCATCAACTCGACTTTATCTGGGATGGCGAAAGCCACTTGGCTCGTATTACTTCACTCCGTACTAATAAAAGTGTCCGTTTTGACTTTATGAATACAGGTGAATCGGGGCGAGATACCAATTTTCTTGAATTCAAATTGGAAGTCAGTGAGCTAACCAATTCTACGTTTTTGAAAGTGACCGACTACTCTACTAATAGTGATGCCGAAGAACTGATAGAATTATGGGAAGGTTTGTTAGATACTCTGAAAGAAATTGTAGGAAGCTAACCGGTTGATTGATAGTTGACTATATAGGCCAACTTTGCTACTTTTTTTATAACACTAAGTTCTTTACCTGTAGTACCGACCGTTAAAATTTCTTAATCTCATCAAGAGGTTGAATAAGGTTCCGTAACTTTGTGGGAAGAGACAGGGACACTTCATGAAAAAATTAGATAAACTTATTTTAAAAGCATTTTTTGGCCCCTTCATCATCACGACTAGCGTTGTGGTATTTATCTTCTTAATGCGTTTTATTCTTACATACTTCGACGAATTTGTGGGGAAAGACTTGGGGCTCATTGTTTTTGTGAAGTTGTTTTTTTATTTTTCCTTAATTACTGTGCCGCTTTCGTTACCGCTGGCAGTGCTTATGGCCTCGCTTATGAGTTATGGTAACTTGGGTGAATTCACCGAGCTAACGGCCATCAAGGCGGCGGGAATTTCTATTAGTCGAGCTTTACGACCAACTTTCATTGTTGCTATTCTTATCAGCATTGGTTCGTTTGCCTTTAATAACTTAGTATCGCCTTGGGCTAACCTAAAGGGTTGGAGTCTGTTATGGGACGTAAAAACCACCAAAGCAACACTAAATATTAAGGAAGGTATTTTTTATTATGATTTGCCAGGCTATGCTATCAAAGTCAACAAAAAATTCAAGGACAACAAAACTTTGAAGGAAATGGTGATTTATGACCATACCGAAAGCCAAGGCAATCGTCGAGTGATTTTGGCCGACTCAGCCCAGATGTACACCACCTTGAACAACCGCTACTTAGTGTTTGAGTTGTTCAACGGGCACGAATACAGTGATTATACCGACCGAAACTCCTCTAATCCCAACCAGACTCAGTTTACAAGGAGTGCCTTCAAAAAAAGCAAACTGGTGTTTAGTTTGGCGGCTTTTGATATGCACCGTACCGACGAAGACCAATTCAAACACCATCAAAGTATGAAAACGGTCATTGAACTGGGAAAATTCATAGACTCGGTCAAGGTGGACTACAAAAAATTAAAACAAAATTATTACCCTAGCGCCAAGTCATATTACTTGTACCATCTGCGTGATACGAAAGATACAGCCCACAAAAAAGCACTACCAGGCCGCTGGTTGGACGAACTCATCGGGCGGCCAATCACCGATTTTGGGATACGCAAAAATATCACAGAATACGCTCTTTCTCAGGCTAAAAACCTTCTTGCAACAGCCGAAACCAATCAAGTGTACCTCAAAAGTAGAGCAGATGATCTCCGTAAGAATGATTTGGAGTGGCATCATAAATTTACCTTTGCTTTTGCTTGTTTTGTGATGTTTTTGATAGGGGCACCCCTCGGAGCTATCATCAAAAAAGGTGGGTTTGGGATGCCAGTTATCATTGCTATTTTGTTTTATATTTTGATGTACGTACTCATGATTAATGGCGACAAGTGGGCAAAAGAAGGCTTGACTTCCGTTGTGTTTGGAGCCTGGTTTGCCAATGTGATTTTATTGAGTTTTGGGCTTTATTTTCTTCGACAAGCCCAAAACGACTCCCGCCTTTTTGACGCCGATGTCTATTCTATTTATTTTAACCGACTCAAAGAGAAGTACATCCCGATGATCCAGGGGATTATACAAAAAAAATCACAACAAAATGCGTGATTTTGCTATAAAAAAGGTATCTTTGCGGCTGTTTTTAATTTTTTGTATCATTCCGACACGCATCGGATAATTTTTTAACAGATGTACCTCAATCAAGAGAAAAAGCAAGAAATCTTTGCTTTGCACGGGTTTGCTAAGTCAGCATCAGACACTGGTTCGCCCGAATCCCAAATTGCTCTATTCACACACCGTATTAGTCATTTAACAGAGCATTTGAAAAAAAATCATAAAGACTACTCAACTCGTCAGGGTCTTTTGAAATTAGTTGGTAAGCGTCGTCGTTTGTTGGATTACCTTCACAAAACCGACATTAGTCGCTACCGTGCTATCGTAGCTAAATTGAATTTGCGTAAATAAGCGCAAGAATAAATCAGGGAATTCATGCTTGAATTCCCTGATTGTATTTTATTGAATCGTTTGGCGCCCTAAATCCCGAATGGCAAGCCTACAGATTCGTCCCCCTCAGTTGACTTTCACTTTTGCATTTTATCTATTTTGCGGTTAATCCCAGATAAATGTATCACATCTTATTTGTATATGTTTAATATTATCACAAAAGCAGTTTCATTACCAGACGGCAGAGCGATTACTATTGAAACTGGAAAATTGGCACGCCAAGCTGATGGCTCAGTGGTGGTTCGTTGTGGCGACACCATGCTTTTGGCTACGGTGGTGGCTAATAAAGAAGCTCGTGAAGGGATAGATTTTCTACCTCTTTCCGTTGATTATCAAGAAAAATTTGCTTCGGCTGGTAAAATACCCGGCAGTTTTCAACGCCGAGAAGGACGCCTTTCAGATCACGAAGTATTAGTTAGTCGTTTGATTGATAGAGCTTTACGCCCTACTTTTCCTGAAGATTTTCATGCTGATGTTCAAGTAAATGTCTATTTGATTTCAGCAGATACAGAAGTACTACCAGATGCCTTGGCAGGTTTTGCGGCATCGTGCGCCTTGATGGTGTCCGATATTCCGTTCAATGGACCTATCTCCGAAGTTCGGATTGCCAAAATCAATGGCGAGTTTGTCATAAACCCAGTTGCTTCTGCTTTGGCAGGTGCCGAACTTGACCTCATTGTAGCAGCTACCGCCGAGAATATTCTAATGGTAGAGGGAGAAATGCAAGAATGTTCAGAAGAGGACGTGCTGGGAGCTCTTCGTATGGCACATGAGGTGATTAAAACACAGTGTGCAATCCAAAAAGAGCTGGAAGCTGCCGTTGGCAAAACCGTGAAGCGTGAATATAACCACGAAACCAACAACGAAGAACTGTTTGCCTTTTTGAGAGAAAACTATTACGAGCAGGTATATGCGGTTTGCCGCCAAGGCAATCCAAGCAAACAAGCTCGTAAAGAAGGCTTTAAAGCCGTGCGTGAAGCCTATTTGGCAACTTTACCTGAAGACCATACCGTTAGTTTGAGTTTGGTAAGCAAGTACTTCGGAGAATTGGAATACGAAGCGTCACGTAACTTGGTACTCGACGAACGAGTCCGCTTGGATGGTCGAAAATTGGACGAAATCCGTCCTATTTATTGTGAAGTAGGCTATTTGCCGTCGGCACACGGTTCGGCAATCTTTACTCGTGGAGAAACCCAATCTCTTACAACAATTACGCTTGGAACCAAGTTAGATGAACAAATTATTGATACTGCCTACGAAACAGGCTATAACAAATTTATGCTTCACTACAACTTCCCTGGCTTTTCGACAGGTGAAGTGAAACCCAACCGAGCACCTGGCCGTCGTGAGATTGGTCATGGTAACTTAGCACACCGTGCTATCAAACAAATGTTGCCTACAGGCGAGGATTTTCCTTATACGCTTCGTATCGTTTCTGATATTTTAGAATCAAATGGTTCGTCATCAATGGCAACCGTTTGCGCTGGAACATTGGCCCTAATGGATGGAGGTATTCAGATCAAAGCACCCGTTTCGGGAATTGCTATGGGTTTGATAACTGACTCAAAGACAGGCAAATGGGCGGTGTTGTCTGATATTTTAGGTGACGAAGACCACTTGGGAGATATGGATTTTAAGGTAACCGGAACCGAAAACGGTATTACGGCTTGCCAAATGGATATTAAAATTGATGGCTTACCCTATGAGGTGTTGGCACAAGCCTTGGCGCAAGCTAAAGCAGGGCGTTTGCACATCTTAGGCGAAATGAAGAAATCAATTGAAACCCCACGTGCCGATTTCAAACCAAATGCCCCACGTGCCTATTTGATTAAAATTGAACGTGATCAAATTGGTGCTGTTATCGGACCTGGCGGTAAGATAGTTCAAGAAATTCAACGTGAATCAGGTGCCACGGTTAATATTGAAGAACGTGATAACGCTGGTTTTGTAACGGTTTTTGCAACAAACCAAGCAAGCATGGACAAAGCAGTGAAGCGAATCAAAGGAATCGTAGCTGTACCTGAAATTGGGGAAGTTTATGAAGGTAAGGTAAAAACCATTATGCCGTTTGGTGCCTTTGTAGAGTTCATGCCAGGAAAAGACGGTTTGTTACATATTTCAGAGATTTCGTGGGATCGTCTCGAAACGATGGATGGTGTTTTCAAAGAAGGCGATGAAGTGAAAGTGAAATTACTTGAAGTTGACAAAAAAACTGGTAAATTTAGACTTTCACGCAAAGTATTGTTAGAACGACCCACCCGTCCAGAGAACAAAAAATAAACCGACATTGTTTTAAGAATAGAAGAGTAGTTGGCAAGATGACTTACTGTAAAGTAGAAAACTAATATCAACACTTTTTCGTTATTCTGTTACCAACGCAACAACGTACATGAGACAGCTAAAAATAAGCAAACAAATAACCAACCGTGAGAGCCAATCGCTTGATAAATACTTGCAAGAGATTGGAAAAGTTGATTTGCTCACACCTGATGAGGAAGTAGATCTAGCTCGCAAGATACGGGACGGAGATTTGATTGCACTCGAACGACTCACTAAAGCAAACCTTCGCTTTGTGGTGTCTGTAGCAAAACAATACCAAAACCAAGGGTTATCGCTAGGCGATTTGATTAATGAAGGCAATTTAGGTTTGATTAAAGCAGCACAGCGCTTTGATGAAACCCGTGGTTTCAAATTTATATCGTACGCCGTTTGGTGGATTCGCCAATCTATCTTACAAGCATTGGCCGAGCAATCTCGTATTGTACGTTTACCATTAAACCGGGTAGGCTCACTAAACAAAATCTCTAAAACATTTTCTGAGTTAGAGCAAAAGTTTGAACGTGAACCCTCGCCCGAAGAATTGGCAGAGGTACTTGAAGTGTCAACAGCTGAAGTAGTTGATACGCTGAAAATTTCAGGCCGCCACGTTTCGATGGATGCGCCATTTGTGCAAGGTGAAGAAAATAGCCTCCTGGATGTATTAGAAAATGACGGTGAAGACAAGCCTGATTCCGGTTTGATTAATGATTCACTCCGTAAAGAAGTTCAACGTGCACTTTCTACCTTGACACAGCGAGAGGCTGATGTAGTAACCTTGTATTTTGGATTGAATGGAGAACATGCAATGACCTTGGAAGAAATCGGAGAGAAGTTTAATTTAACTCGTGAACGTGTTCGCCAAATTAAAGAAAAAGCAATTCGTCGCCTTCGTCATACGAGCCGTAGCAAAGCACTGAAAACCTATTTAGGTTAACATTGCTTCAAAAAAGTAACAGAATCATCAGCTAAAAACCAATAGTTAGAAAGCCTCGAAAGGGGCTTTCTTCATTTTAGACCGTATTGATATGGCTGTTTTGCAACCTATTTTATCTATTGTATCCATTTGCGCTGCAAGAGGAGTTACTGATGCAGTAATTTGTCCTGGGTCTCGTAGTGCAGCACTAACCTTAGCCTTTGCACGACATCCGCAGATTACCTGCCGAGTAGTTCCTGATGAAAGAGCTGCAGCATTCATTGCGATGGGTATTGCACAGCAACAAAAACGCCCAGTCGCCATCGTATGTACTTCAGGTTCAGCAGGATATAATTTTGCGCCTGCCGTGACAGAAGCATTTTTTCAAGAGATACCCTTATTAGTATTTACTGCGGACCGGCCAGCTGAGTGGATACATCAGTACGATGGTCAAACTATTTACCAGTCTAATATTTTTGGAAAACACATCAAAGAAGCCATTGAATTAGGAGCTGATTATTCTCATCCAGATGCAGTATGGTTTATTGAACGAAGTATGAACCATGCCATCAATTTGGCAGTTAGTAAACCTACCGGACCCGTTCACTTGAATGTCCCGATTCGTGAACCCTTTTATCCACAACCTGATGAAAAATTTGTTTTCTCCAAACCTCGTACCATAGAAAAAAGCCCAATCGAAAATTCATTACCTTCTTTTGAATGGCAAAAGTTGATGTCAGAATGGGAACAATTTGATAAAGTGCTGATAGTCAGTGGGCAATATGAGTTAAATGAGGAGCTTCAAACTATATTATATCAACTTTCCGAAGAGTTTTCAGTGCCGGTTACGGGAGAAATATTATCAAATCTGACGAGTAGCTCTTTTGTACGACACACCGATATAATTTTTCAGCAAAATCACCCAGACCTTATACCTGATTTACTCATTACATTTGGGAAATCAGTGTTATCCAAAAATTTTAAAAACTTTTTAAAGCAAAATCCACCTTTTGCTCACTGGCACATCGAAATTTCAGAACATACGATAGATCCTTTTCAAACCCTTACTCGCCAGCTTTCAGTAGAGCCACTTTATTTCTTTAAGAAATTATTAGAAGATGTTGATTTTCAGTCGTTTCAAAATGGAGATGATGATAGTAAGGATGAGTCCTATTTTACGAATTGGCAAAAAGCAGAAGCACAAGCACTCAATAAGATTGAAAAGTTCATGGCAAATCAAACGGTGTTTAGTGAGCTTTGGGTTGTTTATGAATTAACGCAACACCTTCCCTCTAATGCCTATTTACACCTTGCCAATAGCATGGTAGTTCGTTATGCCAATTTGGTAGGGAAAAGAGGAAATCAAGTTTTTGCGAACAGAGGCACTAGCGGAATAGATGGTTGTACCAGCACTGCGGTAGGAGCTGCTATAGCCACAGAGCAATTAGTGATTTTGATGACTGGCGATGTTGCTTTCTTTTACGACCGAAATGCCTTTTGGCATGCTCATCTTCCTAAAAATCTAAAAATAATTCTCTTCAACAACCAAGGTGGAAATATTTTTAGACTAATTGATGGACCAGGAAAGTTGCCAGAATTAGAGCCATATTTTGAAACTAGACACACGTTGACGGCCCAACATCTGTGTCAAGAGTTTCATCTTGCCTATTTTACCATACATTCTCAGTCGGACATATCGAAGATTGATTCATTTTTAACAGTGTCAGAAACGGCTGCTATTTTAGAAGTATTTACCAATCCTCAAACGAACGATGAAATTTTTAAAAATTTCAAAGAGTTTCTCAAAGCATAATCAAGGACGAGAATACGTGACACTTAGTTCAGATTTACTCAACGTTATATTGGCCATTGCCTCTGTTAAAACGTCCATCGTTACTTTAGACGCTGCTTGATTGATGACTGGCTGTGCCGAAAGGGCATAAACTGTTATCACATAAACTTTTGGTCCGGGGCCCTGTGAGCAAGGAGGTGTGTAACTATTTTTTCCATTAACCGTATTGATTCCGAATGACCCGATGCTGGTATTGTTTTCAGATATACTGGTCACAGTTGCAGGAATATTATAGAGCAAATAATATACATGCTTGTCACCCGTAGGTGGAATGTGGTGCATCGTAATGGCAAATGATTTAGTCCCGACTGGTACTGCTCCCCAAGAGATTGGCGGCGAAATACTAGAACCATCACAGGTATATTTGGCATCTAAGATTCCATTTTTAACACCTGAGCTTTCTGTTTTAAATACTTCATTAGTTGGAGTTTGTGTTGTTTCTTTGGAACATGACACTCCAAAAATCGTAACCAAAAAAAGCATAAGAGTCTATTAATCATTTTTTTACATATTTGGTGGTAGAGGTTTTTCCGTCGGGTGTTATAAACGTAAAGGTGTAGTTTCCCAAATTATCATAGTTGTAATTCACATACCCTTTTTGATTATTGAGAAGATACTCCAAGGAATAGGAATTCACTCCTGTATTTTTAAAAGCCGTAATACTTGCTCCTTTCAATGGCTCACCAGCAGGCCGAATTGGAGTAGCCTTGGCTTGTGGAATAATTTGATTTTCAGGTGCAGTTGTCGTAGGGTCAAGTGTTACTTTGCCTCGCATGGCCGCAATGAAATAAGGATATGTTGAACTGGCATGATAGTGATACCCTCCTTTGTAAGTATGACCATGATATTCATCAAGTGCTTGAACCGTGCTTCCATCAGGCTCTTTTGTTCCATACACTGGAAATCCATCCAGCGCAATAGCTATCGGATTATTACCCGCTGTTGTTTCAAAATGCAATGGGGCAATATGATAATGGTAATCATCAGCCCTACCACAATGCCCACCCCAATTATCCAATTCTCCAATAGCAAAGGCATCTTCTCCTCGATTATTAAGTGGATTAAAAATTGGAACGCCATTTGGGGCAATAGCAACTGCGCCTTTCATCAAATTTGTTTTAAGACTTATTGGGCTAGTTGCAAACTCGGGTTGGAGTGGAATAGCCCAAGCGTTGGTACCCGTATAGTCTTGAGGTAGAGGTACTTGTTGTTGCCAGCTTGTGATACCTACCATCATATTGTGAGAGGGCAATCCATTGGACTCAATATAAAAATAGGTATTATCATTTCGTGTTTTAACAAGGTCCTTGAATGGTGAAAAAATAGTTTGTAAAAAGAGCGGGTCAGTTTTTGCCAAACCTAAAGATGTGGAGGAATTGGTACTTACTTCATCCTTTTTACAAGCTATCACCACTATTAACAAGGTAGAAGAGCCCAGAATAATCGGTTTGATCAGAGAAAACCGTAACCAACAAACAATTACCAAACCACATATGGCTAATAGAAGAATCAAACCAGTAGTGATAGGGAAGCGAGAAGTTGGTTCCGATGGTTTTTGTAATGAATTAATTTGTTTGAGGTGAGCAATTTTGTTCGTCAAATTTGTCCTTGATTCAAAAGAAAAATCCGAAAGTGGGGCTGAAATGATGTTCCCGTTTGCTTGTTGAATAAAAACACTATCATTTCTACTCATTAAAAAATTCCCTCGAACAGATTTATTTTTAATCTTAAAGGTAATTTCATGGTGATTGCCATGCTCTCCTGGATGAGACCAAGCCGAGTGCCAAAACAGTACTATACTCAACCAAAAAATATATTTTTTCATCATTTGAATTGATTAATGCACAACAATTAATTTTTTGTTGAATTGGTATTTTGGAGTTTGTACGTTAAGGAGATAGGTACCGTTAGGTAGGTGACTCACATCCAATTCGTTTTTACTTGTTTCAAAGATAATTTTACCCGTCATATCTGCAACAACAATCTGAAAAGAGGTAGTAGGTTCAGCAAACTCCACACGGACCAAATCTTTTGCTGCATTCGGGAAAACGTTAACCATTTCTTTTTCAGTAATTTGCGGTAAACCAGTCACCGTGTTTTGGGTTACAGTGTAACTGTGAGCTACATCTCCATTTTTCAATCCATTTTTTTCTTCAGTTGGCAAATAGGTTTTAATGTATTCTACTTTAACATCATCATTTCCAACTGTTACCCTTAAATACCCTCGGTTTGGCATCAAAACCCCTTCAACATAGCCATAGTCTAATCCAGTGATATTGGTAATGTTTTTGGCTGAAGGCTGAGGAACTTCTTGAAATATTAATCCAAATTTTTCCTGTTTTCCATAAAAATGGTCGTGACCATGAAAAAAGATGGTCACGTTATTCTCTTTCATGAGTGCATTAAGTGGCTTACCCCAGCCTGGCCGATTGGTATCAAACCCATAACTTCCATCTAAATTGCTGCCTCCTTGTTCAAAGAGATGAGCCACTTCACTTCCACCCCGGCCGTCAGTATCGTTTGAACCCACTAATTGATGGCAAAACACAAATTTGAATTTTGATTTACTTGTTGAAAGCACTTTCTTGAACCAATCGTATTGTGTTTTTCCTAAGGACCAGCCCCAGTCACCTTTCTTTTGAGTGTACCAATAGGGGTCAAGTACAACAAAAAGTGCATTTCCCCATTCCCACGAATAATAGTTTTCTCTCAGGCCAACAAATGGCTCAACTGTTTCATTACCAGTGTAATATTCATTGGGTATTGGGTTGGGGTAATATAACTTACGAGTATTCGCTCCCATAACAGGAACATTGTTTGCTGTATTGTTGAGCATAAAACCAGCTTCGCCCTCGTGATTACCAAGTGCTAGGTACAGCGGCACCGAATGACAGGTTTCATTAAAAAACGAACGATTCCAAACGGTTCTTGCCGTAATTTCTGGCTGCGTTTTTACAGCCAATTTGTCTGTCATAAAGTCATCACCCAAATCCACCAAAAAATCTGGTTTTGCCGCTAAAATGTTTTTCAGAGTGAGGGTATAACTTTCGGGCAAGGTATTTTCATCGAGGTGTGGATCAGCCTCAATGGCAAAAGTAAAACTTGTTCCAGAAGGTCGAGGAGTTTGAAAGGTGTGTTCAACTCCATTTGAAAAACCCGTAGTACCGCTTACTTTGTAACGAGTGCGATAATAATATTTGGTATTTGCATTGAGTCCCGTCAAATCAACTTCGATGGGCGTATTTGCGGTGGTTTTGTACGTGTCAGTTTTTAAAGTATAATTTCCGGGAGCAGTACCGTACTCAAAATAAACATCCATGTTGGTGTCAAACATGATGCTCATGGTTATTGCTTTTGGAGTTGGGCGCCCTAAAATTTCTGTAAAGGTTTGAGCAAAACCAATTTTTCCAATAAATAGAAAAATTAGGAAAAGTAGTAGCACAGATTTTCTCATCCTGTTGAGTTTTAAAGAAGTAGTGGTAGGGTTAGTGAGAAATAGTCACTTTTTTGGTGATCTGTTTAGTGCCTGTTTCTATTGTCAAAAAATATTGTCCAGCTGGATATTGACTCAAATCAATCATAGAAGACTCGGTTTGAAACAAGAATATCCCCTTACTGTCAGAAACATTAACCTTTAACTCTGTGGGTGTGACGGTGTTTAACCATTCTATTTTTAGCTGATCCAATGTGGGGTTTGGATAAACTTTGATTTCTGGCTCTTTGTTAATAGCATTGGAGGTTCCTAAGATGACAGGGTTAGGATTTTGATTGCCATTACTGCCTATGGTATAAGAATAGGCGATTTCACCATTTTTGTGTTTACCATCTTTGGTGTCAGCAGGAAGGTACGCTCTTACAAAATCTACTTTGATATTTTCTGGCGAAACCGTGACCGTTAAGTGTCCTGAACCTTCGGAAGTTACTTCGGTATAGGCGTCTGCATTCGCAAGTACGCCAATGGTATAGGTAGAATCACATGCCATTGGCGAAACCTGATAGACTAAACCATCCAAACTTTCTTTGGCATACAAATGGTCATGGCCTTGAAAGAAAATGTTGACTCCATTTTTGACCATCAATTGATGAATGGGTAGCCCCCAGCCTGGCCGCTGTGTGTCAAACTCATAGGTGTTTTTATTTCCATTTCCGCCCCATTCAAACGCATTAGCTGTTGTTTTGGCGCCCCTGCCTTGGCCTCGAGTATGGTGCCCCATTACAAATTTGTATTTAGCCTTACTTGTTTCTAAGGTTTTTTTGAACCAATCGTATTGTTCTTTGCCCAAAGACCAGTCCCAGTTTTGAGGTTTTTCGTTAGCATCACAGTGTCGGTACACATCAATTACGACAAACAAGGCATCCCCCCACGTAAAGGAATAGTAATTTTCAGGCAAATCCATACCAAAAGCTTCTTTGGTGCTATTGCCCGTGTAGAAACTGTTTGGAAATGGATTTGCAAAGTAATTCTTCCTCCAATTCGTAGCGTACACGGCTATATTATTTGGGGGATTTTGCTTTAGGTAATACCCAAATTCACCTTCATGGTTTCCTAAGCAAAAGAAAAATGGCATCGAATGGCAAGCGGTACCCAAATATTGGAGGAGATCTCGATGGTAAAAATCCATATCTGCACTGGTTGTAGAGTTGGGCGTATGGTCATCGCCAAACATATCACCCATACAAATCATAAAATCAGGATTTTCTTTAAGTTGATTTTGAAGGCAAATTTTATAGAGATTACCTGAGCCTTTTTTGTCGTGAAGATGCTCATCGCCTTCTACAATAAACTTGAAGGTTGTGCCAGCGGCACGTTGTGTTTGAAACGAATATTCGGGTGTAATGGAATAAGTAGTTGTGTTTACTGCCCGCCATTGGAGCCGATAAAAATATTTTGAATTGGCAGCAAGTCCAGTAATGTCCACATGATTGGGAGTTTTGGCTTTATTCTGAATGAATGTGGTCTTGGTTGAATACACACCGGTTTGAGTACCATATTCAATGAAAAACTCTACATTTTGATCAAAATAGACGCTGGCTGTGACTGATTTGTCAGTAGGCCTGCCTAAGATAATGGACTTAAATTGCCCTTGTGAATAATGTGGAAGAAAAAGAACAGTAATGAGTAATACTGCTAACGTACGATTGCGCAAATAAAGAAATAGATTCATGAGTAGATGGAATAATGAAAAAGCGCCGAAACTACTGTTTCGACGCTTTTGACTTTCAAAGTCCCCAATGGTTTAATTAGTTTCTTATTTTTTTACAAATTTTTCTGCTTCCGTGACTAACCGTTTGAACTTTGATAACAAATCATTTGCAGCAGCAATGGCTTGCGTAGTTGGTTTATTGTCAGCATCTTGAAGGATATTGTGAACACTTGCAAAGCCATTTTCTGTTTTTTTCAAATCTTTTTCGAGATTATCAAGATTTTTTGAAGCTTCTTCGGTCATTCTGATTCGAGTTCTCAGTTCTTTAATACCAGCTAATAAAGCCGACGCTTGCTTCTGACTTTCATAACAAGCCAATGACAGATCGTGTTGGATTTTCAGGTCAGAGGCAGTGGTTTTGATACGAGGATCCATTTTGACAGTAAGGGGTTGCGTGTAGGTAGTGCCATTGACGGTAAGGCAAACGGTATAGTTGCCCGGAAGCACCCATGGCGAAGTGGCATCAGGGGCGGTGTTTTGGTAAATGGCCGAAATCGGATAGCTTGGCGGAAGTGGGAGAGGCGTGTAGTGCAAATCCCACATAAATCGATGAGAGCCAGCTTTGCCAGACAAGAGTTGCTGAGGACGAATCCAATAGTGTGGAATATTCAAGTTGGGTAGTTCGTAAGGTTTATCCGTACTTGAGAACGAGCGGATGACCCTCCCTGTTGCATCCTTAATTTCTAAAGTAACAGGCGAAGTAGCATCTTGGTCAAGATAATATTCAAGCATAGCACCGTCTGGTGGGTTTTGACCAGCGGGTTCCTCTTGTGGCAAGGGGGTATCGGTGTACATGCTCCAGCGAACTCGATAGGTGAGTTGAGGTTTATACAGCATCACATTGGCTTTAGTTTTGGTTGCAGCCAACTGCCGTAGCGAAGTAATGTTATCTAAAATCCAAAAGCTCCGACCATGTGTACCCACAACGACATCGTCATCTTTGATGACTAAATCTCGGATGGAGGTAGCAGGCATGTTTAGCCGGAGGCTTTGCCATTGTTCACCATCATCAAACGATACGAAAGCTTCCGTTTCTGAACCAGCCAACAACAAGCCTTTTTGGACGGGGTCTTCTCGCACTGTGTTGATAGGGCTTTCGGGGAGTCCGTTCACTATTTCTTTCCAGGTTTTGCCGCCATCGTTAGTTTTCAAGATATGCGGCTTCATGTCGTCTAAGCGAATTCGGTTAATGGCTGCATAAACCGTATTGGCATCGTAGGGGCTGGCATCCAGCTGCGAAACTTTGCTCCAGGGTGTCAATTGGGGGGGCGTACAATTTTTCCACGTTTTGCCACCATCTCTGGTTACGTGAATCAGGCCATCATCGGTGCCAGCCCAAATCGTGTTGATATCCTTTGGCGAAGGGGCTATTGAATAAATAACTCCCCGGCGTGGCATTTTTTTGAGGGCATCAGTTTTATATACGCCTATGCTTTCTGGAATATCGTCGTACACTTCTCGAGTAAGGTCTGGACTGATGACCTGCCAAGAATTACCTCCATTTTGAGTTTTGAACAAAACATTGCCAGCAAAAAATAGCGTTTTTTTATCTACAGGCGAAAACAAAACGGGCGCTGTACGGATAAAACGGTATTTTCCAGAACGCACCGCTTCGGGAGCAATGTTTTGGGTTTGCCCCGTTCGTTTGTCGTATCTGGTAATTTTACCTCCATAAATAATGTTGGGGTCCAATGGGTCGGCAGCTACATAACCGTATTCCTCCACGCCCACTGGGTGCCAGTCTCTGAAGGTAATTTGACCATCGTTGCCTCTGGACGAAATCCCTACGGAACCACTTTCTTGTTGTCCGCCATATACATTGTAAGGAAAGGCATTGTCTGTGCTGACATGATAAAACTGAGCCGTAGGTTGGTTATACCATGAAGAAAAAGTTTTGCCTCCATTGACCGTCACGATGCCGCCTTGGTCGCCAGCCAAAAGCATGATGTCTGGGTTGTTAGGGTTAATCCAGAGGCGATGATAATCATCACCACCGGGGGCACCTCTGAAGGCCGTCCACGTTTTACCACCGTCTTCCGACTTCCAAGTGTCCACATCGGCACTGAAAACGAGGTCAGGATTATTGGGATGCACTTTCACTTCGGCAAAGTCGCTCCCCCTGCCCCAGATTCGAGGGTCTTGGCTAACTCGTTCCCACGTTTCACCCGCATCGCCAGAGCGAAACACGCCTCCAGCCTCGGGGGCATCTACGGTGGCATACATCCGATTAGGGCTACTGGGGGCAATACAAAAGCCGATTCGACCAAGTCCTTGCTCAAAGGTAGGTAAGCCTTTGGTGAGTTTATGCCAAGTAGTGCCACCGTCAGTTGATTTATAGAGACCGCTTTCTGGTCCCTGCCAAGCCCCATTTTCCCAAGGGCCTTGCCGGGAAGCCCATAATCCCGCATAAATGACCGAGGGATTTTTTGGGTCAATGGTTACTTGAATAGCTCCTGTGTTTTCGTCTTTGTACAGTACCTTTTCCCAGGTTTTGCCACCATCTATAGTTCTGAAAACACCTCGCTCTTTATTAGGGCCATACGGATGCCCCAACACAGCGGCAAATACTCGGTTTTCGTTGGTAGGGTCAATGGCTAAGCCTCCTACTTGTTGTCCATCACGGAGGCCCGTGTTTATCCATGTTTTTCCAGCATCGGTAGATTTGTAAATACCATTACCTACTGATAAATCGGGGCGTTGGATTCCTTCGCCCGAACCAACATAGATGACGTTCGGATTAGAAGGCGATACAACTACATCACCAACAGAACCAGTGGATTGGTCATCAAAAATTGGAGTCCAAGTTCGGCCATAATCGGTTGTTTTCCAGACGCCACCATTGTTCACCCCAATATAAAAAACGTTGGGTTGTTGCGGAACGCCCACCGCTCCAACGGTGCGACCTCCTCGATGAGGCCCAATCATTCGCCATTTTAGGGTATTTTGATAATACTTGGGATGGATAGGCTGTGCCATGACATGGATACTACCTATTAACAAAAAAAGGAAAATTTTGATTTTCATGGATTTATGGGTTTTGGTGGGTTGATGAATGTGCGTTTACTTGAGCATGAAGGCTGACTTACCATCGTTGAGGGCTTTGCCTCGAGACCAAGCGTGTTGGGCTTCGGCCAAATCACCCTTTGCTTGATATGCTAAACCAAGGTAATAATAAATTAAATCAATGGACGGGTCAAGTTTTTCAGCTTTTTCTAAATCTGATAGGGCTTGTTGTGCTTGATTGGTTTTTAAGAAATAGATGCCACGATTCCTGTAAATCCAACCGTTTTTGTCGTTATTTCGTAGGGCAGATTCAATTTCGTTTTTAGCTTCTTCGTATTTCCCAACCATCAGCAAATAATATCCTTTATTGTTTTTAAATATAGGATTAGAAGGACTTTCTTCCAGCGCTCTATTGACATACTGGAGTGCCTCGGTATATTTTTCTTCTTGAGCCATCATCATACTCATGTTGTTTAAGGCAAAAGGTTGGTTAGAATTAAGAGAAAGCGCTTTCTCGAAATCAACTTTGGCTTGCGACCATTTTTTTTGTTGAAAATACAAAAAACCTCGATTGACATACGCTTCTACATTGCTGGACTTCAATGCAATAGCTCTATCAAAAGCAGCCACGGCACCTGAAGCATCTTGAAACAAGGACTTTGCATTGCCCAGGCTTACAAAAACATATGACGAATCTTTGAATTTGGCGGCGACTTTTTCAAAATCATCCAAACAGCGCCGGTCGCTTAATTCGTATAGACTTAAGGCTCGATTAAACTGTGCCTCTGTGTAGTCGGGTTGTAATTCGAGGGCTTTGTCGAAATTAGACAGCGCTTCTTCAAATTTGCCCATTTTGTAATAGGTAAACCCCCGGTTGTTGTAAGCATCGGTAAAGTCTGATTTTTTTTCAATGGCTTCATTAAAAAAGTAAAGTGCATTTTCATATTCTTTTTTCTGAAAGTGCATGTTGCCACGTTGGAAAAAATGAATGGCCTCACTCTCGTTTTTGTCAGTACATGACCAACAGAAAATAGCGAAAATAAAGCAGCATTTGAGCATAAACGAGTGTTGACTTTTCATCGTAACTTGTAATTTTGTGAGTACTTCATCTGTAGTTAGGGAACCCCAACCATACTATAATATATTATACAACAAAACAAGTCCTAAAATGGGGAGTAGGCAAGTAAAAAATATGAAAATCATTGGCGAAATTCCGAATCCTTCGTGTAAGATTACACTCTATTCGTGGAATAGCAAGTACATTATCAAAATAGAAAAAGGACTTCTGGAGCAAGTCTATAAAGTGAGCGAGTTTGATGTAGCCGGCGAAGACGAGCTGAAAGATATGTTGAGCGAATCGTTTATTGATAAAGTAATGGCCCGTTTTGAGGAAATGGGTCGTGATTTTGAGATGGCTCTTGAAAGTGTGGAAGATTAAGGCACTATTTGTGTCAACCTAAAAACGGTTCAAGCACTTTGGCCTGAACCGTTTTGTTTTAGCAAGCAATTAGTTATTGAAGATACAACCACTTTTTATAAAGTGACTCTTGTTCGGGGGTTAGATTGGGGAGTCGCTCTATGGCAAAGGTTCGGTTCGGATTACTTTTGAGGGTAACAGAAATTTCTTTTTTTAACCCATCCCGAATTAAACTTACTTTGAAAGCATCTCCGGGCTTCAAAGTTTTGGCCAACTGATTGAGGGCGTCCACTTTGGGCGTAATGGGCGAATCGTTGACAGCGACGATTTCGTCGTTTACATTTAGGCCATCATTGTACGCTGGTGAATCACGGAAAACGGAGGTAATCAATAGCCTGCCTTCGGTGACACGAGAATCGGCTCCCAAAAAACCTTCTTGACTATTCTGCTTGGCTGTAAGTTGACAACCTACTGGTTTTAAGAACGCATTGTAGTCAATCACGTCGGTTCCCCAGATATATTTTTGGAAAAAATCATTCAGGCTTTTCCCAGCTACGGTTTCTACGGCTTTCTGCATTTCTTCGTCCGTAAAACCTCTGCCTTGTTTTTTATAGTACTCGTTCCAGAGGTATCGCATCACGTCGTCTAGATTTTTCTGTCCGTTGGTTTCTGCCAAAATCGCCAGATTGAGCAATGCTCCAATCACCGAGCCTTTGTCGTAATAAGAGATGAGACTATTTTTTGAGTTTTCGTTTTGGCGGTAATACTTAATCCAAGCATCCCAGCTAGATTCGGCAACCGACTGCACTCGCTGACCAGGAGTGTTCTCGATACCTGCTATTTCGCTAGTAAACCGATTGAGGTACACCTCTGGCGTTAAAATACCAGCTTTGCGCAGTATGTAAGTCTGATAAAAAGTAGTAAATCCTTCTGAAACCCAGAGGAGGTGCGTATAATTTTCGTTTTCGTAGTCAAATGGTCCCAAGGCTTTAGGCCGAATACGTTTGACATTCCAGAGGTGAAAATATTCGTGAGCAACCAAACTCAAAAATTGATTTAGCCCCAAAGGCGAAGTATAGGTATTACGTGATACCTGAAGGGTAGTGGAGTTTAAGTGCTCCAGACCACCACCGCCTCGTTGGATATTATGCACAATAAAGGTGTAGTCTTTACAAGGATGTTCACCTACTACCGAGGCTGCTGTTTCTACAACTTTCTTCATTTCGGCTACTACTTTACTTTCGTCGTAGTTAGCTTCGCCATACATAGCCACATAATGAGGTACTCCAAGGGCTGTGAATGTCAGTACTTTTTGATTGCCGATTTCGATAGGGGAGTCCACGAGAATGTCATAATTGGGAGCCTCAAACGTAAAGTTTCCTTTGGTAGATGTAGGCAACCCCGTCGAAACCATTTTCCAATCTTTGTACGGAACAACCGTAAGGGTTAGTGGTTCGCTTTTGAGGGCATCTACATACAAAAACATGCTGGCACCGTTTAAATAACCGTGCGACTCATCCAAAAAACTGGTACGCACACTTAGCTCGTAGGCATACACCTTGTACTTGACCGAAATCGTGCCATTTCCATTATGTTGCACTCGCCACGTGTTTTTGTTGATTTTTTGAGACAGTAAGACTTTCCCACTCGCCGAAGCTTCAAAGCCTTCTACGTTTTTGGCATATTCCCGAATCAAATAAGAACCTGGTGTCCAGACAGGCATTTTAAAATCCAGAAACCCTTGTTTGAGGAGTTGTTGGTTCTTGAGGCCTGACACTTTCATTTCAACCTCAAAGTAATGAGTTTGTGGCTGAGACATCGAAAGTACATAACTTACCTCAGCCGATGGGGTTTTAGTTTGTGCAGCGAGTTGAATTGTCCTGAGTGATATGATAAAAAACAAGGACAAAACAAGGGCGAAGTGTTTTTTCATACTATAATTTAATAATTTGCGTTTATTTTGCGAAATGAGTTTTCGAGTGCGAAACTATCCGTTTCATTCATCCTTCGCAAATATTACTGATTTGCATAGATTTACTGCCGAAATTTTGCTATCATCTCCTTTCATTTTACGAGCCTGTACGTGGAGACAGGTGGAGTCACTATCTTATTATTTTTGATTAATGAAAAAAATGATGCGTTTATCACCCATGCGGTTTTACACACTTTGTCTCGGAATTTTATGTTGCTGGTCGGGAGTACTTTACGCCCAAAATACGCTCTCTTACACCCAAAACGACCAGCATTTTAAAAATGGTCTCGAATTTTTTGAAAAGCGGATTTATCCAGCAGCCCGCCAAGAATTTGAGAATTACTTGCAAGGCAACAAAGGGGTCTTAGAAACAGATAACTATAATTCGGTAACAGCCGAATATTACATGATTGTATGCGCTCTTTACATGAACTATCCTGAAGCAGAACTCCAAGCCGACCGATTTGTTCATAATCACTCAGAGCATCCCAAATCCAGTCAACTCTACCGAGAGCTGGGCCTGTATTATTTTACGAAGGAAGACTATAACAAGGCGACGGTGTTTTTGGAGAAGGCAGACCCTTCGCAGTTGAGCTTTGCCCAAAGTCAAGAAACTCGCTTCAAGTTGGCGATGGCGTATTACAATCAACAAAACTTAGCGAAAGCGTTGCCTATTTTTAATGAGATAAAAAATAATGCCGACGATTATGCGGCATCGGCAAGTTATTATGCCGGACACATCAACCTTCGCAATGAAAACTACGATGAGGCAATCTCAGATTTCAAACATATTGAAAACCACCCGAATTACCGTACCGAAATGCCCGGACTCATTGCCAATGTGTATTATCGTCAGAAAAAATACGATGCACTGGTGGCTTATACCGAACCATTGTTGAAGAATAAACGCTCAGGCGTGAAACTGGACGATTTGGCACTTTTAACGGCTGAAGTCTATTATCAAAAAGGAAATTTTGAGCAGGCAGTTGTGTATTATAATCAGTTTGCTTCGGTTCGGGGCAATCGGATGCCAGCACAAGCTCAGTTTCGATACGGATATTCATTGTATAGAGCTAATGATTACAAAAAGGCCATTGATGCCCTGAAAGGCGTTGCTGCTAATAAAGACACTGTGGGTCAATATGCGAGTTACTACATGGGGATCAGTCACCTAAAAAGCGATAATCCAAATGCTGCTTTATTGTCGTTTGACCAAGCTCGTAAGCTAAAATTTAATAAGGAAGTTCAGGAAGAAGCTGCTTTTAACCATGCCAAAATACAATTGGACCTCAATAAAGGCACAGATGCAATTAAGGAATTTGAAGAGTTTTTAAAAACGTATCCTGATAGCCGTTTTGAGAACGAAGCAAATGAACTAATTAGTGAGTCCTACTTAAATAGTAATAATTATAGCGCAGCCCTTGCTTACATTGAAGGCTTGAAACGGAAAACTACCCGAATCAGTGCGGCTTATCAGCGCATGGCCTATAATCAAGGAGTCATTGAGTTCAATGGTGAGCGATTTGGCCAAGCTATTGCGTATTTTGATAAATCACTCCAAAATCCGATAGATAATGATTTGAAAGTTTCGGCAAATTTCTGGAAAGCAGAAGCCTTTTCTGGAAATCGTCAGTATGACGAGGCTATCGCTCAATACAACCAACTCCTTCGGATTAGCGACAATGCCCCTTCGCTAACAGAAAGCCAGCTAAGGAGTCGTTATGGATTAGGATACGCTTTTTTTAATCAACAACAATACGACCAAGCTCTAACTCATTTTAAAAACTACACTGATAAGCTCAAAACTGCCTCCAATCGCCTTAATTATGAAGATGCCTTGGCTCGTATGGGCGACTGTTACTTTGTCAATAAAAATTATAATGAAGCCCAGAAACTCTATGACCAAGTATTGGCATCGGGCAAAACTGACAAAGACTATGCTACTTACCAAAAAGGCTTGATGCTGGCGTATCAAGACAAAGGTCAAGAAGCAAAAGCTGCTTTTGATAAAGTGCTGACCCAATATCCCTCGTCACGTTATGTGGATGATGCAATGTTTCAAATTGGTGTAATTGACTTGAATTCAGGAAATTATCAGGTGGCGGTGCGAGATTTTACACGGCTGATACAGCAACAAAATAGAAGTTTCTTGGTGCCCGCAGCGTTGTTGAAGCGAGCTATTGCTTACTCAAACCTCCAGTCAAACGAAGAGGCTATTAACGATTACAAAACCATTTTGAACAAATATCCTTCGTCAAAATATGCTCAAGATGCCATTGCAGGAGTTCAAGATGCACTTAACACCGTGGGTCGTCCTGAAGAGTTTCAAGAAGTATTGGCCCAATACAAACGGGCTAACCCTGGCGATGGATCTCTTGAAAAATTGGAGTATGAAACAGCTAAAAACCTGTATTACAACGAAAAATACGATAAGGCTATCACTGCTTTGTTGAACTACATGCAAAACTACCCCGGAAGCATCAACAATGTGGAGGCCAAGTATTTATTGGCCGATTCGTATTACCGAACCAAAGACATTTCTAATGCACTTCGATACTATTATATAGTTATAGAAGAGAATAAGTCGCCGAACGTAAACCGGGCGGCACAACGAGCTGCAGAGATTGAGTTTGCCAACAAAAACTACCAAAAGGCGATTCGGAATTATCGAGTGCTTACTCAAATGGCAGGTAATAAAAAAGACTTGGTAAATGCGTGGACGGGTCTGATGGAGTCGTATTACCTAACAGCGAAGTATGACTCTGTGTTGGTTTATACCCGTGAAATCATCAACGCTGGTAGTGTCAACTTGGGTGCACAAAACAAAGCCATGCTTTATAATGGAAAAGTTGCTTTAGCGAAGGGCGATTCTAAAAAAGCCATTGAGGAATTTGAAAAAACAGTGGCGGCAGCCAAAGATGAAATCGGTGCAGAAGCAAAATATAATATCGCCGAAATCCAATTTAAAAATAAACAATACGAAGTCGCTAAAAAAACCTGTTATGATTTTATTGACCAGTTTAGCAATTATGACAAGTGGTTAGATAAAAACTTCTTGTTGTTGGCCGATATCTTCATTGCTACTAACGACACCTTCCAAGCCAAAGCGACCTTAAATTCAATTATCGAAAACTCGCCGAATCCCGAAACCGTTCAAGCTGCTAAAAACCGGCTGAAAGGCCTAGATGGTAAATAGGTAATTGGCTGATTTGTAGAAGTTTAGGTGAGTTATTTGTATGGAAAAGAAACCACATCGAGGTTACATGGTCCTGAAGCAAGCAAAAATCAAGTTTAACATGAACTACACATTTCAATATATCCCATTCAAAAGTTGGAAAATTGCCAGCGTTGCTGCCATAGTCGTACTGACTTCGTCGGCAGCTATTGCTCAAAATAAAGGGGAAGGTACCGTGCAAGACGAAGAAGTGACCATCGAAAAAAATCGTAAAATCACGTTGCCGCCTGCCAACCGAATCTTTGATAAAATTCCGTCCCCCAAAGCGAATACAGAATCTCAAAAGCAGACGTATTCATTTGTTGAGCGAAAACTAAACGTAGGCGCTTCGAAGTTTAATCCAGTGATTTCCCCTTTTCAAAACGATGGAAAGATTGAAAATGGTTATGACAACTATGTTCGCTTAGGTGGAGGTAATTTTGGGCGTATTTTTGGCGAGGCCTTCTTGACCAGTCCGACCGAAAACGACGGCGTGCTGAATCTATACGCCAAGCATAACTCGTCGTCGCAGGGGCCTGTTGATGATAAAAATTCGGCAAATAATGAACAAGTTATCAAGCTGAACGCCAAGTATTTGACAAATGACTTTAAGTTGTTTGGCTCATTAGGTTTTGACCGTGAGCAGTTTTATTTCTATGGGTACAAACAAAAAGCCACACCCATCGAACGAGAAACTATCCAGCAAATTTTGAACAAGTATTCGTTTAACGTAGGTATCGAAAACGCAAAAAATGATGCCTCGATAGACTATGGCTTGAAAACTGGAATCACTTTCTTAAAAGATCATTACACTGCTTCAGAACTGGATTGGGGCACTAAATTCAATGCTTCATTTGTCATCAATCAGAATTTCCTTTCAAATCTTGATGCTGTTGCACATGTAACCCAACGAGAAGATGGGATTACCGATAATCGGAATTGGTTTCAGGTAAAGCCATCGTTTACCTACAAGACTTCTACCTTCAATGTCTCGTTGGCATTGAATGCAGTAGTAGAATCTGACAAACGTCGTAGCCTTAGCCGAACCATGGGTTTCCCTGTGATTAATGTAGATTTCACGCCATTACAAGGGGTGCATATTTTTGCAGGAATGGATGGCACCATTGAGCGCAATACGCTAACCGAACTACTTGCCGAAAACCGTTGGCTGGCTCCTCAAGCTAATTTGAAGAATACCGAACTCACTCGTCAGTTTTATGTAGGCACAAAAGGGGCGTTAGGCTCTGGATTCAACTACGAAGCCAAAATTTCGTACGGGCAATACAAAGATTTTTATGTATTTGCCAATGCAAAAGCTGATTCTTCCAAATTGGTAGTATTGTATGACTCGCTCAAAACTTCCGTCACTTCGGTGGTAGGTCAGTTAAATTATCAACAAGAAGATTTTTGGCGTTCGTTCTTAAAAGTAGAATATTACAACTATAACATGGGTTCTTTGGAAAAAGCTTTTTCGAGACCTAACTTAAAAATTTCATGGAATAACACCTTGGTTTTCAAGCAGAAACTCTTCTTGACGACAGATGTGTATCTTTTGAGTGGAATTTATGGCAAGAATTTTGCAACCAACCAAACAGTCAAGCTCAATTCTATTGTTGACTTGAACGCCAAAATGACTTATCAACTCACAGACCAGCTTTCGGCCTTTGTCTCAATGAACAATATTTTAGGCAAAAACTACGAGCGTTATCTGTATTATAAACAACAAGGGTTGAATTTTCTTTTGGGATTGTCATTTTCCTTTTAACTTTATCGTGTCAAATGTTTAAAGCTATGACTTCCTCGGTTGCGTCCTATGTTCAGGAACTATTATACGAACAAGATTGCGTGGTGATTCCTGATTTTGGTGGATTCATTGCTAATTTTTTAAGTGCTGGTTATCAGTCAGCTACAGGGGTGTATGTCCCCCCCAAGAAACGTATTGCCTTCAATGAAGTGCTCAAGTTTGATGACGGACTGCTGTCGAGTTATATTTCACATCGTCAAGAAATTAATAGGACAGAGGCATTGAGTTTGATTGCCACCTTTGTAAAAGAGATTAAAGACACGCTTCAATCAGACCAAAAATTTGTTTTTGAACATTTAGGTACCTTTAGGCTCAATGCCGAGGGTAAGCTACTATTTGAGCCAGCTACTGATACCAATTATTATGCGGAGGGGTATGGATTAGCCAATTTGTTTTTGGCAAAAAATAAAGCCGGTCAACCGATTGCGGCTACAGAAGAACGTCAAGAACCCGTTATTATTCCGCTGGAAGTACCCGAAGCAGTGCCGCCACAACCGTATGATGAAGCCGTAACCCCAATTATTGCCGAAGAGCACGACGAAATCATAGATGTATTCCCGGATTATACTGAGCCCGAATCCAAAGAAATACATTTTCCTGTCAAGTCATTTCCTTGGTGGTTGGCAGCTTGTGTAGCTGTGTTGTGTATGGTCGGTTTTACCGTATATTTTTATCGAACCAACCAACGTCAAGAAGCTTCGTTAGGGATGCTAAACCCAGTGTATAGCTTGCTTGAAAAAACTCCCTTCATGGAGGCCAAGCGGCATGGTGTAAGCCTTGGTATAGCTGCCAATCCTGCCAAATACGCTGATTCTGCTTTGAAAAATCTGTTGATACACACCTCTCATCCCTATTTTGAAAACCCAGTCGTTCTTGGAGACGCACAAGTTAGTACTTTTGAAAAGTATAGTAAGAATGATACTTTGCAACTAAATGAATCAAAGTTGGGGCAAAATTCTGAAACAAATCCTACTCATACACTAAAGCAACCAGAAGCACGTTATTATGTCATTGCTGGAGCATTTGAAAGCCGCCATAATGCCAATAACCTCAAGCGATTATTAGCGCTAAATGGTTATGAATCAGTTAAAATACTAAGCCCATCTAGAGGCGAATATCTGATTAAAGTAGCAGCAGCAGGTTTCAAATCATTCTCAAAAGCAGCGCAAGAAACCGAACGTGTTTCAGAAATCACAGGCGAAGATGCCTGGATTTTAAGAAATCGAAATTAAATTCACCCCAAAGACAAATACACACTAAGCGATGATTTTTCTTCAAAGCCTAAACGTCACTCCTGACTCGACCGTTCAAGTACCTGTTTCAGCTGAAAATTCACTTTCAATTTTAGATTTATTAATCAAGGGCGGCTGGGTGATGATGCCCATTGCCGTTTTGTTTGTAATTGCTATTTTTTTGTTTTTTGAGCGATACATATATATCAGTAAAGCTTCAAAAATTGATAATAATTTCTTGTTCTCGATTCGAGAAATGCTTTTTGCTGGTAATGTAAAAGGTGCATTAGATTTTTGTAAGGCGTCTAACCTCCCTATTGCTCGCTTATTAGAAAAAGGCTTGAGCCGCTTGGGAGCACCCATTCAAGACATTGAAAACGGAATTGAAAACATGGCTCGTGTCGAGATTTACAACATGGAAAAAAATCTCGGCCTATTATCGGCTATTGCCTCTATTTCACCCATGTTTGGATTCTTAGGTACGGTTACGGGTATGATTCGGGCTTTCCACGATATTTCGATGGCCAATGATATTAACATCAGTATCATTTCGGGCGGTATCTACGAAAAAATGATTTCTTCGGCTACGGGTCTGATTGTCGGGATTTTGGCACACTTTTTCCATACCATTCTAAACAACATGATAGATCGTTCTATTAACCGTATGGAAGTTACAGCTATTGATTTCGTTGATTTATTGTATAAGCCCATCAAATAAGCGTTTCTCTAAATCATTGTAATCATGCAAATCAGTCGTCGAAAACGCTCGCAATCATTCGTAGAAGCGTCCTCGCTCTCCGATATTTTGTTCTTTTTGCTCCTCTTTTTCTTGATGATTTCGACCATGGCCAGTCCAGATGCCATCAAGTTATTTTTGCCTCAATCTACTACTGCCAAGCATATCCCCAAAGGTACGGTGAGCTTGTCAATGAATGCCCAGAAACAATTCTTTGTCAGCGGTCGTCCTGTTGCATTTGAAGAATTAGAGCAAGTTTTGACCACAGAAGCACAGAAAAAAGATGCTGAAACAGTGGTTTTGCGCATGGACAAGACCAACAACATGCAGGACTTGGCTCAAGTTTATGATGTAATTACGAAGCTGAACTTGAAAATGGTCATGGCTACCGACCGAGTTAAATAAGGTTATCCAATGAGTAATTTCAAATTAGAACAAGAGGAACAGAAAAACCGTCAAATTGCGGCTGGACTTACGCTCACGACCAATTTGGTGATTTTTTCGTTGCTCCTTTTTATTAAAATCTGGCAGGACATTCCTTTAGAATCTTCTGATGGAATAGAAATCAATTTCGGTACATCTAATGTTGGGAGTGGTACTATTCAAACGATGAATAAACCCAGTGATTTGCCGAACAACATTGAGTCGAAGCCAGCCGACAAAGAAGAAAAGAAACCCGAAGTGAAGGAGATTGTCAAAGAAAAAATTCCTGAACCTAAGGTAGAAACGAAAAAAACGCCTCCAGTGGAGCCTTCCTTGAAAACAAGCAAAGAAGAAAGCCCTGTAAAAGTTCCAGAAAAGCCCACCAAAAAGACGGAAACACCTGTTGAAAAATCAGATAAAAACACTAAACCCGTTGAATCAAAACCAGTAGAAAAACCCGCCCGTCCTCAGCCTACAGTCGAGACCAAGGCACTTTACAAGAAAGGAAACGGACAGAATTCAAATGGAACAACAGGTACGAACCCTCAACCTGGCGGCAATAATAACGGCGACGATAAGTCCGGCGTAGGCGACAAAGGCAACCCCGAGGGGAAATTAGATGCAAAAGCCTTGTATGGAAAACCCGGTACAGGTAAAGGAGGAAATGGTAACGGAAACGGTACGGGCGCATCAATTGCTATTTCGGGCTGGACCTGGAGCTCAAAACCCGTTGTAAATGATGATTCGGACGAAAGTGGCAAGATTGTTTTTCAAGTAAAACTCGATGAACAAGGTGATATTATTTCTGTTCGCATTGTAGAAAAAACGGTAAGCCAGTCAGTAGCGGAAGTTTATAAACGAGCTGTCGAAAAAATCAACTTTGTTCCTACTACTTCGGGCGAACGTTCGGCTACTTCTACAGGAACGATTGTGTTTATTATCAAAGCAAAATAAAATTAGAAAATATTGGTCAAAAAATAAATCCCATCTACAGATGGGATTTATTTTTGTGCTTTGTTTCAGTACTACTCCTCGATTTGAGGTAAGTTTTAACATAGATGAGTGACTTTGGCAGGACAATGAGTTACGAAGAAACCATAGATTACTTATACAGCCTACTTCCGGTATTTCATCGAGAAGGTAAAACCGCTTTCAAAGCTGACTTAAAAAACACGCTTGCGTTTTGTGACTATCTGGGAAACCCTCACCAAAAGATTAAAACAATACACGTAGCAGGTACCAACGGCAAAGGTAGCACCTCCTCTATGCTATCCGCCATACTGCAATCGGCTGGATATAAAACCGGGCTTTATACGTCTCCTCATTTGAAATCTTATACTGAACGTTTTAGAATAAACGGAGTGCCAATTCCAGAAAATTACGTTGTGAATTTTGTAGAAGAGCATCGTTCGTTTATTGAAGTGTTAATGCCTTCTTTTTTTGAACTTAGTGTAGCGATGGCATTTGATTATTTTGCCAAAGAGCAGGTGGATGTTGCAGTAATTGAGGTTGGCCTAGGCGGACGTTTAGATTCAACCAATGTCATTTCGCCTATTCTGAGCATTATTACTAATATTGGTTGGGACCACATGGATTTATTAGGGGACACCCTTGAAAAAATTGCGACCGAAAAAGCTGGGATAATAAAAAAAAATATTCCAGTAGTAATCTCCGAATGGCAAAATGAGGCAATTGCTACTATTTTTGTGCAAAAAGCTAAAGAACAAGAATCAAAAATTGATTTTGCTAATCACGTTTTTGACGTTCAGGAAACGTTTTGTACCCCCAATAATCAAATAGTATATACTATCACAAAAGACAAAGCACCTTATTTAACTGATCTAACACTGGACTTGATAGGAAATTATCAAGCCAACAATCTTCTTGGTGTACTTTTAGCATGTGAATGGTTGAACAAAGTAGGAATTCCTGTTTCAGAATTAGCCATACGGAGGGGACTATCGTCTGTCCAGGTATTGGCTGGATTAAAAGGGCGTTGGCAAGTACTTCAATCTAGACCCTTGATTGTGTGTGATACAGCCCACAACGAACCTGGCATTCAAAGGGTGCTCCATCAGCTTCAATCAATTCCGAAAAAGCAGCTTTTTTTTGTGCTTGGATTTGTGAAAGATAAAGACATAAGGACCATTTTAGCCCTATTTCCAACAGAGGCTTCTTATTTTTTCTGCCAATCAACTACACCGAGAGCATTGAATACCAGTATGTTACAAAGTTTAGCTGCTGAGTTTGGTTTAATAGGAGAGGCAATACCCAATCCAAACCAAGCACTTGAAATAGCAAGGCGTATGGCAGGGGAGGAGGACGTGATTTATGTGGGAGGGAGCACCTTCGTTGTGGCCGAAATTGCAGATTTGTAAAAAATAAAATTACCCAAGAAAAATTTATTAAAGTGGCGAGAAAAAAACTATTTCGATTCCAACACAATGTAGAAGCAAACAATGTTTTTGAAGTTGGAAAAGACAATTACGATTCAATGGCCGGAAATTGGCATAGCCAATATTTTCAAAATTCAAATCCTATTGTGGTAGAATTAGGCTGTGGCCGAGGCGAATATACAGTGGGCCTAGCTAGGGTATTTCCAGATAAAAATTTTATTGGAGTAGATATCAAAGGCGACCGAATAGCCGTTGGAAGCCAACAGGCTATCCAAGAAAATCTTATGAATGTAGCTTTTTTACGTACTCGTATCCAAGAAATTCACCGATTTTTCCAAACGGGAGAGGTTTCCGAAATCTGGATTACCTTTCCAGATCCTCGCCCTAAATCTGGTGATGAAAAGCGCAGATTAACAGCCCCTCGGTTTCTTGTTATGTATGCCCAAATGATAAAAAAAGGAGGTTTTTTGCATCTGAAAACCGATAGCCAACCTTTTTTTGATTATTCATTAGCGTCATTGACTGCCTTTGGAGCAACGATTATTACAGAAACAAAAGATTTATATACGTCGCCGTATCATGAGGAACATTTAGGAATTAAAACAAAATATGAAGGGATTTTTTCTGCTAAAGGATTTAAGATCAATTATTTAAAATGCGTATTAAAATAAAACCCCTGTAAGAATATCATTTCTTACAGGGGCATATTATGAAGATTGTTCTATTGAGAAATCAATTGAGCAAAATACTTTACAGTACGTACCAACTGACTCACATAACTCATTTCATTATCATACCAACTGATGGTTTTCACTAACTGCTTATCACCAACAGTAATCACCTTGGTTTGAGTTGCATCAAATAAGCTACCGTAGGTGATACCAATAATATCGCTACTCACAATTTCGTCTTCAGTATATCCAAAGCTTTCGTTACTTGCAGCTTTCATCACAGCGTTTACTTCTTCAACAGAAGTTTTCTTTGCCAATATGGTAGTTAACTCGGTAAGGCTACCTGTGATAGTGGGTACACGCTGAGCCCCTCCGTCTAATTTTCCTTTAAGTTCTGGTAAAACTAAGCCAATTGCTTTGGCGGCTCCCGTGCTATTTGGAACGATATTAGCAGCTGCGGCTCGTGCCCTACGCAAATCACCCTTAGCGTGTGGAGCATCTAAGGTGTTTTGGTCATTTGTATAGGCATGTACCGTAGTCATACTACCAATTTCAATACCAAATGCCTCATTAAGTGCTTTTGCCATTGGCGCAAGGCAGTTCGTAGTACAGCTCGCACAGCTAATGATGGTTTCGCTACCATCTAAAATGTTGTGATTAACATTAAAAACGATGGTTTTCAAATCCCCAGTTGCAGGGGCACTAATAATTACACGTTTGGCACCAGCCGTTAAATGTGCAGCAGCTTTATCTTTATCAGTAAAAAAACCAGTGCATTCCAATACAACATCAACGTCGTGGGCTCCCCAGGGGATCTCGGCTGGATTACGCTGTGCATAAATGGTAATCTCGTCTCCATTGACAATAATACTGCTATCAGTCGCTGTAACTTGTTGGTCAAAACGTCCCTGTGCCGTATCATACTTCAAGAGATGTGCTAATACTGAAGGTTTTGTAAGGTCGTTAATGGCAACTACATCAATACCAGGCATGTTGTAAATTTGTCGGTATGCCAACCTCCCGATTCTTCCAAAGCCGTTAATGGCTACTTTAACATTGCTCATTTGTGATAGGTAATATAGTTAAACAGCACAAAGATAAAGATAATAATATTAGCAAACAAAACAACATGTAATGGAAAGTATTACCATTACATTTAGTAAATTCAAAGTGCTGCTACGGTTAGCAATTAGTATTACTAATAATAGTAGTATTGATTACTTTTTTACTACTGTGCTTTATGTTACTTCATTAATGAATAGAATCAATGAACTCAAAGGGGAAAGAAATTGCCCTAAAACTTGCTTTAGAAGCCAATATTTATGGCTTACTTAGATACCAGAGAGCGTAGAAACTATCATGATACATCTTCATGAACTATTCATCAAAATAAAGCCAAAAATTGTTCATCTGCGCAAGAATCATGAATGATAGGAGAGGGAGAGATCCTTACATAGACAGCATTTATTTTTCTGTCATTCTATTATAGCAGAAAAAAGTCGCCGTTCTTTGTGTTATATATTTATTTACATTTCTATGTATGTCTTAGTAAATGTATAAGATTATACATTTCTTTCACTTATTAAATAAATTGATTGAGGCTAATTTGTATCTATTATTAAATTATAGGTGTAAATAAATTTCACTTAGATCTTAGTGGGATTATTTAATTTGTTAATCTTATTGTAGCTATTTACATTTTGCGACCAATAGTAGGCGGAATCGTTAACTATTTACATTTACATATAATACTTATTGTTACCTTATTGTTTACAATGGTAACAGAACTTGTGCGAGATAGAAAAAGAAATAGTGTTTGATTTATTTACATTACTAACAGCCTTGATTTTCAATTGTTTAAGCTCCTTACCTACACAGCAAAAGAGTTTTCACTTTAGATCCTGAAAGTTGGGACAGTAAAACAGAATATGTTTACTATTATTGAGATAGTTGGGACAGCCTCTTCCAAGCTCATCAGATGCCCGCCGGATGATGATAATTTCTTTGTTTTAAATAGCTTTATCGCCTGTGCTCGTTTCCATCAAATAGAACCCCACTCACAACTTACTTCTAATTTTTCCATATAAAACATGTGCAAATTTCTATTGAAATTTATATAAATATTCACATAAGAATATATTTTGTTTTTATTATATAAACATCTAATAGTCAATATATTAAAATAAAAAAAATACAATAAATAAGAATGTGACTTTATTGTACTTTTGGATGTGTCATGACAAAAAAAAAAGAGTTTTAATTTACTTTGTAAAAACATATCACTATGGATCATTTGAGAAAAATCATCGAATCAACCTGGGAAAACCGAGAATTACTATCCACCCCTGAGAGTCAAGATACCGTCAGGGAGGTTATTGCATTAGTAGATAGTGGCCATCTTCGAGTAGCTGAACCTTCTGCCGAGGGGTGGAAAGTAAACGAGTGGGTAAAAAAAGGAATTGTTTTATACTTTCCAATGCAAAAAATGATCATTTCGGAAGTCGGTATATTCGAATATCATGACAAAATGAAACTAAAAAGTGGCTATGATGCCTTAGGGGTACGGGTCGTTCCTCCTGCTGTGGCTCGTTATGGTGCTTATTTGGCAAAAGGTGTTATTTTAATGCCTTCTTACGTAAACATTGGTGCTTACGTAGATGAAGGAACGATGGTAGATACGTGGGCAACAGTAGGTAGTTGTGCTCAAATAGGCAAAGATGTCCATCTCAGTGGGGGTGTAGGCATTGGAGGGGTATTAGAACCACCACAGGCCGCACCTGTAATTATTGAAGATGGGGCATTTATTGGCTCTCGATGTATTGTGGTAGAAGGTGCCAGAGTAGGAAAAAGAGCTGTTTTAGGAGCAAATGTGGTGATTACAGGTAGTTCTAAAATCATTGATGTGACTGGTGAACAGCCCGTAGAATACATTGGTTATGTTCCAGACAACTGTGTTGTGATTCCTGGCAGTTATACCAAAAAATTCCCTGCCGGCGAATACCAAGTGCCATGCGCCCTCATCATCGGTCAGCGCAAACAAAGTACAGATTTGAAAACTTCTTTAAATCAGGCTCTTAGAGAAAATAATGTAGCCGTTTAAACACCCTACACCCAAAGTAAAGCCCCTTGTATTGCTACAAGGGGCTTTTTTATACCTTTTTAAATCAATTTACTACTCATCAATTTACAAAAAACAAAACACATTGTTAAATAAACAATTAAAAATTAATATATGTCATCAACTGAAAGGCAAAAATGTAAACTCAGCAAATTTACTATACCACAATCAATCGCAGATTCATTAAACTTGTTATTAACAATTGTGGATAACTTTTAGTTGTTTGTGGATAAACATTTCGTTTAGAAAAATAAATTATCATTCCATTTGTATTTTATTGATTGCTGATTAATATTGTACATTAAATTAACATTACCAATAAAGCATTACAAGGTTAACCATGCTGAGTGAAAAAATTAAACAAATAATGGCTGAGAAATCGCTCTCGCCGTCGCATTTTGCAGATGCTATTGGCGTTCAACGTTCGAGCATCTCTCATATCCTGGCAGGACGTAACAAACCGAGTTTTGAAATTATCCAAAAGATTATCAAGAAGTTTCCAGACGTAGGATTTGACTGGTTGATGAATGATGAAATTGCCCCATCTTTTGTACCTGAGATTCCCAGTGCGAAACGTGGTGCTAAGAGTACCTCTACTAAGTCAATGAATGGTTCACATTCAACTCCTCCCAAGCCCTTTGAAGTGCCTTTGTCAGAATCGTCTAAAAAAAACTTTTCTGATACTAACTTCGTACAGCCAAATCTCGTAAGTACCGAAATCATTGCAAATCCAGAGAAAAAAGTAGAACGCATCCTTATCTTTTACTCCGACAAAACATTTTCAGAATACAAACCAACCTGATTTACGTAAGTCCTGCCAGCACAGGACTTTTTTATTTCTATTGCTTCGCCACTTTCTTCTTGTACCTTTGTGACGATTTGTGGTGCTTTCGATCTTTACTAAAGATTTGCTAAGCTTAATAGGGAATCTGGTGCAAGACCAGAACTGTCCCCGCAACTGTAAGTCTCATACAAGCTGTTGTTCTGCATTGCCACTGTCCGCTCTGGATGGGAAGGCTATCAAACAGTGAGACAAGTCAGGAGACCTGCCACGAATTCCTCGGCATGACATCTTTCGGCGGAAAAGATTCTTGTCATTAATTAGGCAACCGTTGCCTACCACTTTCATTGTTTTAATCTTGCCCTCACGGGTACCCTTATGATGGATTTTTGTCTTGCTCATCGCTTGAGGCAAGGGTTATGGTTGCTTTGCTGGCTTCAAGGAAGTATATTCTTTGACACGTTTGCGCAACAAGCTACCGAGTTGCCTACAGTCTCGGTGATGGGTACTGCTCTTGAAAAATATGCGGCAGGTGCTAAAGTTCAACGCTTCGATTCTACCGAGCTAAACGCATTTCGGTTTAATTCGCTCGGTCAGTTGTTGGCAGTCACGTCTTCATTAGCTTTTAAAGAATATGGAGCTGGTCGTCTGTCCACCGTTTCGTTTAGAGGGACATCAGCGTCTCATACAGCCGTCTTGTGGAACGGGATTAACATCAACTCAGCTACTTTGGGATTAAGTGATTTTTCGGTGATTCCGGTTCAGGCATTTAATCAATTAAGTATTGTGTTTGGGGGAGGTAGTAGTAACTTCGGAACCGATGCAGTAGGGGGGAGTATTCATCTCAATTCTACACCCACTTGGCAACCTAAAACAGCCTTTCAACTTGGGGGGCAATTCGCTTCGTTTGGTAACACCAACATTCAACTATTAGCTCAGATTTCTACACCCAAACTTGAGCAAAAAGCTACCTTTTTTTACGATGCCCAACCTAATTGTTATCCATATGATTCGTTGCTTCGGTATGCTGTTGGAGTAGCTCAATTCAAGCGAATAGGAGGGATGTATGATGCGTTCTGGAAAGGTAAACGGAATGCCTTGTTTGGTGTTCATGTGTGGTCGCAACGAGCCGTTACGCACCTTGAACCCAGCACAAGCAATACTTTCCAATTTGACCAAACTATCCGTGTATTAGCTGAAATGCAGGTGAGATCGTGGGAGAGTAAAATTGGATTTATTCAAGACAACTTCCTGTATCAATCGGACCAAACACTGGTTAGCCGTTGGCTGGGTCGAGTGGAGAAAGAGTGGACTTCTTTTAATCTCCCATTCCAAGGCAAGGGAAGTTTAAAAGCTGGCACAGAGGTTAACCTATACCACGCCTATGTAGATGCGTATGGGCAGTTGATTGATGAATGGAGAGCGGATGCCTATGTGTTGTTTAGACAGCATTGGGGTAGCCGTTTGTATAGTACCCTTAATTGTCGTCAATCTTTTTCTTCGGCTTATACAGCTCCCATAGCCCCATCGGTCGGTTTAAAGTGGAAAGTTCTTCAACTTCAAAAAAGCCAATTAACTTTTAACTCAACCTGGGCCATCAGTTATCATATTCCTACCCTGAATGAGCGGTATTGGCAACCCCAAGGAAATCCGTTGATTCTACCCGAAAATGGACTGAATTATGAGGCTGGATTTATTTACAATTGGCAACCTACCCCTCAGATCCATATCGAGACAGGTGCCACTGGCTTTCGGAATAATGTCAAAAACTGGATTATTTGGAACCCAACAAAGAATTATAAGGCCGAAAACATCCAACACGTCATTTCGCAAGGAATAGAGCTAAAATTGAAGATGTTATACAAATCAACCGAACATTCATTCGATATAAATACTCATTATTCCCTTACAAGAAGCACTTTTAATCAAGTGAATTCGCCATTTGATTATGACTTTATAGGAAAGCAATTAATCTACATTCCTGTCCATACGGTGGCTTCTACAGTCTTATACCAAACGCATGGGTTTAGTGTTTTGGCTCAAGGATATTATTACAGCAAACGATACACAACTTCAGATAATACAAAGTATCTTCCTGCATTTGCTCAATTCAGGGTTCAGGTTAGTAAAAAAATACAATTCCTTACCCACCATCTTACTCTTTCGAGTAGCGTGAATAACCTGCTAAATACCCTTTATTTAAGTATTGAAAATAAGGCAATGCCTGGACGCAACTTTGCTTTGCAACTCATTTATTCTTTTGATAAACCAACCAAACAATTACTCCCATGAATTTAAAAACAGTGTACACCTACGTAGGTCTTAGTGTCAGCTTTTACTTGGTAAGTTGTAGTCAGGATGACGCTGAAACTTCGCTACCTTATGACGCAGGCATAGTAGTGATAAACGAAGGAGCCTATGGAAAAGGAAACGGAAGTTTGTCCTTTTTAGGGCGAGAAACCAATAGTATTGTATATGATATTTTCAAGAAAGAAAATGCAGTAAGCTTAGGCGATGTAGTACAGTCGTATCAAGAAACTAACGGGCAGGGTTATGCGGTAGTAAACAATAGCAATAAGGTGGAAGTAGTGAATGCTCGCACCTTTAAGTCGGTTCGAACAGTGACGAAAGACCTCGTTCAACCTCGGTATTCGGTAGTGGCAAATGGTAAACTTTTTGTGACTTGTTGGGACAATTACAACCCCGATTATACCTTCAAAAAAGGGTGGGTTTCAGTGGTTGATATAACTACGTTTCAGACTGACAAAACCATTTCTTTGGGGAAAGGGCCAGAGGGGATGATCGTAGTCGGCAATGAGCTTTTTATCGCCAATTCTGAAGAGAATTTCATCAGCGTGATTGACACGCAAACCTATGCGCTAACAATGATTACTGTACCTAATAATCCTGTACAATTTGTAAAAGATACCAATGGAAAGCTATGGATTTTGTGCAAGGGGAAGTTTGGTGAAAAGTCACAGCTTGTTCGGTTAAATACAACGACAAAACAACTTGAGCTTACGCTTACCGTAGGTACTCATCCTTCTAAAAAGGCAGGAAATTTGGCTATTGATAGCTTCGGAAAAACGCTATTCTTCACCTACAATTTTTATGACGCTGCCGATGGATACAAGTACAAGGGGGAAGTCTATTCGTTTTCAATTAATGATACGAGCATTCAAACAGACAAGCCGTTGGTGAATAAAGCGTTTTATGGCTTAGGGATAGATCCTCAAACTAACGCCATTTATGGTGCTTTGGTACCCAGTTTTACGCAATCTGGCTATGTATATCGATATCGTATCAGCGGACAGCTAATAGACTCTCTAAAAGCCGAAATTGGTCCTAATGGTTTTTTCTTTAAATAAGAAGATCCAGCCTTGGGTTTCAGGCATTACGTTCGAAACCCAAGGTCAGTACCAACAAACCACTGATATTCTGCCACTTACCCCATTAGGTCTTGGTTTAGTGCATTAGCCTACCGTTTTAACTCTTAAAACAAAAAATCGTGAAACACTTGTTTTATAGAATACAAGTCAAGTATTTGATTACCAGTACCTTACAAAGATAAAACCAAGGGTGTTCCACGTGGATTCTTAACTGCCTGATTTGGAGATAATTAACAGCTTACACACACGTTTTTCACATAGTTTTCCACAAAAAACAGTCATTTAAGCACTGTTTCTGGCACTTTTTGGCTAATTTGCTTCGTATTTTTACATAAAATAACCTTCTAATTTTCGCTATTTCTTCAAGATGGACAAAATTGACTCACTCAATCAAGTAGCAGAATTTCACCGAACGTTTAATGCCCCCATTTTAGCAACGCCGCAAATCCCAGAAGCGAAGCGAGCCAAACTGCGATATGATTTGTTGGCCGAAGAGCTAAAAGAATTCTGGGATGCCGTTGAGCAAAACGACTTAGTAGGAGTAGCTGATGCCCTCTGTGATTTACAATACGTATTATCGGGGGCGGTGCTTGAGTTTGGATTAGGAGAGAAGTTTGTACCGCTTTTTAATGAAGTACAGCGTTCCAACATGAGTAAGGCTTGTACTACCGAAGCCGAAGCTCAAGCTACGGTAGCGCATTATGCACAAAAAGACGGAACAATAGCTCACATCGAAGAGTCAGATGGAAAGTTTTTGGTGTTTAGAACCAATGACCACAAGGTATTAAAATCTATCAACTACTCACCGGCTGATTTGGAAGGTATCTTAGCGGCCACTGAAACCTAAATCATCACCTAGTTGCATGATTTGATAGGAGGGGGTGGGCTTTTCTACTCCCAAGTAACTTTTGCCGGTGACTTTATGACTCTATTTTGAATAAATCGCATCAGAAGCGGATAGCGTTTTTCGAGTTTAAAAAACGCCAACGTATCGGGGCGAATTACTTCGGGTAACGCTGCGTTTTCTTGACAGGGTACTAACATTTCTTGCCTTGCAATAGGCACGTTGTCATCGTTGATGGTATTCGTGATTGCATACAGGACTTCGATGTCGTCAAATGCGTGACGGCCTACATACGCCAAAATTTGGGAACATAATACGTGGTCGTCATTCATCGAAAACAAATTAATAGTCAGTAAGGCATTCATGAAATAAGCAGAAATCCCTCTGTAGATTCCTGATACGGCTCGTATAGTAACACGACCATCATTGTGAATGATCACGATTTCCTTAACAATAGTTTTACGGAATTCGTCGTAATAATATCGCTCAAACCGTCCTGAAAGCCTACGTATGTTCGGTTCTTCATCCAATAGTGCTTTAAGGTGACTTTCAGTTTGCTGAATCTCAAGTTCTGTATCGTCCAATACCAATTCACTGAATTCATTTGGCATTTGCCTACGAATCTTTTGTTTCTTTTTCAGTATAGTACCGTTTTTTTGCGGGAGAAGTTTGGGTAAATCATCTGCCATAGTACTTCACGATTTAGGATAGGTTCAATTTTCCACGAATATATACTTTTTTTGCATTTAGCCACTATTTAGGGTATTTCTTTATAAAAAATCACCTTATTTGATTGTTGTATAATTTATATTATGTTAAATAATATCAAAAAAACTCCCCTTCATTCTTTTTTAATCCGATGGTCAAATAAAAAGTCTTCCACATTCAGTAATTTGATGGTATTAAAATCTGGATGCGCAGGATTTAATAAATAGTTATGCTCGTCGGGAATTATCGCTGATGGTACTCGTAATATGGCTGTACGATGCTCATCGAGCCACTTATCACCAATTTGCTGACAAATCGCATAATTTCGATAATCAGACCAGTTTTCTGGCAGTTCATCCTCCTTGACATGGGTAATAGCAATGTGGTCTGGAAGTTGAATAGTCATGACCTTGAAAAGCTGATTGAGTCCCTCTCCGCTTCGATGCACCACGTTTTCGAGGCAAGCCAGTGCTCTGGAGTCGGCTGTATAAATCACAAATCGCCCTTGCGAGTTCCACCGAGCCGCATAGCCTGATGCCGCCAGTTGATTAGCCCAACGAGCTACCGAAATTCGATATACCTGCATTATGCCAAATCGCCGTATTCGATACGAATGAGTTCGTCCATTACTAAATCAATCCCTCCAGTGGTACAGAGAAAATCAACAGGAAGCTGATTTCCTAAGCCGTAGGCAGGTTTTTCGAGCCAACGACGGGTAGCATCGGTGCTTCCAAAGACCTCCTCTCCTTTCTTGAATAAAGCCATTAGTTTTAAGGTCAACTCGCTACTGGCTGGATCTAATTTCTTGTCCTCTTGCTCATAACGCTGGAATGTCTTCAGCGACAAATTAAAGAAGCTTGCTAAACGCTCTTTTTCGTATCCGGTAACCAACACCAAGTCAAAAAAAGCGCTGGCTTTGAGACCATGACGTGCCGAAAGTACCAACGAAATGTCATCGCTGAGGTTTGCAGCGTAGCGATTCAAAACGCTGGCCCCTCCCCTAACTATTTTGTGAGGTATTTTAATCATTGTCTCTATCAGGTTTAATGTCAATTCAAATTTAGTACATTTTTCTTAAATTAACAGACATTTGTCCAATATGATTCCAAATAGCTATCTGTTTATCACTGATTATTGAACACAAAAAAATACAAACAACTATCAATCAAATACTTAGCGAGATTGATTTTTTTGCAACCTAACAAAAAAGCCCCACAAAAACTTAGTTCTGTGGGGCTTTTGTACTTAATTAGTTACTTATCTATTCAAGAGCTTTGATTTTTGCATCATAAGCATCTGTTTTTTCGGCTTGCTTCAACAAGTTATAAAGACTGGTAAGGTTTTGCTTCAAATCAGCTTCTTTACGAATTGACCATGCTTTTTCGAAGTAAGGCATTGCCTCTTTAAACTTACCAACAGCCTGAGCTTCAACGGCTTTACCATCTTTTTGATAAGTAGTCATATCCATGGCATCCACTTTCTTCTTGACTTCAACGGCTTCGTTAAAGTACATAACACCTACGTTGAAAAGCGCATCGTAGTTAGTAGGATCAATCTGAAGCGCTTTGTTATAGCTTTCTTTGGCCAGATTTTTACGCTCGGTTTGTTTTTGAGTAAGATCTGCAATTTTCTTGTTTACTTCTTCTGTATTTACGGATGACTGAGACTTTTTCGCTAATTCAGCATTCAGTTGCTCCAATTTAGCTTTTTCGTCGTCACGCATTTTGGTAATGTCAGCAATTTGCTTCTTAGTAGCAGCAGCACTCTTAGGGTCTTTTTTTAACTTATCATTTAGGCGTTTAGTTTCGTCTTCAAACGCACTAATTTTATCCTTTTGACCATCTATACGCTTTTTTAAGTCGCTGGTATTGCTTTGAGCCAATTGGTCGTTAAGCTTACCAATCTCGTCAGAATACGACATGGCACTGTTATCGTACAAAATACCTAAGTTCAAAATATTCTGGATGTTATTAGGGTCTTTAGCGATCATCGCTTTCAGACCTGCAATAGCCTCTTCGCTTTTGCCACTCGCCAACAACATGTTGATTTTCTCAGCTTTAAGGTCTTTGTTTGTAGGATTTACCTCAATGGCTTTATCAATAGTTGCCATGGCCTTTTCGTCCATTTTCTTATTACGGTATTCATTTGCTAAGGCATAGAAAATACCAGGGTCTTTACCTCCCAAGGCGATGAATTTTTCGAAGTTCTCGATTGCGGCATCCGAGTTCTTCATTTGTTGGGCTACAATACCTGCATAAAGTACGGCGGTAGTATCTTTTGTCTTAACTACCGTGGCTAAGTTCATCAACTTATAGGCATCTACAAAATTTTTATTCTGATACTTGGCTGCCCCTTGGGTCATTAAGCCTGCATACAGTTTTTCGCCTTTTCCTTCTGTGTTTTCTAATACAGCTTTGGCGTCTTTTGCTACCGAACCAACCTTTCCTTCTTTAGTATCTAATTCGATTGCTTTTTTATATGAATCGTAGGCTACCAAAGAAGCCATTGAGTCGAGTGAAGGCTTGCCACTGTTGTCTAACGAAACATCCACATAGGCATCGCCACGAGTAAACCAGGTTTTTGCTTTCACTGCATTTTTTTCATTCTGGATAGCGGCATCAGCATCTTTCTTAGACTTTTCGAGGGCCTGACGCATCGCAGTAGCCATAGGGTCGTTTTGAGCGTAAACGCCAACTGCCGACGCACCAACAATTAGCAGAGAACAAACAAGTTTTTTCATTTGTTAAAAAAATTTGAATGGTGATTTAACTTTCAGTTATTTGGATTAGGGGGTTAGTTTTCCCAATTAAAACGCAGGGGGAAGACCATCGTAACGGCTCCCCCCTAAGATTTAAGATTATTTAACTATTCTCAGTTGTGTCTGTTGTTGGCGTAGGCGAGTCTTCTGCTTGGTCTGGAGCAAGTTCTTCGCCTTTATCCTCTTCTCCTTTGATTCGGGTAATAGAGGCAATACTATCGCTTTCGTTCAGGCGAATGAGCTTTACACCTTGCGTGTTACGGCCCATGACTCGAAGTTCAGACAACGAAATCCGAATGGTGATGCCTGACTTATTCACAATGATGAGATCATCGCTGTCCATAACTTCCTTAATGCCAACCAAGTATCCAGTCTTGTCTGTTACTTTGAGTGTAGTAACGCCTTTACCTCCACGGTTGGTTACCCGGTAGTCTTCAATATCTGAGCGCTTTCCGAACCCTTTTTCAGATACTACTAATAGAGTAGCGTCTTTCTTACTAATGCAGACCATACCTACTACTTTGTTGTCTGCACAATCTTCGTCTTCGAGCGTGATACCACGAACCCCAGCTGCATTACGACCCATCGGGCGCACACGGCTCTCATGGAAACGAACCGAACGACCTGCTTTAGAGGCAATTACGATGTCATTGTCGCCATTGGTTAAGGCTACGTTGAGCAGGCGATCGCCTTCATTAATACTGATAGCGATAATTCCATTTTGGCGTGGACGACTGTAGGCTTCGAGCGACGTTTTTTTGATTGTACCATCTTCGGTACACATCACAATGTAATTATTATCAATGTAGTCTTGGTCAGCGAGAGTCTTGACATTAATCACCGCCCGAATGTTATCGCCAGATTCGATGTTAATCAAATTTTGAATGGGGCGTCCCTTGGCTGTTTTACTGCCTTCAGGAATAGCATATACCTTGAGCCAGAAGCACTTACCATTTTCAGTAAAGAACAACAGGTAGTTGTGCATTGTAGCCATAAAGACGTGCTCTGCATAGTCGTCTTCTTTGGTAGCTACTCCACGAGAGCCCACTCCTCCCCTACCCTGTGTACGGTAATCTGCCAGCGGGGTGCGCTTGATATAACCCTGGTTTGAAATGGTAATGAGCATTTCTTCGTCAGCAATCATATCTTCCATCGTAAACTCTTCGTCAGAATGTTCGATACGGGTACGGCGTTCGTCTCCATAACGAGCTTTCAGTTCAAGTGCTTCATCTTTTACAATGGTTCGGCGGCGTGGTTCATTAGTAAGAATATCCTCTAAATCAGCGATCTGCTTCTGAATTTCATTGTATTCTTGAATAATTTTATCCCGCTCAAGCCCTGTAAGGCGCTGCAAACGGAGCTCCAGAATGGCTTTAGCTTGAACATCTGAAAGACTAAAGTTTTCCATCAATCCGTTCTTAGCTACTTCGGGGTCACGAGAGCTACGAATCAACTCAATAACGGCATCCAGATGGTCAAGGGCAATTAACAAGCCCTCCAAAATGTGGGCACGCTTTTTAGCTTCCCGTAAATCATAAGTAGTCCTCCGCACAATTACATTGAGGCGGTGTTCTACATAAAAATGAATCAAGTCTTTCAGGTTGAGTGTCATGGGGCGGCCTTTCACCAAGGCAACGTTATTAACCCCAAACGACGACTGCAACGGGCTATACTTATATAAGTTATTGAGAACAACGTTCGGAACGGCATCTTTCTTGAGGTCAAAAACGACACGCATCCCTTGTCGGTCTGATTCATCTCGAATTTCAGAAATCCCCTCTATGCGTTTTTCATTAATTAAGTCGGCGATTTTTTCAATCATCGAAGCTTTGTTCACCAAGTACGGGATTTCGGTGACGATGATTTGGTCTTTGCCAGTCCGAGACGTTTCAAACGTAGCAGTACCTCGCATCACTACTCGGCCTCTACCCGTCTCCAATGCCGAACGTACCCCCGAATACCCGTAGATAGTTCCACCAGTTGGAAAATCAGGAGCTGGAATGTACTGCATCAGTTCAGACACTGATATTTCAGGATTTTCTAAATAGGCCACAATGCCATCTACTACCTCCGAGAGGTTATGCGGAGCCATGTTAGTAGCCATCCCTACAGCAATCCCCGAGGTTCCGTTTACTAACAAGTTAGGCAACTTGGCAGGCAAAACAGAAGGTTCTTCGAGAGAGTCGTCAAAGTTGGGCTGAAAATCAACAGTTTCTTTATTAATATCGGCCAATAGTTCCTCGGCAATCCGCTTCAAACGAGCCTCAGTATAACGCATTGCCGCAGGCGAATCACCGTCAATCGAACCAAAGTTACCCTGTCCGTCCACCAATGGATAGCGCAATGACCAGTCTTGAGCCATCCGCACCATCGTATCATATACTGAAGCATCGCCGTGAGGGTGATACTTACCAAGCACTTCCCCTACAATACGGGCTGACTTTTTATGCGCTTTGTTGTAATTAACACCCAGCTCTGACATTCCGAACAAAACTCGGCGGTGAACGGGCTTGAGACCGTCTCGAACATCAGGTAAGGCACGAGAAATAATAACAGACATTGAGTAATCAATGTATGCACCTCTCATTTCGTCTTCAATGTTGATGGGGATAATGTTGTTGTGGCTACTTGGCGTTTCCTCAGTCATGCGATTGTGATAATTGTCTTAAAAAATTCGTCTTGGTGTATTGTCGTAAAATAGCTTAAGAGCGTTTTTTTGATAGAAAACGTCTATTAGCGGTAAAATACTATACTTTCTTTAAAATACGACATAAAAACCACATTAAAATACAAATTAAGTCAAAAAATGTGGGCTTTGCAAACGTATATAATGAATTGTATAGTATGCTGATGCAAAAAACGAGTCTATATAACGACGGCTCAAAAAATATTTTTGAAGCCGTTCGATAATTTTTTTTGACTTTTTGAAAAAAAAACGTCTAATTAGGCGTGAATACCGACCAAAAACACATTTATTTGCACTCTGAAATTGTATAATCAACCCATTTTCTACCCATGAAAAGACGGCAATTTACCTTACTTACACTATTGTTGCTGACTACAATTGGCATCCAGACTGTTCTGGCTCAAGATTCCTTGAAACGTGCTACGCCTTTTAAAGTGGCGGATTGGTCAAACGAGCAATTGTATCGGATCAAGCAAAATTTCAAAACCATTACTACGCTTGACACCCTTCAAAAAACAGAATTTGACCAAGCCAAATCAAAGGTAAAAGGGGGAGTAACTGAAATTCAGCAAGATTGCGAAAATCCTTTACAACCTTTTGCACTCATCAAAGACAAAAACCCACGTAAAGGTCTTCGCTTGAATGCTTCTGTTGGTCCTTATTTCCCGTATTGTGGAAGCTTTGGAGCCAAAGACAACACCTTTTACATGAGCACAGGCGGTTACTTCAATATTGGTGCTGATTACTTCTTGACCAATGTGTTTGGTCTAGGGGCTACTTTCGGTTACAACATTGCTGGAGTTGATAAAAGCCGTCACCAAGCTGATATGATCAAGTTGGCTCAAGATGCACATGGCCTCACGGCATCACAAGTAGCGTTTTTCCCTTACAAAGGTTACGAAACCATGTACTTGATGCTGGGACCGGTGTTGTCGTTACCACTGAGCCAAAAGTTTTATGTTGACTTAGGTGCTAAAGCTGGCTTGATGCGCCTTGACCCAGGTGTAGTTGGTGCTTACTCATTGAAAGATGGGCAAACCATTCGGGCAGCATTTGGAGGAGACAAAGTATTGTATTGGGGCTATTATGCCAATCTTGGCTTGATGTATCGCCTTACTGATAACTGGTCAATTGGCCCTGTAGCTAACCTCTCAAACACATTCCCAGGTTCAGAGTCTGTTTATTGGACAACCGGTAAAGATGCAGTGATGCGTCCTTATAGCCGTTTGTTTGGCTCTTATACATTTGGTGCTGGCGTTTCGTACAAATTTGACAATAAGAAGTTGGTTCCATTGGCTCCTGCTCCACAACTTTCGTGTGACAAGCCAGTTATTGAAGGCGAGATGGGACCTTACTATATCAAGGATGGCAAAATTGTTGATAAAAACGGTGCTACTGCCGACCTCCGTGCTACTACCTTCCGTTGGAAGGGTGGTGGAGCAGCTAATGGCGTAGAATCTTATACGTTCCGCCTCTACAAGCGTACAGCTACTGGTTCTCAGTTGATTTCTGAGAAAGTGAATACCAACGACATGTCTGCCGCATGGCCAGCCAGTGAAGCCCTTCCAACTGAAACTACCTTCTATTACTACACTGTACATGCTAACTGTTCTAACAAGTGCGACCAAAGCATGAGTGAAGTAGCACAGAAGAGTTTCTCAGTTGAAAAAGAATTGGTACGTGAAGTGGTTCGTGAAGTTGAGAAACCTGTTCAGGCTTGTAACATCGTAGCAACCATCGAAGGTTTGGTTAAATACAAGCGTTCGGTTATCAAGTATGGTAAATCAACTGGCGATTGCGAAGGCTGTATCTGTCCAGTAGATACACTTGACAAAGAAGGCTATCGTTGGGTGGTAATTGACCGCAAAGAAGCTGCTGGTAAGTGTGCTGACGGTTATGTTAGCTCATTGGGTAGCATTTCGCAATGGCCAGCCGACAAACCAGTACCAACTAAGCAATATGTGAAGTACCGTTACACTGTGAAACGTACTACTGCTAGCGACACTGGCGTTCTTACTGAAGATGAGAAATACAACTTGATTCTTGACCGTAAGACTGGTGGGGTAACGCTCACTCCTATCGAAGATAAAAAACGCAAGAAATAATTGCAGAATAGTCATCAGGAAAAAACCTGCTCAATGAGCAGGTTTTTTCGTTTATAAACAGCACTTATCTTTGCCCAAAACGAATCGAAGTATGAACGCCATTTACTATGAAGCCTTTCGGCAGCCGTTATCAGTGCATACTGTGCCAGATCCTATTCTACAAGACGACGGTGTTATTATCGAAGTAAAAGCATCTGGCTTGTGTTTAAGTGATTGGCACGGATGGATGGGGCACGATGCCGATATTCACCTCCCCCACGTACCGGGCCATGAATTGGCTGGCGTTATTGTAGAAAAAGGCAAACTGGTAACCCGCTTTAAGGTAGGCGACCGAGTCACCTTGCCTTTTGTTGGAGGCTGTGGTGTTTGTGCTGAGTGCGCCTCGGGCAACCATCAGGTATGCCCACAGCAATTTCAGCCCGGATTTACGCATTGGGGTTCATTTGCCCAATACGTCGGGATTCACTACGCCTCAACTAATTTGGTACAACTTCCTGACTCTATTGATTTTGTAACAGCAGCCAGCTTAGGATGCCGCTTCGCTACGGCTTTTCGGGCGGTGGTTGACCAAGCCCGTGTAACGGGTGGTCAGTGGGTAGCTGTTTTTGGTTGTGGCGGGGTAGGATTATCGGCTATTATGATTGCCAAGGCATTAGGAGCCCAAATTATTGCACTAGACATCAACGACCAGAAACTAGCCTTGGCCAAGCGCTTAGGTGCCCATATCGGTATTAATTCGCAACATCATCCCAATGTCGCCTCTCACATCCATGAGCTGACTCAAGGCGGAGCTCATGTGACAATTGATGCCTTAGGTCATCCAGAGATAGTCTTTCAAGCAGTCCGTTCGCTACGCAGGCGAGGAAAGCATATACAGGTGGGATTACTTCCTCCTGAGCAGGCTCAGCCCAAAATACCCTTGGATAGGGTAATCGCTTATGAATTAGAATTATTAGGGAGTCATGGTATGCAAGCGTTTCGGTACGAAGCTATGCTGGCCATGATTACACAAGGTGTTCTACAGCCTCAACAGTTGGTCAGTCAAACGATTTCGCTGTCTGAAGCTGCCCAACAACTTCCGTTGCTCAGAACCGAAACACAACCTGGCATCAAGGTCATTACTGATTTTACCCAATAAGAAGCTACACTTTTTCCCAAGGTAGGAGTTTCTTGAATTTTTTCTTGGTCTTAGGGTCTTTGTTCGTTCGTAAGCCACCGCTTTCGGCTTGCTTACTGTTACGAGTGAGGTACCAATACGGATTGTGCATTCTGGAGCCAAAAATAGAACCTCCTCGATACACCTGCCCTTCGTGACGATGCTCCATCTTAACATGACAGCTCTTCATCGGGCAGCGGGGTGCCCAACAACTGGTTAATAATAGGGTTGACAAGCCAACTGTAAAGATACTTTTATATAGTTTCATCTACCTGATTCTGGGTAACCAGTGGAGAACCACTGTGTGCTAAATAACGAAAAAAAACAGGTTGGATATATGCCTCACTCCTTTACTTTTATTCGATCCCACACAACGAATGGTCCACGTAGGTTTTCTTTCCGCTGCTGTTGAAATAATAACAGCCGCCCTTTTTGCCAACATACAAAGGATTGCCCTTGTAGGTACGAATAGCGGCCTCTACTTCTAATGACGTATTCAAGTAATCAAAGCGCCTAGTCTTGAGTACTTGTTGTACCGACGTCGGAAGATTACTAAAGAAACGTACTGAGGTGGATTTCTCGATGGCATCGGCGGTGGTGACATAACGCAACCACGAGACTTCTTTGGTCAAACTCACTTTGTTTGGAAAATCAGTGGCTATCACAATTGAGTTTTCATCAATGTTACCGTTTTCGGGATAAAAAACAGCCACTTTATATACCCTTGCAGGCACATTCACTTTATTATTGAGGCTCGCAGCGTTTCCGTTACTCCCCTCTCCTCCTGTGCCGTACGCTCCCGCCACTACATACGCTTTATAGCCCTTCTTGACGATTTCACGAGTATATTCTTCCAGATATGCCCATGCTTCTCTGTTCAGCTCAGGGGCTTGTGGAATCATATTGGTCATATAAAAGGTATTGGAGTTATCCTCGGCGTTTTTGGTACGGTCTGCCGACGGACAAAGATGACCACGGTCAAAACCACTCCCTGTATAATCGCTAGGTCTTACCTGATACCAAGAGCTAGGTAAGGAAGGGTCTGGCCGAAAATCATTTTGACGGTCCGATTCGCCCAACCATTCTTTAGACAATTCCCAGCTTACCCAGTTGGGATGTCCCTTTTCTCGGTTATAACTCAGGGTATATTGTGGCTTAATCATCAAATAATTGGTGGGGCTACTCAAATCGCCAGAGGCGTTGGTAGGATTACCCAATTTTAAGTGGGCACTCATCACAACGGGAGCAGGTGCTGGCGCAGGACTCGGCGATGGATACGTTTTGGGTGGCGTATAAACAGCGCAACCCAACAGGTACCAAACCATACCAAGGGTAAGAAGGTATTTTTTCATACGTGTAAACAATTGCCGTATTTTATCAAAATAAAACAAAAAACCCTTCACAATCGCTTGATTATGAAGGGTTTGACTTTGAGAGCCCCCGGTCGGGATCGAACCAACGACCTACTGATTACAAGTCAGTTGCTCTACCAGCTGAGCTACGGAGGCGTTTCCTTTATCGGAAATCGTGGTGCAAAATTAGTCGTTTAGCGTATATCTTGCAAGTCTATCGCCAACATTTTTTCTAATTTTTTGCCACTTTTTTCTATCTCTCTGATAATCAACCTTCAGCTTTACGAATAATTTTGAGTTGATGCTTCAGGTGTTCGAGGTCACGTTCGGCTTTTTCGATTTTTTTCTCAAAGTCCGCACGAAGCTTTTCGGTGGTTTTTGAGCGAGCAAAAAACTCAATGTTATTTCTCCAAAGGGCAATGTCGTTTTCGATGGTTTGAACCCGACGACGAATGTCTCCTTCCTTGCGTTGAAGTTCTTTAACAGAGCTGGTATCATCTTTTACCATCGACACTTCGTTTTCGAGCACGAGTTGTTCTTTCTCACGAGCCGATAGCTTGCCCATTGCTCCCACAAACGAGTTGATAGCTGAAATGTAGCGTTTCTGGATACTCTGCATGTCTTTGCGTGGTACAAAGCCAATGGTAGCCCATTGTGCTTTAAACTCCGCTAGTTTGGTTACATCAGCTTCGCCAGCGGCAGCCGTTTTCTCGATGGCTTCGCAAAGGGCTACTTTTTGTGCCAAGTTATCGTTGTATTGGCGCTCTACTTCTTGGTTTTTGTTTCGTTTCCGGTCAAAGTAGGCATCACAAGCTTTTTTAAAGCGTTCAAAAATGCTGTCCTTAAACTTCTCAGGCACGTGGCCGATGGTTTTCCAGTCTTTTTGAGCTTGAATCACTTTGTTGGTAGCCTCTTGCGAATCTTCTCCGCTTTCGACCAAAGCTTCGATTTGCTCACATAGCGCTGTCTTGGCTTTGAGGTTTTCTTCACGCTTGGCTTCTAACTGACGGAAAAACTCGCCTTTGTTGCGGAAAAACGTCTTGACGTTGTCCCAAAATGCCTTGCTCAACTCACGACCTGCTTCCCGAGGCATGGCTCCGGTGGTGGTGTTCCACTGGTCTTGGATAGCCAAAAGGGCTTTTGTCCGTTCGTTCCATTCATTAATACTTGTTGACTGGAACGTCGTAAACGGCACCACTAATTCGGCGATGCTGGCTTTGGCTTTGTAGTTGTCTTCTGACTGCTTTTTGTTTTGCTCTAACTGCTCACGGCGTTTGCCATAAATCACATCAAGAGCGACTTTAAAACGCTGCCAGAGGGCCTCCTGTACGTCACGAGAGGCCGGACCTACTTGCTTATATTCTTCAAAGAGCGCTGCTACTTCGTCTAACGCTTTGCCTGTAAGGGCTTGGGTTTCGAGCGAAGCGGCAATTTTCTCGGCTTTTTCACAAAGCTCAATCTTGTGCGCTAGGTTTTTCTTGCGGTCAAGGTCGAGAAGCTCAAAGTAAATGTTCCGATTGCTATAAAAACGATCAACCAGTGCATGGTAGGCTTGCCACAAGGCACTATTATGAGGCGATGGAATATTACCAGCCGCTTTCCATTCTTCTTGGATTTGGCGCAAAGCAGCTAAGTTCCCTTTGTCGTTGGTACCTGAGTTAGACTCTTCGGCCTCCACGACTTCACGCAGACGATTAATGAGCTCGGTCTTTACGGCAAAGTTTTTCTCTTTGGCTTTGTCTAGGCCCTGAAAGAACTTGCTCTTTTCGTCACGGAGTTGCTTGTAAAGCTGCTCAAATTGTTGGGTCAATTCGTCTGATTTAAACTCAAATCCTTCGTCAGAACCATTCTCAGCGATGTAGTCGGCTTTGGCCAGTGCTACTTCTGCACTATGGTTTTGGTCAAATACCGGCTTGATTTCTTTCAACACGTTGTCAACCTTCCGAAACTCACTTGGCGCTACGCCGTCGGCCTTGATGTGGGCCAATTGCTTTTCAAGTAAATCGACAAAATCTTTTTTAGTGAAAGTCGAGTAATCGGCTACGGGTTCGCTTTCCGCAATGGCTTCGGATACTTCAAGGGCAAGAGCTTCGACTGCTTTTTGTTCCAAAACCTCTTTTTCAGACAATTCCAATTCGTTCTCAGTCGTCATAATAGTGCATTTTACGCTGGTGAAGGGGCATTTTTGTTTTGTGGATATTCCCAACCCGAACGTTTCGTTAGACAGACAATTCGTTTTAGATTTGCAAAAATAATAAAAACAAGGCTTTTACAAGGGAATTGCCACGATTCATTCTGACTTAATACGGGAATTTGTAGAGAAAGGAAGCGAGTCTGCCTCTAAAAATTTAACTATGTCCCTGTTTTTGTGAGGATTACCTTGATTTGGACCCAAGGTTTTGTTTAGCCAAATTACCAAAAAATATGATAGACCTTGCTGCATTACGTGAAAACTACTCCCGTGGGAGTTTGGACGTTACCGATGTATTGACCAATCCCATTACCCAATTTGAGCGATGGTTTCAGGAGGCGGTGGCTTCGCAGCTGCCAGAGCCTAACGCCATGCACTTGGCTACCCTCGGCGCCAATGGCCGTCCTGCCGGGCGGGTGGTGCTGCTCAAGGGCATTGAGCCCACGGGCTTTACCTTTTATACCAATTACGAAAGCCGCAAAGGCCAGGACTTGGCGCAGCATCCGGTGGCAGCCTTGACGTTTTTCTGGGTCGAATTGGAGCGACAGGTGCGCATTGAAGGGCGCATTGAGAAGGTAGCAGCGGCGGACTCTGACGCTTATTTTGCCGTACGCCCACGAGGGAGCCAGTTGGGGGCTTGGGCCTCGGCGCAGAGTACAGTGCTGGCTAACCGAGAAGAACTGGTGCAGCGCAACGAAGCCTTAGAAGCCGAATACGAAGGTAAAACCATCCCTCGACCTCCGCATTGGGGCGGGTATCGGCTCCTGCCCGACTATATGGAGTTTTGGCAAGGCCGCCCCTCTCGCCTCCACGACCGCATTGCTTATACCCTTACCGAATCTGGCATTTGGACCATCAGCCGCCTTTCGCCGTAGTTTGGGAGGTGGACTGGTTATTGGGTAATAGTTACTCGTGTACTGGTAATTAGATGGCTGAACCGAGGCTTACGCATATACAATGAGAGGACTCAACAAAGTAACATTGATTGGGAATTTGGGAAATGACCCAGCCATTCAAACCCTTGAAGGCAACATCAAAGTGGCCAAGTTTTCGTTGGCTACCACGGAAACCTATAAAGACGCTAACGGGCAGCAGCAGTCCAGTACCGACTGGCACAGCATCGTACTGTGGCGTGGATTGGCAGATCTGGCCGACCGATACTTACGCAAAGGAAGCTTAGTCTATGTAGAAGGTAAGCTCAAAACCCGAAGCTATGACACCAAAGAAGGTGATAGACGGTATGTAACCGAAGTCATAGCCGAACAGATACTCATGCTTGACAAACCCCACGGCCATGATGCAGACTAACACGCAGTTGCCCAGTGAATGGAAGTTTGAGTTGACCGAACACGACCATAAACCCGTCATTTTGATTCGGTTTCCTTACCAATCTGAGCACCAAAAGCTTGTGCGTAAGCTCACAGGGGTGCGGTGGAGTCATTCCAAAAAGGCTTGGTATGTGCTCGACACGCCCATGTACCGTGAGCGGTTTGGTCTCAAAACTAATCCAGTAGGCAAAGAAGTATTGCTGCAGGTTCATGAAGTGAATAGACCTGCGATGTTGCAGTTGATTGAAACGCTCCAACTTAAAGCATATAGTGCCAATACAATCACTACGTATCGAAACGAGTTTGCACAATTACTATACATTTTGAAAGACAAGCCTGTAGCAGAACTAACTACTGAGCGGCTTCGTGACTATTTTTTATATTGCACCAATACCCTCAACCTCTCCGAAAACACCCTCCACAGCCGTATCAACGCCGTTAAGTTCTATTTTGAACAGGTGTTAAAACGTGAAAAATTCTTCTTTGAGATACCTCGCCCAAAGAAAAAAGTTATCTTACCAAATGTGCTTGCTATTAGTCAAGTAGAAAAATTGTTCACCCAACTCGAAAACCTGAAACATAAAACCATGATTTACTTGGCTTATTCGGCGGGACTTCGAGTAAGCGAAGTGGTCAATCTTAGGATAAAAGACATTCATTCGGAGCGAATGGTGATTAACATCAAAGGAGCAAAAGGCAAGAAAGACCGTATCGTAGCGCTTTCGCAGGGAATTTTGGAACTTTTACGGAAATATTACCTGGCCTACAAGCCTACCTTTTGGCTTTTTGAAGGGCAGTACGAGGGTGAACCATACAGCACAAGGAGCTTACAGAAGGTTTTTCACCGTGCCAAAGAAGCCGCTAAGATTAGGCAAGACGTAACCTTTCATAGCTTGCGCCACAGCTATGCTACTCACCTCCATGAAGCTGGCACGGACATTACGTTGATACAAGAGCTACTGGGTCATAATGATCTCAAAACTACGCTGCGCTATACTCACGTAAGCAGACGCACGCTCGAAAACATCAAGAGCCCATTTGATGCCTTGAATTTAAAAAATGAGGAGTGATTTGGCTTTTTGAAAAACATTTTTTATGTTTGTTTCTGTCTTACGGACACTCAACAATACAAAAACGGGTTCGCCCGTGCGGTACGACACCTAAAGTACAACGTAATCTTGGTAAAAATCAAATACAATTTGTGTAGTACTACCTGTAAAGTACAACGCAATCTTGATAAAAGCTAAAACAATACGAAAAGTACGACAAAACTTTCGTATATTTACGAGTTGTGTGCAACCGAAATAAGAGACAACTCAAATGTAAGGTCGAACAAGACATTTTAATTACTCTGACAGATGAAAATACTCAAAAGAATTTTAAAATATATTACTGTATTTTTGTTAATTCTAATTTTAGGCTTTGCGGGTTATGTTTACAGTTTAACTTTTACCGCAGAAGGGCGATTAGATTGGGGACAAGCCCTTTTTGCTAAATTAAGCAGTGGACAGGGAGATATTGGAGCATTAAAAAAAATGAATCTTGAACAAAGACGACAGGTATTCTCTAACATTCCTTACCCCGAAATTGCCACAATTGATTCATTGAAAATCACATCTGATAGTTTACAAATCTATATTTTCAAACCCAAAGATGTTCCCACCAATTCACCCATCGTAGTTTATTATCATGGTGGCGGTTTTGTATTTCCTTGGACTACAATATCAGAAGCAAGGGCAAGAAAGTACGCTATTGCTTTAAATAAAATAGTCGTTGGAGTTGATTACAGAGTTGCCCCAGAGAACCCTTACCCAATTCCAAATGATGATTGTTATAAAACTTTCAAATGGGTCATCGATAATGGGCTTAGTTTTGGAGGAAATCCCGATAAAATAATGTTGATTGGTGAGAGTGCAGGTGCAACATTAACAGCAACTGTTGCACAAAGAGCAAGAGATGAAGGTCTTACTAACATTAAATTTCAAGTATTAGATTGCCCTGCCGTAGATTTACCTTTCAAATATGAATCATATAAGAAACTAAACAAAGTATATGACCATGGCGGGACACAATTTACCCTTGATTCTTATCTTCCTAAATTAGAAGACCGTAACAATGCAAAAGCATTTCCTTTATATGCTAATTTATCGGGGCTTCCGCCAGCCTTTGTAATTACTTGCCAATTTGACGTTCTCAAAGACCAAGGACTTGCGTATGCTGAAAAGTTAAAAAGGGCAAAAGTGCCGACCAAGTATTTAGAAGTAAAAGGAATGTTACATACCATACCAGGACCTTTTAATGAAAAAGATAGAGACAAAGTAACATCGCTTATTGTAGAAGAAACAAAAAAACACATAGAATGAAAACTGACGGACAAAATCGGCTGCACACAACATGGGTTTGTGGCAAGTGGGGCTGACGTAAGTAATTGAACATTAGTAATTCTTTTGTACTTTTGTTTCGGCTGACGGAAACCTTTTGAATATTTGTAAATAACTGAACATCAGTAATTTATATCGGCTAACGTTCGGGCTTTTGGTTTTCAAATTCCCCACCTGCCACAAGCCCTGTTCGTTGTAGGCAATGCGATCGCCGATGCAACACTCTAACAATTTCAGTTGTCAACAAACTAAACTTCTAACAATGCGACTTACTCTTTTATGTTTGACAATCCTTGCGGGATTGATATCCTGCAAAAAAGAAAACCTGGACATCAATTCATTTTGGCAATGCAACAAATCGCAAAATCTTGACACCACCGCTATATCAAGTAAACTTGTGGGTTCATGGACATGGGCTAAACAATCTTGCTTTTGGACAGGAAAGACTAAATCAGCAGACAGAAATATAAAAGTGACATTTAAAAATGACCATACTTTTTCGGTAAACGAAAGCTCCAATACTCTGACACAAGGAACATGGAAGTTAATTCAGGTGGACGGCAACTCATGGGGACTTGATATGTCTTCGCCGAGTGAATTTTTGTATGGACGCATTTTGCTCAGTGAAAACCAAGTTTTATTTAACGACAGTTACAAAGACGGCTGCGATAATGTATTTAACAAGAGTAATTAAAAAAGTAATTGCATCTCGACAAGAAGCACATGCCTACAACAGGCGGTTTGGCAATATGGCGGGGCGACGAATATATTCTCAACTTTCAGTTTGCTATTCGGCTTCAGTTCCAGCCGACGAATAACGCCGAACTGTAGTTCTTATCATCATCTTTTGTAACTTTATTCAGCAGCGGTTACGGGCTGACGATTTTTAAATACCGCCACATCGCCAAGCCCTGAACGTTAGCAGCAATTTTTTTTTCATATCCCCCTCATTTAATGCTTCGAGAAGTAACATCTATTACCCATTGCATTTGACCTTTGATGAAAAAATTTATTACAAAAACTTTACTATCTTGTTATGGTTTAGGCAGCGCTGGTTTACTAAACATCTAAAACTGCATGTATGCTTATCGTTTTAAGCAAACGCTTCAGCTCCCTCCTTGTAGCGGTAGTGATATGTACACTCCTCAGCAGTTGTAAAAAAGGCAACGCTGACCAGGGTACGGTACCTGTTCCTGCAAAAGCTATCGTTACCAAGAAAAAGTTAGACCCCTACACGGAAGTTCAATACGGCAATATGCCCTTGATTATCAGCGTGCCTCATGGCGGCACTGCTAATCCTACTACTCTCCCCGAAAGAACATGCGCCGGAATAACCACCGCTACTGATGCCGCCACCATTGAACTGGCCACTACGATTGACAGCCTTTGCAAAGCTGATTATGGCGTTCAGCCTTACTTGGTGATCTGTTATCTCAAAAGAACAAAGATTGACCAAAATCGGGAATTGGCCGAGGCAACCTGTAGCAATAGTGCTTTGACCAGCATCTGGAACAATTATCACGCAAGCATTGATACGTTCATCATAAAAATAACCACCAAATACCCAGGGGCTTTGTTTATTGACCTACATGGGCATGGGCACACCAAACAACGGCTTGAGTTAGGTTACTTGCTGACTGGCAATGAGTTAAGAAACACGACTTCTGTTGTTGCTGCTTCTTCTTCGGTTTATCAATTATTGCAGCAAAACACTGCTTTATCCATTAACCAGTTGCTTACGGGGCCAACGGCATTTGGTACACTTATGGCAAACCGGATGTTCCCCTCTGTTCCTTCTCAGCAGGATGTGGCCCCCTTGGCCACTGATGATTATTTTAATGGTGGCTATAATACAGCACGGTATTGTACATACCCAAAAGTTTTTGGTTGGCAAATAGAATCCAATTATACAGGTGTGAGGGATAGCCAGGCCAATAGAATCACTTTTGCAAAAGCCTTTTTACAATCCATCATGCAGTTTTACAGAGCCAATACTTCCATGAATCCGACTGAATTTGGGAAATGATTTCGATGGCGTGTGCCTAAAATGTCTTGAAACAAGTTAAACTTGGACAATATTTTACACTGTAAACTAACTAAATTTAATTTTTACTCGCAGAAGGTCGCAGATTGAAAAACGCCAATTTTCGCAGATGAAAACAAAATCAGCGAGTTGCTGCGGTAAGGTATTTATTATCTCTCGATTCGGTTGTTTCCAACCAAAACCATCCGTAACTTTTGAACATGACCAGATTACTATTATCTCTTTTTTGTTTATTCGTTTTTTCACAAGCACGCTCGCAGTATCGGCCAGATTCTATCCAACTACCAAAGGGCGGCTACTTGCATTTCTACACAAAAGGCACCGGAAAGCCCGTTGTTTTATTGCAAGGTGGCCCGGGCTTTTCGAGCTATTACATGCGAAGCATTGCCGACTCTTTAGCTGGGTACCAATGCATACTCATTGACTACGAAGGAACTGGCCACTCCCAATACCGCCCCGCCGACACCTCATGGGTTAGCCCCGAAAAAGTTGTGGATGACATCGAATTAGTCAGAAAAAAACTGGCTATTCAACGCTGGGATATCATTGGGCATAGTTACGGAACACACTTTGCACTATACTATACCATTAAAAACCCGACTCGGGTTCATCAAGTGATTCTTATCTCAAGCATTGGCACCAACAATCAGTTTCAGCGATATGCCAACGATAATGCTATGGTAAGACTCACGCCCGAAGACATGACTCAACTCGGCACGATAGAGTCGGATAGTTCGCTAAACCCTATTGAAAAAGAATTCAACATCGAACGAATCATACTGAAGTCCTATTTTTTTGACAAAAAGAAGATTGAACCTTTCCTTAACTCCGTTCCGTCTGCCGAGAAAGCCAGCTACTTCAATAACGCCTTCTTTACTGCCTACTTTGAGCACCCAAACTTTTGGAAATGGGACATCTCGAAGCAGGCGTACACACTAAAGACGCCCATACGCATTATCCAAGGCAGGCAAGATTTTTTGACGGATGGAAAGCAAGAAGTCCTGAATGTACGGTTACAGGATTCCAAACTCTATTTCATTGAACGAAGCGGCCATTTTCCGTGGGTTGAAAAGCCCTCAGAGTTCTTTAAACTACTCAAAAAGGAATTACCCCCCCTTAAGTAGTTATTGGATATTAGTTAAAGGCATGTTGTATTGACGGGAATGCTTGTCGGCGTTATCTTTGTCTTTCTCATAACCCTATCTATCATGGATTTCATCAAACGCATTAATCCCTTCTGGTCATTTATAGCAGTCATCCTCGGCTGGACGCTTTTTAAGCATCTTGACTTTACAACGTTCCAATTGGCGGACCCCTATTTTGACATCGTATATCTGATTGTCTTTGTTATTGCCGTTTACTTTCTCATTAAAGATTACAGGAAACGAGCTCAGCAATAACAGCCTACCACTCCACTAAGCAGCAACCCAACCACCTCCTTGATGGTAGGGTTACGGGGCTATTATCATTCATCTAGCGTGCTGTTTTACGCCATGATATTGCTTTGTGCTATATTGAAAAGATAGTACTCTGCGTTATTGTAGAGCAATGGCTCTCTTCCTCTACTTCTAACTCCTATTATCGCCCTATAGTTGCCATGACCCCACCCAAAACCGTCCTTGTTCTTTTCTTATCTCTGAACTTCCTGATGGTTCAGGCACAATCCATTACGAGGCTCGATGGCCGTAAGGTTTCGACACAGCAGGTGGACCAACTGGTACAAAGGCTCATGGAAGCAGCTACGATTCAAGGCTTGGGTTTAGCGGTAATCAATAACAAGAAAACGGTTTTTCTGAAATCGTATGGTTTTCGGAACAAACCTAATCAACAGCTACTCGATGCGGCTTCTATCATGTATGGAGCGTCGTTAAGCAAGGCTATTTTTGGCTATCTCTGCATGCAATTGGTGCAAGACAAGCTCTTAACCTTAGACAAGCCACTGTATCAGTACCTAAGCAAACCCATTGCAGCTTATCCATATTTTGCAGACCTCCACGAAGATGAACGCTGGAAACTCATCACGGCTCGTATGTGTCTGAGCCACACAACAGGACTACCTAACGTACGCTGGTTTAACCCCATCACTTCGGAGGAGGACACACTTGGCGTTATGAAAATCTACTTTACCCCTGGCTCTCGCTATGCGTATTCGGGTGAAGGATTTAAGCTTTTGCAACTGGTCGTCGAAGAAATCACGCACAAAACCATTGATGAGTTGGCCATTGAAAAGATTTTTAAGCCCATTGGCATGGCCCGTACGGGGTATGTTTGGCATGAATCATTTGGGGATGACAACGTAGCCGTAGGTCATTTGAGTAATGGCCAAATTGATAAGAAACGTAAGCGCTCCGAAGCCGTGGCGGGGGGCTCGGTAGTGACCACTATTGCCGATTATGCTAAGTTTATTGAATACCTCCTCCAAAAGAAGGGGCTATCGTCTCAGGGCTACCGTGAAATGCTTTCGCCCCAGATTAGCATCCATTCGGTAACGCAATTCCCACCGATTACATTGGAGACTACCACCCAAAACGATGGCATCCATTTGTCGTATGGGCTTGGTTGGGGGCTTTTGGATTGTCCTGTGGAGGGCAAGGCATTTTTCAAGGAAGGCAACGGCGGGGCTTGGCGAAACTACAATATCAACTTTTTGGACAAAGGAACCGCTATCATCTTATTAGTGAATAGTGAGAATGGAGAATCTATTTTTCAAGAAATCATCGAGACAGTACTAGGCCCAACCTGCATTCCTTGGAAATGGCAAGGATATGTCCCCTATCAACAAGCTAAAAACTAAATTTTAGTTATGAAAAAACGAGTGATAGCGACAGTCTGCGGGGTAGTGTTAGTGGGTGTAGTTGTGTTGCTGGTTCAACTCCTAGTGCCAAGGCGTTATCATGGCCACACGCTCAGCCCCAGAGCTACTACTCGCTATTGGGACTTATCTAACGGCTCTCGGCTTGCCTATACACACCTTGAAGCCAAGGGGGTCAAGCAACCCATTCCGATTATTTATTTGCACGGTGGGCCAGGTGGTCACATTACCGACCGAGACATCGAGACGTTTTCGGCACTGTCAGAGATAGGGTTTGAGGTCTATCTCTACGATCAGCTAGGAGGAGGTCGTTCCATGCGCTCCGAGGAGTTGGGGGATTACACGATGGCTCGGCACCTTGCTGATTTGCATGAAATCATTGGTCAAATCCATACTACGAAGGTTATTTTGATTGGTCAATCGTGGGGCAGTATTTTGGCGGCCCATTTTGTGGCCAAGTACCCCGATAAAGTAGCAAAAATCGTTTTTACTTCGCCAGGCCCTTTGTTTCCAATCCGACAAGAATTGGCAACCTTGCACCCACCCGATAGCCTTCCGCTACGAAATCCGATTTTTAGTAACGCTCAGGGCAATCAAAAAGCCCATAATCTTCGTACCAAAGCGATGGCGTTTTTGGCTACGCACTTCGGCCTAAAGTTAGCATCTGACCAAGAAGCGGATGATTTTATGGCCTATTTGAGCTACGAAGTCAACAAATCAACCGTTTGTGATACAGCCAATATCCGCCCCGAAGAAGCAGGGAATGGGTTTTATGCCAGCGTAATGACCTTGAAGAGTTTGGAGGCCATCCATGACCCTCGGCCTACGTTGAAGGTACTCAACACACCCGTTTTGGTGATAAAAGGGCAATGTGACAACCAAAAATGGGGTTATACCAGCGAATATCTTGCCTTGTTTAAAAACAGCCGATTGGCCTTTATACCCAATGCAGGGCACTTTATTGCAGTAGAGCAGCGAGAAGCATACCTCAACATCCTTCGGGAGTTTTTGGTTGGTTTGCCATAAGCCGATATTATTTAGTAAGCTGGGTTTCTTCAAAACTCCAAATACGGCGTGATTTTTTCCAAAGTCTTGGCATCCAACAGTTTCACATTGGCTAAATCGCTGGCAGACTTAAAGTTGCCATGCTGCTGCCGATACGCCATGATGGATTTAGCCACATAAGGCTTCAGATACGGATGCCGAAATTCTTCGGGAGTCACTTCGTTAATCTTGATTTTCCGAAGGCTTGGGCTGCGCACAAAGGCGTACTTGAGGGTTTCGTCCACCACGGCTGAATCCAAGCCAAAGACTTCACGGAGTTGGTTTTCGGTGTAAAAACCACCGAGGTTGTCTCGAAATTTGATAATCCGCAAGGCCAACTTGGCGCCTATCCCCCGCACCTTGACCAGTTGGGTAGTATCGGCTTTATTTAAGTCAAATTGGGTGATTTTGGGAGTTTTCGTTTCGGCAACAGGACTTTTGGTAATAGCCTCGTCTGCTTTGTTCGGGGCGATTTCGGCAGGCAAAGAAGCCTCCGGAGTTCCGCTAATCTGTACATAAGCAGCAAGACGTTCGTACGTTTCGGGGCGAAGGCCATAAATCCGCTGTAAGTCTTCTTTCTTCTTGAACTTCCCTCCTGCATTGCGATATTTGACAATCCGCTCGGCCAAAAACTTCGGAAGTCCTAGCTCCTGCCACTGGTCGGCAGAAATTACGTTGGGGTCAAATGGAAAGAGTTTAACCGCTTTGGCACTAGAAAAATCATCTTCATGGCTGGGGCTAAAGTGGTTTTCATACTCCCCATAGTTTGGCCTCTCCGCTTGATGCTTTACCTCAATAAGTGCCATCAGACTATCGGCTTTTTGCGGGTTATCCAACGGCGATTGCCAAGCTGGGTCTAGTCCTATATACGAAAGCAAGGCAGTAAAAGGCAACACCAATACAGCTCCAATCACAGCCCAAAACCCTTTGTTTTCGACCTGCGAAAAACCAAAATAGTCATGAATAAAGCGTTGCATGGGTTTATTTACCTCACCCCCTGCCCCTCTCCATCTGAAGAGGGGGGATTGGGAATGAGTGTTTTTTTTGCATTTTAGACGTTACTCTGGTTGATTTTTACCTCACCTCCTGCCCCTCTCCATCTGAAGAGGGGTGCTATGGGTAGAAGTAGTTTTGAGAGTTTCACACCCAATCAAGGGTCTTTGATGCCTGTATTTAGGTCGTCTTTGGAGGTAAAGACTCGATAAAAAAAGTATATCGTGATGGCGGTGATGAGTACTTCGGTGACGAGCATCATCATAAAGGCTGAACTGGACATGCGTTTCTAATTAAGCAGTTGACAACAAGTTTCTTAAAAATCAGTGGTTTTGAGACGGCGCTTTCTGGAAGCCAAAAACACCAAATAGCTAATGCCAATGAACACAGCCAACAATAAGCCACGAGCCAAATTAAGGTAGGTCTTCTTGGCTTCTAACTGCGATACATCTTCGCCTACGTTGGCGGCAGCAATTTGTGCATTGATATCTTGGTGAAACAATTTAGCCAAAATAGCCCCGTTGTCTAAGGTCCATCCATTTCCGGCCATCAAATCATGGAACGAAGTGCCCCAGTCGCCACTGGCAGGGGTAATGAGCGAACCCAAAAACACCGCCGACAACAAGACAGGGGTGATGTACTTGATGACGGGAATGAAGAATTTGGGGAGTCGGATGTCAGAACCACGGGTGATTTCGTCCCAGCCCTTGTTCATACCAAAAATCCAAGCAAACAAAATGGATTCGGCTAAGGCCAATACCACCAAGGCTACGGTACCTGTCCAGTAGTCGTATTCGTCCAACACGCCTTCGTTGTAAAACCAAACCGTTGGGAAACCCAATACCAACAGAATCAGTCCGAAGGTGATAGCGCCCTGACTTCGAGTCCACTTGAATTCGTCAATCATAAAGGCTATCCAAGGTGAGCCCATTGCCAGCGATGATGTAATGGCCGCAAAGAACAACAAGCCAAAAAAAGCAATGCCGCCTAACATCCCCAAAAACTGTCCGTATTGCTGAAACAAAAACGGCATAGTTCTGAAGCCTAAGCCCATGCCTCCGCTTTGCGTTAACTCAATGACGTGGTCAATACCTAAATATCCTACCGAAATCGGGATAAGAATAGAGCTACCCAGCACCACTTCGACAAACTCGTTGGTCCAACCTGCCGACATGGCGTTGAGGGCAATGTCATCTTTATGGCCTACATACGCTGCATAGCACTGAATCATGCCATAGCCCAAACCCAGTGTAAAGAAAATCTGTCCGGCAGCAGCCAGCCACACTTTGGGGTTGGTGAGCGAGTCAAACTGGGGTGTCCACAAGAAATTGAGTCCTTCTACGCCCGTGTGAACAACCCCCACCGCATCGGTATAGTGGAGGGTGATCCCTTCGTAGGCTAGAAAAATCGCAAACAAAATCAACAAAGGCATTCCGATTCGAGAAGCCAACTCGACCCCCTGCGACAACCCTCTGTTCAGGATGTAGGCATTTAGTACAATACAAAAAAGAAAGAAAATTATCGCTTCGGAGCCAAGTCCCTTATTGGCTACGTCCACGTATTGGTCAAAATGCTGCGACACTTCGGTTTCAGACAGTCCTTCAAAAACCCCAGTGATGGATTTCCAAACGTAACCCATCGTCCAGCTTTCGATGTAGCAATAATAGGCGGCAATGGCGATGTTCGTAAAAATCCCAAAAACGCCCACGTATTTCCACCAAGGACGCTTTGTGTCCATATCTTGCATCATAAAAGGCGTAGCATGATGCCCTCGCTGGCCTCCCCAGCGCCCGATGGCCCACTCTACCCAGAGCAAAGGGATTCCCATCAAAACAAAGCATACTAAGTATGGAATGATAAAAGCCCCTCCGCCATTTTGAATGGCCTGAATCGGAAATCGAAGAAAATTACCCAGACCGACGGCGTTGCCAGCCATCGCCAAAATAAGGCCCATCCTAGAGCCCCATGATTCTTTGTTTGTTGTCACTCGAAGTGTAAATGGTTAGGTAGTGAATAATAAGGATGCTGAAAAATAGAGAATGGCGACGTAATTGGCAAACATTCGTAAAAAGTTTTGGGTTGAACACAACGAGATTAGCTTTCTATACGTCTTTTCAGTAGCATTGTGTTTTAGTAACGAGCACCCAAGGATTGCTGAACAACGCAAAAAACTGGCTCTGTACGTGCTGTAAAACGCTTTATTTTGAATAACACTAACTGAATATCCTATGAGAATGAAATTTTGGGGAGGGCTTTTTCTACTGACACTCGGCTTTTATGGCTGCAAAAAAGACACTCCAGTCACCGAATCGCCAGTGCAGATTGCCAATTTCTTTCCTGCCAGCGAAGGACCCGGCGCCGAAGTCAAAATCTATGGCATTGGCTTTGGCAGTACAGCCTCCGCTGTAACGGTTTTGTTTAATACTACCTCTGCCACGATTACGTCGGTAACCGATACGCTCATTAAGGCCCAAGTGCCTCAAGGCGCAACGTCAGGATCTATTACAGTAAAAGTAGGAACTAATCAAGGAGTGAGTAGTACGGCTTTTACCGTCTTGCTGGGTACTTGGGTACAAAAGCAGGATGTTCCCGTTACGCCAGGATTCATGGGAGCCGTGGGCTTTTCGATAGGCACCAAGGGCTTTATTGGCGGCGGCGGTAGTTCGAGCACATCAGGATTTACCAGCAATTTTTGGCAATACGACACTCAAACGGCGCAGTGGTCGTCTAGGCTCAACTATCCGAAAGATGGTTTCTACGGTGGCACAGCCTTTGTGATTGGTGATGTGGCGTATGTAGGTATTGGCAAAGACAATACAGGGAATTTTTCAAACGAATTTTACAAATTTAATCCTACTGCTAACACCTGGACACGCCTCAGCAATTTTCCGGGTAGTGCTAAAAACACTGCTTCGGCAACTACTGCTCTTGGCAAAGGATATGTGTTCATCAACAAAGAAGTATGGGAATACGACCCTACCACCGACAAGTGGACGCAAAAAGGCGATTTCCCAGGCACGACTCGCTTTGAAACCACTGCCCAGACCATCAACAACGAAATCTATTTTGGTTTAGGCGTTTTTCCTAACCTAAAAGATTGGTGGAAATACGAGCCTACCACCGACAAATGGACGCAGAAGGCTACTTTCCCTGCTGATTATACGACCGGACTCGCCAGTTTTGTGATTGACAACAAGGTTTTTGTAATGGGCGGATACAGCGAAAAATGCTGGTCTTATAACCCCACTACCGATGCTTGGACCCAGCGAACTTCTAATAGCGTTCAACGAGGATACCCCGCTGCCTTTGCTATTGGAAGCAAGGGGTATTTAGGAACAGGGTCGGTTGGGGCTACTACTCTTAAAAATGATTTTTGGGAATTTAATCCGAATTGATTTATTATTGGTTGTTAGTAGCTATCAGTCATTGGTGGCGGCCCAACCATTTACCCATTTTAGAACTTACGTATCCTCATTTTCCTAATGAAATCAACATTTTTTGCTGTTCTGTTTAGCATCGGTGCTTTTTTTGTTTCTTCGGCTTCTCAGGCGAATCCAGAGGCCCTCAAAAAAGGATGGGAAGCTTTTAATCAAAACAAACGTACCGAGGCCAAGGCGTTTTTTACTTCCGCCGCCCAGTCGCCTGACACCAAGGCAGAGGCTTCGTTGGCGCTGGCATTTGTCTATTGGTCTGAAAACAATGGAGATAAAGCCTTTGAAAACTTCCAGACCTTTTTTAGTAATACTACTGACCCTTATCCTTACGTGTATGCCCTGTGGTCAACGCCGATCATTCTGGAGGGATTCAACGGCAAGCGTAAGCCTGCCAAATTAGCTTTTATTGAACAAATTCTGAAAGACCCCAGAGCAAACGGTACACTACGAGCCATGGTGTATGCTGCCATTGGCGACCATTATCAAAACATCGGAAAATTTAAAGAAGCCAATGAAGCCTTTGCGGGGATTGGTTCTATCGGCAACTGGCAGGTATTAGGTACCTTCGATAATATCTCGGCCAATGGCTTCAACAAATCGTTTGGGGCATTAGAACACCCCGAAGCCTCCGCTACGTTTACGCATCAGTATGGTGCTCCTGTCAAGTGGTTTAATGTACCTGCCGAGCGCTCGGATCGTTGGTTTGATCTCACGTATTATTTTGATGCCTCTAATGCCATCATGTACGCCCAAACGTGGGTACAAAGTCCCCAAGAAGTCAATGCCATCATGCGTTCGGGTTGCTCTGGTTCCTTAAAAATCTGGGTCAACGACCAGCTCATCACCTCCGTAGCCGAAGAACGTAACTGTGACTTGGACATCTATGCACAGCCCGTACATTTACAAAAGGGCTATAATCGGGTCTTGGTTCAAATTGGTGAAAGCGAGGCCGGACGAGCCAATTTCTTGATTCGATTCACTGACGCCAATGGCAACCCAATTCAAGGGCTTAGCTCTACTCCTACTCCACAGCCTTACACCAAGGTCCAAGGCACGATGCCAGCCATTCAGCCGTTTTTTGCAGAGGCGTTCTTTGAACAAAAAATCAAGCAAGAGCCCACTAACCTACTGAATTACTTGGTATTAGCCGAGGCTTACTTACGCAATGACAAAAAGTACGAAGCTCGTAAAACACTCCAGAAAGCAAGGGACTTAGCACCTCAAAGTACCTTTGTGAGTATGCGCCTGATTGAGGCTTACAATCGTGATGGCAACGAAACTGAAGCAGGCAAAGAACAGGAGCACATCCGTACCTCAGACCCAACTTCGGTTATTGCCTTGCAACAGAACATTGCCGAGGCCCAGAAAAAAGAAGAATTTGACCAAGTTGAGCGTCATTTGAGCCAGTATAAACAGTTGTATGGTACCAACGAGTTTACCGATATGGTTGAAATTGGACTCTATGCCAAGCGCAATCAAATCAACGAACTGCTCAAGTTTAGCGAAGAGTTCTACCATCGTTATCCCGACAACGAAGAAGCCGTTACGTTCCAGTACGTCATTTTGACCGAAGTCCAACATGACCAAAAGAAAGCCGATGAATTACTCAAAAAAGCTATTCAGGAGCGTTACAACGACAAGTTTATCAAAGAGTTAGCCAGCAATTACCTGAAGCAAGGCGACAAGAAAGAAGCCCAAAAGCTATATCTACAACGCATCGAGAACTTCCCCTATGCGGTAGGCTTTTATACCCAACTAGCCGACCTCTACAGCCAAGACAAAGACTACGAAAATGCCCAAAAATACATGCAAAAGGCATTGGAGTTTGCGCCCTATATTGGCGGCCTTTGGCAGCGCTTGGCTACGGTCTATGAGTATCAAAACCAAACGGAAAAAGCTAAAGATGCCTATCGAAAATCCATTCAATACATGCCAACGCTGTTTGAGTCGCACAAGGCATTGCGACGGTTGGAGAACAAAAAAGACCTATTTGGGCAGTTTGCTGCTACTAATGCGGATGACTTGTTCAAAAATGCCCCCAAAGCAGAGGCGTTTCCGAATGATAACAGCATCATCTTGCTCAACGAAATGCAACGCATTGTGTATCCAGAAGGCGCCACCGAAGAGCGTAATGAACTGGTAGTGAAGATTCTGACGCAGGCAGGCATCGAAACCTGGAAAGAATATACGATTCCGTTTAACTCCAATACCCAACGCCTGATTATTGACAAAACCGAGACCTTAAAAGCCGACGGTAACAAAGTGCCTGCCGAGACGCAAGACAACTACTTGGTTTTTACGAACTTACAAGCAGGTGACGCCATTCATATTTCGTACCGACTCGAAAACTTAGCCAACGGTAAACTCTTGGGGTATTTTGCCGATGAGTTTTTGATGAATTACGGCCTACCTTCAACCTTGTCTCGCTACAGCTTGTTGATGCCCAGTGCTGCCCCCATTAAGTACGAAGTCAAAAACGCCACAATTACGCCTCAAATCAGTACCGTGGACGACTACAAAAAATACGTCTGGGAATTGCGAGATAACCCGGGTATAACTGGCGAAAACTTCATGCCTGTGATGTCAGACGCAGGTATCAACCTCAAAATCAGCAACATGCCCGACTGGAATTTTATCGGAAAATGGTACGCCGATTTGGCTACCACCAAAGCTCGTTCTGATTTTGAAGTCAAAGAAACCGTTGCTTCATTGTTTAAAAATGCCCCCAAGCTCACGGACTTACAAAAAGCGAAACGCATTTACGATTATATCCTCAACACTATCAATTACAGCAGCGTAGCCTTTCGGCAGAGTGGACTGGTACCTCAGCGGGCTTCTCGTACCCTTAGCACCAAACTCGGCGACTGCAAAGACCTTTCTACCTTATTTGTGGCCATGTGCAAAGAGGTTGGCCTCAAAGCCAATTTAGTCCTCATTGACACCCGTGACAACGGCGACCACCATCTGTCATTACCAAGTATTGACTTTAACCATTGCATCGCTCGGTTTCAAACTGAAGGCAAGACCTATTTTGTTGAGTTGACCAACCCGTACTTGTCGTTTGGAACGCTTGGCACCTCGCTCCTCCACACCAATGCGCTATTGATTCCGGCAGAGGGCGAAAGTCAGCCCACTTCACTCATGCAACTCAACACCCCCGATCGTCCGGCCAACACCATTGTGCGGTCGTCAGTCATTAAAGTTGATGGCAAAGACTTGGTCATTACAACCAAAAACACCCGTACAGGCGACTGGGCCGCCGATTTACGAGCCAATAATGCCAGCAAAGGCCGAGAATCCCAAGAAAAAACCCTGCAACAGTCCATTGCCTCTGATTACAGCAATCAGGTAAAACTGCTGGATTTTGGCTACGACAACCTCGAAACCCGTACCGACACGGCTCGTTCGTGGTACTCGTATCGAGTGAGCAAGGAAATTGGCGAGGTGGCGGGCATCAGCATCATGAAGCTCCCCTGGCAAGAGGGATTAAAATCGTTGGATTTTGTTTCAGAAGAAAAACGCCTTTATCCGTTCTTGATGTGGTCGGCTATGCCTGCCGAGTTGTTCAAAGAAACCATTAGTATCGAACTCCCAACCGGCAAAAAACTCATCGAAGTGCCTGCTTCGGTCAAGGCATCGTGTCCAGCGGCAGAATACAGCCTTACGTTTAAGGTCGAAAATGGTAAACTGATTGCAGTCAGAGAGTTCCGCCAAAAACAAGACCTTGTTGCTCCAGCGGATTATGCACAACTGAAAGACTTTTTCAATAAAGTAGTGGAAGCCGACACCAAGCAGATTGCGTTTAAGTAGCCTAAAAATAAGCCTATTACCCTTAACCCAATTCAATAACCGATGAGACCGTCCCTTTTTGTTCTATTGCTTTGGTTTTTGGTAAAAGAAGGTGTTGTTGCACAAGTCAACAATATGGCTACTGCTATTGACAGCAAAACCTTTGACCCTTCGTTGCTGCTATGGTACGACCAACCCGCCAAACGTTGGGAAGACGCCCTACCCGTTGGTAATGGGCGATTAGGGGCGATGGTTTTTGGTAAATATGGCGAAGAACGAATTCAACTCAACGAAGACACCTATTACTCGGGTGGTCCCTACTCCACCGTTGTGAAAGGAGGATACAAGGTGCTGCCCCAGATTCAGCAATTGGTTTTTGAACAAAAATTTCTGGACGCACACAACCTCTTTGGCCGTCATCTTATGGGTTACCCCGTAGAACAGCAGAAATATCAGAGTTTAGGAAATCTGCATCTGTTTTTCAAACAACAAGACAGCGTAAGTACCTATAAACGCTGGCTTGACTTACAGACGGGGGTTTCGGGTGTGAGTTACCTTGCCAATGGCGTCCGTTTTCAGCGTGAGGTCATGGTGTCGGTTCCTGACCAAGTGATTATCGTGCGTATCACGGCAGATAAGCCTAATAGTATTTCGCTTACAGCCAATCTTCGTGGCGAACGCAATCAGGCGCACTCTAACTATGCCACGGACTATTTTAGGATGGACCCCTACGGCAATGATGGCTTAATCCTAACCGGAAAATCAGCCGATTATATGGGTGTCGAAGGAAAGCTCCGCTACGAAGCACGTCTGAAAGCTGTGGCCGAAGGAGGTACCGTAAGCACAAAAGGCGTTGATTTGATCATTGACCATGCGAATTCGGTTACTTTATACCTCACAGCCGCCACCAACTTTGTTAGCTATACAGATGTGAGTGGCAATGCCCACCAACGAGTTGATGCTTATTTTGATAAGATAACCAACAAAACCTTTGAGCAGATTCGAGAGGCCGCAGTGGCAGCTCATCAACAGTTATTCAACAGGGTTTCGCTGCGCTTGCCAGTAACCACCAACTCCTCTTTACCCCTCACGACTCGGGTAAAAGCAATTCAAACATCGCCCGACCCTAGTCTTTCGGCCTTGAGCTACCAGTTTGGGCGTTATCTGATGATTGGTTCTTCTAGGCCAGGCACTCAACCCGCCAACTTACAAGGCATCTGGAACGACAATATGAATCCTGCTTGGGATTCAAAATACACCACCAACATCAACACCCAGATGAACTACTGGCCAGTGGAGTCAGGCAATTTGTCAGAATGCTTTGAGCCATTGTTTCAGATGATAAAAGAACTGACCGACCAAGGTTCGCAAGTAGCCAAAGAGCACTACGGCGCCAGAGGCTGGGTATTGCACCAAAACACCGACCTTTGGCGGGTGGCTGCGCCTATGGACGGGCCTACGTGGGGCACGTTTACGGTAGGCGGTGCGTGGCTCTGCACACACTTGTGGGAGCATTACCAATACACCCAAGACCAGCAATTCCTCCAAGAAGCCTACCCACTGATGCAAGGTTGTGTGCAGTTTTTTATGGATTTTTTAGTGCAGCATCCCAATGGTAAATGGCTGGTAACCAACCCCTCTACCTCGCCCGAAAACTTTCCAAATGGAGGAGGTAACAAGCCGTATTTTGATGAAGTAACCGCCGGCTATCGAGAAGGCACCACCATTTGTGCAGGTTCTTCTATTGACATGCAAATCCTGTATGATTTATTTGGTTATTTTGGAGAGGCTTCTGCACTGCTTGGTAAAACCGATTCGCTTACCACGCAAGTAAAAATAGCCCGAGAGAAATTAGTACCACCACAAATTGGCAAAGATGGCTCACTGCAAGAATGGGCCGACGATTGGAAATCGCTCGAAGAACGCCACCGCCACTTTTCGCACCTGTATGGCTTGTATCCGGGCAAAGTTCTGGACGAAAAGCGAAGCCCTGAGCTAATTAAAGCCTATCAAAAAGTACTGGAAGAACGGGGTGATGCCTCTACAGGTTGGTCAAGAGCTTGGAAAATGGCTCTTTGGAGCCGACTCGGCGACGGCAACCGGGCCAACAAGATTTATAAAGGATACTTAAAAGAGCAATGCACGGCTTCGATGTTTGCCTTGTGTGGCAAAGCCCTGCAAGTGGATGGTAGCTTTGGCGTAACGGCTGCCATTACCGAAATGCTCATGCAGTCGCATCGGGGGTATATTCAACTACTTCCGGCCTTACCCGACGAATGGTCTGAAGGCTCTTTTTCGGGGCTGTGCAGCAGAGGAGCATTTGAGTTAGATTTTACTTGGAAGGATAAGAAACCAGCTTCGATCAATATTCTGTCAAAAGCTGGCAGTCTCTGCCGCATTGTGCTCAAGGCTGGCGCAAAAGTTACTTGTCAGGGTAAAAAAGTAACGCTCAAAAATCTACCCACCGGTGTAGTAGAATTTGCCACTATCAAGGGGCAAAACTACGTGGTGCAGTTCTAAGTCATCGAATATTCACTCCTATTTTGCCTAACCCTTCACACCAGTAATGAAATGCACATCAAGCATACAGAAACAGTAGCTTGATGTGCCAACAATCCAGCATTTTGTCAAAAAAACGACACATTGGAACAATAAGCTAAGTCTTGGAACAATAGACCTAGTTTTTGGAACAATAGACTAAGTCCGTCCGCAATCTACTCTTTACCTTTGTATAGTTCGGTAAGCCTCTTTTGTCTGATTGATTCGCCAATCAACAAAAAAGTAGTTACTTTCGCTCTGGCCTCTCATTCATCAAAATACTCCTCATGCGGTCAGCTATTTCTATTTGCCATCCTGATCATTTTTAGTAATCAAAACCAAACAAATGAAAAACGTATGAAACCCTTAACCTCCGTCAGTCTTCAAACAAGGTCGGTTTTCCATGTCCTTTTAGGATGTAGTGTACTCGGCATTTTGCTGCTGAACATCCAAGACTTTGGCATGACAAAGTCCACGGTCAATCAGTTCATTGTCAATCCTCACGGTGGGACCTATTGGCTACTCACCATTATCAATCTCTTTTTTGGTACTAAAATGGGGGCATTACTTACCATTCTTTTTGGAGCAAGCATCGCTCTGTTTTTTGCAAAAGTTCAGCCCATCAACGGCTTCACAGTCGTTGACTTATACGTGAGGCGGCAATTTTGGCTGATGGCCTTTGGGCTGGTCAATGCCATTCTTTTACTTTTTCAATACGACTTGCTATTTCCTTTCAGCATTGTAGGCATCTTGTTGTTTCCGCTCCATCGCCTTTCGGCTCGTGGCTTTATGATTGGGGCAGTGTTGATGGCCTTGATTTTAGGTGGGAAAAGCTATTGGGATTTTGCCGAAACCAAGCAGAAATACGAGAAGTACCTGAATGTATTAGCCTATGAGAAAAAGTACAAAATACCAAAACCAACAGCGAAGCAGCTGGCCGATAGCGTTGCCTTGAAAAAAATAAAAACGCTCAACGACGAGCAAAAGAAAGACACCACCGCATGGAAAGGTATAGTAACCAGTACGAAGTTTGACAAAAAAGCTAATGAAGCCCAAGTTGACGCCATGCGTTCGGACTATGCCAAGGTCTGGAACTATGTACTACCCAAAACCCAAGAACGAGAAGCCCGATGGCTGTATCGCTTGGGGCTTTGGGAATTGGCTTCCTTGATGTTGCTGGGTATGGCATTGTTTAAGTGGGGGTTCTTTTCTCATTCGTTTAGTAATAAGCGACACGCCCTTTTGGCTACCTTGGGGCTATTGTTAGGGTTATCTTTGTCTTGGTTATCAATGGGTTCTGCCGAATTAAATAGTACTGACATCACCAAATACATCAGTGGAAGCATAGTACCACTTCACGAAATCCTCAGCCCTTTTGAGCGGGCATTGATGGCCGTAGGCTGGGCATCGCTGGTAATTTTACTGTATCGTTGGACTATGCTAAAGTGGCTTTGGATAGGCATTGAGGCGGTAGGGCAAATGGCATTGACCAACTACCTGATTCAAACGATACTTTGCACTCTATTTTTTAATGGGTATGGTATGAGCTACTATGGTGAGTTAACATTCTTCCAGCTCTACTTTATTGTTGCTGAAATCTGGTTAATCCAGACAGTAGGTAGTGTAGTTTGGCTGCGTTACTTTCAATTTGGTCCCGCCGAGTGGCTCTGGCATTCGCTTGTTGTCTGGCAACGACAGCCGATGTTGCAGACCGAAACCCTTGATTCAACTCCCTCAGAAGCATCTTCTATCAACCCTTAATTACTTTTCAACATGGAAACTTCCGCTAACGAACATACTACTCCCGAATTAAATGTGGCAGCGATAGTAGATACCCCACACCCCGTAGCCAAAGCTGACCGTATCCAAACTATTGACCTTGTGCGTGGCTTAGCACTTTTGGGCATTTTGATGATGAATATGCCAGGCTTTGGATTTTTGTATGCTAACATTCAACAATTTATCACAAAGACACAAAGTCCTGATTTTTATGCCTTTGCTATTATGAGCACGGCTTTTGAAGGTACCATGCGAGCCTTGTTTTCGATGTTATTTGGGGCTGGGATGGTGCTATTTATGACTAATAAAAAATCCGCCGAAAACGGAATCCCTGTGTCTGAATATTACTACCGACGACTCATTTGGTTGGTGCTTTTTGGAGTTTTCAATGCCTACATTTTGCTTTGGCCGGGCGATATTCTCTTTTTCTATGGTTTGTGTGGTATGTTACTTTTCCCGTTCCGAAAACTCAAACCTGCTTGGTTGATAGTGCTCGCTATGACCTGTATGAGTATCAATATCTACCGCAATAACAATTTCTACCAAAATTTGAGAGAAAATCGTGATGGCTACTTGACGGCGGTTCGTCTTGAAAAAGCTAAAAAGAAGCCAACTGCCAAGCAATTAGAAGCAAAATCGGCTTGGGAAGAATTTGCAAAAAACTTCAAACCCGACAAGAAAAAACAAGAGGAAGTTCTCAAAAAAAGACGTTCTGACTATGGTACCGTTTTTATGCACTTGTTGCCTGACAACAGTAATGGCGAATCTTGGGGAACCTACTTCGGAATTTGGGATATGCTGGCCATGATGTTTGTAGGCATGGCTCTGTTTAGTTGGGGATTCTTTTCCAATAAGCTGCCCACTTCTACCTATGCCACTACCTTGCTGGTGGGGTATGGCTTAGGGCTACCTATAAGTTGGTTTTTCTTTACCAACAATGCAGACTGGACCATCAACCCTGGCAAAGTGGTTGATTATTTTAGATTTGACTTTTGGAGTTTATATGATGTCCGTAGGGTGTTGTTGGCGTTGGGTCATGCGAGTTTGTTGATTTTGGTGTATCGGTGGGGTATTGTTCCTTGGTTGATGAAAGCGCTTACCGCAGTAGGACAAATGGCCTTTACCAATTATCTTATGCAATCCATCATTTGTACGCTTATTTTTCATGGCTACGGACTGGGTTACTACGGCTACCTATCGTTCTATCAACTCTATTATGTAGTTTTTGGGATATGGGTATTCCAGTTGATTTTATCACCCATTTGGCTCAACTTTTTCCTTTTTGGTCCGTTTGAATGGCTCTGGCGGAGTTTGACGTATTGGAAATTGCAGCCCATGAGGCGGTAAAAAACATCTTACATTTTGCATATTTTAAGTGAGCAGTTACCATGAAAGGCAATTCCTTAACCTTGTACTTACTCTAAAATTCTATTTTTTATGACCAATCAAGAAACAAGCAATTCAGTGGGAATGCCCGTTTCGCAGCAAAACCGCATTACCCTATTAGACAGCCTGCGGGGTGTTGCCATTTTGGGCATTTTACTGATGAATATACCCATTTTTGCATGGGATGTCATGAGTTGGGACCCTTCCATAAAAAATGAGTTTGGTACCATCAATTACTATTTATGGTATTTTGTGAGTTGGGTACCCGAAGGCACCCAAAGAGCGCTTTTTAGTATGCTCTTTGGGGCGGGTATTATCCTGTTTGTCAATGGAAAAGAAAAACAAAACAGCACGGTTTCCGCTACGGATTATTTTTTCAGAAGACAACTATGGTTGCTGGTTTTTGGGCTCATAAATATCTATGTATTGCTTTGGCGAGGCGATATTTTGTTTGATTACGGCTGCTATGGCATGCTGATGTTTGTGTTTCGGTTGTGGGAACCACAAAAATTACTGATTGCAGCAGGCGTTTGTTTCTTGTTGATGTTTGCTCGTGAAAACCGAGATTTGTATCTCGACAAAGCTATCATTGCCAAAGGCGAAATCATCGAAAAAATAGATGCCAAAACCACGAAGCTGACAGAACAGCAACAGGATGACTTGGCTGCCTTCAAAGAAATTAAAGAGCACAGCACGCTCGAAAATAAAATCAAACGAATGGAAAAGGCCAACCGACTCATGACGGGCAGTTATGAAGAAGTTTATACGGCTGTTACAGATAAATATCTCCATTATTTCATGCCTTATTTGTATTTCAGTATTTGGGACGTGATTGCGTTTATGCTTTTGGGTATGGCATTTTTTAAGATGGGGGTTTTGTCAGGCACAGCCCCTACACCATGGTATGCGGTAATGAGCGTGGTCGGTTTAGGCTTGGGGTTATGGCTAACCAATGTGCTACTGCATTACCGTATTGACAGTGGTTTTAACCGCTATATCATACTAAAAAACATGACAGTCAGTTTTGCCGACGTCGGAAGATTATTGAGGACCCTCGGCATTTTTGGCACGCTGATGCTCATGTATAAATCAGGTGCATTTGGTTGGTTTTTCAGGCTCTTTCAGCCTGTTGGTCAAATGGCATTCACCAATTATCTCACCCAATCGCTTATCTGTATGCTCATTTTTACGGGTATTGGCCTTGGTTATTTCGGCAAATTAGAACGGTATGAAGGTTATATCATTGTTGGGTGCATTTGGGGTGTGCAGATTATTTGGAGTCATATCTGGTTGCGGTACTTCCGTTTTGGCCCTCTCGAATGGCTCTGGCGAAGTTTGACCTATTGGAAAAGGCAGCCCATGAAGCGTTGAATATCAACTTATACTCACTTTAAAACTCTCATCCACTATGCTAACCCAAGAAACCCTTCAACCTACCACCAATTCCGAGCGAATTTCGGCTATGGACACAATCCGAGGCATTTCGCTCTTTGGTATTTTGCTGATGAATATCATCGGTTTTGGCTTATACAAAGCCTATTTTGACCCAACCAACAACGGCGGCTCCACAGGTTGGAATCTCACCGTTTGGTGGATGAACATGTTGTTTTTTGAAGGTACCATGCGAGGGATGTTTTCGATGCTGTTTGGGGCAGGCATATTACTTTTTACAAGCCGAAAATCAGAAAGTATGCAAGGCTCTCTCGTCACTGATTTATTCTTCCGCAGATTACTTTGGATGTTACTTTTTGGTGTAATCCATTGCTACTTATTACTGTGGGACGGTGAAATATTATACACCTATGCCATAGTAGGTATGTTTGCGTTTAGTTTTAGACATCTTGCACCCAAACATCTCCTCATAGGAGCTGCTATCATCTTACTCATAGCAAGTGCCTTTAATGTAAAGGATTATTTCAAAATTAAAGATGCCTTTGAGAAATCGGCAGTTGCGAATGCGAAGAAAACGAGTGGGAAAAATCTCGTTAAAGAAGATTCTACTGCCATTGAGAAGTGGAATACAATCCTACAAGAAGAAAAAGCCACTCCCGCACAAGTAAAAGAAGAAATGGAGGCCCGCAGTAAAGGGTATTGGAGCATTGTGATGCACAAATTGCCTGTGAATCAATACATGGAGACGACGTTTCTATACTTTCTCAATTTTTGGGATACCTTGGCTATGATGCTATGGGGTATGGCATTTTTTAAAATGGGTATCTTGAAAGCCACTAAATCGAAGCGTTTTTATGGGTTAATGGCATTGATTGGATATGGCATCGGTATTACTATCAATTACTTTGAAACGTCGTACATCGTGTCCTCCAATTTCTCTATTGTATCTTTTTACCAAAATTATATGACCTATCAATCGGGCCGAATCCCCACCACTTGCGGTCATATTGCCTTGATTATGCTTTTTGTCAAATCGGGATTTCTGCCTTGGCTACAAAAATCATTGGCAGCAGTAGGGCAAATGGCATTTACCAATTACATCACGCACTCCATCATTTGCAATTTTATTTTCTTGGGCTACGGCTTTTCAATGTATGGCAAATTGCAGCGATACGAATTGTATTATATCGTAGCAAGTATTTGGACTTTCCAATTGATTATCAGTCCAATATGGCTAAAATACTTCCGTTTTGGCCCCCTCGAATGGCTCTGGCGAAGTTTGACCTATTGGAAAAGGCAGCCCATGAAGCGGTAAATAGGTAGTTGTCAAAAGCACTCATCATAAAGAAAATCGGAGAAGCCCAAGTGTCGGCCCGACGAAAACCAATCACAGTAAGCAAACACATAAACACATTCTAAACCATGAGCAACTCAGTAAAAACGATGGTGTACCACAAGGTGGCAGATTTCACCAAATGGAAAGCAGTATTTGATAGCATTAGCGAAGTACGCAAAGCAGCTGGCGAGCTAAATGCAGAAGTGGGTACCCTACACGATGACCCAGACACCGTGTATGTATTAAACGAATGGACTTCGCTCGAAGCCGCCAGAGCCTTCTATAATAGCCCCGATCTGGCGGCAGGTATGCAGGCGGCAGGAGTGATTGAAGCCCCACATTTCTTGTTTTTGAATAAAAAGTAGTTGCCAAAATAGCCATTCAAGGCGGGTAGGTAACGTCAATTGCCTATCCACTTTGAAAAACACCTACCTTTCGTTACACGCCAATAACGGACGTAACGTTTGAAGTATTAAAAAACACAGCTGATTTCAACCCAAAATCAACCATGAACCTATCATTCAGAAATTTTTTATTGCTACTGCTCTTCTTGAGTGTATGTCAGGTGCAGTATGTCTATGCACAAAGCAAGATGGCAGAGCGCAGCATTACTTCAACCCACTTGAAGAAAAACATCAAGCTACTAATTAGCTTGCCTGAAGGCTACACGGCTTCTTCAACAAGTTATCCAGTCCTCTATGTGCTGCATAGCTATAACAAAGCGATGCAGGAAATCGTCGATTTATTAAAAAAAGGAAACAAAGAATTCAGTCCTATGATTGTAGTTGGTATTGAGGAGGGAGACGGAAATCTAAACCGATTGGCTGACAATGCCCGCTACGACGCCTTTTTGGCCTGCATTGAAAAAGAAATCTTTCCGGCCGTTGAAAAACAATATCGTGCCAACGGACAGCGAATTGCCTACGGCCAATCATTGTCAGGTTCGTTCACGCTGTATGCGTTCTTGACAAAGCCAACCCTGTTTGATGGCTATATTGCTGCAAGCAAACAGTGGTATGAAAAAAATAATTTATTCTTTACTAGTTTGGCCGACACAAAACTGAAAAGTCCTGAGTCTTTTGCAGGAAAAAAAATCTTCTTGGCCAGTCTAAACGGTGCGTATAGCAATAGCAATATCCCAGAAGTAAACAAGCAAATGAAGGCTTTTGCCAGTTTGCTCCAAACCAAATCAGGCAACAAGGTATCAGCTCATTATCAAGCTTTTGACGATTGGGGGCTCAGTCCTCTGCCTGGCTTTAAAGAAGGCTTACAGTTTGTTAGTAAAGCAGAAAGTCACAACACAACACCAACCTCGCCTCTGACCATGACTCAAACTTCGACTGGAAAATGGGTGATTACAGACCTCAAAAAAACAACACTTTATGATGTATTTAACTATGACAATGGCCCCGACTACGCCTCGGAGGGTTTGATTAGAGTGGTAAAAAACGGTAAAATCGGCTATGCCGATGCCAAAACGTATCGCCTCGTCATAGCTCCTCAATTTGACTGCGCCTATCCCTTTGAGAAAGGCAAAGCCAAAGTAAGCACCCATTGTACTACCATCCGCAAAGACGAACACAGCACTTGGCAAAGCGACCATTGGCAGTTTATAGACAAGAGCGGAAAGTTGTCGAAGTAGCAATGGCACTCCACAGAAATAAGGGCTGACGTTTTTGCTAAACGTCAGCCCTTTTTGTACGATTAGCCTCTACAACTCAATACGCTGGCCTTGTTGGGCGACATGAAACCCCTTTCGCTCAATCGCTTGTTGAGCCTCGCTACCTATCACCAACGCTGGGTTGGTGTGATTAAGGTGAATAAAATACACCTTATTACGCTCATTAGCAGGGAGTTTGGCCAAACGTTGCATGGTTTCTTCGATAAATGGATGCGGAATGTCCTTCATTGGGCGGCCCGGAATCTCGCCATCGGCATAAAAAGTAGCATCGAGCAGCACCACATCGGCAGACTCAATCACTGTCTCAATACGGCGTTCCCATAGCTCCCATTTGTCAATATCAGGGATGAATACCACTTTGCGCCGAGGGCCTTCGATACGGAAGCCAACCGTCTCGGTATATTCGGCTCGATGGGGTACTTTAAAAGGTATCACTCGAAGCTGGGAACTCAACTGGATTACACTATCGGCAGCCAGTGCTTGTAGGTCAATATTCGACAATTTAAGTAGCTGATTCCAAGGGCCATACTGCCGTACGAAGCCTTGCATTTGCGGCATAGCATACACCTTGACATGTTGGGCGCCCATCACTTCCCGGCCTAAATTCATCAGCCCCGAATAATGGCCAATGTGCCCGTGTGTAACGAAAATTCCATCCAGTGGCTTCGTAGCCAGCGCAGGGGGTTGTTGTTGTAACCAACGTAACTGTGCTCTAAAATCTGGGGTAGCATCAAACATCCAACGTCGGGCCGAAGCCGGCTCTACCAATCCTAAGCACGACACATAGCGCCCCAACTGCGGATTGACCCACACGGGTGCACAGCAGGCTTTCTCACAACCTGCTTGCGGATATCCCCCGTCTTGTGCTACTCCCAACACCATCAAAAACGGCGACTCGGAGGATTGCGCTAGCAAGACTTGCGCATAGACCCACAGACCAATAGTAAATAGTATCTTTTTCATACGAAACATCATTGACAAAATTAGAAATTTCGTATAATATTGATACAAAAAGCTTCTATCGCTTCACATGAGCGTAAATTCTTCTACCATTGGCTTGGTCAGTATTGGCGACGTAGGTCAAGAGCCTATGGCACTTCGTGGTGCGTTGGAGTACATGGGCTTTCGAATAGTCTATTATCCCATTGGTCGCCCGAGTGATTTCGTAGCAGTGCTCAATGGAAAGGCTTTATATCCTGATATTCAAACCCTTATCTTGTCTTCGCATGGACACAGAGGGGCCATTGTCATGCCGCAACTTGACCCAAGCCTTTACCTTGCAGGCGAACCACAAGGCGATTTTGACAATGACCTGATTCAAACCTATGGCCATCTCCCTCTTTTTACCGTACTCGCTACTGGTTGTGGACTATCCACTTTAGCATCTGGTTTTCAGCAGATTGGCTGTAGTCACTACCTATCTGCTACTGACTATGTAGAAGGCAATGCTTCCCTCCTATTTGTAGTACTGTTTTTTTATGAACGTTCCAAAGGTAGTTCGGTAGAGCAAGCTTTTCAAAAAGCCTCGTCGTTGGACTCTGAAACCCAGTTGTTTCAGCTATTTAGTGCTTGAAAAGTCGCTGTACATACAGGTTAGCGAATTGTGCTCTATATTCGAGCAATTTTTGATTGGACACCCGTGACACCTCATCTGCTAATTATTGACGACGAAAAAAACCTACGAGAACTGTTAGCTCGTATTCTGGATCTTGAAGGTTACACCGTCTTGCAGGCAGGCACCGCCCGTGAAGCCTGGCGAGTGCTGGAGCAAGACACCATTCACGTAGTCTTGTGCGATGTAAAACTCCCTGATGCCCACGGCGTGGCGCTTACTCAACAAATCAAGCAACAGTATCCAGCGCTCGAAATCATACAACTCACGGCCTACGGCACTATTCAAGACGGTGTGCAGGCTATCAAAAACGGAGCATTTGACTACCTCACCAAAGGCGACGATAACGATAAAATCATTCCGCTTGTGGCCAAAGCTACCGAAAAAGCCATTCTCCAACATCGAGTGCTTCATTTAGAGCAGCAGGTGACCAAACGGTTTGGCTTTGGCAATATCTTAGGACAAGCACCTGCTATTCTGGAAGCCATCTCCTTAGCTCGAAAGGTCACTCCAACCGACACCACCGTTTTGCTCACTGGCGAAACGGGTACCGGCAAAGAACTCTTTGCACAAGCCATTCATTACGAGAGTCCTCGCAAAGACAAGGCTTTTGTGGCACTCAATTGCAGCGCCATTGCCAAAGACCTCCTCGAAAGCGAGCTTTTTGGCCACAAATCGGGAGCTTTTACCGGAGCCATGCGTGACAAAAAAGGCCTCCTCGAAGAAGCCCATCAAGGTTCAATTTTCTTGGACGAAATTGGCGAGATGCCCCTCGAATTACAAGCTAAACTGCTGCGAGTGCTCGAAACCAGCGAGTTTTTTAAAGTCGGCGACTCTAAGCCTACCAAGATAAACGTGCGAGTCATCGCTGCCACTAACCGAAACCTAGAACATGAAGCTGCTCAGGGGCAGTTTCGGTTAGATTTGTTTTATCGCCTCTCCGTATTCCAGATCCAGTTGCCTTCGCTTCAAGAGCGTAAAACCGATATTCCTGCCTTATGTGCTTTTTTTGCTACTTTTTTTGCCAAAAAATTGAATAAAAGTACCCCGAAACTAAGTGTTGAATTCTTAGAAAAAATGCAACAGCATCGTTGGAAAGGCAATATTCGGGAACTCAAAAATGTAATGGAACGAGCCATGATTCTTTGCGACCAACCGGCGCTCTCGCTCCAAGACCTCCCGCTCGAATTCCGCCTTGGTGTGAGCTTCACCGAAGGCCACGATGCTCTCGACTTGGCTACTGTCGAAAAACTTCATATTGCCAAAGTACTTCATCACACCCAAGGTAACAAAACCGAAACCGCTCGTTTGTTGGGCATTGGCCTGACTACCCTCTACCGCAAACTGGAGGAATATGGCCTACATCGTGGTTAAATACCTGTTTTTAAGAATCTTACACACTCTTTTTTTATCATTCCTCAACTAATTTGAAAAGAAGTTTTGCGAAACCAATTAGTTGCACATATATTTGCAACCAATCAGTTTCATTATTCAAACTTTTAATCCAAAAAGCCATGAACACTACCCTCCTTTTTGATTTCAGCGTCAACAAAGCCACCAACACCATTCACGTCAAGCGTGAATTTAACGGCTCACTCCCGTTGGTCTGGAAAACCTGGACCACTCCCGAGTTGCTCGACCAATGGTGGGGTCCGCAACCATGCAGAGCCCAAACCAAAACCATGGACTTCCGAGAAGGCGGTCACTGGCTCTATGCTATGATTATACCAGATGGGGCGGTATTTTGGAGCAAAGTAGAATACCTCAGCATTCAAGCAGAACAATCGTTTACAGCCAACGACGGTTTTTGCGACGAACACGGTATTATGAACCCAGACTTCCCCCAAAATACTTGGCAGAACACCTTTATCTCCAAAGGCAACAAGGTTGAAGTAGATATTCTGTTGACCTTCGATACCCTTGCCGACCTCCAAAAAACCCTTGATATGGGCTTTAAAGAAGGTTTTTCGGTTGGTTTGCAACAATTAGACAGCCTCTTACTTACGCTAAGCGAGTAAGTGTACGTATTACCTTTCTTTATCGGCAGAACGTTGGGAGTATTATTCTCCATCATCTTGCCGATTATGTAGAGAGAATAGTATATTTGTTTCGTAGCGTAACACCAACCCAACATGGACAAACGAGTAAAATTTGATTTTGAGATTTATTTTACCAACGGGGGTAGTATCAAAGGCGAAGACTTCCGCCTCGACATAGCAGGAGACCATATTTCGGACAAAGAACTGGCTGATTACTTAGTAGCAGACTTACGGCTTTTGATGGTGGGGCAAACCAAGATTCTGAACAAAGTCATTTTTGAAGAACCACACAAGCGAAAACCCATTAACACCCCTACCGAAACGGACCTATTGATTGACCTGAGTCACACCATTGAACATGGGCTTGTTACCTACAAAGGCTTGCCTGCCCCCATTGTTTGCGATTACTTGAGTAGAGAAAACTCCAAGCAATTTTATGAAGAAGGTACGGAGTTTCACATTGGCAAAATCGAAATGGTGACCAATACAGGCACCTACTTAGACTGCCCTTTCCATCGGTTTGAAAACGGTAAAGACCTGTCAGAGATAGGATTAGCATCATTTACTGACCTCGATGCCCTTGTCATCAGTGTGCCGTTTACTGAAACACTCGAAATCACCGAGCACTTGTTGAGAAACCATGAAATTCGGAATCGGGCAGTGCTTATTCACACAGGCTGGGACCGCTTCTGGAACACCGAAACCTATTACGAAAACCACCCTTATCTGACCCAAGTCGCCGCCGAGTACCTCAGAGACTGCCAAGTCAAATTGGTAGGCATTGACTCGCACAACATTGACAATACACAGGGCAAAGCCCGACCCGTGCATACCATCTTGTTGGGTGCAGAAATCCTCATCGTAGAGCATTTGTGCCATCTTTATTTGTTACCCTACGAGGGTTTTACGTTCAGTGCCATTCCACCCAAATTCAAAGGTGTTGGTACCTTTCCGGTAAGAGCTATGGCCAAATTACCCAAAAGACCCTAGGTTGTTGAAGAGTCACTGACATGCATTACTTCTCTGCTCCCCTTGACATTATTGGCGTCAATCCGTTTGTGTTTGTCCCCGCCGACATCCTCGAAGCCTTATTTGTACAGGCAGGCAAGCGCAAAGGCCCTATCCCTGTGTGCGGTACTCTCAACGGTCAGGCTTATACACAAACCTTGGTCAAATACAGTGGTGAATGGCGTTTGTATATCAACACCGTCATGCTTCCCAACTCACCTAAACGTATTGGTGAAACCCTAGAACTAAGCATCCAACTCGACCTCAGCGATCGTAGTATTCCGATACCACCCCAGTTGGCGAAAGCCCTCAGCCAAAATCCCGAAGCACAAGCTACCTTTGAGAAGCTATCTCCCTCCAGACAAAAAGAAATAGTCCGTTATATTGCTTCCCTCAAGAACGAACAAAGCATCGCCCAGAATATTGAAAAAGCCATTGGCTTTCTGACAGGGCAAAACCGCTTTGTAGGTAGAGGTATGCCTTAGTGTAGAAATACAACTGTATGGCTCGTTACGTTCAGAAAGATTCTGCCCATGGCCGCAAATTTCAGTTCCTCCCCCATTCATTATAAAAAAGAGTACTCCATCACTCAAAAGCATTGAGTGGCTGGACTTGCGAATAAGAAAAATTATAAAATAACGTTAATAATATTTGTGAAACTAATTGGTTGCATATATATTTGCAACCAATTAGTTTCTTATTTCAACAATAGATACCATGAGACGAGATATTTTTCAGGCCATCGCTGACCCAACCAGACGAAGCATTATTGCGCTGATTGCGTTACAGGCGATGACACCCAATGCCATTGCCGAAAATTTCAACACAACTCGCCAAGCCGTGTCGAAGCATTTACGCATTCTGACCGAATGTGAACTCGTGAAACAAGAACATCAAGGCCGAGAGATTTACTACTCGCTCGAAATTGAAAAATTGAAAGAAATCGACAAATGGTTAGACCAATACCGCACGATTTGGGAAACCAAATTTACTCAGCTTGATCAGTTATTAGCCACTCTCAACAAAACAGAGCCATGAATCCTACCTTATTATTTGATTTTACAGTTGACAAACCTGCCAAAACAATTTTCATCACCAGAGAATTTGCCGCTGGGTTATCGTTGGTATGGGATGCTTTCACCAGACAAGAATTGCTTGACCAATGGTCAGCGCCTGCTCCGTGGCAATCAAGAACTAACTACATGAATTTTGAAGTGGGCGGAAAACGATTTTATGCCATGGTGGGGCCAGAAGGGCAAGAAAACTGGAGCATTCAGCGCTACATGGCCATTACACCAAAGACCTATTTTAAAATGTACAATGCCTTTGCTGACAAAGACGAGAACCCTGAATTACCTGGTTCGGAATGGGAGTACCATTTCAGTGAACAAAACGGCATCACTACCGTCAGCATTACTATTTTTAATGAGTCGTTTGAACGCATGAGCCGATTGCTTGAGGGTTTCCGACTAGGATTCACCGCTACCTTACAAAACTTGGAAACGCTATTGCTTACCTTAGCCAACCAATGAGTCACCATGAGTGTAGCACAACAAATCGAACAGTTTATCATAAGCCAGCCGGCATCGAAGCAGGCCGACTTGTACTACTTGCACCAACAGATACTACAGACTTTTCCTGCGTGTAAACTTTGGTTTTTAAATGGAAAAAATAGCGAAAATCAAGTAGTTACGAATCCTACCATTGGATACGGAAACCACACCATCCACTACGCTAATGGAAAATCGGCAGAGTGGTTTCAACTAGGAATCAGTGCTACCTCAACAGGAATATCGGTGTATATACTTGGCGTTAAAGATAAGACCTACTTAGCCCAAACGTTTGGAAAAAGCCTCGGGAAAGCCAACATAAGTGGATATTGTATCAAGTTCAAAAGCTTAAAAGACCTCCATACTGACGTACTGACAGAAGTAATTCGGTATGGATTTAGGGCTCAGGCTACTCCAACAAACTAAATACTTTAGCGTCCCTATTGTTCACCTTGTTGCTCTTTATTACAGTGCATGATGACACAACAACTTTTTTACCACAATCAAGGCCGAGGGGGCACTGTAGTGTACAAAGATGCTGTTTCTGAAATCCGATTCGACTTTGAATTTGGCGGAGGCAACTGCGTTGCTATCATTTTTATTCCTTCGCCTGATACTTGGGACGCCGCCACCAACAGAGCTCTTAGCGAACGAGAGGAAATCGTTACTTTTGTGGCCAAGCAGTCGCTCCACGACCAAGTTTCGCAGGGTTATTATCAGATTTCGGAGCAATACATTGAGTTGTTCCGAAACTAAATTGATTTCGTACCTTTACGCATCCATAAAGCCATAAAAAGATGCGTCGAAACTTATTGCTAATGAGCTTGCTTGCGTTCGGAACGTGGAGTAAGGTATTCACTCAGCCCTCTGTTGTGGTCGGCGACACCTGTAAAAAAATTGATCAATATCTCAGCAAACTAGCTGCCGAGGAGCATTTTTCGGGGGCTGTACTCATTATTAAAGGCCAGCAAAAAATCTTGAGCAAAGGGTATGGATGGGCAAACCGAGAGGCTAAGATTCCCTTTACAACCCACACACTCGCCTCGATAGGTAGTATTACGAAAGCCTTTACAGCCGCTGCCATTCTCAACTTAGTAGAACAAAAGAAGCTACGGCTCAGCGACCCACTCTCTAAGTTTTTCACTACAGTACCAGCCGATAAAGCCGGCATTACGATTCACCAGTTACTTACCCACTCGGCTGGTTTTCACGAGTTTTTGAAACAGGACGGCGGAGACTATGAAAAAATTACGACTAACGACTTCTTAAAAAGAGCCTTTGACGAACCACTGGCGTTTATGCCTGGGCAAAAAGCCGTTTATACCAACGTTGGCTTTAGTATATTGGGTATTATTATTGAACAGGTAACAGGGCTTGACTATGAACAATTCTTAAAAGCAACTGTACTCAAACCCCTCGGTATCAAGCATATTGGCTATCACTATCCCACAGTCACCTCCGACACCATTGCTGTAGGCTACCAACAAGGAAACAAGTGGGGAACCATCCAAGAACGCTTTGCTCAAGCAGGCGGGGGGCCCTATTGGAACCTCAAAGCCAATGGCGGTCTCGAAGTTTCAACCGACGAAATGTTTACCTGGCTCAATAGCTTTACCAATCACAAGGTACTCTCCAAAGCGAGTATTGACCTGATGTTCTCGCCTTTAGTGCTCGAAGAAGGTTATAATGGCCAGTCGTGGTTTGGGTATGGATGTAACGTTTCCAAAAGTCGGCGAAACACCAAGGCCATTAGTAATGGCGGTAGTAATGGTATTTATTTTGCTAGAATCGCTCGTCTTCCCGAAGAAGGGCTGATTTTTTACGTGGTCACCAATGAAAGTTCCATGAACGCTAACCTGATCCTACCCAATATTAGTCAGCTCTATTTTGATGGCAAAATAGAGCAAGATGCCCGCCTAAACCAACCCCAATTTGAGAACCCACAATCAGAGAAAGTCTATTCAATCGTCAGCAAGTCAAGCGTTTCTGATTTAGCTACCGAACTTACCAAACAAAATATTCAAGACGACATGATTTTGCTGGAGGTTGGGCAAAAGCTCATGGTCGAAGGCAATTATGCCAAAGCCCTTATACTGTACAAATACTACACCCAAGCCTTTCCGACTATCGTAGTGGCTTGGAACGACTTGGGCGATGTGTATCTGGCGCAAGGCAACAAAGACGAAGCCCTGAAATGCTACAAACAAGCCTTGGTACTCCGCCCCAACAACCAGCGAGCCAAACAAAACATAGAGCGGCTGTCATCTAATTAATCGCTGATTGTAATAACTCACGAATCATTATCTTCAGAACAAAGCAATATTACCCCCCATACCAGCAGCTTTAAACACCCTGATAACCAGTTACTTAATTTCAACTATCGCAACATATAGATAGATTGATAGTACGGGTGTACCCTTCCTGCGTATTTCGGTCTAACTAGTTGAAAAATATTTAGACTAAAATAGACTTGTATTCAGTCATTCGTCTTAAATTAGAGCATCCGTTCATGTTACTCCTCCTTATCCCCTCTGGCTATGCTCTCTCAAGTTGTAAACGGCGCAGAATACTGGCTTCCTGAAAACGAAGGTGATGTAATAACCCTTGTTAATCAGGCCAAAGACCAACAAAAAATCATCTGCCTCCGTGGTGCTGCTCATTCTTTCCCCTTGATTGGCACTTTAGAAGATGAAAGTCAACGAGACAAAAACCTTTACGTCATGCTCTCCAAGATGCACGACGTAAAAATCAACACCGACCATAACACCGTATGGGTACAAGCAGGTTGCCATTTGGGGCTAGACCCTTGGGATCCTACTGGTATTTCATCAGACAAAAACTCACTACTCTATCAACTCGACCAAGTAGGTTTAGCGATTCCAGACCTAGGAGGTATTACGCACCAGACGGTAGGCGGTTTTTTGTCAACGGGTTCGTCAGGTGGCTCTACCCAATATTCTTTTGACGAAGCACTACTCAGCATTGACATTATTTGTTGTGGCGAAAATGGCGCCGAAAAGGTAACCTTTACAAGACCCGTTCCTGACAATCCCAACGACCCATTTTATGGGGCTGGAGTAGCAACTATGGGACTCATGGGCGTTATTGTATCGGCTACGTTTCAGTGTACCCCTCGTTTTTATATTATGGGACAAGAAGCCACTACCACTGTTGACAACTGTGAGATTGATTTGTTTGGAGATGGCGATGCAACCAGACCAAGTTTACAACAGTTTTTTCAACAACAGCAAACACAAGTAAATCCTACGCTGTCGCAGACGCCTTATTCTCGGCTGATTTGGTGGCCGCAAGAAAATGTCACTAAGATGGTAGTCTGGAAAGCCGCCCAAACTACCCAAGAAGGCGCAAACGCTTGGGCAGCCCAAGCCTACGCCAAAAAAGGACAAAACCAACACCCCGACCTTAAACCTTACGAAGAAGTTCCTTACCTGTTTGGAACCCCTACGCTGGCCCTCTTGGGCGCCGACTTGCTCTTTACGGCAATTGGCCAGTGGCCTACTTGGCTCGAAAACCTGATTGGTAAAGAAGAAACTGAAAAAGTGGCTGCTTTTATCAATCCTTTGTTTTATCCGGCTATTTTTCCAAAACTACTCGACATTTTTGCTGCGGTAGATACCCCCACCAATGCCAACAAGGGGCCACAGCAATTTGCAGATGTCTGGTACACAGGCCTGCCCATGGACAACCAAATGAGCGACAAACTCATGCCCGTAAAGTTTACTGAATTGTGGATTCCGATTGAGCAAACCAAAGCGGTTATGAACGACCTTCTTCAGTTTTACAACGAAGGACCCGACAATACCATGGGTTTTAGCTGTGAAATCTATGCTGCCAAGAAGAGTTCGTTTTGGCTGAGTCCATCCTACAACACCCATGTCATCCGCATTGACGTCTTTTGGTTTGCCAACACCACAGGCGAGCCGACGGCTTTCTATCAGAAATTCTGGACCTTACTGGCCAAATACAATTTCCGCCCGCATTGGGGCAAGTATTTACCCGATGGGGCAGGAGCCCAAGGTGTGAGTTATTTGCAAAATTGCTACAAAGACCACTGGAATGACTGGATGGCGCTTCGAGAAAAAATGGACCCACATCAGGTTTTTGTGAATGATTACTGGCGAAGCCATCTTGGTATTGCGCCCATTTCTCAATAACCACCTCTCTTACTTTGTGCCAAAATTTCAAATAGACTGTATTATGCCCACCTTGCCTACTCCCGATTCAACTGGTTTATACCACCCTCAAAACGAAGCCGAGGTTATTAGCCTTGTACAACACGCCATTCAGAACAAGTTGCAGGTTCGGGTGCGTGGTGCGGCACAGTCTGTCAATGCAGGGGTATTTACCGATGACTTTAGCGCCAGCTCGCCTACCAGTATTCAGAGTATTAATCTCCAGCTAGACCAGTTGCGCAGCATTAGTTATGACGATGCCACCATGCAAGTAACCGTAGGTGCAGGCATCAACCTTGGCGTTGACCCTTTTGACCCATCGGGTGTATCATTTGCCAACGATGGTACGAATAATTTGCTTTATCAACTCAATCAAACCAAAGGCTGGGCACTCAAAAATGTGCCCGATGTAGTACACCAAACCGTTGCAGGATTTATCTCCACGGGTTCGTCAGGAGGCACTATGCAACATGCCTTTGATGAAGCGATTGTTTCTCTACGCATGGTAGATGGCACTGGCACGCTGAAGGAATTTATCAAGTCTGATAACCTTAACGACGATTTTTATGGCGTAGTCGTTTCGATGGGACTGATGGGAGTGATTACGTCTGTAACACTCCAGTGTGTACCAGCTTTTAACATCATCGGTACCGAAACCACCACCGCTGTCGCTGACTGTGAGTTTGACTTTTTGGGTTCAGGCTCACCCCAAAAGCCTTCACTGCAAGAGTATTTGAGTACTACCGAGTACTCAAGGGCGCTCTGGTGGCCCATCACCAGTTTGCATCGAGTCATTGCTTGGAAAGCCAAAACCATGCAACCATCTGATTATGACAACCAAACAGGCACGCCGACCGACTTTAAGCCCAATCCTTACTATCCGGTTTTCCCCAAAATATTGGGTTCACGGCTTCCCTCGGAGCAAATCGCCGGAATTGGCTTCAGCCTTATTGCCAGCTGGCCCAAGTGGTTTTATGATATTCTTGGCCATAATCCATCCGAAAACAGCAACGAAGACAACATGCTTATTCAGGCCATAGAGGCTGTTGCGCCCTATGCCTATCCCTTATTGATTAATCTGTACTTTCCTGTCAATACAGCCACTAATCCACCGCAGCGCTTTTGGGACTATTGGCTCGGCAGTTTGCCTATGGACACGTTTGAATTCAGTAACAATGTGTTTACGCTTGTTTATACAGAGTTTTGGTTTCCTATCGAGCAAACCGAACTGGTGATGGATACCCTTCAGGAATATTACACCACCAATGGCTATAGCGCTACGGGTTTTTATACCGTAGAAGTACTAGCCGCCAAGCGGAGTGATTTTTGGTTAAGCCCTGGCTATCAGCAAGATTCGTTACGGTTAAACATCATGTTTTTTGCCAACAGCACACTTGACCCCAACACATATTACAGTCAGTTTTGGACATTATTCCGTCAAAAAGGTATCAACTTCCGCTTACACTGGGGCAAAAACCTCCCACCACCTAGCAGCCTTGCCTCGCCGACCTATTTGCAAAGTCAGTATCAAAAATGGGATGACTTTCATTGCCTCCGAAAACAAATGGACCCCCATGATATTTTCCTGACTACGTATTGGAAAACACAACTGGGTCTGTAAATTAACCCCTCATCATCCATCAAAAATCCAGAGCTATAAATGGATGCCGAAGTAACCTTAACCAACCAAACACCCGAAAACAAAAGCTTCCTGAGGCGATGTATTGCTTTTTGGGAAACCTTAATTACCGTTGGAGTAACACCCGAGTTGACGTATTGGGAGAAAAAAAGAATTCGACTGCTCAATGGCATTTGCTTGATGTCCGTAATGATTTTGGGCATTTACTGCCTCATGTACCTTGACTATGAGCATCGCCTTACGTTCTGGGAAAGTTTTATTGGCCTGATACTCAGTGCTGTGCCTATTTATCTTAATCACTTAAAAAAATTTGATTTAGCCTGCCACTTTTTTTGCATTTTTAACTTACTGGCGTATTCATTCCAAGCGGTTTCGCATGGTGCTGTCGATGGCGTGGAGTATATCTTAGTAGCCAGTAGCATTGCTTCGATGCTCTTTTTTAATGACTTGCGGGTGGTCATTACGTATTTCTTGCTCAACGGGCTTTTTTTTGCGGGTTGTAAGTACTCCTTCATGGTCATGAAGCCTTTTTTGTTTATGCCCGATGGCGAAAATCTATACACCTCCAACCATGTCATCTTGTTTGCCATTGTATTCTTGATTGTGTTGTATTTTAAGCAAGAAAACGCTCGGCAAGAGAAGCTACTCGAATCCAAAAACAAAAACCTGTCAATCGAAAAACAAAAAGTAGAAGATGCCTTGATTCAGCTCAAAGCCACTCAAAATCAACTTATTCAGTCCGAAAAACTCGCTAGCCTTGGCGAACTCACCGCAGGCATTGCCCATGAGATTCAGAATCCGTTGAATTTTGTGAATAACTTTTCGGATCTCAGTGTAGAACTTGTCCAAGAGTTGCAAGAAGTCTTGAAACAAAAAGGTATCTCTACTGATAGCGAAGAAAGTGAACTACTTGCAGATTTAATTCATAACCAACAAAAAATCCATCATCATGGTACTAGGGCGAGTAGTATAGTTAAAGGCATGTTAGAGCACTCACGCATGGGCACAGGCGAAAAACAGCCCACCGACCTCAATAAACTGATTCATGAATATGTACACTTAGCGTTTCATGGATTTCGAGCCAAAAATGATTCGTTTAACGTAGCTTTAAAAACCACCTTCGACCCCAATTTGTCCATCCTCGACATCATCCCTCAGGATATTGGTAGGGTACTCGTCAATCTGTTGAACAATGCTTTTTATGCGGTTCATCAGCAACAGCTCAATGGCACCGACCCAGCTTATTCGCCATTCGTATCCATATCAACACAGCAGATTGACAATCAAGCTATCATCCATATAGAAGACAATGGCATTGGAATGCCTGAAAGCGTAATAGCTAAAATTTTTCAGCCGTTTTTTACTACAAAACCCACAGGGCAAGGCACTGGGCTCGGGCTCTCGTTGGCGTATGATATTGTAACCAAGGGGCATGGTGGAAGTATTGAGGTCCATAGCAAAGAGGGAGAAGGTTCTCATTTTGTCATTACCTTGCCCGTATGACTTGTAAACGTCCTCACAAACACCCATGAGCAAAACCGTATTGATTACTGGTACGAGTAAAGGTATTGGCCTTGCCTTAGCCAAAGCTTTCTTAGCACAAGGCTACCACGTGATAGGTACCTGCCGGACAGGCACAATCCCAGCCTTAGTACACCCTCAAGCTGAGGTTTTACCTTTAGATTTGTCCAATTTGAGTAGTATCCACGCCTTTGAAGAGTATTTTATAACTCGCTCTATTGGCTTAGACCTGCTCATCAATAACGCTGGCATTGGCCCCGACTTAGACACTGACCGCCCCGAGGCGGTATCGTTCCAACAAACTTTTGACGTGAATGTAACTGGCACTACTTTTCTGACCGAATTGATGGTGAAGTACCTTAGGCCAAATGGAAAAATCATCAACATTTCCTCTAAAATGGGTTCCATTGACCGCTGCGAATTGACGGACTCCGTTGCTTACCGAATGTCAAAAGCGGCTCTTAATATGTACACCAAAATCTTGGCTAATCGCTTGGTTGGTTCTTTGAAGGTAGCGGCTGTACATCCGGGTTGGGTACGTACTACCATTTCTAAAAGCAATGTAAACGGGCGATTGTCGCCAGAGCAATCGGCACAACGCATCATTGACTTTTCCACAAGCGATTTCCGAAACGGTATCTTCTGGAATGTAGAGACACAAGCCGAGTGCGAATGGTAGCATTGTATTTTTTGCCATATTTGGATGATGGCTCTTACTATTTACAACAGCAGTAAGCCTGCTAATCTGACCAAATAGCTTGACCGCTCGCTATAGCATAAGACCAAGTAAAATTTTAATAACTGGTAGTTCAGGGCAGGCAGGGCGAGCCATTGCCAACCTACTTTCAACCGATTAGGAGGTTATCGGCATGGGTAAAGTGCATAGACGTTGATGCGTGAGTTAGCCCTATAGGTTGAGTCATTCTCACTACCCTAAAAGGGTATAAGGATGGATTTTTTGCAAAAGCGCTACTGTAGCGTGTTGTTGAACCGCTCAATGAGGGTGTATCAGCCTTGCCCGTCGTATGCGAACAAGCCGGTATGATTGGGTCCTAAGTGTTTCAATCATCACTGAAAAACAAGGCTTTAGACCATATATCGGGGTCAATACTGTACCACAAATACTCGGCGGATGTCGCCGAGCGGTCGCCAATATAAAAACCCACCAACAGCCCACTGCGCCGTTCAATAGTTAACCATACCCTTTGCTGAATGTGTTTGTTACCCACAAAACTCCATAGCTCATCGGCTTCCACAGCCAGCAGCTTCACCGCTGCCTAGGCCAGCGAACCGATAACTCATAGACCAGCTCTTGTCAGAGAGCCTGCAAGCGGTAAGTCAGCTATCTCTTACTCATTTTTAGGAGGTGGCAGATAACTCACAGGGAGAGTCGTTCCACAAGGAGTTTTTACATGAGTTGCGGTTGACCACACCCCTTAACAGGTTGACTTTCAACAAATTACCATTTACAATTGCGACATTTATGATTTTGCTCACCACAGTAAGTGTGTCCATTCTTGACTACTTTTACGGTCGAGCGGCAAAGCGGGTCGCTGCAGCAATTGTGTAATTAATAGTGTAAACTATGTTTTTTTTATAAAATGAAAGGGTAACAACGCTCTTGTTTGTCTTTGAAATAGTTACCAGCATATACGCTCAATCCTATTCTAAGTAAAATCACTTATACTATGCTCTCCAAGCGACCAAAAGCCATCAAATACGCTAATGTACTACCCTTTTTTATGATACTTTTAGCTACCATTCATTCGTTGGGGCAGGCAAAAAAACTTAACAAAATCCAGCGAATTATTACAAATGCCACTTCAAAGCATTTGGTTGGAGTAGCCGTTTACATCAAATTAGAAGGCCAAAAAGAATGGCTTGGTGTGGCAGGCTTTGCAGATCAAGAGAACAAAAAAAAGTTGTCTCCTGAAACCATCTTTTCGTTAGGCAGTATTGGAAAAACATACACCGCTGTGGCTGTTCTTCATTTGGCACAAGAAGGGCGACTTCGACTAACCGACCCCATCAGTCAATACTTACCTGCGGCTCTTGTTTCAAATCTTCCGAATGGACAGCAACTCACTATTAGGCATTTGCTATCTCATCAGTCAGGCTTATTCAACTACGAAACTAATCCTAACCTAAATGAATTATACCTATCGGGTCAATTAAGACTCGATACGCTTAGCCACCTTAATGTCTTGAAAAGATATGTGTTTAATCGCCCGGCCGAAGCACTTCCTGGAACAACCTTTGCCTATAGTAGTACAAACTTTATGCTCCTTGCCATGATTATTGATGCTATCGTTATGGAAGGACATACTGCGTATATCCGAAAACTAATTACTACCCATGGTTACCAAAACACTTATTACCGAGAAGTACCCCCTACTCATCTTAGTGAGCACTATGGTGATATAAATCAAGATGGAAAGCCTGAAAACCTAACTAAACAGACCATTGAAACAACCAATTGGTTTATCGGCGATGATGGCATTTATGCTCCAATTAACGAAGCCGCCCATTTTTTGGAAGATTTAATGAATGGCAAAATCCTGAATAACGAATTTCTTACCCAAATGATGACTTGGAATAACAACAAAAAACCAGATTATGGATTAGGACTAATGGCTGACAAAAGCTTTCCCTACAAATTCCTGTTGGGTCATTCGGGAAGGGGCATCGGCACCACCACTGACCTGTTTTATTTTCCTAAGCAAAAAATGACCGTGGGTATCTTTTGTAATACAGGAATCAGACAAACAAATCCAACTATCAAACATGAATACTTGACCATGAGGCGTAAAATTGTAAAGAAATTATTCCTTTTTTGAGAGATATAAGTTCTTCTTAGAACGATACACCCTTTCAAAAAGAAAAACCAACCCTTCCATTTTGGAAAGGTTGGTTTTTCTTTTTCTACCCCATCCATAAAAAATCAACACCATAACCTCCTCACCTTTAACCTTTTACCTTCCAACCCCTACACACTCCTCTCCCTTTGGCGCAGAGTTTGGCATGATGTAGTCGTACATCAACTATAATACCCATGATGACCCTCATCTTACTTCTGATTGGCTTAGCAGGTTTTGGCCTGCTGTTTAAATCCATTGATTGGTTCGAAAAAATCTAACGCCTATGTTCACTGTCTTGCTCATTCTCTCGGTTTTGGTGTTTGCGTATCTATTTTATGTTTTGCTCAAACCCGAAAAGTTCTAATTACCCAGCCAACTCGTTTGGTTTTATTGTTCAAACTTTAATTCACTGTGACGCATGATTTCTGAATTATTAGGAGTAGTCCTCATCTTCCTGCTGACCATCGTGTTGGCTATCCCGTTGGGGCGCTATATCGCCAAGGTATATAGCCAAACTCCTACCCTACTTGACCCCGTATTCGGCCCTATTGAGCGGGCATTTTTCCGACTGTCAGGCATACAAGCTCACAAAGAGCTCAGCTGGCAAGAAAACATGATAGCAATGCTCACCATCAATTTGTTATGGTTTTTGTTGTCGATGTTGATCCTGATGAATCAAGGTTGGCTTCCTTGGAACCCCGACGCCAACCCCTCGATGTCAGCCGATTTGGCCTTTAATACAGCGATTAGCTTTGTGGTCAACTGCAATCTTCAACACTATTCGGGCGAAACGGGCATGTCTTATTTGGGGCAGGTGTTTTGCTTGATGTATCTTCAGTTTGTCACGCCTGCTACAGGCATGGCGGCGGCGGCGGCAGTTTTTAAGGCCATGAGACCGGGCCAACACGATAAAACTGGGAATTTTTACAATTTCTTCGTGCTGTCTATCACTCGCATCTTGTTGCCTTTGTCGCTGGTAGTGGCATTGTTGCTGTTGGCCAACGGCACCCCCATGAACCTCGAAGGCAAGCAAAGCCTCGTTACGCTCCAAGGCGACACCGTACAGGTAGCTCGTGGCCCTGTGGCCGCTTTTGTTGGCATCAAGCAAATTGGCACCAATGGTGGTGGTTTTTTTGGCACTAACTCAGCCCATCCACTCGAAAACCCCAACTATTTTACCAACGCCGTCGAAAGTATTGCTATTCTGCTCGTTCCCATTGCCTTAGTGTTTGCATTTGGCTTTTATCTTCAGCGTAAACGGCTGGCTTGGATGGTGTTTGGCGTGATGACAATCTGTTTTTTGATGTTGCTCATTCCGGCTATCCTACTCGAAAGTAAGGGTATGCCTCAACTAACTCAGTTGGGCATCAACCAACCCACAGGCAGCCTCGAAGGCAAAGAAATCCGCTTTGGTTCAGCGGCTTCGGCCTACTGGGCCATTGCCACCACAGCTACTTCTAACGGCTCTGTCAATGCCATGCACGACAGCCTCACACCCCTCACAGGAATGCTTGCCCTACTCGGCATGATGATTAATGCCATTTTTGGTGGAGTGGGCTGCGGGTTCTTGAATTTTTATATTTTCTTGATTTTGGCCGTATTCATTTCGGGCCTCATGGTGGGGCGCACACCCGAGTGGCTGGGCAAGAAGATTGAAGCACGAGAGATGAAAATTGCCATGATTGTGGCTTTATTCCACCCCTTCCTGATTTTGGCAGGCACCGCATTGGCGTGCTATCTGTATCAACAAGACCCATCGGTTGGTTGGCTTAATAACCCTTCTTTTCATGGGTTTTCGGAAATGCTGTATGAGTTTACGTCGTCATCGGCCAACAATGGCTCCGGCTTTGAAGGTTTGGGCGACAACAACCCCTTCTGGAATATTTCGACAGGTATTGTACTGTTACTCAGCCGCTTTCTACCACTGATTGGCCCAGTGGCCATTGCGGGACTTTTGGCTCAGAAAAAGCAGGTACCTGAGTCGGCAGGAACGCTTCAAACCGACACTGCTACGTTTGGGGTGATGGTTTTTGCTGTGATGATGATTGTGGCAGCGCTATCGTTTTTCCCTGCTTTGGCGCTCGGCCCCTTGGCTGAATACTTTTAATACTAGATGGCCTTCCATCAACATTTACAAATTGTAGGGGTGTATAGCACACCATATTGAGTACTTACAACGCATTTTCTCATGAAATCACAATCTTCTGCGCTTTTTCCAACCGAACTGGTCAAAGTAGCGCTTTGGGAATCGGTCGTAAAACTGAATCCTATCCAATTGGTTCGGAATCCAGTGATGTTTACCGTCGAAATCGGTACAGTGATTATGCTGTTCGTAACAGTGTATAGCCTCAACTTTACCGACCAAGGCACGTTTGCTTACAATGCACTCGTGTTCGGTATTTTGCTCTTGACCTTGCTCTTTGCCAATTTCGCCGAAGCCATCGCAGAGGCTCGTGGCAAAGCCCAAGCCAATAGTTTACGTAAAACTCGTGAAGAGACTCCTGCTAAAAAAATAGTTTTATTTGGCGAACTCAAAGTAAATGAAATACAGACTGTTAGCTCCTCTCAACTCCAGAAAGGCGATTTATTCATTTGTGAAGCCGGAGACATTATCCCCTCAGATGGAGAAATTGTTGAAGGGATTGCGACCATTGATGAATCGGCCATTACGGGTGAGTCTGCCCCAGTGATTCGAGAAGCAGGAGGCGATAAATCATCGGTAACAGGAGGAACAAAAGTGCTTTCTGACAAAATTAAAGTATTAGTAACCACCGAACCTGGTGAGAGTTTTTTGGATAAAATGATTGCCTTGGTAGAAGGTGCTTCTCGTCAAAAAACGCCTAACGAAATCGCCCTCACCATTTTGTTGGCAGGATTCACCTTGGTGTTTATCATCGTGTGTGTAACACTCAAGCCCTTTGCCGATTACGCCCATACCCCCATCACGATTGCCGCTTTTATTTCGCTTTTTGTGTGCCTGATTCCAACAACCATCGGTGGTTTGTTGTCGGCTATCGGCATTGCAGGCATGGACAGGGCCTTACGAGCCAATGTGATTACCAAATCGGGGAAGGCCGTCGAAACGGCTGGCGATGTAGATACCCTCTTGCTAGACAAAACTGGCACCATCACGATAGGGAACCGCAAAGCCACTCATTTTTATCCTGCTGAGGGACAAACCTTGGAGAGTTTTGTATCGGTTGCCTTGCTTTCGTCGCTGGCAGATGACACGCCCGAGGGCAAATCCATTCTCGAACTGGCATCTCAACAAGGCTTTACAGCTCCGTTGCTTCTTGGTCAGGAACAAGAGCTTCAGTACATCAAATTCACTGCCGAGACTCGTTCGTCAGGGCTTGATTTAGGTAGTCGAAGTATCCGAAAAGGGGCAGCTGATGCGATTAAGAAGTGGGTTGAAAAGGCTGGCAATACGTTTCCTGCGAGTTGTGAAGCACAGGTCAAACAAATTGCCCAGAATGGAGGCACCCCCTTAGTAGTAGCCGAAAACGGCAACGTAATGGGGGTGATTGAACTACAAGACATTATCAAAACGGGGATTCAAGAACGCTTTGAACGGTTACGAAAAATGGGGGTGAAAACCGTAATGGTCACTGGAGACAACCCGCTCACAGCCCGGTACATTGCCGAAAAAGCAGGTGTGGATGACTTTATTGCCGAAGCCAAGCCCGAAGACAAAATGAACTACATCAAAGCCGAACAAACTCAAGGCAAACTGGTAGCCATGATGGGCGACGGCACCAACGATGCCCCCGCCCTAGCGCAAGCCGACGTGGGCGTGGCCATGAATTCGGGCACACAGGCCGCCAAAGAAGCTGGCAATATGGTGGATTTGGACAACGACCCCACCAAACTCATTGAGATTGTCGAAATCGGCAAACAGTTATTGATGACTCGTGGAACGCTCACTACCTTCAGCATTGCCAACGATGTAGCCAAGTATTTTGCCATTGTGCCTGCCTTGTTTGTAACGGCTGTGCCTTCGCTACAAGCCCTCAACATCATGCGGCTCCATAGCCCCGAAAGTGCTATTTTATCCGCCATTATCTTCAATGCCATCATTATTCCCTTGTTGATTCCGCTCGCTATCAGAGGAGTAGCCTACAAGCCCATTGGCGCCAGTGCCTTGCTCCGACGCAATCTTTTGGTGTATGGATTAGGCGGGGTGATAGTACCTTTTGTCGGAATCAAACTGATTGACTTAGCGGTAGGTATCGTGTTTTAGTCTGCTTCTCTTGTACACCCACAAGATTACAGTTTGATTATGAACACTTTAATAACAAAAAACTCATGAAACTACATCTTTTTCCCGCTTTGAAGCTGACATTATTGTTACTTGTATTGGTCAGCTTTGTTTACCCAAGCATAGTCTGGCTCATTGCCCAACTTACACCCAGCAAAGGGCAAGTAGCATGGGTCATGCACCAAGGCCAACCGGTCGGGGCGGCCTTGGTAGGGCAATCATTCACGCAAGACCGTTATTTTTGGTCACGACCCTCGGCGGTCGCCTACAATGCAGCTGCATCAGGTGGCTCCAACAAAGCAGGTTCTAACCCTGATTATCAACACGTTGTACAGGCTCGGCTCGACACCTTTTTGGTTCATAATCCCAGTGTCAAACCCGCCGATGTCCCTGCCGAACTACTCACGGCCTCGGGCAGTGGCCTCGACCCAGACCTCTCTCCACAAGGTGCGCTGGTTCAAGTTCCTCGCATTGCAAAGACTCGTCATCTTTCTGAAAATCAATTGAAAGACTTGGTCGAAAGGCACGTTCAAAAGCCATTGTTAGGTTTGTTTGGTACAGAAAAAGTCAATGTTTTAGCCTTAAATTTGGCGCTTGACCAGTTATAAATTACAGTTATATAGGGTAATGACTGTAATTTAACAGACTGTTTATAGCTCAAACACTTCATCCCTTATGAAACGGTTCTGTTCTTTTTGGCTCGTTTTGCTAAATTTTGTCAGTTTGGCACAAGAAAAATCACCACTTACACTGAATGGATACATAGAGGTTTATTACGGGAAGGATTTTGCGAATCCAACACAAAATACCCGTCCAAGTTTTTTGTATAATCATACTCGGGTCAACGAGGTAGCACCCAACTTAGCTCTCTTAAAAGCCAGCTATTCACAAGTACAAGTCAGGGCAAACCTCGCCCTAATGGCGGGTACGTATGCGCAATATAATTTGGCAGCCGAACCCGAACTATTAAGAGCCATTTACGAAGCCAACGTAGGCATCAAACTTTCTCGACAACGGGATTTATGGCTCGATGCAGGCGTGTTTTCATCACATATCGGGTTTGAAAGCGCCATTGGCAAAGATTGTTGGACACTTACCCGCAGTCTGGCTGCCGAAAATTCACCCTATTATGAAAGTGGTGTCAAGCTATCCTATCTTTCACCCAACGGCAAATGGCTGCTGGCAGGCTTTGTGCTCAATGGCTGGCAACGAATCAAACGAGTAGATGGTAATACAAGTCTCAACATTGGCACTCAGATTCAGTACAAACCCTCGGCGACTATCACGCTGAATTCTAGTACTTTTCTGGGAAATGACAAACCCGACCTAGACCAAAGAAACCGATATTTTCATGATTTTTATGAACAATTCCAGTTGAGTCAACAAACAGGTGCCATGGTGGGCTTCGACATAGGCTGGGAACAACAAGCAAAAGGCAGTAATGCTTATTCTCATTGGATTACACCCGTTGTGATAGTCCAACAAAAACTCAGCCCCAACTGGTCGCTTTCGGGGCGCTGGGAATACTATCAAGATACTAAAGGGGTGATAGTGAGTACCAATACACCCAATGGTTTTCAGACAGTTGGCTATTCAATCAATGTGGACTTTAGCCCTTTCGATAAGGTTTTGTGCCGCCTCGAAGCAAAGCAGTACCAAAGCAAAGACGCCATTTTTGATGGTAAATCAACCAATACCGCATTGACTACTTCCTTAGCTCTAAGTTTTTAACCGCATGGAAACCGAACGTTCTGTTGAATACTTCTTAGAGCTCATTCGTCGTGCTCGTCGGGGTAAATTCAAAGTATATATCGGCATGAGTGCTGGAGTAGGCAAAACCTACCGAATGTTGCAAGAGGCCAGAAGTTTGTTGCAGAATGGGGTCAACGTCAAAATTGGGTTTGTCGAAACGCACCATCGAGCCGATACCGTTGCACAATTGGAAGGGCTTCCACAAGTACCTCGGCGAAGCATCTTTTACAAGGGAAAATCATTGGAAGAGATGGACTTACAAGCCATCCTGAATGAGCACCCCGAAGTAGTAATTGTGGACGAACTCGCCCATACCAATGTGCCGGGCAGCAAAAACGAAAAGCGTTGGCAAGATGTAGTGGATTTGCTCCAGGCAGGTATCAACGTGGTGAGTGCCGTGAATATCCAACACATCGAAAGCCTCAATGCCGAGGTAGAACGCATCACCGGCGTGCCTATTACCGAGCGAGTACCCGACAGTGTGCTCCGAATGGCTGACGAAGTCGTGACGATTGACCTCACCGCCGACGAGTTGATTAATCGCCTACGAGAAGGTAAAATTTATACTGCCGATAAGATAGAAATAGCCCTAAAGAATTTCTTCCAGTCGGATAAACTCCTTCAATTGAGAGACTTAGCGCTTCGTGAGGTCACCTCGCAAGTAGAGCGCAAGATTGAAAGTGAACTGTCGTCTCGTTCTAACCTCCGCCCCGAACGCCTGCTGGCTTGTATTAGTTCTAATCACGAAACGGCCAAGACGATTTTGCGCAAAACAGCCCGACTGGCTGGCTATTACCAAGCCAAATGGTGGGTGCTGTATGTACAAACTCCCGCCGAAAGTCAAGACCGAATTTCACTCGCTGCCCAACGGCACCTCATCAATAATTTTAAGTTGGCCACCGAATTAGGTGCCGAAATCATACGGGTAGAAGATTACAACGTTTCAAACGCCATCATCCAGACTGCCGAACGCCATCAAATCACAACTGTCCTGATTGGAAAACCGCACCTTAATTTGTTTCAGATTATTCTGAAAACCAATATCTTCAACTCGTTATTAAACAAACTCACAGCCTCAGACATTGACCTAATCATTCTGAGTTGAGGTATTTATGATTTGCTAACCTTTGGCACTATGATTCGCTTACCTATCAAAACGAAGCTCACTTGGGGTCTGATTTTCTTCTTCTCTCTCATCTTGGTGTCGGGGGGATTGGGCTACTTTTTCCTGAACACTTTAATGAAAGACGCTCGAAATATTTTGCAAGACAACTACGAAAGCATTGATTACGTAGAAAAAATGCGAGAAGCTGCCCACAATAACGACTGGAAAACGGTAGAAAGCAATCTGGTGTCACAAGAACATAATGTTACCGAAGTAGGCGAACAAGAAGCGACACAGCATGTACGAAATGCCTTTCAGCAACTCAAATCAGGAAACCAAGTAGCGCTTACGGCCTTTGAGAAGGGTTTGTCTGAAATCAACACGCTCAATCGGCAGGCGATTTTCCGTAAGCATGACCTTACGCTTCATAATGCCCAACGCTCCGCTACGGTTTTGGCCTTTATTGTTACCGGAAGTTTGCTGATCGCCTTTACGCTTCTGTTCAATTTGCCTGGTTACATTGCTAACCCCATTCAGCAGTTGACCGAGAGTATCCGGCGAGTGACCGAACGAAATTTCTCCGAACGCCTTCACTTCACATCAAGCGACGAGTTTGGCGAATTGGCCCGTACCTTCAACCGCATGGCCGAAAAATTAGACGAGTACGAAAACAGCAATTTGCAGAAGCTCCTTTCAGAAAAAAAACGCATTGAGACCATCATCAACAACATGTCGGATGCCGTAGTGGGGCTCGATGAAAAAAGTAACATCCTGTTTATCAACCAACTTGGCGAAAACCTGCTCAACCTCCATGCCCAAACCGTAGTGGGCCGATATGCTCCTGACGTAGCCTTACAAAACGATTTGCTTCGGCTGCTGCTTCAAAACCCTACTGATACCAAACCGCTCAAAATTTTTGCCAACGACAAGGAAAGTTATTTTTCTCGTGAAGTAATACCGATTCAAGACCCTTCTGGTCAGGCTGTTGGGCTGGTGATTCTCCTACGAAACATCACCTCATTCCAAGAAAAAGATTTGGCAAAAACCAATTTCATTGCCACCATCTCGCACGAGTTAAAAACACCCCTTTCGGCTATCAAAATGAGCTTGAAACTACTGGAAGACGAACGCATTGGCTCGCTCAATCCCGAGCAAAGCAAACTAATCAAACACTTAAAAGACGATAGCGAACGTCTCCTTAACATCACAGGCGAATTGCTGAATCTTACTCAAGCAGAGTCAGGGCAAATCCAATTACATGTACAAGAAACAGATCTTGTTCAGGTCGTCAACTATGCGCTACAAGCCGTTGATTTTTTAGCCACTCAAAAACACATCTTGCTTCGCTTTGAGCCGCAATCATTTCCATTTGTCAAAGCCGACCCTGACAAAACTGCATGGGTGCTCATCAATCTACTGACCAACGCCCTCAAAAACAGCCCTGAATACGCTACCATTGAGATAACGCCGCTCGTGCAGGCGCACCAGTTGGTGTGTCAGGTACGAGACCAAGGCAAAGGCATCCCTGCAGCGGTACAAGCTCATATTTTCGATAAATTTTTCCACACATCCGACACCAACAGCACCGGTATGGGGCTAGCCATCGCCAAAGATTTTATAGAAGCCCAAGGCGGGCAGATTTGGTTTGAAAGCCAAGAAGGGGTGGGGACTACGTTTTCGTTTTCCTTGCAGTTGGCTTAGTTAAGTACTACTTCGATCCATAAATAACTAACAAACAGCCACTTATAACTAAAAAACCAATAATTAGATACAAAGAAGCCCCGCCAAAGCAGGGCTTTTTCTTTGCGTCAAGGTCTTATCCTCTGTAAAACAACCACTTAGACAATTCCCTAAAATTCACCTTCTTGCCATACATCAAAATACCTACTCGATAAATACGAGCGGCCAGCCAAGTAGTACCGATAAAGCCCAACACCAGTAAGAGCATCGAAAGCAGCACTTCCCACATCGGTGGGTCGTAGGGCATCCGTACCATCATGTTGATAGACGAAGTAAAAGGCACAATCGAAGCCCAGAACGCAATAGAGCCGTTGGGTTCGTTGATTACGTACTGGGCAAAGAAAAACGAAATGATAATTGGCAAGGTAATTGGCAGCATAAACTGCTGAGTATCAGTTTCACTATCAACCGCCGCCCCTACGGCAGCAAACAAAGCAGCGTAAAACAAATATCCACCCAAGAAGTAAAACAAGAACGTAAACAGAATCTTGCCCAAGGGTAAGGTTTTCACGGCTTTCATAGCCTTGGCTACTTTGAAGCCCATTTCTTGCTGTACGGCCTTTGCTTTGGGGTCGTCTGCTTTTCCAATGCCTGCTTTTTGGCCTGTTACATTTTCTATCTGTTTTAGTTGCGCTTCGTAGCGATTAAAGCCCAATACGGTGCTGGTAAACGTAGTAATCCCGATGGTAAGCACAATCCAAAGTAAAAACTGCGTAAGGCCCACTAAGCCCAAGCCAATGATTTTGCCCAACATCAGCTCAAATGGCTTCACTGACGACACAATCACTTCTACAATACGGTTCATTTTCTCTTCCATGACGCCACGCATCACTTGTGCACCGTAAATAAAAATAGACATATAAATCAGCACCCCGCAAATGATTCCTATGGCTGTGGCTGCACCTGAACTACTGTCTTTTTCGCCTTCTTCGCTAAGGTTGTAGGTATCAGCATCTACATTTACCTTGGCGTCTTCTACCAGCTTGAGGTCAATGCCTGCTTTTTGCAAGCGTAGTTTTTCTAAGGTTTTCTCGGCATCTCGTTCAATATCGCTTTGTAGGTCTAAGCTGATGCCATTTTCGGCAAACATCCGCATGGTTTTGGGCGCTTCCATGATGTTTTGAGGCACATACACCAACACATCGCACTTTTTGGAAAGCAATTCCTTTTTGCCAGCATCGAGGGCAAGCGTCTGCGAATACGTATAGTCACGAGTATCTGTGTCCTTAAAAGCGTCGTTCAATAGCTTGCTTTCATCAATGACTGTAATCTTTTTGACCTCTTTGGCCGTCGAAAACAGTAACACCGGAATGGCATAAATGGCTGTAATCAAAATTGGAGTTAAGAAAGTGAGTAACAAAAATGACTTTTTCTTGACTCGGGTGAGATACTCACGTTGAATGATGAGGAAAATCTTGTTCATATCTATTGCGTGAATCTAGAGTTGTTGAATGAGTGAAAGAATCTGTTGCCAACGCTTAGTCTTCAGAGGGAGCTTCGCCACCCACCACTTTGATGAAGATTTCGTTAAACGAAGGAATATTCTCCTGAAATGAACGTAGCTCCACTTGGCTAATCAATTGGCCAACGAGGGCGTTCACTTCGCCACCTTCGCCGATTCGGACAAAGGCTTTGTGGTAATTGGGTTCAATTTCCTTCGTTTCAAGCAACTGATACGGTGCTGGCAGTTCTTGTAACGAGCCGTGGTATTCAATCGTAAAGGAGTTATCCTTAAACTGCTGCTTAATGGCTTTTTTATTGCCATGCAACACCACCTTTGACTTGTTGATGAGCGCAATATCGTCGCACAGTTCTTCTACCGACTCCATGCGGTGCGTCGAGAAAATGATAGTCGTCCCTTTTTCACGCATTTCTAAGATTTCGTCTTTGAGCAAATTGGCATTGATGGGGTCAAAACCAGAGAAGGGCTCATCCAAAATCACCAGTTCGGGTTCGTGCAGCACGGTGGCCACAAACTGAATTTTTTGCTGCATCCCCTTCGACAAATCCTGCACGTTTTTTTCCCACCAAGTCTGAATCTCAAATTTACGAAACCAGTAACGGAGTTTTTCCATAGCCTGCTTGTTGGACAAGCCTTTGAGCTGGGCCAAGTACAAAAGCTGCTCCCCTACTTTCATTTTTTTGTAAAGACCCCGTTCTTCGGGCAGGTAACCAATCTGGTCAATATGATTAGGCTGAAGGGGCTGGCCGTTAAACAAGATTTGGCCTTCGTCGGGTCCAGTGATTTGGTTGATGATACGAATGAGAGAGGTTTTTCCTGCGCCATTTGGGCCAAGCAGCCCAAAAATACTTTGCTTAGGCACCTGAATACTCACTCCTGCCAAGGCGGTGTGATTGGCGTAGCGCTTTACTACGTTCTGAGCTTCTAAGAGGTACACGTTTGCGATAAGTTATTGGTTAATACTGTTGTCAAAAGTAATGAAATACCCTAACGAGTAGCATTAAATTTGAAAAGTGGCGATTGCGCCTTACAAACGGCATAAAAAAGCACGAGCCCTTTCGAAACTCGTGCTTTTTTATGCTTGATTATCGTGAATTAAATTCCAGAAAATAGCTCTTGTGCTTTTTCGCCAATAACCGGAATCGGCTTCATTTCGCCATTAAGGGCCGAAATTAAACCCATTAGCCAAAAAATAAACAAAGCGATGATTGAAACAAACCACACAATTTGCCCCAGAATCGGAATGATATTGACAAAGGCAATCACTATTCCACTGATATACAACAGAAGCGTTTGCCTCAAATGAAACGCCCCCAGCGCCGTTTTGTTGCTACTGTAGAGAACAAACGCAATGATGAGACCCACCAGCGTTAGGTATGAAATGATGGCCACCGTTTTGCCATTATCAGAGGGAGCAGGTACAGGAGTTTGATTTTCCATTTGTTATTGATTATCCAGTGTATTTATCTCGAATTTGAAAAAGAATCCAGAAGCCAATAATTCCACCAATCAGAATGGAGATGATAGCCCCTACAATGCCTCCGCTTAAAATTCCTGTTACGAGCGAATTCAGCAACGAAATCAAGGTGGCATAATACATCAGATTCCAACCTCCTTTTTGCCGTTTAAACAACTTAGGAATCGCTAACGCTTCAACAACGACCAAAACAGCTAAAAATGCCATTGAAATCCAGAAGGCAGCACCTGAGCCATACGACATGGCTCCAATGGCAGTAGCCCCGCCGCCTAAGACAAGTGCTCCAAGTAGGCCAAACGCTCCAAATACGACTCCAATAATAGCCAAAATAGGAGCAATTTTAACAAGGATTTCCTTTACATTGTCAGGGAAAGGTGGAAACTTCCCAAGAAAAATCGGTTCGAGTTCATTCTCGAGTGGCAGTTTTTGTTCCATAATGTAATAAAGGGTTTAGGTAAAAAAGACGAGTGAGGAGTAAAAGCGTTGTAATGTACTTTTTTCATTCCTGAAAACCAAATCTTTATCCTAAATTTAACGCAGCTTTTATCAAGCGGGAGCTAAGGGTTCGGTGAGTTCCCCTTCCCATTTTGAAACAATAGCTGTAGCCACAGCATTGCCCGCCACCGACGTAGCCGAACGCCCCATATCTAACAGCCAATCAACCGCAAACAACAAAATTAAGCCCTCAGAAGGTAGGTTAAACAGCGACATCGTTCCGGCAATTACTACCAACGAGGCTCTCGGTACCCCTGCAATGCCTTTGCTGGTGATGAGCAAGGTTAGCAGCATGGTTACCTGTTGTCCTAAACTCAAATCTACCCCGTATGCTTGCGCAATAAAACCCGTTGCAAAGGTCATGTACATCATCGAGCCATCTAAGTTAAACGAATAGCCCAATGGCAACACAAAGCTCACAATCCGCTCCGAACAACCAAATTTTTTCAATTGCTCTATCTGCAAAGGCATCGAAGCTTCCGAACTCGCCGTACCAAACGACAAGAACAAGGCATTTTTGACATACGATAGCAATTTCCAATACGGCACTTTGGCTACCATGCAGATCACAGGCAACACCACCAGCAAGAAGAACAATAACGTAGCAAAGAAACAGATGATTAAGTACAAGTAATCAGCCAAAATACCTAAGCCTTTTTGGGCAACTACTCTCGAAACAGCCCCAAAAACGGCATACGGCGCAAACTGCATTACATAGCCCACAATCTTGAACATGATTTCGGATACTGAATCCAAGCCTTTGATAATCACCTTACCTTTGTCACCAATAGCGGCAGTAGCCACTCCGAAGAAAATGGCAAAAATCACAATTTGCAAAATCTCATTAGTGGCTAACGACTGGAAAATACTTTCTGGAATCAAGTGTTCGATGAAATTCTCCAAGGTCATTTTCTTGGTCTCTACGCCCGTTTCGGCTCCTGCGGCAGGTAATTTCCCTTGCATGCCCGCACCAGGCTGTAAAAGGTTAACCGCTACTAGTCCTGTGATTAACGACAAAATAGTAGCAAAGTAAAAATAACCTAAAGTCTTTAGGCCGATACGCCCCACCAATTTGAAATCACCTAGCTTAGCAATCCCAACAGTCAGAATCGAGAACACCAACGGCCCGATAATCATCTTGATAAGCCGCAAAAAAATCTTACTCAGCAGGTTAAGATAGTTGCTCCATGTATCAATACTTTCGGGAGAAAGGCTTTTGTTAAGGGCATAGCCGAAGACGATACCAATGAGCATCCCGGCAAAGATTTTAGTGGTAACACTATTTAATTTCATAAGGCGTCAGGAAAAGATTTTTCGATAGATGGGCTTACGGTAAAGAAACTGAGCGTACAATATCGGATAAAAAATCAAATCCGTCAAACCTGAAGGGGTACGAAATGTGATTTCGTCAATAATTACACACGTTCCCTGCCGATTTACCAACCGATGCTTATGATGCCAATAGCGTAAAAAGAACGGCAGTTGGGTACCTTCATCTACAAAATAGATTTCATCAACGCCGATATGATGGCTGGTAATTTTGCTAATCCATTGCTGACTGAATACTCCGAAATTGAGTTCAATAGCTACTTCATTGCCCGTCAAAGAGCCTTCAAAACGGAGGACTTTTACAGGTGGAAACGGCGGTGATAATTGCTTAAATAAGTCAACGGTAAATCCATTCCAAACTTGCTGGATAGACTGACGTACGGGAGTAGTGATAACAATTCGCATAGCTATTGCTGGATAAAGTGTGGTGAGGACATGACAGTGACACATGTATCACCTGTGTAAGTAAGAACGCTCTTACCTGCAAAGTGAAAGTACAAAAAACAAAAAGCCCTCTTAGCGATGAACTAAGAAGGCTTCAGATTGTTTTATCAGGCAATTTTTATCTAAATTCTTGATTGATAGCTTCCAATTTAGCATCGCCTGGGCAAAGGTCTTCTTCTTGAAGAGTATTTAACGGTCGGTGCGAGGTATTCAGAATATCGTGTAGATCCTGACTCGTTGAGTCAATGTACAACAATCCTGTCAGGATTTCACCTTCGGCACGGGCTTTTTGGAGGCGTTGCACGGCGGAGTTACGGTCTTCTGGGTTCCAACCATCGGCCAGTTTATGAAGCTGAATCAACGACCCATCGTGCATCTCAACCGACTTAGAAGTACCTTCACTGTAACTAACGGTAATTTCTTCTTTTTCAGGAACAAAACCTATTTCGGCTAAGGCTTCCATGTGGTCACGCATGTAGTCGTACGACTTGGTAGAGCCGTCGTTGTTATTAAACGTTACACAAGGCGATACCACGTCAATCAACGCAAAGCCATGATGCGACATGGCCGCCTTAATCATTGGCACCAACTGGCGTTTGTCGCCCGAAAAGCTGCGAGCCACAAACGTGGCCCCAAGCTCAAGGGCTAACCCAGCCAAATCAATGGCTTCGAATGGGTTTTTAGACCCTGCTTTGCTAATTGAACCTTTGTCGGCAGTAGCAGAATCTTGGCCTTTGGTGAGTCCGTAGCAGCCGTTGTTCATGACGATATACACCATATTCAGGTTACGGCGGATCGCATGAACAAACTGCCCCATACCAATAGAAGCCGTGTCGCCATCGCCCGAAACTCCCATATAAATCAAATCACGGTTGGCCAAGTAAGCGCCCGTAGCCACCGAAGGCATCCGACCATGTACCGAGTTGAAACCGTGCGAGTTATTCAAAAAGTAGTTGGGGGTTTTTGACGAACAACCAATCCCTGACAGCTTAGCCAGACGGTGGGGTTGCAGCGACATTTCGTAACAAGCTTGTACGATGGCTCCACTGATAGAGTCATGACCACAGCCTGCACAAAGGGTAGAAATCACACCTTCGTAGTCCTTTTTGGAGTACCCTAGGGCATTGGCAGGCAACTCTGGGTGGCGAAATTTGGGTTTTATATAAGACATAGCTTTTTAAGACGTTAGAAACATGAAAAACAGATGTTAGTCAAAGGGCGTGTAGAGGCAAGCACGCTGCTTACACAAGGTCCACAGGCATTTTGCTTAACACTGCTTTCTGAATGGTTTGGGCAGTAAAGGGCATACCGTCATAATTCAGCACCGACAAAAGCTTTTTAGGATGCACTTCTAATTCATTCACGAGCAACGATTTAAACTGTGCATCACGGTTTTGTTCAATCACAAACACCTGCTCGTGCGATTCGATAAACGCTTCGATACTTTCATCAAACGGAAACGCTGCCACTCGCATAGCGTCAATGGCGATGCCTTCCTCTTTGAGCAAGTCTAGCACTTCTAAGGCGGGGTATGTGGTTGTTCCAAAGAAAATCATCCCGTAGTCGCTTTGTTTTTCGGTCTGGTAAAACTCGGGCTTAGGCACCAAGGTCTTAGCAGTTTCCCATTTCTTGAGCAACCGTTCTACGCTCCCCGCATACGCCTTGCCGTCTTCGGTATAGCGAGCATACTCATCGTGCGACGACCCTCGGGTAAAAAACGCTCCCTTTGTAGGGTGTGTACCCGGAATAGTTCGGTAGCCTACCCCGTCGTTATCCACATCTTTGTAGCGTCCGTAGTCTTTTAGCTCATCCAGTTGTTGTGCACTTAACACCTTACCTCTGTCATAGCGGCGGTTTTCGTTCCACTTCAGCGGCGGCGACAAGTGCTCGTTCATACCCAAATCCAAATCGCTCATCACAATCACGGGCGTTTGCAAAAACTCAGCCAAATCAAAGGCTTGTCCCATCATATTAAAGGCTTCGCTCGGGTTACTCGGAAACAACAGCACGTGTTTGGTATCACCATGTGAAGCATACGCAGCAGCTAAAATATCTGACTGTTGTGTGCGGGTAGGCATTCCTGTAGAAGGGCCGCCTCGTTGTACGTCCACCAATACAGCAGGGACTTCGGCAAAATAAGCCAAGCCCAAAAACTCTGACATCAGCGATACACCCGGTCCACTGGTAGCCGTAAACGACCGGGCACCATTCCAAGAGGCCCCAATTACCATCCCCATAGCAGCCAATTCGTCTTCGGCCTGTACAATGGCTACGTTTTTCTGACCTGTTACAGGGTCTATCCGCAAGCGGTTAGCATATTTTTCAAAGGCATTGACCAGCGAAGTCGAAGGCGTAATCGGATACCAAGCCGCTACCGTGGCACCTGCATACACTGCCCCGATACCACAAGCCGTATTACCGTCTATCACAATACTATCCCCTACCTTGTCTCGGCGTTCTACTCGAATATCAAGTGGATATTGGTAGTGTTCTTTAACGTAATCAACGCCTAACTGAAGCGCATGGTAGTTAGGCTCGATGAGTTTTGGCTTTTTCTTAAACTCATCGGCAATGATTCCTTTCACTACGTCAATTTCAATGTCTAATAGCGTAGCCAAAGCCCCTACATAGATAATATTCTTGAACAATTGTCGCTGGCGAGGGTCAGCATATTCTCGCATACAGATTTCCATCATCGGAATTCCGATATACGTTATGTCGTCACGAACAAACTCTTTGTGCAAATGTTTGGTGCTATCATAGACAAAATACCCACCCAGCATCACCATGTCCACGTCTCGGCGCATACTTTGTGGGTTGAGTGCCACTATCATGTTTACTCCTTCACGGCGGCCCAAATAACCTTTTTCGCTGATGCGCACTTCGTACCAAGTAGGTAGTCCTTGGATGTTGGAAGGGAAAATATTTTTGGCCGTAACCGGAATACCCATTCTGAAAATAGACTTGGCAAACATGTTATTGGCACTTGCCGAACCTGTACCATTTACGTTGGCAAAACGGACTACAAAATCGTTGATTATGATGCTATTACTTCCCATGAATGACCTGCTTTTGTAACTTTATACATGAATTTTTGCATGTCCCAGGCTGAGGTAGGACAGCGTTCGGCACAGAGACCGCAGTGCAGACAAACGTCTTCGTCTTTGACCATCACTCTCCCTGTTTTTAAGTTGTCAGATACATACAGGTCTTGTGATAGGTTGATAGAGGGGGCTACCAAGCGTGTTCGAAGGTCTTCTTCGTCGCCGTTGGTTGTGAACGTAATGCACGAGGTCGGGCAAATGTCCATACAAGCATCACACTCTATACAGCGATTTTCGGTAAATACCGTCTCTACATCACAGTTGAGACAACGTTGCGCTTCTTTGAAGGCTGTTGAGACATCAAAGCCTAATTCTACTTCTATTTTGCGGTTGGTGAGCGTCGTTGTTTTTTCAGCATGAGGCACTTTGTAGCGAAGGTCGCTGGCCACGTCGTTGTCATAAATCCACTCGTGGATACCCATTTTTTGGCTCACCAAGTTCGTAAATGGCGCTGGGCGTTGCGTTAGGTCTTGATTGTTGCAGAACAAATCAATCGAAACAGCTGCTTGGTGTCCTTGTGCTACGGCCGTAATGACGTTTTTAGGCCCCATGGCAGCATCTCCACCGAAGAACACATTCGGCAAGGTGGACTGAAACGTCACTGGATTCAACACGGGGAGTTCCCATTTATCAAACTCAATGCCTAAGTCTCGTTCAATCCACGGGAAGCTGTTTTCTTGCCCAATTGCCACCAATACGTCGTCGGCTTCGATAAATACGTCTTCTTCGCCAGTTGACACCAACGAGCGGCGACCTTTGTCGTCGTAAACTGCTTTTACTTTCTCAAACTTCATGCCTTTGAGTTGGCCGTTCTCAACCACAAACTCTTTGGGCACATGACAGTTCAAAATCGGAATATCTTCGTGTTGGGCATCTTCGATCTCCCATGGCGAAGCTCTCATGTCTTCAAATGGGCTACGTACCACTACTTTTACATCTTCACCGCCCAAGCGTTTTGACGTACGACAGCAGTCCATAGCAGTGTTTCCACCTCCTAACACGATTACTTTTTTGCCAATTTTGCTGGTGTGTTCAAAGGCCACGTTGGCAAGCCATTCAATCCCAATATGAATGTTTTTGACGGCATCCCAGCGTCCGGGTAGGTTAGCAAGGTCTTTGCCACGAGGAGCACCCGTTCCAACAAACACCGCATCGTAGCCTTGTGAAAGCACATCTTTGAGGCTTGACACATACGTTTTGAAATGAGAATGAATACCCATATCCAGGATATAGCCCACTTCTTGGTTTAGCACCGACTCCGGTAAGCGGAACGACGGAATCTGACTACGCATCATCCCACCGCCTAATGCTTGCTCATCGAATAAGTGGAGTTCATAGCCAAGAGGGGCTAAGTCACGAGCCACCGTCAACGAAGCAGGACCCCCGCCAATAAGAGCGATTTTTTTGCCATTAGAGGGAAAAGGTCCTTTCGGAAGTATGGCGTCCAGCTCACCTTTATTGTCGGCAGCTACACGCTTGAGGCGGCAAATAGCCACTGGTTCTTCTTCGACCCGGCCACGGCGGCACGCAGGCTCGCAGGGACGGTCGCAGGTGCGGCCAAGCACACCCGGAAACACGTTCGACTCCCAGTTGATGAGATACGCTTCGGTGTAGCGTTCAGCGGCGATTAACCTAATGTATTCAGGCACAGGCGTATGCGCTGGACAAGCATACTGGCAATCCACCACTTTGTGAAAGTACTCGGGGTTTGAAATGTCAGTTGGTTTCAACGGTTCAAATAGGATTAATTAGGTACGTTTATGCAAGTTACGGCAGAAATACTGGTATATCAAAACACCTTTGTGATTTGATTTTTCCAAATCGTTCTTATCATCAAACAACTACCTCATAATCAAAACATTACAAAAATAGTTGTAGTTAGAATTCAGAGCGAATCTGGTTTTCATTCAAGAATTAACCAAGTAAATCAGGTAACAATACTGTTCTATTAGTTGGGTTGGGGATGGAACAATTGCTTTCCAAAAAGCAAGTCAATGCTTTTTGGAAAATAAGGTTATTGAATACGTTTGCCGATGAAGATTTGGAAATTCCGGTGCGAAATTCAGTATTTTTCGTGATTTTTCGCAAAAAACAGGGAATAATTTGGTGGAGTTAGTACTAATTCAAAAAAAAGCCGTATATTGCCCACGTTAAGGCATTAGTCGCCCGACTGTGCCTTTTTCATTCATCATAGGTTAAAGGAAAAGGTCGTGCTGTTGGTACGACTTTTTTTGTTTTACATTTTTTGATAGAATTTTTTGCCTATTTCCGAACCTAAACCATCTTAGAATGTTGTTGTAATAAAGATTCTTGCAAGATTTATTAGCATTATTGACAAGCATCTATCCCTTTGGCCAAACTGTTGTTATTATCGTATGAGATTCAACCGCTTCACTTCCCGACTACTTGGATTTTTCTTACGGGGTTTGCTGTTGTTAGCTCCGTTGTTTGTCACAGTCTATATTATATATAGTCTTTTCAACTGGATTGATAGCAAGTTTTATTTCTATTTTCCAGGTGGAGGACTCCTCACCGTGCTTGGCGTTATCCTGTTTATTGGCTGGATTGGTTCTACCTTTATAGCCGTACCTGCCATGCGGGTGTTAGAAGAAGGCCTCAGCCATCTCCCCTTGGTTCGGATTATCTATTTTTCGGTCAAGGATTTGGTATCGGCTTTTGTGGGGAATCAAAAAAAATTCAACCAAGCCGTTCTGGTCAAATTAGATAAAAACACCGAAGTATGGCGAATGGGCTTCATTACCCAAACAGACCTTAAAGACCTCAATATCAAAAATTTAGTAGCCGTTTACCTACCTCAATCGTATGCCTTTGCGGGTGATTTGTTTTTTGTGCCGCCCGAAAATGTAATGATGCTTAACATCCCAACCGCCGAAGCAATGAAATTTATTGTGTCGGGAGGCGTTTCTAAATCACCTGAACCTTCTGACGGGTTAGAAATTACGGAATAACCACTTTAGCGAACTCCTTTCCATTGAGCCGTTTTTACTTGTTTTGGAGCTTTTGTTGGTTGCTTGGTGCTCGTGTATGGGCCCAAGAAGGTCGCCCTGTGCCTATTGAGGAGCAGTTGATGCGCAAGTCAGCAGAAGAATTGCTGCTCAAAAAAGCAGGTACTCAAGGGCGGAGCTTACTTCAAAACGAGCGCTATCTGGTCTTAGACAAAGACATGGGAACCAAGCGGCTTCGCTACTTTATAGGCGATGAAATCCGTTTTAAATCACGCTTGGATCATCGCAAGTACCGAGGTGATATTGCGGGCATTACTGACAGCACATTTTCGTTTGCGATTTGGAGCGAAATTACGGGTAAGTTTGAGACCCTCAGCTTCAATCTCCATGACGTCCAAAAAATCTACGCCACTCGGCGAATCCCCTTTGTCTCTGGTATGCAGTACTTTGCACCCGTAGCAGGAGTGGGCTATTTTATGGCTGATTTTATCAATGCCAAACGCTGGAAAAACAACTGGGATGACAGCAGTGTGCCCAAGGTTTCGGGTGGATTTGTGCTGTTTGGTGTACTAGCCCGTTTTTTGAGCCATCCTGTGTACAAAATCAACAAGCGCCATCGGCTACGAGTCCTCAAAAGCCTCTAATCGGCGCCGTTTGACCCTTTTTACGGCTATCTCTTATTCGATTTCTACAATTATTTGTCAATCTGACACTACTCACACCAACCCTACAACCCTCTAACTTCCTGAAAGTCAACCTTCATTGTGTTTCTTCCCAAGAAAGATACGCATCCTATCCAGATGGCTCACTTGCCTTTCCGAACCGAACGGAGTACCTTTGCCTTTTAGTCACCAATTAAACTACCACGTTGAGAAGATTATTTTTAAGGAAAGTGCAAAGACCCTTTCAAGTGGAAGTTCAATTACCCTCTTCTAAGTCTGAGAGTAACCGAGCTTTGATTATAGATGCACTTACCGATTTTCGTTCTGAACTATCTAATTTGTCCGAAGCCAGAGATACACGCACCATGATGCGGCTCTTGCTATCGACCGAATACGTTGCCGATGTGATTGATGCGGGTACCACCATGCGTTTTATGACAGCGTATTTTGCCGTAACTGGGCAGCATAAAGTAATGACAGGTACGCCTCGCATGTGCGAGCGCCCCATCGGAAGTTTGGTAGATGCCTTACGAAGCTTAGGAGCAAATATAGACTACTTACAAGTACAAGGGTATCCACCGCTTCGGCTCAGTGGATTTTCGTATTCGGGCAACAATCAAATCTCTATCAAAGGCGGCGTGAGTAGCCAATATATCTCGGCGCTATTGATGATTGCCCCTATGTTGCCCGAAGGGATTGTGATTCAGTTGGAAGGCGAGGTAGGCTCAAAACCCTATATCGAAATGACGCTACAACAAATGGCGTATTTTGGTATTAATTACGAAGCCGACTGGAAGAATAACCGCCTCGTGGTGCCAAACCAATCGTATCAGATAAAGCAATACAGCATTGAGTCTGACTGGTCAGGAGCAAGCTATTGGTACAGTGCAGTAGCGATGGCCCCCGAAGGCTCAGAAGTAGAACTATTGGGCTTGAAAGAAAACTCTCTTCAAGGCGATAGCGTGGTGGTGGACATCATGAAACACTTGGGGGTAACATCTCGTTTTACCGAAAGAGGCGTTAAGCTAACTAAAACGAAAGCCGCCGAATCGCTTACTTGGGACTTCACCAACTGCCCTGATTTGGCCCAGACCATTTCGGTTTGTTGCGCTGCTATGAATATTCCGTTGACGCTAACGGGTATTGAAAGCTTGAAAATCAAAGAAACTGACCGAGTGAAGGCACTCCAGACCGAATTAATAAAATTTGGGGTAGAATTAGCAGAAGTAGTACCCAACGAGCGTTATGAACTAAAAGGCACCTTTGCTCCACCACCTCAAAATGGCATCGTGATTGACACCTACGACGACCACCGGATGGCGATGGCCTTTGCTCCTCTCTCGATGTTGGTTGACATCAAAATTGATAATGCCGACGTGGTTGTAAAATCGTATCCAAGATTTTGGGAGGATATGGGTAAGGTAGTGGGAATTAAGGAGATATGAGGGGAGAGAAAAGGTGAAAGGAAAAAGGTTAGAGTGGAAAGGTTAGAGTGGAGCTGCTTAGCTAGCTGAATGAACACCAACCTCGGTTGGGACGAATAAACGAGAAATAACTCACAACATTGTAGGGCTTGGGGCCAACCAACATAGGCGCCAAGATAATTTGATTTGCCATGAAATTTGATTTAGCCCAAGCACGTTCGTATGGAAACATTGAGTTTTTGGCTCGCCAAATGGTCGAAGGCTTCATAACGGGGCTTCACAAATCGCCATTTCATGGCTTTTCGGTGGAGTTTGCCGAGCACCGCCTCTACAACACAGGCGAAACCACCCGACATATTGACTGGAAGGTATTTGCTAAAACCGAACGCCTCTACACCAAGCGTTACGAAGAAGAAACCAATCTACGCTGTCATTTATTGATTGACACGTCATCTTCGATGTACTATCCCGAAAAAACACAGGGAAAAATCACTTTTAGTGTGTTGGCAGCAGCGGCCTTGGCTTATATGCTCCAAAAACAAAAAGATGCCGTGTCGTTGACTACATTTTCTAACCAAATCGAAATCCAAACGCCTGTCAAGTCCACCCCATCGCATATACACAAGATTTTTCTGGATTTAGAGAATCTGCTCAAAGAAAACAAGCCCCAACGAACAACCGCTGTAGCCGATGTACTTCATGAGATTGCCGAAAAAATCCACAAACGCTCGTTGGTGGTGATTTTTAGCGATATGTTTGATGACATTGCCAATTCCGAACGTTTGTTTTCGGCCATGCAGCACCTTCGCCACAACCTTCACGAGGTGTTGCTGTTTCATGTCACTGACAAAAAAACCGAAGAAAACTTCGACTTTGAAGACCGTCCCTATGAGTTTATTGACCTCGAAACCAACGAGCGAGTCAAGGTACAACCTGCTCAAGTCAAGAATTACTACCAAAGCGAACTAAAGAAGTTTTATTACGAACTCAAGCTTCGGTGCGGGCAGTACAAAATTGATTTTATCGAGGCCGACATCAACGAAGGCTTTGACCCCATCTTAACCTCCTATTTGGTCAAACGTTCAAAAATGAAGTAATTCCGACCGTTTGTTAAATCCCACCGTCGAAGTTTGGCAGATTTCGATAATCCTTCCTATTTTTCGGTTTGTAAACTATCCCCTCCATCTGATACCACCATGCGCAATCCTATTTCGTATTTGACGACTCTGGTGCTTGCCGCTTTTTGTGTGGCTTGCGGCTCTTCAGGCAAAAAAGCCCTAGACCGTGGCAATTACGAAGAGTCCGTCATGCAATCGGTTGATAAGCTTCGCCGTAGTCCTGACAATCGCTCTGCTACCGAAGTGTTGCAACAAGCTTACCCAAAGGCAGAAGCCTATTTGTTGGAAAATATTCGCCAAGCCGAAGCCTCAACCGACCCGTTTAAATGGGATGTGGCTGCCCGAAGCTACATGAGTCTTAACAAAATGGCTGATGAAATTCGCCGTTGCCCTAGTTGTTCCCAGTTATTCCCAAACCCCAAGCGTTACCAAACCGAAGAAGAATCGGCTCGAAACTTGGCCGCCAGTGCCCATTACGAAGCGGGGTTAGATGCCATGCAAAACAAACAAGACCGCATGGTAGCCCGGCAGGCGTATGACCATTTTTCGGCCACTAAGGATATGGTTTCTACCTATCGAGACGTAGATAGGCTTCTCGACGAATCGTTTTTTTATGCCTCGCTCAAAGTAGTTATGGAGCCAGCACAGGTCAATTCTCGGCTGTATCAGCTTAGTAATGAGTATTTTCAAGGTAAAATCAATGAATACTTAGCTACTAACCGACGCATGAACAAGTTCGTGCGATTCTATACCCCCGAAGAAGCCCGTAGCAGCAACCTCAAAAACCCAGACCAAATTGTTAGGTTAGAATTTGTGGACTTTGTGGTGGGTCAAACCTTGATTACCTCCAATACCGAAACCTTGACGAGCAAAGACAGTGTAGTAGTGGGGCAGACTACCGTCAATGGAAAAAAAGTAGATGTATTTAACAGAGTAAACGCCAAATATACCCTCAACCGAAAATCGGTGAAATCAACAGGATTGCTGAACATGCAGATTATTGACGTGCGTTCTAACAAAATCTTGACGCAAGAGCAGTTTCCAGGCGAATACATTTGGAATAACGAGTGGGGCAATTTTAATGGCGATGAGCGAGCCCTCAACAGTGACCAAAAACGCATCTGCCAAACCAAAGAACAAATCCCCCCCCCCCCTCAGCAGTTATTCATTGAGTTCTGCAAGCCCATATATGACCGCCTGACCACTCGTGTTCGTAAGTTTTATGAGGCATATTGAGGATTGGTTACTCGAAATTGGTAACTAGAAAATAGTCATTCTCCTTACTCGTTCTGATTGGGAGTAGAACAACCGCATTTTCCCAAAGCGGCATTTATCGTTCGATAAGTGCCGCTTGCGTTTTTAGCGTTTACATGAATACGCTACACCAATTTTTTACTTCTATGAGTAATTAGAGATAGTTCAACCATTCACCACTCTATTCGGTGCTTAGTTTCTTGAATTTATGTTTTTTAAGCCTATCTCTCTATCTTTGCAGGCTAAGGAGTGTTCGGGTGCACTTTGACTCGAATTAATTTTTAACAACCACGATTAACGGATAACTGGTAACCGACAACAACTAACGTCCCCCGTAATGGCAGAACAAAAACAAGATACCGCAACTGCGCTAAAAGACATCATCGCTCACGCCAAAGAATACGGCTTTGTGTTTCCTTCGTCAGAAATTTACGATGGCCTTCAGGCTGTTTATGACTACGGCCAAAATGGTGTAGAGCTCAAAAATAACCTCAAAACGCTTTGGTGGAAAGCCATGACCATGCTTCACGACAACATCGTGGGCGTGGATGCGGCTATTTTTATGCACCCGCTCACTTGGAAAGCATCTGGTCACGTAGATGGGTTTAACGACCCAATGATTGATAACAAAGATTCTAAAAAGCGGTATCGTGCCGACCAACTCCTCGAAGCCAAAGCCGAAGAGTACGAAAAAGCGGGAGACGCTGACAAAGCAAAAGCCTTGTTGGCCGAAATGGGTCGCCTACTTAGTGCCGAAGACCTCGCTGCTGTTCGGGATTTAATTATTTCGGAAGGAATCGTTTGTCCTATTTCTGGCACTGCCAACTGGACCGACGTACGTCAATTCAACTTGATGTTTAGCACCCAGATTGGCTCCGTAGCCGACGACGCCAGTTTGATTTACCTCCGCCCCGAAACAGCCCAAGGTATCTTTGTCAACTTCTTGAACGTACAAAAAACTGGTCGGATGAAGATTCCATTTGGGATTGCGCAGATTGGAAAAGCCTTCCGCAACGAGATCGTGGCTCGGCAGTTTACGTTCCGGATGCGGGAATTTGAACAAATGGAAATGCAGTTCTTTGTTCGCCCTGGCTCCGAAATGGAATGGTATGAGCATTGGAAACAAGCTCGTATGAATTTCCATAAGGCCATTGGCTTGCCAGCCGCTAAACTCAAATTCCACGACCACGACAAGCTGGCGCACTACGCCAATGCTGCGGTGGACATTGAGTTTCAGTTTCCGTTTGGCTTTAGAGAAATTGAGGGGATTCACTCTCGCACCGACTTTGACCTGCGCAACCATCAAGAGTTATCCAAGAAAAAACAACAATATTTTGACCCCGAAATCAACCAAAACTACATTCCGTACGTGGTTGAGACCTCGGTAGGTGCTGACCGCTTGTTTTTGGCCACGTTCTGCAATGCCTACACCGAAGAAACCGTAGGCGAAGGCGAAACCGCCAAACAGCGGGTTTATCTCAAGTTTCATCCAGCAGTGGCCCCTATCAAAGCAGCGGTATTGCCTTTGGTGAAAAAGGACGGCTTAGCCGAAAAAGCCCAAGCCATTGCCAAATCGCTCAAACATTCGTTCAATACCGTTTATGACGACGGCGGAGCCATTGGTAAGCGATACACTCGTCAAGATTTGATTGGTACGCCCTTCTGTATTGCCATTGACTACCAAACCATGGAAGATGACACCGTGACCATCCGTCACCGTGACAGCATGGAGCAAGAACGAGTACATATCAGCGAGTTACGTGACAAAATCGGTAATGCTGTAAGCATGGAGCGTGTATTTGAACTATTGTAGAGATTCAATATATTTGTCTATGCTTTAGTTACGACATGGACGACAAGCAACGACTGAGTCCGTTAGCAGAACTTTTAGCAGAATTGTTGCTGAAAGTAGATCGCTTAGAAGATAACCAAAATCTCTTCAATAAGCGAATGGACAGGCTTGAGGCCAAATTGGATAATAAAGTAGATAAACAAGCTTTTGAAAATTTTGCTAATGCTGTTCTTGATAGCTACGAACGAACCGTAAGTCGAAAGGAGTTTTTAGAGTTTAAAACTGTAATTGAAAAACGATTCGATGCAGTTGATACTCGCTTTGAAAGTATTGATCAACGGTTTGATACTATGAAACAAGACATGGACCAACGGTTTGACGCCATGAAACAAGATATGGACCAACGGTTTAACTCGATACAAGAACAGATGGTAACCAAAAAGGACTTTATCGAATATATAGGTGCTATCTTCAACAAAATCGAAGAAATAAATAAAAAGCTTTAAGATTTGATTGTAAAAAAGCCTCGATATTCGAGGCTTTTTTGTTATATCGTCAGCTTCTTGATTGCTACGATGCTAACCATAGGTCCTAAGGCAAGCCCTGTCAATATTACAGGCAAGGATAGGTAAGTAGAAGCCCATTGGCAAAGCTGAATACTCACAATAGTAATACTAAAACCAATACAGGTAGAAAGGGTGAGAGCTGTGCCTTTTAAATCGGCAGGAGCAAACCCTGCGACCAATGAGGAAAGTTGGGGGGAATCGGCTGCTACTGCAAAGCCCCACACTAACAAAAACATAATAAATCCTGCGGGAGCCAACTGAACGGCGCCGAGTAGTCCCAAACAGCAAAGTCCCGAAACCCATAAAGCATAGTAGGCTACCCGAACACTCCCGATTCGCTCCGACCAAAACCCACCAACTACGCAGCCCAGCAATCCCATAGCAATAATCAGAAAAGCCCAAAAGGACACTGCAAGTGAGGCATCGGGGTGTTGCTGATTATAATAGTGAAGAAGCAAAGGTAAAAAAGCCCAAAAGGTGTATAATTCCCACATGTGACCAAAATACCCCCACGCTGCCGATTTGAAGCTGGACTGTTGAAACGCTTTGAAAACACCTCCAACCTCAAATCGGCTGGAAGTTGCTCGTCCTTTGGTAGCAGGAATCAATACAAACAAACTAAAGCCACCAACAATAGCCAATAGCGAGGTTCCAACCATGAGTTGCTTCCACGAAAGTACATCTTGATAACTTCGCAATAAGTGAGGAAAAGCTGTCCCTAACACCAAAGCTCCTACCAAGAGCCCCAGCGCCTTGCCAAGCCCTTGTGGAAACCACTCCGCAGCGATTTTCATCCCGATCGGATAAATGCCCGCCAAACAAATACCTGTCAAAAAACGACCTACCAACACTTCAGGTAAACTACTAGCTATTAGCAAGGAGGCATTACACAAGGCCCCTAATAAGGAGGAAATTAAAAACAACCAACGGGATGGAATCCGATCAGGCAAGGCTATGAGTGCAAATCCCAGTGTTCCTGTGATGAAGCCTAATTGTACGGCTATGGTGATGTAACTCAAGGAGGTAACAGGCAATCCTAAGTACTGTTGAAGGGTAGTCAACACAGCATTTCCAGCAAACCAGAGTGATGTTCCAGCAAACTGTGCAAACACCAGTACCGGCAAAACTGTACGAGAAGAAGTAGGCATTAGAAGGGGGTTAAAGCAATCAAAAATAGGCAAAAAAGTTGTTTTTTGAAGCTTCAACCTTTATTTTGCGAGACTAATCCACACTCAAATTATTGACCTTATGCTGAAATCTATTGCTTTTATGCTCGTATTGAGCCTTTTTTCGATTGGTACTCAAGCCCAAAGCATTGCACATGATTCCACTCGTCAGGCTACAAAAGACCCACTTTGGCTCGGAAAAGAGATTCTTCAATTCGCACAAAAGCATTTGCATTTAAGGTACCGTTCAGGAGGGATTTCACCTCGGGGTTTCGACTGCTCCGGCTTCGTTTATTTTTGTTTCAAGCATTTTGCGCTACCGCTTCCTCATTCGAGTGCAGCGCAGGGCTTATTAGGCGTTGAGATTCCCAAACAGGCCGCTATGCCTGGTGACTTGATATTTTTTAAGGGTCATAACTCCAAAAGTAGCCGAATCGGGCATGTAGGTATCATTACAGAAGTGACTGATACGTACGTTAAGTTTATTCATTCGGCTTGGAACGGGGGCGTCCGTTATGACTTTCTTCATGCTGACTACTATCAACGACGATTCATGGGAATTCGTCGAGTGATAGGTACTTTATAATTCTGGCTATAAATGTCCATCTTTTGGCTAACATAGGCCAATCAGGAGTCATACTTTTGGGTATTGAAACCAAGGTATTGCTGGCTGTATGAACTATGCTTTTTCGCTTTGTTTGTGGCTCATAACGAGCGTTTGTTTAGCCCAACAAAACAACCCTGATAAAGAAATTTTGCTCACGAGTCGGTTGCACTCTGCGGGGCATTTCCCTTATACTGGCTCGTTGCTTAACAACCACCTCAACGCCGACCTTAATTTGTATGTTCGTTACAAAAAGGCAGGCTTTTTTGTATTTCAATCCCTTGATTTAGAGAGCAAAAATAGCGATATTACGTATCATCAGACTGGTCTTTTCTACAAAATTCGGTTTAGTCCTACCCTATCACTGACACCCTATTTGGGTTATTTACTTATCCAAACACAGCGGTTTTATGACACTGGTTCAGACGTATTTGCAGCCTTGGTACCCAGTTTTCAGTCAGGTCGTCTTAAAATTGAAAACACCTCTTTATTCACCAATGTACTCGAGCTTGGCGATAGTCGTTCGTTGGCCAACCGATTGCAAATTCAGTATGCTTTGAACAACATGAGCCTATCTCTTTTTTTGTTTCATAACATCAAACTCTCTGGTCAAAACCCTTCTTTATCAGGAGCATTGAGTATTCAATTTCCGAAGGTAGAATTGTTCAAACAAGTCCCGATTCAGTCGTCATTACTCCTACAAACGTATCTATCTGACTATAAACCTAGCTATGCCCTGCGGAGAGGCATTGTTTTTTCGTTTACTTTTCCTATTATTATCAAACCATAAGCTTTTACTGTTATGAAAATGATAGTGGGTAGTCTTCTGTTTTTGTTGGTTACGACGCTTGCATTTCCACAAAGTCGTTTCAAGATTGAAACTTCGGATATTGACCACTTTTGGGAAGCCGTTGACCACCTCCAATCAGCTCATAATGAAGCAGATAGCATTCAAACCATTAAGGCTTTGTATTTTGACCGAGCAACGAAGTATTTTAAAAAGTTTGCCAAAGCGAAGCATTTCACACCCCAAGAATTAGTAGCAAACCTACAGGCTTATCCTCAATTTTGGAAAAGTGTACGTCCGCTGACGCTCAAGGCCAAAACCAGCCAAGCCGAAATAGAAGCTCTTTACCACAAGTTTGAACAGGTTATCCCGAACTTTAGACCTCCTACCATTTGCTTTGCCATCGGCTGCATTCGTTCGGGTGGTACCACTTCTAAAGGACTGCTAATGATTGGCACCGAAATCGCTGCTGCCGATTCTACCGTCGTCAAAACAGAATTGACACCTTGGCAAAAAAGTGTGTTAGGGCATAACCAAATCATCGCCTACGTTGCTCATGAAACCGTACACACCCAGCAACGAGGTATTCCGTGGGGTGAGTTTTTTAAGTTGGCCAAACATCGAAGTTTGAGCCTACTCAACTTAGCTATTGTAGAAGGTTCTGCTGATTTTATCACGCAGAATTTTATCGGAATCAATATCAATGCTCACCTGATTCGCTATGCCGAACCTCGCCAATGTGTTCTTTGGAAAGAATTTGAACAAGACCACAGAACCAAGCCGTATGACCATTCCAAATGGATTTACAACGGTACGTCCTCTCGCAATCGCCCAGCAGACTTAGGGTATTACCTTGGCATGAAGATTTCAGAACAGTATTTTAAAAGCCAATCCGACAAAACCAAGGCTCTCAGCACGTTGCTCCATCGAGGCAAATACAAAAAAGTATTCAACGAAAGCAAATACGCCGAGGTAGCCTGCCAGAACTAATGGTTGAATCTCTTGTTTCTGCGTAATTACTTGTCGTTAAAAACACAAAAGCGCAAGGTTCAGAACCTTGCGCTTTTGGTTTTATATGCCTATCCCCTATCTTGTTACTTGTCTGCCATGGCGTAGTACTTTGTAAATAGGGTTTCGTATGGTTTGGCGACGTTGGCTTGGCCGTTGTCTTTAAGCGCCTGCACAATCGTGTTGAGTTGATACAGTGCACTATTAATCTCACGTCCGCCGTCGTAGTGGCCACCTACCAAGTAGTATTCTAAGTTTTGCTCACAGCGACCCGCTATGGCTTTGCTCATCGCAAGCGCCTTGGCGGTTTCGCCTACTTGCAGTAACGATTCAACGTAACCCACCGAAATTTGGTCGTAAGGAATAGCCGTGTCAGGCATGACTTGAAGCGACCGATTCAGTACATCACGAGCTTTGTCTTTTTTGTTTTCACGAATCAGTTGGTCCGCCAAACGCAAGAAGGCAATCCGTGAAGTTATCACTGGCGAGCCTGTATAGAACTCGTTGTAGTAAGTATTCGGATTATTCATTTCTCGCCAGAAGGTATTCTTCATCAAGCGGTCGTACATGACATCGGCATTAACAAAGCCGTCTTTAGCTCCTGGTACTTTAAATGGCATCAGGCGGTAGGCCAAGCCTTCGAGCTGCATAAATTCTTTCAAGCCTAAGTAGCTCGACGTCATCAACGTAGAAGAGAAGTACACCGGACGCTCCCAGTTATTTTGAGCAATGATGTCTAACTGAATCAAATCAGACTTATAGACATCGTTTTTACCAAACGACCACGACAAGGTATCAGATAACAACGGCTCCATTTTAGGACCTACAAAGCCCAATTTCTTTACCTTTTCGGTGTCAATATTCAAGAAGAAGGTCGAAGACGGCAGCACATTCACTTCAAAGCCTCCACCCGACTGATAACGAATAGCTGGGCTGTCTTCTTTAATCAACTTCATGTATTCTTTGAGGTTGATGCCATCCTTCACGTTCGGGTTTTCGATGAAGTAAATGATGTCGTTTTTGCCGTTGATGTATTGGTCGTATTCCAGTGAAATCGGCAGCGGCGCCGACTCGTAGGTTTTACGCTTCATTTGGTTGATATACCAGTCGGTGCCCAACAAACTCAAGTTACACACTCGCACATCGGTACGGAAGCCTTCTACTTCTTGCACATACCACAGCGGGAAAGTATCGTTGTCACCTCCTGTAAACAAAATCGCATTAGGAGCACACGAATTCAACAAGTTTTTGGCAAAATCTACACTGTGGTAGCGGTTGCTGCGGTCGTGGTCGTCCCAACCTTGGGCTACCATCACCACCGGCACTAACAAACTTGCCCCTGTAGCCACAAAAGCCCGTGTTGTGGCATTACCCACCAACTTGCTAAGTAGGTCATACACGCCCAACACACCCAAACCTATCCAGATGGTGAAGAAGTAAAACGACCCCACATAAATATAGTCACGCTCACGAGGCTCTGTTGGCGGTGAGTTCAAGAACACCACCAAGGCCAAACCCGTCAGCAAAAAGAGTAGCACGGTTACTACAAAGTCTTTTTCTTGCTTGCGTACGTGGAAAAACAAGCCAATAAGACCCAAAATCAGCGGTAGCATGAAGAAATTATTGCGGCCTTTGCTATGTACCATCTCGTAGGCTCCTTTGTCTTTGGCCTGCCATGGCAGCATAGTACCTGCATCTTGGATGTCGCTTTCACGGCCTACAAAGTTCCAAAGGAAGTAGCGCATGTACATGTGTCCCATCTGGTAGGTAAACATGAACTGCAAGTTTTTGGCAAAGGAAGGCTTTTGACCTTCGGGTAGGTTCAACAAGCTCCGATACAAATCCGCATGACCGGGCTGGCGGCTGCTCAAGCGAGGCAACAGCATCTGCTGATCAGCTTCCCAAACTAACTCGGGGCGGTAGTCATACACTTCGTACTTGTTGTTGCGCTTGCGATAGAGTGGTTCGCCTTTCTTTTGGTCAATGGCCTGTGCCGTAAACACCGGTCCGTAAAGCAACGAACGGTCACCGTACTGCTCCCGCTTCAGGTACGATACATAGCTAAGGGCATCTTTCGGGTCGTTTTCGTTGATAGGTGGGTTAAAATTAGCCCGCACCAATACTTGGATGTACGAGGCATAGCCAATCAACACAAAGGCCAAGGCCAACAACGCCAAGTTAAGTACCACTTTGTTTTTGCGTTGCGAATAGATGATTCCATACACCAAGGCCGCAAAAAACAGGACGATAAAGATAGTCACCCCTGAGCCATACGGCAAGCCAAAGGTATTGACAGAGAAAATCTCAAACTTACCTGCAATACTCGGTAAGCCCGGAATCACTCCACTGTTAATCACCCCCAAAATCAACAAGCCTATCACGATGGTCGCTATGCCGCCACGGTAAGTAGGTTTGGGATATTTTTTGAAGTAATAAATAAGAGCCAGAGCTGGAATCGTCACCAAGTTGAGCAAGTGCACCCCAATAGAAACCCCTACGATGTAGGCAATTAACAACAGCCAACGGTTGGCTGCAGCTTCGTCCTCGATAAGTTCCCACTTAAACGCCGCCCATACCACCAGCGCCGTAAAAAACGACGACATGGCGTACACCTCGGCCTCTACTGCCGAAAACCAAAACGTATCAGACCACGTATAGGCCAGACCGCCCACAATGCCTGCGCCCATGAGCAAATACACCTCAGCTTGGCTAAGTTCTTCGGCTTTTTTGTTGAGTGCCTTCCGACCCAACATGGTGATGGTCCAGAACATAAACAAAATGGTGAACGCACTCGCCAAGGCCGACAACATGTTGATCCAAAAAGCTACTTTATAGACATCGCCAAAGGCCAACAGCGAAAACAGACGGCCAATGAGCAAGAATAAAGGCGCTCCAGAAGGGTGTGGAACCTGCAACTTATACGAGCAGGCAATAAACTCGCCGCAGTCCCAAAACGAGGCTGTGCGCTCTACCGTCAGCGTATAAGTAACCAAGGCAATGGCAAAAGCCACCCAGCCCGTCAGGTTATTGATTCGTTTGAAATTATTCATAAACACTTCATTAAAAGGCAGACAAGTATAAATTCGTTATTCGTTACTTGTTATTTATTACTACTAAATTACTGACAAATAACAGCTTAGTAGCAAATTTACTTTTAAAACAACCTCAACGAATACCGATTTATGACTTTAGTACCACAGTTAGTTAGGATTGAAGACTTTGATAAGAAAGCTCTACGCCCCAAAATTAGCAAAAACTCCTCGCCCATCCATCGGGCAGGTCTTAAAATGTGTTAAAAGATGTTAAGTAGAGCTTGGGAGGGGTACGAGGTGGTGATGCCGCTTGAATACTATTGTACCTAATAAAAATGTGACGGACTCGTAAAAAGCTTCGTAAATATGCCTATATTTGGGTGTATTACAAAGAAATAATATCAAGCGTTTTGTATATTTTTGAGTTAGCAGTTCTATCATAAGAACAGCATAAATCATGAATAAAGTTAAAAAAAATTGAAACATTTGAGCAATTGAAATCTGGTGAAAACAAGACAATAGATTATACCTCGAATTTGAAAAACCATAATGTTTACATGCTCACTGTCATACGGCCATTGCATTATACTTACCCACAGCCGTTTGTTGCAATGGAGGCTGGTGTGGTTAATTCCAGTGCAGTGCTTTTATCAAATTTTGTGTTTAGTTGACAATTCCTACGGCAGCAAGCGACAAACTATTCACGATGGCGTAAGATTAAAATTGATGAATAATAAGGAAAAATAAATTCAATGACAACAGACAACCAAATAAGAAAAGGATATTTCCCAGATGAAATACCACCCCCATTCAATACAGAGGATTTGGCTGACTTATTGCCGACAGTTTTACCCAAACTCGAAACGTATGCCACAATGAAAAGCAAGAGTGGAAACTTGAGCATACCAAAACTAAAATCATTTAGACGTAACCTTGGAATTCCTAACCCTCTTCATCATATAAAGTTAACAAAACTCATAGAAGATAATTGGGGAGCAATTAGCACTTTTTTATCTGGAAGCACTCTAACAGTGACACCAATTAAACTTTCACTGACAAGTAGAAGAAGTATCGATGAACCTGATTTTGTTGACAAGACACATCAACAAATTGTTCGTTCAACCGCATCGAAATACTTGCTTCATCTTGACATTTCAAGATTCTATGCTTCCATTTACACTCATAGCATTCCTTGGGCAATCCATTCAAAACCTGTTGCAAAAGCATCAATAAGAACTCCAGCCTTCAGGACTTTATATGGTAATCTTCTTGATGAAGCCATTCGTAACGCACAAGATCAACAAACGATTGGAATTCCCATAGGACCTGACACATCAAGAATTATATCGGAAATTATTGGCGTTGCAATTGACAAAGAATTAAAATCAAAACTACCAAACATAGTTGGGCTTCGACACATTGATGATTTCTATTTTTACTTCAAGACGCTTGCAGAACTTGAAAAAGCTAAATCAATAGTTCAGACAACAATTAAACAATATGAGTTGGAGTTAAACCCACTCAAGCTAAATATTGCAGAACTTCCATCCGTAACAGTTGAACCGTGGGTTACACCGTTAAGGACGTTTAAGTTTGGGACACATCCAAAAAGTCAAAAGCACGAACTGATGGAATATTTCAATCTTGCTTTTGGCTTCACAGAAAAGTATCCTGATGATTATGTATTACCATATGCAATACCAAGATTACAATTCATAACAATTGACAATAGTAACTTTGAATTATTTGAATGTTTGCTCTTAAATTCGTTAATAGCAGAGCCAAAAATTGTTCGCAATGTATTGTGTCTTTTGCTTCTTAACAGAAACGCAGGAAAGCTGCTAAATTTTGTGAGAATTAAAGAAACGCTTGAAGAGTTTCTAATTTATCATTGTGAACTTGAAAATACATTTGAAGTTTCGTGGGGATTGTGGATTTGTAAAAGTCTAGGAATAACCATTGACCTTTCAACTGCAAATAAAGTCGCTTCAATTGACAACTCTGTTGTAGCGTTAGTTGCTTTAGACCTTCATCATTCAGGATTATTTCCAGGCGGTGTGAGTTTCACACTTTGGGAAAGTCAAATGACAGCTTCTTCACTTTATTCAGAAAATTGGTTGCTAGCTTATGAGGCATATATAAAAAACTGGCTTCCTAAACCAACCAACTTCGTTGAAGCAGACGACTTTTTCAAAGACCTTTTTGATAACGGTGTAGAATTCTATGACACAACACGGCAAGCAGAATTTAAGGGTGTAACAATTGGTAACCTTGCTAAGTCAATGGCAATACTATAAACACTATTACAAACGTCAACAACATACTGAAAGTGAGGCCGCTTCGGACGAGAGATACAGCAGCAGGTAAAACGGGTATAGTATCAGGCCAGCTGAAATGCAAATTTTAAGCTTTGTGCATCTATTCTAATTTAGTGCTAATTGAAGTTTTGCACTCCGAATTGAAAATCAGTAAAGCTAAACCCACTAGAGTGCCAAGCCCTCTCCATTACAGATAAGCTATGTGTAACCCTTAACCAAAACCAACCATGATGCAACGCAGGACATTTATCAAAAATTCAACGCTAACTGTAATCAGTGTCAGTGCGTTTGGAGCTGTAAACTGGAATGGAAGAAGCTTTGAAGGCGACACCCCAACAACGACCGATATACTTGGTCCATTTTACAGACCTGGTTCTCCACTTCGGACCAATCTTAGGCGTCCAAATTCTCACGGAACGCCCATCGTTTTGAAAGGCTCTATTTTTAAAGAAGATGGAAAAACGCCTATCCAGAATGCTTTAGTTGAAATTTGGCATTGTGATGAACACGAAGTGTATGATAACGCCTCCGATGAATACAAGTATCGTGCTGGGCAAAAAACGAAAGCTGACGGAACATATGAGTTCAAATCCATTTTGCCTGTTCCCTACAAGGCTGACCCAAACGACGAAACATCTTGGCGACCTGCACATATACACATGAGAGTTTCTGTTCCTAATCAACAAGACTTAATAACTCAGCTCTATTTTAAGGGTGGTAAGTATGTGGACACTGACCCGTGGGCTTCTGCGCCCCAAGCCGTAAGTAGGATTCTGCCGATTGGTAAAAATAAAGCTGGAGAGAGCGAGCTAATTTTCAATGTAATCATGAGCAAAGAAATTCCTCTTGACAAAAAAGTATATGATATGGTTACTGGTCTTTATGATATGGGGAATGATAATTTTTTTGAGTTTAGTAAAAACGACGATTTGCTGTTTATGAAAGTAAACGGACAGCTTAGAGCAAGTTTGAAATACATTGGTAACAACACCTTTCAAGGTGGTATTGGATACCCCAAAGCGACTTTTGAGCTACACCAAGATGGGGGTGTCACAGTGGCCATAGAGCGGACAGCAGGTAACTTTTATAAAGGAACCAAGTATCTGAAGTATTAGAAAAATGGGGGTAAGTGACCGTTTGGAACCACGGCAAAGTAACGAATCCCTTTAGTTTTTCTACTATGCCATGAAATGTGTCCAGACCGTTGGTCACAGTCCCCCAAAAATCAGCAAATCTAACCACCCTACTACCTATGACTACTATTACCAAAGAGCAATTAACCGCAAGTTCTGATAATCCGAATGCGTACCAAACCACCATTACGGTCAACGGACAGTTTATTGATGTTTCGATAGACCCAGACGATGTAACGTTAGACGATACCCTTGCGTTGGTCAATAAAGTTATTGGTGACTTACAAGGATACGCTTCTAAGGCTGTGAACATACTCATTCAAGAGTACTTAGCGACTTACAACGACAATTGGCGAGAAGACGATGAGCCTGAACTCGACGAAGAGCGCTTTGCTGCCAACTTAACGCTTACCAGCCTTCTATTTTTATCTGACTCTTCTGTTGATTTTGTCTATGCCGAAAACGGGATGTTTGGTCACCATTCTTTAATCGCTCAGTCATTCGACGGGGAAACTTTTGACGATGCCATGTTATATGGTTAAAAAACTGCCCTCGTTATTATTAGTTTTACCGACTCTACTCTATCAACCACACAGCATAATATATTTTTTTCTCGGCTGCCCCTCCAACCATCCTGTTGCACTTAATATAGGATTTGTGCTATCTTTATCTTTTCATTAGTAGGCCTCTTATTTATCTTCATCCATTGAAAAACAACTCCTTGATTTCGAGACGAGTAGCCTTAAGCAGTTCGACTTTTGGGCTTTTGGCTGTTTCTATTCCTAACCTGCTGTTTGCCACAAAGGTGGACTCGTCAGAGCCATTTGGAGAGGCAGACGATAAAGGTTGTAGCAGGTATCCAGCCATTGACGAATCAGTCGTGGCTGAGGTAGTAGGGGTATCACATTTTGATTTAGAAAAAGTAAAAAAATTAGTAACACCCCGACCCGAACTGGCACGAGCCACCTGGGACTGGGGCTTTGGCGATTGGGAAACGGCCATTGGTGCGGCTTCGCACACAGGCCGAAAAGACATCGTCGATTTTTTGATTTCAAAAGGAGCCAGACCCGACATTTTTACCTTTGCCATGTTGGGAGCTTATCAAACCGTCAAGTCCATGATTGAGTTTACGCCTGGCATCCAGCGCATAGCGGGCCCGCATGGTATCAGCTTGCTTCAGCATGTCAAAAACGGGATAGTCAACAACACCAATACTACCGAACGTGAAAAGCTACGCTCCTACCTCGAAGCGTTAGGCGATGCCGACGGACCAACCTACATGAGCCTTGAAGAACAGGACAAACAAAAATACTTGGGCGATTACAAGTACGGCAGCGGAGAATGCGATGGTTTTTCGGTCAAACTAAACATGAGAAAGCTGATTACCCTTGGAAAACTGGGCAAAAGTGGAGGAGCCTTGTATCGCCTTGGTGAAAACCAATTTACGTATAACGGTACCCCCTCAGTCAGCGTTAGTTTTTTAGTTGAAAATGGCAAAGTACTCTCGCTCACAGTCACTGAACCTAACTTTACGATTACAGCCCAAAAAGTATAGCCATTCTGTAGGAGCACTTTCTCTACAAATTGATTGATAAACTGAAACAATAGCCCCCTTTTGTTGATGTTTTTAACAACTATTATCATCATGAAAAGAACAATGACCCGCATCTGGTTTGCCCTCCTCTTTATATTGGTATCTATCGTAGTAGCGGGTTTAGTACTAGCGTACCTACCCACCGAATGGCGAATCAATAACAAAGGCATTAGCCCCGAACAAGCCGCTACCTTGCGGGCTCAATACAAGGGGCCACATCATGTGTTTACAACCACCGACGGCGAGAGCCTTTTCTTGCGCCGCTGGAAGCCCGATAGCTTGCAGCCAGCAAAAAAAGACGTAGCCGTGCTTATTTTTCACGGCTTTACGGCGTACAGTGGTCCCTACAGTATGGCAGGAATTCCTTTCGCTAAGGGTGGCTATACTACCTTTGGGCTCGATTACCGGGGGCATGGCCTTTCGGGCGGGAATCGAGGAGACAGCCCCAGCAAGGACCGCTGGATTGGCGATTTGGCCGAGGCCGTAAAGTATGTAAAAGGGCTTGGATTTTCAAAAGTAGTGGTGCTGGGACACAGCCTTGGCGTTGCGGCTACCATCTGTGCAGCTAATGCAGTGCCCGACCAAGTAGCAGGTTTAGTACTGCTGTCGGGTGCTTATGAGAGCCGCAAGGGACTTAACAAACCAATGAGCCTTTTCACCAAAGCAAAACTGATTTCGAGTGCTATTTTTCGGCCTTCTTATCAAGCTGTTGAGTATTATCGAGAAGGCATGACCGTATCGCCCGACACCCTGTTTACGTTTCGATATACCCCTCGGTTCGTAACGATGTTGGACGTGAAACAACTTCGGCTTTTACCCCAATTGAATATTCCTGTACTAGTAGGTGTAGGCGACAAAGACGAACTCTTTGAAGTAGCTAAAGTAAAAGATTTTTACAAACTAGTACCTAGCTCCAAAAAGGAATTTTATATCATGAAAAATGCTACCCATGCCAAAATACCCGTTGAAAGTTGGGAAGGCATTGTGGCATGGTTAGATAAAACATATCTTCATTAAGTACCCAATCACAAATACTTTATGTTATTCGTTATCCGCTATTAGTGCATTGATAATCAACTGATTGAATATAGACAGATAACTGATAACTAATTTCAGATAACTACTTAACCCTTTATCTCTCATGGTAAATTCACCCCAAACTGCCCTTGACCGTCCGTTGGGAGGTCTATTCATGATGATGATGATGACATTTTGCTGGCTTGGTGTGGCCGAATACCACTTTGCTGGTCAAGATGCCTACCTTATAGGCATTATGCTGGGTGGTGTGTTATTGTACTTTGGATATGCGTATGTGAAGCTGTCTCGCCTCAAAGCCACGCTTCCGCCTCTGTCAACAGAGCCAAATCCTAAACAACAACAACGCTATTGGATGATTTTTGCGGCAGAAGGCATCGCTATTTTGCTGGCTAAAAATATCCTTGTCAACCTCGGATACAACGAACTGTTCATTCCCTGTTTTGTCCTTATCGTAGGGCTACACTTTTTCCCATTAGCCAAAGTTTTTGACCGAACGTTTGACTACTATATCGGAGCTTGGACTACACTGGTAGCAATCCTCGGCATTGCCTTAACCCTACAACAGTCTCTCAGTCAACCCATTATCAATGGGCTAGTTTCTACTGCGTGTGCTTGTGCTACCATGCTTTACGGTTTCAAAATGATTAAAGACGGATACGCTATTACCCTTAACTAAGAAGTTATGATAGAGCATATCAAAAACGTGCAAATTGTGTGTGACCCTCTTCTGTTTACTTTTATGAAAAAAGTCTTTTATATCGTTTTACCCCTCGTACTGGTAGGAAACCTTTGGAGTTGCAAAACCCAAGACACAGCTACCGCTTCTACCAAAATAACCTATGCTTTTCAGCTTGATAACGAAGGCTGGACTGGTGACTTCGCCGATTTCCCAAACGAACCCAATGCTGTTAAGTTCTACGAAATGGTAGTAGAACACAGCACCTTGCCATCACCTCTCGATACCAAAGATGGGGCTATCAAGCAGTCGGGTAACAACCACAGCGACGACCTGTTTATGTTCATCAAAAAGCAAATCACAGGTTTAGAGGCTAACAAAACCTACAAGGTGTCGCTGCAAGTAGAATTTGCAACCAATGCTTCGAGCGGAGGTATCGGCGTGGGAGGCTCGTCTGGTGAGAGTGTGTACGTCAAGGCTGGGGCTTCGACTGTAGAGCCTATCAAAGTACTTAATTCGTCCGAAAATATGTTTCAGATGAATATTGACAAAGGCAATCAAGGTACTGATGGGGTCAATATGAAGCTGATTGGTAATTTTTCGAGCGGGTCATCACAAAGTACATATCGCCTAAAAACCCTATCCACTTCCACCCCGATTGAGGTAAAATCAAATGCCAATGGCGAGCTGTGGCTCATCGTTGGCACCGATTCTGGCTACGAAGCCGTAACCACTATTTATTACAATACCATTAGTGTGAGTATCCAGTAAACTACTTGGAAAAGTAGGCACTTTGTTGTACTTTAGAAGCAACGATAATGCTGATTCATAAAGGTTCATGAAAAACCCCATTTATCCCTGCTTATGGTTTGACGGACAAGCTCAAGCCGCCGCCTCATTTTATTGCAACATTTTCCCCAACTCAAGTATTACCTCTGATAATCAGATGGTTGTCACATTTAAACTCAACGGCAGAAAGTTCATAGGACTCAATGCCGGCCCCCATTTCAAGTTCAACGAGGCAGTTTCGTTTGTCATTGATTGCGACACACAAGACGAGATAGATTACTATTGGAGTCGCCTGACAGCCGACGGAGGCACTGAAGGGCAGTGTGGCTGGCTCAAAGACAAATTCGGGGTGTCGTGGCAAGTGATCCCCACTGTTTTGTCCAAACTTTTAAGTAATTCAGAAAAAGCTCCCCGTGTGATGGAAGCATTTCTGAAAATGAAAAAGTTTGATATATACACCTTAGAAAATGCCTAGGCTTCGTCCAATTTATGCAAACCGAGTTTCTGACGCCAAGACTTTCGCTTCATCTGATTGAAGAACACGACGCCGACTTTGTGCTAACCATTGTAAACACCCAAGGATGGCTAGAATTCATCGGAGACCGTAATGTTCACTCACTCGACGATGCCGTTAACTATATCCATAAGCTCAAAAACACACCCAATTTGTACTACTGGGTAACCCGACTTACCAGCAGTGGCACACCCATTGGGATTATTTCTTTTCTGAAAAGAGACTATTTAGATTTCTTTGACATCGGTTTTGCGCTATTACCTCAATATAGTGGGCAGGGATACGCTTATGAGGGAGCTCATGAGATCTTAACCACCATGCTTCAGCATCCAGACCACTCGGTTATTCTCGCTACTGTACTGCCGCACAATACGCCTTCGGTTACCTTATTGAAAAAGTTGGGATTAACATTCCAAGAAGAAATCTACCCTAATACTCAAGTCCTTCATGTGTATCGAATCGAAAGGGCGATGAAGGCAACCACTTAGCATTCACTAAGTGAACAACAACCTGACAATGTATTTATTTGTTTGATTTACAGAATTTTACTTTTCATTTTACCTCAAAAATTCCACACCAATTTGTTTCTCGTTCTTTATGAAAATAGGATTAGTTCGGCATTATCGAGTCAAGAAAGCATATCCACGTAATTTTTGGGTGAGTTATGCCCAACTTTCTCAATGGCTTCATGAATATGACCATGCAGACGTTGAGCCACCTGCCATTCGTCCTAGTGCCGAGGGCTGGGATCATTGTTATTGTAGCCCAGCCTCAAGGGCGCTAACTACCGCCAAGGATATTTTTGCAGGGCAATTTCAGATTCGAGACGAATTGAACGAACTCAATGTAATGCCTTTGTTGAATCCTAAACTACGGCTCCCACTACTGGTTTGGGCTTTGATAATGCGCTCCAAGGCGTTTAGCAGTCATCTTATCGTACAAAACTTCAAAAATAACCTCAAGGCATTTGTAGATCACCTGCTCTCTCACCACACCGACGACGTACTCGTTGTAAGTCATGGCTTTGTGATGATGCACCTCCAAAAAGAACTGAAAGACAGAGGCTTTACAGGAGATTCGTTTCGGAATCCTGCCAACGGGAAAATGTATGTTTTTATTAACTAAGTTCCTGCAATGTTGAGTGTCAAGACTCAGCATTTTACATAGCTAACTACCTTAAAACCTACCTTTTCGTTGTACTATTCCAATAAGCTCACTTTTTGACCTTGGTTGGTATTGTATCTTTCAAAGAACCCGCAGCACAATGATTACAGATTTTGAAAATGTCTGCTATCTTTGACCAACAAACACAAGCTAATTGCTCTCGAACGTATGCAAGTAAACACCAACCAAGAGAAGTTTAACACCTTAGCCCTTAAAAACGAAGAAGCACTGCTAGGCGGCGGTGCCAAGCGCATCGAACAACAACATAAAAAAGGCAAATTAACCGCTCGTGAACGCATTCAGTTATTGGTAGATGAAGGCTCGTTTGAAGAAATCGGGAAGTTTGTCATGCATCGTTGTAAAGACTTTGGTATGGAAGACGAGTCCTACCTCGGCGATGGAGTAGTTACTGGTTACGGTACTGTCAATGGGCGCTTGGTCTATGTATTTGCACAAGATTTTACCGTATTTGGGGGTTCGCTTTCAGAGACTTTTGCCGAAAAAATCTGTAAAATCATGGATTTAGCCATGAAAAACGGAGCCCCCGTCATTGGCCTCAACGACTCAGGTGGAGCTCGTATCCAAGAAGGCGTGTTGTCACTAGCTGGTTATGCTGATATTTTTTACCGAAACACCTTGGCATCGGGCGTTATTCCGCAGATTTCGGCAGTGATGGGACCTTGTGCTGGGGGAGCCGTGTATTCGCCAGCCATCACTGATTTTATCTTGATGGTCGAAAATACGAGCTATATGTTTGTGACCGGGCCGAACGTTGTCAAGACCGTCACGCACGAAGAAGTCACCTCCGAAGAACTGGGCGGCGCCTCTACCCACAGTACCAAATCGGGCGTAACGCACTTCTCTTGCCCCAACGAAGTAGCTTGTATTCAAGATATTAAGCGACTATTGAGCTACGTTCCTCAAAACTGCGAAGAAGACGCTCCTCTCCTACCTTACGAGAGTAACGGCGACGAAAAGCGAACGCCACTGAACACTATTATTCCCGAAAATCCCAACCAACCCTACGACATGCGAGAGGTCATTGAAGGGATTATTGACGAAGGTTCGTTTTTTGAAGTGCATAAAAACTATGCAGAAAATATTTTAGTAGGCTTTGCTCGCATTGCTGGTCGAAGTATCGGGATTGTAGCCAATCAGCCTGCTGTGTTGGCAGGAGTGCTAGACATCAACGCCAGTCTCAAGGGTGCTCGCTTTGTTCGCTTCTGCGATAGCTTTAATATCCCACTATTAGTACTCGAAGACGTACCGGGTTTCTTGCCTGGCACCGACCAAGAGTGGCACGGTATCATTACTCACGGTGCTAAGTTGCTCTATGCGTTTTGTGAGGCTACCGTTCCTCGCATCACTGTCATTACCCGTAAAGCCTACGGTGGAGCCTACGACGTGATGAACTCAAAACACATCGGTGCCGACATGAACTATGCTTGGCCTACTGCCGAAATCGCCGTGATGGGGGCCAAAGGAGCAGCTGAAATCATTTTTAAGAAAGAAATTGCCGAAGCGGAACACCCTGATGCCAAGCTTCAGGAAAAAGTGGATGAATACACCAGCAAGTTTGCTAATCCGTATCTAGCGGCCAACCGAGGTTATATTGACGAAGTAATCCTACCCGAAGACACCCGTCAGAAATTGATAAGAGCCTTCAAGATGTTAGAAAATAAAGTGGCTACCCTACCCAAGAAAAAGCACGGCAACATTCCACTTTAACCAAGACAAAGAATTACTATTATGGAAACCGTTCGCCATCACGAAGACCAAATCTTGCATAAAGAAGAACATTTACAAAGCTCGGCCTTCATCACCGATGTAGTCATTGGCATGTCAGATGGACTCACCGTTCCGTTTGCACTGGCCGCAGGACTAAGCGGAGCCGTGCACGACAACGCTGTTGTAGTAGCCGCTGGCATTGCTGAAATTGTAGCGGGCTCTATTGCAATGGGCTTGGGCGGCTTTTTGGCAGGTCAAACGGAGGTAGAGCACTACGAAGCCGAACTAAAACGAGAATACGACGAAGTAGAGCGAGTTCCTGAACGAGAAAAAGAAGAAGTACGTGAGATTTTTGCTGATATGGGATTAAGTCCTGCTCTTCAAGAAGAAGTGGTCAACGAAATTTCTAAAAACAAAGATCTGTGGGTTGAGTTTATGATGAAGTACGAACTGGGTCTCGAAAAACCAGACCCCAAACGAGCCTCTAAAAGTGCCCTCACCATCGGGCTATCGTATGTATTTGGAGGCATCATTCCGCTCAGCCCTTACTTTTTTACCAATACCCCTGCCGAAGGACTCCTCTATTCAGTAGTTTTTACGCTTATCTGTTTATTTATTTTTGGGTTCTTCAAGAGTAAAGCCACTGGGCAACAACCGCTTTGGGGGGCTGTAAAAGTAACCCTAATCGGAGCAGCTGCCGCTGGAGCCGCTTATTTAGTAGCCAAATTATTTGGCGGATGATGGTAAAATAGTCTCATTGCTATCAATTTACCGAAGGTCTATTAATTTTGCGCCAAGCAACTGTAAATTTCCATGACCGAACAAAGCAAAAAATTCATTTACGAGTACCTCAACAATGCCTCGCCAACTGGTTTTGAAGCATCTGGGCAGAAAATTTGGCTCAATTACCTCAAACCGTATATTGACGATTATCTTGTAGATACCTATGGTACAGTGGTCGGCATCATCAACCCCGATCAGCCCTACAAGGTGGTCATCGAAGCGCATTCGGACGAAATCTCGTGGTTTGTTAACTACATTTCAGAAGATGGCTATATCTACGTTCGTCGCAATGGTGGCTCAGATGCCGTCATTGCCCCCTCGAAGCGGGTCAACATTCACACCAAAAAAGGCATTGTCAAAGGAGTATTTGGTTGGCCAGCTATTCACGTGCGTGACTTGGCCAAAGACGCCGCCCCCAAAGTAACTGACCTGACTATTGATTGTGGGGCCAACAAGAAAGAACTCGAAGAAATGGGTGTGCACGTGGGTTGTGTGGTGACGTTTGAAGACGAACTCACCGAACTCAACAATCGCTATTATGTAGGCCGTGCACTCGACAACCGCATGGGGGGTGTGATGATTGCCGAAGTGGCCCGTTTGCTCAAAGAAAACAACATAAAGCTACCGTTTACGCTATACATCGTCAACTCCGTACAAGAGGAAATCGGCCTACGAGGGGCTGAGATGATTGCCCGTCGTCTCAAGCCAGATTTGGCCATTTGTACGGACGTGACACACGATACGCAGTCGCCTCGCTACGACAAAAAAGAACAAGGTGACCTCAAATGTGGTGGTGGACCTGTCTTGTGTTACGGCCCTGCTGTACAAAACAACGTACTGGACTTCATGATTTCAGTAGCGCAAGCCAACGAAATTGCCTTCCAACGCCAAGCAGTAAGCCGCAGCACAGGCACCGACACCGATTCGTTTGCCTATGCAGCCGAAGGGTCGGCTTCTGCGCTTATCTCGTTGCCCCTCAAATACATGCACACTACAGTAGAAATGGTGCACAAAGATGACGTACAGCAGGTAATCAAACTTATGTACCAAACCCTACTGGCTCTCAAAGGCAACGAAGATTGGCGGTATCTAAGCTAAACAACAGCCTCAACGATTCATCGTCAAAAACACGGTATTACTAACCCAAACAGGGGGATTTTGTCCTGTTTGGGTTTTTATTTGTCCACGGTTTTTAACTATTCATATAATTTTAGGGTTTATTAGGCAGCTTTATGCCTATTTTACACCTCAAATTCACATTCAACACTGCAAAAAACCAGATGAAACAGTTCTTTACCTGTCTGCTAGTAGTAGTTGGAACCACCTTGTTGGCACAAGAACGCCGTTTTCCACAAGGTACTCCTCCTACCACAGCCACTCCTTCTTCGGGAGCGCCTACTACCCCCAATGCTACTCCGCCCGTACGCACAGGCCCACGTCCGTACAGAGAAGTAATCACCGAAAAAGCTCGAACCAACAAAGGATTATTGACCGTTCATAAGCTCGACGACAAGTATTTCTTTGAAATTCCTGATTCTATCATGGGTCGAGACATCATGTCGGTAACTCGCTATGTGCGTACTACAGCCAACGGAGGATTTGGTGGTGAAGAAGTAAACCGTCAGATGATTCGTTGGGAAAAAGGGCCCGACAATCGTGTATTCATGCGTTCTATCACCATTGCCAATTTCTCGCCTGATAGCACCAAGCCAATCTTCCAGGCGGTTCGGAACTCTAACGTGGACCCAATCGCTGCTTCGTTTGACGTAAAAGCCTCGAAGAGAGACACTTCTACTGTTATTGATGTAACCGACTACTTCAAGGGTGACAACCAGATTTTCTCACTTGATCCCAACGTCAAGCAACGCTATCGCCTCACGGCTCTGATTGCCGACCGCTCGTATATTCAGAGCATTCGGTCGTTTCCAATTAACACCGAAATCAAAACCGTTAAGACCTTTGGCGTAACCGCTCCGACGCCTACGTTTGGTGCACCTTCGCCAACACCTGGCCCTACTACAGTAGCATTGCCTGCGGGGATTGATGCTGGGGCAGTAACCATCGAACTAAACACTTCGATGATTTTGCTTCCGAAAGTGCCTATGAAAAAACGCATTTTTGACCCTCGTGTTGGCTATTTTGCTAACGGCTACACTGTATTTGGTGAAAACTCACAGAAAACTGAAGACGAAATCTTTGCCGTTCGCTGGCGCTTAGAGCCTAAAAATGCTGCCGATGCCGAGCGTCAGAAAAAAGGGGAATTAATTGAGCCTAAAAAGCCTATTCTGTTTTATATTGACCCCGCCACACCTGAAAAATGGCGCAAGTATCTCATTTTGGGTATCAACGACTGGCAAGTAGCCTTTGAACAAGCAGGCTGGAAAAACGCCATTATCGGCAAAGAATGGCCTAAGGGCGACAGTACCATGAGCTTGGAAGATGCTCGTTATTCGGCCATTCGCTACTTTGCTGCCGACATTGAGAATGCTTATGGTCCCAACGTCCATGACCCTCGCAGTGGCGAAATCATCGAAAGCCACATTGGATGGTACCACAACGTGATGAACTTGTTGCACAAATGGTTCTTTATCCAAACTGCTGCGGCTAACCCTGCCGCTCGTAAGCCTAAGTTTGACGACGAGCTAATGGGTCAGCTGATCCGCTTTGTATCTTCGCACGAAGTGGGACACACCTTGGGTCTTCGCCACAACTTTGGCGCCAGCCACGCTACGCCTGTCGAAAAGCTACGTGACAAAGACTATGTGCTTAAAAATGGACACACGTCGTCTATCATGGACTATGCTCGTTTTAACTACGTAGCTCAACCCGAAGATGGTGTAACGGACTATTTCCCACGCATCGGCGACTACGACAAATGGGCTATCGAGTGGGCCTACAAGCCTGTGTATGAGGCCAAAGATACTGACGAAGAGAAGAAAATTCTGAACAAAACCGTGATTGATCGCATTAAGGCGAATCCACGCTTATGGTTTGGAACCGAAACTAACCCGTATGACCCCCGCTCACAGTCGGAATGTATTGGCGACAACAACATGAAAGCCAGTGAGTATGGCATCAAAAACCTTCAGAAAATTGTTCCAAACTTGATTACATGGACTAAGCAAGAAGCCGAAACGTACGCCGACTTGAGTGAAATGTATGCCGAAGTAATGGGACAGTTCCGTCGGTATATGGGTCATGTGACCAAAAACGTTGGAGGTATTTATGAAACTCCAAAAATGTACGACGAAGAGGGCGTTGTGTATGAACCAACACCAAAAACACTTCAGAAAGATGCCGTAGCGTTTTTGAACAAACAATTGTTTGAAACTCCAACATGGTTATTAGAACCCAATGTATTGGCACGCATCACGCCTACGCAAGGAGTTAATAGTGTATCGAGCATGCAAGAGGCTACGCTCAATAGCTTGTTGGCTGGAGACCGCCTGCTCCGCCTCATCGAAACCAACAGCCGATTCCCGAACACCTATACTGCCGACGAACTCATGACCGACCTCAGAAGCGGCATTTGGAGCGAACTCAAAAGCAAAAAGGCGATTGATACCTACCGTCGGAACTTGCAAAAAGTATTTACCGAAAAACTTATTGCTATGTTGGGCGGAACTATGAGTATTTCGGGCTTTTCGTTTGGAGCAGCGGCTGCGCCAGTAGATGCCAAGAAAAACGACATCATGTCGTTGGTAAGAGCCCACGCTACACAACTGCAAGCCGAAATCAAAGCCGCTTTACCATTGACAACCGACAAAATGTCAAAATATCACTTGCAAGATTGTGCTTTCCGCTTGGAAAAAGCATTAAATCCGAAATAGAAAATTCATGTTAGATAAGAGAAAGCGCCAGCCTTGAGGTTGGCGCTTTTTTGTGCCTACCATAAATTTTCTGCACGATTTCTGCCTTCGCTGAAATCTTCTGAACCGAATATGCGTTTACTTTGCTGGAAAGTCGTTTATGCCATGCAACATTATCGTTTGGTTTTTGTAGGATTGATTCTTCTTCTACAAGCCTGCACCGCTACCCAGCCCAACAGCACCAATCCAAAAGCTCCTAAAGAATCATACCGTTACACGGATAAACAAGTGAAAAGCGAACGATACCCTTCCATGATAAGCGTTCCCTTTGAAATCACCATGGCCGAAGTAGAGCGACAACTCAATGCCAACCTACAAGGCGTGATTTATGAAGACAACAGCTACGATGACGATAATCAGGACAATTTCATGTGTCGAGTGACCAAACTCAACGCCATTTCTGCTACGGCTCAAAACAACACATTTCTCTTTAACGTCCCACTCAAGATTTGGGTCAGTGTACGCTTTGGTTTGTTGGGAGTATATCAGACCAAAGAGACCGAGTTTGCCATTAACCTGAAGCTAAACACCAAGTTTTCGATAGACCCTACCTGGCAAGCACATACCGAAACCACCCTCGCTGGCTACGACTGGATTAGCAAACCTGTTGTTAAGCTTGGCCCTGTGCAATTGCCTGTGACTTCTATCATCAGCAAAGTGTTAAATTCCAAGAAAGAAGTCGTCGAAAAAGGCATTGATGAAGCTGTTCAAAAAAATATCGAAATCAAAAAGTACGTGTTGCAGGCTTGGAACACCACCTTGCAGCCGATGAATCTTTCGGACAAGTACCGAGCTTGGCTCAAAGTGACTCCTCTCGAAATTCAGATGACGCCTTTGCAGACGGTCAACAACCGAGTGCGGGCTTCGATTGGTATTCAGGCCCTGACCGAAACTGTTTTTGGCGAACGCCCTGAAGGTCGCCAGGTGAGCGATATTCCCAACTTGAAGGTTGTCCCCAATGTGTCAAATGATTGTCAGATTGGGGTCATCAGCGAAATTTCACACAACGAAGCTGCTCGCCTTATGAGCGACACGTTAGTCGGACAAAAGTTTTCATTCAACAACAACAAGTACACCGTTGAGGTAACCTCAATAGACCTCTACGGAACCGAAAATCAGGTAGTTATCAAAGCTGGACTCAAAGGAAGCATCAATGGCAACATCTTTTTTAAAGGAGTGCCGATGTACGATGTTCAGAAAAAAGCCATTTATCTCGATAACTTTAACTACGATTTAGAAACACAAAACCTACTTATCAAAACGGCCAACTGGTTGTTGCAGGGCTCATTTGCCAAGCGTATGAAAGAGGCGCTTACGATACCTATTGGTGGACAAATCGAAGAGATGCGTAAAATGATTCAAAGTACGCTTACCAAAAACCAGGTAGCCAAAGGAGTGCTATTGGATGGTAAAATTGAGTCGTTTACACCAGATAAAGTATATCTCACACCCAACTCCATTATTGCTGTCGTAATGGCCAAAGGTCGGGTTGAGCTCAAGGTAGATGGTTTATAAAATGACCCTAATAACTATACGATTAGCCCATCGCAGGCAGCACAATGTCTGTATCCGAAGGTGTCTGCTGATCCTTTTGGCGCAAGAGCATGACACCCACCACCACCAACCAAACTAACCAAAGCGTGCTACCAATCAGCCCTGCCAACTCCCAAACAGGGAACTGGGGCATCACCGTAGCAAACAATTCTGCCTGTGCCATCAGGTAAATCAGTGAGCTAAGGTAGCCGAGCCCATGAACCCACTTTGGAAATAGCTTTGTTTGAGAAAAAGACCACGTCATCAGCACCGTCCATATAATTGTGAAAAACTGCCCTAAATATTCACCCAAAATTACTCCACCAAACTGGTGAATGACTTTGAACGTGGTTTTTATGGCAACTTGGGTAGCTTCGTCAGGAGCATTAACAAACGAATCGGCCAAGACTGGCACCACAAACGTCCAACGCAAGAGTCCAATCATTTGTACTATTAAGCCTACCATGCCTATATTGGTAGCTATCCGGACTAACGGGGCTTTGGTTTCGAGCTGTTGCCCTATCAGAATATAAGCCGGCAACAGCGGAAGTCCTGTGATAGCAAAGGCGAACCAAGTCCAAATGAGCCCGTTGCCTCCTTCGTGAAATTTGGTCAGAACAACGCCTGTGTCCTGACGTAAAATATCAGGGTATTCAAAAATGCTTGTTAGCATTGTATAGGGAATCAACACAGCAATGGCGCCTGTGATTAGCAAACTGCCAATCGTTTTTTCGGTTTTAAAAGCTGATTTTTTCATCTGAATGAGATTGTTTTGTAGATTATGAATCTTTTTTGAGTTACTTATTCTCATACCACTTCAAGGTCTCCGACACAATATCGCTGGGGCAGGTAGCATGATTACCAAAGCGGTTCACATACTTTTCATGACTTACCAAGTACGGATACTCAAATTGATACGCCAGTTCATACAATTCTGCAACTAACGAATTGAACCATCCCGCCAGCCATACCACCGACTTGGGTAGGGTCATTATGTGAGCTTTTCGATGTGATTTTTCTTCAAATAGCTGTACCCATTCGTTCAGATTCATGGCAGGCGAATTGGGTACGTGCCAGATTTGCCCAAATGCATCGTTGGCGTTAGCTACATTAATCATTGCTCTTGCAAAATCATGGATATAGGTAAACGTGTGTGGCAAGGCCGTTTTCCCCATTAAGACAATCGTTTTGTTATGATAAAGTCGGTCTAAGAAATCTATTCCAAAAACCCCTTTGTGAATCCTTGGTCCAATAAAATCGGCGGCCTTTACCAAAGCAACCCGATAATGATAGGTTTTTGTTGAACCCAACAACGTGTCTATCACGTTGGCTCGAATCAATCCTTTATGCGTTTTGGCGCCATGAGGCATGGTCTCGCTCATCACTGCCCCTTTTACATTGCCATACGAATACAGATTGTCAGCAAAAACCAACTTAGCTTGCGTATGGTTCAAGGCATGAGCCAACGCCGATGCAGCAGCAGGGTAAAAGCTCCCCCATGCTTGATAAAGGACATCTGTACAGCTAAAGATCACCTCTGATTGCTGCGCAATACGCTCTACTTCTTGCGGATTGCATACATCTATGGACCTCAGCTGCACCTGCGCAGGAAGTGAGACATCCAATCGTCCACTTCTATTGACTAACAGGAGTGCTTCGTTGGGATTGTCATGGAGCAACGCCTCCATGATGGCCAAACCTAATTGGCCTGTGCCTAAAATCGTCTTCATATCAGTAAAATGTTATGGTAAAAGAGGCAGAAATGAGCTTAGGGTAAACCTATTTCATGAAAAAGGAGTAGCTAATGCCCGGAGTTGGGTTGATTCGGACATCGTGTCCTTTCGACAGCAGGGCTATTCCACCAATTCGTAGGTTAAGACCCTTCCACACCATCCACCGAAAGCCCGCTTCTACGCCCATTGCATTTTGTTTTTCGTAGTCGAGATTAAGTCCTCGCAAATACGAAACGCCTGCGTAAAACGAAGAAGGATTTTCTTTTTTGCCAACAGGTAAAAACCATGCCGTTACCCCTGTTTTCAGAAATTTAGTGGTAACACCCGCCTCCAAAGCCGTAATGTAATAGCCTCCATGCACCGAAAAATGTTTGTACCGATACTCCAATCCAATAGAAGGATTGCGAAAGGCATTGAGACTCAACTCATGGGTTGACAAACGGCTTTGCGAAAACGTAACAGTTGACACAAAGGCCACTAAAGCGAGCATAAGAATTTGTTTCATTGTTTTGATTGTTAATTTGTTAAGGATTTATTAACTCAAACCAAAACACTGATAATCAAGACATTCAATCGTTACGCATCAGCCTTTCATCTTTTAGGCCAGCCAGTAGGAAGAGCTTTGCTTATCGTCTGTTGGTTTGACGATGCAAAGTTCGGGTACGCCCAACGGCTGCTACTGGACAAATGTCTAAAAAAGAAATTTAGCGAATATTATTTCGGATTCGGCTAAGGTGTCGAGGCGTTACGCCCAGCATAGAAGCTAAATACTGCAACGGAATCCGCTGCAAGAGGTGGGGTTCTTCTTTCAGCATCTTTTCGTAGCGTTGCTCGCCCGTCAGCACAATCAAATCGTGACGGGTGGCATCAATTCCACAAATAGACTGCTCTAACAAATTGATATAGAAATCCTTAAACTTCGGAATTGTATCGACCAATGACTTCAGGCTGGTTTTACTAATCAAGAAAATACCACCGTCGGTCAAGGCCCTTACATTCTCTAAGGCGGGTGTTTCGCTGACAAAACTAAGTACCGAAGCGAAAAAGGTGCTTTCAATGGAGATATAGGTAGTTCGTTCCTCGCCATCTATCAACACAAAATACTGGAACATCCCACTTTCTACAAAGCCCAAGTGTCGGCTCACTTTACCTTCTTCTACCACATATTCATTTTTTTTGAATTGCCTGAGCTGAAAAGCACTTACAATCTGACCAACCTCATCGCCCTCAAAGCCTATGCCTTCAAAGTATTGTTTCAGTCGTTCCATGTGGCAGGTTTGTTGAAGTTGACTTATAAAACTCCGAAAGGATTATTAAGACAGCTCCATCTAGCTACCAGCATATAATCCTGATGAACACTCATTAAAGTATTTTTCAAAGATACTAAAAAGCTTGAGTAGTACCTCTTGATACCAAGTACTCCTCATTTATCTCAATCATTCCCTAATAAAATACTATCTTTGTCCCAGAAACGTAAGCTGTCCTATCGCTCTGAGTTCGCTCAGGGAGGAAAGTCCGGGCAGCATAGAGCAGCATGCTTCCTAACGGGAAGGCACTTCGCTGGCGACGGCGACGTGACTGACAGGGCCACAGAAAACAAACCGCTCTTGACGAGTGTAAAGGCTGAAGTGAGTGTAAAGGTAAAAGGGTAGAGGTGAAAGTGTAAAGTGAATAATTTAGTAGCGGGAAGTCATGCCGCTTCAGCAAGACATACATCACTGAAAATCAATCCATTTACCATTAACAACTCTTTATTTTCTGCACATTCAACTTTCTACTTCGGCCTTTACACTCCCAAGAGTAAGGGTGAAAAGGTAGGGTAAGAGCCTACCGGCTGACTGGTGACAGTCAGTGCAGGGTAAACCACATGCGCTGAAAGACCAAATAGGTTCTGAAAGTGGAGTGGCTCGCTCCCGTGCGCCTTCGGGCGACGTCGGAATGGGTAGGTCGTTAGAGGTAAGCGGCGACGCTTATCCGAGATAAATGATAGGAAAACTGGTGCGGGTCAACCCCAATCTGGCTCACAGAACCCGGCTTATAGGCTTACGTTTCTATTTTCTACTAAAAACTTTCTGATTTTAGTAGTAATTCTACACAATCCTTCGTATTTTTGCGCCCTCATTCACAAAAAAGGGGGGACGGGTTCCCCACAAATTCTGAACAACAATGGCAGTTAAAATCAGATTAGCACGTCGTGGACGTAAAAAAAGAGCAATGTTTGACATCGTAATAGCCGATGCCAGAGCTCCTCGTGATGGCCGTTTTATCGAAAAAATCGGCACTTACAACCCTAATACTCAGCCCGCTACGTTGAATGTATCGGTAGAACGTGCTTTAGATTGGTTACTTAAAGGTGCTCAACCTACAGATACAACCCGGGCCATCCTTTCGCATGAAGGCGTAATGCTGCGCAAACACCTCCAAATAGGAGTAAACAAAGGTGCTATCTCTCAAGAAGCCGCCGATGCGAAGTTTGAAGCATGGAAACAAGCAAAAGAATCGAAAAAAGACGCCAAGTCTGACAACTTGCTTGCTAAGAAAGAAGCCACTAAGAAAGCTCAACTCGAAGCTGAAGCTAAAGTAAATGCTGCTCGTGCAGAGGCTATTGCTAAGAAAAATGTAGTGGAAGAGGCTCCTGCTGAAGAACCCGCTACCGAAGCAACCGAAACTCCTGCCGAAGAGCCTACTCAAGAATAGAATTGAGTTTCAGCATTTCGTCTTAACGTACCTCCAACACAAGTCTGCCTTTCGGCAGACTTGTGTTGTTTTAAGTACTGAATCGTTGGAATACGTCGCCTTATTTTTAATACAGTTGGTAAAACCAAACGCCAGCAAAAGTCCTCGTCAACCGGCATAGTTATGACAAAAGAAGATTGTTACGAATTGGGTAGAATCATTAAAACCCATGGCCTAAAAGGCGAATTAGGGGTATTTTTGGATGTAGATTACCCAGATGAGTACGAAGAAATTGATAGCTTATTCATCGAAGTCAAAGGTCAGTTAGTACCTTATTTTATCGAAGAAATCCAAATTAGAGGCAACAAAGCCATTGTTAAGTTTGAAGACATTAACACTTGGGAACAAGCCAAGCCCTTGGTAGGGCTAACCCTATACCTTACGCTTGATAACTTGCCTAAGCTTGAAGATGGACAATTCTTCTATCACGAAATCATGCAGGCTACGGTGGTAGATACGCAGTTAGGGGCACTGGGCAAGGTAGAGGATGTGTATCAGGTAATCAACCAAGACATCATTGTGATGACCTATCAGGGAAAAGAAGTGTTGATTCCTGTCAATGACCATACTATTGGCACCTTTGACCGAACGTTACATCAACTCCATGTAAACCTCCCCGAAGGTCTTTTAGATGTGTATTTGAGCGAATAAGCCATGCGAATTGACATTATCACTTGCCTACCCCGATTATTAGACAGTTTTTTTGCGCACTCCATTCTGAAGCGAGCGCAAGAAAGCGGGCATGTGGTCGTGCAGGTTCACGACCTCCGAGACTACTCCGAAAGCAAGCATCGCCAAGTGGACAATTATGCGTTTGGCGGTGGAGCTGGCATGGTGTTGATGATTGAGCCGATTGCTCGTTGTATCCGACAACTACAAAGCCAACGCCCCTACGACGAGATTATTTATATGACCCCTGATGGCGAGCGCTTTGCCCAGCACACGGCCAATCAACTCTCTTTGGCTGAAAATATCATCATCTTATGCGGTCATTATAAGGGAGTTGACGAGCGGGTGCGTGAGCTTTTTATTACCAAAGAAATCAGCATTGGCGACTACGTACTGTCAGGGGGCGAACTGGCAGCCTGTGTAGTTGCCGATGCCATCATCCGTTTGATTCCAGGCGTACTCTCTGACGAAACTTCTGCCCTTACAGACTCCTTCCAAGATAATCTGCTAGCCCCTCCAGTCTATACTCGTCCGGCCGATTTTGAAGGCACCAAAATCCCCGATGTGCTACTGTCGGGGCATGATGCCAAGATAGCTGACTGGCGTTTTGAACAGTCACTTTTACGTACTAAAATACGACGACCAGACCTTTTGCAATAAGTTTGGCACACTTTTTGATAGACAACATTTGTCATTTTTGCTTCTATCTTCATACCTCGTTTGAGGAGGGGATTATTGCATCCTTGCTTGTTAACCAAAGTATATCTATAATTTGGTAACGCTATTTTTTGAGTGGTAACCATTGATACTCAACTACTTGAGCATTCATGTATTTCTGTTGGCTCTTCTTCTTTATAATAAGTAGTGTCTTGTGGTGTGGTTTTTGTTGAATTCTAAAGTGTCAATGATACTAAACACCTACGGGACTGTAAAAAAAATGTGGTAACGGATGGTGGCTTAGTTTTAACCGCCCTCTGACCTAACACCACAAGATGAATTGTCCAAAATGTAATTCAAAATTTGTAGTAAAAGCTGGCTTTATTAATACAAAGCAGCGATTCAAATGTAATAACTGTAACTTCCATTTTATTGACCCAGCACTTCGTCAGCATGGTATGCCCGACGAGATTAAGCAAAAAGCGGTTCAGTTGGTTCGGGAAGGAAAAAGTATCAGGCAAGCAGCACGCAGGGTAGGAATTTCACACGTAAGTGTGATGAAGTGGTTGAAAGAAGCTGAAAAAATGTAACACGAAAATTTTTTAAATTGTTTTTGGGTAACCTTGGACAAGTACGGCGCCGCCAAAGCCGTACTTGTTTTGTTTTTAGCCCTTTAGAAGTTATCCTAATGGTATCCAACTCCTAAAAATCAATGTGGCAGTTGAGCCATTCAGCATCGAAGCGGGTTCCATATTTCTTATAAAATTCAATGGAAGGAGTGTTCCATTCTAGTACTTGAAACATCATTCCTGTACTACCAGTACGTTTGCCTTCTTCTATGATTGCCTCAAACAAGAGGCTTCCCAGCCCCTGCCCCCTCACCGACTCCGTGACGATGAGGTCTTCGAGGTAAATACGCTTCCCCTTCCAGGTAGAGTAACGATAGTAATAGACGGCGATTCCTACAATGTTGCCGTCGGTTTCTCCCACAAAAGCGCCATAGATCGGGTGTTCACCAAAACCATCAGCTAGCATTTGCTCAATCGTGTTGGTTACTTCGTGGGGTGCTTTTTCATACAAAGCCAGTTCGTTTACTAAGCCAAAAATTGCTGGAACGTCGGCTGGAGTAGCTTTACGAATTGATAATTCCATAAAAAGGTAATTTACAAAGTTCTGATTAGTAGTGTTTTAGATAAAAAATCCAAAAAAGCTGGTGTGAAATTATATTTTTTTGTGGTAAAATTTGGAAATATCAAAGAAATTTTCCTGTTTTACCCAGTGGTTTTGGCAACGGTCTTTACTAACGATATTATAACGTAAGTTTATGACATCCTGCATCTGAAAGGTCCAAGTTTTCAATGCAAGCAGGAAGTGTAAGCTAACGCTCATGTTGAAAAACGTGGGCGTTGCTTTACTTTGCTTGCAAGGGATTGGCCCCCCGCAGATGCGAAGTATAGGCAGCGACCACGTTTTTTTTGTATTGAATGGAGCCCTCAGTACATAGGTTATGCCAACCACCTACCCCAACCGTTTGGCAAAGGCGACTGCCCAAAAGCCTTTAATAGAGTAGGCACTTTCTCTAAATTTTTACTAAAATGAAGAAACTCAGTATTGAACAAATGGAGGTGAGTGTGGGAGGAGAACCTGGACTTGACGCATTTTATATGTGGTTAATGATTTGTGATGGCCTTTGGTACGCTATTTCAAATAACACATTAAGTACATTTGATCACGTGCAAGCCGTAAATCTCTACCAAGCTCTTAATTGTTGATAGATAAACACTTTTAAAAAGGATCGTATTATACAGTAAACTATCTTTTATAGACATAGTTTTCCGATTACCTCTTTTTGAATGCAATAGATTATGTTTATGAAGTTAGGCAGTTTTAATAATTGCCTTTTTTACAAGCTGTCATAAAATCAACGATCCTTTTTATTTCAAAACTTTTTTCCCTTTTTAGTCTTTTCATCCATGAAACTATTACTTTTTCGATTTTTGTTTTGTCCATTTATATTTATTTTGAGTTTATCCATTTCATCTGCACAAACAGTTGATGAGATTTATGAAAGATACCTTGATGCTGTCGGAGGACATCAGAAGATTGACAGTATAAAAACCATCAAGATTACTGGTTTTACTCAAAATTCTGTTGAGCAAAAAAATCGCTTATTCAAAGCTTATCATCAATTTCCCAACCTACTTAAATATGAGCTTTTTAATGAAAATAATTCTTTTTGGACTTGTTTTGATGGGAAAAATTTATGGACGTATTTACCTCAAAAAGGTGTGCCAGTAATGTCAAGTAGTTTTGGGGGCGAAGTAGATGTAGACCCAATGTTTAATTACTTCATTAACTACAAAAGTCGAAACCTTCAAAGTGTTTCTGTACTTAAAAAAACAATTGATAACAAATCATATTTTGAAGTTCATCTTAAAGGAAATAACAGAGATTATCTTTTTTATTTAGATGAAAAAAGTTTTGAACTTAGTTTAGAAACTGTTATAAGTCCAAATTCTACAAGAGAAACTACTTACTCTGATTACAGAAAAATTAATGGAATATTAATGCCTTTTTTGATTGAAACAAAAAATCAAGGTTCTACATTTTCAACATCAAGAATCATTCAAGTTATTGAATTTAATGCTGTATTTGACTCTTCTATCTTCAACTGCTCAAATAATAAATAAATGAAGTTCATAGTCTTACGATTCCTGATTCTTTGTGCCATCTATTGTATTTTAAATGTAATTGCTGATAAATATATCTATACAAAGGAGTTTTACTACAGATTGTTATCTGATAATTTTTCAATTGTACAAATTGAAAAATTACTCAATAGCAAGAAAGAAAATATTTGGATTGGCTATCTATTAATTCCTCTAAATTATTTGTTTAAAATAGCTATAATTTCTTCTGAAATAAGTTTAGCACTGTATTTTACTATTAATCGTTTTGAATATAAAAAAGTATTAAAACTGGTAACTACCTCTGAGTTTATATTTTTAATACCTGCATGTATTAAACTTATTTGGTTTTTATTTATCAAAACTAATTTTACACCACAAGAGTTACAAAATTATTATCCATTGTCTTTATTAAGTTTCGTAGATCTTAAATCCAATGATATTTGGTTGTCATATCCTTTAAAATTGGGCAATTTATTTGAAGTTATTTATTGGTTTCTTTTATCTTACAGTGTATCTCAAATTATTCAAAAAAAATTTTGGTATTGTATGAGAATAATTTTCTTTTCTTATGGAATAGGGCTATTATTTTGGGTATCACTAATAATGTTTCTAACCGTTAATTTAAGAGGATAGTACAAGCCCTTTTCTTACAAACCATTTCTTGATAACTTATTGTGAGTTTACTATTACAATAAAAAGTGATTATCCTATTGTCCTACCCCCCAGAGAGCGGTGCCAAAAATAAGTAGAGAAATAATGGACAACAATTATTTTCACACTTAAAACAAGCACCATGCGAAAGAGCAGATTCAACGAGAGCCAGCGCAGAGCCATACTGGACAGCTACCTGAAAGGAGCCAAGACAGTAGAGGCACTGTGCGAAGAACACCAAATAAGCCCAGCCACGTTCTACAAGTGGAAGAACGAGGCAGAGACGGAACAGCACGAGGACAAGCGCCGGCTCAAGGAACTCGAACAGGAAAACCTCCGCCTCAAAAAGATGTACGCCGAGCTGCAACTCAAGCACGAGGTGGTCAGCGAGGCGGTGGAGTTCCTAAAAAAGAAGCAGGCCCAGCAGCAAAGGTGGAACTGATGGGTCATGTACAGGGTAAACAGGCCGGGTTGAGCAAACGCCGCATCTGCCAGTGGCTGCGCCTGAGACGCTCGACAGCGTATGAGCAGAAAGAGCGCAAATCGACGGCCATGACCACCGATTGGGCCACCCATTGGGTGGAAAGGATGAAGCAGATTAGGCGGGAACACCCGGCATGGGGCTTCCGCCTGATGTTGGCCTACCTGAAGAACCAAGGCGAAGGAATCGGCAGGCACCGTGCATACCGGCTTTATCAGAGCGCAAGACTAAGCCTGCACAGGAACCCAAAAAAGCCCCGCATCAAGCGGGTCTTCGAGGGTTTGCTACCGCCAGAGAAAATCAACGAAGGCTGGGCGATGGACTTCCTGAGCGAGTGGGTGATGGGGGACAAACAGCAGAGCGTGCGAATCATAAACGTGGTGGACGAGTGCTCGAGAAAAGACCTCTGGGTGGAGGCAGCTGCCAGCATCACCGCCCCCAAACTGGTGGAAACCCTCGACAGGATTGGCCAAATCAGGGGTTTCCCCCGCTATGTCCGCTGCGACAACGGCCCGGAATTCATCAGCCAAGCGCTTGCTGGGTGGGCAGCGGCCAGGGGTGTTGAAATCAAGTTCATCCAACCGGGTAAGCCGACCCAGAACGGAATCATCGAACGCCTCAACGGAACGCTTCGGAAGGAGTGCCTGAACTTGAATTGGTTCTATTCTCTCGAGGAAATCAACGACCTGTTGACAACCTGGCACAGCAACTATAATTTTCTCAGGCCACATTCCTGCTTGAAATATCAAACACCTGCTAACTTTGAAAAACTAAATCAGAATCTCTACTTTAAACTGGTACCGTAAGACAGGGGGCAGGACACTATGATTTCAAAAAGAACCTTAGCTATCATGTTAATCATTGTTGTATTTGGTGGTGTTATCATATTAACATATCAAACTTTTCGACAACTTCAAACTAAAAAAATCATTGAAAAATCATTGCAAACGCTACCTCCTGTTAGCTTTTTCAGTTTAGATAGTACCTATATCCAACTCCAAGCATTGCCTCAGCAGCCCGTCGTAATTATCTACTTCAATACAGCCTGTGAGCATTGCCAGCGTGAAGTTCAGGAAATCAAAAAGTACAGCAATCAACTCAGCCAAACCCATCTAGTGCTGCTTTCTAATGAATCATTATATAAAATTAAGGCATTTGTCAAACAGTACCAATTAGACCACTTAAAGAATGTACAAGTGGGTCAAATACCAGCTCATGTAGCAGTGGATAGCTTGGGGCTTAGGAGTGTACCAAGTTTTTTGATTTATGATGAGAACGGGCGTTTTCAAAAAAAAATTATTGGAGAAACCACGATAGAAACCCTCCTCAAGTATTTGTAAACGATGACTCTCGCTAAAACATTGATATTACAACAGGGTGCCTCTGACTGCGGAGTAGCCTGTTTGGCCTCCATCATACGATATTATGAAGGTAATGCTCGTTTAGAATCCCTCCGCCAATTATCGGGTACTACCCAACAAGGCACCTCGATATTAGGCTTGATAGGTGCAGCTCAGCAAGTTGGTTTTGAGGCCGAAGGATTAGAAGCAGACAGTATCCAGCGATTAAAAGAACTCAACGCCCCTACCATTCTTTGGGTGTTGATGAATGGTGTTCAGCTACATTATGTGGTCTGTTATGGATGGAAAAGTCACTATTTTTTGATAGGTGACCCTGCCAAAGGTCTTGTTCATTATACCGAAGAAGACTTAGAGGCTATTTGGCCTTCTAAGGCATTGATTCAGCTCACTCCAAACGAGCAATTTGTGAAAAGCACTACTGAAACCAAGGCCAAGCGTAGGTGGATATGGCAGGTCGTGTCGGAGGATGTCAATCTACTGTTTATTGCAGCAGGTTTGGGCATTGCTGCCGCTATGCTAGGTATTTCAACTGCTGTGTTCTCGCAAAAGCTGTTAGATTCTATCTTGCCAAAACACGACACTAAGCGTTTGGTCTTGGGCTTAGTTTCGCTATTTATGTTGCTACTATTTAGGAGTTTTATAGCCTATCTAAGAGGTGTTTTATTAAATCGTCAGAGTCGAAATTTCAATAATCACCTCATAGAGCGATTTTATGAACGGTTGTTACGTTTGCCAAAATCGTTTTTTGATGGTCGTAAGACGGGGGAGTTGATAGCCCGCATGAATGATACCCGGCGGCTTCAACAAACCATTAACTTAATTACTGGAGGTGTTGTACTTAACACCTTAGTCGTGATTATTTCGACAGGGTATATTTTCGTATATTCTAACATACTAGGAGTAATCACATTATTGAGTATCCCTATTTTTGGGGGATTGATCTGGTATTATAATAACTCAATCAGGCAGAGCCAACGAGAGGTGATGGCTACATATGCACAAAATGAGAGTAATTATGTAGATACGCTTCAAGGCATTAGTATCATCAAAGTAGCAAACCGAGAGTCTGTATTTAGTCAAGTTACAAAGCAAGTGTATGGCTTATTCCAAGAGAAATTATTTGTACTTACCTCGTTAAGCCTACGATTAGGCCTGTGGGGAGAGCTTGTAGCCACTACCATTTTGGTATCAGTCTTTGGCATTGCTTCTTTATTAGTCTTTCATCAGCAATTAAAAATTGGAGAAATGATGGGAATACTGAGTATGACCAGTACTATTATTCCAGCAGTGAGCAGTTTAGCTATGGGTTTTGTGCAGTGGCAAGAAGCTCAGGTTGCATTTGACCGAATGTTTGAATTTGTAAGCATCCAGCCCGAATATGAAGCGACCGAAACAGCTAACCCCTTGTTATTGAATGACCTATCCATCAAAAGTCTTGATTTCCGGTTTGCGGGAAGAACACGGTTATTAAAAAACATTTCTATCCATCTACCTAAAGGTCGTATGATAGCGTTGCTAGGCGAAAGTGGGTCTGGCAAAAGTACTATTTTACAAGTCATCCAACGTTTTTACCAACCTGCCCATGGAACAATATTGATAAATGGGCAACCCTGGGAACCTATTAATACCCCAACCTTACGATCGGTAATGGCTGTAGTTCCTCAAGAAATAAAGCTATTTTCTGGAACACTCTTAGATAATATTGCACTAGGAAATGGGCGAGAAGTAGCCGAGCCTATTGTTGCCTTTTGTCAAAGATTAGGTTTTGCGCCATTTTTTGAATCATTTCCCCAATCATACCTTACTGTTGTGGGCGAAGAGGGTGTTAACCTGTCAGGAGGTCAAAAACAGTTAGTGGCCTTAGCCAGAGCATTGTATCAGCAGCCTCAGTTGCTATTATTAGATGAAGCTACTGCAGCAATGGATCGACAGATGGAGCAATTTGTGATGCAGTTATTAGCCCGATTAAAAAGGCAAATGTGTATCTTTTTAGTAACGCACCGTATTCAAAATGCTCAAAAAGCAGATTGGATTTATTGGCTTGAAAAAGGTGAAATTATTCTGGAGGGTAGCCATGATGAATTACTTAAATCAAAGAATCATTATCAACAATTGTGGGAAAATATGGCAGGATGACTTTATACCAATTGTTGTCTATACAAAATAAGCGATTGCTCTACTTACTCTGTAATATACCTTTCCCATTTATCCAAAACCTGCTGAAAATCAGCGGGTAGCTCGGAGTCAAACTGCATCCATTGTTTGGTAGTAGGATGCTCAAACCCCAACGACTTAGCATGTAGGGCTTGACGAGGACACAACTCAAAGCAATTTTCGACAAACTGCTTGTATTTGGCAAATACCTGTCCTTTGACCACTCGGTCGCCGCCGTAAGTAGCATCGCTGAACAACGGATGGCCGATGTATTTCATGTGCGCCCTAATCTGGTGCGTACGCCCTGTTTCTAAGTTGCACTGTACCAAACTCACATAACGTAGGCTTTTCAGTACTTTATAGTGCGTTACGGCATGTTTGCCTTGGCTTCCGTCAGGATACACCGTCATCACTCGGCGGTCTTGTGGGCTGCGCCCAACGTGGCCAGTAATGGTTCCTTTTTCTTCGTCAAAAGTACCCCATACTAAGGCATAATACGTGCGCTCAATGGTGTGTTCAAAAAACTGCTTGGCAAGGTGTGTCATGGCCAAGTCCGTTTTGGCTATGACCATCAAGCCAGAGGTGTCTTTATCAATTCGATGTACCAAGCCTGGGCGTACTGCTCCATTCTTGGTAGGAAGCTGCTGAAAATGATACAATAACCCGTTGACCAAGGTACCATCCCAATTATTATGAGCCGGATGAACCACCATACCCGCTACTTTATTGACAATGAGTACGTCTTGGTCTTCATAAACAATGTCTAATGGAAGATTTTCAGGAATCATATCCGTGTCACGAGGAGGGTGCGGATACGCTACCGAAATCACGTCTAAGGGCTTAATTTTATAGCTGGGTTTGCTCGGTCGGTCGTTTACCTTCACAGCGCCTGTTTCGATGGCGTTCTGAACCTTATTGCGGGTAGCGTTGCTTACCTTCAGGGTAAGGTACTGATCCAAGCGCATGAGGCTCTGGCCTTTATCTACAACAAAATGAAAATGCTCGTAGAGGTCGTCTTCTTCTATACTTTCGATGTCTTCCGACTGCATGGAATGTGGCGCTAATTCGATAATTTTGTAATGAATTGGCAAAAATACCAAAAAACTCGTGGACTTCCTGCCCCAACTGGCAACTTCGCCCTTAGAACCTTTACTTGAACCGCTGTTTGAAAAAGCGGGGGTTAAGGTATGGCTCAAGCGAGATGATTTACTTCATCCGCAGGTGTCGGGCAACAAGTGGCGAAAACTCAAATACAATTTACTAGAAGCCAGGCGTTTAGGCTATACTCGCTTACTGACTTTTGGTGGGGCTTATTCTAATCACCTTTATGCCGTAGCAGCAGCGGGGCGATTGTGGGGTTTTGAAACGGTGGGTATTGTTAGAGGCAACGAACACCGTCCCGATAGCAACCCAACCCTTAGGTTTTGTGCCCAAGCGGGAATGCGACTTCGATTTGTTACTCGCAGCGAATACCGTGAGCCTGCGCTGTTGACCCAACAATATGGTCAGGGTTATTACGTACTACCCGAAGGAGGCACTAACCAATTAGCATACAAAGGCTTGCACGAATTAATGAGTGAAATTAAAACCGAACTAAAGCCTGACTTTGTATGTGTAGCAGTGGGGACAGGCGGAACAGCTACTGGCTTATGCCAAGTTGCCACAGACTCTACTAAAATACTGGGGTTTAGTGTATTGAAAGATGGGAAAGGATTGCCTCTTGAGCAATTATACCCGTTTTTTAACGGAACGCCCACCTCGTCTCGGTGTACTTGGATAAGTGATTACCACATAGGAGGGTATGCCAAAACCTCTCCCCTACTGATTAACTTTATTCGAGCCTTTGAAAAGCAGCATGGTATTTTGCTCGAACAAGTTTATACCGGCAAAATGCTGTTCGGTATGTATGATTTAGTCCAAAAAGGCGTTTTCCCCAAAGACAGTACGCTCGTGGCTGTTCATACAGGAGGACTTCAAGGCCGAATCTCAGCGTTAGATTCAAGCCAAAACGTTTGAATCACTACAACACAAGCCTATTTTTGTGTCAATCATAGGCCATGAATCATTTGTTTTTCATCTATAACCATCCTCGTTTTGAATTTACCTCATTACAAACCTTCTATTTTCACCTCTTTCCCGGAGGTGATTGCTGCTGAAAGTACTCGTCATGGTGGCATTAGTCCTGCACCTTATGCGTCGTTAAACTTGGGCAAATCTACTGGCGATGTACTCGATAATGTACTTACCAACCGCCGCATTTTTTGCGAAAGTTTGGGGATTACGTGGTCAGCGTTAGCCTTTTCGTTTCAGGTTCATGGCGATGATGTCTTGGTAGCTTCCGAAGCAGGTCAATATCAGGGCTTTGATGCGGTTATTACCAATCAGCGAGGAGTATTTGCGGCTGTATCCGTAGCCGACTGCACCCCTATTTTGATTTATGACACTCGGAATCAAGCCGTTGGTGCAGTTCATGCTGGTTGGCGAGGTACCGTAAAGGGCATTGTGAGCAAGAGTTTAGCCTTAATGCAACAGCATTTTGGTACACAAGCAGCCGATTGCTATGCTTATGTGGGTACTTGTATAGACGAATGTTCGTTTGAAGTAGGCGAAGAGGTGGCCACGCATTTTGCCAATGATTTTAAGCGTTTTGACCACGCCAAACAAAAGTTCTTTGTGGATTTAAAAGCGGCAAATCAAGCCCAACTATTAGCTTTTGGAATACCAGCGACACAGATTGAAGTGTCGCCTTTTTCGACTGTTTTGCACAATGATTCTTATTTTTCGCATCGCCTCGAAAAAGGCATAACGGGTCGGATGGTAGCAGTGATTGGTGTCAGATAAAATTACAGTTATTGGCGAGCGGCTTTAGCAGCAGGAAAATACGAGGCTGAAATCGTAATGATGATAATGGCAAGACCTGTTAGCACAAAGTCACTGGTTTGCATTTTGACGGGGTAGGCATCTACCAACGAACTTACCGTGCCCATTTTAACCAACCCGAAAGTGGCTTGTAACCAACACAATAGCACGCCTAAAAGCAAACCCACTGCCGTTCCGAGCAATGCCACAATACCGCCTTCAGTCATAAAAATACGCTTTACCAAGCTAGGTGTAGCGCCCATGGCATACAGGACTTTAACGTCGTTTTGCTTCTCGATAGCGAGCATCGAGAGAGAGAAAAAGATATTAAATGAAGCCACAGCAATGATGAGCGTGAGCGTCAGGAACACAAACAATTTTTCGATTTTGATTGCCCTCAGCAAGCTGGCATGCTGCTCGTCTTGGTTCTGAACCAGAAACGAATCGCCAAGTAATTGTTTTAGCTGGCTTTGGATAGTAGGGATTTCGGCCTCATCTCGAACTTGGATTTCGAGCGAAGTTCGGCGGTTAGGCATTTCAAATAATTCTTCTGCAAACGAGAGAGGAACAAAAGCAAAACTTTCGTCGTATTGTTGTTCAATCGCAAAAACACCTCCAGGCAAAATATTGAGGCGATTAAATGCATCCTGAGATAACAAATTCATATTCTTCTGGTTACGAGGATACCATACTTCTATGGGTGTGAACTCGTCTTCTAACGACGCCGAGAGCGAATAATACACGCCTATCCCCAACAAGGCGTAAGGAATGTTGCCATCGTGCAAGCGAAATTTTCCGTCAATCATGGCTGAATCTAGGCGGGTACGCTTTAGAAAGCTATCGTCAACACCTTTGAGATTAACCACCACCTTCGCATTCCGATACCGCAACAAAGCATTTTCTTGAATGACTTGGGTAAGAAGTTCGACTCCCTCCACTTGACGAAGTTTTTGCGCCAACTCAGGCGTCCAAACAAACGACTTGCCTTGGGCGGGACTTACTTTCAAATCAGCATCAAAGGTCTTGAATAGTTGCCGATTAAGGTCTTCTAAGCCATTAAACACCGACATCACCACCACCAATGCCATAGCTCCTACCCCAACGCCGAGCATCGAGATATTGGCAATGAGACTAATGAACGTTTTTTTGTTTTTTGAAAAAAAGTAACGTTTGGCAATCCGAAAAGGTAGGTTCATGCTGCGTAAGCGTACTAATCTAACTCTATTTGTTCACCTTCTTTCAGAGGGGGAATGTTCAAACTCGAAATCAAGGCGTCCATTTTGGCACCGTATTCGGCCGATGTATCCAAGAAGAATTGCAGGTCAGGCACAATTCGCATTTGGTGGCGTACACGTTGCCCAAGCAGATTACGAATATATTTGGTCTTTTCTTTGATTTCTTCCATCAGCCAATTGTTGCTCTGAGCGAACATCACACTCAAATAAACTCGTGCAATACTCAAATCGGGCGATACCCAAACGTCTGTAATGGTTATGAAGGCTCCGCTAAACTGATTTTGTAAGTCTCGTTGAAAAATCTCCCCTAAATCTTTTTGGATTTGGCGAGCTACTTTTTGTTGTCTTTTAGAGTCCATGTGTGCTAGTCATTTCTGGGGTCGTTATTTTCTATACTAACGACTACTTTAGCTAATAAATACAGTTTTTACGTATAAAGTTCGCTCAAGCTGTTGTTCAAAGATAATAAATAGTTTGGTTCCCCTACCGACTCTATTCGTAAAAAATTGATAATCAGATAGTTTATTTGCAAGTATTCAAATTTTCAGAGCCTTAAACCACTTATTTATTTGTTTCGCCGTAACTTCGTAAAAACATTGACTACGCCACAGGGCTCGTTGTTGAATTATGCTGAGTTTTTTTCGGGTAAATGCCTTCTACCAGATTGGTACCTTATTATTCTTATTGTTAGCGATTCGCCTTCCTCTGTATTTGAGCGGAATCCCTTTGCTAATTCCTGAGCTTCAGTGGATGCTCACTGGCGAGCAAATGAACAAAGGACTCATGCTATATGCTGATATTTGGGACAGTACGGCACCTTTAGCGGCTATGGTGTACGCAGCCATTGATGGTGTGGTGGGGCGTTCGCATTTTACGTATTTGTTGGTGGCTTTAGCTTTTTCGGTCTTTCAAATCATTTATTTTAATCAGCAGGCCAATCGTCGTAACCTTTTTGGCGAAAGGGGCTACTTGCCAGGCTTGATGTATATGCTATTTTTGAACATTTCGTTTGATTGCTTCACTCTCTCGCCAGCCTTGATGGCTACCACCTTCCTTTTGCTGGCTTTCAACACGCTCATTCGGCAGATGGACCGGCAAGGGGCAACTGACGAAGTATTCGAGATTGGCTTTTATATTAGCGTGGCTACGCTATTTCATCCTCCGTCTTTTCTCTTTTTGCTATGGGCTGTGGCATCGTTACTCTTATTTACAGGGGCTTCTATTCGCCAACATTCGCTCATGATTTTTGGCTTTTTGTTTCCGCTCTTGCTTACTGCCCTTTTCTTTTACTTAGACGGTAATTACGACAGTTTTACTCGCAATTTTGTAGGGTCAGTGTTCCAAATCCGCCAGTACGTCCTCAACGACTTCCGTACACTCCTGTTGGTCTTTTTGATGCCTGCTCTTTTTACTATTTTAGGGTTTTTGCGAGTAACTAATAGCGGTCGTTTTGGCAATTTTCAGATTCGTTGTCAGCAGATTATGGCCTTGTATTTTATCGCTGGCATCTTGTCGTTTGTGTTAACGCCCTTTTTAGCGCCCATGCAGTTTGTTATTTTTGTTCCTTGCATTGCTTTCTTTTGGGTGCATTTTTTCAATTCTTTTCGTAAAAAATGGGCTGGTGAACTCGTCTTCTTTCTCTTTTTCTGCATAGTCTTACTATTTGAATATCAGGCTGTTTATCCTTCGTTGCAAACCGAAGCAGTGGCTACACTCAATAACCTACGGCTCAAGCCTGCCAAGCTACCCAAAGAAATCACCGACAAGCGCATCATTATATTAGGCGATGGCATGAGCGAGTACCTCAATAATTACCCAGCCACACCGTATCTAAACTGGAGCCTTGCTCGATACGACCTGGAGAATTTGGATCGTTACGAAAACGTCATCAACATTCTTAAAAACTTTGACCAAGACCCTCCTGAATACATCATTGATCGTCAGCAGATTGTCCCTAAATTATTTCAGCGGATACCTGCGCTCTCTCGCCGATACAAAAAAGTGGAAGAAAATGTATATCGGAGGGTCGGGTAACTGCCCATGCGATTGTGCATTTTTATTAACTAAGAACCGTTTCTGCCAACAAGATGTAGCTTGTTGAAGTCTCTTTACCGATTATCACATGTCAACCAAATTAGAACAGCTTACCCCTCAGCAGATTGTTGCTGAACTTGACAAATACATCATTGGACAGCATGAAGCCAAACGTAACGTAGCCATAGCCCTACGAAATCGCTGGCGCCGGATGAATGCTCCAGCTGAAATGCGGCGAGAAATTACGCCTAACAATATCTTGATGATAGGCCCAACGGGTTGTGGTAAAACCGAAATAGCTCGCCGTTTAGCCCAACTCGCTGATGCTCCTTTTACGAAAGTTGAAGCGTCTAAATTTACCGAAGTTGGGTACGTAGGTAGAGACGTTGAGAGCATGGTTCGGGACTTGGTGGAGCAGTCGGTACATTTGGTCAAGTTGGCTAAAAAAGAGCAAGTTAGAGAACGAGCCATCCAGATGGTAGAGGACTTAATTTTGGACATTTTGATTCCACCATTGCGTAAATCGCTTGGTTTTCAAGAGTCAGAAGTGGAGTCCGATAAAATACCAACTACCGACGAGGAGTTGAACGAACGGACTCGTCAGCGTTTCAGAGAAAAACTTCGGAATGGGGAATTGGACAGCAAAAAAATAGAAATCAACATTCAGCAAAATAATACTCCTAACATTGGTGTGATGGGCGGTCCAATTGACGAAATGTCCATGATGAATATCCAAGAAATGTTAGGAAATATGATTCCTAAACAGCGAAAAACTCGAAAAGTAACCATCGGCGAAGCCAAAAAGGTTTTGTTAGAAGAAGAGGCCGCCAAGCTCATTGACATGGACGAAGTGAAGGAGGAGGCTATTCGGAAAGCCGAAAACTTAGGTGTTATTTTTATTGACGAGATTGACAAAGTAGCCAGTAGTCGCAGTGGTGGAGGCCCTGATGTAAGCCGAGAAGGTGTTCAACGAGATTTATTGCCGATTGTTGAGGGTTCTGCTGTGAACACAAAATATGGTGTCATCAATACCGACCACATTTTGTTCATTGCAGCAGGTGCATTTCACATCAGCAAACCCAGTGATTTGATTCCCGAACTCCAAGGACGTTTTCCGATTCGGGTCGAATTGCAATCGCTTTCGCAAGCAGACTTTTTCCGTATCTTGAAAGAACCTCGTAATGCCCTCACTCGACAGTACGAAGCCATGCTGGCTGCCGAAGGCGTTGCCTTGAGCTTTGACGATACAGCCCTGTTAACCATTGCTCAATTGGCCTACGAAGTGAATGCCCAAATGGAAAACATCGGTGCCCGACGCCTCCAAACGGTAATGAGTAAACTGTTGAATGATATTTTATTTGATGTTCCTGACCTCATTGGCGCAAACGCTCATGTAGTTATCACAACAGCGTTAGTAGAAGAAAAATTAGCTGGCTTGGTCAAAAACAAAGAAGTAAGTCAGTACATCTTGTAATCAATTATCGTCTTTTTTTGTTTTTCCAGAATTGCACCTTTTGCCAAAAGCGTGGTTTTTCTTCTTGCCAAGGCGGGCACATAAGTGGCGAAGGGGGGCGTTTTTGAAAAATCGGCACTGCGACATTGAAATAAAAATCAAGCCCTCGAGGCTTGCCAAGATTGAGTAGCCCGCCTAAATGGTCGGTGCCCACCGTGAGTGGACCCAAGCGAGTGGCGGCCCCTATAGACAGGCGGCTGTACTGATCAAGGAGGGCCACTGGAAGGGCAAACTCAAACCAACGAGACTCGTACCGAGGAGTAACAGCGAGTTGAGACTGTTGTTTCATACCCACCTGAAAATCGCCTACCACGTTTTGTACCCAAAACAGATTCATATATACCTTATCTCGGATTTGGCTATCAAAACTTGCTTGGATAGATGAGGGAAGAGCTGCTGCAAAACTGGTGTTTTTAGGAAGATTATACACATAAAACGTACGGTCAAAGCCATACGTTACTCCGTTGGCATCTTTTAGATTTGTGAAATAACTTTCATCTATTGTAAAATCTCGGCCTTGAATAGAATACTGGCCTACATACTTGGCATTATTGTAGCGCAAGAACCCCCAATCTACTAGGCTCACTGCCAACCGGTATTTGTACTTGTTTTGAGATGGGTCTAAGCGTTTTTTGTGCTTCTCGTCAATGTAATCGTATTTACTAAAATCGGGGCGATACTCATAAACAAAGCCAATATCAAAGGCCCACCCACCACCAGCGGCATCTTTCCCTGTCAGAAAACGAGGCGTTGGCAAGAAGTCTTTGTAAGAACCTTGATCGGTGTAACCATACAAAAAAGCAGAGTTTTGCACCCGAACTGACACCTTAGTGGGATCAACTACCGAAGGTACTACCTCGTACGAAGCATTAGGGCTATTCAAATGCAGATTATACAACCCCACTAATCGCTTCACAGAAGCACCTACTTTCACAAACCAGTCCCCGTCGTTAACCAAAACACGGCCATAAGTCAGACCCACTTCCATGTATCCATTCGCATTTAGGGCAAAATGTTGGTTGTCTGCACTGCGAGGCACATAGTCGTGGTTGCCTGGCCCAAACCTCAGCAAATTGGCTACAGGTTCCGAAAACCCATTCATATTTACCCCATACCGAACCCTGCTTGTTAGTGCCAGCGCCTGTTTGTCGTTGATTGAAAACAACACCGACGGCCCTCGTAAGTCGCCTCCAAAATGCGCTCGTTTGTCGTTTCCATTGATATTCTCTTGCAAATAGTCTTCTTTAAACACCACCTTTCCTGCACTGCTTTTATATTCATTCGGCACGCTTCTATTCATTAGTTTCAACAATGAAAAGGGAGCATCGTACGAAACGTAATTATTGATTACAAAAAAGTCATTCCCTACTAAGTTGATATAGACTTTGTACCGAGAATCCACCACGAAGGCTGGGTTGTGGGCAAGCGCATTAGTGCCAGCATAATTGCTTGGGGTTAGACCTAACAAATGTTGGGCATGCAAAGGTATTCCTAATACACTCAGCCATAAAAAGAAAAGAATCCGCATGAAATATGTTCTTGCCTGTGGTGTTGTCTTACCAAATTTTCATCAAATTTGGTACGGATAAAGGACAAAGTTATTGTGTTTTTACTTTTTTTTTCAAACTTGCTGTTCAATACAGAGCTTGAATCGGTAGTTTTAAGCTAAACCACTCGCTTGTTCTCTTCAAACAACCGCTTGTCACCAAAAAAATACCAATCGGCACCTGTTTTGAAAACGGCAACGCACTTCTATAAACACTTCATTGTCAAAATCTTAATCAAAAAAATTCTCTTTTTTTAAAAAATTCTTAGTTTGCTCAATTTGAAGCAATAAATTTGCAGCTTGATTGAAGAAAAGTTAAAGAAAATTCTGAAATCAAGTTTCCTCACTTAATTACTCAACTTGCATGAAAAAAATCGCAGTATTTACTTCTGGGGGAGATGCACCGGGCATGAATGCTTGCATCAGAGCAGTGGTACGAAGTGCAGTGTATTATGGGATAGAAGTGTATGGCATTCGCAGAGGATATAACGGGATGATTGCGGGCGATATTTTTGAGATGACTTCACATTCGGTTAGTAACATTATCCAACGAGGTGGTACTATTCTAAAGTCGGCTCGAAGCAAAGCATTTTTTACTAAAGAAGGAAGACAACAAGGATACGACCAACTCAAAAATCACGGTATTGAGGGGCTAATTGCCATTGGTGGAAACGGTACTTTTACAGGTGCTGAGATTTTCTACAATGAGTTTGGTTTACCTACCGTAGGAGTACCAGGCACCATTGACAATGACTTGTATGGTACTGATTATACCATTGGGTACGACACGGCTGTGAATACCGCCCTAGAAGCCATTGACAAAATTAGAGATACGGCCGATTCGCACGACCGAATTTTCTTTATTGAGGTGATGGGGCGTGATTCTGGCTATATTGCCATTCAGTGTGGTATTGCAGGTGGTGCAGAGTTTGTGATGGTACCTGAAGTCATGAGCCCGATTAGCGAAGTAGTCGAAACGCTTCGTCAGGGCTGGACCCGTTCAAAGTCTTCTTCAATTGTAGTAGTGGCCGAGGGCGATGAAGAAGGCCACGCCGCAGTAGTAGCCGATAAAATCAAAGAGGAAATGAGCGTTGATATGGATATTCGTGTAACTACGCTCGGACACATTCAGCGGGGGGGTATTCCCACTGCTTACGACCGTATTTTGGCCAGCCGCCTTGGACTTGGTGCCTTAGAAGGACTACTGGAAGGTCGTAAAAACGTAATGGCAGGCGTTGTAGATAATCAATTGATTTACACACCATTCCATGACACTATCACCAAACAAAAGCCCATTAGTGAAGACCTTCTCCGGATGGTAAAGATATTATCGGTATAATCCTCTAAAACTCTACCCAACAAGTTGTTCCACGAATAGAGCAATTTGTTGGGTCTTGTCTTTTTTATAAATAACCTAAGACGCCATAAGTAATATATCCTACCCACTCACGCAGTAGAACTTGCCACATAAACAAGGGTTGCTCTCTTGGATATAAATTGTCTAAAGTAATTTCGGGCTTTGCCGAACGAATGTCGGTTGCGTACATGGTTGTTTTAAGACCTATTTTCGTAAAACATCCTTGCGCCCTCCGCATGTGAAACGCTGACGTACATAGCAAATACGTTCCTCCTTTTGGATAAGAATCTCTCAGCATTTGTGCGCTATTTACTGCGTTTTCGTGGGTATTACGGCTTTTATCTTCCAACCAAATGTCGTCAGGATTTAGTTGAAACGTTTCTACCAAAAATTTTTTTACGACAGTACTCTCTTTTCCTCCTTGTAAGATGCCCGGTAGCTCTACCGAGCCACCACTAATCAGTATTTTATGAACTTGCCCCTTTTTATAGAGCTTTAGTGCTTGCCAAAGCCGGTCTGCACCATGTCCAAATGACGGACGTTCGGGCTGCCACTCATCAAGACTCGCTATATCGCCTGTCAATACAATGGCTACATCATAAACATCACCAGCAGAAAGAGCTATCGGCTTAACCTCCCACCAGCGAAATATCGTATTTTGAATGTATCCGTTACCAAAGAACATCAGAATGATGATAGCAACACCTATCAGACGACGACGGAGGCGTGTCTTTTTGGTGAGTAGAGCATAAATCAATACATAAAGTACCCAGCTGATAGGCATTAAGAAGTAATAGAGGATTTTAGAGAGAAAAAAAAACATCGAATAAGTTTTTTAACTTTGAAGCGTTAGAGATACTGATTCAACTGTTTAACGTTTTATTAACAGAATAATGCGTTGGTTTCTAATAAGTTTGCAACCATTGTTTCCTAAAATTTAACATACTGTCAAATGAAAAGAAGCATTACCCATCTATTAAAAGGTGTATTTCTTATTATTTTTTGTTTCACTGTCAGCACAAGCTGGTCTCAAGTTAGTCCCGAACCTGGGCATTATGCCATCAAATTCAAAATTAGAGGAGTAAAAGATACTACTTTATCTCTCTCTCATTATTTTGGCTACAACCAACAAGTCCCGAAAGATACGGCAAAAGTTGACAAAGAAGGCAACCTGCTCTTTGAAGGCAATGAAAAACTACCTGCAGGCCTTTACTTCATCCAGTTTAATAAATATGGTCTTTTTGACTTTATTATAGACGATGACCAAGAGTTCACCATTGAGATGGATACAACAAGCTTTGTAAAAAGCGTAAAAGTAACAGGTTCTAAAGAAAATGAGCTCTACTTTGGTTTTCAGCAAGAATATGCGAAGCGGGTAGATGAAATTTTGAAGCTACAAGGGAATCCAAACCCTACCGACAAAAATGCCAAGCCTAAAAAGTTGGATGCAGAAACCGAAAAGAAAGTAACCGCTTTGGGCGAAGGTATCAATACCTACGTCAAGAAGTTCTTGGCCGACAATTCATCTGCATTTGCTGCCAAAATTATCAGTGCTCCTAGCGACCCTGATATTCCACTGGCAGTACGAGAATCGCTCAAGGGTAAAAAAGACTCTTCTGAGCGCATTTTTTACTACTACAAGCATCATTTTATGGATAAAATTGACTTATCCGATGAACGTATGATGCGTACTCCCTTTGCTCAACGAAAAATAGATCGTTATCTAAACGACCTCACTGTCCAGAGTACTGACTCCGTTTGTAAAGAAGCTGATTATTTGGTGAGCCTCTCAAAGAGCAATAGCACCATGAAAAAATACATCATTTATTACATCACAAATACTTACGAAAACCCCAAAATCTTAGGAACAGATGGTGTTTTTATCTGCATGGGAGAAAAATATTACATTGGACAACCCGAACTGTGGGATACAGCCACCGTTCGGAATTTCAAAGATAGAGTGAAATTGATGAAGCCTTTGCTGCTTGGTAAAGTTCTGCCCAACATGTACCCTTCTGACTCGCTGAACAATTTCAAGCCTTTACATAGTATTAACTCTAAATACACCATTGTGTTTTTGTATGACCCTAACTGTGGGCATTGCCGTGAAACAACCCCTAAGCTTGTTAAACTCTACGATGAGAAAAAGTTCAAAGAGCGAGGTATTACGGTTTATATGGTTAGTATTGAGCGAAATGTTGCCGAATGGAAAAAATTCATACGAGAGTTCAAGACGGGCAAATTCATCAATGCCATTGATGTTCATATCAACCCGCAAACCAAAAAGGAGGAATATTACGTTGATTTCAAGAATACATACGATGTATTTGCAACCCCGAAAGTGTTTATCTTAGACCGAGACAAAAAAATAATTGCGAAACTCCCTGTCGAGCAAATGGATGATTTCTTCATTTATTACGATAAATACTTGGAGCAGCAAGCCAAAGACAAGACCAAACCTGCAGGTAGCAAATAACCCTGCTTCATCCAATTCTACAAGGTGTTTGATTTCTATCAAGCACCTTTTTTATGCGTAAGTACTTATGCAAAATTGTTTTATCATCCTGAACCAAGAAAATGAACCTTAACTATTTACTAATCAGATAGTTGTATTTTCAGATGACGGATAACTAATAACGGATAACCACTTAGCCACTTCATTTTGTACCTTTGTGTCTTCAAAAAATGATTGCATGGTTCATCACGAAACACTCCGACACTTTGTCGAACAGATTTTTGAGGCTATAGGCTGTCCTTCTCACGAAGCCGCTTTGGCTGCTAATGTATTGGTTTCAGCCGATTTACGAGGAATAGATTCGCACGGTGTGGCTCGACTGCCAGGCTACGTACGCTTGTACGATAACGGACGCCTCAACCCCAAGCCTAACGTTCAGATTTTACACGAAACGCCAAGCACTGCTATACTTGATGGCGATAAAGGTTTAGGACTTGTTGTAGCTCCTAAAGCCATGGAAATTGCCATCGAAAAGGCAAAAATAGCAGGTTCGGGGTGGGTGGCCGTACAAAACTCGAATCATTTTGGAATAGCTGGTTACCACGCCCTCTTGGCTGCCGAACACGATATGATAGGTTGGGCTATGACCCATGCAGCTCCGCTGGTAACACCTACCTTTTCAAAAGAAAAACTACTCGGAACCAACCCAATAGCGGTGGCGATTCCAGCTCAAACACAGCCTACCTTTTTAGCAGATTTTGCCTCAACAGCAGTAGCTTATGGCAAATTGGAAATTCTTCAACGAAAAGGCCTACCTGCTCCGCTGGGCTGGGTTCAAGATAAAAACGGCAACCCTGATACTGACTCGAATGCCATCAAAAATGGCGGTGCCTTATTGCCTTTAGGCACCGATCGTGAGCACGGTAGTCACAAAGGTTATGGGCTGGGTGCTGTGGTAGATATTCTGTCGGGGGTATTATCTGGAGCCAATTATGGGCCGTGGGTTCCTCCCTTTGCCACGGCTGGTTTTATGAGCGTAGGGGACTCTGTGGGGGTAGGTACGGGGCATTTTGTAGGGGCAATGCGCATTGATGCCTTCCGACCTGCCGACGATTTCAAGAAAAACATGGACATTTGGATCAACCGCTTCCGAAATGCAGAGGCTGTAGAAGGGCAGCGAGTGCTGATTCCGGGCGATCCCGAACGGGAAATGGAAGCCCAACGCCGTGCCGAGGGGATTCCACTGTTAGAGCCAGTTATCGAAAGTTTACAAACCTTGGGCCATCGCTTTGGGATTCCTTGGTAGATTGCTCGTATCGCCATAAAAATTTAGTTGCATCGTATGAGAAATTGTAGTTCTCATCGTTTTGCTTTACATCTTATCTATCGTACTGATTACGAATATTATGCAAAACCGTTTCGTCAAAATAGCCATCATTGTTTTCTCGATTTTGGCTGCCAGTTTTTCACTTTATTTCTGGCAAATTGCCAAAACAGTGAATCTGCAAGCTGATAAATCCGATGGGTTTTATCTCCTGATTCCATCCAAAGGCGCTACCTTTGAATCAGTATGGGATACACTCAAAAAGTACGACGTGGTCAAAGACGAACTGTCGTTTAAGTTTTTATCAAAAGTGCTTAAATACCCGCAGAGGATTAAGCCCGGAAGGTACTATATTAAGCCGAACTCGAATAATTATGATGCCATTACGATGCTCAGGAACGGCAATCAAACCCCTGTGCGACTGACGTTTAACAATGTGCGCCTCAAAGAAGACCTTATCAAAAAAATTGGGAATAAGTTTGAGTTTGACTCGACATCGTTTAAACAACTCATTACGAGCGACTCCGTAGCACAATTTTATGGATTTACCAACGAAACCATCTTATGTATGTTTCTGCCCAATACGTATGAGGTATTTTGGAATACCACTCCTCAGAAACTGTTCGGGCGAATGAAATCAGAATACGATAAATTCTGGACTGCTGCCCGCAAAGAAAAAGCAGCGGCCATTGGCCTATCGCCCGTTCAGGTGTCTATTCTGGCTTCGATTGTTGAAGAAGAAACCAAGAAAAACGACGAAAAGCCCCGTGTAGCAGGCTTGTATATGAATCGCCTCAATGCTCAAATGCCTTTGCAAGCCGACCCTACCATCAAGTTTGCACTCAAAGATTTTGGTATCAAACGGATTCTTTTCAATCAACTACAAGTCAGTTCACCATACAACACCTATCGAAACGTGGGTTTGCCTCCTGGCCCTATCCGGTTGGCCGATTTGACTTCGTTAGACGCTGTGTTGAATTACGAAAAACATAACTACACGTACATGTGTGCTAGCCCTGAATTCAATGGCTATCATATTTTTGCGGCTGATTATCAAGAGCATCTCAATAATGCCAAGCTCTATCAAGAAGCACTGGACCGTTTGAATATCAAAAAATAAATACGCCAGAGAGGTTTTTTCCCAAGAGGGCGTCTCCCCTACCAGACCTGCTTTTTATGTACACCTTCGATACCCCCTACCGAGTTACCTACGCCGACACCGACCAAATGGGCTATGTGTATTACGGACATTATGCACGTTTTTATGAAATTGGCCGTGTTGAAGCCTTACGTAACTTAGGGATGACCTATAAAAGCCTAGAAGAGTCGGGGGTGATGATGCCCGTGTATGAGTTGAAGTGTAGGTATTTACAACCAGCCAAATATGATGACCTACTGACTATTCGTACACACGTAGCTGCCATGCCTGCTGCTCGGATGGTTTTTACTTTCGAGGTTTTTAATCAAGACAATGTACTGTTAAATACAGGAGAAGCTACTTTGGTTTTTGTAAAAATGGATACCAATCGCCTGACGCTGGCCCCCAAAGAAATGACAGAGCGATTGAAAGGATATTTTCAGAAATAATTGCTAACTTTTCGCAACTACCTCATAAAGTGCTCCAGCGGTTTCTTCATAGCAAAATTGCCATTCGGCTCAAAAATCTGCTCGTTCGGATCAATGGGTGGGAAATGCTCTTGGCTTTTTATGAGGTGCAAAAAATCCTGATTAACAAAATCATCCATTTTGATATTGACCAACGGGCTTCAGCTGTCGCATACAGTTTTATTTTAGCGCTCTTTCCTGCCATTATTTTCTTGTTTACGCTCATTCCGTATGTTCCTTATGAGCATTTTGACAAACAAGTACTTAATTTTTTGGCCGAAATTATTCCATCTGGAATCTACAAAGAAGCCAAAGTTACCATCGAAGAAATTGTTAGTAAACCTCGGGGTGACATCTTGTCGCTCGGTTTTTTTCTCTCGCTATTTGCCTCAACCAGCGGTATGATGGCCTTAATGCGAGCATTTAATATGACCTATAAAACAGTCGAGAATCGGGGTTTTATCAAAGCTCGATTAGTGGCTACGGGGCTTACCTTTCTACTAGCGTTTGTACTCTTGATCGCCATTTTGGTCTTGATTGTGGGGCGCATCATTCTCGATGTCTTACTAGACCTCCAGCTCCTCAATTCCGACTGGGTCTATTATGGTATCCAAGTTATTCGATTTACAACGGTATTTTTTGTGTCGTTTTTGGCTGTTTCGGTCATCTATAAATGGGCACCTGCTATTCACAAAAAATGGAGTTTTTTTAGCATTGGCTCTGTCACATCGTCTATTTTAATCATTCTAGTCACCAATTTATTTTCGTATTATATCTCTAATTTTGCTTCTTATAACCGCCTTTACGGCTCCATTGGTGCGCTGATAGCCCTCATGATTTGGGTGTATTTGATTGCTTTAGTTTTGATACTAGGCTTTGAAATCAACGCCAGCCTTGACCACGCTCGCCAAGAAGGTAAACTCCCCAAACGCAAAAATGCCACGCTCCAGTAGAGCATGGCATTTTGAATAACCCTAACCCATAAAAATCAATGAAGAATGTCTTTTCTTCGATTCTTATTGCTGTATAACTAAAACCGTGCCAAACCACAAAAAGTTGCAAAAAAGTGCAAAAAAATGAGTGTACGGCTCTGTTATATGTCTAATAACGTCTGAAATTAAAAAATATTGGATTGATTTGTAAGAATTAGCAAACCTAAGCTATTGAAAAAATCTCCACTTGTTACGGTTATTTGTCTGTGCTATAATCAGGCACCTTATCTACCCGAAGCCTTGCAATCGGTATTGGCTCAAACATACCCCAGCCTTGAGTTAATCATCGCCGACGATGCCAGCACCGATGCCAGTCCAGCTTTAATTCGAGCCTTTGCAGAACGCCATCCTTTTGTAAAACTGGTACTAAATACTCAAAATCAGGGAAATTGTCGAACGTTCAATCAAGCTCTTCAACTAGCCCAAGGCAAGTATTTGATTGATTTAGCCGCTGATGATGTCCTTCTTCCCCATCGAGTGGAGCAACAAGTGGCGGCTATCGAAAAAGCCGGCGAGTGTTGTGCGCTCGTTTTTTCAAATGCAGCTTATATTGACCACCAAGGTCGTTTTTTACGCAACTATTTTCCCATCAACCATCAGGAAAAAGCAACCAAATCCGTTCCTTCTGGACAAGTGTACCGTCAGGTGCTCTCCGAAGACTTTATCTGCCCGCCCACTACCCTATTCAGAACACAAGCCCTCAACGCCTTAGGCGGTTATGATGAATCTTTGAGTTATGAAGATTTTGACATCTGGATTCGATTGGCTCGTGATTACGAATTGGTGTATGTTGATACCATCACTACGCAACGGCGAGTAGTGCGTAATTCGTGGGGAGCGCAATTTTGGAAGAAAAAAAATCCACATTTAGCCTCTTCGTTGGTTATTTGTCAAAAAGCGTTTAATCTTAACCAAACTCCCGACGAACACCTCGCTTTGGCCAAACGAATTCGGTATTTCATACGTCAATGCTGGTTTATGCACCAGTTTGAATTAGCGCTGGCATTTGAGAAGTTACTTCGGCAATGCGATACGATGGATTTGGTAACATTACTAGTGCTACAAGGCTGTCGTTGGCAAATTCCAGTGCATCCCTTGTATAAGCTCTATCGGATTGTTAAAGCGGTAAGGCGTTCATAACAAAAACTTTTTAAGCTAACTCATTGACCTTTCGGTATTAAAGTTTCAACTTTGGCACATGCCTGCCGATTTTCTACAAATTCACCCCAAGAACCCCGAACCTCGCAAAATTGCGCAGGTGGTTGAGTGCTTGCGAGATGGCGGCGTCGTGATTTACCCTACCGATACCATCTATGGGATGGGCTGCGACATCCACAACACTCGTGCCATTGAGCGAATTGCCTACATCAAAGGAATCAAGCCACAGAAAAACGACTTTTCGTTTATTTGCAACGACCTCAGCCATATTGCCGACTATGCTCGAGTAAGCAATGCTGCTTTCAAGTTGATGAAGAAGACCTTGCCTGGACCATTTACATTTATTCTGGACGTTAATAGTAGAGTTCCCAAAATCTTGCACACCAACAAAAAAACTGTTGGCATACGTATTCCTAATCACGAAATCCCTCGACACATTGTAAAAGAATTAGGGAATCCCATTATCACCACATCACTCAAAGATGACGACGAGATTCTGGAATATACTACTGACCCTGAGTTGATTTTTGAAAAGTATCGCCATCAGGTAGATTTGGTCATTGATGGCGGCTACGGGGGTAATATTCCCTCGACCATCGTCAACGCCACCGACGATGATTTTGAAGTAGTACGGCAAGGTTTAGGTGATTTGTCGCTTTATGTGTGAGTTTATTGTACAGCTTGACGCTCTCTCTGATGCTTCCAGCGGCGATGTGACCACAGCCAATTGGCTGGGTGCTTACGAATAGCACTTTCCAGTTTATCTACATACACTTGGTTGAGGTAATGGTCGGTGATACCTGTATAGGGGGGCGATGCTAGTTCCGTAAACACAAACTCATAATACCCCCGCCCTACCCGAACAATATCCACAAACACCAGCGGATAACCGAAGCGCATAGCCATTTTTTCGTGTCCATTCATAAACGGAGTCTCTTGATCAAAAAAAATAGTCCAATACGCAGTGTGCGGATTATCAGGGTTTTGGTCCGAACCAAGGCCAATAACACGAGGGGTTTTATCAGTAACCATCGAGCGAAAAATACTCGCCATAGGAGTCATCCGATACCCAAAGCGAGTACGAATTGTATCCATTAGTTTTCCAAAAAATGGGCTACTCAAGGGTTTATACACGCCTTCAAATGCTATGCCGGGCATCACTACAGGCATCAAACCAAGCCACTCCCAGTTGCACAAATGTCCGGCTGTCATCAGCACTATTTTCTGCTCTTGTTCTACCCATTTTCGCACCAATTCACTATTCACCACCTTAACACGTCGACGAACCTCATCTTCGGTGATTGATAACGTTTTGAGCGTTTCGACAATCACATCGGCCAAATTCCGATAAAAGCCTTTTGCAATTTGTTGTATCTCCTTTTCGTTTTTCTCCGGAAAAGCCTTCCTTAGGTTACTCAAAACAACCTGTTTGCGGTAACCCACCACATAAAAATTAAGCCCGTAGATGACATCTGCCAAGAAGTACAAAAACCAAAAAGGCAGTCGTGAAATTGCTCGAAAAAATACCATTTCAGATAAAAATTATGCAAAAGATGACCGAAAACTAGCAATCATTTCACAAAAATTTGAAAATTATTTGACATGAAGCTTTTTTTTACATTACTTAAAGCGAAATAGCAGGTGTAAGACCGTTACTTTCCCTAATTTGCACGATATTAGGAAGGAGATGTTGGTCGCTTGAGCATGATATGATGACACCCTCTCCACTCGTTATCGAATTACATTATTTGCCTAGTCTCGAATACTTTACTCGCTTACTTGCGCACCCGCACGTTTCGATTGAAGTACACGAGTACTACCAAAAGCAATCGTACCGAAATCGTTGTTATATTCAAACAGCCAATAAAGTTGACTTGCTAAGTATTCCGGTACAAGAAGGCAATCGTAAAATCCCTATCCGAGATGTTCGGATTGATTACCAACAAGACTGGGTTCGGCGGCACTGGGGCGCCATTTATTCGGCTTATGGCAAAGCATCTTATTTTGAATATTTTTCGTATTTGTTTGAGCCAGTGTATTTCAAAAAACCTGTCTTTTTGTTCGATTTCAATTGGGAGTTGCTGACAATTTGTCTGAAACTACTTGGCGTAGATTCTAATAAAATTCGTTTGACAGAAAAATACGAAACCGCTGATAACCTGACATTTACAGATTTACGATCTGTCATTACACCGAAAAAACAGTATTCAGAGCGTTTGTTTTATCACCCAGTGGCTTATCGGCAAAACTTTGGCAACGAATTTGAGCCTAATTTGAGCATCCTCGATTTGCTTTTTTGTCAGGGAAAACAAGCTCGTACTATTTTGACTCAATCAGTGATAGTACCAAGCTCCATAACCCAAGATTAGCATTTTGAACAAAGCATAGATATTTAACGTTAGAGTACTATCCTTGGCCTTGGTGAATGTTATCTAAACTAGTTATAGCATCAACAAGCGTCAATCGCAAAGAGGTACCAAGCAAATGAGTATTGTAACTTTTGAAAACATTTAGGAACTAACCATAATGGAAGCCAAATTTTCTAACAGAGTTAAAGAGGTGATTCAGATGAGTCGAGAAGAGGCTTTGCGGCTCGGGCATGACTACATCGGTACCGAACACTTGCTGCTCGGGATGATTCGAGAAGGCGATGGCATTGCCTTGGCCTTGTTAAAAAAACTGGGCGTAAACCTCGACGAACTCAAAACTACCATTGAGCAAGCCACCAAAGGAACTGCCAGTTTTTCGATTAAAAACCTAGCTAATATTCCGCTTACTCGACAATCTGAGAAAGTACTTAAAATCACTTATTTAGAGGCCAAAATCTTCAAGACTACCTTAATCGGCACCGAACACGTGTTGTTGGCGATTTTGAGAGATGAAGACAACTTAGGCACTCAAATCCTTCACAAATTCAACGTGAATTACGAAATCGTAAAAGAAATGTTGGAGTATCAGACTAACCCGAACGTGGTAGCCGAAAAACCTGATACAGACAACGACGACGACGATGCCCGTATGTTCGGCAACCCGTCGAGAAGCGAATCTACTAAGCAGAGCAACGAGAAATCTCGAACACCTGTACTTGATAACTTTGGTCGTGATTTAACCAAACTCGCTGAGTTAGGCAAGCTGGACCCGATTGTGGGTCGTGAAAAAGAAATTGAGCGTGTGGCGCAGATTTTAAGCCGTCGCAAGAAAAACAACCCTGTACTGATTGGTGAGCCAGGTGTAGGTAAAACCGCTATTGCTGAGGGCCTTGCGCTTCGGATTGTTCAGAAAAAAGTATCTCGTGTGTTGTTTGGCAAGCGAGTAGTTACACTCGACTTAGCTTCGCTCGTAGCCGGTACTAAATACCGTGGACAGTTTGAAGAGCGCATGAAAGCTGTGATGAACGAGTTAGAAAAATCGCCCGAGGTGATTTTGTTCATTGACGAGCTTCACACCATCGTAGGCGCTGGGGGTGCTTCAGGTTCATTGGATGCCTCTAATATGTTTAAGCCAGCGCTGGCTCGGGGCGACATCCAATGTATTGGTGCCACTACCCTCGACGAGTACCGTCAGTACATCGAAAAAGATGGGGCATTAGCTCGTCGGTTCCAACAAGTGATGGTTGATGCCACTACGATTGAGGAAACGATTGAGATTTTGACCAATATCAAAGATAAGTACGAAGACCACCACCACGTTTATTACACCAAAGAAGCCATCGAAACGGCGGTGAAACTGTCGGAGCGTTATATTTCGGACCGTTTCTTGCCAGATAAAGCCATTGACGTGTTAGACGAAGTAGGGGCTCGTGTCCACATCAGCAACATCTCTGTTCCTGAAGACATCGTTCGGTTAGAAGAACAAGTCGAAAACATCAAGAAAGAGAAAAATCAGGTTGTTAAAAGTCAACGCTACGAAGAAGCAGCCCAACTGCGTGATCGTGAAAAACGCTTGCTCGACCAACTCGAACGGGCTAAAATAGCTTGGGAGGAAGAAACTAAGACCAAACGCTACACAGTTAACGAAGAAAATGTAGCCGAAGTAGTGGCCATGATGACGGGTATTCCGGTAAACCGAGTAGCTGCCAACGAAGGCACCAAGCTTCTCAATATGGCTACCGAGCTCAAAAATCGGGTGATTGGTCAAGACGCAGCCATCGAGAAACTCACGAAGGCGATCCAGCGCACACGAGTTGGCTTAAAAGACCCTAAAAAACCAATTGGTTCGTTTATCTTCTTAGGCCCAACAGGGGTTGGTAAAACCGAGTTGGCCAAAGTATTGGCTACCTACCTATTTGACAAAGAAGATGCCTTGGTACGCATTGATATGAGCGAGTACATGGAGAAATTCAGTGTTTCTCGCCTCATCGGAGCGCCTCCAGGCTATGTAGGTTATGAAGAAGGCGGTCAGTTGACCGAAAAGATTCGTCGTAAACCGTACTCGGTTGTGTTGCTCGACGAAATCGAGAAAGCGCACCCAGACGTGTTCAACATCCTCTTGCAAGTGCTTGACGATGGTATCTTGACCGATGGCTTGGGGCGTCGTGTGGATTTCCGCAACACCATCATCATCATGACCTCCAACATCGGGGTGCGTGATTTGAAAGATTTCGGGTCGGGCATTGGTTTTGCCACCAAAGCCAAAAGTGAGAATCAGGACGAAATCATGCGGAATACCATTCAGAATGCCTTGCGCAAGGCGTTCTCGCCAGAATTTTTGAACCGCCTCGACGATGTGATTGTCTTCAACTCACTCGAACGCCTCCACTTGCATCAAATCATTGACCTTATGCTCAAGAAGTTGTTTGTGCGAGTAACCAACTTAGGCTATAAAGTAGAGCTTACCGAAGCTGCCAAGGACTTCTTGGCACAAAAAGGCTACGACCCACAATACGGCGCTCGCCCGCTCAACAGAGCCATCCAGCGCTATTTGGAAGACCCCGTAGCTGAAGAAATCCTCAAAGGCGACCTCAGCGAAGGCGATGTACTCGTAGCGGATCATGATGGTACGAGCGAAACCTTGAGTATTTCAGTTAAAAAAACAGAAGAAGTGGTGTAAGCACGGGCAGTACCACCCTAAAAGATAAAACAGCGTTGTGAGTTTGACTTACAACGCTGTTTTTTTATTAGCTTACCGATCCATTTTTAATCATACGGTATCCTCATGAGCCAACAGCCTATTGTGACAAAAGCATCGGGTGAACAAATGCCCTTTGTGACCGACAAACTCAAGCAGTCGCTACGGCGGGCAGGTGTGAGCGACGCTATCCTCAATACGATTGTCGAAAAAGTGCAAGGGCGGTTGTATGACGGTATCACCACCAAAGAAATCTATCGGATTGCTTTTAATTTGCTTAAAAACGATACGTCGTCGAGTGCGGCCAAATACAAACTCAAAAAAGCCATCATGGAGCTTGGGCCGTCGGGTTTTCCGTTTGAGAAGTACATCGCCGAACTTTTTAAGCATCAAGGATTCCAAACAATGGTAGGCCAAGTGGTGCAAGGGCGATGTGTGACGCACGAGATTGATGTCATTGCTGAAAAAGGAAACCTGCTGTCTATTGTCGAGTGCAAGTTTCATAATCAGCAAGGGTACATGTGCGACGTAAAAATCCCACTGTATGTACACTCTCGTTTTCGAGATGTAGAGGCCCACTGGAGAACCCTACCCGAATACAAAGACCGGGTTTTTGAAGGCTGGATTGTGACCAACACCCGTTTCTCTGACGACGCTGCCCAATACGGAGCCTGTGCAAGGCTTCATTTACTGGCTTGGGACTATCCACAGCGAGGAGGTTTGCGGGAGCTAATAGACAAATCGGGCTTATACCCCGTTACCTGCCTCACTACGTTAACTAATTACGAAAAAACACGCTTGCTCGAAATGGGTATTGTGCTTTGCAAAGAGGTTCAAAACAATGAACCCCTCCTGAGACTGATAGGCATTTCGGACAATCGTCTCAAAAATATTATTCGAGAAAGTCGAGAAGTGAGTATTATTGCCTAATTACCAAATAGTTAATACCATTCGCCATGAAAAATCTTCAACATCGCAGAGAGGTACTCAAAACCCTCTCGTTAGCAGTAGGTTCTACCCTATTTAGCCCTTCGGTGTGGGCCAATGAGTCAAAAAAGTTGGGTGTTGCCCTCGTGGGTTTGGGCAATTACAGCACCAACCAATTAGCTCCAGCCTTGCAACTCACCCAATATTGCCGATTGGCAGGGATTGTGACAGGTTCGCCAGACAAAGCCAAGGTTTGGATGGAAAAATACCAGATTCCAAGCCAAAATGTCTATAACTATCAAAACTTCGACGACATCAAAAACAATCCTGATATTGATATTGTCTATGTAGTACTTCCCAACTCGATGCACCACGAGTTTACGATTCGGGCAGCCAAAGCGGGCAAACATGTTATTTGCGAAAAACCGCTGGCTCTTAACCCCCAACAGGCCAAAGAGATGATAGCCGCCTGCCAACAAGCTAAGGTTCGGTTTTCGGTGGGGTATCGGCTGTATTTTGAACCTCATCATTTGGAAGTACGTCGGTTGGGGGTTGAGAAAGTGCTGGGAGCCGTTAAAATGATGGAAACGAGCTTGGGATTCTCGATGGCCGACCCTACGTCGTGGCGTCTTAACAAACAGTTAGGCGGCGGAGGTGCTATTATGGACTTGGGCGTGTACGCAATACAAGGTGCACGACGCACCATTGGCGAAGACCCCGTACGAGTGACGGCCCAAGCCTATGTACGTGATACAGCCGTCTTTAAGGGAATTTACGAGACAGTACAGTTTCAGATGGAGTTTCCGGGTGGCGCCATTTCTAACTCAACCACCACCTATACCTCTTATGTGGACCGCCTTTATGCAACTACTGGTTATCAATGGTTTGGCTTACAGCCTTCGTTTAATGCCACAGGTGCCAAGGGCGAGTCGTCCGAAGGCAAGATTGAGTTTCAGACCCCTCCTTTTCAGCAAATTAGGCAAATGGATGATTTTGCCGACTGTATCCTAAACAATAAGCCCTCTGTGGCTACTCCCGAAGAAGGACTAAAAGACTTACAAATCATTGAAGCCATCTTGAAAGCTGCCCAAACAGGTAAACACGCTGACGTCAATTATGGCTGATAGTGGGTTCTCCAACGACCAATGCCTTAATCGGTGTAGGTTTTAGCAAGAAACGATTGAATTAGGCACTTAATTTCCGGCATTTTGTCGAAAAATATTGTCAGTCCTTATCAATTGGTTAATTTTGAACGTTTCTTTTTTGTTCAATCAATTTGTACTTTGAATAATCTTTGCATTATTCAATACCTCACTTATGAATCTGTTACAGAATAAAGTAGCCCTCATCACGGGAGCCTCTCGGGGCATTGGGCGTGCCATTGCCTTGCGGTTTGCTCAAGAAGGTGCCAATGTTGCCTTTACGTATTTATCAAGTATCGAGAAAGGGCAAGCCCTCGAAGCCGAGCTTGAGGCTTTTGGCATCAAAGCCAAAGGATACCGCTCTGATGCTGCTGATTTTCAGGCTGCCGACCAATTAGTAACCGACGTGGTTGCCGATTTCGGTTCGTTAGACATCTTGGTCAACAACGCTGGCATAACTCGTGATGGCCTGTTGATGCGTATGACCGAAGAACAATGGGATGAAATCATGCGGGTCAACCTTAAGTCGGTTTTTAACCTAACCAAAGCAGCCACCAAAACCATGATGCGTGCCAAAAGTGGCTCTATCATCAACTTAACTTCGGTGGTTGGGATTCGTGGAAATGCTGGCCAAGCCAACTACGCCGCTTCTAAGGCTGGGATTATTGGTTTTACCAAATCAGTAGCGTTAGAGTTAGGTTCTCGCAACATTCGTTCCAATGCCATTGCACCGGGCTTTATCGAAACCGAAATGACGCACGCCCTCGACGAAAAAGCACTAGAAGGCTGGAAAAGCTCGATTCCGCTCAAACGTGGCGGCCAACCCGAAGAAGTTGCCGACGCCTGTGTGTTTTTGGGTTCCGACTTATCTCGTTATATCACTGGCCAAGTCTTGCAAGTAGATGGAGGCATGTTGACCTAGTCACCGACTAACCGTACTGATTTTAAGACTTTTGCACGAATACAATCATCGTCATTTTGCATCTAATCTGGTGCTACAGCACTAGGTGGTTTTCACTTAGTGCTTTACGACGCCAAGACTCACAACTGTTGTATGCCCTCTTTTGATTTTCTTTTTCAGAGTAGCCCGTGGTGGATTCCCGTTTGCTTTATTGTAGGCGCCATATATGCGTTTGCCCTGTATCAGGCCAAGCCGATATGGTCAACACCCATCAACTACTTGTTGGCAGCAGGCCGCTTTGCACTGGTTAGTCTGTTGTGTTTTTTGCTGTTAAGTTGGTTGCTCAAACAAACTCGTACCAGTATCGAGAAAAAGACGGTGGTATTGGCTATTGACAATTCACAGTCGCTGCTGTCGGAAGGGCGAGAGCAACTCAAAACAGCACTTGACGAACTCAAACAACTCCAAGAGGACTTACTTGACAAAGACTTTGATGTCTCGTTACAACTCCTTGATGACCAAAGTGTTTCAGCTATTGATTCAGCGAAATTTAATCGTAAAACTACGAATCTTGCTGACCTTTTAGGTTCTATTAAGAATAACTTTGAAGGGCGTAATCTCACCGATGTCGTGTTGCTTTCGGATGGTATTTACAATCAAGGCGCTGCTCCCACCTTTGGCAATTACAATTTCCCGATACATACCATTGGGATAGGCGATACGATTCCGAAACGAGATGTGAATCTCAAAACGGTGTATTCCAACAAAATTGCCTACCAAGGCAACCAGTTTCCGATTCAGGCCGATGTCTTGGCAAATGGTTTTGTAGGAAAAACGGCTACCGTATATCTCAAGCAAGCCGAACGCATTCTGGATCAGAAAACTGTTACTTTTACACAAGATGGAGCAGTATCGCAGGTGAATTTCTTGACGACTTCTACCCCAAAAGGCTTACAACATTATACCATAGAGGTAAGCGCTTTGGCAGGTGAGTTCAGTACTCGTAATAACCGCCAAGAGGTGTATATCGACATTATTGATGGCAAAGAGAAAATCTTACTTCTGGCTCTTGCTCCTCACCCCGACCTCAAGGCGATTCGGAGTATCATTGACAAAAACGACAACTTTGAGCTAGATGTTAAAATTTTAAGTCAAAGTCCTGAAATTCAGAGCGATAAAAAGTATGACTTGCTCATTTTGCATCAGTTACCTGACTATTTTAATACCTACAACGAAATCGTACGGCGTTATATCAACCAAGGGTTGCCCTGCTTGTATATACTGGGTAATCAGACTGGAATGCAGCAACTGAATCTACTGAACCCAGTGATTCAGATGAACGCTCAAGCCGGGCAAACCGATAAAGTAACGGGGTATTTTAATCCGAATTTCAAATTGCTCAACTTTGACCCCGAGCGCTTAGAAATCCTAAAAAAATTCCCACCTGTTTCGGTTCCTTTTGGCGAATACCGACTTTTACCTAACACAGAGGTGCTTCTTTATCAGCGAGTTGGAACGGTACAAACCCAAAAACCATTGCTCATGGTCACTAGTGGAGCCAAGCGTTCTGCACTATTTTTGGGCGAGGGGCTTTGGAGTTGGCGCTTGGAAGAATTCGACCTTACCGAAAAGCAAGAAGTGATTGATGAGATTTTCACGAAAGTAATTCAATATATCTCGACCAAAGATGATAAGCGGAAGCTTCGGGTGTACCCCCTCAACAATGAGTTTATTCTTGGCGATAAAGTGATTTTTGATACCGAGGTCTATAACGACATTTACGAAAAGCTTTACAATCAAAGTATCAAACTTGACCTCACCGACGAGCGTGGCAAAGTCCGAAATTATAGTTACACCAATACGGAGGGCAATTCCCGTTTTGAGATAAGTGGCTTATCACAAGGCGTTTATCGCTACAAAGCTACAGTAACGGTGCTGGGAAAACCTGAAGAAGTAACCGGGCAGTTTGTCGTCAAAGACGTTCAGTTAGAGGCTCTTAATACTACGGCTGACTTTAATTTGCTTCGTCAACTCTCGCTACAAACCAGTGGTAAATTTTATGGTCTCCAAAACATCACCGAACTCCGTAAATACCTAACCAGTCGGAATCTACCCGACAAAATAGATGCCACTGAAGAATTACGAGAACCTATCAATTTGCGCTGGTTATTCTTTGTATTGATGATACTCGCCACCATCGAATGGGTCACTCGTAAGTATCAAGGAGGGTATTAGATTGGGGATTTTTGATTGCAGATTTCGGATTTTTGATTGTGGATTTGAGATTATTTGAGCATTGCGGATTTAGTTGTGATATGATGTAGGGGCACATGGCATACGCCCGCACTGTAATTGTTGATAGTATCCATGCCGTTACTTACTTTAAAGGGTATAAAATCTACAATTTAGAAAGGGGGGCTTAACAAAAAAGCGGCGCTGTTGGGCAACAGCGTCGCTTTTTTTGTAATAAGGGACCTATTTCTTTTTCTTGGTAGAAGTATCTTCTTTAGGCGCATTCATATCCATGTAATCTACCGTTAGGCCAGCTAATGCCTTCACACCTAATGGAAAACCACTTTCGTCAATATAAAAATCGGGCGTATGGTGAGGTGCCGCATCGGCCCGATTTTTCCCTTTGGGCATTCCACCTAAAAAGAAGAAGAATCCAGGGACTTTTTGTTGGAAGAAACTAAAGTCTTCTGAGCCCGTCTGCGCCGGAATCTGAACTACTTGCTCTAACCCAGCTACTCCCTGAAGCGTAGGGAGCATTTTTTTGGTGAGCTCTAAATCGTTAAAGGTAATAGGGTACAATTTGTCAATTTTAACCTCAGCCGTAGCACCCGCACTTTCGGCAATATTTGTCGCAATCTCGTTGATACGGCGATGGATAATAGCCTGATGATCAGGAGCCAGCGTTCGGATGGTGCCAATCATGTTTACTTCTTCAGGGATGATGTTTTGGCGAATCCCTCCGTGAATAGCACCAATCGTTACGATAGCAGCGCCATCGGTAATTTGTAGGTTACGACTAACAATCGTCTGAAGACCCATCACGATTTGCGATGCCGTCACGATAGGGTCCACACCCGACCACGGGGCCGCCCCGTGAGTTTGCTTTCCTTTTACCTTGATAGACAACCAATCAACAGCAGCCATCGTAGAACCTGGGCGGAATGTGATATTTCCTACTTCGGTTTGGGAGTTGATGTGTAAACCAAAAATGGCATCTACTTTGGGGTTTTCGAGCACGCCTTGTTTCACCATAAAAGCCGCCCCCCCTTCTTCGCCGGTAGGAGCACCTTCTTCGGCTGGTTGAAATACGAATTTCACAGTACCTTTCAGCTCGTTTTTCATTCCGGCCAAGACTTCGGCCACACCCATCAAAATAGCCACGTGCGAGTCATGTCCGCAGGCGTGCATAACACCCGTTGGCTGGCCATTAAACTCAGTTCGTACCATTGACTTAAACGGCACGTCCACCCGTTCGGTCACTGGAAGACCATCCATATCGGCTCGAAGGGCAACACAAGGCCCTGGTTTTCCACCCCGAAGAATGCCAACTACGCCTGTATAAGCCACTTTTTCTTGTACTTCGATACCCAGCGACCGTAAATGGGCTGCTACTTTTTGGGCTGTTCTGAACTCACGGTTACCTAGTTCTGGATTTTGGTGAAAGTCTCGTCGCCACTCTACGAGTTTGGGTTGTAATGCCTCGGCCAAAGGAGCAATTTTTGCTTTCAAGGCAGATTGAGCATTTGCCATGAGCATGGTGCCCGATAAGGCTGCTGCTAAAAGAGTTGTACGCATAGTGATTAAGGATGTTTTGCAATAAACAGACAGATTTTGTTAAAACTACACGCTGCAAATCATAAATCAAAAACCACGTTACTTTTTATGCAAAAATCCCATCCATTTTGACCAAATGAATGGGATTAGCGTTGTAAAAAGTTCTTGGCTACCATGTAGAATCGTAATAACTAAACAGGGCTTTCAGCCCAGCATCCGAATCCAATTTGATAGCTGCGGACTTGGCGTATTGCTCCATTTCGGCTTGTTTTTCGCCAAAAAGTTTAAAAATTCGCTTGTTTTTCGGGATAGGTATAAACTCTTCGTTTTTATACAAAAAGTAATTAACCGATTTGTTAAAAACACCTTCGTACTCGTTCTCACCGCCTTCAGATTCGTAACCAGTACGCTGTTGGGGTCGGTTTGCGGAGAGTTTGCAAGTATATTCTTTTAAGATAACGCTTTTGTTGGTGTAGATGGGCTCGTAGTACCCACCATTGATTAGTTTGAACGAATGCCCCTCTAAGGTGAACGTTTGGGGTCTGATTAGCCGAGCATCTTGGGTGTCGTTCTCAATGATATACACCACATTTTTTTCGACGTTGTAGGCCATTACAAAACTTACCGCCGACCCCGTTTCCATAGCAAGGCTACCTTTATACCATCCATTTTTGAAAAATGGCGTCCCTTTATATACTTTCGTAAACTCTTGAAACGTATTGTTGAGGGCGTCTTGCATTTTGTAGTAAGCAACCAGCGTGGTGTCGTGTTTAGAATTAACCACTATCTTTGAGTCGCTTCCTCCTGGCACCTTCACTTGTCTAACAAAATAGCCGTATTGGTTGTTTTGTTGACCAATGCCCGGACTTTGTTGGGCATATAGGCAGCTGCTCAAGAAGAAAAAGCAGCCAAAAAACAAAAATTGTTTTTTCATGGTAGCTAAGCAGTGTGATGTCTGGTAAAGTTATGAAGATTTATGACAAAACAACTATTTACAACTCAAGTACTTAAAAAACAGCTATTTGGTTGCGTGAAAGGACTACCCATGATGGAAATTGGTAGGCAAACACTTATTCAATTACGCTTGTTTTTAGCTCAGATGGTTGTCTTGGTGTATTGCTTACTTCGCCCGTTTGGGGCTAAAGCACAAGTAAATCAAACTCGGCTCAATGGCCTCATTATAGGGCAGGGCGTAGTGTTTGCAGGAGGACTCTATGGCTTAGGAAAAGCTTGGTATAAACATCCTCTCAAAAACTTCCATACCTTCAACGACAACAAAGAATGGCTCAAAATTGATAAAGTGGGGCATAGTTATACGGCCTATCAGATTGCTCGTCTTGCCAACAGTGCCTATCAGTGGGCTGGCCTAACTAACCAACAATCAGCCGTTTATGCCTCGGTCAGTGGGTTGACGTTTCAGATGCCAATTGAAATTTTAGATGGTTTTTCACCTGATTACGGATTTTCGATAGGCGACATGATTGCCAATCTGACGGGGCCAGCTATCTTGGCCAGTCAGCAACTCACTTGGGGCGAAGTACGGATTGCCCCGAAGTGGTCGTTTCATCCAACTGCTTTTGCCAAACTCCGACCAGAACTACTGGGGCGAAACATGAGTGAACGCTGGCTCAAAGACTACAACGGTCAAACGTATTGGGTATCGGCCAATGTGTCATCCTTTACCAATCCCGAAGCGAAAGGCTTTCCTCGCCTATTGAGCGTGGCCTTTGGGTACAGTGTCGAAAACATGGTTGCCGCTGACCCCGAAAAAAGCATTGCCTTGGGGCACAAACCTTACAAACAGTTCTTTATTTCGCCCGATTTGGACCTCACTCGCATTCCCACCAATAGCGATGCCATCAGAGCCTTGTTGTTTTTGGCTAATTGTCTTAAAATTCCTGCTCCTGCCCTTGAGTTTCGAGTCGAAAATCGGCCTTTCCGCCTCAAACTCAAGTTTCATGCGATTTATTTCTGAAACGGCCTCAACCCGATTCTTGCTGCACTAAACAAAAAGTCCTTACTTTTGTAGCCTAATTTTGAAAAATCATGAATATAGGTGATAAAGTACGGCTACTGCATGGCAAAGAAGAAGGGGTAATCACTCGTTTGCTACAAGGAAACTTAGTAGAAGTAGAAATAGAAGAAGGGTTTAAGATTCCGGTTCAGAAAAATGAATTAGCCGTTGTTTCGGACGAAGAAATTCGTCGTTTCAAGCCTGAACTTCTCAAAGAAAATCCCTCGAAATCAGGCAGTTCGTCTATTATTGCTAATGCTGGGTTGTATATGGCCTTTGTGTCGTTAAACGACCGTGAGTTAGCACTTCATCTCATCAATAACACCGACTGGGACATTGCTTTTACGCTCACACAAGGCAGTGAGCCTCATTTTAAGGGCTTGCGAGCGGGTATTTTACAACCCAAAACAGCGATTAAAATACAGGATTTGGCAGTAAAAGATTTTGAAGAATGGGGAACGTTCACCTACCGGGCGCTGTATTATCGTCCAGCTTTTATGGTAGAACGAGAACCACTGACCCGAAAAATGAAGTTTAGGGCCAACACCTTTTTCAAAAATAAACAAAAAGCCCCTGTGCTCGGCAAAGATGCCTACGTGTTTCAGTTAGATGCCGAAACCCAAGTTATTAATCCCGAAAAGCTTGCCGAAAAATTAACCACTCCTACTCCAAAACCAATAGTAGTTCCCCCAAAACCTTTAGCGGTGGTGGACTTGCACATTGAGAAACTAAGCAAAGATTTTTTGGCAATGGGCAACACGCAAAAGCTTGATTTACAACTACAAGTATTTGAAACCCAGCTCGAAAACGCCATTGCCAATGCCATGTCTGAGATTACCTTTATTCATGGAATTGGCAACGGTACGCTTCGAGACGAACTTCATCGGCGCTTGGGGCGGAATCGGCACGTCAAGTACTTTGCCGATTCCCAAAAAGAAAAGTTTGGCTATGGAGCTACCAAAGTAACCTTAGCCTAAAACTACACGCAGGCCATTTTTTCGACTCGGCGGGCATGACGTCCGCCCTCAAAATCGGTATGCAAATAGGTATCGGTGCAGGCAATCGCTTCTTCGATACTCACAAACCGAGCTGGTAGGCATAGTACGTTGGCATCGTTGTGCTGGCGAATCAGAGCGGCTACTTCTACGTTCCAGGCCAAACCCGCCCGAATCTGCTGATGCTTATTGGCCGTAATGGCTACGCCATTGCCGGTTCCACAAATCAAGATGCCACAGTCGGCTTGCCCTGATTCAACAGCCGAAGCTACCGGATGTGCAAAGTCCGGATAATCTACCGAATCTGCACTAAAGGTACCGAAATCTATCACTTCATGACCTTGTGCTTGTAGATGTTCTACTAGTGGTTGTTTGTACGAAAACCCCGCATGATCGCCACCAATGGCAATTTTTTTAGACATTCTATTGAATTTTTTAGTTGAACAACAACTATTTCATTGTTTTTTGCGTTAATTACTTCCCGCTCAACACTTTTCGGTACAAAAGTAGCGATTGTTCCGATAGAGCGAAAAGCAATTGTACCATTTACACCTGATTAGTTATGAGTGAGTCCGTATTGAAAACAGTGGAAGAACAAAAAATCAGAGAAGCTTTTGAAGATAAAAATTGGAACGAAATAAAAAGCTCTGATTCGTGGGCCGTGTTCAAAATCATGGCAGAGTTTGTAGAAGGATTTGAGAAAATGGCCAAAATAGGCCCTTGCGTTTCGATTTTTGGTTCGGCTCGCACCCAACCCGACCATCCGTTTTACCTCATGGCCGAGGAAATTGCCTTTAAGTTAGTGAAGCATGGTTATGGTGTCATCACAGGAGGTGGCCCCGGTATCATGGAAGCTGGTAACAAAGGTGCCAGCCGAGCAGGAGGCCGTTCGGTGGGTTTGAATATCGAATTGCCGTTTGAGCAGCGACCCAATCCGTTTGTGGACCATGACAAGAGCATTGATTTTGACTTCTTCTTTGTTCGTAAGGTCATGTTTGTCAAGTATTCACAAGGGTTTATCGTCATGCCAGGTGGTTTCGGCACTTTGGATGAGCTTTTTGAAGCAATTACGCTTATTCAAACACATAAAATTGGGCGATTCCCTATCGTCTTAGTAGGTAAGACTTTCTGGGGTGGCTTGATGGATTGGATCAAAACCGTGATGCTGGGCGAAAAAAATATTAACGCTGAAGACTTGCACCTTATCAACTTGGTTGACACGCCAGACGAAGCCGTGAAGGTAATTGATGAGTTCTATAACAAATACCTCCTCAAGCCTAACTTCTAAGTGGTATTTTCGCTCGGTAGATTTTCGATAGACAGCCTGTGGAGACACAGGCTATTTTGTTTTCACAAAACGAATATTGCGTTGAAGTCCCTCCCATTTGGTTCGTTTGAGGGGTGATTTTTTAAAGAACGCTTTAAAGGTTTCTTCGTTAAGTTCTTCCCAGTCTTTTTTTGTAAACTGCTCTAAATCAGCCGACAGTTCAAACAAAGGCTCTTGGTGTGGTCGAGCAAAACGATTCCACGGGCAAACGTCTTGGCAGATGTCACAACCAAAAATCCAGTTTTCAAACTTTCCTTTTACTTCGTTAGGAATAGCCTCTTTTAGTTCGATGGTAAAATAACTGATACAACGGCTGCCATCTACGACATACGGCTCTACAATGGCCTCGGTAGGGCAAGCATCAAGGCAACGAGTGCAGGTGCCGCAGTAATCGTCCATACCAACATCGGGTATCAGAGGCAGGTCAATAATCAGTTCGGCAATGAAGAAAAAACTGCCTATTTCTCTCGAAATCAGATTACTATGCTTGCCTACCCAGCCCAAGCCTGCTTGCTTGGCCCAAACCTTGTCCATCACAGGAGCCGAATCCACAAAAACTCTTCCCTGAATCGCCCCTAGCTGCTCTTGAATTCTGCTTAACAACTCGTGGAGTTTATCCTTAATAACATAATGATAATCAACCCCATAAGCATACTTTGACACCTTATAGTCGCTTTCTGTTTCGGGTAGTCGCTTCGCTGGATAATAATTGTACAGCACCGACACTACCGACTGGGCACCTTCTACCAACAAGCGAGGGTCAAGACGCTTATCGAAGTGGTTTTCCATGTAGTGCATCTGCCCGTGCTGATTGGCCTTGAGCCAAGCTTCGAGCCGAGGGGCTTCTTCTTCCAAAAAAGTAGCTTTCGAGACGCCACAAAAGTCAAAGCCTACTTCTCGAGCCAATTGCTTGATCAGTGCTGTATTGCGTTCGATATTCAAAGGAAATGAGATTAGAAAACAAACAAAATCATTGGTTGAGGGCTATCTCAACAACGTGACAGGCCCTTTGTACTGGTGCTTGGTAAACCTTATGAGATAAAAGTACTCACCCGCTGCCGCCCCTGAGCCGTCCCAGCGGAAGTCTCGTCGGGTATCTTCAAATAGCAAGGCTCCCCAACGATTGTAAATACTCACCCCTTCAAATTTCTCGTTGCAGCCATCTGCGGGCAAATTAGTCACCGAAAAGTAATCGTTTTTACCGTCGTTGTTGGGCGTAAACACATTAGTTACTTCAAAAGTAAAATTGGCCAATAGATTTACCAAGGTAATCTTGACCGTAACGGTATCCAAGCGATTGGGCGAACAACTATTGTCTTCAGTAGTGAAGGTTATCTCAAAGGTTTTCTTTTCTTCGCCACCGAGCAAGTCACAGGTAGGCGTCCATAAAAACGGTGAGGTCAAGGCTCCTCGCCCACTTTTATCGTTCCAGTTGACACCTACTTTTTTGAGGTCAAAGTTCTTGCCTGTCCCTTTGAGAGTAATGGGGTCATTGTCAGGGTCTTTACTCGACACATCAAAGCGAATAGTAGGTGGATTTGAGATGTCAATTACAACTTCAGTAGCATTGCCGGGCAAGTTAGTACTGACTTTGGGTCGCTGGCTATTGACCGACGTGACGTTCACCTGTACTTGCACAGAGTCGGTCACTGTAGTCACTCCACACGTTGTTTGTGATACCAGAAAAGTAACAGTATTCGTTTTGTTGGCATCGCTACAAGTTGGAATGTATGTCACTGGAATACTCACTTTACCCAAGCCTTTACGAGGCGAAAAACTACCGCTCCCCAACGACCCTCTGGCCGAGGTGCTCAGACTATCGTTATCAAGATCCGTAGCCGTCACCGTAAACCGCAGCGTATCACCTACCATCACTTGGCCTTTGTTGTTGGGCAAATCGGTCTTAATTGTAGCCAAACGATCGGCTTTTTGTTCAAAACGAACTTTAATACGCAAGCGTCCACTCAAGGGTACGGGGCAACCGTTGTCAGTTGCAGTTGCCTCTAATTCAATCACTTTACCGTTTAGTAAAGCCCCAGCGCAAGCATCCAAGCACAAGGCCGAACGCAGCGTATCGGTAAACGCTGCAACATTGCGGCTACTGGGGCTGAGTGCCAGATTGGGTAATGAACCACTCAGAGCCTTAAGCGAAACGGTCAACGTCTCGTTCGGAATCGAATCGGCTGCCAGCAAAGTCAAACAAGTGCTTCCGTTTGCCTTGATTACCAGTGTATCTTGTGTATTGTAAAACTTAGTTTTGCCTCCCTCTCTCAGAAACAATTTGGGCGGGGCATTGCTTGGGCAGTCGATTACTTTCAACTGAAAATCACGCCGCACTAAGCCAATGCGTTTGCCTTTGCGAAACTCCTCTACTTGGACCGAAAACACAAACAAACCTAGGTCTGTTGCCACCACACTCAACTCACCCGTTTGAGGATTAATCCGCAAGGGAGGACTTCCGGGAATCTGATTATCAACCCCATAGCCAGGGTTCCACCGAACTGTAGGGTAGCTACTACTAGGTGTTGCATTAGCAGGGCGTGGGTTAGCTTGTGAGCTATACCCGTTGTAGGGTGTCACCAGCGAATAGCGTAGGCTATCGCCGTCGGGGTCGGTAGCGCTAAAATCAAACTGAAAGGGGCTATTTCGGCAAATATAGTCGCCTTTGACCTCAGCATACTGGGGTGAAGAATTAAAGTTGTTTTTGCCATCTACTTTTAGGGGTGGAAACTCCAAATAAAACGTCATCCCGGCTGCACCCGGCTGTACAATATTAGAAATCACGTTGTTACGGCAACAACGCTCCCATACCATATAATACCCCAACGGGTCAGTAAAGGCATCTGGATTGAAATACACCGGCAACGAATACTCCATTCGGAGGGTTCGTAAACCACCCGCCGACACACACTCAGGGTTGCGATACCGAATGGGCATGTTGGCAACCATTGGCATCGAAAAACTTCCAATGCGGATGTTATCACGTTTACTAAACACAAAAATCGTGACGTCGGGGTCTTCGGCAGCGGGGTTTCCATTAAGACCATCAAAATACAAATTCAACGACACTACATAATTGTAGTTGGGCTGATTCGGAACGTATAACATCCCAATCTCACCCCCCACAATGTGCGTAGCCTGAGCCGACAGCACACACCCCAACCAACACAACAGTAACAGTTTCTTCATACCCTCCAATTCGTTTGTGTTAATGACAGCAATTTACCTTGGTTCGTTGGAAATAGTGCTAACTCTGCCACGAAAAAGCTATTTTTGCATCTCAAAATGTCAACTTGTCAGCATCTACAACTCTGGCAGTGTTTTTGACTAACCAAGAACAAAATTAATGGATTGAATTATGATGACAAATTCGGAAGAATTGCAGAGCGAAACACAAGAAATTACCCCCGAAACTGACAATGTTGCAGAATCGGCTGCAACTACACCAAGCCCTGAAATCGAAAAATTAAAAGCTGAATTAGCAGAACTCAAAGATAAGTATCTACGCCTTTACAGTGACTTCGATAATTTTCGGAAACGCACAGCTAAAGAGAAAATTGAACTCGTCAGTACTGCCAGCGAACAAGTATTGACCTCGCTCCTACCCGTACTCGACGACATCGAACGAGCCGAGGCTATTGCCGAAAAAGCAGAAGACGGCAAAATTGAAAAAGAAGGCATTAGCCTAATTTTTCAAAAGTTTAAGAGCACTCTTACCAATAGAGGCCTCAAGCCTATGGAAGCCAATGGGCTTGCCTTCGACGCTGACTTGCACGAGTCCATTGCTCAGTTTCCAGCCCCAAGCGAAGAACTCAAAGGCAAAGTCATTGACGTAGTCGAAAAAGGCTATTACCTCAACGATAAAGTAATTCGGTTTGCAAAGGTAGTGGTGGGCAACTAACTGGCCCGTTAATACAAAAAACATGACGAAACGAGATTATTATGAAATTTTAGGCGTGGACAAAAACGCCTCAGCGGACGACATCAAAAAGGCGTACCGCAAAATGGCGATTAAGTATCACCCTGATAAAAATCCCAACGACCCTACTGCCGAAGAAAAATTTAAAGAAGCAGCAGAAGCGTATGAGGTACTCAGCGACTCCACCAAGCGCCAACGATACGACCAGTTTGGTCATCAAGGTGTCAATGGCGGTGCAGGTGGCTTTGGCGGTGGCGGCAGCATGAGTATGGACGATATTTTCTCGCAATTCGGAGATATTTTTGGAGAAGGTAGTCCATTTGGCAGTTTCTTTGGCGGGGCTGGCGGTGGGCAATCTCGCCGTGTACGAAAAGGCTCTGATTTACGAATTAAGCTCAAATTGACGCTCGAAGAAGTAGCCAATGGTGTCGAGAAAAAAATAAAAGTAAAACGCCACACCTCATGCCAGTCGTGTGGGGGGAATGGTTCTAAAAACGGTACGGCGCTCAAAACCTGTACTACCTGTAGTGGTACGGGGCAAGTACGCCGAGTGACGCAGACCATGCTCGGGCAGATGGTGTCGAGCAGCACCTGCCCGACTTGTAATGGCGAAGGCAAAATCATCGAAACCCGCTGCGAAACCTGCTTTGGCGAAGGTCGCCAACTCAGCGAAGAGGTCATTCCTATCAAAATACCTGCGGGCGTAGCCGATGGCATGCAACTTTCGATGAGTGGCAAAGGTAATGTGCCGCCTCGTGGTGGGGTAGCCGGCGACTTGCTGATTGTGGTCGAAGAAGAGGAAGACGAACACCTCAAACGGGACGGTAATAACGTAATCTATGACTTGCACGTGAGCTTTGTAGATGCTGCTCTCGGCGCCACCATAGAAGTTCCGACCATTGATGGTAAGGCCAGAATTACCCTAGAACCGGGTACTCAGAGTGGCAAAATCCTCCGGCTGAAGGGCAAGGGCATACCCCAGCTCAATGCCTATGTGCGTGGTGACCAGTTAATTCATATCAATGTGTGGACGCCCAAACAACTCACACCTGACGAGCGAGCCACCTTAGAGAAGTTCCGCAACGCCCCGAACTTCCAACCCAAGCCAAGCAAAAACGAAAAGAGTTTCTTTGAAAAAATGAAAGACTTTTTTCATTGATATTTAGATATCATCCACAAGAAAGCCCGCATGGTTCTGAAAATCATGCGGGCTTTCTTGTGGATGCTTCTGTTAGTTTTTCCAATTACTTCTTCTCTGCATACGTCCCTACCTTCCCTCCACCCAAATTGGCACAGCGCACTAATTCGGGCATACCAGCAAACGAAACAGGTGTCTTTTCATAGCCATAAACCATGCTCATTGACTGCGTCTTGTTATTATCGCCCGACGATACGTCCACGTCGTCCATCATTACCTGACACGGGTGCTCATAGCCACAGGCATGGGTGATGTCTAAGATTTCTTTGTTGAGGTTTTTGATATAGTTGTATAGGCGTTCTTGCTTTAAGGCAGGGTCTAAGCCACTTTGCAACCACTTGTTTTGGGTAGCCACCCCTGTTGGGCAGCGATTGGTATGACAAACCTGCGCCTGAATACAGCCGATTGAAAGCATCGCCTCACGGCCTACATTGACCAAATCACACCCCATAGCAAAAGCCATCAGCGCCGATTCGGGCAACCCTAATTTGCCTGAACCAATAAAAACAACTCGTTCTGTCAGGCCATATTTCTGAAATAGCTGATATACTTTTGAAAACCCAAATACAAACGGCAACGAAACGTGGTCCGAAAATGCTGGAGGTGCCGCCCCTGTACCGCCTTCACCGCCATCAATCGTAATGAAATCGGGGCCTCTGCCCGTAGCAGCCATGTAGGCCGCCAGTTCTTCCCACAGCTCCATTTTTCCTACTGCCGATTTGATACCCACAGGCAACCCTGTGTTATCGGCCATCAATTCGATAAAGGCCACCATTTCGGGTACGGTCTTAAACATATTGTGTGCCGCAGGCGAAATCACGTCCTGCCCCATCGGCACATGACGAGTTTCGGCAATTTCTTTTGTGATTTTGGCAGCAGGCAACACCCCTCCCTTGCCCGGTTTAGCTCCTTGCGAGAGTTTCAGTTCGAGCATACGCAAGTGTGGTAATTCTTGGGATAAATTGACCAACTTGCTCAAGCTAAAGTTGCCGTCGTCGTCTCTGATACCAAAATAAGACGTACCGATATTGAGCACAATATCAGCCCCAAAGCGGTGATACGGCGAGATAGCCCCCTCACCTGTGTTGTGATAGCAACCAAACTTGGCCGCCCCTTTGTTGAGCGACTCAATGGCCACTCCCGACAACGACCCAAAACTCATTCCCGAAATATTGACAATTGAAAACGGGCGGTACGGACGCCTACGATGCGGCCCTATCACTTTGGCACAAGGAATAGTACTGGGTTCTTTGGCGCTTGGATGACCCGCTGGAGGCACATACGGCAACAGCGCATGTTTGATAAAAATATACCCTGGTGCATTAAAATCTTGATCGGAACCAAAGCCCTGAAAGTTATTCTCTTTTTTGGAAGAAGCATAAATCCAACTACGCTGGCGGCGGTTAAAGGGCAACTCCTCTCGGTTGTTGGCCACAATATACTGCCGAAACTCAGGCCCTACGCTTTCGATGAAATAGCGTAGATTCCCAATCACCGGAAAATTATGCTTGATGGTATGCTTTTTTTGGAGCAGGTCTCGCATTGCAATAATCAGTAAAAAGACCACCAACCAGCCCCACCAAGGGATTGCGCTCAAATAATGCCACATTGATTCCATGTTGTTAGAGTTGAACTAAATTTTGATAAAACTAAAAACTTATTTGCAAAACTAAGCGGCCAGATTCGGGCAAAATGTAAGCTAAATGACTAAACGGTCAAGTTGGCATTGGAATGTAGGCAAGATGGCGATAAAGCAACAAGAGCCAGCCCATTCGGGCTGGCTCTAACAGTTGGGTAACCGGAAAATAATACTACTAATAACGAAATTTCTTCGTCGAATCCAAGGCGCTCAAAATTTCGGCGGTACTTTCTATTAAATACTCGCCTTGTTTAAGCAACAACAAGCCATCAAAACCGACAATCCGAATTTTGACATTGGCCAACCCAGACTTCATAAAACCGAGCGTTTTGGCTGCGGCTGAAGACAGGTCAATAATCCGTCCTTTGGCATAAGGCCCACGGTCGTTGACACGTACCACGCAGGACTTGTTGTTAGTGAGGTTGGTGACCTCAATCATGGTGCCAAAGGGGAGCTCCTTGTGGGCAGCAGTAAACGCAGCGTGAGAGAATCGTTCGCCATTGGCGGTTTCTCTTCCTGCGAACTCTGGCCCATAAAAGGAGGCTTTTCCGGCGTACTCCTTACCCAACTGGGCTTGCGAGGGAGCGGCAGCCATGCAAACCAGCATTGCTGCGGCAACAATCACACTTTTACCCATAAAAAAAAACAAATTGGTTAAGTAAAACTGTTTCCCGGCGGCTCTAAGGTTAGGTCAGAAAATGCAGACAACTTTGAAAAATCCAAGAAGTTGCGTCATAACTGTCGCAAAATTAAGAACTTTTCTTTTAATGATACAAATTTTGTACTAATTATTTACTAAACGGTACTTGTTACTAACGTTTAAATCACAGATTTATTTTATCTTTTTGTTTGGAGGTAAGGTTTTTTTCTTTCTATTTTTGGGAAATACTAACCCTTAAACATCCTAACATTCGTGGAAGAACGAGAAAGAGAAGAAATTTATTCAAAACGTGTAAAGGCAGGCAAGCGAACCTATTTCTTCGATGTAAAAGCGACTCGCTCGAATGATTTTTACATAACCATCACCGAGAGCCGCCGCTATCCACAGGGGGATGGATTTGCTTACGAAAAGCACAAAATGTTTCTGTACAAAGAAGACTTCGATAAGTTTGTTGAAGCGCTTCAAGATGCGGTTCAACATGTAAAAACCGAATTAATGCCCGATTTTGACTTCTCTCAATACAACCGAGAAGAGGAGGATTTTGGAGGCAGTAATCTTAAATGGGATTAACCCTAACCTGAATTCATACACTTTTGTACCCCAAGCCTCTGAGGATTCAGAGGCTTTTTTGTTATCTTTGCGCCCTAATTTCAAAAAATAGTTATCGCTCTTCTAATAGCCACGAGCCGTACCGATAACTACTAACTATTTAACCAATGGCATTACAAGCAGGTATCGTAGGTCTTCCGAATGTAGGTAAATCCACTCTTTTTAACGCCGTCAGTAACAGTGCCAAGGCACAAGCCAGCAACTATCGGTTTTGTACGATAGACCCCAACGTAGGCAAGGTAGATGTACCCGACCTTCGGTTGACTAAATTAGCTGAATTAGTTAATCCTCAGCGTATTGTACCCACTACAATCGAGATTGTGGACATTGCGGGTTTAGTTAGGGGAGCCAGCAAAGGCGAAGGATTGGGCAATAAGTTCTTGGCAAATATCCGTGAGGTTGATGCCATTATCCATGTGATTCGTTGTTTTGAAGACGAAAATATTTTGAGAGAAGAAGGCGATATCAATCCCGTAAGTGACAAAGAAATCATTGATACCGAGCTTCAACTCAAAGACTTAGATAGTGTAGAGAAAAAAATTGCTCGCATCGAAAAAATTGCCAAAATGGGTGGCGATGCTAAAGCTCGTCAAGATTATGATGTATTGGTGCGTTGCAAAGAATGTTTGCTGGAAGGCAAAGGGGTGCGGTCGTTAGGTTTGTCTAAAGAAGAACAAACGGCGATTGCTGATTTGTTTTTATTGACAGTTAAGCCCGTATTGTACGTGGCTAATGTGGACGAGGGTTCTATCTTAACAGGCAATCGCTACTCAAAAGCGCTTGAAGAGGCTGTAAAGCATGAAAATGCCCAAGTGATTGTACTGAACAATTCGATTGAGGCTCAAATTGCCGAAATGGAAGACCCCGACGACAAGCAATTATTCTTGGATGAGTATAATCTAACCGAAGCGGGGCTTAACCGCTTGATTCGCTCGACGTATAAGTTATTGAATCTGATTACCTATTTCACCGCAGGTGTGCAGGAGGTTCGGGCTTGGACGATTGAAGAAGGTTGGAAAGCCCCTCAAGCTGCCAGCGTGATTCATACCGATTTTGAGAAAGGCTTTATCAAGGCAGAAGTAATTGCCTACGACGACTACGTGAAATTTGGAACAGAAGCCGCTTGCCGTGAAGCTGGTAAACTTCGGATAGAAGGCAAGGAATACATCGTACACGATGGCGATGTGATGCACTTTAGATTTAATGTGTAGCAAAATATAAACCCCACAAAAGTTGTGGGGTTTATATTTTTAGTTTATTAGGATCTTGTCGAGTATCAAAAATGGCATGGATACTTACTTTTTCGGCTCGAAAGCTATAGATGATTTTATAATTTCCTTCTACTAGAAATCGGTATTCTCTATTCTGACTTGTTACCATTTGGGTTCCAGATAAAGGAAATAGTTGAATCTGTTCTGCACGAGCTATTAGGTTATCAATTACCTTTTCTGCTAGTGCCCCTTCACCCAAAAACTCTTCGATAGCTAATAAATCATCGAGTGCGGCATTAGTCCAAATCACCGGATAAATCATCCCAAGTTTCGTTTACTAGTAAAGTATCTTTTGATTTCTTCATGTGTATAGACTCTGCCTTGCTCTAAATCGTGTTCCGAATTAGTTAGTTTATTTTCTAGTTCTTCTTGAGTCATTGGGACAAGCTGCTTGATGCGTTTTGTTTTTTCGCTATGCAATAGCTCCGAAAGTTTATTAATGATTGCTAAATCATCAATACGCAAGTATTCTTCCAAAAATTGGAGTTTTTTAGTCTGTATTTCTGCTGAAACTGCCATTTGATCTTTAATTTTAACCCTATATTAACACTATTTACCCAATTTTCCAACTACTACCGATTCGCCTCCAATATACGATAACCTACCAGTTGGTCGGCACGGGCACCTAATGGACGACTATAGACCAAAATTTCGTACGTGTTTTGAGTTTGCGAGTGGCTTCCTTCCAGTTCGGTTTCGCTACGTTTTCCAGTACGAGTTTCTTCGGTCACATAATTGTAGTTATAAATGCCTTGTTTGAGCCATATCATGGCTTGATAAGCTCCGATAGCAGGAAAATAGGTCATTTTGTTGCGGTCGTTCAATTGCCAGAAGTTGAAAGCTCCGTTGACATAAATATTTTTTTCGGTTAGTTCGTCGCTGCGTAAGGTAAAAACCACTTGTACGTAATCGGCTTCGTTAGCACCTCGGCGGGTTTCGTATTGGTCTATGACAAAGGCGCCGTCAAAATCTTCCATTTGAATGTATGCCTTACCTCCTTGAGGAGTGTCTTGCAATAAGGTGAGGCGATTTCCTTCGGTCTGAAAATCAATCTTAGCCACATTCATCAGTTTGGTCTGATAGCTTCGGGCATCAAACATCCGAAATTCGTTTCCGCCTGACAGCGAGTTTTCTAAATCAAAGAAATTATACTCAATCTTTTTATCAAACTCATTGACATTGAACGGCTTGAGGTTGGTTAATGACTTATCCCATCGGAAGTTTTGGCGAATCACAATCTTTACGTCTTCTCTAGGATTCACGATTTGAAAACCATTATAGCTCAACTGAAAATCAACCTGTTGCGTGGTATTTCGTTGCCGTACATCGTTTGAAAAGTGGACTCGCCCTTCAATACCAATACTGTTGGCATGTACCATAAACCGCCGTGTGAACATGTAGTCATTCTTATTGCCATTGCCATATACCATCAGAATATAGTTGCCCGGCAGTTTGACTTTGGGAACCTCAAAGGTGTAATGGTAATACGGAACTTTGGTACTATAGGCCGATTGGTACTCGGCAATAGGGAAATCGTTGTATTCGGGTAGGTATTCTACTTCGCTCAAGACGGAGGGTGTCCAATCGGTGTTGCAATGGAATATTTTGGCTCTAAAATTCCCAAAACGGTTTCCTAAAAAGTCAAACTCCAGTACCATCGGGTTTTCTTCACGCATACTAATCACGGCAGGATTCAGTGCATTAGAAGGGTCATCGGCTGCTTTGAGGCGTGGATATAGAAGTACCGTACGGATGTTATCGTCATAGATAAAGTCTTCATAACGAAGTTTTTTATCTATGATTTTTGTCTTGCCTAATGCTAATACACTTTGGTTGATAAGCCAAATAACAGCTACTGACCAAAACAACAAAGCAATGATTTTCATGGTGTATGTATCAAGCAGGGTACCTCTAAGGCACCCTACTGGTTTATTTTAACTTTTCTTCCCACTCTTCGGCTTCGAGCATCGCTTCTTCCCAAGTCTGATTAGCCGTATCGAGTTTGGTTAGTACTTTCTGATAACGCTCGTTGAGGTTTTTCAGTGTTTCTACCTCGCCAAATACCTCTGGATCTGCCAGTTGCGTTTCGATATTTTTTTTCTCCGATTCCAGTTTGGTAATGTCGCCCTCCACTTCTTCGACACGCTGCTTCGCTTTTTTTAGTTGTCGTTGCCACTCTTTTCGTTCTTCGTCGCTGGCAGTTTTCTTTTCTTCTTTTTTGGGTTGAACGATTTTTTCCTGGGCAGTTTGTTCGTCAGCTACTAAGTCACGTTCGGCTTTCCACCACTCAAACTCTTCGTAGGTACCCGGGTATTCTTTGATTTCGTGGTCTTCGATATACCAAATTTTATTGGCAATTTGTGACACAAAGTACCGGTCGTGCGAGACCACCACAAATGTACCTTCGTACTGATTCAGAGCTTGAATCAGGATGTTGACCGAGGTCATGTCAAGGTGGTTGGTCGGTTCGTCAAGTAGCAAAAAGTTAGCGTGCGAAATCAACACTTTGGCCAACGCCACTCGTGATTTTTCGCCTCCAGACAAGACTTTGATTTTCTTGAAGGCATCTTCGTTGCCAAACAAGAAACAACCCAAGATGGTCCGCAATTGGGCTTCGGTTTTATCGGTGCCCGTTTGCTTGAGCTCGTCCACCAAGTTGTTATCTACATTGAGTGATTCTAACTGGTGCTGCGCATAAAACGTAAAGTTTACATTATGCCCCAATGCCCTACGTCCGTCGATAGGTTCGGTGCCAGCGATGATGCGCAACAAGGTGGATTTTCCTTTGCCATTGGCTCCAATCAGTGCTATTTTATCGCCTCGTTCAATTCGGGCGTTGGTGTTCGTCAAAATTCTCTTAGGACCATACGCCTTGCTAAGGTCTTCGAGATGCAAGACATGGCGGCCTGGATGTTGGCTAAAATTGAAACGGAAGTTGACTTTTGTGTTTTCATCAATTACCTCATTGACCAAATCCATCCGTTGCAACGACTTGACTCGTGACTGTACCTGCCGAGATTTGGTCGCTTTGGCCTTGAAACGCTCAATGAATCGCTCGGTTTGCCTAATTTTGGCTTGCTGATTCTCATAGGCACCTCGTTGGATTTCGTTTCGGAGAGCTTTTTCTTCTAAATAAAACTCGTAGTTGCCAGGGTAGTAGTTGATGCGTCCTCCACTTACTTCGGCAATGGCCTCGACAGTATTATCTAAGAAAAAACGGTCGTGCGAGACCACAAGGACAGCCCCTTCGTAAGTACGAATATAATTTTCAACCCACTCAATAGAAGGAAGGTCCAGGTGGTTGGTTGGCTCATCAAGCATCAATAAAGACGGCTTTTGGAGTAACAGCTTTGCCAGCATAACCCGCATCCTCCATCCTCCCGAAAACTGTTGGAGTGGCATGGAGAGGTCGTCGGTCGTAAAGCCCAAACCTTCCAGTATCTCCTCGGCTTTTGACTGCATGGTATATCCTCCCAACGCTTCAAACTCATCTTGCAGGTGGGCCAGTTTGTCCACCAAAGAGTCTTTGTAATTAACCTCCATTTCGTGCAAGACCTTGTCAATTTGCTTCTGAATCTCGTTCTGACGTTCAAAAGCCTGCATGGCCACATTGAGAATTGGCTCGTCGGTAAGGTACGAGAGCAGGTCTTGGTTCAAAAAGCCAATGGTACAATCGCCTGATTTTGAGATTGTCCCCCCATCGGGCTGGTACTCACCATTAATCATACGGAGCAAAGTGGACTTCCCCGTACCGTTGGCGCCGATTAGGCCAATTCTGTCTTTGGGCTTAATATGAAGCGAGGCTCCATCGTACAAAGCCCTGCTGCCAAAATAAAACGATAGATTAGTAATAGAAATCATGCTGCAAGTTACGCTTTCCTGCTGAAACGCTCATGGCATTGGCCTAAAAAAGAAGAACCCCGCCAAGATGGCGGGGTTCTTCTTTGTATAAAATCACGAATGTCTTATTTTGGATTTTTGATAGGGTCGCTACCAGCAGCAGCAGGGTTGTAGGCCAATTCATTATCGGGTACATCCCAGTAATCCAAGTAGTTATACTGAATTGTTGCTTTGGTGTAAACGGTCTTACCATCTTTAGAAATAACTACGCAGTTGGTGCGTCCATTATCCAAAATACCTAAACGGCGGTAGTCATAGAAGGCCATCCCTCTAAAGGCCAACGCCACACGGCGCTCTTTGCGAAGTTCTTCTTTGAGGGTGTTTACGTCTGTTGTTGTTAATTTAGCCAAACCAGCACCTTGATAAGCACGAACGTTATCAATGCTTGTAGCGGCACCAGCTGCATTACCGGTATAAAGCAAGGCTTCAGCTTTCATCAACTCGTTTTCTTCGTAAGTACCCGCCAAATACATTTCGCCCGCACCAGCAGTACGGTTTACGTAGGTAATTACCCCTGCAAGACCATTACCACCGTCTTTGATACCCCAGCGGGTGTTGAAGGCATTACCACGGTCAGCGTTTCCTACCCATACGGCAAATTGGTTGAAGTTATTATCCAAACGCTTGTCACCTTTAGGGAAATCTTGAATCAAGCGTTCTGAGATTTTGTAAGTACCACCTTGAGCACCAGAACCTACCGAGCGAGCTGCTACGTTGTAGTTAGAAGGGCTAAAGATATCGGCAGTACCATTGGCACGGCCTGTAAACACTGGGTCGCTTGAACCGATACCTTTGTTAGTCAAATCCAAGATTGAATTCCACTGGGCTGCAGTCATACTGGCAACTGGAGTATTTACCAAGATGTTGCGTGCTTTGAGGGTATTGATACTTTTAATCCATGCCGCTGGCGATGGAGCTGTACCTTTGCCTGTTTGGAAGAAATCAGGAATCAATGCTTTGATTGTCGAATTGTAAGCATCGTTTGAAGTCAATGAGCCTAAGATAGTAGCAGCTTTGTCTAAGTTAGCATTAGACTCTGCAATCATCTTTTCTTTTGACACATAGTTACCATTGGTAGCACTTGGGGTATTGTTGATAATCCCTGCATAGTACATTGAGCCAATGCGTGCATAAGCAAAACCTTTCCAGAAATAAGACCAGGCCAACAATACATTTTTCTTGGTTGCAGCATCGCCAGAGAATGCTGTTTTATTAGTAACATCAATGATGTTGTTACAAGCATTGTTAAGCTGATACATCATAGCCCACTCCAAAAAGCCAGGGTTACCCCCTTGTTGAGCATTCACGTTTACAGATCTCAACAACGCCTTTTGAGTATTAGGTGAGTTCGGATTCAACGCCTTAGTACCATCGTCGTAGGTAACCACGTCGGGCGATGACAAGTTATTGATGTACGTGTTAGCAGCTTCGGCAGCTACTTCGTCACCCATCATAGCGTGGAAACCAAACACCCCGTTGAAGAAGGCCCCTACTACACCATCGTAATATTTTACACCCGAAGAAGTAAAACCGTTAATGTAAGTAGCCCCCTGAGCCAAGGCAATCACACCGCTTTCAGTAGCAGCACTGGCAGGAGTAGGTTGGTTGGGGTTTTTGATGTCTAACTGGTCCTTGCAAGAGAACATAGTCCCTCCTGCCAACAGAACGGTTAAGAAAAATATTTTTGTGCTTTTCATTTGATTCAATAGTTAAGTTTTTGACTTGTAAAAATGGGATTTCTAACCGTTGTATATTAGAAACCAATGTTCAAGCCTACTTGATACGAGCGTAGGTTAGGCATCGTGTTGTGGTCTGTACCTCTATCCCAAGCTGAGTTAACCGAACCTGAGCTAATTTCAGGGTCCATACCTGTATATTTAGTAAAGGTAAGGAGGTTACGACCAGCCAATGAAAGTTGGAGTTTACGGAAACCTTTGATGCTAAACGCCTTGGTTAAATCAACGATAAAGGCTACGTTACGAAGACGAACGAATGAAGCATCTTCATAGAAATAGTTCTTGGTACCATTACGTGAACGTTCTGCATAAACACCACGGTAGAAAGCCGACCAAGCACCAGTTTGTCCGCCAATCGTAAATGGAATTTGATAGTCAGAGTGAATACCATCACGGTACATCCATTCTTTAGTTTGGTTGTACAGGTGAGAACCATTAATCCAGTCAACTTGTACGTTCAATGATACAATGCCTTTCCAAGAGAAATCATTGATAAACGACATGTTAAATTTAGGATTTGGATCTCCAAAACTATATTGGTTTGGAGTAAAGTATGGTGCTTTGGTGGTTTTGTTTACTACCCAACCATTGCTCGCTACTTCGTAGTTAGCACGCTGTGCTTCTGGCAAGGCAGGAGTTCCGTCTGGAGCTAATTCGTCGAGGCTATGGATAGCATAATAGCCAAACAATTGACCGATTTTTTGGCCAGCCTTTAATACATAACCAGTACTACCCGCAGCTGACAACACTACTACTTCTGCACCACCTTTTACGGCTGTAATTTCTGAGGTTTGCTTACCGAAGTTGGTTGTCAAGTTCCAAGTGAAGTCATTGCTCTTATAAACAGAAGCGTTTAACGAGAACTGGAAGCCATGTGAGGCCAATGAGAAAGAGTTATCTAACAAAGTACCAACCCCTGATGATGGAGCAGCATCTACACGATAAATAGCGTTGTCAGTACTGCGTTTCCAGTAACTAGCCGACAGCGAAAGGTCATTAAGCCACGCTGTGTTTTTAGTGATGTTAAAACCTAAATCTGCACCAAGTTCTAATTCTTTAGATACCTCCACGTTCAAGTCAGGGTTCGACTGGCTCAATGGGAAGTTAAAGGTATTAGCAGCACCAATAGTTCTAGTGCCTAAGGTTACATAACGGTCAAAAGGTTGTGGTTGAATACCCGCTTCACCATACGCTCCACGAAGTTTGAATTCGTCAAAGATGCTTCCGATTTTAGCATTTTTCCAGAAATCCAATTCCGAAAGGCGTACATACGCATCACCTCGTGGGAAGGTAAATGGCTTAGAACCAGCACCAAACGCCGACGAGTAGTCAGTACGGAAACCACCCGAAATACCAGCGATGTCACCATAGTCAAAACGTTGGTTCACCAAATAACCATAGGTTACAAATGGTTGCTTGTAGTCACTTGCAATCCGTTGGTTAGGTGTTTGTGAAGCGTTGAACGGCGTATAAGTTGGCAAACCTAAACCGTAAGTAATGTATTGCTTGAAGAAACGGTCACGCCAGTCGAACGACGCTTGTGTAGTCGTGCGAATTGGGATACTCAATCCAAAATCTTTTTGGAAGTCGGTACGGAAAGTAGCCGAAGCAATAAAGTTTTGGAAGATGGTATTGTAGGTGTAGTTATTTAGCTCTCCAGTATTATCCGTACCATTGAAGTTACCGACCCAATACTGTTGGTCATTCGAGTTTTTGTTGCCCGACTGGTTCAAGTAGGTGTAGATGTCTTCTTCATATTGGTAGTTAATACCATACTTGGCATCCAACTCAACAAACTTAGGGAACGAATAAGTAAGTCCTAAGTTCTCAATCACATCTACTTTGTTAATAGATGAGTACGAATATTGTTGCCAGAAGTTAGGGTTCGAGCCGTTTACACCTACTGCATCCCCAAAGTACGCTGGATAGTTACCATCGTTATCTTTGAAATCGTAATTAGCAAATGGGCGAGAGTTGAATACTGTATAGATTACGTTACGACCACTAGCGTCGTTAATGTTATTCTTAGTATATACCAACTGAGTACTTGAGCGAAGTTTTAGTCCTTTAGCCAATTCTGTACCTACGTTAACCGTAAGGTTTGTTCTGCTAATACCACCTAAATCTCTAAAGTTACTTTCTTGTTTGTTGTTAGAAACCGACACCAAGAAGTCACTCTTGCCATTACCACCTGAGATAGTAGCCGAGTTGTTATAGTTATTAGCTGGTACAAAGAACATACCGAAGTGATCGTAATACTTCAAGTTGGCATTGTAAGGCTTATTAATCAATACAGTAGGGTCAGTACTATTAAAAATAAGGTTTTCACCATAAGAACCCAAATCTGGGTCGAGGGTCAACGGTTTACCTGACGAACCTACCACGTTGTTAGAAGCGTCTGTTGCAAAGCCATGCATGTCTGCTTTACGAAGACCTCCAATGTTAAGGTATTCACTACGAATAACACTTGACGACACATCTACGTTTACCTTACCGTTCTTACCACGCTTCGTAAACAACTGGATAACCCCGTTAGCACCTTGTGCACCATAGATTGTGGCCGCTGCCGCACCTTGGATTACCTCTACCCGGTCAACCATGTTTAGGTCAATTGAGTTAAGGTCGGTAGCACCCATCTGAAGACCATCCAACAAAATCATCGGAGTAGTACCACGGTTGATGGTGTTGATACCACGCAACAAGATGTTTACTGGCTGGCCAGGCATACCGTTAGTGGTTGAAATCTGCGCACCAGCGATTTTACCTACTAACGCTTGGTCAATAGAAGCAGTCGGTACAGGAGGCAGGTTTTTAGCCGAAACAGCCTGAACGTCAATCGCCAACTTACGTTTGTCAACGGCAGTACCAGTACCCGTAACCACGATTTCTGACAACTGACGAGTATCGCTGGCCAACTTAATGTCAATCACCGACTGGCTACCGATTTCGACCTCTTGTCCAGTCATACCCACGAAGCTAAATAAAAGCTTACCACCACTCGATGGAACAGCAATGGAGTAGGCTCCGTTAATGTCGGTCGAAACGCCTCGGTTCGTCCCTTTCACCTGCACAGCAACCCCTGGCAAGGCACTTCCATCTTCAGCAGAAGTCACTTTTCCTGTTACTTTGCGGTCTTGAGCAAAAGCTGATAGCCCCGCCAAACACACCAACAGGAAACTCATAAGTAGAGTTCTTTTCATGTATAATGAAGTTTTGGTTAAAAAAATAAATTTTTGCCAAGATACAACGTTTGTATTGAACCTACAAGCGCTGCCACTTTTAAAACACACAAAATCAAGATAAAACCCAATTTCCTTATGCTTAAAAGACTATTTTTGCCTTTAAAACTGGATTTTATGTCGTTGATTTATTTTTGTATTTTTAATAGTTCTTAGCTTATTTATAAGACACTCTCCATCAAATAATAGTTGGAATTTGTAGATTTAAATCACAAAAAAATACGGTCGTGAAAACCTCTCTACTCATCGCATTTTTGCTATCCTTTTTCATAACTGGTCAAACTAACGCCCAGACTATCCGTACTATCAAATTGCGTGAGTTGGATGGACGGCATTTTTCATTCAGAAAGCTCAGTAGATATCGTGGCTCTGTTATTGTCTTTTTAGAACCAGATTGCCCTATTTCGCAAAAATATACCCTGAATTTACGACAACTTCGGCAGCGATTAGATTCCCTACATATCAGGTTGATTGCCGTTTATCCGATGCCCTATATCAAGCCAGCGAAAGTCAAGGCATTTGCTGAAACGTATCAATTATCTCTGACTCACTTAATTGACGCTCGCCAAAAATTGACTAAACTTTTACAAGCTACCACTACCCCGCAAGTGTTTTTATTGAATCAAAAGTTACAGGTCATTTATACTGGCTTGATTGATAACTGGTTCTATGCGTTAGGAAAAAGCCGAGGAGTCATCACGGCCCATTACTTAGACGATGCCATTGCAGCTTACCTCCAGCATAAACCTATTACTATACCTAAAACCGAACCTGTAGGTTGTGATATCGAAATCAGGACATGGTAAACTACCACAAATACGTATGAATTATTTTTCGTTTTCTACTTGCCGTCTCTTTTGGGGCCTGCTATTAGCCAGTGCTTACTCCGTGCAGGCTCAAAAAGTCACGTTTTCAGAGCATATTGCTCCCCTTATCCATCAACATTGTACTCCCTGCCACCGCCCTGGCGAAGCGGCTCCGTTTTCGCTGATTACGTATGAAGATGTGGTCAATAAAGGGAAATTCATTGGAAAAGTGACTCACACTCGCTACATGCCCCCTTGGCGAGCTGATGCTGATTTTGGTGAGTTCAAAAATAACAAAAGTCTTAAAGCGCAAGATATTGCCCTCATCCAGCAGTGGATTGCCGACGGAATGTCCAAAGGAAATACACCGATACCACCACCTCCTACCTTTGCAGAAGGTACTCAACTAGGACAAAAGCCGGACCTTACGCTCAAGATGAGTCATGCGTTCACCACCAAAGGCAACAATCAAGAGCAATTTATGCTCTTTTCTTTACCCACTAATTTTAAAGAAGACACCCAAATTGCTGCTGTTGAGTTTAGGCCCGGCAATAAAAAACTGGTGCATCATGTCAGATTCTCGATAGACACTACCCTCAAAATGCGCCTTACAGATGGTAAGTCTATTGATGACTCTACTATTGCCGATTATGGCAAAATTGAGATGAAAGAAGAATATTGGTACGGGTGGGTGCCCGGCAACAATGCCATCCGATTTCCAGAACATACGGCTAAGAAAATTCCAAAAAATAGTGATTTTCTCTTGAATATCCACTATGCGCCTTCGCCTATCGAAGCCTCGGACCAATCTACTGTCAATTTGTATTTTGCTAAAGACACGGTTCAGCGTCAGGTCCATACCTTTATTCTGGACGAACGGTATATCACTAATCAACCCTTTCTATTGCCTGCCGACTCTGTTATCACTTTCTACGCTCGTTCGGTACCTATCCCCTACCCTATTTCATTGGTTTCGGTATTGCCACACATGCACGTGTTGGGCAAAAATATCAGATGTTTTGCCATCACGACAGAAGGAGACTTGATTCCATTACTCAAAATTTCTAACTGGGATTTCAACTGGCAGATGACCTATGAATACAAGAACTTAGTGCGAATTCCTGCGGGGTCGGTGATTTATGCAGAAGCTACTTACGATAATACAGCTAAAAACCCTGAAAATCCCTACTCTCCTCCTCGAAATGTCACCTACGGATGGCAGACCAAAAGCGAAATGATGAACCTTATTTTTCAGTATATGGTATATCAAGTAGGTGATGAATTCAAATAAAAAAGCCCCGAAAATTTCGGGGCTTTTTTATTTGAATTATGATTGATTACTGCACTTTCCAGCTCACTGAACAGTTGTAACCAACTACTTCTACGCAAGTGGATGGACTCCAGCTTTTGTAAACAAGGCCATTTTTGCCATACAATCTCCAAGAAACTGTAAAGCTATCTCCTATTAAGAATCGCTTATCAGTTGGGCGTTTTGCACCAAATACAGCCGTTTCAGTCTTACCATCGTACTTAAACTTGTTGTCTTTGTACAAATCGTAAATCTTAGAAGCTGGAATCGAAATTGTACCTGGCGTACGGTTACCAACTCCTGATATGACCAGAGAAGCATCGGTTTTGCCAGTGGCTCCGCCGTGTACGGCTACTGCAGGGTTGCCATCTTTATCAATGTAGCTTTCTAAGAAGTTCACATAGAGTTCTATTTTGTCAATGTCAATTTTGCCATCAACTGAAATCCACTGAACAGCCACATCTACTTTAGAGCTTGAATAACTGGTTTCTTTAAATGAACCTGTCTTTAGCTCTCCATAACCTGCTACTCCCGACTCAGGGTCAACATAAGGGCTGAGGCTGGCGTCTTTACAAGATGACACAATAGCTAATGTGCAGAGTGTCAAGAGGCTATATATGATTTTTTTCATAATGAATCGAACAATTTTAGTGATTAGTATGCAAATTTCACAACATCCCAGAACACCGCAGCAGAAGGCGTATCGAAGGCTACTGGCGTTTGAGGAGCGCTCTTATTCAAACTGGTTTCTTGAGCTGGCTGTGGCAAACGCAACGGATAGTTACGATAACGAGCTACAGGTACTTGAATGTCGCTTGGATAGCCCGTCCGACGGAACGCATTGTAGATTTCATTTCCGTTTCCGTAGTTGCTATACCATGCTTGCTTCAACACCAAGTTGAGTTTAGCCTCATTAGTGGGAGCCGCATCATACCGATCCAAGAAGATTTTTACATACTTATCAATTTCTGCAGCTGTAGGAGCCTTAGCATTGTTTGGATCTGATGCCAAGCCCATGTTGACTACTTTAGTAATTTGCTCACGCATTGCAGCTTCAAAAAGAGCCTTTGCATCGCCAGAGATACCTAATGTCAAAATGGCTTCAATCTGATAGTATTTCACCATCCATGTCGTAATCATCGGGAAAATACCATCGCCCGAACCTTGCGAAGCCGAAGTAGCCGACTTGCTAGCCGTAGCTCTATCATACGCACCTGCCGCTGGATAACAGCCTGGAACTGTACGCAAGTTTACATCTTGTGGTACCCCCGAAATATCGCCACGGTCACGGCCAAAGAACCCTGCCAAATAAGCCAAATCAGCAGCTGTAGCTGTTTTACCTTTATCCGTATAGAGCGCTTTAATTACCGCAGGGTTTAGTACCATGTAGGCATACTTACACCCAGCTTGCTGCGAACAAGGTGTTGTAGAACGGCTAGTAGGGTCGTTTTGATCCAAGATGGTAGAAGTCTGACGACGGAAGTAGAACGGCAAGCGTGGGTCGCCCAAGTCAATCATATCGTACATGATTTGGTGCAAGATGTACGTAAAACCGTTATCAGTAGCACCTGCATACGCTGACGAATACCAAGGGTGACGTCCATCAGGGTTAGCCAACTTGTTGTAACGGAACTGGAAATCGTTAGCAGCCGTTTTGATGATGTTGCCCCCATCCAAAATCGCCTTGATTTCGGCAGCAGCTGTGCTACGAACACGACGGCTGTTAATCAACAAACGAAGCTTTACGGTGTTTGCCAAGGTAGTCCAAGAAGCTACAGAACCGTTGTAATATAAATCACCTTTAATGGCAGCGCCCGGTTTAGCGAGGTTAGCAACCGCTTGATCACAGAGTTTGATACAATCGTCGTAGATATCTTTACCGCTATCAAACTTAGGATTCAAGTTAATAGTAGTAGCGTTACCTTGCCAAGCCTCTGTGTACGGAGCATCGCCAAACAAATCAACGAAACTACCCATGAAGTAGGCTTTCATGACTTGAGCAACTGCCAGGTTACGAGGGTTGTTATCGGTGGTTGCTTTAATAATTTCATCCAAGTCTTTCATTCCGTTTTGATAGAATGAGTTCCACGTACCATTGAATGAGTTATTGGTAAAGCCAAACGAATCTGAGTTAGCAAAGATACCTGTCAAACCGAGGGTGGTTTGACTTACCCCTTCAAATAAACCTGAAAGGTTCAATTGAGCAGAAGGAAGCAAAAGAGCAATATCAGCGGTAGAAGGGTTGTTAGGATCTGTGTTGATATTCAAATCAAACATATCACCACAACTTCCTGCACTAAACACCAGCGTTCCTGCAAGCAGGAATTGGATGGATTTCTTGATATATTTTTTCATAAAATTCTGATTCAAGTTGGTTAAGGAAATTAGAACGTCACGCTCAAGTTTACACCCAAACGGCGGGTTGTAGGCTGAGCACCCAAGTCAAAACCTTGAACGTTTGAGTCAGGGAACGAACCTAATACTTCAGGGTCGAAGCCTAAGCCTTCGAGCATATTTGGTGCGTAGAACCACAAGTTACGACCTGATACCGAAATACGAGCCGAACCAAATGGAGTGTGGCTCAACAAGGTCTTAGGCAAAGAGTAACCCAATGATACTTCACGCAAACGGATACTGGTAATGTCATAAATGTTTACTTCATCTTGACCATAAGCACCGAAACCATTCGAGAAGTGGTAGTCAAACGCCGTCACACCTGTCGTGTTTTTGATAGCCTTACCGTCCGCACCCAAAATAGCTGAGTATGTTCCTAAATCGCCATAAACACCTGGTACTACACGAAGACCTTCACGGTTTTCAGAGATTTTCAACTGACCACGCAACAAGAGTGAAGCCGCAGTAGCTGAGTACATTTTACCACCCTGACGATAGTCAATCAATGCTGACAAGGTGAAGCCTTTGAATGAGAAACTGTTGGTCCAACCCAAGGTAAAGTTAGGAGCTGGATTACCCAAAATCTGCGAAGTAGCCATGCCAAATGGCAAGCCAGTTGTTTCGTTAATCAACAAATTCCCATCGGCATCACGAGCGTTTTTGGTACCATAAATCATACCGAAAGGCTCACCTGTGCGGTGGATAGTACCCAAAGTTGAAAGACCAGTACCACCCAAGAAAATTTCACCAGCCGGACCTGCATCTACTACTTTAGAACGGATCCGAGTGAAAGCAAATGTCGAGGTCCATTGGAAACCGCTCTTTGTCTGAACTGGAATCAAGGTCAAACTAGCCTCGATACCTTTGTTATTCAATTCACCAGCGTTTACAACTTGTGTACTAAAACCTGTTGAAGAAGCAATACGTTGGTTCACAATCAAGTCCTTACTGGTTGAGTTAAAGTAAGTAAGGTCAAGCGTAATCCGGTTTTTGAGGAACGAAAGTTCCGTACCAATTTCAAGCTCAGTCTTAAACTCTGGACGCAAGTTAGCGTTATTCAAGGTGTTACTTAACGAAGCATTGTAGAACGTGCTACCTGAGAAGTTTTTGTAAGCAATACCTAATGGGAACACGGTTTGTGTACGGTATGGGCTAGTAGCAGCACCCACTTTACCATACGCCAAACGCAACTTACCAGATTCTAAGATATTGCTTTTCAAGTTAAGAGCATCCGTAAAGATAAATGACAATGTACCTGCTGGGTAGAAATAGCTACGGTTGTTTGCTGGCAAGGTTGAAGACCAGTCGTTACGACCTGTCACGCCTAAGAACAAGTAGTTTTTGTAACCCAACTGAATATCGCCATATACACCATACAAACGTTGCTGAGTATAGTAGTCAAAATCAGCGATTTGTGAGGCTGTTGAAGCCGTGTTCAATACCGTATTAGTAATGATGTCGGTACCAGTCACTTGGCTATCGGTTGTTTTACGATAGTTTAAGTTACCACCAAACGTCCCACGGAATGAAATAGCTTCGGTGATGTCTTTAGTAGCAGTCAGAATTACGTTGTAATCTTGCTCCATAAAGGTCAGGTTTTCGTTGCGGATAAACCCAAGTGCCGAAGCAGCACTACCTTTACGTTGCGTACGGCGAAGGTTTTCAGAATAAGTATTGATACCACCTTTTACCAACACGTTCAACCAAGGCAAGACGTCGTATGACAAGGCCATGTTACCATAAGCACGGTTTACACGGCTTGTTTGTGTGTTATATTTCACACTCCAAAGCGGGTTATCCAAGCCCGAGCGATAGAACAACATAGAACCATCTTGAGGATTCTCATAAGGATAGTCGTTCAACAAGAAGTTACGTGGCAAATAGAAGATACGGCCAAAAATTGAACCTTCGTTACCAAATCCGCCGTAGTCAGTATAATAACCAGCACCTGTTGGAGGAGTATCTTGGGCGGTGTTCACATAAGTAACTGTACCACTCAAGTTAAGGCCGTTTGCTAACTGGGCATTACCACCAAAGTTCAAAGTAGTACGAGATGTTTTTTGGTTATCTACAATCCCTGAGTTAGTCATGCGTGATGCACCTGCGTTCAAAGAAGTCTTGTCGCCCGTAGAGCTGATGTTGATGGCATTTTCAACCAATTGACCATTACGGAAGAATCCCCCGATAATGTCAGCCGCACGAAGCTGAATAGGAATACCATTACCATATTCGTCAACCCACTGATTCAAGCCCATTGAGGCTAAGTCATAACGAGACGCATAAGGCATTTCGGCAGTTCCGTCTGGATACGGCTTACCTTTGTTAGGTCCTAAACGATACAAGCTGTATGTTTTTGAATAACGTTGTGCACCAGCATAATACTTCTGGTTGATTTCATCAACATACTGTGGAAAAGGAGCGCCCCAGTTACCAATAAAGCCCCCATTGTAGTTTTGGTTGGAGCCTTGGGTATAAATGTCTTGATAATCGGGGGTTCTTGAAATAGATTCGTTTGAGTACGAAGAGTTGTAGGTTACTTCCAAGCCTTTACGAGCTTTCTTGCTACCTGCTTTGGTTGTAATTACAATTACCCCGTTGGTAGCACGTGAGCCATAAAGTGCAGCTGCAGCGGCACCTTTCAGTACGGTCATCGACTCGATGTTGTTAGGGTCAAGGTCATACGCACGGTTAGATGCAGCTGTGTTACCAGCAAAACCACTACCACCACCGTTTACGGAGTTATCAAACGGTACCCCGTCTACTACAAACAAAGGCTGAGTGTTACCAGTAAGTGAGTTAAACCCACGAATGTTGATTTTTGTGGCTTGACCAGGAGCGCCTCCCCCTCCTACGATAGTTACCCCAGGCACTTTGGCTGAGAGGGCACGGAGAGGGTCAGATTCTGAACGCTGTTGGAGTAAATCGCCACCTACATTTGATACAGCATACCCTAAGCCTTTCTTTTCACGTTGGATACCAATGGCCGTTACTACCACTTCTGAAAGTTGCTTAGTGTCAGAGCTTAATTTTACATCAATTACTGACCGACTGCCAATCGCTACTTCTTGGGAAGCCATCCCTACGAAACTAAATACTAACGTACCACCAGCATTGGGTACTTCAATTGAATAGGTTCCGTTCAAATCAGTGTTTACCCCTTTTGTGGTACCCTTCAGTTGAACTGTCACCCCCGGCATCCCCGATGCATCCTCGGCAGACGTTACTTTTCCTGTTACTTTTCTAATCTGAGCAACTGCAGAAAGTGCCGAAAGCCCGACTAAACACACGAACAGGAAACTCACGAGTAGAGTTTTTTTCATGTATAATGAAGTTTTGGTTAAGGAATAGTTTAAAAAAACTTTTGCCAAAATAGAGCTTTTATTTCACAATCACAAACACTCCCCCTTCGTTTGTCATCCAAAACCCTCACTTTGTCGTTTTTTTTTTCGTTTTTAGCCCATTTAGACAATAAATTCTTGCTTAAAGTCAATTATAATTTTATTGCACCAAATATTATTTTGCCTTTTTTACTAGCGTAATTCATTGATTAGGTGATTCGATAGAAGTGCAAGTGTTTCTTTGGTGTATTTGTACCCAATCCGATAAATCTCTCGTGCTTTTTTCACATCAAAGACATCATAATCTTTAAGCTCGGGAGGTTCAATAAACAAATCAAATTGGGTCTTTTTTTGACTAGTATGGTTATTGACTGACAAGAACAAACTACGTTGTAGGACATCCTTCACCGATTTAACAGCCTGCTTGACACCTTGTGGATTTACGTGCACCCCTATCAAAAAGTCACACTCTCCGACAATAGGTTCTACTGGCAAGTTGTTGAGTACTCCTCCATCCACCAGCAATCGGTTCTGATAAAGAATCGGCTCAAAAATCCCTGGTAGGCAACACGAAGCCAGCACCGGCTTTATCACATCTCCTTTGTCAAAATACACAATATTTCCCTCAAGAATATCGGTAGCCGCTACCACCAGCGGGATTTTTAAGGCTTCAAAAGTTGGATTGGGTAATAACTTTAAATAGGTATCCAGCGCTTTTTCGATTTTGAATACGCCCATTCTACTCAATGCTGGACGAAACAGTCGCCAGAAACGAGTAGCAATGACGGTATCTAAGACTGCTTCGGGCTCATACCCCGATGCAATCATGACACCTACCAAGGAGCCCGCACTGGTACCTGTAATTTTGTTAGGGTAAATACCTTTTTCGGACAATGCCTTAATTACACCCAAATGGGCAATACCTCTGGCTCCTCCACCAGACAAAACTAAGCCAATTTCCATGTTTGATACTGGTTTTTCGTTTTTATTAGTACACTATCAAGGCGCCTTTAGGTATTTTCTGAAATCTTATTTCCATTCACTGCTACTATTACCTCCAGTCAAACCTGATTATCAAAGCATTACAAGTCTTTATGACTTTTATCATTATCACTATCATCTATTTTGTAATAGATACTTCTTGCAAGATAACTGAATCTTGCTCAACTTCGACTTACGATTAAACTACTTACCAACAACAAAACACGGTGCAGTTTGTTTGCAGAGCTTATTCTGTTATCTATGCTGCATTTCAAAGACACTATGCAACTTTATACAATTGATGCGGGACGGTTCAAGCTTGACGGTGGGGCTATGTTTGGCGTAGTACCCAAAACACTATGGAGTAAACAAATCCAACCTGACGACAACAACTTATGTAGCTGGATGATGCGATGCCTACTTATTGAAGACGGCAACCGCTTGATTTTGATTGACACAGGCATGGGCCATAAGCAAGACCCTCGCTGGCAAGGGTTTTATTATCGGCATGGCGACGGCGAATTAGTAAAGTCCATCCAAGCGCATGGTTTTTCACCGACCGACGTGACCGATGTCATCTTATCGCATCTTCATTTTGACCATGCCGGAGGGGCTGTGCAGTGGAACTCGACCCGTGACCGTTTAGAACTAACATTCCCCCACGCACGCTATTGGAGCCACTCGGCACATTGGGACTGGGCCAGCCAGCCCAATGCACGAGAAAAGGCTACGTTTTTGAAAGAAAACATCATGCCTATTCAAGAAAGTGGACAATTATATTTTGTAGATAAAGAACCTACTTTGTTTGACAACATAGAGATAAGATCACTGGATGGACACACCGAAAAAATGCTATTGTGCATAATAAATAATAGTAGTCAAAAAATTGCCTTCATGGCAGACCTTGTTCCTTCGCACATTCACCTGCCTATTGCATGGGTAATGTCGTATGATCTGCGCCCGTTGGTTGCCATGGAAGAAAAGCAATCGTTCCTACAAGAAGCCCTCAACAATCAGTATGTTTTGTTCTTTGACCATGACCCTCAATACGACTGCTGCCGCCTTGAGCAGACCGAGCGAGGCATCCGCCCAAGCCAAGTGGGCAGCCTGAGTGAATTTGTTTGAATATAAAAAAAGCTACACAGACTGTGTAGCTTTTTGTGGGCCCACTTGGGCTCGAACCAAGGACCACCTGATTATGAGTCAGGTGCTCTAACCAACTGAGCTATAGGCCCAAAAACTTATTTTTATAAGTTTTATGCCGCAAAAGTACGAAAAAGATAGAATTTAACAAATTTTAAGGTTACCAGATTAAACTTCTGGTAGTAGTTTTCGTCTAAACCCATGAAAACTAAAACAACTACATGAACACCATGAAAAAACAATTGTTTGCTGTCGTGATGGTAGTAGCAGTGCTTGCTTTTGGAAACGCATTTGCTCAAAAAGGTACTCCCGAACAGCGTGCCGAACGAATGACTCAACGTATGAAAACAGACTTAGGTCTGACCGACGCCCAAGCGGCCCAGATAGGGCCTCTCAACTTAGAAAAAGTAAAAAAACAAGAAGAATGGAAAAGTCAAATACAGACTGGTGACAAAAAAGGCATCCATCGTGACCGAAAGGCTTTTTTAGACAGTTTTGAAACTCGCCTCAAGGTAATTCTTACCCCTGAACAATTCACAAAATATTCACAACAACAAGAAGAGCGTAAGAGCGATTTCGATACTAAACGAAAAGACAAAAAATCAGAACAATAAAAGCTTGGCTTCTGCTGCATGTTTAGTCACCCACAAGGTTTTGAAAACCTTGTGGGTTTCTTTTTGAAAAATTGCCCCTACCTTTATCGCCAACTACCAACTGAAGCGATGATGAATAAGCGAAAAATCTTGAATGACCCCGTTTATGGTTTCATTACGATTCCAAATGAGCTTTTGTTTGATCTTATTGAGCATCCTTACTTTCAGCGCCTACGCCGCATCAAACAACTTGGTATGGCAGAGCTGGTTTATCCTGGTGCTTTACACACTCGGTTTCATCATGCGCTTGGAGCGATGCATCTGATGGGGCAGGCGCTACAAAACCTACAGAGCAAAGGTCACGAGATTTCAGAACAAGAAATAGAAGCCGCTTGCATTGCTATTCTGCTGCATGATGTGGGCCATGGCCCTTTTTCGCATGTACTGGAGCATACTATTTTAGACCATGTTCCGCACGAAAAGATTTCGTTGCTCCTGATGCAAGAGCTTAATCGCCATTTTGGTGGGGCATTGGACTTGGCCATCAGAATGTTCGCTAATCAGTATGAACGGAGTTTTTTTCATCAGCTTATTTCGAGTCAGTTAGACATTGACCGCCTCGATTACTTGACTCGTGACTGCTTTTTTACAGGAGTTGCCGAAGGGAGCATTGGTGCCGACCGGATCATCAAGATGCTCAATGTACACCAAAACCAGTTAGTTGTAGAAGAAAAAGGGATTTATAGTATCGAGAACTTCTTGACGGCTCGGCGGCTGATGTATTGGCAGGTGTATCTGCATAAAACCTCTATCTGCGCCGAAACTATGCTCATTCAAATCATGCGACGAGCCAAAGACTTGGCTCTGCATGGTGAAACGGTGTTTGATACTCCAGCTTTGCACTATTTTTTGACGAATAATCTGAGCCTCGACGATTTCAAAAAAAATAAAACTTACCTACAAGCTTTCACCCAATTAGACGATTATGACATCTGGGCTTGTGTCAAAATGTGGGCTTTGCATCCTGACCCCATTTTATCAACCCTAAGTCGCTTATTGCTAGAGCGAAAGTTGTACAAGATTATTTTCTCTACGACCCGGATTGAACGGGGCATAGTAGATGAATTAAAAGGAAATTTATTAGATAGTACTCAGGTATCTCGCTCAGAGTTAAGTTACTTGCTGGTAGAAGGTAATACTACCAATTCTGCTTACATGGCTGGAAAACAGAAGATTCATATCCTTACCAAATCAGGCGAAATTAAAGATATAGCCGAAGCCTCTGACCTACCTACTGTCAAGGCATTGAGTAAGATTGTCAAAAAATACTACGTTTGTTGGGCAAAAGACATATCTTTGCGGTAGGAATTTGTCAAAATACTTGTATATTGTCCCTATCAACATACAAGACTTTGCTAAGATGCTAACCCACATCGTAGCTATCATTTGCTCGGTTCCGCTACGAACCTCTTTACAAGTGACACCAATTAACGTATAGCATGGAGTTTTCCGTCAAGCAAATCGCCCAATTGCTCGGTGGCGAAGTCAAAGGGGATGCGTCCCTCAAGGTCAAGCAATTAGCGAAAATTGAGGAAGCAACCACTGGTTGTATTTCATTTCTATCAAACCTTAAGTACGAACACTTCCTCTATACCACCTCTGCCACTGCCGTTATTGTTGACCGGGGTTTTGAACCCAAGCAAGCCTATACCCCTTCGCTTATCTTAGTTGATAATGCTTATTCTGCTTTCACTACGCTGTTAGAAGAATATCAACGCATCGTTACCTTTAGTAAGATGGGTATCGAAGAGCCTGCCTACCTTGGTAAAGATACCGTGATTGGTGACGGGGCTTATCGGGCTGCCTTTTCGTATGTTGGAAATCGCTGCACCATTGGTCAGAACGTCAAGATCTATCCCCATGCTTATATTGGTGACAACGTTGTCATAGGTAATAACACGGTGATTCATAGCGGGGTAAAAATTTATGACAACTGTGTTATTGGTAGTTTTTGTACGCTAAAAGCTAACGCCGTTATCGGCTCTGATGGCTTTGGGTTTGCACCTCAGCCCGACGGTAGCTACAAAGCCATTCCGCAATTAGGTAATGTTATTATCGAAGATAACGTTAGCGTTGGAGCCAATACCACCATTGACTGTGCCACCATGGGCTCAACCATTATCCGACAAGGCGTAAAGCTCGATAACCTCATTCAGATTGCTCACAATGTAGAGATAGGTAAAAACACCGTCATTGCTGCTCAAACAGGCATATCGGGTTCTACCAAAATTGGCGAAAATTGCATGATTGCTGGCCAAGTCGGTATTGTAGGGCATATCCAAGTGCCTAATGGTACCAAAATCACCGCCAAATCGGGCATTTCTAAAACATTCCGCAAAGAAAATATGGTAATGGGGGGAATCATTGCCGTCGAAAACACCGAAAACCTCCGCATTCAAGCAGCCTTGCGCAAATTACCTCAGCTGATGCAACGAGTAAACGAGCTTGAATCTATTTTAAAAACTTTAAATCTACCCATAGAGTAGCGTTAAGTACCACATCAACGATGAATGTCCGACAACAAACCATTCAGCAATCTGTATCGCTTACAGGCGTAGGTCTGCACACTGGCGTAACAGCCACCATGACATTTGTGCCAGCTCCACCAAACCACGGGTATAAGTTTCAACGAATTGATTTACCCAGCGAGCCTATCATTGATGCCGACGTGGACAATGTAGTAGATACCTCAAGAGGTACAACCCTTGAACAACACGGCGCACAAGTACATACTACCGAGCACGTATTGGCTGCGCTGGTTGGCCTACAGATTGACAACGTGTTAATCCAACTCGATGGCCCAGAGCCTCCTATCATGGACGGAAGTTCCATTACCTTTGTAGATGCGCTACTTAGTGCTGGTCTGGAAGAGCAAAATGCTTCTCGAAATTATTACGAGATCCAAGGTGATATTTCGTATCGAGACAAAGAAAAAGACATTGAAATTGCCGCCTTGCCATTGGATGATTACCGCCTGACAGTAATGGTAGATTACAACACCAAAGTCCTTAGTAGTCAGCATGCTACGCTCAATAATATTGAACTTTTTCATCAGGAAATTGCTAAGTGCCGTACCTTCTGCTTCTTGTCGGAGCTCGAAACACTCCATAAGGCTAACTTAGTAAAAGGTGGAGATTTGTCAAATGCCATCGTGATTGTGGACCGAGACGACGTAACCGACGAAGAACTTGACCACTTGGCAGAGGTGTTTCACAAGCCCAAAGTACGTGTACAAAAAGATAAAGGTATTCTGAATAACCTGAGCCTTCACTACCCGAACGAAGCAGCTCGACACAAATTACTGGATGTAATTGGTGACCTAGCCTTGGTGGGGCGCCCTCTGAAGGCTCAAATTTTGGCTGCACGCCCTGGCCATGCGGCCAACGTTGCATTTGCTAAGCGAATCAAAAAACAAATGGTAGAATCTTCTAAGAGTAACATTCCTCAATACGACCCCAAGCAGCCTCCTATTTACGACATCAAACAGATTTCGGCGCTGTTGCCACACCGCTATCCGTTCCAGATGATTGACAAAATCATCTATATTGATGAAACTAGCGTAGTAGGTATCAAAAATGTGACCATGAATGAGCCTTATTTCATGGGACATTTTCCTGAAAACCCTGTGATGCCCGGTGTGATGCAAGTAGAAGCAATGGCCCAAACAGGTGGGATTTTAGTATTGAGTTTAGTAGATAATCCAGCCGATTACTGGCCATTCTTGGCAGCTATTGAAAACTGCCGATTCCGTAAAAATGTAGTACCTGGCGATACTGTTATCTTTAAGTGTGAACTGTTGGCGCCCATCAAACGGGGTATTGCCAAAATGCACGGAAGTGCGTATGTAGCAGGTCAATTAGTTTGCGAAGCTGACATGACGGCTAGTTTAGTGAAAAAAAGCCGGATGAATCCTGCTTAAGTGATCGTTGGGTTTGGCCCATTAACCAAGCCAATATCAATTGTTTGCATTACTTAACCTGATTCTGTTGGCTGTTTATTTCTCAAGAATATGATTCAACCCTTAGCATACGTTCATCCCGAGGCAAAAATCGCCCAAAATGTAGTGATTGAGCCGTTTTCGGTCATTCACAAAAACGTGGAGATTGGAGAAGGGACATGGATTGGCTCCAACGTAACCATTTTTGAAGGTGCTCGTATTGGTAAAAATTGCCGTATTTTTCCGGGCGCTGTTATTTCGGCTGTTCCACAAGACCTTAAATTTAAAGGCGAAGATACTGTTACTATCATTGGTGACTACACCACGATTCGAGAATGTGTAACCATCAATAGAGGTACTATTGACAAGTACCGCACCGAAATTGGTAGTCATTGCCTAGTGATGGCCTATGCGCACATTGCGCATGATTGTATTGTCGGAAACCACGTCATTTTAGCGAACTGTGTGCAGTTGGCTGGACATATTTACGTGGGCGACTATGCCAATATTGGTGGTATGACTGCCGTGCAACAGTTTGTCAAGATTGGAAAACACGCTTACATAGGCGGATGCTCTCAAGTTCGTAAAGACGTGCCACCTTTTGTAAAAGCAGCCCGTGAGCCACTTTCGTACGCAGGCGTAAACTCGGTAGGGCTGCGCCGAAGAGAGTTTTCTAACGAGAAAATAGCTGAGATTCAGAACATTTACCGTTATGTATTCTTGAAGGGCTTGAACAACACCGATTCGCTGAATCTGATCGAAATTGAATTACCTACCTCTCCCGAATTAGATGAAATTGTCAACTTCATCCGTACTTCGGAGCGTGGCATTATGAAAGCCCCAGGTTCGGCAGGAGGCGTGGAGTAGGTTATGCAGATTGAGGTAGCATCATTGGGTAAAAAGTTTAACCGAGATTGGATTTTTCGGCGCCTCAGTTATACATTCCAGCTTGGAGAAAGCTATACCTTGGTTGGCCCTAATGGCTCGGGCAAATCCACGCTGTTGCAGGTGATTGCTGGGGCGATTCCTGCCACCGAAGGGCAGCTTCGTTATACAGAAGATGGTACCGAAATCCAAGATTCTGCCATTTTTAGAAAATTGGCAATGGCGGCTCCTTACCTTGAACTCATCGAAGAGTTCACTTTGGTAGAGGCCGTGCAGTTTCATCGTCAGTTTAAGCCCCTTCAGCACAACCTCTCTCCTACCGACTTTGCCGAGACAATTGGCTTGGCTGATGCTCGCCACAAGCAAATCCGCAACTTTTCGTCGGGTATGAAGCAACGCCTCAAACTAGGACTCGCTTTTTGGTCGGCAGTACCCATTTTGCTTCTCGACGAACCTACTTCTAATTTGGACCATCATGGTGTGGACTGGTATCTTGCTCAAATTGAGACACATATCACCAATCGCCTTGTTATTATTTGTTCTAATCAGCCACATGAATACCGCTTTTGTTCGAATTTGATTAATCTCCAAGCACTGAAAAAATAAGGGATAGTCTAAGAGTTTCCTCATTTTTTCATAGTTTTATCGGGTAAAAATCGAATGTATGCGGTTAGCCATTTTCTTCTTATCTTTTATCTGTTGCCAAGTATTGGCCGATACTCCCAATTTTGTACGTTTTGTCCGTAACGACGGGCAGTGGGAAAAAGATGTCCGCTTCAAAGCCGAATTACCCAACGGACATTTATACTTAAAAGATAATGCTTTACATTATGTTTTTTATGATGGTTCGGTCATTGCCGCTCGCCATACGGCCTCTACCGCTGCTACCATCCCAAGCAAAATGGCCATACATGGCGTTGTGGTGCACTTAGAAGGGGCCAACCCACACCCTACTCTGCTTACCAAACAAGAAAGTGAAGAAAAGCGTAATTATTTTTTAGGAAACGTCCCTTCACAATGGGCCACCAACGTCCCTGCCTTTGGCGAAGTCATCTATAAAAATATTTATCCGGGCATTGATTTACGCCTTTACACGTATGGAGGTTCATCGCTCAAATACGAGTTTTTGGTAGCTCCACAAGCCGATGTAAATCAGATTCGGCTTCGCTACGAAGGGGCTAATAGCCTCCAACTCGACAAAGGGAATTTGATTGTCAGCACCAATGTTAATACCATCAAGGAAGTCAAACCCTACAGTTATCAACAAATTGAGAAACGTTCTAGTGAAGTAGAAAGTAATTTTCACATCCAAGATCAAACCGTAACCTTTTCGTTTCCAGAAGGATATGACCATTCACAGACCTTAGTTATAGACCCCGTCCTGATTTTCTCCAGTTTTTCAGGGCTCGTAGCCGACAACTGGGGGCATACGGCTTGCTATGATGCCCAAGGGAATTTATACTCGATCGGTAGTGCCAACCTTTCTATTCAGGCATTGGTCGGGGGTGGCTACGACGAAAACCCACAGCTCTGGGATGTTGCCGTGCTGAAATTCAATCCTCAAGGCACAAAACTACTGTTTGTCACGTACTTAGGTGGTCAGTATTCTGAAGTACCTCATAGCTCGATTGTCAACTCAAAGGGAGAAATCTTAATTTTTGGTACTACTTCCTCTCGCAATTTCCCGATGACCACAGCCTCCTACGATAATTCGTTCAATGGAGGACAAAACATCACGGCTGTCAACGGGATGGATTATCCTGTTGGGAGTGATATTTTCATTGCTAAAATTGGCCCTAACGGCGACCAACTACTGGGAGCTACCTATTTGGGCGGCAGTGGCAATGATGGACTCAATCTTACTCGCAGCAACCTAACGATTCGTAATTATGGCGACGAATACCGAGGTGAGATTGTGACCGATGCCCAAGACAACGTCTATATTGCTTCGGTGTCGGGGTCGTCTGATTTTCCGCTCATGAACACCTCTCAGACCACTCGAAAAGGTACGTACGATGCCGTCATTGCTAAGCTCGACAAAAACCTCAACACCTTGCTGTGGAGCACCTATTTAGGTGGCGATGGCTACGACGCTGGCTACTCTATCAAAGTAGCCGCATCTGGCAATATTTACGTGTGTGGCGTTACAAACAGTACTAACCTACGGGGAAACTCATCGGCCACGGTTAACAAAACTACGCTAACGGGCTCAGAAGATGGCTGGGTGGCCAAATATGCCTCTAATTTCCAGCAAGTTGCTGTTTCTTATGTGGGAACAGATGGAGTAGATGCTGCCCAATTATTAGACCTCGATGCCGACGAAAACGTTCATATCATTGGGCTTACCAATGGCAAGTACGCCGTTAGCACAGGTGTATATCAAAATGCAAACAGTGGGCAGTTTATCCACGCCTTAGACAAAGACCTCAATAAAACCGTTTTTTCGACGGTAGTTGGTTCTGGCAGAGGAGTACCTGATATTATTCCGACCGCCTTTTTGATTAGTGATTGTGGTAATATTTACTTCTCGGGTTGGGGTGGGCGTGTCAACGAGGCCGTCACTTCGCAGTTTGGTGCACAAAGTAGTACCAATGGCCTACCTGTTACTTCTGATGCTTATCGTACAACCACCGACGGGAATAATTTTTACATTGCTATGCTCGAAAAAGGGGCTAAATCACTGCTCTACGCCACTTTTTTCGGTACAAACAATTCGGGGGCAGGCGACCACGTGGACGGCGGAACCTGCCGTTTCGACAAGAAAGGTTTCATTTATCATACCGCCTGTGCCTGTAATCGTGGTTCTTCGGTTATTTTCCCCACCTCGCTCAATGCCTGGTCTAAAACCAACGGCTCGTTAAACTGCAACAACGCTGCTTTCAAGTTTGATATTGATACCTTAGCCGTGAGTTTTGATGTGTTTAGTGGAACTCAGAAAGATGTCGTAACAGGTTGTGCACCACTCAATTTGCAGTTTGTCAATACCAGTATTGGGGGCAAAACCTACGAATGGGACATTGCAGGCTTGGCAAAATCTACTTCGGCAACTGGAACATCCTATACTTTTGACAAAGGAGGAGAGTACATTGTTCGACTAAAAGGAACCAATCCGCTGAGCTGTAATCGGGAAAAATCGGCTCAAAAAACGATAAAGGTCACCCCTGCCGATTTCAATATTATTGGTCCACAGCGCATTTGTACAGGAGGTTCGGTACAATTAACAGCCAGTGGAGGCAAAACCTATAAATGGACTCCTGCCACGGGCTTAAGTAAAACGGATATTGCCAATCCGGTGGCTACCCCCAAATCAAGTACAACGTATTCGGTTGAGATGACCAACGAATTTGGCTGTGTAAGTACCAAAACGGTTACCGTAGAAGTAGATGTATCGTTTCAACCTGATTTTACCTTTGAGAAGACCTTTGACTGCGGCAAACCAGTAACGCTGTTGCTCGAAAACAAAACCGCTAACGCTGACCGTTTGGTGTGGTCAATGGGTAATGGTGATACCCTGAAAACAGCATCGCCGTCGCCTTATGTTTATAAACAAGCGGGTACGTACACCATTACACTCAAAGCTTATCGGGGCAACTGTGAGCTCGTGACTAGCAAACCCGTTGAAATAGAGCCTGTTTTTAGTGTGGCTAACGTGATTACGCCTAATGGTGATGGCCGCAATGATACTTTTGTGATTAATCAAAAAGGGATTCGGATGGAAATCTATAACCGGTGGGGAAAACTCATGTTTCAAGCCGATAATTATGCCAACGACTGGGGAAAAGGCGTACCCAACGGCACTTATTATTACCTCATTACTACGCCTTCAGGCTCCAAATGCAAGGGATGGATTGAAGTGATGGAATAAGCATAGGATATGTTGATAATTTGTATCTTTGCAAAACCAACTTGTACGTATCAAACTAAATCAAATTGACATGAAAAAGCTCCTCGTAGCATTATTGAGTTTTGGTCTATTGGCTACTACTCAAGCTCAAGACAAAACGAATACTTTTGGTGAGAAAATCACAACCGACAAAGCCATTTCTACCCACGAATTAGTGAAGAAAATGGATGGTAAAGATGCAGTTTCGGCCAAAGTAAAAGGCGAAGTAGAATCGGTATGTCAAGTAAAAGGCTGCTGGATGAAAGTAAAACTCGACAACGGCCAAACGATGCGAGTTACGTTCAAAGATTATGGATTCTTCGTCCCGAAAGACATCAAGGGCCGTACGGTAGTATTTGAAGGCAAAGCCCAAGTAAAAGAAACTTCGGTGAGCGAACTCAAGCATTTTGCCGAAGATGCAGGCAAGAGCAAAGAAGAAATTGCCAAAATCACAAAGCCTGAAAAAGCCATTACCTTTGTGGCAGATGGTGTGGTTGTACAATAACCAGTATATGCTGAAAAATAAAAGAGCGAGGAGTTATGGCTCCTCGCTCTTTTATTTTTCGGGTTTCCTTGTCAACTTTAGCCTTTCTCTAAAAAAACCTTTTTATAATCTGATTGTGTCCTATACCTTCTTAGCCCGATAACCTTGCTGTATGAGCCAAGTGGTGACTTTATCTCTGAAATCGCCTTGCACTAATACTTCACCATCTTTGGCACTTCCACCAGCACCACAAAGGTTTTTTAGTTTTTTTCCTAATTCCTGTAAATCACTTTCTTGACCTACAAAGCCTGTTACCAGTGTCACTTGCTTGCCCGCACGGGCTTTTTTATCTAATTGTACTTTTAAATTTTGCTGAGCAGGCAGAAGAGTTATAGCGCTTGCTTCGGCTTCTACTTCGTACGAAAAATGAGGGTCGGTTGAGTACACCACACCGATTCGCTGCTGATTTTTTTTTGACATTGCAAGGATTAGTTGAAATGGTACGTTTTCGTTGATTGGGTAATTACACCAAGACGTTGAGACATTGCTTCCGAATCGAAAAGTCTAATAGGTTGGTATCGAGTTGTTGAGGTTCGCCATCAAAATGGATAAGGATGGGTTGCGATGCTTCTATACGAACCGTTTGAGCTTTGATAATGTCAGCGTATTTAGATTTCGGCAACGTTCGCTGAAACAATCGCATTGCAATAGAGGGCGCCAACACGGCTGGAAAAGGCGACAACAAACACACATCCATCAACCCATCATTGATTTTAGCCTGAGGAGCCACAAACGCATCGTTGCCATATTGCGACGCATTGGCAATCGTGATTGCAAAAGATTGGGTAGTCATCAAGCGTCCGTCGAGTGTCAATTGGTAGGTTTGTGGCTGAAATCCCAAGAACGATTGCACGGTGGTAGTGGCATAGGTGCGCAAGCCACGGCGTTTTTTCTGGGCAAATTGGGCGGCTACGTAGACATCAAAACCAACCCCTGCGGTGCAGAAAAAAGGTTGCCCGTTCAGATAACAGGCGTCTATCGAAAAGATACGTTCTTTGAAAATCACTTGAAGGGCTTTTTCGGGCTGCATCGGGATACCCAGATGACGAGCCAAACCATTGCCTGAGCCCAAAGGCAAAATTCCCAAAACGGTGGGTGTATCTATTAGCGCTTGGGCTACCTCGTTGACCGTACCATCGCCACCAACGGCAATCACATAGTCAACACCTTCGTTTACAGCACTTTGAGTAATAGTAGTGGCGTGACCAGCATGAGAGGTGGGCATTATTCTAACGTCAAAAATAGCCTTAGCAAACTGCCAAATCAATTCTAAAAGCACTTGACGCCGCCCTGCTGGAACGGTGCCCGATTTAGGGTTAACCACAAACCAAATTTTCTTTTTTGCTTCCACAATTAACCAAAAATCAGATATAAAATCAGAAATACCAGCACGAACGATAGATACATGAAAAAATCTATAGAAATATAGTCTCGGTATTTTTTGAAATAGTTAAAAATTTTCATGTTTTGTAGGAAGATAAGTCCAACAACGCTTCCGAAGCGTAGAGATGGTTGGACTGTTCACTCAAAAAACTTACATCTTTACCAAAAAACGACGATGAAACACGTATTATTGGGATGCTTTCTGTTATTGAGCACATGGAGTTTGGCTCAGTCGAGCAAAGATAAGCAAATCATTCTGAGCATTCTGCAACGACAGACCGAAAACTGGAATACTGCCAATGTAGAAGGTTTCATGAAAGGCTATTGGGAATCCGATTCGCTGATGTACATCGGTAAAAGCGGTGTCACCTACGGCTACAATCGAACCTTGGCCAATTACAAAAAAAATTACCCAGATAAGGCGGCGATGGGCACACTCAAGTTTGACATTATTAAGGTAGATTTTCCATCGAAAGATGTGGCGTTTGTTGTGGGCAAATGGCACCTTACTCGTCCTGAAAAGGGGGACATCGGGGGGCATTACACCTTACTTTGGCGCAAAATCAAAGGGGAGTGGGTAATTGTTGCCGATCATTCTTCGTAAGAACCTAACGTACTCGTTATTAATGAGTTGTAGATACTAACAAAACCATTCAACACATGATAGAAGTAGGTACAGAATTTAGTCATCGTTTTCGCTTTACGCAAGACGACGTCGTGGCTTTTTCACAAGTTTCGGGCGACGATAATCCGCTTCATTTAGATGAGTCGTATGCGGCACAAACCCAATTTGGCCGTCCTATTATGCACGGTATGTTGGGCGCAAGTATTTTTTCAAAAGTAATCGGTACGCTGTTTCCGGGTAAGGGAAGCGTCTATGTAAAACAAACTTTAGAGTTCAAACGCCCGATGTTTGTTGATACGGACTATGAGGCGGTTTTTAAAGTAGTGGCACATTATCCCGAAAAACATTTTGCCGATATTTCGACCCAACTTATAGACGTAGCAACCCAAAAAGTAACGACGACGGGCGTGGCTACCGTCATGCACAAAGAAGAGTTTTAGGATTTTACCCCCGGCTCTTAATCTTCAACCCCTCTGAGCATTCAGAATCTCAGTGGGGTTGTTTTATTGTGCTTTTTTGGCAGAGCGTTTTTGTTCTCTTTTATCGAGTGACATCAAAAAGGCAGGGAGCAAAACCAAGTTGGAGACCATCGCAATTAGCAACGTAATCGAAATCAAGATTCCCAACGATTGCGTACCCCTAAACGTTGAGGCAACAAAGACGAAAAACCCTGAAAACAAGATGATTGCAGTGTAAAACATACTAATACCAGTGGTTTGGATGGTATTAGAAACCGCCGTCGCAATACTCATATTTTTATTGCGGAGGTTGTCTCGGTATCGAGTCATAAAATATGCCGTACCGTCAGACGCAATACCAAAAGCAATACTAAAAATCAAAATAGTAGAAGGTTTCAACGGAATACCAAAATAGCCCATGATGCCGGCTGTAATGAGTAGGGGAATGGTGCTAGGTAGCGTAGCAATCAGAATCATACGTGGGTTTTGGAACAAGCCCCACATAATCAGGCAGATAAGTACAATGGCCATGAGCGTACTTTCCTGAAGGTTGGTCAGGAGGTACTCATTGCCTTTGGTGTAAGCTACGCTATTGCCTGTAATCCGAGCTTCGTAGCGCTCGTCCTTGGGAACCCAAGTACCGGCATCAGCATCAAAATTGAAAATAGAATCAACCTTAGGCTGCAATTCCTGAATCAGCTGCCGAGTACGAACGGTGCCAACATCAGCCATTTGATAACTAACACGAGTATAACGACGAGTGCTATCCAAAAATCCTGCAAATCGGCTTTGGCTGCCATTCATGCCTGCCCCCGTGCCTGTGGCGTATTCGGAGAGTTTTTGCATTTCTAATGCGGGAGGCAACACGTAGTACTTAGGGTCGCCGCCACGGTAGGCTTGGTAAAAAAACTTCACGCCTTCGGCTACTGATAATCCTTTGGTAAACTCGGGATGCTTGGCAAACTCTTTGTCCATCCTTCTGATTTTGTTAAGCACCTGTGGCGATAGCGCCCTACCAGGGCGAAGGGCATCAACGCTGACTTCAAAGGGGATAACGCCGTGGAAATTCTTCTCAAAAAACTTCAAATCAGCGTAAATTGGGCTATTCACAGGCATGTCGTCCACCACATACCCGATGGCTGTAATTTTGGTCATGCCATAGATAGAAATAGCTACAATGACAGCCACAACTGTATAAATGACCCCACGGCGATGATGGACGATGTGGTCAATGAAATTTAGAATAAAATTGACTCGTTTGGCCTCTAAGTGCTGTACATGCTTGGTCGAAGGCGGCGGTAAATAGCTGAAAATGATAGGTATCAATACCAGCGACATGGCAAAGGTTACCAGCACATTGCTGGAAGCGACAATGCCAAATTCGACTAAAAATTTACTTCCTGTAAAAGCAAAGACACCGAAGCCGATGGCAGTAGTAATATTGGCCAATGAAATAGTAGGCCCAATTTTGATGATAGTTGTTCGTAGGGCTTGCCATTGGTCGCCATAGTCAACGTATTCTTCGTGGTACTTATTAAGCAAGAAAATACAGTTTGGTATCCCAATCACGATAATCAACGGCGGAATCAGCCCATTCAGCACACTAATCTGATAACCTAACAAACTAATGGTACCAACTGCCCAAATCACACCTAATAGCACGATACCGGAGGCAAAAAATACGATTCGGGGTGAGCGGAAAAATATAAGTAGGATAACAACAGTTACTAAAAATACCAAGACTAGAAATAGTGCCATCTCTTGCACCACAATAGACATGTACTCGGTACGAATATAAGGCATCCCCGAGAGCCGAACTGTAAGATGATGTTTGGCTCCAAACGCTTCGGCTTTTGCTTTGATGAGATTGACAAGACCAATTCGAACTTTTGAGTTTATGATTTTTTGGTCAAAAGTCACGAGCATGAGGTGACAAGTCCCCGTTTCATTGAAAATTAGCCCTTTGTAAGCTGGCAACTTCTCAATTTTGGCTTTCAAACTATCTACTTCTGCCTGACTGCTGGGCTTAGTAGCTAATAAAGGTTTAAACACAAAGCGCTTGAGGCTGTCGTTCCGTACAATATCGTACAGATTGGCATTAGAAACTACATCTTTGATGCCATTGATAGCTTTGACCTCCTTACCTAATTCGTACCAGTCGCTAAAGAGGTTGAGTTGGTACATTTGCTTGGTTTCCATCCCAATGACCATCACACTACCATCTTCTCCAAAGCGTTTCTTGAAGGATTCATATAGCTGAAAATCAGGGTCGCTAGCAGGTAAAATTTTTGCTAATTCGTAAGACAGCTCTATTTGAGTGGCTTTATAGGCCATAAAAGCTGTACCTAACAAGATGGCTACTACGAATCGGATTCGATTACTCAGGACAAGGTCGGCAAGTGAGGGCCAAAATTTTTTCATGTGTTACAATATCATGGAGCAAGTTTTGCTCACGCAACGGTTCTAATCGGTTTGAAAAGGGTAAAGATACCTATCAATTACAGGGCAAAATTACGTAAAAGTTCTGAGGCTGCACGTATCGGTAGTATTTCACCTTGTTGCACCTGTTGGCTCACCTGACCCAAGCGCTGCTGTACGCTGGGATGTTGGTAAAACCTCTCTTCTAACGTTTGACGAATGTAAGAATGCATCCATTCGAGTTGTTGAGCTTGCCGATTTTGGATAAAATGCCCATTTTGGAGCATCAAAGCGTGGTGTTGCTCGATCAATTTCCATAACGTATCAATACCCTCATGAGTTAGTGCCGAGCAGGTAACTACCTGCGGAAACCACCCTGTACCGCTTGGTGGAAACAAATGCAAAGCACTTTGGTATTCAGCTTGTGCTCGTTGGGCTTTGGTCAAATTGTCGCCATCAGCTTTGGTAATGGCCAGTACATCAGCCATTTCCATAATGCCTTTTTTGATACCCTGAAGCTCGTCACCAGCGCCTGCTAGCATCAGTAATAAGAAAAAGTCCACCATCCCTTTGACTAATATTTCGGACTGGCCTACTCCCACTGTTTCTACAAGAATCACCTCAAAACCAGCGGCTTCGCACAAGAGCATTGTTTCTCGAGTCTTGTGTGCTACGCCTCCCAAAGAGCTGCCTGCCGCCGTAGGGCGTATATAGGCAAGGTGATTCCGAGCAAGGCTCTCCATCCGAGTTTTGTCGCCTAAGATACTTCCTTTGCTGAGTGGACTACTAGGGTCAATGGCTAAAACGGCTATTTTCTTCGGCAATGACGTCAAGTACTCGCCAAAAGCTTCGATAAAAGTACTTTTGCCTACGCCTGGCACCCCCGTAATGCCAATACGAATAGACTTGCCTGTTTGTGGCAAGAGGGCTTCGAGTACTTCATAGGCAAGGGCTTTATCTTGAGGTAAGGTACTTTCAATGAGGGTAATAGCTCTACTGAGCACCACTCGATTACCAGCTCGGATGCCCGTAATATACTCCTCTCTTGAAAGTCTATTCTTCATAAGAACGTAAGTGATTATGAACAAACGCTTCGGCCCAAACTAAATCTTCGGGGGTGGTAATTTTGATGTTTTCGTAAGCTCCTTCAATGAGATGAATGCGAAATCCTGCTGCTTCGGCTACACTGGCATCGTCTGTAAAAATAGGTAACTCTGGTGTTTGAAAGGCTTTTTTTAATACAGATACCTGAAACGTTTGGGGTGTTTGAATCAAGCGAACAGTACTGCGGTCCACGGCTTGATTATGCCCAGTTGCATCCAGCAGTCGCACCGAATCTTTAGAAGGTACGCTCACCACCGCTGTACCCAACTGTGCAGCTGTTTCAAAACTTTTTTGAATGATAGCCGGCGAGATAAACGGACGTACTCCATCATGCACAGCCACTAAACCATTTTGCCCTTCAATACAATTCAGTCCATTCTGAACACTTTGAAACCGAGTTGCGCCACCCGTCGTAATTTGTACCGATGGATGAGGCGGAGCGAGCGATTCCCAAACGGCTATTTGCTCGGCTGGTAACACCAAAATAACCTGAATAGTAGGCGAATAACGCAAAAACGCCTGAATAGTATAACTCAGAATAGGCTGTCCGTTGAGCAGCAAAAATTGCTTGGGTGTAGTAGTGCCCATACGACTACCACTACCACCCGCTACAATAATGACATATTGAGGTGATTCTACGCTCATAGTGAGGTATCAACAAAAAATCGTAAGCCATGCAGGAATTTCCTTACGACTTACGATTGATTTGATATAAGGCACTTACTCAAAATTAGTAGGTGGCAAGCCACCGTTATTTTTATCTGCGATTTACTGACGATTTCGCCTATTAAAAGTGCTCTTTACAGAATAAGCATTACATCGCCGTAGGTAAAGAACTTGTATTCTTCTTTGATGGCTACTTCATAGGCTTGTTGGATGAACTCATACCCACCAAATGCCGACGTCATCATCAACAAAATAGATTCTGGCAAGTGCATATTGGTCAACAGCGCATTGGCGATTTTGAAATCGTAAGGCGGAAAAATAAACTTGTCCGTCCATCCTTCTACTGGCTTCAAGCGGCTATTGGCTGATACTGATGACTCTAATGCTTTCAGAACGGTAGTTCCTACAGCCAATACCCGACGGTTTTTGTCAAGCGAATCGTTCACCATATCAGCTGTTTTTTGAGGAATAGCGTAGTTTTCAGAGTCGGTTTTGTGCTTAGTCAGGTCTTCTACGTCCACTTGACGAAACGTACCCAAGCCAATGTGTAGGGTCAAGGGTGCAAAATGAACCCCTTTGATTTCTAAGCGACGAACAATGTTTTTGGTGAAGTGAAGTGCTGCAGTCGGAGCTGCTACAGCACCAATTTTATCGGCAAAAATGGTTTGAAAGCGCTCACGGTCAAAGGGTTCTACCTTACGTTTGATTTCACGAGGTAGTGGTGTTTCACCCATTTCGTGAACCGTTTTCATGAAGTCTTCGTGCGAGCCTTCATACAAAAACCGAATCGTACGCCCTCTCGACGTTGTATTGTCAATAACTTCGGCAACTAGGTCACTATCACCAAAATACAGCTTATTACCTACCCTGATTTTACGAGCTGGATCCACCAATACATCCCAAAGACGATGCTCACGGTTGAGCTCCCTAAGCAAGAAAACTTCTATTTTGGCACCAGTTTTTTCTTTGTTTCCATACAAGCGTGCCGGAAACACTTTGGTATCGTTTACCACCATCACGTCACCGTCGCCAAAGTAGTTTACAATATCCGTGAACATCTTGTGTTCAATGGTTTTGTCTTTTCGGTTAACTACCATCATGCGAGCGCCATCACGGCTTTCGGGCGGATAGAGGGCAATAAGACTTTGCGGTAGGTCGAACTTAAATTCGGATAGCTTCATATCGGGATTCTCAACTGTTTGAATGCTAACTTTTTATGAGGCGCAAAGATAATAACACTTTTTCCGTTTTGGTGCAAGCATTAGACGATTTTTTATGCTTAGATGATAAAAATGTCTTGAAGATGGATTAATCTGCCTTATTCTGCTAGCAAATTAGAGGTTTTAGGGCGAAAGGAGGTTGTACATAACCCCGCTGGGGCGATAGCTTCCACATTTGAGCATGCCGTTCAGAACCACAAAATTGCCACTTAAACCCAAAAAAGTGAGTTAGTCATAATCGGTTTTTAGGAATAAAAAATTGAACCTACTTTTAACTTGCGAAAAGTCCATGTTTTTCCATTTATCGTTTTTGTACCTGACCTATGAAATTTCTACGACTCACCCTTGAGAGTTTTCGTTTTGCTTGGCAAGCCCTTCGGTCGAATATCTTACGTACTGCTCTCTCTCTTTTGGGCGTAACGGTAGGTATATTCGCTATCATAGCGGTATTAACTATGGTTGACTCGCTCAACCGAAATATCCGCCAAAGCCTTGACTTTATTGGAAATCAAGTAGTGTATGTTCAGAAATGGCCGTGGTTTTTTGGGAATGGTACCTTTGCTTGGTGGGAATACTTCCGACGACCTAATACGAAGTTTTCGGAGTTTAAATACCTCGAAAAAAACCTCGAAAGCTCCCAAGCCATTTGTGCGATGGACTTTAAAGGGGGTACCACCGTCAAGAACGGCAATAATAGCTTTGAGGCTCTTATCCAAGGAATTACATTGGGCTACAACCAAATCTCGGAAGTGCCCATTGCCAATGGTCGGTATTTTGTGTCGCAAGAGATAGATGCGGCTCGCAACGTTGCGGTGTTGGGCGACGAGGTAGCGAGTTCCTTATTCCCCAATCTGGACCCCGTAGGCAGGGAGTTTAAATTGAGCGGTCAAAAGTTCCTTTGTGTAGGCGTACAAGAGCGCAAAGGCGAAAGCTTACTGGACTTTGGAGGAAATCCCGACATCAAGATTTTAATACCCTTTCCTACGTTTGCCCGCTTGTACCAAGGTGGCAATCCAGATATAGATATTGCCATAAAAGGTTTTCCAGATGATACTAATTTGGAGCAACTTACCAGCGAAATCACAGGGCTAATGCGTGCTCGCAGAGGACTAAAACCAACGGCTAAAGATAATTTTGCCATCAATAAGGTAGAAGCCGCCGCCGATGCGATTCAGTCACTCTTTGGAGTGCTCAACTTGGCGGGGTGGATCATCGGTAGTTTTTCGATGCTGGTAGGCGGTTTTGGTATAGCCAATATCATGTTTGTGTCGGTCAAAGAGCGCACCAATATCATTGGTATTCAGAAATCGCTGGGAGCCAAAAACTACTTCATTTTATTCCAATTTTTGTTTGAAGCCGTTTTTCTGAGTTTGATTGGTGGTTTGGTAGGTATCTTTTTGGTCTATCTGCTGTCGTTTGTCAATTTGGGTAGCCTCGACATCGTGCTTTCTGCCCAAAACATCATGATTGGCTTAGGTGTTGCGAGTTTTATTGGACTGCTATCAGGTATTATTCCAGCTATGATGGCCTCAAACCTCGACCCCGTAATAGCTATTCGCTCCAAGTAAGATGTATGGTAAGTTCATTGTTGGAATTCGAGCCTTTTTAGGCTTGATTTTCTTTACAGCAGGGATGGCCAAAATCTATTACCTGTATGGAGCGATGTTTCCTGGGCTAATCGGTCCACCTTGGCTCGAAGAACGACTGGTACAATACGGATTAGGGCTGTTTGCTCGCTTCATAGCCTATACTCAAATCATTGTAGGACTGCTGTTGTTGACCCAACGTTTTGCTACTTTGGGGGCAGTGATGCTGTTTCCGATGCTTCTGTGTATCTTTGTCGTAACCGTTTCGTTAGAATGGCAGGGTACTCCTTACGTTAATTTTTTCCTGTTGGTGCTCAACGGCATTTTGTTAGCACACGACTTCCCCAAACTAAAATTTCTCTTTGTAGATAACACTACGCCTGCTCTTCCACCAAGTCTCATACGCCGCTATCCTCAATTCGACTTACTTTGGATAGGAAGTATCGGAGTGATTTTGCTTTCTACTTTTACGGTACGCTATTCGGCTCCACTGTCGTATGGACTGGTACTCATCGGTCTGGTGCTGACAGTGACTTGTCAGGTTTGGCAGCGTCGTAAACAAAAAAATACTAACTTGCCCTCCAACCCATAATCCAACTCATTATGCTTCGCAAAATAGCTGTAACCCTATTGGTGATTATTGTTTTAGTAGGTCTTGTGGCCTTTGGCCTCACCCAATTTGTCTATAGCGAAGGCGACCGTGCCGGAACTGTCTCGAAGTTCAGCCATCGAGGATACGTCTTCAAAACCTATGAAGGAGAACTCAATGTGGGCGGTTTTTCGGGTCAAACGGGTAACATGACCCCTCAGATTTGGCAGTTTACGGTGTACCCCGATGACTCAGCAGTAGTCCAACGCCTCGAAGAAGCTGTTATTTCAGGAAAGCGGGTCAAACTACACTACAACGAGCACCTCTATCGCTTTTTCTGGATGGGCGACTCAAAGTACTTAGTTACTAAAGTAGAATTTGCACCTTAGAGAGAAAAGAGAAGATTAAGAAATGAGAGGTAAGAAAAAAGACTGGGAAAAGAAGAATGGGAAATAAAACCTAATTCAACTGTTTACCTTTAATCTCTCACCTCTCATCTCAAAAAGAAAAGACTACAAACTCAAGGTAGCCAATACGTTATTCATATTGCGAACGGCAGCCGCTGATTTCTCGAACAAAGCTTTTTCTTCGTCGTTCAAGTTGTAATCAACGATTTTTTCCCAGCCGTTTTTGCCTAACACCACAGGTACTCCCAAGCAAATGTCAGACTGTCCGTATTCGCCTTCAAGCGATACACAGCAAGGCATGATGCGCTTTTCGTCACGTACGATAGCTTCTACCAATGCTGCTGCCGCTGCGCCAGGAGCATACCAAGCCGATGTGCCTAACAAACCTGTCAAAGTAGCTCCACCCACCATGGTGTCGGCCACTACTTTGTTGAGTACGTCATCTGCCAAGAAGTTAGAAACCGGCACGCCACTCCAAGTAGCCAAACGCTTCAAAGGAATCATGGTAGTGTCGCCGTGGCCACCGATTACTGTGCCGTGAATATCGTTAGGCGAAACGTTCATAGCCAACGACAAATAGCACTTAAAGCGAGCGCTGTCCAAAGTGCCACCCATCCCGATTACACGGTTTTTAGGCAAGCCCGAAGTCTTGAGGGTAAGGTAAGTCATTGTGTCCATTGGGTTCGACACAATCACTAAAATAGCATTAGGAGAATAGTTAAGGATATTGGTAACTACTGTTTTTACAATACCAGCATTGATGCCAATTAATTCTTCACGAGTCATACCTGGCTTACGAGGCAAGCCAGAAGTAATTACAACTACGTCAGAATTCGCTGTTTTTGAGTAATCATTCGTTGAGCCAGTCAACGTGGTATCAAAACCCAACAAAGCAGCAGTTTGAAACATATCAAGGGACTTTCCTTCCGAAAGACCTTCTTTAATATCAAGCAATACTACTTCATCGGCCAATTCTTTGCGGGCGATGTTGTCGGCAGTGGTGGCACCCACAGCACCTGCACCTACTACAGTTATTTTCATACAATCAGCTAAGTTAAAAAATTGCGGTTTTGAATTATGGAGCGCAAGTCGCTTCGGCTGACAAAATTATAGATTTTCATCGAATTGTTTTGTATTAAGTGTAGGTTCGTTCTGATTTGGTACGGAGTAATGCTTTACAAACTACCGAGAGATAGCTAATTTAAAGGAGAATCGAACAATCAGTAACACTATTCATGTGCAGAAAAAGGTACCCTTCCTCCATTTCTTCCACGGCATTTCTATACCTGACATTGAGGTTTCTGTCTTTCTATATGATTCAAACCATTATCCCGTAAATGCTATCATTAATACCATCACAATAACCCTCCATCATAATTCGTTTTGCGGTCATTTATAAGACCATTATTTTTAGCTTGGTTTTTAACAATTTCCTATAACCAGTCTAACACACCATGCCTAACCAAGAAGATTTAATAACCCGAGTGCTCAAATCTATTTTCTTTAAGCGTGCTACACAGCAAGCCGACCGTTATGCACACAACAAAAGCAGTTTGTTAGAGCTGATTCGTCAGTCGTTGGCGAAAAGCAGTAGTTTGGGGGGCGATACCTTCAAAAAGTTCCAAGAACGCCTGTTGGTGTTGGGTCGTTTGTTAAAAGCCTACATTTCGGGCGAGTACCGTGTTATACCATGGAAGAGCCTGATAAAGATTATCGCAGGATTAATTTACTTTGTGTCACCCATAGACGTCATTCCCGACATCATCCCCGTCTTAGGGTTTACCGACGATGTCACCTTGATTCTATGGATTTTTAAGTCAATTCAAGAAGATATTGATGATTTTCTGGCTTGGGAACGTGGCGAGTTACAATCGCATACATAAACCGATATGACGGTCAAATTAGATGGTTTTGAACAGGATTTGCTCAAACAATGACCTGTTGTAAGGTGTCGTAAATGAGCAGATTTAAACGTTTTGTCGTAAAAACCATCCAAGCTCTGAAATTTTTATCTATCTTTGAGACCTTTTAAACCTCATCATTATCATGGAACTAAACATAATTCCGCTCATTTTTAACTTAGGTACAGGCGAAATCATCCTCATTGGCTTGGTAATTCTTTTGTTGTTCGGAGGTCGTAAATTGCCTGAACTCATGCGTGGGTTAGGTAAAGGGATTAAGGAATTCAAAGATGCTCAAAACGACATCAAGAAGGAAATCCAAAAAGGAATGGACGAAAATTAACGAGTTGTTAGCTTGTTGTGAGGTAGCATTAGCAACTCGTGGCTGTGCTTGATTATTGGCTGAACAAAGTCATTACACAACTCTCAACAACTAACGCATAAAAGGCATAGTTTGAGACAGAAATGCCTCTGGCTGTGCTTTTCTTATTTTATTGGTACTGGGTACCTGTTTAGAACAAACTTCTGTTATCACTACCATCGTTGGGGTTCGTAATGGTTTGAATGCTACGAATAGCGAGTCACTGATAACTCTTAACAAGAAGTTACTAAGCTACCATGCAGTTGAAACGATATACATCTCTTCAGTCTATCCAAGCCGATTTGCAGGCGGGGCAGCTTACCTGCCGAACCTTGGTGGAGTATTACTTGCAAAATATTGAAAAACTAAATGGGCAATTAAATGCTTTTCTGAGCGTTTATGACCAAGAAGCGCTGCAAAAAGCGAATGAAATAGACCAAAAAATCGCTAATGGTACCGCAGGAAAACTGGCGGGCATGGTGGTAGGTATCAAAGATTTGCTGTGCTATAAAGACCATCCTTCGCAAGGAGGGAGTCGTATTCTGACAGGGTTTAAGTCGCAGTTTACAGCCACAGCTGTACAACGAATTATAGACGCCGACGCCATTATTATTGGACGTCAGAACTGTGACGAGTTTGGCATGGGGTCATCCAACGAAAACTCTGCTTTTGGTCCGGCTTTCAACGCCGCCGACCTCAGTAGAGTGGCAGGTGGGTCGTCGGGTGGGTCGGCAGTAGCTGTGCAGGCTGATTTTTGCTTGGCCTCACTTGGTACCGATACCGGTGGCTCCATTCGTTTGCCCGCTTCTTTCTGTGGGGTGTTGGGGCTAAAGCCTACCTATTCAAGAGTATCACGCTGGGGGCTTAAAGCGTACGGTTCTTCGTTTGACACCATTGGGCCCATTACGCACAGTGCCGAAGATGCCGCTCTATTGCTCGAAGTGATAGCAGGAGCCGATGAGTTTGATAGCACCGTATCGCAGCGAGAAGTGCCTTCGTACATAAATTTGCTTGAAAACAATAACAAACGCTGGAAAATTGCCTATATTCGTGACGCCCTTGATGAAGGCTTGCAGCCCGAAGTAAGAGAGCAAACTTACACCGCATTAAAGCGATTGGAGGAAGCTGGGCACACCGTTGAAGCCATTGATTTTCCTTTAATTAAGTATTTTTTACCCACTTACTACATCCTAACTACGGCAGAAGTAAGTAGTAATTTGTCTCGTTTAGATGGGGTAAAATACGGCTATCGAAGCACCGAATCGGTTGATTTAGAAAGTTTGTACAAGAAGTCTCGCTCAGAGGGTTTCGGTGACGAAGCCAAGCGACGAATCATGTTGGGTACTTTTGTGCTAAGTGCGAGCTATTATGATGCCTACTACACCAAAGCACAACGGGTCAGACGCCTCATCAAAGAGCAAACTGAGCAAATTTTGACCGAATATGACTTTTTAGTATCACCAGCATGTGCTACTACGGCCTTCAAAGTGGGAGCTAAATCAGAAGACCCGCTACAAATGTATCTGACGGACTTGTTTACCGTACAGGCCAACGTGGTGGGGCTTCCAGCTATTTCGATACCAAATGGCACCGACCAGCAGGGATTACCGATTGGCTTTCAAGCTATGGCAGGAGCATTTCGTGAAGCCGATTTATTACAATTGGCACAGCAATTGATGAAGTAGCGGTGCCGCCCAAAACGATAGTTGAGATTTTTGAAAATATAAACCAAACCACACAAGAAACAAACCGATGATGTTATTGAGGAAGTGCTTGCGCACGTTTGCCATTGCGGCTGTTTGGGGAGTCTGTACCTTGCCTACACTACGGGCACAAGAAGTAGTAAAAGATACCACAGCCGAAGGCGCAGAAGTAGTGATGGAACCCGACACGGCTCCTTCGATTCCGACTGAGCTAGTTCGAGAACGACTCAAGCGTCTCGAAAAAACAATCCCTCTGACTTACAATGCCGTTTCGCATGACTTCGTTGAGTTTTTTGCGTTTCGCAAACCCAGTTTTACCAAAACGATGCTCGAACGTCGTAGCATCTATTTGCCTTTATTTGAAGAATACCTCCGCAAGTATAACCTTCCTGACGAACTCAAGTACCTTTCGATGATTGAGTCAGGACTGAATCCAAAGGCAATTTCGTATGCCAAAGCAGGCGGATTGTGGCAATTTATGCCTCGCACAGCTACGCTTGATTTTGGCCTGCGGATTGACCAATATGTGGACGAACGTTTCGACCCCATTAAGTCAACTGAAGCAGCTTGCCGGTATATGCGCCAGTTATACAACATCTTTGGCGATTGGGAATTGGTGCTGGCGGCTTATAATACTGGTCCTGGCAATGTAAAACGAGCGCAAAAACGCTCAGGTAAATATGGTTTTTGGGAAATCTATAACTTCTTGCACAAGCAAACCCGTGGGTATGTGCCCCAATACGTAGGGATGGTCTATATGATGAGTCACGCCCACGAGCATGATATTTTTCCAGAAGTACAAGAATCCTTGTTTGAGTTTGACACCTTGCACATTAACAACTACTTGAGTTTAGAGAAATTTGCTCAACATAGCTTGGTGCCTATGGAGACACTACAGCGGCTGAATCCGCATATTTTGAAAAACGAACTACCATCGTACACTCGTAACTTCCCACTACGAGTGCCTAAAGAGAGTTTTGATTTTATTGCGGCTAATCGCCAAATGATTATGGACTCTGCTTCGCAACTACCAGTGTTGCCGGCAGGAGCTATGCTAGCCTCTAACAAATCAGGCTTAGATGCTGATTCGAGCGATACGAACGAAGACGGAAACGCTGAAGACATTGTAGTACACAAAAAACCTAAAAAACTCACTTACAAAGTAAAAAAAGGAGAAGGACTGTTTCGAGTGGCACAACGGTTTGATGTAGAAGTATATGATTTGAAAATCTGGAATCACTTACGAAATACGAATGTAAAAGCTGGCCAGAAATTGGTAATCTACAAAGAGCAAGCTCCAACCGACGTAGAAGTGTTTGCCAAAGCCGCTCGTAAAGAGAATAGTAAAAATAGCGGTAAACCTAAATATGTAAAAGTATTGAGAGGAGACACGCTATGGAGTATTTCACAACGCTATGGTGGAGTATCGGTTGAGAAAATCAAGCGTCTCAATGGTATCCGTGGAAATAACCTCAAGGCCGGACAACGTATTCGGATTAGTTAGGAGAAGAATAATCAACTCGCCCACAGTTCTATTTGTCGAATTGTGGGCTTTTAGTTTTCTTTGGGGTTACAAAATAGTAGGAGACTGGCATCCTCTAAGAGTATAAGTAGAAAAAACCTATGATTGCCTATATTGCCGGAAAACTCACTCACAAAGAACCCGCCTACGTAATTATTGACGTGCAGGGTGTAGGCTATCAGATTTTGATTTCGCTTCAGACGTACTCGGCGTTGAGCCAGGGCGAAGAGCGCTGCCGACTTTATACTTACTTGAGTATTCGAGAAGATGCACACGTTTTGTATGGTTTTGCTACCTTTGACGAAAAAGCCTTGTTTCTTGACCTAATCAGCGTATCAGGCATTGGCCCCAACACGGCTTTGATGATGTTATCCTCGTTGAGTTCGGCAGAGATTCGCCAAGCCATTGTGAGCGAAGACGTCCGTACCATTCAAAGCATCAAAGGCATCGGAAGCAAAACGGCTCAACGAGCTATCATTGATTTGAAAGATAAGTTCAAGAAGGATAACCTCATGGGAAGTACCCCAGCTTTGTTTCCAGTGGCTACCTCGGCCATTCGAAATGAAGCATTGGCGGCCCTCACCACGTTGGGTATTCAAAAAGCCGTAGCAGAGAAAAATATTGATGTGATTCTTAAAAAATATGGTAACGACATTACCCTAGAGCAACTCATCAAAATGGCATTGCGCTAGCCTTATATTCTTAAATAAAGGCTTATACTCAATATTGGAGCAATTTTTGCCGTTTTTGAAAAGTACTCCTGAAAAGGAGAATGATCAAACCCAAGAACTAATAGTAACAAACACACAGCCAGAAACTAAGAAATTTACGTGCAGTATTTATTGAAGAGATACGTTCCAGTCATCACAGGAGGTTTGCTACTTACCTTTTTTGCGATACTCTCGTTAGCAAACCCCTATTCTCGGCGTATCACGTCGCTCAGAAGGGCATTGGCAGACACTACTAAAAAAGACTCTCTTACTCCAACTCGTCCGAAGTTGGGTCGTAATGCGTATTTGAAATCTCAATATCATTACGGAAACCGATTCAGCGATAAGCCCGTAGGCACTCCCTTTTTACTAAAAGAAGGACCAAGCCTCAACACCGAGTTTCGGTTAGACCAAGACCGACGCATGACTATTTACGAGCGATTTGCAAATGGTCTGAACTATCGAGCTCCTGAAACAATGGAATTTGACCAATATTCAAAGATTCAAGACCATCGAGTGAATATTGGGTTGATGCGCTCTTATGCAGCCAAAAGTGAAGGCAAAAGCGATGTAACAGGCAGAGGGTTGCTTCCAAAATTGGATTTAGGTAGTGGACTTGATCGTCTTTTTGGTGGGAACGCCGTTGACTTCAAACCCAACGGATACGTATTGCTCGACTTTGGGATTTTAGGACAAAATATTGATAATCCAGCCATTCCGATTCAACAGCGCCGTACTGTCAACTTTATCTTTAACGAACAAGCAGCGATTAATTTTAACGGGAAGATTGGCGATAAAATGAACCTGAACGCCAATTTTGACACACGTGCTGCCTTTAACTTTGAGAATAAACTGAAGCTCAATTACAAAGCTTCAGAAGAAGATATTATTCAAAAGATTGAGGCTGGTAACGTAAACTTGCCACTCAACAGTCAGTTGATTCCAGGCGTTCAGAATCTATTTGGTCTCAAAACTCAACTTCGATTTGGTCGCCTTGATGCTACTCTGATTGCTTCGCAACAGCGTTCCAAAAAGAACCGTTTGGTGATTAGAGGAGGCTCCATGGCCAAACCATTTGAGATTCGCTGTGACCAATATGACGAAAACCGCCATTTCTTCTTGTCGCAATACTTCCGTAGCAATTACGAACGAGCCCTCAAAAACCTGCCTGTGATTACCTCGGGGGTGACTATCACTCGTTTGGAAGTGTATGTGACTAACCGAACTAACACGACCGAGTCGCTCCGAAACTTGGTGGGCTTTGCTGATTTGGCCGAAAACAGCCCTTATGCAAGAACCAATCCAAACCTTCAGCCTATCAATACCACTTCGCCTGCCGATAACAAAGCCAATGGCTTGTTTGACCGATTGATTAGCAATACAACCTTCCGCCAAGTTGACCAAACGAGTTTTGTGTTGGAAAACAACTTCCAACTTCAAAAAGGCACTGACTACGAAATTTTACGTGGAGCTAAACGCCTCACCGACAGAGAATATCGGTTTCATCCAGAATTGGGTTATATCTCACTGGTAACGCCCCTCCGGAACGACGAAATATTGGCCGTAGCCTACGAGTACACCCTCAATGGTCGTAAGTATAAAGTAGGTGAACTGACCGAAGACTACCAAGCTCGCAACGACGACGAAGTGATGGTCTTGAAAATGTTGAAGTCATCAACTATCCGCAACAATCTGACCTTGCCGATGTGGAATTTGATGATGAAAAACGTATATTCGTTGAATACTTCACAGTTGTCAAAGCAAAACTTCCAGTTCAGAATCATCTATAAAGACGACTTGACGGGTATTGATAACCCTAACTTGCAAGAAGGTCGTCGGATGAAAGACGTACCGCTGATTCAGGTGATGGGCTTAGACCGCTTGAACCCGGCTGGCGACCCTCCTGCCGACGGTAACTTTGACTTTGTGGAAGGAACTACCGTAGATAGTCGAAATGGTAAAATAATTTTCCCTGTACTGGAGCCGTTCGGGTCTAACTTACGCAAGCAGTTTGACGCCGATGAGTCATATCTGGTCGAGAAATACGTGCACGACAAGTTGTACCGCTCTACATTGATTGATGCGCAACAAGTAACCGAAAAGAACAAATTCTTTTTGAAAGGAAGTTTTCAAGCAGGTAGTGGTGCCGAAATCACCCTACCGTATGGGGTAGATGCTAACTCGGTTCAGGTGTCGTCGGGTGGGGCGGCGCTGAGTCCTAGTCAAGATTTTCAGGTAGAATCAGGAAGCGGTCGGGTTCGGATTACGAACGAAAGCATCATGAACTCTGGCCGTGAAATTATCATTGAGTACGAGCAACCCGATTTGTTCAACAACCAGATTCGTACACTGTTGGGCGGGCGTTTTGACTATACCATTGGCAAAGACGTGCATTTGGGGGCTACTGTACTAAAATACAAAGAAACACCTCCAGCGAACCTCCGTCGGGTGGCTATTGGGAACGAACCCACCAACAACACCATCATTGGAGTAGATGCCGCCATTCGGAAAAAATCAGAGTTTTTGACACGGATGCTCGACAAACTTCCGTTGTTGTCCACCAAAGAAACGTCAGCGTTTGAATTTCAGGGCGAGTATGCCCAACTGTTTGCAGGGGTAGCACCACGGGTGCAAAACAACTCGTTTATTGATGACTTTGAGGGCGCTCGTACCATTTATGACCTTACTCGCCAGCCTACCTTGTGGCGATTAGGCTCCACCCCCAAGACATTCCCTCAAGGCAGCCTTGCCAATCCGTTGGAGTATGGCTACCGACGAGCCAAACTATCCGTTTATACGGTTGATAACACGTTTTATGGCTTGGGCGGAGGCTTTGGTTTTGAACCCACCAATATTACGCAGCAAGATTTATCGAACCACTACGAAAAACAGGTACAACCGCAAGCCATTTTTGCTAACAAAGCCATTGCCAACGGTTTTAACATTCCCTTAGGATTGTTAGATATTGCCTATTATCCTACCGAACGAGGGCAATACAACTACAATCCAGATTTGACAGCTGATGGTAAGTTGAAAAACCCTCGTCAGAACTTTGGTGCTGCTACCCGAGCCGTTACTTCAGATATTGACTTTGATAACGCCAATATCGAAAACGTAGAATTTTGGATGATGGACCCCTTCATCAACGACCCACGAGGGGTTGTAAGAGCAACGGGTAATGCTGCGGTGGACAAGCCCAATACAACTGGAGGTAAGTTTTTAATCAATTTAGGTGATATTTCAGAAGATGTCATTCCAGACGGTCGTTATAATTTTGAAAACGGCTTACCGCTTGACGACAAACGCCCCGCTACCGTCGGTAACCTTCAACGAAATGTAGATGCTACCCCTTGGGGTTATGCCACTCGTAGTCAGTTTGTGACGAAGGCGTTTAGTAACCAAGCTGGTGCTCGTGAAAAACAAGACATTGGGCTCGATGGCTTGACCGATGACGAAGAGAAATCGTATTTAAAAACCTCGTTTCTGGATAAACTACCCGCCAACCTCACTCCTCAAGCTCGTCAGGAAATTGAAGCGGATCCTGCTGGTGATAATTTTGAGTTTTATTTTAGCGAAAAAGCTAATACCGAAGATTGGAAGATTTTGCGCCGTTATAAAAACTACATGGGGATGGATAAAAACTCTCCAGAGACTAATTTTAGCCAAAACCAAGTTTCGGAGACAAATAACTATTTGCCTGATGTAGAAGATATTAATAACGACAATACTATCAACGATAACGAATCGTACTACCAATATCAACTTGACCTTCAGCCGGGTCAGTTGCAAGTTGGTAAGGGTTACGTGGTAGATAAAGTAACTGACCCAGATGGTGCCAACTGGTATCTGTTTAGAGTACCAATTCGGAATTTTACGGGTAAAGTGGGAAACATCAACGGTTTCAAGTCCATTCGTTTCATCCGTTTTGTGATGACCGATTTCTTAGAACCAGTGGTGTTACGTTTTGCCCAAATGCAGTTGACAGGGTATCAGTATCGTAAATACACGGGCAACCTGACTGGTCGTGGTCTGACCGAAGTACCTGAGCCGTATGATGCCCAGTTCCAAGTACAAACGGTAAGTATCGAGGAAAACGGAGCAGGGAACAAAAACAATAGTACGACCACCCCGTATGCTGTTCCGCCAGGTTTTGAGCGGGACCGAGACTTGACTACTATCAATAATGCCGAGCTGAACGAGCAGTCCATGAGTTTAAGTGTGAAAAACCTCCGTGACGGCGACTCACGAGCTGTATTCAAGAATACCAATCTTGACCTTCAGTTTTACAAGCGCTTGCGGATGTTTGTACATATGGAAAACGACCTTAACGAAAATGATAAAGTTTCGGCATTTATCCGCTTGGGTACAGACCTTACCGACAACTACTACGAAGTTGAAGTAAAAGAACTCAAAGCCACAGACCCGGGTAGTGTAAGCAAAACAACGCCAGAACCTGAAAAAGTATGGCCTCAAGAGAACGAATTTGACGTGCCGTTTAATGAATTGCGACGAGTCAAGACCGAGCGAGACCGAGTAGCCGCTGCCTTAACGGTACCTTATACTATTGAAGTACCTGACGAAACCATTGCTGGCAAATCATACAAAATTACGGTAGTAGGGCGCCCTGATTTGAGTGCGGTCATGGCAGTAATGATAGGGATGCGAAATCCGAAATCTGCTGATGAGCAGCCCAAATCCTTTAAGATTTGGGTTGATGAACTACGGGCGCACGATTTTGACCAAACATCAGGCGGAGCAGCTGTTGGCAAACTCAACCTAAAGTTAGCTGATTTTGCTACGGTACAAGTAACTGGGGGCTTCCGCAATTTTGGGTTTGGAGGTGTACAAGATAAGATTTCGCAACGAGCCAGAGAAACGACCACAGAGTATGGTATTGCTGCTAACATTCAGTTAGACAAGCTATTACCCGAAAAATGGGGCATCAAACTACCAATGTATGTCACCTACGACCATCGGAATATCAAGCCTCATTTTAATCCTCTTGACCCTGATGTCCCGCTCGAAACATCGCTGCAAAACCTGCCTGATGCAGCCCGACGAGACGCCTATCGAAAACTCGTAGAAGATAACACGACCCGTCGAGGAATTAACTTCTCGAACGTTCGGAAAATGCGGATGAACCCCAACGCTAAACCTCACTTCTATGACGTTGAAAACTTATCGTTTACCTATGCCTTTAGCGAAACCAACCGGAGCAGTATCTTGATTGATGAGTACCGGGCTTTGTCACACAGAGGTGCCATCACATACGCTTTTACGAATCAGCCTCGGAGTTATGAGCCATTCAAGAATGTGAAGGCATTTGACCGACCGTGGTTGATGTTGCTCAAGGAGGCTAATTTCACGCTAGCCCCAAGTTCGGTTACGGTTCAGGCCGATATGGATCGGAGTTTTGTGAAGACTCAACTTCGGAATTCGGATCTTTCGATTACAGGAGTAAACCCACTCTTTGAAAAGTATTGGTGGTTCAATCGTCGCTATGACATGACTTGGAACTTCACCAAAAACATTGTGCTGAACTACAATGCTCAAGCCAATGCGATTATTGATGAACCAAGGGGCGATTTGGATACGCAGGCTAAACGAGACTCTGTAATGGCCAATTTGCTGCATTTTGGTCGTACCAAAAACTATGACCAGCGAGTAAGTGCTACCTATCGGATTCCGTTTGATAAATTCCCGCTGACCGACTGGGTGACGGGCGACTATAGCTATCGTGCAGGGTATAATTTTACAGCGGCTTCGTACCAAATCACCGACTCTTTGGACGTGCCATTTGGGAACGTATTGCGCAACAACCGTGACCAAACCCTGACCGGACGAATCGACTTTGTGAAACTCTATAACAAAGTTAAGTACCTAAATCTAGCCAATTCGCCTCGATTGCCACGTCGAAATATCGCTCGTAACCCTGGCGATATGGAAGAGTTTCAGTTGCAGGGAGGGCGTTTACTTAAAGATATTGCTCGCCTGTTGATGGCGGTGCGAGGTATCAACTTCTCATACAACGTACAGGAAAGCACTATTTTGCCTGGATTCTTGCCACAAGTGAGCCTCTTTGGGTTGAGTAAATCCACGGCTTCGCCGGGAGTGCCATTCTTGTTGGGAAGCCAAGACCCTAACATTCGATTCAGAGCTGCCGAAAATGGGTGGTTGTCAAAGAGTACGGTGCAAAATACGCCGTTTGCTCAAACCGTGTCAAAGACCTTTACGGCCAATACTCAAATAGAGCCTTGGAAAGACTTCAAAATACAGCTACAGGCTAAGTTGACACGCACGGACAATTACACCGAATTGTTCCGCCCAACAACTCTTGGAGGTGCCTTTGAGAGCCAAAGCCCGGTGCGGAGCGGTAATTTTAGTATGTCGTTTTTATCCTTCGGTACCTCGTTCCGCAAGTTAGAAACTGACAATAGTTCACCGATTTTTCAAGAATTCAACGAATATCGTCAAATCATCTTGAAGCGATTGAAAGAAGCCAATGTTGGGGCTGGCGAATACAACGATAAATCGCAAGACGTACTGATTCCAGCTTTTTTTGCCGCTTATGCTGGCCGAGACCCCAACAAAGTGAGTTTCTCGCCGTTCTATAAAATCCCATTCCCCAACTGGCGATTAGATTACAACGGGTTGGGCAACTTAGAACCTTTTAAGCGAACGTTTAGCTCGATTAATATCACGCACAGTTTTACGTCCACCTACAGCGTTGGGAACTTTGTGTCGTCACTGGAGTATGACGCTCGTTTTGTTGCCTTTACGAGCCCGCTGTATCCGTTCCCAACACAGGTAAACAGTTACAATCAGTTTGTGCCGGTGTACGTGATGAGTGTGATACAGATTCAAGAAAAATTTGCGCCCTTCTTGGGGATTCAGATTCGGACTAAGAAAAATGTAACTGGACGATTAGAGTATAATCAAGAACGGACGGTATCATTGAACCTCTCCAATGCTCAAGTAGCCGAGTTGAGCGACAAAGCGCTGGTCATTGCCTTTGGGTTTACCCGAAACAACTTCCGTTTGCCATTCAGAGTGGGTGGCCGTACAGTAACCTTGAAAAACGACCTCAAGTTTGATTTTAACTTTACGATTCGAGATTCCAGGGCTGTTCAGCGTAAGTTAGATGGCGAGTCTATCATCACGGCTGGTAACTACAACTTCCAGTTACGACCGCAGGTTAACTACAAAGTGAACAAGCGCTTGAGCGTAACGGCCTACTTCGACCGCATGATTAACAACCCACTCGTAACCAATTCGTTCCGAAGAGCTACGGCCCAAGGCGGTATTCAGGTGAGGTTTGATTTGGCACAGTAAATTTTTAGAAAGGCGAGTGTTGCTCGCCTTTTATTTTTTGTATAGTCTTGCATATCCAATTTCTTCTTTTAATTTTGTAACCAATGTATAAGGTTAAACAAGTTGGTTATGAGTGATTTTTTGACATTATCTGAAGCTTCTGAATTAATTGGTAAAAGCAAAGAGACGTTACGCCGTTGGGATAGAGAAGGTAAATTCCATGCGAAACGTGAACCTATTAGTAACTATCGTGTCTATCGTAAGAGTGAAGTACTAACTCTTTTTTCAGAGTTTACTAATGATAGTGATGAAACGACTTCTAATTATGTAAAACCCGAACGAGATTACACGATTTTAGAACTGTTTGCTGGTGCAGGAGGTTTAGCTATAGGACTGGAACAGGCAGGGTTAAAATGCGTTGCTCTGAATGAAATTGATAAATTTGCTTGCCAAACACTACGCTCGAATCGTTCGAATTGGAATGTGTTAGAAGGAGACATTAAAAACTTTGACTTTACAGCATATAAAAATCGTGTAGATGTTGTTACAGGAGGGTTTCCTTGTCAAGCATTTAGCTATGCTGGAAAAAAGTTAGGTCTTGCTGACGCACGAGGAACTCTTTTTTATGAGTTTGCCAGAGTTGTACAAGAAGTAAATCCGCTTATTTGTATAGGTGAGAATGTGAGAGGATTATTGAGTCATGATAAAGGACGTACTTTACAAGGTATGATTTCTATTTTAGATGAAATTGGTTATCAAGTTGTTCCTATTCAAGTATTAAAAGCGGTACATTACAAAGTTCCACAGAAGAGAGAACGCCTCATTTTAGTTGGTATTAGAAAAGACATAGAGACAAAATATGAATATCCTAAACCATATAAGAGGATATATAATCTGAAAGACGCTTTAAAAAAAGGAGAGTTATACAACTGTGATGTCCCAATATCATTTGGAGCAAAATATCCTAAAAGCAAGATAGAAGTATTAGATTTAGTTCCTCAAAAAGGATATTGGCGGGATTTACCTATAGAAATACAAAAGCAATTTATGGGAGGTAGCTTCTATTTAGGAGGAGGGAAAACAGGGATGGCTCGCCGAATCGGTTGGGATGAACCCTGTTTAACACTTACTTGTAGTCCAGCCCAAAAACAAACAGAACGCTGCCATCCAGAAGAAACTCGTCCATTCACAGTTCGAGAGTATGCTCGTATTCAGACCTTTCCCGATGACTGGTTATTTGCTGGTTCAATGGCCCAGCAATATAAGCAGATTGGCAATGCTGTTCCTGTTAATTTAGGAAGAGAAGTTGGTTATTCTATTGTAAAGTTTTTGAATGATTATTACAGCTGGTCAAACCCCAAGTAGTAGCTGTAATTTTCAAAAGTTATTTGGTCTAAAATATTTCTCTGCGATAACTTTACTGTGGTTTTGATTTCATCTAATGCTGAGTTTTCTTGTATATCTTGTTGTTTTTCAACAGAATTCAAGTAATCGGTTATAGCAGTTGGTAAAATCTTATATAACTGAAAAAACGCATCACTTTGATTAGTTAGTAGGGCATAAAACTGGTCACCAGAAATTTTGAAAACCCTACTATGGCTGTATTCTTTGCCATTAATTTCACCTTTCCAAGGTTCGTTAAAACTACTTTTTGCTAAAATTTGTACCCAATAACATTTTGCTTTCTTATAATCATCTGCATAACGAGCCAGTTTTTGGAATAAGGCTTCGGCAGCACTACTATTCATGGTATTATGCTTGTTTTTAATGTCAGCAAACAGGGTATTATCACTTGCTTTTATATCAAACCCACTTAATTTACCAACCTCATAACCCTTAATTCCTCCTAATATCTGTTCATGAAAAGTCCCTATCGAATTGTTGATAGATTTGTCAATTTGTCTTAATATTTCTGCTTGGATGAGCTTTTCCTCGTCCATTTGATTAAACTTGGCATCAAAAGTTAGCTTGAAGGTATCTACTTTATTAGCATAAAAGCTTTGCTTTGTAATATTATTTTTAGCTTTCTGATAAGATTTATGAAGATGAGCAATGCAATTGATTAAATGCTCATCAGTAACAAAAGGGAGGTATTTGTTCATGGGATTATCGTCAAAATTACGTCACTAAATTACGATTTTTTACAAAACCTTCAAGAAACATTGTGTAGTTGAGTACGGAAACTCTTTTACATTCATTTGCAAAAACGCCCTTACTTGTCTAAACTTGCACTCAAATTGAGTTGTAACCTATTTAGCAAACTATAATGAACATCCCTGCCAACCTCCGTTATACAAAAGAGCACGAGTGGATTCTTTTAGAAGGAGACATCGCTACCGTAGGAATCACCGAATTTGCACAAGGCGAATTAGGCGATATTGTTTATGTCGAAATCGAAACAGTAGGAAAGAGCCTTCAAGCCAACGATATTTTTGGTAGTGTTGAAGCTGTAAAAACGGTTTCGGACTTGTTTTTACCAGTGGATGGTACTGTTTTGGAAGTGAACGAGTTGGTTGTTCAATCACCTGAGTTGGTGAATTCAGACCCCTATGGCGAAGGCTGGATGATTAAACTCAAAGTCAGCGATGTGGCTGCAGTGAATAGTCTTTTAGATGCCGCTGCCTATCAAGCATTGATTGCCTAAGTTTTGTTTTATATAGAAAAAAGCCCGAAAGGGCTTTTTTTATGCACCACTACTAGCCAACGCTGCAAGATGTTTAGCAACAAAGGCTAGGGCCTTGACCAACGATTAGAATAGCAGAGAGAGAAAATACGGATTCCATGACAATTTTATTAAAGAATGTACATATCATAGACCCACGTTCGGAGTGGCATGAGAAACAAGCTGATGTGTTGATTGCAGACGGACAAATCACACAGATTGCACAAGCCATTGAAACATTGGCTGCTACAGTGATTGACCAACCTAATCTGTACCTATCAGCAGGATGGTTTGACATGCGAACCCATGCCTGTGAGCCTGGCTATGAGCACAAAGAAGATATAGCCACCTTGAGCAAAGTGGCAGTAGCGGGTGGCTTTACCGAAATAGCCTTATTACCCAATACTAAGCCTGTGGTGCAAACCAAAGAAAGTGTGTTGTTTTTTGCTCAAATGGCACAAAAACTACCTGTTCAGCTTCATGCTATGGCGGCAGTAACGCTCCAATGCGAAGGCAAAGACTTTACCGAAATGCTTGACTTGCATCAAGCAGGGGCAGTAGCCTTTACCGACGGCAACAAACCTATTTGGCACGCCGATATGTTACTCAAAGCCCTTCAATATTTGTACCCGATCAATGCGCTATTAATTACTCGCCCTGAAGACTTACATTTGAATCGCTACGGGCAGATGCACGAAGGTATTATGAGCACGGCGTTGGGGATGAAAGGGATGCCGACGATTGCTGAAACGATGGCGATTCGGCGAGACATCGAGCTACTCGACTATTGTCAACTCTCTAACGAGCGGCCTCGTTTGCATTTTTCGCTCTTGTCGAGTCGTCAATCGGTCGAGCTCATTCGTCAAGCAAAGCAGCAGGGCTTACCCGTCTCGTGCGATGTAGCAGCGCATTATTTGGCATTAGACGATTCGGCGTTGAGTGAATTTGACACCAATTTTAAAGTTAATCCGCCTTTCCGCTTACCTGCCGATGTGCAGGCCCTTTGGGAAGGACTTGCCGATGGCACCATTGATGCAGTGGTTTCGGATCATCACCCTCACGACGAAGAAAGTAAAAACCTTGAATTTGACTTGGCAGATTTTGGGGTGGTGGGTCTTGAAACATTATTTGCCGTAGCCAATACCCATAACAAAACAATGAGTTTGTCGGCGCTGATTGATAAACTAACCATCCAACCACGCCGTATTTTGAGGCAAGCAATACCTCGTATTGCCGTTGGCGAAGTGGCGAATCTAACCTTGTTTGACCCTCAAAAACAATGGACGGTGACCGAAAAAAGCCTTCGGTCACGAGCCAAGAATTCGCCGTTCTTGGGACAAACGCTACGAGGAAAAGCAGTGGCTATTATTCATAAAAACCAGTTAACCTATGCAGAATAAACTACTCAAAATAGCAGTTATGGCGGGTTTGGCAGGTGGTTTAGGATGCTTTGCTTATTTCTTGTTTTTGTACCTAAACCATTTCCCATCACTCATTACAAAAAAAGAAATTAGTATCAGTTTCAATGTGTTGGCTATGCTGGGTGCTGTTTGGTATTACAGTCGGCAAAAACAGCAATCGCTCCACTTATGGGAGGGACTCTCGTTGAGTTATCTGACTAACTTTATTGCGGCACTGACCAACGCTACACTCATTTACTTGCTGATGACCCAAACCCAAAATGAGGTATTGGCTCAGCTAATGAACGAGAGCCATCAGCTGCTAGAAATTACCAAAGCTGATATTACTCGTTTACAAGGCGAAAATGGATACAAGCAATTGGTAGAAAGCGTGAAGCTAATTACGCCCGGAAGTTTGTTTTGGGACGAAATCATCAAAAAGATGCTCTACGGTATCTTACCAGCTCTATTGATTTCGATGTATTTCAGAAGGGTATCGTACGCCCGTTGAACGGCTAAAATCTTCCGTTGATGTAAAACTCAAAGGCTGCTGTTGCTGTGATTAATTTTCTGATTAAATTTCAGAAAAAATGATAGTAACTGCTATCACCCTACATTCTAACACAGAACCTTAACCCCTTTATTCATGGAAAATCAACCTTCTACTGCTCGTGTTGCTCTTAAATGGGGCATTATCATTGGTGTGGCAAGTATTGTGTACAGTACTATTCTATTTTTGGCTGGACAATTCGGAAATCAAAGCTTAGGATACATCAGCTACCTCATTCTGATTGCTGGATTGGTGTTAGCGATGAAGGATTTTCGTAGCCAAAACGAAGGCTTTATGCGTTACGGACAAGGTCTTGGGTTAGGGGCGCTCACTTCGGCAGTATCGGGCGTACTTGGAGGGATTTATACCTACATCTATATGTCTTTTATTGATACCACTCTTACCTCTCAAATGCTTGATAAAGCACGTGAAGAATGGGAGAAGCGAGGAATGTCTGAAGAACAAATGGAACAAGCAGCACAAATGACGCAGATGTTTACAAGCCCAGGAATGATTTTTGTATTTGCGGTGTTTTTCTCTATCTTATTTGGCTTGATTCTGTCGCTGATTATTGCAGCCATTATGAAAAAAGACAAGCCTGTTAACGAGCTTTTGTAAGAAACTGATAAATTTTTAGACCCCCGAGGTACGAATCTGCACTGTTTTTTCGTGTATATTCGTACCTTTTTTGATTCATCAAGATCAATTTCTCACAGCTAATTCCAAGCTTACCAACACATTATGTTTTCAATCTTTCGGAAAGAAATAAATAGTTTTCTCAACTCGCTCATTGGTTATTTGGTTATTGCCGTGTTTCTCACTACTTCAGGATTAATTTTTTGGATTTTCCCTGATACTAGCGTCTTAGATTATGGCTTTGCCGAAATGGGAACTTTTTTCAGCTTGACTCCCTATATCTTTATGTTTTTGCTGCCGGCTGTTACTATGCGCTTGTTTGCCGAAGAACGCAAAGGTGGCACGATGGAACTGCTGTTTACCAAACCCATTACAGACTGGCAAATCATCGGAGGAAAATACTTAGCGGCTTGTTTTTTGGTGGTTTTGGCTGTGATTCCTACCCTGCTGTATTACGTTACACTTTACAAAATTGGCAATCCACAAGGTAATATAGACTCAGCAGGAGTCTTTGGTTCGTATATCGGTTTGCTGCTGCTGGGTGCCGTTTTTGCAGCGATAGGAGTATTTACCTCTTCGCTAACCGATAATCAAATTGTGGCCTTTTTAATAGGAGTTTTTGGTTGCTTTTTGCTGTATGTAGGCATCGGCTCGTTGGCAGGACTGAGCATCTGGGGCGAAGGCGGTTATTGGATTCAGCAGTTCGGTCTCGATTATCACTACAATGCTCTTGGTAGAGGGCTAATAGATTCACGAAATGTCATGTATTTTGTATCGTTTATCGCTCTGTTTTTATGGTTAACCAAGTGGAAGTTAGAGCGAAAGTAATCAAGAATTGAAAGCAGCATAATAATTCAAAATTAGTTACAGGGTTGCTACGCTTGGTTAATTTCATGTAACATAGTCATTATCAAGGCATCTTCTACCTTCAACATCATTCTCTATTAATTCCAATTAATCGAACCTCTTTGATTGGTGAAGTACCGAATCTTGAGTCATAAAAAACGGATGCTTTGGTGAAAAGCATCCGTTTTTTATGACTTATCAAAGGATAGTCTTGTTGAAAAAATAGGTCTAATCAGTGGTTTATCTCTTGTCTTATTTGATTCCTCCCATCCAGTTCTGAATCGGTTTGTACAAGGCTAATAGCACTACCCCAGAGATAGTCCCAAACAAAAACACTTGATGAAACAAGCTTGGCATGGCTTGTAGGTTACTCTCTTCAAAATTGCCAGCAAACAAGCCCGCAATCAGGTTGCCCAATGAAGCCGCTACAAACCAAATACCCATAAATTGACTCACAAACTGACGAGGCGACAGTTTAGTAAAGGCACTCAAGCCAACGGGGCTGAGACAAAGCTCGCCGATGGTATGAATCACATAAGTCATGGACAAAAACCAAAACGATGCTTTTACGCCCGTAACGGCCACGTTGGCACCCATTTCCATGATGTAGAAACCAAAGCCCATCAACAATACACCCAAACCAAATTTGAATGGGATAGGTGGGTTGAGACCTTTTTTATCCAGAAACGCCCAAATGGCATTGACAATAGGAGCAAATACAACGATAAAAGCTGCATTGAAGAATTGAAACCAACTTGAAGGCATTTCCCAACCAAAGAAAGTACGAACGGAATGTCGTTCGGAAAATATTTGGAATGAAGTAGCTGCCTGCTCAAAACCCGACCAAAACAAAGCCGCCGCAAAGAAAAATACACCCAAAACGACTACTCGTTTTTTCTCTACTGTGTTTAGCCCTGCGCCAAACAAAATCACCAAGAAGTAGGCGATTGTGATAGACACAATAATGTTTTTAGCAGCATTGGCCAGCCCTGGTGCCGAAGTCAAATCTATTTGACCTGTAAGTTGTAAGTAAGCAAAATAGGCTACTAATAGAGCCAAAATGCCATATAATACAGTCTTATTAATATTTGAGCTCCCTACTGGCTCATCGTTAGCTCCTTTTAGCTTGGCCGAAGGCACTTCTCCATAACCTTTGATATATTGTTTTCCCCAAAGAGCAAACACAATAAGGCCCAAAAACATAGCAATAGACGCCGCCGCAAAGCCTGAATTCCAACTGATTCTTTCGCCAATATATCCTACAATGATAATACCTAGCATAGAGCCTATATTAATACCCATGTAAAAAATGGAAAAGGCTTCGTCACGGCGGCGGTTGTCTTTGGGGTCGTATAGTTCGCCTACGATAGAGCTGATGTTGGCTTTCAACAAGCCTGTTCCACAAGCTACAGTAATCAGACCTATATAGAAAACCGTCACCCCAGCTGAAATAGCCAGCAAGGCATAGCCGATGGTAATCAGAATACCGCCGTATAAAATGGCTTTTTTCTGCCCCATGATGTTGTCAGCAATCCAGCCGCCTGGTAGCGTAAGCAAGTACACCGAAGCCGTGTACAGAGCATAGGTAGCGGCACCATTTTTTTCATCTAATCCCAAAGCTCCCGTGGCCTTGTCGCTAATTAAGTAGAGCAACAAGATAGCCCTCATACCGTAGTAACCAAAACGTTCCCACATTTCGGTCAGAAACAGAACGAGCAGCCCCATTGGATGCCCAAAAAATCGTTTGTCGTTGGTCATAATAAAGTGGTTTAGGTAAAAAATCGGGCTTGAGTGATTTGTTTTCTAACCTACGAAAAAATACGCATTGAAACTAATAAATATCATTGAAATCGTAACAGATGACGAGTTTCTTCGTAGGGTAAATCGCAAGAATTGCCCAAAAATAGACGATTCCAAGATTAAATAATAATTATCAAACAAAATTAAAAATTTAGCGAAATTTCGCTTGTAACTAATTTTCGCTAAATTACATTTGTATCATCAACTCAGGCAACTAACCGTTCAGACCATGACTACCCTCCGAATGCGCCCACGAACCGCTCAAGATGAGCGAAATTTCCAAAACTTAGGTTTAGGCCGTCTTAGTGATGTACGCCTTCAAGAAACACCAGACGAGCTCATTGAGCAAGCCATTTTGAATGGAGAAGGCGTGCTCACCAGCACCCGAGCCTTGATGTGTGACACGGGTCAATTCACAGGGCGTTCGCCACAAGACCGCTTCATCGTGCAAGACGAAACCACTGCTGACACCGTTTCGTGGGGTGATATTAATATTCCTTTTGATGAGGCTAAATTTGATGCGCTTCATCAAAAAATGTTGACTTTCTTAGAAAATCGGAAGGTATATGTGCGCTATGCCTATGCAGGGGCCAACCCTACGTATCGGCTTAATCTGTGTGTGGTCAACACCTTGGCTTGGCATAACTTGTTCTGTTACAACCTATTCATCCGTCCGTCAGTAGCAGAGTTAGAACATTTCATCCCGAACTTTACCATCATTTGTGTTCCAGAATTTAAAGCTGACCCTGCTATGGATGGTACTCGGCACGAAAACTTTGCGATTCTGAATTTGACCAAACGAGTGATTCTGATTGGAGGAACAGCCTATGCAGGCGAAATGAAAAAAGGGGTATTTTCGGTACTGAACTACTTGCTTCCGGTTAAACACAACGTGCTTTCGATGCACTGCTCGGCAAATATGGGCAAAGCTGGTGATACGGCTATCTTCTTTGGTTTGTCTGGAACAGGCAAAACAACCCTGTCGGCAGACCCCAACCGCAAGCTCATAGGTGACGACGAGCACGGCTGGGCCGAAGATGGCGTTTTCAACTTTGAAGGAGGCTGCTATGCTAAGGTTGTTAACCTGACTCGTGGCTCTGAACCCGAAATCTACGATGCTATTCACTACGGTACTATTTTGGAAAACACTCGCTTCTTCCCCGGAACCGACGACGTCAACTATGCCGACCAACGTGTCACTGAAAACACCCGTACAGCGTACCCGATTCATTATATCGAGAATGCACTGAAAGGTGGTCGTGGCGGAAATCCTAAAAATATCTTCTTCTTAACCGCCGATGCCTTTGGCGTATTGCCACCGATTGCTAAACTGACCAAAGGACAAGCGATGTATCACTTTATTTCGGGCTTTACCTCAAAGTTGGCAGGTACCGAAATGGGCATCAAAGAACCAAAACCAACGTTTTCGGCTTGTTTTGGCGCTGCATTCATGCCGTTACATCCTACTCGCTATGCTGAATTGTTAGGCGAAAAAATGACCGAACACCAAGTAAATGTATGGCTCATTAACACAGGTTGGACAGGCGGTGAATATGGCGTAGGCTCACGCATGAAGCTAGACTACACTCGTGCCATGATTACGGCTGCTCTCAACGGAGATTTAGACAATGTAAACTATACTCAACACCCCATTTTTGGCGTACTCATCCCTGAGACATGCCCCCATGTGCCTGTCAGTGTGTTAAACCCTCGTGAAACATGGGCTGATTCAGCAGCTTATGATGCGCAGGCACTTGAGTTAGCCCTTTCGTTCAAAAAGAATTTTGAGCAGTACGCTGCCTTTGCCAACGAAGAGATTTTGGCAGGAGCGCCGATGGTACGGTAAGGTTATTTTAATCCCGCAAGGTTTACGAATCTACAGATTTTGAAAACCTTGCGGGACTATTTTTAGTAACCCAACTGACTTGGTTGCTCGAGACGATTTTATAAACTAACTCGGTGAGATTAGCCGATAGAAGAAGAATAATGGACTGTGGCTTGGCGTAATTGTCTTTACAAAATTTGAGTAACGATAAAGCTCCCATTAGAATTGTTGTAGATCATAAAAGCCTGATAGCTACTACCATTAGCTAAATTCTTCAAAAACTGCGGAAAAGTAGTGGTATTTTGCAAGGTTAGCCCAGTAAGATTCATTCTGAACGCATCAGGCCATTTAATAATGAGCCTATCAGGTTCTTGACTGCCAATAGGTCGGTCAAGCCACGTAGCTTCTCCAACTTGTAGGTTCAATAGGTTTTCTTGGTTTGTGCCTGCCGCTATGCTGGCTTTTCGGATGATGACCACAAGGTGTGGATATGGAAAGTCGGGCGTATTGCTTTCTAAAAGAATCGGTAAACTTATATCTCCCCTTACAATCATTTTATACGTTTGGGGTGTATTAGTGCTACTGCCACTAGTCAGCGACACTTCTTGTTGTAAATCATTCAACATTTTTATTTCATTGGCCAATGAATTAGTAGCAGGGCGATCTGCCTTACCTTCAAAATTTGAGAGCTTTGTTTGTATATTTTTTAATAATTCTTTAAAGTTAGGCGGCACACAAACGAGTTGTTTGGTGGCAGGGCAGGTAGGGCATTGCCCCTGAGCAGCTTGAATCAATAAAAAGCTGAACACAAGTAAGAGAGAAGTTTTCATGGCATTTTGGGCGAAGATATTTGATTCATTACACTATCAAGCGGTATTTCGTTCGTGCTTTTTTGCACGCCTGGGTAGTTGATGTTTATGTCAGTGGTTGAAGTTTCAAACCCTCTAACAATGGTAGATATAATGATAAGTGTTCCGGCAAAAACTAAAAAGATACCAGGAGAACTCGATGTGAGTTTAACCCTAGCGTTTTCGTAGGCAGAGGCTTCTACATCAAAAACCCCCGTTCTGACTCCTCTGACAACTACCATCATGCCCAGAATACTGAGTAAGGCTCCTACCAAAAAGCCGGAGAATTTGATAACAGCCCCTATTTGTATATACTTATTACGAAAATCGTATTGCTTATAAATCAACTGAAGCTGCGCTCGAAAATAGTTATTGTCCACATTGTCTTGTGCATTTGGAGTGGGCTGTATGGCTAACTGATTGAGTTGCTTCATTTCTTGGGCATTCAGTTCTCCTTTAAGGTTTGTAGTTACCTCCCAAAAATAGCTCCCTACAAAGCACAGTAAGCCCATGCAAACGATGTAGAGAAGCAAATCTTCTAGTGTAAAATTTCTTGAAAAGATTTTCATCGTTTTGTAAGAGATAAGATGATTAGAGAACCGTCACCTCCCAAAAGCCGCCATTAGTAGTTGTGGTTGCTGTTGGATTTATAACAAGTGCTTTATTCTGCGGGAGACCTCCAAAATCAGCAATTCTAAATTTGTAATGGCTCATGCTTGAGGGTTTGAACTATCTTCAACCATATATTCTATGGTTTTTTGAGCCAGACTCGGTCAGTACCAACCCTTCGATTCAAATGTATGGTATGTCCTAATAACCTTTGATTCTATATGGACATGTATGCCCTATGACTGCGGCTAATCGGCGCCTACTCATTCAATTTTATTGAGTACAAAAATATCTTTTGCATTTTCTGGATTCCATCCCTGTTTACCGTGATTTTTACTAACGGTTTACCGTGATTTTCATTTAAAATGAATCTGATGTAAAGGTACCTGGTTTGCCTATTTGGTAAAACCCACCAATTTGGGTGGTATTTTCTGTTTTTGGCTCATAGTGTTTACTACATTATTCCCTATCTTGCTACCTAAACCCCCATAACAATGCGTATTATATTAGCACTTTGGTTACTGACTCTAAGTCCGCTTTGCGCTCAAACCAAGCACTATTTGTTTTCTTATTTCAAAAACAATGGTCAAGATGGTCTTCATTTAGCGCATAGCACCGACGGGCTTCATTGGAAATCATTAAAAGGCGATAGTTCGTTGCTCTACCCTACCGTTAGTAAAGACAAACTAATGCGTGACCCGTGTATTCTCCGAGACCCTACCAATGGTCTGTTTCGGATGGTTTGGACGGTTTCGTGGAATGCCAAAGGCATCGGCTATGCCGAGTCGAGCGACTTGGTGCATTGGTCTGAGCAACGCTACATCCCCGTCATGGAACACGAAGCGGAGGCGCTCAACTGCTGGGCGCCCGAACTCATTTATGACAAAGCCCATAAAGAATACTTGATTTTCTGGGCAACTACCATCCCGGGGAGATTTGCTCAAGGGCAAGAAGGAGGCGATGGTAAATACAACCACCGAATGTATTGTACTCGTACTAAAGATTTCCAGACGTTTAGCCCTACTACTCTTTTTTATGACCCTGGTTTCAATGTCATTGACGCTACGATTGTGCAAGAAAAAGGGCAGTTTTTCATGATTTTGAAAGACGAGACCAAAAATCCTGCTCAGAAAAACTTGAAAGTTGCTACCTCTCCAGACCTATCAAAGGGCTTTTCGGCGGCTTCGACTCCTTTTACTCGTAGTTGGGTAGAAGGCCCTACGCTGGTCAAACTCGGCCCGAACTGGACAGTGTATTTTGACGAATATACTCGCCACAAATATGGTGCTATGCAAACCCAAGATTTCAAAACATGGACCGATATTTCGGAGCAAATTGAACTACCGAATGGGATTCGGCACGGTACTATTTTTGAAGTGTCTGAAAAAGAATTTCAACGCTTTCTGGATGCTTTGAAGCACTAACCTGCACTGATAAACAAAAAGGTGTTTCTCGTTGAAGAAACACCTTTTTGTTTATGTACTAACTGAAGCCTTATTGCTTCAATTTTTTGTCAGCATCCAAATAGGTTTTGTTACCGTTTGAATTGATGTAATACTGACCACCTTTTGGCCCCAAATAGATCGTACGACCTTTGTCGTCTTTGCCAATGGTGCGGTCAGCACCCGCCATTTTTTTACGAGTTGCTACATCGGCCTCTTTGCCATCATCGTCTTTTTTAGAGACTTTCTTGTCAGCCTTATCTTTTTTATCCTCTTTCTTGTCCTTCACATCTTCTTTCTTGTCTTTTTTATCTTCCTTCTTATCCTTCTTGTCCTCCTTCTTATCTTTTTTATCTTCTTTCTTATCGGCTTTATCCTCTAGCTTATCTTTCTTACCACCGTCTTTTTTGGCATCAGCCTTGTCTTCTTTCTTATCTTTCTTGTCCTCCTTCTTATCTTTTTTATCTTCCTTCTTGTCTTTCTTGTCTTCTTTCTTATCTTTTTTGTCTTCCTTCTTGTCTTTCTTGTCTTCGGCTTTGTCTTTTACCTTCTCCTTCTTTTCTTTTTTCTCTTTCTTGTCAGCAGACTGGGCGTAAACGTCCGAAACAAACAAAAGTGTGCAGCACAAGGCGAGCAACGCAAACAGTTTTTTCATTGTGGTAATTGTTATTTGTGGAATGATGTTTGTGGTTTCCAATACTTGAGACGGAAAAGTTAGAAATAGTTTACCGTTTTGCAAAAATATTTTTTTATCACGGTCGTATTAGGTCTGCATCCTTTTGCTACATACCGTTTCCAATTATGCGTACTCTGTTTTCATTCATCCTTTTCATGGTTTATGTGCCTACGATTGGCCAAAGTATCAACACGTTACAGGGGAAAATTTTTGATAAATCAACCCAGCAACCACTGGCACATGCATATGTACACGTTCAGGGCAAAAGCATCAGCACCATGGCAAATGAACAGGGAGAATTCACACTTAAGTATCCTGTTATTAATCAACAAGATAGCTTAATGATAGTGATATTAGGTTATCAAAATAGTCTCAAAAAAATAGCTAATTTTACAACAGGGCAAGCCGATACCATTTGGATGCAGGCATTGAGCCGAGTGCAACTAGACACGGCCTTTACGCATCATGTTAGCCCCAAAAAAATGGTAGCCGATGCGCTGTTTCGGGTGAAGGCCAATTATCAAATGCAGCCGTTTATGCTCTCGGGCTTTTATCAAGAAACGCTTTGGCGAGACTCACTCTATGTCAAAATTGCGGAGGCACTGCTAAAAGTAGAAAAGAACCCGACCCCGCCCGAAAAAATACCTGACGATTTTATGGCCGAAAAAATCAAACTCATCAAAGGGCGTACTTACGAAAAAACAGACTTTACCACCGAACTTGCGGAGTTTGGCTTTGGGAATGGGCCATCCATCGTAAGTCATAGCATGGAGGTGGCGATTCCTGAATATTTGGAAGGGAAAAATTTTGACGACTACGATTACACGCTCGACTCCTTGCTAAGTACATTCAACAATAAGCCTGTATTTGTATTTCATTTTGGACCTGTCAGCAAAAAAGTCAAGGCGGCTCGCCAAGGAACTATCTATGTGGACAGTGTCAGTAGAGCTATCGTGCGAATTGAGTATGAATTTACCCCCGAAGGGCTCAAAGATGTGGTAAAAGGAACCTTCAAGAGTGTGTTTGGAGGGCTAAAAACAGAGGTAAAGCGAGTTGCCGCACATTATCAGTATCACCCATTTAATGGCAAATGGTATTTGCAAGATTCACAACTGTTATTAGAAGCTAATTTGAAGCAAGGCAAAGATTTTCAAGCATTTGCATCATTACACTTAGCCTTTGTCACCAACGACATCGCCCTCAAGTTTAACCCTGCCATTCGCCCCGACGAGCACCTTCAGAGCACCGAAAACTTTGCCAAAGGAGGGTATCGCTACGACGATACTTTTTGGGGGAATTTTAATTTCTTGAAACCTACCACCACCATGCGAGAGATTGTGAAGAAGCCGCTTCCGGTTAAGAAACGCTAAATCCTGTGAATATAAGCAAAACTCTGCTTACCGTCTTGTACCATGACAGTGAGCAGAGTTTGTACATTACTTGGCTACATCTACCCATTTGTTTTCGGACGTAAAACTACGATCAGTATCCGTTTCTCGGCTCAGTACTTCCTCGAAAGTAGCATCGTACAAGCGGTGGTTAGTTCCCATGATGCGATCCCAAAGGTTAAAATACAGGCTATAATTACCTTTACCGAATCGGTGGTGCATGTTATGGTGTGTAGGGGTGTTGAACCACTTACCTAACCAATGTTTGGTAAAACCCTTGGGATAAAACTCAAATCCTGTATGACCCAGTACATTGAGCACCATCATAAACAGCATAAAGGTAAATATGGCATACCGATGCACTGGAAACAACAATACCGCAATCGGCAAAAAACCAGCTTCTACAATGGCCTCGGTGGGATGAAAAGCAAAAGCAGCCCAGGGAGATGGATTGTGTGAGAGATGATGTACTTTGTGAAAGATGGGGAATAATTTGGGGTGGTGCATGAGGCGGTGAGTCCAATAAAACCAAGTGTCATGTACCAAAGCCAACAAGACAAAACTTACTATCAAATAGCCCCAGCCGTAGGTAGCAACTTCGGTATAAAATTGGGTGTATCCAGCTTGACGTAGCATAAAAACCCCATAGCCAATTCCTCCAAAAATAAACATTGTCGAGATTGAATAGGCGATTTCACGGCGCATTTCACGGTATTGGGGGTACTTCTGTTGAATTTTACGATGAAACCAGGTTCTTCGTTTCCACACATAAAACAACACATACATGCTTCCAGCAATGATGACATAGCGTAGCGCTTGAATAATCATCATCACCACAAAGGCGACACTTCCACTGACTACTTGCTTTTCCATGACGATAACATGATAGTAATCAGCGCAATACCCGCAAAGAGACTGCGCTGATATGATGGCTTAAAATTATAAATCTTTCGTTTCGGTACTACCGTTGGGGTACGTTATTTTTACGGTTTTGTTACAATCGCCCGTTCCTGTTGAGAAATCTACTGAGGTAGTCAAGGCCGAAACGGTAGCTTTCAGAATTCCCTGAGTAGGAATGTAGTTTTTCGCCTCAGTACATGTTCCCTTAAACACCAGTTCGTTCGTAATCTCGGCTGTAAATTCTTTTCCGTCCGAATACTTGCCTTTCATACTACCCGACACCTTCGTTTCGTTGTCGCTGTTGTCTTTGAGTTTCGCCCCGAGTGTAATCAAGGCCGTCAGGCTCATATCACTCATTGTCAAGCCCTTTTGTCCATCCGACACTGTCAGCGAAGCACTTTTTATAGTAGCTTGAAAACCATTTGACTCTTTTTTGTACACGTATTCTACGGCAGCTGAGCCGTTGATTGAATACGTATCAATAGCGTAGTTCTCAAACGTTACAGCCCAGGTCTGTCCAGCCCCTACTTTGGGGTCGCCTTCGTATTTTACCGTAATCTTTCCTCTCTTTTGGGTGCCAGTACGGCTCTCGCAGCCTGTTCCGTAGTCTATACTCACCGATTTACTGGCCTTGTCAAGTTTCACTGTACCGCAAGAAGCCGCAATACGGGCGTTAGGCACGCCGTCGAGGTTGGCATCCATCGCATCATCTACGGTTACTACCATGTCATACATCAAAGCTGTAGCCACCGATGATTCGGTACTTACGATTGCTTGAGTGCTATAATCGGGTTGTGAGTTGGTAGGCGTTGGGCTAACGGTATCTTCTTTTTTACAAGCGGCTAAGGCTACGATAGTAATCATCAAGAGGGTTTTGGTTAACTTTTTCATGGTTGACATGTCTTGTTTGTGACGGGTTTTTGATTTGTTTTGTGAATTGATAGCACAAAAATGCCCGCCCTAGCAGCGCCCTGAAAATATTTTCAACCAAGCACTCCATTTTCTCAACGAGTATAGTCATTTAACACATCAACATATTGGTTGAACCATCTCCCCCATTGGTTGAAATAGTTAGGCTTTAGGCAAACAACTACTTAGTTTTGAACCAATGAAGCAGTTAATAATATGAGTGAACATACCAAATTCAGAGACCCTAAAGTCCTACAGATTGCCTTCTGGGTAGTGGTTTATTTACTGTCAGTTTATTTTTTTGTGAATGTAGCCGATTGGAAATTGGGACTTGCCAAAAGTACATTTAGCGTTGCAATGATGATGGCATTATTCTATTTGAACTACTATTATCTGTCTCCACAGTTTTATGAAAAAAAACGATTTGGTCTTTATTTTTCCCTCAGTTTCGGGTTAGTGTTACTCATTACACTCATACGAGTACCTGTGGAACGGTATTTTCTTCAATCAAGTATTTTCCCCATGCACGCCGGCATGGTACGGGTCTTACCCTGGATTGTGTTTATTTCTAACGGCGTCATGGCGGTGGTTAGCTTCACGGCTCGCCATGCCGATTTGGGTTATCAGTTAGAAAAGCAGCAAAAAGAAACCGAAAACAAACAGCTTCAAGCCGAGCTAAATTTCTTGAAAGCCCAAATCAATCCACATTTTTTGTTCAATACCCTCAACAATATTTACACCCTAGCACTCCTTAAATCGGACGAAGCCCCCGACATGATCGCCAAACTGTCTGAATTAATGCGATACCTGATTTATGAGGCTGATGTCCCCAAAGTTCCGTTCAGTAAAGAGGTAGCATTTTTACAAAACTATGTGTCGTTGTATCGGCTCAAGTATGGCAATCATCAGCGCTTGCACTTTGATGTTCAAGCCGATGCAGAGCATTCGATTGAACCTATGTTGTTTGTTTCGTTAGTCGAAAATTGCTTTAAATATGCCGATTTGGATCGCCCCGATGGGTTTATTCACTTACGAATCGAAGCTTCGGCCAACCAGATTCTGCTGTATGCAGCCAATTCGATTGACCGTCGCCCTACGGTAGAAGATACTCGGCATGGAGTGGGGCTACGTAACCTCCAACAGCGGCTGGATTTACTCTATCCAGAGCGTCATGAAGTGAGCATACGAGCCCAAGAAAAATCCTTTGAAGTGAGCTTACAACTCTTTGTCACTACTTAATTGTTACCCTATGAAATGCGCCATTGTGGACGATGAATACTTGGCAATCCAACTGCTGACTACACATGTTAAAAAGATTCCGTCGTTGGAATTAGTAGGGGCTTTTCAGCGAGCTACCGATGTGCTTCCGATCCTGAGCAAGGGCGAAGTGGACTTGTTATTTCTGGATATTCAGATGCCTGAGTTGACAGGTATCGAACTCATCAAAACGCTTCAGTACAAGCCCTTTATTGTGCTGACCACAGCCTATTCAGAATACGCACTGGCTGGTTATGAGTTAGATATAACTGATTATTTGTTAAAGCCGATTACGTTTGAGCGTTGTATCAAAGCAGTCAACAAAGTATATGAGCTTTGGCAACTCAAACATCATAACAAATCACAGACCCCGAACGAACCTTCGGTCGAAAAGGTAAAAAACTACTTAATGGTAAAAGCCGATGGGCGGCTAGTCAAAGTGCTATTTGACGATATTTTGTACATTGAGGGACTCAAAGAATACGTGAGTATTTACACGCCCAGTCAGCGCATCATCACCCTTGAGCGCCTCAGCAACCTTGAAGCGCTGCTACCCGCCGACCAGTTTGTGCGCTGTCATAAATCATACATTGCAGCCTTGCCTAAAGTTAGTGCCGTGGACGGAAACCAGCTCGAAATCGCCAAGAAATTGATTCCAATCGGCCTTAGCTACAAAGACGAAGTACTCAAGCGATTGTGACACGATTTGGCCAATGTTACCTCAAGGTTTTAATGCCTTCTGATACACCTCTACCACTCGCTTGCGAGCCATTTCGTGGTTTACGATGGGCTGAGGATAGTCAAAGCTATTGAGTTCGGGCACCCATTGTTTGATATAAGCCAGTTGGGGGTCAAATTTTTGGGTTTGGAGCGTAGGATTAAACACCCTAAAATACGGTGCCGCATCGCAGCCACTTCCCGAGGCCCATTGCCAACCACCGTTGTTGGCCGATAAATCAAAATCCAACAATTTTTTAGCAAAATACGCTTCGCCCCAGCGCCAGTCAATCAGCAAGTGCTTGGTCAAGAAACTCGCCACAATCATCCGCACCCGATTGTGCATGAAGCCTGTCGTATTCAGTTCTCGCATTCCTGCATCTACGATGGGATAGCCCGTGCGCCCTTCGCACCAAGCCTGAAACTCGGCTGGGTTGTTGCGCCACTCAATCCGGTCGTATTCCCTCCGAAATGCCTCTCCCCTACCTACGTGCGGGAAATGCCATAAAATCTGAAAATAAAAATCTCTCCAAATCAGTTCGTTCAGAAAACTCTCGTTTAGGTCCTGTGCCTTTCGAGCCAATTCCCGAATCGAAATCGTGCCAAAACGCAAATGAACCGATAACCTCGACGTCCCTCGCACCGAAGGAATATCTCGTTTTTCTTTATACTGTTTCAAGATAGTCTCTTTCACCTTTGAGGCAGGGAACGAGATTCCATTCGCCACAAATCCCATCGTTGCTAAAGAAGGAATTTCAAACGGTTGAGTTTTGTAAAAGTGTTCAAAATATGCCTCGGTTGGGTATGATTTGAGATAAAACGCATTCACTGTCTCCTTCCATTTGCGGCTGTAAGGAGTAAACACCGTATAAGGTGTACCAGCCCCACTCAACACCTCCGATTTTTCAAAAATACATTGGTCTTTATAGGTATAAAACGGTACTCCAGCGCTATTGAGCATCTTGCCGATAGTATCGTCACGGTCAATGGCATAGGGTTCATAATCATGATTAGTATAAACTTCGGCAATATCAAAGTCTTGAGTTAGTTGCTGCCATACTTGTTGGGGCGTACCATAGCGCACCAACAGGCTGCTTCCCAAACCATTAAGTTGCTCTTGCAACCCCAAAAGCGTTTGGTAAATAAACGCCACCCGACGGTCACTTTTGTCATCGAGTTGGTCCAAAATCGTTTTGTCAAAAATAAAAAGGGGTATAACAGGGTGGCCGCTTCGTAAGGCATGATATAGGCCTGCGTTGTCGTGAAGTCGTAAATCTCTCCGAAACCAAAAAAGGCTTATTCGCATAAAATTTTAGTGCTGTTTTCCAGCTTTGTGCAAGGTTTTTCCAAATCAACTTCAATTCTGTGCCAAATGTTTGACCACCGCTTACGAAATCCTTTGCTTTTTGCGTAAGTTTATCGCTTAAAAATCATAATTTACAGCGGTTATTTCGTTATCCAAACGAAAGACCACGATTAAATACTGTCTTGTTTTTACCACAATCGAATGAATCCTGGAGACAAAAAATACAAATTCAAGGAGATTAAGGCTTATGCCACGACCGAAAGTTTTATTGGTGCCACTCGCAACTACAAACGAGTATTTGAAGAGTCCAAAACGGCGTACATCTACTGCGAGCTAACGTTTTACAACAAACTCTTTGATGAAGAGGATTGGACGGCCAAAGTCACGCACAAGGCATACAAAGTGCGGTCAGACAATACCCGTGAAGCCGAGCTTTGTAAACTCGATGAAACCATCAAAGTCACCAAAGACTTGAACATTGTGTATGCCCGCAACAGTTGGGGTATGGATAAACCAGGAGCTTTTTGGAAACGGGGCGATTATGACTGGGAAACCTTTATAGACGATGAACTGGTAGGCACGCTGCGCTTTCATGTCGAAAGCGGTGGCGAAGTGACCTCGGTGAGTAATCCGTATTTTGATGTAGAATCCATCAAGTTTTATGAAGGGGGTTACGATGGCGTCAGCAAAGACCTACGCCACTATGTGACCCAGTTTAAGGGCAAAGAAACCAAATATTTATACGCTGAACTCAACCTCATCAATAAGCAGGCGCAAGCGTGGTTTTGTGAGGTGTTTTTTAACATTTACAACGATGCTGGCCAACAAAAATGCCAGATGGTCGAGAAAGTACTGGTCAATAACCAATCCCAAGTCACTATTACGTCGGGCTGGGGGCACGACAACCCCGGCACTTGGTTTAATGACAAATACCGCATGGAAGTGGTATTTATGGATACTTTAGTAGGGGTAGTCCCCTTCTCGGTAGATGAAGAATGGGTAGAAGGTACCTCTCAGATGTTGGCATCAGACGGCGTATTTGCCCAACAAATGCCTCCTGCTAAAACCGATGCCATCCAAGAAAAAAACATCGAAGAGCTGCTCCAAGAACTCGACACGATGATTGGCCTGAACGAGGTCAAACAAAAACTCAGAGACTTTACCGACTATGTGAAGTTTATGCAGTATCGTGCCGAACAAGGCATCGAAGAACCTACCAAGATTAATATCCACACGGTGTTTACGGGGAATCCAGGTACTGGTAAAACCACCGTAGCCCAAATGCTCGGTAAGATTTATAAAGCCTTGGGGCTGCTCTCCAAAGGCCACGTGCTCGAAGTAGGCCGAGCCGATTTGGTAGCAGAATTTATCGGCCAAACCGCCCCCAAAGTAAAAGCACTGCTCGAAAAAGCCCGTGGGGGAGTCTTGTTTATTGACGAAGCCTATGCCTTAGCTCGTAGTAAAGAAGACGGCAAAGACTTTGGTTTAGAAGTAATTGAAGTACTCATCAAAGAAATGTCTGATGGTAAAGGTGACTTGGCCGTAGTAGTGGCGGGTTACCCCGACCCTATGAATACCTTCTTAGAGGCCAACCCTGGGCTTCGGTCACGGTTTAATCTGTTCTTCCATTTTGCCGATTATTTGCCGCAAGAACTCTTACAAATCCTTGATTATAAGGCTACTCAAAAAAATGTAGCCTTTACCGACGAAGCTCGTCATTTCTTGTATGGCCGCATCACAGAAGCCTACCGTACCCGTGACGAAAGCTTTGGGAACGCTCGCCTCATAGCAGGCTGGGTGGACGAAGCCAAGATGAACCTCGGCCTTCGTCTCATGCGCTCAGGCAAAGACCTCAAGCAGTTGGGTGCAGATGCCCTCAAAACCATTGAGCTGGCCGATGTGAAGACCATTTTCAAAACCAGTACAAGTTCTTTACCTGATATTCAGATTGACGAACCATTATTGCAATTGGCGATGGACGACCTCAACCATTTGATTGGTTTGGGTTTGGTCAAGTCAGAGGTGATGGAATTGGTAAAACTCGTTCGGTTTTATCGAGAATCAGGGAAAGATGTTCTAGGCAAATTCTCGTTACACACTGTATTTTCGGGAAATCCGGGTACAGGAAAAACTACCGTTGCACGAATTTTCGCCCAGATTCTCAAGGGCTTAGGTATTTTAGAAAGGGGGCATTTAATAGAAACTGACCGCCAAGGGTTGGTGGCTGGATACATTGGCCAAACGGCTACTAAAACCCAACAAGTCATCAACAAAGCCCTAGGGGGAGTGCTTTTTATTGACGAAGCCTATGCACTCTCGCAAGGAGGCGAAAACGACTTCGGCCAAGAGGCTGTCGAAACACTGCTCAAACAAATGGAAGATCGTCGAGGACAGTTTGTGGTGGTAGTGGCAGGTTATACCGACAAAATGAAAAAGTTCTTGGAAATGAACCCGGGCCTGAGTTCTCGTTTCGACCGAGAAATGACCTTCGAGGATTATTCGCCCGTAGAGCTGTTTGAAATAGCCCTCTCGATGCTTCGAAACGACGGCATCACCCCCGACGCCGAAGCAGCCTCTCACTTGCGTAGTTATTTAGAATCGCTGCATGGGTCTAAAGATCGGTTCTTTGGTAACGGTAGAGCTGTTCGCAAAATCATCAGCGAAGCCATCAATAATCAGAACCTCCGTTTGGCTGAGATTCCTAAACACGAACGCACCCAAACCATGCTCCAAACCCTCACCTTGGCCGATGTGCAGGAGTTCAAGATTGACGATGCGCCAAGCAGTCAGACAGGAATTGGTTTCAGAATTGGAGGGAAATAATAGATACTGTAAAAAAATCCGTTGCTTTTGGTCTGTCAGGGGACAGACCAAGGTGGTTTTCCGTGGCTTGTCCCCCGACAAGCCACTTTTGCAACGAACTATTTACACCATGAAATAATTTCGTTTTGTATGCATTCACCCAAGATACTCTGGCAACCTACCGATAGTACGATTCAACACTCGAATCTCAACGCATATCAGCAATGGCTTGCCGAGCAATATGACCTTCATTTTGATTCGTATGATGCCCTTTGGCAGTGGTCTGTCACCTACGTTGATGACTTTTGGGCAAGTTTATTGGAGTACTTCAACGTCCAGCTTCATAGCCCCTATCAACAGGTAAGTCAAGGAGTTATGCCACGAGTACGATGGTTTGAAGGTGCCACGCTCAATTATGCCGAGTACGTTTTTAGTCAATATACCGACCAACGACCAGCGCTGTTGTTTCAATCCGAACGGCAGCCATTAACAGCTATTTCGTGGCAACAGCTTCAACAACACACCGCTTCATTGGCTTACTATTTGCGCCGAATCGGGGTCAAAAAAGGCGACCGAGTAGTGGGCTACTTGCCTACGATTCCCGAAGCAACAGTTTCGCTCTTGGCCACGCTGTCTATTGGAGCCATTTGGTCGAGTGCCTCGCCCGACTTCGGGACCAGCAGTGTGATTGAGCGTTTTGCCCAAATCGAACCCAAGGTGCTCATTGCCGTAGATGGATACCAATATGGTGGCAAAAAATTTGACAAAAGCGAAGTACTAGCCGAACTCAAAAAAAGTATTCCCTCACTGGAGCGTATCATCTTGATTCCGTACCTCAACGGTGTGGCCAGTGGCTATACCTTTCCTTGTGTCTTGTGGGAAGAGGTAATCAGTACACCATATCAAACACTTGATTTTGAACCCGTTGACTTCAACCACCCCATCTGGGTGTTGTATTCTTCGGGTACTACAGGAGCCCCCAAAGCCATCACGCACTCGCAGGGTGGCGTGTTGTTAGAGCATCTGAAATACTTGGCCTTCCATAACGATGTAAAAGCAGGCGAAAAGTTCTTTTGGTACACTACCACCGGCTGGATGATGTGGAACTTCCTCAACGCCACACTGCTGGCTGGAGCCACCGCCGTGTTGTACGATGGCTCTCCGGGTTATCCTGACTTGGATGTGCTCTGGAACTTGTCGGTGGATGCCGAAATCGAGCATTTTGGCACCTCGGCCCCCTTCATTATGTCTTGCCTCAAAGCCAATTATCAGCCACCAGTGCTGCCCAAACTCCGCAGTATTGGCTCAACTGGTTCGCCACTCCCTCCTGAAGGTTTCGACTGGATTTATCAGCATGTTAAATCAGACGTTTGGCTGTGCTCTATCAGTGGTGGCACCGACATCTGCACGGCATGGGTAGGCGGTAATCCGCTATTGCCTGTAGTGGAGAGCGAAATTCAATGCCGTTGCTTGGGCTGCAAAATGGAAGCCTTTGACGACAACGGACAGCCTATTTATAACGAAGTAGGCGAAATGGTGGTGACTGAACCCATGCCTTCGATGCCTGTCTTTTTTTGGAATGACCCTGATTTTCAGAAATATACGAACAGTTACTTTGATACCTACCCGGGTATCTGGCGGCATGGAGATTTTGTAGAGATTTCGGATCGTGGCTCGCTGATTATTCATGGACGTTCTGATGCAACGCTCAACCGCCAAGGCGTTCGGATTGGTACTGCCGAAATTTATAGGTCGGTTGATAAAATCTCGGAAGTGCAAGACAGCCTCATTATTCATTTGGATAAAACGGATTTTATGCCGCTTTTTGTCGTCTTGCAAGAAGGAAGTACCCTGACCGACTCGCTCCAAAAAAGTATTAAAACCCAACTTCGTACCGATTACAGCCCTCGACACGTACCCGATGTCATTGTGGCCGTTCCGGCTATTCCTTATACCATCTCGGGCAAGAAAATGGAAACTCCTGTGAAGAAAATCTTGCAAGGCCAACCTGCCCACAAAGCCTATAACTCAGGTGCCATGCGTAACCCCGAAGCCATGCGTTTTTTTGAAGAATTGGCTGCAAAAGGCTTTTAAAACAAAATCCGCAAGGTTTTGAGTGGATACCTTGCGGGGTTTGTTATGAAGCTGTTTAAGCTTTTAACTTAAAAGTCTATTGGGCGACACATCGCTGGGCGGCACCCCGTTTTACCTTATTTTGTGTCGGTTAGACGTTCCACTTTTTAAAAAAGTGGAACGTCTTCTTATTCTTACAGAGCATCTAACAAGATAAAGATGCTATCCGAAAATTTAAACAGGTTTTATATCTACTTAACCACTGACTCGCTACCGACTATCGGATAGCCAATAATGAATCCTCCTAATGTGTTGGCTTATCGGGTACGGGTGCTGAGGCATGGTAGCCATCGAAAATGCGCTTGGCGTAATCGTCCATCAAGGCCAAAATGCGTTCACGACTGGATGACTGCACAATGAGGCCAATGTGATAGTCATCTTTCATCCGCCAAACAATTTCGGCATCGTTAAAGGGCGAGGTATCAGGGTGTTGCTGGCGAGTTAGCGAAATAACGATGCCCGAATAATCGTGACGTACTGTCGGCAAGGCATAAGATGTTCCTTGTGCCATCGCCGTTTCGATTTTGGCCCACTCCCGCCACAAGTTAATCCCTGACGAAAACTCTACCATTTCAGCTAAGTGTGCACCACCGACTCGTGAGGCCGTTTCTAAGAAATAAAACTTACCGTCTTCATGGCATTTAATCACTTCGGTATGTGAAGCACTAAACTGCATTCCAAAGGCTTTCATCACTTTCTCGTTGATAGCCTCTAACTGCTTAGCATCGTCAGAGTCAAAATCTACGGTTACGGAGCGAAAAATCCCTCCGCCATGCGCTACTTCAAACGGCGTGTTGAGGTATTGACTACTACGTTGAAAAATCACCTCCCCTCCTACCGACAGCGCATCTACGTGATACACGGCTCCGGGTTTGAACTGCTCAATCAGGTACATGTGGCGTTCTTCGCCGAGAGAGTGTATCACCTGCCAGGCTTCGTCTAACGAATACACTTTTTTGATACCTGTGGCCGAGGCTTCGGAGCGAGGCTTAATGACCCATGGAGCTTGGGTAGATTGTAGGTAGTGGGTGATGGTGAGGTCATGAAACAGTCCCGTAAAAACAGGCACTGGAATGCCCTCATCCTGAGCCTGTTGACGCATAGCCAGCTTATCTCTAAAATACCGAGCCGTGGTTTGGCCCATCCCCGGAATCCGAAAATGCTCCCGCACCAAGGCTGCCTTTTCTACATCGAAATCGTCTAAGGCCACCACTCGGTCAATCTTGCGGCTACGCATCATGTACGAAAGCCCCACCAGCATTTTTTGCATGTTGGGCAAGGAATTATCGTTTTCTTCTAAATAAAAAAACTCATCTACTGCCTCACGGGGCCAGTCTTTGTGTTCGAGTTTTTTATGGGTAAGCAAATAGACGGTGTTTCCTTCACGCTTACACGAGCGCAGGAACTCCTGTCCTTTCAGATAGGTGCAGATACACAAAAAGGTTAAGGCCATACGATTCAAAACATTGTTGTTCTCGAAAAGTACATATTTTTTTGAATGACCGCTAACAATTCTGTGTTTTTTGTAGGTGGAAATCAGCCAGATGTTTTATACAGCAATTTATTTTGCTCGCTTCCTCAATCACCCTTGTTCATTCCTTTTCAATGCCCTATGCCAAAGGACACCCAATGGCCAAACGTAGTCATTGACTTGGGCACTCTTTGAATTGTAGAATGAGCTAGTTTACACTCGTATATCTTCATCTTTCAGCTCAACGCCTTGATGGTTTCCCTTGTTTTTTTCCAAAAAATTGCATCAAGAATAGCCTAATCTATACAGACTCGTTGCCCCTAAACAGCGTACAGCAGGATAAAAATGGATTTTCTTTTCAGTTTATTCAACGATTTAATCAAAACGCTACTTTTAACTATCTCAACGAATATGAAAAAAGGAATGTGGTACTTGCTCCTCTTATTTCTTTTATTTTCAAGGAATCTTTTGGCTCAACCTATACAGCTTCATCCCGAAAACAAGCATTATTTTTTGTACAAGTCAAAACCTACTATTTTGGTAGCCTCTACAGAGCACTATGGTTCCGTTGTAAATCCAGACTTTAACTATGAACTTTACCTGAAGACACTCGCCAAAATTGGATTGAATCATACTCGAATATTTTTAGGCGACTACGCCGAAAAACCTGGAGATTTTTGTATTATTCAAAATACGTTAGTGCCTAACCCGGGTAAGTTTCTTGGACCTTGGCAGCGTTCAACAGTACCAGGCTTTTCATTGGGCGGCAATAAGTTCGATTTAAGTAAATGGAATCCAGCTTATTTCGAGCAGTTGCATGGCTTTATGAAGTTAGCCGAAGAGCTAAATATCACAGTAGAAGCTGTATTTTTCTTCATCGGCATGTCTTTAGCTGATATGCCCCTCAATCCGGCCAATAATATTAACAAAACTTCTAGCTTCACTACTCAACAGTACATGAGCCTCAATAATGGCAATGTGTTGGAACACCAAAAAAAATATGTACTCAAGCTGGTCAATGAACTCAATCGCTACGATAATTTAATCCTCAATATCGCTAATGAACCTTGGTTTTTTAACCAAGAACATACTGGTTTTTCAAGTCCAACTACCGATGCTACGAAGCAGTGGATTCGGGTGGTTTCGCAATGGATTGTAAACCAGGAGAAAAAACTTCCTAAAAAACACCTCATTTCGGTAGATTATACCAACGAAGGTCGCAAGATTAGCAAAGTCGAACACGATAAATACTGGACCAATATTTCAGTTTTTAATCACCATTATGATAAAAATGCCGAGTCGGTCAAGCTAAATTATGGTATAAATAAGGTACTTTCATTCAACGAAACAGGCTTAATGCCGCCTTCTTCGCCCCAATATCGTATTCAAGGCTACCGATATTTACTTTCGGGTGGGGCGTTGTACGATAACCTTGATTTTACGTTTCAGGTGGGGCATGAAGATGGCAGAGGTGGTACCGACTTTAGTTGTTTGGGGTATCAAGGCTGCTCCGATCAAAGCGTAAAGTTTCAGATGAAAGCGCTACTGGATTTTATGAATTCCTTTGATTTTGTTCATACCAAACCTAACAAGAACGTCATTGCAGTAACCTTTGGAGACAGGGATGTTGCTGTTTTAGAAAATCCCGGAAAAGAATATGCCATTTACGTAAATGGTGGATCTAATACGGGGATGTTGTTGCAATTGGTAGCAGGCAACTATAAGGCATTGTGGATAAGCCCAACAGATAATAGCCTAATAAAAGCAGAAGAAATCACCACCAAAGCAAATGGAGAAATCCGAGTTACAGAACCACCTTACAAAGAAGACATTGCCTTACTTTTGAAAAAAATCAACTAACCACCACCTCGAAATCAGCAAAATCATGAAAAGATATAAGGTAATACTCGTTGTTTTTTGCTTGTTGATAGCCTTTCCTTTAGCGGCGCAGCAAAAATGGATTTCACTTTTTAATGGAAAAGATTTGAAGGGATGGGATATAAAAATTGCTAAATCGAAGCTCAACGAAAATTATAAAAATACATTCAGGGTCGAAAACGGTATTCTGAAAGTGAGCTACGACCAATATGAGAAGTTTAATGGAGAGTATGGGCATTTGTATTACAAGAAGCCGTATTCGTACTACTTGCTTCGGGTGGAGTACCGCTTTGTTGGCAACCAACTCAAAGGAGGCGAGTCATGGAATGTACGCAACAGCGGCGTGATGATTCACTCGCAGTCAGCCAAAAGCGTTGGGGTGGACCAAACCTTTCCTGTTTCCTTAGAAATTCAGTTTTTGGGGGGGCTAAACAAAGGAAGCAGAGCTACTGGAAACCTCTGTACGCCAGGTACTACCGTCGAGTACAACGGCAAAACCTTTTTAGACCACATCATCGAATCTTCTTCTCCAACCTACAACGCCGACCAATGGGTAACGGTAGATGCCATCGTGCTAGGCGATTCGATTGTCAAACATTTTGTCAATGGAAAAGAGGTACTCGCTTATACTCACCCTAAAATCGGAGGTGGTTTTGTGAGTAAAGACCATACTTGGACCGATGGTAAGTTTAGCAATGCCGACTACTGGATAAAGAAAGAGGGGACAGCGCTCCAAAGTGGATACATTGCCTTACAAGCCGAAAGTCACCCCATTGAGTTCAGAAAAGTAGAACTCCTCGATCTGACCAAAGTGCCAAACTGGAAAAAACTCAACCTATCCTCCTTGTTTCCAAAGCCAACCCCAGCCATTTCAAAAAGAATTGTAGTCGAAAACTTTGATGACTATACCTCTGACAAACAACTGGCTAAAGCATGGTACTTTCCACCACATGGTGGACAGACCATTCAGACCCTTGAATCAAGTATCAAAGGTGGTGGAAGCCATAGTCTTCGTTTTGAATACCATACTACAGCCTCCGCCGATAAATTTTATAGCCCCATTTGTAGAGTAGCCAAATGGGATGTGAGTGGCACCAATGCTTTTCAGTTTTGGTTTAAGCCAGACGGTTCAGGGCTAGAAACAACCGTTCAGTTTAATATTGCAAACAAAGAAGGCAAAAATATTCACGATTTATGGGAATATAAGTTTTTCCCAGCCAAAGGCGATACCACAGCCACCTTGATTACAGTTCCCTTTGATGCGCTAGTACATAACACCAAATACAAAGATTCGCCCGACGTTAGCCCTGTATTTAAGCCCGAAGCCTTGATAGAAGTAGCTTGGTACATTGGCGGCAAAAAAGACCCTTCTTCTCATGGTGTATATTATTTTGACGAATTAGTAGCCGTTTATATCGAGTAAGTGCCTGCTCAAATTTAGGCAGTAGGGCACTACCATTGTTTCAAGTGTCAAATACTTGATAATAAGTCAGTCAGTCCCACCTTTGTCACTTTTTAGATAGGAACAAATAGCGACCATCACTAATGATAGTTTGCTGTTTAACTAACTATTTCCAAAAGCAAAGGGAATTTTAACCACTTCGCTCTGGCCTTTAGAATTGTGTAACAAGCGCTTGCTAAGTAATTGTACCAGCTACTTCAGCGATGACTACTACCTTCGTAGCAAAACTAGGAGAACAATAAGGACGCTGTTCTGTTCACATAAGTGTTTGCACAAAACCAATCTTGCTGATTACTGGACAAAATATAAATTGGCTCCGATTGGGCGTAAGCCATACGCCCAATCGGCCACCCTCGCTTGAGCCTTATGTATTTGCGGTCTTCGTTTTGTCCAGCAATCAGCCAATCTTGACTGTTTATAATATAAACAATTGATAATCAAGATATTCTAATAGACTTCTATTCTTATTTAAGCCTATTCTATTTTCAAGAGCTTTTTGCCAAGGGAGCGGATAGTTACTCATCTGCAAAAACACAAACTGCATAAAGGGTGGCTCAAAATACCCTCTTGAGGGTATTGAGGGAGGGTATGACAAAATTTATTTTTGTCATCATTCCAAACCTTTGCTTTCCTTTCTTTTAGGTCATCTTATGGAGGTATCTAAGTTGGAGTGATGTTCACAACGTAGTCTATTACTGTGATTCAGGCGTGAATTTACTGTTAACGTAGCCAACATGAGAAAAATAGCCTTCACCACGTTTGTAGCCACAAGTTTCTGGTATTATTTTGCCTTCATGGTGCCCCTTGTTGCCAATGGTCAAGACGACGGTTGGAGAGTATGGGTAAAGGTGTCTCCTTGTTCGGGTCGCTTCGATTGGGTTACAGTAGCCAAAAATAACCCTACGGGTGGTTTAAATTATTACTATTTAGCCAATCAAATTTTTCCCAGTGCTGGTTGTACCTTACAAGGATGCACGTTTGCCACGGCAAGCTCCGTAGCTGCTTCGCTCCGTACTTCCAGCGAATTTTCAAAATATTGCTGTCGGGATTACTCGGTTTGGCAAAACACACAAACGGGGAAAATGTCAGTGGTAGTAGGCAAATTTGGCACGGCAGGGTTGGGTTGGCAACTTGTGAAAGGAGACCTTTGCTGCGAAGAAGCCGAAGCTTTATCGGGTATTAGTGGAGCATGTAGTGGAAGCAATCAACAAGTAATCAATAACACCCAATGTTGGCCGGGGAGTTATGCGGCCTGGAATGCCCAAACACAGCGAGTAGAATGTTTTTGCAACCCAGGACTGGTCTGGAATAGTACCAAAACGGCCTGCGTGACACCAGAAGCTCAAAAAGTAGATTGCTCAGGCTATCCCGGAAGCTACGCTGTTTGGAACGACCAGAACAAACGCTACGAATGTTGGTGTCCCGAAGGCAAAACATGGAACAGCACCCGAACAGCCTGTGTGGACATCGTGTCGCAGGTCAGTTGCTGGCCTGGTAGTTATGCGGCCATTAATCCTCAAACTGGCAAAACCGAATGTTATTGTAACCCAGGTTTGGTTTGGAATAGTACCAAAACGGCCTGTGTGACACCAGAAGCTCAAAAAGTAGATTGCTCAGGCTACCCCGGAAGCTACGCTGTTTGGAACGACCAGAACAAACGCTACGAATGTTGGTGTCCCGAAGGCAAAACATGGAACAGCACCCGTACAGCCTGTGTGGACATCGTGTCGCAGGTCAGTTGCTGGCCTGGTAGTTATGCGGCCATTAATCCTCAAACAGGCAAAACCGAGTGTTATTGTAACCCAGGTTTGGTTTGGAACAGCACCAAAACGGCTTGCGTGACACCAGAAGCTCAAAAAGTAGATTGCTCAGGCTACCCGGGAAGCTACGCTGTTTGGAGCGACCAGAACAAACGCTACGAATGTTGGTGTCCCGAAGGCAAAACATGGAACAGCACCCGTACAGCCTGTGTGGACATCGTGTCTCAGGTCAGTTGCTGGCCCGGTAGTTATGCGGCCATTAACCCTCAAACTGGCAAAACCGAGTGTTATTGTAACCCAGGTTTGGTTTGGAACAGCACCAAAACGGCTTGTGTGCAACCTGGTAATAATAACGGCAATGGTAGCCCTGTGTGGACTTTAGTATCTACTACTTATACGCCTACCACCCCTGGGCAGGGTTGGACTTTCAATGCCTCGGGCACTGCCCACTTAGATGTCTATAACGGCGATAAAGCCGATTTTCAATGGACGCCCCCACCTTCACAGTTTGGTATGGATGGATTTACTATCTCGGTCAGCACGACGGGAACTCCCGCTCCCAATAGTCGGATAGCAGCCTTGATTAGCATAGGCGGTTCAGGTATCGAATCAGATACGCCAAGCGACCAACGAAGTGCCTATGCCACTCCACCCAATGGGCCAGCCAGTGCCCAAAAGTCTGTCACATTTAAACCGTATTCCTCTACATCAGAAATAGAAGTTAGAATATCCTTGATGTGGGGTGGGATAACGTTCTATTACAAATACAAGCGTACGCCGTAAAGGCTTGGTTAGTATCTCTATACCCCTCTCAAATACTCTACTAATAACCGCACGCCGTATGCCGTAGCAGCTCGCTGGGGGGCAAAATCCGTATCGCCGAAGGCCGTACCAGCAATGTCGAGGTGCGCCCAAGCAGGGTGTTTATCCGTAAATACTTCCAAGAATTTAGCGGCAGCAATGGCTCCGTTGTGTGGTTTACCCGCATAATTGCGTACGTCTGCGATGTCAGACGCCAAATCTTCTTGATACACCTCCCAAATCGGCAATCGCCACAATCGCTCGCCTGTTTCGTCGGCGGCGTGCAGGAGTTGAGCGGCTACGTCGTCGTTATTGGTAAACAGCCCAGCCGCATGATAACCCAAGGCCATAATCACGTTTCCTGTCAATGTAGCCAAGTCAATAAGCACATCAGGTTGGTAATGTTTGGCTACATACGCCAATCCATCGGCCAAAATCAGGCGCCCTTCGGCATCGGTATCCGTTACCTCAATGGTTTTACCCAAGTAAGAACCGATCACATCGCCGGGCTTCATCGAAAGCCCATCCACACAATTTTCGGTAACAGGCACCGCACCAATCACATGCACGGGCAATTGCAGACGTGCCGCCAACTCAACCGTACCCAGTACAGCAGCCCCACCGCCCATATCCGACTTCATCAGGTGCATATTGGTACTTTGCTTGATGGAGATTCCACCCGTATCGAAGGTCACCCCTTTGCCCACTAAACCTACTTTCTTGGTAGCGTTAGGTCCTTTGTATTCCATCACCAAAAAACGTGGTTCGTGTTCACTACCCTGATTTACCGCCAACAAGGCATGAAACCCCAGCACCCGAAGCTGCTCTTTATCAAATACTTGAACCGAATATCCATGTGCCTCTCCCGAAGCCACCGCCCAGTCGGCCAGCAATAGAGGGTTCATTTTGTTGGCTGGCGCATTCATCAAATCAAACACTCGTAGTTGCACAGCAGCTACCGCTTGGCCAGTCGTCACTTTTTGTTGGGCAACAGTCAACGCTGTTGGTTCCACAACCAGGTCTAACTGCCCATTTTCTTCAAAAAACACCGACCGCTTACTCGATTCGGTTTTATATAATTGGAGGTTATAGCCACCCAAGAGCATCCCATTGACGGCATATTCTACCATATCGGTTGGTACAAACCGTAAATCAATCTGAACCTGCGCCGGAAGCTTTGCTTTTTGCTGATGTGCCAAAGCCCGAAATGCCCGAATCACCTCTGCCGACGAGGGTTTCTTACCCAAACCCAACAGCATTACTTTCTGCCCTGTTGACCTAAAAAAGTAGGCTATTTCTTTGGTATCCGCCTTCCACTCGGCCTGCATCAGCTCTGCTGATAGTCCCGTTTCTTGGGCAATCTGTTCCAGATGTCGTGCGGTACTGTCATTTTTTAACAAGGCAACAAGTTGCAAAGGGGCTTCAGCCGAAGGAACTGTACGTAGGTTTATTTGCATGAACAAGGGATTGAATAATTTTGGGTCAAAAGTATTAGATTTGTAGGGTTTCATCAAATCCATCAATGCTTTTGGCGTAGGCCATACGCCCCATTATTCATCTCAAACTTTAACAAAAGCAATGAAAAAGCTATTACTAGCACTACTCATGTTTGCAGGTGTGTGTGCAAACGTCTATGCGCAAGAAACGCCGCTCTGGATGCGCTACCCTGCCATCTCGCCCGATGGCAAAACCATCGTTTTTTCGTACAAAGGCGACTTGTACCGAGTCCCCACAGCAGGCGGGCCTGCGATTCCACTCACCTTGCATGAAGCCCAAGATTGGATGCCCGTTTGGTCGCACGATGGCAAGTCTATCGCCTTTGCATCAGACCGTTATGGCAACTTCGACGTCTTTGTGATGCCTGCCACTGGTGGCGAAGCCAAGCGGCTCACCTACCATTCGTCCGCCGATTTCCCCTCTGATTTTAGTGCCGACAACCAGCGTGTTATCTTTTCGTCAGTGCGGCTAATGCCTGCCAGCGACCAGAAGTTTCCCGGTGCTGGGCTGGGCGAGCTCTACAGCGTGCCTGTGGGGGGCGGTCAAACCAAAACGGTGTTTTCGACCCCTGCCGAAATGGCCACTTACAGTAGTACGGGCAACAAAATCATTTTCCAAGACAACAAAGGCTACGAAGACGACTGGCGCAAGCACCACACTTCATCAATCACTCGTGACATTTGGGTTTATGACGTACCTACGCAAAAATTCACCCAACTTACCACCGCAACGGTAGAAGACCGCAACCCTATTTTTGCAGGAAATGATAACGATTTTTATTACTTGAGTGAGCAAAAAGGTTCGTTCAACATCTTCAAATCATCGTTGAGTAATCCATCGCAAAGCACCGCCATTACTTCGCTACAAAAACACCCCGTGCGGTTCTTGACCCGTGCCAACGACGGTACGCTTTGTTATTCGTTTCATGGCGAAATCTACACGCTTCGAGAAGGCCAACAACCTAAGAAAGTCGAAGTCCAAATCTTCACCGACGGACACCTGAACACCGAGAAAATTGTGCCCATAGCCTCTGGTGCTTCCGAAATGGCTGTTTCGCCCAATGGCAAAGAAATTGCGCTCGTGGTTCGGGGGGAGATTTTTGTCACCTCGGTTGAGGGGGGTATCACCAAACGCATTACCAATACCCCAGAGCAAGAGCGTAGTGTGAGCTTTAGTCCCGATGGGCGTACGCTCCTGTATGCAGGCGAACGCAACAACAACTGGAACGTCTATAAAACCGTGATTACCCGTGCCGAGGAGCCGTATTTTTATGCTTCTACGGTCTTGAAAGAAGAACCCGTCGTAGCGACCGAAGCCGAGGAATTTCAACCCGAATTTTCACCCGATGGCAAAAAAATAGCCTACCTGGAAGAACGCACCGTGCTCAAAGTACTCGATGTGGCTACCAAACAAATCGTAACAGCCCTGCCTTCTAAATGGAACTACTCCTACTCCGACGGCGACCAACATTACGCTTGGTCACCCGACAGCAAGTGGTTGTTAGTGGACTTTAGCCCTGAAAATCAATACTTTTTGTCGGACATGGGCTTGGTATCTGCCGATGGCAAAGGGGAGCTGATTAACCTCACCCAAAGTGGTTACAACGAAGGCGGCGGCAAATGGGCCATGAATGGCAAAGTGGCCCTTTATACCTCTGACCGTGACGGCATGAAAAACCACGGCTCTTGGGGTGGCGAAGGTGACGTGTATGGGATGTTCTTCAGCCAAGAAGCCTTTGACCGCTTTAAGCTAAGCAAAGAAGACTTGGCTTTGCTCAAAGAAAAAGAAGACAAGGAGAAAAAAGATAAGGAAGAAAAAGAAAAGAAGGAGAAAGAAGAAGCCAGCAAACTGGCGGCTACTACTCCCTCAAAAGACAAAAAAGAGGTCAAAAAAGAGCCTACTACGCCAGCCGCAACTCCAAGTTTGGAGCTGGACGACATTGACAACCGTAAAATCCGTCTGACGATTCATTCTTCTCGATTGTCGGATGCAGTGCTGTCGCCTGATGGAGAGAAGTTGTATTATTTGGCTCGCTTCGAGAAAGGTAACGACCTATGGGTTACCGAAACTCGCACCAAAGACACCAAGATTCTGGTAAAAGACGCTGGATTTGCCATGGAAATGACCAAAGACGGCAAAGCGCTCTTTGTGGTAGGACCAACGGGCGTGTCTAAAATCGAAACCGAATCGGGTAAGCGCACACCTGTGACCATCAATGGCGAGATGAACCTCAACTACGTAGCCGAAAAATCATACATCTTTGACCATGCTTGGCGGCAGGTGGTCAAGAAGTTTTACGTGACCAACCTCCACGGTGTGGACTGGAAGTTTTATTACGACGAATACAAACGGTTTGTACCGCATATCAACAACAACCACGACTTCGCCGAAATGCTCTCCGAACTATTGGGCGAACTCAACGCTTCGCATACGGGCTGCCGCTATTCGCCACAGGGTGGGGTAACTGACGCAACGGCTTCGTTGGGGTTATTTTATGATGAAAGTTATACGGGCAACGGGCTAAAAATAGCTGAAGTGATGGAACGAGGTCCCCTCCACATCGCTAAGTCGAAAGTAAAAGCAGGACATATTATTGAGAAAATTGACGGCGAAGACATCACCGCCGACAAAGATTTTAATGCGCTCCTCAACCGAAAAGCAGGCAAAAACACCTTGCTCTCGCTCTTTGACCCTACCACCAACACTCGTTGGGAAGAAACCCTCAAGCCCATCAGCCGTGGCGAAGAGTCGCAGTTGCTGTACCGCCGCTGGGTAGAAGCTCGCCGCAAAGAGGTGGACAAGCTCTCGAACGGTACAGTGGGATACGTACACGTGCGAGGCATGAACGACGCCAGCTACCGCACTACTGTAGAGGAGGTATTGGGCAAAAACGCCAACAAAGAATCGCTCATTGTGGACACTCGGTTCAACGGCGGCGGCTGGCTCCACGACGACTTAGCGACGTTTTTGAATGGCAAGAAATACATTGACATCGTGCCCCGAGGCGAAAAACGAGGCTACGAACCCTTCAAAAAGTGGATTAAGCCTTCGGTGGTGCTGGTAGGCGAAAGCAACTACTCCGACGCCCACATGTTCCCGTTTGCGTACCGAGCTAATGAAATCGGTAAGATTGTGGGGATGCCGATTCCGGGCACAGGCACAGCTGTGTGGTGGGAACAGCAAATAGACCCAACACTTGTATTTGGGATTCCACAAGTGGGTATGGTAGGCACTGATGGCAAGTACCTGGAAAACACCCAATTAGAGCCTGACGTAAAAGTCAAAAACGAACCCGAAGTACTCAGTAAAGGCCGTGACCAACAGATTGAGCGAGCCGTACAAGAGTTGAAAAAATCCTCGACCAAACCCGTAGGCTTAGGTTCATCGAACTGATAGAATGGATTCATCACCTCGTTCACTTCTGCTTGCCAGCGGAGTGAACGGGGTGATTTTGTAACGGAAAGTAACGGAGAAGAGCCGTTTGCTAATTTTTGGCCGAAATTATTGGGCTATATTTTATTTTCTTATGTAAATTTCGTAGATAAAACTGTTATCAGCAAAACTAACAGATTAACAATGAAATATAAAGTGACTATTGACAGAATATGATATTCGAAAAAGGACATTTTAAAAGCTCACGATTAGAAAAATCAATAATTAGTGAGTCATTAAAAAGAACTAAGACTTTCAGTGCAAAAACTGCTTATGATACGAAAACTACAGTGTTTTTATCCCATAAACACAAAGACCTTGAAGAGCTTGAAGAAGCGACAGGAGTTATTGAGTTATTGGAAGATTTGGGAGTGAAAGTATATATAGATAGTTTGGATAATAAAATGCCAGAGCAAACTTCTGGCGATACTGGAAAAAGAATCAAAGAGATAATTAAGTATTGTGACAGGTTTGTTTTACTGGCGACTACCAAAGCTATAGAGTCAAATTGGTGTAACTGGGAACTTGGTTTAGGAGATGTCCATAAATTTCCAAATGAAATAGCAATTCTACCAGTCAAAGAAAAAGGGCAACTTGACTCTCAATATAAGGGGAATGAGTATTTACAAATTTATCCTAGCATCGACTATTATAAAGCCTTTACAAATTATCAGGGATATTTTTTTAAAGAAGGTTATTATCATAAATCTTTAAAAGATTCTGATGGAAGATATTATTTAACCCCGTTAAAAGATTGGTTAAGTAAATGACAACAAAATATCAAATAATCAAACTAGGTTCTGACAATCTTTTTTACAAAGAGGTTTTAGATACTTTATATCATCATATTCAAGAACTTGGTTTAGCAAAAGAATCAATTATTGAAATTGACGAAACCAATTTTAATAACGAATACAAAGGGAATGCTCCGACATTTTGCCTTTACTTCGGTAGTATTTCTGGTGACTTCAAAAATATTGATTTACTTGAAACACTTATTAAAGGTGCAAACCTAATTCTCCCTGTTGCTTCAGACATAACTAAGTTTAAACAGGAAATTCCAAAGCCGTTAGAGAACGTAAACGGTTTTGAATTGGCGACCAGTAACGATATAGAAAAACTAGTTTCCTGTATCTTAGAAGGGCTTAGTTTGTTGCGGCTTTCTCGAAGACTATTTATTAGTTACAAAAGAGATGAATCTTCAACAGTTGCAATACAGTTATTTGAACAGTTAGAAAAAAACGGCTTTGATGTTTTCCTCGATACACATAGTATTCGACCCGGTGAACCATTTCAAGAGGAACTTTGGCATAGAATGGCGGACACAGATGTAGTTGTTTTATTGAACACACCTGGTTTTTTAAATAGCAATTGGACAACACAAGAATTGGCTAAAGCCAACTCTATGTCAATTGGTATTTTGCAGTTAATTTGGCCAACTCATAAACTTGAAAGAGATGCAGAATTAAGCATCCCCTTTCAATTAAGTGACACAGACTTTGGAAATGATGTCTTTAAAGAACCAACGAGCTATCTGAAAACAGAAACAATATCAAAAATAATTAGCCAAGTTGAATCACTACGTGCAAGAAGTTTAGCTTCAAGACAAGACAATATTATTACTGAATTTATTGCTTCATCCAATCGAGTTGGTAAAAAGGCCGACTTACAGTCAGAAAAATTTATCACTATTAAAAGAAGTGATGGAAAAGAATTAGTGATTATTCCAACTGTTGGAGTTCCACAAGCATTCACTTACAACCAATCCGAAGAATTAGTTGCGAGAATTAAATCAAAAAATACTGCGGAAGCATACTTGCTTTTTGACCATAGAAACATTAGAGAAAAATGGCTAAAACATTTGGATTGGTTAGATAATTATCTTCCAGTTAAAACCATTAAAATCGTAAAAGTAGAAGAATGGCTAAGGACAATTTAAACAAAGTGTTTTTATCTGCAAGTATTCCTTATCCTGACAGAGATAAGAAATACTATGATACTGCTGATATTGTTTCAATAAGAGACGCTGTTCGGGCATTAGCGACAGTAGTAATTCCGCAGGCACATCTTATTTGGGGCGGACATCCTTCCATTACTCCTTTGATTCGTTTTGTGATGGATAGAATGGATATTAAATCGAAAGACCACGTAACCTTATATCAATCGCTTGCTTTTCAAAAATCTTTCCCGAAGGACAATGGTGCTTTTGAAAACATTGTTTTAACACCTATAATAAATCACTCCGATAAAGAAAGTGTGATATTTATGAGAAAGCGAATGATTGAGGATAATGATTTTAAAGTTGGAATTTTTATCGGTGGTATGGAAGGAATAAATGATGAGTATTTAATGTTCAAAGAAAGACATCCAAATGCTTTGATTTTGCCCATAGCAAGCACTGGTGCAGCAGCCAGAATTCTTTATGAAAACAAACCACAAGCTTATGACATTCGACTAATGAATGATTACGCATATATGGCATTATTTAGAGATTTACTACAAGATTACATTTAAAAAATTCGGCAATGGGAAAAAAGATTTTCGTATCATACAAATACTCCGATTCACAAGTTCAGGACTTGAACATTTATGAGGATGTTAGAGATTTTTTTGGTAACGTTCGAAAGCAAAAAGTTGTAACTACTGCTCGACACTATGTTGATAAAATTGATGAGTTGCTTGAACAAGGCGACCATATTTATAAGGGTGAAGATGATGGAGAGGATATGAGTACGCTAGAAGATTCAACAATTGGTTCAAAGTTGGGGGACAAGATATTTGATAGCTCTGTAACTATCGTTTTGATTTCAAAAGGTATGAAAGAGATTTACAGTGCTGAAAAAGACCAATGGATACCTTGGGAGATTTCATATTCTCTTAAAGAGCAATCCCGAGAAGGAGGGAGAAGCAAAACAAATGCTGTTTTAGCGGTTGTTCTTCCTGACACACTCGGAAACTATGACTATTATATCGTAGATAACTCTTGCCCATACTGTAAGTGTAGGACTTTAAAAACAGATTTTCTATTTCAAATTCTACGTGACAATATGTTTAATGTAAAAAATCCAGTATTTACAGAATGTGAAAATCATATCGGAAGTAAACCGTATCAGGGTTATTCGTCCTTCATTCATTCCGTTAAGTGGGCAGACTTTATTACAAATCACAATAAATATATCGACATAGCTGTAGCTATAAGACAAAATATAAATGACTACGAACTTACAAAAACAGTTAAATAAATGCCACGTTATACATTTTTTAGTTTCTGCTATGAAGATGTGAAGAACTTCAAAGTAAATGTTGTTAGAAACAGTTGGTTGCTAAACAATAGTTCAGATTCATTTATTGACGGCTCAATTTGGGAAAAAGAAAAAAGCAAAGGTTCGACAGTAATAAAGAATTTAATTGAAACGGGTTTAAAGAAAACCTCTGTTACGACAGTTCTTATTGGAGATGAAACTTCCGACAGACGTTGGGTCAAGTATGAAATAGTAAAAAGTTTTGAAAAAGGAAATGGAATACTGGGAATACACATAAACAGAATAAAGGGTAAAGACCAAGCTATTTCATCTCGAGGACTAAATCCGCTTGACAGGCTTGCATTTAAAATATCAGAAGACGGCAAAAAAATCAGGTTTTACGAACTTGTAAATAGAAAATGGGTTGAGTTTGCTGACTTACCTGAAATAAACAATAAGAAGTCAAATACACTTTACTTCGAGGACGGCTGGTTATCAAATGACTTTGGCAAATCATTTAAGTTCTCCGACAAATTCGACACATATTGTTGGATTAATGACAACGGGCATAAAAACTTTTCAACCTGGGTAGGCAATGCAGCAGAGCAAGCAGGACGATAAAATACGAATGACCAAAAGAAATTCTATTAATTCAAGTGTTTTTCTCTTATCAAGGGTCATTTACAACTTAAAACCCAAATGAATCTCTCCCTTGCAGGTAGCTCGTGTTGATTGTAAGGCGATAGCAAAAGTGATAGCTCAGCTTACGCCCAAGCGTTCTTTTGTCGCCCTTCTCCCAAATAAAATTCCGACTTTTTCTTGTTTTGCCGATGTTGGTTCTTTATTTTGCGCTTATTGTGAAACAAAATACTAACTCAACTTGCCCATGAATTTTTCTTTTAACCAATACCAAACCGAAGGTTTTTTTGACGAAATGTTCACCCAACAAGGTAGCATTAAGCCTGGTTATGAGGCGTTTCGTCAGCGAGTCGAGCAATTGAGCTACCAAGAAATGCTACGCCGTCAGCAGGCAGCCGAGCGGGCCATGATGGCAATGGGGATTACCTTCAACGTGTATTCAGAAAGCGAAGGAACCGAGCGGATTATGCCTATGGACATTATTCCACGCATTGTAGAAGCCGCCGAGTGGAACCGCTTAGAAAAGGGTCTCAAGCAGCGTATTCATGCACTCAACCTGTTTATTGACGACGTTTATAACGACCAAAAAATCCTAAAAGATGGCATTGTGCCCCGTGATTTGATTGAGTCGTCGAAGTGTTTTTTGGAGCCTTGCATCGGTCTTAAACCACCCAAGGGCATTTGGTGCCACATTACAGGCACCGACCTCATCAAGGGCAACGATGGCGAGTTTATGGTGTTGGAAGACAACCTCCGCTGTCCGTCGGGAGTTTCCTACATGCTCGAAAACCGAGAGCTTCTCAAACAGACCTTCCCCGAAGTATTGGCCGAAACTGACGTTCGCCCCATCTCAGACTACCCCAGCAGGCTCTTGCAGATGCTCCAACATATCGCAAGCCGCCCCGACCCAACCGTAGTGGTACTCACGCCCGGGATTTACAATTCGGCTTACTTTGAGCATAGTTATTTGGCACAACAAATGGGTGTGGAGTTGGTGGATACTCGTGATTTGGTGGTCACTGACGGCTACGTTAAGATGCGTACGACCAAAGGTTTTCAGATTGTGGACGTTATCTATCGCCGCATTGACGATACTTTTCTGGACCCTAAGACCTTTAATCCAAACTCGCTCATCGGGATTCCGGGTATTTTTGAAGTATTCAAAAAAGGCCGTGTCGCTTTGGCCAATGCACCAGGCACCGGCGTAGCCGACGACAAGGTAATTTATGCTTACGTGCCTCGGATTATCAAGTATTATTTAGGCGAAGACCCCATCATTCCGAACGTACGTACCTACATCTGCCGTGAAGACGACGACCGCCAGTACGTGCTCGAAAACATTGAGAAATTGGTAGTAAAAGAAGCCAACGAGGCTGGCGGCTATGGGATGCTCATTGGCCCCAAAGCAACCAAGGCCGACCACGAGTTGTTCCGCCAGAAAATCAAGGAAAATCCTCGCAACTATATTGCACAGCCCACTATTTCGCTATCGAGAGTACCATGTTTGGTAGAAGACAACGAAAATCCTGAAGGTCGCCACGTGGATTTGCGCCCATATATCCTCTATGGCAATGACATCGAGGTGATTCCCGGCGGGCTTACCCGTGTGGCGCTTCGCAAGGGGTCGTTGGTGGTAAACTCCTCACAAGGGGGCGGCAGCAAAGACACTTGGGTGTTGTATTAGGCCGTTTTATTACCAATCCCAAAAGAAAATTACTTAATTTGCCATCAAGAATCCTCTTGGTGGCATTTTTTATAGAATTTCAATTTGAGGCAAACTGCATTAAACAATTGATTGTAAAGTATATAAATTTGAAAACATAGGAAGTTGTTCATTGAAAGAACTATAATCCAATGGCAAAAAAAAATACACCTAAACCGAAACATACGACGGCAAAACCTCCTGTCTCTCAGCCTACAGAAGAGGCTGTTGGTAAAAACAACTTGTCTGCTCGCATTGCCCCTACTGCCTCTTCACAACCTACTTGGCTTCGGTATGCCTTGGGAGTGTTGGTGGCAGGGGTTACGTTTATGGCCTTCAAAGGTGGGTTTCAAAACACCTTTGTTGAGTGGGACGACAACGTGTATCTGCTCACCAACCCGCTCATTCAGAACCCGTCGTGGAGCAATCTTGGCAAAGTATTTTCGACTTCGCTGTCGCTCAACTATCACCCTCTTACGGTATTTACCCTCATGCTCAATGCCATGTGGGGAAGCGGCCTGCAAGATGCTACGCCCTTTGTGGTTACTAACGTACTGATTCACGTAGGCAATGTGGTGTTGGTCTATTGGTTAGCCGCACGGTTATCCAACCAAAACTGGCTTGTGGCAGCAGCAGTAGCTTTGCTCTTTGGGATTCACCCGATGCGGGTCGAGTCGGTGATTTGGATTTCGGAACGAAAAGATGTGCTTTACACCTTCTTTTTTCTGTTGGCTTGTCATACGTACCTTTCGTACCAACAGACCTTACAACGCAAATTCCTCATTTACACCTTAGTAGCCTTTGTGCTGTCGTGTCTTTCTAAAGCGCAGGCCGTGGTTTTGCCGCTTGTCTTGATGCTCTTGGACTACTACGAAAATCGTGATTGGAAAGCCAAAGAAGTGCTTCTGGAGAAGATACCGTTTTTTGCCATTGCCCTTTTGTTTGGGGTTATTGCCATGAGTATTCAGGGGGGAGGAACGTTCTTTGGTCTTATTCCAAGCATCAGTATCGAAGCTCATGCCATTGATTTTGAAGGCTTTAACCTTTTAGACAGAATCAAGATGGGCATGTACGGATTCATGATGTACATAGTTCGTATTTTTTATCCTGTTAATTTATCGCCTCTTTATCCTTTTGTGAAGTTTGCCGATGGGAGTACACCCTCTGAGTACTTGTACGGTTTTCTCTTCTTTCCCTTGGCTTGGTTGTTAGTGTACCTTTCTACCAAACGTACCAAGCTATACGCCTTGGGTATGGGCTTTTACTTTGTCACTATTTTATTGGTTCTACAGTTTATCTCGGTTGGCGTGGCTATCATGGCCGACCGGTACTCGTATCTACCTTATTTTGGTCTATTTTTCATGTTGTTCATGACGCTTTATCGCCTAACCCAGCCTAAACCGCTGTTGGGCTATTTAACGATAGGGCTTACGTTGGCCTTTGCTGCGTGGTGTTTTGTCCTCACAACTAAGCAAGTATTAGTCTGGAAAACCACTGAAACACTGTTTTCTCGACGCATCGAAATCCAACCTAATGACGTGCGTGCCTTGGCGGTTAGAGGGAACTGGTATGGCGAAAATGGGCAGATTGATGCCGCAATGGTTGATTTAGAAAAAGCGGTTTCGTTAGGCCTTAAACAAGGAAATGTATTTGATAAGTTGGGAATTGCCTACGGAATGAAAGGACAAATGGACAAAGCCTTGAGCTATTTTGACCAAGCCCTTGAGGTTGAACCAGACAATACCTCTGCTCGCTACAATCGGGTGATGGGGCTTACCACCAAAGACCCACAAAGAGCTTTGCAGGATATTGACATTTTGATGAAAAGTGCGGCTAATCCACAATCTATCGGCAGCTTGAAAGGGTATCAAGGTGCGTGTTATATCAATCTTCAACAGTTAGACAAAGCCTTAGCAGCCTACAACGAGGCCATTGACAAATACGGCAACAAAGAGCCGCAACATTTATACAACCGAGGCATGCTTCGGCTTAGTATGAATGATCGAAACGGGGCTATTCAAGATTTACAGAAAGTGTTGCAAGTATCTCCAACCAACGTGCAAGCTAAACAACAACTCCAGAACTTGGGAGTTGCGGTGCAATAGATTTACCTCCAGACGCTAAAACAATATGGCAAAGCCTATCAAAAAAAATAAAAATATTGTTCAATCACCTACGAACTCACCAGTAACGGCTAAAACTTCGGCAAAACCTAATGCTACTTCTGCTATAGACAGCCAACAATTGTTGCTCTGGGGAAGTGGTACTGTATTGGTTATTACAACCTTTTTAGCCTTTTGGGGCGGTTTTGACAATGAGTTTATCCAATGGGACGACCAGATTTACGTTACAGAAAACTACTTAGTAACCAACCCCTCGTTGGCGTCTGTCAGGCAGGCGTTTCGCACTACCGTAGCGCTTAACTACCATCCCTTGACCATTGTTTCGCTTATTATCAATGCAGGGCTTTCGGGTTGGGAACAAGCACGTCCTTTTATTGTAACTAATACGCTTCTACATGTAATTAATGTGTTGGTAGTCTTTTATTTAGCGTGGTCGCTTAGTAACAAAAATCTGTTCGTAGCCTTACTCACTGCCTTGTTATTTAGTGTACACCCGATGCGGGTAGAGTCTGTCACCTGGACCTCCGAGCGCAAAGACGTGCTGTATGGGTTTTTCTTCTTGACAGGTTGTATTACGTACCTCAAGTACATTGATTCGACCCAACGCAAATGGTTTATTTGGAGTCTTGTACTGTTTGTTATGTCGTGTTTGTCCAAAGCGCAAGCGGTGGTCTTCCCCGCCGTGATGCTCTTGCTCGACTATTGGAAAGGACGCCCCCTCACCATCAAACTCCTTACCGAAAAGTGGCTGTTTTGGGTGCTTGCGTTAGTATTTGGTTTGATTGCGGTTGACATACAAGCTGGGGGCAATTTCCATGGACTTACTCAAACCGTTGGGACTAGTAAAAAAGCCTTGGATTTAGGGGTTTTTACCATTGGAGAGCGGCTTCTATTTGCTCTTTATGGGTTCATGATGTATTGCTACAAATTGGTCTACCCGTTGCATTTAAGTGGCTTTTATCCATACGAAAAAGACGGCGGCGATGCTATTTATTACTGGTATGGTATCCCGTTTTTTATCCTTGTTATGGGGCTCACTGCATGGTCGGTGACTCGAACAAAGCTAGTGGCTTTTGGAGTTGGGTTCTTTCTTGTAACAGTTGCACTTGTGCTTCAGTTTATTTCGGTAGGCGCAGCCATCATGGCCGACCGCTACACCTATTTACCGTATTTTGGTTTGTTTTTCTTGTTAGCTATGGCCTTGGGGCAGCTCATTGCGCAACGGCCTTCACTCAAAGTGCCAGTATGGGGGCTATCTATGGCATTTGTTGGGTTTTGTTTTTATGTAACCACTCAACAGGTCAACGTTTGGCAAAACTCGGGGACGTTTTTCACTCGTATCACCGAAGTATATCCTAACGACAACCGTGCCTACAGCACGCTGGGCCGTTATTTGGGCGTAAAAGGTCAGTTTGATGAGGCCATCAAGGCACTCGAAACGGCCATCAGATTAGGTAATACCGATGTAACTACCTACGAAAACTTAGGAACGGCGTACGGCTTTAAAGGTCAAACCCAAAAAGCAGTAGAAACCTTCACCAAGGCCATTGAGCATGGGGCTGGAGCGACAGCCTATGTCAACCGAGCCGTTGGCTACCTCACTACCGAACCCGCAAAAGCCATTGCTGATTACGAAAAAGCCATTGCACTTGATCCACAACAAGCCCCACAAATCAGGATGAGTCTGGGCACAGTTTATATCAATACAAATCAGCCTCAAAAAGCCATAGAGCTTTACAACATTATTATTGACCAAGACGGCAACAAAGCGGCAGCTAATTATTACAATCGAAGCATCGCCAAATTGCAACTTAACGACCAACAAGGGGCGATTCAAGACCTGAAACAAGCCTTGGTAGTGGACCCTAATTTCCAGGCGGCAACCCAACAATTAAAAGCCTTGGGAGTTCAATAGGTAGTCAGTAGCGAGTAGGCAGTTGAAGGTTGACTGACTTTTCGAGATGGGATTACCAGTCGAACTACTGATAAGTTACTGATAATCAAGCCACAAAAACATTAAAACTGTAAAATAGGCTTGATTTTTTAGGGCTATATTACTAACTTTGGGCACACCATGAAAAATCCGAAACCCCCTGGCAAAAAATTAGTAAAACGACTGAGTTTTCGTGCCAAATATTTGATACTGACCTCTGTTAGTATTTTGCTTATTGGCTCAGGATTGGCCATCTTGTGCGAAGCAGCTATCATGCGCTATGACAAAGAACCTTTTTTGCGTTGGTTTTTGACGGGTACTTATGCTTATATTCTGGTCATGACCGGTGTATTGCTTTTGCAAAATGCAACTCGCTACCGAATTTTGATAGATGCTCGCAAAATCAGTCGCCGTGAAATCAAGAGAGCCAAGATGGGGGTTCGGAAGGTAGTTGTGAGGAAAGCAGTGGAAGAATAATTGATATTCTTAATAAAAAAGAAGGCTTAAACTGTGAGTTTTAAGCCTTCTTTTTTATTAAGTTAGTTCGTTTACTCAAATCGCAAATGCTTCACCGATTCGCCAGAGCTTGCCAATTCGAGCAAGGAATCAATGCCGATTTGGAGGTGTTTGTCCACAAAATTAGAGGTGATTTTCTTATCACTTTCCTCGGTTTTTACACCTTCTGGTGTCATGGGGTTGTCAGATACCAGCAAAAGAGCTCCATGCGGAATCGAATTCACAAAGCCAACGGCAAAGATGGTGGCCGTTTCCATGTCAATGGCCATCGCTCGCAATTCTTGTAGATAATTTTTAAAATCTTCGTCATGCTCCCATACTCGTCGGTTGGTGGTGTACACCGTGCCAGTCCAGTAGTCTAATTCGTGTTTTTTAATCATTGACGACACCGAACGCTGTAGTCGGAACGACGGTAACGCCGGAATTTCAGGAAGCATGTAGTCATCACTGGTTCCTTCGCCACGAATGGCGGCAATCGGCAAAATCAAGTCGCCAAGCTGGGTATTTTTCTTTAAGCCACCGCATTTCCCCAAAAACAACACGGCTTTGGGTTCGACGGCTGTCAACAAATCCATCACGGTAGCAGCCATCGCACTACCCATCCCAAAATTGATGATGGTAATATTGTTGTGAGTAGCTGTTTGCATAGGGCGATCTTTACCAAGAATATCAACCCCAAATTTTTCTGCAAACATCTCCACATAATTAATGAAATTTGTAAGCAAAATATATTCGCCAAACTTATCGAGAGGGGTACCTGTGTAGCGTGGCAGCCAGTTATCAACAATGTCTTTTTTGGTTTTCATGCTGGTGAGTTTTGTGGATTAGAAGAAGTAGGTTATCAGTTCAAGAAGCAAGCAATCGTAACCCTCATTACCCGTCGCCTTATGTATCCGCCACTGATTTTCCCTAAGATTAACCCCAAAATTAAGAAAATAGACGAAAAATTGTACATTTTCGATAACATTCGTCGCAAATTCGTCTTTCTTACCCCCGAAGAGTGGGTACGCCAACATGTAACGGCTTATTTGGTTAATGAGTTAGCCTATCCTAAATCGCTCTTGTCGTTAGAAAGTGGCCTTACCTATCATGAGCTCAGCAAGCGTTCTGACGTACAAGCCTTTGACCGTCAGGGAAATCCATTTCTACTCATCGAGTGCAAAGCAACGAACATACCGCTTTCGCCTGCCGTTTTTGAACAGGCTTCTCGTTATAACTTTGTGCTAAAAGCCCCCTTCATGGCCCTCACCAATGGCTTACAAACTCTATGCTGGCACATCAATTGGCAAACGGGCGTCATTACGCCTCTGGAGCAACTCATCCGATTTGAAGAGCTCCCAAGCTTATAAAAGCAAACGTCCCGCTTGCCAGAACAAACGGGACGTAATACTTCTAAAAATCAATGAATTAGATCGCTTTACCTGTCACTAAGTTAGCGGTAAGTTCAAACTCATCGTAGATTACTTTGTCTCCTAAATCGCCAAAGAATGATTTTGAACGGTACTTAATGTTGTACTTAGAACGGTCAACGGTGATTTTGCCGCTTGCTGATAAATTTCCAGCCTGAACAGACACCGTAGCAGGGAATGATACGGGTGCCGTTACACCACGAATAGTCAAATCACCTGTGATGGTTACGTTGGCTTCACCCGCTTTGGCGCCTGCAATAGGGCTTACTTTTGTGATTTTGAACGTAGAAACCGGAAACTGCGCCGAGTTAAAAAAGTCTTCAGACTTGAGGTGCCCTACCAACTTAGCGTTGTATCCAGCATCGGTCAAATCCTTACAAGTAATAGAGTTCATATCTACCTCAAAGGTACCACCCACCAATTTCGAGCCTTCTACTACCAAGTTTCCTTTGCTAATGGCAACGGCGCCGTTGTGGTCGCCAGTGAATTTTTTGCCATACCAGCCCAACGTACTTTTCTGAACATCTACGCTGTAGGTTGTTGCTTTTTTGCCTTTGTCGGCCATTACATTGAGTGATACCAATGCGGCTACTACTAATACCGCTACGGTTTTGATTGTTTTCATTTGTTTTGAATTGTGTTAAAAATGGATTGAGTAATTGTTTGTTTTAGATTGTTTTCACACGTCTGTTTCGTCTGACTTTCTGATTTTGTCCAGCAGTTGACTCAATACATTCGCCTCGTCGGTCGAAATCCCCTCCAACTGTTTTTCCCACTGCACGTTCAGCTCATCAATATCGGCAAGGACTTCTAATCCTTTGGGCGTAATGACAATATCCACCGCCCGACGGTCGGCTGGGCAGATACGCCGACTAACCAATTCTTTGGATAACAGCTTATCTATCAGTCGAGAAGCGTTAGACTGCTTATCGAGCATCCGCTCAATAATCGCATTGACCGTAGTGGGATTCGGGTGCTGCCCTCTCAAAATCCGCAATACGTTATATTGCTGAATAGACAAATCGTAGGGCTTTAGTATTTCGGCCAAGTTCGCATTAAGCCAGTTGGCTGTGTACGAAATATTCACCACCATCCGTTGATATGGACTCCGAAACGGCTTTTGCTGCTTTATATCGTGCTCAATGGACATACTGCGTTGATTTGATGATGCAAATATAATGTATAAACATTATATGTAACAACATATATTTTTAAAAAAATTAACTGTTTTAAAATCAATACGAGCGAAATAGTACACAATAGACTATTAATCAATTAGTTAGCAACAATTACTCTTTTTACTCTTGCCGAGTTTTTAACAACTTTTAACGAAACGGAACAATTTCGGGTTGTTCAATGGTAAAGTCCCGAAGGCGTAGCGGCGTTTCGCCACCCAAGTCAAAGCCCAGTTGAGAGGTAGAAAAAATATTAGGATAGAAAGCAAACCGGACGGAGAATGTGTTAAAGGTGAGGTTTTCGTTCCGAAACCTAAATCCTAAGCCAAAGCCTTGATAGATAGGACTACTCAACAGGGACTGATTGCTGGTTTCGACTAAGCCCAAGTCGGCAAAAGCATACGATGCAATCCGAAAACCAACCACTTGAAAAGACGAAAATAGCACGGTTTCGAGATTGAGCGTTAGGCGCTTTGTACCCAGCAGTTTACTGCTATTAGCCCCCCTGATTCCGTCGGCTCCGCTGATGCCAATGTACTCAAAGTTAAAGCGATTGATGCCCGTGGTATAGCGCAAATTGATAAACTGCCTCAAGTTAGCCCGCCGTAGTTTGAGTAAACCACTAAAATAATTGGCTTCTAACGAAAGTACCCCTTGCTCAATATCTCCTCCCCTATTGTAGTAGCCAAAGTTAGCCAAAGTGTAGAGATACCCCCAGTTTTTGGGCAAATAGCGCCCTTGGGCAAACTTAAAGCCAAAATAGTCACGGCCACCGAATTCGGCCTTTTCGTGGCCAAACACGATGGAACCCAGATAGCCATACGGAACGTCTTCGGTACGGCCAAAGCCATAAATCAACACGTCTCGTCGGTATTGGCGGTTTGAAAAGCCTACACTAAACAAGTACGTACTCCGATTTTCATACAGACGATTAGAGTCTAAGCTAACTTGAGGGCGTTCGGTAAAAATATATCGATTGGTACGGGCCGCTATGACCAGTCGGGCTCGTTCGTTAAGCAATTTGCTGCCCAAATCCAGCTTAAATGCCCTTCCGAGCCAAATATCACCATAAAAATAATTCAACGGAAACGACTCATACCGCACCGAATCGCCCAAATCATATACATAGTTAGTGATACGATTGTAGCTCAACTCGGCGGCACCCGCATACTTAGTTTCGGGTGTTATGAAGGGACGATACGCTTTGGCCGACACGATTTTGAAGTCACGATACAGTTGAAGCTGTGCTTCGGCGGTGATAAACGTGCGCTTGATGTAGGGAATTCGGTACAAACTCCCAAACTCCCAGGGGTGTGATGGCGCACTGCCATTGTACCGAATGGTATTTGTGAACGTATGCGCCAATCCTCTAAAGTTTTTTTGCTCCAGCTCAAGACCAAATTTATTCGTTCCGCCAATGTCTATATTGGGGTTTAGCGACCAGACATCGTGCGTAATCACATACACATCTACCAGGTTGGCAAAGCGTTTGTCGGGCACTACCAAGATACGAGCATCGTGAAAAATAGAGGCTTGGCGAAGCAGACGTTCGTTGTCCCACAGGGTTTGTGGGCGCAACACCTCGCCTTCTTCAAACAGCAAAAAGGAGTTTTTAATGACGCTCTCTTGCGTTTCTTTATGAAGTTTATTGCCAAAACGTTCTACCCAATTGGAAGGTTTGCGAAGCGTATCATATACACTGGGGCCAAACACATCAAAGCGCCGAATAACGATGTGCCGAATCACCTTGCCTTCGTGCTCTAAAAAGGGGTTCACCTCTATGGTCTGAACCTGCCGGGAAGCATTGGAATTGTACACGTCTCTGAACAAAAAGTTGTAGATTTCTCGCCCTACCGAACTTTTGTTCATCTTGTTTTTCAGATTCGTATAGAAGGTACTGTCTCGCTCTTGGCTTGTTGCCTTGCGAAGCGTGTCTTTGGCAACTTGCTGCCCCCAAGCATTAACAACCATGAAGAAAAGCCATCCCAACAACCAACCTTTTTGCCAACGTTGGTGTGGCAATTGCTTAACCCTAACCCGCCTCTCTAAAAAACAGTTCACCACCAGCACATTACGGTTTATTATTAACTACATGGCTTTTTTGTTGGAATAACTGCGGTTCAGTAGCAGTTTTCAACAAAAAAACCAACAAAATTCTCACTATCAGGAGTTTACAAGCAGAACACCTCTATCAGCCTACTCAGAGCAGACACGAATCTTCTCCCTTCTGCTTTTAGTTTAGACGTTCGGCTATTTACTTTGTTACATGAAACTTAGCAAATCCCTCCTCTTGGCCTCTAATTCGCCTCGGCGCAGGCAAATTTTGAGTGAAGCGGGTTTTACCTTTGATGTACAGGTAAAACCGACCGACGAGTTGTTTCCGAGTACGATGCCACCTGACGAAGTCCCCGTCTTTTTGGCTATCGAAAAAGCCGCTGCATTTGACGACCTCCCCGACGATACGCTACTCCTGACAGCCGATACCGTCGTACTAATCAACGGAGAAATTTTGAATAAACCAAGCGATTCGGATGAAGCTTTTGTGATGCTTCGCAAATTGTCGGGGCAGATGCACCAAGTTATTACGGGGGTGTGTTTACGCTCAAATGAACGCATCGTGACCTTTGCTGATACGACCAAGGTGTATTTTAAGGAATTAACCGACGAAGAAATCCGCTACTATATCAAAACGTGTCATCCGTTCGACAAGGCGGGGTCGTATGGGGTACAAGATTTTATCGGGATGGCGGGTATTGAGCGTATTGAGGGTTCGTTTTTTACGGTAATGGGCCTGCCAATCCACCGAGTTTACGAAGCCCTGAAGCCGTATGTGGTGTGGGATGAGTAACAATTTTTGAAAATAAGCTATCCTCAACTCGGAAAATACTGCTCCAATACTTCTTTGAGATAGTCAATTTTATGAAGGTGTAGCATATCTTCGTTGATAGTTACCTCTACCTGTTCTGGACGCAGAGCATTGAGCACAGAAGTTTTCTTGGAAGGGTCGATGAGTTTGAGTTTCCCATTCGACAAATAGAGGTAGTACTCTTCTCGGGTAAAATAACGCCCTGGGGCTTCGTCCACACCTCTTACTAGCAGTGTACAATAATAGTTTCGGAGTAGTTTCACTTTTCCATCATACAACAATTCGTAAAAATGACGCTTCACCGACACAAAATGGTGGTTTCCAATCTTGAACTCAGTACCTTGTGAGCTTCCTAATTTTCGGCGCTTTTTACCCATTTTCACGATAATCTCGTTGTTATACATGTTGTAGAGGATAGCTGCTTGGTAAAATGGCCCACCCACTACTCGGAATTCGCCGGGTAAAAAGTTTTCACTAAAAAACACACTCCCTCGTGCCGGATAAGGAGAGTTAAGGGGAGCACGTCCATTGTATAGGCGTTGACTTTGAGCATATCCTGACAAAAGCAGAGTTACCACTGCTATGGTGCATCTGTTTAATAATCGTTTTGCTGTTGTTTTCATAAGGCTATTCCTTTTATTATGTTATCAAAACAAGCGTTTTAGAGTACTTGGGTTTTGAATGATTTTTTGCCCTGAACAACTCGTATTAGCTCACTTGCATGAGTGTATTCTTTTCAAAGCTAATAAAAAATAGGAAGGAAGCCATATCATTTTGTATTTTTGAGCATTATATGATGAATGAACCATGTTGACTTTTTTTCTTCCTCTTTTCAAACGAGTATGGTCTTGCTTAGTGGTCTGCTGCCTAAGCTTACCGGTATTGGCTCAGTACGTTACGGTATCGCCCTACTTCCCGACTGCCACCAAAGAGATCACGATTATTTTTGACCTCAAGCAATCGAAAGATAGCCGAGCAACTGGGCTATTAGGAAAATCGTCAGACCTATATGCTTGGATTTGGGGAGGCAGTGATGTCAACAACAAAAAAGCGGAGTTCGGCCCCACGGGGCAAGGCAGCTTCAATCAGCCTTACGAGCCTAGCAAACTGACCCCACTAGGCAATGATAGATGGAGCATTAAGCTTACTCCCAATCAGTATCTGGCCATCTCGGGTGGCAAAACACTGGCATGGATGGGAGTGTTGGCCAAAAACGGCAACGGTAGCAGCCAAACAGAAGATTTTTTGTTTACTATTTACGACAGCAAACTCTATGTGGCATTCGCCAATCCAACCGAAAAATTATTTTATGTAGAAGCAGGCACCAATGTATCCATTAAAGCCCTAGCCTCACAGCCTTGCACTATGACCTTGAGTGTAAATGGTGCCAATCGTAGTCCCATTCTTAATACCGACTCTCTTGCGGATGTGGTAGGTGCTGGTGGGGTGGCTAACGTACGACGCACCATCAAAATCACGGCTCAAACCACTACTGAAACCGCTACCGAAGAATTTACCTTTATTGTGAACCCAATCCCTGCCATTTCACCACTTCCTGCCAATCTGAAAGATGGCATTAATTATCAATCTGCCACCAAAGCAACGCTTGTGCTATATGCACCGGGTAAGAGTTTTGTTTATGCCTTAGGCGATTTTAACAACTGGCAACAAACCAATGCCTCATTGATGAATCGAACCCCTGACGGCAAACGCTTTTGGATTGAATTGTCCAACTTAGAGCCCAGCAAAGAATACGCCTTTGAGTACTTAGTGGATGGCAAAATCGCTGTAGCCGACCCTTATGCCGAAAAACTCCTCGACCGCAACAACGACAGTTTTATTTCAGGTACTACGTATCCTAACTTGAAGGCGTTTCCGTCGCAGGCGCAGGGTAATATGGTTTCTGTCTTACAAACCAACCCTCCAGTCTATACTTGGAAAACGACCAATTTCAAACGCCCCCAATCGCAAGATTTAGTAGTGTATGAGTTGTTGGTGCGAGATTTTATTGGCACACAAAACTATCGAACGCTGGCCGACACCCTCCCCTATCTAAAAAATCTGGGGGTCAACTGCATCGAACTCATGCCTGTGATGGAGTTTACGGGCAACGATAGCTGGGGATACAATCCTGTCTTTTACTTTGCACCCGACAAGGCATACGGTACGGCCAACGACTTCAAAGCATTCATAGACAAATGCCACCAAAACGGCATTGCTGTTGTGCTTGATATGGTACTGAACCATGCTGATTATGAGTTCCCATACGTAAAAATGTATTGGGATAGCTCACAACCCAGCAAAGACAACCCAATGTTTAATCAGCAGGCCACTCATCCGTTCAGTGTTTTCTTTGATTTCAATCACGAAAGTCAGGCTACCAAAGACTTTGTGCAGCGAGTATGCCAATACTGGCTGCAAGAATATCGGATAGATGGCTACCGGTTTGACCTTTCAAAAGGCTTCACGCAGACCAATTCAGGTACTAATGTGGGTTTGTGGAGTAGCTATGACGCCAGCCGAGTGGCTATCTGGAAACGGATTTATGACCAGATTCGTGTGGTTGACCCTTCGGCATACGTAATGTTAGAACATTTTGCCGACGACCGTGAAGAACAGGAATTAGCCAACTACGGTATGATGCTGTGGGGAAACCTGAACGGAGAGTTTCGGAACGCCATTAAAGGGCAAAACAGCACGATCAATCGGCTTTCGTATGCCGAACGAGGTTTTCAAAAGCCTGCTGTTATAGGGTACATGGAAAGCCACGACGAAGAGCGTCTGCTTTGGGATGCGGTAAATAATGGAACCGCAAATGCTTTGTACAGTACTCGCACCTTATCGAACGCCCTCGAACGCATCAAAGCTTCTGCTGCTTTTTTGTTTGGCACACCAGGCCCTAAACTTTTATGGCAATTTGGCGAAATTGGCTACGATATTTCGATAGACCAGAATGGTCGAACCGGCAAAAAGCCGCTCAAATGGGATTACCTACAAGTGCCCGAACGCCAAAAACTCTATAAAGTTTTTGCAGAACTGATTAAACTCAAAACCACCCAGCAAGCCTTTAGAAGTTCATCATTTACCCTAAATGGCTCTAGCAAATTGAAACAACTCAACATCACGGATGCCTCTATGAATGTTTGTATTGTTGGCAACTTCGATATACAAGAATACAGTACTTCTGTTCGTTTTGCTTCTACTGGCAAGTGGTATGACTATTTCACGAATCAAGAAGTCAATATTTCAGAATTGGATATGCCTATGACCTTGCAACCAGGCGAGTTTCACATTTTTACGACGGTAAAACTCCCTAAACCCGAAAGCGGTTTGGTACCCTGGGCGGCGTTCCCTACCGTAACGTCTGTAACCGAACCGCTGGAAGAACACATCAGCATAGCCCCGAATCCAGCAGGGAATCGGATTAGAGTCGAGATAAAAAGTGGGTATCGAGGTGAGGTAGAGCTGCTATTGCGAGATGCTACGGGACATTCGTATAACCACTGGAAACCTTACAAAGACACCGAAACACTGGTGCAAGAGCTTCCTATCCAACCACTTAATGGCGGACTGTACCTACTCGAAATCCAACAGGGAGGTCATCTAACGGTCAAGAAAGTTGCAAAATTGTAAGTGATTTTAAAAATTATGAAATACCATTAACTTGCATAACAAATTAGAATCAACCTATGAAACGGCTTCTTTCTTTGAGTATGGTACTTGTGTTATTAGCGACTTTGAGTGCCCAAGCGCAGATTCGGATTGGCTATCAAGAAGGCGAAAAAGAAAAACGTCAGAAAGATAAATCGCTATCGCCTTATCTGCGGTACAATTCGTACCAGCTCACGCTTCGGTATGGAGTAGCTCAACCTACGGGAGGTATGTCCACTTACCTTGACCAGCTTTCAAGCACACAAATTGCCCTTTCTGGCGAATTAGTCTATACCCAAAACTACTCGCTGGGCGTTCAGTTCCAGTCAGGAGTATTCAAACAACGGCTTCCTCGCCAAATTTATAATTTCGACGGCACCGATATTTCGGCCGTTCAAACTCGTACGCTCAGCCACTATGCCCTATTGGGACATGGCTCCTACTACTTTACGCCCGTAACCTCCATCATCCGTCCGTATGTACGAGCAGGTGTTGGTTTGGCCATTGTGGATTATGTCAATTATTGGGGACTGATTGATGACTCAAAGAATAGCTTTACCTTCACTACTCAAACAGCTACAGGGTTAAAGGTATTGTTTGGCAAAGAAAGCCACTGGGGGCTTGACATTCAGGCTAATTACCAGTACACCCCCTTCACCTACGACTACATCACCAATGTGTCCACCTTTGGAGGTTCTGTTGGCTTGTCGTATCGATGGTGGTAACCTACCGATAATCTTCCCGAACAGGCGAGAACACATCAACCACATAGCAGTCGGTTAGTGCCTTTCCATAGTGGATAGCATGAGGAGGTATCACCGCTACGTCACCTGCTTTACAGAGGCGAGTTTCGTCGTTGATGGTCAGTTCTAATTCCCCTTCTATCACATTTGAAATCTGCTCATGTGGATGCGAATGTTTGGAGAATGGGCTTCCAGCTTTGGCTCTATAATGAACCACCGTCATGCTATTGCCATGAATCATTCTTCCTTGCCATCCGGGAAACACCTCTCGGCTGGATTGTTCGTCTAGTCGTTCAAAAGGCATGGTTTAAGGGTTTAGTTTTACAACTCACCATTGGCAATCTTCCGCATCATTTCGGTCGTTGCAGTAATCACCGCATCAATCCGACGGTTTTTCTGACGACCGTCAAGCGTATTATTGGAGTAACGAGGCTTATCTGGCCCAAAGCCTTTGGCCGTAATTCTGCCATTATCTACGCCTTTTGCTTTTGCATAGTCGGCAAATATATCGGCTCGTTTTTGCGAAAGTTTATAGTTATAGTCTTTCTTACCCCATGTATCGGTGTGTCCTTGCACAAACATATTGGTATAACCATACTTACTCAATACCTCGGCCAGGCTAGCTATATTTTCTTTGGCTTTGGGGGTTAAATCTGCCGAGTCAAACGAAAAATAAACACCAGGGTCAAAGGTTACTCGTACACCATCTCCTTCTCGAACCACTTCTACGTCTTTCACAAATTGTTTCAAATCCTTGGCAAGTGCATCCATCAAATCGCCCAATCGTTTCTGGATCTCCTCTTGAGACAGGTTACGATTCCCACTCGTTATTCCTCCTGTTTCGGGCTTATAAGCATTAGGATTGAGGTTCTGTACTTCTTCTGGATTCGACGGAGTAGTACCTGAATTTTTGCTAATAGCTGGTGACTTGGCCGCTGCTTTTTTCTTTGATTTACACCCTGTTGCAAGCACCGCAGTGCTCAACACCACTACTAAAAAATAGAACGATAAATGACTTAATTTCATAGGAATAGAAATTATCTGTGTTTGATGATGGTAATCCGATTAAATCCGCTTTCACGAGGATAGCTACCTGACATTTCCTACAGCAGGGCAAGCTACTCTGTAACCGTAGAAGCATAATTTTGATGGGTTAAAGTTAAAAAAAATGACAGAAATATCGCTTTCTTGCTTTTTTTTAAGATATTTGACCCCTTTCAAGCCCATGCTGTAAACTTCGCAATTATGAGAAAAATTTTTATTTTTTTAGCATTCTTTGTGGGTATTTCCTCCCTAAGCCTTGCCCAAAAATCTGCTGCTGAGTATTTTCAAGAAGGTCTTTCTAAAAGTCAAGCAGGCGATTATTTGGGGGCTGTACAAGCGTTTAATATCTCTATTGCTATGAGTCCAGACAACCCTGTGTCGTTTTACAACAGGGGGTTAGCCAAAGCAAATTTACGGGATCACCGTGGAGCTATCTTGGATTATGACAAAGCTATTGAGCTCAATTCCAAAGATGCTAGCTCGTACGTGGCTCGTGGCGACAGCAAAAGCAAGCAAGACGATTACCGTGGTGCCTTGCAAGATTTTAACCGTGCCATTGAGCTTAATCCTGCGGACCCTAATGCCTATTTTCGCCGAGGAATCAGCCGGAGTAACCTCGAAAACTATAAAGCAGCGCTGACTGATTTTAACAAATCTATTGAGCTTTCTCCTGACAATGCGCTGGCCTTTTACTACAGAGGCTTATGTAAAACCAAATTAGATGACTTTGCAGGTAGCGTAGCTGACTACAGTCGCTCGATTGAGCTGAGTCCAAAACGTGCTCAAAGTTTTTCGAATCGTGGGTATTCGCAAATGAAGCTAGCAAACCCCAAAGCAGCCATTGAAGACTACACAAAAGCCATTGGCCTAAATGCCAACGATGCCGAATCACACTACTATCGTGGTTTTTGCCGCAGTCAAATGGATGATTTTAATGGGGCACTGGGTGACTTTGACAGAGCTATTGCCCTTGATCCTCAATTTGCCTTGGCCTATTATGGTCGAGGTTTTGTCAAAAGCAAACTAGGCAACCAGAAAGAAGCCGTTGCCGATTTGAACAAAAGTACTGAAATCAACAACGACAACTCTGATAAAGTAGTATATAGCGGTCCCATTTCACGCCAAAAATTAGACGAACTTCGTAATGCTGTTCAAGACAAAGCGAAGATTACCGAACTATCGCCAGAGCGCTCTGAAGCTTATTATATTAGAGGGATTGCTAAAGCCAAAGCCAACGACATGAGAGGGGCTATGGTTGATTTCAACCGTGCTATCGAACTCAACCCAACCTTTGCCGAAGCGTATTTTTCTCGTGGATTAGCTCGTTCGTCAGTAGGTGACCAAAAGGGAGCCATCCAAGACTGTTCTAATGCCATCAAGCTTAATCCTCGCTTTTCGGAAGCCTTCTATGTTCGAGGCATTATCCAGTCAAGTTTAGGAGATACCAATAACGGCTGCTTAGACCTCAGTAAATCAGGCGAGTTGGGTTACCGACCTGCTTATGATGTGATTCGAGATTACTGTAACTAAAAGCGACTGTCAATATACCTGAAGGGCGGCCATGGGGTCGCTCTTTTTGTTAGAAGCAACGACCAACAAAAAATCCCTGCCTTACCGACAGGGATTTCTTGTTATGATAACAAGTAGAAACTACTTCTTATTAATTAGCCGCTTTAGCTGCAAACTCAGCTTTGATGGCTTCAACATCTACGTTTTTGTAGGTTGGCTTCTTAGTCAAATGCTTGATAGCTTGCACACGGTTTTGTGAAACAGTTTTATTTCTACGGTCTTTTCTTTTGAGTTGCGATACGCCCATGACAGTATGTTTTTTTCGGTTCGATGCTGAAAATTGAGCCGCAAAGATAGCGTTTTATTAATTCTAATAAAATTTCGCTGTCAAATTTTCTAGTAAAAGGCTAATTTTGCGCCCTATTTGTGCGTTTCATTGCTCACAACAACTCAGTTTGAACCCGTCATCTTTAATTTTTTGCTATTTTGAAACCAACAACGCCCCGTGGTACTCGTGATTTTGGCCCTGCTCAAATGATCAAACGGAACTACATTTTTGATACCATCAAACGAACGTTCCAACAGTACGGTTTTCAACCACTCGAAACACCCACCCTCGAAAACCTCTCGGTCTTGATGGGTAAATATGGCGAAGAAGGTGACCAGTTGTTGTTCAAAGTACTCAACTCTGGCGATTTTGCAAAAGACCTCTCCCCTGCTGATTTAGAAGAGAGTTATAAAAAAATGACCCTCAAAATAGCCGAAAAGGGTCTTCGTTACGACCTCACCGTGCCATTCGCTCGATATGTAGTGATGAACCGAGGCGAACTTACCTTCCCATTCAAGCGCTACCAAATCCAGCCTGTTTGGCGAGCTGACCGCCCTCAAAAAGGCCGTTATCGAGAATTTTATCAGTGCGATGCCGATGTAGTAGGTACCGACTCGCTCCTTTGCGAAGCCGAGATTGTGCTCATGATTCAAGAAGTACTCCAAAATCTTGGTATCAAGGACTTTACCATCAAAATCAACAACCGTAAAGTCCTGAGCGCCATTGCCGAAGTGATTGGAGCGCCCGGCCAAGAAGGAACGCTTTGCGTAGCCATTGACAAATTAGACAAAATTGGCAAGCAAAAAGTAGAAGAAGAACTGCTCGAACGAGACTTTTCTGCTGATACTATCCAAAAACTCCAGCCTATTTTTACCCTACAAGGCTCAGCTGCCGAAACATTTGAAACCCTCCGTACTTGGTTAGCGCCGTCGAGTGTAGGACAGCAGGGCCTCGACGAATTAGCACATATTTGGGCAATGGTCAAAGGATTTGGCTATGGGGAGCAACACATGCAGTTTGACGTTACGTTGGCTCGTGGCTTGTCTTACTACACTGGTGCCATCTTTGAAGTGAAAGCCAATGGCGTGCAGATTGGCAGCATCAGTGGTGGCGGTCGTTATGACAACCTAACTGGCACGTTTGGTGTGCCGGGGCTTTCAGGAGTGGGCATCTCCTTTGGGGTGGACCGCATCTACGATGTCATGGAAGAACTCCAATTGTTTCCGTCGGCATCGTTTGTAACGACCAAAGTGCTCATCACGCAGTTTGATGCCCAAGCAGCCATGTATGCGCTTCCGCTCTTACGCCGCCTGCGCCATGCCAACATTGCAGCCGAGATGTATCCCGATACCGCCAAACTCAAAAAACAACTCGACTACGCCGACCGTAAAGGCATTCCGTTTGTGTTACTGATTGGCTCCGACGAAATGGCAACAGGCTTACTCACCCTCAAAAACATGCAAACGGGGGAGCAACAGAAATTGGATATTGAGCATTGTATGGAGGTGCTAAAAGGATAAATCTATCTTGCTTTATGATAAACCCACGAGGTTTTATAGGCTGTGGCTTATAAAACCTCGTTTTCTTTTCAGAGCTGCTATACGCTACTTAAAAATTTCCCCTCTTCGCTTTGCAATTTCAAAAAATCAATTATAAATTTGCATACAAATAATTGTTTTAACAATTATTTGTATGCAATCTTTATCGCTTTTGCATTTCTTCATCTACAAACACTTATTCTAAACTCAACCACCATGAAAACGACACTTCATCAGCCTACTAATCAAGTGGTTAATCATCATACAGATGATTTTTTACCCATCAATGGTACCGACTATATCGAGCTTTATGTAGGCAATGCCAAACAAGCGGCGTATTATTTTCAGGCTGCCTTTGGCTTTCAGCCTTTGGCACATGCAGGCTTAGAGACGGGCTGTCGTGACCGAGAATCGTACGTAGTGGTGCAAGATAAGATTCGCTTGGTACTGACCTCGCCCCTCCATGGTGGCACCGAAATAGGCCAACATATTGACCAACATGGTGATGGCATCAAGGCTGTCGCCTTGTGGGTTGATGATGCAGAGCAAGCTTTTGACGAAACTACCAAGCGAGGTGCCGAGCCTGTATATGGCCCTGTCTATGAAGAAGATGCGTGGGGCTATGTGAAGCGAGCTGCCATTAAAACCTACGGGGATACTATTCATGTATTTGTACAACGAAGCAGCTATGAGGGAATTTTTCTACCCGGTTACAAGGAGTGGAATCCAGCGTTCCGACCCCAATCGGTGGGGCTGCGCTATGTGGACCACATGGTCGGGAACGTAGGTTGGAACGAAATGAACAAATGGGTAAATTTCTACGCTAATATCATGGGTTTCAGTCAGTTGGTTTCGTTTGATGACAAAGACATCTCTACAGACTATACGGCCCTGATGAGCAAAGTAATGAGCAATGGCAACGGGCGAATCAAGTTTCCTATCAACGAACCAGCCGAGGGCAAAAAAAAGTCACAAGTCGAAGAATACTTGGATTTTTATGAAGGAGCTGGGGTTCAGCATATTGCAGTAGCTACCGATGACATAGTAGCTACCGTTACTGACTTACAACACAGAGGCGTGGAATTTTTGAAAGTACCGGAGGCTTATTATGATCATTTGGTGGAGCGAGTAGGCCATATTGACGAGCAAATCACAACACTCCGCCAATTAGGTATCTTGGTGGACCGTGACGAGGAAGGGTATTTATTACAAATTTTTACTAAACCCATCATGCCACGCCCTACGCTTTTCTTTGAGATTATTCAACGTAAAGGTGCTAAATCGTTTGGAAAGGGCAATTTCAAAGCACTGTTTGAGGCCATTGAGCGGGAGCAGGCACTTCGGGGTACACTTTGATGATTTTGTACAACAAAACGCCCATCCAGTTGACCAAAAGTCAGCTGGATGGGCATTTTTCTATAAGCAGAGGATTAGCCATCAAAACCAAATAACTGATAATCAACTACTTAAACCATAACCATCACAGATAACTACTCCTGTCTATCCAATAAATCAGACTTTGGGTTATTTTTGTGAAAACATGAGCATTGTCGCCTGTCAATTCTCCAAATTCACACCAATGACCACTGACTTAGCACAACGAGCGTATTTTTTCAAGATTGATACCACCGTCAAGAAGATTCGGCATACCATGCAGAAAAAACTGGACCATGCAGGTCTGAATTTGACGGTTGATCAATGGGTTTTGATTGACCACATTGAAAAAAAGCAAGGGTTAAGTCAAATTGAATTGGCAGAGATAACGGTCAAAGATGGCCCTACCGTAACACGTATCATTGACTTGTTGGTCGAAAAGGGCTTAGTAGAGCGCCGAATGCCTGAAAATGACCGTCGTAAATTCGGAATTTATTTGACGAGTGCTGGACAAGAAAAATACGAACAGGCTTTTCCGATTATTGCCGAAGTGCGCCAATTGGGCTGGAACCACCTCAGCGACGAAGACTATTACAACTTCGTACGAATCTTAGATACTGTCTATCAAAATATTATCTCGCATTCGGAGAAAGTGTAACAGATAAAGTGTAGCGTGTAAAGGTGAAAGTATAAAGTGTAGAGTGTAAAGGGTAAAGTGTATAAAGGGAAAAGTGTAAAGTTCTGAATCATACGTAGCTATTTCTCAGCAACGTACTTCCCCCTCCTTTAACCTTTTCCCTCTCTCCTTTAAGCTTCTCTTTCTAACCTCTGGCCTTTCTACTCTCCCCTCAATACGGCGAGCCAAAGCGATAATTAGCGGCTTTGTGTAGCTCTTCGGTAGGTAAATTTTTGAAATATTCGTACGTACGGCGGAGTCCCTCGGCTCGTGCCACTTGCGGCTCCCAACCTAAGATTTCTTTGGCACGGGTAATATCGGGGCGGCGCTGCTTGGGGTCATCTTGCGGAAGAGGTTTATAGACTACTTTCTGCGTTGTACCAGTCAGTTTGATAATTTCTTCAGCGAATTCTCCTATCGTGATTTCGGCTGGATTCCCAATATTAACGGGGTAGGCATAATCACTCATTAAAAGGCGGAAAATCCCCTCAACCAAATCATCTACATAACAAAACGAGCGAGTTTGGCTACCGTCACCAAAGACAGTAAGGTCCTCACCCCGAAGTGCTTGGCCGATAAAGGCAGGCAATACACGGCCATCATTCAGGCGCATTCGTGGGCCATAGGTATTGAAAATCCGAACAATACGAGTTTCTAAGCCGTGATAACGGTGGTAAGCCATCGTCATGGCTTCTTGAAAACGCTTGGCTTCGTCATACACCCCACGAGGCCCAATCGGGTTGACGTTACCCCAATAATCTTCGGTTTGTGGGTGAACAACTGGGTCGCCATATACTTCTGAAGTGGAGGCAATGAGTACTCTTGAGTTTTTGACACGAGCCAAGCCCAAACAATTGTGAATCCCCAAGGAGCCAACTTTCATGGTCTGAATCGGTATCTTGAGGTAATCAATAGGCGAGGCTGGAGAGGCAAAATGCAGAATGTAGTCTAACTCACCGGGTACGTGAATAAACTTGCTGACATCGTGGTGATAAAACTCAAAATTGGGCAGCTTAAAAAGGTGCTCAATGTTTTTGAGATCGCCCGTCACCAAGTTATCCATAGCAATGACGTGGTAGCCTTCGTTGATAAAACGATCGCACAAATGCGACCCCAAAAACCCTGCCCCTCCTGTAATTAAAATACGTTTCATAAAAAAATAGTAAAAATAAAAACAGGAATTGTACTTTTTTAGCGTAAAAACACCTGTTTTTTAGAACGTAAAAATAAGGTAAAAATACGTATTGACAATAAAATATTCAAAAGGTACTTTTATATCAAATTAAGGACGATGCCGAAAATCCTGTAAAGAGTAGGCACACAAATGAACAATTCTATGTATGAAAAACAAACAAATGTGGCTTTTACTATTACTGATTGCCTTAGGACATATTCCTAAGTTACAAGCGCAAAGTAGTATCAAAGATGTGCCATCTAAGAACTGGGAGTTTGCAACTGATTTATTACCGTTAATTGGTAAGCAAACAGACCCTGGAGTCGGATTAATGCTCAAAAGGCACTACTTAAAAGATACTAAAGCACGTGCTTGGCGGTTTAAATTTAACCCTTCTTTTATTGGAGCAGCAACATCTATTGTACAGTCAGGTGCAAGCATTGGAATAGGGTATGAGTGGCGTAAAGTGGACAGTAAATTTATTTGGCTATATGGCAGTGATTATATTGTCAGCATCTTTAACTCGTCCCAGCCATCCACTACAATTACCTATTTATACCTGAATCCATTTATCGGAGCTCAATATCGTATTGACCGACATTGGGCAGTTTCTTTGGAATCTCATTTAAGTATTCGGGCAGCATGGATAAGTGGGGATAATCGTCCTACAGATTTTGGCTTCAGCGGTAGATTAATTCCCATTCAGGCAATCAATTTTTCGTATTTTTTAAAATGATTTTTAACTACAAAAAATTATGAAATACTTTAGAATTATCCCCCCCCCCATTTTTTATTGTACTTTTTTTAGTTTCAATAAAAAACTTCTCACTAGCACAGTGTAACATTTATCAAAATAATAATATGGGTAGTGGCCCAGTTTTGATGAATAGTGTTCCTTCTGTTACGCCAGGTTGTCAGTATTTATATAGCTTACAATGCTTTTCTCCTCCTCTTGGTGATTGTCAATTTTCTGCAAAATTTAAAAATGCTCAAGGCTTTATAGATGATACCAATTACCCTTATCTAATAGGGGGCTATGTAACATGGGCTAATGTTTCAGGCAATGCCGAAATAACAATAACTTCCGTTAATTGTCAAACAAGTAGCTCTAATGGTGCAACTGCTACAGGCTCTCGCCCGATTGTTGATCTTGGTAATCCAAGTAATTTACTGATTAATGGATCTTCTAATGGGCAATTTTCCTGTGGTATTCAAACCGTTACCTTTACAGCTACTGCTGGTTCCAATGCTTTTTCTAATGAATGGGACTATAGTGAATTGACTAGTAATGGCTGGCAATATGTAAGTGGTCAAGGATCTACCTCCTTAGTAATGCAAAGCTCTCAAACGAGTGGTGGAACAATAATCTTTAAAAGTAAAAAGGATTGTAAAACAAAAACCATTAGCTTGACTATCACTCGTCCTACTGGTCAAAATGCAAGCATTATTGGTGATGATTTTATTTGTACTGGTTCTAAAAATTATTCTGTTATTAATTTACCAACTGGTGCAACTATTCAAAGTTGGTCTTATCCAGCTTCTCTTTCTGGAAGTTGTTCTACCTGCAATCCAATCAGTTTAACAATTACTGGTGCTAGTTCAGGAACTATAAGTGCTACAATCAATAATGGTACCTGCGGTACATTCACTCGTAATAAAACTATACGAGTTGGACAATATCAGCCATCTGAAATGACCATTAGTGGACAATCCTCTTTGTGTTTAAATCAACAATACACATTTTCTTGCCCGTTCTTATCCAGCACCTCTAGCGATTACAATTGGCAGATTAGTCCGTCTTCCTCGTTTAGCTATTACTCAAGTAGTAATGCTTTCTTTGTCACGCCTAATTCGCCTGGATATTCTACTGTTACAGTACGTGTACAAAATATTTGTGGGTGGCCCAGCGTACCTGCTACTTACAATATCTCGCAAAGTTCTTGTTATGGTTTCCGATTTAGTTCTTCTCCCAATCCAACTACTAACCAATTAGCCGTTGCGGCAACTGTTGTAGATGAGAAGGGTAATGAGATAGAGCGAAAAGCTACTGACACCTATCCAGAGTTTAGTTATAAGCTACTTAACGAGCAAGGCGTAACCTTATTAGAAGGTGCTTCTGATAAACTAAATGCTTTGTTAGATTTGAAAAAGCTACCAAAAGGGATTTATTACCTGCACCTTAACGATGGCAAAACCATTACCAAACAACGCATCGGAAAAGAGTAAACTATCATCGTAAAAAAAGGGCATCACTTGATTGGTTTCAAGTCATGCCCTTTTCTTAGTTGTTAAGCAGTTTTGTTACACATCCATCACCCCACCTTTTCTCGTCCGATGCTTACGTAGGTATAGCCCAATTCTTGCATCTGGCTGGTTTCGTAGAGGTTACGACCGTCAAAGATGGCTTTGTTGTTGAGTAAACTTTCCATTTTCTCAAACTCAGGCGTGCGGAACTGCGGCCATTCCGTAAAAATCATCAGGGCATCAGCGCCAGCCAAAGCATCGTAAGGGTTTTTAGCAAAGCGGATAGTATCCCCAAAGATTTCCTTCACATTTTCCATGGCTTCGGGGTCGTAGGCGTGTACATGAGCGCCTTCGGCCAATAGTACTTCGATGTTTTCTAAAGCTGGGGCTTCCCGAATATCATCGGTGTATGGTTTAAAAGCTAAACCCCACACAGCGATGTTTTTGCCACTTAAATCACCTCCAAAGTACTCTTTAAGGTGGGGTAATAGCTTGGTTTTTTGGGTAACATTCACCTCCATCACCGACTTCAAGATTTTGAAATCGTAGTCAAAATCAATGGACGTTTTGGCTAAGGCTTGTACGTCTTTAGGAAAACAGCTTCCGCCATAGCCAATGCCTGCGAACAAGAAGCGCTTGCCAATCCGGCTATCGGTACCAATCCCTCTACGGATGGCATCTACATCGGCGCCTACTTTTTCGCAGAGGTTGGCGATTTCGTTCATAAACGTGATTTTCATGGCCAAAAACGAGTTAGCAGCATATTTGGTCATTTCGGCAGAGCGTTCGTCCATAAAAATAATGGGGTTTCCCTGACGCACCAGCGGAGCGTAGAGTTTTTCCATGATAGCACGAGCCTTGGCAGAGGTGGTTCCTACTACTACTCGGTCGGGCTTCATGAAGTCTTCTACGGCTACGCCTTCTCGCAAAAATTCGGGGTTAGATACCACATCAAACGCTACCGTGGCGTTTTTGGCGATATGACTACGCACCAGTTCAGCCGTACCAACGGGTACTGTGCTTTTGTCAACAATGACGGTATAGTCGGCCAGCAGCGGCCCCAAATCATCGGCTACTTTCAGGATGTATTTCAAATCGGCAGAGCCGTCTTCACCAGGAGGGGTGGGCAGTGCCAAAAAGATAATTTTGGCACCTGTAATTCCGTCGGCGAGGTCGGTGGTGAAGTGAAGTCGGCCTTCAGCCACGTTGCGCAGAAACATATCTTCGAGCCCTGGCTCGTAAATAGGCACAATGCCATTATTGAGTTTTTCTACTTTTTTAACGTCAATGTCCACACAGGTGACTTGGTTTCCGGTTTCGGCAAAGCACGTTCCTGTCACCAAACCTACGTATCCTGTTCCTACTACTGCAATTTTCATATCGTATAGACCCAGCCCCCGAATTGGGAAATGTTATTGGAAGTACAGCACCCCCACAGGGGACAGGGGTGATTCGTTCACAAAAATAGGCACTTTTGTGGATTCTGCTATTAGTCGAGGCGAAGTCGTTATTGGTTATTGGTTATTCGAGATTGGTTATTACTAGGTAAGAGCCCTACATGAAAATGATTAGTTAACTCTAAAACACTATCATTCAGCAAATTACATAGAATCTTTGTCAAGAAGTACTTTTTGACTACTCGTTAACCAAACGATTGTACTTTCCTAAGATTTTAGCATTCGGTAATGGTGTGGGTGGCTTCGTCTAAGAGGCGTACGGTTTTTTGATAGATTTCGGTAGCTCGTTCGGGAGTTTTACCAATACAGACTACACCTATTTTGCCAAATTCGGATAAAGCACCCATCAGGTGAAACATCACACCCTCTTGCGTAACGCCATCGTAGTGAAGCCCTTGGCAGATGGATAAATCCATCAAGTCGTAGGGGGTGAGTTGTTTGTAAGCTGGATTTTTGAGGTTATCGGTGGCAAAATAGTAGCGTTTTTGCCCTGTGGGAGTAAGGTAATCTCCCGTATCCACGTTGTACTGGCCATCGGTGAGAAACTGAAGCATCAAGTAAGGATGGGTGGTTCCTCCTTTTCGCAGGTTAATCTCGATGCCGTAGTGCTTCCATTGTTTTTGCTGCAACACAGACACAAAATCCACCGAAAACCGTCCCATCACGCCATAATCGGCGAGTTGCTGGGCCACGGCCAAGCCCATTTGGCCAATCGCCTGACGGTATTGTGCATGAGCTGGAAAACTCGCTCCCAAAAACACCTGCCCCGATTCACCCCCCAACACTTGGTCGTGTGTAGAAATCACCTCGGCCTTACCCGTGGGCGTAATACGACACTGCACCGAAGGCGATGTTTTGATGGCACCTTCCAAAAATGCCTCGACGATGCCACCCATCTCAACAAATTTTTGCATAAACACCTCATAACTCAACTCAGGAGCAATCATTCGCAACCGCTTGGGCAACTGGGCTTTCACCCATTTACACAAACCTTTTTCGGGGGCTCCTTTGTATGAAAACACAGCGTTACCTTCACCCGAAAATCCGTCGTTGAGTTTGACTACGGCCTTCCGCAGGCTTCGATTCGCCTGCTTGAGTGCCGTGAGTGCTTCGGCAATTTCTAACTCATCGTGTAGGTTTTCGTAGCCAGCAGGCATAGGAATGCCCACTTCTTGAAAAACTGCCCTACTACCGCTTTTGGTACCCAAATAACTTAATGCAGGGTCGCAGCCATACAGGGGTACGTGTAGTACCTCTGCCAATGTGCGCTCCTGCTGTGTGACGTTATACGCTGCCAAATGCACGGCGTGGTCAGTCGGAATATGGCGTTTGATGGTTTCGATAAAACGAGGACGAGCCAGAATTTTCTCGGTTAAGGACTGCGCCGAGGCATCAAAACAACTCAGCATGACCAAGCGTTTGCGAGCATGCCAGCCCGTAATACCGGGCAGCAGGTGCAAGTAATAGTCCACAATCACGGGGTCAATGGGCATACTGCTCAGAAAAATCACTTGGGTTCGAGGCATCCGCAAGAGCATGAGCATACTTAACATGCGTTCTTCGTAATGAATGTGCCCCTCCAACTTCTTTAAGATTTCTTGGTCAAGCGTCAGGCTGGGTAAGACAATCACGGTTTTGGGGGCCAAGGGATCTGGAAAAGCCCGCTCAAACTGCTCTTTGAGCGACTGTTGCAACACAACAAAAGGTGGTAACGAAGCTGGCGTGCTGTCTGAAGCAGGAGGGGTAAGGCGAGAGGTCATAGCGTTGGGGGTTTGAGCACTCAAAGTAAGTCATCTCAATGGAAGCAAAAAATGACAAAAGTCACAGATTAACAGGCGATTATATTATGGCGAGCAGCACATCGCTGAGTGCTGGACCGTGCTCTATTTTTTACCTTGCTTGTTGGGTGGCAGTTTTGGCCATGTAGTTAGTTTGATTTGCTCACTACCACAGAAGTTACCTTTGGAAACGTGAACAATCTTTTTTATACTTGGCATGGTAAAAGCACCGAGCTCCTACAATCCAGAAAGTACAAGAAGCACGACACAATCTTGGCAAAAGTCAAAACATTCGTGTATTTGTTAGTTATACTTTAGACGACTACTTGTAAAGACAACAATCAGACGATGGACGAGTTTAAAATTTTCAAAAACTGGCTGAGGCATGTCTCTTTCCTTACTGAAAAAGATTGCTCGTTGTTTGAACCATTTTTGAAAACAAAAAATATTAACGCTAAGGAACATTTTCTTACCGAAGGCAAAGTTTGTTTAGAAATCGGTTTTATAAATAAGGGTTGTTTTAGGACTTATTACCTCGCAGATGGGAAGGAAATAAACACGCATTTTGCGTTTGAAAATGAATTTGTAACAGACTACGACAGTTTTTTGGAAAGCAAGCCCAGCCGATATTTTATTCAAGCACTGGAAAACGCTGAAATTGTGACCTTCAATTTATCCGCTTTGCAAGATGCCTACAACCAATCTCAAAATTGGGAACGCTTTGGCAGAATGATAGCTGAGCAATCTTACAAACTGACAACCCAACGTGTTGAGAGCTTTTTGTTTTTAGACGGAGAACAACGTTATCTTGAGTTACTTAAGCACCAGCCGTATATTTTTGATAGAATTCCGCTTTACCACATTGCCTCCTATTTAGGTCTTGAACGAGAAAGTTTAAGCCGCTTGCGCAAAAAAATAGCAGGCAAATAACGATTGTAACATTTGTCAATTTTTTTCTCTTCTACCCTCGTGACTTTTGCAGTGTAAAATTTAATGTATCACTAAAAAAGTCTCACGATGAAAAAAGTAATCCTTTCCGCTGCAACCATAATAGCCATGACATTGGCGAGTTGCAGTAGTTCAAAACAAGCAATTATTCCACTGAATCGTTCTGTTGAATTGGACGACACTTACACCATTATTTGGAACGGTGTGAGCAAAGCCTACCGCTACGAAAACGGGCAATGGCTTAGAGACGAAAGCTACGATTACCAATTTGACGTTGTTCAAAAACGGTATGAAAATCATTGGAAATCCGTCAAATCACTTCATCGTATTCACCCCAACTATGACGGCAAAGCGGGTGAGCGAGACCAAACAATGTATTTTGATGTGGCTTACAAAAATCTGATGGGCGGAAATGTGCAAGCGGCTATCAACTCATCATTAGGTAACGGAATGGGGACTACCGACCTGGAATTTCGCCAATCTAAGCTGACAGTATATGTTCCGAATGCAAGTAAGTTCATGCCCTATAACAAGTTCAACATTACACAGCATTATGACTATGAAAAAGGTGTGCTGACCGAAACGGTTGAACTCATCAAAGAGAAAGACGGCAAGGAAACACCGTTTATGAAAAACGAGGAAACCGCTTTGATTTTCATTAAAAGCAAATTAGACAAAGCGCCAACAACCTTTAAACAATAGCTACTTATGACAATCGAGGCAAGAAAAATAACCGGCTATATGTTGCTGACTGTTCCGACAATTATTTACGGTGGATATTTTTTACTCACCGTTTTAAGCAGACAACAAGAACATTTACAATTGACAGACTTTCAAAAATCAATGTTCCGTGCGGGACACGCTCACGCAGGCGTTTTGTTCATTTTTTCATTGGTAGTTCAGCTACTCGCAGACTACACTTCTTTGTCCAGTCGGTGGAAATGGTTTGCCCGACTTTCATTTCCCATTTCGGCCATTACCATCAGTTTGGGCTTCTTTACAGCAGCTATTGGTAAACAAATTACCGAACCTACCAAACTGATTTTCATCTTGTACGTAGGTATTGTAATACTGACTTTCGGACTTTTCACATTGGGAATTGGACTAATCAGACAGAAGAAAGGCAGTTGATAACACGGGTAGCTGTTGCATAAGATTAAATGACAACCTTTGATAACTGCTTTCTAACAAGAGGGCAGTTTTTGTTGAAGAAACCTATAATGAAAATTTTGAACAGCTTTTATCGAAGACATAGAAGCCATTTGGCTCCATTTTCGCTCATACAAAAAACTCTACTCCATTATTGACATTAACTGAAGAAGATAACTGTAGTGAATTTCAATTTTCCCCAAAACAACCTTACTTTGCCTTTAAATTCGGTTGGGCTATGCTAAAAACGCTTGGGACTCTTCTTTTTTGTTGCTTCATGACGTGTGCAGTAGGGCAAACGGCGTCGTTTCGTGGTATGCTTTTGAAGTCCGCTCATACGCCCTTGATTTGCGGGCACCGAGGTGGCTTTTATGACCAATTTCCCGAAAACTCGTTTTTGGCGTTTCGGTATGCGGTAGAGCAAGCAGCTCCTCAGGCCGTCATGCTAGAACTGGACGTGCGAGAAAGCAAGGATGGCATACTTTACATCCTGCACGACAAGACGCTTGAGCGCACTACCAATGGCACTGGCCCCATTACGGAGCAGTCGTCGGCGTATTTGGATGGTTTATGGCTGAAAGACGGCAAAGGACAAAGGAGTCAAGAACGAATTCCTCGGCTGGAGGCTGTGCTCAAATGGCTCAAAAAACAGCCCAATGTTTACTTAATGGTTGATGTCAAAGAGGTAGCTTGGGCCAAGGTGATGGCAGCGATTCAAGAGGCCAAAGTCTTGTCGAGGTGCCTGATATTGACCTTTAAGCTCGAACACACCCAGCAGGTCTATCAAGCAGCCCCCAAGGCTTCGATTTCGGCACTCATCACCAATCCTACCGAGTGGGCTGCTATCCAGCAGTCAGGAATTCCATTGAGGAATCTGTGTGCTTATATTGGCAAAGACACCACGCCTACCTTACTCCACGAATTGCAGCAAGCAGGTATTCCGCTCTTGTGCGATGTCAGCGAAAACACCAAGAATCACCCCATGCCCTATGAGGCCGCTTACTACCAAACGTACATGGAGTCGAAGCACCTCAACTTGTTGGTAACTGATTATCCGATAGAAGTAATTTCGTATTTACGCCAACTCCCAACAAGCAAATAACCTACTATTTATCAGGTACTTACTTCCCATCTTCGGTTTCTACATTAAACATATTGGCTCGGTCTTCTTTGCGCTTGATGCCAAAGTTATAACGAATATTGAGGCCAAATCGGCGAGTATCTGAGCGACGGAATCCTTCGGCGGCGATGTTGCCTTGGTTAAGGGTAAAGGTATTGTTGAAGGTATAAAACACATCGTTGAGCGAAGCCGTTATCAGTAGCTTTCGATTCAGGAAGTAGCGATTGAGGCTCAAATTAAGTCCGCCAAAATTACCTAATTCATAAAATTGCTGTTGGCCTTTGAGACGGTAAAAACCGTTGAGCGTAAAAGTAGAGCGGTTGTCTATTTTGAGTTGGTGAAAGGTAAAAAATGACCATGAGCCTCGGCTGAACGTCAGCGGTTTGCCTTCGTATAGTCCGTTGTATTGATTGTAGTTGAACTGTGCTCCCACCACAAAAAAGTACCGACCGCCGGGTGGAATAGCCCCCAGCGCTCTAAAATACGTCTCTTCGTTTTTGCCCAAATTGTCATACGTCCGGTAGGCCACGCTGGGATTGCGAGGGTCTTGATACACCACGTTTGTGAAAATATCTTGGGTATAATTCTTGCCAAAAGCCAAGATAGGGCGTTCGTCCACACTAATGTTAAACTCCACATTTTGAGTAAATTGTGGTTTTAGGCTTGGGTTGCCTGCTTCGTAAAGATACTGGTCTACGTACCGAGGAAAGGGGTTCAAATATTCATACACAGGCCGAGTAATAGACCGACGATAAATCAAATAGCCTCGTAGCTCATAGCCTGCAATTTTGACCAGCCCCCTACTCAAATATACGTATGGAAACAAATCAGTGCGGTTAATCTGGAAGGTAGTATCACGAGGAATCCGCTGGTGCCCATTCATGTAAGTATGCTCGGCACGTAAGCCTACTTTGAGTAAGGTTTTGCCAAATGACCGAGACAACTGTGTGTACCCTGCTGTAATGGCATCCTGATAATCAAAGGTATTGGTTCTGAACAAATCAGGCGAGCGAGTATCGGCCACGATGGCGTAATAGTTGGTTTCGCTATGAAATTTCTGAACCGTGCCTTTTAGTCCAGCCTCTACGGTTACTTTAGACGGAAGTTTATATTTGAGGTCCACTTGTCCAGCAAACAAGTGTCTCAAATTACTGATTTCGCCATCACCACCAGTACTTTGCTTAGCAGGTTTGATATATTGGGTATTGAAGTCCTGATTAGTATGATTGCCCAACAAGTTGTAGGAGAAATCACTCGTTATCTCCGAACCCAAGGTATCTATCCTGTACTTGGTCGAAACTCCCTGACTTAGATTAAACGTGTTGTTATCGTTTTGAACCAAGTTGAGGTTTTCGGACAACAAGTTCGCCGTACTTATCTTCGCAATCAAGTTATCGTTCTCAGACGACGACTGCCCCAAGCCATAGCTGGCTCGGCCATCGAGGTTCAAATCCCACTTTTTGCTGAGTTCAAAGCCCAGCCCATAGTTCAAAAACACCGCAGTGCCAGGCGTGGTGGTATAGGCTTTTTGTGAGAGCAAGGTATCTGACAGCACTTTACGATTGGTTTCGAGCTGGTCGTACGACTTCCGATTGTTGATGTTCAGGTTTATGTATGAGGTCCGCTTTCCATCGTTGTTGTTCAGATTCAGTCCAAAAAATTGATTCCCGAAACGTCCTTGGTTCATCCCTGCATTAATACTTCCAGTTTGGCCAATTTTCACCCCTTTTTTGAGCACGATATTCACAACACCTCCACTCCCGCTGGCATCGTATTTGGCCGATGGTGTTCGTAAAATTTCAATTTTTTCAATGCTATTAGGAGGCAAATTCCGAAGAACCGTCGCAATGTCGGCGGTACTCATCCGTTGTTCACGACCATTGATATAAATAGTAGCAGGAGTAGAACTATTGAGATAAACATTCCCATCTTGGTCCAAAAATAAGCCCGGTGTTTTTTCCATGATTTCGTACGCACTGGTGCTAATACTTGCAATGGGTTCAGGGTCCACGATGGTCTTATCATCTTCCTGTCGGAGAAGAGGTTTCCGACCTAACACTGTCACCGTATTGAGGGTTTGAGCGTCGGCTTCCATCACCACCCGAAACGAAGTTTGTTTGTCCGACACCGTAATGCCTTTTTCAATGGTGCGCATTCCTACTGCCGTCACACGCAACAGATACTGCCCATCTACAACAGACAAGCTCACTACGCCAGCCGTATCGGCTATCTGCTGATGCACCTTGGTTGAATCCAAGCGATTGCTCAGCTTTACGGTAGCGCCAATAACGGGCTTTTGGTTAGCTTCTACCAGCTTGAGTAACAGCGGGCGGAGGTTTTGTGCAGAAGCTTCTATGCCCACAATGGCAAGTAGCAAAATCAAACAAAGGGTGTAAGGTCTAACTGTTTTCATAGTGAATATTTCATGGCTTTAGCTCCCAAAATTAATACCTCAGCCTCATATACCAATGATAACACCACAATCTGGGTGTTTCATCTCAAAAACAGCGTCTATCTTCAACAAAGTTTCAGGGTTAATTTTCTAAAAGATGCCAATTTATAGGATGACGTTGCGTAGCCATAGGCTAAGCAGGCCCAAACCTCAAAAAAAATTTCAACGCACCATAGTTGTAACTTACCCAATAATATTTGGTAAAATTCTAAGAAACCATTAGCCTATTTTACAAATCAAGAAACGGCAAAATGCCTCCATTCAACTTAATGCCGCTGGTCATCGGTGTGTTTTGAATGCACTTTTTTAATCTATAACTTTACCATCAAACTTCATCAACTCAACTAGTTAGCTATGAATACCACCGTTGCAGAAAATCAAGAAATGATTGCCCAAACCGTGAAGGATTTTGCCGAGAGGCACATTCGGCCTCATGTTCGGTTTTGGGATGAGTCGCAGCATTTTCCTATTGAATTATTTCATGCCTTAGGAGAACTGGGACTGATGGGGATGCTTGTGCCCGAACAGTTGGGTGGAGCAGGTTTAGGTTATCGAGAATATGTGGCTGCTATTGTGGAGTTGTCTCGGGTGGATCCCGCTATCGGGCTTTCGATGGCCGCTCATAACTCACTGTGTACCAACCATATTCTACTTTTCGGAACAGAAGAACAGCAGTTAAAATACCTACCTAAACTAGCTACGGGCGAATGGATTGGCGCTTGGGGTCTGACAGAGCCCAACACTGGCTCCGATGCCGCCAATATGCGTACCACTGCCGTGAGAGACGGTGACGGTTGGGTATTGAATGGCGCTAAGAATTTTATCACTCACGGCAAAAGTGGCAACGTGGCCGTTGTGATTGCTCGCACAGGTGAAGCTGGTAAATCTAACAACGCTACGGCCTTTATCATCGAAAGAGGTACGTCTGGCTTTTGGGCGGGTAAAAAAGAAGATAAACTCGGCATGAGGGCTTCTGAAACCGCCGAGTTGATTTTTCAAGATTGCCGCATTCCAGACAGCCAGCGCCTAGGCCAAGTAGGTGATGGATTCAAGCAAGCACTCAAAATTCTGGATGGAGGGCGCATCTCCATTGCAGCTTTGAGTTTAGGCACCGCCTTGGGGGCTTACGAACACGCACTGGCTTATGCTCAAGAACGCCAGCAGTTCAACCAGCCGATTATGAACTTCCAAAGCATCTCATTCAAAATTGCAGACATGGCCACCGAAATCGAAGCGGCTAAGCTCTTGGTATATCAAGCAGCCGACCTCAAGGACGCAGGCCTACCTGTAACTAAACAAGCAGCCATGGCCAAGTACTATGCTTCGGAGGTGTCGGTCAGAGTAGCCAACGAAGCCGTCCAGATTTTTGGTGGGTATGGATTCACCAAAGATTTTCCGGTCGAGAAGTTTTACAGAGATTGCAAGCTCTGCACTATTGGCGAAGGCACTAGCGAAATCCAAAAAGTAGTAATTGCCCGCCAGTTGCTGAAAGACTGAACACGATTTAGAAGCCTATTAACCCCGACGTAAGTCCATCCTCCAAGAGTCTTACGTCGGGGTTTTCTATGAGGAGGCAGGTGCTTTTTATCCTATTTTGGTCGCATTTAGAGGTCGTTACCTATGCAAAATAGGCCGATTTGCAAAAATTTAGATATATTTAGCTACCATTTAACTTGCACGCATTTTTTTTTGTTGTAGCTTCAAGGCACTTAAACAACTATGCCTACTCTAAACGAACTATTATTACAAAAAGAAGGAACCACGTTAGAGTTTAAACGCACCCTCGACAACGCCCAAAAAATAGCTCGCACCTTGGCTGCCTTTGCCAATACATCGGGTGGATATTTAGTAGTGGGCGTTGAAGATGACCTGCGAGTCACAGGTGTAAAGTCGGAGTTGGCGGAGCTCAACAAAATAGCCCACGCCACAGAGTTTTTGGTGGAGCCACCTTTAGATATTAGTTATAAAGTCTGGGAAGCTGAAGGCCGCCAAGTGCTGGTGTTTTCTATAGCAGAGAGCACTCAAAAACCACACAAGGCCCGTAACAATGCAGGTGCATGGGAGGTTTATGTAAGAGCCAAAGACAAAACAGTACCTGTAAGTAAGCGGATGGCTTCGTGGCTTGAACAAAAAACCGAAAGCGACAAAATGCTTTTGCAACAACCGCCGATTCGGACATTAGTTACTTTTTTGCAAAAAAACGACCATATTACGGTTGATAAATATGCCAAACTAGTGAACATTTCGGTACACCGTGCCGAAAAATTATTGAAAACCCTCGTGAGTCAAGGAATCCTTTTAGAGCTTGACAAACATCGTCCCAAAGCCTTTTGTCTAAAAAAATGAGTAGTTTTTCGAGAAAATAATACCAACAACGGAGACATTTTTTATTTTTGTTTTCCCAAAGACAGCCTAACCATGAAACAATTCTTCCGCCACACCTGCCTACTCCTAATAGTGTTTGCTGTAACCAGCTGTGTCTCTACTCAAAAATACGACGACATTGTGGAGCAAAACCATAAGTTGCAGTCCCAACTCGAAAAAGAGAGAGATGAAAACGCACAATTGAGCAGCTTCCGTTTCAGCCTCGAAAACCAGTTTCGGGAAAAAGCCAAGCAGTATCAAGAGTGCCAAGAGACTAGCAAAGAAACCGTAGAAAGCATGGCAGCTCGCTACAATCAGCTCAACGCTGATTATCAAAAGCTAACAGACAGTTACAAAAAGCTGAATGAGCTTTACGAGCAAACTCGCCAAAACGATGCGCTCTTAATTGCAGACTTAGAAAAACGCCTCAGAGAAAGCTTAAGCCGTCGTCGTCGTAGAGGATAGGATTTGCCCTTGCTGCTTTAGTTAGCCTAACATTTCATTGTGTTAGACTAACTCTTTGTATTGCATTCGATGCAGCTGAGCATAGTAGCCGTCTTGCTCAAGCAAGGCTTCGTGAGTGCCTACTTCTTTGATTTCGCCTTTATCCAACACAATAATCTTGTGTGCGTTTTGAATGGTGCTGAGGCGATGTGCTATCACGATAGCGGTACGGCCTTTCATCAACTTGGCAATCGCCTGCTGAATCATTTCTTCAGTTTCGGTATCCACTGACGACGTGGCCTCGTCGAGCACGATAATTTTGGGGTCGTGTACTAGTGCTCGTACAAACGAAATCAACTGACGTTGCCCTACCGAGAGGGTGGCTCCTCGCTCCATCACGTTGTACTGATACCCTTCTGGAAGTTTCTCGATAAAGTCATGGGCTCCTACCAACTTAGCTGCTTCTACCACTTTTTCGTGTGTAATAGTTTTATTGCCTAAGGTAATGTTGTTTTCGATGGTGTCCGAAAACAAAAATACATCTTGCAACACCACCCCTATCTTTTTTCGGAGCCACCCAAGCTCGTAGGCGTGCAGGTCATGGCTATCTACTAAAATAGTACCCTTCTGAATTTCATAAAAACGGCTCAATAAGTTAATCGTTGAGGATTTGCCAGCTCCTGTAGCGCCTACAAATGCCACTGTTTCGCCTGGCTTCACATGAAAATTAATGTCTTTGAGTACGTAATTATCATCGTTATAAGCAAACCATACGTTCCTAAACTCCACCTCGCCCTTTAGTTCTTTGGGTTGGAGTGTTCCTTTATTTGGTGTAAACTCATCAGACTCCAGCAATTTTATAATACGGTCGGTGCTTACCACGCCCATTTGTAAGGTATTGAAACGGTCGGCCAGCATACGAATCGGTCTGAAAAACAAGTTAATAAACATGATAAAGGCCGTGATAGTGCCATAGCTAACTTCGGCATTGAGCACTTCGGTGGCTCCATACCATACAATCAGCCCTGTAGCTACCGCCGCAATCACATCAGCCACCGGGTAATAAACCGAGTAATACCAAATTGACTTAATGTGCGCCTTGCGGTGTTCTTTATTAATCTGTTTAAATTTCTCCATCTCTATCTGCTCACTTCCAAAGATTTGTACAATATTCATCCCAGTGATGTGTTCTTGCACAAACGAGTTGAGATTAGAGACAGCCGTGCGTACTTCATTGAAGGATTTCTTTACTTTTTCTTTGAAGATATACGTCGAAACCAGCATGAACGGAATCGTGCTGAGCGAAATCAAAGCCAGCCGCCAATCGGCATAGACCATCACGGCAATAATGAGAATCAATTGCAGAATATCGCCTGCAATATTGGCCAAACCTTCTGAAAATACATCGGAGAGGGTTTCGATGTCAGAAATCGTACGAGTCACCAAGCGACCGATGGGCGTTTCGTCAAAAAATTTGAGGCGCAAGTGTAAAATACGCTCATAGAGCTGAATCCGAATATCTCGAATGATGGTTTGTCCTAACCATCCTGACAAATACGAGCTACTGAACTGTAGAAGTCCCTGCACAACCAACACACCTATCATCACCAAAAGCATAGTGGTCAGGCCCTTTGTGTTGCCTGTAGAAATTTGGTTGTCAATAGTGTACCTAATGAGCAACGGATTAAGCGGTGCTAATGCAGATGCCAATAAAATGATGACAACTAAACTGAAAAACTGTATTCGATAGGGAGCAATAAACACAAAAAGGCGTTTGATAATCTGCCAATCGAAAATTTTACCGCTGCTTTTTTCTTCGTTCACGGGTAGGTAAGGTTCAAAGGACAACTTTTACACAACTCATAAAGTTACGCAAAAGTTCATGAATAATGTGCTTACATGTCGGTGGCCAGGACCCTACATCTCGATAGTTTATTTCAAACCACCCAGCTTGGCGGCTTTTAAAGCATTGTATTCTTGTAAGCAAACCAAAATCTGATGGGTAAGTTCGTAATCGGTAGAGCGAAGCACAAAGTCGTCTGTAAAGGAGCAGAAGTACATAAAACTCTCAACTTCGTACCACTTGAGCTTGGTAATTTGGGCCACTGTCTGGGGGTTAAATCGGAAGTTGATGAGTTTTTCTCGGCGTTCTTGCTGCAACAGCACCGCCAACTTTCGGCGAGATTTCCCTTCTTTACTAAACATATCATAGAGCAGGCTAATTACCGAGCCACCTGCTGCGTAGTCAAGTACCTCCTCGCCCGATAGCTTTAAGGATGCCTTACGTTCATTCAGCAATTGTTGAATTTCCTTATTGACGGTTCCGGGCTTTTTTGATATTATCGACACCTCTTGCAAGGCAATAGCTTGTTCTTTGACCAAAATTAGGGGATTTTTAGTAGTTCCATCCCATCGAATACCCAAGCGCCCATGCGTCAGGCTCGACACAAGAATTGAATCGTTGGCAGCGGCCCACAGCAAAAACTTACCTTCGGCGGTAGTTCGGGTCATTTGCTTGGTTCTCTGATTGGTCACAATAGCCCCTTCTACTCCCTTTCCTGAGCGTTCGTCCAACACACTACCTACTAAGTATTTCGACTGGGCATTCACAAGGTTTGCCACTAATAAAAATCCAACCAAAAATTTCATTTGAGCGTATTCCTCCCACTACACAATGGCTTAGGTAAGGAGTAGTTTTTATGCAAATTAAACATTCCTACTACAATCAAGAACGTAGTTTTGCTGACTATATTTTCAGCATGGTATGAGAATTGTGCTTCGGAACCTCAACCCATTACGACTTGTGGATAGATACCTTGTAGTAACTTGATTAACAAGAAATTGATTTTTAACGGAACTGTTTTACAAACATAAGACTAAATCCAGTATTTTTGACGTTGAGTAGATAGATTCCTTTTGCGCTCATGTAGTGTGTTTTGAGAAGGTAATTTGTTTCTCAGTCTGATGGTTTTAGCACGCTTCAAAACCGCATCTTATCATGAAAAAACATATTTATAAAAGCATTTATGGAGCCATGGCATTGGCTGTGTTGGTCATTTGGCAAGCTTGTGCCCCTAATCCACTCAATGACCTCAGCATTAGTGATTCTCAGACGTTTATTACCAACTATGACCAGTCTGTCAGCTTTAATTCGTACAAAACGTTCAGTATCTCTGACTCGGTGTACGTCATTAATAACAATCAGTATTACAAAGCCAATACCCCACGAGACGCACAGATTGTATTTCAGGTGACGGAACAACTCAAAAGTAGAGGTTTTAAATACGTGAAGAAATCTGAAAAACCTGACATCGCTGTGGATGTGGCTCGTGTAACAGACAGTTACGTAGGTGTTACGTCATCAAGTCCGTTTTCGTATGGGGCTGGCTACTGGGGCTATGGTGGGTATGGAGCGTATTACCCAAGTTATTATAGCTATTATCAGGTAAGCGAAACCTATTGGGTCATTGAAATGGGCGATTTGAAAAACGTTACTCAAAACAGTAACAAAATCAAAATCATTTGGAATGCCCAAATCAGAGGAAATGGTATTTTTGATGAATCGGCCATTTCCCCTGTTATTGATGCTGTATTTAAGCAGTCGGCTTATCTAAAAACGAATTAAACGGCAAAACTCTCGCCACATCCGCAAGTGCGAGTAGCATTAGGATTGACAAACTGAAAGCCCTTGCCATTGAGTCCGTCCGAAAAATCAAGGATAGTGCCAGCAAGATATAGTAAACTCTTCCGGTCCACCATGATTTTGATGCCTTTGTCTTCAAACACATGATCGTTGGGCTGAGACTCGGAGGCAAACTCCAAGTCGTACATCAGGCCCGAACATCCGCCTCCTTTTACTGATACTCGGATGTTATGGTGATCCGTTAAGCCATCTTTTTGGCGGAGTTCGATGATTTTATCTTTCGCTATTTCGGTTACGCTTACCATTTTCTGTGTCTATTTCCGTTTGATGGGTTTACCAAAACTTATTTTTTGACTTTCACTATAACTTTTGTCATTGAAAAATGGTTCGTATGAGCCATGAATTCGTAGGGCTTGGTCAATAAAAATGCGATACAGCCATCAAGCTTGCTCTTCCTGCTTCCCCTGTTGGTGACTACTTCAAAAGTCGGCCAAACACGTCGTCCAACTTGGAAGCGGTACGAATATTGATTTTGTAACCATCTAAATCTACTCCTTTTACATTGTATTTAGAAATCCAGATTTCTTTAAAGCCTAGTTTTTCAGCCTCGGCAATGCGGCTTTCGATTCGATTGACTGCACGGACTTCGCCTCCTAAGCCCACTTCGGCAGCAAAGCAGGTAGTATGCGGAATGCTAATATCTTCGTAACTTGATACAATAGAGGCACATACGGCCAAATCAATGGCGGGGTCTTCGACTTTTAGCCCCCCTGCTATGTTCAAGAATACGTCTTGAACTCCCAAACGAAAACCTCCTCTTTTTTCTAATACGGCCAGCAGCATGTTGAGCCGCTTGGCATCAAAGCCCGTTGTACTACGTTGTGGTGTTCCATAAGTAGCTATGGATACCAACGACTGTATTTCTATCAACAAAGGTCGGTTGCCTTCCAACATAGCTCCGATAGTGATACCACTGAGAGCTTCGTCTCGTTGCGAAATCAAAATCTCCGATGGGTTTGACACCTCTCTCAGTCCTTCGGTACGCATCTCATAAATACCCAGTTCGGAGGTACTACCAAAGCGGTTTTTGGTGGTACGCAAAATCCGGTAGGCCAAATGTTGGTCACCTTCAAATTGCAGCACGGTATCTACCATGTGTTCGAGGACTTTAGGGCCTGCCAATGAGCCATCTTTGGTGATATGCCCAATCATAAACACGGGCGTGCCTGACTCTTTGGCAAATTTCATCAGTTCAGCAGCACATTCTCGTACCTGCGACACACTCCCCGCTGCCGATTCGATAAATGATGATTGTAGGGTCTGGATCGAGTCAATAATCAGAATATTAGGTTCAAACTGCTCAATCTGCTTAAAAATATTCTGCGTTGAGGTTTCGGTCAGAATAAAACAGTGACTACCAGCAATGCCGATACGTTCGGCACGCATCTTGATTTGTTGCTCCGACTCCTCACCCGACACATACAATACTCGTTGTTGCTGAAGACTCAAGGCAATCTGGAGCATCAAGGTGGACTTACCAATACCGGGCTCACCGCCTATCAGCACCAGCGACCCCGCCACAATGCCTCCGCCTAATACTCTGTTGAGCTCGTTGTCAATAGTCAGGATACGGCTTTGTTCCTCATACTTAATTTCGGTAATGGCTTTTGGTTTACTAGCAATTTTAGTAGTAGTGCTGACTCGCCAAGAGCCCTTGTCGGGTTGTTCTTTTTGGACAAGTTCTTCTACAAAGGTGTTCCATTCGCCACAAGAGGGGCAGCGCCCCAGCCACTTAGGAGTATTGTAGCCACAATTTTGACAATAATATGACGATTTGACTTTTGCCATTTGTACAGACCAATAGGGGTAAAACTAGGATCGGTTGTCTTACCGAAAAGTAATTTTTAGACCTTAATTAACAAATTTTAACCGAAAAACGAGCCTTGGCAAGACAACAACTATATCGGTAGGTACCGATTTGTCGTTATTACATTCGTCGCCAACGACTCCAAAACTAAACAGCAAACGCCATGAAAAAAATTGTTTTTAGTGTTATTACCTTTTTCTACCTTGTTTCGGTTGCTTCAGCTCAAACCAAAGGGTTTGCGTTTGGCTTCAAGGGAGGTGCGAATCTCTCTAAACTCAGCATGGGTGATTTCTTGACGGCTCGCCTCAATGCAAACGGTACGCCTACGCTCGACTTCAATGGTCAAGTGATTCGGGACAATTTACGAGAAAGTTTTGATAGTTACACGGGGTTTGCCGGAGGTTTTTGGATGCGCATAGGTCGCCGCCTATACGTACAACCCGAAGTGATGGTTTCGACCAAGGGCGGAATGTTTGAGGTGGTTAAAGACGGAAAACCTCAGGTCATTCAGAGCAAGTTCACCAGTTTTGATGTGCCGCTTTTGGTAGGGATGAAAGCCAGTTTTCTGCGGTTTAATATGGGTCCTATGGTGTCGTTTCCGGTAGGCAACAACCAAAACCTCAAAGACGCTCTGAGTAACTACACAACCGGTAGCTTAAACGATGCCCTTGCCAAAGCAGTGTATGGATACCAAATTGGTGGCGGCTTAGACATTGCGGGTGTTAGTGTAGATGTTCGCTACGAAGGCGGGCTATCTGATATTTCGGCTCTCAATCTTCAGTCCAGTGCAGGTTCTACACAGTTTAGCCAACGTACCAAATCATGGCAAGTCACATTGGGCTTTAAGGTGTTTTAAGCCATTAGCTACCAATACCTTATGTAGAAGCGAGTGCCTGCGGCACTCGCTTTTTTGTAACCATTGCCTAAGTTTGACATCTATTTCTTGGCGTTGCGAGTTAGTTTCTTTACTTTTCTTGACAAATACCATTCATCAATTGTTAAATACCATGAAGCAATTCAGTTTAATCATTTTCTTGTGCTGTTGTGTGTTAAGTAACCTACAAGCCCAAGACAGTTTCGTTTCGGTTGGCCTTCGGGCAGGGGCCAATTTATCTACTATCACTACCTCCGAAGTGCAGGTGCAGGCGTCAGGCTCTAACGATGTCATTCGGAATAACCTTAAGAACCTGACAGGTTTTGTAGGGGGTGTTTATGTACGAATTGGAGGAAAGTTTTACGTTCAGCCAGAGTTGTTGGTCGGGGCTAAAGGAGGCACGTTTGAGGTCGTAAAGGCGGGGGGCACTCCTACCAGCGTTGATGTAACATACACCAACTTAGACGTGCCTTTCTTACTGGGCTATAAATTTTTCAAAGTTTTGCGCATCAACGCTGGCCCTATTGCGTCGTTTAATCTCAGTCAGAATCAAGGAGTTGCTGATGCTATAAAGGTATATACCTCACAATCTATTGACAAAACCATCAAAGACGCCATCATTGGGTTTCAGGCCGGTGCAGGTCTGACCTTGGGAAGTTTGTCGCTTGACGTACGCTATGAGGGAAACTTCAATGAAATCACCAAAATCTCTTTTAGCAACGCTGCCACTCAAAAGCAATTTGACCAAAAGTTATCACTTTGGCAACTCACCATCGGGTATCGGTTATTTTAAGAGGTAGTCAAAAGAAATCCGTTATCCGTCAAAAAAAGCTAACTTAGCCCCCTTTTTATTAACGGATAACGGATAACGGATAACGGATAACGGATAACGGATAACGGATAACGGATAACGGATAACGGATAACGGATAACGGATAACGGATAACGGATAACGGATAACGGATAACGGATAACGGATAACGGATAACGGATAACGGATAACGGATAACGGATAACGGATAACGGATAACGGATAACGGATAACGGATAACGGATAACGGATAACGGATAACGGATAACGGATAATCCCGATAGCCATCGGGACAGGCACAACTAAAATGAAAATAGCGACGGGTCATGAACCTGTCGCTATCTGCTATTCACCTAACCACTAAAAAATCAGACTATGAAGTTTCACTACAAAATGCAATTGAATGACGTCCTAACTCGCCAAGCTGTTGCGCATGGACTCTAGCCGGCCCATGACATCTTGCTTTTTCCGGCGAGACACTCCCACTTTGGCTCCGTTACAAAAACACAGATTCATCTCGTTTTTGAGGTCGTAACTCACCAAGTGTTCCAGATTCACCAAAAAGGACTTATGTACTCTCAAGAAACTCGTTCCTTCTAGGGCATCTTCGTATTGCTTCAAGGTTCTTGAAACCAAAATACGCTTACCATTGCTTAAATGAAAGAAGGTATAGTTTCCGTCGCCCTCTAGCATAACAATATCGTTAATCAACACCTCTTTGGTAGCACGATCATACGCTATGGAGAAGACAGGTTGGCGGCTCTGTACTTCTGACGGCTGACCTACAATCTCTTGTGCGTTCTCGGGGGCATAAAGTTTTTGGGTAACCATCTTGAATTATGAGTTAGGAGTTATTCTCTGTGCAAAGTTGTCCTCTTTCGTTAAGTTCTTTTAGCGTAAAAACACCTATTTTCAAAATCAGGTATTTTTACCTGATTAAGCATTGCTCAGTATTTTTTGGCGCCTCTTCGTTCAGATGACATGACAAAGGTAAGTGGCCATACTTGCCTCTATTAGCGTAAAAACACCCCTTTTTGAAATTAGGTGTTTTTACCCTATCGCCGTAGTTTTCACCTATCAGCTAAAAGCGTATCTTTGTGCCAGCATAAATACAGCAATCTGATTAGGAGTAGTTAGTTCATTCTTAACTTTCTCACTTTCAGTATATTATTTTACTAGCGAGTTTTTGCATCCATCGCATGATTGACCGAGTTAAAGAAATCCAGCAAGAAGTAGAGGCCTTTTTGATTGACTCTAAAGACCAACTAGAGCTATTCCGCCTCACGTATTTGAGTAGAAAAGGGGTCATCCCTGAGCTTTTTGATGGCCTCAAAGCAGCCCCTGCTGAGCTCAAAAAAACCTTAGGCTTAGAATTAAATACACTCAAAAACCTTGCACAGAATAAATTTTCTGAGTTTCAGGAGCGCCTCGAAAACGCCGATGAGTCAGTTGAAGCACCTGTAGATTTGACCCTGCCTACCATCCCCAACGAAATGGGCACGATTCACCCCTTGACGTTGGTTCGGCAACAAATCATTCAAATTTTTGAACGAATGGGCTTTAACGTTTCTGATGGTCCTGAGATCGAAACGGATTGGTACAATTTTGGGGCACTTAACTTCCCCGAAAATCACCCTGCTCGTGAGATGCAAGACACCTTTTTTATTTCAAAGGGTGACAATCAAGCCGATGATGTACTTCTGCGTACGCATACCTCTAACGTGCAGATTCGCTTGATGCAACACCAAAAGCCCCCCCTGCGTAGTATTATGCCAGGGCGGGTGTATCGGAACGAAGCCATTTCGGCAAGAGCACATTGCTTTTTTCACCAGATAGAAGGCTTGTATGTGGACGAAAACGTAGGCTTCAAAGACCTTAAGGATACGCTTTATCAATTTGCCAAAGAACTCTTTGGTGACGACATCCAAGTGCGTTTCCGTCCGTCGTTCTTCCCATTTACAGAGCCAAGTGCCGAAATGGACATCTCCTGCGAAATGCACAAGCCAGGCGTGTGCCGCATGTGTGGAGGTTCTCAAAATATCTGCAAAGGCAGCGGCTGGGTCGAAATCTTAGGGTCAGGTATGGTGGACCCCAACGTGCTCGAAAACTCCGGGATTGACTCTAAAAAATATACAGGTTTCGCATTCGGTATGGGTATTGAGCGTATTGCCATGCTGAAGTATCGGATTCGAGACTTGAGGCTCTATTCCGAAAACGACGTGCGCTTTCTTCGTCAGTTTGAAGGAGCTTAGTTAGCGTATTAGTGACTGGTCTATCCGTGATTTTTCAGTTCTATTCAAATCACAAACCCAATCGTTTACAGAATCTTACGCTGTAAACGATTGGGTTTGTGATTTAGCAAGGGTTAACCTACTCTAACAGGTGTAGCAGGCACTCGACGGTAGTGAAATAGTCTTATTCGCCTTCTTCCAACTCGAACACTTCTTCTACCGTTTTGCCAAATGTGCGAGCTATTTTGATAGCCAGTACCGCCGAGGGTACATACTTGTTGGCTTCGATGGCATTGATGGTCTGGCGAGTTACATTAACCTGTTCGGCTAATTGAGCTTGGGTAATATCTAAAATAGCTCGCTCAATTCTGATGCGGTTTTTCATGCAACACTCCTTTCTCCATTTCGTTCCAAACGGGGTTTAACATACAGAATATAGTGAAATCGCAAATTAAAGATAATCAAGGGCGTAAACATATTGACAATAATCACAATCCAATAAGCACTACCGTGAATCAAAAAAGTGGCTAAAAGCAACAAAGCTGTATTGACATATATACCCCACTGGAGCGATTCGAGGCGAATTTTACTTACCCACTCGTCTTCTATTTTTTCCTTGGAAAAAGCAATCAAGACCAAGGCTACCGTCAGCCCTAACATCACCAGCTCATCTGTAAAATCAATTATTGCTGTTTGCTCATTCTTAAAGATACTATCATAAAACAACAGATACTTTGTTGGAATCTCAAACGAAAGCCACTGATTGGCCAGCGAATCTACATCTGTAATAATTAGATACATGCCAAGTGTGAGAAACGGTAGCAGAAGCATCCATCCGATTTTTTTGAATTGGTGCGGAAAAAGAAATCTGGGATTCATGACTTTAAAAGTTAGTTATGCAAGAATAACGGACTAAATGTAATGTTTATTTTACATTTGGTAAAAATATTTATTCTTTTTGTAACTTATTTCTCACCAACAAAGTAGTGTATTTTTAAATAGGGCAAGCAAAGACAACAAAAAAGGGCTAACAGCCGCCACTGTTAGCCCTATAAGGTTGTCGTTTAAGATGCTTAAACGCAAGCCCAAATATACAGATAATTCAATTTATAATCCAATTAACTTTTGTTAGGAAATTGGTCAGGAAAGCGTGCGATGTAGTTTTCTCCGAATCCTGCTGAGACTTTCAGGATGAATGCCTAAATACGATGCAATGTCCTTTACTGGAATCTTCCGAATAAGCTCTGGTTGAGTTTTCAGTAGGTGCTGGTATTTTTCTTCAGCACTCATGCTCAGAAGTTGCATTTCTCGGTCAAAACGCTTTGCAAACAATCGCTCTGCCACTAATCTCCCCAAGCGTTCGTTTTTTTGAGAGACACTATATACAGACTCTAAGTTTTCATAACTAATTCGGCAAGCCCGCACTTGTGTAAGAGCTTGTAGATTGAGCACCGAGGCTTTTCTGCTCACAAAAGAAGCATACGAACTCATCAGGTGTCGTTCAAAGCCAAACTCCATACAAACTTCTCGTTGGTCTCTAACAAAATAATTACGTACAATACCACTCAAGATAAAATAAACGTAATTTTCTACCTCACCTGCTTTGGTCAGAAACGCCTTCTTAGGAAAAGAAACATGCTCTATAAATTGCTCATAGTAAGCCCAATCCTCTTCTTCAAGTTGAACGATTTTGGAAAAAATGGTTCTAAGTGTAGCTAAATCTGTGTTCACAGGTTCAGAGTATAATTTTGGTTTATGACTACACAAACAGGCGAAAGTCACAGTGTGGTTTTAAAATTTTGAAAAAAAATTGCACTGCGCTCGCTTTTTCAAGTAAGTATTAACAATTTCGCTTCGAGGTTCTGGTCGTAAAGGTCGGAGCCAAACGTCCCTTAGTAAGGCATCAGGTGTAGGCTGTTTTTCAGTAGTTTATTTATAGCGATTTTACAGCTTGCTTGTACTTTATGCTTGACTTTTATCGTTCTTAGACGTACCTTTATTGTATCCATTGCTTGACCTACTCATCACATGAAAAAACTCTTTGCCTATCTGCTCCTTGGTGTAGCAGGATTATGCTGGGCCAATCAGCAAGCATTTGCCCAAAGTGAGGATGATGCCATTAAAGCTACCCTTAACAATTATTTAGATGGTGGTACACAAGGCGACACAGCCCGACTAGCCAAGGCTTTTCACCCAAATGCAATTCAGCGCTACGTGGGTACTAACGACGGAAAGCTCAAGGATATGCCTATCCGTATTTTTTTGAGCAAAACGCCAGCAGGTGGGGTGAAACGCACTACCCGCATTGTGTCGTACAATTACATCGGTAATGCGGCTACGGCTATTACGGAGTCTGTTCATGCCGATGCCGAAACACCCTTTAAGTTTTTAGACTTTCTGAACATGCTCAAATTTGGTGACGAGTGGAAGATTGTAAGCCGAGTATATACTCGTACAGACCTTAGCACAGAACTTCAAGGAACCAAAACAAGTACAGCCGTTACCGCTAAAGCACCTCCAAAGAAAACAAATGCGGCGGCTGTAAAACCCAAGGCCGACGACGGCTGGTAAGCACTGTATCTACGCACTTCAAGAGAGTCTTCGGGTTAGTGATAGCTCGAAGATTTTTTGTATAATTTGCTTCCTAAAGTACAATAATTTCTTTTCAAATTGTATCGAATTAACAGGTTGACTTACTTAACTTTGCCGAACATAACATTATTTGAAGTTTACTGATGAACCTGATTAGTGCATTAAATGACAATCTTTCGACAGCAACGATTAACCGAGTAGCTGAACTGACCAAAGAAACTCCTGATAAAATAAAAGCTGCCTTGGAGAGCTTAAACTCCATTTTTGTGGCAGGTTTTATGAAACGCTCTTCTAACGACACGGGCGCACAATTACTTTTTAAATTGATTGAAAAGGGCAATTTTGATGGCTCTTTAGTAGAGAAACTCAATGGTTCTATCAAAACCAACGAGCAGTTTATGGCTGTAGTTGCCACAGGCAGCGGTATGGTGAGCCAGTTGTTGCCTGACAAAAAAAGCCCTATTGCCAGTTTGATTGGACAACACCATAAAATCCGTAACTCGTCAGCGTTTAATTTGCTGGGGCTGTCGGCTGCGCTTATCATGCACACCCTCGGAAAAGTGGTAACTGATAAAAAACTGGACGCTGCTGGGTTGGCCTTATGGCTTTCCGAACAAAAAGACAGTCTGATAGAAGCTACACCAACGCCATTTCTTGATAAAATGATTGGAATGCTTGGTATCAGCAACTTTATGAACCTTGGCTATGTGCAAGCCGAAGAAAATCCTGAACCTACCTCTACTGCCAAGAAACATGAATCGAAGCCGTTTTTAGAACCGCCCGATTTGTCTGATGGAAGCCCTATCAAGATTCCAACCTCATGGATTATTGCTGGGGTGGTTGCCATCTTGGTGATTTTAGGGGCGATTTATGCTTGGCGCAATTGGGGCGTTGATTCAGGTACCATTCCGTCTGATAGCACAGCACAGGCCACTCCTGTAGAAATGGTGCCCGATTCGGCTACTACTCCCAAGACTGATACGACCAAAACGGAAGCTCCTGCGACAACGGGCACAACATTACCCAATGGCGAGCGTCTTAGCGTGCCTGCGGGGTCTTTCCAACAAGAAATGGCTACCTATTTGGCCGATACAGCAGGCGTAATAGGCAAAAAGTTTATATTTGATAAACTGAATTTTGTTCCTAACAGCCTCACGCTGACACCCGAGTCTGAAACCGAAGTAAATGAGCTTGTCAAAGTGATGAAGGCGTATCCAAATGCTCAAATCAAGCTAACTGGCTATGTAGGAGCCTCAGCCGATTCGCTCAAAAGCAAATCTATTTCATTCAAGAGGGCTAATGCGGTGAAGCTAAGCCTGATGGCCAAAGGCATAGATGTCATGCGACTCGATGCAGTAGGCGGAGGGCGCTCTACCAACCGAATAGACATCAAAGTGGTAAAACGATAACAAAAAAGCGGCGCAAGCGCCGCTTTTTTTATGTCTGTTTAAAACCTTGTTGCCAAGTAGTAAGGCAGCATTTTGCGCCAGGTAGGCCAATCGTGCCCGATGTCGTGTCCCCAAATATCTAACTCGTGTGGCACACCCCTAGCCGATAAAATACGTGACAACCGGCGTGATGCATCGGGGTCTTCATAACTACCCGAACCCGTTACGATATGGATATGCCCACTCGAACGATAACGACTCAAATGCCATTCATCGTTGAGATTGGCTAAATAATGCTCTGGTGAATTGAAATAAACGTCGTCATCAAAGTATCCCTTGGTGTAGTCGCTGAGGTCGTAACAACCACTCATGGCTATTACGCCTTGCAGCAAATCGGGGCGTTTGAAGTATAAATTGGCCGAATGTAGTGCGCCAAACGATGCCCCTGTAATGATGATAGGTGTATCTTGGCTCGTCTTATGGCGAATATACGGAATTACCTCATTGTAAACGTATTCATTAAATTGGGTATGACGAATCGACTTATGGCGAGGATCCATGTGATTGTTCAGCCAACTTTCGGTATTAATACTGTTGATTGAGAACACTTTTACTTTACCCGAATCAATATACGGGCGAATGGCATCAATCAATTGAAAACGTTCGTATTCGAGGTAGTCAGCAGCAGCTGTCGGAACCATCAATAAGGCAAAGCCATAGTGACCATAAGTGGCTATTTCCATCCATTTGTTGAGTGATGGACTGTGCCAACCGTCAAGTTCTCGGTGCATGATAAGCAGTGATTAAGCGTAAGATGAAGTGATTTTGGGGCAAAGGTACAAGTTTTAAAACGGAATGTAAATGGATGTTGGTACAATTTTAGATTTATCCTTACAATCTTTTCTTTTATTATCTTATTGATAATCAAATAATTAATAAATAATTCAAGGTTAATCTCTTAGAAATTCCACTGTCGTTACAAGCGAAATTCTAACCCCACAAACCCTATTAATGCTTGAAGGCTTTCGCTTATCTTTGCTTGCGAATTTTAACCTTTTCAATTTTATGAAATACATTACTCGACGTAATTTTGTAAAAACCACGGCTCTTAGTTCAGTAGCCGTTTCGACAGTAGGTGCGGCCAATGCTGCTCCCAAAGAACTCTTTCTACACCATGTTTATTTTTGGCTCAAAAACCCAAGCAGTGAAGCTGACAAAGCCAAGCTGTTAGAAGGGCTGGAAAAATTAGCTAAAGTTCCGACGATCCGCATGGTACACATTGGCACACCAGCCAGTACTACCCGTAGCGTTATTGAGCGAGGATATGCTATTTCGTGGCTCTGCTTTTTCGACAATTTAGAAGAAGAAGAAATTTATCAAAAACACCCTATTCACCTCAAATTTGTAGAAGATTACTCACATCTTTGGGAGAAAGTTATCGTTTATGACTCCGTGGGACCTAAGCGGTAAGATTGCCTGAGTCGTTTGGAACACCAAGTTCATTGATGATTCATCAAACAGGAGGCTATCGCCTCCTGTTTTGTTAGGATTGGCGTCTTCTACTTTCGATAAAATCGGTTAAAGTCCAAAAAATGATTTTTATCATACTTATTCAAGAAAAGTTTTTGGACTTTCGCAACACGTTGTATCCTGTTGAAACAAGAGGGGATTTGTGACTACGGTATGTGAGTTCTCTATCGCTCAGGGCAAACGTTTTATCAATATCCTAAGTATCTGATTATGAAACCATTTCAAGCCAAAACCTTCACTTTGGGCAACCAACTCACTGCCGAACAGTTTGAGTATTTTAACAAATATGGCTTTTTACATTTCAAACACTTTATCAGTCCCGAAACCGTACAGCTATTTTTGAAGGAAGCTCATCAGATTGAGCAAGAGTTTTTACAAAGGGGAGTTGATAAGGTCAATGGGATTCCCTTGAAATTCGGTAAGAATCCCGATGGTAGCCCAATGATTCAACGGCTATGCTTTACATCACAGTACAGTCTAATCTTACATGAATACGTGCAAGACCCTCGCCTACAGGCACTCACGGCGTTGTTGGGTGGCGATGCTCGCATTGGCGAAAACGAAAAAGATGGGCTGGTGTTTAATCACTATGTCAATGCTGAAAATAGCTCGTTCACCCAAATGGGATGGCATACTGATAGCCCACGAGATTTATTCTTAGGCCAGAAAATTCATAAGATGCTTAACGTAGGTACCCACCTTGACAACTGCCCTATCGCTAACGGAGGGCTTCGAGTGTTACCGGGCACCCATAATGCCAGCAAGTTTAAGGTATTGTTTTTGAAGAAACAATTTATTGACCACAACCCAGATCCTAATGAAGTAGGTTTGAATATTGAGGCTGGTGACCTCACCGTGCATGACGGGGATTTGTGGCACCGAGTAGAAGTGTGTCCGTTTTCAGGCGAAGGTTCTCGCCGCAGAGTGATGTATATTCCTATCGTTACGGGTAAGTACGAGCCAAAGACTGAAAATAGCAAAACCCCTCTGTATCAGCGCTTAGCAAAGTATGTAATTCACTAATTGAGCTACTTCCAATGTTCTTATTATACAAAAAAGCCCCACTTTCTCGTTGGGGCTTTTTGCATTACAAATAGGAATTTTTACAAGATTTGTCCTAATCCAAACGTCACTACAAACAACAGCGTTGTCAATGCCATTTGTTTCAGATAAGGGTCAATGTCGGCAGGTTGCTGCCCAGCCGCTACACCCCTGCCAATCTTGATAAGTAGCGGCAATGAGATTAAGAAAATCCAATGAATCCAACTATTACCCATAAGCAACGTATAAACCACTGCACACACGAATCCTATCATGAGCAACAGCCATTGATACACCACTGCTTTTTCTTTTCCTAAACGAACTGGAATGGAATTTTTGCCATTGCGGGCATCGTTCTCTATATCTCGTATATTATTGATATTCAGCACACCTACAGCAAACAAGCCACAGCTCGTGGCGGGCAATAGCAGGAGTTCGTTGAGCGAATGGGTATGTAGGTAGTAAGTACCCAACACACCCAACCAGCCGAAAAATATCAGAACAGATAAATCGCCTAAACCCATGTATCCATAAGGACGCTTACCTACCGTATAGGTGATAGCCGCCACTATGGCCAACAATCCAAGCCCTAAAAAGGCCAAAAAGGTCTGGATAGTTGCTCCTTGCAATGCTTCGTACAGAAGCCAAAGGCCACTTACTAAAGCCAAGCCTGCCGACACGATAATAGCGTTGCGCATTTGTGTTCGGGTAATTTTTCCCGACTGCACGGCTCGTTGTGCAACTTTCCGGGTGTCGTTATCAATACCACTCACGGCATCACCGTAGTCATTAGCAAAATTAGAAAGTACTTGTAACAATACCGTGGTCAGGGCCGCAAGGCCAAAAATTTTCCAGCTAAATTGCCCAGTAGATGCCGCCAAAAAGCTACCCATCAGAATACTTGACAAGGCCAAAGGGAGAGTTCGTGGGCGTGCGGCTTGAATCCAAGGAGACATATTGTGAGTGTAGATTGGAAATTCGGACGATTTTGCCTCTTGAGCAAAGTCCAAGGGATTACAAAAAAGAAGGTTCACAGGAGCAGTTTGTTGTTAAAACATGAACTACTGCTATCTGTGAACCATCGGACAAAGTACCGTTACTTATTTGATAGCTGCCTGAAACTCAGCATCAGTTGGTTTTACTTTTGAACCAAAGAAGTGCGTCAATTCGCCTTTTTCGTTCACTACATACTTGCAGAAGTTCCAAGTAGGCTCTTGGTCATTCCAGCCGTTGAGTTTGCTGTCGGTCAACCATTGATACAACGGATGCTTGCTTTCGCCTTTTACTTCTACTTTCTCAAACATCGGGAAGGTCACGCCATAGTTTTTTTGGCAAAATTCAGCGATTTCTTCGTTAGTGCCCGGTTCTTGGCTCTTGAAGTTATTGGCTGGAAAGCCTAAAACTACTACTTTATCCTTGTTTTCTTCGTAGAATTTTTCCCAGTCGGCATACTGTGGGGTGTAACCACACTTAGAGGCTACATTCAGGATAATTACTTTTTTGCCTTTGTAACGGCTCAAATCTACCAAGTTTTTACCATCTAGCGACTTTGCTTTATAGTCGAAAAGGGTTTTAGGCGGCGTAGTGCTGTTAGCCGGGCGGTGCAGGCTTGCTCCACTGTTGAACGGTACGGCCAATACCGTCAGAATGTCGTTAAAGTTCATACTAAGAACTGCTGTTAAAGTTAAAATAGCAACTAAGGCAATGAGTTTTTTCATGATCTGATGGTTTGATTGAGGACAAAAAAATTACGAATTCCTACATACGTTGAGGTGACTTTATACCCAATAACGCTAATGCTTTCCGAATTGTTTCAGAAACTACTTTTGATAATGCAATTCTAAAATTACGGTCGGCTTCGTTAGCCTCACTCACAATCGAACGCTCTGAATAAAACTGGTTGTACGTTTTGGCCAATTCATAGACATACTGCGCAATCAGCGACGGTGCATAATTATGGGCAGCTTCGGCAATGCGAGCAGGGTACTGTGCTAGCAAAGCAATAAGCTCACGCTCAGTGTGATGCAAGGTAGCAGGTTGTGGGCAGTTTTCCAACACAATGCCCAACTGAGCAGCCTTGCGCAGAATCGAACAGATACGGGCGTGGGTATATTGGATAAACGGACCCGTGTTGCCTTGCAATGCAATAGACTCTTGAGGGTTAAACAGCATCCGTTTTTTGGGGTCCACTTTCAGCAAATAGTATTTCAATGCTCCTAACGCCAAGGTTTGATATAGCTCTTGTGCTTCGTCAGGGCTTAAGCTTTCAATTTTGCCCCGTTCTTTGGTTTCGGCTTCGGCGGTATGTACCATTTCTTGGATGAGGTCGTCGGCATCTACCACGGTTCCTTCACGAGATTTCATCTTGCCCGATGGCAAGTCAACCATTCCATAACTCAGGTGAAAGAGCCCATCGGCGTAGGGACGGCCTAATTTTTTCATGATGGCAAACAAAACCTCAAAGTGATAATCCTGCTCATTACCAACCACATATACTGATTTCTGCATCGGAAAGTCTTCGTATTTTTGGTCGGCCAAGCCTAAGTCTTGCGTAATGTACACCGACGTCCCGTCTCGACGCAACAGGAGTTTTTGATCTAAGCCTTCGGCGCCGAGGTCTATCCAAATAGACCCATCGTCCTTTCTGAAAAACAAACCTTTTTCTAAGCCTTCTTCTACCCGTTGTTTTCCTAACAAATACGTGTCTGACTCATAATAGATTTTGTCAAAATCAACTCCCATTTTACGGTACGTTTCGTCAAAGCCTGCATACACCCAGCGGTTCATCTGCTCCCAAAGGGCGATGGTCTCAGGGTCGCCTTGCTCCCATGCCAGCAGCATGGCCTGCGCTCTTTGCATGAGGGGGGCTTTTTTTTCAGCCTCTTCTTCGGCTATGCCTTGAGCTTTGAGTTCGGCCACTTCTTGCTTGTAGGCTTTGTCAAAAACCACATAGTATTTTCCTACCAAATGGTCGCCTTTAATGCCTGCCGATTCGGGAGTTTCGCCATTGCCGAACAACTGATACGCCAGCATGGACTTACAAATATGAATACCTCGGTTATTGACAATATTGGTTTTGCGTACTTCATAGCCGTTTGCCTTTAGGATTTCGGCCACCGCATAGCCCAAAAAATTATTCCGCAAATGCCCTAAGTGCAAGGGTTTATTGGTATTGGGAGATGAATATTCTACCATTACTTTCTGGCCGCTGGCAGGAGCCAAACCAAACGAGTCGTCTTGCCAGATGCGCTCAAAGGTTTGAAGCCATGCTGTATTGGCCAAGCCAATGTTTAGAAAACCTTGCACCACATTGTAGCTGCTCACTATATCGAGATTGGCTTGCAGATAAGCTCCGATTTTCTCTCCGATTTCGGCGGGGGAGCGCCTGAGTGTTTTGGTAAGAGGAAACGTCACGAAGGTATAATCCCCCTCAAAATCCTTTTTAGTAGGCTGCAAAGCAATGTCAGAGGCAGCAGTAGCTACGTCAAATACGTGTTGGATAGCTTGACTAATGCCTGATTGTAAGGCCGATTCGATATTCATACGATACAAAAATTACCCCAAAATACTCGCCTAATTACCTATTTGGGCTGATTGAAAAAAAAGGCTTGCAAAAATAAGCCAAATTCCCCGAAAAGGCTCAGAAAGTAACCGAATCGTATGCTTTTTCTTGAATTTGCACGTTTAAAAAAACAAGGTTCAGGAGATTTTTGTATTTTGGGCGTGTCATACCTATTGCTATACCTCAGCCATGAGACTCAAAAAATTATTGGTTTATCTGTTTTTGATAGGTAGTGCTTCGGTTGCCCAAGCACAACTCGAGCAGTCAACTCGTATTGAGCTGACCAAAGATGCTAAAGATGACGAAGAGTTGGACGTGATTCCACTCCAGCAGAATGGCGTTTTGGTGACCCTCAAAAAAACAGATTATTTCGCCTCTAGCCCCTTCGTCTGGAAATTCACGAAATACGATACGCAACTCAAAGAACAATGGAAAGCTGAGTTTAAAGTGGGTTTTGGTAAAAATCCTTTACTCTCTTACCATAACAAACATTACCTCTACTGGCTCTTTGGCGACCCCGACAGCGACGACATTTCTATTTACAAACTCGATCTCGTATCGGGTGAAGTAGATGAAATTGAAGGTGAAATCTTGGCGGTAGAGGTAGTTTCGCACTTTAGAGTGTTAGGCAATACAGCAATTCTGGCCGGAAAATACCACGACAAACCTGTGGTGGCGCTGTTTAGTTTTTTTGACAAAAGTACCAAGGTACTACCAGACCTTTACTCAAATCATATCGATATCACCGACTTAGAGGTGGACGACGATACTCAGCAAGTAATTGTATTTTCGAGAACCCTCACCCAAAAAACTGGCTGCCAGCTTGCTATTCGGCGGTATTCGTACGATGGTAAACTACTGTTTACCAGCACCTTCCCTAAAGGGGACCACACCTTGCTGTCGGGCAAATTGATACACATCAATGAAAGTGAGTATTTACTTATTGGAAACTATGCGCCTACGTGTTCTTCGTATTCGCAAGGAATTTATGTAACCAAAGTCAAAGGCGACGAAACGTTTCCGATTAAGTATATTGAGTTTTCGGAGTTAGCTAACTTCTTCAATTACATGAAGCCTAAAAGGCAACAAAAAATTCAAGAGAAAATAGCCCGCAAGAAAGAAGAAGGCAAAGAGGCGCATTTTCGATACATGCTGATGGTGCATGATTTTGTAAAAATGCCTAATGACGAGTTGGTGCTGGTGGCCGAGTCGTTTTATCCTCAGTACAAATCACCCGTCAACATGGTGAATCCACTGATGCGCTCAGGCGATCGCAATTCTGAGAGCTATCGCTACACGCATGCGCTGATTTGTGGGTTTGATAAAAATGGGAATATGCGTTGGGATAATAGTTTTCCACTCAAAGACCTTGAAACCGAACGCTTGAGCCAGCAAGTACAAGTTACCTTACAACAAAACCGCTTGGTGTTGGCCTACCCAAAAGAAGGCAAAATCAACACTCAACTCATCAGTGGCAGCAAGGTGGTCAAAGAAAAGGAGGAGTTTGAAGTGAAAACCACCTACGAAAACGAAAAAGTCTTATTTGCCGAAAACGCCAGTCTGTCGGCTTGGTACGACCAGTATTTTTTGGCCTGGGGTTTTCAAAAAATTGAATCAACTAAAGACAAAAACACTTCACAACGAGAGGTATTCTATTTGAATAAACTCACGTATCGTCCCGAGGAAGGTCCTCATAAACAAGAAAACTAACTATCTTTTCTATCTCGAACGGTTGCGTTTGTGCATGATACTTGCAATGGGTAAGCCAATGCAAACCATGAGAATGGCCATACCAATAGCCACTCCTTGGGGAGTTAGAGGTCTGAAGCCTATTTGTGATAATGGCACCACTACTAGATTCATCACAAGCCAAACTACTGCGCCATAGAGTAGCCCGCTGATGACTGGCTGTTGGGCTAATTTGCCCAACATAGGATATATAAAATAGTAAACAATAGCCCAAATCATGGCTATTACAAAGTGTAGGGTTACGCCCAACAAGGCGGTTGAAACCCCTCCATCGTAAGCTGCTTTGCCTAATACACCACTCGCTATGGATTGCAATAACTGCGTGGCCGGTACTTTTTGCATCATTACTGAATACACTAATAAAGCCGCAAGGATGTCACAAACACCCGCTGTAAGACCAGCTTTGATAATGGTTAGTAAATAGAACTTTTTCATAGGAAAGAGGTTTATCAAACTTAATGAAACAAAGTTTGGTTCAAGGAAGTAAAGATACTGGTTTATTGGTAAAACTACAATCCAGCCGAAATATGTACTTTTGTAAGCGCTTTTTATGGCTTGCATGGTGTCATCAACAACTAACTTTATGAAAACTATTGCTCCAAACGAAGTACCTGCCCAGGTATTTCATAGTTATTTACTGGGGTCAGTATCGCCTCGTCCCATCGCCTTTGTAAGTAGCATTGATCAGCAAGGTCGTGCCAACCTTAGCCCTTTTAGCTTTTTTAATTGCTTTGGCTCTAACCCTCCTATCTTGGTGTTTGGCCCCAACCACCGAGGCCGAGACCATGCGCCCAAAAACACCTACGAAAACGTACTCGAAGTACCCGAAGTGGTGATAAGTATGGTCAGTTACGAGATGGTGGAGCAAATGAATGTATCAAGCGGGGAATTTGCCCGAGGGGTCAACGAATTCGTAAAGGCGGGTTTTACCGAAGAACCTTCTGTGCTGGTTCGCCCTCCGAGAGTTCGGGAATCTCCGGCTCAGTTTGAGTGTAAAGTCCTCGACGTTATCAAACCCAAACCAGACGGCACTACCAATTTGGTCATTTGCGAAGTAGTATTAGCGCATTTTAGCGAACAGATATTGGATGAGAATGGCCGCCTTGCTCCTCTCAAAACCGACTGGATTGGCCGCATGGGTGGTGACTGGTACGTGCGAGCCTCTGGCGAAGCATTATTTCATGTGGCTCGCCCTGTCAAGGGCATCGGTTTTGACCAAATCCCTGATTTTATCAAACATAGCTCGTTACTTACTGGCAACGAGCTCGGCAAATTAGCCAACGTCGAGTCCCTCCCCTCTGCCGACGACATACAGACTTACCAACAGCAACTCGGCGCCTTGGACGAATCGCTTCGCTTTGAACAAGCGAAAACGTTACTTGCCAATAATCAAGTTCGAGAAGCTTGGTTGACGTTGTTGGGATAGATTAGTTTCTGCTTTCCTCTAGCGAATGGAAGGCGCCATTATGCTTCATTATTATGCCAGATTTACGTTTAGAACTGACCACCCCATACGACGATAATAGACCTGTGTATGTAGCAGGAAATTTTACGGATTGGTACCCCGATGTGGCTGCTTACCAGATGAATAAAATCAGTTGGGGGCACTATGAGTTTATTTTTCCGCCTGACGCCAAACTTCCCGAAATCATTGAATACAAATACACGAAGGGAGGCTGGGACCAAGTAGAATTAGATGAAAATGGGAACGCCCCCCACAACAGACGACTCACGAAGCAGTCGGGAGTGGTGCGAGATTTTGTACCCAACTGGCGAATCAACGGCTTGGGTTTTCGGCCTGATCTGATGCCTACAACGCAGTTAATCAAGCGGTTTACCATACCTCAGCTCAAACGCCGTCGCAAAGTGTATGCGTTACTGCCTTATGGATACGAACAAAGTAATAAGCGCTACCCTGTGCTGTACCTTCAAGATGCCCAGAATTTGTTTGGCGAAGGCTCCAGCTACGGTAACTGGGCCATTGACCGCAAAATGGCGGTGTTGGCTCAACAAGACAAAGGCGACGTCATTATCATTGCGATTGAACATGGCGACAAAAAACGCCTCAGCGAATACGCCCCCTATCGCAGCCGCTTGGGACAAGGCGAGGGCGAAGAGTACATACAGTTTATTGTAGAAACACTAAAGCCTTACATAGATAAGCACTTCCGCACCCTGCCCGACCGTTGGAACACTGGCATTGGCGGCAGTTCGATGGGCGGGCTGATTAGTCTATTTGGTGGGTTGGCAGCGCCTGCTGTTTTTGGCAAAATGATGATTTTTTCACCTTCGCTATGGGTATCAAGTCAGATTTATGACGATGCCAAGCGGTATCATCCCAACCAAGACACCAAGATTTACCTCTTTGCCGGAGGGAAAGAAAGCAAGTACATGGTGCCAGCCATCGAAGCCATGCGGGATAATTTACGCAAATGGCAAGTAGAGGTTCTTTTATCCATTGACCCAAAGGGTAAGCACCAAGAAGAACGCTGGGGGCGTGAATTCCCACGGGCGGTCGAGTGGTTGTTTTCGTAATCCAAATAGTTTGTCGTTTCTTGTTAATTTCTCATTAAATTTTCGGTTCAATTCTTTAAAATCCTTTCATACACTTTACACAATGAGGTAATAGCTGTTCTCTACGTTTGCGGTAAAATTCATAACCCAATAACGTATGAACAAATTTCTACACCGCTTCGTCAAAGTATTTACTTACACACTGACAGCCATGTTTTTCTCGTTCGGTATGCTTACTTGCTCAGAGCAAGCCAAGGCACAAGACCGAATGCTTCAAGGCAAAGTTACTGCCGCCGAAGACAACGCCCCGCTACCGGGCGTAAGTGTACGTATCAAAGGCACCAACAAAGGTACAACTACCGATGCTACGGGCAGTTTCAAACTCAGCGTAGAGGCCAAGTCGGTTATCACGTTATCGTTTATTGGCTATGTTAGCCAAGAAATCACGGTTGGCAACCAGAGTATGCTCAATGTAGCGTTAGTGTCTGATGCCAAAATCCTATCAGAAGTAGTGGTAACAGCCCTTGGGGTCACCAAAGAAAAACTCACCTTGACTAACTCAGTGCAGTCAGTTAAGGGCGAAGAACTCGTCAAAGCTCGTGAACCGAACCCTGTCAACTCCTTGGTTGGTAAGGTGGCTGGCCTTACGGTAGGAGCTTCTGCCGAGTTGTTGGGGCGCCCCAACTTGGTGCTTCGTGGTAACACCGACCTGTTGTTTGTGGTAGATGGCGTACCTATCAACTCTGATACTTGGAACATCAGTGCCGACGACATCGAAACCTACAACGTACTCAAAGGCGCAACCGCCTCGGCCTTGTATGGTTTTCGTGGCAAAAACGGTGTCGTGTTGATTACCACCAAGAAAGGAACTAAAGACAAAAGAGGCTTTGCCGTAGAGCTCAACTCCTCTACTATGATGGAAAGCGGCTTCAATGCCATTCCGAAAGTGCAGGATTTGTATGGGCCAGGCGACCACGGCCAGTATGCGTTTGTGGACGGCAAAGGCGGTGGCTTGAACGACGGTGACTACGACATCTGGGGACCCAAATTCCAAGGGCAGCTGATTCCTCAATACGATAGCCCCATTGACCCTGCCACAGGCAAACGCACCGCTACGCCTTGGGTGGCTCGTGGCAAGGATAACCTCACTCGTTTTCTACGTCCGGGTTTGTTAGCCAACAACAACATCGCCGTTTCGACTTCTGCCGACAAATACGACCTCCGCTTCTCGCTTTCACACAATTATCAACAAGGGATTGTGCCCAATACGCAGTTGAACATCTTCAACTTCAACACCAAAATGGGCTTCAATTTCTCACCTAAGCTTCGGTTAGATGCTAATCTTAACTACAACCGCCAGTCCACGCCCAACTATCCAGACGTAGTATATGGCCCTAACTCCATGATTTACAACATCGTGATTTGGGGTGGCGCCGACTGGAGCATGGACGACATGCGTAACTACTGGCAAGCAGGCAAAGAAGGTGTTCAGCAGATTTATGCCGAATACCAACGCTATAATAACCCTTGGTTTACGGCGTACGAATGGCTCAGAGGCCACTACAAGAACGATGTATATGGCCAAATGGCACTTACCTATAAGTTCAATAACAACGTCGAGTTATTGGCTCGGACGTCGGTTACTACCTACGACTTGTTCCGTAACGAAAAGTTCCCTTACTCAGCCACGGTGTACGGTCGTGAAGAAGCCAAAGGTGACTATCGTGAAGACAAGCGAAACCTGTTTGAAAACAACTCAGAAGTGATGCTGAAGTATGGTCAGAAATTCAATGACCTCAGTGTAAACGCTTTTGTGGGTGGCAACTTGCGCAACTTTGGGTTCAATTCGAGCTACGCCTCTACCAACTACCTCAACACGCCGGGCGTGTATAACTTCAGCAACTCGCTTCGTCCGGTACAGGTTTTCAACTTCAAGTCCGACATGCAAGTGCAGTCAGCTTACTATTCGGCTGACTTCTCGTACAAGAATTTCTTAACACTCTCTACCACAGGGCGTTTAGACAAGCTTTCTACGCTTCCACAAGGCAACAATACGTTTTTCTACCCATCGGCAGGTTTGAGCACTGTGGTGTCTGACTATCTCAAATTGCCCGAAGTGGTGTCGTTCTTGAAACTGCGTGGTTCGTATGCCAACGTAAAAGATGGTTTGACCTCAGCCACTATTGGCGCTACTCCTGGAGCGAGTTTCCCCTTGGGTTATGGCGACAACTACGCTTCGTCGTATGATGGACCAAGCTACCGAAACTCAGTAGGTTATGGCATCCAGCCTGTTTATAACAACACACCAGGTGCTTACTATTCTAACACGCTCAACAACCCCAGCTTGAAACCCAACTCTACCGAGCAAATGGACGCAGGTTTGGAGCTGAACCTCTTCAAAAATCGCCTTAGTTTTGATGTAACCTACTTTGTATCGAATGAAGGCCCTCGGATTTTCAACCAAGATTTGTCTCAAACAACAGGTTACACGGGCGCTATCGTCAACGGTATCAAAACCCAACGCAAAGGCTGGGAAATTACCCTCAAAGGAACGCCTGTCAAAACCCAAAAAATCACGTGGGATGTGCTAGTGAACTGGTCCACCTATCGGGAATACTTGAAAGAAATTTATGGGAATGTCACTCAACTTCCTTCTAACTACTTTGTGGGTGGTAACGACAGCCGTATCGCCATCAACATCGGCGACCGCATTGACCCTGTGATTGTGGGAGCCTTCGCTCGCACACCCGATGGACAACTCATCAACGACGCCGGCGGACGACCCATCGTGTTACCTCGTGGTACACAACAAGGCTATGCTCTTCCTGATTTTGTGTGGAGCTTACAAAACCAAGTTGCCTACAAAAACTTCTCGCTTCGTTTCCAGTTTGATGGCCGTGTGGGCGGCGTGATAGAAGACTACATTTCTCGCCAAACGTTCCGTGGCGGTCGCAACATCCTGACCGTAGAAGGTGCCTTAGGTGCCGCTCGTGAAAACGACGTGAAGGGCATCAAATCGTACATTGGCGAAGGCGTAAAAATTGTAGGTGGTAGCCCGGTTTACGATGCGGTTACAGGACAAATCACCAATTACGGAGAATTAAAATTTGCCCCTAACGACATCGCTACCTATGCACAAGACTACATCAGCCGTTACAACTCAACGTCAGAAGGCAACATGATGAGCAAAACCTATGTGAAACTTCGTGAAATCGTGCTGTCTTACAACCTGCCTTCTGCCTTGTTGAGTCGCACACCGTTCCGTCAGGCAAGTGTCTCGTTGGTAGGACGTAACTTACTTTATTTTAATGCTAAAGATCATGGTGGAGTTGACTTAGATCAGTTCACAGGCTTGCAGACACGTTCGGACCTTCAAACACCAACCATGAAGCGTTTTGGTGTAAACCTAAACTTAACGTTCTAATCAAACCTCAACCTACTCAATCGGTTGGTTATCAGACCTTTTTCAACGAATTCAACATGAAAAAATACATTCTCACACTTATCACTTTTTCGGTTTTGCTTACGTCTTGCAACGACATCAAGCAACTGGAAGGCAACCCCAACATCCCTACCTCAGCCCCTGCTAGTTTGGTGCTACAAGGTATTTTGGATGGTATGAACAACGGTGCCTGGAACGACATCATGCGTTACAACCAATTTTATTGCTCTAATTACAACTACTACTCCAACAACGAGTATAACTGGTCAGGCGCTTCGTTGAATTATACTACGCTCAAAAACGTAATCAAGATGGAGGAAGAAGCACTCAAAGGAGGAGCTAAGGCCGTGAATCCGTATTCGGCCTTAGGCAAATTTTTCCGTGCTTATTACTTTAGCCAAATGACGCTTCGAGTTGGTGATTTGCCTCTCAACGATGCCCTCAAAGGCTTAGAGGTGGATAAACCTAAGTACGATTCGCAAAAAGCTATTTTTGTTCAAATCTTGAAATGGCTCGACGATGCTAACACTGACTTAGGTACGCTAATTACCAATAGTGACAACTCCTTAACAGGCGACTATTATTTTAGTGGAAACCTCCGTCAGTGGCAACGAACTACTAATGCACTTCGCCTCCGAGTGTTGGTGCATTTGAGTAAAAAAGCGGACGATACTGACCTCAAATTGAAGCAAGACATTGCCAATGTATTGGGGAACCCAACCAAATATCCATTGATGACAGGTGCGGCAGACAACCTCCAGTATCGCTGGAATAGCTTTAACAAATACAGCCGCAACCAAGACAACTATGGCTTTAATGCCACTCGTGAAAACATGGCCAAGACGTATGTGGACTTACTCAAAAACACCCAAGACCCCCGCCTGTTCGTAGTGGCTGAGCCAGCAGGTACTGCGCTCAAAGCTGGCAAAAGCTATACCGATTTTACAGCTTATGAAGGCGCCAGCTCTGGCGAAGACTTGGCCGACATGAGTACCAAAGCAGGGGTTAATAACGGTGCAGGTCTGCCGATTGGTTCGTATTCGTTCCAAAATCGTAAGCGCTACTATACCTCTTATGAAGGTGAGCCAACTATCATTTTGGGCTATGCTGAGCAGTGTTTTAACATTGCCGAAGCCATTAACCGTGGCTGGGCCACAGGCAATGCCGAAGATTTTTACACCAAAGGTATTGAAGCTTCTATGAGTTTTTATGGACTCAAAGATGGCGACAATGCCCTTACTTTCTCAAAAGACGGTGGTATTGCCAACTTTGTCAGCGTTACCTATAAGTTTGACAAAACAGCCTATTTTGCTCAAAAATCGGTGAAATACGCTGGAAATAATGCCGATGGACTTACGCAAATTTTGAATCAAAAATACATTGCTTTCTTTATGAACTCGGGCTATGAGGCTTATTTCAACTGGCGCAGAACGGGTGTTCCTACCTTCTTGACAGGCCCCGGTACAGGCAACGGCACCAAAATTCCGAAACGATTCCAATATCCTTCGACCGAGCTAAACGTCAATAAAGACAATGTAAATGCGGCCTTGTCGTCGCAATTTGGTGGCAAAGATGACATCAATGCTGATATGTGGCTTTTAAAATAAACGCATCATAGGATTATTGAATAATTGGTCAGAGATTGGAGTAGCGTGACCCCATGGGTTACGCTACTTTCTTTCAACCTTTGGATGCCCCAATTAGTTTAACTCAAAGCCATCGTTCTGAATGATTGCTTTTTCATTTCAAAACCGTAACGATTCAGTACTATCCCCCTTACAACCATGACACATCAACCTAACCAACAGCCTGCTTCGATATCTAAATTGTTTCGGCCACTCGATTTATCTAATCTGATTGACAGCCAAAATGGCGACTTTTGCGACCAATTTGCTACAAATCAGCACTCGTTCTGCTATGTTACTACCATCAAAAGTATGAATAAAACCACTCCAACCGAACAAATCGGTAATATTGAATACTACGCTCCTAACGAAGACGGCGTTTATCTATTCGACTAATCGCATGAAAAAAACATTAATTGTGCTCTTTTGCTGGGTTGGGAGCTTTTGTGCCTCTGCACAGCAGCACCTCACCGAACACGTTTTCTTGATTACAACCGACGGCTTTCGCTGGCAAGAACTCTATGGCGGTGCTGACTCGTCCTTGCTTTTTGACCGAACTTTCACCAAAGATTCTGCCAATACCGTCAAGACGTTTTGGGCAGAAACACCCCAACAGCGCCGTACGAAGCTAATGCCCTTTTTCTGGAATACGATTGCCCAACAAGGACAACTTTATGGCAATCGTTGGTTAGGCAACAAAGTCAATGTACTGAATCCGTATTGGTTTTCGTACCCTGGATACAGCGAAATTTTAACTGGATTTGTGGATGAAAGCATTAACTCAAATGACAAAAAAGATAATCCGAACGTGACCGTCTTAGAGTTTTTGCATCGGCAGAAAGGATTTCAAGGGCAAATTGCAGCTTTTGCTTCATGGGATGTTTTCCCGTGGATTATCCATACCAACCGCAGCGGAATTCCGGTCAATGCAGGCGTAACTCCTGCCCAACAAGGAAAGTTGAGTGAGCGAGAACTGTATTTAAACGAACTGTTACCCAATCTACCCAGCCCGTGGGGAACGTCAGCTCGGTTAGATTTACTCACCTACCAATACGCCAAAGAGTATGTGAAGCGAGCCTCGCCAAAGGTGTTATTTTTAGCATTTGACGAAACCGACGACTACGCTCATGACGGCAACTATCGAGATTATTTATCAGCTGCCCACCGGGTAGATAGCTATATCGCCGACTTGTGGAACTATGTACAGTCGCAACCAAAGTACCGAAACAAAACCACCTTCATCATCACCACCGACCATGGCAGGGGTTTTCAGCCTAAAGTTCGCTGGAAAGACCACGGCACCAAAACGCCCAATTCGTATGAAATTTGGTTTGCTGTCATCGGGCCAGACACCCCTCCTACTGGCGAAGTCAGTACTTCGGCTCAGTATTTTCAGAACCAATTGGCCAAAACATTAGCAGCGTTCTTGGGTATTGATTATCAAAACAAACAGCCCGTTGGAGAGGTTGTTTCGGGGGCAATCAAAAAATAACAAACTGTTGTGTAACAACTAAGTACGTAAAAAAGGAGGTCAGTGATGACCTCCTCCAAACGTACCAAAATGTAGTTAACCAAAAAAGTTAGTAGCAATAACTTTCCTGGTTTCTTAAAATTTCAAGTCTTTCAAATACGCCGCATTCGACTTCATGCTGTCGATAGAGTTGACAGGGTATTCTTCTTGTTCTACCAAATAATACTTCATTTTGTCTTTCATGGCTTCATGAAGTATTTTTTTGTAGTCAATAATACCCTTATCCAAATCTGTTTGCTTTGGTTTAGGCGTCTTGGTTTCAAGTTGTTTGACATGGCAAAGCTGATAGCGGTCAGCATATTTGTGAAGGTGGGCGATGGTGTCTTCGCCAGCGGCTTCGCTCCAGCACATATCCAACTCGAAACAAACCAATTTGGGGTCGGTGTTTTCAATCAGTACCTTTTGCCCTAAGGCCCCATTGGCAAACGTAAACGAGTACGAGTGATTATGATAGCCGTATTGTATGCCGTACTTTTTACATAATTCGCCATTTTTATTGAAGGCATCTGCCTTTTGCAACCATGCGTCTTTAGAAGGCTGCATGCCAATAAACGGACAGATTATGTACTTCAAGCCCGCTTCGACAGCCTTGGCAACTAACTCCTCGTTGGTATCAGGCAGCCCTGCGTGTGTACTCACCATACGGGCGTTGTGATCGGCCAAGAACGTCTTGAGTTCGGCGGGTTTCATACCCCAAAATGGATCTTTTGAATAGCTTTCAAAATAACGATAGCCCATTGAGGCAAGCTGTTTCATATAGTCTTGAGGAGCTTTGGGGAGCACATCCCGAATGCTATATAGCTGACAGCCAAACTCTTTCAGCGTGCCTTTGGCTTGAAGCTCGTTAGCTACCAGCCCTAAGCCCAGCAAAGAGGCTGACGATTGTAAAAATGAACGACGAGTTACCATGACAGTAGGTTTAAGGTTAAATAAAATGGGCAAGGATATTTCAACAAAACATCTCCTTGCTATCAACAAAAGCGTATCTTTATGCCTTTGAATGTTGACCTAAAAGTACATATAAAACGACATTCCCTGCACTAACTTGTACAAATTCTTAGACATTCTCAATACATCAGACGGTTAACGCTTCTTATTTTTATGAATATACCCGAAAAAGTAAATCAGCTATTTGCGCTCTATGAGCACCACGGCGGCAACGAATACATTGGAGAGCCTGTTACGATTTTGGAACACTCGGTGCAATCAGCTCAACTGGCTGAGTCTGAGGGTTATGACGAAGAGGTTATTTTAGCAGCTCTTTTTCATGATATTGGTCACTTGATGCCCATGCAATCACATGAAGACATGAATGGTATGGGGCACCTGTCACACGAAAAAGTAGGGGCAGCGTATATACAAGAAATGGGCTTTTCAGAAAAAGTGACGTTTCTTATTAATGCTCACGTAGCTGCTAAACGGTATCTGTGTTTTGCTCAACCTGCGTATTATGACAAACTATCGGAAGCCAGTCGGCAAACGTTGGTGTTTCAAGGCGGAGTAATGACAGCCCAAGAAGCCGCTGATTTTGAGCGACATCCGCTGTTTCAGCTCAGTCTTAGGATGAGGTACTGGGACGAAGCTGCCAAAGAAACCGAGCAGCCGATTCCAGATATGAATCATTACAAGCAAATGGCTGAGCGGAGTTTGTCGCTATAGGCACTTAACTAAGCGAGATTCTTTGCCATATTCCAATTGGAAAGTGCCTACATTTTGAGTGGTGGACTTAACCACCACTTGAATTTCTAACGTATTTCCTTTGAGTACGCCTGTATAAGTGGCGGGCTCTACCTTAGGTTGAACACCTACCGGAATAGCCCCACCCAAGCCACGAGTATAGGTACCATCGGCGCTGAATTGGTTGTTTGAAACCGTGATGGGATTGGTGATTTCGCCCCAAGCACAATCCCATTCAAAACTCACTCGGTCGGTGGCTACTTCCATGCGGATGTGGTCGCCGCCCCAAATTCCTTGTTGCAACGTGCTGCTATCAATTGCGTTGTTTTTACACGATATAGCGCTTGCTATTGTCATCACAATCAGACAAATTGCTTTCATGCTTTTGTTAATTTATAAGGATAACACCTTAATGCGTTCATTTATTGTACCACTCTCTCCCATTCTCACCGTCCATAACGCACTGCTAATCAGCCAACCCGGATTGATGATTTTATCGGCCAATTGAACTACGGTTTGATCCATCTTACCAATCTGAATGGCTTTCTGAGTGGGGTTCATCGGAGCCAACAAGAGTGCCGACGCCCACGAAAATTTACGAGCCACTGTAATGCTAAAGTTCACCATTCCTTCGTCTTCGGTCTTGAGCAAGTCGTCCATCAATCGAAAAGGCAACCAAATCTGAGCCAATTTATCCTGTACTTTTCCTGTCAAATTCGCTATGATACTGTTGATTTTATCAAAATCGGCTTGAAGCAACAGAATCTGCTCGTTAGGAGCTGTTTCGGCAGCAGCAATGGCCAAATCCAGATTGATGTGCGCATTAATGCCCAACATTAAATGTTGAATCACTGTAATGCGGTTGTTTTTGGCAGCATCAAATGCCTTTTGCCACGACGCTGTGGGCCGTTTTCCAGCCTGATAAGCATCAAAAGCATCGATGTATCGTTTGGCAAAACGAACGTCCAATGCTTCCATACGAGGACCGTCCTCAAAACTTCCCTTTTTGATACCATCTTGCACGGCCAAGGTCATGCTTCGATACAAAGAAGCAAAATACCCCATTGCCGACTGCTTTTGCTCAGCCCAAAGCACAATCTCAGAAAGGCGACTTACTACATCATCAATCGTTTTCATGGAGTAAGAATACAGTTTTGTTTCAAAAAAGTCAATCAAAAGCTGTACTTTTAGGGAGAAAAATATCGTTCGATTGTTAATCTGTGAGCTGTCACCTACCTGTTCGTTCACCCAACCCATAGCAGCAAATAATGCTTCATTACGTCACGTCAGAGGCTGAATTAGCCGACGTCAAGGCTATTTTTTTAGAATACATCGCCTCGTTGGGCTTTGATATTTCTACTTTTCAAAACACCGACAAAGAATTTGCCGATTTGCTCTCTCTTTATGGCCCTCCCAAAGGCTGTATGCTTGTCTATCAACAAGAAAGTGCTCTGGCTGGCTGTGTGGCACTTAAAGAAATTGCCCCCCGAATTTGTGAAATGAAACGCCTGTACGTTCGTCCTGCCTACCGTGGTCAGGGTATTGCCCACCAATTAGTAGCAGAATTGCTTACCTTTGCTCGGCAGTCCGGCTATAAGTGTATGAAATTAGACACCCTCAGCACCATGACCGATGCCATCCGGCTATACGAAAGTTTCGGTTTTGTACCCTGCGAGCCGTATGTCTATAATCCGATGGCTAATGCTTTATATTTTGAATTAACGCTATCATCAACCCTATGAAAAAACCGCTTTTGACCCTTGGCCTTCTGTTAGCTGCCAACTGCCTCTTGTTTGGCTGGGGCTTCTTTGTGCATCGTATCAGTCCACAGTTGGCTACGTATTATTTACCCAAAAAAATGCAGGGCTTTTTCCATAAAAATATGGAATATTTGGTCTATAACTCGGTTCGGCCAGATGTTCGCCGCAATACTGACCCCCTCGAAGCCCCTCGGCATTTTATTGACTTTGAAGCCTTTGGCGACAGTGCCGCTTGGAAAATGCCCGAACGCTGGACTGATGCTGTTGCTAAATACACCGCTGATACGCTCAAAAAATACGGCACCGTTCCTTGGCGTGTCGAAGAAATGCGCCTGAAATTGACCGAAGCCTTTCGGAGTCAACAGAAAGATAGTATTTTGTATTATGCAGCAGAAGTGTGTCATTATGTAGGCGATGCGCACGTGCCTTTGCACACGAGCCTCAACTACGACGGCCAACTCACTAACCAAAGAGGGCTTCATGCCTTGTGGGAAAGCACTTTGCCCGAAATGGACATTCAAGAGTACCAGTTGTATCATCCTCATAAAGTACGTTACTTAAAAGACCCCCAACACGAAATCTGGGAAGTGCTTCGCCATACTCATGTACTGGTAAAAGCTGTTTTTGAAGAAGAGCGTAAAGCCAGCGAGGGCGTTGCAACTGCAGAAAAATACAACACCAAAACAGGTCGGAACGGTCGTCCGTATCAGGCATATTCGGGTCTATTTGCTCGGCGTTATAGTCAGCGTTTGGCTACTTCGGTACAAGAACAAGTGGTCAGAACGGCTCAAACTTTGTCTGATTTTTGGTACACATGCTGGTATGATGCAGGTTGCCCTAACTTGTCTGACCTACAGCCCATCAGCAAAGACGACAAAAAACAGCTTAAAGTAGAACGTAAGGCTTGGAAAGCTAACCAACTGTTAGCCAACAATTTGCTAAAAGCTCGCAAAGAAGAATAAGTAGAAAATTGCCCAGTTGCTACCCTGTCAGTGGTTGAAAACCCTGACAGGGGTAGTCTTACCCCAATAACCAACGAGCAACAAGTAAAACAAGCAACGAGGTAAGACCCATCAAGGCCGATGCCACGGAGAAAAGTCGTAATGTTTGGGAAACGTTTACATTCCCAAAACGGGAAATAACCCAAAAATACGAGTCGTTAGCGTGCGACACACACATAGAACCAACACCCATTGCCATTAATGCAAATAAAGTTTCGTCGGCAGTCTGAAAACCCAATACAGGCAAGAGCGGAGTCAGCAAAGAGGCAGTGGAAATAATGGCTACCGTTGACGACCCTTGAGCCGTTTTGAACACCAACGCCAATACAAACGGCACCGCCAGTCCAAGACCACTGTCTGCGAAAATACCTCCATAGACCTGCCCTAAATCAAGTCCTTTGATGATTTCGCCAAAGGCTCCGCCCGCCGCTGTAACGGCCAAAATAGGCCCAGCTTTTTCGATGGCATCGTCCATTAAACGATTCAGCAGCGTCTTGTCAAACAACGGAAACAACGGAAAAGTGAGCACAATACCTACCAACAAGGCCATGATGGGTTCTCCTGCTAGTTTAATCATGCTCAATCCTATTGCTCCTAACCAACTTGGAGACAACAAAACAATTGATTTTAAGGCAATTAGGGCAATCGGAACCACAATTGGCAGAAACGATAACCCCGCTGAAGGCAAGTGTTGGGGGCTTTCGGCCAAGGAGAGTGTTTCGTAACTATCTTGTACTTGTGGGTCGTTTAATAACTTTCCTTGCCGGTTGGCCCACCAATACCCTACGGCTGCCCCTGGCAAAGCCAGCAACGTACCAAACAGCATGGCTTTACCTATATCCACGCCGAGGGTTCCGGCAGCAGCCGTTATGCCCGGATGCGGCGGCACCAAGCAATGGACGGCATACAACGACGTAGCCAAACACCCCACCAAGACCAACCGAGCCAGTGGCATTTTCTTTCCCAACGAAACGGCCAAGCCACTTAGCACCACAAAACCTGAATCACAAAAGATAGGAAGCCCTATCAAAAAACCAATCAACGTAATGGCAAAGGGTGCATACCGCTCGCCTGTGCGGGCCAAGATATAGTTGGCCAAACTCAGGGTAGCGTTGGTTTTATCTAAAATCACCCCCAAGGTGGCCCCTAAAATAATCAGTAGCCCGATTTTTTCTAAGGTTCCGCCAAAGCCAACTTTCAACGCTTTGAGCATGGCGTCTCCATCCATTCCGGCTGCCATCCCTACGGCCATAGCTACTAGAATCAACACAAAAAACGTATTGATTTTGAAACGTGAACTCAGCAAAATAATCAGGACAATGCTGCTTATGAGCAGGAAGGAGACGTAGGAGGTAGAGAGCATGGGCGCAGGTAATTAAGTGCAGCGAAAGTTAGTCATTTCTTGACATTGGGCATTACTCATTTTTAACCGCTTACTCAATGAAGCCCTACATCTTTGGCAATGAATTGGTTAGCGTTTAGTTTTGGCAAAAAACTACTGCAATGATTATTGCTGGCATGAATCCTTTAGTCGAAAAAATCCTCCTCGGCCTCTTTTTTTTCGCTGTGTACTGGTTTGTCTTGAGGCGTTATAATTCGTTAGGATTACGCCTTTTTTTCTTGTTTACGGTAGTCTCAATGGCCATAGCTTATTGGATTTATCAAGACGAGCAAACCCTCAAAAGCCTTACCCAACACGGCGAAACGTACCAAGCGACCCTACTCGAAAAAACGAAAGTACAATCTTCTTCTTCTACTCCTGACAATACAGTAAAGGTCAGCTTTCGGCGTAGCAATGGGCAGGCCATTACCCAAAGTACCTCAGAATATATTTCAGACGAGGAATTTAACAGTTTTCAGCCTCAAACACCCCTTGCGGTTTTGTATGACCCCACCACCAACAAAACCTACGTAAAGATAAGCCTGTCTCGTTTCCAAAATGACAAATGGATACTCTACTTGGTAGTAGTCTTTTTCTTTGGATTGGGGGCGGTATTGGGCATTTTTACTCGTAACTACAAAGTAGGGCTACACGAAGATACTGGCGACGAGTACTTGGAAAAAGATGGTAAAGTTATCTTCGACGAAAAAGATTCGGCACTGGCTCGCACGACCAAGCGCATCAACATCGTGAGTAAATTGTTCCAGATTTTTGGTAAAAACTAATAAGTAGCTTCGATCTTGAACTTTCGCCGAAAATAGAGAGCAGCCACACCCAATATCAGCACCGAAAACAGAGGCATCAAGTAGGCGAATTTTACATAAAAATGTAGCCATGAGATGCCTCCACTACCAAAATTCTTGACCAAGATAATAGCCACACTCCCCAAATACCCTGCAAAATCGGCCATGTAAAGCAAAAAGCCCACATTACTTTTGCGGCGCATCACGGCGATGAGGCGTTCAAAAAGAGTGCAATTGTAGGGCACATAGGCCATGTAAATTCCCAAGCCTACCCAAGTCATCCACGGAATAGCACCCAGCTGCCCCGACTCAAACAGCCAAGTGGCACAGGTTACCAGCAGCATACCCGCCCCCACAAAAAGCAAATTGACCCAATAGGCCACCTTGTTATCTTTTATCACAAACAAAAAGCCTGCTAACACGGTAATTCCCAAGCCAACTAGCGTCTCCGTCAGCGTGAATACACTGATGTCTGTGACGCCTGCTTCTTTAAAAATCTCTACCGCAAAGTTGTCTCGAACGTCCCTCAAAATAGTCACAAAAATATAGACTGCAATGAGCATCAAAAGCCCTGGAGCCAGTAAACCGAAGAAGGCACGTCGCTCAGTGGCGTTCATCGGCACTCGTTCAGTACGGAGTTGTTCGTCTTCGGCATTGGGAGGAGGCGCCAAGTTAAGACCCCACACTGCCAAAACTAGCAACGGCAAAAACAAAACACCTGCCCAAAAAGGCATCCAATAGTCGCTCAAACCGATGTCCACAATGAGCCATCGCCCCACCGACTTCACTACACCCGACGACACAATAAAGCTAATACACAGCCCCGCCCCCAATATTTCGGTAACACGACGGCCTTCTAAATACCCAAACACCAAGCCATAAATCATCCCCAACGGAAGGCCGTTGAAATACATAAAAATCCAATTGTAAGGAGCTGGCACTAAGGCAAAACCTAACAACGCCAACAACGCAACACCTACAAAAAACAGAATCATCCCTGCTCTTCGTTCGGGCTTTACTTCTGAAATCACCTTGATACCCAAGCCTTTAGAACTAGCATAGCCCAGCACATGCGCAATCACGAGCACAATTTTGTAGTCAATTCCCCACAACGTCATGCCTTCAAAGGTTCCTGCCGTAAAGGGTTTGCGCAAGGCATACACACAGAAATACGTGGTAAACGCCGTCAGCGTAAGGTAAAAAGACAAAAAAACAGAGGACTGCTTGGCTAAAAGTTCTTTGAGGCGCATGTGGATGAAGGTTTTGCGCAAGATAGGCAAATTTCGGATTAGCTGTTTGACCAAACCATGAAGTTAGTGTCGTAAAGATTTAACATTCTTTTCACGATTGTTCACCCATTTTTTTAAATATTTGTACGGCGTTAACTGCTACGTCATTTCTTTAACCAACCAATTTTGCGCTTCATGGCAGCCATCCAGTTAGTTGTTTTTGATATGGCCGGAACCACCGTTCAGGACCATCACGAAGTTGAAAAATGCTTTGCTCAAGCCTGCCGAGACACGGGCTTGGTCGTATCGGACGAGCGGATTTTAGCCTTACAAGGATATGCCAAAAACAAAGTATTCCAGCTGCTTTGGAGCGAACAAATTGGCGAAGAGCATCCAGAATACACTGAAAATGTAGCCCTTTCTTACGATACATTCCGATTAATTTTAGAAGAACACTATCGGCTAAACCCCGTGTTGCCTACTGAAGGATGCTTAGAAACATTGGCATGGTTGCGAGAAAAAAACATCAAAATTGCCCTTACAACGGGGTTTTATCGTAAAGTGACCAATTTGATTTTAGATAAATTAGGCTGGCTAAACGGCTTGGATGCTAACTATCTTAACACCTCTGGACAAAGCATCATTGATGTATCCATCGCCTCCGATGAAGTGCCGATGGGCAGACCAGAGCCTTACCTGATTCAGCGAGCCATGCGTTTGCTCAATGTCTCAGACCCTTTGCAAGTCATCAACATCGGCGATACGCCGTCGGACCTCAAGTCGGGAATAAGGGCACGGGTAAAGTATTCGTTAGGGGTAATTAATGGCACGCATACCAAACAACAGTTGGCTATTTACCGAAACGACGGCCTCTTGCCGAACATCGCCGCCATTCGTGATTTTATTGATTAATGTGAACTCACACTCCCTTTGATTCCACTAAGGGAGTAATCCAAAATCGTCAATCCACAATCCCCGATGAATGTTGATCTTGTAGTAGTAGGAGGAGGTATTTTAGGAACTTTTCATGCGTATCATGCTGCGCTGATGGGCAAAAAAGTCATTTTGACCGAAAAAGACCAGTATCCCGTCAGTGCCACCGTCCGAAATTTTGGACAGATTGTCCCCTCAGGTATGACCGAACAGTGGCTGCGTTACGGCCAACGCTCCACCGAGATATACAAAAGTATTCAGCAAGAATTTGATATTAGTGTCCGCCAAAATGGTTCTGTTTATGTGGCCTCTGACCCCGACGAGCGACTCCTACTCCACGAGCTACAAGCCCTCATGGACACACAAGGCTATGAGGCTCAGCTACTTTCACAAGCCCAAACGTTATCAAAATACCCTGCCCTACGTGCTGACTATTGCCGAGAAGCGCTCTTTTTCCCTAACGACATGAGCGCCGAACCTGAGCGGTTGATTTATCGAATTCACGAATACATGCTGGGCAAATTCCCGAACTTCACGTACCGCCCGCATACGGCAGTCATTGCATGTGAGGTGGTGGGCAGCCATGTCGAAGTCACTACCGCCCAACGAGAGGTGTTGGTTGCCGAAAAAGTGATTGTCTGCAACGGTGGCGAGTTCAAATTGCTCTTTGCTGACCTTTTTCGCCAAAGTGGTATTGTGGTGAGCAAGCTCCAAATGCTCAGAACCGTACCGATGCCTCACATCCCGTTAGAAGGCAATATTCTCACCGGACTAACCATCCGCCGTTACGAATCGTTTGAGGCTTGTCCGTCGTTTAGTAAAATAGCCACACCTACTCATTATCAAGAACTTAAACACTGGGGCATTCACCTGCTTTTTAAAAAAGCTACTGATGGGTCGTTTATCATTGGGGACTCACACGAGTACGCCGATGTCAACCATACTGATGACCTTGGGTTTGAGTTGAGCCAACACATCAACGAGCTGATGCTGCAAGAAGCCGAACGAATCGTGAATTTTGATGTACGCCGCTTGGCAACCGCTTGGGCAGGTTTTTACCCACAACACCCTGACAAAGACATCGTCGAAATTGACCTCGACGACCGCATCCATATCCGCACGGCCATTGGCGGTAAAGGCATGACCTCCAGCGCTGGCTACGCCGAAAAGAGCATCCAGCAGATTTGGGGATAAACTCTATTGCTTAATTCACAGACTGATAAAGCAAGAAACTGAGCATCTTTTCAAAATTGAGCAAATCCTCGCCCGAAGCACCGATTCGAACTAATTGGTGACGATACTGATCCGATAGGTCGATGAAATCATCACTACTCAACAAGCGAGCCGCCACAATACCTTTGAAACAACGGTGTACTTGGTTGTAAAGATATTTGCACGGCGAATACGGCTTGGTATTAAACAGCCGATTTAGCTCGCTGAGGGGCTGATGAGCCTCCAAAAAAGGGAAGCCTTGGTGTGCTAAGAATCGCTTTATTTCTTCGCAGGCGTCTTCTAAATCACTGGAAGTCTGCATTTTGTACCGAAAATACTTCGCATTATTGAACTTCCCAATCGAAATCACCAAGGTATTGGCATCAGCTCGGTATTCTTCGGCATTTCCCAAAAATTGCTGCGCTATCTTCTCGATTTCGTGATGCCGCAATCCGAAATTAACCTCCAGCCACACTTCGTTACCATAATCAGAAAGGGAAAAAATGACGTTCTGAAACCCTAAATTCGTTACTTTTCGGAACTGTTTTTTTTCAGCCAACAACACAAAGCCTGACTCAGTAAAAAATGAACTGAGTTTTTCGTATAATTCTAATTCAAACGGGGTAATTTTCATGAAACTATGCCTTATTAACTACAACGGATTAAATGAAATATTGTTCAAATTGAAGGTTTTTTCTTATGCAATAACTAGCATCAAACCTTTGAAAAACAGGGTTTTGCTCTGAAAATAATTTTCAAAATCCATCGCAAAACCCGTCAGTATCTTGTCTTTTTGAAACGCACTATGCAACACATCTTAATCATTTCAGACACCCACCACCACCTTGATGCCCGCCTGCAACCCCACATTGACTGGTGCGACCAAATCTGGCACGCTGGCGACTGGGGGACCATAACGGTATCGTCTATACTTACACACCAAAAGCCCGTTCGTGGCGTTTATGGCAACATCGACGGACAAGATATTCGTATCGTTTATCCCAAAATTCTCCATTTTGAATGTGAGCAACTCCACGTAGGCATGACCCACATCGCCGGAACGCCCGGGCGCTATAAACCCGACGCCAAGCAACTTTTTGCCGAAAAAATTCCTGATATATTTGTCTGCGGTCACTCCCATATCTTGCGAGTAGAGCGAGATGCCACCCTGAATAACATGCTATTTATCAATCCGGGGGCTGCTGGTAAAGAAGGATTTCATAAAATTCAAACGGCACTTCGCCTCAAAATTGATGGAAAACGAGTATTCGACGTCGAAGTAATCGAAATCGGCAAGCGAGGCTCCCTACTATAAGTCGCTGATTTTCAAAATAGTTGACCACTGAGTCTTTGATATTTCGGCCAAAGAAGGAACAAAACCAGCAACAAAACCGTTTTTTCGAGCGATAATCCACCTAAACCGTGATTCAATTATGAGTAGCATTGAAGGTATAAACACCCTCCGAAAAGTAATCATGTTGGGCGATAAGGTCTTGGTTCGGCCAAGTGATGATGCTCAACAGACACGTTCAGGTTTGTATTTGCCTCCAACCGTCGCCGAAAAAGAAGACATTCAAAATGGGATAGTCATTAAAGCGGGCCCAGGCTTCCCGATTCCTGCCATCCAAGATGACGAAGAGCCTTGGAAAGAGAAAAAAGAGGCAGTTAAGTACGTGCCTTTGCAGGTAAAAGAAGAAGACCAAGTGCTTTTTTTGCGCCGAAATGGCTTTGACGTCGAAATTGACGGAGAAAAATACGTGATTATCCCTCAATCGGCCATTCTGCTCATTGTTCGCAAAGATGAACTGAGCGAGCTGGGGTTTTGAGTATGTATGTTTACTTGATGACATTCGTCATTTTTTTAGCAGAACCAACTGCCTACCTTCGCAGCGTTTCTAAACCTATATGGCTATGCAACTATCGGCTAAATTACGCTGGATGGGGCGGGTATCGCTTTTCATCATTTTCTTTTGGTTTGGTTTTTTGAAAGTAATAGCCCTTTCGCCTGCCGAGGGGCTGGTCAAGCATCTTCACGAGGTCACGCTGGCCTCCTTGATTCCATCAGATCAATTTGTGGTATTACTAGGCATTTTTGAGTGCATTATTGGGTTGCTGTGGCTGTTTCCAAAGCTCACTAAGCTCGCTTTTGTGGCCTTTATGTTGCAAATGTTTACTACATTTCTACCCTTGTTGTTTTTGAAAGCTGACACTTGGACACACACGTTTGTACTCACCCTCACGGGCCAATACATCGTCAAAAACTTGGCATTGGTGGCCTTGGCCTGTATGATTTCGGCTACCGAAAAGCCCCTCCACAACCCAAAACTTTCAGTCCACTCACAGGCAAAACCCTTCTCTATTTCGTAAAAAGGACAGTTTATTTCTCTTTATTTTTCAGCCAATTATGAATTTGAAATCCATTATACGTGATGGCTCTCAAAAATTTCTATCCATTTGTGGAACTAAAGCGGCGGGAGTCAGGTTTGAACTATGCTGAACGAGTTTTCGGCTACATCACGGGGATGACTGGTTTTGACAGCTTGAGTTGCCGAGTGTAAGCATGCAGGGAGTTGGGTGAACCTTCCTTAATCAATTCATCCGAGCTATAAGTGGCGAACCTACTTATGCAATGGCAGCCTAATTCTGAATAGAATTACGTTATGAGTACCCGCATCGGGATGATGCCGCTACTCGCCACACTCTGCTAATTCTTCGTTCTGCTGGATTAGTTTCGGAGTGTCGTTTCGCAGGACCGACGTTGCCGATGGTTTTGAGCAGCGCTCGTACCCAGAACCTACGGAAATCGCCTCAGGTGTGTAGCTGACCTAACGATTTCTCGACAATTTAACAGCAACTAAGCATGTAGAAAGCCTTGGGTTGCCTTGCTCTGGACGAGGGTTCGAATCCCTCCATCTCCACACACCCCCGTTGTTTGACGGGGGTTTCTTTTTTAAAAAATATTTTTTTATTGTTGTCCAATCACTGTTATTTCATGTGTCATGGAGGTGAAATTACTTTTTACTCACCTTTAAACGATAGACATCATGAACGAATTCATTCTAATTTTCAGACACGAAGACGGTAGCAAGCTGGTTTCGCCAGAGCAAATGCAGGCTTGGATGAAACAAACGATGGATTGGATTGGGGGCATTGCCGCCCAAAACAAATTTGTAGAAGGCAATGGCATTTTGTTTGACGACGCTAAGGTGGTGCATTTCAACAATGTAGTGACCAATGGTCCCTTTGGCGACATCAAAGAAAGCATTGGAGGGTATATTATCGTCAAGGCGGAGTCAGTAGAAGAAGCTGTTGAATTTGCTAAAGGGTGCCCTGTGCTTATGGGTGATGGCAATACGGTAGAAGTACGCAAAATTGCCCGAGGCGACGGCACACACTAACGTTTTGTATAGCCTCCGTACTCATGCGGAGGCTTTCTTTTATCATGAATCAGCAAGAAGCGTTACTTCCACATTTGTTCAGAACCGAGTTCCGAAAAATCACAGCCACACTCTGTAAATGGTTTGGAATTGAACACCTCGATGTAGCCGAAGACATTGCCAGTGAGACGTTTCTGCTGGCAGCAGAGTCGTGGCCCTATAAAGGTATTCCTGAAAACCCTACCGCTTGGCTTTATACGGTAGCCAAAAATAAAGCTAAAAATTACCTCAGACGTACCCATTTGTTTGACGAAAAAATTGCCCGCCAGCTTCAACTCTCTCCTACTCAGCCTTGGGAGATTGAAATCACCGAGCAGTCTATCACCGACAGTCAGCTGCAAATGTTGTTTGCAGTTTGTCACCCAACTATCCCGATTGAAGCCCAAATCAGTTTGGCCTTGCGCATTCTATGCGGTTTTGGCATTGACGAGATTGCCACTGCGTTTCTGACCAACAAAGACACCATCAATAAACGGCTTTTTAGAGCCAAAGAAAAGTTGCGACTCCAAGCGCTTCCGATTGAACTCCCCTCTCCTACCGAAATTCATCAACGACTTAGCACCGTTTTAACTACGCTTTATTTATTATTCAATGAAGGCTATTACTCTGAAAGTCAAGATGTTGTTTTACGTGAAGATTTGTGTATAGAAGCCATGCGGCTGACGTACCTACTCATCGAAAACGAACAAACCAACTTGCCAGCCGTAAACGCTTTATTCTCATTGATGTGTTTTCATGCGTCTCGGTTTCCAGCCCGAAAAAATTCACAGGGAGACCTGGTATTGTATCCAGACCAAGACGAATCACTTTGGAACAACGAGTTGATAGCTAAAGGAATTTACTATCTTCGTCAAGCTTCGCAAGGTGACCACCTAACCAAGTATCACCTAGAGGCCAACATCGCTTATTGGCACACCCAAAAGGCTGATACTTCTGAAAAATGGGAAACGATTTTGCAGCTTTATAACCGATTGCTACAAGTGGAATATTCGCCCATAGCAGCATTGAACCGTACCTTTGCACTATCTAAAGCACGAGGCAAAGGTGTCGCTATTATGGAAGCCGAACAATTACAACTCACTACTAATCAATACTATTATACCTTACTTGGTGAGTTATACAAAGATACTAATGTTCAAAAAGCTTTCTCATCCTTTCAGACAGCCTACGCTTTAGCCAAAACTCAAGCCGATAAACAAGCCATTTTGAAAAAGATGGATGAACTATCAAGGTAGTTATGAATTTGGTTACTGCCACCTTCAAAACAAAGACCTTCTGAACGCATTCAGAAGGTCTTTGTTAGATGAAATCAATAAACTGAAGTTCTTATTTTTCTACTTCTTTTGTAAGGTCAACTACGGGCTTTCCGATACAGCCGTTTGGCTCCAAAATACTCAGCAAGTCAGCCAATGTAGGGGCAATGTCGGCAATAGCTGTACGAGTAGCCGTTTGTCCTTTCGGTACTTTCCAACCGTACCAGAGCAAGGGTACGTGCGTGTCATAGTTGTAAGGCGTGCCGTGGGTAGTCCCAGTAGCTCTACCTGCAAACCACCCCGGCTGGGCAATAATGCCAATGTCGCCTCCACGGGTAGGGTGGTATAAATTCTTATAAAGCGATAGTTGATACTCGTTCAGACCAGAATGCCCCAAGTCGCTGAGGTTGATCACATTAGCTATTCCATCTACTTTTAACAGAGCTGGGCGAATCGCCTCTACCACTTGTTCTACGGTGAGTTTTTTCTCTTTGAGTAGGGGATAATTGAGATAAAACTGATAGTTTTCGTTAGCCCGAATCAACTCTCCATCACCAAATGCTTCTTTGATTGCCGCCTTGGCTGTTGATACTACTAAACCAAAATTGAGCAAATTGGCTGGAAGTTTGTTTTGCTTCCAAAAGCCAGGTACATCCATAACACCGTGGTCGGCACTCAAAAACACCAAGTAGTTATCTTTACCAATCCAGCCATCCAAAAACTTCAAAAAATCTTCAATGTCACGATCAAGGCGTAGGTAGGTGTCTTCTTCTTCGATTGAGTTAGGTCCAAAAGCATGACCCACGTAGTCGGTTGAAGAGAAGCTCACGGTTAGCATATCGGTAGCGTCGCCTTTTCCTAAATTTTCGCCTTTTACAGTGGCCACGGCAAATTCTTTGGTCATGGTATTGCCATAGGGGGTAGTGGCTAAATTCCCAAATACTTCGCCCGAACGGCTGGCTAAATCATGTGGAAAAACGGGTTTTGCCTCGCCTGCAAATTTACTTTCGTAAGGTTGGTCGTCAGCAGTACTCTCTGTGTATTGCTCAATCGGCAGCAACGTGTTCCAACCCATAGCTAGGTACTTTGAAGGGAGCTTTTGGTCGTTAAATGATTTTACCCATTGCGGCAATTCGCTGCGGTAGTACGTGCTAGTAATCCAGTTGCCTTCTTTAGAGTCGAACCAATAAGCACCATTGGCCGAGTGCCCCGCTGGCAAGATGGCGCCACGGTCTTTGATGGCAATACCTACTACTTTTGATTTGAAATTGGTGGACAATCGCAACTGGTCACATACACTGGTAGTCAGCATATTACGAGGTGACATCTGCCCTGCCACTTTATTAGTACCCCCTACAACCTGCACGGTGCTGTCTTCGGTACAATATACCGAACGCCCCAGTGCTTGGCTATACCACTCGTTGCCTACAATACCATGAATAGCAGGTGCCGAGCCTGTGTAAATCGAGGCGTGACCCGCAGCCGTAACCGTAAGGGCATAATGATAGTGGTTATTACGGCAGTTGAAGCCGTCGTTCATCATACGTTTAAATCCTCCGCCTGAATACTTGCTGGCATAACGATAGAGGTAGTCGTACCGCATTTGGTCCACTACAATACCAATCACTAACTTGGGGGCGGCAGGAAGGGATTTACTTTTTTGAGCCAGTAGGTTTGTGCCTACCAACGAAAAAAGTAAAAGAATAACAAGGATTTTCTTCATGATTATACGGTGTCGGTGAAATACAAAAGTGGTAATTCTTGTTGAATTCTGTTTGAATTTTGTATGAAGAATAGATGAAACTATATATTTCCACGTCAGAAAAAGACAAGCTTGTGCCTTAACCTCCTACTTAATCACCCATTCTTTGGGTAGTTTAAGTTCACGAGCATAGTACTGTGAGGCGTATTGATGAACTCGTTCTAAGAGCCGATTGACATCTCGCACGAAATCAAATTGCAAATCAGGATGCAGTTTTTCTAATTTCTTGACAATAAACTCTGTTCGTTTGGCCACATACTGAGCCAAGGTATCGTTTTTGGAACTGTACTTTTCGATATATACGAGCCATTTTTCAAACAGTTGGTTCAGCAAATATAGGGTCAGTTCTATCTCTCCATATTTATCTTTTGTTATTTTTACATGGGTAGTAATTTCAGCATTTTCGGTTCGGATAGCCATTAGTAACCAGCCTGCTGTGCCTTCGTCGTATTGATACATTTTGTCAATGCTTTTCATCACAGCCCTTCGGCGTAGTTCCATCGTTTCACCAAATTCGAGCAACTGAAACTCCAACTGCTGCTGCAAATCGTTGTGCTTGCCGATGAGGCGAAGCAACAGCTTGTCTTTTTCGGACGAAGGCATAGACAAAATAGCCTCTTTGAGTTCTTTAGAAAGTGCCATAATGATGGGGTGGTCTGAGCGATTTGACAAATCGTATCATAAAATTGTTTGCTGAATTTTCAATAAAATCTATCTAATCGCCTCACAAATATCCTATTTTTGTGTAACAATCGCTTGTAGCAAATAGTTAAAGCATTATATCAACTATCATCGTCATGTCTTTATTAGTAAAAATTCTTATTGTCGTTGCCGTGTTTTGCTTTATGGAATTCATGGCATGGTTTACGCACAAATACATCATGCACGGTTTTATGTGGGTTTGGCACGAAGACCACCACCGTCACCACAAAGGTTTTTTTGAGAAAAACGACCTTTTTGCTGTGGTATTTGCCGTATTTTCAATTAGTTTTTTTGCCATCGGCAATTTCATAGAAGGTTGGGAAGTGATGACTTACATCGGCTTAGGGGTCTTGTGTTATGGTTTTGCCTATTTTACTTTTCATGATGTAATTGTGCATCGCCGCATCAAAATCAAATTTGTGGCCAAAAGTCGCTACATGAAGCGCATCATGCGTGCACATTACATTCACCATAAGGTTCACAGCAAAGAAGGAGCCGAAGCGTTTAGCTTTTTGTGGGCACCAAAAAAATACGAAACAAAAGATTTGTAGAGCAGTAGTAGGGAGTAGTGAGGAGGCAGTAGTCGGTAGTGGGGATTTTTGCAACTATGGAGAGGAGACTACACTAAGGAGAATCACCACCTTCACAACACACAGATAATCAAGTAATTAAACAAAAATAGCCTCTTGGGTTTTCCAAGAGGCTATTTTTATGAATAAGCAATGCTTACACTAGCGTAGCGTCCATCGAAACTTCAGCGGTCAGCGATTTCGAGATGGGGCAGTTGGCTTTAGCATCGGCGGCAGCTTCTGCAAATTCTTCGGCAGACATCCCAGGTACTTTGGCCGAAACAACCAAGTGGCTTGTTACGATAGTGCCAACGGCTGGGTCGAGTGTTACAGTTGCTTTTGCGTTGATTTCGTCGGCCGTAAACCCTTTTGAGCCGAGCACAAAGCTAAGCTTCATCGCAAAACAACCCGCATGAGCTGCCGCAATGAGTTCTTCGGGGTTGGTACCAGGCACATCGCCAAAACGCATATTAAATGAGTACGGCGTGCTGTTTAACACAGTACTTTGCGAAGACAATACTCCGCTACCTTCTTTGCCTGAGCCGTTCCATACGGCAGTTGCATGACGTTTGATCATGGTTGTTGAGAGATAATATGAAGTTGAGACAGATGGTTGATTTTCAATTCAGGTTTTCCTCTGTAATCAGTGATGACACCCGACAAAGCGACCTCTTTGTCACGATAACCACTTAAATCAGGAGTTTGTTCCGTTGCATCCACAAAAAGAACCACTTGAATGGCGTTATTCGGGTAGTCTTGATCAAGATTGATAAAAACTCGTTTTGTCTTATTACCTTCTTTGTAACTTTCTTTGAAATTGACTACCTTCCCCACTAAAACCACTTTCTTGTCTAAATAATTGGCTACTTGGTTGGTTCGGATGGTATCAATCGGCGTTGTTTGGGCTATTGCTGCCATAGTGGCAACACACAGACTAAGAGTCAGTACTATTTTTTTCATGTAATGAAGGTTAACTTACTTGCAAAGATGGAGAAGCCATAGCTCTCTACAAAGGGTTTGCAGTGAATTTTCTGTTAACGCATGGTTCATCTAATTCTCCCGATATGGAATCGCTTGCAACTGACTCGTCGCTATGGCCGCTCATAACCAGTATCAGTTTAGGTATTGGACTGGCGGCTTGTTGTGGTTTTAGGGTATTTGTGCCCCTATTGGTTACCAATATTTCGTATTTGGCAGGCTATGCTACCCCCTCCGTAGGTTTTGAGTGGATGGGTACTTGGGGGGCGTTTGCCTTATTGGCAACAGCCACAGTGATTGAGATTATTGCGTACTATGTTCCACTCCTTGATAATCTCCTTGACCACTTGGCCACCCCTGCGGCTTTTATCGCAGGCACCTTACTAATGACCTCATTGCTACCAGAGAGTCAACCCATTGCGAAGTGGGCATTAGGTCTTATATTGGGAGGAGGTAGTGCGGGTGTGATTCAAGTAGGAACACATCTGCTTCGGCTAGGCTCTACCGCTACTACGGGCGGCATTGGCAATCCCATAGTAGCAACAGCCGAAAATGGACTTTCGATTTTTTTATCCATTTTGGCTTTATTATTGCCAATTTTGGTTGCCATTGGAATGATTTTCTTCATTTTTTGGCTGATAAAAAGGCTTGTCGCTAAAAAATAGCTCTCTAACAAAATATCATTAACTTTTGTATAACAAAGGTTAGCAACTTTACGAGAAAATAATATTTTTGTGCCATCATAATCCTATAAACCGTAAACCAAACATCTTGTGCCAACCGACTGAATGGCGAGCCAAAAGGTCATTTTTACTACCTTTAAGCTTGCTTGAGTTGTTTTCACAAGTTCACTAACCACTGATACCTTATGAATAAAATGATGGTTCTCGTCGCAGTAGCGGCGATTTCGATGACTTCTTGTGTGAGCAAGAAAAAGCTTACAGAGGCTCAAAAAAACCTTGAGTCGCTTCAGGCTACCCTAAACCAAACCAAACAAGAGTGCGAAACTCAAAACGGGGCACTTACTCGTGAGAATGCGTCGCTTCGTGACCAGCTCAAAACGGCGCAAAGCGATGTGGCCAACGAACGTAGCAAAATTAAGCCACTCCAAGACCAAATTGATTTCCTCAAAAACACCAACACCAACCTGTTAGAGCGCCTGTCGGACCTTTCGGTGGTGAGCAAAGCAGGTGCCGAGAGTATTAAGAAATCCTTGGAAGCGCTTAATGACCAAAGCAAGTACATTCAGGGCCTGACGTCTTCGATGCAGCGCAAAGACTCGCTCAACATGGCGCTTGTCATGAATCTGAAGCGTTCGTTGAGCAATGTCAATGACGAAGACGTGACCATCGAAGTCAAAAAAGGTGTGGTGTATGTGTCGCTTTCAGACAAGATGTTGTTTAAGTTTGGCAGCTACGACATTACGCCTCAAGCCGAAACTGTATTGGGTAAAATTGCCCAAATCGTGAACGACCGCAAAGACCTTGACATCTTGGTTGAAGGCCACACCGATAATGTACCGTATCGTTCGGCTTGCTTAGACGACAACTGGGATTTGAGCGTAAAGCGTGCGACTTCGGTAGTACGTTTGTTGCAGAAAAAGTACAACGTTTCACCTGAGCGTATGACCGCCGGGGGGCGTTCGGAGTACTTACCTAAAGTGTCTAACGACTCAGACCAAGGCCGTAGTGCCAACCGCCGTACCGAAATCGCTATCTTACCTAAGTTGGATCAGTTCTTCCAATTATTAGAAGCCAAGAAATAAGACGTTATCGTCTGGAAAGTTAAAACGTCGGCGAGGTTAACACTTCGCCGACGTTCTTTTTTATACGCTTTTTTCAGAACTTTGCAGCTCTTTCATCAACATTTTCCTCTTATGCGTGCTCTTTTGCTTCTCTTGTTACTTGGGTTTTGCTCATCCTTGGCGATGGCCCAACATACTCCTACTTCGTTTACTGTCAAGCAAATTCAAGAACGCATTACCATAGATGGCGTGCTGGACGAAGCCGTGTGGAGCAAAGAAAACATGATGACGGGCTACTGGCAGTATTTTCCACGAGATAGCGTACGAGCCAAGCACCAAACCGAACTTTGGATGGCCTACGACGAGCAGAACCTCTACATTGCTGCACGCTGTTATACCATTGGCAAAAAGCACGTGATTCCATCGCTGCGGCGAGACTATCGGGCTGGAGGGAGTGATAATATCAGTTTTTTGTTTGACACCTTCAGCGACCGTACCAATGCCTTTTTATTTGGAATGAATCCCTACGGCGTGCAGCGAGAAGCCACCATCATGAACGGTGGACAAACTCCTGATCCACAGTACTTTTCAACTTCTTGGGATAACAAATGGTACGGTAACTCTAAAATTTATGATACCTATTGGACCTGCGAAGTGGCGATTCCGTTCAAGACGTTGCGCTACAAGCAAGGGTCAGAACAATGGAATTTCAATAGCTATCGCTTCGAAATGCAGGCTAATGAGCAATCTACGTTTACTCGAATTCCGCAAAATCAAGAGATTTTTAACCTTGCTTTCTTAACGCCCATGCGCTGGGAAAAGCCTCTGGGCAAGCCTGGGGCTAATGTGTCTATTATCCCTTATATCAATGCCGGGAGTTCTAAAGATTTTGAGGGAACCAACATCAACGCTGGCGACAAAATCAAGGTCGGTGCTGACGTGAAGGTAGGCATCACGCCTGGGTTAAACTTAGATTTGACCGTAAACCCTGATTTTTCACAAGTAGAAGCCGACCGGCAGGTACAAAACCTTACCCGTTTTGATATTTCGTTTCCTGAGCAACGGCAGTTTTTTCTGGAAAACGCCGATTTGTTTTCCAGTTTTGGTACACCCGAAATCAATCCGTTTTTTTCGAGGCAAATCGGAATAGCCAAAGACACCGTAACGGGTCTTTACACCCAAAATGCCCTCAACTATGGGGCTCGGCTAAGTGGTAAATTAGATAACAACTGGCGAATTGGTCTGCTCAATACACAAACGGCCAAAGATGCTACTAAGGGCATTACAGGGGCCAATTTTACGATTGCAGCCTTGCAACGTAAGCTCTTTGCTCGATCTAATGTATCGTTCATTTTTGTAAATAAACAGACCCTCAATCAAGACATCAACCCGAAGGCTACGCCCTACAATCGGATTGCGGGCGTTGAGTACAACTTGGCGTCGGCAGACAATAAGTGGTTCGGAAAGTTCTTTTATCATCAGGCCATTACGCCGCTTGCTACCAACGACAAACTGGCTTATGGCACCTCACTCAACTATAATGTTCGGAAGTTTACTGTGGGCTGGGCCCAGCAGTTGGTGGGCAATGGCTACGATGCCGAAGTGGGCTTTGTCCCTCGCAAAAACTATTGGCGCATCAAGCCTATAGCTTTTTGGAAGTTTTATCCGAACAACAAAGTGCTAAATCGGCATGGAATGGGAGTGTCGTATGAGCAAATTAACGTACCTAATTTGGGGATGACCGACCAAACACTCGCTGCTGTTTGGAATGTATCGTTTCAGGACACGGGCGAGGCCATATTTTCGCTCAATCATAACTATACTTACCTTTTTGCTGCCTTTGACCCTACTCGTAGCAAGAATCCAGCCTTACCAATGGGGTCGTCGTACCGATACAACAACTTCCAGTTTTTTTATATGTCTAACCGTCGTAAGAAACTCAGTATCACCACGCAAGGGGTTATTGGACAGTATTTTGACGGTAGTATCATCAGCGCCGACAACGCCATCGTGTATCGGTATCAGCCGTATGGCTTGCTCACGCTTAACTATACGTACAGCCATATTCGCTCGTCGCAAGGTGTGGGCGACTTACATTTGATAGGTCCCCGTGTGGATTTAACCTTCACCAAAAGTTTGTTTTGGACTACGTATTTTCAATACAACAACCTCATCAATAACGTCAATATCAACTCTAGGCTCCAGTGGCGCTTCAAGCCTGTTTCGGATGTATTTTTGTTGTACACCGACAACTACAATTCGACCAACTGGAACGTTAAGAACAGGGCAATCGTCTTGAAAGTGACCTATTGGCTCAATGTGTAGTTATTCTAAAACGACGTTCATTTTGGTAAGATAGGCGCCAATATTCATGGCAATACCGGGTAGGAGTTCGATGTCTTTGTTCCAATCAATAATACGCCAATCCTGCTCTGGTTCGGCTACAATGACGGTTTGCGTACTGCTCAAGACCCATACTATTTTTTGCACGCCAAAGGCCAACAGGCTACGGGTTTTGGCCGTAAGGTACTCGTTGTTTGAGAAATTACTGTTGTCAATATCAATATCCACTTCTACTTGCAGTACGGGGGGAATATCGAAATAGTGCTTATCAATTTTAGTAATTTGTGACACTTCATAGACGAGTAAATCACCTGAAAAATTGTGTCGGCGTTCGACGTGAACACCAGGCTCTCCTGTAAAAATAAAATACTTATCTTCTTCTAAATTCCTGATTAATAGTGCATTTAGATAGAAAATCAAAAAAGCTTGTAAACTGCTTGCCCCCATAATATCTTCCAGTTTTTTTTGACCAAATAACACACTTCGATACCCTTTGTAATAGACAGGTTTACCGTCTATTACCTCTTTGATGAGGTAATCAGGCACTTTACGTTCTCGACGTTTGGGTTTTGTTAGGGTCGTCACCATCGCTTCTTAAATTTTAGTCCAAGTTAGTAAAATCTACCGTTACTTCAAGCGGTTATATTTTTTGAGAATGGATAGGGTTTGCTCGATGGGCAATGCTTCTACTTGTTGATTCTGATGGCCAGTTATCGTTTTGGCAGCAAACAGCGAGTTAATGATGGCTTCTTCGGTAGCTTCGATGACAGCCTCAAACAAAAGGTCTAAATTATCGTTGCGCAGTACTTTATAGGTATCAAACATGGATTTGGAGTTGTACGGAATACGAAGTTCTTTGGCCGTAGAAACAGCTATCACAAAATCGCCACTGCCATTGGCTGCAATGCCGCCCGTACGAGCCAAACCTAACATAGCTCGGGCGGCTAGTCGCTTTAGATTACGAGCCTCTAGTGGGGCGTCGGTCATAACAATCATCATACACGAGCCATCTTCTTTGTAGGCATCTTGTAACATCTTAAACTTATGATTGCCTAACTCCAAGCCCACTGGCACACCAGCTATCTGCAATGTTCCCCCGAAGTTTGACTGCACCAACACTCCAACCGTGTAGCCACCCTGCGACTTGGGCAGAACCCGAGAAGAAGTGCCAATCCCCCCTTTGTAGCCTAGACAAAGCGTACCCGTACCTGCGCCTACATTGCCCTCCAGCACTATACCTGTGTCGGCTTGGGCAATAGCTTGAAGCACATGCGCCTTGGTAACATAGCGGCGGCGGATATCGTTAAGGCTGCCGTCGTTGGTTTCGCCCACAATAGCATTTACACTCCGCACTTGCTGGTTTTCAGGTAACTGAAGCGTGTAATCAATCAGTGCATCAACAGCAGTGGGTACGCTCAGGGTATTGGTCAAGACAATTGGCGTTTCGATGTTGCCCAATTCTTCAACTTGGGCGTAGCCCGTCATCTTGCCAAAACCATTGCCGATAAACATGGCGGCTGGTACTTTCTGCTGAAAAATAGTTTCGGAATGAGGCAAAATAGCTGTAACTCCCGTACGAACAGAAATCCCTTCTTGCAAAGTAACTTGGCCAACCTTCACCCCAGGCACATCGGTAATGGCATTGTGTTTTCCGGTATGCAGAATACCAAAAGTAAGGCCGTAATCACGAGCTCTTTTGCGAGGAGTCGGATTTTGTTGCTGGGCTTGGGTCGTCATCGAAATCATGAGTAAGATACTACCTATTACAAAACTTGTTTTCATGCGATTAAACGTTACAAATGGGTTCTTGCTGTGTTTGAAACACACTCAGAAATAGGTTGTTAGCACTGAACTGATTAGTTTCTGAAATGATATTTATCATTTAGCAAGTTGAATTTTTTTAACAGTTTTGGGCAAACAACCTACTTAACCAGCCTATCCATGAGTAGTTTCAGAGTACGCCCCAAATTTAAGATTACTACGGAAAAATCTATCCATCAGCTCCTCGAACTCATTGAGCATGGCTTGAAAACTACTCAAGCTCCTATTGAAGGCGCTGTGAGTAACACGCATGGGTTTATTTTTATCAAAGAATCAGAGCAGCACTATTGGTCGCCGCAGCTGAGTTTTTCGTTTGAAGAAACCCCAGACCAGCATACCATTGTGCGAGGCACCTATGGGCCGCATCAAAAAGTATGGCTCAGTTTTGTATTTGGCTATGCCGTATCTGGTTTGGGGATTTTTTTCTTGTCAATGTACGGATTGTCCAGATACTATTTGGGTTTAGACACCCAAGTCCTTTGGGTGATTCCGATTTTGGCTGGAATCATTGTGGCACTTTGGTTCATGGCGCAGTTTGGTCAAAAAGTAGGCGCCGAACAAACCTACTTAATCCATCATTTCTTTGAAGAGTCTATTCATGAACGCATTCATATTAGTAGGATTTTATAGCTGACTTCATTCAAACACTAAATCAAGAAGCCAATAATCAAAATCACCTTTATTGGCTTCTGTTTTATCTCCATAAAGACCTGATTGGGAGGCGCCTGCCACCAAGAGGGTGTTTGAGGTGAGCAGCAGTCTAGTCAAGGTTTCAGTTTGGTTGCCTAGGATGGTTTTATCCCATACTTTTTGGCCTGTTTCGTTTAGTTTGATGATCCAAAAATCGGCATTAGTACTCGCCACTGATTTATCACGACCTACACCTGACAAAGAAGTACCCGCCACTAAATAGCCTCCGTCTGTGGGTCTTAGCAGCGCATAGGCTACATCCCATTGGTCACCACCCAAGGTTTTATCCCATTGTTTTTGGCCTTTGCTATTGATACTAACGAGCCAAAAATCGTTGTCCAATTTATCAGTGGCTTCCGTTTTGTCAGAAGAGATGCCTGAATTAGAAGACCCCACTATTACAAAGCCACCCTTCAAATCAGAAACCATAGCGCTGGGCATATCCGAGAGGTTTCCACCAAGGGTTTTGTCCCATATTTTTTGTCCATCGCCACTAATTTTTACGACCCAAAAATCAGGAGTACCAGGTTTATCTCCATTATTACGCTCAGTTTTATCGTAAGAAATATCCGAATTGGAGTGTCCCACCACCATAAAACTACCATCGGTATCCACCACCGCTAGGCTGGTAAGATGGTCGTTGGCTCTTCCTCCTATTGTTTTATCCCAAAGCTTTTGCCCACTGCTATTGAGTCTGATAAGCCAATAGTCTCGTTCTCCATAATTCGGGCCTGTCTTATCGCCTCCACTCCCCGATGTAGAAGAACCTCCTAGCAAAAATCCTCCATCGGTGGTTACTGCAATCGCTGCTGCCTCATCTACCAAGGCGCCGCCGTAGGTTTTGTCCCATAGCTTTTGTCCTTCACTATTTATCTTAACCACCCAATAATCAGCACCACCTTTACTAGTTTCTGTTTTGTCACCCGAAATACCTGAGTTAGAATAACCCACTATTACAAATCCCCCATCGGCAAGAGCCACCGCTTGTGTTGGGTAATCGTCACCACTTCCGCCTAGAGTCTTATCCCATATTTTCTGACCTTCTGCATTGACTTTCACAACCCAATAATCAATCCCACCTCGGCTTGACTCTGATTTATCGCCCGACAGCATAGAACTCGAATACCCTACCACAAGCGTCCCTCCATCGCTAGTAGCTACAAGGCCCATTGGGCTATCTGCTGCACTCCCTCCAATGACCCTATCCCAATGCTTTACTGGAATTTGGTTCGTATTTAGGACAAGCTCAGGCGTGTTCGAAGAGCATGACAGACCAAGCATCATACCCACCATCAAGACTTTAGCATCTAATCTAACCATAACCCACTGAAATTCAAATCAATACTAAACTAATACTCCTATTGTGGTTATGTAAAAACCAGAAGTCAAATTTGGTGAATAAATTGGATAAACTACTATTTTGGCAAAAAATAGAGTTTACATTCACACAAAAAATCTTGATAGTACAGTATTCGTTGCGAAACAAAAGGGCTTATTTAACAACTCGGTTAGGCTACTTCTACTTCACTCAGCAAAAACTCTTTTGGCGACTTGCCTGTGTGTTTTTTGAAGGCTCGGTTGAAGGTAGCTTTGGAGTTGAAGCCACAGTCGTAAGCGATGCCCAACAGGGTGAGGTTACGGTTTTCGGGTAGATTCATGCGTTCTTGAAATTCTTTGACTCGGTATTCGTTTACAAAATCATTGAAATTCTTCCCAAACGCCCCATTCACCACACCTGATAGCGTAGAGATATTAGTTTTGAGGCGTAGTGCTATATCTGACAAGCTGAGTTCGGGCTGAAGGTACAGTTTTTCTTCCTCCATCAGTTTGCGAAGTTTTTCTTGCCAAACCCTTGTTTCTTCCTTATTTTCAGACACTTGCTGACTTACCTGACGGGGTTCTTCTATGTTAAAAACCATCCCTCGGCTCGGTTGTACTTGCGCATAGGCCATAATGGACACGTAGTAAATAAGTACCACAGCAAGGAGCTTATCCCACCAGTTTTCATAAAAATTGAGGTCAAACAGCAGACTTACAATCGCCTGTGTCCACTGCGACAACAAGCTCAACGCTACCACCACCAAGAAATTCCGAAACCACCGATAACTCACTTGGTCTGTATCAGAAAACTGATTAACTGCCCAACGGCGATACGCTTGATAGAGCTTGAGGGAGCGATAGAAATAGTAAATGTACATGGCCACACCTACCACAAACTCCACATGAAAAATATAAAAACGGTGGTGAACGGTGGTTTTCCAATGCTCAACGAAATCGCTGCCCATTGCATACACCAGCACATGATAGAGGGTATCAATTAAAAACGGGGCAAAATGCCATATATCTTTTTTAGCAAATCGGAACGTGCTGTCCGTCAGGCTTCTGAAGGTAAAATAAATCAAAGGCGCCGAGCCCAACCCAAAGTCTCGTGGCAAAAATTCGAGCTCTTCCCAAAGAACATTAATTCCCGAAAAACCTAACATGTATTCCCAGATACTAAATGACATTTCGACCATCACAAAGCCCAACAGAAGGTCTGATAAGCGCCCACTTTGACGGCCTCGTATCCAGAATAAAACGGCAAATATCCAAGCTTGCACAAACCCAAACCACAGCGGTGTAGAATAATAATCTAAATAGATAGTCATGGCTTTTTGAATTGGAATTGCCCGTTTTGTTAACCTGACAATACCGAAAAGTGTTTAAAATTCGAAAAGATAGTTTTCTTTTTCTTCGTTGACAGTCACAATTAATTTTTCGGTGTACGAAACACCTCGCTCCCAGTACTTATCGCTACAGACATACACCTTTGTACCGACCGGAAGGCTTAGTTTTTCGGTACTAAAACGGCTCATACTGGTTGTAAAACCCGTTGGTTTTTTCTCTGTATCCCAAGGCAATTGATACCGCACGTAGGTGGTTTTAGGCAATAACGAACTTCCTTTTACTCTAAATGTCACCAATTTTAATCCTTTTTCCTTGGCTATTTGCTCTATACTCTTGTCTCGGTGTGTGGCTTCGAGTTGGTCTGTTTCTTCGTTCATTTCATCATAAGCCGCTGCCAAATAATCTTCACGGCTGATGTCGTACTCTTTGTTGAGCGAAAACGTTTTGCCTTCATCGCTTTTCTTAACAATCAAAATCAGGTCTCTTTTTCCATTTTTGGTAGCATAAATCCGCACGGGTGCAGGTAGATTTACGGCATGAGTCGCCAGTGCATTGAGCCCGTATCCATAACCAGCCGTTTTGCGATGTTGTGCGTTATAGCTCTTAAACTCAATACTCATGTTTTTGAGAGTAGGGTTCTTGACCACAAAGCTAACTCGTTCTTGAGTAGTTTGGGCTTGGGTGGTTGAACAAAGCACTCCTACCAACATGACCGCTATGGCTGACTTGGCCAGTAAAGGTGCACTTTTCATTTTTTGAATCAGCGTGGCTAAAGAATACTTGCCATCGCCCATGCCAAACGTCATGACAAACGACCAAAAGATGAGTTGCTGATAATACATCCCTACGATGGGGGCTGGGTCACCATACCAGATGAATGATACCACAAAAAACTGAAAGGCCAATTGCAGACTGTTCAGGCGTGTGAACAAACCAAAAGCAATCAACAAACCACCAATAAACTCGCCATAAACGGCCAAATAGGCCCAAAAAGTAGGCGAAATCAGCGTAAAGCCAAGGTCAGACACTTGTTGTACAAACCAATCGCCTACGCCGAACTGGAGGTTATCAAAACTATCACTTCCTTTTTCATTGATTTTGTGAAAAACCTTGGCAAACCCTGCACCAATGGCAATAGAAAAGCCTGCATAGACTCTGAACAACAAATAACTCCAGTCGAGGAGGGTAGAATGGGTCTGTGCCGAACCTAATAAAAAATTTTTGAGGAGCGCTTTCATGAAATTGTTTTAGTAAATCAACGGCTTCGTTGCGATTGACGATGCAAAATTGCAACTCAACAAATCCCTAATCGTTTCAGAATATGATTTGAGGCGGCTCAAATCATCATTTGAGACTTATTACAGGCATCTTCCTTACTATTCATTTTTCGATTTTGCCACATCAACTTGTGTTTATGACACTTCATTGAATCAATTTTTGAGAATGATTTTCGAGAGGCCAATTTTGAATCGTCAATCACGACAACAGACATAAATCACTCAACTAAAACTCATTAACTGCATCTATATCATGGTTTCATCTACTATCCGCCCAGCCCTTGCGCTTCAAGCATTAGCCAGTCATTTTCCCAATAATCTAACAACGGAAGTTCAAGCAGCAGTTTCAGAAATTTACGAGTACTGCCAAGCTAATCTTGATGATGCCGATGCCATGTTGGGTTTTATTTTGTCAAGAGCCATGCGCAAGCATTATACAGGTGAGCAAGTACAGGAACATATCTACACGAAGCGTTTTGAGATTCCACAGATTCGATTGTTTGAGCTATTAATCAAGCACTTACCTGCGGCTACTGTTACGCAAGCTTGTGCCAACACGCAGTTGGTAGCAGCCCTTGCCCAACACGAGTCAGCCGTCTTGATGGACATTGGCATCGGGACGGGTGTGCAAATCAAGAATTTGCTACTTCAACTCAATCAATACCCCAATTGCCAAATTAAGCAACTTACCGTAGTCGGTGTTGAGCCATTTGGGGAGGCACTAGTAGCTGCCAAACAAAACTTGGATGAGGTTGCCAGCGAAGTTGCGTTTGATATATCGTTTATTGCCAAAGAAGCCTTTATCGAACACCTGACTGCCGAGGAGTTAAAAGCCCTTTTGCCTGCCGAAAATGCCCCTTTGTACATCAATACCTCATTCACACTGCACCACATTCGCTTGGCAGCTGACCGTGTGAAGGCATTTGAGGCCATCAAGGCGCTTCGCCCAGAGGCTGTAGTTGTGTCAGAGCCAGAATCAGACCACTATGAGGCTGATTATGCCATTCGCTTCCAAAACTGCCTCAACCATTATTCACTGGTCTTTGATTTGGTGGACGATTTGGCCATTAGCCCCCAAGAAAAAGCGGCGCTGAAGTTATTTTTCAGTCGGGAAATTGACGATGTGTTAGGCAACTCCGAAGAAGTACGAGTAGAGAAACACTACTCGGCCAAGCAATGGCTCAACACATTTGAGGCAGCTAATTTCCAACTCCATTTCAACCCACTCACCCAACCCGTTGAAGACCCCACTCGGTTAACTACCTTAGTCAAACAAGGTAACTATTACAGCACCGTGTATAACCATCAAGTAGTTTGTAATGTGTTCTGGATTACCTTAAACTAAGCCCAACCTACAGTATCATAAAGCCATGAAAAACTTATCAGCACCCAGCCGTCTTCATTTCAACGAAATGCCCTTTGATTTACCCATTCATCTCAAAGAAAGGGTATTGAATCGTATGCTGAACATGCCTTGGAATCAGTATCCTGACAATAGCAATCTAACTAGCTTATTAGCTGACTATTACAAAGTTACCCCCGAAAACATCCTTCTCTCCAATGGCTCATCGGTCCTGATTCAACTGATTATCCGTTGTTTTTCTAAGGTATTTAGCCATGCTATTATGGAAAGCCCTGCTTTCGGTTTGTACGAGCAGTGCTGTCAACAAGAGCAACTCCCCTACCAAACCTGGCAGCTTACCCACGATTTTAAGTATAACCTCAGCACATTTCCCAAACACCACGAACCTACTTTGGTCTTGCTGTCGTCTCCCAACAACCCAACGGGAGCTGTGTTGGATACAGCCAGTTTGAAAACCTTGTTGGAGCGTAATCCTACCTCCCTGTTTGTCATTGACGAAGCCTACGCCGAATTTGAAGGAACAAGTGCCGTACCACTGACCAAACAGTACTCTAACTTACTTGTTCTCAAGACTTTTTCAAAAGCTTTTGGCCTACCCAGTATTCGGTTTGGTTACGTAATTGGCCAAATGGCTCCCTTAGCACTTATACGCAAACATATTCTCCCGTTCAATATCAACTTATTTACCCAAGTAGCCGCCGAAGAGGTCTTGAGCATCCCAGCCATCATGGCTCAGGTAAGCTTCAACCAAATGAAGTTAAGGCAAATTCGAGATACTTTTTACCGTACCATTTGCCAACAAGGCTCATCATTCGTAGAAACAGGTACTCCTACTGCCAATTTCTTATTCATTCGTTTCCATCATGCTCAATACCTTCCTTTGCTCCAAAAAGTCTTTCAACAAAACGGTATTTTGATTGCTGATTGGTCTCAACAATGCAAAGGCTGCCTTCGTATTAGCATCGGTACAGCTCAAGAAATGCAACAAGTAACAGATTTATTATTAGCTCATTTTGAACTACTTAACCAAACAGTAATCGAACAAGCCTTGGCTGCTTAATTATACTGCTCTAAATCCGTAACAAACCAGCCGTTCCACTTTTTAGAAAAGTGGAACGGCTCTTTTTTAGCCTTCTATTCGGGTATCTTCACATAGGCAAGATTATTATTCTCGGTGAGAAAATCCAACTCTCCGCCATTTCGTCCGTTTCTTCTTCAAAAATTAGCAATTTTCTGCCATATTTTCCGAAAAATACAACTCGGCACGTATTTGGTGGATGGCAAGACAACCGAGAGTTTGAGTAACGGTTCATGATTCTTTCAGGCTCTCTATCAATCCTTGAATAATCACAGCCATGAATTTCAATCAGTACACCATCAAAGCACAAGAAGTGATTCAGCAAGCAGCCCAAATGGCGCAAGGTAACCAGCAACAAGCGGTTGAAACAGGTCATTTGCTCAAAGCATTGCTAGAAGAAGACCCGAACACATCACAGTTTTTGATGAAAAAACTGAGTGTAAAACCCGATGCCCTAACTACCAAACTCGAAGCCCTGGTACGCAATTACCCCCGGGTATCGGGCGGACAGCCCTATCTGGGCAATGAACTCTCGACTGCCCTCCAAAAAGCACAGAGCTATCTGAAGGAATTTAACGACGAATACGTAAGCGTTGAACTGTTGTATTTGGGCTTGGCAGCTGGCAAAGACCAAACCGCCAACCTAATGAAAGAAGTAGGCTTTAAAGAAGCCGACATCAAACAAGCTATCAAAGAACTAAGAGGTAAAAATAACCCCGTGAAAGACCAAAACGCCGAAGCAACGTACCGCTCGCTGGAACGTTACTCCAAAAACCTTAACCAGCTCGCCCAATCGGGCAAAATTGACCCCGTCATTGGCCGTGACGAAGAAATCCGTCGAGTGCTCCAAATCTTGGCTCGACGTACCAAAAACAACCCTATCTTGCTCGGTGAGCCGGGGGTGGGCAAAACAGCCATTGTAGAAGGGCTGGCACAGCGCATTGTACAAGGCGACGTACCCGAACAACTCAAAACCAAAACCATCGTTTCGCTCGATATGGGGTTGCTGGTGGCAGGTGCCAAATATAAAGGGGAGTTTGAGGAACGCCTCAAGGCCGTCATCAAAGAAGTAACTGACTCTGAGGGCGAAATCATCTTGTTTATTGACGAAATCCATACCCTAATTGGTGCTGGTAGTGGTGGCGAAGGCGCTATGGATGCCGCCAACCTGCTCAAACCAGCGCTGGCTCGTGGTGAACTCCACGCCATAGGAGCCACTACGCTCAAAGAATACCAAAAGTACATCGAAAAAGACAAAGCGCTGGAGCGACGCTTCCAAGCCGTAATGGTGGACGAACCCGATGTGGCCGATGCTATCTCGATCCTGCGGGGTATCAAAGAAAAATACGAACTTCACCACGGAGTACGGATTCAAGACGATGCCGTGATTGCCGCCGTAGAACTCTCCAACCGCTACATCACTGACCGATTCTTGCCCGACAAGGCTATTGACCTCATGGACGAAGCCGCCTCCAAACTCCGCTTAGAGATGGATTCCGTACCTGAAGAATTGGACGAACTCAACCGCCGCATCATGCAGTTGGAGATTGAGCGAGAGGCCATTCGTCGTGAAAACAACAAAGAAAAAGAAACGGCATTGAGCAAAGAAATTGCCGAGTTGAGTCAAGACCGCAACGTTTTGAAAGCCCAGTGGGAGAGCGAAAAAGCTTCGGTAGGCGAAATCAGGGTCTTGAAAGAGCAGATTGAACAACTCAAACTACAAGCCGACCAAGCCGAGCGAGCTGGCGATTACGGCAAAGTAGCCGAAATTCGGTATGGTCGCATTTTGGAAGCCCAGAAAAAGTTAGACTCGCTCAAAACAAGCCCCGAAGTTACGAGTGATCAAGCCAGTAGTCGCTTGCTCCGAGAAGAAATCACAGCCGAGGACATCGCCGAAGTAGTGGCTAAATGGACAGGAGTGCCCGTTCAGCGGATGCTCCAAAGTGAGCGTGAAAAGCTCTTAAACCTTGAAAATGAACTCCATAAGCGGGTAGCTGGCCAAGAAGAAGCCATAGAGGTAGTAGCCGATGCCGTGCGCCGCTCACGAGCAGGTTTGCAAGACCCCAAGCGGCCTATTGGTAGCTTTTTGTTCTTGGGGCCTACGGGTGTGGGCAAAACCGAACTTGCTAAAACTCTCGCTGCTTACTTGTTCAACGACGAAAACGCCATGGTACGCATTGACATGAGCGAATACCAAGAACGCCACACCGTAAGTCGCTTGGTGGGGGCGCCTCCTGGCTACGTGGGGTATGACGAAGGCGGTCAGCTCACCGAAGCCGTTCGCCGCAAACCTTACAGCGTGGTACTTTTGGATGAAATCGAAAAAGCGCATCCAGATGTGTGGAATATCTTGCTCCAAGTGCTTGACGACGGACGCCTCACCGACAACAAAGGACGAATGGCCAACTTCAAAAACACTATCATCATTATGACTTCTAATATTGGTAGTCATTTGATTATGGAGAAGTTCCAAGAAGCAGGCGGGTCTTCGGATGGGTGGAAACATTATTATAAGGATGAAGCCAAAAACGATGTATTAGACCTCCTCAAAAAATCGGTACGGCCTGAATTTTTGAACCGTATTGACGAAATCGTCTTGTTTGACCCACTTTCAAAAGACAATATTCAAAAGATTGTGGCTATTCAGTTTGAGCAAATCAAACAACGGTTGGTAGAGCAAGGCATCACGCTTGATGCCACGCCAGAAGCCCTCGCCAAACTCGGTGACGAAGGTTTTGACCCCGCATTTGGTGCACGCCCACTCAAGCGAGTGTTACAAAAACGCATCTTGAACGAACTTTCAAAAGCGATTTTATCTGGCAAACTCAACAAAGACGACGTAGTGATGATGGAAGTAGGCTCCGACGGTGAAATCACGTTTGAAAATGTAGATGGAAGTGTGTTAGAGGTGTAATTTGCTCTTCCTCAAAAAAAAGGCAGGACCAACATCCTGCCTTTTTTATTTAACGGCATGGTATTCCTGTCAAAATAAGTTGGATAGAAGCTTTTCACTAGTTAGTTTTGTTCATCAGTTGTCTTTTTTATTGAAGCTACTGTAAGGTTATCCATTCTCTTACATCTTATCTTTTCGCCTAAACTATTTACTTACCACACTTTTAGATTTATTAGCAACCGATTTAGTGCTTAACTATTCAGAGACAAAACACATTCATATCACAGTCTTTCACTGGCCCATATATCCAGTAAAGCGAGATGAGGGCTTGTCTGTTGTGTTGTAAGCAGTTAAATACTATTTCCTTATTCTTAAAAACGCTGGTTATGTCCAACTTTTACACGTTCACTCGTTTTATTTTTTTAGCAACTGCTTTACTTATTCATGTAGAAAAAGTTTTTTCTCAAGTAGGTAATACGCAAACCCTTGTCAATACGGCCAAGGCTACTACCAAGCCCGTGTATAGTAGTCCATTCCAACTTAATCAACAAGAGGGAGCCGTAATTTCTCAGTTGGCGAAAGGTCAAAGCCCCCCTGTTACGCTCAAACTCGACCAACAAGCTTTTGACAAAATGTTGAGTACTAAGTCAGAACTGCTGGATTTGAATATCCCTCTTGACGGTTCTACTCAATTAGAACTTGAACTTGTGCCTGTTAACATTTTTGCGCCAGATTTTAAACTCATGACGCAAAATGGACGAAACAAAAAAGAAGTAACTTTTGATAAAGGTACTCATTGGCAGGGAGTTATTAAAGGTGCAAGCAAGTCTTTTGTCGCTTTAAGTTGGATTGGTGGACAATTACAAGGGGTCATTTCGGATGAAAAAGGGGTAAATCGAGTTATCAGCAAAACCCCTGGAAGTGCCTCAACTCAGGATTATATGTTGTTTGTTGATAATACCTATAATCAAAAGAAAAGCTTTTCTTGTGGTGTAGTTGAACCACCCAATACCTCTTTAAAAAATACAAGTAATGTCATTGTACAAGAAAGTGTCAGTTGTAAAGTAGTAGATATTTACTTTGAGGCTGATTATGCTATGTATCAGAAGTTTGGCTCAAGTACTACTTCTACTGCTAACTATGTTACCAGTTTATTTAATCAAGTAGCTACTCTTTATCGGAACGAAAACTTAGCCATTCGTATTTCGGGTCTAACTATTTGGACCAACACAGACCCATATGCCGAAAACACGAGTACAAGCACCGCATTGACTGATTTTAGAACAACATTGAATCAAAACTTTACAGGTCAATTAGCTCATTTGCTATCTACTCGGAGTTTAGGAGGTGGTATTGCCTATGTGGATGTACTATGTGCTAAAAGCTATGCCTATGGGGTGAGTGCTATCGACGGCGTATTTAGTGAGGTACCTACCTTTTCATGGGATGTCATGGTAATTGCCCATGAATTGGGGCATAACTTTGGTTCTTTACACACTCAGTCATGTACGTGGCCAGGAGGGCCTATTGACAATTGTGTAGCTGTTGAAGACGGTTCCTGTAACCCCGGACCAGCTCCTGTCAACGGCGGTACTATTATGAGTTATTGCCATTTAACCTCTTATGGCATCAACTTGGCCAATGGCTTTGGGCCACTTCCGGGCAATTTAATCCGAGCCAACGTTCAAGCAAATAGTTGCTTATCTACTTCCAATGCGATTCCTTCCAGTTTGAGTACTTCTAACATTTACAGTATAAAAGCCACTTTAAACTGGGTTGAAACAGGTAGTAATTCGACCTATACGCTTGATTATCGTCAACAAGGAGCAACGACTTGGACATCCGTTACCACAACATCAACCAAGTATATATTGACTGGGTTGAGTGCTACTACTACTTACGAATGGCGAGTAAAAGGTGATTGTTCGGTGTATTCAAGCGTTGCAAATTTTACTACCAATACTACTGCACCCGTATTTTGTACACCAAGTTACACCTCCAACTGCTCTGATAATGATGGTATAAATGGAGTAACCGTTAACGGAACAGTACTTAGTAGTGCCTCTGGTTGCTCACCTAATGGCTATAAGCTATTTTCAAACCCCACCTTGAACCTTGTTAGGGGGCAGTCTTACTCTTTCACCGTCAACTTTTTGTCTTACCCAGATCAACAGGTAGCCATCTGGATTGATTTGAACCAAGATTATGAGTTTCAGGCTACTGAATTATTATTCAAAACCACTTCGAATCAAACAGGTTCAGTGTCAGGTACTATTACCATTCCAGCTAATGCATTGCTTGGTTCAAACGTTAGGATGCGAGTCAGAGACCGTTGGAGTTCACAAGTTGATGATCCTTGTGCGCTATATACTTATGGCGAAGCTGAAGACTATTCCGTGAATATTGTGGATGCAAACTGTACACCAACGCTAAGTAGCAATAGTCCACTATGCAGTGGCGGTACCTTGAACCTAAGTGCAACCGGCACCGGTAGTTTTTCATGGTCTGGCCCAAATAGTTTCTCATCTACAGGAGCTACTCCTTCTGTGGTGGGGGTCACTACAGGAGCATCAGGTGTGTACACTGTTCAAATCACAAGTGGAACCTGTACGGCAACAGCCTCGGTTAGTGTGGTGGTGAATGCCACACCTTCGCCTAACATTGCTGGTACTACTTCTTATTGTGCGGGACAAACTATCAGCTTGACAGCTTCAGGAGGAACAACTTACTCGTGGGCTGGGCCGAATAGTTTTGTTGCCACTACAGCTTCTATTTCCAAATCTTCTGTTTCTACCACGGATGCAGGTGTTTACTCTGTCACGGCTGCTAATGGCTCGTGTACCGCTTCTTCATCGGTTAGTGTGGTGGTGAATGCTACGCCTTCGCCTAACATTGCTGGAACTACTTCTTATTGTACTGGACAAACCATTAGCTTGACGGCTTCGGGGGGAACCGCCTACTCGTGGTCTGGTCCCAATAGCTTCTCCGCAACGACCTCTACCCTCTCCCTTTCGGCTACTTCGGCCAGTGCGGGGGTGTATTCCCTTGTTGTTAGCAATGGTTCTTGTACAGCCTCCACGTCGGTTAGCGTGGTGGTGAATGCTACGCCTTCGCCAAGCATCGCAGGGACAACTACTTATTGTACAGGACAAACCATTAGCTTGACGGCTTCGGGAGGAACGACTTACTCGTGGGCTGGGCCGAATAGCTTTGCTTCTACCCTAGCCATTGCTTCTCGAACGAATGCCGCTACGACTGATGCGGGTGTTTATGTGGTCACCGCTGCCAATGGCTCGTGTACCGCTTCTTCATCGGTTAGTGTGGTGGTGAATGCTACGCCTTCGCCAAGCATCGCAGGGACAACCTCTTATTGTACTGGACAAACCATTAGCTTGACGGCTTCGGGAGGAACCACCTATTCGTGGTCTGGTCCCAATAGCTTCTCCGCAACGACCTCTACCCTCTCCCTTTCGGCTACTTCGGCCAGTGCGGGGGTATATTCACTTATCGTTAGCAATGGTTCTTGTACAGCCTCCACGTCGGTTAGTGTGGCGGTTAATTCGACACCAACGCCTAACATTGCGGGGACTACTTCTTACTGTACTGGACAAACCATTAGCCTGACGGCTTCGGGGGGAACTACTTACTCGTGGTCTGGACCGAATAGCTTTGCTTCTACACTGGCCATTGCTTCTCGAACGAATGCCGCTACGACTGATGCTGGTGTTTATGTGGTCACCGCTGCCAATGGCTCGTGTACCGCTTCTTCATCGGTTAGTGTTGTAGTCAACACCACGCCTTCGCCAAGTATCTCAGGGACAACCTCTTATTGTACAGGACAAACCATCAGCTTGACGGCTTCGGGGGGAGCCACCTACTCGTGGTCTGGACCGAATGGTTTCTCCTCAACAATCTCTACGGTCTCTATTTCGGCTACTTCGGCCAGTGCTGGGGTGTATTCCCTTGTTGTTAGCAATAGTTCTTGCACCGCTTCCTCGTCGGTTAGCGTGCTGGTGAATTCGACACCTTCGCCAAGCATCGCAGGGACAACTACTTATTGTACAGGACAAACCATTAGCTTGACGGCTTCGGGAGGAACGCCTTACTCGTGGTCTGGACCGAATAGCTTTGCTTCTACACTGGCCATTGCTTCTCGAACAAATGCTGCTACCACCGATGCGGGTGTTTATGTGGTCACCGCTGCCAATGGCTCGTGTACCGCTTCTTCATCGGTTAGTGTGGTGGTGAATGCTACGCCTTCGCCAAGTATCTCAGGGACAACCTCTTATTGTACAGGACAAACCATCAGCTTGACGGCTTCGGGGGGAGCCACCTACTCGTGGTCTGGTCCCAATAGCTTCTCAGCAACGACCTCTACCCTCTCCCTTTCGGCTACTTCGGCCAGTGCTGGGGTGTATTCCCTTGTTGTTAGCAATGGTTCTTGTACAGCCTCCACGTCGGTTAGCGTGGTGGTGAATGCTACGCCTTCGCCAAGCATCGCAGGGACAACTACTTATTGTACAGGACAAACCATTAGCTTGACGGCTTCGGGAGGAACGACTTACTCATGGTCTGGCCCCAATAGCTTTGCTTCTACACTGGCCATTGCTTCTCGAACAAATGCCGCTACGACTGATGCTGGTGTTTATATCCTCACCGCTGCCAATGGCTCTTGTACTGCTTCCTCTTCAGCTAGTGTGGTGGTGAATGCTACGCCTTCGCCTAACATTGCTGGAACTACTTCTTATTGTGCGGGACAAACCATCAGCTTGACGGCTTCGGGGGGAGCCACCTATTCGTGGTCTGGACCGAATGGTTTCTCCTCAACAATCTCTACGGTCTCTATTTCGGCTACTTCGGCCAGTGCTGGGGTGTATTCCCTTGTTGTTAGCAATGGTTCTTGTACAGCCTCCACGTCGGTTAGCGTGGTGGTGAATTCGACACCTTCGCCAAGCATCGCAGGGACAACTACTTATTGTACAGGACAAACCATTAGCTTGACGGCTTCGGGAGGAACGACTTACTCTTGGGCTGGTCCCAATAGCTTTGCTTCTACCCTGGCCATTGCTTCTCGAACAAATGCCGCTACGACTGATGCTGGTGTTTATATCCTCACCGCTGCCAATGGCTCGTGTACCGCTTCTTCATCGGTTAGTGTTGTAGTCAACACCACGCCTTCGCCAAGTATCTCAGGGACAACCTCTTATTGTACAGGACAAACCATCAGCTTGACGGCTTCGGGGGGAGCCACCTATTCGTGGTCTGGTCCCAATAGCTTCTCCGCAACGACCTCTACCCTCTCCCTTTCGGCTACTTCGGCCAGTGCTGGGGTGTATTCCCTTGTTGTTAGCAATGGTTCTTGTACAGCCTCCACATCGGTGAGTGTGGTGGTGAATGCTACACCTTCGCCTAACATTGCTGGTACCACTACTTACTGCACAGGGCAAACGCTGAGTCTAACCGCTTCGGGAGGGAGTAATTACTCATGGACAGGGCCTAATAGCTTTACTGCTACTACAGCTGCTATTTCTAAACCCTCTCTCTCTACCAGTGATGCTGGTATTTATTCAGTAACTGTTGCCAATGGTTCTTGTACGGCCTCTGCCTCTACCAGCATTACCATTAACAATACTCCTTTGGCAACTATTGCTGGGCAAACTGCTTATTGTACGGGTGGAACTATCAGCCTAACTGCATCGGGAGGAAGTACCTATAGCTGGCGAGGGCCTGGTACGTTTTCTTCGACCACTGCTACCATTTCACGAAATGCTACTTCTGCTAACGCAGGAGGGTATTCCGTCACAGTAAGTAATGGAACTTGCACCGCTACCAATTCCGTAAGTGTTCAATTCAATACACAGCCAACGGCATCTATTTCAGGAACAAAAACGTACTGTACGGGTCAAACTATTACCCTGACAGCAGCCAATGGAGCCTCTTATTTCTGGGCAGGACCGAATGGATTCTCCAGTTCTACGGCTGTACTTTCTCGGTCATCAGCAACAACTGATTATTCAGGGACTTATACCGTGACGGTAGCTAATGGCAATTGTACAGCCACCGCTTCTACGACCGTGACCGTCAATACCGTCCCGACGGCCAGCATTACTGGAAATAATGTTTACTGCGTGGGAGCAACTATTACGTTAACGGCTTCGGGTGGAGCTACTTATAGTTGGCGAGGCCCTGGTAATTTTTCATCTACCACAGCAGCTATCTCTCGTGCAGCAGCTACCACTGCGGCAGGTGTCTATTCAGTTACAGCTTATAATGGAACGTGTTCGGCTTCTCAGACCATTTCGGTTGTTGTCAATACGGTTTCGTTAGCAGCAGGAACTACCACTACTCTTATCTGTAGTGGACAATCATTGTCGCTAACAGCCACTGGAGGTCATACCCAATATGCTTGGGCTGGTCCTGCTGGATTTAGTTCAACTCAACAAAATCCAGTTGTAAACAATCTGACCACTGCTATGTCTGGTAATTATACGGTTTCAGCAACGGCTACTTGTGGGGTAGTAGCAACTTCAAGTGTTAAAATCACGGTAAAAGCAGCCCCTACTGTTACCATCACCAGCAATAGTCCAGTGTGTATAGGCTCTACGCTTAAACTTACCTCAACAGTTGGAAGTGCGTATGCTTGGTCAGGACCTGGTGGATTTAGTAGTATTATTCAAAAACCAAGTTTTGTCACAACCAGTGCAAACAATGGGATATATAGCCTCACTGTAACATCTACTAACAGTTGCAGTGCCAGTAGTTCTTCTAGTGTAGTGGTTCAAAACTGTACATCAGCTCGGGTGGCTACTTCAACCGAGGGAGTTGATGATGTGATCCAACTTCAAGTAGCTCCTAATCCTACCCGTGGTCAGTTAGAGGTAACCATAAAACTACAACAACCTGATGCTGTGCATTTAATGATGAGTAATGCGATGGGACAGGTTCAACATCAATGGCAATTTAACGATGAAACAAACGAACATTCTTTGCATCTCGACCTTAGTGCGTATCCGAATGGGATGTACTTCTTCATTGCCGAAACCAAGCAAAAACGTGTAGTCAAGAAAGTTTTAAAAATAGAATAACTCTTTACGACACAACAAAAAAAGCCTCGGAAATCCGAGGCTTTTTTTGTTGAAATAGGTTAAGTACTCTCACAAAATTATTTTAAAACTGAAAAAGCTTAATTCCTTAACAGTCAGCCTAATAACGGATAACGATTAACAAATAACGGTGGCTTGCCACTTATTTCTTAGGCTTTCGAGGCATTTTTTCATCTCGCATGGCCGCATGATACACACACGAAGCAATTACCGCAGCGGCTTGTTTCAAATCGTCTGGAATCAGGTGGTCGTATGTATCCATATTGGTATGGTGAGTACGGGTATCGTACTCAATAGGGTCTTGGATAAACTGAAACCCTGGAAGCCCTACACTGTTGAACGACAGGTGATCGGTGCCTCCAGTATTGTTTTTGGTAATGGTTGTTACGCCCAAATCTTTGAAGGGCTCTAACCATTTTTCAAAGACAGGGCGAGCGCCTTCGTTTTCTTGTAAATAAACCCCACGGACTTTACCTGTACCGTTGTCTAGGTTAAAATAGGTTGAAAAATTTTCTAGATTTTTAAGGTTCGTGGAATCTCTAAGATGCTTTTTCACATAGCCTGCCGATCCAAACAGCCCTTGTTCTTCGGCACTCCACAGGCCAATCCGAATCGTACGTCTGGGTTTTACATTCAGGGCCTTCAAAATTCGCATGACTTCCATCATCACTGCCGAACCTGCGGCGTTATCGGTTGCCCCAGTAGCCGAATGCCATGAGTCTAAGTGGGCTCCTACCATCACCACTTCTTCTTTGAGTTTACGGTCAGTGCCTTTGATTTCGGCCAATACATTATAGCCTTGTGGGTCGTCGGTATAAAACTTGGTTTTGACGTCCATTTCTAATTTAACGGGAATACCCGCCTTGGCCAAGCGACATAGCATCAGGTAGTCTTCGGCAGAGAGCATCATGTCTAATAACTCAATGGGCGACGATGTTCGTTGCGAACCAAAGCCTGCCCCACTCACAAAAATAGTCCCGTCTTTTCCGATGGCATTCATACTCAACAAGGCCAATGCCCCTTCTTTTTTGGCAATTTCACGCATTTTGGTCGTCATGGTAGAGCGGCGACGCATAATCTGAATCATGTTTCGGCGCAACGAATCGCTCATTCGGCTATCGCCTCCACGACCGCTTCCGCCTTCGGCCATTTTAGCCAACTCTTCGTCCGTAAACCGTCGGGCATCGGCTGTAAACGATTGTTTGATGGTTTCGGACAGGCGGCCTATTAAAATGATTTTGTCTTTTAGCTTGCCTTTCATGTTTTCCAGCGCTGTAGTATCTGACTCGTCAATGTACAACACTTCAGCTTGTTTGTAACCATCGGTACCCGCACACCAAGCCTTAGGAATCGCAAACAAGGGTTTGTAGTACGGCGCAGTCATAGCAAAGTAGCTTTTTTCGAGCTCCCAACCTTTGCCAAACTCACCCCAAGCTTCTAATTGAGCGTTTTCGAGGCCCCACTCGGTTAGTTTTGCTTGCGCCCATTTGGCAGCTCGCATCCATCCGGGCGAACCTTGCAGGCGAGGGCCAGCTACATCGGTCAGATAAAAGGCATGTTCCATCACTTTTGAGCGCTGTAAGCCTTCTTCTCTGATTTTCTTGACCATGTCTAGGTCCACTTTTTCTTGCGCATACGCTTGCCAGCACGTGGTGGTCATCAGCGCCACCATTAATAATAACGTTTGCCTCATGTTGATTTTTGTTATGGGTTAAGGTAATTAGACGATCTGATTGTTGTTCAATGCTACAAAAAGCGACTGATTATGTCAATAAACACGCCTGAGCTTTTCGACAGGGTAGCCATTTGTAGCGAACAAGGCCCTAAATGCACTCTCAGAAGGAACAAACAAAAAAGCCCGAAGCGATACCTCCGAGCTTTTTGTTTGGGATTACGGTGATGACAAAATTATTTCATATTGTGGTAAACGTTTTGCACGTCTTCGTCGTCTTCCAGCCGTTCGATGAGCTTTTCTACATCTACCACTTGGTCGTCGGTGAGCTCTTTGGTATCATTTGGAATCCGCTCAAAGTCAGCACCTTGTAGCTCGTAGCCGTTTTCTTCGATGAACTTTTGAATCGCACCAAAAGCCGTAAAATCACCGTAGATGTTAATCTGATTGGTTTCGGTATCTAAGAATAACTCCTCGGCGCCATAATCAATCAATTCTAACTCCAACTCTTCGACGTCCACTTTGCCATTATTAGCAATTTTGAATATACACTTACGCTCAAAGATAAAATCCAACATCCCTGTTGTACCTAAGCTACCACCAAACTTATTGAAATAGCTGCGTACGTTGGCTACGGTACGGGTAGGATTATCGGTAGTACATTCTACCAACACGGCGATTCCATGCTGAGCGTAGCCTTCATAGACCATTTCCTTATAATCGGCTTGGTCTTTTGACGTCGCTCGTTTGATAGCACGTTCTACGTTATCTTTGGGCATATTCACGGCCTTGGCATTTTGCATGACCGCCCGCAAGCGGGAGTTGGTAGTAGGATCGGCACCACCGCTTTTTACTGCCAATACAATATCTTTCCCAATACGAGTGAAGTCTTTGGCCATCTGACCCCACCGTTTCATTTTTCGGGCTTTTCGGTATTCAAACGCTCTTCCCATAGTGTATGCAATCGTAGATAGAATAGAGTAATTAAGGTACAGCCACTGTACCCCGTTGAGGGCGCAAAACTAAGCATTTTAACTAAATTTCAGAATAGCCCTGTCTATTCTTAGCAGAAGAATGCTTACAGACGGATTTTGATACCAGTGGAGGAAACGATTCGGGCCACCATTTGATGGCCACCAGTTGCTGGCCACCACTTGATGGCCACCATTATTCTTTGAAAAGGTTATTGTAAAAAAGACGATCAACCCAAAAAGGTCGGTGAGGTTGAGCAAGGGAAGCGTGTAGAAACCTCGCCGACCCTACCCTACCCTCTTGGTGCAAGCCAGTGATTTCCTTTCTTTTGTTATTGATATGATGACCAATAACTCTACTCGTAAAATTGAATAGAGATACGATTAGTTTTTTAGTTAGCAGAAAATATCAGTTGTTTAGCTGTTGATTATCATTGATTTATGCCGACTTTTGCTTGCGCCTGTTTGTTGGTGGACAAACACCAACAACGGAGGAAATTCATTAAAATACGTTCAAAAATTTAGCCAATTTTATTTACCCGACTTTCTTCGATTATCCTCTTTGCAAAGCATTTGACAATTGTCTGCATTGGTTTTTCCTCCTAAATGCCAAGGTGTTATGTGGTCTGCTTCCATTTCATTTAACTCAAATGTTACGCCACATTTAGCACAAACTCCTTTTTGTCTTTCGTAGGCTTCTCGCCTTTGATTATCCGTAAATGTTCTAATATTTAAAAACTTTTCTTTTCTTGTTAATACATAGGAATAAATGCCTTTTTTATTATCAACGTCTTCATCAATCATTAGTTGAGTAATTTCTTCTTCTAATTTCTTTGGGTCAAATTTTTGATTTTTAAATTCATTGTATAAAATTCCCCATGGTAAACCTTTCATTTCTTTCCTATATTTAGGGAATGTTGCTTTAACCCAATTTATAACTGCTTGAAAGTAAAGCCAAAGTTCATTAGCATTTGGTTCGTGTTGGTTTTTGCTCATATATGCTTCAATTTCATTGTTTGAAATCCATGCAATAGCTGTTTCTAAAAATTCTTGACGATTTGCAGAACCACTTAAATAATCATCACCTAATTTGGGTCTGCTATTTTTGGAAAAATATCGTTTTGCATCTGAAACCCAAGAACCTGAATAAACGGCATTTCGTAATTCTTGTTTTGTAAGTTCTTTGCCAGCTATATTAATTGTTTCAAACCATTCTAATTTTTCGCTGTCTTTGCCACTACAAAAATAAACCATCAATTTGTAGTTTAAGATTTGGTCTTGTTTGTCGTTTGTAAGATTATTAAAAGCCAAGCCATTTACAGAAAAATCATTGTTTACAAATTGGCAAATTGAGATAGTGCGTTGCTGTCCGTCAATTACTTCAAAATTTCCATCTTCACGTACCGCCCAATACATAACATTTAAAGGAAAATCCTTTTGTAATGTGTCTATAACGGCTTTACGTTCCTTATCGCCATAAACAAACTCTCTTTGATAGGGTGGTCTAATGTCTAACTTGCCATAATAACCAACTACACCATTTTCTGCATCATCGAAATAACCGTTGGTTAAATCTCTTACTGATATTTCTTTGAGTTCTATTTTCATATTCTCTTATTCTTAATAACAATACGGAAGTAGGGTGATTTACCGTTTATAACTAAATCTTTATCATCATCTCCTTTTCTAAATCTAATAATCTCGAATTGCTCTGGATTATATTTATCTAAAAATGTTATTGGAACACCCATTGCTCCTTTATAATTAGATGGAATATCAGAAACCTTTGATACCTCTATTGCATCATAATTATCGTATTTTGGATATTCTTCTTCATTGTATGCTTTATATAAAATTAGGTCTTCGTGGCGTTTCCTATTATCAAGATTTGTAAACCATACAACACTACCCATACTAAAATATTTCTGTCCATTCTCAATTTTTTTCCTTGATTCGGTTGCAATATCGTAATTTTCATTTACTCTAAACCATTTTGTTCCTCCATTGTCCATACCTAACCAAAGCTGATTATTTTTAATTAGCTTAAAAATTTCTTTGTAGGTAATGGCATTTTGATGCCCAATTATCAAAAATTTCTTACCATAGTCAATAAGTTGAGAAACATATTCTCTGAATAATGAAAAAGGAGGATTCGTTACAATAATATCTGCTTGTTTTAGCAATTCGATACACTCGGGACTTCTAAAATCTCCATCTCCTTTTAATTTATGTATTCCTATTTCTTCGGGATTTGGTATTCTATCTCCATTTTTATCTCCATCATATTCAAGCCAAATAGCACTTTCATTCTCATGGGTACTAAATAAATCCCTATTTTGGTTTTTATAGCAAGTGGTTATTAGTTTTTTTAATCCTAATGCTTCAAAATTATATGAAAAATAATGAAAGAAATTACTAATTCGTGGGTCATCACAATTGCAAAAAACTACTTTACCTTTAAAATGATTTTTATAGTGCCTTAATTCTTTTTCAATATCTGTTAATTCAGTGTAAAATTCATCGTTTTTTCCAGTCTTCGCTTTATGTAAATTGTTATTTAATGATTTACTTGCCATTGTATTTCTAATATTTTTTTTGTCGGTAAATTACTAAAAATTAAATTATGAAGTCAATTTTTTCTAATTTGTTGTCGAAATGATGTTTGAAGTATTGAAATGTATTTTTTTAACTTCCAACATGTATTGGACGAACAAACAATCCAATACTTTCTTGGTTTTGTTATACTAACAACTCAAAAGTGCTGTTAGAGTATGCTAATTTACACGGTTTTGTTAGAAAAACAAAAAAATGAGTGAGAAAATTATTGATTTACAGGTGTCTGGTGTTGGACGCACAGGATGTTATATTTTTCCGAGAAAATTACAACAAGTCATCAATTAGGCTTCGAGCCGTGTTGATTTTATTCTTGCTCAAGTGCAAGTAGCGCATAGTGGTATTTATGTCAGTGTAGCCGAGTAGCTCTTTGATGACGAGTATGTTTTCGCCTCGTTCAAATAAGTAGGTAGCAAAGCTCGGAGTACATGCACTCTCGCTAAGCATAGTCTGTGCCTACGTTTGAGTTACGCTGTTTTGTAGAAGAATGCTTACAGGCCGATTTTGACCCCCAGCTGAGGAAGCAGCATGGTTGTTTCGGAGTTTTTGCTGGTAAATGACACCGAACCGTTGGCATCAATCACAGGGTCGGTAAGATAATCGGTACGCCCGCCGATGAGGTAAGAGATTTTACCCTCAATGGTCACTTTGTTGGTAATAGGAAACAACAAACCTCCTGAGCCTCCATAATAAAGCCCCCATTGGGTACGAGAATTGTTGCTATTATTGTAGTTGTTGTAAGACGTTGTACTTGAATTAAAATCTACCGAAGCGTAAAAGCCGTTTCCACCTATCACACCATCTAAAAAGGGCGACACAAATGAATTTTTTACTCCTCGTAAAGGTTCAAATCGCAGCATTAAACCTATCGAAAACACATTACTACTGGCATCAATGTAATAATGACTACCAAAAGTACCGCCATAATAAAAATCTTTGCGACGAGAGCTAACCACCAACAAACCTAAATCGGCACCTACTTTGAACGGAAAGGTTTCGTTGGGCGAAAACAAGATATTTCCCCTCAGTCCAAATCCTACTTTATTACCAATTGCTTGGTATTCTCCTTGTGGAATTGACACCTGAACGTTAATACTTCCTGAAATATTGCCACTGCGAGTGGTGGTTCGCTGAGGGGTTTGATTGATTGGTTGGTAGTTGGATCGGTATTGAGCCAAGCTCATAAGCGGCATGCAAAAGCCAAGCAGTAGTAGTATGTTTTTCATAACCAAGTTGTTGTCTGTTGAAGTTTCTGAGGGGTTTTACCTGAAAATCAAGCGATTACTACACTAAAGTACCGATAGATTGAACGAGTAACCAAGTAAATTTTCTAAAACTTATTGAACGGTTGTTGGCTTGACTTTCGATTTTTGATTAATTTGCGGCATCTTTAACTACTAATTTGCTTTTTCGCATGGAAAATAATCATACTCAAACACCCGAAGTACCAAGTTGGTTGATGATTACGGTATTCTTGGTCTTTGTGCTGGTATTGTTTGTATTGGGTGATGCACTTACTGGTACTCTCGGAACGATTTTGATTGGTGCTGTATTTGCAAACTACTATACCGAACATAGCTCTGGCGGACATTAAGCAGTGTTTTTGGAGTAATACCCGAAAAACACGACAAACACCCCAAACAAAAAAGGTTATCGGAAATCCGATAACCTTTTTTGTTTGGGGTTAGTTAACGAACTATCTATTTTTCAACCGGACCATATTTATCCAATAAATACACCAAAGCGGCCATCGAGCCCGCTCCAAGTTCAAGCTCTCGTTGGTTAACGGCCTCGAAGGTATCGTTAGCAGCATGGTGGTATTCAAAATACCGCTGTGAATCAGGTTTAAAGCCAATCAGAACCGTACCCAATGGACCCAGTGGACCGATGTCGGCACCGCCACCGCCACGCTCGATTTCGTGTATGCCATAAGGCACGAAAATCCCCTTAAATTTCTGAACATGAGCCACTTGAGTAGCATCGCCCACTATCCCGAAGCCCTTTGGCGTAAATCCACCACTGTCTGATTCCAAGGCAAAGATGTGCTTTTCATTGTTCTGCTTGGCTAGTTCTGCATATTTTTGGCCGCCCCGAAGACCGTTTTCTTCATTGGCATATAACACCGCTCTAATGGTGCGCTTAGGCTTGATATTCAAGGCTTTCAGAATGCGTAAGACTTCCATAGACTGCACACAGCCTGTGCCATCGTCGTGAGCGCCTTGACCCAAATCCCACGAATCTAAGTGTCCGCCAATCACGATGATTTCATCAGGCTTTTCAGAACCTTTGATTTCGCCAACTACATTATGAGTAGCCGCATCGGGCAACGACTCGCTGCTTTGCTTGAAATAAAACGTCAGCGAGGGGTCTTCTTTGAGCATTTTACTGAGCAATTCAGCTCCACTTGTGCTAATCGCTGCTGCTGGAATGAGAGGTACTCCTACGCCATAGCGCATACTACCTGTATGTGGATAGTCGTTGATGGTAGCACTCATAGAGCGCACAATGGCCCCCACAGCGCCTAATTTTGAGGCTTCGGTAGCACCGCTTCCTCGTTGGTCCACCGCTCCACCGTATGCCTCAAAGGTATTGATTTTGGTGGGGTCCATCGGTCGGTTAAAAAACACGATTTTACCCTTCACTTTGGCTTCGCCGAGGGCTCTTAGTTCTAGAAAGTTTTTTACCTCTATTACTTCTGCTTTGATCCCTTTAGCACCTGTACCTACCGAGCCACCCAAGGCAGCAATGGGTACTACCATTTTCTTTCCTTTTGCAGTAAAGTACGCTTCTTCCTTGGCGCCTCGTACCCAGTGTGGTACCATCACATCCTGCAAAAAGACTCGGTCAAACTGCTCGGCTTCCATGGCTTTTTTACCCCACTGCACAGCCTTATTATATCCTTCAGAGCCACTCAAGCGAGGGCCAACGCCCTGCGTGAGTTGTCGAAGCCATTCATACGATTTGCCATGAGAAAGTGCTTCATCAAAAATCCGGCGTACCATCACCGAATCTTGATTTTGCGCCAAAACTAGGTTTGAAAAAAGGCATAAAAATAGCCCAAACGTGTATTTTTTCATTTTTATGGGTGTTTGTTGAACTCAAATTGAGGTTTTTTTTAGAAATATTGGCAAATGAGCTTTAAAAAAAGGGACTTTTTTCGGATTTGCGAACAAATGCTGCTTTTTAGCTTCAAAATCAAGGAAGTTTTCGGCAAAAAATTCTAAAAAAAAATTTTGCGGTTGATTTTAAACCTCTTTTTCCGGAAAAAATATCGTTTTTGAAAAAGTTGGATAAAAATTAAACTTTTTCTGCAAAAATTTATATTTTTTCTTGTAAAACAGCTTTTATTTCAAACTTATCTAAGGCACCTCAAAAAAGTTAACTATTTGATTTTCTGATAGTTTTATATGAAATTTGAACAAAAATAAACGAGAGTTTATCACATTCATCAACAAAGTCAGAAATTTTAAAGTAACTCTTTTTTTCAAGCCATGCAGTACTTAGTAGTTTTTGGAATGTCAATGCCACGCACAGAAGGCTTTATGCAAACAGGCCCTCTATTTTTTGCTGTTAGCGCACTTGTAGCAGCAAGTTGCATTGTAGCTGGGGTGTACTTCTCTAATCGTCGCCGAGCATGGTTACAACACTCGGTACTTACTCAAGGAATCGTCGTCGATGTATATAAGAAATACTTACGTGATGACAAAGCGGGCACACACCCTTTGTATTTTCCGATTGTGTGGTTTAATATCAACGGTAAGGCGTATGAGCATACCTTAGAAAGTGCTACGGATGCGCCTGTTAAAGTAGGTGAAACGGTAGAGGTGCGTTACAACCCTAATTCGCCTGAAGAAGTAGCCGTAGGTAGCACTGAGGCACCAGGTATGAACCCTAAAGTATTTTATATTTTGGGTGCGGTGTTTTTACTGTTGAGCTCTTTATTATTAGCATAATATTTATCTGGTCTGATAAAGAAAGCGTCAGGGCAATGCCCTGACGCTTTTTGTTTGAGCCAAATCGTGTTTATTTCATCTGCTTAATTTGTGCTCCAAATTGCTCAAGATGCGCATCTGTAAAGTCAAGATGGGTCACAAAACGCACTAAATCAGGGCCAAACGTGACGGCTCTAATGCCTACTTCTGCCAACTGTTGTACATATGCTACCGCACTTAGATTGGCTAAACGCACGATAACGATGTTGGTGTCAATCGGAAAAATCTCACTGATTTCGGGGCGGTCTGATAGCATCCCTCCTATTGCTCTGGCTCGCTGGTGGTCTTCGCTGAGGCGCTCTACGTGATGGTCTAAGGCATAGATACCCGCAGCAGCTAAATAGCCCGCTTGCCGCCAGCCTCCTCCTAAGCGCTTGCGTACACGACGAGCTTGTTTGATAAACGCCTGCGAGCCTATCAATAACGAGCCAACCGGACAGCCCAGCCCTTTAGAAAGGCAAACCGAAATGCTATCGAACAAGACTCCGTATTGAGCCGGTTTTTCTTTCGTTTCGACTAGGGCATTAAAAATCCGAGCTCCGTCTAAGTGAAGTTGTAATCCTTTATCATTACAAACCTCACGAATTGCCTGTATTTCAGAGAGTTGATAATAACAACCTCCGCCTTTGTTCATGGTATTTTCTAACGAAACCAGTCGGCTTAGTGGTTGGTGGATATCTTCGGCATTATTAAAACTGGCGGCAACTTGTGCTGCCGAAATTCGTCCACGATCGCCGTCGAGCAACTTGACCGAAACCTGTGAATTGGCCATTGTACCGCCGCCTTCGTAGAGATAAATATGCGACAACTTATCACATATTACTTCGTCGCCAGGCTGTGTGTGGACTTTGATGGCAATTTGGTTGGTCATTGTACCCGACGTACAAAATAAGGCCGCTTCCATACCAAACAAGGCGGCAGTTTTGGCTTCGAGGGCTTGTACAGTGGGGTCATCGCCAAACACATCGTCACCGACTTGCGCCGAAAACATGGCATCTAACATTCCTTGGGTGGGTCTGGTAACGGTGTCGCTGCGGAGGTCTATCGAAATCATGCGAAGTAAAGGGGATTATTTATTGGTTTGTTATCGAGAATCAAGTCGATTCACATACAAAATATCTTCTTCCTGAATGTCTTCGAGCTTTTTCAGCATGAGCTTTTGGTAATAAGCTGCTTCTTTACTACGGCCTAAACGCTGATACATCTGAGCGATTCGGGAAATGAGTGTTGTAATATCTAGGTCTGCATACGAAATTCGCAGCAAATCTTGTACGACATAGTCATTCAAAACACTCAAATTATATTTGTATTTTGAATTACTTCGTGTATGGTGATACGAAGGGTGCGCCAACCAACTCTTAATGGCATTTTGATAGTTTCTAATAACGGCAAAGCTATTGCTTTTTTCATTAGGGTTTTGACGATAATAAAAATCCCCAGCTGACTTCGCTACCAAATAGTCAGTATTTCGTAGAGAAAGTGCTTTAGTAAATAAGGATTTTGCCGCTAGCGAGTCGTTCAAATGCTCATGAATCAACGCTAAATAATAATACGGACGATATAGATCTGGCACCTCAATATTGACTTGTTCTAAAACCTGTTTTGCCTTTTCTAATTGTCCTTGCTGAATTAGAACCCTTCCATACCGAGCTCTAACTACTGTGCTATAATGCGACTGTTGTTGCTGTTCTAATGATTGAGCTACATTTCGTAGTAGTCTAGTGCCTTGCAGTGGGTGTCTTTTCTGAAAATCATTCCAAAAGGGAGATTCAAATAGCTCAGGGTCTAGGCGCAACGCTTTTGTATAAGTTTCAAAAGCTTTTAAGGTATCACGCAAACACTCTAATAGTATGCCTTTTCCTAGTAAAAACTCTGGATTATTAGGTTCAAAGGTAAGTGCATTATCTACATAGGAAAGCGTTATAGACCTTGGTTGGTTGCTTAGATGGGATAACCAGCCCAAGTTAAAATTGGCTCCAGCATCATTTGGGTTAAGTTCAAGAACTTTTTGAAAATGTCTGATAGCCAAATCAATATTACCCTCTTTTTGTTGTTTACCTTGTAACAAGTCCGTTACTTTCTGGCTAGTTTGTCCATTCAGTAAACCTGCTAGCTTATGATACGGTATTTCACTAGGCATTTGCTCGATGGCTTTATTGATATACGCAATGGCTTGGGGCAATTGTTTAGCTTTCCTTTTTTGCAGTGCCAATTCTACTTTTTCTGCAGCGCTTTCTCGTTGACTTGTTTCGATATACATCCAGCCACTCACTATTACAAGCCCAAAGCATACGCATATCCATCCAATTGGCTTGAACGAGAAGCGATTAGTCTGGTTAGCAAATGCCACATACATTGTAGCAATAACCATAACAGGTTTACTGTAAAATAAAGTTGAGAAAAATAGTTCTCGAAATACAAAGGTTAAAAATCCAATTAGCAAAAGTGCTAACAACTGCTTTGTAATTCTAGGGACATTACTGTTGATAGCTTTATAGTAACCCCATACAACTGACAAGAATAAAGCGCCAAACAGTATTAAGCCAACAACGCCGTGTTCGAGCAAAATTTGTAAGTAAGTAGTAGTGGTAAAAGGTGTATAACCCATATCCTCTGAGGGTGTACGGCATAGGTCATTAATGAGTCCATAATTATTACTTCCTACCCCATTGAGCCAGTGTTCTTTAGCCTGACAAAAGCCACTTTCAAGGATGTTGAGCCGTCCTTCTGTACTACGACGCTGTGTAAATGTTTTATTTAATGAAAGAGTTGTCGTAAATGGAGTCCACATGGTACTCAACAAGAGTGCTAATAGTACTCCTCCAAATACAACCCCACTCAGTAGTCTTTTCGTTTTGAATATGATAAAAAACACAACCATCAGAGCAGCAAATAAACCTAATGATAAATAGGCCCCTCGTGAGCAAGTTACCCAAATGCCCATTGTGACTAGTACAGTTGCGGTTATCCCAAACCATACAGCAAACTTATACCGTCCAAATAGTAGCGTACTTATGAATGGAAAAGGCAAAAAACAAATGCACAAAGTAGCCCATTCATTATTTAGTAACCCAAAAGGTCCAAATAAGCCTTTAAATTGCGAAGCATTCGTCCAGCCATCACTTAGCAATCTAGATTGTATTAAATTAAACTGTAAAAATGCGAAACTTGACATAAATACCCCTATAATCGCTACCATTAAAAGCAGTAAACTTTGTGGCATGGACTCGGTCAGAGTTAGTCGCATTACAACATAAACCAGGCTTATTGTAACGATAGATTGAAGAGCATAAAACGTGTTAGCTCGGTATATAGCAAAAATATCTTGTAGAATAAACACCAGGACCGTCAATAAAAAACAAACATCTATCCATGTAAGACTAGGAAACGGTAGCTTTTGTCGCCATCGGCGTGTTGATTCACCCAAGATTATAAGCAACCAAACTGGAATCGTCACTTGTGGGCGCCACATGCCAATGATGATACTAAAACTCACCAACACACCCCACAAAAACTCTCCACGCCGTTCGCTAATTGTTGCAGCATTTATCATAAAATTTTCTCAATTTTAAGTCCTATTTAACGATATACATTATCACACTATCGTTTTCAAGGCAAAATAACTCAAACCTTTATGCAATACTACGTTCTATTTCAAAAATTAGCCAAAACTGCGTTGGGATGTTTGTTAATGGTTTCGTGTGCTCAATTACCTGAAACCCAAGACCCTCTTGAGCGTAGCTTACGTATTGCTGAAGAGAATCGCCCCGAAATCGAAAAAGTCTTGGCTCATTATCGCCAACACCCTACAGATAGTCTCAAACTAAAAGCAGCTATTTTCTTAATTAGTAATATGCATGCAAGCAGTCATTATGAAGGTAAATGGCTGGAGCAATACAATTCCATTTTCGATAAAATTGGCACTGCTACTACTGATGAAGAAATAATACACATAAAAGATTCAGTGGCAACAGCCCTTGGCGAACCAACCGCTGATGGCCGATATGCCATTAGTGACCTCAAAACTCTCAAATCAGGCTATCTGATTCAGCACATAGATTTAGCCTTTGAAGCTTGGCAAACAGCTCCTTGGTCCAAACAAGTTAGTTTTTCTACTTTTTGTAATTTCATTCTGCCTTACAAAGTAGCTGCTACCGAATCACCAGAATCATGGCGTAAGTCGCTTCGAGAGCGTTATCTTCCCCTTTTGCAATCAGACTCACTCATGCATGAAGTTGCTTGCAAATACGTGAAAGATGAGACCCAATGGTTTAAATATTCAGAACTCCTTACCGATTACTCGGGAAAAATCAGTCTGAGTAATCTGATGAAAGGCAAGCATGGCGACTGTTCGGACATGTCGTCTATTGCCGCTTATGCTGGTAGAGCCTTGGGGTTACCTGTCGCTATTGATTATCTGCCCCAGTGGGCCAACTATCCAAGTGGGCACGTTTGGAATGCACTTATCTTGAACGATAGCCTTTCGGTACCCTTTTTAGGAGCAGAAAGTGGTCCTGGCGACTATCTACAGTTTATTCGTAATGAAAGTAAACCTGCCAAGGTGTTTAGGCGCATGTATTCGAATGTTGAAAATAGCTTTGCTATGCAGGCAGAAAAAGCGCATATTGAAGATATTCCTGCTTATTTGCAAAGCAAACGAGCCTTAGAGGTAACTCCTCTTTATACGCCAACAGGTACAGTTACGCTCAAAGTGGATGCCCCCGACGGTAAGCCCGTCTATCTCTGTATTTTTCAGAAAGGTAATTGGCAGGCCATTGCAGGAAATTTTGCTAAAAATGGCAGTGTTACCTTCGAAAACATGGGGCGAGATGTCGTGTATTTGCCTATGTTTTATGAGAAACATAGTTACCAATCAGCAGGTAATCCTATTTTACTTCCTTTGCGTGGTGACAGTCGCTCCATTGTAGCCAATGAGTCGGCCCTGCAAACTGCTACGCTATCCCGAAAGTTTCCACTCAAACGAGAGCGAACAAAATGGAATTTTGCAGAATACTACAACAAAGCTCGAATCCAAGGTGCCCATTCGCCTGACTTTAAGGACAGCACTACGCTTTATGTAATGGGAGAGCCCATGAAAAACTGGGGAACTATGTATTTTGGTGGGTTAATTGCCCGAGACCGATTAGAATACCATAACACATGGGAAGAAGTAAATTTTTCCTCAAAAGCCAAGTTTCAATACATCCGTTTATCATCGACCCCTCACTCTGCTTTCAAAGTCGGTGACTTAGAGTTTTATGCCCCTAACACTGCCACTCCGCTCAAAGGCAAGCCCATTGGCTCCATGCCTAATCCAGAACGAGCCTTTGATGGCGAAAATGGCAATAGCATTATTTTGGATAAAAAGCCCGGCGACATCGCCTGGGTGGGTTTAGATTTAGGCCAACCTACTGTCGTTGCTAAATTGCGCTATTTGCCAGCCAACGATAAAAACCAAATCACTCCAGCCAAAACCTATCAGTTATACTACTGGACAGACCATTGGACGCCCCTCAGTTCACAGAAAGCGGTGGGGCATACCCTTACCTTCAGTAAATTGCCTGTAGGAGCCTTATTTTGGCTGCATTGCAACGATTGCCAAAGCACCGAAGAACGTCCTTTTTTATTAGAAAATGGAAAGCAAGTTTGGTGGTAAGCTATGCCTTCACAATCGTTGGCAATAAGTACCCGTCTTCTAAGGCATAACAACGGTCTGCAATTGCAGCGGTTTGTATTCGGTGCGTAACCAAAATAATCCCCATTTTTGCACGTAGTTTTTGGAGTAACTCCAAAATAATACGCTCGGTATGCTTATCCATAGCAGCAGTGGCTTCGTCCAACAGGAGCAGTTGGGGTTGGGCATACAAAGCCCTTGCCAATGCCACAAGTTGCTGTTGACCACCCGAAATGTTAGTACCCGTTTCGCCTAGTATGGTGTTGTAGCCGTTCGGAAATCGCTCAAAGTGCTTGTCTAAACCATATTCTTTCAACAATTGTACTACCTTCGGAATATCCTCCTCAGTTGGCGTTTTTAGGAGAATGTTTTCGAGCAACAGTCCATTGAATAACTTTACTTGTTGTGGAACCACGCCTAGCAATTTCCTCCAGCTCGGAACAGACCATTCGTTGAGATTACACTCATTTACCAGAATTATTCCTTGTTCGGGTTCATAAAATCGCTGGAGCAATTGCAACAAGGTACTCTTTCCGCCTCCACTCTCGCCCAAAATTGCGATGACTTCTCCTTTTTTCACTGAAAACGTAATGTGGTTTAACAGTTTTCGGCGTCCTGTAAAACGGAAGTCCACCTCAGATACTTGTAATGACTCAAACGTAGTAATATTTTTTTTAGCACTTTCTTGAGTCAAATCGTATTCAGCGGGGAGAGTCGTGAATTCTTGCATCCGCTCTAAGGCAACTTTTGCTTCTTGAAGGCTGATGTTAATCACGGCAATGCTGGCAGCGGCTGTCATCAACATACTTACCATCTGGATAATGGCCATTACTGTCCCTATCGTAATCCAGCCTTGAAGTACCTGCCAAGTACTGAACAAAATAATGCCAGTAATAAACACCGAGCTGGTTAATTGCGACACTAACCCAAAGCGATTCCCTACCAGTCCTAATTGGAAGCGAGACTCTTGAAATGCTTCATATACTAATTTGGTGTGTTCGGCAAAATAACTTTCTTTATTGGCCATCTTGATGGCTGCAATACCTTGTATGGTATCAATATAATTACCTTCGTTCAAGGCATTGTTTACCATAACGCCTCGCTGACCGTCCAAAATTGGTTTGTTAAACCGATAGACAATCCATGCAAAAAACGGCAACCAACACAAAGACACCAGTCCTACCGACGCCTGATAATAAAACAAGGCTACTGTGTTAGCAATAATCACTACTATTTCGATTGCCAGATTGGTCACTACATTGGAGATAGTCTGCTGAATACGAGCCGTGTCATTCATACGGGCAATGACTTCGCCTGTTTTTCGAGAGTCAAAAAACGATTTTGGCAACCGGAGTAGAGTACTATAAAAATAATCCACAATCCGAATGTTAAACTCCTTGTTCTGACGAAGCAGTAACAATTGTCGGATGTATATCAGCAAAGCCCGAAGTACCAACAAAAAAGCTAATAACAAAGTACCCGTGAGTAGTTTTGTAAAACTTTTAGTGGGTAAAATAGAATCAACTAATTTTTGTGAAAACACAGACACCGACAAGCCAAAAGCAGACACAAATACGCCTATTACTAAGGCCGTAAATAGCAAATTCAAATCTTGTTCGATAAACGAATAGAGCCATTGGATTTTATCCTTTAGGGTATCCATTCGTGCTGTTTGCAAAACATTGTCGGTTGGTTTTACTAATAATAGCTTTTTCGACTGCCATAAAGTGGCTAATTCGGTAGCATTGATTTGTTTTATATAGACTTCGGCTGGGTCACTTATCGTAAACGTATCGGTTTGGGCATTGTACGCATAACAGACCATAAAATGCTGCAACTCTCCGTACTTTAATACATGCAAAATGGCAGGTTCTGTTATCGTTTTCAAATGCTCCATTTCTGCCTCAAACCCTTCGGCTACTAACCCAACTTGGTGAGCAGCCTGCCGAAGTCCTAATAAAGTAGAACCAGTAGCCGATGTACCACTCCACTCTCGAAGCTGACTCATGCTTGCATTACCCCCAAAATAGCGCAGAACGGATAGTAGGCAAGCTACTCCACAGTCCGACCAATCGTGTTGTTGAATATGATATTGTTGATAAGAATGCATCTAATTAACTGATGGGTACTTTTATAAAAACAAAAATCCCAGTTTTCCGAAGATAAACTGAGATTTTGAGGTTAATGCTGTGTGTAGCTGAGATTAGCCATCTATTCCATCTGAAAAATTACCACAGCTGTTTATGACAAGCTGGAAGCCCACCATAATAAAGTAAGGCACTCTTGTAGCAAGCATCAATTGGAAGTAAGCGAGAGCAAGTGAGCATGATACGCCCCCTTCTACTACAGCCATTTCTTCGGTAGAAAGCGCTTTCATATTTTCTGGAGTTTGGGATTTATGCCTACTCTATTTAGGTTTTTCGGCTTACACCTTTCAATAACAAACTTATTTATTTTAAATCAAAAAACAAACCCTAAATCATTATTCGTAAAAACTTTACAGTCAACCAATAAATAATTAACAACCTAATTTCAACAAGTATTTAACTACTTAACAAACGGACAAAAACACTCCTGAGTAATCTAACGAGGGTTAGGCTGTCAAGTCATACAGCTAAAAAGAAGGCCACCAACACTACGGTAATTAAAAGATACGCACCATACGCTCCTAATACCGTGAAAAACCACTTAATAACACTCCGATTTTGCACTGAATTCATCCCCAAAGCTACCAACATTACAAATATAGCTTGGAAAACGTTAAACAACTGGAGAATGTAATATTGCCACAGTTCTACATTTTTTAGATTCAACAGGCCATACACTGAAAACTTAGAGTAGTAGTCCAGGTCTTCTACTTTATTCACTCCAAAATAAAAATACAAGCCCATCATCAGGATTCTTGAAAAGGTAAAAATGATATATGCTCTTATCACTATTCCCCATATCTGTTTTAAACTTACTTCTACTCGCAACAGCAAACACGCAATATTAACACACATAGCCGTTAGGAAAATCTCGACCACTACTTGAACTATTGCTAATAAAAGAGAGGGTAAGAACTTAGCACTTACACTTTCACTCGTTTTTTGGATTTCATCTAATGTAAGATACTCTGATAAAGAGTTATACATTACTTTCTCATCCAAACTATACGCTTTGATAACAATGTTGAAGGTAATCTCAACAATAAGGATAATGGCTAAAATGATGTACGGATTGACTTGGAAGTATTTTTTGAGCATAAAATGGGCTGACCGTTGCTTCTGCAATTACTGAAACAACGCTCAAATTTCAAAAATTAAACCATGTTATCTTTTCGCTAATTTATTAACCGGTGGTGGAGATAGGCTAAACATTCTCCAAATCAAACGGTAACTTACGAATCCGCTTGCCTGTTAGGTTAAAAATAGCATTGGCCAATGCTGGCGCCAGAGGCGGGAGTCCAGGTTCGCCTACGCCATTGATTTTCGGTTGATTATCGGTCAAAATGACACTTTCAATAATAGGCATTTCGTCTATCCGAGTCATGCGATACGTATCAAAGTTTTGCTGCACTGAGCGGCCATTTTCAAACGTAATGCCGTCTTTGAGGGCTGCTGTTAGGCCCATGACCACGCCGCCTTCTACTTGCGCTTTCACGGTTTCGGGGTTCACTACTGTACCCAGATGAATCGCAACAAACACCCGTTCTATCTTGATTTTTCCATCGGCTTTTTTTGATACTTCTACCACATGCCCCGCAGCTCCTGCAAAAAACTCCCAAATGGCCACGCCTCTTGCCCAGCCCTTAGCTAAGGGTTTTGTCCAGCCTGATTTTTCTTTTAAAGCTTCTAAAATAGCTCGTTGTACTCGCTGCTCGTCGGTTAGCAACGACAAGCGGAAATCAATGGGGTCTTTTCCTGCTTTCACAGCCAGTTCGTCCATAAAACACTCGTGGCTGAAGGCCGTGGTAGTAGAAGTAACGGCTCGCCACCAACCCAGAGGCACGTGGTTCTCTACATTCACGTACTCGTGATGCGTGTTGGGGATGTTGTACGACATATCCACAATGGCCTCCATCATTTCGTCGGCAGGTTTGCCAGGCTGATAGGCGCCTTTCCACAAAAAGTCACTGATAGACGGCGATACCACCTTGTGCTGAAAGGCAATGGGTTTGCCATTGGCATCTAAGCCTGCCTTCAAGACACTATAGGTAGGTGGCCGGAACGGGCCAAGTGAGGTGTCGTCTTCTCGTGTCCAAATTACCTTGACAGGCGCATTAAGTTTCTGTGAAATCTGGGCGGCCTCTACGGCAACGTCAGGAAACAAGCGCCGGCCAAAACCTCCACCCGAAAAGCAAATATGGGTGGCGATGTTTTCGGGTTTCAGATTTAAGTGCTGCGAAATGGCGTCTCGCACTAAATCAGGTCCTTGCGAAGGCACCCATGCTTCTACTTGGTCACCTTTTACCCATACGAGGGCGTTTTGGGGCTCCATGGGCGAGTGCGACAAGAAAGGAGTATCATATTCGGCTTCTACTTTGACAACAGCTGAGGCGTAGGCACTTGCAAAATCGCCTTTAGGTTTGTCGGGGTCACCTGTTTTGTTGGCTAATTGCTTTACTTTTTGATTATAACTGGTCGTATTAAATTGTTCGTTTCCAGCAAAATCCCATTCAATTTTTAAGGCTTTACGACCTTGTAAAGCTGCCCAGTAGTTAGTGGCCACTACGGCTACTGATGCCCCTTGAACAACGTATTTTTCCAGTTTTCGGTCAATAATCACTACGTCTTTAACTCCTTTGATGGCTTTGGCAGCCGCACTGTTTACGCTTTTGACCTTTCCCCCAAATACAGGGCAATGAGCCACCGAGGCTATCAACATGCCGGGTACTTCGGCATCTAACCCAAAAATCGGCTTGCCTGTTACTTTCCAAGGAACGTCGGGGCGAGGAAGGGGTTTGCCGATGTATTTAAAGTTTTTGGGGTCTTTGAGTTGTGGCTCTTTAGGTACTTCTAATTTACTCGCCGCATCAACCAACTCGTTGTAAGAAAGACTCTTGGCCGAAGTCTTTTCAATTACTTTACCGTTTTCGGTATAACAATCGGCGGGTTGTACATTCCATTTTTGGGCAGCAGCCTTGACAAACATTTCTCTGGCGGCAGCACCTGCTTTCCGAAGTTCTTGATACGAACCTCGCACCGATGCACTTCCGCCCGACGTTTGGTCGCCAAATTTCTTTTCGCCTTTGGTAAATTCTATCTTGACTTTATCGAGCGCTACGTCGAGTTCATCGGCCAAAATAGCCGAAAGTGACTGGTACGTGCCTTGCCCCATATCTGGCTTGGTGACCATCAGGGTGATGGTGCCTGTTTTTTCAATAATCACGTAGGGAGTCACTTCCAATCCAGCCTCAGCTCCTAGTTGACCGAGGTTGACAAGTTGGGCAGCAGTAGCTTGACCCGAAGTACCAATACCCAATATCAAGGCGGTACTTGACAGGGCTGAGTTACGAAGAAAATGACGGCGTTTCATCTCGATAAAAAGTTGCGAATTTGTGTGAGGTATCCTCAACAAATTTAAGTGTTTTTTTGATTGTGATGAAAGTTGATTGTCTTGTCAAAGCAGATTTTTCGACAAATGACACGTAATCTAGCCGTTTGAATAATTCGCTATTCAAGTTTTACAGCCTCAAAGCTTATCTTGATTTTTGCTGACGCTTCCTCCACAGCCTTACTCCTATCCAGATAATACTTACTACTGCTACTACGGAACCTATCCATAACCAAGGACTGAAGGGTTCATCGGGTACTTCGGTAATGGTGAGTAAGGTGTTGACCTTTTGATTGGTTAAAATTTGACGTTTACCGCCTGTCCAAGTCACAATGATGGAATCGGCTTGTGTGGCATTACCTATCCCAAAATGGGCGATGGTAGAGTTTTGTGAAAGGTGGCTTGATCCTCCACCATCAATTTCTCGAATCATGTGCTTGCCCTTAATCACTACTTCGATTCGAGAGCCAATGCCGTGGCTTTCGGCCTGGATGCCCTGAAGAGCTATTTTGAGCCAGTTGCCCCGAGAAACATCGTTACGATACAGGTGCGTTACCGACTCTACTGGGTAGTTGAGCACTGGTTTTTGGTTGACTACTAAAATGTCTAAGTCGCCATCATTTTCTAAGTCAAACACTACCGAACCTCGGCCAATGCCATAGTCGTTAAGCCCGTAGGCTCGTGCGTTGTCTTGAAAATGACCGCCAAGATTTTCAAAATAGAAATCAGCCATCGGCACGCAATTGGGGTTGAGGTCTCCGTTGGCAACAAATAAGTCCACGTCGCCATCGTGGTCAAAATCAGCAAAATTGGCACCCCAACTAATAGCCAAAAAGGTCATACCCAATGCCTTGGTTTGATCTTCAAAGACTTTTGAAGATCCTTTGCTCATCATCATGCGGTTGAACCGGATGTTGGTGATATAATAATCCAGCCAGCCGTCGTTGTTGACGTCGCCTACAGCAGTACCCATCGAGTTGATTTTGAGGTCCATATTTAGTTTGGAGCCTACATCCTCTAGCTTACTTTGTGGATAGAGGTTTTCGAGCAACAAATCAGGGGTACGTTTATAGCCAAAATCATGGTTGACAAATAGATCTTGGTCGCCGTCGTTGTCAAAATCGGTGAAGACCCCTCCAAACCCAAATCCTCTGAACGACAGGTCGTACTCTCCAAAGGCATCCTCAAAGTACTTGCCACCTTTGTTGAGGAGCAAATAAGGTTTTGATGTTTGTGTAGAACTCACAATGGTAGCATCGTTGATGTAGGTGAGTTCTCCTTGAAATTCGTTGAAGTAATTCCCTATAAAAAGGTCGGGGTAACCGTCAGCATTCACGTCTCCAAAACTAGCACCCGTACTAAATGATACCATTTGGTCGAGTTTATATTCACTGGTCGCATCACGGAAAGTCCCATTGCCTTTGTTGAGAAAAAACAAATTTTTAGCTCGGGGGATGGGCAGTTTTTTATCTCTAACGGTGATAGTTGTCACCAAAAGATCAACCCAACCATCTCGGTTTACATCGGCAGCCGTGACTCCTTGGGTAACAAACTTTTTGGTAAGCGTTAGCCCCGATTTTTCAAATACATTCGTAAACGTACCGTTTCCGTTGTTTTTATAGAGGATATCGTCGTTCATCCCCCCTGTTATGTAGAGGTCTTCAAAACCATCTTTGTTAAAATCAAACACGGTGACACCACCCCCAAACATTCCTTCATACACCCGAAATTGGTGATTAATACCTGCTTCTTTGGTCACGTCTTTGAAAGGTGTTTGAGCTCCACATTTCTCCCAACAAAACAACACACAAACAATTGATAATAAGCATTTTAGCATAACAAATCAAAACCTTTAGTAAACCTAAAATCAAAATCTATTACTGATTATTGAGTCGCTTTCTGCCAATGCAGGGCATTAATATGCTGAGCGATGACTTGGCCTTTTTCTAAGCCAGCTTGATTGTCTTGCGGAGTATGAATCCCTCCGTAAAACCTCGACTTGGCAGTTTCGGTGGCTACCTCCCAAAACGACTTAAAATGCCTTGCTTTGAAGTCGGCATTACGGAGTTCGTCACGCTTTCGGCCTACATGCGCCGAGTCGGTAAACGCAAAGGAGGCTCCATACAAATCGGTCAGAACTGTTGCCATAGCCGAAGCTTGGATGGCATGACCCGACGGAAAGGACGGAAAGGGTGGGTCGGGCCAAAATGACTCCCAAAGTTGGTCGATATGTTCTGGAATATACGTATTGGGGCGTTCTGAAAAAAACTGGTACTTCCATTTCCAACAATTGATAAAGGCATCGGCCACGGCCATTCCTACTCGGGCGTAGGTTTCGGCGCATTTGATGAGGTTGGGCTTTGTTTTGCGTATGGCAAGCGTAGCCAAGTAATATGAATGCCCAGGAGGCGTAAAGGTTTCGTCGGGGTCGTCGCTCCACCAAATCGCAATTTCTTTTTGTTCTTGGGTTAGGTGCTTCTCTTGTTCGTACACCTGCCGAAACTGCTTGTAATAGGCCGAATTAGTATCTGTACTATACGGAATAAAAGCAGGAGCTTCTAGCTGCGAATCAGCTACTAAAAACGTACGGTTTTTGCCCCAGTAAGGGTGTAATGGAAAATGGCTAAACGACTGCGCATACAACGGTGGCTTCCAGCTCCCTTTTCGTTCGGGAAAACGGAGTGTTTTATCAAAATTTTTAAGATAACCTCGGTGTCCACCATCTGAGGTTGACCACTCAAAAATCTGCATTGCCACGGCTTTTCCAAACGCTATTGAGCGATTGATAACGGTGGTGTCTGCCTGTTTGGTAGCAAATTGATTCTGGATAAGGCTTGCAAGGGAGTCAATCTTTGCCTTATTTTTATCAGAAGTTTGGTTGTATATATGCTTCAAAATGGTGGCTTGGCCTGCGTTGAGTGCCAACACCCAGTTGTAGGTTTTGCCCGATTCGGGTTGTGGCAAGTGCTCAAGACCATTGAGTTGCCCCGCCAACGATTGATACGGCGAGTAGCCATGTACTACCGACTCGTACATCGTAAGACCTATGTATCCCAAGCACCTCGACGAATACGTAGGCGAATTGCCGGGGGTATTTTTAGTAATGTACAAGGTCATATCAGCCCAAGCTGTAGCCACTTCAGGTTCAGAAAATTCGTGTGGTTTGGGCGTACAACCCACAAGCCCAAGTAGCAGCAAAAGAACCTGAGTCTGGCGGACAAATGATTTCATACAATAGGTTAGTGATTCAAGTGATACGCTGCTATTTTCTGCTTGTTGATACCGAACAATAGGAAGTCATTAATAGAAATGACCGACCGCACGTCGCCTCGCAGTTGAAGTCCCGAAGTGGTTTGATTCAGGTACGTAAAGTTTCCTTTGCCATTTCCTTTCAGTAAAACTCCGTAATTGGCATCCATTTTTCCGAGTCTGATTTTGGGATAACTATCATTTCCACACAGGAGTGCATCTTGGTGGCCGTCTTGGTCAAAATCAGCGATTGCGATGGCGTGCACAGGGGCATATTGAGCTTGAATAGGTAACACAACTTCTGTGTAAGTACCTGCACTACTGCTCAAGAAGCAGGTGGTTTGCAGATGGTTAGCTTCTAAGTGACCTGCTTTTTGCAACGCATCTGCCTCAAAAATGTCCTTGAGTGTGGCATCGGAGTAGCTTTCATAGGTTGGAAAACGCCCACGGTAGCCATTGATTTGATTGAGTAATTCGTCTCGGGTGACGTATGGGTAACTCTTGCCTTGGATATAAAAACAGAGGATGGACTCTAACGTACCGTTGTTATCAAAATCTTTGTAATAAAGTTCGGCAGGTTCGCTAGAGCTGGCTTTTACTTGCGAGTTAGTACCCCAATTACCCACCATCAAATCAGGCTTTTGGTCATGGTTAAAGTCGCCTATGGCTATTTTGTTCCACCAGCCTTTGTAGGATTGTTTGAAAAACTGTTCGGTTTTGTTTTGTAACTTATTGTTTTCAAAGGCAAAAACCGACACAGGCATCCATTCGCCCACTACAATCAGTTCATTCTTTTTGTCTTGGTTTAAGTCCACCCACACGGCATCGGTTACCATTCCGATTTTTTCTAAGTTCGGGGCAAGTTGTTGGGTTTGGTTACTAAAATGCCCCTTTCCATCGTTGATTAGCAAGTAACTGGTGGGTATTTCGGGATAGTTGCCCGGAATGACCCGCCCTCCAACAAAAAGGTCAGGATGGCCGTCTTGGTTGGCATCACCCACGGCTACGCACGACTTGCTTCCAAGTACACTGGGTAATCCTGCGGTTTTGCTAAAATTACCTTTGCCATCGTTGAGGTACAGGCGGTCTTGCAATAAGGCATCATTTTCAGCCAATTGGTTATAGCCTCCGCTGGCTATGTAAATGTCCACAAAACTATCGCCGTTGGCATCGAATAAGGCGGCAGCAGCATCGTGATAGGCTTTGTCTGCTTCAAAAACAGGATTTTTTTGCAACGCAAAGCTTCCTCCTTTGCGCTGCACGTACAAGGCAGTGGCTTGCCCGGCAGGTCCACCAATTAGTACATCTTCTAGGCCATCTTGGTTGACGTCGCCTTTGACCATACATGGGCTCTGGTGCGAAAGTTGAGTGGTCAACAGAAGTTGACGGTCAAAATCATTACCTGCTTGGTCGTTATCTTGATGTGCCACTGGCGTAGGGACTTCTACAAATAAAGGTTTTGATTTCGGCAGTTTGAGAGGTGTATCTGAAGCGTTTTTCTCGTCAAGAGTGAGTACTTGGTTGACCTGCACACTTCGCAATAGTTGCTGTTTTTGGCTTGCCCATACCACTTGCACAGAATCCACTTTGGTAGCTTTACCTAACCCAACCTGCAACACAGACGAAACCGCTGATAAATACCCCCGAGATGGATTCTGAAACAGTCGTTGTTGCCTACCACCAGCAAAAATCGTAACGGTAGCACCAATTCCCTGACTGTTAGTAGAGCCACCATTTAGCTTGATTTTCAGGTAGTTATTCTTATTGAGTTGCTGAGATTGGTTCTGAAAAATAAAAGCTGGCTGGTTGATGTTATTGACCGCCAAGTCTAGGTCACCATCGTTGTCCAAATCGGCGTAGGCAGCACCATTGCTATTGGAGGGGGTATTGAGCCCCCAGTTGGTGGTTTGATTGCTAAAAGTATGTCCGTCTTGATTACGAAACACATAATTGACCACATTAGAAGCAGGCATGTGGTTGATGATTTCTAACACATCTTGCCGCATCAATCGCCCTCTTTCTTTGACAAAATCATCCATGTACTTGATAAAGTCGAGATTGGTGTAGTCTCGAAAATAGCCATTGCTTACAAAGAGGTCTTTCCAACCGTCGTTGTCAAAATCGGCCAAGAGCGCTGCCCAACTCCAATCGGTATTGGATATACCTGCCACCTGACCTACTTCGCTAAAAGAGCCGTTGCCATTATTGAGTTGGAGCATATTTCGCATGTATTGGTAATAAAAGCCGCTGCGTACATTCAAGTCAAATTTGGCAAAATTATCAGGTGCTAAAAGGAGTTTCTGCCGGCGATTATCTTCGGGTAGCATATCCAGCGTAACAATGTCTTGCTGCCCATCGTTGTTGATGTCGGCCACGTCGTTCCCCATCGAAAACTGGCTTGTATGCCCTACTCGCTGTGCAATCTGATTGGTAAACGTACCGTTTTGGTTATTGATGTAGAGATAATCGGGGACGGCGTAGTCGTTGGAAACATAGAAATCAGGCCAGCCATCGTTATTAAAATCAGAGATTCCGAGCCCCAATCCATAACTCAGTGGAGAGCCATTAATACCAGCCCGAAGGGTAACGTCGTCAAAATGTCCATTGGTTTGTTTGAATAGACGAAGGCCCTTGTCGGGATCATCGGTACGAAACAATTCGGCTGTACTGCTTTCGTTCAGAATTGGCAAATTTTTAGGATTATGATTTAGCAAGAGCATGTCTAAATCGCCGTCTCGGTCATAATCCAAAAAATAGGCTTGATTGCTGAATCCTTGGTGCGCTAAGCCGTATTCAGCGGCTTTTTCGGCAAATACAGGCACGCCATTAGCATCATTTCCCTGATTGACAAAGAGTTGATTCGCCCGCTTTTCGGACGGCATCGCTCCCGAATAACACAGGTAAATATCAAGTTTGCCATCGTTGTTGATGTCCACGGTAGTTACGCCAGTTTTCCAAGGCCCGGGTCGTCCTCCTGCGCCCGATGCGTCTGTAATATCTTGAAAATGAACCCCTGCACCTCCTTTTACCCCTTGATTTAGATAGAATTGATTAGCCGCCATATTCGACGTAAAATACAGGTCTATCCATCCATCACCATTGAAATCGCCAGCGGCTACTCCACCTCCATTATAAAAATACTCATACATCAAAATATTGGTATTGAGGCCTTCGGTAAGTGCATTTTGAAAGCTAACGCCTGTTTGTTCGGGGTTGAGGAGGGTAAATAGTTGTGGTTGCTGTGTATGGTCATTGTTGGGTTGATTACTACACGAAATCGCCCAGCATGAAGCCAGTGCCATACCTAAAAACCTTGCATAACGAATCATGAACGTGTGGTTAAAAAAAATCTATCCCCAAGATAGGAGATAGATTTTTTTATTGAACTATTTCGGACAAAAATTAATACCCAGGGTTTTGAACCAGCTTGCTGTTTCGATTTATTTCATCCCTACTGATAGGTCTGAAATACATCTTATCATTCCACTTACGGGTTTCATTTTCAGTATTATCCACCACTGTGTACGTATAGTTGTACTTGGTTTTATCAAATTTATACGGCACGTTGGCAGAGGCACCTGTTTTCAATTTGGCCTCTACGTTAATAGCCTTAATACCCCTACCAACCGTAGTAGGTGCTACCAACCAGCGGCGGGCGTCGTGATAGCGGTGTTCTTCGTACACGAGTTCGATTCGGCGTTCGTTACGATAGCGATCTCGCAGGGTTGTTCCTGCATCTTTTACCTCGGGCATACCAGCACGATAACGAATTTTGTTAAGCCATTTCTTAGCTTCGGCTTCGTCACCTGTCTCAAGGCAGGCTTCTACGTAGTTTAGGACTACTTCGGTGTAGCGAATAAACGGCCAAGGAATCACCTGTGCACTCGACTGGTTATCAGGTAAGGCTGGATCTGGGTCAATAAACTTACGAGTGTAATAGTGTGTACGGCTTCCGTTCCAGTTCTCAACAGCCGACTCACGAGTATCAATCCCGTTGAGTTTACCGCCTTTACCATCATCATAATAACCTGTTTGCACCTGATTGACTGGGTCTAATGCCGACACATCGGATGGACGAGGTTTCCAAGTAGCTCCATCATACAAGATAGTAGCATAGAGTCGGGGGTCACGGTTTGCGTAAGGGTCTGCTTTTTGAGCGGTGTTGCTCCAGTCAAACTTAGTACCATCCATCATTTCATAATCATCTACCAATTGCTGAATTGGCGTGTTACCTGCCCAGTTGTGGTAGCCATTAGGACCGTTGTTGATACCGTAGTGAATACCACCCAAAGGCCAGTTGTTTTCTTGGGTATAAAGTGCCGTGTGCGTACGCTGGAAAATCAACTCTGCTGAGCCCGCAGGGTCAGCAGCAGCACTTTTACCTCCCATTGCGATAGCTGTGTAGTTATTTCTACCGTCAGCAGCCGAAGCTGGGGCCGTCAGGTTAAGTTTATAACCAGATGCCGCATCAAGTACTGCTTTTGAGGCAGCTTTTGCAGCTTGCCATCTAGCTGCACGTTCACCAGATGGATACGCCAACAAATCAAGATTCTGGTATGAAGCAGCCGCAGCCGATTTGGTTTTGAGCGTTGGACCATCATGCAAATCACTGGCAGCATAAGTAAGTACTCGTGACTTCAGTGCCAAAGCTGCTAATTTGTTAGCACGGCCATCTTCTAGGCTTTTACCATCTAATAGCTGAGTGGCCTTGTCTAAGTCAGCTATGATAAACTTCACACAGTCATCATAAGTATTACGAGCAACGCTATAGTCATCGTTCAATCCGTAAGGCTTACTAATCAACGGTACACCGCCATAAAAACGAACCAATTGTTGGTAATAGTACGCTCTCAAGAAGTACGCTTCGCCTAAGAGTTGGTCTCTCAACTTTGTGTTTGAGAAGGTTGCCGTCGGAAGGCGGTCAATCGCCACGTTAGCTTGGCGAATGGCTAAGTACATGTTACTCCATTCGTAAGTTGGGCTCATCCATGCCAAGCTACCTGGGGTTTCGGCTCCTTCGGTAAAGGTATTGATGTTACGACCAGCGTGCGTAAACATCGCTTCGTCAGTGTAGGCGGCTAAGGCTTGTTCTTCAAAACCACCATACCCCAAGTACGAGTACACATTAAAGATAAAAGCTTGCGCCAACGAACCGTCTGACCACGTAGCCTCGCTCGAAATCTTATCTAAAGGCTGGGTGTTCAGAAAGCTCTTGTCGCAGGACAACATTACGAGTAGCGCTGCCGTTACGATACTTGCTGAAATTTTAATCCTCTTCATTTTCATAGTTTTCAAATATTAGAAGGTTACACTTAAGCCACCATTAATCACTCTCGACTGTGGATAATATACCCCACTTTGTGCGGTTGATTCTGGGTCATACACTTTCAGTTTGTCAATGGTAAATACGTTTAACCCGTTAACAAACAAGCGAGCACCGCTCAATTTCACTTTCTTCAACACGCTTTCAGGGACACGGTATCCGAGTTCGATATTTTTGAGACGAATGTAATCTTTGCTAAAGAGATAATAGGTATTATTTCCATAGCTACCACCCGTAAAATACGTATCTCCACGGCTAGCGAGGCGAGGGTTCGTACTGCTTGGGTTATCAATTGACCAACGATTGTCGTAGAAATACTTCAGGTAGTTTCCGATGTCACCCGACTCTGTCTGAATCCGTAACGAAGCTCCAGTAGCGCCTTGGAACAACATGCTCAAATCAAAGTTTTTGTAACGAATATCAAGCGTTGCGCCAAAGTTAAACGTTGGGGTGATGCTTTGGTCAATCCGGGTGGCATCGTCGGCATTGATTTTTCCATCACCGTTCACGTCTTCAAACTTCATGTCGCCAGGTAATAATTTAGATGTAACTCCGCTATAGTCAATTTTGTTTGCATCAACTTCGGCGGCATCTCTAAATACCCCTACTGACTTATAAACTAAATACGCACCAATTGGTTTTCCTTCTTGACGTTGATACGAAGGAGCGCCTGGCACTTCGTCCATATAAACTACTTTATTTCTGGCGTAACCACCATTAATGCCCGCCCGAACTTGAAGGTTGTTAGTGGCTACGGCATTATACATCAAGTTAAACTCAAACCCACGGTTATCCACTCGGCCAGCATTAACAGGAGGTAACAAAGAGCTAATCCCCGAAGAAGCTGGTGTAGAACCCGTTTTTTGAATCAAGATTTGATCACGTTTGTTGTAGAAATATTCTAACGTCACATCAAACTTGCCATTGAGTACAGTAGCATCAACACCAATATTGAGGTTGTTGGCTCGTTCCCACGTAAAGCTAGGGTTAGCCAACACGGTTTCGACCAAGGTAGTAGCTACTGTGCCATTGATAGGATACGAACCAAAGCCATACGTTGACAAGTAGGCATATTCTTGCAACGAGCCATTGTAGTACACTTGGTCATTACCCATTTGACCAAACGAGGCTCGTAGCTTCATGTAATCAATGCCTTTTACTTTGAAGAATGGCTCGCTGGTGATGTTCCAGCCCACCAAGATACCTGGGAAGAATCCAAAACGCTTCGACTCTGGGAAGATATACGAACCATCATAACGCCAGATGTACTCGGCTAAGTACTTTTCTTTATAGGCATATTGTACCCGTCCATAGTAGCCCAATCGTGCTCTGTTATAAGCACTACCATCTGTATTTTGCTGAAGCGAGCCACCAGCAAATAACTGGTCAACTGCCGACGAAATATAGTTACGACGGAAGGCCGAGAAGTTTTCGCCTTTGAATACTTCTTTAGTTACCCCAGCTAATACGCTTATGCTATGACCACCGTTGAACGACTTATCGTAGTTTAACAAGGCTGTCAAGTTTGTATTGAGCACCGAACCATAGGCTTGTGTCAAACGAGGATCGCTGAAGTTAGACCGAATCGCTCCATCTAACTTTGGTGTAACGCCGTCTGATTCAAACGTCTTTTTGTCCCAGTAATACAATGACCACGGAGTCTGCCAAGTTTTAGTAACTCGGTTGTTTTTGTCAATTGCCCCCGACAACGTCAACTTTAACCCGTCAATCCATGGGTTAGTAAGAATGATGCTTCCGTTAGCTTGTGTATAGTCTGTAGGGTCTTCTACATAACCTGTTGCATTCGTAGTGATTACGTAAGGGTTCTGACCGTTCTCGATGTCTGGTCCCGGTAACCCATTAGGCCATACTTCTGGCTCGGTAGGGCGCCCTCTCATAAGCATCCGGAAAATAGCTCCCGAACTTTCGGTTGGGAACTTACGCAACTCCCGACGCACCATAATACCTATATTAGTATTGATGTATTGGTTGATTTTAGCGTCTAAGTTGGTACGGAAGTTATACTGTTGATACTTCGTAGCTGAGTTTTTGTAGTAAGCATCTTGCGACACATAACCCAGCGAGGTGAAGTACTTTACATTGTCAGTACCACCCGAAATCTGGAGGTTATGACGAGACTGCGGTGTCCACGACTTGAAGGCATCACCAAACCAATCGGTGTTGGGATACCGCCAAGGGTCCGATTGATCGGCATATTTTTTAACCGCATCAGGGCTGTAATTGGCATTAAGAGCGCTAATGCCTGCCGTTGGTGATTTGTAAGAGCCTGTGCCTTTGATACTTGTCCACGCATTTTGCCATTCTCCTACGGGAATGGTTTTGTAGATAGGTATCTCGTTCATGATACTGGCATACTCAAACGCATTCGACATCTTAGGCACTACAGTAGGTTGAGCAATACCCATGTTAAAGTCATAGGTAACGGTTGGCTTACCCGTTTTACCTCGCTTCGTCGTAATCAAGATGGCTCCGTTAGCAGCACGAGCACCGTAAATGGCGGCAGAAGCATCTTTCAGTACTGAAATGTTTTCAATATCCCGAGCTGACAAACGGCCAATCCCACCATCTCTGTCCGGGATACCATCAATTACGATAAGCGGGCTACTGTTTCCGAGCGTGTTTTGACCACGAATCCGAACCAGCGCACCGTCATAGCCCGGTTCACCACTTTGCTGGATAACCACCAAACCCGGCAAGCGACCCGCCAAGGAGTTAGAGATGTCCACCGCAGGTGACTTGATAATTTTTTCACCTTGAATGGCTGTAACAGCTCCTGTAACTGTAACTTTCTTTTGAGTACCGTACCCTACTACTACTACTTCTTGCAAGCTGGCCGAAGTAGGCTTGAGGGCAATAGTCAATGCTGTTTGGGAACCAACGGGCACTTCCTGTGCCGAGTAGCCTACAAACGAAAAGACGAGAATAGTGGAATTAGAGGCATTTACGCTGAAGTTACCATTGGCGTCAGAGGTAGTACCAGTATTTGTGCCTTTGATTAATACCGTCACCCCTGGCAAAGGAGTGCCGTTATCTCCATCGGTAATTTTACCAGATACTTTTCGATTCTGAGCCATAGCAACCCAGCTTAAAGAGAGCAGAAATGCTAACCAAACGGTTTGCTTCCAGCCTAAAGCATAAAATTTTTTCATGTGTAGGACGAGAGGGGGTTTTGATGAACTTTTGAGAAAGTTGATAGAGATTGACAGCTACAAAAGTACCTCTTTTCATTACTTTTCCAAGAACTTTTTTCACAAAAACAGCCTTTTTACAACAATTTTCTTTGAATTTCGTTATAAGTAGTTATTGCAAACGATTGCATGAAAAATAACAATCAAAACTCCATTTGATTTTGGTTCAGAGCAGGGAAAGGCAGTGTTTAACATTATTTTGATAATCTTAAACACTTAAAAACTCTCGGTCTTAACTAAGGTAATTTCTAATACAATTACCTTCTTGAAAAGACAGGATGGCCACACAAAGGTACGGCAAAGTATTGTAGTTATAGGCGATATATTTTCATCTGATGGTAGCCATAAAAAAGCCTCACCAAATCAGTGAGGCTTTATAGTTAGTTTCTTAGCTAACTCAAACGGTAACTATTTCTTATCCTATAAATAGTCTGATATTTGCCACCATACCACCAATCTTTGCATAATATATTTAAAGGCGTTTATCCAGATAATGGGTGTAAATTTTATTAACTAATTGATTATGAAATAGTTAAGCCACTTATTGATTTCTTGTAATATGCTGATAATCAATTGCTTAAATTCAAAAAAACATTATCGGGATAGTTGCGTTGGATTTTAACCCCTGATTCGTATTGAAAATGAAAACAACTACTATTTTCAAGGTAATAGGTGGATTGTTAGCGATTTATGTGATTAGTCTATTTTTATCAATTTGGTTGAAATTTATGGGTTCGTCAGGGGCGTTTATGATTACCTCCAATGAACTTACTCATCAACTGAAGATAACACAGACACCTCATTGTTGTGCTGTATTTTATATTTCCGGTCAAATAGATGCAGATACCCTACTGTACAGACTGATAAAACTTCAAATAAAGACTATGTGATAGGAGCGTATGTTTTACCTAAAGGTACTTATTATTCACATGAGATACGTTTTGATTTGTATGAACCAGCAGATATTGAATTTATTTGTTCGTTTGTAGACAAAAGAGCAAACGTATCATTGAACGTTAATTGGTTCATTAGGTAAAATAAACGCAACTGGTTACAAAAGACAAAGACAATACCTTTCTGTTGGGTTAATGAAAAAACTATTTAGGAATGGACAGCAACTGGGGTTTGATGGTAATTTCTACCAATTGTTCATTCCTAAAAGTACTTCAGCTATCCGTCAATTTAAGCCTCTTCCCAATACAATTTGTCCGGGGCGGCTACCGTTGTGCTTGCCTTCTTCGATTACCGGTTTGCCGTTCACAAATACCCACTGAAAACCAGTAGAATAGGCATGAGGCTTGGCGTAGGTGGCTTGGTCGCTTACGGTGGCAGGGTCAAACACCACCAAGTCGGCGGCATAGCCAACTCGGACCATTCCACGGTCGTCAATACGGAAGCGTTGGGCGGGTAGCGAGGTCATTCGGCGAATGGCATCTTCGAGCGAGATTACTTTTTTCTCACGCACATACCGCCCCAGCACCCGGGCATTGGAGCCGTAGCCTCTGGGGTGAGGCACGTCTTTGCCAAAGCGAATCACGCCAGCATCAGAGGCAATCATGGTGTTGGGGTAACGCAGGATGTTGACTACGTCGGTTTCGTTCATGCGATGATAAATCATTTGGGCGCCGCCTCTGTCCACCATATCCATGATGAGTTCGGCTTCAGAAGCTAGACCTGGCTTGCGTTTGAGTTTGCGGTTGATTTCGGTGATGCTTTTGCCATTGAAGGTCGAGTCGGCTCGATAGCGAGCTACCACGGCGTAGTCGTAACTACTGCGGGCATCAGCACGAACCATCTTAACCATTTCGTCCCGAATCTTGCGGCGAGTCACAGGGTCGGTTAGGCGGGTGTGCACAGCCGAATCACCATCAGCCAAAGCCCACGATGGCAGCCGAGTACCCAAATTGGTGCTACTGGCTGTGTAGGGATACTGATCTACATTGACATCAATGCCTTCGGCACGAGCCTTTTCAACTAAGCCGATGGTTTGGTCACTTTGCCCCCAAAGAGGCTTACCCGAAATCTTAAAATGCGAAATTTCGACTGGAATATTGGCTTCTCGCCCAATATTGATGGCTTCGGCTATGGCAGCCTTTACGCCTTCTTCTTCGTTGCGAATATGAGAGGTGTAAATCCCTCCAAATCGAGCCGCTACTTTGGCCAAACCTACTACCTCAGGTGTTTTTGAATAGGTGCCCGGTATGTAAATGAGACCTGTCGAAAGTCCAACGGCTCCCTCTTTCATTCCTTGCTCTACAATGGCTTCCATTTCTACTTGCTCTTTGGCAGTAGGGTCTCTGAAGACATTTTTCATCACCTTGCGCCGCACGGCATTATGGCCAATGAACGAGCCAACATTGGCCGAAATCCCTATCTTACAGAGGTCTTGAAAAAACTTACCCAGTTCAGTATAAGAGCCGCCGCAGTTACCCGTGATGAGGGTTGTTACACCGTTGTAAATGAAGTTATCGGCGGTGGGAATATCTTCAATAGCGCCTTCGATGTGGGTGTGTACATCAATAAACCCCGGGGCAATCACTAAGCCTTTGGCATCAATGCTTCGAGCGCCATCGGTCGCTGATAATTTACCTAACACAGCAATTTTACCGTTTTTGATGCCTACATCAGCCCACATCCACGGGTTACCAGAGCCATCAATCACTTTGCCGTTCAGAATGACTACGTCATACGATTGGGCCGAAACTACCAACGGAAGAAGCACGCCAAGAAAGAATAACAGTCGGGTCATAGGGTTAAGGGATAGAATGAAAGGATAGGCGAGTGTGGCAAAACACGCCTTGATGATGAAATTACTAAAGTAGCAAAAACATCAATACCTACTACTTTTTACGCTTTAATAGTTTTCGTTGCAAGTCGTCGGCGATTCTGAAATGCACGATGTCTTTGATGAGTTGCAGGGGAAGTGGTTGATGAAGAGAAAATTGTATTGTTCCTTTTGAGTAGTTGTAAGGACTTAGCTGTTCTTTAAACGCTTCGATACCTGAGCTGGTGGGGTAAAAGCCGATATGATGGTTATAGGCTGCAAAATAGACCAATACGCTGTGAAGCTTAAAGGCAGGCATCCCATAGCTAATCACCTCAATGGCTTCGGGGGCTGCTTGCTGGATGGTAGCTCGAAGTTGGTTCAGTAGCAGTTGGATTTCGATAGGAAACCCTGAAATGTATTCATCAATGGTGGTAGCTTTTGTCATTACCAATAGAGATTTTAGGGAGTAAATATTTGATAATCAGATTCATTTGCTTTCATTCTTCCTCTGGGGGTTGGGTTTTGTTTTTTAAGATTTCCTTGGTGGTATGATACCCTCGTTCAATCATGTGAACAATATCATCTGTCGAGAAATCTTGGATGTTGACCATCAGCGCTTTTTGAGGGCGAATCACCGTCAGTTTGAAGTGCTGATAGGGGCGTAGTTTGCCTTCACTTACCCATTTACGGTCTTTGGGGAGGAGGGCATGGAGGTATTCGGCCCATTCGATGTCATTGTTGACAATTTCTTGTACCGTAATATCCATGGCTCTATCTACCAAAGCCAACAGGTTGCCATAATTGAAGGGCTGACCGTGAATGAGTCGAGGATGGCAGGCAATCACGGCAATGTGAGTGGCACCATCTCGGAGCGCCTTTTTGATTGGAGCTACGTCTCGCATCCCACCATCCAAAAAGGCCATCGTAGCATTACCTCCAATTTTGACAACGGGCATCAGAATAGGAATGGCACAACTCCCTAACACATAATCAAAGAAATGGTCGAACGACGGGTCGGCATAAACAATACCGCCATCTTGGATATCTACGGTACCAACTTTGAGCGCAACTGGACTCGCCCGAAGGTTCTGAATGTCGGCTTCCCCTTCCATGAGTTCACGCAAGGGTGTGTTATCAAGTAGCCCCTCAAAATTGCGGCGCAAGGCACTTAGACCTAACTCATACGTACCCCGCCGACGAGCTAGTGAGCCGGGGTTGGTCACTTTTTCTTTCCAAAAAGCACACAAATCATTAGCAGCTTCATTCAAGTCATACGATTGCTTGGCTCTGTATTGTTTCCCAAGATGATTGACCAAAAAAGTAGAGTTCATGGCTCCTGCCGAAACACCGTAAATGGCATCGGGCTGAAAACCAGACTCAAACAAGGCTCGAATAGCTCCTGCTTGAAAAGCCCCTTTGACCGAACCTCCACTTAAAACTAAAATGCGCATAAGAAGTGACTAGAAATTAGTGATTGGTTGCTGGTGTCGAACACTACAATCATTACGCTAACCAGTGTGATTTTAAAGCACTTGAGGCGGTAAATTACCCATTCATTGAAAAACGAAACTTAACTTTCGTCAATAAATCGCTTCGTGATAGGCTGATAGCTGTCGATTCGGCGGTCTCGAAGGTACGGCCAAGTGGTGCGATAATACTCGGTTTTATCTAAATCAATTTCTTGGACGTGTACCTCTTCTTGGTCGTGCGAGGCCAAATACAACAAACTTCCAAACGGATTGGCGACAAACGACCCTCCCCAAAACTGTTGGTCAGCTTCTCGACCTACTCGGTTCACCGACACTACATACAAACCATTGGCAATGGCATGACTGCGCTGAATCGTCTGCCAGGCGTTGTATTGTTCTTGGCTAATAGCAGGGTCTGGCTCATTGATATCCCAGCCGATGGCCGTTGGGTAAAACAAGATTTCGGCACCCATTAAGCTGGTAATACGAGCAGCCTCAGGATACCACTGGTCCCAACAAATCAGCACGCCAATTTTAGCAAATTTTGTTTGGAAAACTTTATATCCTAAGTCACCGGGAGTAAAATAAAACTTTTCGTAGTAGCCCGGGTCGTCGGGGATGTGCATTTTTCGGTATTTGCCCAAATAACTACCATCGGCATCTAGTACGGCGGTGGTGTTATGATAAAGCCCTTGGGCACGTTTTTCAAATAACGACGCAATGATAACAACCCCCAGCTCCTTTGCCAGTACCGAAAGGCGGTCGGTGGTAGGGCCGGGAATAGACTCGCCCAACAAGAAGTTGGCGTGGTCTTCTACATCGCAGAAATAAAGCGAACGAAATAGTTCTTGTAAGCAAATAATTTGAGCACCTTGGGCAGCGGCGGCTCGAATGGCCTCGATATGCTTCTGGAGATTAGCCTCTACGTCGGCAGTACAAGCAAGTTGGATAACCCCAACTTTTACGTTTTTAGGCATTGATGTATTCAAAAATAGTTTGAGGCGAAAGTTCTGTATTTTATGGCTAATGCCAAAATGAATTGAATAATATCGTTAGCCTTGGATATTGTAGGCTATTTTAACAAACTATAACACTTGACGACTCATAAAGAGAGGTTCGTTGTCGTTAACATTGAAAAAACGTTAATCTAATGAAAAAAATCAATGTACTATTCATGGGCTTTCTGCTTGCAGTGGGTCTTAGCTCTTGTTTGGCACCTGCACAGAAGGTGCTTCAAGCTAGTAATCCACAGGTAAGAGTGGAGCTTCTATTTGAGGTAGATGGGTGTAAAGTCTATCGTTTCAATGATGGTTCTGGTTTTAAGTATTTTACCAAATGCGAATTCAACAGTTCGGTAGGCTGGGTAGATTCTTGTGGTAAGAACTGTACGTATTATACCGAAAATATGACTACCTACACGGGAGTAAGGCCGATTGTGAAGAAGTAACCGCTATTCTAAAGGCATACTAATTTCTTGCTGAGTACCAATAAGTTCTCCTTGAAGGTTTTTGAGCGGAATCAACTCCGTCTCAATGGTTTTTCCTTGTTTGAGCAAAGTGTCAATCCGGGTACGAAGAAGTTGGTCCATAGGTTGGGCGTTATAGCCATTATACTGTAGTTTTAGGACTAATTTTTTGCCTCGACGACTAAACTGGAGATGTAAAAAACCTATTTCATTGGGGCTTGATGTACTGTATTCAATAGCTTTTTCGATAAAAGGTCGAATCAAAAACGAAGGGACATGCGCCTCTAAAATCTCAGTGCTTTCGTCGGTATCTACCCGAAAATCAAAACCTTCTGTCAGTCGAGTACGCTCCAAATCAAGGTAGTGCTGGAGGAGTTTTAATTCGTTGGCAACAGTATTGGTAGGAGTTTCGGTGTTTTTCAGAATCATTTCTGAAAACGTCTCTAAATTACCCAAATAATTCAGGGCTTTTTGTTCTTGCCCTTGCTCAACCAAAGTGCGTACTCGGCGGAGCGAATTAGCAATGAAGTATGGACTCATCTGCGCTTGAAGAATCCGCATTTCTAATTGGTGGTTGGCCTGCTCAATCTCTTGTTTTTGTACCGAAATGACTTCGTTTTGCTTCAACAACTGTTGAGTAAACCGCTGGCGAGTTCGGTAACGAGCAAATAACAATCCGACCAAAGCCAGCACCAAAGCAGTGCCTACCAGCATAGCGTTGCGGAAGATTTTTTGGTTTTGTACCTCCAAGGCCGAATCCAGCAACCGTTGCGTTACGATTTCTTTTTCGAGAGTAAGCAGTTCCAAGTCATTTTTATCACTGGGCAAACTATCTCGTTTGGTCAAATCAAATACCAAGCTGGCCATTTGTTTGCCCAAGTACTTACGGATAATTCGCTCAGTTTTAAGTCTGCATTCTATGCTGTTGAAGTAAGCAACCAGAGGCTCATCCCAATCGCTATGAAGTGGATAGACGGCCGCAAACCCGGGTCGCTGAGTAGTGAGTACAGACTGACGCTTGACTTTAATCCCCTTTTGTAAACCAACTATATAAATAGAAAGAGGTAGGTATCCAAAAGCTTTTTCGTCTTGCGAAATCTTCTCAAGCACTTCATAATCGTTGGGAAGGGTAGCGTTGATGTGAAGTGGTGGATAAAAACGCTGCTGTAACGCCTGTAAGTCTTGAGCCATGGTAGTATTGGCCATGGTGTAGGCGTTGAGGTTTTTGAGGTCACTGCCAAAGTTTGAATCGTTGGCGTAGCTTGGCAGATTGGTATGCGTAACCAGTACATTGAGGTCGGGCATATAGGGTGGCGTAAATTTTACAAATTGCTTTCGCTCTTCGGTAATCGAGAAATACGCAATACCAAAAACACCCTTGGATTGGGTAGTTCGCAAAAAAGGAATGATTTTGTCAAAACCTTGTGCATCTACCCAGTTGACGGTAAGTTCAATACCATACTGCTTACGAACATACTGTACAAACGAAAGCATGACCTCATACTCCACCCCCATGAGTTGGCCATTTTTTCCTTTAAAAATAAAAGGGTCAATACCATCCCAAATCACTGAAATCGTTCCTGTTTTACGTTTTTTAACTTGCTCCCAACTATCTCCCTGAAGCTGTGAGAACAGCTGTGCCGCAGTGCCAACTGGTAAGCAAAGTAGTAAAACAAGAAAAACGAACGACTTCATAGAAGAGATAAAAGAAATCTAAAATTGAGTAAAAATTTTGAGATTCCTACTGAAAGCTGCACACAAATCACTAGGATGTGTGCAGTAAATGCCTTATGAGAACGCTTAGTGAGTAAATCGGTCGTAAAAGAAATTGAAAAAATTTGGAAAATTAAATTTACCACCGTTACTTTGTATTTCAAAGTACTTTTGATATGAGCAACACATCAAACCCTCTGCAAGATTTGTCCGAAATTCGTTCGCTTATGGAGCGGTCGTCTCGTTTCTTGTCGCTTAGTGGTTTATCAGGAATCTTCGCTGGAGCCTGTGCACTAGTAGGAGCTTTGGTAGCTGCCCAACAATTGGGTATGGGTTGGGATTTTTCATATCAGCATAGAGCCTACAACTCAGCGCTTTACATGTCGTTGTTTTTTGATGCGTTGGGGGTCTTGGTGCTGGCCTTGGCTGGAGGGATATACTTCACCACTCGGCAGGCTCGCAAGAAAAACCTGAAAATTTGGGATAGTAGCTCTAAACGCCTGCTTATCAACCTGTTCATTCCATTGATTACAGGTGGGTTATTTTGTCTGTTGCTCCTTGATTCTGCCCCAAGCATGATACCCAGTGCTACTTTGATTTTTTATGGATTAGCCTTGCTCAATGGAAGCAAATATACCCTCAACGACGTTCGATATTTAGGGATCTGTGAGCTCGTTTTAGGCTTAATTTGCGGTTATTTTGAAGGTTCGGGGTTGAGTTTGTTATTTTGGGCTTTAGGTTTTGGAGTGTTACATATTGTGTACGGCATCGTCATGTACCGTAAGTACGAAGGGTAGTTGCTATCCAACTAGCTCAATTTTAGATAAGTCCAAGTCCGCAGTTTCCATCAATCGCTAACAACACGCCACCCTTGGTGGACTATTATGAAAAGTATCATTCAGCACTTAAATAAAGCCTTTGACAATCGGGTACGGCTGGGCATTATGTCGCTGCTGATGATTCATGATTGGGTGGACTTTGGTGAGCTGAAAGAAGCACTTGAACTGACAGACGGAAACTTAGCAAGCCATTTGTTGGCACTCGAAAAGGCTGAATACCTACAGATTAGGAAAGGATTCATTGGCCGTAAACCCAATACCTCCTACGCCGCTACCCAAGCAGGACGTGCCGCTTTTCAGGCACATTTAGATGCCCTCGAAAGCCTTATTAAAAACCGAAACCCCGAAGAATAATTTTTTTACCTAAAAACTTTGCATTTCAAAGTACTTTTTAAAAATCAAATTAACATCAATCGCCCATGGAAAATCACCCACAATCGCCGAGTGCCTTAGAACGAGTTAGTCGTTGGATTAGTCAATCTGTCATGCTCAAACTATTTGTTGTTGGCTTCTTGATGCTTCTTTTACTGATTCCGACAGCTATGCTTCAAGACCTGATTCATGAACGGCAGGCCACCCGTGACACCGCTGTGAGTGAAATTACCTCCAAATGGGGTACTGACCAAACAGTGAGCGGGCCAGTGATTTCGATACCGTACGAAACCGAGGTCTTGACCGACAAAGGTACCAAAGTCACCGAAACAGCGTATGCTCATTTTTTGCCAGAAAACCTGAACATTACAGGTTCTATAGTGCCCGAAAAACGCTATAGGGGCATTTATGTGGTGATGCTCTACAACGCCAAAATCAAAATAGAAGGAACCTTTAAAACACCTGAGCTGTCCTTACTGAAAATCCCAGCCGATAGAGCAAAACTTAACGAGGCAGTGGTATCGCTCGGCCTAACCGACCTCAAGGGAATCAAAGAAGCTGTTAAACTTCAGTTTGGTAATCAAGCATTGATGTTTAACCCTGGCGTAGAAACCCGAGATTTGTTCTACTCAGGTGTGAGCGTGCCTATTCGGCTGGAGGCAGGGCAAACTACTTACAAATTCAGCTGCGAACTCAATCTGAACGGTAGTTCGGAAGTGCGTTTTATGCCATTCGGGCGAGAAACCAACGTACACTTGAGATCTTCATGGGGTACGCCAAGCTTTGTGGGGGCGTTTTCGCCAGATCATAGCAACATCAGCGACAAGGGCTTCACGGCAGACTGGAAGGTACTTCAGTACAACCGCAACTATCCGCAGCAGGGTACAGGCTCGTTTATCGGGCATGGAAATACCAACGAAAGTGATGCTGCCGAAGTTCGTCCGGTGGTTGCAAATAACCCCAATGGCAATGAGAGCGGTGAGTTTGGCGTAAAACTGCTATTGCCCATCAACGAGTATCAAAAAACAATGCGCTCGGTCAAGTACGCCGCTATGTTTATCTTGATAACCTTCACTGCCTTTTTCTTCATCGAAATCCTGAATCGGCGCAAGTTGCACCCTGTTCAGTACTTGCTGGTGGGTTTTGCTATTTGTTTGTTTTATGTGCTATTGCTCTCAATTTCAGAACATTTGTCGTTTCAGTGGGCCTATCTGATTGGCTGTGTTACCATCTTGGCGTTGGTGAGCTTTTATACGCATAGTATTTTCAAAAACACCCGCCTGACATTGATATTCAATGGGGTGCTGGTTCTGCTTTATGGCTTTTTCTATTCGTTACTTCAGATGGAAGACTACTCACTCTTGTTGGGCAGTATTGGGCTACTCCTGATTTTGGGTACAGTGATGTACCTCACCCGCAATATTGACTGGTATCGGGTGTATGAGCGCAAGGAAGGGGAATAGTTTCTGCCAAAGGATAGGCGAGCGTAACACCCCTATCCTTTTCCTTTACCTATATGAAACATCTGAGTATGTTTGCACCAGAAGAGGAAGTCGTGATTCTCTTCGATAGAATCAATTTAGTAACATGTAGGGGCGTATGGCATACGCCCTCATTCTCAGTACTTTTTTGTAAAATCAACCATCAACATGCCCATATTCCCTCTTTCCCCTTTTCGTTTTCGAGTGTTAGTCGTATTAGGTTTGATGTCTGGATTAGCCGTATTGCTTTCGGTGGTTCGTCTAATCATTACGGGCAATTCATTTCATGTGTATTTGGGATGGAATTTGTTTTTAGGCTGGATTCCTGTTTTCTTGGCATTGTGGGTCGAAAAGCAAGCTGAGCATCGCTGGAAGGTAGTAGCCATCAGCTGCCTATGGTTGTTGTTTTTGCCCAATTCGCCTTACATTATTACCGATCTAATACACCTGCGCCCGGGCAATTATGCCTTGTTTTGGCACGACGTAGTCATGATTTTTACCTATGCCTTCGTCAGTTTGGTATGCGGATTGATTTCGCTTTATTGGATACAAAAAGTATGGACAAAAGCGTTCTCAGAACGAGTAAGTTTTGCCTTATTACTGGCAGTTTTTCCGCTCACTGGCTATGGTATCTATCTAGGAAGGGTTCAGCGCTGGAATAGTTGGGATGTCTTGGTTGACCCCAAAGGCTTAGTTATCAATGCGCTTAGGTCGTTTCGGAGCACTACGGCTTGGGTAATTACCATCGAGTTTGCCTTGTTGATGGCTATGCTGTACTGGCTCATGACCAGCCTACTTTCGTGGCGCAAAAATGGACATTCGATATGATTGATTTCAACAAATTTGGACGTAGCGTAGGCTTCGCCGTGCGAGGTTTACGCTGGCTTTGGCAAGAAAACAACGCCCGTATTCATGCCTTAGCTGGTGTGGCAGTAGTGATAGTAGGCATTAGTTTAGGACTTTCTGCTAGCGAGTGGCTGTGGATAGGCTTAGCCATTGCTTTGGTCTTTATTGCTGAGTTGGTGAATACTTCCCTCGAACGCCTCACCGATTTGGTCTCTCCGCATCATCACCCGTTGGCAGGTCAAGCCAAAGACTTAGCGGCGGCGGCTGTGTTGGTGGCGGCATTGTTTGCTATTGTAGTGGGTATGGTGATTGTTGTGCCCCACGTATTGGCTATTTTTTTAGAAAAATTGTAATCTCATCTCTTGCCTCAATTCATTCTAGCCCTTCCCAGATAGACTTCATTGCCTTTCAGTACTATCAAATCTTTCCAATTACCCACTTTTACCACCAATTCGGTGCGTTGGTTGGTGGTGGCTAACGGGTTACAAGCGGCTACCAAAATTTCGTTTCCAGCTACTAACGCACGGGCAATAGGCTTATTTGCTTTGCGACATTGGGCGGCGTTGTAGGCATTGAACGTCTGTCCGTTGTCTGTACTGATTTCGGGGATAATGGCTTGGGATTGTTTTGCCAATAAGTCGTTATGTTTTGACAAGCGATAGAGTCCTGCCATAAAATACTCGTACGAAGCATAGTTGCGGAGTTGGTAGGTTTGCCCGTCGGCTCCTACGATGGTTGGTGTTTTTTGGGGTGTAATGAAATTACCTCGATCCCACAACCAAATGCCTTTGGCACCCGTCAAGATATTGAAGATAGCCGTTCCTTCGGCCATTTGGGGGCTGATAGCCTTGTTTTCGTTGTTGGTATAAAACATCCACTGTACCGGAATACGAGGCAGTTTAGACCACGCTGCATTGACCTCTTGGTCCATCAATAACTGATAGAGCCAGTTGGTAGGGTGCTGTTCGCCCGCAATCCGAAAATACGAGCCAGGCGTCTGAATATCACAGTATTGGTTGAAACGCTCTCCGCCAACAGCATAGTCCCAAATCCATTGCTTAAAGTTAGGGTCGGTATAGGCATTGAGGTAGTCGGGGCGGCCATGAAAGTTTTCGGACGGACACCCTGGGCTATACGTTCCTACCAGTGTATAGGGCTTTGCTTTCTCTTTTTTGAGCGTCTTCACCATAAGTGTGTACTTGCGAGCCATAGCTTGCTTATAGGCTTCTACAAACTGATTGTCAGGGATTTTGAGCCCAGGTGAATTGGGGGCGAGATACGTTTTTTGCCGAAAGCCATCTTGCTCATACTTAACAGGCTTCCAAGGTACGTTCTCTAAGTCAAACACCACAATGCCATAGGGGGCATCAAAACCTCGGACATGTTGCACAAACTTTTGATCATCGTCGGCAAAAGGGTCGAGGTAACCTTTGTTAAAATTACAAAAACTAAAACCTGCATCTGTAAAGAAGTTAGCCCCTAGCATCACTGCCTGTTTTTGAAGTGGTAACGTTCGGCGCTCTTGCTCCGACAAAATCGTGTAGTGCAGATGGGTAAAGCCCTTGCGCAAGGGGATACAGTCTTTGTCGGTGGTAGAGCGCCCTGCTTGGAGTACCACTGTGTAGGCATCGGGCAAATGAAAATCAGGGAATTTTTGCCAACCTACTTCCTCATAAGTTGCAATAGGAGCAAAGGTAAACCGTGGGGTTTCGACCAGCTGCTGTGGTGGGGACATCCGCTCGAAAGGTGGCAGTGGCGTACTCGGCAAAAAATAAGCCCCTACTCCAAGACTAATCGTAGCCAGTATTGAAAGCAAAAACTTCATTATGTCAGACATTTTGTTGACTTCTACTTTCAAGCAAAGTAACGCATTAATTTGGATTAGTAAGGTAAACACCCATTTGATTTGCTGGGTCGGTTTGTGTAAAACACTTGATTTTCCGTTCTTTGCGGCACTATGTCGAATTCAACTCATTATATTCTGCGGATTGATTGCCCCGATCAGAAGGGGCTTGTGCATAAGATTACAGGTGTTTTGTACCATCACAACCTCAATGTGTTGCGTAATGACGAGTTTGTGGACCGCAACAGCGGCCATTTTTTTATGCGTACAGAGTTTGTAGGCGAGTGCCAAGAAGAAAAAATCATCAATGGACTAAAAGGTATTTTGCCCGATGCGGTTACGATTTCACTCAACAACGACCACACCAAAGAAGTAGTCTTACTGGCTACCAAAGAGCACCATTGCTTGAGTGATTTATTGGTCAGGAATGAGTTCAAAGACCTGAACATGAACGTGTTGGCGGTGGTAGCTAATCACGAAAACCTGCAACCTTTGGTCGAGAAATTTGGGGTGCCGTTTCATTACGTTTCGCATGAAGCCAAAAGTCGTGAGCAGCACGAAGCCGAAGTGCTCGACATCGTAAAAAGCTACCAGCCAGAGTACTTGGTCTTGGCCAAATACATGCGCATTCTTTCTTCGGCGTTTACACGCCATTTCCCAAACCAAATTATCAACATTCACCATTCGTTTTTGCCAGCGTTTATTGGCGCTAATCCGTACAAACAGGCATTTGAGCGAGGGGTAAAAATCATTGGAGCTACGGCACACTTTGTCAACGAAAACTTAGACGAGGGACCTATCGTTACGCAAGACATCATTCGGGTGAATCATACCAAAGAATGGCAAGAAATGGCGCAAGCTGGTCGAGACGTCGAAAAAATTGTATTGGCTCGTGCCCTAAAACTAGTGTTTGAAGACCGTGTTTTTGTGAAAGAAAACCGAACAGTGATTTTTGAGTAAAAGAGTCGAGAAAAGTCAAGGGAGTCGAGGGGAGGAAGTGAGAAAATAACGTATGCTGAAACGGAAGAGAGATAAAATAGACGGGTAACTACATGAGTCAATACATCGAAGAACAAACCTTCAAAAACGAAAACTTCACCGAAAAACCACTTCCAAGGGGCGAATACGAAAATTGTTCATTTGTCAACTGCCATTTTGCCAAAACGGACTTGACAGGTTTCAAGTTTTCAGAATGTACATTTGAGGATTCTGACCTCAGCCTTGCTAAGTTAAGAAATACGACCTTTCGTGATGTGACCTTCAAAAACTGTAAGCTGCTGGGTTTGCAATTCAACGAATGTGCCACGCTCCTGTTATCATTTCGGTTTCAGCAGTGTATCTTGAATTTTGCTTCGTTTTATAAACTTAAAATCAAAGGAATCGTGTTTGAAAACTGCAAATTAGAAGAAGTTGACTTTGTTGAAACCGACTTAACTAAGGCTGTTTTCCAACACTGCGACCTTACAAAAGCTGTGTTTGCAGGAAGTATTTTGGAACAAGCCGATTTGCGAACAGCTTACAATTTTTCGATTGACCCCGAGGCTTGTCGTATTACCAAAGCTAAATTTTCCTTACAAAATGTAACAGGGTTGTTAGACAAATACAAGATTAGCATCGAATAGCCATGCGAAGGGAGTCGTCTGCTGGAAAAGAAGGGCAAAAACTTTTCGGTAAGATTTTTGTTAAATAATAGTCAGTCTGATGCTCAACACATTGACCGCTTACTAACTCTACCAACAGAGATTCTGAAATTTGTTAGCTATTTATTTATTTTGGTGGAATGACATGGCACAGCATGGGCACATTTAATGGCATCTATACCGACAAAGGCATTAACCAAGCCACTGGCAAACGCTACGAGATAGTGTTGTCGCTCACGCAAGCGGGCGATACCCTCACAGGCACATACGTAGTGCGAGGGCAAATGGGGCGGAGCCTCAAGGACTTGGTTCTGGCCCAAGTGCATGGGTCGGTGCAGGATGGTCATGCCGTGGCCGAAATCAAAAATCATCGACTGGAGCTGACGTTCAAAGACGAAAGTCGCCAGCAAATTTGGCTACATAGCGAAAACGGAAATTTGTTTGATAGTGTACTAAAACGAGTCTCCGAATTGCCCTAACAGGTAATGCCTAATGATTTGATTTATTGTAGTAACAAATTGATTATTAGGCCACTACTAATAACAAACAGCTCATAACTAATAAGGATTTCGTAACGAACAATCAGTGTTTTTTGAAAAAACGAAACATTTTCAACAAAAATCCTGCGTTTCCTGCTATTTCATTCGTAAACTTGCCGCTCCAAAACCATGAGTAGCTATAACTCAGTACATGGCCTTGGATGACGAGTAGTTGAAAGAGCCTCATGCCCCTGTCTATTAAAGAAATACAAGCCCCCATTAGTGCCGAAATGGATGCCTTTGAAGGTAAGTTTCGGCAGTTCATGAAATCAGATGTGATGCTGATTGATCAAATCATGAATTACATCATTCGGCGTAAAGGCAAGCAGATTCGTCCGATGTTTGTGTTTCTGTCGGCGGGTGTATTTGGTCCCATCAACGAAGCTACCCATCGAGGAGCCGCTCTCATAGAGCTTCTTCATACAGCTACCCTCGTTCACGACGACGTAGTGGACGACTCCAACTACCGCCGTGGTTTTTTCTCCATCAATGCTCTTTGGAAAAATAAAATCGCCGTGTTGGTGGGCGACTACCTGTTTTCGAGAGGGATGTTACTCTCCATCAATAATCAAGACCACGCCCTGCTTAAATTGGTGTCAAATGCGGTGATTGAGATGGCGGAAGGCGAATTACTTCAAATGGAAAAGGCTCGCCGTTTGGATATTACCGAAGAGGTGTATTTTGAAATCATCCGCAAAAAAACGGCTACACTTATCGCCTCTTGTTGTGCGGTAGGAGCCAGTTCTGTAGGAGCTGCCCCCGAAGTCATCGAAAAAGCTCGCTTGTTTGGCGAAAAAGTCGGAATTGCGTTTCAGATTAAAGATGACCTCTTTGACTACGGCGATGCCGAAATAGGTAAACCCGTAGGCATTGACATCAAGGAGAAAAAGATGACATTGCCGCTCATCTATGCGCTCTCTAAAGCAGACTGGTGGACCAAGCGACGCATTATCAACGCCATCAAAAACGAATCAGATAAGCCCAAAAAAGTAGCCGAAGTCATAGAGTTTGTGAAAGCATCAGGGGGGATTCAATACGCCACACACGTAATGCAACGCTTTGTAGATGAAGCCCACACTATCTTGCAGACCTTTGTGCCATCTCGATATAGAGATTCTTTGATGGGGCTGGTTCAGTTTACTATCGAGCGAACCAAATGAAAAACCGCTACTGGCTTCAGCTTGGGATGTTAGTGGGTCTAACCGCTCTCTTTTCGGCATGGAAAGCCTCCACACCACTCCCCAATATTGTATTCATTTATGCCGACGATTTGGGCTATGGCGAATTGGGTTGTTATGGTCAGCAAAAAATCCGTACCCCTTATTTAGACCAACTGGCTAAGGAGGGGATGAAGTTTGAGCAGTTTTATGCCAGTGCTCCTGTGTGTGCGCCTTCTCGGTGTATGTTGCTTACGGGAGTGCATGCGGGGCATTCATACATCAGAGGCAACTACGAGCTGGGGCTTTATTCTGATGCCCAAGAAGGGGGCCAAATGCCCCTTCCTCCTCATACCTACACCATCGGACATGTGTTGAAAGCCAAAGGTTACCAAACGGCCATCGTGGGCAAATGGGGCTTAGGAATGCCCAACAATACGGGTACTCCACTCAAACAAGGCTTCGATTATTTTTATGGTTATGCTTGCCAGAAACAAGCCCATAATCATTATCCAACCCACCTGTGGGAAAACGACCACTGGGATACCCTGCGTAACCCTGAGCTGCTCGTCCATACGCCTCTACCTCCTAACGAATCTCGCCCCGAAGCTTTTGCCAAGTTTATAGGAAAAGAGTATGCTGTTGACAAACAGACTGAAAAGGCTGTTTCGTTTATGGAGCAAAATCGTAAAAAGCCGTTTTTTTTGTACTTGGCTTATACCTTGCCTCACCTTTCGCTGCAAGTTCCCGAAGCCTCTTTGGCCGAATACAAAGGGAAATTTGAGGAAACCATTTATCGTGGCCAGAAAAATTATGCCTCTACGCCCTATCCCAAAGCTACGTATGCCGCCATGATTACGCATTTGGACAAACAAGTAGGCATTGTGCGGGAAAAGTTGAAGCAAATGGGGCTTGCCGATAACACGTTGATTTTATTTACGAGTGATAATGGAGCAACATTTGAGGCAGGTGGGGCCCCCGTACAATTTTTTCAAAGTAATGGTATGCTCCGAGGTACCAAAGGCGAGGTTTATGAGGGCGGCATCCGAGTACCTATGATTGCCTACTGGAAGGGGCACATTCGGGCTGGTTCGGTTACGCCCAATGTGGCCATTCAGTACGACTTAATGGCTACGCTAGCCGAACTCACCCACTCACCCATACCTACCGAAACTGATGGTATTTCGTTCTTACCGACCTTGCTCGGAAAACCACAGAAAGCACATGATTTTCTGTACTTTGAATTTTCAGACTTAGGAGGACAAGTGGCCGTTCGATTAGGAAACTGGAAAGGGGTAAAAAGTAATCTCAAAACCAACCAGAACGCTCCGTGGCAGCTCTACAACTTAACTGATGATATTGGAGAAACTAAGAACGTAGTTGCCCAACATCCAGAGATTGTAGCGCAACTGGATAAAATAGCCAAACAAAGCCACACGCCAGCCCACATTCAAGAATGGGAATTTCTGAATCCCATCTGGAAAAGATAAGCTCGAAGGCACATGGCCTTCGAGCTTATCTTTTCCTTACCGCTTTGCAAAATCATAAGTAGGTTTTACCCCACCCAATAAAGTAGGAGCACCACCCCCTGAACATAAATTCAGGTTGTAGGTTAGCGAACCGCCAGCAGCCGTTGAGGCACTAGCAACCACCCAGTTACGAGTGCAACACGCAGCACTACTAAAGAAATCTAAGCCCAATTCTTTGTTGGTATAAGACATGACCCCAGCATTGTATGAATTGGAAGAATTGAGCACACCACCTAGCGTATATTCAAACATATCGCCGTAGTTGGGACTACAATTAAAGTTAGCGACACCCGCTATAACCCACATACGGTTACCTTTAAACGTCAGCCCAGTCAAGGGATAGTTAGTAGGGGCAACGGCAAAAGTAGTACACACCCCTGTACCCACATTGATACTGACAACTTGGTTAGTACCTTCTCTAATGGCAAAATAATTTGCCCCATAGTTATCAATATCCTGAAGAGGAATAGGCGTTGCCCCAATCCCTGTGGTAGTGGTAGCTATAACGGTGGCATTACCTGTCAAAATTTCTACTTTAAGAAGCTTATAAGGATAGTTGGAGTTTTTGCCTGTTACGGCATAAAGCACCTTGGTATTGCCATCCATCTTCGAAATCCCCGTGACACTATATACAGGTACACCACCAATGTTGATGGTTGAAATGGGGTTCTCGACCCCTGTACACAGCTGAACTCGGTGAATTTCGGAGGTTAAAAGGCCCGGAATCGGCGTGGTGTAAGAACCACTCAAGGCCAACGAATAATCTTCACAAGCAGAGGCATAGGCAGGGGCAGCAGCTGCACTGGCATCAGTAGCACGGGCAGCAGACGTAGAAACAGATTCAGAAGGGCTAACATTTTCGGTGTTTTTGTCGCAGCTAAGCAACACGGCAGACAAAGCGATGCTCATAGCACCCGCAAGGTACTTCAATGAATTCATGGCTATTTGTGTTTGGTTTAAGGGAGTTTTGCCTACTCTATGGTCACTTTTCGGCTTCCGTGTGTTGGGGTAATGGACGTTTAACCCCAGTAAGGGGTTGGTAATCAATAAAATAATTATTCAAGGTAAGTGTTTTGAGCTACTAACGAGCGTTTGATGGTTTAGATAAGAACCATGTAGTAGGGTTTAATCGCCATTAAAAAAAAAATGGTAATTGGGTGTCGATTATCTTGGCAGAAAAACAATCAAAACAGAAACTATCTGTACTGGCGTTGGTCAAAGAAACCAAAGGCTGGAAGCGCCTCATTTTGGCGGCTAGCATCAAAAAATGTAGCATTGTCCCAATGAGAACCAATGCCCCAGCCTGTGCTGCATCCGGTTGAGATCCAAGCAGGTTCCCAATAAATCACCCCTTCGCCGCCTGCCGAAAGAGTAGTTTTGGTTAAATCAACCAAAAATTGTAACTGCCCTTCTGGGCTAATGGGGTAAGTGTTCAAGCCTCCATCCAGTAAGTTATTGGCGGCATCGGCATTTTGTAATGTATAGGGATAGGCTGTTTCGACAATCATCACTCGTTTCTTAAATGACTGAATGAGTGTAGCAATGGTGTTACCAAGTTGGGCAAGACTGAAGGTTGACCATTTGGGATAGTAGGAAAGCCCAATCCAGTCATAATCGGCAATGCCAGCTTGATGAGCCTGCGTAAACCACGCTAGGGCATCGTCAGGCTGAGCGATATGAAGCATGATACCGATAGGCTTGTTGGTCATTGCTGCTGCCTGTTTTACCGCCGCAATGCCACGATTTAGCAAATACACATTGCGAGTCCAATTCATGGTTTTGGCGGCTTCGGAGCTAAATTGGAGAATTTCGGTATTGATTTCGTTGCCTACTTGCACCATCTCTGGCAACAAACCATCTCGATGAAGCGCAAGTAACGTAACAAGCGTGTATTGATAAACAGAATCGCCCAAAAGAGTTTGGTTTGTCAACGCACTCCATGCTTTTGGAACCGTTTGATGCGCAGGGTCGGCCCATGTATCCGAATAATGGAAATCTAGCAACACGGCCATCTGCTGTTGTTTGGCCTTGCGAATAGATTTTTTAACATCTGAAAGCGTCGAATACCGAGTCCAAGTAGGTGTATGCCACAACCGAATCCGAACTAGATTGGCACCTCGTTGACTAAAAAAAGAATAGGGCTCTACAACGGTTTGGTTACTACGATAGACACCCCCACAATCTTCCATCTCATTGACATACGACAAGTCAGCACCCAAGTAAACCGTCTTTTGCTGTGCATTGATAGAGGGCTGGCAAGCTCCCCATACCAAGCAGAATAAGAGCCAACTCATGATGCGAAGAAAAAAAAGTTTCATAAAGAACGGGTGCTAATTAGAATTCACTGGACAAGCAAAAGTGATATTTTGTCGATGTTCATTGATTTTGATTTAACAAAGTACGAAGTTTATGGTTAAAATCGCTAATAAGCGAAAAAAAGGTCGTTAAAACTTATAAAACATCCATACCATGTCTGCAATCTCTTTAGTAGTCAATGGCAAAAAACACACCCTTGATGTGGACCCACAAATGCCTCTTTTGTGGGCTATTCGTGACTTTGTTGGCCTAAAAGGTACCAAATACGGCTGCGGCATTGCGCAGTGTGGTGCTTGTACGGTCCACCTCAACGGCACCCCTATTCGCTCGTGTTCAGTGCCTGTTTCGGCAGTTGCCAACAAAAAAATCACGACTATCGAAGGCGTAGGAACCGAAGAAAGCCTTCATGCCGTCCAGCAAGCTTGGATTGAAGAACAAGTCCCTCAGTGCGGATACTGTCAGTCTGGGCAAATCATGTCGGCAGTGTCGTTGATTGCAAGCAACCCCCGCCCTACCGACGAAGACATCGACAATGCGATGAGTGGAAACATCTGTCGTTGTGGTACCTATCAGCGCATTCGTAAAGCCATCCACCGTGCTGCCGAAATTCAAAGTAAAGGTGCTAAAAAAGAAGCCACCAAGCAGCCAGCTGGGGTAGGAGGCAAGTAAATAATTTGATACTTAAGAGTTGTAATTAGTTAATTATCAGGTTTTGGGTAAGTGATTGCTTGGCTTGAATGCTATCTCTCCACGTTACTCGTACTTAAGTCATCAACTCTAAGTGATTTATCAAACGTTCGTTTATCTCAACTGATGATAACATGAAAAATCAACATACAGGCGTCTCTCGTCGTAATTTTTTGCGAGTGAGTGGTGCGGCAGGCCTTTCGGTGTTGGCGCTCGGCATAGCTGAATCAGCTTTAGGCAAGGCCGTTACGCTAACCAAACTACCTCCTCGTACCTTAGCATTAGAGCTTAATCCCTACATTTTGCTAGATAATACGGGCAAAATTACCATTTTTAACCCTCGTCCCGATATGGGTCAAGGTACCTATCAATCAATGCCTACTTTAGTAGCCGAAGAGCTGGAGGTGACCTTAGACCAAATTACTATTAAGCAAACCAATGGTTTGGGTAAGTACGGCGGGCAACTATCGGGTGGGAGCTCGTCGGTACGGACTCGCTGGATGCCTATGCGCAAGGCAGGTGCAGCCGTTAAAGAAATGCTTATCAAAGCTGCTGCTCAACGCTGGCAAGTAGCCGAAGGAGAGTGTTATGCCGAACTGGCCAAAGTTTTTCATAAACCAACAGGTAGGTCATTTAGCTATGGAGAATTAGTAGATGATGCCTCTAAGTTAGAAGTTCCGACCAACCCCAAACTCAAAGACCCTAGCCAATTCAGATTAATCGGGAAAGCAATTCCCAAGCCCGACGTGCCGCTGAAAGTAACGGGCAAAGCCGTGTTTGGCCTCGACGTTGAACTACCCGGCATGTTGTATGCTTCGGTAGAACGTTCGCCGCTGATTCACGGAAAAGTTATCAGTTTCGACGATAGCAAGGCGAAAGCTATTCCAGGCGTAAAATATGTGATGAAGGCCGAGCGAGCTATGCCCCACAAAACAGTAGAAACCGTAGCCGTAGTGGCCACCAGCTACTGGGCAGCCCTACAAGGCCGCAAAGCCCTCAAGGTAGTGTGGGACAACGGCGATGCCGAAAAAATAAGTACCGAAGAATACTACAATCGCCTCAAAGCGGCTGTGTCGCAAAAAGGCAACGACTACGCCGACAAATCGGGCGATTTTGACAAAGCCTTTGCCGAAGCCACTAAAAAAGTGGAAGTTTATTACGAAACGCCCTTTTTGGCACACGCCCCCATGGAGCCCGAAAACGCCACCGTTTGGGTAAAAGGTGATACTTGCGAGATTTGGGCACCCGTTCAAGGCCCCGATGGCGCTATTCAGTCATTGGCTGGTTATTTGAAAATTAAGCCCGAAAACGTGAAGGTTAATGTTACGTTTTTGGGTGGCGCTTTTGGCCGAAAAGCCTATTTAGATTTTGTCAATGAAGCGGCTTTTATTTCTAAGCAAGTCAATGCCCCCATCAAGCTAATCTGGACTCGTGAAGACGACACCTCGCAAGGGCCGTTTCGTCCGGGCATGATTAATGCCTTCCAAGGCGGCTTAGATGCCAACGGTAATATTGTGGCTTTTCACCACAAAATTATGGGCGAGTCGATTCCTCGTCAGGTATTTAAAATGCCACTAGATGGCAAGCCTGACCCTTGGGCAGAAGAAGTGGCAGGCCACGAAGATAGTCCCATGAATATTCCGAATATAAAACGAAGCCATCATTTAGAAAAAACTGAAATACCGATTGTATGGTGGCGTTCGGTGTATGCTTCTACCAACGGTTTTGGTCACGAAAGTTTTGTGGACGAACTGGCTCATGCCGTAGGCAAAGACCCGATGAAACTCCGCTTGGAACTCTACGACAAATCCCCTCGCTTCAAAAAAGTGCTGGAAACCCTTGCCAACAAATCAGGTTGGTTCACCGATAAACTTCCGGCAGGAAAAGCCAGAGGCGTAGCAATATGTCGCTCATTTTCAACCATTTGTGCCCATGCAGTTACGGTATCAAAGGTTAAGGAAGGTGTAAAAATCGAAAAAGTAGTGTCAGTAATAGACTGTGGTATGACTGTGAATCCTGACAACGTAAGAGCCCAGACCGAGGGAAACATTGTGTATGGCCTAACGGCTGCATTGAAAGATGGAATCACTTTTGAAAAAGGACAAGCGCAACAAAATAATTTCCACAACTATCAAGTACTGCGTCTGCCCGAAATACCCTCGATGGAAATTCACATTATAGAAAGCCAGGAAGAACCAGGCGGTGTAGGCGAACCCGGACTACCGCCCATTGCCCCAGCCTTGACCAATGCGATTTTTAGCCTCACTGGCAAACGCATTCGGAAGTTACCGTTTGATTTAGCCCGTGTTTAGTTATAGGGTTGTTCAGGGAGTCATCAATTAAATTTTGTAGAGAAGTTGTGGGTAACTCAACTTCTCTACAAAAGTGATGGCTTCAGATTGCCACGCCTTCTATGACACTGTAGGGCGATAGGGTGGGTACGATTTGAGGCTATTTAAGCCCGCTATTTTCGAGTAATTTATCCAGTTCGGGCACATTCGCAAGGCGACAAAGAGAGCATTGCAAATCGAGCAATTTACCCATCGAAGGTTCGTTGCCATCGGGCAGCATCATTTCTTCCAATAGTACTTTCCCTCCTTTCTTGCTTCCTTTGCGGTAGTTTTAGAAATCCGTTTACCATTATCCGTAACGAATACCCCTCTCTGTACCGAACTTACTATAAAACGGTCAACTCACACCTCAAAAAAATCTACAAAAAACTACACGTACATTCGACTACTGAGGCTATGCAGAAGGCATTTTTGCAAGAGATTGGTATTGTATAATGCTGAAAATACAACAGCAATGACAGAACTACAACTTATCAGGGCTAATCGGCTGCGGCACCAGATTATTCACAGGCTTACAGCTTTTTAGATAAGCAAAAATTGCGGATAAATCCTCCTTTTTCATGTGGGCGTAATTTTGCCAAGGCATGGGTGGCAACAATGGCCGAGCCGTACGAATGCCTTTGCTTTTGCCTTCGGTCATGGCAATGATAAATTGCTCTTCGGTCCACGAGCCAATACCCGTAGCGTCGGGGGTAAGGTTGGCTGAGAAAGTAGCCCCCCAAGGCCCAACGGCAATGGTGTTCATGGGGTGAAACAACACCCAATCTTGGGTTTTTACAACTTTGCCCATCGGAATTTTGGCGGGGTGGCCGCTGAGTCCCAAATCAGGGTCAGGGATAGGCCATTGGGTAGTCATTTTCTTGGGGGCATGGCAGTCGGCGCAGCCCATGATTTCGACCAAATACTTGCCCTTTTCGATCATCTCCACCTTTCCGGCAGAGACTTTTGGGGGGTCTTCTTTAGGCCGATCTGTTGCTACAGTGATGGGGCTGAATGAGACCATTGTGGCAGCTATAAAAACCACCGAAGCGAAAAGTAAAACTTGTTTTCTCATTGTTTGAATTGATTGGGTTTATGTAAAGTTTAGTTAGAAAAAGTGCATAATGCTATCCGATTAAACCGTATTTATCGATCAAAGGTTGTCGTTTTTCTGGATACATCACTACCCCAAAACGTTCGTTGAGGTCGTTCATGCGAGCCACGATGTCGGGGTGCATAGGCGACAAATTGTTCGTAACCATCGTCGGCACAATGTCATGGAAGAGCTCTTCTAAATAATCCTCAAAGTTCTGATGAAAATACATACCGATGAATCGCAATGGTCGGTCTTCGTTGTTCCAAAAGGTATGAATACTGTTGCGAGGCATAAAAAACCACTCTTTTTCCCGTACTTCCTGAATGTGCTCGTCAATCCAAATCGTACAAACGCCTTCGGTTACGTAAATAATTTCGTCCAAATCTTTATGAGAATGCGGTGGCGGTCCCATCAGTTTGGGGATTACAGCTGTTTCGGTACTTGAAAACTGTCCATTTGTTACTTCTGTTTTGATGAGTGTTCGGATGTCGATTCCGCCTGGACCTGCTTCTAAGGCTTGTTCAAAAGGTAAATAAAAAGGAATCAGCATTGGATTGTGGGGGTTTCTTTGAAACAAAGATAAAGTTCGGGACATAAGGCTCATTGGTAAAAAAGTGACATGGCTCAATTTGCCCGACGACTTTCTTCTTCGGCACCTGTGCGGCGTTGGCGGCTTGCTTTTATGTTTTGGTTTCCGAATGAATAGTTGAAATTCAACATCGCCACACGACTATCCATCTGAAAAATTACGCTTTGGAAACTATTGGGGGTTTCGATAGTATTTTTTGATAATGGCGTAAAAAACACGTTCTGAACACTTAATTTCAGTTTTGCTTGGGCCGCTATTGATTTTTGTATTCCCACATCTACCATACTCAGCCAAGTAGTTTTCTCGACGGCTTTTACACTTGGACTGTTAATCCAACCGTTGAGTTCGGCTGTCCAGCCTTTACCAAACGTAAACCCATTGTTGATACTCAGGCGAGCCGAAAGATTCTGAGGTGTCCAAGTGCTTCCTTCATACTCGTAGTCGAAAGTATCATAGAAGCCTGTTGCCGTGGCTTGAATTTGCCATTGTTTCGAGAGGGTTATCGGCTGATTGAATGTAAGGGCATAGCCATTTACGTTTCCTATGTTTTGGTAGAGACGACGTAGTTTATTACCCTCAATAACCGAATTGACAGGCATAACAAAGTCTTTGATATAGTTGGCTGATAACGAGGCAGAAAAGCCGCTTTTTAGGGCATATCTCAATTCAAAGGCATGAGTATATTGGGGTATTTGGTCAATATTGCCCTGCGAATAGGTAAAGAGATTGATGAACGATTTTGCTGGGTTGAGGTATTGATAATTGGGGCGATTGATACGATGACTGTACGAAAATATCAGGGTTTGTTTGTCGTTCAAAGGTTTGGAGATAAACACCGAAGGAAACCAATTGAGGTAATCTCGCACACGTTTTTGTTGGGGGGTACTCAGGGTTGCCACCGAATGGGTATTTTCGGCTCTTAGCCCTGCTTGTACGGTTAATTTATTGATACTACCCGAAAAATTAATGTAAGCTGCTGTAACTGTTTCGGTATATTTAAAATGGCTTGAAAGCGTGGGGTCAAGTACCATATTCGACTCATTTTCGCCTGTCTTTAGGGTAATCTGATTAGTAGTTTGTACATCAGCCACCTTGATACCCGTTTCTAACTTCCAGTTTTTCGATAAGGCTGTAGTATAATCGGTTTTGGCTGTTTTGATAAGCACTTCAGTTTGGGCGAAATTGTTGAGGTAGGGTATGGGGCGAATGGCATCGCCGGATAAAATCAGTGTCTGAGTGTTCAGGTTATTATCAAAATCTTTGTTGAACTTACCGTAATCTAAGTCCACACTCAACTGACTGTTATTTTTAAAATTTTGCTGAAAATTCAGATTAATCAATTGATTTGTAGAGGGTTCATGTAAAGTTTTATGTGTGTTGGTTTGTAAATATACGGGGCTGGATTCACTTCTTCGGGCATCAAAACTAGCTTCTCCGTCTTGGCTATGTTTGTTCCAAAAGCCAGTCCAAACCACACCTATAATGGTATTTTTGGTAGGCGAATAGTCTAAGCCCGTTTTGAAGTTATGACCTTCGTCGTCAAAAATTAAATGGGTAAATTCCTTCACCAAATTGCGTTGATTATTGTCTGGCTGGTTTCTGAATAAGTCCAATTCGAAGTAGTTTTTTCCTTTGTTGCCGCTATAATTGGCAAAAAGATTTAACTTTTCGGTACGATGGTTGAGTTGTAAACCTGCTCGACTGCGATAATGCACCCCCGAACCACCCCCTAATGAAAGCAGTCCGTTTGTTCCCAAAGCTGTATTTTTTTTGAGTCGAATGTTGATAATCCCCGAGTTGCCTGCGGCATCGTATTTGGCAGAGGGGTTCGTGATGATTTCAATTTTATCAATGTTATCGCTCGACATCCCCCGAAGCATCGCCACCAAATCGCTGCCCGACAGGTAAGTTTGTTTTCCATCAATCATGACGATAGTGCCCTCTTTGCCCCGTAATTGAATCGCTTCGTTCTGAAAATCAACCGTTACGTTGGGAGCTTTAGCCAGTACTTCGAGGGCGGTGCTACCGCTGCCCACGATACTATTGGCGACGTTCATCACGGTTCGGTCAATTTGTTGCTCAATGAAGGCTTGTTTTGCCTTTACCTGTACTTCGTTGAGATTTGTACTGCTTTCCTGCAACACCAAAGTAGGTACTTTGTCACTCGCCTGAAAAATAGGCGAATAGGCTTTTTCGTAACCCACGCCTGAGGCTACAAGGCGGTATTGTCCCGTTTTTACGTTTTCAAAGACAAATTCGCCTGCGGCATCGGTCGAAGTTCCTTTGGCGATGGTTGAATCCGATTTGAGTAGTCCCACCGAGACGTAAGCTAATCCCTCTCCGCTGGGACTTTTAATCGAACCTTTGAGTGTGTGTTGGGCAAAACTTAGGTGAGCCAATAAGAAAAAAAGGGAAGTGTAGTATTTCATGGTCATCTGCTTTTAAATTTTCGCCAAAGGTAGAAGCCGTCCCGAAGGGTTTATTGGTAAAAAATTGACATATATGCCCCTAACGGCGGTTCAAATGTTTAACCTCCGTGCATTTTATTCAAAACCTAATGAGCGAGTAGCAAGATTTTTTGAGGGAATTGCCGAAAGGAAAGAGGGAACATCAAGGCCGAAATACAGCTATTCAGTTAGATGGTATCTGATAAGCGTTATGCGATAAAATTTTGTTATGTTTGTATCTAAAAAAATACCAATACGATGTACACCGCAATAGAGGGCGTTTACGAAAATGGCACATTTACACTCAATGAAGCCCCACCCACTCACCAAAAAACCAAAGTGTTAATCATGTTTATGCAGGAAACTCCTGCCCCCATTGATGCCCCTAAAAAAGGGGTTAGATTAGGCAGTTTAGAAGGAAAAATTCGTATTTCTGATGATTTTAATGCCCCGCTCAATGATCTTAAAGAGTATATGTAATGGCCTATTTGATTGATACCCAAATTTTGATTTGGAGTCTTTCCAACCCCTCAAAACTTTCTGTTTCTACCAAAAATCAGCTCGAAAACTCCGAAATTTTCGTTAGCCAAATCAGTCTTTTTGAAATTGCTATCAAACAAAAAATTGGCAAGCTAATCGAAATAGATTTAAACCTTTCTCAACTCATCAATCAAATTGAAAGTGACGGGTTTGAAATATTGCCTATCAAAAACACACATATTTCGGCATACGAACAAGTCCCGCTTTTTGAACACCACCGAGACCCATTCGATAGATTACTCTTGGCTACTTCTTTGTCCGAAAACCTGCCCATTATCTCTGCCGACGAGAACTTTCGCTTCTATACGCCTCAAATCCAACTCATCGAAAACTGAGACTTTACCCTTCCCTCGCCCTCCCCTACCGTTCCCTCAATAAATCTGCTGCTCACCCAAATAAATAAGTAATTGCTAAGGCCTTTTTGGTAACTTGGAGCATGAAAACGCTGTATATATGTGCTATTTCGTTTTTCTTGGCGATGCCTTGCATGGCTCAAAAAAACGTTATCAAAGAACGTGACAGTCTCATGCACCTTTTGCCGTTGGCAAAGCACGATACGGTTAAAATCAAATTATTAGAGCGCATCGCCGTTACTTGGAATTCCCAAAATATGGACAAAGCACAGCAATACCATGACCAAGCCATGAGTATTGCCAAGCGGCTGAATGATAGGCAAATAATAGCGAATGTGATGATTGGTATAGGAAATTCATACAGCCAAACTGGACAAAGTGCCAGAGCTATTCAAATTTTGCAAGAAGCCATAAAATTATCAGACCCTAAGAAAAGCAGATTTGCCATTCCGTTTTCACAAGAATTTATTGCCTTAGCCTACCAATCGCAAGGCGATTATGAAAATGCGCTCAAATATGCCCTACTGTGTTATGATTTTTGCGAAGCAGAGTACCAAAAACATGGCAATAATGGCGACGGTAGTCCCAATTCGACTATGGAAGGCGTTACAGGTTCAAACATGACTCTGGGTGCTATTTATTTAGATTTAGGTAAATTAGATTCGGCAAAATACCACCTCGACAGGGCTTATCAATTACTCAAAGCTACCAAAAACAACAACCGATATTTTACTTTTTATATACCTAAATTGTTAGCCAAAATTTATCTAACAAAACAGCAACCCAAACAAGCCAAGCCTTATTTGGACGATGCCTCACAGAAAGCAGTCATGTATGGCGATACGGCAGGTTTTGCATTGGTTTGGACCGAAATAGCTACTTATTATGCCCAAATCAATAAACCCGACTCGGCAGTGATTTTTGCCCAAAAAGCAGTGGAGGTAGGCATGAAAGTAAGACGATATGATGCCGTAATGGAGTCGAGCAAATGGATCAAAAACTATTTTGAACAAAAGAACAATGCAGCCAAAGCCTTGTATTACAGTAATGTTGTTTTGGCAGTGCAAGATAGCCTCGGCAGCCTCGAAAAAGTAAAACAAAGCCAACGACTGCTCTACGAAGAACTTCAAAACCAGCAAGCCATCGCCCAACTGGAAGCCGACAACCAAAACCGCCTCATCCGCTACGGCCTGGGGGCTGGGGTACTGCTTTTGTTGTTGTTGGCCGCCATTCTGTGGCTCAATTTTGACCGTAAAAAACGAGAAAACAAAAACCTCGATACTAAAATCAAACTTCAGGAAACCGAATTTGCCCACAAACTCGCCGAAACCGAAATGACCGCCCTGCGGGCGCAGATGAACCCGCACTTTATCTTCAATTGCCTCAACTCCATCAAACTTTACACCCTCGAAAACGATAACCTCAAAGCCACCGAATACATGACTAAGTTTTCGAGGCTGATTCGATTGGTGTTGGAAAACTCTCGTTCTGAGCGCATTACCCTCGCCAACGAACTCGAAACCCTCCAACTCTACATGGACATGGAAGCCATGAGATTTAAGGACAAAGTAGCTTACCAAATCAACGTAGCCGAAGAGGTGGACACGCATTACATTGAGATTCCGCCACTGCTGATTCAACCGTACATCGAGAATGCCATCTGGCACGGGCTGATGCACAAAGAAGGCGGAGGTTTAATTACCATATCCGTAACAACGTTATACGTAGAGACAAGGCATGCCTTGTCTCTACCCACCCCGATTTTACAGATAACCATCACCGACAACGGCATTGGCCGAAAGGCGGCGGCCGAATTGAAAAGCAAATCGGCTACGTCCAACAAATCCTTTGGCCTGAAAATGACCTCTGAACGCATCGAACTCATCAACCAACTCTACCAAACCCAAACCGAGGTAACAATCGAGGATTTGGACGTAGGAACCAAAGTAACCATTGAGATACCAATATGAAAGCCATCATCATAGACGACGAACCCGACTGCGTGCGGCTCATGGCATTGCAGTTGAAAATGTATTGCCCTCAAGTAGAAGTAGTAGCCGAGTGTACTGGTAGCGAAGAAGGACTGAAAGTTATCCGCAATCACGCCGTGGATGTGGTGTTTCTGGACATCGAAATGCCCAAAATGAACGGATTTCAGCTATTGGAAACCTTAGGCGAAATTGATTTTTCCATCGTATTCGTAACGGCTTACGATAAGTTTGCTGTTAAAGCTTTCAAATTCTCGGCAATAGACTACCTCCTAAAACCCACCGATGCCAAAGACCTGCAAGCCGCCGTGCAGAAAGTAGAGCGCAGCCGCAAAATAGATACCCGACAAATGGAGCTATTGAAGCAATACTTAGTGCCTGCGCCCAAAACGTTCCCCGAGAAAATAGCCTTACCACACCAAGACGGGGTGGTTTTTGTAGAACTAAAAAACATTCTTTACTGCGAAGCCGACGACAACTATACTCGTTTTTATTTAGCAAACGGGCAAAAGCACTTGATTTCTAAAACCTTGCGAGATATTCAGGAGGTGTTGGAGGAGCGTAATTTCCTGCGAGTAAGCCGCCAACACCTCATCAACCTCGACCACATCGCCAAATTCATGAAAGGCGAAGGGAACTACGTGGTTTTGTCAAACGGGCAAGGTATCAACGTGGCCCGCAGTCAAAAAGATAAATTGATTGAGCGATTTGGGTGGTTGTGAGTTTATTAGAACTAAGCTAAAGGAAGCCATTGGGTGTGAGGTTGGTAAATTCTCTGAAATCTCGTACCAAATGCTGGTAGTCATGATAACCCAACTCAAGGGCAATGCTGATGGGGGTGGGCATTTGTGAGCCTCACAGCATTGTCAAAACGAGTAATACGTGAAAACAATTTAGGACTAATACCTTCACGTTCAATTAAATCGCCTACAAAATGGCTAATTCAATAGCGGTCGAGACAGTGGCGAACCACCTAATTTTGCACAAGTTCTCTGGCTGTTTTTTTGATAAGCTAAACCTTGTTGTTGATTCCTTCTCAAAGGTCATTAGTACGATTAGTCTTAAAATAATTATAAAAACTCACAAACCAAAACGGCGGAGCAAGCTCCGCCGTTTTGGCTATTTCGTAGTCAAGCTGGCCCTACACCGACATAATGTCGGTTTCTTTGGCAGTATAGACTTGGTCAATTTTGGCGATAAAGCTATCCGTCAGTTTTTGAACTCGCTCTTCGCCTTTTTTGATGTCGTCTTCGGAGACACCATCATTTTTCAATCTTTTGATAGAGCTGTTGGCATCTTGCCGTACGTTCCGAACGTTCACTTTGGCAGTTTCAATTTCTTGCTTAGCCCGCTTTAGCAAATCACGACGGCGTTCTTCGGTGAGTGGCGGGATAGAAATACGCACTACCTCGCCATCGTTTGAGGGATTAAAACCCAAATTGGCAATCCGAATGGCTTTTTCGATTTCGCCAATCATGCGTTTTTCAAAAGGCTTAACGGCTATGGTCCGGGCATCGGGTGTGGTAATTGACGACACTGTTTGCAACGGTGACATCATTCCATAATACTCCACCTGCACGCCTTCAAGCATATTGGGGGTAGCTTTTCCTGCTCTAATCTTGGCAAGCTCAATGTTGAGGTGCTTGATGGCACCATCCATAGTTTCTTTAGCAGCGTCAAGATAAAACTCTATTTCTTCCATGCTTAACTAAATTGGAGTTAAGGATTAATTGTTTGTATTGACGAGAAGCAACGTAAACTTTTGCTGTTTTGGGCTAAACAGCGCCATTCAGCGTGCTGTTTAACTCTCTTTTTTCTGACTAATCAACGTACCCACGCTTTCGCCTTCCACCAGCTTCTTGAGGTTCCCGGGCTTATTCATATCAAACACAATAATGGGCAGGTTGTTTTCTTTACACAACGCAAAAGCAGTGAGGTCCATTACTTTGAGGTCTTTATTGATTACCTCCTCAAACGTAATGTGTTCGTAACGGGTAGCGTCGGGGTATTTTTCGGGGTCAGCAGAATATACGCCATCTACCCGAGTACCTTTGAGTACCACGTCGGCTTTGATTTCGATAGCTCTCAAACTGGCTGCCGAATCGGTAGTGAAGTAAGGGTTTCCGGTACCTGCTCCAAAGATGACCACACGGCCTTTTTCGAGGTGACGGATAGCTCGGCGGCGAATCATCGGTTCACAGATTTGCTCCATTTTCACTGCCGACAGCATTCGGGTGTACATGCCATGTTTTTCGAGCGAGGCCTGAATGGCCATGCCGTTTATGACAGTTGCAAGCATACCCATGTAGTCGCCCTGTACTCGGTCTAAGCCCGTGGCTTCCAGTTCTTTTCCTCTAAAAATATTGCCCCCACCAATCACAATAGCCACCTGAACGCCTAAGTCTTTTACGGCTTTTATCTCTTGGGCATATTGCTCTAGAATACTGGCATCAATGACTTTATCTGATTTTTTGTCGCCACTCAGGGCTTCACCGCTAAGCTTCAGAAGAATGCGTTTGTAAGTTGGTTGGTTCATGGTGAAGTGTTAATTCGGGGCGTAAAGATAGGGAAGCTGAGGGAATTTGAAAACGGTTCGCTGCTGCGATTTTGAAATTAGTGGATTTGAAACCTCAAGGCTTTGGTTCTCAAAAACATAAAAAAAGGTGTCGAAACACCCTATTTTTATTCAAATTCGATTAAAACTTGATTTTTTTCAACGCTTTCGCCTTGATTCACTTTTACAGTTTTTACTTTGCCGGCACCCGGTGCTTTGATGACATTTTCCATTTTCATGGCTTCCAAAATCAAGACACTGTCGCCTTTTTGAACGGTGTCACCAGCCGTTACTTTTACCTCCAGCACTTTGCCTGGCATCGGTGCCTTGATATGATTCACTTTGGCTGAAGCCGCACCACTCATCCCCATTTGGTCCAACAATAGGTCAAAACGGTCTTTCACGTTGACCACATATTGGTTTTCGTTAATCCGAATGGTAAATGCTTTTTCGGCATAATTGGCGTCAATCACTTCGGCGTTCATTGAGCGATTTTTGTAAACGATATGAAAATGATTGCCCCGAACGTGCTGAAAATCCCAGTGAAAGGCTTCGTTATTGACAAACGTCTCTCGTTTGACCGAATGGATTTCAAAAGATTGTGTGTTGTTTACGACTGCTTTAAGCATGGTTGTACTAATAATTGAAGTATTGAATGTGGAACGGTTGTGGTCAAGGTATGCAACCGGATGGCTTACCTTGCTTGTGCCAAAAATACAACATTTAGACTACTTTTTAGCTTTTAGCAGGGCGATTCACCAGATAAACGCCCAATAAAATCGTGGCCATTCCTAAAAAATGTTGGGTGTAGAGTTTTTCGCCATCTAACAAGCCCCACATAACGGCCACAATCGGAATCAGATACGTTACTGAGCTACTCACCACAGGCGAGGTGATTTGCAAAATCTTGTAAAAAAGTACCGTAGCCACACCCGACCCAAAAATCCCCAGAATCAGGGTATAAATCAGCGGCCATTGCGCTTGTGGAAGCGATACCCGTTCGAGAAAATCGCTCCCAAACAAGGCAACACCACAAATGGGCGCCATCGTGCTCAACATGAGCGTAGTCAACAAAATCGGGTGAACTTGATTGAGGTATTTTTTGCTAAAATTGAGGTTGATACCATACATTACAGTAGCGGCCACAATCAGCAAAGCATACGGATTAATACTAAAACTACCCGATTGCCCTGTACCAAAAATCAATAACAGCGACCCTATAAAGCCCAAGCCAATGCCCATCAGTTGCACCCTCACAACCTGCTGTCGGTAAAAAGCGACGCCTAACAAAAGTGTGAAGATGGGAGTCATCGAATTCAACAAGCCTGACAACGAACTGTCAATGTGAGCGCCTGCGGTGGCATAGCAATAAGCAGGCAGTAAAGTGCCCGTGAGTCCTGAAATAAAACTATAAAAAACCGTTTTGAGGTTTGGAATCTCCTTAAAGCGAAGCAACAAGATGGGTATAAAGAACAAAAATGCCGAAAACAAGCGCAAAGCAGCCACTTGATTAGAGGTAAACACCTCCAGACTTTTTTTCATTAAGATAAACGAGCTTCCCCAAATACAAGCTAAAAAAGCAAGCAAAATCCACGAGAGCGTAGTGTTTGTTTTCATAAAAGATACTCAGCCACCATAGGCGGAGTCGAGAGGTTTTAAACCGCCACAGGTGCTTTGATGCCTGGGTGCGGATGGTAATTTTCGAGGGTAAAGTCTTCGTAGGTAAATCCAAAAATATCCGTCACGGCTGGGTTGAGTTTCATTTGTGGCAAAGGACGAAAGTCTCTGCTTAATTGTAGCTCAACTTGCTCTAAGTGATTGACATAGAGATGCGTATCACCTCCTGTCCAGACAAAATCGCCTACTTCTAAGCCGCAAACCTGAGCAATCATCATGGTCAGAAGGGCATACGAAGCGATATTGAAAGGCACTCCCAAAAACACATCAGCACTACGCTGATACAGTTGGCAGGAAAGTTTGCCGTCGGCTACATAAAACTGAAACAAGGCATGGCAAGGCATCAAGGCCATTTTATCCAACTCGGCAGGGTTCCAAGCACTCACCAAAATCCGACGAGAATCGGGGCTATGCTTCAACAATCGGATTGCCTCCGAAATCTGGTCAATCACTCTCCCGTCGGGGGCTTCCCAAGTGCGCCACTGCTTGCCATACACAGGGCCTAAGTCACCATTGGCATCGGCCCATTCGTCCCAGATACTTACTCCGTTGTCTTTGAGGTATTTGATATTGGTTTCGCCTTTCAAAAACCACAACAATTCATGAATAATTGACTTGGTGTGTACTTTTTTGGTGGTGAGTAGTGGAAAGCCCTCTTGCAGATTGAACCGCATTTGGTAGCCAAACACACTGATGGTACCTGTACCGGTTCGGTCTGTTTTGCGAGTGCCGTGGTCCAGAATATGGCGTAGTAAATCGTGGTATTGTTTCATGGATTACGAGAACGAATTGCACCGCAAGTTAGCCCCAAAAGCCAAAACAAAAAAGGCTTTCCCGCAGGAAAGCCTCTTTCTAACCAGTACCAGTACTCCTTAGGCAGCCTTGCGAGCCGCCGACGTAGATTTAGTCTTGGTTGATACCCGAGCAGCTGCCTTGGTATCCTGACAAGCCGCCTTGTCTTTGCAGCATGATGCCGTTGCTTTTTTTGAGCAGCAGCCTTTGCCATCTTCTTTACCGTCGTGTGCCATAGCTGCTCCTACAAAAGCGAAAAGCGCTACTGCCAATGCCAATTTTTTCATGTGAGTGCCGATTGAAAAAAGTTAAGTTGATTATTTAACGGGAAAGATACGCATAAAGTGTTTTCCCAGCAATAATTGGGCAAATAAAATGCCAAAACTACGCTATGGTTTCCACTTCTACACTATGCGTGATGGTAGCCGAAGGCGACAGTTGAGCCGTAGCCGAGCAATATTTCTCCATCGAAAGCTGTACGGCTCGCTCGGCCTTGGCCAAATCAATAGCCCCTTTGAGTTTAAAATGGATATTGATGGTCCGAAACGGCTTCATCTCTGTCCCCTCAATCTTGACCCGCTCACCCGACACACTAATCCGAAAATCGTCAATGCGTTGGCGTTGTTTTTTCAGAATCAAAATTACGTCTATTGCCGTACAGCCACCCAAGCCCATTAGGAGCAGTTCCATGGGGCGAGCACCTGCGTTATGTCCACCGATGTCGGTAGCGCCATCAATATGTACCGACACTCCTGAAACCCCTGCGGCTTCGAAGTGAAAATCGTCGTCAATTCTTACGAGTTCTACCTGCATTGGTGAAAAATCTAAGTGAATGAGTAAAAAAAATCTATTTTTTTTGAGTACTTAACCAACAGCTAACCCCTTGAAAAAGTGCCACAAACCTACAAGTTAGGGGACGATGTCGCCAAAAACTTTATACTTTTTTTAATTTTTTTTTGGTAAAAAACGCTCAGACCATTACTTTTGCATCCACAAAATCACAAACGACCCACAAACAGAGAGATGGCAGAGTGGTCGAATGCGGCGGTCTTGAAAACCGTTGAGGTGAAAGCCTCCGGGGGTTCGAATCCCTCTCTCTCTGCTCAAGCATCATAAAAAGCCTCAAATCAGCGTGATTTGAGGCTTTTTCTTTATTGTTTCTTCTTGTTCCTCACTCAAGAATGAGTACATTTTCGAGCCTATCAAAGCGTTTATACATCTCCTGATGCCGAGGGCATTACACATTTTCACACCATCTGTCTGCATAAACAAAAAAATCCCATCGGCAAGGCCAACGGGATTTTCAAATTTTAGCAACACTTACAGGTTCTTTGATGGATGAAGATCACCGAGTTCTCGGGCGTAGACGTGGCGGCACTCCGTGTGTGCGGTCCCAACGATCTTCGGCTCGGTCATGGATGTCCTCTCTACGGTCTCGCACATCTTCTCGGCGGTCTCGAATGTCTTCTTGACGATCTCGAATATCTTCTAATCGGTCACGCAGGCCTCCATTGTGACGAGCATCCCAGCGGTCTTCGGCTCGGTCACGGATGTCTTCTCTACGGTCCCGAATGTCTTCAGCTCTATCACGGCGGTCTTCTCGGCGGTCTCGTACGTCTTCGGCTCGGTCACGTGCGTACCGACGAGTTTGCGCCTGTGCTGAAGGGGCAAAAATGACAGCAATCAGGCAAATGGAGACAATCATTCCCAACGATTTTACAAATGGCTTTTTCATGGCTTTTTTGTTTTGAGCTTTTATGTTCAACTTTGCCACTTGGATGGTATCGCCACTGCAAAGGTTTAATGATTTTAACATTTTTTTAGAATTTACCATGAAAAAGCTACTCCATCCTCGGATAATCAACAGATTTACAGTGACTTGTTTTTTTAATAATAGAGAGCAATGATGTGGACAGAGCAAAATAACCAACTTATTCGGACATTTACGTTCAAGGATTTTAGCGAAGCATTTGGCTTTATGGCTCGTGTGGCTTTACTTGCTGAAAAGATGGAACATCACCCCAACTGGTCGAATGTTTGGAACACGGTGGTGATTCAACTTTGTACCCACGATGCAGGCAACATCGTAACCGATAAAGACCGTGCGCTGGCCAAAGCCATCGACGATTTATTGGCCTAAGCTAACGACAATAATGAAACTCTATTTGGTACCTACTCCTATCGGCAACCTCGACGACATTACGCTCCGAGCCGTAAAGGTTTTGCAGTCGGTAGATGGTATTTTGGCCGAAGACACCCGCAACACGGGTCTGTTACTCAAGCATTTGGCTATTCAGAAGCCTTTGTATGCGCATCATGCACACAATGAGCACACGTCGGCGGCAGGAGTAGTTAAGATGCTTAAAGCAGGAAAACAGCTTGCGTTGGTGTCGGATGCGGGTACACCTGGGATTTCGGACCCTGGTTTTTTGTTGGTACGGGCTTGCGTAAAAGAGGGCATTGCCGTCGAATGCCTCCCAGGTGCTACGGCGTTTGTCCCCGCCTTGGTCAACTCCGGTTTGCCTACCGACCGCTTTACGTTTGAGGGTTTTTTGCCTCATAAAAAAGGTCGCCAAACTCGACTCCAAGCCTTAGCTACCGAAGAACGAACGCTGGTGTTTTATGAATCACCTCATCGGTTGATGAAAACCTTGGAGCAACTGGCCGAATACTTTGGTCCAGAACGCCAAGCCAGTGTGTCGAGAGAATTAACCAAGATTTATGAAGAGACTATTCGAGGAACATTACAAGAAATCATTTCTCATTATGCAGCACATGCAGATACAATCAAAGGCGAAATCGTCATTGTGGTGGCGGGGTTGGGGTAGTTGGTTATCAGCGGGATGCGTTCCGCTTATTCGTTATCGCTTATCCGTTATTGGCGGGTGTAGTCGAGCAAGGTGGAAAATGGGGGTAATGGCAACTTTGTTTTTCCTTACCCAACCTACCTTTGCGCAAGTACCACAACTGTCTGATTTTTCGTCGGTTAGTCTCATTACCGTTTCACCTGGCGAAGAGTTGTATTCGGGCTTTGGGCATAGTGCTTTGTGGGTGGCAGATCCCGCACAGGGCATTGATCGAGTATATAACTACGGCACGTTTGATTTTAGAACCGAAGGGTTTTACATCAAGTTTTTAAGAGGTCAGCTACCTTACCAGCTCTCGGTAGGTACGCTCGAAGGCTTGATGTATGGGGCTCGTATCGAGCAACGCAGTGTGCGAGAGCAAGTGCTCAACCTCACCAAAGCACAGCGACAACGGGTGTTTGAATACCTCGAAAACAATTACCAACCTCTGAATCGGCAGTATGCGTATAAGTTTTTTTATGACAATTGTTCGAGTCGCTTGCGAGATGTGCTACAAAACTCGCTAAAAGACAGCGTTGTTTTCAATAACTATTTGGTAGAACGTAAGTTAGCTCAAGAAGCAGGCTTTGACGGAACGTTCCCAAAAACCTACCGAGGATGGATTCATCGCTACGCCGCTGAGAAAAAACCTTGGGCCGATTTTGGCATGAGTTTGGCCATTGGCCAACCTGCCGACGACTCTACCAATTATTACACGGCTATGTTTTTGCCAGATAATTTGAGTGGGGCTTTTTCGTTTGCTGGCGTTCATGCTGGTGGCAAGTGGGTTCCGTTGGTGGGTCGAAACACGATGCTTTTTACACCCTACCGAACCCAAGTAGAACGAGGTAGCTTGCTCACACCAGCGCTGTTAGCATGGCTTTTGCTGTTTGGTGGGGCTTTTTTGACGATTACCCAAGTACGAGACAATAAGAAGGGCCTTTTGTTTGATAAAATCTTATTTAGTGTGGTAGGGCTAGCTGGCTGGCTCTTGGCCTTTTTGTGGTTTGGAACCGACCATGGCGTTACTCGCTATAACTGGAACTTGGTCTGGGCTCTCCCCTTTCATTTTCCGCTGGCACTTTTGCTCTCTACCAAACGCAACCACTGGTTGTCTAGGTATTATCTGATGGCAGGCATTCTCAGCATCTTACTATTGGTGGCGTGGGCCTTTTTGCCACAGGAACTCCCCTCAGCACTGGTTCCGGTGGTACTCCTTTTGATAGTCAGGTCGTTCTGGGTTGCCAAAACTGTCAAATAGGAGTCAGAAATTATTCAACAGCAAATCCTATTATTTTATCTCATCACCCATGACTTACGACTTACAAGCTCTTTGTGAGCAAACTATACAAATCACGAAACAAGCAGGTTTATTCATCAAAACAGAAGCTGAAAAATTTAACACCGAGGCTGTAGAGTACAAGGGCGTTAACAACGTGGTTTCGTATGTGGATAAGGAAGCCGAAAATATGCTGGTAGCTGGCTTGGGCGCTATCTTGCCCGAAGCAGGTTTTATCACCGAAGAAGCCACCGTAGCCTCCGATCGAAGCAAGGAATGGGTTTGGATTATTGACCCGCTTGACGGCACTGCCAATTTTGTACATGGCCTGCCGTTGTATTCGGTGAGTGTAGGGTTGATGCACCAAGGCAAAGTAGTCGTAGGCGTAATCTACCATATTCCGGCTAATGAATGCTACTATGCTTGGCAGGGAGGTGGAGCGTTTTGTAACGGTAACCCCATCTATGTATCAAAGGCCAAGTCACTGGGAGAGAGCTTATTAGCCACAGGATTTCCCTATTACGAATTCTCTAAAATGCCTGAATACTTAGATATTTTACAACACCTCATGCGTGAGACGCACGGCTTGCGTCGCTTAGGGTCGGCAGCTATTGACTTAGCTTTGGTAGCCAAAGGACAGTTTGAGGGATTCTATGAATACAACCTTAATTCGTGGGATATGGCTGCTGGTATTCTGTTGGTGCAAGAGGCTGGCGGACAAGTCAGTGACTTCTCAGGTGGCGAAAATTTCCTCTTCGGTGGTGATATTATTGCTTCTAATAGTTTGATTCATCCTGAATTTTTGTCGGCAATTCAGTCTCGATGGAATTAGTTACAACCGATTGTTGTTAAACTAGCATGATTGAAAATCTTGTCATAACATTGCTTTTTGCAGGAGCATTAGCCTACCTAGGAAGGCTGTTTTGGAAACAATTTTTTGCCAAAACCCAAGCAGGTTGTGCCAAAGGTTGTGGCTCCTGTTCAGCTATTGATGCACGCAAAATCGAGCAAGCACTCGAAGCAAAGCAATAGCTTCTTGGCTAGGGGGATGGTTTGACCGCTGACAGGGTTTTCAACCGCTGTCAGGGTCGTTGGTTACGTACAAACCGTACTACTATTGCTCCCAGAGCCACAAAAGCTCCCAATTGCGCTACTTGCTGCACCAATAAGTCGCTTTGGCCTTCGTGAATAGCCCAGTAAGCCCAAGCAAATACCAACAAATATTGCGCATACGACTGAATGCGGCTCTGTACTCCCAGACCTACCAGTAAGCCAACGATGAGCATCACCACGGCCCAATGTTCGTGACTTAGGCCAAAACCATCCCACTGATGAGCAGTTAGGGCCACAGCCACATTGGCGATAGTTGCGATAGAAACCCAGCCAAAATAGATACCAAACGTACTCCGAGCCATCAGAATAGTAGAAAGGTCTGTCGCTGCCTGACGGTCGAGAGAAGCGTTGATGCGTTGGAGCGAATAAAGCAAGCTTCCAATCACCAAAATACTGACTACAAACACTTCATAGTGGAACAAGGGCAGCCAAAGTGCATTACATACATTGCTCACGATGACCCACGTACGTAGCTCTTGAAATCGCTGGAGTTGCGATGGCAAGGCTTGATAAATACTGAATGCGAGAAGTCCCAAATAGATGACACTCCAAATGGCAAACGCATAGCCCGCTGGCGTAAACGAGGTAAAGTAATGATTGGACACCTCGGCACTGGTTTGGCCATTAAAGGGCAAGATATTGGCTAAGGCATTGACCGTTATCGTGAGAGTTGTACTGAGCAATACCAGAAGTGATTCACGTTTTGCATTCATTATGTATTGAAAATAAGGTATGGAGAGCCGTTTTGCCTATGACGGAATTGTAAATTTATTTGGATGTAGTTAAAAAATCCCGAACGGTCTGCTGCCACTTGGCGGGTTCTTTAGTACAATAGGATTCATGCCCCGATTGTTCAAAAATCACGAGCTTTTTTTGAGCGCTTGCCAAATTCGCAAAAATCGCATCGGTCTCATTTTGTAACACTCGCTTGTCGAGTGCGCCCCATGTCAACAGCACAGGGCTATGAATACCTTTGGCATATTCGGTGGGTTGATGACCAAACGCCCACATACCTCGCTCTATACTACCCCAGCATATCAATAACTCGCTCAAACCAGCTGCAGGGATGTGCATGGTACGAAGTCGCCCCCGAACGGCATCGAGCATGGAGCCAAACGGACACGATAAGATGATTTTTTGAGGCTGTAGCTGATATTCTGCCACGGCTTTCATAACAGAAGCAGCTCCCATAGAGGTACCAAATAGGATGATGGGTTGCTTGCTTTGTTTCTGGGCATAGTCAAACACCGCTCGAATATCTTCGCTTTCGGCGTAGCCAATAGTGCAAACATTCCCCGAACTATTGCCATGCGCTCGGAAATCAAAGGACAAGGTATTATATCCGAACGACCGAAAAAGCGCTATTTCACACAAAATCCGTGACTTGGCAGAGCCGTGGCCGTGCCATAAAATGACGGTTCCTTTGGTAGAATCGGCCTGGGTTTGCCAACCTTCTAAGGTGATTCCGTCTTGAGTAGTAACCTTTACCGTCTGAAAAGGCTGGGCAGGAAAAGTGTCAATAACTCGTTTGCTGAAGCGCATCCCAAACAAGGCCCCTCTTGTTTTTTCCCAGGTGCTGAGTTCTTCAGGTCGCTTAAAAGGCGCTTCGTTGGCTTCATAAAAATAGGTAAAGTGCCACGCATGCAGAGCCAACAGGATGTTGAGGATGACAAATACCACCAACACAACTTTGCCAGTGGTTCGTAGCCACTTGGGGCCAGTAGAAAGATTTTTAGAGACAGGTTGGGGAGCCGTTTGCATGAAGTGTCGTAGTGATTTTCTTTTCAAGAAATTTTGCCTGCAAGAAACATAAATTTGCTCAAAAATCAGAAATTTGTTGAATTAGCGCCCCACTATGGCACCTGCTCCTCGCAAAATCATTCATATTGATATGGACGCATTTTATGCGTCGGTGGAGCAGCGTGACAATCCCGACCTGCGAGGTAAGCCCGTTGCTGTGGGAGGGAACAGCGAGCGTGGAGTGGTGGCCGCTGCCTCGTATGAGGCTCGTGTGTATGGCGTACGCTCGGCTATGTCGTCGAGGTTGGCCAAGCGCCGTTGCCCGATGCTCGTTTTTGTGCGGCCTCGGTTTGATGTTTATAAGGCTGTTTCGCAACAAATTCGGGCTATTTTTAGCGAATATACCCACTTGATAGAGCCTCTTTCGCTCGACGAAGCGTACTTGGATGTGACCGAAAACCGAATGAACATTCCAACAGCTACGCAGATTGCTCAAGAAATCAAGGCCAAAATCAAAGAACAAACGCAGCTAACAGCCTCAGCAGGAGTATCGTACAACAAGTTTTTGGCAAAACTCGCTTCGGACTATCGCAAACCCGACGGCTTGTTTGTGATTAAACCACATCAAGGTGAAAAGTTCGTCGAGAGCCTCGAAGTCGGCAAGTTTCATGGGATTGGCCGAGTGACGGCGCAGAAGATGAATCGCTTGGGAATTTTTACAGGAGCTGACCTTAAAAAATTTGAGGAAAGTTTCCTAACACAGCATTTTGGCAAGGTAGGACAATTTTATTACCACATTGCTCGTGGCGTTGACAATCGGCCCGTTAGTGCCGACCGAGCTCGTAAGTCGTATGGGTCAGAGAATACCTTTGCGCAAGATTTAACCGATATTACACGGCTGGAAACCGAGGTTCGTTTACTGGTTGCCGATGTGTGGCGAGGGTTATCTCGGATTCAACTTTATGGACGCACCGTCACGCTCAAAGTGAAGTATTTTGATTTTGAACAACATACCCGCAGCCGAACCACTTCACTGCTCATTAATACCGAGGCGTTTTTAGAGAATATCGCTCTGGAGTTGCTGTACGGCTTGCAGCCAATGCCCAAAGCCGTACGCTTGTTGGGCGTTTCGGTGTCTAACTTTGAGTCAGGAGTAGAGGTAGAGGGGCGTCAACTTACGTTAGAGTTTTAGTCTATCTACTTGCATTTCATCCCTTCGCTCTGTGTACTATTTTTGCTGTTTAGAACCGATACTGCACTCGGCAGGTGAATACATTATCTTTGGCGTCAGACGTGTAGTCGGCAATGGAAGTAGCCTCATTGACAGGTTTTTCATACCAAAGTGTCAGCTTTACGTTTTCGTTGGCATAATACACATAACCCATTCCATAGGTATCGTACCGAATATCTGCCCACGAAAACCCTTTGCCGATGGCTGTGCCTTTGACGGCTTTGTTAGGGTCATACCAGTCATATTTCAAGACCAATTGGTGCTTAGGATGACCTAAATGCTGCAAAAAATAGAAATACGCTCCATCAAACTTGCGAATGTATAAGGGGGCGTATTGTCCACTGGCTAACAACGGAATCGCTCCAGGCGACTCGGTGCTGCCTAACATGGCGGTTTGAGAACCTGCTATGTATTCGGCCCGAAACTCGGTAGCGCCGCCTTTTCGATTAGGGATTTTGACCTGAACGTCAGCTCCTACATAACGGCGAGGTGCAATTTGCCCTACGTTAGCTGTACTTGAATCTACCACAAAACTCGTTCCTTGCATGCGGTAAATTTGCTTGGTAAATTGTTCCATTCCTCCCAAAAAAGCAGAAACTCCTCCCGAAATCGTCACTTTTGATTTGAGTTTGGTCGGTTTCAAGACTAATCGTGTGATGAAATCTTTGTGGCTGTCAAAGTCGGTAGTGGCACTTAACCCTTGGCCATTAAAAAAGCCTGCATCAATTCTGAAATGCCGGAGCGGGTGATTGGCGATGCGAGGTTCTATCGAGAGCATAGCGCCTAAATCTCGCTCGGTTCGCATCAAGAGTTGAGACATTCGCCCTCGTTCGGGCGATTCTCGGTCGCCCGAACCTAAGTTGACTTCGTATCCAAACGGGCGAGCAAACATCCCTGCCGTTAGTGAAAACCACTTGAATCTGTTTTCGTAATAACGTCCCCAAAAGTCACGGGTAAATACACCACGCTCGGAGCAATCAAACTGAAACACAAATAAAACACTGGGTTGACCGTCTTTGTAGCGAGCATAGTCGAGGCGAAAACGCCCCCGCCGCACCGAAAACCGATTGTCCGAATTAGGGGCAAAGTCGCCCCCATTAAAGCTCTTAATACCTCGGCTTTCGGCGAATTGAAATTGGGGCTGAATATACCCACTGATGCGCATGTGCTCAAACTTTTTGTACATCGAAAGTACATCTCGCCCAAACCCTCTGGAGGTATCTACATCCATGAGTTGTTGGGCATTGGCGAAGACGCATGAAAGAAGCAAAACAATACTTGCAAGACTCCATCTGCACGTATTGAGTTTTTTTTGATATTGGTGTTGTTGCATGTAGTGGACTACCGTAAATCGTCTCAAATTTGGACAAAAACTTCTAAAGTTTGAATCTCAAAACATGTCAGCCTTACACTTGAGCAACCAAACAAAATACAACTAGTTGATTTTCAAATCAATACACTCATTCACACTCCAGATTCTTTTTCCCTTTCCTAGTTTTTGAAGTAACCGCAACATTTCCCAATCCGGTAGATGCTGATGATTCGGGTGTGGGTTATCCTTCTCTTGGCAATTGGATATACCGCAACTTTCGATACATTTACCTCATTGATGATCGTAAAACCAACTTTTCTGAGCAGCGTGTCATCTAAAGACCAAAGCCGAAGTTTTTCACTCATTCGTTACCTCCATGTCCAAAGGAATCATCAGATTAGTTTATCGCAAAGTCATTGACGTCCATTCTACCCACCGCTGGGATAAATTAGTCTTTAACGACACGCATCAAGAATACTATATGCAGGCTCAGTATTTTGATCAAGAAGGCAAGTATCCCACTTTTCGGGAGCTCGTCAGAGCCATCCCCAATGCTGAACGCTTGCATTACTTAGTCAGTCTAGCCAGTGTGAATTATCTAAAACAACTGGACGAAAAAATTCCCGACCTTGTTGACCTTTCTGGTCGCTTATTTGTACCGTTTAAGCAGTACAAATTCGAGATTTTGCAGTCGCACATCATGCAAAAAGAGCACCACAAAATCGCCCTTTATTTTTACAGCCAGGCACTTACTTGGATTGACACCATCGGCTCTCAGCTTTTGGTCAGTATTGGCGACCAGCGAGAAACCCTAACCCAGGGCGAAGAAGTAGTCACCGAATTAATTAGCTTATCAGCTGGGTTTTCGGTTCACTCTTTACAGCGCTAACCATCCATTAACCGCTACATATAGCCTCTTTACCTTAGTTTCTGCGTTCAGCCATGCGAATTTCCTACCTTTCGGTTAAGAATTTCAGCCCGATGCAACATCGAATTTTTCGGATGGCAACGCATGTGGTTTGTTGCCTTGCTTTTTTGTGTTTACCATACGTATTTGCGCCCAACGGCTTTCCGCAGTTATCTACCTTGCTCAAGAACCCCCACGAAAGAACCAACCTGCTTTCGTATGGGCTCATGCTAGTGTTCTTTTATCTTAACTATTACTTTTTTATTCCAAAGTTATTTTTCACTAAAAGATACTTGTTGTTTGCCTTGAGCATTGGCATATCGTTTGGGCTAATCTTACTGAATCTCATGTGGTTAGACCGTCAAGACATCCTACAGCATGGGTTCAATTCCTCACCGCCACCACCTCCAAAACATGGCCCTTCTCTATCGGTACCGCCAGATGGCGAGCGTCAGCAGGGTGAGCCACCACCGCCTAGACCAGTACCAGCAGACCAGAACTTGACCCAAAAACCACCGATTGGCTTTGAGTTGAGTCATGCCTTGTTTTTGTTTTTGGTAGGTGTTTTTGTGACCCTTTCGTTACGTATCAGCACCCGGCTAAGTACCATCGAACAAGAAAAGGTAAACACCGAGTTATCGTTTCTGAAAGCCCAAATCAATCCTCATTTTTTGTTCAATACCCTCAACAGTATCTATTCGCTGGCAATTCTGAAGTCAGACCATACTCCCGAAGCTATCACACGACTTTCTGCCTTGATGCGCCATGCCATTCAAGACGTACACATGTCCACGGTTTTGTTGGCCAAAGAATTCGACTACATCAAAAATTATGTAGAACTTCAGCGCCTTCGGCTTGACGATACCGTGGTCATTGAGTTCAGCACCAAAGGCACTCCCAATGGCAAAGTCATAGCCCCGTTGATTCTGATTTCGTTCATCGAAAATGCTTTTAAATACGGAGTAAATCCACAAGAAAAATCAACGATTTCGATTCATCTCGAAGTGAACGACCAACAGCTTAACCTATTGGTTTTCAACAAGAAAGTGAGGGTATTTCAAGAAACAGAAGAGTCGCATGGCATTGGCCTAACCAACACCAAAAAACGCCTTGACTTGTTATATCCTAATCGTCATCGCTTGCGAGTGACTGATAATCCTGCCGATTTTTTAGTAGAGTTAAGTTTATATTTGTAGCTATTCCTTCGCCAAAATCCTATGCTTAAAGCCATTGCCCTCGACGACGAACCCCCTGCGCTCAAGGTGATTGAGCATTTTTGTAAGCAGTCGGATGGCATAGCCCTTCAGAAGACTTTTCTCCGAACCGACGAAGCCCTACTGTATTTAGAGAAATTTCCGGTGGATTTGTTGTTCTTAGACATTAACATGCCTGCCATGTCCGGGATTGAATTTTTTAAGGCCATTCCGCAACATGCCATGGTGATTTTTACCACCGCTTATGCCGAATACGCCGTAGAGGGTTTTAACCTCAATGCCGTAGATTATTTGCTAAAACCATTTTCGTTAGAGCGATTCAATCAGGCTGTGGCAAAGGCTATCGAATTGTACAAGGCACGGCAACAATCTGCTCAACAAGTTGATTTTATGCTCATTAGGGCCGACTATAGTTTACACAAAGTAGCTTTTGCGGACATTTTATGGGTAGAAGGACTTGACGACTACCTCAAAATACACCTTCGAGACACTCGCCCTTTAGTAGCTCGCTTGACCATGAAAGCTCTTGTTGAACAACTTCCCGAAAAAGATTTTATTCGAGTACACCGTTCGTTTATTGTTCCTTGGAGTCGCATTGAGGCCGTGCGAAACAAGGTCATTTATCTTGAAAACCAAGAAATTCCGATTGGCAATAGCTATGAAGCAGCTTTTTTAAAACGCTTTGGGAACAAACCCTAAACAAAACAGCAGCAAGGGCGTACCTTGCTGCTGTTTTGTTGGGCAGAAACCTATCTTTTGGTTGAAATAGCACTCCTATAAGGCTCCAGCCTTAATATCCTCTACGACCGATGGATCCAGCAAGGTAGTAGTATCTCCTAAATTACCGGTTTCGCCTTCGGCAATCTTACGCAAAATCCGACGCATGATTTTGCCCGAACGAGTCTTAGGCAAGCCCGTCACAAACTGCATTTTGTCTGGCTTAGCAATAGGTCCAATGATTCGACTGACAGTAGCAGTAATGTCTTTACGCATCATTTCGGGGTCAGCGGGTGATTCTTCGCAGATGATGTACGCATAGATACCCTGCCCTTTGATGTCGTGTGGGTAGCCCACTACGGCGCTTTCGACCACGCCCAAGTGCATATTGATAGCGTTTTCGACTTCGGCAGTACCAATCCGGTGACCGGAAACGTTGAGCACGTCGTCAACCCGACCTGTGATGCGATAAAAGCCGTTTTCGTCACGCAAACAGCCATCACCAGTGAAATAATGACCCGGATACGTCGCAAAATAGTTAGTACGGCAGCGCTCATGGTCGCCCCAAGTAGTGCGTAAAATACCCGGCCAAGGATGTTTGATACACAAATTTCCACTCACGCTATTGCCGAGAATTTCATCGCCTTTTTCATCCACCAAGATAGGCTGAATACCCGGCAAGGGTAGCGTAGCATAGGTTGGTTTTTCGGGCGTAATCCCTGCCATGTTTGAAATCATAATACCGCCTGTTTCGGTTTGCCACCACGTATCCACAATGGGGCAGCGACCTTTGCCAATATGTTCGTGATACCAATGCCACGCTTCCTCGTTGATGGGTTCGCCCACAGTGCCGAGCTTTTTCAAAGAGCTTAAATCATTGTCTTTGACGAATTGGAGACCAAAACCCATCAATGAGCGAATGGCCGTTGGGGCAGTATAAAGGATGTCCACTTTGTGTCTGTCCACAATATCCCAGAAGCGGCCTGCATCGGGGTAGGTTGGCACGCCCTCAAACATCAGCGTAGTGGCGCCATAGCACAATGGCCCATATACGATGTAGCTATGACCCGTAATCCAGCCTACGTCAGCCGTACAGAAATGTAACTCGCCAGGCTGATACTGAAACACATTAGCAAACGTATAGGTGGCATACACCATGTAGCCGCCACAGGTATGCACTACACCCTTGGGTTTGCCCGTAGAACCTGATGTGTAAAGTATAAACAAAGGATCTTCGGCGTCCATTTCTTCGGCGGGACACTCGCTCGATACGTGTTTTTCTTCTTCTTCCCACCAGTGGTCTAAGCCCTTGAGCATCGAAACGGGCGTACGAGTGCGAGTGGTTACAATCACAGTCTTAACTGTGGGGCAGGTTTTTAGGGCCTCATCTACCGTGGCTTTCATCGGGATTTCCTTGTTACCACGATACGCTCCATCAGAGGTAATTACCGCACAACATTCGGCGTCGTTGATGCGGTCGGCAATGGAGTTAGCCGAAAACCCACCAAAAACCACCGAGTGAATAGCCCCAATTCGGGCACATGCCAACACAGCAATGGCCAATTCGGGAATCATTGGCAGATAAATACAGACTCGGTCACCTTTTTTGATACCGTTCTTTTTCAGGACGTTTGCAAACCGACATACTCGCTCATGCAATACCCGATACGTCAAATACACTGGTTTGTCACCGGGTTCGTTAGGTTCCCAAATGATGGCGTGTTGGTCTGCTTTATCCTTGAGATGTCGGTCCAGTGCATTTTCGGTAATATTTAATTTCCCTCCCACGTACCATTTCACGTTCGGTTCAGTAAAGTTCCATTGAAGTACCCGCTTCCAAGGTTTGCGCCAATAGAAATTTTGAGCTACTTCGGCCCAAAAGCCTTCGGGGTCCTCTACGCTATACTGGTAGTTTTGTTGGTAGTCTTCGTACGAACTGATCTGAAAATTCATAGTTCTTGTGGTTTATTTTAGTAATCGTTTTAATTCATTTATCCTGTAATCCACGACCCTACTTTCGGGATTTTGCTTAGTGCCCAAATCAACACAAACGAAATGACCACACAAAGCGTAAATTGAGTCAGTACACCCACAGCCGGATGAATCCAGGTATAGTTGAGGTGAAACTGCCGTGACAACGTGCGAAGAATCACCACATGACAGAGATAGATACCATAACTCTGTACATCGAGTTGTTGAACTACTCGCTCTGCCACTACTTGATTACAAGCCTGTTTGAAAAACATAAAAATACTCACACTCATCAGAATCACATTGACACTCAGGTAGTCGGAGGCAAAACTATCATATCGCCCTAAGGTGGACGACAACAGGTAACTCAATACCAAAGTGGCTGCCCACGCCAACAGAAAAACTAACCCCCATACCCAACTCGACGCTCCAAACGAGCGATTGCCCAGCCAATAGCCTGCCACAAAGTATCCTATATAGCCCGAAAAATAGCGGAGTTCGACGGCTATCTGAAAGCCAAATAGGCGGCTCACTAGGGGATACAACGTACTGCTCGCTATCCATAGCAGTAAAAAAAAGCGAATCTCCGCTTCGGTAGCTTGGAGAATCCAACGGCTGATGACAGGTGTGATGGCATACAGACCTAACAGCATATAGACAAACCATAGATGATAAGAGGCTCCTCCCCCACCCGTCAGGATTTTCTGGGTAATGGCGCCAATCTCCCATGGGGTACGCTCTGGGCGGACGCCATAAAAATTGGCCCAAACGATATAAAATAGCGTCCAGATCAAAAACGGCACTGCCACACGAGTCAAGCGTTTGCTCAAAAATGAAGTCAGGTCGTTGTATCGCCCCAGTAACAAATACCCCGACAACATGACAAACACAGGTACGGCAAAGCGCCCAAACGTATTGGGTATCTGACAAATCCACCAATCAATCCAAGGGATTTTTCCGACTTTTTCGGCACCGTACGACCCTGCATGTAATAAAATTACGCTGAGGGTGGCTACTACTCGTAAGTTGGTTACCCAAGGAAGTTTGTTCATTGGTTATGATTAGTATAAAACACTGCACATTAGGTTATAATCCTTCTTGCAAAGCAAACGCATTGCCGATACTTCGAGTCTGAAAAGCATCAGCGATTTCGTTCAGAATAGCCGGGTCATCAATCGTTGAGGGTATCGAATACGCTTCGCCATCGGCTATTTGCCGAATCACTTTGCGTAAAATCTTACCAGAGCGAGTCTTCGGTAATCGCTTTACTACGAGCGCATTACGAAAATAAGCAACTGCGCCGATTTTCTCCCGAATTAGGGCAACGAGTTGGGTTTCGAGGTCTCCTTCATGGATCGTCTGACCATCTTTCAATACCACCAATCCAACAGGGCGCTGCCCCCGGAGTTCGTCGGCAATTCCAACCACTGCACACTCAGCCACCGACGGGTGAGAGCCCACGATTTCTTCCATCTCGCCAGTAGAGAGGCGATGGCCTGCTACGTTGATTACATCATCCACCCGCCCCATGATGAACACATAGCCGTCTTCGTCCACGTACCCACCGTCGCCGGTGAGGTAATACCCCGGAAAACGGTTGAGGTACGAACTTCTGAAACGAGCATCGTCGTTCCACAAGGTTGGCAACGAGCCTGGCGCCATCGGTAATTTGATACAAACATACCCTTCTTGGTTGGCGGGTAGTTCTTGTCCGCTTTCATCCAAGATTTTGAGCTCATAACCACACACTGGTTTGGTAGCCGAGCCTGCCTTGACTGGAAACTCCTCAACCCCCATCATATTGGCTACCATCGCCCAGCCCGATTCGGTCTGCCACCAGTGGTCAATAACGGGTAAACCCGAAATTTCCTGCAACCAATGAAGGGTGGGTGGATCGCAGCGTTCGCCAGCCACAAAAATAATTTTTAAGGCACTCAGGTCATAGTTACCTTTCAATTTAGCCTCAGGATCTTCTTTTTTGATGGCCCTAAATGCCGTTGGGGCGGTAAAAAAAACATTGACACGGTGGTCGGCCATTACCCGCCAAAACGTTCCAGCGTCGGGGGTGCGGATTGGTTTTCCTTCAAACAGCACGGTAGTACACCCGTGAATCAATGGTGCATAGACAATGTACGAGTGACCTACGGCCCAGCCCATATCAGATGCAGCCCAGTACACATCGCCTGGCTCTATGTTATAAACCGACTTCATGCTATACTTCATCGCTACCGCATGGCCACCGTTATCTCGCACGATGCCTTTGGGTTTACCCGTTGTGCCCGATGTGTATAAAATATAGAGTGGGTCTGTAGCAGCCACTTCTACACAGTCAGCTGGAATGGCCTGATTCACAGCCGTTTCCCAATCCACGTCTCTGCCCGTTCGAAGTTCAGCATGGCACATCGGTCGTTGCAAAATCAGGCAGTGCTCCGGCTGGTGGCTGGCTTGGCGAATGGCTTCGTCGAGGAGGGGTTTGTAGGGAACAATTTTATCAAACTCTATCCCACAAGAGGCTGAAAGCATCGCTTTGGGCTTGGCGTCATCAATCCGAATGGCCAATTCGTGCGGAGCAAAACCACCGAACACCACCGAGTGAGTAGCTCCAATACGAGCACAGGCCAGCATGGCCATAGCTGTTTGGGGTACCATAGGCATGTAAATTACTACAGTATCACCTTTTTTCACACCTAAATCCACCAAAGCTCCGGCCAGTTTGGCTACTTCGTCTCGAAGTTCGGTATAGGTATAAGTCTGAACGGTATTGGTAACGGGCGAGTCGTAAATCATCGCCACTTGCTCGCCCCTACCTGTCTCGACGTGATAGTCTAAGGCAAGGTAAGAGGTATTGAGGGTGCCGTCTTGGTACCAACGATAAAAGCCCTTTTCGTCTTGCGAAAGTATGGTTTCAGGCTTTTTAAACCACCGAATTTGCTGAGCCTGCTCTGCCCAGAATGCTTCTCGGTGCTGAATACTGTAGTTGTAGAGCGATTGGTACATGGCCGTATGGGTTATTCGGTGACAACACTAAGGGCTAATGTGTTTACTTTTTTCATCAGGTCACGAGTCGAAAATGGCTTGGGTACATACAAGTCTGCTCCGATTTCATACCCTTTCTGAATATCTGGTTCTTTGCTTTTGGCGCTCAAAAACACCACTTTGATATGGGCAAAACCTAAAGTTCGGCGAACATATCGGCATACTTCATAACCATCCACCTGAGGCATCATGATGTCTAACAACACAATGTCAGGTACTTCTCGGTTGATGATTTCGATGGCTTCGAGGCCATCTCTGGCTATAAAAATTTGATACCCCTCTTTTTTCATCAGAAACTCCAACGACATCAAAATAGCGGGCTCGTCGTCCACGATGACGACCTTCATATTTTTTTTAACATCTACTTTCATAGCTTCGACCGTTTTGACAACAAGAAAAGGTCTTAATCGCTCAGGACTGGTACCGTAAAGACAAACTTGGCACCTTTGTTTGGCTGACTTTCAACCCAGATTTTCCCATTGTGCAGTTCTATGATTTTCTTTGAAATAGCCAAACCCAGTCCGCTGCCTTTGGGCTTACGAACACTCTGCCCTTCTGCTTGATAAAAGCGATCAAAAATCAGGGCGTGAAAAGTTGGTGCTACACCTGGCCCGTTATCAACCACGCTTACAATCACCTTATTATCAAGGTAAAAGGCCGAAACACTAACCTCACCTCCCTGGGCTGGACTGAACTTAATGGCATTGGACAGCAAGTTAATGACTACTTGCATTAATTTATCAAAATCTGCTTTAATGGTAGGAATATATTTATCAATCACAGGTTGTATATGAATATTTTTCTCTAACGCAAGCCGTTCTACGGACTCAATGGCGTCGGTCAAAACCGTTGCGATTTCGACATCGGTAATGAATAAACTCTGTTTGCCTGACTCGTATTTTTCCAAATCCAGCACTTGGTTGATTAACTTAGTAAGGCGCTCCGATTCTTTGATAATAGTACCTAAAAAATGTTGGTGTTCGTCATGCTCTACATCTGGGTTATCGTACAAGATTTCAGACAAAGCCCTAATGGATGTTAGCGGCGTACGCAACTCATGGGTGACGGTGGACAAAAAATCATCTTTCAAGCGGTCGAGTTGTTTGAGTCGCTCGTTGGCGTTTTGGAGCTGTAGTGTAGCTTCTTCCAATTCCATTGATTTACGCCGGAGCTCTTTATTGACCGCCATTAGTTCTTGTGAGCTTTTCAAAATATCCACTACTTCATCTAAGTTGATTCGTTCTTCTTTAGCTACCGACGACACCATCACTCGGGCCGATGCTGTACCGACAATACCCGCCAATAGTTTTTCGGCATAATTGACCAGCCGGGGATCAGCTTGTTGGTTTTTATAGTCAATCCCGTGACGCTGCGAAAACAGCCGAAGGACTCGCTCGGCCCGGCCTTCGCCCAAAAACTGTGCTAACAACGACCGTAAGTCAGGAATATACGCTGTGCCTCGCCACATAGTTGAACTCTCGATAACGGTCGAGTACTTAAAAATATCAACAAACAGAATGGCCTGATTGTGCTCTAAAGAGGTTTGTTCCGTTTGCAAAGAGCCAATCACATAGCCTATAACGTTGAAAAACAAACTCCAAAACAAGCCAAGCGACAGGCTATCCATGCCTCTAAGCCCCAAAAGCTCCAGTGGTTTTAGCAAAGTTATTCCCCACGGGCCTTGCTCTACCACCGAAAGTGGTATAATACCTGCATGGGCGATGGAGGGTAAAATCAGGACATAAAACCAAATCAAAAAGCCCAAAATCATACCAATAATAGCCCCATAGCGGTTGCCTCTTTTCCAGAAAATCCCTCCAATGACCGCAGGCATAAATTGGGCTACAGCCGCAAACGAAATCAGTCCAATTGACACCAGTGAATAGGCTCCACCTAAATTGCGATGATAAAAATAGGCTAATAGTAATAAGAGCAAAATACTAAACCGACGGGTTAGGGTCACAAAACGCCCCATGTTTTGCCCTATTTTGCTTTGAAATGTTGGATTTCTGGCCAAAATCGGCATGATGACGTTATTGGAAAACATAATGCTCAGTGCAATGGTCTCGACAATAATCATACTGGTAGCCGCCGAAAAACCACCAATGTACACCAGCAATGCCAGAGCGTGTTGATTAAAATGCAGAGGAATCGCCAGCACATAGTTGTCGGCATTGATAGCATCGCCAAAGAGTAGTTTTCCACCAAACGCAATGGGTACTACAAAGAGGGTAATAATGAAGAGGTAAAGGGGGAATAGCCACGAGGCTTTTCTAAGGTGGTTTTCGTTGACGTTTTCAATCACAGCAATTTGAAACTGCCGAGGCAAAAACAAAATGGCCATCATACCTAAAAACGTATGCCAAAACCAAGTAGCAAAGCCGCCGTCTGATTGTACAGTAAACTGCTTCATGAGTACTGGCAGTTGCATGGCTTTGGTCGAAATGTCGTTAAATCCACTAAACACGCCGTAGGTAACGAACACCCCTGCCGACAAAAACGCAATGAGCTTGACGATTGACTCAAAGGCCACCGCCATGACCATGCCTTCGTGGCGTTCGGTGGCTTCGATATTACGGGTTCCAAACAAAATGGTGAACACGCCCAGCCCTATCGCAATGTACAATACCAAGTCACCCATAAACGACGAGTTGGTATCGGCAGAAGTCAAAATCGCAAAACTTGAGGCAATGGCTTTGAGCTGCAAGGCGATGTACGGAATGATGCCCACGATACAAAACAGCGAAACCAACATCCCCAACGAGATATTCTTACCGTAGCGAGTCGAAATAAAGTCGGCAATGGTAGAGATTCGTTGTACTTTACAGATACGGATGATTTTGCGCAGTACGGTCATCCAGAGCGGTGCGGCCAAGGTAGGACCAATATAAACCGCCAAAAACTCAAGCCCGTTGGTGATGGTGCGGCCTACACTGCCATAAAACGTCCAAGCTGTGCAGTAAACGGCCATCGAAAGCGCATACACATACGGGTTGGCAATAGGACTTTTACCCTTTTTACTTTGGCGTTCAGCCCAGTAAGCCACGGCAAATAGCACTATCAAGTACGACAGCGATAACAATATGACAACACCGCTATTCATCAATTCTTATAGACGCCCCCTACGTATTTTGCTGAATTCGATAGACCACCCAGATGAGTAATAGCCAAATGGCAAATACATACACATATAGACTAGGGAGGCCCATAAAACTCGGTGTATTAAAAATGGATAAAACCGGGTAGTTGAACAAAAACATAAACAAGATGCACACAATCAAAAGGGTCTGTGTTCGGCGGCGTTCTTTCATGATTTTGTTGGCTGAGGTTAATCCTCGGTTTTGAATAGAATGTATGCTGCCAGATTAAAACAGCAGCATACATTACTCTCTTATCAAAACCCTAAACGTTATGGTTAACTTTGCCCCTATTCTCACCAATCAAACTTTGTGAGAATAGGGTACTTAGCTATACGTGGACTTAAAAAAGTGCTTTTTTTTGATACAAGCTACTCATTTTCAATGCCTTTATTTTCAAATTAGCACTCTTTCAAATTGTCACCTTACTATTCTTTTTGGTCGTACTCGCCACCCAAGGCGTATTTGCCAAACACGAGCAAGCCACCAGTAATAATCGGTGTTAGCACAAATACGATGATGATTCCAAACACTAAGTCTTCTTGCTTGCCCGAGGTTAATTTAGGTACACCCAACGTAGTGATTGAGAACCAAGCGGCAGCCAATCCGAGGGCTATCCACACAATACCTAAGTACTTTTTTACAGCGTTCATGTTATTATTTTTTTTGCTCTGCTGAGCGTGAAATCTTGATGTTACTTCAAACAAATTGGTTTTGATTGCATTATGGAACTGATTCAACCTCCATGATACTTAATCATCGGTACTTTTATCTTTTCCATTGATATAAAGCAATCCTACAATGAAACAAACCCCTGCCACTAAGATAGGGTAATTAAGCCCTTCTAAGTATGGTTTAGCATATACTGCGGCTTGGCCTGCTTTTTCGGCGGCTTCGTTGGCATCTTTGGCTTTTGAAACCAAGTAGGTAGCAATGGTTGGCATCAATCCACCAAAAATACCGTTTCCGACGTGATACGGCAACGACATAGAGGTATAGCGAATTTTGGTGGGAAACATCTCAACCAAGAAAGCTGCAATTGGACCATACACCATCGTTACGAACAACACCAAGATAAAAACCATTAAAATCATAGTATTGCGGTCGCTTGAGTTGAGGGTTACGGTTTTGGTCACGTCTGCTTTGGGAGCTTCTGCCGATTTATCGGCCAATACAGTTACTTTTTTCACTTCTTTATACGTGGTACCATCTGTAAAACTCTTGTTGATGGTGGTAGTATAGAGCGAGTCCACACCATTTTTAGCCATACCCGGCTTCGTCTCTTCGGTTGTTTTTTCCTTGATTTCTTCTTTATTTTTCAAGTTGGCCGTCTGATACATGGTATCGAAGATGGGGCGATAACATACGATAGCCAAGAGCATACCTACCAACATGATGCCTTTACGGCCAATCCGGTCTGAAAGTGATGCAAATACCACAAAAAACGGCGTAGCCAAAGCCAACGAGTAAATCAACAAGGTATTGGCCTGCTCAAATTCAATGTTACAAGTCTTTAACAAAAACGTTTGAGCATAAAACTGACCCGTGTACCACACGACCCCCTGCCCCATCGTAGCGCCAAACAAGGCCAACAACACAAACTTGAAGTTGTACTTATTACCAAACGATTCTTTGAGTGGGTTGGTAGAAGCCTTGCCTTCGGCTTTTACTTTTGAGAACAACGGCGACTCCGACATGTTCCGGCGAATGATATACGAAATCAATACCATCAAAATCGAAATCAAGAATGGAATCCGCCAGCCGTAGTCTTCAAAATCTTCGGGCGACATGCTCTTTTTGGTTGCCAAGATGACGCCCAAGGAGATGAAAAGTCCTACCGTGGCGGTAGTTTGAATCCAAGAAGTCCAGAAACCCCGACGGTCGGCTGGAGAGTGTTCGGCCACATAGGTAGCAGCCCCGCCATATTCGCCTCCTAGTGCCAAGCCTTGTAGCAAACGAAGCAATAGTACCAAGAACGGAGCAAACCCGCCAATGGTCTTGTATTCAGGCACTAAGCCAATAGCAAAGGTCGAAAGTCCCATCAAGACCAATGTAACTAAGAAGGTATATTTACGGCCAATCAGGTCACCCAAACGGCCAAAAAATAAGGCTCCAAACGGACGAACCACAAAACCTGCCGCAAACGTAGCAAGGGTTGACAAGAAGGCAGCAGTTGGGTTATCAGAAGGGAAAAATTTGGTCGAAATCGTAGTAGCCAAACTACCAAAGATGTAGAAGTCGTACCACTCAATGAGCGTTCCAACAGACGAGGCGGCTATAATGCTCGCTAAACTTTGTTTCTTTTCAGACATGTTAGGTAAAATTTAAAAAGGGTTTAGAAATTAATTGCCTTATCGAAAAAATGGAGAACCATTAGAATACTTACAACCAATAATGAAATGGCTAACCTACGTCAGGATTTTTCAAATCTACAACGCTTTGTGCTTCATGCGGTAGTTGAGTGAAATTTTTTAGAACGCTTTTACTTGTTTCTTCTAAAAACCCTAAACCGCTGATAGCCCACTTATTAAGACGTATTTTACTGGTTATCAACTCCTTGATTACAGACTATCTGTTAAAAATTATACACCATCAACAATGCCAATCGGCTGTTGGTAGCCGTAAATGGCCGAGCCAAATCGCCTGTACCAGGCTTGAACGAAATCGTGGTAGGAAGTGACCCTTCGCCGTTAGGGACAGTACCGTCAATATCCGCCCACTTGATTGACGAAAGTTCGTATTCAACCGAGAACTTCATTTTACCTGAATAAAAATCAACCCGTGGCGCAATCCGAAGCATGTTGTCGAATGTACGTCCTGTGCTGCTGCTGATTCCTCTTCCTTGAAAAGCCAAGGTAGTACCTGAAACTTCGCTTTTGTTAATAGCACTGGCTAATCCTAAGTTTTTCAGATACCCTACAAAGATGGCTGGCTGAACGGCCTTCGATTTCGTAGCAATCAACTCTCCCCAAAGATTCCATTGGTTTTGCGCTACGTATTTCCATGCCCCTGTAGTGGCATCTCTATATTCGGCGAAACCACCCAGCCCTACATATTGCGAGTAGCTCTTACCCATGGTAGTGTGTAGTTTGAGGGTAGTAGTAGCCGTTGTGTATTTGGCATAAGCTAACAGGTTTATAGTAAATAAGTTAGTCGAGATATTTTTCTGTACGGTTGAGGCTCCGGTAGCTCCCCACACCCCTGTTGAGGTGTTCTGTGTATCGGTAATTCGTGGGCGAATCGTATTGCCTTCAATCCCGATAGCTCCCAGAAATTTCTTGTTTTCAACACCTAATTGCGCTGCAAACGAAGGCACTCCTGAAAACTTTTGTGCATCAACCCCTGTACCCGCCCCAAAAGTACCTGCTGGGCTAAATCCTGCCAGATCGTATCCAAAAATCATCCCAGTAAACGATACTGTAGAAGACAATTTATGGGTTAGGCGTACTTGTGGAACAAACGAAAATGGATTGAACGGAATCCCAGTATTGAAGTTGGCGGTCCCTGGAAAGCACTTCAAGATAAAGTTAGGATTCCAAAATTGACCAATCAATAACTGAGTTTTCGTCCAATCCAGAGCCACATAAGCATGACGCAAACGAAGCAAATTTTCTGTTCCACCACCCGACGTGCCTGAAGTACCATTGGTGATACCAAAAAAGTCGGTTTCTAACACCCCGCTTGCTTTGGCACCAAAAGCACTGATGCCTCCAAAGCGAACACCCAGGCGGGTCACTACCGCTGAGTAGCCCAGTTGCGAAATCGCATTGGCATCTTCGTTGGCATTCTTGGTTAGTACGGTTCCCGTCCGAGTGTCAAGGTTGGTTGCATCTTGGGGATAAACATCCAACACACCATCTCGCAAATCGAGGTTTCGGCGAGAGTTGAGGTAAATGTCGTTTCGAACGAATCCGTACAAGGTTACTTTTTGCTCTGCTGGCGGCGTGGCAGCAGGTGTCGTAGTGGCTGTTGTTGTAGTGGACGTTGGAGTTTGTGCTTGTAAATTACTTGCCAGCAAGGCTACAAGTAAGCTGCACAGTATAGATTTTCTCATGGAACAAATAAGATTAAGTAGTGATTTTGTTGTAGTTTTTCGATGACAAAATTGCTCTTAACCTTATCTATGAAGCAAATACTTTATATAGTTTTGCTAAAATAGTATAGTCACTCTTCTTCCCCTCTTCAAGTTCCGACAAACTATACCTATTATCCCTGAAAATGAATCCATTACTCTCCAAATTCGTACAATAATGCCTTTGTTCTTAGTTATATGTTGTTTTCACCTAAGGCTTTCTATTTTTTGAATCGCTCCCACTTAATGAGCATAAACTTATCTCCTAGCTCTGTCACAATCATACCTGCACCTTTCAGGTTTTCTCGATTGGTATAAAAATCCACTAATTCACTGTGATTTAATACCTTATAGGTTGGGTGATATTCGGCATTGACAGGGATTTTTATTTGGAATTTTTTGACCCAGTTCATCACCGAAACATGACTGATTCCAAGCAAGCGTTCGATTTCTCGATAACTGACACCTTCTATATATAATTGTAGGGCTTTTACTACATAATAAGGACTAATACTTTTCCCAAGCTTTTCAACCGTAAAATGATAGGTACACGTCCGGCATTTGTATCGTTGCCTGCCCTTGATTATTCCGCTTTTTAAAATATCTACCGAATCGCATTTGGGGCAAGTTAGATTCTTCATTTTTTTATTTGGTTTAGCTATTTCAATTTAGCAAATATATATCTATTTAGCAACAAACATTATTTTGGTCAAAATTTTTATAGAAATAACGCTATTTTCTCTAAACAATTAGATAGGTTCGTTGGTTGATGTGTACTTTTTTAGACTCACTTGTCTTCCATCAAACACCGCATACGTATATTGACTAAACCATTCGCCAAGGTTCAGATAACGGCTATTGGGGCCAACTTGAAGGTCGAGGGGTAGATGCCGGTGGCCAAAAATATAATAGTCGTGGTGTGCTTTTTTCTCTACATCTAAGCAATACTGAAACAAAAACTCTCGGTCTTCGCCCAAGAAATGTTCTTCGTTTTTCTTGCTATTGGCAGCTCTACTTTGTCTTGACCAAAGTGTAGCTAGGCCAATACCAACGTCGGGATGTAGCACTCGAAAAAGCCATTTGCAGACCGGATTGGTAAAGATTTTTTTGAGGAATTTATAACCATAATCGCCTGGTCCTAAGCCATCGCCATGCCCAATGTACCACTGTGTGAGCATCTCTGAAGCACTTACGGACAGTTCAATAGGTTCATGAAATACTTGTACTGACAGCTCATGGATAAAATAATCTCGCATCCAAAGGTCATGATTGCCTGTAAAAAAATAGACATCAATGCCCTTGTCAGTTAGTTCGGCTATTTTGCCCAGCAGGCGTACAAACCCCTTGGGTACTACCTGCTTGTATTCAAACCAAAAATCGAAAAGGTCTCCTACTAAAAAGATAGCTTGTGCGTCGGCCTCAATAGCTGATAACCAAGCAATAATCCGACGTTCACGCTCTAGGCTACTAGCAGCATTGGGCGAACCTAAATGAAAATCAGAAGCAAAGTATAATTTTTTGTGGGGTTGTAAGGTTAGCTGCATGGATACTGATTTCGGGCGAAGTTACAGAAAAGTAGCTTGCTCTCCCACATACGCTGGTAGGTTCTTGTCATTTGAGTCAGTAAGCACAAAAAAACTCCTTGCGGTTGGTTGGCAAGGAGTTTTTTTGTGCGATGAATCGTGGTTACACGTTCTCTGTTTCTTCTTTTGGCGCTACCTCTTTTTCTACTTTAGGAGCAGTTTCGGCTTTGCCGTTGGTATATTCTTGATACGCCGTCAACTCTTCAAAAGGTCGCTTACCGATGAGTTCTTCCAAATCGTGCTGGAACAATACTTCTCGTTTTAGCAGTTCTTTTGCCAAGATTTCAAGGGCATCTCGTTTATCGAGCAACAGTTTCTTGGTTTGGTCGTATGCTTTTTGTACCAAAGCACGTACCTCATGGTCAATCATCTTAGCGGTTTCTTCTGAATAAGGCTTGTTAAACGAATATTCCGAAGCTTTTGAGTCATAAAACGAAATATTACCTAGCTTTTCGTTCATCCCATACACCGTTACAATGCTATAGGCCAGTTTGGTTACTCGCTCCAAGTCGCTCAGGGCTCCCGTCGAGACTTTACCAAATACCACATCTTCGGCAGCTCGTCCGCCAAGGGTCATGCACATTTCGTCCATGAGTTGCTCGGTACGATACAAAAATTGCTCTTTGGGCAAATACTGGGCATAGCCTAAGGCTGCCACCCCACGGGGCACAATCGTAACTTTTACAAGTGGGTTAGCATGTTCTAAAAACCATCCTGCCACGGCGTGCCCAGCTTCGTGATACGCCACAATTTCCTTTTCGTGTGGTGAAATAATTTTGTTTTTCTTCTCCAATCCACCAATCACTCGGTCCATTGCTTCCTGAAAATCAGGCATTTCAACAGCTGTTTTACCTCTACGAGCCGCTATGAGTGCCGCTTCGTTACAAACGTTGGCAATTTCAGCTCCGGCAAAGCCTGGCGTTTGAGCCGCCAGTTTCTTAACATCTACATCAGGCGCCAATTTGAGTGGTTTCAAATGAACTCTAAAAATTGCTTCACGGCCTACAATATCTGGCTTGTCAATCGAGATTTGGCGGTCAAAGCGACCCGGACGCATCAGCGCAGAGTCGAGTACGTCGGGTCGGTTGGTAGCAGCTAAAATGATGATTCCTGAGTCGGTAGCAAAGCCATCCATTTCGACCAACAACGAGTTCAAGGTATTCTCACGCTCGTCGTTAGCACCGGGCATGGCACCTCGACCACGGCTGCGGCCTACGGCATCAATCTCATCAATAAAGATGATACACGGGGCTTTTTCTTTAGCTTGTTTGAATAAGTCTCGCACCCGAGCGGCTCCTACTCCCACAAACATCTCGACAAAGTCAGAACCCGACAGCGAGAAGAACGGAACGCCTGCTTCGCCAGCTACCGCTTTGGCCAAGAGGGTTTTACCTGTACCCGGAGGGCCTACCAACAGCGCACCTTTCGGGATTTTACCCCCTAAGTCGGTGAATTTCTTGGGGTTTTTCAAGAATTCTACAATCTCCTGAATCTCCTCCTTGGCTTCGTCTAGGCCAGCCACATCGTTGAAGGTGATTTTAACTTTGTTTTCGGCATCAAACAAGGTAGCACGAGAGCGACCAATATTAAAAATCTGTCCGCCAGGGCCTCCGCCGCCTGCCATCCGATTCATCATAAAGTATAGCCCCACCATCATCAGCAGAATCAATCCCCATGAACTAAACATGCTAAAAAAGTCTGAGCGAGTATCAATCCGTAAGGCGATTCGGTCTTGAGGAGCGATATTCTTCTGCATGTCGTCGAAGTCCTTTTTGAATACTTCGGGCGAAATGACTGTAAACGAAAAATGCGGCCCCTGCGTAACAGTCAGGTATGGTTTATCTTCAAACAATCCTTTGTATTTGGGGCTGTTGAGGGCGTCTTTGGTGAGGGTTATTTCAACGGTGCGGTCGTTGTAAGCCACCACATCGGCAACTTCTTTGTTTACCACCATTTCCTCAAACTGCTTTTGAGTAATTTCTCGAACCGTAGAACTACGACTCATCACGAAAATACTCAAAATTGCTAGTATTAATCCTATGACAACCCAGCCTTGAAACCCTCCTCCCGGACGCTTGGGTACTCGGTTGGGTGTTCTGTTGTTTTCTTCCATGTTTATTTGATTTCTTCAATGTTGGTTTCAGACTAAAGCGAGCGCTTTTTGTTGAAACTTAACTTTTTTGCTAACAATTTGGGGAATCAGAATGTTTCGGGCAGTTACCTTTAGGGACGAAAGGTAAAGTTACGTATTTAAACGGTCGAAAACGTCATGGCTTCGTCCACATACGTAAACTCCGCATCTCCCCAGAGGTCTTCCAGACGGTAGTAATCTCGCCGTTCTTTTTTAAAGACATGAGCCACTACATCCACATAATCAAGCAGAATCCACTCTCGTTGCATTTTCCCTTCTCGGTGCCAAGGATGTTGCTGAACCCCTTTGAAGACTTCTTCGTCAATAGAGTCGGCAATGGCATCAATTTGAGTATCCGAATTACCCGAGCAGATGATAAAATAATCGGCGATGGCATTTTTGACGTTGCGCAAATCAAGCACTACTACATCAATGGCTTTTTTCTCTTGCATTCCTTTCACAACCAGCTCGCACAAGGTTTGTGAACTAACTTCTGTTTCTTTCTTTTTTCGTACTTTCATGCAGCTTTGTTAATCGTTGCGTTCCAAGATAAGAGTTCGTTTTTCAAAACGTAGGCAGTGCTGATTGAACCCGTTGTGCGTAATTTTGTTAAAAAATCGACAAGAACGGAAAAGTGGTAGCACTTTTGTTAGACAACTACACAGGGTAGGGAGTCGTTCGCTTTAAGACTTTCTTAGCGCTTGGTAACTATATTGTTTATTTCAGAACCAAATTAGCAAAATTTAATGCACAATTTTCAGCCCAATACACTTTTTGTGGGAAAAAATTTCATTTATCTGCCAACTTGTCATTCTACTAACGACATTGCGGCACAAAAAATTCAACAGGGTGACGATTTTGAGGGAACGGTTATTCTCACTTCTCACCAAACTGCTGGCCGTGGGCAGCGTGGTAATACATGGGAAACGGAGGCCGATGCTAACCTAACGTTCTCTTTAATTTTACGTCCTACGTTCTTACGCCCTACCGAACAGTTTCGCCTCAACATTGCTGTCTCATTGGCGGTTTACGAATGTTTTAGCCCCTTTTTGGAAGAATCGCTTCGCATCAAATGGCCTAACGACATTTACGTTGGCAATCGGAAGATGGGTGGTATTCTCATCGAGAACCTTTTACAAAGCAATGCTATTGGTTACTCGATTATTGGCATTGGCCTCAACATCAACCAACTCGAATTCCAAACGCCTACGGCTACTTCGCTACGGCGAGAAACAGGCCAACCGTTTCGCTACGAATTAGAACCCTTGCTGAATACGCTGCTTATCTCACTCGAAAAGAACTATTTACAACTCAAGAACAGCTCTTTTGATAGCCTCAAAGTCAAGTACCTTTCCATTTTGTTTCGCTACCAAGAGTACCATTACTTCCGACGAAACGGCAAGGTATTTTTAGGTCAAATTGTTGGTATCGACGAAATGGGTCGCTTAGCCGTAGAGACGGATGGCTACTTAGAATATTTTGATTTGAAAGAAATTGAATTTGTAATTGAAGCCTAAAATACACCTACTACACTATTTATCAAGTATTTAACAAGCACTTCTTTTCTTCTCTTCAACATGAAAACACAACCTGTTTCTAACTTGGCCTGCCGTATCGTTTTAGAAATGCCGCCTCCAAATGTGAACATTGGCATTCAGAAAGGTAAAGGTAGTCATTATCAAACCGAGCAAATCCAACGAAGTAAAGCTTCCATGGAATTTGAGTTTTATCTTACTGTAAAATGGGCCGACGACCACACCCCTATTTTTGGTGGAGATTGGGCGCAAGGCTCACCCAAAGAGCGATTTGTTTACCTTGATATTGGTACGTATGCTGGCCAGCAAGACGCTAGTTGGGGGCGTAGGCTCAAAGTTCCAATCCACACCATCTCGGCAGCATCAGTGCAACAAGCGTTAAGCCAAGCATTAGTAGTCACCATTCGGATTCCGGGAACAGGCAAAGATGGCGGGCCTACCTGTGGCACCTACAAATCGCCCGAAGGATGGCAGCTGATGCAGGGGTAATGTTATAGTTGTTCAATGTTGGCGCAAATACCCCCTTTTATTGCCGTATTTACACACTGTTCAGTGGCTAGAAAGTACGTAGGTTTGCAGTGTAATCAAGCATTTTTTTCTGATGAACACCTATACTTTCGACGCTGATATTCAGTTACTTTGTCAACAAGTTTCCAGCTTTCCAGAAGGCATCAAAGATGCTTTTGATCAACTTATGCGCCAAGTGCCACAACCACATCTAAGGCACTTCTACGGAGTCTCGTATTTAGATCACCAAGGCAATATTATTTATAAAGTAGCGACTTCGGCTTTAAGCACAGACGAAGCCCCAACTTTAGGGTTGGAGTTATTTACCATCCCAGCAGGTGACTATCTGTATGAAACCATGCTCGATTGGCAATCAAAAACGCATCTGGTGAAAGACGTTTTTATGAAGTTGATGCAACTGCCGCTTTTTGATGATACGTTTCCCTGTATCGAATGGTATCAAACCGATACAACATTACTTTGCTTAGTACGAAAAAACATACACTAAACAGCCCCTCTCCTATGACTCCTAAAACCACCAAACTGATTTATTGGATTGTTACGTTACTTTTTGCCATAGCCATGCTTATGGATGGTATTGTCGGCTTAATGAGAGTAGAAGAAGGCCAACAGATTATGATCCACTTGGGCTATCCTATCTACATCATGTCAATTCTGGGTACGGCCAAAGTATTAGGAGCGTTGGCCGTAGTTCAAACCAAATATTCCTTGCTCAAAGAGTGGGCCTATGCAGGCTTTACGTTTCACTTTTTGGGCGCTTGTGCTTCAAGGGCCTTTGCTGGCGATAGTTTTATACTCATTGTCTCGCCATTGATTTTTCTATCTTTTCAGATGCTCACCTACTATTTCTGGAAAAAAGTACGAGGTTTGCACTAGTACCGCAGTGTTTTCTACATGCAAAAGCCCTCACATGACGTAGGAAAATCCTACGTCATGTGAGGGCTTCGTGTGTACTCGACTGTTATCTTCTCCGACCGTAATTACGATTGCCATTGTGATGGCCACCGTACCCATAGCGATACCGAGGTGGGTTTACATATACTCTTGGCGCAGGGACATAGACTCGTGGGGCGTATCCATATCCTCCATAAGGACGATAACCGTAATCACGGTAACCATAACCGCCTCGGTACCCCACGAAGCAGCTACTCATGCAAATGGCTACAACGAGCACGAGTCCTATGTTGATGAGTTTTTTCATTGCATTTGATAGATTTAACGGCTTGAAATTGAAGAGCTTTTCAGAAATCTACAAGGTTTTTAACATTTTTAACATTGTAATCGCTACAAGACTGTTCTTGAGACTTCTTGGGCTGACCTAAAGACAATTCAATCACCCCTCACCCCTATTTTAAGCAGCCCCCTCTAAATCTCCCCCAATAGGGGAGACTTTGATTCGGTGATAATTAGAGTATTGCTAAAAATTAAATGCTTGAAAATTTTTACTCTGCTATCTTAATTTGCTTTTTTCGGGTCTAAGGTTGTTGTTGGCTTTCTAAAGCCCTACCTTTGCCCCAAAATTCGATGTAGTCAGATACCAAAACTACATTCATGTTTCCTGTCTATCCAACTCGTGTCTCATAACATGCAAGTTCAAGAAGCGCTACCCACCGTCGAAACAGCTCGCAAGCTGGGTTTACTTTCAGAAGAATACGATTTAATCTGTGACATCCTTGGCCGCAAGCCCACTTTTACTGAAGTGGCGGCGTATTCGGTGATGTGGTCGGAGCACTGTTCCTACAAAAACTCAATTGTTTGGCTCAAAACACTGCCTAAAGATTCTCCTCGAATGCTTGCCAAAGCAGGTGAAGAAAATGCCGGGTTGGTTGACTTAGGAAACGGCTACGGTTGTGCTTTTAAGATAGAGTCACACAACCACCCTTCGGCGCTGGAGCCTTACCAAGGTGCAGCCACTGGCGTAGGAGGCATCAACCGTGATATTTTTACGATGGGTGCTCGCCCTATTGCTCAGTTGAATTCGCTTCGCTTCGGTAATTTGGAACTAGCCAAAACCAAACGTTTGCTCAAAGGGGTAGTCAAAGGTATCGGCGACTACGGTAACGCCTTCGGTATCCCTACAGTCGGTGGCGAAGTATTCTTTGACGATTGCTACAACATCAACCCCTTGGTCAATGCGTTTTCGGCGGGTATCGTCAAAACTGACAAAGTGGCTCGTGCCATTAGTTATGGCGTAGGCAACCCTGTTTTTATTGTAGGTTCGGCTACGGGCAAAGACGGTATTGGCGGGGCTTCGTTTGCGAGTGAAGATATTTCAGAAAAATCAACGGAAAAACTACCTGCCGTACAGGTAGGTGACCCCTTCCAAGAAAAGCTTTTGCTAGAGGCCACACTCGAAATCATCGAAACGGGTTTTGTGGTAGGGATTCAAGACATGGGTGCAGCAGGGATTATCTGCTCGACCTCCGAAATGTCGGCCAAAGGCGAACATGGGATGGACATTGACCTCGACAAAGTGCCCACTCGTCAGCCCAACATGAAGCCGTTTGAGTTGCTGTTATCCGAGTCGCAGGAGCGCATGTTGGTCGTGGTTGAAAAAGGGAAAGAAGAACTCATTCAGCAGATTTTTGATAAATGGGATTTGAACTGCGCCCAAATCGGGGTAGTTACGGATAGTCAACGTCTTCGCTTCTATCGTTTTGGCGAATTAGTCGCCGATATGCCAGCCGAATCGTTGGTTTTAGGCGGAGGAGCTCCTGTTTATCACCGAGAATACCGTGAGCCTGCCTACTATCAAGAAAGTTTGAAATTTAGCATCGAGAGCGTTAGTGATGTAAGCAGCACCGACGAACTCCAAGCCATAGCCAAACATTTGCTGTCGCATCCGAACGTAGCCTCCAAAAAATGGATTTATGAGCAATACGACTGTACCATCGGTACCAGTACTCGCACGCTCAACAACCCATCTGACGCTGCCGTGGTGACCGTAAAAGACACCGAAAAATCAATTGTGATTACGGTAGATTGTAACAGCCGCTACGTCAATGCCGACCCTGAGCAAGGTTGTGCCATTGCAGTAGCTGAATCGGCTCGTAACATCGTGTGTGCTGGAGGTGAGCCAGTGGCCATCACCAACTGCCTAAACTTTGGGAATCCTTATGTGCCCGAAGTCTATTGGCAATTTGTAGGAGCCATTAAAGGCATGAAAAAAGCCTGCGAAAAATTTGAAACGCCTGTAACGGGTGGTAACGTGAGTTTTTACAACCAGTCGTCTGACGAAGGGCCAGTGTTTCCGACACCAACCATCGGGATGCTGGGTGTGATGGAAAATCAAGATAACTTTATGACGCTTGATTTTAAACACGCTGGCGATGCCATTTACTTAGTAGGGGCTTCTAAAAATGACATTGCATCATCCGAATACTTATATTCGTATCGTGGTGTCAAAAACACCCCTGCTCCAGCCTTTGATTTAGACGAAGAATATGCACTTCAGCAGGCCATCAAAGGACTGATTACAAGTGGCTTAATTGTGTCGGCGCACGATGTATCAGATGGTGGATTATTTACTACCTTGGCCGAGTCGGCCATGCACCGAGACTTGGGCTTCAGCATTGCTACCGACGAAAAAGTTCGTAAGGATGCCTTCTTGTTTGGCGAGTCACAAAGCCGGGTGGTGGTTTCGGTGAAGCCTGAAAAGCAAATCGAGTTCATCACTTTCTTGCAAAAATCAGGCGTAACATTTGCTAACTTGGGCAAAGTAACCAGCGACAATTACGTGATTGATGGCGAGCGTATTATCTCCTCATCTGAGGCTAAAAACCTATACAGCAACTCGTTGGCACGTATTATTGAAGGATAATTTTATTCTTAGGAGCCATGATAACCCAGCTCTCTGATTTGGACCTCAACGGCACTTACACGTATGCCGATTATCTCAAATGGCAATTTGAAGAAACAGTTGAGCTTATTCGAGGTAAAATTTATCTGATGTCGCCTGCACCGAGGCGCAAGCATCAAAAAATTTCGACCCAGTTTCAGCGCAGGTTGTATCAGTTATTAGAAAATCGCACTTGTGAAGTCTATAATGCCCCTTTTGATGTACGATTGCCCAATCCTGACTATAAGCCACGCAATAATCAAAAGGTATTCACTGTGGTGCAGCCTGATATTTGCGTGATTTGTGATACTTCCAAATTAGATGATAATGGTTGTGTAGGTGCTCCTGAGTTTATTATTGAAATCTCCTCTCCTTCTACTATCAAGAGAGATTTCAATGAGAAATACTATCTATACGAGTCGGCAGGTGTGAACGAATATTGGATTGCCGTACCTGAAATGGAAATGATTTATACGTTTTCGTTAGAAAATGACAACTAGATCCAGACGGGCTTTTATGAGAAAGAAGGCATCGCCACATCTACACAATTTCCTGATTTTCAAGTCAATGTTCAAGAAATTTTCACCTAATGATGTCAGCAATAGCTCAAGAGTTTCTCCAACAGTCTATTATTCACTTGGAGGTGAACACGCCTCGTATTGAAAAATGCTTGGCAGAGCTTACCGAATACGAAGTCTGGCAACGTCCCAACGGGAGTTCAAACAGTGTGGGTAATTTGCTTTTGCATCTATGCGGCAACATCACTCAGTACATTCTGTCTGGCTTGGGTCAAGTACACGACCATCGGGTTCGAGAGGCTGAATTTGCAGCAACAGAGGGTTTTACCAAAGCTGAATTATTTCAAAAACTAACGACCACTGTACAGGATGCTTGCGAAGTAATTCGGCACTTAGATGACACCGATTTGCTTCGTGTCAGAACAGTCCAGTGCTTTGAGTTGTCTGCCATTGGCATCATTGTGCATGTTACTGAGCATTATTCGTATCATACGGGTCAAATTGCATTTTGGACTAAGCAACTGAAAAACAAACCCTTGGATTTTTACGCTGGCATGAATTTGAATGCCAACAATGAAATTTAGTCGTGAATCATCGCTAAGGGCGGCTCGCTGCCTCATCCATCAGCATGCGTTTTTTTATCGAATTGGCTTATAACGGAACGGCTTATCATGGCTGGCAGATTCAGCCACAGGCTACTACTGTTCAAGAAACTATCGAAAAAGCGCTTTCGACCTTGCTTAGGCAGCCGGTAGAAATTGTAGGGAGTGGCCGAACCGACACAGGAGTACATGCCGAGCAGCAATTTGCACATTTTGATACGCAGGACCGTTTCGACCCTGTGCAGTTGGTGTATCGGCTCAACAAACTCTTACCGCCCGACATTGCCATCAGGCAAATCGTTGAAGTGCCGGCCCAACTTCATGCTCGTTTTGATGCCACTTATCGCAAGTATGAGTACCGAATTTGCCGACGCAAATCGCCTTTCTTGCCTAACATGGCCTATTTTTTTGAACGCCCTCTTGATGTAGCGCTGATGAACCAAGCAGCTCAAAAGTTGCTTCAATACAACGATTTTCAGAGTTTTAGCTTAGTAAACACACAAGTTTATACCTTTGACTGTACCATTACCGAAGCGCATTGGCTAACACAAGGCGACATGTTGGTGTTTCATATCAAAGCTAATCGGTTTTTGAGAGGGATGGTACGGGCTATTGTAGGTACACTTTTGGATGTGGGTTTGGGCAAACGCCCAGTAGCTACCTTCGATGACATCATTTTGGCGAAAGATCGCCGTAAAGCAGGACAAGCCGCCCCGCCAGAAGGCTTATTCCTGACCGAGGTAGGGTATCCATCCAATGCTTGGGGCAACCCTTAATCAAGAAAACCTAACCAAAAACAATACATGAACACAGTATTCGCAGTACTTCTGACGGCGGTATCGCTGGCGGGAGTTTCGTTTCGGCTGGCGGACGAAACACCACTCCAAAAAAGTATCACCCGAGGCAAATCGGTGTATGTAACCCACTGCCAACTATGCCACGGGCATCAGGGCGAAGGTATCGAAGGAATTTACCCGCCCGTGGCCAAAGCGGATTATCTAAAAGACTGGAAAAAATCCATTCAGTCTATCATCCAAGGACAAAAAGGTCCTGTCAAAATAAATGGAAAAGACTACAACTCTGAAATGGAGAACTTTGGCACTTTGTCTGACCAAGAAGTAGCCGATGTGATGAATTTTATGTACAACAACTGGGGAAACAAGGGCAAATACATCACCCCCGAGGAAGTGAAAAGTTTAAGAAAGTGATAGCTGAACCAACCAATCAATCAGAAACGCCCCTCAACAAGGTGGGTATCATCCTGTTAGCGGCTGGGGCTTCGTCTCGGATGGGCTCACCCAAGCAACTCATTTCGATGGGTTCTACGAGTCTCATTCATCACCTAGCCCAACAAGCCTTAGCTACTATGTATCGGCCTGTGGTCGTAGTATTGGGTGCTAACAAACCCGCTATTGTCCCCGAAATCGTTGATTTGCACCATCTTACGTTTATTGACAATCCACATTGGCAAAGTGGCATGGCCTCTTCTATCAAAATGGGACTGGTGGGCACTTACATGATTGATAAACACCTCGATGCTGTTGTGATTTTGGCCTCCGACCAACCTTTCGTTTCGACAGCCTTGATTCGGCGAATGGTGGAGGTACAAGCCATTGCTCAAAAAGGAATTGTAGCTTGCCAATACGCAGGACAAGTGGGAATTCCTGTCTTGTTTACACGCAAGTATTTTGAACCTTTACTCAACCTTGAAGGTGACAAAGGCGCTAAAGTAATTGTGAATCAATACCTTGAAGACACTGCGTTGCTCAACTTTGAAAAAGGAATTGTGGATTTGGATACTCCAACTGATGTGGAGAAATGGAAAACGTCCCTCAACTGAAAGACTTAGGAAGCAGCCCCCCAAGCGATGATGACAATTACGATTTGGTGTAGGTATTGATCGAAACCGAAGATGACCCAATGCCACTGATTAGATGGATTTTTCAAGGTTGGAAACCATCCATTCATGCGGCCTTTCCAGACATCAATCACAAAATGGCTGGCCCATTGTAGAATAAACAAGTACACCCATTTTTCGCCACTAACAAAAAATAACAGTACCGTTCCTTGTAAAATGGCATGTACGCCCGCATGAACAAAAATCGGGAATAAGGGCATACCGACAGCCTTCGCCTTGAGCATCCAAGGAGTTTGAAGATGGGTATAGTCAGCTATCCAATGGCACGTCAGCAGAAGCAGCAGCAGCGTAAAACTCATGATGGACTAAATCAATTTTTCTGAGTCCCTACAGCAATGGCTTAGAAAGGTACAGAATTTTGACTTATAACTACCTTAAAGTAACACAAAATAATATTTCCGTAAGTAATACAGCGTGTGTTCTTTGTTCTTTTTGATTTAGAAGTTGCTCATAATCAACCCTTTTCAGAATACTATTTTTTCTAAAAAGAGTAATAGTCTCCTTGCTAGTTGATTCTGTATTTTGTGCCATACAGTCCTCTTGCCACCACGAATAAGGTACAAATTATGTCCAAAAACACCGGGGGTTAGTTCATTTCCATTAGCTCGCTGTAATGTTTTAGAGCCAAAGCTCGTTGCTTTACCACTTCCATTTTGCTATTCAATTGCATCGGCTGAAACATGGTGCCTTCTAACGTGCTGTACAGAGCATCAATGCTTTTAAATTCTAAATCACGCCACTTAATCCATTCTCGTTGAGCATTCAACAAAGCGGCTTTTTGCTCAGGGTTAAGCTTTAAATTTAGGGTTTTGTAGTGTTTGTTTAGTTCGGCATCCCACTGCTTTTGGGCTTCGATGATGCAACTCATAGTGCCATGTGTAGATGGGTTTTTATCCATGCATTTCTCCAACGCTGCATCAATGGTGCTTTTTTGTTCTTTGTCTTGAGCCAAACAGGCCGTAGAAAAGACAATCGTTCCGACTAAAATGAAGGTGAGTGTTTTCATGTTTATTAAAAAAAAGAGGTGTGAATTTCTCACACCTCAAATATTGGTCAAAATGTTTAGTTTTCAATGGTTGTACATACACATTGAGTAAACGGCATTACATCAAGCGACGGATGATGTCGTCCACCGAAATACCTTCGGCCTCAGCCTTGAAGTTGCGAACAATTCGGTGGCGTAGGATTGGGAAAGCCACTGCCTTAACGTCTTCGATGTCAGGCGAGTATTTGCCATTGAACAAGGCATTACACTTCGCTCCTAAAATCAAGTTTTGAGAAGCCCGTGGCCCTGCGCCCCACTCTAAGTAGTCGTTGGCATCTTTAGAGGCCAAATCAGTTTTTGGGCGGGTTTTATGCACCAAGCGCACAGCGTAGTCCACTACGTTATCGGCTACAGGCACTTTCCGAACCAATTGCTGAAAAGCCATGATTTCGGCGCCAGACACCACTTCTTGTACTTGATAACGCTGGTTTGACGTGGTACTTTTTACGATGTCCAATTCTGCCTGAAACGAAGGATAATCTAACTGAACCATGAACATAAAGCGGTCAAGCTGGGCTTCAGGAAGCGGGTAGGTTCCTTCTTGTTCGATGGGGTTTTGGGTAGCCAATACGAAGAAGGGCTTATCTAACAAGTGCTTTTGTCCCGAAATCGTCACGGCGTATTCTTGCATGGCCTCCAGCAAAGCTGACTGTGTTTTGGGAGGCGTACGGTTAATTTCGTCAGCTAAGATGATATTGGCAAAGATGGGACCTCTTACAAACCGAAAATTGCGGTTATCGTCAAGGGTTTCAGAACCTGTAATGTCAGAGGGCATCAAGTCAGGTGTAAACTGAATCCGATTGAACGACAGATCTAGCGCTCCTGCAATCGTCTGGATCAAGAGCGTTTTTGCTAAACCTGGAACCCCCACCAAAAGGCAGTGACCCTGACAGAAAATGGCAGTCAATAAGAGCCTAATGACTTCGTCTTGACCAATAACAACTTTTGAAATTTCGTTGTGAAGTTTTTTGTACGATTCGTTCAGCGCATCAACCGCCTCTACGTCAGATGAATAGGTTTGCATTCGGTTATAAAATCAAAAAAAATCTTTGTATTGCTTTCAAAACAAACAGTTCGTTTTTGTAAACATCTGCAAAAAAATCGGTAGCCACAAGCAATTGCAAGGGTTGCGCTCCATTTTACCTGTTTTCAACGACGAACGACGGGTTTTTGGCAACCGTCGCACCATTTACCTCATTCGATGCGTGCACGCTTGGTAAGAGGGTTCATTGTTAATTTTCCTACTGCCCCGTGCCTGCCAATATCTCGCAGTCTTTGTATTCATCGTCCACACTAAAAAATACCTCCGATTTGGCTTTTATGAACCATTTATCAATTTCTAAGTTCTTTTTACGAGCCAAGGCAATGGTAGCCAATTTTTGATAGTCGTCTTTGATGCTGGCGATATGTGGTGGATATTTCACTTTATAAAAAATCAAACGCATGGCTGTTTTACCGTCTTCGGTTCGATACTGAACGGGTTTTGATACAGCTCCTACTTTCATCGAGTCTAAGGTCAGGTACAAGTAGGAGTCCATGCTTTCGTCGAACGGCATCCGAGGCGAGCCACTTTGAGGGTCGAGTAAGATACCCCCCGCATCGTTGGTGGCTTTATCGTCAGAATAAGATTTGGCAGCTTTTTCAAATTTGATAGAGTCGGCCAAAATGAGTGTACGTAAGCTATCCAAATACCGAGTTGGCTCAGTTACATCCAAACGATTATAGTCGGGGCGCAGCAAAATGTGGCGACAGGTGTATTCTTGGCCTCGAATTTCTTCGGTTTTGATAATATGGAATCCGTAGTCGGTTTCCACGACGTCTGAAATCTGCCCAGGTTTGGTCTTCAAGGCTGCTCCTTCAAACTGAGGCACCATCTTACCACGGGTTACGTTTACATACAACCCACCGTTTTGTTTTGAACCTGGGTCTTCCGAGAACTCCTTCGCCAATGCCCCAAAGTCTTCGCCAGCCAGAGCACGACGTTTAAGTTCTAACAACCGTTCTTTGATTTTGTTTTTGTCGTCCTTTGTTACTTTAGCATACTTTACAATATGTGCTACGGTTACTTCGGTGGGTACGGTTGGGATACTATCTTTTGGAATTCCATTGAAGAATTTTTTGACTTCACTTGGCGTAATTTTCACATTTTCGGTGATTTTGTCCTGCATACGGCGAGCAATCATCCCTTCTTTTACTTGTTGGCGCACGTCGCTTTTGATGGACTCAAGGCTTTTGCCATAGGCTTCGACGATTCGCTTTTCAGAGCCAAACTGGGCTATAAAGTTTTCCATACGGGCATTCATCTCTGACTCAACCCGTTTGTCTTCTACTGTTACCGAGTCAATCTCAGCTTTTGCCAGCAATAGCTTGATAATGAACAAGTTCTGTAAAATCTGACAACGAGTGGGCTTTTGTTGCTCGCCCGCATAACGGGCGTAACTGCTCTCAAGATCAGATTTTAGAATGTAGTAATTATCAACTTTTCCGATGATTTTGTCAATCACAATCGGATTTTGTTGAGCTATTGCCTGACCCAACATGCACCAGCTTAAGCAGGCAATCCATCCAATATTTTTTAACTTCATAACGATTTCAATTCCTGCAAAGATAGCAGTTTCTTACGGTTTCTGATAGCAGTGATTTGGTTGCTGCTTATTTGACTGATTTTTTCAATTCTTCTTCGTTGATGATGACAGGGTATTGCTTTCGCAATTGAGCCACCCATTCTTTCTCCAGATAGTTTTGGTAATCGTTAATGACGGCACCTCGGGCTTCGTCCAAGGTTTTAGAGCGAGGGGTGTCTATTTTTTTTATGATAATGTCATAAAAACGTCCGCTTTTTTCGAATGCTTGTGGACCTATTTTCCATGGTATGCCATCCATGATTTTGTTGTCTCCTTTCTTGAAATAGCCATCAAGCAAGGCCAAACGGTCTGATTTTTCGGTGTTGTAATGCTTCTCAAGGTCTTTGCGGTTGGTGGTGTAAAACATAAACCCAACTCGCTGATTTCGGTTTTTCTCGGTTCGAGACACAATTTTGAGTTTACCGTTATCTTTTTCAATGATGCGAGTCATCGGGATTCGATTTTCAACAAGGTATTTCACTACACTTCGTGCTCGCCCTGCTGATACGGTATCACGTTCGCTTACGTCAATATTACCATTGATTTCGACCTTGTAGTCTGGGTTTTTTGTCAGAATTACAATAACGTCAAATAGTTTCTCTTTTTGCTCGGGTGTAAGTACTGTTTGATTTTTGTCAAACAGCATGTCGTTGAGTTTTCGACTAATCGGAATAGGACTTTGGGACAAGGCTTGTTTTGCTTGGTCGAGCACTTCTTTTGAGTCGGCTCCAATAAAGCTCGCATTGACACGCTCAGGCATCGGATAACGAGTTTTATTTTTCTCATAATAGGCTCTAAGCCCTGTTGAGTCTTGTACCGATTTCTGCCAGACGTTTTGTTCCATCATCTGAAACAACAAAATACCGTCTCTGTATTCTTGCATAAGCGCCTTAAAATCAGGGTATTTTTTCTCTAAATTAGCTTCTTCGTTTTTGATGAATCGCTCGTTGACAAACTCATCGTACATTCGGCGCATCACTACTTGTGGAGAGCCTTGGTTAGGTATTTTGTTTTTTTTGACGTACTCATAAAACTCTCGCACCGATGCAGGTGAGTCGCCTACGGTGAAGATAGTTTTGTTGAGTTCGGCTCCTGCTGCTGCAAAACTCCATTTGCCATAAAGCAGCGTTGTGTCAGCTTTGTTGAGAGCGTCTTGTACTACGATAGGGTCTTCTACAAACTTCGTATCTTTTTTGAGGCGTTTTACCAGGGCGGTCTTGCCGAGATTCGAGCGACTATCGGCTTGTACTTTTTGTCGTAAAAATGCCTGCATGGTAGTGTATGGCTCTAGGTCTTTATGTTCTATGAGCTTCACAATGTGCCAACCATATTGCGTCTGAAATGGCTTTGAGATGGCACCGGGGTCTTCTAAGCCAAAGGCTGCTTCTTCAAAAGGAGTGACCATTTCGCCAACGCCAAAGGCAGGTAGTTCACCATTATTACCCCGAGAACTAGCATCTTCTGAATACATCTTGCATAGCGTCTCAAACTTCTCTCCAGCTTGTAGCTTAGCATAGATTTCATCTATTTTTTGGCGTGCGGCTACTCGGTCTTCTTCGGTAGAGTTTGGTTTGAAGCGTGTCACGATTTGAGCCACTTTTACCTTGCCTCGGGAGGTTCGGCGATTGATGGCCTTAATAATATGATAGCCAAACTGCGTACGAATAGGCATCGAAACCTTGCCGACTGGGGTCTGGTAAGCCGCTAATTCAAAAGGATAAACCATTTGAAAAGCCGTAAAATACCCTAACTCTCCGCCATTGTATGCTGCTGACGGATCGCCGGAATACTGCTTAGCCAATTCGGTAAAACTCTCGCCTTTCAGTGCTTTTTCACGTACTTCAATGGCTTTGTTGTAGGCTTTGAGGGTATCGCTTGGCTCGGCATCGGAGGCACACGAAATCAAGATATGCGCTGCGTTTACTTCTTCTTTAAGATGGTCGTACGCTTCTTTAACTAGGCCTTCGGATACGTTTTTTTCGGTGAGATAGGGCTGGGCTAACTGTTTGCGATAGCCCGCCAATTCTTCTCGAAATGCCTCGGTGGTATCACGTCCTTCGGCTTCGGCGGCTAACACTTTGAGTTTAAAATTTACAAATAGCTCAGCGTAGTCCTTGATGCTTTTTTCGGTATTAGCACTATCGGCGGTGAGGAGATTTTTCTTATACACTTGTGCAAACTCACTCGCCGTAATTTGTTTGTTACCGATGGTCATTACAATCGGGTCGGCGGGTAGAGTTGGGGCTGTTGCTGACTCAGTAGGCGCAACTTCCGTAGGCGCAGAAGCAGAAAAAGTCTGATTAGCAACGGGTTGAAGAGTTTTACAAGCCAAGAAAGCTGTAGCCAATACGGCTATCAAACATACTCGTTGGACCATAAATTTGGGGTTTGGGTCAGGCAAGTTGTGGCACTTGCTATACTCGTTATTGGGTTAATGATAGATATTAGACTATTCCCTAAAGACACTACAGGCTAGTACAAATGGTAACAAGTTTTGGCAACGACTAACGGGCTAATTACTTGTCATACACCATTCAACCCATAGTAACCGTAGTGTATCGAATGCCTCAGGTTTATCGTTTCACTAACTGTTTTTACTAGGTAAATATTGTACGAAGCTTCAAAGTTAGTAAGAAAATACGTTTTACTTGCGTTTTGCAGGACTGCCTTTTACCGTAAGGTCATAAACCAACTGATATTCGTAAGTGCCTGTAAGGTGTTTGTCTTTGAATGTAACAGGGATTCGCATCTGAAAGTTTTTCTTTTTTAACTCGCTCGTGCTTAACAAATACGTTTGCTCACCCAGAAGGTCGTTGGTATCAAAGTAAGCGGCCATTTTGAGCGACTCTCCTAAAACCGACAAGGCAATGGTCAAGTATCGGAGGGGTGTGGCTGCCTCACCTACCTCTAATGCCATCATCGGAATGGTAGCTAGGCCATTGGCTTTGCGTAGTTTTTCGATGAGTTGTTGGGCTTTTTGATAATTTTCTATTTCTAACAAAATAACAGAGGCTTCTATTTGTCCTTTGGGCGGAATGGCTAACTGCACCGGAACAAATTTCTCCTTGCCAAATAATTGGTTGGTCGTTACTTTTTCGACTCCCCACACTCGATTGGTCGTACTGGTTATTTTTTTGTTTTGGTCAAATGCCGTGAGAGAATACACCATCAAGATTTCGTCAGAGCCCGTTAGGGTCTCTTCCAAATCTATTGCTTTGAGGGATTGCGGGTGCATCGCAGCAGTGAATTGGAGAGGTTTGCATGAAAAAATGAACAAACCCAATACGATTAGTAGTCCAATTTTTGGTATGTTATGTTGGAAATTATAGCCCATTTACAATATCGTTTTCGGTCATCGTTGGTGGCTTTTTATTGGTTTTTTCTAGCAGAAGTTCGCAAAAGTAATAACTCGCCGAAGCTCACAAAAGTAATTACCTACTGATGCTTGCTGAATTGTCATTTGTCAGCGAGAAAAATAACATTAAACCAATGGCTCCTGCTGACTCAGACAATGAAAACTTCCTTGACCCCAAATAATATCAGTAGCATCAAGCGGAATAATAGGATGATTAGGAAATACAGCCGACAAAATATCAACGGCGGTTTGGTCTTGCACACAACGATAGGTGGGCACAATCACTCCGGCATTGCAGATATAGAAATTAGCATACGAAGCTGGCGTCATAAAATCGTCAATCACCACTGGGTCAGGCATGGGCAATTCGATGATATTTAAGGGCTTACCATTCAGCAAACGCATCGTTTTGAGCATTTTTAGGTTAGCGGCTAGCACGTCGTGATTTTCATCATGTGATGGCGCTACGGCAGCCAATACAGTCTCTTCATTAGCAAAGCGAGTGGTATCGTCAATGTGGCCGTCGGTGTCGTCGCCTACAATGCCATCGGCTACCCATAGCACTTGGTCAATGCCGTAGTAATCAATCAAATATTGCTCAATTTGCGCTTGGGTCAGATGCGGATTTCTATTTTGATTGAGTAAACAAGACTTGCTCGTTAGCACAGCGCCAGCTCCGTTAAATTCGACCGAGCCCCCTTCCATGATAATACCTGGTTCTATGACAGGAAGCCCAAGATATTCGGCTACTTTGGTCGGGATGCGGTCGTCGTCGTCGAAAGGTGGATATTTGCCACCCCAAGCGTTGTGACCCCAATCTAATACTAGGCGTTGGTTGGTAGTTGGGTTTATCAAAAATGACGGTCCATGGTCACGACACCAAGCATCGTTGGTAGGCGTTAGCAAGAATTCAATTTGTGATAAATCAACGCCACCTTTTTCTAATTCGACCAATGCTATTTGCTTAACTAACTCATTATGAACATTTAGGCAAACCTTTTCACCTGCACTGATGGCTTTGATAAAGGCTATATACTGCGGATACATTTGTTGTCGCTTGCTGCCCTGCCACGATGCCTCATTGTGCGGAAACGTGAGCCATGTTGCTCGATGCAGATGCCATTCGGGTGGAAAGAAAAAACCTTGTTGTTTGGGGGTCATTTGACGATAGTTGATAAAACAATGCCTCCAGCTAGAGCAGGAGGCAAGTGATAAAATCAGGATGATAAAGCCGATTACATTACTTGCTCAAGCTCCAAAACTTTGATCAAAGCCTGCTCAAAATCGGCAATAAGGTCTTCAACTGCTTCTAAACCAACTGCAATGCGAACTAAGCCTTCGGTAATACCTACTTGGGCTTTTTCAGCCGCTGGAAGTTTTGAGTGTGTAGTAGAAGCAGGGTGCGTAATAATAGTACGTACGTCGCCCAAGTTGGGAGAAATAGATGCTATTTTAAGATTTTCGGAAAAAGCCTGTACGGCGTCGAAGCCACCTTTGATGTCGATGGTGAGGATAGCACCACCCCAACGCATTTGTTTTTTGGCCAATTCATACTGTGGGTGCGAAGTCAGAAACGGATAATGCACAGAATTGAGCGCAGGGTGATTGACCAATGTCTCGGCTAGTTTGGCAGCATTGGAACAGTGTTTTTCCATACGTAAGTGCAACGTTTCGAGTGACTTAGACAACACCCAAGCATTAAACGGCGACATAGCTGGTCCCGTATGACGAGAGAAAAAACGAATAGGGTCGATAAACTCTTTCTTGCCGCAAACCACCCCTCCCAACACACGACCTTGGCCGTCAATGTATTTGGTAGCAGAATGAATCACCAAATCGGCACCCCAGTCGGCAGGGGTTTGGAGCACAGGCGTAGCAAAACAATTGTCAACGGCTAATATCAATCCATGCTTAGCAGAAAGCTGACCAATGCCACCTAAATCTATTAACTCAAGACCCGGATTAGAGGGACTTTCGCAGAACAAAAATTTGGTATTGGGCTGAATAGCTGCCTCCCATTGGGCTAGGTCGTACCCATCTACAAAAGTACAAGTAATGCCCCATTTGGGAAGAATTTTGGTCAAAATCTGAATAGCGGATCCAAACAGCGCCCTTGCAGCCACCACGTGGTCACCGCTTTGAAGCAAGCCTGCCATAGCAGCAAAGTTGGCCGCCATACCCGAAGCAAAGGCAATGCCATCTTCGGTGTTTTCGAGCATGCACATTTTATCGACAAACTCGTCCACGTTAGGGTTTTGGTAACGACTATATAGATTGCCGGGGATTTCTTCGGCAAACATCGCCCGTCCCATTTCGGCGTCTTCAAACGTAAAACTCGATGTTAAGTATAGCGGTACCGAATGTTCACGATTGTGCGAACGCTCTGCTTGAATACGGATGGCTTTGGTTTGTTTTTTCATGGATTCCCCCCTTTCGTTTTACCAGTTATTCGATGGTATAACCAATCTATCGAGGATAACTGGGCTAGTTAATCAATAAACTACTGCAAAAGTAGAGTATTTGAGCCGAAGGGGCAAATGATGTACTCATTGGCGAATGACTTTTTTAGTAATAATTCCCTTACCACTGTTGGCACTAATAAAATAAATACCCGGCTGATAGGCTTCTAGATCCATCGTAGCACGGACATTTTGGTTCTCTACACTTACCTGTTGGCTTTGTAAGGGTGTTCCCATGCTGTTGAGTAATTGTAAATGTACTTCCTCAAGTTCTACCCCTGTAAGATTGATCTCAACAAGGTCGGCTGTTGGATTAGGAAATACTGTCATCGGACCAGTAATGTCGGCAACGTTACTCAAAACCCCTTGGGTATCATACCGCACGCCACTACCTCGAATATCCAACGTACTTTTGAGCGTTACGTTAAAGGGTTCCATTATTTCTTGCCAAGTATGACGAACATTATTGAGCGTATCTTGCCAAGAACGAGGGAAATTATAGAGTCCCCAACGGTCTTGCCATTCTGCAAATATTCGGTCAACATTACAGTGGTGCAGAAAAAACAGTGGGTCGTTGGGGGAAGCATCTGAAAGTAAATGCCCTCCTACAAAAATGTGTACTTGCCCGTGCATACGTCCTGCCACTGTGGTAGGCGTAACGCCTCTTACCGGGCGAAATCCCTCTAAAAATTGACGAAAACTAGTTTCGGGAATTGCTTCGGCGTTCCAAGGATACAAATCATAAACAGGTATTTTCAAGGCTTGAATAACGTCGTTGGTATTAGGTAAACTTTTGGCAAATGGGGTACTTCCAAAATGCCGCTGAAGATATAGGTTCCCCCCTTCGGGATTGTCGTATTCCGATTGATACGTCACCTTAAATACTCCTGCTTTCTTTCCAAACGCCCCTTCTTGTACCACATAGCTGTCTTTAGGATCGCCATTGCCGCCCATAAAGTTCGCACTGAACAAGTAGTTGTCATAGTTGCGGTCAGTCCAATCCCAATACGGCAAAGTATAATCTGGTTTGCCAGTCGAAATGCGCAATTCTACTTCTACCCGCCGTAAGAACTCTCGATGCCAAGGCAAAAAGCCAGGGTTTTCATGGGCTATGTGGCTCATGCCTTTCATGGATGCCCCGTGAGCGTGCATCATACCATTGGCACCGTTAATTGCCTCCCAATGTATCTTTGGGAAATAATCATAGGCATTCACTGAGGGGTCAAACAGTGAGGGGCGTTTTTTCATGGCAAGGATTGCCTGAATCAACTCGTCGATTTCTTTCTGTGAAAAGTTTTTGACATTACGTCGCACATAGAGTGTTTTTTTCTTGGCGACTTCAGTCTGTCCAAATGTAGTTGAGACAACTAGCAACATAGCTAGCCCACAAAGAAAGTAGTATTTTTTCATGAGGCGGATGGTTTTGATTATCCCTCAAAACTATTTTGTGTTATTAGCCCCTAAAAAAATATTCAACCAACCTTGTTTTTTTCTCAACCAAATCTACCCCTAGTTCAACATCGACTTTATAAAAAATGCCATTTTACCTCATCAGTTTTTCGGTTCTGACTCGATAAAATAGCATTCGAATGAATCAGCTTTTCTTGAAATCAAAAATCAGTAGTAGGGCTTGTGAGGTCTAATTTTTTAATCCAAATATTTCGATACAGTACATCATGGCCTTCGGCTTGAAGTTTTAGTCCTTGAGGAGTATCGGTAATGCCTTTGCCACCGTCGTTTCCACCATCAATGCCAGAATTGGGGCCACCCCATACTTGGTTAATGGTTTGGTTTTTATGCACTTTCACTCCGTTGAAATACAGCGTGACCATTGCTTTTTCGACCCGCTTGCCATCTTTGAAGCGAGCCGCTCGAAATACAATATCATACGAGTTCCACTGACCAACTCCTTTATAGTATTGGTAAGGCGATGGGGTTTCGTTAATTACAGCGGCCATGCCGTGACTGGTCGTATCACCGTCAAGTACTTGAATCTCATAGCGATTTTGGAGGTAAACGCCACTGTTTCCTCCTGGTTTTGAAATATAAAACTCTACATGCAGCCGAAAATCTCGAAACGTTTCCTTGGTCACGATGTCAGCAGAACCATACAAACCTCCTGCTGCAGCGGGGTCGTTTGAGTTCATTACCGTACCTTTAGCTGTGGGGTCGTTGACAATTTGCCATTTGATAGGAAGTTTTGCTGCTAATCGTGGCCCTTGCCAATAGGTCCATTTTTCATCAAGCATTTTGCGGGTACCGTCAAAAAGTAGTTCTGCTCCTTTGGGTGCCTTAGCGCCTACGCCAATTTGGGCATACGCCTTCGTTCCTACAACTAGGCAGGTAAGCGCCAGAATTTTGGTGAATTTATTCATTGAAAATGGGTTTAGAGATGTTGAACCTTAAAAATTCAGGGAAATATACTATCCAAAATTGGTTTACCCAACTCGCCTTATCCTGCTCTTGGTATAACAAAGTTGAAGGAACAGCTCAGAATCGGTTGGGGCTGTTATTGGAGCTAATTACTCTCTGTTGGTAAGTGTCGCTACACGAATAGTAATACCCTGTGATGTGCATTAAATACATTGCCATACGTTTAATTCACTGTTAGCTAAAAACTATTGGCCTAACAATGTACTCGGTTTAATTTTTTTGCATTTCATCTGCCACCATTTCTATTTTTTGTATCATGTAATCTATGGAACATTCAAATTTGATAATAGTGTCAAAAACATTTTGGGAAAAAGCCTACCACCAAAACATCAATAAATTGATAGGTGTGGGCTACCGCTATACAACTGATAGGCAATTGTCAGAAGATTTGGCTCATGATGCCTTTCTATTGGCTTATGAAAAAGTAAATGATTTTGAAGGAAAGGGGCCTTTTGAAGCATGGTTGCGTCGAATCATGGTGAATCATTGTTTGCAATATTTGCGAAACCAGCAAAAACAAAAATACATAACCGATTACCTACAAAATGAGGTGGAAAATAATGAAGAATCAATGCACGAAGAAAATCATGACTTCTCGGAAGATGAACTTTTAGTAGCAATCAACCAATTGCCTGAGCATCATAAAATGGTATTTAATCTTTATGTAATTGATGGATTTACGCATGCCCAAATTGCTCAAGAACTCGGTATTAGCGAAGGTACTTCAAAGTCGCATCTGGCGAGAGCTCGTAAGAAAATAAAGGAATTCCTAAATGAAAAGCAGAAGAAATCTGTCTTTTTCCTACTTTTTTGGAATATTGATACCTTATACAAAAAGCGATTTGAGCATTTTGAACTACCTAATTCCAAACAATTTCTATCGGAATCTTGTACAAATTTAAGTGGTTCTGTTCCTACTTTTAAAGCTAGATCACCCTTTCTTAGTAATTCTTTGAGTGCATTGGTTGCTATTTCGAGTATTGGAGCAGTGAGTTTTATTTATTGGATAAATACAGATAGAAATAAAATTTCAAATGAAACTGCCACCCTTTCCGAAAATCGCATCATTAGTAAAAATGATTCTTTAACTAATCATGCCAATTCAATGAAAAATCTAAAAACAATTGGGCTTATAGCAGCCACCACCGTAAGTTTGACAAGTCATGCACAAAAAGACACGACCCCTATCAAATTAGAGGTAAAAAACAACCAATCTCAAAGCATAGTTTTGAATAAGCCCACTAAAGTGGATGTCAATGCGAACGCAAATGCTAATGCGAACGCCAATGTTAATGCAAACGCAAATGTCAATTTAATCTTAAATGAGCCAGCAAACATTCAAAATTCTGTGAATGTAGATACGCCAGCCAGCATTATTACTGACATTTCAGGTACATTCTATGGAGAAAAGTTACACTGGTCAGCCAAGGACAATGAGCTTCATTTTGAAGGAAAATCAATCATTGATTTTGGCGAAAATCACAATATTATTCAAGGTACTGCTAATTTTCTAGGGAAAGTTTATCATTTGGTAGTAAATGGTAAGTCTGCAAAATTGGGCGATAGAATAAATCTTACCAAGAAAAAATACCATATACGGTCACTATCGTCCAAAACAGCTATGGAAAAATATGGTGATGCAGGTAAAAAAGGTGCAATTGAAATAGAATTGGCGGAATAATACAAGTAGGTAATTTTTCCGAAACAATTAAAATTAAAAAAATGAAACTAAAAACACCTTTCGTAAGTATAGCACTGATTATAGTTGCAATGTTATTTTGTCAAATAAAGGCAAATGCTACTTGGTCTATTATTATTTTAGATGCTAAAACCAAAACAGTTGGAGTAGCAGGAGCTTCCTGTACATTTGAGGTTTCGGGCATAGCCAAAATTATTACCGGCAAGGGAGCAATAATCGCACAAGCTTATAGCGATGACGGAATTACAAATAGAGGGCTGGAGTTATTGAGAAAAAATGCCACTCCTTTGGAAATATTAAAAGTACTTCAGGATAAGGATTTTGACAAAGAAGTTGCTTTTAGACAATACGGGATAGTAACGTTTGAGCATTATGATAACCCAGTTGTTTTTACAGGTGATAGCATTTCATATTATCCTTATGCAGCTACTGCTACCTCACCAGGTATATCTGTTCAGGGAAATACCCTTGCCGACAAGAAGGTTGTTGAAGAAGTTCATAAAGCAGTTTTGGAGGGAAGAAAGAAAAACTTAAGCTTGGAGGAGCTTTTAATGATGGCTTTGGAAGTCGGTTCAAAATATGGTGGCGATAGAAGATGTGGAGTACAAACGGCTACTACAGCATTTATTCAAATAGTTAGACCAAAAGATACTTACTGTTCTAGTTTGATGCTGAGAACTGGTGGGATAAAAACAGGTGGACCAAATGCAACAAAGGTAATTAGGAATGAATTGAATAAATTAAAAAAAGAGCTTGCAAACAACAAATGCACTGAAGTTGCCATTTTCCCCAAAGACTAAACCTACCACCAAACAATTAAAATAAGTAGTTAGACAAATTGAATGTTAAATTTGAGCCTGTTTAAACTTTTCAAATAAACACAAAGCACTCAAAGCTTAGGCAAAAAGTACATAAAACGCAAACTATCTCTCTCTCTCTATGGTCTTCGTGTAAATTTCTTTGTGCACTTTGTGTTAAAAAATGACTCGTCTTACACAAAAAATAAAAAGTTTAAACAGCTTCTTTACTTCCAATCCCTTGCAGGATATCGATGTATAAATTCTTTTGCAAAAACAGTAAATGAAACTGAAATGCGTCATAGTAGATGATGAACCGTTGGCAAGCGAAGGCTTAACGAAATACGTTGAGGTGATAGATTACCTTATGCTCGTAGGTGTTGCTGAAAATCCACTTGAATTCAACAAGGTACTTGAAAGTCAGTCAATTGACCTCATTTTTTGGATATTCAGATGCCCCATATGACGGGACTTAACTTTCTGAGAATTAAGACCAATCTCCCGATGGTGATTCTGACAACGGCTTTTCCAAATTATGCTTTGGAGGGGTTTCAGTTCGATGTAGTTGACTATTTGCTAAAACCAATCACATGTAATCGTTTTTTTAAAGCTGCCAGCAAAGCAAAAGAATTGTATTTTTTAAAGAATCAAGCCACAAATCATATTGCCCAACCTGCCGAGCCAGACCATCTTTTTATCAAATGCGAAAGCAAATACGAGAAAATTCGGGTAGATGGAATCTTGTTTGTGCAGGCACTCCAAAACTTATGTGATGATTTATACCAACAAAGGCAAATACATGACACTTTTACCGCTCAAAACGGTAGAAGAATACCTTTGTCCCAAAATTCTTTCAGGTGCATAAATCGTATTTGGTGGCTATATCGAAAATCGAAAGCATAGAAAACAACGAGCTTTCTATTCAAAATCAACTTATTCCAATCAGTCGCAATATGCGTGAACGAGTGATTGGGCTGGTGGTGCGGGATAAATTGTTGAGTAAGTATTAATGGTTGTTCTATGATTTATACGGGAACGAACGTCGGGGAGGTTTTGACCCTCCCCGACGTTCATACTCGAACTATTTTTCCGTATAAATCGTAGTAGAGCCGTATTAATTAAAGGATTGTTCCAAATTAACCCAATTTTTCAAATGAATTAGCCGATACTACTTCTTTAGCCAATGCTTCTATTGTAGCATAAGTAGCCTTATATAAAAACACAGCCATACTTATTCTTTTAACGCCAATTGCTGCTAATTGACTTACCGAATATAGCTTAGGCACAGCTACGATATTGACAGGCAATGGGGTTGCTGAAACAATGTTTTGAATATCATTCAGTTGCTGAACGCCCGTTACAAACAGCCCATCAGCACCTGCTTCTTGATATTGTTTCGCTCTTTTAATGGTTAATTCCAAAGGAAAATCCAGTTTTTGCAAAAAGCCGTCGGTTCGGGCATTGATGAACAGATTTTGATTGGTTTTGACTAAATGATTTTTGATGGCAAATAATTTTTTCAAATAAATCTCCTCGCCTTGTGCATCTTCCAGATTGATGCCCACTACACCCGCTTCAATGAGTTTATTAATATTGTTGGTCAATTCACTAAGATTATCAGTATAACCTCTTTCAAAATCAACTGACACAGGGATTTTGACTTTGGCAGTAATTTTTTGAACGATATAAAGCAATTCGTTAAAAGGCATTTTTTCGCCATCTTCGTAGCCCATTGAGTTGGAAATTGCACCGCTCGAAGTGCCAAGTGCAGCGAATCTACTTTTCTCAATAATTTTAGCACTATTTACATTCCAAGCATTGGCAAGAATAAAAGGCTGGTCTTGATGGTGTAATTGATAAAATGATTCGTAAGTATTCATCAGCTTTTAATTTGAAATGTTGGGTACTAAAATTTTGGAGGCTTTCCATAGTTGTTTATTGATAAAATTAGAGGCAAGTCTTCGCATAAATGCCAATTGGCTTGATTGTCCTGGTAGAATTTCAGTTTTACCCGTTTTCAAATCAGCAAAAGTTTGTTTTACCAACTCGTCAGCAGAAATCATCTTCACATCGTTTGTTTCTGCTAAATCCACCGTCATGTCGGTACTTACCGCAGGTGGCATTATTTCTATTACTTCAACGTTAGTATCTTCTAATTGAAACCGAAGCGATTGTGTATAAGAATGTATCGCTGCTTTTGTAGCACAATAAATAGGAATACAGGGCATGGGTACAAAGGCTAATGCCGAAGAAACATTTATTAAAGTACCATTATTTTCTTTTAGCACATCAATAAAAGCAGAGGTCATTCGGATAACACCTCCTACGTTGGTATTCATTTCGGCGGTGAGACCTTCCAAATTTTCAATAGAGTTAGTAAGGTTTTTATACAACGACATACCTGCATTGTTAATCAGCACATCCAATTTTGGAAATTGAGCTTTCACTTGTTTGGCAAGTGCTGCAATTTGTTCAGAATCAGCTACGTCGCTTTGTATAGTATGCAGTTTTGGGTGATTTTTTTTAACCTCATCCAATACAGATTGCCTTCTACCTGTGATGATAACTTCATTACCCAATTCTAAAAATTTGAGGGCAAAGGCTAAACCTATGCCTGCCGAGCCTCCTGTAATGAGTATTGTACGATTATTGAGTTTCATTTTTTGATTTTTTTAATTTGTGGGCATAACAATGCCCATAACCTAATTTTGATAGGTTAAGTCTGTTAATTATATAAGCTGTTGGAGGCAAAAATTGCTTTGATTATATTTAATGGCGTTGCATTAAAGCATTAGCTGCCTTAATATGTTTAGTAAAAAAATTGCTCTGAGATAATTTTACCGTCTTTTACTTCATATACAATTATCTCGTCAATGGTTACTCTGCCTATACCATTCACTTCAACATCAAAGCCCCTGCCTATGGAAAAATGATTGCCAGCCACCACGGGAGCAGTAGTATAAGCCCCATAAAGTGCCGTGATTTTGCCTACCCACTCTTCTCCTTTTTTTCGTACAAACTCTTTCCCTTTGGCATTTTTCAAGTAGGGTGAATGTGCTGGTTCTACACTAATTACATCGTCTGAGAAAAGTTCATCTTGTATTTCAAACCACTTTTCTTGTTGGGCAAGCTCATTAAATCGCTCTGAAATCTGTAATGTTGTCATTTTATATTATTTTAAGATGGTGTTCCCGTTTCGCAATAAGATTTTAGACTTATCATAAACCGAGCCCAGGCAAAGTTACATTCGGCAAAAAAATCTCCGTCTGTTTGCCAATCGGCATGGGCAAATCTTAGAATGGCTTTATCTTCTTTTGCTTCAATATCAAATGAAATGGTAGTGCCATTCCAGTCGGGAGCAGCGTTCAGAACTTTCCAAACTACTTTTTTATCTACCACTAAATCAGCAACTTGAATTTCATTTTTTACAGTACCAAAGGTAAATTCATTAACAAACCCGATTTCAGGTTTTGCAATGGTTTGTTTTGCCCACCAGCCACTTGATCCTTCTTGTGTTGTAAGGGCATTAAAAATTATTTCTGCCGTAGCCTTAATTACAAATTTGTGCTTTATCGTTATCATGCTTCTAATTTTAATTCTTTCAGTTTTCTTTCAGTATCAGTTTGTGGTGAATTTGTTTCGTTGGGTTCACCAATACCAGTAGATATATATTTTTTTAAACTGCTTTGAATGTAGTGTGTCCAACCTTGATTACAGGCTTCGTAACATTCATATTCTGGTACAAGTCCATCGTGGGTAAATGTTAATTGTGTTTTATCTTCCACTTCTTCAATATCAAAAATCACTTGGGTGTTTACCCATTCTGTTTTGTCTTTGGTGAAATTAAAATCGTTTTCAAGTATATGCCATACCACTTTTTTATTGGGCAATAACTCTAATATTTTAACCTTACACCTGTGAATATCCTCGAAATGGTAGTCAAATACTTCATTTATTTTATTGGTATTTCCCTCTATTTCGAGAGACCACCAAGCTCTTGGATTCAAAATAGCATCGAAGACTTCTTTTGTGGTTTTATTTGCCACAAAGGATGTGGTAAAATTTTGACTTGTCATTTTATGATTATTTTTATTGTTTTCAAAAAACCTTTACACCTTCGCCTGTGGTGATATAGCTAAATAAGCTTTTATTTATGAGGGCTTCCCATGCACCAGAACAGCCACCGTAGCATTCAAAAGCGGGTACTAAGCCTTGATGCGTAAAGTGTACATTAGTTTTGCCATTTTCAGAGCTAATGTCAAACACTAATTTCGTATTTGTCCATTCATTGTGCTGCGTAACAAAGCTTAGATTACTCTCGGTTACCAACCAAACAATTTTGCTGTTGGGTATCAATTCCACTACTTTTTGCTTTGAAAAATGAACGCCTGACACCTCATAGCTAAACTCTTCATTGATTGTATCGGTATTGCCTACAAATTCGCCTTGCCACCATGCTCTCGCATTGTTTATAGCCGTGAATACCTCTGCTGGTGATTGCTCTACCAAAAGTGATGTTGAATAATCTTTTGCCATTTTCTTAAAATTTTATTTGTTAGGTAAACCCCATTTTTCTACCATTTTTATTTTAAAAGAATCAACTGCCCAATATGGTATTGCAAATGGGTAGTTCTCGTAATGATAATATTCAGTTTATTGCGGTGTGGTTCGTTTACAAAATCTTCTGCCGAAACAGCCGTATGTTTTTCAAACCATTGGTCTGATGATAGACTCGCTATTTTGTCTTGCAACACTTCACATTGCTTTGTCCAATACGCTCTCAATGTTTCTACTGAGGGGAGTTCGGTGCTAACCTTATCGGGATTAATGAGGAAAGGCTCGTTGAGTTCGGGGTATAGTTTTTCACCCAAATTTAGTAACGTGATGACATTATCGTGGGCAGCAATGAGGTGTCCGAATATATAAATACCTCTATTTTTGTTGGGTGCTACTTCTTTTTCAAGCTGCTCGTCAGTCAGTTTTTGAAGTAGTTTTGTACAGTTTTCTATTGATGTGTTCCATCTGTCCAAAATCATTTTTACAAATAACTCTTTTTGTTCCATCAGTGTATTTTTTTAAAATGTGAATAATGACACAAAGGTATTGTCTATAAATAACTTTTAAATGGTGTAAAATAGACATTTTAACAGGTTGATTTAGACAAATAAAATATGTAATTTTGCCTTAAAAAAGATATGAAACATCTGACCATACTCGTACCCAATGGGCAAAACAACGTAAGCAGCATTTCGGGTGCTTACGAAATATTCAGCAAAGCCAATGAGTTTTGGGAAAGCAGGGGGCATAAAAGACGTTTTTCGATTCAACTGGCAGGTAGTGAAAAAGAAGTGGCGTATAACGGAGGCTTGATTTGTGTACGCCCACAAGTGGATATAAGAGATATTCCTAAAACAGATTTGATTATAGTGCCTTCATTGAATCATGAGTACGATTTCGCCATAGAAGGTAATGAAAATTTGATAGATTGGATAAGGCAACAATACAAAAATGGGGCTGAAATTGCGTCCATTTGCACTGGGGCTTTTTTATTGGCAGCTACGGGCCTGCTCGATGGTAGGAGTTGCTCTACGCATTGGTCGGTTGCAGAAAATTTCAGACAGCTATTTCCAAAAGTCAAATTGGAAACAGATAGATTGATTACTGATGAAAAAGGTATTTATACCAATGGTGGGGCGTATTCTTTTCTCAATTTGATGGTGTATTTGATTGAAAAATACTACGACCGCCATACGGCATTGTATTGCTCAAAGGTGTTTCAGATAGAAATGGATAGAAACTCACAGTCGGAATTTTCAATTTTTACAGGTCAGAAAAAACACGATGACGAAACCATACAGAAAGCACAAGCCTACATTGAAAGTAATTTGGATAAAAAAATAAGTATCGAGGAACTATCGGCACAATTGAATGTGAGCCGCAGGAACTTTGACCGCCGATTCATCAAAGCTACCAGCAATACGCCTACCGAATACGTGCAGCGAGTAAAGACTGAAGCCGCCAAAAAAGCCTTTGAAAGTAACCGCAAAACCATCAACGAAGTGATGTACGAAGTCGGCTACTCTGACGAAAAGGCTTTTAGAGAAGTATTTAGAAAATTTACGGGTATTTCGCCTTTGGAGTATAAAAATAAGTATTATAAAGAGGCGAAATTTTAGAAAATACTGAGGGGATAGTTGGGCATTGGCTAAAAAATGCCAAAAACGTAAACACTGTTTCAGAACCCGACTACCTTTTTATAAAATGTGATAGCAAGGACGAAAAGATTTCGCACTTATCCCTCTGCGGGATTTTTTTGAACATAACTGCCTCAAAATTAAGCAAATTCAAAATACTTAGCGTATCTTGTAGGTAAATAGGACAAAAACAAGAACACCCATGACCTTAAAAGAGTTATCCCGACGGTTCAATACCGAAGCCAAATGCAAGAAATACTTGCACCAACTTCGGTGGCCGTCAGGAGTAGTAACCTGTGTACGCTGTAAGTCATCGAATGTGCGGTTCAACGAAGGTGAAGACCGTTACGCTTGCAACCACTGCAAGGCAAGATTCAGAGTAACTACCGATACCATATTTGAACGCTCGCCTTACCCACTCGACGACTGGTTTAGAGCCATCTTTCTAATCCTTAACGCCAAACAAGGATACTCAGCCAAACAGTTGGAGCGCAACTTAGGTTGCACCTACAAAACCGCATGGTACATGGCCATGCGTATCCGATGCGCCATGATAGACCCCGACATTACTTTGCAAGACGTAGTAGAAATGGACGAAACCTACGTGGGAGGCAAGCCACGTAAGCGCAAAGCACTCAACGATAGCGTAGTGGACGTAGCGACGCTTTACAAGAAACGAGGGCGAGGCACAAACAAAACCGCCGTTGTTGGCATCGTCCAGCGCAAAGGAAAAGTAGTTTTGGAGGTGGCCGAACGCCTCACCTCACGGTATTTGTTAGCCATGCTCAAGCGGCACGTGGTTATCAACGACCAAACGATAGTGATGACCGACGACTTTAGTTCTTACAAGAAGTTTGACGAGTATGTAACCCGACAGGTCATTAAGCATAGCCAAAAGCAATACTCCGATGGTGACGTACATACCAACACCATAGAGGGGTTTTGGACAATCGTCAAAAACAGCATACGGGGCGAATACCGAGTGATAAGCCGAAAGTATTTGCCGTTTTACTTGGTACAAGCGCAATACATTTACAACCGCCAGCACGTAAAAGCCAATCATTTTGAGGACTTTATGAAAACTGCCGTCATTGTGGACAAAGACGACTACATGATGGCCTACAAACCCATTGCCGACGTAAAAAAGCTGGTATATCCGATTCGTAGGGGAAGGAAGAAGAAAAGGGATGTTGCTTAGTTGAATTACTCTCGTAATAATAATAGATAAAGAAAATGTAAAGGGTAGCTCTTTTTATATAGCCATTTTTCTAAAGCCATTTTGTTGGGTAGAATATTTCTTTTGCTGAATGATGAACGACTTAAAGTTTCTAATTCTACGTTAAGCATGATACTATGAACTAATCCTTGAGATTTAAACCTAATTGGGAAGGAATTAGACTCTTTGGCTACCATTTTCCTAAAATTATTCCCAAGAGCCAAGATTAGAAACTCACCTTCTATTTTTTGTATTTCCCTGAAAGCAAATCGGTTAAACTTATTATTGCTTTTGAGTTACCCGAAAGCCAATCCCATAACAAGAAACACTTGTAATGGGTATTTTTTTGCCGTTCAATAAGTTTTTGATGTAGCAAATATCTTTTTTTTGTAGCTTGCACAGCTACCATACCTATCTGAATTTGAAAAGTAAAAAAGCGTTTTTAAGTGTTTAACCTAAAATACAAGCCTAATGAATTTCTCAGCTATAACGATTCATCGTCTTATTGTCCATAAAGTCTTTCAAAAGAAAAGAAATCAAGAATGTTCTGAATTTGAATTAAGCCATGAATTAATATCTACAAACGAAGAAGTAAAGAGTAAAATAATTGAAAGAATAGCTGAGGCTTGTAATAAAGGTAGTAAAGCACTTGAATTGGAAATTGCCGATTCGACCAGCGGTTCTTTTTTTGATATTGCAAAAAATCTTAGACATATTTCTGATGAAGATTTTATAAAACAAAGTGGAAGAATTGCTGTAAGACTTGCAGAAAAACAAACGGTGATAAATATTCCTGATTCATACTTACTCATTGTTGATGCAATATCAGACGACAAAAAGAGTGTGGTCATTATTGTAAAAGCAGAGTTACAAGAAGCCCTTCGGACTTCAAATGATAAGAAAAACTTAGAACTGGTTAAGGATTTGTTCCTATCCCCTGCTATCAAATTTTATAAAATTGGTATTTTATTTGAGAATAGCACATTAGATAAAACTTATCCTAATGATGAATATGGTTGTATTCTGTTTGATTATTATTTTTCGTCAAGTGATAAGTTAGAGCCAGCCGAATATTTTTATCAAGATTTTTTGGGATTAAGCATTGATAATAATGCCCCAATCAAGACGAAAATATTCTATAATTTATTCGTGGAATTTTTAAAGGAAAACACCAAAGAAGAAGAGCAAGAAGACCTTTTGAGTTTTATTAAATCTCACTATAATCTTAACACTACTGGCGTAATAGATGCCTCTTATATAGAAGAAAATTACATTCCTGATAATTTAAAAAGTGAATTTCAACAAAAAGTTACCGCTCGTTTCCCAAGACCATTTGTGAAAAATATTTCTCTTATGAAAGAAAGTCTTTCAAAAAGAAGAATGTTTTTTGATGACAATATAAGTATTATTGCTCCAGAAAATGTTTTTAAAAAAAACATAGACATAATTAGAAACAAAGAAGAACTTGACAAAATATTTGCTTCTGGTGAATCCTTTACTTTGATTAAAATAAAAGGGTTGCCATATCCTTCAAGAAACAAGGAATGACGTTAGAACAATTAAATAGAGAGCATGAACTAATTGAGTTCTATCATAAACTACATCCCAAACTTAAAGATTGGGGTAGATTTATTGACAATAGAATTGTTAAGTTATTACAGAAAAAGTCTTCTCATTTTAATTTTTATAGTGTTCAAATTCTGCCTAAGTATAGACTTAAAAGTGATGACTCAATCATAAAAAAGGTATTTTATCGAGATTTAGAATATAGTGACGATATTTTAAAAAGGCTTAACGACAAAATTGGTACTCGTATAGTAGTGACATCTGAGATTTACGTCAAACAAATTGAGGAAATAATCATAAGAGAGACAAAATATTGGAAAGCGAAAGTTAGTAGGTCGCTTAGTAAATCAATAGATAAAGACCCAAAGACATTTGATTATCGGGCTTTACACATAAACTTGACACCAACAAATAAAAGCAGTTTATTTAAAGGCTTTTCAGAGGAAGATTTAGAATATTATGTATGTGAGTTACAAATCAGGACACTTTTACAACAGGCTTATGCGGAAGTAGCACATGATACCGTTTATAAGGGCGTTTACAGTAACAACAGTAAATTAGTAAGAATATTAAGTAAATCTGAGGCACTAATGGAAGTTACTGATGAGTTTTTTTGCAATGCGACTAATGAGATGAAAACGGGAGATGAATTTGAAAATAGCTTATTAGAATCCCTAAAAAGATGGAGTTCAGATGAACTTAATTTTAAGTTCACTGAAGAAATAGACCCTATTTTAACCAGCGATATATTTCATATTTATAACGCAGAAAGGTTTGATATATATGATATTACAAGAGAATTGACTACACATAAGTCAGATATTACAAGTATGTTGCAAAGAGCAAAATCATATATGATTAAGCAACCAGTTGTGTTGTTTATTGCCTTCTTGCTCTTTACAAGGCGTGCAGAGTTAAAACAAAAATGGCAATTTGAGCAATCAATATTAAGGGATATTTTTTTGATGTTGGGGCAATCATTTGGTAAATGACAAATATATTGTAGGCTAATGAAATGAATACCCATTATCGGGATAAATGTCATCAAATAAATTCAGTTTAGAGAGAACTCATTTTTAAACTGTTCTTTTTCAGACCATGCAATAGACTTAATACCATAGCTATCTAAAGCACCTAAAAAATCTACATTTACGTTTTTCTCAATGTCATTGTACAAAACATAATTCTTTGTTTTAGGCTCTCTCATTATATCTGTAAAAGCCATAATAGAAGCCAGTGCTGAATCTTTTTTTGGGGTATTTACAGTCTTAATTAGTCTTTCAGGTTTTGTACGGGTCGCAGTAACTAAAAAGTCAATATTGTGGTCATAACCTGACTTACCTGCTATTTTTATGTCTTTTGAATAATAAATATCATTTGTCCTAAAATATAACTCAACATCCTCCTTAAATAATGATTGTACAGTTTCGGAAGCCAAATTAAACATATCATTTACAGTTAAAATGGCTTGTAGTAAATAGTGCTTTTTTTGTCCTACATTAGATTGTGTGGCTTCTACAAAAAGTTCATCATTACCATTTAATTTAACTCCAAATCCATTAAGAGTAGTTCTTAAAATACTTTCTCGTTTAGGGGTATTAATATCCAGACCTGACATTTTAAGGTCGGCAATGGTATAGCCATCGTCAGTTAGTTTTATTTTATCCCCTTGTTTTAATACAAAAATATCCAGATGGTCGTTATGCCTATCCAAGAATGGTGTAGTTATTGAACAAATGCTACCTTCCTCAATAGTTCTCACTACTGTATTATCTTTAATCCATTTCAGGTAGTCATCTATAACTCTTTGAAAATCCATAGTTTATAACATTGGTGGCTCTATTCCTATTGGTTTTATATTGCAATATAGTAAAAATTTTTCTAAAATTATTTCCATTGTATCACTTTCTTTAATCCCAAATTCGGAGGCAGGATAGGCAAATTTATCTCCAAATCCTTCTTTATATACGTGTATATGAAAGCCTTCTATTTTTTGTCCATCAGGGTTTGTATGTATTCCGTATGAATCGAATCGGAAAATAGCTAAAGTTTGCTTGTAACGATGATTATACGTGTATTTTTGAACTTTAAATGTACCTCTATAAAAGTCTAAGCAGAAAAAATCTTTGCTTGAGGTAGATTTTATTTTCCGTGTCCATTGCATAGGTGCTGGATACAAAAGAATGGTAGATTTATCCTCAAATTCTTTTTCTAATTTCATCAAAAAATCAAACTCTGCTTGTGTTAGTTCGCTCATCAACGTATAAAGGATTTTTGATTTATCTAATAAATATCCTACTTTTTCGCAATTATAGTAAAAAAAAAGACTTATGAATTGCGTTAAATCACTCATATTTTTAAAATTCAAATTAATAATACTAACCAATGAACCTCACCACCCTCACTCCCCTAAAAACCTTACGGTATTTTCATCGAAAACAAGAAGTTAGCCCCGAAAAACTGGCTGATTTCAAACGGAATGTTGCCGAATTGCTGACCAACTTGAGCCAAACTGCTCGTGAGGCCAAACAAGAAACCGACCTCCGTGATTTTTTGAACAACGCTTTCTATAAGGAGCAACAGTATTATATCAACAAAAAAGAAACAGCAGATTGGGTTATCTATAATGGTAAAGACGCATCCGCCAAAGTAGGGGTTATCATTGAGGTTAAAAGCACAAACAATGCCTCCGAAATGCTCTCGCTCGAAAAGCCAAATGTAAAAGCCCTGCACGAGTTGGTGTTGTATTACCTAAGAGAGCGTATAGATAATAACAACCACGAAATCAAACACTTAATAGCTACCAATGGGTTTGAGTGGTTTATCTTTAATGAAAACACATTTGGACAGCAAGTATTCACCCCTACGCTCCAAAAAGCCTATAAAGAGTGGAAAACATCAGGCAAAGACACCAGCCATTTTTACAAATACATTGCCAAAGACCACCTCTCAACCCTCAAACAACCGCTTGAGTGCTGTTACGTTGACCTACGAAGCTATCACAAAGCCTCCGACAAAAAACTAGCTGAACTTTACAAGGTCTTATCGCCCGAACACCTGCTCAAACAAAGTCTCAATAACGACGCTAATAAACTCAATACGCCGTTCTATAACGAGTTGCTTTACCTTATCGGAGTAGAAGAAACTAAGAGTGCCGATAGTAATAAAAAGGTGATAGAACGGACGGCTCCAGCCCGAAGACAAATCGGTTCATTGCTCGAAAACGCTATCACTATTTTACTTAGAAAAGGGTGTTTGGAGCAAATGAATAACCTTACCGATTATGGCCAAACCCCCGACGAACAGCAATACAGCGTCGCTTTGGAGTTGTGTATCACATGGCTCAACAGAATCTTATTCCTGAAACTTTTAGAGGGGCAATTGGTGAATTTTCATCGAAACAATCAGGAGTATCGGTTTTTGAGTTATCAAAAAATATCAGATTTTGACGAAGTAGCCGAACTGTTTTTTGAAGTATTGGCCGTGCCTGTTCAAGACCGTCACATCTCCATTCAAGAGCGGTATGGGCAGATTCCGTACCTAAACAGTAGCTTGTTTGAGTTGTCGCCACTCGAAAAACAAACCATCAGTATCGAAGACCTCAAAGACCGCCTCGAAATACCCTATTTTGCCAATACGGTTTTGCGAGAAGACAAAGGCAAACCCAAAAAAGGGCAGGTTAAAACCCTTAACTACTTGCTTGATTTTTTGGGAGCGTACAATTTCAGTAGTAACGCACAAGAGCCTTCCGACCACAAAACACTTATCAATGCCTCGGTGTTGGGGCTAATTTTCGAGAAACTCAACGGCTACAAAGAAGGTAGTTTTTTTACCCCTGCCTTTGTGACCATGTTTATGTGTCGTGAGTCGGTTAGGCAAGCAACCGTTCAGAAGTTCAACGAAGCCTACCAGTGGAGTTGTACCGATTTTGATGACCTCAAAGAGCAACTAAGCCCTTTGCTCAAAGAAAAACGGACAGAATTCAACGCTTTACTCAATACACTCCGCATCTGCGACCCTGCGGTGGGGTCGGGTCATTTTTTGGTATCGGCACTCAACGAAATCATCGCCATTAAGTCAGAACTTCGGCTAATACAACACCCCAACGGCACACGCCTTACGCATTGTAGCATCAGTATCGAAAACGACGAATTGGTAGTTTTTGACGAAGACGAAGGCCAAGACTTTGTGTATCAGTTGAGCAAAAGCAACACGCTGATTGCCGAAAAACAACTCATCCAACAAACCCTCTTTGAAGAAAAGCGAATTATCATCGAAAACTGCCTGTTTGGGGTGGACATCAACCCTAAGTCGGTGGCTATTTGCCAGTTGAGATTGTGGATAGAACTTCTCAAAAACGCCTACTACTCAGCAACTCCCTATGGTTTGCAACTCCAAACCCTACCAAATATTGACATCAATATCAAGACTGGAAACAGTTTGGTTTCACGGCTACCTCTTGATTTTGCCCTTAAAGAGTTGTTTACCAAAGACAAATACAAGTACGAACTATACTTGAACGCTGTAAAGTCTTACAAAAACACCAGAAATAAAAAAGAAAAAAACGAACTGCTGGATTTTATTAAAGCCATCAAAAACCAAGCCTTTGAAACAGCCCTCAAGCGTGACATACGAGTTATCAAGCTATCCAAACTCAAGGTAGAAATTCATAGTCTTCAAAACAAGATTTACATTGGCGATTTGATTGAAGGGACATTGGTGGATAAGAAGTTACTGGAAAAGGAAGATAGCCTAAAAAAACAAATTAGACAATTAGAGGAAAGTATCGAAAACGACAAAAAAAGTCGGTTTTACAGAAATACCTTTGAGTGGCGCACCGAATACCCTGAAGTAATGAACTCAGAAGGAGAATATGTAGGTTTTGATTTAGTGATTGGAAACCCACCCTACATCAAGGCTGGGGAGTTTAATGAATTCAAAAATCAATTTAAGCAATCATATCCTCATACTTTTGTAGGTACAGCCGATTTGTATGTTTATTTCATGGAAAGAGCCATTAGTTTACTTAAACCCAATGGGCTACTTACCTTTATTGTGCCAAACAAATGGATGCGAACGGGCTATGGCGAAAACTTACGAAATTGGCTGAAAACCTTACAACTCACTAAAATCATAGACTTTGGAGATTTGCCTGTTTTTGAGGAAGCAACGGCGTACCCTTGTATTGTAAGTATTCAAAACCAATCAAACACCAACAATACATTGGTGGCAGCAAATGTAAAAACATTAGAATTTGAAGCAGGTGGACTAAGTGCTTATGTTACCAACAATGGGTTTTCTACGTCAGTAGAAGCCTTTTCAGACCAAGAGGGCTGGATTCTATCAGACGCTACAACTCAATCACTCTTGCAACGATTGAAACAAACAGGAATATCGTTGGATAAGTATATAAACGGACAAGTTTTTTACGGCTTAAAAACAGGACTTAACGCTGCTTTCGTAATCGAAGACAAACAGGTAGTAGATGAATTAATAGCCCAAGACCCTCGAAGTGCCGAAGTCATCTTTCCATTCGTTGAAGGTAAAGATGTTAAACGGTATCAATCGTTACCAATACATCAGTATTTGATTTTATTCAGAAAGGGACAAACACGTGAATATTTTGTTCAAAAAGAGTACCAACGAGCGGTTTTAGACAATCAAGAAAATGACGTAAAATTTGACCCCAAAGAACTTTGGTCATATTTATACAAAACAATCAAAATAACACAAGAAGATGCTTTTGAATGGCTATCAACACATTATCCCGCTATTACCAAGCATTTGTTACCCTACAAAGACAAAGCAATAGAGCGAGGTGATAAAGGCGAGTTTTGGTGGGAACTAAGGGCGTGTAGTTATTATGAAGAGTTTGAAAAACCCAAATTAGTATATCCAAATATTTGTAGAAGGCCAGAATTTACCTTTGATGATTCGGCAGTTTTTACCAATCAAAAATGCTTCATAGTTGGTTGTAGCGATTATTATTTGTTGGGGGTTTTAAACAGTGCTATTACCAATTTTTTGTTCAGAAATATTCTACCTGCTCTGCGTGGTAATTTTTATGAACCTAACTATGCTCTCTTAAAAGATTTCCCAATTGCGATTCCATCAACAATCGAAAGGGTAAAAATTGCAGAAAAAGTAAATCAAATTCTCGAAATAAAAAAAGCTACCCCCCAAGCCGACACCACAGCCCTCGAAGCTGAAATTGACGAATTAGTTTTTGATTTGTATGGACTTACCCTCGAAGAACGACAAATGGTTTTGTCGGTTTGAGCAATCATAAAACGCTAACGTTAGCTTTTTAACAAAATTCAACGTATATTGTTTACTCAATCGTACCGTTATGGCACAATTGAGCGCAACGTTGACCCGCCATGAGCAAAAGAATAGAACTATCCATCTTGACTTGGGAACATCTGCCCACTTATATCAGCAAGCAACCCCTCACGCTGCACAAGCACATTGCTCGCCTACGGCGGATTGAACCCTCCTTAGATTTTTTCTCATTTTTGGTAGCCAGTTCTATTTTTTCAAGCCAAATCGAAGGCAGTAGCGTCGAGTTCAACGACTATTATCGGTATCAAGAATTGGGCTTGAAACGAACCAAGCCCATCAAAGAAATTGATGACTTGATAAAAGCCTACCAGTACGCTCGTAAAAATCCCATTACCGAAAAACGCATCCTTACCGCCCACAAATACCTGTCGGCTACACTCTTGTCCACCAACCACGCCTATCAGGGAGCGTACCGAGACAAAGACGTAACCGTGCGCAACACCCAAACGGGACAGGTGGTGTATCGGGGCGCACCTGCCAGCATAGTAAGGCAAGAAATGGAACGCTTGGTAGCCGATATAGTAGCCCTCACCAATCAAGACCTTACCCACAACGAAATCTTTTACTTTGCGGCGCAAATACACCTACGCATTTCTGAAATCCACCCTTTTGCCGACGGCAACGGCAGGATGGCTCGTTTGTTAGAAAAGTGGTTTTTGAGCCAACTACTTGGCGACGTGGCGTGGTATATCCAGTCGGAGCGCAACTACCAACGCAGGATTGTTTCGTACTACCGTAAAATCCACTTAGGCAAAAGCTACGATTCGCTCCGAGATGAGTTGAGTGTTCCGTTCTTACTCATGCTACCTTGGTCGCTTCGGCTAAAGGCTGTATAAGGCTGACATAATAACCAAAGTCCCGTTTTGCCCTTGAAGAAGAATTGTACTTTTCTACGTTTTTAGCCTAAAAAAATCCCGCAGGGGGATAAGTGCGAAAGATTTTTATTGACGATATTTTATTCGTACAAGCCTTCCAAAACTTATGTGATGATTTATACCAACAAAGGCAAATACATGACACTTTTACCGCTCAAAACGGTAGAAGAATACCTCGACCCAACTAAATTCCTGCGAGTACATAAATCGTATTTGGTGGCTATATCGAAAATCGAAAGCATAGAAAACAACGAGCTTTCTATTCAAAATCAACTTATTCCAATCAGTTGCAATATGCGTGAACGAATGATTGGCGGAGTTGTGAAGGATAAACTACTGAGTAAATAAGTCCAGAAATCGTATTTTGCAGCTTCATACTCATTTCCTGCTTTTAGTTATGTTCAAGGCTTTTGTGTTTTTGTTGGGATGTATCCTGCCTGCTACTGCCCAACCTACTAACTATTGGCTCACTGGCGATAGTACTGATGTACAAACAGTTACTACGCAAGGAGTGGTACTCATGGGTGGTGGCAAAGATGTAAATGAAGCCTTTCGATGGATGATTCAAAAAGCAGGAGGTGGTGATTTTGTCATTTTACGAGCCAGCGGCGCCGACGGGTACAATACGTATCTTTTTCAAGAAATTGGAGGCCTCAATTCGGTAGAAACCTTCTTGATTACTGCTCGAGAACAAGCCTTTGACAAGCGTCTTATCCAGAAAATCAAAAATGCCGAAGCCCTTTTCATTGCAGGTGGCGACCAAGGTAATTATGTCAATTTTTGGAAAGATACTCCCGTCGAAGATGCTATCAATTACTTATACAACACCAAAAAAATCCCTATCGGAGGTACTAGCGCAGGCTGCGTCATCATGACCAGTATCTATTTCCCAGCTCTCAATGGTTCTGTCACTTCTGCCGAAGCCCTCCAAAACCCATACGACACGAAGGTGAAGCTGGGCAACGATGATTTCGTCAACTGCACTTTACTCAAGCAAACCGTATGTGATATGCACTTTAGCAATCGTCAGCGGCAAGGGCGTTTTGTAACCTTCATGGCTCGTATGTACAAAGATTGGGGTTACGTCCCCAAGGGGATTGGCGTTGACGAACGCACAGCCGTTTGTATTGAGCCCAATGGGATGTGCCAGGTTTTTGGCAGCGGACAGGCATTTTTTTGTATGCCTTCAAGTAAGGTTACTATGCCTGAGCGCTGCGAACCCAACCAGCCGCTCGAGTGGAACCACCAACAACAGGCCATCAAAACCTACAAAATACCTGCCACCCCAGAGGGAACTGGTACCTTTAACCTAAAAAACTGGAAAAAGGGCAAAGGGGGTACTTGGGGGTATTTTTATGTAGCAAACGGTCAGTTTAACATGCGTTTTTAAGTGGTTTCGTCCCCAATTTCTAAGAATTCGACCAGTATTCATCGAGTCTTCTCCCTACATTTCCTCTAAAATCCCTACTTTTGCGGAAAATTTAGAATTTCAACTCACTAGCGATGAAGTTATAGGATAGGTTTTCTTTGCCTATCGCTTCTTCTCTTTTATATCCGATAAAATTACAAAATGTCAGAATACAACTTTCGGGAAACCGAAAAAAAATGGCAACAGTTCTGGGAAACTAACCAGACCTATCGTACAGAAATTGACGCTTCAAAACCTAAGTATTATGTGCTTGATATGTTTCCGTACCCGTCGGGAGCAGGCTTGCACGTAGGGCATCCGCTAGGATATATTGCCAGTGATATCGTGAGCCGGTACAAACGCCTCAAAGGCTTCAATGTGTTGCACCCGATGGGTTTTGATAGCTTTGGTCTTCCGGCCGAACAGTATGCCATCCAAACAGGTCAACACCCTGCCATTACGACCGAGCAGAACATCGCTACGTTTATCAAACAACTCAAAAACATCGGCTTTAGCTACGATTGGAGTCGAGAGGTGCGTACCTCTGACCCTTCGTTTTATAAGTGGACGCAGTGGATTTTCATGCAGTTGTTTAATCATTACTATGACAAAGAAGCCGATAAAGCCCTGCCTATCAGTCAATTGACAGAGCGATTTACTAAATCAGGCAACGAAAGTATTCAGGCTGTTTGTGATGAAGACACTCCTACGTTTACGGCTGAGGCTTGGAATGCCATGACCGAAGCCCAACAGCAGTTGATGCTCTTGAAATATCGCCTTACCTTCCCCGAAGAATCGTTTGTAAACTGGTGCCCTGCTTTGGGTACAGTGTTGTCTAATGACGAAGTCAAAGACGGCGTATCGGAGCGAGGGGGCTATCCGGTAGAGCGTAAATTGATGAAGCAATGGTCAATGCGCATCACTGCCTATGCCGACCGCTTATTGAATGGCCTCGACGAAATTGACTGGCCTGAATCGCTCAAAGAGCAACAGCGCAACTGGATTGGCCGCAGTGTAGGGGCGAGTGTGCGGTTTGCTGTAGAGTCGTTATCCTCACAACCAATCGAAGTATTCACCACTCGGGTTGATACTATTTATGGTGTTTCGTTTATGGTGTTAGCTCCTGAGCATGAATTAGTTGAGGCTCTTACTACACCCAATCAGAAAGCTGAGGTAGAAGCCTATGTCAAATGGGCTGCTAGTCGTTCGGAAATTGACCGCATGGCCGAAGGCAAAAAAGTATCAGGAGTATTTACAGGTAGCTATTGTATCAATCCGTTTAACGAACAAAAAGTCCCTATCTACCTAGCTGACTATGTACTGGCAGGTTATGGTACTGGGGCCGTAATGGGCGTACCATCGGGCGACCAACGTGACTGGAATTTTGCCACTCACTTCGGCTTGCCTATCATCCCGATTTTGGATGCACAAAAAGACATCGAGCAACAAGCCGACAACACCAAAGAAGGTCGGTATATCAATTCGGGAATCATCAATGGCATGACGTATGCCGAAGCTACTCAAACACTTATTAACTGGCTCGAAGAGAGAGGCTTAGGCAAAGGAAAAGTACAGTACCGGATGCGTAATGCGGTGTTTAGCCGTCAGCGCTACTGGGGCGAACCTGTACCTGCCTACTATCAAGAGGGTATTCCGTATTTGATTGACGAAAATGAATTGCCCCTCGAACTTCCAGCTGTTGATAAATACCTACCCACCGAAACGGGCGAACCACCCCTCGGGCGAGCCGAAGGCTGGAAATACAAAGGGCAATACGACTACGAACTCAGCACCATGCCGGGCTGGGCGGGGTCGTCGTGGTATTGGTATCGCTACATGGATCCACATAACAACCAAGCGTTTGCAAGCAATGAAGCCATTCATTATTGGCAGGCTGTTGATCTGTACTTAGGTGGAGCCGAACATGCTACTGGACACTTGTTGTATAGCCGTTTTTGGAATAAATTCCTGAAAGATTTAGGCTTGGTACCCGAGGAAGAATTTGCCAAAAAGTTAATTAATCAAGGGATGATTCAGGGGCGAAGCAATTTTGTGTATCGCCTGAAATCGTCTGAGGGAGAAGGCAAATCACCCGTGTTTGTTTCGTTAGGTCTCAAAGACCAACACGAGGTAACGCCATTACATGTGGACGTAAACATCGTAGAAAACGACGTACTCGATGTAGAAGCATTTCGTCAATGGAGACCTGATTTAGCAAACGCTGAGTTTATTCTCGAAGATGGAAAATACATCTGTGGCTTTGCTGTAGAAAAAATGTCAAAACGCCTCTACAACGTAGTCAATCCCGATGATGTAGTTGAAAAATACGGAGCCGACACCCTACGCTTGTACGAGATGTTCTTAGGGCCACTCACCGACTCGAAGCCTTGGAGCACGAGCGGGATTAGCGGTACGTTCAATTTCTTGCGTAAATTCTGGCGCTTATTCCACGACGAAACAGGTCATTTGAAGGTAGTTGACGCCGAACCAACACCTCAGGAGTTGAAGGCATTACACAAAGCCATTCGGAAAGTAGAAGAAGACATTGAGCGGTATTCGTTTAATACGGTGGTATCAACGTTCATGATTACGGTGAACGAACTTACTGACTTAAAATGCCATAAAAAAGCCATTTTGCAAGACTTGGTGGTGCTACTATCGCCGTATGCGCCTCATATTTGTGAAGAACTTTGGAGCAAATTAGGTTACGCTCCAGGCAGTATTTCGGCGGCTAGTTTCCCGGTATTCAACCCTGCCTTTGTAGCCGAAAGTTCGTTTGAATATCCTATTCAAATCAATGGTAAAGTTCGGGTCACTATCTCGTTTTCAATGGATACCCCTGCATCCGAAATTGAAAAAGAAGTACTTGCCAACTCAACCGTCCAGAAATGGTTAGAGGGTAAACCAGCCAAGAAAGTTGTGGTTGTACCCAAGCGTATTGTCAACGTAGTAGTATAACCTTATCTTGCTAAAGTATCAAAAGGCTGACGAATCAGGTGGATTTGTCAGCCTTTTGGTTTGTTATCTCGTTATAGTTTCTTTAGACTAACACGGCTTACTCGTTTGTACAATAGCCATCCTATCCCTGCTATCAGTACCAGACTCCACAATTGAATCAGACTCAATATCAACACTTTGAGTATTTTCCATCCAGAAATCATGGCAGTGAGTACTTCGCTACCAAAGCTGGGCTGGTAGGTAGCGATGTCCCTCTGGCTTGGTAGCAGTATGCTGTTTATTTTTTCACGTTCGTAGATATTCAACGAAATCGTACTAAAGTCAAGCTGGTCTTGCAAGGCCAAATTTGACACCTTGGCTTCGTCGGCTTGCTGTTGTCCATCTATCACCCACTGGTAAGGCAAAGGGCGAGCCACATTCCGAACTCGGCGTTGCATTCGTTGCTGAGTTAGGTCGTTGGCTACTAGTTGCAGTGCCACGTCATCGGCCTTGAGGGTGCGGTGGTCCAGGTAGTCAATCAAGGCAGTAATGGCTTTTAATGTCGTATCAAGTTGGGTAGAAGGCACTCGGAGGGTCATTGTATTTGAAACCGTGTAGTGCATTTGTTCCAACGAGGAGTCAGCCGATACCTCTGTAGTGGTAGTTTGGTTAACAGTACTTTGCAGGTCCGTTAGTGTCACAAATCCGCCTAACTGCCTAGTTATCTGCTCAATAGCAATAGTAGCATCGGCAACATTTTTCACTCTAAACTTGAGGTCAGCTGTACGGACAAATTTTCGATTGATTTCATTTTTACCAACCTTAGTCAACGGCCCAGCAGTTGCCTCAACAAAGGTCGAATCGGCATTAGCGTTATCCATACTGTATTTGCTGCTGCACGCAGAAAACAAGACAGCTATTCCAAGAAACAACGAACAAAAGACCGTTTTCATGATTATATCCGTTAGAAGGTTATGTTTTTCAGAAAACGTTGAGGCAATTCAAATTATTAGAATTTTATTAAAAATTTATTAGAAAAATATTAAAATTATTAAAAAGACAGGAAACTCTATACAGCAAAACAGGTAGCAGGTAGCTTAAACAATACCGTTAAATAATTTATAACCAATACATTAGGAATCCATCATCAAATCGTATAATCTTGATTACCTATCCACGCTACTCATCGAATTATTGTTTTTAAATCCTCCCTCTCGATGAAAATGTACCTCCCCTGCATGTTGATTTTGCTATGTTCCTTTTGGAGCAATGCCCAAAACAAAGAGTACAAAAAATCCTTCAAGATACCCGCCAAAGATGCAGTTCAGCCAATTAAAACAGCGAAATCAACGGTAGTGCCTAGCTATTTTTTGTTACAACCTAAGGCATCTTATACGGTCTCGCCCAAGGCTACTAAAGACACCCTATTGGAAATTGACCTTAGTAAACTCTACAGTGACAAAGGTTGCCCTATCGAAAAGACATTCGACGCCAACGGTTGTGTTAATATCACCTACTCAGATGGCACTCGACGGATCGTGTGTGACAAGCAATATCAGGCAGTTATCACTCCGGACGGCAAAGTTCACGTACAAAAGATTTTTACGGTTTATTCCCTGACGTTTCCGCTTACATCCCCGGCCCTGCCCAATGATCAAGCCGTTTTGGCTTGGATGAATACGTACAATGATAAACTTCTCGAAAACTTACTTAGTTACGCTAAACCACCCGAGCAATCAGCTTTAAAGCAGGGAATAATAGCGAAAGAAAAAACGATGAAACTAGACCTTTACGGGCAAATCATCAATCGTGTCAATCTTTTAGAACAGTTTGCTAGCCTTCGTTAAAACAATGAAACAACTCCTTTTTCTCCTGCTAACCATGCTCAATGGCGTATTAGCCATGGCGCAAGATACTAGCCACACCAAGCCGCTAGATGCCCTCAATCGGGTAATACAACAGCAAAATACTAGCCCTGTATCACTGCAAGGAATCCAAGCTCCTGACTCCATCAGTCGTGAACAAATGGCAACACTCCAACAAGCCTACACCGAAACTCGGTTGTTTGCCTACAAGCATATCCAGCGCACGTATGAATGGAACTACACTTCTACACTCATTATCTTTTGGACAGTTATCCTTTTAGTAATCAGCGGATTAATCTTTTCAGCTGTTCAATTCTACAAATCGGTAGTCGAGGCTCGGCGTAATAAACAAGCACCCGAAACCAGTACAATCGAAGCCTCTTTGCAAGGTATCAAAGTAACGTCGTCGGTATTAGGAGTCATTATTTTAGTGATTTCGATGCTGTTTTTTTATTTATATTTAGCCCATGTTTATCCCGTCATCACTGTGCCCAAGTAACTTATGCTGACGGGGAGTTGGATACTTATGTTTCTTACACCGTGAAAGCCACTTTACTGGTTGTTTGTTTGGCTTCTATACTTGCCTTTGGCAACTAATACTACCTTAACCCCAAGGGAAACGACAATCACAACACAAATGCTTTCAGATAATTTGGGATAACCGGCCCTATTCGTCGCTCAACGAGTGGAAGACCATTGCTTTGGGGCAAGAGTGAGTGTTTATTCATTATTGAATTGAATTATCTTGTGTAAATTGCAAGCTCAATAATGATACCATGCGAAACGTTTATCTTGTTCTGCTTGTCTTTGCAATTGCCCTCGAAGCGTGCCGAACTCGTAAGTCAGAGGAGACCAACCAATTACCGAATTTGCCTCAAGAAACGTCCAACCTCAGCGACGAGCAGCTGGCCAAGGCGTATTGTGGGAGCTGCCATCAATACCCTGACCCTTCGCTTCTTGACAAAACCACGTGGGAGAAAAAAGTACTGCCCGAAATGGCCCGCCGAATGGGTGTCATTGACGACCGTTTTAATCTTTACGGCAATATGACTCCCGAAGAAGTCAATGTGGTGGTACAAAGTAATGCGTTTGCCGATGAACCCATGTTATCAAAAAGTGACTGGAAGCGGCTTACGCAATACATTATTTCTAAAGCTCCCAAAGAGTTGGATTTGTCCACGCCCAAAACACCTGTTAGTATCGGCTTACCTAATTTTGGGACGGTGATACCTAAATTTGCACCACAGTCGCCTACCATGACGACCATGCTCAAGTACGATGCTCAACACAAGCAACTTTGGCTTGGGCAGCGAGGCGGACGGTGTTTTGTGTTGAATTCCGACTTTAAAGTTGCTGATTCTCTGCACCTTGGCGATACCCCTTCTGATGTTTCGTTTCAGCCAGATGGTTCGGTGTGGGCGCTTACTATGGGTGTAATGGACCCTTCTGATATACGAGAAGGAAAGCTTACTCGACTGTCGGGGCCTCGTTGGCAAGAGCGCAAAGTGCTCACTCAAAAACTCCCACGGCCAGTCCAATTGTCGGCTGCTAATCTGTCAGGAGATGAAAAAAACGAAGCTGTTATTTGTGGTTATGGCAATTATACTGGTTATCTGTCGTGGTTTTTGTTTCCAACCCGAGACCGTGAAGTGCCTCATATCTTAAAAGAAAACCCTGGTGCCATTCGCTCTGTAGTGCAAGACATTGACCACGATGGCGACAACGACTTACTCGTTTTGTTTGCCCAAGGTAACGAACAACTCGTGCTTTTTACCAACGAAGGGAATGAACATTTTACCGAACGGCAATTATTACAATTTCCGCCCGTGTATGGCTCCAGTTATTTTGAAATGGCCGATTTTAACAAAGACGGGCACTTGGATATTCTTTATACAAACGGCGACAATGCCGACTACTCACCAATTTTGAAGCCGTATCATGGCGTACGTATCTTCCTAAACGATGGCCATTATAACTTCAAACAGGCTTATTTTTATCCCATTTATGGGGTCTTCAAAGCTATGACCGATGATTTTGACCAAGATGGTGACCTCGACATTGCTACGATTTCGTATTTCCCTGACGAAAAAAACGGTGCCAAAGAGTCTTTTGTTTATCTCGAAAGCGAGGGGGGGCTGACCTTCAAGCCCAAGACCTTCCCTCAATCAGACGTAGGCCGCTGGTTAGTGATGGAAAAAGGTGACTTTGACCAAGACGGAGATACTGACATTGCTCTTGGGTCATTTATTCATCAGCGCACGATTGGCGGGTCAAACTATCGTCAACGGCAGTGGACATCAGGTATCCATTTGCTAATACTCCAAAACAAGAAAAAATAGACATGCACAGCCTCCCTCTCCTCGATTTGGCCATTGTGCTTGGTTATCTGCTCGGTATGGTAGGGGTAGGCATTTATTTTTCTCGAAAAAACTCCAGCACTGCACAGTTTACCAAAGCGTCAGGAAATATACCAGGTTGGGCTATTGGTTTGTCCATTTATGCTACTTTTCTGAGTAGCAATACCTTTTTGGGAGTACCCGGTAAAGCATTTGGTAGTAACTGGAATTCTTTTGTTTTTAGCCTTTCGATGCCCTTGGCTGCTTGGGTTGCTACCCGCTTTTTTGTGCCATTTTATCGTAGTTCTGGTCAAATTTCGGCCTATTCGCATTTAGAAGCACGCTTTGGAAGCTGGGCTCGTACCTACGCCGTCGTGTGTTTTTTGCTCACACAGCTGAGTCGAATGGGCTCCATCTTTTTCGGGATAGCCCTTAGTTTGCAAGCTCTTACAGGTTTTTCGATGCAAAGCATCATGCTTGTCATCGGTATTTGTATTGTCATTTACACGGTGTTAGGCGGCATGGAGGCTGTTATTTGGACCGAAGTAGCACAAGGTATCATCAAAACCTTAGGAGCCTTACTTATTCTGTTTTTGTTGGTTTCAAACATGCCAAACGGCATCCAATCCATCCTCGAAATTGGCGAACGGGACCAAAAATTTAGTTTAGGGAGTTTTGCGCCAGACTTCACACAAGCAACATTTTGGGTAACCCTACTGTATGGCTTTTTTATCAATCTCAACAATTTTGGCATAGATCAAAACTACGTACAGCGCTATCATACGGCTCAAAATGTACATGATGCCACTCGCTCTGTTTGGTTGTGTGTGTGGATATACGTGCCCGTTTCGTTCGTGTTTTTTTGCATTGGCTCCAGTTTATATGCCTATTACATGCTCCATCCCGACGCTATTCAAGGAGTGCTGCAACAAGTAGCCGCCGAAAAAGTGTCGGCGTCGGCCAGTGCTGCCGAGGTCAAGCAAGTAATGAGTACGCTTCAACCCAGCGACTATGGCGATAAAGTAATGCCTCATTTTATGGTTACGCAGATTCCGACTGGCTTGGTTGGGGTTATTGTAGCTGCTATTTTATCAGCGGCAATGAGTACCATTAGTTCAGGGATGAATGCCTCGGCAACTGTTTTTTCGGTAGATATTTATCAACGCTACTTCAAGCCACAACTCTCTGACAAACAATCGCTTCACCTTCTTTATATGGCTACAACAGTGATGGGTATCTTGGGGATGGTTACGGGGTTAGCCATGATTGGCGTCAAGAGTGTGTTAGACTTATGGTGGGAGTTATCGGGGATTTTTGCAGGCGGTATGTTGGGGCTGTTTCTCTTGGGAATGCTTGCTGGTCAAGCTCGTCGTTTTGAAGCAGCTACGGCTACTACTATTGCTCTATTGGTGATTCTCTGGATGGCATTTTCAGACCGATTTCCTGCCGAATTTGCAGCACTTAAAAACCCTTTCCACAAAAATATGGTGATGGTGATTGGTACACTGACCTTGTTTTTGGTAGGAACTACCCTAAGTCGCTTCAAGACAAAGCACTGACTCAAAAGCCAACCATTCACCTAAAATCAAACCGACACACCTATCATTCAAATTTCAGCTCATTCATACACTTGAAGTGACCTTTAGGGCAGCGCTGATAGCCAATTTTTGAACAAGGTCGGCACGGCAAATTAGCAACCTGCCATGCTACAAATTCGGTCCGATAGGGGTACATCCCAAATTCTGGAACGGTATTCCCCCAAATCGAGATGATTTTTTTCTTGAACGCAGCTGCTATGTGCATCAGTCCAGTATCGTGGGTATATACCACTGTTGCTTGCCGAAGCAGGGAGGCCGATTGGTTGAGGTTGAATTTTCCACAAGCATTTACAATGTGTTGGTTATCAATTGATTGCTTGATTTCCTCTCCATTTTCGGCGTCTTCTTTTCCACCAAGCAATACGATGGGCTGCTGTATGTGGCGGCACAGATCAATCATTCGAGACAAAGGCAGTTTTTTGGTTTCATGCTGCCCCCCAATCGCAAACGCCACATAACCCGCTTGATGACTTTGGGGTAAGGAAGCCAGACTTACTTCGTCTTGCGGTGGAATAAAATAATCAAGCCCTTGCTGATCATTTTGAATACCTAGTGCTTCTACCGTTTTGAGATACCGCTCCACAATATGCACAGGTGGCAACCGGTTGATGTGCCAGTTTACCAAGAGCCACTTTTGCCAGTTTAGTTTATCAAAACTAAACGATTTTACCCCCAACTGTATCTTAATCAGTGTAGTTCGTAGGTTATGGTGCAGGTCCACCACATAATCGTACTGTTCGGTTTTTAGTTGTCTTATCAATTCGTTTAGTCCATGGGTCAACAAAAAATACTTATCAATGTAAGGATTGTGTTCCACTAAGCTACGAAACGCTGGCTTGGTCACAAAATGAACTTCAGCCTCAGGCCATTGGGTTTTGATACACCGCACTACTGGCGTGGTCAATACGATGTCGCCAATGGACGAAAAGCGCAAGATGAGAATTTTTGTTTTTTTCATAACTAAAACCCTGGCAGCTCGTTTTGATTTACGGTCGGCGTTTTGCTAAATAGGCTTCCATCTCGTTGAGTGACAGCGCATTGAAGGTCATCGCTTTGGTGAGGCCTCCTTTTCGAGCAATCGCTACGCCATAGTGCATGTCAAAATAACCATCCTTCTCGTGGGCGTCAGGGTTGATACTGAGCATGACTCCCTTGTCGAGGCAGTATTGAATCCAACGCCAGTCCAAGTCTAAGCGATAGGGACTTGCATTGATTTCGATGACCACCCCTTTTTCGGCACATGCGTCAATAATAACCTTGTAGTCAACCGGATACCCTTCTCTACTCAACAACAACCGCCCAGTAGGATGTCCTAAAATGGTGGTGTATGGATTTTCTATGGCTCTAAGCAACCGCTGCGTGGCTTTGTGCTTATCCATTTTTAAGTTTTGATGCACCGAGGCAACAACATAGTCAAAGCTGGCTAATATGTCATCGGTATAATCTAAGGAGCCATCTGCCAAAATATCGGATTCAATCCCTTTCAAAATCTTAAAAGGGGCCAATTCCGCATTAAGACGCTCAATTTCTTCATGCTGCTGTTTAACTCGGTATTCGTTCAGACCATTGGCATAACTTGCCGTTTTGGAGTGGTCGGCTATACCCAAATAGTCAAACCCCAGTTCTTTACAAAAACGAGCCATCTCGGCCAAGCTATGTTTTCCGTCAGAGTAGGTGCTGTGATTGTGCAAAATTCCTTTGAGAGCTTCCCAAGTTATAAGTTCCTCGTTTTGGTGGGTCTTTAACCAGTCTAACTCAAACGTTCCTTCTCGCATTTCAGGAATCACAAAGGGAACACCTGCTTTTTCATACACTTCTTCTTCAGAGATAATTGCCTGTTTTTGAACTACTTGTAAAAGAGTTCCATTAGCCGTACGTTGTGCCAAGTGCGCAGGGGCAGCTGTATGGATAAATACCTCTTTTTGAAACACCGATGGTGTGCAAATCAGTACTTCTATCGGAATCGCCTTATCCACAAACTTCCCTCGCCACACAAACGGCGAAGAGATTGCTTCGTCTTGTTGCAAAAATTCAAGGCTATTCAACAGCCGTTGTACGACCATCGGGCTTTCGGCGCCTACTACTAGTTGAATCACACTGACAACTTCTGACTTACGCCGCAACTCGCCGACCATTTCTACTTCAGAAAATTGTTTTTCGAGCTCATCATACAGTACTTGCGCCAATGCTTCGGCCTTATCCATGCGCAGTTTGGAGGCATTGCTAAACAAAAACAACAGCGACTCTCGAATAGTAGCTTGGGTTCTCTCGCCAAAGCCTTTCAGATGAGCAATACGGTTGTCTTCACAAGCCAAGAGCAAATCGTGCAGGTTATCAATACCTACTTCAAGCCAAATCTGACGGATTTTTTTAGCGCCAATGCCTTGTACCTTAAACATTTCTATCACGCCCTCGGGAGTACGAGCCAGCAAATCGTTCAGTTCAGCTAGCTGCCCCGTCGTTCGGATTTCTTCAATCTTCAAAGCCATGCTTTTACCCACGCCAGGCGTTTTGATGAGGTCTTCGACCGACGTCGTTACTAAATCAAGTGGCGATTTATCTAATTGAAAGGCGGCACTGGAATACGTGCGTATCTTAAACTCATTCTCGCCATGTAGTTCTAACAACTTGGCAGTCAGTTCTAACACTTCGATGATGTCGGCGTTTTGCATAAAACAATTCAGGAATTTGGTAAATTGGCCTTAAAATCTACTTCAAAACTACTATTTTCTGAATCTAAATTGACTTTTGAAGCGTGTTATTCAAAAAATGAAACTCAAATTTGACACTTACGAGAAGAAGGAAAAAGGAAACTTGCTAAGTTGCCCTCCAATTTTCAAGCAGAAATTTCGTTTCTTTAATGGTCTTTAATTATCCAACCCACAACTTTTTTATACAATGCTCGCTACCATATTATTTGCTTGTTTATCCAATCTGCTGGTATCGAATACCCACCAAATCAAGCTCAATGTAACTGGACTAAAAAGTAATAACGGCATGGTGATGGTACAACTCATGGACGAACAAAAAAAGGTAGTAAAACAGCTGGCCATTACGATTCAAAACCTGCGTGCCGAGTATGTTTTTGCCGATATTCCGAGCGGAAAGTATAGTATTCGCTTGTTTCATGACGAAAACAATAACCGCAAGATGGATACCAACTTGATGGGTATTCCGAAAGAAGGATATGGGTTTTCGAACAATGCAAAGGGAACATTTGGCCCCCCAGCTTACGAAAAAACCTTGTTTGATTGCGATACCAACAAAACGCTCGAAATCCAACTAACGTACTGATGATAAGGCATCAACTCACAGAACATTTTCAGCGATTTCGCCCCGAAGTCGCTGATTAACGTCTATTTTGGCACGAAGCAATACAAAAATACGGGTTCCCTTTTCACGGGCAAATTCATTTTCAACGGTACTCACATGAGTTATTGACTCAAAAAGTGGCTTTTCTTCTGCTCTTGATACATCGTCGTCGTCTGCATTTTTTACCAAAATCACGTTCAGGATGGGCTTATCCAACGGTATCCAGTGTTTGTAGTCGGCATGCATGGAATAGGCCTTGAGTCGTCCGTTGGTATAAAAATTAATAGCTCCCGCCTGGCCGTAATTATCACACAACACGAGCGTATGTTCTTTGTCGGGGATAGCTTGATAGGCTTTTTCTACTTTTTGAGCCAGTTCTTTCCAGCCCTGCATATCGGCAAAATCTTGAGGCAAATCATGGTCTTTGCCGTCTTCCCAGCGTAACAGATTGAGTGCTTTGAATCGTTGTGCATTTTGCTTAATTACGGCAGGTTCATCCACTGGAAACACTACATGAATCAATGGAACAAAAAGCACAATCGGCACCGCAATGGCTACCAGACGCAAGTAACGCTTCCAACCTTTGGCTAAAAGTTGCTCCAAATACACCGCCCCAAAGGCAAGATAAATCGGGTATAGGCCAATGGCATAGTAACTTTTGGCCTTGAAATACACAAAAATGGCCAAGGTGCAGAGCAGCGACCACGCCAAAAATCGGTACGAACGAAATGGCGGATACACTACCAACGAAATCCAGCCAGCTATCAGCACAAAAAATGCTCCGAAAAAGTAGAGGAGCTGCTCTTTCAAAAAGTCAATGCGGTTGACATTGACCAGTTGAATGTTGGCAAGGGCATCGAGATGGCTAATTACTGGAAAACCATGCGTGTATTGCCAAATTAGGTTGGGCAACACCAACAACAAAGCCAGGGCTAGCGCTCCATACAAATATTTATTCAGGAAAATTCTTCGCTGAGGCGTGAGCAACAAAGCAGGGGTTAGTCCCAGCACCAAAAACAAGATATTGTATTTGTTCAGGAAGCCCAACGCTAGGATTATGGCAGCAATCCAAAGCCATTTAGCCTGATTATCAGAAAAATAACGAAGGAGTGTATAATAAAACGACGTCCAAAGTAAAATGTCTAACGAATTGGGTTGATACAGCGTATTGATGCGAAGAATGACCGAAAATAGCACCGAGAGCCCTCCCAACAGGAAGGCAAACCAACTGCCCTTGAGTAACTCGACCGTTTTCCAAACCACTATCAGGGTGAGTGCCCCAAACAAACAAGGAAAGAATTTCACCCAAAACACCCCATTGCCTAATGCCTTAATAATGAACGAAATCCATGAAGTGACGGGTGGTACCGACAAATACCCCCAAGCCAAATGGTCGCCTTGGTCTAAATGGAGGAATTCGTCACGATGCAGCTCATAAGCAGGACTTATCAACGCATATTGAATGACAAATTTGGCCAGCACTAAGCAAAGCAACAGGAGCAGTTTTTTATTCATGGCGCTGAGTTATACAGCCACAACGTATTGCTCTGCTAATTCGTGTAAAATCCCTTCGATTTCGTGGATAGACATGGTGTCAACCAAGCGCATCCGGTACTGCTTCACATTCTCAAGCCCTCTAAAATAGTTGGCATAGTGACGGCGCATTTCCAAAATTCCGAGTTTTTCACCCTTCCAACGAATACTAAACTGCAAGTGCTTCTGACACGCATCAATACGGTCTTGTACCGTAGGCGGTGCTAAATGCTCACCTGTGCGCAGAAAATGCTTGATTTCGTTGAAAATCCACGGATACCCAATGCTCGCCCGCCCAATCATGATACCATCAACACCATAGCGATTGCGATATTCAAGGGCTTTTTCGGGAGAATCAATATCCCCATTCCCAAAAATTGGAATCTGGATTCGAGGGTTTTCTCGAACTTTTCCGATAAGTGTCCAATCTGCATCGCCTTTGTAGAGTTGTGCTCGGGTACGCCCATGTATAGTAAGCGCCTGAATGCCAATATCTTGCAATCTTTCGGCCACTTCTTCGATATTTTTGGTCGAATCGTCCCAGCCGAGGCGTGTCTTGACCGTAACGGGCAGGTGCGTGGCCTTCACCACCGCCTCTGTCATTTTTACCATTTTAGGAATATCCTGCAACAAGGCTGCCCCTGCCCCTCGGCAGGCTACTTGCTTCACGGGACATCCGTAGTTGATGTCTATCAAATCGGGCTGAACTCGGGTTGCTATTTCGGCGCAGCTCGCCATTGTTTCGACATCAGAGCCAAACAGTTGAATCCCAATGGGGCGTTCGTATTCAAAAATGTCCAATTTCTGAACACTTTTAGCAGCATCTCGAATCAGTCCTTCTGATGAGATGAACTCGGTGTACATCAAGTCGGCGCCGCCTTCCTTACATACCGCTCTAAAGGGAGGGTCTGAGACATCCTCCATAGGTGCCAACAAAAGCGGAAAATCACCTAATTCTATCGTTCCAATTTTAACCATAAGCGACGTAAGTCGTATATTTTTTGCAAATTTACAACCGATATGACACAAAATGATGTTTTTCAGCCTATTTCCCTTCAGCGGCCTGTATCAGCCAAGCTTTTGCTGTTATTTGGGTTCGTCTTGTTAGGACTTGTTTTTGGAAGCCTTTTGGGGCAATTTGTGGCTGCCAGTATGGTAGGCGTTCCACTTAATGAATTCCAAAAAGTAATCAATCAACCATCCAGCTATCCTAATTCTTGGCTTGCCATCATCGTACTCCAAGGTGTTTCGGCTCTTGTAGGCTTTTGCACATCGGCATGGCTATATCTTCGTTTAATAGAACGCACCACCTTAGCAGCCATTGCCCCTCCATTACACCCCACCGTGTTGTATGGGCTTATTGCAATTGTTACAGTTTCGGCGTTTCCGTTCAACGGCTGGGTAGCTGAATGGAACCAAAACTTGCATTTTCCCGAACCTATTGACAGCCTTTTCAGAACAGAAGAAAAGAAATTGGCACTCGTCACCAAGTTTCTGACTGAGTTTAACGAGCCTTGGCAACTGGTGGTAGGACTCATCGTTATTGCACTGATTCCGGCCATCGGCGAAGAATTAGTGTTTCGTGGTACCCTCCAACCTATTTTGCTAAAAGGCACCAAAAACGTCCATTTGGCCGTTTGGGTGAGTGCTTTTATATTTAGTACGGCCCACTTCCAATTTTTCGGGTTTGTTCCCCGTCTATTATTAGGAGCTTTGTTAGGCTACTTAACAGCCTGGACGGGTTCTTTACAAGCGTCTATTGTGTCTCACTTTGTCAATAACGGAGTAACGCTTTTAATGGTGTATCTGTTCAAAACCAAGGTCACCATCCTTGACCAAGCCGAAAAACCAAGTATTTCATGGATGGCTGCGATAGGTTCGTTGGTTATTGTGGTGCTCTTGTTACGCCAAATTCGTAGTATTTCAATCCATTCACACCATGACACCTCACTGGACAAAAATCTTTGATTCGCTCATGCCCCATCGTGCAGAGTTGGCTCGCATCCTCCTCACCGACCGTGGCATCGATGCCGTAGTACTCAACAAAAAGGACAGTTCATATCTATTTGGCAAATGTGAACTCTATGTTCATAACGATAATATCACCCTTGCCAAAGCTATTTTAGATGCCGAACTCCCTCAAGACTAACGCAATTACACCTATTCACTAACCCAGACCGACCTATCATTTTATGAGTATTCAATCAAAACTTAGTGGTTATTCCAACCTGACACAGCGTGTTATTGCGGCTATCATTGGCGTGACAGTTATTATCTCGGCAGTGGTTTGGAACCAATGGAGCTACTTGGTGCTTTTTTGTGCCATCGGCACCTTAACCCAAATCGAATTTTATCGGCTACTTGGCTTAGATGGTAATCAACCCCTTACGTATTACGGAACATTTGTGGGAGTTTTTATTAATATCTTAACGTTCTTGATTGAACAAGAGCTACTTCCCTACCAAGACTACTACTTTATGGTGCCACCGTTGACCGTTATTTTCTTTATAAAACTCTACAAAAAAGACGACCCCAAGCCTTTCCAAAACATTGCCTATACCTTTCTGGGTATCATCTATGTAGCCCTTCCGTTTGCCCTCATTACCATCACCGCCCTACAAGATGGCTTTTACAGCTACCAAAAGGTACTAGGTTGTCTATTTTTGTTGTGGGCCAGCGATACAGGCGCTTATTTTGCAGGAACTCGGTTTGGCAAAACTAAACTTTTTGAACGAGTGTCGCCAAAAAAATCTTGGGAAGGTAGTTTAGGAGGCTTTGCTGCTACCATGTTGGTGGCCTTTGTGCTTTCGCAGTATTTCCACGATTTGTTGGCTTGGCAATGGTACGCCATCGGTGCCATTATTGTGGTGGCAGGCACTTATGGCGACTTGGTTGAATCGTTATTTAAACGAAGCATCCAAATCAAAGACTCTGGCTCGGTGATTCCAGGACATGGTGGATTCCTTGACCGTTTTGATGGCTTATTGCTATCTGCGCCGTTTATTGTTACCTTTGCGAAGATGCTTTAGTCAGACAGGTGGTTACGGCAAAGCGCACAATATTTGTATAAACCAAGCGTTTTCAAAGATAAGCATATTCACCCACCCATAATTTAGTCAATTTGAAACTACGATATATTTTCTTGGTATTGGTGAGTGAAGTCGCTCTCCTTTCTGTAGGCAAAGCCCAAGCCCAAGGGCAAACCCGTGTGCTGTTTACAGGGATTGTTACTGATAGTAAAACAGACCAAGCGTTGCCTAACTGCTACATTATTATTCAGAAAGCAGGCAGAGGAACGCTAACTGATGCAAAGGGGTATTTTTCGATGAACGTGTACCCAGGCGATACGGTTACCTTCACGTATGTGGGTTACAAAACTCAGTACCATGTGATTCCTCGTGTGGCCGAAGAAACTTACTCGGCGGTGATAGAGCTTCGAGAAGATGCCAAATTGCTCCAAGAAGTAAAAGTGTATCCGTACCGCACCGAAGAAGAATTCAAACAAGCTTTTATAGATTATCGTCTCCCCGACGAAAAACAACGAGAAGCCCTCGCCAAATCAACAGACCCCGAATACCTCAAACGTATGGCTCAAGTAGCGGGTATGGGTGCGGCAGGCAACTATCGGTATTTCCTGAATCAACAGCTAAACGCTACAGCTAACCGTAACTTCCAAGCGACGATTCCTTTCTTGAATCCCTTTGCCTGGGCCAATTTTATAAAGTCAGTAAAGCGAGGAGATTTGAAGGATGACAAATGGAAAAAGGCTTTCGAGGATTTACCTCCCGAAAACATCAAACGCAGCGATTTTATCAGACAGCAAGGGAACTAAGACGCTTCGCTCCTTATTACCGAACTACTCCCATTTTTTCCTTTGACCTACGTCATTACACAGCATTTTCCGATTCGAATCACCGAAGTAGATGCTAACGGGCACCTTACCGTGCCTGCCTTGGTCAATTTGCTTCAAGAAATCGCTTGGAATCACTCTTTGCTCTGGGAAGTATCTATTTATCAGATGCTTCCATTGAATATTTCGTGGGTGATGTCTCGTATGAAAATCGTGGTGCATCGGTTACCCCGCCACGCCGACGAAGTTTGTCTCCAAAGCTGGATCCAAGCCACCGACCGCTACTTCTGCTTTCGTGCGTTTGAAATGACCCTCCCAGACGGCACCGTACTGGTCGAAGCCACGAGTGTGTGGGGAGTACTTGACATCGAAAAACGGCGAGTAGTGACGATGCCGGAATGGATTCGGGAGAAAAACTTTGTCCATGAGGCCAAACCAGCTCTTCCACCCGCATCGGGCAAAATACCATCGTTTGAACAGTTCGATTATGAGAAAAGTTTCTCGATTCGTTGGCATGACATTGACAACAACCAACACGCCAACAATACCTGCTATTTTGGTTGGATGCTCGAAACGCTTCCAGCTGATTTTCTGAGCACCCATCAACTTCGCAGCTTCGACATCATCTTCAGAGCCGAAAGTACGCTAGCCGATAGCATTGTGGGGCAAGCGACTTCATCGTCCAGCGAAGGCAATTATTCGAGTTTCGTACACAAAATCCTCAACGACCAAGGCAAGGAACTGGCCCAAGCTCAAACTACGTGGAGCAATCACTAAGGTCGTTATGTCAATCAATAAGAGATAAGGACAAGCAGGCTAAAACGGCTTTAATTGTTTCTACAATTGATACACTAAACCTAATATGGCTGACGTTATAGAGGCACATACAACAAAAAAGGCTTCCCCGAGTCAGGGCAGCCTTTCCATATAAAAGCCATGAAAAAGTTAGTTTCTGTTCTCAATCGGAACATACGCACGAGGCGTAGCTCCTACATAAATCTGCCGAGGGCGTCCGATTGGTTCTTTCGCTTCTCGCATCTCTTTCCATTGCGCAATCCAGCCTGGCAAGCGACCTAACGCAAACATCACCGTAAACATATTGGTTGGGATGCCCAGCGCTCGGTAAATAATTCCCGAATAGAAATCAACGTTCGGGTAGAGTTTGCGTGCTACAAAGTATTCGTCGTGTAGCGCTGCTTCCTCTAATTCTTTGGCAATATCTAAAACTGGATCGTTAATTCCAAGTTTTTCGAGTACAGAATCCGCTGCAACCTTGATAATTTTTGCTCGTGGGTCGAAATTTTTATAGACTCGGTGCCCAAAGCCCATCAAGCGGAAGCCTGAATTCTTGTCTTTTGCCATTGCAATGTACTTCTTCGTATCGCCGCCGTCGGCTTTGATAGCTTCAAGCATTTCGATAACTTCTTGGTTGGCACCACCGTGAAGTGGCCCCCAAAGTGCGTTAATTCCTGCTGAAATCGAAGAAAACAGATTGGCTCTTGACGAACCTACCAGCCTAACTGTTGAGGTTGAACAGTTTTGCTCATGATCTGCGTGCAAAATTAACAATTTATTTAGCGCATCTGCAACAACTTTGTCAACTTTATATTCCTCAACGGGCAACGCAAACATCATGTGTAAGAAATTGGAGCAATAATCAAGCTCGTTTTTAGGATAGTTGATAGGATGTCCTTGCGATTTTTTGTACGACCAAGTGGCAATAGTGGGTAACTTAGCCATCAGTCGAATAATGTTGAGGTTTTCGTCGTTACCAGCTTTTCCTTGATAGAAAGCACTCATGGTACACACCAACGACGACAACACGCCCATCGGGTGTGCATTGACTGGGAAGCCATCAAAAATTTTGCGCATGTCTTCGTTCACAATGGTGTGACGACGAACGGCGGTATCAAATTCGTGAAGCTGTTGGGCGTTGGGGAGTTCGCCATAAATCAGCAAATAGGCTACTTCTAAGAAAGATGCTTTTTCGGCGAGGTCTTCGATAGCGTAGCCTCTGTACCGTAAGATTCCTTCTTCACCATCCAGAAATGTAATGGCGCTTTTAGTAGCGCCTGTATTTTTATACCCTGAATCAAGCGTAATGTAACCCGTTTGGTCACGGAGTACATTAATATCAATGGCTTTCTCGCCTTCCGAGCCAACTACAATGGGTAGCTGATAGGTTTTACCCTCGATGGTCAATTCTGCAAAATCAGACATATAAAGAAAAATATTTGGCGTGGCAGCCTAAAGTTAAGCAATAATTTTGTTTGCGAAAGTAAAGAAAAAATAGTTATACAGGTACTTGTATGTTAATTTCCTGAGAAATTTTCTATTTTTACTTACTTTACACAATAAACAATTAGAATTGTCCAACTGTTTGTTTTGACAGACACAAGATTACAGTTTGATTAGGAATTTTTCATCTGTTTTTGCAAAAATTTTTTAACAAATTTTCTGTGTGCCTATTTGACGTGTTTTTTGCCGTAACACCTATTTTGGGGTTCTTTTTGAGAGGTTTTACATTAAATTTGCCTTTCCTGCCTCCATTCCGCCTTTTTTCTACCAATTAGGCTCTTGTTTGTTCTTTACGTTGATTCAAGCATGGTGTGTCAATTTTTTGTAAATATGGTGAGCCACAGCCAAGTCTTCAAGCCCAATACCCAATGACTTAAACAACGTGATTTCGTCAGCATGGGTGCGACCAGCACAGGTGTTGCTCAATACATCGGCAATGGCACCCACTATGTGCTGTTGGGTAATAAGCTCCTCTCCTATCGGGATTAAAATATCGCCTGATTCGTTCATGGCCGATTCTACGTTATCCACAAAAAGTCGTGAGCGAGCTACCAGCTCACTGTCTAATTCTCGGGCTTGAGGCGTGCTGGCTCCTACGGCATTGATATGCGTACCGGGCCGAATCCATTCGCTCTTCAGTACAGGCAAGGTGGAGGGCGTGAGTGTGCAGACGATGTCGGCTTCGGCCACAGTCTGCTCAATAGAGTCTTTAACACCGATTTCGATGCCAAATTTGACCGATTGTGTTCTGGCAAACTGTTCTCTTTTGCTTGGGGTTGGGCTCCACACCCATACATTTTGGAGCGAACGCACATAACTAATGGCTTCTAAATGGCTGTAGGCTTGCTCGCCTGTACCAATTAAAGCCAACGAATTAGCGGTAGGCAATGCCAGCAAGTCGGTCATGAGGGCACTTACGGCTGCTGTTCGTATTGCCGTAATCGAATCGGCATCAAAACTTCCTAAGATAGCCCCTGTTTCAGCCTCAAACAAGATCACTATACCTTGGTGCGAGCTGAGTCCTTTTTTGTAATTTTCGGGGAAAACACTTAGCACTTTGATGCCCATGATACCCCAAGGCTCGATAAACGAGGGCATCATCCCCAGCACGCCTCGATAATCAGGTAGCCACATTTTGGTTCGCAATGGATTAAGCACTTGCTCTGAGGGCAATGAAAAAAGCGAACGCATGAGGCCAATGCACTCGTTCATCGGCAACAGTTGGGTGACTTCGGTGTGTGAAACAAAGTGCATTAGAAGTTCGTTACAAAAGTCTTAGTGTTTTGGTTAAGCCAGTATAAGCTACCCAGCAAACATACATGATTCTAGTAGCATTCTCTGGCTACAAGGATACAAATTTTAAAGCAGTTTGGCTGCCTTTTTTAATTGTTATTTCCAACCTCCCCCTAATGCCCTATACATCATAATAATGGCGTCATATTGCCGCTTTTTGATTTCGATTAGTTCGAGATTAGCTTTCAGGGCGTTTTGCCGAGTCAGCACGATTTCGAGGTATGAAGCACGGCCCGTTAGATACAACTGTGAAGCAATATCAATAGCCTCAATGAGCGTTTTGGCTTCTTCGTTTTTCACTCTGTACATTTGTTGCAGGTTGCTCATGGTAGCCAGTTGGTTGTACACCTCTACATAGGCATTAAGGATTGTTTTTTGGTACAGATATAAGGCTTCTAATTGCACTGCTTGGGCGGTTTTAAAATCAGCTCGAATCCCTCGCTTGTTAATCAGTGGTGCTGTTAGTCCTCCTAGCAAGTTGTAAGCAATAGACTGGGGTTGCAGCAAATACGCTGGATTAAACGACTGAAAACCAAGTCCTAAATTGATAGTAACAGTTGGATAAAAAGCCGATCGAGCCACTTCTACGTTGGTGTTGGAGGCCTGAAGTAATTGTTCGGCTTGACGAATATCAGGTCGGTTAGCTAGTAGTTGTGAAGGAATACCTACCTGCAAACTAAGCAAACTAGACCGCATGAATGTGGATGTGTTTCGTAAAATGGGCTGTGGAAATCTGCCCATCAATAAGTTTAGGCGGCTTTCGGTTAGGATAATCTGCTGACGAACTTCTTGCTCTAAATTCTGAGCATTAAGTACCTGTGCTTCAAATTGTTTTACAACTAACTCGTTGCTTCGGCCCGCTTCTTTTTCAACTTTACTAATGGTCAGTTGGTTTTGTTGCAACTGGATGGTTTCTTTGATAAAATCGAGTTCTAAATCAAGGGCAAGCAATTCGTTGTAAGCCATCGCAATTTCGGCAATCAGACTGGTAATCAACCAGTTTCGTCCTTCTATGGAGGCTAAGTACTGTGCAGTGGCCGCCTTTTTTTGATTGCGGAGTTTTTTCCAAAAATCAATCTCCCAAGAGCTTTGAAGACCCAAGTAAAAGTCAGGTAAAAATTCAGGGATTTTTTGTTGTTTTGAGATATTTCCTGAAAAATTAGTATCGTAGTTACCTACACCATCCATCGTGTATTTTCCAAATCGTCGCTGTCCTATAGAAGCTACTGTGCCAACCGATGGCAAGTAACGCCCAGATGCTGAAAGCACCTGGGCTTGAGCCATTTCGATACGTTGTAGGGCCGCTAACGCATCGAAATTATTGGCAAGACCTTGTTCAATTAGGCCTACTAGAATGCTGTCCTTAAAAAACATTCGCCAGGGTAGTGATGCCGAGCTAGTCGTATCGCTGGAGCCTCTAAATGCACTTGGCAGGGGCTTAAAATCATTGCGCAGGCTAGCAGAAGGTGGTATTGCACAGCTGGTCAATAAGCTACTGATGGCAATTATGCCAATCCATTTTATAGTTCGAGACATGGGATCCATCGGTTAGGTTAAACTTCAACAGGTAGCGGAGAGGCTACCTTCTTTTTGGATAAACTGGCAAACATCACGTACAAGCCTGGTACAACGAGCAGGCCAAAGAGGGTGCCAAAAAGCATTCCGCCCGCCGCCGCTGTGCCGATGGTACGATTCCCAATGGCGCCAGCACCCGATGCCAACATGAGCGGTATCAATCCTGCGATAAATGCAAAAGAGGTCATCAAAATGGGACGGAAACGGGAATATGCTCCTTCAACAGCTGCTTGAAGGGGTGTAAGTCCTTGTTTTTGTTTGAGTACAGCAAACTCAATAATTAAAATGGCGTTCTTGCCCAACAAGCCTACTAGCATGACCAAGGCAACTTGAGCGTAGATGTTGTTTTGTAGCCCGGCGAGCATTAGTAAGAAAAAAGCACCGAATATGCCCGTTGGTAATGACAAAATAACGGGCAAAGGGAGTAAGAAACTTTCGTATTGGGCAGCTAACAGCAAATACACAAATACTAAACAAATGATAAAAATGACGACAGTCTGATTGCCTGACTGGACTTCGTCTCGTGTCATGCCCGACCACTCATAGGTGTAGCCACGGGGTAATTTTTCGGCTGCGACTTCTTTGATGGTTTCGATGGCATCGCCACTACTGTAGCCCTCGGCGGGCTCTCCATTAATCATGGCCGCAGTGAACATATTATAGCGAGTCAACTGCTCAGGCCCATAGACTCGCCGAACCGACAAAAATGCAGCGTAGGGTACCATTTCGCCTTGGTCATTTTTTACGTACAAGTTCAAAATATCACTTGGTTGGGCTCGGTACCGAGGCAAAGCCTGCACCATTACTTTGTACATCTGTCCAAATCGAATAAAGTTGGTTGCATAGTAACTCCCGATAAGCGACTGAAGGTTGCTCATGGCATTATCAATAGACACCCCTTTTTGAGCGGCTTTGTCGTTGTCCACATCCAGAAGATACTGCGGAAAACTCGCATCAAAGCTTGTGAAGGTATTCTCAATCTCGGGGCGTTTGTTAAGTTCTTCTATAAACTGACGAGTGACTCGTTCCATTTTTTGTAAGTCGCCACTACCGGTTCGGTCCTGAATCCGAAACTCAAATCCACTGGCATTGCCGTAGCCTGGCACAGCCGGCGGTGGAAAAAACTGGATACTGGCGTCTTTGATGTGCTTGGTTTTATCCATCAATACTGTCACAATATCCTCTACCGACTCGCTTCGTTGCTCCCAAGGTTTGAGGTTAATCATACCCATTCCGAACGAAGCGCCAGAACCATCGGTCATAAGGCTAAAACCCGCCAAGGTAGAAACTGACTCGACGGCATCCAGCCGAGAAGCTACCTGTTGGATGTCGTCAATTACTGATTCTGTACGTTCTAACGTGGCCCCCGAGGGCGTAGTGACGTTAGCATAAACAGTACCTTGATCTTCGGTAGGGATAAAACTAGACGGTAATTGGCGGTTAGTGGTCCATGTAGCAGCGATAAAAAACAAAAGCATCCCGAAGGTCACTAAACGCCGATTGGTGATGAGTTGAACCAACTTTTGATAGCGAACCGAAAGTTGGTCGTATTTGCGGTTAAACTGTTCAAAAAAGCGACTGAGCCAAGTAGTTTTTTGCGGAGTATGATGTTTATCATGAAGCATCAATGCACACAAGGCAGGCGTTAAGGTAAGTGCATTGATTCCCGAAATGATAATCGAAATGGCCATCGTGATAGAAAACTGTCGATAAAATACCCCCACTGGCCCCGACATGAATGCAACTGGAATAAATACCGCCGACATGACCAGCGTAATGGCAATGATAGCGCCGCTGATTTCGCTCATGGTGAGCACGGTGGCCTCTTGAGCACTTACGTGTTCGCTCTCCATTTTGGCATGAACGGCCTCAATGACCACGATGGCGTTGTCCACCACGATACCAATGGCCAACACTAACGCAAAGAGTGTCAATAAGTTGATAGAAAATCCTAATAACTGCATAAAAAAGAAGGTTCCAATCAACGACACAGGCACCGCTATGATAGGAATGAGCGTAGAGCGAAAATCTTGCAGAAAAATGAAAACCACTAGAGCCACCAAAATAAAGGCTTCTAACAACGTTTTGATAACTTCATGAATGGAAGCATCCAAAAACCGAGAAACATCGTAGCTAATGGTATAATCAATATCTGATGGAAACGCCGTTGCTTTGAGTTCGGCCATGCGTTTTTTTACATTCTTAATGACTTCGCTGGCATTAGAACCTGGACGTTGTTTTAACAAAATGGCAGCTGAGGGCTTACCATTTTCTTTGGAGAGCACGTCATAGTCAAGCGAGCCAAATTCGATTTCGGCGATGTCCCGAATGCGTAGAATCTCACCGTTAGGGCTCGATTTAATAACGATGTTTTCGTACTGTTCTTTAGAAGTGTATTTTCCCGAATAACGCAACACATATTGCAGGGCCTGAGCTCGACGGCCCGAACTCTCGCCGATTTTTCCGGGAGCTGCCTCAATGTTTTGATTGCGCAAGGACGTAATCACGTCGTCTGCCGAAATGTTGTACACCGTCATGCGCTCAGGACGAAGCCATACTCGCATGGCGTATTCTCGCTGACCCATGATGTCGGCAAAACCTACTCCATCAATGCGTTTGAGTTCGGCAAGTACGTTGATGTCGGCAAAGTTGTATAAGAATTTTTCGTCGGCGGTAGAATCACGACTAATGAGGTTGATGTACATGAGCATACTATTCACCTCTTTTTCGGTAACTACACCCGCTTTAATTACTTCTTCGGGCAACTCGTCTAACACGGTAGTCACTCGGTTTTGCACATTGACCGATGCTATATCGGGATCGATTCCTACCTGAAAATACACTTGGATAATACTGGTGCCATCGTTTCCTGACGTTGAGGTCATGTACGTCATGCCGGGTACGCCGTTGATAGCTCGCTCTATGGGCGTAACCACGGCTTTGGCACATACTTCAGCATTAGCTCCAGTGTATTTGGTAGTGACCGTAACGGCAGGCGGGGCAATATCGGGGTACTGGGTAACAGGTAATTGTGCAATAGCCAGTAAGCCTAATAGGGTGATTGCCAGTGATATCACAATAGATAACACTGGGCGATAGATGAAAAGTGTAAACATACGATTCTTGTCATGTCAACAAGAGACAAGTCATGTCTTGCCTATTGTTCTTCTAATTGAGTAATGATTTCTTTGAGTGAGACAAACTCGGTCTCTACTTGCGTACCTTCTCGAAGTTCTTGAATGCCTTCATAGATTATTTTGTCGCTGGGACTCAATCCAGACTCCAAAATATAGAGATGGGGTATTCGGAGTTTTGACGTAAAGCTTCGCATCTTGACCTTATTTTTTTGATCAATTACATACACATAGGTACGGTCTTGAATTTCAAAAGTTGATTTTTGGGGAATTACCAAGGCATTATCGAGTTTATTCATCATTCTAATTTTACCGCTGGCTCCATGCTTCAAAAGACGCTCAGGGTTTGGGAAACGAGCACGAAACGCAATACTCCCTGTTACTTTATCAAACTCCCCTTCCATCGTTTCGATATGCCCCTTGTAGGTATGTTCTTTATTATTTGCCAAAATCAAAGTCACTTCCATCCGATTGGTGGTGTGATGAAGTTTTTGAGCAAAATCAAGGTATTCTTTTTCAGAGACGTTAAAATACGCAAACACCTCACTATTGTCAGATAATGTCGTGAGGAGCGTTCCTTCGTCTATCAAACTTCCCACTTTGTTTGGGATTCGGTCAATTACGCCATCGAAGGGAGCTTTTATATCGGTAAGCGAAAGTTTCAGTTGCGCACTGGATTCTTGTGATTTAGCTTCGTCAATTTTTGCGTTTAGTGCTTCTAACTTCGACTGTGCCATTTCTAATTCGGCTCTAGAAACGACGTTTTTGTCAACCAGCAACTTAGTGTTTTGTAAAGTCAGTTCGGCGGCTTTGGCTTCGGCTATGGCATTTTTGAGTAGCGCTTTTGCCCTAAGCAATTCTTCCTTGTATTCATTTTTACTAATACTAAATAGCAATTGCCCTTTCTTGACATATTTGCCTTCATCCACATGGATGGCCTCGATATAGCCTTTTACTCGAGCTCTAATTTCTACATTCCTAACCGAATGAATATCAGACACGTAGTCAGTATGATAGGTAGTATCAATGATTAAAGGGCTAGTAATCTGGTACTTTTCTTGCGTTTTTGGGGGTTTGTCTTTAGAACCCGAACAGGCTCCTGTTAGCATCAGAACAGATGCCATAGCCAATAACTTTATGATTGGTTTCATAGTATTAGTACTTGCCTTTGTGGGTATCACAAAGGTGTTAAACATCAATTTTGACAGGTATTGATACTGACAAATACTTCAACGAGGCCCCGTAGAAATCTAGAGGGCATTCATTGGACACTGGCCATCACCAGGTCATTTGTGTACAGTAATGTTGAGGTAGAAATACTAAGCTATGTGAGCTTTAGGAGGAGGAGACGTCGGCTTGGCCATACGAGCCAAACAGGTTTCTTGGTAGTCAGAAAAATGGCGAAGGCCATTTAAAATAAAAACTGAAGAGAATACAATTTCTACTCTAAATTCTTGCGGGAGGTTCCAAAGGGCACCGCCTGCTTCTTCGAGTGAACCTTCGCTGGTTTCGCTGTCTTCGGCAGACTGGGCATATACAAAGGCATCAATCAACAAGCCTAGCAGATTGTTAGAGGAATGAGCTTCCACTATTTTGGTAGATTGTATAACTGATAGTGGTTCTCCGAAATACCGACATATAGAAATATTCATAATTTGCAGGAATAAAATCCAGCAAATCAATTTTTTACTCAGTCTGATTTCAGTTTTAGCTCCCATTGTTACTTCAGATAAACAAACTTAGGGGCACAAATGTTAAAATCAAAGAAAAAATAATCAAAATATTGTTGTTTGCATCCTGCTTTTATGCGATATCACTAGTTACTATGGGTGGAGTAGTGCTATGCGCCGTTGCCAATACTTGTACCCTTCAAACCACACTACTGCCGTAAATCCAACGGCCAAAATCACTAATAAATCATTGATACTGAGAGGAGACAACTTGAAAAATCCAGCAAAAACAGGTACGTATATCAATGCCACCAGCATCAGGACAGTCAGAAAAATAATACTGACTAACAGATTGTTTTTGTACCGAAAACACGTTAGGATAGAAAAGTAAAACGAGCGGTTTACTAAGGTCAAGAATATATTAGCCACTACCAGTGTGGCAAACACCATGGTGCGGGTTTGGTCTTCACTATACCCCTGCCGGGCGGCGAATTGATACGAAAATAGTGTTCCGATCGTGATGGCTAATCCTTGAAAAATACTAATTGATAAGTCTTTCAGATTCAGAAAGGTATCGGTTAGGGGCCGTGGAGGCTGGTGCATACTGTGCCGTTCGAGTGGTTCGTTTTCATACACAATAGAGCAGGTAGGCCCCATGATGAGTTCCAGAAAAATTACATGAACCGGTGTGAAAATGGCAGGGTAAATCCAGCCCAACAGCAAGGGCAAGGCCACCGTCAGAATGATTGGAATGTGAATCGAAATGATGTATTGGATGGCTTTTTTGAGGTTATTATAAATTTTGCGCCCCATTGCCACGGCATCAACCATTTTAGCAAAGTCATCGTCTATCAAAATCAGCGATGATGCTTGCTTGGCTATTTCGGAGCCTCGTTTACCCATTGCAATACCAATATGCGCTGCCTTGAGAGCCGGGCCGTCGTTCACACCGTCGCCTGTCATGCCTACCACCTGATGCTGTGCCTTGAGCGCATTGATGATTTTGAGCTTGGCTTCAGGAAACATCCGAGTGAAAATTCCCGTTACCCTTACTTTTTCGGCCAGGGCTGCCTCATCGAGCAGCACCAGTTCGTCGCCAGTGATAGGTGGCTCAGTGGTTTGAAAACCAGCCTGTTTGGCAATGGCCAAGGTCGTTAACGAATTGTCGCCAGTGATGATTTTGAGTTGAATTCCTGCGTCATAGAACGTTCTGAAGACCTTGGCTATATTGCGCTTGGGTGGGTCATAAAAACCAACCAATCCCAACAACTGAACCGAAAACGCTTGTTGAGTAGCAGGAAAATCTTGTCCACTGTGTGTAGCTACTCCTACCCCCAAAACCCGCAGCCCTTCGGCAGCAAAGGCCGCAATTTGTTGATGGATAGTCTCTTTTTCGGTATCAGTCAAAATGGCTTGTCGCAAAATTGCTTCGGGAGCACCTTTGCACGCTACGATTTGTTGGCCACTTGCATCAGCAAACACGTGCGTCATCATAGGTGGCTTGCCCTCCAACGGATATTCGTGAATCAGCTGAAAGGTGGGTCGTTCGTCTGCTTCGGTCAGTTGCTGATATACGGCATGAAGTGCTTTTTCCATCGGGTCGAAAGGTGTAGGTTCGCTGGCCCACATGGCTGCCCTAATGACGGCAAAAGCTGAAGGCTGTGCCCATTCGTCCTTACTCAAAACTGTCTTATTTTCAAACACATAGACCCGATTTAGTTCCATTTTATTTTCGGTGATAGTACCTGTTTTATCGGTACACAACACCGTAGCAGAGCCTAATGCCTCTACAGTTTGGGTGTGTTTGACGATAATACCCTGCTGCATCAATCGCCAAGCTCCCAAGGCCATAAACGTCGCAAAAGCTACGGGTATTTCTTCGGGCAAGACTGACATCGCAATGGTGAGTCCTTTGAGCAGACTACCCAAAACCTCGCCCGAACGCAGGTAATTGATACCCCAAATCAACAAGAAAATCACGCCTCCGGCAGCAGCCATTTTTTTAACAAAACGCTCAATTTGCTGCTGTAAGGGCGTTTTTTCGGTTTCGATATCGGCAATAGAGGTACCGATTCGTCCTAATTGAGTAGCTGCCCCCGTGGCTGTTACTTCAAACACTCCTTGACCTGATTGTACCAGCGCTCCTTGATATACTTGGTTGGCATCAGCATTTCCAACTTCTTTGTAAACAGCAAATGCTTCGCCTGTCAGAATGGATTCGTTGACCGAGAAGTCATTGATTTGTAACACTTTACCATCGGCAGGTATCAGCTCACCTTCTGAAACCACCACCAAGTCACCCGGAACGATTTGGTCAGAAGGGATTTCGGCCAATTCATTGTCTCGGATCACCGTGGTAGCAGCTTGTGAATAGGCCTTGAGGGCTTCTAAGGCTTTTTTACTGCGAGAATCTTGATAAAACGAGATAGCCGATACCAATACAATAGCTCCTAACATAAAGAAGCCTTCCGAAAATTCTCGAAGCACAAAATAAATCACTGTACACGTCACCAGCAGCAAAAACATCGGCTCGGTAACTGTTTCTTTGAAAGCATCCCAAAATGGGCTTTTTCCCTGATGTTCTGATTGATTAGCTCCATAACGCTGGCGGGCAAGCGTTACTTCGGCAGTCGTAAGACCTTTGAATGGGTAGGGGTTTTGCATGAGCGTATGTGCTGTTAAATTGACAGCGAAAAATTCTGTTAATCAATAAACTGATAATATAGCAATACCCCAGCCGCAAGGGTCATCAGTACCAACGTGAGTCCACCCAGTGCATTTGACCAGCTATCGTTGGTAAACTCGCCCATGATGCGAGATTGATTGCAAATATGCAACAGCAACGCAATTAGTATAGGAGCTGTAATGCCATACAGCACGGCTGTGTAAATCAAAGCCTGAATCGGGCTGATACCCACGAAGTTAATCGTGAGTCCCACTACCAACGACACCATCATGGTCAGGTAAAAACCTGGAGCTTGATGAAATTTTTTATTGAGTCCTTCTTGCCAACCAAAGGTTTCGGCCATCATATAGCTAAGTGACCCTCCTAGCACTGGCACGGCCAAAAAGCCCGTACCAATAACTCCCACGGCAAATAGTAAATAGGCAAAGTCGCCAGCCAGTGGTTGTAAGGCTTTGGCGGCTTCTTCAACCGTATTGATTTCGTGAATACCCGCTTTGAACAACACCATTCCAGAAGTCAAGATGATAAAAAAGAACACGATATTCGTAAAAAGCATCCCACCTTTTACGTCCGATTTCATGTCTTTGATAATTTTTTTGTCCACCACCAAGTGCTTGGCGTGAACTTCTTCGACTTCCATTGAGGCTTGCCAAAAAAACAAGTAGGGCGAAATGGTAGTCCCCAAGATGCCGACTAACATCACAAAATAAGCTTTGTCATTGACGATTTGTGGCACTACCGCATGAGCAAGTACGGTTGGCCAGTCGGTATGAATCAAAAAAGGAATCAAAATATAACTAAACAAGGTGATACAGAGCCATTTGAGCACTAATGAAATTTTGTGATAAGGCCACACGATAATAGCATACAGAAGCAGTATAGTAAAGCCAATCGAAAAATAAAACGAGGGGATACTCGGAAACAGCAGGTTGCCAACAGCGCCCATGCCTGCAATATCAGCGCCGATATTGAGCACAATAGAAGGAAAACTTACCAGCAAGACGCCATATAGCAAATAGGGAGAATAATACCGGCGAATCGTACCCGTTAACCCTTGCTTAGTCACGATACCGATGCGGGCGCACATTTCTTGGATGACCACCATGAGAGGGTACGTCACGATGGCCGTCCAGAGGAGTTTAGTGCCAAACTGTGCTCCTGCTTGCGAGTAGGTAGCAATGCCCGAGGGGTCGTCGTCGCTGGCGCCTGTCACCAAGCCAGGACCCAGTTTCTGGAGGTAGTTTTTAATGGACTTGAGGAGCGATTTGTGCTTGGGCATGTGGTTACATTTCGATTTTAATCAACAAAACAAATGTTGGTAAGGGACTAATCTGGTGCAGTTCACCTTTGCAAATAGTTATCCGAAATATATAAATACTTGGTCGATTGACACTTAAGTCTTTTATTCTTGTGAATAGTTTAAACAAATTTTATACAAATACATAGGCATCGTCATTCCGTTTACAATTGTTGGTTGAAAACAGCCTACAATACAGAAATTTAACACCAAAAGGGCTACTGGTATCAAAAAAAACGATATTTTTTAGCGTAAAAATACGTGTTTTTAAAATTTGGAAAATAGGGTAAAATTACGTATTGAAAATATAATTAACCAATGTTAATTTTAAGCAAATTAAGGACAAAGCCGAAAATCCTTTAACGAGTAGGCAATCATTTTTACTATTTAATGCAATGCGAACTCCTGTTTTTGTATTTTTTTCTCTCTTTCTGTTTTGGAATGGTGATGAAATTCGAGCGCAAACGGCTCATGAAAAACCCTATGGAAGTAAATGGGAAGCCAGTACAGACTTACTTTGGCTATTTGGTAAAAATCAATACCCAGCTTCGTTGTTTGTGAGACGAAATTATGAAAAAAGAGCCTTAAGGATGCGGTTAGGGATGTACGGTTCGAGGTACAAAGACCTGACGGGTCAAAGTCTAAATAATCCACTTTATATAACCAAGCTATCACCTTACTTAGCAGTTGGTTATGAGTGGCAATTTCCGAAAGAAAAAAGTAGGGTAGTGCCTTATCTAGCACTTGATATACCCTTCTCGTTACAATATGATATGTCGAGAAATGATGTTTTTACCTCTGGTACTGTTCCGTACATCATCAATAGGCTTTATGATGTTAAAATCACAACAGGCATATCAGGAATTGCCGGACTTAAGTACTATATCTCCAAAAATTGGTCAGTATCAGCAGAAACCAATTTGAATCTCCGATTGATTTTCTCTGACTCCTACGGAACCTCTAATGGCTCCTCTAAGCAGACTGCACTCAATTATCGACGTCTTGATGGCGAGTTAGTCCCCTTGCAAGTAATTAATGCAACATATCATTTTTAATCCATTTTTCAATCTTAAACAATAAGTGTCATGAAAAATACCAACTCAGTATCATTGAATAACCAACCAAGGTCGTTCAGTCGTTCAGTTTGGCTTAAAAGCCAAAATGGTTTTTATGTTGATTATTTTTCTTTTTTGCAGTAATTCTTTACTTGTTTCAGCACAAAATATTACCTTCTCTCTCTCTCCTGATCCTGCCTTACTTTGCCCTGGCACTACCTATCGGTTAGCCCTTCAATTTAACAACAATACATCATCCCAAGGCTGTCGATACGATTGGAGCGTAACCAATGGCATCTTTGCTAACAATTCAACTACCATTACTAATTCGCCCGTTCCATTTGTAGATGTAATTCCAAGTGACAAGAACGATAATTTAAAAGTCACGGTCGTATTTAAAAGTTGCACCACTCCGGCTTTGAATACCACTTACACTTTTGAAAGAAGGATTAGGTCGTTGTATGACATAACTCCATCTATGGTATTTTATCCCAACAATAATTCAACCCTCCCTATCAACCTCTGCACACAGCAAGTTTTTGACCCTACCATACAGCCAGTAAATGTTTACAACTCTAATAATACTATATTGTATTCTGCGGAAAGCTATGAATGGACTCCCGCCAACTGGATTATTAGTGGAGACCCTACTTCTAATAGTGTCTTAATGCGTAATCCTTTTTGCTCACCAAACACTACAGTAAGAGTTCGAGCCAAGCTTCAGTGTGATAATACCACTTCATATAGCAATTATGCTAATCTGCTCGTCACTCGGCCTAATTTACCATCTGGTATCAATGGAGCCAACTCTATTCCGCAAGGAAGTACTGCACCTGTAACCTACAGTATCTCCGTTTCATGCGCCACCACGCCAAATCAATACCAATGGACTTTACCTACTGGATGGACAGGTCAAACCCAAGGTTCTTCAATAAGTGTAACTCCCAACTCTTGTAGTGGAGGCACTTTAAGCGTAAGTATTGCTTGTTCAGGCGGTGGCACGCTCAATTACTCGCTATCCATTACTCGACCTGTATTCGACCCTAATTTATCACCTACAATAGTCGGTAGCGATGTACTATGTAGTGGTACACAAACCTACAGTATTGCTAATATTCCACCTGGTAGCATAAGTTACTCTTGGTCAGCAAGTTCACAGTTTACGCCTCAAAGTGGAAATACAAATCCAAGTTATACAGTTGGTTTGTATCAAAGTGGAAATGGACAAATTAATGTCAATCTTTATAATTCTTGTGGAACTCAAATTTCTCGAACAAAATATATCCGAGTCGGTCAATATCAACCATCTGAAATGACTATCAGCGGGTCTTCATCCCTATGCTTAAATCAACAGTATGCCTTCTACTGCCCTTTTTTATCCAGCACCTCTAGTGATTATAATTGGCAGGTTAGCCCTTCATCTTCCTTCAACGCCTACTCCAGTAGTAATGCCTTTTTCCTAACTCCTATCAACACAGGGTATTCTACCATTACCCTTCGAGTACAAAATGCCTGTGGATGGCCTAGTGTACCAGCAACTTACTTTATATCTCAAAATTCTTGTTATGGTTACCGCTTTATTTCATCACCGAATCCAACCATTGACAAGTTATCCGTTGCAGCCACTGTTGTTGATGAAAAAGGGAATGAAATAGACCGAAAAATGGCGGATACTTATCCTGAATTTAGCTATAAACTTCTTAACGAGCAAGGCATAACTTTGTTGGAAGGTGCTTCTGTCAAGCTAAATGCTTCGTTAGATTTAAAAAAGCTATCGAAGGGAATTTATTACTTGCACCTTAATGATGGCAAAACTATTACCAAACAGCGTATTGGAAAAGAGTAATTTACCCTCACTGTAAAAAAGAAAAAAAGGCATCACTTGATTGTCTCAAGTCATGCCTTTTTATTATTTAAATACATGGGGTTATCTTCAATCCTTCTTTGTCCTCAATATACACCATTTTTAAAGATTAGTCTAAAAAGAGGTTCTATACGCTGTAACAACCACTAATCTCATCCTGCTATCTGTACTTTTACTCAAAAGTCTTTCCATACTTGTCTCATTGTTTCGATACGATTTCGCAGAATTTAGTATGTTTGCTCATTCGACTTCACCTCAAACGGTTCATACACTCATGAAGCACTTGATTCTTGTATTACTTCTTCCTCTTCAGTTAGTTGCCCAACGTTTTGCCCCAGCCGAAGTAGTTCGACTCGAACAACAAGCGAAGCAGGTCACTGTCATTCGGGATAACTGGGGAATACCCCATATCTATGGCAAAACCGATGCACAGGCTGTGTTTGGTTTGCTATATGCCCAATGTGAAGACGACTTTAAGCGAATAGAGATGAACTACATCGAAAAACTCGGGCGTACTGCCGAACTTCGGGGCGAAGCTGCACTCTACAACGACCTACAAATCAGGCTCTTGATTGACTCAACCGAGGCCATTGCCGACTATCAAAAAGCCGAACCTTGGCTCAAAAAACTACTACAAGCCTATGCCGATGGTATCAATTACTATCTCTACAAAAACCCTCAGGTAAAGCCCGCCCTTCTGACCAAGTTTCAGCCCTGGTACCCCCTTCTCTGGACCGACGGCAGCATTGGTGCCATCAATACCGCCGACTTGAGCGTAGCGGAATTGCGAAGTTTCTACAACGGCGGCGAAGCGTCTGCTGCCATTGAAGCCAAAGACCCTGAGTTTCAGACAGGTTCTAATGGTTTTGCTTTTGCCCCTAGCATTACGGCATCGGGTAAGGCCATTTTATATATCAACCCCCACGTCACATTCTACTTCCGTCCCGAAGTACAAATGGTCAGCGACGAAGGTCTTCATGCCTATGGCGCCGTCACTTGGGGTCAGTTCTTTGTTTATCAGGGCTTTAATAAATATTGTGGCTGGATGCACACCTCGTGTAATGTGGACGTAGCCGACACCTATGCCGAAAAAATTGTTCGGAAAGACAATCAACTTTTTTATGAATACGATGGAAATCTAAAGCCCGTTACACAGAAAAAAATCACCTTGCGTTATCTCGAAAACGGTCAACTTCAAAGTAAAACCATCACAACATACTTCACACATCACGGCCCAATTATGGCCAAACGAGAAGGCAAATGGGTGAGTTTAAAGTCTTACAATCGCTCCATGACGAGCTTGATTCAGAGCTGGAAACGAACCAAAGCCAAAGGGTTTGAGGAATACAAGCAAATCATGGGCTTGCGAGGAAACACTTCTAATAGTACCGTTTTTGCCGACAACAAAGGCAATATCGCCCTTTGGCATGGTAATTATATTCCGGTTCGGGACAAGTCGCTCAACTGGTCGAAACTCATGGATGGAAGCACCTCTGCTACCGAATGGAAAGGCTTACACAAGGTGGACGAGACCGTGCATATCTATAACCCTAGCAACGGCTGGATACAAAATTGTAACTCAACGCCGTTTACAGGTTCGGGCAGCCAAAGCCCCAAAAAAGAAGATTTCCCCCGCTACATGGCTCCCGACGGCGAAAACTTTAGAGGCGTCAATGCGGTACGGGTCTTAGGTAGCAAAACAGGCTATACCCTCGACAAAGTCATTGAGGCTGGTTACGATACCTACCTCTCGGCGTTTGAAGTGCTGGTACCCGCCCTCATTAAATCATTTGAGCAACAAGTTAAACCCGGCGACTCGCTCTACACATTGCTCGCAGAGCCTATCAGTATGCTCAAAATCTGGAATTATCATACGTCGGAGCAGTCTATTGCCACTACTTTGGCTATTGAATGGGCGCAAAAACTCACGCCAACCATAACCCGGCTATACATCAACGAAGGTGAAGCCGATCAAGTAGAAAACACCAAACGTTTTGCGGCTTCGGCCACCTTACAGCAACTGACCTCGCCACTAGTGACGGTGTTGAACGAACTGAAAAGCAAATATGGTAAATGGCAAGTGCCGTGGGGAGACATCAATCGTTTTCAGCGCATCAATAACGACTTAGTCGAAAAGCATGACGATGCACAGCCTAGCTACCCCGTCAAGTATGCCTCGGCATTGTGGGGGATGTTACCTTCGTACAATAGTCGGGTGTATCCGGGTACGGTCAAGCGCTACGGAGTGAGTGGTAATAGTTTTATCTGTGCGGTAGAATTTGGACCTCGTATCAAGGCAAAATCCTTGTTGGCAGGTGGCAACAGCGGCGACCCTACCTCTAAGCACTTCAACGACCAAGGTCTCATGTACTCGCAAGGCAAGTTCAAAGACGTACTTTTTTACAAAGAAGATGTCTTGAAATACGCCGAACGGACGTACCACCCGGGCGAATAATCAAATCCAAATCAACGGATTGCGAATAGGCAGATTTCGAATAACTTCTTCGTTTTGTGGATAGTGGCTTAACTTCTTCCAGAGGCTAAGCCATTCTTTTTGACCAAAATGTAGATAACCAAATAGCAAAAACGGCTGAGCCACAGGCCATTCGTCCCAACACATTACGTCTTTGGCATAAGGCCATTTGCTTTTGTCGGCCAAATAAGGAAAAATGAAGTCTATCGTCTTCTGCATGTTTCGGCCTTCAGATAGAGTTAGGCTCCAAAGATTATCGGTTGACGTCGAAAGTGTTTGGCAGATGGTGGCCATAGCGTCTAGATTAAAAAGCGAATAGCCGTAGGGTTTGGTACGCTTTAGTTCGAGCGGAAAGCTACCATCAACGGCCATTTGATTAGGCAATAATACTGTTTTAAATCGCTCTACACATTCGTTCACAATCGTTTGATTATCTGTAAGTTTAGCAAAAACCCCTACTTGCATCGCCCAGCACGTACCATGATTGTTGAGGGCATTTTTTTCTTCTAAACCATACGGATGCGTAGTAAGCCATTGGAGGTATTGGGCAAACCAGTTTTTTGCTCTTTCTAATTTATCTTTATCTACTGCTGCCGACTGCTGCATTACCTTCATCCCCTGCGCCACTTCCATGAGGTGAATGGTATCTATTATCCCAATACCTCGCCCTGTTACTTTGCCCGAAATGGCTTGGGCATATAACAAGTTAGGATTCATCAGAGTAGCTGGATCGAGAAACCACGCTTCGATGTGGACAAAAGCTTGCTTGACAAATTTATCATCGTGAGTAAGCAAGTAAGCCGATGCCAACGCCCCTACAATCTGGCTAAAACGAATCATAGCCTTGCGATGTGCCACAAAATTATTGGGATTGGTTTGTCCGTCACGTTGGATGTACGGACCAATCGGATTGTTAGGGTCCGGCCACCAATAATCGCCTTCAGAGTAGAAGTCGTGTAAGCCACCAGCCGAGCGCTCACAGCGGCTTGCCGTAACGGTGATAGGCTGCTGAGTCATGGCCCAAGCAGCTTGAAGCATGACATCTTTTTTTAAAACACGACTAATTTCCTGGAAATAACTATGTTGTGGCCATTTTTGAGCATACGCCCAAGTTGTTAACAAAACAAAATACAAAAAACTAATTTTTTTGCTCATGACTCCAAACGACTAATCTTCCTTGTCTTGACAATACTGACCCAAAGGTATGGGTTCAGTTCATTGGTTTGAGGATATTTTTACATTTTAGCAAAAATTATAAAAAATCCCCTAAGGAAACCCAAGGGGATTGTCTCTATCCATTTTTTTAACCTATGACTTACTTTACCTATTTTCGATTTAAGAACGTACGTTGAGGTTTGTCATTGCTGTCAAAACAGATGCCGAAGGGTACGTTTTTCATTCGTGTTGTTGCTTGGCAGAAAATCTCCGCAAACGTTCATCAAACGGGAACCTACCAACGTTAGGCGAAAAGCAGTTGTTTCAAACGCTCTTGCCTAACGTTGGGTTGAGACAATTGGAAAACCGTTTTTATCTTCTTTAGTAATCCTCTACCAACCTGGGTTTTGAGCTAATTTTGGATTGGTAATGATATCGCCGGTTGGGATAGGATAGTAATAATGTCTATCTTCCCATTTTCTGGGGATGTTGTTCAACCAAGTCAATTCACCCGAAGTATCACCAGCCAGAAGTTGCGAATTGGGCTTACCACCCACCAACGGGGCTACTTCTACGTAGGTAACACCAGCTACACGGTTGGATGGAAGTACTTTGTAGAAAGCTACATCTAAGATACCGTCTTCGTTCAGGTCAAGAGGTGTATCGAGTGTGGGCACGTACATACCGTTCCACTCCATTTGCATCAAATCACCTCTTTTCCAACGTACGATGTCGTCAAAACGGAAGCCCTCCAAGCAGAGTTCAATCCCTCGCTCACGGCGCACTTCCAGAATAATGGGGTCGGTAATATTGGGGAAATATTTGGACTGCAAGTAGCTATCTACTGTAGTAGGTTTGGTAGTTAAGCCTCCTGTAATCCCTGCTCTTTTACGCAAAGCACCAATGGTGAGAGCCCAATCGGCATCGGTCAGCGTTCCTAGTTCTGCCTTTGCCTCGGCATAAGCCAATAGCACCTCAGCATATCGAAAAATGGTTACTGAGTTGATGTTAAGGTCACGGGTATCATAATACATATCGTCTAGCGTCCACTTAATGGGCATATAGCCTGTGTAGGTGTACGAGAACAAAGGGGGCGATGGAATCAAAACCCCCGCACTCACCCGCTTGTAGTCGCCCACCCGAATGGTCTGTGCAAGGCGTTTATCCCTGTTTTTGACTTCGTCTTTAAACAGCATTGTTTTGTAAGCGGGATTATTGGTGTAAGGAGTACCGTCTATGTTGAGGTATGTATTGATAAACGTTCTGATAAAACTTGCTTTGTCACCATACGTACCACTGGTCCAATACCAGTTGGCATCGTTGAGGTTATTGAGTGCCAAATCACATACCGCCGATAACATCACTTCGGTAGCTACCGGTGCAGGATTAATAAACACTTGTCGATACGATTTATCGGTACCAGCTCCTTCATAGAGTTTATACCCACCTTCATCTATTACTTTTTTGGCTGCCACAGCGGCTTGATTGAGTAGGCCAGCTACCGACGACTGCAGATTGAGATTGGTATGGTACTTCCTGAATGTGCCTTCATGCAAGGCGACCCGTGCCTTAAACGCATAAGCTACGTACTTAGTAATCAAGCTGCGAGTCCCTTCGCTATTAGTAGTAATATTTTGGCAGGCATAGTCTAGGTCGGCCAGTACAGAGTCCATAACCATCACACGAGAGTCACGCCCTTTATATAGCATCTCGGTGTCGGTTACATCGAGTGGTTTGTTAATCCAAGGCACATCACCAAATCGCTTTACTTTATCAAAATAAAACCATGCTCTAAAAAACTTAGCGATACCCAAGTAGTTTTTACGGATGGTTAGCGGTACAGCTGGATCGGTACAATTTTGAATAAAATAGTTGATATTACGCAGATCAGTCCATGACCAGCCCGTACTCACTTGGGCACTATAGTTGCCTGGTGTAATAAACGCTGGCGTATCTTTCCGTGCCAAGTAGTCTGACATGGCATCGGCACGATGTAAGTTTTTGCCATTCAAGATATTGTAAAAGGAGTTGGTATAAAGCAGCAATCCATTTTCGCTCCCAAATATGGGTCCTTTGGAGGTGGTCGCCTCTGGAACTTCTTCCAAATCACACCCAAACAGCAGCCCCGCAACTAGCAGAAAGTAAGTATATTTGAATTTCATGGTCGTGCAGTTGAATGATTAAAAGGTGATTGACAAACCAAAAGACAAGCTTTTCATCAATGGATAGTTGTAAGCGTCACCAGAGTTACCACCAGGGTTAAATACTTGGTCTGAAGCTACGGCGTTTTCGACATCGAAGTCATGAGTACGCTTATAAAGTGGCGTAAACGTGAGGATATTCTCTGCCGAAACATATACTCTGGCTGCCGACGAACCTATCTTTGAAATGACTTTGCGAGGTAGATTGTAGCCCACTTGGAGGTTTTTCATTCGCAGATAGGCCGTACTTAGCAAGTATCTGGTCTGAGGGGCAATGAGCGTACCGTTGGCATTGCTAGCCAAACGTGATACATAACGAGGAAAATAAGCATCGGGGTTTTGTTCGGTCCAGATGTTACCCAACTGGCTCTTGGGGATACCGCCGTACGGGCGGTTGTATTGCCCCCAAAAAAGGCTTGCTTCGCCGCTTGGATACCAATCTTGCTTGCCTACTCCTTGCAAAAACACCGAGAAGAAAAAGTTGTTCCAGTCGGCACCTAGCATAATACCATACGTGTAGCGAGGTGTTGAGTTACCAATGATAGAGCGGTCGCCAGGGTTATCTACCCGGCCTGTACCGGGTGTAATGGCACCGTCGCCATTGGTATCTTTAAACTTAATATCGCCCGGAAACCATAATCCACTTGATGCCGTACGGAACAGGCTTTGGCTAGCACTGCTTTTGACATCGTCAGCCGACTTAAAGAAACCATCGGTAGTATAGCCCCAGATTTCGCCTAGCGTTTGGCCTTCATAATAATCACTCAACAACTTTTGGGGGTTGTTATATTTAGTAATAACAGCCGTGTAATCGGCCAAGGTCAGGCGAACATCAAAATTGAAAGGCTTTGAAGCTACCGTAAACTTATCTCGATACGACAGCATCATTTCCCAGCCTTTGGTTCTCAAATCGGCATAGTTGCCTTTAGGTGCGGTGGCGCCAAATACGGCTGGAAGCGTTAGCCCCACCGTAAACATATCGGTTGTAGTACGAATGTAGGCATCGGCCACAAAATTGAGCCGGTTGCCAAACATCGACAAGTCAATACCAATGTCTTTGGTGGTGGCGGTTTCCCAGGTTAAGCCCTCAGGCAATACCGTTGGATTACGGGTTTGTTGTGGCTTCTGGCCATTCAAAATAAGCGACGACTGCGAAATCGCAAACTGCTCTAGGTAGGCATAAGAGCTAATGTTACCGTTGCCTAGTGAGCCATACGAAGCTCTAATCTTCAAGTCAGAGATGAGTTGCTCGGGTATTTTCCAGAATGACTCTTTTGAAAGACGCCACCCCACTGAATACGATGGAAAAAAGGCAAAGCGCTGATTAGCAGGAAACTTTGACGAGCCATCGTAACGTCCGTTCACTTCAAAGAGGTATTTGTCTTTAAACGAATAGTTGAGACGAGCAAAACCACCTTGAATTTTCCAACGCTCCCAACCACCCGATGTCGTAATCACTTGTCCTAAGGCTAGGTTGATGTCATTGGCATCTTCAAAAATAAGTCCGTTCCGTTGCGCCGAAAGTCGCTTGAAGTTAGACTGTTCGTAGTTGTAACCCACCAACACTTTTAGATAATGGTCATCCTTGAAGGTATTTTCATATTCAGAATACAAGTTGGTAGTCATGTAGGTAGTTTCTCGATATACATCATTGATGTAGTTGGTAGTAGTACCTACGTAAGCAATCACCCCTGGTTTTGTACTGTAGGGTACCGGTACAGCCTTGGTACGGTCGTTGTTATCAGTATTTTGAATCGTGAAATCACCTTTGATTCGGAATTTATTATTGAAAAATTGTGCAACAAAGCCCGTGGTATTTCTGAATACTTTCTTGTTGTTGTCAATCCCGTTTTTTCCATAATAAAAATCCCCAACCGTATAAGCTGCCGATGCCGTAAGCGTACCGTCAGGATTGAGTAATGGCGACAGCACGTGACCTTCGTCGGCAATGTTTCGCCAAATACCCCCACCTTCTCCTACATTGAGTGGGTTGTGGTACTTCATGTCTGAATACTGCGACATGTTATTGATTTTCAGCCAAGGAAGTACCTGTACAGAACCTTTTCCAGTAAAATTAAAAACCCGGTAATCGTCTGAGTTATAACGAAACAACCCATCTTGACCATAAAAACGGCCAGTCAGCAAATAGCTTGCTTTTTCGCTACTACCCGAAATACTCAAGTTTTGCTCATTGGCATGAGTAACGTCTTTATACAACAAATCGTAATACGCCGTATTGCCATAATAGACGTACTCGCCTGTGGTAGGGTCCACTTCTACTTCGGGTAGGCCTCCTACTTCTGAGCGTCTTTTGATTTCGGCCAAATACGCCTGTGAGAATTTTAGAGTCTTGTTAGCATTTTGAGGAAACGTCCCGCCAAAATTGACAAAAGCTTCGGCAAACATCGACGCCCACGTGTAGCCATTGGTCACCAAATCAGGCTTAGCGATAGGGTTTTTAAACGAGTAGTTAGTAGAATACGTTACGTTCGTTTTGCCAGCCGATGGATTTTTGGTGGTAATCAACACCACCCCAAACACGCCTCTAGCTCCATAAATAGAAGCTGAAGCAGCGTCTTTGAGTAGCGTTATACTGGCTATATCGTTGGGGTTAAGCAAGCTGGGGTCGCCTTCTACGTTATCAATCAATACCAGGGCGTTTCCTCCCTGTCCTATTGATGTAGTGCCTCTGATGTTGAAACTCGGCGCTTGGTTGGGTTTGCCATCGCCCATTTTGATGTTGAGGTTTGGTAATACCCCTTGAAGGCCCTGATTGAGGTTGGTCATCGGGCGATTGTCAAACACATCGCCTGTTACCATGTCAACGGCACCCGTTAGGTTAGCCTTCTTTTGAGTACCATAACCTACCACGACCACTTCATTGAGGGTTCGCAAATCGGTCTTGAGTTTTACATCAATTGCAGTGCGGCTACCTACTACTTCTTCTTGAACTTGATAGCCTACAAAACTAAACACTAAGACAGCTTTTTCGTCGGGTACTGCTATTCGGTACGCTCCTGTAGGGCTGGTAGTGACACCACGGGTTGTACCTTTAATGACCACATTCACACCGGGGATACCTGCGCCCGTCTCGTCGGTTACTGTACCCGACACGGCGAGTTCGGGAGCTTCTTTAGGGATGTTGTCATCCCTTTCTACGTTTGGGAGTACGCCTTGCTCCGTAGTGGTTTTCTTGAGTAAAATTCGATTTTCAATCACTTCGTACCCCACCGAAATCGGCTTCAAAATCTCATCCAACACCGCCGATAGTTTTCGGTTGTTCACATTAAGTGTAAGGCGTTGATTCGATTTGATTTTGGTACTATACACAAACTTTACCTCGGCTTGTTTTTCTATTTGACTTAGTACGTCTTTTAGTTCAAGCCGTTCGCCCACTACCGTGATGGTTCGGCTTAGAACCTCCTGAGCAAGCGTATGATGCGCCAAAGCCATGCTGCCACACAGCATTACCAATAGCAAATAAGAACCTGTGATTTTCATGAACTTCCACAAATTTTTGGGAATCGGTAAGGGTTTTTTCATACATTTACTTGTTTTTTGATTGTAAAAGTTAAGAAACGTCACCCTCCCACAGATTGGCGTTTGTAGAGGGTGTTTGGTATGAAGCCGAGAATGTGTCCAGCATTTTCGGCTTTTTTAGTTAACAGCCCTCACCGTTGATAAACACCACTGTTCCCCGCTTTTCGTAGGTGGCATCAATGGCTTTACAGATGAGTTCGAGCTGCGTAAACATAGACAGACCCGATAAATCGGCTGTGATATGACAATCTTTGATTTTGGGGTTGGCAATGACAAACTCTATCCCGTACAACTGCGATAAGGAGTTGAGAACGGTTTGTAACGAGGCCGTCTGGAATATTAAGTTCGGCTGAGATGTTCCCACTGGAGGAATCGGGATGGGGTTTTCGACGATTGTCGGAACGATGTTTTTGGAGACAATATCAAAAATCACCCGCTGATTAGGGGTCAGAATCACGCCATTTCGCTCGTCGTGGCGATTGGTTTTTTCAGAATACACGGATACTTTGCCAGTAGTAACGGCTACTTCGATCGTATTGGCTTTTAACAGATGCTTGATGCGAAAACTCGTTCCAAGTACTTCGGTAATGAGTTCGCCCGTGTGTACCACAAAGGGGCGAGTTACGTCTCTTTTTACCTTGAAAAAGGCCTCACCTTTTAGATAAACCTCTCGTTTGGCTTGATTGTAGGTCTTGTCATAAACAATACTACTGTTCTGTTTGAGTGTCACTACGGTGCCATCTTCTAACCGAACTTCTTGTTCTGACTGGGTGGTATTTTTAATTTCTAGCCCTAGTTTTTCTTTTTCGCTCAAACTCGATACGGCCTTAGTAGCCGAAGTAGCCGAGCGAAAAACACCCGCCCACAGCAACCCTATCATCACACAGGCAGCGATACCTACCCCCCAAGCCAGGCGAATCAGACGGAGGGGGCGAACTGGCTCAATCTGCTTGTGAATCTGCTTCCAAATATGCTTCTCGATGCTGCTTTTCTGCGAATCGGATAAACCAGTTGGTTCAGGAATAGACAACAACTGATGCCACTCGACCAATAGTTGGTCTTCTTCCTTAGTGGTCTTACCTTCTAAGTAGCGCTTCGACAAGTCGTTGAATTCTTGCTGGGTCATATCGGTGCTACTTAGTTATTGGATTGATACGCTTTCAATTGTTCTTTCAAAAATTTTACTGATTTTGTCAAATGATACTCTACGGCTTTTTCGCTCAAATTGAGGCTATGGGCAATCTCTCTGACCGATTGATTCTCGAATCGACTTCGTTTGAACACCTCGGCACTTTTTTCGGGTAGGCGGCTTAACACACTTTCTACTGCCGCCGAAAGCTCCGTAAAATTCACAATCTCGTCGATGCTGTAATTCTGATGGATTTCTTGAAAAATGAGGTATTCTTGATACTTTCGATAACTTATCTGTGACTTGAAGTAATCATATACTTGGTTTTTGATAGCAATGGTCAAATACAGGTCCAATTGCCGAATAACTACTTCTTCTCTACGATTCCACACTGCCAAAAACACCTCTTGTACCAGTTCCTCTGCCTCTTCTCGCACGCCGGTTTGGTGATAGGCTATACTAAACAGCTTGTACCAATAACGACGATAGATTTCTTCAAAGGCAGATATTTTGCCTTCTTGTAGAAATCCCACCAAGCGTTCATCGTCAAGGTGCTTCAAGCTAGTCATTGTCGGATTGATTGGTAATAGAGAGGTCAATTATCTGTACAGTAGAACAAGTCTTACAAATCCCTAAATAATTTAAAAAAATAATTGAATAATTTTATTTTTAAGTGCTCAATAAATGATGACACCCAACATCTGCAAGGCTTAAGTATTTGATTATGAATCATATCAAACTCAGCAATCGTTGTGGGTGCTATCAAGATGATGTATAACGATGAAAACCTACTGGTTACAATACTAACAAGCCATTATCTCGAAGCGTAGTTATGGTTTTACTGTACCAAAACAGCTCAAAATCAGACAAACCAGCCGTTTCATAATTGGTTTTTATGTCTTGAAACGTACAAAGCTTCGTGTGTATGGGCAAGAGCATAGGCAAGAGTTGGGCTAGCCATTCGCCTTGGTTGGGCAAAAGCTTAAGGCTGAACGACTCTCTTTTGGCATGAAACGTCAAGGTAAGCGTGGTGCCTTTTTTGGGGTGATTTGAAGTAGTGATAGTTGGCATTTTGCCTAGCCAAACTATTTTTGAATTGGGTTTTATAGCAAACAAATCGTCTGATAATAAGGCATTTTCAATATAGTTTTTTGGCACTTTGGTGCGAGGTACTTTAAAATCAAACCACTCTTGAAGCGGATACTCAAAGCAAATGCCGTGCATGTAGTTGAGCAGCGATTTTTTCAATCCAAAACTAAAGGCATCATGGTCAGTGCCTGTGGGGTCTGTGTACACGAGGTCGTTGTTGGCAAAAGTGCCTACCACTTCGGTTTGCTTCTTGACCTTAAACGATTCGGGATACATCCCCACGGGGCTATGCGCCGTCATAGCAAACTGATGCCAAAAACCTGACTGCAAGACACCTAACTCAAATAGTTGCCGCACCATTTCGAGCGAATCAATGGTTTCTTGCGCCGTTTGAGTCGGAAAACCGTACATCAAATACGCATGAACCATGATACCCGCTTCCGTAAAATTCCGAGTGACTTGGGCCACTTGGGCCACCGTTACCCCTTTCTGAATCAACTCCAACAAACGGTCGGAAGCCACCTCTAAGCCTCCCGATACAGCTATACAACCCGAAGCCTTGAGCAAGCGACATAAATCACGGCTAAAACTCTTCTCGAAGCGAATGTTGGTCCACCACGTTACGCTGAGTTTGCGCCTCAAAATCTCCAGCGCCAGTGCTCGCATGAGCGCTGGTGGAGCGGCTTCATCTACAAAATGAAAGCCATTCTGACCCGTTTGAGCCATGAGTTCCTCCATGCGGTCGCAGAGGAGGCGGGCCGCAATGGGTTCATAGATTTTAATGTAGTCTAACGAAATGTCACAAAACGTACATTTTCCCCAGTAGCAACCATGCGCCATGGTGAGCTTGTTCCAACGACCATCGCTCCAAAGGCGGTGCATCGGGTTTATCACTTCGAGCACCGAAATGTACTTGTCTAGCCACAAATCGCTGTAGTCAGGCGTACCTACCTCCGACTGCTTATAGTCTTTGATGGGCGAATTGTTGATGTATTCTACCTTGCCATCTACGAGACAAAAGGTGCGTTTAAGAACAGCCCCCCCCGCCCCCAATGGGGGAGCTAAATACGAATACGAATTTGAAAACTCCCCCCTTGAGGGCTGGAGGGAAGCCACAATTGCCTCTAATGGCGCTTCGCCATCGTCCAGACACACATAGTCCACCAATTCAAATACTCGTACCTCTGACAGTGACCGTAGTTCGGTATTAGCAAAACCACCACCGAGGGCAATTTTCACCGCCGGATAATGCTGTTTTATCCATTGTCCACAGCGAAACGCACTATATAAATTTCCAGGAAAAGGCACTGAAATGACGACTAACTGGGGTTGGACAGTAGCCATACGCTCTTCTAAAATCTGAACCAACAGACGGTCTATATACGTATAGTCTTGTTGCAACAAGGCGTATAGCTCATCAAAATAATTGGCCGAACGCCCCAGCCGCTCAGCATAGCGGCTAAAGCCAAAGTAGGGATCTATGCCCTCTTGGATAAAATCGGAGAGGTCTTCGAGGTAGAGCGTGGCTAAATGCTTGGCTTTGTCTTGGATACCAACGTTGCCAAAGGCCCATTCGAGGTCGTCGAGTTGGTTAAAGCGGGAGGCTTCGGGCAAAAAGTCTTCTTGCACAATGACGTGCGCTAGCGTAGGATTTTTTCCTTGCAAAAACTGAATAACGGCGTCAATCGTCTGAATATAGTCATCCTGCAAGGCCCAAATGCGCTGACTGTTTGGTGACAAACTCGACGGCTCTGCCACCGAACCGAATAGGGCTTGAAGCCCTCCTTGACTAAACAAGGAAAGGATGACTTCGATGCCCAAATCGGCCTGAAAACACGAAATGTTTTTGGTATTCAAAAAGCCCTTGAGATACGCCGTGGCAGGATAGGGCGTATTCAACTGCGTGAAGGGGGGCGTGATGGCGAAGACGGTTGGCATGGAAAATAGAAGTTTTACAGTTCAAACAGCGAATTCACATCCAATTTCAAAAAATCTTGCCAAGGAATTCCGCTATTTCCGACCAATAACACGTTGTTGTGACGGACTTTTTTTGCAAAAGCCATCATGCCTTTGGCGCTTTGGGTGCGGCCGCTTTTTACTTCAATACCTATCACTTTATTGAATTTTTTCAATACAAAGTCCACCTCATCGTTTCCTTCTCGCCAATAAAACACCTCCGTGCGTTGCAAGCGTTGCGCCCTTACCAAATGCACACCAATTGCCGTTTCAACGCAACGTCCCCAAATGTCAGGATTTTGAACAGCTTGTTCAAAACGATAAGGATGATACACTGACGCAAAAGCTGTGTTTTGAACTTGCCATTTAGGAATGGACATCCGCTGTCGAGCTATATCAGGGGCATATTTTTCGAGACCGACCAACATGCCTGCCGAGTCTAACAATTCGAGATAATGAGACAGTGTGGTAGTATTGCCCACATCTTGGAGTTGGCCTAAAAGCTTAGTCATTGATAAAATTTGCCCCGAATACCCACAACCTAACTCGAATAACTGGCGTAAGAGTGAGGGTTTATCCACTCGGGTCATCATCAGAATATCTTTAGAAAGTGTAGTTTCTATCAAGCTGTGCAGCACGTATTCTCGCCAGCGGTCTTCGGCTTGAATCAACGAAGCGGCTCCGGGGTAGCCTCCAAAATAGACAAATTGCTCTACTGACATATCAAAAGCGGCTTGCATTTCGGTAAACGACCAGTGGGTGAGTTGGATTACTTCAAATCGCCCTGCCAGCGATTCGCTCAGCCCCCGTTGTAACAGCAAGCGTGCCGAGCCCAACAAAATCACTTTGATGTGCTGGCCGTTAAGGCTATCGGCATCCCATTCCTTTTTGATGACTTCTGCCCAGTTTTCTATCTTCTGAATTTCATCTATAATCAAAACACATTCTTTCACTTCTGAACTAAACGCCTGAAATCGAGCCGATTGCCATTGCTGACTTATCCAAGTACTATTGGCTGAAGGTACTGCATCGGCAGCCACAAAAACGACAGGGACGGTTAAGGTACTGACCAATTGCCGTACCAAGGTAGTTTTGCCTACTTGCCGAGGCCCCATAATCACCTGAATAAACTGCCGTGGAGCAGCCATTCTTTTTTGCAGGATAGATAACTCTATTTTGACAAACATAGATTTTACTCAATAAACTGAGTAAAATTACTAACTATATTGAGTAAAATAAAATTTATCTAAATTCATCCGTTTTCTTCGTTTCAAAAAATCTTGTATTTTTCTAAAAATTTCTCCCTCCCTACCAATCATGTCTGTAAAAGCCCTTGCCAAAACACTAATAACTGCCGTAGCGCAGTGTATAACCGACGATAATGTTATCGCCTTGATTCCATACACCAAAGACCTATCAGCTGTAGCAGATAAAAGCATCCCTGGCATTGCCTTGGCTACCACCGTAACAAAAAGCCTAGCCCAAGCCATAGCTCCAGAACTGATGGGGAGTTTTATTGAAGAAATAGAATATCAAAAGCTCAGAGAGTGGCTGAGGACAAGCAATCCCAACCATCTTAACCACGACCTCGGCAGATTACTCAAAAAAGCAGCTATCACGTCTATTGGCTATATAGAGCGCCTTTATGTGGATAAATTAAAAAGTGACGGCTATCATGAGCAGACCAGAGAAGTTCGTCAAGTTTTCTCTCAGTTAAAGAGCGAACTAAAAAGTTGGTTGAGCCAAGAATACCTCGAAGACAGCATTTTAGAAGACCCTAGCGATTGTCTCAATGCGTTCAGTAGCTATATTTTGAGGTTTTCGTTTGTGGACGAAACCAGCGATTTAGCGCAATTTTTCACCCAAAACCTTCCCTTCTGCTTTGACCTAGCCTGCAAAGAAGCCCTCAAAGACAAAGAAAACGATAAAGAATTTAAAGCCTTCCAGATTTGGATTTTAGAAACGATTAATGAAAAGATAACAAGCGGAAATGCGAAGATTTTAGCAGAAATAACAGCATTGCGGGCTGGAGAAACGACGAATTGTGCCAAGCAATTAAAAAACTACCTTGAACAAGAATGTAAAGCGTTGCATGTTAAGTTTGATGCGATACTAGTGGTTTTAGTTAGGGTTGAAGATAAAATTGACAGTCTCGCCAAAGGGCAAAATGAAATAAAAGGAATTTTGGAAGGCAATAGTTTTGCAAAATATCCGAAAGAATTAACCCTCAAAATCCCCAAAATACATGCAAGCGAAGTAATTGGGCGTGAAAGCGAGGTGGAAGATTTGCGTAAATTATTGTTTGACAACAAGCATGTAGTAGTAGTAAACGGGCTAGGTGGCATAGGCAAAACTACGCTGGCACAAGCTTATTTGAGTAAATACTACGACGACTACCAGCACATAGCGTGGATAAGCCAAAGTAGCGAAGCCCTTGAAACTGATTTTGTAAATGCCGACGGTTTAAAAGAAACCCTCCGCATAGATGCCACAGGCAAAGACTTGCCAGCGCTTTTTAAAGAAATCTTATTGAAGCTACATGCCCTTACCGATAAGCCCAATCTGTTGCTCATTGACAACGCAGAAGCCTCTCTCACTGGTTTTATTGACCGATTACCTCATCAACCCAACTGGCATTTGTTAGTAACCTCACGAGAAAACATTGAACGCCTACACGCAAAAGAATTGGGATTTTTAACAGCGGACAACGCCTTAACACTTTTTAAAACCCATTGCACGCTTATTAAAGACGACGAAGCCATCCATGACCTGCTCAAAATCATTGATTACCATACCTTGACCATTGAAATTTTAGCCAAAACCGCTCAAAAACAACGCATCCCGATTGCTCAATTGAAGACAGCCATTGAAGCCGATTTAAAGGCCCCTGTCTTTATTAAGCATAAAGGAGATAAAATAGACAAAGTACGCTCTTATTTATCCTCCATTTTTGATTTGAGCAAACTCAATACCCATGAAGTTTGGCTCATGAAACAACTAGCTTTTTTACCCGCTGAGTTTCATAGCTATGAATTATTAGTAGAACTGCTAGCTCCTAGTGAACCTCAACTAGAAACCTTTGCCGAGACCCTTGCCAACTTGGTGGCCAAAGGCTGGCTCTTGCTTAATGGAGAAACAGATAGCTACAAAATACACCGTATTATTGCAGAAGTAACCAGAAAAAAATTAGCAATAGAACTCGACGACCTAAAAAATCTAGTTGAGACGGTTACTAAAAAACTACGCATTGACCAAACGAAAGATAACCCGATTGATAAATTTGTTTGGATACCTTATGGCAACATACTGACAGGGTATTTTGAACAAGAAGATGATAGTACTGTTTCTAGCTTACAAAATAATTTGGCCTTAGTCCTTAAAGAGTTAGGCGATTATCAAGAGGCTAAATTACTCTTAGAAAAAGCTACCCGTTCAGATGAGAAAAACTTTGGCATTGACCATCCCTCTACCGCTACAAGGTATTCTAATTTGGCCTTAGTCCTTAAAGAGTTAGGCGATTATCAAGAGGCTAAATTACTCTTAGAAAAAGCTACCCGTTCAGATGAGAAAAACTTTGGCATTGACCATCCCACTACCGCTGTAAGTTATTCTAATTTGGCCTTAGTCCTTAAAGCTTTAGGCGATTATCAAGGGGCTAAAAAACTCTTAGAAAAAGCTACCCGTTCAGATGAGAAAAACTTTGGCAATGACCATCCCTCTACCGCTACAGGGTATTCTAATTTGGCCACTGTCCTTAAAGAGTTAGGCGATTATCAAGGAGCTAAATTACTCTTAGAAAAAGCTACTCGTTCAGATGAGAAAAACTTTGGCATTGACCATCCCACTACCGCTGTAAGTTATTCTAATTTGGCCTTAGTCCTTAAAGAGCTAGGCGATTATCAAGAAGCTAAATTACTCTTAGAAAAAGCTACCCGTTCAGATGAGAAAAACTTTGGCAATGACCATCCCTCTACCGCTCAAAGGTATTCTAATTTGGCATTAGTCCTTAAAGCTTTAGGCGATTATCAAGGAGCTAAATTGCTCTTAGAAAAAGCTACCCATTCAGATGAGAAAAACTTTGGCAATGACCATCCCTCTACCGCTGTAAGGTATTCTAATTTGGCCTTAGTCCTTAAAGAGTTAGGCGATTATCAAGGAGCTAAATTGCTCTTAGAAAAAGCTACCCATTCAGATGAGAAAAACTTTGGCAATGACCATCCCTCTACCGCTGTAAGGTATTCTAATTTGGCCTTAGTCCTTAAAGAGTTAGGCGATTATCAAGAAGCTAAATTACTCTTAGAAAAAGCTACCCGTTCAGATGAGAAAAACTTTGGCAATGACCATCCCACTACCGCTGTAAGTTATTCTAATTTGGCCTTAGTCCTTAAAGATTTAGGCGATTATCAAGGGGCTAAATTACTCTTAGAAAAAGCTACCCGTTCAAATGAGAAAAACTTTGGCATTGACCATCCCTCTACCGCTACAACGTATTCTAATTTGGCATTAGTCCTTAAAGAGTTAGGCGATTATCAAGAAGCTAAATTACTCTTAGAAAAAGCTACCCATTCAGATGAGAAAAACTTTGGCAATGACCATCCCTCTACCGCTGTAAGGTATTCTAATTTGGCAATGGTACTTTGCGATTTGAAAGATTTTGATAGGGCCGTTTATTTATTAGAAAAAGCCTATATGGTCTATCGAAACCTTGTAGGAGAGCAACATCCTACAACCAAAACAATTAAAAGAAACTTAGATTTTGTAAAAAGAAAAAAGCCTACTACCTTTTTTCAAAGAGTAATACATATTTTTAAAAAGTAAATCATGGAACCTATTTCTACCGCTGCTATAGCCTCCGTTGTAGGCTATTTAGCCAAAAAACTAAAAGACAATCAGTCTATTCAAGATTTTTTTAGTGATTTTACTGAGGCCACTGTCAATTGGATACGTCCTATTTTCATTAAAGAAGATGGTACAGAGGAGAAGATTGTACAGAAACTAAAAGAAAATCCAGAAAGCCCCATTAAGCAAGAGGCCGTAAAATCGGCCATTGCTTCTGAGCTAGAAGATAATCCGGTAGCTGAAAAATGGATTATAGAAATGGCTGAAATCATTGCCAAGAAAACAGGGGAATCTATTTCCAAAACCAATACCATGAATGTAATTGGTTCTGGAAATACAAGTGTGCAGGATATTACTGGCAGTACTATTCATATTAACAAACCTTGATTCTTCGCTAATACTATCCCTCGGTCTGTGTGCCACAGACCGAGGGGTTTGAAGTGCTTTCTACAGGTGAGAACTGTCTATTCTTCCGTCTAGGGTTGGCTGTTTTAATCACAAAAAATACAGGCATTTGGTAGATACAATTTTAGCTTTTGGCGTTTAGCCTTTTGCTGCTGCCAAAATATCCGTACCTTTTCAAGGCATTTCATCTTACTTTTTTCTTAACCATTATGCATCAATATCTCCGTGCACTTGTTTTGGGCTTATTCCTAAGCTACCAGTGCGGCTATGCGCAGAACATCCCCTCACCCAAAGAACATTTTGGGTTCAACATCGGTGATGATTATCATCTCTCTAACTACACCCAAACCGAAGCGTATTTCCGCAAATTGGCGGCTTCGGATCGGGTCAAGCTGGTGGACATCGGCCTGACCGAAGAGGGTAGGCATCAGTTGATGCTGGTGGTAACTTCGCCCGAAAACCACAAAAAACTCGACCGCTACAAGCAGATTTCGCAACAACTGGCTCGTGCTGAGGGCCTTACCGATGAGCAAGCCCGTGCCTTAGCCGCCGAAGGCAAGGCCATTGTCTGGATTGACGGCGGTATCCACAGCAACGAAACCGTAGGAACCATGCAGTTGATTGAAACTGCTTGGCAACTCACCAGCCGCAAAGACCCCGAAACGATGCGGATTCTGAACGACGTGGTGATTTTGCTGACCCACATCAACCCCGATGGTCACGAACTCGTAGGCAACTGGTACATGCGTGAACCAAAGCCTGAAAAACGCTCGTTGAACAACCTGCCCAAACTGTATGAGAAGTATGCAGGTCACGACAATAACCGTGACTATTTTATGCTTCACCTCAAAGAAACACAAAACGTGGCTCGTCAGCTGTTTGTGGATTGGATTCCGCAAATCATGTACAACCACCACCAAGCAGGCCCTCCCGGCTCTATTGTGGCAGGTCCACCCTACCGTGACCCTTTCAATTATGTATTTGACCCTTTGATGGTTACTGGCATTGATGCCTTGGGGGCTGCGATGGTCAACCGCCTTAATGCCGAAAACAAACCCGGCTTTACTCGCTTGAGTGGCTCGGTTTTCTCGACGTGGTACAACGGAGGTTTGCGTACGACCACACACTTCCACAATATGATTGGCCTCTTGACCGAAATCATCGGTAACCCCACACCAATGGAAGTGCCGCTAGTACCTAATCGACTGATTCCGAATGGTGCTACGCCGTTCCCGGTAACACCTCAAAAATGGTATTTTAAACAAAGTATTGACTACTCGGTATCGCTCAACTACGCTACGCTCAACTATGCCGCTCGGTATCGAGACGATGTATTGTTTAACATTTACCGCATGGGCAAAAATTCGATTGAGCGAGGCAGCAAAGACTACTGGACCCTTTCGCCAAAACGAATAGATGCCATCAATCAAGCCTACCAAGCCGATCAGAAAAAAACGCCTACGCCATCGGCAGTAACAGCAGCCAACAACCCAACGGCCAGTGAAAGTCGTCCTACAGCTAGCAGTCAGACCAGCCCCACTGGTCAGGCTGGAACTACTCCAACCGACACCACTCGCCGAGGAGGTAATGCTGGTAACCGTACGGCTGCCAATCGCCCGGGGCAACGCAGCGACTCTACGGCAACAGCCAGTCAGTCAACCGATTACGATACACCTCGGGGTGGCAACATTCCGCTCAAGTATTACGATGCGGTAATGAAAGACCCTGCCTTGCGTGACCCACGAGGATTTATTCTTCCTGCCAATCAAGCCGATATGGCCTCTGTCATTGAGTTTTTGAACGCCTTGATACGTACCGGTATTCAGGTGCAGCAGGCTACGGCGTCGTTTAGTGTCAATGGCAAAACGTATCCAGCAGGCTCGTATGTAGTCAAAACCGATCAGTCGTTCCGTCCACATGTTTTGGACATGTTTGAACCTCAAGACCACCCCAACGACTTTGCCTATCCGGGAGGCCCTCCTATTCGTCCTTACGATGCCGCCGGTTGGACGCTCGCTTATCAAATGGGCGTACAGGTTGACCGTGTGCTAGATGGATTTGATGGACCTTTCAAGAAATTGGCGTATGGCGAGTTGATTCCACTCAAAAATTCAGCCCCGGCTGTGCCTTCTACAACCGCAGCAGGGTATGTGTTGAGTGCTAAGGTGAATAACTCCTTTGCCGTCGTAAACGACTTGCTGCAAGCGGGTCTTGAAGTGTTTCGCTTGCCAAGCGGCATCACAGGAATGTCGTCGGTCGAAGCGGGAGCCTTTTATGTACCACATTCGGCCAAGGCCAAAACAACCCTAGAGAAGTCTGCTGCTGATTTTGGAGTGCCCGTCTCGACCGTTGCCAAACGCCCTACCAGTACCCTAACCAAAGTGTCGCCGCTTCGTATTGCGCTTTGGGATACATACGGCGGCTCTATGCCTTCGGGCTGGACTCGCTGGATTTTGGAACAATACCATTATCCTTACAACGTGGTGTTTTCGCAAGATATTGACGCTGGCGACCTCAACAAAAAATACGATGCCATTATTTTTGTGACCAGAGCGATTCCTGCCCCAAGCACAGGTGCTGCCACGGGCGCTGGTGGTGGTGAAGGCGGTTTTACCTTCCGTGAACCAAAACCAGAAGAAATCCCAGCCGAATACCGAGCTACGTTGGGAAGAATTACGGCTGATAAGTCAATTCCGAAGCTAAAAGAATTCTTAGAAAACGGCGGAAACGTCATTACCATTGGTAGCAGTACTAATTTGGCCTACCACTTAGGACTTCCGGTCAAGAACGCCTTGGTCGAAATGACCAACACAGGTCAAGAGCGCCCTTTAGCTGCTGAGAAATACTACATTCCGGGCAGTATTTTACAGGTAAGTTTGGATTCTACCCAGCACGCTACCTACGGTTTATCCAACAAAACTGACGTGTATTTTGATGCCAGTCCCGTCTTCAAAATCGCCCCAGATGCGATTGCCAAAGGTACTGTAAAACCATTAGCGTGGTTCTCAACTGCCAAACCTTTACGCAGTGGCTGGGCTTGGGGACAAGCCTATTTGCAAGATGGTGTGGCCGCCTTCGTGGCTCCAGTGGGTTCAGGAAAGCTATATGCCATTGGGCCAGAAGTCACCTTCCGTTCCCAAGCACAGGGTACATTTAAGTTTTTGTTTAATCAACTGTATAGCTTAAAGTAAAGTAGAAAGGTAAAAGGGGAAGGGTAAAAGTGTACGGGTTGAGGTTCATGAAAGGAGTCTTTTGCATAACCTTACCACAGTAGTTTACCGACTAACTTAGCCATAAAAAAGCCGTGCAAGCGAACGCTTGCACGGCTTTTTTATGTATTTCCTCTCACCTTCACACTCACACCTTTGTCCTTTTACACTTTGACCTTTACACTCATCCCTTTGGCTTCTACTCGAATCACAATAGATTTAGAGGCGGGTGTTTTACTGGTATGTGCCTGTAATTCAAGTGGAACCAACACATTAGCTTCGGGAAAATAGGTAGCTACGCAACCTCGTGGAATGTTGTATGGCACCACCAAAAACGTTTCGGCAAGTCGAGTTTGCCCGTTGTAATGGCTACTCAAATTGACGATTTGCTTGGCAGTCAGGCCTTGTTCATCCATATCGTGCTGATTCATCAAAATTACTCTTCGTTCGTTGTGGATACCTCGATAGCGGTCGTTGAGGCCATAGATAGTCGTGTTGAATTGGTCGTGACTCCGAATGGTCATCATTAGCAATTCGCCGGGGCCTACGTCAAATCGCTCATAGGTATTTACCGTAAACAAAGCCTTACCCGAAGGAGTCAAAAATTTTCCTTCTCGTGGACCATTAGGCAAGTAAAACCCGCCGGGTTGACGGACTCGTTCGTTGTATCGCTCAAAACCCGGAATTACTTGCTCAATCGCCTCCCGAATGTGGTCATAATTTCGCTTCATGGCTGCCCAATTGACCTTACTTTGTGCACCAAGTGTAGCTTCGGCTAATCCGCATACAATGGCTACTTCGCTTTTAAGCTGCTCCGAGCATGGTTCCAGTACCCCTTTTGACGACGATACCACCCCCATCGAGTTCTCTACACTGACAAACTGCTCTTCCTCGCCCTGAATATCTTTTTCGGTTCGGCCCAAGCAGGGTAAAATCAGCGCCTGTTGACCGTGAATCAGATGACTTCTATTCAATTTTGTCGAAACATGCACTGTCAGTTTGCAACGCCGCAAAGCTTCGGCAGTAAGTTCAGTGTCAGGGGTAGCCGATAAGAAGTTGCCTCCCATTGCAAAAAACACGCTGGCCTTACGCTCGTGCATGGCCTTGATGGCATCCACTACCGAAAAGCCGTGTTCTTGCGGTGGCTCAAAACCAAATACTGTTTTTAACTTTTCCAAGAAAGCTGGCTTGGGTGCCTCCCAAATCCCCATGGTGCGATCGCCTTGTACATTGGAGTGTCCCCGCACAGGGCATGTACCGGCTCCCGGGCGTCCGATGCTGCCTTTCATTAAGAGTAAATTAACAATCTCCCGAATGTTGTCAACAGCGTTTTTATGCTGAGTAAGCCCCATTGCCCAACAAACGATGATTTTCTGAGTTTTGGCTAATAGTTGTGCTGCTTCTCGCAGTTCTTGTTCGGCAAGGCCACAATCTTGCAAAAGTTGCTGAAAATTAGAACTTTGCAGGCCTTCCAAAAACAAATCAAAACCTTCTGTTTTTTCCTGGATAAACGACCAATCTAATACCCCTCCTTGCTCTTGGTCTAATTGATAGAGTAAGAGCATCAGTGCTTTTAAAAATGGCACATCACCGTTGATACGAACTTGCAAAAACAAATCAGTCAATGGTGTACCCCCTGTCAGCATTTTTAGCGGACGTTGCGGATTGGTAAATCGGATTAATCCCGCTTCGGGCAGTGGATTTACGCTGATAATTTTGCCACCTCGTTCTTTGCACTTTTCTAAGGCTGACAACATCCGAGGATGGTTAGTGCCCGGGTTTTGCCCAATCACCATCACCACATCGGCTTGATGGATGTCTTCGAGCGTAACGGAGCCTTTGCCCAGCCCCAGTGTTTGGCTCAAGGCCGAGCCACTCGACTCATGGCACATGTTAGAACAGTCGGGGAGGTTGTTGGTTCCGAACTCACGCACAAAGAGTTGGTACAAAAAAGCAGCTTCATTACTAGTACGACCTGAGGTATAAAAAACGGCTTCATCGGGCGAAGGCAAGGCGTTTAATTCAGTAGCTACTAATTGAAAAGCCTCCTCCCAACTAATTGGCTCATAGTGTGTTGCCCCTATACGCAAGACCAATGGCTCGGCCAGACGTCCACTTTTTCCTAATTCAAAATCGGACCAATTGGCCAGTTCGATGACAGAATGATTTTTGAAAAACGAAGCGCCAATACGACGATTCGTGGCTTCTTCGGCAAGGGCTTTGATACCATTTTCGCAATATTCGCCCAGCATCGAACGCTCATCGTCAGGATCTGGCCATGCACAACCCGGACAGTCAAATCCACCTTTTTGATTGACTTTTAGGCTAATTTTCAACGCATCTGGTGCATCCATGTAGGTGGCCATCTGCTCTAAAGATGAGCTTAAAGCTCCCCAGCCAACGCTGTTTTGAGGTGGTGGACTCACACTCAAACCCGTGAGGTCTTGGGGTGGCTGGGGGTTAGGTAATTGGGGCATGGTTGTTTTGGAAAATTATTAGATGTTGGTGGCACTCCCTTCATTCTCTCGGTGGCTCCCAGAGTTCAATTTTGGTACCTTCGGGGTCTAAAATCCAGCCAAATTTACCGTATTCAGAATCGTCCACTTTATCAAAAACATGCACGCCTTCCTCTCGCAGGGCAGCTAATAAGGCATACAAATCGGCCACGATGAAGTTGATCATGTACGGTTTTTCGCTGGGTGATAGATAGCTAGTTGTCTCTTTGAACGGACTCCAGACGTTGTAGCCTTGTAGTTGCTCCGCTTCTACGTCTTTCCAGAAGAACTGACTACCCCATTCTTCGGCATTAATGCCTAAGTGCTTGCTGTACCATGCTCTTAGTGCCTGAGGGTCTTTTGATTTGAAAAAGATTCCCCCTAATCCGACAACACGTTTCATTGAAATGATTGAAGGTTTAACTATTTTTTGAAACTACCGATGGATTTTTAATCCTCCTTTTTAAACTTATTCCATTGTTTTATGGCAAAGTCCAACAGGCTTTTATCGGCCTTATTAAAACTCGCATCAATGGTTTTTTCGCCACCAATTCCAGTATAAAGTGTCGTTCCACGGATGGCGTATTTGGTAGCTCCTTCGTGCATGATTAGTTTCAGCGTAGCGGGGCTAACATCGCTTCGGCAAGCGGTTTTATATAAAAACGAGGTTTCTGCCATCCCATTTTTGTTTAGGTCGGTGATAGCGACCGAGCCTTTGATGAACTCACACGAAATATCAAATTCACACGCTTTAACCCAGTCTTGTATCATCCAAAGTTGGGTAAATTTTCCTTCTTGTTTGACAAAACGATACCCATACAGATAGGCTTCACGACTATCGGAATTTTGCTTTGAACTATTCTGCTCGGCTACTTGGGTCAGCACCAAGATGTTGTCGCCCAAGGCATCCGTAAATTGCTGTGCTTGCACTACTTTTCCTTTTACAATGATTTCAGCAGGTAATTTTTGTGCTGAAATCGGGTTGGAAGTTAGTGTCTGTCCATACAAAATAGGGCCGTAAAACAGGCCAACGATGGCAGTTAATAATTTTAGCATATCACTGAAAGTCAATTATTTATTGTTAGCATTTTGCAAAATTACTAATTCCTAAACAGCCTAAAGGCGACCGATAAGAGAGGTTCAAGCGAGGACGCTTGAACTAGGACGCTTGAACCAGGCCGTCAGAACGGCTAGCATTGGCCGGCACCCCATCGAGGTCAATTTATATTTTATCCAGTAATCAGGAAAAAATATGATTCCAGATGTCGGCGGTTACTTTGTACCAAAAGATATTTTTTTGAAATTGGCTCTAATGTCGTAGTTTTCGAGAGTAAATACTACACCACCCATGAAATACCGCCACAAAGTCCTCGGTTTTTTATTTTTCTTATCCATCATCACCTACCTCGACCGAGTTTGCATCAGCCTCTTGGGCAAGTCTATGAAAGCAGATTTAGGGCTAAACAACGAGCAGTTTGGTTGGGTATTAGGGGCTTTTTCGTTGGCGTATGCCTTATTTGAAATTCCGACGGGTGCTATGGGTGACCGCATCGGCCCTCGCCGGGTGTTGACTCGGATTGTCGTGTGGTGGTCGGCGTTTACGGCAGCTACGGGAGCGGCTTTTCATTGGCTCTATTTGGTAGTCGTTCGTTTTTTGTTCGGTATTGGCGAAGCTGGTGCCTACCCCAATGCTTCTATTGTGATTTCTCGCTGGTTTCCGGCCAACGAAACGGGACGAGCACAATCGTTTATTTGGGCAGCTGGGCGCTTGGGAGGCGCCATTGCCCCTCCGCTCGTGCTGGGCATTACAGCTTGGGCAGGTTGGCGGGTAGCCTTTGGAGTGATTGCAATTATTGGTGTGATTTGGGCGGTGATTTGGTATCGTTGGTTTCGAGATTTCCCGCACGAAACTCCCGAAATCTCACCCGACGAACGGCAATACATTGAAGAAAATCGCCGTTTTAAGCCCCATCCACACGGAATTGAGTGGAAAACAATGCTCCGTGACCCCAACATATTGGCGCTGATTTTCATGTTTCATTTCTACATGTATGCAGCCTATTTTTACTACTCATGGATGCCCATTTACCTGCAAGAAGGGAGGGGCATGAACGAAAAACAGATGATGTCGTCGGCGATGATGCCGTTTATATTAGGAGCGCTGGGGTGTTTTATCGGAGGCTTTGTAAGCGACTGGTTATCCAAACGTTATGGCCTCAAAACAGGCCGAAGAACTGTAGGCGTTGTGGGCATGGGCTTGGCCAGTTTAGTGATTTTTTTGGCGGCGTCGGCCACTGACAACTCGCAAGTAGGCATGTACTTGGCTATGGGGATGCTCTTTAAAGATTTAACTCTACCGGTATCATTTGCCGTATGCGTGGACATTGGAAAAAGTAAATCTGGCACCGTGACGGGTACGATGAATATGTGGGGGCAAATGGGTGGGTTTTTCCTCTCGATTATCTTCGGTAAGATTGTGGACAGCACGCACGACTACAATATTCCGCTCTATTTAGTGAGTGGTTTGCTAGTAATCAGTAGTTTGCTTTGGTTTGTCATTGACCCTACCAAAGAGGTGAAGCTGAAGGGATAAAAGGCTCTTTAACCAAGTTTGGGGGCTGTTCTATAACCAAAAAGCCAGCAGATTGCTGGCTTTTTGGTTGTGGATTTGCTTAGTTCACAGGCTTTTTCGCCTTTATAGCATCCAATTCTTTCTTTTCTCTGTCAACCGTTTCAGCTGCTTTGATTTGGTCTTTCTTGTTTTGTTCTAAATCAAGTGTTAGCTTGTCTAGTTCAATTTTGTTTTCATCCAGCTTACGAGGGAGCTTCTCTTTTTCTTTCAAGTTCGACTCGATGTCTTTGTTGATACGTTCTACTTTTTTACCTGCTTTTTCTACTTTTTTCTGCGCTTCTTTCAGCTCTTTTTCGGCAGGATTGGCCGTTTTGAGCTTATCCATGTCTTCTGTTGCTAGTTTTTGCTCGTCTTGAGCCGCTGGCAAGTCTTTGTTCAATTGCTCGTATTCAGCTTTGTTATCGTCTATCTTTTTCAGGATTTTTTCTTTATCCTTTTTGTTCGACTCTATTTTGTCCACCAATCGTTCCCCTTGCCGAATGACCTTATCCTGAGCTTTTTGCACATCGGCATACTCGTCTTCGGCTTTGCGTACGCTTTCTTCCCACTCCATTAGTTTAATGAAGCTGTTCATTACCTTTTCAGCTTCGGCATATTTAGGATGTTGGGCATCTATATACAAGCTATCTTGCAAATTGAGCGCCATAAACAGCAAGGTTTTGCCTTTTTGGGTAGTCACTTTGCTGATGAGGTTGATGGGGTTTTCGGCAATGGTAGGCATGGCCGCACTCGTTACGCTGTACACGTCTTTGGTAACGATGACTTTCCCAAACTCGGCCAACTTCAAGCGCCAGCCTTTTTCGATGTACTTTTTGTCAATGCTAAACAAGGTGTAAAGTCCATTTTTCTTGACTTTATCAAACTCTTGCGAACCATAAAAGATGGCTTGTGAAAATGCCTGTGTGCTGGCTAACAAGCTGAGAAATAAGAGGATGCGTTTCATGTATTGGCGGGTTGTGTTAGGTTCAATTCCAATTTGTGCATTTCTGACGCAAATAGAACCAAAAAGTTACGCTTTTTTGGTAACGACTACAATTTTTTTATCCTGTGCATCGGTAGTGGCAAACAAATAGACCTCTCCGCCCTCTCGAATACCCGTCTGTTGCCGAATTTGCGCCACGGTGAGCGGAAAATTACGAACCGCTATATTCGCCTGCGCATTAGGCAGATGCTTACGGAGTTCTCGTTTGTCAAGTTTTGTAATGGCTATTATCTCAAATCGTCTGCCGGGAAACTCGTCTATCTGTTGGTCAGAGGTATAGAGGTGGCTATGTACGTGCATTTTGGTTAGTCCAAATACCTTAGCAATTTGCTTGAAAGCTCCTGATTTCATCACCGCCGCATTGGGTTCGTACAAGTAATTGCCCTGAATGCCAATAGCAACCTGCGTATTTTGTTCGTCGCTTCGCCGAAACGAAAAGACCTGTTCCCCTTTTTTGGTCAAATTAATCGCCGTAATGGTAGCTTCAGAAAGAGGGTTCGCTTGTAGGATAAACAGGATTTCTTTCACTTCATTTTCAACCGCAAGAACGTGTAGTTGAGCTACACAGCCTAAAGCTCGAACGGCGCCTTCGATATCGAGCAGTGGGGAGGCTTTGAGCAAAACCTTAGATGACTTTTCAAATAATAACGATTTGATAGCGAATACGTTAGGCTCACAATCTTCAAGTCGAACGAGTTTTTGATTGATGTCGCCTCGGCGGGCAGGGTCGAGGTAAATCCAGTCGAACAAAAGGCTGGTTTCTTGCAGCCAAGTGAGGCTATCTTGGGTAATAAACTGGGCATTGTCAGAGCCCAATCTCGCTAAGTTATGAGCAGTTAGTTGTGTCAACTCAGCATTTCGTTCAACATAAAACGCCTCTACAAACCCTTGACTAATAGCCTGAAAATCAACGCCCATACCACCTGTTAAATCAACAAATCGGGTTCCTTGCAGCAAGCGACTTTTGTACCGAGCAGTAAGTTCTGATGAACTTTGCTCTACCGACAAAAGCGACGGAAATACTACGTCTAGATGAGCAAACCAAGTAGGAAGTTTGTCTTTGGCTTTTTGACGAGCCTGAATCTGCTGCACCACCACTCGGAGGCGGTCGGGGGCTATGCTTTTGTTCCGAAGCATCAGTTGCGACACATCGGCTTGGAGGTGCTGTCTGATAAATTCTTTTTCGCTATCGGAGAACGTAAGCATTGACGAATTGTGGAGCTATTTCGGGAAAATCAGTATTTTTGAGCCAGAAATGAAAGGTGACAAAGATGCGTGTATTTTTGAAATATCTACTCATTGCTTTTGTAATAGCAAGTTATTTTCAGTCTGCGCTGGAATTAACCAACGACTGTGTTGAAAATACATGGCATGATGAGTACGACACCTACCTCCACACCGAAAGCACCACAACCATAGCAGTTAAAGCTGAGTTGCAGTTAGACTGGGCTATCTTGCCTGAGGTAACCTTTGCTCCCATCCATTTTCCAGTCTCAGCATCTTGTTTTGCTACCCTACCAATCGGTACTATTCGGATACAGGAACACAAGATTTTCCTCAAAAACTGTGCTCTTCTGATTTGAATTTTAGTTGGCTTTACCTATTTGTAATTCTCCACTAAAATCGAAAATCAAGATGCAAAAAATTATTTTGCTGCTGTTTGTAATATGCAGCTTTTCAGGTGCTTATGCCCAGCACATTTTCAAAGCCCAACTTAAAGATGCCAAGACCAACGAACCGCTCATTGGGGCTACGGCCTTGCTAAAAGGAACCACCAACGGGAGTAGAACCGACCTCAACGGAAATGTGGTGATTAGAAATATCCCTGATGGAAACCAGGTCATCATCTTCCGTTATCTGGGTTATCAAGAAAAAGAACACTCTCTTGTGTTTCCTTTGGCTGAAACGACCACCCAAATTGTGTTTCTACAAAGTGAGGTTCACGTTATGGACGAAGTGGTGGTGTCGGCTACTCGAAGCAGCCGAACGATTTCGGACATTCCGACTCGCATTGAAACCATTGCGACCAGCGAACTGGAGGAAAAAAATACGATGCAACCAGCCAATGCCAAGATGATATTGACTGAAAGCACAGGCATCCAAACACAACAAACTTCGGCAACTTCGGCCAACGCAAGCATCCGAATCCAAGGGCTTGACGGAAAATACACGCAGTTGTTACGAGATGGTTTTCCCCTATATTCAGGTTTTGCGGGTGGGCTGAGTTTAGTACAGATTCCGCCACTGGACCTCAAGCGGGTTGAAGTAATCAAAGGAGCATCTTCTACCTTATATGGCGGTGGTGCCATTGCAGGATTGATTAATTTTGTGACCAAAGTACCCATCGAACTAAAAGAACTCAGCCTGCTCGTAAATGGCAATTTGAGCAAAGCCTCAGACATCAGTGGTTTTTATGCACAGAAATTTGACAAAATTGGCTTAACGGTATTTGCCTCGCAAAACCTACAAGCTGCTTACGACGCCAACAAAGACGGGCTATCAGACCTGCCTAAAATTGCCAGATATACCTTTAATCCACGCATTTTTTATTACCTCAATCCTAGCACTACGCTTTCATTGGGTTTGAATACCAGCACCGAAAATCGGTTGGGTGGCGATATGGCGCTGATTCGGCAGGGGGCTGATAGTACACACGCTTATTTTGAAAAGAATCTTTCTACTCGGGTTTCGTATCAACTAAAATTTGAAAAAACCTTTGCGAATAATTGTATTCTTACCTTCAAAAATAGCGTCGGGTATTTTAGTAGAAGCATTACTAAGCCCGACTACTTTTTTGCAGGAAAACAAGTGGCCAGTTTTTCTGAACTTTCTTATTTGTTCACCCGTCGCAAATCAGAGTGGGTGTTAGGCGGAAATCTATGGACTGATTCTTTTAAACAGACCAATCCAAGTACCTACCTCCTTACTAACGAGTCGGTTACGGGCGGAATCTTTGTTCAGCACCATTTCAAAGCAAACGAGCGTTTTATTGTTGAAAATGGCTTACGGGCTGATGTAACTAGTCGGCACGATTTTTTTCTGCTACCACGAGTTTCGCTGCTCTACAAAATAAGTTCTCAGTTTTCATCCAGAATTGGGGGCGGATTAGGGTATAAAACGCCCAGTATTTTTTCGGAAGAGGCTGAAGAAAAAGGCTTTCAGCAGATTGAACCCCTTGACTTTACAAAGGTAAAGGCAGAAAATTCAATAGGTGGCAATATTGATTTTAACTACCGCACTATCCTTTTCGATGAGCTTTCTTGTTCGGTCAATCAACTTTTCTTTTACACTCGTCTTCATCACCCCTTGGTGCTGAGTGAAAGCCGTTTACCCAATGGAAATCAGGCATTTACCAATGCTGATGGTTTTTTGGATAGCAAAGGGTTTGAAACTAATGTGAAGTTGACTTATGACGATATTTCGGTATATGGCGGCTATACTTTTATTGATGCTATCAGGCATTTTGCTACCGAAACGGCCAATCCGTTAACGGCCAAACACCGACTTTACCTGACCTGTACGTATGAAATGAAGGAAAAACTTCGGATTGCTTACGAATGTTTTTATACTGGAGCACAAACTCTAAGTAATGGACAAACCCGGCCTGATTACTGGGTCATGGGAATTTCGGTTCAATATAATTTTGAGCATATTAGCTTATTCATGAATGCCGAAAACTTCACAGATACTCGGCAAACCCGCTACGAAAGCATTTACACAGGCACGCTTCAAAATCCGAAGTTCAAAGAAATTTGGGCACCTACCGACGGTTTTTTGTTTAATGCAGGCTTTAAAATAAACGTTTGGTAGCACTACAACGACGACATCCCTGCCGAATAGACCAAATTAGCAATGGCTTTTTCGTACTTGGCTCGCAGCGATTCGAGTTTTACCCGCATGTCAATCAGCTTGCTTTCACGACTGTTTATTAAAAAAACAGAGCTTTCGCCAATGTCAAACTTACGCTGCTCGGCTTTGAGCAATAGCTCTTGGTTTTGATTGGCTTCTTGCTGAATAACCAACTGTTTTTCAAGCGCTTTCACTTCATTATAGGCTGTTTGCACCGCATTGGCTACCTCTCGATTGGTCTGCTGGCGTTGGTATTGGGTATCTTGTTGTTTGAGTCGAACTTGTGAAAGTTTACCCCGTTCTTTCCGCAAAAACAAAGGTTGACTCAAACTAATGCCCAGCTTGTGGTTATTGGTCAAAAAAGCATTCGACAAGGCATCTGCCTGAAAAGCCTTTGGTTCGTTTAGCCAGTTGAAATTGAGGTCAACTTGAGGTTTGAGCATTTCTTTTCGGAAACGCTCTTCGATGGCTAATTGCTTCAGTTTCAAGTCTAATTTGAGTAACTCTGGGTGACTTTGCTTGGCTACTTCCAACAAGCGTTGCAAGGTTTCTTCTCCTACTTTTTCAAGTCGGTCATACGCCGGAGTATAACTTTCAGGGATTTCACGAGGGCGAGCTTGGTCGTCCCAAAGGTAAGTCGAGAGCACCAAGCGGGTGTTGGTTAGCTCTACTTCGGCTTGTTGCAGCATCACTTGGCGGTCTTGTAGCGTAATTTTGGCTTCTACAGAGTCAATAGCTGCCAACTCACCCAGCTGCGAACGCCGACGAGTAGCCTCAAAGCGTTGTTTGGCTAAGTCATAACCCGTTTTGAAATGCTGATATTGCCGATACGCAAAATACCACTCCCAATAGTCTTTGGCCGCATAATAGACAGTCTTGTTTATCAGCTTTATCTGCTCAGCCTGAGCTATTTTAGTAAAGAGTTGCGCTTGCTTTAGGGTATTACGACGGGCGTCAATGAGTAGCCCCTGCCCTATCGGGATCGTGAGCCCCGAATAGATAAGCGACGGAGATTCTTCGGAGAGTAGTTTTTGGCCATCGTTGCGTTCGTAGCCTGCCTTGAGTTCGCCAATCCAGAGCGGGATTTTAAAGGCAGCGTCAAAGCGATTATAGTAGTCAGCCCCTTTGAAAGCCTTGCGGTCGAACGTCACGCCCAATTTGGGGTCGAATCCACCACGAGCTTGTAAGAGTTCAGCTTGTGCATCTTGGGGCAACAATTGAGCTTGCTTAACTACAGGATGCTGTTGAAGCACCAGTTGATAAAACTGTTGATAGCTAAAAACCTGACTACTATCCTGAGCTGACACCTCCCCCAATCTACTGATTACCAAAGCAATAACCATCACCCCAAACCGAACCAGCCGAACGATATGGGGCAGGGTACGGGAACCCATTTTTTGAAATGGGCGAGGGGAAATAATTACCAAACAACTAAACCATCTGCTATTCATAAACTAGCCTTAATTACTTCTCTTTTTTGGTTGTTTCGTCTTTAGGCTCTTCGGTCAGGTTGGGTGGGAAGGCATTTAACTGACGCCAGATTTCGTACCAAACGGGCACATCACGCAGCATTACCCAACCGTATACCCCAGAGCCAATTCGTAGTTGCTTGGGCCAGTCTTCTTCTTTAGAGCCCTTTTTAGGAGTTACTAAAATCCGATACTCACCGTTTTTGCTATTGACCATGTCTATGACATTGACCGTACCGCCAAACGTACCGACCGTTACCGAAGGCCAACCCGAAAACACCAACGCAGGCCATCCGTCGAACTGCAAACGAACTTCATCCCCAATTTTTACCAATGGTACGTCTGTGGCCCGAATGTACATTTCTACGGCTTTTTGGGGCGAACTTGGCTGAAGTATGATGATAGACTCGCCTTCCTTGATGGTTTCGCCCACACCGGCCTTGAGTGTTTTGACCACATAGCCATTTTGTGGTGCTCGAATCACATATTGACTACGGCGTACTTCGACGTTAGTAGCTTTATTTTTGAGTTTAGACAGTTCGTTTTCTCCATCGGCCAACGACGACAGCGCCTTGCTGCGGTCTGACGACGCCTTGGCGATTTTTTCTTGATAATCGGCCTCTACCGAACTAAGTTCGATACGAGCGTTGATGAGTTCTTGACGAGACACTATTAGTTTGTTTTGGAGCGAAACTACCTTGGCTTGTACCTCTCTCAGCTTTAAACGGCGGCTTTCTACTTCGTTCAATGACACGATGCCTTCTTTGAGCTGGTCTTCGCCACGGTCTAGGCGAGTTTGAGCAATACTCAACTGCAATTTTTCTGCTTCAACATCGGTACTATCGCTGATTACTTTGGCCATACCTTGTTTTACTTTGTTACGAGCTTTTTGGAGGCTAAACTGCAAATTGGCCTTCAAGGCCGAAATCTGATTGTCGGAGGCTCCTACTTGGCTTTGATAACTGGCAATGGCGTCGTTTTTGGCCGTTACTTGCTCTTGCAAGCGCAGGGGTAGATTAGGGTCAAAATAATCATCCTTGATTTCAGAGATTTCGATGAGCGTATCGCCTTTAGCGACAAGTTGGCCTTCACGCACGTGCCAACGCTCAATGCGCCCTGCAATCGCATTTTGGATGTTTTGAGGGCGATCTTGTGGAGTGAGGGTAGTCAGATCCCCCTTTCCGTTGATGTTTTGCTGCCAGGGCAAGAACAATACTACCAACAAAACCACCAAGATGATGGTCAGCCAGCGTTTCAAGATAATGGCTGTTCGGGGGGTGCTAAGTGTATCGAGCGAATGTAGTTCGAATTCCTGCATTACTTGGTCATTCACTCGATGTTTTGATATATTAAGCATACAATTTTAAGGTCTTAACATGGAAACCAAAGAACGATACACGAAAAGTCATGTTCGCTCATTTTCAACGAGTTACTTACTATTCTTGTTTGTTGAGATACCGAATCTCCGCAATTTCTCCCTCATGAAGATAGACAATCTTATCACAGGCTTCATGAATGGTGTTATCGTTGGATACCAACAGGAGCGTCCAGCCATTAGCTGGATTACACAAAAACTGTAAGATTTCGGCTTGTTCTTTTTCTTCTAATACATTGAGAATATCGCCAATGATGAGCAATTTGGGTTTCTGAATCACACAACGAGCCAGCGTGACTTTTACGGCAAAACTCTTTGAAAACTTACGCCCACCTGCAATCATCTGAGTATTCAACCCCTCTGGCAACTGGCTAATCGCTTCGGTTAGGTTGAGGTCATCCACAACTTGGCGCAATTGCTCTACCGTGACGCCATTGGTGCCGATGGTAAGATTATCGAGCAATGAGCCGTCAAAGATGTCATCAGCTGAAATATTTTTGTCCACTACATCTCGCAGCGACACTAAGTCGATGTCTCGAATCGAGAAGCCATTAAAGGTGATAACTCCGTCAAAGTCAGTATAAATACCCGACAACACTTTGAGCAGTGTCTCTTTACCAGCATCATTAGAACCAGTAATACACACTCGCTCACCGGGCAAGATTTCAAGGTTGATGTTTTTGAGAGCTTTCTTTTTAGCTTCTGGATAACGATAGGCTACATGTGCCATATTGACATGCAAACCTTGGGAGCCATTGGGTTGAAAACGAATCCCCCCTTGGCGTTCGAGCGGTAGGTCTGTTACATTCCCTAATTTTTCTAAAGCAGTGAGCATATCAAAAATAATATCAACCGTGCTTATTAGTTTTTCAACCGCACCTACTACCAAGACAATCACGATTTCGGAAGCTACAAACTGGCCTAAGGTAATCTGACGGTCCACTACCAAGATAGTACCCATAATTAGCAAGCTACCCGTCACTAATGCTTTGAAAGCCACTGCATTGGCAAAGAGTATCACCAAAATCCGAAAGTGTTTTTTGCGATATTTGAGGTAGTTATTGACTAGATAGTCGGTTTTTTGCATGGGCAAATTGGTGCTTCCAGCCATTTTGAAACTGTTGACCAAGCGAGCGATGTCTTCGAGCCATTGAGCGATTTTATACTTGTACTTTGACTCAAAAATACTGGTTTCTAAGCCTTTGGGGGCATTGATTCGGATGACGATCCCAACGAGTAGCACCGTAAGCACACCAAAAACAATGAAAAAGGGGTGGTAAAAAGAAAGAAGTGTAATCCCAAAAATTACTTGTACCAATGCTGCCGTTACATCAATTAAAAGCTTGGGTAGGGCTTTCTGAACCGTTAGGATGTCAAAAAAACGGTTCATGAGTTCAGGAGGATAATATTTTAGAAGTGCTTCGGCCCGAATCCTTGGAATCCGATAAGTAAACTCATAGGCAGCCTTAACAAAAATTCTGCGCTGGAGGGTCTCCACCAGCGAGATTTGAACAATTTGTAAAATTCCAGTAAAAATAATCCCTACGATAACTAAACCCACCAATAAGTACACCGAGCTAAATACCAAACCGCCTGAAATTAATCCTATAATTGCCTGAATACCAAGAGGTAAAGTCAAACTTATCAAACCCGTTACAATGGCATAGATATAAATGTAACTGATATCCTTTTTTTCATTTTCCAATAGCCTGAACAAGCGTTGGAGTGGTTTTAGGGGTTTGGTTTCTTCTGCCGAAGGACTTTGGCTTACCAAGGCTTGCATCGGGAAAACTGCCAAAAAAAGTACCTTAAAATTTCTGGTTTCGTCGGCTTGGTTAGAAGTTTGATAATACTTCGCCGATGTATCAGAGGGTTGCTGGCGCATGACTCCGTTCTCAAACCGTACCTGATAGGCCGTGTTTTTCTTGATGTCTTTGCCAATAACAATAGGGGTAACTCCTTGCTGATGATGTTCAAAAACAACAACAGGATGCTCGTTTTGGGCAACAAACTCCTCAAATGAAGCTTGGTCAAGCGAGTGCTCAACCAACGTGAGGTCATAGTCACGAGCCTCCAAAATAAGATCTGCAATAAACTCCTTGATTTGACCCGACGAATAGGTCTGTCTATTGCTTAATTGATGTTGTTTTTTGAACGGATCATACGGTAGTTCAACTAGTTGGAGGAGGTATTTAATTACTTGTAGTATATCTTCAGATTGCATCGTTTCGCTCAATCAAATTTTATTTAGTTTGCTTCTAAATAACTCATTTTTTAGGCATTTTGTTTCGTATAGCACTTGCTTTATTAAAAAACACCTTATAAGTTATTGACTATCAAAACAATAACTACAGCTACTCATACGATACAAGTACGAAAAAACCCTGACTATCTTTCGACAGCCAGGGCAGTTGATTTATAGTTGGTTGATTTGTTTAATTGTTGCCACCAGCACGGTTTTTCTCAGATTCTAGCCCTGTTTGGCGTTGGCGTGAGGCTTGTACTTTGGTGTTGCCAAATCGGTACGAGAAAGCGACGTTGGCCACTCTACTTTCCCAACGGTTGTGGATGGTTACGTCGAGGTTTTGGTACTGAACCGTGCCACGGAATTGCTGCATCCAGAAAATATCTCGTACATTCAAACGAAGTGTGGCCTTTTTGTTCATCAACTGTTTTTGTACCCCTACGGCAATCTGACCCATTGGCTTGCCAATAAGCATACCTTCCATGAAACCTGATGTATAGAATCCACTCAACTCAAACGACCAATCTTTTGGTAAACGGAAAGTGTTTTGGAGGTTAGACTGCATAGATGTAATGCTACCATCGAACTGTGCCCCTAACAGCATACCGTTATAATGGTTGCGGAAGACGTTGACATAGATGTTACTCATCCACCATTTTGCCACCGGAATAGGGGCTGATAGCGCCACGCCGTAGTTTTCACGGAAACCGTAGTTGTCTTTGGTTTGGTAAGTTTTAAGTTCGGCGTCGTTTTGTTTGAGCACATCGCTCATCAAGTCACGAGTTTTACTATAGTTGAGCGTAACGTTGATAAAGCCCATCAATGAGTGTGTCCATTCAAATGAGTTGGTGATCTGTGGACGCAAGTACGGGTTACCTTGGTTGTAAGTGTAAGGATCCAAGAAATTCAAGAATGGGTTCAAATCTTGATAGTTAGGGCGGTCAATGCGGCGGCTGTACGAGAAGCCCATGGTGTATTTTTTGCTGAATGGACGTTGCAAGAATACACTTGGGAAAAACTGAACGGAGTCACGTTTGAAAGTCTGACCAGTCGTTACTTGGTTACCCAAGGCGTGCCAATGTTCCATCCGCAAACCTGCCTGTACGCTTGTTTTGCCAATTTTGGTTTGGTAGTTTACGTACACAGCGTTTACATTTTCGTTGTATTTAAAACGATTGGTGCGGCCTAAGATGGGCGTTACTACTTCGCCTTCTTTGTGGTAAAACTTCATGTCGTTGTCCGAAATCACCCAACTAGATTTCCAGCCCGTTTCAAACTTGGAGGTTTTGCTCAACGGATGCGTGTAGTCGGCTTTGGCTGAGTAAATATTGATGCCTGTTTCGTAGTTCCCTAATTCAGTGTAAGGTGTACCAACGATCGTACCTGCGCCGTTAATAACCCGAATATCATAGGTTTGATTTGAATTTTTGCCAAAATACGCATAGTCAGCATCGAAGGTGATTTCACGCCCAGTCGAATCGAAGGTGTGCTTCATGTTGAGGTTAGTGGCAAGGTTTTGCCAGTACTCAGGCGTATTTCTGTACGTTTCGTTTACTTTGTCGAGCGTTGAAGTACCAATGTAAATATTGGTGGAGTTCAACCCATATTCACGCCACATACCTGCCGAACCTGTTGCCAAAATGCCAAGCGTTGTCTTTTTGTTCAAGAAATAATCGGCACCTATTTTGATGTTGTTACCGTAGTTTTTGCGCTGTGCATCAGAGGTTTGGTAGAAATAATTAGTGATTTCGTCACCATTGCGGAAATTACGTTTCAACTCTAAAGTCTGAAAGCTTTTGCGATAGTTGCCGCTATAGTTACCAAACAAATTCCATTTGCCATCACGATAGTTGAGGTTGAGGCTACCGTTCACTTTTTCGTAACGTCCGTAACCGGCACCCAACGAAGCCGAACCGTTCAATCCCATGTTTTGGTTGCGTTTCATCTTGATGTTGATGATACCCGCATTGCCCGAAGCATCAAACTTGGCCGATGGATTGGTAATGAGCTCAATAGTTGCCAATTGGCTAGCTTGCATATTGCGTAGCATATTGGCCAAATCTTGGTTTGACAAGTACGTCGGCTTACCGTCTATCATTACACGTACTTCGGCTTTGCCTTTGAGGCTAATGTTACCGTCTTTGTCAACTGTTACACCAGGAGAGCGTTCCAGTACTTCAAGTGCCGAATTACCAGCTGCAACAATTGAGTTCTCAACGTTCACTACCGTTTTATCAATTTGTTGTTCTACAAACGGCTTCGAAGCTTTTATGGCCACTTCTTGCAGTTGTTGGGTAGCTTCTTTAAGTTGAATATTCTTCAAATCAATTGCCTGATTTTCAGCATTAATAGTGAATTTTGGCGAGAAGAATTTCTGGTAGCCTAACTGCGATACGCTCACCATATAATTACCTTCGGTCACGTTGTCAAACGCAAACTGGCCGTTTACATCGGTGAGTTGGCCTTTTACCAACGTAGAATCTTTGGCCTTGAGGAGGGCAATCGTCGAAAACTCAACGATTTTGCTGTTTTGGTCAACTACTCGCCCTGTGATTTTTCCTTTTACTGGAATTTGGGCAAACAATTCTCCCATCATGCTCAGGCAGAGCATGGCTGCAAGTATAACTTTTTTCATGGCTTTGGTTTGGAATTAGCCGCCAGACGGCCTTTTCACAGTGTTTTTTAGGAAACCGTCTGGCGGTTTGTTTTCATGGCTGAATAATGCATTGTGTTGGTTATGATGCCAATGGTTGGCTCCAACACTTTATTTCATGGCTTTTATAAGGACTGATGTTTCAATCAGTGTGACAAAGGTATGCTAAAACTATAATACTATGCAATACAAAGTACCGTGTTTGGCACATTATTGTGATGAGTGGTCATTGGTTGGGATGAATGACACGTCAATTGAAGGAACATTGGTTGTAAACTGTGGTTTAGATGCAAAGTCGGCCCGTCAGGTTGCAGGTGAAGGCAATTTTTTTTTGATTTTTCTTTAAAATGCTTGGCGTTAAGCTGCTGGGGTCGTTCTTTTCATAACAAAAAGCGCCTCTGCTGTTAAGCAAAGGCGCCTTTGTAAGAAGGTTTTCGATTTTTCAACTTGTTTGTTCTTCGGCTACACCGGTGTTTTCTTTCCGCCATGCTACGAGTACCTCGTTCAACTTATCATAGCCGGGCACATACGATTCTTTTGACTTCAGAGGCCCCTTTTTCCGCAAGTAATCTTTTAGTGATTCTTTATTGCCTTGTTTGTCTTCGAGCGAAATCATCAACTTGCTGGGGTCGCCTATTACTTCTTTTACGGTACGAATGGTGTTGAATACTTTTCCAAAAAAGCCTTTGGGAGCATCGTCGCTGCGGTCGGTATCAAGGGTGTCTTTCCGAACTGCCACATTGAATTTGACTTTGTTTTGAGCATGGGTAGCAAAAGTACTTCCAACCAACAGCAAAATAAAGAGGATACGTTTCATGGATTTGATTCTTGAGTGTGAGTAATTGTAAAAATCCGACGTAAGCCGTTTGGCTTACGTCGGACTGATGGCTTAAATTTTGATACCGAAGCTAAAGGCATTCACTTTAGGGCCTTTGCCATCTTGGAAGGTGTTGTTTAAGTCGTAATTGAAGAATAACTCTGCAAAACGACGGATACCAATTTCGGCACTTACGCCATAGCGGAAGTCTTGGAGGTAGAAGTTGTTATAGACGTGGTCTTTTTTGCCTGTTTCTTCTACCTTAGTTTTGCTATGACTTCCTAAACGCAACCCAGCGTATCCGCCTGCGCCGATGTACTTGATGAAGCCGTAGCGGAAGTTGGCTCTAAATCCAACAGGAACGGTCAAGTAGCTGGCTGTTAATTTAGTTTTGCTCAAGTTCTCGGTACTCTCAGGAAATTCGATGCGGTTGGCACCTTTGACGGCTACGTTGTTGCCTTCAAACATGAAATTGTACCAGCTAACTTCTAAGCCGTAGCGTAAGCGAAGGGCGGCTTTTTCGCCACGAGCCAAGGCGTTGTATTTGATTAAACCAAGGCTTACATAGCGGCTACCTCCTGGGCGTAAGTCATACGCATTGTCGGCGTAGCCTACTTGGTTTTTATTGCCTGTCCAGTTGTCAAGACCAACGCCAATTTCAAAGTTAGCTTCGTTTTTGGCAATCCAACGATAGGTCTTAGGAGCTACGGCAGTATCTTTATGAGTAGTGACATCTTGAGCATTAACGGTAGCGCTCATCATCACAGCGGCGAAGGCAAAAGCAAGAGTTTTCATAATTGTAAGTATTTAAGAGTTGAACCTTGATTTGGTTTTCGACAGGTAGATGACTGCTTTGGAGGGCAGGTGAACCATTCTGGACAAACGAACCAAATTCGGGTCAAACGGCGAAATAGCATGTCGAGATAGAGCACTACTATTTATCAACGGAAATTCGGGGGCGAAAATAGAGCAGATTGCTTGATTGACCAAGCGTAGCAGATGACAAATCTTTTTATTTTTGGTCAAGAATCCAATCACATGAACTTTCGAGAACGTATTTTACGACCTTATTCCAAAACCGAAGTACAGGCAATGGTGCAGTATGTTGGTGGTGAGACCGAGCGCTTCGACGAGCTAATGAAGGTGTTTTTGCACAGCGAATACCGTGTCAGTCAACGAGCTAGCTGGGTAGTGACCCATTGTGCTGAAGCCTTTCCGTGGCTGATTAGCCCGTATCTACCTCAACTTTTGGCGTATTTACAGCAAAACGAGGTGTCGGAGACCGTCGTTCGCAACACGGTACGGCTGCTACAATTTGTCGAAATCCCCGAAACACTCCACGGCCCAGTAACCGATTTGTGCTTTGGCTACCTGACCAAATCCGACGTACCTGCGGCTGTCAAGGCATTTTCCATTACTGTGCTGGAACGCCTGACGCACTTATACCCTGATTTGCGAGAAGAACTTGTCTTGATTCTGGAAGACCAACTCCCCTACCAAAGCCCTGCGTTTGTGTCGAGAGCGAAGAAGGTGTTAGGGCGGAAATAAGTTGAGGGAGTCGGGAAAGTCAAGGAAGTTGAAAAAGTCAAAAAGTTACGATAGTCAGCAAAGTCGAGTTTGTCCTCTTTGTCCCATTTTGCAAAGGCTTGTGGGCAAGCCAATTCTTGGGTCTGTGTGCCACAGACCCAAGAATTGAATTCGATAACGGTTAACTATTCTCTTCCCAAATCTGACACAAATTCACAATCACATCCACCGCTTTTTGCATGTCTTGCACCGACACCCATTCGTGTTTAGAGTGGAAGGCGTGTTCACCTGCAAAAATATTGGGGCAAGGCAAGCCCATAAACGACAACCTCGACCCGTCCGTCCCACCCCGAATACTCATGCGCTTGACCGTAATGCCTGCTTGCTCAATGGCCTGAGCTGCGTAATCGGCTACGTGCGGGTGTAGGTCGAGTACTTCTTTCATGTTGCGATATTGCTCAGTTACCACAAAATCAGCCTTTGAATTAGGGTACTGTTTCAAGACCTCCTCCATGATACTTTTTACCACTGCTTCGTGCTGGTGCAAGCCTGTTTCGGTGAAGTCTCGGATGATAAAATCGAGCGTTGCCTTTTCGACCATGCCTTGAATCCCGACGGGATGGATAAACCCTTCCTTGGCTTCGGTGGTTTCGGGCGATAGGGTATTTTTGGGCAAACGAGCCACAATTTCGCTGGCAATTTTGATGGCGCTTTCCATTTTGCCTTTGGCAAAACCCGGGTGTGTACTCACGCCGTGAATCGTAATGCGGAGTCCATCTGCCGAAAACGTCTCGTCTTCAAGTGAGCCGAGGGTCTCGCCATCAATGGTATAGCCAAAATCGGCACCTAACTTCTGCAAATTGACGGCTGCAGTCCCTCTACCAATTTCCTCGTCAGGGGTGAATAAGATTTTGATGGTGCCATGCTTCACTTCTGGATGCGTGACTAGGTAATGAGCCGCATCCATGATTTCGGCTACTCCTGCCTTATTGTCGGCGCCCAAGAGGGTAGTACCGCTGGCCGTGATGATGTCGTTGCCGAGTTGAGCCAACAAATCGGGGTGGTCGCTGGGGCGGATAATTTGAGAAGTATCGTCGGGCAACACGATGTCGGAGCCGTCGTAATTTTTATGAATAAGGGGTTTGACACCCTTCCCCGAACTATCAGGCGAGGTATCTACGTGCGAGCAAAAACAAACAATAGGAACATTCTTATCGGTATTGGACGGAATGGTGGCATAGACATACCCAAATTCGTCGAGATGCGCATCTTCAATGCCCATATCCAATAGTTCTTGCACCAGCACACGGCTCAGGTCTTTTTGTTTTTCGGTAGAAGGCTGTGTCTTCGAATGCGGGTCCGACTGGGTATCAATTTGTACATAGCGCAAAAAACGCTCAGTGACGGTGAAAGGATAGGGCATGATGTTAAGAATGATTGAAACAAGATGCCCTAAAGTTATATATTTCACAACTTACTTCCGCTTCCCAAACCACCTTTTCTTACTCTTGGGTTTGAGCGAAGAACTGGGCCGCTTCATGTCTTTTGGGGGCAACAGTTGCGGAGGTGCAAACGTACTCACCACTGACATTGGATAAGGATGGTCTTCTACAACAGGTATTTGCTTCTTAATCAACTTATTGATGTCTTTGAGATACGGCAGTTCTTCGTCGTCGCAAAAGGAAATAGCCATACCGTTGGCACCGGCTCGTCCCGTACGACCAATACGATGCACGTAGGTTTCGGGTACGTTGGGTAGTTCGTAGTTAATCACCAACGAAAGGTCATCTACATCTATGCCTCGGGCAGCAATATCAGTGGCAACCAACACACGAGTAGCTCCACTCTTGAAGTTTTCGAGCGCACGCTGGCGAGCATTTTGAGACTTATTGCCGTGAATAGCTTCTGCTAAAATTTCTACTTTTTCGAGGTCTTTCACTACTCGGTCGGCGCCGTGTTTGGTGCGGGTAAACACTAAAATACTTGGAACTTGCTTACTTTTAAGCAAATGAATAAGCAAACTCTTTTTGTCTTTTTTCGTGACAAAATACACCGATTGTTGAATGGTATCGGCTGTAGAAGATATGGGCGTAACTTCTACTTTGGCTGGATTCGCCAGAATGGTTTTAGACAACGTCACGATTTCGCTTGGCATGGTGGCCGAGAAAAACAACGATTGGCGTTTGGCTGGTAATTTAGCGATAACTCGCTTCACGTCAGGTGCAAAGCCCATGTCTAACATACGGTCGGCTTCGTCCAAAACAAACAGTTTGATGTGTTGGAGTTGGATATGTCCCTGTGTCATTAAGTCGAGTAAGCGGCCTGGGGTGGCAATCAGAATATCAGGTCTTTGGCGAAGAGCAGCCGTTTGCGCCCCTTGCGGTACACCGCCAAAAATAACGGTATGCTTTAAGCCCAAAAACCGTCCGTAAGCCTCAAAACTTTCGCCAATCTGGATGGCTAATTCACGAGTAGGGGTCAGAATCAAGGCACTGATGTACGTAGAACGACGGTCTTTGGTTTGTTCTTCGTGTAGAATCTGCAAAATCGGAATGGCAAAGGCAGCTGTTTTGCCCGTACCCGTTTGGGCGCAACCCAACATATCTCGACGAGCGAGAATCAGTGGAATAGCTTTTTCTTGAATGAGAGTGGGGTTTGTATATCCTTCTACTTGGAGCGCCTTCTGGATGGGTTCAATAATAGGGAGTTCTTGAAATGTCATGCTTGGTTGGTTCGTTCACCAACACCTTATTCGCCTTGTGGCGTCTGATGTCGTACAAATTTTTTGCAAAGGTAGGCTTTTATTTGCATAACTACCTTATAAATCCCTAAAAGCCTATGAGATGAGTACTTTTCTTCTTACTCCAAATCCTTCATCGTATGAATGCGGTGACGATAGAAGAAACGGTAAATAATCGGGAAAATAAGCAAGGTCAACACTGTGGCTGTAATCAAGCCACCAATCACCACAATTGCCAGTGGTTTTTGGGTTTCGGAGCCGATACCCGTCGAAACTGCCGCCGGGAGCAAGCCAATGGCTGCCATCAGGGCCGTCATCACTACGGGCCGAATACGGGACTTAACGCCTTCTCGAATAGCCGAGTCGAGCGACATACGAGCGGTGAGGTTTTTGTTAAAGACCGAAATCAAAATCACCCCGTTTTGGACACAAATACCAAACAGTGCAATAAACCCAACTCCCGCCGAAATACCGAAGTTAATGCCCGTAGCATGAATGGCCAAAATACCCCCAATTAAGGCAAATGGCACGTTAATAAGTACTAAGCCAGCATCTTTGGCATTGCCGAAAGTAATAAATAGTAACACAAAAATGGCAATTAGACTAATGGGGACCACCTGACCAAGGCGCTTGGTGGCACGCACCTGGTTCTCAAATTCACCCGTCCAGTTGATTGAATAACCCTTGGGCAAAGCATTCAGGATGGGTTCTACCTTGCTTTGCGCTTCGGCAATAGTACTACCTAAATCTCGTTCTCGTACCGAAAATTTCACCCCAATAAATCGCTTGTTGTTGTCTCGGTACACAAAAGCCGGCCCTGTGATCTTGCGCAGTAAAGCAATTTCTTTGAGTGGAATTTTACTACCTTTGAGCGTAGGCACCATCAGGCGCAGGATGTCTTCTTCGGTACGGCGGTACGTTTCTTGATAGCGAATACGGATTTCAAATTTGCGTTCACCTTCGTAGAGGATGGAGGCAGTTTTGCCACCGATGGCCATTTCGATAACCGCCTGAGCATCAGCCGTACTTACGCCATACAGTGCCATTTTCTGTTCGTCAAACAGCACGCTCATTTCGGGTTGACCAATGTTGCGCAAAATCCCTACATCTTTTACCCCTGGTACATCTTTGATGGCCTCTATGACTTTATTGGCATTTTCGTTGAGCAGATTGAGGTCATCGCCAAAGATTTTAACGGCATTACTGGCGTTCATGCCTGCCACGGCTTCGGCTACGTTGTCAATAATGGGTTGCGAGTAGTTGTAGTTAATCCCCTGAAACTGTTTGAGTTTGGTATCCATTTCTTCAATCAACTCGTCGGTGGTAATCTTGCGCTCCCATTCGTCTTTGTGCTTGAGGTTGACTTGCATCTGCACGTAATAAAAACCCGATGGGTCGGTGCCGTCGTTAGAGCGGCCTGTTTGCGACAGTACGCCATTTACTTCAGGAAACTCCATGAGCTTGCTCCGTAGTACTTTCACCATCTTTACCGTTTCGTTAAGCGAGCTACTCATTGGCAGTTTGGCCTCTACCCAAAGAGCGCCTTCGTTGAGTTGCGGCAAGAATTCGGTTCCCATCAAGGTGGACGAAAACAGCGTTACCCCCAAAAAAATCAAGGAAGCCAGCACACTGGTTTTCTTGTTACGATAGCACCATTCAAAACCACTCGTCACCATTCGATCAAAAAACGTAACGATAGGGTTGTTCTTTTCTCGCACGTTTTTCCGCAACAAAAATGAACACAACACTGGCACCAGCGTCAAGGTATAAATCAGGGCACCTAGCAGCGCAAAACCTAAAGTATAGGCCAATGGGCTAAACATCTTACCCTCTACTTTCTGGAAACTAAAAATGGGAATGAGGGCTGTAATAATGATGAGTTTCGAGAAAAACACAGCCTTACCCAGCTCGCCTCCTGTTTTTTTAATAAGACCCAATTTGGCCAATTTATTAAATCGAGGCATCCCCACTTTGTGAGCGAGGTGGTCAAGGGCCACAAACATCCCTTCGACCATCACCACGGCACCGTCAATGATGATTCCGAAGTCAACGGCTCCCATCGAGAGCAGGTTGGCCGACATGCCTTTGAGGCGCAAGCACATAAATGCAAACAACAAAGCCAGCGGAATAATGATGGACACGATGACGGTGGTGCGCCAGTCGGCCATGAAGAGAAACACGATGACCGTTACGAACAAAATCCCCTCAAACAGGTTATGCAACACCGTTTTGGTACAATAAGCAATCAGGTTATCACGGTCATAAAAAGTGACCATTTTGACATCGGGCGGCAAAATCTTGGTGTTCAACTCCTCAATTTTTGCTTTTACTCTGGCCAGTACCTCGCTGGGGTTCTCACCTTTGCGCTGTACCACAATGCCCTCTACCACGTCGTCGTTGCGGTCTAAGCCCACCTGACCTACTCGTGGCACGTTCGATTCTCTAACTTCGGCTACGTTTTTGACCAAAATAGAGTTATCACCTACGTATTCTACAATGATGTTTTCGATGTCAGCAATCGAGTTGAGCAGGCCAATGCCCCGCACCACGTATGCTTGTCCGTTGCGCTCAATTACATCGCCACCTACGTTGATATTACTTTTAGTAACGGCCTGATACACCTCCAGCGGCGTGATGTCATATTTGGCCAGTTGAGTAGGATTTACTTGGATTTCGTAGATTTTCTCTCGACCACCAAACGCTACCACGTCGGCTACGCCCGGTACACTCCGTAGCTGGCGGTCAATCACCCAATTATGAATGGTCAAGAGTTCTCGGCTGTCACGGTCTTTGCTTTGTAGAGTAAAGCGAAAAATCTCACCCGTAGGCCCATAAGGTGGCTGAATATCAGGTTCTACACCTTCGGGTAGGGCTACGCTTCGGAGTTGGTTATTGACCTGTTGCCGAGCAAAAAAGTCTTCGACGTCGTCTTCAAAAATAATCTTGATGATGCTCAAACCAAACATGGTAATACTGCGCACGTTGGTTTTGCGCTGCACCGAGTTCATGGCCACTTCGATGGGTACGGTTACGAAACGTTCAATTTCTTCGGCGCTCCGCCCATTCCACTCGGTTACGATAATAATTTGCGTATTGGTAACATCGGGAAATGCCTCCAAAGGCGTATTGAGGTAGCTCACCACACCCGACACGATGAGCACGCCCGTCATGAAGAAGATGAAAAAGCGGTTTTTGAGCGAAAACCCGACTATACCTCTGATGAATTTGTTCATGATAATTGATATTCCTTTTTGGAGGTAGAGGCAATACTACTGGCGACACCTAACAACATTTTACAGAAACCCCTACCCCTTTACACTTTTCACCTCTACCCTCTCGTACCTCTTTACATTTTCCACTTTACCTCTACACTCTTGTACCTCCCCTCTCCATCCTAATCATTTAAAGCGTCGTACACTAAGAGTTGGTTTTTGGTAATAACCTGTTCGTTTTCTTTAAGGCCCGTGCGGATGTAGGCTACGTCGTTGAGCATTTTATAGACCTCTACCTCTCGGGTTTCGATGTCGCTGCGGCTTTTGAATATCATGACCCACGTTTTGCTACGGTCAAAAATCACCCCGCTGGCCGGAATCGCATTCATGCTACTGCCTTCGTCAAACTTGAGCGACACAGTAGCGTGCATTTCGGGCTTTAGCTTGTAGCCTGCATTGTTGAGCTGAATCCGTACTTTCATGGTCTTGCTCTCAGGGTCCAGCACGTTATAGATTTTATCTACTTTGCCTCTAAACAGTTCTTGTCCGTAACTAATCGTCTGAATATCAGCTGCCATTCCTAGTTTCACTTTCGGAATATCTCCTTCGTTTACATTGGCCATTACCCAGACATCGCTGATTTGACCTACCGTAAAAATCTGCTCCGTGTTATCGGAGCGCAATTGCATACCAGGATTAACGTTCTTGCTAATCACAAAGCCATCAATAGGCGCTTTGACGATGTAATGGGTGGTTTTGCCTAAGCCATAAATCCGAAAAACTTCTCTGATGCGATTGAGCTCGGCTTGGGCGTTTTCGACTTCTTTTTTGGCCACTATGACCTCTCGTTGCGAATTCAGCTTGCTTTCAAAAAGGTCTTCGGCGGTTTTAAGATTCTTTTCGGCTACTAGCACCTCTGACTGTGCCTGAATCATTTGTCGCTCAAAATCAGCCACTTCACCCGATCGAATCGAAGCCAACACTTGCCCTTTGTGCACATAGTCGCCGATTTCGACCTTTACTTCTTCTACGTTGCCCCCCACCAACGGATACACCTTAATGACTCGGTTTTCATCGGCAATCACTTTGCCTACCAGCGTGAGTTCGCTCCGCACGGGTTGGACCTGCACCTTAGAGAGTTCGATGCGTTTCATCATCGTATCCGAAAGCATAAACGCCTTCGCTTCTTCCGAAACAGCTTGTTTTTTTTGGCAAGCACTCAACAGCAGGAGGCCTCCCACGAATACTGAGAAGAGTTTCATAAAGCACCTTATGTCAGAACCAAGTCTGATTCTGAACGTTTCTTATTGTCTGATTATGGCTCCTTGTCAGAAGAGCTTTTGGTTTTGTTGAGTCGTTATAATACAGGTATTTTGATTACCTAAACAACTCTTGCCCTACCGTAAAATTAAGCTCTTCATAGGCACCTACTCTGCTTGCTTTGAGGCGGTTGAGCTCTTTGATGCTCTCGCTGTAGGTTTCGATGAGGTCTATAAATTCGAGTAGGGTCAGGTTGCGTTTCTGGAAATTTTCTACTACGCCTTTGTTGAGTAATTCAAATTGTTCTGAAAATTTACTATCTACCGACTGCACCATGTTTTCTACGTAGCGCACCTTCTGAAATGCTGCGGCTACTTCGCTTGTAACGCCGTTTGTTTTTTGTTGCTGGAGACCTTTTTGGTATTCTACCATGCTGCGGGCCATTTTGATATTCCCTTGATTTTTGTTGAAAAACGGCAAGTCAGCCGAAAGCGTAATACCCGTGTAGTTGTTCACATAACTTCCCGACTGGTCATAGGTAGCGCCCAATCGCAAATTCGGAATAGCTAGTGATTTCTGAAACGTATAATTGAGTTCGGCTTGTTTACTGAGCGATTCTGCCACTTTGACATCGCCTCGGTTTTGTAGGGCTAAGTCGCTCAGGGCTTCGGCGGTGTATCCGTTGAGGTGATAGCGGTTGAGTTCAGCCTCATTCATGACAGGCACAATGGGCTGGTTCAGGTTAAGCAATACCTTGAGCGATTTTTGTTTTTCGGTGAGTTGGAACAAAATATCCGTGCGGTCGTTGTTGAGTTGAAACAGCAGTGCTTTGAGACGGAGCAATTCACGCAACGAAACGTTATTTTTTTCGTACTGATTTTCAAAAGCAGCTACAGTATTCTGGAGGTTCTGGATTTGACGTTCATAACGTCCTAGGGTGTTTTGTAAGAAGAAAATTTCAAAGTAACTCCCCCTTAACTCAAACTTAAGTACTCGCAGTAGGTCCGAAAATTCAAACTCAGTCATGCGGGCGCTTTCCATGGCCAACGCCACTTGTTTGGCCCGCTTGCCCGACGTGAGCAATAGTTGCTGAATAGCAATAATTTTTTCGCCGCCACGGGCTATGTCCAATGGCTGTTTTTTGTCAGGATTATAGGCATTCAATTCCAACGAAAGCGTGGGGTTATCCCACAAACGAGCCTGAACAACAGCCGCTTGCGAAGCTTCTATCCGATATCGCTCGGATAGCACCAAGAGGTTGTTTTTCAAGAATATACTATCGGCTTGGCGGAGTGTGAGCCGCAGCGAGTCTTGGCAAAAACTACGCAAAGGCACCAAAAGAATTAACAAAAAAACAACTCGCATGTACGGTTGGAACGTATTTTTGAACAAAGTTCTACCGAAGTCCTTAACCTCAAATTAAGACAACCTTAAAAAAAACTAAATAGTCCAATTTATCCTTTGACCTATTATATATTTGACCACCTAACGTTTTGTTTGCAACGCCATGGCAACCGAAGAACCTCGCAAAAAAATTTTGATTATCGAAGATGACCAGCGAATTGCACAGCTACTGACCCGTGGGCTGACCAACAAAGGTTTTGACACAGAGGTGGCCTACAACGGAAGTTTGGGCTTGCGCCGAGCCGAAGTGGTTGATTTTAACATGCTCATTCTGGACATTAACCTACCCGAAATGAGTGGCTTTGAAATCTGCAAGCGGATTCGAGAACTAAAACCCAACTTGCCAATTTTGATGCTCACGGCCATGAGCGAAATCGAAGACAAAATTGAGGGCTTTGAAGCCGGTGCCGACGACTATTTGGTCAAACCTTTTGACTTCCGGGAGCTGTATCATCGGGTACTTGTGGGACTACGCCGCCATGCCCCCGACACCGAACCCGTAGGCAAAGTGCTCCGTATCAAAGATTTAGAGGTATTTTTGGATAGCAAGATTGTAAAACGAGGCGGAAAAGAAATCAATCTCACGGCTCGTGAATACGAGTTTTTGGTATATTTGGTTAAAAACAAAGGCAAAGTACTTTCCAAAAATGATATTGCCGCCAACGTCTGGGATGTAAACTTTGACACGGGCACCAACGTTATTGAGGTGTATATCAACATTTTACGCCGAAAAATAGACCGAGATTTTGAGCCTAAGCTCATTCATACTCGTCCGAGTTTGGGTTATATTTTGCGAGAGTACCCATAATCCATCACTCCAGTGGGGGCGGGAGACACCATGAAGATTCAAACCAAAATTGCGATTCAGTTTTCGTTAATTGTAGGGAGTTTATTGGCTCTTTTCTCGTTTGTTATCTACCAACAATTTGCCGACTTCCGACAGCAAGAATACTACACTCGCCTCAAAAACAAAGCCCTTACTACTGCCCAATTGCTGATTCGGGTCAAAGAGGTGGATCGTAACTTGCTCAAAATCATTGACAAAAATACCCTCACGGCCTTGGTAGATGAAAAAGTACTGGTATTTGATCAACAGAACCGTCTTTTTTATAGCAGCCTCGACGACCACGTCATCCGCTACGACCTGAACTTGCTCAACCGGATCCGTACCGAAAAATACGTAGAAACTAACGACGGTGAAAACGAGATTGTAGGGCTTATCTATGAGCTTGATAGGCAAGACTACGTGATTTTGGCCTCGGCGTTTGACCGCTTTGGCAAAAGTAAACTACAAAACCTCGAAAACACCCTTATCATCGGCTTGTTGGTTGGGATTTTTCTGACGGTTTTGTTAGGTGTATTCTTTGCGGGAGCAGCCTTACATCCTGTGAATCAGTTTATTGCCAAAGTGAGTACCATTACAGCCAATAACCTCCGAGAGCGCATTGACGAGCGCAACGGCAAGGACGAAATAGGGCAGTTGGCCAAGGCATTCAACAAGATGCTGGTGCGGCTTGAGCAAGCGTTTGAGTTACAAAAGACCTTCGTTTCGCACGCATCGCATGAGTTGCGTACGCCTTTGGCAGCGCTCAAATCGGAGGTGGAAATTAGCTTAGAAGAGCACCTCAGCGTAACCCAACACAAAGGTATCTTGAGGGCCATCAGCAAAGACATTGATCGCCTTATTATGCTGACTAACAGCCTCTTGCAGATTGTACGCCCTCTCAAATCTTCGACTAGCAACTTCAAGGAAGTACGTATTGACGACGTGGTGTTTCAAGCTCAGAACGAACTACTGTCGGGTAAGCCAGAGTACCGAATCAAGGTGGAATACGCCCAAGAGCCCGAAAACGAACGGCGAATTACGGTTATTGGCGACGAGGCCCTACTCAAAACGGTATTTACCAACCTCATGGACAATGCCTGTAAGTACTCGGCCACGCATGCGTGTCAAGTCAATATTGATTTTACCGAAAGTCATACTGTTGTCAGTATTCAAGACCAAGGCATCGGGATTCCGCCTGAGGATATTTCGTCTGTGTTTGAGCCTTTTTATCGCTCCAAAAATGCTCTCAACATCTCTGGATTCGGTGTAGGACTGTCGGTTTGTAAAAAAATTGTAGATTTACACGCTGGTAAAATCACCGTCAAAAGTGTATTGCAGCAAGGGAGTACCTTTGTGGTAACCCTCCCCAACGCTGGCGATGAAAATACCAAAGAACTTGTGTGACAAATGTCACTGACTACGTGTTGGGTTTTGTAGAAATTTGTGAAGTAATTTTTGAGTAGCGAGTAGTCGGGAGCAAATAGCCTCAGCTTCGCTCAGCTACCGAACCTAATAACTAATCCACTAGTAACTGATCTACCAATAACAAGTAATCCATGAGACTACTCAAAACATATCAATGGAGCCTGATTGGTGCCGTAGTTGGCGCTGTAGGAGGCTTTTTGTATTGGAAAGAAATTGGCTGTGTAACAGGCACTTGCCCTTTGAAATCACAATGGCAAACGATGGTACCGTATGGTACGTTGGTAGGTTTTGTAGGCGCCGATTTACTCAAAGACTTCTATTCAAAATTTCAAAAACGCAATGGAAACGAAACAGACCTTTCATGATATTATTGGAGGCGATACACCCGTGTTAGTTGATTTTTTTGCTGAATGGTGTGGTCCTTGCAAGATGATGTCGCCTATTTTGAAGGATTTTGCTACCCAAATGGGCGACCGTGTACGAGTAATCAAAATTGACGTGGACAAAAACCCCCAAGCCGCTATGGCCTACCAGATACAGGGCGTGCCTACCTTGATGCTCTTCCAACAAGGGCAGGTGCTTTGGCGGCAATCGGGTGTAGTACAAAAACAGCAGTTAGAGCAAGTGGTAAACCAACTGACCAAACGCCCTGTCTGAGTCTTCTGGCCCAGCCACAAAAAGAGGATTGGCGTTGAGCCAGTCCTTTTTTATTTTTAGCATTCTCCTCAAAAAACACCCCTCCTATACTTTTCAGAAAAGCAAGGCGTTATGTACTAACAGCACTCATTTGTTACCTTGTAAGCCTACAACTATGAAAACCGACGTAGAAATGACGTAGCAGGACAGACCCACGGGTAACGAATACCCGCTAACCAAAAGACAAGAAATCTTCCAACAAGTTCTCCATTTAAACGCAACAACAACTATTTGATTGATAGACGTTTACTAAACCTATCCACGCTAAACCAATCACTCTTTATGGTTGCTCCTGCGCTTAGATTTTCATCTAACTATCAGAATTCGTACTTTTGGGGTATGAATACCTATGAGACACCCCACGCTGCGGCAGTTGCTCGTATGCTGTTGGAAATCAAAGCCATTCGTCTTAACCCAGACAAGCCCTTCAAATGGGCCTCGGGTTGGAACTCTCCTATTTATTGCGACAATCGGCTTTCGTTGTCATTCCCCAAGGTGCGCACCTACATCAAGCGTGCGTTAGCCGACTTGGTTCAAGAAAAATTTCCGAGTGTAGAAGCCATCGCAGGCGTAGCTACAGCAGGGATTCCACAGGGTGCGCTGGTAGCCGATGTATTGGGTTTGCCGTTTTTGTATGTGCGCCCCAAGCCAAAAGAACACGGCTTAGGCAACCAAATTGAGGGACAGTTACTTCAAAACCAACGAGTTGTATTGGTAGAAGACCTCATTTCGACAGGAGGGAGTTCGCTCAAAGCAGCCGAAGCCATTGAAGCCGCTGGTGGCGTAGTATTGGGCATGACGGCTATTTTTACCTATGGTTTTGGCATAGCCGAACAGAATTTTTCGACTAAAAATGTACGCCTCTACTCGTTGAGCAACTATACAGCCCTGCTCGAAGAGGCCATAAAGATGGAATACATCAACGAGAATCAGCTTCAAACTCTATCAGAATGGCGGCAAAACCCAGCTGATTGGCGAGTGTAGCTGGCGTTGGTAGATTGAGAACTGGCTATTGGTAGATTGAGAACTGGCTATTGGTAGATTAGTTACTGGTTTACTGGTGAATTGGTGATTCAGTAGCTGAGAGAAATCGAAGCTACTCGCTACTAAGAACTACAAGTATTCAAAACGAAAAAAGCGATTTTTGAGGGGGCACTTATTTGCATTAACGCCAACTCTTTTCAATATTCGTAGCGCAGTCAGATAGACTGCGCTTTTTTGTTGTTCACTCCTCTACAACCTCATCATGAAAAGGCTCACCTTATTTTGTTGGTCAGTGCTGGCCATTTGTCATCTGGCCTTGGCCCAACACGGAAAAGTTCTCGAAGGCAAAACCATCAAAAGCACCATTTTGGGCAAAGACGTCCGCTACTCGGTCTATCTCCCACCTGACTACGAAACCTCCGACCGCAAATACCCCGTGGTTTACCTGCTCCACGGCTACACAGACGACGATACTGGCTGGCTTCAGTTTGGCGAAGTAAACCGCTATGCCGACAAAGCTATTGCCGACGGCACGATTCCACCCATGATTATTGTCATGCCCGACGGCGGCGTTAGTTGGTACATCAACAGTTACGACGGAAAGGTCAACTACGAAGATTTTTTTGTGAACGAGTTGATACCCTTTGTTGAAAAAGGCTTCCGAATCAGAGCCAACAAGCGCTTCAGAGGCATTTGTGGCTTATCAATGGGAGGGCATGGTTCGTTTATCATGGCGCTCAAGCACCCCGATTTGTTTGCAGCCGCTGCACCGCTGAGCGCCGCCATTTTTAGTGACGACGACATGGCCCAAACGCCCGACGACCGTTACGAAAGTGTATTTGGTATTCTCTACGGCAAAGGACTAAAAGGTAAAGACCGCCTCAACGATACTTGGAACAAAAATTCGGCTATTAAACTGGCTCAAACCTTACCCGAAGCCGATCTGAAGAAAGTACGCTGGTGGATTGATTGCGGCGACGACGACTTCTTGATAAACGGGAATATGGCGCTCAACAAAATCTTCAACGACCGTAAGATTCCGCATGAATTTAGGGTACGAGAAGGCGCCCATACCTGGACCTACTGGCGCACAGGTATTGTAGAGGCGCTTCAGTTTATTGGGCAAAGTTTTCATCAATAAGCGCCTACCAAGGGGTAGCATCAACGCTCATTTTTATGCACTACATCGGCATAGACTTAGGAGGTACCAATGTCAAGGGTATCATCATGACGCAATCGGGCGAGGTACTCAAGCAGCATTACATGGCTACGCAAGATAACGGTGACACTTCGTGGCGTGAGCAGGTACTCGAAATGGTGCTGTACATGCGCAACTATTTACAGCAACCCATTGCGGCTGTGGGACTTTCGGCACCGGGCTTGCCCGATGCTCAGAATCAGTGCATTGCTTTTTTACCCAATCGGCTGAACGGTCTGGAAGGTTTTGTTTGGGGTGAACGATTCAGCTTGCCAACCTTTGTGATTAACGACGCCCATTCGGCGCTGATGGCCGAGGCACGGTTTGGAGTGGCCAAAGACTTACGTCATGTTGTCTTGCTTACCCTTGGAACGGGCGTTGGGGGCGGATTGTTGATTAACGGTGAGTTGTATCAAGGACTGAGCCAAATGGCTGGGCATTTGGGGCATATTTCTATCCATGCCCAAGACCACACCCAGAGCATTGTAGGAGCCCCTGGAAGCTTAGAATTTGCCATTGGGAACTATTCTGTTGCTCAACGGACACATGGCCAGTATCAATCCACTTGGGAATTGGTAGAAGCCTATCGGCAAGGCGACCATTTTGCGACGTGGGTTTGGCTCAATTCTGTGCGTGATTTGGCGGTAGGCTTGTCTTCTATCATCAATGCCTTTTCGCCAGAGGCTATCGTGCTAGCAGGCGGCATTACCTTGGCCGATGATGCGCTTTTTGGGCCGCTGGCTTCTTTTCTCAATCGCTATGAATGGCGGCCTGGAGGCAAAACCACGCCGATTCTCCAGGCACAATTTGGCGATATGGCCGGTGCTATTGGTGCAGCTGCTTTTGCCATCGGCAAAGTCAGTAATTAGGCTTTTTAAGCACGGTTTGTCTTGCGATTATACGTTCTCCCCAATTGCATTCCGAAGACTGTCCTCGGCAGCCTTCTCTACAAAACGGTGCCTAAATTATACCGCTAACAGGGCAATGATGTTGAACAGAAATCCTATTAACCAACCATCTAAATGTCTGTAATTCAATCGTATTTAGCTAAGTGTCAGCATCTTCTTGACGTAGTGGCAGCACAAGAAACAGTCCTCCAAACGGCGGCTCGGTGGTTTGCCGATAGTATTTTAGCAGGTCGTATGGTGCATGTGTTTGGGAGTGGTCATAGTCGCATCATGGTCGAAGAAATGTGGCCTCGCTATGGTTCATTTGCAGGGTTCAACCCTATTGTAGAGTTGTCGCTTACCTTTCATAATTTAGTCGTAGGAGCCAACGGGCAGCGGCAAGCTATGTTTCTTGAAAACGTACCAGGCCTTGCCGACCGAATCCTACGCAACTTCGACACCTCTCCTACTGATACGGCACTGATTATTTCGTCATCAGGAACCAACATTGTGCCTGTCGAAATGGCTGAGATTTTTCAACAACAAGGCATCAAAGTAGTGGCGCTTATCACCAAAGAGCACTCGGCGGCCAGCTCCAGCAAGCGGCAAGACGGTAAAAAACTCAGTGACTTTGCCAACTTGATTCTGGATACAGGTGCGCCCGTTGGTGATGCGATGGTACGCATCGAAGGGCTAGACACGCCCGTTTCGCCGGGCTCGACGGTAGGTGGTGCTTTGATTGTAAACAGTATCAAGGCCGAAGTAGCTCGTCTGCTCACAGAGGCAGGGCATCCGCCCAAGGTACTTACCGCCGGGGCTATCGTCGGAACGCAACGAGCCACCGAGCTCTTCGAAGCCGCCTACGACGAACACGCCCATCGCCTAGCTAAGTTGTACCAACAGGTGGGGACGCCTTCTTACGTTTCCGAACGTTGAGCCTTACTTTTGTACGTACATCCACTGAACTCGAGCCGCTTGGTTCGAGTTTTTTCTTGCCCATCTTTATTAAATACGTTGCTGCGATAAGGCTATTTCTACAAATAGTACAATAAACTTTGTATTATTCAAATTTTTCAAAAAATATTCGTAAAACTTCATAGTTTCTTCATTGTTAAAACCAAAAAGTTTTATTAAATATGCGAAAAGTTCAATAACTACTAACCTTTCCACCACCATAGCTCTATTCGTTGACCCCAAAAACAAGCACTTTTATTTCATAATCTAAAAAAAATGCAACTTTCAGGTTCACATACATTAAATGCCTCTATCTCAAAAGTCTGGGACATGCTTATGGATACCGATACGTTGGCTCGGATTGTACCAGGAATATCACGATTAGAGCAAACGGAGGGGTATCAGTATAAAGCCATTGCCGAAATCAAACTGGGTCCTGTGAATGGCTCATTCTCAGGAAGTTTGTCGTTAGACAACATCAAGATTCACGAAGGTTACACTTTACATATCAAGCAAAATAGCAAAATAGGTAATGCCGACGCTGCTGTGACGATTGGTCTGCGTCCTTTGTCTGATAGCCAAACAGAGCTTTCTTTTGACGGAGATGCCAAATTGTCTGGTTTGTTAGCTCGAACAGGACAGCGGGTTCTCAGTGGTGTAGCCAGCTCATTGACTTCTCAATTCTTCCAGAATTTTGAAGTAGAACTAACCAAATAACGTCACTGCCTTGTTAGGCAGCCTTGGAGTATCCTTACGCCACACCTTGCCATTATTATTGAATTATCAACCTCTAACAAACTCGTTGTAACACATGAAAATCAACGTAACCGTCAATGGCAAATCGTATCGCCATGATGTAGAGCCTCGGCTGTTGCTGGTTCATTACCTCCGAGACGTACTCGGCCTTACGGGTACGCACATCGGCTGCGATACCAGTAGCTGTGGCGCTTGCACCATTCATATCGATGGTGTGGCTGTAAAATCGTGTACCCTCTTGGCTGTTCAGGCCGATGGCGCTAACGTAACGACTATCGAAGGCCTCGCCCAAGGCGACGAACTTCATCCTCTTCAAGCAGGTTTTAAAGAATGTCATGGTTTGCAGTGTGGCTTCTGCACGCCTGGCATGATCATGGCTGCGGCTGATTTGCTCAACAACAACCCGAATCCATCCGAAGACGAAATCCGTCATGCGTTAGAAGGTAACTTCTGTCGCTGTACAGGCTATCATAATATTGTAAAAGCCATTCAATGGGCTGCACAACAGGCCGTACCAGCTTAAACGCCCCATCAGTATTCTGCTTATTATCAGTCATTTACACAGACATTCACTCCATTTAATTGACATCATGAGCAACAAATATATCGGTCAGTCGGTAAAACGCCTTGAAGACAAGCGCTTCATTACTGGCAAAGGTCGCTACACCGACGACCTCAAACTCCACGGCATGGTTTATGCCCATTTTGTGCGTAGTCCCTATGCCCACGCACGAGTTAATAGTATTGATATTTCGGCGGCCCAAGAGATGGAGGGTATCGTGGCCATTTACACGGGCGACGACATCAAAGACATCAACGGGGTGCCTTGTGGCTGGCAGGTGAACTTCAAAAACGGCGAAACCATGCGGGAACCCAAACACCCGATTCTGGTAGCCACAGGCGATACCGTCAAGCACGTAGGTGATCCAGTGGCCGTTATCATAGCCGACAGTAGAGAAATTGCCGCCGATGCAGCAGACCTAGTAGATGTTGACTGGGACGTATTCCCCTCGGTAGCAGACCCTTTCCAAGCAGCCCAAGCTGATGCCCCCAAAGTACACGACCAATACCCAGATAATAAGGTGTTTGACTGGGAATTTGGGAACCCGCTCTCAGAAGTCAACGAAGCCTTGGCCGGTGCACATCATGTTACTACGCTTGAATTTGTAAATCAGCGCTTGGTACCCAACGCTCTGGAGCCTCGAAGCTATGTAGGTCATTATGACGAAGTGACCGACCGCTATACACTTTATACCTCCACTCAAAACCCACACCTGATTCGCTTGTTGCTTTGTGCGTTTGTGTTGGGCATTCCCGAGCACAAAGTGCGTGTAGTTGGACCTGACGTAGGCGGTGGATTTGGTTCAAAAATTTATCATTATACCGAAGAAGCCTTAGTAACGTGGGCTTCTAAGCAGCTTCGTCGCCCTGTCAAGTGGACAGCCGAGCGCTCAGAGAGCTTCTTGATGGATGCGCATGGGCGTGACCACGTGACCAAAGCCGAAATGGGCTTTGATGCCAACGGGCAGATTGTGGGTTTGCGTATCAACACTTATGCCAATTTAGGGGCTTATCTTTCAACCTTTGCTCCGGCAGTACCTACCTACCTGCATGGCACCCTTCTGCAAGGCTTATATACCACCCCCAAAATTCACATTGATATGAACTGTATGTTTACGCATACAGTGGCGGTAGATGCGTATCGTGGGGCAGGCCGACCAGAAGCAACGTATTTGTTAGAGCGATTGCTTGATTTGGCAGCACTCGAAATGGGTGTTGACCCTGCCGAACTTCGCCTCAAAAACTTCATTGAGCCATTCGACGGAGTGACCCAACCCGGCTACCAAACCCAAGTAGCACTTCAGTATGACTCGGGCAACTATCATGGAGTACTCAAGAGAGGTCTTGATATGCTGGGCTATGAAGACTTCCGCAAAGCACAAGAAGAAGCTCTCCAAAGCAACAAAATCTTGGGGGTCGGCTTCTCGACCTATATCGAAGCTTGCGGTATTGCCCCATCGGCGGTGGTAGGGGCGCTGGGTGCTCGGGCAGGTTTGTACGAATCGGCGCAGGTACGTGTACAGCCCACAGGCAAGGTAAGTGTTTATACAGGCTCCCACTCACACGGCCAAGGACATGAGACTACCTTCTTGCAAGTAGTAGCCGACAAGCTCGGCATTCCGATGGAAGACGTTGAGCTTGTACACGGCGACTCCGATGCTGTGGCCTTCGGGATGGGCACGTATGGCTCTCGCTCGCTTGCCGTAGGGGGAAGTGCTATCATTAAAAGTATCGAAAAGGTGCTTGAAAAAGGTGCTAAAATTGCTGCTCATAAGCTGGAATGTGCCCCCGAAGATTTAGAATATGCGGGTGGCAAATGGACTGTAAAAGGAACGGATAAGTCGGTGGGTTTTGGCGATGTAGCCTTAACTGCCTATGTACCACACGTTTACCCACAAGGACTCGAACCAGGGCTTGACTTCTCTAGTTTTTACGACCCTACTAACTTCACCTATCCGTTCGGCTGTCATATTGCTGTCGTTGAGATTGACAAAGAAACAGGTAAAGTCACCCTCAAGCGGTTTATTGCCGTGGACGATGTAGGGAATGTTATTAACCCTATGATTGTGGATGGTCAAATTCATGGAGGAATTGCCCAAGGTGTGGGTCAAGCCCTCCTCGAAGAAGCCATTTATGATAGCGAAGGGCAACTCATCAACGGTTCGTTTATGGATTACGCCATGCCTCGTGCCGATGACTTCCCGATGTTTGAGTTGGACCGTCAAACTACGCCTTGTCCACACAATCCGCTTGGTGTAAAAGGAGCCGGCGAAGCTGGAGCCATTGGTTCTACACCAGCCGTGGTCAATGCGGTGATTGATGCGCTGTGGAAGGCTGGACACCCTGTAAAAGATATTCGGATGCCGCTCACACCCGAACGAGTATGGCGGGCTATGAATTCATAAAAGTTGGCGATTGGTTAACTGAAAATCAGTTACTGGGAATGGGTGGGTTGGTTATTAGTTACGGCTCCTTATTACTCAGTAGCTGAGCAAAGTCAACGCTATTGGTTACTAGAGATTCAGTAGTCAAGCAAAGTCGAGGCCACAATAATTCATTAATAAACATCAGTTAACCAGCAACTTATATGCTGTAACAGTACTTTTTCGAAAACGAAACATGTTTAAACAACCGTACTAAACATCTCGAACTATGATACCTATTTCATTTGACTATACACGTAGTACCAGTGTGGACGATGCCCTTGCTGCCTTAACCAGTGGCGACGCCAAGCTGCTGTCGGGTGGGCAAAGTTTGCTTCCGGCCATGAAGTTACGCCTCAATGCACCAGGTTTGTTGGTTGACATAGCCAAAATCCCTGCGCTTCAGGGTATTCGCCAAGAAGGTAACGAACTCGTTATTGGCGCAGCCGCTACTCATGCCGCTATTGCGGCCTCTGATTTAGTAAAAAATACAATCCCTATCTTGGCCCAAGGAGCAGGTCTCATCGGTGACCCTTCGGTACGTAACAAAGGGACACTGGGTGGTAGCCTTGCCCATGCCGACCCCTCTGCCGACTGGCCTGCACTGATACTCGTTACCAATGCCACTGTGGTGTGTCAAAGCACCAGCGGTAGCCGTACAGTAGCTGCCAGCGACTTTTTTACAGACCTATATGCAACAGCTTTAGAAGACGGGGAGCTCATTACCGAAGTTCGGTTCCCGATTGTGGCAAGTGCCAAAATGAGCTATCAGAAGTTTCTACAGCCTGCTTCCCGCTTTGCTATTGTGGGTTGTGCGGTAGCTCGTTATCCTGACGGCACTACTCACGTGGTATTTACGGGGGCGGCCTCCCATGCGTATCATGCTGTAGAAGTCGAAAAGGCACTTGCTGGAAAAGAATTAACAGCCGAAAACATTGCAACAGCAGTCGAGCAAGTAGCCTCTGGAAGTATTTTGCTCAACGGTGGTCGGGGCTTAGAACCCCTCAGCGACCACTATGCTTCTACCGAATACCGAGTACATTTGGCCAAAGTATATTGCAAACGAGCGTTGTCGGCCATTGCTTGAGAAGTTAACACTCTTAAACCCGTAAGGTTTGCGATACATCACCGCTTTGGTGTGGCTATCGTCAAAACCTTGCGGGTTTTTGTTTGTTAGTAAAAACCATTTTTATCATCATTTAGCCCACCATACTTCTTGCTCGCCGGCGGCAGAAACAAGCACAATCCGAGGTGGTGAGGGCAACAAGAGCATCCGAGCATCCAAATTCGGAAAGTCGGCTAAGTCCACACTAACGCCGTCGTTATCACCTACTTCAAACGTTTCTAAGTCCAGCTCTTCGTCACGATAGGCTCGGTATTGGCGGGGGATGTAGGCCGTTGGAAGTAAAGGGTCACTTTCGGGACAATAGACCTCATGTACTTTTTGGATGACTTCCTCAAAATAATCCCCATAGATGTCCAAAAACGTTTGTTCTTCATCTTGAAGCGTTTCTTCTTCTTGGTCATAATCGGGGTGATCGTAGCCCATTTTCCGAAGTTCATTTCTACGCTTGATTAAGGCTAATAGGGCTTTATCTAATTTCTGAATGTCCATGATGTACAAGATTGCGTGATAAACTCAAAGCGACTCGGTCGGTTCGCTGTACAAAAGTGCTAAGTTTGAGGCATAGAATCAAGCCCCGAGGGGTTCAAAAAGGCGCAAGTCCCATGAGTGCTCTGCTTGATAATACAAGTGTCCTTGGTGTATCGTCAATGGAGAAGCAATATTATTATGATACAATTGGCCTGTACCCAAGCCCTGTGGAAGCGAGTTATGGAGTGACGCTGTAAACTGGCTGACAGCGTTCAAGCCGATGTTTGACTCTAAGGCCGAGGTCATCCACCAATTGATTTTGAGGCGATTAGCTACTTCTATCCACTCTTTACAGTGCTGAAAACCACCCAGTAACGTTGGCTTCAGAATGATATATGGTGGCATCAGTTGTTTGAGCAATCGTAGTTTTTGCCTGTAATCGGATACGCCGATGAGTTCTTCGTCGAGCGCAATCGGTACGGGCGACGACGCACACAGTGCCGCCATTTCGTCAAGGTGTCGTGGCTTGATAGGCTGTTCAATCGAGTGTAGCGAATATTCAGCCAATTTCTGAAGCTTTTCTTGGGCTTCTGTGGCCGTCCAAGCACCGTTGGCATCTACTCGCAGGGTAATCTCTTCAGGAGAAAATTCAGTTCGGATCTGCTGTAACAGAGCACATTCTTGTTCAAAATCCAAGGCGCCGACCTTCATTTTGAGAGTAGTGAAACCTGCCTTGAGTTTTTCTTCTATTTGCCTGAGCATAAACGACTTTTCGCCCATCCAAATCAAACCATTAATCGGAATTGCCTGTTGGCCTTGACTAAAGGCATTATTAAAAATGATTCGCTTACCTCCATTCAAAAAGTCGTGGAGGGCGGTTTCGAGACCAAATCGGATGGAGGGGTACTGGTTGGGTATCAATTGCTCAATCACCAGATTGAGGTTCCAAGCAAAAACTTCTAAGTCGTAGCGATTAAATGACCCACAGATTCGCTGCAAAACCTCCTCAAAATCAGACACATCATCAATACTCAATCCTTGCAAAGGGCCACACTCTCCTAGGCCATACACAGCCGGTTGCTCGGTATCATAAATTTTGACAAACCATGTATTTTTTTGGGTAAGGATACCCCGAGATGTGCCGGCCTCAAACCGGAAGTCAAGCACGTGCTTGTGGCAAACAGCTCGGAGACTCATCAGAATTTTATAGTTAGGGACGGGGTTAGAATGATGGTTGGAGATTGCAAGATGCAAAAACTTGTTAAAAGTTCTTAATTCTGCGCCACAAAACTATCTGTTTTAGGGGAGGTTTACGTTTTTTTGCTAACAAATGTAAGTTAAATTAGGCAATTCCTGCTGTTTTTGTGTGATGATAGCTAGTGTTTCCTTCGTACTAGGCGGAGGAAAGATGTATGTGTTCTGCTTTTATTTACCGTAATTTGAGCCTATGAAATGGTTACTTTGGCCTTTTGCTGTGTTGTACGACGCCATCACGTTGCTCCGAAATCTTGGTTTTCGGCATGGTTGGTTCAAAACAACCTATTTGGCAGTATTTACGCTTGGCGTAGGTAACTTACGAGTAGGCGGCACTGGAAAAACACCTCATATCGAATACCTGATCCGGCTACTGAGCAACACCTATTCTACCGCTACCCTAAGCAGGGGATATGGGCGAAACACCAAGGGTTTTCGCATCGCTACAACCAGCGATACCGCCCAGACGATTGGAGACGAACCCTTACAGTTTTTTGAAAAATTTGGTTCTCGTATTAAAGTAGCCGTCGGCGAAAAACGAGTACCCGCTGGCCTACAGCTCGTCAGTTTACACCCTGACATTCAGCTACTTTTATTAGACGATGCCTACCAGCATCGTTCTATCGGAAGGCACTTGAATATCCTTTTGAGCGAGTATAGCCAGCCATTTTATGAAGATTTTGTGCTTCCGATGGGCCGTTTGCGTGAACGACGAGTCGAAGCGCAACGAGCTGATATAGTAGTGATTACCAAATGTCCGCCTACGCTAACTGCTACCCAACGGCAGGAAGTATGCCATAAGGTGACACTTTATACGCAAGCTCCGGTGTTTTTTTCGGGAATTCGGTACGGGCAGCCTATTGGGTTTGGCAGTACATCGTCCATCGCTCACCAAGTATTATTGGTAAGTGGTATTGCCAACCCGACCGATTTTGAACGATATGCACAGCAACAGCACACCCTTTCGGACACTTGGATTTACCCCGACCACCATGCTTACACACGCAGTGATTTAGAAAAAATGAAGGCGTTTGTCCAATCTTTTGGTACTTCTAACGTAAGTATTCTGACTACCGAAAAAGATTACGTAAAACTGGCTAAACTATCCGAAGGAGTTGATTTACCTATTTTTTATATTCCGATTGAGGTGTATTTGCTCGAAAAACAGCAAGAATTTGAGGAATTTGTACGGAATCGTGTAAAAGAATTTTACAAAACTAAGGCTTTACGGTAATTTTGGGCGTGAATTGGGCTAAATACATCATTGGAATAAGTATCGTGCTGGGGGCGTTTGACGCAGCAGCACAAATCCCTACCTTTCCTGGTAGTCAGTCGGGCTTTCCAGGGATTTCTTCGCAAGGGGGTGGGCGTTCAGGCGGCACTCGGCAAGGGGGGCGTATGCTCGACGATTCTACCAAGCAGATTTATGGCCCCAACACTAGCCTTTATTTTTACGAACAAGACGTTTTTAACAATCGAAAAAAACGCTACCCGATTGATACCACGATTGATGGGTTTCACCAAGCTAGTTTTACGAAACGCAACCAAAATAGGCTGGTGGACTTAGGAAATTTGGGAACGGCTTCTCGTTGGGTGTTTTATGAGGTACCTACCCAAATAGGTGCTCAAGCTGGTTTTGATGTCAACTCGGCGTATGCCTTTCAGACGCAACAAGTCAAGTACTTCGACACCAAGTCGCCGTATTCTAATATCTTTTTTACTCCGGGTGGAAACGGTCAAAATATCTTAAATTTTGACTTTACTCGCAACATCCACTCACGGCTCAACGCCGGCTTTAATATTCAGCGTGCCACGGCCATCAAGCAGTTTGATGCGCCCAAGGGTGAAGAAAACATCGTTGGTATTTGGGGCGTATTGCTCCACGCCAACTATGTTTCTAAGAACCAGAAATATGCCGCAATGGGTCATTTCAATCTGTTTGACCACAAATCAAACGACCAAGGTGGTGTTTTGTTTTCGAGTACTTTTTCGACAGACACCTTGTTCAAATATGGCCTCGACCAAGGCGCAGCCTATTTAAAAACAGCCAGCTCTCGTGAAAAGCGCAACTCGCTTCATGGTTATCACGAGTACAAGTTAGCCAATGGCTTTCAGCTCTATCATGTTATTGATTATCAGTACCGTACTATCCGATTTGCTGATGTAAATTTTAGTAGAACGGCTGATTTCTACAAGCGCTGGGCAAGTGTCTCTAACTACGATTCGACCCGGCTTGATATTCAATACACCTACAAATTGTTTGAGAACAAGGTTGGAATCAAAGGTTTTTACAAAGGGTATAACTATCGAATCCACCTGCGTCGGCGAGACTACAGCCTGAGCGATTCGATTCAGCAGGGGCGTATTGCCCGTAGCGAAAACTTTCTGGGCATTTGGCTCAATTACTATTTTCCCGATAGTGTTCGGAAGGCCACTGCCGAGTTTGAGTACTTAATTGCCAAAGATTATCGCTTTCATGCTGAGTACCAAAGCCCCTTTATTACGGCAGGTTTTACCAGTTCGTTCAACTCGCCTACTCTTTTACAACAGCGATTTATTGGGGGGATTGTCAATTGGGACAATACGTTTAGTAATGTTTTTGTGAACAATTTCTACGGCAAAATGCAGCTAAAACTAAAGAATATCAGCATTTTACCAGAAGCAACGTATAGTCTTATCAAGAATTACATCTACTTTGACACTTTAGCTCGGCCTCAGCAAACATCAGTGCCAATCAATGTGTTTCGTATTGGTGGAAGTATCGAGTGGCGCTGGAAAAAACTTAGCACCCTCACCCAGTTATTCTTGACTACTACCTCAGGAGCTGATGTGATTCGGATGCCCAAAGTATTTTGGAATAGCCGCCTGGCCTATGACTTATTGTTCCGTAAAGTACTTTACATTCAAGCCGGGCTTGAGTTGCACTATAAATCAAGCTATTACGCCGATGCGTATTTACCTGTTAATCAGCAATTTTACCTAAATAATAGTTTTCTGGTGAACGGATATATTGTAGCCGATGCCTTTGCCGATTTTCGGATCAATCGAGTGCGCTTGTTTGTCAAAATGTCGCACGTTAATCAAGGGCTTATGCCAACCAAAGGGTATTTTTCGACCCCATATTTTCCTGCCATCGGGCGTACGTTTGGGTTTGGTGTCAATTGGCCCTTGTTTGATTAGATTAGGGCGTATGCCATACGCCCCTACGAATTTGGATGCGAATTTGGGCGTATACTATACGCCCCTACAACTTGTGTAATCACTAACCTACACTTCATCTTATGCTTGGCCTTAAACTCCCTACCGACCCACGCTGGGTAAACATTGCCGAAAAAAATATTGGGGAAATTCTGATTGACCACGCTTACTGCGAACAAAAGGCGGCTTCGTCGTGCATTTCGTTGATTGTACGCTATCCTGAGCGAGAAAAACTTCGAGAAGTGCTCATGCCAGTCGTAACCGAAGAATGGGGGCATTTCAGAATGGTAATCCGAGAGTTAGAAAAAAGAGGGTTATCCTTGGGCAAGCAGCGTAAAGATGAGTATGTGCTTCAGCTCAAAGAACATTTGCAGAAACAAGGCCGTCCAGAAGAAAAATTAGGTGACGAACTATTTGTCAATGCACTTATCGAAGCTCGCAGTTGTGAGCGTTTCCGCTTGCTTTCAGAAGAAATTTCGGACGAAAACCTTCGTAAGTTCTATCGAGAACTGATGGTTTCGGAAGCAAATCACTATGTAAATTTCATTGATTTGGCCAAAGAATATCTCCCCACCGACTATGTGAAAACTCGCTGGCAAGAGTGGCTGGACATCGAGGCCACCATCATGCAAAACCTCGAAATACGGGGCGACAGAGTGCATTAAGGCTACTTCAGCAATACGATTTATTGGGTGACATAACACGAAAAAGCACCTTGATTGGTTATTTTTTATTCTTGAGCAGTTGAAAAACTTTGGTATTGGTCTTGTTTTCTCGATGCTTTGGGCTTCGGCCTCAGTGGCTACTAAGGCTGCTTTGGCGTATGCCCAGCCCTTTGTGATTGCTGATTTTCGTTTTTTTATAGCAGGTGTCTTGATGTTGGCTTGGGCACATGGCATCCGTAGGCAGCCTCTTCCCTCCCGTGCTGAGTGGCTACCGTTAATTGTGTATGGCTTCCTCAACGTCACTCTATATCTTGGTTGCTTTGTGCTGGCTATGCAAGAGGTATCGGCGGGCATCGGGAGCTTAGCCCCTGCCACTAACCCACTCATTATTAGTATCTTCTCAGCTATTTGGCTAGGCCGAAGCATCAAAACCAACGAAGTTATTGGTCTAATTTTGGGGTTAATTGGTGTAGGTGTAGCTACCTATCCACTATTGCTCCAAAGCTATGCTACGCTCACTGGCTTGGCTATTTTGGCAGTTAGCATGGTTTCGTATTCGGTCGGAACGGTCTATTATTCACGCATCTCCTGGCAAATTTCCCGCCTCACCATCAATACGTGGCAGATTCTGTTTGGTGGGGCCATGTTGCTTCCCCTCACTTGGTGGCTGTACCAACCGTCCAAAAACCAATTGGGTTCCTCCTTTTGGATTTCTATTGGTTGGCTGGTAGGGCCGGTTTCTATCGCTGCTGTGCAACTTTGGCTGTATTTGCTCAAAATTGATACTGTCAAAGCATCAATTTGGTTATTTTTATGTCCTATCTTTGGTTTTTTGTATGCGGCGCTGTTACTCCACGAACCCATCACGCTCTATACAGTCGTTGGTACTGGCTTGGTAATAGTAGGACTCTATTTCGGCCAGCGCAAGGGGTAATACGGAATAAAAAGCAGCATTTAGTCCTTAAAAGAAAGGTATTTCTTCCTGTCAGCATTCGAACAACACCGATTGTAGTAGTTCTGTATGCCACAAGAAGATGAATAAACGAACCAACATCACCCTCTTCCCCTATCCAATCCTGTGAATTTTCTACAAACAGCAGCCAAGCATATATTTCAGCGACATTCGTTGCGAGAAATCTCCCGAATCTGCGTGGTCTTACCTACTCGGCGAGCTACCTTTTTTTTCAAACGAGAGTTAGCACAACTTTCCGAAATCCCGTTTTTGTCGCCCGATGTCTTGGCTATTGACGACTTCGTAAGGCAGTCGGCAGGACTACAGATCCTCGACCAAGTAGGCTTGCTGTTTGAGCTATACGACGTTTTCAAAGATATTGACCCCAACATTCAGTTTGACCGATTCACTCCCTGGGCCAGCACTTTGCTCCAAGATTTTGACAAAATAGACCAGTATTTAGCCCCCGCCAAAGCTGTTTTTAACTGGGTTTCGGAGGCCAAAGCCATTGAGCGTTGGCAACCTGGCGAAGGCTGGGAACCGCATCCTGACTCGGCCTCGGCCAGCTATTTTAAGCTGTTTGAAAACCTCACGCCTGTTTATGTGAGCCTACAAGACCGTCTTTTGGCCAAACGAATGGCTTACCGAGGGATGGCGTATCGGTACTTGGCCGAACACGCCTTTGAGCTTTTGATTGACCAGCCCAAGCATCAGTTTTATTATTTTGTTGGATTCAATGCCTTGAGTGCGTCCGAAGAAGAAGTCATCACCCGTCTCATTAAAGCCAAAAAAGCTGAAATCCTCTGGGATACAGACACTTATTACATGGACATCAATCGTTACTTTGAGGCAGGCACCTTGCTCAGAAGGTACAAAAGCGATGTTCGATATGGCAGCGAACGAGATTGGAAATGGCAATTTGACGACTTAGTGACCAGTCCTAAAAACATCCAAATCGTTGGCGTACCTAACGCCTCAATGCAGGCCAAAGTAGCAGGGTATTTGTACAAACAATGGTCGGTCGAGGCAACTGAATTTTCCCCCCTGACGGCGATGGTGTTGGGCGATGAAAACCTCTTGATGCCCGTCATGTACTCGCTTGATGAGTCGGTAACAGACTTCAACGTAACGATGGGGCTTTCGCTCAAAGGTTCGATGCTATTTACCTTGGTAGATGCCCTTTTTGAGTTGCAACGCAATTTGATTGAACTCCGTACCAAAACGGGCGAAACCGTTCGGATTCCTAAGTTCAACCATCGGCATATCCAAAAAGTATTGAGCCACCCCTTCATTCGTCGCTACGAACTAATTCATTATGAGGGTATTGCTAAGCAAAACTCTTCGGAAAGCAACCCGATTCGGCGGATTCTCAAGACCATTAACGAGCGAGGATGGGTATTTTTGAGCGAACAAGAAATCAAAGAGTTGGCCCCTGACGAGCCTATCGTCGAGGTGTTGTTTTCTCGCTGGAACAACGACCCTCGCAAGGCCATTTCGCAGTTTTATGCCTTGATTGACCTCTTACGGGTGGTTTATAAAGAAAACAAAGACGCCATCGAAACCGAGTATTTGTACTTATTTTATACACTACTCAAACGGCTCGAAACGGTAGTGCAAGAACGAAAGGAAATTGTCACGCTCAAGACGTTCCGAAATTTCTTGTACGAACTGATTCGTCAAACCAAAATACCGTTTAGTGGAGAGCCCATCTCAAATCTCCAAATCATGGGGATGCTCGAAACCCGATGCCTTGATTTTGAGCGCATTATCATTTTGTCGGTCAATGAAGGCATTCTCCCTTCGGGCAAAAGGCAAAACTCTCTGATTCCTTTTGAAGCCTGTATTGAGTTTGGTTTACCCACCCACAGCGACCAAGACACCGTGATGTCGTATCATTTTTTTAGGTTACTGCAACGAGCCAAAGAGGTCGTGCTGATTCATACCCAGCCCGCAGGTGAGGGCCAGAAAAACGAAAAAAGTCGTTTTCTGTTACAAATTGAGCATGAACTCGCCAAAACTAATCCACACATTACCTTGACCAAACCCAGCGTTCGGTTTCAGTCAGGAATTACGGACGACACCCAAGAAATTGACTTGGTTATCAACAAAACGGAGGATATTTTACACTACCTAAAAAACTATCTGTCAGGTACCTTACAAAAGAAACCCACCGATTCGCCAACGGGTGGGATTTATGCTACGCATCTCAACCAGTTTATTCGCTGCACGCTGCAATTTTACTTTAATCGAGTGGCCGACATCGCCCAAGACGAAGACGTGGAAGAAACCCTCGGCGCCGACGCCTTTGGTACTTGGGTCCACGCTACGCTGGAGCGCATTGATAAAGACTATACGGCCCAAGACCAGCTCTTAACTCAAGCCGAAATCCAGCAGATTATCAAAGAGTTACCCAAGCGATTGGAGGAAGATTTTGTCGAATTGTTTCCCGGACAAATTTTAGACGAAGGCAGTAACTTCTTACTCTACCAGATTGCTAAGAACATCCTGAAAAGCTTTTTTGAACAACAACTCCAGACCGAAGGGCTATTTCCGATGGAGGTGTTGGGCGTAGAGAAATCACTTAAAACACAGGTGTCTATTCCAACAGCCAACGAGACCATTTCATTGAAAGTAGCGGGCAAAATAGACCGCCTCGAACGGCTTCAAGGTAACCTACTTCGGGTGGTAGATTACAAAACGGGAAAGATTGAAAAAAATACCTTAAAGATAAAATCAGAAGAAATTGACGAGAATCTCCTTCATACTTCTGACATTCATAAATGGGATAAGATTCGTCAACTTTGGCTATATAAATACCTAGCTATCAAAAAGATGCTCAGCGAAGAAGGTCTATTGCTAAAAGGAGAACGCTTGCGAGCTAACGACCATCAAGTAGTGGCTGGTATTTATTCGCTCCGAAACATCGGCGAAGGTTTCTTAGAGAATCGTTTTGAGTTTGAGCAAGGCGAGACAGCCGAACAGTTTATCGCTCGCTCTGAGGAATACTTACAACAGTTTGTGCAGCGTCTGCTCGACCCCCACGAGCCATTCTCCCGCACCAACGACTTGGAAGCCTGCTCCTACTGCGACTACAAAGGGATTTGTGGGCGATAACTTTTTAGATGTCCGAGTGGTTATATCACAAACACGCCTATGGTAGATGATAACGGTTAAATCCACTCGTGCTTTTTCGGAAAACTTGCTTCAGGCAGCTCGTCAACAAATGGATGCCCCTGCCGACGCTCTGATTGCCCAACTCTACACCACGGCAGGGGCACAAGGTATAGCGGAGTTGATGCAATGGGTTGGTAACCCCAAAGACAGCAAAATTCCTACGTGGGGAGCCTCTTTTTTTGAGCAACAACAAGCGCTGCCGACTTGGGCCAATTGGCAACAAATGCAGCAGGGTATAGACTTGTTTCGAGCCAATCGGCCTGAAATTGCGTTATTGCTGGGTTGTCTTTCGTTGCCTTACTGCTACGCCGCCGCTGATGGAGCACAGGTACTGTATTTGTCGCAACGGTTGCATCAAGATGCCTTCAAACGCCTACAAGAAACAGGCGCTTTTGTTTTTAATGTGACCAATCCTTTGGCTTGGAAATCGGGCGAAGCCATCCGAAATATCCTGAAAGTCAGGCTTATGCACGCTGCTATTCGGCACTATTGCTTACAGTCGGGGCGATGGAACAACACGTGGGGGCAGCCTATCAACCAAGAAGACATGGCAGGCACTAATCTGGCCTTCAGCTACCTCATTATCAAAGGCCTACGCAAAATCAACCAAGCTCCAGACGACCACCAAGCCGAAGCCTACCTACACCTTTGGAATGTGATTGGATGCCTCATGGGTGTACAAGAATCGTTGCGTCCCCTCAACCTACGAGAGGCGTTTATCTTGGATAAAGCCATTGCCCAGCGGCAGTTCAAACCTTCCGAAGCAGGCAAAACGCTCACTAAATCACTGCTGGCAGCCTTTGAGTCGTTGATACAACCCGCCTTTCTTAGCCAAGTACCTGCTGCTCAAATGCGCTGGCTCCTGGGCGACCAAGTGGCTGATTTACTGGACATTCCATCGGTTGAAATCGAAAAGAAATTGGTTCGTTTTTTACCGATTCGTTTAATTTTTGGATAAAACGCTCCTATCATTTGGTAAAAATAGTATGCTTGCATACCTTTGATGGTAGTTTGATTTTCTAATCCAATCTTACATCATGAACTTACAAGAAACAACCAGCAAAGTAAAAGCCATGGCCGAAGGCAAAGGCGGCATAGGTTCTTCGATAAAATTTGCAACTGACGAAGGTCCCATCTACTTGACAGCCGATGGCAACGTGAGTAATGACAACACCGACGCAGACTGCACTGTATCGGTAAGCTTGAGCGACTTCAACGCCCTCATGTCTGGCGATTTGAATCCAATGACGGCCTTCATGTTTGGTAAAATCAAAGTTTCGGGCGACATGGGCGTGGCCATGAAATTACAGTCGCTTTTTGGATAAATTCTTATCGAAAATTAGTTTATAGTATTCCTCATTAACACTTTTCTACTCCGTTGCTCGTTCAAAATATACGATTAACGAGTAACGGAAAGCAATAACGACTTACTACTTAAACTTTTTTTATCTCAAATTTGTCATCCTGAGTAGTTGCTTTATACAACTCGCTCAGGATTTTTTTATGATACACGATTTTCAAGATACCATTTGTGCATTGGCTACGCCCCAAGGGATTGGCGCCATTGGAGTAATCAGGGTATCTGGCCCTCAGACTTTTCCGATTGTTAATCAGCTTTTTAAGGGTAAAAACCTACTCGAACAGGCTTCACATACCATTCATTTTGGCACACTTCGTGACGGCGATACCATCGTTGATGAAGTGCTGATTAGTTTGTTTAGAGGCCCCCGTTCCTATACCCGTGAAGACGTCATCGAGCTGTCTTGTCACGGTTCAGACTTCATCATACAGCGTATTCTAAAGTTACTTCTCAAGCAGGGTTGCCGTATGGCGTTGCCAGGCGAATTTACCCAGCGAGCCTTCTTGAACGGCCAGTTGGACCTTGCCCAAGCCGAAGCCGTGGCCGATTTGATTGCCTCCGACTCCGAAGTGACACATCGCTCGGCTATCAACCAAATCCGGGGTGGATTCTCCAAACAGCTCACGCAGTTACGAGAGCAGTTGGTCCATTTTGCTTCGATGATTGAGTTGGAACTTGATTTTTCGGAAGAAGACGTAGAGTTTGCCAGCCGAACGGAATTGACTCGTTTAGTCATTGAAATTCAGTGCACTATACAGCCGCTTATTGATAGTTTTGACTATGGAAATGCCATCAAAAACGGTATTCCGACCGTCATTGTGGGCAAACCCAATGCGGGTAAATCAACGTTACTAAATCGGCTGCTGAATGAAGAAAAAGCCATTGTTTCCGAAATTGCTGGTACGACCCGTGATGTGATTGAGGACGAACTCATCATCGAAGGCATCCGTTTTCGTCTGATTGATACGGCAGGTTTGCGCCAGGCCGAAGATAAAATTGAAGCGATTGGAGTAGAACGTACGCAAAAAAAAATAGAAGAAGCCAGTGTGGTGATTTACCTCTTTGACACCACTACTACCTCCGAGTCTGGACTGGTCGAAGTCCAACAGCGGTTCGAGGACATGGGCAAAAAATATTTATTGGTGGGTAATAAGGCGGACCTCCTCACTTCACCCCCTGCCCCTCTCCCTTCGGGAGAAGGGGATAGCCCCCAGAAAAAGGGACAGGTGCTTTACATCTCCGCTGCCCAAAACCACGGGATTGATGAATTGAAAAAACAATTAGTACAACTAATTGCACACAACCGTCAGCTTCAATCCGATACGGTAGTCACCAATCTTCGGCACTACGAACATTTAGTAAAAACATACGAGAGTCTTCAAACCGTCTTACAAGGGATTGATAACCGAGTCACGAGCGATTGGCTCGCCTTCGACCTCCGAGAAGCCCTGCGGCACTTAGGTGCTATTACGGGCAAAGTGGATATTGATCAAGATATTTTAGGAACCATTTTTGGTAAGTTTTGTATCGGGAAGTAATTTACTTTCTTTTGTTTGTTAAGTGCCTGTTTTTGTTGATTTTCAGTACACTTTTCTTTCTCTTTTTTGTTGCCCAACTCTACTTTTTTACTTATATTTGTTGCCCAGTTGTTGCCCAATTGGCTATTTTGTTGCCCACATATCAGTTTGATGGAAGTCAGGCGAAATAATGCACCAAGTAGCACCACCCAGCAACATACTGCAACAAGTAGCAACAAATGAGTAGTACAATTAAACTTCCTAAATTCTGTAATCATTGTGGTAAGGCTTTCATAGCCCAAAAGACCACAACGAAGTATTGTGGCCATAAATGCAATAGTGCAGCCTACAAGAAAACCAAACGAGAAGAAAAGGTAAACGCTGAATTTAAGAACCAACAAAGCAAAATTGTTTCCGCTTCTCCA
>JAXLVB010000001.1:995000-3114670 GCA_046329195.1 Spirosomataceae bacterium | reverse complement strand
ACCTGCACTTCCGACATTTCCGTTATTGCCACATTATTCCAACAAACACACTTTTACCGCAAGTAAATAAGTAATATCTTTGCAATAGATACTACCTATCCGAAGTATGGATAGAGTATGAAAAGAGTAAATTAAAAATGAATAGACTGTGTATTTATCCGAAAGACATTCAGATAATCACAGGCAAAAGCGACAGATATGGTAGATACCTTATTAAGAGGATTAAAGAGTACTTCAACAAGCAGCAACACCAAGTTGTTACCGTTGAAGAGTTCTGCCAGTATATGGGCTTACAATTGGAAGCAGTTGTTAGTCAATTAAGATAGTGTAAAAACTTATCTTCGCCTTTTGCTTATGATAAGGACAAACACACTCTACACCAAACTAAATATTTTCTTTTCTTTGTGCTGTACTTGCACTTGTTTTAGTGGGTTTTGTTGCCCAGTTGTTGCCCAAATAAATACGCAACCTTTGAAACCCTTTATTGATAGGGCTTTACATTTTAGCTGAACAATTTGTATCGGAAAGTAACCTATTTCATCGCAACTCATGAGCATCAAATCAGTCCATCAATTATTTGCGCCACCGCCAGCCCACATGGTTGGCGACGGGTTCAAGGTGCATAGTTTTTTTCCCGGTGGCTACAACTTAGGTACTCGTCGCATGAGTCCGTTTTTCTTGATGGACTACAATGCCAAAACCTTGCTTCCGCCCAGCAATCAGCCTCGGGGTGTGGGCGTACACCCTCACCGTGGCTTCGAGACAGTAACCATCGCCTATCATGGCAAAGTAGCACACCACGACAGCGCTGGTAACAGCGGTGTCATCGGTGAGGGCGATGTGCAGTGGATGACGGCTGCTTCGGGTGTCCTGCACAAAGAATACCACGAAGCAGAGTTTAGCCGAACAGGTGGTTGGTTTCAGATGGTGCAGTTATGGGTGAATCTCCCTGCCAAATTCAAAATGACACCACCTAAATATCAGGCCATCACCAACGAACAAATGGGCAAGTATGAGTTGCCCAATCAACTAGGCACCGTAGAAGTAATAGCAGGTGAATATCAAGGAGTTAAAGGCCCTGCATTTACCTTTACGCCTATCGAGATGTATAACCTACGCCTCAAAAAAGGAGCTACATTAACCCTGTCATTGCCCGAAACTTACAATACAGGAATTTTGGTAATTGAAGGGTCGGCTCAGTTTAACAACTCTACACTTGCCCCTACCGACCATTTCATCTTGTTCAAAAACGATGGGGATCAAATCACCATCGAAGCAACAGAAGATACTGTACTGTTGGTACTGAGTGGTGAGCCCATCAACGAACCGGTAGTGGGATACGGTCCTTTTTTGATGAATAACTACGACGAAATCAACCAAGCAATCCTTGATTTCAACCACGGCCTTTTTGGTCATTTGGAGGATTAAACAGCCCCCTTCTAAATCTCTCGGTACCGCACAGGCGGCCCTAGCCGTCTCGGCTCAATAGGGGAGACTTTAAATCGTTGATAATTGAAAGACTACTTATGATATTACTTGTTTTAGTTAGGGCATGAGTAGTAGTTTAATGTCTTTCTATAATGCGCCAATGGCTATCTATGCAAAAGGGGCTTGTCGCCCCCTTTGCATAGATAGTCATTATATTTTTACTTATCAGCTAGTTTGAGTAACTGACTCAGCACAAATTCGTCGCTAGGGCGTTTGGCATTGGCATCTACCATTTTACCATCTTTCCCAATCAGAATGTACCGTGGAATCGCCTGAATACCAAAGTATTGTGTCACTTTAGAGTTCCACCCGCCTTCTGACCAGCCGTGTTCGCCAGGCAGCTGGAGTTGCTCCATTGCCTTTTTCCAAGCCTCCTGGGTATCGTCTATCGAGATGTATAAAAACACGATTTTCTTCCGCTGTTCTTCAGTCAATTTTTCGTGCATTTGTTTTGAAAACGGAAACTGCTGACGGCACGGTCCGCACCAGCTTGCCCATACATCAATATAGACCACTTTTCCCTTGAAATCACTGAGCGTAAAGCGCTTGCCTTTGGCATCGGTGAGGTAAAGCGCATTGGGGTCTTCTTTGTCTTTATCCTTTTTCTTTTCTTCTTTTTTAACTTCTTCTTTGCGCTCCATCACTTCGCCACATAGGCTTTGCTTCACAGTAGCGGCATAATTTTCGGCTCCTGTTAACTGCGACAAAAAACCATAAAGTTCTCTCACTTTGGCCGGAGGCGTTACAGCACAAGCCTCCACCAAATAGCGAGCCAACCAATACTGCAACACCTTGCCTGTAAGGTGCTCACGAGCGTAGGCAAACTTCTCGTCAGAGGCTTTGCCCATGTCGCTGTACTTCTGAAAATTATGTGAACGAGAGTTGAAATACGTCACAAAATACATCAAAAAGTGGCGGTAAGGTTCACAGAGCAAGGCGTTTTCGTCGTTGACCTTATTTTCGTCCAAGTCTTCGACCATCAACGACGGCAACGACGTTACCACCAAGTGCTTCGTCTGCTGATTACCCCGCACAATCGGGTAAGCCAACAGGCTGTGCCAGTAGTTCCAGCGAATGCTGTTTTCGACAAATTGCTTAAACGCTGACGAAAACTTAGCCCAATCAGGGTGTTGTTTGTAAAAAGCCGTCTGGTTCTTGCGGTTTTCGTAGAGTTTCATTTCAAAGTCATCAACTCCCATGTTTCGAGCTTGTTGGTAAATCTCTTTGGGGGTGAAGTCTGCTTTGAATTTGTCTTGAAATCCTTGCCAAAATGCCTGATGAACAGGCTCTTGCATCAGGGCATTGAGTTTGTCAATATCGGCTTGTGCCGCCGACTTTGGAAACAGGTCGGTACCTACTTCCACTTTAGTAGTATCGGCTTTGGGTTGAGCCAGCGTTGCTGCCCCAAGCAACAAACTCATTAGTCCTACCAAAAATCCTTGACGTGTTGAGAAGCGTTTCATAAGTATCTGTTTGTCTAAACCTAACGAATATAGTCGTAAATCGCACGCTGCTAAGTGTAACAAAGTTAGGCTAAAATTTCTATTCCACATATAAGACCAAACCCTTGAGGTAATGGCCTTCGGGGTGGAAAAAATTAACTGGATGGTCGGGGCCTTGGGTGAGGTGATGCAGTACCCGTACCTGACGTCCAGCTTCAATCGCTGCTGCTACTATCGTATTGTAAAAAAGCTCACGGTCAACCACTTGCGAACACGAAAACGTAAATAAAATCCCTCCAGCACTAAGCTTACGCAAGCCTTCTACGTTGAGTCGTTTATATCCTTGCACAGCTCGGTGTCGGGCGTCCATGCTTTTAGCAAAAGCAGGTGGGTCGAGCACCATAACGTCGTAATGGTCATCGGTGTTTTTCAAGAATTTCATCACATCTTCGGCGTAGGCGTGATGCTTGCTAGAATCTGCAAACTGATTGGCTGCACTATTTTTGAGGGTAAGGTCTATGGCTTTTTGTGACACATCCACCGAATCCACCTGACTAGCACCTGATGCCAACGCATAAATGGAGAAGCCACCCGAATAACAAAACGCATTCAATACCTTTTTCCCAGCTACATAACGAGTCAGCAACTGCCGATTGTCTCGCTGATCTAAGAAAAAACCTGTTTTTTGCCCTGTTTCCCAATCAATCAGAAATGTATGGCCGTTTTCCAGAACGGCATGAGGAACGGTTGCGCTGCCCACCAAATACCCATTTTGCATGGTACTGGCATAGCGCTCGGGCAGCGTCTCGGCGCTTTTGTCATAAACGGCTATCAGCTCCGAGCCATATAGCTCTTGCAAGGCTTGGGCTATCTGGTCACGCTCCAAGTGCATCCCAATAGAGTGCGCCTGCATTACTGCCACACCGTTGTACCAGTCAATAATAAGGCCCGGTAGGCCATCGCCTTCACCGTGGATTAAGCGATAGCAGTTAGTGTGTCGAAAATCAAGCAATTTCCTTACAGTCAACGCTTTACGCAGTTTATCCACCCAAAACTGAGTCGTCAATTCTATTGGCTCAAACGACAATACTTTAACAGCGATGCTTCCGTCGTGGTAGTGCCCTGTGGCGAGATAGTCGCCACGAGCATCAAGCACTTCTACCAAAGCACCATCGCTTGGTTTACCTTTTATTTTTTGAATGGCTCCCGAAAACACCCAAGGATGGAATCGTAACAAGGGGGATTCTTTGCCAGGACGAAGAAAAATTTGCGGATACGCTTGTTTCATAGAGCAAAGATAGGGCAAATCCCGTATTCGCTACATACACCATGCTATTCCTGCTCCGGCGTAGTGTCACTTACAGGACGGTTACGCCACCAATTGGCCAAAATAGACCCTGTAGTGTTCATCAATGGGCCAAAAATAGCTGGAGCTAAGCCCATCGTACTTACTTTACCCATTTGTAGCGCTAACGCTGAGGCAAGCCCTCCGTTTTGTAAGCCTACCTCAATGGCCACAGCCCGGCAAGATTTTTCGTCTAGTTTTGCGACCCTAGCAGCCCAATAACCCAATAGATACCCAAACAAATTATGCAAAAACGAGCTAAACAGCAGTACTAATCCAATCGTTAGAAGCTTGTCTCGGCCCATTGCGGTAATGATACCCACAATCAACACAATACCTCCCATTGAGAGCAGAGGCAAGATATTTTTCAATTTATCTACCAGCGTTCTGGCAAATCGGTTGAGCAATACGCCAATTACAATGGGCAAAATGGCGACCTTCAAAATATCCAACATACGGTCTAAAAAGTTGATTTCGACAAACTCTCCTGCCAGTAATTTCAATAGCGATGGTGTAAGAATTGGAGAAAAGATGGTAGCTAACGAAGTAATTGTAACCGACAGAGCTACATTGGCATTGGCAATATAGCACATCACATTGGAAGCCAAACCACTTGGCACACAACCAATTAGTACCACACCAGCTGCAATCTCAGGCGGAAAGCCAAATACTTTAGCCAAGGTATAACCCACCAAAGGCATAATTGTAAATTGAGCCGCCAAACCTACGCCAACAGCCTTGGGCATTTTGGCGACCCCTACGAAATCCTCGGCTGTCATGACAGAACCTACTCCAAACATAATGAGTTGCATCAGGGGCGTAATCAAATTTTTGAGCTCGTAGTCTCCCCATTTTACTAATGTAGCTGGATAATATAAAGCAATGGAAACCGACGCCAAAATCAGTATTGTGAATGATAAACTAGCGTATTGAGGAAACTGCCTTATCCCTAGGGATAAGGCTAGCAAGCCAATGATAACCGGATAGCTTGTTTCGGTAGTCATACCAGCTATCAACATTCCAATAAAAAGGGCAGCACAAAACAGGCTTACATACGAAGCCAACGAATACAAATTTTTCATAGAAGGTTTAGCGAGTTAATTTCTCTCAAAAATAGGATGCCTACCTTTGGTTTGTATCATTGCGTACCACAAGGCAGGATAGCGTTGTTTAGTTATCTGACTCTTTTCGGACATTAAAAATCTTCTGTAGCCAGCTTTTTTCTTCGGTTTCATCGTCTTTCTTATCTTGGTCGCTGGCTTGATACAACAGAGCCGACAAGTCGGGCTGACCAGCATCAATCCAGCAAGTGTACCAAAAGTCTCCAATCATCTTAATAGCTCGGCGCATCTGGCGCTCCACCTGCTGATGTAGTTTGGTTTGGTACGCTCTTGAAAAATCCTGGGAATAGTTTTTGGTCAATACGCCGTTTCGTTCTTCCATCACGTACTTGCGATTTTCGCCAAAATGAGTCGTCAGTTCTCGTTCAAACACAAGCACCGAGTCTAAACAAGCATTGGCTTGTCGAACGGCCTTCCAAGCCGCCAAGTGAGGTTTTTCGAGGTATTCGGCTTTGCCCACAAAAAAATCATATTCGTTGATAAACAACTCGGGCAGGCGGCTTTCCCAAAATCCGTGGATACCTTCTTGGCGAGTTTGCTGGCCATTGTAATTACTGGTTGTGTGCAGCGGCACGTTGGCATCGCCGATATAGTGACCAATCTCCGCCGAAAGTCGCAGGATTCGCTTCACATCTTTGTCTCGAAACGCATCTGTCAATTGAAATTTCATACGTTGAATATGCCAAGGCACAATACCATAGGCCATCAAGGTATCTTCGGTGTATTTGGCAACGGCATCCTTCCAAAACAAGGGCAATTTGTACAATGCACTATCGCCGTAGATGTCAGCATCTATGTAGTGCCGAGGCGCTTCGTCTTTGACGGCATAACGACGCATATCGGGCCGAACAGAGTTTTCCATCAGATATTGAAGATGCTTTTTGTAAAAAGGCATCATTTCGGGTGGAAGCGTAAAAATTGCCAGCCGATTGATGCGCTGATGTGCAAAAAAGCCCCAAGCCTGCAACTGACAATAACCCAGCAGCAATAAACTCAATGACAACACAAGGCACTTTACGACCGTAGAAGTTTTATAATTTAGCATGTGAACTACTGAAAATCAAATCGTTAAAACTAAAACAAGATACTAAAATAGGGGACTTTTTTAGAAAACTTTTAGCAAAACGTTTGTAAGTTAAACGAATTTCCGTACTTTTGCGAACTCATTTCAGAAACCAACATTTATTCGTGCAATAAAACATGGCAAATCACAAGTCAGCAATTAAGCGAATCCGTGCTAACGAAGCCAAACGTTTGAGAAATCGTTTCCAACATAAAACTACACGGACCATGGTCAAAAAGTTACGTTTGACTACCGACAAATCAGTAGCTATAGAACTTTACAAGACAGTGTCTTCGATGTTAGACAAATTGGCGAAGAAAAATATCATTCACAAAAACAAAGCCGCTAACAACAAATCGAAGTTAGCGAGATTGGTGAATGCTTTAGCAGCCTAATCGTATTGCAACGACCCAAGGGGTCCAGATACAGAAGCCTTACTCTGCCGAGTAAGGCTTTTTTTGTATTAAAGAGGTTGTACATTTAGGTAATAATTCCTACCTTTTGCCATTAGTTTCTAACTTTGATTACATTATGGATCACCTCGAACACGAACTCAAAAAGGAATTTCAACTTGAGCGTCTCATTTTGTTTAGCGACGCTGTGTTTGCCATCGCCATTACCTTGTTGGTTATCGAAATCAAAGTGCCCGAACTTCATGGTGACGAACTATCCGAAAGCAATCTCTTGCAAGGAATGGCTCATCTTATTCCTAAATTCATTGGCTTTCTGATCAGCTTTATCTTCATTGGCTTGTTTTGGACCATTCATCACCGCATGTTTGGGTTTGTGTCGGACTATAATCCTAAACTACTCTGGCTCAATTTATTCTTTTTACTGTCTATTGTATTGATGCCTTTCAGCAGTGGGTTGTATGGCGAGTATTCTACACCCAAAACTATGCACTTATTGACACCCATTGCTGTATATGCGTTTAATATTTGCTATTCAAGCCTTATGTTGTACTTTTTGTGGGGTTATATAGGGAATCCTGCCAACAAGCTTACCGAAAGTCCATTAGATAAAACTTTTGTAAGGCTGGCTCAGTGGCGGTCGCTTACAGTAGCCATTGTGTTTTTGATGGTGTTGGTTTTTGCCATTGTCATTAATCCTATCGTTGCTCGCTATATGCCTATCTTAACAGCTCCCATTTTGCGATTGGTTGCCAAGGTGGCAAGTAAGAAACAAGCCAAAAAAGCTAAAGGAAAATAGCGATTGTCTGTACTCTCTATGAAGCCATCCTGCAGAGCCTTGCCTACTTCATTGGCTGCTATTATGCCTTTTCGGGCACTTTTTTTACAAGAACTCAATCGGCAGATTCGTTACAATGCTGCTCACGAGCGAGGCTGGACTGACTCGTATAACCTAATCGTTAATGGCGTTTCGGTAGGTTATGCGTCTGTAAAAGGGCAAGAAATTTCTAATAGAGATACGATTTTTGAGTTTTACGTCATCCCTCCTTTCCGAACTTTTGGGCTTTCGCTTTTTAGAGAGTTACTGACCATTTCGCAAGCCCAATACATAGAAGCTCAAAGTAATGACCTTTTGCTCACCGCCATGCTGTATGAGGTTGGCACCAACATCCGCTCCGATGTTATTTTGTTTGAAGACTATTTCCAAACGGCTTATCCACTCACAGAAGCAGTATTCAGACCTCGACAACACGGCGAATTTTTACACCATTCCGACGAATTGGGTGATTTCGTAATAGAATTTCGCAACGAAGTAGTGGCGATGGGTGGTTTTTTACGACATTATAACCCTCCTTTTGCCGATTTATATATGGAGGTGAAAGAAATACACCGTCAACAAGGCTGGGGGACGCAGATTCTTCAAGAAATCAAAAAAGAATGTTATTTGGCAGGTCGAATACCTGCGGCTCGTTGCAATGGAGCCAATATAGCCTCTAAAGCCACCTTACTCAAGGCAGGGTTTCGGGTTAGTGGGCATTTGTTGATAGGCGAACTGAGAAATTTTAGGGATATGTGACAAATGTCACAGACCAAACGCTGCCTTCTGCGGAACTTTGAGTGCGTAACTATTTATCCAATATTTTCCACTCATTTTATGAAACCCGCCAACCTAAAACTGACCGTGTTAGGGCTTTTTATGGGTACATTCCTGCTTTCTTGTCAGGAAGATTTCCTATCTGAAACCCCCGCCCCTGCTCAAGCGGCTCGCCTTGCCGCCACAGCCGACCTCCCCGGAAGAACACTTGCTGCCAATTGCTTTCAATGCCACGGTACCAATGGCTATGGACTAGAGCACTTAGCTGGAAAAAGCGCTAAAGAAATTGTGGACGAAATGACCGAAATGCAGTCAAAAAATCCCCGAGCCGACATCATGAACGTGCATGCGAAGGCTTACACCACAGCCGAAATCAAATTGATAGCTGACTTCTTTTCTAAACAGTAACAAGCTCCACACTCTTATGAAACGCAGAAAATTTCTTACTAATCTTGGACTTACTTCGGTAGGGATGTCGCTCTTGCAATCGGCTTGGGCTGAAGAATTGATGGACACCATGACACGACCCGGTGGCCTTGCTACAACTGGCCGAGTGGTGGTTATTGGAGGCGGTATGGCAGGTACTACTGCAGCCAAATATCTCAAGCTATGGGGTGGTACCGATGTGCAAGTCACATTGGTAGAGCCTAATGCTACATATTACTCCAATATTTTTAGCAACATGGTTTTGACTGGCGAACGCACCCTCAGCCAACTGGCCTACAATTATGCCACTATTGCCAGCAAATATGGGGTTGCGATTTCGCCCAATTCAGTAACTAAAATTGATCCAGTAGGTCAAATGGTAACACTAAGTAATGGCACATCGCTTGTGTATGACCGCTTAGTGATAGCCCCAGGTATTGATTTTGATGCCTTACCGATGTCTGGCACGGCTACCGCTCAGGCCAAAGTAGTACATGCTTGGAAAGCTGGTGCTCAAACCACCAATCTGCAAAGTCAGATTCAGGCTATGACCAAAAAGGATACGTTTATTCTGACGATTCCGCCAAAGCCTTATCGCTGTCCGCCAGGCCCTTACGAACGAGCCTGTGTAGTTGCCGATTATCTAAAGCGAGTAAAAGGAGGTGGAAAAGTAATTGTATTAGACGCTAACCCTAGTATTCAGGCCGAGCCAGAAAATTTTTCGTATGCCTTTAATACTACGCACAAAAGCGTCATTACTTATGTACCTAATGCTATTTTGAGCAGTATTGATGCTAATACGGGTACGGTCAATACCAGTGTAGGGGCTTTTAGTGGGAAGGTGATTAATGCGATTCCGACTCACAAAGCGGGTAACTTAATTACCCAATCGGGTATTGGGTTGGCCAATGCAGGCAATGGCCGATGGGCGGGCGTCAATGTGCTCACGTATGAATCAACATCTGTCCCTAAAATACACATTATTGGGGATGCGTCTTCTACTACCCAACCCAAAGCTGGGCATATTGCTAATGCCGAAGCCAAAGTCTGTGCAGATGCTATTTTGCACCTACTTCGAGGCGAGGCCGTCAATCAGTCGCCCATTACCAACTCGGCTTGTTTTACGCCAATTACTAACAAAACCGCCTCTTGGTTATCGGTTGTGTTCCGCTACGACCCTGCTTCGGCGACTATGCTTCCTACGGGTAACGGCATTACCGAGTCAGCTGGTGCTACTGCCGACAACTATGACACTATGCTCAAATGGTTTAGTAATTTGATGTCAGACACTTTTGCTTAAAAAGGCTGAACACACAACGTTAGTCATTCTCCAATTATTAATCTGCTTTTATTTACAGGCAAAGGTGCTTGGTGCCTCTGCCTGTTTTTTTTACAGTAGTAAGGGCACTGCCACTCTGAAGGCATCCTCTGTCTCTTTAATAACAACTTGCTTGGTTGTCAGATAACTATACAACATCTGAAAATCCAGTAAGCCCTTTTTATTGGAAGTACTTACAAAAGGTCGTTTTTGGAGATTGTTTTCTACCACTAAGTAATCGTTTTCTACAAAAATACGTATCTGCAAGGGGCTTTCGGCATCGGTAGTATTATGCTTAATGGCATTTTCGATGAGGTTCTGAAAGGTAACCGGAACAATCTTTTTTTCGTTGAACTGCTCAGGCACATTCACCGTCACTTCCAAGCCCTTACCGTAGCGAGTATGTAACAAGCCGATAAAATCTTGAGCAAATCGTTTTTCTTGCTCTAAGGTAACCGCCTCATTTTCATCATTTTCAATCAAATACCGATATACCTTGGTCAATTGACGAAGGTATTTTGAGGCCAGTTTCTGTTCTTTAAAAATAAGGCTATCCAATACTGCCAAGCTGTTAAACAAAAAGTGCGGATTTAACTGATTGACTAGGTTTTGGTATTTGGCCATTGCTTTTTCTCGCTCCAATAAGAGTGACTTCCGTTCCACTTCGACCTGGTGCTTTTGAGCCGCTTCGTATTTTTGCTGATAATCCAACTTCTCGGCCAACTCAAGGTTGAGTTTTTCTTGGAGCAGTTGTTGCTCTTTCACCAAACGGAGCTCAGTTTCGTGTTCTCGCTGAATCAGGCGCAGACGTTGTTGATACAAATACACGCCCCAAGTGATGAGTTCGAGCAAGATGATAAACCGAAACCACCACGTTTGCCAAAACGGCGGCTTAATCACAATAGGCAATACGAAATCTTTTTTGCTCCAAACCCCATCGTTGTTTGATCCCCTAATCCGTAGTTTATATTCGCCAGGAGGGATATTGGTGTAACTCGCAAACGCCTGACTACCAGCCACAACCCATTTGTTATCAAAATCTTCGAGCCGATACATATACTGATTACCTTCGGGGTGATCAAAACTCAGGGCTGCCATTCCAAACGAAAAATAGTTTTGGTCGTGGTTTAACTCAACCACTTGTTCCTCTGAAGGAATTATCCCTTGAATGAGTTCGTTGCCTGCTACTTTGAACGAAGTCAGGTACACCGACGGAACAAAGTGGTTTTGAGTAACTTGCCGAGGATCAAAATACACCACGCCACGAGTAGCCCCCATAAACAACTCGCCTGTTTGGCTGTCTTTTGCCAAGGAACTCGTTTCAAATTCAGAAGCTCGAAGCCCATCAGCACGGTCAAATGTCGTGATTTTGTGCGTGCGGACATCCATACACGCTAAGCCAAAACCTGTACCAATCCATAGCTGATTACCAACTAATTTTAAACTTGGACAGCCATTAAACGGCAGCCCATGCTCTTTAAAAAAGTTGGTGAACTTATTGGCTTTTTGGTTAAAGTACGAAAGCCCTTCGTCGGTACCGATCCACATATTACCTTGTGCATCTTCGGCAAACGAAACTACCCCATCATCAGGAAGGCTGTTGGAGTCGTCGTCGTTGTGTTTATAGACGATAAAATGGGCTAAATCGGCACTGACTTTTATCATCCCATCAATCGAACCGACCCAAAGATTCCCTTTGCTGTCTATGTAAAGTGTATTGTAGTTTTTGCCCGGTAGGCGGTTAATCCGCTGGTCGTTGAATCGGTTCGAGAAACTATTTGTGGCAGGGTCATAAATATTCAGTTTTTCAGACGTACCAATAAAAATACGCCCATCGGGAGCTTCTCTGATACAAAACACCTGAAACCCAGCTATAAAATTTCGAGCTTGTGGATTAAACGGTGGATAATCGGTAGGGGTTTCTTTGGCTGGCAGGTACGGAAACACTTCTACTTTTTTGGTAACAGGATCCAAACGATTCAAAAATTCATTGGTCCCCACCCAAATTTTGCCCGTTCGGTCAGCGCAAACGTCAAAAAGGTAATTGTCGCTCAGTCCATGCGTTTCTTTTTTATAGATTTCGTAGCTGTCGGTCTGACGATTTACCTTTATCAAGCCATCTCGTGAAGCAAACCATAAATGGTGCTGAGGGTCAATACTCAGGCCCGACACATCAGTTCCTAAGGTGCTTTGGGGGCGATAATTGATTTCGCTAAAGACCTCGTTAAATTTGTTGACAAACGGATTACACCTGCTTACGCCTCCATCAGTCGAAATCGCCCAAATCACACCACCTTTGTCTTGAAACAACTGTTTTAGCATGTTTGAGCGAATCGAATACGGGTCGTTTTCGTTGCTCATATACGCAATAAACCGCTGCTGCACAGGAAGATACTTTAACATCCCTCCCCCCTGCGACGACACCCACAACGAGCCGTCATGGGCAAACAAAATCGAAGAAATAGCCAAATTTTCTCCTACTTTCAAGGGCAAACTCATAAAAGTACCCTCTTCTTGATTCATAGCTAATAGCATCCCTTTTCGAGTTCCAACTAACAATTGGCCTGTTTTTGGATTCTTTGCTAATGACGAAATGTAGTTATCAGGCAGCGAACCCAATTCTTCACTTTGGCAGTGAACCTCAAACCCTTTATCCTTGATGTTATAGGCATATAAGCCCAACTGCGTACCTACCCAAAGCGTGTTGCCATCGGGCAAGAGGCAGCGAATATTATAAACCGAAGGTTTTGAGATTAGGTCGGTAGGTAAGTGCAGCAGGTACGACTTTTCGGTCTTGGGGTTAAACGCCACCACACCATTGTTAGTCCCTAGCCAAAGCATCCCCGAAGCATCTTCAGCAAGGCAACGAATATGGTTGCATCCATCGCCCAATGGGTCAAAAAAATACCGCTTGAAGGTTTGTGTAGAGGCATCAAAGCGATTTAAGCCCCGTTGCGTCCCTACCCACATCGTACCGTCATGACTCTTCAAAACAGAGCGTATCAACTTGTGTGAGAGGGAGTTGTACTTGCCGGGCAAATGTGTATATTGCACACACCGCACGCCATCAAAGCGATTGAGGCCACTGGCGGTTCCTATCCAAACAAACCCATAGTTGTCTTGAGTGATACAGGTTATATAGCTGTTTGACAGCCCCTGCTCAATGCTAAGATGCTGAAACGATAAGGTAGCGATTTGTGCCAGCAGACCCAATGGCTGTAGCACACACATTGCTATCCACAATCGTACTAATCGGGAGGACATCGTTTCGTTGGAGGTTTTGGAAAGGGTAATTGGCAGGGCTAAAGGTAAAAAATTACATCGCAGAAACCATCAGTTCTCTGACAAATTTCTCAATTTTAACGCTAAGAGCTATTCTGATAACCTGCGATTTGGGTACTACATCATCGTTTATTCCTTAATCAAGAAAACAACCCATAGAAGAGCTGTTGATTTTGATTAACTTTAAAAATTCAAAAATGAACATCCCTACATTAGAGTTCAAATAATCTGTATCGAACAATCAAAAATCGGGGTTGAACCGTAGAGAAATTCGGTCGAAACGTAGCAAGCAAGGCTCGAAATGTCGGCCAGCCGACCACGCAGCGTTTTTTGGGGAATAACTCAAAACCTTTTCAAGTTCAAATTCGTATTTGATATAAATTCTAACTAGTTCAACAACGTATGAAATCATTCATTTTAGCACTCACAGCCTGTTCCTTACTGCTCACCAGTTGTAGCTTTGCTCAGAAAAAAGACGAGAAAGCACACAAATATGAAGTAGAAAAAACACCAGAAGAGTGGAAAAAACTACTTACACCCGAGCAATTTAATGTGACTCGCAATGCTGGCACCGAACGAGCTTTTACGGGTAAGTATTGGGATAATCACGAAAAGGGCACTTATTATTGTGTATGTTGCAACGCCCCGCTGTTTAGCTCCGACACCAAGTTTGAGTCGGGTACAGGCTGGCCTTCGTTTTGGCAACCTTTTGGCAAAAAGTACATCTTAGAACGAAAAGACACCAGTTACGGCATGGTACGCACCGAAGTAGAATGCAGTCGCTGTGGAGCACATTTAGGACACGTCTTTAACGATGGCCCTGAGCCTACTGGCCTGCGCTACTGCATCAACTCGGTTTCGTTAAATTTTGTAAAAGACGCCAACGCTAAGAAGTAACACCCCACAACGCCCCTGACAGCGACACTCGTTGGGCGACACTCGCTGTCAGGGGTCATTTCTTTACACCAACCATGCCCCTTTATTCCCCCACTAACTTCTTCCCCAATCCCCAGAAATACAATTTCTCCATGAGTAAATTGTGCAAATACAAGAATTTACCTATAAATAATACAATTCTTTTGGTAATTCCAATCTAAAAATAGTACCTTTGCACCCGAAATTGTTGGGCATCTCATCCGCTCGCCTCTGATTCGCTCCGTTGGTGGGAGCTTACTTCTGAATCTTTTACTTGGTCATCAGAAGCCTTGCGGGTGTAAACGTTACATCAGTTTAGGCATTATCAATCATCCTGTCGTTCCGAACCATTGTGGCCTCATGGTCGAGGTCTGCGGCTACCTGCCTGTAGCCTAAGTGAATCCTTGTGTTTGGATTGGCACTTAGACAACTCGTATGAATCGTTTATTATTTTCTGAACTCGGCCTGTCTGAGTTCAGTCTCCAAGCCGTAACCGACATGGGTTTCGACACGGCATCTCCTATCCAATCCGAAGCCATTCCGTTTTTGCTAGAAGGACGTGACGTTATCGGACAAGCCCAAACAGGTACTGGCAAAACTGCCGCTTTTGGGATTCCGATTGTAGAGAAAGTAAACCCCGAAAGTCGTGCTACACAAGCACTTATCCTCTGCCCTACTCGTGAGTTGGCCGTTCAAGTTTCTGACGAAATCAAAAAATTACTCAAATACCGCAAAGGCGTTTATGTAGGAGCTATCTACGGTGGCGATAGCATCGAACGCCAGATTCGTGACCTCAAAAAAGGCTTGCAGATTGTGGTAGGTACACCCGGTCGGGTGATTGACCACCTAGAGCGTGGCACCTTGCAACTTGACAATCTCAAGATGATGGTACTCGACGAAGCCGACGAAATGCTTGATATGGGCTTCCGTGAAGACATCGAGAGTATCTTGGACCAAACCCCCGAAGACCGCCAAACCGTGTTGTTTTCGGCTACCATGTCAAAGCCTATTTTGGCACTTACTACCAATTACCAAACCAATCCAAAATTGGTAAAGGTGGTTAAGAACGAAATCACTAATGATAATATCGAACAGCTCTACTTCGATGTGAAGGCAAAAGCCAAAATGGAAGTAATGTGTCGTTTGATTGATTTCTACCAACTAAAACTTATCTTGGTGTTTAGCAACACCAAAGCCAAAGTGGACGAAATCGTCGAAAACCTGACTGTTCGGGGTTATGCAGCCGAAGGCCTTCATGGCGACATGCGTCAGCAGGCTCGTAACACAGTGATGACCAAGTTCCGTTCAGGAAACACCAATATCTTGGTAGCTACCGACGTGGCCGCACGGGGTATTGATGTGAATGACGTGGACGCTGTGATTAACTACGACATTCCGCTTGATGAAGAGTATTATGTACACCGCATTGGTCGTACGGGCCGTGCTGGTAAGTCGGGCAAGGCGTTTTCGTTGATTGTTGGCGCTGAGCGCTATCGTCTTCGTGACATCATGGCCTACACTAAAGTAAAAATCGAGAAAGGGGTGATTCCTTCGTTCTCGGACATTGTAGGTGTGAAAAAGGCTCGTTTTATTGAGCACATTGAAAGTACTATTTCCGAGGGTAATCTCGACTTGTTTCAAGACGTACTCGAAGCCCTTCATCATGCCGGACACGCCACGCCCGAAATTGTGGCGGCTTTGGTAAAACTGAGCATGGGCGTACAACAAAGCGAGTTTGGTGACGAAAACCTCGACGGCGAAATTGAACGCCAGTTGATGCGTCAGAATCGTGATAGAGATGGTTTTGGCAATCGCAATGGCAGAAACGACAAATTTGGTGGTCGTTTTGAAAAACAAGGCATTAGAGGTGAAGAACGTGGTGGTTTCCGCAACGACAAACCTCGCTTTGACCAAGGTGGCAAGCCTTTCAAAAAAGGTCGTGAGGCAGGCATGGCCCGCATCATGATTAACATCGGTAAGGCCGAGCGCATTACACCGAGCCATATTGTGGGGGCTTTAGCTGGCGAAACAGGTATTAAAGGCAACCAAATTGGCCATATTGATTTGCAAGAGCGAGTTACTTACGTGGACGTACCACAGGAGTCCATCCAAAAAATCATTAGCTCGATGCACGGCAACTTTATCAAAGGCAAGCGTGTGCGAGTAGCAATAGCTGACTAACTAGTTAATGCACGATTTAGCAAATCGTGATACATTAACTCCCGCAAGGTTTTAAGAGCCTTGCGGGAGTTTTGTTTTGTAGCCCAATACGCTTCAATGCCCAATTGGACTGTTTTAAGCCCTTTTTTCGGCAGTTGAAAGGTTTTATCTTGAATCATCAGGCTTAATTGAGCCAGTTTTGCAACGTCAAAGCCAACCAAGTTGGTGGGCCGACAACAGTAAAACACATTCAAATAAAGCCATGAAAAACAATCTATTTCGCTCAACTTTCGGCCTTAGCACCCGCCTTGTAGTAGGAGTATTGACCCTTGTTGCTGTAAGCATTAGTTCTTGTGACCAACAGAAAGAAATTCTTCCGCCTGTTAATGTACCAAGCCCAACTCCTACCCCCATTCCACAATTCCCCATTGATGAAATTATACTTCCTCCAGCCCAAACAGCTCGTGTTATTGACGTAACGTTCAAGAATGACAAAGGGCTGACACTCAAAGGTAAATTATCGTACCCAGCTCTTGCCCAAGGTGAAAAAGTACCTGCTATGGTGGTCTTGCATGGTTGTGGAGGTCTTTGGAAAAACGATGTACCGGCTCAAGGTATGGAAACGCAGTTTAACGAATGGGTGGATATTTTCAAAACCAAAAAATACATCACGCTGTTTATTGACAGCTACACCCCTCGGACCTTAACTGAATTCTGCGACATTGCCCCGCCAGCCGATGCCATTTGTTCGGCAGCTTACGAGCGCCCTCGTGATGCCTACGCAGGCTTGGCTTTTTTACGTTCATTGCCTAATGTTATTGATAATCGTATCGGTTTGTTAGGTTTTTCACACGGCGGCTCTACGGCTATTGCAACAGTAGTAGATGCTCCGGCAGTAGCAAAAACAACGTGGACAGTTTGGTATAATGACCAAACGTACACCGTACCAGCCCCCATTGACCGGCCAGCTGAAGGAGGTTTCAAAACAGCAATTGCCTATTATCCAGGTGCAGGTTTTTACAGTTACTTTGGCTCTATTTATGACGCAACTAAGGGTAAATACCTCAACTATGCTCCATTGCTGGTGTTAGGCGCCTCAAAAGATGACCTGATTGCCGCCACCAAAATATTCAAAGACCGAGCCCTCAATAGTGGTTCTACTACGGTTGAGTTTGTTGAATACGTGGGCGCCAACCATTCATTTGACATTCCACTTACTAACAATACAGACAATCAAAATGCCAAAACACAAGCTCGCAACAAGGTGAGCCAATGGCTAAGTGCTAAGTTGTAGGCAGACAGTCAAATCGTTTTCTCCATTAATTTCAACGTTCCACTTCTCAGAAAAGTGGAACGTTTTTTTGTAAAGAATCATTGATACACACAACATTATTGGTAAAATAGTCATCTTACCATGTTGATACTAATCTTACTATCTATCAAAATTTCATACCTTTACTGTTGATGAAACTCCCCATTTATTTAGACTACAACGCTACTACTCCTGTAGATACGCAGGTACTTGAGGCGATGTTGCCTTGGTTTAGCGAGCAATTTGGCAATGCAGCGTCCCGTACCCATTTGTATGGTTGGGAAGCACAAGAAGCCGTAGAAATAGCTCGTAGGCAAGTGGCAGACCTATTGGGAGCAAGCGAGAAAGAAATTGTTTTTACCAGCGGCGCTACCGAGTCTAACAACTTGGCTATCAAAGGAGTATTTGAGGCACAGGCGTATCGAGGGAAGCATCTTATTACGGTAGCAACCGAGCATAAAGCGGTACTTGATACGTGCAAACATGTAGAGCAATTGGGCGGCGAAGTGACCTATCTCCAACCTCAAGCTGATGGCTTGATTCGTCCAGAACAAGTGGCCGAGGCTCTTCGTTCTGATACTCTATTGGTGTCGGTTATGATGGCTCACAACGAAATCGGGGTGATTCAACCCCTTGCTGAAATCGCAGCCTTATGCCATGCCAAGGGGGTTTTGTTTCATACCGATGCCACACAAGCAGTTGGTAAACTTCCCATTGATGTACAGGTTCAAAACATTGATTTACTGAGCCTTTCGGCCCACAAGCTTTATGGGCCAAAGGGTATTGGGGCATTGTACGTTCGCAAAAACGTCAAACTGACGGCCCAACTCGACGGCGGCGGACACGAGCGTGGAAGGCGGTCGGGTACACTCAATGTTCCGGGAATTGTGGGGTTGGGCAAAGCCTGCGAAGCAGCTGAACGCCTTAGAACTACCGAACAAGTTCGTTTAGGAGCATTGAGAGATTATCTTGAACAGTCGTTGCTGGCAGCGCTACCAGCGTGTTTTGTCAATGGAAATACCGCTTCTCGATTGGCACACGTTACCAACATGGCATTTGCCGATGTGGACGGTGAGCAACTGTTGATGAACCTTAAAGACATTGCAGTGTCATCCGGTTCGGCCTGCACCTCTGCCTCGGTAGAGCCTTCGTATGTGCTTAAATCCCTTGGTGTACCCGACGACTTGGCCTATGCCTCCGTACGCTTCAGCTTGGGCCGCTATACGACCGAAGAACAAATCCAGTATGCCATTAAGCATGTAGTGGAAGTGGTGCAGGCCATGCGGCAATAATCTAAACTCTACCTTTAGAAGTGAAATTCCCCAATGCAAATTTTACGAATATCCCCCCAACAGGCTCAATCACTCTCCGACGAGCTGGCCGAAGAAGAACCCCTCGAAATCGTATTGCGGTGGCAGCAAGATGGGGTATTTTCAGAACAAAGTTTGTCGGTAACCATGCGCACGCCAGGTCCTGATGATGCGGATTTGGCGCTTGGTTTCTTGTTTACGGAAGGCTTAATCCAAGACGCTCACGATGTAGTAGAAACCAAAGCTAATCCATTGACGAACAGAGTCTTTGTTACTGTAATTCCTGCTGTGTCTGAGGGTTTTCACAAATTGAGTCGAAACTTTTATACAACGTCCAGCTGTGGTGTGTGCGGCAAAACTTCACTTGATTTTGTTCGTACCACCCTTCGGTATTCACTTCCTCCGAGCAGCCCAGTTATTCACTCCGATTTGTTGTATCAGCTCCCTCAAGTGCTGCGGCAAGCACAAACCAATTTTAGTAAAACAGGAGGCGTGCATGCTTCGGGGCTTTTTGATTTAAGGGGCAACTTACTGATGCTTCGAGAGGATGTAGGACGACACAACGCTTTGGATAAACTCATCGGAGCGGCGTTTAGGCAACAGATGCTTCCGCTGTCTAATCATATCCTTGTACTGAGTGGACGCATCAGTTTTGAATTAATCCAGAAAGCCCTCATGGCAGGTATTCCGATTATAGTCGCCGTGGGGGCCCCTTCAACATTGGCTATTGAATTAGCTACAGAGCATCAACAAACCGTGGTAGGTTTTTTGAAGGAAACCAGTCTCAATCTCTATTCGGGTCGGCAGCGCCTCCAAGATGTAAGTATTTTAGGATAAAATAGTACATCATCGTCACAGAACTTTTTTACCTTTGGGCTGATGTTGAAGAAACGTATTTGTAATCCTTTAAACTCACATGAAAAAACTAACCATTTTGTGTTCGGCGGCCTTAGTTATGCTTTCGCTTGCCGCTACTGCCCAAACCCGAGGCATCTCTACCCCTCCGGCCAAATCGCCGATGGATATGAAACCAGAGATGACCGAAATCTGGGAACCTGAAGTACGAGTAGTAACGCCTGGCAAAACCAATGCAGATCCTCCTTCGGACGCCATTGTGTTGTTTGATGGCAAGGACCTTTCACAATGGGTAAGTGCCAAGGATGGTTCGCCAGCCAAATGGGCCGTAAAAGACGGCTACATGGAAGTAGTACCTGGCACAGGTGACATCAAGACCAAACTGAAATTTGGCGACTGCCAGCTTCACATCGAGTGGAGTGCTCCTGATAACGCCCCCAACGACCAAGGTCAAATGCGAGGCAATAGTGGTGTATTTTTCCAAGACCGCTACGAATTGCAAGTCTTAGACAACTACCAAAATCGTACCTATCGTAACGGGCAAGCCGGAAGTATCTACAAAGACCATGCGCCGCTTGTAAACCCGATTCGCAAACCTGACGAATGGAACACGTATGATGTAATTTATACAGCTCCTCGTTTCAAACCAGACGGTAGCCTCGACTATCCGGCTCGTATTACCGTTTTGTTCAATGGGGTATTAGTTCAAAACAACGTGACGATCGCAGGTTTGACCAATTATATTGGCTTGCATTTTTATCCACAAGCCCACGGCGAAGACGTAATTCACCTCCAAGACCACGACTGCAAACCACAATTCAGAAATATTTGGATTCGTCGTTTGTGATGACAATAGAATTTCAAAAAAAGGGAAATGGTCAATTTGGCCGTTTCCCTTTTTTTGAAATAGGCTTACTTTTACTTAATTTCTTTTATAAAAGTAGTAATGGTCTTTACCAAGTTTGGAGCAAGAGGTAGATCCGCTTTGGTGTAGCTATCAAAATTCTTAGCTGGGGATTCTGGCTTTTTCAACACGTGATTCATACCTTCTATTTCTACATATTGGGCTGAAGGAATCGCTTTAGCTAACCGTTGTCCATCACTAATTGGAATCTGCAAATCATTCGTTCCCTGCACAATCAACGTAGGCGTTTTAAGCTTTGCAATTTCTACGGTTGGGTCATACTTAAACCATGAAATCATATACGGTTGTACGCTGGGTCTAAATAATGTCGTCAAACTTGAAGATACTTTTGCCACTGTTTTACCTGCCACCAAATTATCGATAATGGTATAAGCTTCCTTACGAAGTGAATCAATAGTTGGTTCTAATTGCTCTTTGAGCACTACTGGTGCCGAACGCCCAGCTCCTGCTATCGAAATAAATCCGCTTACAGGTATTTTTTGTGCTGCAATCATCCCTATCAAAGACCCTTCACTGTGTCCAGCGATAATAATCTTATCAAACCGTTTGTCTTTCCGAAGCGTATCTATCCACTTAACGGCATCATCAATATACGTTTCGAAGCTTAATTCCGTTTCACTTTTCACTTTAGCACTTCTACCCACACCTCTTTTATCATAACGAAATGACGCAATACCTTGCTTGGCAAGTTCCTCCGCCAATAGCTTGTAGGGCTGGGCTTTTATGCCCATGGTATTGTTCCCATTACGGTCTGTAGGGCCTGAGCCTGCAATAAAAACCACCAAATGTGATTTGTCTTTAGTAGAAGGAACAGCTAATGTGCCCCATAGCGCCCCCCCAGGAGTGGTTATCTTAATACTGTCTTCATGAAAATTCTGTGCAAATCCGACCGACACAAAGGCTAAATAAAAAAATAAAAAGGTTTTCATTGGTTTTCTTTTTGTGCGACTTACGCACACTGGTTTAAGTTAGGATATTAGGCGTATTGAACCAAATTTGGGTGCAAAACTATGAAAATAAGCAACATGACCGAACGAGGTTACAGATAGATTTCCTGACCTATAAGGCTCGTATTAAGTTCAGGTAAGCTGTTAGTTAACGAACTCCTCCTCGGTTCAGTATTCAGCAGTAGTTTTTTCTGGTTCAATCACCTTATTTGTCTATTTATGACCCAACTTCGTTACCTTTGCGGCATGGATTCTTCGTCTCGAATTTATACTTCTGCTTTTTGGTTGCTTTGTCTGAGTTCTTTTCTCTTCTCGACCAGTTTTTCCATGATGATTCCCGAGTTACCAGCCTACCTGACTGGACTAGGAGGAGCCGAATATAAAGGTTTAATCATCGCATTGTTTACGCTCATGGCTGGTATTTCTCGACCTTTCAGTGGAAAACTTACCGATACCATCGGACGAATCCCTATCATGGCTTTTGGGTCGTTGGTTTGTTTTATCTGTGGATTTTTATATCCCATTCTCACCACCGTTGCAGGTTTTTTGTTCTTGCGGTTTGTGCACGGTTTTTCTACTGGTTTCAAACCAACGGGTACATCAGCTTACATTGCCGACATTATCCCCGAAAACCGCCGAGGCGAAGCGCTAGGACTCAATGGACTTACAGCCAACATTGGGATGTCGGCTGGGCCTCCCATCGGTAGTTGGATTGCCGATTCGTTTTCGCTCAATGCTATGTTTTATGTTTCGTCAGGGTTTGCTTTGTTATCCATTGTTATCTTGATGAATATGAAAGAAACCCTCACCGAAAAACAACGTTTTAGTCCAACGCTTTTATTGCTAAAAAAAGACGAGTTAGTAGAGAGAGACGCCTTTCAGCCAGCCATCGTCTATTTTTTGACCTGCATTGCTTACGGAGCAGTATTTGCCTTAGCCCCTGATTTGAGCGAGCATATCGGCATACACAATAAAGGGTTGTTTTTCAGTGCTTTCACCTTATCTTCATTGGCAGTTCGGTTTTTAGCAGGCAAGGCTTCTGACCGTTGGGGGCGTGTCATTGTGGTCAAGTGGTCACTGGTATTTTATACCATTGCGATTGTGGTGATTGCCTTTGCCCATACGCCGTTTATGCTCATGGTAGGAGCAGCGATTTTTGGGGTGGGGTTAGGTATGAATTCTCCAGCTATTTTTGCTTGGGCCATTGACATCAGCAACGAACACAATCGGGGCAAAGCGTTGGCAACAGTTTATATTGCGCTCGAAGCAGGTATTGGTTGCGGTTCTATTTTTTCGGTTTGGTTGTATGACAATAACCCTACGGCCTTCACCAAAACTTTTTTAATATCGGCCTTGTTTTCTGTGCTTGGTTTAGGATATTTGTTTTTTATAGAACGAAATCATCGTACTAAAACCCATGTATCGTGACTTTTGAAGCGTATTTGCAAAGTAAAAAAATAGATCAAGAAGCCTTTGAACGAGCCGAAGCAGAGCGATACCACGAATGGAAGCAGCTTTTTGAGCAGGTTCATCCCGAGAGTTTCACGGCTCAAAAGAAATTTTTAATCAATTCGATGCGAAGAAAGTATTTACTTCGTTAATTTTTAAGGAAAACATTGACTTTTTCCTTAAAATTTTGTCAATAGCAAAAAATTTTATCAACCCTCAAAACCCATTTCAACAATGGCATACAACATCATTGACATTGAAGGCATTGGCCCCGCATACGCCGAAAAACTAACAGCCATTGGCATCAAAACCGTAGAAGCGCTTTTGGAAGCTGGTGCCTCGAAGAAAGGTCGTGACGAAATCGCTGAAAAAACAGGTATTAGCGATGCACGCATCCTTCGCTGGGTCAATATGGCCGACTTGTTCCGCATCAAAGGCGTAGCCGAAGAAATCTCTGACCTTTTGGAGAAAGCAGGTGTAGATACTGTAAAAGAACTTCGCAACCGCAATGCCGAAAATTTACATGCTAAATTAGTGGCTGTCAACGAAGAATTTAACCTTTCGGGACGTGTGCCTAGCCTTTCGCAAGTAGAAGGCTTTATTGCACAAGCTAAAGAGTTAGAGCCTAAAGTAACGTACTAACAGCTCCAACAAGCAAAAGGGCATGATAGAATTGACAACAGTTCTATCATGCCCTTTTTGCTTAGGCAAACACTAAAAAATACAAAATTTTGACTACCAAATACTTATTGCCAAAAGTTATAGTTATTTACTGATTGCTTGACAAAATATAAATTGGCTCCGATTGGGCGTAAGCCATACGCCCCTACGACCTAGTTTTAGCACACTCGCTTGAGCCTTCCGTATTTATAGCCTTCGTTTTGTCCAGCATTCAGAGTTATTTGATTTCCAACTATTTATTCGGCCCAGTTGATGCCTTTTTGTAGGAAGGTCAGGGTAGCCGCTTCTAATGAACCTTCGGTAGGATGATAGTCATAAATCCAGTTAGCTTGCGGCGGCATACTCATCAAAATAGATTCGGTACGGCCGTTGGTTTCTAAGCCAAATTTAGTGCCTCTATCCCACACCAAATTAAACTCCACATAGCGCCCACGTCTGAGTAGCTGCCAGTGTTTTTCGGCCTCACCAAAAGGTAAGTCTTTGTTTTTGAGCATCAAGTGCGTATAAATCGGTGCAAAAGCCTCCCCTACCTCCTGCACAAAAGAAAAAATCGCTTCTTTAGAAAGCGTTGCGGAGGGCTTTAGATAATCAAAAAATATGCCTCCGACACCACGGGTTTCCTGGCGATGCGGAATGTAGAAATAATCATCGGCCCAGGTCTTGAACTTAGGATAATAACTAACATCGTGTTTATCACAAACGGCCTTCAATTGCTGATGAAACCACTGGGCGTCGTCGGCTACTACATAATGTGGCGTCAGGTCGATACCGCCTCCAAACCAGCAGGTTCCGTTTGACATTTCAAAGTACCGTACATTCATGTGAATAATGGGTACCTGTGGGCTGTTTGGATGCATGACTATCGAAACACCTGTTGCGAAAAAATCAACTTTCTCGTTGATATTCAAGGACTTCAATTGTTGTTCGTGCATTTCGCCATGCACTGCTGAGAAGCCAACTCCTCCTTTTTCGATGATGGCTCCTCCTTGCATAGTACGGGAACGGCCTCCGCCTCCACCCGGGCGTTGCCAGTGGTCTTCTCTGAATGTGGCTCCGCCATCGGCTGTTTCGAGGGATTCGCAAATACGGTCTTGTAGGGTTTGGAAGTAGGCTGAGATTGTTTCTTTGGTCATGCTTTTGAAAATAAATCGGTGCAAAAGTAAGAGTATTTACGAAGGAATCGGGAGAAAAGATGCCGACCTTTCCCATTTGCTGACTACTAACTCTTGTTTTTATTTTTTTCTTTTTCTACCTTACTATCGTATCCTTTCCATTTTAGTGATGACTATTCCGCTTAAAATACCTTCTCTCGAAGCATTTATCGACGAGGAATTAGTTGCTTTTTGCTTAGCTAATCCAGAGCTCCGAATAGAGCGAGATGAAAATGGTTTATTATATATTACCATGTCCCCCAAGCTCCAATAATAGTGAACTAACCACAGAAATCGGACTGTGGAATCGAGCCACAAAAGCGGGCAAGGTGTTCGATTCTAATGGTGGCTTTTTTTACCAGACCACTCTATGAGAGTTCCTGATGTGGCTTGGGTAAAAAAAGAGCGATGGGAGGCATTGACTCAAAAAGAAAAAATTCGTTCCCTTATTTGATTCCTGATTTTGTTGTTAAGCTTGAGTCTGAGACCGACCATATCCATGAACTAAAAAACAAAATAGAAAAATGGATAGTCAATGGTGTTCGCTTAGGTTGGCTGGTTTCGTCAAGAGAGCAACAAACCTATGTGTATCGCCCAATCACGTTGTTGAAGTAGTACTTTTTACCGAAAAACTTTCGGGTTACGACGTTTTGGAAGGCTTTGAAAGCATTTTGACCACAATATTAGAATAATGAAACCCGTCAACCTACCGTTGTCACAGCATCTTGACGAGCCTGTTTTATCATAATCTCCTTTATCTATTCCCCCCTGTTGAATCTGGCGGTACTACTTCATCGGGGCTTATATTCGGGTCAAAATTAAGTGAATCACCTCCAATGGCCGTTGAGTCTGTTTGAGGACGATAGAACGTTTGACAACTTTTGTAATCTTTCAAAATCTTAAAACCAGGCTCAGGGAATGGTCCTGGGCGATATGGCAAGTCAGGGTCTGTGAATACTTTTACCAAAAAACGCCCTACCAAAGGCAAAGCCGTCTTGGCTCCTTCACCCATTTTACCTTTGAAGTGAATGCTTCGGTCGTCGCCACCCACCCAAGCACCCGTAACGAGCTCGGGAGTGATGTTCATAAACCAACCATCTGAGTAGTTGGAGGTGGTTCCGGTTTTGCCGCCGTATTCAGCTTTATAATTAGGAAACAGTTCTGGAAACGACCACAAATTTTGCGAGGTTCCACCAGGTTCTTGCATACCTCCTTGAAGCATGTAGCGCATCAAAAAAGCCGACTCCTCACTAATGACTTTTTCACGCTCGGCCTGAAACTCGTGGATAACCGTCCCATTCTGGTCTTCGATACGAGCTACCAGCAAAGGTTCGGTACGGAAGCCGCCATTCAAGAAAGGCGCATACGCACTTATCATTTCAAACAACGACACATCAAATGAACCCAGTCCGATAGAAGGCACGGGCGACAGATAGCTCTTGATACCCAGCTTACGGGCATAATGCACCACGGTATCAGCACCTACTTCGTTGGTGATTCGGGCTGCTACCGAGTTGATAGACCGAGCCATAGCACGGCGTAAGGTCATGCGAGAGTAGGTAAAATACCCTTCGGCATTGCGTGGGCGCCATACTTTTTTCTCGCCACCTTCTTCAAATTCTACTTCAAAAGGCTCGTCCCTTACCTCGTAGCAAGGGCTTAGATTTTTAGGACCATCTATAGCCGAGCAATACACAATAGGCTTAAACGTAGAGCCGGGTTGGCGCTTGGCTTGCCGTACGTGGTCATATTTGAAGTATTTATAGTCGAGTCCGCCAACCCATGCTTTGATGTAACCATTGAAGGGGTCCATACTCATCATTCCGGCTTGTAAGAAGTGTTTGTAGTATCTGATAGAGTCCATTGCACTCATAACCACTTCTTTTTCACCTTGGGCATTCCAAGCAAACACCTTCATTTTATGCGGCTTATTCATATAAACCCCAATGGAGTCGAGGTTATTTTTGTATTTCTTTTGCAGAAATTTGTAGTAGTCGGTGCGTTTGGCTACCGTGTCGATAAAGCCCGGGATTTCGTTGCCCTGCTCGTCTATCCAGGGGTTATTTTTACCCCAATGTCCGTCAAACGTCCGTTGTAATTGCTTCATGCCTTCGGCAAGAGCGTCTTCGGCATGCGCCTGCATCCGAGAATCAAGCGTAGTGATAATCTTGAGGCCGTCTTGGTACAAGTCAAGATCTATTTCGTTTTCTTCGGCCCATTTGTTGAGATAATCGTTGATGTATTTTTTGAAATATCCTTCTGAGCCAGCATAGGGTTGTTCGATGTTAACTTTCAGTACCAACGGCAACGAAGACACCGAATCAGCCTGATGTTGAGTAACATAGCCATTCTTAACCATCTGATTTAAGACTACGTTCCTACGCTTTTGTGAGCGGTCGGGGTGTAGCATGGGGTTGTAGGTAGTGGTTGCTTTTTGCAAACCCACCAACACAGCAGCTTCTTGGAGGCTGAGACTATCTGGAGAGGTATTGAAATAGGTTTTGGCAGCCACTTTTATGCCATACGCATTGCTACCGTAATCTACGGTATTAAAGTACATCAACAAGATTTCTTCTTTGGTATAGTTCCGCTCCAACTTCACGGCGGTTAGCCATTCTTTGGCTTTATACACTAAGGTTTTTACACCCGGTATATAGCCAAGTAGTCCTTTTTTGGCAAGACCCTGTTTGCTACGGGTTTTAAACAGTTTCTTTGCCAGCTGCTGTGTAATGGTACTTCCTCCGCCTCGTTCTCCACCTTTCAAAATCCCGACAGCTACACCAAGCCAAGCCTTGTAGTCGATACCTGAGTGGTCATAGAAACGCTCGTCTTCGGTAGCGATAAGGGCTTTGACAAGGTAAGGCGACAATTTGTTGTAGTCACGGATAGGCGTACGGTTTTCGGTAAAATACTTGCCTAACATTACCCCGTCGTTGGTGTACAACTCTGAAGATTGCGCCACTTTAGGGTTTTGGAGTTCTTCTACGCCTGGCATCTCGCCGGTGAGCCACAAAAAATTAGTATGCAAGCAAAAAATTCCAAACCAATACAGACCAAGCCCCCAAAAGAAGGTTTTCCATAGCCTCGAAACCGGCTTATAGTAAGGAGAGTCTCGATCTATTCGTTCTTCTAAATAGTTGGTGAACTTGGTTCGATAGGCTGATACCGTACCATACAACTGAGCGGTCCGTTCTTCGCCTACTATCTTCACAGCAAGCCAATTAAGCCGCTCACCCATCCATCCTAGTGAATGAAAAATCAAGCTTTTAATAATTTCTCCGAATTGTTGGAGGTAGGCTAACACTTGTCGCATGATTCAATTGATAAATCAAAAAGCAGGGCAAGTTAGTAATTCTGACTACTTACACAAAACTGTTTTCCTCTAAAAAGACACAAAATCATCGCATTCGTTCAATCCATTGACGACCGAACGGCCTCGTAGCACAGTTGTACTAAGCCACTGGGATACACCTTTGAGTGGGTAAGCTGGATGTTTTGTTCAGGTCGTCCCTCTTTAAAGAGCCGGGTACCGGAGCCCACCAAATGAGGGACAACTGAAATAATCAATCGGTCAATCAACTGATAACGAAGCAATTCGGTCACTAATTCGGCACCACCATCGCAATAAATATCTTCGCCAGGGCTTTGTTTGAGTTCATTAATGAGGTCAACTAAATGGCCATTATAATAAGTCACATTAGCATCTTGGCCCGTTCGGGACTGCGACCATACGTAACATTTTTTATCTGGATAAGGAAAATCTATTCCAAACGACAATAAAGTATCGTAGGTTTTTCGACCCCAAATGAGCGTATCTACCGACGTGACAAATTCCCTATACCCATAGTCTTCGTCAGGGGTTTCCACTCTCGACAAAAAACCAATACTCCCCTGTGTATCAGCAATATAGCCATCTAAACTCATGGCAATATACAACACTACTTTGCGTTCTGTATTCACGGCTATTTATCAAGATTTTTACTCACAAACGATTATCTTTTGATACACTCGATGGCCAAAGCGTTTTCAAAACGACCAGCTTCTTCTACCAATGCAAACATGGGGTCGCCACTGTCATTGAATGCACAGGGGCGTATAGCCGTAAACCCCACTTGCTGCAACTCTGCCGAAAGCGATGCGTAATCCCACATCCACAAGTGGTTGGCGTTACCAAAAAATGAAATAATAAAGCTTTTTAGGTCTTTGGAACGATGTTCCACACCGAGTAAGGTAAGAGGCCCCATAAACTGCAAGCTTGCTGAGGTATCACCTTGTTCAAGCTGATTTAAGTAAGTACGAGCACAATAGGCTAAGTCTGGCAGTACGCATCGGAATATTCCACCTTTCTTGAGTAGTTTGTACGAATTTGCCAAGGCTTTACGGCACTCTTCGAGTGATAAATGCTCCAGTGTGTGCGAACAGTATAGGCCATCGCACGATTGTTCTGGCAATGGAAGCCCCTTCACAATGTCTCCATAAAGTGCATCAGGGCCAAAATACGTATTCTTCCATCGTTTTTTGATGAATGGCCCAATAATCGGAATTTTCTGAATACGCAAGGTAGGCGACGAATCAAAACTCAGCCACTCAGCTGGTGACGAATGCCCACAGCCATACTGCACGTACAAATTATTCATACTCAAACGGTTGGTCTATTTATCCTACTATCGCACCAACCTCAAATCAATAGTAGTCTGAATAGTAACGTTACAAAAGTCTGAAATAATAGCTAATCTAGAAACTTTTTCCATTCTGAATGTACCTATCAAAAACAGACCGCAAAGCAGCTTCTTCCTGCTTTGCGGTCTGTTAGTGGAGTAGATTGCCGAGTTATTGAATCGTTTCTTTAAACAATCGTAGCGTACGCTCCCAAGCAAGTTTGGCGGCGGCTTCGTTGTAGCGAGTGGGGGCAGTATCGTTGTTAAAGGCATGTTGCGCACCTTCATAAACGTACAATTCGTACTTAACTCCTGCTTTTTTGAGGGCTTCTTCGTAGGCAGGAATGCCAGCGTTGATACGCTCGTCCATTCCTCCGTAGTGCAGTTGAACAGCTGCCTTGATTTTGGATACATCAGCCGCATCGGGCTGGCGACCATAATAAGGTACCGCAGCCTTCAGCTCAGGCACATTCACTGCCAGTTGGTTGGCCATAGCTCCACCCCAACAAAAGCCAACGCAGGCAACTTTACCATTGCAATCGGGACGAGATTTGAGGTATCCAACGGCTTTGATGAAGTTATTGAGGTTTTTAGTAGCGTCTAACTGCCCAAATTGCGTGCGAGCGGCTTCGTCGTTGGTAGTACCCCCAAAGGGTGAAAGCGCATCAGGCGCAACCGCCAAATAACCTGCCTTTGCTACCCTGCGTGCTACATCTTGGATGTGAGGGTTTAGCCCTCGGTTCTCATGAACCACTACTACGCCGCCGTATTTACCATTAGCTTTAGGCCGAGCCAAGTAGCCTTTCATGGTGGTGTCGTCACCAGAGTAAGTTATGTTTTCTGTCAATAATTCATCTTCTGCCACGGTGGCAGCATGAGCGTAGTTGATTTCGAGCAATGGCAAAACGGCCAATGCTGCCGCTGTGCTACCTGTTAGCTGGGCTAAGCGTTGCATAAATACTTCACGGCTCAGGGGCTTGTGTGTATATTCGTCGAAGAGGTTAATGATACGTTGATCCATGATGTTGTTTTTGTTTGAAAATTAGTGGATTAGCTAAAAGTTTACAAATAGTTTTTCATTTATACGACGAACTGACCATTTTTGAATCATAAAATACGAATTTTGCGATGATGAATTGTCCATTAACCCTTCGCTTTACTTTTTTTGATGAAAAAAGCCCTCTTTATAGACCGTGATGGCACACTAATTATTGAGCCTCAAACCGACTATCAAATAGACTCTTTCGAGAAACTGAAGTTTATCCCAAATGTTATCTCTAATCTCCGCAAGATTACTGAAGAGCTTGACTACGAACTGGTTATGGTAACTAATCAAGATGGTTTGGGTACTGACGTTTTCCCAGAAGGCACCTTTTGGCCACCGCATCAGTTGATGCTCCAAACGTTTGAAAACGAAGGCATCCATTTTGCGTCTGTACATATAGATCGCAGTTTTGAGCATGAAAACCTACCCACTCGAAAACCCGGAACTGGTATGCTGGGGCAGTACTTAACGGGTGACTATGATTTAGCTAATTCGTTCACCATTGGCGACCGATTGACCGACCTGATATTGGCTCAGAATTTAGGTGCAAAGGGTATTTTGTTTAACCCTCCTAATATTCCTGCCAAGACGCCAACGCCTGAGTTAGAATCGGTAACAGCCTTAGTAACTGACAGTTGGAATAAAATTTATGAATTCTTTCGCCTTCCACCACGCAAAGCAGTAGTAGAGCGGGTCACTAAGGAAACACAAATCAAAATTGAACTGAATTTAGATGGCAAAGGGCGTTCAGAAATTCATACGGGTGTGGGCTTTTACGACCACATGCTCGACCAGCTTGCCAAACATTCAGGAGCTGATTTGTTTATTCGAGTCAGTGGCGATCTACATATTGATGAACACCATACCGTTGAAGACACGGCCATCGCCCTAGGCGAAGCGTATCTAAAGGCCCTCGGCGATAAAAAAGGTATCAGCCGATACGGTTTTTGGATTCCGATGGACGATGCGTTAGCACGAGTAGCCATTGATTTTTCGGGGCGACCGTGGTTGGTTTGGAATGCCAAGTTTAAGCGTGAAAAAATTGGCGACCTCCCGACCGAAATGTTCTATCACTTTTTCAAATCGTTTTCGGATGCTTCCAAGTGTAATCTGAACGTGAAGGTAAAAGGCAAAAACGAACATCATAAAATAGAAGCTATCTTTAAAGCCTTTGCGAAAGCTATAAAAATGGCCGTTCGGCGTGACATCAAGGAAATTGACAGTTTGCCAAGCACCAAAGGGGTACTATAAGCTACTCTATTGCCAAAAGTTTCCTCCTCAACATGGTGTATTTTTAGATTTGGGTTGTACTTTTGTGGCATTACTTCGATTCTGTAACAAAACGATTATTCAACTATGATACTACTTCATTTTCCGTTGCCAACTTGGTTTGTACTTTTGTTTTATGCAGTACTCTTGGGTGCCTCGTTTTACGTAGGTTCATGGCTCGAAAAAGGGGAAAAAAACCGAGGTTAATACACCTAAGCGTTCCGTATTTTGTACTCATACCCAACGTGGACAGCAATTGACCCGCTCAGTTGTTGTCCATTTTTTGTTTGACCTCGAGATTAACAAGTCGTTAACACGACCTTTTTCTCAAACTTTTTACCTTTATGGGCTTGTTTCATAAGCCAGTACAAACGAATCTTGTTATATAATTTAGCCCCAGTGATTAGACGGTTACGGCTCATTGTTCTTATGTGGTCAAGTCGCTGGTGGCATCACAACAACTATGAAAAAACATCTTGCACCTGTTGTTTTTACTCTACTACTACTCGGACCAATTGTAGGGATAGCTCAAGAAAAAGGGTATCACATCAAACTAAAAATCAAAGGGTTTAAAGATACTACTGTGTATTTGGGGCATTACTTAGTATCTCCTGAAAACTTCTACATTCAAGATACGACTCGTCTCAACAAAGAAGGGGAAGGCGAGTTTTTGGGCGACAAACCCTTGAATCAAGGCCAATACGCTATTACCCTGAAAGACAAGGCATTATTTGAATTAGTAGTACCCAAAGACCAGGTCTTTTCTATTGAAACCGATACGCTCAATTATGACAAATACACAAAAGTAACAGGAAGCGACGAGAACGAGTTGTTTTTTATGTTCAGAAAAATGAACCAAGAAAAACAAGAAGAATACAAGGCTTTATTGCCTAAAGGTGGTGCCAAACCCGACGCTGCTACTCAACAAAAACTAATGGCATTTGCGAAAGAGGTAACCGAGCAACGTCAGCAGTTTCTTCAAAAGAACGAAAAGTATTTGTTTGCCCGAATCATCAAAAGTGCTCAAGAACCAATCATCCCAGAAGCTTTCCGGCAAAAACTGACAGGCAAACCGGACTCTGCCAACCAAGTCTTTCTGTATTATCGCTCACATTATTTTGATAATATTGACTTTTCAGAAGAATTGTCGTTCAGAATGTCTTTTATCAAATCTAAAATCAAATACTTTTTAAATAACCTAACTGTTCAACGAGATGATTCGATTGCCAAAGCGGCAGATTATATTGTCACTTTATCTAAAAACAATCCTGCTACTAAAAAGCTACTACTGTGGCAATTGATTAGTAAAGCAGAGACACCCGATTCGCCCGTTGCTCCAGATGGATTGTTTCAGTATTTGGCTAAAAAGTATTATGTAGGTGAGCCGTCTCTTTGGGACACCTCTACGATTCGTCGAATTGCGGAGCGAGCCAAAGCTACCGAAGGTATTATTATGGGCAAAAAAATCCCTCAAATGCACTTAACCGATACGTTAGGAAGGGCCTTTTGGCTTCATAATATTCAAGCAAAGTTCTTGTTTGTTGTCATTTATGACCCTAATTGTAGCCATTGCCGTGAATTGATTCCTAAAATTGTAAAAATTCAAGACCAAATCAAAGCTAACAATGGTGCCGTACTTTTGGTCTCAGGGCCAAGAGAAGACAAGCCTTGGCGCCAATTTATTCGAGAATTCAAAACCCAAAAATTAATTAATGGGATTGACTTACACATTGATCCTCAGACCAAAAAGCTCGAAGGTCATACAGATTTTGAGAAGTTATTTGGCATAAACGGGTATCCTTTGGTGTTGATAGTGGATAAAGACAAAAAAATTATTGCCAAGAGCCTTCCTATCGATAATTATGTAAACTTCTTGCAGTTTATGAACAAGCAGGATGCAAAAGCCGCTCCGGCTGCTAAATCTGCCAAGTAGGGTCTCAAAAAATTCCCTCGTCGGCAAAGCTTAGGTAGCGTTTATCCGATAGAATAAGGTGGTCGAGTACAGGAACTTCCAACACTCGACCACCTTCTTTGATTTTACGAGTGAGGTCTTTGTCGGCTTGGCTCGGGGTAAGATTGCCCGACGGATGGTTATGTGCTAGAATAATAGCACTCGCCAGGTACTCCAAGGCATATTTAAAGATTAGTTTAGGGTCGGCCACTGTACCTGATACTCCGCCTGTGCTAATCTGAACCGTACGAATTACCTGATTGCCTCGATTCAACAAAATCACCCAAAATTCTTCATGAGGCAGGTCCATTAGGTGAGGTCTGAGTACTTGAAACGCATCGTTCGACGACGTTACCTTGGGGCGTTCTTGAGCTTCGGTTTCTTTGCGCCGACGTCCCAGTTCTAAGGCTGCCACAATGGTGATGGCTCGTGCTTCGCCAATGCCTTTAAACTTTGATAAGTCCTTGACCGAAAGCTTAGCCAATTGATTGAGGTCGTTGCTAATATTCCTCAAAATATCTTTTGCTAAGTCAACGGCTGTGAGGTTCTGAATACCAGAGCCAATCAGAATACCCAGCAGTTCGGCATCAGAGAGCGCCGCCTTGCCTTTGAGCATTAGTTTTTCACGAGGGCGGTCTTCTTCGGCCCAAGACTTAATAGTGAGATTAGTGGGTTGATAAGGTTCCATGTTCTGATGATTACAGTCTCCATGAACAAGCAAATTACATCAAAAATCGATGGTGTCAAAACATCCCAAACATGCCCTTACCTTGTTTTTAGAAAGTTCCTCTAAAATCAGGGCAGAGCATTTCATTTTTTTTCGCAATTTGCTTTGTGAATTTTAGAAAAACTACTTTCTCTCAACTCTAGAAAGTAGTTGACTATTTTTCAGACACTTACTTACAAAACTTGTATCTACTTTTTCGGAAGCTCATTACATAGTTTCTCAACTCATCTAAACCTTTAACTATGGATAATTTTTACATTAATCGCCGTCGCTTTTTGCATGGGGCTACCGCAACGCTGGCGCTATCTGCCTTTGGTGCGCAAGGGATGGACTTGATTTATCCGGCCAAAACCTACCGAGTAGCGCTCATCGGAACAGGTTGGTATGGTAAAAGCGACTTGTTTCGACTAATTCAAGTAGCTCCTGTAGAGGTAGTGGCCTTGTGCGATGTGGACAAAAATATGCTCACCGCTGCTGGAGAACTGGTCAGTAAACGCCAAAAATCAGGCAAAGTACCACGCCTCTATGGCGATTATCGTAAACTACTTGCCGAAAATGAATTAGACATAGTGCTCATTGGCACGCCCGACCACTGGCATGCACTTCAGGCCATAGAAGCCGTAAAGGCAGGAGCTCACGTGTATGTGCAAAAGCCTATCAGTGTAGATGTACTCGAAGGAGAAGCAATGGTAGCGGCAGCACGCAAATACAACAAAGTAGTACAAGTAGGAACCCAGCGCAAGAGTACGCCACACCTCATTGATGCCAAGAAAAACATTGTAGATGCTGGGCTACTCGGCAAAGTAGCCCACGTAGAAATGTGTTGCTACTTTGCCATGCGCAACAACGGTAACCCACCTGTACAGACAGTGCCTGACTTTTTTGATTATGAAATGTGGACAGGCCCTGCCCCCATGCGCCCCTACGACGGCCTACCACACATCCGCTGGTGGCGTACGTTCAAAGAGTATGGCAACGGCATCATGGGCGACATGTGTGTACACATGCTCGATACTGTGCGATGGATGCTCAAGTTGGGTTGGCCCAAGCGAATCAGCTCAACAGGTGGGATTTATGTTCAGAAAGACGGAAAATCGAATATTGCCGATACTCAATCGGCTATCTTTGAGTATGATGGACTCAATTGTGTTTGGCAACATCGGACATGGGGCACGCCCAACAATCCAGACTATCCGTGGTCGTTTACGCTTTATGGCGAAAAAGGCACCCTCTGGGGAAGCACAATGCAATATGACTTTATTCCGAACGGGAAAGGGGAGAAAATCCATAAGGACGTAGTCTATGAAAAAGAAAAATACCCCGAAGACCTCACTGAAGAGCGCATTGAACTAAACGCTGCTCCAGCCACTCGTTTGCATATGCTGGATTTCTTGGCAGCCATCGAAAACAAGAGCCGCCCAGTAGCCGACATTGAGGAGGGGCATATTTCGACAGCCAGTTGCATTTTGGCCAACCTTTCCATGGAAACTGGACGTCCGTTGATTTATGACCCAAGCAAACGTATTGTAACAGGTGATACCGAAGCGACTAAACTCTTAAAAAGACCGTATCGGCAACCTTGGAAACATCCAGACCCAGCCACCGTCTAATTCTCCCCAAAGGTATCAAGCAATTGGTACCTTTTTTATTTTTACGCACCTACTATTGATTCTGTTTGGGTTAGTCAACATTTTAGTCTGTTTATCCTACGGTTCAGCTACAGATTCGCTACGACTCAATCCTATTTTCCTACGGTTTAGGTACTTTTTTTTGATGCTGTGGCGCAATCGTTCCAACTTTGAGTAGTACTAAAAGACTCCTTTTTGTAAGGAGGCAGTATTTTATTGCTCAATTTACCTCCCAAAAACGACGAAAATGCCATGAAGTTTCTGAAAACCTACCGAAACCCGTAACTTCGAGAAGTTTTCTACTTACTTTGATTTATACCATGACAGCACATCAACGCCACCTTATACAAACCAGTTTTGCCCAATTAGTACCTCAGTCCGAATACGCCGCTGAGTTGTTTTATCGCCGTTTTTTTGATTTAGCACCCGAAGTAGAATCATTATTTAAAAGTGACCTAAAAACCCAAGGCGTCAAATTATTTCAAGTAATCAGCTTTGTAGTGCTATCGTTAGACAATTTATCCGAACTATTGCCCGTGGTGCAAGACTTAGGGCGCCGCCATGTCTGGTACGGAGCCCAAGAAGCACATTATGAGGCCGTTGGAGAAGCTTTATTATGGACAATTAACCAAATTTTGCAGCACGATTATTCACCAGAGATACACACCGCATGGTCTGATTTGTACGGTATGCTTGCTGAAGCTATGAAGCAAGCCGCCCGACAAACAGACTGACACCTAAACACACACACCCAACCACTCGATAGAAGGTAGTACATGGACACAAACGAAAAACATATCATTAATGGCGACTCAACGGATCCACCACCCTCGTCGTTCGACAAAGAGAAGTCGGATGTGCAGTACCAAAACTTGGTCAATCAGCTCAATCCACACTTTTTGTTTAACAGCTTAGCCACGCTCGAAAGTCTTATTCACAGCGACCAAAAGCTGGCAACTAAGTTTTTGAATCAGCTTACTCGGGTGTACCGTTATGTACTGAGCAGTAATGCCAAGCGGTTGGTCTTGATAGAAGACGAGCTTAAATTTATGCGAGACTACGCCGACCTTCTCCAAACTCGGTTTGGCAAAGGGCTGGTTGTTAGCTTGGAAGTGACCTTGCCCGTTCCGCCCAATAAAATTGTGCCTACAGCTTTGCAGATTTTAGTCGAAAACGCCACTCGTCACAACATCACCGACATCGAGTCGCCGTTGACGGTGCGTGTTACCGTTCAAAACCATTTTTTGGTTGTTGAGAACAACCTTCAACGCAAAAACATCCCCGAAACCAAACGCCTTATGGGGCTGCAAAGCCTACGAAGTTTATACACTTATTTATCAACTGTTCCAGTCGAAATCCAAGAAACGGAGCATTTTTTCATTGTCAAACTCCCCCTTTTGTAACATTTACCCACCATGAAAGCCCTGATTATTGAAGACGAATCACTCATTGCCGAACAACTCAAGCGAATGCTCGACGACGTGGCTCCACACATAGAAGTATTGGATGTACTGCCCAGTGTAAAATCGGCCCGCCGTTGGTTTATGCAAAACGCCGAGCCTGATTTAATGTTTATGGATATTCAGCTTTCTGATGGCATTAGTTTCGACTTGTTCAATTATTTTGATATTAAATGCCCCATTATTTTTGCAACGGCCTACGACGAATACGCCATTAAAGCCTTCAAAGTCAATGGGATAGACTATTTACTCAAGCCAATTGACGAAGACGACCTCATCAGGGCTCTTGAGAAATTCAAAGCTTTACAGTCACCACAGTTGCCTTCACAGTTGATTCAGGCTCTTACCAACCACCCGGCTCAAAACTCACGTACCTACAAGGAGCGTATTGTGGTTCAACACCGCAATTCTACCGTGCCTATCAATATTGCTGACGTTCGGATGTTTTATTTGGATGAAGTGATTTTCTTACTAACAGCCGATGGCCAAAAGTACATTGCCAGTCAAGAAACGTTGGACGAAGTGGAGGACTTGCTGAATCCTACTGAATTTTTTAGAGCAGGACGCCGGCAAATCATCCATATCAATGCCATCGACAGCTACAAAAGCGACTCATCAGGTAAGCTTTTTGTGAAACTAAAACTCGCTTCGGCTCCCGATGTGGAAGTAAGCCGAGAAAAAGCCCCTATCTTTAAGCGTTGGATTGATAAATAAGGCATAGCAGTCAAGACAAGGTTAGAAAATAGGATGGAGCAAGACGTTTATTTGAGCGAAGTAATTGATTTTTTAGCGACAAATAGCATCGGATGGCAGCCTGCTTTCTTGGAAAATACGCCTTTTTTCTGTGTACGTCTTGAGCCATCCGACGTGGTTTTGCACTTGGTATCGCTCCAACTTGTTCGTCAACATCAGCTTGATGCATCATTTTTCAAAAAGATTTCAGCATCTGCTTCTTCTCAAAAACTAAGGGTGATTCATCTATGGGAAGACGTTTGGCGCAGTCATCAAGAACTGGTCAAGGCTCGTTTGTTAGCGCTGGCAGGCCATTCCGCCAAGATTCACGCTCGCCTCTGCGAAGTCAAGCGCATTGACAGGCTGACTGCTGACAAGTTTCTGGAAACAAACCACTTACAAGTACTCACTACATCGAAGTTCAAGTATGGTTTATTCATAAAATCAGCCTATCAGGCTAGGTACAACACCCCTACGCTTGTGGCAGTGGCTACCTTTTCGGGTGGAAGAAATTTCATTAAGGAACAACAAACCCATCGCTCGTATGAGTTGATTCGGTTTGCTAACTTGATGGGATGTACCGTGGTGGGTGGGCTGGATAAACTCTTGCAAGCCTTTATTCGAGAACATCACCCCAACGATGTGATGACCTATGCCGACCGTGATTGGTCTGATGGGCGCAGTTATGAAAAATTAGGGTTTCGGTACGAAGAAGCACTGCCGCCGCAGGTGTTTTTTCTCGACCCTACCACCCTAACACGGCACTACCCGCATCGGCTCCAGCACGTGCCAGAAGGTTGGCTGGAAATTCACAATGCGGGTAGTCTGAAATATCGGCTTACGTTGTAGCACGATTCACCAATTTGTAGCTTATTCGTTTACGTTTGTCCTTATTACAGTTCTAATTGCCTTCTCGGTAAAAAACTCGTTTTACACGCTCGCTGACGCCCGTCAAGATTTCGTAAGGAATGGTACCAATCCAGTCGGCTAATTGGCGAATCGTTGGGTTTTTACCAAACACAATGACTTCATCGCCTTCTTCGGCTTCTACGTTGGTGATATCCACCATCGTCATATCCATACACACATTCCCGATGACTGGACATAACTGCCCGTTAATCAACACCTTACCTACCCCTCCGCTGAACCGTCGGTCGTAGCCGTCTGCGTAGCCAATGGCAATTGTGGCTATACTCATGTCTTGCTCCACCACTCCCCTACGGCCATAACCTACGGTTTCGCCTGCTGTTAGGTGTTTGATTTGTGAGATGACCGTTTTGAGTGTACCTACCGTTTGCAAATGAGCTTGGTCTTCGGGCTTCACCGCCACACCATACAGCCCAATGCCTAAACGAACCATGCTCATGCGGGCTTCGGGGAAGCGAGCAATCCCTGCCGAGTTGAGCAAGTGACGGTCGGGTGTGTAGCCAATCGCTTCTTCGATTTGGTTGGCCATGCGGGTAAATCGCTCTACTTGAAGTTTCGTAAAGTCATCGAACTGGCTTTCGTCAGCCGCTGCTAAATGGCTAAATATCGAAGCTACCATCAAGTTGGGGTTCTGTCGCAATACGTCTATCAACGCCTCCAGTTCATGCTCCTCAAAACCCAGTCGGTGCATACCCGTGTCGAGTTTAATATGGATTTTAGAACTGAGGTTCTGATTATAGGTATATTCGGCAAACTCGTTCAAGATGCGTAGGCTATATAGCTCAGGGTCAAGCTGATGGGCTATCATTTTATCAAACGACTGCGCCGACGGATTCATCACCATCACGGGTGTCCGAATGCCATGCTCTCGGAGCTGAACACCTTCGTCGGCATAGGCCACGGCTAAGTAGTCGGCCCGATGAAACTGTAATAAATTAGCCACCTCAGCTGCACCGCTACCATAGGCAAACGCCTTAACCATCACCATGATTTTGGTGTCTTGCCCAATTTTTTCACGGAAATAATTGAGGTTATGCGAAATGGAGTCGAGGTTAATGTCTAAGACTGTACCGTGTGTTTTTTCGATGAGGCGGTTGATAATGCGCTCAAACTGGAACTTCCGTGCCCCTTTGACCAACACTACGCTCTGCCACAAATCGGTGGGTCTAAGTTTCTGCAAAAAGTCTTCGGTACTGGCATAAAACTTGGCTGGTGGGGTAAACAGCGACTGGTTTTTGAGAAAGGTTTCGCCTATGCCCACAAACTGATTAACTCCCTTATTTTTAATGAGTTGCGCTATATAACTATACAATTCTGTCTCGCTCATCCCCGACTCTAAGATGTCTGACAGAATCAGTACCTTATGTTTGCGTTGCTGTTGTGAATGCAGAAAATCCAGCGCCAGTGTCAGGCCCGCCAAATCATTGTTATAGCTATCGTCAATCAAGTAGCAGCCATTAATACCTTCCTTGAGTTCGAGGCGCATTGACACGGGGCGCAGGCGATTGAGGCCATCCTGTATGGCACTCGGACTAAACCCTAGCCCTATCATTAGCACAATGCAATGAAGAGCATTTTCAACAGAAGCCTCGTCAGTAAAGGGGATATTAAACTGATACGTTGCAAACTGGTGGTTGACCACTACGGAAGTAGTGTCGTTGAGGATACGTTGGCTTACCCGTACTTCGGCGGGCTGCTTTCTTGACCAGCCAAGCAACTGACAATCAGGATTATTTACCCTAAAATCATCTTGAATAGCTTGGTCTATTTCGGGGTAATCTTTGCAGTAAATCAACAGCCAGGCATTTTTGAACAAAGTCAGTTTTTCTAACACCTTCTGACGGCGGTTTTCAAAACCCTCGTCGTGTGCAGAGCCTATGTTGGTAAAAATACCAATACTGGGTTGAATCACAGCTTCGAGTTTGGCCATTTCGCCAGGCTTTGAAACACCTGCCTCAAACAAGGCCAAGGTATGGGTGTCGTTCATTTGCCATACCGACAACGGCACACCCAACTGCGAATTATAGCTTTTGGGACTCCGAACTACATGATAGCTCTTAGACAACAACTGATACAGCCATTCTTTGACGATGGTCTTCCCATTAGAGCCCGTGATACCCACTACCGGGATACTAAAGTGCCTGCGATGCTCGGCTGCTAAACCTTGCAAAGCCGCCAAGCTGTGCTGTACTTGCCAGATAGTGGCCTCAGGCATGGCTTTGAGGTCTGAGGCAGGTACGGGGCGCTCTACCACAAACTCTCGTACACCCTTTTGATATAATTCTTGAAGAAACGCATGACCGTCGTGGTGTAAGCCACTGATAGCGAAGAAAATAGACTCTTTGGGAGAAGTCACCTTACGGCTATCGGTCAATAGATATTTTTTGGTGGTTTGGATAACAGAAGCGTTAATCACTTGGCTCATAACCAATTTTGTCGTTTGAAATAATACATCATCCCTGCCACAATGGCAATCATACCGCCCAAGACCCACAAGTGCCCATCGGGGCCATGAATGCCCGGCAGAGCGTCAAAATTCATACCATAATAACCAACAATCAAATTTAAGGGCAAGAAAATCACCGAAATGATAGTAAGCACCTTCATGACTTCGTTGAGGTGGTTGCTAATAGAGGACAAATGCAAGTCCATTAAGCTGGCAATGAGCTCTCGGTACGAGTCAATGGTTTCGATGATTTGGATGATATGGTCGAGCGTATCACGCAGGTAGGGGTTGGTAGAAGCACGAATCAGTACCTCGTCTTGGTCGTTGCGAATAAGGCTACTCAGGATTTCTCGAAGCGGATAAATAGCCTTACGCATGAAAGTCAGCTCTCGTTTGAGGGCATAAATGTCGTTGATATGCCGATTATCAGCCTTGCGAGTGACTCGTTCTTCGATGTCTTCGAGGCGTTCCGTCACTTTTTCGAGAACCGTAAAATAACCGTCCACAATGGTATCCATTAATGAAAACAGCAGGTAATCGGCTCCATTGCGGCGAGTTTTGCCCGCCGAAGCCTTAATCCGCTGAAGCACTGGCGCAAACAAATCCCTCATGCGTTCTTCCTGAAACGAAATGAGCCAGTCGTCGCCCAGCACCAAGCATACATGCTCTTGCTCAATCTCCCGATTGTAGGGATTAAACTCCAAGGACTTGAACGTCAGGAACAACACATCATCGTTGAAATACTCCAGCTTGGGTTTTTGCTGGGTGTTCATCACGTCTTCGAGCAGCAACGGGTGGAGTTCGTAGTGTTTTCCGATGTGATCAATGACGTTGGCTTCGTGAATACCATCCACGTTGAGCCACGACACCTGTCCTGTATCATCGTCGGGAAGGCAATCGTGAAGTTGTTTCACTTCGGTTTCTTGAAACGAATCTTCGTCGTATTCAATCAAGTGAATACGAGTAGCATACGTTACCTCTTTGCCGACGTACGTGAGCGTACCCGGCGAGGTATTGAGGTTATCTTTTGCTATTTTGAAGTGTTTGGACATGGGGGCTACCTTACACGCAATGAATTTAAGAACGATTGGGTCTGTTTATGAAAATCTTTGAAGCTACTTGATTGCTTTGCTAACTCTTCAAAATCCGCTTTCTCCGAAACTTGTCGTGCAATTTTCCTGATTGCCCTTTCATTTTTTTCAGGATAAATTCTATTTTTCACTTCATTTTTAGTTTTGCTTTCTAAACTATTGTCAGCAGGCTTTTTGGTATTCTGAAGTTTATAGTACTGATAATATAGCCAATAATCAATCGCTTGAATAGGCACAAAAATGATTACTTGGGTTTTGAATTGTTCGTAATTCTTGCCTATTGCTTGTTCAACCTTTTGCTTGGCAGCTTCAAATTTTTCTAAAGAATAATCTGCTTCATCTAAATCTATACCTACTACAAACAAATCATCTCTCAAATCAGAGAGTGACCGAATACAAAAATTCTTAGCATTCTCTAACACTCTTTCTTTATTAGGATTAGTTAATTTTAATTTTGTATTACGTTGTAATTCAAAATCTAATTTAACTCCTACTTTTTTTAAGTAGATAGCGATAAACTCTTCTTCTGCAAATCCTTCTCCCAATAAGGTGTATTTAATTTTTTTCATTCTGGTACTCCTCCTAATAGTCCATAAACCCAGTTTTTGCCAAGGTCGCTTGTGAAGTCTATAGTTTCTATTCCATCTTGTTCACTTTTTTGATGTGATGGTAAAATTATTTCATTAAGCAAATTTCTTACCTGGGTTGCCCCTTCCTCATCTTTATCAAAAACAAATATGGACTCTGGCATTTCCGAAAAATAATTCACTACGTTCTCGTTGTGTGATGTCATAATCACCTGAATATCTTTCTCTTCAGCTAATCTGAAAATAAAATCCATGACTTCTTGAATACGGCGAGGATGGATGCCTCGTTCGGGTTCTTCAAGCAGCAAAAGTTTTGGAGGATTTAATTGGTGTATGATACATAGTAAAGCAAGAAAGTAAATAGTTCCTTCTGAAAGCTCATTAGCCCAATATACTTCTTTATGCTTTGTATGATATAGGCCAAACATTTTAAATGTTTTGTCTCCGTATTGCGACTTCATCACTTCATTAGGAAGTACTGTTAAAAATCTAATGCCTGAAAATTCTGGTGTGCAAGTAGTTAAGTCAGCTTGTATTGCCTCAAATATTTCAGGATTACTATCTCTTATTCTATCGAAGAAAGCTATTATATCAGAGACATCTGCATTAACACTACCATCATTAGGAATAAGAGGATATGAATTCAGAATTTTACTTGCATCTGGTTTGTAAATACGTATTCCTTTCAAACTATTAAATAAACCTTTATTTTCTTCAAAGTTTACTGCTGAATTAATAATATTATATGGGTTATTTTCATCCTTTTTTGTTAGTTCAATTATCGTAATTCCATCACCTATATCCCCGAATTGAATTTCTATATGTTTGTTAACGTTATGTTCTTCAAAAAAAACATTAAAACTTATTGTTGATTCCTCATGTTTGTATGAATATTCCATCAAACTAAACTCCAATGTTGAATTACTCTTCTTAAAAAGCGCATATTTTAAAAACTCTAATCCTTTCAAAAAATTCGTCTTTCCTGAATTATTGGGACCAATCAATAAGTTCACTCGTTGTAAATCAAGTGTTACGTTTTTAAGACTTTTAAAGTTTTGTATAGATATTCGCTTTATCATTTTTTCACTTTTTAGTGATGGTATTTTGTCTAATAAGCAAATTAGGTCTAAAGTCATATCTAATTACCTGTTGCTATCCTTTGACCAAACACACTTTACAAATAACGGATAACAGATAACGAATAACCATAAGGACCTGTATTCACCCAACAATATTACAAAACATCCTTGATTTTTGTGGATTTGCATCCCACGAACTGATATTTTGATAATTTTGTCCGTTTCATTGTCACAGCATACCATTGAGTCTTTGCGATACCGTATTCTTGATGGATGTGCTTCTTTTCCACTTGTTTTTCCATGAAAAAGCTTTTTCTGCTCGATGCTATGGCGCTTATTTACAGAGCGCACTTTGCCTTTGCCAAAACACCCCGAATCACCTCAAAAGGTCTGAATACCAGTGCAGTATTTGGCTTTGCCAACACGCTATTAGACGTGCTTCAAAAAGAAAAACCAACGCACCTGGGCGTGGCTTTTGATACGCCTAAACCGACGTTTCGGCACGAACAGTATGTAGAATACAAAGCCCAGCGCCAAGAGCAACCCGAAGACATCACCGTGGCCATTCCTTATGTGATTCGCCTTTGCCAAGCCATGAATATCCCAATTTTGATGCTCGACGGCTACGAAGCCGACGACGTCATCGGGACTATTGCCAAAGCTGCCGCCCGCACCAACGAGTTTGATGTGTATATGATGACACCCGACAAAGACTATGGACAACTCGTAGAAGAGCATATTTTTATGTACAAGCCTGCCTTCATGGGCAAAGACATTGAGGTGCTTGGCGTACAGCAAGTGCTTGATAAGTGGGGCATCAACCAAATCTCGCAAGTAATTGATATGCTGGGCCTTATGGGCGACGCCGTGGACAACATCCCTGGGATTCCAGGTGTTGGTGAAAAAACGGCTCAAAAGCTCGTGCAAGAATACGGTAGCGTTGAAAACCTCATTGCCAATGTGGACCAGCTCAAGGGCAAATTGCAGGAAAACGTACGAAATTTTGCCCAGCAAGGCATGTTATCCAAAGAACTTGCCACTATTTTCACAGAAGTACCCGTCCCTTTCGACGAACAAGCCTTGCTCTACGAAGCTCCTAACCGTGAAGTATTATCGCAGCTGTTGGACGAACTGGAGTTCAGAACACTCCGCCGAAGATTGCTGGGCGACGAACCTACGACCACTTCTGCGCCTCCTCAACATGAAGGAGTGGCGACCAAAGCACCTTCACCTTCTAAAAAAAGCACCGAGGCTACGGGCCAAATGGATTTGTTTGCGTCGTTATCGCCCGAAAAGCCCTTGGTAACAGGCTCTTATGACGACACCGACACAGAAAACACCTATGCCGAAAGCAGCAGTAAAGATACCGTAAACACGGTGGTGCATCGCTATCATTGTGTAGATACACCCGAACTACGCCAAAGTTTGGTGCATTACCTAAGTCTTCAACAACGCTTCTGTTTCGATACCGAAACCACCTCGACCGACACCTTTGAAGCCGAATTGGTCGGTTTGGCCTTTGCGTATTTGCCGCATGAGGCTTTTTACATTCCGATTCCTGCCGACCAAAACGAAGCCAAAGCCATTGTGCAGGAGTTTAAAACTGTACTGGAGAACCCTAACATCGAGAAAATTGCTCACAACCTCAAGTTTGATTTGATGGTGTTGCAAAACTATGGCATCGCTGTGGCTGAACCTTGTTATGACACCATGCTGGCGCACTATCTGGTAGAACCCGAAGGGCAACACAAGATGGACCGCATGGCCGAGAAGTATCTGAATTACAGTCCTATTCCGATTGAAGAATTGATTGGTAAGAAAGGGAAAAATCAAGGAAATATGCGAGATGTAGCGATTCCAGAAATCACCGAATATGCTGCCGAAGATGCCGATATTACCCTACAATTGAGAGCTATTTTACAAGCCGAACTGGCTCAATCCAATGCCGAAAAGCTATTCCAAACCGTAGAGATGCCCCTCGTGCACGTATTGGCCGACATGGAAATCAAAGGCGTGCGGATAGACGTACCCGCTCTTAAAGAATTGTCAGAAACCCTAGCCACTGATATTCAACAAACTGAGCAGCAGATTTTTGAGCTGGCAGGTCAACGCTTCAACATTGCCTCGCCGAAGCAGTTGGGTGAAATTTTGTTTGAAAAACTGAAACTGGACAAAAACGCCAAAAAGACCAAGACAGGCCAATACGCCACTGGCGAAGAGATACTTTCTAAGCTAGAAAGCGAGTTTGAGATTGCTCGTAAAATATTGGATTTTAGAGAATTACAAAAGCTCAAATCCACCTATATAGATGCCTTACCCTTGCTAATTTCGCCCAAAACGGGTCGGATACACACCTCCTACAATCAGGCTGTGGCTGCCACAGGTCGCTTGAGTAGTACCAATCCGAACCTCCAAAATATTCCGATTCGGACGCCACGAGGTCGAGAAATTCGGAAGGCGTTTGTTCCTCAAAACGACGATTTCGTCATTCTATCGGCTGACTATTCGCAGATTGAACTACGGATTATGGCCGCCTTTAGTCAGGACGAAAGTATGATGGAAGCCTTCAACCGAGGTATTGACATCCACTCCACTACGGCCAGTAAAGTCTTTAACGTCAGTCTCGACCAAGTTACTTCCGACATGCGTCGCAAGGCCAAAATGGTCAATTTTGGTATCATTTATGGAATTTCGGCCTTTGGTTTGGCACAACGCTTGGAGATTCCACGAGCCGAAGCCAAAGAAATCATTGACAACTACTTCAAAGAGTTTCCTCGCATCAAGCAGTACATGGACAGCGCCATTGTAGAAGCCCGAGAGCGAGAATACGTAGAAACGATTATGGGCCGACGTCGGTATTTGCGAGACATCAACAGCCGCAACATGACCGAGCGCAACTTTGCCGAACGTAACGCCATCAACGCCCCGATTCAGGGTTCAGCCGCCGATATGATTAAGATTGCGATGATTAGAATCCATGATTTCTTGAAAAAAGAAAAGCTCAAATCTTCGATGATTCTGACGGTGCATGACGAATTGGTATTTGACGCCCATTACAGCGAAATAGAACTGCTCAAAGAGCGTGTCAACGACCTGATGGTGCATGCTTTGCCGCTGGCCGTACGTATGGAAACAGGCATGGGTACTGGCAAAAACTGGTTAGAAGCGCATTAAGAGTGAACTACTAGAACGCCCCTGACAGCGGCTAAAAACTCTGTCAGGGGTTATTTTTGATTATCCGACAAGCCCACTGTACGTTAGTGATAAACAGGCTCGTTGGTCACAATGGCGTCCGGGTCGTTGAGCAAGCCTGTTTCTTTGTAGTCAAGTTCTAGCTCTTCGGTAATTCGCTTTGCCGAAGGGGTGTTCATCACAAACAGCGCAATACTGACAGCAACAACTGCCAAATAGAGCTTGTTGCCAGTAATCATGCACACCACACAGCCAAGCAGCGAAGGACCTTCTAACAAAGCACAGCGTATCAAGAAGGCGGACCGATAGGCCAAGAGTTTACTAGACAAGTCGGTTTTTTGCTTGGCAGACTGAATCAAAAAACGGCTCAATAAAAAACTAGCTGCTATGCCCCCACCTACCACTACGGGTACCACAAACTGAAAGGTATCATCAAGGCTTGGGTCACCTTTGAAGCTTCCTAATACCACTAAGAAATACGCCATTACGGCTAAGATGACTTGGGCAAACAACAACGCCCCAAACAAAATGGTAAGTGTCAGAAAATATTGCTTTGACGTTCTTCCTCGGGTTTGCATACAGACTTGATTTAACATGAAACAATAAGGAACCAACAAATGCCCCAGCGTGTTGGCTTTTTGCTTAAACCTACTTATATCGCATCAAAATATCAAATTTTAGTGGAAATCCTCTGCATTCATTGTTAATTTGTTGTCCCATTTTGAGCCTTAGTGCTACCGATGTCACAAGCCAAAGACTATATCTTGGAAAAACCTGAACCACAGCGCTCTATCATGCTACGAATCAGGCGGTTGCTACTGGATGCGCTTCCGTTTATCGAAGAAAAGTTTATGTTTAATACCCCTTTTTACTGTCGGTATTCGTGGGTATTTTACTTGACTTGGCGCAAAAAAGGCGAAGTGGATCTGGGCTTTGTTCGTGGGTTTGAGCTCTCTAATGAGCAAGGTTTGCTCGAAGAAAAAGGGCGTAAAGTGGTGCGTACCATTGCTTTTCGGTCGGTAGAAGAAGTCAATCAGCGAGAAGAAGCCCTACTGCAACTCATTCATGAAGCCATCATTGTAGATGAATTGGCTCACCAAAACAAAAAGAAGAAAAAAAAGTGAATACCCTTACTACAACCGATACTTTGCCTGTTATGGAGGCATTCTACACCCTACAAGGCGAAGGATTTCACCAAGGAAGAGCCGCCTATTTTATCCGATTGGGCGGTTGTAACGTAGGTTGCCATTGGTGCGACGTCAAAGAATCATGGGACATCAATGCCCACCCTGCTGTAGCCGTTTCGACCTTGGTAGCCCAAGCCTCCCAACACGAAGGGCGCCTTGCCGTCATTACCGGTGGTGAACCTGCCATGCACCATCTGGATTCATTAACTACGAGCTTAAAAGCCGCTGGTTTTCAAACCAATATCGAAACATCGGGCGTATATCCACTCACAGGAACTTGGGATTGGGTGTGTTTTTCACCTAAAAAATTCAAAGCTCCTGACCCTGATATTTTTGAAAAAGCCAACGAACTCAAGGCAATCATTTACAACAAAAGCGATTTTGATTTTGCGGAAATGTACGCCCAAAACCTCCGTCCGGACTGCAAACTCTACCTACAGCCCGAGTGGAGTCGCTCTGCCGAAATGCTCCCGCTCATCATTGAGTACATCAAAGACAATCCGAAGTGGCGAATTTCGTTACAAGTACACAAGTACATGAATATTCCATGAGGAACCGCTTTTCGTCATCCGTTATTCGTTATCTGTTTGTTCTTATCAAGGGTAGATTGCTCCGATTTACCCCCACGCTAAAGCAGCTTGGAGGTAAAAAGGCCCTCCTACCCTATTTTTTACTATTAGTTAGTTGTGTTCTGCCTTGGGTAGGGCAAGCCCAAAATCTGAGTAGCACCAACAAAAAGGCCGTTGAGCTGTATCAAAAAGCAACGGAGGCCTTTCAGCAACGCAAGGTGGAAGAAGCCTTCAACTTCTACGAAAAAGCCGTCGAAAAAGACCCTGCCTTTGCCGAAGCGTGGATGCGACTGGGTAGTTTGTACGAACTCACACGCCAGTACGACAAAGCCCTCGAACTTTACAAAAAAAGTATTGACCTCAACCCCGACTTACCAGCTTTGGCGTCGGCGTACCAGTTTACGGGCAACTATTACCTGCGCCACGGCAAGTATCAGCAGGCGCTTCAGTATTACGAAAAACAATTTTCGCTCACTCCCAGCAACAGCTTTGTTTCTAAAAGAGTCAGCCGCAATGTAGAGACCTGCCGCTTTGCTTTATCGGCCATGAATAAGCCTTATGTACTGAATGTAAGGCCATTAAAAGAAATTAATATTTTTCCTTCCCAATATTTTCCAGTACTTACTGCCGACCGAGAGACGTTGATTTTTACGGCCACTGAAAAAATCAACGAAAACGAAAACCTGTTTGTTAGCCATCTTGAGAATGGGGTTTGGACATCGCCCACGAGTCTCTCTGCGGTCATTAACACCCCCGAAAACGAAGGAACTTGTAGTATTTCGGCAGATGGACGTACGCTTGTTTTTACGAGTTGTCAAGGCCGCAAAGGTTTCGGGAACTGTGATTTGTTTATTACTCACAAAACAGGTAACGATTGGTCAGAACCCCAGAATTTAGGTCGGGAAATCAACTCGCCGGCTTGGGAGTCGCAGCCAGCGCTATCGCCCGATGGCAAAACCTTGTATTTTGTGTCAGACAAAATGGGAGGTTTGGGCAAACGTGACATCTGGGTAAGTCGGCAGGATTCGTTGGGGGACTGGTCCAAAGCCATCAACTTAGGAAACACCATCAACACCCCCGACGACGACCTCTCGCCATTTATGCACGCCAATGGCAAGACTCTGTTTTTCAGCAGCGAAGGGCATTTGGGCTTGGGTGGTTTGGATGTTTTTTTTAGTGAACTAACGACTACAGGATGGTCCAAGCCCCAAAATTTAGGCTATCCCATCAACACTCACGAAGACCAGGTGGCCTTGTTTATCACTGCTGATGGCAAAAAGGGCTATTATTCGCTCGAAGAAACCCAAGAAATTGGCAAGCGAAACGCCAAACTTTATGAGTTTGATATGCCAACCGAGCTCATTCGGCAATTTAAGAAGGCTAATTATCTCAAAGGAAGCGTTTTTGATGTGGTCACCAAGAAGCCTGTTGGGGCTGAAATCGAACTGTTCAACCTTAAAACCAACCAATTAGAAACCAAAATTCCATCTGATTCGCAAACAGGAAATTATACTACTATCTTAAATGACGGCGGTGAATATGCTGTTTATGTCAACAAGTCAGGGTATTTTTTTAAAAGTCTGTCGTTTGACTATTCGGGCGATAACGCAGGCGACAAAATCTTGGATATTTACTTGGAACCCCTTGTCAAAGACCGGAAAGAGGTTTTGAACAACGTCTATTTTGAAACAGGTAAATACTCACTCGAAGAAAAATCGAAGATAGAGCTCGTCAAACTACTCACCTTATTGAAACAAAATCCTACACTCAAAGTAGAAATTTCGGGCCATACCGATGACATCGGTAAAGACACCGAAAATCTCTTGCTCTCTCGAAAACGAGCCCAGGCTGTAGGTGAGTATTTGGTGCAGCAGGGTGTAAAACCCGAACAAATAAAGACGGAAGGTTATGGCAAAACTCGCCCTCTCATGCCCAATACGTCGGAAGAAAACCGAAAAGTAAACCGACGTATCGAGGTAAAGATGCTTTAGTAATTGATAACCTTATTTTACTTATCTCCTGATAATCAATATATTACACAAAACATCAATAAGCAGTTTTTGGTCAATTCTTTTTTGATTTTCCCTTTTACCCAAAAAATGGCATTTTTGTAACCTGATTTGTGTTACATAGGCATCAACCCTATGTCGGCGCACTCATTTTCATTGATAAAACCCACGTTGACAGATTTTTTGATTAAAAATATGACATCCGAACACATTCATTGTTTAATAATTGGCTCAGGTCCAGCAGGTTACACAGCGGCTATTTATGCTGCTCGGGCTGGTATGAAGCCTGTTTTGTACCAAGGTATTCAGCCTGGCGGACAGCTCACTATCACCACCGAAGTAGAAAACTATCCAGGCTATCCAGAGGGTATTCAAGGCCCCGAAATGATGATGGATTTTCAAAAACAAGCTGAACGCTTTGGAACTGACATCCGCTACGGCATGGCCACTAAGGTTGATTTCTCAGGCGAAAGTCACAAAGTTTGGATTGACGATACCCACGAAATCACTGCTGATGCCGTGATTATTGCCACAGGGGCTTCGGCCAAATGGTTGGGTTTACCTTCAGAACAAGAGTTTAATGGCCGAGGGGTATCGGCCTGTGCCGTTTGTGACGGGTTCTTTTTCCGCAAACAAGACGTAGCCATCGTGGGTGGTGGTGATACCGCAACTGAAGAAGCCAGTTATTTGTCAAAACTTTGTAATAAAGTATATATGATTGTACGCCGTGACGAGCTCCGTGCTTCGTTGGTCATGCAGAAGAGAGTACAATCCTTACCCAATGTAGAGATTCTCTGGAATACCGAAACCGAAGAAATTTTAGGGAACGAAATAGTGAGTGGTGTGCGGGTACGAAACAACGTCACAAACCAAGTGCAAGTTCTTGATGTTCAGGGCTTTTTTGTAGCCATTGGCCACAAGCCAAACACCGATATTTTCAAAGACTATTTGGACTTAGATGCGGCTGGTTATATAAAAACTATCCCCGGAAGTACTAAAACCAATATCGAAGGCGTTTTTGCATGTGGAGATGCACAAGATAGCGTTTATCGGCAAGCCGTCACGGCAGCTGGCACAGGTTGTATGGCAGCCCTTGATGCCGAACGCTATTTAGCAGCAAAGGAATTAGAACTAACCCACTAATCGGAAAGCGGAGCGAGCGAATTACGAAGTAGGAAGTAAGAAACGTGTTGCACAGAATTTTTCTCAACAGCAGCACCGTCATTCTTACTTCTTACTTCCTTTTTCATAAGGCTTTGCTTTTCCTAACCTGCGCATGATGAAGCACTACTACTGGTTAACCTTATGTCTGCTCATTGGTTCGTTTTCCCTGTCGTTGGGGCAAGAAAAAGGTCTTTTTAAAAAGAAGCCTACTATCACGCCCAATTCACAGAAAAAAGACGATAAAAAGAAAAATGAGTTTGAAGAATTAGAAGAAGATACCCCAAAATTGCAGTTTCAAACGCAATTTCAGCCTGTTCCGCAAACTGAAATTCCGCCAAAACAAGACCCCCCCAAAGCTGACAAGCCTAGCTCTGCGCCTGCCCCTATGGTGCAGGTAGCTCCCATCATGAGCGAACGGCGAGACACTACTAAAGTACTGAAAGAAGCTGAAACCGATGTGATTGAGGAACGCATCGAAATGCGGGTAGTTAATGCAGATAGCTCGGCCGTCGAACCCGACGATGACGACGTAAGCGAAGACTGGGTCAATATTGCTACCTATTATTCTATTTGGGATTCTCGAATCATTGACCCATATGGCTTAGATCCTAAAGATTTTGATGACGTAGTTGACATCCACCTCTATGACCCAGCCAAAAATCAGCTATGGTCGATGCCGCTTGAAAAAAACACCGTTACTTCAAACTTTGGGCCTCGTTGGGGGCGCCTTCATGCGGGAGTTGACTTAGACCTCGAAACTGGTGACCCTGTTAATGCCGCCTTCGACGGCATGGTGCGGATTGTGGGCTGGGATGGCGGCGGCTACGGACGCTTTGTGGTCATACGCCACTACAATGGTCTTGAAACCCTCTACGGACACCTCTCTCGGCAGTTGGTAGAAGACCACCAGCTTGTCAAGGCTGGCGACCTTATTGGTTTGGGGGGTAACACCGGGCGGAGCTTTGGTTCACACCTGCACTTCGAAACCCGCTACGAAGGGAATCCGTTCAACGCCAAGCAGATTTATGATTTTCCCGAAAACAAAATTTTATCTGAACATTTTCTAATTACCCGAGAGACCTTTAATATTACATCTCGGATTGAGAGTGAGTTTGAGGCAGGGGCAAAAAAAGTAAAGTATCGTACTACCAAATGGGTTAAAATTCGGTCGGGTGATACCTTGGCCGAAATTGCAGCTCGCCACGGCACTTCTGTTCAAAAATTAGCTAAAATGAATCGCCTATCTACTCGTTCTACCTTACGGGTGGGTCGGAAAATTCGGATAAAATAATCCAACCACCTTCTAGTTTTAATTGTTTTGAAACTCGACATCCTTGCCTTAGCTGCTCACCCCGACGACGCCGAAATGTCGGTTGGGGGCACTCTTGCTCTTCAAATTGCCAAAGGGCGTAAAGTGGGTATTGTGGATTTTACGAGAGGTGAATTAGGCACCCGAGGCACCCCTGAAATCAGGGCAAAAGAAGCGGCTGATGCAGCGCAGATTTTAGGGATTCATGTGTTAGAAAACTTGGGGTTTCGAGATGGATTCTTCAAAAACGACGAAGAACATCAACTCAAGGTAGTGCAAGCGATTCGGCGGTACCAGCCCGAAATTGTATTGGCCAATGCCATTGATGACCGCCATCTGGACCATCCTAAAGCTGCCCAGTTGGCCAATGATGCGTGTTTTTTGTCAGGTCTTCGGATGATAAAAACCTACGAAGCCGATGGTACTGAACAGCCTGCTTGGCGACCCAAGTGGGTGTACCATTACATTCAAGACCGCTATGTTAAGCCTGATTTTATAGTAGATATTACGCCGTATTGGAATTTGAAAGAACAGGCTATTCGAGCTTATCGTAGTCAGTTTTACGATCCTACCAGCACAGAGCCTGCTTCGTACTTGTCTTCTCCAGAGTTTTTAGATTTTCTCAGGGCTCGTGCTCAAGAATTTGGCCACCAAATTGGGGCTATTTATGGCGAAGGTTTTACCTCTTACCGCCAGCTAGGAGTCAACGATTTGTTTGCGTTGAGGTAGGTGGTTATAGTACCTTTCCCTTTTTTACAAACACCGGAAACGTGATGGTTCGTAGGGTTTGTGGTTCTCCCCAAAGTGGCTGCAAGGTTTCGCTTAGTACTTCAACAGGGTCATTTCCATTCAGTTTGATGTATTTCTGTACGCTCGACCATGTACGGAAATAACCGATCAGTTGCTCAAAGTTCCATTGTGTTTGCATCGGGAAAATCTTCTCTTCTACATCCTGATACGGAAACGGAATCTGGGCGTAATGGTCTTCGGTATGCCGACGCTCAGGGTCCCAGTAAGGACCTACAATTTCACGGTAAAAATGATTGACCACAGGGTCTATCTCTGGAGATATACTCAATAGCGAATATCCCCATACCGCTATAGTAGCATGGGGTTTAGCAATGCGACGAACTTCTTGATTAAATCGCTCAAAATCAAACCAATGTAACGCTTGACCCACCGTGATGAGGTCGAAGCATTGGTCAGGAAAAGGCGTTTGTTCTGCCGAGGAAATCAAGTATTCAATAGTAGGAGCAGGTTTAGCCTCGTCTAATTGTTTTTGACTAATGTCGGTGGCTTTTACGGCCGCAAAATGACCCGCCAACACTACAGCCACTTGTCCATTGCCAGTGGCACAGTCCCACGCCAAGTCGTGCGAGTGCAGCCCCTCCAACACAAAATCATAGAGTGTCTGAGGATACGTAGGCCGAAACTGGGCGTATAATTTGGCTTGGGTTGAAAAATTGTCTTTCATTACTAAAGTTTAAAGACTAAAACCGCTTGGTTTTTATCAATTTTTACTATCTTTTTTCGATAATCTACCCATTCGTTAAATAAGGCTGGTGCATAGCGACCTTTATTCATGGTAACTCTTCGCCAATATATAAGCATATCTCCCTGCAAGGTGACCGAACTCTGATAACTGCCAAATTGTGCCTTCATCACGACAGGTTCGGGTAGGTATTCGGGCTGATAACCTTTGGGGAGCCGAAACACCAAACTATCTACATCAAGGTAGTTGTAAGGCATTTCAAAATCTACTTTTCGATTGAGATCTGGCAAGGGAACATTCACTGCTTTGTTAAATAAATTGGGCGTCAAAAAAAGCCGAGTACCACTTTTAGTAAAAGCATTTCGCAGTAAAATTTGAAGTTTTTCGGTAACAGAGGGTACATTGTTGCCCTGTTCTCGAAATGAAAACTGTTTTACTTCAAAACTGGCTAAGGTTAGGCGATTATTGAGCCACTTTTTTTGGTCTTCATTACTCAAACTTCTCACCACTTCCGAAATCGTTTCTTGCTGCTGACCCGAATAAGTGGTTTGTACTTCAGCAGTAGCCTCGGCGTTTTCATTGAGCAAAATGGTAGCTTTTCTGATTTGCTGGTTATCCGTATGCGAATACGTAGGGGTTGTGACAATAGCGCCGCTGTTGTCCATAGCCAATATCACATGGCGGGCATCGGTAAAGCTCCCTAAATACCCTACGGGGTCGTGTTGGCTGGTGCATTCGAGCCAAACCGTATCTTTTGCCAAAGGCACACAAGCAATTACGTGGTTGAACTGAAACGATGGAAAATCGACAGGAATATCTGGTGCCTCATCACCAGCTTTGACCAAAGCTGGGTAAGCTTTTATCCCCACTTGTTTGAGCAAGGCAATTGTAAAGTTAGTCAGTGCTTTGCAGTCGCCATAGCCTTTTTCGGCTACTTCTTCGGCTTTGATAGACTGCCAGCCGCCTATGCCCAATTGGATACTCACGTAGCGAGTATTGGCTTGTACATATTCATATACTTTACGGATTTTGCCTATTTCGGTCGGTTCGGCCTGAGTGAGATTTTTAATTTTATCAATCAGCTCTTTGGGCAAGGCGTCTCGATCTTTGTTGAGCATGGCATAAAACCGCCCCACATCGGTCCAGCTATTGAGTTTGCCACTGTAATCATCTACCTCAAAATCAGTAGGCCCTGTAAAAACCGTAGGCATTTCCTCTTGCGGTGAAGGGCTATAGTCGGTTCGCTTGAGTGCTTTTAGGTTTGTCACTTTCCAAGTATAAAGCGTAGGTTCTCCGGTTACTACCTGAAGGGCATTAGCCGGAATTTTCTGCTCTTTGTATCGAAGCTTCAGATTACTTGGCACCGATACCACAAACGACGCCTGCTCTACAGAGGTTCCTTCAGCGTTGTCGGCGATAGCTTCCCATGCTGGGTAAAACATCATGTTTTTGGTGGTATATTCATACGAATAACTTACTGTGTAGGGGTACACTGGATAGGCAATTGAGGCTACTTTCACAAAACTATCGCCGATGCCACTTCCCGAAGTATTGATGTTTTCAATATCCGCTTTTTTGAGTTTTTTTAATTGCTTACCGTTGGCGTCATAGACCCGGGCTTCCAAGTCATTTATCTTGGTAAACTTATCATAGGCCAAGTACAGCAGGGCATGGGTATCTCCTTTTTCGTCCAAAATCGAGATGGTGCCTTTTACCTTCGTAACGGCTTGACCAGCGTTTTTGATAATAAATTGGGTTTCATGACTACGCACCACGGCGTGGGCGCTTTCACGCAACTCAGCGGGGATGGTAGCTATTGAAAAGTCTTGTGCCTGTATCTTAACTACTCCTACCAGCCATAAGAATATGATTTGAGCTTTCATAGCTTTTTCAAGACAATCTGTTGGTTATGTTTTTCTACAATTTTATCAAAAAACTCCCGCAATGCTCCATAATCTTCGGCTGCATAGAGCGCTTTTTTGAGCTGGATTCTACTGTTAACTACAATTTTTTGCTCTTGAGTTGATACGACAAAGGCAAAACGCCCGCCTCCGTTAGGGAGGTTCACTACTACGTTTTTAGGAGCTTCTGCCATTGAGTAGCCAGTAGGCAATTCGTAGGTAGCCATAAACGTTTCTTCCATTTGATAGCCAAAATCAATCGGAAAGTTACGTTCTGCCGCCTTGAAAGGGTTTTCGTTGTGACCTTCTGAGAGCATGGGTTTCAGATAAAGGATATTACCCACTTTGGTCACGTAATCATTAATACTAACTTGGTAAGTAGCCGTAGTGGATTTATCTAACTCGTTGGTGTTCGCAAACTCCATTTTGGTGATAGTCCAGGTCGGTTTAGCTTTCTTGAAACCTTCTATAAATTTGTCTTTCCCCTCGTTTTTAAGAATCTTTTTGATACTCCAATCGCTATATCCTCCATACGATTTCATAAAAGTTCCTGTCAACTCCCCTGCTTCGTTTAGGCTAAAATCACCTTTCTTGTACTCAATATCTTTTTCGGTAGGCTCTAATGATACAAACCGATGGGTTGTGGGGTGTACCAAGAAACCGATGTGGTTGAGACAGTATGGGGGTAAAACTCCCATTTTTAGATGTTCATCGCTAGCATCCAATAGCAAGTCTTTCCCGGCCATCACGATATGAGCAACCACATAATTAAACCGCTTTAAGATCGCATTCGACTCATCAACTTTACCATGTAGCCTAGTGCTCAATAGTACTGGATTTGCATCAAAACCCATTTCTCGTAGTAACGCAACTAACAGTAGGTTTATGTCTCCAACATCACCCTTTTGGCGTTCTACTACTTTTTGCAAGAAATCTGTAAAAATGCCGAATTCATTATTCCATTTGACTGTTCTTCTGACAAAATCATACGCTGCTTTCACCTGTGTTATCGTATCCGAAGCATTTTTTTTGAGGTTAATAGCGATGTCTTTCAAAAATGCTGTATTCTTGATAGTTTCTCCAAATGTTTCTTCTTCGAGCAAAGTTTTATTTAACGTTGGATAATCCAACGAATAGTTGTTTTGTGTTTTTCCTGGCATACCTACACTGGCCAATTCAAATTCAATTTTTGAAATGTAGTCAGATGGAGTCGTGATAAATGGCTCATTTCTAAAAGGAGGAGCATCTTTCACGACAAAACGCCGCCGATACGCATAGGCAGATTGACTTCCCAACCAAATATTTGTTTGCTGAGTTTGATTGATATGCAATGGTAAATAACCACCTAACAAAATCTTGTAAGTGTACCACTCTGGAATCAAAATCCTAAATTCACTCCAAACCACAGGTAATTCACCTTGAAATGCCCAACTGGGCGGATTATTTGAAATAGAAAAGGGGATATGAATAATGTATGAATACTCAAAAATACTCCCCTCCACTACGTTGGGCAATGTGAATTTGGTTTGAACAATGTCGTTAGAGAGTTTTTCTTCAAAAATCATCTCGTTTCTGAGTTTTTCTCTCACAACTTGCCCATTTTGAAGATTATAGGTAAATCCTTTTACGTGTTCAAGTAATTCTGTTTGGCTCTTGCCTGATTTAATATAAGAAAGCTGAAGTGTGGCTCTGTCTAAAGCTGACTTTCGCAAAATTTTTATTCTTTTGTGATAGTAGAACACTAGGTTTCTCACCCCATCTAGTACTTCAAATCCACATTCGCCATAATCAAAAAGAACTACTGCATCAGCCAAGGTATCTCCAAAGGTTTTCTTTTGAAAATCTTCTAACGAAACCTCGCCAAATTTTACTTTAGTATCAATAGGGGTTTCCTGTGCACTTGCAGTGAAAAATGGTACTAGTAATAATCCAATTAATAACCATCTCATATTATTACATTTACATCAATTCTTCTTATTCGTAGCCAAAAAAAAGCTATCAGATTGATAGCAAGAATACTGCATACTACTTGCAACTAATTGTACTAGTTAGTAAGGTTATATCACCCCACCGAGCGTCGGTCGCCCAACCCTCCCCTGCTGGGAGGGATTCTAAAGTCCCTTTCCCCTGTTGGGAAAGGGAGCTAGGGAAAGGGGTTCTGTGTACAACTTAATTAACCAATTCAACTAATTTCTAGTCCAGTACGAATTAATTTCTTTTAAGAACAATAGATTCATTATGTTTTGAAACTATTTTATCAAAAAAATCACGTAAATACTGATATTCTTCGGCTTCATACACAGCTTTACGTAAAGTCAGGCGACTGACTAAATTGATTTTATTTTCTTGAACCGACAACGCATACGAAAATTTCCCCCCATTATTTGCCAAAGAGACTACGCTACTTTTTGGGAGTTCTAGTACTTTATAGCCTATTGGGATTTCATAAGTTGCAGTGAATGATTCTTCGGCTGGATACGCAAAATCTACTGGATATTTTCGATCTAACGATTTGAATGGATTTTCGCTTCTTCCTTCTGTGAGCATAGGCTTTACATACAGTAAGTCTCCAGATGAAGTAACCATTTCTGTAACGATTACTTCATGTTCAATACGGAAAGGTGTTGAACTGTCTATGATTTCTGGAACATGATTTTTGGTTATTTGCCAAAATGGCTTAGCTGCCTTTAGCTCTTCCATCCACTTCTCTTTCCCTAGTTCTTTGATTTTATCTTTGATTGCCAAGTCTGCATAACCATCGTAAGCTTTCGTTATTGTACCAATCAATTCCCCATCCGCATTTATTTTAAGTTGGGCATTAGTAAATCGTATATCTTTCTCTAAAGGCTCCAAAGAAACTAAACGACTTCCTTCTAGCTTTACTAAAAATCCGATATGGTTTAAACATCGAACAGGAAGCATACCAAGTTTGAGGTTTGGCTCAGTAGCGTCCAAAAACAAATTTTTGCCATTTATAAACAAATGCGCAACTACATAATTAAATCTTTTTATCAAGGCAAAATTAGGGTCGATTCTACCATGAGAACGGGTGCTCAATATTACTGGATTTGCATCAAAACCCATTTCTCTAAGCAGAGAGATGAGCATCCAATTAATTTCACCTGCATTTCCTTTGCGTTCATTAATTGTTTTTTGAAAATCATTAGTGAACATCCCCATCTCTCCTGACCATTTCATATTTGATTTTATATAGTTATATGCGGCTTGTACCTGTGCCAAAGAATCATAATATTGACTTTGTAACATTACTGGCAAGTTTTCCCAATACGAATTTTTGCTTAAATTAATTCCAAAATATTCATCACTGAGTAGTGATAAATTCAAGCTTTTGTAATCATTTGAATAATTATCATCATATAAAACTTCAAAATCGATTTTTGAAATATAATTTGTAGCAGCAGATATAAAAGGCTCACTTCTAAATGCTGGAGCATTTTTTACTACATACCTTCCTTGTGTTTCATATTGATTCAATTTTTCTTTTACTTGCCTTGATTGGTTAATATCTAAATTTCCATTTAGTAAAACTTGGTAATTTAAAGAACTGGGAATGTTAATTTTGCATTCACTCCATAAAACAGGAATATCTGATTGAAAATACCATGTATTTGGATTTGGTGATATACTAAAAGGAGTTTTAACTTCATATGAATACTCAATTATTGAACCATCTTTTACATTAGGCAAAGTAAACTTAATTTCATTAACTTGCTTTGACAGATTTATTTCAAAAATCATTTCTCTAGTAAGTGGTTCTTTAATAATTTGATTGTTATACTCATTATAAGTAAAGCCCTGAATATTTAAAACTTTCTCATTTTCTTTAGTGTCTTTTCGTAAAAAGACTTGAATATCTCCCTGTTTTTGACCTACTTTTTTGAATATCTTGATACGTTTATGGTAAACAAATTTCATTGTATATAACCAGTTACTTCTCAGAAAATTTGTCTCCCCCTTCTCGTACAAGACTACAGCTTCAGCAGTGGAATCTTTAGGATAGAATTTCATTTGTAATTCATCTAACGAAACCTCGCCAAATTTAACATTAGGTTCTATCACCTTATCTTGAGCCATCACTGGCAGAGCCCATAATCCGAGAAGGAAAGCTGTAATAAGTTTCATTTTGAAGTAGGATTGATTCTTGGAAAACGTTTACCAATATACTGATTTTTTTATTATACAATAGGAGGAAAGAATAAAAAAAAGCCGCAAAAGTGCTATCACTCTTGCGGCTCAACCTATCTAGTAGTCTATTATTTTGCTTACTTACTCTGTGCCTCTACAACGGCAATAGCCACCATGTTGACGATTTCTCGAACGCTACTACCCAACTGCAATACGTGTACGGGCTTACGTACACCCATCAGAATAGGCCCGATATACTCCAACTCCCCTACTTCTTTCAATAAGTTATACGACACGTTGGCTGCCGATAAGTTAGGGAAAATCAATACATTAGCTCCTTCTTCGGCCAGTTTTGAGAACGGATATTGCTCTTTGACCAACTCGGTATTAAAGGCCAAGTGCGCTTGCATCTCGCCTTCTACAATCCACTCGGGGTGTTTCTTTTGCAAAATAGCGGCGGCTTCACGCATTTTGGCGGCATCGTCGCCAGAGGCAGAGCCAAAGTTAGAGTAGGTAGTGAGCGCAATGCGGGGCTTCACGTTGAGGCGCTCAGCCGTTTTGGCCGTCAGTTCTGTGATTTCTACCAGTTCTTCGGCGGTTGGGTTAAAATTGACCGTGGTATCTGACAAGAACAGCGGTCCTTTTTTGGTCAACAGAATGTAGGTTCCGGCTACCTTCTTGATGCCTTGCTCTACCCCGATGATGTGCAAAGCAGGGCGGATGGTTTCGGGATAGGCACGGGTCAAACCCGAAATCAGGCAGTCAGCCTCGCCCGTTTCGACCAACATGGCCCCAAAGTAGTTACGACGACGCATGGCATTGGAGGCTTCAAAGCGATTCACACCCTTACGTTTGCGTTTTTCGAAGAATACTTCTGCAAACTTCTCTACTTTTGCTTGCATTTCGACCGAATTGGGGTCTATAATCGTAACATCCTCTAAGTCAAGGTTATGCTCTTCGATAATAGCCTTGATCCGGCTTTTATTGCCCAACAAAATCGGCTCTGCAATGTCGTCATCCCATACTTGCTGTACAGCCTTGAGTACGGTTAGGTTTTCGGCGTCGGCAAATACTACTTTTTTAGGATTCGCTTTGGCTTTATTGACAATGGCCTTGGTGAGCTGGTTGTCAAGACCCAATCGTTTGGCAAGGGTTTGTTCGTATTCTTCCCAGTTGGTAATCGGATAGGTAGCCAAGCCTGAGTCCATGGCCGCTTTGGCTACGGCTGGCGAAACCGTAGTAAGCAAACGAGGGTCCATGGGCTTCGGAATGATGTAGGTGCGCCCGAAGCTGAGGTTTTTCTCGCCATACGCCATATTCACAATATCGGGTACGTTTTCTTTGGCTAAAGCAGCCAAGGCACGTACCGCAGCCAGTTTCATGGCTTCATTGATTTCGGTAGCTCGTACGTCTAATGCTCCTCTAAAAATATACGGAAAGCCCAACACGTTGTTTACTTGGTTGGGGTAGTCGCTCCGACCCGTAGCCATGATGATGTCTGGGCGGGCCGAAATGGCCTCTTCGTAGGAGATTTCTGGGGTTGGGTTGGCCATAGCAAACACAATGGCGTCTTTAGCCATGCTTTGCACCATCGCTTTGCTCAGGATATTGCCTTTTGACAAGCCAATAAAGACGTCGGCTCCGACCATTGCTTCTTCGAGCGTGTTGAGGTCACGAGTGGTGGCAAACATGCCTTTGCGTTCGTCCAATGTACCACGGTCAGCTCGGATAACTCCCTTAGAATCAAGCATTACGAAGTTTTCGGGGCGAGCACCTAAAGCTACGTAGAGTTTTGAGCACGAAATAGCCGAAGCGCCTGCGCCTGATACGACAAACTTGGCTTGGGCAATGTCTTTGCCCACAATTTCGAGCGCATTCAACAAGGCTGCACCCGAAATAATGGCCGTACCGTGCTGGTCGTCGTGCATGACGGGGATATTGAGTTCTTTGCGCAGGCGCTCCTCAATTTCAAAACACTCCGGTGCTCCGATGTCCTCTAAGTTAACCCCCCCAAAGGTCGGCTCAAGTATTTTGACCGTTCGTACAAACTCATCTACATCTTTGGTGTTGAGTTCAATGTCAAACACATCAATATCTGCATATATCTTAAATAACACACCTTTTCCTTCCATCACGGGCTTGCCTGCTTCGGGACCAATGTCGCCTAAGCCCAGCACAGCGGTTCCGTTAGAGATAACGGCCACTAAGTTTCCTTTGGCGGTGTATTTATAAACGTTTTCGACGTTAGCAGCAATTTCAAGGCAAGGCTCCGCTACGCCTGGCGAATACGCAAGAGAGAGGTCTCGTTGAGTAGCGGTTTCTTTGGTGGTAACTACTTCAATCTTGCCAGGACGTCCTTTTGAGTGGTAGTCGAGAGCGTCCTGTTTACGAATGGGTTTGTGTTCCATAATTAGTTTTTTGAGTTAACAATACGCTTGGTGGTTTGTTGATGATGGGCACAAAGGTAACCCTTTTTTCTAATCCAGATTCGTCTCAACCATATCTTCTGCCTCCTCAACATGCCCAAAGGCATACTTCATCTTGCGGCGGTCAAACTCTTTTTCGTTGTTGGCCAGCCAGATGGTTGCCACCCCGTTTCCAATAAAATTAGTGATGGCTCTTGCCTCAGACATAAAGCGGTCAACACCCAGTAAAAGTGCCAAACCCTCAACCGGAATCACTTTAATAGCAGTTAGTGTAGAGGCTAATACGATAAATCCGCTTCCAGTTACGCCAGCGGCACCTTTGCTGGTTACCATCAAAATGCCGATGATGGTTAGCATTTGTTCAATAGTCAGATGAACATTGAATACTTGCGCTAAGAAAATCACTGCCATCGAGAGATAAATGGTGGTACCGTCCAGATTAAACGAATAGCCTGCGGGCACTACCAACCCCACTACTGATTTGGAACAGCCCATGCGTTCGAGCTTTTCCATCAGCGAAGGCAAGCCCGCCTCCGACGACGATGTTCCCAGCACAATCAGTAACTCTTCACGGATATACTTGAGGTACGACCACAGGCTGATTTTATAGGTACGTAAAATATACCACAGCACGATAAAGATAAAACAGGCCATTGTCGTATAAACCGTCCCCATGAGTTTGGCCAAAGGGAGCAATGTTTTGATACCATATTTGGCAATGGTAAACGCCATGCCTCCAAACGCTCCAATCGGAGCCATTAGCATTACTTTGTGGAGTGCCCAAAATACTTTTTTGGAAATAGGAGCCAAAAAATCTACCACTTTTTGCCGTCCCGAATAATTGCTTAATACTATACCCAACACAATGGCTACCAGCAATACTTGTAGGGTGGCATTATCCCAGAAAAACTTCATCCAGCTGAAGGTCTCGGCACTTTTGGTGTATTTGCTGATGTCGCCACCTTTGATGCTATCCGTTACCACACCATCGCCTGGGCGGATAATATTGGCTACAATTACACCAATAACTAAAGCAATGGTGGTTACTATTTCAAAGTACAAGAGTGCCTTTGCTCCTACTTTGCCTACCTTTTTCAAATCACCCATCGAGATGATACCCAACGTAATGGTCAAGAAAATGATAGGGTTAATAAACAACTTGACAATGCTGATAAAAATACTACTCAGCAACTCGCTAAACGTGGTTTTTATCTCAAATTCTGAAATCCACAAATTGACTTTAAAGCCTTTTTCGAGAACGGGTTGTAAAGCAAATTCGGGATTAAAATGCCCTAGTAATACCCCACAGGTAATGGCAGTGAGCACCCAGAAGGTTAGGTTTGTAAGAATTTTTTTCATTCGATAAGGGGTGTTATGCTATCAAAAGTAAAGATAAATCTGCAAAAATCGTCATCTCTGGCGCTTCTCTCGTTCGGCTAAGTAAACCCCTGCCAACACGCAAAGCCCTCCCACAAGGGTGTACCAGCTTACTTGCTCATGCAGAAAGATAGCTGCGTAACAAATACCTGTAACAGGGCATAAAAACAACCAAAACGAGGCTTTGACGGGGTCTTGCTTAATCAGGTAAATCCACAATTGCGATGCCACGATGGCAATCGGTACGATTAGCCAAAAAATAGCGGCAAAAAACTGAAACGTAAACTGATTTTCACGCACATGGGTAGCATAGGCAATCGGAAGCAGGAGTGCTCCACCAAGGAGGGTTTGCCAAGCATTAACCACTGTACTGCTCACTGTCCATTGGTTTTTACCGAAATAGATGGTGGCTACAGAATACGTAAATCGGCTAAACAGTAGCAAACAAATCCCAAACAGCGTAGCATGGCCATTTTGCAAAAAAGGATAACTGGCTACAAAAATGCCTATAATCCCTAGCAACATCCCTATCCATTCGGCAAAGCTAATGGGGCGTTTTATCCAAATAGTGGCCATAAAAGCAATAAAAATGGGATTTACCCCTAACGACAAACTACCGATGCTCGCCGCCACTTCTTGAATAGACCAGATGAAGCACGCTCCGTAAATCGTGATATTGAGTAGCGCCATCGTCAAGACAGCCTTCCATTCTTGAAGGTGAGTAGGATACCAAGTTTTCGTTGTTATTCGTACATAGCCCAGCATCAAGAGCCCTGCCAAGGTGTACCGAAAGCTGGACAACACAAAGGGCTCGGCTACGGCTAAGCCAAATTTTGTGCTGACCGATGCCGACGACCACAATAATACAAAGACAATACCTGCTGCGATTTTTTTCAAGCCTACTGGTGGTGAAGTCCCTCGCCAAGTTAGACGGCTTGACGAGGGAATGAAGGCCGAAATTAGAAATTTAACGTCGCATTTAAGTAATAAAAGGCCCCATTAAAACCAAATTGATTGGCATTACGGGTATAAGGAATCTGTCCATTGGAGTATCCAGCAAAGTTAAGCGCTACTTTATCTGGATATACATTGGCAATGTTATTGGCTCCAGCCGTAAGCATCAGCTTATTATTGAAATTGTAGGAAGCAAATACATCAACTAGGGTTTTGGCACTGAATGTCTGCGTAATGTGGGGTTTGCCTGTGGGTTTTTCCCAAGCGGTAACTGGTCCAAAGTACGAAACACGAGTATTCAGCGAAAGTTTGTCAACTTGATAACCTAACGATAACAAGGCTTTTTGGCGAGGCTGGGCGGTTTCAATGAGGCTAATACTTACCGTATCAATCATCAAGATTTTGGCAGTAGTACCAGCTTGTAATTGACTGGGTGTATCTTTTTGGCTAATGATTTTGGTTTCGTTAAATGTCAATGCCAAGCTGGCCGTCAGTTTATTTTTAGGGTTAAATGAGTGTCTAAACGTGGTTACAAAATCAATACCTTTGGTGCGAGTATTCACATGATTGGTAAAAAAGCGTACCTCGCTAATCCCTGGAAATAAGGGCTTTAGTGCTGCGATATTGTTGATAATCATCCGCTCTGACAAAATAATCCGGTCGGTAATATCAATCTGATAGGCGTCAAGTGTGAAGAGTAGCTTCTCTCCTGCTTTGGCCGTTACGCCCAAGTTGTAGTTCCAAGAAGTTTCGGCTTTAGGGTCTTCGATACCGATTTGCTTGAGGCGAGGGTCGCTGTTAGGTAATTGTTTCGTTTGAATAATGGCGCCCGCTTGCACGGTGGAAGTGGTTTGACTATTGAAGGTTTGGGCCAACGACGGCGCTCTAAAGCCTTTGTTGATTGAACCCCTCAACGAAATACTCTCGCTTAGCTTGAGGCGAGAAGCCAGTTTCCCAGAAATATTACTGCCAAAATCGCTATAGTTTTCATAACGAAGCGCCACTGCCAACAACAGTTTGTTAGTAATATCACTTTCTACATCGGCATAAAAACCAATGTTGATGCGAGTAGCGTTGGTTTCGTCCACGTCTGCAATACCCGGACGGCCACTCGACCCTGGTGCCTTGTTTTTGCTCAATGCTAAAGGCCCTACTTGATACGATTCTTTGCTGCCTTGCTCTAATTTAAACTGGTCCACCCGAAACTGCCCTCCAAGCGCCAAGTTGAGGGATTGGGTTCCCAATACATTCTTATAATTCCGAGACAAGTTGGCCTCGGTCGTACTTTGACCAAACACACTCCGTCCTACATAAAAATTGGTCGGTGAACTTGCTCCCATCGACGGATTCGTCGTGTTGTTGGCCCACAAGTCTAAGTAGTTATATCCATATCCAGTGCTGAAGTCCAGATTCCAGCCTTTTGCAACTTTACGACTAAGCCCCACTACTGAAGAATAGTCCACCGTTTTGCCGGGCAACTCTGGCGTATAGCCGTCTGGAAAAATCTCCGGCGTTGAGTTGGCATTGCTGGGATTTGCCACTCGGAAGAATCCATACGCCAAAATGTCTTTTTGCGAAAACCCGCCAAAGCTGTACAGGTTCCAGTTGTTTTTGAGAGGATACCCCAAGTTATAAAAACCCTGATAACCAGTGGTTTGGTTACTACCATAAGTACCTACTCGGAACGTGCCGTAGTCGCCCCAAACGCCACGGGTTTTCCGAGAGGTCTCGTCGGTAGCTTGGGTGTTTGAATAAATACCAGTGTAGGCTCCATCAGCCACGGGCTTCGGATTGTAGAAATCGGAGCGGTTGGTGGCATTGGCGTGTTGGTAATTGAAGGTCAGGTTTAGATAGCTTTTTTCTTTACCCAACTTAAAACCATAGTTCAACGAAGCTAGGTACGAAGCTCCATCGCCTTCCTTGGTGACGCCGTATTGTGTCGTGAAAGTGCCTTTGCCTACGCTTTTATTAAGCGCCAAGTTCACAATTCCGGCAATCGCATCCGAACCGTATTGAGCAGCGGCACCATCTCTCAAAATCTCAACTCGGTCAAGAGCCAAGGCAGGAATCGCATTCATATCCGTAACAACCGTTCCTAAGCCGATAGTTACGTTCAGATTAAGCCCCGAAAACTGATGCCGACGCTTGCCATCTACCAACACCAGCACTTGGTCTGGCGACAATCCTCGCAACGTAGCCGGGTCGGCATAGTTAGCTACACCATTGACCCCCGTCTTGGCCGAGTTGAACGACGGCGACGTAAACTGAATCTGCTGTCCCAAATCTACCTGTCCCGTCGAGCGCAACTCTTTGGCACTCAACACATCTACCGGTACTGGTCGCTCCACATCGGTTCGGGGCAAACCTCTCGAACCCACCACGACTACTTCCGAAAGTTGAGCAGTGGCATCTTCGAGTGTTACATTCAGCGATTTACCATTTACTTTTATTTCTTTTGTGAGGTAACCGATAAACGAGAAAACCAGCATATCTCCCTCGTTAGCATTGATTTTAAACTCGCCTGCGGCATCGGTCGTCACACCTCGGGTGGTGCCTTTGATTTGAATATTTACGCCCGGAAGCGGTTGCCCCGAAGAGTCAATTACTTTGCCTGTCACGGGTTCTTCGGGGATTTCGTTTGGGATGGGCTCCTGCATGATAGGTGCGGCCACTTTCTCTTGAGCAGACAACACTACCTGATTACCCACGATTTTGTACGTAACATCTAGTGGGGTAAGCAGGCGGCTCAATAGCTCCGAAAATCTGAGGTTTTGAGCTTGTACACTCACTTTGCGGTCGGCCTGAATGACTTTGGGGCTATAAAAAAACTTAATTTCGACCATTTTCTCAAGTTGACTCAAGGCTTCGGTTACTTCTACATTTTGTAGATTAATGGTAACACTCTTGTCCATCAAGTTCTGCGACTTGCTGTCGTGGGCAAGCGAGTTCCCAATAAACAACAAAGCCAAAAAAGCTTGGGTAAGCGTAATCTTCATAGTGGCAAAGAGAGCAGATTTGGAAGTTGTTATTTTTTTCATAACTTCGAATTGGTTTTGTAAAGTTGAACATGAACAGAACTACTCCGATTCATCTTGGCGGATGCTCGACGGAGGTACTCAGAGGCAACAATGTTGGCGCATTGTTGCCTCTTTTTTATAGAGAAATCAATTATTGACAGCCTTTTCCACTGAACACAATGCTGGTTCCTCGCACTTGATAGGTAGCGCCCAGTGACTGACAAAGCACTTCTAACTGCGTAAACATGGGTAAACCTGTAAGGTCGCCTGTCAACGTACAATTCATCAACTTAGGGTTTTCGGTTTCAAACCGAATCCCATACGTTTTTTCAAAAGAATAGATTACTTCACTCAGGGGTTGATTCACAAAATCAAATACAAGCTTTGCTTCAGCCGTGGTGGCAATGGGTTCGGGCTTTTCTACTAAGCCTGTCACAAAATGTTGTTCTTTAGCAAAATACACCACCTTCTGATTGGGGGTTAGGAGCACGCCATTGTTTTTGGGGTTGCTGGCCACTTTCTCAAAAACAGCCACTTTGCCTGTTCTAACATCAACTTCAATCTCACTGTTAGGCTTCTGACGTACCCAAAAACTTGTTCCTAATACTTTGGTTACGATTTCGCCCGTATTTACCAAAAACGGCTTGGCAGGGTTATGCGTGACTTGGAAAAAAGCATCGCCATGTAGGGTGATTTCTCGGGTTTTGGCAGCAAATTGATGTGGATAGATTAGGCTCGCATTAGCCAAAAGCTGCACCTGCGAGCCATCGGGTAAACGGAGGGTGCGTGGCTGCATGGCATAATTTTGGACATGTACTTTACCCTCTTTTTCGATGATAACTAACTCTTTATGAGTACCATTCCATGAATAAAACCAGAGAAAACTAAACAACCCCAATACAACTGCCGCAGCAATACTCCAACGCACCATCGGTTGACGCCATAATGGTAACACTCTTGGCGTTTCTGTTTGGTGCTGGATGCTATCCCAAATTTTCTCCTTGATAATTTGCCACTCTTGTTCTTCGGTAGGAATTTCAGCTTCTGTACCCGTTAACTCATACCACTGCTCCACCAATCGTTTCTCTTGGTGGGTACAAGTGCCTGCTAAATATTTTTCTACTAAATTTTCAAATGACTGCTTACTCATGCTATTTTCTGTTTTCATGAATAAAGTCGAAAAACAGAAAAGTATCCCTAAAAAATTTTATTAATTATTAAAAAAATTCAATGAAAATAAAGAAAAAAGCAGAAATTCATTCAAAAAATTCAAAACCCTAACAAGGGGATTAAGAGGGCGAGTAAGTATTCTTTTAAGGAAAGGCGAAGATATTTGAGGGCTTGTGCAATGTGATATTCTACCGTTTTTTCAGACAAATCCAGTTGTGCTGCAATTTCTCGATGCGACAGTTCGTCCATCCGGCTCATCACAAAAATCTGGCGAGTTTTAGCAGGTAGTTGACTAACACTTTGTTCTAATGCCAAACGGATTTCTTCGACTCCGATGGTATAGTCGCTGGGGGCGGTTATCTGAGGTAAATCATCTTCGACAGTTTGTACTCGACGTTGAGCAACACTACTTCGCAAGTGACTGATAATCTGATACTTTAAAGCCGTAAAAAGATAACTCTCCACGTGCTCAATCTGAAGACGTTCTCGGTTTTCCCAAAGCTTCACAAAAATCTCTTGGACTATTTCTTCGGCAGTTTCACGAGACCCCGTTTTGTAAAGAGCCAACGAATACAGGCGCTTGGCATAACGGTTGTAGAGTTCACGCAAGGCGGCATCGCCATCTACCAATAGACGCTTTACAAGTTGCTCATCAGTAAAAGTGGGATTCGCCATGTTTAGAAGAAAACGGCGAAATATAGAAATATAACAGGAAAAAACGAAAGAATTCTCAGAAACGCATTCCTAATACCACGAAGTTTTTACCTTTTTTAGGCTCTATTGGAGGTGGTGGAATCACCTTCATTCGTACTAAATAAATGGCATTGTTCTTTTCGATGATTTGAAGGGGTTCTTCTCGTAAAATATCTTTTAGTAAGTTTTGTAAGCTATCGGTTTCTTTGACCAGCCGAATCGGGCGGTTCAAATCCACGTGATTGTCCACGTAGTTGATTTGAAGCCCCTTGCCTCGTAAGTCATTCAAGTGGCCTTCTACGCTTTTTATCTCGGGCGTTAGGGCTACTTCTTGGCTAAGAAGTGACGTAGATTGGCCTCCTACCTGCATAGCTATACTTACCAATAGTAGCACAAGCCCTCCTTGAATACCCTTCATCATAGTTAGTGGCGGTTAACAAATAACGAATTTCTATTTAGAAGTAGCTCGTCGGGATGCTTTAGTTTGATTATCTAAGTCGCATTCCAACGATTTGATGATGATACCGTCGCTGGTTGTATCGTATTGTAAAAAAAGCATTAGCTGTAAAATTTCCAACGATTCCTCCCAGCTTCTGTTTTCAAACGTAACGCTCAATTTACAGGTTTGTAATACCGACGGGTCAGCCACTTGGATTTTCTTTTCGTAGTAGTTTTCTAACGTTGCGAAGATAGTAGCCAACGTTGCATTTTGAAAGGCAAGCTTACCCGATGCCAAGGCAAAGTCATTGGGGTCAAAAGGACGCACTTCTATTTTACCACCTGCGAGTGCTGCCTTTTGGCCTGCACCGAGTTTTGTCGAATTTTGTACATTAGCCTTGTCTGCCAAGCCTACCTTGCCTTCTTTTACAGCTACTTCTGTACTTTTTTCTTCTGACTTGAGTCTAAATACCGTTCCTAACACCTCAATTAATGATTGCCCTGCATCCACTCTAAACGGCATTTTAGGATTTTTAGCTACTTCAAATATGGCATCGCCTTGCAAGGCTACGTCACGATGCTCACCTTCGAAATGAGATGGGAATTGCAAAACGGCCTTTTTATTGAGCAAGACTTTGGTGCCGTCTTCGAGCGTAACTTCTTTGGTTTTGTTGGCATCCGCCATTACAGTAATGGTCGGGTTGTAGGTTATGAACTTGTAGGTTGCAAACGAAACTAATACTAAAGCTACAGTGGCGGCTATGGCGTATTTCCATCGCTGTAATGGAATTACTTTGGCTGCGGGTTTGGATTCTTGTTGTTGAAGTTCTCGGGCTTTTTCAAGAATGCTCCGAGAGTAGAATCGAACGGCAGTTTCTTTCCAGACAGTATCGGGGTTGAAGTCTAATTTTTCGGCAGGTACGTCATACGACAGTGCCCATACCTTTTGGAACTGTTGATAACGCTGCTGATTGGACTCGCTTTCGTCACGCCAAGATACGACCAACTCATTCTCCGTTGAGGAAGCCTCCCCAGCGTAGTGTCGGCATAGCGTGGCAAAGTCCGGTTTTTGGTAGCGATTTGACAAAACAATTAAAAATTAATTCATGCTGCTTTACCTTCTTTAGATGCAATCTGTTACCAAAAGTAACTCATTTCGTTCCCGATTTTTCAAATTACTTACATTTATTGCAAATTTCTCGTTAAACGTCCGAATTTTTCGACAAAAAATTAATGTTACCAGACCAACATTCGCCCTTAGTTCCTGACAATCAACCCCTTCTTGTGATACTGGGGCCAACGGCCAGCGGGAAAACTCAATTGGCTACCCAATTGGCTTTGGAGCTTGGTGGCGAGGTAATTAGTGCTGATTCCAGACAGGTGTATCGAGGTATGGACATCGGTACGGGTAAAGATTTGGCTGATTACATGATAAATAGCAAGCAAATTCCGTACCATTTAATTGATGTAGTCGAAGCAGGCGAGGCGTATCATCTTTTTCAGTACCAACAAGAGGTTCAAAAAGTACTGAATGGTATCAGGCAGCGGGACAAGGTTCCTATTTTGTGTGGCGGTAGTGGATTATATATTGAGGCGGTGATAAAACAATTTCAGTTTACAGGCATTCCTATTGATGAAGCCCTGCGCACTCACCTACATGCCAAAACTGACCAAGAATTATCCATCCTTTTTAAACAGTTTGTTTCGGCTTACACGCCCTTGGCTGATACTTCTACCCGCAAACGGTTGATTCGGGCTATCGAAATTGGACGTTTTTTACAGGCAAATCCTACTGTACAATTTTCTGACCAACCACCACTGCACTACCAAGTTTTTGGGATTGGCCTACCTACTGACCTACGACGAGAGCGCATCACCCAACGCCTTTACCTACGACTTCAGCAAGGCATGGTTGAGGAAGTACGCCGCCTAATTGAACAAGGTCTAACTCCTGACCAACTCATTTACTATGGCTTAGAGTACAAGTTTATTACGCAATACGTATTGGGAGAGTTGACCCACGAAACGATGGTTGAGCGGCTCAACGTGGCCATTCACCAATTTGCCAAACGGCAGATGACCTTTTTCCGAAAAATGGAACGAGACGGCATCTCTATCCATTGGCTCGACGGCACGAAGGAGATTTCGGTGATGGTACAAGAAGTGCTGAACCTTTACAATGCTTCTCTACGCTAACTCGCTTGTTTTCAGTAAAAAAGATAAGAATACAGTGATTTTTTCAATTTTTTCTTAACTTGGAACGATTCTCTACCTCAAAACACCTCTTCGCTTATGCAAACTAAATCGTACACCTCGCTGCTGGTTCAGCAAATTTATGTAGTGATTACCAGCCTTCAACTCATTTTTATTCCTAATGTGATGCTAGGTATGTTTGGTTTTGAGCCAACATCCGAAATCTGGATTAAAGTACTCGGCGTTATTGTATTCACGCTGGCTATCTTATACCACTTCATCCGAAAAAATCCTAACAATGAGATTTTGATGGGTACGGTGTATGGACGGCTTTTTGTGGGAATTGCTTTTGTAGTATTTGTGGTAACTGGACTCACCAAACCTGCCTTAGTGCTCTTTGCAGGAGTAGATGTGGCAACGGCTATTTGGACTTGGATGGAAGTAAAGAAATAAGCTATGATTTCGTTTTTGCTAAATGACCAACTCATTCAGACCGAACAACCTGAAGGTATGGTCATGTTGGATTTTGTGCGCTATCATCAGCATCTCAAAGGTACCAAAATCGGGTGCCGAGAGGGTGACTGCGGCGCTTGTACGGTGCTGGTAGGAAGTCGTCAAGACGGCACACTGCGTTATCAGAGTATGACGTCGTGTTTGATGCCCTTGTCTAATGCCAACGGCAAACACATTGTGACCATTGAGGGCCTGAACCAACTCCATCGGTTGAACCCTATTCAGCAGGCATTTGCCAACGAAGGAGCCACGCAATGCGGGTTTTGTACGGTAGGTTTTGTTGTTTCGTTAATGGGCTTTTGTGTGGACCACACCGACAAAACCTACGAAAATGGCATTGCCGCCATTGATGGCAATATTTGCCGCTGTACTGGATATAAGTCTATTGAGCGAGCTATTGAGCAGATTGTCAACCAATTACAATCCATTTATAAGACCAATTCGTTAGCAAGTTTAGTCGAAGCAGGCTATCTTCCTTCTTATTTTAAAGAAATCCCCCAACGCCTAGAGCAGCTTGCCGCCTCAACTTCCCCAGCCGTTCCTTTGACAAAAGGCCTGAATATTGGTGGAGGGACCGACTTGATGGTGCAACGGCCTTTGATGGTAAAATACACTCCCCTCAAGCCTTTGTATGATACCTCTGCTTTGCGATTTATTCGTCAAGAAGGCCGCTACCTTTATCTTGGGGCTACTACCACCGCTGAAGACATGCGGAGTTCTAGCTTGCTGCAAGCCATTTTTCCGAATCTGAAGGCACATTTAAAGTTAGTATCTTCCACACCGATTCGAAACATGGCTACGCTAGCCGGAAACTTCGTAAACGCCTCCCCTATCGGCGATTTGACGGTTTTCTTTTTGGCCTTAGATAGTACATTGGTCTTGAGCAACGGGGTAGCCCGACGTGAAGTTCAACTGAAGGATTTTTATCTTGGCTATAAAACACTTGACAAACGAGAAGATGAATTAGTCGAATCGCTGTATTTTGAAGTACCCGCTCTTAACGTAACGACACCCTCAAAAGCCGGTTATTTTAATTTTGAGAAAGTGTGCAAGCGTACTCATTTAGACATTGCCAGTGTCAACTCAGCGTTGTTGGTCCATGTGCAAGGGGGTCTTATTACCCAAGCGTATCTTTCGGCAGGTGGAGTAGCACCTATTCCGAAATTATTGAGCGAAACGTCGGCATTTTTAGTAGGAAAACCTTTCCAAAGAGCTACTTTAGACGAAGCCAGTACCATCGCTCAGAACGAAATCAGCCCTATCTCCGATGCCAGAGGCACAGCCACATACAAACGACTGTTGTTGAGGCAATTATTACTTGCACATGCCCAAAAATTCAACCTTTTATAAGGCTTTTGCGACATTATCCATGCAAAATATAGATTCTTATACCCACTTGCGAGGTGAATCCGTTTACCTCGATGATATTCCTGAGCTTCAAGGTACGCTCCATCTGGCAGTGGTGGAGTCGCCTGTAGCACATGGTCGGATTATTCGTATCGATTTCTCAGAAGCCCTTGCTACACCAGGAGTTGTCCGCATCATTACCTACCAAGATATTCCTGGCGAAAATCAAATTGGGGGTATCGTACCGGATGAAGTGTTGTTGGCCGAGGACGTAGTGGATTTCTGGGGGATGCCTATTGCCTTGGTAGCAGCCGAAAATGAGGAAATTGCTCGAGTAGCGGCCAAAAAGGTACAACTTGAGATTGAAAAACTCCCCGTTGTGACCGACCCACGAGAAGCCGCACGACAAGGTAAACTTACTGTACCGCCTCGGACTTTTCAAACAGGCGATGTGGCTACAGGTTTTGCCCTGAGTGATTATTTGATAGAAGGCGTCGCCGAAACAGGCGGCCAAGAGCATTTGTACTTAGAAACCCAAGGCGGCTATGCCATTCCGACCGAAAACGGTGGCATCAAACTGATTTCTTCGACCCAAGGCCCCACCGTAGTACAGCGTCATGCAGCAAAGGTGTTGGGGATTGGTATGCACAAAATAGAGGTTGAGACCTTGCGCTTGGGAGGTGGGTTTGGAGGCAAAGAAGACCAAGCTACCGCCTGGGGCGTCATGTGTGCGCTGGCGAGTTACCTTTTACGGCGCCCTGTCAAGTTTGTCCTGCACCGCATGGAAGATATGCGCATGACCGGGAAGCGCAACCCCTATTCGTCTGATTTCAAAATTGGACTTGATAAAAACCTTCGTATTGTGGCCTATGAGGTTACGTTTTATCAAAATGCAGGCTGTACCGCCGACCTCTCCCCTGCCGTGATGGAACGAACCTTGTTTCATGCCAATAATGCCTACACTATTCCAAACCTAAAGGCCACAGCTTATAGCTGCAAAACCAACTTACCTTCTAATACGGCTTTTCGAGGCTTTGGTGGCCCTCAAGGAATGTTTGTGATTGAGGCAGCTATTGCCAAAGCAGCTGAGGAGATTGGCGTAGAAGCCGCTGAGATTCAACAAAAAAATTTACTGAAAGAAGGTGACGCTTTTCACTACGGACAAATTGCCGAAGGGGTAGAAACCCTTTCGAGCTGGCAGCAAACCGAAGAACGGTATGAAGTAGCCCGTCTTCGGCAAGAGGTGGTGACCTTCAATCAGCAACATCCTTACCAAAGGAAAGGCTTGGCGTTCATGCCGATATGCTTTGGGATTTCGTTTACCAAAAAATTCATGAATCAAGCTCGTGCTTTGGTTCATGTCTATACCGACGGCAGCGTGGGCATCAGCACAGGAGCTATTGAGATGGGGCAAGGTATCAACACCAAAATGCTCCAAGTGGTGGCGCAGGTGTTTTCGATTCCGGCGGAATGGGTGAAAGTACAGGCTACGAGTACCTTCAAAATTGCGAACACTTCGCCGTCGGCGGCTTCGGCTACTTCTGACCTCAATGGAAAAGCACTCCAAATAGCCTGCGACGCTATTGTCGAACGACTCAAAGACTTTGTGCGACAAGAATTGCAGTTAACTGCTCATCAACGTATTGACTTACACAATGGGCGAGTAGAAGTAGATGGTCAAACGACTGAATTAGATTGGAAAAAACTAATCCAGCTGGCATATTTTAATCGGGTCAATTTGTCAGAACATGGCCACTACATCACGCCCCATATTCATTTTGATACTACCACCGAAAAGGGTCATCCTTTTGCCTACCATGTGTACGGAACAGCCCTCACCATAGCCACAGTTGACTGTATTCGAGGCACTTACGAAATTGATGCTGTAAAAGTAGTGCACGATTTTGGCAAAAGTATGAACTTTCTCGTGGACCGAGGCCAAGTAGAAGGTGGGATTGTGCAGGGCATTGGGTGGATGACCATGGAAGAATTGCTCTACAACCCAGATGGAAAGTTGCTTTCTAATGCGCTTTCGACCTACAAAATCCCTGATATCTATTCCATTCCAAAAGAATTAGACCTGCATTTTATGGATACCGAAGGCTCCGAACACGCCTTGCTACGCTCCAAAGCCGTAGGCGAGCCACCGCTTATGTATGGCATTGGCGCCTTTTTCGCCATTCGCAACGCCGTGAAGGCGTTTAATCCAGCGAGTTCTATTGGTTTTTCGGCACCTATCACACCCGAGAAAGTACTCATGGGCTTGTACTCACACGAAGACGGGTACCTCAGCCCTAACTCTCACGAGGCATGCTTGTAAGGGTACGGCCAATTTTGTAAGACACCTGCAATTTTGATACGTTGTAGCAAGGCTTTGGCCAATAGCGTGTGAAAGTACTCGTTGATATGAAACCCATCTGAGGCAATGCCCTCTTCGGGGTGGTCTATTACTTGAACGGGGTCTATTACCTGAAAATGGGCTGATTTACAGACCTTCAGCAGAATAGCACGCCCTTGCTGGCGTAAGAAATTACTAATTTTGTCACTTACTGGTGCAGGTGCAATCCAGACCGTTTTTTGCTGAGCACCATCTAACAATGTTACCAATTCTTCGACTTGATGCCTAAAACCACGAAGGCGGCCTATGGGTTTAAACCAGTGATAGGCTTTCAGAAAGGCTAATTTGAGTTGCAGGCGAAGACCTGATTTTACAACTTCTAAATTGAGTTTTTTTTTCTCAAACTTATGGGCAGGCGACACCGCATGAAGTTCATTAATATTGGCCGGAACCAGTTTGCAAAGGTCCGTTTCTGAGGCTGGGTACATCTGCTGATTAAAAGCTGTACTTTCATCAAACAAGCGCTTAAAAACGTCTTGATGCGTCAGTTCAAAATGGCCTAATTGTAAAATAATGATGTCAAACTGCTTGCTGAGCGAAGGCTGGAGCATAAACAATCGAATTGCCTTGTCCAGCTTAAAGGGAGCATAGTACGTAACCTCAATCTCTGTCTGGTATTCGAGGCGGAGCTTGTCAAGAGTTTGTTGAACAAACCCTTTGCCTTTTTCGATACCATAGCCATACACATGGCAACCACCTACTACTAACACTTTCATCTTTCACACCGTTTATGAAATAACTTCTGGCAAAGTCATTTCGTTTCACCATTCGCTTCTTGTTACTCTTAGTAGTATTGCTTCAATAACGCCTCGGTTTAGTCTTTGTTTTATTGCGTAGTCAAAAATGATGGAGCGGTCAACGGATCTTTCTCGGTTACGTCCAACAAAATCTCCAACCTCTTTTATTGTCTCTACTGCATAGATGATTTTGGCGAAAAAAAGATTAATCGTTCACGACAAAAACGCTTTTTGTTGCGACAAACTCAATGAAACTGTTATCTTTGTCTGCTTTTTGTGACCACAAAATCAATCTTCTGAACGTATGATTTTCTAACCACCAAAACTGCTACGATTGTGCTTGATAGATTAGACCGAGAGGGAAAGCGTTGCATATTGATTAGAATACTGATTTTTACGGTCATTTTTGGGCTTCGAGGTGTTACTTTTGCTCAAAATTGTGACAAACCCATTCATGTGGTTGTGATGGGTTCTTCTACGGCAGCAGGCATGAATGCCAGCGTTGCCGACAGCGCTTGGGCGTTTCGTTACCAGCGTTTTTTAATGAATCTCAGTGCTTCCAACCGCCTCACCAACCTAGCGATGGGCGGCTATACCACGTACCATTTGAGTCCTTCGTGGTTGGTAGCCCCTGCCAACAGGCCAGCCTTTGACCCTGACAGAAACATCACTCGTGCCTTGGCTTTGAAACCCGACGCCATTATTTTGAACCTCACGTCAAACGACATTGCACAGGATTTTGACATCGAAGAAACTAAGATTAATTACAACCGCATTGTGTCGGTAGCAGACTCGGCTAAAGTGCCTATTTGGGTTACCACGTCACAGCCTCGTAGCTTAAATTCGTCTCAGATGATTACTCTTCTCAAGCTACGAGATTGGCTTCGAGAACGTTTTGGGGACAAATGTTTGGATTTTTGGACTGGCTTCGGAACCCCTGATGGTTACTTGCTCTCCGAATTTGACTCTGGCGACCACATTCACATGAACAATAAAGGCCATCGGATTCTGTATGAGCGAGTGATGGCTAAAAAAATCCATGAATTGGTCTGTAAAGTCACTACCAATCCTCCGCCCGTCACGCCTGTGGTGGCAAATTTTCAAGTAGAAGTGGGATGGGCAGGCAGCGAAACAGCGTTTAAAGATTTGTCAGAGGGTAGTCCCACGGCTTGGGAGTGGAGTTTTGGCGATGGAGAAGGTTCAAAACTGCAACATCCCAAACACATTTATGCCAAAGCAGGAAACTATACCGTAAAAATGATTGCGTCGAGGGGTTCGGTGAGTAGTACCTTAGTGAGTAAAACGATTACCATTCAAGCACCAGCCGTTACACTCAAACCTAACTTCTCAGTCAAAACAGCAGTAGCAGGAGAAGCCACTCAATTCACTGACCTGACCGAAGGCGGCCCTACAGGTTGGTCATGGGATTTTGGCGATGGACAAGGCGCTAATGAACAACATCCCAAACACATTTACGCCAAAGCGGGGACGTATGTGGTGAAGTTTATTGCTTCTAAAAACGGCGTCAGTAGTAATTTGATAAGTAAAGAAATCGTCATCGAGGCGTCACCTGTTGTTCTCAAACCCAACTTTTTGGTCAAGACGGCGGTGGCAGGTGAAGCCACTCAATTCACCGACCTGACCGAAGGGAGTCCTACAGGTTGGTCATGGGATTTTGGCGATGGACAAGGCGCTAATGAACAACATCCCAAACACATGTACGCCAAAGCAGGGACGTATGTGGTGAAGTTTATTGCTTCTAAAAATGGCGTCAGTAGTAATTTGATAAGTAAAGAAATTGTCATCGAGGCGGCGCCTGTTGTTCTCAAACCCAACTTTTCGGTCAAGACGGCGGTGGCAGGTGAAGCTACTCAATTCACCGACCTGACCGAAGGCGGCCCTACGGGTTGGTCATGGGTTTTTGGCGACGGGCAAGGCGCTAACGAACAAAATCCCAAACACATTTACGCCAAAGCGGGGACGTATGTGGTGAAGTTTTTCGCTACTAAAAATGGCGTTAGCAGTAATTTGATAAGCAAAGAAATCGTCATCGAGTCGGCGCCTGTTGTTCTCAAACCTGATTTTTCAGTTAAAACGGCGGTAGCAGGCGAAGCCACTCAATTCACCGACCTGACCGAAGGCGGCCCTACGGGTTGGTCATGGGATTTTGGCGATGGGCAAGGTGCTAACGAACAAAACCCCAAACACATCTATGCCAAAGCAGGAACGTATGTGGTGAAGTTTTTCGCCTCAAAAGCAACAACGAAAAGCGCAGTAATTAGCAAAGAAGTGGTCATTGAATCAGGTGTAAAAGCTGATTTTACGGTTACAGTGGCGGTTTCGGGCGATACCACCCAATTTATTGACCAAAGTGAGGGAGCACCTACCAATTGGCTTTGGGATTTTGGCGATGGACAAAGCTCCAAAGACAGAAATCCGATTCATATTTATGCCCAGCCCGGCGACTACGAGGTGACGCTTACGGCATCTAATCCCAAAAGCAAAAATAGCATCACCAAGAAAAACACCGTTGACGACCCCTTAGTAGCTGATTTCCAAACAGATATTGCACAATCGGGTGATACCACTCGCTTTGCTGATGTCTCAAAAGGGCGACCTGTTGCTTGGCAATGGGACTTTGGCGATGGACAAACCGCCTCTGTTCGCCATCCCAAACATGTGTACAAGCAAGCAGGAAAGTATCAAGTAAAGTTGATTATCACTAAACCGAATGCCCCTAAAAGTACCAAATTTCAGGAGATTTCGGTCGTAGCAGCACCTGTAATTACATCAACCATTACGCTGCCTTTGCACGTCCAATTCCATTTGTATCCGAACCCTTCGGCAGGGGTCTTCCAGTTGCGGATGTGGTTAAATGAACAACAGACTGTATATTTTGAAATCTTGAGCGAAGCGGGCCATTTGCTGCATAGTTCGCAACACACTGGCCCAATCGGTGAGTCGTTTGTTGAGCATGACTTCCGCCATTTACCTGCTGGTTTTTATTTATACCGAATTCGTACCGACCTCCACAATAAAGTAGGCAAAATGGTGATTCATAACTAGTTGACCTTGGTAGTCGGTTACTCTTGCGAGGAATTCTAATAACAAGTAACCGACTACCTTGTCCCCTATTTCAACTCGTTAGCTTTGATTTCTTTGGTCCATTTCAAGTCACCTTTGGTGCCGAATACTGAAATCTTCAGCACTCGGTCGGTGCGCTTACCTGTTATTTCTAAGGTTGCAAAATTACGCTCTGTTACCAGTGTTCCATCCACCTGAATGGTGTTTTCTTCTTCTTTTACAGGCTTGCCTGGCCCCGAAGTCAAGGGTGAAATCGTCAAATCATAGAGAGGATAGGCACCCGGACGATCGAGTTTCATCAATACGCTATGGTGGCGGTCGCCAGAAATGAACATAACCCCTGGAATTTTAGCATCGGTTATGGCTTTGAGCAACTGGTTGCGTTCTTCTTCATAGTTGGCATAGTTCTCAAAAATTTTGGCAGGGTTAATGACTTGTCCGCCCGCAATTACGAACTTAAAGGGTGCTTGGCTTGTAGTGAGCGCATCCATGAGCCACTTCACCTGTTTCTCCCCAAAATAATCGGGATGGGGTTCTTTGCTATGGTTGGGGCTTCGCCACCAGCGGTCGTCCAGCAAGAAAAACTGGCAGTCGTTCCACATAAAAGTTCCTGTAATCCCTTCGTTTTCAAAGATATAATTCGGGTTACCCCAAAACGTTTTGAAGGCTTCGAGGGTGAGATTTTTGGTCCAGAAACCACGGTCAGAGTCGTTGGGGCCGTAGTCATGGTCGTCCCAGATGGCATAGTGATGAGTAGAAGCTAACAGGGGTTGCATTTCGGGCACACTCCGAGAGTGCGAGTACCGATGGAATACACCCGTGCGGGTGTTCCAGTCAGGTTCACGAAGGTAGTTGTTGTCGCCTGTCCAAATCATGAAATCAGGCTTTTCTTTGTAAATGTTCGTGAAAATTTCGGTGTTGCTCCCATACGGCGTACCCGGACGGTCGTAGCCTTCTTCGTTGATGTAGGTGCAACTTCCTACCACAAACTTAAAATTAGGCGGGTCGGTACGCCACTGCCACAGTGTTTGGGTTTGGAAACTAAGCGGGTACGTAAAATTGAGTTTTTTGCCATTGAGCCATACTTCGTAGGTATATTTTTTGCCCGGCTCTACCTCATCAGCTACCAAATGGGCGGTATAGGCATGGGCTTTTTCGGTTTGCATTTCGTCGGTGCTGTGCTTTTGCGTTGGGGAGGCTTGGTCAAAATACACCAGTTTTACTTTGGCAGGGGCTTTGGTCTGAATCCAGACCATGACTTCCTTCATGTCAGAATAGCATACCATTGGACCACATTGGATTTGGGCGCTAACGGGTAGTGCAACGACCGCAACCAAGCAGAGCAGCCATACTACCATTGTTGTTTTTTTCATATTTTGAAGGGTTAGGTGGCAAGCCACGTTTGTTTGTGAGTGCAAAGACGTTATTAAGGAATAGAACAAAATTATTTTAATCAACCACATAGGAACATAGAACACATAGTTAATTGATGTTCAGCAAATTAAATTCTATGTTTACTATATGTATCCGCCGTAGCCTGTGTCCTCACAGGCTACTCTCCACACCCAAATACAATAAAAAGTGATTCTCTTTGCCAGTACGTAAACCCTGTTTTTGGGTTTGTCACTTCGCCGCTTTGGCCTTACCTTTGCGACTTCAACTTCAACACCATGCAATTAACAAACAATCAATACGAAATTCAAGGAATTCGAGTTCTGGATATAGCTGCCGAATTTGGCACCCCGCTTTATGTGTACGATGCCGACAAAATTATCGAAAAAATTGGGGTACTAAAGGAATCATTTGACGGAATTAACCTTAAAATAAAATACGCCTGCAAAGCCCTCACCAACCTTAGTATCTTGAAATTGATGCGCCAACACGGCGTAGAGGTGGACGTAGTCTCGCCTCAGGAAATGGCGTTGGGGCTACAGGCAGGTTACGAGGGTTCGCAAATTACGTTTACGCCCAGTGGTGTGTCGTTTGACGAAATCGAGGCCGCCGTAGAAGCCGGTGCTCTCGTGAATTTGGATAATCTGTCGGTACTCGAAAAATTTGGCCAACGCTATGGCAATACCAAGCCATGCTCGTTGCGTATCAAACCCAACGTGGTGGGCGGAGGCAACCGCAAAATCATGACGGCCCATGAGGGTTCTAAATTCGGGATTGACGTTCGGCAAAAAGGCGAAATCATGGAACTAGTACGCCGTTATGACCTTAAAGTCATTGGTTTACACCAACATACAGGCTCAGACATCAAAAACGCTGACGCCTTTACCGATGCCGCCGAAGTCATCTTTACGATGGCGCTCGACTTCCCCGACTTGCAGTTTATTGACTTAGGAGGCGGCTTCAAGGTAGCCTACAAAGAGGGCGACATTGTGACCAATTTGCCCGAACTGGGCAAGGTGCTAGGGCAACGGTTCAAACAGCTTTGTACCGAATATGGCCGCACGTTGCAGTTGTGGTTTGAGCCGGGGAAATTTTTGGTAAGCGAAGCCGGAATTCTGCTGGTGCGGGTCAATGTAGTGAAACAAAGCCCTAACATCACGTTTTTGGGGGTCAATTCGGGGCTTAATCACCTCATCCGCCCCATGATGTACGATGCCTATCACCACATTCTGAACGTCTCGAACCCTGACGATTCAATTCAGTATACTTACAACGTGGTGGGGTATATTTGCGAAACGGACACCTTTGCCGAAGAACGTGACCTCAATTTGGTGCATGAAGGCGACATCTTGGCCTTGCTCAATGCGGGTGCTTACGGCTACACCATGGCCAGCAATTACAACAGTCGTTTCCGCCCTGCCGAAGTGCTGGTGTACCAAGGCAAAGCGCACCTCATCCGCCGCCAAGAAACCTTAGAAGACTTGCTGGCTACACAGGTGGAAGTGGCGTGGTAGCTGGTGTAAGATAGTTCTTTGTAAAAAAGGCATCATTGGCCTTCTTTATCTAATAGGTACCCAACGCATACCGTTTGCCGGGTAGGGACTTGATGATGCCTTGAAACTCCAAATTGAGCAGCAACGAAGCCAGACGGTTCATCGGTACTTGGGTTTTCCAACTTAGTTCGTCCACGTGCATTTCTGATTGCTGACGCAACAGGGCCAATACTTGCGCTTCTTCGTCCGTGAAATTAGAGAAATCGAGTGTGGGAGGTTCGTATGAATTGGTGGATTGGGGAGAAGATGCCAAATCCCAGTTAAGGGCTTCGACGATGTCTTGCACCGAAGTAAAAATATTGGCTTTGTTCTTCCGAATCAGATCATTACATCCTTCTGAGTACTTGTTGTTGAGATTGCCCGGCACGGCAAATACCTCTCGATGGTAATTATTGGCAAACTCTGCGGTAATCAAACCACCTCCTTTTTGGGCTGATTCCACCACAATTACTGCATCGCTCATGCCGGCAATAATTCGATTTCGGTTGACAAACCGAGGAGCATCGGGCTTGGTGTCGAGTGGACTTTCGGATAATAGCCCTCCGTTGTCAAGCATGGCTTTGGCTATTTTGTCATGAACGGCCGGGTAAATCACATTCACAGCGCTTCCCATTACCCCAACGGTAGGTACGCTGTGTTTCAGGGCGGCTCGATGTGCTACAATATCAATCCCATACGCCAATCCGCTCAACACCAACACGTGGTGGCTGGCCAATTCTTCCACAATTTGCTCGGTCACCAACTTACCGTAATCAGTGGCTTGACGGGTTCCAACCAACGACACAATGCGGGTAGTATTTAGGCTCGTGTTTCCTGAAAAATAGAGGATAGAAGGAGCATCGTAAAGGCGTTTGAGGCGTTCGGGGAAATCAGAGTCGGTATAAAACAGAATTTGTATGCCTAAACTTTCGGCTCGTCTGATTTCTTTCTCGGCTTCATTGAGGGCTGTTTTTTGAAGAATCGGCTGGGCGTTCACTTCGCCAATGCCGGGAATTTTTTCGAGTTTTTTCCAACTGGCCTGAAAGACTTCTCTGGCTCCGCCACAATAACTCACCAAATTCCGAATCAAAACATCACCAATGCCAGGTGTTAGTTTTAGCGCTAATTGATAAATTTTATCGTCTTGCATGGGCCAATTCTCATGCCATATAGGCTCGTATCAGACTTTTTTTCCTAAGCGTTTGTTCATCATATTACTATCAAAAGGTGGCCCAGCCATGAAGTTTTGTTCGTAATGATGCGACAAAACTACTAAAATATCTTTGAGTTTTTCGAGTTGTTCGGTTCCTAAAATATTCGTAAAAACTCCGTCGATGTATTCCACACATGCCTTCCAATCTAACAAACCTTGCAAGCCTTTATCAGTAAGTTTCACCACAATAGCACGAGCATCTAACTTGTCTTTTTGAGTAGTTACCATGCCTTCTTGCTGCAATTCCTTGACCAGTTTACTCATGGCTTGCTTTGAAATGCCTGCTTTTTGGGCCATCGTATTTACATTGGAGCCTGCCAATTCTACCTGCACCAAGGCAATGACGTGCCCTACTCTAAAATAGGTATAGCCTCGCTCAGACAAGTACTCGGTTGCCAAATCACTCATAAACCGATACGAGCGGTTTAATAACCGCCCCAACAATCGCTCTTTATTGGCTTTAAAACAGGCTATGCTTTCTATTAATTCTGGGTTCATATCGCAATAGGTACTTCCTTACGCCCCTTGGCAAGCAACAGCAATTGTACCCTGTTAAGATGATTTTTTCTTTTTCTACCGCAAAATAAGTCATTTTAAAAAAAATAGTCAATATACTTGACTATTTTAATTTCGTTCTGTTACCTTTGCATCGTCAATAAGGTTGACTATTTTCTCTCCAAGTTAAGCATTCAATCTTTAAGACTGTTTTGTTTACACGACCATACTACTAATAGTTTTTTCCTATGGCAATCTCCGTCAAACAAATTTTACCTCGTCTGATACTTGCTTTGGTTTTGTTGGGTGGTGCTTATTATGGGTACACCCGCTACCAGTACAACCAAACTTACGAAACCACCGATAACGCCCAAATAGAAACCTACTTGGTGCCTGTACTGCCTCGTGTGGCGGGCTATGTGAAGGCCGTTCACATGAAAGACTACGAAAACGTTCAAAAAGGCGAACTATTGGTCGAAATTGATGACCAAGAACTGCAACTGGCCCTCCAAGAACTCGAAGCCACTTACCAACAAATGCAGGTGGACATTGAGAACGTTCGTGCCAATATCCGTAACACAGACCTGAGCATCAAATCGGCTGAAATGAACATGAAAACGTGGCAGATTCGTCGTGATAAAGCCAAGAAAGATGCCGACCGTGATGCTAAACTATTCGCCGAAAGTGCCGTTACTCGCAAGCAAGCCGATGATAGCCAGAACAATTACGAATTGCTGATAGCCCAATACGATGCTGGCGAGAGTGACTTGACTGCAAACCGGTCTAAATTAGACATTTTGCGCTCCAATCTCCACAAAGCAGAAGCACAGCTGGCTGTTCAGAAAACCCGGATTGACCAACAGCGCCTGCGGATTTCGTATGCTAAAATACATGCCGCTACCGCTGGTAAAATTGGTAAAAAGAATGTAGAAACAGGCCAGTACATTCAGCCTGGGCAAACGTTAGCTACCATTGTACAAGACTCTTTGTTTTGGATAGTAGCCAACTTTAAAGAAACCCAACTGAACCGCCTCAAAGAAGGGCAGCCCGTTACGATTCATTTGGATGCATATCCAGACCAAGAGCTTACAGGTAAAATCCTGTCGTTTTCGGATGCAACAGGTGCCAAAACGGCTCTTCTCCCACCCGATAATGCCAGCGGCAACTTTGTGAAAATCACGCAGAAAGTTCCTGTAAAAATTGCCATTGACCAGGTGGAAAAATACCGCAAAATGCTACGGGCTGGGTTAAGTGTGGACGTAGAAGTAAAGGTTAAATAACGATATACTTCGTATTATCGTTTCTTACAAATAGTTGATGGTGAGGTTATTGGACCCATCACCCATTTAGTTTACTTATTTAGCCTACTCGTTGTTATGAAACCCATCTCAGGCTTTGCTCGTGCGATGATTGTGCTGACTACCATTTCGGCATCGGTCATTGAGCTATTAGATACTACTATTGTAAATGTGGCCCTCAACCAAATGGCGGGGTCGTTGGGTGCTACCATCGAAGACATCGCATGGGTCATCACGTCTTACGCCATTGCCAACGTGATTATTATCCCCATGACAGGTTTTTTGGGGCAATATTTCGGGCGCAAAAATTATTACCTAACCTCCATTATCATCTTTGGGATTTCGTCTTACTTGTGCGGAATGTCCACTGGCCTTTGGGAACTGGTCTTTTGGCGGTTTATTCAAGGTATTGGTGGTGGAGCACTCCTTTCAACGTCGCAAGCTATTTTGTTTGATGCCTTTCCTCCCAATCAACGAGGAATGGCTTCGGGTTTATTTGGTATGGGCGTGGTGTTAGGGCCTACTTTAGGGCCGTCGTTGGGTGGTTATATTGTGGACAACTACGCTTGGTCGGAGATTTTCTTCGTCAATATTCCCATCTGTATTTTAGCCATTATTCTGACCATTACCTTCATCGAAAAACGCTCTGGCGAAGGCGAGCAGAAAGACCAAATTTCCATTGATTATCTGGGAATTAGCCTCTTAATCATTGGTATTGGTGCCTTACAATACATTTTGGAACGGGGCGAGTCACAAGACTGGTTTCAGTCTCGTGAAATCATCCTACTGACCTTGTTGGCAGCCATTGGATTAATAGGCTTTGTAGTGCAAGAACTCAACACGGCTCATCCGGTGGTTAATTTGCGGGTTTTCCAAAACCGGACTTTTGCCTTTAGTAGTTTGTTTGTACTTATTTCAGGGTTTGGCTTATTTACGTCCGTCTTTGTGTATCCCGTTATGGTACAGCGCATCAACGGATTCACCCCTTACGAAACGGGTCTTTCCTTGCTGTTTCCGACGCTTAGTGCCTTGATATTGTTTCCGATCATTGGGCGGCGCATGTCGGCAGGGGCATCTCCGATTCCGTATATCATCATTGGTATCCTGATTTTCTCGACCTTTTGTTTTCTGAGTGGAACTGCCACACCCGACATGGGTCGCTGGGATTTTTTCGGCATCCAGTTACTTCGCACGGTCGGAACTGCTATGCTTCAGTTGCCCTTGATTAACAACTCGGTAGCAGGGCTAAAACCCTCTGAATACCCAGCCGGGATTTCGTTGACCAACATGATTCGGCAATTAGGCGGCGCTTTTGGCATTGCCGTAGCCAACAATTATGTCACGCTACAATATGCCCAACATCGTGGCGATTTGGTGGCTAACATGACCGACACCAACCCCATTTTTGTAGAGCGTCTTGCTATTATTAAAGCCAATATGATGCGAGTATCGGGCGATGCCGTTTATGCTACACAACAAGCATATCGGCAATTGGAATTGGCCCTCGACCGACAGTCGTACTACTTGGCGTATCTGGATACGTTTCGGTTTGTAGCCATCTTCTTCTTAGCCATTTTACCTTTTGTGTTTTTGTTACGTGCCAAAAAGAAAACTGCCGAAGAATTGGCCGAAATGAACAAAGCTACCGCCGAGGCACATTAAGCCAATTCATACCAGACTCATTGACCATGTTTTATTCATTCACTCTATCATTCAACCCTAAAAGAATGAAAAAGTACCTCAGCATATCTTTTATCTTACTGACATTCAGCACCTTTGCCCAAGACACTAACCAAGCCTTGGTCAATTTGGTACAACAAGCCTTGACCAACTCAGCGAGGCTCAAAGAGCAGCAAATCTTACTAACCACTGGCGATGCTCGTCGGGCTATCTTAAAATCCAACGAAAAGCCCCAAGTCAGTGCCGAGGCTTCTTACAGTCGAGTAGATCCTGTGGGGGCTTTTGCCATTCCGCTGCCTGGTTTTGAGGGTACCGTCAAGTTTTTGCCGAACAACAATTATGCTACCAATGGGGTGGTCAATTACGTCATCTACGACTGGGGGCGCAATAAAGCTAACATCGAGAAGATTCTGCTCGAAATGGAGCAAAATAAAATGGGTCTCGAAGGACTGAAAAACGCCCTAGCGTATCAAGTAGCGCAGTTGTACTATGGCGTCGTGTATTTGCAAAAAGCCATCAAGGTGCAAGAAGACCAAGTCAAATTGATTGAGCAGAATGCCAAAATCATCAACAATCGTATCAAAAATGGCGATGATATTGACTATAATCTGATTCAGACCCAAGTAAGAGGCAAAAACGCTGAGACACGAGTCATTGACCTCAAAGGTCAGTTAGAACGTCAATACATTTTTTTGGGTAACCTCATCGGCGGCGACGCACACTCGTTGATTCCTACCAATGCCGAGCTAAAAATAACCTTTGCCGAAATCAGTGCCGAAGCTGCCTTTGATCAAGCTGTGACTAATAGTTGGGATTTGAAAGGCTTGCAACAAAAAGAAGTAGTGTTGCAAAAAGATAACTCCATTACCGCCCTGAGCCTACGCCCTACCTTGGGGAGTTCTGCTACGGTGGGTTTCAAAAACGGTATTCAGCCTGATATTGACCAGTTTAGATTCAACTGGGCTGGGGGAGTCAAATTTAGTATGCCTATTTATAATGGAAAACGAGCCTCGCTCCAGAAGCAACTAACAGATATTCAAATTGATGCCAACCGTCAGGCTATCCAAAGTACAACTCAACAGCTACGCCGTGACCTTGCCTCGGCCCAAAACGATTTGAATACCGCCCAACTCAAGTATCAGTTGGCCGCCCGAAACGTCTATCAAGCCGAATACGGGCTCAAACTGGCTCGGGTACGGCTCGAAAATGGCGTGAGTATTCCACTCGAAATCGAGCAAGCTGAAGCCGGAATCGAACAAGCTCGTTTTGACCAACTCCAGTATGAATACCAACAAATTCAGGCCAAACTCGAAATTAATCGCCTGATTAGCAATAAGTTTTGGTAACAAAAAAGCCTTCGCATCGGCGAAGGCTTTTTTGTTGAGTACGGTCGGTAAAACAATCCGTGCCAACTACTTACTCGATTGTTTCTGTCTCTTCTGGAAGCGTCGCTTTAACCTTGGTTTCAATCTCTTGCACCATATTTTTTGAGCCAATGTATAGAGGAGAACGCTGGTGAAAGCTTGTTGGGAGTACATCCAGAATCCGTTGCTTGCCGTCTGAGGCGGCTCCACCTGCTTGCTCTACCAAAAAAGCCAAGGGATAACACTCATACAACAGACGGAGTTTTCCTTTAGGTGTTTTTTGGGTAGGAGGATATAAATACACACCTCCTTTGAGCAGATTGCGATGAAAATCAGCCACTAACGAACCAATATATCGAGCCGAATAACCCGCTCTGCGGCAATTATCCAAATACTCTTGCACAGGTTGGTCAAACTTGTAGAAATTCCCTTCGTTGCATGAATAAATCGCTCCATCGGTAGGCGTACGCATATCGGGGTGCGACAGAATGAACTCACCTAAGGAGTTTTCGTAGGTAAATCCGTTGACACCATGCCCAGTGGTGTAAACCAACATGGTGGACGAGCCATAAATCAAATACCCTGCTGCCGCTTGCCGATAGCCCGGTTGTAATACATCTTCTACCGTGGGCGGTGTTCCAACTGGCGAAATTCGGCGATAAATCGAGAATATCGTTCCGACCGACACATTACAATCGATGTTAGAAGATCCATCGAGAGGGTCCATAGCGACAATATATTTACCGTTCTGATTACCCGTTTCGATGGGATAATCGTCTTCTTCCGACACAATGGCGCAAGCCTCTCCCCCATTTTTTAGCGCTCTGATAAACCGAATGTTGGCCACTACGTCAAGTTTTTGTTGGCTTTCACCTTGCACATTTTCAGAACCAGCCCCTCCCGCAATGTCAATCAAACCAGCTCGGTTGATTTCACGGTTAACAATCTTGCCTGCCAGGGCAATATCTCGCAACAACTGCGATAACTCGCCACTGGCAAACGGAAATTCGGCTTGCCGCTGGGTGATAAATCGGTCTAGCGTGGTACCGATAGGAGAAGTAAGTGTCGGATTCATAGGAAGTTACATTAGAGAGAGGTATTCAGTAACCGTGCTAATACACCCTCTTTGAGTGAATAGTTAGAAACGTTCAGCTGTGAAATTTGATATTTTTTCAACACAAAGTCAATCAAGCAAGCGCCTACTACAATCATATCGACTCGGTAATCTTTCATGCCCGGCATGTTCATACGGCCTTGACGGTCGTTGGTCAGCAACAACTGAAACGACCGATAAAACTCGCTGATAGGTAGCTCAAAAGCCACTTGTTCGGCAGGAGGCAATTGCCCCTGTGTATGCATAAAATATAGGTCCACCAAGGTTTCGAATGAGCCCGCCGAACCCACCAAGGTAGTCGGTTCATACTGATGCACCGCATTGGTAAGTGGTAACAATACTTCCTCTAAGTAGCTGTACAAGCGACTCATCGAATGGGCAGGGATAGGGTCGGCGGTCATGAATTTGTCCATCAGACGTTGCCCTCCGATCTCAAAGCTCTGCTTCCAATACATCCGCTTTTGGTTGCACAAAATAAACTCTACGCTCCCTCCGCCAATATCCATAATCATCGAAACGCCAGTTCGCAAACTCATACCCAACTTGACACCATCATAAATCAATCCGGCCTCTTCGTCGCCCTGAATCACCTTCAGGCGGATGGCCGTAGCGCTCCAAATGGCCTGTTCAAACTCGGCTCGATTGCTTGCACTCCGTACCGCACTGGTAGCAATGGCCGTGATATGTTCGGGTACTACTCCATGTGCATCAGTAATCGTTCGGAACTCGCTCAGTACACCTATGGCACGGTCAATAGCGTCGGGGGTGATGCGCCCATCGCTAATGCCTCCCTTCCCTATTTTGGCGGCTTGGCTACCCTCATAAAGTACGTTGAAAGCCGTTCCGGCGTACTCCACTACCAACAGTTGGAACGTATTGGTGCCTAAGTCTATGATTGCGATTCGTTTCATGGTCAGCAAAAGTAACCGTTTTTGGATACACAGCCCTCCTGCTCTCTCATTTTGTTTGTGTATTGATTTTGTCATTGCTTTTCTTAATTTCTTTTTGAAAATTAAAAACCGTTTTGTTATCTTTGCACTCCCATTTTTGAACTCGAACATTCAATTTACGATAACGACATGATTATCATTAACATCAAGGAAAACGAATCAATTGACAAGGCTTTAAAACGTTTCAAGAAGAAATTTGAAAAAACAGGTGTTTTGCGTGAATTGCGCTCTCGTTCTGCATTCGAAAAACCTTCGGTAAAGCGTCGTCAAGAAATTATTCGTGCCGTTTACAAGCAAAAGACCTACGGCAACCAAGATAACTAATCGCTATTTTCGGAATCGAGCAGGCTACAATAGCCCCCAACCGTTTGCGGTTTGTTGATTTTGTTGCTTAGAGATACCGTATTTCCGACAAATGTTACCATATTCGCATTCTTAATAAGATAGCGAATATGGTAACATTTTTTTTGCAACACATCAAATACGAAAAGCGGTGTAGTCATCACACACTCACGGCTTATCGTACTGATTTAGAGCAATTTACTGCCTACCTACAAGAGTTTTACGAAGTAGAAGAAGCGCATCGAGCCGATGTGCAGATGGTGCGGTCGTGGGTTGCTTCACTCTCAGAAGCAAAGCTGGACAATCGTTCTATCAATCGAAAAATAGCCACCCTCCGAGCATTTTTTGGCTTTTTATTGCGCCAGCGAAGCATTGAGCAAGACCCCATGCTTAAAATTAAGACCCTCAAAACCGACCGTACGCTACCGCAGTTTGTGAAAGAACCCGAAATGAATATGCTCTTCGAAAACGTAGAATTTCCAGAAGGGTTTGGTGGCCTCCGAGACAAAGTAGTACTCGAACTCCTCTACGGCACGGGCATTCGCTTGGCCGAATTGGTTGGCCTCAAAGACAGTGACGTCAATGCTTATGAGCTCACCATTACGGTGTTGGGTAAGCGTAACAAACACCGTATCATTCCGATGAATGCGGGGTTGGCGGCACTGATTCAAACGTATCAAGAAGAAAAACAAAATCGCTTTCCTACGGCCAAAGAGCTGATTGTGAGCGACACTGGAGCTCCGGCCTATCCCGTTATGATTCAGCGACTTACTAAGCGATATTTGAATCTAGTCACGTCCTTAGAAAAGAAAAGTCCACACGTACTGCGACATACCTTTGCTACGCATCTACTCAACCGAGGAGCCGATTTGAATGCCATTAAAGATTTGCTAGGGCACACGAGTTTAGCCGCTACACAGGTTTACACGCACAACTCAGTAGAGCAGCTCAAGAAGGTTTACAAACAGGCTCACCCGAAGGCATGAGAGTTGAAGCACTTTTGTATATTTTTTACTGTATCATTTAGTTACCCTTGTTATAAAGCCTGTAGCTCTACGGCGACTCCATTGAATGCCGCATTTCCGGTGAGTTCGTCCACTTGTAACTCATCTGTGAGGTCATTAATGCTCACGCCTGCATGTTGGGTAGCTACGTCCAATCGTACGCCCTTGCGCCAATGTCCATACCCATGAGGCATACTCAACACGCCTTTCATCATGTGGTCAGTGATTTCGATAGCTATTTCTACTTCACCAACACGTGATTTCACTCGGACTATTTGTCCATTTTGTAAATTTCGAGTGGCAGCATCGTCAGGATGAATTTGCAGTGTACACCGATTTCGACCTTTCACTAATCGCTCCGAATTATGCATCCACGAATTGTTATCACGTAAGTGTCTGCGACCAATCAATAACAAGCTATTCGGATTGAGTGAAAAGTTGGCATGTTCTTGCCGCAAGCGCTGTAAGTCTTTGCTATACAGCGCAGGAAGTAGTTGAATCCGTTTGGTTGGTGTAGCCAAACGTTCGGGGAGGCGAGGGACCAATGCACCCAGATCTACACCATGTGGGTTGTCTTTGAGGGTTTGAATGCTCAAACCTGTTTTACCATAACTACCAAAACGAAGGCCCAAATCAAGCTTGGCTTCTGGATTCGCAAGTGACGACGAAGGAGCCACATTTTCTTGTTCTATCCGTAGTCGTAGTTCCTCAAAAATCTCCCAGTCAAACTTGGCCTCAGGGTCTTTGGGGAGCATTGGAACTGAATATTTAGCGGTATTTCGGATGGCTAAATAGTGAAACGTCACATCATAATGCGCTGTTTCTAAGCCTGTTGCAGGTGGCAAAATGATATGTGCATGACGAGTAGTTTCGTTGATGTAAATATCAATCGAAACCATAAATTCTAACGATTCTAAGGCTTGGTCGAGTTGCTGACCATTGGGTGTAGAAAGTACCGGATTGCCACAACTTGTCACCAAAGCTTTGAGCTGTCCGACACCCGGTGTGAGAATTTCTTCGGACAAGGCTGATACCGGCAACTCGCCCATGAACTCGGGCAAACCCCGCACTCGGCTTTGATAACGACCGAAGCGATCGTATGGTTTTGAGGGAGTAATTACATCTATGGCAGGCGAGGTAAACATCATACCGCCAGGTTTGTCGAGATGGCCTGTTAGGATATTGATGACATTAATGAGCCATAAACTGATGCTTCCAAATGTTTGCGTAGAAACACCAACTCGCCCATAGCAAGCTGCCGCAGCGGCATTAGCAAACTCATGCGTTAGTCGTCGAATCGTATGTGCTGGTACTCCCGTGATAGTCTCGACCGATTCGGGCGAGAACTCAGTTACCACCAACGCACGGAGTTCGTCTAAACCATCTGTAAAATCAGCTAATCGCCCCATATTCACCAAGTTATCTTGAAACAACACATGCACCATAGCCATCAACAAAAAGGCATCTGTTTGTGGGCGTATAAACACATGTTCGCTGGCTTTAGCGGCTGTTTCAGTATAGCGAGGATCAATGACTACTACTTTGCCGCCACGTTGTTGGATGGCTTTCAGGCGATTAGCTACATCGGGAGCCGTCATAATACTGCCGTTGGAGGCGATGGGATTACCTCCAATAATGAGCCAATAGTCGGTATGGTCAATGTCTGGCACGGGCATCAACAACGGGTGTCCAAACAACTGCCAAGCGGCTAAATGGTGGGGGTATTGGTCAACAGACGATGCCGAAAAACGGTTTCGAGTACCCAAGGCTTTGATAAACCCCGGCGCCGACATAAACGTACCAGAGTTGTGCACCGACGGGTTACCTGCATAAACAGCCACCGAATCAACGCCGTGCGATGTTTGAATGGCTTTGAGACGGTCAACTACCTCGGTAAAGGCTTCGTCCCACGAAATCTCCTGCCAGCCTTCAGGTGTTCGTTTTACGGGTCGCTTGAGGCGATTGGGATCTTCATAAATGTCCTTGAGAGCAACGGCCTTCGGGCAAATATGTCCACGACTAAAGGGGTCGTTTTTGTCGCCAGCTATGGAGATGATATGAGTGTCTTCGTGTTTGATTTCGAGGCCACACATGGCTTCGCAGAGGTTGCAGGTACGGAAGTGAGTTTGAATGGCCATGCCGATTTTAGTACTTTTTGCTTATGGGCTTGAATTTAATCAAGAATTGTTGATTTCTGTATCGTTTAGAATAAATTCTCCCTATTTCTTCATAGACGTTCCACTTCTCTTCATCCTCGCCCATCTTCTACTTACGGAGTTATAGACATTCCATTGCTATTCGCCCTCGCCAATGAGAAGTGGAACATCTTGCAGGGTCTGTTTTACTACGCCAAAAGGTCTGAGTTTAATAAAGAATCTGTAAATTTTATAGCTGCAAATTTTTGAACTCGCATTCAATCACTAACTTGCTGAACAAAGTCCGAGCGGAATGAATAATCCTTTGAAAACGTTACCCTTTTTTAGAAACAAAAGCTCTTTAGAATTATTCCTGTTTTTCTTTCACAACTTTTTTATCAATGTTGGGACTACACTCGTGTATGTATCTGCCAATGTAGTCTTACTTGAAAATCACCCAGAATATTCATTACCAATGGCTTATCTGCTTGCCATGATAGCCATGATGGGTGTTGGCAAAATCTATGAGCATTTTGAGCACCATCTTTCGCTTAGTAAGCTGGTTACCAGAGTCTTATTTGCTGTTTTGGTTCTAATACTTGTTATGGCCATTGTCTTGTGGGTGCGGCATACCATAGCAGTAGCCATTGCAATTATGGTCGGTTTTAGGGTCGTTTATTTATTGGTCAACTTAGAATTTTGGGGGCTTTCGGCCTTGATGTTTGACGTTCGGCAAAGTAAACGACTCTTCAGCGTAATTGGCTCTGGAGATATGCCCGCCAAGGCTATCGGGGCAGTACTAACCATCTTGATTCACTCTACATCGGCCTTAGTATATTTACTTTTGCTTGCTTTTGCCGCTTTTTTATTGGCCTTTTTTACTCAAATTCTCACCTTCCGCCATGCAGTTATTCCGGCTCATGCTACTAAAACCTATCGCAAAACCAGCAGCCATCCCAAAATAATTCAACAATTGTTTGGCGACAGCCGCTTAGTGTTTCAGATGTGTGTGAGTTTGGTGGCGATTGCCGCAGCGGCTACTTGGATTGAATACAACTTCTTTGTAAACGTCAAGTATAAGTTTCATTTTCAGCACGATGTCATCTCGTTTGTAGGTATTTTGTTAACCATTACGTACTTGATTTCGGCCTTGGTGAAACTAATTTTTTCAGTAAGAGTTATCGAACGAGTAGGGTTGAAAAATGCCCTTTACTTACTACCCATCGCCACGATTCTTATATCGGTAGTGTTGGTGGTATTGTCCATTTTTAGCCACGAAGATACCTCGCTATTGGTCTATTTTAGTGCAGCCTATTTGGGCTTTGAAGTGTTTCGGCGAACGGTATTTGACGCTGTATTTTTGGTCATGTTTCAGCCACTTTCGAGTAAGCTCCGCCTCAAGGCTCATACCCTTGCCAAAGGTTTTTACGAACCACTGGGGATGGGCATTGCAGGGGCATTACTCCTGACGGCCTACTACGTGCACTCGTCGGCTACGTGGTTTGTGTTTGGGCTGACAGCCTTGTTTGCAGCGTTGGCCTTTCATTTTTTACGCAAAGCCTATCGGTACTATCTACTTGAGTTACATGCGGCCTTGAGCAAGCGCTTTTTACGAAGCAACGAACTGGTAATCAAAGGTGATGCGCTTAAACTCATCGTACAGAATCTGCAAAGTGAGCGCCCTGAGAAAGTGATTAACGCCATTGACTGGCTTGAGAAATACCAAAGTAAAACCCTACGAAAGCATTTACTTGAAACCTTATCACATGCGTCGAGTAGCGTACGGCTTCGGGCTTTAGAATCCATCAGGCATCTCCGTATGCCCATTGCAGGAAACTTGCTGTGGAGCGTTGCCCAGCAGGACCCCGACCCTACTTGCCGTCAAATGGCGGCTTCGTTGGCTTGCGCTTCCGAAGACATTAGCCCCAACCTACTGGGGCAATTCCTAACATCTTCAGACTTGGCTACGTTGCAAGGAGCTATTTTGGGTTGCTGGCAAGCCAACAAAAACCATGACTTCTCACAAACGGTACGAAGCTTGTTCCTTACCGAAAAAATCGAAGAACAACAAACAGCACTCTCTCTGTTAACTGTTTTGAAACTTAGTGGTTTTGAGTCATTTATCAAAAAACTTCTACATCACCCCGACCTAGAGTTACGTACACAGGCCATCGAAACGGCTGGGAAGTTAGATTCTTTTGAGTTGTACAAAGAACTGACCCAGCTTGTTCCGTTACACAACATAGGCTGGAAAGCTACCAGCAGTTTGTTACACTCTGGCCACCCAGGTTTTTTATTACTCAAAGAGTTTTTTAACCACCACCAAGACCTCGATACGGCTCAAAAAATCATTTGGTTCTGTGAAAAAACCAATACACTCGAAAGCAAGCATTTACTTGAAAAAATAGCTCAACAACCCAATTTGCACTTGCGCCAACTGGCTCTTAAGTCGCTGACTATTAACCCCAAAAAGAATGATCACACCGATGGCACGGTGTTTAACGGATTGCTTCGAGACGAACTCCAACACAGTTATCAGTTGCTTCAGGGCATCGAAGAAGTCAAGCAGAGCGAATTGCAGCCACAAATTCGGTTTGAATTGGAACAAAGCACTACTCGGGTGTTTTACTTGCTCATGTTGCTGTATAATCGGTCTATGGTAGCTGATGCCATGCTTGGAGTGGCTAACCCTGAAAAAGAAAAACGAGCCAACGCCTTAGAGATTCTGGATAACATTATTCCTCGCCTTTTGTATAGGTGCGTGGAGGCGCTGCTTGACGAAACCGTCACAAGTAAAAAACTACGAGCTTTTGAGGAATATTTGACCGAAAAACCGCCAGTAATACCTATCGCCAATTATATTTTGCAACAGGGAGAGGGTGTATTTGGAAACTGGACCATTGCCACTGTGCTGCGGTACTGGACACCTCCGGTATCTGACTTTGAACTGTTTGCTTCGTATATCCAGCATCCAGTTGCTTTGTTTAGAGAAGCGGCGCTTTACAACTACAAGCGCCTTATTACTAACCCTACCTATCAACATCTAACGCTTGAGATTCCTATGCATGTAACTGCTGACTCGGCCAAGGTTTCGGACATGGAACGTGTTATTGTACTCAAAAACACGCAACTCTTTTCGCATACACCCGAAAACGTGCTTACTTCGATTGTACCCATCATCAAAGAGGTGACGTTTCAAGAAGGGGATGAGATTTTCAAGAAAGGCGCCATTGGCAATTGTATGTTTATTATCTACTCAGGTACAGTAGGGATTTACGAACAAGCCACACAGTTGGTTACCTTTAGTGAAGGTGATTTCTTTGGCGAATTGGCCTTGCTCGATACGGAGCCTCGTTCTGCCTCTGCCGTGGCAGAAACTGACGTACTGTTGTTTCGGATTGATCAGGAAGATTTTTATGATTTGATGGAAGAACGAAGCGAGCTGCTTCGGAATGTGCTTCGGATTCTTTGTCAACGGATTCGGGCGTTGAATGCCAAGGTAGATACCCTCTCTCACCGTTAAATAAACTGATAACGAAAGATTTAGCTCAAAAAATCGGGATTGTTTGGAAATGTTGTACCTTGACTTTTCAATCGTCCCAATTCAATGAGAGTTCTATATTTCTACCTCTTTATCCTCCTTGTTTCGGCTCCTCTTCAAGCACAAGTTCGCATTGATAGTTTGCCAATGCAAGGCATCCTACTCGACAAAGGCTGGCGATGGCACGCTGGCGATAATCCCGACTTTGCCAAACCTAACTTTGATGACTCGAAGTGGGAACGCATTGACCCAACCCAAAATATCATAGACCTTCCACAAATTCCTTTAGCTGGGCAAGTGTTTTGGCTTCGATGCAAGTTCAGCGTTGATAGCAGCTCTTTGCAGCCGATGGTCATGCAACTTGAACAGAGCGGAGCTACCAAGATTTTTTTGGATGGAAAACAAATACTGGCTTTCGGAAATTCTGATAAAGGCCATATCAAGGCGATTAATCCTGTAAAAATACCATTAAGTAGCCCTATTTATGTCGGTGGGCAATACGTGTTATCGGTGCGTTATGTCTGCGAGCCGAACATCCACTATTCTATTCATTTTGCTAATACTTGTGCCCTTTTTAAACTTCGTTTTTTGTCTCCTGAAGGTTGGTACCAAGCTTACAAATGGAAGCAATACGACAAGAGCCTTAATATCATAGTGAGCAGTTTTTTCATCTGTTTAAGCTTTCTTTATATTGCTTTTTTTATATTTTTTCCTAATCGAAAAACAAGCCTCTATTTTGTTGTTTATACCATCACATACGGGTTGCCTTACCTACTTTCAAGTTTTTTACTTGATGATTTAATAGAGGTTGCTGGTTTTTATTGGCTCTCTAACATTGGTATTATTTTGGGAATCATTGGCTACATGTGCATCCAAATGGCTCTGCATAATCAGTTCAATCAAAAGAAAGGTGTTGTTTTTTGGCTTTTTGCTGTATTGAGTTTGCTAAGTATTGTACTCTCATTCTGCTATTACAGGGGTTGGGAGTTTTATGGAATTGTGGTCAATTTCTTGGGCAGTTTTGCCATCATGTGGCTGGGCATCAAGGGCATCCAACAGCGCAGAACGGGGGCAGCAATTATAGCAGTAGGCGGTGGTTTTTTCTTTATTTTTTGGATATCTTTTCTGCTGTCCAATTCATTATTAGGTCTAAACGCCCTACTAAATCCTTTCTTTTATGCCTTATCTCAGATTTCGATACCTATCGCAACGGCCATCTTTGTGGGACATGATCTTGCCCAAACAAATAATTCGTTGCAACAACAATTGGCAGAAACGAATAAACTCGCTCGAGAAAAACAACAAATTCTGACCACCCAAAACGAAACGCTTGAACGCCAAGTAACGGAGCGAACGGCTGAATTAAAGCATAAAAATCGAGATTTGGAGATTGAGGCGGCTTTGGAGCGAGTACGTAGTCGAACTATGGCTATGCAGCACAGCGAAGAATTGACAGAAGCGGCTAATTTATTATTTCAACAAGTACAAGTCTTAGGTATTCCTGTATGGAGTTGCGGCTATAATATTTTTGAAAAAAATGCAAATGAATGTATCGGTTGGATGAGTACAGAAGGGACATTGCAGCCACCATTCAGCATACCCCTCAGTGAAAGCCCTACTTTTATCCGATTTTATGAATCTAAACAAAAAGGCGAAGAATTTTATGTCGAAACTGTCGAAGGAGATGCTTTAGAAGCGCATTATAAGTATATGCTGTCTCTTCCTGATTTTAAAGAAATCGCCAAAACTCACGTTGAATCTGGCTTTATTTTTCCGACATTTCAGATGAATCATGTTGTTAATTTTAAACATGGTAACCTTATTTTCATAACAGGAGAACCCATACCCGAATCACATGAGATTTTAAAACGCTTTGCGAACGTTTTTGAACAAACCTATACCCGTTTTCTCGACTTACAAAAAGCCGAAGCACAAGCCAGAGAAGCCCAAATAGAAGCCTCACTCGAACGCATCCGCAGCCGTGCAATGGCTATGAACACATCAGAGGAATTGAATACTTTGATAGGTTTTATCTATGCCGAATGTACCAAACTCAATATGCTATTAGATAGGGGTTTCATTATGACTTTTGATAAGGCTACCAAAGATGCCCATTGGTGGATGGTGAGTGCAGATGCATCAGATACGCCTTTAAAGATTTTGGTAAAATACCATGAATACGCACCAAATTTGGCAATTTTAAAAGGTTGGGAAGAACGTGAACAAAGATGGTCGTACGTTTTAGAAGGCAATAATAAAAAAACATGGGATGATTATCAGTTTGCAAATGCCTTGTCACAACTGCCCGACTTTGTAAAAGATAACATGCGCTCAGTCGAAAGTGTTATACTAAATGCTTCTTTTCAAAACTTTGGCTGTATTATGCTTTCCTCATTTGAGCCTCTGAGCGAAGAGCATTTCAGTTTATTGATACGTCTATCTAAAGTATTTGAACTGACTTATACCCGCTTCCTCGACCTTCAACTCAAAGAACAAAATGCTATAAAACTATTAGAGGAAAAACAAAAACTCGAATATACCTTAACCGAACTTCGCTCCACTCAAACCCAACTCATCCAAAAAGAAAAACTCGCCAGCTTGGGCGAACTCACCGCAGGCATCGCCCATGAGATTCAGAATCCATTGAATTTCGTCAATAACTTTTCGGAATTGAGTGTGGATTTGGCCCAGGAGCTTAATGCAGAACTGGATAAAGAACCCATTGATAAGGAATTTGTAAAAGAATTGATGGGGGATTTAACCCAAAACCAAGAAAAAATCAACCATCACGGCAAGCGAGCCAGTAGCATCGTGAAGGGCATGTTAGAACACTCCCGCATGGGTACGGGCGAACGAGAGCTGGTCAATATCAACGACCTTGCCGACGAATACCTCCGTCTAAGCTACCATGGCCTCCGAGCCAAAGACAAATCGTTTAACGCCAAAATGGTTACTGATTTTGATACGACTCTTGAGCCTATCAAATTGGTACCTCAAGAAATCGGGCGGGTGTTACTCAATCTTATTAACAACGCTTTTTATGCCGTAACCGAGCGCAAAAAACAATCGCCAGAGCATGAGCCTACGGTATGGGTAAGTACCAAGCGGCTTGATGAGGAGGTTCGGATTACAGTCAGAGATAACGGTACAGGGATTCCAGATGCTATTCGTCAAAAAATATTTCAACCGTTTTTCACTACAAAACCTACTGGTGAAGGCACAGGGCTAGGACTTAGTTTGAGCTATGATATTGTGACCAAAGGACATGGCGGTAACCTACAAGTAGAGAGCGAAGAAGGTAACGGCACTACATTTATTGTAACGCTACCCTGCTAAACCTCGCTACGCACACTTGGGTAATACCACAAAAGCCATTAACTTTATCGCTGAAACAGCTTCTAAAACTAATTCTGATTCGTTGCATTACGTGTTTGCACCCATTTGTTTAATTTATTTAACAAGCTAATAATCAACTAAGTAACAAATAATCCCTATTGGATATCGGCAGTTTGCCGTAAATCTCCTTAATCCTAAAAACAATGAAAATTTTAGTGGTAGATGACGAACTTGATGTACGAACCCTGTTTGAACAACGTTTCCGGCGAGAAATCCGAGCAGGTGAGTACGACATGGCTTTTGCCCACTCTGGCGAAGAAGCCCTAGCCTATCTTAGCGAACACGACTCTGAGGTAATCATGATTCTTTCCGACATCAACATGCCCGGTATGACTGGCATTGAACTACTACGTCGGATTCGGGCAAACCATCCATCACCTCCGCCTGTTGTGATGATGATTACAGCTTATGGCGACGAAGAAAATCACCGCCAAGCTACTCAATATGGCGCCAATGACTTTTTAAATAAGCCGATTGATTTCAACAATCTGAAAGAAAAATTAAAAGCTGCCCAATGAAAGCTAAAATTATGGTTGTTGATGACGAAGCCGACCTGGAAATTTTGATTAAGCAAAAATTTCGTCGGCAGATTCGAGAACAACAATATCAGTTTGTATTTGCAAAAAATGGCGCTGATGCCCTGCAACAATTGCAGCTGCATCCTGATACCGACATGGTATTGAGCGACATCAATATGCCCGAAATGGATGGACTTACCTTGCTTATCAAGCTCGCCGAAGTAAATCCTATCATCAAAGCGGTCATTGTATCGGCTTATGGTGATATTGACAACATACGAGTAGCCATGAATCGAGGGGCGTTTGACTTCTTGACCAAACCCGTCAATTTTGAAGACTTAGAGACTACCGTCGAAAAAACCATCAAGCATGTAATTCAGCTCAAAGAGACGATTCAGGCTATTAAAGAAAACAATATCTTGAAAATGTACGTGGACGAAACCGTACTCCAGTTTATGACTCGCTCGGAGTTTGAATCGTCCCTCACAGCCAACGAAACCATCAACGCCACAGTGGTTTTTATGGATATTTGTGGCTTTACGGCCATCTCTGAACGAGAATCACCTGATACCGTAGTCAAGCTCATCAATAAGTATTTCGATGTGATGGTCAAAGGTATCATTTCGCAAGGCGGCTTAGTTGATAAGTTCATGGGCGATGCCGTCATGGCTGTTTTTAGAGGTGAGTACCACCTCGACCGAGCCATCGAAGCCTCCTTATCCGTTCGGAAAGACATTGACACCATTCATGATGAACTACCTGATACTCAAATTTTTACCCCAAAAATTTCGATTGGTATTAATACCGGTGAGATGATTTCAGGTAATATCGGCTCTGCTGCTCTTCGTCGCCTTGACTATACCGTTATTGGAGATGTAGTCAATACCACCCAACGACTCCAAGCAGCGGCCCAGCCTGGTCAAATCATCATTAGTGAGGCCACTTACCAGCTCGTTAAAGAATCATTCCATTGCGAACACGTTGGTGAGGTCAAAGTCAAAAACAAAGCCAATCCAATGGTGATTTATGAGGTGTTAGAATAAACTAAGCAGGTCGAAAAAGCCTTTATTGTCTCCCTTGTGCGATGGACAGTGCTAGAGGAAGGGAGTGCCACGGCCTGTGAACGGCAAGGGAATGACCCACTGCGAGACGAGAAAAGCGCAGTAGCTCATACAATTATTTCACCCACTTATTATCAATCAGCCCATTATGATGAAACTGGATGAGCGCTTTCAGATAAGTTGCCATTTGTTTATCAACCGAGTCGATTCCTACTTGGCGACCTACTTCCATATTTTCATCTAAACGATAATACGTCTCGTTCCCATCTTTAAATACCAACAGCATCCCTGGCCGAATCAAGCGGTAAATCCCTTCATAATAGTGAAAGGCTGTTCCTTTTGATTTTGAGAATACCGACTGACCAAAAGGTAACGGTTGGGCAATCTGAATGTTTAGGTAATCCAACACTGTTGGCATAATATCCGCTTGTTGCACTATTTTGAGTGCATTGGCGTGCTTACGAATAGCCCCCATTTCGTCTGCGTCAGGATGAAACAGAATCAGCGGAATTCGATACGCTCCCAGCTGGCCTGAATATTCTTTCTCAATATGATGCTGCGTATGGTCAGCCGTAAACACAAATAAGGTATTTTGGTACCAATCCTGTTGTTTGGCTGTTTCAAAAAACTTTCTTAGCGAATAATCAGCGTAACCAATACTCTCGTGAATTTCGGCCTTTCCTTTAGGGAATTTTCCTTTTAAGTCCTCTGGAATAGTATAAGGATGATGCGAACTAAGCGTGAATAAGCTACTCAAAAAAGGCTTTTGCTCAGTCGTTAGTTGTTTGGCAAAAAACTGTTCAAACGGCCCGTCCATAATACCCCATTGCCCATCAAAATCCTTTTCTTTAAGTACTTTCGGGTATTGATTCAAGCCAAAATACCGCTGAAAACCAGCTATTTGCGAAAAACCTTCAAAGCCCATTGAGCCATTACGGGCTCCATGAAAAAACGAAGTAGCGTATCCATGTGCTGCCACTACACTCCCCAATCCATTCAAGCGGTTTGACTGATACGTACAGGTGATGTACGGTTCGTCCATTAGCGAAGGTACACTCGCCAGCACCGACGGCACGGCATCAATAGAGGTACGGCCATTGGCAAAATGATTCGTAAAACAAACACCTGCTTTGGCCAACGAATCCAGAAACGGCGTATAACCTTTCCACGGATTTTGATACCCCATATACTCCCGTCCAAAACTTTCTAAGATAAAAATCACCACATTTTGAGGGTGTTTATGAACAAATCCCGTCAGCGAAGTATCTCGGTGAATCAACTGTTTGAGGTCCGTTTTATCCTCAAAATAACGCACTCGCTGCGTTCCGATGGCGTCCATCGTCGTCAGAAAAGTGAAGGTAGAGTTCAATGCTAAGTTCCCTAGCCCACTGTCGTTCAGCACAAAAGCCTGATTGATACGCAATGGTTTTTCTTGAAAACCTCCCCTAAAAATCAAGATACTAAGCCCTAGCAAAAACAGCACTGCAACCAGTTTTCCAAAACCCACAAGCACTGATGGTGAGGATTGTTGACCAACAGGCGCTGCTTGCAACGAAGGTAGGTAACGCACAAAAGCCACGCTCATCAGCACAATAATCACTACCAAATACCAATAATAACCAGCTAAGTGCGAAGCTTGGTCTTGGATGTCTGATAAAATACTGAATACCTCAAAGTTGGTTCGGCGGCCTATAAATTGATAGTATTTTACGTCGGCTACATTGAGCCAAAGCATCGGCAGATTGGTCAAGCAGAAAAACCATTTTAGGGTCGTTTGGTACCACGACTTGTTTACCCACGCTACCGGAAGTAGCGAAAACAGGGTAAATACCATATTGAAAATGGCGATTGAGGCCAAATCAAACTTTAATCCAAATCCGAAGGAAAAGAAAAGCTGTGAAGTAGTTGATTGGTTAAACTGCTGATAGTTAAACACATAAAACAATAGCCTACAAAACGAATACCAGCCCAACAGCCACCCCAACCGGCGAAGCCACTGGCTATAATGCGATAAATCCATAATTGGTGTTGCAACAGCCTTTTAGGGAGGCCAGTCTAATTACCCTTCAAATCCGTTTTCACGCAATAAGTTCCACAAATTAACAGAGAGGCCATCAATGATTTCAAAATCTTGGTTCCAAGTCTGAATCACCCATTTTTCGAGGTTATCGGCCACCATCACTCGCTGGGTTGATGAGGTGACCCAAATCACTCGTTCTACCCCAAACTGTAAGAGTTTTTCTGTCTTTTTCTGAAAATAATCCGATTCTGACAAGAAAAAGTCAGAATCATCGGCTTTGATATCCACTTCTACGACAACAGCCGGCGGAACTTGAGAATAGTTAATAGAATTCAGTCCGATTTTGATTTGACCGCTCCTATAAATAGCAATATCCACCGACTGGTTATTTCCCTTTGAAATATGAATACCCAATTCTGCCGAACCTGCATAATAAGTATCTGGTAAATTACGATTCAAAAACTTGGTCAAAATCATTGTGATAAACCACTGTAAAGCACTGGTTCCCATAATTTCTTCTACGGTTTTAAGACCCAACAAAAAATCTTTATATCCTTTGCGATAGACAGGATGCCCGTCAAATTCTTCGTAGATCAGAATCTTGGGTATTTGCATTACTTCTGCCATAGTCTTTTGATGTTTTGTCTTCTGTTCCATCTATCAGGCGTCTAAAATCTCTCCAAAGCCTGCTCACTTGATACTAAATCTTTCGATTATGTTCGCCAAAACCTTTGTGACAGGATTTAAAAAAATGAATCGCCATCATTAAACAAGGGAGATGCCATCAAGAGAGCCAATCGCCCACCTCATTGTTGGTTCGAGTTTACTGGTAAAAGAGTGATTCATATTAACAAGTATTTTAGACAACGAAAGTACTATTTTCCAACGAGAAACAAGAAAAATGTAATAGAACTCAGATGGCTTTTTTTACCGTTAAATAAAAAACAAGTAATAACTTTGATTATTCATTTTTTTTTTATCAGATTTCGCAAATTAAATTTTAACCCTTAAATCGTAAAAATCATGAAGAACAAAAAAACTCTTTTCTCAAAAAAATTCCTAACAGCATTTCTTTTGACTATGATGTTGACATTCTCTGCTCAGCCTGCATATGCTTGGTTATTTATGGGTGTAGAAGAAGAAAGTATTGGTTATACATGTGATGGGTTTGGAAATTGCTATGAAGGATGGATAACAAGAACTTATGTATTTGGTATTTGTATTCGTACAGAATATAGTTTTAATTCTTGCAATCCATAATCTGTATCATTTCAAAAGTAGTTCATTATTTATTTCAATGAACTACTTTTGTAAAATATGTCATACCTAAATTTTTTTACCGTGAATTCATTATTCCCTGACAAGTATAAATTTTTTCTAATTACGTTTTGTTTAATCTTTTCCTTTAATGTGAGTGTGTTCTCTCAGTTAAAAGGTAAAATATTATCAAAGACAGATAAAAAATCCCTTGCATTTGCTACAATTTATCTAAAAAATGCCAACATCGGCATTCATTCAAATGAAGATGGAGAATTTGAGTTGAATTTACAGGGTGTAAAAAGAGATAGTGTATATATTCAATTATTGGGTTATCGAACGCTTCAAATGTCGCTTGATAAAGCTATAGAAAGCTCTATATTTTATCTTGAAGAATCACCACTTATACTCTTACCTGTAACTATTCAAAAAAAGAAAAAGATTCGTTCTCTATGGAAAGGAGCAACAGAAGCGCATAGAGGATTTGTTTTTGGTCAAATGGGGGGTTCTACATTACGAGAATCAGCTTTATTTATTCCAAATGATGAAAAGCAAATTGGCTATTTAAAAGAAGTTAGTTTCTACGTTGTTCGATTTGGAAAGCACAAAACGCCTTTTAGAGTGAGGATTTATGAACCTGATGACAACAATATGCCAGGAAAAGATTTACTCATCGAGAACGTAATAACCCGTGCCTCACGACCTAACCATTATTGTACGGTAGATGTAAGTAAGTATAATATTCCTTTTGGTTTAAGTGGCATTTTTATATCAATGGAATGGCTTAATTTGAGTGACAAAAAATATTTTTATCAAGTAAAGTATCGAAATGGTGGTGCAAATAGAATGTTTTATGGTCAACAAATTGGCCTTAATAATGAGTTTGAAGATTTACAGGGAAGAGTGAGAATAAACAATGGCCCTTGGAAAACAATGACGGCGGGTTACGCTTCTCCTATGTTTCGAGCCAAAATAGACTTTTACGATGAGTAAAAAACAAAACCCGCCGACTTGCGCTGACGGGTTAGTTTTGTTCGCTGATGATGAATGCAATTACAACACTTCTTCTACACTATTAAAGTTCAGTCCCCACGCATCCGACACTCCTTTATAAACTACTTTACCGTGTACAACATTAAGGCCTTTCTTCAACTCTTCGTTGTCACGACAAGCCTTTTGCCAACCTTTGTTTGCCAACTGTAGAGCATACGGCAAGGTAGCGTTTGTTAAGGCTAAGGTTGAAGTATAAGGCACTGCGCCTGGCATATTGGCTACGCAATAATGCACAATCCCGTCTATCTCAAAAGTTGGATTTTCGTGTGTAGTTGGTGTACAAGTTTCGATACAACCGCCTTGGTCAACGGCTACATCCACCAATACTGTCCCTTTTTTCATTAAACCAAGCATATCTCGGGTAATGAGGTGCGGCGCTTTAGCACCCGGAATCAACACAGCTCCCACAATCAGGTCGGCGTGTTTCACCAATTCCCGAATGTTATATTCATTAGACATCATGGTATCTACATTGGCTGGAAGTACGTCTTCCAAGTAGCGAAGGCGAGGCAACGATATATCCACAATCGTAACGTTAGCACCCAAACCCGCTGCCATCTTGGCTGCTTGTGCGCCCACAATACCGCCACCCAAAATCAACACATTAGCTGGTTTTACGCCTGCTACACCACCCAACAAAATACCACGTCCGCCCATCGGTTTTTCGAGGTATTTGGCTCCTTCTTGAATAGCCATACGGCCGGCAACTTCACTCATAGGCACCAATAACGGAAGACTCCGGTCTGCTTTCTCTACCGTTTCGTAAGCCAAACAAACAGCCTTGCGCTCAATCATAGCGTGCGTAAGCGGCTCTGACGAGGCAAAGTGAAAGTACGTAAACAACAACTGATTTTCTTTGATCAGGTTATATTCTGACGCAATCGGCTCTTTTACCTTCACAATCATCTCAGCAATCGCATAGATTTCTTCGATGGTTTGTAAAATTGTAGCTCCTGCACCAGCGTAATCTTCGTCGCTGATACCGCTTCCTAAGCCTGCCGTTGATTGCACATACACACGGTGTCCGTGTTTTTTTAGTTCGGCTACACCTGCTGGGGTAAGTGCTACTCGGTTCTCGTTGTTTTTGATTTCTTTGGGTACGCCAATAATCATGGTGCTGATTGGTTGAAGTTGACGATGCAAAATTGAGAAAAACAAAAATATTTTCTGTTATTTAAAATAAAATAAGAAAATTTTACTATTTTTATCAATTATTTAATTGTTTTTTTCTATAAAAGGTAAAAATTACTAAAACCTTCCCGAAAAAAATTCTACTTACTCACACCATGATTCCATTAGATGACACCGATCGTCGAATTTTGAGCTTATTGCAAGAAAACGGACGCCTCACTGTACGAGAAATAGCCGAGCAAGTCAACCTCAGCCTCACTCCCGTACACGACCGAATCAAAAAACTTGAAAATCAGGGAATTATTGAGCGGTACGTAGCTCTAATCAACGCCAAAAAGTTAGGCAAAGCGCTCACCGTCTATTGTTTTGTTACCTTGGACAAACAACGCCAAGAAAGCTTCTTAGAATTCAATGAAGCCATCCGTACCATCCCACAGGTGATTGAGTGTAGTGTGGTTTCTGGAAATCAGGATTATTTACTGAAAATTGTGGTAGAAGATATGGAAACCTACAACAACCTGTATCAGAGTAAGTTATCAGTCTTGCAGTCGGTATTGCACATGAACAGTTCGTTTGTGATGGAAGAAATCAAACGCACCACGGCGATTGAGGTATGAGGGTGAAAAGGGTTAGGTGATAAGACAATCTTCAAAGAGGTACTGCTACATTAAGTAGCGTATTTTTTGCAAATACAGGAACTGGTGCAAGCGTCCTCGCTTGTACACAGGCGACAGCAACCGCAAATGTTCTGGTCGTCCAACTACATATCCAAAAGCTTCGACGACTGGCAGGATAATCCGCACAGAGCTGTCAGCATCTTTTTACAGAGATTAAACCACGTTTTTCCGATAATTCAACGGAGATTTTCGATTCAGCGATTTATAGACAAATTTCACCTTGGTCTGTGGCACACAGAACACAGATAAGGAATCTGTAAAGACATTATGCCTTTTCCAAAATAAAATTACCGTCTATTCCAAGTTCTTGATGTAGTTTTTGGGCAAACTCTAAAGTGATTTTTTTCTTACCATTCAATATTTCTGATATTCGTGAAGGATTTACTCCCAATAAGGTTGCCACATCTTTTTGCTTCAATTTCATTTCATACATTTTTAGCTCTATCATACCTGTAAGGGTAGTAGGTTTAGGAAAATGTATTTTTTCCTGCTCATATTGTTGAATGAGTTCAGCTAACGCCCTTGCTTGAGTTTGCTTTTCGGCGTTATCCCCCATTTCGCTCACTAATTGTTCAAACGCTACAAAGGCTTTTTTATAATCAAGTTCGCTGGTCAGTTTCATGGTTTGTAATCAATTGTTTTTACGTCAATAGTATCATATTCGGCATGAGTTCCTATGAACTTTATATACACTGTTCTAATACTGAAATGAATCATGGCTACCAGCCTGTAGTGGTTGCCTTTAATGTTAAAAACGTATCTGTCATTTCCAACATAATCAACAGAGCTAAAGGTGTTGCGAACATCCGAAAAATTAGCCCAATCCGCTTCTGATACAACATCGTACCACTCCATCAAAGAAACAATAACATTAGGATGGAGTTCAGCAAACTTAACTAAGGCTGATTTTGCAATAACAACCATGAATTCAAAAATATTACAAAAATCGGAATTTTATTCCATTTTCTGGAACTTTCCACCTTGGTCTGTGGCACACAGACCACCTATTGGTACAAGTGTTCTGTGTGCCGATAAGTCATAATAAATTAAAAATCAAAAGATTAACCACATCACTTCCGATAATCCAACGGAGGTTTTCGATCGCCTGCCAATGATTTATAGACAAACGTAGAAGTTCCTCGGCGTTTGTTGAGTTCGTCGGTGGCTTTGTTGATGGCACTTGGGTCGTTGTAGATGTCTAAGGCCGTGAGAGCAATGGTCTTGGCGGCTACCATCATGCCTTTTACGCCAATGCTCATGCCTCCACATGCCACGGCTTGCCAGCTATGCGCCGGCGTGCCAGGCACCCACGTGGCCGTAGAAAGTCCTGCTGTGGGCACAACCCAGCTTACATCGCCTACATCGGTAGAGGCAGGGGTAACGCCACCCATTTGATAGGTAGCTACCTTGGCGGCACTCTCAACAGGTGGTAAGGTGGACGACGCAATCGTTTTCTGTAACTTTTCGCCAAATGCTTTTTCCTCGGCGGTGTAGAAGACACCACCCACCGTTTCGAGGTTTTTGTGCATCAGTTTTGCCAGCACCTCATTTGGCAATAGGTTGTAAAGCCCTGCCATGATTTCGTATTCCATTTTGGTTTCGGTGCCCATGGCAGCTGCGTTAGCGGTTTTCAGTAACCGCTGCCAGACCTCTTCCATCCCCTGCGCCGTTGGGTTACGCACGGTATATTCTACTTCGGCAAAATCAGGAACAATGTTGGAGGTAAGTCCGCCTTTTTTGATGACATAATGAATACGAGTATCGGGCGTGATGTGCTCTCGCATGAGGTTTACCATGTAGTTCATGGCCTCTACGGCATCTAAAGCCGAGCGTCCTTTCTCGGGTGCGGCTGAGGCATGAGCCGCTAAGCCATAAAATCGAAAATTAGCCACTCGATACGCCAACGACGACGAAGGGCTGCCGTCGTTTTCGGCACCCGGATGCCAGTGTAGTACAGCATCCATGTCTTTAAATATACCTGCTTGTACCAAATAGGTTTTGCCTCCGCCAGCCCCTTCTTCGGCAGGTGTACCGACGAGCTTAATAGTACCTTGCTTACCCGATTTCTGAAGCCATTCTTTCACAGTAATGGCCGCAGCCGTAGAGCCTACGCCAAACAAGTGATGCCCACAAGCATGACCATACCCGTTCATAACGAAGGGTTTACGAGTCGGAACGGTGTCTTGCGAAAGCCCTGGCAGCGCATCCATTTCGGCCAAAATCCCGATCACTGGCTTACCACTGCCGTAGGTTGCCACAAAGGCCGTTGGAATATCCGCTACGCCTGTTTGAATCTGAAAGCCTGCGCTTCGGAGTTCGTCTTGCAGTTGCTTAGTGGTTTTTTCTTCCATATAGCCCGGTTCGGCATATTTCCAGATTTGGCGTGCCAAGCTACCGTAATACGAAGCTTTTTTGTCGAGTTGGTTGAGTACTTGAGCTTTATCAGCTTGCCCGAAAGCGATAAAAAAGCATCCTACAAAACAAACAGTAATTAGGTATTTCATGGGTTAAGGCTGGTTGAAAATTGTAGTTGAAGTTTTGGATAGACGATACGACCGTTGGGTTAATCACGATTGGATGGTAAATTGCAAAAAATAAATGAATTCATCGAATCGAAGACCTTCTGAAAATAGCAAAAAGCCCACCAAAAACTACAAAAGAGCAAGTTTGTTCCCCTTTAGTTGGTTTGGGTGTAGTTACTATTTTTCAACTACTGAACCTCTTTCGACGTTCGGATAGTACCTTTGATACCGTTCTTTTGAAATCTTATTTCGGATTAAAACAATACTAATCAACGTAAAATTGACTTTTACTCTAACCGTTTAAAAAGCCTTCTGGTCACCGTGTAATTATTGAAGTTATTATCGCTCACACTAATCATGTTCCATCATTTTTATCATGTTTTTAGTGCCTTTGCACAGCTAAACGATACCGACAAAACGTTGTGCGAGGCTTATTTTGAGCCACTCACTTTGACTAAAAACGAAGTCGTTGAGGAAGAAAACCGAGTACCTAAACACCTTTATTTTATCAATAAAGGCTTCATGCGCTTGTTTTATTATGATGATAACGGTGACGAGGTAACCACGTTGATTGCTTCGCCTCGTCGTTTTATTACGTCTTTCTTGGATTTAATCAATGAAAGAAAAGCAATGACAAACGTACAATGTGTAACCGATTGTGAGGTGCTCCGCATGGAAAGAAGTCAAATAGTTAAGTTGATTGAACAAAGCGAAAACTTCAAAAAATTTAGCATCATTATTTTTGAACAAGCCATTGCTACTACTCAAACCAGAGCCAATGACTTGGCAACACTAAGCGCCGAATTACGCTACAAAAAGTTGATTACAGAACAGCCCGAAATCGTCCAACAGGTGCCTGTCCAATACATTGCTTCGTATTTGGGCATCAAGCCACAAAGTTTGAGTAGAATCAGAAGACAACTAACAAAGTAACAAATGTTAAGTGCTTTTGGTCAGTAAGCACCGAGTTTTGCGTCTGAAGTTTCAATCTAACCATCAAGACACAATCCTCATGCAAGAATTTATCAAAAGTTACCTCGGTGCACTGACTTCTTCACTCGCCATCATGGGTGTGGCTTACTTTATCGTCTGGTATATATTCGGGAAAGTTTTAAAAAATCGAAAAATTCAGCTTTCCAAACGGGCCGGCTGGCCTCAAATTAAAGACGAGGTTAGTAGTGCAGCGATTGCCATTTTTGGGAATACTATTTTCGTTTCAATTATCTTTTCACTAAAAGAACAGGGTTTGACAAAGCTTTATACCGAGGGCGGGCAATTCGGCATTGGGTATGAGGTACTCAGCGTTATTGTATTAATTCTTATCAGCGACACGTGGTTTTATTGGTTTCACCGCTGGATGCACCATCCCAAAGTATATAAGTACGTACACGCTTTGCACCACAAAAGCCTTGATGTCAATCCGTTTACATCTACCTCTTTTCACGTCATTGAAGCCATTTTATTGACGCTGTGGATTTTGCCATTAGTACTCATCATGCCCATTTCGGCTTCGGCATTAGGGGTAGTTCAAGCATTGGGCTCGTTCAACAATATCAAATCCCACTTGGGTTATGAATTATTTCCTCAGTTTTTCAGAATTCCGCCGTTCAATATGCTGGTAACAGCTACCAATCATAGCCTGCACCACACGCAGTACAATGGGAACTATGGACTTTTCTTTCGATTTTGGGATATTGTATGCGATACCGAACTGAACACAACCCAAACAACATTTGAAGAAATTCACCAACGAAAAGAGGCGGCTATCATTGACAATACACATTACAAAACACTGACTATTAATTACTTGAAGAAAGAAACAAACGACACAATTTCAGTGTATTTCAAACCGGCTGATCATACGTTTTATGACTATTTGGCAGGACAATACCTGACCATTCGGGTTAGCATTAATGGCAAAACGCATAACCGCTGTTTTTCGCTAAGCTCGTCGCCACAAGTGGATGACTTTTTAAGAATTACGGTCAAACTCAAAGGTGAAGTTTCGCATTATTTTTTCAATGATGCCAAAATCGGTGATAACATTCAGGCGCTTTACCCTGTGGGCGACTTTGTGCTAAAGCCAACAGCCACAGCAGCTAAAAAGTACGTGATGATAGCAGGAGGTAGTGGCATTACACCCCTTTATAGCATGATTCGGCAAGTGCTTCGATTCGAGCCTCAAAGTACCGTTACGTTATTGTATGCCAATAAATCTGCTGATAGGATTATCTTTAAACAAGAGTTAGACCTTTTAGCGAGGACTAATCCGCAATTTAACTACCGTGATTTTATTTCTGGCAAACAACCTATTTCATCAGAAGAATTACGCCAACATCCCGATGCCCATTTTTATATCTGTGGCCCCGATACACTAAAAATGAGCATTCAGTATCAATTGAAACAACTCAACATTGCAAAATCAAAAATCCATGTAGAGCATTATGCCGATGGCTACGTGCCTTGGTTTGGGTTATTCTAACAGAAATGTCCATTTGACCGTGACTAACCATGAAGGGATAGCTGCCTATTGGCCTCAAAACACCTCCCCATGCGTAGCCTGCATGACGGCTCGCAAGGCGGCAGGACTTAGTCTGAAAAAATGCGCTGCTAATTCGGAAATCCACTCGTCGCCAAAGAGTCGTTGTACTTGCCTGCCTACCCACAGTCGTTGCGAAAATTGCCGCTGCCATGCCTTAGTGTAACGGCGTTCGACCTCGGGGCGAGTGAGTTTCCCGTCCAAGTATTGCACAGCGAGTTCGGCAGCTATTTTGGCACCATGAATCGCCATAGCCATGCCGTTTCCACACAAAGGCGTGATTAAACCTGCCGCATCACCTACCATTAGCATCCCGTTTTCGACGGCACTTTTGGGCGCAAACGAAATCTCGTTGATGACTTCGGGCTTATCGTACAAAAAAGTGGCTTCGGTAAAAATACGCTTTAGGTGCGGGTTTCGCCACAAAATCTGTTGTTCAAGCACAGCGATGCTACCCGTTTTTCGTAAGTTTTCACGAGTAGTCAGGTAGCACAAGCAATATTTTTGGTCTTCGATGGCCGAAATCCCGCAGTATCCATCTTTGAAGTTATGCAGAGCGATTAGGTCTTTCGGAAAGTCAGTTTGAATGTGGTATTTCACCCCAATATAGGGCGAACGCTTGGTAAAAAAGGGGCGTTGTAGCCAAGCATCCAATTTGGTTCGTTTGCCATAAGCCCCCAACACCAACTGACTTTGTGAGACCTTGCCGTCGGTAGTTGTCACCGAAAAAGTAGCCCCTTGTTGAACCGTTTCAACCGTCGTGTTTAGCCAAAACTGCACGCCCTGTTGCTGCGCTAACTCATACAATGCAAAGTCAAGCGTGTAGCGACTCAAGCCAAAACCACCTAAATCGAGGGGCGAAGTAAGCATCCGTCCCGATGGCGATGTAAACTGAAACTGATTGATTTCGGCCACACCTATTGCCCTCAAATCCAAGCCCATAGTCGTCAAAAAGGGGCGAGTTTCGTTAGAAATGTACTCGCCACACACTCGGTGAAAAGGGTATATTTTTCGCTCAATCACCAATACACGTTGGCCTGCTTTGGCCAGTTGAATGCTACTTACCAATCCGGCAAGCCCCCCTCCTATCACGATTATATCAAACATACTTTTTCAAGTTTGAGCTGATTACTGTAACTTTACCGCTTGGCACACTCGCAAAGTGCCTCTATCCATCAGCAATGTAGTACTGAGTCTTACACTGCCTCGGCCTGTAACAAGAGAGTGGTATCTAATCCATTGCGATGAATATTCGGCTCGATTTTTGATTTTTAAAAAGCAATCCGTAAGCAGCCAACCGATTGCAAAATAACTTGTATCTGTGTGAAAATCTACCTAAACTCTCTCTTTCTCTGGCTTGTTGTTAGTTCGGCAGCCATCGCCCAAGAAGAAGTCTATATTTTCAGAACGCCTATCAATCCGCTCAACATCAACATTGTACGAGACGAATGGGGCGTGGCGCATATTTTTGGCAAAACTGACGCTGAAACGGCCTACGGCTTGGCTTGGGCACATGCCGAAGACGATTTCAAGACCATCCAAGAGGTGTATGCAATGGCTTCGGCTCGGTCGGCGATGTTGCAAGGCAAAAAAGGCATGGCTTCTGATTTTTTGATACAAGCCTTTCGGATTCCTGAAATTGTAGAATCGTCGTTTAATAAAGACGTCCCTGCCGACTTTAAAGCGTACCTTGAAGGTTACTGCCAAGGGCTAAATGCCTACGCTGCCGCTCACCCCAAAGAAGTCTTGCATCCTAAGCTCTTTCCAATTACTCCCAAACATACCTTGGCAGGCTATTGTTTTACCAATGCCCTAATGATGGGTGTTGACAATGCCATCAAGCGGATCATGGACGGGAATTTCAAACCCTATGATTTTCAAACTGAAGGAGCTTCTAACGCCTTTGCTTTTAGTAAAAAAATTAATGTGGATGGCAAAACGCTGCTGGTGATTAATGCGCATCAACCCCTTGAAGGGGCCAGTTCTTTTTATGAAGTACATTTGGTTAGCGAGCAAGGACTCAACATCCACGGGGGGTTGTTTCCGGGTGCGCCTGTTATTTCACACGGCGCTAATCCGAATTTAGGGTGGGCACATACCACCAACCACAACGACGGCGTAGATATTTTCAGGCTTGAAATCAACCCCCGCAACCCCATGCTGTATAGTTTCGACGGGCATTGGGAGTACTTGGAGTACGGCAAAGCGAAATTCAAGGTCAAGGGGATGCCTTTCAAAATTTGGAAACGCTTTTTTTGGAGTAAATATGGCCCTGTTTTTCACTCAAGTACAGGCACTTACGCTGTACGAACGCCCGCCACGCTCGACATCGCCTCGGCAGAACAATGGTACCGAATGGGCAAGTCCACCCATTTTGGAGAGTTTTTAGCTGCCCTCAAAATGCGAGGGTTACCGCACCAAAACATCACCTATGCTGACCGAGACGATAACATTTTCTTTTTGAGCAACTCGATTGTTCCCAACCGTAATCCCCTCTATGACTGGCGTGGCGTAGTACCGGGCAATACCTCGCAAACGTTGTGGGATGGCTACATGTCGTTGCAAAAACACCCCCAAGTTCTCAACCCTGCCAGTGGGTTTGTCTATAATGTCAATCACACGCCTTTTAACTGTACTGCCCCTGCCGATAACCCTAATCCCAAGGATTATCCCGTGGCGCTAGGTGGTTTTGAAACCAAAAACAACAACCGGAGTCTGCGGTTTATGGAGTTGTATCAACCCAACGAAAAGATTTCGATTGAACGACTCAAGCGGATTAAGTACGATGTACAGTTGCCCAAGAATTCGCCTTTCCTCAAAAATATGGATGTGTTTAGAGACTTAGATCCTGAAAAATATCCTGATTTAGCTGATGTCATCAACGAAATCCGTACGTGGGATTTCCGGATGGACTCCACTAGTTATGGCGCCACCTTAATTTACTTAGCCATGGAGCCTATCATCAAAAAATACGCATACGGCAATAGTATCGCTGCCTTGAGCAACGATTTGCATCTTACCGAAGCCGAAGGCGTCAAGTATTTACGCATGGCTCGTGAACACTTAGTCACGCATTTTGGCCAAACAAATGTGCGGTATGGGCGTTTTTTGAGACATCGTCGAGGGGCGAAAGACTTCCCGTTTTTTGGATTTCCTGACGTGATGGCCGCCATGGCCGGACGGCCCGAAAAAGACGGCACCTACACAGGCGTACGAGGCGAAGATTTTATGATGTTTGTGCAGTTTTCGCCCGATGGCGAAGCTCCCGAAATCGAAACCATCAAGGCGTATGGGGCTTCTTCAAAGCCTGACAGCCCACACTATAACGACCAGATGGAGCTGTATTTGCAACAAAAAACCAAGAAAATGACCTTTGACCGAGACTGGCTTTTCAAACATGCTAAACGAGTGTATCCACCCTTGTTAGAATCAGCCATTCCGGCAACAGAAACCGACAAATAAGGCACTGTCTTGATTTTGACACATCGTTTTCTACTGTTCAGGATGTAGTAACCAATTACTAAGCAGTTACAGGAAATTGGCTACTGGTTTATTCTTTCTTTTCAATCTATTGAATATCAACACATTATAATTCAAAAAAAGCTAATAGTTTAATACAAACTATTTTTACTCACGCACTTAAAAAATGATTTATCACGTAATTATTCCCAGCGATTGGGAGCATTGGGCAACTCAACCGCACTACGAAGCTCCCTCGCTACACACCGAGGGCTTTATTCATTGCTCTACTGCAACACAAATAGCGGGGGTTTTGGAACGATATTATGCACCCTTCCCAGAGGTTCTTCTACTGCACATCAACGAAGCTGCTTTGGTTTCGCCCTTGGTTTATGAACCTTCTACGGGTGGTGAATTGTTTCCTCATGTGTATGGTCCCATTCATCACGTGGCCATTACGAAGGTAAGTCCTATCAAAGTAAATGGTGTTATTCAAGATACGTTTTAACCCTCACATCCTCTCATGTCTCGTATTGCTCTCATCACTGGTGCAACCTCTGGAATCGGCAAAGCTACCGCCGAAGCCTTTGCTAACGAAGGTATTCAGCTTATTTTGTGCGGACGGCGTCAAGACCGCCTCAACGAGCTACAAACGCTCTTGGGCAGCAAAGTCAAAGTCCTCACCTTGCAATTTGACGTACGGGACCGTGAAGCGGTCTTTCAGGCCATTGAGTCGCTGCCTACCGAATGGCAAGCCATTGATATTCTGGTCAATAACGCAGGCAATGCCCACGGCCTTTCGCCCATCCAAGACGGCAACCCCGACGACTGGGACGCTATGCTCGACATCAACGTGAAGGGACTTCTCTATGTGTCAAAGGCCGTGATGCCCCTGATGAAGCTCCAGCGTAAAGGACATATTGTCAACCTCAGTTCCATTGCAGGCAAGCAAACATACCCCAACGGCAACGTGTATTGCGCCTCCAAAGCAGCCGTAGAAGCACTCAGCGAAGGGATGCGGCTGGACCTCAATCCTTTTGGCATCAAAGTAACTAATATTGCCCCTGGGGCTGTAGAAACGGAGTTCTCGTTGGTACGTTTCAAAGGCGACCAAGAGCGTTCGGCCAATGTGTACAAAGGCTTTACTCCGCTCACCGCTCACGATATTGCCAATGTAATCACCTACACCATCAATCAGCCCGCCCATGTAGTGCTGGCCGATATTACTATTTTCCCGATAGCGCAGGCATCTACTACGCTGTTGAGGAGGGAATAACTACAACCCCTCCAATGCCTTTTTCAGGCGCTCGATGTGTTGTTTTTTCTGCCAAGTGGTTGGTTCTTCGGCTCGGTCTGGGCAAGGCGTAAGCGCACAGTGTTCGCAGGTTTCGTTGACTTTTCGCTGTGGTAAGGCAGGGTCTGCCAAAAATTTGAACACTTTTTTGAGTTTTTCGTCTATGGCAAAGCCCAAGGTTACGCTACTGTTGCGGTCGGGCTTGGGTGGTGACGGCTTGGCCAATGAAAGCACAAAGTACTGATTACCAGAGTCTATGTAATCTGAGATTTGTGCTCGGCAGAGAGGTTTACCACTCCAAGTGCCTTGCTGGCGTTGGGTTTCGAGTTCTTTCAAAATCGTGAGCGATACCCATCTGCGGCAATAGTGTTCGTTGAGTGCCGTGCCATGTGGGCTATGTAATTGCGCCAAATGCAGTTCTTTTTCTAAGTAAAACAGGTTGTCGCTCATGGTGTGGTTAAACCGCAAGAAAAACAACTGATTAATCCCAAAATGGCTCGTCATGACATTGGTCATTCGGTGCAGAAACATCTCTGGTGTGGTGTTGAACAAGCCCAGTAAGTTCAGAAATGCCTGACCGTCAAACTCCAAACGGCTGAAGAAGCTCGCCAGTTTCGGAATCAGTACTTGGCGGTTAATTAGAATAGCACGAGCAAAGTACGATGCCTTAAAGTTGTTGAACACTTCATCAAACGAACGCACTTCTATCACCGACGACACCAACGGGCGCACCTTGATTTTCATGTAGTGATAGCCCACTTCTCGGCCCAGTGTAAAAGCTCGCTGCTCTGGATTCAAGCTCCTGTTAATCAGTAATTTGTTTTGCTTTGGAACAAACACCGAGCGCAGGCTCATCAAGTCGGGGTGCGTAGTTTCGTCAAAGTTTTCTACTTGGTAGCCGTATTCGGCAGAAAGGCATTTTTCCAGAAAATCGGCATCTAAGGTAGGTGAGTCAGCCAAGTGGTGTTCTGCCAAAAAGCGGCTGGCGGCGTCTTCCATTTCTACAAAATAGTTGTCGTGCATTTCTTGGTATGAACGCAACACCGAAAAGAAAAACTGCTCGACGTGCATGTCGTAATTCCGACTGATTTCGACAATCGTGCTGATAAACGCACTCAACTTGGAGGGAGCCTCAGACATCAGTTCCAAAAAGTCCGACGGGTGTACGCCAAACATCTCCAAGGGCAGTTCGGTCAACACATTGGAGTTGAGGAGTTCGGCAATTGGCTCCAGTTTCTTGCTAAGTTTTAATGAAACCAGCGTATCGTAATCAGTATCAAGAGCCGAGGCTAAGGCAAAAATCTTATCGGCTTTGGGGTATTTTTTTCCTTTCTCGATTTCATTGAGATACGACACCGAAAAACCCACCTGCTGGGCTAAGTCGCTCAGCGAAAAACATTTTTCGATACGCAACTGCTTGATTTTTAAGCCAAAAAATAAGCGAACTTTCTCCGAATTAAATGCCATAACTTATAGAATATGCTAGATTGACCACAGGCGATGTTTGGTTAGCCATGATAAATATAGCGAAATTTCTCTTAAAAAAATTCCTTCGCAAAAATTAACTTTTTATGAATTTAGCACAAAAGACGTCTTCACTCACAGAAAACGTTTCAACAAAAGGGCAAGCGTATAACGATTCAAAAAAGTCTTGAATTTGCGACTGGGCGAATACGGTTTAAATGAGCGAGACGCATCAGCAATCACCTGATTATCAGCACCTATTCTAAGCGCATTTTGCAGATTGGTATCCATGATGGCTCGATGCTGTTTGGCAATTTGAGTATCTACTACCCATACCATCACTTCGGTATTCCAGTTTTGCGAAACTGCATGAATGTTGTAGCTCCCAATGGCCGAAAGGCTATCATCAATAATAAATGCCTTGGTGTGTAGCATCTTATTGCCTTGATACTCCCAGACCTCCAGCCCCATCCGTAGTAGTTTTTTCCGTTGATTCAGGTACACTGCTTGCATCAGCAACACGTCGTTGGTACCAATAGAGTTGGTCAACAGCCGAATCTTAACCCCTCGGCGCACAGCCGCCCGCATTACTCGCCGCCACGGACGGGTAGGCACAAAATACGGGTTTTCGATGAGGATAGAGTGCTTGGCAGTTTGGAACAAGGCCATGAGTTCGTCGGTGCTGCGTTGGTCTTTTTCGTCGCTGACTTCGTATTCGTTACGCTCGTTTTTCTTGAAGAAATCGTCATGGACAAAGTGTACAGGCTGTTGCGTAATAAGCTGATTAGCAGCCCAATCATACTGTGTATCGTAACTCAAAATAGACGAAGCCTGCTGAGTTGCTTCTTGCAACGACTGCCTCAATGCCGTGCGGTGTAAGCTATCCAACGGAGCGGTTTGATAACGGTCCGTTACTTTTGGGTTATTCCAAATCGAGAAAAAATGTACTCTCGCTTCTTCGATAGCTCCCTCGCTTTCGATGTAGGCATCTCGGTCCAAAAAATTCAAATCAGTGCTAAAATTGTAGTATTCTTTCTTGATATTCCGTCCGCCCACCACCATCTTTTTACCATCTACGATAAACAGCTTATCGTGCATCCGATGCGTAAACGTATGAATAAGCGGGAAGCGTCGTTTATTAAAAATTCGGATTTGAACTCCGTTTTCTTTCAGGTACTCCACCATCGGCAGCGAGACTTTGCTCCCCAGTGCATCAATCAAGATTTTGACTTGTACCTTTTTGGTCTGCGCCTGCTGCACCAGCCAATAAAACAAGGTTTGGCCAATCACGTCGTCGTTGAGGATATAATATGACAACAAAATCTCATGCTGGGCCTGCTGAATTAAATCGACTCGGCACTGAATAGCATCTTTTTCTTTATCTAAAATCCTAAATATATCCGCCCGACACTCCAAAGCACCTGCCAAGCCGATGGCCACCAGCAAAAAGGGGCGCAATTGGGTCAAAATGGACTTTTTGTTCATCATGTGTTGGGAATGAATGGATAAGTTAGACGAATAGGGCTGACCGTTCAATAAAATTTTGCGAAAATTCGCTTGTGAAGTATTTTCGCTTGATTACCTTTGCATCGGCTTCATTTCAAACTATTCGCATTACTCATTCGTCATAGGCTCATTGGCAAAAGCTCGCTTGTTCAGGCGGGCTTTTCTATTATTTCTGCAAAATGAACCTAACTTTGCAGACCTACAAATTTTTCTGTGTAGGTTTTGCCTTTATGCAACAACATCAACTGATTGTTCCCCGCACCGCCCGCTACTGTACTTTGGGCGAAATTTCGGATGCCACCCAAGAAATCTGGTTTGTATGCCACGGATACGGGCAATTGGCACCCTATTTTATCAAAAAATTTGAAGCCATTGCTTCTGATACCTGTGTGGTAGTAGCTCCAGAAGCTCTTTCTCGGTTTTATTTAGAAGGTTTTTCGGGGCGTGTGGGTGCCACTTGGATGACTCGTGAAGAGCGGGTAAGCGAGATTGATGATTATGTACGTTATCTCAACCTGTTGTATGATACTGTTTTGGCCAACAAAGATCTTAATAGCATCAAAATCAACGTGTTAGGATTTTCGCAAGGCACTGCCACGGTATGCCGCTGGATTATGAACCAGCACATTCGATACGACCGCTTGGTACTGTGGGCGGGGTATTTTGCCAATGGGATTCAAGACGTGATTGACCCAGCTCTTTTGGCCGACAAAGAAGTAGTATTGGTATATGGACAAAACGATGAATTTCTGAAACAGATTGATGTGGCTCAGTACGAAGCGCACATTCGTCAGGCTATTCCACACGCACGGGTTCTTACCTTTGCAGGGGGGCATACTATTGATACAGAGGCACTTCAGCAGATTTAAACCTGACTATCCAAACACATTGGTCTCCAACTTATAGCCTTTGCCATGACTATTGGTGAGCCGTATGGTGTTGTCTTTCTGTAGTTTTTTTCGCAGTTTCGATACAAACACGTCCAGCGTGCGTCCGCCTACGTACACACCCTCGTCTTCCCATACTTCTTTGAGCAAGCGTTCACGTTCAATCACCTTGTTTTGGGCCAAGGCAAAAATCGTGAGGAGTTTTGTTTCTTTATCCGATAGTTCGGTGGTCTCGTTGTCACACCACAAGATTCGTTTGGTAGGGTAAAAACCATAGCGCCCAATCTTAATATCAGGCTCATCTGCGGGCACTACAGCTGGCGTTTGTGTGTGTTTTTTGACAGGTAAATAACGCCCTCCTACAAACCCCAACAAGGCCGAAAACAACAAGACCACCCCAATGGTACGATAGGGTATTGCTGCCTCTGGGTATGGTTGGGGCTCGGCAAAGGTGATTTGTATTTTATAGCAGTCGGTAGGTAACGTTCGCCCCAAACACGAAATCATTTCGTTGGGTAGATTGGTACGCTCAAAGGCATAGACCTCTTGACCTTTGGAGCAGTCGAACACGTGTACCAAATAGGCGGAGGGTAGTTTGCGCTGTACCAAGCGTTGTTGTGTCAGCTTGACCAACGTATCAGGTACAAACGAAAATTTCCGCTGAAACTCAATTTGATAGGTGCGTTCATTAAGTTGTTTGATGGGTAATACCCGAGACGTAGAGTCGCCGGCATGAAGTAATAATTGATGGCCGATTTCTCGCATAGCCAAGGCCATACGCTGATTGGTTAGGTCATTGGATGGTTGCAAAAAACCAACCGAAAACACCAACAGAGCAATGATGAATAGTCCGCCAGAGAATACGTTACGTTTCATGAACGAAAGTTACACACTCTTTGGGCTTTTCTCAATTGATTTTATACAAAAGAATCACTTTTTACGTATAATTTACACTTTTTTACAGTTGATTTACCATTGTTAGGGGGTGTAATGGCTACGTTTGTTCTGTCAAAACAAACAAATCGCCACCACGTAAAAGCCTACGAAAATGAACACAAAACATCGCTTCCTCTTAGCAATCGCTTTATTGGCTATTGGCTCACACGCTTGGGCTCAACAGCAATGCTCCGCAGCCTTTTTGAACAACAAAATGGTCGTGAACGAATACACCACCAAAGGCAAGTGCATCCTCTCACAACAAGCCAGTGGTAAGCTCACCGTCTGCACGGCCAACTTATCTCCCAAATCGAGTACTCCTGTTGACAAGATCGCTTTTCAAATTTCGATTCGAGACGGGAAAACCAAGTCCTTGTGTTCGTTTTCTAAACAAACCTATCAGCAAATTGACATTCAGAAAATATTGGCCAAATGTAAAAAAGGAGATTTCATCGTCTTGCGTGCTTTAGGTAGCCAGTATGCCTTGCCGCACAACGAGATTCTGGTCAATTAAGTAGTGACTGGGAATTAGTTGATTGGTCTGTTCCATGATTTGACGATAAGCGAGTTATCAATTCGTAGTATCAAAACAATCAAACCATTAACTATCAACCACTTAAATCTAATTACAACCCCTTCGCAGCTCTCTGTGAATTCAATCACTCCACTTGATGAACCTCATGCAACGCATTTTTAACCAGATTCTCGTCTTGGTATTCACCTTATTGCTGCTTGGCTCGTGCCACGGGCAAACCCAACGTCCGTTACAAAACACCGAGCGTGTTCTTCAACCAACAGAAATAGCAAAAATCAACAAAGCCCAAGCCATAGACCCTTTTGCGTCGGTGGGATGTAGCTTGCAAAGCAATGACGGAGCCTTGTGGTTTGGCACAAATGGAAACGGTCTGTATCGGTTTGATGGAACTCGTTTCAGGCATTATACCGTAGCAGACGGTCTGATTACGAATGTGATTTGGTCGTTGTTGGAAGACAAAAATGGAATTCTTTGGATTGGTACTCAGCGAGGGTTGTGTCGCTTTGATGGAAAGAAATTTGAGCAAGTTCCTATCATTGCGACCAATCTTTCGTACCTCTACACCAGCAATCAGCCCGTTCATACGCCGCCTACTCAAAACGGCGTGTGGAGTATGTTACAAGACCGTCATGGCGTCATTTGGCTTGGTACCAGCGACGGCGTCTATTGCTTCGACGGTACGTATTTTAGTTATTTCACCCATCAGTCTATCATCAATAAGCAGCAGCTTAGTCTCAAAGTTTCTTATTCAATACTCGAAGATAAAGTCGGAAACATTTGGTTTGCGTCAGGAGAAGATGAAGGTATTTGCCGTTTTGATGGTCGGACGCTCAGTAGTATTACTCCACCTAACTTCGGCAATGTGTATCATATAGCTCAGGATCAGTCTGGTAATCTGTGGTTTGCCACCGCCCGGCACAGCATTTGCCGCTACGACGGATACGAACTGACTAAGCGTTTTTTCAAAACACCTAATGGTGCTGATATAGCCCATGAAGCATTGCTAGCGGCCAGTAAAACGGGGAAATTGTGGTTTGCTGATTATACTCAAAGGGGGGTCATCTATGCCTACAGCGGGCAATCGTTAACACAGCTTAGCACCAAAGAAGGTTTGCCTAATGAGCCTACTTGGTTTGTGATGGACGACAACGCTGGCAACCAGTGGTTTGGCACTCAACGCTTGGGTTTGTATCGTTATGATGGTAAAACCTTCACCAGTTTTTCGGAATAGGCCAGCAGAAGTATTACGTTGTCAGACCGACCTCAACAACTGGGGTATCGGTGCAGACGGTCGGGGCAAGTAAATGGCCTTCGATGAGGAACTTGTAGATTTGTACATTAAACGGAAAGCCAAAGTGGCTTCCACGCACTTCTATATTCGTATGCAATTCGTCTTCCTGATGTTCTTTACAAACCTCCCACGGCACTACCCCGTCTTGTTTTGAGTAAAACGCCGTAGTCCGAACGGGGGCTGGTTCGGGGATTTGAGCCAGCAAGGTACTATCTATGGCCTTCACATCGTTGAGCAATTCATATACCCAGCGGGCATGATTAGGCGCATCGGTATCGGCAAAAGGACTGCCTAAGGTGATGACCTGTTCGATGAGGTCGGGTTTGTTTTTAGCTATTTCCCGAGCAAAAACACCCCCTAAACTCCAGCCAATCAGCGTGATTTTCTGTTGGTGTTGCTCAAAAAGTGCTTCCATTTTTTCAGTAAGCTGTGACACATATTGCATCTTGCCCCAATTACGCCCTAAGCCCCAAGGGTACACATGCTCAAAGCCATGCTTGCGAATAAACCAACGCAGCAAAGCCGTGTAGCTATCGCTAGTCGTGAGCCCCGGGATAATCACAATAGGGGCTTGATGACCTACCCGTTGGAAACGGTATCTCCACAAGAAAAACAGACAGCCAATCAGTTCGATACAGGCTCGAATGGCCTCGGTGCAATACAACCACCAAGCTGGTTTCTGAATAGGATGGGTAGCCATAATCACGCTTATTTAACCAACGAAACAACCAACCAAGGCGCTTGAAAACGGTATTCTTTTAGGCGTAAAAAGTGAGCAAAACGAGGCAGAAACAACGATTTACGGCGATTTCCCAAGTCAATCACCAACTCATCGCCAAACTTCTTGAGTTCGATTTCTTTCTCCGTCACAAAAGGCAGGCGTATCTTGAAGAAATACCCTTCGGGGTTTTCGATGATGTCGTAAGGCTTATCTAAGTGCAAGACATCGGCGGGGTTTTTGCCCTCGTAGAGCGACGTACCGATTTGGTCCAATAAGCTTTTGCCAAAGACTTCCTGCCCTTGGTGAACCACCTTCAGAACCGGAATCGGTGCAAAACTTTCTTCGATGTCTTGGATGTATTGTTTTTGAGAAGTCAGGTAATTTTTAAAAACGCCCGTCTCAGCACTTTCGGGCAAGATGCGGTTGATAATCACCGCATCTACATTATAGCCATACAGCTGAAGGTAGGTGTAAGCTCGTTGGGCTTCTTTGATGACCATGCGCTCGGGGTTGGTCACAATACGAATAGAGCACACCGTTGGGTCAAGAAACACCTTCTGGATGCGTTCGAGCTTGTCGAACATGTCTTCGAGCTCCATCAGGCCCTTGTCCAGGGGGACTCCTGTGAATACCCGCACGCCCGACGTAACGGCTTTGACTGCCAGGTTTTTGCCAGAGAAGGCCTTCGTCATCCACGACTTAGCCACTTGCGGCAGCGAGAGCAAGGTGAGGGTTTCGCCCGTAGGGGCGCTGTCAATCACAATCAGCTCGTAGGCGCCTTCGGTATAGTATTTTTCTAACCACAAGAAAGCAGAAGCCTCTTCCATACCGGGTAGCACAGAGAGTTCTTCGGCCACTACGTTTTTGACACCCTTCCAACGAAAAATTGTTTGCATCAGATTGCGCATACTATTCCAGTATTTTTCCATGGAATAATACACGTCAAACTCTTGTGCAAATAAATTGGGCTGGATTTCGACAGGCTCTGGTGTTAGCTTTATATCAAGGGCATCCGACAAACTATGGGCGGGATCCGTCGAAATAATGAGCGTTTTGATACCCGCCTGAGCGGCTTTCAGGGCAGTAGCTGCGGCTGAGGTGGTTTTGCCCACGCCGCCTTTTCCTGTGAATAAGATAATACGCATGAGTGAACTCAGTCTTTGAGAAGGTCGTCGATGCTTACATCGGCTTTTTTAGCTTTTTTTGCTGCCTTTTTTACGGGCACTTCGGGCGAGATAGCTACGTTTTCAGCAGCAGCCTTGTGGCGTTGACGAATAATCTCGGTAGCTTCTTTAAGTGCTTTTACCGATGTTTCTTTCACGTCTTTCTGGTTTTCGGCAGCTAATTTTACCGTTTCCTGCAACAGGTTTTTGCCGATTCCGAACGCTTTAGTGCCTGCATTTTTGTAAAGGCCAGCCAACGAACGAGTCGTTTTGAACGAGGTCTTCACAATGTGTGCACCGGCTTTAAAAAGCACCTTGTTGGTTTTTAAGGCTTTGGAGATGAGGCTATTTGACATGGTTTTAACGGTTTAGTATAGTTGATGAGCAGTGGTTGTAGAGCCAAACTCTACAACCACTGCTCCAAAGCGATTATTGGAACAATTTTTTGAAACGAAGAGCCGAACTCGCCACTTGGCCTTTTACGGCTTCAAGCGTAGAGAAAACGATTTTTTCTTGACGTTCGGCCAACTTCAAACCACTTTTGATGGCTTTTTCGGCAACGTTTTGCCATTTCTCACCGTTGGTTTCGATGCCTTTGATGAGTTCCTCAGACATTTCTAAGGCGTAGTTGTTGGTGTTTTTAACGGCGTTTTTCAAGGTGTTGATGCGTTCGGTTACGTTGATATTTTCTACGGCTTCTTTTGCCAATTTGGTAGTTACGTCCACCAATTCTTTGCGAGCTTCTTTGATGTCAGTAGCTACTACGCTGGCGGTTTCTTTGAGTTGCGTATTCACCACAGCGGCAGTTTCTTTCACGGTTTTTACGCTGTCAGAGAAATCTACTTTTTTAGTGGCTTCTTTGATGCTTTTTGTCGCTACGCTTGTTACCTCTTGGCTAACTTCTTTGAGGTCTTTCACGATTTCGGTAGCCGCTTCTTTGATTTCGGTGTTCACAACTTTAGCCGTTTCTTTTACCTTGTTGATGCTGTCCGTGAAATCTACTTTCTCCGTAGTGTTCTTTACTGGAGCAGTTGTTGTTTTTGCGTTTTGGTTCACGGTTGCAGGTGTAACTGTTTTTACCTCTTTTGTGTTTTGTATGTTCTTACCTTTAGCTGTAGTTGCCATGATGCTGTCAGTTTAGTTGTTGTCGTTTGAATTGATGCTACAAAGCTACAGGCGGCGAGTTACAAACCAGTTACAAATTGATGGGCTGTACAATTGGCTGTCCCTTTGTTGCTGACACAAAAGTAGAACCGCAGAGTTACAGATGAGTTACAAAGGCAATTCTCCCCCCCGATACGTTGATTTTTAGCCGTTTGGCTTTTTGAAGGCTATTTTTTATGTTTGTTTTGGTCTTGTAGTATGCTTAAAAATCACTCATTCTCACAGACTATTTGGTAGGGTCAATTTCGAGATTACTTTGGTTTGCGGAAGCAGATACCTGTAAAGTACCGTTCACCTCTGAGGTTTGGTAACACTTAAAATTTCTTATTCTCAGATTTATCATGGTAATGGTTTTCAATAGCTTTATTTCATGGAATCAAAAAAGAAAAAACGCCAATCAAGTGGGCGGCAACCCGCACAATACGACAAGATTTTTAAAGAGAATATCGAAGCTATAATTGCGAGTATTATGGAAAATGTGCTTGAAATTACTGCTGTTTCTATAGAAGAACTGCCCGATGACATTCAGCACACCAAAGAACGCAAACCCGATGTACTCAAAAAGGTAACAGATTCCAAAAGCGAGACTTTTGTACTTCAAATTGAATTTCAAGTGGCCAATGACGATGAAATGGTTTATCGTATGCATGAGTACAAAGCAATGCTTATACGAAAGTACCGACTTCCCATTTATCAGTATGTTATTTTCTTGGGCAAAGGACAACCAAAAATGGAAACTCATTTAACAAATATAGGCTTAGCATTCGAGTACAACTTACTTGCTATCAACTTGATAGACTATAAGATATTTCTAAAATCAGACAAACCTGAAGAAATTGTATTGTCAATTTTAGCCAACTTTGACAAGGATACGCCCGAAAATGCTCTGAAATATATAATTTCTCGACTTGAAGAAACTACTGACGGAGATTTAGCGTTAAAAAGGTACTTCAAACAGTTGCGTATTTTAGCACAACTGCGTAAATTAGAACAAAAATTAAAGAAAATAGTGATGGACAATATCGCAAAATATATTGACGAAAAGAAAGATGTAGCATTTTTGGTAGGTCTTGATAAAGGACAAGAAAAAATCATTGAAAGTCTTTTGACAAAGCTAAATTATAACCTTGAACAAATTGCGGACATTGCAGGTGTCTCGGTGGATTTTGTTAAAAAGGTACAGCGACAACTTTCTGGCAAATAGACATTTGGCTGGCTAAAAAGTGCGAAAACCACAACCATAGCATTGGCAACAAAGGCTGATCATAAGTAATAGATTTGTTAGTAAGTGGCAAGCCACCGTTATCTGTTAATCGTTATCCGTTATTAGGCTGACTGTTAGGGGATTAAGCTTTTTCAATTTTAAAATAATTTTGTGAGAGTACTTATAATACAATACTGTGTGCAAAGACTAAACAATTATATCCCAACCTTCAGTGCTTCATAAATACTGGCTCGTTAGCTACCGTAAGAACAACCGCTAAGGCGAGTTGCAAAACTTTCGTATGTTTTTGAGTTTTGTTCAATTATAAACTAAAGTTCCTACCTCAACAAAATGAAACATATATTAATCTATTTATTGCTCATCTTGCACCTAACAAGTTGTGGCGTTCCAGAGGAAAAGTATAATTCATTATCCTTTGAAAACAGAGAACTAAGAGATAGTATTAAAGTTCTAACAGATGAGTTGAACGATCTGAAGTTTGGTGCAACTACAATCTTAAAACGAGCCAAAATAAAAATTGACAACAATGAATATTTGGAGGCAAAAACTTTATTAGAAAATATTCTTAACAAATATGCAAGCTCAAAAGAAACAAGCAAAGCAAGAGCAATTCTAAAAGAAATTATTCCAAAGATTGAAGAACAAAAATTTCTTTTAGCGGAAAAAGAAGAAAACAAGTTGCTGCTTGAAGAATATATCTCTGAATACCCCAACGGAAAATTTGTAAATGATGCAAATAAATTGCTTATAAAATTTGAAGTAAGAGAAACATTTGCTAACGCATCATACAAATCACTACCAAACTTTTCCAAAGAATACGACTTTAGCTCTGAAGAGACCTTGTTAAGCTCTACTATAAATGTTGAGAATAATACGGAAAGTTCAATAACTCTATTATTTAGTGGTCCCGAGCAAGCTAAAATTGAATTGCCTTCAAAAGGAAGTAGAAATGTTCAACTATCAAACGGGAATTATAAAATAGTTGCCATTGTTGATGGAAATGAAAAATACGCAAGAGAAGACTATTTTGACGGGAAATATTCCGTTATTTATGAAGATAGAAGAACTCAACCAAACTATTCAACTAACTCTAACTCTTTTAATAGCTACCCTTCAAACAATTATAATAGGTATAAGAGCAACTCCTATAATTCAAACTCAAGAAGATACAATAATAACAGCAACACAAATAATTCTCGCAGAGTTGGAGCCATTTGCTGTGATGGTACAAGAAGTGATGCAACGGGTAGAGGAGCTTGTTCACATCACGGAGGAGTATGTCAGTGGCTTTATGAATAACTGCACCCAACACGGGTAACTGTTGCACAACTAGTGAAAGGTGGCATCGCAAGCCTTCATAACTGCTTTCTAACAGGAGGGAGCTTTGGTATGGCCAACCAGAACTCCTAATCTCGAAGATACAAAAGCCATCCCCCCCCTTCACCTGCACACCTGAGTGATGGCAGCAACAAGTCAACAAGCCCCAACTCACGTCGTTATTATTTTTTTATACAGCCGTTTGGTCTCGGGCAGCGGTTCTACGCCCATTTCTTCGTCGAGCATTTTTTCGCATTGCTGGTAGGTTTTGATGGCCATGGGGCGGTTGCCTTTCAAAAAATAGGCTTCCATCTGAATCCGGTAGGCGTCTTCCCAGGCGGCGTCAATCAAGAGCGCTTGCTGCGAGAGGCGGATGCTTTCGAGGGGGTTGTCGGGCAGGGTCAGTTCGGCGAGGGTAATCATCGTGCCTAATGCCAGCACTTGCAGGCGTTCACGTTCGTCACAGGACCAGTCTTCGTAGAGTCGCTCGGGCAAAAAGGGGCCTTTGTACAATTTGATCGCCTCGATATAGGCTTTTTTGGCAATGGCTTGATGTTCTGAAAAAGCCTGATTACCAAGGGCAACGAGTTCTTCAAACGCATTGGCATCAATCCATATCTCGTTGGTATTGAGCTGATACGCCAAACCCTGACGGCTGATAAAGCGAGCTTCGGAGTGGCTTTTGCGCTCGGGTTCTAAGGCTTTGTTGATGCCGTGCAAGGCCACTTTGAAGTACTGGTCGTCGTCATCTTCCCAAAGCTGGTCCATGATTTGTTCTTTGTGAAGCGCCTTGCGGTGGCGGGTAGTAACCAAAAACTGAAAGAGCTGAATGGCTTTGTCTCGTCCCCAATCTTTGGAGGTCAGCAGGTAGCCCTCTCGCCACACCTGAAAATTGCCCAGCATCTGCACCAAAATCGAAGCGGTTTCGTACTTCCGTAAAACTTCATTTAGTTGATTCTCGAATGAGGACATAAGCTTGGCAGGCAATGTTATTTCATAAATCCGTTGTCATCTAACCACCTATAAGGCAAAGAGTTAGTTAGGCATCATTTGCTTTTTTTAGCAAGGGCATCTACCTTTTTGTTCAGCTTCGCCACATCACTCGATAGCTGCTCAAGTACTTTCATTAGGTTTTTGTAGTCCGACTTACTGGCGCTACGCCATTCGTCTATTTCCAATTTTTGCCCTAACCGGTCCTCAATTTTTTGTTCGATGGCATCGCTCACGTTATGAATTTGCTCTTGTAATTGCTCTTGAATCTGCGCCACCTGTTTTTTGGGGTCTTTGATGGTATCTATCACCAACTTGGGAGTGGTAGTGGCCATTTTTTTCCAAAGCTCAAAACTCTTTGACAAGATGCCCTTTTGCTCTTCGGGGCTTTTGTCTTCAACCGCCTGAAGCGTGAGTTCCGAGAGCTTGTGTTGCACAAACTCAGCGGCATCTTCATACTTAGAGAACCGAGCCTCTTGTCCACTCTGTACATGACGAATGGTGCCTCGCCATTGAACTTGCGATTCGTCCTGGTCGTTTTTATAAATTTTTTGGGTAAAACGGAGTACAAAGGATGCCGTTTCTTCTTTTTTGGTTGCCATTTCGATACTGCTAAGTTGATAAACGAGGATTATAAGTTGACACTAATCCACTTTAGACAATGATAATCAACACATTGTATTATTTTTACTGGTATAAGCGTCTTCGCTTGTACACTGGTGACAGCAAGCACAAGCGTTCGGTATGCCCTAGGCTAAGTACAAAGTATAGTACTAATCCATATCAGCAAATTTATATTTTATTTGTTCTTTTTCTCAATAGTTTAATCAATATTTGCATAATACGCATTTTACAAACCAGCGGTACTATTTAATATGAAGAAGAAATTGATGGATAACCTCATGCCTGCAAACCTTCAGGCGGTGTCGGGCATGGATGCCACTTTTTTATATACCGAGACGCCGACCAGTCCGATGAATATTGGTTCGGTTATCATCATTGAAGGCTCTTTAGATTTCAAGACCTTTCGAGACATTGTTCATTCTCGTATTCATACTGCTCCAAAGTTGCGTCAGCGCCTCATGTACGTGCCCCTGAGCATTGACTACCCTTATTGGGTGGATGATCCGCATTTTGATATTGACTTACACATCAATCATATAGCCCTCCCCAAGCCGGGTAGTTGGTCGCAATTACGCACGATGGCTTCGCAGTTTTTTAGTGAACCATTAGACCAAAATCGCCCGATGTGGTCTATTACTTTTGTAGAAGGCTTAGATACTATTCCTCAAGTACCTGCTGGGTCAGTGGCCATCATCTCGAAGATTCACCACGTGGCCATGGATGGCATGAGTGGGGCGGGGCTATTGGGTTTGTTTTTGGATTTCACCCCTGAGAAAAGTAAAATCCCTGAACCTAAGCCATTTAATCCACAGCCACTCCCCAACGAGCTGTCGTTGGTGCTGAAAAGTGCGATGAGTTTTGCCGAAGACCCGCTCAAGTTTCCTCGGCTGATTTCGAGTACGCTGAGTGCTACACTCAAAGCGGGGTTTGTGACTCGGGTGCAGCGGCAAGAGTTGCCAACGGCGCCTTTTTCGGCACCTCCTACCCCACTCAACGGGCTCATTGCTGCTCGCCGCAAGTGGAACACCGCCATCTTGTCGTTGGAGCGAATCCTGAACCTCAAGAAAATCATGGGTACCACCATGAACGACGTCATGCTGGCGATTTGCGCAGGGGCGTTGCGAAGATACCTGTTAGAAAAAGACAAGCTACCGCAAAAGCCCTTGGTAGCTATGGTACCGATTTCGACTCGTACCGAAGGCGAAAATGCCTCGCACGACAATCAACTCTCGCCGATGCTGATTCAGCTGGCTACCAACATCGAAAACCCTATTGAGCGCTTAGAGGCCATTCATGAAAATACCAGTCGGGGCAAAACCTACAAAAAAGCTGTAGGAGCCAAAACGCTTTCGGCTATGGCCGAGGCTGTGCCGTTTGGAATTGCCAACCAAGCTGCTCGCCTGTACTCTCGTTTTCACATCGCCGAAAAAATCAACCCGGTATTCAATGTGGCCATTACCAACGTACCGGGACCTTCGTTTCCGATGTATGTCAACGGGCACAAAATGCTCTCTGTCATGGGTTCAGCACCGATTATTGACGGCATGGGCCTGATTATCACCATCTTGAGCTACGATGGATTGGTCACAGTAAGTCCAGTTTCAGACATCAAAACAATGCCCGACTTGGACAACTTCACTCGTTACATCAGAGAGTCGGCCAACGAGCTTGAGGCGGCGATTCTACAACACAAAGCAGCGGAGAGTGCCAAGGAGAAAAAGGCAAAGCCTAAAAACGAAAAGCCTGCTTCGGACAAGCTGTTTATGCAGCTCAAAAAGTTCTTGAAAGAGATGCCAGACAACGGAAAGCCTAAGAGTGGAGTCTTCCAATTTAAGGTAACGGGTCCAGCGCCAGCCGAATACGTAGTGGACATCAGCACTTATCCGGGGACGGTAAAAAGTGGAAAAACGCCCAACGCCGATGCCACCTTCACCATCGAAGACGAGCACCTTGTGAAAATTGCGGCGGGCAAACTCGACGTACAGACGGCTTTTATGCAAGGGCGCTTGAAGATTGATGGTGACTATAGCCAAGCCATGAAACTCGCCAAAATCTTGGGTAAAATGCTGGATAGCCAACCTAAAAACGGCTAATTGGAACGAATCATCAACCCGGGTCGGCTTCGGAGCCAATTTTGTTGCGAAGCAGACCTTTGAAGGCGTCTCGGGCCGTAAAACCCTCATTCACAACTCTATTCACCTCAGTAGTAATAGGCATATCAATGCCGTATTCGGCTGAGAGTTCCATCACTACACTGCACGTTTTGACCCCTTCGGCTACCATTGACATCTCGTTGATGATGTCGTCGAGGGTACGTCCTTTACCGAGTTGCACGCCTACGTAGCGGTTGCGGCTCAGGGTACTGGTACAAGTGGCGATGAGATCGCCCATGCCTGCTAAGCCAGCGAACGTCATCGGTTTGCCTCCCATAGCTGTTCCAAGGCGGCTCAGTTCGGCCAATCCTCGGGTAATCACCGCCGCCCGGGTGTTATCGCCAGCTCCAGCGCCGTCGCCCATGCCTACGGCAATAGCGATGACGTTTTTGAGTGCGCCTGCTAACTCACAGCCAATCACGTCGTTATTGGTATATACCCTGAACAGCCCCGTCCGAAAAACTCCTTGCAACACCCGAGCGATGGTGTCGTCCACCATGGCGATGACGGCCGCAGCGGCTTGCCCTTGCATGATTTCCATTGCCAAGTTAGGGCCTGTCAGTACGCCTATTGGATGTCCTGGCATCACAGTCTCGATGATTTCGGTCATCCGCATTCGGGTGCCTTGCTCTAAGCCTTTTGATAGACTCACAATCGGTACCCAAGGCCTGATGTAAGGCTTGGCATCTTCTAACACCCGACGAAAACTCTGCGAAGGCACGCCCATCACCACCACATCGGCGTCTCGCACGGCTTCTTTGACGGAAGTAGTGGCTCGAAGGGTTTCGGTCAGGGTTACGTTGGGGAGGTATTTCTCGTTGCGGTGGTGCTGGTTGATGTCAGCTACGGTATGAGCATCACGAGCCCACATGATGGCCGGGTTGTTTTTGGCCACCAGCGAAGCGATGGTAGTACCCCACGAGCCTCCTCCGAGTAATCCTATGCGTAAAGACATGGTTGATTAGGTTTAAGAGTCGTCAATCTGCCAGAGTGAGATGTTAATTTACACCAATTGCCCCAATTCGCTCAAGAACAAATTTCGCACTTGCTCAATTTTTTCGTTCATGTTGGTCTTGGTCCAGTCGGAGGTCGAGATGGGGGGCAGTACAACTACCTCTACCAAGGTGGGTTTGAAAATATTCTTGCCACGAGGCATGGCATCGTGGGCATTTTTCAAGACAATAGGCACTAACGGAACTCCCGCTTGCATAGCCAAGTGGAAAGCTCCTTTCTTAAATCGGCCCAAAGTATAGTCGTAACTGCGGGTACCTTCGGGGAAAATCACGACAGAAGTACCACTTTTGAGACTCTCAACGGCGGGGGCGAGGGCTTCGATGGACTTTTCTTTGTTTTCACGATCGAGAAAAATCGTCCCCGAAGCCGCCAACATTTGCCCCACTATCGGCATTTTTTGGAGTTCTTTTTTGGCTACACCTCTCGCCCCTTTGCGAATGAGCTTAGCCGCAATTAAGAAGTCAGCGTTGCTTTGGTGGTTCAGGATAAACACGCACGGACGGCTTGACCACAGGTATTCTTCGCCCTTCACGGCCAAGTCAATACCTGCCGCTGCCGTACCAAAATCGCCCAGCCCTGCCATCATTGACTCCACGCCTTCTGTCCAAGACATGTTCATGATACCTTGCATGGCACCTCTGATAATGGCTGGCACAAACACACTCCCTGCCAACCCTGTTCTGACCAGATTGGTTAGGTCAGAGGAGTTCTCTTCGGTGAAGCGATTGACAGGCCAATCGTTTTTGAAGGCCAAGGTAGCCAGTTTGGCATCGGGGTTGAGTGGGCGTGGATTCCCAACGATTTCGAGCAGAGGGAGGTCTTCGACACTGTCGGTATAAAAGTAGCTCTTGGCCAAGTCTAAACCGTGCTGTTTGGCTAAAGTAAGACCCGCCGTGGCTTTACCTTCGCCCCAACAGGCAGGTTCAATAATATTACCCGTAAATTTTCCTTTTTTAACTTCCATCCGTGTACACATCACGTGCGAGATGTCTAAATCACGGGCTACTGGCTCTACTTGGTAAGGCGTAGCCGCCGACACAATCGCCACGGTATGCCCCATAGCCAAATGTGCCGCCACCAAGGCTCTGGACTCTGGGAAAATGGCGTCGGCTAAATGCTTTTGATAAACCTCCTCACCTACATCCAGAAACACCTTTTCTTCGATGCCTTTGACACCCTTGGCACCAATGGCCGCCATACTGGCAAAGTTTCCATTGCCAATGGCATACGACAACGCCCCTGCAAACTGCGCAATGAGTTCTTTGGAAGTCACTTTACCACTCATGAGGCGGGTCTTGAAGAAATCCTTAGCCGAGAAGCCTTTAATCAGCGTTCTGTCCAAATCAAAGAAGGCACCAATATGAGGGCCTGCTTCACCTGTCATGATTTCTTTGGTGAGGCTCTCGGTTTTAGAGCCAGGCACGATTTCTCGCTCGATGGGTAGCGCCAAGAAAGTCTCTTGGGGCTTGGCAATGGTGATGCCTTGTAATTGGTTGATGCGGTTGGCAACGTCTTCTACCCATTCAATAAAACGGGCAATTTCTTCTTTCTTATGGTCTTGATAATCAGGAATCAAGCGAAGATTTTGAACGAGTCGGACGCCGTTTTGCAAGAATGGCTTAGAAACGGCCTCGATCCGGCGAATCCGCCCCTGCCAGTGCATTTCTTCACCCAGCAACAGGCAAAAATCAACGAATTTTTGTTCATCACTCAGGGTATCGTTAGGGTTCCACATTTGTAAGCCATGTGCTACCACTCGGTACGCTTCTACGTAGTTATACAGTAGTACGGGTGCCACCAAGAGCTTTTGATTTTCTAACAAAACCTTTACGTCGGACTCGGTCTGAAAAATGGTTTCTTCCCATTGGGTATCAATGGAGTTGAGGTCAGCTTCGATTTCGCTCGTAAACTGAGGCTTAGGCGAATAGAAGAACTCAAACTTAAACGTATCACGCAGTTCCATCACGTCGGTCCAGAACGAAAGCATCCGCTGACGTGGCTCTATGTCTTTGATTTTCAGAAGTGCTAACTCAATAAACGCCCGCCTGTAGAGGTGGTGCACGGCCATATTGGAGTAATACGTGGCCTGCAAATAATGCTCTCTCGAAATGGTATAACGAGCATTGAGGCCATCGCCCTGCAAGTGAAAAATCTGTGCTTTGGTCAACAGATTCAAAGCAGCCTGTACGCTTTCGCCGATGGAGCGGCCTCGGTCCACGAGGGCATCATGCTTATGAACCTCGATGATTTGCATCAAATCGGTTACGTCGCTTTCAATCTGCCGCTTGGAGGCGGCAAACTTGCTCAACAAAGACGTACAAATCAGTGAAGCGGTAGTGATGGGCGTGATGTCATTGATGCGTTGCGCCAATTTTATCGCCAACTCCGAAATCGTACTGTTGGGGCGAAGAGTATCCAAGTCGTTTTCGGCAAGGTCATCTTCCATACCTATCTTATCTTTGTCGGTGGGCTGTACGGGGGCACCGATACGCAGCGAAATTCGACCCATTTTTTCTCGGCTCATCTGTTGCCAATAATTGACGAGCCACTTCAAATTTTCGGGCTTTTTCTTCTTGCCTCTCCCCTCTTGGGTCATTTCTTCGACATCAGGAATCAGGTCATACACAATCGAGACGGGTACGTACTGTACCTGCACTTTAGCATCGTGGTTGGCTTCCATGATGTATTTGAGAATACCCATTTGAGGCCACAACAACTTGCCTGTGCGAGAGCGTGTGCCTTCCAAGGCCCACATAAAATTGGCGTGGTGATTGAGCAGATAAGTAATAAAGTGGCGCAGGCTGGCTTTATACACCAAGTCATCTTTGAACGAGCGACGGATGTAAATAACCCCGTTTTTACGAACCAATTGCCCCACCCCAAACAAATCGAGGTTGATGCCTGCAAACATATAAGGCAGCGGCAGACCATGCCGTGCCATCACCAGCATCAGCACCAGCAAGTCCACGTACGATTTGTGAGTCAGTACAAAAGCGATGGGGTGCTTACGCATTAGCTTGGTCAATGCCTTGATTTCCTGAGCATTTACATCAATACTTTTGTCATAACCTTGACTCAAGAGGTACTGTACAATCTCAACCACCACCAAGTTGGTAGTAGGGTTATGTTCGGCGTAGAGTTCGGTCAAATAAGCCTGTGCCTTTTTGTTGACTTGCACCTGACTTTCGCCGCTTTGCACGGCAATATGAGCCAGTTGCTTCTGAAAAGCGGTTTCGTTTAATAGGTTTTGTATTTCAGTTTGTGCGGTCTTTTTTTCCATGCGCCGTAAGATGAAACAGTATGTTAGCAAACATAACAAAATTTGACTACAAGCGATAAATTTCGTATGTGCGGTTATGAATTTCTAAACAATTGTAGGTTTGGTACGTTTTAGCTTCAATAAACCCAAACAGTGTATCAGCTCGTTGTCCGTTTAGCCCATCTTGGGTAAAGAGATTTCTCACAAAGGTTTTAAAGATAAAACTTTTACCATATTTTTTCGAGCAAAAATACAATCTACGTTTAAAAAACATACATTTACACGCTGTTTGTCGTTTTGAACACACCACTTGACATGCTCTAAACGGAAATTTATATGTTCAGCATCATGAAAAAGAACAAGCGTCCCTCGCTTTTTTGGTTGGTGACCGAGCCCAGTCGGGCCATCACCGAATTCGGACTAGCGTATTCTTATAATTCGCTGGTCAAAACCAAAGAAAAAGGCGACGGCCACCCTGTGATGATTATACCCGGCTTCATGGGGAGTGAGCGCTCTACAGGCATGCTTCGGGGATTTCTGCAAGATCGTGGTTACGTGGTGTACGACTGGGGCTTAGGCCGAAACGTAGGCAAAATCGAAGATTTGATTGTGTTGTTGGAACGAGTTGAAGCTATCTATAAACAAACAGGACAAACCATTAGCCTCATTGGCTGGAGCCTTGGCGGTGTGTATGCTCGCCAGATTGCCAAACAAAAACCTCATCTCATTAGGCAAGTAGTCACGTTGGGGTCACCGTTCAGAAACCTTACGAAACCTAATAATATTGAGTGGTTTTATTCGCTTATTACCCTCGGCAAAAAAGCCAAAGATACCCATGAGGTGCTGCTAAACGATTTTCCTCGCCCTGCTCCTGTCCCTACTACGGCCATTTATTCAAAAGAAGACGGCATTGTGCATTGGGATACTTGCATAGAAGACGAAGACGAGCTCCATCAAAACATCCAAGTGAGGGGGAGCCATTGTGGCTTGGGTGCCAATCCTACCGTTTTTAGCATCATAGCAGACCGCCTTCGCTATCACCGAGGCAACTGGCGCCATTTCAAACCCAAAAGTGTGGTAGACAGCCTGTTGTTTTACCCGTCGTTGTGATTAGTACACGATGAAGCGTTTTTTACTCGCCCCAACTTGATTAAACCATCTTGTTTCGTCAATTCTGATTTATCTTAGTGCTTTGGGGGAATAGGTGGTACTTGGCCTCATCAAAAAATTACCGCAAACGCTCCCAAAAAGCGTGCTTTTAGGATTTTTTTATTTCCTTTACTGCATGAGCAGCTACCTTGATATTATAAGACGGTCCACAGCGGTCTATCTTTTCATGATTGTGGCCATACGGCTTTTTGGCAAAAAAGAACTTTCGCAACTTTCGGTCATTGACTTGGTATTTATCTTGCTGATTTCTAACTCGGTACAAAATGCTATGGTGGGTTCCGACTCCTCACTGGTAGGCGGAATCGTAGCGGCGGTGGCCTTGTTTCTGACTAATTTTTTGCTAAAAAAAGTAGCTGGTCGCTCCAAACAAATCAGTAGCTTCTTGCAAGGTGAACCTATTATTCTGATCTATCAAGGTCACCTCAAACAAAACGCCCTTCAAGATTCAGGACTCACTCTTGAAGAATTAGAAGCGGCTGTTCGAGAACATGGCGTCGAAAAAATTGGAGAAGTTGACTTAGCTGTCTTTGAAATCGACGGCAACATCAGCGTCTTATCTGATAATTTTAAACACCGAACTGTACGAAAACGTAAAGCTCACAAAGCCATCAACAAGAACGAATAAGGAGCAAAATACGGGTTAGGAGCTGCTGGTAGCATAATTTAGGCACTTGATAGATAACTTCATCATTTGTTGACCTTAACTTGTTGATTCCTACTCTAAAAATCCCTAAATCGTACCGTATTTTGTATTACCCCTAACCGCATCATCAACGATGAACAAGTACTTTCATGGCCTTCTGCTGGCTGGCCTGCTCTTGCTGCAGGCTTGCCAAACTAAACCTACTGCTACACAGATAGACAATACGTTGCTCCAGCAACTGAGCTCCAAACGCATTCAACTCCCCAATGGCTGGTCGCTTACGCCTGTTGGGCATAGCCTTACCTTAGGCGACTTACCGCTCAACATGGTGGTGTCGCCAAGCAAAAAGTATGTAGCTGTGACCAATAATGGCCAAAGTGGACACAGTATTAGCCTTATTGATGCTACTCAAGAAAAAGTTCTTGACGAAGAAGTCATCAAGCGGGCATGGTATGGGCTGGCCTTCAGTGCCGACGAAAAACACCTTTATGCTTCGGCTGGTAACGAAAACCTGATTCAGATTTATAGTACGGCTGGTGATTCGTTGCACAAAGAAGCTGTGATTTCGCTGGGGGCGCCGTGGCCTAACAAAATTTCGCCCACAGGAATTGCTCTTGATGAAGCCCACAACCGACTCTTTGTAACCACTAAAGAAGATAACTCCCTCTATACCTGCGACTTACAAACTAGAAAAGTAATCAATAAAACCAAACTTCCTGCCGAAACTTTCACGTGTGTATTGGCTGGCGGCAACGTCTATGTTTCGCTCTGGGGAGGCGAAAAAGTGTTGGTTATTGATGCGGCTTCGCAGCAAATCAAGAAAGAAATTCAGACCGACAGCCACCCTAGCGAAATGGTGGTTTCTCAAAATGGCAACTATTTGTTTGTGGCTAATGCCAATGTGAATACCGTATCGGTCATTGACTTACGTACGCAACAAGTAGTGGAGACCCTCACCACCTCGCTGTTTCCAGATGCTCCTGCTGGCAGTACGCCCAATGGGCTTTGTCTCTCGCCCGATGACAAAACCCTATACATTGCTAATGCTGACAATAACTGCGTAGCAGTATTTGACGTGACGACTCCAGGCAAAAGTCATTCACTCGGCTTTATTCCGACCGGTTGGTATCCGACTTCGGTCAAGGTAATTAACAACAAACTCTTGGTCACTAATGGAAAAGGGTTTAGTTCACTGCCCAACCCCAAAGGGCCTAATCCACTCAAAAAGAAACAAACGCAAGAAAAAGGCCCTAATCCAGAGTCTATCGAGAAAGAACAATACATCGGCGGCCTCTTCAAAGGTACGCTTTCGATTATAGACCTTCCTGATGCGCCAACGTTGGCAACTTACTCGCAGCTTGTTTATCAAAACACGCCGTATTCCAAAGAAAAAGAGCGCTTTGCCGAAGGCGAAATAGGCAACCCTATTCCTCAAAAAGTAGGAGATGCTTCGCCCATCAAGTACGTTTTTTATATCGTCAAAGAAAACCGTACCTACGACCAAGTCCTCGGCGATGTCAAAGAAGGCAATGGAGACCCTAGTTTGTGTATTTTCCCACAAAAAATCACTCCTAACCACCACAAACTGGCCAGTGAGTTTGTGCTGCTCGACAACTTTTATGTAGATGCCGAAGTGAGTGCCGACGGTCACAACTGGTCTAATGCCGCTTATGCAAACGACTATGTAGAAAAAACCTGGCCTACCAACTACGGTGGTCGTGGTGGCACTTATGACTACGAAGGCAGCCGTCCTATTGCCTATCCCAAAAAAGGATTCATCTGGAACCACTGCCAGCGAGCGGGCATCAGCTACCGTACCTACGGCGAGTTTATTTATGATAACAAAGCCACTATGCCTGTACTAGAGGGGCATTATTGCAAAACGTATCATGGCTGGGACCTTGGTTACAAAGATGTTGACCGTGAAACGGCTTGGGAAAAAGATCTCGACTCGCTCATTGCCCTCAATGCAGTTCCTCGCTTCAATTCCTTGCGTTTTGGCAATGACCATACCTCAGGTGCCGCTCGCAATCGCCCTACCCCCGAAGCCGCTGTAGCCGACAACGACCTAGCCATAGGTCGGTTTGTAGAACATTTGTCTAAAAGTAAAATCTGGGAGCAGTCTGTCGTGTTTATTTTGGAGGATGACGCCCAAAACGGTGCCGACCACGTTGATGCCCACCGTTCGATTGCTTTTGTGGCTGGCGGCCATGTAAAACGGCATTTTGTGGACCACACGCCATACTCTACATCGGGAATGTTGCGAACCATCGAACTCATTTTGGGGATTCCTCCCATGAGTCAATACGATGCAGCTGCTACACCGATGTGGCGCTGTTTCAGTACCACACCCCAAGTGTCGCCATTTGTTGCGCTTCCGAGTAACATTGACTTGGACCTAAAAAACACCGCTTATAATCGCAACGCCATCCGTTCGGAACAATTTAATTTGGCCAAAGAAGATGCCATCCCTGACATTGAGTTTAACCAAATTATCTGGCAAACTGTCAGAGGTTTACATGCTACCATGCCTGCGCCTCGGCGGGGCGCTTTTGTGCTATTGGCCAAACGAGGTTCCGATGACGAGGAAGAAGATGACGACGATGATGACTAACCCATCCCGTTATTAGTGATTGAGCTTACTTTTCCTTCAAAATCTCAGAGAGTCTGCTTCATTTAGGACTTTCTGAGATTTTTTTTTGTTTGCTTCGTCATTATTTAGATACTTTTGCTACCTTAGTAAGCCAAATTCAAATCCCAATTACTAGCACCTAATTCACTATGAAACCGTTCCGCCACGGAAGCCACTTTGTTGTTGGGCTTCTAGTCATTTTGTTTGCTGTAGGCATCCAAAGTTGTAATCAAGGTAGCAAAACCGAAAACTCAACCGAAACGAAGACCGACTCCTTGAGTGTTGCTCCTACTGATTCTACAACAACCACGCCGTCCACTACTACGCCTTCTCAAGAGAGCATCACGCCATCAACTACACCGCCCGCTGACGAAAGCGCCAAAAAGACCAAAAAAGAAGCGAAAGTAAGCACCAGCGAAGCCGACGAAGCGACTACGCCTGCCAACCAAACTACACAGCCAGTTCAACCTCTTACTGAATCGGTTACAACTCCTGCTGCCACGCCAGCCACTACAACCGATGCCAAAACAGCTAAAACCCAGAAAGGCAAAAAAGGAGTGACCGACCCCAAGGCTACTACACCAGCGCAGGATGTCAAAAAGAAGAAAAAAGCTAAAAACGACGAAGACGTGGAGGTGGAATTCTGAGCCAACTCTCGTCAAACTTCCCTTATGAATATATGGTTTTATACCGCCCAAACCATTGACTAATCTCCAATTACAAACCCTAACACAAAACAATGAAGTCGTTACGTTTACTTTTTTCGCTTTGCCTCTTCCTGTACGGATACACCCTAGTATCTGCCCAAGAAACTATCAAATACGTTGGTTACCGAGGAGGCATTGACATTGGTGCGCAAGGAGTTAAAATCTCCATCATGGGCTTTTATTTCAAAAATGACAAGCTCCGTTATAAATTGGTTTACGAACGCCAAGAGTCTGTAGGTCTTGTAAAAGGCATGGAAACCAATGGTGGCAAACTCCGTACTCCCGACATTCAAGATGCTATTTCGTTTGTCCAAGAAATGCTCGAAGATGCCAAGACCGTTTACAAACTCACCAACAAAGATTTTGTGATGTACTCGTCGTCTGGAATCAACTTAGCTACCAATATTAATGAACTAGACGCCTACGCCCAAAAGACATTAGGGATGGCGGTAAACACCTCGCTGACTAATAAAGCAGAATCGGCCTACGGTGCTCGTGCCAGTATGGACCGAGACGACTTTGACAGTGCGATTTTGGTGGATATTGGAGGTGGAAGTAGCAAGGGTGGTATTCTACAAAAATATGTGGCGGCTGATGGAAAAGAAAAATATACCTTCAAGTCGTTTAACCTTGAGTTTGGAGCTCGTCGCCTTTCAGAACGAGTTGCCAAACGCACCAATAACTTTGATGATTATCAAAAACAACTCAAAACTATTGTTGAAGACACCCTTGCAGTATTGATCCGTTCTTCGCTAAGCGATAACCCTGGCATAACCGTTGGAAATCGTAACATTATTTACTTGATTGGCGGTGCCCCCTACCAATTTGTCACGTGGTTATATCCAGAGAAAGTACAAGATGAAATCGTGGAGTTTAAGTACAGCGATTTACAGGATTTTGATTATATGCTGCGCCGTGAAAATGGCTGGAAAGCATTCCAAAGCCGTACGTTTGACAACATCACTGATGCCAATCTACGCCAGCTAATGATTAAAGATAACGAAAAAGCTTCTCAGAAGATTTATAACCGAGACGCCTGCTTGGCCGGAATGTCGTTGGCTATGCAGATTCTGAAAGAAATTGGCTCACCCGAAAAGAAAACCTATTACTTTTCGAGAGATGCGTACTGGATCAACGTGTTGATTTATGATGCTTTCAAAAACGACTTTTTGAAGCGCTCATAAGCCCCTATCAGCCAGACCGAAAAAGTGGTAACTATATATGGTTTACCACTTTTTTTGTCGGTTCGTGTGACCTTTTTTTCAGTTTATCGTAAATACAATAGCTTGTGTCACAAGTTATTTCAATTTTTTAAATCAACGTTTATTTTTACACCTGATAAACGTTGATTCGTTCAGTGAAGATTTGATGTGAGTTGCCCAACTTCGACCGAAGTTTGTTCCTAATATTCCACCTCCATCAAGAAAGAACCCGTTAATTTTATCTGTTACCCAAATACAACGATTCATAATAGCTTGTTACCTCTTTTAATAGGGTATTATGATTAGACTCGAAGTTGAACCTAAACCTTTGTGAATTATGAATAGGAAATCGGCGGTTTTCCTATGCTTATCCTTAGTAGTAGCTACTATGGTGAGCGCCCAGACCCCTGACAAAAAGCAGCCAAGTCTGGGTGAAAGGGTGGCCTCTATTCAAGATGCCCGTAAGCAGTTAGCAGCAGCTTTGGCCGATACGTTTGCTCGTGAAACCGAAACGCTCCAACCATCACTTGGCGTGCGTAATTCTAATTCGCTTCAAATCATCTCGGCAGGAGTGCCTAATCCGTTTAATACCAACGCACCTGCTGCATCAACGAGCAACAACGAGCAAAAAGCACTCTCTCAAAAAGCACTCAATGCTACCAATTTTGAGAATGCGCAGTCGTACTCCAACTTTTTGAAAGAACAAGGCCAAAGTTACAAACAGCGCCTTGCGGCTATTAAGACCGACTCGATACCCGATGTATTTCAGTATCAGCTCCGTAGTGATATTTTCTGGCGTATGGGAATGCTCAAAAGTGGTGAAACCATTAACGACATCGGCGGAAATGCTAACTTAATTTGGACACTTGACAACGAAAACCAACGCATTTTGGCCTATCCAGTTGCCACGCTACGAAACAACCCTCGTTTTGGTTTTGTGGATAATTTCAACGAAGGGTTTGCCCGAATCAAAAAGAATCAAGTGTTTGGATTCATGAGTATTGCTGGAATTGAAGTCATTCCTTGCCAATACGAGTTGGCTGAGCCATTTAATGACGGGCGTGCGTTGGTCAAAAAATTTGATTGGTACTTCATTGACTTTGATGGAACAGAAAGCGAGCCTCTCGGCGACATCGAAAGTGCCCAAGCGCTCAAATGGGGCTACAGTATTGCCAAGTTCAAACAAGCCCAAGCACTTCCGGCTACAACCAACACCCCTACTAAAAAACCTACCAACACTGGCCGAGTAGCACTGATTGACAATAATTTTGATAAGTCGCATCAGCCTATTTCTGACTATTACGACGACATCATGCCGTTTTTTAAGAGCTCAGACCTATTTTTGGTACGTAGTGGCAAGAAGTACGGTTTGCTTCGGATTGATGGTAAAATACGCACCGACGTGTCGTTTGACCGAGTCGAAATTATGGGGATTGCTGGCTTGGCAAGGGTAGAAATTGATCGAAAATTCGGCATTATTGACTCGACTGGGTCTGTCAAAGTCCCTATTATTTATGACGAAATCGGTGACTTTAATAACTACGGTGCTGCCATGCTCAAAAGTCGGGAAGATATTTATATTCTGCATTTAGAAAACTTCCGAGTAAGTAAGTCGTATCAAAGTATCCGCCCGTTTGATGCCAAAGGCTTTGCCGTTTTCCAAGATAAAAACAAGCGTTTCGGAGTCATTAATAAGGCTTTCCAGGAAGTCATAGCACCTGTATTTGTTTCGTTAGGAGACTTCAATCAGTTTGATATAGCCCCCGCCTGCCGAGAAGAAGGGCAATGTGGATACATCCGTCGTGATGGCTCTGAGGCTGTACCGATTCGGTATAGAGAAGTCGATAAATTCTCGGCTTATGGTTATGCCATTGTGCGTCAGTTTAACCCAAACTGCTCTAAATCAGACAAATCCGAACGATGTGTGCAAGATTTAATCGTTGACTTAGCTGGCCGGATCGTGCTTAAGCCAGAAGAAACCTTTACAAGTGGCTACCGCTATAGGCTCACCGATACGTTGTTAAACAATTTTATAGTAGTAAAAACGCTAGTTACTGACCCACAAGCCGAAACCCAGCGGTTGTACTATCATCTGATCAACAAAAATACCCATGCTAGTATTACGTCGATGGCCTACGAATCCATCAGAGGCTATGACAAGCAGTATATGTTTTTGGTCAAAAAAGATAACAAATGGGGGCTCATCGATACCACCGGTAAAATGACGGTGCGTTGTATTTACAAAGAAATCACCTTACCCCGAGAAGGCCTCTATGCTGTAAAATACGACAACAATAAATACGGATTTATTGACGCCAAAGGTAAACTGTATATCAACTACGAATATGAAGAGGTAAAAGCCTTCAAAAATGGACTCGCTATCGTCTCGAAAGGCGAAAACAAGATGGGAATCATCAATATGTTCAATGCCAAAATTGCCCCTTGTTCGTTCAAAGCCGTGGAGTACCTCGATGCCGAACAAATTGAACTAATTGATTCGGGTGGTACCAAGTACGTGCTGAATACTAAGGGAGAATGTCAGAGTAATTGCACCAAGTTTGAGGAGATTTTACGAAAAGCTAATCAAGAAGACACAAAGTAGTTTTTTCATACAAAAAGAGCCATCAGTGCGGTGCATTGATGGCTCTTTTTTATTATTTATAGTTCTTTTCTCCTGCCTTGACAGCAATAGATAGTCGGTTTTCGTCGGGTGGCACAGGGCAGGTAAACTCGTAGTTATAGGCACAATATGGATTATATGCTACATTAAAATCAATTAATAGCGAGTCGTTCCGAACCATCCCCATTGGGATGTCTAAATAGCGCCCTCCGCCGTAGGTGTCGGTACCGCTGGTAGCGTCTCTGAAGGGCAAGAAAAACATACGTCGGCTTGGCTCTACAAATAGCGTAAGCATGTGGATTTTACCGTCTCGCTCAAACATAACCTTTCCAGCAATCTTGAAGGCTTCTTCTTCCCCTTGCGACATTTTCACTACCGCCGACTGCGCCGCTGCGATTCGAGTAAATCGTGTCCAGATACGCCATGTAGAATCTGGCTCAAAGTAATGCAGACCACCAAAGGTTGCTCTTTCTTTCTCGGCGATAGGCGACTCTTTTCCTGTTTTGAAAAACTCATCTTTTGCTTTACGCTGACGAGTTAGCTCATTGGCATACTCTCCAGTTGGTGCAACAATGGCCTGTGTTTCGGTAGAGTTCCCACTCAACGAATAAAATAAAATTCCCACTACGGCAACTCCTACAATTCCAAGTAGTATGTTGTTTCGAGACATAGCTTGACGAATGATTTTTGTGAAGATGCACAAAATTGCCGAAAATTGTGGCTTGATTCTATACTCAGATGATTTATTTGTACTTTTTAGTCGAACAACTCAAGAAGTATTTGTATCAACAAACAAGAACGATGAAACACAAAAACCTCTTTATCAATTAATTACCCCAAGAAGAACTTTTGTCTATTCGTTGTTCATTAGAATTGCCTCCGGCATTTACAAGATACCATTTATGTTTACAGGAATTATTGAAGCTGTAGGACAAGTGATAGAACTGATTCCGAATGGAACGAATATCACGTTTCGGATTCAGTCGCCCATTTCGCACGAACTCAAAATAGACCAAAGTCTTAGTCATAACGGCGTATGCCTCACCGTCGTGGAAGTCACCAACAACACTCATTGTGTGACGGCGATTGACGAGACCCTCAAAAAAAGTAATTTGGGGTTATTACAGCCAGGCGATTGGGTGAATCTGGAACGATGTATGCCTGCCAATGGGCGTTTTGATGGGCATATTGTGCAAGGACACGTGGACCAAATAGGCGTTTGTACTCGTATCGAAGACCAACAGGGCAGTTGGCTGTTTGATTTTGAATATGACCCTATTTTGCAGAATATCACCGTCGAAAAAGGCTCTATTTGCCTCAATGGCGTTAGCTTAACGGTTTTTAATTCCGAACATCATGCTTTTCGGGTGGCTATCATCCCTTATACCTACGAACACACTACGTTCAAACAATTAAAAGTAGGCGATACCGTTAATTTGGAGTTTGATATTGTGGGCAAGTACATCCGAAAATTAGCATTAGAAAACAGAATATCCTAACTTTACGCACTTACCAAACCCGCATATAGCTACATGGCACAAATCAGTACGGCAAGCAAGAAAGACGTTTATATTCATGCCGGAATCATTCTCTGTCTGCTGCTAATTTTGTTTTTGGGCTTTTTCTTTGTGTATCTGCCCTGGAGCACCAATCACGGCGAAACCATTACTGTACCCAACCTCAAAGGCATGACCACCGAGGAACTGGAGAACTTCTTGGACGACCGTAACCTTCGTTTTGAAATCAGCGACTGTACCTTTGTGGCTGGTGCTCAGCCACTTTCGGTCATTTCACAGTATCCACAGTCGGGTGCTAAGGTAAAAGAAGGTCGCAAAATTTACCTGACCATTACAGCCTTACACGCTCCACAAATCAAAATGCCTGATTTAACGGGCATGTCGATTCGGAGTGCAGAGCAATTGCTCAAAAGTTTTGGCTTGCTGATGGGAAATCTGAGCTATCGTAACGACTTACGTGAAAATACCGTCATTGGGCAGTTGTTTCAGGGCAATGAAATCAAAAAAGATGCGTTAGTACCAAAGGGGTCTAAAATTGATTTGGTAGTCGGCGACGGACTGGGTAACGTAGAAATGGACGTGCCGAATTTGGTAGGTGAAACCCTCGAAAACGCCAAGCTAATTTTGGCAGGCTCGAACCTTAATTTTACGGTGATTCAGTACGACCCTGCGGCTACCGAGCCACCCGGCACCATCATCCGCCAAAACCCTGCCCCTGGCGAAGGAAATAAGATTCGAGTAGGCGATATTATTGACCTTTGGGTAGCCGGCGAAGCTCCACCCAAAACCGACGGTGGAGGCACGAAGTAACCCAATGGTTACGTTTCGTGAATATTGAACATGAAGACAACTTGTAAACTACTGACTGTGAACTGTTTTCTTACAGGATTGAAACGATTACACTTCCTATTTTTTGTATTGTTATCGGCTTCTGTGTGGGCTCAGGTGAGCCTTGTGCCTGTACCTACCCAACGCAAAGCAACGTCGGGGGCTTCAAGTGCCGCCCGAATCACAGCGGTGAAATTGCCTTTCTTTGACGACTTTTCGTTGGCTCGTGGCGGTACACCAGACCTTACGCTTTGGCAAAAAGGGGGTGGTACCGTAGTAAACAACAATAGTACCACTCAACATCCGTCGGTTAATGTGGTGACTTTTGATGGGTGGAACAGCAACGGTGTGCCTTATTCATCGTTTGACCAAGCGCAAGGGGCTATTGACACCCTCACCTCGCAACCCATTGACTTATCAACCTTTAGCCCAGCCGACTCCATTTACTTGAGTTTTTATTGGCAAGCCAGAGGACTTAATGAAACCCCTGATTTTGCCGATGGAGACTCGCTCACGTTGCAGTTTTTGACCAACGGAGGTATCTGGCGCACGGTCTGGATTCAGAATGCGCAAGTGATTTCCAATACGTTTGGACAAGTACTGGTTCCCGTTAGGGCGCAGTTGTACCTCCACAACAACTTTCAGTTTCGATTCCAAGCCTATGGTCGGCAGTCGGGGCGGTATGATGCTTGGCATGTGGACTACATTTATGTCAACAAAGGACGCCGCTTCAACGATTTTTATGTGAAAGACGTAGCTACTCGCAAGCAACTTTCGCCCTTTTTGAAACGCTATTGGGCCATGCCCCTCAAGCAATATTTGTTGAATCCGAGTGCCGAAACGGCTGATTCTGTCAAGACAGACATAACCAACCTGTTCAACAACAACAACTTTACCACCTTTACCTTTACGGTGACGGATACCCTTAGCAAACAGCAGTTCCAAACATTTACAACGCCTGTTTCTGAGAACATAGCGTCGTTGGCATCGCAACTCAAATGGATTAAACCAACACCCTTGCCGACTAATTTTGCAGGAAAAAAGGCGGTGTTAAAGTATAAATTTAATTTCCTGACTACCGACGACCAGAATCCTTCGATTCCGGGCATCAATTTGCGCCGAAACGACACGCTTTCGACCATGACGGTGTTGGATGATTTTTATGCCTATGACGACGGAACCGCCGAGTATGCGGCACGTATTTCACGACTCGACCGAGCAGTCATTCGTTTCGTACTCAACAAAGAAGACGTGGTTTCTGCCGTTCGGATGAATTTAGCTCGCTTTGGGCAAGACATTTCAGGGCAGTCGTTTGTGATACAGGTATTGGATAGTGATAAAGGTAAGCCGAACAAAATCTTATACCAACGAGCCTTCACTGCGCAGTATCCGACTACGCCCGATGGCTTTATCGAATATGCTTTTGATAAAGCTGTGGCGGTAAAAGACACGTTTTATGTGGGTTGGTTTCAGCTCAACGAAGTGCCTATTACGGTGGGGTTAGATAAAAATAACGCCCAATTTGCAAACCAGATTTACTTCAATTTTGGAGTAGAATGGGTTCAAAATCGTGACATTAAAGGCAGTTTGATGCTTCGGCCTGTCATTGGTAGCACCATCAAAGAGGTAGTTACAGCTACAGAGCCAACGTCGGTACTTGACTTGAACGTATTTCCAAACCCAACTACAGGAATCATTCTGTGGAACGACGAAACCATTACCGATCTGAGTGTGTTTGACTTAGCAGGCAGACAAGTGCATCAACAAAAAGTACAACAAACACAGGCTGACTTGTCGTGTTTGGATAGTGGTCTGTACTTGTTGCGCCTGTCGGATGGCAAGCGAGAGGTGGTAAAAAAATTGATCATTCGGAAGTAGAATCCCCATACCTATTGTTTCTGTTTCAGAACATTTTCTTGATTGTAGTTGAATACTAAGAACGAACCATTATGGATATTACTGTATTAGAATTGAAAGAGCGTTTGGCTAGTGGCGAAACGTTTAACTTTTTGGACGTTCGTCGTGAAGACGAATACGAAGACCAAAACTTAGGAGCAAAATTGATTCCCTTGCATGAGCTTCCAGACCGTGTGGACGAAATCGAAGACTGGAAAGACCAAGAGGTAGTCGTGATGTGCCGCTCAGGCAACCGCAGCGGACAGGCGCAACGCTTTTTAGAGAGCGAAGGCTTTATCAACGTTCGGAATGTGATAGGTGGGATGCTGGCTTGGAACGAATTGTAACAAAAGAGTGCCATAGCAAATTAAGCTATGGCACTCTTTATAAAAATACAATCTTTTACTTTCCTGCCAATTCAGCTAATTTTTTTGCATAATCAGCTTGCATAGCATCTGATTTACCCCTCATAGCCATTATCTTATCATATAATTTTTGTTGGGCAGCAGTGAGGTTTTTAACCTCCTCAACTCTCTTTTGCCTTGCTTTCTGATTTCTTTCTACAAGGCTTTGATATGATGTTACGGCTTCAATACTTACTTCCTGAATTTTTTGAGTTTTCCAACTGGTTTTTAACCTTGCTAAACAACTATATATCAAGGGTGTATTTGTTGAACCACCTTTGATAAGTTCGTCGGTATAAAAACTGATAGCATTGGTAGCATCTTTGCTATCGTTATCTAATAAACCTTTTTTTAGCAATATATTTTGCGCTACTACTTGTCTGAGCATATTAATATAAGTATGAGACTCGTATTTTCGCAAGATCTGGCGATATTCTTGGTCAACAATCTTCCAGTCTTTCTGTGCCAAACTCATCACATCATCAACGCCAATTTCATGGTAAAAAGCTTCTAATTTGGCAAATTCTAACGCTGGATCAAAATTTTGAGGTGTAGTTACCAAATAAGGTATATCAGAGCTTAATGCCGTTACAAGGTACTGGTTTTGGTAACTCGTCTCAACTATTCCCTTGTCATCTTTGCATCCAAACGTAATAAATACGATAAATAAAAGGAAACTAAGTGCTTGCTTTTTCATAAGAATAAATGTTTAATTTTGAAAACAACCAGAAAAAAATTGAGCAGTTGCACAGTCAGTGTCATCACCCCAAAACGTTTGAATTTGACCTTCAAAACTGGTAGTAATACGGCAACCAATAGCAGAACTATAACAGCTACTACCTACTGTGTACACGGTTGTTGCCATAAAAATTCCAGCAAAAGATCCGACACAAGAGCAAATAGCAGCATAACTTTGAATTGCATGTGCTCCTAATAGAAAGCACATTAGTACAAATGTTCTAAATAGTTTTTTCATAACTGTTATGATTTAAAAATTGAAACTCGTGCGTATTTACACACACACACACAGAATTCCAAGAAATTTTTGATTTTTTTTTGAAAATAATCTGAAAATTAGCATCTTTTTTTATGTCTGTCAAAGAATTGCAACGACGCTTGGCGTCTGGAGAAGTCCTCAACCTCGTGGATGTACGCACACCCGGCGAGTTTGAGGATTTTAACATTGGGGGCATTTCGCTTCCGATGGACGATCTCCTCTTACGAATAGACCAATTAGAATCCCTTAAAAATCAAGAAGTTATTTTACTCTGCGGCGTAGGACTCCAAAGCCACATTGCTACCAAAATACTCGCCAAAAAAGGTTTTGAGCAGGTGGAACACTTGGAAGGTGGGTTAGAAGCTTACCTATCGCTCTGATGCAACGGCGCCAAGCCTTGTGAAGCTATGTACTGCCAAAGCGCAGCCTCGTCCTTTGCATCTATCCATTCAAAATCATCTTGGTTCCGAAACCACGTCAGTTGGCGTTTGGCGTAACGGCGGGTATTGCGCTTGAGCAAGCGGAGCATTTCGCTGTAATCGTAGCACCCATCTAAGTAGTCAAAAACTTCTTTATAGCCTACGGTCTGAAGTGCGTTATGTGACCGATAAGCCGTCAAGGATTTTACTTCTTCGATTAGACCCTGCTCCAGCATTTGGTCCATCCGAAGGTTAATACGTTCATACAGCTCTTCTCGCTCTCGTGTAAGGCAGACTTTCACCATTCGGAAGGGCCGTTCTACCTTTTTTTCGACCCTGAAACTCGAAAACGGTTGGCCTGTGCTCAAGCAAACCTCCAAAGCCCGTACGATACGCTGGTGGTTTTTCTTGTCCACTTGGGCATAATACACGGGGTCGAGCGTATGGAGTTGTTCTACTAAGCTGTCCAATCCTTCTTTTTCTGCCTGTTCTTCTAAGGCTTCTCGAAGCGAAAGAGGGGCCTCCGGCATCTCATCTAGTCCATCGGTGATGGCTTTGATAAACATACCGGAGCCTCCTGTCAGTATCACGACTGAGTGCTTCTTGAACAGTTCGTCCAAGAGCACCAAGGCATCTCGCTCAAAGTCACCAGCACTATAATAGTCGCTAATCGAATGAGAATCAACGAAATAATGCTGAACACCCTGCATTTCGTCGGCGGTGGGTTTGGCCGTACCGATGCTCAATTCTCGATAAAACTGCCGAGAATCCGCCGATACCACCACCGTATCGAAGGCTTTGGCCAGACGTACGCATAAGGCCGTTTTTCCTACTGCCGTAGGCCCTGCTATGATTAGAAGTGTTTTGATACTCGTCAATCTGAAATATCTATTGTCGTCTCAAAGCTTTTCATACACCAACACTTCACCTTGAGGACTACTGAGGTAAATGAACAACTTTTTGGGGCTGCTGATGTCAAAGCGAGAAGCTTTTTGTAAGCGTTCCAAGTATTTGGTTTCATAGTTAATGGCATCGGAAGGGCCAGCCAATTGGGTGATTGTTCCTAATTTAACGGTCATAGCCCCTTGTTGACCCGCAGCAGCATTATAGGTGTAAGTGGCGCTATATGTATTGATAGGAGCTTGACCAGTAGCTTCATAAACGCCGGACGTTTGTTTGTCAGTGAGTTCGAGCGTTACAAAATAGGCTGGAAAAGCCAGATTAAATACATCAAGCTTATTTTCGACTAAATATCCAGCAAAACGCCACTTACCTACCAAGGTAGGGGCTGGGGTTTCGTCGCTCCCGCAGCTTATCATTAATGCACAAAGACACAGAATAGAAAATAGTCTTTTCATAAAAAATCGGATGATCAATTTTTTAACAAAATTAACCATCCGATACCGAAAACTAAAGATTCGTTATTTGTTATTTGTAAGCTATTGAAAATAAAAGCCTTACAGAGAATAAAATACAGCTTGCTACCAGAATACCGTATAAAGTACTACCAAGGTCACTACGACGATAGCAGCCCCCACAGCAAATCCTGGAGAAGTACGGAACATCTTGACATCTATCTCTAAGCCTTTGGTAGATGGTTTCCACAAACCAAGGATAATCATCACGCCTACGCAGATCAAGAACACCCAACCCATGCGGTCAAGGAATGGAATATCGGACCAGTAGTTGTGCATCCAGAGTGCCATCAAGAAGCCACCAACAATCGCAAACAAAGCGCCTGCGGTGTTGGTACGTTTCCAGAAAAAGCCCATCAAAAACGCCGCAAATACCCCCGGTGATACCAAGCCCGTCATTTCTTGAATGAACTGGAAGCCTCCCTTTTTGTCAATGCCCATGTAGGGTGAAATGACAATGGCCAAAATCATGGCCACCCACACAGCAATACGACCCGTCCAGACCAATTTGGCCTCATTGGCTTCTTTATTGATGTATTTCTTGTAAATATCTAAGGTGAAAATAGTCGAGATGGAGTTGGCTTTTCCGGCCAACGAAGCTACTACGGCAGCGGTTAAGGCTGCAAACGAAAGCCCTTTGAGACCGTTTGGAAGCAAGTTCAATAACACGGGATAGGCACGGTCTTGGTTGAGTTCGCCCGCTGTAAGCATTTCTTGTTGGAACATCCCTTCTTTCCACAAGGTATAGGCTGCAATCCCTGGCAAGGTCACGATGATAGGCATCATCAACTTCAAGAACGCCGCAAACAAGATACCCTCACGGGCTGTTTTGAGGTCGGCACCAAGAGCACGTTGGGTAATGTATTGGTTACAGCCCCAGTAGTTAAGATTCACAATCCACATCCCGCCAATCAGAACGGTCAAGCCCGGGAGCGCCATGTAGTGCTCGTCGCCTTGGTGAATAATCATGTGGAAGTGGTCGCTGGCGTTTTGCATCATCAGGTCAAAGCCTTTGCCAATGCCTTCAGAACCATAATGCTCCGATACCAGCGAGATAGCCAGATAGGTGGTAGCCAAACCACCCAAAATCAAGAAAAATACTTGGATTACATCGGTGTAACCGATTACCTTCATCCCGCCGATGGTGATGATAACCGCAAAAATGGCCAAGCCCCACATACAGGCATCAAACGGCAAGCCCGAGATGGTAGAAACCGCCAAAGCGCCCAAGTACAAAATGGAGGTAAGGTTGACCAATACATACAAAAACAGCCAAAACACAGCCATAATCATACTGACTGTAGAGTCGTAGCGTTGATTCAAAAACTGAGGCATCGTAAAGATGCGGTTTTTGAGGTAGATAGGCATGAAGAAAATCCCCACAATAAGGAGCGTAGCGGCGGCCATCCACTCGTAGGTAGAGATAGCCAAGCCAATCGAGAAGCCATTGCCCGACATCCCAATCATCTGCTCGGCAGAGATATTAGAGGCAATAAGCGAGGCCCCAATAGCCCACCAAGTGAGGGAACCTTCGGCCAAGAAAAAATCAGTTGAAGAGGCTTCTTTGGATTTTTTTCGGTTATAAATCCAATAACCATACGAAGCCACTACTACGAAATAAATAAAAAATACAACATAGTCGAGGCTTTGAAGCTGTTGCTGCATGGGTGTTTAGAGGTTTGAGGTTTTTGTATGGACCTGACCACAAGCGTATATGCCTCGGCTTTGCTCAAAAGAGCGCTTGCAACGAGTGACCTATTGGCTTGTTGACAGTCTTATCATTAAATCAATCGGAAAAGTATTATTTTCCTGACAGAAAACACAATTTTTTGTTAAATTTCACAAAGCAAACCAAATAATCACTAAGATTAGTGGCTGATTTTCAAAATTTTATCTAAATGGACTCTATTCTAATCCTTTTGATGATGGTCATTAGTTTGGTGGCGGGGTTTGGAGTAGCCACCTTGCTGGGGCGATTTCGGGGAAACCAACAACAAATCATTGTCAAAGAATCATCGGTGTTGCTGGAGCGTATCGAGAAGGTATTTAAGGTGGTGCTCGCCGAAGGCCATTTTTCTGAAATTTATGACTACAACGACAAAAAAGAATTGATTTTTGGCTTAAAATCCGGCGCTAAAAAAGCCCTCATTGTAGCCAAAGCGAAGGTATTGGTTGGTTTTGATTTTGCTAAAGTAAAAATCAAACGGATAGAGGGAAAACGCCAACTGGTGATTGAGCACCTCCCCGACCCTGAGGTACTGTCCATTGATTCGGACTATACGATTTATGATATTGACCAAGGTCTTTTCAACAAATTCAACAAAGACGAATACACCAAGCTGCTGTCGGATGCCAAGCAGACCATCCACAACAAAGCCGTGGCCTCTGAGTTGCCAAAGGTGGCCAATCGGCAGGTACATGTATTGCTCAATCAGCTCGGCGAATCAATGGGTTGGAGCGTAGAATTTGCGTTGCCAGCACCAATGACACCGCTGTTGGAAACGAAAAAAGAAGAAGGAACTACTACTCAGTAAGTACTTACGTACCGATGAATATCGGGATTATTCGTTATCTGTTAGGTTTTTCAAATAGCTAACTTTAGTCAACAATAAATTTGTACTCAACAATAAAAATCACCCTTACTTTCACTCATAGCTTTTGCTGAGTGCGGCCATGTGGTCACACATTTTGAGCATAAAGTATCGCCGAATCGAACTTTGTTCACTCATCAAGTGGTGAATCAATGATTTATCAAACGCTACCAAAATAGAAGGTTCGGCAATCTTGACAGATTCCTCGTGTTTTTTGTCTAAGATGATTTCGTGTAGTCCTAAGAAACACCGACAGCCTTCGATACGATACACACTCACAGGGTCCGTGTCCTGAATCTCTACGGCACCGTCTTTCAAGTAAAACACATAATCTGCGTCTTGATCTCGGCAGTATAGAAACTCTCCTCCATTAAAGAAAAGCTCGGTGCCTTTTTGTAGTATTTTTTTCTCAATGTCAAACATATCGCCTCTGGTCAAAAGATATGGACGAAGGTACGATACCCAGCAATCGGCTCAAATGATATAAATCATCTGGAGGAGTGATAGCTCTTTGGAGGGGTCCAACTACCTATGGTATCAGCCTATAGGCCAATCATTAATCGTACAAACTACTGATTTTCACCAGTTTTTCTGGCTTTTCGATGGTAATATTGCTCCCATGTGTACTGACGATACCTTCGTCTTTGAACTCAGACAAGAAACGAATCACAGTTTCTTTGGCCGTGCCCACAATGGCAGCAAGGTCTTCACGAGAGATAGAAATAGAGAATTTTTCTTCTCCTTTTTGTTGGTAAGTATTTTTTAGAAGCAATAATGCTTCGGCCAAACGCTCCCGTACGGGCTTGGTGGCCATGTGAATCATCCGATCTTGCGACTCGCCTAAGGCTTTTGCCAGCATCTTCATTAAGTCACTGGCAATCTTGACGTTGTTGTCAACCAAACGGTTGAAGTCCGACGCAGGGATGAAGCAGGCTTTGGTGTCGTCGAGGGCAATGGCCGAGGCCGAATACTTGGCACTTTCAATCAACGAACGGTAGCCTAGCGTATCGCCAGGCTTGGCCAATCGGATAATCTGCTCTTTGCCTTCGGAGTTCATACGGCTTACCTTCACCTTGCCTTCAAACACGCAAAATAGGCCAAAGGGACGGTTGCCTTCATGAAAAATAACCTGGCCTTTTTTATACGTATTAAAGCATTTATTAGAGGAAATACTCTCTAATTCTTCCATTGCACAGTTTTTAAGGAGCGATTGTACTCTGCAGGAGCAAGTGGCACATTCGGGAAAGGCTTGTGGTTTCATGGTACTCAATCAAAGTTAGTTTCAACATCTGTCAGACAAAACGCTCACTTTGTATTATAAGACGAATACTAACGAACGTTTTATCAAGGTAGCTAGTATAAAAACGAATTCAAAATTCGGCAAATAGGTCATCTGATAAAATGATAAATATCACTTTTTAGAAAATTATTCATCATCCTCAAAAACAAGTCCTTAGCTGAACTTGCACAAAATTTCAGCGCTATGAATCCTGCCCATCCACCGCTTGTTCAGCAAGAATTACAGTGTTATCACTGCGGCACACATTGCCCCGATGATACTATTCATCTCGAAGATAAGTTTTTTTGCTGTGAAGGCTGTAAGACCGTTTACGAGGTCTTAGAGGCCAACAACCTGTGTCAATACTATAGTATAACTACTACGCCTGGGCAAATGCCTCAACCTACTCGTTTTGAGTTTTTGGATAACCCCGAAGTAATAGCCCAGTTGATAGACTTCAAAAATAACACTATCACCAAAATCACGTTTTTTGTTCCGTCTATCCACTGTAGTTCGTGCTTGTGGTTGCTCGAAAACCTCAACCGCATCCATCCGGCTATCCAGTCGTCACGAGTTGACTTTCTGAAAAAACAAGTTACGGTGGTGTTTAGAAGCGAAATCCACGAAACGGAGGCGATTCCAACCATCTCGCTCCGCCAATTGGCGGAGTTGATGACCTCGGTAGGGTACGAGCCGCTAATCAGCCTCAACGACGTGGTCAAAGAAAAACAGCGCCCGTCGTACAGGCCATTACTCACTCGTATTGCCGTGGCGGGGTTTTGTGCAGGCAATATCATGCTGTTTAGTTTTCCAGAATACCTAGGACTCGACGAAGTTAAGTACAAGCACTTATTTGGATACCTGAACATCATCTTGGCAATTCCAGCTGTATTTTACGCTGGTTCTGAGTACTTTGTATCGGTTTGGAGCAGTATCAAAGCCAAGCGTATTAACCTCGATCTACCTATTTTACTGGCCATTTTAACAGCCTTTTTTAGAGGTATTTACGAAGTACTTTTCCAAGATGGGGCGGGGTATTTTGACTCCGTAACTGGTCTGATTTTCTTGCTGTTGGTAGGCAAATGGTTTCAGCAGCGTACTTATGATTTCTTGTCGTTTGAGCGAGATTACAAATCGTACTTCCCATTGGCCGTTACTCGGCTCAAGCGAGTGGTGGACCCCATAACGAATCTGTCGAAAGACGTGGAGGAATCGGCCACGGTGGCATCGCTCCAAAAAGGAGATAAAATTCTGATTCGGAACGAAGAACTGATTCCTGCCGACGGGATGCTTTATAAAGGCACTGCTCACGTTGACTATAGCTTTGTGACAGGCGAGTCAGACTTACAAACCCAACGCCCCGGCGACTTACTGTATGCAGGTGGTAAGCACGTAGGTCATTCCATTGAGATGGAAGTATTGAAAGAAGTGGCGCAGAGTTATTTAACCCAACTTTGGAACAACAATACTTTTGCCAAAAAGCAGGCTAATTACCTCAAGACCTTTGCCAACCAAGTGGGCAAGAATTTCACTATTGTTGTACTCATGCTGGCAGCCGTAGTATCGGTCTATTGGTATTGGATGGACCCTTCTAAAGTACTCAATGCCCTTACCGCTGTGCTGATTGTGGCCTGCCCGTGTGCGCTGGCGCTCTCCTACCCGTTTGCGTTGGGCCATGCGTTGCGAGTGTTTGGAGCCAAGCATTTTTATCTGAAAAACGCTGAAGTAATTGAACAAATGGCTCAATGCGACACGATTGTTTTTGATAAAACAGGCACACTCACTACTGCTGGAGACATAACGCCCACGTTTGAAGGACAGCAGCCCCTCAACGAATACCAAGCGTTGCAAGTGGCCTCGTTGGTACGGCATTCGACTCACCCGCTAAGTCGCAAGATTAGTCATGCACTTAGTGAACCTATTGTACTTCCAGTATCTGACTTTCAAGAGGTTACAGGTAAGGGATTAGAAGGTGTCGTAGAAGGACATTCTGTAAAAATCGGCTCTCTAGCTTTTGTAAGACCTTCGGTAGCTGGCCACTATCCTACTGATGAAAGCCAGTCGAGCCGAGTGCATGTGCAGATAGACGACGAATACCTGGGGTATTTTGCCCTACCCAACCACTATCGAAAGGGCCTCGACGGCATGATTTATGCCTTAGAACAGCACTTCAGTTTATTTGTCCTTTCGGGTGATAGTGCTGCCGAACGGCGTAATTTGTCACGATGGTTTTTGCCAGAACAACTGCACTTTAACTGTCAGCCACAACAAAAATTAGACTTTATTAAGCAGCTCCAAGCCAAAGGCAAACGGGTGATGATGATTGGCGATGGCCTCAACGACGCTGGGGCGCTCAAACAGGCTGATGTGGGCGTGGCCATCACCGAAAAAACGGTATGCTTCACTCCTGCTAGTGACGCTATTTTAGAGGCTGGTCAGTTGACTCAACTCCCTGCTTTTTTGAAGTTTTGCCGACTAGCCTTACAAGTAATCAAAATCAGTTTTGTGGTATCGTTGATTTATAATGCCATCGGTCTGTCATTTGCCGTAACTGGTACCTTGTCACCGCTAGTGGCGGCCATACTGATGCCTGTCAGCTCGACCACGATGGTCTTACTGGCTACCTTCGGCATTGCGCTGAGTAAGCGTGTTACCTTGACCAAAAAAGCCGATGAACCGGCTTTTTCAGAACAAAAAGAAGAGGTTTACCAAAAGTCAGCACCTCAGATGACATAAGTCATTTTTATCCCGAAGGTTTAGCCCCAATTTTACATCGCCGAAAGGCAAAGAACAGGTGGTAAATCAAAGAGGTAGCGAATCGAAGTTCCTGTTTCTATTAGGAACAGGAACTTTTTCTCAACAACATTCACCTTTCAGATTTTGCTGTTATGACTATTCTGTATTTTATGATCGGGACAAGCTTACTAATGGCACTTGGTTTTTTGAGTGCGTTTTTGTGGGCGCAAAAGACAGGTCAAAACGACGATCTCTACACGCCATCTATTCGGATTCTGTTAGATGACTCTGCTCCCGACACCTCAGCTTCTGGGAAGAGCAATAAGCCAAAACCCAACATAACTATTTAATTATCAATAACTTTCCCTTCCAGCCGATTGAGTTTTTATAACTCAAGCATGGGAGTACTATATCGTTTAAACCAACCTGACATACCAATCTTATGACTAATTCAACCAATTTAGAGCAGTTCAACTACGACAACCGCATCGTCCGGAACTTTGCCATAGCCACCATCATTTGGGGGATTGTGGGCATGCTGGTCGGTGTCATCGTAGCGACTCAGTTATTCAGCCCGGCCATGAACTTGGGCAACCAATACACCTCGTTTGGGCGTATTCGACCACTGCACACCAATGCCGTGATTTTTGCTTTTGTGGGCAACGCCATGTTTATGGGTGTTTACTATTCGTTACAACGCTTATGCAAGGCCCGCATGTTTAGCGATTTGCTCAGCAGCATTCACTTTTGGGGCTGGCAGCTTATTATTGTGTCGGCAGCGCTTACCTTGCCTTTGGGTATCACTACATCTAAAGAATACGCCGAATTGGAGTGGCCCATTGATATTGCCATTGCCTTGGTATGGGTGGTGTTTGGCCTTAACATGTTGGGTACCATTATCAAACGCCGTGAGCGACACATTTATGTAGCGATTTGGTTTTACATTGCCACGTTTGTGACGGTAGCCGTGCTACACATTGTGAACTCAATGGAAATGCCTTTTTCTTGGATTAAAAGCTACTCACTATATGCTGGCGTACAAGATGCCCTCATTCAGTGGTGGTATGGGCACAATGCAGTAGCGTTTTTCTTGACTACTCCTTTCTTGGGCCTGATGTACTATTACTTGCCCAAAATGGCCAACCGTCCTATCTACTCGTATCGTTTGTCTATCTTGCACTTCTGGGCATTGATTTTTATCTACATCTGGGCAGGACCACACCACTTGCTATATAGTAGCGTACCTGACTGGGCGCAGTCGTTGAGTACGGTGTTTTCGATCATGCTGATTGCTCCGTCGTGGGGGGGTATGATGAATGGTTTGCTCACACTCCGTGGGGCATGGGACAAAGTACGTGAAGATACACGTCTCAAGTTTATGGTAGTTGGAGTAACCGCCTACGGTATGGCTACGTTTGAAGGCCCAATGCTTTCGCTCAAAAACGTAAACGCTATTGCACACTTTACTGACTGGGTGGTAGCTCACGTACACGTAGGGGCCTTAGGTTGGAATGGTTTCTTGACCTTTGCGATGCTGTACTACATTGTTCCGAAGATTTTCCAAACAGAGATTTATTCTAAAAAATTAGTCAACGTTCACTTCTGGGTAGGTACGTTGGGCATTATTTTCTATGCTGTGCCAATGTACATCTCTGGGTTTACCCAAGGAATGATGTGGAAAGAGTTTACCCCCGAAGGAACACTTCAATATCCTGCCTTCTTAGAAACTACGCTCCAGTTGTTGCCGATGCACATGCTTCGGGCTATTGGCGGAACCATCTACTTGGTGGGTGCCATCATTATGGCTTACAACTTGTTCAAGACCATGGCACAAGGTTCGCTTCAGGCTGATGAAGCCGCTCAAGCCCCTGCACTTGCATCTGATTTTGTAGCAACGGGCGAAGACGCCTTCTGGCACCGTTGGTTAGAGCGCAAGCCATTGCCTATGTTGTTCTGGTCGTTAGTAGCCATTTTGATAGGTACTTTTATCGAGTTGATTCCATCGTTTACATTAGATTCAACCGTTCCGACTATCGAATCGGTAAAACCCTACACGGCGCTCGAAGTCCACGGTCGTGACCTATACATCCGTGAAGGCTGTGTCAATTGCCATAGCCAGTTGGTTCGTCCGTTCCGAAGCGAAACAGAGCGTTATGGTCCTTTTTCCAAAGCGGGTGAATATGTGTATGACCACCCCTTCTTGTGGGGTTCTAAACGTACCGGACCCGATTTGCAGCGTGAAGGTGGTAAGTATCCGCACTCATGGCACTACCATCACATGATGGACCCCACTTCGATGTCGCCAGGTTCTATTATGCCGCCGTACCCTTGGCTTATTGAGCAAACGTTGAATACCTCACTCACTAAGTCAAAACTTGGAGCACTCAAAGCGGTTGGAGTACCGTATGAGGCCGATTACATTGATAATGCCGATGCTGATATTCAAAAGCAAGCCGACGAGATTGCGGCATCGCTCAAGAAAGAAGGCATCAAAGTAAGTAGCGACAAAGAAATCATTGCCTTGATTGCCTACCTCCAACGCTTAGGCACTGACGGCAAAAAAGAAGCTGCCGCTACAGCACTTAAATAATCCATCCGAAGGGCTTAATCGCTCTGTTTTAAGCCCTTCGATTTCACTCAAAACAACTTTGACCATGTTTAAGCAATTCATTGATAAACTACCCGGTGCCGACTTTTACTTAGTAACGTCGTTGCTGATTTTCATGCTGTTTTTTGTGGTGGTGGGTGTGTATCTATTCATCATGGACAAACAACACGTGCAGGAGGTGAGTAATTTGCCCCTCGAAGGGTAAGCCAATAAGGCTCTTAATCGGTACAAGACCCCACTTTATTTGTTGAATACAATGAAAAAATACTTTCTTCTCTTTATATCCTTGTTGTCTTTCTCGGCGCTTCAAGCACAAGACAACAAAGCAGCGTTTAGTATTGAGTCTGGCGAGCAACTGTCGCTTGTATTATTGCTCTGTGTCATGTTAGCCGTCACGATGGTGCTATTCATAACGGTCATTTACCTGTATATGGCGCTCAAGCAAACGCTAAATCCAAAGTCAGAAGCAGAGCAATCGGCGGAGTCGGAGCTTGGTTTCTGGGAAAAAATCTTGCAGATGCGCCCTATGTCAGCCGAAGCTCGCATGACGTTGAGCCACAGCTACGACGGCATCCGTGAATTGGATAATCCTACGCCTCCGTGGTTTATGTATTTGTTTTACAGCACCATTGTATTCGCTTTTGTGTATTGGATTTACTACCATGTGGCAGGCGAAGGCGATGTGATGAACCAAGAATACACCCAAGAACTTGCCTTAGCTGATGAGCAAAAAGCCGCCTACGAAAAGAAATTTGCAAATGCCATCAATGAAAATAATGTAAAACCACTGACCGATGCCAAGGCCATTGCCGAAGGAAAAGCCGTTTATACCCAATACTGTGTGGCTTGTCATGGTGCCGAAGGCGGTGGTGGGGTTGGCCCCAACCTAACGGATGAATATTGGCTGCACGGTGGAAGCATCAAAGATGTGTTCCATACCATTACTGAGGGCGTACCTGCCAAAGGAATGATTGCTTGGAAAGCTCAACTCAAACCAGCTCAAATCCAACAAGTAGCAAGCTTTATCTTGACCTTACAAGGCACCAAACCCGCAGGAGGCAAAGAACCTCAGGGTGATAAATACTCCCCAGCAACACCCACTGCCCCCGCTGATTCTACTGGCAAAACAGTAGCATTGAACTAACCAAAAGGGGGCCGTCAAACGCCCCCTTTGTTTTTATTCACTACCATGAGCTCCACCATAAAAGATATTGAACTCATAGATACCTCTGACTTCAGGGAGCATCTATCCAATGTTACTCAGCAAGGAAAACGCATCTGGATTTACCCTCGCATCGAAATCGGTACACTGTACAAGATGCGCAGTTGGTTGTCGTATGTATTGTTGATTTGCTTGTTTGCAGGGCCTTTTCTGGAATTTGACGGCCATCCTCTCTTCCTGTTCAATATTCTGGAGCGGAAGTTTATCTTCTTCGGGGTGTTGTTTGTTCCTCAAGACTTTCACTTAGTGGCCATTGGCCTACTCACTTTCATCGTTTTTGTGATTTTGTTTACGGTCGTTTATGGCCGAGTATGGTGTGGCTGGGCCTGCCCTCAAACCATTTTTATGGAAATGCTTTTCCGTAAAATTGAAGTTTGGATTGAAGGCGACCACAAGGCTCAAATGCGCTTGGACGCATCGCCCTGGACACAGGAAAAAATCATCAAAAAGTCGCTAAAGCACTTCATTTTCTTTGTCTTGTCGTTTGCTATCTCAAATACATTCTTGGCCTACATTATCGGTAAGAAAGAGCTATTAGCCATTGTGCAAGACAACCCATTTGACCACCTTGGTGGACTGATGGCCATTCTGATTTTTACGGGTGTTTTCTACTTTGTTTTTGCTCGTTTCCGAGAATTGGTTTGCATCATTATCTGCCCGTATGGCCGCTTGCAAGGGGTGTTGTTAGATAAAAACTCCATCGTGGTTGCCTACGATGACGTTCGGGGAGAGCCACGAGGAAAACTCAAAAAACAGCCAAGTAACCAGCCCATCATTTTAGCTGATTCTCAACCCATTAACACCACGAAACAAGGCGATTGCATTGATTGTGGCATTTGCGTACAAGTATGCCCTACTGGAATTGACATTCGGAACGGAACACAACTTGAGTGCATCAACTGCACCGCTTGTATTGATGCTTGTAATGTAGTGATGGACAAAGTCAAGAAGCCTCGGGGTCTGATTCGATTTGACTCACTCAATGGTATTGCCAGCCGCCAAAAGCTTGGCTTTACCACTCGGATTGCCGCTTACTCCACAGTACTGCTACTCTTGCTTGGTGTATTGGTGTTTTTATTAGTGACTCGCAGCGACATTGAAACCACTATCTTGCGGGCTTCGGGGCTTACCTTTCAGAAACAACCCAATGGCATGATTTCGAACTTGTATAATATCGAAATTGTGAACAAGACGTTCCACGAATTACCGATTGAGTTGCAAACCAATAATCCCAATGCTCGCATCAAGTTTGTAGGGAAAGCACCAGCGTCTGTCAATCAAGACGATATGGTGAAAACTTCGTTCTTTATTGAGATTCCACAAGCAAGCATCAAAGACAATAAAACACCACTCGACATTTCCGTTCAGTCGGGCGGTAAGGTCATTGACAAGGTCAAGACCTCGTTTATGGCGCCTGTTTATGAATAGTCTGGTGAGGCATTCAACATTACCAATTTACACCAGCTTGCTTTTGAAAAATATGCTAAAGGCAAGCTGGGTTCTGAAAAACTGATTTATCCATCTTGTTCAAAACCATTCAGCTTATGAAATCGCTCAAACTCAATTGGGGACAAAGCATCGTATTAGCTTTCATTCTGTTTGCTTTGTTTATCGGCAGTATGATTTACGGTATGGTCACTGCCCACGTCGAAATGGCCCCTGGCTATAAAACTACCAAAACAGCTCATCCTTAATTCGGTGGAAATCCTCTGGACAACGGCCCTTATGACTGGCATGGCTGGTAGTCTGCACTGCGTAGGTATGTGTGGGCCAATTGCCATGGCCTTACCCGTAGGTGGACTGTCGCCAACAAAAGCCACCTTGGCACGACTTACCTATAACGTAGGTCGAATTGCCTCCTACAGTGCCTTAGGGTTATTGTTTGGCACCTTTGGCAAGGGTTTATTTGTGGCAGGTTTTCAGCAAAAAGTCTCTGTGTTGGCTGGTTTGCTGCTGCTTTTGATGTTCATCCCTGCTCGATTCTGGCATTTTTTATCGTTCCAAAGCGTAATCACCCGCCTCAAAATGCATTTGGGCAAGCAGCTTCGCAAGCGCTCATTTCCCAATTACCTTTTGCTTGGTATGCTCAACGGGTTACTCCCTTGCGGATTTGTGTATTTGGGGTTAGCAGGTGCCTTGGCGGCCGCAACCCCTATACAAGGTGCCGCCTATATGGCACTTTTTGGACTGGGCACTACTCCCGCCATGCTCAGCATCAGCACCTTAGCAAGCTGGGCGTCGGTTCGGTTTCGGAGTTGGATTACTCGCTGGATGCCGGCATTTGGCATTGTACTGGCCTTGGTGTTTATCCTTAGAGGGATGAACTTAGGAGTGCCCTACCTTAGCCCACATTTTGAAAAGTACCACGAGATTCCTTTGTGTCATAGCACAACACTTAAACGCTAATAGTGATGTGTATCCCCACCGACTTACTACAACAATACGGAGCCTCGCTCAATAAGTTCAAAAAAGGAGAATACTTATTCCATGAAAAATGGCCAGCACACTTCTTTTTTCAGGTGGCATCAGGAAGTGTCAAGATGCTGAATCAGACCGAGCATCATAATCTAATACAAGGTATATTTGGCGAAACCGAAAGTTTGGGTGAGCCCCCTCTTATTGGTAATTTCCCCTACCCTGCTGATGCCCAAGCCATTGTGGACGCTACGATTTGGGTGCTTCACAAAGACGATTTTTTGGCATTAATCCATCAACATCCCGACAGCCACTTTGCCCTGACTCAAACCCTTGCTTGGCGACTTTGCTACAAAGCCAATCTCATTAAGGATATAACTACCTTACCGCCCGAACAGCGAATTCTCAACATCATTGATTATTTTAAAACTAAGGCCGAGCTCAAAAAAGGCCATAAAATATCCAATTTTGAGGTTCCTTTTACTCGCCAACTATTAGCTGACATGACGGGGTTGCGAGTAGAGACCGTCATCCGAAAAGTCCAACAACTCGCTGAGCAGCATCTACTTACCATCACTAACGGTAAAGTTTTCAAACCATAATATCTTGTAAAAATCATAAAAAAGGGTCGTTGAGGGTAATCCTCTCAGCGACCCTTTTTGTTGCTCGTTAATGAATTGATAATCAAAATCAACTGATAAAAATCATAGATAGCCTATGCGTTGAATCATAAATTTTTGGATATAAATACTCATAATTTTGGCTTATTATTTAAGTATAAATACTCATAAAATACAAATCACATGAAACGACTTTTCGTTCCGATAGGGATCCTCATTTTGCTGGCGTCTTGTGGTGGAGGTGACCAAAAAACAAGCGAATCCACTACAAGTACCCCAGCGCAAGAAACACCTACTGCCACCGCCGACGACGACGAAAAAGGCATCGGTCCCATCAAAGAAGTAACTCTTGGCCACCCGCTTGACCAAGCCATGATTACGGCTGGCAAAGGAATCTATGACCTCAAATGTGGTTCTTGTCACCGTCTTACAGCTGAAAAACTGGTAGGCCCTGGATGGCAAGGAGTTACTAAACGTCGTAAGCCTGAGTGGATTATGAATTTTGCAACCAATGTGGAAGAAATGCTCAACAAAGACCCCAAAGCTCAAGCTATGCTCGAAGAATGCTTGGTACGAATGCCTAATCAAAACCTTACTGAGAAAGACGCCCGTAGTGTGCTGGAGTTCATGCGCAAAAACGACGGAGAAAACTAAGTCTCTCAACAACAACCAAACTTCTGAATAATCATGAAAAACCAACCCATCCGAATACTTCTAATAGTGAGTTTACTCACTGCTCTCGGGGCAGGTATGCTCCATAGCTGCCGCTCGTCCAACACCAACAGTGCTGTCAGTGGCGATGCCGCCCAAAAAACCTATGTAGCCCCCGGCAAGTACGACGAGTTCTACAACTTTGTATCTGGCGGTTTCAATGGTCAAATGTCTGTTTATGGCTTGCCATCGGGGCGTTTGTTCCGTATCATTCCGGTGTTCTCGGTATTTCCTGAAAACGGCTACGGCTACAGCGAAGAAACCAAACCCATGCTCCAAACCTCGCATGGCTTTGTACCCTGGGACGACCTCCACCACATTGCGCTTTCGACTACCAACGGTGAGCACGACGGGCGCTGGGCCTTTGGCAATGCCAACAACACACCCCGTATTGGCCGAGTGGATTTGAAGACCTTCAAAACCATGGAAATCATCGAAATACCCAACAGCAGCGGGAATCACTCGTCGCCATTTATTACCGAAAATACCGAATATGCCATTGCCGGTACTCGTTTTAGCTACCCCATGGACGATGCTGCCAGTAACCCAGACGTTTCGATTGGCACTTACAAAAAGAATTTCAAAGGCACAGTTAGTTTTGTAGGCATTGACAAAGCAACGGGTCGCATGAATCTTTCGTTTCAGATTTTGCTACCCGGTGTCAACTTCGACTTAGCTCGTGGTGGCAAAAACAAATCGCACGATTGGTTTTTCTTTTCTTGCTACAATACCGAGCAAGCCAATACACTGCTGGAAGTGAATGCTTCGCAAAAAGACAAGGATTTCATCATGGCTGTCAACTGGAAAAAGTGTGAAGAACTCGTAAAAGCCGGCCAAGCCAAAAAGGAAAAAGTACGTTACGCTCACAACGTTTACAACGACAAAACACACTCAGCTACCAGTACTATCGAAACCGAAGTAATGGTACTTGACCCTAAAGTAAACAAAGACATCGTGTATTTTATTCCTTGTCCTAAATCACCTCATGGCTGTGATGTGGATCCTACTGGCGAGTTCATTGTGGGGTCGGGCAAATTGGCCGCTGTGATTCCGGTGTTCTCGTTTAGCAAATTACAAAAAGCCATTGCCGACAAAAACTTTGAAGGTGACTACGAGGGTATCCCGGTGGTAAAATACGAAGCCGCCTTGCACGGCGAGGTTCAAAAGCCAGGTTTAGGGCCACTCCACACCGAATTTGACGGCAAAGGCAATGCTTACACGTCGTTCTTTGTGTCGTCTGAGATTGTGAAGTGGAACATCGAAAAATTGGAAGTACTCGACCGAGTTCCTACTTACTACTCAATTGGCCACTTGTGCGTGCCGGGTGGTTGCACCAAAAAACCTTGGGGCAAATATGTGATTGCCTACAACAAAATCACCAAAGACCGCTACTTACCCACAGGGCCAGAGCTTACGCAATCGGCGCAGTTATACAGTATAGATGGGGATAAAATGCAGCTCTTGCTCGACTTCCCTACCACGGGCGAACCCCACTACGCCGAAGCCATTGCTGCCGAAGTGCTGATGAAGAATTCCCAAAAGATTTACAAAATCGAAGAAAACCAACACCCTTACGTAGCCAAAGGCGAAGCACAAGCCAAAGTAGAGCGCAAAGGTAAAGAGGTTCACGTCTATATCACTTCGATTCGTTCGCACTTCACTCCTGACAACATCGAAGGTGTAAAGCTCGGCGACGAGGTGTATTTCCACGTAACTAACCTCGAACAAGACTGGGATATACCGCATGGGTTTGCAGTAAAAGGGGCCAATAACGGCGAAATTCTGATTATGCCGGGCGAAACGTGTACGCTCAAGTGGATACCCGACCGAGTGGGTGTAGTACCGATTTACTGTACTGATTTTTGCTCGGCACTACACCAAGAAATGCAAGGGTATGTACGAGTATCCCCTGCCAACTCTAATGTGCCGCTTTCGTTCTCAACAGGCAAACAAGCCCCACCAGAAGCCCCTGTGGCTTCAGCTAAAAAATAAGTCAGGTATGTCAATTGGTGTTTAAGGTTATTCAAACCTGCCAGATTTATTAAGTCTGGCAGGTTTCTACAAGAAAATTAACTTTCAATCATGAAAAAGCTCCCACTCGTAAGTCGCATTTTGCTGGCAGTTGCCTCGCTTTCGGTTATCGCCTGTTACTATTTACCGTTATGGAAAATTGCCCTATGGGCACCCCAATACCCCGAAGGTTTGGCCATGACCATCTGGTACAACAACGTGGGTGGTGACGTGGACGTCATTAATGGCCTCAACCACTACATCGGCATGAAACACATAAAGGTCGAGATGTTTCCAGAGTTTAGATTCCTCCAATACATCATTGCGGGTTTTATTTTATGGGGCTTGTTTGTATCCTTAATGGGTACCGTGCGATGGCTCAAAATCTACATTGGCACGTTAGTGCTGGGAGCCATCATTGCCTTAGCCGATTTTTATCGCTGGGGCTATGAGTACGGACACGATCTGGACCCAACAGCTCCCATCCAAGTACCCGGCATGGCTTATCAGCCGCCCGTGCTAGGCTACAAAGACCTACTCAATTTTACAGCCTTATCGATTCCCGACACAGGCGGCTGGATTATCGTGGCGGTGGGCGTGCTGGCCTTTGTGCTTCTGCTTCGTGAACTCATCAGCCATCGTGCGATGAAACCTCAACAATCCCTCAACATAGCGACAGCATTGCTCATTATGGGCGTATTCTTGGCCTGTACAAGCTCCGAGCCCGAAGCCATCAACTACGGCAAAGACGGTTGTCATGGCTGTAAAATGACCCTCGTGGACCAAAAGTTTGGTGTAGAACTCATCACTAAAAAGGGTAAAATCTTCAAATTCGATGACCTCAATTGTTACGTCAACTTTACCAATCAGGCTGATTTTGAGAAACAAAGCATCGGGCAAGTGTATGTAGTGGACTATGCTCACCCAGCCAAACTTATCAAAGCCGACCAAGCTTTTTTCTTGAAAAGTAACAAAATCCGAAGCCCTATGGGCAGTGGATTAGCGGCTTTTAAACAACAACAGGATTGTCTGAAAACCCAAAAAGAAAGAGGTGGTGTTTGTCAAACTTGGCAGAACGTCAGTTCGGGGAATCTCGAAGCCCACGAACACGAGCATCATCATTGATTGCTGTAAGCTATTAAAACCATATTGATAGAACGCTTATCCACCATCATTCGTCAACACATGCTACGTTTTTGTTTATTCGTTTTTTGGCTGAGTGCTCCCCTTGCTATGGCTCGCACGCTCACGGTAGGTCCACAAGAAGCCTACCGTAGCATCCGTGAAGCCTTGGCAGACGCCCAACCTTATGATACGCTCAAGGTAAAAGCAGGCACCTATCAAGAGGGCAATCTCGAAATCACTAAACCCGTAGTGCTATGGGGTATCAACTACCCTATATTGGACGGACAACTCAAGTATGAGATTCTTTCGGTAAGAGCCAGCCATGTAAGCATCAAAGGGTTTCGGATTATCAACTCGGGCTATGCGAGTATTCAGGATATTGCTGGCATCAGAGTGTATGGTGTCAACCAAGTAAACATCCTTGATAACCTACTCGAAAACACCTTTTTCGGTATTTACCTCACCAACGCCTCCAATTGCCGCATCTGGCGTAATCGGCTACGAGCCAGTGAGCGAGCACAGTATAATATTGGCAACGGGATTCACCTCTGGAAATGCCAACAAGCCAGTATTGTGGGCAATCACATCGCTCGTCATCGAGACGGCATCTATTTTGAATTTGTAACCAATTCACTGATTCAAAATAACTTGAGCGAAACCAACCTGCGCTACGGCCTCCATTTCATGTTTTCGCATAACGACCGTTACGAAAACAACACATTTCGAAACAATGGTGCAGGCGTAGCCGTCATGTACACCCAACATGTTACGATGCTTCGCAATCATTTTGAAGAAAATTGGGGAGATTCGGCCTACGGTTTGTTGCTCAAAGACATCCGTGACAGCCACATTGAACAGAATCGTTTTCGGAAAAACACCATTGGTATTTATATGGAAGGTACAAGTAGGTCATTGTTTGCCCATAATGATTTTGCCGAAAACGGCTATGCCGTACGCCTCCAAGCCAGTTGCGATGACAATACTTTTGAGCGCAACAATTTCACAGGGAATACTTTTGATGTAGCCACCAATGGCACGATGGTGCTGAACACGCTCCGATACAACTATTGGGATAAATACGAAGGCTATGACCTCCAACACGATGGTGTGGGTGATGTACCTTACCGCCCAGTGAGCCTCTATGCTACCATTCTGGAGCGAATCCCGCAGGCCGTTATACTATTACACAGTTTTGCCGTTACGCTCATGGACAAAGTAGAAAAGATTATACCAAGCCTTACCCCCGAAAACCTCAAAGACCCAAGCCCTCTAACACACCCTGTTCGCTATGATACACATTGAAAACTTGACCAAACGATTTGGAACGCTTGAAGTACTCAAAAACGTAAACTTACATATTGAGCCTAATAGCGTGGTGGCTGTCATTGGCCCCAATGGTTCGGGTAAAACAACCCTTATCAAATGCTTATTGGGGATGGTAATACCTGATGCTGGAAGTATTTCGGTACAACAACACCCCATCACGGCCAACGGGGCATATCGCCAACACATCGGCTACATGCCACAGATTGGGCGTTATCCCGACAACATGAAGATTGCGCAGCTCTTTGAGATGATGACCGACCTCCGCCGTGATACCTTTACAGGTGAACTCGACGAAGAACTCATAGAAGCCTTTGAGTTACGCACCATGTTTCATAAAACCATGCGAACGCTTTCGGGAGGAACTAAGCAGAAAGTATCGGCGGCGTTGGCTTTTTTGTTCAACCCTTCGCTGCTCATTCTGGACGAACCCACAGCCGGCCTTGACCCACTTTCGTGCGAGATACTCAAAGAAAAAATCCATCTCGAAAGCACCAAGGGCAAGTGCGTTTTGATTACCTCACACGTAATGAGCGACTTAGACGAGATTGCCACTCACGTACTCTATTTGTTTGAAGGTACTATTCAGTTTTACAAGTCATTACAACAGCTCAAAGCCGAAACCAACGAGTACAAGTTAGGGCGTATAATAGCACAACTGATGCGTGAAAAAAAAACGCTAATCCCCGTTGACAAACCCGCTTTTGCAGAAAGTATTTGACCTATGTTACAGAAATCACCCTACTTACTGCTTCCTATAGCCATTCTGTCGCTCCTCTTGGGAGTCTGGACGGGCTGGTTACGCATGGGTTGGGCATTACCCATACCTCCGGCTGTAGCCCATCATGGGGCGCTAATGATTGGGGGCTTTTTGGGAACACTCATTTCCACTGAGCGAGCAGCGGTACTCAAGCATCCTGTGGGTTGGTTGGGACCAATAGCCTTTGCCAGTAGTATGCCCTTATTAATAGGGAACCAACCAGAAATCGCCTTTATCGTTATGACAGTTGGCGGAGTTGCCTACCTACTCATCATGTCTATCTTGACGTATCGGTTTTTGTCGCCTCCACAAGTATTGATGCTCATTGGAGCGGTTTTTCAACTGATTGCCAACGTAGCGTTACTATTGACCCACTCCTACCCCATGGCATTTGCAGCTTGGTTGGCTTTTTTGCTCTTTACTATTGTAGGCGAGCGGCTTGACCTCTGTCGGTTTTTACCCGTCGGCAAAGTGCAATACGGCTTCCTTTATGGGCTACTGGTGGTATTTGTAGCGGGTCTATTCTTGTATCACAGAGAACTTCGGATTCTCAATACCCTCAGTTTGGTGGGTATAGCTCTTTGGCTTATGCGTTACGACATTGCTTATAGTAATCTTGCACATAAAGGGCACTATCGGTTCATGGGTCTGCAATTGTTGCTGGGCTATGGTTGGTTACTGCTCACGGGTATCTTGGCCTATTTTGGCAAGTTCAATCCACTCATGTACGATGCCGTATTACATAGTTTCTTTGTAGGTTTCATACTGTCTATGATTATGGCCCATGCGGCTATCATTTTGCCCAGTGTGATTGGTTTACGCATTCGCCCTTATCATGCCAGCCAGTACATGGGAGCTACCGTAGTGCACTTGTCCTTGCTTATACGTTTGTTAGGCGATGTGCTACAAAACCCTACGCTTCGGCAATGGGGAGGCCTGTTCAATGGACTTGGTTTTCTAATATTTTGGATAGCTACCATCCTCACAGCGATTCGCTTGCTACGCAAGACCTCTACTCACTCACACTCACTCGTTCACAGCCATGAATAAAGTTATCAAATATGTAGTGTATGACATCATTCGCAACAAAATCGTAATTGCGTACACGTTGTTTTTGTTGCTCATTTCGTTTGCTTTTTTTGGTCTGGATACCGACCCTAACAAAGGCCTACTGAGCTTACTCAACATTGTGCTCATTGTGGTACCCTTGGTAAGCATCATTTTCTCTACCATTCATTTTTATAATTCCTACGAGTTTATCGAATTACTGCTGGCACAGCCTATCAGTCGGTGTAAAATTTTTATGAGCGAGTACATAGGCGTAGCTTCTTCACTCACCTACTCGTTTTTGGTAGGGGTGGGTATTCCAGCTATGGTCTTCAACGGTACAGACAAGGCCGCTTATCTGGTTTTAGCGGGAATGCTGCTTACGCTGGTGTTTGTGTCTATTGCTTTTTTAGCCTCCATCCTGACTCGTGACAAAGCAAAAGGCATCGGGGCATCTCTCCTACTGTGGTTTTACTTCTCTCTCATTTACGACGGGCTCGTGCTGCTACTCCTGTTTTCGTTTAGCGATTACCCGCTCGAAAAACCTATACTCTTGCTGACATCGCTCAATCCTATTGATTTGGGTCGCCTCATTGTATTACTCAAAATGGACACTTCTGCCCTTATGGGTTACACAGGGGCTTTGTTCAAGGAGTTTTTTGGCAGTCAGTTGGGCGTGGCGTTGTCATTGGTCGTCATGAGTTTGTGGGCGGTATTACCCTTGTGGGTAGCGCAACGAGTGTTTGGTCGAAAGGACTTATAACTTGTACTATCATCACATTCATTTTTAACCCAAACCTTCTTCTTTTATGAAAAAGTACCTTCTTCCTATTTTAGCAAGTCTTGTCTTATTGGCCTGTGATTCAAACAATAAAACACAAAGTAGCACTGAGGCCAGCGCACCGCCAGCAGCGGGGCAGTCGGGCGTAAAAGATGACGAATCCCAAAAAGATGTGGTAAAAGTAGCAGTTGGGTCGCCTGACCACACTTCTCTTGTAAAGGCCATACAAGCTGCCGAACTGGTAGATGCGCTATCTAATGCTGGGCCATTTACGGTATTTGCACCTACCAATGCTGCTTTTGAAAAACTACCCACTGGAACCGTTGAAGACCTACTAAAACCCGAAAACAAAGCAAAATTGCAGGACATCTTGCAGCATCACGTAATGACTTCGGCTTTGGATGTGAATTTTTTCAACGATGGCCAAACGTTTGGCATGGTAGATGGCACCAACGTAACCATCCATAAAAAAGGCAGCGATATGTATGTGGACAAAGCAAAAATTGTGGCTTCAATCAGGGCTTCCAATGGCATTGTGTACGTAGTGGATAGCGTTATTTTGCCTCCCCAGAAAAAGTAATGCTAACTATTTGGCGTCGGTATCATCCGTCTGAATAGGTGTGGAAAAATGGCATCAGTAATCTGAAACTATGTAATTTTTACGCTTATGAAAACTGAACACATTCCAGCGTTGCTCCCATATGCAGGCATAAAGACGCAAAAAGTGGACGGGAACGAAAATTTCAAAATAGTGTTAATTTCGTTAGAAAAAGGGCATCGTCTCGATACGCATACTTCGCCTACGGATGCGTTTGTGTATGTATTGGAGGGTAATGCCAACTTTAATTTAGAAGACAAAGCATATTATTTATCAGCAGGCGATGGCCTTTCGTTTAAAGCCCATCAAGAGCATTCCATCAACGCTTTGACTAACTTCAAAATGCTGTTGTTCAGGTAAATACGTCTGCATGGCAAGTATATTTTTCAGCGTTTTCATCGTTAAAAATGATGGAAACGCTGAAAATAATCCCACTAATTATTGTAGTTATGGCTGATATTTCCCAACGGGCAGACATCGAACAGATAGTCAATACCTTTTATCAGAAAGTACGCAATGATGCCCAATTAGGCCCTATCTTTGACGAAATCGCCCAGGTGAATTGGAATAAGCACCTACCTAAAATGTATGATTTTTGGGAGCATGTGCTTTGGGGTACAGGTAGTTACAATGGACACCCTATGTTGCCTCATTTTCAGGTGAACGACAAGTTTCCGCTGCTTACCCAACACTTCAATCATTGGAAAGCTCTGTTTTTTGAAACAGTAGATGAACTTTTTGTAGGTGAACAAGCCGACCGAATGAAAGCCAGTGCGACTTCGATAGCAAGTATCATGGAGTCAAAAATGAAGATGGCACAGTTGTTTAAAGTGCAGCATCACTCCAACCCAACTTACTCAGCTCCAGCTGAAGAGTAGGTTTTCAACCCTACGATACCAATGGTAATGAGCAGTAAAAAGAAGATTTCGAGCCAGCTGATTTTTTGGTGAAAAAACAATACTTCGGCCAGTTTAATCATGGCAATGGCAATAGCCGTCCAGACGGTGAAGGCTGTAGCCGTAGGAATTTGCTTCATGGCCAGCGAAAAAAAGTAAATATTGCCAACCCCGAACACCACGTAACCTACAATAGGCAGCAATACAGGCAGCCCCATGTCAGGCGTATAGAAGTTGGTCAGGTTGAGGTTTTTCAACTGACTTAATTTCATAAACTTTAGAGAGAACGTCCAACACGTCTCAAACGAAGCAGCGATAAATAGATAGAGCCAGGGCAAGGTTTTGTAAGGAAAAATTAAAATTCGATTTCTTCTTCTGCCAGCAAACGAGCAAGATTTAACGTACAATTTTCTATTAAGTGAATGTCTTCATCAAAACTGACCATGTACCATCGTTCAGTTGAACTGCTCACAAAAATTTTTTTTGATTTAGTGGTAATCCAAATCACTTTTTCAGCTCCGAAATCAAGCATTTTCTGTGATTTTTCGATGACATAATCCCATTCATTCGTCCATTCAGTAGCTCGAAGGTCGATTTTGATGTCCACTTCAACAATTACTTTTGGAGATTTATCAAAATATTTATCGTTCAATACCACCTTTTCACGGTCATAAATGACCAAATCGTTGGCCAAATTATCTCCAGGCTGAAGGTGTAGCCCTGCCTCATTGGTACCAATCAAGTATTTTTTACGATTAATCGAATTGAAAAGAAATGCGTTCAGCAAAGATACAATCACCGCTTGAAGCGAACTACTACCCATAATTTCTTCGATTTTCTTCTTTCCTGAAAGCACTTCCAAATACCCTTTATAGGGTAATACCTGCCCGTTTATTTCCTCATAAACCAAATAAGGTGGGATTTTTCGATGGGTAGGTTTCTGACGAATGCGCAGCATAGTCTTATATTTTGAAGAAATATCCTACTTTTTTATGAAAGTACAAAATGGGTGAATCATGCTATTAGCTTCTCCACAATTTGTGACTTAGTTTGTTCTTATTTCTCAGCTTCAAGCACCTCTTCTTGCGTTGACTTGTGCACAGGGGTGGGTTCCTTTTCTAATCCTGCCAACTCCCTCAACTGAGGAAACCGTTTTAGGCTTGGCATGGTGTCAAGCTGCTTACCAGTGAGTTGATACACAATCCGTTCCAACTGTTTCATTAGCATAGGTCGGAAGTTGTAGTAAAACCTAAACCACTTGTATTTCAACAGTTTATGCTCATCAAATCGTTTTACCGAAAAAGCATGTTGTAAAAAATAATCTTTCGGATAATCGTAATACAAGCCCCAAGCTTCGGGTTTATCGGCTGGTTTTTTGCCGGGGTCATAGACCGTACCAAACAAGTAATCGAAGAACGAAAACTTGGTAGCAAAGTTGGCATGAAATACCTCACGGTAGTTGGCATGATGCCATTGGTGCAACGTTGGGGTATTGATGATGTATTTGAGTGGGCCAATGTTCACATCAATATTAGCATGGATAAACATGCCAAACATCGCATCGAGCAAGGCTTTGATAGGCACCACAGCAGGATCGGCACCTAACAGGATAATAGGAGCAAACTCAATGCTTTGGTTGATGATGATTTCGACAATGTGTGAGCGGGAGCCTTCCAAAAAATCCACCTCCTTACCTGAGTGGTGGGCTTCGTGTGTGCGCCAGAACAGCTTATTACTATGCTGAAAACGGTGGAAAAGATAGATATATAGATCATGCGTAACTAAGAAAAACAAAACTTGCCCCCACACTGGCATCTGGCTCACAAAAGTGATGCTTTCCCAATGGTACGCTCCTTTGAGTGGCTCAATGATGTAATCAAAAATCAGGATTTTTAGGAAATAGCTCTGTATCAGCGTGTACCACACTAAATCAACCCAGAAACCATCTCGAAAAAAAGGCAGTCCTGCACGATACGGGCGCACTCGTTCCCAAACAATGATAAGGCCCATCCACGTAAACAGTATAGTGGATGTGATAGCTAATAATTTTTCTTGTGACATATTGGCGTATTGCAAATGCGTGTAAAGGCCAAGTGTAGAGTGTAAAGGTTGAAGAGCAGATAGCATCATCAACGTCTCTATCTGTATATCAACCTTTACACTTTTATCTTTTCACTCTCGCCTTTACACTCTAACCTTTCTCTACTCTACTTATAGATTGGATCCACATGCACACGAAGGCGCTTCATGGGGCCGATTTCGCTGTCATAGACTTTCTTAACACCATCGCCAAGAGCGGTTTCGATGTCTCGGATGTCTCTTACTAAGCGCACAAAACCTTGTGGCTCTACCGAGGCCGCATGGTCAGAACCCCACATGGCACGATCCAATGTAAAATGGCGCTCCACAAAAGTAGCCCCTAATACTACAGAAGCCACGGTGGTTGATAAGCCTGTTTCGTGACCTGAATAACCAATCACAGCATTAGGATATTCGGCTTGCAACGTGTTGACCATTCGGAGGTTCAGCTCTTCTACTTTGCAAGGGTACGCCGAGGTAGAATGTGCCAACAATAACGGGTAGTTGGGGTCAAATTGATTCACGATTTCTAACGCAGCATCAATTTCTTTCATCAACGACATCCCCGTCGAAAGCATCAGTGGTTTGCCTGTGTGTAGTACTTTTTCGATAAGTGTTACATCGGTCAGCGCTGCCGAAGGGAGTTTATAAATGGGCGTTTCAAATTGCTCCATGAAGTCCACCGACTCATTATCCCAAACCGACACAAACCAATCAATACCTCGCTCACGGCAATAGGTATCAATGGCAGCGTACTCCATAGCACCAAATTCGGTCTTACGCTTGTAGTCAATGTAGCTCATACGCCCCCACGGCGTGTCACGCATGACTTCCCATTGGTCTTTTGGCACACAAAGTTCAGGTGTACGCTTCTGAAACTTCACGGCATCTACCTTAGCTGCTACGGCTTCGTCAATTAGTTTTTTGGCAATTTCGAGCGAACCATTGTGATTAATGCCGATTTCGGCAATAATATAACAGGGTTGATCGGTTCCAATTCTTTTTCCGGTATTTAGTTCGATAGTTCTCATAATCTCATTCGGTTAAATTAAAAGTTTGTGTTGCCTTTAGGCATTTTTCAGACTGGTGATGAGGATGAAGTTAAGTCGTTTTTGCGCTAATAATCAGTTCGGCAAACTCTCGGAGGCATCCTTGTCCTCCGTTGGTTTGACAAACGTAGTCGGCTACTTGTTTGGCAAAGATAGTGGCATCGGCAGGGCAGGCTGCCAGCCCCACCAGTTTCATAATTTCGACATCGTTGGTGTCGTCGCCAATGTAGGCGATTTCAGAAGCATCTAACTGTTTACGTTCTAAAATTTCCTTCAATACGGAAGGCTTGTCTTTGATTCCTAAATGCAACTCGCTGATTTTCAACTTTTCGGCTCGTCGAGCTACCGAAGGCGACAGTTCGCCTGTAATAAAGCCAGTTTCGACATGAGCGATGTTTTTCAGGCGCTCTACGCCCATTCCATCTCGGATGTTGAATCGCTTCATTACTTCGCCGTTCTCGCCATAAAACACCCCACCGTCGGTCATTACACCGTCACAGTCGGTGAGGAGGAGTTTAATGTGTTTTGCTTTTTGTAAAATTTCGTTGGTCATTCTATCATTTCAATTACATAGCCGTCCAGCCGCCATCTACTACCAAATTAGCCCCCGACATGTAGGCCGAAGCCTCGCTTGCCAAGAAAACAATAGCCCCTCGGTAATCGTTGGGTTTTGCCATTCGGCCAAGTACAGTTTTGGCTGAATAATTTTGAATAAAAAAGGCATCTTGGCCGTTTTCTACTCCGCCAGGTGACAGCGTGTTGACTCGTACTCCGTTTTTGCCCCAATAGGCTGCCAAGAAACGAGTAAAGTTAATCACTGCACCTTTTGTGGCAGGATAAGCCGCTGATTTATAAAATGTTTGCTCACCCGCCTGATTCCGATAAATGCTTTGGTCTGGCCCAACCATACCGTAGGTAGAGGCAATGTTGATGATGCTGCCACTTCCTTGTTTGGCCATGACCGTACCAAAGACTTGGGAGCATAGGAATACTCCTGTTACGTTTGCCTCCAATGACTTCCGAAAGGCTTCGACGGGATAGTTCTCAAAAGCTGACAGGTCTTTGGCCATAGCGGGGTTCTCAAACATATCGTTGATGGCAGCGTTGTTGACCAATACGTCGATACGCCCATAGCGAGCCACTATTTTGTCTCGTACTATTTTGAGAGCCGCTTCGTCTGTAACGTTGATACCCACGCCTACATGGTTGGTACCCAGCGTTGCAGCAAACGCTTCGCTGGCTGCTTCGTTTATGTCAGCAACCACCACATTGGCGCCTGCTTCGGCTAAGGCATAACAATGCTCTTTTCCGATAAGTCCCAAAGCACCTGTTACAATGGCCGTTTTTCCTGATAAATCAAATAAATTCATGGTTACTTTAGTCCGTAGGGGTTTGGTACAGGTACGACATCATTACTTCGTCCAAAAACCGCCCCTCGCTTTTTAAATGAGTATAGTTTCGTAGCACTCCTTCTTGCTCAAAACCAACTCTTTCGTACAACTTAATCGCTTTGTCGTTGGTAGTAGCGGTGCTGAGTTCGATACGTAATAGTCCGATTTGTTTACCCAACACTAACACTGCTTCCATCATTTGTTGCCCATAGCCCTTTCCCGCAAAGTCGGGGTGAATCGCTACGCCACCCAGATAGCCAATGTGGCTGTTCCGGTGCTTCAAATGAATCAACTTGAACATTCCGACTACTTGCCCCTCTGCTTCAAACAGATACAAGACTCCTTGATACAACAATTCTTCAAAGATGGGTCGAAAACTTTCCTCATTCATAGGCTCGTACAACAAATACGGATTCACCTGTGGGTGCATGTATAAGCTGTAGAAGTAGTCAAAATCTTGCAGTGTTGCTTGTTTTATCATTATTTTATTTCTGCTTCTTTTCATCCCCCTCCTCTCGCACAACCTCTGCGCTCCCCCTTCCCTCACCCGCTTATCCAGGCACAAGGGGGACTCAATAGGACAATCTCAGAAAATTTGAACACGTTCATCTTTCTTTCTACTACTTTTTCATCCCCCCTCCTCTCGCACAACCTCTGCGCTCCCCCTTCCCTCACCCACTTATCCACGCACAAGGGGGACTCAATGGGACAATCTCAGAAAATTTGAATACGTTCATCTTTCTTTCTGCTTCTTTTTCATCCCCCTCCTCTCGCACAACCTCTGCGCTCCCCTTTCCTTCACACACCTGTCCACGCACAAGGGGGACTTAATGGGACAATCTCAGAAAATTTGAATACGTTCATCTTTCTTTCTGCTTCTTTTTCATCCCCCTCCTCTCTCGCACAACCTCTGCGCTCCCCCTTCCCTCACCCACTTATCCACGCACAAGGGGGACTCAATGGGACAGTCTCAGAAAAAGCGTGTAATTTGCCTATTTCTATTTCACTCTAGGCTTAATATTGTGGTCGGTTACTTTACGGAACACGGCCTCTAAGACTTCACCTTTTAAGAATGACTTTACGTTGCCACTCTCGATGGCTTGCTTGAGGATAGGCATTACATCACGGTACGCCGAAAGCGTATAGGCGATGTCTTCGTCGGTGTGGCTAAAGCACATGTTATGAAAACCACCCCACAGCACACCCCGCTTAATCATCTCTTGCTGCATCAGGGTCTTGAGTTCGAGCGGATTACCTGCCGAGGCATCAAATGTAACCATGCTGCGGCAGTTGTATCCAACACACTTGGTAGCAGCGTCAAGGCCAAACTCAGCAGCAATTTGATTGTAACCGTCTTTGAGCAAAGCTCCTTTTTCATCCAGATAAGCTATGACATTTTTGTCACGAATCTCTTCGATTGTGGCTTTGCAGGCAGCCAAGGAGAGTGCCTCGCCACCAAAGGTGGTATAGCTAAATACGTCTTGGTCAAACAAACTCATGACATCTTTGCGGCCTGTCAAAAAAGCGATAGGCATACCGTTAGCACAGGCTTTTGAGTACGTGGCGAGGTCGGGTTTCACCCCAAAATATTCTTGTGCGCCTCCCAATGCAATGCGGAAACCGCTCCACATTTCGTCAAAAATGAGTAACGTACCATTGGCTCGGCAAGCCTCGGCGAGTTGCTTCAAGAAGTCAGGTTTAGGGGCATCAAAAATGAACGGCTCTAAAATCAAGCACGCCACATCGTCATCAAGTGCTTCGATAACCGACTCGATGTTATTGTACTCAAAGGTGTAGGATAAGCCCTTGATTTCGTCAGGAATGCCTTTGTTGCGGCTGGTGATGCCAATATACCAATCGTGCCAGCCGTGGTAGCCACAACAAAACACCTTGCTTCGGCCAGTAAAAGCTCTCGAAATCCGAACGGCAGCACTGGTCACATCAGCACCTGTCTTGCTAATTTTAACCGATTCGGCATTGGGAATAATCTCGTGCAACAGCTCACTCACTTCTACTTCGAGTGGGTGCATGAGCGAAAACGTGATACCGTCGTGTAGCTGGGTCTTGATGGCTTCGTCCACTTTATCGTAGCCATAACCCAACGATAGTGGCCCAATGGCCATGTTGTAGTCAATGTATTCGTTGCCGTCCACATCCCACACATGCGAGCCTTTGCCACGCTTGATGTAGATAGGCGCTACGCCTTTGCTGAATTGACCCGGCCCTTTGGCAAGGGTTTGTGTAATGGGATTTTGCACCGCCAAGCCACGTTCATACAGCTTTTGCGATTCGGTAATGACTGGGTAATTTTCGTTAATTTGTACTGAGTTTGGCATATCTGTTTTTTGTTGGAGCTACCATCATGGTAGTTCTTCGATGATTAAGCAATGGGAAATCAATTATTCCGCAAACTCCTGCACTACCTCTTTAGCTTCGATGCCCATTGAGGCCAAATCCACCGAATAGTTCAAGATTTTTTCAGCGATTTGTTTTCCCGTAAACCCTTCGTGTTCAAGCACTTCGTTAAGGCGAGCGGGTTTGTACCAGCGGTTTTCCAGCGCAATAGGCAGTACGTTGGCCGTCATGCGGTTTTTCAGGAATACTTCTCCCAAAATGCTATACAAACCACCTGTTAGGAAGTGGTCTTCTACCGTTACTAACAGTGAAGACGTTTTAGCCACTTCAATTATTTTTTGTTCGTCAATGGGTTTGAGGCTACGGAGGTTGAGTAACCCTACTGACTTGCCCTCTTTGCGCAGAATTTCAGCAGCAAGAACGCACTGTTCTAACAACATTCCGTAGGTCAGAATCGTGACGTCGGTGCCTTCGGCCAGTACTTCGGCTTTGCCAATTTCAAAATTGGGGTCATGCTCGCACACTGCCGGGCGAGTGCAGATTCGCACATAGGCAGGCGAAGGCGAAGCCCAGATTTGAGGCAACATGGTCACCAAATCTTGCTCATCGGCAGGGCAAAACACCTGCATATTAGGAATCCCACGCATCAGCGAGATGTCCTCGATGGCTTGGTGTGTAGGTCCATTACCGTCCGACAAAAAGCCTGGCACAAAGCTACTTAGCTTGACGGGGAGGTTGGCAATACCTACGTCGGTACGGACAAATTCAAACGCTCTCATGCTCAAAAAGGCAGCCAACGCATGAATCACAGGCGTACGCCCCCGAAGCGCCAAGCCAGCCGCTACACCCACCAAGGTTTGTTCCGTAATCCCCGTATCAATAAAGCGATCGCCCAACAGGGCAGGTATATTTCGTACTAAGGCCCGATTCTCGGCAGTCATGACCACATAACGGTCGTCGGCCTGTACGGTTTGGGTTAAAAGTTGTTCGTAAGTCATTATGCTGTTATCTGTATATCCGTTAGCTGTGTAGCGGATATATTTTCGATTTATTCTTTAGTTCAGTTGAAGCTACATTCCGATTAACGAATAACCAATAACGTAAACTTAGCGGACTACCAACGTTTCGGACTCAATATTTGCTTGAGCTACTCCGTGTAATTCTTCGAGAAGTTGTTCGACTTCGGCATGGGTAAAATTACAGAACCAACGGTCGGCACGGGCTTCGATACTGGGTAAGCCTTTGCCCCGAACGGTATCGGCAATAATCACACTGGGTTTGCCCTTAACAAACGGCAATGCCTGAAAAGCTTCCTCTAGTTGGTCAAAATCATGTCCGTTGATGCGTTGTACAGCACAGCCAAAGGCTTCGAATTTCTGGTGAAGGGGTTCGAGTGGTATCAAATCTTCTGTATAAACATTGGCTTGAAACCAGTTACGATCCACTACAAACACGATATTATCCACGCCATAGGCATTGGCGACCAACATAGCTTCCCAACAAGAACCTTCGTTGAGCTCGCCGTCACCCGTGATGCACACTACCCGATTGCTGCCGCCCCGCATCCGAATATCCATAGCCACACCCAAAGCTACCGAAGGCAAATGCCCCAATGAACCAGAGTGAAACTCAATGCCAGGAATCTTGACGTTGGGATGCCAGTAAATGTTATCATTGGCTGACAGGTGGTTTTGTAAACGCTCGGCTTCTAACATTCCGGTTTCGACAAACGTTCCGTAAAGCGCAGGGACATCGTGGCCTTTTGAAAGGAAAAGATAGTCTCGATTCGGGTCTTTCAGATTGTTTTTGTGTACATTCAAAAACGAGGTGTACAGATACACCATCAAGTCGGCTGCTGACAAAGATGCTCCTACAAAACAGCCCCCGTCGGTACTCATCCGCACGATGTGCTCACGCACCCGCAGTGCCATTTGTTCTAATTCTTGTTTTTTGGTTTGATTCATTACACGTATCGATTGTGCGCCAACGATTTTTACTAATTGGCTTAATATCAGAAATAATCCAGTTTCTATTCAAAAGCAGTTGATCCGACCCATTTGGGTACTAATTCACTAAGCCGAATGGTAAAAGTACACTGTCAAACTTTGGTGCAGCTCTTTCAGCAATTTCTCTTTTCGGAACACATCTTGTTTCAAAGCCAATGCTAACAATGTATCATTAGGAGAATTAATCAATGTCTTTTGGGTATGCTCGATTAACTCTATCAGGTCATCTATTTCTTTGATAATCGTCTCAGGGGTTCTTGGCTCTTTCATCGCTTGTCCATTTTTGTTGAAAAAATCTCTAAAAAGCCTTTCGGGTTATTCAATCTATCTTGACTAAACCACTCTCGAAAATAATTTAAACGTAACAAGGTGTTTTCATACCTACTGTCATTCTCAGGATAGATTGGGATAACATGCGCATCAATATGGTATTCATCCAACGACCCTCCTACTGTCAAAAACGGTAAAAGATAATCTATCTCTTTGTCAATCGCACCATTTTCAATCAAAAGAGCCAAATCTATATCCTCAGGTTCAGTTTTATTGGTAACAAAACTCCCATCAATCCAGTAAGTGAAGGGATTTACAACACTTAGAAGTCCTTGATTATACTGCAAAAACCTCTTGAACAAGTATGCTCTCCTTTCTGACTTTGGAAATGGCTCTTTTAACAGAACATCCCAACTAGAACCATCACAAATAATCACTCCATAAGGGAATAGATTCCCAAATTTATCAAAATTTATAGTACCTGCTTGGTGTGTTCTGCCGAAACGGTCTTTAACTCAGCCAAGTGGTTGCGATACCAGTTGACCCCCGCAAACTTGCTATTGATTTCGTAAATTGCTGGATTGGCCTCCAACAAGTTCAAAATATCTAACAAGCCGAAGCGTGGATTGTTAGGGTAAAGTTCTTCAAACACACGGCAAATAAACTCGTAATCTTCCTGATAGTCAATCGTAAAGCGATGCGACATGGAATAGTCAAGACCCGACGACCACAAGACATTACCTAACCGAAACTGCTGTGGATTTTCCCAAAAATACGGCGTAGTATGCTCTCGTTCCAAAGGTCGAGAAGCCTCTTGCCATGCTTTTTCGAGCATAGCGATGGGCATGATTTCTACGTCGTTGCCATCTGGAAAAGTAGCTGGATGTAAATTACTCACAAAGTCGTATTCGTCAGAGTGATGGAGGTAAAAATCAATCACTTCGTCCACTACGGCAGGATCTATCAGAGGGCAATCAGATGGAATTTTGATGGCTACGTCGGCTTCATACGCCTTGGCTAATTGATAGTGACGGTCTAGGCAATCTGACAGACTTCCTCTAAAACAAAGCACATTGTTCGCCTGACACGCTTCCGCAATGACATCATCGGAGGCATCAATTGAAGTAGCTACGACAAGGGCAGCCTCATGACGAATCTGTTGCAAACGTTCTATCATCCGAAACAACAGCGGCTCGCCCAGCACAGGTTTAAGCACCTTGCCCGGCAACCGACTCGACGACATCCGAGCCTGCACAATAATAACAATCCGAGGTGGATGCACGGGATTAGGCATACTCTGGACTTACGGGTTTATACTCAAATTGTTGTAAGAATGCTTCGCTTGTTCCGTCAAACTCCAGATAAGCTCGGCACACGTTAGCGATGTTTTGAGCCGAAGTACCTCCATTTTGGATAGGTGCTAAGCGATGTAGCTCGTCAACATCAAAAAACGAATGAACTTTCTTGCCCAGAGCGATACCTACATACACTACTGTGGAGTATTGTGTAATCAGTTCTTGGCAATTTGCTATCATTTCGTTGGTATTTCCTTCCTGAAAAATCAGCGTATCAGCAGGAGCATTTTCTCTAATTTCTTGGACAGCTCGGTCATAGATTTCGTTGGGATGCAACTTAAACAACAACGGACGCCCATTGGCAATTTCTACACATTGACGAATAAAGGCAGGGCGGTCTTCATAACGGAAACACTCCCGAATGTCGGACGTAGCCACCATTACGTAATTGTGAAAAGGAAAGTGGTTGTCGTTAAATTGCTCAATGTTATCAAAATTGGGCATTCCAGTCACCAAAATCTTACCAGCATCAGTACCCATGTGGGTAAAAAATTGCTTGTAGCCTTCGGAAGCTACGCAATAAATATCACAAAGATTAGAGGAGCCGTTTAGTGATGTACCTACGCTCAGATAGCGGGGCAAGCCTAGGGTCTTGACGAGTTTGGTCAGCCATGTTACTTCGTCAATCATGCCTTCTTGCACCCAAATTGATTTGGTATTTTTTACCTTGGAGGGCACAATCAGGTCTGAACATATAACGACTAAATCATAGTCATTTTTCAGCCCCTTGTAATCGGACTGGAGACCATGTTTGGCCAAATAGGCATCGGCTCGTTTTTTCCAATGCCCCGCCAAGATGGTGTGGTCGAGCCAACCTTGCCGAATCCCCCAGTTGACCACTGACGAATCAGCAAAAAACTGACTAAACCAGCAGTCGTACTCGCTGAGTTCTTGAGCAATCTGGTGCATCTGCGTCGTCTGATTAGGCGAGCCGATGGTAAATAATATTTTCTTTTTCTTTGACATTGGGATTGACAGATTAGGTTGAAACTCCCGCTGTATGTGGGCAAAATTAGGACAATTTTACGGGCATGTACCCTCTGATTGTCATTCTTAATAGTTTTATAAACATCACTTAACAGACTGGTAATGCACCCTCTATTCTAGAAATCAAAGCGTACTCGTGTTCGGATAGCAAAACCAGACGCCACGTTTGGTTTTTCGAGATAGGTGAGGCGTTTGACCAAATAAACTCTGAATAGTTTAAACACATTGGCTATACCAACCCCTGCTTCTATGTAGGGACGGTGGTCCAATGTAAACGAAACTGGATTCCCATCTACATCCACTGGAAAGCGCATCAGCCCGTTGGCTACACTTGGGCCATTGGCGTCGCTCAAACCTCCCCACATGGCTTTGAAAACTACTTCTTCTCGCCAGTCTAACTTACGCAACAGCGGAATGCGGTTAAACAGCAACCCGTTGAAATTATGTTCTATCGAAATTGAAGCATAGTGGTCACTGATAAACTCCATGAAATTCATCAGGTTGTAGGCTTCGGGTTGGTACGAATACGTTTGATTGGCTCGGTGGATGGTTAGCAGTGGAAATGGCACCGAACCGAATATTTTCCCTCCTTCCAGATACAAGTCTAAGTTTCCCAAAGGTGGCATAAAAAACCGCTTATAAATCTTGCCCCGTAGGTTATGATACCCATACTGGCTGTTGAATACCCCTTTGAGTCCCCACACGTGCTGTAGCTCAATGATCGGGTATTCGTTGACAATCGGAATGCGGTAATCACGCCCTTGATAAAATTTCTCATTGGGCGCATAGCGCAAAAACGTAATCAACTCACTCGACGTAATAGACGACTGATCTGTAACGCTTCCATCCGAGTTGAGCGACTCAAACTTTAATGCTCCTCCTGTGCTTTGCTTCAAATACTTAAAAACCAAATTGATAGCAAAACCACTGGCCGATTCATTGAGGTAATCGAACGTGAACGTCTGGTTATACGTCATCTTGTTGTTAACTCCTCGCTTGAACGACAGCAGGAAATTATCTTCGTTTACAAACTGGAGCTCTTGCCCGGGTATTTTGATTTCGCTCACCGCTGTAGCTCGCAATCGTTTTACAGGGTATTCGTACACTGAGCGGTCGGTTAATGAATAGTTCAGTGCCGTGAAATATTTGAATCGCTCGTCTCGAAGGCCATACGCCCCGTACACTTCTGCCACAAAACGAGGATTCCAAGCCACGGCGGTGCGCCCACCAAACCGCAAGCGAAGCCCTTCTACGGTATTAAAACTATAAAAGGCATTAACTGGTCCTATTTCAAAGAAACGCCCTGGTTTCCAGCCTGATAGTAGCAAGGTGGCCACATTCATAACTCGCCTAAAAGCAGGCACTTTCTGAACGCTATCCACCATTTGATAGATACCCGACTCTTGTTTACTCAGCTGCGAATGCCGGCTTTTTTCCCAGAAGTTATCATCACGTTTTTGAGCTTCTGGGAGCTTGGTTACTTTGGCTGCACCATCAAAGAAACGCTCCTCAATAGGTTGATTAAGCACATATTTCTGATACGATACACTTCGCCGCCCATACAAGCCCATACGGTTGTCTTGCTTGAGTAGGTTGAACTCAATAATCAATTCGTCTTGACTGAGCATTTGCCCTCCGTTGGCTAGCGAATCGCCTTCTGTTTTCACTGGGTCAAACTCTTGGGTAATGCGTAGGTCGTTCACAAAGTTGATATTCACTTCTTTTGAAAAACCCATCTGCACTCGCCTAATGGCATAACTCGAATCTAAGGCAATCAGCATATCGCCCAAAAACAACATATCGGTCTGATTACGAGGAGCAAAGCCTAACTTAACACACTTGGTACCATGAAAATTGAGCGTATCCAAGAGCACAAACTTGTATAGATTGGGCGCTACGGGGTTAACCGGGCCAGCGTATTCGGTTCCTAAAATTCCTATGTTATTATCGTAGATGTTAATTTCTTGATATAGCACATCCAAGTAGCTCGCAATGCCGTTATTATCAATGTAGCCGCCTAAACTGGTCATTTTTTCAGCCTTGACGTACTCTCGCAACTTCTTGGGTTCTTTACGATAATACACATCCGACAGGTTCTCTTTCAGATACAGCGGCAAATTCACCTTGCCTGTTACCTCTGAGGTATCTAAATAATTGAAAATAAAGTCGAATTTCCGCAGCGAACGCTTGTTCCGAAACTTCTCGGTAACGTTCGACAAATCCATTTGAAGCTTCTCGTATTTTTCGTATTGAAAGTACGCCGCCCCTTCTTTGCGGTTCTGCGCTTTATGGTCAATCACCTTCCGAATTAGCTCAACGGCTGGGTTGTCTTTGTTTCGGTATCGTTCTTTCTTGCCCTTAACGGTAGCCGCTTGTAGTTCGTTGATCTGAGATTTCAGTCTAAAATTAACTGTGATTTCTACCCCTGCCGGAATGGTCTTGACTTCGGGCATATACCCTACAATGGTGGCCTGTAACTTGATATTCTTTTCCTTGGTTTCGAGTACATAATTACCTCGGTCGTCGGCTTGGGTTCCAAATCGAGTTCCTACAATGGCTATATTAGCAAACGGGAGTGCCTGATTAGTTTTAGCATCTAATACTCGACCCCTAATTTTTGTAGTTGTTTGAGGGGTAATGGGTTGAGCTTGTAAATGACTGGCGCAACCAATCCATATAATTCCAAAGAGTAGCGATATAAATTTCATGCGTTGATGGCCGTGTAATGAGGCAAACAGAATTTGGACGTACTAAGTTTCGTAAAACTGTCTCCCGCTTTATTAGTCAACTAGGTTGACGATGCAAAAGTAAGAGCAAACCTTAGAATTGTCAATGAGATTTTTGGGATTTCTCAACAGGAACACTTCCAAACATACCCATTTCTAGTCGAGACGGATTTGGGCTGCAAATATTTTGAAGATTTCTAAGTTTTTTAGAAACTTATTTTTTAGGGTTTTGCTTGAAAAAAATTGAATAAAAACAAGAAATATGGGTCAATTTTAAACCATTTCTTCTCAAACATGTCTATTTGTCAAATTTTTCCGTTCTGTAGAGCAACACTTTATTTAACACTTTTTGAAGAATCTTCTTTGTTTATTTACGACACAGTACCATGAAAAAAATTATCATCTGGTTCGCATTTATAGCGGCTGTTGCTTGTCGAACAAAGGATACCGCTACTCCAACAGAGCCAACCGTCTTGCGAGTACAAGGCAGCCTGGTAGTAGATGGCCGAAGCAGAACGTACCTGCTCAACTTGCCGCCCAATTATGACCAGTCGTCGGGGGTTTCGTTGGTGATTGCCCTGCATGGAGGCGGAGGCAAAGCCACCCAAATGGAAAATGACTACCTACTCACCGACAAAGCCAATAATGCCCAGTTTGCGATTGTGTACCCAGAGGGTGTACAAAGCGACGGTATCTTGGGTGCTCGCACGTGGAATGCAGGTACTTGTTGCGACTATGCCGTTGAGAAGAATATTGATGATGTCAAATTCATCAGCTTGCTCATTGACGAATTGTTGGCAAAATACCCGAAGCTTAGCCCCAAAAAGGTATATGCCACCGGTATGTCTAACGGCGCCATGATGTGCTACCGCTTGGCTTGTGAACTATCGTCAAAAATCGCTGCTGTAGCTCCTGTGGCTGGCACAATGGCTACTACTCAGCCGTGCCGCCCTTCAAGAGCTGTACCAATTTTGCATTTACATTCAAAACTTGATGCAAAAGTACCTTATGGCGGCGGTATCGGGATATTTGGGTATTATTTCCCACCTGTGGAGCGAGGCATCAACACATGGATTGAGTTGAACGGATGCAGCGCCGCTTCCAAAACCATTACCTCAACTACAACCTACACCCGCACCAAATGGATGGTATGTAATAATAGCACCATTGACCTTTATCTAACCAATGATGGAGGACATTCATGGCCAGGAGGAGTGCGTAGCCGAGAAGCCGCCGATGAACCCTCTACGGCCATCAATGCCAATGATTTGATTTGGGCGTTTTTTCAGCAGTATCAATTGCCTTGAAGTATGTTGGTAGATTTATCATAAGGTACCCATCCCGTTCGTTTTCGTGATAATGAATTTATTATTGTGTTTTCGGTATTGGGTTGTACCTTTGCGTCAAATTGGTTTCCATGAAGATTTCTACTCAAATCGGTTTGCTTGCACTGGCGGGGCTTATGCTGCTGCGCTCGCTGGTGATTCCGGTGCTGTACATGGACTACCAGCTTCGTAAAGATTACATTGCCAAATACCTCTGCGTCAATCGAGATAAACCTCAGCTTCACTGCGACGGTAAGTGCTATTTGGCCAAACGCATTGCCGCAGCACAAGAGCAAGAACAGCGCCAAGCCGAACGAGATTTCTTTCAAAAACTCATTGAAGTTGTCTCTTGTGACAGCCCCCTTGTTTCGTTTCGGTTTGAGCCTACCGTCGCTTTTCTGAAGCCAGTACTTCGGTTCTATTATACCGACTTCATGCCCGAAGGTTCCTCTTCGGCCATTTTTCACCCTCCACTCTGCTAGTTCTTGGCAGGAGTTCGCCCCTTACAAACAGTTATAGGCCAAGCCAAAAACTAATCGGTTCGATTGTTCGTTGTATTCTTTGCATGTCATACCACGCAAACACAGTGGTGTATTCAGGTTGAGTTAGGTGTGGTTGATGAGCAGTGTTACCCTGTTGTGCGTGATAAATCCTTGACATTCAATTTTTGAATACATGCGAAACTACCTGATTGCTTCCGCTATCCTGTTTGTTTGGGCTTGTTCTACGTCTGGCAACTCACCCGATGAAGTGAAGCCTACTCCACTGTTTAGTGCGCCCAGCACCTTTCCTCAACCTACGTACCCGCTGGACCAAAACCCCATCACACAAGCGGGTTTCTACTTGGGGAAACAACTGTTTTACGATGGGATTCTTTCCAGAGATAGCACCATTGCTTGCGGAGAATGTCATCGGCAATATTTTGTGTTTACGCATCATTTGCATGACATCAGTCATGGCATTAATGGGCGAATAGGTCTCCGAAATGCGCTGACTATTCAGAATCTGGCTTGGGAAAAAACATTTATGTGGGACGGTCGCATCACCAATTTAGACCAGTTGCCTGCCTTCCCGATTCAGCATCCTGACGAGATGGACGACAACCTAGACAATGTGGTTCGTAAACTCCGTAACAGCAAGGCGTATCCGACGATGTTTAAGGCAGCCTTTGGTACCGACGAAATCACCGCCGAACGCATGATGAAAGCTCTGTCGCAGTTTATGCTTACGCTCGTATCGGCCAACAGCCGTTATGACAAATACTTACGCAACGAAGTAACGCTCACCGCCGACGAGCTGGATGGTATGAAGCTTTTTGAAGACAAAGGTTGTAAGACTTGCCATGCGGGAATCTTATTTACAGACCAAAGCTATCGCAACAACGGCATCCCGAAGTTTGAGCGTAGCAAATTGGTTTATACCAACGGCGTACCGAGTATTCAGACCGTGTGGGACGAAGGTCGTTATGAGATTACCAAACAAGAAACCGACCGCTTCAAGTTTAAAGTTCCGAGCCTGCGCAACATTGCCGAATCGCTGCCCTATATGCACGATGGGCGTTTCAAAACGCTCCAAGAAGTATTGAATTATTACGATGCAGGCGTACAAGACACGCCCAATTTAGACCCTATTCTGAAACAAAACGGACGATTGGGGATTCCGCTCAATGCCGATGAAAAACGAAAAATCATTGCGTTTTTGAATACGTTGACAGACACAGATTTTTTGAAAGACAAACGATTTGCCGAACCAGATGGATTTCCCGTTCGGTAAGTATGAATCAAACAACTTGACAAGAATGAAAACAACACTTAGACTTTTTATGGTACCTGCGCTGTTAGTGGCTGTGGTATTGGGTTGTAAGAAAGATGAAGTAGATGCCATTGGCGCCAACGACAAAAACAACATAACGCTGGAGTTTGACAACCGAGTTGGCACACAAGCACTGGCATTGGGCACTACTACGTACAAGAATAGTGCTGGTGAAGACTTTACAGTAACTACCTTCAATTATTTTATTAGCAATGTGGCTTTGAAAAAGAGTGACGGAACTGTAGTGAAGTTTCCTGACCAGTACTTCTTGGTTCGTCAGGCCGATTCAAAGACACTCTTGCCTGTGCTGAAAGACGTACCTGCTGCCGATTATACCCAACTCAGTTTTGTAGTAGGTGTTGACAGTACAAAAAGTATTTCGGACGTATCGCAACGCACGGGGGTATTAGACCCCACTTCGTATGGCGACGACAACATGTACTGGTCCTGGAACTCGGGCTACATTTTTGCTAAGTTAGAAGGCACTTCACCTGTTGTCCCCAAAAACTCCGCTGGAATCAACAAATACGAATTGCATATTGGAGGTTTTGGAGGCCGCACAGCCGTCACGCCTAACAACCTGCGTACGGTTACGTTGACGATGGACGAGGCCGCTACTGTTCGGAAAAGCATTGCCCCTACCATTCACTTGGTGGCAGATTTTAGTAAAATCTTCAATGCAGTTTCTACTATCAAATTAGCCGAAACCAACAGTGTACACAGTCCGGCTGCTGGAACGCCTATCGCCAACAATTACCAAAAAATGTTTACGGTAGATCACGTTCATAACGATTAATTAGGTTAAATCTAAAGGATTTCATTACGAAATTTAAGAAAATGTTACTCAATAGAGTACAGGTTGGTGTTGTGTTAGCAGGGTTGCTGTTAGGATGTTCATTGTCAGAACAGACCGACCCTGCTACATTGTTTAGCGTGCCTGACAATTTCCCACAACCTACGTATCATTTTGAGACCAATCCCATCACACCCGCAGGAGTTGAGTTAGGCAAAGCTTTATTTAACGAAACGCTGTTGTCCAGAGATGGAAGCATTTCGTGTGCCGAATGTCATCAGCAGAGTGCAGGTTTTACGCATCACGGGCACGACGTAAGTCATGGTATTGATAATCAGAAAGGTACTCGCAATTCGTTGCCCCTTCAGAATTTGGCGTGGGAAAAAGAGTTTTTCTGGGATGGAGGCGTAGGCGACTTAGACTTGTTTCCGATTGCGCCCATCGAAAATCCCTTAGAGATGGACGAAAAGACTGGAAAAGTGCTGGAAAAGCTCCGCAAAACCGAAAACTATCCAGTCTTATTCAAAAAAGCTTTTGGCACGAGCGAAATCACTGGTGCACGTTTTTTGCAAGCGCTGTCGCAGTTTATGCTAACGCTGGTTTCGGCCAATTCCAACTACGACAAGTATGTTCGGAATGAAGGCGTTACCTTCTCAGAAGACGAAAAACAAGGGCTGGCACTGTTTCAGCAAAAATGTGCTTCTTGTCATACAGGTACGTTGTTTACCGACCATAGTTATCGCAACAACGGTCTGACGATTCAAGGCAGTATGGACGTAGGAAGATTCAGAATTACCGAAAATCCGACGGATAAATACAAGTTTAAAGTACCCAGCCTGCGAAATGTAGCCGTTACCAAACCCTACATGCACGATGGGCGCTTCTACACCCTCGACGACGTATTGAATCACTATGCTGAAGGAGTGCAAGCAACGCCCAACCTTGACCCGCTGCTTATCCAAAACGGGCGGAGAGGGATTCCGCTCACAGAGGTCGAAAAGCGGCAGATTATTGCGTTTTTGAATACCCTCACCGACCAAGAGTTTTTGACCAACAAACGCTTTGCCCCTTAACAAGATGACTAAAAAGATGTACTTGATATTTTTATGCTTGTTATCGTTGCTACTGCGTCGGTCTGTCAGGGGACAGACCGAGGGGGAGAGCCGTGGTCTGTCTCCCGACAGACTACCATCAACGAGTTACCTAAAGCACTCAACTATCTACTTTCTGTTTCTATGTTTTTGTGCTTTTCAAAGCATGGCTTGCGATATGTGTGGGTGTGGCAACGGAGGCACATTTTTTGGTATGTTGCCTCAATCGCACCTGCGTTTTGTGGGCTTGCGCTACAAGCAAGTGAGTTTTGACTCGCACTTGACCAGTAAGTTGCTGCGGACTCAAGAATCTTTTCAAACCGCCGAATTGTGGGGAAGGTTGTATCCATTCAAGAAAACGCAAGTGTTGTTTTTTGTACCGTTTGCGATGAATACCCAAACCATGCTATCATCAGGCGATAAAGCCAGCCTGCAAGGCTTGGGCGACGTTACGCTAATGGCGCACTACAACCTATTCAATACCTTTTGGGACTCTACAGCTCATGCCATCACGCAAAGTTTGATGATAGGCGGAGGTGCCAAACTGCCTACGGGGAGGTACAAATATGACGAACAATCGGTTAGTGAAGTGGCCAATGCTAATTTTCAGTTAGGCACGGGCAGTGTTGATTTCATCGCCAATGTAATCTACACGCTTCGCTACAAAGACTGGGGACTGACCACCAACATGGCCTACAAAATGAATACTGACAATAGCAATCAGTATCGTTTTGGAAATCGGTTTACAACCAACGCAAGTGTTTTTAGAACGATTCCGATAGCAAACGTCACCTTGATGCCCAATGCAGGACTTTACTACGAACACAGCCAACAAAATCAAGTCAATGGCTTGGCTAATAACCTAACTGGCGGCGATTTACTGGCTGGCAGTGTGGGTGTCGAAAGCTATTTCAAACATGTTAGTCTCGGCATCAATAGTCAATTGCCTCTGGCGCAACAATTAGTCAGTGGCCAAATCAAACAATACCATCAACTAACCATTCACCTAAGTATTTTATTCTAATTGCATCTACATGAACCAACTCCTTACTCTCTTCGCTTTAGTCTTAATTTCTGTATCCGTTTCTGCACAAAAAGCAAGCTGGAAAGAATTAGACGAATATCATTCGGTAATGGCCATGAGTTTTCACCCTGCCGAAAATGGTGACTTACAGCCCGTTATGAAAAACGCTGCTGATTTAGCCCAAAAAGCCAGTCTTTTACAAAAATCGCCCATCCCCACCGATTATCAGAAAAAAGGCGTGAAAGAATCTGTTGAATTACTCGCCAAAGAATCAAAAGAGTTGGAAGAAATGGTGAAGGCCAAAAAACCTGAAGCTGACATCAAAAAAGCCATTTTTGCCTTACATGACCGATTCCATGAAGTGATGGAAAAATGTCATCATTAACACCTCTTTTACCGCTGTGAATCACAATCCTGATGTATCGAAAACTCTTTAAAATCCATACGTGGTTTGGCCTTATCACCGGTATCTTTCTGCTCTTGTTGGGGCTGAGTGGCTCGTTGTTGGTATTTAGAGAAGAGCTTGACGAATGGCTGTATCCACCGATGCACCACGTAACGCCGCAAGGCCATAAGCTTTCGCTCGATAAACAGTATCAACTCATTACCTCGCAATATCCAGACCTCGACGGCATCGCTTGGCTCAACCCCGAAGCTACGGCTTCGGAGGCACACCAGTTTCGGCTGTACCTCAACGACGCCCGCCTCGTTTCATACGATTTAGGGGCTGTTAGCCTCAATCCCTACACCGGCGAAATCTTACGCCGAGGCCGCAGCGACGACTTAGAAGTAGGCTGGATAGAATGGATTTTTCAGTTTCATTTTTCGTTCCATCTTGGAATGCCCGGCGCAGCCCTCACGGCTATTTTTGGCATTACCATGCTTATTTCAATACTGACAGGCGTATTGGTTTATCGAAAATTCATCTGGAAAGTACTCACCTTCCAAGTAAGCATCAATCGCAAAAACTGGCGTACCATTTCGTCGGACTTGCACCGAATAGTGGGCGTGTGGTCGCTGGTACTGAATGTCATCATTTTCTTCACAGGCTTCTGGATGAACCTGTTTGCTTTTGAAGCGAGCGTTTGGCAACGAGAAGTGATTCCGACCAAACCCAATACCTTGGCGAAGGTGTCGCTAGACGGCTTGTATGCTCAAGCCACTCGGCTTCTGCCCGAACTCGTGCCATCGTATGTCTATTTGCCCACGCAACCGGAGCGAAATTTTAGCATAAGCGGCTACTTGGTTGGCCAAAGTCTCATTACTGGCGGCAGTAACGAAGTGGCTATCAACGCCTTCACAGGTCAAGTAGTGGGCGTGACTCGTTATGACCAACAAGACACTTGGACTCGCATCAAAGATACGTTTTTCCCACTGCACGTGGGTAATTATGGTGGCGTTGGTATCAAAATTCTATACGTCATTATAGGACTTACCCCCGGTTTGCTAGCCATTACAGGGTTCTTACTGTGGTGGCGGCGAAAAGTAAAATCAAAAAAAACACCCAAACTAATTCTTGTTTCAAACCCATAATCCAATGAAAAAACTATTCTTTGCTTGCTGCTTCTTAGTGGCATCTTTGGCAAATGCTCAAAAAACAGGCTCACTTTCTATCCATTTCGACAATAGAGTTGGCAGCGAAGACCTGGTGCTCAATACCAAAAGTTATACCAACGCTTCTGGTAACGAATTTAAGGTATCGCTTTTTCAATACTATGTCAGTAATCTCGAATTAGTCAGAAAGGATGGCTCTTCGTATGTAGTACCACAAGACGAAAGTTACTTCTTGGTACGGGAAAACCGCCCCGAAACGCAAACCATTACGCTCAACAACATCCCAAAAGGCAGTTATGTAGGTTTGCGCTTTGTGATTGGTGTTGATAGCACCCGTAGCGCCTCCGAAATCGGTCAACGCAAAGGCTGCCTCGACGTAGGCGGCGAAGGCAAAGACATGTATTGGGCTTGGAATTCGGGCTATATCTTCGTAAAAATGGAAGGTACTTCGCCTCAAATTCAGCTTACAGGCAACCGCAAAGAGCCGATTTTTATGTACCACATTGGCTTGTTTGGCGGCATTGGCGACAAAAAGACCCTCAATAACATCAAGCAAGCTAACTTAGATTTTGGTGGAAAACTCAAAATCAAAGCCGAACAAACGGCTCAAATTGAGGTACAAGCCGATGCTTCTAAATTGTTCAACGGCACTACCAATGTAGATTTGGCCAAAAACCCGACCGTAATGGCTGGTCCATACTCTAAAAACGTTGCCGACAACTACACGCAGATGTTCTCCTTTGAAGGTTTCAAAAAAGAGACTCCCAAATCGAGCGAAAGTAAAGTAGCCTTGGGCATGAAATAATTCGTCTTAACGGATATTACACGGATGTTGCGCATTAACTATCTTTTGGGTGCTGTGGGTCTTGTGCTTCTGCTGTCGTTTCGACTGGCAGAGGAACAACCTTTGTTTCAAGCACCTAGCCATTTTCCGAAACCAACGTATCATTTTGCCAGCAATCCGCTCAGTACCGACGGCATCGCTCTGGGCAAAACCCTGTTTTATGATGCGTTACTTTCTAAAGACAATACCGTGAGTTGTGCCAGTTGCCATCAGCAATCGGCAGGATTTACGCAGCATGGTCATGCGCTGAGTCACGGGATTAACGACCTACTCACCAAGCGCAATTCGATGCCGCTGTTCAACTTGGCGTGGTCAAAAGACTTTGGCTGGGACGGCGGCGTGCATGACCTCGACTTGTTTCCTGTGTCGCCGCTTCAAAACCCAGCCGAAATGGACGAAACGCTGGCCAACGTATTAGATAAATTGCGCTCTACCAAACAATATCCACCGCTGTTTGAAAAAGCTTTTGGCTCAACCGAAATCAACTCGGAGCGGTTTCTGAAGGCGCTTTCGCAGTTTATGCTCACGATGGTTTCGGCCAATAGTCGCTACGATAAGTTTATCTCGCAAGGCGAGCCACTAAGCGAAACGGAGCAAAAAGGTATGAAACTGTTTGAACAAAAATGCACTTCTTGCCATGCTGGGGTACTTTTTTCGGATTTCAGCCATCGCAATAATGGCTTGAAAGCAGCCCTAAACACTGACGTTGGTCGCTACGATGTTACCCTCAACGAGAGCGACCGATATAAGTTTAAAGTACCAAGCCTACGCAATTTGGCCTTTACGGCTCCCTACATGCACGACGGCCGCTTGGGTACCCTCGAAGAAGTGCTTGACCATTACGATTCAGGTGTGGAAGACAGCCCCAGCCTCGACCCATTGCTCAAACAAAACGGACGTTTGGGCATTGCGCTCAGTAAGGACGAAAAAGCCCAAATCATTGCTTTTTTGAACACCCTCAACGACGAGTCGTTCATCAAAGAAGCCCGCTTTGCCGAATATGCTCCTGCGCCTGTTGAGGCGGCCTTTGCCAACTATACCGATGCCGACTGGGAAAAAGCGGATTTGAAAGTGAGCAACGAAGCCCTCAAAAACAGTTTTCGGAAAATGCTTGGCTACTACTTTGACATCAAAAATGCGATGGGAGCAGACAATGGCACCGAAGCCAGCAAGGCTGCTGCGCTGCTGCTCAATTTGCTCGACAATCTCAACAAGAGCTTATTGTCACCCGTACAGAAGGCATTTTACGAGAAAATCTACGAAGAGTTAAGCTTTAATACCGAGCATATCAGTGAGACCCAATCTGTGCAGCACCAGCGAGATCACTTTGGCGATGTTTCTAAAGACTTACGCCGTTTGCTGAAAGCCTTTCAGGTCATCGAAAAACCGCTGTACTATGTGCATTGTACGAAAGCAAGCCCCAGCCAAGCAGGCTATTGGATTAGTGAAAAATCTACGGATACGATAAATCCTTTTTTCGGAAAAAATTCGGCTAAATGCGGAAAAACAGAAAGTAGCCCCTGGTAAGCAACTAACAATAAGACAACTACTAACATAAGACAAGTTTATTAAGGTAAGTACCTAAGCGTTATTAGTTAACCGTTATCAGTTAATCGTAAAATACTGATAAACAAATACTTATACCTGAAAGTGCTTGCTGAAGAATATAAACTAAATGTGTTCAAGGATTAGAATGAAACGTCATACACAAATCGGATTAGTTTTACTAGCGATGCTCATGCTGATGCGCTCGCTGGTGATTCCGCTTGTGTACCTAGACTACCAACTCCGCAAAGATTATATCAAAAACTACTTGTGCGTCAATCGGGATAAACCCCAACTGCACTGCGATGGCAAGTGCTACTTGGCTAAGCGCATTGCCGCTGCCCAAGAACAAGAACAACGCCAAGCCGAGCGAGATTTCTTCAAGCAATTGTTTGAAGTACCTGCTACACTCACGGCTTACTCGTTTGACTTCCAGCCTACCGTCTGGTCATATCGCATCGAAAGCCCTCAGGTTCCTTACCTATCCTCTCTCTCCGAAGGAACGCCTATGGGCATTTTTCACCCACCTTCTTGGGTTTGATTTCTATCTTCTTATCCCTTTCTCAATGCAAACCGTGCCAAGTGTTCACTTAGCAGAAGCGTGGCTTTGTTGAGCCCAATCTTGGATTGGTTGAATTTTATTTCAGAATAACTGCTAAGTCGGCTACTTAAGGGTTGATTTTTCTTTCAATAACATTAAAAATTCAGGAACTCCACCTACTTGACTAAGTCTTGATAGGTTTAAAGGGCTATGTAATTCATGGTCCTTCGGGGTTCACCTATCGTAAATCAAAAAATAAATTTCACATGAGACAAAGTGTATTAGTTGTACTTAATGTACTGATGATGAGCCCCATTTTTGCTCAATCTATCAAGGGTACCATCAAAACCTCAACTGGCGAAGGTCTCGTAGGAGCATCGGTGGTGGTTTTGAATACGCCCAAAGGAGCAGCCACCGACAAAAACGGAGCATTTGAAATCAGCTTGGCCAATGGCCAATATACCGTTTCGATGAGTGCCGTTGGCTATGCTACTAAAATTCAGACGGTAGCCGTAAAAGGTCAAACCAACCTAGATGTTGTCCTCCACGAAAGTTCACAAGAGTTAAGCGAAGTGGTGGTAACGGCTGATAAAACTGAACAAAACGTCTTGAATACACCCATAGCCGTCACTTCAATTTCGGGCAAAAAGGTAGAGGAAGCCCGTATTTTGGAATTACGCAATTTAACAGCCATTGTACCCAACTTTTTGTATCAAGAGCTGGGTGTGGCGTTTCAGCAGATTCAGTCTATTCGTGGCATCCAAGTATTTAGCGAAAATCCTGCCGTAGCTACCTATGTGGACGACGTCAACTCGCTGGACATTCTTGCCAATGGATTTCAATTAGCTGATATCGAACGAATTGAAGTGCTTAGAGGCCCTCAAGGAACACTTTTTGGGAGAAATGCGATGGGAGGTGTAGTGAACATCATCACGAAGAAACCCACCAATCGAACAACTGGATTTGCCGAAGCAACCGTAGGGAATTTAGGCATACAGCGTTATAATGTGGGCTTCAAAACGCCCCTTGTAAAAGACAAATTATTTTTTGGAATCAACGGTGTTTTTAATCAACGCCACGGCTTCGAGAAAAACGACACTACAGGCTTAGGCAAAACGGAAAAAAACATCCAAGGCGCTCGGGTGGGCGACGAACAAAGCTTGTATGGTAATGCTTTTTTACGTTGGTTGCCGAGCAGTAATTTCAGTGCTACCCTCAACATAAAAGCTCAAGCTGACCGCTCAGATGCCACTGGATTTATGCTCAGTGTTGCCAATGAAAAGATAGCCTTTGCTAATCCTGATAAGATTTACTTGACCCGCATCGGTACCCACAAGCGCAATATCATCAACTCCTCATTAAATCTCAAGTATTACGGTTCGGGCTATACACTAACCTCCATTTTGGCGTTCCAAAACATTCGGATGGCGTACAAAGACATTGACTTTCCGGGGTATTACCATTCGTTTCGTGAAAAAGAAATTGGCGAATTACTGCCCCCTCAGCAGGTGTTTAGTCAAGAAGTCCGAATCAACTCAAACAAAGCAGCCTCGCCCCTTTCGTACTCAGCAGGGGTTTATTATTTTGCCCAAACTGGCTACGAACCTACCACCAATTTGGCCTATGAGTTAGCGCCGGGTATGTATTCTGCTTTCCGTAATAAAAGCATCAATAGTGGCATAGCACTGTTTGGTCAAGTAGGCTATAAAATCACGCCATCTATTGAACTAACGGCAGGCTTGCGCTACGACAACGAGAACCGTAAGTCGGTATTCAATGGTTTTGGGGATGCTGTATTTTCAGGAGGTGTCTTGAGTTTTATAAAGCCTGACACCACCGTTTCGAGCAACTACACTGCTCTATCGCCTAAGTTTGCTCTGAACTATAAAATCGGAACGAAGTCAAGTGTATTTGTGAGCTATACTAGAGGCTTCCGAACTGGTGGTATCAATGCCCAACGATTGCCCGCAGGTGTATCGCAGACGTTCAAACCCGAATTTTCGGATAATTTTGAGGTAGGTCTAAAAGCCACTGCATTTGATAACAAAGCCAGATTTGGCTTAAACCTTTTTCTCATCAACTGGAAAGACCTACAATTTTATAACCTCGTAGCACCGTTTACGTATGCTCGTGAAAACTTAGGCGATGTTCAAACCAAAGGCGTAGAGATTGACGCTAACTTTCTGCCTGTCAAAAACTTAGAGATTGACGCAAGCCTAGGCATCAACCACGGTAAGTACCAAAATTTTACGCTTACTCGCCTGAATTTTGTTACCTATGCTGAGCAAAAAATAGATGTTTCTAACAATAAACTTACCAATGCGCCCAGTCATACCCTTTATCTAGCAGCTCAATATGGCATTCCTCTTTCAAAGGCGGCTAAATTAAGTTTACGAGGTGAAGTTCGCAGTATTGGTAGTTACTACACCGATTTGCAAAATACACTCCAGCAACCAAGCTATAGCCTGATAAACACCCGAGTCAATCTCCAAGTGGCTAGTATGAATTTCTCATTTTGGGTACAAAACCTTGGTAATTCTCGCTACCTCATGTATGGTTCTGGCGATACCAGCTTTGGTCGTACTGTTCGTATGGCTCCTCCACGCACACTGGGTGTCACCCTGAATGTTGGGTTTTAGTAATATCCCCTACACAATACCATGAAGGCTTTTATTTTCACCCTACTGTTTTTTGCCGTTGGCTTTGGTTTGTCAAACGCCCAAGACCGCACCACCCTCAACCTCAAGAAGGCTTACTTTCAGTGCCCGCCTTGTGATACGGTGGGAACCTAAACCTATTTTTCTTTTATCTAAACATTTCACCCCATGAAACAACCTAAAATCCTCTTAGTCTGTATTTTACTCTTAGGAGTAGTTAGTTCCTCTTTTGCTCAACAGCCTGACGATGCCAAGCGTCACGAAGAAATGATGCAAATTATCATGACTAAGCCCAAAATACCTATTAAAACCATTGGCGTTTACGTCTATGACGGCTATAATACCCTCGATGCTATCGGGCCTTATCAAGTTTTGTCTGAACTGATGGGCGTTGATATTTTCTTTGTGGCCAAACAAAAAGGGTTTGTCAAAAATCAGCGTGGATTGAAAGTACAAGTGGATAAATCTATTGCCGACGTAGAAAAGTTAGACATCTTAATCATACCGGGCGGAGCCAAAGAAACCTTTATGCAAACGCAAGATACCACGGTGCTGAACTGGATTCGGAAAATTGACAAAACCTCTCTTTATACCACCAGTGTGTGTACAGGCGGGTGGATTTTGGGGGCAACTGGATTGTTAGACGGAAAAAATGTATCTTGCAACTGGTATCGTGCCGCCGAAATCATGAAAATGTACGGCGCTACTTACCATCCCGAACGCTACGTTCGTGACGGCAAGTACTGGACTTCGGCGGGCGTTACGGCGGGTATGGACATGGCGCTGGGCATCATGAACGAGCTCATGGGTGAAAAATACACCAAGGGAGTTATGCTAGATTTAGAGTACGATCCAAAACCACCTTACAATGCTGGCTCAGTGAGCAAAACGGACAAAATTGTAGCCGACATGATGCTCGAAATGTATGACATGGGTCTGAAACCGCTTTTTGATAAAGAAAAGCAAAAAAGTAAGAAATAAGCCTATTCTACCGTTGTTCAATAAATTGATAAACTACCTCTATCCATGAAACGAAGCGAGTTTTTGCAGGTGACGTTTGCCTTTCCTCTGCTTATTCACAATGCAGAAGAACTACAGTCATGCCAAATCAAAAGCAGTAGAATTTGTGGTAGTTGCGAATACCGATTAGCCAAAAGTATTGCTTACGAAAAAGGAGTAAAAGACGTACGTATCAACCTCAAAACCAAGGCCATAGAGGTAGTTTATCACCCTAAAAAAACCACAAAGGAGCAACTTAAAAAATTCATCGTTTCGATAGGCTACGACGCCGACGAGCTAAAAGCCGACGTTCAGAAACGGGAAGAAGTACACGGCTGCTGTCTGAAAGAAGGAGACCCACACTGAGACTTATTTGAGTTGTTTTAACATCAATTTGGCTACTTTTGGATCTACATAAACGGTGTCGTGTTCAAAATCAAGCTTAATTCGCCATTTTTGAAGCGTAGCTACACCCAAAATAGCTTCTTCGGAAAGGTTGGGAACCACCATAAATTCATCTGACAGCGGAATATCGTCAATATAGAAATCGAGTACTACTCTATATTTGATTTCCATATAGTGTCCTTCATTGGCGGTAGCCACCAACTTAGGGCGATGTAAGGGAATCAATTTCTCTAAGTCATCAACGTAGTCAGGGTTTACGCAGGAAAATGTTGCTCCACTATCAAAAAGGGTATAAAGTGTTTTTTCACCTAAAGAACCTTCATACCGCAACGGAAATTTGAGGATAGACATAGCAATTTGTTGTAACTTGTGCAGGTCAAAGTTAAGTCTTTTCATCAACAATTCATTTTCGCATGAAAATTACTCGAAAAAAAGCCCTTCAATCTATGTTAAGTTCGGTCGTTGCGTTGCCTGTGCTTGCACACACGCAACCCGAAAAAGACCTACAAGCCTTCAAAGAAGAATTTTTAGTGGCGTGGAAGCGCTCCAAAGAATATACCTTGGTGGTGTTTAATCAAATGCCCGAAACTAAGCTTGACTTTAAATATACTCCTGAGTCATTTTCGTTTCGGACTCAATTTGTGCATTGCATTAACTACACTGCGGGGCAAGTATCGGCTCGCTTGGGCGTACCCGACCCCTACGAAAAACCCAAACCTTGGGGTAAGCTTTCAAAAGCCGAGGTAGCTGCCGAAATCGGCAAGTTTTATGACTGGGTAGAGCAAGTAGTCAAAGATATTGCGCCTGCCAAATTGTTAGAAGTAGAAACCTTTGCCGGCGACGATATACCCAAATGGCGTTTGCTATATGCTATGGAAAACCACATCATCCATCACCGAGGTCAAGCCATTTGTTACGTACGCCTCTGCGACATTACACCCGAAGGGTACGTGGGTTGGTAACTAAAAGGCAGAGGACCGAGGAGTCAAGGAAGTTATAGTCGGGAGTTTTACCCTGTCAAGGTCTGCGGCCACTGACAGGGTAAGGTTTTCACTTCAGTACAGCACTGGTATTACGCTTGTTTTTTATCACTTCAAAAAAGTCTGAACTGCCTGATTACGAGCGGATACGTGAGATTTCAGATCATTGATAGCACTGGTAAAAGTGCTGAGGCTAGTGAGGTTAGAATAGGGTTTTTCTTCTTTTTCGGTGCCGTTTACAAAGGGTGTAATTAGGGCAGTGTTGGCTTCAAAAAGTGCGTTCATTTTGGCCGTCGTAAACACCTTATCGTTGAATTCACGCACATACTCCTTGTATTTGGCAAAATAAACCGGGTCATCGGCCAAATACCGAATCAAAGGCCAGTTAGTTTTTGCTTCGGACAAGCCTAACGAAACTCGTACTTGGCTGGTGAGGGCCTCGTTGTTGTCCCACGGAATCCAGAGGAGTTTTTGGGCAGAGTGGTTGTATAGATAATGATTGTGCGCCATGGCACCATACGTATCCCAGTTGACCAACGTGGTGTTAACAGCCAGCCATTTCAAGAAATAATCTACATTAAAGACTTTCTCTAGGTTGCTCCGCCATAGTGTTGGATTGCTGGTACGAATGGGGTCGTTTAGCGCTGTGATGGTGGTTTTTACATCAGTCCAATCGGCAAGGTCTTCGTTGTTTTTCTTTTCAAATTGGCTTTGTACAAAAGTCTGAAACGTGGACTCGGGCTTGTAGATATTCCCGTTGTCTTCGCCGAATTGGTTCTTAATCATGGTGTCGTCCACCACTTCTACCAGGGTATAAACCCCACAATATTTGAGGCCGCTGCCAAAATCAATATAGACCTTATAAAAAGCTGTTTGAGCAGAGGCAATACCGGCCATTCTGAAAATATCAGCCGCTACTTTTTCCCGAATCAGCGAGGCATCTTTGAAGGCTGGTGACAACGAAAACTCCTTGAAGCCATAAAAACGCTGGTTTTTGATTTCGGGGTACGTGTCTTCGTATTCATCAAAATTGAGTCGGAAAGGCAGTTTGTAAATACCTGCCCGCCAGATAGAACTCAAACTCGAATTCCCTTTGAGTCGATACCCTACTTTGTACCACTCTTTCCCATTGAATTTTAGAGACACCGGTACATAACGTGGCTCCGTAGTAGTGTTCACATTGCCGCCGCCCATTCCACCAGCCCCAAAATCAGCACCTTTGAGCAGCTTCATATCCTCTCGAATCGCCGTCCAGTCTGCCGTAGTCATTCGGATTTCGATCGAATTGACCTGATTCTGCGGAAACACCACCGAATAGTTGGGGTCCGTCTTATTGCCGTGGGTGGCGTCGGTCCAGTCGGGCGTGGTGGCGTTATCACTGCTGGGTGCCACCTCGGTTTTGTCTCGGCAAGCCACCGAAACACAAATCAATATCAAGATTATAAAGCGAGGTAGTGATACTTTCATACGATAGTTAAATAATTGGTGCTGCCTACTAGACGACAACCAACTCTAAAGGGTTGGCTATCAACTCAAAGATAGTAGTTTCAAACAAAAAGCCGTCCCTATCGAGACGGCTTTTTGTTCAATCGGTCTGTAGATACCGATTATTTAGCTGGCTTTTTGAAGATGGCGTCATCCACTTTGCCATTTAAGGTAATTTTGTTGACCGTAAACGACAAAGCGCCCATTTGGCTTGCCATTTCCATGGTATGAGCAAACTTCACACCGTCTATCGCCTTGTAATCCGAAAACAGAATTTCTGAATCTTGGCCGTTAGCAGACGCTTTGAGTTTACTTATCATAAAGGTTGTAGCATCGATATATTCATCTACCACATTGCCGCTTTTGGTAGTGATTTTCAGGTGATATACATCTGCCTTATCCAATTTTTCTTTGCCGACCAGCTCGATGTTATTGCCTTTTTCTTTGTAGCCTACCAAGGCTCCAAACGGGTCAAGCTGTCCGGCTTGTTGTTTGATTTGGTCGGCTGGCATATCCTCAGGTTCGCCAGTACCTCCCATCATCGCAGGGCGTACCATCCAGCCTGTTGTACCATCAATTACGGTAAGCATGGTATTTCCCATGACCGATGACTCGGTGCGCAGTGATTTTCCTACGACTATGATTGATTTAACAGGAATCTCCATGCCTTGGATCGAAAGCGCTTGCTCGGTTACAACGGTCGAGACGCTTTTAATTTTATCTAAGCCTCCCAAAGCAGCAATGTGCTTATCCACAATTTCATCTACGGTTTGAGCAAAAGCCCCCGCTGAGAGTAGTACTGCTGCCGTAGCAGCAAAGAGTTTGTTCATTTTCATGATGGAATAATTGTATTGTGTTGGTAATTTCGTTTACTGGCGAGGCTGTCCACCACCCGGAGCACCTCCTGATGTAGATTGGCTGCTGCCATCGCTTTTTACGTCGTCATTGTTAACGGAGCGAGCTTTTTTGCGAGGGGCATCGGTAGTCATTTTACCAATTTTGTAGGTAAAGGTCAGTCGAATTCCTCGGTTATACAAATAAATGTCATTAACCTGATTGAATTGGGCCGTATTCAATTCTGAATGGATGTTGAACCGACTCGACAGGAAGTTCTCTGCGGCTAAGCCTAAGCTGAATTTCTTGCTCTTGGCTTCCTTCTTGATTCCCACGGTGTAGAAACCAAATCCACCCTGACGGCCCTGCAATTGCACCTGCGAACCTTGCAAAAATCCGAAGGCTTGTGCGCCCCAACCATTTTTGAATTGTGCTTGCGAAAATACCCCTCCGCTGACGTTCATACCCGAGTTGGTCAACTCTTGCGACAGGCCGTTGGTACCTATTACTTGTCCGCTTACGCTGGTGTAAAACACGTTGGCAAATAGGCCTACGTTAATTTTGGAAGTGACGGCAATATTGGCAAACAAGTTGGTACCATACGCATGTTGACGACCTACGTTTTGGTACGTATTGATAATAGCTCCTGCCAAAGTATCTGACGAGCGACTTACCTGTACGATAGCGTTGTTGGTAAAGCGGCCAAAGAACGTAGCGTTCACAAACACTTTTTTGATGGTTTTGCTCAAGGCTAACTCGTAGTTGTTGGTCAATTCAGGCTTCAACGAAGGGTTCCCTACCGTGATGTTTTGAGGGTTGGCTGAGTTGAAGTTAGGGTTCAACTGTTGTAACCCTGGGCGCTGAATCCGACGGTTATAGCCCAGCTTGAGGGTAGTTCCTTTTATCGTTTTAGAGGCGTTAAAGCTAGGTACTAACACCCCGTAGTCGCCGATACCCAACACGGCACCTTCCCGAGTGCTGGCATCCAAAAATGTGTGCTCATAACGCAAGCCGCCTTTGAAGGTATAGCGTTTCTTGGTTGTGTAGGTATAAGACGAGTACGCCGCTGCAATGTTTTGGTGGTAAATCAACTCACCCGATGGCTGCGTGTTTTCTGAGCTGTAGTCGCCAGTAGGGCCTGCTGTCAAGAAACGATAGTTGCTATTTACCTGACGAAAAATGCCTTTTCCACCAAACTCTAACAATTGGTTTTTCTTGATAGGTGTCTGATAGTCAGTTTGTAACGTAAACTCTTGATTGAGATTCCCGTTGAGGTTGCGCTGACGGCTCGACAATACACCTGTGCTATTGAGCAAATCGGCGTCAAAGTTGTTGGTGAGGTCGTTGCGGCTGTAGAGTGTCGAGATACTCCACTCTTGCTGTGGCTTATAGGTATGCAAATAGTCCACGTTGACATCAACTGTTCCAGAGAGATTTTTCACGTCCACATTCCGACCCGACGAGTTGCCCGCTACGCCGTTGGTAAACAACTGCGTAATCAAATCTTGTTGGCTGGTCATGTTCCGAACCCCGTAGCGTACGCCTGCGGTAAGGCTCTGGTTTTTGGCTAAGTCGTAATCAAAGCCAGCGTTGTATTGGCCAAACAAAAACGAGCTGTGGCCATCGCCCGACTGACGTGTCAACACCGTATTACCTTTGACGGTACTGCTTTGATCTAAGTTGGTGCGGGTGATGGTGTTGTAGTTGGCACGGCCAAAACCTCCCAACGTGAAGCCTGCCTTGCCTTTACGATAACTACCATTGAGCGACAACATCGAGCCACGGTTGCCTACACCACCATCTACATTAAGATTCATGCCTTGCAGGCTGTTCTTTTTAGTGATGATGTTGATGATACCACCCGAACCTTCGGCGTCGTACTTGGCCGACGGGCTGGTAATGACCTCTACGGTCTTGATTTGGTCGGCTGGAATTTGCTTCAAGGCATCGGCTACGCTGCTCGCTACAATGGTGCTGGGCTTGTTGTTAATCAACACCTTGATGTTTTGGCTTCCTCGGAGCGATACGTTTCCGTCCAAGTCAACGGTCAGCATCGGTACTTTCCGTAAGATGTCGGTAGCGTCGCCGCCTTTGGCGGTGAGGTCTTTTTCGGCGTTATAGACCAAGCGATCCACTTTTTCTTCGATGAGTGTCGCCTGACCTGTTACCACCACTTCGTCGAGGAGTTTGGTGGCTACACCAAGTTTGATAGCGCCTAAGTCGAGGTCTTGGCCTTTGTCGAGTTTGATGTTATCAATGGTCTTGTTGCGATAGCCCAAAAACGAAATCAAGATTTTGTATTCGCCTGCTACGAGTTTGTTGAGTACAAACTTACCTTTTTCGTCGGCCACGGTACCGTTGACGGCCTGACCGTTGGCTTTGTTGTAAAGGGCAATGCTGGCAAACTCCACGGCCTTGGTTAAGGCAGAGTCCACCACATAGCCTGTGATTTTGGAGTTTCCTTTAGGGGTTTGGTCGGTAGCGGTGCCCGGAATCGCTTTAGGCTGCGTAGAACCGCCGCCCATGCCTGGGAACTGTGCGAATGACGTGTTAGCAACAAGTGCTAAAGCAAAGAGTACAAGTAATTGCTTTCTCATGGTAGTGTGATTTATGCTACAAAGTTGTAGTGGAATCGTCGCCCGTGAAAAAGAAAGAGGATGAACTACCCTATCTATCGGATGGATACGATAAAATCAGGGATGAGTGTGGAGTATAACAGATGAATGTAGCAGCTACAGCGATGAAGTCAGCACCTACTTGAACCCTGTTTTAATGGGCTTTTCGGTGGTTTTTGCACTGATTAGGTAGCAAAAAAGTCCTGTCGGGGGACAGGACTTGGGTTATTGATTTACCTCCCCAACCAATCTTTAAAATCAGAAATTCGACTGATACTCACAAAGATTTCATGGCGAGAGGCGGGCGTTAAGTCCAGCTTCAACTTGGTAGGCGAATAGCTCTGGATGCTTTTGATAGCTGAGCGAGCCACTAAAAACTGCCGATTGATGCGGAAAAATACGTCTGGATTGAGCATTCCGCTGAGGTGGTCAAGACTGTATTCGAGGGGTAGGAGTTGATTGTCGTTGGTGACTAAAAAAGTAGCCTTTTCTTCCGAGAAAAAGTAGGCAATGTCAGCCACTTCGACGCTGTGGATTTTGGTTCCTAGCGTCACCATAAATCGCTCTCGAAACGAAGCGGCTTGAGGCTTCTGAATTAACTGAAGCAACTGACTCAAATCAGCAGTCTGGCTACTACTTCGCAGTGCCTTGAACTTCTCGATGGCCGCCACCAACTCGTCATAGTCCACGGGTTTGAGGAGGTAATCAACGCTATTGACCTTAAAGGCTTTGAGCATGTAGTCGTCGTAGGCCGTTGTGAAGATAATGGGCACATTGAGATTGATTTGCTCAAAAATAGCAAATGCTTGCCCGTCTTCGAGATGGATGTCCATAAACACCAAGTCGGGGTTCGGATTTTGCTTGAACCATGCCACTGATTCAGTCACCGAAGGCAGATTGACTAAGATATGAATACTTTCATCGTATTTATGTAAAAGGCGCTCCAACTGTCGTGCAGTGCGCTGTTCGTCTTCGATGATAACTACGTTCATGGTTTTAGATTTTTCGAGGGTACGCCGTGTGATTGACGATTTTTGATTGACGATTTTCGGTTGATGATTTTTGATTGGTTTGTGAGTAGGTCGAAGGGTCGTATCTATAACAGTGGGATTTTGACTACAAACGCTCCGTGGCTCTCGCCAAACCAAACTTTGCGGTCGGTCATGAGCGAGTACCGATTGGTGATATTGCGCAAGCCTACGCCGGTGGAGTCTTCTCGTTGGTCACGAGCTTGCAGTGGGTTTTCTACCACCAAGTTTGAATCTTCACAATAGATACGCACACGCAGCGGTTCCCGCACCGACATGCGGTTGTGCTTGACGGCGTTTTCGACCAACATTTGTAACGATAACGGAGCGATGCGGAATTGCGACTGCACCTCGTTAGGAATGTCTATTGCTAACTCAAACTTATTTTCAAAACGAATTTTGAGCAAAAACGCATAGGATTGAATAAAATCCAATTCGGTTTTGAGCGCTACCAGTTCTTGGTCTCGTTGCTCCAAAATATACCGATATGCCTTAGAAAGTTGTTTGATAAACTGCTCCGACAAGTTGGCGTCTTCGTGAACCAGTGAGGTCAAAATACTGAGGCTATTAAACAAAAAATGCGGGCTCACTTGGCTTTTGAGTGCTTCAAACTGCGCTAAAGCAGCTTCTTTTTCTAACTCTTGCGCTTTGAGGCGTACGTCTTTTAGCTGCTGATAGGCTCGTGTGGTAATCGTAAAATTGAAGGCCGACAGCATAACCACCACCGAAAAGCCGATATTCGTTCGTTTGATATAAGCCATCACTTCGCCATGCAAATTGGGTGACGATTGCTTAGGAATCCATTCAGGCCAAATGGTATAAATGAGCTCAAACAGCCATTTTAAAATATATTGAAAAGCTAAACTATACAACATTGCCAAGCCCAACGAAATTATTAAGGTGAGCAATAGCCCAAGCCAGTTGAATTCCATCAAAAAGTCTCGTCCAAAACGAATAAACAATTGTCGCTGTATCAAATCGGTGGCACTAATCCAGATATAATACATTCCCAGCGCAATGATGCTAAATATCAAAAAGAAGGGTAGAATATACAAGACTCCATCCCAATTACGCCCTTTTTCGGGCAGGTTGATATACAGCAACAAGGGGGTATAAAGAAGCAACAAACGAATGGCCAATTGCCATTTTTGTTTAGAAGTGAGCAGTTTGATCATAACAGCCGTAATTGAACAAGCTAAAATTACGGTTCAATTCTGGCACTGCCAAATCAAAGCCGATGAGTAGAGGGTTATGATGACTGACCGTGCGGTTTTGACCGAAGAATGCCTTTGTTTCTATAAAGAAACAGGCTCGCCAAAGGCAAGCCCATTTACCGATTCACCTATAATTCTGAAAGTGCTTAACCCAAGCGTCTTGAGTATTCACACTACTGTCCGTTGTCGGCTTTGGCTCGTTGAATCGCAAAATCCGCTATCTTTTGCCCTACTTGTAAGCCCACTTCGCAGTCAATACGGTAGTGAATTCCTCCGTAAATTCTTGACTCTGAGGCTTCTTTAGCTTTTGCAAACAATCGTTCGGTCTCAGTTGGAAACAAATAGCTTAACAAAGCGGCACCTGCACCTGAAAAAGTAGAGTGCCCTGAGGTATAAGACGGGAAGTTGGGCAAACCAATGGTAGTGCGGATGTCGCTGTCAATCTGAAAAGGCCGAGGCGTGTAATAGTAGTACTTGGTATCCCAGCAGCTAATCCCGGCATCTTCAATAGCCGTAGCCAACAGGGCCATCGTACGAGCCGTACGGATTTCGCTTTGTTGGTATTTACGAGCCAACTCCGAGGCTTCACGGTTCCAGTGGCCTGGCGGCGTGTAAGTACCTACGCCGTCTGACCAATAGGTGGCAATTCGGTGCTGCTCACGGGTAAGGTTTTTGATGACAGAGCGAAGCTCGTCCAAATCTTTGTTAAATTCGGTGCTACCTACAGCATAGGGGGCTGGTGGCCGTACGGCTACTTTTTGAGCAGCCGTCATGTTCCAAGGCGTAACGTTTCCAAAATTGGGCAACATCGGCGGACGAGCCGGAAGGTCTTGGCTTTTCCATTCGGTCACAAGGCCACGAGCTTTGGCATCGGCAATGAGAGTAGGCACAAGTGCCTGATTGTTAGCAGCTCCCATGCCATCGGTACCTGCTCTAGCCATTACTTTGGTAGCTACAGCTTTGCCTAAGGCTTCGCCAGCAGTGATGTCGGAGCGTACGTTGACGCCAGCCCACAAGCGAGCGTTTTTGTGCTCTTCCAATTTGGCTGTCAAGAAATCTACCTCACCCGGAAACAGTCGTCGCAATGCTTCAAACGAAGCCGAAGCCACCACAGCATCTTCTGAAGGATACGCTGGCAAGTCTAGTACAGGAAGTGACGCTTTCACACTAGCATCTACCTTAGCCGGTGACTGACGGTTGTATTTGTACTTGTAATTCCATGCCGCTACAAGCGCATCATACTGGCAAACAGCCACATACGCAAACGCTCTAGATGCGTAAGGAGGGTTACAAAACGGAAACTTAGGGTCGGCCAATGGGTTAGCTGCATCAGGTACAGGGTAGATACCTTTTTCGTAGTTAAAAACTGGTGGCAAATTGTACTTCGCTGCTAACTCCCGAGCAATTTCACTCCAACGATACACCGCTCCCGCTCCCCAAAAGGTAACCGCAGCTTGTTGGTCGGCAGTCAAACTCGTTGATAACGACTTGAGTTCCGTTAGTTCAGCTTGGTATTCGGTCGAATTGGTGGCTTTAGGCGCATCGAGGGCTATCTCGTCGGCTTTGGCGAGGATGAAAGGTTTCCAAGTACCGCCATTTGCGTCTAAGTTAGTAGGTACGATAGGTTGTAAGTTAGTCAACTCAATATCTTTTTCACAGGAGTTGAAAAGGGCACTTGCCAAAACAAGGCTAGCTACAACGGTTATTTTTGAACAAACTATAGAGAATTTCATGGTTGGAATGGGCTTACTTTTGGTCAACTTTTTTCAATCGAATGGTGTATTGAATCGCAATAGAACGCATAGTGGCATCGCCTACGTTGCGCCCCGACAAGATTCTGCTGTACTGTCCGGCCAATGTGAACATCCCTACACTTGTGTACCAATTGACTTTTGCCATTGCTCCGATAGAAGTAGCCATCATTTTGTTAGTCATAAAGGGCATGTCTTGCCGACGAATGTTATCGCCCGATACACACGTGAAGTAGTCGTAGAAACCCTCCACTTGTACTCGTTTATTCAAAAAACCAATTCGGCCTGTCATATCGGCTACGTCTGGCACAGGTACTACATTGGTCGGATATACCTTGCCATCGTACTGATACGAGTCTCTGTCGAGCGTAGCATCTCCTTTGAGTGTGTAGCCGGCTTGGCCCGTTACGTAGAAGCCAATCTTGGTTTTGAAATGCAATGCAGCCCGAACCGAAGCCGTTTTGGCACCCATGCCTACCGCAAAAGGTAACATTTCGTTTTTGTAGTGGTGAGTAGGCACCGAGGCACCTACTGTCACAAAGCCAGCGAATTTGTTTTCACCTACTTTTAAATCAAGTGCTTTGTACTTGAGCCATGCCGAAAAATCCTGAACATCACGGTGTCCGGCTAAGTTTCCATTAGAAGCTTGCGTCCAGATGTAAGGCACGCCCACAATCACATTCAGCCGATTAGAAATGCCGTAATTGTTCATAAACATGACGTTCTGACCCGTAAACTTGCCAATGTTTTCATTGTTTCGGTAGAGTGAGCCCTCCCAGTAATATTCCCAAGTGCTTTTGCCATACGATAACACCGAGCAGTTCAACCCCTTGCCCATCATAAGGCCGTCGGTTGGTGTTTGGGCGAAAACCGTAGTTGCCACAAACAGGTAAATTAAAATCTGTAATTGTTTCATGTTGAGTGTAAATCTTTACGAGTTAACATTCTGAATAATAGAACATTACCTACCTCCTTTATTGCCACAGCAAGGTAGGTTTATGAAAATGCTCCCACGAAAGCCAGTATTCTTGGTACGCCTGAATTCGAGTGAGTTTTTTGCCTTTGAGAGTACCTTCGGTACAAATCCCTTTCCAGTTCCACGCCGAGTTACTTGCCTTATCTCTAAACCCTCCTACTGATTGATCTACCACAAAATCAAGCGTTTGACCTTCCACTACTCGACTAAACGCATGAAACGAATGTCCATCCGATTCAATCCCAATCAGTACAGGTTGCGAGGCCACGGTATCGTTGAGTAGATCTATTTTTTGGAGTTTCTTCCAGTGATAAGCCTTAGCTTGACCCTTGACAGTAATGCCAACTACCCAGCTTTTGCGCCAAAATTTATCAGGGTTAGTCAAGGAGTCTTCGTCCTTGCGCTGACGGCGGTCGTAGCGTTTAAGCTCGGCGTATTCGTCCAGATAAGTAGAGTCAGGTTGTAAAATCAACGAACTTGGATAACGCTTCAGCCAAGTACCTAAGGTCATTTGTTCGGCGTCAATAGGAGCCAATTCCTTACCTTTCATCGTACCCACTACCGACTCGCCTGTTGCTTGATACCACCACGATTTTGTTTCGGCGTCTTCTAGCACGGCATTATAGTGACGTGCGCCTACCAACCGAAACGTTTGCAAACGGCCGTTTACGAGGGGGCTGTACACCCGCCCAGTACGGCACATAGTACAGTAAGTGACTAAAACGGGAAGTGTGCCTACTATATCTTGCACTTTATGGTGATAACCAAGGTAATTAATCGGATACGCTTTGGCATTTCCGTCATAAACTAAGCCAATAACAAGCAGACTATCAGGCACTTTATTATCTTGAGCACTTTCAAAACGAATGTGTTGAGGTTCTTCAAACATGCGTTCTGCTTTGTATTCTACATCGCTGAAATACCCCATAGCGGCACATACCACCAAAGTAACACCCACTACCCACTGAGCTTTTCGAGTACCTTTTGTAAAAATAAGCCATAGCGCTGGCAACAGTAACAGTGCTCCTACCAAGCGTAAAGGCATGATAACGTGCTCAAGGTAATACGCAATGGTAATGACCTCTAGGTCTTGGCTACCCGGAAAAGGCATCAGCAAATAGGCTTGCACTAAGCTCGGAAGCATAAGCAACGCTACTGCTGTCCAGAATAGTTTAGTACTCATAGATGGGTGGTTGGTAGAAAGAAGTTGGCACTGATATACAACGCTTACTCTCAGGGAGTTAGAACCACCGACTGATATTAGCCGAAATCAAGTAGTCGGCAAAGGCCGCATCACCATGCTTCTGTCCTGTAGGATCTTGACGATCGGCGTAGCTCTTGGTTCGGTTACGATATAATGCCCACGGTACAGTAACTGCTGCCGAAAATCTTCCTTTCATGTAAGAAACACCTGGCTCTACCGACAGAATGTAACCCGGACGGCGGAAACCATCGCTACCACCAAAGGCATCTATAGCGGGTACACCCTCGGCACGGCCACCAAGCATTACGGCAAAGCCTTTGGCAAAAGGCAACGCCTGACTCACCCCGAGACGAGCGGCAAACTGGTCGGCCACAGAGAAATAAGCCGAAGCATCGGTAGCGGTGCTAGTAGGGTCTCTTTTTACACTATTTACTTCTTTAGGATTAAACAAATAAAATCCGTTGAAATACAAGGTGAGTGTTTTATTGAAAGCATAATACCCCTGAAGATCCACATTGAAGCCTACTGCGCCATCACCTAGCTGGATAGACTGGTCAACAGGCTTACGGATGGTGTAGTCTTTTTTCTCTTTGTCTAACTTATGGAAATCGTCTTCTACACCAGCATTACCTGTCGGAAACTTCACGCCTACTCCCACTGCAAAGTTAAACTTAGGTGCTGTTAGAGGATTCCGAACCCAATAACTGGCCGATACACGCATATCGCCAATACCTTGCGATTTGGTATGAAAACGCTTTTGTTCGGGGTTTGCAGTAAGGGTGTTACCATAATGTTCATATAACGATGAGCGGTCGTTTGACTGAATCGGTAAGTTTACTGACAGCGATAACCGTGGATTAGGCATATAGGTAATACCCACATCCATCGCATGAGACGTATTGATGACCTGCGTACCGTCTGCGATACGTTGGGTCTGCTCCACATCGCCAACAAAATGACGAAATGATTGAAAATACCGATACCCAACATTGACTTGCCATGTACCTCTTTTTTGTTTGAAAAAATCTGCCGAATTATTGGCGTTAGGAGCTGTGCAGCTCATGTGACGTACAGCTACGCAGCCTTGCGAAAAAGCAAGTTGAGCCGAAGCAAAAAGAATTATACATAAGGTAGAAATAGTCTTCATAATCAACGTTTTTGTGGCATTACTCTGATTCGTCAGCGAATGATTACACCAACAAAACCCAGTATGCGATTTGCCTAAAATGATGGTTAACATGTAATGGTAGGTCCCGAATTTTCTTTTTGTACAAAAGAATTTCGATACCTAACCTGAAAGAAACCGCTACAGAACTAGGTCTATAACGACCGGGGAAAGAATAGAAGCAACGACACGACTCGTAGAACACCGACAATACAGTTGCCTTACTTGATGTTCAAAACAACTTGTGAACAAGTACACCAAAAAATTAGCAGCAAAATAGGCTTATTCTTACTTATAGCGCTCGTACAGAAATTGTACTTTTTCGGGTTAGGCAATAAGTATCAAAGCTGTCAATATAGCTAAATAGATTAACTATATGACCCAAACCCTGCATATACCCTGAGGGTATTGCACTCGGTTTTGCTTACTAATAATGGCATGAATCGGTACGTACTTCGTGTTTTCTCACACACCTTTACCATCATTACACCTCTGGAGGGGGCGAAAACGAAGAAATTGAAGTAACATAAGGTGCCATTGCATAGCTTGGAACAGTAGGCTGGTCGCTTTCTTGCATCCAAACTACGGTAGCTACCAATGACGAAGGAAGAGGTAAATAATCTTTAATGAGGTTTTCTAAAAACTTAGCGGCTTTTTGGTGTGTACCTTGCGAGTCACCAAAAGCCAATTGCACTACCTGTGTTAAGCGTTGAAACAGTTTTTTCTGCTCTCGGTCTTTCACACACACTAAGTGAAGCGTATCGTCCTGAACTTTCTGCTTAAACATCGTGTAAAACTCCCCGTTGTGCTCAAAGCGTCCGTTCACACGCTCGTAGTCTTTCATGTTTTGCCAGTAAGGCAAATTCATAGGGATTTTTACTTCAAATAACTCTTGCCCTTCAACATCCTGAGCATCAAGGCGTTGCTCCATCTCCTTACGAGCACTCCACTCCATCCCCATATACACAGGGTAGTGCCCCAACATATTGAAGAGGAGTAACGTGAGTAAGCCGATGACTGTTAAAAGGCGCATGAAATAGATTTGATACCACGAAAGTAACAATTCTTCTGAAATTAATGCAACTTATTCCTAAGATTTTTTAGCATTGTACGCTGGTTCTTTTGTGCCAACCGAAAAGTTGGATAGCGATTGTGGTAATGGGTGTACGAATAAATGTAGATTTTTACTAGGTATTTAGTCGAAAAAAGTCCTTCTCCTGCAAGGAGCCGCCGCCGCTGCGGAGGGATTTAGGGCGACCCACGTAGGGCGGCCCACGTAGGACGACCCATGTAGGGTGAGGTAATACCTGAAAAGTTTCGTACACCAGTGGTAATCAAAAAACGAGGACATATCACAACTTTTTTGTACTTTGCCGTTGTTTCTTACCATAGTTGCTAACAGGTTATAATGGATATTGCTGAAAAACTATTGAAAAGACCCGACGCTCTGATTGTGTTGCGGCATATTCAAGAATCCTTACAAAACGAGGCAGTTCGTCGTCATGAGTTTAGAGAATGGGTTGACGAAAATACTAAAGCAGAGTTTATTAATGGGGAAATCATCTTGCATTCGCCCGTCAAGCAAAAACACTTGGAGGTTACTCTGCTATTGGGAGGAATGCTACACGTTTACGCCTTGTTGAAGAAAAAAGGAACAGTATGGACAGAAAAAGCCATGATTACGCTCACTCGTAATGACTATGATCGGACCGCCGAAGCGGCCGGACATCGTTTTTTTCAGCCAGGATAGGGCTATTCTTTTTGAAAAAGACCAATTGTTTTTTCCGGCTCCCGATTTTGTAGTCGAAATCCTATCGTCTAAAGCGGCTCAACGAGACCGAGGTATCAAAAAGCAAGATTATGCCGCCCACGGAATTAGAGAGTACTGGATTATTGACCCCGAGCGCCAGCGTATTGAGCAGTATCTGTTATTAACCGAGCGAGATACCGTTTATTTTGAGCCGTATGTCTTCGGCATTGACGACCCAATCAAAAGCGTGGTTATTGAGGGGTTTCAGGTGCCCGTAAGAGCTATTTTTGAGGCAGAAGCTAATGCACAAGTACTGGCTCAACTGATGGCTTCTTCATCTAAATAACTGATTATCACCTCATCGGTGGTTGTATCTATCAGAAGTAAGCCTTCATTTGTTTCGTTAAGTTGAGCAAGGAGCTCGCCTTTTGAGTTCCACACTGCACTATTGCCTGCACTCACGAAGTCGTCGCTGGGTCCTAAGCCGTTGGCCATCAATACAGTCATACCATATCGCTGGGCTGTATCAGCCAGGGTAACTACCGCTTTTTCGACACCTTTAGCCGATTTTGCCACACTGGCTACATATACTTTAGCTTGGTGCTCATTGGCTTGCTGCGGATGGGCAGGCACCAATAGTTCATAACAAATAGCAAAAGCCACAGCCGTTTGATGCACAAACATCACCGGAAAAGCCTTCCCCCTCACAAAGAAAGGTTCTTCGTCTGGATGCAGGTAGTATTTAGAATACGTTCGGCGTTCTTGGAAAGGCTGTAAAATCAACAAGGTGATGCAAATTCCTGCTTCTTCATGGGTGGGTACGCCCACTCCTATCCGCATATTATACTGGTTGCTGAGGTCTTGCAAAACCTCCAAACACTTGTCATCAAGAGTAATAGCCAACGACTTGGCCAACGAAGGCTCATAGCCTGTCAACGAGAGTTCAGGAAAAACAAGCAAGTCTGCCCCCTGAGTAGCCGCTACTTCGATAAACTGCTGATGTCGTTTGATATTCTGAGCAACCTCTCCCTGAACAGACTGGTATTGTGCTACTCCTATTTTCATAGCTCTTAGCTGTTTTTACGCAGTATCCACAAGCCCACAAACGTAATGAGGCCGTTGAGAATCAGTTTTTCAAAGCCAATCTGATAGCCTCCAAACCACGCTGCCGAGTTAGTGACGATGAGGTAGGTTATTACCGGCGACAGTACGCAAATAGCTGGTACCAAGGCATCTTTCACTGGAATTTTGGTATATAATCCAAACGCATACAATCCCAACAGCGGCCCATAGGTGTAGCCTGCAATATCAAACACCGAAGCGATAACTTCTTGATTATTAAGGTTTTTAAAAATTACAATCACAATCAAAAACACAACTGTCAACCCCAAATGCACACGGTGTTTGATTTTCTGACGTTCGACTTCGGGATATTTTTCGATGTTCATAAAATCCACACAAAATGAAGTAGTGAGCGCCGTAAGTGCCGAATCCGAACTGGCATACGTGGCCGCTGTAATACCCAATAAAAATGTCACAGCAGCCACCGTACCAAACGAATTGCCCAAGGCTAACATCGGATACAAGTCATCTGTTTTGGCAGGGAGTGAAAGGCCCATTTTTTCAGCATAGAGATAGAGCAAAGCCCCCAAACACAAAAACAATAAATTGACAAACACCAACACCACATAAAACCAAAGCATATTTTTTTGTGCCTCACCGATGTTTTTGCAGGTTAGGTTTTTCTGCATGAGGTCTTGGTCAAGGCCTGTCATCACGATGGCGATGAACGCTCCAGCCAAGAAATCTTTGATAAAATGATGCTTACTGGCCCAATCCCACACAAACATATTGGAGTACTTGCTCTCACTTACAGCCGACACCATGTCGCCCAGCCCCCAGTTGAGCTGCTTGGTAATCAGGACAATGGTAAGCACCAGTGCCGTCAATAAGAAAAACGTCTGGAGCGTGTCGGTTACGATGATGGTTTTGACGCCACCCTTGAAGGTATAGATAAAAATCAAAGACATGGCAATGATGACCGATACCTCAAACGGAACGCCTAATTGGTTAAAAATCGCCAATTGCAATACCTGCACGGCTACAAACATCCGTACAGCAGAGCCAATCGTTCTGGAAAGTAAAAAGAATCCTGCTCCCGTTTTGTACGACCAAAACCCGAAGCGTTTTTCGAGATAGCTATAAATTGATATTAGGTTGAGGCGATAGTACAAAGGCATCAAGATGGTGGCAATCACAAAATAGCCCAAGGCATAGCCAATTACAATCTGAAAATAGGAAAACTGGGTTTTGGCCACGGCACCTGGCACCGAAATAAACGTAACGCCCGACAACGATGTACCAATCATCCCGAAGGCCACTAAATACCACGGCGACTGGCGGTTGGCGGTAAAAAACGTATTCGTATCAGCGCCTTTGGCTGTAAAGTACGACACCGTAATCAAAAGCGTGAAGTAAAGAACCAGAATAGTTAGTGCGAGTGAAGTGCTCATGCGAACAGGATTAGGTTTGTGATTGCAAAGTAAGGTTTTTAGTGCATTTTCTGAAAAAAATCTCCCAAATACCCCCATTTCCTCTCTTTTTGCTTTGTTTTTCGCTTACTTTTTCCATTCCGTTAGAAATCAAAGCCTACAATTTTTTTTTAAAAAACCTCTCCCCTACCATTGCAACAATTTGTGAAGTTTTTGTATATTTAGGTCAAATTTTTAACCATTACATCTGCCTTTTCACCTAAACTCGCCTTCTTATGATAACCGTACAAACTCTACTCAAAAACAAACACCATCAGACAGTCATTTCGGTTCGTCCCGACAGTACCGTGATAGAAGCACTGGAAGTGATGGCCGAAAAAAATATTGGAGCGGTGGTGGTGATGGAAGGAGACAACCTAGTAGGTATTTTTTCGGAACGTGACTATGCCCGTAAGGGTATCATTAAGGGCCGCAAAGCCAAAGATACCCTCATGTCTGAGGTGATGACGCCTAATGTTTATACCGTTGATTACAAAATGAATATCAACGACTGTATGAAAATCATGAGCGAGAAAAAATTTCGTCACCTGCCTGTCCTGCAAGAAGGCAAAGTGATGGGCGTACTCAGTGTGGGTGATATTGTAGAGGCTATTTTCAAAGAGCAATTGTCGCATATTGCGTACTTAGAGCGTTACATTGCTGGTAGCTAGTGATTCCAATAGTTTGTTAGTAGGATTTTCTATTGACAGCTACGCACTCAACCAACTGACTAACAACCTATTACAAACACTACATAACCAATCGTTTATACTTGTTAGGATTCTACAAACTCTTTTTTGAAAAAAGTAGTTTGTGTAGTAACTTTGCCTTACTGTAAAGCAATTCAGAACTAACCATGAACTTTGAATCCAATACTCTCCCTTGGGAAGAAAACGACGTTGAGGTAATCGAAGACATCACCACTACCGAGTGTTACGATTTAGTAGTATATAATGATGATATCAATACGTTTGATCATGTGATTGAAACGCTGATAGACATTTGTGGACATGAGCCTGAGCAAGCCGAACAGTGTACGTTGATTATCCATTACAAAGGTAAATGCGCTGTAAAGAAAGGCTCTTTTGACGAACTAGCCCCCATGCGTAATGCCATCTGCGATCGAGGTATTTCAGCCGAAGTGATGTAATTGAGTTGACGAACAGATAACAATTCTGTCTTTTGAATTTTCCTTCTAAACTTATCGAAGAAGCTGTTGAAGAAATAGCTAAACTCCCCGGAATCGGCAAAAAAACAGCGTTGAGGCTTGCGCTTCATTTGCTCAAACGTGACGTAAAACAAACGCAAACGCTGGCCGAAGCGCTCCTTCAGATGCGTACCCAAACTCGCTACTGCAAGCAATGCCATAATATCTCGGATGCTGAGTTGTGTAACATTTGTACCAGTCCCAAGCGGGACGAAAGCCTGATTTGCGTGGTAGAAGACACCCGTGATGTATTGGCTATTGAAAACACTGCCCAGTTCAGAGGATTGTATCATGTGCTGGGTGGTGTGATTTCGCCCCTCGAAGGCATCGGTCCGGGCGACTTACACATTGAGTCGCTGATAGAACGAGCAGCAGAGGCTTCGGTTCAAGAGGTTATTTTGGCCCTTAGCCCCACTATGGAGGGCGACACTACCGCTTTTTACCTGACCAAACGCCTTCGGCAGTTCCCCATCAAAATCACCACCATTGCCCGTGGCATTCCGATTGGCGGTAACCTCGAATACGCCGACGAAATTACGTTGGGCCGCAGCATCGTGAGTCGAGTGGCGTATGATTAAAATAGCTTCCATTTTCAAAAGAAAAGTGATTCCATCACGCTCTTTGTTAGTTTGGCAAGCCCAATTTAACACATCTATCAAGTAGCTAATTTTTAGCAACACTTTAATTATCAACAACTTAACGCCATCCTATTGAGCCGAGACGGCCAGAGCCGCCTGTGCGGTACCGTGAGATTTAGAGGAGGCTAATACAAAAACCCGCCCTTTTCGAGCTCGTTGAGGAGTTTGAGCACACCTTGCAAATCGGTGATGTGGATTTTTGTTTCGTCAATGGGTGGAAACAGCCCCGCTCCGTATTGTCCGACCAGCGCCAACGACACCGAACGAGTCGTGAAGCTTATCCCTCTGATTTTGTGATTCGGAAATTCAAGAAAATACTCCACGCTACGGACTACGTCGCCTCGGTAATTATCTCGAACCACAGCCGTTTTTGTAATTGGATCTTGATATTCAGCTAATTTACAAGAAGTGCGGGCCAACACTTTGACGATACCTTCTGACACGTACTCATACAAATACCCCTTGATATGGACAAAATGATGAGAGCCCAGCGTGATGGCGGTATTGCTGATGGGTACAAATCGCTCACCAAATTCAGCCAAAAAGCTGTGATTCAGCAAATCAAGCAGTACAGGTTTTCGTAGGGTATCGCCTCCTTTTATACAAAACACACCCAACTGGGTGGTGTCTTTCCAAAAAATACTCCCTTTGTATCGAAGGGGCTGTCGGTGGTCGTATTCAAATTCGGTAATGAGTTCACCTTTATCGTTTGTTATCACTCTCACCTGAGCAAACACCACCCCATGCAGCAGCAGCAACACGAATACTATACGTTTGAGCATACGATTATTAGTAGTGGAAAGACCAAAAAAGTAAGCCAACCAGCATCATCCGATTAATGAGGCTGGTTGGCGTATGGTTATACAATCAAATTCAAGGCCAATACACCCAGCAAACCAACAATCGAAACGATGGTTTCCATGATGGACCAGGTCATGATGGTTTCTCGGATGGTTAAGTTAAAATACTCTTTGAACAACCAAAATCCTCCGTCGTTGATGTGCGAAAACATCAAACTCCCCGAGCCAATGGCCAATACCATGAGCTCTGGTTTCACCGAATCTTGCTGAACCAAGGGCAACACAATACCCACGGTGGTGAGTCCTGCCACGGTAGCCGACCCTACACACACTCGCACGATGGCGGCAATGCCCCAGCCCAAAATCAGCGGTGACAAGGCCATGCCACCAAGTTGTTCGGCAATGTATTTGCTTACACCACCGTCTTCTAACACCTGCTTGAGTGCGCCAGCACCGCCAATAATCAGCATAATGCCCGCCACTACCTTAAAAGCATCTTCTATTTGCTTCATGGTGAATTTCATGGTTTGACCCCGTTTCAGACCTAAGAAATAGATAGCGGCCAGCAGCGAAATCAGCATGGCGATGTAAGGGTCGCTAATCAGCGACAATAACAAATACAGAACTGAATCTTCTGAAAACCAAGACTTTAGCGGCGCAGGAATCGTCAACAAAAATACAGGTAACAATGCTACCACAAAGCTAACTACCACACCTGGCTGGTTGGTATCTTGTCCTTCTTTTTTGGCATACATCGAAATATCTACTTGCGGCGTAATGCGTTTTACGAACTTACTAAAAATTGGGCCTGCCGCAATGATAGCCGGAATAGCTACGATGATACCATAAATCAAGGTTTTGCTAAGATCGGCATGAAAGGCATTGGCAATGGCCGTTGGCGAAGGGTGAGGAGGTAAATAGCCATGTGCTACTGACAGAGCCGAGAGCATGGGCACTGCCACGTACATCATAGGTAGGCGAGAGCTCGCCGCCACCGAAAAAATCAAGGGAATCACAATCACAAATGCAGCATTGTAAAACAGCGGCAGCCCTACAATAAAGCCTGCCAGTGCCATACCCCATTGCATATTTTTGACACCAAACAATTTGATGAGGGCATCCGTAATGCGCTGGGCTGCACCACTATCGGCTACGATTTTGCCCATCATAGCTCCAAAACCAATGATAATCACCAGCGACCCCAAGGTACTCCCAATACCTTTGGTGAGTGAGTCCGTGATGGCTTTGATGCTCATTCCACACGCTAAGCCAAGCCCAATGCTCACTAGCATGAACGAAATAAAAGCATCTAATTTGACATAGGCAATCAGTACCACGAGCATGGCTATGCCCAGCAGGGTAAGCAAAATCAGCATGTAATCAAGTGTTTAGAGGTTTGTGGGGTAAACTTCCGAATTTACCGACAATAAACCAAGCTCCATCTTGTTAAAAACCACTTGGCTCACACGCAATACCGTATAGAACCAAGCAGTTCGGTAAGAATTAGTCGCCAAACTCTCATTTTTGACTTGTACAATTCTGATAATCTGACATTTACCCAAACAACACGTACTAACTCAGTATGTTTTTCAGGTGATTATTTGTTAAATGGCACTTCATTAATCCAATGAAATCCTCGGCTAGTGAGCATAAATTTCTTACGGTCCATTTTACGCATCAGCACTTTTAACGAATCGTGACGATAGACACCTACCAAGCGCAAGGTGGACGAGTCGGGCTGGGTGTATCGGAACGTATTTTTGAGGGTATCGTTATTGTCTGTGACAGTCAACGTATGAGCTTTGTCATCTTTCACAAAATTCAGCCGTTTTCGCAATCCATCTTCGTTCGTTACCGACACCATGTCGTAGGTGCCTCGTCGGTCCACAAAAACTTCTTGCCAACGCAAAGTGTCCGCAGACGAAACGACTCCATTACGTTCAAAGGATTCGGCCCGATAAGGGCCATATAGTGCCGATTTGGGAACATCTTTGTACTGCGACGACTGCCAACTCTCGTAAAACATCATTCCGCCAGTGGCTACGATAAAGATGGTTTTGAGCACGATGCGTCCTATCTGGAACCACCGCTTATTTGAAAAAGTCTTTAAATCTCGTGGAGTGGTTGGCCTATTGAGCAAAAAGAAATTGACCAGTCGTTGAATATCATCAAAAGCCAAATAGACAGTAATCAGCAACAACCACCCCGAATAAATCTTGACGGGTACGTCAAAAAATAGGTTCATCACAAATACATTGGTCAGCACCGACATCGAAATCAAAGCCCCAAGCGTAGTGGTTCGCCTGAACAACAACAGTGCCCCACCAATCACCTCCATCAAGCCACCAAATAGCTGATATTGCTCCGAATACGCCATAAAGGTCCAGAGTAACCCCATAGGACTCATGTCGCCGAGGCGTTCAAACAACCGATAGGTAGTGATGTTCCCAAACTGTAGGGGGAATATTTTTACGAAGCCATACGAAAATAGCGTGGTGGCCAAATAATAGCGTAACAACACATTGAACCAATAACCCAACTGCTCGTAATTTCGCCTCCGGCGGTCTGCAATACTCCAGATAACACCTCCTATTACCGAAAACAGCACAATCACGAACAATTGTACCCAGTTCCAGGTGGTATCGCCGCTACCGTTGGGGCGAGAGGTGATTTCGCTGATTCCAAAGAAAATTTTACCAGCACCTTGTACCCAAAAATTCCAGAATGTTTCTAAAATGCCATAAATGAATTCACCTACATACGGCAAGATGGTCAACGGAAAGGGGGCAATATTGAGTACAAAAAACACAAAAGCGATACGAAAAATGAGCTTTCGGGTAAACGACCAGCGAGGCGACGAGCTTGAGATGTATTCCATAAGGATGAGGTGTGTAAATTAATGCCCTAAACTTACTAATTTCGCCCAAAATAGCACTAATCAAAGACTGTTTTCAAATCTATTGATGTACCTTACAGCCATCCCGAAAAATAGCACATTTGATTTAGAATTTTATCTGCTTATCTACACAAACAAAACGTTAGTCAGGATACTTGACTAAAACGAAGCAAATTCCGTCATTCGCTCTAATAATTACACTACTTTTACGCCGATTTCATTTTACCTACCAAACTATGCGTATCGTAAAACTTGTCACCGTCTTGTCTATATGCAGTCTGTTTTGTCTGTCACTGACGAGTTGTAATAAGAAAAAAAAGGATGCTCTTGCTCCTAAAGAAGACCCTCCAACTATTGTAGATGTGCTGATTGCCAAAAGCGAATCGGTATCTTCCACCATCGAAGCCAATGGCTCTATTGTGGCCAACGAGTATGTAGAACTTCGCCCCGAAGTGAGCGGGCGCATTGTCTATCTGAACGTGCCCGAAGGTACTACTGTTAACCAAGGAACCATCATTGCCAAAATCAATGATGCTGACCTGCAAGCTCAGTTGAACAAAACCAAAGTGCAATTAGAGATTGCCCAAAAAACCGAACAACGTTTGGCCAAATTGGTAGCCATTAATGCTGTGAATCAGGCTGATTATGACGTAGCCCTCAACCAAGTCAATAGCCTCAAAGCAGATATGGCCTACACGCAAGTATTGATTGAAAAAACTGTACTGAAGGCTCCGTTTACTGGCGTGGTGGGCTTACGCCAGATTAGCCAAGGTGCGTATGTGTCGCCTACCACGGTGATTGCCACCATGCAGCAGTTGAGCAAACTAAAAGTGGACTTTACCCTGCCCGAAGAATACGCTGCCTTTGTACAAAAAGGCACTACGGTAGAGGTAGAAGTAGAAGGCCAGAAGAACAATCGCTGCAAAGCGGTCGTTTTTGCACGAGAGCCCCAAGTAAATCTTACTACCCGTAACCTCACAATCAGGGCATTACTAAACGGCTGCCCTGCCAACCCCGGTACATTTACCAAAGTGTATGTCAATGCGGGTAAAAGTCAGCATGGCATCATGATTCCGACCAACGCCATTATTCCTGATGACAAAAACAAAAAGGTGGTTTTGGTCAAAGACGGCAAAGGCGTGTATGCTGTGGTAGAAACGGGCATTCGTCAAGCCGGTGCAGTAGAGGTAACCAGTGGCCTGAACCAAGGCGACTCCGTGGTGGTGGATGGGGTGTTATTTGTTCGACCCGAAAAACCAGTCAAAGTTCGCAAAGTAAAAACATCGTTATAGACGACAACGCAGGCGAACCGATTTGCCCATAACCAAGTCGTCTTTACAACGTCCTGTACTTTTAGGCTACTTATTCTTGCAAAATGCTAACCTGATTATGCTATGAATATTTCAGAATTATCACTCAAGCGCCCTGTGTTTGCCACGGTGATGAACCTCCTCATCATCTTGTTTGGGGCAGTAGGATTCTCTTTTCTGGCAGTCCGGGATTATCCAGCTATTGACCCGCCCATCGTTACGGTAAGCACCTCTTATACAGGCGCTAACCCCGATGTGATTGAAAATCAAATTACTGAACCACTCGAAAAACAAATCAACGGGATTCCGGGGATTCGGTCTATTACCTCGTCGAGTAGCTTGGGGTCGAGCAATATTTCAGTAGAGTTTAACCTCGATGTAGAACTCGAAGCTGCTGCCAGCGACGTCCGTGACAAAGTAGGTCAGGCGGTGCGTAACCTTCCTCAAGATATTGATGCACCACCTATTGTTTCAAAAGCCGACGCCAACAGCGAGTTTATCTTGATGCTGGCCGTACAAAGCCGCAGCAAGGGGCTTCTCGAACTCAGCGAATATGCCGAGAACGTCCTGCAACAACGTTTTCAGACCATCAACGACGTCAGTAGTGTTAATATCTTTGGGCAAAAACGCTACGCCATGCGGATTTGGCTCAAACCCGACCGCATGAATGCCTACGGCCTTTCTTTTACCGATGTTCAGAATGCGCTTTCTCGTGAAAACGTAGAAGTTCCTGCTGGTAAAATCTATGGTAACAATACCGAAATGGTGATTAGAGCGCTGGGGCGTATGTCTTCGGAAGATGATTTTAGAGCTTTGATTATTCGGGAAAGTAACGCAGGGATTGTTCGCCTCAGCGACATTGCATCTATCGAATTAGGTCCCGAAAACTTAGAGCAAAGCTGGAAATACAATGGAACCTACGGCGTTGGCTTGGCAGTGGTTCCGCAACCCGGAGCCAATTATATTCGGATTGCTGATGAGTTTTACAAACGCTTGGAGCAAATCAAGCGAGAAAATAAATCCGATATTCAATTTAAGGTTCTGATTGACAACACCCGCAACGTTCGTAGGTCGTTAGAAGAAGTACAAGAAACGCTTCTGATTGCCTTTGGTTTGGTGGTGTTAGTTATTTTCTTCTTCTTCCGAAACTGGCTCATTGCCATTCGCCCGTTGATTGATATACCGATTTCGTTGATTGCTACCTTCTTTGTGATGTACATGGCAGGTTTTTCTATCAATGTGCTAACCTTGCTCGGAATCGTACTAGCCACGGGTCTGGTGGTAGATGATGGAATCGTAGTGACCGAAAATATTTTCCGAAAACTCGAGCAAGGCATGCCCATCCGACGGGCCGCACTGGAGGGCAGTAAGGAGATTTTCTTTGCGGTTATTTCGACCTCGCTCACTCTGGCGGTCGTGTTTCTACCTGTGATATTCTTACAAGGTTTTGTCGGGCGGCTTTTCCGTGAATTCGGCATCGTAGTAGCCGGAGCCGTTTTGATTTCGGCATTTGTGTCGCTCACCATTACGCCTGTACTGAACGTATTCTTGAACCGTAAAAACGCAGGGCACGGTTGGTTTTACAACAAAACGGAGCCTTTCTTCAAAGGCATGGAAAGTGGTTATACAAACCTTCTAAAAAGCTTCATGCGGGTTCGCTGGATGGCTTGGGTTATCGTGCTAGGTTGTGGTGTATTAATCTGGTTATCAGGTAAAAACCTCCAGAGCGAAATCGCTCCGATGGAAGATAAAGGAAGCATCCGATTCTCTATCACAGCACCTGAAGGTTCTAGCTATAATTTTACCCAAAAAGTATCTGACGACCTCACAGCCTTCTTGTATGACTCAATTCCTGAACGAGATTTTGTGTTTAATATGGTGCCGAGTTTTGGGGGGGTTGGTGGAGCCAACGTCTCTGCCGCTCGGGTTGGTTTGATAGCACCCAATCTTCGAGGTCGTAGCCAAGACGAAATTGCCAAAATGCTCAACAAAAAGGTCGGTCGCTTCAACGATGCTCGTATCTTCGGGATTCAGGAGCAAACCATTTCGGTGGGGCTTGGCTCACGAGGTGCCCTGCCGGTACAGTTTGTGATTCAGAATATTGACTTGGCCAAAATCAAAGAAGTGATTCCTAAATTCATGGAAGAAGCTCGTAACGAAAAGACCTTCCAGAACGTGGACGTCAACCTCAAGTTTAACAAACCTGAGCTTTTGATGACCTTTGACCGCCTCAAAATCAAAGACTTAGGACTTACCACACAGGATGTAGTAGGTGCTGTACAAGGGGCGTTTAGTGGCCGGCGCATGGCATACTTTACGATGAACGGGCGTCAGTACCAAGTAATTGCGCAAGTAGAACGCCAAGACCGCACCAAACCAACCGACATCGAGAATCTGTACATGACCAATTCGAGAGGTGAGCGGATTCCGCTAAGTGCCGTAGTGAAACTTGAAGAAAGCAGTAACCCTTCGAGTATTTTCCACTTCAACCGCCTCAAATCGGCCACGATTTCGGCCTCACTAGCCGACGGCAAAACCATCGGCGATGGGGTAAAAGCCATGCAGACTATTGCTGACAAAGTCTTGGACGAGTCCTTCCAGACCTCGCTCAACGGCCCATCTCGTGACTATGCTGAAAGTTCGTCTAATACTGCATTTGCTTTTGCTTTGGCTCTTGTCTTGATTTACTTGCTATTAGCGGCTCAGTTTGAGAGCTTCAAAGACCCCTTCACTATCATGATTACCGTACCTTTGGCCTTGGCAGGTGCATTGGGTAGCTTGTGGTTGTTGGGACAAACGCTCAATATTTTCTCACAAATCGGGATGATTATGCTCATTGGTTTGGTGACCAAAAACGGCATTTTGATTGTAGAATTTGCCAACCAGAAACGAGAGCAAGGTTTCTCTAAATTAGATGCTGTGATTGATGCCGCTTCGCATCGGTTACGTCCAATTTTGATGACCAGTTTAGCTACTGCGTTGGGAGCTTTGCCTATTGCCATGAGTATTGGCGCCGCCTCAACTAGTCGTAAACCACTTGGCACAGTAGTGGTGGGTGGTATTATTTTCTCGTTGATTCTGACCTTATTAGTGATTCCGGCTGTGTACTCGTATGTAAGCAGCAGCCATCACAAGAGCGAAGAAGCCAAATTGATGGAAGAAACCCTAGCCGAACAAGTTGAATAGTTAGATTTGATGACGCCCGCCTTGGCGGGTGATGATACCCATCCGTATGAAACTTTTTTTCACCTATATTGGGGCGATTGGTTGCCTTGGGTTGTTGCTCGGAACGCCAGTGGCCGCCCAGCAAAAATTAACCTTGAATGAGGCCATTGAGGTGGCACTCAAGAACAGTTTAGACATCCAGATTGCCAAAAATGTGACCACTGTCAGCAGCATCAATAACCACATTGGTGTAGCGGGCGGACTACCTACGGTCAATGCTGCGGCTACCAACACCGAGCAAGTAACAGCCCTAAACCAAGAGCTGAGCAACGGTACGACAACTAACCGTGGAGGCGTAGCTGCCAATAACTTGAACATGAACGTGACGGGTACGTTTTTGCTCTACAACGGTGGCCGGGTAGTAACGACCAAAAAACGCTTGGAAGAACTACAACGCCTGACCCAACAACAGTTGAATTCGAGCATCCAGAATGTAATTGCTAATGTAATGAACCGCTACTATGTGGTGGTACAGCAGCAAAGCTATTTCGGTACGCTCCAAAAGTCTATTGATGTGTCTCGTGAAAAACTCCAGCTCATTGAAGCTCGCCGTAGTGTGGGGCTCTCTAACGACGCCGATTTGTTTCAAGCACAGCTTGACCTAAACGCCCAACTGCAAGCCCTCGAATCGCAGAAGTTGATAGTGGTACAAGCCAAAACCGATTTGGCACGAGCACTTACCTTAAAATTTGACTCCGAATTGGCTATTTCCGACACGATTTTGGTGGATCGCAGTATCCAATGGGCTAATATCGAAGGGAGCCTAACCCGCCACCCTGATCTGCTGGCAGCAGAGTCCCAGATTCAGGTCAATCAATTTTTGGAAAAAGAAGCAGAGGCTCGTCGTTATCCAACTGTCAACGTTAACACGGGTCTTACCTACGGACGTAACCAAAGTGCAGCAGGGTTTACGCTGTTGAACCAAACCTATGGACCTTTTGTGGGTATTAACATCACAGCGCCCCTCTACACCGGAACCGTTAATAATCGTCAAATTCAAATAGCGAAGGTGAATACACAAACGGCCAAATTGCAGAAGGACGTGATTGCCCAAAACTACCAAACTAATGCCTACAAAGCCTGGGAGGTGTACAGCACGACTTTGCGGTTGATAGAGTCGGAACAAAAGAACTATGAACTTTCCGAAAAGTTACTCAAACTAGTTTCCCAAAAGTTTCAACTAGGCCAAGCCACCACAGTGGATGTAAAACAAGCACAACAGAGTTTTGAAACAGCGGGGTATCGCCTCATCAACCTGAATTACACGGCAAAAATCGCCGAAATTACGCTAAAACAACTCACCTATCAGTTGGGGCAGTAGGGATACGAATTTGAAAATTTGAGAATGTAATTTCAATTTGAAAATGAAATACTCGAATAGCGAATAGTTGAAAAGTTGAGAAGGTAACCTCAATTTGAAAAGTTGAGAATGTAATTTCAATTTGAAAATGAAATACTCGAATAGCGAATAGTTGAAAAGTTGAGAAGGTAATTTCAATTTGAAAATGAAATAACTGCACACGCATGTCTGAAAACGAAAAAAGGTCTATCATACGATGGGCCTTTTTTCGTGTAGATACCTACGTTTACCGCTAGAATTTGGTCGTTTACCTCATAGTATGATTACTAGCACACCAAAACTCCTCATTTTTCGTCTTGATACTGAAGTGTCTATTAAAAGTTGGTTGGTGTGGATGGTGTGTTGGGTATGTTCATGTTGTGGTATATTGGATTTTTTTTCGCTTCCACCCAACCAACTTTTAAGTTTGGTCATCTATTTATCAAAAGCCTGCATGAATTAATCTTTACTTTCTGCGCAGTTTTTAAATAATCAAGTTGATTCGGCGTAGTGTTGATTCGAGCTTTGTAAACCCCTACAAAGTTCGAAGGGGAAAATTTTTGTACCCTTTTGTACCTATTATTTTCAATAACCAACCAAACTTCTTTATGAAAATTCGCATTTTGTCAAAGTCAGCGTCGTGGATAGGAATTCTCGTGGCTGTAGTAATGGGGCTGACTGTATCAAGTTGCAGCAATAGTAGTGACCCTACACCTGCTTCTACCGAAACAGCCGTAGCATTTGAACATGCTACGATGAAGCCTTGGTTTGATACCTATTGTGCCAGTTGTCATGCTTCGGGCAAGAGTAATTACAGAGATTGGCTCTACGATCCTACCAATTACACCAGCAGTATTAAAGGCAACATCGCCAAGATTTACTCAGAAGTATATGTACTTAAATCAATGCCCGAAGGCACCAAACTCTCTTCGGCAGACCTTGCAACGTTCAAAACTTGGTACGATGCAGGTTATGCGGCCAAGTAATGCTTTATGAAAAACTAATGTAAAAAAGGGTGGTCAGCTGACCACCCTTTTTTGTTGACTTAACCGATTACTCAATCTTGGGTCAAAGGTGTTGTCTTTCTGACAAAAATGAGCCAGCTTTGTCAACCTACATCCTTGCTGTGTCATGGCTCACAAAGAACGACCCTATATCTACTATGACTTTACATTGAGTTTGTGCTCTACCTGCCTGCGCCGAGTAGATGCCAAAATTGTGTTTGAAGACGATAAAGTCTTTATGCACAAACGCTGTCCTGAGCACGGATTCGAGAAAGTACTGATAGCCAGTGATGTAGAATACTATCGTAGCATTCGGAACTACGCCAAACGCAGCGAAATGCCCCAGCATTTCAACACCAAAACGCATTACGGCTGTCCGTATGACTGCGGCCTTTGTACCGACCATGAGCAGCATAGCTGCCTGACCGTGCTCGAAATCACCGACCGTTGCAACCTCACCTGCCCTACTTGCTATGCCATGTCGTCGCCACATTATGGGCGGCATCGTACAGTAGCTGAGGTTCACCACATGCTTGACCTCATCGTGGCCAATGAAGGCGTGCCCGACGTGGTGCAGATTTCAGGTGGGGAACCCACCGTCCATCCTGATTTTTTCGAAATTTTAGACCTTGCCAAAACCAAGCCGATTCGGCACCTGATGCTCAACACCAACGGCATCCGCATCGCTAAGGACGAGGAGTTTACCAAGCGATTGGCAGGTTATATGCCTGACTTTGAGGTATATTTACAATTTGATTCGTTCAAAAAAGAAGCCTTAGAGCAGCTTAGGGGCGCTGACTTACGAGACATTCGCTTCAAGGCACTGGAGCATCTGAACAAGTACCATCTTTCGACTACACTGGTTGTCACCCTCCAAAAAGGAGTCAACGAGGACGAAATCGGCGAAATCATCCACTTTGCCCTCCAGCAGCCTTGTGTACGAGGCGTGACGTTTCAACCAACTCAAGTCGCAGGTCGTTTGGCGCAGTTTAATCCTGCTACGGACCGTCTCACTCTTACCGATGTACGCTCGGAAATTCTAAAACAAACGAACATTTTTCAGCCCAACGACATCATTCCGGTGCCTTGTAACCCCGATGCGTTGGCAATGGCCTACGCCCTCAAGCTCGACGGGCAGGTGTTTCCACTTACTCGGTTTATCCAACCCGACGACCTGCTCGACAATTCAAGAAACACCATTGTCTATGAGCAAGATGAGAAGCTTCATGCACACATGGTTCAGCTGTTTAGCACAGGAAATTCGGTAGAGTGCGCTACTAATGAGTTACAAGAAATCATGTGTTGTTTGCCCAAAATCCAAGTTCCCGAAAACTTAGGCTATCAGAACTTGTTCCGAATCATCATCATGCGCTTTATTGATGCCTATGACTTTGATGTACGGGCCATCAAAAAATCTTGTGTGCATATCGTGAGTAAAGATGGGAAAATCGTACCTTTCGAGACGATGAACCTGTTTTATCGAGACGATAAAGCGCTGTATCTGGAAACTTTACGAGAAAACAAAGCCACTGTCTAACCTTTGCTCCTACCCCATTATGGAAAATCAACCGAACATGAAAGATGCCCTGCGAGTCATGGGTATCAATTTGGGCATTATGCTGGTATATTACCTGCTCATGGCCATTTCGATGCGCAAAGACGAACTGCCGTTTATGTTCTTTTTTGTAAGCGGATTTCATGCCTTTATTTGCTTTATTTTAGGGATTGTCAACTTTGCTCGTAGCAAAACCTATCAAGGCATTGGCTTTTTGATTTCCATCTTTCTGACCTTGCTCGTGGGTTTTTCAACCTGCTTGGTCACGATGGGCAACATGAATTTTCATTGATTAGCCTATCGTTTAGTTCATTGTAAACTAAGTTTCTTTAAAAATTCACCATGCAGATAACCGCTAATTTCATACCGCAGAAACTCGCTGATTTTGTTTTTGTCTGCGAAAATTAGCGTTTTTGAATCTGCGACCGTCTGCGAGTAAAAATCAAAGTTGTTTAGTTTACAGTGTATTTAGTATCATCTACTCAAAACATCTTTTTCGTGAATCGAACTAATTATTCATCAGGCTCGCCGTGGGAGCCTATTGTGGGCTATAGCCGTGCAGTACGGGTTGGCAACGTCATCGAAATTGCCGGAACTGTTGCTGTAGAAGACGGTCAGGTAGTGGGCCTCAACGACCCCTACGCTCAAACGGTCTGTATTTTGAATAAAATCCAAGGAGTCTTGCAAGAGACAGGTGCCAGCCTTAGCGACGTAGTGCGTACCCGTATGTTTGTAACCGACATCAGCCAATGGGAAGAGGTTGGACGAGCGCACGGAGAGTTTTTTAAAGACATCCGCCCCGTTACGAGTATGATTGAAGTCAGCGCCCTCATTAGCAAAGACTATCTGGTCGAAATTGAAGTAACGGCGATTGTTGCTTAACAAAAGACCCCGAGGTGCGTAACTTCGGGGTCTTGTTTTATAATCTTGACAGCAATGCTTGCCATTCTTTTTCGGCTATAACTTCTTGTTGAATTTTTTCTAAGCGAGCCTTTCGTTTCGATTGCTGAAACTCATTTCTAAACCTTATTTCGTCTTCGTTCAGTGTAATTTCTTTAAATAACGATTTTTTATCATCAGGCACTTGGGAAAGGTCTTTTACTTCGTCCCCATAATAAGTAAACCGTTTAGTCGAATCTCGTTTTGTACTGCCATCCGCTTTAAAAAAAATCACTCCTAGTCCTTGCATTTCTCTTACATAAATTGTCCGCTGCGTAAAATCAGGAAAATCAGTTGGTAAATGCTCGACTTGTGTTTGATAGCGGTTCAAATTTTCATTTGAATAACTGATTGCCAGTGCTTTATATTTGTTCTGGTCTTCTTCTGACAAGTCTGAGCCTAATGCTTTTAGGCAACAGTAATAGAGACCTGTGTTACGAGAATTTGCTGAATAAAGCTCTGCCAAATAGTAGGCTATTTTTTTATGAGCCTCTTTACCATGCTCTTGGAGTAGCCCAAAATCTCGTAAAATGGCCGTAATTGCATATTTTTTAAATAAAGGTAAATCAGGATGATTAGCAAATTGTTTTGTGAACTCTTGATACTTGTATTCAGCTACAGCCAAAGCTTGCTCATCGGAGAGGTCAGTTTTGGCCCATTCTCGATACACCCATCCATACGAACACAGCCAGTCTCGTTGTCCTCGTTCTCGCTTCTGTTGCTCTGTTTCGGCAATCGTAAATCCCCTGTAAGTAGGATTTTCACAGTTCATCAAGGTGTTTTCTTGTAAAAATCTTACCTCATCTTCGTATTTTATCTTTCGGAATACTTCCTTAGTTAAGGGGTTGATTGTTGTCAAATTTTTATCAATTTTGCTGAAAGAAGTCAATCCAACAGCCCCAACTAATAGTCCTAAAACAGTGAGTTTTTTCATAAGGGTTGATTTTAAGGATACGCAAAACTATATTTTTAGTTCAAACGTAAAAATTAGTTTTGATATTTCCTAGCAGAAATAAAAATTTTATTTTCCATAAAATCAGCACATTACAATGCTAAAACACATCCTCATCAACCTCTTTTTCTGTCTTTGTATGCAGCCTCTTTTTGCCCAAATGAGCCTTAGCGAACTCAACAAACAAGTCCAAGAACGTTTTGCGAAAGTAGAAGGGCGTTTTGCAGTAGCCTACAAGGATTTGCAGTCGGGCGAAATGCTATTGCTCAACGAAAAAGAATCATTTCACGCTGCCAGCACGATGAAAACGCCCGTGATGATGGAGGTGTATCGGCAGACAAGTCAAGGAAAATTTAAGGTAACCGACTCGCTGGTTGTCAAGAACCAATTCAAAAGTATTGTAGATGGTAGCCCTTATAGTTTGAGCACCTCGGACGATAGCGCCGATGATATTTACAAGATGATTGGCCATAAAATGACTATCTATGACCTTGTTTATCAAATGATTACTGTGAGCAGCAACTTAGCTACCAACGTATTGATTGATTTGGTAGATGCCAAAAACGCCAATGCGTTTATGCGGAAGTTGGGGGCACAAGACATCCAAGTACTACGGGGAGTAGAAGACACCAAAGCCTTTCGGCAAGGGTTGAACAACTCGGTAACGGCCTATGACTTGATGCTCATTTTCGACAAACTGTCGCAACGCAAAGTGGTAAGCAAAAAGGCTTCTGATGCCATGATTAAGGTACTATTTGACCAAAAATTCAACGATTTAATTCCTCAACAGCTACCCAAAGAGGTGAAAGTAGCCCATAAAACAGGCTGGATTACGGGCGTTCACCACGACTCGGGGATTGTGTATCTGCCCAATGGCAAAAAATACGTGCTGGTGATTTTGTCAAAACAACTCAAAAATGAAGCCGAAGGCAAAAAAGCTATCGCCGACGTATCGGAGGCTATTTATGACTATGCAATGACTCGTTAACGACTCAGATATGCTCAAGGGCCTGCGCCAAATCGGCGATTAACAACTCAGCCTCTTCCAAGCCCAAATACAGACGAATCAGGTGATGTTCTGGATTGGTAGAATCAAATTGCTCGGGTTTAAGCCCCACGGCTTTGGGCATAATCAACGATTCGTGTCCACCCCAACTTACGGCCATCAAAAAATACCGAAGCGACATAGCAAAATCCTCAACCTTCTGATAGTCAGTAGATTTCAACTGAATCGTCACCAAGCCACAAGCACCTGTCATTTGGCGTTGCGCCAATTCGTATTGTGGAAAGTCAGGGTCTAACGGAAAATACACCCGCTCGATACGAGGGTGTGATTTCAAGAAACTAACAACTTGATGAGTAGTTTCTGAAATATACTTTAAGCGCATTGGCAACGTGCGTAAGCCTCTCAGCAACAACCACGCATTGAAGGGTGAAATGAACGCCCCTGTGTTGTGCGCCTCATGGTCAAAAATATACTTGATGAGGGCTTTTGAACCTGTCAGCACGCCTGCCACCGTGTCTGAATGGCCGCTGATGTACTTGGTAGCTGACTGTAAGCTGAGGTCTATTCCAAAATCGTGCGGGCGTTGGTAAATGGGCGTACAGTAGCTGTTGTCAATCACCGTGATGATGCCTCGCTGCTTGGCCAAAGCCGCAACCGCCTGTAAATCTTGGAGTTCAAAAGTCAGCGAATTAGGTGACTCCAAGTAAATCAGTTTGGTATTGGGCTGAATTGCCTCTTCAAAATGCTCGATTCGAGTACCGTCCACATAGGTAGTAGTGACGTTGAAACGAGACAGGATGTTATCAAATAGTTTCCACGCCCAGGTGTAGGGTTTATGTACGCTGATGAGGTGATCGCCGGCTTTGAGGTGAGGCACGACCGCACAAAAAATGGCCGAAGCCCCACTATTGAGCACCAAACAGTCTTCGGCACCATCTAAAGCAGCCAATTTTTGACGTAAAATATCTACGGTGGGGTTAATGCCTCGTGTATAGAGGTAATCCGACATTTCGTCTTCAAAAGCCGCCCGCATTGAAGCAAAATCTCGAAAGGCAAAATTACTGGTTTGTACAATCGGGGGGCTCACGGCATTGAAATACTGCTCTCGGTCTTCGGCTAACTGATTGATGATGTGCGATAGATTCATAAGATACCTACAAATTTGACTCGCCAATGATACGGAAAAATCAGCATTGTTTACCTTTGAGGATTGTTGGTAACTAATTTTATGCTAAAAAATAGTCAGAAACAGGATGGTTGGCTGGTCGCTCTCTATGTGTTTTTGGTACTTACGTCGGTAGTCATTATACAGGTAAGTAGCAAGAAATTCTTGATGGTGGACTCCAGAGTCTATTTAGAAACAGCCGAAAACCTAAGTACGGGGCGAGGTTTTGTGTTTGGCTCAAACGGTCAACAAGTCTTTTGTAGTGTATGGCCCATGGGCTATCCTTTGCTGATTGTGCTGGTGCAAAAACTCACCCAGCTGAGTTTTTTCTGGGCTTCCAAAGTGGTCAATTACGTCGGCTTGGCGGCTTTGTTTGGGCTATTTCGTCGGTTGGCAGGCGGTAAAGCTTGGTTTGTAGCACTGGTGATGCTCAATGGTATTTATATCAAGCAGTTCTCCTACACCATGTCGGAGCCGACTTTTTTGGTCTTGCTGCTGTACTTTATTTTTGTGCTTTATCAGCTGATACTACACCCAGCCCACAGAGCTAACTACCTTTGGCTCTGCCTGTTGATGTGTAGCTTGTTTATCACCCGATACATTGGCAGTTTTACCTTTGTGGTGGTAGGTACCATAGCCGTTTACCATTTCTTCAAAAAACACTATCAACTTGCTTTTCGCCTGCTCGCTACGGTTCTGCTTGCCACACTTTTTGCAATGACTTATCTGGCATACAACTATCAACAGTCGGGCTTTTTTGCGGGCGATGTACAACGTTTCGGTGGCATTGCACTCAGCACCCAGCAAATCGTATTTCAATTTGCAAGGGCCTTTTTCAATGAATTTTTGCTTATCAAAGACTACGACATCGGCGACAACGCTCCTTTCGACTTGTTGGCTATGATTGGGCTAATCGTCCAATTATTTTGGCTATACTGGATTACAAAACATTGGAAATCAACAGGTTTTGGCTGGCGATTTGATTTTTTCTGTAAACTCACCTTCGGTGTGGCCACTGGTTATTTTATAGTTTTTGCGCTTATCTGGCTAACCAATCCACTCGAAAGTATTTATTATCGCTACCTGTCGCCTTTTACGCTGCCAGTGCTGGTTGCACTCCTCTACTCACTTACCTTGCCTGCCCAAGAGGTCGTGTTTGCCTCCATCAAAAAGTCAGTGGTTATCTTGATGATTTGTACACTTTGCAACTTACTCCCTGGCATCCACTGGGAGCAGCGCACGCCTGAATTGTTAGAGAAAGTGATGGGGTATTGGTGATTGGTGGACTGGCTATTAGTGTATGGGTGACTGATGAATTGGTAATTCGGCAGCTGAGCGAAGCCGAAGCTGCTTCCGACAAGCTGCCTACTCGCTACTTATTACCCTCTCACCATTTCGATATGCGGGATACCGTCTTCTAGATATTCCTCGTCCGATTGCATAAAACCCAATGATTCATAAAAACGCTTAAGGTACAGTTGGGCTCCAATCTTAATAGGCTGTTTTCCAAAGAGTTCTTCTACCGAAGCGATGGATCGCTCCATCAGCTCACGGCCTATTTTTAAGCCTCGTTGAGCCGGCGACGTAACTACTCTACCGATAGAAGGTTCATTGTACGAAATACCCGGCGGCACCAAACGAGTGTAAGCCACCAGTTGACCCACTTCGTTCCAAGCCATGAGGTGCTCGCAGTGAGCGTCTTTATCATCCATATCCAAAAAAACGCAATTCTGCTCTACCACAAACACCTCACTACGCAAGCGCAGGATTTGGTAGAGTTCGTGGGGAGTAAGGGCGTCGAAGGGTTTTATGAGCCAGCGCATGATAGTTACTAATATCCAGCCTGTACTCGGGCAACATTGTCCACAACAGTATGACGATTTTTGCTGGAAATGGGTTAGGTATTTAATGGTTAATCATACTGCCTCGAAATTACTCAAAATTTCTTGTACCCGCAGATTCACGCTCCTAAAAAGACAAAACACGAACCATCAAACTCGCAAAAGAATACTATCCAAACGGCTAATTATCCTCCAATTAAAACACATTGATATTCCAGTAATCTTCTGGCCACCAAGTATATTTGGGAAGTGATTTTTGCATAAGTTCTTACGGATATATAAGCATTTCTTTAAGAATGATGCCTATGCTTATTATCATCATAAACCAACCAAAAACTTTCTTCAGTGTTTGGCCAGAGATAAATTGCGATAGGTAGGAGCCTACAAAAATACCAACAATCGCCAACATGGTAAATTCTAACAGGAATGACCAGTTTATTGAGATATTACCTAAATCGCCCAAGAAACCAAATAGGGATTTAGCTGCAATAATCAGTAATGATGTACCTACCGCCGTTTTCATAGGCAAGTGGGTTAATAACACCAGTGTGGGGATAATGAGAAATCCCCCACCAGCACCCACGATTCCCGTGACGGCTCCTACCAATGCACTTTGTAGGACAATCATGGGATAATTGAGTTGCTTCGGATTGTATTTTGTATCTGTTTTTATCTTCCAATCGCTTATCATAGAGACCGAAGCAAACAACATAACAGAAGCAAAGAAAACCATCAGCACTACGTTTCTGCTCAGTTTGAATGTATCGGTCAAGAAAATGAGGTCTGGAATAGCAGACATTACGTACTTATGGCTCAGGAATACTGCCAACAATGAGGGAATCGAGAAGACAAAGGCTATTTTATAGCTAATTTGGCTCTTTTGCATATAACTAAATGAGCCTAACAACGAAGTAATACCGACCACAAATAATGAATAAGAGGTAGAGAGAATGGGATTAACGCCGAGCAAGTAAACCAGTACAGGTAATGTGAGAATACTCCCCCCACCTCCTATCAAGCCAAGACTAAGACCAATAAAAATAGAACACAAAAAGCCAAAAATCTGCATTGTATTTATCCTGATAAGGTTTTTAAATCAAGGATTAGGTAGAACTGGCTACTTCCACCTAATCCTTGTTTTGTTTTTAATTAACCAGCAAAAATGTAAGAACAGCCTTTTTCTTGCGCCCTACCCAAGGCCCATATTCCAGCTGGAACTAACTGAATCCCTGGCAAGAGACCCGACATCCACTCTTTTTTTACATCCGCTGGGTTTAGGTTCATCCCTTGCGCTAATGCAGCACTATATGCGGTGATGGCAGTATCGCATACGCAAAACATAACTCCGCTGGCTTGAAGCTGGTTGATACCGATAGCTACTTCGCCAATCCCTGGTAATACAAAATCCCCCGGTTTTGGTTGCCAGAATGGATTACGCATCGCAGGTGCCTTGGTTGACGGGTCGTCCGCTTTAAATACTGCTCCAAAATTGTATTTTGCCCACAGGCGGTCTTCAAAAGCATAAGGAATGGCCGTGTGGCGTAACACTACAACGATGCTGACATCTTTTTCGGGAGTACCTGTTTTGACATGGCTTGATAAAAACACACGAGGCCAAGCAAAAGGTAGGATTTCGTGAGGGCGAGTGGCATCAAACACAACTTTGTGTTTTCCCTTGATGCCATCAAACCATGCATCTGGGTTATCCAAATTTACCTCAACTGGATGATTTGTTTTGGCCTCTGCGTCAAGAGGAGCAGCTAATGTGGTAGCACTCAGCGTCGTTACGCCAGCCGTAAAAACGCCCAGAAATTCACGGCGAGGAGTTGTTCTGTTTAATTTATGATTGTTCATGATTAAAATGGTTAAAAGGTAAAAGACAGTAGTAATTTGTACTTGGGATAACATATTATTGATAAACTTAAAGGCAAGGTTGCCTTGCTATTCCAAGAATTGGTTAGATTTTCATGGATAAACAAGGTTTCTACAAGTGGATAAAAGAAACTCAGGCTAAAAAATCACGATACGACTATTGAGGTGAGGGTATTTAAAATTGAGCCGTCCACTTTCTCTAAACCAAAGAGAAATTCAGTGGCATATTGAGTGTAATTTTCACCAAAAAGCTAAGTTTGAAACAAACAGTCCACTCCCCTCCATTTGAGCGGCAGCAATGTTTCTTCTAAATAATGAGCCTATGCAGACAAAATTAGGCAGGTTTAATGTTCTGATTTACTCGAAACAGATTGGTTGGGTCGTATTTGCTCTTAATGGCCACCAAACGTTTGTGGTTGTCGCCATAGGTGGCTTTTACTCGGTCATCGCCTTCCTCCATCATAAAGTTCACGTAAGACCCCCCAGCCGTATGTGGATGCAACTCGCTCCAATATGCTCTTGCCCAGTCAACTATCTTTTCTCTGTTAGCAGGGTCAGGATCAACACCTGCCATCACCATCGCCCATGTGGCATCTCGGTAGTTCCATGCAGTTTCATGTTTGCCGATTCGAGCCGCAGCACCATTAACAGGATAGAGGTGCATCCCCGACGAAATGCTGGGAATATGGGCTACATGTTTGAGGTGTATGTCAATAGCTTCGTCGCTTAATTCTTTTACAAAATCGCCTTTCCAATAAAACAGTTGGGGGGTCAGTAATCCATCAAACAACGTTTGGATAACAAGCACAGGCAATGGCCCTACTAAATCAATAGCAGGTGCTTTGACAGCCCGAATCGCTTCAAAAACTTCTTCGGCCTTTGCCATGTCTCCTGTATAACACCACACAATACCGCACATGGTTTCTAAATGATGTTCTGCTGGAAACGGATCAACAGGAGGTACGATGTGAAAAGCAAAGAAACCGTTAATCTCATCAGGGGCTTGCTTGATGAAATCTTGATACCATTTCATCCGTTCTTTGGCTTCGCTAATAGGCCAAAACATCGGACCTCCATATACGATACTGATAGGATGCGCCCGAAATAAAAAAGAAGTAACTACTCCAAAATTGCCACCCCCACCCCGAATCGCCCAAAACAAATCTTCATTTTCAGTGGCAGAGGCCTTGACCAATTGCCCGTTAGCTAATACCATTTCGGCTTCCAACAGGTTATCAATCGTAAGGCCATATTGGCGAGTTAAGTGCCCCAGTCCTCCGCCTAAGGCCAACCCTCCAATGCCTGTGGTAGAGTTGATACCCGTAGGTACTGCTAAACCGAAGGCATGGCTTGCCGTGTCAATATCGCCGAGGAGACACCCCCCTTGAGCAAGTACCGTTTGGTTTGTCGGATTCACCTGTACGTTTCGCATGGGCGATAGGTCTATGACCACTCCTCCGTCGCAAGTGCCAAGGCCAGGGCCATTGTGCCCGCCTCCTCTGATGGCGAGCAATAGTTGGTTGTCTCGGGCATAGTTCACCACCATGATTACATCAGCAACGTCGGTGCATTGGGCAATCAATGCTGGACGTTTATCAATCATTCGGTTGTGTACTTGACGTACAGTGTCATACGTTGAATCTTGCGAGGTAATGAGGCTTCCCTTAAAGTTAGAAAAATGATGAGACAGATTCTTCATGGATATAATGTATTTAAGTTGGAAAAAAAGCAAAGCATATGCACAACAAGCCGTTGGCTTGCAAAAGAGCGATTTGATAAAAGTGTTCGTAAATGGTTAGGAGAATGCTACCAGCTGGTTTTTGCGATAGTGGAGAGGTGAAGCACCAAACTTCTCTTTGAATACTCGACTGAAATGGGAGCTATTTTCAAATCCACTATCAAATACAATCTCATTTATGTTTTTTTTAGTGGTGTTTAATAATAACTGTGCGTAGTCTAAGCGTTTGTCCATGAGCCACTTGGCGGGAGTAGTATGAAACAAACTCTTGAATTCTCGCTTAAACGTAGCCAAACTCCGATTAGCAATTTTGGCATATTCTTGAAGCGATAGATTGTACATATAGTTTGTTTCCATCACCTCAAACAGCGATGTTTTCTGACGGTCAGCAAGCCCATTCAGGTAACAAACCAGCGACTCATTATGACGATTAGCAAGAATCGAAAAAACCAAATCTCGAAATCGCTCTTCCAATACTTCTTCGGAAGGAGCTGGCTTTTGTGTAAATGAAGACAACATCGTTTGTTGAAAATCCCTTGTTATTTCATTTACATCCACTTCAATAATATAGTCGCTGGGTCGATTGACTAACGACTTGCCTCTGTAGAATTTGAAATATTCTTTAATAAGCGATTGTAAGTAACTATCTGGCACATAAAGATTCATCGAACGCCACCCTTCATCTAAGTAGAGCTCTTGATTATACGCTCCTTTTTTGAAAAAATAGCAAGTATCTTTTCCGAGTAGCCAAGATTTTCCTGGGCGATGGATAATTTTTTTCCCATCAATCACAAAAGAAAAAATGTTATAATGGGTAAAAATATCCACCCGCTTGATCGCCTGTGGGCAATCAAAATAGACAAACAGCATACCCTTACAACTAAACTGCTTGTACGCTTCAGGTTTGTATTTCAAAAAATCATATCCATTAATCATCGTGGTGCGTGTTAAAAAAATGGGTAATAAATATGATTTGCTGAATCAAAATTAGTGGTATTTTTTCAAGAACACTTTGCTGTGAAGCTCAATAAATTGTCTGAGAGAGTCAAAATAGAAATTATGGGCTTCTTTACTCAGGCAAAGCTCGAACTCATCTGCTCTTTACGATAATGGAAAGGAGGCACGCCAAATTTTTCTTTGAATGTTCTGCTAAAATGGGCATTATTCTCAAAGCCACTTTCAAAACTAATTTCGCTGATACTTTTTGCAGTTGTATTTAACAACAATTGGGCGTACCCTAATCGCTTTTCTATCAGCCATTTGGCAGGTGATGTATTGAAAAGTTCTTTAAAATCTCTTTTGAACGTTGTTAAACTACGGTTAGCAATGCGGGCGTACTCACTCAAAGACAAGTTGTACATATAGTTGGTTTCCATTATCTCGTACAAAGAGGTTTTGGGCTGCTCGGCAATACTATTCAAGTATGAAATCACAGATTGATTAGCTGGATTTTCGATAATAGAAAAGATAAGGCCATAAAACCTCTGTTCCAGCAATTCTTCAGACGGAGGGGGTTGTTGTGAAAAACAAGCAATGATGGCTTGCAAAAAATGATTAGTCGCCTCACTTATGTCCAGTTCTATGATTGGTTCGGTGGGTTGATTAGGCGGCACTTTACTGTTATTGATGGGATGAAATTTCCTTATTAATTGTCGAAGATGGCTGTCAGGTACATAAAAATTGATGGAACGATAGCCTACGCCCAAATAAATCTCTTGAATAAATGCTCCCTTCTTCATCAAGATACCATTTCCTGGTTCGAACAACCATGACTTTCCTGCTCTATAAAAGCGTTTCTTCCCACTTATATCAAATACAAAAATATTGTGATGTGTAAAAACATCGTCTGCTTTTCTTACTTGTGGGCAGTCGTAGTAAGCAAATAGCATATCTTTACAAGTAAATTGCTTGTAGAGGTCAGGTTGATACTTCAAAAAGTCATAGATATTTACCATAGTTGTAAACTTTTGAAAATGAGTAGCTTGCCAGTGTTCTCATTAAAGAAGTATCACAAAATTATGAACCTTTTTCTGCAATTACTTTGCTGTGAGGCTCAATAAATTGACTTTGCGGGTCAAAATCACTCACTTCTCCTTCGTTATTCCTTCCTGAATTTTCACCAAGGTATCTCTTATTTCTCGGAGCAAAAGTACTTGCTCATTATCAACTTGCTGGGGGGAACCCTTCAACTCTTGCACAAGTTTTTCTCGTTGGGTCAGCACCATGTTCCGAAACTCAGGCGCATTCATAATGCCGATAAACTCCATGTTATTAGCCCCATGTGCCGACTGCCCAGCGGTTTCGAGTTTCAGAATACACAAGTGAAACGCTCGTAATAACGGTCCCTCTATAAACGTAATATCCTGGATATTTTCTAAAGGAATGGTTTTTTCGACCTGTACCAAAATCCCTTTCTTGAAGCGTAACGAACGCTCCGACAGTTCGCACTCCAGTTTATGGAAGTAGTGATTGCTCCACCACTGCCCTACTCCCAAAAACCAAATGGGTAGCAACGCAATCCCAATAACGGAAATCAGAAAGAAAAAAGAGACATAAAGCAACAAGTATGGCTTGATGAGTGGGTTGAATTCGGCTTTGAACAAGACGTTGTTGGTGTGCATGGGGTGAGTAGCTTATTTTGGTGATGCTAAAATTACAAATTCCTACAATTAAGGGTAAAAAATCCTCATTTCTTTTGTAGGTTTGGCCTGACAAAAACCTCTAAACTACATCAAAAGTCATGGCAGATACTTCGCACCTACGCTCTCAAAACTGGTTCGGTAAAACGGGTAAAGATGGATTCATTTATCGAGCGTGGATGAAAAACCAAGGCATCCCTCCTGATTTGTTTGACGGACGCCCTGTCATTGGTATATGCAACACATGGTCAGAGCTTACGCCTTGTAACGCTCATTTTCGGGATTTGGCCGAAGCCGTCAAACGAGGCGTACTCGAAGCGGGTGGTTTTCCGGTCGAGTTTCCGGTGATGTCGCTGGGCGAAACCCTCATCAAGCCTACCGCCATGCTCTACCGCAACTTGGCGAGTATGGATGTAGAAGAATCCATTCGAGCCAACCCGGTGGACGGTGTGGTGCTGCTCTGTGGGTGCGACAAAACGACCCCCTCGCTTGTGATGGGGGCGTGTAGCGTGGACTTACCCACACTGGTTATCTCAGGTGGGCCGATGCTCAAAGGCCACTGGCGAGGCAAAAACATCGGTACGTCTGACGTTTGGCGCTTTGCCGAAGCGTACAAACTTGGCGAAATCAACCAAGCACAATTTGTAGAAGCCGAAGCCTGTATGGCTCGTACCCAAGGCCACTGTGCTGTGATGGGAACAGCCTCCACCATGGCTACGATGGTAGAAGCTCTCGGGCTGTCACTGCCCAACAATGCAGCTATTCCTGCTGCCGATGCTCGTCGAAAGGTGATTTCGCAGCTATCAGGTCGGCGGATTGTAGAGATGGTCAACGAAGACCTCAAACTTTCTAAAATTCTGACTCGCAAGGCATTTGAAAATGCCATCATGATTAACGCCGCCATTGGGGGCTCCACCAACTTCGTGATTCACCTGCTGGCTATTGCTGGCCGCATGGGTGTGGACTTAGCCATTGACGATTTTGACAAATTTTCGCAAGGAATTCCACTCTTGGCTAATATCCAGCCTTCGGGTGAGCATTTCATGGAAGACCTTTACTATGCTGGTGGTCTGCCTGCGGTAATAAAAGAACTGGCCAGTTTTATCCACAACGATGCTCTGACCGTAAACGGAAAAACAATGGGTGAAAACTGTACCGATGCAGAAGTTTTTGACCGAAACATCGTGGGTACGCTCGACAATCCGTTCAAACCTGAGTCAGGTATTGCGGTGGTACGAGGCAACTTGGCACCCAACGGAGCCGTGCTTAAGCCCTCAGCAGCTACGCCTAAGCTGATGACGCACCGAGGCAAAGCTGTGGTATTTGAAACCATCGAAGACTACCACGCTCGCATAGATGACCCCGCCCTTGACATTGACGAAAACTCGGTGATGGTTCTCAAAAACGTGGGACCCAAAGGCTACCCCGGCATGGCCGAGGTAGGCAACATGGGTATTCCTAAAAAACTCCTCGAAAAAGGCGTTCATGACATGGTTCGGATTTCGGACGGGCGTATGAGTGGTACGGGCTTCGGTACGGTGGTGCTGCACGTATCGCCCGAAGCAGCCGATGGCGGTAATTTAGCCTTGGTACAAAATGGCGATTGGATTAGCCTCGACGTGCATAACCGCACGCTTACGCTGGAGGTGTCAGAAGAGGAATTGACCAAACGTAGAGCTGACTGGCAGCCAATGGACTTAGGCATTAATCGAGGTTATGTTAGCCTTTACATTCAGCACGTACAACAAGCTCACTTGGGTGCCGACATGGATTTCTTAATCGGAAAATCGGGTAGCGAGGTAACACGTGATTCACATTAATGCTGGGGTGACTGGTTGATTGGGAACTGGTGAATGGTTCAATGATGGTTTCTCAGTAGCGGAGTGATAGGTACTCTACTGGTGAGGTTGTTTCCAACCGAAAAGAGGTTTCTAACAGGGCGAACAGGTTCTGTCCGAAAGTTCAAACCGATTCAGACTTAAACCACTGATAATCAAAAGCAACTAATGAATAATCGCTAGCCTCTCTCCTACCAATGACCGACCTCTCCGCCCTCATCAATCTGTTCGACATTCAGGCTGCGGCCAAAGAGTGCATGTCGTCCATGGCCTATGAATACGTAGAAAGCGGCGCTGCCGACGAGTTGACGGTTCGTTGGAATCGAGAAGCCTTTGAGCGCCTCCAACTGCTACCCAGGGTTTTGGTAGATGCCAGTCGGTTAGACACTCGTGTTACGCTATTTGGTACCGAATTGGCCCATCCGATTCTGGTAGCACCCTCGGCATTTCATCGGCTCTACCATCCAGAGGGAGAGTTGGCTACAGCGCAAGGGGCAGGAATGGCCTCGGCGGCCTACGTGGTTAGTTCTTATACCACTACTCCACTAGAGCAAATCGCTTCGGTGGCTACTTCACCGCTTTGGTTTCAGCTCTATGTGCAAGACGACCGCAGTTTTACCAAAGACCTCATCTTACGGGCAGAAGCTAATGGTTGTAAAGCCCTGTGTATCACGGTGGACACCCCTACCACAGGTCCTCGTGACCGACAAGCTAAAGCTAACTTTCACCTACCCGAAGGTCTGCCAACGCCTTACATGATTGACCTCAACCTCGGCAAAGCAGCTCGGATTTCTACAGAGCACAACCCACTTACTTGGGACGACATCGCTTGGATGAAGTCCTTTACGTCCATTCCTGTGCTGCTCAAGGGGATTTTGCATCCCGCCGACGCTGAGTTGGCTGTTCAAGCAGGCGCCGACGGTATTGTGGTGTCTAATCACGGCGGACGAAACCTCGATACCGTACCCGCCACTGCCGAAGTAATGCCGTCTATTGCCGACCAAGTAGCAGGGCGAGTACCGCTCTTGATGGACGGAGGCATCCGCCGAGGCACTGATGTGCTAAAAGCCCTGGCGCTGGGCGCTCAGGCCGTGCTGGTGGGTCGCCCTATCTGTTATGGCTTAGCCGCAGGAGGTGCCGAAGGCGTAGCCAGAACACTAAGCATCCTCCAAAAAGAATTGGCGATGGCGATGGCCCTCACCGGAAAAACCACGCTTTCGGCCATAGACCGCTCTGTCATACAGCCCAGATCCATGTAATTTCCATCATACTATTGACCGCAAACCAACCTACTTGACTATCTCGACTACTTGAATTTTTGACCACCTCGACTATATGACCATGAACCGCTTTCAGAACCAAACTGCTATCGTAACAGGCGCAGGGCAGGGCATTGGCTACGAAATTTGCCGCCAATTGGCCTTGGAAGGTGCCCATGTGTTGCTCAACGACATGGACGAAGCCCTTGCCCATACGGCAGCAGAACACATTCGGTCGTTGGGAGGGGTTTGTGAAGCAGCCGTGGGCGACTCCTCCGATGCGGCCTTTGTGGAACAGATGGTACAACAAGCCACAAGCCGCTGGGGGCAGCTCACCATGGTGATTGCCAACGCTGGCATTACTCTTTTTGGGGATTTTTGGGAGTATCCAGCCGCCTCGGTTCGACGAGTGATGGAGGTAAACCTCTTGGGTTCGTTCTTGTTGGCGCAGGCAGGTGCTCGCCAGATGCGCCGCCAAGGTGCGGGCGGTAGGATTTTGCTGATGTCCTCGGTAGTGGGGCATCAGGCGCATCAACACTTAGCGGCCTATGCCATGACCAAAGCAGGGCTCGAAATGCTCGCCAAAAACTTGGTAGTAGAGCTATCGCCCTTCCAAATCACCATCAACTGCGTAGCACCGGGGGCCACCCTCACCGAACGCACCACCGACGACGCTGATTATCAAGCTACTTGGTCACGCATCACCCCTATTGGGCGACCCGCTAGCCCTGCCGACATTGCCCATGCGGCCCTGTTTTTTGTATCGCCCCAAGCGGGGCACATCACCGGCCAAAGTTTGGTAGTAGATGGCGGCTGGACCTCCGTAAGCCCATCGCCTTATTGAGGTTGTGAGTAATAGCCGAATGGGTAGTTGTTCAATAGAAGCCTTATATTTCGCTTTGGTTAGTTAATGCACGGGTTGTTGGTGGAAAACACCATAGCCGTCAGGCTAAAAGGTAGATGGTTGATAATCAGCCCTACTTTGCCTCATACTAAATCTTTCTCTTGGGGAAAAGGATTTTGATAATCAACAACTTAACTCCCCTCTCCATGCTGGAGAGGGAGAGGGAGTGAGGCGAAATAGCGTTAGCCTGACAGCTATGGTGAAAAACACCAACAATGGAGGAAAATACCTGCTTTTATAGTATATTTCGTTTCAGGAACTGAAAAGTTGTTGCTCTCTTCCAAGAAATAAAAAATTATTTTAAAAATTGCCTTTAAACAATACAAGTATAATCAGTAGAAAGACTATGAGAATAGAAAAAACTTCCTTTTTACAAATATTTGAGACCAAATTTTGGCAAAAACTCAATGAGTCTCTTGTACCATTTATAGATAAACCAATTGACAAGGGAGAATTTTTAGCAAATCTTTACGAAGAAGTAACAACATTCAGCTACAATCCTTCCCATCCAAGAGAATATATTCTCTTTAATAAACATAATGGAATATCACGATTTGTTCCGACTTTTGATCGAAAAGACTATTGTGTTTATTACTTATGCATAAAACTTCTTGAAAATGAAATTGCTGTAAACAGAGTTCATGGAACTTATGGCGGTTGGACATTAGGAAATCCTATCAGGCTAAAGGAAGAACAAGAACTTTTGGAATTAGACTATGTTCCATTTAATACATTAAACGACCTTTCATGGGTTGAGAAATGGAGGACGTTTCAAGGAGTTGCAAAGCGTTACAAAGACTTAGATAATTTTAAATTTTTTGTAAATATTGACATTGCTAACTTTTACGACTCAATTAATCTATCATTACTTGAAAGAAAAATAAGGCATGTTGTTCCCAAAAATAAGCAAGAGGTAGTTACATTACTAATGCATTTTTTGCATAATTGGAATAAAAAATTAGAGGGATATAATCTTAAAACTGTCGGCATTCCACAAGATGAGATTGGCGATTGTTCAAGAATTCTTGCAAATTTTTATCTTCAAGATTATGATGCAGTGATAAAAACTTACTGCGACAAGGAAGAAGCAAAATTTATAAGGTTTGCAGACGACCAAATTTTTTATGCAAAGTCGCTTGAAAGTGGTAGGAAAATTTTATTTGAGGCTTGTAAAGAACTTTTTAAAATTAATTTAAACGTAAATAGTAGTAAAGTAAAAGAGTTTCATACAAAAAGTGATTTTGAAAAATATTGGGCTTTCGACATATTTGACTTACTTCAAGACTCAAACAATCAGATTAATATTGAAGAAGCGGTTAAACTATATTTTGACAATATTGATAATAGGATACAATTCAGGGACGAATCAGTACTAAAGCGTCTTTTGACTATGAATTTTGATAAAATAAATCCAGAACACAGACATAGACTCTTATCAGGATTTTACAATCAAGAATTCCTATCCCAGTTATCACTATGGTACTTTAGAAGAATAAGAGAGAAAGTTCAAAACGACAGAGAGTTCTTTTCTATCCTTGATAGCCAAATTGATAAGATCCTCTTTAATTCTTATCACTATCAACTGTTAAGTTTTTACAGTAAAGACAGAAAAGACTTTGATCTGACTATCTTACAAAAACGCATTGACGATCTAAAAACTTGAAATATCTACCTCTATGATGTAAAATGGTTTTCACAATGACAAAGAATAATCTAATTATGCATACATACAACCACCCCTCCACAACCCCCTCATTCTCAACCTAATCCCCTACTTCTTCAAAGGTTCTACCAGCAAGAAGTCCAGATACGCCAAGTTGGAGCCTTTGTTGTATTTTAGAGTTAGTAAGTTGAGTCCTTCGGTCGGAAACACGATTTCGCCTACCGTAGCTTGAGTCCAATTATGCCAATTGCCTGTGTTTTCGGGCAGGTACAAGGCCGTCGCTTTTTTGCCGTTCAGCCACAGTTCTGATTTATTGTCTTGATAACCATATACCGTGATAATCCGATACTTGCCGGCCTTGTTTACGTACACCGTGTAGTTGGTCCACTCTCCATCTTCTTCCCAGCCAATATAGAGTTGGTTTACGGCAGGGTCCACCTTATTGGGGTGGTTAAAATCAGCCCAATCTTGGGTATAAGAGATGTCCACGCCTTCTTTTTCCCGAAAAAATGCCGTGTAAGCCAAAATCCCAGGACGCCAGTGGCCTTCGGTATGGTTGAGCTTGGCCCCTTCGTTTTCGGGGGTAGTGTCGTGGTAGGCTATGCCTTCGCCACCTAGGTCATAATAGGCAAGCTCTACCCTGCCCGGTATGCGCTGAGGGCCTCTTGTATAAACCGAGTCCCGAAAGGGCAGCCCTTTGTAGCCACTGGGTAGTTGCGCCATGGCCTCGGCGGCCACAACCCCCAGCAGTACCATCATCAAGTTCCATTTTTGCATCCCTGTCAAGATTTGGCGGTGGTTGTTTTTTCTTCGTCAAACTTTGCTCCTACAGGCTGGCGGTAGGCTTCAAACGGGATTTTGAGCAAGCTACCCAAGTTGGAGTGTTCTTCGGGTTTGAAGTGCGTGTCTATGCCGTAAACAAGTTTGTGGTTGTCGTAATGGGCAAAAGTGCCAAAAAGTCGGTCCCAAATCGGGAAAATATTGCCGAAATTAGTATCGGTATAGGGTAGCACGTAGTGATGATGCACATGGTGCATATTGGGCGTTACGATAATCCAGCTCAGCCATTTGTCTAAGGCATCGGGCAACACGATGTTGGCATGGTTAAACTGCGACAGCGCCACCGAGAGTGCCTGATACATAAACACCATCCACATAGGAGCACCCACCAGCACGACGGCGATAGTTGTAAACACGAAACGAAACACGCTCTCGCCCGGGTGGTGGCGATTGGCCGACGTGGTATCCACATTGACGTCCGAATGATGAATGAGGTGGAATTTCCACATCCATTTGACACGATGCTCCAACCAATGAATAAAATACGCTCCTACCAAGTCTAACAACAGCAATCCAACAATCAGGTAGAGCCATTGGGGCATGTCAATCCACTGAATCAGGCCAACGTGATTGGCAATGGCCCAGTCGCTACTCTTGACCAAGATAAAAGCCATCGCAAAATTGATGATGATGGTCGTAATCGTAAGGAAGATATTGATGCTGGCGTGTTTCCATTTGTTGTACGAAAACCGAAACAACGGAACTGCCCCTTCAATCATCCAAAACAAGGCGATGCCACCTATTAGTATAGCACTCCGATGCGAAGAAGGAATATGAGCGAAGTAGTCAATAAGTTGGTCTAACATAGTAGTTGTGGTTTAGGTCTTTTGCAAAATAAGTCAAAAAAATCAATCTATAATACTAATTACGGTAGTTCGTTATTCGTTATTCGGGAAAATGGGTCTTAGCGATGTTTGGCTTTACTACATAATTCGAGTATGAACGTCGGGGAGGTTTTGAACGGCTACGGCCGACCGTCTCCCCGGCGTTAGTGTCCAAATACATTGATAGAACAACCCAATGTTTTTATAGAAACTCAATGACTAAGGCTTCCCATTCGGCGTCTAACGAAGTAGCTGGCATCTTGCGGCCAGCCCGCCGATACCAATAGTTGGCGTTCCATTGGTCACCTTCTTTGCGATGCAAATACGCATGGAGGGCATCGTAGCGAGGGTGTCCTTCGTTCGACTGAGCAATTTCGTGTGCTTTGTGCCAGTCGCCTTGGGCGTCGTGCCAAAGTGCCTGAGCCAATTCGTTGAGGCCAGCGGGAGGTGTTTTTTCGGATAAACTAGCTTTAAATACTGTTATAGTCATGGGTTTAGCTGTATATTTGAACACACACGGCAGCATTTGAATAGGACTGCCCGTGTCGTTAGATTCGACAAACTACGGACTTTATGAAAATAGAAGCTTATCAGGTGGCCGAAGTCATTCACCTGAAAAAATTCAGAAGCGAATATACCAATTCGCCCTTGGTTGGCAATAATTCGGAGTTGTTTTACCGAGAAGACGCCGACAAATACTTCTATTTGTTTAATTACGGGGTAGTGGCTTTTGCAGGATACGACGATTTGGGCAAAAGCAACTTGTTGAAATTCATCAAAAACTATGCAGAAGACCCCATCGAAGGTGACTATCGGGAAGATTTCACAGTGCATGTAGAGCGCAGCAAGCCTTTTTCGCTACAATATGACTCGCTCACCGTAGAAACCCTCACCGACGACACCGTGCGCATCATTGCCCTCAACATTGCCCAGTCGGTTTCGCTTGACTATTACGAAGATCTCACCTACCAGATTCTGAAAAGTACTCAGCAACTTACAGAGGAATTAGAAAAAAAGGGACGCCTCAATAGCTCCAAAACCGACCTATTGAAGTTTATTGGAAGAACCCTAAACATCAAAAATAGCATTATTGATAACCTGTACATTTTTGATGCACCCGACATAGTGTGGGAAAGTGAATTTCTGGAGAAGATTGACGAGAGCATCAAAAAGACTTTTGACTTACGAATGCGCTACCGAGACATTGACTACAAGCTCAAAATTGTGCAAGAGAGTCTCATGATTTTTACTGACCTACTCCAAAATCGTGAAAGTACTCGACTCGAATGGGTGATCATCATCTTGATTTTGATTGAGGTAGCGCATGTAATCTTTCAATGGTTTTTCTGAAAGACTACTTTACATACACTACTTTCTCCTTAGGCTCCACTAATACACCAAAACTCTGTAAATCAAAGTGATGCTGCTGCATTTTAGCTTCAAAATCAGCAGCAAAGTCGGCTTCTACCGCTATCAGTAATCCACCCGAAGTTTGGGGATCGGCCAAGATGGTCTGTTGGTAGGCAGTAAGGTCAGCAATTTTATGACCGTAGCTGTCCCAATTACGCCCTGTTCCGCCCGGAATGGCTTTCTGGGCGATGTAGGTATCTACAAAAGGCAGTTTGGGTACTTTTTCAAAGTCAATTTCTGCCGAAAGTCCACTGCCTTCTGCCATTTCACAGAGGTGTCCTAGTAGGCCAAAGCCTGTTACGTCGGTCAGGGCTTTTACATACGGAAGTGTACCGACATAAGCCCCTATCTTATTGAGTTTTACCATTTGCTCAGGTGCTAGGCTGGCGTGTTCGGGTTGCAGAATGCCTTTTTTCTGAGCCGTAGTCAGAATTCCCACGCCCAACGGTTTGGTCAAGTAGAGTTTACAGCCTGCCATAGCCGTGTTGTTTTGCTTGAGGTGCTGCAACGATACTTTGCCCGTAACAGCCAGACCAAAAATAGGCTCGGGGCTATCAATACTATGCCCACCTGCCAGCGGAATACCTGCCTCGGCACAAATACTACGACTGCCTTCTAAAACCTGCTGGGCCACATCGGGGGGCAGGACATTGATGGGCCAACCCAAAATAGCAATGGCCATCAGCGGCTGGCCTCCCATAGCATACACATCCGAAATAGCATTGGCCGAAGCGATACGCCCAAAATCAAAGGCATCGTCCACAATGGGCATAAAGAAATCGGTAGTGCTAATGATGGCCTCCCCATTGCCAAGGTCATAGACAGCGGCATCGTCACGGCTATCATTGCCTACCAAAAGCCCCCCTGCCCCCAATGGGGGAGTTAATAGCTCTCCCATTGGGGGCAGGGGGGCTAATATTTTATCTAAAACTTGGGGAGAAATTTTACACCCACAGCCCGCCCCGTGCGAATACTGAGTAAGACGATACGTTTGTTTCATGATTAGGCTTGCTAAAACTGCCACTAAAGATAAGTGATTGCTCCAAAACAGCGAAATTAGTAGCCTTATTCTGCCAAGAAGTATCCTTAAAAAATCATATTCCTGGTAATTAGGTATTCCTTAACAATTTTTTCACAATTCGATTTATGAACTTAAAAATGGACTTATTTCAATTTTTTTATGTACTAATCCTACAAACACACTGAAATCAGGCATTTACCAATGTCAAGTTTAGATTTTATTCATGTTTTCACTTTTGTTTGTCCCAAAAATTTATTGTTTCTTTGTACCCAAATTTGTCGAAATCAACAACAAAGTTTTACTCTTTCACCAAACCAAAATCCAATTCAGATGAGGCAAAAACTTCTACCCATGAAAGCCATACTCGGGTTCATCTTCGTATTGGCTACGATTTTAGTTAGTAACGTAGCTCGTGCGCAGGTAACGAGCTCACAAATTACAGGGGTTGTCACCGATGACAAAGGTGCAGCCTTGCCAGGTGCTACGGTTGTGGCGATTCACGTTCCGTCTGGAACAAAGTATGGAGCAGTAACAAACGTAAATGGACGTTATACCTTTCCAGCGGTGCGTGTAGGGGGTCCATATAAAGTTACTACTACATTTGTTGGTTACAAAGAAAAAGCAGTTGAAGATGTGATTGCCAACTTAGGTACAGCGGCTAACGTTGATTTCAAGATGGTTGATGATAGCAAGCAATTGCAAGAAGTAGTAGTTACTACTAACAGAGGTGATATTTTCAGCTCTGAGCGTACAGGTGCTGCTGCTACGTTTGGCAAAGAGACCATTATGAGCATTCCTACCTTGGGTCGTACACTCAATGACATCACCAAGTATAATGCTTATAGCAATGGTCAGTCATTTGCTGGTCAAGATAGCCGCTACAACAACATTACCATTGACGGTTCGGTATTTAACAACGGCTTCGGTTTGGGTAACGATGCTTCGGCAGGTGCTCGTTCGGGCGTTGGTAACGGGGTTTCGTCATCAGCTATTTCGCTCGACGTAATCGAAGAAGTTCAGGTAAACGTTGCTCCGTTTGACGTGCGTCAGTCGGGTTTTGCAGGTGCGGGTATTAACGCCGTAACTCGCTCGGGTAACAACAACACCCAAGGTTCGGTTTACTATTTCTGGAAAAACCAAGATTTGATTGGTAAAACCCCGAATGGAGTTGATATTGCCAACAAAGCCAACTTGATTTTCAACCAGAAAACGTATGGTTTCCGAGTAGGTGGGCCGCTTATCAAAAACAAATTGTTCTACTTTGCTAACTTTGAAAGCACCGACGGTTCTAAGCCTGCTCTTGACTGGCAGCCTAACCAGAATGGCGCTACTGGTCAGGTGTCAAGAACTACCTTGGCCGACTTGCAAGACTTGTCATCGTTTATGAAGACCAACTTCAACTATGACATGGGTGCGCTTTCAGGCTACAACCAAACATTGACTGGTAAGAAGTTCTTGGTTCGCTTTGACTACAACATCAGCGACAAGCACAAGTTGATGGTTCGTTACTCACACAACGACTCAAAAGGCGACCAGTTGATTAGTAATAGTAACAGTAGTAATACAGCAGGTGCTGGTAACCGTAACAACCAATCAACGGCTATTTCGTCAGAAAATACTGGTTACATCATCCAAGACAACACCCGTTCGTTGGCCGTTGAATTGAACTCTACGTTTAGCAACAAAATTGCCAATACGTTGATTGCTACTTACAACAAGCAAATCGAGGATCGTGAGTACAAAGCGTCCCTTTTCCCTACTATTGATATTTTGGCTGCTGCTGGTGGTTCTACCTACACTACGATTGGTTTCGACCCCTTCACACCAGACAACAAGTTGAACTATTCGACGCTGAACATCACTGACAACCTAACGTATTTTGCTGGTAAGCATACCCTTACTGCTGGTGCGTCGTACGAGCACTTTACGTCAAACAACTTGTTCTTCTATGCCTCTAATGGGGTTTGGACTTACAACTCAATCGCTGATTTTAAAGCGGCAGCTTTGGAATATTTGGCTAACCCGAACTTGACTACCTCGGCTGTTACGGCAGCTCGTTTCAACTATCGTTATACCTTGTTGCCTAACGGTGCCAAGCCTTGGCAAACGTTGAATCTGGGAACAGCTTCGTTGTATTTGCAAGACGAATTCCAAGCTACTGACAAGTTGAAACTTACGGTTGGTTTGCGTGGTGATATGATTAGTTTTGCTAACTCAGCTTCTGACTACTACAACGCTGTAGTAGGTGGTGGAGACTACAATGGCAAAACGTATTCTCCGTTGGTATTTAAAGACCCAGCTGGTTCTGATTACTTTGTAAACACTGCTTCGTTGCCTAAAAGTCACCTTTATTTCTCACCACGTTTTGGTTTTAACTTCGACGTGTTTGGCAATAAAAGTACACAAATCCGTGGAGGTACTGGTTTGTTCCTTTCTCGTGTACCTTACGTACTTATCTCGAACCAATTGGGTAACAATGGGGTGAACATTGGTCTTATCAACGCTACTAATACGAAAGCGTATCCGTTTACATTAGACCCAACTAAGTACACGCCAAAAACGCTTGATTACTCTACTACTACTGGTTACAACATCAACGCCAACGACCCTAATTTGAGATTCCCTCAAATGTGGAAAACTGACATTGCGATTGACCAAAAATTACCATTCGGTTTGATTTTGACAGGTGAATTCATCTACAACCAAATTTCTAACGCTCTTCGTTATGTGGATGTAAATCTCAAAGCTCCTACGACTACCTTCTCTGGCGACGACACTCGTCCTCGTTTCCCTAACAGCGTTTCGTCAAGCGTAAACCGTTTGATTAATACAACGGTTGGTAACGTGTTTATGCTTTCAAACACAGACGAAGGTTATTCGTATTCTGCTACTGTTAAGTTAGAAAAACCAATGAAGAAAGGCTTAGGCTTTATGGTAGCTTATACCAATGCTAAAGCAAGAGACTTGTCGTCGTTGGCCAGTACAGTAGAAGCTAACACCGCTACAACTACTGGTTTGAACTACTTGCAATTTGGTTATGGTAACAACGACTTGCGTCACCGTTTTGTAGGTTACATCAACTATCGTCTTAACTATGGCGGCAAGTTTGGTGGTTCTACGATGTTTACATTGGGTGGAACGTCAACCAGTGGTTATAAGGTATCTTACACCATGACTAACGACATGAATGGTGACGGGCAAATCAACGACTTGATTTATATCCCAACAGCTGCCAATGCTGCTCAATTTACAGCATTTACTGTTGGTACTGGTGCTACTGCTAAAACATTCACTCCAGAACAACAAGCGGCTGCTTTTGATGCGTTTATCGAAAACAACGAATATTTGAAATCTCGCCGTGGTCAGTATGCTGAACGTAACGGTGTTTTTGCTCCATGGTTGACTCGTATGGACTTCACTGTTACGCAAGATTTTTACATGAAAATGGCTAATGGTAAGAAAAACACGCTTCAGTTCAGAATGGACGTGTATAACTTCGGTAACTTGTTGAACCAAAACTCTGGTGTAGGTTGGGCTGCTACTACTGTTCAACCGTTGACATTAGCTTCGGTTTCGGCAGCAGGTGTGCCATCATACCGTTTGGCCACTCAAGTTATCAACGGCTCAACCGAATTGTTGAGAGATTCTTTCATCAAGGGTAACTCACTGTCAGATACTTACCAGATTCAGTTAGGTGTTCGTTACATCTTCGACTAATCAAACTAAAAACCAGACTTCAAAAAGCTCGTCACCTTGTGGCGGGCTTTTTTGTTTGTACCGCTTAGTAAATGGTTGATGGGGCTTGTGTGATTGATTATTCATTAGGGGTTATCTATAAAACACTACTAATCAATTAGTTAACCAGTCAAAACAAATTATTCAATGGTATAATTACCTACTATTCAATTCATTAGCGTTTGAGGTTGCGTTGATTTTTCCAGAAATTTCTTTCAAACTTGTTCCTCAATTGAGTTTTGGCAACACTATCCTGGAGATGAAACACTTCATTCGGCTGATCACATTAATGGGTCTAATTACTTTTTTGCAAGCTTGTTTTTCGGTTAATCAAAACGACCTATTTGGCAGTGAGGTTCCTGTTCAATCGGTGAGTCTGTCTAATCACCTTCCATTGTCTGGATACTATTATAAGATTGACGTCCCCGACTTGATACTAACAGGTGGCGTACATTCGCTTCAAAGTACGGATGCTCACACTATCCAAGCTTTTAACGTTCAAACAGGGAAGTTACAGTGGGAATTGCCTTCTGGCTTAGTCATGCGCACGCAAGGCGATACCCTTGCCATAGCTGATACCAATAAAATCCATTTGGTAAATGCCCGTAGTGGTAGCATTCTCAAGTCGTATCCAATACCTCAGCAAGTGCGAGATTACCCCTCCAAAACCACTATTGTAGGTAGAGTAGCCATTACGACTATAGATCAATATGACAAAACGACGCTGAATGGAAAACCTGCCACACCAGGCGTAGTTGCTTATGATATAGCCCAAAACAAAATCGTTTGGCAACGTGATGCCGACTCTGCCAAAACGGTTTATTACAATCCGCAACAGAGTGCAGGTTTGGCCTTTCTGATTCATGTACCCTTTCAGAAATCTACGCCACAGTGGTACGAATGGGTAGAGCCAGCTACAGGTAGAATTGTTTCTTCTGGCCAAACCAACGGGTATTATCAAGTCAATCATACCGGTTGGTTTGAGATAACCCCTACATCTATACGCAAGCTAACTATTCCATCGGGCGAAACCGTCTGGACTTATTTTTGGAAAGAGAATACCTCACCTGCCTTATTTTCAACTGGTAATCAATTGTACATATCCACACCCATTAACGAAACAGATGCAGATATTACGCTATTAGATGCTACTACTGGAAAGCCGTTACTCGAACATTTTTTATTGCCCAAGGCGCACAAATCTATCGTAAAAGCGTATTTACACGGGCGCACATTATACGTACATGCGTTCCGCTATCAAGCAGATTTAGTCATTGGTACCAACTACGATTATTTGGTGGCCTACGATATTGACAAAAAGCAAGCGCTATGGCGTACTTCTTATGAAGCCGACCAACGGCAGCAAGGTAAAGCCCTTGTTACCTTATTGCCTTTTGTGGTAGATAAATTCGTTCTTAATGCCCCTTAACACCATGAATCGGCGTATTTTTCTTCGCTATGACCTTCTGATTCAAGCCTTTTTCTTGGTGGTAAATGCCTGTATTTTACTGTCGTTAAGCTTAGGTGAAACTTGGGACGACGTGGTATTTGAAATAGTAGCCGGAGGATTGAGTGGTTGGATTGTCCTTAGTATGGTTGTGCATACGGTATGGAAAATCCGTACCAAGGAGACAAACCTTGCTCCTCGTCTTCTTGTGGTATTCGTAGGAGGAGTCGTTTTTTCGTTTGTTTTATCGGTGGTAATTAGTATGGCGTTGGCACTGTTTTTTACGTCGTTTTCTTCTCAAAGTTCAACTCTTTTGATGAGTATATCGCTACTGGGTTTACTTTGGATTATCGCCGCTGCGTATGCTTATGTGAGTTACAAGGATTATAAAGCCCCTCACAAGTTGCCTCAAACCACCTCATTCTCAGCTACCTCCAGTACCAACGCCTCTATGCATCGCCTTCAACAGATTTTTTCCTTTGCTATGAAAAAATTCCTTCCTTTTTTATTCCCCAACCTACTCACGCTGGTAGGCTTGTTTGTTTGGTTCAATTCTTTTGACGAACAATTAGGCGAGTACAACTGGGCTCCTGTAATTATTTCGGTCGTTACTTTGCTGATTGGCCTATTGGTAAGTAAACTTGTTCGTACTCGCACCACTCCTGCACTTGACTATGCTAAACTCGCCACTCGTCCCAATGAGAATGTCATAGCACCTGCCACAGGGTTCTTGAAGCTTTACAATCAATTGTTTTGGGTAATACTCATTCCACTGGTTTTGTTTGGACTAACCTACTTACCACCCATTCGCAAAGCACTCACTATCTATGACTTACGCCAGGTTGACAGTTTTGAGAGTATCTCGATGAGTCCCTTACAACTTGCCCAAAAACGCACTATGTATTCGCTCCCGTTGGCTCCTGATGTACTTAACAACCGAGCTGTGATTGCCCATCATTTGGAGCAACTCCAGCAACAACGTTCAGCGTATTATGATTTTGATAAAGAACGTATTCAATTGTGTCTATACTACGCTGCCTTACGACTACAAGGAAATTCTCCTCAACAAATTTGGGAATTACCCATGGGTAAGTTTTTGGTAGTAGGTACGCTACTGGCTGAAAATGAGCCCCCTTATTGGTGGAAAAAAGCCGAATGGCTCCAACAAAAATTAGGCTGTCACCCTAACGAAACCTATCATTTAGGGTTGATAGAGCCTTCGTTTGCCAGAGAAAAACTCAATGAATTACTTCAAAATAAAGCCCTTTTATTGCCTGCTGACTCCACCACCGAAGCGTATCGTTTAGCGCCTGTTCTACTCAAAGCCTTGCTCAACATTGCGCAGTGCTTTCCTGACCTGACCACCACCACACAAAAAGACGACCTACTTGCCCTATGGCAAGAACAGTACGCCGACCCCGAGTTTGAGACTTCGTTGGCTCGAAGTTTACAAATCAGAAGCCAAGTCAAAGCATTATTGCAACCCTATGCCCACGCAGATGGCACACTACCTATCCAAATTGAGGTCGATTCGGTAGCTTTTTCGCAGGTATTATTAAGGCAAAAAGTAGAGAAAGCGTTTGAACAATTTGTGATTTTATGCGGGTTTGAACCCATCCAACAGACGGGTGTTTCGCTAAAAATCAACCTGATTGACACCGTACATTTTGTTCCTTACACGACTCGTGACTACAAGGAAATCAGAGTATTAGAACAAAAAAGAGTACTGGTTGGCACCTATCGTTCCTCTCGTTATGAAACCCGCACGGTTGAGCGCAAAGACTACCAAGCCATTGACGGAAGTGGAAGAAATAACATTCACGTTCCGGTGATGACGCTTACCATCCATGGTACTACGTTTCATCCGCTTCCGTATGGGATTATCAACAAAAACAACGCCGACCGAGTAGCAGCTCTTTTACAAGAAGGAAAAGGTCAGCCCGACGGCCCAAGCGACTCGTACACCAAAATCATCTGGTATTACTACACGCTTTTCAATGCACTTACACCTTGGCGGTACGGAATTCCTTATTACGAAGACCCTGAAAACCAACTATTTTGGGATGGATTTAGTGAAGAATTAGAGCCTTCTCGCTTCTAAAAAGCAGACGCTTTGATATTGCTATATCAACGGTTCACACTCCAAAAACAACCGTTTAGTCACTCATTTATACCACTCACTCAGTAAAATTTGAATGGCAACATCCAATCCTGATACTTTTGCGTAAGTTTTACGTCTAACGACTAAAACACGATAAAAGTCATGAAAACTAAACAATCAACAATCGTTAGCTTGTCCGACAAAGCATTTGCGGTGGCATTTGCTTGCTTAGTCCTCGGTTTGATGTTCAAATTGATGAGTTTCTTAGCAATCTAATCGCCCGGACAACTGACCCAAACAAGGTTATGTATGTTTAACCGGGTCTTTACCTATATCTTTGGCGGAATCGGCCTTGTGATGCTTGCTGTCACTGCCTTTTTGGTTTACTCCCAATATCAATTTTTGTCATCTTCGGTCAAAACCACAGGTGTTGTGATTGACAACATTGGCCAACGGAGCAAAAAAAGCACTACCTACACGCCAGTTATTGCTTTTCAGACAGCTAACGGTAAGCCTATTACCTTTCAGGGTAGTGTTTCTTCCAGTCCTCCAGCTTTTGATATCAACGAAAAAGTAGAGGTGTATTACAACCCTGCTAACCCACAAGAGGCCGCCATTGGTACTTTTTTTCAGTTGTGGTTTTTGCCCCTCATTTTCGGAATTTTAGGCACTATTTTTTCTTCTATTGGCTTGGGCTTTGGCGTTTCAGCTTTATTACATCGCCGCAAAATTGCATCCCTCTCACTAAATGGGCAACGCATCAAGGCGCACCTACAATCGGTGCAGTTGGACCGTTCGATACGTTCAGGCAATCGTAGCCCGTTTCGGATTTATTGCCAGTGGCAAGACTCGCTCACGGGTAATTTGTACGTTTTCAAAAGCGATGCGCTTTGGTTTGACCCATCGCCGTACGTTGGCCAGCAAATGGACGTTTTGATTGACCCACAAAATCCCAAACGGTATTGGGTTGATACGTCGTCGTTGCCCAGAACAGTGTAAAGCTGCCGTAGCAACTTTACAAACGACTGGCTGTTAGATACTTAATGGTTATAACTTACGATTCTGGTTACTTTCCACTCGCCATTGGTTTTCTTCCAAATACTCATAAACTTAAAAGTTCCGCAATCGTTTTTTCCATTTTCGACATGGCAAAAACGATGAAGTCCTACCTGAATAGCGCCATAATTGGGAACTGGAAAAATCTCCATCCCTTCTCGAAGAAGCTCTCGCCGAACCCCTAAATTTCGACTAAAATTACTTTTGAAGGCTTCGATGTTATCGGCATAGTTGGTTAAACCCGTTTTGTCATGATAAAACTCTAAGTCAGGGCTAAACATCTTCTGCATCTGACTGATATTCTGCTTGTTATACCCTTCTTCGAACAAGAGCGAATCAGCTTTCAGAATTTCGTCATAGAGTTGTTTCAATTCGGCGGGCATTTTCCAAGCTTCCTGAACTTCGTTCATGCCGTTCTTGAGGTTGAGGCGGTGATTTTGGCCTTGCTCCCACACAGCGTTGTCGTAGTGGTATTTATATTCCAAAGCGCCTCGGCTCTTCACGGTTAGGGTAGTTTCATAAATTCCGTCGTGGTTGTCGTCGGTCATGGGGTAGGTTTTGTCCCAACTGAGTGGTTCGGCATTACCTCGTATGCCAATGGTAGCTCGGTTATTGACACGTCCGATTTCGTTGTTCATATCTACGACAAAATGAATCGTGGCATTCATCAATTCAAAACTGGGCACTTGGTAGGATTGGTTAAAATAGATTTTCAGAATGGCTCGTAGGATGTCGTCTTTGGAATACACTTTACCATTAGTGAAATACGAAACAGCCATCTGCGCCGCTGGAAAATACAGGCTAAACGACGAAAATCCATCAATATCGCCATTATGACCATACCCGTTTTGGTTATTAAACGGAAATTCAAATAACCCTGAGCCGTAGCCGTCTTTGATGATTTTCATGTAATCAACACTTTTTTTACTGACCAGTTGGTAAGTAAAAATTGCCTCTACAATGCGGCACAAATCGGCGGTAGTGGACACAATCCCTCCTGCACCACTCGGAATACTAAGGTCTGTTTCGGGCATTTGCACCCATTTGTCTTGCTGCCACTGGTACGAAAATGCTTCGTTAGGGCGAGTACCTCGGGTAGCTTCATAGTAGGTGTTTTTTAAACCAATTTTCTTGCAAATTCGCTCATTCAAGATACTTTGATAGGGTGCTTTGCCTACTTTTTGGACGATGTAACTTAGCAAAATAAACCCCGAATTGCTGTATTCGCCATGCTCGTCGGGTTGGTGTTTGATGCTAGCCGATTCGATAAGGTGGAGTACTTCCGCTTCTGTATGAGGGGTATTCATCCAATCGCTATGAAACTCTTGCCGTTCTTTAATATCGCTGATTCCGCTGCGGTGATTTAGTAAGTGAGCAATCGTGATCTTTTGAGCATTGGGCACCGTCGGATAAAACGTAGCCAACGGCGTGTCTAAGCTGAGTTTGCCCTCTTCTATGAGTTGCAAAATGATAGTGGCTGTTATCATTTTCGAGATTGACCCAATCCGGTATTTGGTAGCTGGAGTGGCTTTCACAGCTTGGCTTTCGGTGATTTTTTCGTATCCGAAAGCTCTGTTATAAAGCACTTTACCTTGTTGGGTGATGGTCACACAGCCCATCCCTTGCTGCTCGCTGTCCAGATTGGTCAGGAGGCTGTCCAGTTTAGGTTTGTTGAACGATTGAGCCAAGAGGCTCCCAGTCGTTAGCACCGATGCTAACGCAATGTGTTGAATTAACTTTTTCATGGATGATTAATAAATGGTAACTTACTGCAAAATGGGTAATCAGCGGGGTTAGAAGTGGAAATACCTACTAAGGGTCAATAAGATGAGTAGAGATACTTTGCCCATCACTTTGCCCTTTTTTCGATTAAATAACTAACAATCAAGCTAATACCGCCAAACAAAAACATCATGGCAATGAAAGCTCCCTGACGGGGCACATCAAAAAGTCGTGCTACCGTATTGCCCAGCATGATGCCAATGGCAATGCCAATCAGTAGCAAACCGTATCGGAGTGTAGCAGACAAGATACTGTTGGGGTTATTAAAATCTCGTGGCGATAGTCCTTTTTCCATTAATGCCATACGCTCACGGTGACGTGTCAGAAAGATGACGTACAGAATACCAAAAATGGCAGCTATGGCAGCGATAGACACCAAAAAATCTCTTAATATTTCGTCCATAAGGCTTGTTTCGTTTAAAGTTCAGCCATAGGACAAATCACCCAGAGGCTTGGTTACAAAACCAGCGAAAAAAATAATTTTGGCTCAACTAACATTTATACAGAAATTGTCCGTGGGGACACTGGGACGCACAGTCGAACAATGGCGGTTGCTCCCGTATAAATCAGCGAAAAAAATAATTTTGTAACCGATAGCTCAGTCCCAGTGTCTCATCAAGACAATGGATATTTTAGACGACCAAATTCAGATTGATAGAATCCTCAACGGCGAGACCTCGGCGTATCGGTTCTTGGTGGAGCGATACAAGCGCATGGTCTATTCTATTGCCTTGAAAGTGTTGGTCAATCTGCAAGATGCCGAAGATGCCGCTCAAGAAAGTTTTTTGAAAGCTTTTCAGCAGTTGCATACCTTTGAACAAAAGTCTAAATTCTCGACGTGGCTCTACACGCTCACCTACCGTACCTGCCTCAACAAACTTCGAGAACGGCAAAGTGAAACTGCCTTTTTGAGTGATGAAGTCGCTATGTATCAAGCAGATGACACGCCTAATGCAGCAGAGTTGTTGAGCCGACATGAGCAGGCACAGGTGGTGAAGCAAGCCATTGACCAGTTGCCTCGCCAAGATGGTTTACTCATTTTATTGTATTATTATGAAGACAAATCCATCAAAGAAATCGAAGAAATTACCAATCTGTCGGCGTCCAATATCAAAATCCGGTTGCATCGGGCTCGTAAAGTATTGGAACAACAACTCAAATCTATTGCCTAAGTTTATATCAATATGAACGAAGACCTACTCCGAAAACTCATTCAGTCAGTTAAGATGGACGAACCGGGTCTGTCTTTTTCTGATGATTTGATGAAAACAATTCAAGCAGAAGAAGACCTAAGTCTTAGTCCCGAAGTACACCGATTACTGAAAAACAACTTAATAGCTACTCCTTCTGACACGTTTACAAGAGACGTAATGACTCGCTTGCCAAGCAAAAAGCCGTTGGTTTTTGCCCCAATCATCGGTCGTCAAACTTGGCAGTGGGTAGCTGGCTTGGTAGCGAGCATCCTGTTGGTCGTTATTATATCAGCTACTGCTAACAAAGTACCTACCCATGCTCCTACTCATGGACTATTCATCACATCGTTCTGGCACAAAACAGAACAGCCTCTCTTTTTTGTCGCTATTCTTTCTACCATTAGCCTACTACTTGGTGGTGATTATTGGCTGCGATACAAGCGTAACTTCTTGTAAAACAGAACAATATCAGTTTTGTTTTCATTGATACCCCTCTCAAAAACCCTTCTTTGCTATACGCTAATTCAAATGCTGTTGTAGTTTTTCTCTTCATTTATCCCCCGTTTTGGGGTATAGACTAACTCTACTATTTTGCTATTTTTGTCAGTACAATTTTCCTCCGAAATTCAACAAACAAATAGCCATGAAATTTAAAATCTTTACTTGGTTGGTACTCTTTGCTTTCGTTGCTGGCACCGAATCGTTTGCCCAAGCCCTTCGGATTCCACAAAACACCAATTTTAGCTGCTTGGCAGGTCGCAAAATAGGCGTCACCGAAATCGAAATTCGGTGGAATGCCCCGGGTGTAAAAGGCCGTGAAGGCAAAATCTGGGGAACCAGCGTTGCCCCCTTTGGATACGAAGTACTAGGATTTGGTTCTAACGTAGAGTCACCGTGGCGGGCGGGCTCCGATGAATGCACCACCGTCTCGTTTTCGACGGATGTGACCATCAATGGCAAGCCACTCGCTGCTGGCAAATATGCTCTATTTATGCTACTCTCGCCAGACTCTACCACGCTGATTTTCAACCGAAATTCCCGTGCATGGGGTTCGTATTTTTATGACAAGACCTTGGATGTATTGCGGGTAGGTACTCGTCAGAAAAAGAACCAAGCCACCCTACAAGAACGCTTGATGTACAACTTCAACAACCAAACCGACAATTCGATAGAAGTGAGTCTGGACTGGGAACGTTGGAGTATTCCGTTTACAATAGCCGTTGATGTCAAGAAAACCACGCTGGCGCACATCCGCCGAGAAATGAGTAGTGAGCTGGGCTTTGATCCACCGAGTTTAGAGTTTGCGGCTAGTTGGTGCGCCAACAATGACCTCAATTTGGAAGAAGCCCTCAATTGGATAAATTCTGCCACTTCGCCCAATTTAGGAGGCGTACGGAGCTTCAGAGCCTTGTCTATCAAATCAACGATTTTGGAGAAATTAGGCCGAAAAGACGAAGCCACTTCGATGATGCAAGCCGCTCTCGACAACGCCACTGTGCAGGAAATTCATAGCTATGGTCGCCAGTTGTTAGCCCAGAAAAAAATAACGGAAGCCCTTGCCGTTTTTGAGAAAAACCACAAAAAATTTAACGGAGTTTGGCCTACCAATGCAGGTCTCATGCGAGCCTACTCGGCCCAAGGCGACTACAAAAAAGCCTTAGAATACGCCAAACTCGCCCTACCGCAAGCTCCCGACGAGGTAAATCGGAAGTTTTTAGAAACTGCCATTAAAACACTGCAAGACGGCAAACCAGTGCAGTAGAGTTTTCACTCTTTGCCTCCACTGGTACAAGCGAGGACGCTTGTACCAGTGGAGGCAAGTTGTGTCACCCATTTGCTTCAAGTCTGCCGCTTCAAGTGGCAGACTTGAAGCAGTTTGATTCCCAGCCATTGCGTTCTGATGGTTTTTCCCTTACTTTCGGCACAAAACCTTATTAGTTGATGAAACTGTTTCTTGCCAGTATGCTGACGTTGTGGTCGTTGCCCATCTTAGCGCAAAGTCCACTGCTAACCCACTATTACACCCACACTCGCACCCATTTCCAAGAGCAAAACGCCTATAATACCGTAGCGTATGTAGAACAACGCTGGCGGCTGGCGGGCAATACGGGTTTCAACGAAAGCATTTTTTACGTAGAAAAAATTCTCAAAGCGGCTGGTTACGTCAACGAAACCGAGGCAAAACCCAGCGACGTACTGACCTATCGCATCGAAAAACGCCCCATGAATCGGCAGGCTTGGGAACCGGTGAACGCTAAAGTAGAAATTGTAGGCGAAGCCGAGCCACTATTAGAGTTTAAAACCAACCGCAACATGCTGGCCATCAACTCGGGTAGTACACCACCCGAAGGCATTGAGGCAGAGGTAGTTTATATCGAAAAAAACAACAAAGAAGCCTTAGATAAGGCAGACCTTACAGGCAAAATCTTGTTCATCGAGCAAAACATTGGGCAAGTACACCGCACAGCCATCAATAAAGGAGCGTTGGCAGCGTTCGGCTATTCCATCCCTGCTTATACCCAACCTCAAAAATACGCCAACTCCATCCAGTTTTCGGGCATTCAGTTGGGCAAAAATTTCAAAAACACCTTCGGTATTTTGCTTTCTACTCGTGCCAAAGACCGCCTCAAAGCGGCCTTGGCCAAAGGCTCTGTGCGGGTACGAGTAGTGACAGAAACTAAACTTTATCCTTCAGAAGAATTAACGCTGGTGGCCGATGTAAAAGGTCAAAAAGTACCGCAGGAACGCTTTGTGTTTTCGGCACACGTGCAAGAACCCGGCGCCAACGACAACGCCACGGGCGTAGGCACGCTGGCCGAAATGGCTCGGGTAACTGCCGAGATGATAAAAAGCAAAGCGTATGCGCCCCACCGGAGCCTGACCTTTTTGTGGGGCGACGAAATCGTTTCGACTCGCCGTTATGTGACCGAAGACAGCACCCGTGCAAAAGGCATCCGCTGGGGCATGAGCCTCGACATGGTGGGCGAAGACACACAAAAAACAGGCGGTACGTTTTTGATTGAAAAAATGCCCGACCCCTCGGCTGTTTGGACTCGTGGCGACGAAAAACATACCGAATGGGGCGGCTCTGTTCTGCCCGAAAAAGCCATACGACCACACTATTTCAACGATTTTATCTTGAATCGCTGCCTCGACCAAGCCAAAACCAACGGCTGGGTCGTCAAAACTAATCCCTTTGAGGGTGGCTCTGACCATACGCCATTTTTGGATGCCAATCTGCCGGGTTTGTTACTCTGGCATTTTACGGACGCCTTTTACCATACCGATGCCGACCGCCTCGAAAACGTATCGGCCTGGGAAATGAAAAACGTAGGAGTCTCGGCCTTAGTCTCGGCCATGACCTTGACCAGCACCGACGAAAAAACGGCTCTCTTTTTAGTCGAAGAATTACAACAAACCGCCTTCAACCGCCTCAACCTAGAAGCCAAACTCAGCCAACAGGCTCTTCAAAATGGGGCCACCAAAGAGGCCGAAAGTCATATTTTAGAAGTATGGGGCACCTACTATCAACATACTTTGGGTACAATGGAAGATTTACAAGTGGGCGGTATTTCGGAGAAAATCCGTAAGGCAATAGTGAAGGCGCAACAACTGGTAAACGAAAAAACACAGACACTCATAAAAACCTTATGACGAGTTTAAGAAACATTCGTCTTACCTTTGCACCTACGCACTTTTGTAGGTTATCATGCAAACCAATTACTATTTTCTTCGTCAACTTTCTAAACGACTCTCCACTGAACTCAGCAATTTGGTGTTAGCCGAATGCTTTAGTCAAGAAAAAGACGAGCTTGTATTGGGTTTTTGCACCGATGGCAAGCAGTGGCGCAAACGGCGGGATTTCTACATCAAAGCCGTACTCCGACCCGACTTTGTTTGCTTGAGTTTTCCTGATGAGTTTAGGCGAGCCTCCAAAAACTCAGTGGATTTGTTTACAGACTTAGTAGATTTGCACGTGACCGAGGTACGGCAGTTTCTTAACGAACGAGCCTTTGCCATTGTATTTGAGCAAGGTTATACGCTGCTGTTTAAGCTATTTGGCAATCGGAGCAACGTACTTTTATTCAAACATAACGAAGTACAGAGCATCTTTAATAGTAAACTTAATGCCGATTTTCGCTTGACGCTCCAGCAACTCGACCGCCCCCTCAGCCAGACCTATGAAGCCTACCAACAGGCAGGTTTTGACCACAAAAAGTTATATCCAACCTTCGGGAAAGAAGTCAATGAATACTTAGAGAAGTGGGGAGACTTATCAGGAAATACGGGCTGGAATCGTCTCCAAGAAGTCGTGAAGCAATTAGAACAACCGACTTTTTATGTTTCCAACATCCATTTGCAACCTTCGCTGGTGTTGTTGCCCTTGGGTGAAGTCTCCAAAACCTTCCAAGACCCCTTAGTAGCCGCTAACGATTTTTATTATACGTACTCGAAAGTAACGGCCATTGACCGTGAAAAAGGGCAAATTCTCAGAACTTTACATAAGCTTATTGCCAAAACAGAGGCCAATATTGAGCATCAATATCGAAAACTGACTTCGCTCGACGACGAGGTGAAACACGAAGAAATTGGCCATATCCTGATGGCTAATCTTCACGAAATCCCCGAACGAGCCGAGTCGATAGAGCTGTATGATTTTTATCGAGATAAACTTCTTAAAATAAGACTCAAACCTGATTATTCGCCCCAAAAAAACGCAGAGGTCTATTACCGAAAAGCCAAAAACGAGCGAATTGAGGTAGAAAAAATCACTGAAGTCATCGAGCAAAAAGAACAAGAACTGGCTCAACATCAGCGACATTTGAAAGCGATTGAGTCCATAACCAGCCTCAAGGAACTTCGCAAATACCTCAAAGACAACCTATTAGAATCACCTGAAAAAACAGCGCCTACGCCTGAATTACTCTTTCGGAAGGTGATGTTTATGGGTTTTGAGATTTTTATTGGCAAAAACGCTAAAAATAACGACTTACTCACCCAACGATACGCTCGCAAAGAAGACCTTTGGCTTCACGCCCGTGACGTACCCGGCTCGCATGTAGTGATTCGGCGAAAGGCTGGACAAAACTTTCCGAATCCGGTCATTGAAAAAGCTGCTCAATTGGCCGCTTTTTACTCCAAGCGCAAAAACGACACCTTGTGTCCTGTCATCGTTACACCCCGAAAGTACGTTCGCAAAACTCGTGATTTAACCGAAGGCGAAGTCATTGTCGAAAAAGAAGAAGTGGTGTTGGTAGAGCCGATGGAGGAATAAGAAGAAGAAAGGTTTGAGGGAAAAGGTTAAAGGAAAAAGATTAAGGGGGACAGAGGTGAGAGGAAAAGGTTAAAGGGGAGAGAAGAAAGGTGAGAGGGAGATTGGGATAGAAAACAAAGAACGTAGTCATTATGATTTATACCGACTCTTTACCCAGCCGAACCGTTCGGGTAAAACAGCAAGATTGGCTATGGTTTAGTGGCACGGCCTACTTAGGTATGGGGCATAACGCTCTGTATAAAAACTACTTACTTGAAGGGCTCACTCAATACGGTAGCACCTTTGGCAGCTCTCGAAACAATAACCTACGGCTGCAAGTCTATGAAGAAGCCGAGCAAACCTTAGCTCAGTTTGTGGGCGCTCCCGCTTCGCTTAGTGTGTCGTCGGGGATGCTGGTGGGGCAGCTGGTAATGAAATGGTTGACACAGCAACAAGTGGCCGAGGTATGGTTTGCACCCAATGTTCATCCAGCTCTTTGGACGCCACAGTATCAGCCCAATCCAAGCCCTTCTCAGGAGTGGTTTGAGGCATTGCCTGAGCAACTTGCTCACTCACCTCACTCGCAGTTTATCATTGCCACCGACTCGGTGGGTTCGCCGCAAGTGGAGCAAGTGCCCCTTCGCTGGATAAGGCAACTCCCTGAAAACAAGCAAGTAACCATCGTCATTGACGACTCGCACGGCTTAGGGGTATTTGGTCGGCATGGCGAGGGTATTTATGCAAAGGCAGTTCAGCACCTTGTTCATCCCAATCACCAACTGCTGGTTGTAAGCTCCTTAAACAAAGCCTTAGGTACGCCTGCTGGTGCCATTTTTGCCGACGAATCCACGATTACTGCTATTCGGAAAATGCCGATGTTTTCGGGTGCTTCGCCAAGCGTGCCGGCCTGTATGTATGCGCTGATGCGAGCCTGTCAGACAGGTATTTATGCACACGAACACCAAAAATTATTAGCCAGTACTCAGCACTTTATGAACTCAGTCAAAGACTTGGGGCTGTTTAGTTATTTCGAAGACTACCCTGCTTTTTGTAGCTTACGGTCTGGATTGCATGAGTTCTTGAAAGAAAGACAAATCTTAACAGCTAGCTTCCCCTACCCTACCCCAGACAGCCCGCCTGTTACTCGCTTGGTAGTGAGTAGTTTGCATACCATCGAAGATTTGAATACATTAGCCGAAGCTTGTGTGGCTTTTGCAAAGGTTAGTGCGTAAATTTGGGGGCAACATTCTAAAATACTAAACAGCAAAACCACTATCATTCAACAACTTAACCTAATTACTAAGTAGTTATGTTACCTATTTTGGATTCAACACGTTATCGTTTCAAACGCACCTTTTTGTTGGCATGTGTGGGGATTGGTCTATTGGCATCGTCTCTTGCTCAAGCACAATCAAAGGTAATGGAGCTGGTTGCTCAAACTCAAAAGCAGTTTGCCCCTGACAAACGCATAGCTATTTTTCAGGTAGAAGTAAATGGAACGGTATTGCGTGGAAAGACCAATTTGCCCAAAGCTAAAGAAGCGCTTTTCGCCAAACTCAAGGCTGAAAAGCTTGATTTTCAAGATAGTATCCGCCTGTTACCTGATAAAACACAGTTAGGTGAGCGCACTTTTGGCGTAGTTACCGTTTCGGTTTCTAACATTCGTACTAACGCTAAACACTCGGCTGAATTGGCCACGCAAGCCCTATTAGGAATGCCCGTAACCGTGCTCGAACAAGAAGACGAATGGCTATCGGTACAAACGCCCGATAAGTACATCGCTTGGGCAGCGCCAGGAAGCATCAAACTGATGGACAAAACCAGCTTTGAGCGTTGGCAAAAAGCCAAGAAAATAGTCTGTATCGTTCCGTTCACCTTTACCTATACAGAGCCTTCGTTAGAAAGTCAAACCATCTCAGACTTAGTGGCAGGATGTATGATGGAATGGCTCGGCGACCGTGGTGATTTCTACCAAGTGGCCTACCCTGACGGTCGTACGGCGTATGTCTCAAAGTACCAAACGAAGCCCTACGACCAGTGGTTATCAAACCTCAAAACCAACGAAGAGAGCCTCGTCAAAACGTCTAAGCAGCTGATGGGGATTCCGTATTTATGGGGCGGGACGTCGTTCAAAGGAGTGGATTGCAGTGGCTTTACCAAAACCGTTTACTTTATGAATGGTTTGGTTCTGCCTCGTGATGCCTCGCAGCAGGTATATGCAGGCGAAGAGGTAGACACTTCCAAAGGATTTGAGAGTCTTAAGCCAGGTGATTTGCTGTTTTTTGGTAAAAAAGCCGAAGATGGTAAGCCCGAAAAAGTGGTACATGTAGGCATGTGGATTGGTAATATGGAGTTTATTCACTCTTCGGGTATGGTCAAAATCAACAGTTTCGACCCGAAAGCCCCCAATTTCAACGAGTATGAACTCAACCGATTTTTGCGAGTAAAACGCATTTTGGGCAGCAACCTCAAAGGTGTCATGTCCCTGAAACCACAGGTGGCGCAGTAAGGCTAAATGAGGCTAAAATAAGTAGCCTTTTCAAGAAGCTTTTTCGGTTTTTGTACCCACTCAGGTATGATTGGGCGCATTGCTATACAACTATTACTACCTCTTCTTTGTAATGAAACCGAGCGTTGCGCAATTAACCCCCTTGTCGCCCAAGGAGCTGAATTTCCATCATTTTGGAGACGAATGGCGAATGAATGTGACAGAGTTTCACCATCTGTTTCATATCAACCGCATCGAAGATGTGATTCATAAAATCAAATTCCCTCTCAATCCACATCGTAAAACGGTATATGATTTCTTTTTCTTGACAGAAGGAGGCAGTGTGCGCAGCAAAGGGCTTCACCGATACGAATTCTCTGAAAATACCTTCTTCTTTTTGCCTGCCTTTCAGATTTCTACGCATGAGTACGTCTTGCCCGAGAGTAAAGGGTTTTTCTGCCATTTCGATGCTGAGATTTTTCAAAACATCACTACACCCAAGCCATTTTATGAAGAATTTAATTTTTGGCATTTTGTAGGTGAACCTTTGTTGACCATTGATGAAAAACTCAAAACTCCTATTATCAATATTCTCGAACGCCTCCTGTTTGAATACCACACCCATCAGTCGCTCAATACCAATCTGATTGCAGCCTATTTGCTTACTTTATTTACCGAACTGAGTGTTTTCACCAAAGCACTTTCTCAATCGCCCAAAAACGCAGCCCTTCGGATTACCGAAAAATACAAAAACTTGCTGTCGCAACACATTTACCAAACCAACCGAGTAACAGACTATGCGTCCATGCTTTCGGTAACGCCCGACCATCTCAACAAATGTGTAAAAACCACCATTGGCCGTACTTCTCAAGAACTCATGTCGGACATGATCATCTTAGAAGCTAAGGTGTGGCTGAGTCAAACCAATCTGTCTATCAGCGAAATAGCCTTTAAATTTTCTGAAACAAATCCCAGCGATTTCGCTCGGTTCTTCAAAAGCAAAACAAGTCTTTCTCCTAAAGAATTCAGACGCAACCAGAGCAACTAACCCTCCTTTTCGATTGATTAGCTGTGAATTATGGCTATCAAACCGATATAATTATCGGATTTTGCATGGTTATCCCCGTTTTGTGCTAATTTTTCTTGCTAAAATTTTATGACATTTGTGTAATAAAAAAGCTGACAGTACCTGCCAGTACCGTCAGCCGTAGATTTGCTAACTCTCACATTAACAAAACCTGTTCAAAACAATGCAAAAAATTGTACGATTCAAAGGAATCGGGCTGGTATTCTTATTGGCTTTATTCCACCAAGTGGTCATTGCCCAGTCGAAAGTGACCGGAAAAGTAACCGATAAAGCAGGCGATGCTTTAGCGGGTGTGAGTGTTGTAATCAAAAACACCAGCAAAGGGGTTGTTTCGGATGCTTCGGGTCGCTTTAGCCTCGAGGCTGAAAAAGAGGCTGTTTTGGTCTTCACTTTCATTGGATACATTCGTCAAGAAGTTGCTTTAAAAGGTCGGTCTGACCTTACTATTACGTTGGATGAAGACATCACCAACCTCGATGAACTGGTAGTGACGGGGGTATTTGACAAACGGACTAAAATGGAATCCTCCGTGGCCATTTCTACACTCAACAACAAACAATTAGCCGTATTAGCTCCTACCAGTGCTGCCGATTTGCTTCGCAATGTACCTGGCGTTTATGTCAACAATGCTCGTGGTGAAATCGCCAATACCGTGTATTCAAGAGGTATTTCAGCCAATTCTATTGACAATGCCGCTGGTTACTATTATGTCTCTATGCAAGAGGATGGGCTTCCACTGATGAATGTAAACTATGGAACTGATAACTATTTAAGAACGGACATTTCGACGGAGCGTTTGGAAGCCGTAAGAGGCGGCACAGCTTCTATTTTGGGTGCTAACGCCCCCGGAGGGATTTTTAACTATGTGGCCAAAACAGGAGGCCGGACGTTTCAGGGCGAAATCAGAGCTAAATACGGCTTAGAGGGCAATGGCAAAAACCCATTTTATCGTTTTGATGCCAACATTGGTGGGCCTTTGAGCAAAGATGGTACTGTAACTTATAATATTGGTGGGTTTTATCGGGTTTCTAACGGGGCTCGTTATCCGGGTTATCCCAGCAACAACGGCGGCCAACTCAAAGCCAATTTACTCAAAAACTATGCTTCAGGTAGCTTGAAATTGTTTGTCAAAATATTAGATGACCGCAATGCTCAAGCCGAATTTATCCCTTCACAAAACTGGAACAACCCTCAAGTATTGTCAGGACTTTCTACGACCGACTCGTACAATTTGCCTGCTTTTTCAATGCAAATTCCGATTAACAACACAGGCTTTGCAACTTTCAACTCAAAAGACAAATACTACAACCGAGACAAGACTTTTGGTGTCAACTGGCTTCAGGAGTTGGGCAACGGATGGACGCTCAAAAATGACGGAAAATACTCAGCCAAGCATATGACCGGAAGTGCGCCTGCCGTCGTTACGCCTTATGCTACTGACGGAATCGTATTCTATGGCCTCCCTCACTTGCTCCAAACTGGTAAATTGGGTACCTACGTATTCACCGATAAAGTTACCAGTCAAGCATTAGGCACTATCACGGTGGTCCCCAATATCATCAATGGCAATTTTGCGGGTTTTAACTTCATTCCAGGGGCTAATAACAACTTTCCTGGCGCCAATATTCAGAAAAACTCGTTATTTTTCTTGCCCTTATTTTACCAAGACAACCGCATCAGTGAGTTTATTGACCAGATTTCGTTATCAAAAAAACTGGACAATATGAGTCTCACTTTTGGGGCATTTTATGCGAACTCCAATGTAGATAGAATTGGCGGACAAGAAGACTCTGGCGTAGGGGTAGGTACCATGCAGGACAAGCCCCATTTGGTGGATATTCAGCTCAAAGGCTTAGATGGCAAGACCTATCAGATTACCGATCCTAACGGCTTCATGGATGTAGGCAGAGGAGGTATCACCACGTCAAACGCTACTAAATCGCAACTGGCTTTGTTTTTTGGCCATAATTGGTCCATTACACCAAGCCTAAACCTCGACTGGGGTTTTCGCTATGAGCATACCAATTACAAAGGCTCAAATGTGCCTGTGACTCGCAATGCCAATGAAAATAGCCCCACTTGGGGCGGATTAGACGGAAACCCGCTGACTGTATATGACAACGGAGGTGGTAGCGTAGGCACCCCTCTTTCGTTTGATAAAACCATAAATACGGTTTCGTTTTCGGCAGGGTTAAACTACAAGGTTGATGAAAACACCGCACTGTATGTCCGTTATGCCAATGGAAACAAGGCGCCAGAAATCGGTCAGTTTTTTGCAGCAACAAGCCAGTTCTTAATCAGTAGCTTAAATACCGATGCCCAGAACATCCAACAGCTCGAAGCTGCTTTAAAGCTACGCAGAGGAGGGTCTTCGTTCAATATTACACCTTTTTACAGTATACTTTCTAATGTGCCCAACTTGCAATTTGCTTTTCAAGACGCCAATGGACAAAACTACAATCCTGTTACACAATATGGTAAATTTAGAACTGTTGGTATCGAGTTAGAAGGAACGTATGCGGTGAGTCCGACGTTTAGCATCAGAGCGCAAGCCACTCTTCAAAACTCCAAAGCCGTTGAGTACAAAACATGGATTGCCAGTGGCGTGAATGCCAGCAAAGATGTGTTGCTCGATTTCTCTGGCAACGAAACCGATAACAATGCCCAACTCATGTTTGGTCTGACACCTATGTACCAAAAGGGAAAATTCAACGCCTTGCTCAATTATTATTACATGGGTGCTCGGCAAGCAAATGTTCCGAATGCCTTTAAAATGCCAGCCTTCGGGCAGGTCGATTTAAGCATCGGTTACGAACTGACCAAAAGAACCAAACTTCAGTTGAATATCAACAACTTGACTAATGTATATGGTGTGTTAGGTTGGTCTGGGCCGGGTGGTTTTCCGGCTGCGCTCAATCGTCAAGGCTTTACCAAAGACTTTATTACGGCCAACCCCAATGCCGTGTATTCTACACAAGGCTCTATGCCGAGGGCATATTTCCTCACCATAAGCCACAAATTGTAGTGCTTCCAAAAGCCACCTTGCTTACTCGAAGGTGGCTTTTATTTTTACTTCTATCAGTATTTATATCCCCATAGATAAGTATAGTCTGTAGATTTTGAGGGTTGGTCGCTATCTATTTGAAGAAAATGTAATAGTTTGCCTAACTTTAAGAAAATATCTCTCTAAACTTATTTAACATGTTGAAAATCACGCCAAAATTTAGTTTAGCTTTGGCCTCCACTGCCTTGGTTTGGTCTGCCTTTTGGGAGCATCCTTTTCCCAAACCATCTCTCCACACAACATATGTAGTCAAGCCAGATACCACCTATCCCAAAGTCAAACTTCCCGATAACGCCGACCCCAATGACCCCGACTGGAAAGGGATTGATTTAGACCCCAAGCCGCCTGTTAAGCCACTTACTGTTCAGCAAGAGCAAAGTCTTTTTTTGCTTCCTGAAGGCTATAAAATTGAACCTGTTCTCACAGAGCCAGCTATTCAGCAGCCCGCTGCTATTGCTTTTGATGGCAACGGACGGATGTATGTACTCGAACTCCGCACCTATATGCTCGATGCCGACTCGCAGGGTGAGTTGGCCCCAACCAGTCGGATTTCCCGTTGGGAAGACAAAGACAATGACGGCGTTTACGAAACAGGAACCACGTTTGTAGATAAGCTCATTTTCCCTCGTTTTGTACTACCATACGGAAAAGACTGCATCTTAACGATGGAATCTGACGCCGATAATGTCTATAAATACACCGATACGAATGGCGATGGCGTAGCCGATAAAAAAGAGTTTTTCACAAACAAATACGGTCGGTCAGGCAACGTGGAGCACCAACAAGCATTCATGTATTACGGCATGGACAACTGGTTGTACAGTACGGTAAACGCTTTTCGGGTTCGAGAAACGCCCCAAGGGGTGATTCGAGAAAAAACAGGTTTCAATCGTGCACAATGGGGCATCACACATGACGACGACGGCAAGCTCTGGTTTCAGGGTGGAGCCAGCGGCTTGCCTTCGTATTTCCAGTTCCCGATTCATTACGGAAACTTTGAAGTTCCCGACGAATTCGAGAAAGGTTTCGATGTGCCATGGGGTGCCCCTGTCAAAATTGCTGATATGCAAGGCGGTATGGACGAAGTACGCATGCCAGATGGCTCGCTCAACCGAGTAACAGGCTCGGCTGGCAATGACGTGTATCGTGGCGATCGGCTACCCAAAAACCTATACGGACAGTATTTTTATGGCGAACCTGTGGCTCGTATTGTGCGGCAGATTAATCCCCTAGTTACCGAAGGTCTGACCCAGTTACACAATGTCTATCAACCCCAAAAATCAGAGTTTTTACGCTCTACTGACCCTCTCTTCCGCCCAGTAGATATGACTACTGCCCCCGATGGAACGATGTATATCACCGACATGTACCATGGTATCATTCAGGAAGGACAGTGGACACAACGAGGTTCGTATCTGCGTACCAAAATCGAACAGTACCAGTTAGATAAAGTAATAGGCTTAGGCAGAATTTGGCGAATCACTTACAACGGAATGAACCGAGACAAGGTCAAACCCAGTATGTTTAGTGAAAAATCGGCAGCCTTGGTCAAGCACTTGGAGCATCCGAACGGCTGGTGGCGAGACGAAGCCCAAAAATTATTGGTACTGCGCAAAGACCTTTCAGTAGTTCCGGCGCTCACGCAGTTGGTTGGTTCGAGCAAAAACACCTTGACTCGCACCCATGCGCTTTGGACATTGGAAGGACTTGGTGCTTTAAAAGCAGCGTCTGTTCGTAAACTGATCAACGATGCCAATCCCAAACTTCGGATTCAAGCGTTACGTGCCAGCGAAACACTCTACAAAGCAGGCGATAAAAGTTTAGAAGCCGATTATAAAAAATTATTGCTCGACGCCAACACAGACGTAAAAATCCAAGCCATGCTGACTGCCAAGTTTGTACAATTGCCTGACTTAGAAGGAAATATCAAGTCAGCGATGGCTTCGAGTACAGCCAAGGGCGTTAAGTTGGTAGGGGAACAAATCATCACGCCGCCTCGCCAACGCAATTTTGGACCATTTGGCGCACCCGAATTGAGCAAAGAGCAAAAGGAAATTGTAGAGCGAGGGGCCACCATTTACAACGAACTGTGCTCACAATGCCACGGCAACAACGGCATGGGAGCTCCAGCTGGCAATGGCCGACTAATGGCCCCAGCGTTGGCGGGGTCTTTGCGAATTCAGTCACATCCTGAATACGCTATTAAGGTCATTCTGCATGGAATGGAAGGCAGTATTGAGGGCAAAACGTATGCTGGCAACATGATGGCTTCGATGAAAGAGCAAAACGACCAATGGATTGCCGATGTGGTGTCGTATATACGGAACGGTTTATCGAACGATGCGTCGTTGGTGACACCTCAGCAAGTAGCTAATGTCAGAAACAAAACGGCCTCGCAAAGCAAAATGTACCAATTTGCTGACTTGATCAAAGCCTCGCCTTATGAAATCACTCCGAAAGAATTGAAAATTTCGGCCAGCCATACCTTTTCGACTCGTATAGGCGGGAACGTAGCTGCTGCATCGGCCTTTACCTATGAAGGTTGGTCATCAGGAGGCCGACAGACTAAGGAGATGTGGTTTCAAATTGAGTTCCCACAAGTGGTTCATTTAGCAGAATTGCAATTTACGGCGCCTTCGGCCATCAAGCCAGGGTGGCGCCCTCCCCGCACTAATGCTACAGGTGGCGCACAACAGTTTACACCACCTCCGATGATTCAAAACTATCCAAGAACGTATGCTATTGAAGTATCTACGGATGGTCAAACCTGGAAAGAGGAAAAAACAAATCAAAAAGGAAAAGATGGCGAAAACATCGTCTCGTTTGATGCTACCAACGCCAAATTTGTCCGCTTAAAACTCACCGAAAGCCTCCCCGAAGACGGTGATGCCATTGCCTGGGCGATGCGCTCAATGAAGGTGTATGTGCGCAAGTGAGTGGAATGACGAATGGCTGTCTGAAAAGTCTGATAGTAGCAAATTATCTTTGGTTTGAACCTCATCCCACCCCTTCTCCTTTCTGGAGAAGGGCTTTTAAAGTCCCCCTCTCCTTTCAGTAAGGGGGATTTAGGGGTGAGGTTGAATAAGAGCAAAAGAAAATTTGGCAACAACTACTTTTCAGACAGCCTCATCGTTTTTGTTTGAATCTATCTTTGATTTGCAACTCTTCCTGCCATACCTTTCTTCAAAACTATCTGATTCTGCATAGTATTTATCGTGTATTGCTACGTTTTCCTTCATTGAAGTTATTAGTTTTGTACAATTTACTATAAAAACCTTACTATCAATTTGGTTTTCTAGCTCAATTGACAAAACTATGAAAAAGACATTCTCCGCTCTTGTTGCAGTGGCTTTGGCTTTCAATGCCCGTGCGCAATTTCCGCAACGAAATCCTACTCCCAACGACACACTACAATCCATAAAAATTCTTGTAGATGGAACGGTAAAATTTAGCATTTATGCTCCCAAAGCCAACGAAGTTACCGTTTCGGGTGATTTTCCTACTGGTTTCCCTGCACAAAAACTTACCAAAAATGAGATAGGCGTATGGTCATTTACAACGCCTAGAGCCGTGAAGCCCAATGTCTATACCTATGATTTTAATGTGGATGGTCTCAGAGTTTTCGATCCTAAAAATGCTCAATTCAAAGAGTCGAACAACGGGTTTTCTAATCTTTTTGAGGTAAAAGGAGCTGAAAACGATTTTCAGACGTTGAAAGATGTACCACACGGGAAAGTTGAAAAGGTGTTATATAAGTCTTCAGCATTGAATGGAATTACTCGCCGTTTGCATGTGTATTTGCCCCCAAACTATGATGAAATTAGCAAAAAACAGAAATTGCCTGTACTGTATTTGTTGCATGGAGGTGGCGACAACGACGCTTCGTGGACAACCGTAGGCCGAACCAATTTGATTTTGGACAATCTCTACGCCGAAGGTAAGCTCAAACCCATGATTGTGGTAATGCCAGCTGGACACACGCCAATCCAAGGTTTTTTTATGGGGGCTGGCGACCAACAAGACCCATTCTGCCGTGATGTAGTACAAGATGTGATTCCTTTCATTGAGAAAACTTATCCAATTTCAAATAAACGTGAGCATAGGGCCATTGCAGGGCTTTCGATGGGCGGAATCCAGACCATTAACTTGGCACTTTGGCATCCAGATTTATTCTCACAAGTTTTTCCATTAAGCACGGGTTATTTCCCGAATACCATTGCCGAAATTAAAGAAAAATATTCGTCAGTGATGAAAAATCCAACCATCAACACGTTTAAAGATTTTAAAATTTATATGGGTGGCGAATCAGATATTGCTTATCAGAATAATCTAAACATGATGAAAATGTTTGATGAATTTGGTATTAAATATAAATACATTAACGGCGAAGGTGGCCATACATTTTTGGCTTGGCGGAAGAACTTACAAGATTTTGCTCCTATACTTTTTAAATAAAACGTAATCATGAAAAAAATAACAATATCATTTTTACTGGCAATAACTCTAATTTTTAACGCTTTTTCGCAGGAAAAAACACCTGCAAAAGAGGTAGCTTTTTATTGGGGAGTTGCCACTTGTGCCTATCAGGTAGAAGGAGCGTATCAAACCGACGGCAAAGGTGAATCGAAATGGGATTTTCTGACCAACAAAGTGGGTATTACCCAATTCACGATTGGCGAAAAACAAACGGCAAACGTATCAATTAACATGTATGACCGCTCCCAATATTTGAAAGATATCCAGTTGATGAAAGAATTGGGGGTAAACTCATACCGCATGTCACTTGATTGGAGTAGAATTATTCCTGATGGAACGGGGGTTGTAAACGAAAAAGCACTTGCACATTATGATTTACTTTTTGACGATTTGTTAGCTGCTGGAATCGAGCCATTTGTAACCATTTATCACTTCGACTATCCTGCGGCTTTATTACAGAAAGGCGGTTGGGGAAATCCAGAAATGAAGAATTGGTATCTCTATTATGCCAAAGTTGTCATCAATCGTTATGGTAAAAAAGTCAAGCATTTTATTACTTTTAATGAGCCTTATATTGAGTTTTTCTTGGTTGAAAATTTACTTAACTCCGACCCAAAGAAGCCTTTAAGTAAAGAACAATATATGAGTCAAATGCAAAAAGCTCATAGTCAGTTATTGGCAAATGCAGAAATCATCAACTATTATCACGATGCTAAACTAAATGGCGAAATAGGGCTTGTATTAAATTTGAATCCTGCCGCACCGTGGAATGCCAATAAAAAAGAGGACATGGATGCTGCCAAGTTGCAAGAAATCTTGATAAACGATATTTTCCTTGACCCACTTTACAAAGGCAATTACCCGAAAATTGTATTGGATTCATTAGCAAAATATAACCCAAGTTTTAAGGCGAAGGCTGAAGAAATGGCATTTATCAAGGCAAATAAACCCGATTTCTTAGGAATCAATTTTTATGCTCCTGCTATAGTAAAAGGCGAAGATTCTCCGATTTCTTTGAAATGGATGGACAATAATCCAGACGAAATAAAATCGAATGTAGGTCCAGTACGACCAGAATATTTGTACAAAATAGTAATGCGTCTGAAAAATGAATACGGCAACCCCAAGATGTATATTACCGAAAATGGAACTGGATTTGTATCAGAAGATGTGAAAGTAAACGGTAAAATCAATGATCCCATGCGAGTTGATTATATCAAACGCCACATTGATGCAACGTTAAAGGCAAAAAAAGAAGGTGCAAACCTACACGGATACATGGTTTGGAGCGGTTGGGATAATTTTGAATGGGTATCGGGCTATACCAAGCGTTTGGGTTTAATCTATGTTGATTTTGCAACCCAAGAGCGAACCCCGAAGCAGAGTTTTTATGAGTATCAGAAGATAATTAAAACACATAAAGGATTATGAATTATACCATCACCTAAGACCAAAACGGCACGCACCTCAATTGGCAACACGAAAATGTTTCGGCCGAAATGATCGAATTGTTATTCTGATGGATAAATAACCCCTGTTCATCAAAATTTGCATGGCATGAAATTACCCTAACCTTACCTCTCAACCAATGAAAAAAGGACTATTTACTTACGAAAACGGCATTGTGCTACTGATGGCACTAACATTTGGCTGTTTGTTTTTTGACCGCCTGACTCTCAATTTTCTAATGCCCTACGTGTCAAAAGACCTCAACCTAAACAATACGGAAATAGGTTTATTAGCTGCGGGTCTATCATTAGCTTGGGCCTTTTCGAGCTTCTTTTCAACGGCTTGGGCTGAGGCGAACAACAAAAAGAAAATCGTTTTCATTGCTGCGGTATTTATTTTTTCGCTCTGTTCAGTTGGGTCGGGGTTGGCCACCTCATTTGTTACCTTACTCATCGCTCGATTAGTGATGGGGTTTTCTGAAGGGCCAGTAATTCCGTTGGCACAGAATTTCGTGGAGCGAGAATCTTCGCCCAACCGACTTGGTATGAATGCGGGCATTTTGCAGGGCGTTGGTTCGGCTTTGTTTGGCTCTATCATTGCACCAGTGGTTTTAGTACAAATTGCCGAAACCATCGGTTGGCGCAATGCGTTTTTTGTGGCGGGTGCTCCAGGCTTGATTTTAGGTTTATTAGCTTGGAGATTTATCAAGAAATCAACAGCCGAAAGTACCAAATCAGGGGCTAACACTACTTTAAATATCTCCGAAATTGTACAGTATAATAACATCAAGTGGGGAATCCCAGTGGCTTGTTGTGTGTTTGGATGGTGGTTTGCTACGTTGCCTTTTATCTCCAACTATTTTGTAAATACCCAAGGCATGTCAGCCGACGACATGGGCAAAACCATGGGTTTGTTAGGTGTTTCAGGTCTCATTTCTTCCGTAGTAGTTCCAGGATTATCTGATAAAATAGGTCGAAAAAAAATCTTATTATTCTTTTGTGTGGTAGGTGCTGCCTATCCGTTTGCGGTGCATTATTTGGCTGGTTCGGCACTGCATTTACCTGCTATGTTTCTTACCTATTTCATGATGGGTCTTCTGCCCTTAGCAGCGGCTGTTGTGCCATCAGAAGCCGTGCCAGTTTATTTAAAAGCTAAAGCCATTGGTTTGATTACTGCCATTGGCGAGATTGTAGGTGGCGTGATTGTGCCAGCCATTGCAGGCGTACTTTCCGACAAAATTGACCCCTCTGCGTTTTTGTGGGTATCGGCAGTATTGGCTGCTTTGGGTGGGCTATCAGCACTCCAACTTCAAGAAAAATAACAAGTTACCCCTTGATGGTCCAATCCACTATTGCTCATTATTATGAAAAGTAAAAGTTTCTTACCCTTTGTTTTACTGTTTGCCTCCAGCACCCTATTTGGCCAAACTAGTTTTTACCAATCTTTCCAAACTCCGCCCAATTCGGCCAAACCACGAGTTTGGTGGCACTGGATGAACGGAAATATCTCAAAAGATGGTATTCAGCACGACCTCGAATGGATGGACCGTGTCGGCATCGGCGGTTTTCAGAATTTCGATGCTAATCTTTTCACTCCCGTCGTTGTTCCCAAAAAATTGGTTTTCATGGATGCCGCTTGGAAAGATGCTTTCAAATTCACAGCAGAACTGGCCGATAAAAAAGGCTTGGAAATGGCAATAGCTGGTTCGCCAGGTTGGAGTGTAACGGGTGGCCCGTGGGTAAAACCCGAAGATGGCATGAAAAAGTACGTCTGGACCGAAGTACTCATCGAAGGAGGGAAAAAGCAAACCATTCAATTGCCCAAACTCCCTGATGTGATTGGTAAGTTTGGTACCGTTGAAACTGCTGCTGGAGGTGTGATGGGTGGATTTGTGGGAGAGAAACCGCATTTTTCGTCAGATGCGTTCGTGATTGCCTATAAGCTCCCAAGCAACGAAAAACATTTGATGGATTTGAATCCGAAAATGACCAAAAGTGGCGGCGATTTTGATACTAAATTATTGCTCGACCACGATGCCAACAAAACCTATTTGTTGCCCCCAATGGAAGTAGGCAAAGACATGTGGGTGCAATATGAGTTTGATTCACCGCAAACATTCAAAGCTTTTGGTTTGGGAATGGGCGAAGCTGGTGAATTGGCAGAATTTAATGGAGGGCCAACCAACCGTAGCCTAAAAGTGAGCGATGATGGTGTGAATTTCAGAACCGTTGCCAAGGTATCAAACAGTACATTGCCTTTCATTACTACTGCTATTCCTACCACTACGGCCAAATATTGGCGCATTTGCTTTGAAACCCTCAAAGGAGAATTAAGCCCCATCATGGCAATGATGGGCATGACCGAAATCCCCAAACCATCAGGGACCAATATTTCGGAGTTTGTGCTTTTCAACACCTCACGTATAGACCAAGCCGAAGATAAAGCAGGTTTTAGTGCATGGAAAGAAAGCAGCCCCCTAACCCCCAATGGGGGAATTGATGCCATTCCGACACAAGATGTGGTTGATTTAACTGGTAAAATGAAGCCAGACGGTACACTCGATTGGGTTCCCCCATTGGGGGCGGAGGGGGCCTGGATGGTGGTGCGCTTGGGCTACTCGCTTACAGGGCGTCAAAATCACCCTGCTTCGCCAGAAGCAACGGGCCTTGAAGTTGATAAATTAGACAAAGAAGCCGTAAGACGCTATATCAATACCTACCTCGACATGTACAAAGATGCCACAGGAGGTTTAATGGGAGCTAAGGGACTTCAATACATGGTGTTGGACAGCTACGAGGCTGGTCACATGAATTGGACTAAAACCCTGCCCGACGAATTTAAGAAACGTCGTGGTTATGAACTAACCAAATGGATTCCAGTCCTCACAGGCAGAGTGGTGAATAGTTTAGAAGCCAGCGAAAAATTCTTATGGGATTTCCGTAAAACCATCGGAGAGATGATTTCAGAAAATCATTACGATGTAATTGGCGAAGAACTACACAAAAGAGGCATGAAACGCTACACCGAGTCGCACGAGAATGGGCGAATCTATTTGGCAGACGGTATGGATGTAAAACGCTATGCAGACGTACCGATGTCGGCTATGTGGACACCCGGGAGCTTGGCAGGTGGCAACGACGAAGAAGTACGGAGCGAAGCCGATATTCGTGAAGCAGCATCGGTGGCTAACATTTACGGCCAAAACATCGTAGCTGCCGAATCCATGACCTCTGCTCGTGATGCTTTTTCGTGGCATCCTGAAAAATTGAAACGTACAGCTGATTTAGAAATGGCATCTGGACTCAACCGTTTTGTGATTCATACCTCTGTTCACCAACCACTTGACGATAAAAAACCAGGGTTTTCGCTTGGGCCATTTGGTCAGTATTTTACTCGTCAAGAAACGTGGGCCGAAGCAGGCGGCAAAGCGTGGATGGGCTATTTGGGTAGAAGTAGTTATATGCTACAACAAGGTAAAAACATAGCCGATATTTTGTATCTCTATGGCGAAAACACCAACATCACTTGGATTTGCCGTGATAAATTGCCAGCTATTCCAGCAGGATTCGAATTTGATTTTGTCAATTCATCGGCATTAATCAATGTGATAAATGCCCAAAATGGCAAATTGATTGCCAAATCGGGTAATTCGTATAATGTTTTGATGTTAGACGAATCAACCAAATTAATGACCTTGCCTGTTCTGAAAAAAATCAAATCGTTGGCCGATGCGGGTATCAAAATCGTTGGTTCAAAGCCTGTGGGTTCGCCAAGTTTATCAGATAATAATGATGAATTCCAGAAATTAGCCGACCAAATTTGGTCGAAATCCAATGTTTTGAGTAGTGCTCCGAAAGAGGCGTTGAATACCTTAAAAATGAAAGAAGATGTGGCAGTTAGAAATCCAGAAAGCAAGATTTTATTTCGACACCGCAAGCACAATGACCTCGATATTTATTGGCTCAATAACAGAAGTGCAACGCCGACACAATCTGAAATTTGGTTTAACGTAAACGGTAAAGCACCTGAATTATGGAATCCGATGACAGGTAAAACCGAAAAAGTAAACTACGCCATGGTGGAGGGCAGAACGATTATTCCCTTAACATTTGAATCTTGGGATGCCTATTTCATTGTTTTTAAAGATAAAACAACAGCCAAGACTTATATACAACCAGCTAAAACAGCAGCGACTTTGACTACCATTTCTACACCATGGAAAATCACGTTTCCTATTCAGGGCAGAGACGTTACATCTGACGTCTCTACATTAGAATCATGGACAAATAATACCAATGTGGATATTAAATATTTCTCAGGAACAGCTGTTTATAACAACACTTTTAAGATAAATACCCCCATTGGGGGCAAGGGGGCTTATGAGATTGATTTGGGCGATGTAAAAAACATAGCAGAGGTAATCATAAACGGCAAAAATGTCGGAACGGCGTGGAAAAAACCTTTCAAATTGGATATTTCGGAGGCCATCAAAGCTGGCGAAAACAGCATTGAAGTAAAAGTAACGAACCTTTGGGTAAATCGTTTGATTGGCGATGCCCAACCCAATGCAAAGAAAACCACCTTTGTAACAATGCCCTTTTATCGTGGCAAAGAGCCTTTGTTGCCTTCGGGTCTTTTGGGAGAGGTGAAGCTAATCCAAGTAAAGTAACTTCCTCTTTTTCAATGCAAAAGGGCGAGAAAACTCGTCCTTTTATTTTTTAAACCGATACAAATACGGCGCCTTGTTGGCGGCTCCTGTAAATTTCTTCTCTAACCGCTCCAATACATTTAATTCAAGAATCATTTTCTGAAAATTGGTGCGGACGAAATTTTTGCCAGAAACGGATTCATAGACTTCTTGTACTTCTTTCATTGTGAATTTTTCGGGGAGTAAATTGAAGGCGTTGATTTTTTCATCCAGATGACTTTGCAGCGTTTTGAGGGCTTCTGCCACGATGTCGGCATGGTCCAAAATCATGCGAGGTAAGGCATGAATGCTGTACCATTCGATGGATTCGTCTAAATCCGTTTTTTGCGGAACAACTTTGTTAATATCCACCAACGCATAGTAACCCACCGAAATAAATCGCTTCGTAAACCAATCGTATTCTTGCTGCGCCTCATTTTCCACACTTAATCTGTCGAAGTTGAGAGCAATCAATTCATCAAGAAAAGCTTTGTTAGTTCGACTAGCTTTGCCAAATACCCTAAACTGCTCCAGATAAATGTCTTGTATTCCGGTACGTTCTCGCAAAGTCCTCTCAGCAGCTTGGTCAATGTCTTCTTCTTGGCCGACAAAGCCACTTGGCAAAGCCCAAAAATCGCCCTTAAAGTTGATTTTAGGAATCAAGACTTTGAGTTGGCGTTCATGGTACCCAAAAATCACACAGTCAATCGAGACTTGGGCGATATAGTTTTGTTGACTTGGATTCTGCATAAATGGATATGATAGCTACAATAAGCAGCGTAAAATTAACTTAGGTTATTTCTGATTCGTGCCATGCTGAACAAATTTTGATGAAAAAACGGCTCAAATAGCGATTGTATTGCAAAGATACATAATTGAATAAAAATTATTGTATAAAAAATATACAATATAAAAGTTTATTATATACCTTTGTCTTGTCAATCGCACAATAGCTTATCGCACGATGGCTAACCTACTAACAATCAACTCTTTTCAGTTTGATTACTTACTCGTTAATCCTTACGACGATGAGAAAAATACACCTCTATACCTTTGTAACTTTTCTTGCCTGTTTACCATTGTTGGCCTTTACCCAAACCACGCCTTCCACGCAACTCAACTTGAGGCAAATGAGCTGGCTTGGCAAGGTGGACGAGCGCTATCAATCGTTCAACGTAGAAATGTGCGAAGTAATCGGCGGCGATTTTTGGGTACCCTACGAGCTGATAGATTCCGTAAGAAAAACAACTACTAAAAAAGGATTTGATGCCTTAAAATGGAAAATTAACCCTATCAATTTGTATGAACGAAAGTTACGCAATTTGGCAGCAGCACTCGGACCAACCTATGTGCGAGTGAGTGGCACTTGGGCCAATGCTATTTATTTTCAAGACAATGACCAAGCCAAATTAGATACTCCACCTACAGGCTATAAGAACATATTGACTCGCCCACAATGGAAGGGTGTCATTGACTTTTGCAAAGCGGCCAATGGCAAATTGGTTACTTCTTTTAGCATCAGCGATGGCATGAGAGACAAAGACGGCAACTGGACGCCTACCGAAATAGAGCCACTACTCAACTACACCAAAAGCATCGGGGGTGAGATAACCGCTGCCGAAATGTTCAATGAACCCTCCCACGCCAGTCACGGCGATGCTCCCAAAGGTTACAATGGAGCACAGTATGCCAAAGATTTTGTTGCGTTTAAAGCATTTGTCACCCAAGCAGCTCCTCAAATGAAAATCCTCGGTCCAGGTTCTACGGGCGAAGGAGGCATTGTACCTGGGCAAGATATACCCGTGGAAACCATCCTTTCTGCTTCTACAAAACCTGTGTTCGATGTTTTTACCTATCACTTTTATGGAACTATCTCACAGCGTTGTATGGGTGGGCAAAAACCTCAAAATGCACTTGCAGCTGACTGGTTGAGCAAAACCGAAAAAGGCTTGGCCTTTTATCAGGCCATGAGGGATAAGTATATGCCTAACGTACCCATCTGGAATACCGAAACGGCTGAAACAGCTTGCGGCGGTAACCCATGGGCCGCAACCTACCTCGATAGCTTTAGATATTTAGAGCAATTAGGCAGATTAGCCAAAAAAGGCGTGCAAGTAGTGATGCACAATACCCTTGCCCGAAGCGAATACGCCTTGTTAGACCACGACACCCACAATCCACGGCCCAACTACTGGGCGGCCTTGCTTTGGAGCAAATTGATGGGAACTCAAGTCTATGAAGGTGGAACTTTGACTCCGGGCGTTGATGTGTTTGCTCATAACTTAAAAAATAAGCCAAACGGCAGAACCCTCTTGATTCTGAATACCAATGCGACAGAAACCTCTGTCAATATTCCTGCCGATGCCAACCAATATTTGCTGACTGCCGATGAGCTGATAACCAAAAAAGTAAAACTGAATGGGCAAGAATTAAAGCTAACGGCCAAAGATGAAGTGCCTGCCATAAAAGGGCAAAAGGTAAAGGCAGGAAATGTGGTGTTGCCTGCCCACAGTATTATGTTTTTGACGTTTGAGAAATTTTAAAGAAAAAATAAACCTATAAGGTTTGGGCAACTGAATGACTATTAGCCAATTAATTAACAAACCTTATAGGTTTAATTAAAAACATGAAAGTGAAACATCTCAATACCATCTTAATCACCTTGCTTGCCTTGTGTAGTGCGGGGCAGCTATTAGCGCAAGCTCTGCATAATTTACCTCAACAAAGCAATGAACTTGCCCAATCTTTTTCGACAAAAGATACCCTGTTCAAAGCCCCTTACATTGATATAGACGAATGGCGAGACAAACACGTTCGGCATCGCTATGTACATGGAGGTTTCAAAGGTACAGAAACCCGTTTTTCATTCTATTTTCCTCCAAAAGAGCAATACCAAGGGCGCTTTTTTCAATACATCACGCCTTTTCCCGATAGTGAATTCTTATCACAAGGAGCAACAGGCGAAGATGATAAAATAGGTTTTTCGATGAGTAGCGGCGCCTATTTTATCGAAACCAATGGCGGTGGAGCTGTTAATTTTGCTAATCCAATGGCAAATGACCCTACTATTGGAGCTTACAGAGCCAATGCTGCATCTGCTGCATTTTCAAGGGTGGTTGCCCTCAAAATCTTTGGAGGGAACAGACCATTTGGCTATGCTTTTGGAGGAAGTGGCGGAGCTTACCGCACCATTGGAAGCATCGAAAACACCGATGGCGTTTGGGATGGCGTAGTGCCTTACGTGTTGGGTTCGCCAATGGCCATTCCGAATGTTTTTGCCGTAAGAATGAACGCCATGCGGATTTTAGATAAAAAAATGCCACAAATCATTGATGCCATGGACGCAGGCGGTAGTGGCAATATGTACGCAGGCTTAAACGAAGAAGAAAAGCAAGCATTGCAAGAAGCAACCAAATTAGGTTTTCCACCCCAGTCTTGGTTTGGGTATAAAACCATGGGAATTCATGGTTTTATCGCACTATATCAAGGCATGAGAATGGCTGATGCGAAGTATTTTGATGATTTCTGGAAAGTGAAAGGTTATTTGGGAGCCAATCCTACGGAATCGCTTTTGAAGGCAAGATTGCAAAAAAACAGTAAAATAAAGGCAACTATTACAGCAGAAGATGCCGTCAAATTGGGTTTAAAAGAACGGGAATCAGCAGGTGAAAGAGGCTCGGCAGATTTGGCGTGGAAAAGCATCGGCGGTGTAGAAGGGCAAATGCCGGTAGCCTTCCAAATAGAAGATGTATTGCCCGATGTCAATTTTATGGGTGGGGACTTGGTGATAAAAACAGGTGCTGCTGCGGGTAAAACCATTCAGCTGGCAAGTGTAAGTGGCGATAAAGTAGTCTTTGGTCCAGTGGATGTGTCGGTATTGGCAAAAATAAAAGTGGGTGACGAAGTGTTTATTGATAACTCTAACTTTTTGGCGGTGCAAACCTATCATCGTCACCAAGTACCGGGCAAAGAATACAAAGTTTGGGATCAATTTCGGGATACCGAAGGTAAACCCCTTTACCCACAACGCCCCATGTTGTTAGGCCCATTATTCACAAGAGGAGCAGCAGGCGTGTTGCCTACGGGTAAGTTCAAAGGCAAAATGATTTTGCTGTGTTCGCTTTGGGACAGAGAAGCCTTTGCTTGGCAAGGCGATTTTTATCGAGATATGGTAAAAAAGAATTTAGGCGATAAAGCAGACGAGAATTTCAGGTTGTGGTACACAGACAAAGCCCTGCATGGTGATTTGTCGAAACAAGAATTCCCAACTCGCACCGTAAGCTACTTGGGTGTATTGCAACAAGCGCTGCGTGACCTCAGCCAATGGGTAGAAAAAGGCATTGAACCACCTGCCTCAACCAACTATAAAATAGAAGATGGGCAAGTAATTGTGCCAGCATCAGCCGTTGCAAGAAAAGGGATTCAGCCAACGATTAACCTAAAAGCAAATGGAAAAGAGCGTGCCGATATAGCTGTAAATAAAGCAGTTACATTCATCGCAACCGTAGAAGTACCGCCAAATACAGGCTCAATCGTTGCTGCCGAATGGGATTTTGAAGGTGCTGGAACATTTCCAGTAAAGGCTCAAATTCAAAAAAATGGAAAACTGGTAACGCTAAAAACGACGCACACTTTCTCGAAAGCGGATACTTATTTCCCAACCTTGCGAGTAGCTTCTCAGCGTGACGGGGACAGCAAAACCCCTTTTGCAAGAATCCAAAATCTTGAAAGAGTGAGAGTGGTGGTGAAGTAGAAACAAATTTAAACTTTAATTTTTAACCAAACGTGGCGACGACGTGTTGACGCACCAAACGCAACAACAATGAAAAAAGCAAGCATCATTCTTTTCGTACTCTTCTTCGGAATCGCTCTTCAAGGTTTTTCACAAAGCACGGCACCAGTAGATTTTTATGCAGGCAAATGGGAAATTTCGGTGATAGGCTCACCCAGAGGAGATATAAAATTTGTTACGAACCTTGTTCGTAAAGATGGAAAACTGACAGGTGAATTGTCTAACCCAAGCGATGCCTCTGAGGCCAAGCGCCCCATCACTAAGGTTGAGGAAAGTGATAAAAAATTGGTCATCTATTTTGAATCATCGCAAGGCGGAGAAATTTCTATTGACTTGGATAAAGTGGATAATGATGAACTCAAAGGCAGTTTGATGAGTTTTGATGCCACTGCCAAAAGAATGAAAGAGTAACGAATTGTAAGCGTATAAAAAAGTTTTTCCACAAACAACACCAAGAAAGGCACAAAATACGCAAAGAATAAGGCTTTGTGTCCTACTTAGTGAATAGTGTGGTTACAACATTCAAAAGCATGGAATTACGAAACAAAACCATCATCGTCACGGGCGCAGGCAGCGGAATTGGCCGTGAACTTTCGATTCAGTTATTACAAAAAAATGCGAATGTTATTGGTATTGATATTCACGAAAATGCCCTCGCAGAAACCCAAAAATTAGCAAACGTAGGCGATGAACGTTTCAAGGGTTTTGTGTTAGACATTTCGGATAAATCCAAAGTTGAGGCATTGCCCAATGAAGCAGTAAAGCATTTTGAAGCCGTGGACGGCATTATCAATAACGCAGGTATCATCCAGCATTTCGTACCAGTCAATGAGTTATCTTATGAAGAAATCAATCGGGTGATGAATGTCAATTTTTTCGGAACGGTGTATTTGACCAAAGCCTTTTTGCCGCTGTTTTTGCAACGTCCCGAAGCACATATTGTGAATATTTCGAGTATGGGCGGCTTTATTCCATTTCCAGGGCAAACGATTTATGGCGCTGCCAAAGCTGCCGTAAAATTGTTTACTGAAGGGTTATATGCAGAACTCAAAGAGACCAACGTAAAAGTTACGGTAGTGCATCCTGGTGCAATCGCCACGAACATTACAGAAAATTCAGGTTTAGGAAAGCCTAAAATTGACCCTAATAAGCCACAAGCTCAACAGGCGCTTCCAGCACAAAAAGCGGCTGAAATGATTATTCGTGCCATCGAAAAAGATAAATACCGAGTGATGGTTGGCAAAGATGCCACCATGCTGGATATTCTTTACCGATTCAATCCTCAGTTTGCGACGAATTTTATCAGTAAAATGATGAAGAAAACATTGAAAGCGATGGGTTGATTACGATGGGTTCAAGAAAAAATGTTTATTCCTTCCTAAACCGATACAAATACGGCGCTTTATTCTGAGCACCCGTATATTTCTTTTCCAAACGTTCTAACACATTCAGTTCTAACATTTTCTTCTGAAAATTATTCATCGCAAAGGGTCGGTCATAGACTGCTTCGTAGAGTTCTTGTACTTCTTTCATCGTGAAGGTTTCGGGTAGTAAGTTGAAACCGATGAGTTTTCGGTCAAGATTCTGACGTAGTGCTTCAAGTCCCAACGCAAGAATTTCGTTGTGGTCGTGCATCATTTCGGGTATGTCTTTGATACTTCTCCATTCAACAGCTTCATCAAGTTCGCCTACTTTCGGGTTTACTTTACTGATTTCTACCAAAGCATAAAATCCAATACAAACAAAGCGGTCGGTTATCCATTCTGCATCTACCTCGTTGTATTTTTGAGTAATATAGGGTAATAATAATTCCCGAAATTTGCTTTTAATGATTCGATTTTCATGTCCAAAAACCCGAAATTGTTCTAAATATATATTTTCGAGGTTGGTACGTTCTTTTAAGATTCGGCTGGCGGCATTTTCAATACTCTCTGTTTTCATGATATAGCCACCAGGTAAATTCCAAATTCCTTCACCAATTTTTTTCTTGGCAATCAAAACCTTCAATTCTTTATTTTCATAACCAAATATTACGCAGTCAATTGAGAGGTTTGCAATATATTTCTCAGTTCCAAATTTTTTCATATACAAATTAAAGCCCTTTTTTTCTGAACCTCATAAGGCTTGTTTTTTTCAGACAAAGGTAGGATTAAATTTATTTTCTGAAAAATAGAAAATCTATTATCTTTTTTTTAGAAGATAAAAAATGTTTCTACATTTGCCACACATTATTCAATTTAACGATTAAAATATGAAAAAAAATGCCTTGTTTCTTGTGCTAATGTGTACAATAATTAGCACTTATGCTCAAAAACAGAGCGATTCTCTGGCTATCATTCAATTATTAGAAAAAGAAGGGGCAACATGGCGAATGGGCGATGCCAAAGGACACGCTGAATGTTGGGAAGTAAAACCAAACGGTCGTGTGTTGATTTCAACAGCCGATGGCAGAAGTTTAGATTTTTCTTCAGACCGAATTGCCAACGCCCCAGCCAGTATGATGAATGGAGGCGGTTTTTCGATTCATTCAAATTATCGAATGAGTATTGGAAACACATCTGCTTGGGTTATTCATGATGAAGTTTCGATAAGTAAGGAAGGCAAAGAAACGCTTTCACATGAAGTTCGAATGTTAGAAAAAATCAAAGGTCAGTGGAAGTTGATTGGGCAATCAAACCACCAATACAACCCCGAAAAACCAAAAACTGATACCACAAGCTATATTCAAACTGTGGATATTACGACAGGTAAAATAGAAACTGTGTTGGCCATTAACAAGCATTTTGAAGCACCCAATTGGCATCCTGATAATTATTTGATTTTGAATAGCTACGGAAAACTCTATACTATTGATGTTGCCACCAAGAAAATGAATGTGTTGAATACTGGTTTTGCTATCAACAATAACAACGACCACGGGATTTCGCCAGATAAAAAATGGTTGGCAATTAGTAATGTAGATAACAATGACCCATCCCCAAAACGCTACAAATCAAAGGTTTATGTATTGCCGATTGGTGGTGGAGAGCCTCGGCAACTAACGTCAGAAGTAATGTCGTTTTGGCATGGTTGGAGTGCCGATGGTAAAACGCTTGCTTATTGTGGAGAACGAAATGGCAACTTCGATATTTATACGATTGGCATAGAAGGTGGACAAGAAAAAAGATTAACCGAAATCGAAGGTTTAGATGATGGACCTGATTATTCGCCTGATGGAAAGCATATTTACTTTAATTCATATCGCACAGGACGTATGCAAATTTGGCGTATGAATGCCGATGGTTCAGATCCTGAACAATTGACATTTGATGAAAACTCTAACTGGTTTGCACATCCATCACCCGATGGCAAATGGATTGCATATATTTCTTACCAATCGGACGAAAAGCAAGCTCATTTGTTTGGGAAGCAAGTCAAGCTCCGCCTCATGGATCTAAAAACCAAAGAAATAAAAGACCTCACTCCTGTTTTCTTTGGTGGGCAGGGTACGATTAACGTGCCTTCGTGGAGTGCAGATAGCAAGAAAATCGCCTTCGTCAGCTATTCGGTGAAGTAGCGAATACCCACCCCCACATGCCCTGATGAAAGGTATATTAATTAAAGCCTATCTTTGCTGAGATTTTGTGCAATAAAAAATAAAACCAAAAAGTACGATGCAAAACGACAAAAATTCAAGACGAAGATTCTTGCAGCAAATAGGTGCTACCAGCTTGCTGGCAGCATCATCGCCACTTGCTTCGCTTGCCAACCAAGCAAAAGCCGAAGAACGGATCTTGCACTACGACAGAAACATAACAGCCAACGACAAAATCAGAATTGGCGTAATTGGCTACGGTGTGCAAGGTCATTTTGATTTGAATACAGCCCTCAAAGTACCTGGCGTTGAGTTGGCAGGCATTTGCGATTTATATACAGGACGCATCGAAAACGCCAAAGAACAATATGGCAAAGATCTCTATACCACTCGAAACTATAAAGAACTTTTAGACCGAAAAGATATTGACGCCGTACTGATTTGTACCACTGATGTTTGGCATTCACGCATTACTTTAGACGCACTGGCCAAAGGAAAGCACGTTTACTGCGAAAAACCGATGGTTTATAAAATCAGTGAAGGTGCACCTGTGGTGGCCGCTGCAAAAAAATCAGGCAAGGTCTTGCAAGTGGGTAGCCAACGGGTGAGTAGTCTTGGTTATGCCAAAGCCAAAGAACTGTTAGCGGCAGGCGAAATCGGGAAACTCAATATGGTCAATGCCGTATATGACCGCCAAAGCTCTATTGGGGCGTGGGAATACACCATACCGAAAGATGCCGATGCGAATACCACCAACTGGGATAAGTTTATCGAAGTTACCGAAAAAATGCCTTACGATGGCAAAAAGTTTTTCTGGTGGCGGGCCTTCAAAGAAGTGGGAACGGGTGTGGCAGGTGACTTATTCATCCACTTACTGAGCGGTACTCATTTTATGACCAACTCCAAAGGTCCCGAAAGTATTTACAGCACAGGGCAGTTCAGCTATTGGAAAGATGGCAGAAACTTACCCGATGTGATGTCGGGTGTGATGCAATATCCTGATAGCCCCGAACATCCTGCCTTTCAACTAACACTTCAAGTGAATTTTATCAGCGGAACGGGTGGGCAAGAGGTCATTCAACTGGTTGGCTCTGAAGGTATTATACAAGTACAAGGCAACAATATTACCGTCAAACACAGCTTGATGCCCGAAGCCCCCGGTTTTGGAGGTTATGATTCGCTTTTTACTTTTTCAAAAAGTATGCAGGACGAAATGCAAAAAGAATATGATGCCAAGTGGGCGCCCGAACAACGGAAAAGGAAAACCAAAGAGGATATTGTGTTTAAAGTTCCTGCGGGCTACAGCGACCACTTAGACCACTTCACTAATTTCTTTGATTCGATTAGAACCGGGAAACCAGTGGTAGAAGATGCCGAATTTGGCTTCCGAGCAGCAGCACCTGCATTAGCGTGTAACGAAAGCTTTTTCAAGAAGAAAATTATTCAATGGGACCCCGTGAATATGAAATTGAAGTAAGAAGTAAAAAGGCTGCTCCATCGAGTGGCCTTTTGTTTTTTAGCATGTATCCTTAACAGTGGTTTCGTAAGAGGATGATAGTGAGGACTCTTTACAAAAGTTTAAACAGGTTCAACATAAAAAATATTTTTTCAATTGCCTTAAAGTCAGTTAAATTCTCTGAAGATGTGTCAATGTCCAACTTTCTCAATCAACTGTTCATTCCTCTTAAACCGATACAAATAAGGAGCCTTATTAGCTTGCCCCCGTAAATTTCTTTTCGAGACGTTCGAGTACATTCAAATCGAATATTTTCTTTTGGGAGCCACAAAAGGCTTTTCACAAGACAAGCCTCCCCCTGACTTTTTTGCCTCAAAGTGGGAAATTTCAGTAGCGGGCACGCCAAACGGTGATATCAAGTTTTCAACCGAACTTACTCGTAAAGAAGGCGAGCTCAAAGACGTAACGGGTCAACTAAAAGAAGCCATTTCAATTACAAATATTGATGAAGCCGAAGGCAAAATTACGATTTATTGCTCGGCCCAAGGCTACGACGTAAATGACGTAAATATAGAACTCAACAAAGTGGATGACGACAACCTGGATGTTCATGAATATGTTTGAGTCAAAAGCTATCCGAATCAAACAATAAATGTCAGGTAAGGCGAATCGAAAGGTTCGCTATTTGTTTTTATCGAGCACTTTTGCAAATCATATTATTTCAGAACTTTGAGGTTTCAATAGTTCCTTTCGATTATTACTATGACCTCTACTCCTAAAGTCGCCGTGGTTACGGGTGCAGCCCGTGGTATCGGGTTGGCCATTGCCCAACGTTTTCATGCCGAACAATATCATGTCATCATTTTAGACCGTGATAACGATGCCTTGCAGCAATGCAAAGCCCAGCTCAAAGGCAAACGACGTTATTCGTTTTATCGCTGCGACGTCTCAAAACCTAGCCAAGTGCAGAGCACTTTTCAGAAAATCACTTTGCAGTTTCCTGCTGTTGATGCCTTGGTCAACAATGCGGGTATTGCCATTTTTAAACCTGCCGAGCAGGTGAGTTTTGAGGATTGGAGCGCTGTACTGGCTACCAATCTGAATGGCACATTTCTGTGTACTCAAGCCTGTTTGCCTGCGCTGCTGGTGGCCAAAGGGAGCATTGTCAACATTGCGAGCATATCGGGAGTGCGGGCCAGTACACTACGTATAGCCTACGGCACCAGCAAGGCCGCTATTATGCACCTCACCAAGCAACAAGCTGTTGAATACGGCAATCAAGGTGTCAGAGCCAACGTAGTGGCACCAGGACCCGTTGAAACCGAAATGGCAAAGTTGGTTCATAGTGCCGACATCCGAACTTCATACAATGACGCCATTCCGCTCGGGCGCTATGGGACTCCCCAAGAAATGGCCGACGTTGTCTATTTTTTGTGCAGTCCAGCCGCTAGTTATATCAATGGACAGGTTGTAGCCGTAGATGGTGGCTTTGATGCCGCAGGTGTAGGTTTGCCAAGTTTACGTAGCTAACCGACGTTTCTAGCTTTGGATTGTTTTCACTTGCCTTTACCTCCATAAAAAAGACGGACAAGAGGTACGTCTTTTTGGATGTACAGTAAGTATTCCATGAAGCTGTTTAAACTCTTTATTTCTTGTGTAAAACGAGCCATTTTTTTAACACAAAGTGCACAAAGAAATTTATACGAAGACCACAAAGAGAAAGAGTTTGTGTTTTGTGTACTTTGTGCCTAAGCTTTGGGTGCTTTGTGTTTAATTTGAAAAATTTAAACAGGCTCCATTAAAAATATTCAATTTTCAACAATCAACCTATTCTGAATACGGTTGGAGACCTTACCGTACAAACATTTCTTTTATCCTTATAAAACTTCATGAATCCTGTCGGTTGGCAACGTTCCCGATAACGTTTACGTAATAAAATACAAAAACTTCTTTGTATTTTATAGTTATTTTACATAGCCTTGTTTACGCTCATCCAGCACAACAACATTAGAAATTGGGCAGTATAGCTGACTATTTCTTTGAAAAATCATAAACCAGCGTAACCATTCGTTAGGAACTATTTACCACCTCTATGAAATTTTTACCTACTATTATTTGTGGGATATTCCTCTTACTTGTGAGCACTTGTAGGGCTCAAACTACGGCTCCTCAAGCCCATCAAAACGAACAGATAGCAAGGGGATTTGCAAAAACGATTATGACCACTTATCCAGATTCGATCGTGGTCAAGAAGTTTTTGCAACACCTTTTGCAAGACAAACAAGGCACCGACCCCGACAAGCGACCTGCCAGCTGGAACTACGAGGAGGCCGTGGTGTTGCGAGGTTTTGAGCATCTTTGGCACTACACCAACGACAAAACTTACTACAACTATACCAAGAAAATCATTGATCACTTCATCAACCCTGATGGTTCCATTCGGACGTACGAACGCCAAGATTACAACTCTGACCAAATAACCGGAGGCTTGCAACTCATTACTCTTTACCAGACCACCAAAGAAGAAAAATACAAGAAAGCAGCCGCTATTTTACGTGAGCAAATCACTTGGCAGCCTCGCACCAAGGAGGGTGGTTTTTGGCACAAACACAAATATCCCTACCAAATGTGGCTTGATTGTATGTATATGATGAACGTGTTTTATGCCGAATATTGCCGTTATTTTAATACACCAGCCTACTTTGATGATGTAGCTAATCAATTCATTTTGTTAGATAAACACGCCAAAAATCCATCATCAGGCTTGTTATATCATGGCTGGGACGAAAGTAAAAGTCAAAAATGGGCAAACCCAACCACTGGTCAATCTCCCGAAGTCTGGGGGAGGTCTATGGGTTGGTACACAATGGCCTTGGTGGAAGTATTAGAAATTATTCCAAACAAGCACCCCAAGTATCCTCAGCTGCTTTCTATATTGAAACAACTGGCTCCAGTATTAGAAAAATACCAAGATAAAACATCAGGCGTTTGGTATCAGATTGTTGATAAAGGTACTAAAAAAGGTAATTATTTAGAAGCTTCGGGGAGTACTATGCTTACCTATGCCTTGACAAAAGCCGTACGGCTTGGGTACCTTGACCATCACTATTTGTCAGTAGCCCAACGAGCGTATGAAGGTATTTTGAGTACTTTTATTACGGAAGACTCAAAAGGTTTGCTGCATATTCATCATTCATGTAGTGGAGCTGGGTTAGGTGGAATTCCCTACCGTTCGGGAACGTACGAATACTACATCAACGAACCCCAACGCTCTGATGATTTAAAAACAATTGGTCCCCTCATTAGCCTGATGTTGGAGATGGACAGAATTGGCTATCGTTTTACAAGTTCCATCAAAAAACAATAAAACTCTAAACCGAAATAATTCATGGACCCTATACTTATCCTACTCGTTGGTGTTGTAATCGTAGTCGGTGGCATCATTGGCTTTAAGTTGCACCCATTTTTAGCCTTACTTTTAGCAGCTTTAGCCGTTGCTTTGCTTACCCCAACTGAGTTGGTGCAACAGTATTTTATTTCAAAAGGAATGGAGGGAGGCGAGGCTTTCAAACAAGCCCACAAGAGCATAGGCGAGCGAATCGGAATCGAATTTGGTAATACTTGTGCCAAAATTGGTATTCTGATTGCTATGGCGGCTATTATTGGTAAAGCCATGCTTGATAGCGGTGCCGCCGAGAAGATTATCAGAAGTATGCTTAAAGTTACGGGTGAAAAAAACGCACCTATTGGTTTTATTTTGAGTAGCTTCTTTCTGACTATTCCTGTTTTTGTTGATACTGTTATCTTTTTGATGATGCCACTTGCCAAAGCAATGGGTATGCGTTTGAAGAAAAATTATTTATTACTGGCTCTTTCGGTCATTGCTGGTGCGGTGATGGCAAATTCTTATGTACCACCTTCGCCGGGGCCTTTAATTTTGGTGAGTTCTTTCAATGTTCCGATTGGCTTATTGATGGGTTGTGGAGTATTGTTGGGGCTTTGTACGATTACGGTTGGCTATTTTATTGCCAACTATTTGAATAAAAAGTTTGATATACCATTAAGAGATTCGCCTGATGCCCGTTTAGAAGATATTTCAGCCATTGCCGAAAAAGATGATAGTGAATTGCCTTCGCTCGGTTGGGCTTTATTACCTGCTGCATTTCCTTTAATAACTATTTGTATCCGCTCGGCGGTAGAGGCATTCCATAAGTCGGATAGACCTTTAACCGAAATTCCATTCATAAATAAAGTGTTAGACATCATTTTATTCTTCGGCGATAAAAACATTGCCCTACTCATGGGCGGGCTTTTCGCTCTTTTAGTATTAGTAAAGCAGAAAAAAACAAGCCGGGATAAAATATTGGCTTTTACCTCAACAGCTTTAGCAAGCGGCGGCGGCATCATTTTAATTACTGCCGCAGGCGGAGCCTTTGGTGGAATGTTGCAGCAGACGGGCATCAGTAGCCGAATCGCAGATTTGACCAAAGACTACCAAATGGCTTTGATTCCCTTGGCATTTTTTATCACAATGGTTGTTCGCACGGCCCAAGGTTCGGCAACGGTGGCTTTGATAACCGCTTCTGGAATTTTGGCAGGAATGGCACAGAACGCCAATCTTGGGTTTCATCCAGTGTATTTATGTTTGGCCATCGGAAGTGGGGCAAAACTCATTCCGTGGATGAACGACGCAGGTTTTTGGATTATGTGCAAAACCTCAAATCTTACTGAACAAGAAGCCCTCAAAACAATCGCCCCAATGCAAAGCCTGATGGGTTTAACAGGTGTAATTCTGACGATGATTGCTGCTTGGTTGTTTCCGATGGTATAGTTTTTTAACCTACTTTTATGAACGGAGAAACTGATTTACAAGTGATTCTGCAAAACCTAAAGCCTAAACTCAATGAAGGTGAATACGTTTTTTGTGCTGTTGATGAAACGCAAAGAGTTGATTTGAAAGAAGTTCAAATGATTTTTAAAGAACAAGAAGCAATTACATTAGTACTCAGAAAAGAAGTTGCTAATAGGCTGAATTTAAAGTATGATTTTGTAGCCGCTTGGATTACGCTTGATATTCATACTGCCTTAGAAGGGGTAGGATTAACCGCTGTATTTTCTAAAGCACTGGCAGATGCCAACATCAGTGCCAATGTTGTTGCCGCATTTTATCATGACCATGTTTTTATCAATAAGAAAGATGAGCAGATGGCAATGACTATACTCAAACGATTATCAGAATGCAAAATATAGTAATAAAAACAAACTCCAAGGATAATGTAGCCATTGTAGCTAACCCAACTGGCTTAAAGCGTGGTGCAATTGTGTTGGATGGAGTAGTTCTGGAAGAAGACATCCCGATGGGACATAAAGTTGCCTTAAAGTCTTTTGATGAAGGAGATGAGGTTATTCGTTACGGTCAAATCATCGGCTATGCCAATAAATTTATCGAAAAAGGATGTTGGGTAAACGAAAGCAACATAAATATGCCTCAACCTCCGAAATTAGAGGATATTAAATATTTCCTCCCCCCCCTCTCCATTGAGGAGAGGGGGCTGGGGGGTGAGGTGTTTACCTTCCAAGGCTACCGAAACCCCGATGGAAGTGTTGGTACTAAAAATATTTTAGGTATCACCACGAGTGTACAATGTGTTGCTGGAATTACAAATTTCATTGAGAACAAAATCAGAAAGGAGTTATTGCCACTTTATCCAAATGTTGATGATGTCGTGGCTTTCAATCATAGTTATGGTTGTGGAATTGCGATTGATGCTCCAGCTGCCATTATCCCAATTCGTACCATCAAGCACATCGCTCAAAATCCAAATTTCGGTGGCGAAATCATGATTATTGGCTTGGGTTGTGAGAAGTTAAGACCTGAAAGAATAGCCCCCCAACCCCCGATGGGGGAGTCTTCAGCTCCCCCATCGGGGGCGGGGGGGGCTTCTATTCTCTATCTCCAAGACGAACGCTTCGAGGGTTTTTATGAAATGGTGGATGGCATCATGGAAATGGCCGAAAAGCATTTGCAAAAGCTCAATCAACGTAAACGAGAAACTTGTTCGGTAGGTGATTTGGTGGTAGGTATGCAATGTGGCGGAAGCGATGCTTTTTCGGGTCTGACTGGCAATCCTGTTGCTGGATTTGCAGCAGATTTGATTGTGAAAGGTGGAGGAACGGTGTTTTTCTCAGAAGTTACCGAAGTACGTGATGCCGTACATTTGCTCGTACCTCGCTGCGAAAGTGCCGAAGTTGCTCAAAAACTCAAAGACGAAATGGCTTGGTATGATAATTACCTCAATCAAGGGCAAGCCGACCGCAGTGCCAATACAACCCCTGGGAATAAAGGAGGAGGATTGAGTAATATTGTAGAAAAAGCACTCGGTTCGGTAGTGAAATCTGGAACGAGTACGATAGTAGATGTGGTATCACCGGGTGAGAAAGTACGTAAGAAAGGCTTAAATTTTGTAGCAACGCCCGCCAGCGATTTTGCTTGCGGTACACTTCAATTAGCTGCTGGTATGAATATGCACGTATTCATCACTGGCCGAGGCACACCTTATGGCTTAAATATGGTTCCAGTCATCAAAGTAAGTTCAAATTCAAAATTGGCGAATCGTTGGCATGATTTGATTGATTTTGATGCTGGTCCAGTTGCTTTTGGACAAAAAACTATCGAAGAAATGGGTTGGGAATTATTCCACTTAATCCTCGAAATAGCCAGCGGAAACAAACAAGTAGCAACTGATAAACTGGGGCTTTATAATGATTTGGTACTTTTTAATCCTGGACCTTTGACGTGAAAAATAGTACGCTGATGACGCAGATAATTTAACGCAGATTTTCGCTGATTTTTATAAAATCTGTGTTAATCTGCGTTGGCAAAGCCATCGGTGTCATCTGCGTTCCCATAAAATAGAACAATATGAAATTTCCAAAAATCAAAGAATTCCACATTACACCCATTGCAGTGGTTGACCCTCCGTTGCTAAATGCTGCTGGGCTTCATGCACCTTATGCTTTGCGTACGGTTGTTGAATTGGTAACTGAAGATAACATCAGCGGAGTCAGCGAGATTCCGGGAAACATAGATATTGATAAAGCTCTTGAAAGAAGTCGTCCGCTCATCATTGGGCAAGACCCATTTCAAATCAATAAAATAAGAGATATTCTTTTGGCCGAATTTGGCACCGAAAAACCTGCTGATAGGGGCTTCACACCTTGGGACCAACGTACGGTTGTGCATGTTTTCAGTTCGATAGAAGTAGCTTGTTTAGATATTATCGGTAAAATCATCAATCGCCCAGTGGTCGATTTATTGGGCGGTAAACGCCGTGATGCTGTGCCATTTTCGGCCTACCTTTTTTATAAATACGAAGGTGCAGGTGGTGAATTGGAGTTCGGAACAGACCCCAATGCCACAGGTTGGGCAGCAGCTCGCCAAGCAAGTGCTTTGAATCCCGCTGAGATTGTTTCTCAAGCCAAAGCCATGTGTTCAGCGTTTGGTTTTCAGTCGATTAAGCTCAAAGGAGGAGTGTTTGAACCTCGCCAAGAAGTAGATGCAATCTTGGCTTTACACGAAGCATTTGGCCCTAATATGCCACTGCGTATCGACCCAAATGCTCTTTGGACGGTAGAAACTTCTATCAAATATGGTAAAGAAATGGAGGGTATCATCGAATATTTAGAAGACCCTTGCCGTGGACAAGAAAACATGGCTGCCGTTCGGAAAGCCCTAAAAACACCTTTGGCAACCAATATGTGTACAACTTCATTCGGAGATATTCCGAGAAGTGTTCAGTTGGGTTCGGAAGATATTATTTTATCTGACCACCATTTTTGGGGCGGTTTGCAGGAATCAATGAAGCTAACGAGCATTTGCGAGACTTTCGGGCGTGATTTATCCATGCACTCCAATTCCCATTTGGGTATTTCGTTGGCGGCAATGGTACATTTGGGTGCGGCCATTCCTAATTTCAAATATGCCCTTGATACACATTATCCGTGGCAATCTGACGAAATCATTGTTGGTGGACGCATGAAATTTGAAGATGGAGCAGTAGAAGTTCCGAAAGGCCCAGGTCTCGGCGTGGAACTCGACCGAGTAGCATTGGCGAAACTGCATGAAAACTATAAAAAGTGCGGACTAACCAAACGCAATGACGAAATAGAGATGCAAAAAGTACAACCCGATTGGAAATTTATGGCAACAAGATGGTAATAAATTATCGCCCTTGTAGAGACAGGGCATGCCCTGTCTCTACGGGATAAACAAATAAAAAATGGAACTATCAAAAATAAAATCATCGCTCGAAGACGGGCTTTTATCTTTTCCAATCACCGATTTTGATGAAAAAGGTGAATTCAATGCCAAAACCTTTGCCGAACGTGTAGAGTGGTTCGTGAGCCATGATGTTTCATCGGTTTTTGTGGCTGGGGGAACTGGCGAGTTTTTCTCACTGACCGTTGATGAATACGAGCAAATTGTCAATATTTCGGTCAACGTTGTGGTCGAACGTGTGCCAGTAATTGCTAGTGCGGGTAGAAGTATCGCCGAAGCAAAAACTTTTACAAAAATTGCCGAAAAAGCAGGTGTTCACGCCATTTTGCTTTTTCCACCCTATCTCACCGAATGCCCGCAAGATGGCGTGTATGAATATGCCAAAGCTATCATGCAAAATACCTCATTACCCGTCATTTACTACAATCGTGGTAACGGTGTTTTATCGGCAGACTATATCAAAAAACTGACCGATGCTTGTCCAAATTTCATTGGATTGAAAGACGGTACAGGCAATATGCAAGAGTTGAACGATACCATCAAAACAGTCGGCAAACGCCTTTCGTATATCGGTGGCGTTCCGACTGCCGAAATTATTGCTGAGGCGTATTTATCAATTGGTGTAAATACCTATTCATCGGCGGCATTCAATTTTGTGCCAGAGTTGGCCAATAAATTCTACAAAGCCCTTCGTGCAGGTGATAAAGCCACTGTTGAAGAAATTACGCAGAAATTTTACATTCCGTTGGTAAGATTACGCAGCAAGAAAAATGGTTATGCCGTAAGTTTGATAAAAGCAGGTGCAAAGTTAATCGGTAAAAGTGCAGGTGATGTGCGTCCACCACTTACGATGCCAACTGAAGCAGAAGTAGCTGAATTAGAGCGTATTATTGAAGCAAATAGCTAAAAGCAGTGGGCTGCTTTTTCTTTAAACAGAAAAAGCAGCCCATCTGTGTTATTCCTTCAAAAACTCTCTTTTTTCTGTCCCTTCTGTCAAAATCAACTTCTTTTCGCCGGGTCTAAACTCAATAGCTACATTCATTTGGTCTATCTTAAAAACATGATTACCAGAAGCTTGCATATCAAACTCTTGATTTGAATTGGATGCTTTGGCTACCAAGTACTTATCTTTTTTGGAAAAGGTCAGTTTCAAGTTATTGGCAGCGTTACTATAAACGCCCAAGTACGGTTCAAGGTCTAAATTGGAAATTTCTTTAGCTTGTCTTACAATACCCGAAATTTCATCAAGCGATGTTACCCCGTCGGCGCTTTCTAAACGAGCCACGATTCCCCAGCCATAAAAATCGTTAGCAACAGCAATAGTTAGGTCATTGTCGCCCGATTTTAAACTAATCCCAATGCTTGCATTATCCTTTGACATCCTACCTTCGGGGTATTTTCGCATCCCTGGTTGCTGAAACAGGTTCTTATCAACAAGTATCATTTGATTATTCAAAAACACCCATACTTCGTCGCTAAAACCCAATTGGAGTTTGGTTTTAAGAGTTTCCTTAGCCACAATTTTGGTTTTCAGCCAAACCACTTTTCTGGTTTTATTGCCTCCAAATCGCCGAGTCAAATTGATAAATCCAGCTCGTTCGGCACTAATACTATCCATATAATTTTCGATTTTGGGTTGTCCGGCCAGATAAACCTCGTTGCCTATTGGCAAAGCCATAGGCGCCGAAACAGCCCATTTGCGAAGATAATAAGCATCATGATTACTCAAATCAGCGCCTTCGTGAGGGTCAAGCCCCTCTGTCATAGTTGGCTTGATTTGTAAGTTAGCAATATACGAAGCACCTTCAAAGGCAATACTGCCTTCCGCCAGATTCCCCTCCAGCTTCTGGATTTCCAATACAGGTCGAGGTTGGTAGTTCAGATATACCCGCATTTGTGCTCCCGAAATCACTAACTTCAAGTGATTCCAATCATCTTTTTTGAAAGGTGCTGGCCCTTGAAACTGAGGATACATATCCCACATATTGATGCCATCAAAATACGGTGTGTACTGAATCGCAGTATTGGTTACTTTATTACCTGCGGTCCCTACCCGTAAGTACACAATTTCTTGTTCTTTTTCGTCTTTCCGGTGAAAATAAATGGACTGTGCAAACTCTGTCAAAGCAGGCTCGACATCAAACTCAATGGTGCCGTCTTTAAAGACAAGGTCTTTCAGGACTACTTGCCCAGAGCGAGAAGCCAATTTCATCGCTTTTTGGCCTTTGTAGTCTAAAAACTCTACTTTGCCTTGCTGAAAGGTCCAGTTTGCAAGATTTAGCAAGTCGGAGTATTCCGTTGTTTTTAAGGGAGTTGCATTTTTGTTTTTTTGCGCAAGAGTTTGCACTGCTAAAAGAAAACAAATAACTTGAATTAACATTTTCATGGTTTTTGCCGTTTGATTTTCAGCAAAAATGTGGAGAGTCGTCGTTTTTTTGAAGTTCAAATTCGATTCAAGTTAAGTTCAAGTTCGTTTCTCGGCCAACACACCTTATCTTTGTCCTATCGCCATGATTGATTCTGCATTACATTATCATCTTTCGCAACTCAAAACCCAAATCGAGTCTCGGCTTCAGTGGGGCGAGCATGTGGTTTGGAGCAAGTATGACTTTGAAAAATTGAGCGAGCAAATTGCTGAAAAAACAGGGGTTACACTGAGTGTTTCGACCTTGAAGCGAATTTTTGGAAAAGTTACCTATCAAAGTGAGCCTTCGCTCACGACTTTAAATGCGCTGGCCCAATTTGTATGCTATGCCGATTGGCGTGAATTTATCCTCAAAAACCCTGAAGATAAGACCCTTTCAACAATACCGACCGGAGGAGTCGATCTCCCCAATCCTCAACGTATTCGCTTTCATCGCCGTTTTTGGGTCTTAATTGCCCTTGGCGTTATTTGCATTGGAGGTTTTAGTTTTTTTATCCTCTCAAAACGCCCTCATTACAATCCAGCCGATTTTGAGTTTTCGTCTAAAACGATGCTTACCCAGGGATTACCTAACTCCGTAGTTTTTGATTTTGATGCTTCCAAGGCGAATGACCCTGACTCCGTTTTTATTAGCCAAACTTGGGATATTCGCCGAAAAGTATGGGTGAGCAAACACGACAAACATCATTCTGCGATTTATTATTATCCAGGATATTTTAGAGCCAAACTGATAATTGGCCAGCACATTATCAAGGAACATGACATTCATATAAAAACAGATGGCTGGGTAGGACTAATAAACGCCGAGTGGGGTAAGGTGCCTTTGTACTTTAAACCTTCTGAAATCATCCAAACGGCCTCGGTTGAAATTAATAAAGAACTCCTCCGCACCTACAATGTGCCGTTAAGCCCCACGTTGCCCGCCATACGGTTTTTCAACCAAAAAGACAGCCGAGGCATCATGACCGACAATTTTATCTTTGAAACCGAGCTAAAAAACACTGATAATCAAGGTACTAATACTTGCCAGCGAATAGAAGTCCTTTTACAATCTAAAAACGACATTATGATTATCCCGATCGTGCGAAAAAAATGTATCGGTGATATTTATTTGTCAGCTTACGGATATTATGCGTCCAGTCAACAAGAAGATTTGAGTGGTTTTGGTTGCAATCCATTAGAATGGACAAAACTAAAAGTAGTTTGTAAAGACGGAAAGACCCAATTTTACATCAATAACCAACTCATTTATACAGCCCAGATCCGTAATAAAGCCAGCGAAATAGTAGGTGTTCAGTATCGGTTTAATGGTCCAGCAGCCATACGAAACACGTGGCTCCAAGGAAAAGACCATAAAATAGATTTTTAATGCTGTGTGGGCTGTTCTGTAATGCTACTTTGAGCCTAGGAGGCAGTTTGTAAAACGGTGTTGGTAGGGCATTGTTGGAACAACAAAAGGTAATAGTAGTAAGAGTTAGTTTACCTTGTGACAGACGCTCTGTCGCCCCAAGCCAAAAGAACAGCCCCTAAACTCAAAAATAAAGCACTGATAATCAACGGATAAACTCCTCCCGTTAGTTGACTACTGATAGCTGCCCCAATCCCAGAACCAATGAAGAAAAAGATGGTGCCATACACCGAAGCCGCCAAGCCAGCGTTGTCGCCTAAAAACTCCAGCGCAATGGCACTACTATTAGGGTCGCCAGCGGTAGTGAGTGCCATTAGCATGGCAATCAGTACAAAAAAGCAAAGGATAGGGGGCGGATTTCCCCACAAAATTGTACTCGAAAAGAGTAATACCGATACCCCAAAATACAGTAAAAGGATATACCAAAGGGTCTTTTTGGCACCAAATTTTTTAGTAAAAAACGAATTACCCAGTGAAAATACAGCCATTAACAAGCCGATTGCACCAAAAATGACTGGAAACCAAGCAGGGCTTTGGTAGATTTCTCCCACAATTCGCTCGGAACTCGAAACATAACTACTCAGAATAGAAAAGAGCAGGGTTGCAATAGTTGCGTATCTCAAAAAATGGAAGTCTGTTAAAATAGCCTTGAGTTTCGGCCATAAATCTTCTATTTTGACGTGCATTCTTGCTTCTTTTGGATGGGATTCTTGGATACGAAACGACCACACAAACACCAGAATAGCAAAAGAAGGTGGAATCAAAAACACCCACTTCCATGAATAAAATTTCAAAACCAACGCTCCTAAAGTAGGAGCAACAACGGGTGTAAACAGAAATATCGTAAGTACCAACGACATAATTCGGGCCATTGCATCGCCTGCGTAACGGTCACGTACCGATGCGATGGAAGTCATCAATACCGCAGCAGCTCCCATACCTGATATAAACCGAAAAACAAACATCCATTCTAAGCTGGGAGCATACACCGTTGCAAAACCACTCGTGATGTATAGAATCACCCCGATTCGTAAGATTGGCAAGCGGCCCATTTTGTCGGTCAAATAACCAAACCCGATTTGGGTGATTTGCCCCATAAAAAAATAGGAAACCAGTTTGGCGGTTTGAGTAGAGTCATTTACCATCGAAAAATGGTGCCGTAGCTCTGCAAAAGCAGGAAGCATGATGTCTATACCCAACGCCGTTAGTATCATGGAACAAGAAGTAAAAACAATAAACTCTTTTGATACTGTGTGGTTGTTTGCCATGCCGAAGGTTGTAAATGTTTTGCAAAAGTATTGCAATATTCACATCTTCAAACGGTGTGAATCCGACATTTTCAGAGGGAATTTGTGTTAATAGGCCTGCCCAAATGTTAGTAAGGTACTATTGGGATCGGTCAAGGCAAATTCGATTTGCCGCCAAGGCTTAGCTTCAAGTTCAGCCAATATAGAGCAGTTTTGGGCGAGGAGGCGTTGATAAAAAACCTCAATTTCAGCACCTATTCGCATATAAACCATAAAATGTGACTGAGACGGAATTAGCTTAGGATGCGAAAAAAAATGTAGTTCGGCGGCGTCAGCTTTGATGATAAAGTAATCTCCGTAGTCTGAAATAAGAGTAAAGCCGAGTTGGTTGAGATAAAAATCCAACGTCTTTTGTTTGTCAATAAAAGGCAGTTTAGGAACTACGGAGATAATCATCAGAAAAAGAGTTTGTTTGGTTACTGATTGAGGTTGCTAATGCCCATCCACTATAATATTCGGTGTGGTCGGAATGATTTTCTTGTAAGGATTGGCCAAAAAATATAAGGGTAATTCAAAGCCATCCACGATCAGATTGGGTACATGGCCTTGATTTTTGAAGACAAGCGACTGTGCATTGGGCATAGTATGAACCATCAACGGACTATAATAAACAGGACAATAGGGGTCTAACTCACCTGTGGCTATCAACGCAGGAATAGTTGACAACGCTGACGGTTTTTGTACGTTGGGGACGGGTTTTATCTGCCAACAGTCGCACATAGCGGGTGTGGGCGAGTTAAATTCAACGCCTTTCCACCAAAGTATCAACTCGGCTTGTTTGTCCCTGCCCCTAGTAGTTCGGCTGCATCATGGAACTCATTCCCAATTTGGCTCTGCGGAACGCCAAAAATCACCTCAAATCCACACGGTTTAAACTTAATTGTAAAGATATGGTCTTTCGGCGAATTGACCCTTTCGAGAGTATTGTTACGCAGCACCAAAACACGTTTGGAATCGCCTACTCCTTTGGCTTCTGTGGCCGTTCGGAGGGTGTAATCTGTCCCTAAGCTGATCCAAAAGGTGGGCGTATAACTCGGAAACAATTTGATAGAAAAAGGATTATCACCCGCTTTTTGATCAGTTACAACGAGGTCAGATTCTGAAAAAAACTCAATATAACTCCCCAACTCGGGTGAGGAGAAGGAAATCGGTACAGTTTTCTGATGTTGTCAAAAATCTCGGTCACGGTTTCAGATGCGTTTGTCAGCTATTGGTTTTTGATATCTTCAACCATAAGATACAAAATTTAGAGAAACGTTGCACATGCTTTCCAAAATTAATTCTGAGCTGATTACACTTTTGTCTTTTTTAAGGCTATTGATTTTATTTTTCCCGCAAAGTACACAACGAAATTGCACAAAGGTCTCCATCACGTTGAGAACTTTATGGCGTTCTTAGCACTCTTTCTGATTATAAAACAGTTTCCTCAATAAAGCAACTCAAGGCTAAACCTCTACCTCTTGTTCCATGATTCTGGCTCGGTGTGCCCTACCCCAGCGAGCCATCACTTCGGTTATTTCTTTTAGGCTTTTGCCATAGTCAGTAATCGAATATTCAACAGCAAACGGTTGTGTACTAACGACGGTTCGGTTTACCAATTGGTTCATTTCCAAGTCTTTTAGCTCTCGACTTAGTACCTTGCCCGAAATCCCTTCAACTTCCCTTAGCAAATCGCTAAACCGCATTTTTTGGAAACACAGACAGGTAATAATAGAGATTTTCCACCGCCCACCAATCACATCCATTACGTCGTGAATGGCCCGAATAGCACCACGGCATTCGCTTGATTTCTCTTTTGTCACCATGTTTCTTTTGAGTTAGTTGGTTGATTAATTATCACTGTTACAAAAATACACATAGTTACTAATTGTCACTACATTTGGGTGAAATTTTAATCAAAGAAAACATGAAAACAATCGAATTTCTTCAATGGAGATATGCTGCAAAACGATATAATGGGCAGACTGTCTCACAAGAAAAACTGGATTATATCCTCGAAGCAGCACGGTTAGCCCCGTCGTCGTCGGGTTTGCAGGCTTATAAAATTTTTGTAATTAGCGACAAACAGCTTCTCGAAAAAATCAAACCAATTGCAATGAATCAGCCTCAGATTACCGAATGTTCTCATCTATTGGTATTTGCCAGTTGGGACAAGTATTCGGAAGAACGGCTGGACGATACTTTCAGAAAAGTAGAAGTCGGACGAGGAATGCCTGCCCACAAAATGGATGATTATAAGAACTTGCTTTTGAGTATGTACATCCCCCTCGGCGAATCGTGGCAAGCCAATCACCTTGCTCGACAGACGTACATTTCGGCTTCGATGGCAATGGTGGCTGCTGCCGAAATGGGCGTAGATTCAACCCCTATGGAAGGTTTTAAAAATACCGAGTTAGATAAACTTTTAGGCTTAGACACCGATGGTTTGAAAAGTCAGATTTTGTTGCCACTTGGTTACAGAGATTCATCAGTGGACTGGAACTTGCCCATGCCCAAGTATCGTCGTCCTCTTGAAGAATTGGTCGTAGAAATTAAGTAATCAGAAGGCCGTCTCAAAAGTACTTTTGAGACGGCCTTCTTCAAAAATGACGATACTTGATAGCTACACACTTAGCTAACTCGTCGACCCCAAATCACAAAAACAGCCAATGCGGCAAAAATGACGTTGGGCCCAAGGAGAGCTGCTTCGCCTCGCCCAATGTGAAACACCGAAGCGCAAAACATAACAGCAAGAAGACCCCAAGCAGTAGCAACGGTAAGCCAGGGTTTGATTTTTAAAAGTTGTGGCAAAAGAATACCCATCCCAGCCAGTAAATCTACCATTCCAGTACCTTTTACCAAGGTTTCAGGCACTTGGGCAACCCATGGCCATTGTAGTTCCAATTCCTCGATTGGTTGAAACAATTTCTTAATAGCAGCCCAAAACAAACTTACCGAAAGTGCTACTTGTACAATCCAAAGCGCAATAAGTATGGCGTTGGATAAACGTGGTGTTTTTTCTTCCATTTCAAGGATTTTATTTTTGAATGGCGTAAAGGTATTTTAACTTTACTATCCAGATGATAGCACTATCATTTTGGATAGCGCTATCCAAAACGATAGTATCGTAACCATTCAGTGTATGCTTACTCAAGGAGGTTGTCCTAAATCGGCTCTATCTATCAAAGACGCCCTTGAAGCGTTAGAAGGTCGTTGGAAATTGCTCATTTTATTCGCACTGTCGCCAGGGCCAAAGCGATTCAAGCAAATTGCCAAAGAAGTCAGCGGCATTACTGACAAGACATTGTCAAAAGAGTTAAAGCTATTAGAAGCTAATCAATTAATCAGGCGAGAAGTACATGACACTTTTCCACCCACCGTGGAATATTCCATTACCCAGCATGGCCTCACACTCGACAAAGTGATGACTGAACTGCATTATTGGGGTTTACAACATAGAGCGTTGATTATGAGCGACAAGTAACCACCAATATTCCGAATATCATTCTGTAAGGTAACCCGTTATTTTGATAAGGCTATTTTCAGAAGAAGCCCCTTTACGGCCATTCCGTAAAGGGGCTTCTTTACTACATACCAGTCTTTTTATAAGTATTAAAGTAACTCAACGTAAATAAGAGTAGCGATTTTCATTAACTTTTGCCTATAGATGGATCCCGCCCGATACTTCGATTCGCTGTCCATTTATCCACTTTGCATCGTCGCTACATAAAAAGGCGGCTACACTTCCAATATCATCTGCCAATCCCACACGCCCCAGTGCAGTTCTTGAAGCGATGGCCTCGTTAAGTACTTTGTTGTCACGTACGTTACCTCCACCAAAATCAGTAGCAATGGCTCCTGGGGCAATCACATTCACTCGAATTTTTCGCTGGCCCAATTCCATTGCTTGATAACGAGTTAAGGCTTCAATCCCAGCTTTCATAATGCCATACGCCGACGAACCCGGATAAGAAAACCGAGCCAAACCTGACGAAGTGTTCAAGATAGAGCCACCATCGTTGAGAATCGGTAGCAGCTTTTGAGTCAGAAAATACGGTGCTTTCAAATGAATATTCACCATGTTGTCAAAGGCATCTTCTGTGGTTTCGGCGTATGCTGAATAGTTGGCAGTGCCAGCGTTATTTATCAGCACATCTATCTTTTCGGTATTGAATACCGAGGCCAATAAGGTTTGTAGTGTTGTTACAAAAGCATCAAAATGCTGAGTTGTCGAAATGTCCAAAGGCAGCGCAGCAGATTTTTGTCCCATGCGTTGAATTTCGTCCACTACCTTATTGGCTTCGGTTTGGTTGCGTTGATAAGTAATAATCACATCAAAGCCTTTCTGTGCCAATTGAAGTGCCTCGTCTTTTCCTAATCCACGGCTACCGCCTGTTACTAATGCAATTTTGCTCATCTTAATGATTGTTAAAGTTAATGATGCAAAATTGGTCCATAATACTCGTTTAATGTTTGCAAAAACAAAAGCATCATTTGCAAAATTCAAACATTCAATCACGCACAAGCGCAGGATTTCTGAATTGAATAGGTGAACAGGCAGTTTGGCGTTTGAAAAAGTTAGAAAAATGAGCCACTTCTTCAAACCCCAACGAATAGGCTATTTCCGAAACGCTCCAGTCGGTTTGTTTGAGTAAAATCTTAGCTTCCTGCGTCACCCTACTTCCGATGATTTCGGTGGTAGTTTTGCCTGTATTCTCCTTTAGTACTTTGTTCAAATGATTTACATGTACCGCTAGGCGGTCAGCGTAGTCTTTGGCTGTTCGAAGGTTCATTTTCCGTTGAGGTGACTCAATCGGAAACTGCCTTTCTAACAATTCTATAAACAAAGACGACACCCTTGACGCTGCATTATGGGTTGAATATAAAGCCGTTGCGGGTTGAAGTTTTTGACCAAAATGAATCAGTTCGAGTACATAATTGCGCAGTAAATCGTATTTATAAGCATAGTCTGAGGCTATTTCTCGGTGCATTTTCTTGAAAATCAAGCTAATTTCTTCGATATTTTCATCCGAAAGCCGAAAAATCGGAAAACCATCAGGGCGAAAAATCGGCAGTTCGTCAAGCGTCATCCCTGTTTTGCTTTTCAGCATAAAATCAGGCGTAAACACACAAAAATGACCTTTCTGCTCGATATCTTGTGGCACATAATGATACGGAATCAAAGGTGTTGCAAAAAGCAAAGCATTCTGCTCAATATCAATCACTTTGTCGGCATATTCGGCTCGATTTCGCCCAATAATCAAACTGATTTTGTAGTACGCTCGCCGGTTGTAGGGCATGATGTTTTTGTCTCGAAGGCTTTGTATAAAATCATCAATCTGGAACACATTAAAATGCCCAATTTCCTTTTTGAAGCCTTCGGGAAACGGCACATTGATTTCATTATAAAACTCTTCGACCGATGTAATGCTCATACGTTTGTTGTAAAATTCAAAGGTAGTATTTTTTTGATACGGTTGTTATTTTTTGTTCCTCAGTTGGTCGGCCTTCACTTGAAGTAAGTGATTAATACAAAAAATACTTGCACGACGCTCGCTCCCTTATCGAAAAAACAAAAAGCCCAGCGAGATTTACCTCAACTTGGGCTTTGATGATTTATCCTATTTCTCGTTTGCATTTACGAAACAATTCGACGTAACGCTTCCTCAATCACTCCTACTATAACAGTAACTCAAAAATACAAACCCTTGATTTTCAATTGACTATTCATCTATCAATAAGCAAATCGCAACGGTTTAAGACTCAATCCTAAACCCTTTCACGATTAGCCACACAGCCAACGTCATTTCATAAAGGGCTATGGGTAAGGCCAACAATGCGCCCCACACTGACACCTGCTCAATGATACCGAACATTTCGAGAATAGCAGCGACCATAATAAGGCAAGCGGCTGTCATACCCAATAACGACAACGCTTTCGGAACAAGCTCCGCATGGCGAAATGTATAGCTGTACAAAAAAGTATTAATAGCCAGCATAAAGTTGGGACCGAGCATGAACGTCCAGTTATGCAGCGCAATAAACGCCAATCCCAAAGCGGTAGCATTGGCTTTATCAATTGTATGGTTAATGTAGTGCTGACTGACCGATAAGGCAGTCAATACACTAACTATACCGATGAGGATAAACACCACTTCTAACATTCTGAAACTGAGATAACCCATGCCCAAGCTTTCGTTATAACGCTTGAGGTAGGGGTACATCATTAAGGCTGTACCTGTGGCTGTAGCTGACAAAATTAATTCGTTGATAGCTCCCCACACAATTTGTGAGGAATGTTGACTTCCGGTTTCGATAAAGTATGGGTCAACCAAAATCGGGTCATATAATTTTAGCCCTACGATAGAAGAGATAGCCGCCACGATGAAAAATATACCCGTGAGGATTGAATTGGTGCGGTTGCTTTGGGGATTGAAACGATTGGTTTCCATTTGTGCTGCTGATGTTAATGCAGTGCAAATGTATCATGGGGTTTTACTCCAAAAATTATCTTAGGATAATAAACGTAGCGGCTCAATGGCTACTTAGCGATATTCGCTTACGAATCCGGCTCAACGACACTTTCGTGATGCCCAAATAACTGGCCAAATGGTATAAAGGCACTCGGTTGACCAAGTCGGGGCGGTTTTCAATGAGTTTTAAGTAGCGTTGCTCGGGGTTATAGTTTTTAAAATCGTCAAGCTCTATTGCTTTTTGAATGAACAGTTCGCTACTCATTTGCATCACCAACGAGGCTAACTTAGGTATTTGCTCTATTAGTTTTTTGTTGCGGGCATCGCTTCCGATGGCTAATACACAGTCTTCGAGACAGGCTAAATAATACCCGGAAGGCAATTGGGTTTGATAACTAATAGGCGTAATGGTTTGGTTTTCAAGATAAAACTCCGTATTTCGCTCTTCGCCATCTATCAAATAATAAGCTCTCACACAGCCACTTAACACAAAATAACATACGGTAGCAAGCTCTCCTTCGGCCAGTAATACTTCCTCTTTTTTGTAGCGCTTGATGAGGTTTTGCTTTTTGATAAGCGCTATTTCTTCGTTCGTGAGTGGTATATACTTAGCGATATACTCAATGATTAAATCATCCATAGATTTCTGATTTTGACAAAGATAAACAGAAATCAGATGGATAGTCACTGCCAGTTTGTTTCTGGTTTTCGAACTTGCATCGTTCTGCTTGGATACACATTGGCCTGATTTTGCATAGAACCCATCGTTTTCTGAATAATACTCCACCAAGAATTACTTATACTTTTGCAAGAAATAGAATCTTGAAATATGAATAGTACCGTACGAAGAGTAGTAACTGGGCATACCACCGATGGAACGGCCGTTTTTACGGCTGATGAATCGTTTGAAACCGTTGTGATTCCAACGGGCGATGCGGCTATGGCAACTATCTGGACAACCGCCACCGTTCCAGCCGACTGCAATGACGAAACCGATGGAAGGCTCAGAGATGCAGGCACAACCCTCAAAGGCGGTTCGGTGATTCGAGTAGTTGATATGTTGCCGAATGCTTCTTCTCCATTACACCGCACCAATAGTATTGATTATGGCATTGTACTTTCGGGAAAAATAGAATTAGAGCTTGATAATCAAGTACATAAGACAGTTGAAGCGGGTGAAATAATTGTTCAAAGGGGAACGATTCATAAATGGAGAAACCCAAGTGCTGACGAAATTTGTAGAATCGTATTCGTACTAACAGAAGCCAAACCATACGAAGTAAATGGCAAGGCTTTGGAAGAATGTATGATACACTGAATTTTATTTACGAATTAGCGATTTACGATTATTTGTATTCGTCAATCGTAAATTATGAAAAATTTGTTCGATTTATCTGGCAAAATCGCTCTTATTACTGGCTCTACCTCAGGTATGGGTAAGGCAATTGCACGTGCAATGGGCTTGCATGGTGCAAAAGTTGTGGTTTCAAGCAATGATACGGCTGGTGTAATCGAAACCATTGAAGAATTTCATGCTGAAAACATGGAAGCCATCGGGGTGGAATGTGATATGGGTAACAAGGCTGATATTGATATACTATTTCAGAAAACCATCGAAACTTTCGGTAAAGTTGATATTTTGGTTAATTGTGTGGGTGTGGCACCTGTGGGAAGCTTTTTAGATATAAATCATGAGAATTTTGAGAAAACGATGGGCATAAACTTGCAATCGGCTATGTATCTCACCCAGAAAGTTATTCCACCAATGCAAGCCCAAAAAGATGGGGTAATTATCTATTTAGCAAGTATTGCAGGGGTAAGAGGTAATAAACTGTTAGGACTCTATGGCGTTTCAAAAGCGGGTTTGATTGAATTAGCACGAAATCTCGCTGTTGAGTTTGGCCCCGATAACATTCGAGTTAACACGATTTCACCTGGAATGATAAATACGCCTTTTTCGGAATCTTTAATGAAAAACCAAGAATTCATGAAAAAACGTTTAGCTCAAACACCACTCAGAAAAGTTGGCGAAGTAGAAGAGATTGCGGGCGTTGCGGTGATGCTCGCCTCGAAGGCAGGAGGGTTTATGACAGGTCAGAATATAATTGTTGATGGTGGCACTACGATTAGTGATGGGAATTAGGAACTGTAGATTGGTTACTGATTGATTTTTAATTCCAGTAACAAGTTTTCCGGTAACCAGTTCACAAATAACAAATAACCAAACATGAAAAGATTCCAAAATAAAGTAGCTATCGTAACAGGTGCAGCATCGGGAATTGGGCGTGCAACCGCCATCCAGTTTGCCAAAGAAGGAGCAACTGTTGTATTGGCAGATTTGACTGAATTTGAGTCAGTGAAATCCGAAATCCCAAATCCACAATCCCATATTTACTTAAAATGCAACATCGGCGAACGAGCAGACGTGGTGAATTTGATAGAATCTACGGTCAATGCCTTTGGCAGAATAGATTGTGCTGTAAACTGTGCGGGCATTGCAGGAAAAGTTTCAAAGCCAGTGCATGAGTACCCCGAAGAAGATTGGTTAAATCAAATTCAAATCAATCTGATTGGCACTTGGTATTGCGTGAAATTTCAGTTAGAACAAATGATGAAACAAGGTGGAGGAAATATCGTTTGTGTTTCGTCGGCGGCTGGTTTGGTCGGGCAGCCCGAAAACTCGCCTTATGCGGCATCGAAGCATGGCGTAAATGGCTTAGTGAAATCGGCTGCTATCGAATATGCTACCAAAAATATCAGAATAAACGCTATTTGTCCGACTGCCATCGAAACGCCGATGATTATGCACGGACGCCGTAAATTGGCCGAAAACCCAGAGGCACTTCAACAAGCCATCAATTTTCAACGGATGAAACGCATGGGACAACCCAGCGAAGTGGCCGATGTAGCCCTTTGGTTATGCTCTGAACAATCGTCGTTTATCACTGGTCATTGCATGGCAGTAGATGGAGGGGCTTTTGCGTAATTACATCAAATCAAAAATAAAACAATGAAAACTCTCTTCTTGATATTCGCTATCTTATTAGTAGCCAGCAGCTTTAGTGTTAACGCTCAAACAAAATCAACCAAACTTTTCAAACATATTGTGACGGTCACTTTCACCGAAAATGCCCCTCAACATGAAATTGATGAAGTTGATAAATCGTTTAAAGGATTGGCAAAACTTAAAGTAGTAAAAGCCTACGAATGGGGTATTGCTCCTATTACCGACCGCAACAAAGAAAACAAACATACCTACGCTTTTACGTTTGCTTCGTTGGATGATTTAGCAAAATATGCCGAATCGCCAGAACACCAGAAACACATTAAAGTCGGGGTTACGATTACTAAAAAGGTTGAGGCTGTGCAATATTTTGTCCAATAGCCTCGGCAAAATATTCCTTTAGTTTTTGTTAATTTGTTAACTACCTTTCACAGTACAGGATGGTTATAAGGCAGAGTAACCTACCTTTGCTTTTTTAACCATTCAAAGCCTAATTATGAAAAAACAAATAGTCTTTTTGCTCTTTTTCTTTGCCTCGGTTAGCGATATTTTCGCCCAATTTACCCTCCAAAAACTCCAAGTAAATTACCAAACAACGCCTCTCGGTACTGATTTAATTAAGCCGCAGTTTTCGTGGCAAATGAAAAATACCACCAACAAAAGAGGTCAAGCTCAAATTGCTTATCGAATAGAAGTAACAGATGAGCAAAACCATGTAGTATGGGACTCTAAAAGGGTAGAAAATGGGCTTGCTCATGCTATTCAATACGGAGGTGAAGCTCTAAAACCAACCACAAAATATACATGGAAACTGACTGTTTGGGACAACTTTGATGCCATTTCGGGTACTAAATCATGGTTCGAGACAGGCCTGCTTAATCCTAAAATTGAGGCGTGGTCTGGTGCAAAATGGATAGGCGGAGGTGACGAAGATTTGAACTTCTATTCTCATTATTTATCGGTTTTTAAGCTTCAATATGATATTCAGTTAGCTCAAAATTCAACCAAAGGTTCATTCATTTTTGGGGCAAATGATAGCCGTTTGAGCAATCAGTACCTAAATTTCATGGGTGTTGAGCATAAAAAAGATGAAAGTTATGTTGAAATTGAATTAGATATTTCGCTCTTAACAGATGATGCAAATTCATCTGCCAAACTAAATATTTATCGGGTAGGTTACACCAAAACCGATAAAGCAGATGAGCCAATCAAATCAATTCCAATACCGCAAAGCATTATTAATCAAGCCAATAAAAATGCCAAGCATACAGTTTCTGTAGAATGTAATTTTGGTGTTTTTGAGTTTTATGTAGATGGCACCGATGAGGCTCACAAAATTCAAGATAAATCAATGATTCCTGCTTCGAGATTTGCTCCTCGTGGCTTAAATCTTAATCCAGTGGGTATGGGAAATAACTTTATCAGTTTCCCGATGTTGGCCGATATTGGTTTCAAAACAAAGCCCAAACAAACGGCTTCTTTCACCAATATTCAAGTAAAAAACTTGCGTTATCCAAGTAATACTTTATATCATCTAAAAAAAGCACCTGATGTTTCTGGTGAAAAACTAATAACCCTCAATCCCTCAAAAAACGCTACGCCAATGCTACGTTCGGTATTCAAAACCGACTCGAAAGCCATCAAAAAAGCCCGCTTATACGTAACAGCCCGAGGAATTTACGAAGTTTTTATCAACGGAAATCGTGTGAGCAATGAATACTTCAACCCAGGCTTAACGCAGTACAATAAAAACCACATGTACCAAACTTTCGATGTCACATCGAGCCTAAAAAATGGCCAAGCCAATGCTATTGGAGCATGGTTGAGTGAAGGTTGGTGGAGTGGAAATATCACTTATAGCGGTGAAAGTTGGAATTGGTTCGGCGACCGCCAATCTTTATTGGCTAAATTAGTGGTTACCTATGCCGATGGTTCAGAGCAAATTATTACAACCAATAATAAAGATTGGAAACTATTTGCCGAAGGACCGATTCGAGTGGGGTCGTTTTTTCAAGGCGAAGTCTATGATGCTACCAAAGAAGAAGCCATCAGAGGTTGGACAACGACTAATTATAATGATAAGGCTTGGAAATCGGCTTTGGAAGTACCACTTGAAGGAACGGCCATCGTGGGCGATGTAAAATATTCGGGTCGATATTCGGCCTCTTTACCCTACGATGATTTTAAGTTGGTCGGACAAATGGGCGAAAACATTAAAATCGTAAAAACACTCAATGCCCAAAAAGTAGAAGAGGTCAGACCCAAAGTCTTTGTTTATGACATGGGACAAAACATGGTGGGTTTTCCTCAAATTTTGATAAAAAATGGTAAAAAACGACAAGTGATAAACCTACGTTATGCCGAAATTACCTACCCAAATCTACCCGATTATAAAGGAAACGAAGGCATGATTATGCTCGAAAACATCAGAGCGGCCCTTGCTCAAGACCAATACATTTTGAAAGGTGGCGATGAAATCATTCAACCTCGATTCACTTTTCATGGCTATCGTTATTTAGAAATTACAGGCGTAGAAAAAGCCATTCCAGTAGCAGATGTGAAAGGTTTGGTTATCAGTTCGATAGCTGATTTATCTTCTAAATTTGAAACCAGCAATCCCTTGGTCAATCGTTTCTGGGAAAACATTACTTGGTCGTTGCGTGGAAATTTTGTTTCGGTGCCAACCGACTGCCCACAACGCAACGAACGCATGGGTTGGAGCGGTGATATTTCGGTTTTTTCGAGAAGTGCTACTTATTTGACCGATGCCAATATGTTTTTAAGAAGACACCTTCTGGGCATGCGAGATATTCAGCCCGAGAGCGGACGCTTTACCGATGTAGCCCCAGTTGGTGGCGGTTTTGGTGGAACGCTCTGGGGAAGTGCGGGTATCGTGGTAGCGTGGGAAACTTACCGCCAATATGGCGATGTGCAGCTACTCGCCGAGCATTACGATGCCATGAAAAAATACATCAATTTCTTGGAAACAAAAGTTGATAAAGCAAATGGAATTTTAAACGAAGGGCCATTGGGCGATTGGTTGAGTCCTGAAGGGAATAAAAATGATAATACTTTGTTTTGGATGACATATTTTGCCTATGATTTAGATATCATGAGCAAAATGGCCGAGGCTTTGGGTAAAACCGAAGATGCAAAGGCTTTTTTACAAAGAAGCAGCGAAATTAAAAAGACTTTCAATGAGGTATATGTTGATAAATCTTCGCATCGTACGGTCAAATCAGGCATCAAAACTGGGTTTATGGGAGCTCCGAATGAAGTTGATAGCCGTGGTAAATCGGACAAAGGAGAATTAATAGATACACAAGCCTCTTACGCCATACCATTAGCTTTGGGTACATTTGATGCACAAAATAAAACCTTTGCTATCAAGTATTTAAGTGAAGCCATTTCTCGCAAAAACAAAGATGATGGTGGAATAGAACGCCCCGAAAATTCGTTAATGACAGGTTTTATCGGCACCGCTTCGATTAGTGAAGCACTCTCAGAAAATGGTCGAGACGATTTGGCTTATCAGCTTTTGGTCAATAAACAATATCCATCGTGGTTGTATTCGGTTGTCAATGGTGCTACTACCATTTGGGAACGATTGAACAGTTATACCGTAGAAAATGGTTTTGGCGGAAACAATTCAATGAATTCATTCAATCACTATTCGTTTGGAGCGGTAGCGGCTTGGATGTACAATTATTCATTGGGCATTCAACGCCATCCACAAAAGACTGGTTTTAAGGAGTTTATCCTGAAACCAACCCCCGACCCAACAGGTCAAATCACCTCGGCAAAAGGTTACTATGATTCGATGTACGGACGAATTAGCAGCGAATGGAAAAATGAAGGAGGAAAGATAACCTATAAATTTACTGTGCCTGCCAATACTTCAGCAACGCTTTATTTGCCAGCTAATAAGCAAATTACAGAATCGGGCAAAAAAGTAAAAATTGATAAAACCGAAGGCGATAAAGCTTTGATTTCTTTAAGTTCTGGGACTTATGTTTTTGAGGTGAAATAAGACCTGATTTTTAAATTTGCGTTGACTAAAAATGAAGGCCCGTGGAATTCCACTGGCTTTTATTTTTTTGCAATTGATTGATTTTGCCAGTTAATAGAATGATTTTGATATTAAATTGTACTACGAGAGTGAGTAATTTTGTCCAAGAATTTCAGGAAAAAAGTCAATACCAAAGGCAACTACAAAAAAACCGCCTTTACTGCGAATAAAGACGGTTTTGGTTCCTTTCCTGACGTTTTCGATCAGAAAATCTTAACAAAATTTAAACCACTCAAAAGTATGAAAAAACCTGTTTTCTGTCAACGAATTAGGCGAACCTTCTTGTGCTTCTTGCTTTTTTTCTGTGCTTCCACCAGTTTTTTATTTGCTCAAACCATTTCGGGTAAAATTTCATCGGCAAGTGGTGAATCGCTGCCAGGGGTTAGCATTGTTGTAAAAGGTACTACCAAAGGAACCACAACCGACCGCAACGGTCAATACAGCATCGAAGCTCGAAAAAGCCAAGTGCTTATTTTTTCATTTGTAGGATATCAGCTTCAAGAAGTCACTATCGGCGAGCAAACTAATCTGAATATCACCCTTCAAGAGGCCACCGAAAGCCTCGAAGAAGTAGTAGTGACAGCTGAAAACCGCTCTGTTTCAGCGCAAAGAGTACCCATAACCTTGGATTTGGTTACTGGAAAAGCCATTCAAAAACAGGGAATTACAGACCTGTTACAACTTCAAGCTATTGCCCCAAGCTTAAATATTGTTCAGAATACCATTTTCAATCAAATCAACGTACGTGGGGTAGGAAGCAATAACGGTGCTGCCGAACTATCTGACCAAGCCGTCACGGTGGGCATTGATGGTGAATACCTCAATCGCCCTGTAGCCTTAAATACCGCTATGTTTGACCTTGATCGTGTCGAAGTGTTGAAAGGGCCGCAAGGAACACTTTACGGTCGTAATGCTACGGCAGGAGCAGTAAATATTATTGCCAAGAAGCCCACTCAAAATCGTGAAGTGGATATTTCGGCTAATTATGGAAATTATAATACGCTAAAATTAAATGGAGCTGTAAACCTTCCATTAGGCAAAATTGCAGCTCTCAGAGTGGCTGGAATTCTCTCCAAACATGATGGCTACCGTGATGGGGGCTCCTTGGCCGGAAAGATTGATAATGGTAATTTCTGGGCAACTCGTGCGGGGTTGAGCCTGAATCCTACCAAAGCCCTTTCTATTTATATAGCAGGTGAATTGGGCAAAACCGACCAACAAGCTCCTGCTCAATATGGTGTGCCAATGGGTGATATTGCCGGCCTAAAAGGACAGTCTCCAGTAAGTTGGACTACTACATTACCCAACGATTTTCCTGTGGCAACCGCAGGATTCATGAAAATAGATCAATCGGCACTTAGAGGAAAAATAGCGTACGATTTTGGAGGAGCAATTTTTTCTTATACGGCAGGTATTAGAAAGGTTAAATTGGGTGGTTACCAGCCACTCAATGGATTTGTACCCGAAACGTTTAGTTTCCATAACGACTTAACTTACAATACACAAAGTCATGAGTTCCGTCTTAACGGGGAGTCTGCTAAACTCAGCTGGCAATTAGGCGCCTTTTATGGTAACGAAGACCAAGACGTGAGAAGAGGGTTAGTGCTACCAGCCGCAGCTGGGGCGTTTGGTGGGCAAGTTCCTTTTCTTAATTTTTTTATTAGAAATGTAAATTCAACCACACTTGGCTTTTTTGGTCAGGCTACTTACAATGTGAACGAAAAATTAGGCTTGACGCTTGGCTTGAGAAATACAACTGATAAGAAAACCCTTGCTGGTGCTGACTTAGCATCTGCACCCTTTGGACCTCCGTCAATTATCAGATTTTTCTATCCGAATGTACCCACAAGTATGGACCAAGCAGGTATGAAGCGAATTTCTGGAGTACCAACTGAAGGAAGTTGGAATCAAACAACATGGCTGTTGGGCATGGATTATAAAATTGATGTCAATAAGATGATTTTTGCCAAAATAAGCACAGGTTACAAGGCGGGTGGATTTGATAATCAAGGAGCGTATAACCCTGAGTATTTGACTGCTTATGAAATCGGTACAAAAAACAAATTTGCTAACAATAAACTACGCCTGAATGCCTCAGCGTTCCATTACGATTACAAAGACCAACAAGTATCCATTTTTATTTCAACGGCTGTGGGTGGAGCTATTCAAAACGCTGGTGTGAGTACAGTAAATGGTTTAGAGGTAGAAGGTGAATATGCGGTTAGTAAAGCCGACCGATTAAAGTTTTCAGTTAATTTGTTAGATGCTACTTACAGTGAATTGAAAACCGTTGAAAACGTGGTGAATGGCGATGTGCGTTCGGTAGATTTGAAAGGAAAACAAGCCCCTATGTCTCCAAAAGCTACCCTTACAGCTGGTTACAGCCATGATTTCAAAGTAGGAAATGGAGTACTGACAGCTGGTATTCAGACGTTATTCAAATCATCGTACTATACCACCGCCTTTAATTATGCGATGGACCAGCAAAAGTCTTACACCAAAACGGATCTGAATCTTACCTACACGCCAAAAGGTGGAAAATTTGATTTGACCTTTTATGCTCAAAACTTAGAAGACAATCGGATTATTACATATTCATCGTTCAATGGTGGCACCATCAATATCTATAACTGGATTTTTGGTGCGCCAAGGCTAATTGGAGCTCAGTTGAATCTCCATTTATAGCTCCTACGGGGAGAAGCTACGGTTTCTCCCCACCTGTTCTCTAAACCTAAACACAATGCCAACCACCCAAACCCGAACCGCAGGAATACCGCAAGGAATCATCATTGTCTTGGTGAGTATTCTACCCATGATGGCTGTAATTACACTTATGCCCGTGGTGCCGACGCTCCGTAATCATTTCAAAGATGTTCCGTACATCGAAACACTGGCACCATTCGTAATTTCCGCCCCAGGTTTGTGTGTGGCTTTGTTTTCGCCTTATGCAGGTTTTTTGGCTGATAAAATTGGTCGAAGAAAATTGCTCATTATTTTCTCTATCCTCTATGGCATCGGTGGTGTTTTGCCATTTTTTGTAGAAAATTTTAGCGCATTGATTGCGGGAAGGCTAATTTTGGGTATTGGCGAAGCATTTATCCTTACCATTGCCAATATACTTTTAGGCGATTATTTTGAGCAAAGCCGCCGAAACACGTGGTTGATGATTCAGAGTATCATTGGGCCTGTTTTTGGTTTCTTTGTTATCAATGGCAGCGGGCAACTTGCCACAGTGGGCTGGCAATATCCGTTTTTGCTGTACGCCATTACCCTAATCATTCCAATTGGTGCTTTTTTCTTTATTTTCGAGCCGCAAACCAAAGCTCCTTCAGTAGCCAATGTTCAAAATAGTTCGTTTCAATTTTCGAAGAAATCTTTAGTCAAAGTTTTCTTCACCACTTTCATAGCATCGGTTTTGTACTACGTTTATACCTTGCATTTTTCTTTAGCTTTAGATAAAATAGGTATCAACGACCCCAAAGAAGTTGGTAAAATCACGGCAGTGGCAAGCCTTATGCTACCACTTGGAGCGGTTATGTTTAAGCTATTGGGTACTAAAAGTAATCGAGTTCAGTTTGGAATTATGTTTACACTTATCGGTATCGGCTTAATCGGAGTCGGTATTTCTACAGATTTAACTTCGGCCATGATTAGTGCCATTATTCAACAAACAGGTTGTGGAATGGCCATTCCTGTACTAATTGCCTACGGTTTGCGTGCGGTGCCTGTCGAATACCGTGGGCGTGGTATGGGTGTGTGGAGTAGTGGATTTTTCTTAGGTCTTTCCACATCGCCGTTTATTGTGGGTTCGGTCAGAAGTCTATCGGGCGATATATTAAAAGCTTTCGTCATCTTTGGAGTCGTTTGTTTGGTGATGGTCGTACTTAATTTTATTTTCGACAAAGAATAATTCTTTTTTAGGCAAAAATTAATCATACAATAATGAGTTCAAATATTAAACGTGCTGTAAGCCTTTACAGCTACCAGGAAGAGTATTTCCTAAGAAAAATGAGCCTTGAAGGCTGTATCGCTGCGGCAGCAGCTACGGGTGCAACGGGAATTGAAATTGTAGGCGAACAAAGTGTGCCGGGCTGTCCGAAAATTCCATCAGAAGCATTCATTGAGCAATGGTTTGGGTGGATGGATAAGTACAAGGTTACGCCTGTTGCCCACGATATGTTTTTAGATTACAACAAGAAAAAAGGGCATTACTGGTCAGACGAAGAAGCGGTAGCCTCTTTCAAAAAAGACATACTTTTTGCCAAAGCTTTGGGGTTCAAAATCATTCGTGTGATTGTGAATACTACGCCGCAGATTATTGAAAAAGTATTACCTTTTGCCGAAGACCACGACATCAAATTGGGCATAGAGGTACACGCACCTTGGAATATCAATAGTGCATGGATGTTACGCCACTGGGAAGTGATGGAACGCACAGGTACAAAACACTTTGGCTTTATTCCTGATATGGGCGGTTTTACCCAACGCCTGCCTCGTGTGCAAGTAGAGCGAATGATTCGCAACGGTGCTGACCCCGAAATAGCCAAGTACGTTTGCGAACAACACGAAAAAGGCGTAATGGCAGAATACACGGTTTACGAAGTATCTAAGATGAGCAATAGACGTATAGATATGGCCGTAGCAGAGCTTTCACGCCATACACCTTTTGTCAATCCGCTCAGTTTAGTGCCGCATATCGACAGAATTATACATATTCATGGCAAATGTTTAGAGATGTTGGAAGATTGCACAGAGTACAGTATTCCCTACAATGAAGTAGTTGCCGTATTACAAAAACATGGCTACAATGGCTACATCGCCACCGAATACGAAGGCAATCGCCATATCCAAGATATTTATGAGGTCGATAGCGTAGAACAAGTACGAAGACACCAAGAAATGTTGAAGCATTTGGGATGTGGGATTTAATCCAAAGATGAAAATAATGTTTATAAGATTTTGGAAAAGGAAAAATCTCCAATCCGAAATCGTAAATCCAAAATTGAACTATGTACGAAAAATATATGATTGTGCCAGAAAAGGCAAAAAAGACCGAAAAAGGCTTTGAAATAGGAGCAAGATTGCCTTATTACAGAGGCGTTTCGCTTTCGATGGTCGAAGAAATAGAAGTTTCTTTAGATGGCGAAACTTTGCCCCAAAGCGATGTAGCTATCACGGTTCATGGCAATACCTATAACCTTGAACAACGAGAAAACGAAACGGATGACCGCTGGGAAATGGGCGAAGTAGCGACCCTTTCGGTGGCTAAAGCAGGTGATTTGTCCGCAGGTGAACACACCATTGGGCTAAAAATCAACCTCCGAATTGGCTATATGCCTTTTCCGAGTATCAGGGTTTTCGAGAAGAAAGTAAATTTTACCTAAAACTTAACGCAAATGAATATAGAACAAGAAATGCAAGCCTTGCGTGAAGAAATAAGTGCTTTACGTAAAATTGCTAACCGAGCCAATGACCGAGGAGAAGTTGAAAATTTGTTTAATCGGTATATGTATTACCACAATGCTTTTCAAGACCATCATATCATTCCGATGTGGGTAAAAGAAGGTACTGAAGGCATTCATGCACAATACACCAATGCAGGAATTTACAGCACCTATGAGAGCGTAATTCGCTACCATCAAGACCGCCCCACTCCTGTTGGAAAGCTGATTTTACACTATACCACTACGCCAGTGATAGAAGTAGCAGGCGATGGCGAAACCGCCAAAGGTGTTTGGATTATGGCTGGTTGTGAATCGGGATTGAGTACGAAAGAGGAAGCCGCCAAAATGCCCGATTTTATGTTTTCTCCGCAAGAAGTACAGGGCAAAAAAGTATGGGCACACTGGGTTTGGTGTAAGTATGCCGTTGATTTTTTGAAACAAGATGGTGAATGGAAAATCTGGAAATTTCGCTGTTTTGAGTTGAGCAGAGCTCCTTTTGAAGAAAACTGGATAAGTTTTGCCGAGAAAAACACCTTTGCATTCGACTTGGATTTGATGTATTTCGGCGACGACGGCAAGCCCGTTTTTATGCCACCAGCCGAGTTGCCTGTCAAAAATCCGTATTCGCCTTATCGTCCAGATACCATCCAAACGCTAGTACCCGAGCCACCAAAGCCCTATGCCAGCCATGATGGAAGTTTTTATTAAAATGGAGGATTTGAAGGTATGAGAATTTGAAGATTTGAAGAATAAAATGCAATTAAATACTCAACTCTTCAAATCCTCAATAAATAGAAAATAAATGAAAATAGGAATAAGCCTCGATATGGTGAATGTTCATCACCAAGAACCCAACCGTAATCGCTACGAAAGCAAGTATTATTGGGATGAGCTATACCCCATGATAGCCACAGCAGGTTTTAGGGCTGTTGAGATTCCGTTTGACCCCTTCTGGATTTTCAGAGGTGGCTCGGGTGTGCCTTTTACCAAGTATTGTATCGAAGTAAAATTTGAAACAGTTGCCAAATTTGTGGCTCATTTGCAAGCAAACGGCATCGAAAAAGTGGCTGGGATTCATTTCAACCCTACCATTTTTATGCGTAACGAAAACCTTGATTTTTACTTTGGAGCTTCTGGCTATTTCGGAGGGGAAGCCATCCGTTATGCCGCCGAATTGGGTTGCGACTACATAGCCATTACTCCCACGCCGCCTTATGGTTTGGTCCAGCATTATCATGGCAAAAATCCAACTTGGGAGGGCGATTTTATGAATCGTACCATTCAGTTAATCAATGGTTTTGCAACAATTGCCCAAGAAAAAGGCATCAAAATTTCGCTTAGAAATGAGTATTGGAGTGTGCTTCGTAGCCAAGATTACCAAACGTTTCTGTCGCAATTAGATGATTCAATTCATTTTAATATTGATTCGGCAAATTTGAGTATTGCAGGTCAAAATTCAACTGAATTATTAAAAAATAATGCCAGTAAAATTGGTTCAATTTATCTAACCGACACAGCATTTATGGATGATAATGAAACCTGGAAAACACCTTTGCCCGAATATCCACAACACCGTGCTACGCAGGTTTTTAAAGATATAGGTTTAGGAAAGGTTGATTTGAGCGGATTCTGTCAAACGCTCAAAGAAATCAATTATGATGGCTGGGCAATCGTGAGTAATCGCCAAACCCGTGAACCCATGCGTGCTTTGCTGAGAAGCAGACAATTTTTGAACGGTATAAGATGATGAATATCAGAATTATACAATAATTCAATATTTCAAAATTGTCGAATCTTCAAATCCTCAGAAAAATGAAAAATATAAAATATTCTCACATGAACCACTGGAAAAACATTCCTTACCAAAGGATTGACAACTTCCGTGAGTTTTATTACGAAGACAAAACCAATTCGGCATATTACACCGACTGGGACAGAATCCTTCGTTACCAAAAAGCCTTGGGATTCAATGGAATAGAGCTTGCTCCGTGGGATTTTCCAGAAATGTTACCCCTGTTTGGCTCGCCAAAAGCGTTCAAAGATTTTGCAGCCGAGCGTGGCGTTGAAGTAAGTGGAATGTTTCATTTGATTGACAAACCCTACGACCGAACGCACCATAAACAAACGCTTGAAGAAAGTAAAAAAGCCGTGGATTTGTTGGTTGAATTTGGTGGTACTCAGCTAAATTCTGCCCCAATAAACAATTATTATGGGGTAGGGCCTTTGAGCCGTGACCAAATTAAAGCATCGGCCGAAATCATCACAGAAGTGGGCAAATATGCCACCGACAAGGGTGTACAAATTGGTATTCATAACGAGTTTTTCTTGGCAATCAACAAAGAAAATCATCGAGAGTACATCGAACTCACCGACCCACGCTATGTGCATTATTGCCTCGATACGGCACAAGTGGCGTTGATAGGTGAAGATATTTTAGAATTTTATGAAACTTACCACGACCGTATCTGTACGTTTCATTTGAAAGATACTGCTACACCAAAACTTCCTGATGAAATTAGGTATAGCCAAGACATCGAAATTGTGGACGATGGCACACGTTGGTTTTGGGAACCTGGCGAAGGCGTACTCGATTTCAAAGGCTTGTATCAATTACTCAAAAAGCATCAATTCAAAGGTTGGGTAACTGTCGAAACCGATGGCACGCCCGACTTGCTGGCTTCGATGGCACTATCGAGGTATTATATTGATAAAGAGCTTGATAGTATATATAGTTGAGCATTTGAAGAGGCGAGTATTTGAGCATGATACTCAAGTTTTCAAATCTTCAAGTTTTCAAATCTTCAAATTTTCAAATACGCAAAACAATGGGTCCTTTAGACAAATATATTTTAAGAGAAGATGCCTTAGAAGCCACCGAAAATGGCTTTCAGCTCAAATTTCAGTCGCATTGGTATAGGGCCTTGCCTCTTTCCTGCATGGATTTTAGCCTAAAAATAAACGGGCAAGAAATCGAAAAAAGCCAATTGAGCATCAAGGCAAACGGCAACGAATATACCTATGAGCAACTCCCCGAACTGGACAAAGAATGGCTTTTTATCCTCGACAGAGGAGCTTTAGTCGTAGCCCAGCCATTAGAAAAAGGAGAAACGTATCAGGTAGAATTCAAATACGACCTTTATATCCCTTACATTTTGGTAGGGCCACAAGCTACGCCTTTATTGGCGAGTTCTTTTGTTCATAAAAAACTTATTTGTCAATGAAAAATTCCGAAATCCGAAATCCAAAATCCGAAATCAAACTTGCCACCTCCCTTTTTTCTTACGCATACGAATGGAATTCAGGACAATATACCTTAGAAGATGTAATTGCTGAAACTCGTAAACGAGACCTTGGTACAGGCTTGGAAATTATTGGTTTTCAAAGTCTTAGAGGTTTTCCTTACGTTTCTGACGAAACAGAAAAAGAAGTAAAACACCTGCTCAATAAGTACGAATTTGAGCCTGTGGCTCTTGATGCCAACATAGATGTAGGTATCAAACGCCACGCCAAAATGAGTATTGATGAAACCGTAGAATACATCAAACCTCAGATTTTGGCGGCTCAAAAACTCGGCTTTCCTATCCTGCGTTGCCAAACTACCGCACCAGCCGAAGTCTATCAAAAACTCGTGCCTTTTGCCGAAAAAGCTAACGTCGTGATGGGAATAGAGCTACATACGCCTTACAGCGTTGACCACCCTTCGGTGATTAAAATGGCTGAAATGTTTGGACAAATGCAAACCCACGTGTTAGGCTTTGTGCCAGATATGGGGACTTGTATGCGTGCCATTCCGGAGGCGTTATTGACCAGCTTTAAAACGGCAGGTGTCACCGACGAGATGATTGCCATTACCAAAGAAATTTGGCATAAAGATATTCCAACGCCAGCCAAATTTGGCGAATTGGCCCAAAGATTGGTTCCAATGGGGGCTACGCCGCCACAAATTGGCCGCCTGAATATGGCATTTAGCATGAATGGCCGTCAGCCCGTAGAAAACTGGAAAGAAATCATTCCCTACGTGGTACACGTGCATGGTAAATTCTATGGTTTCGACGAAAATGGCGATGAGCCTTCGATAGATTACCCTGCCATTTTCAAGGTTTTCCACGAAGGAGGTTACAAAGGCTATATTTCATCAGAATACGAAGGCTCGGCATTTACCGACGAGTTTGATGCCTTCGACCAAGTAGAAAAACAGCATCAATTGTGGAAACGAATCTTACAAAATCTTTAATCATGGCACAACAATTCAACCTAAAATACGCTCCGCATATTGGTTCGTTTACGCATTCAGCAGGAAAAGACCCAATCGACCAAATCAATTATATGGCTGATTTGGGCTTCAAAGCCCTCGAAGATAGCGGCTTCGTGTCGCCCTTGGTGCAGTTTAATTCTACCCGCATGGGTATTGGGATGTGCAGCCAAACGCCTGAGATGCTCAATAAAATTGGCGAAACCTTGGCAAAAAGAGGCATGGAAATGGGCACGTTTGTACTGACCCCCACCAAATGGCCACCCATCGAATTGGTCACTTCGGGCAAACCTGAATATTTAGAGGAATTTTTAACTAAATGCAAAAGCGGTGTAGAAGTTGCCAAGCGTATCAATGCCAAATTTGTAACCATTACGCTCGATTCCTTCGACCGCTCATTGCCTATCGAAATGCAAACGGCTCATGCCATTGATGCCCTCAGAAAAGCCAGTGATATTTTTGAGCCTATCGGCGTAACAATGGTGATAGAAACCCTTGCCGACCACCACGAACTTTTCCTCAGAACCTCGGCACAAGCGTATATGTTGTGTAAAGCCGTGAACAGAGATGCCTGTAAAATTTTGTTCGATATGTATCATTTGCAAAAAAATGAAGGCAGATTGATATACCACATCGACATGGTTTGGGACGAAATCGGTTATTTCCAAATTGGCGATGAACCGGGCCGATGCGAGCCAGGTACAGGTGAAATCAATTACAAAAATATTTTTAAACACATTTACCAAAAGTCGAAAGCCAGTCAGAAAGATTTCATCTTAGGCATGGAACATTTCAACTCAATTGATGGAATAGCAGGCGAACAAGCCCTTTTAGAAGCCTACAAACAAGCAGATAATTTTTAGACCAATGAATACTTTCAAACTCAAATATGCCCCCCACTTCGGTACTTTCGCTTCGGCAGGAAGCGACATTATCGACCAAATAAAATACTCGGCCGACTTAGGCTTTACCGCTTTTGAAGACAATGCCTTTTCGGGCGTACCCATGCCCAATTTGATGGGTATTGGTATGCTCGGACAAACGCCTGAGTACTTAGATAAAATTGGCAAAACGCTTTCCGACTTAAATATGGAAATGGGAACGTTTGTGATGGGGCCTGTCAATTGGCCACCCAACGCAGCCTTTACGTCGGGTAAAGCAGAATTTAGAAATATTTTTTTAGACAAATGCCGCCAAGCCGTAGAAGTAGGCAAACGCCTCAATGGCAAATACGTGACTGTTGTGCCAGATGCCGCAGACCCTACCTTGCCTTATGAAATCCAAACGGCTAATGTACTGGAAAGCCTTAAAAGAGCAGCCGAAATTTTCGAGCCTCATGGCATGGTAATGGTACTCGAACCACTCAGTTTTCCACCACAAGTCTATCTTAAAACTTCGGCACAATGCTATTTATTGGCAAAAGCCGTAGGTAGTCCTGCCTGTAAAATCTTGTTCGATTTGTTTCATTTACAACAAAACGAAGGGCATTTGCAACGAAACATTGATTTGGTTTGGGACGAAATCGGCTATTTCCAGATTGGCGATGTACCCCAACGTTTTGAACCCGGTACAGGCGAAATCAACCACGTGATAGTATTCAAGCACATTTATCAAAAATCATTGGCAACAGGCAAAAACTTCATTTTTGGCATGGAACATTACAATTCGGTGGCAGGAGTAGAGGGCGAGCAAAAACTCTTGGAAACGTATATAAATATTGATAATTCGCTGTAAATCAAAAGCTAACTATGAAAATTTGGGGTTTTGTTATTTTGTTCTTGCTTTCTTGTATGGTTGCCATAGCACAACAAGGAAGTCTTGTTAAAACCAATTATGGTTTGGTAGAAGGCTATATTACACCAAACAAAGTACACGTTTTTAAGGGCGTTCCTTATGCAGCTCCACCTGTGGGCGAAAACCGTTGGAAAGCTCCTATGCCACTGGCTTCGTGGAAAGGCAAAAAAGTTTGTCGAATATATGGCCCCAATGCCATGCAGGAGAAACCTGCCCCTTTCAGAGGATATACAGTGGAGTTTCTTCCGCCCGTAGCACCCATTAGCGAAGACTGCCTCTACTTAAATATTTGGACTAACTCAGCCAGCAAAACAGCCAATAAAGGTGTGTTGGTTTGGATTCATGGCGGCGCTTTCATGGGAGGTGGCAGTGCTGTACCGATTTATGATGGTGAGGCTTTGGCTAAAAAAGGCATTGTAGTGGTAAGCATCAATTACCGAGTAAATGTATTTGGGTTTTTGGCTCATGCGGAGCTTTCTGCCGAATCGCCTACCAAAAGCTCTGGTAATTATGGCTTATTAGACCAAGTAGCCGCTTTGCGTTGGGTAAAAGAAAACATTCAAAATTTTGGTGGCGACCCCAACAATATTACCATTGCAGGACAGTCGGCTGGCTCGATGAGCGTCAATTGCTTGGTGAGTTCGCCCCTTACGCAAGGACTTTTTCAAAAAGCTATTGCCGAAAGTGGTGCTTGTTTTACCAGTGGAAATCCGCTTATAAAAACGCCTTCTATGCAACAAGAAGAACAAGAAGGGGCTAATTTCTTGAAAAAATGCAATGTATCATCTATCAAAGAACTAAGGGCTTTACCTGCCGAAGTAATCGTACAAAATGTTAAACGCTTTTTTGCTCCTGTGATTGATGGCTATGTATTGCCTGAACCTATTCCTGCCATTGTAGCCAAGAAAAAAGACAATCCTATCATTTTGCTCACAGGCTGGAATGAATATGAAGGAGGGAAAAAAGTATCCCCAACAACTTTGAACGATTTTCAAACATCGCTTGAAAAACAATTCCAAGAAAACAGTAGTAAAGTATTGTCTGCTTATGCACCAATCAACGACCAAGACGTAGCCGTAAAAAAAGGCAAATTGGAAAGTGACTTAATCTTTGGTTTGCAAAATTATACTTGGGCAAACCTCCATTCAAAAAATGGGCGTAAGGTATATATGTATCGTTTTGACCAAGATATCAAACCCAGCGGCGATGCCCTCTACGGAGCTTTTCACACGGCAGAAGTTCCTTTTGCCTTTGATAATTTGAAATTTTTTAATCGGAATTGGGAACAACAAGACCAGCAAATGGCGAAGGCAATTTCGTCTTACTGGGTCAATTTTGTCAAAAATGGTAATCCGAATGGTGCATCTTTACCCCAATGGCAGCCTTATGAAGGTGAAAAGAAAATGATTATGATGTTTAAAGGAACACCTTCGGCGGTTACTTTACCAGATGCGGGGGCGTTGGATGTGCTTTATTCTATCCTAAAATACTGATTATGAGTCATTTCAATGCATTTATATTATACTTAACTGTATGCTTTTTATCTTCTAAAGTGGATGAAACTTCGAAGAAAACTGCAAAAACGAGTGTTTCATCACACAAAAACAATACCTCAAAAAACGAGAAAATGACCGAGAAAAATCGAAAAATTATTGAAGACTTTGCGAATATTTTTTACCAACAAAAAGACGTAGAGAAGGCTTTCATGAAATATGTTGCTGAAGATTATATACAGCATAATCCCAATATACTTGATGGAAGAGAAGCGGCTATTGCTGCACTCAAACCTAAGTTTTCAAATCCAGAAGCCATTTTCGACATTAAAAGAATCATAGTAGATGGCAATATGGTAGTGATTCATTTGCATGGACGCATGAATAAAACACAGCTTGGCGGTGCAGTAGCCGATATTTACCGCCTCGAAAACGGTAAGATTGTTGAACATTGGGATGTATTACAACCCATACCAGAAAAAGCTGTTAATCCACACCCGATGTTTTAGAATTTACATCAAACTGAGATAAATTAAATAAAGTAATGAATACAAAGACTAAATACGACGCCATCGTAGTTGGCTCAGGAGCCACGGGTGGTTTTGCCGCCAAAGAATTAGCCGAAAAAGGCTTAAAAACCTTGGTTTTGGAAGCAGGGCCATTTTTAGAGGAAGCGAAGTTTCAGCAAGCTACTGGAAATTTCAGTAGCGTAGGGTCAGTTTCACGCATCAAGGCGGGTCTGACAGGACACCATAAACAAGCACGTGCTTCTTTTTACTCTGAAGACAAAGCCTTTTTGTTTGTGAACGACTGGGACCACCCTTATACTTCCTCAAAAGATTTTTTCTTATTTTTAAGAGGAAAAAATGTGGGCGGGCGTTTCCTTTCGTGGGGGCGTGTGGCTCTTAGAATGTCGGATTATGCGTTCAGAATGAAAACCAATGAAGGGATAGGTTTCGATTGGCCTATCAGTTACAATGAATTGTTGCCCTACTACGAAAAAGTAGAAGACTTTTTGGGAGTCATCGGTGCGAATGATAACATACCCTTTGTGCCGAATGGAAATTACATAAAAACGGCAGGACTGAGCAAAGCCGAGCAGGAATTTAAGAAAACCATTGAAACCAAATGGCCCGAACGCAAAGTAATGCCGTGGCGATACGTGAAAAAAGAAGCAACGCCCGAAGACAAAAATCATAACCGAATTAGCAGTCCATTAGCGGCAGGTTTGGCAACGGGTAACCTCGAAATCATAGCCAATGCGATGGTAGCTAAAGTAAACACTGACCCTCAAACGGGCAGAGCAACAGGCGTAACCTACATCGATGCGGAATCGAAACAAGAACATACTGTGGATGCAGATGTAGTCATGCTTTGTGCTTCAACCATCGAAACCATTCGTTTGATGCTCAACTCAAAAGGAGCAAAACACCCTAATGGTTTAGGAAATTCCTCGGGCTTGGTGGGTAAATATTTCATGGACCAAGTGCCATCTTGGATTTTTGGTACTGACCCAAAGCACTTTGGTGGAGAATTAGTAGATGCCGCTAATCCGAAGGACAATCACGGCGGTATTTACATTCCTCGCTTTCAAAATCTTGAAACCAACAATTATCCTGCTTTCAAAGGCGGATTCAATATTCAAGGAATTGTAGGTCGCCCGATGGTACCGCAGCACATGAACTCGGTATTTGGATTGATGGGACATGGTGAAATGTTGCCTTACAAGGAAAACTACGTTTCGCTAAACAGCAAGAAAGACAAGTGGGGTATTCCGACACCGAACATCAATATCAGAATGTACGAAAACGAAATCAATTTGCTGAAAGCTCAAGTGCAAACGCAGAAGGAAATCGTGGCCGAAAATGGGTATAAAGTTGATTTTGCCATTAGTCCACTCGGAATTTCATCGGAATACGATTTATTGCCAAACGTACCGTGGTATGAAAGACTGTTATTTAAACTCAACTACAAGAAAAGCGTAGCACTGGGAGCCGCTATTCACGAATGTGGCGGAGCAAAAATGGGCTTTGATAAGTCGGATTCGGTGCTTAATGGTAACAATCAAGTTTGGGATGCACCCAATGTATTCGTAACCGATAGTGCTTGCTTCCCTACCAATGGTTCGTGCGGCCCGACTTTAACAACGATGGCCTTGACCGTAAGAGCTTGTGAATTTATTGCGAAGAATTTGTGATATTGTGAGAGGATTTGAAGAGTTGAGGAGGCGAGGATACTTGGATTTGAAGATGCGATACTCAGATATTCAAATAGTCACCTCCTCATATACTCAACTATTCAAAAAATATGAAACAGAGCGAAATTCCCATACTCGATACCAAACAACTCGAAATCGAATTGATTGGGAAGGGCGGTGTGCCTGATTCATTAATTCGCTCAAATATTCACCAATATTTTCATATTAATCGGGTAGAAGATTACTTTCGGATGGTACAATTTCCACTACCTTCCGATTTGCTGCCTCGGCGTATTACAGTCTATTCGTTTTTCTTTCTGACTAAAGGCAAAAGTAGCCGAAGCAGCGGCCTTGATTCTTATGATTTCGGAGAAAATACATTTTACTTTACACCAGCACATCAAATTACGACCCACCGATTTGTCAGAAATGACGTGGAAGGATTCTATTGTCATTTTCATTTAGAATTATTGGCACATCAGTTTTCGACCAAAGAACTATTTGCCGAATTCCCTTTTTTGCAGTTCAATGCCTATCCCTTGGTAATTATTAATGAAGAAGCCAAAGCTAATGTGGTATTTCTGCTCGAACGACTTTTGAATGAATACAAAGCCGAAAAAGAATGCAGAGTAGATATTCTTCGTGCGTATTTACTCACACTTTTCACCGAGCTAAAACCCTACGTGGAGGCCTCGAAGCCCAAAACCATCAATGCGGCATCGCACATCACTGAAGAGTTTAAAAAAGCATTGACCAAACATAGTTCCGATAAATTTAAAATAGCTGATTATGCCAATTTGCTGAATGTTTCGCCCAATCATCTCAATAAATGTGTGAAGCAAACCACAGGCAAGTCGGCCCACGATCTTCTCAACGAAATGTTACTGCTTGAGGCAAAGGTTCTATTGAAACAGACTAACCTAACCGTAACCGAAATCGCCTACAAAATTGGCAAAAACGAAATCAGTGATTTTGCCCGCTTCTTCAAATCTCAAACAGGCATAAAACCCAGCGAATACCGCTTAATGCGCTAACCGAATAAAGGCAAAGAAAAGCCTTGAATAAGCAAAATATCGCAATTTGTAAGTGAATCTTCTTAAAAAAGTCATTTCACCACACAAAACTGTCTGATTTTGCATAGTATTCACCGTAAAATGCTAATAAATTCCTTTGGAAGTAAATTAATTTTGTAACATAAATTCTTGAATAAAATCTATTTAAAAGATGGCAAAGAACCCTCACTTTCTTTCTCAAATGGCTCACGTAGAGGTATTGACTACTGACCTTAACAAATCGGTTGAATTTTTCAGAGATGTAGTTGGTATGGACGAAACAGGGCGTGAAGAATCTTCTGTTTACCTCCGAGCTTGGGGAGATTATTTTCATCATACATTAAAACTCACTCAAAGTGAAAAATCAGGCCTTGGACATATCGGCTGGCGTGCCGATAGTGCCGAAGCCTTAGAAGACTGTGTGGCTCATCTCGAAAATTTAGGGGCAGGATTAGGCTGGGTTGAAGGTGACTTAGGACATGGAAAAGCTTACCGTTTTCAGTCGCCCGATGGACACACGCATGAAGTATTCTGGGATGTTGTCTGGTTGCGTGAAACAGGCGAACGAGGTAGTATCTACGCAGACCGCTACGCCAGTAACCGAAAATTAGGAGCCAATCCACGTCGTTTCGACCACGTAACCTACATGGTTGCCAAAGGAAAATATGCTGCTGAAAAAGCATTTTGGCAAACTTTCGGCTTAAAAAACCCAGACGAAATTCGTATCAATGACGAAATACCGCCAATCGGTGGGCTTTGGACAATCGGTAATCTTTCACATGATATTGCAGTTTTCACCGACCCAAATATTGGCGAAAACGAAGGTGTCTTGAACCATATCTGCTGGAATGTAGATAGCCGTGAAGAAGTGCTTATTGCCTTAGATTATTTCATCGAAAAGGGTTATAAAAGCGTGATGGGTGCTCCAACTCGCCATAAAGCCGATGAAGGTTTCTTTATCTACATCATCGACCCAGGTAGTGGAGTTTTGTTTGAATATTATGCTTGTGCCAGATTGGTATTTGCACCAGACCATTTGGATGTTCACTACCTAAAAGATAATCCGAACGATGCGTGGGGAAGTGCCAATCCGTTTGCTGAAATGGGCAAGGGCAAAAAACTCGGCCTTTCAGAAGACGGAACAGTAAAACCAGCGGACGTATAGCCCCCCAGCCCCCAATGGGGGAGTAGAGAGGCTTTACAAAAAATATTAACAATTAAAATTCCCCCATTGGGGGTTAGGGGGCTAATTATGTGGCATTATTTTCCTGGGCAGTATATGCCCTCATATCAAGTAAATAGAGCATTGACCCAAGCACATTATGGCGGCGGTGAATTTGCCGAAATATTAGAAGTAGCGGGCGAAATCGACCCATCTGACCGTGAGAGCTTCAATCGAGCGTGGGTAAAAATGGGCGATAAAGTTTATGAAAAAGCCGAAGCTTACGCAGCAGCCGGTCAGCGAGTATCTGCTCGACGAACTTACCTTAGAGCGTTCAATTACCTCCGCACGGCTGAGTTTTTCATGACTTTGCGTGATGACCGCAAAATACCATATTATCTCAAATGCCGTGATGCTTTCATCAAAGCCATTGATTTGTTTGATGAGCGTCCAGTAACGGTTGATATTCCTTTTGAAGGTTCGCACTTACCTGCTTACCTTTTCAAGCCAGTGGGTGTGGAAAATCCACCAGTGATGGTTATGTTTGGGGGCTTAGATAGTTTGGCCGAAGAACTCTATTTCGGTATTGCCCAACACCTCAACGAGCGTGGCATTGCCATGATGGCTGTGGATGGTCCAGGGCAAGGAGCAGCATTAAGATTAAATCATATTCATACTCGCTACGATTATAATGTAGCAGGTTCAGCAGTTTTAGATTACATCATCGAAAATTTGAGCGAACACGTTGATACTTCTCGTGTAGGAATCGGAGCCGTTTCAATGGGTGGATACATGGCCGCTCGTTGTGCCGCTTTCGAGCCACGTTTCAAGGTTTGTATGATTTTCGGAGCGGTTTGGTCGTACTATGATATTTGGAAAAACCGTCCTGATAACCATCCATTAGCCGAAATCGTGCAGCACATTGTAGGAGCAGATAACATGACTGACGCACGTGAGCGTCTGAAAAACTTCACATTGGAAGGTGTGGCCGAGAAAATTCAATGCCCAACTTACATTCTACACGGCGAAGACGACCGCCAGAATTTTGTAGAAAATGCTTACAAAGTAAATGAGGCTCTCACATGCGAACACTTCATGGAAATCGTACCGAAAGAAGAAAGCGGCTCAGCTCACTGCTCAGTTGATGATTTTACGAAATCGTTTAATATGTACGATTGGATTGAGAAGAAGATAAAAGCATAAATTGATTTTGGATTTCGGAATGCGGATTTGGGAATTATTTTCTTTAAATCCAAAATCCAAAATCCCAATTCCGAAATTAAAATGATACATCAAATAAAAAAAGGAATTACTTACGCTGAGAGTAAAGAGGCCGATTTGAAAGTAAGGGCATTGGTAGAAAATATGCTCGAAAAAGTTACGCAAGAAGGCGATGCCGCTGTGCGTGAATTTTCAGCAAATCTTGATAAATGGTCACCTGCCAGTTTCCGACTATCTGAGTCTGAAATTAAGGAAATCATTGCTGGATTACCACAACAAGTAATCGATGATATTACTTTCGCTCAAACCCAAATCAGAAATTTCGCCCAAATTCAACGTGAGTCTATCAAAGATGTTGAAGTTGAAACCCTACCAGGCGTTTTCTTGGGACATAAAAATATTCCAGTAAACTCGGTGGGCTGCTATGTTCCAGGTGGACGCTATCCAATGGTGGCATCGGCTCACATGAGCGTACTTACCGCAAAAGTGGCAGGTGTAAAGCGTGTAATTGCTTGTACACCACCCATTAATGGACAAATTCCAGCCGCTACGGTAGCGGCAATGTACATGGCTGGTGCCGACGAAATCTATTTGTTAGGTGGTGTACAAGCCATAGCCATGATGGCAATCGGTACAGAAACCGTAAAGCCTGTTGATATGCTCGTAGGGCCAGGAAATGCCTACGTGGCCGAAGCCAAACGCCAACTTTTTGGCAGAGTGGGCATTGACCTTTTTGCAGGGCCAACCGAAACTTTGGTGATTGCCGATGATACGACCGATGTAGAAACTTGTGCTACGGATTTGCTTGGCCAAGCCGAACACGGCCCAACTTCTCCTGCCATTTTATTAACAACCAGCAAAACCATTGCCGAAGGTATCGAAGCAGAAATTCAAAGACAACTCACTGTTTTACCAACAGCCGATGTTGCCAGCGTAGCGTGGAGAGATTATGGACAAGTGATATTATGTGATACTGTTGATGAATTAATTTCGGAAGCCGACCGAATTGCCAGCGAACACGTACAGGTAATGACCGAAAATCCACGTTTATTCCTTGAAAAAATGACAAATTTCGGTGGATTATTCTTGGGCGATAAAACAAATGTAGCCTACGGCGATAAAGTGATTGGTACAAATCACACCCTCCCAACTCGTGAGGCGGCTCGCTACACTGGTGGACTTTGGGTAGGTAAATTCTTAAAAACGTGTACCTATCAAGAAATTAAAACCGAAGAGGCAAGCAAGTTAATCGGTGAATATTGCTCAAGACTTTGCGAAATCGAAAACTTCGCAGGTCATAAGGAACAAGCAGATTTGAGAGTGAGAAAATATAGTTGATTTTAGATTGGGGATTTCGGATTTCGGATTTGAATGAAGTATTTCCAAGTAATTAAATTTGATATGAAAGAAAATAATTCCCCAATCCGACATCCCCAATCCACAATTTTAGTAACGGGTGGTGCAGGAGAAATAGGCTCAGCCATCTGTAAGAAATTTGCCGAAAATGGTTTCTCGGTCATTGCAACCTATAACTCAAATTCAACCAAAGCAGAAAAGTTATTGGAAGAATTAAACGCAATCCGACATCCCCAATCCGAAATCCCGAATCATTCCATTTTCCACGCCCCAACCACTGATGCACAGAAAGTAAATGATTTAAAAGCATTTGTGAAAGAAAAGTACGGAAAATTAGATGTATTGGTCAATAATGCAGGAATTACAACACCCGTTCCGCACGATGATTTAGATGGCTTGACCGACGAATGGATTGATAAAATCATGCAAACCAATTTTAGAGGGAGTTTTGCGATGTGCAGGGCGATGAAAGACCTTTTAGCCGCCCCCGATGGGGGAGCTTCAACTACAGACAATAAAGCCCCCATCGGGGGTTTGGGGGCTGCTTTAATAGTCAATATTTCATCCATTGCAGGAATTTACGGCATCGGCAGTAATGTTGCCTATTGTGCTTCAAAATCTGCGATTGATTCAATGACACGTTCACTGGCAAGGGCTTTAGCTCCAAAAATTAGGGTTGTATCTGTTTCACCGGGCTTTGTTGAAGGAGAATATACCAAAAACTTTGATCCAGCTTATTTACAAAATCAAATGGATAATACCCCATTGGGGCGTTTTGCAAAAGGTGTTGATGTGGCAAATGTGGTCTTTTCGCTCGCAACAACAATGACATTCTCAACTGGAAATATCATTACGGTTGATGGTGGACGATTATTGAAATAAATTAGTGTATTGGTGATTGGTGGATTGGATACTTGTATAAAGCCAACTAAACCAATAACCAGTTAACCAATAAACAAGTAACTAAATTACAAATGAAGATAATAGACCTTTCAGTAACTATTTCTGAAAAAATAAAAGAGCCACTTCCGACCAAAATCGTGTATGAAGACCATAAAGAAGGGGCAAAAAAAATGGGTGGAAAATTATTTGAAGGCTTGACCGATGTGTTTATTGATGATAACGGCCCTGCGGGTGAATTCTTGACCGTTACGAGTCATTGTGGTACACACGTCGATGCACCCTATCATTACTTTCCAACTTCTGAGGGAAAACCTGCTCGCACGATTGATGAAATGCCCTTAGAATGGTTTTTTCAAGATGGCGTTGTACTTGATTTTACCGATAAACCCGACGGCTACATGTTTGAACCAGAGGATTTACAAGAGAAATTAGATGCTATCGGCTATCAGCTTAAACCACTTGATATTGTACTAATTCGTTGCGATGCCGACAAACGTATTCATGATGATGATTTCGTTAAAATTCATGTTGGGGCATCAGCAAAGGCAACGCATTGGCTCATTGACCAGGGTATTAAGGTGATGGGTACCGATGGCTGGGGTTGGGATATTCCGTTGCATATTCAAGCAGCAGATTTCAGAGAAAATCCACGCCCAGGTATTATCTGGCAAGCACATTATGTAGGCATCGAAAAAGAATATTGCCAAATCGAAAAGCTGGCCAATCTTGACCAATTGCCACCTTTTGGCTTCAAAGTTGCCTGTTTTCCAGCAAAAATCGAAAAAGCAAGTGCAGGCTGGACAAGAGCAGTAGCTATTTTGGAAGATTAGTTATTAGTTACTGGAAAACTGGTTGAGTAAGAGTAGTTTTGATTACGACCAGTTTACCAATAAACCAATTTCCCAATAAACCAGTAACTAAAATGATATTAGAACTCGCAAGAATTGACATTAAAGAAAACACCAATCAAGAATTTGAGGCTGCCTTAGAAATTGCCAAAGGAGTAATTTCTCAGTCGAAAGGTTTTCAAAAAATAAGCGTGAAGAAATATGTCGAGCAAGCAAATCGCTACATTTTATTGATTGAGTGGGACACCCTCGAAGACCACACCATTGGCTTCCGAGAGTCAGAACTTTTCAAAGAATGGCGTGCATTAATTGGTCCGTTTTTCTTAGAACCTCCTTTAGTACAACACTATGTTTGATTGTGGATTAAGGAAGGCTCTTTTTCAAAACCCAAATGATTCAACCTTTAATCTAAAATACTATGGCAAAAAAAATATTAGTTGTTGGAGCTGGCATTGGAGGACAGTCAGTTGCGATTGGCCTTAAAAAAGCTGGTTTTGAAGTAGATGTTGTCGAAATTCATAAAGAATTTAATGTCTATGGCGTAGGTATCATTCAGCAAGCCAATGCCCTCAGAGCTTTAGATGCGATTGGGGTTGCCGACGAAGCCATGCGGAGAGGCTCACCTTACGGGAAGGTTAAACTTTGCCTACCACATGGTGTGCAAATTGGCGAAGCTGGAACCCCACCGATTGGCCGTTTTCCGAGTCACAACGGTATTTCTCGTAGAATTCTGCACGATGTTTTATTTGAAGAAGCACAAAAAGTAGGATTGAAATATCGAATGGGTGTTACCATCGAAACCATTGATAATCAGCCTGATATAGTTAATGTTACTTTTTCAGATGGTACTTCAGGAAGCTATGATATTGTCATTGCTGCCGACGGCGTGAACTCAAAAGTGCGTAAGCTCATTTTTGGAGAGTTCAAATCCACTTACGTTGGTCTTTCGGTTTGGCGATACGCTTTCAAACGCCCTGCAAACTTAGATACTGGTTATATTTTCTTCAATAAAAAACATAAGTTGGGAGTTATTCCGATGACTGCTGATTCATGTTATATTTTCCTTAATTCGGCAGAGGGCGATAATCCAATGATTCCAGAAGGCCAATTGGTTGATAAGCTAAAAGCCTATATGTCGGCCTATCCAATTCCGATGGTGCAGGAACTCATTCCACAAGTGACAGATGCCAAATTGGTCAACTATCGTACGCTCGAAACCCTTAAAATGCCTGCTCCTTGGTACAAAAACCGTGTGGTAGTGTTGGGCGATGCCGCTCATACAACCATTCCACAGTTGGGTTCGGGAGCAGCTTTGGCCATCGAAGACGCCGTAGTTTTGATTGAAGAATTGCAGAAAGAAGGCTCTGTTGAGGAAATATTCGAAAGATACATGAAGCGTCGCTACGACCGTTGTAAAATGGTAGTAGAGGTTTCAGAGACTTTGGGTGCTTGGGAACTACTCGAATACACCGACCAACCATTACCCGAAGGTGCAAACATGGGTATGCTCATGGGCAAAACAGGCATGGCATTGACGCAAGAAATATAAATTGCTATATATGAAGTATTTAAGTCTAATTTTTATTCTTTTTTTGGGGTGCAGTCAAGAGAAAAAAGACAGCAATTCACCCACAAAAATAGCTTGGATGTTTTCTGAAAGCCTTAACAAAGCCAAAGAAAATAGCAAGGTATTTGGTAGCGATAGCCTCGAAATAATTTCGAGTACAGAGACCGATTTTTTTATCGAACCTGGCCAACCACCTTATAATAAGGCAAATGCACCGTTGTTGTTGATGCCCGTTGATAACTCCAAACCATTTACTTTTTCTATCAAAGTCAGTCCAACGCACCTCGTAAAATATGATGCAGGAATGGCTTTTTTGTATATAAATGATTCGGAATGGCTCAAATTTGCCTTTGAAGTAGATGAACGAATGATTGGTCGAATCGTAACCGTAAAAACAAAAGCGTTTTCTGATGATAATAACCACGATGCCATTCCTGCGAAATCGGTCTATTTAAAGATTTCATCCGATACCAAAGTGGTTGGTTTTTATTATTCGCTTGATGCCAAAACTTGGCAATTGGTGAGGGTTTTCAAAAACGAATATCCACAAAACCTTAAAATTGGCATTGGTTCTCAATCACCCGCTGGAAAGGGAAATAAATCTGTTTTCTCCGAATTTCAGTTTACCGAAACCAACGTAAAAGATTTCCGAATGGGCATTTAAAATATTTTGTAACAAAGAATCAAAATGAAACTCGTAACATTCTTAAATAAAAATCAAGAAAGCCGCATCGGTTGGCTCGTGGGCGAAAGTGTAGTTGATATGCGTTTGGCCAGTGAAAAATTACCGACCGATATGCTCACTTTTATTGATAACCACGAAACCTATTTCGACATTATCAAAGCGTTGGGCGAAGTTGAGCCACATTATAGCTTGGCAGAGGTAAAACTTTTAGCACCGTTGCCCAATCCACGTAGTTTCCGTGATTACATCGGTTTTGAGATGCACATGCAAAATGCCTCTCGTTCATTCGGACATAAAATTGGTCCTGCTTGGTACGATATGCCGATTTTTTATTTCACCAACCATCAAGCTATTTATGGCCCAGAAGACGAAATTAAACGCCCAACCAAAGAAACCAAATTAGATATTGAACTTGAAATTGCTTGTATCATTGGTAAAAAAGGCAAAGATATTAAAGCTTCCGATGCTCGACCGTATATTTTTGGTTATACCATTTTCAATGATTGGACAGCCCGTGCGATTCAAAAAGTAGAAATGGAGATTCCGCTGGGGCCACACAAAGGCAAAGATTTTGCCAATGCCATTGGCCCTTGTATCGTTACTGCCGACGAAATGGAGCAGTACAGAGTGCCATTTGATGAGAGTGTTTTTCAAGAACCTATCAGCGTACCAAAAGTGGCGGGTGATAGACTAAATCTAAAAATGACTTCTCGTATCAATGGCCAAACAGTATGCGAAGGAAATTATAAAACATCGTACTATAATTTTGAGCAGATGATTGAGCGAGCTTCCGAAAATAACGTAAATCTCATGCCAGGTGATATTCTTGGCTCAGGTACACTCGGTTGGGGTAGTTTAATCGAAAATAATTTTATCGTTCATCGTCCGCTCGAACCTGGCGATGTCGTTGAACTCGAAATTGAAGGTATTGGAATTTTAAGAAATAAGGTAGTTTAAGGTGTATTGTGTGGAGAAATAGCTTCTTTTATCTAAACATTTCTACTTTATTTAAAACTCAAAAGAGTAGTTTTGTTTGATAAAATCAATTTCTCTAAACCCCATGAAACCCTTCACCCGTCTCCTATTGCTCGGAATCGCCTGTTTTTTAGTATCTGCTTCCAGCACGCAACTTCCGCCTAAGCCCCCTAACGTGGTCTTGATTTTTTGTGATGATTTGGGTTATGGTGACCTAAGCTGCTACGGAGCCGTAGATTATCACACCCCAACCCTCGACAAAATGGCGGCGGAGGGCATTCGTTTCACCAACTTTTTGGTAGCTCAAGCCGTTTGTAGTGCCTCACGGGCAGCCTTACTCACCGGCTGCTATCCTAACCGGGTGGGGATTTCGGGTGCCTTGATGCCTTGGGCCGAAGTAGGTATTAACCCAGCCGAAGAAACACTGGCTGAATTGCTGAAGACAAAAGGTTACAAAACTGGTATTTTTGGCAAATGGCATTTGGGACACCATCCTCAGTTTTTGCCCCTCCAACATGGATTTGACGAATACCTGGGTCTCCCCTACTCTAATGATATGTGGCCTGTGGACTTTGATGGTAAGCCCATTACCGACCCCAACAGCTTTAAGTCAAAATACCCTATCCTACCACTGATCGAAAACAATCAGAAAATCAAGGAAATCCGTACACTCGACGACCAAGCTACCCTCACCACCACCTATACCGAGCGTGCCGTCCAGTTCATTCAAAAGCATAAAAACGAGCCATTTTTTTTGTATGTGCCTCATTCCATGCCACACGTCCCGCTGGGGGTTTCGTCAAAGTTTAAGGGCAAAAGTGCTCAAGGCATGTATGGCGATGTCATTGAGGAAATAGACTGGTCAGTGAGTCAAATTCTAAAAACGCTCAAAGACAATCAGTTAGACCGCAACACCTTAGTGATTTTTACCAGCGATAACGGCCCTTGGATCAACTTTGGCAATCATGCTGGGAGCACAGGTGGCTTTAGGCAGGGCAAAGGTACTTCGTATGAGGGTGGGCATCGGGTGCCGTGTATTGTTCGCTGGAAAGGCGTAGTGCCCGAAGGTCTCGTTTGTAATCAACTCGCTACTACTTTAGACTTGCTGCCCACCATCACTAAGCTTTGTGGTGCTTCGCAGCCCACCAAACCGATTGATGGCGTAGATATTTTCCCGTTGTTTCAAGGAAAATTTGAAGTATCGCCTCGCAAAGAGTTTTACTATTACTACCAGCGAAATCACTTAGAGGCAGTTCGTCGAGACAACTGGAAACTGGTGCTTCCACATGTGTCGTATCAGAGTTATGAGGGTATGTTGCCCGGTCAAGATGGTTTTCCTGGTCCTTATCGCACCGACACTATTAAAATGGCCTTGTATGATTTGAGGCGAGACCCTGGCGAGCGGTACGACGTGCAATCACAGTATCCGACGATGGTAGCTAAGCTCCTTTTGATGGCCGAAAGGGCTCGTGAAGACCTTGGCGACGATATTACCAAACGCATCGGAAAAAACAATCGCCCCAGTGGTATGATCAATCGTTAAGGGTCCATCATTTAGCCGAACAAAAAACCCTTACAAAGTTCTGATTTACAGAACTTTGTAAGGGTTTACTCTTAGTAATTTCGATTACTTGCCAAATAATTTTGACCAGAATCCTTTGGCTTTTTCTTTTACTTCCTGAACGGTTTCTTCGGCTTGGTCAGCTAATTCAGCCGCTTTTTCTTTAGCATCCGACAATACCTCTTCGGCTTTGTCACGCAACTCGGCAGCTTTTTCGGTAGCTTCGGCTTTGAGTTCTTCTATTTTTTCAGACGATACCAACTCATTGAACTTCTCCGTAGCTTGCTCTTTGAGTTCGGTGATTTTTTCTTCAGCTTGATCACGCAACTCTTCTAATTTGTCAGCGGCTTTATCTTTGATTTCTTCTACTTTGGCCGACACATCGCCGCCGGTCAATTCGTTCACTTTGGTTGATACTTTATCTGCAATTTCTTCTACTTTTTCAACAGCCTGATCTTTCAAATCTTTGACTGTATCGGCTACTTTATCCACTACGTTATCGGTGGCTTGCGTAGTTTCTTCTACTTTGTTTTCGATAGGGTCTTTGGGGTCGTTTGCCATGATGTTTGATGCGGTTTGGTTCGATAACTCGCAAATATTCAAATTTTTAACGAACAAAGCACGGATTAGTCACTTTTCTTTCCTAATTTAGTTTACCCAAAACTCTTCTCTATGTCAGCTATTAAAGTATTATTAACCGATGACCACGAAATCGTGCTGGATAGCCTCTCGTTGCTTCTATCTACTATTGAGGATGTAGAGGTAGTCGGCACCTTGAATGATAGCCGAAAAGTATATGATTTTTTGGCCAACCAGCCCGTGGATATTCTGTTGTCGGACCTTAACATGCCACATCTGAGTGGCATTGACCTTACCTTGCAAGTACGGCAGTACTACCCTAGCGTAAAGGTATTGATGCTGACTGTTTCTGAAAACGCCGAGGAGATTAGGGGGGCGTTCCGAGCAGGAATATCGGGTTATGTGATGAAAAAGGCTGGTAAAGCCGAGCTTTCAAGGGCCATCAAAAGCATAGCTGATGGTAACAAATACTTCAGCGAGGCGGTTATGCTCCAGCTCATGGCTATGCCCGAGGAGCCTGTTGCTCGTGACGAAGCCCCCAGTTTAGAGCCTGTAGCCCTCACCGACCGAGAAATTGAAGTGATTCGGCTCATTGCCCAAGAACTCTCGACCAGCGAAATCGCCGATAAGTTATTCATTAGCATAGGTACAGTGGAGACACACCGTCATAACATTCTGCGTAAGCTTGGAGTCAAAAATGCTATTGGTATCATCAAATACGCCATGCGGCATAAGCTCATTTGAAACCTATACAGGCACCATTACTTCTACCCGAGTTCCTTTGCCTAACTCGCTCACTACGTTCCATTTACCCTTGAGTGTGTCAAGGCGATTTTGAATATTTCGAAGCCCCATGCCTACATCTATCTTTTCGGCTTCGGCAATGCCCACGCCATTGTCAGACACCTCCAAATGCACCTGATTTCGTTGGCTTGTCAGCACAATGTTTACTTCGGTAGCTTTGGCATGTTTGAGTACGTTGTTAAGCAATTCGAGCGTAATCGTATAAATATCATAACTTTTTTGGCGGTCTAATGCCACGGTTTTTCCGTCGGGAGTAAATACAAACTGGATTTTTCCAGACTCATTTAGCTTACTCGTCAACTTCTGAATAGCAGCCGCAAGCCCTTGCGTTTCGAGCTCGACAGGCAGTAAATTGTGAGAGATTAATCGTATATCGCCATAGGCTTCTTCGGCCATCGTCAATACATCTCCAAAAAGGCGTTGGTCTTTTTCGGTCAAATCCTTGGTCTGGATGGTTTCTAAGCGCCAACGCAGAGCCGAGAGTTTCGTAGCTACGTTATCGTGCAGTTCAGATGCCACTCGCTTACGTTCTAGGGTTTGGCCTTTGAGCAGGGCTTCTTCAATTTCTCGGTTCTTGGCCAAAAGTGCCTCGTTTTGTTCTTTGAGCTTGCGGTTCGTTTTCCATCCATACACGGCCACTCCTATGCTTGCCAAGAGTACAAACACTAAAAAATACTGTACTAATTGCTGTTTTTCAGCGAGTTGACTCAAGTTCTTATTTTCCAACGCCTGAATATGCAGCCGTTGTTTTTGCTGTTTTTTTTCGTATTCATAGTTCATACTAGCAATCGACGCCCGTTCTACTCGGTCGGCGCTCAACAGACTATCAGAGTCCACTTTGTAGAGCTTTAGGTATTGCAGCGCCTTGGTGTTTTGCCCTGTTTTTTCGTAGGCTTCAGCCAATTGACGGTAATACTCTGAGCGTTCTTTGATCAAAGGAGGCGTAGAAGTCGTGGCCCACAGCAAGCCCTTTTGCGCCGACTCAATGACCCGTTGATACTGGTGAGTTGCCAAATAGATTTTTCCAAAATTAATTTGGGCAACGTGCGTAAGCGCCTCTTTGGAATCCACATGTTCTCGATATAGTTTGTCACATTGAGTGGTGTAGTAAAGGGCATTTTTGTAGTCTTTCATGGCCAAATACACCTCGCCAATTTTGCCATAATACCGTGACAACATGGTTTCATAGCCTGGTTTTTCATACACCTTTGCAGCCTCTTTAGCGTGTTCGAGCGCTTCTTTTAGGCGTCCATGCGATTGTTCTAGCGAACTCATGTTGTACAAAATCATAGCCTTAGCACGGTCGTCATAATACCGAGTCACGTGCGCCAAGCCTTCTTGTAGGTATTTAAGTGCCAAATCATCTTGGTGTAGCTCTTTGTACAAATAGCCAAGGTTTGAGATAGAAGCCCGTAGTCCAAACCAATCGTTGTGGGCCTCTTGGATTTTTCGGCATTTGAGCAGCCAGTCTATGGTTTCGGAGTATTTGCCTTCGTCGGCGGCAATGTTGCCGTACAGGTTCCAGACAGAGGTCATGCCTAAGCTATCTTTGGCTTCGGTCAGGAGCTTCATGGCCTTGGTCAGCAGGGGCATTACTTCGTTGTGATGCTCATAGATATTTTCATAAATAGAGGCACGTCGTTGATAAGCCAAGGCCTCTAACGACTTGTCGTTGATGGCTTTAGCGATTTTTTCTACTCGGTCAAGCTGTGTATAGGCGCTGTCGTAATGCACCATGCGGTCGCCTTCCATCCGAGCAATAAACAAACGCACTCGGCCTTCTTCTCGAAGTAGTTTAAGCTGCTGCGCCATCGCCAAGGCTTGCTTGTAGGTCTTCATAGCGGCATCTTCTTCGCCTGCTACCCAATACGATAGCCCTAATTCATAGAGGGTATTAATCTTTTGGGCAGAAGGTTGCTGCCCATTGAGCGTCTTCCGTAACGAGTCGATACGTGGGTTCTGCGCCCAGGCCATCGTGCAGCTTACCAACAACAATAAAATGATACGCATGAGAAAAAAGGTTTCGGAATCGAAAAATGAGAAACAATCTACTAATAATCAAGCGCTTTTCTAAAAGTATAGGTTTTCCTATAGATGCAAAATATAGGAAAACCTATAGATCAAATGTAGGTGTTTCTGGATTGATTTCGGGGGGCGAATCTGCCAATTTTGTATCGTCAATCGCAACGAAAAATAATTGATTTTCAAACCCATAAAAATTCAAAAACATGGCATTGCTCGTCGAACGTTACGTTATCCGGCACCTCAGTGGCTCTAAAGCTAATCAGGTTGAAGAATTTGATTTCAAACGCACTGAGTTGTCGTTGGGCCGCTCTTCTACAAACGACGTCCAGTTTGACCCCGAAGTAGATACCTTGGTGAGTCGTGAACACGGCAAAATTGTAAAAGACCCCGCCAATCCACTTTTATTTAGTATTGTTGACAACAACTCTCGCAACGGGATTTTTGTCAATAAAACTCGCATCAAAGGAAGTGCTACCTTGTATGTAGGCGACGAAGTGCAGTTAGGACAAAATGGGCCAACGTTTGTGTTTGACATCAACCCACGTCCGCAAGAATTGATGATGCAAACTCGGGTGGTCGAAATCCCAACTTCAATCAAACCTACCAGCGAAATGCCCGTGGTGGATATGGTGCCAACTGCTCAAGAGCCTCCTCTCAAAACAGGCATTGGCAAGCAAACGATGGAACGTATCATTGTGGACGAACGCAAACGTTCTACTCGCACTACGTTATTCAGTATTTTGGGAGTGTTGGTACTTGTAGCCGCCTTGGTGTTTGTGTTCAAAGACAAAATCTTCCCAACACCACCGCCGCCACCACCACCGGTAGAACCTAAAGAAGTCAGCGGGGTAATTGATGTAGAGAAGATTGCCGCAGACCAACGCAAGAAAATAGTGAAAATTTCTTTCTCGTGGCGTTTGTACCTCACCAATACCAAAGAAGCACTCTGGCATGAGTTTACCTACGTCAAAAACGACCAAGGACAGACCGTTCCGGTAGCGCTATATGTACAAACTCAAGATGGCAAAATAGAGCCAAAACTCACCACTAACACCAATGTACCTCGGATTCCGATAGGCGTAGATGGCGCATCAGGCTCAGGCTTTATTGTCACTGCCGACGGTTTTATCCTGACCAACAGCCACGTAGCTACCAACTGGAATACGGGTTACTCAATGCCTGACTTCTGTTTCCCTGGTATTTTGGTAGATGGCGATGGCAAACCTGTCCAAAATGCAAGAGCCATTCAACCCAGCGATGTGTATGGATGGGTACCTCAAGAAACCAAGCAATTTGGCTACAACCCTACTTCAAAAGCTGTAAAAGGCGAAAACACCAAGCTGGAGGTCATCTTTGCTGACAAAGACATTCCGATTCCGGTTACTGGCGAGCCTATCCCATCGCCTGAACACGACGTGGCACTCATCAAAATCACGGTTCCAGGTCAGTTGCCTTACGTGGCTATTGACGAAAACAGCGAAGTCAAAATCGGTGCTCCTGTGGTAGTAATGGGTTATCCGGGGGTTACGCCAGCTACATTTTCGGTTGTGTCTTCTAAAAACATCTTTAACTCAGCGCCACAAGTACGTGAAGTAGCCAAGCCAACTACAACGGCTGGTTCGGTAGGAAACGTCTTGAAAGGAACGGCTATGGTGGGTACCGAAAAAATGGCAGGCAGTGAGTTTGGTGATGCCTATCAGCTTCAAATCAGCGAGACTGGCGGCGGAAACAGCGGTGGCCCACTCTTCAATAAAGACGGTAAGGTAATCGGTATCTTCTTTGCCAGCAAAACGAAGCAAAACGACGCTCGTGTTACCTACGCTGTGCCTATCAAATACGGCATGAAACTCATCAATGCAGGCAACTAAGAGATTTGAATGTGTGTGGCCTGTCGAGAGACAGGCCACCTCAATATCTCAAATGAGGCGTAAGTAAGACACTGGAGCATGTAGTCTGATAACGACTACGTTACTCACCGATTACGAATAACCTGACAACCAAAACGGCCATGTCATACATCGGAAAAAACATCAGAGGCTACCGGATTACTGAGTTTTTGGGCGCAGGCGGCATGGGTGAGGTGTATAAGGCCGAACATCAAACCCTAGGACGAACTGCCGCTGTCAAATTACTCTTTCAGCGGGAACAAACGGCTCGCTTTCAGAACGAAGCGTACATTCAGGCATCGGTGCGGCATCCAAACATTGCTTCCTTGTATGAATTCACCACCCTCGACGACAAGCCCTGCATCATCATGGAATTTGTACCAGGCGTTACACTCGACCAATACGTGATGAAAAAGGGAAAACTGCCTAACGCCGAGGCGAAGCGGATTTTCCAGCAGGTAGCAGAGGCCATTGCGTATTTGCATCAGCAACAGATTTTGCACCGAGACATCAAGCCTAGTAACATCAAACTCATGCCCGATGGCACTGTCAAACTACTGGATTTTGGTATTGCCAAAGCATCGTACTCGCCCAAGCTCACTCAAGAGGGTTTTGTGATCGGAACGTCCGAATTCATGGCTCCTGAGCAGTTTAGGCATCGCCCCGAACTCAAATCAGACATTTGGGCACTTGGCATTCTGCTTTATTTTCTGACCACTGGTTTTTTGCCTTTTGAAGACTCTAATCCGCTTTCATTAAGGCACAAAATTGAGCAAGTTAGCTTTACAAGTCCTCAGATATTGAACGCTAATCTCTCGAAAGAACTGCATAGCACTATCTATAACTGCCTGAAATACACGCCTTCAAAGCGTCCATCGGCGGAGCAACTGGCCAAAGAGCTTTCGGGTGAACATCCCCTCCTACCTCGGTCGTTTTTGACGCAGCAATGGCAACTAGTAAATCAGCATCCTTGGGCAAAATGGGCAGTTTTGGGAGTAGTCGGATTGGTCCTCATGCTGTTTTCGATAACAGGTTCCAACTCAACTGACGAGCCGCTTCACAAAGAAGTGATCAACGTACGAGTGACTAATACCAATCATGCCGAGCTAATCTTGCCGACTGGTAAAGTCTTGAAGGGAAACCTATTTACGCTCGAACGGGAAAAAAACAAACCACTCACCTTTACCCTTCGAGATGGCGAATTTGTGAAGTCGTTTACCATTGAAGCCGACTACCATGATTCGACCTACAGTTGTACAATGGATTTTTAAGAGCCATGTATCACACTTTCAGATGTTTAACTAACCAGTACCGAAGTTGATCCAGTACACATAACACACAAGACAATGTTACGATTTTTGAAACAATTATTCGGTAACAAACCTGCTCCCGCACCTGCTCTTTCTCGCAATGTAGAGGATTTTATGGATACCGATGTACGAGCCATTGTAGTGACCGATTTGGGTAACATTCGCACCAACAACGAAGATGCAGGCCGGTTCATTCGGATGTCGGAAGAGAAAATTCGGGACGAAAAAGGATACTTGGCCATTGTTGCCGATGGAATGGGTGGCCACGCCGCAGGTGAGATAGCCAGCCAATGGGCTGTTGAAATCATTGCGCAACACTACTTCAAACTTACGGGCGACATCGAAACTTGCCTCCGTAAAGCCATTGAAGAAGCCAATCGGGTTATCTATGCCGAAGCCCAACGCAATACCCAGCGCAAAGGTATGGGCACTACCTGTACCGTAGCGGTTGTAAAAGGGCAAAAGGTGTATTTTGCTCAAGTAGGCGATAGCCGCCTCTACCACCTCCACGACGGTCAGCTTTATCAACTCACCCAAGACCAAACGGTAGTGCAAGAGATGGTTCGGCAAGGTACGTTAAAACCTGAAGAAGCCGAGCGACACCCCAACCGAAATGTCCTTTCTAATGCCCTTGGCACTAAGCCTTCGCTCAAGGTAGAAACGGGTCAGGCAACCCTCCCCTTCGATGCCGAAGACCGCTTGCTTTTGTGTAGCGATGGACTGTATGACTACTTCCGCCATGAAGAAATTACTAATTTTTTGATGATTCAACCGCTCAAGGAATCGGCGTATTCGCTGGTCAACACGGCCAAGTTGCGAGGTGGTCACGACAACATTACCGTGGTGGTGGTTGAATGGCAAACCGTACTGGCCACTACGCCAGAGCGAGTCACTACCGACCTCGACCTGCCCGAAAGTCCAGCGCTTCGCCCCACCTCTGATTTTGAAACCTTGCAGTAACCCTCCCTACCACCATGATTGGAAGCATCATCCATAATTATCGAATCGAGGAACTTCTGGGCGAAGGAGGTATGGGTACGGTGTATCGAGCAGTAGATACAGTACTCGGTCGAGATGTTGCCCTCAAGATGCTCCACCCACACTTGCTCAAACAGGCGCAGTTTTTGGAACGTTTCAAAACCGAAGCCCAAGTATTGGCTCGCCTCAATCACCCCAACATTGCCATTTTGTACAATTTTGTACAACAAGGTGAAGCCTTTTATATGGCTATGGAGTACGTAGAAGGCCAAACGCTCGAAGGGGTCATGCACCAATATGGCGCCCTACCGCCAGCTGTAGCTGCGCCCATCGTCCGGCAGGCTTTGGAAGGGCTCGCACACGCCCACCGCAAAGGCGTACTGCACCGAGACATCAAACCTGCCAACTTGATGCTCACCCCCGACGGCGTAGTCAAAATCATGGATTTTGGAATCGCTAAAATAGCTGGCGGACAAAAAATGACGCAGGTTAACCGAGTGGTCGGCACGCTCGAATACCTCTCGCCGGAGCAGTTGCAGGGGCAAGACCCTTCGCCACAATCAGATTTGTATGCTATGGGCGTTTTACTGTATGAACTCCTGACTGGTAAAGTGCCGTTCCAAGCCTCCACCGACTACGACCTGATGAAGAGCATTGTTCAAGATAAACCGGCTCCTATCCGCAAATTAGATAGCACACTTCCTAAATCATTAGAAGCCGCCGTAGCCAAAGCTCTCGAAAAGAAACCCAGTAACCGCTATCCCGATGCACACTCGTTCAGTGAAGCTCTCGCTGCTGTTTCGTCCACCCAAACCATCAATCTGAATTTACTCAACCGCAAACCGCCAACCCCAGCCACCAAGGTAGTAGGGCATTCGTCTAAAAACCAAGCACTCGAAACAAGAGTACAAGACGCCATGCCTACCCAAGAACAAGGTATTGTTTCAAAAACACCTTGGTGGCAATTGGCCTTTAGCAAAGAGTATCGGATTTTGACTGGTTGTGGAATTCTTGCCTTGGTACTGGTGCTGGCTGGACTTCTGTGGAAGCCCTCTCCTACTCCTCCCCAAGACACTACCGATACTACTATCATCGGTGTGGTGCCTACTACTACGGTGGTCGTTCCGAAAGATTCGGGTAATAACAACTCCGAAAACTTGCCGCCCGTGATTAATACCCCAAATCAATCCACTAAAAACGAACCTGACCCCAAGCCTGTTAATCCAACCCCTACTACATCTACCACTACCAAGTCGCCCAAGGCTAAAGAACAGCAACGGCCTGTGGAAGAAAAACCAAAACCCAAAGAAAACGACCGCCCTCCTAAACCAGACCCCGTGGTGGTAACAGAGCCCCCCGTTACCCAGAAAGTAAACACTACCCCCGATAACACTTCTAGCTCAACCAAGAAAACAGGTAAGATGCTAAGTGTTCCGACGGGCTTGGAAGTCGAAATTATCCTGCAAGAAAGTGTCTCTACCGACCAGCTTCGGGCTTCGGGGACTCGGCTTTCGTTCAAGGTAAAGCGAGCGGTAAGTTACAATGGCGAAGTAGTGATTCTGGCTGGTGCTACTGCCTACGGCGAAATTACCGATATGAAAGGTGCTGGTTTTATGCGCAAACCTTTTTTTGAAATACGAATCCGTTCGGTAGAAACCGTGGATGGGCAGCGCATTTCGTTACGAAACGCCACGTTCAAAGAAGTAGCCAGTAGCAAAGATGGTACGGCCTCTTACAGCGCAGGGCAATCGTTTGAAGTCAACACAGCCGAAGGATTCACCCTCAAGTAAACACAAGTCTCATGCTAGCAATTATCTGGAAATCAACAGTTAATCCATTTTTCAACCCTATTAAACCCAACAATCATGAAATATTTTGTATCAGCATTTTGCTTTTTGCTCATCGTTCAAGTCAGTTTTGCACAAAAAAAAGCAGTTAAAATGCGCTCTTCTACCGAGGGCTTCAACATTGGCCTAACGGGCAACACCCTCGGCTGGTCGTCAGATTACTTTAGTGTATTAGACGAAAACGCTGGCAGTGGATATGGCATAGGATTACGAGCAGGTTATGGCATTACTCAACTGTACGAAGTGTTTGTACAATACGATAAGAGCTTCATGGACGTTCAGAAAATTGATGCACAGTCGTTCAATTATCAGCACATTGATGCGGGCCTCCGTTTCAATTTTGGCTCTACCACTCGCCCCTTCCGTCCGTTTGTAGAAGCAGGTTATTCTGCCCGCCAAATGTCTCTTAACAAAGTCTTCCTAGCTGTTAATAATTATGGCAATTTGGATGTCAAAGGGGGCGGACTGTACCTAGGCGGGGGCTTCAACTACTTTGTGGCGCTGCCCGTTGCCCTCACCCTCAAAGGCTCGCTCAACCCTGGCGGCAAGGGCGATGTCTATGTCAACAACACCAGCATTGGCGACAAAGCAGACCTTAGTACCTTTCGCATATCGGCAGGTATCGTATTGTATATCAGCCAATTTTAACAAACAAGGAACCTATTCTCCAATCTTCAGGATAGTGCTTGAAGATTGGAGAACCTTAGGTTAATCTCCGAACAATCAGGCTATCAATCAACTCACAGAATTTGATGGGCTTCATCGTTCGCCAGTTGAGCACGTCTAAGGTGCCGCCAAAATTGAGGTAATAATCCAATTTGTATTTCTTCCATTCATCCTGCACAAAATCACGGAAATTCACGGCTGCAATCCAACCTTCCTCCACCTCTTCAAACCACTCGACATAGTAATCGTCATCACGAGAGCCGTGAAAATTGAGGATGTTTTCTCCAATCAACACAAAGCGATTGATACCCGCCGACAGCATGTGGTCAATCACGTTGCGTTTGAGGTGCATGATGTCGTTGTGTAGGGTATCGTTCCACTCACCAAGCAGTTCAATCACCGTAATGCGTCGGTCGTAGTCCGTAAAGAGAATCTTACAGTACAGCGTTTCTGACTCTATTTCGTCCCACAGGGGATGAATGTAATAGCCATAAATGGTGTTTTCGTAATATTGGAGGTTATACTGACGTCCAAAAAACGGTGAGCGTTTATCATCAGCAGCCACGTACAAATTTTCCCATCCATAAAAAGGTTCAATGTCTTGCATACCCCTCTAAGCGTTTTTTTGACGAAAATAAGTGATAAATTACTTACCGTGGTCATTGGTTATTAGCAACTGATTTATTAGGGATTCGGTTGCCTCTACACCATTTGACTCTATTGGCCTGAACTTCCCTCACTGGTACAAGCGTCCTCGCTTGTACATTGGCGGCAGCAACTACCAGCGTTGAAAACGACTAAAATACAACTCTATTAGCCATTGCTTCTACTAATTTTGAAATTTTTATTTAGTATGCTTGCATACTATTTTTATTCTCGATAGATTTGCTCTATCAAAAATAGTATGCAAGCATAACATCAACGTCAACCATAATGGGCAAGTGCATGAAGTAAAACGTCATCCTTTTTCGATTCACTCCAAAAGCCTGATGTTTGTTCATTGTCCAAGTACCCAATCAACCATTTAACCATGAAAACCTTTAGTCGTCGTAACGTAAACTTCATGCTTCGTGAAGTTTTCAAGGCCGAAGAGCTCACACAATACCCTTATTTTCAAGATCATAGCCAAGAAACCTTTGATATGGTTTTGGATGCGGCTACCGAAGTAGCCGAGAAGATTTTGCAGCCCATGTACGTGGAATCTGACCGTAAACAACCCGAACTCGTCAACGGAACGGTAGCGGTACACCCTGGCATTGGCAAATATTTGGAAGCGGTAGGCCCTACTGGCCTGATGGCTGCGCCCTTCAAATACGAGTTTGGTGGTCAGCAACTTCCCGAATTAGTAGATTCCGTCAAAGGCTTTATTTTGGGTTCGGCTCACAACAGTGCCGTCATGTTTACGGGACTGACCTCTGGCTCGGTACACCTCATCATGTCGTTTGGTTCGCAAGAGTTGATAGACACGTATGTCGAAAAAATGATCAATTGCGAGTGGACAGGCACCATGTGCCTTACCGAACCCCAAGCTGGTAGTGCCTTGGCCGACGTACAAACGATGGCCTACCCTCAGCCAGATGGTTCGTATAAAATCAAAGGGCAAAAAGTGTTTATCTCGGCAGGTGAACACGACCAACGTGACAACATTATTCACCTAGTGCTAGCTCGCATTGAAGGCGCTCCTAAAGGCACCAAGGGGATTTCGCTGATGGTAGTACCCAAGTTTCGCCAAGGAGCTAACGGCGTGTTTGACGTAAACAACGACGTAACCCCTACAGGTATTTACCACAAGATGGGTCAAAAAGCCACCCCAGCCATGCACTTGACATTTGGCGAAAAAGATGACTGCATTGGCTACTTGGTAGGCGAGCCTCACAAAGGCTTGGCCTATATGTTTCAGATGATGAACGAGGCTCGCTTGGGTGTGGGCATGTGTGGCACCTACATTGCTTCTGCGGCTTATTATGCGTCGTTGCAATATGCGAAAGAACGTCCACAAGGCCGTCGGTTAAACAACAAAAATCCAGAAGAAGGTCCTACGCTTATCATTAACCACCCTGATGTAAAGCGCTTGTTGCTCTCGCAGAAAGCCATCATGGAAGGTTCGTTGAGCTTGATTATGGAATGTGCTCGCTACGCCGACCTCCACAAAGTTTCGACAGACCCTGATGAGGCCGAAAACTACCATTTGCTCTTGGATTTGCTCACGCCAGTAGCCAAAACCTACCCAGCCGAAGAGGGCATCCGTGCCGTAAGCGATGGCTTGCAAGTATTTGGTGGTTACGGCTATACCGAAGATTTTCCGCTAGAGCAAATGTACCGTGACATCCGCATTACCAGCATTTATGAAGGCACTACGGCCATTCAGTCGTTGGATTTGTTAGGACGCAAAGTACCCGCCAAAGGAGGCAAATCCATGCAGTTGTTGGGTGCAGAAGTGATGCAAACCATCCAAGCCGCCCAGACGTTTGACGACCTCAAGCCTTATGCTGAACGCCTCGGAGCCGAACTCAAGCGGATGCAAAAAGTAACCATGCACCTGTTAGGCTTGGCCATGAAAGGTGACACCGAGGTATTCTTGGCCGACTCAAAATTGTACATGGATTTCTTTGGAATTGTGGCTATTGCCTGGCAGTGGCTCAAGCAGGCTACCGTAGCCAAACAAGCACTGGTAACGCAAAACAACCTCAGTGCCGAAGACATCACCTTCTACGAGTCGAAACTCCACACCATGAAGTTTTTCTTCCATTACGAAGTACCCAAAACACTCGGCTTAGAAGCACGACTCCTTGATACTGAACTCCTTACTGTAGAAACAGAAAAAGAAGTAACGGTTTAGAAGAAGTGTAGAGTGTAGAGGTTAAAGGTTAAAGAAAATAGCCTTTTGAAGTGTAAAGTGTAGAGGTTAAAGGTTAAAGAAAATAGCCTCTACACTTTCACCTTTGCACTTTACACTCTCAACTTTACACTTTTCCCTCTACACTTTCCGCTTACGCTTCATCATCCCTTAACCATACAAACCCTCTTGACCAATTGGTTGGGAGGGTTGTTTTTTGGAATATCCCAAAAAATTTCGCACCTCTCTGTGATTTTCTAATTGCTGCTGCGAATCATTGTGTGAATCAGGTAAGTATTCAGTAGTACAGACATCATGACAGATTCATCGAAGCAGTTTTTACAACTCATCCAAGCTAACAAGGGTATTATTTACAAAATAGCCAATTCGTACTGTCGTAACCGGGACGACCGTGAGGATTTGGCTCAGGAAATCATCTACCAACTTTGGAAGTCTTGGCATGGTTTTGACGAACGCTTTAAGTTCTCGACTTGGATGTATCGGATTGCCTTGAATGTGGCCATTTCGTTTTATCGTAGCCAACGGACGTACCAAACGGCGGTCTCGATAGACGAACAACAAGCAGAGGCTTTGGCCAATGAAGAAGGTACTGAGACCGAAGAGCAACTCCTTCAGTTACAGCAATTTATTCAAGAACTAAAAGAACTCGATCGAGCCTTGATGATTTTGTACTTAGAAGAAAAAACTTATCGTGAAATGGCTGACATTCTGGGCATTAGCGAAACGAACGTAGCTACCAAAATCAGCCGAATCAAAGACCAACTCAAACAACGATTTACACAAATGGGTGCCAACGCCTAAGTGGTCTGTACTCAGACTATAGTAGGGCGCCTTATTAAAACCATCTTATCATCATGGAACCAAACGAATTGAAGAGCCTCTGGCAAGCCTACGATCAAAAAATAGAAAAATCCTTGCAGCTCAATCAGCATATCTTGCAAGAGCTCCAGTCTCAAAAAGCCAAATCAAAACTTAATCGCCTTGCTATCTGGAAGATCGCAATGATTATCCTTGGCATTTTATGGGTTTTGTTTTTGGGATTTTTGGTGGCTAATTCGCTCACTTATTCTAAAATTTTCTTTGTTGTTTCTGGCTTGGGTATTATGGCTGTCACGACTTATGCCATTGTGGTGTATATCCAACACGTGGCGCTCATTACCCAAATAGACAACAGTAGTACTGTAGTAGAAGCACAGCAAAAAATTGCTCAACTGAAGGCCTCTACTCTTCAGGTCACCCGTATTTTATTTTTGCAAGCACCGTTTTATTGCACGTGGTTTCTCACACCCCAATGGCTGATGAATGATCCATTGGCTTGGTTGATTCCTGTTCCGATTGCACTTGCATTTACAGGATTAGCGGTCTGGCTATACCGTAACATTTCGTACAAGAATCAAGACAAAAAGTGGTTTAAGCTGTTGTTCAATAGCCCTGAATGGAACAATGTGGTACAGGCCGAAGCCTTTTTGAGCGAACTCGAAGCCTTCAAAAACAACTGAAGAATCGTTAACTTGGCCTTGTTGGTAGTCATACGGGGGTTGATTGGGGCAGGGTTAGTAGTATCTACTTTTATCAGAAGATTGGTACATCGTGCGATTGTTTTGGTTCAGGCATTGACGTAAGGAAGCAACATTCTACAAAGCGTTTCATAAAATCGAGTCTTGTTCGTTATTACGCTAACAACTTCCATTTTCTATGAAACGCTTTCTTGTTTTACTGCTCTTTTTTGCCTGTTTCTGTTCTTTTCATCAGCCTTCGTCGTTCTCAAATCGGCTTGCTGAGGCAGCAGTAAGTCTCACCAAAACAAAGGTTCAGTACGACCCTACCTACTTCAACATTAGCTATCCGATGGGCGATGTGCCGCCTAACAAGGGCGTGTGTACCGACGTAGTGGTGCGAGCTTATCGCAAAGTGGGCATCGACTTACAAGTAAAGGTCCACGAAGACATGCAGAAGCATTTTAAGCTCTATCCTCCAAAATGGGGCCTCAGCCACACCGATACCAATATTGACCATAGGCGAGTACCCAATCTGATGACGTTTTTTGCTCGGCATGGCACCATAAAATCCAAAAGTCAACAGCCCACTGATTATCAGCCCGGCGACGTAGTGGCTTGGCAATTAGACAATACCCTTACGCATATTGGCATTGTATCTAACCAAAAATCAAACGATGGCCAACGCTACCTGATGGCTCATAACATAGGGCGAGGGCAAGAATTAGAAGATTGTTTGTTTTCTTTCAAAATCATTGGGCATTATCATTACCTTGCACCCTGATTGATTTGCCGTTTTTATCATGAATCTTCTTATTTTTACCAACCGAGATTTGGCGAGTAATCTCATGCTCAATTGCCTGTTGCCTCACGTACATACGTCGGTGAAACAGATTTTCGTATCTGACAAAGTCGGCAAAAGTACGTCGGTAGCCCCCAAAGGATTACGGGAAATGAAGTTTTTTGAACAGACCCTTCCCAACCAACTTTTGTTCCCTCAACTCGACGCCCAAGAGCGACCACTCGATACCAAACTACTCACGTTTAAGGAGTTATCCAAAAAATACAAGATTCCTCTCGTTTCGTGGAATGATGTAAAAACTGAAGAAAGTCTTGCTGCTATTCGAGCCTTAGCTCCCGATTTAGTTTTGTCGGTGCGGTATGGAAAAATCTTTGGGAATGATTTTTTGAACATCCCTCGGTTGGGGGTTATCAATTTTCATTCAGGACGTTTGCCCAACTACCGAGGAGTCTTGGCGATTTTTAGAGCTTTGGCCAACGGCGACACCCACATCAACGGAACACTCCATTACATTAGCGATAGTAGTATTGATACAGGTGATGTCATTGGTTTTTCGACACTTGAGGTAAGCCCACAGCAATCGTTGCTTTGGCATATTTTGGGGCTATATCCAGCCAGTGTCGAGCTGGTTGTGCATACGATTCAGCAAATTAGCGAAGGTATCCGCCCTCCGGCGCTCCCACAACACGAGGCCGACTCACAGTATTTTACCTTCCCGACCGAAGCCGAAATCGCCGCTTTTGAAGCAAAAGGTTGGCGCCTATACGATGTAGAAGAGTACGAACTTTTTATCAAGCAGTATGTAGAAGAATATGTTGCCTAAACCTGATGTTTCCTTTGTTCTGTCCCCCGACAGAACATAACCTCCTAAACACCTACTTCTTTTTAACTATGATACGCAGTAATGCCGCCATTGCCGATGGCAAAGGAAACTTCTCAATTCAGACCACTCAAATCGCTGACCCTCAAGGCGATGAAGTATTGATTCAACTCAAAGCAGCGGGTATCTGCCACACCGACTGGGACTCGCAGTCGTGGGGAAAGCCCTTGGTCATGGGGCACGAAGGGGCGGGTGTAGTCATGAAAGTAGGCGAACGAGTCAAAGGGTTACAGGCGGGTGATTCAGTGATGCTCAACTGGGCGATTCCGTGCTACGAGTGCTTTCAATGCCAAGAGGGGAACCAACACATTTGCGAGCGTAATTCGGCTGTCACGGCAGGTAACAAAGTCAGTGGAGGTCATGCCATGTTGACCTCCACAACCTTAAACGGCACGCCCATCGAGCGGTCGTTTAGTCTGGGAACGATGTCTGAATATGCACTGGTGCGGGAGGCTGCTTGTGTCAAAATACAGGTAGAAATCCCTTTTGCCTCTGCTGCGATTGTGGGTTGCGGCGTGATGACGGGCTACGGCTCGGTGGTCAATGCCGCCAAGGTCAAAACGGGTAGTTCGGTGGTGGTGTTGGGTACGGGCGGCGTAGGACTTAATGTGATTCAGGGAGCACGGATAGCTGGTGCGGCCAAAATCATTGCCGTAGATGTAAATCCCCTGCGTCTCGACATGGCCAAATCCTATGGTGCTACTCACACTGTCCTTGCCGACCGAGCCGACAAAGGGCTTCTTCAAGCGGCCCAAGTAGTGAAGGCGATGACTAGTGGGCGAGGTGCCGACTATGCCTTTGAATGTACGGCCATTCCTGATTTGGGTGCTGCTCCCTTGGCAATGGTACGCAATGCAGGCATGGCGGTACAAGTGAGTGGTATTGAGCAAGAAATTAGTATTGACATGAACTTGTTTGAGTGGGATAAGCTGTATATCAATCCTTTATACGGAAAAACCCGCCCACAGATAGACTTTCCGATTCTGCAAGAATTATACGCCAAAGGCGATTTGTTATTAGACCAAATGGTCACTCGCACCTATGCCCTCGACCAATTGGCCGAAGCCTTTGCCGATATGCACGCAGGCAAAAATGCGAAGGGGGTGATTTTGTTTTAAGACTTTACCTCTTGTGCCCTTTTATTTAATCAAGAACAACGTTTCGCCTCAAATGTCCTCCTTCTTCACCACTGAACATTCAGAACCTAATGCTAACTCGGCAGGTTTGCGTTTTATGACAGTCAAAAGTAATGCCCTGCGTAAACGAACCGATTTAACCTATTATGTACCTCAAGTTTCTGACAAAGAATCGCTCATAGATGTACCTATCGTTATTTTGCTCCACGGCGTTTACGGAAGTCACTGGGCATGGGCTTTGAAAGGAAAGGCCCATCAAACCATTCAGCAACTCATTGATAGTCAACGCATCAAACCAATGGTATTGGTGATGCCATCAGACGGGCTTTTTGGCGATGGAAGTGGTTATTTGCCTCACCAAAACGAAAATTATGAACGTTGGATTGTAGAAGACGTTATCCAAGCAATGCTTGAGCAAGTGTATGAAGTGAATGCGCAATCGCCAGTGTTTTTGGCAGGACTTTCGATGGGGGGCTTTGGAGCCTTACGCTTGGGCGCTAAATATCCGCAACGCTTTCGGGCATTTTCGGGTTTGTCGTCTATCACGCATTTTGAACAACTCAGTCAATTCGTAGAAGACTTCAACACCCTAAAAAACAGCACTTTAGAACACGATGGCGTATTAGATTGGATACTCCAAAACAAAGACCAGTTACCGCCTTTTCGGTTTGATTGCGGGCAAGAGGATAACCTCCTCGAAGCCAATCGGGCACTGCATCACGAGCTCAATACACATCAGATTGCGCACGAGTACGAAGAGTTTGCCGGAGGTCATTCATGGGACTATTGGCAAACTCACCTCACTGACACCCTGTTATTTTTTAATCAGTGGTGCTGAGCAGCGTCTTTTTTGTAGTTCACAAAAATGTTAATCCACACCAAGCGGGCAGTCCTAAAAAAAAGAGGCATCAAAATGATGTACAACGGAATCAATACGGCCAAAACATGAATTACTTCAAAATCTAACAACACAACAAAGCCCACAAAAGCCGTAACGGTTAGCGCTACGTAGAAGGCATAACTCACGTACATAGCTCCAAAATAAAAACCTGTTTCTCGCTCCAGGGACTCATCGCAAACCGAGCAGCGGGCATTGATTTCGCCAAATTTAGTTGGATGATAGGGTGGATTTTTGAAGAATTGCCCTTCATGACACCGAGGACATTTGTTGAATAAAATGCTATATAACTTAGAGCCTTTAAACATACTTTTGAGTGGAAAAACCACCAGTAAGCGTTAACCATTTGTTTAATCGGTACTTTGCAAGTTTCCCAAAAAGTACCTGAGTAGCGACATCATATATCCCAATCGCCGCTTCTTATATAAGGTCACGAGGAGGGATTTAGTTCCTCAGCGCTATCAACTGTTGGGGTTTTGCAAAAACTTTCCAATAATACAGCAATCCACTCAAGCAGGCAACCTGAATAACCGATAAGCCTATCTCTAAAAAATAAACAGGCTTAATGAATTCGGAGGTAAACCGAAACAATAGATAACCCACTAAGTAGATTTTGAAACGGCTGCCATTGGTGAGTGTGAATCGTCGTTCTAACTGCACGATACCGATCCACCAAACAACCAAAAAAAGGATTTCGTAAAGTGGGGCAGGATGCCGTCGGATGCCGTCTCCAAAATCAATAGCCCAAGGTAAGTTAGAGGCAGTACCATGTGTACCGTCGTGAATACCCTCTAAAAAACAGCCAATTCGTCCAATAATGTTACCTAATAGCAACGGAAACACCATCATATCGCCCGAAGAGGTAGTTACCTTCAGCATTTTTTTGGTCAGTTCTACGCCTATTAGCCCCCCTAAAAATCCACCGACTACGGTTTTGTTTCCCATAAAGTAAAACGGAAAACTACGCCAAGTCATGGATGACCAGTCGCTAGGATTTTCGAGAATACCCAGTAAGTGGCCTCCGAAAAACCCACCAGCGGTAGCTCCTAAGAAAATCCATAGACGTTGTTCGTCCGAAATCAAATCGTTTGAATGCCGTCGAATATATAAGTAGTACCGAAACCCGATAGAGTAAGCCAACACTTCACAAATGAAGTGAAGATGAACTTGGTGGTCGCCAATCGGAATCGTGACAGGAAAGTGCATAATACCTGAAAATCAAAACTTTACTTTATACCAACAGAATGGTCTGATTGCTGGACAAAACGAAGGCTACCGATACAGAAGGCTCAAGCGAGGGTGCTAGAACTAGGTCGTAGGGGCGTATGGCATACGCCCAATAGGAGCCAATTTATATTTTGTCCAGCAATCAGGAATGGTATTTTTGAATATTGACAACACTTCGCCCCTATTTTACGGGTTCGCTAAAAAAAGTACCCCAACAATAACCCCAAGGCAATGAAGGCATACGCAGGAATTTTGGTAAACTGCATCAAGGCTAAGGTGACTATAATACACACAACCCCCAGCCAATCGCCTCGAAGTGCGATAGGTTGAAAGAACGTAATAGCAGCCGACAAAGTAAGACCGATACTGACGGCATTGATGCCTTCGAGCGAGGCTCGAATTGGGCGGTAGGTTTTGAGATTACTCCAGATGCGATAGACAAAGAATATCAAAAATGCCCCCGGCAAAAAAATACCGACAGCGCCTACGATACTACCTGCAATTTTGCCCCAAAAACCGTAATCACGCATTGACAACACGCCCACATACGAAGTAAGTGAAAAAATAGGCCCCGGCACTGCCTGCGACAAGGCCATTCCCGACAGAAACTCGTCGGCTCGAAGGTATTCTTTGAACTCCACAAATTCTGTAAAAAGCATAGGGCCGAGTACCGTTCCACCTCCAAAAACCAAACTGCCGTTTCGATAAAAATTTTCAAATAATCGAAAGATACGTTCGTCGGTAAAATGCCCTAGCAGCGCCAAAAACACAAAAAATCCGACCCACAAAAAGAAATTGGCCCAAGGTACCACAAAAGGCTTGTGCATTTCTTTGGGGTATGCTTTGTAGTCAAAAGCGGTAAGGCTACCGCCCAAAATCAGAGCAATGGGGCAAATCCACGGCGACTGAAACACATAAGCAGCCACTGCTGCCAATACCATGATGATGATGCCAATAAAACGCTTAATAACCTTAATACCAATCGAATAGCCTGCGTGAATCAAAAACGCCACTCCAATTGGTTGCACAAAACGCAGCAACGAATAGTCTTTGAGGTAACTTACGCCAAAAGCAGCAAACGTCATAATCAAAACGGCGGGGGTAATCCAGACCAAAAGCGTCAAGTAGGCCAAGTTTGGCCCTCCTATTTTGTAACCAACAGCCGTTATGGTTTGAGTAGAGGTAGGACCAGGCAGAATCTGACATAGAGCGTTGAGTTCCAAGAGTTCTTCCTCTTTAATGTAGCCGTGTTTTTTTACCAAGCGTTCGATAAACAACGCTAAATGCACCTGCGGGCCTCCAAATGAGGTCAGCGCTAAAATCAGCACGTCTTTCAAAAAGATAAGATACCTGATTTTTCGCATCGTGCAATAGACTCCAAGCCAGCTACCGATGAGGTACACTCTTCTGGAGATTTAGGTTTGTGGGTTAGGCGAAAAAATTGCTCGGCTCCGTAGGGAGGCGAGCAATTTAAGGAGAAATCTTAATTCAAGAAAATGATTTTGTAAAGACGGTTACTTCTTTAAACCCAATTCTATCAAGCGTTCGTCCAAAAACTCGCCAGCGGTCATGTCAGCATACAGTTTGGGATGCTCTTTGTCAATACATGACTCCAAACTGGTAAGGTCCATTTCGGAGCGTGGGTGCATAAAGAATGGAATCGAAAAGCGGGAGGTACCCATTTTTTCACGGGGCGGATTGACCACTCGGTGAATGGTGGACTTGAGTTTGTGGTTGGTCAGTCGGTCAAGCATATCGCCTACGTTGACAATCACTTGATCGGGCAGGGCCGTAATCGGAATCCAAGCACCATCTCGGCGCAATACTTCGAGTCCTTCGGCCGAGGCGCCCATCAAAAGCGTAATCAGGTTGATGTCGCCATGAGCAGCGGCTCGTACGGCACCGGGTTGGACTTGCCCGGGGTCTAAGGGAAAATAGTGGATTGCTCTCAAGATTGAATTGCCGTTTTTGACTTTTGCCTCAAAATAATCTTCGGGTAAGTCTAAGTACACGGCAATGGCACGAAGCAGGGTTTTGCCAGCTTGTTCGAGTGTACGATAGGTTTGGAGCGTCAACTCTTTGAACTTAGGTTTTTCTTCTGGAAAATAATTGGGTGGATATTCTGACCAAATTTCGTCATTGTCGCCTTCTTCTCGTTCTTGGCCTACGTGATAAAACTCCTTCAAATCGGCCACTTTAAAGCCTTTGGCGGTTTCTCGGCCTTTGCCGATATAGCCCCGCTGCCCAGCGATACCCGGAATATCATACTTGCGTTTGAGTTCGTCAGGCGAGAAAAAGAAATCTTTCACGACGGCGTATAATTCGTCGGTTTGTTCTTGGGTTAAGCCGTGATTTTTGATGGCCACGAAGCCTATGTTGTTAAAAGCATTACCCAAGGCTTGTACAAAAGCTGCTTTGCGCTCAGGATCACCCGAAGTGAAATCCGCCAAATCAAGCGAGGGGATTTCATCTAATAGTTGTTGTTCGTTCATGATATTGATGAAATGTGGGGTAGCCCTAGTAATAGCTACCTACTCTGTGAATTATAACGCTACAAAATCATGCAAAAATAGTGGTTTCTGTTCAAATGAACGGCTTTTGCTCTGGTTTTCATACCCTCTTACCTTGCTGCCACCTCTACACCAAGGAGGCTACTGAACTCGCAGCATCCGCATTTCGACACGACGGTTTTTGGCTCGGCCTGCTTCGTTATCGTTGGGGGCAACAGGGCGGTCGGGGCCATAACCAACGGCCACAATACGGCCCTCGTCAATGCCTTTCCGAACCAAATATTGTTTACAAGCATTCACACGATCTTTGGATAGACGTGTATTCAGCGCCCGTTCGCCTTCGTTGGAGGTGTGACCCGACAGCTCAATTTCCATCTTAGGGTTAGCTTGCAACAAGTCGTAAATTCGGTTCAGTTCTGTAATGCCAGCGGGGAGTAGTTCGTAGCTACCTTGGTTAAACTGGATATTGTTCATCACCACAGAGTCGCCTTCTTTGAGTTGACGGTTGTTGAATGTAATGGCTTTTGAACGGTCCAGAAAAATGTCTTTTGTTTCGGGTTCTTCGCCTGCAATCACGTCAAATACCTCTTGGTTTGTGGCATAGCCTGTGGCACTGGCTTCAGCCACATTGAGGCCGATGGGCACGTTTTCCATAACAAAAGCTCCTTCTGTATCGGTTTTTACTTCGCCATAGCCCCGCACTCGTACCGTGGCACTGGCAATAGGGGCTTGGGTTTCACGGTCTTTTACAAACCCTTTGATGCTCCCTTTGTACAGTAACGGCTTTGGATTAATGAGTAATTTCACAAAATCAATGGCATATCCGTCGCCAGCACCAGTGGTGGGGTCGTCGATGAGTAGGCTCAGTTCAGGTTGTTGCAACAAGGGCAGCAAGTCGTCTGGAATCTTGACGGTGATGAATTTGCCAATAGGACCGGTTTGGTTCAAGAAATTGATAATTTTCTCTAAGTCCACAAACCGCTTGCCGTTGAGGGTAACTTGAAATTTGGAACAGAGAACCGTTGCCTGAAAATCATCTACAAACAGCGTCAGGGTAGCTGCTGTGATGGTGGTGCCTTGAAGGTCGGATAAGGGTATCTTAATGGCGACAGGTACTGTATTTTGCCGCCCTTGCCCCGAATACCCATCAGCACCGCAAGGGGCATCTTTTTTGCCCAGACTCGTACCTAACAGGATACGGTCTAACCCTTTGAGGTCGTCGGGTTTAGGCTCCCAAGGAAAGCCGTGAGACTCGGTAGAGCGGCCCGTAAAAGGGTTGAAGTTCTCGGCCCAGCCAAAACCCAAGTTATCAATATCGCCTACTCGAATTATCACATCCGCCTCGGCTGTATTTTTTAACACTACCTGATGTTTGCTCCAGTCGCCATCGTTGGGAGTAACTTGAGCCACAGCATGACTCAGTGCGACACTAATGAGTAGTATCCAAAGTGTATTTTTCATAACGAAATCGTTGGTACAACTATTGAAACCAGTTGATTATCAAGCTAAATCAACGAATATTTTCTGAACTTGTCAACGATTTTGCTAATTTTTTTGGGGTTACGTTTTTCCAGGCAATAGTGATTAATTCAGTAAAACACGAAGGGCTCACTGCGCTGAGCTCAAGGTAGGTCCAGCCGAGTTGGCCCCAGCGGCCTTCTACTGGTGAAAGAGCTACGTTTTCGTCTAAGGCTTGTTGTTGTGCCACTGTCAGTTTGAGCACCATCTGTTTGGTCTCCAGCTCAACCGTAGCAAAAATTTTACCTTTTACCCGATACGAAAGTTTTCCAAAATGATCTCCTTCTTCTACGGCAGGTAAGGCCAAGAGTTGTTCTCGGGCGGTTTCTACATCCATCATGACTTTAAGCTTTTGTAATAACGCATCATCTCGCCGTAGTCCATGTTCATGGCTAGCCCCTTAACGGTCATGGCAATACGCCTCGACTTGGTCTCGATGGTTTTGGCCGATTCTATCCATTTAGAATAATAGTTTTGATGACTTTTTGGCAACGACTCAAACTTAGCCAGGGCTTTTGGGTCGTCGGCTAAGCAGGCCCATAAGTCGTCTGACTGTGGCAGCGGGTCGGTGTCTTCGCTTAGCTCTACGTGTACCATCGTCCCTTCTTTTTTGCGAAGCCCTCGGCGCATTTCGGCGTTGATAGGCATGATAAAACTACCATCGCCCATGGGCAAGATGGCGACCAGCTTAATCAAAAAGTCATCTAACCTGCCTTTGACTCGATAGCCCGTTCGGGTATCTGGTTTTAATTGTTCGGCAAGGTCTGGCGGAATTTCGAGGTACGTCCAACCCGTTTTTTCGCCTTTTTGGTCGAATTTTTGCAGAATAGTTGTAAAACTAATGGATTCCATAGTTTACTTAATAGGTAATTTTATGATAAACGTCGTCCCTTCACCCTCTACACTCTCCACCTCAATCGTCCCTCCATGTCCTTTGGTCACAATATCGTAGGCCAAACTCAGCCCCAGCCCTGTGCCTTCGCCTGTGGGCTTGGTCGTGAAGAAGGGTTGAAAGATTTTGGCTAAATTTTCTTTAGGGATGCCTGTGCCGTTATCTTTTACTCGAATAATGACAGTGTTTCCATCGCTTTGAGCGATGGAAGCACTACTTACAATCACTTTGGGCTGGGACTTTTTAGATTCGTAGGCGGCATAAAACGCATTGTTGATCAAATTCAATAATACCCGTCCGATGTCTTGCGGCACTATGTTGACTTTGGGCAAGTTAGGGTCAGCAATTAGCTCATAATCAGCGTTAAATCGGGTCGCCGAACCGTCTTTATCTTTTGCCCTCATTCCATGATAACTTAGTCGCAAATATTCATCACAAAGCGCATTCAAGTCGGTCAGTTGTCGTTCGCCTGTGCTCATGCGAGAATGTTCTAACATACCCTTGACGATACTACTGGCTCGCTTGCCGTGATGGTTGATTTTCTGGAGATTTTGCTTCAAATCACTTGAAATCGCCTTGACTTCTTCGGCATTTCCTTTGTCAATTTCTTCCTCCATTTCATCAAGCAGTTCGCCACTGAGTTCTGAAAAATTATTGACAAAGTTTAATGGATTCTGAATCTCATGAGCGATACCTGCTGTCAACTCGCCTAAGCTGGCCAGTTTTTCTTTTTGGATGAGTTGGGTTTGAGTGGATCTGAGTTGAGATAAAGTGGTCTCTACTTTTTCTTTTTGCTCCTGCAAAAGGATATTGACTTTTTGTTTTTGGCGATTATTGCGATAAAGGATTAAACCGATGAATGAAAACACAACCAATCCTGCCAATAAACCATATTGCCGAATGTTATTCCGATATTCCTTTTTAGCAGTATCAATTTCGTATTGACTTTCCTGAGCATCAATGTCTAAAATACTTTTCAGGGCAGTTGAAATGCTCTTTTCTTGCACACTATCCTTGGCTGCGGATGCTATTTCAAGATATTCAAGTGCTTTTATGGGATTGGTTTTTCTATTTAAATCATGTAATAGTGTTGCTGAACGAATTATGTTATTATAGGAATTCACTTTTTGAGCCTCCTTTAAGGCGGTTGTTGTAAAATAAATGGCAGAATCAAGTTGATTTAAGTCTCGATAAATTATTCCTAAACTCAAATTGTTTACACAACTTTCCAAATTATTCCTATCTACATACGCCGCTTTCAAACTCTGATTGTAATAATAAATAGCCTTTCGTGTATCCCCTCTCTCTTTATAAAAATGACCTTTAAACCTATAAAGGACACTATTAAAATTGATGTTATATTGAATGTTGTGCTGCTCTGCCAACCGGAGATAATAATCGGCAGAGTCCAATTGTTTAATGGGTATATAAGTATAACCTATGATGGTTTCAACTTGAGTTAAACCGTTAAAATCCTGAATCGAATCATATATGGCTCTTGCTTTATAAAGAAATTTTAATCCTTTATCAGTATCTTTAAACGCATCTCGATAAATCATCCCCATCACCCGAAGAGCATCTCCTTTTTGTTTAAAAAAATGATTTTTATCCGCAATTTTAAATTGTTTCAGATACAACTCTAATGCTTTTGAGTTATTACCGGAAGTTCGTAGATGCCAAGCCAATATACCTAAAGCTTCTGCTTCGCCCTCTGCAAATGCAATTTCTCTGGAAAGTGCTAAGGATTGTTGAGCGTAATAAATGCCTGAATCAATATTTATAGCACCAAAATAGCCGGATATTTGCGTTAAAAGCATCACCCGATGTGTATCGGCTTTGCTGATTGATAATTCATGTTTTAAGCTATCTGTTTCTATATTTTGACTAAAACCCAAGCTTAATTCAAATGCAAAAAGCAAGGTAATAATTAATGTCTTCATCATCCAATAGATTTAAAAGGTAAAGTAATAACAAACGTCGTCCCTTCCCCTTCCACACTCTCTACCTCCAAAGTGCCACCATGCCCTTTTGTCACAATATCATACGCCAAACTCAGACCCAAACCCGTGCCTTCGCCTGTGGGTTTGGTCGTGAAGAAGGGTTGGAATATTTTGGCTTTGACTTCTTCACTCATACCGATTCCGTTATCTTTTATTTTTATGATGATTTGATTGTCAATATATTTAGTAGAAACTTTTACGATTGGTTTAACGTCAGAGAGGTTCAAAACCTCTCCGACGTTGTTAGTTCGTTTTGAAACTGCATAGAAAGCATTATTTACCAAATTCAATATCACCCGTCCAATATCTTGGGGAATAACATTGATTCTGGGCAATTTTTCATCAGTAATCAATTCAAAATCGGAATTAAAATCTTTGTCTTTGGCTCTCAAACCATGATAGGCCAACCGCAAATATTCATCCGCCAATTTATTAATATCGGTCAATTCCTTTACGCCTGTACTCGCTCTTGAATGTTCGAGCATACCTTTCACAATACTGCTGGCTCGCTTGCCGTGATGGTTGATTTTGGCTAAATTTTGTTTTAGGTCTTTTGATATCGCTTTGACTTCTTCTGCATTCCCTTGCGCTATTTCTTCTTCCATTTCGGTTAACAATTCTTCGCTTAATTCTGAAAAATTATTGACGAAATTGAGTGGGTTTTGTATCTCATGCGCTATACCTGCGGTGAGTTCGCCCAAGCTGGCCAGTTTTTCTTTTTGGATGAGTTGGGTTTGGGTTTGCTTTAACTCTTCAAGTGATTTTTTTAAGTCAGATGTTCTTTCTTCGACTTCTTTTTCGAGCTGTATTTTTTGCTGTGCTATCAGCATATTTCGTTCCACCTCTTTTTCTTTGGCAAGACGTTCTTTATCCAGCTCTTGCTGTACGTTTTGCTTTTTTAGTTCTATAAACTGTTGAAAAAGCACAAAAGAAAACGACAAAATAAACCATAGCATGGTGATGATTTCAACGATATTATAAAAGGCCCAATTAAAGAAACCAGAATAGTCATTTGAATCCCATTTGTAAATGATATAATAAAACAAATCAAAAGCGGAAGTGATTACACGCCAAAGTAAGTTTGGCAAGGCTCCTGCAATAATGATTTTGTACTGGCTATTTTTCTTGGCCTCCCCTATGAACATAAACAAGGAAATCAGTAGTGGAAGAAAAACAAACAAAAAATTATACCCTGGGATAATCAAAATCTTTCTCAAAAGCGGAAAGTCCGTATAAGAATGAATAAAAAAGTATGCCCTTGCCAGCAGTAACGGTATCAGAACAATACTTAGCAGCCATAAAAAGGTATCCCATCTTGGAAAATTTGTTTTAATAGAAAAAAACAAGCGAATAAACTGAATAAGAAAATAGGTTAAAAAGGGAGTTAGAAAAGAAAAATAGTAACCTATGGCTGCACTTTCTCTATCATACCAGTCAATAAAAATAAAGAATGGATTCGTGAATTTGGTTATGGATAGCAAGAACACATACAAAGCAAAATACAGATAAACTTTTTGACGTACAGCCCTGTAAAAGAGGATACTGAAAACAAATACAATCAGCAACATACCGGCATAAAACACTTCCATCATCATTTCAAATGGAAATAATACTGGTGTTGTATCAAGCACAGAGACATATGTTCCGAGCATAGCCTTTTGTGTGCTCAAAATGGCAATTTGAAAATCGTGGGGTAGGCCAGCTTTTTTGTTTTGAGTCCGCTGAAAAATAAGTATTTCTTGGCCTGGCTGTACTACCTGTGGAATACAATCTGCCTTTTTTAAACCATCTTTTTTGTCCCACTGTTGATTGTACCCACTTGAAAAATGCTTCCATGTTCCGTTTGTTTGCAAGACATAAAAATCATCCATTGCACACATCGAATTTAAGGATACATGGGCTTCTCTGCTCATCACATTTTTGATGCTGTACCTAAACCAGTATGTATTGACTGTCGTATCCGTTTTGGAAGTTATGGAATGAAAACGTCCTTTTTCATACATTTTTACTACCTGTTCAATGGTCAATCTGCCTGATTTATCTTCTAATAGTTTCCAATGTGTATTTTTAATTTCCTGCCAATAAATTGTATCGCTATGTATTTCATAGACTGGTGGTATTACAGTCTGAGCTGTTGAATAAAATACCGTGGATACCATCAGACAGATAAATGCTATTCCTTTTTTCATTTTTCTCTTTTTACATGATGGGTAAAGAAATAATAAACGTCGCCCCCTCCCCTTCCACACTCTCCACCTCCAACCTCCCGCCATGCCCTTTGGTAATAATATCATAACTCAATGATAATCCCAACCCTGTGCCTTCGCCTGTGGGCTTGGTCGTGAAAAAGGGTTGGAAGATTTTGGGCAGAATGTCAGCTGGGATGCCTGCGCCGTTGTCAGAAACTAAAAAGCCCCCAAACCCCCAATGGGGGCTTTGCTTATTCGCTTCAAAAAACGTTTTCACGATTACCTTCTTGCGGTAACTGACTCCCCCTTCGGGGGGTGGGGGGCTTTGAAAGGCATTATTGATCAAATTCAGTAACACCCGACCTATGTCTTGCGACACTACGTTGACTTTCGGCAGGTTAGGATCGGTAATTAGTTCAAAATCTGCATTAAATTGATTATTTTTTGCTCTCATTCCGTGATAACTCAGGCGTAAGTATTCGTCACAAAGGGCATTGAGGTCGGTCAACACTCGTTCGCCTGTTCCCATGCGAGAATGTTCTAACATACCCTTGACGATGCTGCTGGCTCGCTTGCCGTGGTGATTGATTTTTTGAAGGTTTTGGGTTAAATCCAACAACAGCCCCCCAACCCCCAATGGGGGAGTTTTTAGTTCTTGAGGTAATTCATCGGCTAATTCCTCTAAAAGTTCCGTAGAGAGTTCTGAGAAGTTATTCACAAAGTTCAAGGGATTCTGAATCTCGTGGGCGATGCCTGCGGTCAACTCGCCTAAGCTAGCCAGTTTTTCTTTTTGGATGAGTTGAGTTTGGGTGGCTTTGAGTTCTAAAAGCATTTGTTCTACTTTTTGTTTTTGCTCGTTGAGTAGCGCATTTGCTTTCTGCTTTTGGCGATTGTTGCGATATAGAAAAAAGGCGCCTAGCAAAGTGGCGCCCAACACCACAAGTATCGAATAGAGCCTTATGCGATTTTGGTAAGCCACTCGGTTGGCTTCTATTCGCCTTTTGGTTCGTTCTTCTCGTTCTTGTTCTTCGTAGGCTACCTTTTCGGTTTGCCTTACTTTTTCTTGCTTGAATAAGCTGTCTTTAGCCGCCGAGGCAATCAGATGGTAGTGGAGAGCCTGAGCGGGATCTATATTTTTGTATAAATCAAAAAGTAAGTCGGCATCTTGAATTATATAGATTATTTTGTTATCCTTTTGTTCAAAAGCTAACGCCTTTTGGGCATAAACTCTAGCCGAATCTAATTGCTTTTGGTCTCGATAAATAAGAGCTATGCCTTGATGCGCCTGACCATAAAATAAGTTGGTCCTAGCAATAGAACGACGAAAATAGTCCATTGCTAATTTGAATTGCTTTTTTTGATAATAGACTATTCCAAAAGGCACATAAAACCCTTCGGGTGGCAGGGGTATATTTGTTTTTAGGGCAATCTGATACCCTTTTTGCAAGTAATACAAGGCCGAGTCGGACTTTCCCCAATTTTTATAGAATTGTCCCAATGACGTTGTAATCGGAAATACATATTCGGACAATTTGTTCTTTTGCATCCATTGCTGACAGGCTGTATAGTAGTTGTGCGCTTTCTGATAGTCAAACTTGTTGTAGGCATACCCCAAAGAGCCCAATACTTTGGCCATAGTACGAGCATCTTTTTGTTTTTCGCAGAGTTGCTTAGTTTCTAAGAGTATCGGAACGGCGCTATAGTAATCAAGTTCCACTAAATTATTCCCTACCAAGAGGCCGCACTGGATAGCCCCTTTGTCAAACTGGATATGCCTTGCCAGTGCCAACCCCTGCCGTCCGTAATTGATTATAGCACTCTTGTTAGGGGCTACCTTGGCTAGTTGGATGTACAGATATACTCGCTGTGTATCACTTGTTGCGGTGGATAAGGCTTGGGTTAAGCTGTCCAATTGGGTCTTGGATGCAACTACTTGTGACCAAGTCCGTTCCGCTTGAAAAAAGAATAAAAGGCCAGCTACAAAATACTTCATGTTGTTTTTGATTACACTGTAGGTAGTTGAACACTAAACGTCGTCCCCTCGCCCTGTACACTCTCCACCTCAATCGTCCCTCCATGTCCTTTGGTAATGATGTCATACGCCAAACTCAGCCCCAAGCCCGTGCCTTCGCCTGTTGGTTTGGTCGTGAAAAAGGGTTGGAAGATTTTGGCTAAATTTTCTTTAGGGATGCCTTTGCCGTTATCTTTTACTCGGATAATGACAGTGCTTCCATCGCTCAAAGCGATGGAAGCACTACTTACAATCACTTTGGGCTGGGACTTTTTAGATTCGTAGGCAGCATAAAACGCATTGTTGATCAAATTTAACAACACCCGTCCGATGTCTTGCGGCACTACGTTGACTTTCGGCAGGTCAGGGTCGGTAATCAGCTCATAGTCAGCATTAAATTGATTATTTTTCGCTCTCATCCCGTGATAACTCAGGCGTAAATATTCGTCACAAAGGATATTGAGGTCGGTCAACACTCGTTCGCCCGTTCCCATGCGGGAGTGTTCTAACATGCCCTTCACAATACTGCTGGCTCGCTTGCCGTGATGGTTGATTTTCTGTAGGTTTTGCTTCAAATCACTTGAAATCGCCTTGACTTCTTTGGCATTTCCTTTGTCAATTTCTTCCTCCATTTCTTCAAGCAGTTCGCCACTGAGTTCTGAAAAATTGTTGACAAAGTTTAATGGATTCTGAATCTCATGGGCGATGCCTGCTGTCAACTCGCCTAAGCTGGCCAGTTTTTCTTTTTGGATGAGTTGGGCTTGGGTGGATTGGAGTTGAGTAAGAGTACTTTCTACTTTTTCTTTTTGCTCTTGAAGCAATTTTTTTGCCTTCTTTTCACGAATATTATTACGATATAAAATAAACGCAATAGCCAGCAATACTCCTAGCCCTACTAAAAAGGCATATTGTTTCAATTGCGTTTCATACGCTAATCGTTCGATTTCTTTTTTTTGTTGACGTTCTTGTTGTTCTAAAAACAATTTTTGCAGCCCCTGTACTTTGGTGATGCCGTATAAACTATCGTATGCTGCAGATGCTATTTTGTAATAGCGAAGTGCTTCTTTAGTATTGATAGGCTCATATATTTCTGACAGTAAACTACTTGAAAAAAATATTGTTCGTTTGATAGAAGCCAGTTCGCCCTCTAAAAGCCCTTTTTGGGCATAATAGATACAGGAATCTATGTGATTTTTTTCTTTATAGTAGGTAGCAAGACGATAATAAGTCTCTGATCTTGTTCGATGGTCATCTTTATCTCCTTCTTGCACTGCCTGTTGGTAATAGGCAAAAGCAAGCTGATCATTACCCATTTTTTTGTAGGTATCGCCAAGCTGTAACAGCATGAATATATGTTGAAAATCGTGTCTTACCTTTTCGTTTTTGTACCACTCTGCGTTGAGGGCTTTGATACCAAAGTATAAAGCCGAATCCATTTGATTCAATCTAAGGTAGTCTTGACCGATATTAGAAAATAAAAGAGCGCTATTTTCTTTGTCTTTGATTGTTTCAAATAATCGAAGTGATTTTTGATGATAATTCAATGCCTTGCGATAATCATTAATGCCAAAATTGATAAGAGCAATTCCATTTAACGCTCTTGCTATATCATATACAAAGTTATTTTTTTCCGCAATTTCTAAGCTTTTCAGTAATAGATCTAAAGCTTGGATTAGATTTCCCCTTACTCGTTCGTTGGCACCTAAGCGTTCCAAAGCCCTTACTTCTCCTTTAAGAAATTTGCTTTGTCTTGCCAATTTTAAACCTTGATTTATAAACAAAATTCCAGAATCTGCATTGAAATTTCGGTATTCGTATCCTATACTACAGAGTAGCAATACTCGACTGGTATCATGTCTGGCAATAGCTAACTCATGCTTTAAACTATCAATAGATTGCCTTTTTTGACCCAAACAAAAGTAAAAAAAAAAGGAGAAAGCAAGCGAAAATGATAAAATTCTCATAGTCAACAGGTTAGAAAATAGACAAATATACCATAAACGTCGTCCCCTCGCTCTCTACACTTTCTACTTCAATCGTCCCTCCATGTCCTTTGGTAATGATGTCATACGCCAACGACAGCCCCAAGCCTGTGCCTTCGCCTGTGGGTTTGGTGGTGAAAAAGGGTTGGAAGATTTTGGCTAAATTTTCTTTAGGGATGCCTGTGCCGTTATCTTTTACTCGGATAATGACAGTGCTTCCATCGCTTTGAGCGATGGAAGCACTACTTACAATCACTTTGGGCTGGGACTTTTTAGATTCGTAGGCGGCATAAAACGCATTGTTAATCAAATTCAACAACACCCGTCCGATGTCTTGCGGCACTACGTTGACTTTCGGCAGGTCGGGGTCGGTAATCAGCTCATAATCAGCGTTAAAGTTTTTATCCTTCGCCCTCATGCCGTGATAACTTAGCCGCAAATATTCATCGCATAGCGCATTTAAATCGGTTAGTTGGCGCTCGCCTGTGCTCATGCGAGAATGTTCTAACATACCCTTGACGATACTACTGGCTCGCTTGCCATGGTGGTTGATTTTTTCTTGGTTTTGGGTTAAATCCGAGATTAATTCACTGAAATAGGCTTTATCTTCAATAATAATTCCCCCATTGGGAGTTAGAGGGCTGTTTTTAAGTTCCTCTTTCAAATCTTCGGCAATACCAACACTCAACTCCGAAAAATTATTGACGAAATTCAGCGGGTTTTGTATCTCGTGGGCAATGCCTGCCGTGAGTTCGCCCAAAGAAGCGAGTTTTTCTTTTTGGATGAGTTGGGCTTGGGTGGATTGGAGTTCAGCAGTGCGTTGTACTACTTGTTTTTCAAGGGTCTCGTTTTGAGTAGCCAATATTTGCTGTTTTTCGGCTGAGAGGATTTCAACTTCATTGAGTTTAGCTAATAAAATTTGGTTTGTCCGAGCATAGTCACTTGCCAACATAAGTGAATAACAGATGGGTACACTAAGCACAGCAATATTAAAACTTATATCATAGCCATATACAAAAGAAGGTAATACGCCAAAGACCATTAAGATAAACAGCCCCATAAATAGGGTATAGATAACCCAGCCAACGATAATATATCTTACACCTGAATTGTTTTGATGAATCGTTCTTACTGATACCCTGATTGCTTCAATTTCAAGCACTAAACTCATTCCTAACGTTAAGTAAATCCAACCTGAATTATTAAAATAAATACAAATAGGATAGGCTACTACGATTAATAAAAAGGTAACCCAAAACGTACTGTTTTTCGCTAACTTAAGGTAGCTATAGATAGTCAGTAGTGAAAAAAGGGTAGAAAAAACGTTTAATAGGATAAGTAAATGAGTATTAACAAAGAAAGAATTGCCATCAATTCCCCAAATTTTATCGTTGTCCAGATAATAAATATACGATTGACAAAAGGCATATAGGCTTACAAATAAATTGGCATTTTGCTTGTGATATGAAATGAAAAAGAAAAGATGCAGCAATCCTAAAAATAAGAAAATCCCAAGTTTAGAATAACTTAGAAAAGAAAAATGGCTTTTATCTTTTATGTACGTTTCTACTGTCCTGTCTAAATAAGAAAGTCTGCCGTTAAAACAGTCAAAAATGGCAACTCCTGGCCTAAGCTTTATCCAATGATTCGATTTGGTATAAGAATAGCGAACTGAAATGACATGCTCACCAGACCTCTGAAAAACGATGCTATAAAGGTGTCCATCTGTTACGTATGTTTGTTCTTCGTTGCTATTCTTACTTGCATGTCCTATTTTATGAATTAGAGAATTGTCTAAATAAATTTCAGAAGCGCCTATTTGATATAGTTTCAACGCAATCGCTTTTCCAACCAAAGTTGAATCAATCCACAGGTGAAGCCTAAGGTACCCAATTTCGGCTTGTCTAACTTGTGGCAAATTCATAATGTCCTTCGTAGGGTCTATACTCTCCCATTTGCTGTCATCAAAATCTGACTTGGCAAAGTCAGGATTATCACCAGCCTGCCATTTCCAGCCTTTGTCAAGCAACACACCTTGCATAGGTAAGGAATCAATCGTGAATACATATTTCTTTTGAGTAACGCCAATGGTACATGTAAGAGCAAGAAAAAAAGAAAGAATTATTTTTTTCATAGCAGAGGAAGTTCAAGAAATTATAGGATACTGTTCTGAATTAGGGACTCGTGCTTTATAAAGGCGGTTGCCAGAACGTGAGGAATTTCTACCAAATATAAAAAATTTTCACTACTCCTGTCCAGATTGCTGTGACTTGTTCGTCATTCGTAAAAATTCAATATATTTCTCACTCAAAACTTTTACAACCATGAACAAGTACATGCTCGCCTTCTGGAACGCTATTCCTTCTGAAGAAGCTTTTGCAGAACTCTCGCCCGAGGCCATCCAAGCCGAAATCCAAAAATGGAACACGTGGATTGGTGGCATCGCCGCCCAAGGCAAGTTGATTGCTACCGAAGGACTACAACCCACCGGCAAAGTGTTGTCTGGCTCGGCACAGGTGATTACCGACGGCCCCTTTACCGAAGGCAAGGAAATTATAGGGGGCTTCATGATTCTGACCGCTGATAGCCTCGACGAAGCCCTCGAACACTCAAAAGGTTGTCCTATTCTCGATACCGAAGGGCGGGTAGAGGTACGCCAGGTGCAAATTTTTAGCTAATACATGTACGAAATCAACCAACTGACAGACCATCTTTTCCGGCACGAGTCGGGGAAGATGGTTGCGGTATTGACTCGCCTTTTTGGCTTTCCGAATTATGACTTGGCTCGTGACCTAGTGCAAGATACGCTACTGGCGGCCTTGAGCCACTGGAAACTCCACGGCGTTCCTGACAACCCTACTGCTTGGCTCTATGCCGTAGCCAAAAACAAAGCCCTTGATTACTTGCGCCAGCAACAACGCCACGAAGTCCACCGTCTTGCATACGAAGCCACAGAGCAGGAGGCAACTTTCTCCGAAGTAGATCGGCTTTTTCTGGAGCATGAGGTTGAAGATAGCGTACTCCGCATGATGTTTGCTTGCTGCCACCCGTCCCTACCTACCGAGGCACAGATTGCACTCATTCTCAGAACATTGTGTGGACTGAGCATCGGCGAAATTGCCCGTGCTTTTCTGTCAAACGAAGAAACCATTCAGAAACGACTCTACCGAACAAAGGAAAAAATACGCTCCGCAACTATTTTGCTCGAAGTACCAACGGGCAACGAACTCACCAAACGATTGGATGGCGTTTTGAAGGCGATTTATTTGCTGTTCAACGAAGGCTACAACTCGCAATTGTCAGATTTACTGATTCGGCAAGACTTGTGCCTCGAAGCCATGCGCTTGGCTGAATTGCTGAGTAATCATGCCCATACGAATCAACCTCAAGTCAATGCCTTGGTGGCGTTGTTGTATTTTCAAGCCTCTCGGTTAGAGGCTCGCCTCGATGCTACGAATCAAATTGTGCTGTTAGAGCACCAAAATCGTAATTTGTGGAATCGAGGGTATATTAAAAAAGGTGAAGAATACTTGGACAAAGCGTCAGAAGGTAGCCATTTAAGCGAATATCACTTGCAAGCGGGTATTGCTTACTATCATGCTTCGGCACCGAGTTTTGAACAAACTAACTGGAAGGCCATTGCTTACCTTTATCATCTGCTGATTCAGATGAATCCAAGCCCAACGGTGCAGTTGAACCGAGCCATTGCTATCGGTTTTTCGGAAAGCCCACAGCGAGGCATTGAGGTATTACAGAACCTAACTGGTTTAGAAAAAAACCACTACTATCATGCTGCTTTGGGCGATTTTTATGTCAAAAGCAAGCAAATAGAAGCGGCTAAAATAGCCTACCAGCAAGCCCTTCAGTTTTGTGTTTCCAATGCCGAAAGGGCGTTGATTGAGGGGAAAATCGTTAATTTGTCGAGTCAACTCAACGAATTAACGTAAAATTTTGGAATGAACTCGACAAATTAACGTTTTTTAGATTTTCACAAACTCCACTCGCCGGTTTTCGGCTTTTCCTTCGAAGGTTTTGTTGTCGCCAATGGGTTTGGTTTCGCCATAGCCTTTGGTGCTGAGTTTGGCAGCATCAATGCCCAATGACACCAATTTAGCTTTTACAGCATCAGCTCTTTCTTGCGATAATTTTAGGTTACTGGCATCATCGCCGTCGGCATCGGTATGGCCGCCAATTTCCAGTTTGAGGGTGGCATTATCTTTCAACACTTGTACAATTCCATTGATTTCACCCATTGATTCGGGTTTGATGACAGCTTTGTTGACATCGAAACGAATACCATGTGAAATATATTTTCCATCTGTAAAGGCTTTGCCAATCATGTTCATGCCGCCACCATTAGCAATTTTTACATTTTTGAAAATGATGGGTAAATTTTCGGTGCAGGCACCGTCAAAGGCAAGTCGATAGGGTTTTTGTTCAATATTTGGATTGACACAAACCCTAAATTGGTCAATATAGGTTTTCATTTGACCATTCTTGAATACAATAGCCGCATGATGCCATTTGTCGTAAAAATCGCTTAGTAACTCGTCAGGATAAGTTTTTTTTAAGTCGTTAACCGTTATGTCTCCTTTGTCGAAAACCACCCTGAAAGAAGTTTCATAGCCATCCATGTAATAAAACTCCAAGCCTATTGGCCCGCTGTAAGTGCCATAGCCTTCATCTTTGAATGTCTTGTAAAGAAAATCAAACTCAACCGTAAACTCGTCACCTAAGTACTTCTCTTGTTTGATTCGTGGAGTCACTACGGCATAATTTCCTTGCGTTAGGAAAAAGGCCAAATTGTCATTTACTCTATTAAGAACACCCTGCCCTGTTACTAATTTCCAATGTGCAGGAAACTCACCATTTTGGTCATCTCGAAAATCGTCCTCGAACAGTATTTTATTGCCTGGTACAAAGTCGTAGTTGGCATAAACTTTATCTGGAACTTGGGCAAAACTTACAAAGCTCAATAGGCAAAAGAAAAGTGTTTTTTTCATTTTTGTTTTGATGGTTGAATTAGCTAATTATTTCAGCGTAAAATTCACGGTTAGGTCTTGATTCACTACCGTGATGGATACCTCTTGTTCTTGGCTATCGGATACACTAAGTGAATACGTGCCCGCTGGCACATAGGCTGTAAACTTGCCTTGTGCATCGGCTATTGCCACGGTATAGGCATTTAAACCTACCTCTGCGCCGCTGGCGGGGCCTCCTCCATGCGTTTTTACGGTGCCAGTTACTTTATAGACGGGGGTATTTCGGGGCAATACCAAGAATAGGGGTAGTCGAATCTCGTTTTCGCCACGAGGTACGGTAATGGTTTGGTAGGGCGGGTAAACCTTTAAGTTGGCAGGGGGTTGAGGTACAATATTCATCTCGCCTACTTTGGCAGTTTGGTGGTTAAACTCCTGTGCCACTACCGCTTCTACCCTCCGTGGGAACGTCTGTACGATGTTGTTATCGCCCTTTTGCTCTATTTTTACGTTGATACTGGGTAAGGCTTGCGTTTCGGCATCAATGGTACTCTTGAAAGACCCGATGATGGTGCTTCGGTTGATGGAAGATATTTTCTCGAAAACGATGGTGGTATCACTTCCATAGGTAGGCACATCACGCACGATACTCGGCACAAAGTTAGAATCAACGCTGACCTGCACCACATTGCGGGTATTGGGGCGTGACAGATTGAACGTCCAATGACGGGAGATGAGTACATTGCCATCGGCCCCACTTTTAAAGAGCGTGAGAGAGTCTCTGGCTTCTTCGTTATACATCAGAAAGCCCTGCCCTGCAATACCTCTTTTGGTGGCTTTTTCTTGCATCCGAAGCGTAATGTTGCGAAAGGGTTGATTAAAATAAATGGTGGTGTCTGGACCAAACAAGGGTACGTTGGCAACGGTTTGAGGCAGCATCAGGAATGGCGCAAAAAAACTAATCGTTTCTTTTTTCCATTTGTCAGCCAATAGCTGATTGGCGTCAAAAACGATTTTACCACCTTGGTCAGCCGTCAATTGTGCCTTTTTTTCAATGCCATTTACCTTACTTACGCTTTCGATGGGCGTGTTGGCTTTGGCAAAGTAATGGTCTTCGTTATCGGTAAATTGCGTCAGAATAGTGATGATTCGTGCCTTGTCTTTGGGGGTAGGTAGATAATCATCTTTGTCCATTAAAGGTACCCAACCCAAGTCTCGGTGTTCGGGGTCTTCGCTGGGGAGTTCTTCGCCCGGGTAGTCGTCAAACTTGATGTCTTTTTGTTGGAAAACAATCATCACACTAGCCCTAATCTTGAATTCTTTGCCCTCAAATTCTCGTCTATAAAAAGCCCCTGGATCGGGATTGCTGGTAATATTGACGGGTGTTTCTTGAAACGAATCTTTGAAACTCATGTCAAAAATATAGCGATTTTCGGTCTCTGCCGCCAGTACATTAATGGATTGATTGCTAAACCGAAAGCCTGCAAATTGCCCCAAATTCTGAATATCTATGTAAGGAACTTCCCGCATTTGATCGCCCATGCCTTCTTTGGAGTTGTAAATGATGCTATTTTTCAGCATCTGCCCCAAGCCAAGCGGAAATTGACTCACCAACTCACTTGCATCTTGCGAAGTGTTGAGCGAGTTATTGCAATTCTTATCGCCAGCGCTGGTAAAACCTTCAACTCCTGTGATGTTGAGGTCAAAATCGGGCAACCAATTCCTAATTTCAACTCGCCGATTTTTAGGATTATACCGCATCTGAATATTGGATCTCCCCCCTTCTTCTACCTTCACAGGCGTATTGCCTTCGCCGAGGATGGTATGGTGTTTTTTGCAAGTAAATTCCCGATTATAGCCTTCGTTATGCGCAATGTCGTGTTTGGTAGAAACCCATTCTTGAAACACATTTTTATCCAAATCCATCACTTCGTGCCTTCCTGTGGTTTTGCCGGCTACGCCATCTTTTTTTCGGGTCGAAACTTTGGTATCATCCGTTGAAAAGATAGATATAATACCTGTCTCCGTATCTTTATACAACTCAAAATTATTGGCTATCAACGCTCCTTGGGTACTAAAAAGCGTTTTGGTGTTGCCCCAATGTTGCAAATGTTCATCACTTGAACGATTCACGCCATTGGTTTTGAGCTCTCGTTCTCGATAAATGTTGCCCGTAGCAATGAGTTCGATATTGTACTTGACCAACACATTATATCGCTTGGGAGTACTCACCGTTTTGGCAGTTTGGGCAAAGCTCCTTACCCCTTGAAGTGAGAACAATAAAATGATGAAAAAGATAAATTTAGGAGAATTCATGGCTTGTTTTTTGATTTGATGATAGCGATTCCATCAGACTTGCCGCCCGCCTCAAGTGATGAATCGCTGTACGCTAATGATACTTATCGTTAATGACAACCTGCGCTTTGCAATTGCCTCTGCCTGCATCGGCTTTGCCGTAGCGAGGGCGTGGCAAGAAACCAAAGGCATTTACCCCCGTGCCATTAGGGGTGTTGCAGAGGGTTGTACCCGTCAGCTCTGCATACGTGCCAGGGCGATTTTTGATGAGGTAATAATTACCATCTGCTCTATAAATCACATTGGCTACGTCGTAGCGCATGACGCAATCTTCTACACCACTGTGATTACCTTGTTGTACGGCGTAGTTTCGATAAATCACTCTATCTTTTTTAAATAGGGTATCGGTGGCCAAAATGGGGGTGGACTGGGCATCGTCCCAATACGGAATGACGGGATAGTAGTTTTTGTAGCCTTCTCGCTCAAACTGCATATACACTTGGGTCGAATCGACGCCTTGTACATTTTGCTTAACGAGGGTTTTACCCGAAGAAAACTTAATGCCCGTCTGGGTGCCCTCATTGCTTTTGTCGCCGTGATGCCTTACGTTGCAGCAGTGAAGAAGTTCGTGAGCCACGGTTACGGCGTATTCGTCGGTGATGATTTTAGCTTTGCCGCCGGGGTTGGTTTTGATGTTTCCGTCTTTGTCCAAATCACCCATGGTACTGCTATAGCCTTTGGCGGTGGGGTCAAAGTCTTTGGTGATGACCAAGCAGTGCCAACTTCCTACGGGCCGAACAGCCCCTCCACCTTTCGGGAAAGCGGCCGCATAGCCTAATTCTTTGGGGCTTGGTAGCATCAATAGCCCCAGCTGGTCGTGGTCGTGAACCTCTTTCAGCGAATTGAAATTCAAGCACTTATCATACTTAAAAGGCGGCAATCCTAAGGTATCTAACTTAGGCGTACTGTACACATTCGTATTGAGTTTCTTGCCGTATTCTTCATCTCTAAATTTGGAATGAACCACAAAACCCGTCAATGAGGCCAGTATATCAATGCCCATTTGCGAGCGACCCTGCCACGGAGTTACTTCGGTATCTTTCACTTTATCGCAGACCATCAGGTCTTTTTTGTGGGCATCAGTACGAATGTGTTTTTTGTTTTCGATAAAGCCACGATATTCTTCGTAAAGCGTAAAACCATCGCCTTTGTATTTATTACCTTCCAACTCATCGTCGTTTTCCTCGTCGTCCATGTCTGCCAAATCCGTAGCCTTTTGTTGGTCTTTCCAACTATCGGCAATGCGGGAGTCAGCATTGCTACGGTAAGGGACGGTGAAAAATGCTCGTCCCGAAGCAGGGTCTTTGGCGGTGAGGGTGGTGCCATCGTCAAGCACGACGGTGGCTTTGAGCGAGCCGTACGCACCGTAGTCCAAACTCGTGACCATCACATGAAAATTGGGGGCAACTGTTTTGGGCACTATTTGCGTTAGTTTTTCTACATCAGGATTGGGTGCTTGGTCGGGTAGGTGAAGCTGCAAATCGGCCTTGGTGCTGGCGTTTTCAGAAGGGAAATTCATAGCAAAGCCTGGCAGGCGAGATACGTTTTCGAGCGAGTAACGCACTTCTTTGATGCGACTGGTAAGGTTGCGTGCAGGGTTTTTAGGGTCTTGCACATACACCCAAAACTTAGCCTGATTACCTACTTTGGTGTCTTGCTCCACATCAGGGCCTTGGGGCAGCCATTCTTTTTTGAAGGTTTCAGTGCCTTCTACGGGTTCGATAAATGCTTCCAGCTCTGTGCCAATGGGTGTTATTTCGATGGTCCCTATCCCCGAAGTAGTCAGGTCATACGGAATATCGCCGATTTCGTTGCCGTGGTAAGAGGCTTTGTCTGTTTTGCTGAATGAATACGTGATGGTGAACTTCTTGCCGTCGAAGCTGATTTTGCCATTGTTTTCGGGCGAGGTACTAAAACCGATGAGAGAGGTATATTCGGTTTCGCTATCTATGGGCGTTTTGATGACTTTGCCCGCTTCGCAACGTTGGTCTTCGCCTTTGACGGTCATCACTGGATTTTTGAATCGAGTACCGACTTCAATCATCCATTTGTTGGTATTGAAGAAACAGAAGTTTACGCCTACATAATTCTCAATCCCTGCGGCAGTGAGGTTTGATTTGCTTAACGAGTGGGTAGTACACGAACCCTGCCCGGGCTGAGTATAGGTAACAGTTTCATCTTTTTCGCCGCCATACGTCACACTACCTGAGGTGTTGCACGAAATCCAACTGCTTACCTGCCCATCAATCTGCATTTCGTATTTGCACAAGTCTGGCGAATCGTTATTGATAGGATTCATAAAGCCTATACCACTGAATGTCATTATTTTAGAGCCATTGATAGACATTTTGCTCTTGCCAACAATTGCGTGCATGTTCATCAGGTCTGAACTACCCGATGCCAAAGCCGTTACTTTTTCGGTATAAGTTCCCGACACTCGGTAGCGGAGCATCCCTTGTTTTTCAGCCTCTTTGATATCGTCGGCAGTCATAGTTTGGGCAAAGACTCCTAGTCCCCAATGGGGGAATATGAGAATGGTCAGTAAGAAGCGTTTGAGCGAGTCCATGTATTTTTGTAATTAATCATGCAATTCTAAAATGTGATTTTAGAATTGCATGATTGTTTGTTCTACACCTTAATCTCTTTCAACTCCACCCGTCGGTTTTTGGCTCAGCGTTCGTCGGTGTCGTAGCCTTTGGTCAAAATACGGTCAGCGGTAATGCCTTTTTTGAGCAAATAGCTTTAGCAAATCGTGTTACAATGTTATGGCAAAATAAACACCTCTACTCGCCGGTTTTGAGCGTTCCCATTTTCGGTATTACCTGTCACAATAGGCCGAGTGCTACCATAGCCTTTGGGTTTGAACACAATCTCAGGCGAAATATTGAGTTTTTTGAGCGCATTCATCACCGATTTGGCACGGTCTTCCGACAGTACTTGATTTGCTTTTGGGTCACCGATGATATCGGTATGACCTTCGATACGAACGGTACTGGTAGGATAGAATTTCAGAATATCAGCAATGGCGTTGAGAGTAGCATCGGCCTCGGGTTTGAGGTCGGCCTTGCCTGTGTCGAACAGCACGTTGTCAAAGCGAACTTTGATACCCTCGGGTGTGATGATGGCTTTGTTATTAGCCGCCGCTGCTTTGAGACTTTTTGAGTAGTTGTTGAGGTCAAATATTTTCCGATTCTCTTCAGGTTCACCGGGTTCTCGCACAAACAATTGCATGGCAATTTGTGTAGCAGGGCCTTGAAAATACCACACTTTCATTTGGTGCAAACCTGCTGTAAGCGTGACTTCACCATCTACGGCGCTGGACCCATGTACGCCGTCGTTACTCACCACAACTTTGCCATCAATCCACAAAATACTTCCATCGTCAGAGCTGTTTGTGAAGATATACGCTCCCGCTTTTTCGATTTCAAAAACACCGGTGTAAATCATTCCAAACCATTCAAAGCGGTCGGTTACGCCTGGAAAACCTTCAGTAAAATCACGGTCGGGTACGTCTAATTTCTGTGCATAAATTGTACCAATGGGCTTTTGTTTTTCGATAGCGGGTACATACATGGTAGTAGAATCGGGTAGTGCAAAAACCAAGCCTTTAAGGCTGACCAGAAGCGGATCTTTTTGCCCCAAGGTTTTGGTATTATCTTGGGCGTAGGCGTTTCCCAACAGCAAGAGAAACAAGGCGGCGATACCTAATTGGTTTTTCATAAAGAGGAGACGTTTAATGTGTAAAATATTAATACTCATCTTGGATGCGACGTACTCTGAATTTGCCATTGGTAATTTTGGCCTTGGGTAACACACTATCAAAGTTATTGACACCTTTTTTATAAGTAGCTGTTCCTGAGAAAGTTCCTTCTATAAAATCACCAATGGTTGCCCATCCAGTGAGTTGAATATTGACTTGCTCTGCCCCCAGCCATTCGTCAGCACTCAAGTTGACTCGCCACATGATTAGGTAGTCAGAATCACTGTCGTGGGTGGCGGTTACTTCGCCAGTGGTGCGGATGATAGGCAAGGAAATAGTGATGCCTTTGTTGGCATCCTTATCGTCATAGAGCGAGATGTCCATGTGGGCCGCATCAGTGACGTTCGGATTCGGGTTGTGGTTTCGCAAACGAGCACAATTCCGCAAACTGTGCTCATTTGAGAGCATTCGAACTTGCCGAATAGTACCATCTTCCATTTCTACCGTAAACTCAACTGTGTTGGGTCCAGCAATGGGCGGAATAGGCTTTTCAACCACGCTTCGGTCTAGTTTTTCGAGGATGGTGCCAGTTCCTAATAAGCTTTTGATGGCTTTCCAGTCCATCTGCGCCATAAACTGGTCCGCCACCTGCCCGTCGGCATGAATGATGACTTCTATACTCTGTACGGTAGTACCAAAGGTGTTGTGAGGATTGGCTTTAAGGCAATATTTTTTAGTCTCCGTTTCGTCTATTGAAGGTGTAAATGTCCATTTGTCGCCAAAGAAAACATAAGTGTATTCTTTGCCTGCGGCGTCTCGAAAGGTTTGCCCGCCTGTATCACTATTGATTTTTTTAAATGGTGTATAGGTAGCGTTGCAAGCCTTTGTAGCATTGACCAACACTTCAACCTGACAAAGGGTGGCATTCTCGAGGTATTCATACTCCCTCACGTTTTCTGTGATGGCTTTTCTGGCTTTTTCTCGAATACTTTCAGGGATTTTGGTTAGCCGATAACTAATCTGATACGAATGCTCAAAAACATCTTTACGCTGAAAATCAAACGAATGGTAAAAGCCAGTGGTCCCCTCTGTCTTGGTTTCGCCACTTTCTACCTCCCAATCCTCAACGTTTCGGGGCATTGCTTTTGCCAGCAGTTGCAATATTCGTTGATCTTCAGCCTTTTCGGCGTTAGAACTGGGGCGTTGCGCCAAGCTACCAGATAGGGTACTTAACCAACTTAGCAGAATAAAGAGGTAAATTCTCATCTTTTTGGGGCTGAGGTAGTTCCTAACTTCCGTCTCGTACTAATTCTCGTTTGCCAGGTGTTACTTGCTTCTCTGCATTCTGATTGGCCAAGGCCGCTGCTGCTTTGTTAGCTGCTTGGTTAAAAGCATCGCTGAGGTCGCTTAACGCCACAAAAATACCCGCTTGTTGCGCTGCCAAGGTAGCTAAGTTTTGGAACTGGCTGTCATCGGTATAGAGGCTTTCGCCAAAGCTAATTTTGGTCATTGCAGCCTGATAGGTTGTGGCTAAGGTTTTTAATTGCGCTTGTCGGTTGTTCCATTCGGTCATTAGCGAAGTCAAGGCTGTATTGGCCGAGCTCACTCGCTTGTCATGAAATTGCAACCGAATGGCATGGTCGGCTTGGGGGTTGGTCAGGAGCCAATCTTTCCCATTATCGCCTTTACTTTTGGCTTGCGCCAGCCCTTCTTCTGCCTGTTTTTTGAAGGAAGCGTCCAGTGCTATTTTTTCAGCATTGTTGGCTTGCTCCAAATCCGTATCCAACTGTTTCATAGTCTTTTGGGACAAAACCAGCAATTCTTGCATGGCATTACTAAAATTGCGAGACTGCGCCAAGGCATCGCCAATGGGGCTGGCAGCTTTGGTGGTGGTAGGTTCGTCGCCAAAGCCATCCATCAAACTGCCTTGATTTTGCCCTTGCTGTGCAGGGCGATTGGCCTCGTTGTATCCCTTTGATTTTTTGTAGTTTTCGATAAAAGCTTGGCGCTCGGCAGGACTCATTTTAGCCCATTTCTCACGCATCACAGGGTCTTGCATCATGGTTTGCATGTCGGCCTGCATGGGATTAGTGCTTTGCTGAGGCGGACCTTGTTTCATCATACCTTGCTGCTGCATGAGGGCCATTTTTTCTTGCGGCGACATGGCTTCAAACTTCTTCCTGAAAGCAGGGTCTTTCATCTTTTGAGCAAAATCCACATTGCCTTGCATACCACCTAAGTTTTGTTGCTTAGCGTAGGCTAACTTTTGCTCGTCGGTCATTTGGTCCACGCCATCCTTTTTGAATTTTTCCTCCATATTGGCTGCCTCTTGCTGTTTCCGAAGGGTCACGGGGTTGGGTTGTTGGGTTTTGTCGGCCAAGTCCCGCATTTCGGTCACAAAGGGCTGATACAGGTCGTCGGTAGTAGGAAAATCCCCCATTTTGCTATTTTTCAAGGCATCGGCAGCATTAGCCATTGGCTTAGGCACTCTACCGATGAGGGTAGTGACATCCACTTTTTGGCAAGTCTGTGCCCAAAGCGAGGGGGCTATCAGACAAGCACTTATCAAGAGTAAGATTCCTTTTTTCATAAGCGTCGTTGTTGTTAGTTGGCTGCTTGCAAAGAATAGCCAGAGGTAACGTGCAAGAGTAGTTTTGAGGTTTTGTCTAAATACTGTTTCTTGTATTCTTTCTGCAAGGGAGCTACCAACTGCCCTGAGGCATCTTTGGTACCTTTCATTGGTGGTACTACTTGCACCCAATCGGCCCCCGGTGCTAAGGCACGGGCTTTCCATGCCAAATAATCCATGTAATCAATCTTGAAGTCAACGTGCATTTGGCCACCGCTGAATTTGGGTTTTACGTCTTTGATTTTGGTAAAAATATCTTTGCCCCAGTTGGCGGCTACTTCAAAATGCTCAAGGTCACACCCACGGGTTTGAAAAAGCCTAAATTTGAAAATGGCTGGCTCACCGTCCAACGTACCGTTGGCTTCACCCGTTTTGGGATTGAATGAATCAGCCGAGAAATGAAAGTTTTGTAACGAAATACTAACAGCGCCAAGTGTGGCCATAGGGTTGATAGGGGCGTCTTCAGGGCAGATACTTTTGAGGCCATGTACGTGGTAAAACCTCCAATTTTGGGCTACCACGTAGATGTTTTTTGTGAGGGTCAGCACTTTACCTGTCCGGGTGGTATAGACCACTTTGAGTTCGACAGGGTTTTTGCTGGGCATTTTGAAGGGTGCCCGATAGTACATTTCGCCCGTATCGTGATACTGCCGTGAGGTAATTAGGGTAATACGGCCATCTTCGGTCATGTTGTTGTCCGCTATTCCAGTAGGCATTTGTTTCCCGTTGAGGTAACAGGCAATACCAACGTCTCGGCTCAATTCATCCACAAAAAACTTATAATCTGGCACTCGTAAGCCTATCGAGCGAACGTCTCCAGTAAGCATGGCTACGGGTGCAACCAGTTCGGCTTGAGCCCAAACGAGTGTTTTTACGAAGAAGGCAAGGCAAAAAATAGACAATTTTTTCATTGGATACTGACCGATTGGATGAGGGCTTCGCTGCCTTCGTGCGGGTGAGAAGTAGTGTTTTCAATCCAAAATTGTACTTTCCAGACGTACACTCGGCACTTATCAGGCACAGCGTTGGGATTGGAGCCACCTGGAAATTGGACTTGCCAAGTTATGGTTTGGTTACCCTGAGTGGGTTTCAGCACCATTTCGCCATTGGGGAGTTGGCAATTACACACGGCCAGCGGGTTGCCTTCTCGGTCGGTGCTTCGAGGCGAAACTTCGACACGGGCTTTGAGTACGTCGCCGCCATCGGCTTTCCATTGATAGTTTAACAATAGTGTCAGCGATCTGCCCTCTTCAACAAACTGTGGAGTCAGAAAACTACTCAAACTGCCGGCCAAATAACCACCCATTTGAAGTGAATCGGGTGCTTCGAACTTTAATTTTTTCACTGCGAGTTTAGCCCCATTTGTTCCAGCAGGGACTACTACCCCCTCTACTAGCTTGCCGTCGGGGTCGTAGAGGTTGTTGGTAATCCACTCAACGGGTTCTTGGTTTTCCCATTGGCTTAGCGTGCCATTCGATAGTTGTGCTAGGCTAAGGTTTGCTGTTAGGATAAGACAGCAGGCAACAAGGGTTTTCATCATTGACATTTGGTTACTTCGATACCGGTGGCAGTCATCATCTTAAAACACTCTAACTTCACCTCCATTTTTACTCCATCTTTGGTAGTGCCGCTGATGGTAGCTACTGTCGAATTAGTCGTTTGAGATAGCTTCAACGTACCATTCGCTTTTTCGGTTACTTTCATGGCTTCTTTTCCTAGTTCGTACTTGGGTCCTACGAACCGCTTCCCAAAGGCGACTTTTACGTAAAACACATCGGTGCCTGACGTAGCCTTTTTGCGGTCTGGCACAATGAGTTGGAGGCTTGTAACACCGTTGCCGTCTTTGAGCGAAAACTGGTTACCAAACGCAATACCTTCGATGATGTTGCAACTACAAGTGGTTTCGGCAGAAGTAAAGTCATAGGTACCCGCATTCTTGCCACCTGTGAGTACTACGTGCATCTTGGTATTTTGAGCATTGGCAGTTAAACTGCTTACTATCAAACACAAAGCAAAAAGAATTTTCATAGTAAAGGGTTGATGATAATGAAAAATTAAGGTAGTGTCTCTAGCTTGACGGCTTTAATAACGGCTCTACTCCCTATATGGGTAGGTCCGCCGTTGGTGCTCACGTTAAAATGAAAGTTCATGGTACCGTGGTAGTTATTGGGCGAAGTCCATACGGGCTTGGTACTATCGTCGTCAAAATTGATTAAAATCGTCTGGGTAATGAATCCGGTCGAAGGCGGCAGCGACTTACTGCCATCAGGTAGTTGGAGGTATTTGCTCACGCCGTTGTTATCGTCGTTACTTTCGATGTCGTAGCTTCCATAAAACCCCAGAATGTCGCCACCGACGGGTTGAAATTTGTAGGTGATGCTTAGTTGAATTTTAGCCCCTTTTTTCACGGCAAAAGCCAAACCTTCGCTCACTCCTGCCAGCGGACGCCAATTTTCTTTTTTGCCTTCAGTTTCACACTTGTTCTTCACAGGCAACACGATACTGTCTTTGGTCAAGACGGTATTCACACAATCGGGCGAGTTGTTATGCTCCCACGCTGTAAATGGCGGAAGCTTTTGAGCCGATACGGCATGACTCCACAGCCCCAGACAGCAAAACCAAAGAAAATATTTCATCAGTGATTATGAAGAGGTTAGAGGGCCAAAGAAGGCAGCCCTAAAGCAACTTACGGTTATTTTTTGACAAATTCTACTCGGCGGTTTTGAGCTTTGCCCTCAAAGGTTTTGTTGTCGCCGATGGGTTTTGTTTCGCCGTAGCCTTTAGTGCTGAGGCGGGCGGCGTCTATGCCCATGCTCACGAGTTGCGTTTTTACGGCGGCAGCACGAGCATCGGAGAGCTTGAGGTTGCTGGCATCGTCGCCATCAGCATCGGTATGGCCGCCAATCTCAATAGCCAACGCTGGATTGTCTTTTAAAACCTTCACGATGGCATTGATTTCGCCCATTGACGATAGTTTGATGGTAGCTTTGTTGACGTCAAAATTGATACCGTGCGAAATATATTTTCCATCCGTAAACGCCTTGCCGATGAGGTTTTGGTCGCCGCCTTCGGCCAATTTGAAGTTCTTAAACGCCATTGGTTTACCATCGCTATAATCGCCACTTACCAATAAAGAAGTGGCTTTGAATTCAATCTCTGGCACAGTCAGTACCCGATGTTGATTCACATAAATTTTAACCTGACTACCCTTTACGGCAATGGCGTAGTGAATCCATTTATTGAAAAACTTTTCGGCCAACACTTCGGCTGGGTTATCACCGTTGAGTTTGGTATCTGGGCCATAAAAAGTAGTATAATCACGAGAAGTTTCGACGGTAATCACATCATTTTCTCCATTCACTAATCTGATTCTCACGCCTGGATTACTGTCGTACCCTTCGTCGAGATAAGCATCAAACTCAATGGTAAAATCTTTGGGCAAGTAGTTGGGCGTTTTGATTCGGGGAGCCAGAGCCGTATAGAACTTTGTGATATAAAAAGCTTTTTCGTCGCCTGCTTTATTCACAACGGCTTGCCCCTCTTTGAGTTTCCAGTGAAGCCCAAATTCTCCTTCTTGAGAATCGCTGAAGTCATCTGAGAAAATAATTTTGTCACCAGCTACGAAGTCATAGTTCTGGTATGCTTTTAAGTCTTGTGCTTGGCTGGTCAAAACTACCAGCCCAAATAGCAAAGAAAAAAACTGTTTCATGAGGTAACGTTTTGTTTGAATGACTAAAGATAATGCCTTATTAGTATGACGAGAGGGCGTCGTTTAATAAATGAAAGTATTGGCTTAATAGGTGGTCAGTTTTAAGGCTTACCGCTGTGCTTGATTTCGCATAAATACGAGATTTTTTTGATTCAAGGTGGGCTTTTAGCATACTTTTTATAGTTGGGGTTGTACTACTACTTTTTTGGAATGAAACAACCTCTTTCTGAAGGGTTTTAGGCACTGACTATCTCTATTTTTAGGTCATCTATGAGGGAGTTGCCAAAACAAAAACGGCAAAGCTGAATGCCTTGCCGTTTTTGTGTACAACACGAATATCTTATGATTATTTCATTGCTTCCTCAAAACGCTTTCCTACCGATACCCAGTTGACTACGTTCCAGAAGCCACTTACATAATCGGCTCGTTTGTTTTGGTACTTGAGGTAATAAGCGTGCTCCCATACATCAAGACCCAAGATGGGAGTGCCTTTTACTTCAGCCACATCCATGAGCGGGTTGTCTTGGTTGGGGGTAGAAGTAATCACCAACTTTTTGTCTTTGACAATAAGCCATGCCCAACCCGAACCAAACCGACTAGTGGCTGCTTTGGCAAACTCTTCTTTGAACTTGTCAAACGAGCCAAATGTCGCATCTATGGCCTTAGCCAGTTCTCCAGTAGGAGGTCCGCCAGCTTTAGGCCCCATGACAGTCCAAAAAAACGTATGGTTCCAGTGGCCTCCAGCATTATTGCGAACAGCAGCTGGCATTTTGCCAGCATCTTTCATCAAATCATACAAACTCTTCTTAGCCAAATCGGTGTTTGCAATGGCTTTGTTGAGGTTATCTACATAGGCCTTATGATGACGGCCATAGTGGATTTCCATGGTCATTTTGTCAATAGAAGGCTCAAGGGCATCTACGGCATAGGGTAGAGGGTCTTGGGTAAACTGTGCAAATGCACTCACGCTAAGACTCAACAATGCCGAAGCCATTACTACTTGGAATGTTTTTTTCATTGGAATTGGATTTTCAAACTGCGACAATAACGTTTTCGATATGCAATTATTGGAAAATTTATTTGATTTCATACATTTTGCAGAAGAAGTACGTATTTTTCGTACCAATTCTAGTAATCAACCGCAATTACCCGAAAACTGTGTTTCGGTCAACCGTTTTTAAGACCTTAAAAACATCCTGAATAACGACGACCCCACATTGACTCCAAAACCTATATTCTACAACATGAACTTATTTTCTTGGCAAAGCTCCAGTACCCATGTCACCATCATGGCTCGTGATTGGCATCCGTCTGTTTCACCCAAAGCCGTTGTGGCGCTTGTACATGGACTCGGCGAACATAGCGGACGCTACCAACACGTAGCCGACTATTTTAATCAACTTGGTATTGCCATAACAGCCTTAGACAACTACGGTCATGGCAAGTCGGGGGGTAAGCGAGGACATATTCCTAAATACGAAAACTACATGGCGTTGATGCTGGAATTTTTGGATCAAACTCGTCAGCGCTACCCTAACCTTCCTGTTTTTTTGTATGGACATAGTATGGGTGGTAACCTTGTCCTCAACTATGTGTTGCGCCGGCAATTACCCGACCTTGCTGGCGTAATCGCCACTGGCCCAGCTATTAAGCCTGGATTTGAGCCACCCAAACTAATCGTTACTCTTGGTAAATTAACACGAAAAATCTTCCCTTCATTTACGCAAAGTAATCAATTAGACGTAACTGGAATTTCTAGAGATAAGGCTGTAGTCGAAGCCTATCAAAACGACCCACTAGTACATGACCGACTGAGTTCTGAAACGGGTATAGGGATTTTAGAATGGGGCGATTGGCTTTACAACAATGCACACACCACACCAGTGCCACTGCTGTTGCTCCATGGTACCAAAGACCGTCTTACATCTCCTGCGGCTAGTCAGCATTTTTTTGAGCAGCTCAAGGGTGATGTCACCTTCAGACTCTGGGATGGCCTCTATCACGAACTCCACAACGAGCCCGAACAAGCCGAAGTCTTGGGTTACATTGCGCAATGGATGGAACAGAAATTGAATAAAGGGAAATAGCTACGCCTTCGCTTTGCGGCGGGCTTTGGCCAAGATACGGTCTAAAATCCAAAAGAATAGGCGAGGAAACGTGCCTTTTATCACTCGAATGAGTCTGCCCTCCACATTGCCCACTACTTCAAAGCGATTGTGTTGGACACCGTCCATAAACAGCCGTCCGATGTCATCGGCGCTCATCAGACTGGCCCCTTGCATAAGGGCCACTAACTCGGGGGGCGCCGTTGACTGCGACCGACGCAGTAGAGGCGTATCGGTATCGGGCGGATAAATCACTGTTACGCCTATACCATAATCGTTACCCTCCATACGCAAACACTCGGCCAGCCCAGTCATGGCAAATTTAGCTGGGGCATAGCCTGTGTAGCCCCAAAGGCCCGTGTAGCCTGCTACACTCGATACCATGCCTATATGCCCTTGGCTAGCTTTGAGGTAGCCCCATGCTGCATGAGTAGTATACACCGTACCGAAGTAGTTGACACTCATCCACTGCTCAAGTTCTTCGATGTTGCAATCTTCAAACCGTTTGCCTCCGCCATAGCCAGCGTTATTAACTAATACATCAATACCGCCTCGCTCCTGCCCTATCGTATGAATAATTTGCTCCATAGCCGCTCTATCGCCTACATCGCCTGCAAATACCTCTACCTTACCAGTGGTTAATGTACTTAGTTGTTGCTGAGCTGCCTGAAGTTTAGAAAGATTTCTTGCAATCAGAAAAAGGTTCGCATTTTGCTGCGCAAATTGCTTAGCAATAGCAAAACCAATCCCCTCAGAACCGCCCGTAATCACTATATTTTTTTGAGAAAACGATTTCATAAACAAAGCTTGGTAATCTGAATGCTTGCATAACACCTTTTTATGTACATTCGCTGCCCAAATATATCGGTTAAATTAGAAATTATAAGGCTGTACTGCTTAGTAGTATAGAATGAACCTGTTTAAACTTTCGAGGAACACCTTGAATCTCCCCCTAATAGCAGCTTCGTTTTGGTTGGAAACAACCGAAACTACCAGTAGGATGATGTTGGTTTTTCTAACCAACACAAAACAAGGTAAGTTTAAACAGCCTCAATATTACTTTTGGAAAAACCAACTTTTGATTTCTAATCTCATCATATTTTTATACAAATTGTGTGTTGTGTGCAGATTAGAATAAACCGTTGCATTGAGATGTATTACTCTGTAAAAACGCTCTTAACGATTAGTTTCATCATAAGTCTTATGGCCTGTCAAACCAAGCCTAAGACAGAGATTCATGACGTGCCCCAAGGAATGGTACTAATACCAGCAAACAAAAACCATAGTGCCTTTTTGATGGATGAGTCGCCCGTGACAGTAGCCGAATTTGAGTACTTTGTCCAAACTACTGGCTACCAGACTGAAGCCGAAAAATTTGGCGATGCAGGTGTTTTTGATGTCAAAACAGGTACATGGTCGCTGGTAAAAGGTGCTACTTTTCGCTATCCCCTGGGGCCTAATCTACCCAAAGCAGAGGCGAATCATCCGGTAACTCAAGTTTCTTGGAATGATGCTATGGCTTATTGTCAATGGGCTAAAAAACGCCTTCCGACGCTTGCGGAATGGAAATATGCCGCCAAAAATGCGAATGAAAATTATGCGGACACCTACCCTTGGGGCGACCACAAAATCGAAAAAGGGCATTACAAAGCCAATTTTTGGCAGGGAAGTTTTCCATTAGTAAGCCAAGTCGAAGATGGGTTTCAATACACTTCGCCCGTTGGGTATTTTGGTAAAACACCCCTTGGTCTAACTGACATGGGTGGAAATGTATGGCAATGGATAAGCGATTGGAGCACCGAAAAAAACCAAGAAAAATTAGAATGCGGAGGGTCTTTTTTGTGTGACCCTGCCGTTTGTCATGGATTCCAAATTGGTCGTACTGCTTCTTCTACCCCCGAAACCAGCTTATGCCATGTAGGTTTTCGATGCGTCAAAGATCTTCCTGATGCTCGTTAGGTTTTGGCACGATTCTCGCTCAACCCCTCTGATTTACGTTTCTGCGTTATGGGCCATCCTATTCCTTACAACCAGAAATCTATCTTACCTAATAAACAGGTATATTTTTTTTACAAAACTTTCCTTTAAAAATAAGTTAAAATCAACAACCTGTTAATCAGTCACTTACCCTAAAGCCCCCCCCCCGTTGCATCCCCTTTTCTTTTTCTAAATAATTCATAAGAGACACTTTTTATAGGGTTGGCATAAGGTTTGCTTGAAACTCGATGGTGAATTGGCTTTGGTCAATTCTCGAATAAGTCAATTAGTAAACCGCCCCAAAAACAACGGTGTACCGTTATGAAAACTGTTTACCCCAATCTTCGGAATTTTGTACACCCCCCAGTTACAAAATCCTTTCACAAATGGCTCTTCACGGTGGGAGTCATGCTCATGGTAGCTATTTCGGCTAACGCTCAGATTACCGGAACGGTCTATCGGGACTTCAATGCCAATGGTACTAAAGACGGCTCTGCCGAAATTGGTGTAGGTGGCGTTACAGTTACCGCCTATCGCTCTGACGGAGCGGTTGCCGCCACAGGAACCACCAGTACGGCCAGTGCTACCATAGGGCAATACAGCCTTACAGTATCGGGCTCGTCGGCGTACCGAATAGAGTTTAGTAACTTTCCAACGGGCTATTTTTCAGGGCCTAAAGGGTCTGGAAGTGCTACCTCGGTACAGTTTGTAACCGGCAATACAGGCACTGCCAGTTTGGGTATTAACTACCCAGCAGATTATTGTCAAAATAATCCACAGGTGGCTATCCCGTGTTATGTCAATGGCGACCCGTTACTGAACATTTCTGATGACACCAAAGAAGCTGGCTTAGTTGAAGTGCTCGTTTCGTTCCCTTACAACTCAACTGGAACGACGGCGCCGAGCAAAATGGCCAAGGGGAATCAAATGGGGGCTGTTTGGGGCTTGGCCTATCAAAAAGAAAGCAACACCCTCTACTCCGGTGCACTCATGAAGCGCCATGTGGGTTTTGGCCCAGGTGGTCCGGGGGCCATCTACAAAACTACCAATGCCAATGCCACATCAGGATTTGCGAACTCGGTGTTCTTTAAACTGAGCGATTATGGTATTGATGCCGGTGCAGACCCTCACGTGGGCTTGACAGGGAACAAGGCAGTGTCTAGCTCAGACAATGCGGCATTTGATGCTGTAGGTCGTGTAGGTATCGGCGACATTGACCTTTCCGAAGATGGCAAAACGCTCTTTGTGGTAAACCTAAAAGACAAAAAATTATATTCGTTTTTGATTGGAAGCCCAGGGGTAGCTCCAGCAAACGAAAATGCAGCCGACCAAGCAGGCAACATTCGCTCTTATACGATTCCGAATCCACAGTGCTCCAATAGCGAGTATATTCCGTGGGGGTTAAAGTTCTTCCACGGCAAATTATATGTAGGGGTGGTATGTACCGCTCAGACTTCGCAAAACAAAGCTGACTTAAAAGCTACGGTGTATGAGTTTGACCCAGCAACGGGAGCATTCACCAACGTACTCGTTGATAATTCAAACAATGCTGCGTTCTCTCTTAACTTCAAGCGAGGCAGCGTGTTCTGTAACGATACAGATGCCAAAGCACAGGCCGATTGGCGGCCATGGCGCACATCGAACGTCGTGGTTCCAACAGATGGCTTCACTGATGCACAGTCGTGTACAGGTGGAGCGCTTGTAACGTATGCTCAGCCTATCTTATCAGACATCGAGTTTGATGCGGATGGTTCGATGGTTATTGCATTTGCAGACCGTTTTGGAAATCAATCGGGTCGAGAAAATGAAGATAAAAACGGAACCTTGTTTAGTGGCTTTAGCCAAGGCGACATCCTCAGAGCAGGACCCGTACAGAATGGCTGGAAAATAGAAAACAATGGTACTGCCAACGGAGTAACCGGAGGCGGTTCAGGTAATGCAGAAGGCCCAGGCGGCGGAGAGTTTTATGGCGGTTCTCGCAATAGTGGTGGCGACTATGCCCCCACTGGTGATGAAGCCATTGATCACGCCCAAGCAGCACAAGGGGGCATAGGTTTGCGCTTGGGGTCTGGCGAAGTAATGACCAACCTCATTGACCCTTCTTATGCTGGCACCCAGACCTATTGGTCTGGAGGGATTCGTAGGCTTAGCAATACAACAGGTCTTAAAAATAACGATGATTACAAACTCTACGATGGTACCGACCAGCTTACTGGCGCTTTAGGAAAAGCCAACGGTCTGGGCGATATCGAAGTACTTTGCGGCTTAGCACCTGTCGAAATCGGTAATCGTGTTTGGAACGATGGCGATGGCGATGGTATTCAGGATGCTGGCGAATTAGGCATTAACGGCGTAACCGTTTTGTTGTTCAAGAAAGATGCAAACGGAAACTTTACGTCGCAAGTAGCTACACAAACCACAAGCGGTAATGGCGAATACTACTTTACCAATTTGGACATCAACACCGACTATCAAGTTCGAGTACTGACTGGTCAAAACCCACTTTCAGGGTTAAACCTTACACAGGCCAACGCAGGTAGCAACGATGCCATTGATAGCGATGCTACTCTCGACAATAACTTGTCGGCGGCGGTAATTGTGTTGAAAACAGGTGGCTATGGCGAAAATAATCACACCTATGACTTAGGCTTCAACAACTGTCCAACAGTACAAGCTACAGGAAGCGCCGTGTGTGTAGGTGGTACGGTGTCCTTGAGTGCCTCAGGTACCAATATCTCTACGTATTCGTGGAGTGGCCCTGCTACCTTCACGGCTACCATCGCTAATCCAACTCGTACGGGTGCGACCACAGCCATGTCAGGAACTTACTCAGTAACCGTAGCTAACGCAGGTGGTTGTAAAGTTACTGCTACCGTTACGGCGACAGTGTATCCAAATCCTACCGTTACGGCTAGTAGTAACACACCGGTTTGTGCGGGAAACAACATTGAGTTAACAGCATCAGGAGGCGATTCATACTCATGGGCTGGACCAAACTTGTTTACCTCAACCAGTGCCAAACCTATACGTACCAATGCTACTGCAGCTATGGTAGGTACATATTCTGTGTCAGTAACAGGAGCTAATTCATGTACGGCCTCCGCTACAACGAGCGTCACAGTCAATGCCAAACCGAGCATCTCTACACAGAGCTTCACAGCCTGCGAGGGGGGTACTATTAATATTTCAGCAAGTGCTACGGGCGCTACGGCTTACAGTTGGGCTGGCCCTGGAGGCTTCAGTTCGACACAGCAAGCACCTACTCGTGCCAACGCTACAACCGATATGGCTGGTACTTATACAGTGACGGTAACCAACTCTACTAGTTGTACCAATACGGCAACAGCTACGGTAGCAGTAACGCCTGCCCCTGTAATAGCACCAAAAGAAATCGCATTCTGCCCTGGTGGTAGTGTTACCTTGTCGGCTAGTGGTGGAACCACCTACTCATGGAATACTGGCGAAACTACGCCAAGTATTACTGTGACGAAAGCAGGTACCTACACCGTAACCATTCGGAACCAAGATGGGTGTATTGCTTCGGCAAGCTTTATTGTCACCGAAAGTCCTAAGCCTGTTATTAACCCATCGAGCAACTCGCCAATCTGTGCAGGCTCTACTATTACTTTGAGCGCCTCGGGTGGTGGCACGTATTTGTGGGCTGGCCCTGCCAACTTTACTTCTGCGTTGAGCAACCCAACTCGTACCAATGCTACTACTTCAATGCAAGGGGTGTATAGCGTAGTCGTAACAGGCACCAACTCGTGTACTGCATCGGCAACTACCAGCGTAGTAGTGAACCAAACCACAGCTACGGCTTCGGCAAGTTCGCCAGTGTGTATTGGTTCTACCATTACATTGAGTTCAACAGGCGGTGGTACCTACTCATGGGCTGGTCCTGCCAACTTTGCCTCAACAGCTCAAAACCCAACTCGTACGGGTGCTACCACCGACATGGCTGGTACCTATACCGTTACGGTAGTCAAAAATAGTTGCTCGGCTACGGCTACTACTAGCGTGGTAGTGAATACGCAAGGAGCACAGGCATCGTCTAACTTCCCGATTTGTACGGGTGGAAATATCAACCTAAGCGCTACGGCTGGAGCTTCTTATAGCTGGGCTGGCCCAAGCGCCTTTACAGCAACGATTCAAAATCCTACTCGCAGCAATGCCACTTCGGCCATGAGCGGGGTATATAGTGTGACAGTTCAGGGCCAAAACAGTTGTTCTGGTACAGCCACAGTATCTGTCACGGTTAACCCTAAACCTAATGCTACGGCTACTAGCAACAGCCCAGTATGTTTGGGTGGCGCCATTAATCTAAGTGCCGCAGGAGGCACTACCTATAGTTGGAAAGGGCCGTTGGCCTATGCTTCAACAGAGCAATTCCCCGTTTTACCAAATGCTACTACCGATATGGGTGGAGTCTATAGCGTGACGGTAACGGATGCTAACGAATGTACTAATACCGCCACTACCAGTGTAGTCGTGAACGTAACTACGCCAACGGCAAGCTCTAACAGCCCTATTTGTGCTGGAAGTACGATTCAACTGAGTGCATCAGGTGGTGGTACCTACCAATGGTCAGGTCCAGCTGGTTTTACAGCTTCAACGCAAAACCCAACTCGCACCAATGCCACTACCGCTATGGGTGGTACTTATACCGTAACAGTTACGAAAAACAACTGTCCTGCTACAGCAACAGTAAGTCTCGTTATCAATACACAAGGTGCTACCGCAGCAGCTAATACACCTGTATGTGAGGGTACTTCTATCAACCTTAGTGCTTCGCTAGGTTCGGCTTATAGCTGGACAGGCCCTGGTGGATTTACTTCCACTGACCGCAATCCTGTTCGCCCTAATGCTACTTCTACCATGGGTGGTGTCTATTTTGTCACGGTGTTAGGCGCCAACAATAGCTGTACAGGAGTTGCCAGTGTATCAGTAGTGATTAATCCAAAACCACAACCTGTAATTGAGTCTAACTCACCAGTGTGTTTGGGTGGCTCTATTAGTTTGAGCGCTTCAGGAGGTGATACCTATAGCTGGGCTGGCCCTGCCAACTTTAGCTCTACACTAGCCGCCCCCGAACGTACCAATGCCACTACAGGCATGGCCGGCACTTATACCGTAACCGTAACCGACGAAAACAAATGTACGGCTACTGCTACTGCCAGTGTTCAAATCATTACCGTAACACCTAAAGTATCGGCCAATAGTCCAGTCTGTGTGGGTTCTTCTATCAAGCTCAGTGCATCAGGTGGGGCTACTTATTCGTGGAGTGGTCCAGACGATTTTACGTCTGACCAACAAAATCCAGTGATTGATGCGGCTACAACTGATAGCGAGGGTACTTATACAGTAACCGTTTATAGCAGAGAACAATGTTCGGCTACCGCAACCGTAAATGTGAAAATCAATACACAAGGAGCCACAGCAAGTAGCAACAGCCCTGTGTGTGACGGTACCACTATTAACCTAAGTGCTTCATCGGGTGGTACAGGAGCTACCTACTCATGGGCAGGCCCTGCTAATTTCAGTTCTTCGATTCAGAATCCTACTCGTGCTAACGCTACATCAAGTATGGCAGGGGTTTATACCGTAACGGTATCGGGCAAAGAAGGCTGTACAGGTACTGCTACAACATCGGTAGTGGTTAGTCCTAAACCATCAGCAACGGCTAGCAGCAACACGCCTGTTTGTGAAAAATCGCCACTTACGCTGAGTGCAACAGGTGGTGTATCTTATAGCTGGGCTGGCCCTGCCAACTTCAGCTCTACCTTACAAAACCCAAGCCGCCCAGAAGCTACTACAGCCATGAGCGGAGTGTATAGTGTCACTGTAAAATCAGAGACTGGTTGTACCAATGTGGCCACAACTTCTGTTTCGGTAAAAGCCTTACCTAGCTTTGATGCAGATGCCATCTCGCCAACTTGTAAGGATAAAGAAGTTCAAGACAATGGCCAATTAGTAATCAAGAATCTCAAAAACGGTACACGAGTAGGTTATTCATTAGGAGCAACCTACAACGGGCCAAACTATAATGGAGCTACCTCGATTCCAAGCAATGGAATCATCGTAAGCAACTTGGTGAATCCAACCGACGAAGAAGTATATACAATTCGTATCTTCAACGGTAGCAACGACTGCTACACCGACGTACAGGTAACACTCAAACCTGGCAACTGCCAGTTTGGTAGCATTGGCGACTACGTGTGGAAAGACCTTAACAAAAATGGTCTTCAAGACAAAGGGGAGCCAGCTGTATCAGGTGTCAAAGTAGAACTCTATGCCTCTAATGCGAGCGGACTACCACAAGGTGCGGCGCTCGAAACAACCGAAACGGATGCTGATGGCAAGTACTTGTTCGATTCGTTAGAAACAGGCGACTATGTAGTGAAGTTCATCATCCCAACCGGTATGGACATGACCTTTACTACCCCAACGCAAGGCAATGACAAGACAGTTGACAGCGATGCCAACACTAGCACTGGTTTGTCGGGTAAAGTGAGCATTGATGTAAATGGTACAGGTATTGCCAAAGACAACCCAACCATTGACGCTGGCTTGGTAAATAACTATGGTTCAATCGGTGACTTTGTTTGGAAAGACCTTAACAAAAACGGTATCCAAGACAAAAATGAGCCTGCTGTACCGGGTGTTGGGGTAGAACTTTACACTGCTAACGCCAACGGTCAGCCACAAGGTGCTGCCTTGAAAACTACTACTACCGATGCCAACGGCAAGTACCTATTCGACTCCTTGGCTTCAGGCGACTATGTCGTGAAGTTCATCATCCCATCGGGTATGGACATGAAGTTTACTTCGCCAAACCAAGGCAATGACAAAACCATTGACAGTGATGCCAACACCAGTACTGGCCTTTCGGGCAAAGTCACTATTAATGCGAATGGTACTGGAATCGCTAAAGATAACCCAACCATTGACGCAGGTTTGGTAACCAACTACGGTTCAATCGGTGATTATGTTTGGAAAGATCTTAATAAAGATGGCACTCAAGACAAAGATGAGCCTGCTGTATCGGGTGTTGGGGTAGAACTCTATGCTGCCAATGCCAACGGTCAGCCACAAGGCGCTGCTTTGAAAACCACTACTACCGATGCCAACGGCAAGTATCTGTTCGACTCCTTGGCTTCAGGCGACTATGTCGTGAAGTTCATCATCCCATCGGGTATGAACATGAAGTTTACTTCGCCTAACCAAGGCAACGACAAAACCATTGACAGTGATGCCAATACCAGCACTGGTCTTTCGGGTAAAGTAACCATTGATGTCAATGGCACTGGAATCGCTAAAGATAACCCAACCATTGATGCAGGTCTAGTAACTAACTTTGGTTCAATCGGTGACTTCGTGTGGAAAGACCTTAACAAAAATGGTCTTCAAGATAAAGGTGAGCCGGGTGTAGCCAACATCACAGTAGAATTGTATGCTGCTAACGCCAACGGTCAGCCACAAGGTGCAGCCTTGAAAACTACTATTACTGATGCAAACGGCAAGTATCTGTTCGATTCGTTAGCTTCGGGCGACTATGTAGTGAAGTTCATCCTGACTAAAGGCATGAATATGTCATTCACTGAATCAACCAAAGGCAGCGATACTAGCATCGACAGCGATGCCAATACTAGCACAGGTTTGTCAGGCAAAATTACAATAGACGTAAACGGTACGGGTAATGCCAAAGACAACAAAACGATTGACGCTGGCTTAATCTTCGACTTCGGTTCGATTGGTGACTACGTTTGGAAAGACATCAACAAAAATGGTCTTCAAGACAATACCGAAGCAGGTGTAGCGGGTGTGAAGGTGATTTTGTATCAGAAAATAGAAACGCAATTTGTGAAGGTTGATTCTACTATAACCGATGCCAACGGTAAGTATTTGTTTGACAGCTTGATAACAGGCACTTACAAAGTTAAGTTTGACATCTCGAATCAACCTGACTGTATCTATACGAAAAAAGATGCAGGCGACGACACCAAAGACAGCGATGCCGATACGGATGGTTTCTCGCCAGAAATCAAAATTGACACGACGCTTCCAGAAAACAACATCGGACGCAACAACTTGACCGTTGACGCAGGGTTAATCTTCAAGTGTGTGAAACCTGAAATCAGCGTGTTCCCAGACCAAATCCTGTGTGAAGGCGACCCTGTGAAACCATTCAACGTAGCAGAGCCTAACAACCCTACCGACCTGACAGTACAGTGGTATGGTTATGAAGCCTCTACAACCTTGGGTGTGAAACTCGCCGGCGTAACAAGCGGAAGCTTTACGCCATCGGGAGAGTTCTTGGTGCCAGCCGATGGCAAAACTTACTACTACGGTGTAGTGGCTGTTCGTGGCGATAAAAACTGTGCAGACACAGCCTTTGTAGCTCTGACCATCAATCCAAAACCGATTGTAGAAGCTACTAGCAACAAGGCAAGCATCTGCGTAGGCGACTCGGCTATCTTATCTGCAAAAACGAATATTAAAAATGCGGTAATCAACTGGTACACCGATGCCAAAGGAGGCGTTCCTTTTGCCACCACCAAAAATGGCGAGACCGTAGCAGTAGCCCCAATCAAAACAACTACCTACTACGCCGAAGCCGTAAGCCGTGAAGGCTGTGTGAGCGTTCGTGTTCCGGTTACGATTGTCGTCAATGCGAAACCAGCAGAACCAACTTGCTCTGGTAACACGACCAACTCGTGCCCCGCTACGACAGTTGACTTGACTAAACTTCAAATTTCACCTCTCTCGATTCCGGGTGGTAAGTTTGAATGGCATACAGGCGAATCACCATCGTCTCCGTTGGTGAAAGACCCAAGCAAAGTAGGTAAAGGTAACTACTACTTGTTCGAGAAATCGCCAGCTGGTTGCTACAGCGACCCATCGTTGGTAGTGGTAAACATCATCAAGTGTACTTGTCAAGACCCACCAATGGTGATGGCCGGCGACGACCAAAAAGTATGTGCTGGTGACACCATCCGTCTGAAAGGCTCGTTTGGTGGTACAGCTGCTGGCGCTATCTGGTCAAGCCCAACAGGTGGTACGTTTGGTAATCCAAAGAGCTTGATTACGTACTATGTACCTTCTGCACAAGACATCGTAAAAGGTAAAGTAACTATTACTCTCACTACCATTGACAACGACCCAGACGATGCTTGTGAGCCAGTGTCTGATGCCTTGATGGTAACGATTTGTCCATTGCCAAAAACACCGTACAACCTCACCTGTTCTGACTCAGTATTGTGCCGTGGCATGGGTACTAAGTTGATAGCCGTGTCGCCGGGTGCTAAAATCCGTTGGTACAGTGCCGAAACAGGTGGAACCCTCCTCGGTGTAGTAGATAGCGGCGTAGGCTTCCCTGTATCACCTACAACCACTACTACTTATTGGGCCGAAGCCGTGAGCCTCGAAGGCTGTACTAGCCCGATGCGCTCGCCAATTGTGGTGAAAGTGAAGAAATGCTACGCTGACTTGGCAGTTGAGAAAAAAGTACTTACGCCAGGCAAATACAAAGTAGGTCAAGAAATTACCTACTCACTTGTAGCCTCTAATAACGGTCCTGTTCATGCAGACAGCGTACAGGTTATTGACAAATTGCCAGCTTCGCTCACGTTTGTAAGCTCAGTACCTCCGTCAGAATACAACTCAACCACGGGTGTTTGGAACATCGGCAAGCTTACCGTTGGTTCAACCAAGGTATTGGAAATCAAGGCTAAAATCAATGCAATGGCACTGATTACGAACCTTGCTTACATCACCAGCCCTGACAACGATTTGACCAAGACCTACAACGATACGTCGTCTGTTACGATCAATAGCATTGAAAAATCAGACCTTAGCTTGACCAAAGCCGTAAGCAAAGCTACCGCCCTCACTGGTGATACGCTTACTTACACCATCACCGTAAGCAATGCAGGGCCAGATGCGGCTACTAATGTAAAGGTGAAAGACCATCTGCCTGCCAACTTGAAGTTTATCGCAAGCAGTAGTTTTGTAGAAAGCTCAGGCGATTTGTTAGCCAAGGTTGCTAAGATTGACTCAGGTGCATCGGTAGCCCTTACCTTCACGGCCAAAATCATCGAAGAAGGTACGATTGTGAACTGCGCCGAAGTCTATTCGCTTGACCAACTTGATCCAGACTCTAAGCCAGGCAATGGTACTGGCAAAGAAGAAGATGACGAAGACTGCGCCACCACCACGGCCAAAGACCCATGTAACGCCAAGCCTCCAGTATTGAGCTGCACCGACTGCCTCAACATCTGCGCTGGCCAAAAAGTGGTTCTTTATGCCGATGGCTGCGAAGGAACGGTAGAATGGTCAACTGGTGACACAGGTCCGTCTATCGTGGTAACTCCAACCGTGACTACCTCGTACTCTGCCGTGTGTGTATTGACCAAAAAATGCCGCAGCGAAAAAGTAGAAGTAACCATCAAGGTAGGTAATCCAAAAGCTCCAGTAGTGACTTGTTCAGACCCAGCTATCTGTTATGGTGGCAAAGTGAACTTGACGGCTGCGGGTTGCACAGGCGAGCTTATCTGGTCAAATGGCTACTCTGGCTCGGTCATTACCGTGAAGCCAAAAGAAACCACCACCTTCTTTGCATACTGTAAAGTAGGTAACTGCTTGAGTCCTAAGTCAAATGAGCAAACTGTGACGGTAACACCGCCAATTGCCAAGCCAACTACTACCGACTTAGTGAACGACTGCCCGTCACAAACCGTTGACTTGTTCCTCGGTGTGTTGAGCAATCCTGTTACCAAAGGCGGTGTGTTCGAGTTCCATACAGGTACAGAACCTACCTCGCCGTTGGTGGCTAATCCGAAGAAGGTAACGCAGTCGGGTACGTACTATGTGTTTGAGAAGAGTGTCATTGGCTGCTACAGCGAAGTTTGTAACATCCACGTACTCATCACCGACTGTAACCCAGTACCTCCATGCGCTACCAACCCAGCTACCGCCGATGCCGGTCCAGATGCCACTATTTGTGCGGATAAGACCTACAAACTCACAGGTAAGATTGGTGGAGCCGCCACCAGTGCCAAGTGGAGTACCAGTGGTAAAGGTACGTTTGACAACCCACTCCAGTTGGGTGCTACCTATACTGCTTCGGCAGAAGACGTAGCAGCTGGCTATGTATGGCTCAAACTGACTACCAACGACCCAGACGGCTCAGGCAAAGACTGTCAAGCTGCTGCTGACTCGATGAAACTGACCATCAAGGTCTTGAAAGATAAGCCTTATGTAACCATTTTAGGTTCGTTGCACCTCTGCTACGGCGACTCTGTGAAACTAACGGCTCAACCTTCGGGCTACCGTTATTCTTGGAACACCGGCGACACTACTCGTGTGCTGTACATCAAGAAAACAGGCACCTTCAATGTTCGCTTGGTTGACGCTATCGGTTGTGTATCGCTTGAATGTGAGCCAATTGACGTGAAAGTAGAAGAACCCGTGCCAACACCAGTTTGTAGCAACAAAGCCGCCAACAGCTGTCCTGACAAAACGGTTGACCTTACCAAAATTGTAACCAGCAAACCAGCTACTGTAGGCGGTGTGTTTGAGTTCCACACTGGATCACAACCTACCTCGCCTATCTTGGTGAATCCAACAGCGGTAAGCCAGTCAGGTACATACTACTTGTTCGAGAAGAGTGGTTCAGGCTGTTACAGTAAGCCAATGGCTATTACCGTAACGATTATAGCTTGTGAAACTCCTCACGGTGCCGACTTGAGTCTGACCAAGAAAGTAAGCGTAGCTCAAGCCTTGGTAGGAACCGAAATCGTGTATCAATTGACTGTTCGTAACCTTGGCCCTGACACAGCGAAAAACGTGGTTATTACTGACCAACTCCCTGTAGGTGTGCAATACCTCTACAGCACAGGCGCTACACCTTCGCAATACGACAACGGTACCGTAAAAGCCAGCTTTACTCAGTTAGCCAAAGGCGACAGTGCCCGAGTATCGTTCATTGTGAAAGTTGCTCAAGTTGGTAACATCGTCAACACAGCCACGGTAAAATCGTCGAGTGAAGATGCGAATACTGACAACAACACCAGTTCGGTTGTGTTCAAAGGTTTTGTGAAAGACACTGTTGTCTCTATCAACGCTACCATTGGTTTGGCCAAGTCAGTAGCAAGCGTGTCTAAGCACAGCGACGACGAGCACGATGTTGTGTACCGATTCGTACTCCGTCACTATGGCAATGCCAACGTGAACTACGTGCAGATTGTTGACTCGTTGAAAAACACCTTCCCTGCTGACTCTGGTGTGACCTTCGAGGTAATCGAAAAACCAAAGGCCAATGCCAACAGCAAACTCAAGGTGAACCCAGACTTCAACGGTAGTACTGATGTACGTTTGGTAATTGGCGATGAGTCAAGTATCTTGAAGGCGAGCAGTGCCGATACGATTTCGTTCACCGTTCGAGTGAAGGCGGCTAACCAAACCAAGCCATTCCTCAACTCAGCCTACGTAACGGCCAAGGCCAACGGACTCTCTGTATCTGACGTTTCGACTGACGGTCTGAACCCTGATCCAAACAACAATGGCAACCCATCGGATGCCAACGAATCAGAGCCTACGCCGTTGCTATTGAGCATTACGGGTGCCGACAACGTGTTCATCCCAGAAGGCTTCTCGCCAAACGGTGATGGTATCAACGACGCCTTCGTAATCCGCAACGTACCGGGTGAACTTACCATCCAATTGCAGGTGTATAACATCTGGGGTGTGTTGGTGTACTCAAACGACGAATACAAAAACGACTGGACAGGCAATGCCAACATCGGTAAATCAATCGGCTCACCAGCAGGCTTACCAGATGGTACTTACTACTATCTCGTACAGCTCAGCGATGGCCGTCGTTACATCCGATTCTTTACCTTGTCTCGATAATTGACAGCTCTTTTAAGCAAACGCCCCGCCTCGAAGTTTCGAGGCGGGGCGTTTTGATGATTAACCCTTCAAGTATTCGTCCGGTAGTTTCGGCTTCGCTCAGCTACCAGCAAACTAATAACCAATACCTACTCCCAACGATCTTCGATGCGGAACAAGTGCATGGGCAGCACGTGTGGGTTTAGTTCAACGTAATTCCATTCGCCTTTCCAAACGTACTTGGCATCCGTCAGCAGGTCGTGTACGATATACTCCTCGTGTTCACTTTTACCAATTAGGCTCGGCGATAGCTGCAATCCACTGCCATGCTTGGCGTTTCCATCCAAGTTGACCACGCACAAAATGCGGTTTCCATCCGAAGCCGTTTTCAAGTAGCCAATCAAGTTGTCGTTCGGGATGTTCACAAAGGTGATGTTATTGGTACGTTGCAGTGCCGCATTCTCCTTCCGACAACGATTCACAATCCGAATCAGCGAAGTTAGCTTGTTCTCCACGGTCCAGTCCCAATGCTTGATTTCGTATTTTTCAGAGTTGAGGTATTCTTCCTTGCCTGGGTAGGCTTCGTGTACCATGTACTCATACGTAGGCCCAAAAATCCCGTAGTTAGAAGCCAAGGTAGCCGCCAAGAAATACCGCACCAAAAACAAAGGCTCTAAGCCCCCTTGCAGCATATACGGGTTAATGTCATGCGTATTGGGCCAGAAATTCGGGCGGAAGTAATGACGCATCTCGCCTTTGGTCAGTTCCGTCATGTACTCCATGAGTTCGTACTTGCTGGTGCGCCACACGTAATAGGTGTACGACTGCGTAAAGCCTAATTTGGCCAACTGCTCCATCACCCGAGGACGAGTAAAGGCTTCTGACAAGAAAATCATGTCGGGATACTTGGCCTTGGTTTCGGCAATGACCCATTCCCAAAACCCAAACGCCTTGGTGTGGGGGTTGTCCACCCGAATAATCCGAACGCCCCACTCGGCCCACACAAAAATGATACGGCGTAGTTCTTCCCAAAGCCCTCGCCAGTTTTCGGTTTCAAAATTAACCGGGTAAATATCTTGATACTTTTTCGGCGGATTCTCGGCATACTGAATCGTGCCGTCGGGGCGAATCTTAAACCACTCTGGGTTTGACTTCACCCACGGGTGGTCGGGTGAGCACTGAATCGCCAAGTCAAGCGCCAACTCGATGCCATAGCCTTTGGCGGCTTTCATCAGGCTTTTGAGGTCGTCGAGAGTGCCCAGTTCGGGCAAAATCGCATCGTGACCGCCCAAGTCTGAGCCAATGCCGTAGGGTACGCCCGGGTCGTCGGGGGTGCAGGTAGTCGAGTTGTTTTTGCCCTTTCGGAACTGATACCCGATGGGGTGAATCGGCGGAATGTACAACACATCAAAGCCCAAGTCGGCCAAGCGGGGCAAAATCCCCTCGGTGGTTTTGAACGTACCGTGCTTGCCGGGTTCGGGGTGAGTAGAGCGAGGAAACAACGAATACCACGTACTAAAGACCGCCTTTTCACGGTCCACATACACCCGAAGCTCCTGCGTATAGCGGGATGCGTGATGTTTCAAAGCAAATTTATGAATCCACTCGTTCATCATGAAGCTCATGGCCATCTGCACAGCGTCGTGGTAGCGGTTGGGGTCTCTGAGTAGCTTGGCGGCTTCTTGTAGGGCTTTCTTCTCGTCGCCTTTGGCTTGTTTGGCCATTTCGTCGAGCAGGTTAGCGCCTACCAGTAGCTCTACATTGACGTGCTGGCCGTCTCTGATTTTGAGGCCAATCTCGTGTTGCCAGCTGGCCGCATGGTCTGCCCAGCCTTCAATGGTATAGTAGTAATAGCCTTGTTTTTCTACTGGGAAGAATCCACCGTAGCGGTCGTTGTTCAAAAACCGCATCGTTACCTCCGTCCACTTCTTGTCTTTCTCGTGGCGATACAGCAAGCGAGCCGATAATTTGTCGTGACCATCTTGAAAAATATTCGCTTCTACATAAATTTCATCACCGGGCACGGCTTTTATCGCCCATTTGCCCCCGTCAAGTTCGGGGGTAACTCGCTCGATGACCACACGTTGTTGGCCTTGTGTCGCTTCAGGAATTGGCATAAAACGTTGTTTTGGGGGTTTGTTAGCATCGGTTTGCTTTTTTCTCAACCGATTCTTTGTTGCTAAGTTTAGAAACAAAGTAAAAACATGCAAATTTGTCTTGAAAAATTGTAAAACGATGGACCAAATGGTCTATCTGCAAACAGGACGATTTGCCCAATCGCCCTACAAAAAAGCCGTATGAACTACAACCGCATGTCCATCGAAATCGAATCGCCAGAAGAACTTGGCTACGATACCATCCACTACAACTTGGCCGAAAGCTCCGTGACTGACTTCCGCTGGGAAGACCTGTCCCTCGACCTCAACGGCCTGATGGTTTCGTATGGCGAGCATCGAGGCAAGCAGGCCCTGCGGGCGCTCATTGCCTCCGATAGCCCCGGCCTAGCGGCGCAACACGTACTCACCACCACGGGGGCGGCTATGGCTTTGTTTGTGGTAGCGACCACGCTGCTCAGCGCCAACGACCATCTGGTGGTGGTTCGGCCCAATTATAGCACCAATCTCGAAACCCCACGGGCCATCGGTTGTGCGCTGACGATCATTGACTTACCCTTTGAAAACGGCTATCGGTTTGACTTGGCGCAGGTTGAGCAGGCCCTACAGCCCCATACCAAGCTCATCAGCATTACTAACCCCCACAACCCCACGGGCGTAGTAGTAGAGGAGACGCTGATTGAGCAGCTCGTTGCCTTGGCCGAAGCACGAGGCATCTACCTGTTGGTGGACGAAACCTACCGTGACCTCAACTTTCAGACACCCCTGCGTCCCTACGTGGCGGCTCGTAGCCCGCAGGTGATTTCGGTCTGCTCCTTGTCCAAAGCCTTTGGCGTGCCGGGCATCCGCACGGGCTGGCTACTTTGTAAAGACGACACGCTCATGACCAACTTACTGGCTGCAAAAGAGCAGATTACGATTACCAACTCGGTGATTGACGAGGAGATTGCCTATCAACTACTCCTCCGCAAAGAAGAAATCTTAGGCTCCATCCACGCCCAAATCCGGCAAAATTTTGCGGTGCTCAAGGCTTGGTTTGCTCGCCAGCCCTACCTCGACTGGGTAGAACCCCAAGCGGGCGTGGTGTGTTTTCCCAGATTAAAAGCTGGCTATCAGCTTGACGCAGAGGCATTTTACCACAGCCTTTACCACGACTACCACACGCTCGTTGGTCCCGGGCATTGGTTTGAGCAAGCCCCTACCTCGTTTAGGTTAGGCTTTGGCTACTCCCCCACCGACAACTTTACAGAAGGCTTGCGGCGATTGGAGGAGTGTTTGGGGCGATGGGTGAAAGAGCACTGGTAATAAAAAAAACGATTTTCTTTGTTTTTCTAACAAAACCGTTTAGTATTGCACTAAATGGCAGTGCATAGGTGCTGACTATATAACAAAACCAAGAAAGTATTGGATTAGTTGTTCGTCCAATACATGTTGGAAATTTGAACAACAAGTATTATCTATTCCAAAATCTTAAATCTATTCTCTAATCTTGAAACAGATATGAAAAAAAAGAATTTTATTGATTTATTCTTTGAAACTTATCCAAAAGCAAGGCAGATAAGTTTAATTATTCTAATTATTGCAATATCAACAACTGTGATCATAAGAGATGACAAGTGGAAAGCAGGCTTGTTGGCATTATTTGGTGTAACCCTACTTTTTGTAATTTTTGATTTTTATAAAACCTTGAAAACAAGATTAGAAGGTATTGATTCAAGATTAGATGATATTAATAATGGGATAAAAAATAACAACAAGAACATTGTAGAATTAGGAGAAAAAGTCAATAATGTTGCCCCTCCAACATATCCTTACTTTGCAAAGGCTTTAATTGATATCAGGGAGATATTAAACGAAAGAGCAAGGTCTAATGGAGAAGTATCAATTAAAATCTTAGCAGTATCATCGCAATTTTCTTGGAAAAATATAGTCGAAGATACTGTAATAGAAATTTTGACAACCCATAAGCCTAAACCCAAAATATTTATTGAAATGGTTTTGGTAAGTCCGAAAACATTACATAATTGGGGACAACAAAGACTTGAGATATTAGCGGATAATACTTTAAAGTGTATTGAGATTTTTAAGAAAAACCAAAAAACTGAGTTTAGCAATGGACATTTAAAGTTGGATTTTTGGGAGTATGACAATATCCCACAGTGGCATGGTGTTTTGATTGACGACGATATTTTTTTTATGGGAAGGTGTTATTGGGAAGAAAATAACGGCAAATATTATTTGAAAGTTGGGGAGAAGGAGTACAGACAATTCTCAATCAATGACGATTTTCAAGGAAAAGATAGAGTAAACTTATTTAATCATTGGTTTAATGCTTATAAAGTGAGGTCTCAAAAAGCGATGTTGCCCAAATAAATTCATGATTATAATTTGTAATAGTCAAATCAATTAAATTTGTAACGATTAAACAGATTTCCCCCTTTGTTGGTGTTTACCATCCGTCAAAAAATGACAACAACCCATGCGCCAGCTATTGAAGCGAAAAGATATGAAATATTCTGAAAATCAATAAAGTATAGCTTTTCAATAACTGGCAGAAAACCTCCTACTCCTTATTGGTATCGCCACGCTCAAGCACTAACGAGGGCGGAAAAATATAACACCCTATACAACCAACACCAGACACCTAAAAAACAGTGATTTTTTACTCATTTTCTTTGTTTTTCTAACAGAACCGTGTAAATTAGCATAATATAACAGCACTTTTGAGTTGTTAGTATAACAAAACCAAGAAAATATTGAATTAGTTGTTCGTCCAATACATGTTGGAAAAATTTTCATTTCACACTTTAAATAAATTAACTTATGATTTCAGTAGGAGAATTAAATTTGGCAAATTCAGTTATTGACAATGAATTTAGAATTGCTGTCTTAGAATATTTTATTAACTTTTTAATGTCAAAGCAAAACTTATCTCAAAGTGATTTAAAAGAAATTCCAAAGATAAAAAATAGGATTGCTAATGACTTGAAAAAGAAATACCCTTCACTTGATTTGCAATTTCCAGATTTTGAGAAATTATCTTAATTGGATAATTTCTAATCTTAAATTCAAGTGGAGTTTCCCAAATTTTAAATTCAATACTTTTTTTCATAAACTTGACAATTTAAAAGTTTTTAATTAATTTAGATTGTCGTTTATGGATTTGGACAAATCATTGCGACAAGCACTCACTTTGGACTTATTCAAGGAGTGCAAATTATCAAACCGACAGCAAATTGGCGAGTAGTTTCAAAGAATGCGACCCACATTTCAATAATTTTACTACTCGGCAGTTTGTTTGGTTTGTGGCTCAATTTTCACTTGGACGTTTGTTCAGCGAGTTTGCAACCTAAACTTGTGTTCCAACATCCGTAATGAGAAAAGGCTTGAAACCATAATCATTTAATTCAACTTTTAACCTAAGCCATCTCATTACTATGAGTTGGAAGAATGAATGAAATAAATGGAAAATGAATATAAAACATTAAGAGATGAGATTGCTCAATATAGGCTTATTAATTCAAATATTTACATAGCCAATATTACAGTTACTGCCGTACTATTAGGTTATGCTATAAAAGATAATCCTATATGGTATATGTTTTTATCTCCCTTTTTCATTATAATCCCTTCAATTATTCTTATTGCAACTAATATAAGTTTAACTGCTCGAATAGGGACTTACATTCTCGTTTTTATCGAATCTAATGAAGATGCTTTAAATTGGGAAACTAACCTCCAAAAACTCAGAAATAGAGACCTCATGATGAGTAAGAAATCAAGTTTTACCACATCAATATTATTACTCTTTATTTTATTAAGCGGATTTTGTCTTACGTTATGCTGCATTTACCTTTTCAAAGATAATGATATTGACTTATTATCAGTAACAAGTATTTTAGTTGTATTAATTTCCCTATGTTTAGCTTTTCTACAATTAAGAAAGGTAAGTAGAAGGAAATATATTGACAATTACATCAATTCTTGGTTGGAAGTAAAGAGTGATAGTATTTAATTGTTTTTTGCATAATTCATTAATTATCAGTGCCTTTATAGGAATTTAGTTCTTTTATTTCGTTCAATTTGACACTTTCAGCGTACAGGTTGCTCTTTTAAGTTTGGTTTTACTTCAATTTGAAGCGTTTTGGCGGACAGCAACTTTGTGAGGTTGATTCAAAGGTTTTTCCACTTATCTTGCCACGATGTGACAGAGTAATTCAAAGGACTTTACCTTTTCGTGCGACAGCCACCACCTTTTTTCAAAGTATGCTTGCTTTTCTCCAAATAGTTACTAGATTTGTTTTGGTTCTCAGAATCAATTTGGGACTTCGTCCCAAGTTTGTCCTGCCCCCCAGAGAGCGGTGCCAAAAATAAGTAGAGAAATAATGGACAACAATTATTTTCACACTTAAAACAAGCACCATGCGAAAGAGCAGATTCAACGAGAGCCAGCGCAGAGCCATACTAGACAGCTACCTGAAAGGAGCCAAGACAGTAGAGGCTCTGTGCGAAGAACACCAAATAAGCCCAGCCACGTTCTACAAGTGGAAGAACGAGGCAGAGACGGAACAGCAGGAGGACAAGCGCCGACTCAAGGAACTCGAACAGGAAAACCTCCGCCTCAAAAAGATGTACGCCGAGCTGCAACTCAAGCACGAGGTGGTCAGCGAGGCGGTGGAGTTCCTAAAAAAGAAGCAGGCCCAGCAGCAAAGGTGGAACTGATGGGTCATGTACAGGGTAAACAGGCCGGGTTGAGCAAACGCCGCATCTGCCAGTGGCTGCGCCTGAGACGCTCGACAGCGTATGAGCAGAAAGAGCGCAAATCGACGGCCATGACCACCGATTGGGCCACCCATTGGGTGGAAAGGATGAAGCAGATTAGGCGGGAACACCCGGCATGGGGCTTCCGCCTGATGTTGGCCTACCTGAAGAACCAAGGCGAAGGAATCGGCAGGCACCGTGCATACCGGCTTTATCAGAGCGCAAGACTAAGCCTGCACAGGAACCCAAAAAAGCCCCGCATCAAGCGGGTCTTCGAGGGTTTGCTACCGCCAGAGAAAATCAACGAAGGCTGGGCGATGGACTTCCTGAGCGAGTGGGTGATGGGGGACAAACAGCAGAGCGTGCGAATCATAAACGTGGTGGACGAGTGCTCGAGAAAAGACCTCTGGGTGGAGGCAGCTGCCAGCATCACCGCCCCCAAACTGGTGGAAACCCTCGACAGGATTGGCCAAATCAGGGGTTTCCCCCGCTATGTCCGCTGCGACAACGGCCCGGAATTCATCAGCCAAGCGCTTGCTGGGTGGGCAGCGGCCAGGGGTGTTGAAATCAAGTTCATCCAACCGGGTAAGCCGACCCAGAACGGAATCATCGAACGCCTCAACGGAACGCTTCGGAAGGAGTGCCTGAACTTGAATTGGTTCTATTCTCTCGAGGAAATCAACGACCTGTTGACAACATGGCACAGCAACTATAATTTTCTAAGGCCACATTCCTGCTTGAAATATCAAACACCTGCTAACTTTGAAAAACTAAATCAGAATCTCTACTTTAAACTGGTACCGTAAGACAGGGGGCAGGACACATACACTTGGGTATTTTTATCAAAACTTGACATTTTTTCTGTGGGCATCAACCTCGTTTGGACTTTTTCAATGAACGAGTCTGTTTAAACTTTTCAACTTAAACACAAAGCACCCAAAGCTTAGGCACAACGTACACAAAACGCAAACTAGCTCTCTCTCTTTGTGGTCTTCGTGTAAATTTCTTTGTGTACTTTGTGTTAAAAAATGGCTCGTCTTACACAAAAAATAAAAAGTTTAAACAGCTTCAACTTCAAACATCACTTCGACAAGCACTCAGAGCGATTCAATGGGTCTTCAACTTCCCTGGCGACAACAACCACCTTTTTATTGATTTGCTTGCATTTCTTCAAATGATTTTCCTCCGTTGATTTCTATGACAAAATCAAGGAAAAACTCCTCTGCTGTTGGTAGTTGCCACCCGTCATGGACTCCTCTACGTCAGCTCCCAAGGCATAAAGACATGAGTAGAGCGCCCCGCTCAAAGTTGGATGGGGGTACCGATAGAAAGAGGCAAAAAAGAAATGTTCCCGAAGTCTGCCTCATCGCTCTTCTTTGTTTTTCTGATCAAACTTTGTATTATCGCATGAATGAACAGAGGTGTTCCTTGTCTGAGAGTATTAACCCATAGGTTGGATACAAGTGTACCCTACTACTGGCTGGCCATACAACAAGTGATAAACTTTATTAATCAAATACATTGAACGTTTACAAGGCTCGTACATCGTATTTCCCCTTCGTTCCTTTACCGGCGGCCCTTATAGGCGTTTATACGATGTACTATTTCGGCGTACCCAAACAAATTTGGCTTTTAAACTTGGCTTGTGTTTGCTTGTGTACATTGATCGCAGTGCTATTTTCAAGAAAAATAAGGCTACCCAACCCTATCAATCCCTATCCCATTCTAATTATTGCAACGGTTTTACTATTGAGCACATTCAATGGTACGGGCATCGAAAATGTACATCGCTGGCTTACTATTAAGTCATTTCAGATTAATATCGGCTTACTCGTTTCGCCTGTAATCTTGCTCCAACTTTCAAAAGTCAGAAACCTTATACTTTGTATTTTTTTCTCTGTGCTAAGTAGCATTATTTTTTTGTTACAACCCGATGCCTCACTGGTTACAGCGTTTTCGTTGGCATCATTTCTTCTGATTCTGACTAAAACTAAGAACAAAACTATTCTTAGTTTGCTCTTTCTATTTTCATGGGGTCTGATCATTTATGCTTGGTACAAGCTGGACCAATTAGCACCCGTTAACTATGTGGAGGGCATCATTGCTATGACAAAAAAGATTTCGCTATTTTTATTTTTTGCATCTATACTTTCTCTACTTCTATTGATTTTGCCTTTTGTAGGCGTATATTCCCAAAAAGACAGTTTATCTCTTGCCTTAGGTGTTTATTTCTGTTTGATATTGCTATCAACGTTGGTTGGGAATTTTCCTGTCATGATCATGGGATACGGCCTTGCCCCCATTATTGGATATTACATTGGGTTAATTTGGAAGATAAACTGCTTGAAAAACAAGACTTAGTGATATAGGTACATGTGAAGAATTTCCCCGTCAATCGTCCAATCCCGAAGAGGCGGCGGAATGAACCTATCGCCCCTTCAGGGCTTTAGTAAGACCTAAGCAATGGTACTACAATTCTATCATCCCTTCGGGATTAGCGGTTGTCCATTGCATAGGTAATTCATAGTAGCCTCTCACCCAACCCTAAAACCTTTCCAGCTGATAGACCCGCTTCGTATGCTATGACAAGTTCAATAACACCAGCAAGTTAAATGATATAGGCACGTATGTAGAATTTCCCCGTCAATCGTCCAGTCCCGAAGGGACGGCAAGATTATAGAAAACAGGTAAACACCACATTCCAAGCCCCGAAGGGGTGACAGGGTTTGGGCAGCGGAATGAACCTATCGCCCCTTTGGGGCTTTAGTAAGATCTAAGCAATGGTACTATAATCCTATCATCCCTTCGGGATTAGCGGTTGTCCATTGTATGGGTAAACTGATTAGAGTTTCTCTCCCACTCCTAAAAACCTTCCCAGCCGATAGACCCGCTTCGTATGCTATGACAAGTAATAGGGCTTTCTTTCCCTGTTGGTTTCAAGTGGACGGTGTTCAATAACACCAGCAAGTTGAATGATATAGGTACGTATGTAAAATTTCCCCGTCAATCGTCCAGTCCCGAAGGGACGGCAAGATTATAGAAAACAGGTAAACATCACATTCCAAGCCCCGAAGGGGCGACAGAGTTTGGGCAGCGGAATGAACCTATCGCCCCTTCGGGGCTTTAGTAAGACCTAAGCAATGGTACTATAATCCTATCATCCCTTCGGAATTAGCGGTTGTCCATTGTATGGGTAATTCATAGTAGCCTCTCACCTAACCCTAAAACCTTCCCAGCCGATAGACCCACTTCACTTGCGATGGAGGGGGGCGGTAATGGATTATTTCTTACCTTTTTTCTCGTCGGGTTTGTGGGAGGCTTCGGGTTTGAGGGTGTCTGAGATAGCCAACAGTTGTTTTTGGTAGCCGCCCGTGTCTATTCGTACTTGTGGAAGTGCTTTCTGAAGACTTAATACACCTTGTGGAGTCACTTTGGTCTGATACACGTACACCGTATGGAGGTTGTTGAGCTTAGAGAGCACCTGCAAGCCTTTGTCTGTAACTTGGGTATCAAAAAGGTTGAGGTATTGCAACTGACTCAAGCCGCTGAGGGCACTCAAGCCAGCGTCGCCGATGGAGGTGTGTTCTAAACTCAGGCGAGTGAGATTGCTCAGTTTGCCTATTTCTTTCAATCCAGCGTCGGTGATTTGGGTGTTGCCCAAGCGAAGCCACACCAATTGCTTGCTCAAGGCAGGCAGTTGAGCGGCTTGAGCATCGCCAAATTGGGGGGTATTTACCATGTTGGCCATGAGGTAATTGCTCTCGGTTGCTACGGGCATCACCAACACATTGAGCTGGCGGAGAGCGGCTATGGCTCCTGCATCGGCGGCTGAGACGGTCGCCGTAGGTACATCGGGCGTACCGTTGGCAGCCTGCCCTGCACTACCCGATGCCAGACTGGTCAAAACGGGCTTGATGGCGTCGTCTTGTGGAAGTTGTGAGACTTTCTTGTCAAACGGTGCTCCGTTTTGAATCCACCACTGAATTAGAGCGATGTCTTGAGGCGTAGGCTGAGGCTTACCCTTGGGAGGCATGTGTTTGTCGTTGCCTTCGGGCAAAGTGAGATATTCATACAAATGGCTCTCGGCAGGCTTACCAGCTACCAGAATAGGGCCGTTTTCGCCACCTTTCTGAATATGCTCCGGCGAATCGAGGCGCAAGTCACCTTTTTGTTTCTTCTGGTTATGACACTGTACACATTTCTCTGATAAAATCGGCGCTATGACCTCCTGATATACCTGCGCTTCTTGCACGTTGGCAAGGGGTTTGCGCTCTTGTAATGGACCAGCGTCACCGTCAAAGGCTGCCGCTAAGGGCTGCGACAGGTAGCCGTCGCCGTGGGTAAGGGTACCCCCCAAATGCCCTGTAAAAGCCAATAAAATACCAGCTGCGGCGATGCTTATTTGTTGAAAAACCGTGGGTAGCGAGAACTTTTTGCCGACCCATAAGAAACCTGCTACCCCAGTAAGAACGATGCCCATCCATTTGTGTAGCGACAGGGCATCTTCGTCATAACCACCTGATAATGAAAGCAAATACCCTGCTACGCACGATACTATGGCCGTCAGCATGGCCCAAAAATAGGCTTCCTCGATAGCGCTGGTTAGGTGATGATACGCTGGTTGGCGAGCCAGCCACTCAAACACAAAGGCCAACAGAAGAATGCCGATAGGCAGGTGTACAACAAGCGGGTGAAAACGCCCAATAAATTCGATAAAATGGGTGAGCATAGATACGTAATCGTTATTAAATCGTAGGATTACAGCTAAACATGTTCTAACAGATAACGCAAACTGACGGTTACTTCGATAGAGCGAAGGATTTTGGTTTGATTTACGTTTATACCACAGCGTTAGACTCGTACAAGCTTAATCGGATAGGTTTTGCGGGAGGCCCATTGCGCTACATAAAGGCTTTCGTCTTCGTCCACCAACACGTCGTGCGGATGCAAAAACGTCATAAAACTGCGGTCTTTGCGTTGCTCTTGCAGCACGCCATTCTGATAGATTGGTTCGGTACCTCCTGGGGTAGAGACTACCTTGTCGTTTTTGTCCAAAATGGTCACGTAACCCGTGTTAGGATAATCTTGTGAGGTAGAACGATACGCTGCGGCAAAGATGTTGTCGCCATGCAACACAGGGCGGCAGACGAACGTGCCCGGCAAGGCAATAGAGCTCAGGTATTTGCCATCGAGGGTAAAGCGCTTGAGCATCTGGTGCGAGCGAGACGTAATCAGCAAGGTCGGATTTTGTTTGTTGCGAGTGTCAACTACCACACCGTGGCAACAGTTAAACTGCTCGTTGGCATCGCCTGTACCGCCCCAATGCCGAATGTACCGCCCTTTGGCATCGTACTGAATCACGTAGTTGGAGCCGTAGCCATCTACCACATAAATGTCGCCGTTGGCAGGATTTACAGCCGTTTCGGTTGGTTTAAATTTGGCTGGATGCGCATACACGCCTGTTTCTTTGGGGTAGTCGAGCTTAAAAATTTCCCGTCCTTTGAGGTCTGTTTTGATCACCTGATGTCGGTCGGTATCACAAATCAGCAAGAATTGTTCGCCACCTTCATTGACCAGTGTTAGACCATGAGCGCCGGGATAATCATGTCCCCACGCATCGAGTAATTTACCCGATTTGTCATAAACCAGCACATTGTTTTTGGTCTCGTTGGTGAGCATAAAAATCCGTCCTTTGGCATCTTGCACCATCTCGTGGCAGTCGTTGACGGGGTTTTGTCCGGCATCGAGCACGCCCCAGTTGGGCACTACCTTGTAGCGGAAATTTTGATGCCCCACCACCACTTCATCGGCGTGTGTAAGGCTGGGCAGAGCCATTGCTCCTACGGCCAAACTACTGGCTTTTAGAAAGCCTCTTCGGGTTATGTGTTGATTCATAATGCGTTAGGTTCAGAGAAACAAAAATAAATTACGGAGAGATAAGGCTCCCCTTGGTTATACGCCAAACTGGCGGAGATGATGGTCTAAATGCACATAGATGAGAATACCAATGTCGCTTTTTTGAGCGCTGCCCAGCAGTGGGTGGGTATAAGTACGGTTAGAGGGTAAATCAAAAAAACGCTCCACTAAGGCAACGAGTTGCAGGCGGTCTTGCTCAAAATTGCTTGGCTGAGTCATGAGGTCTTTGTTGGGATCCAGTTCGGGTAAAGTTCGGATGTTTTTAGGCATTTTCATTCCCATTTTGGTCACCAAAAACTTAGCAATGGCTTGCGTGATGTTGTTCCCAAACACGCCAGCAGGTTTTTCTTCGTAACAAATCCGAATCTGATCAGCGCAATGGGTGAGCATTTGTCCAACGGTCATTTTGCCCCATTGCCGTGGCGATTGCTCGCTAAGTTGGTTAATTCGCTTGACTACTTCTTGAATAGTAGTCAGCTCCATGAGGGATGTTGCCATATTACCTGATTTGGTTCAAAAACTTTGAAAAGATACGATTTGGGTTGGAAATAAAGCTATGCCTCCACGTTGAAGGTGCCAATACTAAGTCGTTGATTAAACTCAACTAACGCTTCACGCCACTACCTCTCGAATCACTTTACCACTGACATCGGTCAGGCGGAAGGGGCGGCCCTGAAACGGATAGATGAGTTTTTCATGGTCAAAGCCTAATTGGTTTAAGATGGTCGCCTGTAAATCGTGTACGTGGGTTCGTCCGCTGATGCCTGTATAGCCTACAGGGTCGGTTTCGCCGTGCGTATAACCTTGCCGAATGCCCCCACCTGCCATCCATACGGTGAATGCCTCTACGTGGTGGTCACGGCCTTTGAACATCAACTTACGACCTTCTCGGTTTTCTTGCATGGGTGTACGGCCAAACTCGCCACCCCATACCACCAAGGTTTGGTCTAACAAGCCTCGTTGTTTTAAATCAACTAACAAGGCGGTCATGGCTTTGTCGGCTCGGCGGGCTATATCTACAAAGCCGCCGTCGAGGGCGCCTCCTTCGTTGGTGCCGTGCATGTCCCAGCCCCAATCAAACAACTGCACGAAGCGCACGCCATTTTCGACCAATTTGCGAGCCAACAGCGCATTGTTAGCCAAGGACGGCTTGCCGGGTTCTGTTCCGTATAATTGATGGATATAGTCAGGCTCTTTGCTCAAGTCAAACACCTCTGGCACAGAAGTTTGCATCCGAAATGCCATTTCGTATTGGCTAATGCGAGTGAGAGTTTCGGGGTCGCCAAATTCGTCAAATTGCTGTTGGTTGATGTCGTTGATGGCCGTGATGATGTTTTTCCGAACGTCACGATTCATGCCCTGCGGGTCAGACACAAACAAGACAGGGTCCCCCACCGACCGACATTGTACACCTTGATAGATGGAAGGCAAAAAGCCGCTTCCCCAGATAGATTTGCCGGCATCGGGTTGCTTGCCGCCCGATGCTAACACGATAAACCCCGGAAGATTCTGATTATCAGAACCTAAGCCATACGTTACCCAAGACCCCATGCTCGGGCGGCCTAAGCGTGCGCTACCTGTGTGCATGAGTAGTTGCGCCGGGGCGTGGTTGAACTGGTCGGTGTACATGGCCTTTAGGAAGGTGACGTCGTCCACTACTTTGCTAAAATGCGGTAACAAGTCAGACACCCAAGCACCTGACTGGCCGTATTGTTTGAAGTCATAGACAGGTCCCAGCATCTTGGGTACTCCACGGATGAAGGCGAATTTTTTGCCTTCCAGAAAAGACTGAGGACAGTCTTGGCCATCGAGCTTTCGCAGTTCAGGCTTGTAGTCAAACATCTCCAATTGACTGGGTGCTCCTGCCATGTGCAGGTAAATCACGGACTTGGCCTTGGGCGCAAAATGAGGCTCCCGAGGAAACATAGGGTCAGTGATGGTAGCAGTAGTGTTTTTGCCCAACCAATCGCATCCCCCCAATAGCGAACCCATTGCCATTGCACCTAGGCCTGTGGTACACTGTTTGAGAAAATGCCGGCGGGTTTCGTACTCAGTAAACCGCTGATTAGCTTCGTGTAGGAGTTTCATGAGTGGTTATTTACATGTATAGTAGTAAAAAGCATAGCTGTTTTGATTAGAAAACACGGAATCACTTGCAAAAGGAGGCGGGCTATTTTGAGTAAATGATTCAACTGCAAAAGATAACCTCTTGAGGTTATTGTTTGTATCTAACTCGTACTTCAGCCCTATGGATTTGTTACCTGATGGATGATATGAAATAACTCGTTTGGGTAATTTATGGCCAAAAATTGCTTGCTGTGTAGCGGTAGGTAAGAATATAGAAAATGAAGTATATCGAGGGAGCGTTAACCCTAAAAAATAGCTTTCTATCAAAGCTAATGTACTTGCGGGGCGAGATTGGTCAGCATAAAACTCAAACTGACATGATTCGTCGCTACTTGTGCCACTATTTTGTGTCCAGTTGTTTAGCACTCCTTGTTGATAGGTGTAGTTTCGGATTATGAAGCCTCCTGTGTCATTATATACTTTGCAAGAACTAAGGGTATTATTCTGATAACTATACTCATTTAGTAACCGCTTTTGAGCATCTTTAGCTGTTTTTATCCAGACTTTTTTAAGTAATTCCTGAGCATCAAACTCCAAAGAATAATCGGTAATGGTAGAATCTTCTGTGTATTCTGCCCCTCTGAATTTGTCCACATAATGAACATCAATTTTTGAAATTTGCTGTCCTACTTTTTCGTAACGCAAATAGGTAAAAGTTCCAGCATCGTAATGACGTCCTGTAATGACCGAAATTTGTGTAATTAAATTATCTGCGGTTCGTTTAAAATTGTATGAAGGTGTTGGGAAAGGGTTCTCAAAATAACTTTCAATTACACAGGTTTGTAAGGGTAAAACAGCTGTATCTTGAGCTTGTTCTGCTTTTTTACAGGCAGAAAAGCTGAAGAAGAGTGCTATCAAAGCAAACAAACAACGGTTTAAAGTTTTCATTCTTAAGTGCTTATTAAGAAACCCATTAAATTGATACCTTTTACTCCAAAAACCGCTGATTAGCTTCGTGTAGGAGTTTCATGAGTGGTGGAGTTGTGGTCAAAGGTGATGCCTTCGTAAATTTCTTCTAGTGTAACCTTGGTTTCAAAGAAAGGTAATTCAATAAAATCGGTGAGTGAGGTGTAAAATTCAAACTCCCATTTTTTCCCATTGCGACGAAAAACCTCCACACAGGGTTCGTCTTGATGAACAAGCAAATAATATTGCATGGTAGCCAATGAACAATACTCTACTCGTTTCTTTTCACGATCTATTTTTTCGGTACTTTCAGAAAGAACTTCAACAATCAATACAGGATGCGTAACCCATTTTTTATCTACGCCTTCTTGTTTTACCACCATCATATCAGGATAGCGAAAGATTTTTTTAGTACCAATCATCAGTTTGACATCATGGTCATACGTCTTGAAAGGTTTTCCTTTTAGTAACAGTTTAAAAAAAACAAGGAGGTTGCTCGCAATCTCGTTTGCATCAGGGGTTTCTCCAGCCATAGGGATTATTTCGCCATTGACAAATTCATGGCGTTCCATAGATTTTTCTTCTAAAGCAAGGTATTCGTCGGCGGTGTATAATTGAGGGGCTATTAGTTCCATAGGCTTTGGTAATTTGTCAAATATACTATTCTTTCGTAATAAACTCATCCAGATTCATGAGTGTATTGGCTACGGTCAGCAAGGTAGCACGAGCAGGGATGTCTTTGGGCCAGTAGCGCTTGTCGTCGTCGGGGCAGATGTTGAGCAAAGCCATCGCTTGGTCTGGATGTTTACGAAAGTTAGCTAAGTTTTGTTCGTATAGTCGTTTGAGAATCGCCAACTTGGCGGGATTAATATCATGCGCCATGGCTAACTGATAACCGTAGCGAAGTTGTGTTTCGGGAGTACCTTTCGCTTCGGCTTCCATCCGAAGGGCCAGTTGTTTGCCAGCTTCTAAAAAAGCAGGGTCGTTGAGTGTAACTAAGGCTTGCAGAGGTGTGTTCGAGCGAATCCGCCGTGCCAAACAGACTTCCCGGCTGGCGCCATCAAACATCAGCAACGACGGATAGGGGCTGGTTCGTTTCCAATAAGTATAAAGCGCTCGCCGATAGCCGTCTTCGTCGTAGTTCTGCTCCCACGAACGCCCATTGTAAGGCGACTGCCAAACACCATCGGGTTGATAGGGCATGACGCTTTTCCCATACATTTTGGTACTCAACAGTCCACTGATAGACAAGGCTTGATCACGCACTTGCTCTGCTGACAGACGCACTCGTGGCCCACGGGCTAGCCAGCGATTAGAGGGGTCTTTCTCCAACAATTCGGGCGAGGCTTTTGAGTCCTGACGGTACGTAGCCGACATCACCATAGTCTTGAGCAAACGCTTCATGCTCCACTTGTATTCAGTCGCAAACTGAAGCGACAGATAATCAAGGAGTCCTAGGTGGGTAGGGCTTAGCCCCTGTGTGCCAAAATCTTCTAAAGTTTCGACTAACCCTGTTCCAAACAACTGTTCCCAAAAACGATTGACTGCCGTGCGAGCCGTGAGAGGTTGTTGGCGACTGGTCATCCATTGGGCCAACCCCAAGCGGTTGGGGGCGTAGCCTTTGGGAAGGCCACCCAGCGAAGCAGGTACGTTGGGGCTGACGTTTTTGCCTTTGGCGAGCCAGTTGCCTCGCTCAAATACCTGCGTTTTGCGAAACATATCAGCAGGGTTTTCGAGCATGATGGGGGTGACCACCTCGGGGCTTTGGTACATCAAGTCCCAAAATTGCTTTTGAGCTACGGCATACCCGGGTTTGCCTTTGCCGGGCACGTAGGTGGCGCCAAAGGTCATCCAATCAAACTGAATGGTATAATCTTCGGCCCCTTTGAGCTTGGGGTTAAGTGCCGTAAAATAAACGTCATGAACGCCCGAAACCACCGGAATATCCAATAGCACAAACTGCCAGCCTTTGCGGCCAGTCGTATCAATCTTAGTCTGTTGTAATACCTTGCCATTCAGGCTATCGAGCCTAATGAGTAAGGTGCCGCCTGGTTTGTTGGATTGATACCGGTACAACAACTGGGTTTTGCCCGTGAGATTAACCCGTGCCAAGCGAGCCGAGCCACCGTTCTGAACACCCAGCCATTTGGTATCAATCAGTTCGCTTTTTACGAATTTGTCACAGACCAGCGAGTTATAGGCAGGATGCCACATTTTGAGGAATTTCTTGACCTCTTGGGCATGTTGCACCGAAGACTCCTGCCGAATCCAGTTCGTTAGGGAGTCTAACTTAGCTTGTTGCGTTTCTGAAAAAGTACGCAGCAGCGGATAGTCACCGTAGCTGTCTTCGTCCCTGGAATTATTGAAAAAAGCCAAATACTTGTAATATTCTTCGTGCCGGAAAGGGTCGTATGGGTGGCTATGGCACTGCACACAAGCAAAAGTGGTACTTTGGAGGGTTTCCCACGTGGTGTTTACTCGGTCTATGACAGCAGCGGTTCTGAATTCCTCATTATCGGTGCCGCCTTCGTCGTTGGTCATGGTGTTGCGATGAAAGGCCGTGGCTATCAGCTGGTCGTCTGTGGGGTTGGGGAGCAAATCACCCGCCAATTGCTCCACAATGAACTGGTTGTAGGGTTTGTCCTCGTTAAATGCCTTGATGAGCCAGTCTCGGTACTTCCAAATGCTGCGTGAGTCGTCTCGTTCGTAGCCTTTGGTATCGGAATAACGAGCAATATCCAACCACATGCCAGCCCAGCGTTCGCCGTACTGTGGCGAAGCCAATAGGCTATCTACTACGATTTCGTAGGCATTGGGGCGATTGTCTTTTAAAAACCGTTGCAACAAGTCATGTGAAGGAGGCAAGCCTGTTAAATCTAGCGATACTCTGCGCAAAAGTGTTGCTTTTTCGGCTTCGACCGAAGGCTTCAATCCATTGGCTTGGAGTTTGTCCCACACAAAAAAGTCAACGTCATTTTTGGCCCATTCACTGGCTTTGTTACCCCAAATCCAGTCAAAAAAACCTGCCAATAAACCTGACTTGGGCACTTTTACCTCATGCAAGGGGGTGTAGGCCCAGTGGTCGCCCCATTCGGCGCCTTGGTCAATCCAGTTGGTTAGCAGTTCAATTTCAGCAGACGAAAGAGGTTCCTCTTTTTTGGGCATTCGTTCTTCAGGGTCGTGCGACGTAATACGTCGAATCACTTCGCTGTGGCTAGCGTCGCCTGGCACGATGGCTATTTTCCCTGACTTACCCTTTGTTCCGACGGCATCTTGTCGAAACAACAAGCTAAATTCACCAGCCCGCTTGACACCTCCGTGACAGGCGATGCACTTGCGATTGAGCAAGGGTTTTACTTGGGTGTTAAAGTCGATTCGGTCACTGTTCCAATAGTGTAGGCTCTGATACCCAACTGCCAGTGTGACGGTTGCTACCAAAACCGATAACCATTTCGTTTTCATATCGTTAGGTTTGAGAAAATTCCGCCCTAAGATAAACAAAAAAACAGCTGATTTTATGCGCCTCTACCAAATTTGAAAAGGTTCAAGCGTCTTCGCTTGAACCAAAACAGAAATGCCCGAATTTGAAAAAGGAATCGTACAACAGAACAACTATTCGTAGTAGTTAGACCATCGTTCTGAAGGTGAGGTTAATACGAGGGCTTGTTACCTTTTTGGCTTTGGGCAGACAATGATGCCAGTGGGTTTGAGTAGTACCTTGCATAACCAATAGCGTGCCGCTTGCTAAAGTCAGTGTGCGGGTTTCTTTGGTTTGTTTATGGCGAAAACTAAACTTTCGCTCAGCACCTAAACTTACTGATGCAATGGCCGAATCCGGTGCCAGAGATTTTTCGTCGTCGCTATGCCAACCCATGCCTTCGTCGCCGTTGTGGTACAGATTCAGCAAACAAGAGTTAAAAGAGGTATCGGTTAGCTGCTCAACTAATGCTTTGAGTTCGAGCAAGTCTGCCGTCCAGGGTAGGGCTTGTTTGGTAGTTTTAGAATACGTGTACGAGAAGCCCGAATCGCCATACCAAGCTACTTTGCGTTTGGTAATGAGGTGTTTGCCAAAAATAACGGCCTCGTCGTTTTTCCAAGCGATGGTCTGCCACAGTGACTCAAAATAACGAGTGGCTTCCTGTGGTTCTATAATTTGACCATAATAAATACTCTCTCCGTCGTAAGGCAAAACGTTGATTAGGTTCGTTTCGATTGGGAATAATTCCATTGTAGATAGGCAGTTTTGAGGCAATGTCCGCAAGGTCTGTAACCATTAGCGAGGGCCTCTTGTTCAGATTCAAAGAAGACCCGATTCGCTTTTTTTAAGCGCTTGCCTGATGGACACCGCAAGGTTCCGTAGATTTTTAATTTTTTGTTGCCCCCCAAGACAATACGGCCTTGTCGGATGTGGCTGTGTAGTGCTTGGGGGCTTAGTTCGTCGTGCAAAAACATATACAGGCAGAGTTAGGCATTGGCTTTGACGGCTTCCCAGCCAATCATAGCAGCTTTGCGAGCGCTACCCCAATGATACCCGCCCAGTAGGCCCGTTGATTGAATAACCCGATGGCATGGAATCAGAAAAGCCACTGGATTATCGCCAATGGCTGTACCAACGGCTCTTGAGGCAGCAGGATTTTGGAGTTGGGTGGCAATAGAGCCATAGGTCGAGAGTTTTCCCATTGGAATCTTCAAAAGGGTTTCCCACACTTTGAGCTGGAAATCAGTACCTTTGAGGTGTAGCTTAATCTGCGAAAGTTTACTCCAGTCGTGAGTAAAGATATAAAGCGCATTTTGCTGAATCAGGTCGGTCATTTGCTTGAGACGAGCCTTCGGAAACCGTTTTCGTAGTTCAATCAATGCTTGCGCTTCGTCGTCGGCAAAAGCCATAAAACAGATGCCTTTGTCTGTCGAAGCTACCAGTAAGGCGCCAAAAGGGCTTTCGGCATAGCTGTAGTTGATAGCGAGGTTTTGTCCACCGTTTTTGTATTCGCCGGGTGTCATACCTTCAATGTTGACGAACAAGTCGTGGAGGCGGCTTGTGCCCGAAAGCCCTGTTTCGTGAGCAGCATCAAATAAGGTGGCGCTGGGGTGTTTTAAAACCCCTTTGGCGTACTCAACACTGGTGTACTGTAAGAACTTCTTGGGACTTACCCCTGCCCATTCGGTAAACAGTCGTTGAAAATGATGAGGACTCAAATGAACCTGCTCTGCCACTTGCTCAAGCGTGGGCTGTTCCTTGAAATGCTGCTGGATGTAGTTGATTGCCTCTGCAATCCGGTTGAAGTTAATGAGGTCTTGTGTTGCCATGTTGATTAAGTTGATGGCACAAAGATAAGGGGCTGGCAATGGGCTTAAAACCCGAAACTTGCGAAGATACTACCAATTTGAAAATTTGCTAATTTGAAAATAAACATGTTGACAATTAGCTACTTATGCTAAGGAAAAGAGCCCTCTCTGTTAGCAGACAAAATAAAACACACTCGGGCCTAAATGAACACAAAAAACGAATAGTCGAAGGCAACCGCAAGCAAACGTTGCCCGAGGTTGCCACTACTTTAGGTGCGTGTTTTTCGTGTTACTTTGGTGAAATAATTGGGCTAGTTAATAGACAGAGCCTACAGCCGCTGTCAGAGACAGCCGACAAAAAAACGAACTATTTGCTTCAAAATAGTTCGTTTTTTTATGAAAAGTCAAATGTAGATTACTTCCGATACTGCTCAATAATCTTGTGCAAGGCTTTTTGCGTTTCGAGGTTCGTAAAGTACTCGTACAGTTGCACGTGACTGTCGTAATTGAGCGTGAGGGCCATTTCGAGGTTAATAAATGCCTCTTTAAATTGCCCCGCCTGAATCAGATACAACACGGCTCGATAGTACAAATCGGCCTCTTCGGGGAGTTCATCAATGCCTTCTTGGATAATGTCCTGAGCTTGCTCATAATCACCTTGCTCAAAGTGCATCCACGACCACTTGAGCCAAACATCGGGGTTGGCAGGGTCAAGTTCGGCAGCCTTTTCAAACGACTCGAACGCTGAAACCACATTACCGATTTTTGCCTCAACTTCGGCCACAGCTTGCCAATACCAAGCGTTTTTGTCGTTGAGTTTGAGGGCTTTTTGCAGAAAATGCAGACCTTCGTACCACTTATCTTGTTCGCTCAAGCAAACGCCTATGCCAAACCAAGCGTCGTCCCACTGCTGGTCGAGCTTGATAGCTTCACGGTACTGCTGAATAGCCTTGTCGTAAATCTGTTGTTTTTCGAGACTGGCTCCCAAGCAACAAAGCGTTTCGGGTGTAGGCTCTTCCATTTCCAACGTATAGCGGTAGTGCTCCTCGGCTTTAGGGAATCGCCCCAAGTTCATGTAGGTATTTGCCAAATTAAAGTGTGCCGAAGGAAACTTCTCTTTAATAGCTACAGCAAACTCATACGCATCGGCGGCTTCGTCAAAGCGTTCTAATTTGCTATACGCCACCCCAATATTGTACCATGCCTCATGCGAGTAGGGATCGGTATCAATAAACTGTTGATAATACGGTAGGCTGCTTTCGAGTTCGCCTTGCATATCCAAGCAAAAAGCCAGCTCGTACAGGGCGTTTTCGTTACCAATATTGTGTTCTATGGCCAACTTATAGGCTTCAATGGCTTCGGGGTATTTGTTCCAGCCCTGATAAGCCATGCCTACATGGTAATATACTTCGTCTTTTTCTTCGATTTCGTCTATTACGCCATAAAACGCCTCAATGGCTTCTTCGTATTTGCCCATCATGTTCGAAATCGTGCCACGCATGTAGCGGATCTCAGGGTCTAAGGGATTAAACAAAGCAGCCTGGTCTAACTGCGCCAACGCTTGGTCGAATTGTTGGAGATTGGCCAACGCTTGTGTACGATTAAGCATTAGCTCCAGTGAGTAGTGGTATTGGCTGAGTCCAATATCACAAGCTTTCAGCGCATCTTCGAGTCTTCCTTCGTCGAGGTAATGTTCTACGATTTGTTCGTAGGTATCTAAATCAAAAAAAGACTGCTCTTGCGTTTGAAGCATCACCTCGAACCGTCGCACCGAATCGCCTATTGCCTCTGGATGGTCTTCAAATTCTTGTTCCATCATACTGATTAGGTGGGTTAAGATTAGAGCTATTTACTTAATGAGAAACGGACTGTTTCTCTGTTTGTTATTCGTTTTGTTGGGGGTATGTTAACCAACGTCATCCGAAATAACTGATGCTGAGGCATTCTAAGAAAAATGGCTCTTTCGCTATTGTTTCTTGGAAGGTGAATACCCAAACATGGCCGTTTTAACGACTATGTTAGCAGTTGAAAGGTAAGTAGTTTTTTTTTTTTGACAAGGGTTTTAAGCTTTATTTACAAAAAAAGTACAAACTCGTTGGAGTGTATTATCTAAAGCTGTATATTGAAAATTTATCTGTTGGCTCAGCTTGTCTGAGCGATACACAAACCGATTGAGCGAAGTTCGGGCGGTTTCTTTGGTCACCATAGGAGCTTTGCTTGTAAAAAACGAACGGATGGCCTCTACTCGCCAAGCCATTTGTGCCAGCCATGGTGTAATGGCATATCGAGGTGGGCGTTTGCCCAACAAATGAGCCATTTTTTGGAATAGTTCCTTGAAGGGAATCACCCCTCCGTTCAGAATAAAACGCTCCTCACTGATGTCAGCTTGCATCAGCTGAAAAACGGCCTCAGCCACATCAAGTACATCTACGTAGTTGACCAATCCATCTGAGTAAAACGGTTTTTCTTGCCATATATACTTAAACAACTGCGAGCTGCTGCGGTTCCAGTCGCCTTCGCCCAGCACCATCGAAGGGCACACAATCACTGCCGAAAGACCTTCGGCTACTCCTCGCCACACTTCAAGCTCGGCTTGGTACTTGGTTTTGGCATATTCAGAGTTTAGGGGCGAGTCCTCCCACTTTTGGTCTTCGTCAATATAAATTTCTTGTTGTGTTGTGGTGGCTTCTTCCTGCGCCGACGGTCGCCCTAAGGCTGCGACAGAGCTAATGAAGCCCAGTTTACGGATGCCTTTTTTCAAGGCCATATTCACAATATTGGCTGTACCTTCTATGTTGACTTTATGCATAGAGGCACGGTCTTGTGGTGCAAACGACACCACGGCGGCTGTATGAATCACGTCTTCGACACCCTCCATGGCAGTTTCTAACGACGAAACGTCCAGAATGTCGCCTTCTACCCACTCAATAGGTAGGTCATTAAGCAAGCTTAAGTCAGCGTGTTGCCGACGCAACGCCCGCACAGCAACGCCTGCTTGTACGTATCGGCGAGCAATAGCTGAACCGATGAGTCCGTTGGCACCAGTTAGTAAAATCATGCCGCAAAGGTACGGGTATTTAAGTTGAAAAGTTGAGAATGAATCGATTTGAAACGAATTGGGATGCCCGGATAGTCAACTGAAAACGAACGATTTACTATTAATATATTGATTTACAATAAATTATCTTTCAAAAACAAACAGAAAACGATTAGTAATTACCAATAGAAAGCAACACCAACGTACAGGCTTCGAGGGCTTCGATGTGGTGGCTTTCGAGTAGATTTTCAAAATCAGGGTTTTCAGTACCGGGGTTAAAAATTACTCGTTTAGGCTGGAGCGTTAGCACATAATCATACCATTCGGCTTGGTGTTGAGGTGATATATATAGTGTTACGGTATCTATATCGTGAGGTAATTCGGGTTTGCCTGTTAGAATGGCCTCACCAGCTACTTGCCCTGTAGCACGGCCAATTTGCACAATCTCATGTCCGTGTTTGACCAACCGGTTGGCAGCCAAGAACGAATAACGTGTGGGGTTGGTAGAGGCCCCGATAATCAATGTTTTTTTCATGAATTAAACGGCTACAATGCAGCCAAACAGATAATTGATGCCACGACCAATCGTGTTTGTCATGACCTTTGTTTCCTTAACATTTGTTTGTACAGATTGGTTTCGAACATCTCTTAGACCTGCTTAGTACAAAACCAAAAACTGGATTTAGGCAATTATTTTTTGATTTTCAGGTTTTTGGACAGATTAAAAACATTTTTACTTATATTTGGTTGTATTAGCAGATAACAAAAAACCAACCATGGGCGATAAGAAAAGTAGTAGTTTTTGGAATGAAAAATGGATAAAAATTCCTTTTCCTGAAGTGGAAACCCAGCCTCACTATGAGGTGTCTAATTATGGCAGGCTTAAAAGTTTTCAGTCAAACCCCGAAGGTGACCTTATCAAAGGTTCTATTATACAAGGATACAAGTCGCTGAACATTCGTCTGATGGGCAACAAAACGGCCAATCGTTACGTACACAAGTTGGTAGCTGAGTTTTTCTTGGCTAAACCTTCGCTTGAGCATAAATACGTGATTCATTTGGATTACGACAAGCACAACAACTATTTTGAGAACTTAAAGTGCGTAACTAAAGAAGAAATGCACGAGCATAATCGAGAAAACCCTGAAATCAAAAATAGGGTAATCCCTCGGCGTACCAAAAACTACAAACTCACAGAAAGCAAGGTAATTATGATTAAAAAGCTTTTGAAGAAAGATAAAAGTCGCTTAAAGATGATTGCTAAGCAGTTTGGTATTACGCATACACAACTCAATCGCATCCGCTCAGGCGAAAACTGGGGACACGTAAAGATTGATGACGATAAGTAGCCATCGTCTTAGTTGATTACAACGATTAATCTTTATCGGCCAGTGGTAAATTGATGAAGAAGGTTGTGCCTTCATCCTCAACTGTTTCAAACCAGATACTACCACCTGCATGCTCAATTCCACGTTTAGCTAATGCCAAGCCCAGCCCACTCCCCTCTCTTTTGGTACTGAAACTCGGAATAAATACCCTGTTCCGAACACTGTCTGGAATCCCACTACCGTTGTCCTGAACCTCAAGGGTCACATAGTCGTCGTTGTGCGTGAGTTGGACTTCGATAGTCGGCGTACGGTCTTCTGGAACCGACTGAATCCCATTGATAATCAGGTTAGTAATAGCATTACCCATGAGCTGTCGGTCGCCGGCTACATACAAAGGTTTGTTCGGGAAATCTGATTTAAGCGTAACGTTCGGATAACTGGTCTGTATAGAAACTGCGCTTTGTGCCGCTGCCACAATATCAAAGATTTCATGCTTCGGAATCGGCATTTTAGCAATGTCTGAAAACGAATTGGCAATGTCTGAAATATTGTCAATCTGGTCAATCAATGAATTTAAAGCCCTGTCTATCAGCCGCTTTGTGTTTGGGTTATCTTGAGGAAGCGTTCGCTGAAGCTGTTGAAGGGTGAGCTTCATCGGCGTCAATGGGTTCTTGATTTCGTGTGCTACCTGTTTAGCCATTTCTCGCCAAGCCGATTGTTTTTCGCTGTTAGAAAGCGCTTTTTTGCTTTCTTCAAGCTTACGCAGCATCTTGTTGTATTCACCAATCAATAGTCCAATCTCATCGTCCGATTTCCAGTTCAGTGGCTCGTTAAGTTTGTCCAAATTGGTCTTGCGAATTTTTTGTGTAATCACCCGCAAAGGCACTGTCAAGATAGTAGATGCAAAATACGAAAGCACCAACAAGGCAATAAAAATAGACGTAAACGTATTGAGAATAGAGCCTATTACGTCCATAACTTCTTTTTCAAACGACGACTTGGCGTCGTAAAAAGGCACGCTAATTAGCCCCAATTGCTTGCCTTCGTACGATTTCATACCCACATACGCCGTAATGTAGTTGAGCGTACCGAGGGTTTCGGGCAAGAGAATTTCTCGGTTACGGTCTTCAATTACATGTACATACGCTAACGGATTGGCGTATTTTGACAGTAAGCCCTTCTTGTAAAAAGACTCTTGGTTTGAGGCAATCAGCCGCCCTGAGGTATTGAACAAACTAATGTCTCGCCCCGACTCTTTAGCTACTTTTTTGATTTCTTCGCCCAAGTACCCGATGCTCATAGTACCTTCGGTAAATCGCCGGAAAGAGTCTTGGAAATTGGTCGAAATATTTTTGGTAAGGTTTAGATAATCGCTTTCTTGGTTGTCTTTGAGTGTACTACTAATAATACTGAGTGTAATAGCTACTACCAACAGCAGCGGTAGCAAGAAGGCGATATTGAGATAGATTTGGATTTTGGTGGTAAAATTGATGTTCATCTGCGATACCCGATAGCGAATGGTGTAGCCAATCATCACCAGAATAATGTAAACCACCAGAATCAAAAACAAGAAGGAGAAATTAGAGGAAATATTTTTGATAGGTATTTCGGGCGATGACACCACAATATGGCGGCCTTCATCGCTTCGGGCACCTACATGCCGGTATTCATGCAACACGATTCCTTGGTTTACCAAATCAGAATTTTCAAAAATTTCGGCTGGGAGTCGTTTTTCGTAGTTATAGCTGCCCGTGTTAAACAACATCTTGTTAGAAGCATCATAAATGGCGTAGCTATAATTGGTAGCCTCAGGCGACTGAGTGAGGCGGCTATCGGTCAAGATTTCGGCAAATACTCCATTCTGAGCAATGCCGTCCCAGAGTTTTAAGTCTAATACCACAAAGCCCATCGTAGTAGAGTCTGGCTTGGGTATTCTGACAAAAGCAATGTACTGCTTGATGATGTTTTTGTTGCCTACATCATTGACAAAGTAGAGGTCTGGCAGTGAGGTCTGATACTTCGGTTGACGGTATTTCTTCTCATACCATGTAAAATTAGAGCTGTCACCATCGGCAATAGAATTACCAAATGAGTCAAAAACCAACACTTCTGTGGCGTATTTGTCAAGGTATTTCTCGAGGTGATTTTCTTTGATGCGCTTTTGTACTCGTTCCCGAGCAAAAATGGGCTCTTGCATCAGTTTGGGAATCAACGTATCCGCTTTGATTTTTTCTTGAGTTTTGTTCAGCAAAAATTCCCCGATAGCATCGTTTTCGGCGAGGTACTTTTTGCCAAACTCCTGCTTAAGCTCCAGGTCTTTACGGAGTTCTTGCTGGTGAATTACGTACGTTCCTAACGACGCACACGCCAAAGCGCCCAAAAAGAAGTAGATAGAAGTTTGATACTTAAAAAGATAAAGCGAACGGGGGAAACTCCAAAAATACACAACCAACATCAAAATAGCATGAAGGGCTATTAACCAACTATTTATCCCTGTCCAAAAATAAACCAATGCACCCCCAATAGGTAAAGCAATAGCCCAATAGATCAATCCTTTAATGCGCTTGGCTCGATTGAATCGCTCCCAAAATACGACAACGAGCAGATGAACACTTTTGAAATAAATGGTCGATACCACTACGAAAACAATCAAACAAGCGATTTTGAGAGGTTGATACCAAAAATCAATACTCAGCTTGAAGTCCAGACGATACTGCGAGTACTCATACACCATGTTAAGCTGCTGATACGCCCAACCAAAAGCAACATAACTGACCACAAGGGCCAACACCGAGAGTACTTGTTTGACTGGTACCGTCAAATGAGTAAGCCAGTGATACGTGCGGGTACGAAAATATACGCAGGTAAGATAAAACAGCACTATACTGATTACGAGGATATTCAGCAGCAAATCACCTAGAGAGGGGACAAAATCGGTAGCCGCAAAAAATGTTGGATTAAAGAGGTCACTTTCTGTAAAAGCAAAAGGCAACTGGAAATACAACATAATAGATCTGAGCACCAACAGATAGGTCAGCAGCAGTAAAAAGGCCCATTCGTAGCGGCGTTTCCGATGGAAACCAAACATCCGAACCAAGACGTAAACTCCCCACAAAAGCGCCGTCACCAACCCAAGCCATACGGCCGTAGCCGGTGCGTTAGGGTTTTTAAGAAGTTCTATTTTGGGGGTTTCTATCGAAAACAGAAACTCTTTATTTGGAGAGTAGATGTTGTGAGGCTCATTGCTCTGCTCAAGGCTAAGGTTTTGAGGCTCAATGGTAAAAACCTCCAGATTATAACCTGACTGCAGATAAGGATTATTTCCGTCGGTATTGAATTGGTGGTGTAGATTAATCAACGAATAGATAGTGAGACTATCTGACCGCAATATAAATGGCAACCGATTGACAATAAACTTATTACCGTCCCAATCAAAGGTTTTGATTGGGTAGTCGCCTACTACTTGCTCGTAAGTAGGCACATACCGATGGTCTGACCAATAGACCAATTGCTGGTTTCTGAAAATGAAATACGGATGGCGAGTAGGAAGCGTAAGGTTGGCAAACGACGTATCGTAGGCCTGTTGAATCCGGTTTTTGACCGTGCTCAAATCATTATTTGACTGACGGATTTCGTCAAGAATCTTGGTTTGAACCAATGCCAAATAGCTATCTTCAGTAGCACTTACAGGGCTATCACCCGCTGTGAAATAGGCAATCACAGTCCCCAAAAGCGATACAATCGCCAAGACTAACAAAAACTGTCGCTTCAAAAACTCCACAATGGTAACGGGTTATTTACGTCACACGTACTTGTCTAAAAATCATGCCAAATTTCTGTATAAAAGGTAGCTTGCCCTGCCTGTTTGTGATTTTAGAGTCAGCAAAATCGTTTAATTGCAAAATAATGATTTAACTATCAGCGGTTTACTGCAAGAGGTAAGGTTTCCTAAAATACTCATGGGTAGCTACTCGGTAGAAGTAACTGCTTCGGCTTTGTGAAAGACAAAACCTTCTCCTTCGGCCTCGTAATCGAGTTCTACACCAACTACATACATCAAATGCCTTTTATCAATGATAACCTCTATATCGTTGATCCAATACGGCTCGTCAGTGGGAGTGGCGATATCAAAACCTAACAAATAAGTGGCACCACAGCCAGCACCTTTCAAGCCTACCCTCAGCACATACTCGGCAGGAATCCGTTTCTCTGTTTTAATTTGCCAAATAGCCTGCTGGGCTGCTGACGTAATCGAAATCGGTTGTAACTGTTTCATCCGCTAAATGTAGTATGTCCAAGTCACTTTTTCAACAACACCCACGATTGTGTGCGAAATACCTCTTGATAGGGTGTTTTTGGAAGGCTCAATCGCTGAAAATCGCCCCGACTCACTATCAACCACGACGTTGAGGTAGTATCGGGCGTCAGGGTGATGCGATGATAACGCTGGAGGTATAAATTCAAATAAGGGTTATATAAGGTAGCTCGATTCAGCGTACCGATGAGTGTTGCTTCTGGTAAGGGGGTTTCTCTGAATTCCTGAATATGCGCCTGTTGTTCGGGGTGTTTACCTGTAAATTTTATTTTTTTCAAAATCACGCCAGTAAGTATGCCAACTAACACAAAAACAACGACTATTTGTTTGGTTTTTAGGGTATTATAGGAGACTTTACTTAGCAGAACTAAAAGATAATGAACCAACGGTTCGGCCAGACCCAAGGCAAAAAACGGTAGCGATGGAACCAAGTAGTAAAACTCTTGCTTAGGACTAATCATGATAGGTAACGAAGCCGATAAGCCTAGCACGATCATAAATTGACTTGCTTTAGAAAAATGAACCTGAATAGGTAATTTTTGAATCTTGAGTACAATAACCCCAACAGCGAATCCGAACAAGACAAACAAGAAATTAAAAAGTAAGCCAAGTACAATGTACAAACGGCCGATAGTCATCTTGTTGGTATTGAGTTGATTCTGGTTATTTAGTAACGAATAACTGATTTGCCAATCGAAGTAATGCTGCCAAAAATCATGGGCTGGTTGGTACAACCACATGCCCAAACCACCGATTAATACACCTAATGCAAGATAGAGGGTAGGTACTATGGCCGGTTTGATGGTTTGGCTAAACACAACTGAATGACAGAAAGGTATGGCCAAGGCAAACAAGCCGATGGGGCCTTTTACGAGTATGGCTCCCCAAATACCCAGCACCATACAACTGTATTTCAAGAGATTGGACTTACTATGGAAGAAACACCATACACAACACAGTCCAAAGAGTGCCACCGTAGGTTCTAAAATATTATTGGTAATAGCCCATCTAACATTTGGAAAAGTGAACAACATACCAACAGGAAGCCAATCAAAAGGAACGAGCGAGGGCTGTAATTGTCCCCAAAGTAGTGCAACTAGCCACATCAGCAGCACCATTACTACTATACCATATAGCGATTCGATATACCAATGGTCGCCCAGAAGTTTGAAGAAATAGGATTGAATCCCAAAAAATAACGGCGGATGACCATAAAAAACATCATGTTGGGCCTCACCGTTCCAGTACGACTCCTGCTTTGTGTAAATAGGTTGCCAAAACGAGCCTTGCCCCAATGCCATATTGCGGGCAATACAAGCATAAGTTGTGCCATCGTAGCTAATCCCTTCGGTCGAGAATCGGGGGAAATACAATGCAAATGCCCCACTGAGCGTTATTACCCAACCCAACAAGCGGACGGTGTTATTGGTCATCGTTTTGCAGTACCTTTTGCCCGAAAATAGCTACTTTTGCCAAAAAGCCTTCAAATCAATGGAATTATTGATGGATTTACTCAAAATTGTTCTCCCTGCTGGTCTTGTTTTGTATGCTATGTACTTGACTGTCCGTACGTTTGTCAGTAAACAATTTGCCGAAAAACAATTTGACTTAAAAGCTGAAACTGCCCGAACTTTGTTGCCAATTCGGCTTCAAGCCTACGAGCGGATGACCTTGTTTTTAGAACGGATTTCGCCCAATAATCTCTTGCTTCGTACTTATGGGCAAGCCACTACGGTACTGGAGTTCCAACAGTTACTTTTGTCCGAAATCCGGGAGGAATTCAATCACAACCTCTCGCAGCAGGTTTACATGAGCCACGAAGCATGGGAACTTATCCGTCAGGCTGTTAACCAAGTCATGACTGTCGTTAATGCAGCATCGCAATCGGTGGCACCAGAAGCTCCCGCCATTGAACTCTCTCGGAGAATTTTTGATATTCTGCTCCAACAACAAATAGACCCCACCGCCGAAGCCCTGCACTTTATCAAAGATGAAGTCAAAGCCAATTTTATGTAGTAATTTGTATCACGATTTGCCAAATCGCACCAGAGGCGAAAAGCCTTGATTATCAATTGCTTATAGCAAATAACTGCCCACCACGACTGCTCTGTATGAAACCTATCCGCTTTACAAGTTGGGCAATATGGATACTCATAACAGGGGTTATGTTGCTGCGTATTGTTGTTTCGCCAAACGGATGTACTTCTCCTGATTCAGTTTTTTACTTAGAAAGCGCCCAAAACCTAAGCACAGGACAAGGTTATTTTATCACCTTTGAAGGGGTCAAAACTTTCAATGCCATCTGGCCGATGGGCTATCCGCTGAGTATTGTATTAGTTCATTCCACAACTGGATTGAACCTGTTTTGGGCCTCCAAAGTAGTCAATTACCTCTGTTTACTGCTGTGTTGGAGTTATATACAACGGCGTTATGGAGACAAAGCATGGTTTGTTAGTCTCCCATTTTGCACAGGAACGATGATTAAAATCGCTTCGTACACGTGGTCCGAAACGCAGTTTATCACGCTTCTGTTGATATGGGTATTGGCCTTGTACCAGTTATTTTTAAGCCCTAAAAAACTCTACAGCGCTATGTTGGTCGTATCGGGCTTTGGGATGTTTATCACCCGATACATCGGGGGCTTTAGCGTACTGGTTACCAGTTTGATAACTATTTTTTTTGCCTTAAAAAAAGAGCGAACCAAAAGCTTACTCTTTGGCCTACTCACGATTCTGGAAGGGCTTTTAATGGCGGGTTACTTGGCTTATAATTACAATCAAACAGGTACTTGGGCGGGTGGAGGCATTCGAGATGCCCTACCCAACGAATCGTTTTCCGAATATGGTTTGATGGTACTTCGAGGTGTTTTTAATGAGTGGTGGCTTGTCAAAGATACTGATTTTCAAAGACCTGACCCATTGTTTTTAATAGGAGTAGTTGTACAACTCGTAGTGGGTTGGAAAGCTATTCAACATCGTCATACGATTCAGAAATTAGCAGGAGCTTCGATGACACTTCCTGCTGTGCTGGTTATAACGGCCCTTTCGTATGCGTTTTTTCTGATGGTAGCCCGCCGCAATACCGCCTTTATGGACTTAGATTTTCGGTATTTTGCTCCGATGACTCTTTTGCTTTGGTTGGCCTTTGCGCTTTGGATGATAGCTCCTGAGCAGGCGGTTTTCTTTAAAAAAACATACCGTTTGTTTACAGCCCTTTTCCTACTGTCGGTCATAGATGCCCTGATTCCTACGAGTATTTCGTTGGCTGATACCCTTCGGTTAGTTCAAGAGAAGATATTTTGAGAAAAGAGTAGTGCTTCCTGTAATGCTTCTTTATTGAGCTGTAAATCAATCGAATATCCTTCTAGCTGTATGATAATTTGCTCGGTGGGCAGGTTGCCCGTGAGGTCGTCTTTGGCCATGGGGCAGCCACCAAATCCTCGCAATGCTCCGTCTATTCGCTGGACACCTGCTTCATGAACGGCTTGGATTTTTTGGAATACAGTCTGTGGGGTAGCATGTAAATGCGCCCCAAATTCAATAGTAGGAAAGGCCGGAATCAACGCCCGAAACAATGGAATGATAGTATCGGGGGCAGACGAGCCAATAGTATCAGAAGGTGCAATCACTGTAATCCCCATTTCGACCAATTGCCCTGTGAAGTCAATCACTAATTGAGGGCTGTAAGGGTCGCCGTAGGGGTTTCCAAAGCCCATCGAAAGATAAATAACCAGCGTTTTTTGATGCCTCAAACACAATTCTTGAAGTTGAGCTACCTCAACCATTGACTGAGCAATGGTTTTGTTGGTGTTGCGTAGCTGAAACGTTTCGGACACCGACAAAGGGAAGCCTAAATAGTCAATCTCAGCAAATCGGCAAGCGTCTTCGCCACCACGGAGATTGGCAACGATGGCCAGTAATTTTGTAAAGGAAGTCGTAAGATCTAATTGTGATAAAACCTCGGCAGTATCCCGAAGTTGAGGAATGGCTTTGGGCGAAACAAAACTCCCAAAGTCAAGGGTATCGAAGCCTACGTTGAGCAGCAAGTTAAGGTAGTGTACCTTTAGGCTTGTTGGTACAAAATCAGGCAACCCTTGCATGGCATCACGAGGACATTCAATGAGTTTCATAACCAATCCCCTTCTAATTCGTAACTCTTCCCTCTTTTTTCAAGCTCTTCCATCTCTCTTTCCACTTGTACCCTTTACCTTTCCACTCCTCTATCAAAACACTGCACTGGCCACTTTCTTGACACTTTCGGAGCGGCTCATGGTATAAAAATGCAACACAGGTGCTCCAAAATCGAGCAATTCTTTACACTGCTGAATACACCACTCAATGCCTACTTGTTTCACTTCTTTATCGTTTTGGCAGCTTTCGGTTGCTTTTACCAAGTCCTGTGGTAAGTCCAAATGAAAAATACGAGGCAATACCGTGAGCTGTTTTTTAGTAGCCAAAGGTTTTAATCCTGGAATAATGGGAATGTTGATGCCTTCGGCACGGCATTTATCTACAAACGAAAAATACTTCTGATTGTCAAAAAACATCTGAGTTACGATGAATTCGGCACCCAACGCTACTTTTTGGCGCAAATATTCAAAGTCGGTTGCCATGTTGGGAGCTTCAAAATGCTTTTCGGGGTAGGCTGCTACGCCAATGCAAAAATTGGTAGGACTCCCTTCTGTTTCTTCGTGAAGCAGCTTGCCATGGTTCATATCCACCACCTGTTGCAACAGCCCCGTTGCGTAAGCATGGCCACCTGGTTTAGGAGTAAATACGCCCGTATGCTTATCGCCGTCGCCTCTCAAAACCAACACATTATCAATACCCAAATAATGCAAATCAAACAGTGCATCTTCCGTTTCGTCTTTCGTAAATCCTCCACAAATCAGGTGCGGTACGGCATCCACCTTAAACCGTTGCATCAACGTCGCACAGATGGCTACTGTGCCGGGGCGTTTGCGAACGGGAATTTTCTCAATGAGTCCGTTGGGGTATTTTTTCTCAATAATTTCTTCTCGATGGTACGTGACATCCACAAAAGGAGGCTTAAACTCCATCAGGGGTTCAATTGCACTCATCAATTCGTGGATACTCTGACCTTTGAGCGGGGGGATAATTTCAAACGAAAACAGCGGTTTGCCGTTGGCATTCTGGATATGTTCAGTGATTTTCATACACACCTAACACGATTTCAAAAATCGTAGTTCTTTAAGTTAAACCGATACCATCAAGAAAAATGGCCTCGATTCTGTTAATGGAGCACGCAAAGGTACATTGCTTGGTCGTTTCAGCCAACAAATCGCCGGAGCTTTTACCAAATCCTCAACTATTTACCGATTACTTTTTTGATGATGTAGTACAACGGCAGCCCTGCGGCAAAAAGCCCTAATGCAATGGGGAGATTCTCTGGGGTAGAGAGTAACGCACTAAGTGCCGTTACAAAATAGATGACAATAAACAGGGCAGGCATCAAGTTTTTGCCCAACCCGATGGTGTAGATGCCACCGTCAGCGATGGGTTGTTGGGTGGCTTGTCGCCGAAGGATAAAAATGGTCGCCGCAGAAGTTACCATTCCGACCGAATCAAAAAACATGACGTAGTTTAACAACTGACGAAACGAGTCAATAAACAACAGTACCAAAATCAGAAACACCGCAAAAATGGTGAGCGCAAATTCTTGCACTTGAGTGCGCTCATTGGTTCGTTTAAAGATAGGGGGCAACACGCCATCGTCGGCCATGGCATAATGGATGCGAGGGTTAAACAGCATGGCCGAGTTAATAAACGTAAGCACCGAGATAAACAACAGCACCGAGGTGACTTTATAGCCTGTTTCGCCAAAAAACACCTTCGCCAAGTCAGAAGTTAGCGAGGTGGAGTTTTGTACACCACTGAATCCCAATACTTTATAATACGCATAGTTGATAACCAGATACAGCAAAATCACTAACGAAAAGCCAATAAAAATACCTCGTGGGGTATTGCGGGGAGCATTTTCGATGTCAGTACCAAAATTGATGGTGTTCTGATAACCTCCATACGTAAAGAAAATAGGCACAAAACTCAACGCCAATGCCTTGAAGGCATCCGTTGTAGAAAGCGAAACAACTGATTCTTGTGCTATCGAAACGGCTGATTCTTGATGAAAAAAGACACTCAAGCACAACAGCAACATGAGCACAATCTTAATCATCGAAAGTAGGTTCTGGGTTTGAGCCGAGAGCCGAATGCCTACGTAGTTAATCAAATAGAGCACGACGATGGTACCAATGGAGGTGATTTTGATACCCAAGGGATTTTGTAGCGAGTCTGGCATCAACACCGGATTGATGTACTCAGCCCCCACCATCGCTACGATAGCTGTAGCACCTGCATTAGAAATCACAATCATCCAGTTGACCATAAAGGCAAAAGCAGGATGATAGCAATACGAAAAGATTTTGTAATACCCCCCCTTGACCGGAAACCGAGACCCGATCTCGGCATACGTCAAAGCGCCGCAAAAACTAACGATTCCACCCAGAATCCAAGCAATGAAGAAAATGCTGGGTGTTTGAGCCTGTTTGGCTACTTCAACAGGATTCCGAAAAATACCCATCCCAATGACCAAGCTCACTACGAGCATGGAAGTATCAAAAAGGTTTAATTTGGTTTTTGCTGACATGGTTAGGTAATCAAAGTATTAAATACCCTAAAGGTTTGGCTCACAAAGCGTTTGGTTAAAGTTCAGGTTCAAATCCGCTGGATAGCATCAACTCCCATAGATTGATTTCGTGGTTATCTATCACCGTAAAAGGCAAATCCCAACTAATAAACTCCCATTTTTGAAGATTATCAGCAATTAATATTCGTCTCGACGCCGACAATACCCAAACCACCTTCTCTACGCCCCACTTTAACAATCGTTCCGTTTTTTTGTGAAAATATTCTTCTTCATTTTGAAAGTACTCCGACTCATCAATCTTAATATCTACCTCTACAATCACATTGGGCGGCACTTGTGTGTATTTAGTCGAAGAGAAACCTACTTTCAATTGCCCTGTTTTATAAATGGCAATATCTGCCGCAAAATTGGTGCCTTGTGCTAAATGCAAGCCCAATGCTGCACTACCAGCAAAGTATGAATCAGGTAATATTTTATTGAGCCGTTTGACTAAACACGCAATGATGAAAAATTGTAAAGCACTTGTCCCCATATTGATTTCTTCGACAGTTTTTAAACCCAATAACACGTCCTTATATCTTTTTCGATAGATGGGATGCCCGTCAAACTCTTCATAAATCAAAATTTTAGGAATCGGAATGCTTGGTGTTTCCATAGCGCATCAGTTTTTAACAAAGCTAAACATTCATAGCCGACAAAACAACCCTTGTCTATTACACTCAATAGTTGATTCAAGATACTAAAAAACAAAAATGCCGACAAGCGCTGGCTCATCGGCATTGAGTAGGGTAATCCTTCTTTTAATAATCTACCCGTTCTTGGTTGATTTTACCTTTGGGCTCTACCACCAGCGAATACGCCAGTTTGCTTTCGGTAGGTTTGCCGTCTTTCATCCCTGGAATCCAGCGAGGCATCAACAAAAATACTCGGCGAGCTTCGGTATCAATATCGGCACGAAGCCCTTTCACCACTTGTACGTCTTTCACAAAGCCACGTGGGTCAATAATAAATGACAAATCTACTGTACCCGCCAAACGCTGCGAACCTCTTGGATAAATCATGCTTGAGCTCAAAAACTCGTCCATTTTACCTAATCCACCTGGAAACGAAGCTTTAGCCAGTGCCTTGGACGTTTCCAATTGCTTTGCTTCATACTTTGGCTGTGGTTGATAACTATAATGGTAAGAGCTAAACTCTCTGAGCATCAGAGCAGTAGCCTTTTCGTAAGCCTTTTCAGGATTAATCTCGGCACCACGTGTTACTTCTACGGCTTCATAGACTTTGTCGTTGAAGCAGTCAAAAAACTCCATTCGAAGGGTGTCTTTTTTGAATAAGTAGTGGTTATTGATGTCGTGATGACTAACCACGCAGGTAATAATATCAGCATTCTGAATATCAGGGTTCGCAATAAGCGGCCCTTTGGTACGGATGACCCGCAACCCAGACTTTTCTAATCGCAACTTTACTTGCGAAATAATCCGGTATCGGTCGTCTTCGCCATTTTCATAGACCAAAGGTGCCAAGTACACATATTTAAAGTGATTTAGGTTATTGATTCGCTGAGCCGATGCGCTCATGCTTATCACAAAAAGGGAGAGTAAAAATAGCTGTTTCATACAAATAAAGTTGGCAAGATTTTAGAACCAGAACTCTTTTTACAGGGCAAAAATTATACCAAATTTAGCTGAATTTCAAGCAATTTCACAATCTACTACTCTTGGGAGTTGATCTATAAACCAAACAAGATGACGCCACAACACCATGAAAACCGCTTTTCTTCATTATAGCATCTACGGTCTCTTTGATGGATGATTCAATTTTTTGTATTAATCATCGCTGGGCAGCCAGCAAGTACAGCACTGCCATCCGAATAGCCACGCCGTTTTCTACCTGTTGCAAAATAATAGAATGGCCAGAGTCGGCGGCATCGCTGGTGAGTTCTACACCACGGTTGATAGGGCCAGGGTGCATCAATACAATTTCTTTATTTAGGTTGTCTAAACGTTGCTTATCAATGCCAAAATACAACGAATACTCTCGCAGCGACGGGAAGTATTTGATTTGCTGACGCTCCAACTGAATCCGCAGCACATTGGCTACATCGCACCAGTCAAGAGCGGTTTGTACATCGTGCGACACTTTCACACCCAATGAGGTGATGTACTTTGGAATCAGCGTGCTGGGGCCACATACCATCACTTCAGCACCTAATTTTTGAAGGCAAAAAATATTAGAAAGTGCCACTCGTGAATGTAAAATATCACCAATAATGGCCACTTTTTTACCGGCGACATCGCCCAATTTTTCCCGAATCGAAAATGAATCTAACAGCGCCTGCGTAGGGTGCTCATGTGTGCCGTCTCCAGCATTAACCACCTGTGTTTGAGTACGTTTTGCCAAATAATGAGGAGCGCCAGGACTGCTGTGCCGCATCACAATCATGTCCACCTTCATGGCCAAAATGTTGTTGACGGTATCGAGCAAGGTTTCTCCCTTTTTGACCGAACTACTCGACGACGAAAAGTTCACTACATCCGCCGAAAGTCGCTTCTCAGCTAGCTCAAACGACAAGCGAGTTCGGGTCGAATTCTCAAAAAATACATTGGCGATGGTGATGTCTCGCAACGAAGGCACTTTTTTAATAGGCCGATTCAGAACTTCTTTGAACTCATCTGCTGTCTGAAAAATGAGTTGAATATCTCGCTCTGTAAGATCTTTGATTCCCAGTAAATGTCTGACTGACAACGACATTTTATAATAAGTGTAAGGGTTAAAAGTGTAAAGGTTAAAGTGTAAAGGTTAAAGTGGAGAGTGCAAAAGTTGTTGCGTTGAGCATCCTTATAGAAACCTAGCGTTCACATCATTACAAAAAAATACGGGCTACAGGCCCGTATAACTAATCCATTAACCAAATTTGGTCGGCATCATGGCCTTGTTCTTTCCACTCTACCAATACTTTTTGTGTATCTAAAGTATTTACCCGTTTTCCTACATAGTTAGGCTGAATGGGCAAATCACGGTTATACTGACGGTCAATGAGCACACAGAGCTCTACGCTTTCGGGGCGGCCAAAAGCCGACATCGCATCTAGCGCAGCTCGCACCATCCGGGCAGTAGCCAGCACATCATCAATCAAGATGACCCTTTTTTTCTCGATAATAAATGGAATCCGAGTAGCATTGGGCTGGAGGGGCGATTCCCGGCGACGAAAATCGTCACGATAAAACGTGGCATCTAAATACCCAAATGGAATCTGAATGCCCGTTTCGGCAACAAGCTGCTTGTGAATCCGTTCGGCTAAAAAAATACCCCGAGGCTGCAATCCTAAGATGACGGATTCAGCAAAATCTTGGTGATTTTCAATCAGTTGCTGACACAACCGACTGATCACAATCTCTAACAACGGGCTGGCAAGAATAAGACGACGCTGCATAGCACTGCAAAGTTATCAGTAATTACGTATCAGTTATCAGCAAAAGCGGTATTATTTTTGCGCTTTCATCAATTTGAAGTAACCGTGCTATGAAATATTTGATTGTTGGATTAGGAAACATTGGGCCAGAGTATTTGCTAACTCGTCATAACGTAGGGTTTATGGTACTTGACCGCCTAGCGGCTAATCATGGCCTGAAGTTTGACATCGGCCGCCTGGCTTATGGTGCCGAACTCAAGTACAAAGGGCGCTCGTTGTATCTAATTAAGCCTACTACTTATATGAATTTGAGTGGGAAGGCGCTCAATTACTGGATGAAGGAACTCAAAATTCCCATTGAAAACGTGTTGGTAATCACCGACGACATTGCCCTGCCGTACGGGAAGCTACGCATGAAAACCAAAGGCTCGCACGGTGGGCACAACGGCTTGCGTAATATTGAGGAAGTACTTGGTAGCCAAGAATATACCCGACTACGGTTTGGAGTAGGCAATGATTTCGGAAAAGGGCGTCAGGTAGAATTCGTTTTGGGAAACTTTGAAGGGGCAGAATTTGACGAACTACCGGCCCGATTGGACCGGGCTGGCGAAATTGTACTCAGTTTTTGCACTTTGGGGCCACAGCAAACCATGAATAATTTTAACGAATGATTGTACTTTTTAAAGAATTTTAAGATTTTTCAAATTTGAAATTTTACCTATAGTAATTTATATTAAACCAAATATATGTTTAATTTTTAATATATTCGCAATATATAATTTGTGAAATATGTTAATTTAGGGAATGTGATTAGAATAATATTTTAAATTCTGGATAAGTGTAAACTTGACAAATTAGAATTATTCCGTGATATTTGCAGCGTCAATCGGACAAAAAAATTGTAAATATCATGGAAAAGTTCTTTAAATTTGCAGTGTGTTTGATGGTAGTATCAAGCACTGCGTTTGCCAGCGGTTCTACTTCTTATAGCAATACCACTTTTAAGAAAGTTAGTTCAGTGAAGTTGTTAGCCAAAGGCACCGAAAAAGATTTTGAAGCTTATATGCTCAACAATGCAAAGCGCTTCACAAAAAAGACAGAATGGAGTGACTTTTTAGCAGTTGTTACGTTATATAATCAAAAGCCCACAGCAATTTTGAAATTAGACGCCAACCAAAGGAATCAGTTCAAACTTGCAGTACTTAAGCTAAACGAAAAGTTAAGCAAAATTGGTGGCGAAGAAGCTGAGGCTTGGAAACAAAACCTCAATTTTACAGCAAGAACCATTAACTTTTTATGGGCAATTGACGTGAACAATTTTGCCACGCCAAGTGTTGAGTTAGAAAGCATTGAGGTGACCACACTGGTGCCATCTTTGTAAAAGCTTCATTAATAGCGTTTTTTCATAGTTTAAATAGGTTTAGAGGTTAAGTGGGATAAGGTTGGAATGATGTTCCAGCCTTATTTTTTTGTGCCTACTCCAAAAGAAAACCCACAAGGTTGGCGAAGCCTTATGGGTTTGTAACACAAGTAATAATTTTCTTTGCGCAGTGACTCACCGCAACTACTAACTAACCGTTCCGCCGTTCCAAACTCCAAACGAAGGTTGAACAAAAGCTAATTTGCCGTCACGATCTTCGGCCATTAGAATCATGCCTTGGCTTTCCATACCCATCATTTTGCGAGGGGCCAAGTTGGCCAACAAACAGACTTGCTTGCCAACCACCTCTTCGGGCGAATAATGTTCGGCTATCCCACTCAGTACCGTGCGAGTATCCAAGCCTGTATCGAGGGTAAGTTTGAGTAATTTTTTACTTTTGGGTACCAGTTCTGCTGCCTTAATAGTCGCAATCCGAATATCCATTTTGGCAAAATCATCGTATTGAATTACTTCTTTAGCAGGCGTTACCGGCTTGGTAGCTAACTCATTCATTCGTTTCGATTCGTGTAATTTGTCTATTTGTTTTTGTATGACTTCGTTTTCCATTTTCTCAAACAGAAGTCCTTTGTTTTCAACAGGTTGACCAGCGTCTAATAAGTCGAACGTTCCAGCATCTGCCCACAGCAACCCTTTTTCGAGGTGAAGAATGTCTCGGATTTTTTGGGCAGTGAAGGGTAGAAACGGTTCACACAAAATACTCAAGTTAGCTGCGATTTGAAGCGTAGTATTCAGAATAGTAGCAGCACGGGCAGGGTCAGTCTTAATGGCTTTCCAAGGTTCCGTATCGGTCAAATACTTATTACCAAGACGAGCCACATCCATCAACAATCCAAGCCCTTCTCTGAAGCGGTAGTTTTCGACTGCTTCGCCTATTTTGGCAGGCATTTCGGCCAAGGCGGCTAGGGTTTCTTGTTCTATGGCTGTAAGTTGACCTTTAGCCGGAACCTTAGAATCGAAGTTTTTCTCCGTAAGAATCACAGCCCGATTGACTAAGTTACCCAAAATCGCCACCAGTTCGTTGTTGTTACGAGCCTGAAAATCGCCCCAAGTGAAGTCACTATCTTTGGTTTCGGGGGCGGCGGCAGTCAGGGCATAGCGCAGTACGTCTTGCTTGCCTGGAAATTCTTCCAAATATTCATGCAGCCACACGGCCCAGTTACGTGAGGTTGAGATTTTGTCACCTTCCAGATTCATAAACTCGTTGGCAGGCACGTTATCCGCCCATTTGTAGCGACCGTCGGCCATGAGCATGGCCGGAAAAATCAGGCAGTGGAATACGATGTTGTCTTTACCAATAAAATGCACAAGCTTGGTGTCATCACCTTGCCAGTAGCGCTCCCAACCCTCGCCAACGAGTTCTTTGGTAAACGTAATGTAACCAATAGGGGCATCAAACCACACATACAAGACTTTGCCTTCGGCATCGGGTAGGGGCACTTTAATACCCCAATCAAGGTCACGGGTCATGGCACGAGGCTTGAGACCGTCGTTAAGCCAAGATTTAACTTGACCCATCACATTGGTTTTCCATTCGGGGTGCGAGTTAACGTATGCCTCCAATTCGGGTTGCATTTTGTCGAGTGGTAAGTACCAGTTTTTAGTGGCTTTCATCACAGGAGGCTCGCCACTTAGCATCGAACGAGGGTTTTTCAATTCGGTAGGGCTGAGTGTACTACCGCAACGCTCGCATTGATCACCATAGGCATTTTCGTTGCCGCAGACTGGGCATGTACCTACGATGTAGCGGTCGGCTAAAAATTGCTGCGCTTTTTCGTCGTAATACTGCTCCGTTACTTCTTCTACAAACTGGCCTTTGTGATACAAATTCAAGAACATGTCTTGCGAAACCTCGTGGTGAACTGGTTTGCTGGTGCGGGAATAGGTGTCGAAACTAATTCCAAAATCTTCGAACGATTTTTTGATTTGAGCATAGTATTTGTCCACTACTTGTTGAGGTGTAGTACCTTCTTTCTGGGCACGAATGGTGATGGGCACGCCGTGTTCGTCGGTACCCGAAATAAACTTCACATCGGCTCCTTTAGCTCGTAAATAACGCACATAAATATCCGCCGGAATATAACAACCTGCCAAATGGCCAATGTGAATAGGGCCATTGGCATAGATTAGGGCAGCCGTAACGGTATATCTTTTGATTTCTTTTGGATGGCTCATTGTTGTACAATACAGTAAATAAGGGCTGCAATTTACGCAAAAACCGTTGGGGATACGTGTTTTGACTTATTTTTACACCCGGTCTGCCCTCTCTCTAACCCCTTACCGATTGATAAATTCTTTTTTGAAGCTAATTATTTATCATGAAACAATGCCTATCTTGGCTTCACATTCAATTTTCAAACTTACAACAACACATTTTATGAAAAAAACCATCCTTTTAATGGGCTTTTTAGCCCTCATGTATGTAGGGGTTTCTTGTTCAGAATCTCCCATGACCGAAGCCGAAAACTCCGTTGAACATTCAGCAGCTAGGGCATTTGGTACGCTCCGAGCATGTGCTTCTATGGATGTTTTAGCACAACAACTGGCAGATAATCCAAATTTGAAAGCCCAAATGGATGAAGTTGAAGTCCATACTAACCGGATTATAGCAAGTAAAGTAGGCACTTCAGCTCTAGGTCCTAACGACATTATCACTATTCCAGTAGTAGTAAATGTTCTTTGGAATACTACACAAGAAAATATTAGTGATGCGCAAATACAGTCACAAATTGATGTTTTGAACGAAGACTACAGTAATACCAATACTGATTTGACCAAAACACCTACTGCATTTAAACCCTTGATTGGTAAGATGAATGTTAAATTTGTGTTATCAGCTGTATATCGAAAACAAACTACCAAAACATCATGGGGGACGAATGATGACATTAAGAAAACAAACAAAGGAGGACTTAATCCTACCGATCCTACCAAAAAACTTAATATGTGGGTTGGGAATATCGGTGGAGGTATATTGGGATATGCTCAATTCCCAGGAGGCAAGGCGGCAACAGATGGTGTAGTAATTGGGCCTAATTACTTTGGGCGAACTGGCTATGTATCAGCACCTTTTGATAAAGGGCGCACCGCTTCGCACGAAGTAGGTCATTGGTTAAACTTACGTCATATTTGGGGTGACGACGGCACCAAATGTACAGGTAGTGACTTAGTTAGTGATACCCCCAATGCAGCAGGTCCAAATTATGGCTGTCCGAGCTTTCCGAAACTATCGTGTAGTAATGGTCCTAATGGCGATTTGTGGATGAACTTTATGGACTACACCGATGATGCCTGTATGTATATGTTTACAGCAGGACAAGTGACCCGTTCGAGAGCCATTTTTGCAACAGGTGGACCAAGAGCCAGTTTCGTTCAATAAGTTCATCTAATATCCATTCGAAAGGAATGATAGAGTTAGCACTCCATCATTCCTTTTTCTATTTGTTAGAATTACTAATTTACTTATTATCATGCAGTATTTTATAAAAAAACATTATTTTATAGTTAGGATTATATAAGTAAAAAGTCTAAATTTAGAAGCATTTTGTCCTATTTTCCATCCATTTCTAAATCATTATGAAAAAACTTACAACCTTAATTACATTGCTCGCTCTACTTTATGTGGGCGGCTCGTGTTCCGACTCGCCTGTCTCCGAAATGGAGAAAGCTGCTACCTCTGCAGCTCGTACCGACGGCGAAGCTGTTCCATTTGGAATGCTGCGCTCTTGTGCAACGATGGATGTGCTGAACACCCAGCTTGCCGAAGACCCAGATATGAAAAACCGCATGAGTAAAATAGAATCTTTTACTAATCAGGTAATATCAAATCAAATTGGGGTAACGCCAACAATACCAAACGGTTTTACAATCACCATTCCAGTTGTTGTAAACGTACTTTGGAAAACTGCGCAAGAAAACATCAGCATGGCTCAGATTCAGTCACAGATTGATGTTTTAAATGAAGACTTTGGCAATACTAACGCTGACTTGAAAAACATCCCGAGTGGGTTCAAAGCTCTGATTGGCAAGATGAATATTCGGTTTGCATTAGCCGGGGTGGTGCGTAAACAAACCAATAAAAGCTATTGGGGTTTCAATGATGCCATTAAGAAAACTGCCAAAGGTGGTATAAACCCTATAAATCCCGCTAAGTATCTTAATATCTGGATTGGAAATATTGACCCTTATACCTTGGGTTATGCACAATTTCCAGGTGGTGACCCAGCCACAGATGGTATTGTTATTGGCCCTAATTTCTTTGGGCGAGTAGGCTTTTTATCACCTCCATTTGATAAAGGGCGCACCGCCACTCACGAGATTGGTCACTGGCTTAATTTATACCACATTTGGGGAGATGATGGCAATAACTGTTGGGGTACAGACCTTGTAGCTGATACTCCTAATGCAGCTGGACCTAACTTTGGCTGTCCTGGATATCCAAGAATAACTTGTGGCAACGGTCCTAAAGGTGACTTGTTTATGAATTATATGGATTACACCGACGATGCCTGTATGTTTATGTTTACGACAGGGCAAATGAATCGCTCAAGAGCTTTGTTTGCTCCAGGAGGACCTCGGTCTAGTTTTATTCCATAAGAGCACCACAAAAAAGAGGCAGTGTGTATCACTGCCTCCTTTTTCAAATAAGCCTCGCCCCCGTTCCATGCTCATCGGCATAAATGACCTTGCCGTAATCAATCCGAATGCCTGTTGAGATTTCGTCACGGACTAATAGGGGGCCGTCCATATCCACATAGTCCAGTAGAGGTAGCAGATGTGCTATGGCCGAACATCCGATGGTGGACTCGGTCATGCAGCCTACCATGACTTTCAGACCCAGCCTACGAGCGTGGGCAATCATCCGGCGGGCTGGCGTAAGCCCTCCGCACTTCATGAGTTTGACATTGATACCATGAAAAAAGCCATAACAACGAGCTACATCTTCTTCTAAAATACAACTTTCGTCGGCAATCAGTGGCAAAGCCGACTCGGCATAGACCTGCTTCATACCTTCCCAGTTTTCGGCGTGCATAGGTTGTTCAATGAACTCAACGCCCAATTCTCTCAGTGCTTTTGAATTACGGATGGTTTCTTCTACGCCCCATGCGGTGTTAGCATCTACTCTAAATACTGCATCGGTATGTTTGCGTAGCTCTTGTACAATACGAATGTCTTCTTTGGTACCGAGTTTGATTTTATACAAAGGAAAAGGCATTTCCTTCATTTTGGCTACCATTTTTTCGATGGTATCAATGCCAATCGTATAGTCAGTAATCGGATTATGCGAGGCGTCAAGTCCCCACATTTCGTAGAGTTTTTTGCCGTGTTTTTTAGCCCACAAGTCATTAGCAGCTACGTCTAAAGCACACAAGGCAAAAGGGTGACTATCGGCCAAGTCTGGAAACACATCAGCCCAAAAAGTTTCTGGGTTTTGTAGGTCGTACGACTCAATTTTATGCCGAATACCATTGAGTTGCGCTTTCATTCGCTCCATCGAAACCCCATAAAATGTCGTTTCGGTTGCTTCGCCAAAGCCGCTTAAGTTGCCGTCTTTGAGCTCAACAATCAGGGTGGGTTGCACATCACGAGATTCATGCGTGATGGTAAAGGTGTATCGCAGGGGCAAATCGAAGGTGTGGAGAATGAGTTGCATGGTTGACGAAGAAGCTCAGTTTTGATGTTTTAAAGAATTTTGTGCGGAAAATTACAATTTTTAGGTATGATTCAGTACGTGTTAAAAAATAAAATTTGGTAAAAATAAAAATATTTTTTCGAGCGAAAGAGGTTTTAAAAAATCCAGTTTAGCTAAAAATAACTATAACATTGGCGTTTTTATGTTTAATTTTTGAGAATGTTCGGCCTAAACGCACCTATTTTGAGGAAATTATTGCCTAAAATCCAACTTCCACTTCTCTTTGAATAGTTAAAAATAATCAAAAAAAAATTATGTTTTCTAAAACTAACCCTTCACATTTGCCGTTGTTATCGTACATTGTTTCATTAAACAAACTCATGTGAGCCATGATAGAAACCAATCAATCTTTTCATCCAAGCGAACATCTATACGTTACTAAAGACGAAGTAGAAATCATCGATACACTCGTTGACAATAATCTAATGTTTACCGATTTTAGCCGCAACCGTGTGCTGTGCTTCATGCGTGACGAAGACCTGTGTCTGGTCATGTATTTTGCCCTCGAATACGACCGAGGTTTTGTGATGTATGTGGTCAAAGACTTCTCGACACACGTACGCACCATGATGTGGTTAACTTCTGTGTTTAGCCAGTTATTGAACGAGGGGTACAATGAAGATATGATGCGTGATGCCATTCATCAAGTACAAAATATGATTGGGATGGCACCGACGTTCAGAGCAGTTTTCAACAAAACCATGGCAGAAGAAGATGAGTATGAGTACTATTAAGCCAGTACTCCATCCATAGCTTGTACAACAGAGGGGCCTGCGCCCCTTTGTTGGTTTTTAGGGGTAAGCCGACGCAAGACCCTCGCCTTGGTTCATCCGAAGGACGTTGGTCACTACGTTCGGGATTTCGGCATCGTAGTGCGTTACGTAAATGAGTGTACGTTCGGGGCTGCCACATAGCTGCTCAACTACAGCCTTAAAATAGGCAATGTGTTCGTCGTCTAAACCTTGGCAAGGTTCGTCCAAGATGAGCAGTGGTGGGTTTTTGACTAAGGCCCGAGCCAGTAACACAAGCCGCTGTTGACCCGTCGAAAGTTGCAAGAGTGTCTTGTCTCGCAAGTGGGCTATTTCGATCAAATCAAGCATCTCTCCTACCCTATTGCTTTGTACTTCGGTTAGCTTTTTGTACAAGCCTGTGGCATCAAACAGCCCCGAAGCTACTGCCTGAAACACCGTAGAGGTGCGAGGGGAGTAGAGTTGCATTTCGGGCGAGACAAAGCCAATTTGCCGCTTAATGTCCCAGATGCTCTCGCCTGTGCCTCGCTTGCGGTCAAACAGGTCAAAATCATTGGCATAGCTTTGTGGGTTATCGGCTGTAATCAAGCTCAATAAGGTTGATTTGCCCGAACCATTAGGGCCAACCAACGCCCATTTTTCTCCCTTTTTGATTTCCCAGTTCACTCGATTCAAGACATTCACACCTGCGTACGTTACGCTCACATTTCGCATACGTACCATGTATTCAAATCCAACAACAAGCTCACTTTCAAGTCGTTGAAGGAGACGCTTAGCAGCAGCAGGTGCCACCGTTTGTAGCTGATGTTCATGCTGTTTGGCTCGAAAGGCATGAGCTGAATCAATCGCTTTGATACGCCCATCTTCCAGCTCCATCACGTGGGTAATGCCCATCGGGATTTCGTTAGCAGTAGTCACCAACACCAAGGTCACCGATTCCATGAGTTGATTCAACACCTGATGCAAGGTTTGTCTGGAGGCTACATCCAAGCCTACAAAGGGGTTATCGAGGAGGAGGAGTTTGGGTTTGGTGAGTAGCACTTTGGTCATGAGTACTCGCCGAGACTCTCCGTTAGAAAGCGAGGTGAGCCGGCGGTCAAGCAGGTGCGAGACTCGAAGCAAGGCAGCCACCTCGTGGAGTTGCGCATCGGTAAAGGCTTTGGTAGGTAGTTCGACCGATTGCTCGTCAATAGTGCCTACGGGTTTTACTTGGTCGTTAAAAAACTCCTGAACCGTGGGCGCCAGCTCGGCATCGTATCCGTTGAAGCGTTGCTGATAGTATTGAAAAGCCTGCCCTACCACTCGATACGCCGAAAAATCACGAGGTACCAAGGCGATGTCTTCCTTGGCAAAGGGCTGTACTACTTCGCCTTGCGTGATGAGGAGCTTGTTCCGAAGTAAGTCTAACAAGCTGCTTTTGCCCGAACCTGTGGGGCCAATGATAGCCCAATGCTCTTGGGGGCGAAGTGCCCAAGTAATATCCTGTAAAACTACTTTATCAAAACGGCGAGCCGAAACGTGGTGAATGTGCACAATTATATTTTTTATCTATCTAACAGCCAACCTGTTACGCTAAGTCGTTCTCGCTGAGTGGGTAATACTTCATGTTCTAGTTTATCGCTTTCAAAGCAAACCACTCGGCCTGCTATAGGCAGAATCCGAAGGGTAGTTTCTGACCCATCGGCTTGGGGCAAATAAATAGCCAGCTCTCCGCCGTCGTTGGGTTGCCAGTCCTCATTCAGATAACAAATCACCGACAAGATGCGCCCCTTCTTACGCTGAAAGGCATCCAAATGGCGTTTGTAAAATGTACCAACAGGATACTTGGCGAAGTGAAACTCACGCCCTCGAATCCCCAAAAAGCACCTGCGGTTGAGGTATTGACTCAAGGCCGAAACTTGTTCCAAAAACAATTGCTCGGCGGGGTCTGGGGTGGCATCGTCGAGCCAAACAATCTGGTCACCTCTAATCTGCTGAGCCACCTGCTGCTCGGTAGCACTCCCAATGCCGGCTTGCTTAAAGTCACCTTCGCTGTACCGCTGGCTCAGTCGCTGCCTAAGCAGCTGCACTTGGTCGGGCGTCAAGAAATGGTCGTACACCGCATAGCCTTGGTCGGTTAGGTCGGTAGCCAGTTGTTCAAACGGGGTGGTCATGGCATCAAGATTCACTTACTGGGGATTGGTGGCCCACACGGTCGCTTCGGTAATGAAACCTACGTCTCGCAACTGCAACATACTCACAATGGTATGGGCAATTTCAGAAGCTTCCATTTTGCTTTCGCTAAAGTCACGAGCAGGCCGTCCGGAGTTGGCCACAAAATTAGTCTGTACTTCGCTCGGATTCACCAACATCACCCGAATATTATGTTTGCGAAGCTCTTGCCGCCAGCATTCGGTCATGCCTTTGAGGGCAAACTTACTCGCCACATAGGCCGTCCCTCCCGCAAAACCCGACAGCCCAGCCGTAGAAGAAATATTCACAATATTGCCGTAGTCTTGACTCACAAAATACGTAGCGGCTTCTCGGCCAGCCATCATCGCTCCCACTACATTGGTAGCCAACAGCTCTTGAAATTGCTGGGTGCTCAGGTCGGTCAGCGGGCTGAAATAGCCGTACGCAGCGTTGTTAATCAGTACATTAAAGCCGCCAAACGTTTCGATAACCGTCTGTACCATGCCCTTCACGTCTTCTTCTTGGCTTACATCGGCATGAATGGGCAAGGCGCCGATTTCGGCAGCGGCCTTCTGGAGTCGGTCGTAATGACGGCCACAAATGGCCACCTTAGCCCCCAATGCAATAAGTTGTTTAGCTGTTTCGTAACCGATACCGCTACTTCCTCCCGTAATCAGTACCTTGGCAGTGGATATGTTCATGATTTCATTTGAGTTTGGTCAAAAATAAAAATCTTGCCTTTCACAACCAACACCCTCCTTACTATTTTACCTTTGCGGTTCAACTAACTTGTTTTGTTCGTGTTGTTCGAAGACACCTATCGTACCATTACAGCACCTGCTGAGGGGCTGTTCAAAGACCGAGGGAGTAAATTCCTAGCCTTTGTGTACCCGATTGAGAGTGAGGCCGATGTAAAAAAACTACTCGAACCCCTCAAAAAAGAACACTTCAAGGCCAATCATCATTGCTTTGCTTTTCGCTTGGGGCAAGACCGTACCAATTTTCGAGTCAACGACGACGGCGAACCATCTGGCTCTGCGGGCCGACCCATCCTCAATGTGCTGCTTTCAAGCGATGTAACCAACGTACTGGCTGTGGTGGTTCGGTATTTTGGTGGCACACTGCTGGGCGTACCGGGCTTGATTAACGCCTACAAATCGGCGACCCAAGAGGCACTTGCTCATGCTACGATTGTAGAAAAAACAGTGAATGAAGTATATCGAGTTCGCTTTGCCTACGAGCTGATGAATGAAGTGATGAAGGTAGTCAAAGAGTTTGACCTCAGAATTGTAGAACAGCACTTTGACAACGAATGTGAGGTGGTGCTATCGTTCCGCAAAACCTTAACGAATCAGGTATTAGGCAAGCTTGAAAAAATAGAAGAAGCCACCGTGCAGTATTTGGGATTGGGGCGATAACTGCCTTAATGTTTAGTAAACTCCAAAGAAACACGACTGTTTACAGAACCAATGGGTATCTCTATTCAGGCAACTTATCAAGTTTTACTCTTTTGGTTTCAATTTACATAATGGCAGTAAACTACTAAGTTAACATCATTATTAAACCTCTTGTTGATACTGTCCTGCCCCCTGCATTACGGTACCATTTTAAAGTAGAGATTCTGATTTAGTTTTTCAAAATTAGCAAGTGTTTGATGTACTGCCTATTCACAAAAAATCCCACCAACACAAGGCTGCCAGTGGGACTTAGTAACGAGAAGTGGCATTTATTCAGGAATCAGGGAATATTCATTCAACGAATTCCCTGTTTTTCGGCTCTCGGCGGTTCGTTCAAGCTCCAAGTTGTTTTCAGTGATTGATTTGATGTAAAACTCAATGTTGCCATTGGTTTCGCTGGGTTGCGGCACCAAATTCTGAAGAATAAGCCGCTGATTATCAGTTGACAATGACCATGTTCCAATAGTTTTTCGTCCATCTAAGTCAATGAAGGTTACTTGCGAAGTCTTGGACAAATCCAGCCGAAAGTTGATGTAACTCGGACGGATGTTGTTGGTGGCTCCTGCGGCATAGACCTGCACGCTGTTTTCTTTGACACTCTGAACTTTCCAAATTTTCCCGATTAAGTCGCTGATGGGCGCTACCGTTTTGGGTTGGCAGGCTGCCAAACTCAACACAAAAAGCAATAGTACCCCATAAACTAAGTTGCTTGAAAAGGCTAATCGTCGCCTTGTGGTGGGCAAGAGGTGTGTTCTCATGGTAGAATGATTTTTTGGGTAGCCACGGCTTGGTTGGTTTCTACTACAACAATAAAGAGTCCTGTTTGATAGTGTAAATCCACTTGCCAAGACGTATCGGTGGGCAGCACTGCCTGATAAACAGGCATTCCGGCTAACGAATACACGCTCACCTGAGCAGGCGACGGGTTCGCTTGTTCTAAGCGAATCAGCAACTTTTCAGACGCTGCTGCGATCGTTATTTTCGGCGAGACAGAGGCGGGTACAGCCGTAATAATGGCATTAGCCAAAACTGTTGCCACATTGCTATAGGGTGAACTGTTGGTAGCATTTACGGCCTTGATGCGATAGTATTGATTGACTACATTTAAGATTTCTTTGTCGGCAAACACAATAGCATCAGCAGGTACTTGCCCAATCTGGACAAAGCCAGCCGTAGGACTCGTTGAACGTTCGATGATAATTGAAGTGGCAGGGGTATTGGAGGGCAACGGTGTCCACGAAAGGCGTACCAAATCAAAATCAATGGGGGTTGCTCTTAGATTTTGAGGGGCAGCCAGCGTTCCTCCACCTGTAGAGGCTGCTGAGGTGGTGGCATCGGCCACGTTAGAATACGCCGAATTACCTGCCGTATTCTTGGCCCGAACCCGATACCAATAACGGGTAGAAGGGCTCAATCCAGTATTGGAGTAAAACGTCACGTTAGTAGCGACATCAGCGATTTTTGTAAAATTGGTACCATCGGTGCTACGCTCAATTTCAAAACCTGCTTCATCAGTAGCATTGTCGGTCCAGACTAAATCAATCTGCGAACTGGATAATACGGTAGCTGTTAGCGCCGAAGGCGGTCTCGGAATCGTGACGGGAGGCGCTTGTGTGGTGGCATCAGCGATGTTGGAGTAGGCGGAATTACCCGCTGAGTTCTTAGCCCTCACCCGATACCAGTAGCGAGTCGAAGCCGTGAGACCCGTGTTTTGGTAAGTGGTGGCGTTAGCGACTACGTCAGCGATTTTGGTGAACGTAGTACCATCGGGGCTACGCTCAATTTCAAAGCCTGTTTCGTCGGTGGCATTGTCCGTCCAAGCCAAGTCAATCTGAGAACTACTCACGGCGGTGGCTGTTAGCGCCGAAGGTGGCCTCGGAATCGTCACGGGAGGCGCTTGAGTGGTCGCATCGGCAATGTTGGAGTAGGCGGAATTTCCCGCTGAGTTCTTTGCTCTCACCCGATACCAGTAGCGAGTCGAAGCCGTAAGCCCCGTGTTTTGGTAGGTAGTGACATTCGCCGCCACATCAGCGATTTTGGTGAACGTAGTACCGTCGGGACTGCGCTCAATTTCAAAACCCGTTTCGTCAGTAGCATTGTCCGTCCAAGCCAAGTCAATTTGGGAGCTACTTACGGCGGTGGCTACCAAATTAGATGGTGGCCGTGGAATGGTGACGGGAGGTGCCTGCGTGGTGGCATCAGCGATGTTGGAGTAAGTAGAATTCCCCGCTGAGTTTTTAGCCCGAACTCGATACCAATAGCGAGTCGAAGCCGTGAGACCCGTGTTTTGGTAGGTGGTAGCGTTGGCGGCTACGTCAGCTATTTTGGTGAACGTAGTACCGTCGGGGCTGCGCTCAATTTCAAAACCCGTTTCATCAGTAGCGTTATCCGTCCAAGCCAAGTCAATCTGGGAACTACTTATGGCGGTGGCTACCAAATTAGAAGGTGGCCGTGGAATGGTGACAGGAGGTGCTTGCGTGGTCGCATCGGCGATGTTGGAGTAGCTAGAATTTCCCGCTGAGTTTTTAGCCCGAACCCGATACCAGTAGCGAGTCGAAGCGTTTAGCCCCGTACTTTGGTAGGTGGTGGCATTGGCGGCTACGTCGGCGATTTTGGTGAACGTAGTACCGTCGGGACTGCGCTCGATTTCAAAACCCGTTTCGTCAGTGGCATTGTCCGTCCAAGCCAAGTCAATTTGGGAGCTACTTATGGCGGTGGCTGTTAGCGCCGAAGGTGGCCTCGGAATCGTCACGGGAGGCGCTTGCGTGGTGGCATCGGCGATGTTGGAGTAGGCGGAATTTCCTGCTGTATTTTTTGCACGAACTCGATACCAATAGCGAGTCGAAGCCGTGAGGCCCGTGTTTTGGTAGGTAGTGACATTCGCCGCCACATCGGCGATTTTGGTGAACGTAGTACCGTCAGGGCTGCGTTCGATTTCAAAGCCTGTTTCATCCGTAGCATTGTCCGTCCAAGCTAAGTCTATCTGTGAGCTACTTACTGTGGTGGCCGTCAAATTAGATGGCGGACGTGGAATCGTCACGGGAGGCGCTTGAGTGGTGGCATCAGCGATGTTGGAGTAGCTAGAATTTCCCGCTGAGTTTTTAGCCCTCACCCGATACCAGTAGCGAGTCGAAGCCGTAAGCCCCGTGTTTTGGTAGGTAGTGACATTCGCCGCCACATCAGCAATTTTGGTGAAAGTAGTACCATCAGGGCTACTTTCGATTTCAAAGCCCGTTTCGTTGTTTGATAAATCCGCCCAAGTCAAATCAATTTGTGAACTTGATACAGCGGTAGCCGTCAAACGAGCGGGCGCATTGGGTGGCGTATCGAGGGTGGTGGCATCGGCCACGTTGGAGTAGGCCGAATTGCCAGCGGCATTCACGGCTCTTACCCGATACCAGTAGCGAGTAGCTGCCGTAAGGCCCGTACTTTGGTAGGTAGTAGTACCAGGTCGGAGGGTAGCAATGTTTGTGAAAGTAGTACCATCGGTAGAGCGTTCTACCTCGATACCAGTTTCGTTGGTACTGTTATTGACCCAAGATAAATTGATCTGACTACTCGATACCGCCGTGGCCGTCAGGCGGGTAGGTGCAAGAGGTGGCGTGTCGAGGGTGGTAGCATCGGCCACGTTGGAGTAGGCCGAATTGCCCGCCGTATTCACGGCTCGTACTCGGTAATAGTAGCGGGTGTTTGCCGTCAAACCCGTATTGGCATAACTCGTGGTATTGGCAGCGACGTCCGCAATCTTCGTAAAATTCACCCCATCGCTACCTCGCTCTACCTGAAAGCCACTTTCATTATCAGACAAATCCGCCCACGATAGGTTAATCTGGGTCGCCGAAACCGCCGTAGCCGTCAGGCGAGCCGGGACAGCGGGCGGCGCTAGCGGAGTGGTCGCACAAGCAGGGTCAGTATAGGCCGAGTTTCCAGCGGTATTTTTGGCTCGTACTCGGTAGCAGTACTGGGTATTATCGTTGAGGCCCGTGTTTTGGTAGGTGGTCACGTTAGCGCCCACGTCGGCGATTTTAGTATAATTGCGAGTGTCAGTGCTACGCTCGATTTCAAAGCCTGTCTCGTTATCAGACAAATCTGCCCAACTCAAGTTAATCTGAGTAGCCGAAACTGCTGTAGCCGTCAGGCGGGCGGGGGCAGTAGGCGGAGCCAATGGGGTGGTCGCACAAGCAGGGTCAGTATAGGCCGAGTTGCCAGCGGTATTTTTGGCTCGTACTCGATAGCAGTACTGGGTATTGTCGTTGAGACCCGTGTTTTGGTACGTGGTCACATTAGCACCCACATCGGCGATTTTGGTATAATTGCGAGTATCGGTGCTACGCTCAATTTCAAAACCCGATTCGTTATCAGACAAATCTGCCCACGATAGGTTAATCTGAGTGGCCGAAACCGCCGTGGCCGTCAGGCGGGCGGGGGCGGTGGGCGGAGCCAGCGGCGTAGTAGCACAAGCGATGGCCGAATACGCAGACGTTGTTCCGTCATTTTCTCTTACCCGTACTCGGTAACAATACTCCGTGCCGTCATTGAGTCCCGTATTGTCATATTGGCGATTGATCAATCGGGCAAAAGAGACCGTTGCGATGACGGCAAATGCACCCGTTTGCCCCGTTCGGCGTTCGATGTCGTACTGATATGCAAATGTATTAGACCCCCATTGCAGCCGCAACGAACTGGTAGATAACACACTTACAGCCAAGCCAGTAGGTGTATCAGGGGCAGCTTGAGTGGTAGCAAAATCGGTATTCGAATACCCCGAAAAGGTTGTAGCCGTCAGCTTGGCCCGGACCCGGTAATAGTACAAGGTCGAAGGGCTCAGGTTGATATTGCAGAACTCCGTGGTGTTGGCCGCTACATCGGCTACTTTGGTGTAGGTGAGGCGGTCGGTACTACGCTCTACCTCAAAGCCCAGTTCGCTCGTCGTATTGTCGGTCCACGACACGCATATTTGAGCCGGGCTCACCACCCTCAGCGAGAGATTGGTAGGGGCTTGCGCCATACTCAACTGTATTAAGCCCAAGCAACCTATCAACAAGAAATATACCTTTTTCATGTCAGTTCCTTTTTATTTAATCTCCACTCGTACTGGCTGAGACAGCGCCGACTCGCTGCCGTCGGCATAGAGTACCTTTACGGCATAGTTCACTACGCCAGGAAGCACGTTTCGGTCGGTAAACGTATTGAGGCGAGCTACCTTATCGTAGCTTTGCAAGTAGTCAGTGCCTAGGGCTTTGTAAATAATGTAATAGCAATTGTCGGCGGGAGCTTTCCAAGTCAAATTCACTGCTTTTTTATCGGCACTCAGCGCTGCATTGAGTTGTTTGATGCTTTTGGGAATGGTGCGGAGTGTAGCGGTATTGAGCGGAAAGGACTCCGGCGAGCGCAAACCTGCCGAATCTACCGCCACGAGCATGTACTGGTAGTCGGTGTTGGGTTTCAGCGCTTTATCGGTATAGGTATTGGTTTGAGTAGGGAGTTTTTTCAACTCTCTCCATCGCTCCGAACTGGCATTGCGACGATAGAGCCCCAACTCTTTTACATCGTCGCTGCCGCTTACCCAGTTCATGGTAATGCTACTATCGCTGGCGGTAAATCCCGCAAAAACAGGGGTAATGGGCGGTATCTTGTCAGGTCGAGTGAGTGTCAGAATGTCAGACGGTAAGCTGGGATTAAAATGTTTGTCGTAAGCCACGACCCGCACGTATAAGTGTCGAGTGAGGGTCTGCAAGGTAGTGGTGTCATTAAAAACAGCCGTTTGTAAGTACCCATCCGTAACACTCGTAAACACGTGCGTGGGGTCGTTAGCGATGAGCACTTTGTAGCCCATTAGGTCTTGGTCAAGGTTAGGATTCCATACTACTCGTACCAAGCCTGTCGTATCAATATACCCTTGCAGACCCGTTGGACGGGTAGGGCCTTTGACATCTTTGAACATACAATAAACAGGTAGCGACCGCTGTGAATTTTTGGAGGTATCTACTGACACCACTACGTAATAAGCTGGCAGTGTTGGTATAGCTGTAGTATCTATAAATTCTCGCTGATTGGTAGGGAGTAGTTTTTTGGTTAGTGGCACAAAAGGTCCTTCACTCTGTACAGCTTTGGCTACTAGGTACCCCGCCAAATCAGAAGGGGCGTTAGGGTGCTGCCAGCGAAGCCTCACTCGACTACCCAACTGGTGTTCGGCAGTAAGCATGGTAACTCCCGAAGGTGCCTCCATGTCTATACCCTTGACGGCCACTGGTTTTGAGGGTAAGCTTGGCTCACCAAAAGCCGTATTACCTACTACTCGGTACTGGTACGATTTATAGTTAGTGCTGAGTGAATCACTGTATTGGATGGATTCTCGGTCGTTTTCACTGGCCGACGAAACCCACGGACGAATCGTTATGCGTTTGAATGTGCGTCCGCCGTCGTCGGAGCGTTCGATGTAGTACGATGAAAAAGCTTTTTCAGCTATGTACCGATCCCAAGATAACGTAGCCACTTTGTCGCCAGCCGAGGCGTAAACGGGTGGCATTTCGGGGCGAGGGTAAGGCCCGTCGTTGCGTAGTACGGTGAAAGCGGTGTCGGCAGGATACAATTTAGCATCGGCCAAGGAGCGAATGCTATAGACATATTGCGTACCTTTTACCACCTTTTTGTCCACCCAACCCAAAGCCATCCCTCGGGCTCGTTGGGTATTTTCGTCAGCCAAAATGAGCGCCATCATTAAGCGAGTGTCATTGAGGTTTTGTTGGCGCATGAGCTTGTCAAGCGTTACTTCTTCGTCGTAGCGAATAGGCTTGGTTTTACCCCAAACCAATTGAGTAGCAATGGCGGCAAGTGTATCGTTGGGGCAATGTTTTTGTCTCCATTCTTCTACACTCCACGGCTTCACAACAATCTGATAATCAACCATTACCTTACCTTGTGCCGTGATACTCTTGCGAGTAAGCCGATAGCCTGCTTCAAGCGACATTTTCCAAAGAATGGAATTGTCAGTAGCCCATCGCACCACCACCGAATCACCGTAAGAGCGGGTTACCAAGCTGATAGCCGCTGGCTTTGGAGCATCGTTGGAGGCTTGGGGAGGTGTTGGTTTAGGCTGTGTTTGGGCAAAGCTCCAAGAACTAAACAACAAAAAAGCGAACAGATATTTCATAAAAGTAAGAGTCGTTTGGGGCGTTATTTTTTCTGAGCAGTAAAACCCACTCCCGACCGTATGACCGTCCATTGGAAAACGTGCTCAGTGGTAGGGTCGGCTTGGCTTTTGTCGTACAATGCACCTGACTTAGCTAAGGTTTTTAGGTAGTCGGGTTGGATATACTGAAAGTCTGTGAAAACGGTGAGGGGTACAAACGTGAAAAAAGCTTTATAGCCCGACAAAGCTTTGCTAAGAGTACAGTCACCATAAGGCCCCGACTCGTAGCAGTATTGGTAGCCAGCTTTGTTGAGCGCCACATAGACATCATAGGCGGGTGTGGGGTCATACACAAACAGATAACGAGCAGGCGCACTACTGCCAAATACGTACGATTCTACTGCTGTCGGTTCTTTGGTAATGGTTCCGACCCAACTCAATGTCTTTTCTGATTTCGGGTTGTATTGTGTTGTATTGACCATCCCAGCGATGTCGCTACCCGATAAATCCACGTTCTTGTTGGAGAATTGAGCCTGCGTTTGTTCCCCACAAAGCACGACTACTAATAAGATAAATAAAAAGCGTTTCATACGAGGGCTTGTTATGGAGGTGTTATTTTCCGCCAGCCAGATACTTGAGCAGCGCATCAAATAGCAAAGCATCAATTTTTTCTTTTGAGAGTGGTGGTTCTGCACTAGAGTAAACGTAGCTATCTACATAAGGCGTAATTCTTGCCATTTTTGCTACCATTCCGTCAATACCAATACCGCCCGAAACACCCCCAAGTTTGTTGTACGCTGCATCTACTTTTGTTTCCAAAGGTTCTAAGAAGCCTGTCACCCATTTGTTGTTACGAGTAGCTTTGAGGCCAAACAGTGGTGGCAAATACATTTTAGCGCCTTTATTGCCTATTGTTTGCCCAGCAATCTCGTAGGTGTCAAAATTTTCGTCGAGCTTAAACGGAGCTGAGTAGATATATTCTTCGCCTTGGTAGAGCCACTTGGTCACCTCCTGACTGGGCGAATCTATCGCTGCTTTTTGTACTTTTTGAGCCATCGTATTGTACTTGCTGGTTTTGAAATAGTAGCTGTACTTTACCTGCTCATACTTAAGTTTGTCTCGCTCTTTGCTGTTGAAGTTGTCAGTCAATTTTTCGATGTTCACACCTGCCGCATTCAGAAATTTGTAGTCGGTAATGATTTTCGATGAAATCGGTACATTGACAGCATCGGCATAGTTTTGCTGTACGTATTTTTGAATGGCCTCAACGGTGTTGCTCTGTGCTTTTTCGTTGACAGCCAACCCATTAGGACCAAGACCACCCCCTTTGGGTAGTTGGGCATTATTACCCAACGATTTACCAGGTTGTGGGTCAAGCCATTTGGATACGCTCGAAGTGTTGTTTTCTAAAGCAAAGGTCTTGGCATTTTCTTTGATTTTGGCTAATTCGTCAGTTTGTTTGGTCAAGAAGGCATCGGTCGGTATCCGCACGATGTCCACCCGATACAAAGTGCTGTTAAGTAACCCACTCGGAATGGCATAGGTAATGACACTACCATCAAACTGTGCAGGACTTAGTAGCGCACCACCTTGTTGGGTAGGTATAAACGAGCCTTCTTTGTATGGAATAAAGCGGGCATTGAGTGTGTAAAACTCATTGCTATTGAGGTTTTTCATGCAGCAAGCCATACTGGCAGTGAGGCGTACCAATCCTTGCTTGCTTTCGTCTTTCATAAAGTAGCGCTGTCCCTCAAATGGATACGTAAAGGCTACTGTTGACTCATTGGTTTCGCTGCCTTTGGTGGTGAGTACATCAATACAAGCTCCCGTTTTGAACGTAACCGTCTCGGACTGTTGTACGGGTTCTGCTTTAGCTTTTTTGCCTTGATACTCATAAACAACCCATTGGTTGTTGCTGCGAACCTTTACTTCTACGCCTACAGTGAGGGCGTAGGTAGAGTTGGGCAATAAGGCATTGTTACGAGCGAAAGTTGCTGAACGGTTTTGGCCTTCCTCGTCTTGCCCAAAACTATGCCGGCCTTCGTTGTTGTCGGCGCAGCCCTCAAATCCAGCAGGGATTCCGCTTTTGAGTGTAAGCTTGAACTGCTCACCTTTCTTGTAATCAATCCGAAAATCTCGTTTGATGGTCTTATTGTCTTTGTCCATGTACTCTGTTTGGATAATCGAGTTGATGGGGTAACCAAACTCAGCGTAGAACGGCGACAGAATCGAAACAGCGTCATTTCCCGAAGGGCCAAGTTTGGAGATAAGTGGATTTTCGGCAAAGGGGTTGGGGGCTTCGAGCGGCACGTCGCACTTTTGGGTTTCGTTATAGGCAAAATCCATGTCATGCGAGCCTTTGATGGCTCCACCAAGGATTTTGTATTTCAGAAATACCCTTCCCTGAAACCATATCGGGTTCATGACACCACCTTTCATCAGAGCACCTGCTGATACTTCGACAGCCTTGAACCGCCCCGATGCAAACCACAGATCAACATCGATACCCAGCGCAAACGAGAGTCCGGCATAGAGTTGTCCCATGGCGTACCAGCCGTTGACGCCCATATTCGCAAAACCAGGGCAAGGTTGATCGGGTTTGATAAGAGCGAGGTCAAACCCCACCCCCCCGTTGAAACTCAGGAAAAAAGGTGGCACTTTATACTCGTAGCCAACGCCAAAGCCCGCTCCAAAAGCCAAAATAGGCGAATTGGGATTGCTGCTTATCCAATTGCCACCTACTTTGCTCCCCTGTAGTTTGGCTACAAAACTGGCATCTAAGCCGTAGAGTTCGGTAGGCAATACAGTTTCACCAGGAGGCGACATACTGCCTGCTATGAGGTACGAACCAAACTTTCCTAAGTCTTTCCCTCCTGCCGACACCGTCAGGTTGTTGCGTTGCTTAGGCGTGCCAATTGCCAAATACCATCCTTGACTGCTTGCATGAATAGACAATGAGTTAGTAGCCGTAATCTTGAACGTACCTGCTGCATAAGCCGCCGTTAGGCTGGCGTTGCCGTCAAATACTTTTTCGGCAAAACTATATTGAAAATAGGCATGACCTTTGGCTAAGGGGCTTCCTGGCTCAGAGGAAGCCATTACCATTGGGTTATCCAAATTGGGTACGGCCAGCAGGTAGGCGTTACCATCCAACGAAATCTTATCCATGTGCAAGCCAGCGGCATCTTCGTTTAGTTGCATGGTTAGCTGCATATCTGTATTCAGCACATAGCCGTCCACCGTATTGGCCAATACTTTGGCTTGCATACCCATTTTGCCCTTGCTGGGTTTGTAACTGACGTCAGCAGGGTTGTAGTTCATGTTGTAATAGATACCCCCGCCAAAGCCACTTAGGTAAAACACACCTGGAAAGAGCGGAATCCTTGCTGGTTTGGGCATGTTGTACACACCACCCACATAGAAGTAATTGTAGCCTTGAAATTTGCCAAACTTGGAGGCGATGTCAATACCTGAGCCTGTTTCGGTGAAACGTAACGACGCCTTGCCTCCAAAACCATCGCCGTAGGTGGGGTCGTTTTCATAAAAATCCAAGTCAAATTTCAAGTACATTAGCCCTACAAACTGCTTGTCGCCGCCGATGTGCTCTACACCATATTTCATGATGTCAAAATTGGGACGTTTGTTGGCTTTAACTCCTACTTTAAAGTCTAAATAACAGGTCGCTTCAGCTGTAAACTGAGCGGCTTCTGAGAGATTCAGTACACCTGTAAACTTGAAACGGTATTGATTGGCGCCATTGCTGACAAGCGAGGGATTGGTGAGTGTAAACGGTAATCCTCCTGAGGTCTTTTGGGGCGATGCCAGTGCCATATTGATACTACCAGGCGAGAAATAATCAGGCCCGTTTGATTGCAAAATCATATTATGAACTTCAACCCCTGGAGCAAAAAAGGACGTAATCTGAAAGCCCAGCTTGGCATGGAGTGTAGCCACGGCATTAAAAGTTCCTGTACTATTCCCAATTTTGATAGATGTCCCCTTCAAGATACTTAATTTGGCCTTCCAGATGTCCACTTGTGCATCTTGCGACGGACTCACATTGAACTCATACGTCATACCCTTGGTGTCGTCTTTAGAAAGGGTACAACTATACGGCCACAGCGAGGACTGCTCCATGCCTTCGCCATCTTTGCTACCGTCTTTGTACTTGAAGATGGGTAGCACAATTCGACCAAATACCCCCGCCGACTTAAACTTACTGGTTAGGAAATCAACCGAAACAGTATCAATGGCAAAATACCAACCTTGTAGCGAACCATCGCCTAGGTCGAGGATATTAGCGGCGAAGGCTTTGCCCGAAAAGCCGTTGTTATCATAAATCATATTTTTGACTCCCACGGTGAGCTTTTTGCCATCGGCTCGTTCAAATACCGCTGGGAGCGTCATGCTCAAGCTGGGAAAAAACAAGCCCCTCCACTCGCCTCCAGGCTTTTGACCGGGTTCGGGGTAGTTGTTGGGCAATAGTGCCACGTAAGAGTCAGGCTGGTCGGAGTGGTCGTAGATAACTTTTTGGTTGTTAGTCGAAAACACAAAGTCTTTCAGGCCATCCACATAGAAATCAGGAAACTCCAGTGTAGCCGTCCACTGGCTGAACGAAGGCGTAGGAAAATACGCTCCAAAGATAATTTCAACAGGAGTGTTATCACTGGCTTTCAAGAGTTTGGGGGGCTTGATACCTACTTTGGCGCTGAGATGATGGTAACCATTTTCGTCAAATACAGCGTAGGTAGCTTGGGTTGTATCGGGTTTATAGATAGGATTATTACCAGGAATAACCAAATTAGCTCCTTTAAGCGCAGCGTATTCGGAGAGTTTAGTGTCTTGGGCCAAAAAGAGTATCCCTTCGCCACAAGGCTTTTGCGGACTCAGGCATAGATTATACCCACTCAGCGCAATTCCGTTGAAGCCTCCTGGTGCGGTCGGTAGGGTTATCCATGTATTGGCATCAAAAAAGGCTTCTTTGGGTGTAAACGTAATATTGGTAACAGCCACTACCGATTTTACTGGGCCAAATTGTTTGTCTATGCCAAAGGGCAGCTCAAAACCAATGCTTTTTGCTGAGTTTTTGAGACTCGATACCAACCTGTCTTTTTGATTGGTAAAGAAATCACCGATGTTGCTAATCTGCTCAGTCGTGAGTGGCGTCGGTGAGTAGTCGGGCTTGTCCCAATTGGGTTTAAACGACGTATTACCGCTGTAAATGCCTCTTACTACCCCACCAATCACTTGCCCTTCGGCGTTGCATTGTACGTTGTAAAGTTGTACCCTCAGGCGAGCATACTGGTTATTAATCATCGGAATGGGTACGGTACCCTTCCCATTCAAGTAACCGCTTTCATCTTCTTTTACATCATCAAGCAGAGTGAGTTGAAAACCCGCAACGGTAGCCACTCGGTTAGCCAGCACTGTGGAGTTATCCACTTTTTGCTTGTCTAAATCGCCCAAATCCACTTTACACGAGCATCCAATCGAAAGTCCTTGGGTTTTGAGTACATAATCTTTCTTTTTGAGTGTATCCAGCGGATTCGTCACTGGCTGAAAGCCAGGCAAAGGCAGCTGCATAGTAGGCGACTGTGCTACCTCCATACCCGGTTTCTTGAATTTAGAATCTACTATCCCGTAGGTAAACTCCCCCACAGGGCTTTTGCCATCGTTTAGAAAATTCAGCTTACCAAAACGGTCAATAGCTTGCACCCGCCAAGCATAACGCTTACCAACCATGAGCGGAGGGTATTGAGGGCTATACAGAAAAACGCTGGTTCTCAGGTCTTTGACCTCTAACCCACTTTTGGGCAGTGCCACGGCATCGATATACACATTGGGGTCGATCTGGCTGTTGGGTAATTCTATGATTCGGAGCGTATAGCTGATGCTCGTTGGAGGTACACCTACGGGCGGCGTCCAGTTGAAGGTTAGTGTCTGAGGGATGGTAGCCGGTACTTCCATACCGTTCATCGGCGAAATCAAAATCGGCGGCTCAATTGACTTCAAGATGAACATCCCGCTACAACCCAACGGAAAATCGGGCGAAAGTTGGAGGTTTCGGGCGTTGTCAAATGCCTTGACACACAGTTGGTAATTACCATCGGGCAGCGGGTAGCCTCGGTACAAGCGGTTTTTGTCAATGCCTTGAACATCAATCTGATTGAGGTCAAAAAGCCCTTCTAAATCTACCTGACTCAGCAAACGATTTTCAAAAGGGGCCAAGCGCAGGGGTACTGGCGGGCGGTAGTTGGCTTGGGTCTGAATCACCACGCCGTTGTCGCCCGTAACGGTACCTACCAAGCGGAGATTTTGCGTATTGGCAGTGGTGTTCCGAATAAAAATCTGCACCTGCCGCCCTGCCGAAGCGTAGTCTTGAATGTAAGCGCTATAAGGAGGCAGTACATTGACAGTAATCTGTACCGACTGGTTGAGGGTTTGGGCTTGAGCCATGCTTTGCCAGAGCAGTAAGTATATCCAACAGGCTTTTTTTAGCGTCAGGGACGCTGTACCATGTCCGCCCCGATTCTTCAATCGGAGCGAGCCATCTTGGAACATTTGCCATTTAAAAAGAAATTCCATAGCCTATATTTCCTCTAAGTTCGTTGAACTGTTGATTTTGAATGCCTGTATCTGAGAACAAATAATTGAGCGAAGCGCTCAGGTTTTGCCGGCGGGCTACTTTGTAAGCACCTGTTGCTGAAATAGTTATCACCTTACCTATTTGGTTCAGCTGTTGATTAATCAAATAACTCCCATTGACCGATGTGTTGAGTTTTTTCTTCAAAAAAGCCTGAGACATACCTGCCGTAGGGCCATAAAAGCGCAGGGTAGAACCTGTAACAGCAGCGGTTGCTTTGGGAAGGGTACTCTGTGTATAAGAAAACATCGCATTGAGCCCCCAGCCTGTTTGAATCTGCTGATGAAAATATCCTACGTTGAGATTCTGGTTGCTGTTTTCGGTAGAGGCTGCCGTAGTGGTATTGAGGTCGCTGAGTTGCTGATGCGTAGCCGAAAACGTAATCACATGCGAGATGTTTTCGTCCTGAATCAAGTAGCGTGTATTGAGTGTGGCTGTAAGGTTGTTTTGGGCCAAGCGAAGCGTGTCAATCAAAGGGCGAATACCTGCTTTTTGGCTAATACCGTAGTTAGAAAACACAAGGTCTATTCCAAACTTCACCATTGGATTGTATGACATCGTCAGCGAACCAATGCTGCGCCCTGTACGAGCCGATTTGTTTTCTTGTAAATTGTCAAACTGTACCCCGTAGCTACCTGCCAACCGAAGCTTGCCACCCAGTAAATTGAACGACGGACTGATGGTGTAGCTTTCGATGTCGCTCTGGAAGTAATAGGCTCCCATCGTCTGAAAATTGGGATCAATGCGCTTGTACTGAAGTTTGAGGCTTCCCCAAGCGTCTTGGTAGCCAATGCTGGTTTGAATGGCCTGCGTGAGTTGGGTCGAAAGGCGGGGCGTGAACAGACTACCCAAAGCTCTAAACCATGTAATTTTGCTTTCGGCCTCTACGGCTTTGGCACGGGTGTCACGGGTATAAGCACTAGCGGCCACATCTAAATCGAAGCTGATATGACTGAATAGCAGCAATTTAGAAGTAACGCCGATAACCAAGTTTTCGGCAGGACGGATGGTTTGGTCGGCAGTGGGTGGAATACTTTTGATGGAAGTAGAGTCGTCGCTGGCTTTGAGTAACACCAAGTCAAGGTAGTTATTAGATTTTCCTATACCTACCTTGAGGGCATACCCTGACCGACTGTACGAAGGCAATACGTTGGGGTCAACAACCGTCGAAGAAATGGCTTGGTTGAATCGGCCATACACAGCCCCTAAGCGCAACAGACCAGGGTTAAGCTCGACGCCTCCACCCAAAAATGTGTGCCCTGCCAGTGTAAAAGGTGAGAAATTAACGTTGCGATACCCGCCATGCAGGGTAATCCACTTGTAAGTAGGACTCACACCAAACTGATTGAACGGCTGCCGAAAACTACTGCCTTGATTGCCCAGCACTGCCGAAAAAGGCAACGAAATACCGCCAGGTAGCGTAACGGTTAGCGCTCCGCTAATGCCCAAGGGTGCCTGTTGGTTACGACTCGGAATGCCACTGGCTGTATAGAAACCTGCATAGGCATTGAGTCCACCCGATACGCTTACCAATTTTTTGGCAGTAGAAGTATCGGTATTTTGCCCTAAGCAGATACCTGCCCATAGCCACAAAAACCAACAGAGGTATTTTTTGAAAGAAACCATGTTTTTGAGTAACATTCAGACTGTACAAAACTAAGGTCTGAACCAACGGGCTTCAATCGGATAAATATATGAGCGTAAAAACACCTAATCACCAATCACGAATTAAGTTATTGACAGTCAAATATTTACACTCAAATCTACAAATAGGTGGGCAGAAGATTTAGGTGAAAACACCTGATTCTTTTTGCAACGCTTCACTATGATAATCAAAACCCTCCCTTTAGTGCTTTAGCGACGGCTTCGGATTTAGAATTGACGTGAAGTTTTTCGTAGATATTCATGATGTGGGTGCGTACGGTTCCCATACTGATGCCACAGTTGAAGGCAATGAGTTTGTAGCTGTCGCCATTGACCAAGCAGCGTAATACTTCTTTTTCTTTTTCGGTAAGTTGGTATTGGTTGGTTTTGGGCTGTTGGAAGGCACTCAGCACCTTAAAGGCAATGCTCGGCGTCATGGCTGCGCCACCGTGCATCACGTCACGAATGGCCTCCATGATTTTGTCGGCGGGTGTTTTTTTGAGTAGATATCCTACCGCCCCGGCGGCAATGGCCGCAAAAATACGGTCGGTGTCTTCATAAACGGTTAGCATTAGCACTTTGGGCGGTTTGGCCAGTTCGTTGAGCTGTTTTACCGCCTCAATACCCGTTTTGCCGGGCATGTCAATGTCCATGAGCACCACGTCGGGTTTGTCGTGTAGGATATTCGGAACCACCTGCATGGCATCGCTATACAAGCCAAACGTAAACATATCGTCGCTTTCGTCAATAACCATGGCCAAGGTATCTCGCAGCGACTCGTTGTCGTCGTAAATAGAAACTGAAATGTAGGGGCTTTTCATAGCGACAAGATGTCTGTACTGATGGATATATTAATAAAGGCGTAAAGGTAGTAGCCTCGCCTACCTATTGCTATCGGATAAAAATATGATTCGCCTAACATTCTACCAGTAATTCGAGCTGGGTGCCTTCGCCAGGGGCTGTTTGTAGATTAAGTGAACCTCCTATCAATTCGGCTCGTTGTTTCATACTTTGCTGGCCGTTTCGGGTAGTAGGCGTCGCCGTATCAAAGCCTTTTCCATTGTCTATAATGGTGATTTTAAGCGTTTTATTTTGTCGCTCAAACTTCAACTTAGCCGATTGCGCTTCGGAGTGTTTTACCGAATTATTGATCGCTTCTTTGCCAATTAAGTATAAGTTTCGACGCACCTCCATCGAAATCGGCAACTCGTCAATATCAGGCTGGATTTCGACCGAGAAGTCAATGTTTTTTGATTCCATCAGCGGCTGGGCATATTCTTGTAATCGGAAAGCAATGCGCCGCAACGTGTCGTTAGAGGGGTTAATGGTCCAGATGATTTCATCTATCGAATCCAAAATCGTACGAGCATCTTGGTAAATTTTCTTTACCATACGCTGCGCCGACTCGGGGCGTTTTTCGTCGAGTAGCTTGTCGGTAAGGCCACTGAGTAGCGAAATACTACTGAGTGTACTACCTACTTCGTCGTGGAGGTCTTGGGCAATTTTTTTCCGAATGGCTTGGTTTTCTTCCAAGCGTTTGAGGCGATTCCTATTTTGTAACCAAGCCCAGCCAAGCACCATCAATACCACCAAGCCAATGCCTGCTATCCAATAAAACTGCTCTCGCTGTTTGGCTTCTGCCAGCGACTGCTCTTTGAGCTGAGCCTCTTGATGTAAGAGCTTGATTTGCTGCTCTTTTTTCTCGGATTCGAATTTGGCGATGAGCTCTTTTACCTCTTTACTCTGCACCGACGACTGCACCGAATCTCGCAACCGATTGAGGTTTAACTGCTGCTCATAAGCCAACTTATACTGCTGGTTTTCTTTATAAAAATCGGCCAAGTCTTTGGTGTAGTGCTTCAAATCTTCGGTAAATTCCTCTTTTTGGGCGATGCTCACTGCCAATTTCAGATATTCTTCGGCTTCTTTAGGTTTGTTCAAATTCTTATACACATTTCCCAAACTATTGTAGGCAGTGGCGGTAGTCTCTTGATTGTTCTGTTTCTGCCCAATCCGAAGGCATTTTTCAAAATAGGGCAAGGCTTCGGCTGGTCTCTTGAGTTTAGTGTACATGCGCCCGATGTTGTCAAGCGCATCGGCCTGCAGCAGCTCAAACTTGATGGATTCGGCCAAGCTGAGTGATTTTTTATAATAACTCAGCGCTGTTTGTAATTGGCCCAAATCATCGTAGATATTGCCTGTAAGGTTGTACGAAACAGCTAGATTCCGTTGATTGTTACTTTCTTGATCGGCCTTAATCGCCTCTAAGTAATATGGCAACGCTTCTTTGGGTCGCCCCATACGCTTGAGCGCCTTGCCTACCGTTGCATACAAGTTCGAAAATCGAGTTTTGAAATGGTGGCTCTCTTGGTAGTTGATACCTTTCATGGCATAGTCCATGGCAAGATCCCATTTTTCCATTCTGTCATAAGCTACGGCCAAATTACCATAGTTAGCAATGACCTCTTGCTCCAAACGAGCGGCTTCGGCAGTCGCCAATGCTTTTTTGAAAAACACTGCTGCCTGTTCAGGGTTGTCTTGCAAGAATGGCACCGTAGCCTGATGGACATAGGCTGTTACCAACCCTAGATTCCAGCCTATTTTCTTGGCCAACGTTTCTGACAATTTTGCCAGCGAGTCGGCACCCCGATAGTCGGCTTTTTCGTAGATGTACTTGCGGGTCAGGCGGTTAAGTGCTCGATTGTAGATAGAATCTTGCTTGGGATAAGTCTTCAAAAAGGTAACTAAGGAATCAATGGAATTCGGAATCGTTACTTTTTGAGAAAAAGCTGGCTCGCTGAGCAATAGCGCTATCGTCAGTCCTAAATAGATACGTTTTAGTAGCTTCATTGTTGTCTGTAAAGTGTTGTACCCATACGTACGTAAAGTACGCTTTTTTGGCCATTTTTAAAAGTTTTTTCCTCAAAAATTATCCAATGACAGTTCGCTTTTACTTCAAATAGGGCTATTAAAACCAAAAACCTCGCCCTGAGTGAGCGAGGTTCGAGAGAAGTGGCATTTGTGGATTTATTCTTTTTCTTCTGTCGGCATAGGGTCAATAGGTGGAGTTGACACAGGGTTTATCTTCTTCCCTACTTCTTCCATGAGTTTCAAGCCTAACAAACCACTCAAAGCACCCGACTGGTCGCCGTTACCGCCTGTAATCAAGATGTCTGGAATCACCTTGATTTTCTCTTTACCGATATTCTCGGTGATTTTGAGTTGGGTAAAATTCCCCTCACCCATCGCCTCCACGGCCAAGCGGTAGGCTTCGGCATTGGCATTACCGATGGCTCTAATTTTCTCGGCTTCTGCACCACCCGTTTTTGAGATTTTCTCAGCTTCGGCATCAGCTAACAGCTTGGTTTTCTGAGCTTCGGCAGTTGCTTGGAGTTTTACTCGCTCGGCTTCGGCAGCGGCCTGTATTTTAAGGCTATTGGCCTCCCCTGTAGCTTTCTTGACCGAAGCATCAGCAATACGCTCGGCAATGATTACCCCTTGGTCAGCCTTCACAATTTCTTTCTGAATGTCAGCAATCGCTGTTTCTTTTTCCAATGCTTGTCGAGTCTCTTGCGCTATTTTCTGAATCTCATACGTCATGTTGAGCTCTTCGGCCAATTTCCGGTCGGTGAGTGTTTTCATCAGCGACTCAGGTGGCACAATGTCTCCAATGAGTGTATCTACCCCATTCACGTTGTATTCGGCCAACACCTTACCGATGTGCTGCTTGGCCGACTCTTGGCGCTCTTTTCGGCTTCCCAAAAAGGCAATCACGTCTGAATCTTGCGCCGAGTTACGGAAGTAGTTACCAATGGTAGGCTCCAACACCTGACTCACTAGGTTGTGCATATTCCCGAATCGAGCAATGACTTTAGGTGCTTCCGTAGTAGGAATATGAATGATTTGCGACACGTCTAAGTTAAAGGGGAAACCGTCTTTAGAACGCACGGTGATGGTCGAGAGGTTTTTGTCTAACTGGTGCGACTCAGAACGAGCACTTGCCCAGTTGAGTACCAAGTTGGTGGTAGGTACCAATTCGGCTCGCATCACGTACGGATTGATGGGGTATTTACCAGGTCCAAAAGGTTCAGCCCAAACGCCTTTGTAACCCTTGGCTACGATGTTACCATGCTTAAATTCTACCCCACTGAGGTCTTGTCCGTCGTCGCCCACATACGAAATTACCACGCCCACATGCCCAATCGGAATCTCGGTCATGGGTACTTCTTCTACTTTGACAAACCAAGGGTTGAGGTTGTATGAACCAGCCAAGATGACTTGCTGTTGCAACCCTTTGTTCCCACCTGCATTCAAGAAGGTGTCAACGTCTTGAAAATTATTATGGTTGTCAATAACCTTCCCTGCAATCTGTCCTTCGGGAATCGAAGCGCCGTCGAGGGTAGTCACGATACCGACCATGTTTTCGTGGATAGAAGTCATGTCGGCAATTTCAATTTCAAACAAGAAAGTATTGATTCGGTACGAACCTGCCGTAATCACCGCCGTTTGGCGTCCTTTTCGTCCGCCGTTTCGCAAAAACCGTTCGGCATCTTGGTAGCTGTCACATTCTACTTTGCGACCCAAAATCCGCCCAATTTCGATTTCTTTACCATCTTTGGCGAGCAAAAGGCCGATTTTTCCAGTTGGAATAATCGTAAGAGGCTGAAGGGTAATGTCATATTGCCAAATCCAGTACCAGAAATAAATCCCTGGCGCCAGCGTACGAGCCTGAAACCCTGCTTCGCCCTCGGTAGCAATAATCCGACCTTCGGGGAGCGATTTCTTTTCACCAAAAAGGACAAACTTTTTCGTAACCAAACCGATTTTGTCTTCGGGAACGATGATAATACCAAAAATACGGAAGACAAATCGGTAGAAAATCAAGCACAACACAGGAATGCCTATCATCAAGGCAAGCGATATGGTAGAGGATGAAAACATGATGATGTTAAGGATGATTGATGGGCCAAAGTTGGAGACTGTTCGTGTCTTGTGATAAAAAATAGGATGAATGGCAATTTTCGGGATGGATATATCCTGCTTTTTAGGTTCAGGTGAGGGAGGATTGGCTTGATAAACAAAAAAGCGAGACGTTTGTAGAACAGTCTCGCTTTTTTTGATTTGGAAATGGATGTATTAAAGTTGTTTACGCTTCATTTCTTGAACGGCAAAGTCACAAGCACGAGCCGTAAGCGCCATATAGGTAAGCGAAGGATTCACACAGTTGGACGACACCATACAGGCACCGTCAGTCACAAATACATTGGGGCAGCCCCACACTTGGTTGTTACGGTTGAGCACCGAGGTTTTGGGGTCAAGTCCCATTCGAGCCGTTCCTAATTCGTGTTTAGACAGGCCGAGCGAAAATCCTCTGTCGTAGGTTCGTACATTTTTTGCACCTGCTATTTCGAGCATTTCGGCGGCATCGTTGGCCATGTCTTTGCGCATAGCCAACTCATTTGCACGGATGTCGGCTGACAACACTAACATCGGTAAACCGTAGGGGTCTTTTTTATCAGGATGTAGATAAACTCGGTTGTCGTGATAAGGCAGGCATTCGCCAAAAGCTCCCATATTGAGCGACCAGTCGCCCGGATACGTCAGGCTTTGCTTGAAATCGGCCCCAAAACCTGCTTCTCGGGCTTGGCCAGACCAGCCTTCACGTCCACCGCCTCCTTGATAGTCAAATCCACGGAGATAAGAGCGCTTGTCGTTGCCAATATTTCGGTATCGTGGTATAAAAAAACCGTTGGCTTTACGGCCAAAGTAATATTTATCTTTGAAGCCCTCGATGGTTCCGGCAGCGCCCACCCGAGAGTGATGGTCCATCAAATACCGCCCCAACGCATCGCTATCGTTGCCCAAGCCATTCGGAAAACGGCTCGACTTTGAATTGAGCATGATTTGGGTGGTAGCCACCGTAGAGGCATTCAGAAAAATGATACGAGCACTGAACTGTAGTACTTCTTTCGTCTGAGCGTCAATCACTTCTACGCCTGATGCTTTACCTTTTTTCTCATCAAAAATCACCCGACTCACGATGGAATAGGGCCGTAGCGTGAGCCTTCCGGTACGCATGGCGGCTGGCAATGTAGCGGCCTGCGTGCTAAAGTAGGCTCCATACGGGCAACCGTTGGAGCAGGCATTGCGGTATTGACACGAAGCCCGGCCCAAGGCCAACTGTTCGGGAGTAGGTTGAGTGAGGTGAGCCACTCGCCCTGCCGTTACTACTCGGCTCCCTTTGTAATGTTTTTCTACCGAACTACGGAGATGGTGCTCTGCGCAGTTGAGCTCCATCGGTGGCTGAAACAGGCTATCGGGCACGTGCGCCAAGCCTAATTTTTCGCCACTAACGCCCACAAACTTTTCGACGTATCCATACCAAGGTTCCAAATCCTTGTACCGAATGGGCCAGTCAATGCCGATGCCTTCTCGAAGGTTAGCTTCAAAATCAAAGTCACTCCATCGGTACACATGCCGCCCCCAGAGGAGGGATTTGCCGCCTACATTGTTGCCCCTAAACCAATCGAAGGGCTTTTCTTGAATATAGGGATTTTCGGCTTCAGGTTGCCAAAATTGCTGGTTGGCTTCGTTGATAGGATAATTACCTTCTTTGCTTTGAATCGGAAATTTCTCCTTGATTTCGTTGGTCAAGCGACCTCGGTGCGGAAGTTCCCAAGGGTTTTTGAGCGCCGTAGTGTAGTCCTCTACGTGCTTTACATTTCGCCCTCGCTCCAGCAAGAGCACTTTTAAGCCTTTCTCGGTGAGTTCTTTGGCTGCCCAGCCACCACTAATGCCTGAGCCTACCACGATGGCGTCGTAAGAAGTTGGAATCGTATTCAAGGTTTAAACAGGTATTTTGGAGGCTAAAATACAGAATTCTCTTAGCCCTAAAACCAAAAAGCGACGAATTTGTTCTGAACGCCTACTGAGCTGCCTCTATCGTAGTGTTGAGCTTCTAATTTGTATAAGTATTAGCCTCAAAATACAAGGTTTTTTATCATCCAACCCATCCCAATATCTCCCCCACCTTTCCCTCCTTCACTTTACACTCTACCCTTTAATCTCTCCACTTTACACTCTTTACCCCTATCCCCTTTAATCTCTCCACTTCACACTCTTTACCCCTATCCCCTTTCACCTTTACACTTTACACTTTACACTCTACACTCTTTCCCGCCAATCCCACACCACAAGGTTCCAGTCATCGGTAGCATCTTGGAAGTTGTGTAGTAACTCAAAGCCCACTCGCTCGTGTGCTCGCATGGAGCGAGTGTTTCGTACGGCAATCTCGGTGATACACAACTCAAATGAAGACGACAAAACTTCTTTGTGTTTGGCGTATAGTCCGTCGAAAATGCCTTGCCCTCGATGGCTTTCGGCCACGCAAATCTGTCCCATCACATAGTAACTATACGTCGGAATTGCCTTTGATTTCCACGACAACGAATCCAGCATCACAAACATAGGTTTCAGGACAGGAATCAAGTCTTGAAACGACTGCGGCATCACCAGCGCATAGCCTACTACTCGATCTTGGTCTTTGGCAATGATTTGGGGCAAGGCTTGGTTCATGCTACGCAACAAATCAGGCGTATGCTGAACCGTCACAAAGCCCTGACTAACAAGCGTTTCGTTTGTAATATTTTGAGGAGAGTTTTGACGTTGTAATTCCAGTATCTGCAAGATTTCATCGTCAGTCGTAACGGTGGTAAACGCTACAGCCATAAGTCTTCAAAAAGAATAGGTAGTGTTGAAAAATAAAACCTTGCAAAGGTAAAAATTTGAGGTTATCAGCATGACCAATAAACGCTATTTTGGTAGGGTTTTTCTAAGTTTGACGGACGATTTATATTTTTGCCCTGACAGTCCATTAAATTCATCGTTTTATGCCCATTACTTCCACTCAAAATACCTTCGCTCCTACCGAGTCCGTCACGCCAACTACATTACGGTTTGCCCCCAATTTGGGCATCAAGGCTCATGTCGCTGTGATAGGCGCAGGTGCTTTTGGTGGTTGGACGGCCCTATATTTGCTGCGCAAAGGTATTAAAGTGACACTCATTGATGCGTGGGGAGCTGGCAACTCTCGAAGTAGCTCAGGCGACGAAACCCGAGTGATTCGCTCTACGTATGGAGCAAACGAAACGTATTTTGACCTCAATGTGAGGGCTTTGGAGCTTTGGAAAGAAAATCAGGAACGCTTTGGCAAAAAGCTTTTCCATCCAACGGGTGTACTTTGGTTTTGTTATGAAGAACACGTGCCGATGATTGACGAAAGCGTGCCGTTTATGCAGAAGTATGGCCTGAACTATCAGTATCTTACTACCCACGAACTACACCAAAAGTATCCACACATTCATACTGATGACTTGCACCATGCGCTATTCGACCCTGAAGGAGGCTACCTCAAAGCTCGGGAAGGAGCCATAGCCGTACAAGAAGCTTTTGTAAACGAAGGGGGTACCTACCTACAAGCACACGTGCAACCGGGGCCATGCGTAGGGGGTCAGATGGAGCACCTGCTGCTTTCTGACGGCTCTAGGGTGCAGGCCGATGCGTATGTGTTTGCGTGTGGGTCATGGTTGGGGAAGTTATTTCCTGAAGTATTGGGTTCTGTCATCACCTGTTCTCGACAAGAAGCCTATTACTTTGGAGTACCCTACACCCACACTCAGTTGTTTGACCAAATGCCCGTTTGGGTAGATGTGGACGGTCAAGATTTTTATTATGGCATCCCGGGCAACGCCAACCGAGGTTTTAAGATAGGGGTGGACCGCCGTGGCGAAGTATTTGACCCAACCAACGGCGAACGTATCCTAAACCCTGACGTGCTGGCTCATGCTCGACAGTTTATTACTCACCGATTTCCAGCTCTTAGGAATGCTCCTTTGGCCGAAAACCGTGTTTGCCCCTACGAAAACTCCCCCGACGGTAATTTTATCCTTGACCAACACCCCGAAGCCGATAATTGCTGGTTGTTGGGTGGAGGCTCTGGACATGGCTACAAGCACGGCCCTGCTTTGGGCGAACTCGTAACCGAGGTACTTACTGGACACAAGCCGCTTGTGCCTTTGTTTATGTTAGAACGGTTGTTTACAAAATAGGGAAGCAAGAAAGGGCAGGTCTTGTTTTCATAGGTATATCGCTTCAATTTTCACCAACTACCCAAGATTCCTGCCCCCTATTTACCAAAACAAACAATTAAGCTAGCTGAACCTCTACTTTGGCATGAAGGTCAATCGTACCCGAGTGGCTTTCAATGAGTTTGCGAAGTTCATAAAGGTCTTTTTGCAAATGCTTAATGCGTTTTTCTCGCATTTTGATGTCTTCTTCGTGGCTAGATGCCTGAATCTTATTCTCGTGAAACCTGATTTTGACATGAATCAACTGTGTCAAAATTTCCAGCGCCTCTTTCGTGTCGAAATGCCCTTCGATGAGTTGAATCTGCATGGTTCCGAATTGATTTAATGGTTTACGATTCTTACTGACCTTGACCAAGCGAGAAGGCGGGTTTTCCGTTAAAAGCATATAAGTTTTCGGTCTTGATGGTGTCAATCTCCAAATCAATCGCTTTTTGAAGGAGTGTCACGACGTCGTTCTTGCTGATATGCTCTCCTTCAGACGGCTTAAAGCGGCATCGCCAGTGGTCGGTACAGAACGTCTCTTCAAACCCTTCGGGCCATACCTTGATTCCTCGGTTGGTAATCATCGTAAGCTGGGCTGTTGAGCTGTCTAATAGTTGCACCTTGGCGGCCAGTTCGTTAGGGTCGGTGCCATTCCAATGAACAAACAAATCCACTCCCACTAGCTCTTTGGTCGCAGGAGCTTTACGTTGGTATTTGGGTAAGTTGAGCGCAGAACCTTTGGCATACGTTACCGACTTGAGCGTAGCAGGCTTTTGACCCAAATTGCTGATAACAGCTTCGGCAAACTCCTTAGTACCCACTTTTTGCTTACTCACTCCTTCTTTAAAAATATCGTAGGTGTGGATTCCATCCTCAATGGTTTTTAACCACGCATTTTGTACTTTTTCGGCCACTTCGGTTTGGCCTAAGTGGTTGAGCATCATAATAGCCCCTTGCAATAACCCCGATGGATTAGCCATGTTTTGACCTGCCCGACGAGGTGCTGAACCATGAATAGCCTCGAACATGGCACACTCTTCGCCAATATTGGCCGAACCTGCCAACCCAACCGAGCCAGCAATTTGCGCTGCCACATCCGACAGCACATCGCCATAGAGGTTAGGCATCACAATCACGTCAAATGCCTCGGGTGTATCGGCCATTTTAGCAGCACCGATGTCTATAATCCAATGTTCATTTTCGATTTCAGGATACTCCTTCGCAATCTCATCAAAGACTTGGTGAAACAACCCGTCGGTTTGTTTCATGATGTTATCCTTAGTAAAACAAGTCACTTTCTTGCGGCCATATTGCTTGGCGTATTCAAAGGCATAACGCACGATTTTTTCGCAACCCGGACGGCTGATGAGCTTCAAGCACTGCACTACTTCGTCGGTTTGCTGGTGTTCGATGCCTGCATAAAGGTCTTCTTCGTTTTCCCGAACAATCACAATGTCCATGTCGGGATGTTTGGTTTTAACAAAGGGATGAAGACTCATACAAGGACGTACGTTTGAGTACAAGCCCAAAAACTTCCGAGTAGTTACGTTGAGGCTTTTGTAACCACCACCTTGTGGGGTGGTAATGGGAGCCTTCAAAAACACTTTATTGCGACGAATCACATCCCACGATTCTTTGGCGATACCCGAGGTGTTGCCTGCCAAATAAACTTTTTCGCCTACCTCAATTTCTTCGATTTCGATTTGTGCGCCTGCGGCTAAGATAATATGCAGCGTAGCGTCCATAATTTCAGGACCTATGCCATCTCCTTTTGCAACGGTGATACGTGTCATGTGTTTGTTTTTGTTGAATGAACGCTGCAAAGTTGAAACAGCATTTTCATATATTTTTATTTATATTTGTAATAAAAATCATAAAAATAATTTATGAATTACACACTTCATCAATTGCAAGTGTTAGTTAAAGTAGCTCAAACACAAAGCATTACGAAAGCTGCCGAAGAACTACATTTAACGCAGCCCGCTGTATCAATTCAGCTAAAAAACTTACAAGAACAGTTTGAAATCCCACTTACTGAAGTGGTTGGGCGTAAGTTGTACGTTACTGATTTTGGAAAGGAAATTGTGCAAGCAGCCGAGCGAATTTTGGATGAAGTACACGCTATTAATTACAAAACGTTGGCTCACAAAGGCCAACTAACGGGGCGGCTCAAAATCTCGGTAGTCTCGACTGGTAAGTACGTCATGCCCTACTTTTTAGCCGATTTTTTACGCCAACATGAGGGCATTGAGTTGGCCTTGGACGTCACCAACAAGGCCAAAGTCATCGAAAGTCTCGAGCACAATGAGGTTGATTTTTCGTTGGTTTCGGTGCTACCTGAGCATCTGCAAATTGAGTCGGTTGCGCTCATGCCCAACAAGCTAGTATTAGTGGGGAATACCGCCACTAAATTTGCAAAAAAAACCTATGAAACTTCTCTGCTAGAGCGCCTTCCGTTGATTTATCGGGAAGCAGGCTCTGGTACACGGTACGTGATGGAGCGATTCATAGCCGAGCAGAAGTTACCCATTCGCAAAAAAATGGAACTTACCTCTAACGAAGCCGTGAAGCAAGCCGTCATTGCTGGGCTGGGCTACTCGGTAATGCCGCTGATTGGCATCAAAAACGAACTGGCCAATGGCAGTCTGCAAGTAATTCAAGTAAAGGGGTTGCCTATTGTAAGCACGTGGCACTTGATTTGGCTAAAAGGAAAGAGTTTATCCCCCGTGGCGAGCTCCTATTTGCGCTTTCTGAATGAGCAAAAAGTGGCTATTATTCAGCAAAAATTTGGCTGGCTCGAAGCGACTTCATAACGTGGATTATTTTTACCCTGGATGGGGTCGCCCAGAAAGGGTCACCCAGACGGGGTGGCCCAGACGGCTTTCTATCTTTGTGTTCTGTCCAATACTATCCACAACGGGGGCAGTTGGTAGCAGTGTAGTGGGGACACTGACTACGGCGGAGTTGCCACCAACGTTTTGCAGCTATCCGAAGGGCGGGACATCTACCACAAAAATTCATTTGAAAAACTAATGTTTGATTTACCACAAAACTGTCTTTGGAACACGAAACCCCGCCTTTTGGGTAGGTGCTGTTACCTGTAGTTTTTATTGTTATCATTAGAGTTTAAGTTTAATTTTTTCTCTTGCTTCATTTATTTTGTCCGTTGCTACGGCAGCTACCTCATTGGCCTGTTTTGCTTCCTCTTTTACCTTAGCCAAAGGAACATTCTCACCATATAGAAATTTCTTTATGTCTTTTAAATACAGTAATTTTTTATTTCGGTAACCAGATGTTATATCTTGAATAATCTTGTCAACTGCTGCCTGGTCTGTTTGTGACAACTCTCCTTTAATAGTCCAAAGTCTTGAGATTAGTTTATCTACATCATTAATTAGGTCATTAACTATAGGCCTTAATTCGTCAATTTTATCTTCCTCTTTAGCGTTTTTCATACTGGTAATACTTAGGGCTAAATATTCCTTTTGCCAAGCAATTCGGTTTATGTCATAGCTCGCATACCCTAACTCACGGTCTATGGTTTTAAGTTTTTCTTTGTCAGTAATATTTAATAAAACATTGTCTAACTCAGAAATCCAGTTTAGGAATTGTGAAATGCCAGATGTGTATTCTGCACTTGTTTGTCCATAACCATATGTCAAAGTTGAGAGTACGAGCAATACAGAAAGTATCAGTTTATTTTTCATTGTTTTGAGTTTTTGTTGGTCGTTTACGAAAGATATAAAGAAAGAAGAATCCTAGAGCTACTAGTAGTGTTGGTTTAATTAATTCATTTAAAGGAATTTGATTGAATGGTCTTCCTCTAAAAATTTCAACAAATATATCAGCCCTTTCATAAAGGAAGTAAAGAGAAAATAAAAGTGAGAGTATTGTCAGTAGTAAGAATATATTTTTCATGTGTATGTTGTTTAAAATTACAGGTAACGGTTTACAGCTTTGTGCAGGTGGGGTTTTGAAATAAGTCAGCTAAAATTTAGCACAAAAGCTGAATAGAATTACAAATGTTGAATTTATTCCATCAGCCCCACTTGTACAAAACCGATGTGCTTGTTGCACAACTACTTCAAGTACATCAAAAGTAACTAAAAAGATTGAAAATCTGAGGTCTATTTTGTATTTTAGCAGTATGCAAGGCAGAAAAAACTACAGTCCGAAAGAATTTTATCAAGTCAATCTGGAAGACTTGGTCAGTACTAACAATTACTATCGCAAGCTCAACACGGTTCTTGACTTGGAGTATCTCTATGGAGCTACGAGCCAATATTATGGAAGAGAAGGTCAAGAGTCAATCGACCCTGTCGTCTTCTTTAAGATACTACTTGTAGGTTATCTCAACAACATCAATCGCTTCGGCGATCCGATCAGACCGAAAGCTGATAGCCTTCTGTTCTGATAGCCTTGCCATACGCTTGTTCTTAAAATATGATATTGATGAAGTATTGCCATGGCATAGTACGATTAGCCGTACACGTCAACTTTATGGTGAGCAGGTGTTTTTAGCGTTATTTCAGCAGATATTGCAGAAATGCGTAGCCAAAGGAATGGTGAGAGGCAAACGACAGTGTGTAGATAGTGCCTTTATCAAAGCCAATGCGAGTATGGATAGTTTGGTAGAAAAGGAAGTTATAGAAGATGCAAGTGCTTATATAAATGAGCTTGAAGAAGGTTCTGAGTATAAAGTTACGAGTACCCGCAAAAAGTTGGTAGAACAACACCATGACTGGAAAAAGGAGGAATATAAAGACATGCCCGGCCATACGGATTCATCAAGAGTGGATGAAAATGGTCATTTAATACGTCCCAAGTTTTTATCCAACCACACGCATTATTCACCTACCGACCCGGAGGCCAAAATTTCAGTAAAACCAGGTAAAGCCCGTCAACTAAATTATAGTGGACAACTTGCAGTGGATGATGCCCACCATGTCATCACGGGAGCTTGTGCAGGTACAGCAGGCAGCAAAGACAGCGAGAATCTGGCAGAAATACTTGACCAAACGATTGAAAATCTTGGTAGTGTGTCTATATCAATAGACCAACTAGCAGCAGATGCAGGATATAGCTCAGGGAAAGCCTTGAAATATTGTGAAGAGCATGGTATAGATGCGTATATACCCAATTTTGGACAGTACAAGCCAGAACGAGAAGGCTTTATTTATAATTCCGAACTCGACCAATACGAATGCATACAGCAGGGGGGCGGCAAGCGATACTAACATTTAAAGGCATCAAGACCGATAGCAAAGGCTACGCCAAGCGTCAGTACCGGAGAAGCGAAAGCATCTGTAAATCATGCTCCCTGCGAGAGGTGTGCTGTGGGAGAGTCACCAAGTACAAGAAGTTGGAAGAGAGCATCGACAAGCCCTACTACGACCGAATGCACGAGAAACTGAGCAAGCATCGAGCGTATGCCAATCGGATAAGCAAGATACGTTCACGGACGGTAGAACCAGTGCTGGGCACCTTGATTAATTTTATGAATAGGAGGCGGGTAAACACCCGAGGGATGTCACAGGCCAACAAGCACGTACTGATGGCAGCGCTGAGCTACAACTTGCAGAAGTATTTGCGCTTTGAGCGTAAAAAGGTTCAGCCCGTAGCGCAAGCGCTGTCGATTAGGGAAGAAGTCTGTTTGTATGGGCAAAAATGGAGCAAAACGGCTTCTATAACTTCGACAAGAAGGGTTCTAAATTTTCAACACAGGTTGGCCATACCAAAGCTCCCCCCTGTTAGAAATTAGTTATGAAGGTCTGCCATGACACTTTTCGCTAGTTGTGCAACAGTTACGCCTGTTATGGACTGCCGTTCTTATGCGTAGATTTCGTCTAAGTCAAGTATGAAGTACTCGTCACTCCTTACGTCTTCAATCATATTTCCGAACAATAAGAATGCAGGAATATTTGGTGGAAGAATAACTGTTGATTTATTTATATCGCCTGATTTGACTTTTTCTCTTAATTCCATTAAAAGTCGCCCCAAAGCGTTTTTTCCAATAAGAGTGCTCTTGTCGTCTTTTAATATTGCACCCCAAACAGCATCTTTTTTAGAATACTCAACTATTGTTTTGTCGTCAGTGGAAAGAAGTATATTTGAGAATTTGTCAAAATTTTGAATTAGCTTAACTTCTAAACACCACTTCATAATTTTAAACTTTACAGTGTCCCAATCTTGACGACTATATTGAATATATTGTCGGCTAATTTTTTTAGCGTTCATTGGATTTTGTGTCCTAATTATTTCTTCTTGTATATTAGGAAACAATGGAAATCTACATGCTTGATATAATATTTCGGAACTTTGAATATTAACTTCGTTAATGAACAAATTAAATCCCGGTGCCATATTTGACAAGGCTCCAAAATGTCCGTCTGTCTTTGCAAACGTAATGACATTTTTGATTTGGTATTCCCTTACGCTCGGCTTCATGATGCTAAATTAAACTTTTTTTTAATTCCCTCTATTTGCGACAGAAAATAATGGTTTCCAATTATGCCCGTGTACTTCCCACCAATATACCAAAGGTGAATTGTTGGGAATATTACGCCAAGTAAAAAAATGAGTTCCTAACCCAAATATTTTATATTGTGGGTTTATCAATCCCAATGGTCTTATATTTGGTTTTACTTCGCCTTGTATCATACTGATTATATCTATTCCTTTTTCAGTCAAAATATTTTCAAATTTTATTCTGTTGCCCGCAGATGTGAAAAACTGTTCTGTTGTTGGGGTACTTGCCTTCCTGTATGCGTAATCTTCATGTTTAGTTGCGGGTAAATTTTCCAAATAACCATTTATCTTTATATTATTTCCCTTTACAGGTTTTGCAATATTAAGTTTTTGGTTGTTGAACCTTGCGTGATTTTGAATTTCGTAATTCCAAAACCAATTTATTTTTTTCATCACCTTGTCGCTAAATTGTTTCTGAATTCTGAATTTCTGAAATTCAAATCCCCAAGTGTGTAAACAAAATACGCTGATTGAAAATTTTATCTCATTGTCTTGCACCTTTTGATCAAACCTTTTTCCTGATGAATCTACCCTATTCAAGAAATTTATTGAATCTCTCCCAATAGTGCTGCCCGAAGCAAGAATATCATCAAAATAAACATAGTTTAATTTGGGATAATTCTTGTATCTTATATACGAATCTTGAAATTTTTCATTTAAAACTTCTTCCAATATGTATAAAATTGAGGGTTGACTTTTATGTGGTTGTTGGATGTCTAAAAATTCTGTATCAATTAAAAATGTTGAAATGTTTGAGTATTTGTATAATTTCAAATACTCAAGAAGATGCTCGAATACAAATTCTTTTGCCTTCTCCCTTGAAACGTATGTTTCTTTAATTATTTTATTCAGCTCTGTCAAAACAAGCAGTCTATCATCTTCAAATTGCTCCGCCCATTCAAGTATATATTGTTGAGAAATAAAAATATTGTCGTGATTTCTGTAGTCCTTAATAACTTCATATATGCTCTCTGCAAGTTCTTCTATTGTCATAATTTACCTATGGTTTTGCATATACAAAGATAGAATATTATTTAGGTCGTTTTGTTATTGCTTTTAGTCGCCTGCACTGTTTCGTCACTCTGTGGCTTGTTGCGTGGTCGTCCTACGGTTGCCAATAACATCCAAATAAACGCAACCCTTGCGTTTAAATTTTAAAAACTTGCGTTCATTTCCGCTATAGCTACTCGTTCATCTAGTGCGATTTATTTTCGCTTTGCCTACCTTCTATATTACGAATAGCTTTCCAAGAATACACAAATATTTTCATATATCCAACTTAGCTAAGGGGCTTTTTAGTTGGCAAAGTTTGCTCCATCAAACCCTTGGGTGGTTACATGGGCATAAATTTAGGTGGTTTTGGTGCTTTCGTGCCCCTATCAGGTAAATCGGTGGCATAAGGTATGCACCTTACTTTCTTTTCTTCCGTTGATTTCTATGACAAAATCAAGGAGGGTAAGTGTAATACTCCTTCAAAATCGTATGCAAGCATCATTTTTTTACCAAAAACTTGCATTGGATTTTATTTTTTAGCGTTCTTTACCAAACGAACGTTTGGTAAAATGAATTACAACACGAATCCAATTACTATTCCTGCCACCGACGGCTACCCCTTGGGCGGCCTCTTGTTGGTACCCGACCAACCCAAAGCCCTTGTTCAACTCAACGGAGCCACTGCCGTTCCGAAAGAATACTACAGTGCCTTTGCCCAATTTTTGGCTACGGAGGGCTACGCCGTTTGCCTGTTTGACTACCGAGGTATCGGCGCCTCAAAACCGGCTTCGGGCTTGAAGCATTGCGATTTTGAATACTTAGATTGGGCTCAAAAAGATATGACTGGCGTTATGGCTTTTCTTCAACAACAATTTCCCTCGCTCCCCATTATCCTGATGGGGCATAGCGTAGGGGGGCAGAAATTCGCCCTGATGCCTACTGTCAATCAGGCTATTGGCTTACTGGCGGTGGCGTCGTCGTCGGGGTATTGGGGATTTATGCCCTTGGGGTATCGGCTGCGTACCCATTTCTTTTTTGAGATTGTTCGGCCTCTTACCCATTGGCTGTATGGCTACACGGCTGTCAAACAATTTGGGTTGATGGAAGACCTCCCTGCTCGTATCACCAATCAATGGCGAGCGTGGTGCAGTGTGCCTGATTATTTTTTCGACCCCAAATTTTACAACGATGGGCCTGCCAAAGGGTGGTATCATGCCATCAAATTCCCTATCAAAGTACTATGGGCTACCGACGATAAAATTGCCAATCGGCAAGCGGTTGAGGTGTTTTGGAAACACGTCAAGAGTGAAAAAGGTGTATCCATTGAGGAAATGAACCCTCAGTCGTTGGGCGTTAAGTCCATTGACCATTTTGGGTTTTTCCGTAAGTCGTTCAAAGCGACCTTATGGACCAAAGCCCTATCCGAACTCGACCTGTTCCTTCAACACCATCTTGCCGTTCGTGCTTAACGTACCTACTGAATGCCTTAAAACTAAAAACTTACCTCATGGACAAAACTCAACTCACTGATTTACTGACTAGTGCAGTATCACAGGTGGTGGCTACTGCACAAGAAGCCAGCTCCGAGCATTTTTTTGCACGCCCTGACCAAGATGTCTGGTCGGCAGCCGAAAACGTCCAACACCTGATCCAATCGGTGCAGCCGGTGGCTTATTTGATGACCAAACCCAAAGAATACTTAGTTGAAAAATGGGGAACGGTCAACTGGCCGCTTCGAGCGTACGCAGAAGTAGTAAAAAAATACGAAGCTGTGCTGGAGCAGGGGCTAAAAGCAACGGGTAATTTTATTCCTGTCATTGATACCAATCCCGACAAGGCTGTTGTGGTTGCGCAGTTTCAGCAAAGTAATGCCCAGCTATTAAACATTATGAATAATCAATGGACTGAACAAGAGCTAGATACGTACATCATACCACACCCTGTGATGGGCAAAATGAGTGTGCGAGAAATGCTCTACTTTACGGCCTTCCACACCAGTCATCACCACAAGTCTATGCAACAACGCCTAGCAGCGGTGAGTCAAGAGTAACAGCACAACAGTACCTGATTTTGAATGATTTAATTGTCTATCTTCGTTCGGTTAAACACTACACAACCCATGGATCCTAAGCTACAACAACTCTTTGATAGTACCGAAAAACGGCGAAACACGTTAGTACAGAGCCTTGCCGACTACCCCGAACAGGCGTTAAATACCTGCCCCGAACCTAACAAATGGTCGGCGATTCAGGTGATGCACCACTTGATTTTGTCAGAAGCTAATACACTTAATTACCTACGGAAGAAGGTGTTAGGTCTGGCTTCGGCTCGAAAAACAGGGTTTTCAGCGGCCTTCAAAACGTGGCTGATGAAGGTGTGGTTGGCTACATCGTTTTTGAAACGAAAGGCAGCACCTGCCACAGCCTCCGTGCCCGAAGCAGATACATTGGCGCATACAGCCGAAAAATGGACAGAGACTCGGCAGCAACTCAAAGCTCTCCTCGACGAGTTGCCCGAAGGCGCCGCCGAGCGGGATTTGTTTCGCCATCCGGTAGCGGGTAAGCTGAATCTGATTCAAATGTTAGACTTTCTGGATGCGCATTTTCGGCACCATGAGCGCCAAATTTGGAATGCACTAAAAAAATAAGAAGCAAATTCAAAATGGTATGCTTGCATAATAAAATTTGTATTATTTTTACACAAATTTGTATGCAAGCATACTTTTTTTATGCCCATACATCACCTTGTCTTTTAAGGTAATCAATTCAAAAACTTGTTCATTAGACTTGCTGTTATCTGAAAATCAAATACTTACAAAAACAAAAAAGAGCGGGGGCTGAAAATCCAGCGGGGGTGCGTGAGGCTGTGGAGGGAAGCATTGGATTTTCTTGATTTTTTTGGTACTTTTTGTATCAAGACAAAAAGTACAAAGCCTATGAGTATTAACTGAATCCTTTTAAACCCTTGATTATCAAATCACATCAACTCCATTTTTAAATCATTCCATATTTACTATTTAACACATGAAAGCTGCACGATTTGACCACGCTGGCAAGCCAGAAGACATTTTGGAAGTTATTGAAATACCAACCCCAGAACCTGCCGCAGGCGAGATTCGAGTGAAGGTAATCGCCTCCCCCATTAATCCTTCCGACGTGATGTTTGTACAAAATCTGTATGGGATTCGACCCGTTTTCCCGTCGGGTGCTGGGTTTGAAGGCGTGGGTCTTGTGGATGCCTGTGGCGAAGGTGTGACGATGCCTATCGGACAGCGGGTTAGTTTTACAAGCATTGGTACTTGGGGCGAATACGCCATCACCCAAGCCAAAACAGCCATACCGATTCCACCCTCCATGCCCGACGACGTGGCCGCCCAGTTGTTTGTCAATCCATTTACGGCTTATGCTATGGTACTCGACTCTGGCGTAGCACCAGGCGAATGGCTAATGCTCACGGCAGTGGGTTCGGCCTTTGGAAAAATGGTGATTCAGGTCTGCAAAATGAAAGGCATTAAAACCATCGGTACTGTCCGGCGCCCTGATATGATTGAAGAGCTCAAAGCCTTAGGAGCCGACGAAATCATTGATACTTCGCAAGAAAGCGTGACTCGCCGTGTGAAGGACATCACAGGAGGTGCTGGAGTAAAATGTATTTTGGAGGCAGTGGCTGGCAAAACAGCCGCACAGGTGTTGCCTTGCTTGAGCAGTGGCGGTAAAATGCTGATTTATGGCTCATTAAGTGTTGAGGACATTCCAGTTAACGCTGGCGTAATGATTTTTAAAGAAATCATGCTAAAGGGTTTTTGGCTGACTACGTGGATGAAAACAGCCTCGCCCGAAGCCCGCAAAGAAGTCCTTACCAATGTGGTACAACTACTGGCAAGTGGCGAAATCAAACTGCCTGTTGAGGCTACGTACTCATTGGCTCAAATCAAAGAAGCGGTGATTCATGCCCAACAAGAAGGCCGCACGGGTAAGATTTTAGTTCGACCGTAGGGGATAGGAGATGGCACTTGAACTAGATTGGAGGACACCAAACAAAAGATAATTTGAAAATAACATACCCATGGCTTTTCAACATTTTAACCTAAGCATCCATAACCATATAGCGCATTTGGAGCTGAATCGCCCTGAAAAAGCGAATGCCCTCAATGAACAAGCGTGGGAAGACCTCCGTGATGCACTACTCCACTGCCACGAAAACCCCGAAGTACGAGTAGTGGTCTTGAGTGCAGCCGGTGACAAGTTGTTTTCGGCAGGGATTGATTTATCCATGCTCATGTCCACCGGACAAAAAACCCAAGACCCTTGCGAGGGGCGCAAACGGGAGAAATTCAGAAAGTTTTTGCTCGACCTCCAAAATACTGTCAATGCAGCCGAACAATGCACTAAACCCATTCTATCGGCTATTCATGGTGGTTGTATTGGTGGAGCCGTGGACATCGTTACTGCCACTGACATGCGCTATTGTACTGCCGATGCATATTTCTGCATCAAAGAAATTGACATGGGTATGGTAGCCGACTTAGGAACACTCCAACGCTTGCCCAAGCTGATTTCGGAAGGCTTGGTACGAGAATTGGCTTACACGGGGCGCAACCTCGGTGCTACTGAAGCCGAACGCTGCGGCTTGGTCAATCGGGTATTTCCAGACAAAGCCACCATGCTCGACGAAGTTATGAAAATCGCCGCCACGATTGCCAGCAAATCGCCACTTTCGATTCGAGGGACGAAGCAAAATCTACTCTATGCTCGTGATCACTCGGTAGCTGAAAGTCTGCAATTTATCGCCAACTGGAACGCCGCCTTTTTCTATTCTTCTGACTTAATGGCCGCTTTTCAGGCATCCATGACCAAGCAGCCAGCCACCTTTGAAAACTAAATAATCACCCTGCTGTTTGTTCAAACAAACCACAAAATCATTTACGCCACATGCTTTATACACAAGGAATGCTCCAAGACGGGGCGCTTTCGGGTAAAACCATCATCGTGACCGGAGGAGGCACAGGCTTAGGGAAGTCTATGGCTCGTTATTTCTTACAACTGGGCGCCAATGTTGTCATTTGTAGTCGTAAAATTGACGTCATCGAGGCAACTGCCCAAGAGCTTATGACCGAAACGGGCGGTCAGGTACTTGCCGTACCCTGCGATGTTCGCAAATACGAAGAGGTCATGCAAGTACTGGAGGCTACGCTGAGCCGTTTTGGGTCTATACATGGCCTGGTTAACAATGCTGCGGGGAATTTTATTAGCCCAACGGAGCGGCTTTCGCACAAGGCGTTTGAGAGTATCATTGGCATTGTGTTGCAAGGCACTGTTAATTTCACCTTGGCTGTTGGCAAGCATTGGATTGAGCAAAAACAAGCCGGAACCGTCCTCAGTATCATCACTAGCTATGCCTACGTGGGGTCAGGCTATACCGTTCCCTCGGCTGTTGCTAAAGCGGGAGTGTTTAACCTAACTCGCTCATTAGCTGTAGAATGGGGCAGGCATAGCATCCGTTTCAACGCCATTGCTCCAGGACCATTCCCTACTAAGGGCGCTTGGGACCGTCTGTTTCCAGCCCCTATGCAGCATTTGTTCAACATGGAGAAACGCATCCCACTGGGGCGTGTGGGCGAGCATCAAGAATTGGCCAATTTGGCCGCCTACCTGATGTCAGATTACTCGGCCTACATCACCGGGCAAGAAATCACCATTGATGGAGGCGAATGGCTCAAAGGTGCAGGTCAATTTAGTTTCTTAGAAGAAGTCCCTAACGAAATGTGGGACGAAATCGAGCGATCCATCCGAGAAAACACCAAGCGGAAAGCGTAGTCAGTTATCTACTAACAACAAGGGAAAGAGGTTTCTCATCACTAACTTCTGTTTAAAAGTAGAACCTCTTTTGAATCAAGACTTACTGGTAGCGACTCTTCTAAACCCACAAGGTTTCTGAAAACCTTGTGGATTTTACTTTTGCCTTAGTGAATGCTTGCCAAAACGTTTGTATAGCATTTTACTTCCCGTATCCGCTAAGTAGATAAGGTTTGAAAAAACTACACAAAAAAGTCGGGCATTAGCTCTTTGTCTGGCATTCCGGGGGTTACTTTGTATTTTTCTAAATCTGTGATGCCTTCGTGGTGTAGTACTTCGTCATCTACAAAGAAATTGCCTGTACATTCTTTAAAATTCCGTTTCAAAATGTGGTAGGCGGCATCAGCCATGATTTCGGGCGTCCGAGAATGCCGCATCATGTGGTCGCCACCCAACAAATTGTTGACAGCTGCCGTAGCAATGGTCGTCCGAGGCCACAGGGCGTTGAAGGCTACTTTGCCTTTGAACTCGCCAGCCATGCCCAGTACACACAAACTCATTCCGAACTTTGCCATCGTGTAGGCTACATGGGGCGCAAACCACCGAGTTTCCATATTGAGTGGCGGCGATAGGTTCAATACGTGCGGGTTTTCGGCTTTGAGCAGATATGGCAAGCAAGCCTGTGAACAAACAAACGTGCCACGGGTGTTGATTTGGTGCATCAAATCGTAGCGTTTCATTTCGGTTTGGAGCGTACCGGTCAGGCTAATAGCCGAGGCATTGTTGACCAATATGTCAATCCCACCAAATTTTTCAACCGCCTGTTCTACGGCGGCTTTTACTTGCAACTCGTCACGCACATCTACCACCACAGGTAGGGCTTTTCCGCCTGCTTTTTCCATATCTTCGGCGGCAGTAAAGATGGTCCCTTCGAGCTTAGGGTGAGGCTGAACAGTCTTGGCTGCAATTACAATATTAGCACCCTCCTGTGCAAGCCGTAGCCCAATGGCGTGGCCAATCCCACGAGTTGCCCCTGTTATAAACACTGTTTTTCCTTGAAATGACATACGTTGGTAGTTTAGAGATGAAATAAAAAAGATGGTTAAACAAACGGTGTTGAAACAAAAAAGAACAAAACACAATACAACATACCACTGATAATCAGCCGATTGCTTGATTTTACCTAAGTACACTTGATTGTTATCTTATTACCCAACTGGCAACTTGAGTCTATTGTTTTATTTAGTAGGGCCTGTTTAAGCCCGAATCCATCGAAAGGTAAGCATATTTATCAAAATAGCTGCAACAAAGGCCACGGCAAACGTTACGAATACCGAAAACTGTGTGAGCATCAAACAGACTACAAGTAAGAAAGTGGCAAATCCAAACAACCCATACCCCAAACCTCTGATGATTCGGATGGTAGCTTCAGGACCTTGCTGATAATGGGTAAAAATGGCTAAAATAGAGGTCATTACGGGAAAAGGCGTGAGTAATCCGCTCCATTGCACACCCAATACCTGGGCTAAAACGGTTACGACAACCACAAATCCAGTAGCAACCACCATCCGAAGCGGAATATCAAAAGGGGGGGCTTTGACCACAGCAGTGGCGACCTGAGCAACTGGAAATAGCCTGATAGCCATATAAATACTTCCAATAGCTATCCCAAAAACAAGCCAAATGTTGAGGGGCATTACCCAGCTCATAACCATTGCCAACAACAAATAGGTAACAAAACCTGCAACTGAACAGATAAACCAGCCAAATCGGCTCACCAACAGCAAATAGGCCACACAAAAACCCACCAATCCCAACACCACAGCTAGGGCATTGAGAGCGGCTTGGGCGGCAAAATCTGTACCCTGTTCTAACGTCAAAAACAGCAAAATCGGTCCAGCCACCCACGGCAACGACGACAACCAACCACCAACTGTAGCGCCCCATCGGCGGCTTGCTAAGGTCACAGCACCAATAACAGTTGGAATCAATAGTAGTTTCAGCAATAATGCACTCATACTGTGAACTTTAGCTTAGTCGTTTTTCTAACCAAATTCGACTTTCTTCTACTTGCTCGGCAGGCTCTACGCCAATCAGATTAAACCCATTGGACAGTGCAAATCGCAACATCGCCTTGTGCCGATTTCGGGTCTTGAAACGTAAGGTATGATACCCTTTTGACACACACCAATCTTCCATGGCATCGGCTAACCGCTGGGCTATACCCAACCGACGGTGCTGGTTAGACACCCCACCCATCCATGAATAAAAGCTGCCGTCATAATCACGCTGATAGCCCACTTTAAAGCCAACTACACGTTCGCCCTCCACTGCCACCAATACCAAGTGGTTGGGCGATACTGCCAACCTACTTTCGTAATCAGCTTTTTGATAAGGATTTTCCAATTCAGGAATGAAAGGGTACGTCGAAACTACTTCGTCAATTGTTCCTTCTCTCACCAAAATTCCCATGAATCTGCTTGATTTTATATGGCCAACCGAGCTGCATTAACAGAAAGTTTTCGCAAAAGTAATTCATATTATTTACTGAACCACAATAAAACCTAAACGACTGTCTATTAGCTTTTTACCATAAAAAACCACCGAATAAACCTTAACGATTGGTCTTTTATGCAACCTTTTGATAGCAATGCCTGTCTATCTTGATGTTGTATACTTTTATGAATTTTAAAAAATACGCATACGGAGCTGGTTTACTGATGTCTGTTTTGATACAGGCCTGCGACACTATTGTGCAAGATGTACCACCCGTATCGTCTGCTCGAGAGTCTTCAAAAGTACTTGATAGCCATAATTACTATACTCTGCCCAATGAACCGTTGGCGATTGATGTATTGGCGCAATCTAACCTAACCACTGCGGGTTCGTTTAAGTTAGAAAGTCAACCTACTTTTGGTGACCTCACTTTTATAGATAGCAAAGGGATTCTTTTGTTTATTCCAGACCCTACGGCACTAGATATACAAGATGACGTTACGTATGTGGTCAATGCTAATACGGGTTCGGGCTCAACCAGCCGCCGAGACACTGTACGGCTCATTGTAACCCCCGATGCTAGTCGGATTCCTTGCAATGCAGGGGCGATGCACGATGCTGCCCGAACTCAACAAAATGTAGCCGTAACGATTCCAGTCTTGGCCAACGACCGCTTTTGTAATGTTACGTTAGATTCTACATCGCTCCGAATAGAAGTACAGCCCACCAATGGCAAAGCTGAAATTATTAAAAACAAGGTGGTTTATACGCCAAAAACTGGTTTCAGAGGTACTGATTTGATGATCTATCGAGTCTGTACGGTTGGTGACAAACCTACCTGCCGCTTGGCTACTGTTCGGGTGATTGTGGAAGGGACTCCGACCGATTGTCGAACGCTCGTCATTGCCGATGCCCTTCTCTGGCGACGAACCGAAGCACTCAAAGATACATCTATCACCATAGATGTACTGCGAAACGACAACCTCTGTGACGCCTACAAAGGCATACCTATTAGTATCAGCAAAGTCCCACAAAACGGCAGGGCTTCTATTACCAAAGACAACAAAGTTTTGTATGTACCTAAGCCAACTTTTAAGGGTACCGAAACATTTGAATATCGAGTGTGTGATAAAGATGGGAAAAATTGCGTAACAGGTGCGATTGTGGCTATTGTTGACGTACCAGACCCTAACTGTAAACCAGTGGCCAACAAAGACCAAGCGTTGATTTCGGCCAGTTTACCGTATCCGGCCTTATTTGGAGCGCCTTCGGGTAGCGTGGAGATTGTGGTATGGCTCAACGATAAGTTATGTACCGACCTCAAAGAAATCACGATCAAAAGCCCCGCCAATGTGGGATTGGTAAAGGCAGAGAACTTACGAATCTTTTATTTTCCGAAGGCAGGCTATCTTGGTACCGATAAGTTTGAGTATGAGTTGACCGACATCAAGGGGCAGAAGTCATCGGCAGAAGTAGAGATTTCCATTGTAAAATAAATACTGAATTATCTTAAATTTGAGGCGATTACCTCCCTGTTCATCGGTTGATTGACAGCTAGCCTTAAACAACGCAGGAAAATAAGTAACGCTTGACGTTACCATACTTGAATTTATGGTTTCAGAAGTAGAAATTATACTGGGTTGTCAACAAAATGACCCTCGTTCACAAACGGCTTTTTACAATATGTACAAAGGCCGTGTGATGGGTATTTGTAGGCGCTATGCCCGTTCTACACACGAAGCCGAAGATATTTTTCAAGAAGCGTTCGTCAAGATTTTTCGGAAGATTGGTCATCTCCAAAAAATCGAATCAATCTCTAGTTGGGTGAAGCAAGTGACCGTCAACACGGCGATCAACTACTACCACCAACACCTCAAAGACCACCTCTTAGATGTTGATTATCAGGATGTATCCATCAGCAATGATGACCACAGCCTGATGTACAGCCACTTCTCTACCGAAGAATTAATGAAGTTTATCAATCGGCTTCCCGATGGGTATCGGATGGTTTTTAACCTTTACGTCATTGAAGGATTCAACCATGTCGAAATCGGCGAGATGCTGAATATTTCAGAAAATACCTCGAAGTCACAGCTTTCGAGGGCAAAAGAACTATTAAGACGGCAACTCAAAACGGTTGGCATTATTAGCTATGAGCAACCAGAATAACGACGAAATCGAACGCCTGTTTAGGGAACGGTTCGTCAATTACGAATCTAATCCGCCAGCGGATGCCTTGCTTCGCATTTTGAACAAGGTCAATCAGCCTGACGATATGCCTTCGCAGGATGCGATGGAACATCAATTTCAAGAACGCTTTGCCAACTTTGAGGCAGAGCCGCCTGTAGGCGCCCTCAAAGCCATTTTGGCCGAGGTCAACAAGCCTGTACGGGTGTTTGCGTTCTCGTATCGCTATGCAGCGGCTTTGGCCTTGCTCCTCTTATCATTGGCAAGTGTGGCTTGGTTTACTGTGCAGCAAGGTGTTCTTTCTACTACCAACCAAACATCACAGGCCCAAACGCAGCCTACCCAGCAAAGTCAGCCAACAGGCACAGATGCCTCAACGGTTCTCGAAAGTACTACCCAAACTCCCGCAACAAGCCGCCCATTATCTGCTATTGAATCACCTCAACCGAACGCTATAGTCCAAACTTTACCTTCTACTTCTGAATCATCTTCTCTAGCTGAACCTCAGCCTCCTACTACGGAGATAACCGAAGAAAAAGCAACGGTTTCAGCTTTAAAAACTGCTAAAGCCGTAGTAAACCCATCATTGGTTACGTCAAAATCGGCCAAGCCAAGTGCGTTTTATTCAGCGGAGAAACAAGCCTCTAGCACTCCCACAACCGAGATCGCATCGGTACCTGAGCTGAAAGGTCAACTCTTGAAAGCAGACAAAGAGCAAACAATAACGCTGCGCTCAACTACTCGAAAACGTTCATTGGATCGTCAATCGTTGAGCCAGTCATTTAACAAAGAAGCAGCCACTACCGTAACCCGTACAGCTACTAATATAGCGTCTGTTAGCCCTGTGACATCTATTCCGACAGAAGTAACAACCACATTAAGCCCAGTTGAGTCTAGTTCTGCGGCCTTTACGTTTGCTTCTCTGCAAACGGCAATGGCCAAATCAAAAGGCTTTCGTCCGAGCATTTTTAATAGTTTGATGCCTGCCGTTCAAAGCGTAAAAACAGAGCAAGCTTGGATCAAAATTGCAAAGCCGCACAAGATTTTGGATATGTATGTGAGCATGATGCCACTATACAACTATTATAGCATTGCTCCACAGCACAGCGACGACGTACTGGTAGAAGATGTCCGTACTACTTCTAATTTTTCGAGCCAACGAGCTGGATGGCGTTTTCAGTTAGGCACAGAAATCCCTGTTTCACAGCGCTTTAAACTTCGCTTGGGGCTAAGTTATTTGCAGATGAATCACTATGTGAGTTATCGAGTACGCAATGTGCTTCCTGACTCAATGGCTACCCAACTACTCAACAGCCAAACCCTCGCACTCACCCCCATCTATTATCCCCGCACCCGAGTAAGCGATACACAATGGCATTATGCAGGAGTGAAAGCCGATCTCTTGTTTAAACTCAATCAGTCTGGTGCTATGGCGCATTATCTTTCAGTTGGCACCGAGGGCGTTATGCAATTAGACCAAAATGGCAATTCTAATATGTTCTTGAACTTCGCTTATGGCGTGAATTATCCGCTGGGTCAAGGCATTAATTTACGTGTAGAACCTACCCTAAACTATGGTCTTCGGAGTGCTACCGACGACTACGGCAATCTGGCCCTCCGCCCTGTCAATGTAGGGCTCAACTTTGGCTTAGTTTGGCAATTGAAGTAACACGCTAGCCTCGTGGGAGGTATCCAAACCATCAGAAACAAAAAAAGGCAATAAACTGACAGTCAGTTTATTGCCTTTTTTGTTGAGGTATTATCTATTTTATACCTTATTCAGTTTTACTGGCATTCATGCGGTCAAGTGCTCGTTCAAAACAGGTAGTGATGTAACGGGTATCGTTGTATAGTTTACTAAACATAATGGCGCCCTCAAATTCCATGACGGTCTGTTCGGCCAGTTGCTTAGCTTGGTCTGGGGAATACACGTAGGCATACAAATGCGTTTGGGCTTGAATCCAACTCTCGAAGATTTGCTGCAAAATAGTCCGAAATTCGGGAACAAGTAAGGAGGTTTCGAGCGTGGTATTACCTACAATACACCCCCCTTCGCCAGTAAAAAGATTCTTACCCAATCGGCGCAACATTTTGTCTAAACGCTCAAAGGGTGTCAACTCTTCTTGATAGGCCAATGGAAATACCCGACGATTTAAAGCGTCTTGAACATGAACCAGTACCGCCTCCATCAATGCTTCTTTACTCTCAAAATAATGATAAAAGCTGCCTTTCAATAAGCCAACTTCTTGTGCCAAATCGGCCATCGAGGTACGATGATACCCCTGCCGCCGAAACAAAGCGATGGCTTTCAGGATAATTTCGTCTCGTGTTACTTTTTGAGTTGGCAAAGGACTGGCTCACTTGGTATGCGTATCAAAATTACCAAACGTTCGTTTGGAATAAAAATTTTAAAGGTTTTACTTTTCGCATGAGTTACGGAGCGAGCGCTGATGAGCATCAAGGCACGAATTTTTCGTTCAACCCGTCAAAGGCTATATAGTCTTTAAATCCAACCCATCGAAGTAAACGCCCCAAAACGCCAAATAGGAACTTTTGTACACCCAAAGGCATCGTGTCTAAAAAGAACTCTCCGTAGTAGGCATTGAGTGTGGCCGACATTTGCATTGGATTAGGGTTTCCTCGCTCATCCATTTTACCCATTTGCGATAGACTTGCAATGGTTTCGATGATTTCTTCAAAATGCAGGGCAGGTCTGAATTCGGTAGTCATGTACAGCTCGGTATCGCCGCTGTTCTGCCAAAAGTGAACACTATCAGGTGGCACTACAATCTGTTGGCCAGCTGTTAGGATATGGGTATTACCCTCAATCGTGATAGACAAAGTCCCTTTGTGTACTGTGAATGTTTCTTCTTGTAAAGGATGCCTGTGAGGAGCTGGCCCTACGCCATTCGGTTGATGATAATTTTCAAACTGTAAGAGTTGCCCTTGTGTTTCAGCTCGTGTTTGTGTAAAAACAATCTTATCGGTCGAAACTTTATTGTAAATCACTTGTCCTGACTTTGCCATCTTGATTGTAGGAATTGTCTATTTTTAGTCTTTTTTCAATACATACACCCACTTAGCTATATAGGATTCAGAAAGACAAAAATTTTATTCTTCCATCAAACTCAGAAAGGATGGAGAGTAAGTCAAGCTCCTTATAGATTGCTTTCGTTGTAAGGGCTTGGAAAACGCTTCAAACAGCCAATTCTCCCTTAAAGCATCACCTTTTTACCTCCTTGAGCAATGGATTTATAGATAGCTTCGATAACCTTCATGTCTTTGAGTCCCTCTTCGCCTGTCATGTTGGGGTCAGGTTTGTTATTTAGGATGCAATCGGCCAAGCCATCCATCTGAAGGGTTTGGTGCGTTACAACAGGCTGGTTCAGAGGGCCTTTGTGTGTTTTTCCAACAATTGGCCCGTAGTTAAATGCGGGTGAAAGTTCGGCAAACCCCTTGTCGCCTACCACAAACAGGCGTTCAAAATTATTGAAATTGTAGGTAGTAGCACAGGTAGCAATCACACCGCTCGGAAAGCCCATCTGCCACGTAATGGTTTCGTCCACTTCTTTGAACTTGATAGGGTCAGTCTTGCTTTCTTCTGCCGAAATCCAGATGGGTTCTTCGCCCGTGGCATATCGAGCAGCGTTGATGCAATACACGCCTACGTCGTACAAGGCACCACCGCCTGCCAACGATTTTTTCAAACGCCATTGCGTAGGGTCGCCAATCTTGAAGCCCATGTAGGCATTAACGTGCATAATTTTTCCAAATTCCCCAGCTTCTCTCATCCGAATCAGCTCACGGGTATGCGGTTCAAAGTGCATCCGATAGCCCACGTAGAGTTTTACCCCTGCTTTTTTGCAAGCGGCTATCATTTCCTCGGCTTCTTTCACTGTGGCTGACATCGGCTTTTCGGTAATGACATGCTTCCCCGCCTTCGCTGCCCGAATCACGTACTCGTGGTGCATGGCATTAGGGAGTGTCACATAAACCGCATCAATAGTGGGGTTGTTTTTGATGTCGTCGAAATTCTGGTAGGTGTAGAAATTCTCTTTAGGAGCGCCATATTGCTTAGTCCAGTCATTTACTTTTGACGGCGTACCTGTTACGCCACCTACTACTTTGGCCATGGTGCAGGTTTGCATGGCATCAGCAACTCGGCGGGCATAACTACCCAAGCCCACAAACGCTACTCGAAGTTGTTTATCGGCCTGAGCCAATGCAGGTGTAGTTTGAATAAAAGGTACAGCTAACGCCGACGCCCCAAGACGTTGAAGAAATTCACGACGAGAATTCATAGCATAAAAGGTTAGAAAAGTTTGTAGCTGACAAGATACAAAAGGGAAAGCGTATTTACATCCTGCCTTAGTTGGGGAGGCCTACTTTTTAAACAATTCGGCACTGGTTAAAAAGCATGAAACATCCAGATACAGACACGTTAGTTATCAGCTGGGTACACAACCCCAACCTGCTTGCGAATGTCGTCCATGATAGCCATGAGTTCGACACTGAATTGTAGTGGTACTACTGGGCTTTCGGTGAGCCCTTGAGTCAAACATTCTTGCACATGGCGAGCCTCGTAACAGTAGCCATCGCCCATACGCTCGCAAGGAATCAATTGTGCTTCTTGTCCAGTAATCTGGAGGGATAAAGCTGTGGCTTCGTGAAAGCGTGTATGGAGCGTTATTTTGCCTTTAGTACCATAAATAACCGCTGTAGTGTCGGTGCGAGCAGCCAGTGTCGAAAACAAGGTGGCTGTGGCTCCGTTAGCAAACTGGGCGGCCATAGAGCAGGCCATATCAACCCCTGTTTCGGTCAAGGTAGCTACGGCGCTGAGTTGGGTAGGGTTACCTAACAAAAACTTGCTGATGAGCAAAGGATAAATACCAATATCAAGCAACGAACCTCCGGCTAAAGAAGGATTGAACAAACGCCCGTGAGGGTTGTAATCAGCTAGGAAGCCAAAATCGGCTGAGATGTGTTTGATTTCGCCTATTTCGCCTGCTTCAATGAGTTCGAGGGTTTTGATAGTGGCAGGCAAAAATCGTGTCCATAAGGCTTCCATCAAAAAAACCTTACGGCTTTGGGCCTCGCCGACCATTTCTTGTACTTGTGCCAAGTTAAAAGCAAACGCTTTTTCGCACAGTACGGGGATGCCCGCCTTGAGACACATCAAGGTATTAGCATGATGTTCCGAATGGGGCGTAGCAATATAAATGGCGTCCACGTCGCCAAGCTGGGTAATGGCTTCATAACTACCTAGCGCATGAGTCGCCTGAAAATCAGCGGCAAAGGCTTGTGCTTTGGTGAGGTCACGAGAGGCTACAGCATACAATTGTGCATTGGGTACAAACTGTAGCCCTTCAGCAAATTTTCGGGCAATACGCCCCAAGCCAATAATTCCCCAGCGAAATGATTTCATAGTTTCTTCAAGTCTTCAATAAGCTCCTCTACTTGTTCGACTGATATGGCGGGGAAGTTGGCTATGCGGATTTGGTTAGGTTTGAGGCTACCGTAGCCGCTACCCAGCACTTTGTTTTGCTGTTTTACCGAGTCGATTACCTCAGCGGCTGGAGCTTGTGTATTGAGTACCACCACAGTTTGAGAACGGTGTTCGGGTTGTTTCACAAAGATGTCAAACGCCTCGCTTTTTTCGGCAAATTCATATAGTTTTTTAGCCTTCAGTTCCGTTTCTTTCCGAATCAGGTCTATGCCTTTGTTATTCATGTCTTCGGCTACTTTACCCAACAAGTAAATGTTCCAAACATTAGGTGTTTCGGGTGTTTCCCACTTTTCATAATTTTTCCATAACGATGGCAGGCTGTGATAGGTGCCAATCGTATAACCTTCTTTTTGGAGCTGAAGAGCTTTTTCTAAGCACTTAGGGCTTACAATCCACACGCCCAACCCAGCTGGTAAGCCAAACGACTTTTGCACTGAAAAATAGGCCGAATCAATCAAATCGTAGTCTAGCTCTGGGTAAGGCGCCGACGACACCATGTCCACCACAAAAAGCTTGTCTCGGTAACTCCGCTTGAGCTGATGGATGTCCACTGGGCGCATTTGTACACCCGTAGAAGTTTCGTTATGCGTAAGGGCTACTAGCTCGGCATACTCGGGTATTTTCACCATTTCTTCGGAGGCCGACTGAAAACCCGCTCTGACCAAGACTTTATTAGTGGTACGTTTTTTATCAAGCTGATTTTCAAACTCTTCGTAGAAAAAGCCCTCGCCTAATGGTTTCTCGAAGATATGGGCATGACGACCCAATTCTACCGAAAAGTCATAGAACTTGCGAGAAAAGGAACCGTTTACCAAGTGAAAACTCTCCAACCCCACACAGTTCATAACCAAGCGTTCCCAGATTTCAGTAGCCGAACTCATAAAAAAAATGGCATGGCTGTCTGGAATACTCAGTAGCGTACGTAGCTGCGTAGCGGTGTACTTGTAACTATCTCGGAATTTCTGTGAGCGGTGCGAAATAGAGCCAATTTGCTCGTCCAACGCCGTCTGGATATGTTTTTCGAGCGTTGGATATAAGGCTGCTGGGCCAGGTGTAAAATAAGTTTTTCGCATTATTCAGTGGGGTCTGAATTATATTTTGAAGGCATTTATTAAAGACCTCTAACACGGCCTAGAGCCGCTGTCAGAGGTCTTACTTATCATGCGACATTCAACGTAAAACGGAATACTTGCACGAAGGCAGTACGCTGTTTTAATACAACATCCTAAACTTAATGGTCTGTTCGATGTTACGGAGGTCTTGAATCATCTCGTCATTGTAATCTTTCGAGATGTCGGTAATAACATAACCGATTTTATCGCTAGTCTTGAGGTACTGACCCGAAATGTTCACACCATGATTAGCAAAAATGCTGTTAATTTTGGCCAACACACCCGGAACGTTGTCGTGGACATGTAACAAACGGTGTGAGTTCTGCAACGGTGGCAATTGGATTTCGGGGAAATTGACGCTTCCGTAGGTATTGCCTTTGTTGACAAACTCCAACAATTTGTTGGGTACAAACACTCCAATGTTTTCTTGAGCTTCTTCGGTACTACCGCCTATGTGGGGGGTCAGAATCACGTTGGGTAAGCCACGCAATTCGTTCAAAAACGGCTCGCTGTTGGTCTTAGGTTCGTAAGGGAACACATCCACACCTGCACCCCGTACTTTGCCCGATTTAATGGCATCAACCAACGCTGCTACATCTACCACGTGGCCACGAGCCAAATTCAAGAAGATAACGCCCTCTTTCATTTTAGCAAACTCATGCTCACCAATCAGATTGGTGTTGTCTTTTCGGCCATCTACGTGCATACTGATGACATCGGCCAAGCCCAGCAGTTCGTCAAGCGACTGACATTTTTGGGCATTACCCAGCGCCAGCTTGTCCACAATGTCATAAAAATACACCTTCATCCCCAGCGCTTCGGCCACTACCGAAAGCTGCGTGCCAATGTTACCGTAGCCAATCAAACCTAATTTTTTGCCCCGAATCTCAAAGCTATTATTGGCCGACTTGTCCCATACCCCTTCGTGCATTTTGTTTGACTTGTCGGGGATGTTTCGAATCAGCATGATGATTTCGCCAACGGCCAGTTCGACTACCGAGCGGGTGTTACTGTAAGGAGCATTAAACACGGCAATACCTCGGCGCTCACTTTCTTCTAAATCAATCTGGTTGGTCCCAATACAAAACGCTCCCACACACATCAAGCGGCTGGCGTTTTCATGCTCAAGCACTCGTTTGGTTACGTTGGTTTTGGAACGAATCCCTAAGATAGACACCCCTTTGATTTTTTCGATGAGTTCGTCTTCGTCCAAAGCGCCCTTCAATAGCTCTACCTGAAAGCCTTCTTTTCGAAACATCTCTACGGCTTTGGCATGAACGTTTTCGAGGAGCAACACCTTGATTCGGCTTTTGGGGTAGGACTGGCTTCTGGACAACTTGTTGATAAACAAAAACTCGTCCAACGATGGCACAATGTGGTCTGCCTTTTCGACAACTCGTTCTCTCTCAACATTTTCGGTAAAAGCAAAAAACTTATTGGCCAAACCAGACTCCTTCAATTCGTAGTCGGTATAACCATCGCCAATGACGTAAACATCCCCCGGAAAACTCAACTGTTGGAGGAGCTTCACCTTACCGCCGTCTTGCGAAAGTACGTTGGATTCGTCAACACCAATGATGTTACCTTCGGCATCGAAGCGAAATGTATTGGCATATACGTTTTCTTCACGAACCCCCATCGAGGTCACAATCGGAACAATAAACTCTTTGAATCCGCTCGATACAATGAAGATTTGGTCGGCAAATTCGTTGATAAACTTACGGTTACGCTGAAACGAATCGGAGATTTTGCCCATTAGTACTTCTACCAGTTCTTCGATATGAGTACGGGAAGCTTGTAGCAGAGCGATTCGGCGAGAAAGTGCCTCCGAAAAGGGGATTTCGCCATTCATGCCTTGATCGGTCAGGTCACGGATTTCCTGCACGATACGGCCACGGTCTTTGTTACCTGCCAGTGCTATGGCAGCGAGTTCGTCGAGTCCTTCTACTTTCGTAAAAGTGCTGTCGAAATCAATGATAAAATACGTTTGTTCCAAGGTTTTGGTGAGCATTGTTTTCTGGGAGCAGGCACGATTAACAACGTAAAAACCAGCAATAACAGGATTTATACCAAAACCCTCTCATTTTCTGAGTGTTATGCTTTAGCTAGACGTATGTTACCATTGCCAGTTTACTGAAAAACTTAAACAGCCGCAAAGGTACGAAAAAAAGAGCGTACGCTTGGGTGATTGATAGGTAAAAAGACCTAAAACTCTTGTAAACAGGTCGGCTAAGTAGAAGTATGGCATTACCCCTGCGCTTCTAAAAAACGCAATGCCCGCTGCTCTGACCACAAAAAACCTTGGTAGTTTCGGGGCCAAAATCCACAATGTCCCCCTTCGGCAGGTGCTTCAAAACAAACCGAAGGATGTGCTTTGAGTTGAGCAAAAGGAAAAGATTCGGTCGCTAAAAAAGGGTCGTTTTGGGCGTTGACAATAAGCGTAGGGACTTGGATATGGTCCACAAAAAACAACGAGCTGTTGCGAGTATAGTAGTCTTCGGCGTCGGTGAAGCCGTGGAGGCGAGAGGTGTAATAATTGTCAAAATCCCGCAACGTGACAATTTTTTTTAGATAAGAAGTGTCAATTTTGTCAGGCATGAGGGCGGCTTTATCCGCTACTTTTTTCTTGAGGCTTCGGTTGAAGCGTTCGGTATAAATCCAGTTTTGCCAACGTTCCAGTTTAGTACTCCCGCTCGACAAATGCAAGGGTACCGAAAACGTTACGGCTCTCCGAATCTGTGGATACAAATGGGCAGCATTTTCGCCCAAAAACTTGAGCGTTTGGTTGCCGCCTAAGCTAAAACCAATCATTGAAATATCGCCATAGCCCTTGCCGAGGGCATGCCTCACCACCCAGTCGAGGTCGTCGGTGGCACCGCTATGGTAAAAACGCAACTGACGATTCACCTCACCGCTACACCCTCGGTAGTTCCACGCCAGGCAGTCAAAACCATTATGATTGAGCAGTTTGACCATGCCAAGTATGTATTGTCGGTGGCTATCGCCCTCTAAACCATGCGATAATATAACCAGCCGAACGGTTTGCTGTGACGGCGTGGCCAGCGACCAGTCCAAATCCAAAAAGTCGTTGTCGGGTGTGGCGATGCGCTCACGGATATAGTTTACGCCGTGTACTTTGCGAAAAACGGAGGGATAGATGGTTTGAAAGTGCCCATTGGGTAACCAAATCGGTGGGGTGTAATCAAACGTACTGAGGACTGGCATAATAAATAACGCAAGTACTGGAAAATTTCTTTGGCAAAAGTACCTAATTTGTAGTGCAAAGGCAGCAGTTTGCGAAATCATTCTTCCCAAAAATCAGTTATATCATAATAAGTGGCTAGTAAAAAAGAAGCTTATTCCGAGTAAACCAAGCTCTTTAAAGGGCTATTGAGTAATTGTACTCAAAAAATATTTTTCGTTTACTTTGTATATTATTGCCACAACAACAAAATTTTATTCTGTAATATATTACCAAAAAGGTTTATGATTAGTTTTATCAAAATAATATTTTGAGAACTCTACCTATTTTAAAAGTAAGATTTGGAAGTCTTTTAAAAAAATCGTTGATTGCATGAAAATTTACACCAAAACCGGTGACAAAGGGCAGACCTCGTTGATTGGAGGTACTCGGGTTAGCAAAGCAACCCTTCGTATCGACAGTTACGGCACGGTAGATGAACTCAATTCGTATATAGGACTGGTGAGTGACCAGCCCGTAAACGAGAAACGGCGAGTCGTGTTAAAAGAGATTCAAGACCGTTTGTTTACACTTGGTTCTCATTTGGCAACCGACCCAGCCAAAATGGGCAAAAAGGTACTTCCTGACCTGCTCGAAACCGATGTGCTACTGCTTGAAAACGAGATGGATGCAATGGATGCCGAGTTGCCAGAATTGCGCCATTTTGTATTGCCTGGAGGTCATCAAAGTGTATCTTTTTGTCATTTGGCTCGAACCGTCTGCCGCCGTGCCGAACGGTTAGTAATAGCCCTCGATGAACACGAACCTGTAGAAGAACTGGTGATTCGATACTTAAATCGGCTTTCTGACTATTTGTTTGTGTTGGCTCGAAAAATGGCACAAGAATTGAACGTTGAAGAAATAAAGTGGTATCCCAGAACGTAATGTGTACTATGATTTGATACATTGGGACACCCCAAAAGTGTGGTATAACTCTCTATAACTTACTTCTATGACAGCGGAATTACTCAATATCGCTTTTCATCCTGTGGCGAAGTCTCGCTTAGAAACAGTTGACTTTGACAATTTGATTTTTGGTCGCACGTTTTCTGACCACATGTTTGTGGCCGACTATGCTGACGGACAATGGCAAGATTTGCGCATTGTGCCGTATGCCGACATGACTTTTACGCCAGCCTTAATGGCGTTGCATTATGGCCAGTCTATTTTTGAGGGGATGAAAGCCTACAAAAATGACGCAGGAGAAGTATTGGTATTCCGCCCTTTAGACAATGCTCGCCGCCTCAACCAATCGGCTCGCCGCTTGTGTATGGCCGAAATCCCCGAAGAAATTTTTATGGAGGGCTTCAGCGAACTGCTCAAAATAGATGCAGGCTGGGTACCTACTCAACAAGATAGCTCGCTGTACATCCGCCCCTACATGTTTGCTACCGACGAGTACATTGGTGTAACGCCTTCTAAAACCTACCGTTTCGTGATTTTCACGTGCCCAGTAGGTGCTTACTATGCCAAGCCCGTCAAGGTGTGGGTCGAGACTCAGTACATTCGGTCAGCGCCGGGTGGTGTTGGTTTTTCTAAAAATGCAGGAAACTACGCTGGCTCGCTGTATCCAGCCAAACTGGCTCAAGACAAAGGCTACGACCAGCTGATTTGGACCGATGCCTTGGAGCACAAGTATATCGAAGAGGCAGGTACGATGAACTTCATGTTTGTGATTAACAACACGCTCATTACACCTGCTACCAGCGATACCATTCTGGACGGCGTTACTCGCAAGACCATCATTCAACTTGCCAAGGATTTCGGAATGCCTGTAGAAGAACGTAAAGTATCTGTGGCAGAGGTGATTGAGGCTATCAAAAATGGTACACTCCAAGAAGCCTTCGGGGCAGGTACGGCAGCAGTTGTGTCACCTATTTCGGTCATTGCTTACGATGGCGTTGACTACACCTTACCTGAGTGGGATGCCAATGCGTTTGGAGCACGTGCCAAGAGCGAAATGGAAGCTATCAAACGTGGCCAACGCCCTGATATGCACGGCTGGGTATATAAAGTGTAATTTCGTTAATCATCATATCCAAACAAAGAGAGTCTCGGCAAACTACTGAGACTCTCTTTGTTTGGATACCACTATCGCCACGTAAAAGCAAAATACTCGCACTGCGTACCTGATGTATTGATCAGGGCGTGGGGTACATTGGAGGCCAAAATGACTAAATCACCTGCTTTGGCTTGATAAATCTTGCAGTCAATAACCATCGAAACCGTTCCTTTGGTAATTAGCAAGGCTTCTTCGGTGAGGTGTGTATGAGGTTGATGGCTTTCTAAGCCAGCATTGAGGGCAGTAGTGTGCATCTCAAACACCGCACATTGGGTAGTAGCTCGGTTGTAATAGTCTCTGCGACCACCTTTATCGTGGGGTTTGAAAGTTAGGTCTTCTTTTCGGAGCAACAGCGAGCCACCTGCTTTGGCTCCACGTTCCAAATCAGTTGGGGTTTTGGATTGGTATCGAAACACATAATAAGTAGCTGGTACATCGCCCACGTTTTCTAAACCATGTACTTCTTCAGACAAAACCACAGCCACTCCACCTGGCTCGATGATTTTGCTTTGAGAGCCAATCGTAAACTTAACCTTTCCTTCTTTCACAATGATTAATTCGTCGGCATCTTTGTTGGGGTGGGGCGGATTTGGTGCTTTGCCTGGCTCAATGGTAGTAGCGTGTACTCTGAAGTATTTTAGATGGGTGCTAGTACCTTCTGTAAGCAGGCGGCGAGTACGCCCATTTTCGGTTTTGACCACTAAGCTATCCCATCGAATCACCCCCGATTTAATTTCAGTAAGATTCTGCTGGGCCAAGACTGACACAACAACACAGTTCATGCATAACAAGAGTATAAAGGCTTTTTTCATCGGTTGATAGAGGTTTATGAGGCTAATTCTTTTATAATCAGGCCAATTTGCTAGATTTTAGCGTTATGCACAAGCATCTTCACCACATCACTCTTTAAAACTCCCTGAGCAAATTAAACCGAAAACCTGATTCTCCTTTTGCATTGAACGAGTAATTCAAGCGCATAACCGCATTGTACCACATCACAAAGTCAAGCCCTACGCCTCCGCCTATCAAAAACTTATTGGAGAGTTTGCTATTGGCCATCTCAGCATAGCCATTCCAGACCTGACCTGCATCTACAAACAAGTTAGGGAATACTTCGAGCGGAAACGAATTGAACTGCTTGATTTTCAAGAACTTTAAATCATAAGCTGTATTAATCCATTGCCATCGAAGGGTGTTACGCACGTAGGCATAGCTTTGCCCATCAATAGCATATAGTTCATAGCCTCGAACTAAATCTTGCCCATAGCCTAAGCCACGAGTTTGAGAAAAAGGCTGATGCTGCGGAAACGACAGTTTGGCTCCTACTGTACTCTGAAAAAACCACTTGTCACCCAAAGGGCGATATATCGAATACCGGCCTAGTAGGTCAAGTTGGTTCAGGTCATCGGAGGTTAAAAGGCCATATTTATTAGCTTGTAAAAATAGGTAGTGTCCTCGTAACGGGTATTGGGCTTTATCCCGAAAATCATAGGTGTACGTGTAAGAAAGTTGCCAAAAACGCTGGTTGGTACTACCGTTCAAAAAATAATTTGGATTTAGAAATCTGGCTACAGTGTCAGCCAAATTGGTATTGGTGTACCGAAGTTCAAGGTACTGAAAATCATAGAACTTACTTCGACGACGAAACAGTACATTAGCATAAAAACGCTTACGCAACACATCGTCGCTTTTTAGGTAGGTTAGTTTATCTAAATCAGTGCGATAGGCTAGGTTTTTGGTGTCTGAGTACGACACGCCAAAGGTTACACCCGTTTTTTGCGATTTGTTGAGGTAAGGAATACGGTAGAAGAACTCAAAAAATTGGGCAAAACCAAACTCCAAATTGAGGCGTAATTCCTCGGCTCGCCCCCTAAAATTGCGGTGCCGGAAGTTAACACCATAGATACTTCGACTCAAATCTGCCCCTCGTTGAAACAGCCATTCGTTGAAGTTTCGGTCGGCAAATCGGAACACTGGAAAAGGGAAAATAAACCACTGTTCTTTTACTTCTACCTGTAAGTCAGCCGTTTGAGCAACTTGATTGGTCAGCGAAAGTTTAACCGACAAAAACAAATTGGTATTGAATACCTTCCGTCGGTCTTTTTCGAGGCGTTCTTCTGCCTCAGCTATCCGAAGGGTATCACCTTCGTGAAGGTCTAACTCCCGCAAAATAATAGAAGATTTGGTTTGGTGATTACCCACCAACTGGATGTGTTGAATGACGACAAACGACGAATCGGAGGTTTGGGCAGCGGCTGTTACAGCCAACAACCAAAAAAACAGAAGATAAAAGCGCATTAGGTCAGTAATGTTCGGCAAAGATAACGAAAAGTAGTGGGCGAATCATCTAAGGAATAACAGACTCATCTATAGCTTCCACAAATTTTCATACTTCTTGTGGGCTAAAGCCAATTTTCTACGTAATATTGCCCAATTGCCTTATCCACTATTCTTTTCTAATTCCTATGATGAAGCCCCGATTATCTTTTTCTCAAATTATTAACATGAATGTCGGTTTTTTTGGCATTCAGTACAGTTTTGGCTTACAACAAAGTGCAGTTAATCCGATTTATGATTTTTTAGGAGCAAGTCCCGACGAAATCCCCCTGCTCAATTTAGCTGGCCCCGTCACAGGTCTGCTGGTTCAGCCAATCATCGGCGCATTGAGTGACAAAACCTGGCACCCCCGCTTTGGGCGGCGCAAGCCTTATTTTTTCATTGGAGCCGTGTTGTGTAGTTTGGCTTTGTTTATCTATCCGTTTAGTAGTTCGTTGTGGATGGCTGCTGGCTTACTTTGGATCTTGGACGCAGGTAACAATACCGCTATGGAACCTTACCGGGCATTCATTGCCGACAAACTCCCTGACGACCAGCTCCCGACAGGTTTTTTGACTCAAAGTTTTTTCACGGGTCTCGGTATCACGCTGGCTAACGTCTCACTGTTTGTCTTTCAGCAGTTCATTACGGGGTCGCATGGACAAATTCCTTACTGGGTATTTGGGTCGTTCTTTTTAGGGTCAGTTTGTTCGATTGGTTCGGTATGGTGGTCCATGTCAAAAACCCCCGAAATTCCTCCAAGTTCCGAAGAACTGGCAGCCATGAAAGAAAATCCTCGGGGGGTACTTACGCCATTTATCGAAATCGCACATGCTATCAAAGATATGCCTCGGGTGATGTGGCAGCTGGGCTTAGTGTATGTGTTTCAGTGGTATGCCTTATTCTGTTATTGGCAGAATGCCTCCAAAAGTATCGCCCAATCGGTTTGGAAGACCTCTCCTTCGGCTGACAAGCAACTTTATGAGCAAGCCGTGGGCTGGGCAGGTTTGGTCAATGGATGGTACAACGTAGCTACGTTTTTATCAGCGTTTGGATTAGTATGGTTAGCCAAAAAATATAGCCCTAAAGCCGTGCATGTGATTTGCTTAGTCATGGCAGGGGTAGGCTTGTTAATTTTCCCTCATATCGAAAACAAATACCTGCTTTTTGCTCCAATGACAGGGTTTGGCATAGCCTGGGCCAGCATGATGGGAATTCCGTACCTGATGGTCGTAAGCGAAATTCCGAAAGAACGGTACGGGGTCTATATGGGTATTATCAACATGATGATTGTGATTCCGATGATTATCCAAAACCTCACTTTTGGCTATATTTTAGAGCATTTCCTCAACAACGATTCAGGCAAAGCCATTAGTTTTGCTGGCACCTTCTTGCTGTTGGCAGCAGGTGCTACCCTCCTCATCAAAGCAAAAAAAGTAAGTACCGACGCTGCCATGCCCATGGGAGGTGGACATTAATTTGAAAAACACAATGAAAAAATATGCCCTTCTCTCTGTAGGAGAACTCTTGATTGACCTATTAGGTACTGAGCTCACTACCAACCTCTTAGACACACAACAATTTCGCAAAATACAAGGTGGAAGCCCAGCCAACTTGGCTGCCAATATGGCTCGATTGGGCAATCAAGTAGCGTTGGTATCTTGTATCGGGAATGATAATTTGGGGGTTTTCCTGAAAGACGAAATTGCCAAAACAGGTATTGACGTAAGTCATATTGCAGTAAGCCACGAACAGCCCACAAGCATTGTAGTGGTAAGCCGCACCAAAGGTACGCCCGATTTTGTAGCCTATCGCACGGCTGACCGGATGCTTCAGCCGCATCATTTGCCCGATGACTTATTGGCTCAATCGGCTATTTTTCATACAACCTGTTTTGCTTTGAGCCAGGAACCCGCTCAAAGTACGCTCGTTGATGCCGCTACCCGTGCGCATCAGTTGGGTTGCAAAGCCAGCATTGATGCCAACTATGCCCCAAGTATTTGGCCTAACCGCCAAGAAGCCTGGACCGTACTTACCAACTACTGCCGACACGGGGCGCTTGTCAAACTCAGTGAAGACGACGCTGAGCGCCTCTACGGAAAACCCGTGTCCAATGAGCAGATTATTCACGACTTTCATCAAATGGGTGCCGAGTTAGTATGCCTCACCTTAGGAGGAGAAGGAAGCCTGATTTCGTACGAAAATGGGGCAAAGCACTATCGGCTGCTTCCCAAAAAAATCGAAGTAGTTGACGCCACTGGTGCAGGCGATGCCTTTTGGTCTGGGTTTTTGACGGCCTACACCGAAGGCAAAGATGCCATTAAATGTGCTCATGCAGGGTCTAACATGGCCGCTAAGAAACTGACTACTGCGGGCCCACTCCCACCCCAAGTAGAGCGTTCGCTTTTGTATCAATAAACTTTTCTCCTCTAATCCTCACAATCATGAAAAAATGGATTCTAACTTTTGCATTACTCAGTAGTTTACTGACGGCATTTGCTCAAAAAGATTATCTAAACGAAACCAAAGAGGCTCGTGATGCTCGCATGAACTGGTGGCGAGATGCTACTTTCGGTATGTTTATCCACTGGGGGGTGTATTCCATTCCAGCGGGGCTCTATCACGACAAGCCCATCAAAGGGATTGGCGAATGGATTATGCACAGCGCCAATATTCCAGTGGCCGAGTATGAAGGATTTGCCAAGCAGTTTAACCCCACGCAGTTTAATGCCAAAGAATGGGTTCGTGTGGCTAAAGAGGCTGGTATTAAATACATTGTGATTACCTCGAAGCACCACGACGGATTCTGCTTATGGGATTCTAAAGTCAGCAACTATGATATTATGGACTTTGCTCCCTTTAAGCGAGACATTCTAAAAGAATTGACTGAGGCATGTAAGGCCGCTGGCATTCGGATGTGTTTTTATCATTCTATCATGGACTGGCACCAGCCCGATGCGGAGTCACCCAAAGATTATAAACACCAAAACAACCCCAACGCCAACTGGGCTACTTATCGAGAAACGTATCTAAAACCACAACTCACCGAACTTGTTAAAACCTACGACCCGGGCGTACTTTGGTTTGATGGCGAGTGGATTCCAGAGTGGACCGAGCCACAAGGCAAAGACCTTTACAATTTTCTTCGGAACCTTAATCCCAACCTCATTATCAATAATCGGGTAGGCAAAGGCCGCAAAGGAATGCAAGGCATGAACCGAGACAATAGCTACGTAGGTGATTTTGGAACACCCGAACAAGAAATTTTGGAAGGAACATCAGACCAAGACTGGGAATCGTGCATGACGATGAACGACACTTGGGGTTTTAGAAAAGACGATAATAACTGGAAATCTTCGACGATGCTCATTCATAACCTGATTGACGTGGCAGCCAAGGGCGGGAACTATTTGCTCAATATTGGCCCCACCGCCGAAGGTCTTATCCCAACTGCTTCGGTAGAGCGCCTAGGCGAGATGGGTAAGTGGCTCAAAATCAACGGTGAGGCTATTTACGGCACCAAGAGCTTAAAACACTACAAAGAAGGAGACAACCTGAAATTTACGGTAAGCAAAGATGGCAAGAATATCTACGCTATCTTGACTAACAAGTCAGGCAACACGGTTACTATCAAAAGTATTACGCCAAAGGCAGGCTCGGCCATTCACCTACTAGGAGTAACTAAACCGCTGTCTTGGACTGCCAATGCTGCTGGTTCAATTACCGTCACGCTACCTGACAAACTCCCCTGCGAGCACGCTTGGGTCTTGAAAATCAGCGGAACGGCTAACTAAACGCTTCTTCTTTTACTAAAAAAAACACGCAGTACTAGCGACTGCGTGTTTTTTATTGCCTTTTCTCTCTTATCCAATCTTCTACAAGTGCGTATCCTACCCAGCGTTTGAGTCAAATTCCTCCATAAATGCACTACATCGTTAGCGTTCAATTGATTATTCAAAAACCGAAAAACTGCTAATAATCAAGCAAGTAGAGCAACCGCTTCTGTTGACAGGCTTATATACTGCTATTCTCAAGTGCTTTCTTGCATTGGTTGCAAAAAAAGTCTATCACAGGATGGTACAGGAGGGTCTTAGGAGAAAAGATAACTTTTTTTGCATAGAATATCACTCTTTATAGATACTTCGAGCACTCAACATTGCTCTTTGTAGTTTGTAAAAAGTACCTAATCCTCTGTTTCAATTACAATAGTTCGTATTGAAACCCCCAATAAGGAATGTTGTTTTTGCAAAAAGCAATTGTATCAAAATAACACGTACAATCATTTTTCAGACGTCCAACCGTATGTACAAACGCTTATTATCCTTATGGCCCTGTCTGGTAGTACTGATAGGATTCATAGTAAGTAGCTGTTCAAATAAGGAGTGGGATTCTGTCTATGACAGACCCGCCAACCTAGACCCGCCTATCTATCAGCAGCTACAACAAAAAGGTCGTTTTCAGACGCTGTTAGCGCTGATTGACAAAAGCGGCTACCAACGTACCTTGAGTAGTGCGGGGTATTGGACTTTCTTTGCTCCTAATGACGATGCATTTCAGAAATATTTCCAGAAAAACAATCTGACTATTGGTGCGATTGACTCTACCAAAGCTCGTGAGATTGTACAGTACTTGTTAGTGTATAATGCCTTTGCTCGTGACCGCATTGACGACTACCAAGGGCCAAACGGCTGGATACCGTCTAAGGCATTTCGCCGCAGAACAGCCTTTTATACAGGCTTTTACAACGACGCTAACATTGATGGGCAGAACCTAAAAGCGGTAGCTGGCAACCGAAACTACAACCAGTTTGTCAGTGCCGACAACAACAACAAACACATTTCGTACTTCACGACCGAGTACTTTGCCGACAAAAGCTTGGTCAATTCTGACTACACCTATTTCTTCCCCGACGTTGCCTATACGGGTTTCAATGTCATGGATTCAAAGGTCTTAGAAAAAGATATAGTAGCCGAAAACGGAGTCATTCATGAGATTGATAACGTACTGGCGCCTCCGCCCTCGATAGACCAATACCTACGCACCAAACCCGAATACAGTGAGTTTCGGAAATTATACGAAAAGTACATCGTCAACTTTGTACCCAATGCCGATGCGACGAATAAGTATCAAATTCTGACTGGCAAGAGTGACCAAGTTTATGTAAAACTGTACTCAAAACAGCAGTTAGCCTTTTCGCCCAACAACGAAAATTATCTCAAATTTGCCGATAACGACGCTCAGCAAGACTTCTGGAGCATTTTTGTGCCAACCAACGACGTGTTGACACCTTATATTAAAAGTGTATTACTCGAAAACTACACTTCGCTCGACAACGTCCCTCCACAAGTAGTAGCCGACTTCCTAAACGCTCACATGTGGGCTACTGCCGTTTGGCCAAGCAAGTTTAAGTCAACCTATAATTCATTTGCCGAAGAAGCTCGCTTTGACCCAGCGGCCAATGTGGTTGACCGCAAAATGTTGAGCAATGGCTTGTTTTATGGCACCAATAAGGTTCAAGAAGCCAATGTGTTTGCTACTGTATTCGGCAAGGCTTATCTCGACCCCAAGTATTCTATCATGACTCGCCTCCTCAATCTTGACTTGCGGCCAGTCATTCTCAATCCTAAGTTGAAATATACTGTTTTCTTGATGAGCGATGCTGCCATTGCAGCTGCTGGTTATGACTATGACATCGCCAAAAATGAATGGGGCTACACCGCTCCAGGTACCACCACTCGTACCACAGGCGACGGCGTAAAAAACCGCCTGCTGCGGATTGTAGCGACGAGTATTATCTCTACTGCAAACAACGAACTTGATAATCTAGCTGGTTCTGGCATTATAGATGCGTTCAATGGCGAATACATTAAGTTTGACAAAAACACGGTCTATTCGGCTGGTACTCAGGATAAGCCGCTCAAGATTTTAAGTACCAAAACAGCCCAAAATGGCCGAGTTTACTACACTGATGGCATCTTGAACTTTACAGAATTGAACATCGGTAAGCACATTGAGACCTTGGGCACAGCCACTACTTCGCCATTTAACTTCTTCTGGCAATATCTGAAAAACTCCGCTGCCGCCTACAACGCCACTACGGGCGAGATTCTCGGAACATCGGCAGGGACGTTTTATACCGTTTTTATTCCTGACAACACGGCGATTCAAGCGGCTGTTAATGCAGGGCTTTTGCCGGGGACAGGCACGGGAGCAACGAAGACACCTAATTTTGCCCCTACCACCCCCAAAGACCAGCAATTGGTAGTCAACTTTATCTATTCGCATATTTTGAACAAACGTACGGTGATTCCTGATGGTAAAGACTCTGGAGCAATGGAAACCATGGCCAAAGACAACAAAGGTGATGCCGTAATGGTGACTGTTATCAGCAAACCTGGCGATATGCAGATTACTGATGCCCTCAACCGCAGAGCAAAAGTCAACATCAGCAGAAGTAACAACTTGTCAAACAGAACCGTCATTCACCTGATTGACAATTACTTACAATATCAGTAACCACCCACTTGGTGTTGAATACCATAAAACGAATCGAAGGAAAACCGATAAACGACATTTACCATTGATGAAATCTTTACAACGAATCGTATTGGTGGCTTGTGGCCTACTCTGGTGCCTTGCTTCTGCTCAAGCCCAAACTCCTGCTACTACGTTTACGGTACGGGGGCGAGTTACAGAGTTAAAAGACAGCTCGGCGGTGGTAGGTGCTACGATTGCCGAATTAGATAAGGATAACCGTATTATCAAAGGGGTAGTTACCGACATTAGTGGCAACTACGTCATTAAAATGACGAACCCCAACAACACCCTCTCGTTTTCGAGTATTGGGTTTCGTACCGAAAAAATCCCTGTAAGAAGCCGCAAAACGCTCAACGTAGCGCTCGAATCCATTTCTTCGGAGCTTTCGGAGGTAGTGGTTACGGCCCAAAGCACCGACAACGGCTTGATGTCGGTATCTGAGCGTAATACGACCATTGCGGTAGCGAAAATTGATACCAAGGCTATTGAAGAAATGCAAGGGACTTCGATTGACCAAATGCTCCAAGGCCGCTTGGCGGGGGTGGACATTACGGCCAGCTCAGGGAATCCCGGCGCAGGGATGCAAATCAGAATTAGGGGAACGTCGTCTATTAACTCGTCGGTGGACCCAATGGTAGTGGTTGATGGAATGCCCTACGAAACCCAGATCCCTTCAGACTTTAACTTCGGTACTGCCGACGAATTAGGCTACGCACAATTACTCAACATAGCACCTTCTGATATTAAAAACATCAGTATCTTAAAAGATGCCGCTGCCACTGCCCTTTGGGGTTCTAAGGCGGCTAATGGGGTGGTGGTCATTAACACCAAACGAGGCTCGGTTGGCAAGCCGACCATCACCTACACCTTTAAAGGCTCAGTTTCAAAACAGCCCGATGCGATTCCGATGCTCACCGGTGACCAGTACTCTACCTTGATTCCAGAAGAGTACATGAACCGCAACGGTACGCCCCTCAATACCCAGTTGGTGAAGGAATTTCAGTATGACCCCAACGACCCTTACTGGTTCTTTAACTACAGCAACAACACCAACTGGATTAAAGAACTTACTCGCATTGGCAACTCACAAGACCACAATATTTCTATCAATGGCGGTGGCGAAAAAGCTCGCTATTACGCTTCGTTGGGCTATTTTAATCAAGTAGGTACTACCATTGGCACGGGCCTGACTCGGATTAACACTCGTATCAACCTTGACTACAACGTGTCGAACCGCATTCGGTTCAGAACGGACCTTTCGTTTACGCACTCTGATAATGACCGTAGTTACGTCAGTGCGTTTACCTCAAACAAGGATTTGTTACGCAACGTGGCCTATGCCAAAATGCCTAATATGAGTGTGTATGAGTACAACGAGTTTGGTACGCTGACTCCCAACTACTTTTCGCCACTAAGTAATATCCAAGGTACCGCCCCTACTACCTACAACCCTGTGGCTATGGCAAGTAGTGCCAAAAACACGATTCTTTCTGATCGGATTATCCCGCACTTCCAACTGCAATATGACTTGAAGCCAGGCGTTTGGATGGCCAGTTTCGACGTACAATTTGACATTAATAACACCAAAAGCCAGTCGTTTTTGCCTCAAATTGCCACGGGACAACGCTGGACCAGTTCGTCGGTCAACTTAGCGTACGATGGTGATGTGGATGTATTTGGCGTGACGTCTAAGACATCGTTGATGTACACTCCAAAAATCAAGAACAAAAAACACGAATTGACAAGTTTGTGGGTTCTTAATACCTCTGACATCAAGGCTGTGTCGCAGCAGGCGTCGGTATCAAACACCGCTTCTGATCAGTTTACAGACATCACCAACCCTGCCCGTCAGACCTCCTCTACCCTATCGTCGTCGGTTACGCAGACCCGAAGCGTAGGTCTTTTGTGGAATGTTCATTATGGTTTTTTGGATCGTTATATCCTTGATTTGGGTATCCGTGGCGACGGTAACTCTCGTTTTGGTCCAGCGTATCGGTACGGTTTATTCCCTTCTATTTCTGGAAAATGGATTTTTTCGGATGAACCATTCATGAAGAAATTCAACAACTTCATTGACATTTTGGCCTTCCGGTTTAGCTATGGCCAAAGTGGTAATGCGCCTAAGTATGACTACTCGTTCTTTAGCACTTATAGCACAATGGGATGGTCGTATCAAGGTTTGTCGGGTGTAGTACCCTCTAACATGGAACTTCAAAATTTACGCTGGGAAACTATCATTGGTCGCAACCTCGGTCTGAACTTATCCTTGTTGAATCGCCGTGTTACGTTTGATGCCGAATTCTATAGCAATCGCACTAAAAACCTATTTTTCAATGGCTTACAGATTTCATCTTTTACAGGTTTCAACACTGTAAACATGAACGTGGGTACGATGGACAACCTCGGCTGGGAGTTTAATTTTGGCGTAACGCCCAAACGCAGCAAGGAACTGACCATTGAATTGAACATGAACATTGCTCGGAACATCAACATCATCCGAGAAATTTCGGACCTCTACCCACGAGAAGCAGGAAACATCACCGCCAATGGGCAATACAAAACGTATATGCAGGTTAACAACCCCTTTGGTTCGTTTTATGGCTTCCGTTACTTAGGTGTTTACAAAGACAAAGAGTCCACCATTGCTCGTGGCAAAAGTGGCGAGCCTATCATCACACCCGACGGCCAAGGCGTGTATATGCGCTTCAACTATCCTAACACCGACTACATCTTTCAGCCTGGCGATGCAGTTTATGAAGATGTTAACCACGACGGTAACATCAACTATATGGACATTGTGTATTTGGGCAACAGTAACCCTGCCTTCACAGGTGGTTTTGGGGGTACTATTACTTGGAAAGAACGCTTTAAGTTGACGGCATTCTTCAATTTCCGCTCTGATTATGATGTGGTAAATGGTACTCGCATGAATACTACCGCCATGTATGGTTTCGATAATCAAAGCACCGAAGTACTGTCTCGTTGGCGAAAACCGGGTGATGTTACTGAGGTTCCTCGTGCCTTGTATGCTTCTGGATACAACTGGCTGGGCTCAAGCCGCTACGTAGAAGATGCTTCCTTTGTGCGCTTCCGCACGATTACCTTGCGCTACAGTTTCTCGAAAAAAGTAACCGAGAAACTCAAGTTTAAGGCGTTGAGTGGATACGTTACTGCCGAAAACCTATATACCTGGACTCACTACAAAGGCCAAGACCCAGAGGTTTCGATGCGGGGTAGTGACCCATTCCGAGTAGCCATTGATTACTCTATGACTCCACCCGCCAAAACCGTAACGCTTGGGTTGACTGCCACATTTTAACCAAAGCCAAATCCATAAACAGCTCATAGATAAAGACTTATACAAATCAACCAGCAATATGTCAAAGAAATTACTTCATAGCTTCGTGTGTGTTCTGGTTCTACTCATTCCTACCTCATGTAGCGATTGGTTAGACCTACACCCACAGGACGGTATCACCAAAGACAAGTTCTGGCAAACCAAAGAACAAGTACAGGCCGCTGTGATTGGCTGCTATGCTTCGATGCTCAACGGCTTACCCGAAACGCTGTTTTTGTGGGGTGAACTTCGTGCCGACATGCTGGCAACCACTTTCAACACCAAAGCCGAAGAACTTGACTTTATCAATGTCAATATCTTGCCGAGCAATACCATTACCAACTGGCGGACGGTTTATCAGATTATTAACTACTGCAATACAGTCATTGACTTTGCCCCAGCAGTGCTTGATAATGACAAGACCTTTACCCAAAATGCCCTCAATGGCTATTTAGCCGAAGCCAAAACTATTCGGGCGTTGATGTATTTTTACTTGGTACGAACCTTTGGCGATGTACCGCTCAAACTCAAGGCCACCAGTACCGACAACGAAATCACGCCGATAGCCAAAAGCACCAAAGCAGAGGTACTCGACCAAATTGTAAAAGACCTTGTCGAAGCAGAACCCAACGCTCCACTTACTTATGGAAATGCTTCTACTGATAAAGGGCGAGTCACTCGATATGTTGTAAACGCCTTACAAGCAGATGTTTACCTCTGGCTTGACAAATACAGCGAGGCTCTCACTGCTTGTGATAAGGTGATTAAAAGTGCCAAGTTTGGCCTCATGCAAGGTAATTTCTTCTACAGCTCGGTGTTTGTGCAGGGTAATTCAAACGAAAGTATTTTTGAACTTCAGTTTGACCGCCAAAAGACCAATTCATTTTATTCGGTGTTTGTGACCCCTCGTCGCTTCATCGCCAACCCGTATGTGATTGACGAGGTGTTCACGCAAGACTTTACTGACGACACCAAAAAAGACCTCCGTGGCGATGAGGCTTCAGTACGCTTTTCGGACGGCCTCATTTGGAAATACGTAGGCCAAAACGGCTCTACCCTCCGAGCCATTGACGAGTCGTATGCCCACTGGGTTGTTTATCGCTATGCAGACGTTCTCTTGATGAAAGCGGAAGCCTTGGCTTTGCTCAATAGAGGCGCTGAAGCCATTACATTGGTACAAACGATTAGAGACAGGGCCAAGGCCTTATCGTTTACAGAAAAGAAACCCGACCCAACCGACATCAACGCCATAACCGACTATATCTTGGAAGAACGGGCCCGAGAGTTTGCTTTTGAAGGAAAACGCTGGTACGATGTATTGCGCCATTCTAAACGCAACAACTATAAGCGGCTCGACATTCTACTCGAAATGATTGCTCGCTGCGTTCCGCCTGACCGCCAGCAGTCGGCATTGGCCAAGTACAAAGACTACAACAGTCATTACTTGCCCATTTACCAATACGAGTTGCAAACCGACCCGAACTTGGTACAGAATCCTTTTTACAAGTAACAAACGCTATTAGCAAGTCATTTTTTCAACTTATTAACTCATCTCCGTACAAGTGGAGTACGCTTGGAAAATGAAAAAAATCATCAAATCGGTCGTTGTTGTGTTTGCTTGCATTATGGCAGCCTTGGGCTTACAAGCTTGTTACGACATCCAATTGGTAGAAACCACCACTACCGATGTAAACCTCTACAGCTACCTCCGAAAATACCCTGAAAAGTTCTCGGATTTTGCGTCCATCTTGGACAAAGCTGGCTACAACAGCTTTTTGGATGCCTATGGTGCTTATACGGTGTTTGCACCCACGAATACAGGTGTACAAACCTACCTCAAGGGCATTAACAAAACCATCGAGCAACTCACCGTGGACGAAGCTCAAAACATTGCCAAAATCCATATTATCCGAGATACGCTCACCACCAAGTCGTTCAAAGATGGTAAGCTGCCTCTTGTGACCATGTACGGGCAGTATTTGCTGGGAGGAGTTACCTACGAAAACGGCGCTTCAAGCTACAGCGTCAATCGGCAGGCTTCGGTGTTGGAGTCTAATATTTTTGCAGGAAACGGTATTTTGCACGTTATCAATAACATGCTCAAACCCGCCAACCAGTCGCTGGCCAATTTGCTGGAGAGCAATCCTGACTATTCTATCTTCACCGAAGCGGTACGACAAACGGGCTACTATGATTCGCTCAACTATGTGAATCCGAACTTAGACTTACGCTGGACAACCGTACTGGCCGAAACGAACGACGCCCTCAAAAAAGCTGGTTTTGCTACCTTCGATGCCCTCAAAAAGCGCTACTCCAACACAGGAAACCCTCGGAACAAAACCGATAGTCTCAACCTGTACGTTTCGTACCATTTGTTGCCGGGCGCCAAGTACTTGGCCGACATTATTTCGGCTACTTCGCACCTCACCAAAGTGCCGCTAGAGGTAGTCACGTCTAAACTTGACGACCAGACTGTACTTATCAACGACATTGATTTTAACGGCGTGCATGAGCAAGGTGTCATCTTAGAGCGCCCTAAAAGCGACAATTCGGCTACCAATGGCGTATTGCATAGCGCCTCCTCGCATTTCAACATCAAGATTCGGAAGCCTACTCCTGTACACTGGAAAGTAGCCGACTTCTCCGAAATCCGTAAGCTACCTGCCTACTTCCGCAAGAAAAACTATGACTTTGCGATTGGTGCCATTGCCGATATGACCTGGGAGAAAAACACCATCACGTATGTGTATAACGTAACGGGCTATTACCGAGACTACCTGCAAGTACCACTGGGTATCGGAAATGCCGCTCGAAGCAACTGGATTGAGATGAAAACTCCCCTAATCGTGAAAGGTCGCTACAAAGTGTGGGTATGCTACCGTCAGCAAAAGCAGTCGGGTGGGTCGGTCAACGTGGTACAAGCGTATTTTGATGGAGACCCATTGACTCGCCCGGTTACCTTTACCGACACGGCTCCTTCGGGTACGGCTGGTGAGTTGGAGTCGTTGGGTTGGAAAATTTACATAGACCAAGGCTCGTCAATTTCGGCAGGACGGATGTTAGGTATCATTGATGTCAAAACCACAGACCGCCACTTGATACGATTCCAGTCTATTTCGGGTGGTCAAAACACCAACAATTTTGACCTGATCCAGTTCATCCCAGTTGATATGAACCAGCTTAGCCCACGGTTTACCTTAGATGGCCTCATGGTACCTTAATGGAGCTGAGCCGCCCTGTGACTTTTGTTTACAAAACGATACGATTTTGACATGAGAAAACTTTATTTCTATTTATTGGCAAGTTTCTTACTAGGTGTAAGCTTATTGGCCTGCAAACCGTGGGACGACCACCTCGCCTTGTCAGACGATAAGTTGGGCAGAAACTTATTGGAAGAAATAAGTAACCAACCCAATTTGAGTAAATTCAAGGATTTGTTGGTGTCGAGCGGATTCGACAAAATCATCAGTTCGTCCAAAAACTACACCGTTTTTGCGCCTACCAATACAGCCTTAGAAAAACTGGACCTTTCGACACTCAAAGACAGCACGGCCCTCAAGGCATTTGTGGGTAATCATATTGCCCTCCAGCAATATGCCCTAAGTACTGAAGAGCAACGAGTCCGATTACTCAATGACAAATACCTCAGTATCACCAAAACAGCTGTGGGCGATGCTGGTGTAGTATCAGCCAATAGCTTTGTGAGTAATGGCGTGCTACATACCATTGACAAATACAACGATGTACTTCCTAACCTTTGGACGTATGTAAACAACACCAAGACTGACTACGTGCAAAACAAGGTATTGGCTAATCTTACGTACTTATCATTTAACGCAGCCAAGGCCATTGTGGACAGTATTAGTGCCACCACTGGCCAACCTGTGTATAGAAAAGGCTCGGGTTTTGAGCAAAAAAACCAGTTCTCTGATTTGGTTTATGACCTCAGCGACGAGACCAAGCAGTTTACGTATTTTGTATTGGCCGATGCTGCCTTTGCCAGCGAGATTACCAAGCTCAACCCGTATTTCAAAACCAGCACTACCGACAGCACCTACAATGCGGCGTCGTGGAATGTGATTAAAGATTTGGCGGTAGAAGGCTACTACAACGTGGACAAACTCCCCGAATCGCTTACCTCTAAGTTTGGTGTGACGATTCCGATTGTGAAGTCGGCCATCGTCAAGAGCATCAAACTAAGCAACGGTATCCTCCACGTGATGAGCAAAGTGGATTTTAAGGTTCAAGAAAAAATCCAACCGATTGTGATTCAGGGTGAAACCTACAACGAACAGTTACAGACCGTAGGCTCACGGGTGATTGTGGTTCGGGATAGGTTCAATCTGGTAACTAACCAAAATTTCAAAGATTTGTCCATCATTGCACATGGGGTGAGTAATTTTTGGGTCAAATACCGAGTACCGCAAGTACCTGCCATGAAGTACAAAGTGTATTGGGTAGCTCTCAACGACCAAACTCGTAATCATAGCTCTAACTCATTGCCCATTACAGTCAACCAAAAGTTAGCGATGGGGAGTTTGAGTTCGGCAACCTTTGCTTACACGGCTGTGGCCAACAATAACTTTAGCGAAGTATTGCTGGGCGAATTTACTACCACAGGCTACCGTACACTTGATATTTATCTAGTTGCCAACGGTACCAACAGCATGGCCTTAGATTACATTAAGCTGGTTCCATCGTTCTAACAACTCGACTTACAGACACCCAAATTAGTTGCTGATTTTCAACTTATTGAGTTACCAGCAACCCAACGATATAGCGTTATGCGACCTATCCTATCATCCATGCAACACACACTCTCTCTAACCCGAGTAGCCATTTGTGGGTGCGCTTTGGGGCTATCAACACTGGTAGCACAAGGGCAAGTTCAAAAGCCCGAAACACTCGCCAACGGCCCTACCAAGGTAGTTTCGTTTCCGTACGAAGTGAAGGGCGTGGTCATTGATGCTGCAACTCAAAAAGCCGTTACAGGTGCTCGGGTTTCGTACAAAACCGCTTCGACGGCCATCACCGACGATGCGGGGGCATTTAAGCTGCGAGTGCCAAACTATCAAATTTCTGTGGTTGTAGAAATCTCCGGCTATCAGTCCATAGAAGTGGCATTAAGCGGTCGCAAATCGCTCGAAATCGCTTTGAACGAAGACGAACACCCCTCGGTTTATAAGGTCTATAATCTTCCGACTAACTCCTTCACTGGCAATCGGTTGGCTTCTGCGGCTTCTACTGCCCAGCTCAACGACGTATGGTCACGAGGTGGTGATAGCCCTGACTCGTATTTGCAAGGAAAAATTGCTGGGCTCAATGTCATTCGTCATTCGGGTATTGCCAGCACAGGAGCCAGTATGTTTTTGAGAGGCTTTACTTCGTTACAAGCCACTAATCAGCCGCTGATTGTGGTGGATAATGTAGTTTATGACAACAATCAAAATGGCAACTCTCTGATTAGCAACTTCCTAGATAACCCATTATTAAACATTGACGTTCGGGATATTAGCAATATCACGGTCTTGAAAGATGCCAGCGCTGCCGCTCTTTATGGTACTAAAGCTGCCAATGGAGTTATTCTGATTACCACCGCCCGAGCCAAAGAATTAGGCACTAAGATTGACCTTGCAACCTATGGCGGTATTAATCTTATGCCTCAGGCATTACCTATTTTAAATGTTGGCGACTATCGCACGTATTTGTCAGACTTACTCAAATCGGGCGGGTACTCTACGCAAGCGATTCAGGCGCTGCCTTACATGAACGACAATAAAACCGCCGACCAGTACTATCAGTTTCATAACAATACAAATTGGCAAAAACAGCTTTATAGCAACAATCCTCTCCAAAACATTTACCTAAAAATCACCGGAGGAGACAACATCGCCAAGTATGCGCTGTCTTTGAATTATATGAAGAACCAAAGTGCTATGGTAGGTTCTGACTTGGCCAAATACAGTACTCGTTTCAACGCCGATTTGAACCTGAGTCGTCGGTTGAAGGGGATAGCTAATTTGAGTTTTTCATACAACGAAGCTAATACCAAAGATTTGGGGTTTTCGCCCAAAACCAATCCCATTTACCTCTCGCTTGTGAAGGCTCCTTTCTTGAGTGACCACGACATCTCTAACCTCGGTACGGCTTCGCCTGACTTATCCGACGAAGATATTTTCAAAATCGGTAACCCTACAGTAGCTTCTACGGTGATGAGTGCTTCGAATCGTTCGTATCGTTTTCAGGGTACCTTGGCGTTTCAATATACACTCACGCCAGCCTTGTCGTTAGGAACCACCGTGGGGGTGATTTTTGACAAAATCAAAGAGACTCGTTTTGTGCCAAAGCGTGGAATTTTGAGCGATACTCTCAGCAATGCCATTGCCGAAAACAAGTTAGGTTCACAAACTAAGCGCTTGTTTAACCTCTATAACGATACCTACCTTTCGTACACCAAAACCATTGGTTTTTTACATGAATTCTCTGGACGAATAGGGGCAAAATTCCTCAACAGTAAAATTGAGCAAGACAAGATTTTAGGCTATAACTCCGCCACCGACGAACTCAAAAGCGTGGGCAATGGAGTGCCCGTACTGAACAAAATCAATGGGGGCATTGGCACATCCAACTGGCTCAACACTTATGTAAACCTCAACTACGCTTATTCAGACAAGTACTTCTTGTCGTTCAACTTGGGCATGGATGCTTCGTCGAGATTTGGGAAAGAAGTGAGCACGCAAAGTTTCAAAGCAGGTGGTGTACCCGTAGCCGTTATGCCGTCGCTAGCAGCAGCTTGGGCTGTTTCGTCCGAAAACTTTATGGCCAATTCCATCTTTGACCTACTCAAAATACGGGCTTCGTATGGCCGTGTGGGCAACGACGACATCGGTAACTACGCCGCTTATCAGTATTATGTAGGACAAAACCTGTTAGGTACACAAGGTTTGGTTCGGGGTGATATTGCCAATCCGGCTATTAAGTGGGAGTCAATCAACAAGGCGAATTTTGGGATAGATGCCGCCATTTGGAACGAGCGAGTTTCGTTTAGTTTCGATGTGTTTACCAACAAAGTAAAAGACATGCTCGTTTCGCAAAAGTTGCCAACCATCACAGGTTTGTCGTATGTGCTCACTAATAGTGGTGCCATGACTACCAAAGGACTTGAAGTGGCCCTGAATGTGAAGGTCATCAACAAGCAAGCACTCAAATGGGATGTAGGTGTGATGTTGAGCAAAGCCAAATCAGTAGTGGACCAACTGCCTGACGACAATATGGTCACCAGCTTTGGTAGTGCCTCGTACCTTACCAAAGTAGGGCAAGCCCCCAACTTGTTTTATGGCTATGTATCGCAAGGGGTATTTACCTCCGATGCCGAAGCCGCCCAAGCAGGGTTGATGACCCGTCGTTTTGACGGAGCCTTGATTCTGTTTAAGGGTGGCGATGTTCGATTCCAAGACCTTAACAACGACAAAATCATTGACGACAACGACCGGCAAGTCATTGGAAATCCAACGCCTAACTTTGTTGGTTCGGTTTCAAACCGTCTGACCTATCAGAGTTGGACTCTTGATGCTCTCTTCACTTTTGCATCGGGCAATAGTCTCTACAACTACACTCGAAGCGTCCTAGAGGCTGTTTCGACGACCAATAACCAAAGCCAAGCCGTGCTAAATCGCTGGCGAGGCGACGGCCAAGTGACCGATATTCCCCGAGCCAGCTTAGGCGACCCTGTGGGCAATGCTCGCTTCTCAAGCCGTTGGATTGAAGATGGCTCGTATTTCAGACTACGTACCATCACAGTGTCTTACAACATTCCTGTGGACAAGAGCATCCTGAAATACCTCACGTTTTATGGAACAGCCAACAATTTGTTTACCCTGACCAAGTACTTGGGCTACGACCCTGAGTTTAGTGCCACCAACAGTATCTATGGCCAAGGGGTTGACAACATGCTAGAACCCTTACAAAAGTCGTTTCAACTCGGCATAAAAATCGGTCTGTAAGAAGATAAAAGAACTATCCATTCGCTGCTTTTCGTAAGAAATAGTCATCGAATCAACTCATCACGATGCGTATGAAATCTAAGTTGACTACCCTCATTGCTCGTTCAAAAACTGCTCAACTCCGTGGTGCACTCAAGACCACAGCCTTAGTTTCGTTGTTGCTAGGAGGCGTGTCTTGTACGAAGTTATTTGAACTAGAACCCGAAGAAATTCTGGTCAAAGACCAAGTGTATCGCAACATTTTTGATGCTGATGCTGCTATTTTGGGTTTGTATGGCAAGTTCATGAATTTGGCCAAACCGTATGTGTTACTTAATGAACTTCGGGCCGATTTGATGGACGTAACCGCCAATGCTGACGACCAGTTGCGTCAGCTCAACAACCACACCGTTACCGAAGATAACCCGTATGCCGACCCTCGGCCTTTTTACGAGGTAATTCTAAACTGCAACGACATCTTGAAGAACTTCAAGCTCATGCTGGAGCAAAACAAGATTCGTCAAGAAGAGTACAATCAACGCTCTGCCGATGTCATTGCGCTTCGGACGTGGATTTATCTTCAGTTGGGAATCCACTACGGCAATATACCCTATTTGACTGATACTTTTGACAAAGTTTCAGACCTAGCCAATATTGACTCGGTGCCTAAGCTTGCACTCGATAACCTCATCAAGGAGCTGATCAAAACAATGGAGGCGATTCCGTCTGTCTATTTAGATCCGTATCCTTCTACTACTACCTTGGTGACTTCGCCAGTAGATGGCTATTTGTTCAATAAGATGTTTATCAACAAGTACGTACTACTTGGCGATTTGTACCTCTGGAACAACCAATACCTAAAAGCCGCTACTACTTACAAATTGGTGATGGAAACGGCCTCTCGTACTGGTGTTGACCCTAACTCGGAGGCATTTTTTGGTCTATACAAAATCAAATACGCCGAAAGCAACGCTCGTGACATTGCCGTAGCGTACAACGATGCCGTCAATGATGCCAACCGCTTGATTGACGATAACTCGATTGGTTGGCGCTCTATTTTTACTCGCAAAAACACTGATGCTGGCTATAATTATGAGTGGATTTGGTCTTTACCTTTTGATAAAAACTTCCAGCCTCAAAACCCTTTTGTTGACTTGTTTTCTAATGTGGGCGGTCGTTATTTGGTGCAGCCTTCGCAGCAAGCCATTGATTTGTGGAATAGCCAAAAACAAACCAATAATTTCCCCTACGATGCTCGTGGCAAGATGACCTACAAAATCATGGGTGGTAGTCCGGTGATTATGAAGTACCTTTATACCTACATCAACCCGCTTACCAATACGCCTATTGGTGCATCGCTGCAAGAGAAAAACGGTAACTGGTTTTTGTATCGGGCAGCTACCTTGCATTTGCGCTACGCCGAAGCTGCCAACCGAGATGGCCGCCGTAAGTTAGCTTTTGCGTTGATGAACAACGGAATTCCGAACGTCTATGACAACACGGCGATTTCGGATAAAACCAACCTCCAAGCCACGTTTGACGTGCCACCGTATGATTTCAATGCTCGTGTAGGTAACGTGCCGCTGTTCCGTGAGTCGTGGTATCGCAACACAGGGATTCGGGGAAGGGCCTTGCTACAGTCTGTACCCGTAGTAGGCGACAGTACGCTGTCTATCGAGAACTCTTTGATTGACGAAGCAGGGCTTGAATTAGCTTATGAAGGACAACGCTGGGGCGATTTGGTGCGAATAGCACTCCGCCGCAACGACCCAAGCTTCTTGGCCGACCGTGTGTATCAAAAGCTCAAAAAGTCGAACAATCCGAACGCCGATGCGGTACGCAACAGGTTGATGAATAAAAACAATTGGTTCTTGCCTTTTAAATGGAAATAGACCACTACTGCTGGATGCAAAACAACACTTACTTCTTATAGGTAGAAACGTGTGAGCACCTTGTCTCACACGTTTTTTGTTTCTTCTCCCATTCAGCTTTATTCAATTTCCAAAATCATGGCGGTCTTAGGAGCAATGGTCAAGGTGTTTTTTACCTCTAGTTGCTTACCCGAAACAATATCTTTTGCTTTGAACTGCAAGGGTATCATTTGTGTGTATCGCTTCAAGTCCAACTGTACAGCTTCGGGGTTTTTGCTTAGTAAAACCATTACTTTTTGCTGGCTGGTGTACCTAAAATACACATAAACGTCGTTTTTTTGAGGGGCATAGTGAATAAACTTACCTTGAGTGACCGCCAAGTTATTCTTGCGCCAATTCAGCAAAGTCGAGAAATAGGCTTTCGCTTGGGCTTCGGTTTCGGTGAGCCCTTGACCTGTAAACGCATTTTTAGCGTCGTACTGCCAACCACCCGGAAAATCACTCCTTCGTTGGCCATCGTTGCCCAGTTTCTCATGAGTCATTAAGACCTCAGTGCCGTAAAAAAACTGCGGAATCCCTCGCATGGTCATATACATAGCAATACCAAGTTTCCAATGCGTAAAGTCCTGATGGAGTCGTGTGTAAAAGCGATCCAAATCGTGGTTATCCGGAAAGATTAGTTGGTTGTCAGGATGTGGAAACTGATAGTCTTGTGCAAGCCCTTGATAGGTCTCTGTCCAAGTCGAAAACCAAGGATTAGTTGTATTCAAACTTGCTACAATATTATCGTTTAGAGCAAAATCCATCAAAGTTGGTAAGTACGACACATAGCCATCGTGGTTCTTTTTGTCCATTTGCCAATACGCAATCTGTGAGGCGATTCTGGTCATTTCTTCCCCCACCATATTAAAATGAGGATATTCATTCAGGATAGTTTTTGCCCAATTGGTCAGAAAATCCTTATCAGCATACGAATAAGTATCTTCTCGAAAGCCCGAAAGACCTGCATATTCTATCCACCAAATCGTATTCTGAATCAAGTACTTAGCTACCAGTGGATTCCGCTGGTTCAAATCGGCCATACGCTGGTCAAACCAGCCGTCGGTATATTCTTTTTTATCTATTTCGGTTGCGTAGATGTCTGTCAGGGTAGTTTTTAAGAAATTGCAACGGGTGTGCGTGTCCGAAAAATTAACCCAATCTTTAAAGGGTAAATCTTTGATAAAATAATACTCTGTACCGCAGTGGTTGAGCACCACATCCCAAATGACACCGATACCTTTTTGTTTGGCTAACCGAACCAAGGTTTTGAATTGCTCATTGGTGCCAAACCGTGGGTCTATTTTGTAAAAATCGGTGGCTGCATACCCATGATAGGAGTATTCGGGCTCGTTGTTTTCGAGCAAGGGCGTACACCAGAGTTGGGTAAACCCAAGTGCCTGAATGTAATCTAAATGATTGATGATACCCTGTATATCGCCACCATGCCGTGTGCCTTCGCCTTGCCTATCTACCTTTTTTTCGAGCAGATAGGGGACGACGTCGTTGGTAGGGTCGCCGTTTGAAAACCGATCAGGAACAATCAAATAGATCGCATCTTTAGACGAATAACTCTGCCTTGCTGCGCTGTTGGGCTCTCGTTCTAGCAGCGGGAAATCGTGGCTTACTACCACCTTACCACGTTGGCTAAATCTAATTTTGACAACACCTGCCTTAGCCGTAGGCTGAATGTGTAGCGTCAGAAAAAGATAGTTTTTGTTTTCGACGGTCTCTTTTTTGACTAATTGTACTCCTTTGTAAGCGATAGTAGGTTGTAAATCACCAATCTGGTGACCGTATATTAACAAGGTGACGGTATTGTACTTCATACCTATCCACCAGTTTTGGGGCTCGACTCGCTCAATAGTTTGTGCCCCGACCGAGCTGTAAATCCATACTCCAAGTAAGTGAAACAGTATTTTTTTCATGGTGTAGGGTTGCGTTTAGAGATATTTATGGTTTCAGTAAAAAAACTAACGGAATAGCCAGCCGTTGACTCCAAGCTTTTTCGCTATGGTCTTTCCCTGGGAAATATCGTGTCTGCCAGTTTTTAGCGGTAAATCCCTTCTGTTCCAATACTTCATCTACTTGTTTCTGAATAGCCGGATACAGTGCGTCTAGCGATTGGTCACCGCAATCAAAGTAGAGTTTGTGCGTGTGGAGTGACGGCAAATGTTCTTTCAGATAGGCTATGAAACTTGCCGGAATAGGGTTGTTTTCTATCGAAAAAACACCCGGCCAATGCGTAGATAGGCACGCTGCCCCCCCAAAAACAGCTGGATACTCACAAAGGGCATACATCGAAATCAGACCACCCATGCTACTCCCCGCCACAAAGGTATTAGAACGGTCGGTATGGGTTGAAAAATGGCTATCAATGTAGGGTTTGAGTTCAGTCACTATAAATTTGAGGTAGCTATCTGATACAGGCCGAAAAACCTCTTGGGTTCTACCTGCTTTTTGTAATGCTGCAACTACCCAGTCTTTCTGTATTGGTGAGAGGCTCTCGTAGGGTTTTTGTGGAAAATAGTCTGGATGTCGTGTGGCGCCACTATTCCAAATACCCACTACGATAAATTCCCTTGTTTGAGTCGTAGCCATCAGTTGGCTGGCTGTTTCGTCCGCTTGCCAATCTTGTTTGTTCCAAGTAGTAGTACTATCAAACAGCATCTGTCCATCGTGCATGTACACAACGGAGTATTTTTGTTGAGTAGAGTATCCTTCAGGCAGCCATACATCCACTGTACGGGCTTGTACATAAGCAGAAGAAAACTGCTCAATCCGCTGGATACGTCCCTTTGCAGCCTTAGGCAAGGCAACTTGGGCTTCGGCTGTAAGGTTAATGAGTATGCCCATCAGCCAAAGAACACTTGTAATCAATGCTCGTAAGCAACTCCGTAAATGATTCATAGAAAACTCATTAATCATTGATAAAACATGTAAAAAAAGCACCAACGAACCTCATTGGTGCTTTCGTATTTAACCAAAAGGTTCCGGTATTAAGGAAACCTCTTCTTTAACCTATGTTGATGAATCACTACTTTTTAGTGAGCTTGTAGGTAGGCTTTGCTGCGTTTGAAAAATCAAGAACGATGTCATACGTACCTGCTTTCACAACGATGTTAGCCCCACCTGCCTCCATAATACCGTCAGCTTTGTCATCGCCGTAGTTGACGGCCCAATCGTCATTTTGACGGAACTTAATTTCGCCATCAATCAGTTTGATGCCACTCAACACCCAGATGCCATCGGTAGCAAAATCTGGTCTAAACTTCGTGTCGGGGCCATTCCAGCCATTCGGGGTAGCGCTGCCCACAATTCCCCATACTTTAATTGGCTCAATGGTATATTTCAACGCCTTGAGGTCAAAGGTAACGAGGTAGGTGCCTGCCTTCACAACAATGTTAGCACCGCCTGCTTCAAGGGTTCCGTTGGCTCCGTCGTCGCCGTAGTTCACAGCCCAATCTTCATTTTGACGGAACTTGATTTCACCATCTTTGAGCGTAGCTATAGCCCTCCAGGTATCTGACGACGAATCGTAGAAGAACGGAACATCAGGTGCTGCCCAGCCGCTAGGTGTAGCACTACCCACAATGCCCCATGAGTACTTCTCCATGGTGAATTTGAGGGCGTTGAGGTCAAGAGTAATTTTGTAGGTACCAGCCGTTTTGACCACAATATTAGCTCCGCCGAGTTCAACGGTACCGTTAGCGCCATCGTCGCCATAGTTGATGTCCCATTTGTTATCTTGTCGGAATTTGATTTCGCCTACGGCTAAGTTGACATACGCCACAAACACATTGTTCGCTGCTGACTTATAAAAAGGTAAATCAGGACCATTCCAGCCATTGGGAGTAGCACTACCAACCACCCCCCAGGTACTGCTGAGGTCTAATTTGTCTAAATAAGGCGTTGCTTTGAGCGACGATACCGTCGAGCTAAGTGTAGTAGTAGGTCCTAAAACGGCTTCTACTTTCACATCTATATCGCTCACTGTGGCTGCTTTCAATCCCAATTTGAGTAAGATTCCGTTCAGTTCAGCTGTCTTGAAGGTTTTCTTGAGGTCGGTACCTACCGATAGGGAGATTCCGTTCGTGAAATTGCCTCCTTTTTTGTCCAAATAAACGGTATAGGCAGCCCCTGCTGCAAAGCCATAGTCGGGTTTCGCCCACGACACGGTCAGGGCGTCTTTGTCAGCATTGTCTTTGGTGAGTGTCACGTTTTGTGACGAAAGCGCAACCACCGGAATAGCCCCAGGATTTAGTACGGCTTGTACTTCGTCTTTTTTGCAGGAAGCCAATAAGCAAAGGATAGCCCACAGCCCCAAGTATTGATAAAATGAATGTTTCATTGTCTTTTCAGATTAAAGTTGATGTAACCGATTCTGTTTTTCAGTACCACGCCTAGGTCTAATAACCAGCGTTTTGCTTGAGGTTGGGGTTTGCCACCACATCAGAAGCCGGAATCGGGAATACGTTTAGATTATCTGATACTGCTCGTCCGTCTTTGATGCCGCCTTTCCAAGCCCACAAATAGCTGTTGGTAGTAAAGCGCTTGAAACGAATCAGGTCGGTACGGCGATGCCCTTCCCAGTACAACTCACGGCCTCTTTCTTGTAAAATCAAATCAAGTGTCAGGCTGGTTACGTTGCCAGAAGCACCTTGATACGCCCGCTGACGAAGGGCATTGAAGTACTGCAAGGCCAAGGCTGTTGTGCCGCCACTTCCTCCTCTCAATACCGCCTCGGCATACATCAAATACACATCGGCCAATCGGAACATCGGGAAATCAGTATCGGGGAAGTTACCTTCTATATCGCTCCCTTTGGCTCCGGTAGAGCTCACATTGCGGTATTTAGTAATCGCATAGCCATCTGTAAAGGTAGGAATCTCGGCAATCTCTAGTTTCTGGCCGTCGGTATGGAACATGGCTCGGCGGTCGGTTTTTCCACTTATATCGCTAAAAAGTCCTACAAATTCTTTGGTAGTCCGCAAACCACCCCAACCGCCATTGATACCAAAGTCAGCAGGGTTCATATTGCCACCAACAGGGGCATGTACCAAGAAGGTCATACCACCCCAGGTTTTGGTACGAGTCCCATCAAAAGCAATCGGAAAAATGATTTCGCTCGACTTGTTGTTGTCAGTCAAAAACAAAGTACGATACGTGGCATCCAAGACGTATCCACCGCCAATTACTTTATTACAATAGGTGATGGCTTCGGTATATTTGGCCTGACCGATGTAAACTTCTGCATTGAGGTAAAGCTTGGCCAACAGCGCCCAAGCAGCACCTTTATCGGCACGAGCATACTCATTTTTACGAGCATCAACTAGTTCATTTTCAATGGCTTTTAGCTCACTTTCGATGTAATTAAACAAATCGCTACGAGAAATCTGAGTTGGCAAAAAGGAGCCCACGGCATCGGCTTCGGTCACAAACGGCACGCTACCAAACATATCCAGCGCATGATAATAACTGAGTGCTCTCAGGAAACGAGCCTCGGCTCGGTATGCCTTGATGTCGGCATTGCCCGATACACCTCGGCTGGCCAGTTTGGCGTCGGTAGTTTCTCTAATGAACTCATTACAAAGTGTGATTTGGTAGTAAATACGGTTATACATGGCCGTGATAAACTCATTTCCTGCCGTCCATTTCATATAATGGTAGTCGGGTAAGCTACCGTCGTTCCAGCCAATTACGGCTTCGTCGGTAGGGAGTTCTTGGGCTTTCCAGTATTGGCGCAAATAGGTAGAGAAGCCTTCGTCAATCCCGCTAATATCGGGCTTACCAGCAGGCCCTTGCTGACCACTCACTGCCAAGCCAGCGTATAGCTTAGCCAAGATTTGCTTGTAATTGTTGGGGTCGTTATAGACGGTGGCAGAAGTTACTTCTACAAAGGGGGTGCGGTCAAGGTCTTTGGTACATGAACTAACCAAAAGACTCAAAACCAGCACACTAAGGGTCAAAAATATAGGCGTACGTTTCATGTTGTTTTGCGTTTGTTGTTTCTGGTCTGATGGATTAGAAACTTAGATTTATACCCAATGAATAGGTGCGAGGACGAGGATAGAAATTGTTGTCTATACCGCCTTGGATTTCGGGGTCTAAGCCTTTGTACTTCGTGATCACGAGCACGTTCTGGGCAATGGCCGTGAGTTGGGCGTTCGTATTTTTCCCGAAAAGACTCCCTAGCCGATACCCCAACGTGATGTTGTCGAGGCGAGCAAACGAGGCGTTCTCAATGTAGTAGTCCGAAAAGTACTGGTTGTTTGAGAAACCAGTTTCGTTTACGTTGGGCGACACGTTTGACAGATAGTTGTTGGTCCCTGCGATGTTACGATACACGGCTCGTTCCGAAAACACGTTGTTGTACATATAGTTACCAATGTTGCTACGCATCACAAAGCTCGCCGACAGATTTTTGTAAGTAGCTTGTGCATTGAAACCCAAGAATAACTTAGCCGCTGGCTGTTGATAACGATAGCGGTCATCGGGCGTGATTTTGCCATCGCCATTGAGGTCGGCATAGAGTCCTTCGATGGGCTTGCCTTTTTCGTCGTACACTTGCTTATACACATAGTAAGCAAACGTAGGATAGCCTACTGTATGAATCTGGATGGTGTTGCCCACACCTCCGGCAATTCCTCCTACCAATACGCCTGGGAACGTCGGGTCTGCTACTTTGGTAAGGTTGGTAATTTGATTTTTGTTGTAGGTAATGTTAAATCCTAAATCTAGGTTAAACTCTTTACCATGTACAGGGTTGGTATTGATGGTAAACTCTACCCCGCTGTTTTCGATATTACCTACGTTTGTCAAAATCTGATTGGTCAGGTTAGAACCTGCTGGTACCGGAATCACACTTAATAAGTCTTTGGTTTTTCGGCGATAAAGGTCAATGCTTCCTGAGATACGAGCCGCTTTGATGCCAAAGTCTAAACCAATGTTTTGCGTTTCGGTTTGCTCCCATTTGATATTAGCATCGTAGCCTTCGGGGCGAAGCGTCGTGATAAAGTTGTTCCCAAACTGGTACTGAGCCGTAGGTTCGCTTAGTGTGTAGCGAGCCAAGTATGGGTAGTCGCCGAATACATCTTGCTGACCTGTAACGCCCCAGCCTAGGCGGAGTTTCAAATCAGAAAACACATTCGACTTACTTACAAAGTCTTCTTCGCTGATTTTCCAAGCAAAAGCTGCTGATGGGAATGTACCCCAGCGATTGTCAGGACTAAACCGTGACGAACCATCTCGACGCAAGGTAAAGGTCAGCAAATAGCGCCCTTTGAGTGCGTAATTGGCTCTACCATAAAAGGATACGAGTGTATTTTGAGTTTTGTAAAAGGTGTTGTTAAAGACATCGCCCTTGATGTTTTTATCTAAATCGGTATTTTCTTTCAAGAAATCTTGGTACGAATACCCTCCCATCACATCAATTCGGCTATCTATGGCTTTGAGTTCTTTTACGTAGTTCAGGTAAAACTCAAAAGTCTTGTTGTTTCGCTTTTGAGTATAGGTACCATCTACCCCACCCCGGCTATAACTAGCCGCTGCCGTAGCCGGAATGTACCGAGTACCGTTAGAATTGGAGAGGTCTAACCCTACGTTTAGGTTGGCTCGTAGGTCAGGTAGGCCATGAAACTTATAGTCAAACACGGCATTCATAATGCTGCGATTTACCGTGCTTTTATCTTGGCGTTGATCTAACAAGCCCACCGGGTTACGAGTGGCCAAGGTGTTAGGGAGTTTAGTAGCAGGGTCTAGCCACTCGAAATAGCCGCCAAATTTTTCGTTTCCACTCAATACCGGTTGTGTAGGATCAAAAGTAACGGCAGCACCAATGGCTCCTTGGTCTGCAAAGCGGTTGTTAATGGTTATACCCTTGTAGTTGAGGTCTATTTTGAGGTGGTTGTCCAACAAACTGGGGCTAATGCCTACGCTTCCCGACAAGCGGTTCATGTTGGAGGTCTTCAAGATACCGTTTTGGTCAATATAGCCCAATGAAGCTCTGAAAGGCACGTTTTTGACCGAACCTGTCAGGCTCAAGTTATTGTCGTGGCTAAATGCCGAGCGATAAATCTGCTCTTGCCAATCGGTATTGCTTTTACCCAACAGTGCCTTTTGAGCTGCGGTGCCTCGCTGATTTACCAAGGTCGTAAAATCATCTGCCGACAGTACATCAATCTTCCCCATTTTCTGAGCTGATGACAATACCGAACTAACGGTAAGGTGTAAACGGTCGCCTTGACGGCCTTTTTTGGTAGTTATCAAAATGACACCGTTTGAAGCCCTTGAGCCATAGATAGCTGTGGCAGAAGCATCTTTCAAAATTGAGAAAGTCTCGATGTCGTTGGGGTTAATAAAACTCAGTGCATTGGCTGCGCCCGAAATCCCGCCGCTTTCGAGTGGGACGCCGTCAATCACGATGAGCGGGTCATTATTGGCATTGAGCGACGAACCACCCCTAATCCGGATGGTACTCCCAGCACCTGGCGCACCGCCATTGGAGGTGATTTGTACACCCGCCAACTTACCAGCCACCAGTTGTTCGGGGGTGGCAATGTTGCCTTTGATAAAATCTTGAGAACTAATGGTATTGATGGCTCCAGTCAAGTCCTTTTTCTTTTGAGAACCATACCCAATCACCACCACTTCGTTGAGGGTTTTGGCGTCGTCAACCATGACTACGTCTAGCGTACTACGGTTGCCTACTACCAACTCTTGCGCCTGCATTCCGATAAAACTAAACACCAATGTAGCGGCGGATGGCACGCTAATTTTATAGGCCCCATTCACATCGGTTTGGGCGCCACGAGTAGTTCCTTTAACCGATACACTGACCCCAGGCAAGCTTGCTCCGCTTTTGTCTTTCACTACTCCCGAAACCATTCGGTCTTGTGAAAAAGCAGCTGAGCCTACCAGCATACAAGCCAACACGAGGCTAACTATCCACTTGGCACGGTAGATTGGCCAGAGATTGTTTGCCCGAAAAAGTCTGGAAAGATGTTTCATCTTAATACCTTGATTTTGGTTAAATAGATAAAAAATAGGATAATGAACTGATGTAGTTCAATATTTTCCTACAAAAGTACCATACTATACAAGGCTTGTCGTTCCACTTTAAGAAAGTGCTACCTCTCTCAACGAATAGCGTCAATATTTATTATAATTAGCTAAAAATCAGATATTTACACACAAAAAAATGGAGGCCACTTTATAAAATGGCACCTTTTTGATACCTCAAAGAGATTGAGTTGTTCTAAAAAATACGGATTAGAATCAGTATTGGGGTAGTTGATGCAGATAGCCTAGTCGCCTACTCGTGACTCATAGAAATACTCACGAGGCGACTGCTGTGTCATTTTCTTGAAGGCTCGATTAAAGGCAGTTTTGGAATTGAATCCCACATCAAACGCAATGGCCAACATCGTAAAGTTTTTGTTGCGAGAATCTTCAAATCGTTCGATAAACTCTTCGATACGGTAGGCGTTTACAAAGTCAAAAAAGTTTTTCCCATAGACCTCATTTATCACTTTTGAGAGCAAATGAGGAGACATTTTAAGTTTGGAGGCCATCTCGTTGAGGGTAAGCCCTGCATTAATGTATGGCTTATGTTTTGCAATATAGGTGTCTATTTTTTCTCGATATACCTCTAAGTTTTCATTGGGTTCTACGGCTTCTTCGTCTAGTACTACTGGGTGTTCTACGTCAATTGTTGTATTTTCTTGTGGTAAGAATGAAATAGATTGGCTTGGTAACTTAAAAATCTCTGGCTGATGAATTGCAAAATACCCCAGCAGGTAAGGAATCGTAGAAAAAGCCAGCCAAATTAAATCAACACTACCTTGAATGATGAGGGCAATATCACTCTCAAAAACCTGCTGAATAACGATAAGAGCCCCCGTAAACAGCCATAATACAAGACAAACTGCCTGAATCACCAATACCGTCGTTAGGTATTGTAGGCTTTGATCCGACGAAGCCACCGTGCTGTATTGCTGTTGGTATTGCCTGAGTGTTTTTTGGCATATAATCCAATAATACCCGTTGAATAACAAACCTACACTAGCCGTAATGGTATAAACCCATGCTAAGTCAATTTCGAGGTTCACGATTTTGTATTGAAGCGTTTTGCTATCCATCAAAAAATAAGGCAGATACACAAAAAACTGCACCAAAACGGGTACAAAATGTAGCCACCAACGGCGAGGTAGCAAGGCACTTTTGAAGAGTAGCTTCTGTATGTAAAAATAAAACAATGGAGCATACAGAAACAACACAAAATCAGGCAAAAACAAAAGTTTAGTGTTTTGTTGAGCTACCTCACGATAAGCACTTATCACTTTTAGAAAGACCAACAAACTCGAAACCGCCAGCGAAATCACTAACCACCGATTGGCCTGACGGTTGTAATCTTGGATAGTTGGAATAAAAATAACAAGCAAGATGCTCTGAAACGCCGAAAACAGTAAAAGCAAGTCGTAGATAGAAAAGAAATTAAACGTACCGCTTAAATCTTCCCAACTTTCAATTTTCTCAATTTCAATCGCATCGGTGCGTTTCAAGCGACTGGGTATCAGCACCCGATTCGGGCGGGCACGACCTGTGGCCATACCTTCGACCATGTTCCAGTCGCCTCGGGTAAACTTATACTCGATTCGGTTCAAATCAGAAATAACACTCACTCGATAAGTCCCGTCAAACTGACGTTGGAGTTTATAGTCTTCGTCATTGGCACGCCAGTTGTTAAAATTACCAACAATATATAGCGTGGCATCTTTGGGCGTATTAGCCGGAATCTGCTTGATAACAAAGCGGTAGGTGGGCTTGGCCTCCCAGCCTGCAATCTGCACAGCAATGAGGTTGGGGTTCTCAGACGACAGCCTGTCATATATTCGATTCGGTCGGCTCGTTCCATCGGCTTTTCCCTCTACCAAAATCCAAGAGCCTTGTGTAAACTTGTACTCAAAATGAGTCAGTGTATCGGGTAAATCAAGGTAATATACCCCATCAGCTCGGCGCTTTAGTTCCATAGTGGGGTCGCCGGGGTTCCAGTCATTGAAGCTACTGGCTATAAAAATTCGAGTATCTGTGCTTTTAAATGTCGGATAATGCGTTATTTCCAGCCGAACTTGTGCCCAGCCAATACAATTGCTCAGAAGCATGATAATAACAACCCACCGGCGCATGTCAATGTATTTGGATTTTTCTTTCAATTGGCAAATTTTCAGCCAACAATCAAATATAATGAATTGCAATTTACAAAACGTTTTTGTGGTCAAAACACCACTATCAAAATTCATCATCCAGGTGCTTACTACTTCTACTCTTTGTAAAGGCGCAACGTTTTGAGAATAATCATTATGTAGCCTATTCGTTTCAAACTTCCCAAGCAACATCGGTGTGCCTTTTCACCGTTGCCTTTATTGTGTTTTAAGTAAGAATTTCCCTACTTTATACCCACTTCATTTTCTTCACTTGTCCATTCAACAAATCCATGGGTTCGAAAACATTTTTGCTAGTTTGTTTACTCAGCCAATGCCTCACGGCAAGCCTATTTGCACAGCAAACACCCTCTCCGTTAGAAGCCTCTTTTCGTACCTATCAGGAAATGAAAAAGGAAACTTCCTACCAACTCGACTGGGTACCCTTGGGGCCTATGCTTAATTCTGCTCGTGCCGATGTGGTGCAAGCAGATGCTTCGCACCCAGGTACCATCTATGTTGGTTTTGGATCAGGTGGACTCTGGAAAACCACCAATCATGGCATTAGTTGGCAATGTATTTTTGAAGAACAAGCCTCGCTAGGCATTGGCGATATGGAATTGGCTCCGTCAAATCCTTCAATCATTTACCTTGGTACTGGCGAAAACCTCAAAAAACCTCGCAATTTCACCCTGCCTGGCACAGGCATGTATCGCTCCAACGATGCTGGCAAAACCTGGCAACACATTGGCTTAGAAGACTCGTGGTCTATCGCCGAAATCGCCATACATCCGCACAATCCTGACATTGTTTTAGTGGCAGTATTGGGGCATTTATGGTCAAAAAACAAGAACAGGGGGTTGTACTTGACTTCTAACGGCGGCAAAACGTGGCAACAAGTTCTATACAAAAACGACGCCACAGGTGTAAATGATGTGGTGATAGCTCCCTCCAATCCTACCATGATGTATGCCTCTGCATGGGAGGTGTACCCCAGCATCAGTGGCTCTAATAGCGGTATCTACAGAAGCACCAATGGTGGCAAGTCGTGGACGGCCTGTACTAAGGGCTTGCCATCAGGTCCATTGGTAGGGCGTATCGGGCTGGCTGTGTCTTACAAAAATCCTCTCAAAGCCTACGCTTTGGTAGATAACCTCAAGAACCCCAAAGGCGAAGCCGCCGAACTGTATAAAACAACTGATGGCGGGTTGACCTGGACCAAGACGCACAGCTCGCCCTTTTACAACTTTTCGGTCATTGGTTGGTATTTTACCGATGTGTATGTCAATCCACAAAATGACGAAGAGGTCTATTGCTTGGGGGTACGGCTGGCGCATAGCCAAGACGGCGGCAAGACCTTTTCGTACCTTGAAGGCCAAGTGAATCGCTCTACCCCAAGTATGGCCAAAGGCTTTCATTTAGACCAGTCTGAATTATGGATTAACCCTACCAACCCGCAGCATCTAGTGGCTGGCAACGACGGCGGCTGTTATGTGAGTTATGACAAGGGTGTGTCGTGGTTTCATTACAACAATATTCCTGTAGGTGAATTTTATGATATTACGATTGACCAAAAGAACTACGTGATTTATGGCGGTACCCAAGACGATGCCACCGTGTACGGACCTCCCAACGAACTCAAGCCGGCGTTTCCTGACCCATGGAAATACCTCTGGATTGACCCCTGGGACGGTGGCGACGGTTGTGTGTCGCAAGTGGACCCCGACGACGATAACATTCTCTATTACAGCGCACAACACGGTCATGCCATTCGGTATGATAAAAAAGCGGAAAAGACTCAGGTTATTCAACCCGAACTGCCCCAGAGCATCCAAGATACGCTTACCTTCAATTACATAACGCCTTATTTTATCTCGCCTCATCATAGCAAAACGCTGTATCATGGTGGCAATTATATTTTTAAAAGCACAGACAGAGGTGACCATTGGCAAGCGATTAGCCCCAATTTGGCTAAGTCGCACTTTCAGGGAAAAAAATCATTCTCTACAGGAGCTCTTGTCGAGTCTTCCATTCAGAAAGGCTTGCTCTATGCAGGTACCGACCGTGGAGCTTGCTGGGTTACTACCAACGACGGGGCCACTTGGGAAGAAGTCAGCTCGGGGCTGGCCAACAATTACGTTCGGAGCATTTGCCCTTCCCGCTTTGTTCGCTCAAGAGTCTATCTGGCCATGACGGGCATCAATTACGATGACTTGCAGTCATATCTTTATGTATCAGAAGATTACGGCAAAAACTGGACTAGCATTGCTACTGGCTTGCCCAACGAACCCATCAATGTTGTGTTAGAAGACCCAACCGACCAAAACATCGTGTATGCAGGTGGTTTACGGGGTGTTTATATCTCCATTAATCGGGGCAAAACATGGGCTTATTTAGGCGCTAATATGCCAAGTGCTGCCGTAGCCGACCTCGAAATCCACGAAAGCACCCAAGATTTAGTAGTTGCCACTCACGGCAGGGGTATTTATAAGATGAACTTGCGCCCCATCCATGCGATGGTATCTTCTAATAGGCCACTGGACAAAGACTATTTATTTGAAACTGCCACAAGTCAGCGCCCGTGGGTCAGTACGCACAGCAACCTTCCTGACTACCAACATTTTGAAAAAACAAGCATTCCTTTTTGGCTAAGCGAAGCCAAAACAATCACCCTGTCCCTGCAAGGAAAAGACCGCAAAACCCTCTGGACCAAGACCCTGCAAGGGAAAAAAGGGTTTAATGAATACCGCTGGGATTTGGTAGTTGGCCATGAAATTACCAATCAGGATTCGCCTTACTTCATCCCTCGTGATAGATTCGTAGAAGCAGGCAGCTACACGTTAGTTTTGTCGGACGGAAAAACCACAGAGGAACAAGTTTTTGTAGTAAAAGAAGGGGTTTCGCCTAATAAAAAGTAACTTTGGATGATTGCACTTATTCGTCCAGAGTTAGCTAGATTTGCAGACACCCTCAAAGCGATTTAACTAACTGAATACCAAATTTTCAGAGCATATAACTCAGCTACTCACCCATCGTCAAATCAACGCTAAACTCAAACCCATCATGGCTTCTTATCCGAGTATATTCAATGACGTTATCGGTCCCGTGATGCGAGGACCTTCCAGTTCCCATTGCGCCGCTTCTTTGCGAATTGCCCGCCTGTGCCGAGATTTGATGGACCAGACCATCAAGGATATTTTGATTGAATTTGACCCAACTGGTTCTTTAGCCACCACACACAAAAGTCAAGGCTCAGACATGGGGCTATTCGGTGGTTTTTTGGGCTGGGAAGCCTACGACGAACGATTACCTGAGTCTGAAAAATACCTAGCAACGGCAGGCATCAACGTTACTATTCAGATTTGTGACATCAAGGCAGAGCACCCTAACACCTACAAAATACAGCTAAAAAACGACAAAGAAACAAGGGATTTGACGGCCATTTCAACGGGTGGAGGCATGATAGAAGTCATTGAAATTGATGGCGTACCCGTATCCATGGCTGGAGATTATGTCGAAACACTCATCTACTGCCAACACCCTGAGCCCGTCCTTTCTTATTTAAAAGCCTCTATCACAGCTGATTCTATTGAGTTTCTTCAAGGTACCACCAGTTTTATTGAGGTCAAATCACAGGCTCCGTTAGATACCATCATTGTTGAAGAATTGCAAAAAATGGAGGAGGTAGCCTGTGTCAAGTGCCTGCATCCTGTGCTTCCGGTGATGGCTCGCCAAAACATACAGGTGCCGTTTATCACCTGCAACGAAATGCTCGACTACAACCACGGCAAAAACAAGGCGTTGTGGGAGTTAGCGGTGGACTATGAATCGGCTCGGGGTAATATTTCGCCCGAAGAGGTGTTTGAGAAAATGCGTAAAATCATCCATATCATGGGCAACGCCATTGAGTTGGGTCTCAAAGGCACGCAGTATGCCGATAGGATTTTGGGAAGTCAGTCCTTGCAATTCAAAGAGAAATTAGCAGCCAATCAATTAGTCGGCGGCGATGCCAACAACCGAATCATCATGTATGTATCGGCTATGATGGAGGTCAAAAGCTCAATGGGAGTCATTGTGGCAGCTCCTACAGCAGGCTCATGTGGCGCCTTGCCAGGGGCATTGTTTGGTACAGCGCACTCGCTTGGCTTACCCGAAGACGACATCGTCAAAGGCATGTTGGCCGCTGGTTTGATAGGCGTTTTTATTGCCGCCCATGCCACATTTGCCGCCGAAGTGGGGGGCTGTATGGCCGAAACAGGCTCTGGCGGAGGAATGGCCGCTGCTGCCCTTGTGGGTATGAAAGGCGGCACCCTCACCCAATCTATTGCTGCTGCTTCGTTGGCTTTACAAAACTCGCTGGGCATCATCTGCGACCCTATTGGCAATCGGGTAGAAGCCCCTTGTTTGGGCCGCAACGTCATGGCAGCTACCAATGCCGTATCCTGTGCCAACATGGCCTTGTCTGATTATGAGTCACTGATTCCGTTGGATGAGGTGATTGAAACCATGAAGGCCGTTGGCGACCAAATCCACCATACCTTACGGTGCACTAACCTCGGCGGGCTTTCGATTACCAAAGCCGCTAAACGCATTGAAGCCCTCTTGGAAGAAGAACCCAATCGGTTCTTTAAGAGCTGTTAACCTCTTTTTTGCCTCTCCAAACCAATTCCTTAACATGCTAAAGACCCTTCAACCTCGCCGTGATTTTCTGAAAACCCTTTCGGTTTTAGCTGCCACTACCTACCAGAGCCATTCGCTTTGGGCTACGCCAACCCATAAGCTCAAGGTAGATAAACGACAAGCGATTTTTGACTTAATACAAACCAACAAAAAGCAAGAGTACGTGCCTTGCGGGTTTTTCGTTCATTTTGGAGAGGGGTACAAAACCGGCGATGCGGCCGTAAATAGGCATTTGGAGTACTTTAATGCCATTGATATGGATTTTATCAAAGTCCAATATGAGAGTGAATTCCCCAAAATAGACCTTATTAAACAGCCTTCTGATTGGGCGAACATGCCTTTTTACAAAAAAGACTTTTACGAAAAACAGCTGTACGTCGTAAAAGAATTGGTAAAAAAAGGGAAAAAACTCGCTCCAGTCATCGTAACACTCTATTCGCCCTTTATGAGCGCAGGCCATAGTGTGGGAGGCGAACTACTCACCAAACACCTCAAGCAAGACCCCGAAGCCGTCAAAAAAGGCTTGGATATCATCACTGAAAGCACGCTACTGTTTGCCAACGAGTGCATCAAATTAGGTGTTGATGGATTTTTAGCAGCTACTCAAGGCGGCGAAGGATTCCGCTTCAGAGACCCCGCCATTTTTGCCAATTATGTAAAACCTTACGATTTGGTGGTGATGAAACGAATCAACGAGGCCACCCCTTGCAATATCTTGCACATCTGTGACTTTGTAAGCGACTACGATGACCTCACTCCTTTTTTGGACTATCCCGGGCATATCGTGAATTGTAGTTTGAAAATAAACAGCCAATTGTTTTCAACAAAAGACATTTATAAGCTCTTCAAAAGACCCGTATTTGGAGGTATGGAGAAAAAAGGAAGCATTTGTACTTCTAATACCGACCTTATTTTAGAAAACGTAAAAGAAGTAATTCAGAACGCTCCAGAGAAGTTTATTCTGGGCGCAGAGTGCGCCTTACCATGCAGCAATAACTGGCAACAGATTCGTCAAGCTGTTGATATGGCTCACACCCAACGCTGGAAAGGATAGAGTCCAACCCTTTTCTTAATCGCACATCACAGCCATATAAATACTGATAATCAGCTAGTTAATTAACGTAGGGGCGTATAGGATACGCCTAGTTAATATACCATACCGTAGGGGCGTATAGCATACGCCCAGTTAATATACCGTATTGGCGTGTAGCATACGCCTAGTTAATATACCATACCGTAGGGGCGTATAGCATACGCCTAGTTAATACACCATACCGTAGGGGCGTATAGCATACGCCCAGTTAATATACCGTAGGGGCGTATAGCATACGCCCAGTTAATATACCGTAAGGGCGTATAGCATACGCCCTCCTTCCTAATTATGATACAGGCGTATAGCCACTCACAGACAGCTATTGATAACCCACAACCATTGATCGGATACTGTAATCGCAGTAGCGAATCTTTTAATTGTCGTTGATAATGCCGCTCATCCCGCCAAGAAAATCCCTATTATGGGCATCTGCTCAAAATTCTGTAATTTTGCAGCCATTATTAGCGATACTCAGATGAAAAAGAAAGTTGAGATTCTTGCCCCCGCCAAAAACCTCTATCAAGGAATGGCCGCCATTAATGCTGGGGCAGATGCCGTATATATTGGTGCACCACAGTTTGGAGCAAGGTCCAATGCCACCAACTCAGTTGAAGACATTGCTGAAATGGTGCGCTATGCCCATCTTTTCAAAGCAAAAGTATTTGTTGTAATCAACACCATTTTATATGATGATGAGCTGGCAACGTGTCAACAACTCATTCATGAATTATACCATATTGGCGTAGATGCCCTCATCATCCAAGACATGGCCATCATGGAAATGGATCTGCCGCCTATTGTCATTCATGCCAGTACGCAAGCCAATAACCGTGATGCCCAGCACGTTAAATTCTTGGCAGATGCAGGCATGAAGCGAGCAGTCTTGGCCAGGGAGTTAAACTTAGACCAAATCCGTGAAATCCACGAAGCTACCGACATCGAGTTGGAGTTTTTTGTGTCGGGGGCGTTGTGCGTGTCGTTTAGTGGCAACTGCTACATGAGTGTAGCCAACGGCGAGCGCAGTGCTAATCGTGGCTCCTGCGCCCAAAACTGCCGCTTGCCCTATCAGCTCATCGACGGCAAGGGCGAAACCCTGATTGCCAACAGTCACTTGTTATCTATCAAAGATTTAGATTTGAGCGACCAACTTCCCAATCTGATAGAGGCGGGCATCACTTCGTTCAAAATCGAAGGGCGGCTCAAAGACATCGTATATGTCAAAAACAACACGTCGTTTCTTCGTCAAAAACTAGACGCATTCCTCCACGAAAACTCGGACAAATACGAAAAGGCATCGTCGGGCCGAACGTTCTACAACTTTGAGCCACAGATGGACAGAAGCTTCAACCGTGGCTATACCGACTACTTTGTCAACAAAAGAAAGGAAAAAATCGGATCTTGGGAAAGCCCCAAGTCACAAGGACAGTATATTGGTAAGTTACTGGAAGTCAAAGCCAAAGGCTATGTAATTGAGAATTACGAAAAGCTCAACAACGGCGACGGTCTGTATTTTATCAACGAAGAAGGCGTAGCCGACGGGGTTCAAATCAATGTGATTTTCAATAGCATTGTGATTCCGAACACCTTCAAGCCCCTTCCTGTCGGTACGGTTATTTATCGAAATTCGGATGCCGAATTCAATAAAATGGTCGAAAAAGAAAACAGTGCCGTGCGTAAAATTGGCGTTTCCTTGTATTTTTCTGAAACTACTGAAGGCTTCCAACTCTTGGCTATTGACGAAGATGGCCATCAATGTAGCTCGGTGCTCCAAATTGCCAAAGAAGTAGCCCGAACCGAAGAATCGGTCATTCCCAATATCAAAAAGAACTTAGCAAAAACAGGTAACACGCCTTTTGAGGTGGATACGATTGAAGTTGAATTGAGCCAAAACTGGTTTTTACCTACTTCAAAAGTCAACGAGATCCGACGAGAAGTACTGGAGCAATTAGCAGATATTCGAGTGCGAGATTACCACCGTGAAGAGTATCAGATTGAGAAAACGACGCATCCGTACCCCGTTCAGAAATTAGACTTCATGTACAATGTAGCCAACCAATTGGCGAGGACCTTCTACCAACGGCATGGCGTAACAGAAATCGAAAAGGCATTTGAACTCCAATGGGACCCCGGCAAATCACGGGTGATGACCACCAAATATTGTGTCAAATACGAATTAGGCAAGTGTGCCAGATTTCAACGAGCCACTATGGGTGAAAAGTTGACGGAACCCCTCACGCTAAAACACGGCGAAGTAGAATACAAATTACGATTCAACTGCAAACCTTGCGAGATGGAGATTTGGGAAAAAGACGCCGAATTAGAATACGAAGATGAAGACGAGCAATTGGGGTATATCGAGAAGTGGTAGGTTCGACAACTTTGTACTTACTGCTATATCCAAATCGCAGGGGGCTATTGCCCTCAAAAAGCTCCAGACGCCCAACTAATCACTCGTCTCTGTTTACTGACTCATCCATTTATTTATAATCTCAAACACCAAACTGGCCGCCAAGCGGGCGGTGCGGTTGTCGATGTCGAGGCGGGGATTAAGCTCGGCTATGTCGGCGCTCACGAGTTTGGGCGACGAAAGGATGGCTTGCAATGCCTGCCGAAAGGTACGGTCGGGTACCAAGCCGTTGTACGCCAAGGCACTCACCCCTGGCGCATACGGTGCCGCAAACACGTCCATGCAAATCGTCAAATAGACTTTGTCAACCCGTTCCATGAAGGCCGCAATCGTGTGGAGAATAAGCATGATATTTTCGGGGTAAAAATCGTCCGCCAAGAGGTGCTTTACGCCGTAGTGTTTGGCGGTAGCAAACAAGCGTTGGGTATTGCTATTGGTCTGAATCCCCAAAGCCAAGTAGTGAAAATCGCTTTCTTCCTGCGCCAATTGCCAAAAACCCGTTCCCGAACTTGCCCCCACCGCAGGGTCAGGCTCACGAATGTCGAAATGCGCATCGAAATTAATGATTCCGATTCTTTGGCGGGGAAACGCCTTCCGAAGCCCTCGAAAATGCCCGTACATCACTTCGTGGCCGCCTCCAAATACCATCGGTCGGTAGCCCAGTTGGACGAGTTGCGCCACGGTATCGGCCAGTTCGCCTTGGGCTTCTTCGAGTTTCGTGCCTTCGCACACGCAATCGCCCACGTCCACCAGCGCCCCTTTGGCCAGCGAATGTGCTGGGAAATTGGCACAAACCGAGCGAAGCACACTCGGTGCTGCACTGGCGCCTAAGCGGCCTTTGTTGCGGCGCACGCCTTCGTCGCATGCAAAGCCCAGTAGGGCAATGGCCTTACGGGCGGTGAGTTCGGCCAGCGGTGTACATTCCACCACTTGGTGCCAGCGCCACAAATCGGGAGCATCGCCGTCGTTGCGGCCTTGCCAGAGGTTGGATTGAGGGAGGTGAAGCATATTTTGAATAATTGCGTACTTTATTCTAAGCAAGGTTGTACGAAACTTTGCAAGTGATTAGGCGAAGGTAACCACATAGCCCACATTGAGTTTTTACATAGAAAATAAATCTAAAGGCAAATGCCTCAAATCGGCTTCTATTTATTTTTTCAAATCCATAAAAACCGTGTCTAATCCAAATCATCCGTGTGCTACAATCGTCGCCAATAGCACACGGATGCTGGTAATCACCACACCCCGTACGGCTTCAACCGCCCTTGTTGGTAAAGAATTTCTCGGTAATCGGCGCAAGCATATCCTTGTACATCAGCCGAGTAGCCTGTTTCAATTCGCCCCACTTCCCTTAATTTCAACGCCTTAGCGGCTCTGAACGTCAGCCCTGATAATACTTCGGCGGTGCTTAGTTTTTGGTAGGTAGCCAAAATAGCCGCTTGGGTCAGCAAGTCGCCCATCGGGGCAGAACCTGGGTTAAAATCGGAGGCAATGGCCACGCAAGCCCCCGCATCTAAGAGCTTGCGGGCGGGAGCAAAAGGCTCACCCAAGCCCAACGACGCCCCTGGCAACACCACCGCCACCGTATCCGACTGCGCCAAGGCATAAATTTCCTTTTCGGTACTCGCTTCCAAGTGGTCGGCCGACAAAGCCCCCATCTCCACAGCCAACGTCGAACTTCCTGCTGTAAACTGGTCGGCATGAACCGTCAGGTCAAAGCCCAGCGCCTTGGCTTTCTGTAAAAACTGCCTACTTTCGGCAAGCCCAAACGCCGATTGCTCCACAAAAATATCCACCCGTTGGCTCAGTTGCTCGGTGCGGATTTGGGGCAGCAATTCTGCCGTTATCCATGCCAAATACGCCTCCTGCGAACCCTCAAAGTCTTTGGGCTTGATATGCGCCGCCAAACAAGTCGGTACGATACGTGCTTTCGACTGAAAAAACTGCTGTACCCGCCCAATCACCCGCAGCATTTTCAGCTCATTGTCAAGGTCTAAGCCATAGCCGCTTTTGATTTCGAGCGTCTTGACACCCTGCTGTAAAAAACGTTCTACCCGCCCGAGGGTGAGCTCAAAAAGGGTTTGTTCGTCGCAGGCTCGGGTTTGGCTTACACTGCTCCAAATCCCGCCGCCCGCCGCCGCAATTTCGAGGTAGGTTTTTCCCGCATTGCGGGCCGCAAAATCGTTGGCACGGCTTCCCGCAAAACAGGTATGCGTATGGCAATCCACAAAACTCGGCAGCAGCACCGTCGGCTGGGTGATTTCCTCCACCATCGCCTTTGGGTACATTTTTACCAACGACTCAAACCCACCCACGGCCTGAATCCATCCGTTGTGGAGCAGCACTCCGCCGTTTTTGATGACCTCCAGCGCTTCGTCTTTAAGGGCGCCCTTCTCGGGCAAACCCCGCAAGGTCACTATCTGCGTAAATGGCCCAAGTAATTTCATATCAAACAGTCTCCTCTAAATCTCACGGTACTGCACAGGCGGCTCTGTGCCGTCTCGGCCCAACGGGAGAATCTTTATATCGTTGATTATTAAAGTATTACAAAAAAAGTAAACTTTTATATCTGATTGCTGGACAAAATATAAATTGGCTCCTATCGGGCGTATGCCATACGCCCCTACGACCTAGTTCTAGCACCCTCGCTTGAGCCTTCGGTATATCGGTAGCCTTCGTTTTGTCCAGCAATCAGCTTTTATATTATTCCCCCATTGGGGGTTAGGGGGCCACTCAACCCAAATTTATCGGCCCAGTGGCTCGCTTTTTCGTAGCCCGCATCGTGGTGCCTAAACACACCCATGGCAGGGTCGTTGTACAACACCCGTCGGAGACAGGCTTCGGCACGGTCGGTTCCGTCGGCCAACACCACCATACCAGCGTGTTGAGAGTAGCCCATGCCCACGCCCCCACCGTGGTGAAACGACACCCACGTTGCCCCGCCCGAGGTGTTGGACATGAGGTTGAGCAGCGTCCAGTCCGATACCGCATCGGAGCCATCAAGCATCGCTTCCGTCTCACGGTTGGGCGATGCCACCGAGCCGCAGTCGAGGTGGTCACGTCCAATCACAATTGGGGCTTTTACCTTGCCCATTTTTACCAACTCATTGAAAATCAAACCCGCTTTTTCCCGTTCTCCCATGCCCAGCCAACAAATACGGGCAGGCAAGCCCTGAAACGCAATCTTGGTTTGGGCCTCGGTGAGCCATCGAATCAAGGCTTTGTTTTCGGGGAAAGCGGCCATGAGTGCTTCGTCCGTCACCCGAATATCGTCGGGGTCGCCCGAAAGCGCCACCCATCGAAAAGGCCCTTTGCCTTCGCAAAACAACTGCCGTATGTACGCAGGTGTAAACCCAGGAAAGTTGAACGCATTGGGTTCGCCTCCCTGGCGGGCAAACTCCCGCAGGTTGTTGCCGTAGTCAAACACAATCGAACCTCTTTTTTGCATTTCGAGCATCAAGCCCACGTGACGAGCCATGCTTTTTTTGGAGCGCATTTGGTAATCCGCAGGGTTTTCTTGGCGGAGTTGTTGAGCTTCATCCAAACTCATTCCGTGGGGAACGTAGCCGTTCAGCGGGTCGTGTGCGGAGGTTTGGTCGGTCAAAATTTCGGGAATAATGTTGTCTTCTAACAGTTTTTGCAGCACATCGCCAATGTCGCCCACCAACCCCACCGACACGTTTTCGCCTTTGGCCTTGGCTTCCAGCACCCAGCCGATGGCCTCGTCGTAGCTGTGCGTCATGCGGTCGATGTAACGAGTTTCGAGGCGTTTCTGAATACGGGTGGGATCAATGTCCACGCCCAAAAACGTGGCCCCCGCCAGCGTTGCGGCCAATGGCTGTGCGCCCCCCATGCCTCCCAAACCGCCCGTTACCAGCAATTTACCCCGCAGGTCTCCTCCAAAATGTTGACGACCACATTCTACAAAGGTTTCGTACGTTCCTTGCAAAATGCCTTGGGTACCAATGTAAATCCAGCTACCTGCGGTCATTTGCCCGTACATCATCAACCCTTTGGCTCTCAACTCATTAAAATGCTCCCACGTGGACCACGCAGGCACCAAATTACTGTTGGCGATGAGCACTCGGGGCGCTTGTGGATGCGTACGAACGATGCCCACGGGCTTTCCCGACTGCACCAACAGTGAATGTTCTTCGTCCAATTCCAGCAAAATTTCGATGATTTTTTGCAGTGACTCACGGTTGCGAGCCGCTTGCCCGATGCCGCCGTACACCACCAATTCATCGGGATTTTCGGCCACTTCGGGGTCGAGGTTGTTCAATAACATCCGCAACGGCGCTTCCGTTTGCCACGATTTGGCGTGCAGTTGCGTTCCTCTCGGTGCTTTGTAGTGCGGGTGATTGGCGTAGGTTTTAATAAATTCGGAAGTCGTCATAGTGCTCATTGAGGTTACAGGTTTCACGCACGAGATTCGGAAGAATATCGGTTTGTAGCAGTTGATGAAGGGTAGCAATATCGTCGGAGAAGATTTTGTCTTCGGTCGCAAAAGGCACGTGTTTTCGGATTTCGCCCAAGAGTTTTTCCATCACCGCACTCGATTGCAGCGGTCGGCGAAACTCCAGCGCTTGGGAAGCATACAGCAGCTCAATGGCCAAAATATACTCCAGATTATCAATCACTTGGTTCAGTTTTCGACCACTAATAGAACCCATCGAAACGTGGTCTTCTTGTCCCAGCGAGGTAGGAATACTATCAGCCGAAGCAGGGAAACAGAGCGATTTGTTTTCGGAAACCAACGCCGCCGTTGTGTACTGCGGAATCATAAAACCTGAGTTGAGGCCCGTTTCCTTCAACAGTAGTTTGGGCAAGCCAAAGCGCCCTTCGAGCATCAAATAACAACGGCGGTCGGAGATATTACCCACCTCGGCAGCGGCCAAGGTGGCATAATCAAGCGGCAATGCCAAAGGCTGTCCGTGGAAATTCCCCCCGCTAATGGTATCGTGGTCGCCCAGCACCACGGGGTTGTCGGTCACGGCATTAAGTTCAATTTCGGTCAATTCTTTCAGATGCAGCCACGCATTGCGGGATGCCCCGTGTACCTGTGGCATACAACGCAACGAATAAGGGTCTTGTACCCGACCGCAGTCGGTATGCGAGACCAATACCTCCGAGCCGTCTATGAGTCGCCGTAAGCGCTGCGCCACCAGCATACTCCCCCGAAACGGACGAATCTGGTGCAAACGGGCATCAAACGGCTTTACCGAACCCATCAGCGCTTCCAACGAAAACGCCCCGATAAGGTCGGCCATTTCGAGGCAGTGGTGCAGGCGAGCCACCCCACGCACCGCATGGGCCAAAATAAACTGTGTGCCATTAATGAGGGCCAATCCTTCTTTGGGCCCTAGCTCAATCGGTGCCAACTCAAAATGCGCCAAGGCGTGTGCCGTGAGCACTTTTTGGCCGTTCCAATACACGTATCCCAAGCCAATCAGTGGCAAAAAAAGGTGCGCCAAAGGTGCCAAATCGCCCGAGGCGCCCACCGAACCTTTTTCAGGAACGACAGGAATTACGTCGTTTTCGATGTGCCAAAGGATGCGCCGAAGGGTGCTGAGGCTAATACCCGAATACCCCTGCGCCAAGGCATGAACCTTGCAAATGAGCATGGTTTTGGCGATTTCAGGCAAAATCGGATTGCCCACTCCCACGCTGTGACTGATGAGCAAATTGTACTGAAGCGTCTTGGTTTGTTCTTCCGAAATAGGCGTATCGCACAGCGGCCCAAAGCCCGTATTGATGCCGTACACGGTTTCGTGCTGAGCCACGATGTTTTTCACAAACTGATGGCTTGCTTCTATTTTTTGGACGACCTCTTCGCAAAGCACTCCTTGGAGTTTGCCTTCGACGAGTTGCAGGGTTTTCCCTACCGTCAGGGTATCTTTACCGTAGAAAAACATAGGATTCTAGAACGTTTAGGTACTGGTTTACCGCTTCAACAGTCGTTGGCTCAGCGATTTTTGGGAAAAACTTTGTTCGACACTCAACAGCGACGACAGCAGGGCAGCATTCGCTTCGTTTTCTTGCATCAACTCCTGCATCGCTTCGTCAAGCTCCGCCCACACGGGTTCCACAGCTTGTTGCAGTTGACGCCCCTGCTCCGTAAAACGAATCAAGCGCTTACGGCCGTCGTGTTCGGAGGGATAGCTTTCGAGCAATCCTTTCTGTTCCAAGCTTTTCGCCAATTGGCTTATGGCCGAGTGCGACACTTCGAGGGTTTCGGCAATGTCGATGAGGGAAATGTGTTCGTTTTTTGAAATCAAATAGAACATCGAAAACCACGAGGCATCGAAGGGAATCCCCTTTTCGGCATAGACCTTATTGACTTCCGACAAAAAATACTCACTGAGTCGGCGCAGGCGACTTCCCAAAATCAACCCGCCGAGTTTTTGGTAAAAATTCATGGCACAAATTTATATAAGTACTTATGTAATTTACAATTATTTTTAGATTTAATTAGCAATTTACCCACTAATCCTGCTCCCTTCGTTCGATTTCCATACCAAACGATACGAATGACAGCAAGTTTAGTACTTACTTCCATATAGGGAAGAATACCCTTAAAAGACGACTGACAGGGCTTGCAGCCACTGTCAGCGTTGGGAAAAAAAGCCAAAAAATAGCAAACGTTGGTGGGTCTCCACTCAAAAACTTACTTGTCGCAGAATAGTTTTACCTACAGGTATCAGGGTGAGCTTTTCAATCTTGCGAGAACTCTTATGCTTCAAGTTCACCGTGATAGTACCCTTGTAGTAGGTGGCTTGATGTTGTTCTACAAACTCAAATTGCTCATTTACAACAGGTTTATACATTGTATCCTCAAAGCCTTCTGCATATTTTCGTCCTTTCTCTTCGAGAGCTTGAATAACGTGAGCATACATTAAGGCACCATACGCAAAGTAATGTTCGTTATGGCTATCAGTTAAGACCCGAACTTGGGTATGAAAAGCAATGTTTACCCGGTCTTGTTTGCCAAAAACCCTGTCAATCACAATGAGGTCGCCTTCTGTTCGATACACTTCGTTGGTAGTAATACGCTTAACCCAAGCTGGTTTTCTAATTTTTAGGGTCAATTGTTGAGGTTTTTCTAGTTTTAGCTGAAACGAAAATTCGTTCTGATGAGGGTAATTGGTTTGGTTTTCAATAGTGACCGATTGTCCACCGAGGGTTGTTTGAACCACATTAGGTATTAGCAACGCTGCTACCAAGGTGGTTTCATTTTGTTTCAACCAAGCATTTTGTAGAAAATAGGGAGTAATTCGACCTGCGTTAGGCACACAACAAACAGCAACGTCCTGATGCACAGGCGAATACTTATACCTAGTTTGCTTACGATTGGGCTCTATCTCGCCATTTTTGGTTCCTACCATTTCGTAAGAATTATCAGTTTTTAGGTAGGCAATCGAAGAATGTTGGGGATGGCGAGCGCCTTGTGCAGCATTGAAAAAAATGGTTTCTACCTCGTCCGCATACGCTACGTTACCTGTTTTTTGCATCAAAAGGGCATAGCTATCCATCAGTTCATGCAACGAACAAAACTCATAGCCTGTATGAGTAGCATCGGCTATTTGCTGTTGAATCCACTCATCACCAGAAGCTCCTCCTGTGGCAGTAGTAACCTTCTTTATTCTGGCGAGGTATGTTGCCAAAGCCTGATGTAAATTGGGCTGATTACTCCCAAAAGCAGCTACAATCAACGGACGTATGTGCTCATAGGTATGCACACCATGCGACTGTAACCGGTAGTTGGTGTCCAAGATATTATTGAGCTGGGCATCTTTTTCAGAAGTCGGATTGTTAGAAAAATCATGGTACAGAAAAACTGCATACTCCATGTATTTTGCATTGCCAGTAAGATAGTAGAGCCGGTACAACACATCTGTGAAGGTCAAGCCATGACTCACGCCTCCTGTAAACCCATTACCTGCCGCAAATGGATGCGACTGTCCGATGGGGTAGTTGGTCATCACGTTGTCAACTGCTTTGGTGAGAGCCAACAGTACTTGAGGGTCTTTTGTGCCTTCATAATAGGCCAGCAGTCCTCGATATAGGGTAGTTTTTGCCCATAACTCGCCGTTTTCAGCTTGAAAACGATACCGTAAATCCTTGTCATAGATTCCTAAATAGCCGTCTGAGTCCTGGGTTGTCAATACATTTTGAACATACTGATGCACCTTTTTGAGGCCCGACGTATCATTCAACAAGAGTACATGACGAAGGTAGCCGTCCCACCAGTTAGATTGTGTTTCACTATTCCACCATTTATACTGCTCGTCCCCTTCGGCATCGCCCGATTTAAGATTACCCAGGTCTTTGGCTTTACTATTTTTCTTTAGCCGACCCGTGCCATAAATAGGGTCATTGATAAGGTCTGGTACTAATTGGTCCAAATGCCCAACAAATCCCTTTAGATCTTTTTCCATTTGAATTCTGAGCCAGCCTTTAGGTTTGATACTCCCAAAGCTAATGGGTCGGAGTTCGTTTTGAGTTGGTTGCGCCAAAGTAGTCAATCCTATACAACTATTCACGAGCAGTACTAGCAAGCTTATTTTTTTCATCGAATTACATGGTTTGTTTTCCTAACCAAGCAAGGCCGTTGGCAGAGCTTTTCTGATTAGGTATCAAGTTGAGGCTCGTTTTATTTGCTGTAAATCACCGGATTAAGATGCGTATCAATCACCTCGCCGACCTTGGCTCCCGTACACCATTTTTCCCAATCTTTTCGCTGGTTTTCGTTCTCAGGCTCCTTCAGTATCATGTCTTTGTCCATATAAATCATCGTCATTACCTTACGAATCTGCTCGGTTTTGTTAGCACCAGCTCGATGAAATACCCAACCCGAATGAAAACTAACCTCGCCCAAATCGTAAGGTTCAATGACATGTCTAAAATCAGTCACTCTTAATTTTTGTTGAATGGTAGTCTCGCTGTCATCGCTTATCGCTAGCTCACGGCCTTCTACGATTGCGTGGCTTCCTGCACTGAATTCTAGAGGGCCCATTTCGAGCGGAACAGGCTGCAAAGGAATCCAAGCCGTAATAGTTTTGTCAGTTGAAAGCGGCCAGTAGTACTGGTCGGCGTGCCAAGGGGTAATGCCACCTCCGGCTTCTTTAAAGAGAGCTTGGTCATGGTACAACCTAGAACCATCGGCTTGCATAAGCTCTGCTGCTATTTTGCCCAGGCGTTTACTAAGCACAAACTCTCGGCAGGTTTCGTCTTCACGCCATAGGTTAAACACTTGCAAAAATGCCTTTCCGTACGTGTCTCGTTGGTCGAGTGATTGATGTTGTTTGGTCAATGCTTCTACCTTTTGGTGGATTGCAGCTCCATAATAGGCGAGCGTTTCGGCATCCAGCACGTTTTTGAGCTTGATGTAGCGGTATTTTTGATAAAACGCAATGGCTTGTTCAGAAAGCTCGTAAGGTTGATCTAATAGGTTGTTCATCTTGAGGATTATTTTTATGCAAAATTTTCATTTTTTTTAGTTGTATGATTTGTATTAGTTAGCATAAAATTGTCTTATTTTATCATAGTTATTTACTTAACTTTCTGATAAATGAAAATTTAAACCATGAAAGCTATTTTTGAACGAATTAATACGGCAGGTACAAACTCATTTATATTCCGCCAGTTTGAAGTACCGGCCTTTGACGCTCCCTATCATTTTCATCCAGAATATGAGCTAACCCTCATCTCAAAAGGAGAAGGGCAACGGTACGTGGGGCAACATGTTGCTGATTTTTGGGAAGGCGATTTGGTATTTATTGGTGCCAATTTGCCTCATTGCTGGATAAATCGGCCTTTAGAAGCAGAAAATGTCTCGGCGATTGTCATCCAGTTTAACGAGCATTTTTGGGGGGAACTATTCATCAATTTGCCCGAAATGGAGCCAATCAAGCATTTTTTGAAGCAGTCGAAGGTTGGGTTTCGGATTATAGGTCAGACGCAGGTAGCTCTAGCAGCCAAAATTAAGGCATTAGTACCTGAAAAACCGCTCAGTAAAATGGTGGGGCTCATTGAAATATTAGATATACTTAGCCAAAGTAACGACCTCCAAGCCCTTGATTTTTCGTTTTCGGAGCATCACTATTCTCAAGTGGAGACAGCTCGGTTTCAGAAGGTATTTTCTTATCTGATTGCCAACTTTAGAGAAGATCTGACATTAGAGCAAATTGCGCAGGTGGCCGACTTAACGCCAACGTCGTTTTGTCGGTATTTTAAAGATATAACGCAAAAAACATTTATAGAGGTACTGAACGAATACCGTTTACAGTATGCTTGTCACTTATTACAAAAGAGCGACTTACCTGTTCAGCAAATAGCCTTTGATAGTGGATTTGGAGATGTACCTTACTTTAACAAAGTATTCAAGAAACAGAAATCTTGCACACCATTGGCATACCGCAAAGCTACCAAGGCTTAAGACCAGCCAGCGTTAGCAGCTTTGCATTTCGCTATTTCGTAGTTAGCCTTTCATTTTGACAATCGTCACGCCAGCGCCCCCTCGGTCGGCGTGTTCGTCGCTGAGGGTAGCAACTTGCTTGTAGCTGGCTCTGAGGTGATTCCGAATAAGTTGACGCAAGATACCATCGCCCTTGCCGTGCACGATACGAAGTTCGGGATAGCCCAGCATCACAGCATCGTCCATAAAATTCATCACTTCGACCAAAGCGTCGTCGCCTCGTTTGCCACGAACATCGAGATTAAACGAAAAATTCATTGCCTTTTCGTTTAGGTCAATCCCCGTAAGCGAAGGGCGAATATTTTCTTCGCCAATGGCTTCTTTGTATTCTCGGCGAGATACTTTTTCGAGACGGTTGAGCTTGATAAACGACTTCAAGTCGCCGATAGCTACCTCGGCGTCTTTGCCTTTGAGGCTAAGCACCTCCCCTACCGTGGTTTGTCCTTTGATACGCACCAACGACCCTACACCAATTGCTGAGTTATCTACTTCGTCCACCACAGCAGGTGTTGAGCTTGGTTTTTTATCTGATTTTGGCTGTTTTTCAACTTTCGGAGTTGGTAGCTCTACTTCTTCGGTGCGAAGTTCTTTGACCACAAACTCTTCCAATTGTTGCCGAATTTCTTTGGTAGCCAGTTTTTCGGCGCCTTGTTCTCGAATCGCTCGGATGGTTGCTTCAATCTTGGCATTAGAGTCCTTAATCAACTGCTTAGCTTGTGCTTTGGCCTCATTGAGCATCCGTTTTTTATCGGTTTCGAGTACATTTTTGAGGGCATTGTATTGCTCCAGCAATTGATCGAGTTTGCGTTGCTTGGTCGTGTATTCCAAGTTTTTCTCGGCAAATACTTTTTTCTCGATGTCCAACTCCTTCACAATCTTCTCGAAACTCACCTGATTCTTGCCTAGTTTTTGTTTGGCTTTTTCTAAAACAGCTTTAGGCAAGCCAATTTTTTGGGCAATTTCGAGCGCAAACGAACTCCCAGGGCGACCCATTTCGAGTTCGTAGAGAGGTTCCAAATGCTCGCCGTCAAAACGCATAGCCCCGTTAATCATCCCTTCAGTGCGGTCGGCAAATACCTTGAGGTTGGTATAGTGGGTGTTAATGACTCCATAAGCCCCTGAGCGATTGAGTTCTTCCAGAATCGACTCGGCAATGGCTCCGCCCAAAGTCGGTTCTGTACCCGTACCAAATTCATCAATCAAGAACAGCGTTTTTTTGTCAGAATGAAGCAAAAAATGCTTCATATTCGTCAGGTGCGAACTGTAGGTACTCAGGTCGTTATCAAGGCTTTGTTCGTCGCCAATGTCTATAAAAATCCGTCGAAAAATACCCATTTGAGCGTGGTCTGCCACAGGCACCAACAAGCCACACTGAAACATATACTGCACCAACCCGATGGTCTTGAGCATGACCGATTTACCCCCAGCATTAGGACCCGACACTAATAAAATACGCTGTTTTTCAGAGAGTTCCACCTTCAGTGGCACTACTTTTTTTTGTTGCTTCTTAAAGGCCAAAAACAACAACGGATGCCGAGCCTGCTCCCATTTGACCACCGGTTGATTCAGAATCAATGGATGAGTGGCCTCGATGGCTATGGCGAATTTGGCCTTGGCTCTGATGAAGTCCATCAAGCCCAAAAACACATACGCCTTACGCAAGGACTCCACGTGCGGGCGAATACGAGAGGTTAGTTCGGTCAAAATCCGAACAATTTCACGGCGCTCACGAGCTTCTAATTCCTTGATTTCGTTGTTTGAATCAAGGGCATCGGCAGGTTCCAGAAAGACCGTTTTGCCCGTATCGGATTCATCTTGTACAAAGCCTCTAATCTTGCGCTTGTGCTCGGCGGCAATCGGAATCACCAAGCGGCCATTCCGAATGGTTAGCGTAGCGTCTTCGGTTGTCCAACCTTCTTTGCGGGCGGTTTTGAGCAGATTGTCCAATTTTTTGCGCAACGAAGCCAACTCTGCAATCAAAGCCCGCCGAATTTCTTGCAGTTCTTTGGAAGCGGTGTCTCGTACCTTGCCTCGGTCGTCAATCACACGGTCGAGTTCTTTGAGCAGTTCACGGTCCACCTGCACCTTATCGGTCAGTTCACGAAGGTAGGGATATTGGTTTTCGTCTTTATCTTGGAAAAAACGCAGGCATTCTTGAATCGTCCGAAGCGAGAGTTTGAGGTCAAAACATTCTTCTTCGGTCAAAAAATACCCTTCGATGGCGGCTTTCGCCAGGTGCTGGCTGACATCAAGGTAATTCTGCGACGGGAATCCTTGTTCTACTTGCAAGATATGCTGAAACTCTGCCACTTGGCGCACCAGTTTGTCCACAATATCGAAGCGGTCAGAGAAGCGGATTTTATCAACAAAGGCTCTTCCGAGCGAGCTAATACATTGTTCACGCAAAAGTTCACGGATTCGGTCGAAACCAAGTTTCTGTTCTATATGTTGAGGGTAAAGCATTCGGGTTAGTTTACTATAATTTTCGATCCCTCTTTGAAGAGGATTTAGCAGCTAAAACGGGTCTGCTCCTTTTTTTAGTGCAAATATCTATTTATCCTTGCAACAATTAAAACACCACAAAGTTCATGCAATCGCTTAGTTACCCCATTGGCACCTTCAACTACACGGGGCCTTACACCACCGAAGTACGTGCACAGTTAATTGCCGAAATCGAATCGTTGCCACAACGTTTGCGTGAGGCTGTGGCCAGTCTGGAGCCGTATCAATTAGACACGCCGTATCGTCCCGAAGGCTGGACAGTACGTCAGTTGTTGCATCACGTACCCGACTCTCACGCTAATGGCTATATCCGTACAAAGCTTACCCTTACTGAAGATACGCCCACTATTAAGCCGTATTTAGAAGACGCTTGGGCGCATTTGCCCGATACGGAATTGGTACCAGTGGAGACTTCCTTAACGATGCTTGAGGTGATTCACGAACGCTGGGTTGCCATCTGGAAAAGCATGAAGCCAGAACAGTTTGAACGGCGGTATTTTCACCCCGAAAGCAAAGATTATGTGTCGCTAGATACGCAGCTAGGCTTATATGCGTGGCATAGCAACCACCACTTGGCTCATGTAACCGAACTCAATAAACGAATGGGCTGGCTCTAAACCAGATGGTTTGTACCTACGAAGCCAAGGGCAAGGAGAGGGCTACGGTCGTGCCCTCGTTTTCGGTGCTTTGAATGAGTAGTGTTCCTTTGAGGTCTTCTACTCGTTTTTCCATATTGGTAAGGCCGTTGCCTTTTCCTTTGCTCGATTTGAGGTCAAAACCTACTCCGTCGTCGGTGATGCGGAGGTAGAGTTTCTGGTCTTTCTTGAAAATATCAATCCAGACGTGTTGGGCTTTGGCGTATTTGGCTACGTTGTTGAGGGCTTCTTTAAAAATCAGGTAGAAATTATACTGCTGATTGGCCAAAAGCTTGTAGCCATGAAGCTCATCCGAAACATTAAATTGATAATTAACCTGCTTTGAATCAAGGATTTCGGCAGCAAAGGCTTTCATTTTGGAGGCAATGCTGTCGAGGCTGTCGTTCATGGGCTTGGTCGTCCAGATGATGTCTCGAATCGTCTCTACTGTTCGTTGGGCATTTTGGCTGATGGTCTGAAGCAGTTCTTTTATGGTAGGATTACTATCCGAAATCTGTCGGTTTGCGGCCTGACTTAGCATCGAAATACTACTCAACGTGGCCCCCAAATCATCGTGCAAATCACGTGCAATTTGTGCTCTCATTTTTTCGGAAAGTCCCATTTGCCTGATGGTCTCAGCTTGGGCTTTTTGTACCTCTTGTGCTTCTCTGAGTCGGATTCGATACACCCAATACCCTGCTCCCAGCACCAATAGCACCAAAGCCCCAGCCAATAGCCCAATCCACCAAGCTTTCTGACGAATTTCGGCCTCTTGTGCTTTTTTGATTAAGGTAAGTCGCTGGTTTTCTTGGTCTTTCACAAAGGCTTCATACTTCAAATCGATCAACTCCATCCGTACTTCGTTTTTCTTGTTAGCAATGGAATCGCTCAACCATTTGAATTTCTTGAACGAAGCCAGTGCATGTTGGTAATCGCCGATTTCTTGGTAGGTCTGAGCAATTTCTTGATACAGGCCACTTTCTTCTACTACCGTGCCAAAGCCTGTCGCAATACTGAGTGCTTTATCAAAAAACTCTAATGCTTTCGGATAATCCTTGCGAAGCCGATAGGTGATAGCGGTTTGTTTATTACCCTGAATTTGAACCAGTTTCTCATTGTGTTGCTCGCTCAGTACCGTAGCCTTGCCAAAGTATTCAAACGCTTGCTTGAAGTCATTTTGAACAGCGTAGTTTTTACCAATACCAATCATGAGCTGTGGCACAATCTGGTAATTATCAGTGGCTTGCAAGCCTACTTCGAGGCCTTGCTTGTAATACGCCAGCGACTTGCTATACTCTTTGCGTTCAAAATAGATACGCCCCAGCATCTCGTAGTTGATGGCCTGCCCTCGTTTCTGGTTCTCGGTTTGGTTAAAGGCCAAGGCTTTGAGTGTGTAATCAAGCGCCTTATCGGTTTGCTTGAGCGTGTTGTAATTCTCGGCGATGTTGTTGAGGCAAATGGCCTTACCTCGCTTCCAGTTTACTTCTTCGGCAAGGCGCAAGGCAGTGAGGTAGTGTTCTTGGCTCTTGGCATAGTTGCCATCGTTGGCCTCATTGATACCATAACTGATAAAACTCTGACACAGAGAGCCTTTATTGTTGATTTTCTTGGCCAAAGCTTGAGCCTCATTGGCGTATTTCCAGGCAGCAGTAAGGTCAATCTCCGAAAGGCGATAGGCCAAGCGGTGTAAGTTAAGCACTCGAAGGCTATCGGGCTTAGGATGCTCGGCAAGCCATTGCTTGAGGCTATCGACCATGCGGTTTTGAGCATGAGCCGATAAACTCATGAGTATTACCCAACCAATAAGGCAATAGGAGGTTTTTGCTTGCTGGAACCAAATCACCAAACGCATAGTGGTCTTGACTTAACAAATCGTACCCCAATATATCTGTCTTTCAATCAATAACAAAATGGAGCAACAATTTGTCGAGGGATTTGGCAAATCGAGTTACAAGACGTTGGCGGTTTGCTCTTTGATTTTTTCGAGTTCGTCTTTCATCTCTACCACGTATCGCTGAATCAACGCATCATTGGCTTTGGAGCCAATGGTGTTGATTTCTCGGCCGATTTCCTGACTGATAAAGTTGAGTTTTTTGCCACTCCCTTCTTTTTCTAGGACCTCAATAAAATACGATAAGTGGGTGGCTAAACGTACTTTTTCTTCTGAAATATCGAAACGCTCGATGTAGTAGATGAGCTCTTGTTCGAAGCGATTTTGGTCAAAACTTTCGTCTTGTAGTAAATCCGTTACGGACTTCCGAAGGCGCTCTCGTACAGCCGGAATCCGTAGCACATCTTGTTCTTTTACTTTGTCTAGACGTTCGGCAATGGCCGTGATGCAGTCTTTGAATATCTGCTTTACGACCTCTCCTTCTCTGATTCTGAACTGATTACATGTTTTAGCGGCTTGCTCGATGGCACTCAAAATTTGCTTCCATTCGGCTTCGGCTTCTTCTTCAGACTGAGCGGCATTGGTGTTGAGTACGTCGGGGAGATCAAGGGCTATTTTGAGTAGGTCTCCTCCGTGCACCCCTGATAGCGTATTTTCTTCAACACATGCCTCTAACTCGTTGATGTAACTACTCAACAACGCTCGGTTAATGACGGCCAACGAAGCTGCGTTGGTTCGCTGAAACGAAAGATTTAGCTCGATTTTGCCACGCTCTAAGGCTTGCGTCAGGTAGTTGCGAACTTCGATTTCTCGCCGAGACATCGTGCGGGGCAAACGGCAAAAAATATCCGTGAATTTAGAGTTCAAGGTTTTGATCTCTACGGTTACACTTAGGTTCTCGGTTTCGACAGTGGCTTTTCCGAAGCCAGTCATTGATTTAATCATGTCAACAGTGGTGTTTAGCGAAGAGATGGTTGTTTTGATGAACTTCTAATTCAAAGCTTCGTTGCGGTGACGGATGATGTCTATCGCTGTAAAAATGGCTTGTTTGAGTGAGTTCTCGTCGGCTTGGTTCTTACCTGCGATATCGTAGGCCGTACCGTGGTCAGGGCTGGTGCGCACAATCGGTAAGCCCGCTGTGAAATTAACCCCATCGGCAAAGGCAATCATTTTGAAAGGCATCAAACCTTGGTCGTGATACATGGCCAGCACGGCGTCATACTTACGATACGACAAGGCACCAAAAAATCCGTCAGATGGGAAGGGTCCAAACACCAAGTTGCCTTTGTTTTTGTATTCCTGAATCACGGGTGCAATGACTTCGGTTTCTTCTGAACCCAACAAACCACCTTCGCCAGCGTGAGGGTTGAGTCCCAACACCGCAATGCGTGGTTTTTTGATGCCAAAATCAGCCTTGAGCGAATGAAACATCAAATCTAGCTTTTGCTTGATTCGCTCTTGGGTAAGCTGCGACCGCACTCGCCCCAGCGGGATGTGCGAGGTAACCACACCGACCCGAATCTGCTCGCTCACCAAAAACATCAGGCTATCGGTGGCTTCAAACGTTTCGGTAAAGTATTCGGTATGCCCCGGAAACTTAAATTCTTCGCTTTGGATATTGGCTTTGTTGATAGGAGCCGTCACGATAGCGTCTAGCTTGCCTTCTTTGAGGTCGGCTACGGCACGTTGGAGGCTGGCCAAAGCAGCTTTACCAGCCTCTTCGGTTACTTTGCCTGGCTCTACTTCGGTTTGTTGGTCGTTCCAACACGAAATCACATTAGTGGCTTTTTGGTTGAGGTTGGCAATGGATTGTGCTCCAAAAAGCTGCCAGTCTTTTAGATCGAGTAAGTGCTTGTAGCGATTGAGCACCCGCATAGAGCCATACACAACAGGGGTGCAAATTCGGTTGAAATGATTGCCTTGAAGGGCTTTTAAAATTACTTCGGGACCGATGCCATTGTAGTCGCCTAAGGTAATACCAATGATGGGTTTATGTTCCATTTGTTCTGTTTCGTTCGGTTGCCAATGTTCCACATGCTCATTAGGCTGGTGTCTTCGTCGTCAGCATACGCTTGACTGCTTTGGCTCTGAGATACTAATGAATATCGCTGATTTTGCTCGCAAGTTAAGCATTTCTCCCGAAATTGGGCTTCCCAATGCTTAACCTACCCTTATTTACTCAGAAAGCTCCATTTTTTCCAGCGACCATTAAACATGAACTGTACCCCTACACGTTTTGCCAAACCAACCACTTAGCAAATATCAGTAGCTAAAATGCTGAGAAATTTCTACTTTGTGAACCATACACGTTCTAACCTTTTGTAATCACTATTCATGAAAAAGTACAGATTCGTAGCCTTCCTCCTATTTGGCATCGGTGGGGCAGGCTTTGCTCAGACGCAACCAACTAGCGACCCTGTCAAAGAAACCATCAAAACTCAGCTAATCAACCGAGTGGACAATGGCTATTCGGCGGGTACGACCGTTGCCTTTCTAGACAATGGTCAAGAAAGTTTCTTTACCTATGGTTATGCCAATACCACTACCAAACAACCCATTACGCAACAGTCCGTTTTTGAAATTGGCTCTATTACCAAAACCTTTACCTGCCTACTTTTGGCCGATTTGGTTCAAAAAGGAAAACTTGCACTCAACGACCCCGTCGAAAAATACCTCCCCAATGCAGTGAAGTTACCTAGTTTTGAAGGGCAAAAAATCACCTTTGCCGACTTGGCCTCGCATACGTCGGGACTGCCTCGGATGCCTGATATCTTTGCCCCGAAGGATGACTCAAACCCCTATATTGACTACAGCCCTAAGGAACTTTATGCGTTTCTGAATCAACTTCAACTCAAAAGAGGGACGGGTCAGTACGAATACTCTAACTTGGCAATGGGGCTTTTGGGACACACACTAGCCTTGATTTCGGGAAAAAGTTACCCCCAACTGCTTCAAGATGTCATTTGTACCCCGCTGAAAATGAGCCAAACCAATACGCTGAACAATAGCCCTTACCTGACGATGGGGCATATCGGCACAAAACCTGTGGCGCATTGGGACTTTGATGTGCTGGCAGGCGCAGGTGCGCTACGCTCTAATGTGCCCGATATGCTACGTTATTTAAAAGCACAGATGGGTTTGGAGGCATCACCCTTGCAAGCAGCCATGAACTTGACCCAGCAGCCACTCCACGAAATCAACAATGTCATGAAAATTGGCTTAGGATGGCATTTTTTAGCAGCCAATAACGACGAAATCATCTGGCATAACGGCGGCACGGGAGGATACAGAACCTATATAGGCTTTAGTAAAAAGACCAATAAAGGCATTATCATTCTGACCAACGCCTTGCAGTCGCCCGATGACTTAGGGCGCTATTTCTTTGACCCCTCGGCCAAGATTACTCCCGTAAAAAAATCCATTACTGTACCTGCTTCGGTTTTGCAGAACTACGTCGGAACGTATCAGATTGCCCCAGGGGCGGTTTTTGAGGTGAAATTAGAAAGCGGACAGTTGTTTGTGAAACTCACCGGGCAGGATTTCTTGGAAGTATATCCAGAGTCCGAAACCAAGTTTTTTTATCGGGAGGTCGAAGCGTCCATCTCGTTCTTCAAAAATGACCAAGGACAAGTCAATAAAATGATTCTATACCAAAACGGCAGGGAAATTCCTGCTACTCGAAACTGATTTATTACCCACTCAATCCATTATTTCATGCAACTCATCATTGACAATCTTTCAAAAACCTACTCTAATGGCGTACAAGCGCTCAAAGGCGTTTCGCTGACTATCAACCAAGGCATGTTTGGGCTACTGGGACCCAACGGAGCGGGCAAGTCGTCGCTCATGCGTACGATTGCTACCCTCCAAGAAGCCGACAGCGGAAACATCAGTCTCGGCGACCTCGACGTGCTAAAGCAGAAAGAAGACGTTCGTAAATTGTTAGGTTATCTGCCGCAAGAATTTGGGGTGTATCCCCGAGTAACTGCCGAAACCATGCTCGACCACATTGCCCAACTCAAGGGCATTCACAACGGTAGCCAACGCAAGCAAATCGTAGATGGCTTGCTCCAAAAAGTGAACCTCTACCAAGTGCGGAAGAAAAACCTCGGGACGTTTTCGGGCGGGATGAAACAACGCTTTGGTATTGCTCAAGCCTTGCTCGGCAACCCCAAACTCATCATTGTGGACGAGCCCACCGCAGGCTTAGACCCTGCCGAGCGAAACCGCTTTCATAACCTGCTATCTGAAATAGGCGAAAACACCATTGTGATTCTCTCGACGCACATTGTAGAAGACGTTACCAACCTCTGCTCCGACATGGCCATCATCTGCCTCGGTGAAGTGGTAGCGCAAGGCAATCCTAATGATTTGGTCAAAGCGATTCAGGGCAAAGTATGGGAAAAAATGATTGAAAAGGCCGAGCTGAGTCATTATCAGGAAAATTACGAGGTAATTTCGACTTCGCTCAAGATGGGTAAAACGCAGATTCGGGTGTTGTCGGAGGAGTCGCTGAGTAGCTTTGAGCAGGCCAATGCCAATTTGGAAGACGTGTATTTTGCCGAAATCACCAAACGTGTAGGATTGGCAGTTTGATTTTTCAGCTGTGTCAGGACTGAAATCTGTCATTTGCAAGGCAGCAAATCATAAAAACATACTGAAAATCAATCAGAAACCATGTTGATTTTAAAGATTAGGAAAAATAACATCCTATCGACTACTGACTTCTACCATTATGCTCAAACAAATATTCCTCTTCGAACTCAAGTACCGCTTTAAGCGGCCTGCGACGTACCTGTACTTCGCTCTGCTGTTTTTGTTCATGTTCCTGAACATCATCTACGGCAGCGGTCCGGCTTCCGAAAAAGCCAACCTCAACTCCCCCTACGCCATCTCTCAGATGCTCATCATCATTTCTATTTTTGCGAGCTTGATGAGCTCGGCTATCATGGGAGTGCCCGTCTATCGAGACGTAGAATTTGGAACCAAAGACTATTTTTTCAGCTTTCCCATCACCGAAAAAGGCTACCTATTGGGTCGTTTTTTAGGCTCTTTTGTCACGCTCCTCTTTGTGTGCTTTGGGATGGTGCTGGGTATTTTGCTTGGCGGCATTTTAGGTCCTATGTTAGGTCTTGCCGAAAACGTCAGTCGGTTTGGCCCCATCAACCTGTGGCACCACCTGCAGCCCTATTTGGTGTTTGTAGTGCCTAATATGTTTTTTACGGGTTGTTTGTTTTTCAGCTTAGTAGCCATCACCCGCAAGGTGTTCATCATCTATTCGGGAGGGATTATGTTGCTTATTGCGTATCTGCTCTCTACGGTGCTCACTCGTGATCTGGAGAACAAAACCCTCGTAGATTTGATTGACCCATTCGCACTAACCACATTTGGCAACGCTACCAAATACTGGACACCTTACGAGCAAAACACCCTCACGGCGCCACTCGTAGGCAACCTGCTTTACAACCGCCTCATCTGGATGGGTTTGGGTCTTTTGGTGTTCGTGAGTTTGCTCTTCCGCTTTGATTTCCAGCAGTTTTTGGCAGTGAAGTTGGGCAAAAAACAGAAAGAAGAAGCCCGCCCTACGGCTCGCCTCTCGCTAGCCGATTTGCCAGTCGCCGAAAAGGTATATTCGAGCAGCATTTTTATTCGGCAAATGCTTAGCCAAGCATGGCTGGAATTTATGCAGATTATCCGAGACCCCTATTTCATTGCCATCATGGTCGGGGCTTTGTTCTTCTTATTCACCGATGGCTGGTTTGGCTTCCCGCAGTTCGGGACACCCTCGTTGCCGCTGACTTATTACATGATTGAGGTCAAAGACTTCAACTATGGGTTGTTTGCTTACATCATCTTGATTTTTTACACGGGCGAGGTCGTACACCGAGACAAATCCGTCAAGTACAACCTCATCTCCGACTCGCTGCCTGTACCCAACTGGGCGGTATATGGCTCTAAGTTTTTGGCTATTGTGCTGGTGGGTTTTGTCTTGGTCAACTTGGTGATTCTGAGCGGTGTAACCAACCAAGTACTCAAGGGGTATTTCCATTTTGAGTTTGCTAAATACTTTGGTGACCTCTACCTCATCGAATTTCCTGAATACATCGAGCTAGCCATGTTGGCGTTTTTTATGCACATCATGGTCAACCAAAAATTCGTGGGGCATATCCTCACCATCGGGCTGTGGTTCTTGCTAGGAAGCATCCAGAGTTTTGCCGAAATCAATTATAATCTTTTCTTTTTCAGCTACTTCCCCAACTACCGAATTTCGGACATGAACGGCTTCGGGCATTTTGTACAGCCGCTGTTTTGGTTCCACCTCAACTGGCTGGCGCTGGGTGCTTTGCTGCTAGTAGTCGGCAATTTGTTCTGGAACCGAGGCGCCGAAGACTCCTTCAAGGCCCGTTGGCAATTGATGAAGCAGCGTTTTAATGGCAAATCGGCCCTTTGGCTTAGTGTATTCACCGTGTTGTGGCTGGGTGTTAGTGGTTTTATCTATTACAACGTAAGTGTACTCAACGAATACCGTAGCGCCGAAGAAGGGCGAGTACAGGGCGCTAACTACGAGAAAAAATACAAAAAGTACGAACGAACGCCTCAGCCTAAAGTAGTAGATGTACTCGTAAACGTGGATTTATACCCTAGCGAACGGGCCTGCAACGCCACGGGTGTCTTCACGATGGTCAACAAATCGGCAGTTCCCATTGACTCTTTGCACCTCAATCTGGGTAGCCCCGTTGCCCATACCGACATCAAAAAACTCTTGATAGGTGGTGTAGAACCCAAGCTATTGCTAGATGACAAAGACCTTAAATACCAGATTTATAAGCTCCCCAAAATCCTCCAACCCGGCGACACCATCAAGCTCGAAATAGCACTACGAGCCGAAAATAGAGGCTTTGAAAACAGTGGCCTCAGTCGAGAAATCGTCAATAACGGTACGTTTTTTGACCTTCGGATTTTCCCCTCGATGGGCTACGGTGGCGATAAAATTGATTCGGACAAGTACCGCAAAAAGTACGGCCTCCCCGAAAAGAAATACACCCTACCTACTCAAAACGATGCCTTTGGTTTGAGCACGCTGCTCTTCAACGATGATGCCGACTTAGTTAGCTTCCGAGGAACGGTCAGTACCGAACCCGACCAGATTGCCATTATGCCGGGTTATCTCCAACGAGAGTGGACTGCGGGTGGGCGACGGTACTTTTACTACCAACAAGAAGGGCTGATGGACTTGTTTTTCAACGTATGCTCGGCTCGCTATGCCGTCAAGCGAGATGCTTGGAAAGCCCCCGATGGCAAGGAGGTGAAGATTGCGATTTACCACCACCCTGGCCACGAGTACAACCTCGACCACTTTATGAAGGGTGTCAAAGATGCCTTGGCCTACAACCACGTCAACTACCGCCCCTACCAGTATTCGGAGATGCGCATCATTGAGTTTCCTCGCTACGCTGGCTTTGCACAGTCGTTTCCTAATACGGTGCCCTACACCGAGAGCTTCGGCTGGGTAGCCGATTTCTCTGACCCCAACGACACCGACTACGCCTACTACGTGACCGCCCACGAAGTGGCGCACCAGTGGTGGGGGCATCAGATTTGCCCCAGCTATACCCGTGGTGCCAACCAGATTTCGGAGTCGATGGCTGAGTACTCGTCGCTGATGGTGATGAAGCACGAATACGGCGAAGACATCATGCAGAGCCGCCTCAAGTACTCGCTCGATTCGTACCTGCGGGGGCGTGCCAACGAGAGCAAGTTTGAAGAAACCCTCCTCGACAACGACACCCGTGCCTACGTGTGGTACGACAAAGGCTCGCTCGTGCTCTACGCCCTGCAAGACCTCATCGGCGAGAAGGCCATGAACAAAGCCCTCAGTGATTTTGCCAACGAAAACGCCTTCTTACAAAAGCCCCCCTACCCTACCTCGGGCAAGTGGTTTGCGGCTCTACGCAAGGCTATCCCTGACTCCTTGCAGTATTTTGCCGAAGATAGTTTTGAGAAAATAGCCCTCTACGAAAACCGCATTACCAAGGCCGAAGCCACCAAGCTCAACGGCAACGAGTACAAGGTAAAGCTGACCGTACAGGCCAAAAAACTCTACTACGACAAGCAAGGTAAGGAAATCGGTACGGGCAAAGGCCGAGATTACATTGAGCTGGGCATCTTTGCTGAAGAAAGCAAAAACGCCAAAGGCATGAAGAAAAAAGTGCCACTTTACCTCAAAAAACACTGGCTCAGCCCTGGCGAGCATACCCTAGAATTTGTGGTAAAAGGCGAACCCAAAAAAGCCGGCATTGACCCCTACAACAAGCTGATTGACCGTATTTCGGATGATAATGTGATGAAGGTGGAGTTGTAACTCATGTTTTCTTCACTAGTGCAAGTGTTAAGCGAAGCGTCACTTGTACTAAATATGGGTTCAGTTTGCAACTGAACCCATACAAAACCAGATTGACTTCACTAGTGCAAGTGTTAAGCGAAGCGTCACTTGTACTAAATATGAGTTCAGTTTGCAACTGAACCTTCATAAAATCATACCTATAACCAAAATGAGTAGAAAATACAAATTCCATGACCAAAGCAAATTGTATTTTGTAAGCTTTGCAACGGTTTATTGGATTGATGCCCTAACCCGAAATGAGTACAAGGACATTATCGTGGATAGTCTGAAATATTGCATGAAAGAGAAAGATTTGGAATTGTATGCTTGGGTAATTATGACCAATCACGTCCATTTAATCGTTGGAACAAGAGGAGAACTTTTACAAAACATCATGCGAGATTTAAAAAAGTTTACTTCTAAAAAGATTGTGGAATCCATTAAAAATAACCCGCAAGAAAGCCGTAAGGAATGGATGATTTGGATGTTTGAGCGGGCAGGGAAGAAGAATCCAAATAATGAAAATACGCAGTTTTGGCAACAGCATAATCAACCAATTGAATTAACTAATGCCCTCATAATGAGGCAAAAATTAGATTATCTACATGAGAACCCCGTCAAGGCAGGCTTTGTCCGCAATCCCGAAGATTGGCTTTACAGTAGTGCTTTTGATTATTATACAATCAATCAAAAAGGCTTAATAGAGATTGATTTGATAGAATAAGACATGTCTTTTTCAGTTACAAACTGATAAGAAATTAGGTACAAGTGACGCTTCGCTTAACACTTGCACCAGTGGGGGGGTTGTCCTACCCCCCAGAGAGCGGTGCCAAAAATAAGTAGAGAAATAATGGACAACAATTATTTTCACACTTAAAACAAGCACCATGCGAAAGAGCAGATTCAACGAGAGCCAGCGCAGAGCCATACTGGACAGCTACCTGAAAGGAGCCAAGACAGTAGAGGCACTGTGCGAAGAACACCAAATAAGCCCAGCCACGTTCTACAAGTGGAAGAACGAGGCAGAGACGGAACAGCACGAGGACAAGCGCCGGCTCAAGGAACTCGAACAGGAAAACCTCCGCCTCAAAAAGATGTACGCCGAGCTGCAACTCAAGCACGAGGTGGTCAGCGAGGCGGTGGAGTTCCTAAAAAAGAAGCAGGCCCAGCAGCAAAGGTGGAACTGATGGGTCATGTACAGGGTAAACAGGCCGGGTTGAGCAAACGCCGCATCTGCCAGTGGCTGCGCCTGAGACGCTCGACAGCGTATGAGCAGAAAGAGCGCAAATCGACGGCCATGACCACCGATTGGGCCACCCATTGGGTGGAAAGGATGAAGCAGATTAGGCGGGAACACCCGGCATGGGGCTTCCGCCTGATGTTGGCCTACCTGAAGAACCAAGGCGAAGGAATCGGCAGGCACCGTGCATACCGGCTTTATCAGAGCGCAAGACTAAGCCTGCACAGGAACCCAAAAAAGCCCCGCATCAAGCGGGTCTTCGAGGGTTTGCTACCGCCAGAGAAAATCAACGAAGGCTGGGCGATGGACTTCCTGAGCGAGTGGGTGATGGGGGACAAACAGCAGAGCGTGCGAATCATAAACGTGGTGGACGAGTGCTCGAGAAAAGACCTCTGGGTGGAGGCAGCTGCCAGCATCACCGCCCCCAAACTGGTGGAAACCCTCGACAGGATTGGCCAAATCAGGGGTTTCCCCCGCTATGTCCGCTGCGACAACGGCCCGGAATTCATCAGCCAAGCGCTTGCTGGGTGGGCAGCGGCCAGGGGTGTTGAAATCAAGTTCATCCAACCGGGTAAGCCGACCCAGAACGGAATCATCGAACGCCTCAACGGAACGCTTCGGAAGGAGTGCCTGAACTTGAATTGGTTCTATTCTCTCGAGGAAATCAACGACCTGTTGACAACATGGCACAGCAACTATAATTTTCTCAGGCCACATTCCTGCTTGAAATATCAAACACCTGCTAACTTTGAAAAACTAAATCAGAATCTCTACTTTAAACTGGTACCGTAAGACAGGGGGCAGGACAGGGTTAAGCGACGTGTACCAGTGGCGTTTCCGTTTAACATTAAACGTTAATCCATTCATGGTTTTCTTTTACCCAATTAAACAATGTTTCTGCATTATGCTCCCCTGTTTTCCAAGTGTACTCTGGAAAACAGTCGGATAGCCTGTAAAAATTACCATCTTTCACATTTCCGAATAATCGTTGCAATACATTTGTAGGTCTTACAAAAACAGTATTTCTTTTATGGTTTTCTACATAAGGTAAGTCTTTAAAAACTTGCCATTTTCTATCGACTAATTCATAGAATCTCAAAATATCCTCTTCTTCATCATATTCAAAACCGAGCCTATCGAAAGGATTTAACCCTTTTCGAGAAATAACACCATTTATGCCTCTTATGCGATTTATATGAATACCAATAAGTGTATTTCCTGCTTCAAAACTCTTGATAATTTCATATTTAACCCACCTTCGTTCGTGAGTGTTTTGTCCAATCAAAACTATCGTCGCATCTGAATTTTTTAACTCCGATGTATCAATCCTTTGCTTGATTTGCTTATCATTTTTTGCCTTAAACTCTTCCCAAATAGACTGGTCTGTAAGCAACCCTTGATAACATTTAAGCCTTGAACTATTACGAATTATATTGGCCTTGAAACTTCCAACATCTTCATAGTGGAAGGAATAAAAGACTTTAAAGTTGTTCATACTTCAAGAGTTTTGTCTATTTACCTGCATTTTTTGCTGCTTCTTCAACCCATTTTCCTAGGTTATTATATCCATCATCATCTATCCAATCGTAAGTTTTGTAGTTTATACTTAGATACACAGAGTTACCATTTTTATCTTTTCCGATTTCGCCAAAAGCATTACTACCCTTTGATGATTGATTACCATATTGGTCTTTTATTTTGTGGACGTATATTACTACTATTCCGTTTCCTCGGGCGTAGCTTTTTTCCAATTCATACTTGACATACTCTCGATTACTCGTTTCAGTACCAATCAACACAACAGTTACACTCGTCCCGATAAGTTGGTCGTCAATCCATCTTTTAATTGCAGAATCTCCACCCTTTTTTATTTCTTCAAACTCGGCTTTATCAATAAATCCTGCTTTTTCCGAATTTGGCTTTGTAACCCAACTATTTCTTACAACACTTGCCCTCCAAACATCATTTTCATAATGAAAACTAAAAAACACACGTCTTGCCATATTACCTATTCTTTAAACGGTTAATGATTTCTTTTACATTTTTCAATATTTCTTCCTCTGGAATACTATCATCACCCAACTTTTCAAATTCACCTTTTAAGTGATGGTGGTTGGGGTAAAAAGCGGCAAAATCATCCATTACCTCTTGCCATAGCTGTAAAGCTATATAGCCAGTAATTCCGATTGGAATGAGATAGCAACCCTGTTTTTTTGCTATTTCAAATTCCTTTCTAACTCCATCTGCATCAATAATTATTGACTTCTCATTTTTTTTATTGCCAAAGACAAAAATGGCTATACCTGCTTGGCTAATCATTTTTTCTCTGTATTCTTTCCATAATTCAGGTAAATCTTTTGACCCCGATTTGAATTGTGGAAATGGACGTAGAATTAGCTGATTTTCGGAAAACTTACCACTTTTGTCGTAAATAGCGTCTAACGCACCGTTAATGACAGCACTCCCTACTCCCCAACCAAAACCATTTACAAGCCTCAATTTATCTTCAATTATTTGTTTACTCAATTTATGTATGAACCCTTGGGCTGCATCCTTCCCCATTTTTCCGTATTCTTCTGCACTTCCTGATACAAAAACAGTACTTGATTTAAACTTGGTCTCAATTTGTCTCAAAATCTCGGTAATATCGTCATAATTATCAATCAGAAGTGCGTGTATATGATACCGCTTTAACTCTTGAATTTGTAGCTCTTGCTTCCGTTTTTTGTAATCATATTCAGCCTCATCTTTTGGCTTGTTATCAAAATCACTGCGACAGACCTTTTTCATGGTGCAATAATGAACCCTTCCATTTTCTTGCTGTTCGACACGAACTCTACTCAAAATATAATCAAGGTTGGGGTCTTCAAAACTAAAACCAATGAACAAGAAGGTTTTTTGTACTAAATCGCCTTTTAGAGCGGTCACAAAAGGTAAGTGTGTTGAATGATAAACCTCATATTGGTCTTTTGTAAGAATGGCATTTGCTGCATCATTAACATCTCCATGCATTTTGAAAACCGTTGCGTGGCTACCATACATATTTTGGTTAAGGTCTTTTACATTTCTTTTTACCGCTACCTTTTTTCTTTCTTCTTTTAAGGCTTTCTCTATCAATGAATCATAGTTAGTTGTCCAATAAGTAGTAATAGGCAGTCGTGCTAAAATTTTGTGATTTTCACTCGTTTCAGCGTCTTCTGAAAACTCATTTAAGATTTTCTCATTCAATTTTTGCTTACTGCCCTTGTGATTAACATGATATTGAGCCAAAGAAATTAGGTCATTTTCTTTATCAATTTCAAGGTCTAACTCCTCGGCGATATCTTTTAAAAGCTGTTTCCAGTCCACATAACCGCAAGGTCTTGACATACCTGCTCCCGCAAAAATAGCTACATTGTCATCTTGAAGGTTTTTTGAGAACTCCTTGATGAATGTCTGTATTTGTGTATCAAATTTTTTCATTTCAGTTGTTTAACAATGTTGTTAACTAATTCATTAATCATAACTTGTTTTATATTAGCGCTAAAAGGAAAACCATTAACGACTTCTTCAATAACCTGCTGAAGATCAAGTTCTTTCTGCATAATTTCTTCTAATCTAACTGATAATTCTGCAATTTTATAGGCAGTCATTGAGATCCTAATATTTAGCAAGCATAAGTATTTAAGTAAGGAAGAATCAGATCCAATTTCTCCGTGAAGTATCACTTCAATATTAGTATTTCTAATGGAAAGCATTAAATGTGATAATTGAAACAGAATTGAATAGTCTTTTTCATTATAAAGGCTATTTATATATTCCTTTGCTTGAATACTATTATTACTCATCTCTACGTTCCTTGATACAGAAAGAGTAAATTGTGTTAAATCATTTGTGCCAATTCCTAAAAAATGTGGGTATAAGCCAAAATCCTCTTTGAATGCTTCAATCCAAACTTTATTATTAATAACTGATGCAGGTTGTTCAATCTTCCAACCTATTTTTATAAAGTTTTTGTCTTGCTCATTCCAAAATTGTAAACCAATATTTTTTATGTACTCTGTAGCATATTTAATTTGACTATAATCTGATACTAATGGGTATATAATAGCAATGTTATTTGCATTTGTCTCCCAAATTATCTCTTTTATAGCTTGAATAATTATTCTAAATACACCTCCATTTTCAGCAATACATCTTCTTATTCCTCTATACCCCATAGGGTCATTATCATGTCTTTCTATGTCTATAGAACGAATTATCACTGGCTTGTTTTTAAAAAAACGAACTGCTTTCTGTATAATTTTTTTTAGATAATCTTTAAATAGTATCGCATAAGTCTCAATCTGAACAAGTTCGTAAATCACATCCGCTTCATTAGAATTTAATACCATTTCTTTTACACTGAGGTTAGGTTTTATTTCTAAATTTATACAATCTGCTAATGCTCTCACTATAATAAATTCTGTTCTCAAAATTCCTATTCCCTTTGCGCCTGTCTCATATGCAACTTCTAGCGCTCTTTCAGAACCAATGTTCGCATAAACATTACTAATAGATGTTTTATTAATAGTGTATGGTTTTAATTTTATATAATCATCACTTGCATAAATACTGCCATTTTCACAATCCATGACAATAAACTTTGTTTTGAAATCAACATATCCAACGCCCGCTATACAAGGGATTAAAGCATCTTTAAAAAAAATTAAGGGATGATAGTTTTTTCCCCCAAAAGCCAAAATTACTCCTTTAGGAGATAAAGAGGTAATTATTGCAGCCTCATATAAAGGTAAGTCATAATCAATATAGAAAATCTTATCCTCAAAGGTTTGTGAGATTAATTTATCTATACCATCATAGCGTAATAAATCTCCTGTAAGTGTAACATCCATTCCACCGTAGCCTGAAGCGATAGGAAACCTGTTATTCTTTTTCATAAAACTAATTACTATTAAAATGCTCAAATTTTAATTCAATACTCTCTTTCCAGAGTGTGTTAAAGCCCTCTTCTTGCATAGTTACATCTTCAGTTAAAGGCTCCTTATGATAATAAAATCGGGTCTCAATTAACCTGTTTTCTTTATCTGTATTACCATAAGGGCCGTATATAGGTTTAAATATGAGTAGTTGCTCCCCTTTTCTCCAAATTGCATAGTTACCCAGCCCATTTAAGTCACTAAAATGATCTTTTTCTTTATAAAATATAATTTTAGTCTGAAATTTTTCACCAAACTCTTGGCTTGCCTCATAATGTTTTTTTAATATCTCTTGAAGAAATTTTTCACCACTACATAACTCTTGAATTGAAATATCTTTAAAGTCTATTCTGTTATCGGCATGAGCAATTTGAATTTGATTAGGTATTCTAAAAATTCTTTTAATTGTTGTTCCCTTTTCAATGGCCCTCTTATTTGCTTCAAAAAAAGTAGTATCTCTCCCATTATTTGAGATAAATTTCCAAAAATGCATATTTGTTACAGTTAAAAAAGAACACTTCTCATTGTTTAATTGAGACACATAATCTGAATAATATTTAATAACCTCATCTTCTGGCTTGTAACTTCTCAAGTCAAACATACCCTCATTTCTCAATGAGTTTATTCTTTTTGTTAAACGGTCAAATTCGCCTTTTACCAGACTATTCAATAACGATTCACTACTTATTTCCTTTACACCCTGTCTTATTATTTTTAGATGCCCTTGTATGACTGGGTCATCTATCAAATACTTAGTATCATTCATTATTTCTAAAATACATTTTTTTATTTCAGAGGTTAATTTCTGAGCTCCAGAAACGCTAAATGTGTATTTGATTATTTCATTACTCAAAAGATTAAAGGGAATTTTGTCTTTAAAGTCTTCTCCGATTATAGTTATCTTTGGTTTATTTAGGCAATCCGCATACCCGTATTCATAAAGAACATTTTCTTTCGATTGTGATATATCGAAGATTGCAATATGACAATCTTCTATTAATTTTTTTATATCATCAGGTTTCGAACGATTTGCAGAATAAATATCATCAGCTCTTTTAATTTGAACTGAATAAATTTCTCCCAAATCTTTTTCTATTCTTTTAATTTCCTCATATATAAAGCTATACTTCGGCTCAAAAGGCATAAAGATGCCAATAAGGAGTGGTTTTTCTTTGGTATGTGCCATGATATAATATTTACAAGCTTGAAAACTTTGGGGTAGGAGCCTTTTTAATCAGCAACTTATGAACTGTTATGATTTATTTCGAACAATTAGGTTACAATGGTATTGAATGGAAATTAGCTTTAAGTAGTAGTGAGTAATTAGTCGTGTACATTGAGAATAGTACTAAGTAGTAATTTAGGCATTTATCTCGACAATGGGCATCACTTTCTTTAACTTGCTGATTATGAGAAAATTACCAACTTGTCAGTCTTTTTATAAACCCTGACAATCAAGTACTTAAATTCAAGAACTTATTATCGGGATAGTTAAGTATACTAATTAGTACTAGCCACTTATTTGTCGAAATTTATCATTTTTTTAATATTTGTCAAATAGTTAGATACTTTTTACGCCATTATTTGTGTTTGAATACAACAAAACCCAACAATTTCATGCAAGGTCGGAAAGGCTCAGAGCTTCTCCAACCTTGATTTTTCTTAAGCGGTAGCCAATTCGGTATACCCTATTGGCGAAGCGTCACTTGTCCTATCGCCTATTTTTCCAAGCCCTGTCACCAAAAGGGTTCAAAAAAATAGGCGATATGTAGGATACTACTAAACCCCATATACCCGTCCTTCACCGGCTTGAAGGGTGTTTGTTTGAGGATTATCAAAAGAGCCAAACCGTCAGTCGAAACAGGGTTGTTGACTCCTCGGAACATGCGTTGACTGATAATCTAATATCGCAAAAGTCCAAATTTTGAAAATAACTAAAAAACGTATAGCTTTCGACCAATTTCAAACTCAGGTTCATTTATGAAAACCCGTTTTGTAGTTATCGGAATTGTACTCATCCTCAGCGCCAGCCTTTCTGCCTATGCGCAGTATGGAGGCTATGGCGGGTACGGTGGTTATGGTGGATACGGCCCCAGTGGTATTAGTGGCTATAACCGAATGCCCCAAACACCCAAAAAACCACCAACCCCCGACCAAATTGCCGATGACCAGACCAAGTGGATGGTCAAGAAATTAAAACTCAATGAAGACCAGGCGATTTCGGTCGAGATGCTTAATGCTGACTATGCTTTTAAGCTCAACGACTATCAAGAAGCGTTCATGAAAAGTCATGCCAATACCCGACCTACTCCTCAAGAAATCGAAGAGATTCGGACTACGGTATCGAAATGGCAGGCTGAAAAAGAAGCTAAGTATCAAACCATTATGACTCCCGAACAATGGGATTTGTACCAAAAGAAAAAGAAAGGGATGCCTTATACGCAGTAGGGTATATTAGAACAACAGAAAAGCCAGCAACGGAAACGCTGCTGGCTTTTTTTTAAGCAAAAATCGTTTGTTGCGTTCTCTCTGCTTCCATGTATAACCACAAGCCCTTGAATCACACCTTGCTACTTTGAGCGTTGTGTTTCAAAATAATGCCCTCACTTCTTACGGTCATTTCCTGATTTTGGTTATCTTTAGCGTATTAGTTTAGTTTCTGTTCTCCCTGTCTTGTGCTATGCTTCGCCCTATTTTGTTTGTAGTCTTGCTTTTGAGGCTTTCTGGAGGCTCCTACGCCCAAACGTTACATCTGGTCTTAGTAGCTGACTTAGATGACAATCAGTTTAAAATCAATAGCTTACAAAGTCAAGAGCAGATTCTCGAAATCATGGAAACCGTGGCGCAGAAAATAGCATACAAGCTACAGCCCACGTATCTTAACAAAAACGCTTTTACGAGTGATGCCATCAAAAGTACCATCAAAAAACTCATTACTACCCCTAACGACCTCATGGTAGTGTACTACACAGGGCTGGGGTATTATCCAGCCAATAGCTCAAGTAACTACCCTTTTTTACAAGTAACAAACTATCAGAAAAAGCCCATATCGCTTGATGAAATTGGCAACTTACTCTTGGAAAAGCAAGTGCGGCTGGGTATTGCAATGGCTGACTGCCGTGATTCGGAACTTACCGTTGAAAAGACGATTGTGGAACGATATCCTCCTCCACAGGCAATGACTGTTATACAAGCTGATTTACGAAAATTATTACTAAAAACCATGTTTTTGGGGCCATGTGGCTTGCTGAAGGTGGCAAGTACCCAGCGAAACCAAAAGGCATTTCTTGTCAAAGAAAACCTCAAAACTATTCTAGTTAGTATTGGTAGTCAGACAGATACGCTAAACACCTATAATGAAACAGGGCAAAAAGGGGCTATTTTTACTTATTCGTTTTATAATTCATTCAAGGAGTCACTCAAGTCAGTGTCTGTAGAAGATATACCTAATGCCAGTTTGTCACAACTTCTCCAAAACACCCAACAAATGATGACGAATGAGTTGAATCCGATGAAAAACACCAACAATGTCCAGACAGTACGCTGGGAGTTTAGTGATTGTAGCACTGTTTTCCAGCAAAAAATTGTAAAGTTGCCTTCGTATTTGTATCCAAAAGATAGAAAAGAGCTGGACGTAAAACTAAACCAAATGATAGCCACAACCGACAAAAGGCTACGAAACGAATTTGCAGCTCGACTCAACGACCTTTTTACAGCCAATGCCTTTGTGACGGTGATTCAAACGAACGACTATCCACCTGAACATCCTAAATTTAAGACCAGAATCAACCGACTAACAGCTGAAAACTACTTGAATTCGTTGGCGGCTTCTGCCGAAAAAATCAAAAAAGTTACAATCAAAAATACGGTTTCACTTGACTTTGAAGGCTTTCCCTTAGTGACTATGGAAATAGAAGAAGTATGGAAAGAGTTCTAAATCACCCACAAAACACCGATTATCATGCAATCCATACGAATACTGTTGTTGATGTTGGTTTGGCCCTTGGGCGTTTGTGCCCAAACCTTACACGTAGTCTTGGTGGCAGACTTGCAGGACAAGCAATTTGGGATGATGAGCCTCCAAGACCAAGAAAGAATGACCAAAATAGTAGAGACCATCGGGTGGGGGCTTGGCTACAAACTTCAAACGACGTACCTGAGCCCCAATAGTCGAAATTTCAACGCAGAGGCGGCTAAGCAAGCGATTCAGACCCTTAAAACTCAGCCTAACGACATTATCTTGTTTTATTACTCAGGCTTGGGGTACTATCCATCTGCTACTAGCGAAACCGTGGCGGCTACGTCCAACAATTGGTTGAGTCGTATGTTTAGCCGCAGTGCGGCTTCTGCGAGCAATAAAGCGAAGGTGTTGCCTGCCAATGAATTTCCTTCGTTTCAACTCAATGGGTACGAAAAAAATCCCCTTTCACTCGATAACGTAGCTGACCTGATTACTGCCAAAGGCGTACGCTTTGGGATGGTCATAGCCGACTGCCGCAACACTTTTCCACCGCCGCCCACTGGATTTGCGGAGAGTACCGTTTTTATGGAAGACATCCGTAAGTTGGTACTACGAAAATTATTTCTAGAGTCATGTGGGGTACTCAAGGTGGCAAGTGTCCGTCGGGGCGAGTCGGTTTATACCAATGTTTTGCGAACTGGCTCGGCATTTACTACGGCTTTTTCGAGTGCTTTCCATGATATTTTGTTAAGGACTACGTTCAAAACACTCAAAGACGTAAGTTTGGATAAGCTACTTCGTAATACTCAAGAAATTGTTGAAACGGGAACTATCGCCTTGGGTGGTTTGAAAGACTACGTTACCCCAGAACAAATGCCTCATGCTATGTGGACATTGAACGACTGCAACGCTTCGCTCCGAACCATAATAAAACCCTTGCCTTCTTATGATCAGGTACCGACTGTGTGGGACTTAGAGAAAGAATTTAAACAGTTGATAGCCACCGACAATACAGCAGAGCGACAAAAGCAGATTGAAAAATTGAGTACGTATTTTCACAAAACTGCCAGTGTAAAGGTACTTCGTTCGGCTCAAACAGACTCATTAACTCGCCAAGTCACAATGCCAATCTCGGATTACCTGCATGATTTTGTTCAAAAAAATGCTAAATTGGTCTCACTCAGAGTGCATCCTGTATCTATCAAAAGAACAGACGATTACCTGCTGATTACAGAACTAAACACCAGTGAAACTTGGACAACATGGTAAGGCTGCTACTTAACTCTCAACATCATGAAATTATACTTGATTAAAGGGCTGTTGTTGTGCAGCATAATGGCACAGGCGCAGGGCCTAAGATTGAACGATAATTCTTACGAGCATATCCCACAAAAAAAATCAAACTTAACGGTGAGCTCAAAAGGTTTGCCTTCCCAAGTAGATTTGTCGGCGTATGTGCCTTCGGTGATTAACCAAGGGCCATTGGGTACCTGTGTGGGGGTTTCGACAACCTACTACATGCGTACCATGCTCGAAGCCATGCGACTGGGTATTACTAACAAAAAATCCATTGATTCGCTGCGGTTTTCACCTTCCTACATTTACAATATCATTAAGGATAAATCGGATGTCAGTTGTAAAATGGGTTCGGAGATTCAAGATGCCTTAGCGTATATGAAAACTCAGGGCGTGGCTCGTTTTGCCGAACAAGGATACCCCTATTGCGCTGCTAATAAATCCCTAAAACTGACCGAAGACTCCAAAATCTTAGATTACGTCAAACTCTTTGACCTGCTCGACGAGGGTAACAACGTGGCTAAAGTAAAAGCTACCCAAAAGGCACTGGCCGAAGGCAGCCCTGTGGTAGTGGGTGTACAAACTACACCTTCGCTGCATGACCTACAAGAGCTGAGTTTTTGGCGAAGACTGTGGCTCCAAATCCTGCATTTTTTGGGGATAGATACCGATGCCGAGACAAGCCTCTGGAAACCCGAAAAGTCTAGTCGCTTGGGCAACGGGCATGCCATGTGTGTAGTTGGCTACGATAGCAGTAGGTTTGGCGGGGCATTTAGGGTAGTCAATAGCTATGGCACAGCCTGGGGCGACGACGGCTACTTCTGGATTCGATTTACCGACTACCAAGACTACGCCAAATATGGATTTCAGTCCTACGTGCGAGCTGCCAACGACACCGCTCAGGTGCTACTATCGGGCGATGTAAGCATCAGCATTGCCGATACGTACAAAGGCACGGAGCCACCCTTTACTCGCCAACTGCTAGGGCGGCAGGGGCGTAATAGCGATACCTTGGTGGCGTATTCGTTGAACGACCCTCAGCAGACCTGTACGCCCTTTAAGTTTAGTTCCAACGTGGACAAACAAACGTACTTGTATGTAATTGGCGGAAATACCGCCGTTAGTAGCATAGACACGCTGTTTCCCGGCGACCCATCAATAAGCCCCATCGTTGGTGCTAATACCAAAATAATACTACCTTCTGAAGGAGACAACTACATACTTTTTGGTGATGCGGGGACCGAATACTGGCTCTTTTTGTTTTCGGAAAGGCCATTAGCTATGCAAGCGTATGTACAGAAGATGATGCAGCGAAGTGGCTCGTTTGCCAGCCGAGTACTCTTTGCATTTGGAGATGAATTGATACCCTACGAACAGGTAAACTACAAAGACAAAAAAATGGGGTTTGAACTAAAAGGTACTCACAAAGGGCACATCGTTCCCTTGATGATTAGCCTCAAGCACATTGATAATCCAAAAAATAAGCAAGGAGATTGCCAATGACATACTCCTTGCTCTGTTGGTGGTGATTACTTTTTTGCCATTCTCGAACCCAACACGTAACCTATGCCCACACCCACTATTAAACCAATGGCTAAGGCAGTGATGTCGAACCCACCTGACGATGCGCTTTGCGTGGTTAATGAATCCGTGTCTTTGTGAACTTGAGCAAATGAAAATGTAACTTCTAATAACAACAGAGCGGTGAATAGGAAAGACTTTTTCATTGTGATAAGGTTTATAGGATTTGATAGTTGCCAAATATAATCACCATTCCTGAATTTGCAAGAAGGTACAGCGTTAATTTTCAGTAGGTTGTTGTGGGTTCTATAGGTAGCAAAATACTAAACTGCGAACCTTGTCCTACGGTAGTTTCGACCAACAATTGGCCGTTGTGTCCTTGGGTGATGATTTCGTACGATAACGATAGCCCCAATCCTGTGCCTTCGCCTGTGGGCTTGGTCGTAAAGAACGGATTGAAGATTTTAGGTAAAACATCGTGAGGGATTCCGGTTCCATTATCTTTTATTCGCAAGGCCACCATTGGGATACTTTCGTAGGTAGTTTGCTCAACATGAAGTTTTACGAAAGGCTGGTAGTTTTCTGTTGTGGAGGTTTGTCGTTGCCAAACCGAATAAAACGCATTGTTGAGAAGATTTTGCAATACTCGGCCTATTTCTTGAGGTACACACGAAACCAATGGAAGATTTTCTTCCGAAACGAGCTCATAACTAGCCTCTAAGTCACCATGTTTGGCTTTCATACCCCGATAGCTAAGATTCAAAAAGCTGTTGGCAAGTGCATGAAGATTGGTAGTTTGAGGCTCTCCTGTTCCTATTTGGGCGTGTTCGAGCATGCCTGCCACAATCTTGCTGGCTCGCTTACCGTGATGCTGAATTTTTTCTAAGTTTTGTTGAATATCTCCCAAAACCTCCCATCCCAAGCCGTCGGCCTCCCAGTCATGGAGAGACGCTCTGACCTCTTCGGAGGTGCTGTTACTCGGTGACCGCAGGTCATTCATTAGCTCCATACTGAGTTGCGAAAAGTTATTGACAAAATTCAACGGATTTTGAATCTCGTGGGCAATGCCTGCGGTGAGTTCGCCGAGAGACGCTAACTTTTCTTTCTGAATTAGTTGTTTCTGGGTGATTTTGAGTTGACTAAGGGTTTGTTTGATTTCTTCTTGTTGGGCTTGTAATAATACATTGGCTTTTTGCTTTTGTTGGTTGTTGCGGTACAAAATCAAGGCAATAGTCAAAACCACTGCCAATCCTGCCAGTAGGGCATACGTTCTTACGTTATTTTGATATGCTATCCGCTCTTCTTTGATTTTCTGTAAACGTAATTCTTCTTGAAAACCAATGTTTTGCAATTGTTTTACTTTTTCTTGGTTAAACATGCTGTCTTTGGCCGCTATCGCTAACTTAAAAAAATGATAGGAGTTGCTTTCATTTTGGGTTTCGTAGAGCTTGGTAAGCAACATACTGGCATCATAAATACTTTGTGGGTTATTGACTTCTTGGGCTATCCGCAACGATTGTTTAGCATAATAAAGCGAAGAATCTACCTGTTTGTTATTACGAAAAACTTGAGCCATCTCCAAAAAAGCCCTTCCTTTGGTTTGATTGTCTCCCAAGTAGTTTAGATAAGGTACACTCATGCGATAGTACGTCAACGATTGTGAATATTGATGTTTTCGAGAAAGGATGTTTCCCAAGTTAATCAATAACTCACCTTGATTCTCACTATTTCGTTTAAGAGCCATCAGGTACGCCTTTTGAGTATAATACTCAGCCGAATCCAGCTGATTCAGAATGGCGTAATCAGAGCCGATGTTGAGGAGCGAAATTTCAACCAAGTTCTCGTCTCGAAGCTGTAGGGCAATCGTATTCGTTTTTAAAAAATACGAAATAGCTTTTCGAGAATCTTTTTGTTCAGAGTAAAGGATTCCGATGTTATTGAGGGTTTTGGCCATCCCCTCTAGGTCTTTATGCTGCTCTGCCACTTTTAACGATTGCAAATGCATAGCTAGTGCATCTGGATAGCTTCCAATTCGCCTGAGAATACTACCCAGCCGATTCAGATTGCGAGCAATCCCTTTTTGATAATTCAGTTTTTCGGCCAGAGTCAATCCTTCTTTGGCGTATTGCATGGCTACCAATGGCTTGGAATACATGAGCGTACGCCCTACTTGGTCTAAGAGTAGCACCCGGCTAGTGTCGGGCATGGGTTTGGCAAGCAACTGAATAAGGCTATCAGAAGGACTTTGTTGAGCAGAAACAGGGGCAACCCATAGTACAAATAGTGTAAGAATGGTACAGATAACTTTCATCGCCAAAAAGGTAGGGTTGATGCTAAACAAATGTAGCGTTTTTTGACATCAGACCAACAACTGGCTTGAAATAGTTGAACTACTATCCAACCACCAAATCAACCACAAACCCATCTTGGTAATGAGTACTGAGGGTGCCGTTGATTTGGGTAGCCCGCAGGTGCATGTTGCTAAGGCCGAGGCCGTCAGAGGTTGTTGTAGTCTGGTACAATGAGCCGTTGTCATGAATACGTAGATGCAGGTGGTCTTTGTCTGCGCTAAACTGAATTTCTACGTGAGTGGCATTAGAATGTTTGCAGATATTGGCAATAGCTTCTTTAAAAATCAAATAAATATGTTGTCTTTTTTGCGGGTCAATAAATCGTTTGGTGTCGTCTATTTCGAGTTTAAAATCGTGCGAAATCTGCTTGCGGTTAAGGTTTCTTTCGGCAAACGCCCGCATACGGTCTATAAGATTTTCAAATTTATCTTTACGAGAATCTATCGCCCACACGGTATCCCGCATTCGTTCCATCGCATCATGGCTCATGGCACTGATTTCGTTCAAAGACTCTTTCTGTTCCTCTTTGGCCATAAAAGCCATCATCTGTGACTGCATGGCAAGCCCCGACAAAATCGAACCTACGTCGTCGTGAAGGTCGCTGGATATTTTGACTCGTATGGTCTCTAAAGCCCTAATTTTCTCTACTCCTTGGGCAATTCGGTACTGAATAAACCCGTAAGCCATTCCGCCAATGGCAAGAGCATATAACAGATAGCACCACCAGGTTTTCCACCAGGGCGGGCGTATGCTAAACTCATAGTGCAGTTCTTTGCTCCAAAGCCCTTCGCCGTTCATGGCTTTGAGCCTGAAGGTATAGTTGCCAGCGGGTAAACTTCCGTAAGAAGCCTCGGAACGAGAAGTCAGGGCACTCCAGCCTGCATCCACACCTTCTAATTGGTACTGATACCGCACAGCCTTGGGGGTGTGGGTGTTGATTCCGACAAAATCGAAGGTGATAAAATTGTTGTTGTAAGGTAGGCTTAGTCCTTGTGGAATATTGTAGTTTTGAGACAGTCGCTCAAAGTCAAAATCACCAACTCGAATACCGTTTTTCAGGACAAAACTGCTGTCTTTTTTCCAAACGATGGGTTCGTTGAACAAGTTTACATGCGTCAATTGTACCATTGGCGCTTCGGTTTCGGTGCGGTCTTCGTTGGGGTCAAATACCGTCAGCCTATCCATCATGGGTATCCAGATAAGCCCTTTGGGGTCTTCTAAAAGATAATACCGCCCTTCGCCAAAGCCCCAATAGCCATTTTCGGAGGTATATTTTTTAAATAAAACGGCAGGTAAGGCAGTTGGGTTGGTGTCTAATGCCTGTAATGTGGCTTTGGAGAGTTTGTTTAACCCCATACGGCTCGAAATCCAGAGATTGCCAGCACGGTCTTCCAACATGCCGACAAGGGTATTATGGCTCAAGCCTTCTCGTTCGGTAAAGTTCATGTAGGTCTGCTGCTGCACATCGAGGCGGCTGAGGCCGTCGCCCAAGGTGCTAAACCAAAAATCACCCCGTTGGTCTTCAATAATGCTCTCAACAATACTCAGATTGAGTCCTTCTTTTTCGGTATAGTTCGTAAAGGTTTTTCCGTCTTTGGCTAATCGAGATACGCCCCCAAATGTGCCAAACCACATATTTCCAGCTTTATCCTGAAAGATTTGAATGACTTGGTCATGGCAAAGCCCCTGTTGCACCGTAAAATGTGTAGAGGTGTTATGGGTAAAATCGAGACGAAACACACCGCCTTTCTCTCGTGAACTGTACCAAATAGTACCCGCTTTATCTTGAAAAATGCAAGTAATAAAACGACCGCTATCCGTAAAATGCGTGAACGTTTTACCGTCGGCATTCAAGCGAACCAACATACCGTAAAGCGAGCCAAACCATACATTGCCTGCCTTGTCTTCCAGTACACTAATGACGTTTCCGTCGCTGAGGCCTTCGTTGGGTGTGAAATTTGAAATCGTGTTTTTGCCAATATCTACATACGAAACACCCCCGTTTGTTTCGGTGCCTATCCAAAGATTATGTTGGCTATCTTCCACTATGCAGCGGACGCTGTTACTTAACAAGCCATCTTGCTGAGTAAGGGTGCTGAACATTCTGCTATACTTAACAGCGCCTTTGTTGGTCCCAAACCAAATATTACCTATTTTATCTTCTAAGATCGAAATCACTTCGTTGTCAGCCAGTCCTTCGTCTGTAGTGAACTGGGTGATAAACTGCCCCGATTTATCTAAATGATACCCCCCTCCTGGCAGCATACTAAACCAAATATCGCCTGATTTGTCTTCAAGAATGCCACTCGCCCAGCCATACGCTAAGCCCGCAATGTGATGGAAATGATGCCCGTCAAATTTAGTAACACCGCTCCATGTAGCCAGCCAAATATTACCAGCCTTGTCTGCCAATAGTCCCAAAATGCTGTTATAGGTAAGACCCTCTTTTTGGGTATAGCGAGTCAAACTTTTACCGTCGTATTTGACAAGCCCTCTGTCCTGTGTACCAAACCAAATATTCCCTTTTCGGTCTTCTATCACCGACAGAACGATATCTGCCAAGCCTTCTTTTTCGGCAAAATGGGTAAAGGTCTTCTTGGTTTTGTCTAGTTTTGATGCACCATGCTCACGAGTTGTAAACCAGATATTGCCTTGGCTGTCTTCCAAAATTTTAGTGATGTAGCTATTACTCAGCCCTTCGTTAACGGTATAGTTTGTAAAAGTGCTCCCGTTGTACATAGACCCCCCCCCACGAAACCCAAACCACATATTTCCTGCTTTGTCTTGGGTGATATACTCTGTAAAATTGTCAAGTAAGCCCTGCTGTTTGGTGAAGTTTTCAAACGTTTTGCCGTTGTATTTTGAGATGCCATTGAACGTGCCAAACCAAATATTGCCCGCTCGGTCTTGGTACATGGTATGGATTTGGCTTTCGACCAGCCCTTGCAAAAGTCCAAAAATGGTAAAGTTATAAGGATTATAGTCTTTGGCGTAAGCTGCTTGTGCCAACACCACTTGCGGCAGCCCCGCAGGGACGATTTTTGGCGTGGCGGCAACTACTTTGGGCAACAAAAATGAATCTCGTCCGGGCACCGATACTGTAGGCACACCCGCCGCTACAACGGTGACCTTGGTAGGTTTGGTACGTTCCTTCATCGGAATCACGGTAGGCTTACCTACGGGTACTTCTTTCTGCACTCCAAGCGGTAAGGCTTGCGCCGCAGGCATGGTATCGGTAGCGATGACACGGCCTTGGGTCTTGATGATTTTGGGCTCCGAAAAAGAAGAAGTTGGTTGCGTTGGCTGATGACACGACCAAAGCAGTCCAATCGTCATGCAATAGACAACGCTACGGAGAAGAAGAAGCCGACATTTTTCCGTTTTCAATGCAAAGAGTAGCTAAGGTGGCTATTCTTTCAAAGATAGGGAATATTTTGGACGATGTGATGGCGTGTTGGAGAATAGCTCGCTATTTACTCTTCGATTTGGATCATGGTCCCGTCGAATTCGACACGGTCGCCGATGCGAAGTTTTTTTTGGACTTGTCGTTCTACCTCGCCATTGACGGTGGCCTCTCCCCACTCTCGGATCCGGTATTTGGCCTCTCCACCCGAAGCCACCAAGTTGTGGAATTTCAAGAGTTTATTCAACTCAATGTAAGGGTGGCCTTTTAGATGAAAGACAATCATGGTGTTTTTGGGGTAAAGATAGCGACCTCAGGGCTTTATTTCAAAGAGAAATTGTGCGTGCCGAAGAGCTGCCCTGAAACCATCAAGAGGGGATAGAATAAAAATGTATTTTTGTGAGTTTTTATTACCACGTTCGATTTTATACCGTATTGCTCATGTTGGAGTCGTTACCTACCGTTTTTCTAAGTGAAGCACAGAAAAATCAATTTATTGAACAGGGATTCGTAAAATTATCTGCGGTAATTCCCCCAGAAATGATTGAAAATCTTCGTGAAGCCATCGAGAGCATTTGTACCCAAAAGCCTTACTCGTTGGATCTGACGACAACCGAAATGAAGGGCAAGGGACAGTTGGTGACGGGGATAGAAAAACTCTGTAATAAAGCAGATGGTATTTTTCTGGCACTGCTGGGAAGTCCCTTTTTACTTTCTATTGCTGAAGCGATTTGTGGAGTGGATTTCTTCCCGATTCAAGAATTTGCAGTAATCAAGCATTTGGGTGACAATAACCCTGTTTTGTGGCATCAAGATGTAGCGAATCGCTCTATTAGTAAGACCTTTATGTTAGGAATTTATTTAGATGCTGCCAATGAAGAAAATGGGGCATTACGGATTATACCCCAAAGCCACAAAAGTAAATTGCCTATTTGTGAACTTCAGAAAATGCCTTACGAAAGTATAGATATGCAGGCGGGTGATGTACTCATTCACGATTTAATGTTGGTACATAGCTCTGGAATCTTGACAACGTTTCCCAAAAGGAGGGTGATTTATTTCGAATTCATGAGTAGTACGTTAGCCATCCAAGAACAGATTTACCCAGAAGCCATGATAAACAACCGACTTGCTCTGCTCGCATTAGCACTCGAAGCCTACCAAAAAACACATCCTGACTCCTCTCATTTTGATTGGCAGTACCCTAATAAAAATGCTTACATACTTGAAAATACGCTCGCTTCTATCTATGAAAGCCCCTCTTATATAAAACCGGCTAATTACTGTTTCGATACACTTGTTCAATGATACTCTTGTTCAGAACAAGAAGGACACAGGTGTAACCTTTTGTGCGTTAGAAACGCTAATCCATACTAAGCGATTGGAAAGCAGGGCAAGCGAGATATACTTTTAATAACTCACAGAAACCCAACTACGCCCCCACCTGATACCAGAATTGTTGGTGTCGCTAGGCGATGTTCACTTCGCTCAAACAGCAACAAAGAGGAAATAGCAATAGACTTATCAGAAAATGACCTTTCACTCAACTTAGAACAACCTGACACTAGTAGTGGACAGTTAACCCCATGAGCTATTCTAATTTAACACCTGCCAATTCATAATTAGCGTTTCGTCCTCCTTCATTGGCTTGCTGCAAGATGCCTTTCTCTACCAAGTCTTTTATGTCCCGTAAGGCGGTGTCGGTAGAGGTTTTCGTGATTTTTGCCCATTTTGAGGTTTGTAATTTGCCTTCAAATCCGTCAAAAAGTTTGTTGAGCATGAGGCGTTGGCGCTCGTTTATTGAGGTATGTTCGTATGATTTCCAGAATTCGGCTTTACGTAATATTTTTTGTGTGGTGTTTTCGGTGGCAAGCATTGCGTTTTTTAAGCAATGTAAAAACCATTCGAGCCATTCGGTGATGTCGCCTGTGCTGTGTTGCACTTTTTGCAATACTTCGTAATACTGCTTGCGTTCTACTAAAATTTGACTCGACATACTGTAAAAACGTTCGCCACTACCTTCGGCACGGGCCAGTAGCATATCGGTGATGGCTCTTCCAATTCTGCCGTTTCCGTCATCAAAAGGGTGAATGATGATAAACCAAAAGTGTGCGATGGCGGCTTTCAATACAGGGTCGAGGGTGCTGTCATTGTTGAACCAATCCAAAAACTTATCCATTTCCGCTTTTACGATTTCAGGTTTCACGGCTTCGTAATGCACTTTTTCTTTGCCCATTGCACCCGAGACCACTTGCATGTCGCCTGTGCGGTATCTGCCTACTTCTATTTGGTAAGGTCCGCTGTATCCTGTCGGGAAAAGTGCTGCGTGCCAACCAAACAAACGTTTTTCGGTTAATGCTAAGGTATGGCGTTGCGTAGCATCGAGCATCATTTCTACCACGCCTTCTATGTAGCGGCTGCTTGGCACAAGCCCTGCGGTGTTGATGCCCAAACGCTTTGCAATGGACGAACGCACCTGCTCGTAGTTGAGCAATTCACCTTCTATTTCGCTTGATTTTACTACATCTAAGGTTAAGGCGGTAAGTGTGGCTTCCTCTTTGGCAGCAAAACCCAAGGCGTTCATTTGCCCGATGATTTTACCTTGCATGAGCCGAACCTCGCCAAATAGGGCATTGATGGCTTTGTCGTCCCAAGTAAAATCTACCCAGTTTTTATATTCATAGATGTATTTTGCCATTTCCTAACCCTATTTTGCGGCAAAAATACAAATTATTCGCCGCAAATTTGCGGTGTTTATTTTGTTTTTTCAGCGCAAGGGGGCGAGCTGTTGAAACTTGTAAATTCCATAGTTGTTGGTGTTTGCCACCCATCATGGAATGACAATAACCTGTGCGCCAGCCATTAAAGTAAAAAAACAGAAAAGATATTAAAAATCAAAAAGATATACTTTTTTAATAACTGACAGAAACCCAAATGCGTCCCAATCTGACGCATGAATTGTTGGTGCCGCCGGGCGACGTTCGCTTTGCTCAAACACCAACAAAGGGGAAATTACTCAAAATGGTAGGCAGCATAGGGCTATTTGTTAGTGTCGCCGAGCGACGTTCGCTCCGCTTAAACAGCAACAAAGGAGGAAGGGAAAGTAGGCACTAACCTCGGCAAAAACCCCTGAAAATAGGGGGCAAACAGCCCTAAAAGCAAAAAGCAGGTCAGAAACCTGCTCTCATTGTAGTTACAACTTTAACGATAACTCCATAATAAAAAAAAGGGTTTGGTGAGCACTCACCGCTACCGAAGGTTTCGTTCAACAGCGGTTTCATTTCATGTGCTTCGCACAAAACGAAACCTTAGTTATTGTGCGTAGCCTTTCTAATCTTCAGTTGTCCAAGCGTGTTCCATTCCAGTCCAACCATAATGTTTGTCTTTATACTGTTGCATTGCTGCTTTAAATTGAGAAATTATTAGGACTGCATCACTGTTAGTCGGGAAAACCTGCTCGTCTAGTAAGTCTAGAAATTCAACAGTTGGGTCGTCATTAAGGATTGATTTTACCTTTGCAAGTACTCTATTAGTCATTTTAACTTTTAATTCATTCAATGCACCATCCTGCTTCTTTTTAGATAGTTCTTTTATTTCATTGAAGACTGAATCTAAAATTGGGAACAACATATCAAACTGTTCCGCTTGTGATTTAGTCGGTCTGTTTCCTTTCGTAAATTTCTTATTAGCCATTTTATTTTTCTTTAATTTTTTTTGGCATTACAGTTTTAATGTCTGATTGTTTTCCTTCAATTATCCAATACCAACTTCCCAAGTCTTGCTTTACATTATCTGCTCGTAACTTTTCAAAACAACTTAGGTATTGAGTTAGCATCATTGCTGCATCACTATTACTAGGCAGGTCGTTTTCGTCAAATGTGTCAAAATCCGAAAATGGTTTGTAATCATTTCCTAACAACTCATTTGAATCTGAAATAATTTTGTTTACGAACTTGAGCTTGAACTTGTTTAGTGCGTCATTTTGAGACTTTTTGGATAGGGCACTAATTTCATTGTGCAAGCCTTCAAGTTGAGCTTGCAGTTTTTCAAAATTATCAACTTCTTGTTTTGTCATATTTCAATTTTTATGCTGGACAGCTTCTTGTAAATTCTATATATTTTCGTTTTATCACTTCAATTGGTAAACGTTGTTTACTTTCGTATACTTCTCCCATTAGTTTTAGGTCACTGTCATCCATCACCAAAATACATCTTCTCTGACCTGCCCACAAATCTATTGTATTTTGATAAATACTTTTTGAAACTTTGTTTCTAGTGAATATTATTCCAAATTTTCCAAAACTGTCAGTCATATAGCGATTGAGTTGATTTATGTGTTCACGTTTTAATTCTTTTACATTTTTTAATTCAATTACTAACTGTCTCGATTCATAAGCATCGTAAATGTCTTTTAAAAACTCGTAAGAGCGATTATTATAAAAAATTAAATCCCTAATTTGAGTCCCTGAGTCTGTTCTACTCTGTTCTTTGGCAAAATCAAGATGAGGATAAAGCATTGATGACAAAGTCTGTACCATCAGGTCTTCGTAATCTCTATCAGCATTGTTGGTTTTACCCGTTGGTAGTTTTAATATAGTGCTTATTTTTCTTTTTGCAGAAAGTACTGGTATTTGTGTAAACAATGGGTCATTCGTTAGATTCTTGTTTTTCTGTTCCTTTAATGATATATATGATTGAATAAGATTATAATTTTCTCTGTTAAAATTCAGAATTTGAACTCTATTGAGTTTCCCATCATATACTTTGTCTACATCTTTAATGTAGTAGTTCTGAAAATAATCATCATAATTAATCCAAGGAACATACTTCAACCATCTTTTAGGTGTCAGAATTATTGGTTGTTTATCTTCTGGATTAATAGGTAGATAGGTTTCTTCCGACTTTATCTGAAAAGATTTATAATCATATAATGGAATTGTACATTTTTCTATTGGAATATTTAGTCTTTGACATTGGTCAATTGTAAAATCTATCAAGAAGGATTTTATTAAGGAACAACTAATATCACTGATTCTATCCTTTGAAACATTGTCAACTAGTAATTGAATTTCTTCAAAATGTTGAAACCCTTGTTTATGCAACTGAGGAACCGATTTAAATAGGTTAAGAATTTCGTCAGCGGTTTTTTCTCCAATTTTTTTCCCTTTTCGGGTTTTAGAATTTCCTAATCCAACTTCACTACATTCTGAAAGTTCGATTAAAATTCGTCTGCTTTCGTTTTCCTTTCCGTTTACATAATTATTTCCAAGCTGATTAAACAGATTTACAATTGTCGTGTGCAGTGAATTATCTTGTTGTGAGTTAATTTTCCAAAGTAAGAAAGGGTCAACATAAAGTGGTATGTCTTCGTCCAAAAAGGGTATTGCGAAATCCACTTCTTCTTGTAAGAATGGAAGTCCGTGGAAGTCATTTAGTCTTGGTCGAATTATTGTCATCGTCTGTTTTTAAGGTTACGCACAACGTTTTGCCACTTTGCGAAGGCGGGGATTTTCAGTACTAAACTTCATTAGATGCACAAAGCTTGAATATAGCATTTCAATGTCATAGAAGCACGAAACCCCCGCTTTTACAAAACGTCTGTGCTTGTTGCACAATTACTTCAAGTACATCAAAAGTAAACAAAAGGATTGAAAATCTGAGGTCTATTTTGTATTTTAGTAGTATGCAAGGTAGAAAAAACTACAGTCCGAAAGAATTTTATCAAGTCAATCTGGAAGACTTGGTCAGTACTAACAATTACTATCGCAAGCTCAACACGGTTCTTGACTTGGAGTATCTCTATGGAGCTACGAGCCAATATTATGGAAGAGAAGGTCAAGAGTCAATCGACCCTGTCGTCTTCTTTAAGATACTACTTGTAGGTTATCTCAACAACATCAATCGCTTCGGCGATCCGATCAGACCGAAAGCTGATAGCCTTCTGTTCTGATAGCCTTGCCATACGCTTGTTCTTAAAATATGATATTGATGAAGTATTGCCATGGCATAGTACGATTAGCCGTACACGTCAACTTTATGGTGAGCAGGTGTTTTTAGCGTTATTTCAGCAGATATTGCAGAAATGCGTAGCCAAAGGAATGGTGAGAGGCAAACGACAGTGTGTAGATAGTGCCTTTATCAAAGCCAATGCGAGTATGGATAGTTTGGTAGAAAAGGAAGTTATAGAAGATGCAAGTGCTTATATAAATGAGCTTGAAGAAGGTTCTGAGTATAAAGTTACGAGTACCCGCAAAAAGTTGGTAGAACAACACCATGACTGGAAAAAGGAGGAATATAAAGACATGCCCGGCCATACGGATTCATCAAGAGTGGATGAAAATGGTCATTTAATACGTCCCAAGTTTTTATCCAACCACACGCATTATTCACCTACCGACCCGGAGGCCAAAATTTCAGTAAAACCAGGTAAAGCCCGTCAACTAAATTATAGTGGACAACTTGCAGTGGATGATGCCCACCATGTCATCACGGGAGCTTGTGCAGGTACAGCAGGCAGCAAAGACAGCGAGAATCTGGCAGAAATACTTGACCAAACGATTGAAAATCTTGGTAGTGTGTCTATATCAATAGACCAACTAGCAGCAGATGCAGGATATAGCTCAGGGAAAGCCTTGAAATATTGTGAAGAGCATGGTATAGATGCGTATATACCCAATTTTGGACAGTACAAGCCAGAACGAGAAGGCTTTATTTATAATTCCGAACTCGACCAATACGAATGCATACAGCAGGGGGGCGGCAAGCGATACTAACATTTAAAGGCATCAAGACCGATAGCAAAGGCTACGCCAAGCGTCAGTACCGGAGAAGCGAAAGCATCTGTAAATCATGCTCCCTGCGAGAGGTGTGCTGTGGGAGAGTCACCAAGTACAAGAAGTTGGAAGAGAGCATCGACAAGCCCTACTACGACCGAATGCACGAGAAACTGAGCAAGCATCGAGCGTATGCCAATCGGATAAGCAAGATACGTTCACGGACGGTAGAACCAGTACTGGGCACCTTGATTAATTTTATGAATAAGAGGCGGGTAAACACCCGAGGGATGTCACAGGCCAACAAGCACGTACTGATGGCAGCGCTGAGCTACAACTTGCAGAAGTATTTGCGATTTGAGCGTAAAAGGGTTCAGCCCGTGGCGCAAGTGCTGCCGATTAGGGAAGAAGTCAGTTTGTATAGGCAAAAATGGAGCAAAACGGCTTCTATAACTTCGACAAGAAGGGTTCTAAATTTTCAACGCAGGTTGGCCATCCCAAAGCTCCCCCCTGTTAGAAATCAGTTATGAAGGTCTGCCATGACACTTTTCGCTAGTTGTGCAACAGTTACCCGTGTTAGCTGCTGCCTTTTATTCATTCTGTTGGTTTAAGAGTAAATCAATGTCTTGTTTTACTAGAGGAAGTATTTTTTGTCCAAGAAAGAATAATTCTGTTGTAACATCGTCAGGGATTTTATTTGTCGTTGAGTAATTATTTTCTGCGTTAGTTATTGCTGTTTCAATGAAGATTGGGTGTTTTCTGTTATCAAAACCACCTTTTACAAGTTTGTTTAAATATTCTTTCCAATTTTCTATTGAATTTTGTGGTTTTTCATTTCTGAAATGATAATACAACCAAACTTCAAAGGATGGATTACTTTGTCCAACAAACCAGTTTTGATGATTTGAAACATTTTCTCTTAATGTGTTAATTTGGTCTCCCCACTTGTCTGTATCAATAATAAACCAAACTTCATCTCCGTCATTCAATGTGTAAGAAGGATTCGGGTTTTCTTGGCTTTTTAATAGGTTTTGACAAGCATTATTATATAATCCAATCGGTGAATTTTTGCCATCTTCAATGGGTACAATTTGAATAATAATTTGCGAGGCAATTCTATTGAAAAAGTAGAAATACGTAGTTTCTCTTTTATCTCCTTCGCAAAAGATAAAGTAAAGTTTGCCGTCTTTAGTAGGTTCCCGTCTTTCGTATACTTTATTCCTTTTCATCTTGAAATTTATGCCAGTTTAAATCTTGTAAATTTCCTAAAAAAGGAATTGCTCCATATCTACCATTCAAATAACCTTTTCTTATGTCAATAGTGTTATGTTCTTTGAAATCACTCAATGAATAAAGTTTCGTAGATCCCAAAATACTTTTTTCAGTAAACCAAATTTCATCTGTTCTAAATATTTCTTGGTCTAATAGATTTGATTCGTGAGTTGAAAAAATCAATTGACCTTTTGTGGATTCATCTTTACTGAACTTACTAATGATTTCTTTGATAATTAAAGGGTGGATGCTTCTTTCAATTTCGTCAATTATGAAAGTAGGTGAATTTTTTATGACGCTGTTAAACGCAGGTAAATACTCTAAAAGCCTTCTTGTTCCATCAGATTCCTCATCAAACCTAAACTCCACGTTTTGATTCTTGTCGCCTTTATGTTCAAATAAAAGTCTTTTAGCTAAAATCTTTCCATCATCATTTACAACAACAACTTCTTCCGTAGTTTTTGCATTTGTAACCAAGCCAATTTTCTTTTCAGGGTTGTTTTTCAACTCTGCTTTTATTTCATCAACTTCTTTCTGATTATCCTTTCCAAAAAAATCCTCCACGGTTTTTACATCAACTTTTAAGTTTGTAATTCCCGTGTTAAACGAACACATAAGTTCATTAGCAAACTCTTTAAAACCTTCTTCTGATTCAATTTCTAACACTAAGCCAGTTGCTTTTGTTTCTGGATAGATAACGGTTAAACCGTGTTCAAACCAATTATAAGCCACTTTAATATCAATAAACGCATTGTTGCTTATGGTGTTTAATAGACTGAAAAGTGGTTGATTCGGTTTTAGTAGATCAGTTTCTATGATTTTCTTTAATGTCAAATTTTCTTTATCGCTTTCAAATTCGTCAAAAAAAGAAATTGAAGATTTCCCATTTTCATACTTCCTATGAAAAATCATTTCATCTTCTTGATTCGCATTGTTTGAACTGAAATATTCATCAATTACTAATCCGTCATTAACTGCAATAGTATAGTAGTAAATTGCATTGTTGGCGAAAAATTCAATTGCTAATTCAACAGGTTCAGTCTGTAATGATTCAGATAGTTTGAATTTTTGACTTGTGAGAGAATGAGGAATGAGTCCTCTTAGAATCATCATTTTTAACAATGATATAGAACGAATCAAGTTGGATTTTCCCGAACCATTTGCTCCATAAATTGCTGACAATTTTAAAATCTCAATACCACTTTTTGTATGTTTGTGATGAGATAGTCTTTTAGTTTTACTTGGAAGCAAATTAAATTCTGTTTCTTCCTTAAAGGAAAATAAATTCTTTATTGCAAATCTAATTAGCATATTCGTGAAATTTTCACGCAAACGTACTGATATATTCTCTCATGTCAAAAATATTTAATAAAAAAAGATTTTTGCGTGATATTTTCACGTAATTTATATATTTTGTATAATTTTCTGTCTTTTCGGTGGCGTTAGGTAAGGTTGCCACCAACATCCAAATAAACGCAACCTTTGCGTTTATTTATTAAAAACTTGCGTTTATTTCTGCTGTAGTTGTTGCCTTTTTAGTACGATACATTTTCGCATGATTACGATCCCAAGGCATCGCTTTCCAAGAATACATAAACATCTTCATATATTCAACTTATCTAAGGGGCTTTTGAGTTTGCATAGGTTGCCCCATCAAACCCTTTGGTGGTTGCATGGGTATAAATTTCGGTGGTTTTAGTTTTTTCCACCCATCATGGAATGACAACAACCTATACGTTAGCCATTAAAGCAAAAAGCATGAAAGAGCATGAAAATCAAAATAGTATGCTTTGTTTAATAACTGACAGAAACCTAAATGTATCCCCAAGCTGTTGCCTGAATTGTTGGTGTCGCTTCATTAAAACATCAACAAAAGCAAATGATAGTTTGTAATTTATTAGGAAGACTTTGTTTGGCTATTATTCAATCGCAACGCTTTTTCTTTACGCTTTGCATTTTTCGCCTTTATCTCATTCATGATTTTTCTAAAATCTACAAGCTCTTGCACTGCCCAATGTTCAGATTTTATTGATCAATCAATTTCTGTATTTTGTCGTGGTTTCACTATGCTAAGTGACGAAAGAACGCTTAAAGTTGCAAGCCCTTTATTTTTTGTTATTGTGAATAATTTGTGCAAACAGGCAGGTAATTCAGGGCTAAGGCAACCGCAAGGGTTGCCACTACAAACCGACCTATTCGTAGCGGCAACCCTTGCGGTTGCCTTGCACAGATCATTTACAGCAACGAAATTATTACCTCTTCACCCCATTCTCAAACAAAAACACCCCGTTTTTATTAGCGATGACAATGTCAATTTTTTTGTCTTTGTTGATGTCTTGGGCTACGATGTTGAGGCCAGCGCCTGAGTCATTGTCTATCAGGTATTCCTTCCAATAGGGTTGTTGGCCGGGGGTGAATTCAAAATATAACAACAAGGCGGCGTCAGCATCGCCCGGGTCACGGCCGTGGTGCGCCAAAAAGCGTTTGCCCGTAACGTACTCTTTACGACCGTCGCCGTTCAAATCGGCCATGATGGAGGAGTGCGTTTGGGCCGTAGCTTTGCTCATGACGTGCGTCACGAAGTTGATTTTTCCTTGCTCTTCTACCTGTTCGTGAAACCAAATGCCCAAGGCGTGAGCCGAGGCACTCACTACGTCGTTTTTGCCGTCGCCGTTGACGTCAAGCACTTGCATGTGCGAGCAAGGTTCGCCCAAATTGGCGGGGTGAAATTTCCAATTTCCTGCCTTTAAGTCTTTTGTTCCTTCAAACCAACCTTCCCGAATCACAATGTCGTTGAGGCCGTCTTTGTTAATGTCGCCCCAGCCGATGCCATGCGAGAAGATTTCGGTACCAAGCACATTTTCTGGCGTAAGGTTAAAGCGTTTCCATTCGGTTTGTCCTTTTTTGAGTGGGGCTTGTAGCCAAATAATCTGTTTTTTGGCCTTGTCTCCACACAAAATATCGAGTCGCCCGTCGCCGTCGAGGTCAATGAACCCCGGCGATTCGTTGGAGATGCCCACCGAGTCGGCAATGATGTGCTTGGCCCAGGCTTCTACTTGTTGCTTTTTGGGGTTCTCGAACCAAAAGGCAGGTTTACCCGGAAAATCAATGATGACTACATCGTCCCAGCCGTCGAGGTTCACATCCATCCCCAAGTTCAAGAACGAATTACTGTATTCTTTGCGAGGGTTAAAGGCTTTTGACATGCCAAATCCAAAGACTTCTCCCAGCCCTGTGTTAGGAGTGGCGGGGGCTAGTTGATGTTTGGTCCAGTTAGGGGCTTCAAACCAATAATAGCCCGCCACAATGTCGAGCTTACCGTCTTTGTTCAAGTCGGCCACGGCAGCACCTTCCGAAATGAACTCTCGGGTGAGGGTTGTTTTTTTGAAACTACTCGATACGTCAATGGGGGGTGTTTGGCCGTAGGAGGTGGCTCTCAAGCCCCAAATGAACACGAACGTTAGACTAAAAAGGCGAAAAATAAATGGAGTTGGTTTCATAGTCTGTCACATAGTTGAGTGCGATTTGCCTGTAAGTTTATCAATCAGCATTTGCTCCTCGTGGTATTCGTGTGAGCCTGTTTTGCTGAGTCGTTCGCCTAATTCTTTGAGTTGTTTTTTGGCTTCCTCCGAATTGATAGCACCTACCCGCTGAATGGTGTAGTTCAAAAACTTAGGCATTTTGGCTTTTTCGGCCAGTTGGATGGCTCGCTTTGTGTCTATTTCGGCCAGCGGTTCGGCGGCGTACCAGAGCATCAGCGGTTGGTTATGGTCGGCTTTGTCCTCTACTTTTTGCGTAAGGGCTTCCAGCACTTCCCATCGTTGGCTTGGGTCAATACGTTGCATGGCCGAGGCTAAATAAAGCCGCACGAGTGCCGAATTATCTTTTTGAGCCAGATTGCCAAAGAGTTTCAGGGTTTCGGTAGAAATGCTTTTGTTTTCGGCCAATAGCTGAATGGCCCAACTTCTTACATATTCGTTGGGATTAGCCAACAATTCATTCAATTCTTTTTCGGACAACCCGTTGGTTACGTGCAGCGTCCACAACGCTCGTAGTTTGCGAGTAACATCAGGATTAGTGGCTAAAATCGCCTTCAAGGCATCTTGTACTTGCTTATTACCGCCCCGTTCTTGCAAGATAGTACGAGCTTGGCGCACGTACCAGTCATTGGGGTGGAGTTGGTAGTTCACCAATTCCATATCCGTTGCCTTCGACAAATCTACTTGCACCCACTTGTCGGTTTCGTGGCTAATCTTAAAAATGCGCCCCATCGTTTTGTCATGCACGTCGGGGTTGGAGCTATGGCATTGGTTTTTGTCATACCAGTCAATAGCAAACACGGAGCCGCTGGGGTCGTACTTAAAATTCAACCACTGCGACCAACTGTCGTTCATAGCCATGAAATCTTTCTTGTGCGAGCCCACATACCCTGAGCCTGAGCGAGTGAGTTGGTCCATGTTGAGTCTGGCGCCGTTGATGTTGTTCATAAAAATCGTGTTACGATACTCTTTGGGCCAGGTATTGCCGCCCAGATAAATCATGGCCCCTGCATGAGCATGACCACCACCCACCGCCGCCGACCTAAAATTGCCTGCATGAGGGCCACGGTCGCCGAGCCAATGCACATGGTCGGCTATGGTTTTGATGTCGTCGTAGATGTAGGGGTTGAAGTGCTTACCCGCCTGACGGAAGTATCGGCCTCCCTGAATGATATGGTACAAATGTGGAATCACACAAGCCGTAATGAACGGATGACCATAGTCGTTGAAATCAATTCCCCAAGGGTTGCTCGTTCCTTCGGCAAACACCTCAAACTGATGTTTGGTGGGGTGGTAGCGCCACACACCTGCATTGAGCTTGGTTCGTTGGTCGTCGGGGGTGCCGGGTTTGCCTACTTTGGAGTGGGTAAACACGCCGTGCGTACCATACAGCCAACCGTCAGGGCCCCAGCGAAGGCTGTTGAGGGTTTCGTGCGTGTCTTGTGTACCCCAGCCGTCGAGTAGTTTTTGAGGCTCACCAGTGGGTGTGTCAGTAGTAAAATCAGTAGGGATAAACAACAAATAGGGTGCTGCTCCCAGCCAAACACCCCCCATTCCTACTTCAATGCCACTGACAAGATTCAAGCCTTCTTTAAATACCTTGCGACTGTCTAAGGTGCCGTCGCCGTTGGTGTCTTCAAAAATCAAGATGCGATCACGGCCTTGTCCTTCGGGGGCGGGCACAGGGTAGGTGTGTCCTTCCACTACCCAAAGTCGGCCACGCCAGTCAATCGTAAAGCTAATCGGGCGAATAATGGCTGGTTCGGCAGCTGCTAAGGTCACTTTAAAGCCTTTAGGAGGAGTCATGGCCTTGGCTGCTTCGATGCCCGAAAGGCCGGCATTGAGCACAGGGTCAAGGGGAGGTAAGACGATGATGTCTTTCTGGAATAGTTCGTTAGGAAACTCAGGTCGGGTGGGGTAAAAAAGGAAATTGTCAAAATTGATATGGGCAAACCGATCATTCTGAATATAAGGGATTTGCGAAATACCTGTTTCGTTATCAATGATTCGGATAAAGATGTTTTTGTTCAGATAGGGTTTTAGATTAACCACCACAGGCTGAAGCGTGGCACGCCCTTGGCCTGTTGATTTGAAAATAACTTTTTTGGTATCGGCCAGCACAAGCTCAACACGGGTATCTTGCAAAGCCCCACCCGACACCATAAAAGACGCAAAAGGATGCGTAACGGTAAATGGCACGGATGTGAGTGTACCGGTTAGTTTGTAATTGACGGTGCCACCACTGCTGAGAAAGTTTTTTCCTTCAAAGCCAATGCTCATTTCTTTGTCGTGAAGGGGCGAAGGGTCGGCATTGATTAATGGATTCACAAAGGCATCGCCTGTGGCTTTCCAGTCGTCTAAGGTACCTGTTTCAAAGTTGAGGTTGAGCGGTTTGCCATTCTTCATGGGTAGTTTGCCTACCACTTTCACCTCGGCGATGTCGCCTTCTACTACTGTAAGTTTGCCTACCATGCCTGCGGCACGATGCCCTGGCACCGAACAATAATAGGTATCGCTTTTGTCGGCCACAAAGGTGATGCTCGCCTTGGAACCCTTCTCTAAAATGGTTTTGCTTTTGATACCTAACTTTTCTAGCATGATATCGTGCGTCATGAGTTCGCCATTGGTAATGGTAATACGTACCACACTGCCCTTTTTCACTTTTAGGGTGGGGTTCCGAGTACCGTTTTTGGCAAAATAACCCAGCATGGTAGCCTCTAAGGCAAACTCTTGGTCAATTTTGGTGGTGTCTTGCTTTGGTTTTATGGTAGGAATCAGGGCACTACCATACACTTGGGGCATGATGAGGATTCCCAACAGTAAGAAGGTGACTAAACGAAACATGGGCAACGGTTTAGGTTAGAGGATGAGTAAAATGGCAATTTGATGACCTCAGCCCTATCCCATCTCTGGGGAGGGGGATATTAGGGTAATTCTTCCATAAAAATGTCTTTAAAAGCCACTTGTGCTGGCCCGCCACTATGAATTTGAAAGCCAATCAAACCCAATTGCGGAATGGACAAATCCTCCTCCGTGTAATCGGTTGTTTGTCGGCCATTGATAAATATTCTAATTCTGCGGCCTTCGGCTCGTAGTTCGTAGTCGTTCCAGTCGTTGAGTTTGATAAACTGTTGGGTTTCGTCAGGGTTGAGACCCGCAATGGTCTTGTTGCGGCGAGACTCGTCGTATAAGGTACCCCAATATTTCTCGCCATAATCAGCCTGATAACCAATCATTTCGTAGGCAGGGTCTTTCAGTCGCTGGCTACGAAACTGAATCCCTGAATTGATAAAGCCCTTCGTGCCTGTGAGTTTTACTTTTAGTTTCAATATAAAATTGGCATAGCTACGGGTCGTACACAAAAAATCGTTGTGCGGCACTTCTTGTTCGAGACTGCCGCCTACCAATGCCCCCTTCTCGATTCGCCACATCGTCAGGGTATCGCCTTCCCAGCCTTTGAAGGTTTTGCCATCGAAAAGGCGTATTGGCTTTTTAGAATAAAAGCCTGATAGGCTCACAAAGACGAGCAACATGCCAAGCCAATGTGTTTTCATGGGCAGTAGATAAAGTTGTCAATAGTTTTGATGCAAAGGCAACAGAAAGCCTAGAGAAATCGTATAGCCACTCTAGTCAGTATGGTAATGACTATTCATCCAAAAATAAGAAACTTTTTGAAAACTTGTATCTTTTCAAGATTTTATAGAATCCACTGTGGTTATTTTATCGAAAGAAGAAGTTCTATTTACTAAGTATCGTCGGTGTTTTTACTGGTGTTGCCTGACCGTCTGATTAGTTTCATTTTTGATATTCTTTAAAAATAGCCTCTAATACAGGGTCTTTACCCTCAAAATAATCTTTCGACGACAAAAAGACAGGCAAATTAGGCTCAATCCATTTGCGACTATCCCCTTTATTGTTTTCGTGATACCGATTAGAAATACTGACAATTGCATTGCTATAAGGCAATATGACGCCATTCTCTTCGCCTACAAAATTGGGGGAAGAACTACTCGGCTCGCCCACAAAAAGAGCATTGGTTTCTTTATCCACTCTGGTAATAAAAATTTGAGCCGCTGAAAATGTATTGCGCCCTGTTATGACCACAATTTTGCCTTGTTGGCTTTTTTCATACTTTTTCAAAATAGCAATCAGTGGCGGAGTTAAATCACCATTACCCCCATTGTTGTGCCTAACATCTACAATAAGCAAACGGGGCTTTTGAGCAATTAGTTGACTGTCAAAACGTTTACTAAAGGTGTAGATAGATTCATTATCACTGCCAAACACCTGATTGAATTGCCAATACAACGTCTTTTTTTGAGGAATATCTTTCAGCCAAAAATTAGTGTGGACATTCGATAAATACAATGGCACGTTGGTTTTAGGTGCAACTAACTTGGGGATACCTCTTTGTCTTGGAACAGGTACAAAGGTTATCTTTTCGTTGATCATCTTCCCTGTTTTATTTTCAAATTGTAATTCAATATCTGGTGAGTTTTTGGGTAACTTGTAGGCTTCTAATAGCCCACGAAAGCGTAAGAAAAAAGGGCCAATCCATTTTGCACCCATTGTATTGTCCTGGCTGATGAAATGCTCCATGTCATGCATCAGTTTTTGGGGTGTGGTGTTGCCAATCTTTTTTACTTTTAACCCTATTAAGTGTTGATACTCATTATTGGCATCAATCACAAACATACCATCTGAAAATTCATAAAAATGAAGTGGTAAAAAATGAATCGGAGCAACAGTTGCGCCGAAAGGTAGCACATAAGAATGCCCATCGCCCAAATGATACATTGCCCGTTGTAGTTCTATTAGCATACGCTCATCGCTATATTCTGCCGTGTGTTGTTTGAGGTTTTCAAGTTGCTGGGTCAATGCCTGAGGCAATGCGCTGTTTTTATAGACATAGTGCTGTTTTTTGATTTCTGTTAATAAGAAATCAATATCTTGGTGCCAATTTTTGACTCTATCGCTCTGGGCGTTGCATTGACAAGAAAGCGTTGTAGAGCAAAGAAAAATCAATACGTACAATAACTTTTTCATGTGATTTTATTTTAAATTTAGAAGATAAAAAGATCATTAGCTCACTCCATATCTTGGAATTTTGTGAGCTACTTCGCAAATATGGAGTTAGAAAATCCTTCTAAATGCTACCAACTAACGAGAATACAGCAAGTGTATTTTTTTATTGACGAATGGTATAGGCTCAAAATTCGTAAGAAGGTGTTTGTATTTAATTTGGGGAACATCATGCAATTTCTACTTCGCTATCATCTTCAGCACGCCCTAATAGGATTGTCTGTTTTCTTTTTTTGGTGGGAATATTACAAGGTCATTGACCCACCTCCAGTCACCTTTGCAAATGCGCTTATTTGCACGAGTTTTGCTGCCCTCACTTTTTATCTTACTTATTACGTGTATGTACCAACGATTTTGATAAGAAAAGGCCTATGGCTTTTTCTAAGCGTTTGTGTAACCACATTGGTTGTTTTGGCGTATTTGCGTTCATTGTGTATTAGTCAAGTATTTCTACATTATACACCCTATGCCATGTACTGGAATTTTTTCAGAAGTATCACTACTTCCACTTTCCATATTGGTTATTATATGACCATTGCAACAGTGATACGTTTGTTTATTGACCGCTACGAAACGCAGAAAAGATTCGATGCCCTTATCAAAGAGAATCTAAGCAATGAGTTGAATTACCTGAAAAATCAAGTAAGTCCGCAATTAAAAAATGATTTAGATGACTCTATTTTCATCAAATCCAATGGGAAAATAGAAAAAATAAAGCTTACTGATATTTTGTTCATTAAGGCAGAGGAGAACTATTCGTCGGTGTTTACAAGCAATCACAAGTTTTTGACGCTAAGTAATCTCAAGGCAATGGAAGAAAACTTAGCAAAATATCCTCAATTTTTGCGAGTGCATAAATCGTACATAGTCTGCTTATCCAAAGTGGATAAGGTAGCATTTGACACGTTAGAAATTGAGCGCCATGTTATCCCTTTCAGCAGAGCAATAAAAAAAAGGCTATTGGAATATTTTAAGACATAGAGGAAATTAGGAATCTGTTTAACCTTTCAGCGAGCGCTTTTACTATCATTTTTTTAGAAGTACCGTTTCGATTGGAAACAACCGAAACCACCAGTTGGGGGTGTTAGTTTGTCCAACCGAGTTTGTCCAACCGAGTTTTTCAAACCGACACCAAACAAGGTAAAGCGGGATGCCGCTGGGCGGCATCCCGCCCAATTGGCTTTTAACTTAAAAGATAACTATTGGGCTACTTGGCGAAAAGCGTCAGAGACGCTAAACCGCATGAGTCCCAACTTCTTGTTAGGGATTCTCTGGTATAAAGTCTCTGACTTTTGGAATAGGCTAAAATAGTTACCTTAAAAGTTAAAAACAGCTTCAGGATGTTATCTGAGTTGCGGAGTTTTCCTAAAGGATTTCTTTTTTGCTCTGTTTACGTCATTAAATACTACTTAGCGATTATATAGAATGGGACGCAGTCAGACATCCTTCTGTAGCTGGTAATAATGCTTTTTGAAAATAAGTCTATCCATCACAGCTTTTTCCAATACCGAAATAACAGTACCGAAACAACCCCAAAGGGAATAGTAGATAGAATGATTTTGGGGTTTAGACTTAAAAGTCCTGCTACTAAAATCATGAGGATAAGGGGAGCTATCATCAGCAAGCCTATCAGAGTCAATCGCTTGTTGGGATTAGCCTGAAACAATGAATAGACGATGAGTAATTGTCCACACAAGGGCAGCAAAACAAGGGGATGTGTGAATGAATTGGTCGCATGGTTACTCCCAAAAAACAGCAAATATTCTGCTTGAAACAGAAAAGAAGATTGGTTCTTACCCCATTCTAAATAGCAGACCAAAGGGCTAAGTAATAAACCCAAGTTGATACCTTTTTTCATTGCTGAATCATTAAAAACTGAAGCAAGATATTAAAAACACGTGAATCAAACAATGACCTTTATCACCCAATCTGTCCCTTCATGTACTTGGTAATGGCTTCTGTTTTGTTGTTGACTTGCAAGACTTTATACATCTTTTTGATGTGAGAGCGTACAGTTTCTACTGAAATAAACAGCCGCTCCGAAATAGCCCCGTAACTTTTGCCATCTACTAGCATTTCCAAGATTTCTTTTTGGCGGTCGCTCAGAATGGAGGCCTTGCTCACTCGCCCCCCCATGAGGTGATTGACGATTTCTCGGGCAATAGACGGCGACATATATGAGCCGCCATTGACCACAATTCGGAGGGCATCCACAATTTCGGGTAGGCTAGCTTTTTTAGAGATATATGAGCACGCCCCTGAGCAAAGGGCTTTCAGAATCATGTCTTCTTCTTCGTAAGTGGTGAGCATAACTACGTTTACTTCGGGCAAACGCTCAAAGATATACGGCAACGCCTCTATACCCGACATGCCCGGTAGGCCAATGTCCAGCAAAATAATATCTGTTTTGAGCCTTGGGTCAAGGTCGAGTGCCCGAAAGAACGACTCAATAGAGGCGTGTACTTGAGCTATCTCAAACTCTTCGTGAAAGCTGATGAATTTCGAAACGTTGTCTCTAATCACCCGATTATCTTCAACGATGCTGATTTTAGTACGTTCCATTTGTACAATTGTTTACACAAAAGTAACCCCTATTTACCGATAAAACTATCACCCTGTCGGGTGATTTTAAGGGTAAAAACGTACCCAATTTTCACCTTTTGGGGTGATTGTTTGCCCGTTATTCTTCTGCCAATTTTGTGATGTTCTTTTCGATATTCCATCCTTTAACTACCAAAAACTAAATGAAAACGACACCTTTCGTTCCGTCTCGCCTTGGGTTATTGTTTGTACTGTGTCTGTTTAGCCAATGGGTTATGGCACAAGGCACTATTTCTAATTATTACCGAAAAGGTAACCTTGGTTTAGAAAATGGCAATGCTGGTAGCGCACCGTCGTTTCCATCTACGTCGCTAACCCAATGGTCACTCGAAATCGTAGGCACATCAGCTCGTATTAGAAACACAGCCACCGGCGACTACCTCAACAACGAAACTGGCAAACTTCAATGCACGCAGATTCAGCCCGGTTGGCTGAGCGCTCGCTGGACGCTCAAGCCTGTGCCTAACATGAACGGCTTGTTTTTTATCATTAACGACTGGACCAAAGACTACCTGCACGTAGAGCGTGGCACGCTCGAACTCAGTAAAATCACCTCCGAAAGTTGGAACAGTGCTTGGTGGCAGCTTACACCTGTTACGTCGTTTCACATGATTATTGCCTCAGATACCCAATATCCTTGGGCAAAAAACATGAAACAATCACGTGAGCAAACAGAAAAAGAGTCGCTGGTGTCGAACAACGAATTTGTGAAAACCATGAATGACCTAACAGCCCAGCTTGGCAATGTAAGAGGTGTGATTATCAATGGCGATTTGACCAATTTTGGACATGCTAAGGAACTTGATGTGTTCAAACAAATTTATAGCGGCCTCAAAGCGCCTATGCACGTAAGTTTAGGCAATCACGATTATGCCAACAACGTGGACGACACCTACGAAAACGCCGCCGCCAACAACATGGTAGAATACATGGTAGAACAACTCAAAGCCAAAAACTATCCAAATTCTGACTACAAAGTCGAAAACGGCTATAACGGAACGATCGTAACTACGATTTCGGGAAGTTTGGCGTACTCTTGGAACGAAGGAAACGTGCATTTTGTGCAACTCCAATATTATCCGCTCTATGAGCGAGAATGGAGCAATTATGTAAGCATTGGGGCTGCCAAGACCAAGACAGTCAAGATTACCAACTCGTTTAAGTGGCTAACCAACGACTTTGCTCAAGCTCGTAACGAAGGTAAAGCCATTATTGTACTTTTTCACGACCCTCTTGAGCATTGGGCAGATCAGTACGTCAAAGGGGTCAGAACCGAAGGTGCAACACTAAGCGCCCGACCTGATGCCAATGCAAAATCAGCAGAACTCGCTAATCTGTTTAAAACCTACAACGTATCTGCCGTCTTTGGAGGACATATCCACGAAAACCACGGATTATATACTTCTGACTATCGAGGCTCGGGAGTTCCGTTATTTTATTCGGGCTCTGCCGACTACAATCATTACCTCTTGGCCAAGTTTGACAACAACAAAATGATTATTGATAAAGTTACCAGCACAGGTGGCGTAGTAAAGCGAGAAAACGTTGGTGAATTCCCCCTCTACGCCCCCAAACCTTCTACGGCTTGTGGTTGCTCACCTCAGACTTTCCGCAATGTCAGTGACCACACCTGGGTAGAGTTTCGCTTACCACAAGGCACAGGAGGGCAGTCAGTTTCGATAGCTGGCGGCGCCTACAACAAATACGTTTTCCCGAAGTGCAATCGAGTATGGTGGGACGACCTGACCTTTAAATGTAATGCTGCCACCTGCCAATGGGAAAAAATCGCAGGTAGATGGGATGCCGATGCCGCTTGTACTGGCGATAAAGGCAACAGTCCTTATGTGTTTGTAGGCGAAAAATAAACTCTTTTCAACAGCACTACCATGTTTCCACATTATCAAAGTTACCTGTTACGGCAGGTTTTGGCAAAAGCGGTAGTTTTTGTACTGCCTATTGCCATACTTTTAGGGACGACCTTTGCAACCTATGCACAAGAAAACGTCGAGGTGGCCAACGTTTGGCGAGTCAATAATTATCTAAACGTTGAAAACAACAAAGCCGGGTTTGGCAAATCAGGCGAAAATACCGAATGGACTATCGAAAAAATTCCTAACAACACCGCCGTTCGTATCAAACACGTGGCTACTGGCCTCTACCTCCATGCCGAAACAGACGGGAAAATTCCAGCCATAGGAGAAATAAAACCCGGATGGATGAGCGCTATGTGGGTGCTCGAACCTGTTGAAGGCACCACCGACCAAGTGCGTATCAAAAATGCTTGGCGAGGGGTGTATTTGCACACCGAAAAAGCCTTAGAGATGGGAGCTATTCAATCCGGTTGGCTCAGTGCTCGTTGGAAAATTAAACCCTTACCCATCAAGGTGGTGCTCGGAGCCATTGGTGGAAGTACCACGTTTGCCGACCAACTTTCGGTGGCTAATCCTGACGTACTATGGCGAGTAAACGTAGCAGGCTATGTCATGAAATCAACCGACGGCGGAGCAAGCTGGGGCTTGCTCGACAAAAAACTGGCCTACATATCAGCCGAAAATGCCAATGTAGCTTGGGGCCTTACCTTTGAAGACAAAGTAGAATATACCGCCGACGGCGGGACTACCTGGACTTCGCTATCGGGGCAGTTTAAACAACTTTCGGTGGTAGATGCCAACGTGCTGTGGGCTGTCAATCAAGACTTGGGGATATTTCGCAGCACTGATGGGGGGCAAAACTGGGAAAAAGTAACAGGTTCGGCACAAAGTATCTCGGCCGTATCAGCCACTGTGGCGTGGACGGTCAACCAAGGTAACGTATGGAAAACTAACGACGGTGGCAAAACGTGGAGCTTCTCGGTGGGTAAAATGAAAAGCGTGAGCGGATATAGTTTTGAGAACGCCTGGGGTATTGACGAAAACGGAACACTACTGCATACCAAATTCGGAAAAGGATGGGATAAAGTAACCGATGGCTATTTCTATTCTTGTCATTCGCTCAACAGTATTTCGGCTTACGTCATCAACAAAAACCTGAATCTGAGCACCCAAAGCTATTTTGGTGAAGAAATAGTAGCCCAAACCACCCCTCAACCGGTAGCTACCGAGGAAAAAAAAGAAAAACTAACGGGCAATGAATCACTTGATGCCGTTTTGCAGGGCAAAAAAGCAGGCGAAAAAAGCAAGTCGTACGGGCTCCTTTCGGTATTTAATCAGAGCGGGTACGTAGCCTCTATTGCATTAGTTTATACCGATGCGTCGGGCAACGTAGTCAAAAACGAGCAGGTAGCGCTCGGCTCAACCAAAGAATATCAAATTCCGATTGATGCCAAAAATATCGTGATGAAAGTAGAAGGGGTTTCGTGTGTGGATCCATTAAACATGGAATTGAAATTTGCCACCGCCCAAGACCTACAGAAATGCTACAAACTGTGGGGAACTATTTTTAGCACCGAATGGGGAGCAATCCCTTGCAATTAAGTGACGATTATTGTCATTGAACACACACTTTCCCACCATGGTCAGGTACTGGATTTATTCATAGTACCTGACCATTTAGTAAACGGTAATGCATGATGTGAGTATCTTCTGTACCTTTCGCCATCATTGATCCATTTGCCGTTATGATGCCTACTTTTTCCGACCGTGTTACTGTTCAGGATTTTATTACCAATCTCGAAATCACCATTGCTACCAAAAAGAATTGGTTTTTGATTGTCTTCTTGTGCATTTGGCTGTTAGGCTGGCTAGTGGGCGAAATAGCTGCTCTTGGTAGCTTGTTAGGCTTACTTGCCGATGTGGACGGCAAGCGTATTTTTCTGTTTATTTGGTTTGTGGCGTGGAGCGTAGGTGGACTAATGGCCTTGGCAGCGGTGTGGTGGAATCTGTTCGGCAAAGAAATCATTACCATAGGCCAAGGTACGTTGACCATCACCAAGAAAGGGGTTCCTTTTCTGAAACCTGCCAGCTACACGCTGGCATCTATCCAAAAGATGAGGGTTCAGCCAGAGCAGTTGTTTACTCGCAATGACGCTCGTTCTCGCCAGCGAGGCTTTTGGCTTGGCGGAAGCATTTGCTTTGCGTATGACTCTCAAACCGTCCGCTTTGGACAAAACCTCTCCGACGCCGATGCGCTGGCGATTTTGTCCTTATTCAGCGAAAAACACTTATTATCTTCGCAGCAGTTTGATACGACAGAGAGTACGGAGGAGGATTAAATGGGTAAGCGGTAATATGGGCTATACTATTGTGCTTCTCTTGGCAGTAGTTGTAATCAAATTTGAGGCAATTAAATCATCCATCGCACTACTTGAATGGGCTCTCCTTTGAGCGAAGTGAGAGTTTGCTGTAAGTCTTTAAAATTGAATACTTGCCCATCGGTTCTTACGGTTTCGAGTGCCTTCATGTCCAACGAAGTGACTAACCATCCGGGCGTTTGTGGAGGTTGAATCGCCACAATGCCTTCGGGAGGTAAGCCTTTGTCTGGCGAACTATAACAGGCCGCATAGCCGTAGTTAATATCCACCGTGGGCGACCATTCGGCGTTGTTAATGGTTTGAGAAACAAGCGTATAGCATTGGTTCTCTAAGGCTCTTGCACGAGCACCTACGTGCACACGAGTAGCGCCCCGGATGGTTTCGGTACAGCTCGGACTTAGTATTAAATTGGCTCCGGCTGCGCAGAGTAACTGCGCCCCAATCGGAAACTCCATATCATAACAAATCTGTATGCCAAAACTTCCCCAAGAGGTCTCAAACAAATTGAGCTGCTTGGGAGCGCTGTTTACGCCCCAGTCTTCGTTTTCAAAGCGAGTCATGAAGAATTTTTCTTGGTAAGCAACCCCGCCTTTGGGTCCAAACACATACGCTCGATTGTAAATTTGCTGACCTACTACTACAGGCAAACTGGGCGCCACAATGATAAGCTGATGCTGACGAGCAAGGTTTTCAAACACCGTACAAAAATCAGCCTCTAGAAGTTGCAGACTACGAACTTGCTGCTTGATGTCGGCTCGGATGGCTTCTGGAAGCAAACTGACCAGTTCCATAGCGCCATATTCGGGAAAAACCAGCAATTGGGCTTTCTGACGGACAGCCTCTTTGACCCATTGCGTAGTATGCTCCTGCCATGCTGCAAAACTGCGATGGAAACTAATCGGATACTGGGCTGCAGCTACAATGGGGTGCATCGTTGAGTTTTGTAGTTTAAGCTAAAGCATAACGTTTACAAGGGACGCATCCAATACACCATAGGCTTGATGGTAGGGGTAGAATCGCCTAAGTCGAGCCACTCAAATTGACTTTGGAGCTGGGGTTGACGCAGGTAACCACGCTTGGTCCAGAATTCGTCCAAGGGGCGGTAGTCGTGGGGTTTGGCGGGATGGTCGGCAGGGCGAACTACCCCACAAAAGCAAGTATGGGTATAGTGGCCCAATCGCCGAGCATGTGCTTCTCGCTCATCAAAAAAACGATTCCCCAAGCCCAAACCCCTGTAGGCCGACAGCAAAATGCTTTCGCCAAAATAAAAAATACGCTCAATATCCATTCCAGCTTTCAAAAAGGGCTCCTGTACATCGGGTGTTTCGTTAGCAAGTGGAATGGCCGTGGTAGCGCCTACCAGTTGCTGGCCGTCCATCACTCCAAACAAAAAAGACTGCTCGGCCTTAGCATACACCTTGAGGTACTCTCGCTCGTGTTCGACTGTACCTTCGTAGAGGTAGGGATAATCTCTAAAAACTCGAATCCGAAGCGCTGCCAACTGGTCAAAAACCGACTCAAAAGCAGCTCCTTGTTTTGTAATAAACGATAGCTCCATGAAAGGTTAAGATACCAGTTTAATCCAAAGCGGAAGATTATAATAGGTAGTCACACGGCTGATTTTACCATCGGTGACCTCTAAAAATGCCCCTGCGGGCAGTACATACGACTGGTTCCGAGCAGGTGGTAAATCGGCATCGCCTTTTTTGTAAATGCCATTGACCACAAACTCACAGGCTACTCGGTGGTTGGATGGTTCCGAAAAAAAGACCATATCTGTGAGTGTTTCGTCGTAACATTCGTCCATGAGTTTCAAAAAATCGGCAAAGGTTTCATGGCCGATTCGAGGTTCGCCTTGGTTAACTTCATGACGGATTTCGGGATGAATCAAGGCCAACATACCCGCCCAATCTTTGCGATTGAAAGCCGCATAGTAGGCTTGTACGATTTCTAAAGTATTCATACTGAGTTGAGTAATCAAACAAAATGAACAATAACTACCTGACAGTCAATCCAAACCTTATTCCTTATTTGAGCATCGCTAAATTATAAATTTCGTACCAGTCCTCGTGCGAGAGTTTGACAGACGTAGCACTAGCAGCGTTGCGAATGCGCTCTTCTGATAATGAACCTATAATCGGCAAAGTACCCAACTGAATCAACCACGCCACCGCTGTTTGTTCAATGTTTGATTGGTATTTTTCACCCACTTCTTTGAGTTTGGCTCGAAGCACTTCAGTTTTGTAGTCTCTACCGTTCAAAATACGTCCACCTGCAAGTGGTGCCCAAGCCAGTGGCTTGCTGAACCGCTGTTTGATGAAGTCGAGACGACCGTCTTCGATGGCCGAGGTATTGACGAGGTTTAACTCAATATGATTCGTGACGATGGGTCTTCTCAGGTATGATTCGAGCAATTGGTGCTGAAATACCGAAAAATTAGTAACACCAATATGTTTGATTTTGCCAGAGTTGACCAATTCCATGAGTACCTGAGCCGTTTCTTCAGGATTGCTCAGCATGTCAATATGATGTAGCAAAAAAATGTCGAGGTAATCGGTACGAAGTTTCCGAAGGGATGCCTCTACGCTTTCTACAATGTGCTTTCGGGTGTTGTCGTAATAGGTAAATCCGTTGGATGTTTTGCGGATACCACACTTGCTAAACAGCACAATGTCGTCTCGCTTGAATGATTTTTGTTGGATTATTTTCCCAAAATATTCCTCGATGGAATAATCCCCATAAATATCGGCGTGGTCAAAGGTATTAATACCCAGTTCCAAACATAGGTTCACGGTTTTTTCCATCAATGGACCCGTTTCGGCACCTTTGTCAGTCCAACGCCAAAATCCATAGATTGCTTCTGAAACTTTTGGCCCTGAGTCGCTTAAATAGACTTTATTCATAAATGTTGTAGTTACGGATGAGCTGGATGTTTGTTTCCGCACTCAAAGTTAAGGGGTATTCGTCATTTTTTCCATTTCGGCCACAAAATCCACCCACAAAGAGTCTGCACATTTCTCTCGGAATATCCCAAAATGGCCAATTTTAGTCAACCCCACCTCTTGCAGGCGAAGGTGTTTTCGGGTCACAATGGCGTTAGTGTATTGCTGGGTAAGCCAGTCCACTGCCGCTTGAGGAGCATAGTTGTCGTCACTAAAACTATACGACACAAGACGGGTTTTGATACGAGCAAAGGATTCTGTGGCATGAGGTACATGGTCAAACAAATAGCGTGGCGACCGACACCACTTGGCCCATTCGAGTGCAAAGCCTTTGGGGAGGTTTTCCATGTTAAAAAAATTTCCAGGAAAATACCCAAAAAGTCTTACCAATAAAGGCATCAATACATGCCATGTAAGCCACATTCGAGGTTGACTCCGCAAGGGCCACAGCCGCCAGTACCCACTTTGTGCCGCCACAAGCAAAACACCACTAATGTCGGGAGCCGAAGCGGGTAATCCTATGATTTGTCCACCAATGCTATGACCAATCAAAAATAAGTGCTGAGGGCGAAATTCACGCTGAATATATTGAATGACTGTTTCTAAGTCATGTTGGCCAGTTTGTAAAGCCGTAACTTTTGATGCGTTGATGCTACCGTTTAATGATAAGCCAAATCCTTGATAGTCAAATGTTATAGCCGTGTATCCTTGGGTAGAAAGCCAAATAGAAAACGCCTCGTAATACTGTTGTTTTACGCCTGTGGCAGAACAGATTAGGACTACTTTTGACGACAGAGTAGTACTCCGATATACCTTGCCTGTCAAGTCCGAGTTGATAGCGATAGTTTCCATGTGGGTAAATACAAATTGGCTGTTTGAAAGGTAGCAATAATCATACGGTTTGTCAAGGATAGCTTATTTTTTGGAAACCTAACTTGGCAACACACCTATAAAATGAATTTTTTCAAGCAATTGCGCAACTGACTTTTATCATCTTTTTTTGAAAAATCACACCCTATTTTTGTCCCCACATTGTCTATTTACTCATGTATATTCTTTTGTTTTTTGTAGCGCACTGGTATCTGTCGCTGTTCTCACAAACCTTCTTTTTGCATCGCTATGCAGCCCATCAGATGTTTACCATGTCCAAAGGCTGGGAACGATTTTTTTATGTGTTCACTTGGGTCACCCAAGGGTCATCATTTCTAAGCCCCATGGTTTACGGCATCATGCACCGGTTGCACCATGCCTATGCCGACACCGAAAACGACCCGCATTCGCCCAGCTATTCAGACAATCTGTTTGATATGATGTGGAAAACCAAAAACTTCTACAATGCACTGCTCAAGGGCGAGTCGAAGGTTGACCCTAAATTTTTGAAGAACATTCCTAACTGGAACTTCATGGAGCGTGTAGGCGACAGCTGGGTCAGTCGCCTTGGCTGGGGGGTGCTTTATACCTTGTTTTACATCAAGTTTGCTACCAGTCCGTGGATGTTTGCCTTGTTACCTGTTCATTACTTGATGGGACCTGTGCATGGCGTTATCATCAACTGGTTTGCACACAAATACGGTTATGTTAATTTTAAAGTAAACGACACCGCCAAAAATCTGCTTCCATTTGATTTTTTAATGATGGGCGAGTCGTACCACAACAACCATCATAAGCTTGGTGGAAGAGCTAATTTCGGTATCCGTTGGCATGAATTTGACCCTACTTATCCGTTTATTCTGATCCTTAATTGGACCCATATCATCAAGCTAAAACGAAACAACGACCTTAACTATATGTAGGTAAAACTCGTTGATTACGAGTGCCTTAATGTGACTTATTCTACTTAACTCTTAACCAATTCACACCTATAATTGTTGTTTTTTTAAGGAACGTTTTCCAAAACCTGCCTACCTTTGGGCAGGTTTTATTTTTTGCCCCCAGAAAACTACCCATGGAAACCAAAATATTGATTGCCGATGCCATGCACCCCAGTCTTTTTTTGTTGTTAGAAAAAGCGGGCTTTGTGTATGACTACGAGCCGGATATTCAACGAGCGACCCTTTACGAAACCATTCAGCATTATGAAGGGCTCATGATTAGAAGTAAGACGTTTTTGGACGAGGCCTTTTTTGAAAAAGCCCCCAAGCTTCGTTTTATCGCACGAGCAGGAGCAGGTCTTGATTTGATAGACCTCAAAGCGGCTAAAAAGCATCATGTGAAAGTTTTTGCAGCCAACGAGGGCAATCGAGATGCGGTGGGCGAACACTGCGTGGGCATGTTGCTGTGTTTGTTCAATAAAATCCACCAAGCCGATGCCGAAGTCCGCAAAGGATTATGGCGCCGAGAAGCCAACCGAGGAATAGAACTGATGGGAAAAACGGTGGGTATCATCGGCTATGGCAATATGGGAACTTCGTTGGCGCAGCGGCTCAGCGGGTTTGGCGTGACGGTACTGGCCTACGACAAATACCTCAAAAATTACGGCGATGCCTATGCTCAAGAATCCACCATGGACGAAATTTTCAGAGAAGCAGATGTGTTGAGCCTACATGTTCCGCTGACCGACGAAACGTATCAATTGGTCAATGAGGAATATTTGCAGCAGTTTCGCAAGAAAATCTACCTTGTTAACTCCTCACGAGGCGAGGTGGTGGTATTGCGGGATTTGGTAAATGCGCTTCAGGCGGGGCATGTGCGAGGAGCTTGTTTGGACGTGCTCGAAAACGAAAAACTCAATGCCCTCACCTCCGAACAATCGCTGATTTACCAGCAATTGTTTGAGCTGCCCCATGTAGTGCTTACCCCTCATGTGGCAGGCTGGACAGAAGAAAGCTACCTGAAAATCAACGAAGTACTAGTAGAAAAGATTACGCAGTATGCTCGTGCCTAAACTTCAATCAGACTTTTATCAACGGAGTACTATGGAGGTAGCTCAGTTGCTGCTGGGCTGTATATTGGTGCATCAGAGCGAAGAAGGTGCCACGGCTGGCATGATCGTCGAGACGGAGGCGTATGTACAAGGCGACCCCGCCTGCCATGCGTACCGGCGCAAAACCGAACGAAATGCGCCCATGTTTGGTAAGGCAGGCACCGTATATGTTTATCAGATTTATGGGATGCATTATTGTTTCAATGTGGTAACGGCACTTGAGGGCGTTGGCGAAGCTGTGCTCATCAGAGCATTGGAACCCATTGAGGGACTTGACCTCATGCACCAACGACGAGGTACATCCTCCAATTTATGCAAAGGTCCAGCCAACTTGGTCAAGGCAATGGGCATGCACAAAGGCATGAATTGTTGGTCGTTGACCGAAAGCGATTTATTTATTCTTCCAGCAGAAAATACTAATCTCAAGATAGTTACTACGACTCGGATTGGTCTCACTCAGGGTGCAGATTTACCCTATCGGTTTTACATTAGTGGTAATAAGTTTGTGAGTAGGAAGTAAAAGAATAAACGTCATTGGTAAACAATCAGGTTAATTCTTTGTAATTTACTGGCTCATTTTCAATTCTAAATTGATATGCTTTCAAACAATCTCTCCGATAAACTTAAGGCGCCAAGCCGCCTCGAAATAAGCCTTTTGCAAACGGCTAAATTTGAAGGCCGACAAGAAGGTCGAGAAGAAGGAAAACATGAGAAAGCTATCGAAATGGCTAAAAACCTAAAATTACTCGGCCTTCTAACCAATAACCAAATTGCACAAGTAACAGGTTTAAGCCTCTCAGAAATCGAAAATTTATCCATTTAATTTCTGTACTTTTGCACTTTCCTAAGAACATCAGGAATCAAATTAGCAAAAACTTCGTTCTCTTTTTCTGAGTATTACATTCTTACATATCAACCACTGACCAGATTCGAGCAGCATGGTTTCTACTAACATCAGAGATATTCTCAATGAGCGTATCCTTGTTCTGGATGGAGCAATGGGTACCATGATTCAGCGCTATCAACTTACCGATGCCGACTACCGAGGCGAACGGTTCAGCGATTGGCCACACCCACTCAAAGGCAACAACGATTTACTGTCGATCACACAGCCACACATTATCAAAGAAATCCACGCTCGCTACTTTGAAGCAGGAGCCGATATTGCCGAAACCAACACGTTTTCAGGGACTTGGGTAGCTATGGCCGACTACGGCATGGAAGAGTTGGTCTATGAACTCAACTACCAGTCTGCCCGTATTGCTCGTGAAGTAGCTGATGAGTTTACAGCCAGAGAACCTCACAAACCCCGATTTGTAGCAGGTTCGATGGGGCCTACCACCAAGCTCAGCTCAATGTCGCCCGATGTGAATAATCCGGGTTTCAGAGCCATTACATTTGACGAACTCGTAGGAGCTTTTTCTGAACAAATCAAAGGCTTGGTAGATGGAGGAGTAGATTGCCTTCTTGTCGAAACCATCACCGATACACTCAATGCCAAGGCGGCTTTGTTTGCGATTGACCAACACATCAAAACACTAAAAAGCGATCCCCACCGCACGCCTACTCGCTGGGAGCAAAGTGGTTTTGGCATCATGGTGTCTGGTACCATTACCGATGCCTCTGGACGAACACTTTCTGGGCAAACCACCGAGGCGTTTTTGACCTCGATTTCTCACCTTCCACTGCTTTCGGTAGGACTCAACTGTGCCTTGGGAGCCGACTTGATGCGCCCGTATGTACAGATTATGGCCAATAAATCGCCGTTTTTTGTGTCGGCACATCCCAACGCTGGGCTTCCCAACGAAATGGGCGAGTACGACCAAACGCCTGCCGAAATGGCCGCTATTATCGAAGGTTTCCTGAAAGATAATTTTATCAATATAGTAGGAGGCTGTTGCGGTACTACCCCTCAGCATATTCAAGCCATTGCTGAGCTAACTGCCAAGCACAAACCTCGCCAATTACCTCATTTTGAGCCTGTTCAGAAGTTGTCGGGCTTAGAGCCATTAAGCATTACCAAAGAAACCAATTTCGTTAACATCGGAGAACGCTGCAACGTAACAGGCTCTAAGAAGTTTGCTCGCCTGATTCGTGAAAACAAATACGACGAAGCACTGAGCATAGCCCGTGAGCAAGTCGAAAACGGAGCACAAGTACTCGATATTAATATGGACGAAGGGATGATTGATGGGGCAGCGGCAATGACTACTTTTTTGAATCTCATAGCCGCAGAACCAGACATCGCTCGAGTACCGATTATGATTGACTCTTCGAAATGGGAGGTAATCGAAGCTGGCTTGAAATGTGTTCAGGGTAAAGCCATTGTGAACTCGATTTCGCTGAAAGAAGGGGAAGAAAAGTTCAAAGAATCAGCCGAATTAATCAAGCGATATGGTGCCGCTACAGTAGTGATGGCCTTTGACGAAACGGGCCAAGCCGATAGCTACCAACGGCGAATCGAAATCTGCGAACGTGCCTACCGAATCTTGGTAAACGAAGTAGGTTTTCCTGCCGAAGACATCATTTTTGACCCCAATATCCTGACGGTTGCAACGGGTATCGAAGAGCATAACAACTACGCTGTTGATTTTATTAATGCTACCCGTTGGATTAAGCAAAACCTCCCATTTGCTAAAGTATCAGGAGGTGTATCGAATATCTCGTTCAGTTTCAGAGGCAATGAGCCTGTGCGTGAGGCCATGCACTCGGCGTTTTTGTATCATGCCATCAAAGCAGGCATGGATATGGGAATCGTTAACGCTGGACAATTGACGGTGTATGACGACATTCCGAAAGACTTCTTGGAGTTGGTAGAAGACGTGCTGCTCAATCGGAGGGCTGATAGTACCGAACGATTAGTGACTTTTGCCGAAACAGTCAAATCGAAAGGTGGCGAAAAAACAGTAGAAGAACAAAACACATGGAGGCAACTACCTGTTAAAGAGCGCCTTACACATTCATTAGTTAAAGGTATTGCCGATTTTATTGACGAAGACGTTGAAGAATGTCGTCACCACTATGAGCGCCCCATTGAAGTAATTGAAGGTCCACTAATGGATGGGATGAACGTAGTAGGTGACCTATTTGGTGAAGGCAAAATGTTCCTGCCTCAAGTAGTAAAATCGGCTCGTGTGATGAAAAAAGCCGTGGCGTATTTGTTGCCGTTTATCAGCCCCCCTACCCCCAATGGGGGAGATAGTTTATTGAAAGATGAAGCCTATTGGCAAAAGGCTGACCCATTTACGTATGGGCTTTTGAAAGAGTATTCTCAAAGAATGAGAAATCAACCTACTAAAGCAGAAGAGGTTTTGTGGGAAGTTCTCAAAGGAAAACAACTTGAAGGTTATAAATTCAGACGACAACACATTGTGGGGCAATACATTGCTGATTTTATTTGCTTGAAAGAAAATTTGATTATTGAAATTGATGGTTCTATTCACCAATTACCAGAAAATAAGATTTCGGATGCAGAGCGCACAGATTGGTTGAATAGTGAGGGTTACAAAGTGATTCGATTCACCAACGATGAAGTCATTAATAATTTACCTTATGTATTAGACTGTATTCTCGAAGCAATCAAACAAGCTCCCCCATCGGGGGCGGGGGGGGCTGTAGGCCGCATCTTACTCGCCACTGTAAAAGGAGATGTTCACGACATTGGCAAAAATATCGTAGGCGTTGTCTTAGGCTGTAACAACTACGAAATCATTGACTTAGGCGTAATGGTGCCTTGCGAAAAGATTTTGGAGACGGCCCGAGTAATGAATGTGGACATGATTGGTTTGTCGGGCCTTATTACTCCTTCGCTCGATGAAATGGTGCATGTAGCCAAAGAAATGGAACGGCAAGGCTTCAAGATTCCGTTACTAATTGGTGGGGCTACCACGTCTCGAATTCACACTGCCGTGAAGATAGACCCTCATTATTCAGGGCCTGTAATTCATGTACTCGATGCCTCTCGTTCAGTACCAGTGGCAGGGCGTTTGTCGCAAAGTACTGAAAGTCAGGCGGCAGTTTTGGCCGAAATCAAGGCCGATTATGCCAAACTTCGGGAAGAACACGCCCGCCGTAAGCAGGATAAAAACTTACTGACTATCGAAGAAGCTCGCCAAAACAAGGTAGCGATTGATTGGTCGGCTTTTGAGGCTACCAAGCCGCAGTTTTTAGGAACACGAGTGTTTGAAGAGTATGATTTGGCGCAAATCGCAGCTTATATTGACTGGACGCCGTTTTTCCAAACTTGGCAATTACATGGCAAATATCCAGCGATTTTCGACGATGCTATCGTAGGGGCAGAAGCTCAAAAACTATTTGACGATGCCAACAACCTCTTGCTTGACATCATCAATAACAAGTCGCTCAAAGCAAAGGCAGTGGTTGGATTCTTCCCGGCCAATAGCATTGAAGACGACATCGTGTTGCATGATTTTGAAGAAATAGTACGAGAAATCCCTTGTGAGCGTCATGGCAGCCATCATCATATCGAATACAAACTCAGCCGCTTTGCCCCTGCTAACCAATCGGCTGGCGATCTGATTATGGACACCCAAACGGTGCTGCACCATTTGCGTCAGCAAAACCAAAAGGCACAAGGATTGCCCAACTATTGTTTGAGCGACTTTATTGCGCCATTAGATAGCAATAAAACCGACTACATTGGTGGCTTTGCCGTAACGGCCGGAATCGGGATTGAAGCCTTGCTGGAGCAATACGAAAAAGACCACGACGATTACAGCAGCATTATGGTGAAGGCCATAGCCGACCGACTGGCAGAAGCCTTTGCCGAACTCATGCACGAGCGAGTACGCAAGGAGTTTTGGGGCTACGCTGCTGCCGAGCATTTGAACAATGAGCAACTCATCAAAGAAGATTATCAAGGCATACGTCCGGCGCCAGGGTATCCTGCTTGTCCCGACCATACTGAAAAAACTACCCTGTGGCAGTTGCTTCAACCCGACCAGATTGGCATTCATCTGACCGAGAGTTTTGCCATGTACCCAGCGTCGTCGGTGAGTGGTTGGTATTTTTCTCATCCTGAAAGTAAATATTTCACCACCGGTAAGATTTCAAAAGATCAAGTGGCCTCGTATGCCCAGCGCAAAGGTATGAGCGTAGAAGATGTTGAGCGTTGGTTGCAGAGTGTGCTGGCGTATTAATAGTGAATAATCCCATCAAAAAGTTTGCTAATAGTAAACTACTTGTTTACTTTTGGCAAACTTTTTTGTATGAATTATATAGTAGTCCATGTTCAATGTAATAGCCCGAAGAACATTGTTAGCTTATATTGAACAGTACCCGCAAGCTTCGCAGGCACTAAAAAAATTATACGACGAACTGGCTAAGGCCAATTTTGAAAACTTTAATGCCTTAAAGGAAGTGTATCGAAACGCCAGTATTGTGAATGACAATCGGGTAGTTTTTAATGTGATGGGAAATCATTATCGCCTAGTGGTTCGGGTTAATTTTGAGCGAAAACGGATGATGATTAAATGGTTTGGAACGCATCAAGAATATGACCAAATAGAGGTAGGAAGTGTTGAACATGGTGGTTAGAAGTATTTTGCTCTGCAAACTTAATTGATCTAATCGCATCTTTTTGGAATTGAAGCTTATGTTTCAAATAGGGAAGCTGTTTAAACTTTTTACTATTTGTGTAAGACGAGTCATTTTTTAACACAAAGAAATTTACATGAAGACCACAAAGAGAGAGAACTAGTTTGCCTTTTGTGTACGTTGTGCCTAAGCTTTGGGTGCTTTGTGTTTAATTTGAAAAGTTTAAACAGGAGCAGGTTTTTTTCATATTGAAGGTGCTTTAGGTAGTATTACAAAACACTCATACTTAAGATTATGAGTATTTATCTTGGATAGTAGAATTGAAATCAATAGAGCAGCCCATGAACTGGAAAGTCATTAAAACAGAGGCTCAATACGATGCAGCTTTGAAAAGAGCAGATGAGATTTTTGACGCTTCACCTAATACGCCCGAAGGTGATGAAATCGAAATACTATTGTTGCTTATAAAAGACTACGAAGACCGCCATTATCCGATTCCGCCTCCCGATCCTATAGAATCTATCAGACTGACATTAGAAGAAAAGGGCCTAAAAGCCAAAGATCTTGTTGGTATCATTGGTTCAAAAGGATATGTGTCACAACTGCTAAACCGTAAGAAACCACTTACTGCCGACATCATGCGTATTCTTCACAAACAGTTTGGTATCTCGGCAGAGGCGTTGTTAAGTTAATTGGACTTCATTTTTAGATGTCTTTATGCAACTCTATTTCAAACAAGTAGGCGAAAACGGTACCCCTTTAGTCATTTTGCATGGGGTGTTTGGTTCGTCAGATAACTGGCTTACCATTGGTAAGGTGCTTAGTGAAAACCATCGGGTTTTTATGCTAGACCAGCGCAACCACGGGCGCTCGCCTCGAAGTGAAGAGTTCAACCTCGAAGTGATGGCCGAAGACCTCAAAGAATTTTTGGAGGAGCATCAACTTCATGATGCCGTCTTGATCGGACATTCGATGGGCGGAAAGGTTGCCATGCAATTTGCCATGAATTACCCTACCGCCTTTGACAAGCTCATCGTAGTAGATATTGCCCCTCGTTTTTATCCTGTGCATCATAGCCAGATTTTACAAGGACTAAGTGCTATACCACTCGCCACGTTGGCCAGCCGTCAAGAAGCAGATGATATTCTGGCCGACTACGAATCCGACCCTGCGGTTCGGCAGTTTTTGCTAAAAAACCTCTATCGCAATACCGACTTGGGTCATTTCGATTGGCGGATTAATCTACCTGTAATTCAGAAGCATATCGCCGAAGTCGGTAGCGAACTGGCCAACCGCAAGATTATTCATCGCCCCACGCTTTTTATCAGAGGTTCGGAGTCACCGTATATTTTGAGTGAAGACGAAAAGGTGATTCACCAGCTGTTTTCAGACGTGGCTATCGTAACGATTCAAGGAGCTGGGCATTGGGTACAAGCCGACCGTCCAAACGAGTTTGTAGCCTCTGTTTTGCAATTTGTATAACACGATTTGCCAAATCGTGCTACAACTATGTATGTTACCAGAAAACAAGGCTTATGCTCTACCTGATACCCACCACTTTAGCACCAGACACATCGGCAACAGTGCTTACGCCCCAAATCAACGAAGTAATTGCACAAACCGATTACTTTTTGGTAGAAAATGTGCGCACTGCTCGTCGGTTTATTAGCGAGCTTAAACTGGGTAAGGTCATTGACCAGCTTCATTTTTTTGAATTGACCAAAGACACTTCCGAAGCCGAAGCCGCTGCGTATTTTAAGCAGATTCCATCGGGGCAAAACATCGGCGTCATTTCAGAAGCAGGCTGCCCTGGCGTGGCCGACCCTGGGGCTTTGGCCGTAAAGATAGCGCATCGCATGGGCATGAGAGTAGTGCCGTTGGTGGGACCTTCCTCCATTTTGTTAGCTTTGATGGCTTCGGGTATGTCGGGGCAGTCGTTTGTGTTTCATGGGTATTTGCCAATTGAAAAAGGAGAGCGGGTCAAGAAAATCCGCCAACTTGAAAAAGAGGGGTTTCAGAAACATCAAACACAGATTTTTATGGAAACACCCTATCGAAACAATCAGTTATTGGCCGACTTGTTGGCGAATTGTCAAAACGATACCGTACTTTGCGTCGCCGCAAACATTACAGCCCCTGACGAATTGATTCAGACTAAGACCGTTCGTCAGTGGAAAGAAACGCAGCCAGATTTGCACAAAAAACCAACCATTTTTTTGATAGGATAACCAATGATTCAGCTTAAAGCCTTCGTTTTCAATCCATTCCAAGAAAACACCTACCTTGTTTGGGACGAAACCAAAGAAGCGTTAATTATTGACCCGGGCTGCTCGAACGCATCGGAAAGGCGAGAACTTAGCGATTTTATTGCCGACGAAGGGCTCAATCCTGTGCGCCTGCTGAACACCCACGGACACATTGACCACGTACTGGGTAATTTTTTTGTGCAGCAGCGGTATGGCCTTAAACTGCATATTCATGCCAAAGACGTACCTGTTTTGAAGGCGGTGAAGACCTATGCACCCAATTATGGATTTCCTGATTATCAGGAAGTAGAGCCCGAGGGACTGCTCAACGAAGGCGATGTGGTTGTGTTTGGCAACTCAAGTTTTGAGGTACTATTCGTGCCGGGTCATGCCCCTGGCCATGTGGTTTTTGTTAACCACGAGCAACATATTTGCTTGGGCGGCGATGTGCTATTTAGAGGAAGCGTAGGCCGTACCGACCTCCCCGGAGGTAACTTCGATACCTTGGTAGAAAGTATCCAGCAAAAACTCTTCACACTCGCAGACGACATGACCGTTTATCCAGGTCACGGCCCCAGTACCACCATCGGCTACGAGAAAAAGTGGAATCCGTTTGTGGGCGAAAGTGCCTTGTAGGTAGGTATAATGCTGTTTGTTTTAATCTTTTGACTGTTAATAACTTGGAAATCAAACTATTTACTATACCCAATCTATTCACGTGTGGTAACCTGCTGTGTGGCTGTGTGGGCATTGTGGCGGTATTTCATAGCGACTTGCTCTTGGCTTCTATCATGATTGGTTTAGCTGGAGTATTCGATTTTTTAGACGGTTTTTTGGCTCGATTTCTCAAGTCATCGTCAGCAATTGGCAAAGAATTAGACTCGCTGGCCGATGTCGTTACGTTTGGTGTGTTGCCTTCCTGTATCGTGTATTCGTTGATTCAAGAAGCTGTTCCTGACATCTATTCACTCTGGAAAGCGTATTTGGCCTTTATCATCGCCGTTTTTTCGGCGCTTCGCTTAGCCAAGTTCAATATTGACACCCGTCAGGCCGAATCGTTCATTGGAGTACCCACGCCAGCTAATGCTTTTTTGATAGGTTCGATACCCTTGATTTTGTATCAATATCCTGAGACTAAGACTTGGATTGTGGATGCTAACTATTTGATAATCTTTAGTTTAGTTTGCTCTTTTTTACTGGTGGCCGAGATTCCACTGTTTGCCTTGAAGTTCAAATCGTTTGGCTGGAAAGGCAACGAAATCAAATTTATTTTCCTGATTCTATCCGCAATTCTATTGGTTTTGCTGAAATTTGCAGCCGTTCCAATCATAATTTTCTTGTACATAGGACTTTCGGTGGTACAAAACCTCCTCAAGAAGTCTGCCTAAACAATTTACTCACGATGAAATTTCTTGCTTCCATTGACATCATGCCTCAAAAAGAAATCCTCGACCCACAAGGCAAAGCCGTGCGGTTAGGACTCCACAACTTGGGCATTGACAATGTAGCCGATGTACGAATTGGTAAGCATATCACCCTCGAAGTAGATGCCGACGACCAAACTGCTGCCGAAGCAGTGGTGAAAACAGCCTGCGAAAAATTGCTTGCTAACGTCATTATGGAAGAATTTAGCTTCAGCATTACCGCCGTTTAAGTAATAGCCTTAAAAAAGTCTTGCTCGATTACCGGAACTGGAAACGTCATTCGGAAACGATTGGCAGCAATAACGGCTAAGGGCTTGGCAAGGGTAAGATTCGGAAAATAGGAGGGGTTTGCATTCAGATGCAAAAGCCGGGTCCATTGTCCTTTGCCCTGGGCCGTAGGTTTGGTGCAAATCAAGTCTTGGGCGTGGGCTTGTGCCACCGTAACGGGCGTAAGTGCCGTCGTGAGCGGAAACTGCCAACCTACTTTCTTAAGCTGAGCCGAAAAGATTTCGGTGTCGCCTAAGCGAACCGTGATGTCGTCGTATGGGCCATTGGATTTCCACTCAAAATCAGCTAACTCCTTCGGAATCCCCCAATTATTGATGCCATTCCACACGCTGTTGTAGGTAGAAACGTAGATTTTAGAAATCGAAAAAGCGTTTTTTCCTCCAAAATCAAATAAACCTGGTATAAAAAGAAGCTCTTGATAAGGCCCCACACCAGAAGTTTCGTAGTTGACCAACATTACTGTTCCGATAATACCCTTAAACCGCTTTTGTTGGTAATCAGCCAAAAAGCCGTGCTTTTCTGCAAATTCGCTTGAAAACCGATAGAGAAAAATGTAGCCATTGCCTGTCAAACTCCACGGGGCTGGCGTAATTTGAGTTGGTTGCATTACCGTTAAATGGGTGTTTTGTACAAGTGTATGATTAGGAGTGGTAACCCCACCCCACCGGCGTGACTATTCTCGACTTCTCCGACTTTCTTGACTATCCTCGACTTCCCTGACTATTCCCGACGTCTCCGACTTTCTTGACTATCTTCGACTTTTCCGACTATTCTAAAAACTTCGCTGTTAGTTGGGCTGTACTTTCGGGAGACTCCTCCATAGGCACATGGCCTACACCTTTCAAGATTTCGACCTTACTGTTGAGAATATCACGATGGAACAACTCCGCATGTTCTACCGGAATGAGTTGGTCCAAATCGCCCCAGATGATGAGTGTGGGGCATAAAATGGTTTTGATTTTGGAAGCATCCGCCGTCCAGCCTTGTTCCATACGCTTGATAAGAGCCTCTCGGTTGCCGGTTCGCAACGTCATTTCCCAATAAGTATCAATGAGTTGGTCAGTAATCTTGCTATCGTCGCCATAGGTATCTTTTAGGCTTTTTTCAACAATACCTCGTGGGGTAACGTAGCGTACTAAATTCTTGATAATGGGCATTTTAGCAATCCGAAAACCCAAGTTTCCACCTTTGAGTTTGCCAGGAGTAGTGTAACCACCCGCATCGAGCAAAATTAACTTTTTTACTTCTTGCGGAAATGCTACCGCAACATTCCACGCAATACTTCCCCCCAGCGAATTACCCGCCAAATAATATTGCTTCACACCAATAGTCTGTAAGAACCGATGCAAAAAATTCACGTAATAAGGCAGTGAATAATCACCTTGTGGGTTTGGGCCAGTAATCCCAAAAGCAGGTAAATCAAGCCGAATAATACGATGTTTAGATTTGAGAAGTTCTGTCCACTTATCCCATGTGAGCAGCGATGAACTCGTGCCATGCAAAAGCACCAATGGAATACTGTCACTGGGGTTTCCTTCGTCTCGGTAGTGCACTCGCATATCATCTAACGCTACAAACGCTGACTCGTTGTTTGCGTATTTACTTGTCAATTGCTCTACGGGCAAGTCAGCTTGGTAATTAAACCCTGCATAACCCAAAATGACCAACATAATCGCTAAGAACAAATAACCCGACCAACGAAGCAGTTTTTTCATCTTAATAGTCTAACCAATAGTTGAGTAATAGTACACAATTTTGAAATAAAACACGTATAAACCCTTAAACAAAAATAGAATTTATATTGTTTTTTCTTAAAATTGTACCAAATAAAATTGCTAACACTGAACACAGATATGGACCCATCAGTAGAACTCAAAACCGTTTTAACTTATTTTTATCACTGGGAAAAGCAGAAACCACAAGAAGTTTTCTTACGGCAGCCCTTTGGTGACAGTTTTAAGGACTATACGTGGCAAGAAGTAGGAAATCAAGCTCGGCGCATTGCGACCTACTTGCAGTCGTTGGGGTTGCCGCCAAAGTCGAACATTGGTCTCATTTCTAAGAATTGTGCCCATTGGTTTATCAACGACTTGGCCATTTTAATGGCAGGGCACGTGTCGGTGCCTTTTTACCCAACCCTCTCAGCCGAAGCACTCGGACAAGTAATGACGCACAGCGGCTGTAAGGTTTTGTTTGTGGGCAAAATTGACAATGGCGTTAATTTTTACGCAGGTATCCCTCAGGGGGTTACGTGTATAGCCTATCCTGCTGAATATGAGAATAGTCCGGTAAATCGGCAAGGGTATTTGCAGTGGAACGACCTCTTAGCGGCTCATGCTCCTCTAGAAGGTGAAGTAAGTCCTGCCTTAGATGATTTGATGAGTATTAGACTTGCGGCGTGTTGATTTTCAATGAATTAGTTTTGAAGGACAAAATTCCATAGGCCAGCACAGATACCAATTATCAGATCAAGCACCTTTTTGGACTTAATGCGGTTTCTATGCTCCAAAATCCGATAACGTTTCATTCCTGCAATGCTATGTTCTACCGAAATCCGTTCTTGTCCAGTGGCTTTGTTATAGGCTTTTTGTTCTTCTGATAATTGATTGGTTTGCCCCTTGGGCACACGCTTACGTTTGATGGGTATATACACCTTCTTGCAGACATATTCATCTGAAAAACCTTGAAAGCCTAAATCAAGCCTGACGATAAACTTGGAAAACCACGGTAGTTCAGCTGGAAATTCTACTTTAAGTAGCTGGTAATCATGTTCTTTGCCCTTGTACGACTTACTGATGTATAGAATCTTTCGTTTCTTATTGCTGATGACTAGTTCTTTGTAGGTGTGACGCTTTTTTTTCCCGAATAGTGTTCTTGCTGTTCTTGCGGCTTTTTAGGGCGTTGAGTAGGCTGTTCACTACCATCAACGATAATCTCTTTCTCATTTTGCAGGTAGTCTTCAAATTCCTGCAAATTCTTGAAATTACGTTTGGGCATGACCCCTTTCCGCTCTAAGGTTCGTTCCAGCACATACAGGTATTTTTCAAAATTGCGCCGGGCATTGCTATCGTCTGTGCCTATCAAAAGCCCCAGATTATCGTAACATAATCCATTTTTGAGCTGGAAAAGCACAAAAAACAAACAATCAGCATAAGTGGACAATAACAACTCCGTTCCTAATCGTTTGGCCGACTCTTCCAGCTTCACCCCTTCAAAAAACTCATACGTCTGACCAAATAACTCGGCTAAGTGTCCAAATTGAGCCGCTGATAAACCGGTGCTGGATTTCCACTGCCGTTCGCTTTTAATCAACCGATAGTCGAGCATAGTTTTTTTTTGCAAATCTAATCCACTCGACGAAAAATGCGCAAAAAATCATAACTCTTTCATTTTCAACTCGCCGCAAGTCTATTGTTTATACCTCTGGTACCACAGGCGTTCCCAAAGGTGTGATGCTACTGTATAGCAGCAGCGCTACTGTATTGGGGTATGCTGGCGACCGCCTAGAACTAAACACTGGGCAGCCTACTCGATTTTTTTCGTATTTGCCGCTTTGTCACATCGCCGAACGCTCACTGGTAGAGTCGGGTAGTATTGCTAGTGGAGGACAAGTGTATTTTGCCGAGAGTTTGGAGACTTTCAGCAAAAACTTGCAGGCAGCGAGCCCCACGCATTTTTTGGCAGTGCCTCGCATCTGGACTAAACTTCAGTTGGGGATTTTGGCTAAAATACCTCAGAAAAAACTAGACCTGTTCTTGAAAATCCCGATTCTGTCGAGCCTTGTCAAAAATAAAATCAAAAAAGGGCTAGGGCTCGATAAGGCCAGATTCGTTCTGACTGGAGCAGCACCAATGCCTGCCGAACTGATACGCTGGTTTAGGGCATTAGGAATCACCATCCAAGAAGCCTACGGCATGACCGAGAACATGGGCTGCCATACGCTCATGCCTAAAGACCGCATTATTGATGGTACCATCGGGACACAGCATCCGAGTGTAGAAACCCGAATAGACCCCATTACGAGCGAAATCCAAATGAAAAGCCCTTGGAATACACCAGGATATTACAAAGAACCCGTCATGACTGCCGAACTGCTGCGAGATGGCTGGCTCTGCACTGGCGATATGGGCGAGATAACTCCCGAAGGCTATATAAAAATCACAGGGAGGGTGAAAGATATGTTCAAAACTTCAAAAGGAGAGTATGTGGTGCCGGCACCTATAGAATTTGGCTTTGCTGGAAACAACTTTGTGGAGCAGGTGTGCGTAGCAGGCGCCAATTTGCCACAGCCCATTGCCCTTGTAGTACTTTCAGAAATGGGAACAAAAGCCGAACGTGATCAGGTAAAACAAAGTTTAATAGATACCATTGGCGCCATCAACCCAACCGTGAAGCACTACGAACATATCAAAAAAGTAGTGGTGATGAAAGAACCTTGGACTATTGAGAACGAAATGCTCACCCCCACACTCAAAATCAAACGGAATGTAGTAGAAAAAACCTACAAACCTCACATGGAAAACTGGTACGAATCCAACGAAGTGGTGGTTTGGGAATACTGACTCTAAGTATCTGTCAATAAATACTTTAATCCACATAAGTTAAACTTTGGCAATCAAAAAGAACAATTTTTTGGTCAAGATGAATAGCAAAACCGCAGTTTAGCAGCACTAAATAAGCTGCTAAACTGCGGTTTTTTGTGGCGAAGTATCGGCTAAAAGTAACTTTTTCAAACCAATACAATTACCTCTAACAGCTCTACATTTTCACTTATCCAACCCCATACACCCGCCCTTCGCCGGGTTGGAGGGTGTCTGCTTGGAAATTATCTGATGTTGAAAAGGCGATTTGCCAATTGGTATTAGCCCCAAAAGGAATTAAGCAGTCACTCGAAACGGGGTTGTGGAGGTCTAAATTAGCGACAAAAACGTGGCTTGGTTCTTCTTGTTGCGTCCAAGCTATTACTTTGTTTTGAGCTGTGACATCGGGCTCAATGAGCCATTGAATAGGCTTCCCTTCGATGTAAGACAATACCTGATCGGCGTATTGTTTGAGACGAGTCAGGTGAGCAAACAGACCACCATTTTGCCCCCAATAGTAAGGGCCATGTGTGGCGTTTTTGCCCTCGTTCATCTGGAACACATACAGCTTGGTATAGTGCTCGTTGGGGGCAGGCGTCAGGTGCTGGTCACGGGTTTCGAAGCCAAGACCCATATAGCTGGGCATGTCGGTCAAGAAAAACGCCATGAATAGACGCAACTCATTGCCTGCCACATAAAACTCATCGAAGCGAGGATCATCTTTGTCGGCGGTCATGACCGTAAAGTTGGGCGCAAACTGACGAGTCCGCAGCAAGCGATGATACTCGTGGAAGTTTTCCAAAAAGGTAGGTGTACCAACCACCATACTTTGCAAGTCTCCTAGCGTAGAATCAGCGTCTGAGGCTTCCAAATGATCGGGTTCGTCACCGTAAGCCATGGTGTTGGGTGGTGCCAAAAAGCTCTCGGCAAAGTATCCAAAATAGGGTTTTTCTTGCTGGATATGAGCCTTGATAGCCTTGTGAATGTCGTAATAGAGATTAGGCTGCGCAGGCACGCCGTCGGGGCGCATTTGCACGTGCGACATATCTCCCCGCATAAAGTCGAAATTATAGGTCCGGGCAATCTCTGCAAAGCGTCCACGCACATAGTCCCAAACTTGAAGGCGGGGCTGGTCAAAGTCAATTTCCCAGTTTTGGTTATTATCTTTGCTTTCGTAGAGTTTATACCGACCCAGTGGCCCAAACACTCTTGACATTTTTTCAGGACGCATTATCACGTAATCTCGCCAGACTCGGCCTTCGGCATCTACTGTCTTGGCGCTTTCTTCTCGGCTCACCACCAGTCCCCGATACGGCGGTGCCATGGTGGCGGGTACGGGTTCAAACCCTTTTGAAAACAAGACGTCAATAAGCTGGTTTCGACGGCGGATTCGGCCCCAAAAGTCGGCTTTATCGCCAAAAAGTACTCGGATTCGTTGCTCTTCGGGAAACTGATTGCCAAAAAACGCTACTTTATCATTCGGAAAACTTTCTCCGTCGATGGCGCTCCCGTGTTGACAAAGCCAATCAAAAATACAGTTCTCAACGGCTTCATGGAGGTTGGCCGAATGGTCTAAAATCTGAAATTCCCGCCGACGGAGCCATTCAAAATACGAAGGGTTTGCCAAGGCAATTTCGGAGTATCGGTCAGTGTGAGGAATCACATCCATACCCACCGTACGCCCCATCAGGTGAATGAGGTTAGTGGTGACTTTCAACTGTTTTTCGACGGTGTTTAAATGTGGCAATGCTTGCGCCAACTCAGCACTAAAAAACTCTGTATTGATATTCCAACTGGTAATGCCATACAAACTAGCCACGACGCCAGGCTCCCAAATGGGTAAAATATGGATTGAGTTTTGAGTAGTTGGTAGCGTAAGGCTGTACTTAATCAGGTTGAAAAAACTTCCAATCGTACGGATATTAACCCCTACCATGTTGGCTTTTTTGAGCCACTCGGTATCGGTATGATGCGCCACGGGGCTAGTTACGGTCTCGTTGGGATTGAGGGCCTTACGAAACTCACTGCCATATCGCTGTTCAAGCCAGTAGAGTACAGCTTGTGCCGGAAGCTGGACAGCATCTTCGGGAAGAAGGTTGGGAATAAAACCCGACTGACCACTAACGTACTGCCCAACAAGCGATTCGATGTGTTGCTTCCAATAGTTTTTAAATTCAGAATAAGTTTGAGGTGTATTCATCATAGGAGTATTTTCATTCAAGCTCCTAAAGATAGACAACAGTTACAGAATTTTGGAATAGTCAGCGATGATTGTCTTTCTATTTTGAAGTACCAAAAGGTCGTAATTGTCGCTTACATAATTGATTATCAACTTATTAAAAACAAATCCTTGTCACTAACTTTTTGTTTCGTACCTACTTCAAGTCAAGTAAAAATTACTGTATTTTGAAGCAGATAGGCATAAAAATAGGCTGCCTCAATAGGTAAAATATGATATATTTCCCTTTTGAGACAGCCTCTCCAACACTTCTCGTGATGTTACAAAAGTCCTCCTCCTGCACCAATACGAGCAGGGGCGTCGTTCCGTTTCTCAAATTGTTGCCTTTCTAGCAACTGTAGCGGTGCTATTTTAGCCTTATTCAGTTGAGTATTGATTTTAGGCAAGACGTCAAATTGAGTTTGTGCCTTGCTTTCCGATTGCTTTAGTTCGGTTTTGAGCGTTTGACTACGCTCTATCTGCGAGTCGGTAGGCTTGCTATCTTGGTTTTCGACCAAAATGTATAGCTTACCTAAGCGTTCTCTGAGTCGCTCTTCGCCTGTAATACCTGATGACTCATTAGTAGCCACCAGCTCTTTTCGAATGCCTTCTAGCTGATTGTAAAGTCCTTGTATTTCGGCCTTCAATTTAGGATTCTTGACCAACGGTAAACGAACTTGAATGGAGTCTTCGAGGCTTTTGACTTGAGCCGTCAAGAAAGCCAAATCTTCTACCATTTTATACAGTTCGGCACCTGTCTTGTACCGAATGGCACGTTGCTCGTCGGTAATGCCTGATTTGGGGTCAGGAATCAATTCGATTTTGCCTTCCACTACCTTGTTACCAGCCGTCAATTTAATGTTGTACGTGCCCGGTTTGGCCAAGGGGCCAAAAATCCCCGCCATAGCGCCCATTTCCTGTACGGCAGCCCCTTGAGCAGTGCGTGGAGGTTTGAGTTTCATGTTCCAGCCCAATTTGTTGACGCCTTTGCGCTTGGTACCGGGTAAACTCACCAAGAAATTCCCCTTATCATCAAAAATATCCACTTTCACGTCGCCCGACATTACTCGGTCTTTGAGGTAATATACGATAGTGGCGCTTTCAGAGGCGTTAGCTCCTACCCAACCTCCTCCAGACGGGAACGAGAAGATTCCTCCATAGTGTCCTACGGTCACAGGAGTCGGGCGAGTGGGGAGTAGCGCTACATCACTATTGAGCAGTTTGTCGTCAAATGTACGCAACGGTGAAATATCGTCAATAATCAAAATACCTCGCCCGTGTGTAGCAAGCACGATGTCGTTGGTTTGAGGGTGAATCACGATGTCTCGTACTGCCACATAATCAGGCACATTGGCCTTGAATTGAGTCCAGTTATCGCCACCATCTAAACTTACATACAGACCCATTTCAGTTCCTAACCAAAGCAAATCTTTGTTTTGGAGGTCTTCCTTGATTTTGTGGGCATAGCCTTTGAGGTCGGCGGAGTTAGCTAAGAATTTCCAGGTTTTGCCCATGTCGGCAGACTTGGCAAGGTATGTTTTCATGTCGCCATACGCATGATTATCAAAAGTAGCATACACCACATTTTTGTCAAATCGGCTGGCTTCAATGCTGCTCACCCAAGTTCCGGCAGGTACGCCAGGAATATTCTTTGAAATGAGGTTCCAATTTTTTCCGCCGTCGGTTGTTACTTGTAGATTCCCGTCGTCGGTACCTGCGTAAATGAGATTGGCATCTAGCGGAGACTCACACACGGTAAAAATGGTACAGTGGTTTTCGGCAGATGAATTGTCCACGGTAAGACCTCCGTTTTCTTCTTGCTGTTGTTTTTTAGGGTCGTTAGTCGTTAAATCGGGTGAAATCTTCTGCCATTTATTCCCCTGATTTTCAGTTCTATACAAAAACTGTGAGCCCGCATAAAACACCTTCGGATTGGTAGGGCTAGCCACAATAGGTGAGTTCCAGTTCCAGCGGAGTTTGGGGTCACCTGCTTGTGGATAGGGCTGAATATCAACACTTTCATTTGTTTTCCGATTGACCCGACTCATATTACCCCCTTGATATTCTGAGTACACGATGTTGGGGTCGGTTAGGTCGGGCTGTACCCAGAAACCGTCGCCTCCACCTACATTTTCCCAATCTTTATTTTCGATACCTCCAGCACTCAAGCTTGCCGACAACCAAGAACCGTTGTCTTGCAAACCACCCATCACGTTGTAGGGCGTTTGGTTGTCCACCTGTACATGATAAAATTGCGATACCGGAATACTATTCAGGTGCTGCCATGTATAGCCTTTGTCTAAACTTCGATAAACGCCGCCGTCCGTACCTAAGTACATTTCACTGGTACTGCTGGGGTTGATCCAGAGCGCATGGTGGTCGGAGTGAACCCAGCCGCCATTGCTGTTGGCTTCGGTGAACGAATACCCGCCGTCATCTGAAATCGAAAGCGAAAAGGCGGGCCGATACACCCGCTTCGGTTCTTTAGGGTCCACCACTAAGGTACTAAAGTAAAAAGGACGAGCCTTCACGTTGGCAGTAGCACTTTGTTCTTTCCAGGTTTCGCCGCCATCTGCCGAAATATACAGACCTGTGTTTTTGGCCTCCACAATGGCAAGCACGTTGTCAGGAGCCGATGGAGCCAACGCCAAGGCAATGCGGCCAAACTCACCTGAAGGCAACCCTTGTGTAATTTTTTTCCAGGTTTTGCCACCATCTGTTGACTTGTACAAACCACTACTTGGTCCACCCGATGCAAACGAATAAGGGGTACGTCTGAATTGCCACATCGAAGCAATCAGAATATCTGGATTACGAGGGTCCATTAGCACGTCGGCGCAGCCTGTCTTGGCATCAACGTATAGGATTTTTTGCCACGATTTACCGCCATCGGTTGTTTTGTAGAGCCCTCGGTCTTCACTATCAGACCAAAGTTTGCCCGGCACCGAAACGTATAGTGTAGATGGATTATTGGGGTGTATAATAATTTTAGAAATATGCTCCGAATTATCCAAGCCCATTTTGGTCCAGTTGTTTCCTCCATCCGTAGAGCGATAAATACCCAAGCCTATCGAAACCGAGTTACGCATGTTCGATTCGCCCGTACCTACCCAAATGGTATCAGGGTGCGCTTGGTCTATGGCTAAAGCGCCAATAGATTGCGGGTGTTTGTCAAACAAAGGAGCAAATGAGCCGCCAGCGTTGGTAGTTTTCCATACGCCGCCGCCACCGGTGCCGACATAAACAATCCGTGGGGAGCGATTGACCCCTTCGATAGCCGTGATACGCCCACCCATCACGGCAGGACCTATGTGACGGGCTTCCATCATCCCCAAAGTAGCAGAGGTGATTTTAGTTTTTTGAGCCCAACCTTGCCCCATAGTTAGGAGCGTAATGAAAAGCAGTACAATTTTTCGCATGGTTTGTTGAAGATTAAATTCGAGGGACACCACTTACAAAACAAAGGGGAAGAATAGACTTCAACGCTATTGCTTCCCCTCCGTACATGTTATGAAACATCAGCCTCGCAAGCAAATGATATTACTTTTTGGCTGGCATTTTAAAGGCGCTTTCGTCCACTGGCACATTCACTAAAATCGAAGTGAAATTAATGCTTGACGTACCGCCCATCAAGGGGTTATCTTGCTCAATGGTGAAAGGAAACTTCATGCCATTCACTTCTTTGTAATTAGACAAAAGTTGTGAACTCTTCGTTTCTTGACCTTTTAGTTTGGTAATGGTTTCTGTTTTCAGAATCAAGAAAGAGCCTGAGTCAATATAGTGGTACTCAGTGTCTCCGTTTTTCTTATTGACTTTTAGTTTGAAGACTTCGCTACCTTCGAGGTCTTCCTTACCGAGTAGTTCGATGCTATTTCCTTTGGAGGCATAATCAACCAATGCACCTGCTAAGTCAATTTGCTCTTTGGCACGCTCGGCTTGTTCAGCTGGGAGTGGTTCAGGATTACCTGAGCCGCCCATCATGGTGGGGGCGTTGTTCCAGGCTGTAGTACCATCGTAACCACCTTGCATTGACATACCCATCACGGTAATGTCTTGACGAAATCCTTTGCCGTTAACTGCCGACATGGTCATCAAAATATCCATGCCGGGTGCTTGAGGCGACTGAATTTTGGCTTCCATCTTAATACTGCTGACAGCCTTTAGTTTATCAATACCACCCATAGCAGCTAAATGTTTTGCTACTACCTCATCGGCTGTTTGGGCTACCGAAGCACTTACAAAGCCTACAATAGCAATAGCCGTTGTTAAAATTGATTGGATTTTCATGGAAGTTAGATTGAATTTGGTTGTTTTTGACTGGTTTTAAACCAAAATCGCAGCCAATTGCTGCGATTTTGGTGGTGTTATTACTTAGCAGGCTTCTTAAAAATAGCCTCGTCCACAGGGCCATTTACAGTCACCTTATTGGTGTTCATGGTCATAGTACCACCCATTGGACTGGTCATTTCTACGGTATGGGCAAACTTAATTCCGTTCACATCTTTGTAGTTAGACATAAACATTTCTTGCGAGAACGTCTGCCCAGCTTGTGTTACGGTAGCTACAGTTTTACTAATCAAGTAGGTAGTAGCATCAATGTAAAGGTTAGAACTTGCATTGTCTTTCGTCGTGATTTTCAGATTAAAGGCATCTGCGCCATTTACCTTTTCTTTACCTACCAGTTCGATAGTAGTGCCTGCTTCTTTGTACGACAACAAGCCGTTAGTAGGGTCTAATTGTGATTTAGCGCCTTTGAGTTGGTCGGCAGGCATATCTTCTGGAGAGCCTGAACCTCCCATCATTGAAGGAACTACCAGCCAGCCTTTGTCGCCATCGAGGACTGTAACCATCTGATTTCCCATTACTTCTAACTCAAAACGATAGCCTTTTCCAGTAAGGGTCGAAATTTTCACGGGAATGTCCATCCCTTGTACCGAAAGCGAGTTCTCTTGTACTAACGACGTAATACCTTTGAGTTTATCAGCTCCACCACGAACTTCGAGGTGTTTGGCAATAATCTCGTCGGCAGTCTGTGAAAAAGCGCTAAACGAAACAGCAACTGCAGCAATGGCAGTTAACAAAAACGATTTTTTCATTGGTTGTAAATAAAATGGTTAATACATAAAGCAAGGACGTATAATTGGGAGGGATATTGTAGGGTTCGGCCAAACAGCAAAACCCTACAATACCTGATGCCCTACTTAGGCATTTTAAAATCTTTCTCGTTGATTTTGGGGTTAATTTTCACCTTATCAACCGTTACAGGGCCGCCGCCCATGCCTCCACGGCCACCACCTTGGCCGCCGCCACCGCCCCCTTGACCACCACCTGGACCGCCAGGACCACCCTGTCCGCCAATGCGTTTTGTTTCAGTCTTGTAGGCAATTTTCAAGCCTTCCACGTCTTTGTAGTCCGAGTAAATGGCTTCTGACTGAATCTCACGACCCATCATACTCTGAACCATCGTCCGTTTAGCAATCAAATAGGTGTTGGCATCTACATAATAGTAGTCAACTCCACCACTTTTTTTGGTAAGCTTGATTTTGTAAAGTTCCTTGCCATCTACGGTTTCTTTACCTTCCAATTCTGCTGTATGCCCCTTGGCTTTGTAGTCAAATAGCGACGAAGGTATCTCCGTTTGGTCTTTTTGGTTCTTTACTTGATCTGGTGTCATGGCTTCGGCAGCACCACCATTACGGGGGTTGGTTGACCAGCCTTCATCGCCATTGATACAGCGAGTCATCTGAAACATCCCAGCGTTCATTTCCCATTTGTAGGCTTTGTCTTTGACGACCGTGGTGGTTAGTTCCATATCGCCATTGTTGCCCGACATCGTAGAGATGATTTGCAAGGCATTTACCGTATTCCACTTTTCTCCGCCCACAGCAGCCATGTATTTTGAAACTACATCGTCAACGGACTGGGCAAGGGTTGCTGTCATCATTCCTGACAACAACAGTACACTCATCAAGATTTTTTTCATCGGTTTAAGGCTTATTTTAGCTAATTTTACCGAAAGGTAACGAACTCTTTAGGACAAATCAAATAGCCATTTCCATCAGCGGCATGAAACGATATACAAGCGGAGTTTTTATGTAGCCAAGTTCGATTCTTCGTGTCGTTTAAGGGGTTGCCAACGAAGTTGTGTACCGGAGCGCCATAGCCACTCTATTGGCCCGTAATTGAATTTAGACAACCACCATCGGCTCATTACTACTTGTAACGCAAACACCGGAAACGTCATAAGCAAGCAGTATCCGGGGTTGATTTCACCCACAAGGCCAAATCCTATGCCATAAAACAAGATGATGCCAATAAATGTTTGACCCAGATAACTCGTCAGCGCCATGCGTCCTACATACGAAAGTGCACGGGCGACTCCTTGCCACTTGGATTTCTGTAGCAAAAACGCCATTCCGGCTATGTAAAAAAAGGTGAGCATCATACAGTGGACATCATACAAGGCATTCATAAAATAATTGAGCCAAGGCATAGGCTCAGACGAATTACCAAACAGCATACCAATGGCAAGCGCAATGGCTATAATACCCAGTGTACTAAATCCACTGATTTTGAGCCACTTTTTAAAGAAAGGCTTGTGCTGCTCAAACGCTTGAAACCAACGCCGCCGCCCAGCTAAAAAGCCTAACAGAAAATACCCCAACGTGATATAAATACGACCACTATCAAACTGAAAATGAAACTTTTCGGCAAAAGCAGGTACGCTGGCCTTGAGAATGTCTGTGTAGCTCCCCGATTTGAGCATTTGGTAAAATTCTTTATTTTTTTGCTCGTCAGCTTTTTGCTGTTGAGCCGAGGGCGGAGGGGCAGGATTAAGCGTATCTAACAATCCTTTGATTCGAATGGGTAGGTTTAGAATCATCAAAAAAGCCACGGCAACTAAGACCTTATCCGAACTGTTTCGGAACAAGACCAACACCAACCCCACTACCGTGTAAATGCTTAGAATGTCGCCTCTCCAATGGGCACTATGAATAAGGCCAATCACGCCAAGCAAGGCCAGCCTCCACAAAAAACGACCGATGGTGAAGTCTTTGCTGCTCATCTGAAGCGCAAAACTGACCCCAAACAGAAACGAAAAAAAGGTGTAAAACTTTCCTGATACCAGTATCCCTTCAAAGGCTCCAGCAATTTGAAAGCCAAGTCCTTCAAATTTTTGATAGACTTCGCCAGGCAGGGCACCAGCCGTAAACCAGTAGGTTATGTGGGCAATCAGGATACCGAAGAGCGCAAATCCTCTTAGGCTGTCAATGAGTTGAATCCGCTCCGTTTTCGGAGCAGCGAGTGTAGTAGTTTGCATAATTTCATGGCTTTTATGATACTAATTTGACAAATGAGAGGGGATTTATCCCTTAGACAATGTATCAACGGAATTATAAATACACGAACGGTAAACATTCTTTAATTCTATAAATCTCTCCGCTATTTAAACGCCTTTCATATAGTGCTTTATCAGTGATAAAACATGTATTGAACTATGTATAAATTTTCAGAAATTCTTCGTGAACGTTACCAAATTGTATCGAACCCAAATAATATTTCATCTTTCTAAGAATTTCAAAATTTTATTATTATTTTTTCAAGAAATTCCTGATGAATTTTACACTTTTGTAAGATTTTTAGAAATTTATTAGAAAATCATATTTTCTTGACTTAGCCTTTATACCTCTCCCCTATTCGGTGGTTTTGGCATAAATCAGGTAGCGTCTCGAAAATGCAGCAGCAAAGGGAAAATCATCATCATTTAACACCTGTTTTTGAAAAATGGCGCTTCAATACGTCCGAAAAATCCGCAGTTTGTTGGTCGCCAATCGTGGCGAAATTGCTATCCGCATCATGCGGGCAGCTACCGAGTTGAACATCCGTACGGTAGCCATTTATACCTACGAAGACCGGTATAGTTTGCACCGCTACAAGGCTGACGAAGCCTATCAAATCGGCAAAGATGATGAACCCCTCAAACCTTACCTCGATGTGGAGGGTATCATCCAATTGGCCAAACACAAGCGCATTGATGCTATCCACCCAGGATATGGTTTCTTGTCAGAGAATGTAAACTTGGCTCGTCGTTGTCGTGAAGAAGGCATCATTTTCGTAGGCCCTACCCCCGAAGCCATGCAAGCCCTCGGCGATAAAGTAGCCGCTAAAAATGCTGCTATCAAAGCTGGTTTGCCTATTATTCAAGATTCTCAGAAAGACTTAGTGGACTATCCGACAGCCCTATCAGAAGCCAGCCGTATCGGTTTTCCGGTGATGGTCAAGGCGGCGGCTGGTGGTGGCGGACGTGGTATGCGGGTAGTACGGGATGCCGAAAGCCTCGAAAAGTCTTTTAACGAAGCCCGTAACGAAGCCAAAAATGCCTTTGGCGACGACACAATTTTCATCGAGAAGTTCATCGAAAACCCCAAACACATTGAAGTTCAGCTTCTGGGCGACAACCACGGCAATTTAGTACACCTCTACGAACGAGACTGCTCGGTACAGCGCCGTTTTCAGAAGGTAGTAGAAGTAGCCCCTTCGATTGACTTGAAAGACGAAACTCGTGAAAAACTCTACCAATATGCCATTGCTATCGGAAAAGAAGTCAACTACGCCAATGCAGGGACGGTGGAGTTTTTGGTGGACAAAGACGAAAACATCTACTTTATTGAGGTAAACCCTCGGATTCAGGTTGAGCATACCATTACCGAAGAAATCACCGGTATAGACATTGTGCGTTCGCAGATTTTGATTGCGATGAACTACAAATTGTCTGATAATGGTATCTACCTGCACTCGCAAGACGATGTGCACAAAGACGGTTTTGCGATTCAATGCCGCATTACGACCGAAGACCCTTCCAACGGCTTTAAGCCAGACTTTGGTACCATCATTGCCTACCGCAACGCCGCTGGTTTTGGCATTCGCCTCGACGAAGGCAGTAGCTATCCTGGCGTAAAAATCTCCCCTTATTTTGACTCCATGTTGGTGAAGGTATCTTCGTCAGGTCGTACGTTCAAGGGAGCCATTCAGCGTTTGCAACGAGCCTTGGTGGAGTTTCGGATTCGAGGGGTCAAGACCAATATCCCGTTTTTGCTCAATGTGATTTCGCACGAGGTGTTCCAGCAAGGCAAGGCCAATGTGCAGTTTATTGATTCACACCCTGAGTTGTTCCAGTTGCGTAAGCCACAAGACCGCTCTACCAAGGCGCTCAATTACTTGGCTAATGTGATTGTAAACGGCCACCCCGAGGTCAAAGAAAAGCCAAACAAGCCCTTCCGCTTACCCAAAGTACCTGACTTTGACGACTACGCCGACTACCCACTTGGCAACAAAGACCGCCTGACCCGCATGGGTCGTGAGAAGTTTGTGGCGTGGATCAAAGACCAAAAGCAAGTACTCTATACCGACACCACCTTCCGTGACGGCCACCAAAGTTTGCTAGCTACTCGGGTACGCACCGCCGACATGCTCAAGGTAGCCGAAGGCTTTGCCAAAGCGCACCCACAGTTGTTTTCGATGGAAGTATGGGGTGGTGCTACCTTCGACGTAGCCATGCGCTTCTTGCATGAATGTCCGTGGAAACGCCTCCAATCGTTCAGAGAAGCAATGCCCAATATGCTTCTCCAAATGCTCATTAGAGGCTCAAATGCCGTGGGTTATAGTGCTTATCCTGATAATTTGATTGAAAAATTCATCGAAAAGTCGTGGGATACCGGCGTGGATGTGTTCCGTATTTTTGACTCACTCAACTGGATAGAAGCCATGAAAGTGAGCATCAAGGCAGTCAAAGAACGCACAGGAGGTATTGCCGAGGCCGCCATTTGTTATACGGGCGATTTTTTACAACACCAAAAAGACCCTCATTACAAATACACGCTCCAGTACTATTTAGACATGGCTCGCCAGCTCGAAGACGAAGGCGCCCATATCATTTGTATTAAAGACATGGCCGGTTTGTTGAAGCCATCTGCTGCCCAAACCTTAGTAAAAGAACTGAAAAAAGCCGTGAGTGTGCCTGTTCATCTACATACCCACGACACCAGCTCGATTCAGCCAGCCACCTACCTAAAGGCCATCGAAGCGGGCGTTGATGTGATAGACTGTGCGCTTGGAGCTATGTCAGGCTTGACTTCTCAGCCTAATCTCAACTCGGTAGTGGCTATGATGCAAGGGCATGAGCGTGAATGCCCCATGGATTTGCAAAGCCTCAACGCCTATTCCAACTACTGGGAAGACGTGCGAGAGTTTTACTATCCTTTTGAGAGTGGCATGAAGGCTGGCTCAGCCGAAGTCTATGACAACGAAGTGCCCGGCGGACAGTTCTCGAACCTACGCCAGCAGGCCATTGCTTTGGGCGTAGGTGATAAATTCGAAACGCTCAAGAAAAACTATACCCTTGCCAACGAGTTGTTTGGCGACATTGTGAAAGTAACGCCATCGTCAAAAGTAGTGGGCGATATGGCTATCTTCATGACATCCAACAACTTAACCGCTGAGGAAATCTTCCGTCGTGGCGAGTCGTTGTCGTTTCCAGAGTCGGTGAAGGGCTTTTTCAAAGGCGAGTTAGGTCAGCCCTATGGTGGTTTCCCAGCCCAGCTTCAGAAAATCATCTTGAAAGACGAAACTCCGATTACAGGCCGCCCCAACGACTTTATTGAGCCGATTGACTTTGATGCCGACTTCAAAACATTTGCTGCTAAATTCCCGAACAACGACGGTTTCTTGGAATACCTTTCGTACAAAATGTACCCGAAGGTTTACGAAGAATTTTACATCGCCCGTGAGCTGTTTGGCGATGTAAGCAAACTACCTACGCTGTCGTTTTTCTACGGCCTCAAGCCCGACGAAGAAATTATGATTCGCATTGACGAAGGCAAAGACATTCTGGTCAAATTGCTGTTTGTGAGCGAGCCCGACGAGCAAGGTTTCTGTACCGTTACGTTTGACCTCAACGGACAAGCTCGCCGTATTCGGGTCAAAAACAATAAGGTACAAGTCATTAAACCACAGCACGTTAAAGTAAGCAAACCTGGCGATGTGGGCGCCCCACTCCAAGGCCGCCTGACCCGGATTTTGGTCAAAATTGGCGATGAAGTCAAGAAAAACCAACCGCTGTTTGTGATTGAGGCCATGAAGATGGAGAGCATCGTAGCAGCCCCAGCCGAAGGAAAAGTAAGTGCTATCCTCATCCAAGAAAGCACAGTGGTGGAACAAGATGACTTGGTGCTGAGTTTGGTTTCGTAAGACGTAAAATACTGGCATAAGCCTTCCATGTACCAAAGACTGAGTAGCAAACACAAGAAACGAGCCGAATGGCTCGTTTCTTGTGTTTAGACCCAATGAAGTCCTGATTATCAATCCCGTTGGACGTTCAAACAAAGCCGTTAGTCTAAAAACCATTGAACAGCCTCTATGCTTTTTGCAATTTTGTAAGATGCGTACCAAACCCCTCAAAATCGTTGGCCATTTTTTGTTCTGGCTGTCGTACTTTTTGTACGAATGGCTGGTCTGGGGCTCTACCGACGACCAGTATCAGAAGCACTTCTTTTGGGCTTCGATGAATGTGCCGCTGGTGGCGGGGGTAACGTATTTTAATATTTTCTTGGTTCGGAAATTCTTGCTCAATGGCCAAACCCGTCAGTTTTGGTTGTCATTTGTGAGTAGTCTGGTGCTGTTTGCCTGCATCCGACGAGTCATGAATTACGAGTGCTTTTACCCCTTTTACTACCCCGAAGCCTGCACCCAACAGCCACTGTTTTATTTACCCAAAATGGTCATCGAAACCGTGGGGATGTACCTCTACGTGGGCGTGGGCGTGATGGCGTACTTCGTCGAAAAATGGTACAGCCAAGAGCAGTTTACGCAAAGTCTGCTCCGAGACAAAGCCGAAGCCGAGTTAGAGTTGCTCAAATCGCAGATTCAGCCACATTTTATTTTTAATACACTCAACAACATCTACGCTCTGTCCAAAAAGAACTCACCTCAAACCTCGGAGATGATTCACCGCCTGTCGGGTTTGTTGAGCTATATGCTTTACGACAGCAAACTCAAGCTTATCCCGATTGAGAAAGAAATAGATTACATTCAGAACTACATCAATCTCGAAAAAATCCGCTACGGTGAGCGACTCGACGTAGCGCTGAACGTGTTTCAGCAGGTGCAGGGAATTCAGATTCCGCCCTTAATTTTGCTTCCGCTGGTCGAAAATGCCTTTAAGCATGGTATAAGCCAACAGTTGAAAGATAGCTGGATTCGAGTGGATATTTCTCGGAAAGAACCTTATTTGGTAGTAAAAGTTGAAAATAGTCTCAAAGACCAACCCGAAGAGACGTATATTCCAAACGGCTTGGGACTCGAAAACCTCCGCAAGCGCTTAGAGATGCTTTATCCTGACCGCCACGAGCTCAAAATCTTGAACGAACCAGAGTCTTTTTTGGTCGTCATGAAAATTGCCTGTTGATGGATGGGGTTATTTGTTACTGGTAGACTGGGTATTGGGTACTCTGGTAGATTAAGGATTTGTTAATAGTGGACTGGGGATTTACTACTGAAAATCAACCTATTATTCATTTCTCACTCAAAAAACCAATAACTAGCATCCAATACACTAATAACCAATTTCCCAATAACCAATCTGCCAGAAATCACATTACATACATAGCCATGAAAACGAAATGTTTACTTGTTGATGACGAACCTCTTGCTACAGAGCTTATTGCTTCGTACATCGAAAAAATCCCTGACTTTGAGGTAGTTGGGGTATGCCACAATGCGTTTGATGCCTTTGCTTTCTTGCAAAAAAACACGGTTGACTTGCTGTTCCTGGACGTACAAATGCCCCGAATGACGGGTTTTGAATTGCTCAATACCTTACCCAGCCGCCCGCACGTGGTGATGACAACGGCCTTTCGAGAATACGGTGCCGAAAGTTATGATTTTGATGTGCTCGACTTTTTGGTCAAGCCCATTGTGTTTGACCGCTTCATGAAAGCCATCGCCAAGTTTTACCAGCGCCGAGTCATGAAGCTCGACAGCCTGGCCAGTCCTGACGCTTATGAGCAGGCATACATGTTTTTTAAGGTAGATCGAGTGCAGAAAAAAATCTATCTCAAAGACATTCACTTTATTGAAAGCCTCAAAGACTACGTCAAGATTTTTACCGATGCTGGCATGTTTGTGACCTACCAGCGCATTAGTTATTTAGAAGAAAAACTCCCCGAAGACAAATTTTTGAGGGTTCACAAGTCCTTTATTGTATCCACCTCGCACATCAATGCCATGACGGGCAATTTCATCAAGATTCAGAATAAGCTCATCCCGATTGGGCGTAACTACAAAAACAACGTTGGAAAACTACTCGAAGTTTAGCGTTTGTCACCTCCTATGACATAGTCTTCATAAAACTGATCGTCCATCGTTAGGGGCGAGGGCGTACCGTCTTTCAAGATTCTGATGACCATCCAAATCACTACAAAAGGCGATATGGTGAACATCGAGGCGATAATCATGGGCGAAAAATAACCCACATTGGAGCCAAGTGTATAAATCAGCAAGAACAAAGTCACGCCGAGAACAGGAACACGTATTTTTTTCATAGCCGAAAACAGTTTGACCTAATAACTGTTTTCGGCTTGACTTTGTTTTGGAGCTATTTAGTGCTAAGGTGAAAGTGGTTATTTCGATTAAACGGATAGTTGCTATTTATAAGCCCCGATACGGATAAGAGCTACCGATAATGTACTTACCTAACGATTTTTTACCTAATTTGCAGGCTGTAAACACCTCTGTTGATGGCACAAAAACGTACTTCTGCCTTAATTTTCATTTTTATCACGTTACTGATTGACGTTACTGGGCTCGGCATTATCATTCCGGTCCTGCCTCGCCTCTTGCAACAATTCTTAGGCAACGACCTCAGTCAAGCCTCTCGTTATGGCGGTTACCTGATGTTTTCGTACGCTGTGATGCAGTTTTTGTGCTCACCCATCATCGGTGGCCTCAGCGACCGCTACGGTCGGCGTCCGGTAATTTTGGCGTCGTTGTTTGGTTTTGGCATCGACTATATTTTGCTAGGCTTTGCTCCCAACCTCTTGTGGTTGTTTGCAGGGCGTATCATTGCGGGCATCACTGGGGCAAGTTTTACGACCGCAGGCGCTTACATTGCCGACGTGAGTGCACCCGAAGACCGAGCCAAAAACTTTGGTCTCTTGGGTGCTGCTTTTGGGCTTGGTTTCATTATGGGGCCTGCCTTGGGTGGATTTCTGGGGAGTTTTGGGCTACGAGTTCCCTTCTTTGTCGCAGCGGCGTTTACGTTGCTCAACTGGCTGTATGGATTTTTTATCTTGCCCGAATCGCTCAAGCCCGAAAACCGCCGCCCTTTCGACTGGAAACGAGCCAACCCAATCGGCTCTTTACGCAATTTGGGCCGTTATCCTGTTATTCTTACTCTAACAGGGGCACTGGTATGCCTCAACGTGGCCGGACAAGTTCACCCCAGCACCTGGTCTTATTTTGGAATGAAACAGTTTGGTTGGGGCGAGCGTGAAATCGGCCTTTCGTTGGCTTTTGTGGGTTTGATGGTGGCCATTGTACAAGGTGGTCTCAACCGCATCGTGATTCCTAAACTGGGCGAACGGAGGTCGGTATTTGTAGGCTTGTTTTTTTATGGCCTAGGTTTCTTTTTGTTTGGGTTGGCCACTCAGTCGTGGATGATGTACCTCTTCATGATTCCGTTTGCCTTAGGAGGCTTTGCTGGGCCAGCCTTGCAAGGTATTATGTCAAAGCAAGTAGGCCCCTCTGAGCAAGGCGAACTCCAAGGCGCTCTTACCAGTTTGATGAGTGTGACGGCCATCGTCGGTCCGATGTTAGCATCGCAGACTTTTGCCTATTTCAACTCACCCAAAGCCCCTATGCACCTGCCCGGAGCCGCCTTCTTTTTAGGCTCTTTATTAGTGCTTTTTAGTCTTGGTTTTGTGCTGAGAGCATTTGTAAAAAACCCAGAAGTACACTAAGCTAACTCAGGTCAATATCCATGGATTTCGCCACCTAGCGAGCGACTAAAGCTACGGTGTTTGGGCTGGCCTTTGTATTTGATTTCGCCGCCTGTGCCAGCGCTAGCTTCGAGGCTATTTTTGGCCATAACTTTCACAACACCGCCAGTGTTGGCTTTAGCCTCAACATCCTCGCAATCAAGATTGTAGGCCAATACTTCGCCATCTGTATTTGACTTTACAAATACCGATTCGCTTCGTCCGGCAATCTTCACGATGGCACCTGACGATGATTGTGCTTCGAGGTTTTTGGCGTATGCCTCAAGGGTAATTTCACTCCCTGACGACGCCTCTACTAGCACCTCATTTTCTTTAACAGGATTTTGTACATTTACTTGAACACCCCAGCCTGTCTTGAAGCTATTCACTGACTTGTAAGTAAGTGTAATTCGGACTTTGTTACAGTCACAACCATGCTTATCCAAGACATCGTTTTTCCAACTTTTTTTGACACTCAACCCCTCCTTCGAAACATTGACTTTTACCTCGGCGGTTTCGGCGGCATCGCCCTCAATTTTGATGGATTCGGTATCGCCTTTCACCATTTCTACACGCATACATCCATGTAGGCTTACCGCCCCAAAAGGCTTGAGAGCAGTTTGTGCAAACGACATGGTTACAAAGGCAACCATCAAGAGTGTAAATGAGATTTTTTTCATGGCTATTTTGAAGTTTAGCCATAAGATGCCGTTACTTCGTCCAAGGTTGCACGAAGCTTTTATTTTATGTCAAGCCAAGCACTATTACACAAACAACTGTCTAATTATCAATTAATTTCGTTTATAAAAATACAAAACAGGAGTTACATTGTTTGCCTTCTCGCTGGTGGTATAATAGCCCGTTCCGTTTTTAGCCCAAGCTATGGCTTCGCCTTGCGGCTCTGCCACGTATGGTAAGGTTATGCTGGTGGTCTGGAGCAAAGCCCAAAGGCTTTGTTGAGCATTAGATTTTTTCCAGTAATACACATTGCCAATGCTCTTGATTAGCACCTCGGTACCATCTGCTGAAATGTCGCCACCCACCGCTGTTGGTACGTTGATAGAACCTAACAACGTAAGCACGTTGACCGATGAGGTGCTCTGCGGATACGCCATCCGATATACGTTGGCATTACTGCCGGTCTCTTTAGAAACCACGTAGAGGTCTTTGGTCAGTGGGTCCACCATTAGGGTTTCGGCGTTGCGTGGTTTACTGTCGGGGTATCTAAACTGCAAGCGCTCAACCGTTACCGTACCGCTGTAGGGCAAGGTCTTGCCAACGATGTTAGGTTCGGCAAAACGATACACAGCATACGTGCTGAAAATCTTGAGGTTATCACCAATTTCGGCCACGTATAGGTAGTTGGTATTGGCCACAGGACCAGGGCCAATGGCTATATCCTCCCAGTCTCGATTGAACGTTCCCGAAAGCGTATAGTTCGCTACTGTACTACCCGTTTGGTTTAGCAAAAACACTTTATTGGGACCACCACTGTCTTCATGCACCCACACATAGCCCAAGGTATTGGCTCGGCTCATGGCTATGCCAGATACCTCGTCGAGACTGGCATCCTTGATGGTACCTTGGCTTTGCCCAGTCGAAAAGGGCGGTGTAGCCGTGGCATCAACTCGAGCAGCTTGAGTGTCGGCAGTGGGAGCAACTTCGAGACTTTGGCAAGCCATTAAACCACCAAACAAAGCTAAGAGCAAGATGGATTTTTTCATGATGGGGAGTTGAAAGATGTTTAGCTCAAAAATAACAAAATTTTCTTTTTGTTGTAGTTCTACTGTCCACTGTTTGGGCTAACATTAGTTCATTGATTGGGTTGTTTCCAATAGCGTTGGCGTTAGTTGAAAAATTTTCAAAAAATTTGCTTGTTTTTTTTATTCGTAGAATAAAGGGGCAAAATAGGGGCCTTTTTTTGACAAATTTTCAATAGACCTCTTGACACGTATTTTTGAATTTCTATACATTTGTCCCAGAAATCAAACAAGCAACCGCAAAATCCATGATCTATCTAAAAAGACACACAAGCTGCCAATGTCCGAATTTTACATCGGAATTAGGCACGTGCCGAGCATGGTACGGTTGGGTTTCATAACAAGGAACACTCACAACCATTGATACCAACGCTCGGCTCCACAAGTCGAGCGTTTTTTGTTGGTACTTCGAGCACTTTAAGAGCAAATCGGGTATCATTACATTCAACTTTTAAACTCACGTTTTTCAACTATGCTTCCAAAAGCAACCTATCGAATTCAACTTAGCCATAGTCCAAGCCAAGGGTTTGTTGTGGGAATATCGTGTCCAGCAACAGGGATGAGTTGGGATTTTAATGGCCAGTTTGATTTAGAAACAATCGAAAAACAAGGGAGGTACAGGTATTTATGCACATAACGGAGCGCTGTTTAAGCGTACTTGCATGAAGCCCGACCTCAACCAACACAGAGGTCGGGCTTTTTTGTTTAGCCCAACTCACTGAAAACAACACCATAACCTTTACGAATTTTCAGACATGGGCAAGCATATATCCAAGGCCGCACGCCATGCCATTGCAATACAAAAACAACAACAAGAGCAGCTGATTCAGCAAGCATACCAGCAGGCGAAACGAGCCAACCAAAGTTTTATAGGACTCATTACCGAAGCACAGCATCGGCCCGGATCAAACGCATACCCAAACAGTGCTCAGTACCAATGGATTGTGTCGTTTATCGGTCAGAATGAGCGATTTACTAAAAAAGAAACGCTCCACAAGTGGATAGATAACCTGATTTATCTGACCCAACACCTTGAGAAAAAGTGCCCTAAGTGGTTCAAAGAAACGGATTACCTTCGAGCCTTAGTTGAGGTGGGTAAGTATCGGTCGTCGTGGATTCGGCCACTTGAGCAGTGGAAGCCCAACGTAAAAAGTGATTATGAACGATTCAAAGAACTGGTAACCTATTTGTTTGCGCAATATCCGTTTCCGAACGTATTGAATCACCTGTTTTTTCACTCGCAAGACCATTTTTTTATTCGAGATTTCATCTATTTGGTGCAAGGTGGCAGTCTAAAGCAGCTTACTACGAGGATTCCACTCACCCACAAAATGAAAACAGAGTTTATGAAAAGCCCCGAAGGCTTTCGGATTGATGAAGCCTTCCGATACGCTCAGGTGATTGGGCTCGGCGGAGACACCCTACTGGCACACCGCATTGCGTATTCGTGGCTAGGACGAAACGAGACTCGTGACGAGCGTTTTTGGGAAGGTTTTTTACGGATTTTGATAGCAGGTGGTTTATTTAATCACGACAAAATCAGTGAGTTAATTGATTACGTACGCCACGAATTACACCAAAGTCCAACGTATTCGCTGAAGGGCCGAACGCTCACCTCGCTACTACGACAAAGTGACGCTTGGCACCAAAACTTGAGCAAAACCCAACGTAAGGAAGGTCTCGTATTCTGGACATCGGCCTTATTTGAGCCGTTTGAGCTGACCGAAGGTAAAGAGGAAGATGAGCTTTCATTTAAAGTGGTTGAGTTGCTCTCGAACAAAGAGCTGGCAGACGAAGGCAACGCCATGAAGCATTGCGTGGGTTCGTACAGTTACTATTGCCAGAAGGGAAAGACTCGTATTGTGTCGCTACGCAAGTTCAAGTTGGGAGTCGAAGTAGAGCGGATGGCCACAATTGAGGTGGACTTGTCGAGCCGGCGCATTGTGCAGGCGAAGTATCGGTTCAATCAGCCAATCAGTCCAAAAGCGATGCGTTTTTTACAGTATTGGGCTGGGCAAAACGGCTTATCAATCGGTAAACACTTGTGAATCAATGACTAAGACAAGTGAAGTCCTGTAAAATCAAAACAAAAAATAAATTTTTTAACTATTTCTCTAACTACGCAAAAAGACTGCGCAATGGTTGTAAACCTTTGTAATGTCAAATGTGAAAAAGAGAAGCCATAAACCAAACAAATGCACATTTCCAATATCAATCATCGTAAAAGCCATGAAAAAGTTAGTTTTTACCATCAATCAGGGTCAACTATGGGGAGTCACAGTTGACCACGCCACCCCAGGACGTGCCGATGTGTTGGTTTCGGTACAAGTGCTTGAGGCCGTAGCCAAAACCCGTGTTGACGCTGGGCTATGTGGCAAGCCTGCCGCACACATGAAGAGCGTAGAGGTACGTCCTGTGTGCTAAAAACATTCCTTTGTTGGATTATTGTGGTTAGGTTATCAGGGTAATTCGTTGATTTTCGGTGAATTACCCTTTCTTAAAAACCTTAACAAAAGCATCCAAACGATGCCGTACAATAGCGATACTTCGATCTTAAAAATCCCAACAGCGCTATTGGCTTATTGCTCTTTTGGTTTTTATCACATTGGGGAAAGTAACCCATAAAAGCATCCAAACGATGCCGTACAATAGCGATACTTCGATCTTAAAAATCCCAACAGCGCTATTGGCTTATTGCTCTTTTGGTTTTTATCACGTTGGGAAAGTAACCCCCGTAATAGCGCAGCGGTCTGGTCTGTAACACCAGTGTTTCGAGAGAAACTTTGTAGGTTCGAGTCCTGCCTTTCCCACACAAATTTCACAGCTGCTACACGTCCGGGGCAGGCGAAATAGGTCTCCTGCCCCTTCGCAAAGAATTGATAGTGAATAGATTGTATGACAATACTTAGAATTGAAAATTTAGTAATAACGCATAAACGGCTGAAATAGCGATAAACAGCCCAGTTATTGAACAGGCAACCGAGATGCAGGTCCTGTTCGCTTAAGAGCAAGTGTCGTAGAGGAGACATACTTCGGCTTTCGTAGTTAAATTGGTTTAACACAAGTTATATACTTGAGTTGTGGGTTCGATTCCCATCGAAAATAGTCTCTCCTCGCCAGTTACCTTGCTTATTTTCAACATGGTGAAATTAGTGTAGTGGTAGCACAACAGATTGTGGTTCTGTTAGCACCAGTTCAAATCTGGTATTTCACACCAAATCAAGTGCCGTAAAAGAGGGATACTTCGCCTATTACGCCGTGTGTCGTAGGTTCGAGTCCTACTGTGTTCGAGAACCGAAAGGTCTGCTTTGCACGGACGCATAGCTCAGTTGGTTAGAGCAACGTAAAAGCCTCTTTTTGCTTTTTGCCTTGATTTTAAAATATTTCCTCATAGCTCAGTTGGTAGAGCTTCGCACTTTTAATGCGGAGGTCGCAAGTTCGAATCTTGCTGGGGAAACAAAAACAAGTGCCGTAGATGGAAGGTACTTCGTCAGCAAATTAGGGGAGGAATAGCGAAGTCGTCAAATCGGCAAGGCTATCCAGTTCGACTCTGGCTTTGACATGCCCCGTTTCTTTCGTTGCTCATTGCCTTGTTTGTCTGATTGCTGGACAAAATATAAATTGGCTCCTATTGGGCGTATGCCATACGCCCCTACGACCTAGTTCTAGCACCCTCGCTTGAGCCTTCCGTATCGGAAGCCTTCGTTTTGTCCAGCAATCAACTTGTTTGTAACATAAACCCTATAAAAGCCATGAAATTCAATTTCTTAAATCAAAAAAAAGTAGAAACAGTCAATCACGCAGGTGCAAAAGCCTATCGCTTGACGCCAGCCTTGGAATTATATACTAGTGTAGTAACAAGCACTTTATCAGACAATTTCTACGAAAAAGCAGACGACCGCTTGGCTCGTATTCAGGCGCTCATTCGTCAAAATGACCCACAGTTTGTGGCGAAATTGGCCGTGTACGCCCGTGAAAAAATGTATTTGCGTTCGATGCCTCTGGTATTGGTAACCGAATTGGCCAAAATCCACCAAGGCGATAACTTGGTTAGCCGTGCCGTAGGTCGTGTGGTCAACCGTGCCGACGAAATCACCGAATTATTGGCTTACTACCAAGTGGCAAATGCTCGTAAAGGCACCAAAAAATTGAATCGTTTGTCAAAACAAATCCAAAAAGGCTTGGCAGAAGCATTCAACAAGTTTGATGAATACCAATTCAGCAAATATAACCGTGATAGCGCCGCTGTAAAGTTGCGAGATGCCTTGTTTTTGGTACACCCAAAAGCAAAGAACGAAGCTCAACAAGCCATTTTTGACCGAATTGCCAAAGACGAATTGGCTACAGCCCAAACCTGGGAAACCACTTTGTCGGCGGTTGGACAAAATGATTTTGAGTCTGAAACAGAGAAATTGGAAGCTAAAACCCACGCCTGGGAACAATTGATTTTGGAAGGCAAATTGGGTTATATGGCTCTATTGCGCAACTTGCGAAATATCATTGAAGCCAATGTAAGCCAAGAAGCTATCGAAAAAGTATGCGCCACCTTGAGCAACGCTCATGCCGTGGCCAACTCAAAGCAATTGCCATTCCGATTCTTGTCAGCGTACCGTGAATTGAGAGGATTACCTCATGGAAACATTGCTAAGGTATTGAGTGCTTTGGAGTTGGCCGTACAACATTCAGCGGCTAACATTCGTGGTTTCGATGCTAGCACTAAGGTGGTCATTGCCGCTGACGTATCAGGTTCGATGCAACGGATTATTTCACCAAAAAGTACGGTACAAAACTTCGACATCGGCTTGATGTTGGCAATGTTGTTGCAAAACCGTTGCGAAAACGTGGTGACAGGAATGTTTGGCGACCGATGGAAAATTATCAACATGCCTAAAAACAACATTTTGGCCAACGTGATGGAATTTCATCGCCGTGAAGGTGAAGTGGGCTACTCAACCAATGGTCATTTGGTGGTACAAGATCTGATTGACCGCCGTCAAATCGTTGACAAAGTTATGATTTTCACCGACTGCCAGTTGTGGAATAGCCGTGGTGGAAACCCTATCTCGGTGGCTTGGAAAAAATATAAAAGCATAGCACCTAACGCCCGCTTGTACCTGTTTGACTTGGCAGGCTATGGCACTACGCCAATTCAAACCATTGATAATCAAGGCGTTTTCTTGACAGCCGGCTGGTCAGACAAAATTTTCGACATCTTAGCCGCCATCGAAGACGGTAGCAATGCCGTGGAGGTGATTTATAAGATTGAGATTTGAGTTTTATACTTCCTAGATTTTTAAGATTTAGGAAGTATTTTTATTGAAAACTGTTTAATAAATTTATGTTATCTAAGTTGATTTTATAAGATAATATTAAATATACTAACAGCATAATGGCTAAATCTCAAAAAAGTAAATTATCTAAACGAAAAGAAGTAGAATTTGGGTTGAGTATTATTCGTGATGAAACAACAAAAAGACTACTATCTGCAATAGGCTCTGGAGCTGGAAAAATATTTGTAGAAGCCTATTTTAAAGAAGTTGAGAATAAAATTCGTATTGCAAGTTCATATTTTAACTTAAAAGGATATGAAATTGGAGACAGGAATATTGGTGAAAAGGAAATCGAATTCAATATTCTTGTTGGGAGTCATGGTCACAATAAAGGCCAAGATGCAAAAGAAGTCCAACGTGTTATTTTAAGCAGCATTAAACAAGAATTAAAAGAATGTGGTCATAACTGGGCTATTGCAATTGAAAGTTTAGTTAACCGCATAAAAAATAATTCTATTTTAATCAAAGAAGCTCGTGAAACAAAAAAAAATCCAATGTTTCATAACAAGTTCTATATCATTGATGAAAAAATAGTTTTTCAAGGTTCTGCAAATTTTTCAGGGTCAGGCTTGCAGTCCAATTCCGAACAATTAAATTTGATTGAACAAAAAGAAATTATTGAAAATTACATTATATGGTACGATAAAATCATTGCTAAATCTCGGGATTTAAAAGGAGATTTATTAAAAATTTTGAATGATTGGCTAAATCTCTCACAACCGTTTGACATCTATCTAAAAATTATTCATATTTTAAATACATGGACTGGCTCTGACATAAAAAAATATCAGCCCAATTATTACCAAAAGGCTGTAATTCAAAGTGCATATAAGCAAATAGAACAATATGGTGGCTCTTTAGTGGTAGCAGCCACAGGATTGGGAAAAACAATTATTGGTTCTGAAATTGCTTATAAACTGCAAAATATTAAGAAAAACAAACGAGCAATAGTTATCGCTCCTCCAAACGTCCATTCTGAATGGGAAAAACAACTTGAATTAAGAGATATTAATAATGATGTTTTTGGAATTACGGTTTTGTTTAATGAGGATAGCGAGAAGGAAAAAGATAATCACCAAATCGCAAAGCTAAAAAGGAAATTAGATATGGCGGATGAGTTTACTACCATAATAATTGATGAAGTACATCGCTATAAAAATCAAAAAGTAAAAGAAAAGACTGATAATAAAGTTAGTAGTGTATATCAACGTTTAACTCCCGCCGTAAGTCGTGGGGCTAATATTTTGCTACTTACTGCTACACCTTATGCCTCAAATACCCTCAATGTAGATAGTATTTTGTATTTACTACCCCATAATGCAGATTCAACAGATCTTTTTAAGGGAAAAGAAGCATGGCAGGTTAATAATGACATAAATCAATTCATTTCTTTACCAGTTGTTACTATTATTGGTTTACCTCATGTCTTAAAACTATCAAAAGAAAGGAACGATATAGATGTAAATGGTCGTATTTACGTTAAGTTTGGAGATGAAAAGCGGTATTTTCCTAAGCAGATAAAAGTAATTCCTGCACAATATGAGTTATTTTTAAAAGATGAACTAGAACCACTTTTCACAAAAGGTTTATTTAGTCAAAAAAGTAAATTTAATAAGGCGACTCTTGATGATGAAACCATTGAAGCAATTAACTCAAAAATAGATATTTTATATAATCAAGCTATAATTGGTTGGTTGAGTTCACCTTTTGCCTTAAAATGGGCTTTAGAACAAAATATAAGTACTGATGATGCAGACTACACAGATTTAGCTCGTGCACAACTTAGAGTATTTCCCTTAAATAATATGGAAAAAAAGATTGATATTTCTAAAAAAAATGAAGGATATAGTATAACATTGAAACATTCTCAATCAGAAAGGATAGAACAATTATCACCTATCTTAAATATTCTAACTGAAAGCAACTTTAAAGATGATAAATATAAAAAACTATTACAAATACTTGAAGACCGTTATGAAGAAAAAGGTAGTAAAATATTAATATTCGTTGAGAGATACCAAACGGCAATATATTTATTCGATTTACTTAAAGAGAAATATAGCCAAATAGTTACTTCAACAGTTGAAGCCCCAAAGGATGAAGATTCAGTACCCAAACTTATAAATAAACATAGAAGAGACCAAAATACAAAAAGTTTTTCTCCAAAGGCAAACGACTATAAAACTGATAAAGAATATGAGATATTAATTTGTACGGATGCAGATGGAGTAGGTATAAATTTACAGGATTGCGATACAATTATTAACTATGATTTGCCACAAACAGCAGATTCTCTTTTTCAGAGACTGGGTAGAATTTTACGAATGACAAAAAATTCAGAACGGGTGATTTATTTTTATTCTCTTATTCCTGATTTTGTACATAAATCTGATTTAGAAAATGCTTCTCAGACTATGTTAGATTTAATAAATCCATTTAAAAGACTTACAAAAAGGCATAATAGATCTAAAAACATTTTAGGGACTGCAATTATGTCAGAAAATGGAAAAGAAGAAATTATTAATTTAGATGATGAGAAAATTTGGTTAGAGTTATCTCAAGCAGAAAGCATAATTAAAAGTCATGGAGAATCGGAAGCTGAGTCTCAACTATCCCATCTTGCTATTTACGATAAATATAAAGATAAAGTAAATTTTACTATGGATCTTACCCATAGTTGCATGACTTATAATGATAAAGATAAAAGAATAGTCATATTATTCAAAATGGACAATAATTACAATCTTATTTCTTATAATATTTCAAAAGAAACACTAGAACATAAAAAAAGTAATGTTGCCATATTAAATATGATTGCTTGTAAAAAAGAAACAGCAAAATATCCTACTCCTGCTTCTGAAATTGAAAAATATGCAAACTCCACTATGAGTCTGTGGTGCATTACAAAAAATGTGGTGCTTGAAAATATTGAAAAGCTGTGTGTAATTTTACTCCTACCTAATGACAAAATCAATACTGATAAAGTAATTCAGAAATTTGTTTACGAGTAAATTTCTTTAATAAAATATGCCCCAACCCAACCTCCTCTTCGTCTGCTCACGCAACAAACGCCGAAGCTTAACAGCTGAAATGATTTTCAAAAATGACGAAGAGTTTGCTGTAAAATCATGCGGTACAAGTCCAAGCGCACGGGTGAAAATCAATGAAAACCTCATCCGCTGGGCTGATGTGATTTTTGTGATGGAAAAGCGGCATAAAGAAATGATGAGCCAACGGTTCGGGCAGCTATTGCAAGGCAAAGATATTCGGGTGTTGTTTATTCCTGATGAATATGAACTGATGGACGAACAATTGATTGAGATGCTGCGAGAGAAGGTTAATGTACAATCCTTTGAGGCAATTTCCTCTTCGATGAACAGATGAATTAGCCGTTGTGCTCCTCTCAATTTGCGATTCGCAAATTGCAAATTCAATGTTTTTTAGAAATATTTTTCACCTGCGCAGAAAGCTTGCGTAGGCTGAATTGACATTTGAATCAACATACTCAGTACTAATCATGGCTATTACCATCCAACAAATAAACTCACTCGGGAACATCCCCGAAGAATTACACGAGCCGTTTCTTAGAGTAACCAACGGCCTCACGCAACGAGCCGATTACTCCGAAGAAAAAGTAATGGGGCTCTTGGCTCAAATGCTTGAAAACCCTAAGAAATTCGCTTATTCAAGAAATAAAGTCACTAATCTGGCCAAGAAAATCTATGAATTGCGTCAACAAGGGGCGGTCATCCAGCTTTCGGAAGAAGGGAAATTGTGGTTGCCGAAAGAAGATAAAATGGAAGTGGACGAAAAGCCAAAAGCTCAAGCTGCCGAGTTTGATTTGCTGAAAGAAAATGTGCCTTACAGCATTTTTGGGTCAACATTCATTGAAGAAGGTGCTTTGAAGCAGATGGATAATGCCGTTAGCTTACCGATTTCGATTGCGGGTGCACTGATGCCTGATGCGCACCAGGGTTATGGACTACCTATTGGAGGCGTGTTGGCTACTGAACCCGACAAGATTATTCCCTATGCCGTAGGTGTTGATATTGCCTGCCGTATGTGCTTGTCGGTGTTTGATTTGCCTGCCGATTTTTTCAAGCGAGAGCCACATTTGCTCAAGAGGAGCTTGGTAGAACATACTAAATTTGGCATCGGAGGCGAAACTCGTCTCAAGGCCGACGAAAGTGTGATGGATAAAATTGAATGGACGGCCACTAAAATAATCCGAGACCTCAAAGACAAGGCTTATCGTCAGTTGGGTACATCTGGCACAGGTAATCATTTTGTGGAGTGGGGACTATTAGAAGTAACCGAAACAGATGCTTTGCTCAATTTGCCCATTGGCACTTATTTGGCTCTATTATCTCACTCAGGTTCAAGGGGTTTTGGCGGAACAGTGGCCAATCATTATTCAAAAATTGCCATGCAAAAAACCAAATTACCCAAGCAAGCGGCTCATTTGGCATGGCTCGATTTGAACACCGAAGAAGGGCAAGAATACTGGATTGCCATGAACTTAGCCGGCGACTATGCCTCAGCCAATCACCACGAAATTCACGCCAAATTAGCAAAAGCACTTAATGAAAAACCCTTGCTGATGGTCGAGAATCATCACAATTTTGCATGGAAAGAGCTGCATCAGGGTCGAGAAGTACTGGTGCACCGCAAGGGGGCCACACCCGCCGGTATCAACGACCTAGGTATCATTCCAGGTTCGATGACGGCTCCAGGGTTTGTGGTGCGTGGCTTAGGAAACGAAACTGCCATCAACTCAGCTTCGCATGGAGCAGGACGTTTGATGAGCCGAACGGCAGCTTTGAATTCAATCACCAAAAGTGCATTGAACAAAGTGTTGCAAGACCACGGCATCGAACTCATCGGCGGTGACTTAGACGAGGCCCCCATGGTCTATAAAGACATCAACAACGTGATAGCGGCGCAAACTGATTTGGTAAAAGTATTGGCCAAATTCACCCCCAAAATCGTCAGAATGGCCGATGCCAATCGGAAAGAAGGGCGAGAAGATTAAAAATCGTAGCGACAAGGCGTGCTTTGTCGCTATTAGGCTTATGATTATTTTTCCATCAACTCCTCTGCCGATTTCTGATACTGACTCAACTGCCATTCCAGCCGTTTTTGTACGATTTCTCTGAATTTGGGCGGCTCCAGCACTACCATTCCTTCGCCAAAACTCAAAATTTCCTTTTCAATTTCAAAATTGTGTTGCACCTGAATCTGCACGAGAATCCCCTTCTCACTTTCTTGCAACACCTGCTGTGAAGGATGCAAGGGCTTCGTCTTGACGTAGGGCGCATGACGAGCCGAAACAAACAGTTTGAGCTTCATAGGTCGCAAGGTAGGGCTGACCGAAACGCCTACTACATCTTTATAATAAGCTTCGGGCGTATACAATTCGTTTTGAAAATATTCGGCATTTTCCAATAGTTGGAGTTCAATAATTCTATCTAAGGCAAGGGTCAGAATATTCTTTTGATGGTTTTTGGTTCCTACCGCAAACCAACGGTTCTTGAATTCTTTCAGCCACCATGTATGAAAAGAAAAAGTCTGCGCCTGTTGCGCCGTAAACGACTGATAGGTGATTTTTACCACTTTTTTCTGAATGACCGATTGATACAAATCATCCAAAAAATTTAAGCCTTTCAATCCGTCGTTTTTCTCAAAATCAATCACTGGAAACGACTTTTTAGCTGACGAATACACGTGGTCTTCCAACTTTTGAACCACATCGTTCAACTGCGAAAAATGCGAAAATCCCTTAAACTGCTTGAGCATCTCCACCGCCGCATTCATCTTTTGCAAATCCGCCTCCGACAGCGGAATGTTGGTGATGCTATAGGTAGGGTCTTCATACGTGTAATACTTTTTGTCAATAACGATAATCGGCGCAAAATAGCCCAGTTTATCGCTGCGCATCATCTGAATATCGGCCTGAATACTTCGTTTGCTAATGCCTTTGTCAATGCCTTCATACTCATAAAGCGCATCTGACACGGCTTCGATGAGGTTTTCGAGTGTCCATTTCCGGTTACGGCGTTGTAGGCAACTGTCTATGACTTTATAGCGAATGAGGGCGTTGCGGTTGATGGGCATGGGCAATGAGAGAATATTATAACCTATTAAGTAGAGTAAGTATAAGGGAATGATAAAAATATCAAAATTATTTTTTCTACGCAAAAACGCTGCGTAGTAGCGAATTTATTTTGAATCGTCAAGCAAAACACATTCAAATTCATTTACATTTTAAACAAGTATAATTATGAGCAACTTTTCTAATATTGGCTTTAACTTTCAAACAATTGAAGAATTGTATGAAAATTTGGATAAAATGATTCCTTTGGGCAAAGCTAATAAATGTACCAAAGGCACTTATTTAGAATACGCCGAAAATTCGGGGGTAGCCATTTATTTGCAGTTTAACAAGCGTAAGGAGTTCATTGGCTTCAACCCGCATTTCAATGGATATAGCAAAAGAAATGTATGTATTACCAACGAAATTGAGAATGGTCGTAGCATCTTAGATGGCTGCCTCCATGCTTGGGCAGAACCTACTGAAAAAGGCAATCCTAATAGCGGACAATACCCATTTGTATTTGCTGTGCCTGATTTGCAGCGATATGAGCCTTTAACATTCCCTATGGATTGTCAAATTCAATTGAGTGCTTTTACACAGGGCGAAATAAGCATATTTGATAATGAGCAAGAGTTTCGGGATAGCCAAACTACTCAGTTTAAGTTTGCTACAAAATCTTTTGTACCATTAGGATTATTTGTCATGCAAACGGCTACAGGTGAAGAACCCAGCTCAGGATTGCCTCAGCCTTTCGGCCTTTTGTCGGGCGTTGTAAAAGAATGGGCTAACTTACCAAATATGTTTACAGGAGATTCATTTTGCTGGATGCTGGTCGAGACAGCTGGAGGAGAAATAGACATCGTATGCGACCCTGCTTTAGTTTCTAAACCTCCCAAAGTGGGTAGCATTGTTCAGGGAGATTTTTGGCTGACAGCACGCTTGTTGAATGTGCAACCTTCTCCTAAGAAACGTGGCTTGTTGGCGCAATTATTTAATTTCTAAAGCGTATTTTTAATCGAAAATGCTGGAAAAAGAACACAAAATTATCTTCAAAACACTCGTCGGGAGTCAGGCTTATGGCACGGCCACGCCTCAGTCTGACCAAGATTTCAAAGGGGTGTTTATCCAACACCCCGACGATATTTTGTCGTTCAATTATGTGGAACAAATTGAGCTGAGCAAAGACGAATGTTATTACGAAGTAAGGCGGTTTTTGCAATTGCTTCAGTCGGCTAATCCTACGGTGTTGGAGATGCTTTTCATGCCCGAAGCATGTATTTTGGAGAAAACCGAAGCATTTGATTTGATAGTGGTGCAGCGGCATAAATTCCTGACCAAGCGATGTTTTCAGTCGTTTGGTGGCTATGCCGCAGCGCAAATCAAAAAGGCAAAAGGCTTAGACAAAAAGATGAACTGGGAGAAAACCAGAGTCATTCGTAAAAAACCTTTGGAGTTTTGCTACATCTATGAAAACGGCAAAACCATGTCCATAGAGCGCTTTTTGGAAAGAGAAAACATCCAACAAGCGCATTGTGGTTTGGTAAAACTAGAGCATTTCAAAGATTGTTATGCCCTGTATCACAAACCTTTAGACGGATTTTACAAAGGCATTGTAAGTGATTTTAGTAACGAAGTAAAACTCAGCAGCGTACCCAAAGGCGAAGTACCCGTGGCGGTTATGTACTTCAACAAAGACGGTTATTCGACCCACTGCAAAGACTACAAAGAATACACCGATTGGCTCGAAAACCGCAACACCCAACGCTATGTGGACGTGCAAGGACATCAGCAACAAATTGATGGCAAAAACCTGCTTCACTGCCGAAGACTGATTGACACCGCTTTCGAAATAGTTACCGACAGAACTATTAACGTCAAAAGACCGAATGCCGCTGAGTTGCTCAAAATCAGGCGGGGTGAGGTAGATTTGGCGTCAATCATTGAGCAAGCCGAAAAAGACTTAGTTGAACTTGAACAGCACTATCAACAAGCCGACTTACCCAATGACGTAGATAAAGAGTTTTTAAACGATTTATTGCTCCAAATCAGGCATTATTATCCATGAATATCGACGACTTACATCAACTTGTAGCAGACAAATACATCTCGGTACAAAAGCATCTAGAGGCCGATTTGTTTATCTACAACTATACTTCCAATGCCCAGTACGAATCGCTTTGGAACGAGTGGACGTTGATGGCTCGTGGACTAATTTTGGATGCTGTTGGCAACGTGGTGGCTCGGCCATTTGCCAAATTTTTCAATTGGGAAGAACACCAAACCGCCGATATTCCGACCGAAACTTTTGACGTTTACGAAAAAATGGATGGCTCGTTGGGAATTTTGTATTGGCTCAACGAGATGCCCTATATCGCTACTCGTGGTTCGTTCAACAGCGAACAAGCCATTTGGGCCACAGCGTTTTTACATGAGCATTTTCAGTCTATTTTTTCTCAACTCAATCGCTCACACACCTACCTATTTGAGATTATTTATCCCGAAAATCGAATTGTAGTTGATTACGGTGACAAGAAAGATTTGGTGCTGTTGGCCGTGATAGATACTGCCACGGGCCAAGACCAACCTTTACCGCTCAACTTAGGTTTTTCGGTCGTGAAGCATTATGATGGACTGAAAGACTATCCGTCGTTGAAAAACTTTCAGACTGATAATTTTGAAGGATTTGTACTAAAATTTCAGTCGGGATTTCGAGTAAAAGTTAAGCTGGAAGAATACGTTCGTTTGCACAAAATTTTAACTAATCTTTCTACAATTGATATTTGGGAACTGTTAGCTCAGAACAAGCAGTTAGATGCTTTTTTGAAAGATGTACCCGACGAGTTTTATGAATGGGTAAAAACAATCGTAGCTAAGCTAAAAGCTGAATATCAGGCGATTGAAGACGAATGCAAAGTCGCTTACAAACCCTTTGAAACCCGAAAAGAAGCTGCTGATTATTTTTTGAAGCAAAAATATCCGATGATTTTATTCAAAATGTTGGACAATCGCCCTTACGATTATATCATCTGGAAACTCATCCGCCCGAAGTTTCAGAAGGCGTTTATGCAAACCCAAGAAGAGTGATTTGTGTAATATCCATGAACAAAGTAGAATTATCTCGAATAACTCGCAAACTGAGGTAGATATTCAGCGAACTTCAGTAAAGCATTTCATTTTGCAAAATTCTGCGAGAAAGAATGCGGGTGCGTAACTCGGGGTACGTAACCTGAGTTCACAAATAGAAATAATTTTTACTACAAAGAACTGAAAGAGTCAGAAATAAATGAAAAAAATCCTCATTCTCATCGGTATTAGCGGAAGTGGTAAGTCCACTTGGGCGAAGCAGTTTTGTCGAGATAACCCAAATTGGCTGCGCATCAACAAAGACGATATTCGTAAAAGTATGCTTTCGGTGTCGCTCAATGAGTATCATACTTGGGAAAAGTCGGAGAAATATAGAATTGAAAAATTGGTTGACGAACAGCAAAATTTACTAATAATCAATGCACTACACAACGGATGGAATGTATTAATAGACAATACGCATCTAAAACTCTCGTACCTCAACGAGTACCGTAAGATGCTTGTTGAGCGCTTTGAAGAAGTAGAAATTTCGTATCAATTGTTTGAAGTACCTCTCGACGAATGTCTGAAAAATGACCAAAACAGGATGGATGTAGTAGGTGAAAGCGTGATCCTGCAACAAGTTGAAAAGCTGGCGATTATGAAGAAAAACTTCAAATTTCAGCCCGAAACCCATGTGCGAGAGAGTTTTGAGGCTAATCAAGACAAAACCTTGCCAACTTGCGTGATAGTAGATATTGATGGCACTGTAGCTGAAATGCAAGGCCGATACGCCTACGACTGGCATTTGGTGGCTGGCGACAAGCCTAAAAGATCTATTATTGACTTAGTAAAACTACTCAAAAATGCAGGCCATCAAATCATTTTCTTTTCGGGGCGTGACGAAATCTGCCGCCATGAAAGTACCACTTGGATTACGAAACACTTCAATTGGAATAAACTTGATTTTCAGTTGTTTATGCGCAAAAATAAAGATATGCGAAAAGACTCAGACATCAAATTTGAGCTGTACAATGAGCATATCCGAGGTCAATATTTTGTAGAGTTAGTCATTGACGACCGCCAGCAAGTGGTAGATATGTGGCGACGAAAATTGGGGCTGACTTGCTTGCAAGTGGACTATGGGAATTTTTAATCCACCTCCTACTCAGCAGCAAGAGGTGGATTGTTGTTTTTATTTCTTCGGAGGCACATAAAAGCGCCACTTAGATTGGTAATCAGGGCTTAGTTTTTGATTGGTCATCAGGGCCCTTATCAACTCGACAGGCAATGAATTTTGCTGCATGATAAAGTCATGAAACTGCTTGTAGGTCATCTTGCCGCTGTCCACGAGCTCTCTTTTCAAGGCATAAAACTGAAAGCCCCCAGTCATATAGGCCAACTGGTACAGCGGCTCATAACCACCTACAAAAGAGCGCCGCACCTCGCCTTCGGCATTGGCTCGTTCGTGCCCAACACGATCTACCAAAAAGTCAATACATTGCTGTGGTGTCCATTTACCCAAGTGGTAGTTGAGCGAAAAAATGATACGAGCACAACGGTGCATTCGCCAAAACAGCATCCCAATCTTGTCTTCGGGCGACTGCGGAAATTTCATATCCCAAAGAATCATCTCCCAGTATAAGGCCCATCCTTCGGTCCAAAACGGCGTACGGTTGCGGCGATACGTTTTGTACCGATTGTTCATAAACCCTTGCAGATGATGCCCCGCTATGAGTTCATGATGTACTGTTGCTCTCGAAAAGTGGGGGTTATTTCCTCGCATACTCATGAGCTTGTCCTCGTGTGACATCGAGGGCGTTGGGTACGAAATCAAGATGGTTTCGCCACCTAAGAAAAACGGGCTAAACTTCTGGCGTTCAGGCGACATCATGGCCATTCGCCATGTTTCTTCAGCAATGGGGGGAATCGTTATTAAGTCCTTTTCCTTCAAAAACGCAACCGATTCGTTGTAAAGTCGCAAAATCAGTTCGGGCTGCTTTCCAACGGGTACTACACTATTTTTTACTTTTTCTTGGGCTTGTTTCCAGTTGTCGCCAAAGCCCATTTCACGAGAAGCCTTCAAGAGTTCTTGGTCGCACCAGGCAAACTCTTGGTTAGCAATGTCTATGAGTTCTTCGGGCGAATACGGAATATACTCAAACGCCAACTGACGAAGCAGCTCGTCACGCCCTACCGCCACGCCGTTAATACCGCTACCATCGTCTTTAAACACCGCATTGGCCGCTTTTATTTTTTTAGCAAAAACCGCCGAATATCCAGTGAGCAAGCTATCTATCTGCCGATAAGGGGCTGGAATCCACCACGTAAACAAAGGGTCATAGGCGTTATAAAACTCAAAAACGCTCTTCATAGCCACCTTGAGACCATTAGCCGTCCCCTCAGCTCGTTCTAACAAAACAGGGCTAAGACTTTCCTGTTTTTCGAGGCTTTTACGAACCTCCACAATGGTTCGGCCAAGCGCTGTCAAGTCAGCAGCTAATTGCTCCGCATTGAGCGAAGCACCACGGCGACGGGTTTTCTCTAAGGCATAAATCTTATCAGCAAACGGAAACCAGCTTTGAATTTGTGCTACTTCTTTTGCTTCTTTATCTAACTCAAAAAGGTCTATTTTTAAGTTTCGCTCAAACAACACATAATCAATCTGACTGTCTATTGGCAATTTGTCAAAATCGTATTTTTTCAGTTGTTGCAGATAGTCGTTGGTCAATTTCTGAAATCGTTCTCGCCGTTCAGGAGAGTTCTCAATGGTATAAAATCGCCCTAAGCTACCTCTATCGGCCGTATAATTTACCATCAGATGATGAATCTCGCTGGTTTGACGATACAGCGGACTAATGGGCATTGGCTGGGCATACACCTTTGGAAGCCAATTTGTTATGAAGATCAGACTGAGTACTGTCAATCGTTTGAACATAGGATGAAGCTGCGTTAAGGATAGGATTGAACTCCTAAATTAACGAAATCTTGAATAGCTCCGACTAAACAAGCGATGTGTATCGGTTAATTTTAGACCTAAAAACAAAAAGGAGAGCTAATGGCTCTCCTTTTTGTTTTTTTGGTGATTATCATTCGTTAGACTTCAAAATCCGTTTAGTCACTTTACCCGACTGGCTTTGGGCTTGTATCAAGTATAATCCTTCTCGATACGCCGACAAATCCAATTCGGCTTTGTGGATGGTTTTCTCTTCACTTAACTGCCAAGTTGAAACTATTCCACCCGCCGCATTATACAAATTGAGTTTCAACGACGATGGTTTTGCCATTTTTACCTCTACTGTCATGGTTTTGCTAACGGGGTTCGGATACGCATTCAACTCCATGTTCATAGTTGCGTCTTCTTCACTTGCTAAGCGAGGGGCGCAGGTCAATTGAATGTTTTGGGTAGTTGTGGCCGAACAACTAATATTAGCTACTTTCAAGGTATAATTACCCGTTTTAGCTGCCGAAAAGTTTGTAATAGTTACTTGGTTACTGCTCACTTGAGATGGAGGCACATTCGGATTTGACCAGGAATAAGTGCCACTCACGCTGTTGGCTTTTAAAATCACGGTAGAACCTGTACAGATAGGACCGCCATTAGAAGTTGAAACTTTAAAACTGGCATCTGGAGTCTGGGCAATCATCACCTGTATCAAGGTCATCGCAACGCATAGCCCCTGAGTAACTCTTAATGTATAAAAACCTCCATTCGTTAGCTGTACATTCGAGACTTCTGGGTTTTGCTGGGTTGAGCTAAAATTCAACGGCCCTGACCACGAATACGTAGCGGCGGGTGCAGCATACAGCTTTAGCGTACTACCAGTACAAACAGCCGGAGCATTGGCACTAGCTATGGCTCCGAATACTCCCCCTGTTACTGTAGCCGAGGCCGTACATCCATTAGATGCAGTCACTGTAACCGAATAAATACCATTATTAAGTACACTTCCGGTCTGAGTAGGATTCTGTACCGTAGAACTAAAATTAGAAGGTCCCCGCCACGAATAACTTCCTCCCGTTACAGCACTTGCCGACAGTTGAATAGGTTGGCCTGCACATAAATTGGGAGTATAATTGCTATTGGCTACTAAATTAGGCGATGCTTTGGTTTGCACCGTAGTAGTAGCCGTCGCTGTACATTGGCCACCTCCAGCAGTTAGGGTAATAGTGTAGGTATTGGCCGCAGTTGCGCTCCAATTGGTAGGGGTACCTGTAGTACTACTAAAGGCACCTCCTGATGCTGACCAAGTATATGTACTACCTCCTGGTGCAGAAAGGCTGATGCTGGTACCTGCACAAACCAATGAGCCAGACTTACTAATAGCAGCACTTGGAGGATTAATAACCGACGTAGTGGCGGTAACAGATGCAGTACAGGTTCCATCGTTTACTGTTACAGTAAACGTGTATGTATTAGGAGTACTTGTAGTAAAAGTGGCAGGGTTAGTTGTACTTGTAAAAGACCCACCACTAGAACCTGCCCAACTGTAGCTACCACCTCCTGATGCGGTCAGGTTAATTGGATTGCCTAAACAAACAGCACTTGGGGCATTCAGAACAGCTGATGGTTTTGAATTGACAACAACACTTGTGGTACTAGTTACTGTACAGTTACCACTACTTGCTGTTACTGTAATTGAGTAATTCCCTGCCGTAGTTGAACTCCATTGCGTTGGTGAAGCTGACGAGTTCGTAAAAGTTCCACCCGTTGCGCCCCACGCAAACGAGTTGCCTCCTGTAGCTGAAAGATTTATACTGTTACCTTGACAAACCGACGATGCTGAAGCACTGATATTAGCCGTAATGCCACTACTTACACTAATTGTGGCAGAGGCTGTTGCAGTACAGGTATTCGAGTTCGTTACGGTTACTGTAAATGAAAATGTCCCCGGTGATGAACTATTAAACGTTGCTTGTCGAGTTGTACTATTAAATACCCCTCCAGAGAAGTTCCAGCTATAGCTAGAATACCCGTTTGTAGCCGATAGCCCTACTTGTGTTCCCACACAAACCGTAGCGGATGACAGATTAATATTTACACTCGGGAGAGCATTTACCGTAACACTGGTGCTGGCCGATGCCGTACAGGATGCCGAGTTAATAGCTGTTACTGAAAAACTATACCCTCCAGCCACATTAGAACTAAACGTAGCGGGGTTTGTAGAACTGACAAAACTACCACCGCCAGCGTTGGCCCAAGAATAACTATCTCCACCACTCGCATTCAGTGATACCGATGTACCCGCACACACCGAATTACTTGGCAATGCGATACTAGCTGTAGGACTGGTATTTACCTGAGCAGTGGCAGTAGCCGTAGCTGTACAAGTTCCACTTGCTACTGTTACACTAAATGCATAACTACCTCCTGTGGTAGTACTAAATGTAGCATTATGTAGCTCACTCGCAAAGTTTCCATTGTTTGGAGAATAATTCCAAGAATAACTTCCATAACCACTTGGGGCAGATAAATTTATCGTTTTACCCGTACATAACGGGCCAATAGGTACACTAATACTAGCCGTTGGCTGTGTATTTACTGTAACACTCACACTAGTAGAAGCTGTACAACTAGCTGCATTAGTCACTGTTACAGAGAAACTATAGCCCCCTGCTACATTAGAACTAAACGTGGCTGGATTGGTTGAACTCTCAAACGTACCTCCTCCTGTATTACTCCAACCATAGCTATCTCCACCACTTGCTGTCAACGACACTACCGTACCCGCACACACCGAATTACTTGGCAATGCGATACTAGCTGTAGGACTGGTATTTACCTGAGCAGTGGCAGTAGCCGTAGCTGTACAAGTTCCACTTGCTACTGTTACACTAAATGTATAACTGCCTCCTGTGGTAGTACTAAATGTAGCATTATGTAGCTCACTCGCAAAGTTTCCATTGTTTGGAGAATAATTCCAAGAATAACTTCCATAACCACTTGGGGCAGATAAATTTATCGTTTTACCCGGCCAATAGGTACACTAATACTAGCCGTTGGCTGTGTATTTACTGTAACACTCACACTAGTAGAAGCTGTACAACTAGCTGCATTAGTCACTGTTACAGAGAAACTATAGCCCCCTGCTACATTAGAACTAAACGTGGCTGGATTGGTTGAACTCTCAAACGTACCTCCTCCTGTATTACTCCAAGCATAGCTATCTCCACCACTTGCTGTCAACGACACTACCGTACCCGCACATACCGAACTGCTTGACACTGATATACTAGCGGTAGGATTGGCATTAACCGTTGCTGTAGTGCTTGCAGTGGCCGTACAGCCTGCCGAATTGGCAATAGTGACCGTAAATGAGACCCCTCCTACTCCTGCCGAATTCCAAATGGAAGGACTCACAGCACTATTGACAAATGTACCCGATGAAGCCGCCCATGAATATGAAGACCCATTGGATGCTGTCAAATTGATGGTACCACCTGCACAAATACTTGAATTCGACACACTTATGCTGGTTGTTGGGTCTGGACTAACACTTACGGTAGCTGTTGCTAATACCGTCAATCCACCACCCAAATCTACAGTTACAGTAATACTACTTACACCGCTCGCCGTGTTACTCCATGAGGTAGGGTTGCTAACGGTACTCGTAAATGTACCACCAGAGGCTTCCCAAGAATAGGCGCTTCCCGATGCAGAAGCACTTAAGCTCACTGACTGGCCTGTACATACTGTTGTTGGGCTTACCGAGATACTGATACTCGCCGTAGATTGTACCGTTAAAAGTGCCGATTGGTCTGTTGCCGTACATCCGTTTGAGTTAGTTACCGTTACACTAAAACGATAATTACCTGTATTGGTAGGCGTAAAGGTAGGATTCGCCGACGCATCGCTAAAAGAACCAGCTTTATTGGCTTGCCAAGAATAAGTCACGCCATCTGATGCAGTTAATGAAACCGCCACTCCAACATATACCGATGTGGTACTCATTTGTATATTAGGTACTGGCCTATCAACCGATAATGAACTACTCACCGTAGCCGAACAACTATTAGCTGTATTAGATACCGTAACCGAATAACTAAATCTTCCTGATGCTGTACTTGTAAACGTGTATGCAGTAGGCGAGGCTGTTGTAGAAGTAAACGAGCCTTGTGTGTTGTCCTTGTTGGTAGCCCACTGGTAGGTCAAGCCGCTTGGCGTAGCCGTCAAGTCTATACTCGTCCCTGGGCAAGGTGTTGTATTACTTATGTTAATGTGCGCTCCTTGTACCGACACAGACGTAGTCCCTGTGGCTGTACATCCATTTGTATCTGTTACCGTCAACGAAAAAGTATGACTACCTGACGTGGTAGGAGAGAATATTGCTGGATTGGCAGAGGCATCTGCAAAACTTCCTGCTTTGTTAGTGGCCCAAGTATATGATTGCATACCTGCATTGGCACTTAATGAAATGGTTTCGCAAACCGACACCGAGGCGCTATTCGTAATAGTAGCACCAGCGGTTGGTGCTGCCAAAGGTGCCAAACTTGTGCTCGTTGTAGCGGTACAACTATTCACTGTGTTAGAAAGCGTTACACTGTATCGGAAGGTTCCTGTGGCAGCATCTGTAAACGTGTAAATTGTCGGTGATATACTCGTTGAACTAAAACTCCCTTGACCAGCTCCCCTGTTAGTCACCCATGCATAATTCATCCCACTTGGTAAAGCGGTCAAATTAATACTTGTACCTGGGCACGGACTCGTATTACTCACACTTATCTGTGCTGATGCTACACTTACCGACGTAGTACCTGATGCCGTACACCCATTGGTATCTGTTACCGTCAACGAAAAAGTATGACTGCCTGAGGCTGTTGGCGAAAATACCGCTGGATTGGCCACTGCATCAGCAAAACTACCCGCATTACTTGTGCTCCAATTGTATGCTTGCATTCCTGCAGTTCCACTCAGCGAAATCGTCTCGCATACATATACCGTTCCCGTATTGACCACTGTGGCCCCTACCGCCGGCGCTGCCAATGGCGAGATCGTTGCTGTCGCACTGGCGGTGCAACTGTTAATGGTGTTACTCACTGTAACACTATAACTAAACCGTCCTGTCGCTGCATTCGTAAACGTAAATGTCGTCGGTGAGGCGGTCGTCGAACTAAAACTCCCTTGATTGGCTTTGTTGGCTGCCCACGAATAACTAAAGTTCGCATCTGGCGTTGCCGTCAAGTCTATCGTCGAACCTGGACACGGGCTTGTGTTACTTGCTGTTATCGCTATCTTAGACACCGATACCGACGTCGTTGATGTAGAGGTACAGCCATTTGTACCTGTTACTGATACCGTAAAACTGTACGTACCACTTCCTGTCGGTACAAATACCGTCGGGTTGGCTGCTGCATCGCTGAAACTCCCCGTTCCGCTTGCGCCCCAACTGTAACCACTCTGACCCGTCCCTGCATCTAAGCTGATACTTCCACACTCATACTGCGCACTAGAACTCGCCGTGATTACCACCGCCGGCGCTGCCAATGGCGAGATCGTTGCTGTCGCACTGGCTGTGCAACTGTTGATGGTGTTACTCACCGTAACGCTATAACTAAACCGTCCTGATGCTGCATTCGTAAACGTAAATGTCGTCGGTGAGGCGGTCGTCGAACTAAAACTCCCTTGATTGGCTTTGTTGGCTGCCCACGAATAACTAAAGTTCGCATCTGGCGTTGCCGTCAAGTTTATCGTCGAACCTGGACACGGGCTGGTGTTACTTGCTGTTATCGCTATCTTAGACACTGATACCGATGTCGTTGATGTAGAGGTACAGCCGTTTGTGCCTGTTACTGATACCGTGAAACTGTACGTACCACTTCCTGTCGGTACAAATACCGTCGGGTTGGCTGCTGCATCGCTGAAACTCCCCGTTCCGCTTGCGCCCCAACTGTAACCACTTTGACCCGTCCCTGCATCTAAACTGATACTTCCACACGCATACTGCGCACTCGAGCTCGCCGTGATTACCACTGCTGGCGCTGCCAATGGTGACACACTACTACTAGCCGAAGCGGTACAACTATTCACTGTGTTAGAAAGTGTTACGCTATACCTAAACGTTCCTGTAGCCGCATCCGTAAAGTTATATACAGCCGGCGAAGCACTTGTTGAAACAAAAGTGCCTTGCGATGTTCCTTTACTAGTAGCCCATGCATAGGTATAGTTAGGGTCTGTCACTGTTGATAAATTAATACTCGACCCAGGGCAGGGACTCGTATTGCTGATAGAAATAGTGGTGGTTGGAGCAGCCGTGACATTAATAGCAGCAGAAGTTGATGCAGTACAGCCATTCCCTGTAGTCGAAGCAGTAACACTAAACTTGTACTGACCAGAACCAGCACTATTAATCGCAAAAGTAGTAGGTGATGCCGTGGTTGAGCCAAACGTACCTTGCCCTGTTTTAGACCAAGAAAAAGAATCTCCCGTTCCGGCGGTTAGATTGATCGTAGTGCCGGCACAAGGGGTTGCATTATCTACTAAAATAGATAAAGTAGGCCCTTGATTTACCGAAATAGAAGTAGAGGTAGTTACTGTACAAGTACCCGTAGTGCGAGTTGCAACATAAGTACCTGTGTAGCTTGTACTTGTTGCCGTCAGCGAAGGTGTTTTTGTACTCGAGGCAGTAAAGCCATTCGGCCCAGACCAACTATACTGAGCAGCTCCTCCTGTAGAAGAAGCACTGAAAGCAATCGTTTCTCCTGTGCATACTACATTACCTGAAACAGGAGATGTTACAGTAATAGCTATTGTACAAGTCCCTTGCCCATACGACCCAAGCGCTCCAAACATTCCCCAAACTAATAGGAAGATAGATTTGAATAATAAACTGTTTTTCATAATGTAATTAGTTAACGTTACACTTACCAAAATTTCACTAATCAGTGAACAAATGTAAATAAATAATATATTCTCTACTTAGTCAGTATAGTAAACTTTATTTTTCGGTTGTATTTTTATGCAGTAGTTTTCATTCGTTTCCAACGTTTTACCCCATCCGGTGGTCTATAGTAAAAAAAACTGCCATGAAACGTTTCTCTGTATTTATTAGCTTAATGATGGTCGGTTGGTCGTGCGGTATCAACGACGTGACCCCTACTCAACAAGATGAAGCCCTGTTGAGTCACATGCTGTATGTAGATGGTTGTGATTGGACGCTAACCCTTCGCCGAGATGCGGCGGTGAGCTATGCACCCAATGAGTCCTCCTTGTCTATCATTCAGTCGTATGTAGATCAGCAAGGAGGATTCCAGTTTGGTGTTTTCTCGCAAAATGTTTCGGTAAGTTATCAACCTACCAACCGCAAGACTACCATCAACTGCGGTTGGGGCAGAAAAGAAACGCTGGACGAAATCGAAATCAAAGCAATCAAAAAACTATAAGGCAGCTACGGCTTTAGCAGCATACATGCCTGCCAGTACGTTGACTACGTGGTCAATCTCGTCAGCAGTGTTGTATTTACTAAACGAAAAGCGCACGTTGGCTCGGCGAGGGTCCACGTTGAGTGCATTGAGTACGTGCGATCCTACATCGGAGCCACTGCTGCAAGCAGAGCCTCCCGATGCTGAAATTTTGGCAATATCTAAATTAAACAATAGCATGTCGCCATCGTTTGAGGGCGGTAAGCTTACGTTCAACACCGTGTAGAGGCTGCGCTCCAGGTTGGCCGAATCGCCATTGAAACGCACCCCTTCTATTCGTTCTTGAAGTTGTGCAATCATACGACGCTTCAGTTGTTCAATGTGGTGGCGGTGCTCGTCCATACCAGTATAGGCAATCTCAAGGGCTTTGGCTATACCAATAATACCGTAGATGTTCTCGGTGCCGCCCCGCATGTTGCGCTCTTGCGAGCCACCATGAATGAACGGATGAATTTTTGATTGAGAGCTGATGTACAAAAAGCCAACGCCCTTGGGGCCGTGAAATTTATGCCCCGCTCCCACTATAAAATTAGCCTTAATTTGCTGTAAATCATGCCGATAGTGCCCCATTGTTTGCACAGTGTCGGAGTGAAAAATAGCATTATATTCTGCGCAGAGGTCAGCTACTTGTTGGAGGTCAAGTAGGTTCCCAATTTCGTTATTGCCGTGCATTAACGAAACCAACGAACGGGGATTTTCGGCCAAGAGTTGTTTTAAGTGGTCAAGTTGCACATGGCCTTTGTCGTCTAACTCCACCCAACTGAGTTTGATTTTACCTTGCTTTTCTAAGAACTCAAGCGTGTGCGTAACGGCGTGGTGTTCGGTACGAGCACTGATGGCATGTGTCAACCCGAAGGCTTCTATCGAATTCCGAATCGCTGTATTATCAGCTTCTGTCCCCCCCGACGTAAAGAAAATCTCAGCAGGCGCTGCATTAAGTAATTCGGCTACTTTTTTGCGAGCTTTTTCTAAGGCCGACTTCACTTGGCGGCCATGCCAGTGAATAGACGAAGGGTTTCCAAACTGCTCTCGCATCAGAGGCAGCATTGCCTCCAAAACCGCCTCGTCCATAGGAGTAGTAGCAGCATTGTCCAGATAAATACGATTCATGATGAAGTCAATGAGTTTGTGAAAAGTGGCACAAAGGTACAAACTTTCTGGTTCGTTATTGGTTACTAAGCCCAAAACAATGCTAACTAATTAATAATCAACACTTTGAAAAGTAGGTAAATTGATAAATAATAATCTCAACAGCCTTGTGTATTCGTTGATTAGTTAAAAACCCAAAAACTTCCCTGTGGGGAGGTTTTTGGGTTTGCAAACATACGCCCCAAACAGCCTACGAATCTCAGCTTTTACGGGTAATTACCTCTTTAATATCACTAATGATTTTGTTGGCCAGATTATCGGCCTTGGCCATAAAATCTGACTCCGAATAAATACGAATAATGGGCTCTGTGTTTGATTTGCGCAGGTGTACCCATTCTTGACCAAATTCTATCTTGACACCATCTTCGGTATTGATAGGTTGCTTGGCATATTTTTGTTGAATTTTTACTAATACCTCATCAACGTTTATATCAGAAGTGAGTTCAATCTTATTTTTCGAGATAAAATAACTTGGATACGTCCGCCTCAAAATCGAAATGGACTTCCCAAACTTGGCCAAATGCGTCAAAAACAAGGCAATACCTACAAGGGCATCACGTCCGTAGTGCGACGCTGGATAGATGACTCCCCCATTGCCTTCGCCTCCAATGACGGCGTTTACGGCCTTCATTCGCTCAACTACATTTACCTCACCCACGGCAGCAGCGGTATGTTGTCCGCCATGCTTTTGTGTTACGTCTCGAAGCGCCACCGTCGAAGACAAGTTAGAAACTGTGTTTCCTGGTTGGTTTTTAAGCACATAATCGGCCACAGCCACTAGGGTGTATTCTTCGCCAAAGGCTTCTCCATCTTCACAAATAAATGCGAGTCGGTCCACATCAGGGTCCACCACAATACCCAAATCATAGTCACCAGCCTGCAAGGTTCGGCATATCTCGGTGAGGTTTTCGGGCAGTGGTTCGGGGTTATGTGCAAAGTTTCCGGTAGGTTCGCAGTTGATTTTTTTGATGGTTTGCACACCCAATGCTTCTAGCAACATGGGTACGGCTATCCCACCCGTCGAATTCACCGCATCTACCACTATTCTGAAGTTTTTAGCTTCAATGGCAGCCTTATCTACCAAGGCCAACGACAAGACATGTTCGATGTGTCGCTGAATATAGTCGTCTTTCTGCTGGTAAGAACCTAGCTTACGGACTTCGGCAAACTCAAAGGTTTCATTTTCAACAATGGTCAGCACGTCGGCACCATCTTGAGCCGAAATAAACTCACCTTGACTATTAAGAAGTTTCAGGGCATTCCATTGAATCGGGTTGTGGCTGGCTGTCAAGATAATACCTCCTGCGGCCTCTTCGAGTGGCACGGCAAACTCAACCGTTGGCGTAGTCGAAAGACCCAAGTCTATCACATGAAACCCAACAGCTTGGAGTGTCCCAGAGACAATCTTGGCAACCATCTCGCCCGAAAGGCGAGCGTCTCTACCTATCACAATCTTGTTGTTCTGAGGAGATTGGGTTTTAAGCCATGTAGCAAAAGCTGATGTGAATTTTACGATGTCCAGAGGGGTAAAAGCGTCGCCGGGTCCTCCACCGATTGTCCCTCGGATTCCAGAAATAGATTTAATGAGCGTCACGTCTTCAGGTTATTATATTTTACAGAAAGAAAGGGTTAGGCTATTAGCTATTGGCGGTATGGCTATCAGCTATATGTACGTTTTATATAGTTTTGAACGTAATTACATTCGGGGGTTTGAGATAGTTGATGTAATACCCTAACTAACAACAGACAATAACAATTGATTATCAACGCATTAGCAAGTCATTTTCTTTGTACAATTCTCAAACCAGCATAAAGGTACACAAAGAGTTGGGTTTTCCGCAACTTTTCGAAGATGCCTACCTCGCTACCTCTAAGTCGGTGAAGTGATAACGGATTTTCGGCTCGATTTAGTTCATACACTTCTAACGATTGTTAGGAAAGTTCTAAAACCCTCAAGGTTGTCAGCATGTTAGAGCGAGCTTGTCCTCTATACACACCTGCTACGGGTGTTACTTGCTCTGGTTGTGCTGCCGCTGCTAACGGAATATGAGTGTGGGCAGTGAGGCAATTTTGAGTGGGGTCATAGCCTCTCCAACCTGCTCCAGGCAAATAGACTTCGGCCCAGGCGTGTAAGTAATGTACCTCATCGGCATTGCCATAATGATACCCACTCACAAAACGAGCCGCAACACCTACTGCTCTACAAACTGCCATAAAAAGTACCACAAAGTCTCTGCATGAACCTTTCCGTAGTCGTAGGGTGTATTCGGCAGGTTTGGGGGCACCTTCATCTCGAATTTCGTAACTAAAATTCTCTCGAATATGCTGATTGAGTTCCAGCAAAAACCGAAGTGTGTTCCATTTGGCTTTTGAGGCAATTTGTCGAGCAAATTGCTCTACCATCGCCGTTACCCCTTCTTTAGTAAGGTACTGATGAAGGCTTGATTTTAGCGTCTCTTCGTAGCTAAAAGGCAGGTTTTGTGCCGAAAAAGGATACAAAATAAACTCAAACGGATTGGTCAGGGTGTTTCGAACAGTGACGACCATCGAAATACTCAAGTTGGTGGTGAGACCTTGATAATATGTTATGTATTGCGTGTTTCCTTCGGCATCAAGGTTGCGCACCAAGAGCGAGGGTTGAGGTTCTATCAGCAGTTCAAACTGGGTGACTTCCACAAACGGCGACGTTCGTGGATACAAGTACAACACGTGCGGGTCCAGCGTCACGGGTTCGCTATAGGCATAAAGAATCTGATGCTGAACTCGTAGTAGCATGGGCAAAGTGAGGCGTTTGAAAGGCTAAACAGGCGAACTAATTCAAGAGATGGTCAACCTAAATTTATCAAAGACAGGATCCATCCAATCGTTGGGGAGGCGTTGTACGGCTGCGTTGAGCAGAGCCGTCCACTGATGCGAAATCAACTCTACGTCTTCTTTCTCAAAGCGGTGTTCTACAATGTGATAGCTGTCTCGCTCGTAGATAGCCACGTCAAGCGGGTAGTCCACATCGTTGGCACTTACTTTGGTAGCATCAAACGATAAAAAGCCTGCCTTCAAAGCATCGTGTAGTGAGGTCTCGTATCGTAAGTTTCGGTATAATAAGGGCTTGCCATAGCCTGAGTTACCAATAATAAAAAATGGCGAACTTTGACCTACTTCTACCCAGTTCCCTTCAGGATAAAGCAAAAACAGCTTGTGTTCGTCATCATTTTGTAACTGTCCTCCCACGATGGCATACAAATTAAATCCCAAGCCAGAGGCTTCGAGCGCCTGTTTGTCTTCACGAGCTACCTGACGCACTTGCTCTCCAAAGGCATTGACGGCTTTGTAGAGTTTATCAAAGTTATGGTCTTTTTCGGAAATGACCTCTCTAAAGTAAGTGAGGGCTTTGTCTCGAACCGAACGCAACCCCGATGTCATGATAAACAGTGAATGGTGCTCTACCTCGTGGATAGAAATTTTTTTATTAGTGGTTACTTCTGTTCCTGAAGTCAAGCGGGTATCGGCTATTGCCACCAAACCGCTTCTGGTTTTAATACCAAGACAGTAGGTCATTGTTAATATAGGTAGTAGCCCGTTCACCCAACAGGCAGCTTAGGTTTTTGTGGCACGCAAAGTTAGACGATTTTTTATTATTGAGTGAGTATAAGTACTTAATCCAGTAGATGTTTTGCACTACTCCACCGATTTTAAAGCAAAATACACATCAAAAATCGCATTGCCTACCTGGTTGTTTTCGGTTTGGAACTCATCCAAGTATTGATGAAGCCCCACCTCAAAGATTTCTTCAATGTCTGTAAATTCGATTTCGGAGCGAAGTTTACTCAGTTTTTTCTCAGCCAAATTCGAGTATCCAGAGGCAATGTTACGACCCGAAATCTCATAAAGCGACAATTCTGCTTGACGAATACAGTGCATTACCGAGCGAGGGAATAATTTGTCAAGAATTAGAAATTCAACGATATGCGCCGAATTCACTACTCTAAATTGCTGACGGTACATATTGTATGCACTCACCGACTTGAGTACGGCTGTCCAGAGCATTAGGTCAAGCGGAGAACCAATAGCGTCTAATTCGGGTAAAAGTGTAAAATACTTTACGTCCAAAAACCGAGTGGTTTTGTCGGCACGCTCCAACAACCGCCCCATACGGCCAAAATGCCATGCTTCGTTTCGAGTGATGGTAGAATCCACAATCCCAAACAAGGTTTCACAGCCTAGTTTGATTCGGTTGTAAAAATCCTGAAACTGGCTCATCTCCCACGATTTACTATCGGCTGCTGACTCCTTTACCAGCCAATAAAGTCCGTTAGTATGCTCCCACATTTCTTTCGAGATGCTCTCTCGAATGGTACGGGCATTTTCACGAGCATTCTGAAGACTGCTGATGATGGAGTTGGGGTTGCGAGTATCAAAGGTCATGAAGTCAATGACGTGCTCTTTGGTTACCTCGTCATAATGCTCATAATAAGCATAGTGGTCGGCAGGAGCCACCAAGATAGGTTCCCATTGCTCGGGCACAGTAGGAGGCAAGTCAAGCGCCAAATTAAAATTCACACTCACAAAACGGGCGTAATTTTCGGCCCGCTCAATGTAGCGATTCATCCAGTAAATCGAGTTCGCAACACGGCTCAGCATAAGATAATCAATTGATTCTAGTAAGGTACTCGCTCCCTGCACATGAAGTACTATAAACGAGGTACGTTTATTTTCTGAAAATAATAGCTTATTCGATATAAAACGCCACGAAATAAGCCTTCAGCCAAAACTAATTTGGTTTTTGGTAAATTAACCTAATTTTCTTTGCATTTTTTCACAAAATAGTCGGAATATTTCAAAAAATCTATCTCAATGGTTCAAGAATCTTTTTTTTATGCTATTCTTTCAAGGTTTGATTATTTTTTTACCCCAATCTACCTTTCGGTTAAGCACTATTGCCTCGTTCGAATGTCTTACTTCTTGTGGCTTATGTCGGTAACAATGGTTTCGACACGTTACAAAATCAGGTTCCTGTCTATTTTTATCAAGTAATGAACTGATTTCTTTTAACTTTGACCTCGTATCAACCATTCACAAACTAATCCATTCTATGAAGAAATTCTTCTCTCTTTGTATCGGGGTTTTGTTTTTTTCGGCAGCATGGGCCCAAAACGGCGCTGAAAAAATAAAAGTTACCGACATGACCAAAATCAAGCAGGTGACAGGTGTGGTGATGTCGCCCGATGGCAAGCGAGCTATTTATACGCTCCAAACCATTGAACCTAGCGAAGAAAACAAATTGGAATACGACTACAAAACTCACCTGTGGTTAACCGACTTCGTAAATCCGCCTAAGCCCCTTACCCGTGGAGCCGAAAGTGCTCGGCAGCCTTCGTTTTCGCCCGATGGCAGCAAAATTGTGTTTGCTCGTACTATTAAAGGTAAGTCGCAGCTCTTTGTGATGCCCCTCGACGGTGGCGAAGCCTTCCAACTCACCGACTGGAAATACGGCGCAGGTGGGCCTGTATGGTCGCCTGATGGTAAGTACGTTGCTTTTGGGGCGGGTAGCAGCCTCACGGAACTTCTCAAAGATAGTGTATTGAATCCCCGCAAGGTGCTTCCGAGCTGGTCGTTAGAAAAACCTGGCTTTAGCAACAATGATTTTTTACGGGCTACTAACTCAAAAGTAAAGCCCAACCCAGATGGCAGCATTGAGGAAATCAGAGCGTATTTATCGAAGGATGAAGAAGATAAAAAAGCAAAAGTATTTAACCGCCTTCAGTTTCAGGGTGAAGCTACCACACAACCTGAGCTTAATTTCAACCATATCTTTGTGGTAGAAGCCAAAGAAGGAGCCAAGCCCAGAGCCGTTACGCAAGGTTTTTGGTCGTACAACTTACAAGGATGGACGCCCGATGGGAACTTATTAGCGACTTCGGGGCTAGACAGCCTAGTTCACCCCGACCGTGAGCAAGATTCACAGATTTTGGTGATTTCGTTAGCCACAGGTGCCAAACAAAAGATTTTGGGTAGCAAAGGCAGTCAAGTAGGGCAGCCCGAACTATCGCCCGATGGTAAGCGCATGGCCTTCTCGACATCACCTTCGCAGGGTGTTAATTTTGGACAACTGATGTTGGCTAATGCCGATGGTTCGGGCGTTCAAGCGGTGGGAGTTGACCGTGCGGCAGGCAATTACAAATGGTCGTCAGACCAAAAGTACTTATACTTTACGGCCTCGTCCAATGGTGGTGTGCCGCTGTATCGGGTAGATGCCAAGAGCCTAAAAGTAGAACAACTGACCGATTTTGATACGGGTGTGGGTTCCTTTGACTTCTCGAACGAACGAGTTGTTTTTGCCAAAACCGAAGTAGCCAACCCTTCTGAGCTTTATACCGCTACGCTGGATGCCAAAAACCAAACTCGCCTCAGCGACCATAATACCGAATGGCTCAAAACTAAGAAGTTGAGTTTCCCTGAAAAGCGTACACTGGTCAATTCTAAAAAGCAAAAAGTGGAGTACTGGATTATGAAGCCTTCGACCCTCGAGGCGGGTAAAAAGTACCCTTTGATGCTCAATATGCACGGTGGCCCAACAGCCATGTGGGGGCCTGGTGAGATTTCGATGTGGCATGAGTTCCAGTATTTCTGCTCGCAAGGTTATGGTATTGTCTATGGAAACCCACGGGGCTCAGGAGGCTATGGTATTGATTTTCAGCGAGCCAACATCAAGGATTGGGGTACAGGGCCTGCTTCGGACGTATTGGCTACTTGTAGCGATGCCGCCAAAGAAGCCTGGGTGGACACGTCTCGTCAGGTGATTACTGGTGGAAGTTATGCTGGCTATCTGACGGCTTGGATTGTGTCGCAAGACCATCGGTTTAAGGCTGCTTTTGCACAGCGTGGCGTATATGACCTCACCACCTTCATGGGCGAAGGCAACGCTTGGCGCTTAGTCCCGAACTACTTCCAATACCCTTGGCTAGACAAAAAAGATAAAGTGCTTGACAACAACTCGCCTTACTATTTTGTGGATACTATCCGCACGCCACTCTTAATCAAGCATGGCGAAAATGACCTCCGCACAGGCCCTATCCAAAGCGAAATGATGTATAAATCGCTCAAAGTATTGGGTAAAGACGTAGAGTATGTCAGGATGCCCGGTGCCACGCACGAGCTGAGTCGAAGCGGCAACGTCCGCCAGCGGATTGACCGTATGTTGCGTATTTACGAGTTTTTTGAACGATTCGTAGGAACGAAAAAGTAGATGATAACGGTCAGCCATGTTCACGTGGGGGCGTATAGCATACGCCCCCACCACGTAACACCAAAATTTATTCTCAGTACTTATTTTCGATCTTACCTACTTTTATGACTTACTTCTGACACAAAAAGCAGCCTTATGGTTACTCCAAACGTGCAACTATTTGGTGCGAAGTAGTGTTATCGTCACAATCAACTGTTTTTCTAACGACGTGACGTCTGACAAAATCAAAGACCTACCTCAAGCCCTTGAGCAAGTGCGTAGTTGGCAACAAAGTGGTCAAAAAATCGTTTTCACCAATGGATGCTTTGACATCGTCCATTTGGGCCATATTGATTACCTCGAAAAAGCCCGCAGTCTCGGCGACCGCCTAGTCCTTGGACTGAACACCGATGCGTCGGTGAGTCGAATCAAAGGCCCACTACGGCCTGTAGTAAATCAATATGCTCGGGCTCGCCTGATGGCAGCGTTGGCCTTTGTAGATACTGTCATTTTGTTCGACGAACCGACACCTTTGCAGTTAATTGAGGCTGTAAAACCTGACATTTTGGTCAAAGGCGACGATTATAGTATCGAAACCATCGTTGGCGCAGATTTTGTGCTGGGTCACGGAGGGGCGGTCAAAACCATCCCGTTGGTAGCTGGATATTCAACTACCAACCTCATCGAAAAAATAAAACAAGCCTACTAATTCGCAAAACCTAAAAAGCCATGGGCGGAGCTTATTTAATTGGTATTCTCACCATGTTTGTCAGCATGTATGTAAGCTGGCGACTAAAGAGTAAATTCAACGAATATTCGCAAGTTGGACTTACCAACAACTTGAGTGGTGCCGAAATTGCACAGAAGATGTTGCATGACAACGGCATTTATGATGTGCGAATTACGCAAGTTGATGGCCAACTCACCGACCACTACAACCCCACCGACAAAACCGTCAACCTTAGCAACGAGGTGTACTACGGGCGTAGTGTGTCAGCTGCCGCAGTGGCAGCTCACGAGTGTGGCCACGCCGTACAACACGCCACTTCGTATGCTGCCTTGCAGTTTCGGAGTTCGATGGTGCCGTTTTTGTCTATTGCCTCCAACTGGATGCAGTGGATTATCCTAATTGGGATTTTTATGCTCAATACCACGCCCATTCCACTGGCTATTGGGGTGGCGTTGTTTGCAGGTACGACGGTATTTAGCTTTGTAACGCTCCCGGTAGAGTATGATGCCAGCAACCGGGCGTTGAAGTGGATTCGTGAACGCCGTGTTGTGACCGACCGTGAATACGAAATGGCTGCTGATGCGCTCAAATGGGCTGCTCGCACGTATGTAGTAGCAGCTATTGGTTCGTTGGCTACTTTACTTTATTATGTAAGCCTGCTCAACGGTCGTCGCAGTAATGATTAATAATCAGCTGATTAGTCATTTAGTTTACGAATAAAAAAAGCTGGCTTTAGGCCAGCTTTTTTTATTCGTTTTCTTGAAGGATCCCTACTGTTTGTTCATAGAGTGAGGCGATGGGAATAGATGCTTCTACGCATTGAATCGGGATAGATTCGGCCAAGTTGGTTGTCTCCAGAATCAATGTCCATTGGTCTTTTTCGTTTTTTTGCCAAACCTCTGCTTTTACTCGTCGAGAATCAATCAAAATATACTCTCGAAAGCTTGGAATAGAGCGATACAACTCAAACTTTTCGCCTTGATCATAACTGGCTGTACTCCCCGACAGCACTTCAATAATCACAGCGGGGTTTAGCAATGTATCTTGTTTACCGTCTAAAAATTCTAGTTTCCCACAAGTGATAGTCGCATCTGGATAAGTGTAAAGTCCATTGTAAGGTACATGTACACGCATATCACTTGAAAGTGATTGGCAGCCTCTTTTTTTCACAATCGGAAATAATTCTCCAGAAATATTTTCACGTATCCGATTATGATTAAATGTCCCCCCTGCCATCATGAACATTTCACCCTGAAAATATTCACTTTTCTCAGTGGCTTCTCGTTCTATGACAAGGTACTCCTCGGGGGTATAATAGTGTTTAGGTTGTGCGGTCATGGTTGCTGTTTATGACTATGTTTCTATTACGAACAGCTTCAATACAAACAAGGCTTTTCTGCTATTGGTTCGTTGCTAACTTGCTGTGTTTGCGCCCGTAGTTGAAGTAAATAACCAAGCCTATCACGAGCCAAATCACAAAAATCAACCAGTTAGATACACCCAACTCGGTCATTAAGTAAAGGTTGGTCAAAATACCCATCACAGGCAATAGCGAGAAGTTGTACTTAAAGGCTCCCCAGCTAAGTCCACCCCACACCAGCCAAAACACTGCCAAAAGGGGTTTTTCGCCGATGGCTTCGCTAAAGTTTCCTGCGGTAAGCGCATAGCCTAACAAGGCAGCCCATGCTAAGCCCACTATATACTTACCATTAACAAAAGGCACTTTAAATTTAGAGTGCTTTGAAAGCCCTTGGTGGTCGAGGTAAAGAATGCCTCCACATACCAAAATAAAGGCAAAAAACGTACCTACGCTTGTGAGGTCCACAAAGAAACCCATGTCAAAAAATAGCGCCGGAATGGCCACTACTAAACCCGTGATAATGGTTGCAAACGAAGGCGTTTGGTATTTGGGGTGGATTTCTGAAAATTTCTTCCACAACAAACCATCTCGACTCATGGTCATCCAGATACGGGGTTGCCCCAACTGATACACCAACAGCGCACTGGTAATGGCCACCACCGCACTGACTGAGATGATTCCTGCCACAAAATCAACGTTGACTTTCTGGAACACAAAAGCCAGTGGGTCATCTACGTTTAGTTCTTTGTACGACACCATTCCGGTAAGTACCAACGTAATCAACACATAGAGTATCGTGCAGATAATAAGACAGTACATCATGGCTTTGGGTAGGTCTCGCTGTGGGTTTTTACATTCTTCGGCAGTAGTCGAAATCGAGTCAAACCCAATAAATGCAAAGAATACTGAAGCCACGCTACCTAGTACCCCCTTCATCCCATTGGGTGCAAACGGCGACCAGTTTTCGGGCTTTACATAAAATGCACCTACTGCTATCACAATACCAATAACTGCTAACTTGATGATTACCATGATATTACTAGCCGTACGAGATTCTTTGATACCGATATACACCAAGGCCGTTACCAAAATGGTGATGATACAAGCAGGAAGGTCACAGAGGAAGTGAAAACCAGCTAGTTGAGGAGCTAACTCGTATGCCTTGGCAGCGGCAATAGTACCACTCGACAAATCGGGCGTGCCTGCCTGCACGTCGGCGTAGGCTTTGGCCGCTGTGCCAGGGTCAATGGTGAGCCAATCTGGAAAATGAATGCCAAAGCCAGCTAACATACTTACAAAATACTCTGACCACGAAATAGCCACTACCATGTTAGACACGGCGTATTCCAGAATCAAAGCCCAGCCAATAATCCACGCAAATAGTTCGCCAAACGATACGTAGGCATACGTGTAAGCGCTCCCACTCACTGGTACGGTAGAGGCAAACTGCGCATAACTCAGCGCCGTAAACACACAAGCGATTGCCGTAAATACAAACAACAACGATACCGCAGGGCCTCCTTCAAAACTGGCTCGACCAATGGTACTAAAAATCCCAGCGCCAATGATAGCAGCAATACCAAGCGAGGTTAAATCTCTGACCCCCAATACCTTATTGAGTCCATGTGATTCGCCCGACGTATCCGACGCCAGGACTTGAGCAATGTTTTTTTTGCGAAAAAGGGATTGATTGGCCATACGAGGTAGGTTTATGTTTTGGTCAGGTTATATGGATAGTTGGGGTTGTTAACAATTCATTCATCGATACTCGCTACTGAACTAGCAAAACGGTTTTCAAACAAGCTTTAGCTCCACTGTCACCGCACCACCATAGACACCGCAGTAGTCTTGCCTCTCGCCTTCTTTTGTCTTCATAGAAGCATCGAAAAGTAAAAATAGAGATTTTGAACAAGGAAGCAATTAGTTCGGCGTTTAAATTGAGTGAAAGGTAGTTTTTAAAGGGTGAAATAGGAAGTGATAAACTGTGTATGCTCTCTCCTACTTCCTCACTATTTCTAAAAAAAGCTCTAATTTTGGCATAAAATAGCGTACAATGTCCATCCACGTTCAGCAATTAACCAAAATATACGGCGAGCAAAAAGCCGTCAATGATATTTCTTTTGAAGTAAAACCAGGCGAAATCGTGGGGTTTCTGGGGCCAAATGGTGCTGGCAAATCTACCACCATGAAAATTGCCACTTGTTATATCCCTGCTACGTCGGGTACGGTATCGGTTTGTGGCTACGATGTGCAGAAACAACCCATGGAAGTACGGCGTAGTATTGGTTATTTGCCAGAGCACAACCCGCTTTATCTGGATATGTATGTAAAAGAGTTTTTAGAATTTGTGGGGTCGTTGTACAAACTCAGTGGAAAAACCCTTCGTTCCCGAATCAGCGAAGTGATTGATTTGGTGGGGCTTAGCTTAGAACAAAAAAAGAAAATCGGGCAGCTTTCTAAAGGGTATCGCCAGCGAGTTGGCTTGGCACAAGCGCTGATTCATAACCCTCCTGTTTTGATTTTAGACGAACCTACTACGGGTCTTGATCCTAACCAATTGGTCGAAATACGGCAGGTGATTCGTAACATCGGCAAAGAGAAAACGGTTATCTTCTCGACCCACATCATGCAAGAAGTAGAGGCGATTTGTGACCGAGTAGTGATTATAAACCGAGGTAACCTAGTGGCCGATGGCTCACTTCAAACCTTGAAACAATCTGGCGAAAGCATAGAAGAAGTATTCCGACAACTAACTGCCGAGTAAGAGTTTCTCAGCTCACTTTCCGAATGTCTTCAAAAACAGGTAGTACTTCCATCATATTGGTTTTGCGATGCTCCAAACCCCACGAAATCATCGCTTCCAACACTTGATTGAGTTGCTTGCCCGATTCGGTAAGCTCGTACTCCACCGTTACGGGAGTGGTGTTATATACTTTTCGGCTCACAATACCATTAGCTTCTAAATCTTTCAACTCCTGTGATAGCATCCGAGGGGTTATTTTCGTGATTTCACGCTCTATTTCTTTAAAGCGTTTCTTCCCAAAAAGTAAGGTGCCAATAATGGGCATTTTCCACTTTCCCTGAAAAGCATTGAGGGTGTCTTGTACAGCCAGCACATACGATACGGGGCATTTCTTGACGGTTTCTATTGTTCTTAATATTTCCATTGGCTTGATTTTCAAATCAATATACTTTTGTATAGTGCTATACAAAAGTATATTGATTTATTTTCAATAGCAAAGGTACAATACATTTGTGGCATCAAACAACATTTTTAACAAAAAACGCAACAAACATGATTTTAATAACTGGTGCCACCGGACAATTAGGAAACAGCATCGTAACCAACCTACTCAAAAAAATACCAGCCAGTCAGATTGCTGTGCTGGCCCGAGACGAGCAAAAAGCTACCTCTTTGGCAGAGCAAGGCGTACATGTGCGCATTGGAAGCTACCAAGACCCTGCCTCGCTGGTCCATGCGTTGCAGGGAATTGACACCTTACTGCTGATTTCGGCTAGCGATTTTAGTGGTCGGTTTGAGCAGCATAAAAATGTAATTGATGCTGCCAAGACGGCTGGCGTGAAGCATATTTTTTACACAGGTGTGACCCTAAACGAAATCAACACCTCGCCGTTGAAGCCTTTCTTATCGGACCACTTCCAGACCGAAGAATACATCAAAGCCAATGGCTTTACCTACACTTTTTTGCGGAATGGCTTGTATGCCGAGGTGATTCCGATGTTTTTGGGTGCCAACGTAATCGAAACGGGTGTATTTTTCCCAGCTAGCGATGGCAAGGTAGCTTTTGCAACTCGTCAAGATTTGGCTGAAGCCACTGCTACTATTTTGGCAAGCGAAGGTCACGAAAACAACACCTACCAACTGACGGGTGCAACTGCCTACTCCTTTGCAGATGTGGCCGCAGCGTTGTCGGAGCTTTCGGGCAAGGATGTGCCGTATGTAAGTCCTGAGCCCGCTATTTTTGAAGCTACCTTGCGGCAATTTGGCCTCCCCGAGCCTGTCATTCAGCTATCGGCTCTGTTTGCTGCGGGTATGAAAAACAACGATTTTGATACGGCTTTCCCTACTTTAGAGGAGTTCTTAGGCCGCAAACCAACCGACTTGACTACTTTCTTGAAAGCTACTTATGGTGCCTAACTGGTATTGAATTTGCAGTTTTTCTCGAAAAATCTAACCTTTGTCCATGATTGATTCGCTCAAGTTATTGACAAAGGTTTAACCCGTTAGCAACAATGGAACGTAAAGAGTTTCTTCAATCCCTTTTAACCCTCTCTGCCATGGGAACCTTGAGCAGTTTTAAACAATACACCGACACGCTTCCGACCCAAGACAAACGCATGCCTGTGCTGTTTACGTCACACGGAAGCCCGATGGACATTCCGCTGTCAAAAGAAGAACGCCCGTTTTGGAATGCACTTTATCACTTAGGCACCGACCTTCAGAAACACCACGAAATCAAAGCAGCACTGGTGGTATCGGCGCACTGGTGCTCACGAGGAACCTTTGTGAATATTTCGCCTGAGCAGCAGCAGATTTATGATTACTACGGCTTTCCGAAACATTACTACGACCCTAAGTACCATGCCAAGGGTGCACCCGAAATCGCCAAAGAAGTAAGCAAAATCGTCCCAACTATTCAGGAAACCACCGAATGGGGGCTCGACCACGGCGCTTGGCCCATGCTCATGCACCTGTTTCCAAAGGCTGATATTCCGGTGTTTCAGATGAGCATAAGTTATTATGAATCACCGCAATACCATTACGAGTTGGGCAAACAACTGAAATCGTTGCGAGAAAAAGGTGTGTTGATTATCGGTAGTGGCTCATTGATTCACAACCTGCAAATCATTGGTCAAAAAATGCGTACGGGTGATATGAGTCCATTTGGTTGGGAACCTGAATATGACGCTTGGATCAAACAACAAATTGACCAACGCAACGTAACCAATGTGATCAATTACGAAACCAGTCACAAATTAGGCAAGTTAGCAGCTCCTACTCCCGACCACTTTGTACCGGTGTTATATAGCTTAGGACTTATGGACCCTAAAGACGAACTACAGTACTTCTACGAAGGCCGCCCCAACCTGCCCGCTTTCAGCGAGCGGAGTTTTATACTGGGGTAATACAATCCATTAAACCAAAGCCAAGCTTGCCCGTCAGACCATACATCGTTATGAAAATAAGCGTTTTAGTTCTTCTCTTTGTCCTTGTTTGCTCAAACGCATTTAGCCAAAACGGGTTGCCTCAGCTTGTCAAAAAGGGAACCTCAACCCAACTGGTGGTAGATGGCAAGCCTTTCCTTTTGTTAGCTGGTGAACTGGGTAACTCCACCGCTACCAGCATGCAAAATATGCAATCGGTGTGGCCCAAGCTTAGGCTCCTACACCTCAACACCGTGTTGATACCCGTGTACTGGGAACTGATTGAAACCCAAGAAGGGAAGTTTGATTTTTCGCTTTATCAAGAGTTGATAACAGAGGCTCGTAAAAACGACCTCAAAATCGTGTTTTTGTGGTTTGGGAGTTGGAAAAATAGCATGAGTAGCCATGCTCCTGCGTGGGTAAAACTCAATCAAGAAAAGTACCCACGAGTCAAAGACAACACAGGCCGAAGTCAAGAAATCCTCAGTTCGTTTAGTGAGACTGTGTTTCAGGCTGACAAACGGGCTTTTGAGAATCTGATGCTGTTTATTAAGGATTTCGATGCCAAAGACCATACCGTAATCATGATGCAAGTAGAAAACGAAATCGGTATGCTTCCCTCTGCACGTGATTATCAAGACTTGGCTCAACAAGCATTCAGAAAGCCAGTGCCTACCGAATTGACAAGCTATTTGCAGAAAAACAAGGAATTTTTAGCCCCTGAATTTCTTCAAATCTGGAAATCAAATGGTTATAAAACTTCTGGAACTTGGGAAGAAATCTTTGGTAAAGGGCTTCCTACTGACGAGCTATTTATGGCTTACTTTTATTCAAAATTTGCCAATCGTATCGCCGAAGCAGGTAAAAAAGTATATCCACTGCCGATGTTTGTAAACGCTGCGCTCAACCGCCCCGGACGAGAGCCTGGCAATTATCCCAGTGCAGGCCCACTTCCCCATCTAATGGATGTTTGGAAAGCCGCAGGTAGCGCTGTTGATATGCTTTCGCCCGATTTTTACAATCCTGATTTTAAGCATTGGTGTGATCTCTATACACGTCAGGGAGATGTCTTGTTCGTACCCGAGCATGTCTTTGATAATACCGTAGCGGCCAAGGCACTTTTTACTATTGCTCACTACGAAGGGCTTGGCTTTTCGCCATTTTCGATTGAATCTTCCGAAAAGCCTGCCGAAGAACCGTTAGGCAAAATGTATTCACTACTCCGAGAGCTTTCTCCGATGATTACGAGTTTTCAGGGGCAAGGCAAAATCAAAGGTGTGCTGCTTAGTAAAACTGACGGCGAAAGCATCCTGCGCATGGGCAACTATGAACTCACTTGCAAACATGACTACACCCTCAGTTGGACACCCGGTGCCCGTACTGAAAACTGGCCACTGGGCAGTGCCATCATTATTCAAGCCAATGAAAACGAGTTTTATATAGCTGGCACAGGAGTCGTAATTACGTTCAAACACCGTGAAAACAAAGACTTAAACGTGGGTCTGCTCAAAGTGGACGAAGGGCATTTTGAAGATACGACTTGGAGAGTAATTCGCCACCTCAATGGTGACCAAACGCACCAAGGGCGCCATGTCAACATCGGTACGAATCAATTTGGGATTCAGCGGGTGGAGTTGTATTTGTATAGGTAGAAAAGTATCAGCAACAAAAGACAGCCTCTAAAGATAGCTGCCTTTTGTTGCTGATTATTAACTAGTTGACCCTCCAGACCTTGATAGTCTTGTGGTGCTGGCCACTCTGCACCCTCAGCAGGTACATCCCCTCCTCGTACTTCGCCACATCCAATTCCAACTCATGCCTTCTTGCCTCTTCACTTCGCTTCCATCCCTCCATCACCCTTCCTCGACTGTCTATCCATTCTAACTCCACTCCGCCCACTTCTGCTAACCGTACCTCTACTTGCAATTTCCCCCTCGTCGGATTCTCCCACACTTTTACTTGTAGTTGGTCTTCCACTCCCTCCTCACTGGCTACCCTCGTCGCACAGTTGATGCGAACCTCCTTCTCACTGTAACCCCAACACTGGCCACTCTTCACCGTTAACCGATACATACCCTCGTTCTCTACCCTCATACTTCCAATGGTTTTCGTACGGGTGTTCCCACTAAACCCATTCGGCCCACTCCAACTGTAACTACTCCCCGTCCCACTACTCGCACTCAACGTCACCGTACTCCCCCAACAGATGCTGCTCGGACTCACACTGAAACTCACATCTATCGGTGTGTTGATGATCATCACTTGCAACAACCCACTCCCCGTACAGCCTCCACTCCCACTCACACTCACAAAGTACAATCCTCCATCACTGACCTTCACGTTTTGTATCACTGGGTTCTGTTGACTCGAACTGAAGTTGTTGGTCGGACGATACCACGAGTACACTGCCCCTCCACCACTGGCCGTGAATTGCAACGTCCCCCCCACACACACCGGGCTGTTGCTCCCAAACTGTACCGTCCCTTGCTTGACTTCGGCGCTCGTGCTCGCACTGCACCCTCCTGACACTACCGTCAGGCTGTAGATCCCCCATTGGGCACTGCTGCTTAGGTTGAAACTTACGTTCTGAACACTGCTGCTGAAGTTGTTGGGCCCTCGCCAGCTGTAACTCCCCGTCCCTACGCTGCTCAGCGATACCGTGCCACCCACACAGACGGATTGACTGCTCGGGTTCACTTGGGCGATGGCTTGACTGATGGTTACTTGTAGGCTGGCTGTGGCTGTGCAGTTGCCGGCATTGCCCACTGTTACACTATACCCTCCGCTGTTGGCTGTGCTGCTGGTGTTGACGCTGGCCATCGCACTGTTGCTGCTGAAGCCGTTCGGCCCTCGCCAGCTGTAAACACTGCCTCCACTGGCCGTTAGGCTTAGGCTCGTTCCTACACAGATGCTCTGTGCTGTACTTGGACTGATGCTGGCATTGGGTGTGTTGGTGACTTGTACCGTCGCTGTCGCTGTGGCACTGCAATTCACGCTGTTGCTTACGCTCACCGTCAGGGTGTAGCTACTTGCATTACTGCTACTGAAGCTGGTGATGGCGTTGGTGCCACTGGTAAAACTACCTCCGCTACTACCCCAACTGTAACTGCTGCCTCCGCTGGCGGTGAGGCTGATGCTTTGTCCGATGCACACTTGGGCATTGCTCATACTGATGACTGCGCTTGGTTTTCCATTTACTTGTACGCTTGTCGTCGCACTGGCTGTACAGCCGTTTAGGCTTACACTGACGCTATAGACGCCTCCCTGATTGGTACTAGTGGCACTGAAAGTGGTTGGGTTTTGAGTATTGTCATTGAAGCCACTCGGGCCGTTCCAACTGTAACTACTTCCGCCCGAGGAGGTTAGATTGATGGCACCACCAACGCATACGATTGGGGTGCTGGTGCTTGCAACAGCTGTGGGGCTGGCTTTGACTTCTACACTTGTCGTCGCACTGGCTGTACAGCTACCGACTGTTACACTGACGCTATAAATTCCCCCTTGATTGGTACTAATGGCACTGAAGGGGCTTGGGTTTTGGGTGTTATTGCTAAAGCTACTTGGACCATTCCAACTGTAACTACTCCCGCCGGAGGAGGTCAGGTTGATAGTGCTGCCTAGGCAGACACTGCTAGGTGTTGCTCCGGCTTGGGCGTTGGGACTTGATATGACTTGCACACTGGTGGTCGCACTGGCCGTGCAGCCGTTGGTCGAGGTGACGCTGACGCTATAGATGCCTCCTTGATTGGTGCTAATGGCACTGAAAGTGGTTGGGTTTTGGGTGTTATTGCTAAAGTTGTTGGGGCCGTTCCAGCTATAACTACTTCCGCCCGAGGAGGTTAGCGTAATGGCACCACCAACGCATACGATTGGTGTGCTCGTACCTGCAACAGCCGTGGGACTGACTTTGACTTCTACACTTGTCGTCGCACTGGCTGTACAGCTACCGACTGTTACACTGACGCTATAGATGCCCCCTTGATTGGTACTAATGGCACTGAAGGGGCTTGGGTTTTGGGTGTTATTGCTAAAGCTACTTGGACCATTCCAACTGTAACTACTCCCGCCGGAGGAGGTCAGGTTGATAGTGCTGCCTAGGCAGACACTGCTAGGTGTTGCTCCGGCTTGGGCGTTGGGACTTGATATGACTTGCACACTGGTGGTCGCACTGGCCGTGCAGCCGTTGGTCGAGGTGACGCTGACGCTATAGATGCCTCCTTGATTGGTGCTAATGGCACTGAAAGTGGTTGGGTTTTGGGTGTTATTGCTAAAGTTGTTGGGGCCGTTCCAGCTATAACTACTTCCGCCCGAGGAGGTTAGCGTAATGGCACCACCAACGCATACGATTGGTGTGCTCGTACCTGCAACAGCCGTGGGACTGACTTTGACTTCTACACTTGTCGTCGCACTGGCTGTACAGCTACCGACTGTTACACTGACGCTATAGATGCCCCCTTGATTGGTACTAATGGCACTGAAGGGGCTTGGGTTTTGGGTGTTATTGCTAAAGTTGTTGGGGCCGTTCCAACTGTAACCACTTCCGCCCGAGGAGGTTAGATTGATGGCACCACCAACGCATACGCTTGGTGTGCTCGTACCTGCAACAGCTGTGGGGCTGGCTTTGACTTCTACACTGGTGGTCGCACTGGCCGTGCAACCTGTCGTAGTGGAAATAGTTACACTATAAATGCCTCCAAAACTCGTGGTGTTAGCCGTGAAGGTCGTAGGATTTTGGCTGTTGCTGCTGTATCCGCTACCAGCTGGGCCAGACCAAGTGTAGGCTCCCCCCGTGCCTCCGCCCGATGAGGTCAGCGTGATGGCACCTCCCACACATACCGTTGGTGTGCTGGTGCCTGCCTGTGCTGAACATGGGGTTTCTACGGTCAGTACTACGTCATTATTGCCTGTTCCACCTACATAACTAATCCTTGCATTCAAGCCGCTTCCTCTAAAATTGCTTAGGATTGCGCCTTCGGCCAAACCTGTGAATGTACCCACGATGGCATCCGTACCGTCGTTGTTGACGATGGTGAATGTGTTACCACCCACGGGAACATAGCTACCTGCGAAAAGCAAATCTACACCCGTCAAATTGATTGCTCCTTCTACATTGAGTTGGGTGTAGGTACTACCCGTGCCATCGCCGAGGGTAGTGCCGTTGATGGTAATTTGTAAATCACTATTAAACGACAGCGTGCTGGCAATGACATCCGTCCCGTTGAAGGTCGGTTTTACAGCTTTAGGTGATGTGCCTGGGTCGAGCAATAAAGTACCGCCGTTGGTATTAAATCCACCGCCACTGATGATCACATCGCCGCCGCTGAGGAGTTGCACGTTGGTAGCGGCAGGGCGAGTGATTCCAATCCCAACGGTAATATCGCCCATCGTAGCATCACCTACGACAAGCGTACCCGTACTGATTCTATCCAGTTCAGTATCCGATAAAATAAGGGGGCCATTGGTAACATCAGGGGCAAAAGAAAAATCAATAGCCGTACCTGCTGTGAAGGGTTTGAGGGTTACACGTCCTGATGAATTAGTGCGGATGTCGGGCGAATCTACTATTCGTAAACTGTTGGTAGTGATTGCAATATTACCGCCATTTACTTCCGTGGTAATGCTGGAGACGGGAGCCCCACTTTGTTTTGACATGTAAATACCATACGTCGTACTTCCGCCGCCCGGTTTTCCCGTAAGCGCAATATTTCCTCCCGCAGACGTAATCAAGCCTTCCAATGCTATCCCGTGGTTTGAGACACCAGTAGCTAATCCACCTTCTCCCGTGATAGTTACGATTCCAGTACCTCCAGCTGAGATTTCGCCACTTTGGCTCATCGAAAGTCCATAGTTCAGTTGGCTAGTTCCACTGCCTCCACCGTAGGCATTGACTATGACATTGCCGCCAACTGAAGTGATTTTAGCCGAAGCTTGTACATTAACTCCTATGTTATTGTCTCCCGTTGAAGCACTTCCCCCTCGCCCAGTGACCGTTACCGCACCCGTTCCCGCAGCAGTAATTTGACCAGAAGTGGCAAGTCTTATCCCGTCGTTGCCGGCACTGGTTCCTGTTCCTCCACCTGTACCCTCTACGGTTACATTGCCGCCCAAAGAGGTTATTTTCGACGTACTTCCTTGGATGAGAATACCATAGTTACTATTCCCACTCGAAGCACCGCCGTTACCAATTACCGAAACGGTATTGTTACCTCCATAGATGACTCCTCCAAAGTTTAAGTAAACACCTATCTGACTACCCGTTGCGTCATTTCCTCCTTTTCCTTTGACCGTCAAGGTACCCGAACCCAGTACTTGCAATTGAGTACTACCGCCCATAGATACACCGCTGAAATTACCAGTGGTAGGGCTTGCCTGTTGGTTTGCTTCTACCGTGAGGTTACCATTGTTCGTTCCGAGGGTGCTTCCGTTATTGAAAACTACATTTTTGCTTACTTTGAGAGTAGCAACTCCCGTTCCTTGAAGCACAATGTTAGCATTAATCGCAAACGTGATGGCATCTACTCCTGGGCTAGCATCGTCGTTTTGCAAGTCCACATCAAGGTTGGCATTGGTCGCAAAAGTGATGTCTCCGTTGAAATTCACTTGGTCGTCGCCCGTACCGCCGTTGATGGTTAGTGAAGGTAGATTCGCCGTGAATGCCCCTACATTGATTACATCATTGCCTGTGGCAGTATTGACCACGATACTCGTGATACCCGAAAGAGCCACGTCGGCAGGCGTGGTGAAGTCGGTGGTTGTTCCCCCATCAATAGAATAAGTACGACCTGTTACATTGAAACGAATGTTGCTGCTATTTTGCGAAATGTCAAGCGTTTCGCCGTTGCCCGACACGTCGGTGATGGTCAGCACGTTACCCGTCGTGGTGATGGTGTAATCGGGAGAAGTAGTAGTTCCTTCAAAAAAATAAGCCGAACCCGCATTAGGAAGCGTATTCCCCCCTGCGGCATCTTCATCTTCTACAGGCGCCCCCACCACGACCGTCGTGCCGGATATCGCTATCGACCAGCCAAAATTATCACCTGCTGCTCTATCCGAAGTGACGAGTTTTTTGACCTGATCCCAGTTATTGCTCCCCCCCTGGTTTTGGCTGAACACATAGGCCGAACCCGCAGTAGTCAAGGTGTTTGCCCCTGCGGCATCTTCATCTTCCAGATACGCCCCGACCACCACCGTCGTGCCGGTGATTGCTACCGATCTGCCAAACAAATCACCTGCCGCTCGATCCGCAGCGACGAGTTTTTTGACCTGACCCCAGTTATTGCTACCACCTTGGTTTTGGCTGAACACATAGGCCGAACCCGCAGCACTCAAGGTAGTTGCCCCTGCGGCATCTTCATCTTCCAGATACGCCCCAACCACGACCGTTGTGCCGGATATCGCTACTGATATACCAAACCGATCATTTGTCGCTCGATCCGCAGCGACGAGTTTTTTGACCTGACCCCAGTTATTGCCACCCCCTTGGTCTTGACTGAATAGATAAGCCGAACCCGCAGCAGTACGTGTATTCAATCCTGCGGCATCTTCATTTTCCAGATACGCCCCGACCACCACCGTCGTGCCGGATATCGCTACCGATATGCCAAAGTTATCACCTATCGCTCGATCCGAAGCGACGATTTTTTTGACCTGACCCCAGTTGTTACTGCCGCCTTGGTCACGGCTGAATATATATACCGATTCTCGAAACGCCCCCACCACGACCGTTGTGCCGGATATCGCTACCGATACGCCAAACTGATCATCTGCCGCTCTATCCGAAGCGACGAGTTTTTTGACCTGACCCCAGTTATTACTACCGCCTTGATCACGGCTGAATACATAGGCCGAACCCGCAGCACTCAACGTATTTATGCCTGCGGCATCTTCATCTTCCAGATACGCCCCGACTACCACCGTCGTGCCGGATATCGCTACCGATATGCCAAAATTATCACCTGTCGCTCTATCAGAAGCGACGAGTTTTTTGACCTCCTGCCATACCCCACCATTTTTTTGTAGGATATAGGCTGCCCCTGCACCCAGTAAACCTGCTCCTCCAGTGGCATCGGTAACGTCTCCGGAAGCCCCTACTACGGCATAGTTGCCATCTATCGCTACGCTGTAGCCATAATTCTGATTGATGGCAACATCTTCGAGTACGATTTTCTGCGCCTGCCCCCAGTTATTGCTGCCGCCTTGGTCTTGGCTGAATATATATGCCGAACCCGCAGCACTAACCATATTCATCCCTGCGGCATCTTCATCTTCCAGAAACGCCCCGACTACGACCGTCGTGCCGGATATCGCTACCGATACGCCAAACCAATCCTCTGCCGCTCTATCCGAAGCGACGATTTTTTTGACCTGTCCCCAATTATTGCTGCCGCCTTGGTCTTGACTAAATATATAAGCAGAACCCGCATCATTACGTGTATTCAATCCTGCGGCATCTTCATCTTCTTGAAATGCCCCGACCACGACCGTCGTGCCGGATATCGCTACCGATCTGCCAAAATTATCACCTGCCGCTCTATCCGAAGCAATGAGTTTTTTGACCTGACCCCAGTTATTACTGCCACCTTGGTCACGGCTAAATATATAAGCAGAACCCGCATCTTCATCTTCTTGATACGCCCCTACCACGACAGTCGTGCCAAATATCGCTACCGACCAACCAAACCAATCCTGTGCCGCTCTATCCGAAGCGACGAGTTTTTTGACCTGACCCCAGTTATTACTGCCGCCTTGGTCACGGCTAAATACATAGGCAGCACCCGCAGCATCCAAGGTATTTGCCCCTGCGGCATCTTCATCTTCCAGATACGCCCCGACCACGACCGTCGTGCCGGATATCGCTACCGACCAGCCAAAATTATCACCTGCCGCTCTATCAGAAGCGACGAGTTTTTTGACCTGCCCCCAGTTATTGGTACCACCTTGGTCTTGATTGAATACATAGGCAGAACCCGCATTATTACGTGTATTCAATCCTGCGGCATCTTCATCTTCCAGCAACGCCCCGACCACGACCGTCGTGCCGGATATCGCTACCGACCAGCCAAAATAATCATCTGCTGCTCTATCCGAAGCGACGAGTTTTTTGACCTGACCCCAGTTATTGCTACCGCCTTGGTCACGGCTAAATACATAGGCAGCACCCGCAGCACTCAACGTATTTATGCCTGCGGCATCTTCATCTTCCAGATACGCCCCGACCACGACCGTCGTGCCGGATATCGCTACCGACCAGCCAAAATTATCACTTGCCGCTCGATCCGAAGCAACGAGTTTTTTGATTTGGATCCAAGTACCTGCAATTTTTTCAAACACGATCACCGAACCGGCATTATCAAGCGTATTGCCTCCTATAGCATCTTCATCTTCTGAATACGCCCCTACTACGGCATAATTGCCATCCACCGCTACTGCATAGCCGAAACTATCGCCGCCTGCTCTGCCTTCGGGTGACTTCGCCGTGCGGGTGGAGGAGGCAGTTTTGATCACTTGGTTCCAGTCGGTCTGTGCGTGTAGCGAAAGGGAACTTAATAGCACAAATACAAAGCCAACCATTAATTGCCGGTGCCAACGGATGGGCGAAGTAGTGTGTTTCTTCGTTTGGGCGTTAAACCTGCCATTGGGCCACCCAAAACCAGTGGCATCAGCCCTCACACAACTGGCTAACAAAGCCAAGAGCTTACCAAGAATGTAGTGCTTGTACCCCACCGTAGCTGTCACTTGTCCAGCGTTATTTGGTACAATCGTTACGGTTATGTACTGAGCCTTTGCCTTGTGGCTAATAAAGCGCAGAATGATAAAAAAAGTAACCCGTATTAGGGTAAATGGATAGAGACATCTTTGCATGGTAGAAAGATTTAAGTGTGTTCAAAATGAATCGGATAAGGGTATCGTACTCTTTTTTAGGAAAGCTCAAAACGAGAAAATTACGTTAAATACTGCAACTTATCAGGAGCAAGAGGCAAGTAAAGTCGTAGCTACCATCAGATAGTGGATTACTTTACTGAAAGCGTGAAAGGACGTTTTCATTGGGTAGAAAGGATTAAACGTTATTAAATGAAATTGGGTAACAAAGTAGTAGTGCAAAAGGAGGAGGAACGCTTCGTCAAACGCCCCCTTGTTCCTCCTTTTCCTTTCTACCACGAAAGATTGTTGTGCAAAAAGGACAAGGCTATCGCCTAACTATCCCATCTGGGTAGCTTACTTAGTGATAAAGAGCCTAGTAATTAATAGCTAAAATTATGGGCTGGCCAGTAAAGGGAAATGTTGTGTTTTCATAGTAGCATGGGTGTCAACGTAGAGAAAATGACTTGTGCTTTCCTCCTTCATTTGTAGCTGAGGAGTGAGACAAAGTTGAAGAATTTCACCAAGCAGGTGTTAGCTCAAATTTGACATTCTTCAGCTCGTTTTTTACAAATGAAAAAAAGTCTGAGACCCCTCTCAGACTTTTTTTGAATTTCTTTAGCTCATTTTTTACATTCTTTAGCTCGTTTTTAACACTTTGCCCCAAAATGCATTTTTTTTTGCCTTTTGCCTCTGAAACACACTTACGAAAAACATGGACTCATCGCTGGCAAATGTACATTTCAATTACCGATAATTTTTTTGTGTAGATTTGTACATTAACTTATTCTGATCCAATTATCGAATCATTACAAGCTGATAGACATAGAGACAGAAAGCAAGAACGAAGACCTCTTGTTGTTGATTTTTAGCATCTTATCTTCTAACTCTTGCACCATTTCGATACCCTTAAAACTTTCTTTACTAATTCGTGTTTATGGATTATGTATCTTGTTTTACCACCGTTTTTGAGTTGAAAAAGTACCTCAAGTTCAGCATCGCTCTTTTGGCATTCATCATCTTACCTACATTGGCTGGGTGGGCTCAGAAAAGTACGGAAAACTACCTGCGCTTACAGGGGCAAGCTCGTTTGGATAGCTTAACCTTGCACCTGCATTCGGTTTGGAAAAGCCTCGACAGTACCCAGGCATTTGTTGAAATCGGTTCCGTAAAAAAATATGCCGATAAAACAGGCGATAAAGTATTGGCAGCCTTTGCCGAATACCTCAAGGGTCTGTACTTATTGAGTGGTAAGCAGAAAAACGAAAAAGCGTATGCTTTTTATTATAACCGTGTCTGTTCCCAACTTAAGGCATTGCCGCCCGATGCGCTCACCATGTCGGTCAGTGCTGACAACGAACACTACATGGGGGTAACGCTGTATTTAACAAGCGATTATTCCGAACGAGCGATCAACCATTTGCTAACGGCTGATTTGATGTATCGCAAACTCGGTTACGAAAACAACCTCTTTGCTGGCTATCACCTCAATTATTTGGGATTGTACTATTTGGAAAGAATTGCTGACTATGAAACGGCATTTCGCTATTTGAAAGAGGGAGAGCAATACATTCAGAAAGATCCCGTAGATCAGCACCGCATCCAGTTGTATCGAAACTTAGCTAAATGTTTGGTCGAGAAAAAACAATATGCCGAAGCCATCCGCTACAACAAATTGGGTATTGCTCAGGTACATACCAAAAAAGACAGTATCCGAGTCGGTGCTTTAAGTGGAAATATCGGTGAAATTATCCTCAACCATTATCCCAATCCAGTTGATGCCGAACCTTATTTTCTGAAAGAACTGACCTACCGACTGCGTTACCGACCCGACGGCCACGATGATGTGGCAAAGGTGTACGGCAACCTGTGTCAGGTAGCAGGCGTGAAGCGCAACCATGACGAAATGATTCGGTATTTTAACTTGGCTATTACCACCATACAACGCCAAAAGAACGAGGCAGATCGCAATTCTGTACTGAGGGCTATTTATAAAAATCGGATGATTGCTGATACCCTTTTGGGCGATTACAAAAGCGCTTTCCTCCACCAGAGCCTCTACCAAGAGGCACTGGCCAAAGCCAATAAACAAGACTTACAGTTAGCCTCTTCTGAGGCTTCTGTTCGGTTTGATGCTGAGAAATTCAAGCTACAAGCCGAACTGGCCAATGAGCAATCACAAAACGCTCGTTTTTGGATTGTCGTGGTTTCTTTGTTGTTGTTGTTGGTCTTGATTGGAGGGTATTTTCTCTACTACCGTCAGCGCATCCGAAAAGATGAACTCACTCGGCAACTTTCTTTTGAACACAAAGAAGCCGAGCGCTTGGCCGAAATTGATACACTCAAAACTCGATTTTTTGCTAATATTTCCCATGAGTTCCGTACTCCGTTAACGCTCATCCTCTCCCCGCTGAAAGACTTGAGAAAAGAGTTCCCCCAACGGGACATCTTCCATCTCATGCAACAAAACGCCGAACGATTGCTGTCGCTAATCAATCAACTGTTGGATTTGAGCAAGTTGGAGGCAGGAAAAATGGAAACGCAGGTGCAAAAGGGCGACTTACCTCCTTTCTTGAAGTACATATTTGCTTCCTTTGAATCGCTGGCACAAGACCGAAATATGCTGTTTCAGTACCGTCAAAGCCAAGAACATCAAATGGCCTATTTTGATGCTGACAAACTGGAAAAGATTGTCACCAACTTACTCTCAAACGCCTTTAAGTTTACACCCGAAAACGGAAGAGTGGAGGTCCATGCCAACTATACTGAGCAACAATTGGTGTTGAAGGTACAGGATTGGGGCATCGGTATTGAAGCCGATCGCTTACCTCATATTTTCGATCGTTTTTATCAAGGTGATGATAGTAACATTCGCAACTACGAAGGCACGGGCATTGGGCTGGCTTTGGTCAAAGAGTTAGTCGAAGTGCTCAAAGGAAGCATAGCCGTAGAGAGTCAGGTGGGCAAGGGTACCACCTTCTCTGTACAGTTGCCGATTGATGAACAAAGTTGGCCTCAGTCGCTCTTGGGAAGTGATGTTGTGGTAGCCAAGTCTTCTCTATCCGCTTCACTTCCTGTTCTTCTAAGCAATAACGTACAATCAAACAGCGAGTTGCCTATCTTGTTGATTGTGGAAGATAATGCTGATTTGCGTCGCTATGTGCGGGGGCAGTTTGAAACAGAATATCAAATTCTGGAAGCCAAAGATGGGCAGGAAGGTTTAGAAATGGCAAGGGAGCTGATTCCCGATTTGGTTATCTGTGACTTAATGATGCCTCGGTTAGATGGCTTTGGCTTTTGCAAAGCCTTAAAAACTGATATGCGTACCAGTCATATTCCGGTGATTATGCTCACAGCTAAAGCCACACTCGAAGACCGCTTGGATGGCTTAGCCTTAGGAGCCGACGACTACTTAGCTAAGCCGTTCAATACCAACGAATTACAAATTCGGGTGCGAAATCTAATTTCCATCCGGGAAACGTTGCGTCAAAAATACAATAGTGGTCAATCCCTGATTCCGATCGTAGATGATGCGCCAAAAGTATTGACTCCTAACGATGAATTTTTACGTAAGGTGGGGCAAATCATTGACCAACACATCCTTAATCCAACGTTTGAAGTAGAAACCTTGGCTGAGTTGTTGATGATGTCGTCTTCGCAACTTCGGCGTAAATTAAAGGCCTTAACCAATCAGACGGTGATTGAATTTATCCGAAATTATCGCTTAGACAAAGCGGCGGTGCTGCTCAAAGATAAAAAAGGCAATGTTTCGGAGGTTGCTTTTCAAGTAGGATTTGAGAGCCTATCCTATTTTGCTAAGGTCTTTTTGGAGCGATTTGGAAAGACTCCTTCTGAATGGAACTGAAAATACCCTAATCGTTTTGGTGATTATCACAAACGGCATGTACCTTCAAGACTCTTGCCGTTTGTGACAAACAAATCATTACCAATCGCTTAGTCCATTCGCCAAACCTTCACGGTCTTTTGCTTGGTGGTGCTCTGAATTTGGAGTAGGTACATCCCTTCCTGATAGGGCAACACATCCAATTCTAGGCGGTGCTGCTGCTTGGCCTCTTTCACTGACCAACTTTCCAATTGCTTGCCTTGACCATCTGACCAATACAACTCGATGGCTTCTGGGTCGGCCAGTGTTACCTCCACTTGCAATTTCCCCCTCGTCGGATTCTCCCACACTTTTACTTGTAGTTGGTCTTCCACTCCCTCCTCACTGGCTACCCTCGTCGCACAGTTGATGCGAACCTCCTTCTCACTGTAACCCCAACACTGGCCACTCTTTACCGTCAACCGATACATACCCTCGTTCTGTACCCCCATACTTCCGATGCTTTTCGTGCGGGTGTTCCCACTAAACCCATTCGGCCACTCCAACTGTAACTACTCCCCGTCCCACTACTCGCACTCAACGTCACCGTACTCCCCCAACAGATGCTGCTCGGACTCACACTGAAACTCACATCTATCGGTGTGTTGATGATCATCACTTGCAACAACCCACTCCCCGTACAGCCTCCACTCCCACTCACACTCACAAAGTACAATCCTCCATCACTGACCTTCACGTTTTGTATCACTGGATTCTGTTGACTCGAACTGAAGTTGTTGGTCGGACGATACCACGAGTACACTGCCCCTCCACCACTGGCCGTGAATTGCAAGGCCCCCCACACACACCGGGCTGTTGCTGCCAAACTGTACCGTCCCTTGCTTGACTTCGGCGCTCGTGCTCGCACTGCACACTCCTGACACTACCGTCAGGCTGTAGATCCCCCATTGCGCACTGCTGCTCAGGTTGAAACTTACATGCTGAACACTGCTGCTGAAGTTGTTGGGCCTCGCCAGCTGTAACTCCCCGTCCCTACGCTGCTCAGTGATACCGTGCCACCCACACAGACGGATTGACTGCTCGGGTTCACTTGGGCGATGGCTTGACTGATGGTTACTTGTAGGCTGGCTGTGGCTGTGCAGTTGCCGGCATTGCCCACTGTTACACTATACCCTCCGCTGTTGGCTGTGCTGCTGCTGTTGACGCTGGCCATCGCACTGTTGCTGCTGAAGCCGTTCGGCCTCGCCAGCTGTAAACACTGCCTCCACTGGCCGTTAGGCTCAGGCTCGTTCCTACACAGATGCTCTGCGCTGTACTTGGACTGATGCTCGCACTTAGCGTGTTGGTGACTTGTACCGTCGCTGTCGCTGTCGCACTGCAACTGGCTGTATTGCTCACTGTTAGGATGATGCTATAGTGGCTGGCGGTGTTGCTGCTGAAGCTGGTGATGGCGTTGCTTGTGCTGGTAAAACTACCTCCGCTGCTGCCCCAACTGTAACTGCTGCCTCCGCTGGCGGTGAGGCTGATGCTCTGACCAATGCACACTTGGCTTTGGCTCATACTGATCCCTGCGCTTGGTTTGGCTTTGACGCTGGCGGTGGCCGTGGCGGTAGCTGTGCAACTGCCGCTTACTGCTGTCACACTGATAGTATAGCCACCTGCATTGCTGGCACTCCAGCTGGTGGGACTGCCTGTGCTGCTACTAAAGCCTCCGCCACTTGCTGACCAACTGTATGTGCTTCCACCATCCGCTGGCGGTGAGGCTGATGCTCTGACCAATGCACACTTGGCTTTGGCTCATACTGATCCCTGCGCTTGGTTTGGCTTTGACGCTGGCGGTGGCCGTGGCGGTAGCTGTGCAACTGCCGCTTACTGCTGTCACACTGATAGTATAGCCACCTGCATTGCTGGCACTCCAGCTGGTGGGACTGCCTGTGCTGCTACTAAAGCCTCCGCCACTTGCTGACCAACTGTATGTGCTTCCACCATCCGCTGTCAGGTTGATGTTGCTTCCAGCACAAATGCTGCTTGTAGAGGCGTTGATACTTGCACTTGGACTTGAATTGACTGTGGCGGTGGCCGTGGCGGTAGCTGTGCAACTGCCGCTTACTGCTGTCACACTGATGGTATAGCCACCTGCATTGCTGGCACTCCAGCTGATGGGGCTGCCTGTGCTGCTACTAAAGCCTCCGCCACTTGCTGACCAGCTGTATGTGCTTCCGCCGTTCGCTGTTAGGTTGATGCTGCTTCCGGCACAAATGCTGCTTGTAGAGGCGTTGATACTTGCACTTGGACTTGAATTGACTGTGGCGGTGGCCGTGGCGGTAGCGGTGCAACTGCCGCTTACTGCTGTCACACTGATGGTGTAACCACCTGCATTGCTGGCACTCCAGCTGGTGGGGCTGCCTGTGCTGCTACTAAAGCCTCCGCCACTTGCTGACCAACTGTATGTGCTTCCACCATTCGCTGTTAGGTTGATGCTGCTTCCGGCACAAATGCTGCTTGTCGAGGCGTTGATACTGGCCGTCGGATTTGAATTGACGTTAACACTCAATGTGGCGGTGTAACTACAACTCGCTGACGAAGAAACTGTTACACTATACACTCCACTATAATTCGTTGTCGTAGCTGTGAAATTAGGGTTTTGTGCATTGCTGTTAAAGCTACTGCCAGCTGGACCTGTCCATGTATAAGTTCCCCCACTCGTCGCAGTCAGCGCAATGTTGCTTCCTACACAGATTGTTCCAGCTGAGCTAAGACCTGCTGTCGGTATGGCATTGACCGTCAAGGTAGCTGGGTCTGAATTGACACTTCCGTTGGTATTGCTCGCTACGCAGCGATATTGATAGCTGTTCAAACCCGTTACATTGCTGATATTCAGAGTGGTGCTGTTCACACCACTGTAAATGCCACCTTCGCTCAAGTTACTAAACCCACTGCCTGTATTTACTTGCCAGCTATAACTTGTACCATAACTTACGGTCACCGAGAAAGAGGTCGTTCCATCTACACAGACACTTACGCTGCTTGGCATTTCTGTAAACTGTGGTGACAAACAGGCTGTGCTGTAACTATCACCCGTGATGGTCCAGCCTTTGCCGCCGCTGCCTACTGCCAAGATCAGGTTATCCCGATCAGCTTTGGAAGCGCAATATTGCAACCCAGCTGCCCCCAAACTACGCCCCGTCACTGTTCCGGCTCGGAAGCCCGTGAGCGTGGCATCGTAGTTGGCTCGACTCATGCCGCAGTTGTCAAGCATATTACTTAAATCAACATTGGCATTTAATTTGGTACCCCAGGCTCCTAAAGATTGATTAAAGGCACTTGCTCCTGAGAACATACCTACCATATTAGTTACAGCCGCTGTATTCCATGAGCTAATGTTTTGATTGAAAGCCGTAGCGTTATAAAACATAGAGCTCATATCCGTGACAGCTGATACATTCCATGAGCTAATATCTTGATTAAAGGCACTTGCTCCTGAAAACATTCCAGTCATATTCGTGACAGCCGATACATTCCATGAGCCAATAGCTTGATTAAAGACACTTGCACTAGTAAACATTGCGTTCATATTCTTGACAGAAGACACATCCCACGAACTAATATCTTGATTAAAAGCACTTGCTTCAAAAAACATTACAGACATATCTGTGACGGCTGCTGTATTCCAAGCGCTAATGTTTTGGTTAAACGCCTTCGCTCCTGCAAACATAAAAAACATGTTTGTCACTTTGCCTACATCCCAGTTTCCAATGTTTTGATTAAACGCTTGAGTGTTACTAAACATCCCATGCATAAGCGTAACGTTCGCTACATTCCATTGGCTAATGTCTTGATTAAAATTAGTAGTTGATGCTAGCATATTTCCCATATTCTTCACATTGGATACATTCCAGCTACCAATTGGTTGATTAAATTTAACAGCACCCACAAACATATTGGCCATATTGGTCACATGGCTTACGTCCCAAGTACTAATATCTTGGTTAAACTGCAAATTATTGCAGAACAAATAAGACATATCTAATATGGTAGATACATCCCAAGTACCTATGTTGGCAGGGCTATTGAGTATCGAACATCCATGAAACATATGAGACATGCTTGTTACCGACGTTAAATTGGGCACGTCGCTTGCTGTAATGTTTAGCTTATCACAGCCATTAAAAGCATAGGACATTGAGGTCCAAGCCACATCGCCCCATTGTGTCACGTCCAAGAGTTTGGATTTATCGCCACTGTTATCGAAGTAAATCCGTGGGAAACTACCTCGGATAGCTACGGTATAAGTGCCCGCCGTACCGTAATTGTGGGTCGCATTACCTGTTTTGCCAAACTCATCATAAATGCCATCGTTATTCCAATCCACATCATAATTATAGCCTGTTCCTGTAGTCGGAATGGTGATGGAGGTGCTATTAGATGAACCCGTGCTTAAATTATCCGTTTTCCATTTGGTAATGATGGGCCGTCCGCCGTAGCCGGTGATGCTAAAGGTGTATGGGTTCTTGGTGGCGTCGTTATTGGCGATGCTTACCGTGGCGTTGCGTACGCCCTCCGCCGAGGGGTCGAACGTAATCTGGAAGGTAGTGCTGCTACTGGCTGATACCGATGAGGCAGGAAGAGTCGTTACGGTAAAGTCAGAGGCATTGTTGCCACTAATCGCTACGAGAGGCGACCCGCTCAAGGTAAGAGGATTCCCACCTGTATTTTCAATGGTAAACGTTCTGACTACTGTACCACCGGCCACCAAAGCTGGACCAAAATCGGTGTCATCGGTAATCACGGGAGAGGTATCGTTGTTGGGAATGGATACACTATTACCTTTGACGTTCATCGCTGGCAAAGCGCATTGAGAATCTCCCGTGATTGTCCAGCCCTTACCGCCACTTACCTGAGACAACACCAGATTTGCTCTATCTGCCACCGAAGCACAATACTGCAACCCAACAGCACCCAAGTTCCTGCCTGTAGCTGTAGTTGCTCTGAAACCCGTGAGGGTGGCATCGTAATTGGCAATGCTCATCCCGCAGTTGTCGAGCATATTGGTCAACACAACATATTCTGCTAGTTTTGCCCCCCACGCCCCTAAACTTTGATTAAATACACTAGCACCGCTGAACATTGCTTGCATGTTATTTACCCCAGTAACATTCCAAGTACCAATATTGCTGGGACCGCTTAGGTTGGTACACGAACGAAACATACTTGAAAAGTCTGTCACTGATGGTAAGCTAGGAACATCGCTTGCTGAGATATTCAAATTATTACAGCCATAAAATGCCGACGCCATCGAAGTCCAAGCTATATCACCCCATTGTGTCACGTCTAAGAGTTTGGATTTATCACCACTATTATTGAAATAAATCCGTGGAAAACTGCCTCGAATGGCTACTGTGTAGGTGCCCGCCGTACCATAGTCGTGGGTCACACTACCTGTTTTGCCAAACTCATCATAGATGCCATCGTTCTCCCAGTCCACATCGTAATTATAGCCTGTTCCTGAAGTCGGAATGGTGATGGAGGTGCTGTTGGAAGTGCCAGCGTTATCGGTTTTCCATTTGGTAATGAAGGGAAGTCCGCCGTAGCCAGTGATGTTAAAGGTGTATGGGTTCTTGGTGGCGTCGTCGTTGGCGATGCTTACCGTGGCGTTGCGTACGCCCACCGCCGAGGGGTCAAAGGTAATCTGGAGGGTTGTACTCCCCGAAGCCGCTACTGGCGAAGTTGGCTGGGTAGTTACGGTAAAATCTGCTGCGTTGGCACCGCTAATGGCTACCTTGGGAGTGCCTGACAAATTCAAAGCCCCTGTACCAGTATTTTCGATGGTAAAAGTCCTGACGACCGTTCCTGAGGTGACATTCGCAGCCCCAAAATCAGTATGGTCAGTGATAACTGGCGAAGTGTCGTTGTTGGGGATGGAAACGGAATTACCCTTGACGTTCATAGATGGAAAAGTGCACTGAGAATCTCCCGTGATTGTCCAGCCCTTACCGCCATTTACCTGAGACAACACCAGATTTGCTCTATCTGCCACCGAAGCACAATACTGCAACCCAACAGCACCCAAGCTCCTACCCGTAGCCGTAGTTGCTCTGAAACCCGTGAGGGTGGCATCGTAATTGGCAATGCTCATCCCGCAGTTGTCGAGCATATTGGTCAACACAACATATTCTGCTAGTTTTGCCCCCCACGCCCCTAAACTTTGATTAAATACACTAGCACCGCTGAACATTGCTTGCATGTTATTTACCCCAGTAACATTCCAAGTACCAATATTGCTGGGGCCGCTTAGGTTGGTACACGAACGAAACATGCTTGAAAAGTCTGTCACTGACGTTAAGCTAGGCACATCGCTTGCTGAGATATTCAAATTATTACAGCCATAAAATGCCGATGCCATCGAAGTCCAAGCTATATCACCCCATTGTTTTATATCCGTCAAGCGGCTTCTGTCTGTGCCATTATTGATACTAATTGCCTGAAAATTCGTTGGTCTAATACTTAAATCAATCGTTGCTCCCGATGGCAAGTCCGTAATCGTGGCAGTTGCACCGCTAAATGTACCTGAGCCACTCGTACCTGCGGGCACGGTTGTCCAAGAATAACTAACTGTACCAGTCGTTGTTACTCCAAAACTCAGTTGCGTAGCTCCAGAACCTGCCGTTGCCAAGTTCCAACGGGTAATAAAGGGTTGTAATACAGTAACATTGACTGTTGTGAAACTACTCAAACAACTTCCTGATTCACATCGAACAGTGTAGGTTGTATTTGCTGTTAAAGTCTCCGTGACATAAGGTGAACCTGTGCCTAAAAGTGTAGTACTTGCGGCATCATACCACGAAGGTGTTCCACTGACACAAGTAGCTGATAATGAAGCAACTGAGCCACCATGTATAGTTCGGTTTGGAGAAAATGGAGCCGTAGAAGCAGCAAGGGCATCGCCCGATATAGTCCAACCTTTCACATTGATCAAATTAGCCCTATCAGCCGCCGAAGCACAATAAAAAAGACTATGTGCCCCCAGGGTCCTACCCGTTACTGTGCCTGCATTGAAGCCTATCAGCGTAGCATCATAATTGGCTACACTCATACCACTCCTACTCAACATATCTGTTAAATCAACGGTGGCATTAAATTTTGTTCCCCACGCTGCCAAATTTTGATTGAAGGCTGTAGCTGTCCTAAAAATGCCGACCATCGTTGTTGCTGCTCCTATGTTCCAAGCGCTAAGGTCTTGGTTGAAAGCCGTTGCTCCAGCGAACACCGTTGACAAATTTGTTGCAGCTCCAACGTTCCAAGCGCTAAGGTCTTGATTAAAGGCAGGTGAATTGTAAAACATGGCTTTCATTGTCTTAACTGCTGATACATTCCAAGTACCAATGGGCTGATTAAAACTATCTGCCTCGTAAAACATCCCACTCATATCTGTTACAGCCGATACATTCCACGAGCCAATGGGCTGATTAAAGGTTTTGGCATTCCAAAACATGCCATTCATATTCGTTACTGCTGATACATCCCATGAACCAATGGGCTGATTAAAACTAAATGCATTGTAAAACATTTTACCCATATTTCTTACAGCTGCTACATTCCATGAACCTATGTTAGTCGGACCGTTTAATGAGTAGCAACCTCCGAACATAATACCCATGTCTGTAACGCCAGTAAGATTGGGTAAATCTGTTGCCGAAATATTCAAGTTCCCACAATTCACAAAAGCACCGTTCATCGTTGTCCAAGCTACATCTCCCCACTGGATTACATCAATCAAGCGATCTCTGTCATCGTCAGGAGCGCCAAAATTATAGACATGAATGCTTTTAAAATTGGTGGGGTCAATACTCAAATCTATCGTTGCTCCATCAGGCAAGCCTGTAATAGTGGCTGATGTGCCGCTAAAAGTGCCAGAGCCACTCGTGCCTGCAGGTACAGTTGTCCAGGTGTAATTCACAGTACCTGTGGTGGTCGTACGAAATTTTATTTGTGTTGTTCCCGACCCTGCCGATTTAGTTAAATCCCAACGGGTGATGAAGGGATTACCTGCCATATTGGTTTTCAAGTTGGGAATAATAGGATTTGCTGCTTTTGCTTGAAACCCTAACCATAGAGCGAACAAGCAGTAAATGAGTTTTTGCATGGATAGAAAATGTAGGAGTGAAACCATAGCGATGAGGTAGTTTTTCTTGAAAAAGGAGAAGAACAGGGGCTTCGTCAAGCGGCTGTTTGGAGCCTTCTCCTTTTGTACATTTTCTACCTCGTCGGCGTTACAAAATTGATTTTCTGGCCCATGCAAGGGTTAACACAAACGGCGCATCGTTTAACACTTTTGGCGCATTTATGCCCAAAAGCCCTCAAATCGGGCGATTTGAGGGCTTTTGGGGAGTATTGGTATTCTGCCAAGGGTGATTTTACGGGTATTCGGAAGGGAGCTTGCCGTATCGTTCTTGAAAGCTCTTAGCAAAGTATGACAGGTGTTCAAACCCTACCTGATAGGCTATTTCAGACACGGTACCCGCTCGCTGGCTGAGTAACTCCGCTGCTCGCTGGAGGCGGAAGTCCCGCAGGAGCTCATTGCTCGACTGGCTGGTGAGGGCATTGAGTTTGCGGTTAAGCTGCGACTTACTCATGTTCATGGCTTCAGCAAAGTCCACCACACTAAAGGCACTGTTGGAGAGTTGCTGCTCCATGATAACTTTGACTTTGCCAAGAAAAGCCTCATCCATCGAGTTAACTCGTATTTCGCTTGGCTTGAGCTCCATGGTTTTGCCGTTGAAATACTGCCGTAGTTTTTCCTGCTTGTCGAGTAGGTTCTTGACTCGTGCTTTGATTTCGGCGGTATTGAAGGGCTTCACCAAGTAATCGTCAGCACCCAGCTCAAAGCCTTCGATTCGGCTCTCTACATTGGCTTTGGCCGTAAGCATAATCACCGGAATGTGGCTCGTTTTCTCGTTACTCTTCAGACGGCGACAAAACTCGAAGCCATCCATGCGAGGCATCATCAGGTCACTGATGATGAGGTTGGGCACGTAGGCCATCGCCTGGGCCAAGCCTTCTTCTCCATCTTGTGCTTCTACGATTTGATATTCTGGTTCAAAAATCTGCCGCACGTAGGCTCGAATATCAGCATTGTCATCAATCAACAATAAGATATTTTCATTGGCCAACAAGTCAGTAGGCGTTATTGTTGCTACGGGGAGTTGTTCAATAAAAGGCTTAGGGATTCTCTCATGGCTTGTTTTTGGATAATTGGCCCAGGTGTGTTCGTCTATGGGCAATTCTACCCAAAACGTAGTGCCAGCTCCTTCTTGGCTTTCGACCCTAATCTTTCCTTTGAGTACCTCTACCAATTCTTTGACCAGTGCCAAGCCAATACCGGTGCCTTCATAGCTACGCCGCTGGTCTGATTCTACTTGATAAAAGCGGTTAAAGATTTGCCCCAATTTGTCTGCCTTGATACCTATACCCGTGTCTGCTATCTTGATTTCTGCCTGTCGGTTACCTGCTCCATAGCTAACTTCTACCCTCACGCTGCCACCCTGATTGGTAAACTTAAAGGCGTTGGAGAGTAGGTTGGTCATCATTTTTTCGGTTTTGTCTGTATCCAGATACCCCCATACCTCCTGCTGGTTTTGACTGACTTCAAAGGTAATTTGCCGACTCTCGGCCAAGGATGTAAACGAACTCATGAGCGTGCGGAAATAGCGTACCACTTCTAGATGCGTCAATTCGGGTTGAATCTGCCCGGCTTCGAGTTTGCTGATGTCTAAGAGTTGATTAATGAGTGCCAGCAAGCGTTGCGCATTGCGCCGTACCAGCGGGAAACGGCCATCGTTGGGGTAGTCATTGAGCATTTGCTCCACAGGCCCCAAAATCAGCGTGAGGGGCGTACGAAACTCGTGCGAGATGTTGGCAAAAAAGTTGGTTTTGATAGCATCCAATTCGGCCAGTCGTTCAGCTTCTTTGTCTTTGTAAAGCAACTGTTGCTGTAAGCGCACTCGGTTAAGCTGGTTTTGGTTCCAACGATACACCAAATAACCAATCGCTAACAGATACAACAAATACGCCCACCAAGTACGGTAAAACGGAGGGTGTATCCGAATGCTCAGTTCGACGGGTTTGCTCCAATTTTCGCCATCGGTTGTACCTATTACTCGCAGTGTATAGCTTCCGCTAGGAAGTTGAGCAAAATTAGCAACATGATTAGTGCCAGTTTCGACCCATTCGTTATCAATACCTTCTAATTGATAACGAAAACGATTTTTGACAGGGTTCGTAAAATCCATCAGTCCAAACTCGATGGCCAGTTGGTTCTGGTTATGTGCCAATTCGATGGGAGGCAAGTATTCAATAGCTTGGTCGAGTAATCCTGACTCGTCGGCTACCTCTATCGGAATGTTGTTTACTTTTAAGCTGAGTAGCCGAAGGGTAGGCGGCGTTGTGGTTTTCCCGATTTGAGAAGGTCGGAATACATTGAAGCCATTGATGCCCCCAAAAAGCAACTCACCAGACGGTGCTTTGAAGTATGAGTTGGTGTTGAATTCGTCGTCTTGAAGGCCATCTGACTTATTAAAATTAGTGAAAACCAGCGACTTCGGATTGAGTCGTGCTAGCCCTCGGTTGGTGCTCATCCAAAGATTTTGGTCGTCGCCTACCAGCACGCCATATACTACTTTATTGGGTAAACCTTGTTTTTCGGTAAAGTGTTCAAACGTTCCAGTCTGCTTATCTAAGCGTTCAAGTCCTCCTCCTTTTGTGCTCACCCACAGGTATTTGTCAGGCTGAACGGGGTCGTTGACACAGCCCGAAACTACGTCGTTGCTAAGGCTAAAACGCTCGTTGGGATTGTTTTTGAAAATACTGAACGTTGGAGCAGTCAGAAAATTATCTACTTTGACGAGCCCTTTTTGAGTGCCAATCCAACAGACATTTGGAGCACTCTGGTACATGGAGAGTACCTCAATCGTAGCTCCACTCTGTGGCAACAGCGACTTATAACTAAACACCTTAAATTGGGCGGTGATAGGGTCAAATCGAACTAATTGGCCATTTACTAAGCCTACCCAGATATTACCTTGGTGGTCTTCTACTAGTTTGGCACTATAAGGGCTTTCATGATAGGCCGCTGGCAGTACATACCGCTGAACGAGTTGCCAATCTTTCGTAAATTTGAATAAACATCGTACAGTATCTTCTCTAGCCAACAGCCAAAATTGCTGCTTGCGGTCTTGAAGTAGATAGTCGTGCGAATACCGAACCGACGCCACAGCAGGAGAAATAGGATGGTAAGTAGTAGGGCTCTCCAACTGGTAATACTGATACCCTGGCTTGGCGTTGCCATGAAAATACACTCGCCCTTGGGCATCTTGAAACAAATACGAGGGCGAAAAAGTAGGTAATTTGGCATTAAACTGCCTGATACGAGGGTTGAATTTATACAACCCATATCCTCTTGTACCTAACCAGATGTTGCCTACGTTATCTTTCCGAATGGTATTGATACGTCTGGAGTCAGGAACCAACGCATAGGCGTTTTTACTAGTCAAACTATCTTGCTTTAGGAGTTCTTGAGGTGGCATGAGCCAGAGATGGTGTTGGTCACAGATAGCAATTATTCCATCTCGAAAATGGTACATTTTTTTGTAGGCTCCTTCAACCAATGGAATCGTTTTGCGAATGCTATCTTTCCAGCAAATCAGCTCTTTATCTAACAAAACCCACTGATTTTGCTGGTGGTCTTGAAGAATATAAAAATCTCGCTGTTGAGGCTTACCTTCAATCCATTTTCCTAAAAAACCGCATAAATTTTGAGCTACTTTCCCTTGCAAACCAACATGTTGGTGTGGTGTAACTGGCGGAACAACAGAAGGACTCAATGGGGACAACGTTAGGCGCAGAACGGCTTCTGTTTCCACCACAAACTCGGAAGGAATCGTTATTTTGAATTGCACTGATGCTTGGTCGGTCACAATCCAGATAGCTCCCGTTTTGTCTTCTTCCAGTTGCAGAATATTGTAGTTACCACCTCCAGCGTGTTCTTGCTGCTTGACATTAATTCGATAAAATTGCTGATTAACAGGATTATACAAATTAAGACCATCCTTTTCAGTACCTATCCACAATCGCCCCTTGCTATCATACAACAAGGCCGTACAGGTATTGCCCGAGATACTGAATGGATTATAAGGGTCGTTGGTAAACACTTTGAAGTTATACCCATCATACCGATTAAGGCCATCTTTAGTAGCAATCCATAAGAACCCTTGCTGGTCTTGTACCAAGTCATACACCATCCCCTGCGACAGTCCTTCGGCAAGCCCTACGGGCTGCCAATTTTGGCTTTTTGCCAACCAAGGAAAGCACAACAGCAATACGATTCCGACAAGGTGTTTCATTGAGGGTAACTTCTGCAACCCAAAATAAATATTTTTTCGGGCAACAAAAAACGGCAAGTGAGAAAACCTGCCGTTAAAATCAATTCAATCACTGATGCCGTATTTTACCGCACAGCCTCTACTTTGATGGACCACTCCGCCCCGCTAAATACTTTATATTTTTCTGAAAAGTTACCCATGTTGACGGCTACCGAAAAGTTCATCAAACTATTGAAATACGCCAAGTTTTGCCCTTCAGGTACTTGTCCAAACGTGTTGGCATACACCATTACTTCATCAAATTGCTGTTGGTTTTGATGAAAAATTTGTACCCGCACCTTCTCTCCTACCTTGACGTTCAGCTTGTCAAACAAAGCTTTGGGGATGTTTGACCAAACGTTCCCGTACTGAACATCTAATACCGGAATGTTTCCGCTGAGTTGATTAGTGTTCAATGTAGCTTGTTGATAAGGGATTTTTACTACTTCGGTAGGTAGTTTCCGACCTACTTGGGCATAGGTAATCACTTTAGCCGCTAGGCGTGCGGCGGTGTAAGCATAGACGTCTCGCCCATGAAAAGTGTAGGAGGCATTAGAGTTTTTTCGACGATTTACGGCTTCGTCTATTTCTCGTACCTCGGCAATACCCAGTTGTTCAGCCACCAGGGTGAGGGTACCGTTATCAGGCGTTACAAAAAAATGCCCTGATTTTGACTTCATCACCACCGACTTGCGCTCAGTACCTACGCCCGGGTCACAAACCGACACAAATACCGTTCCTCTGGGGTAATATGGGGCCGTTTGTACCAAGCGATAAGCGGCCTCCCAGATGTTGTAGGCTGGTATTTCGTGGGTGAGGTCATAGAGTTTGAGCTGTGGCGACACACCCAGGGCTACGCCTTTCATGGCCGATACAGCGCCGTCTTTGGTACCAAAATCGGTTTGCATCACTACAATACCATTTTGGGCTTGTGCCAGTTGTTCAACCAGACTGAATAGTACAAAGAAGCAGATGACTTGTTTCATAGAGCAAAAATAACAGACGAATGCGTTGAACCTCAAACGCTATTTGGACGACCGAGTGAATAAATACCCCACTTTGAAACCTAAGTTGAGTTGCGGCCCTGCATACCAACCTGCTCGGCGCTCAAAGAGATTGGTCCGAACGTTAATAAATCCATTTTCTTCGTTTTGCTTAATACCCGTAATGGCTATGGCTCGGAATCCGCAACCTACGTACAAATCAAACACAAAATGGTCTATGGCGTATTGCCAACCTGCTTTGTAGCTTAGTCCAATTACCTGCTTGGTACGCAAATACCCGATTCGCTCTACATAACTACACCCTCCTACGCCAGAGCAGTCTTTGCCGATTTCGTCTTCCCGCTGTTCATTCACTTGCTTATAGACTCCCTCGATGGCCGTGTAATGCGACCATCCCTCTCGGTTTTGCCAATTGTACCAGCGCATTTCGGCTCGCCCTCGCCAGGTTTCGGCAGGGTTTATAGCAGTGGTATTCCATATTTTAGGAATAGAGCCTCGCTTGCCATAACCACCCTCTATCTGAAACGACTTGCTGCCCTCGGCTAGAAACCATTCCGTGGCAAACTGATAGGTAGGATCTATGTCAAACATACTCAAAGGAGCCCATTTGAAGGCCATTACAGGAATAGCTCGTGGTTTACGTAAGGTATCTTGCCCATGTACCTGAGTAATTGCTACCAACACCACCAATAACCATGTTTTCATTCGGTAGGGATTTTACTGATGGGTTTTAGTTGTTTGCGGTTACTGTAATCGTACTGATAGATACCGTCTTTTCCGGTCAGGATGAGGAGCTTGTTTTGAGGAATTACATCATAAGAACGTACATCGCTGATGGATTGAGTGAGTTGTGGATTAGCAGGGTCGGTAAGGTCAAATACCTTGAGGCCAAAATCCCCTTCGCACACAAACAGGTCTTTGGCATCTACACCCAAGCCATGTGGATTGCTCATCTGAATACTCTTGATGAGCTTGGGCTCTTTTAGATTGCTCAGATCTACTACCTCTAATAAATTGGACCCATTACGGCAAGCTGTTCCGTTTCGGAGGGTTACGTAAGCATATTGCCCTTGCACCACCACGGGGTCACAACTGGTTACGTGTGCATAGGTCGAGATTTCGACTGGATTGAGTGAATTAGAGTTGTCATAAATCTTCATCCCCGTTTGAGTACCAATAAACAAATTGGATTGGTACGGAAAGATGGTCTCAATCCCAAACCCCAACTTAATGTCTTTGCTTTTGATAGGATTGGTTTCGGTCGAAATATCAAACAATGTGAGAGTGGTATTGCTAACGGTATAGAGGTTGTCTCCCACAATGGCAAAGCGAGCCATAGAACCGCCTGTTCCGGCCAACGAAGGCGATAAATTGCCGTTGGTTTGGCATCCTACCAATACCCCACCTAGCATCAATAACTTTACTAACGTTTTCATAAGCAATGTAGCAAATTTAAAAATATGTCATTAGAAGAACCCAACGCACTGACTATCAATATTATAGAATAGCGTATCGGAACATCGAATAGCGTTGCTTAACGCCTACACTTGGGGTCGGTTAGGGTGGTTTTTTCCCAGCCTATCACCACGCCTTTGTCAGAGCTGACACACTCAAAATACACTCCTGTGTAGGGTGGGTAGGCCTGTATCGGAAAAGCCCCCTCAATGCGCTTGAGTACTTTCACACTAGCTGGATTACTGATGTCTAGCGCCACCATGTCTGTATAGTTATCAGCGTAGAGCGTACTGCCCTTCACGGCTATATCCACATTGCCCGGAATACTGATAAACGCCACTCGTTTTGGGTTGACAGGGTCTTGATTATTAATGATATGAATGCCTTTGTTGTATTCGTTGACAAACAAATAGGTGTCTTTGACATAGATTTTTCCGGGCTGCTTTAGGGGCTGAGCCGCCATTGTTTCGATTTGCTGCACTTGGCTGATGGACTTGTAGATAGGTCGGTACCCTTCTACGTTGGTAGGGGCTGCCTCTTTCACATAGCACGATGATAACAAAAGCACCCCTCCTATGGCTAAGGCAAGGTGCTTTCGGAACCAAGTTTGTACAATATTTTTCATGGCAAAAGGGGTAAGTGTTTTGCCATAAGACACCCAAACTTGCAATAGGGTTGCATTTACTCTGTTGAGAATCTTGTCCTTTTAGGGAATGGATGATTATTCAGCCACTCCCTAGGCGGTAGCTAATTTACTTATAACTTCGATGCGGGTCTGGTCAATTGTTTGCCAACTACGCTTTAAAACAAACAGCCTAAGCCACCAAAGACCTATTGGGGGTCTCGATGGCTTAGGCTGTTTTATACAAAATAGCCTGTTTACTCCACCGTTACCGACTTGGCCAAGTTGCGAGGTTGATCCACGTTGCACCCACGCATCACAGCAATGTAATACGACATCAACTGCAACGGAATCACCGACAACAGTGGCATTAACGCTTCGTGTGCAATCGGCACTTCTACTGTAAAATCAGCCATTGTCGGAATATGCTTATCGCCTTCGGTCACAATGGCGATAACCTTCCCCTTACGAGCTTTTACTTCTTGAATGTTGGAAACTACTTTTTCGTAAGAGCTGTCTTTGAGGGCAATAAACACCACAGGCATGTCTTCGTCTATCAAGGCTATAGGGCCGTGCTTCATTTCGGCGGCAGGATAGCCTTCGGCATGGATGTAGCTAATTTCTTTGAGCTTCAGTGCCCCTTCTAAGGCCACCGGGAAATTGTAGCCACGTCCTAAGTAAATGAAATTACGGGCGTCTTTAAACAAAGCCGATGTTTCTTTTACCTTGTCGGCACTTTTCAAGACTTTTTCAATTTTGGCCGGAATCCGTTCTAACTCAAACAATAAGCGGCGGAAGGTGTCTTCGTGTAGTGTGCCCTTTCGGCGAGCTACGGCAATGGCCATCATCGCCAACGTAACCACCTGAGCTGTAAAGGCTTTTGTACTGGCCACACCAATCTCAGGGCCAGCGTGTGTATAAGCTCCCGCATGGCTTGCTCGTGGAATCGAAGCCCCTACTACATTGCACACCCCAATAATAGTAGCTCCCTTGGACTTGGCCAATTCGATAGCCGCCAGGGTATCGGCAGTTTCGCCCGACTGCGAAATGGCTATCACCACATCGCCCTCTTTGATAATCGGATTGCGGTAACGAAACTCCGAGGCGTATTCGACCTCCACCGGAATTCTGGCCAAATCTTCAAAAATGTATTCAGCCACCAAGCCAGCATGCCACGAGGTACCACAGGCCACAATCACAATGCGTTGCGACTGTGCTAGTTGGTCTAAGTATTCTCGCAAACCACCCAATACCAAATGTCCGTCGTCGGCACTGACACGCCCCCGCATACAATCTCGCACTGAGCGAGGCTGTTCAAAAATTTCTTTAATCATGAAGTGGTCGTAACCACCCTTCTCAATGGCCTCCAGTTCAAGCTCTACCGTTTGGATATACGGCGAGGTCAGGATATTATCAATATTCTTGACAATCAGCTCATTGTTGCGTACTACGGCAATTTCGTAGTCGTTGAGATAAATCACCTCTTTGGTGTATTCGATAATTGGTGTAGCATCAGAGGCAAAAAAGTATTCGTCGTCGCCTACACCAATCACCAACGGAGAGCCTTTACGAGCGGCAATCAGTAAGCTGGGGTCGTCTTTGGACATCAACACGATGGCATAGGCCCCTACTACTTCTTTCATGGCCAGACGTACGGCCTCTTCTAACAAACAACCTGTGCTTTTTTGGATGTCTTCAATAAAATGCACAAACACTTCGGAGTCAGTCTCACTCTGAAAAGTATGCCCTTTGTTGATGAGATTCTGCTTAATAGAAGCGTAGTTTTCGATAATTCCATTATGGATAATCGCCAAATTATGGCTCTGCGAATAATGTGGGTGAGCGTTTACGTCGTTGGGCTCGCCGTGGGTAGCCCAGCGGGTATGGCCGATCCCTACATTACTTTTGAGGTCTTGTCCTTGCAGGCTTTCTTCCAGTTTTTTGACCTTTCCTTTTTTCTTATAAACGGTCAGTCCATCTTGCGTCATCAGGCAAATTCCAGCACTATCATAGCCCCGATATTCGAGGCGTTTGAGGCCCTTAATAATCAACGGATACGCCTCACGGTGTCCGACGTAAGCAACAATTCCACACATAATAGGAACAAGTAAATGAGTTAAGTACTACGCTTGGTGGGTACAAAGTTGAAGAGAATTTTATAAAAAAACCTGTGAGTCTGTTGATTCACAGGTTTATCCAACATTTTATTCAGAAAATTAACTTTTCGGTACGGTGTAATAGACTTTCAGTTTTATCTCGCTGGCATTGAGAATAAGCCTATTCACGTTATTGTTGAGGGTTGGCATGAGCAGCAGCCCGTTATTGACTTTTACCCCATGCAGCATTCCCGTCACGTAGCTAGTGAGATTAAAGATATAGTTGCCACGAGTAGTCGAAAACGACGCAATCTGCCGGTCGGTAGCAATTGTAGTGCCTTCTAAAGGGTAACCTTCTGACGTTACATATTTGATGATGCCCGAACTATTGCGGAGAGGCTTGTTACCACTGTCGGTTTCGGCCAAATAAATGGCTGTTGGAGGTGGCGTATTGACCTGCGTCAAAAACGATTTGGGGGTCAAAATCATCTCTACCTTATTGATACCATACTTGCCTGCATCTCTAAACTTAGACAGGTATGGAAACTCCAATTTGGTAACTAAGCCAACGCCATTTTGCATAAACACCTGCCCTTGTGTTGACGACGACGGCAAGGCTACTAAGCTATTCGTGATTTTATCGACGAGTGTGCCTTTTCGATTGGAGATAATACGGTTGAACTGGCCTACGTCGTCGAGGCTAAAGGGAAAATAATCAGCCTTTTTGGTGGTGTCACTCGAAGAATGAAAGTGCAAGTCCATTCGAGTAACGGTATAGCCGTTGGTGGCATAAGCAGTCGAAAACCCAATGACGGCAGCATTGTCGGTAGCAGCGGGTACCAGTGCCAAGCCATTGAAAAACTTCACAAATTCGGGGTACGATGAAGTCTCGGTTTGGTCGGCAGCATTAAATAGCTGTAAACCCAGCGAGTTAGGCAGGCGCACTCGAATGGTATCGAAGGTTTTGCCATCTTTGTACCGGCTCCGAGCTCGAAGAGTGATTTTGGCCAGAGGCGTTGGGTCGTAGTTCAGTGCAATATTATTGACTAAATCACGAGTTCCCAAGGTATCTATCACCTCTTTTAGGCGGCAAATATTAATAGTCTGGGTTTTATTGGTGTCGGCATAGGTATAATTATATACCATAACGAACGTAAGCGAGTCAAAAACAGAGGTGGCAGCCTTGGTATATTTGTTACCATAGGGCACCAACTGAAAATAACTATTGGCCTCAACGGTACCCAACACAGGGTCGGTGTAACGGCCTACGAGTAAGTTTCCTAAACGAGCTGTGCGAACTGTATCGAGCAATACAGTTGAAGATTTAACCGTAATAGTATCGGTGTAGAGAATCCCTACTTCGTCGCTGAGCAGGTCACCTCCAATTTCAGAAGGGTCTTCGCAGGCAAAAAGTACTGGAAGTGACACAAAAGTGACCAGGAGCCACTTAGCCCATAAGCTCATGGTAGAGGTTATAATACGTTTCTGAAAGGTTATCGTCTTCGTCGGTAAGTTCAATTTTTTTATCTGAGAAATGCTCATTTAAAAACAAATTTATGCTTTCGCTATATTCCTCCTCTGCTTTCACAACCATATCGGCATACTGAACACCAATCTTAATGAAGCCATCAAAGTCTAACGAGCGCAGGTTGGCCAGCATCTCGTCGTCAATGTCCATCATCTTGACTTTATCGAGCAGATCTTCGGTAAATTTGAATTGGAAGGGGTTGTTATAGACCGAAAAAACCGACTTAGTTTGCTTGAACATCGGGTCGTTTTTGTAGGTCGTTTTCAGATAAAGTGGAATCAGGGATGTCATCCAGTCGTTGCAATGCACGATGTCGGGTGACCAGCCTAATTTCTTAACTGTTTCTAAAACCCCTTTGCAGAAGAAGATAGCTCGTTCGTCATTATCGTCGTAAAAATTATTCTCCTTATCGAAGAAAACGGATTTACGCTGAAAATAGTCTTCGTTATCAATAAAATAAACTTGTAATTTGGCATTAGGAACTGATGCCACCTTGATAATCAGGGGTTTTTCGTCGTCGCCAACCGAAATATTAATACCTGACAGCCTGACTACCTCATGAAGGCGATTTTTGCGCTCGTTAATTAGCCCAAATCTCGGGATGAGAATCCTGATTTCAAGCCCTCTCTCTTGCATAGCCTGTGGTAACTTCCTAACAAAATCGGCAACTTCTGTGGTTTGTAAAAAAGGAGTGATTTCACTGGCTACATAAAGAACTCGAAGCTTGCTCATAAATGCAAAGTGATTAGAAAAAAGCTTAATGTATGTGGATTCTACGAAAAAGTACGCAAAGGTAGCAAAAATTTGCAACTATTTCAAGAAACTTTCAAATCAATCGGTAAGTTTGTCGTCTTTTTGCGTTTTCAGCATCCTAAATTGAGGATTCGAGTTACCCGAGTTGGCAGACAAGTAGTACCATACTGACCTTGTGCAAGTTTGGGTTTATCTCAACCATTTCTCTTTATAGTATCTATGCACGTTTTTTCGACGATTTCGGCCTTACAGGCCTACCTTTGGCAACTGCGGTTGTCTGGCAAAACCATTGGGTTTGTACCTACGATGGGGGCTTTGCATCAAGGGCATTTACAGTTGGTTCAGACCGCCAAGCAAGAAAACGATATCGTGGTCTGCAGTGTTTATGTAAACCCCACTCAATTTAATAATGCACACGATTTGGCCGTGTATCCACGCACACTCGAAAGCGACAGTACGCTGCTAGCATCGGTGGCTTGCGATGTATTGTTTGCCCCTAACGATGCCGAAATGTACCCACAACGCCCTGTACTAAAAATGGACTTTGGTAATTTGGAGCGAGTAATGGAAGGCGCCTTCAGACCGGGGCACTTCAACGGAGTGGGGATTGTGGTGTCAAAACTCTTTCATTTTGTGCAGCCTACTCGGGCTTATTTTGGACAAAAAGACTTACAACAATGCCTAGTGGTGAAGCAGCTGGTGCAGGATTTGAGTTTTAATCTGGAGCTTCGGATTTGCCCTACGGTTCGTGAAGCCGACGGATTGGCCATGTCGTCTCGGAATCGAAACTTGACGACCGAACAACGAGCTGCTGCTCCTTCCTTATACCGCTGCTTGCAAGAGGCTGCTATTTTACTTCAAAATAACACACCTATTACCGATGTCAAAGCATTTGTGACCAAAACGCTTGAGACAGACCCTATCATTCAGTTGGAATATTTTGAAATTTCAGAAACAACTACACTAACTCCTGTCAGCGAACGCTCGCATGATGCCTCGTTGGCGCTGTGTATTGCAGCCTTCTTGGGCAAAACTCGCCTTATTGACAACTTGATTTTGTAGCTTTGCGCCTACCAAGTCCCTTGTCGTTATTCGTTACTTGTTATCAGTTATTGAAAAACAAAACTGATAATCAATCACTTAGAAGGTATTTTATTGCTAGGTAATGGATAAGATAGTACGACACAACTACCTATGTTATGTTTTTAACCATGATGAAATCAAAGCTCCACCGAGTGCGTGTTACACAAGCGGAGCTTAATTACGTTGGCAGCATTACGATTGACGAAGACTTGATGGATGCAGCCAATCTACTTGAAAACGAGAAAGTTCAGGTAGTCAACAACAATAATGGCGAGCGATTTGAAACGTATGTTATCAAAGGAGAGCGAGGGTCTGGCATTATTTGCCTAAACGGTGCGGCAGCTCGCCGAGCACAGGTAGGCGATATTGTGATTATTATTGCCTACGCCCTCATGACACCCGACGAAGCTCGTGAGCATCAACCTCGCTTGGTGTTTCCAGACCATAACAATCGTCTGGTGTTGTAATAATGGTCGTTTTACCCATAAAACTTCCAGTTAGCCCATCGTTGTATTCTGAGCGTATCTATTATTTTTGTTCGACGGCTCTGTCTCAATCGCTTTCTCAATTATTTGGTAGCTTTGTTGCCAACTCCATCTTATTGTTATGTCAAAAAAAATCATTCGATATAGTATTTCGCTAGTAGTGGCAGGTAGCCTCATGTGGTGGGTGTTCAAAGATATTGATTTGGCCGCCATGTTTGAGCAGTTCAAAAAAGCCGACTATCGCTGGATTATTGTGTCGGCATTATTAGCTATGGTAGCGCATTGGAGTAGAGCCTATCGCTGGTGTATGCTGATGGAACCGATGGGTTATAAACCCTCTGTTTTTCATGCTACGTTGGCCGTTTGGGTCGGTTATTTTGCCAATTTTATCTTGCCTCGCATGGGTGAGGTGACTCGCTGCGGTTCGCTCCAACAAACCGATGGAATTCCATTTGAAAAGTCGTTCGGGACGGTAGTAGCCGAGCGGATTTTTGATGTGATTACATTGCTGGTACTCATTGCCTTGAATTTTTTGCTCGAATTTGACCGCTTGAGTGAGTTTTTTCTCAGTTTCTTTGGCGATAAGTTACAAGGTAGTGCCAACAAAGGTTCTTTGTTACTACTAGCAGGTGGTGGTTTAGTGCTGTTGGTGGTGGTAGGCTGGTTTGTGTATCAACGTTTCCAACAACAGATATTGGCCAACCCCGTCGTTCAGAAAATTGTGGGCTTCTTACAAGGCTTACTAGATGGTCTGTTGAGTATTCGTAAGTTGCGGCGGCCGTGGTTATTTATCTTCCACTCAGTACTTATCTGGACCATGTATTATTTCATGTCGTTTGTCTTGTTTTGGTCTATCCCCGAAACAGCGCATTTGAGTATGCTAGCAGGCCTGACGGTGTTGGTGGTAGGAGCCATTGGTACAGCAGCACCCACGCAAGGAGGCATTGGTGCGTACCATGTGCTGGTGGGTAACGTGATGGTACTCTATGGTCTCACGAAAGAAGCGGGCATTACGTTGGCTACCTTTATTCATGGTTCGCAGATGGTTACTATTCTATTTGTAGGCGCTGTTTCGTTTTTGATTACCTTGTTTGTACGTCGCAAGGCAGCTGCGCAATAATATTTCACAAGCTATGCGTCATTTCATCTTATTACTAGCTTTAGGGTTGTGCAATTTGGTACTTGCCCAGACAGTACCCGACTCGGTGGTTTTTACCAAAACACCTTGGAAAACCACTGATTTGGGAAATGGGCTCACGTGGAAACAGTTTCATTTCAACGAAAAACAACTGTTTCAAGCCAACCAGCACCTCAATTTGGTAGAAACCAAGCTCAAGAATCGGAAAGTTCAGTTTGCTTTTGTCTCGGCAGATTCGGTAGGTACTTCGCCCAAAAAACTCATCAAAACCAGCCAACTAGCCAAACAGGCAGGTGCGTTAGCTGCCGTAAATGGGACTTTTTTTGATACCAAAAACTTTGGTTCTGTTGACAAAATCAAAATCAACGGGCAGGTGGTTGACACTACTCGCTGGGAAATGACGGCTTCAGGAGCCGAACATCAAAAAGCTGCCATTACAATTCATCGTAACAAAATAGCACTTGAAGTTGGTCAACGGCAAGGCTGGGACAAACAACTCACCGCCGATAATGTGATGGTGACAGGCCCGTTACTTCTTCAGAATGGAGAGCGAGTACCCTTGAAAAAAGCGGCGTTCAACGACAACCGTCATCCTCGCACCTGTGCTTGCGTTACGTACGACAAGCGCTTGATCTTGCTCACGGTAGATGGCCGTACACCACAGGCGTATGGCATGAGCCTGCACGAACTAAGCTCGGTGATGAAGTGGCTGGGCTGTAAAGATGCTATCAATTTTGATGGCGGCGGTTCTACTACCCTCTACATAGCCAACCAACCCGATGCCGGCGTAGTAAACATGCCTTGCGATAATAAGCTCTTTGACCACTTTGGCGAACGAGCTGTTAGTAATATCATGGCTATTTTACCGAAATGAATTAGTTGATAGGATTGTGTGGGCGTGTGCATACACCCACACAATTTGTAGCGAACCTTATCATCACTTTAGTATTTTTCTATTCACCTTTACACTTCTTAACTCCCAAACAAAAAAGCCGCTTACCCAAGGCAAACGGCTTTTTTGGAACGATAACAGCGTTTTATTTATTCGTAGAGACGGATACAGCAATGGCTTTGGTACCTGTACCTCCTACTTGTCCACGAGCAATAAACGTATAGAATTTACCCGCATACGGCTGAATGGTGGTAGAAGCTATTACGGTAGTAGTACCCGCCGTACGGATTTGAACCGTCTGGGCTGTGGCAGCATAGGCAATGGCATCTATTGGTAAAAAGTCTGCCTTATTGGCCGAGAAGTCAACGTTGGTTGCTACTACGTTTCCGTTTACAACTAAATCGTATTTGGGAGCTGGTGTACCTGCTACCAAGTTAACGATACGAACGTAGGCTTTGCTCTTATCAACTACATCAAACTTGTCGTTGAAGACCACCGCTCCGTACGTGGGCGAAATCCCATAGGCAAACACCGAGTAAAACTTACCGTCTTCGATGGGCAAGTCTGCCGAAAGCACCGCTACAGCAGGCGAAGTGGCAGTTTGTACTTTGACTTTGGCCGTTCCGGCTGCAATCGTACCGTAATCAACGTTAGGAAACGAGTTGAAATACGTGATAGATCCTGCCGCTGCCGGTGGGGTAGTAAGTACGCCTGAGAACTTCTGGTCGTTCACGAAAATATCTACCCCTGGTGCATCAGGAGCAGCGTGATAAAACTTGACACGAGCACCTGCCGCAGGCTGCACGCTAGTCAAGAAGTCGTATTGGTCGCCGCAGGCATTCAGGGTTAGCATCAATGCAACTACTCCTGCGCTGGCAAACAGTTTACTGATATATTTTTTCATCGGGTTGTCTTTTTAGATTAAGTACAGGCTGATTGCTATTTTACAAACCATACTTCATAAGTGTGGTAATCGTTATTATTGCCACCGATTTTATCTAGTGACGTACGATTCCACACATACTCAGAGTTGTAACGAGGGCGAACCCGATACGCAGGTTTACCGCCGTTGTCCACAAACAACGTAGTAGGGAGAGTAAAGCCTTTGTAGATGTCTGAGCTATACTTGAAGCGGCGCATATCCACCCATGTTTCGATAGCACCATGCACGTACATCGAGATGTATTTTTGCATCATGATGTCGCTCAAGGTAAGGTCAGCGGCAGTTTGCTTCACGGCTTTGCTAGCCAAATAGGTAGCCTTGTCGGCAGCACTTACACCAGCAAAATCCATGTGTGCTGAGATACCGTTTCGGTAGGCTGTCAAAGCTAGCGCTTTGTCGCCTTTGCGGAAAGCAGCCTCTGCTTTTACAAACTGCATTTCGGAGTAGGTAACAATAGGATACGTTGCTTTGTCACGGTAAAGATACTTGCCCGGCGTAGTGGTTGAAACATACTCGTTTAGCTGCACACCCCATAAGGTAGGCACCCGCTTAGTGTTTCCATTTACGTTGTTAGGGTCGCCTTGGCCAGGCGTAACACCTCGATACACACCATCTGGCGAAGCCGTCAGCAAGATACCAATGCGTGGATCCACTACCTTGTCAAATACGGTACCATCCATCAAACTCACCGCAAAGTTGGTCTGACGGAAGTTGTTCATATTACCCCGAATCGGCCCAAAGAAGTTAGCATCAGCAGAACTAGTACCATTGAAAGGAACCAAAAAGTTATCTGCATTGCTGGCCAATGACTTATCCACGTACTCAATCACTTTGTCGGCATTGAAGGTAGCTTTGTTGCTCAAATGCAAGGCGTTACGAGCCAGCACACTATATACAAACTTAGTCCACTTGGTGCGGTCGCCAGCGTACACGTTATCGCCACGCTTCAACGAAGCCACCGAAACGGCTCCGTCTGAGCGGTCAAGGTCTTTGAGCGCATCGTTACATAGGCGAACCACCTCAGCATACACATCTTCTTGCGAGTCAAAATCAAATACGTAGCGGTTAGGCTCCCAAGCTTGTTTCAAAATCATTTCGCCATGATAGTCGGTAGTTGATTGCCAGCTCCATGCCCGAATGGCCTTGGCCACGCCCACATAATCCCATTTTTCTTTGGGAGCTGCATCAGCAATCATCAGGTCAATGTTTAGGCCAATAGACCAATAGTGCGAGCGCCATTTTTCGCCCCCATTATCAGAGCCAGTGTTATAACCATGCAAATCCCAAACATCTGAAGCAGTAGATTGTGCAAAGTTCTGGATGTATTTTCCGATGTAACGAGTATCAAATTGTTCGCCACGAGTCATCTGGTGAATCACGGGCGTAAGGATGGCGAAGGCTTCGGCTGTTTGTGGAATCGAAGGGTCTTGGTTAATGTCCAAGTATTCCTTGCAACTACTCAAGCCCATCACCGTCAAGGTTACTAAGAGTAAGATGTATTTTTTCATGTGTTTAATCAATATTGTTTTCGATTGTTCGTGTTCACTACAAGCCGATTCTGATTCCCATCGAAATAGCTCTTGGCAATGACTGAGTCATGAAGTCAAACCCACCAGCGCCTACACCACCTGAAGAGGCCGTTGTACCGTTTACGTTAGGGTCTGTACCTGTGTAATTAGTCAATAAGAACAAGTCGGTACCCGTTACGTAAACACCCAAGTTTTTGATCACCTTGCGGCTCACCAGTGGGATATTATAGCTTAGGGTAATGTCACGCAAACGAAGCCAGTTGATGTCTTTTTCGACAAATTCCGACTCTGGCAAAGCACTGTAAAACACATCGGTACGTTGGCTTGGCGTAATCTGAATGGTATTGACAGTAGGAGTTGCTGTGTTTTCGTAACCATCTCTTAATACGCCTTTGAAAGTCATTGGTGTATCTCTATCCAACGACTTCGGATGCAAACCTGTTCTCCACAAATACATGGCTGTACCATTGAATACATCTCCACCTTTACGAAGGTCTAATAAGAACGACAAGTTAAAATTTTTAAATGTGAACTCGTTTTTCCAACTAATCGTAAAGCTTGGGTTACGGTCGCCAATTGGCAAGAAGTTTTGGTTGATAATAGGCAATCCGTTAGAAGGGTTAATCAATACATCACCATTGTTGTTGCGCAAGTAGCTGTAGCCGCCAATGGCAGTAGCACTACCCATGCCTTTTTGGTTATAGGTTAGGTTCATGCCCGGATAATAGTCTTGCAAATTGCCTACAAACGCACTCGCACGAGCGTTGTTATACAGCCACGTATCTGAGTTGTAGTATTCGGCTACATCGGCGGGGAGGTTCTTTACACTGGTTTTGAGTTTGGTAAAGTTGGCTGTGATGTCCCAAGTAAAGTCTTTGGTTTTCACTGGCTTACCTGTCAACTGAAACTCTACCCCTTGGTTACTAAACGTACCGCCGTTCAACAAGGCCAAGATAAAGCCTGTACCGTAGCTAGTCCGTTGGGTTACGATTTGGTCGGCACTTTCTTTGTTGAAGTACGCCAAATCAATTCCTAAACGACCTTGGAAAAACTTCAATTCGGTACCGAATTCGTAACTACGAGTGCGTTCTGGTCTGAGGTTAGGGTTACCACCAAAGAAACCATAGATAAAACCACCACCCGTCGTAGTTTGCACTGCCAACGCAGACTGTACTTTGTAAGGTGGTGCATCTTTACCTACTTCGGCGTACGATGCTCTTATTTTACCAAAGGTCAATGGGCCTGTTTTGCCTTTTAAGGTTGGGATTTCGGTAAAGGCAAATGACAAGCTTGTTGATGGATAGAAAAACGAACGGTTGGCCTCTGGCAAGGTGGACGACCAGTCGTTACGGCCTGTTACGTTCAAGAACAAGAAACCGTCGTAATCAACACTAAACGAACCAAATGCCCCTAACAAGCGGCGTTGCTCAACATAATATTTAGCCCGTTGTGTAGTAATGTCGGTGTTATTGATCGAGTTAAATTCAGGTAGGTAGAATTTCTCGCCGTAGTAACTATTTACTTCGTATTTCTTGTCGTCAATCGAAGTTCCTAACAACAGCGAGGTGTTGAGTTTGCCAAAGCTTTTCTTGAGCGTAGCCAAAAAGTTGGCGTTAATCAACTGGCTGGTTTCAACGTATTGTTCCAACGCACCACCTGTAGTTGCACCACCACCACCGGTAGTAGAGTTAATCAGGATATTTGATTCTGGATGCGAGAAGTTGTTACCGTTGGTAGTGTAGATGTCAGCACCTAAGCGAGCTTCTAAGCTCAACCAACTTACAGGCGAGTACTTCCAGTTGACGTTGCCAATCGTACGGCTTGTGCGGTCGGTCATGTTGTTTTTGTTCACACTAAAATACGGGTTGTCAGGCTCACCAGTCAAGCCGTTTGGCAACAACAGCCGACGAGTACCATCGCCGTTGAGGTAGTTACGAGCGTCGTCATTAGCTGGCCAATACAATAACCCCAACAAAAATCCGCTGCTGCTTCGGTAGTTTTTATCTATAAACCGCTTGATATAGTTCAACGAAGTTTGTACTTCCATTTTTGGGCTCAACTTAATAGTCCCCGTAATTTTGGTCGAGAAGTTAGTCTGCGCCGTACCAGGGGCTGTTCCTTTCCAATCTGAGTAGTTGGTCGAGAAACGATACGTTGCTCTATCTGACCCACCGTCAATGCTCAAGTTGTGGTTTTGCATAGTACCCGTACGGAAGAAGTTCTGGATGTTATCATAGAACTGCGTTCCTTCTGGATATTTTGGACCAAAGTAGGTAGTAGCCGTAGGCGAAGCCAATCCAAAAATACCTCGGCTGTAGGTTTTTTGCACGTCAGGGAAGCGATACACTTCTTCAAAGCGGAAGCGGTTGTCGTAATTGACACGAGCTGTACCTACTTTTCCTTTTTTGGTCGTGATGACGATAGCACCGTTGGCAGCATCAATTCCGTAAAGAGCCGCTGCTTCAGGCCCTTTCAAGATAGAAATTGACTCGATGTCGTTGGGGTTGATGTCCGAAATCCGGTTGGCATAGTCACTGTTACGGTTAGGTTGGTCAGAACCCAAGGCTCCTTGAGCCATAGTTCGGTTGTCAACTGGCAAACCGTCAATTACAAACAAGGGTTGGTTGTTTCCACCAATGGAGCTAAAGCCACGAAGGTTAATCGAAGACGACGCACCCGGCGCACCACTAGTAGTGATACCCGAAAGACCTGGTACACGAGACTGCAAGGCATCCAAGAAGTTGCTACGGCCCGTTGCGGCCACTTCGTCACCTTTTACTTCGGCCACAGCATAACCCAAGGCTTTTTTCTCTTGCTTAATACCGAGTGCGGTTACTACCACTTCATTGAGGTTTTGAGCATCGGCAGCCATTTGCACATTAAGAACGGTGCTGTTGCCGATGGCCACTTCTTTCTTAATCATCCCAATAAAGCTAAATACCAGCGTAGAGCCTCCCGACGGAACCGCAATCTTGTAGTTTCCATTGGCATCGGTCAGTGCCCCTTTGGCTGTCCCTTTCACAATGACACTCACTCCAGGGAGTGCCTGACCGTCTTCGGCAGAAGTCACCTTCCCCGTTACGACTCGGTCTTGTGCTTGGCCGACTTGCCATGTAAGCGCAAAAAGCCCCATCAGCAAGATTCTTAGTAAATGTTTCCTCATAGGAATCGTGATTAAAAGTGTAAGAATTGATTAGATAAGTAAGCTGGTGACTGTTTCTTTCGTTGCTAAAAAGCGAACAATCCTGATATGAGCTGTACCGTTGAGAACTCAACAGCACAGAGGCAACTTATTGAATAGCGTTTAGAGAGCTTATTAGGCATTTTCAGAACCAAGTTGGCGAATTTTCGCTTTAGAAGCAAGTTTTATTCTTGCTTTTCGACAAAATCGCTTTCAATGGCAATGAGAGAGGCACTTACTAAGTCAAAATAGACGTCAGAGCGTTGTCTCTATGGTCTAACGATGATAGTGCCAATAGTTCGTGATGATGGTAATGCGACGTCCTCAATAATGATACAGGTCAGTGGTAATCGTAGAAAGAATCGGTCGGTAGAACCAACCGATTCTTGAAATCACCAAATAACTTTTTCTATGATAAAATTTCCAAACTAGGCTCTCTCGCTACTCATTGTATTGGTTAGGAAGCCGGGTCGGCTGGCGTACTGGTGTTATTATTCCGCTCGGTCAACGGATACGGATAATAGTTGCGGGTACGCTCTGCTTGTGGGCGGTTGAACCGACGGCTATCTTCTAGTCGTAATCCAGACAAAAACAACTCGATACAGCGCTGACGGTAGATTTCGTCCAACACCGCATTAGCTGTTTTGTCGCCTGCGTAGGCGGCAAGCCCTGCATTAACTCCCCAGACATCGTTTTTCTTGGTGAGTACTTTGTTAAGTTCGGTAATGGCATCGTCAAGGGCGCCTTTGCGAGCACTACACTCGGCTTTAATAAGGAGCATTTCGCCAGGCAAGTACACCGGAATCACCGAGCCATTAGCTGTAAAGAAACTGGCTCTGGCGGCATTGAGTCCGGCTGTTGTATTGTAATAGAATGCCCTACGCCCATCTGCTTTGTCTGGAATCAGTGCCGTAGGTAAGCCAAAATCAGGCGTTGACTCCGTTACGTTACGGTTGCTGAAGCTAGTTTCAAAGAGGGGATTACGGCTGAGGTCGTCGAAGGCAAAGCCCGCTTTTACGGTCAAGTCAACGGTGTTGGCGGCAGCAATGGCAGCATCATAGTTCCCCAGCATCAGGTTGTAACGAGCCAGCAGTGCACCGATACCGTTTTTGGCACTAGCCAAGGGCATCACTACACTCCCCGTAAACTTGGCTGACGGCGGGTTATCGTTGAGGGCTTTAGCCGCCGCCGTCAACGAAGCTACGGCTTCTTTAAGCACATCAGCCCGAGGGCTGAACGTGGCGTTGGTTCCTACAGCAATGGGAGCTTGCTCAAAAAACTGAGCCAATGTACCCAGCGCCAAGGCTCTATAAAAGTGTGCATAAGCCAAAATCCCCGACTTGACGGTAGCGTCTTTGGCGTTGTCAATGTTCTTGATAACAAGGTCGGCGTTGGCTTTTACCAAATGGGATTGGTTCCAAAGATTCGTAACAACCGAGTTGTTGCCTTGCACAGCTGTAGTACCCGACTGTAAGTTTTGCTCGTCGGTATTTCCTACGTTAAGGTTTACTAATTCTTTGGTAGTCAGCCCATTGGCCGAAATATAGGCATACATCGCACTCGCTCTCGAAATCGAGAATTTCTGCTGGAGGCCATTCACCATGGCAATCAAACCGGCTTGGTCTGTTACCACTTGTTGCTCGCTGGCTGTACTGGGGTTGAGGTAATCGTTGTTACAGGCCGTAGTCCCCAATACCAAAGCGGCAGTTATATAAATGAAGTATTTTTTCATGTCTGTCAAATGCTAATGGTTAAACTGTTGGGAATCAACTTAGAACGAAACATTCAGTTGGAGCTGGTAACTTCTTGGAATCGGTACGTTTCCGAAATCAACTCCTCTCAACAAGTCGCTGTTTCCACCGGCGTTAGTTTCGGGGTCAAAGCCACGGTAGTTATCCCACGAAATCAAGTTGCGGCCAATCAACGACAACGACGCACTACTCAAGCCTTTGATTTTGGGAAGCTGATACGTAAGGGCTAGCTCTCTGAGTTTTACATAAGAACCATCGTCAATACGCCATTCTTCAATCAAATAGTTCGAGAAAATATAGCCTCGCTTCACATCTCCTTTGAGCTCGGCTTCAGCAATTTCGCCAATACCAACCCCCTGACGAGTACGGAAGTCAGCGTTAAAGACGTTCACACCCTGCACAGCATCTAACAAGAAGCGCAAACCAAACTGCTTGTAGGTTAACGAACTTGAGAATGAACCCGTCCATTTTGGATTAGGATTCCCAATCACTCCGTTCACGAAACCACCCGTTGGTTGTCCGTCGGATGTACGCTGAGGCGTGTAAGTAGCGCCTGTCTGTGTGCCTTGATCACGTTGCGGGAAGCCTTGACTGTTGAGAATCAAGTTGCCGTTATTGCGGGCATAAGGTACGCCAAAGAACATTGAGGCCGGCTGTCCTTCAATCAAAAACGAAGGAGCGCCTGCTACGTTGTTGATACCAACCAAGGCCGTTCCAAGTTTTTCGACTTTATTACGGTTGCGATTAAAGAGAACCGTAAAGTCCCACGAGAAGTCTTTTTTCTTGATAGGGCTAAAGTTCAAACCAATCTCAATCCCTTTGTTTGACATCTCGCCAGTATTATTTACGATACTTGTACCGCCTGTTGAAGCAGCCAATACGGCATTTACAACCAAGTCTTTGATGTATTGGTCGTAGGCTGTAAAGGTCAAGCCAATCTTATCTTTGAGCAACGACGCATCAAACCCAAACTCGGTTTCGGTCATGCGCTCAGGGCGTACTCGTGCGTTGGCCAGCTGGCTACTAGGTACGATGGTGTTTTGACTCAAGTACGAGACGGGCGAAAACTGCCAGAAGCGGTCGTAAGAGCCAATACCCGTGAGGTTACCAGCTTGTCCGTACGAGAAGCGAAGTTTTAATGAACTTAATACATCGCTGAGGCTACTGGCTTTCCATCCTTCCAAGTCAGAAGGCACAAAACTGGCCGAGAATTTAGGATACAGCTGATTGGTTTCGGTAGGTGAGAACTTCGAGCTTCTGTCTCGACGAATCGCACCCGTTACGAAAGCGATGTTTTTGTACCCAAACGTAGCTTGCCCAAACAAACCGCTCAGGTTGTAGCGGTCAAGACCATAGCTGGACGTAATGGTAGAACCCCCATTGAGTGTTTCGATAAATGGAGCAAGGTTTTGTCCACTTCCTACCAAAATATTTGACGAACTGTACTGGTAACTTGACCCTGCTAGCAAGTTCATTTTGAGGTCTTTGCTTAGTTGGTATTCGTACGAAATATTGAGGTCGGTATTTAGATACGTAGCCGTGTTGGTAACTGTCGAAGCAAATCCAAATGGATAACGCTCCAAGGGCAACCCTGCTACTGACTGATATGGATACGGTGGAATTAAGTTTTTGCCCAGTTGCGAGAAGGCATCAATACCCACAATCCAGTCAATAGCTAGCCCCTTAAGCGGAGTGAGGTTCAGTTGCAAGTCGTTGATGGTGCGGTTAACCGATTGGTTAAACTGCATGGCCTCAATGGTGGTGAGTGGATTTACACGGGTAGGTTCAACAGCCTGCAAATTACCTGCCGCATCTCGCTGTGTAATGTCGTAAATATTGTTCGTAATGTTAATCGAGTTGATAGGGCTATAGAACACGTTTCCGTTAGCCTTCTCGTTCGAGTAAGTGTTGGTATAGCTCACCCCTGCTGAGAGCTTGACCCAGTCGGCAAGGCGTTGGTCCACCCGTGCTCGCAAGCCATAACGAGTAAAATCGGTGCCTTTAACAATCCCTTGGTTGGTCGAATAGCCGATACCTACAAAATATTGGGTGCGGTCGTTACCCCCACTAATTGACAGGTTATTATCATTGCCATAACCCGTTCTGAAAATTTGGTCTTGGTAGTCGTAACGAGTTACGTCCACTAAATTGGTCGCTAAGTTGGTGTTAGCTTCGCCATTGCGGTTTACTCCTACAGTAGTAGTGCCAGGGTTGGCAGCGATTTGAGCCGCTGTGACACTACCAATTGTATGTAAGCGAAGACCCGCAAACCCAAACTGTTTGCCATAGGTAGAAATATACACTTTTTTGCGAAGCTCGTTCACATTAAAGCTAGTAGAGAAATTAATTTTTGGAGCACCACTTTTGCCTCGCTTGGTGGTGATAATAACCACCCCATTGGCTGCCCGAGAACCATATTGAGCCGCCGCCGCCGCACCGTTAATAACGTTGATACTCTCAATATCATTAGGGTTAATGTCTGCGAGTCGGTTGGTACCGAGTACTGCCGCTGTACCTACTTGGTTAGACAACGCCGTTTGCGATACGTTTACGGTGTTGTTGCTCACAATGATACCGTCAATGACATAAAGCGGGTCAGAGCTCCCTTGCAGTGACTTCACCCCCCGAAGGCGAATGGTAAGACCGCCAGAAGGGTCGCCAGAGTTTTGAGTAATTTGTGCCCCTGGAATTTTTCCTTGTAATGCCGATACTAAGTTGCCTGTTCCAGCTTTTTGTAGCTGGTCAGCCTTCACCGAGTTGATTGCATTACCTAGTTGGCGGCGGCTTTCTTTGACCGTTGAGCCCGTAATCATCACTTCGTCAAGGTTCATGATGTCTTCCTTCAGAACGGCATCTACCGTTAGGGTAGTCTGGCTACCTAACGTGACGGTCTGAACAAAATCACGATACCCGATAAATCGCACCAGCAGTTCGTAAGTACCCGGAGCAACATTGGCGGTAAAGGTGTAATTCCCGTTGAGGTCGGTTACGCCACCTGATGTTGTACCTTTGAGCAAAATAGAGCTCCCAATCACCATCTCGCCGCTTTGGGTCGAGACTTTGCCTTTGAAGGTATAGGCTTGCTTCTGAGCATAGCCTACCACCGAAACCCCAACTAGCCATAGCGAGCACAGAAGCATACGCCAGCGCAAAGGAGGCAGACTCATAAATGGGTAGTGTTTTACCATGTTTGATGTGTAGTTTGTAAATGAAAAAACCGCAGAATTCTTGCTATCAAATATACAAAAACAGCAAAAAACAGCAATATTTAATTCAAAATGAAAAAAATGTTTATGCAAAAATGAAAAAAAATCTTAATTAATTACAAATTCTTGCATACTATTTTAAAAATAATCATACTTGTGCTAATTTTAGGAATGTAAATGTTGGCAAAAAGCCGCAAGCCAAAACGGCAAATACTCGCAAACAACGTTGCCCCATGTCTGATAAAAACTTATTTCAACTTCTCAAAAAGGAACGGCAAGCCTTTATCATGAAACAAATCAACCTGCACAATCGGGTGATTTCGGCAGACTTGAGTGTACAACTCAACGTGTCGGAAGACACGATTAGGCGAGATTTGAACGAGCTGGCAGAGGAAGGTAAAATCACGAAAGTACACGGAGGTGCTTTATCCAAATCGTATATTCAGCCAACCACAACTGTAGATGTATATGCCCACGAAGCCAAAGAGGTTATTGCCCAAAAAGCCGTATCGCTTCTCCGAAACGGTATGTGCGTACTTACGGGCGGTGGTACAACCATCCGCTCCCTAACTAAGATGATTCCAGAGGAGTTGCGGATGACCTTCTTCACGATTAGTCCACAAACAGCCCTTGATTTGATAGCTTTCCCTAACCTTGAAGTTATTTTGATTGGAGGGCAAGTATCTCCCCAAACTCAAATCTGTATGGGGGGCGAGACCATTCACCGCTTGAGTGAAATCCGTGTCGATTTGTGTTTGATGGGCACGAACGGCATTGATGCTTCTGCGGGTCTCACCGAACAAGAATGGGAGGTAGCTCAGGTAAAAAAAGCCATGATGAAAGCTGCCGAAAAAACAGCAACCCTTTCGATTTCCGAAAAATTTGGCTCCATGTATCGCATGAAATACTGTAATATTCATGATTTAGATTACTTAATTACAGAGCTTCCACCCGAAGACATGGCGCTTGCACCCTATCGAAAAAATGGATTACACTTGTTGTGATGCGACAAATAAAAAACCGGCAGATTTGACAATCTGCCGGTTTTGGCTCTTCTTTTAACAACTAGCACTACCTTGATTTATCAATCTACCCTCCAGACCTTTAGCGTCTTCGTTTTAGATAGTGACTGTACTTGAAGAAAATACATCCCTTCCTGATAGGACAATACATCCAATTCTAGGCGGTGCTGCTGCTTGGCCTCTTTCACTGACCAACTTTCCAATTGCTTGCCTTGACCATCTGACCAATACAACTCGATGGCTTCTGGGTCGGGGAGGGTTACCTCTACTTGCAATTTCCCCCTCGTCGGGTTCTCCCATACTTTTACTTGTAGGTCATCTTCCACCCCCTCCTCACTGGCTACCCTCGTCGCACAGTTGATCCGAACCTCCTTCTCGCTGTAGCCCCAACACACTCCACTCTTCACCGTCAACCGATACATACCCTCGTTCTGTACCCCCATACTTCCGATGCTTTTCGTGCGGGTGTTCCCACTAAACCCATTCGGCCCACTCCATGTGTAGCTACTCCCCGTCCCACTACTCGCACTCAACGTCACCGTACTCCCCGAACAGATGCTGCTCGGACTCACACTGAAACTCACATCTATCGGTGTGTTGATGATCATCACTTGCAACAACCCACTCCCCGTACAGCCTCCACTCACACTCACAAAGTACAATCCTCCATCACTGACCTTCACGTTTTGTATCACTGGGTTCTGTTGACTCGAACTGAAGTTGTTGGTCGGACGATACCACGAGTACACTGCCCCTCCACCACTGGCCGTGAATTGCAACGTCCCCCCCACACACACCGGGCTGTTGCTCCCAAACTGTACCGTCCCTTGCTTGACTTCGGCGCTCGTGCTCGCACTGCACCCTCCTGACACTACCGTCAGGCTGTAGATCCCCCATTGGGCACTGCTGCTTAGGTTGAAACTTACGTTCTGAACACTGCTGCTGAAGTTGTTGGGCCTCGCCAGCTGTAACTCCCCGTCCCTACGCTGCTCAGCGATACCGTGCCACCCACACAGACCGATTGACTACTCGGGTTCACTTGGGCGATGGCTTGACTGATGGTTACTTGTAGGCTGGCTGTGGCTGTGCAGTTGCCGGCATTGCCCACTGTTACACTATACCCTCCGCTGTTGGCTGTGCTGCTGGTGTTCAAGACGGCGATGGCTGTGTTGCTGCTGAAGCCGTTTGGCCTCGCCAGCTGTAAACACTGCCTCCACTGGCCGTTAGGCTTAGGTTTGTTCCCACACAGATGCTCTGTGCTGTACTTGGACTGATGCTGGCATTGGGTGTGTTGGTGACTTGTACCGTCGCTGTCGCTGTGGCACTGCAATTCACGCTGTTGCTTACGCTCACCGTCAGGGTGTAGCTACTTACATTACTGCTGCTGAAGCTGGTGAGGGCGTTGGTGCTACTGGTAAAACTACCTCCGCTGCTACCCCAACTGTAACTGCTGCCACCACTGGCGGTTAGGCTGATGCTGCTGCCAACACAAATGCTGCTTGTCGAGGCGTTGATACTTGCCGTTGGATTTGAATTGACGGTGGCCGTGGCCGTGGCGGTAGCTGTGCAACTGCCGCTTACTGCTGTCACACTGATGGTATAGCCACCTGCGTTGCTGGCACTCCAGCTGGTGGGGCTGCCTGTGCTGCTACTAAAGCCTCCGCCACTTGCTGACCAACTGTATGTGCTTCCGCCGTTCGCTGTTAGGTTGATGCTGCTTCCGGCACAAATGCTGCTTGTAGAGGCGTTGATACTTGCCGTTGGATTTGAATTGACTGTGGTCGTAGCTGTCGCTGTGGCAGTGCAACTGCCGCTTACTACTGTCACACTGATGGTATAAGCACCTGCATTGCTGGCACTCCAGCTGGTGGGACTGCCTGTGCTGCTACTAAAGCCTCCGCCACTTGCTGACCAGCTGTATGTGCTTCCGCCGTTCGCTGTTAGGTTGATGCTGCTTCCGGCACAAATGCTGCTTGTAGAGGCGTTGATACTTGCACTTGGACTTGAATTGACTGTGGCGGTGGCCGTGGCGGTAGCGGTGCAACTGCCGCTTACTGCTGTCACACTGATGGTGTAACCACCTGCATTGCTGGCACTCCAGCTGGTGGGGCTGCCTGTGCTGCTACTAAAGCCTCCGCCACTTGCTGACCAACTGAATGTGCTTCCACCATTCGCTGTTAGGTTGATGCTGCTTCCGGCACAAATGCTGCTTGTCGAGGCGTTGATACTTGCACTTGGACTTGAATTGACTGTGGCGGTGGCCGTGGCGGTAGCGGTGCAACTGCCGCTTACTGCTGTCACACTGATGGTGTAACCACCTGCATTGCTGGCACTCCAGCTGGTGGGGCTGCCTGTGCTGCTACTAAAGCCTCCGCCACTTGCTGACCAACTGTATGTGCTTCCACCATTCGCTGTTAGGTTGATGCTGCTTCCGGCACAAATGCTGCTTGTCGAGGCGTTGATACTGGCCGTCGGATTTGAATTGACGTTAACACTCAATGTGGCGGTGTAACTACAACTCGCTGACGAAGAAACTGTTACACTATACACTCCACTATAATTCGTTGTCGTAGCTGTGAAATTAGGGTTTTGTGCATTGCTGTTAAAGCTACTGCCAGCTGAATCTGTCCATGTATAAGTTCCCCCACTCGTCGCAGTCAGCGCAATGTTGCTTCCTACACAGATTGTTCCAGCTGAGCTAAGACCTGCTGTCGGTATGGCATTGACCGTCAAGGTAGCTGGGTCTGAATTGACACTTCCGTTGGTATTGCTCGCTACGCAGCGATATTGATAGCTGTTCAAACCCGTTACATTGCTGATATTCAGAGTGGTGCTGTTCACACCACTGTAAATGCCACCTTCGCTCAAGTTACTAAACCCACTGCCTGTATTTACTTGCCAGCTATAACTTGTACCATAACTTACGGTCACCGAGAAAGAGGTCGTTCCATCTACACAGACACTTACGCTGCTTGGCATTTCTGTAAACTGTGGTGACAAACAGGCTGTGCTGTAACTATCACCCGTGATGGTCAGCCTTTGCCGCCGCTGCCTACTGCCAAGATCAGGTTATCCCGATCAGCTTTGGAAGCGCAATATTGCAGCCCCAACGCCCCCATGCTTCTACCCGTTACGGTACCTGCATTAAAGCCCGTGAGGGTAGCGTCGTAGTTGGCCATACTCATGCCGCAGTTATTTAAAAAACTGGTCAAAACCACATTGGGATTGAGTTTTGTACCCCAAGCGGCTAAACTTTGATTGAAGGAACTGGCCCTAGAGAACATAAATTGCATATCCGTTACCGCCGCCGTATTCCAATTGCCAAGGGCTTGATTGAAGGAACTGGCTCCCAAGAACATATTACTCATATTGGTTACCGCCGCTGTATTCCAACTGCCGATGGGTTGATTGAATGCAGTGGCTTGATAGAACATACTATTCATATTGGTTACCGCCGCCGTATTCCAATTGCCGATGGGTTGATTGAAGGAACTGGCTCCCAAGAACATTTGATTCATATTCGTTACCGTCGCCGTATTCCAATTGCCAAGGGCTTGATTGAAGGCCATAGCTTCATAGAACATAGCATTCATATTGGTTACCGCCGCCGTATTCCAATTACCGATGAATTGATTGAAGGCACTGGCTCTCAAAAACATACCATTCATACCGATTACCGCCGCCGTATTCCAACTGCCGATGGGTTGATTGAATGCAGTGGCTTGATAGAACATATTACTCATATCGATTACCGCCGCCGTATTCCAATTCCCAAGGGGTTGATTGAAGGTTTGGGCACTATTGAACATAGCATTCATATTGGTTACCGCCGCCGTATTCCAACTCCCAAGGGGTTGATTGAAGGCTTGGGCACTACTGAACATATAACTCATATTGGTTACCGCCGCCGTATTCCAACTCCCAAGGGGTTGATTGAAGGCAGTAGCTCCATAGAACATAAAACCCATATTGGTTACCGCCGCCGTATTCCAACTCCCAATATTAGATGGCCCATTCAAACTCGAACAAAGACTGAACATTTGACTCATGGTTGTAACCGAAGTAAGATTCGGCACATCGGTAGCGGTAATGTTCAGGTTATTGCAGCCCAAAAAAGCGTTTTGCATATTCGTCCAAGCCACATCGCCCCACTGTTTTACGTCCACTAAGCGGCTTTTATCTGCACCGTTATTGATATTGATGCGTTGAAAATTGGTGGGGCTGATGCTCAAATCAATCGTGGCGCCTGTCGGCAAGCCCGTGAGACTGACCGTAGTACCGCTAAACGTACCTGAGCCGCTTGTGCCTGCGGGTACGGTTGTCCAAGTATAATTGACGGTTCCCGAAGTAGCTACGCCAAAGCTAAGTTGGGTGGCTCCCGAGCCAGCGGTGGCTAAGTTCCAACGGGTGATGAAGGGGAGTTCGCCTAGGCCCTGTATTGCGAACATATAAGGATTTTCATCACTGTCATCGTTGGCAATGCTCACCGTAGCCGTTCGAGTACCGCTTGCCGACGGGTCAAAAGTTACTTGAAATGTTGTACTGCCGTTAGTAGCTGCTACGGGAGAGGACGGCTGGATCGTAACGGTAAAATCTGCCGCATGAGCACCACTGATGACAACTTTGTTGGGTGAGCCTGTCAAATTCAAAGCCCCTGCCCCTGTATTCTCAATGGTGAAGATTCGGACCACCGTCCCCGATGTCACATTGACTGAGCCAAAATCGGTATGGTCGGCGGTGGTTGGGGTTACGTCGCCGTTGGCTATGCTGACGCTGTTGCCTTTGAGGTTGATTTCGGGCGTTGGAGGGGTATTTACGGTGATGATCACATCGTTACTCGTTCCTCCCGTATAAGAAATCGTCGCATTGAGTCCCGAGCCCAGAAAGTTGGTAATGGTCGCTCCTTGGGCCAGTCCAGTGAAGGTACCAGTGACGGCATCGCTGCCGTCGTTATCTACAATGGTAAAAATTTCGCCCCCAGTAGGTGTGTAAGAGCCTGCAAAAAGCAAATCTACGCCTGTCAAGTTCACCGAGCCTACTACTTTGAGTTGCGTGTAAGTACTACCTGTACCATCTCCCAGTGTGGTACCGTTGATGGTGATTTGTAAATCGCTGGCAAAAGAAAGGGTACTTGCCGTGACGTCGGTGCCGTTAAAGGTAGGTTTCACCGCTTTGGGCGAGGTGCCCGGGTCGAGCAGCAGGGTACCGCCGTTGGTGTTAATTCCACCGCCGCTGAGGGTGACGTCGCCGCCGCTGATGAGCTGCATGTTGGTGGCGGCGGGGCGGGAAATATCGACCGAGACGGTGATTGTCCCCACCGTGGCGTCACCGATGAGGAGCGTGCCCGTGGTCATTAGATCCAATTCGGCATCGGAGAGGCTGAGCGCCCCCCCAATGGGATCGGTGGCCGAGCCAAGGTTGATTTGAGTGTCGGCAGCGAAAGGCCGCAGGGTAAGTGTAGAGGCAGCATTGGTGCTGACCGAAGTGCCAGTTTGGATGTCCATGCTGTTGGCGATGAGGCTGAGGTTACCCCCGTTGGTGGCCGTGCTGATGGAGCCGGAGGCCGTTATAAAAATCCCGACACCGGTTGGGCCATTGCCTTCTATGCCTGTTACACTTACATTACCCCCCGAAGAGGTAATCACAGAATTAGTGCCACTGACGTAAATACCAATATTGCCATTTCCTGGACCTTTACCGCCGTTACCAGTAACAGTAACCGTCCCCGCTCCCCCCGCTCTGATTTGACCGCTCGAGAATACATAGACGCCTAAGCTGCCCTCGCTATTCAAATCGCCGCCTGCCGAACCATTGACAATCACATTGCCTCCCGAAGAAGTGATGGAAGCATTGTCTCGACCAACAATTACACCGGAATTGAAAGTTCCGAAAGGGGCACTGCCGTTACCCGTGACGGTGACAGTCCCCATCCCCCCCGCTGTGATCTGACCGCCGTCCGCTGCAAATACACCATGGTTATAATAACCAAAGACCCAACATCCTCCTGTACCCGTTACGCTCACGTTTCCGCCCGAAGAAGTAATCCGAGAATTAATGTTCTGGACAATTACACCGGTATTTTCATCTCCTTGCGAATTTCCGCCGTTACCCGTGACGGTGACCGTGCCCATTCCTCCTGCTGTAATTTGGCTGCCACCTATTACATAGATACCAAAGTTGAAACCACTGGCACCCGAACCTCCTCCTGTACCCATTACGCTCACGTTACCCCCCGAGGAAGTAATCTGAGAATTGACAGTGTTAACATAAACCCCGATATTATTATTTCCTGACGAAGTCCCACCGTTACCCGTGACGGTAACCGTGCCCATTCCTCCTGCTGTAACCTGGCCGCCACCCGTTACAATGACGCCAAGGTTAAATTGGCCTGCCTCCGAGCCTCCTCCTGCGCCCGTTATGAATACGTCACCCCCCGAGGTGGTAATCAGCGAAGTGGTAGAGATGCTGACACCTCTATTGCCATCACCTGAAGAAGCCCCTCCTCTACCCTCCACGTAAAGAGTCCCGGTGCCGCTCTTGATTTGACCGCTGTTGATTGTCTGGACACCCCGTTGGTTGCCTGCGGCATCATTTCCTCCTTTTCCAATGATAGTGACCCAACCACTTCCTGTGGATTGGATTAGGCTACCTGCACCCGTAACGAGTACCCCAATAAAATTACCCGACGTTGGAGTAAACTGTTGGTTGGCTTCCACCAGCAGGAAACCATTGACAGTTTCCAGACTGCCTCCTGCGTTCACGGTTACGTTTTTGCTTACTCTCACCGTGGCTGTGCCCGTGCCAAAAAGTCGCACATTGGCATTGGTGACAATGGTAAAGGCATCAATGCCCGGGTTGACATCATCGTATTGCAGGTTGGCAGACAGGTGGGCATCGGCGGCAAAGTTAATATCGCCGTTGAAGTTCACGGCGTCGTCGCCCGTACCGCCCATGATGGTTAGTGAAGGCAGATTGGCCGTGAAAGCACCGATGTCAATGATGTCGTTGCCGCTGGCGGTGTTGACGGAGATGAAGATTTTGCCACTCAAAGCCACGTCGGCGGGGGTGGTGAAAGGGGTGATCGCTCCCGCATCTATTTTATACGTTCTTCCCGTAACGTTAAAGCGAATATTTCCGCCGCTTTCGCTTATCGTTAAGGTTTCTCCATTGCCCGATATGTCGGTAATAGTAATGGCGTTGCCCGTGGTGGTGATGGTGTAATCTGCCTGGACTACCGTCAGTACTACATCGTTGCCATCTCCACCCACATAGGTGATTTGGGCACTCAGACTGCTGCCAAGGAAATTGGAGATATATGCTCCCTGTGCCAAGCCGGAGAAAGTACCCGAGACGGCATCCGTGCCCACGTTGTCCACAATGGTGAAGGTTTGTCCGAGTATCGGGCTGTGCGCACCGCTCAGCACGAGGTCCACGCCGGTGAGGTTCACGGCGCCAGCCACCGTGAGTTGGGAGTAAGTGCTGCCCGTGCTATTACCTGAGATGGTACCGTTGATGACGATAGCCAGGTCGCTACCGAAAGAAAGGGTACTTGCTGTCACATCCGTGCCATTGAAGGTAGGTTTGACGGCGGCGGGCGAGGTGCCTGGGTCGAGCAGCAGCGTACCGCCGTTGGTGTTAATTCCTCCGCCGCTGAGGATGACGTCGCCGCTGCTGATGAGTTGGACATTCGTAGCAGCAGGGCGAGTAATAGCGTCCGAGATGGTGATTGTACCCGCAGTGGGATTACCGATGAGGAGCGTGCCCGTGGTCATTCGATCCAATTCGAAATCGGAGAGGCTGAGTGGCCCGCCGATGGGGTCGGTGTCCGAGCCAAGGTTGATTTGAGTGTTGGCAGCGAAAGGCCGCAGGGTAAGTGTAGAGGCAGCATTGGTACTGACCGAAGTGCCAGGTGTGATGTCCATGCTGTTGGTGATGAGGCTGAGGTTCCCCCCGTTGGTGGCCGTGCTGATGGAGCCAGAGACCGTTATTAAAATCCCGACACCGTTTGGACCATTGCCTTCTTTGCCCGTGACGCTCACGGTCCCCCCCGAAGAGGTGATCAAAGCGCCTTCGACATACACACCGTAATTGCCGCCTCCTGAGGAAGTCCCACCGTTGCCGATGACGGTGACCGAACCAGTGCCCCCAGCCGTAATCTGACTACCCGTTACATAGACGCCATAGTTGGCAGCACTTGCCCCCGCACCGCCGCCTGTTCCCGTGACGCTCACGTTGCCCCCCGAGGAGGTAATCAAAGAATTGGTTCCTTGGACAGACACACCGTAATTGAAGCTTCCAGAAGCAGCCCCGCCGTTGCCCGTGACAGTGACCGTACCCATGCCCCCGGCCGTGATCTGACCCGCAGTCACTACCCTAACGCCATAGTTGCTTCCACTTGTCCCCGAGCCGCCGCCCCTCCCTGTGACGCTCACATTGCCCCCCGAGGAGGTGACCAAAGAATTAGTGCCTTCTACAAGCACCCCTAAATTGCCACTTCCTGACGCAGCCCCGCCGTTGCCCGTGACAGTGACCGTATTGCCGTTGATTTGGCCGCCTGCCGAAACTAAAACACCAAATTGTATACCTCCGGCAGCATCTCCTCCCTTGCCTTTGAGGGTAACCGAGCCGCTGCCCGTGGATTGGAGCAAACTACCCGCTCCCATGACACGCACTCCCGTAAAATCCCCCGCCGTGGGGATAGCCTGTTGGTTGGCTTCCACCAGCAGGCTGCCGTCGGCCGTTTCCAAACTGCCGCCTGCATTGACCCTTACGTCTTTGCTTACTTTCACCGTGGCCGTGCCCGAGCCGAAAATCTTCACATTAGCATTGGACGCAATGGTGAGGGCATCAATGCCCGGGGCGGCATCGTCGTCTTGCAGGTTGGCATCCAGGTTGGCATTGGCGGCAAAGTTAATATCGCCGTTGAAGTTCACGGCGTCGTCGCCCGTGCCACCGTTGATTGTGAGGCTGGGCAGATTGGCCGTGAAAGCACCGATATCGATGATGTCGTTGCCAGCTGCGGTATTGATGGTGATGGAAGTGACTCCTGCCAGGGCCACGTCGGCGGGGGTGGTGAAAGGCGTCACTGCCCCCGCATTGATTTGATAGGTTCTTCCCGTGACGTTGAAGCGAATGTTTCCACCGCTTTCGCTCACATCCAGGGTTTCACCGTTGCCCGACACGTCGGTGATGACAATAGCGTTGCCCGTGGTGGTGATGGTGTAGTCGGGAAGCACCGGGTCTCCACCACACCCGTCGCAAGCTTGCGCCTGAAGTGAGAACAAAAATCCTGAGCTTAAAAACAGTCCTAAAAAGAGTAGGGCTCGTGTCTTACACCATGAGCAGCGTGTCCGGAACGGGGTGAAATTTTCCATACGGCGTGTAGAAAATGGGTGATAAAAAGTTATTGTTGGTTGAGCAGTCGTTAGGCTCAAAGTTGAGAGAAAACCGAAGGCAGGTGGTAGTCCAAATCCAGCGTTTATCAGTCCATTTCCAGCATGTTGGGCAAAATGGAAGCACAAAAAGCAAAAACCCCAAAAAACGGATGGTTTTTGGGGGTTTTCCTGAGGTAGAATCGGGGTGTAGGTTTAGCTGTACTCACTCGGCAATACGCCGTATTTTTCTTGGAATATTCTTGAAAAGTAAGAGGCGTTGTCAAAGCCCACTTCAAAGGCAACGTCGGCAATCGTGACGGATTGCGTCTTTAATAAATGAGCGGCTCGTTGTAAGCGCCTCTCTCTGACAAATTCAACAGCCGTTAGGTTGGTCAAGGCTTTTAGTTTTCGCAACAATTGGGATGTACTCATGTGGAGTTCTTCGGCCAACTGTTCCACCCCAAAGCCCCTATCCGAAAGTCGCTTTTCGACGATGTTTTGCACTTTTGTCAAAAAGGCAGCTTCTTTCGGATTTGCTTTTGCTTCGACCGGCTTCACATCAGCTAACTGATTTCCGAAATACTGCCGCAGCTTTTCCTGTTTTTCAAGGAGGTTTTTTACCCTTATCTTGATTTCGGCAGCGTTGAAAGGTTTGAGCAGGTAATCATCGGCACCCAAGGTAAGTCCTTCAATTTTACTTTCGAGATTTGCCTTGGCCGTGAGCATCACAATGGGGATGTGGCTGGTTTTCTCGTTGGCTTTGAGCAGTCGGCAAAACTCCAAGCCATCTACATTGGGCATCATTAAGTCACTGATAATCAAGTCGGGCACTTGCGCAATCGCCTTTTCCATTCCGTCGAGTCCATCGGTGGCTTCGATGATTTGGTACTCGGCCTCAAAAACAGAGCGTATGTAGTTGCGTATATCAGCGTTGTCGTCCACGATGAGGAGAAGCCCAAGCCCATCCGCCTCCGGAGTTAAGTTAATGCCTTTAACCGAATCATTGGAACGCCCCGATAGAGGCATCCATGTATCTTCTTCGTTAATGAGTGTTTCTCCTCTGGGGTAGGTGCTACGCCACTGTGGCGATGATTCGGTTAGGGGGCTTGGAATTTTCACCGTAAAAGTCGTCCCAATGCCTTGCTGGCTCTCCACTTCAATCGTTCCATCCAATACATGTACCAACTCCTTGACCAATGCCAAGCCGATGCCCGTACCTTCGTAAGCTCGGTTGGATTGGGAGTCGGCTTGGTAAAAGCGGTCAAAAATATGGGGCAGTTGCGCTGCTGATATGCCGATGCCTTCGTCTTTTACCCGAACACTGAACGACTCGTTATCGTCGGCATAATGGATGCTTATGCTGATTTTTTTACCCGTTTCGGTAAACTTGAAGGCGTTGGACAATAGATTAGTGATAATTTTCTCCGTTTTGTCTATGTCTATCGTACCAACTACCTCGTTGCGGTTTTGTGTACACGTAAACGCAATGTGGCAGCTCTCGGCCAACGAAGAAAAAGAAGAAGTAAGCGTACGGAAAAAGACCACTAACTCTTGCTCGGCATACACCGGTTTCATTTGCCCCGCTTCCAGTTTGGTAATATCGAGCAACTGATTGACCAATTCAAAGAGGCGTTTGGCGTTGCGGTTCATGAGTTGATACCGGTCGTTGGTGGGGGCTTCTTTGAGCAAATCTTGGAGCGGGGCCAGTATGAGGGTAAGCGGCGTACGGAACTCATGCGAGATGTTGGCAAAAAAGCTGTTTTTGAGGCTATCGAGTTCGGCCAGCCTCTCGGCCTCTCGCTGCTCATAAACCAGTCGTTGACGAATATTGATGCGTTCTTCTCGAGATTTCCAAAAGCGCCACACGACTCCGCTGAGTATCAGAGCATAGAGGAGGTATGCCCACCAAGTAGCCCAGAGCGGTGGCCGTACCACTACCGTAATTTCACGAACAGTATCGCTCCATACGCCGTTGTTGTCGGTGGCATTAATCCGCAGCGTGTAGTGTCCGGGGTTTAGGGCGGGGTACGAGGCCGAGTTATTAGAACCGTTTTGCACCCAGTCTTGGTCAATGCCTACCAGCTGGTAGCGGTACTTAATTTTCTGAGGTTTGTTGAACAGCAGAGCCGCAAACTCAATCCGCAAGGAGTTTTTGTCGTAGGGCAACTCAATCAGCGACAGTGTAGCGAGTGGTTCTTTGATGATACGCTCGGTGTTGCGCTCATCTTGAGGCTGGTTATTAATCTGTAAAGAGGTGAGTTGTAATTGTACACTATCGTTTTTTTTTCTAAAGTCGTCGGGGTCAAAAATCGTGTAGCCTGCTAGCCCACCGAAGGCCAGTTGGCCATCGGGCAGGGTAAATTTTAAGGCTCGACTAAACTCAGTATCCGACAAGCCGTCTGCTTTCTCGAAAGTCAGTTCTACCCGCTGTGTGTGAGGGTCAAAGCGGAAGATACCCTTATTGGTACTACACCAGAGTTTACCCATTGAGTCGGGCAAGATACAATACACCGTGCTGTTGGGCAGACCGTCTTCGGTCGTGAAGATACGCTGCAGGCCCTTCTGTGTATCCCATAAGAGCAAACCCCCGCCCAAGCTCCCCATCCAAAACCACCGCTTATTGGTAGGGTCGGGGCAGATTTCGGTCAGGGTTTTGGGAAGCATTCCTTTGGGTTGTTGGCCAATGTATTGCTTGACCAACTTACCCTCGTTGTACTGTAAAAGTCCTTGGGCGTAGGTGCTCACCCACACATAACCGTTGGCATAACGGGCATCGGCAAACTCTACCCCCTGCATGATGTGCGTATTGCCGATTTCTTTGGCTACCATCCCTTTGATGTCGCTGATTGCGATTGGGAGTGTATCTGGAACAGCCTCGGGCGACTTCCAACAGAACCACTCCACTTGGCGTTCGTTAAAGACTCGAATTTCGCCGTTGGGCATGGCGACCATGGCCGTGTAGATGGCATAGGGGGGTACGTGCTTGAAGGACTGAATACCGTCTTTGCTTACCCGAAAAATTTCGTTGTGGTCATAGAAATTATGGCAAAAGTACAGATTACCCTGAGCGTCTTGGACTTGGCGTAGGTAGTACGACATCCGATTGGTAGCCCAGTGTGGGAAGCTGAGATGAGGGTAACCCATCTTACCGACCATGGCGGCAATAAAACTCGACTGATAAAGGCTTGCTTTGAAGGCACTTGCTTGCAAATCAACTTTAAGTAAGCCTATGCTGCTGATACCCAACCAGAGTACATCGCTGCGATCAATGAAAAACGCACTGATTTGCAAATTAGGATTTTGGGTATTTTCCCAGATAGTCTCTAACTCACCCCGTCGATTAAGCCGCATGATACGCCCTTGATGATTGAAATACAGCTGACCCTCTGTATCCATTTTCAACAGTCGGTTGATCTCGTAAACCACTTTTTGGGAACTGGGCGGGATGGGTAGTATTTGAACAGATTTTCGAGACAAATTCCATAAAATGAGGCGATTACCCTCTAAACAGCCAAGCGTTGGTCTGGCATAATGACCATTTTGGCACCTCGCCACCAAGACTCTGCTTTCTCTAAAATCAGGTTGTTTTGGGGATAACCCGGAAGCCGAAAGAACTCAAACTGCTCTCCTTGTGGATTACTCACTTGCAGGCCATCCTCAAAAAGTAGGTAGATTCGGTCGTCGGTGTGCTGCAAAAGTGAAATAATGCGATTACTATGAAGACCATTAGTGGTGGTGTATTGGGTAATTTTACCCGTTTTGAAATCCGCCTTTTCAAAACCTTTGTGGCTTAGGTTGATACGAAGGAAAGTTTTACCATTGTAGCTGTATCGCCCCGATCCCCCATGAATAATCGTACCTGATACCTTAATTTTGAGCTGATGGCTTACCCGGAAGCTCCGCATGTCGAAATCATCGGCCAGTATCCCATCGTAAAACAAAGAGAGGGTATTGTTGCCCTGCGGTAATAGGTAATAGATAGTGTTGGATGCTAAACCGGTACTATCACTGGCTTGATATTCAAAATTCTTGAAACCCTTGCCGTCGTAGCGGCTCAGTCCGCCCAATGTACTTACCCACAAAAAGCCATCTTTGTCTTGGGTTATGCCAGTGATGTAGCTTTGCGGGAGGCCATCTTCTACTCCAATGCGCTGCTGATTGTTGAACATCTGCTGCGCAAAAATCTTGCTCATACAGAAGAAAAGCAAGCTGATGAGTAACATGTACTTGACTATAAAGAGCCGATTTAATGCTGAACTCATTCAAAACAAGTTTGAAACGGTGATAGGTAAGCAAATATACTATTCAGAAGCATTGAATTTATTAGTCAAATCAAACTTTCGTATTTGGCTAAATCAAACAAGCCCTGTCATCCAAACGGATAACAAGGCTTGTTAATTCTGAAAAGTAAGTTTTAGCACTTATTGGTTGGTGTCGGGTATTGCTGACACAATTTCATTCCATCTTCACCACTCGCTTGGTCTGTTTGCCGTCTTTACTTTGGACTTGGATAAAGTAAATACCGTCTTTGTACGCTGACAAGTCTATCTCCTTGTGGTGAATCGTGCTTTCTTCTGCTAAATTCCAGTTATTTAAAGGCTGACCAGCTGGATTGATTAGTTGCAATTGTAAAGATGACGGTTCTCTCAACTTCACTTCTACTATTAATAGCTTGTTTGTCGGGTTTGGATAGGCATTGAAATCTATGTCAATCTCTTCTTCTCCGTTCGGCAAGCGGCTTGCACAGTTGATGCGAACCTCCTTCTCACTGTAACCCCAACACTGGCCACTCTTCACCGTTAACCGATACATACCCTCGTTCTGTACCCCCATACTTCCGATGCTTTTCGTGCGGGTGTTCCCACTAAACCCATTCGGCCCACTCCAACTGTAACTACTCCCCGTCCCACTACTCGCACTCAACGTCACCGTACTCCCCCAACAGATGCTGCTCGGACTCACACTGAAACTCACATCTATCGGTGTGTTGATGATCATCACTTGCAACAACCCACTCCCCGTACAGCCTCCACTCCCACTCACACTCACAAAGTACAATCCTCCATCACTGACCTTCACGTTTTGTATCACTGGGTTCTGTTGACTCGAACTGAAGTTGTTGGTCGGACGATACCACGAGTACACTGCCCCTCCACCACTGGCCGTGAATTGCAACGTCCCCCCCACACACACCGGGCTGTTGCTCCCAAACTGGACCGTCCCTTGCTTGACTTCGGCGCTCGTGCTCGCACTGCACCCTCCTGACACTACCGTCAGGCTGTAGATCCCCCATTGGGCACTGCTGCTCAGGTTGAAACTTACGTTCTGAACACTGCTGCTGAAGTTGTTGGGCCCTCGCCAGCTGTAACTCCCCGTCCCTACGCTGCTCAGCGATACCGTGCCACCCACACAGACGGATTGACTGCTCGGGTTCACTTGGGCGATGGCTTGACTGATGGTTACTTGTAGGCTGGCTGTGGCTGTGCAGTTGCCGGCATTGCCCACCGTTACACTATACCCTCCGCTGTTGGCTGTGCTGCTGGTGTTGACGCTGGCCATCGCACTGTTGCTGCTGAAGCCGTTCGGCCCTCGCCAGCTGTAAACACTGCCTCCACTGGCCGTTAGGCTTAGGCTCGTTCCTACACAGATGCTCTGTGCTGTACTTGGACTGATGCTCGCACTTGGGCTGGTGTTGTATTGAACACTCACGCTGGCTGTGGCGCTACAGTTTACGCTGTTGCTTACGCTGACGCTGATGGTATAACTGCTTGAACTACTGCTGCTGAAGCTGGTCAGGGCGTTGGTGGTACTGGTAAAGGTTCCTCCACTGCTGCTCCATCGGTAGCTGCTACCACCACTGGCGGTTAGACCGATGCTTTGTCCTACACAGACTTGACTTTGGCTCACACTTAGGCTGGTGCTCGGTAAAGCATTGATTCGAACCGTGGCACTCGTACTATTGCTACACGTTCCATTGCTGACGGTTACTGTAATCGTGTAACCTCCTGCTACTCCACTCCATGTCGTCGGGCTACCCGTCGTCGATGTAAAACTTCCCCCCGATGCCGCCCACGTGTACGTACTTCCACCCCCTGCTGTCAGCGTGATGGATGTCCCTGAACATACCGTAGGGCTCGATGGGGTGATGCTACCATTGGGCAAGCCATTAACGCTCACCGTCGCCGTGGCTGTGTTATTACACGTTCCGTTGTTACCTACCACCGTCAGCGTGTACCCTCCTGCTACTCCACTCCATGAACTGATAGCATTGGTCGTCGAACTGAAACTTCCCCCAGTCCCGCTCCACGTGTAGGATGACGCTCCCGTCGCCGTTAGGTTGATGCTCGTCCCCAAACACACCGTCGCCGTTGAGGTAGTGATTCCTACATTCGGTAAACTATTCACGCTCATACTCGCCGTTGCACTGGCTGTGCACGTACCATTCCCTGATGTTACGGTTACACTATAACTACCCCCTGACAACGATGACCACCCTGGGCTGCTTCCCGTTGTCGAAACAAATCCGCTGTTTGATGATGCCCATGAGTATGAACTACCCCCCGTCCCCGTCAGGTTGATGCTCACTCCTGCACAATAAGGGGGGGGCGGCAATGAAATACCTGCTGTCGGTACCGTATTCACCGATAACGTCGTCGTCGCTGTGTTGCTACACGTTCCATTGCTGACGGTTACTGTAATCGTGTAACCTCCTGCTACTCCACTCCATGTCGTCGGGCTACCCGTCGTCGATGTAAAACTTCCCCCCGATGCCGCCCACGTGTACGTACTTCCACCCCCTGCTGTCAGCGTGATGGATGTCCCTGAACATACCGTAGGGCTCGATGGGGTGATGCTACCATTGGGCAAGCCATTAACGCTCACCGTCGCCGTGGCTGTGTTATTACACGTTCCGTTGTTACCTACCACCGTCAGCGTGTACCCTCCTGCTACTCCACTCCATGAACTGATAGCATTGGTCGTCGAACTGAAACTTCCCCCAGTCCCGCTCCACGTGTAGGATGACGCTCCCGTCGCCGTTAGGTTGATGCTCGTCCCCAAACACACCGTCGCCGTTGAGGTAGTGATTCCTACATTCGGTAAACTATTCACGCTCATACTCGCCGTTGCACTGGCTGTGCACGTACCATTCCCTGATGTTACGGTTACACTATAACTACCCCCTGACAACGATGACCACCCTGGGCTGCTTCCCGTTGTCGAAACAAATCCGCTGTTTGATGATGCCCATGAGTATGAACTACCCCCCGTCCCCGTCAGGTTGATGCTCACTCCTGCACAATAAGGGGGGGGCGGCAATGAAATACCTGCTGTCGGTACCGTATTCACCGATAACGTCGTCGTCGCTGTGTTGCTACACGTTCCATTGCTGACGGTTACTGTAATCGTGTAACCTCCTGCTACTCCACTCCATGTCGTCGGGCTACCCGTCGTCGATGTAAAACTTCCCCCCGATGCCGCCCACGTGTACGTACTTCCACCCCCTGCTGTCAGCGTGATGGATGTCCCTGAACATACCGTAGGGCTCGATGGGGTGATGCTACCATTGGGCAAGCCATTAACGCTCACCGTCGCCGTGGCTGTGTTATTACACGTTCCGTTGTTACCTACCACCGTCAGCGTGTACCCTCCTGCTACTCCACTCCATGAACTGATAGCATTGGTCGTCGAACTGAAACTTCCCCCAGTCCCGCTCCACGTGTAGGATGACGCTCCCGTCGCCGTTAGGTTGATGCTCGTCCCCAAACACACCGTCGCCGTTGAGGTAGTGATTCCTACATTCGGTAAACTATTCACGCTCATACTCGCCGTTGCACTGGCTGTGCACGTACCATTCCCTGATGTTACGGTTACACTATAACTACCCCCTGACAACGATGACCACCCTGGGCTGCTTCCCGTTGTCGAAACAAATCCGCTGTTTGATGATGCCCATGAGTATGAACTACCCCCCGTCCCCGTCAGGTTGATGCTCACTCCTGCACAATAAGGGGGGGGCGGCAATGAAATACCTGCTGTCGGTACCGTATTCACCGATAACGTCGTCGTCGCTGTGTTGCTACACGTTCCATTGCTGACGGTTACTGTAATCGTGTAACCTCCTGCTACTCCACTCCATGTCGTCGGGCTACCCGTCGTCGATGTAAAACTTCCCCCCGATGCCGCCCACGTGTACGTACTTCCGCCCCCTGCTGTCAGCGTGATGGATGTCCCTGAACACACCGTAGGGCTCGATGGGGTGATGCTACCATTGGGCAAGCCATTGACGCTAACACTTACCGTACTACTGGCGGTACAGCCTGCACTTGAAACCGTAACGGAATAGACCCCACTAAACGTTGTACTACTGGCTGTAGCGCTGGGGTTTTGGGTACTACTGCTATAATTGCTGCCAGTTGGCCCTGCCCAGGTGTAGCTGTCGCCTGCCGTAACAGTAAGGCTGATGTTTTGCCCTACACAAACCGAAGGCGTAGAGGTACCTGCCGTAACCGTCAGCGAACAAGAATTGGTAGTTTCTAATAATCTAAAATTATCTATCGCCCATTCTTCTGAACCTCCATTTGAATACACCCTAATTCTTATTTTTAAGGTTGAGCCTGTTCCTGTAATCGGCTTAGTAATATCGGTCAATGTTCTGGTCAAAACAGTACCATTTCCAATATAATTCCCATCTGTATCTTCTAAAAGCCTTTTGGCAGTACCAATGGGACCTATTATATTATCACTAAAAAATGCCATTAATTGTGTATAGGCGCCTCCGTCAATAGCGTAATCTACAATTAAATAATCGTTACTTATGCCTGTGAAAACTCCAAAACCAGTAGCACTACTACCCGTATCAAAATTATCCCATGAGCCATTTTCGCTATTGGCACCAAAAAGACCTTGAAAACTAAGTCCTGATTTTCCAGCAATATTAATCCCATCCCAAACTATATTCAATTCACCTGTGGTGGTAGGTGAAGCACTGGCATCATGGTCTTCGCCAGCCCAAAAATAAGTGCCTTGTTTACCAGAATACGAAGTGGTGGGAGTAGCTAAACTAATATCTGAACCATCGGTTCTTTTAAAATAAGATGTAAAAGCCGGAGTCCCTGCAAAGCCAGCATTAGCTTGGGGAGTACGTGTGCCTGACGAGGGCGCTGTTGCGTTTTCAAAATCATCTACCCAAAAAACATCCGGGGCAACATATACACCCGTTACTTCTATTAAATCTATGGCTAACTCTTCTGTTCCACCTATTTGATCAAATTCAAGTTTCAACTGCATAGTAGAGCCAGTATAAGGAATAGTAAAAGTATATTTAGCAAAATTATCTTGGTCGCAGGTAGTAGCTACATCGTTAGCGTCTATTACGCCATCTAAATTGCTATCAATTCTCAACCTACCCCCAGCGACAGCATCGCCCATAAATCGCCCAACGGTATTGAATGTCCCACCATTCATACTCACCTTAATGTTAATTTTATCCGTATCTTCCCACCTTATACCATTATTACTTGCTGTTGCTAAGTATAAAGATACTTGTAGGGAGACATAGCCATTGATATTAATGGTATTGAATGTAATGTCTCCAGGCGGGCGACCATTCACAACGGGCGAACTTGACCGAATGTCTTCACTTGCCCAAAAATAAGACCCTTGTAAATTTGTTAAAGTACTTCCAAAACCAGCTGCGCAACCCGTGGGAAGTACAGGATTTGTATTTGTTCTTAAAAAATAATCAGGATTGCCCCCGGGCGACCCCGAACAATATGAAAACGTATTTGAGGTGTATCTTGTCCCCTCTCCATCTGTTTCAAAACTTTCGGAAAGCAGTGTTGTTTGAGCCAAAGCAGCCGTATGGAGCAAAGTCAAACTCATAAATGCACCAGTTATTGATGCGAGGTAGTGTAGTAATTTTTTCATTGTCGTTTCTGGAGTAAAGAATCAGCCAGCCATTTGGCATAAATAGGGTGTTAGTCCAGTGTTTAAACTGGACATGAGGGAAAGTACACTTGAAGCCAAGTTAGGGCTAAAATTCAGAAGGAATTATCCACGTTTTACCAACGAAGATTATCGTTTTGCCAGTGATACCAAAGTTTTGATAAGTGATAAAAATATTACAACAATTGAAGGCTATTTTATGAACGGTATTGTATAAACGTTAGTAATGAATTTATCCTTATCATTATAGCCGATTTTCTAAGAAATGAATGATGTACTCTCGCTTTCGCTGCGAAACAGGAATGACATGGCCGCTTTCGAGAATAAGGCTGCCGTTATCTGTTTTGCGGTCAAAAACTTTGATTTTGTTGGGATTTACTACACAAGAATGGTGGGTTCGGATAAATCCTGAAGGGGCTAAGAGTTCTTCGTAAGTGTGTAAATTACGAGATACCAAAATAGTTTCTTTATTGGTTAGGTAAAATTTGGTATAGGAACCTTCGGCTTCACAAAACAAAATTTCATTGAGTTTCACAAAATAAGTCCGGTCTATATCTTTCAGTACAATCTGCATATCAGCCTCTTGTTTTGGTAACAGTTGTTGCATGAGCACCTGCAACTGGTGTCTAAATACCTCATTAGCAATGTTTTCTTTTGCTTTGTAAAGTGTTTGTTGTAATTCAAAAGGGTCTATGGGTTTGAGCAGATAGTCTATGGCACTGACTTTAAATGCTTGTATGGCAAATTGCTGATAAGCAGTAATAAAAATGAGTTGGAAAGTTGGGTTAGGGATTTGCTTGAGCAAGTCGAACCCTGTGCCATCTTGCAGGCCAATGTCCAGCAATACAATGTCTGGCTTTTCTAATTGTATGGCTTTGAGTCCGGTGCTTACTCCGTCAGCTTCGCAGATGGATTCAATACCTACACTACTATTGCTGATTATTTCTCGCAACGCCTGCCTCACTTCTGCTTCGTCGTCAATCAATAGAAGTTTCATCCTGTTAGTTCAAATTATCGCTTTTGTAAAGCAAAGGTAATTGAATTTTCACCACTACTCCGCTATAGGTGGGAGCATTCTCAATATGGAAGTTTGCCTTGGTTTTTAGCTTACTATTGAGCAAATACATGCGGTCTTCAATAATCTGAATAGCTCGACTGATGTGCTCACCTTCTTTTTTCTCTCTGATAGTCAAACCCTTACCATTATCTTTAATCCAAATCACTAATGTAGTATCTTGCTTTTGGAAGTGAACCAGAATAGTACCTGTATAGTCAATTGCCTTGAAACCATGCTCAATACTGTTTTCGACAAAGGGTTGGATAATCATGGGAGGAATTAGCACTTCGTCAATTTCGATATCGTCATCGGCCCTAATTTCATGGCTAAATGCCTGTGGGAAACGGATTTTTTGCACGTCGAGGTACTCTTGCAAAAACGCTATTTCGTACTCAACCGTTACGAATTCTTTGTAGGTACTTTCGAGGGTAGTTCGCATGATGTTGCTAAACTTCGACAGATTACTGGCTATAGCCTGCCCGCTGTTTTCTCGAAAAGCTATTTTTTGAAGGGTAGTAAGCGCATTGAAAAAAAAGTGAGGGTTCATTCTGGCTCGATTGAGGCGTTGCTCTGTTTCGAGAATGTTCTTTTTGTGTTTGAGTGATTGTTGGCGCAAGAAAAACCCAATTACTACGGCTATCAATACGCCTGTTAGGGCTAACAAAACGTAGATGCTTCGCTCTTGAGTCAGTTCTTTGATAGTTTTTTCGTTTTTAGCCTGATTGTATTTTCGTTCAAGTTCGGCTACTTCTTTGCTTCGCTCTACCGTACGAATACTGTCGGTTATACTTCGGCTGAGTTCACTGTATTTCAAGGCTTTTTGGTAGTCGCCTTTGGCCTTGGCAATGCGGGCTATCAAGTCGTAGGTATCGGCAATATAGGCATCATTCTTTAGCTTAAAATCACAAACCAGCGCCGAATCAGCTATTACTGCAGCCTGATTAAATAGACCTAACTCCAATAAAATATCAGCCTTATCGTAAAAGCTCGTCCGTAAATTATTGTAATCTCCTGGTTCGATATAGGCAAAACTACTATCTAACAGCACAAGTGCTTTTTGTAAATTTCCTTTTTCATATTCGATGCCTTGCAAATTATTGAGGGCTTTTCCGATGGTTATCTTGTCATTGAGTTGTCTAGACAAGGCTATATTTTGTTGACTGAATAGCTCGGATGAGTCAAGGCTTGACTGCGTTTTAGTATCTTGATAATGCCAGAGATAACGTTTAGAAAGTTTAAATAAAATATCGTTTTTCTGGGTAAGGTTGGTTATTTGGGGCAGTAAGGCTACGGCTCTGCGACTATAAATAATGCCTTTGTTAGCCTGATTGGTCTGATTGAAGAGTTGGGCAATCATGGTGTTGCTGCCGGCTTCTTCATAGAAATTTTGGGCTAATTCGGCACTATGTAACAGCTTGAAAGTGTAGAATTGCGCTTTGGCAAAATCTGATTTGGTATAATAAAGTTGCGCCCAGTATTTGTAGATAGTCATCAATTGTCCTTCGGAGCAAGCTTCTTGCAAGTACAATTGCTCTGCCTTCTGTAAAAAAAGGGCGGCATTGCTTAGATCGGCTTGAAAGATTAAGTAACTGGCCATCAACTCATTACCCTTGGCTTGACAAATCAGCTCTTCTGATTTTAATAGCTTCAACGCTATCAAACTGTCGTTGCTTATTTTTGCACTAAGTTTTTCATATTCAATGCAATGACATACTTTCTGAGAAAACCCAGCAGTGCTGAAACAAGCCCAGAAAATGAAAAGCGCTTTGTATTTCATGCGAACATTTAGACAAAGTACATGAAAACTGGCAGAGGCAATACACGTAATTTTTGCAAAGTACGGTATTGATTCGGTACAGATGCTTGTTTTAGAAAAAAATTTACTGAGTGGCTACAAAATCAAGAGAGCAGGTTCATGCCTGCTCTCTTGATTTTGTGGTAGGGAAATAGCATCAATCTACCTTCCATACTTTGATGGTCTTGTGATATGGCCCACTCTGTACTCGTAGCAAGTATATCCCCTCCTCGTACTTCTCCACATCTAACCACAACCGATGCTCTCGCTTGGCCTCTTGCTCCGACCATTCCTCTATCTTTTTCCCTTGACTATCCAGCCACTCCAACGCTATGGCCCGGCCTCTGCCAACTTCACTTCTACTTGCAATTTCCCCCTCGTCGGATTCTCCCACACTTTTACTTGTAGTTGGTCTTCCACTCCCTCCTCACTGGCTACCCTCGTCGCACAGTTGATGCGAACCTCCTTCTCACTGTAACCCCAACACTGGCCACTCTTCACCGTTAACCGATACATACCCTCGTTCTCTACCCTCATACTTCCAATGGTTTTCGTACGGGTGTTCCCACTAAACCCATTCGGCTTCACTCCAACTGTAACTACTCCCCGTCCCACTACTCGCACTCAACGTCACCGTACTCCCCCAACAGATGCTGCTCGGACTCACACTGAAACTCACATCTATCGGTGTGTTGATGATCATCACTTGCAACAACCCACTCCCCGTACAGCCTCCACTCCCACTCACACTCACAAAGTACAATCCTCCATCACTGACCTTCACGTTTTGTATCACTGGATTCTGTTGACTCGAACTGAAGTTGTTGGTCGGACGATACCACGAGTACACTGCCCCTCCACCACTGGCCGTGAATTGCAAGGTCCCCCCACACACACCGGGCTGTTGCTGCCAAACTGGGTCGTCCCTTGCTTGACTTCGGCGCTCGTGCTCGCACTGCACACTCCTGACACTACCGTCAGGCTGTAGATCCCCCATTGCGCACTGCTGCTCAGGTTGAAACTTACGTTCTGAACACTGCTGCTGAAGTTGTTGGCCTCGCCAGCTGTAACTCCCCGTCCCTACGCTGCTCAACGATACCGTGCCACCCACACAGACGGATTGACTGCTCGGGTTCACTTGGGCGATGGCTTGACTGATGGTTACTTGTAGGCTGGCTGTGGCTGTGCAGTTGCCGGCATTGCCCACTGTTACACTATACCCTCCGCTGTTGGCTGTGCTGCTGGTGTTGACGCTGGCCATCGCACTGTTGCTGCTGAAGCCGTTCGGCCTCGCCAGCTGTAAACACTGCCTCCACTGGCCGTTAGGCTTAGGCTCGTTCCTACACAGATGCTCTGTGCTGTACTTGGACTGATGCTGGCATTGGGTGTGTTGGTGACTTGTACCGTCGCTGTCGCTGTGGCACTGCAATTCACGCTGTTGCTTACGCTCACCGTCAGGGTGTAGCTACTTGCATTACTGCTACTGAAGCTGGTGATGGCGTTGGTGCCACTGGTAAAACTACCTCCGCTACTACCCCAACTGTAACTGCTGCCTCCGCTGGCGGTGAGGCTGATGCTTTGTCCGATGCACACTTGGGCATTGCTCATACTGATGACTGCGCTTGGTTTTCCATTTACTTGTACGCTTGTCGTCGCACTGGCTGTACAGCCGTTTAGGCTTACACTGACGCTATAGACGCCTCCCTGATTGGTACTAGTGGCACTGAAAGTGGTTGGGTTTTGAGTATTGTCATTGAAGCCACTCGGCCGTTCCAACTGTAACTACTTCCGCCCGAGGAGGTTAGATTGATGGCACCACCAACGCATACGATTGGGGTGCTGGTGCTTGCAACAGCTGTGGGGCTGGCTTTGACTTCTACACTTGTCGTCGCACTGGCTGTACAGCTACCGACTGTTACACTGACGCTATAAATTCCCCCTTGATTGGTACTAATAGCGCCAAAGGGACTTGGGTTTGGGTGTTATTGCTAAAGTTGTTGGTAGTTCCAACTGTAACTACTCCCGCCCGAGGAGGTCAGGTTGATAGTGCTGCCTAGGCAGACACTGCTAGGTGTTGCCCCGGCTTGGGCGTTGGGACTTGATATGACTTGCACGCTGGTGGTCGCACTGGCCGTGCAGCCATTGGCCGAGGTGACGCTGACGCTATAGATGCCCCCTTGATTGGTACTAGTGGCACTGAAAGTGGTCGGGTTTTGGGTATTGTCATTGAAGCCACTCGAAGCCGTTCCAACTGTAACTACTTCCGCCCGAGGAGGTTAGCGTAATGGCACCACCAACGCATACGCTTGGCGTGCTCGTACCTGCAACAGCCGTGGGGCTGGCTTTGACTTCTACACTTGTCGTCGCACTGGCTGTACAGCTACCGACTGTTACACTGACGCTATAGATGCCCCCTTGATTGGTACTAATGGCACTGAAGGGGCTTGGGTTTGGGTGTTATTGCTAAAGCTACTTGAATAATTCCAACTGTAACTACTCCCGCCGGAGGAGGTCAGGTTGATAGTGCTGCCTAGGCAGACACTGCTAGGTGTTGCTCCGGCTTGGGCGTTGGGACTTGATATGACTTGCACACTGGTGGTCGCACTGGCCGTGCAGCCGTTGGTCGAGGTGACGCTGACGCTATAGATGCCTCCTTGATTGGTGCTAATGGCACTGAAAGTGGTTGGGGTTTGGGTGTTATTGCTAAAGTTGTTGGGCCGTTCCAGCTATAACTACTTCCGCCCGAGGAGGTTAGCGTAATGGCACCACCAACGCATACGATTGGTGTGCTCGTACCTGCAACAGCCGTGGGACTGACTTTGACTTCTACACTTGTCGTCGCACTGGCTGTACAGCTACCGACTGTTACACTGACGCTATAGATGCCCCCTTGATTGGTACTAATGGCACTGAAGGGGCTTGGGTTTTGGGTGTTATTGCTAAAGTTGTTGGGGCCGTTCCAACTGTAACTACTCCCGCCCGAGGAGGTCAGGTTGATAGTGCTGCCTAGGCAGACACTGCTAGGTGTTGCCCCGGCTTGGGCGTTGGGACTTGATATGACTTGCACGCTGGTGGTCGCACTGGCTGTACAGCCGTTGGTCGAGGTGACGCTGACGCTATAGATGCCTCCTTGATTGGTGCTAATGGCACTGAAAGTAGTCGGGTTTTGGGTATTGTCATTGAAGCCACTCGGAAGCCGTTCAACTGTAACTACTTCCGCCCGAGGAGGTTAGCGTAATGGCACCACCAACGCATACGCTTGGCGTGCTCGTACCTGCAACAGCCGTGGGGCTGGCTTTGACTTCTACGCTGGTGGTTGCACTGGCCGTGCAGCCGTTGGCCGAGGTGACGCTGACACTATAGATGCCCCCTTGATTGGTACTAGTGGCACTGAAAGTGGTCGGGTTTTGGGTATTGTCATTGAAGCCACTCGGGCCATTCCAACTGTAACTACTTCCGCCAGAGGAGGTTAGATTGATGGCACCACCAACGCATACGATTGGTGTGCTCGTACCTGCAACAGCCGTGGGACTAACTTTGACTTCTACGCTGGTAGTCGCACTGGCTGTACAACTACCGACTGTTACACTGACGCTATAGATGCCCCCTTGATTGGTGCTAATGGCACTGAATGAGGTCGGGTTTTGCATACTATTACTGAAGCTACTTGGACCATTCCAACTGTAACTACTCCCGCCGGAGGAGGTCAGGTTGATAGTGCTGCCTAGGCAGACACTGCTAGGTGTTGCTCCGGCTTGGGCGTTGGGACTTGATATGACTTGCACGCTGGTGGTCGCACTGGCTGTGCAGCCATTGGCCGAGGTGACGCTGACGCTATAGATGCCCCCTTGATTGGTGCTAATGGCACTGAAAGTAGTCGGGTTTTGGGTATTGTCATTGAAGCCACTCGGACCGTTCCAACTATAACTACTTCCTCCCGAGGAGGTCAGCGTGATGGCACCACCAACGCATACGATTGGTGTGCTCGTACCTGCAACAGCTGTGGGACTGACTTTGACTTCTACGCTGGTGGTCGCACTGGCCGTGCAGCCATTGGCCGAGGTGACGCTGACGCTATAGATGCCCCCTTGATTGGTGCTAATGGCACTGAAAGTGGTTGGGTTTTGGGTGTTATTGCTAAAGTTGTTGGGGCCATTCCAGCTATAACTACTTCCACCCGAGGAGGTTAGATTGATGGCACCACCAACGCATACGATTGGTGTGCTCGTACCTGCAACAGCCGTGGGACTGACTTTGACTTCTACACTGGTGGTCGCACTGGCTGTACAGCCGTTGGTCGAGGTGACGCTGACGCTATAGATGCCCCCTTGATTGGTGCTAATGGCACTGAAAGTGGTTGGGTTTTGGGTGTTATTGCTAAAGTTGTTGGGGCCATTCCAACTATAACTACTTCCGCCCGAGGAGGTCAGCGTGATGACACCACCAACGCATACGCTTGGTGTGCTCGTACCTGCAACAGCTGTGGGGCTGGCTTTGACTTCTACACTGGTGGTCGCACTGGCTGTACAGCCTGTCGTAGTGGAAATAGTTACACTATAAACGCCTCCAAAACTCGTACTGCTGGCCGTGAAGGCCGTAGGATTTTGGCTGTTGCTGCTGTATCCGCTACCAGCTGGGCCAGACCAAGTGTAGGCTCCCCCTGTGCCTGCGCCCGATGAGGTCAGCGTGATGGCTCCTCCCACACATACCGTTGGTGTGCTGGTGCCTGCCTGTGCTGAACATGGATTTTCTAAGGTTAGTACTACGTCATTATTGCCTGTTCCACCTACATAACTAATCCTTGCATTCAAGCCGCTCCCTCTAAAATTGCTAATCGTTGCGCCTTCTGCCAAACCTGTGAACGTACCCACGATGGCATCTGTACCGTCGTTGGCGACAATGGTAAACACCTCGCCGCCCAACGTGGGGACATAAGACCCCGAAAAAAGTAAATCAACGCCTGTCAAATCCACGACCCCTGCTACGTTGAGTTGGGTATAGGTGCTACCCGTGCCGTCGCCGAGCGTAGTACCGTTGATGGCAATGCTTAAATCACTGGCAAAACTCAACGTGCCTACCGTTGCATCTATGCCATTGAAAGTAGGTTTCACGGCTTTGGGTGACGTGCCTGGGTCGAGTAAAAGCGTGCCGCCATTGGTATCAAAGCCTCCGCCGCTGATTAGCACATCGCCTCCACTAATGATCTGTACATTGGTACTAGACGGACGGCTGATGGCTGCCGACACGGTGAGGGTGCCACTATTGGCATCGCCGATGATGAGTGTGCCAGTGGTAATGTTATCAAGTTCAGTATCAGACAGACCAAGCGGCCCGCCGATGGCATCGGTAGCTGTGCCGAGGTTGATGGCTACGTTGTTGGTGTATTGCCGTAGGGTAGTGGTGCCGCCTGATTGGGTGCTTACCGTAGCACTCAAATTCATGCTGTTGGCCATGAGCGTGATGTTACCGCCGTTGGTGGCGGTGGTGATGGCGGCAGAAGAGGTATGGTCAATGCCCCAAGAGCTACCTCCAACCCCTTCGATTCCGGTTATCGTTATGTCACCACCGCCTGTTGTGATTTGTGTACCCGAACTGGCTATTCTGACACCATAGTTGTTGCCCCCCGTTCCAGTGCCACCTTGCCCAGTTATTGATACTGTACCACTACCCCCTGCACTTACTTTTGCATTAGTAATTACATTGGCGCCAAAATTAGAACTACTTGCTCCACTGCCTCCACCCACAGCATTAATGCTTACATTGCCACCTGACGAACTGACCAACGTGCCAACATCTTGCATATTGAGACCAAAGTTAGAACCTCCCGAACTTGCTCCTCCATTAGCTTGTATCATTACATTGCCATTACCTCCTGCTACTACCTGAGCAGCAGAGAATAGAACCAAACCATAGTTACCTAACGAAGTACCCGACCCTCCCCCTTGCCCTGTAAGATTAATGTCGCCATTGTTACTGGTAATCTTAGCGTTGAGTCCTGTGACATATAGACCATAATTATTATTGCCACTTGTTGAACCACCCGTACCGTTTACGATTACGATACCTGTACCGCCTGCTGTGATTTTTCCGGCATTTTCTAAATAAATACCTACATTGACACTACTTGTACCTGTACCACCACCTAAGCCAGTTACATTAACATTGCCACCACTAGAGGTAACTTGGCTGTTGGTGCCTGTAATATAAACGCCATAATTAAAACTGCCACCTGAAGCACCGCCTGTGCCTTGTACCGTTACCGTACCAGTGCCGCCTGCGGTGATTTGGCCTGCGGTGGTGATATAGACACCGTAGTTGGTGGTTGAAGTACCTGTGCCACCTTGACCCGTCACACTGACAGCGCCACTATTAGAGGTGATTTGGCTGTTGGTGCTCGTAATGTAAACGCCATAATTGGCACTGCCACCTGAAGCCCCACCCGTACCTTGCACTGTAACAGTACCACTGCCACCTGCGGTGATTCGGCCGGCTGAGTAGAGATAGACACCGAAGTTGTTGGCTGAAGTGCCTGTGCCACTGCCTGTACCCGTTACACTCACGTTACCACCATTCGAGGTAATTTGGCTGTTGGTCTCTGAAACGTAAACACCGTAATTACTATTACCACTCGTTGCGCCACCCATACCCTGCACCGTTACGCTACCCGTACCACCAGCTGAGATTTGGCCTTCTCCTTGAAGGTTCACGCCATCATTACCCCCCGAAGAACCCGTTCCACCACCTGTACCTGTTACACTGACGTTGCCACTATTGGAGGTAATTCGACTACCAGTACTCACAATGGCCACGCCATCGTTGTCATTGCCACTTGCTGCTCCACCTGTGCCTTGCACCATTACGGTACCACTACCACCCGCCGTAATTTGAGCCCCTCCTAAAAGGTACACACCATGATTAGTGGCACCTGTGCCGCCTCCCGTGCCCGTTACACTCACATTGGCACCACTAGCGGTAATCAGGCTGCCTGTACCAACCATGTAAATACCGAAATTACCACCACTACTTGATGCACCACCTGTGCCCTGCACGCTTGCCGTTCCGCTGGTGCCACCGCTTATCAAACTGTTAGATGGTAAGAAGATACCCTGCTGAGAAGAACCCGTAGTACCGCCTTTGCCTTTTAATGATAGATTGCCTGTGCCGTTGATACGCACCACACCACTATAGACAGTGATACCGACGAAGCTTCCCGTGGTGGGTGTGGCTTGTTGGTTAGCTTCAATGATTAAGTCTCCGTCAGTAGTTTCGAGAGAAGAACCAACAGCAAAATTTACATTTTGGCTTACTTTGAGAGTGGCCACGCCCGTACCCGACAAGATGATATTAACATTGCTGCCAAAGATTATTCGGTCAGTACCTGGCGTGGCATCGTCGTTTTGCAAGTCCAAATCAAGGTTAGCATTAGTAGTGAAAGTAATGTCGCTGTTGAAGCTCACTTGGTCGTCGCCTATGCCACCGTTGATGGTAAGGCTGGGTAGGTTGGCCGTGAAAGCACCTACGGTGATGATGTCGTTGCCCGTGGCGGTATTGACCACAATGCTCGTAATGCCCGCCAAGGCTACGTCCGCAGGGGTGGTAAAGGCCGTGGTAGCTCCGCCATTGATGCTGTAAGTACGCCCGGTTACGTCGAAACGGATGTTAGTATTGTTTTGTGAAATGTAAAGTGACTCGCCATTGCCCGCTACGTCGGTGATGGTGAGCACGTTGCCTGTGGTAGTAATGGTATAATCAGCAGGGGCATTAGCTACGGTGATGACCACATCATTATTGCCCGAACCACCTACATAACTGATGGTGGCATTGAGCCCACTGCCTCTGAAATTGCTAATCGTTGCGCCTTCGGCCAAACCTGTGAACGTACCCACAATAGCATCTGTACCGTCGTTGGCGACAATGGTAAACACCTCGCCGCCCAACGTGGGGACATAAGACCCCGAAAAAAGTAAATCAACGCCTGTCAAATCCACCACCCCTGCTACGTTGAGTTGGGTGTAGGTGCTACCCGTGCCGTCGCCGAGCGTAGTACCGTTGATGGCAATGCTTAAATCACTGGCAAAACTCAACGTGCCTACCGTTGCATCTATGCCATTGAAAGTAGGTTTCACGGCTTTAGGTGACGTGCCTGGGTCGAGTAAAAGGTTTCCGCCATTGGTATCAAAGCCTCCGCCGCTGATTAGCACATCGCCACCGCTAACCAATTGCACATTGGTGCTGGCAGAACGGCTCATGGCTGCCGACACGGTGAGGTTACCACTGTTGGCATTGCCGATGATGAGCGTACCAGTGCTAATTTGGTTGAGTTCGCCATTGCTCAAGCCAAGTGGACCGCCGATAGCATCTGTTGCCGTGCCGAGGTCAATTTGTACCCCATCAGTGTAGGGACGCAACGTAGTGGTACCGCCCGATTGGGTTGCTACCGTGCTACTCAGATTCATACTGTTGCCGATGAGTGTGATGTTGCCGCCGTTGGTGGCGGTGGTGATAGCAGCCGAACTGAGTAGTTCTATACCGGTTCCAGTTGTCCCATTCCCTTCGATGCCTGTGATGGTGATGTTACTACCACTGGAAGTGATTTGGCTATTGATATTTCTCACATAAATACCAATATTATTGGCACCACCTGATGCCCCGCCCGTGCCTTGCACCGTTACCGTGCCAGTGCCGCCTGCGGTGATTTGGCCTCCGAAGGTGATATTGACACCGTAGTTTTGGGTTGAAGTGCCTGTGCCGCCCCCCTGACCCGTCACACTGACATTGCCACCATTCGAGGTGATTTGGCTGTTGGTACCTCCAACAGCAACGCCATAATTGGAAGGGCCACTTGTTGCCCCGCCCGTGCCTTGCACCGTTACTGTGCCACTGCCGCCTGCAGTGATTTGGCCGCCGGCGTTGATACAGACGCCTAAGTTGAAGTTTGAGGTGCTGCCTATGCCGCCCCCCTGACCCGTCACACTGACATTGCCACCATTCGAGGTGATTTGGCTGTTGGTACCGTCAACATAAACGCTATAATTGGCACTGCCGCTTGTTGGCCCACCCGTGCCTTGCACCATGGTTGTTCCGCTTGTGCCGCCGCTTATCAAACCCGCACTGAGTACCTGTATGCCATGCTGAAAATAATCCGTATTGCCACCTTTGCCTTTTACCAACAAATTGCCCGTTCCGTTTACCCATAACTGACCACCATCCAAAGACACCCCTACGAAATTACCAGTCGTTGGTGTAGTTTGCTGATTGGCCTCCACGGTCAGGTCGCCATTGGTGGTTTCAAGCGATGAGCCGCTGTTGAACGTTACGTTTTTGCTCACTTTCAGCGTGGCCATTCCTGTACCCGAAACAATAATGTTGGCATTGGCGGCAAAGGCAATCCCGTCTTTCCCCGGCGTGGCATCGTCGTTTTGCAAGTCCACGTCGAGGTTGGCGTTGGTGGCAAAAGTGATGTCTCCGTTGAAGTTCACTTGGTCATTGCCTATGCCGCCGTTGATAGTAAGGTTGGGTAGATTGGCAGTGAAAGCCCCTACGTTGATGACGTCGCTGCCGTCGGCGGTGTTAACCACGATGTCCGTGATGCCTGCAAGGGCTACATCGGCGGGCGTGGTGAAGGCTGTGGCCGCACCGCCGTTAATGGAGTAGGTGCTACTCAGTGCGCTGAAACGGATGTTGGTACTATTTTGAGAGATGTTAAGCGTTTCGCTGTTGCCCGATAGGTCAGTGATGGTGATGATGTTTCCTGTAGTGGTGATGGTGTAATCAGGACCAACTACCGTTAATGTAAAACTCTGATCGGTTGTTGCCCCACAGTTATCAGTAGCACGAATCGTGACGGTATAACTACCAGCTGGCACATTGTTGGGTATGGTCACTACTCCGGTTGTGTTATCAACTGTAATAATAGCTGGAGAGATAGAAGGCGAAACCCCTTGTACAATAATGCTAGAAACGCTGCCATTGTCAGAAGGTCCTGTGGCTGGGTTCACCGTTATACCACTGCCAAGATTAGTAGAGGTGTTATTATAGGATAAGACAGGAGGCGTATTTGAGGTAACTGTAATGTTCAAGGTTGCTGTTGCAGTTAGACTGCCATCGCTCGCTTGTAAAGTAAAACTGGCAGCAGTTGCCGAGCAGTCCGCAACAATATCTGCTGTGATTGTACCATTCGTATTAACAATGTTAGAAATGGTTACACCATTAGAAGGATTGGCACTGGTAACAGTAACTGTTACAGCGGCAGCGCCGCTTTCGGTATCGTTAACAGTGGCAATCTGGGCATTAGTACCTGCCGAGCCTTGTTGTCTTGAAATGCCCGTTTGTGCCGTAATGGTAGGCATAGTGTTGATGTCTTGTGTCTCAAAAGCACCGATGTCCACCGTTCCGCCATATTGGCGTACAAAGCCTGAGCCTCGTTGGTCAGTAGTTAGGCTGTAAGGCGCAGAGATGAGCGTATTGTCGCCTGCATCAATAGCAGGACTACCCGTTTGTAGGGCATGTGTGAGAGTAAACCCACCATTATCAGCCAGTGCTCCTAAATTTGGGTCAGCACTCAGGGCTGGGCTACCGCAGCCATTGTTGTTTTCAATCAAACTATTATTGCCCATAATGCTATTAGACCCACCGTTGATAGTGTTACACGAACAATCGGTAGCTCCATTGCTAGTGTTGGCAATGATGGAGTTGATGATAGAAAGGTTCGTTTGGGCGGCATCGCCTAAATTGTAAATTCCGCCGCCCGCTGCCTCAGAAACTGTAGAAGGAGTAGGTGTACCGTTGGTTCCAGCAGTAACGGTATTATTACTCATGGTAACTGCCACCGCTGTGACAGACCCGTTGTAATTAAACACGCCACCGCCATAGCCGCTACCTCCTGCGCTTCCATTGGTTGAGCCATTGCCACCGTTGCCCCCCTGAGCTGTATTGGCTGAAAGTGTACTATTGATGAGTTTTACAGTGCCGAGGTAGTTGAAAATAGCACCTCCCAAACCGCCGCCGCCGCCGCCAGCGCCATTGTTATTTCCGCCTTGTCCACCGGCAAACCCACCAGCTGCGCCAGTGTTGCCTGCGCCACCGCCGCCACCGCCGCCAGCAAATCCGCCAGCTGCGCCACTATTGCTTTGAAAGTTTGAGTTTCCTCCTCCGCCGCCGCCACCACCAAAACCGCCTACACCTGAGATACCAATATTAAGGCCAAAACCACTACCACCTGCACCGCCACCGCCGCCACCAAAACCACCTGCACCGCCTTTACCAGATGAACCGCTGGAGCTACCGCTAGTACCGCCACCGCCACCGCCTGTATTGCCAGTGCCGCCGGTGCCGCCGCCGGCACCAGTACCGTTAGTTCCGTTGGCACCACCGCCCCCTGCAGGTAACCCACCAGCACCACCCGTAGTACCGCCATTGCTTCCTGCACCATTTCTACCGCCGCCACCGCCGCCATTGTTCCCACCATTAAAGCCTAGACCGCCACCACCGCCAGCGCCGTTATTGCTACCACTCGCTCCTCCGTTGCCGCCGATGGCCTGATTACTATTTAGTGTGCTGTTTTCTACGGTTAAGTTACCTTGATTGACAATGGCTCCACCTAAGCCGCCACCACCGCCGCCACCGATGGTACCGCCATTACCACCTTTAGCCAATCCATTTTTTAAAGTAATGTTTTGCAACACAAGGTTACCTGTAGCATTGATGTAGAAGAGTCGTAGGTTGCTAACGCTGTTATCTCGTTGAATAATCGCACCATTACCGTTAATCGTGACCGCTTTATTACTGATAGTCAGTGCTGTTGGGCCAAAACTATAATCGCCTACTGTGCTTAGGGTAATGGTTCCTAAACCTGGTTGAATAGTGATAGTACCTCCACCACAGATATCTGTAATGGCCTGTCGTAAAGTGCCGGGGCCGCTATCGGCTGTACTAGTAACGGTAATAGCCGATGTCGTGCAAGCGTTAGTGTTAACGTTTAAAGAATATGCCTTCGTGCCGACGCAGCCATTGACATCGGTGAGGGTAATGGTAAAATTGGCTGTACCTGCTGTGATAGGACTGCCTTGCAATACGCCCGCTGATGTGACGGACATACCACTTGGCAAGCTACCTCCTGTAACGACAAATGTATAAGGAGCAGTACCGCCAGTACCTGTCAGGGTCTGTGTATAGCCAGTGCCAAATGTAGCATCTGTAAGAGAAGCTGGGGTTGCCGAAATAGTACCGCAAATAGTGATGGTGTTATACAACCGACCGCCTTTTTTGCCTGTATTATCGGTAGCAGTTACTTCAAAAGAGAATGGTCCACCTGCTGGTGAAGGCGAGCCAGAAAGCACCCCTCCAGAAGAAAGTGTAAGACCTGTGGGCAATGTTCCGCCAGTTACAACGAAGGTATAAGGGCTTGTACCGTCTGTTGCCGTAATAGTTTGATTGTAGGATGTACCTACTTGAGCATTTGGGAATGTCGCCGGATTAAGTACCAATTGACTTTCAAATGCACCGATGTCCACTATGCTGTTGGCCTGACGAGGTTTACCCGTCTGGTCTGTAGTTAAACTGTAGGGAGAACTGAGAACGCTATTGTCGCCAGCATCAATGGCGATGCTGGGCTGGAGCAGCATCATTGTTTTTGTCAAACCACCATTGTTTTGCAAGGCACTTAGATTTGGATTCCCTGTCAAATAAGGTGTGTCACAACCTGTGTTATTTTGAATCAGATTTCGGTTGGCTGATGGCCCTACTACTGTGCCACCGTTGTTATTACAAGTAGAAATAATGGTATTCAGAAGCGTTAGTGTGCCACCGCTGCGTGAGGGTCCACCTGAATAATCGTCATTACTCGTACCGAGATTATAGACAGATTCGTTGATTGTTGAGTTGATGACCGTTACAGTACCATTACGGTTGAATAAGCCACTGCCATATGCAGTACCATTACTAATACCAGTGCCCGCAGTTGTTGTATTGCCCGAAAACGTACTATTAGTAATAGTTACACTGCCTTGATAATTATTGAAAAGGGCACCTCCTAAGCCAGCACCGCCGCCACCGGCGGTATTTCCGCCACCGTTTCCACCGCCAAAGCCTCCTTTATTAAAATTACCACCAGCACTACTACCACTGCCGCCACCGCCACCAAAACCACCATTACCACCAAAACCACTGCTGCCACTAGCACCGCCACCGCCACCAAAACCGCCGTTGCCGCCATTGCCACTCCCTTTGCCGCCACCGCCACCACCACCTGAACCACCATTCCCACCAGCACCAGTAGAAGTTGCGCCGATTCCACCATTAGGTGAGCCGCCGTCTGCACCGTTTGTACCACCTCCACCGTTGCCATCTCCACCCATACCACCACCGCCGGCTCCTCCGTTTATACCAGTAAATACAGTTGATGAGCCGCCATTGCCTCCTTGAGCCAGATTGCCCGTTAGTGTCGAACGATTGATGGCTAGGGTGCCTTCGTTAAAAATGGCTCCTCCCAGTCCAGCTGCGGCACCAGCGTTCTCACCATTTCCATTGGTATTGCCATTGCCGCCATTACCTCCCAATGCTTTGCCGTTTTGCAAGGTTACGTCGTTGAGGGTCAGGTTGCCATAAGTAGAAACATAAAATAGACGTAATCTGGTGGCACTACTGTTGCGTTCAAGTGTAATGCCATTGCCGTTGATGGTTACTTTTCGGTCAACCCACAGCGCAGAAGGGCCATAGTGATTATCGCCGATTGCTGTCATGCTGATGGTGCCACTGACGCTGAAATTGATGACGTTGTCGCAGGCAGAAAGGGCGTTGATTTCTTCCAATGCCGCCCGTAGGGTACATACACCCCCTGATGTGGCACAAGTGCCATTTCCTGGGTTAGCATCAGCGCCATCGCCGAGGTTGTTTACTGTAAAAGTTCGGGTACTGCCGCAAGCAGAAATAGTGATAGAATAAGCACGGTTACCTGTACAGTTGATACCGAATGTTGTATAGGTAGCTGTAACGGTGAAGTTAGAGGTGCCTCCAGTTGTTGGGATGCCCGTCAATGTACCATCACTTGCCAAACTTAATCCGTCTGGCAAACTGCCCGCCGTAACGGCGAAAGTATAGGGAGCTGTCCCGCCCGTGGCGGTAATCGTTTTTGTATAGCCGACCCCAATGGTGCCGTTAGAAAGTGAGGTTGGGCTTAACGTGACAGTGGAACAGGAAACCTGCACTTCATACGCTCCTATATCGCTGTTATCGCCGCCCGTTGCCGAGCTGAAGATGGGTAAATCAAACGGCCTTGTTTGACCTCGCTGGTCGGTCGTTACGCCTGATACAGCCGCTCCTTTGTCTAATGCAGGACTAGTTGACAGCAAAGCCATGGTTTGGGTATAGCCCCCATTGTTGGCGAGTACATCCAGTTGCGGACTGTTTGAAATAATATTACCATTTACGCCGTTGGATATACCACCTGAGCTACTCCCAACAAGATTGTAAGAACTTGAAGAACTGACATTGTTGCCTGCAATATTAGCAAAAGACGATGCTGTGTTGGTAGAGATAATTGTGTTTTTCAAAAGAGCACTTCCCCCTACATAAATACCCCCCCCTTGACCACCTGCCTGATTACCTGCAATGGTACAGTTGGTTATATTTACTGTGCCAGCAGAATTATCAAAGCCGCCACCATTGGTACTAGCGGTATTACCATTGATGGTGCAGTTGGTCAGCGTTGTTGTTGTACCATACATCTCAAATCCACCGCCCGCACCCGTCGAGGTGTTGCCGCTGATGGTACAGCTGGTCATGGTAAGCGTGCCATCATTTTGGATACCTCCACCTTGAGGGGAAGTGTTCCCACTCAGTGTGCAATCAGTCATGGTCAATATGCCGTTGTTCTGAATACCCCCTGCCTGTGATGTATGATTTCCATTCGTAATGGTCAGTTTGCTCATTGAAACCGTGCCAGTGCTAATATTGAAAATCCGGAACTGCGTGGCACCCGAACGAGTAATGGTCACGCCGTTTGTTCCACCGTTGATGGTGAGGTCTTTGTCGATTAAAAGTTCTCCACTTGTCAGTGTTACGGTCGTAACCCCCGAAAAAATGATGATATCGCCCGGGTTAGCGGCCGCAATCGTGCTCCGCAAGGAACCTGAATTTGCATCATTACCGTTCGTCACCGTACGGGTAGTGGCCCAAGAGGTGGATGAGCTTGTCCATAAAAGAAGGAAGATCAGGAAAATTCTCTTCATGGTAGAAAAATATTAGAAACGTAAGGAATGGGTTGGAATAGCTGCCATAGCTTGAAAAAAAGGAGAAGAACAGAATGCTTCGTCAAGTGGATCTTCGGGGCTTCTCCTTTTCGACTTTTTCTACCATGACGGCTCTGTAAAATTGGCGTTTAATGCCTCGTAGTAGTTAGCATGAAATGAACTTCCTCTTCCTCATTTTGGACAATGAAAAGACCCTGACGGGCCTACAAGTAATTTTCAACAGATTCTTTTCCTCATTTTGGACTTTTTTTTCCTCATTTTGGACTAAACTTCATTTTTTAGAGTTTTAACCCTAACTTAGAGTCGTATTTTTAAAGCACATCTTTCCAAGATGAAACCATTCCTCTCCCAAAAACTGTATATCTTATGTTGTGTATTTGGTAGCTTCTTATCTACAGCATACGCACAAAAAAATCTTGACTATTATCTATCTTTAACTGAGCAAGCACGCTTAGATAGCTTAGAATATCAGCAAATGGTGTATTGGGAGCAAATGGATAGTGCGAGCGTTTTCCCGAAACTCCAGCAAATCAAGCTGTATGCTCAGCAACATAAAGATGTACTCCTCGATATTTTTGCTGACTACCTAAAGGGATTGTATTATACCAAAGGTAAACAGCGCAACGAACCAAAATCGCTGGGGTATTTTAAGCCGCTGTTGTTAGCAATAAAAAAGCAACCCAATACCCCCCTACGCCTACTGCTAGAGGCTCACCTCAAGTACTTTGATGCGCTATCGTCTATAGCTCAAAACGTTTACACCCAAGAAACCAGCGAACAGTTGATGTCTGCTGACCATACCTATCGCCAAATTGGTTATGATAAGGTACTATTTGCATGTTATCGGCTTACTAACATTGGAGGGCACTTTTTATTTCTTGACGATATAGATAATGCTTTGAAGTATTATCATGAAGCAGAGCAATATGTCAACAAAGCTCCTATTGATTTGCACCGATTACGCTTGTATAAAGATTTAGCGAAATGTTATATCCCCAAAAAGCAGTATGCGGAGGCCATTCGCTACAACAAGTTAGCTATGGCACAAGTACACCTCAAGAAAGATAGCGTGCGGATTGGTAGCATCAATGGTAACATTGGTGAAATTATCCTTAACTACACTGATAAACCCCTTGATGCTGAACTCTACTTTCAACGAGAGTTATATTATCGGAATCGTTATGACCCTAAGGGCCTAGATGATATCGCTAAAGCCTATGGTAATCTATGTCAAGTAGCTGGTCATAAGCGCAATCCTACCGAAGTATTGACCTATTTTCAGAAGGCTATTAATACGCTTAACAACTATTCAGAACTGGGCAAATTAGAGGCGCTACAACATATTTATCGTAACCGAATTATTGCTGACTCACTGATAGGTGATTTTCGGAGTGCCTTTCATCACCAACAGCTTTTAGAACAAAATACCAATCGAATTTTACAAGAAAAGCGCCGTACAACAGCGTCAGAAGCCTCGGTTAAGTTTGAGGCTGAGCGATTTAAGCTCCAAGCACAACTTGCCGACCAACAAACCAAAGTAAGTCGTTTTTGGGTAATTATCATCTCTCTGTTGCTTGCCATCGTACTGGCAGGTGCCTACGCCGTGTATAAGTTCCAAAGGGCCAAACAAAGCAAAATAGCCCAACAACTGGCTTTTGAACAAAAAGAAGCCGAACGCTTGGCCGAACTCGACGAGCTCAAAAATCGCTTCTTTGCCAACATCTCGCACGAGTTCCGTACGCCCCTTACCCTTATTCTGTCGCCCTTGCAAGACATCCTCAAGGCTTCTCCTGAGCAGCCAACCTTTCGAGCCATGAAGCAAAATGCAGAGCGGCTCCTGTCACTCATCAATCAACTGCTGGATTTGACCAAGTTGGAAGCTGGCAAAATGGAGATTCAACGGCAACATACCGACGTGGCGCAGTTTCTAAAATACGTATTCTCGTCGTTTGAGTCATTAGCACAAAGCAAGCAAATTTTATTTCAGTACGAACAAAGCCACGAGCATTGGGCTGGGGCTATTGATACGGACAAAGTAGAAAAAATTGCGACCAATTTGCTGTCAAATGCTTTCAAATTTACCCCCGAAAACGGTAGGATTCAGGTAAGGGTCAACTACACTGCCGAACAGTTTCAACTCAAGATTCAAGACTTTGGCATTGGTATTGAAGCCGAACGGCTCCCCCATATTTTCGACCGGTTTTATCAGGCAGACAGCAGTGACAATCGCCACTACGAAGGCACAGGCATTGGACTGGCCTTGGTCAAAGAGTTAGTCAATGTATTGGGTGGAAACGTCACAGTCGAAAGTCAAGTAGGCAATGGCACTACTTTCGTCGTTAGTTTGCCTTGCCAGCAATCTACTGAAAGTCAATCAACTACACCCGCTCTAAACGGCAAACTACAGCATTTTGAATCATCGCAAGATAAAGTTGCCCCTGATATGGTGCAAACCAACGAACCAACCGCAGGGCTTATACTGATAGTAGAAGACAACCGTGATTTGCGTAGCTACATCCGTCAACAATTTGAATCTTACTACCAAGTCATTGAAGCTAAAGATGGCCAAGAAGGTATTGAAAAAGCCATTGAATTTGTGCCAGACTTGGTCATTTGTGACTTGATGATGCCTCGCCTCGATGGATTTAGCTTCTGTAAGATGCTAAAATCCAACCAAATCACCAGCCACATTCCCGTGGTCATGCTCACGGCAAAAGCCACCCTCGAAAACCGCCTCGAAGGACTCGAATTGGGAGCTGATGATTACTTGGCCAAGCCGTTTAATTCTAATGAATTGCAGATTAGGGTTCGGAACTTGATTCTAATTCGGCAAAACCTGCGGCAGAAATTTAGCTATGCTCTCCCCGACAGCAACCCGTCAACCCCAGCCGAACCATCGCTTGACGATGCTTTTTTGCAGAAAGTCAACAGCGTGATTGAAAAAAATCTTGCCAATCCTGCTTTTGATGTAGAAATCTTGGCTGAACCTATGAATATTTCGGCTGTTCAGCTCCGCCGAAAACTCAAAGCTTTAACAGGACAAACGGCTATTGAGTTTGTCCGAAATTACCGCTTAGAAAAAGCCGCTGCCCTCCTCAAAAACAAGCAGGGCAACGTTTCGGAAGTGGCTTATTGGGTTGGGTTTGAGAGTCTTCCCTACTTCTCTAAAGCTTTTCAAGAGCGGTTTGGCAAAAAACCTTCAGAGTGGTGAGAGCCCTCCCTGTCAAGGTTTTAAAGGTCCTGTTTTCTTTAAATCATTACTCCAATTTCCAAACTTTAGCAGTTTTCACATGAGTAGATGTATGTACTCGAAGCAAGTACATTCCCTGCTGATAATGCTCCACATCCAACTCTAAACGATGCGCTTGCTGAACCTGTGACTCTTCCCAACTTTCCAATTTCTTCCCTTGACTATCCAGCCACTCCAACGCTATGGCCCCGGCCTCTGCCAACTTCACTTCTACTTGCAATTTCCCCCTCGTCGGATTCTCCCACACTTTTACTTGTAGTTGGTCTTCCACTCCCTCCTCACTGGCTACCCTCGTCGCACAGTTGATGCGAACCTCCTTCTCACTGTAACCCCAACACTGGCCACTCTTCACCGTTAACCGATACATACCCTCGTTCTCTACCCTCATACTTCCAATGGTTTTCGTACGGGTGTTCCCACTAAACCCATTCGGCCCACTCCAACTGTAACTACTCCCCGTCCCACTACTCGCACTCAACGTCACCGTACTCCCCCAACAGATGCTGCTCGGACTCACACTGAAACTCACATCTATCGGTGTGTTGATGATCATCACTTGCAACAACCCACTCCCCGTACAGCCTCCACTCCCACTCACACTCACAAAGTACAATCCTCCATCACTGACCTTCACGTTTTGTATCACTGGATTCTGTTGACTCGAACTGAAGTTGTTGGTCGGACGATACCACGAGTACACTGCCCCTCCACCACTGGCCGTGAATTGCAAGGTCCCCCCCACACACACCGGGCTGTTGCTGCCAAACTGGACCGTCCCTTGCTTGACTTCGGCGCTCGTGCTCGCACTGCACACTCCTGACACTACCGTCAGGCTGTAGATCCCCCATTGCGCACTGCTGCTCAGGTTGAAACTTACGTTCTGAACACTGCTGCTGAAGTTGTTGGGCCCTCGCCAGCTGTAACTCCCCGTCCCTACGCTGCTCAGCGATACCGTGCCACCCACACAGACGGATTGACTGCTCGGGTTCACTTGGGCGATGGCTTGACTGATGGTTACTTGTAGGCTGGCTGTGGCTGTGCAGTTGCCGGCATTGCCCACTGTTACACTATACCCTCCGCTGTTGGCTGTGCTGCTGGTGTTGACGCTGGCCATCGCACTGTTGCTGCTGAAGCCGTTCGGCCCTCGCCAGCTGTAAACACTGCCTCCACTGGCCGTTAGGCTCAGGCTCGTTCCTACACAGATGCTCTGCGCTGTACTTGGACTGATGCTCGCACTTAGCGTGTTGGTGACTTGTACCGTCGCTGTCGCTGTCGCACTGCAACTGGCTGTATTGCTCACTGTTAGGATGATGCTATAGTGGCTGGCGGTGTTGCTGCTGAAGCTGGTGATGGCGTTGCTTGTGCTGGTAAAACTACCTCCGCTGCTGCCCCAACTGTAACTGCTGCCTCCACCGGCGGTTAGGCTGATGCTTTGTCCTATACACACTTGGCTTTGGCTCACACTTAGGCTGATGGTTGGTTGGGGGTTGATGGTGATACTTACGCTGGTACTGGTGGTACAGCTACCTAAGGTGGCTTGGGCATAATAGGTACCGCTGCTGCTCACTGGGTTGGCGGCGCTGCTGCTGAAGCCGCTGTTGCTGAAGTAACTCAGACTTCCGTTGCTGCTGAAGGCCGTACTCAGGTTGATTGTTCCTCCACATTGCGCTGATGGCGTGGTGACACTGATGCTGGCACTGCTGTTGATGGTGATACTTACGCTGGCACTATTGGTGCAGTTGCCTAAGGTGGCTTGGGCATAATACGTCCCACTGCTGCTGACGGGGTTGGCGGCACTGCTACTGAAACCACTATCCGTAAAGTAACTCAAATTCCCGTTGCTGCTGAAGGCCGTGGTTAAATTGATTGTACCGCCGCATTGCGCTGCGGGTGCAGTGACACTAATGGTGGCACTTGAATTGATGGCGATACTTATGCTGGCTGTTGCTGTACAACTGCCTAAGAGGGCTTGGGCGTAATAGGTGTCAGAACTTGTAACAGGATTAGTGGCCGAACTACTGAAACCGCTATCCGTAAAGAAACTGAGTGTTCCATTACTACTAAAGGCAGTAGTTAGGTTAATGCTTCCACCACATTGAGCTGGTGGTGTAGTGACTGAAAGGGTGGGGAGGGCGTTGACTGAAATACTTGTAGTTGCCGTGGCTGTACAGCCCGTGCTCGTTGAGATAGTGACACTATAGATACCCCCGAAGCTGGTACTGCTGGTACTGAAAGCTGTTGGGTTCTGACTGTTGCTACTGAAGGTGCTGCCACTGGGTCCAGCCCATGTATAAGTGCCGCTTGTGCCTCCACCTGAGGAAGTTAAAGAAATAGTTCCTCCCACACATACCGTTGGCGTACTGGTGCCTGCCTGTGCTGAACATGGGTTTTCTAAGGTCAGTACTACGTCATTATTGCCTGTTCCACCTACATAACTAATCCTTGCATTCAATCCGCTTCCTCTGAAGTTAGGAAGGATAGCACCTTCGACCAAGCCCGTGAACGTACCCACGATGGCATCGGTACCGTCGTTTTCTACGATGGTAAACGTATTGCCCAAAACAGGCACGTAGCTGCCCGTAAAGAACAAGTCCACGCCCGTGAGATTCATGCCTCCCACAACGTTAAGCTGGGTGTAGGTGCTACCCGTGCCGTCGCCGAGGGTAGTGCCGTTGAGGGTGATTTGCAAATCACTGCCAAAAGAAAGCATGCTGGCTGTTACGTCGGTGCTATTGAAGCTGGGCTTCACGGCGGCAGGCGAAGTGCCGGGATCGAGCAATAAAGTGCCACCGCCGGTGTTGAATCCACCTCCACTCATGACTACATCGCCACCGCTGACCAATTGCACATTGGTACTGGCAGGGCGGCTGATGGTTGCCGAAACGGTAAGGTTGCCGCTATTCCCATTGCCGATGATGAGTGTGCCTGTGGTGATTCTATCAAGTTCGGTATCACTCAGACCAAGGGGACCGCCGATGGCATCGGTAGCCGTGCCGAGGTTGATTTGTACGTTGTTGGTATAAGGCCGCAGCGTAGTAGTACCGCCCGACTGGGTCGCCACCGTGCTGGCCAAGTTCATGCTGTTGGCAATGAGGATGATGTTGCCACCATTGGTGGCCGTGGTGATGCTGGCATTACTTGCACTAACAATGCCATACCCTGTGCTGCCACCACCCTCAATGCCTATTATGCTAATATTACCCCCACCAGAGGTGATTAGAGAATTGGTAGAGGTAACCCTAACACCATTATTACCACTACCATTCGCTGCACCACCTTTACCTTGCACCGTTACCGTGCCACTACCCCCTGCCGCAATTTGACCTGCTGATGACACAGATACGCCATAATTACTCGCCGAAGCTCCCGTTCCGCCCCCTTGGCCTGTTATGCTGACATTCCCGCCGTTAGAGGTAATTTTGCTATTGGTGCTTGCAACAAAAACACCATAGTTCTGAGCCCCACTTGATGCACCACCCGTACCTTGCACTGTTACCGTACCACTACCTCCTGCGATGATTTGACCTGCTGATGACACAGATACACCATAATTATTCACCGAAGCTCCCATTCCGCCCCCTTGCCCTGTTACGCTGACATTGCCGCCGTTAGAGGTGATTTTGCTATCGGTATTCATAACAGAAACACCATAACCACTTGCTGCACCACCTGTGCCTTGCACGGTTACGGTGCCACTGCCCCCTACCGTGATTTGACCTGCCCTACTGACAACTATGCCATCATTATACCCCGAAGTACCCGTTCCGCCGCCCTGTCCTGTTACGCTGACATTGCCGCCCATAGAGGTGATTTTGCTATTAGTACCCTCAATCCAAATACCCAAGATGCCATCCCAACTTGATTCACCGCCTGTGCCTTCAACAACGGTTGTTCCGGTTCCGCCACTGATGAGGCCGCCGCTCGATATATGCAACCCTAAGGGATAACCCACAACATCATTACTGCCCTTGCCTTTGAGCAGTAAGTTGCCTGAGCCCTTGATGCGCACCGTACCTCCCCATACAGCGATACCATAGAAAGGGCCCGTACTGGGCGCTTGTTGGTTGACTTCTATGGTCAGGTCGCCGTTGGTGGTTTCGAGCGAAGAGCCGCTATTAAAGCTTACATTTTGGCTTGCTTTGAGGGTAGCTGCTCCTGTTCCTGATAACAGGATATTGGCGTTGTCTGCGAAAACAATCAAATCTGTGCCCGGCGTGGCATCGTCGTTTTGTAAGTCCACGTCGAGGTTGGCATCGGTGGCAAAGGTAATATCGCCATTGAAGTTGACGGCATCGTTGCCTATGCCGCCATTGATGGTGAGGCTGGGCAAGCTGGCGGTGAAAGCCCCTACGTTGATGATGTCATCGCCCGTAGCGGTATTGACCACAATGCTCGTGATACCTGTGAGGGGCACATCGGTGGGAGTGCCGTCAAAATCAATGATTGGGCCACCATTGATAGTATAGGCACGTCCTGTTGCGTTGAAACGGATGCTGCTACCGCTTTCAGAAATATCCAGCGTTTCGCCATTGCCCGATACATCGGTGATGGTCAGCATGTTGCCGGTGGTGCTGATGGTATAGTCGGGCGACAAGCCCGTGCCCTGTATGGCAAAGGTATAGGGATTTTCGTCGCTGTCGTTGTTGGCGATGCTCACCGTGGCCATGCGCAAACCACTTGCCGACGGGTCGAAGGTGATTTGGAAAGTGGTGCTGTTGGATGGGTTGATGCTGGTCGAAGGCAACGTGCTTACGCTGAAATCGGCGGCGTCGGTACCCGTAATCTCAACGAGTGGACTACCCGAAAGGCTGAGTGGGAGCGTGCCGGTGTTTTCGATGGTAAACGTACGCACGATTGTACCCGACAGCGCATCTACTGAGCCCAAATCGGTATGGTCAGCCGTGTTGGGCGGATAGCTGTTGTTGGGAATAGAAGTACCGTTGCCGATGAGGTCAATTTCGGGCTCGCAAGGTGCATCACCTGTGATGCTCCAACCTTTCACACTGATGAGGTTGTCTCTATCGGCTATGGCGGCACAGTATCGAAGGCCCGTCGCCCCCAGCGTTCTGCCTGTTACCGTACCGGCATTGAAGCCCGTGAGGGTGGCGTCGTAGTTGGCTACACTCATACCACATCCATTGAGCATGTCGGTTAGGTTAACGTTGGCATTCAGCTTGGTACCCCATGCACCGAGGCTTTGGTTGAAGGCCGTAGCATAAGCAAACATTTGAGACATATTCGTAACCGCCCCTATGCTCCACGAGCCGAGGTTTTGGTTGAAGGCAGTGGTATTCCAAAACATATAACTCATGTCCGTCACCGCCGATACACTCCACGTACTGAGGGGCTGGTCAAAGGCAACGGCACTACGAAACATACTCTCCATATTCGTAACCGCCCCTATGCTCCACGAGCTAATGGCCTGGTTGAAGGAAGTAGCACCAAAAAACATATACCTCATATCCCTTACCGCCGAGGTAGTCCACGAGCCGATGGGCTGATTGAAGGAAGTAGCACCACCAAACATCCCACTCATGTCCGTTACCGCCGAGGTAGTCCACGAACCGATGGGCTGGTTGAAGGAGGTTGCACCACTAAACATACCCCCCATATTCGTTACCGCCGAGGTAGTCCACGAACCGATGGGCTGGTTGAAGGAGGTTGCACCACTAAACATACCCCCCATATTCGTTACCGCTGAGGTAGTCCAGGTGCCGATGGGCTGGTTGAAAGAAGTGGCACCGGCAAACATAGAGTTCATATTCGTTACTGCCGAGGTAGTCCACGAGCCGATTGGTTGATTGAAGGCACTGGCTTGAAAAAACATCCCACTCATATCTGTTACCGCCGAGGTAGCCCACGAGCCGATGGGCTGATTGAAGGCACTGGCTCTATTAAACATAGAGGTCATATTCGTTACCGCCGAGGTAGTCCACGAGCCGATGGGCTGGTTGAAGGCAGTAGCTTCGTAAAACATCCCACTCATATCCGTTACCGCCGAGGTAGTCCACGAGCCGATGGGTTGGTTGAAGACACTGGCCCCCCAAAACATACTACCCATATCCGTTACTGCCGAGGTAGTCCACAAGCCGATGTTAGATGGCCCATTCAATTTGCTACAGCCCAGAAACATCGACCTCATGCTGGTTACTCCTGTCAGGTTAGGTACGTCTGTAGCCGTAATGTTGAGGTTATCACAACCACGAAAAGCGTAGGCCATGTTGCTCCAGGCCACATCGCCCCATTGTGTTACATCGGTCAGGCGGCTGCGGTCAGTGCCGTTATCAATAGTGATTTGCTGGAATTTGGTAGAAGCAATGCTCAATTCTATCGTGCCATTGGCGGGCAAGCCTGTAATAGTGGACCGCTACCATTGACAATGGTGCCCGAGCCTGTTGCCCCCCCACCGCCTATCTCTTGCCATGTGTAATTGACCGTACCCGAAACCCTTACGTAAAAACTGATTTGCGTAGCACCCGAACCTGTCGAAAGCGCCAAGTTCCAGCGAGTTTTGAAAGGATTTTGAGAAAAGCCTGCGTGGCTGATGAGTGAAATCAGCAGGAGGAGAATAATTTTTTTCATACGGGCAAGGATTACTAAATGGTACATAATTTCAGAGGCGATTTTGATATGACTGCCTACGAAATTATTACCCAACTCAACTGCCCTCAAAATTTCTGGGATAGAACACCGATTTTAGGGATAGAAAAGAAATAGAGGTAGGGAAGTGCCGAAAATTCGTAGCCATGATGATACGAAAGGACACCAGCGTGGTGTTCTGACCCGCTGCCCATACTAATAAGTGGGGTTGAGGAGAACGACCTCCTGAACGTAGAAAGAAGATATCGGTCAGTCTGCAAGTATCTTACAAAACGGCTATTTGAAGGGGGGGTAAGAATTCTCCATTCCGAGATTAGATAAAAAATTCTTTGATACGGGGATATGTATGTTTTTTACCACCACGCTTTTGGCGTTGAATTTTTCAATTTTGGTTTTATTGACAATAAATGCACGGTGCACTTGCTCAAACATAGAAGCAGGCAATGACTCAATAAGTTGAGCAATCGTTGAGCGAGATTTATAGGTTTTTTTATCGGTATAAAATAGTAGGTAATTTCCTTCTGATTCGATGTAATTGATGTCTTTTAAGGGGAGTTCTACTTTGTATTCACCGTCTTTTACCAAAACCGTAGGTTGGGGGCGATCTTCTTTGGCAGATTTGATGATGGCCAATTCGACTGAGGCGATTAAATCGCTGTTTTTGAAGGGTTTGGTCAAATAAGAATAGGGCGACGTGGCTACTGCTTCGCTGATCACTTTGGCGTTTTCGTAGGCGGTCAGATAAATAAACGGAACTTTTTGTTTGTTTTGAATGAGTGTTCCTAACGTGATGCCGTCCATTTCGCCATCGCCAAGGTTGATGTCGAGAATGGCCAAGTCCACCAATTCTTTGTTGAGAATGGCCATGGCTTCATCCGCATTTTTTGCTTCTAAAACGGCATAGCCATTCTCTTGAAGAATCTTTTTGGTGAGTCGTCGGTTAAGAAAATCGTCTTCGACGATCATAATCACTGTTGAGTCCATATTTAAAAACAAGCTTTCAGTTCAAAGCCTTTTCTCATCTGTGTTTCGATACTGCCATTGAGTTGGTCAATCAAGCCTTTCATGATTTCTACCCCTAACCCTTTGGTCTCTACGTTCTTAAAGTCAAAACCTTTTCCGTTGTCAATATAGTGCAGACAGTTCTTTCTTGAATTTTCGTCATGCGTAATTTCGATGTTGATAATGCCGTTCGTTTGGTTTTTGAAGGCGTGTTTCATGCTGTTGCTGACCAATTCTACGATAATCAAGCCCAAGGGCAGGGCTTTCGATATCGGTAACATTTCGACCTCACAGCTGATAAACAAACTCACATGCTTGTCTTTGCTTTCATAAGAGCCTTTCACGAGTTCAGCCAAGTCGGTAATGTATCTTTTCAAGCCCACGTCATTGACGCTCTCTGATACATTCAATTTTTTATGAAGCAAGGCAATGGAATGAATCCTATTTTGGTTACTGATAATCAAATCGTCAATATTGCTATGATTCGCTGACTCTTTCTGAATTTCTAAAATGCTGATAACATACTGCAAGTTGTTTTTTACCCGATGTTGCAGTTCCGACAGCAGTATTTGCTTTTGTTCAATGTTTTTTTCGATATTTTCCTTTTGAAGACTTATTTCCCTGTTTTTGTGTAATAAAATAGCATTGCTTTTTTGCTTTTGGCGGTTGTTGCGTATCAAGATAATTGACATAAATCCTAATAAAACAAGAAACCCGATGAGGGTATTTTGTCTGATGGAGTTATCGTAATCTTTTTTGGCTTCCATCAAATCTCGTTTGCGCTGTTCTTCGGTATTGACAATGTTTTGGGTTTGAGTAATCCTTGATGCGGTATAAAGGCTGTCATTGGCTTGATTCAAAATTTTCCAATACATGATAGCCTTCGATGGGTTTCTGTGTTCATAAATTTGAGCTAACAATTTGGCGGCGGCAGCTGTAAGTACTAAATTTTTGAATTTCTGGCCTCCATGTAAGGCTTTTTCAGCATAATGTATGGCCGAATCTGATTGATTCATCGAATAAAAAACGGCTGCCAAATCAACCGACTGTTCTGATTCTAAAAAAGGATTACCCACTTTGTTAGAAAAACTAATCGCTGTTTTTAAATAATGTAATGCCTGTGGATAGTTTTTACGCTTGTTTTCGACCCTGCCCATCACGGCATTGGCATACGAAACTTCTACGGGTATATTCAACTTTCGACAGTTAGAATCTATAATTTTACCAAAATACATGGCTGAATCCAACACATTTAAGGTCTCGTACACCTCACCGATGTTGTGGTAAATCAGCCATTTGCCATTGTTGGGCAAAGAGTTGATTTGAGGATGATGATAGGCTTTCAGAAGCCATTCCAAACGCTGCTTGCTGTCTTGTTGTTTTTCATAAACAAGGGCAATCACATTGTAAAATGCAATTTCTAATTGAGGGTATTTTACTTGACTAATCTGCAAACCTTCGTAAGCTGTCTGCATACCTTTTTGCCAGTCGCCTGTGATGGTCGTTACAAAACTCAACGCCTGCAAAGACACCAATTCGCCGTAGGTATAATCCAATTTTCGGGCGAGGATAATAGCCTCGTTGGCATAAATCACTGCTTGGCGGGGGTCGGTCATGGTATGGTATCTTGCCAGACGCCACAAATTGAGAACTTGATTAGTGTCTTCTACTATGACATTCAATTTTTGCTTCAAACTTTCTATCTCATGGGTATTTAAACTAAGCGGTTGCCCCAAGCCTGATGTAGCAGTTGAGATTAAAAAGAAGCCTATTAGTTGAGCTATCAATTTCATGATTCGTTCTAGAAACAAAATGAAATGGTACTTTCGGAGTATGTTTTTTTAAGAACAAAGTGTGAATATACAGCAATTTAGGCATTTTCACGGCTATAAGTAGCTGCACGAGATTAGTTCCTACTAGTTGTAACACTCCACAAAGTTCACCACCTCCGCCTCTACTATCACAAGTTCAGCTATTTTTTCCTGCTGACGGGAGTAGAAGCGGAGGTCGCTACCAGTGGTATAATGTTGATCACATACCTCATTCATTAAAAACAGCATTTTCTGCTTTGATAATGTTCAAAGGTATTTGGCCACACTACTCGCCCAAAATTTCTGGGATAAAACGCTAATTTTAGGGATAGAATTGAAAACAAAGCTTTTCAAGAGCAGTTTGACAAAAAACCTTCGGAGTAGTAAAAGGTTGGAGAGTTTAGCCAATGAAATCAGGTATTTTTACACTAACTTTTTCTTGCTAGTGTCCCCACTGACAACTTTTCTGGTTCCTCTATCGGGGCGAACCCATGATTCGAAGCCAGTATTGCTCATTGTAGAAGACAACCGTGATTTGCGTAGCTACATCCGTCAACAATTTGAATCTTACTACCAAGTCATTGAAGCTAAAGATGGCCAAGAAGGTATTGAAAAAGCCATTGAATTTGTGCCAGACTTGGTCATTTGTGACTTGATGATGCCTCGCCTCGATGGGTTTAGCTTCTGTAAAATGCTAAAATTCAACGAAATCACTAGCCACATTCCCGTGGTCATGCTCACGGCAAAAGCCTCGAATTAGGAGCTGATGATTACTTGGCCAAACCCTTTTCCTGCTTTTGATGTAGAAATCTTGGCTGAACCTATGAATATTTCGGCTGTTCAGCTCCGCCGAAAACTCAAAGCTTTAACAGGACAAACGGCTATTGAGTTTGTCCGAAATTACCGCTTAGAAAAAGCCGCTGCCCTCCTCAAAAACAAGCAGGGCAACGTTTCGGAAGTGGCTTATTGGGTTGGGTTTGAGAGTCTTCCCTACTTCTCTAAAGCTTTTCAAGAGCGGTTTGGCAAAAAACCTTCAGAGTGGTAGAAGTTTTGAGGACTTAGCCCATGAAATTAGGTGTTTCTACGCTAATTTTTCTGGAGAATTTCTCAGAACTTTGAGGGGTTAACCTCCTTTCTCGACATGAACTCTCCTTTCAAAGTAATCTCGCAAAACAATGGCATTAAGTTGGTAGCACTCCGTGGCTTGGGCATGGTGCTTTTGAGCTACACCGTGGACGAACACCTCCTGCCTAATTTGGCTGGCTTTGCCATTCAGTGCACCTCCCCCGATGGCAAACGCTTCTTTCTGCAAAACAGGCTTCGACTCAACCCACTACCAGTCAATCAGTTAGGTGAAACACCCGCCAATCCAGACGAATCCATCGTTTCGCCCTTTCAGAAAATGCGCTGGCTCCATGTACCCAGCACCTTGCTTTCAGGGATTTATACCTACGAGGTCATCCCTGTGTATTTTGCGCCCAGCAATCGGCTCATTACCAAGCCTGGGGCCAATATTTCAATTGAACTATTTAACAACCACCCTACCAGCTTTGACTGGGGTTTTACTCGTGGCTTCTTACAGTCGCAGGCCTATGCCCAAAAATTTGGTAACAAGCCCATTCGGCCCAAAGACAAAAATGAATTTCCCTACACGATGCACTCGTACGAGGCTCGTCATATTTGGCTCGGAGGCAAAGCCTATAAGATGTTCAAGGACTTTATACGAGATGCCCTCACCTACGACACCAGCACCCTCGATGCCTTAGTTTATGATTTTGACATCCCCGATGTGCTCCATTATCTGGCTTCGTTTGGCAGTAGGCTTCGTATCATTTTTGACACCTCAAAAACCCATATAGACCCTACTGATGCAGAACGTAAATCGGCAGAGATTTTGCAACAATCGGGTGCTCATATTCGATATGGCAAGCTGGGTAGCCTCCAGCACAACAAGGTGTTTATTTTGAAAGACAAAAACCAAAAAGCCCAGAAAGTATTCACAGGTTCAGCTAATTTCTCAATTCGAGGCTTTTTTGCCCAAGCCAATAATGTTTTTGTGATTGACAATGCCGCAGCAGCAAGTCTATACCAACAGTATTTTGAAGAAATGTGGGCTCGTATGTCACCTTCTTTTGGGGTAGATGACAAGGGTGAAAAAATGACCGCAGATGCCAGCACTCAGCAGTGGTTTGATATAGGCGAAATCGGAATGCCCAAAATGAAGGTATCGTTTGCCCCCCACAAAAAAGCTATTACTTCGCTGCAATTACCTGCCGATGCCGTCAAAAGCGCCCAGTCTTCGGTGTTTTTCTCCATCATGGCCTTTGGCTCTAAAAGTGTGGTTATCAACGAAATCGTAAAACAACAATCAACCGATACAATTTTTAGCTATGGTACGTACCAAACCTTTAGTACCGATAACGAAGACAACATCAAAATTGTAAAGCAAAACGAAGAACAAGTGGTGCGGGCTTCGTTGCTCAAAGAAGACATCGAGCCCTTTAAGTCGGAAACGAACGCCGATGGCGGCATGATGATTCACCACAAGTTTGTAGTAGTTGATTTCAACACGCCCAATGCTGTGGTGTTTACAGGCTCATCTAACTTGGCCGACAGCGGCGAAGAAAACAATGGCGATAACCTGTTGGCTATCTACGACGAAGAAATCGCCACGGGTTTTGCCATAGAAGCCCTTCGGTTGTTTGACCACTACTCGTTTCGCTTTAAGGTACAGCAGGCCACCGAGCAGAAAAGTGATATGAATCTCCAGGGTCCTACCCCCAACCAAGGTGAGGATTTTTGGTGGAAACCTTACTATACCCCTGGCACAGCCAAATTTGACGACCGATTGTTTTTTACAAAGTAGCTGAAAAAAATCGGCAAACTTTCAGACCTTTGCAACTACGAAACGTGAAGTAGAGACAAGACCCAACCCAGCTATTATGGGTAGTGATTTTTGTTGCTAACTCCACCTTATCTTCTTTTTTATGTCAGTTGTCATTGCTCCTATTACCGAAAGTTTGTCGGCGTTTCTTGGCGCTAAATCTTATTCTAACGTCATGGTGCTGGTTGACGAACACACCAAGCGCCACTGCTATCCGCTGATTAAGTCGATATTGCCCAAGCACCAAGTCGTTCAAATCAAAAGTGGTGAGCAAGAAAAACACCTTCAGACTTGCGAAAAGGTCTGGATGGCTATGACTACGGCTGAGTTTGACCGCCATAGTTTATTGATTGATTTGGGTGGTGGTGTCATTGGCGACATGGGTGGCTTCTGCGCCAGTACTTACAAGCGTGGCATTGATTTCATCCAGATTCCAACCACGCTGTTGGCGCAAGTAGATGCCAGCGTAGGTGGCAAGTTAGGTATTGATTTTCATGGCTTTAAGAATCACATTGGCGTTTTTCAGATTCCTAAAACGGTGCTGATTGACCCTGTGTTTTTAAAAACGCTGTCGTTCCGAGAATTGCGCTCAGGCTTTGCCGAAATCATCAAGCATTGCCTCATTGCTGATGCTGATAAATGGCACGAAATCCGCCAAAAAGACGTAGAAGAACAAGACCTCCCCGACCTGATAGCACATTCGGTGGCTATCAAACAACAGGTGGTTGCCAATGACCCGACCGAAAAAGGACTCCGCAAAATCCTGAATTTTGGACATACACTTGGGCACGCCATCGAAACGTATTTTTTGGGCAAAGGCAAACTACACCTACTCCACGGCGAGGCCATTGCCGCAGGTATGGTTACAGAGGCTTATCTTAGCTACAAAAAAGGCATGATTACCAACGATTTACTAACTCAAATCGAAGAGTTTTTATTTGCAGTTTATGGTAAAATCCAGTTAACTTCGTCCGATTTTGAGGCCATCATTAAGTTGACTCAGCAAGATAAAAAGAACTTAGCAGGCAAGGTGCGTTTCTCGTTGTTAGATGGCTACGGCTCGTGTGCCTATGACATTGCCATCACCAAAGCCGATATGCAAAAAGCCTTGGCTTACTACGTGGGGTAAAACATGAGACAGGAGGATGAACGTACTTTGGGAGATCGTAGCAACAACAAGGCAAACCGAATGAAAGTCAATGCTTCGGATTGGGTTAGGAAAAGGATTCCATCCTGTACTCTTCAGGTCAACCAGCATTCCTTTCGTACTTTTAACTAACTGATTGTTAGTTACATATCTATTCTCCACGATTTACCAAACCGTGGTACACGCTTAGCCCCTACTTCCTTGAAAAACCCCTATGCACTCTCCCCTACCGACGTCGTTGAGCCACCCCAAACCTTAGGTGGCGCCCTACGAAAAATTGGCCCTGGCATGGTACTAGCCGCTTCTATAGTAGGCTCTGGCGAACTCATTGCCACCACCACACTGGGTGCTCAGGTTGGTTACGACGCCTTGTGGATTGTCTTATTAAGCTGCTTTATTAAGCCCGTTATTCAAGCCGAAATGGGCCGTTATACCATCGTTAGTGGTCAAACGGGTCTGACGGGGTTCAATACGGTACCCGGCCCGAAAAAGCGTATCAACTGGATAGTAGCAGGTTGGGCTATTATGACACTCATTACCCAGCTTCAAATCGGGGCAATGTTTGCAGGTGTTTCGCAAGTGATGCACTTGCTCTTCCCCAGCGTTTCGATTCACGTTTGGATTATTGCCTTTTGGGCACTTACCATGTTTTTGTTACTTAAAGGTCAGTACGGGCGTATCGAAGGCTTAGCTATGTTCAAAGTAGGGCTTTTTACCTTAGTTACACTCTTAGCCGCCCTTATTTTGTTACGAATGCCAACGTATTTTTCGTGGGAAAAAGTCAGTCAAGGACTTCAACTTCGGCTGCCAAAACAGGGCTTTTCCACAGCTGTGGCGGTTTTTGGCATTGTGGGTGTGGGAGCCGCCGAACTGTTTATGTACCCGTATTGGTGTGTCGAAAAAGGCTACGCTCGCTACACAGGCACCTACGAGCCCTCCGAAGCGTGGGCAAACCGAGCCAAAGGTTGGATTAAAGTCATGCACCTCGACATCATCGCTTCGATGGTGATTTATACTACGGCCACCGTCGCTTTTTATTTGTTAGGGGCAGGGGTTTTGCATGGGATGGGGCTTATACCTGCCTCTGGCGACATGATTACAACCCTCTCTAACATTTACACCCAAACGCTTGGTGAATGGTCGGTTGGGTTGTTTTACGTGGGGGCAATTGCTACACTCTACGGAACTATTTTTGCCTCTACGGCAGCTAATTCTCGTGTATTTGCGGATTATTGTCGGTTGCTTGGTTACTTTCACGAAGACGACTACCCCAAGCGTCTTCGTTTTCAACGAGGTTTTACCGTGGCACTTACTGTCATCCCAGTGATATTGTACTGGCTGCTCCAATCGCCGGTACAGATGGTGTTGGCAGGTGGTATTGCCCAAGCTCTGATGCTTCCTGTAGTGGGTATTGGTACGCTGTATTTGCACTATCATTTTATTCCTGATCCGCTCCGCCCACCTCGATTAGTGACGATTGCGCTGTGGGGAACTACGGTTATTTTGAGTGTGGTCATGGTTTATTATATTACCAACAAGTTAGGTCTTATTTCTTAATTTTATACAAAAAATCACAAAAGCCTCAGCACTTGTTTTTTAGTTGAACAATCTTTAAAAAATCTAATAAAATCTCAAAAATACCACTCTATTTGCATTAAACACAGATTGCTATTATCTGTAATTAAACTTTTTTTAGAAAGAAAGTATCCTAAAAATTTCTTTCTAAATTTTTTTGTCCTATTTTTGGAAAATTAAGCATTCGCTGGTACTACTTTGTGTGCTCATAAAATAATGAACTGATTATAGGCGTTAGCATCAAGTCAGACGTTTTAAAGTCCACTTTGGCTATTATTCACTCAGCAGAAAATCAAGCCTCTGAACTCAATCGATTGATTTAGTTTTAAAGAGTTTACCCATGAAGTTTAGGTTACTGAAACACATATCCATTGCCTACCTTATTGGATTAGTCGTAATCTTTAACCAGAGCAGTGCCCCCTTTTCGTCTTCGTTTTATCATACTTTTTCTCCACAAAGTCATTTTTCGATTCCGTCCCACAGCATTCCAAACAGTGTGCTATCACACGATGTGATCCTGGAAAAAGACGAGACTAACGACTCTGAGTTTTCGCTCAAGTGCTTCGTTGCCACGTATTTACATTCCTATTTTGGTCAAGTAGCGGCGTTTAGTGTAGGGAATACTTCTTTTGACAACTCGTTCAGTAGCAAGGCTTTACAGCCACCTTTGTACATTCTGAACCGAGTTCTTTTAATTTAATACTTATCCGACTAACCTTGCCCAGCGAGCCAATCCTGTATTGAAAAGTACGCTTGAATCGTCTTTCTATTTGAAAGCATGGTAGTGGTGAGTTGTTGATGGTTTGTGTAGTTGTTTTATTTCAATACGTATTCCTCCGTCATCTTTTCTATTCGGGCAGGTTTTATTTTCTAAAAATCATTCATTACGTATTCTAACGATTGTTTAGCCGCATGTGTTGAGCAATCTTTCTTTTCGTTGTTTGACGAGTTGGGTATCCCTCATTTGATTAGACACTTTTCGATACATGAAAACAACTGATTCTTTATTCGATGAACACAAAGTGATTCATGACTTGAAGCACTTTTTGCCAGCACAGGCCCCTCTTAAAGACTTTATCCACCACAATACACTCCACGCTTTTCAGAATCTGAAGTTTCACGAAGCCCTCCGCAATGCTTCCGAAAAGTTTGGATACAAGGCTTATCTTTCTTTAGAAGAATACCGCTCTTTGTACCACCAAAAACGAATCAAACACGAGGTATTACGGCGGGTAGTTGCTGAACACAAAGCAGCGTCTGAGGTGCAAACATGGGTGGATAAACTCATTAAGAAAGACTTTGAGAATGGTCATCTGCCTCGCATCGGTTCGCTACGGGCACACTGGAAAAAACAATATCAGATGGACCTGGACTCGCAAGTGCATCCGATTTTGTTCCGAACTTTATGTAGCTATTTGGACCAAGGTATTTCGATTTGGAGTTTTCCAATCAAAGAAAAAACGCTCATCGCTGCAATTCGAGAAATGGAGCGCAATAGCTACACGAGCTTTTTTAAAAATGCACGAGCCAAAAAACTCCTCCTCAAAAGCACTTGCGAAATCGCTGATTTGCTGCATATCTTGGTGGGTGACGAAACCCTATATGAACAATATCTGTTCGACCAGCAGTTTGCACATCAAGGCTGGTCGGGTATGGTGTCGGCTATTGAGGATAATCCCCAGGCCTTGCTCGACCAACGGAAGGCTTCGCTCCACAACCTGATTGTGTTTGAGTTATTACTCGAAATTGATGCGCTTGACTCTCATTTTGACACGGCATGGATTCCGCTTGCTCAGAAAATTACGGAACGTCCTACGGATTTGTTTGCAGCAGTGCCCGAAACAGAAATTGACGAAGTATTAACCCTATGGCACGAAGCCTTTGAGTGGAGTTATTACGACGAAGTGTTGGATGGTATCACGGCGAATCATGTTCCGATGAAGGCCCCTGCCAAAAAGTCGTTTCAAGCCATGTTTTGCATTGACGACCGAGAGTGTTCGTTGCGTCGGCACTTAGAACACTTCGACCCTCATTGTGAAACCTTCGGCACACCAGGTTTTTTCGGAGTAGAGTTCTTTTACCAACCTGAGAACGGTAAGTTCTATACGAAGTTGTGTCCAGCACCTGTAACCCCCAAATACTTGATTAAAGAAGTAGGTGCCCGCAAGAACCAGTTTCGAGATTTGTACTTAGACAAACACTCTCACTCATTTTATACAGGTTGGTTGATTTCGCAAACGCTTGGTTTTTGGTCGGCAGTACGGCTGTTTTTCAACATCATCCGTCCTACTATGAGTCCAGCTACGGCGTCGTCCTTTAAGCACATGGACAAATACGCCAAGCTTACCATCGAAAACCGTAACCCTGCCAACGTAGAAAACGACTTGCAGGTTGGCTTCACAATCGAAGAGATGGCGATACGGGTCGAAAGCCTCCTCAAAAGCATCGGTTTGGTCAAAGATTTTGCGCCTGTTGTGTATATTGTTGGACACGGCTCCAGTAGTGTAAACAACCCTCATTACGCAGCTTACGACTGTGGGGCGTGCTCAGGTAGAGCAGGGTCGGTCAATGCCCGTGTTATCTGCTACATGGCTAATCACCCAAAAGTGCGAGAGATTCTGAAAGCAAAAGGATTGGCGATTCCGAAAGAAACCCAGTTTGTGGGCGGGTTACATGACACGACTCGTGACGAGATTGTGTTCTTTGACGAAAACTCTCTCAGTAGCAGCAATTTAGAGCTTCACAACAAGAACGAGGTGATTTTTGCGAATGCGCTGGACTTGAATGCGAAAGAAAGAGCCAGACGATTCGTATCGGTAAACAAACACCAAGATTCGGACAAAGTACACGAACAAATTAAACTTCGGTCGGTATCGCTGTTTGAGCCTCGTCCTGAGCTGAACCACGCCACCAATGCCTTGTGTATTGTAGGGCGGCGAAGCCTGACCAAGGGGGTGTTTTTGGATAGACGGTCGTTCCTAAACTCGTTTGACTATCGGGTGGACCCTGAGGGCAATTACCTGTTCAACATCCTGAAAGCCGCTGCGCCTGTGTGTGGAGGTATCAACTTGGAGTACTTCTTCTCTCGGGTTGACAATCAAAAGTTAGGCGCAGGCACCAAACTTCCGCATAATGTGATGGGCTTGTTTGGGGTGGCCAATGGCATTGACGGCGACTTGCGCCCCGGCCTTCCGAGCCAGATGATTGAAATCCACGACCCCGTGCGCCTATTGATGGTGGTAGAGCACTTTCCAGAAGTAGTACTGACTACGATTCAGCGCTCGCCTGAGACGTATGAATGGTTCATTAACGATTGGGTCAATCTGATAGTGGTACACCCCGAAACCAAAGAGTTTTACCGATTCAGAGACGGCGAGTTCGTGTTGTACAAGCCGACCGAAATCCCAGTGGACTTGGTTCGTGACCTCGAACCCATCATTGAAACACATTCCGAAAACCTACCTGTATATTTAGTAGATTAACCTATGACTGCCTTACTCCCCTACTTCGTTGTATTTCCATTGGTCGGCTACCTTATTAGCTTGATGGTTCCTGTCAAGAACGAAGACACTCTATCGTGGGTATCGTTCGGTACCGTCGGAATCCACTTGACTGGACTGTGGTTTTTTATGGCTTATTGGCTGCTCCATGGCCATCCTATCCTCAACGACAGAGACTTGGTATTGGTCAAAACCAACAACTATGAGTTTTTTGTGGACTTTTATTTCGACAAAACCACGGCTGTTTACCTGTTTGTTGGCTCATTTCTCACTTTTTTAGTAACACTCTACAGCCGTTATTACCTGCATCGAGAGATGGGATATAAGCGTTTTTTTAACACTATTTTGTTTTTTTATTTAGGGTACAACATCACCATTTTGGCAGGGAATCTCGAAACGCTCTTCATCGGATGGGAAATCTTGGGGATTTCGTCCTTTTTATTGATTGCCTTCTACCGAGACCGCTATTTGCCTGTAAAAAATGCCGTAAAGATATTCTCTATCTACCGCATTGGCGACGTGGGTATCATTTTGGCTATGTGGATGAGCCACCACCTTTGGCACGAAAACATCACTTTCTTGAAACTCAACAACTACGAGTTGGTGCACGAACATCTCCAGACGCATAGCTCTATCGGAGTGTTTATTTCATTGATGATTTTGATTACAGCCGCAGCCAAATCCGCTCAGTTTCCGTTTTCGTCGTGGCTTCCCAGAGCCATGGAAGGCCCCACGCCGTCGAGTGCTATTTTCTATGGCTCGCTCTCGGTGCATCTGGGTGTATTTTTGTTGTTACGTACGTTTCCATTTTGGGAACATCAGATTTCGGTACGCATTTTGATTGCGCTCTTGGGCTTGGTTACTACCCTCATTGCCTCGGGCATTGCCCGTGTGCAGTCGTCGGTAAAGAGTCAAATTGCATATTCGTCCATCGCCCAAATCGGGCTGATTTTCATTGAAGTAGCTGCTGGTTTTGAAAAGTTAGCCTTGCTACACTTTGCTGGCAACGCCTTTTTGCGTACTTATCAGTTGTTGGTGTCGCCCTCGGTGGTGAGTTATTTGATTCGAGAGCAGTTTTATAATTTTTCACCTCGTGAAAAAACCATCGAAGATTGGGTGTTTCCACAAAAGCTCCATTATACGCTTTACATATTGTGCATCAAAGAATGGAATCTGGACTCGATGATGTATCGGTACTTGTGGAATCCGATTAAGTGGGCTGGTAAAAAATTAGATTTCTTGACTATCAACCGGGTCATTTTCTTCTTCATTCCTACCTATCTAATTGGTATCTTCTCCTTACTCAACGAAGAAATGCTCTCGCCCGAAGTACACCATGCACTGCCTATCGTATTCTCGGCCATTGGGCTTATCATGGTTCTGAAATCATTTACAGAGCGCAAACAAGCTCGGATGAGCTGGACCTTAGTGATTATGAACCATTTCTGGATTGCCTTGGCTGTGTCGTTCAACGAGCATTTTAAATTTGAGCAGACTCTTCTCTACCTAAGTGGTATTGTCGTGTTTGGAGTAGTAGGATTCGTATGCTTGGTGCGGTTGAAGCTCCTCGAACAAACCATTGATTTGGACCAGTTCCATGGCTATTCGTATCGACACCCAAAGATTGCACTGGTGTTTTTGATTTCGTGTTTGGCGGTATCGGGCTTCCCCATCACGCCCACCTTTATTGGTGAAGACCTGATTTTCAGCCATATCCACGAAAACCAACTACTCTTGGCCTTCTTTGTATCGCTGAGTTTTATCATTGACGGCTTAGCCATCATACGGATCTACGCACGGGTGTTCTTAGGCCCACACGTGAAATCCATTTATGAAATGGCCTATCGCTCTTCGTAGGATTTTACATACCTTCTAAACTTCCAAACGTCGGTAGAGTTGCTTCTATCGGCGTTTTTTTGATTTAACCTAAGCAGACAAGGGGATGCTACATCATAAAACCTAACCCCAGATTCGATAGTAATCCGAAGCCTATCAAAATGGCTCATTTAGCCATTTACCCTAATTTTATTACATCTATTTTGATTTTTTATTCTAATTCTGTAACATGTTTAAACGAGAAATCCCAAAAGAGCTTGAAAAATGGGCATAAGTTACTTTTTAGTTTTTACTTCAAGATCACTACTACCTCAAAGTCAAGCAAAGGTTATGTCTATAGTAACTTCTATCAAGTGCCTAACTTACCCCTAACATACTATTACAAAAATAAACCTAAAACTCTCCCTTTTCCGCTGCTCTCAGCACCTTCTGCAACCAGATAAAACCGATTACCGAACACAGACACAAAACACTGACCGCATTCCACAGTACTTCAAACCCAAAGTGGCTTACCAGTTGCGTACCTAGCAGCGGCGCTCCGATATGTGCCACTGAATAACACATGGTATATAAAGCCGCATATTGCCCCCGATTATGGGTATTGGCTCGGTTTATCCAAAAGCTATTCATAAAAGGCATCGAGAGCATCTCGCCCAGCGTTAGCCCCACCACAATCACCAACACCACCCCTACAGTACTGTGTTGGAATACATTGAGCAAGAAAAAGGAAGTTCCTATCACACCCACACCCCATGCCACATAAAACAACACAGGTCGCTTGCCCTCCAGCTGATACACCAGCAGCATTTCGGTGAACACAATGACAAGGCCGTTGGTAGCCATCACCAGCCCAATCTGCCATTCGGCTAAGTGCTGGATGGTTTTGAGATAAACCGAGACCGTTGAAAAAAACTGGAAAAAACTCAAGGCGTTGAGTGTCACAAAAGCAACAAAAGCTAGATAAATGCCATCCCGATAGGCCGAATGAGCCGTGTCGGTCGGAGGAGGTGGGTCATCGTGAAGGGTTACTTTGCTGGGTTGAAGAAAAAACCAAAACACCACACCTGCCAAGATACAAGTGATGCCATCTACCCAAAACAACGCCTCATAGCGGTACGAAGCCAGCAATCCACCTACCGCAGGGCCTACCGACCAACCCAAGTTGATAGCCAGCCGATTGAGTGAAAACGAACGGGTGCGGGTTTGGGGCGTACTGTAAAAAGCAACAGAAGCCGCATTGGCTGGCCGAAACGCCTCACCTACCATGCTCTGCAAAAAGATACAAATGGTGATACCTTCAAAGGTCTGCATCTGTCCCAATACGATAAATAAAGCACCGCCAAGTACCAAAGTCCAGAGTTGAATCAGGTAATAGCCGAAACGGTCGGTCAGGATGCCCCCAATATAAGCCCCAATGACAGCTCCAACGCCAAAAATCCCCATGATGATACCCGCTTGCGCAATGCTAAAATGCAACGACTGGGTCAGATACACCGTCAAGAACGGCACGACCATCGTACCGCTTCGGTTGATGAGCATTACCAATGCTAACAACCACGTTGACTTAGACAGCCCGCCGTAGGCCTTTCGATATAGAGATAGCGTTTGGGTAATCATGGGTTCAGCATCCGTAGCAAATCAGGTATTAGGTCAAGCAATACCCTAAAACAAGAGAGCCAGTCATTAGTAACTCCAAACCCTTCTGAATCGTTCTTTGTTTATTCACATAATTGCATTAGGTAGAAATTTTGTATAAACTTTCCTATTTTTGTTAGGATATTTACCCTTACTTTGAAGCATTCTGTTTATCCACTGGCTTTATTATGAATACCTTAACCGAAGACCAAACGCTATGGCTATCATATCGGGAGGGCGATAAGCACGCCTTGGGCCTCTTGGCCGAGCGTTATTATCGTGTGCTGAAGCACTATGGGTTAAAATTTATGATTGACGACGCCATCGTTGAAGATTGCATCCAAGAACTATTCCTGCATCTTTGGCAAAACCGCCTCCACATCAACGATACCGACTCCGTAAAGCACTACTTACTCAAGTCGTTGAGGCATGGTATTTTTCAGTACTTACGCTCCGAAAAACACGTGTTGCCTACTGAATTAGACTGGGATTCGTCGCTACCGGATGAAATCGACGCCGAAACCCTCATGATTCGAGAAGAGTCGGCAATGCATCAGGTGAACGAACTCAATCGGGAGCTGTCGGCTTTACCCCCTCGTGAGCGAGAAGCGCTTTATCTGCGCTATTATGAGAACCTATCCGTCACCGAAATTGCCGAAGTCATGAATGTCAATCGGCAGTCGGTTTCTAACTTCCTTCAAAAAGCCCTCTCCAAACTCCGCAGCCGACTGTTAGTTGCCCCTGTATTTTTCTTAATTTGTATTTTTTTGAAAAAAAATTAGCTTTCAGAAGGGTATATTGGCTTAGTATCTTCATATTATCAATAAAAATACCCAAAAAGTACCAATGGCGCTGCCACTCGATACCCTTTCGATTACTGATTTCTTAGAAGATGCTACTTTTCGGCGCTGGATGACCCAGAAGCATCCCGAGGATCGTTTGTACTGGCAACAATGGCTGGCCAGCCATCCTGACAAACAAGAAATTTATGAGCAGGCAGTGGCAACTTTTTTGGTATTAGAGGGTAAGCCCACCACCCTTTCAAACCAAGAAATCAGCGCCAAAACTGAGCAAATCATTAGCTTAATGCCTGATAACAAAGCTGATGAAAAACCTCGTTTCGGCTGGCAGTGGGTTTCGTGGGCTGCTGCTGCAGCGGTGATTATCATGCTAGGCTGGTGGCAATTTAGACAATCCGATACGCAAGAGTTAGCTCAAAACAAGACCACTAGACAAGAACAAATAGCCGAATGGAAAACGATTAGCAATACCACTCAACAAGCCGTAGTAGTGTTGCTGCCTGATAATTCGTCGGTGCTTTTATCGCCCAAAAGTCAGTTGCGGTTTCGGCAGCAAAGTACCCAAGCGCTTCGAGAAGTGTATTTGCAAGGTGAAGGTTTTTTTGAAGTCACCAAAGACGCTGCTAAGCCGTTTATCGTTTACACCTCGAACCTCACGACTAAAGTGTTAGGAACGAGTTTTCAAATTCACTCTTTTCGCAATGAAACCACTGCTTATGTGATAGTGAAAACAGGAAAAGTGACCGTAACACCTATTGCTACGCCCGAAAAATCTGTTTTGCTAACGATGAACGAACGCCTTAACCTTGAAACCAAAACAGAAAAAGTAGTAAAGTACGAAAACAAGATGTCTGACGAAGATCCTTCAGACATTGTTGCACAAGAATTTGTATTTGATTATACGCCCGTGACGGACATCTTCTCTTTGCTCGAATCCAATTATCACATGCCGATTCAATATGAGCGAGACTTACTCAAATCTTGTACGTTTACAGGGCAACTTGAAGGAGTGCCTTTTCTGGAAAAAATTCACCTTATCTGTCTGACTATTGAGTCAAGCTATGAAGTCGTGGACGGCAAAGTAGTCATTCACAGCAAAGGTTGCAATTAATCGTTCTTTTAACCTTAAAACCTATTTCTATGAAGTAAAAACTATCCGCTTTCTTAAACAAGAAAAGCGATAGTGCTCCCAACACTACCGCTTGAAGTCCCAAAAATGTGTCATATACACACATTCTCCCCTTTATCAGAGAGGGCCTTGGGTTTTTTTGTCATTTTCTTCCAAAACAACAAAAACAAACAAATGTATGCATTACCGCTCAATTAATCACCAAGTTTGGATCAGGATTATGAGAATTTCAGGTCTGCAAATCTTGCTTGTGCTTACCCTTGCTCACATTGCATTTGCCTTCGACGGTAAAGCACAAGAATTATTGAATCGACGAGTTAGCTTTTCTGCATACGACCAAGATGCTGAGGTCGTTATCAAACGAATTGAAAAACTGACAAACGTGCGCTTCCTGTTTAGTCGAGAAATTGTTCAATCGAAGCGAAAAGTTAGTTATCAAGCTAATAACGAGCAGCTTTCTTTAGTCTTAGAACATATCTTGACACCGCTTAATCTTAGTTATGAGGTAGTAGGACAACAAATAATCATTAAGAGGTTCACGCCTCCGCCTACGTTTCCCCAACAAAATCCCTCCAACGAAGCCAGTCTTGAAGAAGCCAAAGCCATAGACGTCTCGGGGCGAGTTACCGATGAGTCAGGTCAAGGTATCCCTGGTGTGAGTATTCAGGTCAAATCTACGACACGAGGCGTCATTACAGATGCTAACGGTAACTACAAACTATCGCTGGGTAACAACGAAACCACTGCGGTGTTGGTGTTTTCGTTTGTGGGATACATCACCCAAGAAGTAACCGTTGGAAATCAAAAGACTATCAACATTACACTCCTCACTGATACCAAAACACTTAACGAAGTTGTAGTAGTTGGTTATGGTACACAGCGCAAAAGAGACGTAACGGGAGCGGTGGTTTCGGTTAATGAAGCTACTCTCAAAGAAGTCCCCGCACCTAACCTTATCAACCAACTCAAAGGCCGAGCCGCTGGGGTAACCATCATCAGCAACGGCTCTACGCCAGGTTCGCAAGGGCAGATTAGAATTAGAGGAAACCGTACACTTACTACCAGCTCTGGCTCCAGCGATGCACTTGATGGCCCTTTGGTAGTGGTAGATGGCATTCCGTTTGGCGGCCTCAACGACATCAACCCCGACGACATTGCTAATCTCGAAATCTTAAAAGATGCCTCTGCAACAGCCATTTACGGCTCAAGAGGGGCTGGTGGGGTTATTTTGATTACGACCAAGCGAGGCAAAGTTGGCAAGCCTGTCCTTACCTACGACGGATACTATGGTACTACCAATATCATGGGCAAATACAACGTCATGAATGGTGCTGAGTACGCCAAGTTTAAAGAAGATGCGGCTACCTACAACCGAAGCGGGTATCCAAACAATGTAGGTACCTCCAGTTATTTGCTTACACAGGCCGAAAAAGATGCCTTAGCTGCGGGAATTTCTACCAATTGGCAAGACCTGCTCTATAAGCAAGGCTACATGACAAGCCACCAAATTGGCTTACAAGGGGGTGTCGAAAACACCCAGTATAGCTTAGGGTTGGGCTATTTGAACGAAACCGGTATTATTCCTAACCAAAACTTTCAGCGGGCCACCATTCGTGCTACCATTGACCAGAAGATTGGTAAACGAGTCAAAATTGGCTTGAATACCATCAACACCCTCACTTATACCAATAACCCTGGTGGCGGTGGAATCCCATCGGGCTTGGTACGGCTCACTCCATTGGCCGCTCCTTACAACGCCGATGGCACCGTCAATCTGACTCCGGCAGTTGGTTCGATTGATGCAGCTCAGATCAGCCCCTTGACCTTGATTACAAAGTCAAGTGCTATTCTGTCACAAACGAGGTCGCTCAGAACCTTCAATAGCCTCTATGCCGAAGTAAATATTTTGGACGGCCTCCGTTATCGCTTCAACGCAGGTTTAAACTATAGCCAATCTGGCTTTAACGGTTACAGTGGCCCTCTCACCTATGTAAACAGTGCCACGGTACAGTCATCATCTAATGCAGACGTTAGCAATACTGAATTTTGGGATGTCAACCTCCAACACTTGTTGTATTACGATAAGACGTTCGCCCAAAAACATAAAATCGGCTTTACGGGTCTGTTTGAGGTCACTAAAAACCATTCGTTAGGAAGCAGTTTCAATGTAAAAGGCATACCTGCTGATTATATCTTGAACTCCAACTTTGCCTTGGCCAGTGGTCAACCTACCGGTAGTGGTTCATTTTCGGAAATAGGGTTGTTGTCTTATATGGGCCGCATTAACTATAGCTATAACGACCGTTACCTGCTGACACTCACTATGCGTCGAGATGGTTCTTCAACCTTATCGCCTGGCAATCAGTACTTCAACTACCCGTCTATTGGTGTAGGCTGGAACATGATTGACGAAGATTTTATGAAGGGAGTATCCTTTTTGTCTAACCTAAAAATAAGAGGCGGTTGGGGAATCTCGGGTAACCGAAATGTGGGCGCCTACGCTACGCTAGGAGCCTTATCAGCTGGTTATTACAACTTTGGTACTTCTACGGCTGGTCAACAATTGGCTTATACCGTAACAAGCCTTCCGGCAGCTAACTTGGGTTGGCAATCAACCTCCCAGTTTGACATAGGGCTTGAGTTTGGCTTCTTGAATAACCGAATTACAGGAGCCATTGATATTTATCAACAAGAAACCAAAGACATCTTGTTGTCGGTAAGCTTACCTCCAAGCAACGGCGCTGGCTCTACCTTGAAAAACCTTGGGCGTACCGAAGGAAAAGGCTTTGAGTCGTCGTTGACTTTTGAGATTATGCGAAATCCAAAGGGCTTCAACTGGAGTGCCGATGTAACGTATTTCTTCAACCGAGAAAAAATCACCCAGCTGACTACTCCCGAAGAGCAGTTCAATAAAGGCAATGGATGGTTTGTAGGGCAGCCACTTACCGTGATTTACGACTACCGAAAATTGGGAATTTGGCAGCAAACCGATGCTGACAATGGTACTTTGGCCAAGCAAACTTCACCCGTGCAATACCCTGGGCAAATCAGAGTAGAAGACCTTAATGGCGACGGCAAAATCACTGCCGACGACCGTCAGATTATCGGGAACTTCCAGCCAAAATGGGAAGGTGGTATCACCAACCGATTCAGTTACAAGAACTTCGACGCTTCGGTAGTGGTATATGCCCGCATGGGTATGAAGGTCGTAGTACCGTATCTGACAGGCGATGCCGCTGGCTCAGGAGGATTTGCGTTTTTTAACCAAAGCCGTGTCAATCAGGTCAAAGTAGATTATTGGACAAAAGATAATCCTTCTACCACATTCCCAGCCCCTGATGCAGGTGGCGCTGTGGCCTATTTTGGCTCTACGCTGGGCTACTACGACGGTTCGTTTATCAAGTGCAGAAGTATCAATTTAGGCTACACCTTCTCTGGTAAACTCCTCAAAAAAGTAGGGATGACCTCGGCCCGGCTTTACCTCAACGCTACCAATCCCTTTATCCTCTACTCTCCATTAGTGAAAGATAATCTTACCGTTGACCCAGAAGGAAACGGCTATGGTGGCGCCCTCAACCCTACTAGTGCGAGCGATGCCAGTACACCCGGACGGCAGATTACGGTTAACATGAACAACCCTCCGGTACGGCAATTTACTCTTGGTTTCAATCTTAAATTCTAACCTTGCGAAAAACATGAAAAAACATAAACTTTTATTCATTATTGCGTTAGTCGCTTTGTTTAATTTGGGGTGTGAAAGCATACTGGAAGAAAACCCCCAGTCGCAGATTGTACCTTCATTCTTTAACAGCCCCGCAGGGGTGCTCGGTGGTATTGCAGGAGTCTATAACGACATCCGGAGCCAATGGGGTACCGAAGGTTTTACCAACGAAATGCAAGTGGGCACCGACGAGTTTCTGTTAGGTGCTAGTGGCAGTGGGCCAGTCTTCACCTACAACGGCCTCAATAGCAGCAACTTTGGTTCAGCGTGGTCTATTGCTTTTCAGGATATCAACACCCTCAATGGCGTGCTCCAATACGGCAAAACGATTGACTTGCCAGAAGCTACTCGCAAACAATATTTGGCTCAAGCTAAGTTTTTACGGGGTTTTTGGTATTTTTATCTAGTACAAACTTGGGGCGATGTTCCGCTTCATACCGAGTTTATTACGGTGCCTTCACAAGCCGACTCACGCCAGCCTGTAGCCGACGTTTACAATCAGATTATCAAAGATTTAACCGAAGCCGCTGCTGATTTGCCTAACACGCCAACGGCACCATTCTTGAGCAAAGCCGCTACCAAACCAGTGGCTCAACTACTGTTGGCCAAGGTCTATTTGACTCGTGGCTGGCTCAACAACACAGCGGCTGACTTTACGCAAGCGGCCTCCATCTGCGCTGACATTATTGCCAACAAAGCCACTTACGGCCTTGACTTATGGCAAGACTATGGCGATGCCTTTTTGCCAGCCAACGACTATGGCAAAGAAACCATGTTTGTAAGTGACCACGTACTCGACCCTAAATACGGTTATTATACCGTTGGTGGAGGTGCCAGCGGTGGGGCCGCACAAAACCTAACGCCTTGGTTTACGAACTGGAATTACCCCAACAACAGTGGCGTTAATTCATTTAAGAATGCTTCAGGAAGCTTGGTAAATAGTGGTACTTCAGGAATGATTAGGGATTCGTATTACGGACGCCCGTACGTTCGGATGCGCCCTAACAGCTATAAATGGCCATCAGGCGATAATGCTGGTAAGAATTATTTCTTAGACCAAGCCTTTACCAAGCGAGATGTGGATTCTCGTTTCGCTAATTCGTTTTACACCGTATATATTGCAAACACCGCTATCACTAATACTGCTACTGCATCTAACAACAGCCGAGGCATTGGTTATACTACGCAAGTGGGGGTGGATACGGCCGTTTTGATTACCGATTATGAAGTACCAGGGGCTCCCCAGTTTATCGGAACACGACCTTTCAAAGGCATTGTGGTGCCGCCAAGTTTATGGAACAATGGTATTTTCCCTGCGCTCAAGAAATTTATGGATCCTAGCCGAGGGGCTAACTTCAACGACCCATCTACTCGGCCTTGCGTTTTGTATCGCTTTTCGGATGTGTATCTAACAGGAGCCGAGGCGTATTTCAAAGCAGGCGATTTGGCCAAAGCAGCTTCGTTAATCAACGTAGTGCGCCAACGAGCCGCCTATCGTAAAACCAACACAACAGCCCAAAATGCTGCTGCTGCTGCTGCCATGGCGATTTCGGCCAATGATGTGACGATAGACTTTATTTTGGACGAACGGAGTCGTGAGTTCTTCGGCGAATGGCAACGTTGGCACGATTTGGTACGTACCCGTTCGCTGGTACGAAGAGTAAAGGCATGGAACCCCGAAGCAGCACCATACGTACAAGATTTTCACCTACTAAGACCCATCCCTCAATCTCAGATTGACCGAGTAACTGAAGGGCCTAAGTTCCCACAAAACTCTGGTTATTAATTCGTAAGTAACTAAAATGCGACTTACTACTATTCACACGCTTTCTTGACTTTTGATTAGTAGCATTGAATGAAACGTTTTAGAGGTAAGAGGGTTCGCTCTTACCTCTTTTTTTAGGCCTTAGCCAAGCGTTTTTTCATAAACTCGATAGCGCTTATACACCACTCCACCTAAGTTTTCGAGTTCGGCCCGCATGAGGGTGTTAGTTTCGAGTACTAAGTGGCTATCAATGTAGGTGAGTCCTCGTTTGAGGGCTTCGTCAAAGAGGCGTTTACCCATTAGTATCGTCAGGCCTCGGCCTCGATAGGCAGGTCGGACAGCTCCCAAGAGCAAGTCCAACTGCTTGGTTTTGCGAGCTTCTAACAAGATATGAATAAAGCCAAACGGAAAAATCTTTCCCTTGGCTTTTTGAATCCCTTTGCTCAAATCAGGCATAGCTACCACAAACGCCACCGGGTTGCCTGTGGTGTCAACAATTACTTTCACGAAAGCGGGGTCAAGAATCGGTAAATATTGCGCAGCAAAGTGCTTCATTTCGGCTTCTGTCATAGGAACAAAGCCAAACAGTGGTTCGTAGGTTTCGTTGACCAAGCGCAACACCGGCACGATATACGGCTTCAATGCCTTGCGTGAGCTGAATTCAATCATCCGAAGTTGCTGATTGCGCAAGACTCGCTCCAACACTCGCTCGTAAGTGGCTGGTAACTGCTTCGGGATGTCCAATCGATACACCAAGCAATCAATCAACTTCTGATAGCCTTGTTGGGTTATAAATGTTGGAATATAGGGCAGATTGGTGGCAGTGGCTATCACAGGCAAGTGTTCAAAACCCTCTATTTGAGCTCCTTGTGGATCTTTGTCCGAAAACCCAAACGGGCCAATCATCTGGGTAGCTCCATTAGAGCGAGCCCAGTCTTCTACAAAACCGATGAGTGCTTGCGCTATCGAAGCGTCGTCAAAGCAGTCGAGGTTATAGAAACGGGCCGTTTGCTCGCCTTTGAGCTGATTGTATTCGTGGGGGATAATCCCCATAATACGCCCTACGGGTTTATCGCCCTCATAGGCCAGTACCAATACCGTGTCTGATTGCTGCAAGGCACGGTTTTCGGTGGGGTCATAAAATTTCCACTCGTCGTCATAAAGGGGTGGTACCCAGTTGGCATGATGCTGATGGATGAGCTTGGGCAAATAAATAAAGGTCCGAAGCTGCTCTTTGGTGACAACGGTATGGAGTGTAGGCATATCAGAAGCGTTTGCCGGGTACGTCGTTGCGGAAGGTTTCTAGGCACTTGCGGTCTTGTAGTGTCACAAAAACCGTCCGGCCATCTTTTCCGCCAAATGTCAAATTACTGGTATTTTTACCTTTGAGGCGAATTTCTCGAAACAAAATCCCCTTGGGCGACAGCACCGCTATGGTTCCTTTGCCGTAGCGAGTTACATACAGGTTGCCGTTGCGGTCGCATTTCATGCCGTCCATTCCAAAGTCTTTGAAGCTAAAAAACAGTCGTTTATTACTCAGGTTTCCATTGGCATCTGCATCAAACGCCCAGATTTTCCGCTGCACGCTTTCGTTGACGTAAAGTGTCTTTTCGTCGGGGCTTAGTTCTATGCCATTGGTAGTGCCCATGTCGCCATCCAGCAAAGTGGCTTTACCTGTACGGTCAATGCGCCAAATCTGGCCAGTACTTTTTTTCCAGTTGGGATCCGAAGCAAAGAGCATATCCTTTTTGCTAATACACAAATCATTGGGTTGGTTAAATTGCTCATTGTGGCAAAACACACTGATTTGCTTGCTTTTAGGCTCCAATCGCAACACATTGTGACCCGTAAAGTCAGCCAAAAACAAATCACCTTTGCTGTCAATCATAATGCTGTTGGCGGTACTTCCTTTGGGTAGTTCGGCAAACAAATCAACAGAACCGTCGCTTTTTACCCAACCGATAGTTCCGTCTTTTTTGAAATTGACTACAAACAAGTTACCGTTTTTGTCCACATTCGGGCCTTCGATGTTGGTAGTAAACAGATTTTCAGCTGTTAAATCTTTGGCTACAAACAAGTCCTTTTCTGTAACGTTGGGAGCAACTTTACTGGCCGTGGTTTCGGTCGAAGCTACTGGTTTTTTGGCAGGACTTTCAGTTTTTGATTTAACGGGTTGCGTTGTCTTTTTATGGCAAGCTATCAAGCCAACGATTCCGACCCATAGCACTACTTTTAGCAGTGGAAACGAAACAAAACGCCGTTGTTTTACAGACGATTGGTACATGAAATGATTCATAGGTATGTATAAAAGAGGAGATGACTAATCAGTTGGCTCAGTACAAGGATTTATCGCCTGAATGCCCCCATTTTTCAAAAGCTCTTAGGGCTTCTTCCCGGCCTAACGGAATCATTTTGATTTTTCGTTGGTCCAAAGGCAGCGGAACCTCATCGTAAATAAAGGCATCGTCGAAGCCAATGGCGGCGGCATCTTCACGAGTATTGGCGTAATATACTCGGTCGGGGCGAGCCCAATAAATAGCCCCCAAGCACATAGGGCAAGGCTCGCAAGACGTATAAAGTTCGCAGCCAGTGAGATGAAATGTACCCAGTCGCTGGCAGGCATCACGAATAGCCACCACTTCGGCATGAGCAGTGGGGTCGTTAGTCGAAGTCACGCTGTTGTGGCCTTTGCCCACCACCACGCCGTCTTTGACAATTACAGCGCCAAAAGGGCCGCCTTTGCCCTCGTCCATTCCTTGGTGCGACAGCGCAATGGCCTGTTGCATAAAGTGATGGCACGTATGTTTTTCGGTTTGTTGATTCATACCTTTATCGTTTTATCTGCTCATTTTTCACAAGTTTACAACCTAAACGAGCCGTTTTCCTGAAAAAAGCGGATAAAAGTAGCATTTATTCAACAAAATCAGACGTTTTACACAATGGATTCGGTACAAGGCAAGTTAGTAAATGGTACTAGATTGTTATCCATTCATCATTTCAATACGTACCAAATGTTAGTTGATTAGCAGTATTTCTCTACTAATCTTGCAGCGACTTACAGAAAATGAATAACTTTTTTTACCAGAACTGAAACGGCTATCTCAAACTTTTCAGGCTAATAAAAGACGTTCCACTTCTATACTTTCAATGATTTACAGAAGTGGAACGTCTCAGATGCGAATTCAGTGGCTAACTATGGACTTCTTGCCAAGCTGGATAATCAATGTATCCTTTGGCACCACCCCCATAAAAAGTGCTTCGGTCAGGGGGATTCAGCGGGAGATTGGCCTCAAAACGCTCCACTAAATCAGGATTAGCGATGTACAACGTACCGTAGGCAATCAGGTCGGCATGGTTGTTTTGGAGGGTTTCCTCGCCGCTTTCACGGGTGTATCCTACCGTAGTCATGAGCGTGCCTTGATAGCTCTCACGATAGCGTTGTTTCAAGTGAACAATCCCTTGCGGATGAACACTAAGGTCAACAGGGTGGTTCATCAGCGACAAATAAGCCAAGTTCATGGGGTTTAGGCGCTCCACCAAGTAGTCGTACAAAGCCGCCGGGTTAGAGTCTAGCACGGCGTTAAACACATTGTTAGGCGCAATCCGAATCCCTACTCGACGGCTATCCCACACATCCAGTAGGGCCTGCATCACCTCTATCGTAAACCGCACTCGATTTTCTACTGAGCCGCCATATTCGTCAGTACGACGATTGGATTGGTCGCTCAAAAACTGATTGGGCAAATACCCAAAGGCTCCATGCAGCTCTACTCCATCAAAGCCAGCTAGTTGGGCGTTTCGAGCCGCTTGACGATAATCGTTGATGATTTGCTGGATTTCGGCAATGGTTAGTTCTCGGGGAACTGGCATTTCTTTCCAGCCTTCAGGCGTAAAAATCCGCCCTCCGGCACTAATGGCCGACGGTGCTACGGGGTCGTTGCCACCATGAAAATCGGGGTGGGAGATTCGCCCTGAATGCCATAATTGACAGAATATCAAGCCATTTTGCTCATGAACCGCATCGGTTACTTTACGCCAAGCATCAATCTGTTGCGGGGTAAATAGCCCCGGTGTAAAAGCTGCACCTACGGCCTGCGAAGAAATATTGGTAGCTTCGGTAATAATCAATCCTGCTGAGGCTCGCTGGGCATAATAATCAATGGTTAGGTCAGTAACAAAACCTTGTGGCGAGCGACTGCGAGTCATCGGTGACATAATGATTCGATTCCGCAAGGTCAAGTCTCCTAACTGATAAGGCGAAAGCAATTGCAAATCAGGCATATAGTAAGGTGGAGATTGTCAAGAGTAATGTATTCATTAGCTAAACAAGGTGTTCGTCGAAAAGTTCCGAATTATGCCTAACAACAAGCCATAGTGACTCTATTATCCAAAAATTCACTAATTTTGAACCATGACCAATGCCTCTTTTTTGTCGTATCTTTTTGCTCACGAAACGCTCTATCGGGTTGAATCAGAAGCCGTTACGCCAGCTACTGTTGATTTGGCTCCTACCCCACCCCAAGTAGTAACTCCTGTGGTAGAAGTACCGCAATCGCCTGTGAATCAAGCACCAACTCCGCCATCATCTACCTATCAGTCAATGGGTTATAGCCAGAAGGTCTTGATTTTGATTAGCGAGCCCAAGCACTCGGTACTGAGCGAAAGTGATGCTGATTTTTTGGAAAAAGTCCTAAAAGCCGTGAATCTCACCTCGGCAGAGGTGGATTTTATCAACATTGACAAAGTGGACAAACAAGCCGACTTCAAAGACATGCTATCGGCCAAGCAAGTACATCATTTCTTGACCTTTGGCGTGCCACTGAAGCGGTTGAAATTGGAAATTTTACTGGTTCCGTACCAAATCAAGCAAGTAGAAGGCATCAACTTCCTCTATGCCGACCCACTCGCCACCATCCAGCAAGACGTAGCCAAGAAAAAAGCTTTATGGGTCTGTTTGAAAAAGCTTTTCGGGATGGCATAAGAGACAAATAACAGCCAAATCTTTTGAAAATCGGCTTTTCTGAGGTATTTTCGAGCGAAAACCGTATCTTCGTATTGATTCACCTTACTCTTTCGACTTTATGCAAGAACCTCCTGACGGCTCGCATCAACCCTCTCTCAAAAAAGCCATTAATACCGTTCAGCTCTGGGCCATTGCCGTAGGGTTAGTGATTTCGGGCGAATATTTTGGCTGGAATTACGGCTGGCAAACCTCCGGCACCATCGGTTTTTTGATTTCTACCCTACTGGTTACGGTTCTGTACATTACGTTTATTTTTTCTTACACCGAACTCACGGCAGCCATCCCGTCGGCAGGAGGAGCTTTTGACTATGCCTATCGAGCCTTTGGCAAAATCGGTGGTTTTTTGGCTGGCTATGCCACCTTAGTTGATTTTCTGTTAGCGCCACCTGCCATTGCTTATGCCTTGGGCAGTTATACTCATTTTCTGAATCCTGCCATTCCTGTCACTACTACGGCAGTGTCGTGTTACTTTATTTTTATCTTGATTAATGTATTAGGCATCAAAGAATCCGCCCAGTTTTCGCTGGTGGTCACCATTTTATCGGTGATTGAGTTGGTGGTGTTTATGATTGTGGTGCTCCCTTATTTCAAGACAGAACACTTTTTGGCTCATAACCCGCCTCAGATCGGCATGGGCGAAGTCTTTGCAGGGATACCTTTTGCCATTTGGTTTTTTCTGGCCATTGAGGGTGTTGCAATGGTAGCCGAAGAAGTCAAAAACCCTCGTAGCACTATACCCATTGGCTATATTTCGGCCATTATTACCTTAGTATTATTGGCTTTGGGCGTGATGATCCTGAGCGCTGGTCTAGGCGACTGGCGGCATTTGGCCACCATTGACCACCCCATGCCCGAAGCCTTGGCAATGGTGCTGGGTCAACACAGCGGGCTGGCCAAAGTGTTTGCCTCGTTGGGTTTGTTTGGCCTGATTGCCTCCTTCCACTGCAATACCATCAGCTACTCCCGACAGGTGTATGCCATGGCACGAGAAGGTTACTTACCTCGAATTTTAGCCCAAGTAAACGCCCGATTTCAGACCCCTCACTGGGCGCTAATTGCAGGTGGTTTGGTAGGTTTTCTTGCTATTTTTACAGGAACTACCGACGAAATCATCATCTTGTCGGCATTGGGAGCTGTATCCATGTACCTAATCAGCATGGTGAGTTTGTTTGTGCTTCGGCGCAAAGAGCCCCATTTGGAGCGCCCTTTCATGGCTCCATTTTACCCTTATTTTCCAGCCACTGCGCTTTTGCTATCGGTCGTTTGCTTAGGCGCTATTGTGTACTATAATCCAGTACTTAGTCTATTGTTTGCAGGATTATTGGGAGTTTGTTTTCTTTTTTTCATCACCATCGGCATCCGATACGTTAAACCTAACAGCGGTTCAAGCGAAAAAGCTTGAAACAAAAAGCCAAGAGCGTTGACCTTGTTTTAGACAGTTCATCCCATTTTTTGGCCCATCCACCACAATTTCTTGGTGGTTTGTTAAATTTTGCCAATCTTCACCTTTACAATTTTTGGTAGTTCGCTACGTTATTTAGCAACGTTTGTTTATTTATTCAGCAGCCATGGCCTTTACCGATAAACTATTTTCGCCCTTTCGTAAGAGTAATCCACCTGAAAACCAAGTCACTACAACCGAGGCCACTCCTGTGATTCAACCCGAATCCATTAGCCTTCCTGCTTTGCAACTCCCATCGCTCGATACCTCCAATGCACTGCCCGACTGGCTCGAAAACGAGGACTTGCTTCGAGACGAAGGCGTGATATTTGGACTTTCAGAATCAGATGCTGAGGAAAAAACAGCCATTATCAGAAGCTTTTTTGCACAGCAAGCCGCTGGTATTGAGCAGTTGATGGAACAACTCAACGAAAAAATAGGTGAGTTGAACCTGTGGATTAACCAAAAAGAAGACCTCATTCTGCAAAAAGAAACCCAAATACAACAACTTAAAAATCAGCAGTTTGCTGACTTTCATCACCTCCCTCGTACCCTTGCGGGCTTTTTGCTTGCTCTCGGTATGTGCGTAGGCAATTATTTTTTGATTGAGGAGTCGCTACAAGGGGCTTTTCAGAATAGCCGCTTGGTAGCCTTGGGTGTGTTTTTGGCAGGGATGTTCAACCTATTTGGTAAAATCTCGTTCCTACATGAAGACGACCCCAGTAAACCCGTAAGCGCTTGGAAAAAACTGCTCGAAGAAATTGGGATGCCCTTGGCTGCTGCTACGCTCGTCTTTGTGATGGTCTTGGTCAAAATGCCGCCCGTGCAGGCGGTGGCACTCTGGGTGTTTGTCTTCTTCTTGTTTATGTTTTCGGGAAAGTTGTTGCTCGGTAACCTGACCTTGCTACAACGTGATTTGGACGTCTATAGCCGCCATCGGCAATTGCGCCAAGACAAAATTCATAAAGTACAAGAGTGGGAAGACGAAATCGCAAGCCATAAGAAAGAAATTGAGCAACATCGTCAAGAAAAACAGCAGATTTTGCCCCAACTCACCCAGCTAAGCACCGAACTCAATCGGATTCAAGCTCGGCGAGACATGCTCGTTAAGTTGTTTGAAAGTGAATTTTACTTAGCCAGAAATTTAAAGAAAAACCTGTCAGCCAAGCAGTTGAGTCAAATCAAAGGTAACTTGTAGCCAAACTGAGGTGTGCTTTCATCAAGATTTAGCAATAGCTGGCAACGAGTAACTTAGACAAAATTTCTACTGCTATAAGTCTGCTTCTTGACAGACTTTAAAACCAACCAGTAACTGAAAACGATTATGGCAATCATCGAAATAGAAGTGAGCGACGAGTATCTGAAAAAGAAAGGTACTGAGGCACTTCGAGAGCGCATTCAACAAGAAATTGAGTTGGACGAATTACATGAAGTGGCTGTTCAAATTGATGAAGCTGTTACATCAGCTGGTCTCCATCATGATCAACTTTGGAAGGCATCCAAAAGTAAAGCTTGGCAGCATTACAAAGAAAAATTCCTAAATGACATTTTGCATTGAGAGAGTTTGTGGTAGATGCCAACGTTTTGATGAATTGCTTGATAAGCGGTAGAGAAACTTATCAACAGTTGTTCAAGAAATATACGTTTTATGCACCAGATTTTATTTTTGCTGAAATGCAAGAACACCAAGCAGAGCTGTTGAAAAAAACACACTTATCGCCAGCTTTGCTTAAAGAATACACATTGAAGTTGTTCGGACGAATTGTATTTATACCTAATTTTTTGGTTAGCAACCAAAGTTATTTGCAAGCTTTTCACTGGTGCAAAGACATTGATGCGGATGATACACCGTACTTGGCACTGGCTATCGAATTTGATATTGTCTTTGTTTCCAAGGATGATACGTTAGTAAGAGGCTTAAGAGCAAAAGGTTTTGACAAAATTATTTCATTTAGTGAATTTTTAAGTCTTTGAAAGACCCCATTTTATGGAAAACCCCATTCAACCTACCGACTTTACACACGTTGAAACTCCTGATTTTCAACATGGCTATACCAGTGGTTTAGAACAAGTGGACAAGGGCAGTTATGAGAGCTTTTTGTCGAGCCAAGTCCACTTAGAGTGGCTTGACGAGCGCATTGCCGAAAAACGTCAAGAAATTGCACAAACCGACGAGCGCATTGTCCAAACTCGCACGCAACAGAAATCGGCCTTTGATACCTTACAGGCTCATTTACTGCTGATTAACAACGCTTCAAAAGAGGTTGACCGTCTCAAAAAAGACCTCATCGCCAACGAATACGATACCGCCACGGTGCAAGACCGTCGTCATCATACGGTATCGAAATACTCGTTGTTGGCAGGGTTGCTTTATTTGGTAGCAGGCGTGAGTTTCTTGGCTGGCGACCTCATCATTTCGCACGAAATTGTAGCCTATGCCCTCAACATTCGGAACAATTTTGAGGCCTGGGCTTTTGCAATTGGTTTGGCTATGCTATCGGTTTTACTGAAGCCTGCTTACGAGCGCCTTATCGAAGCACCCTATCTCGAAAGTGGCTCCTCTCGTGCTCGTATCGTATATGCGTGGTTCAAAGGTGTATTGGTGGCTTTTTCTATCGTAACCTTGTTTATTTTGGGGTATTTCCGCTACGAGGCCTACAAAACTGATAAGCTGAAAGAATCGGTCAACAAGACGATTAAGAACCTACAACTTCAGCAAGACACTTCGCTCACACCAGACCCTGCAGCACAGACCAGTTTGATTGAGCAGATGGACAAAGAACTCCAGAAAATAGATGCCCTCAACCAAAGCCTCGTCACTAGCCAATGGGCTTTGCTTTCGTTCGTGTTGAGTGGTATTTTGTTTGCTATTGCAGGTGCAGTGTGTTTGGGCATAGCGTTTCCGGTACTGGCATGCTACTGGTACCGCTGGGCACAGCTTGACCCTCGGCTACGCAAGCTTAAAAAAGCCAAACGAATGCTGACCGACGACCTCAATCATGCCGAGGAAACCTTGGCCAACAGCATCGTACAAAAGCACATTCTCGAAAACGAAATGGCTATGTTAACGCCAGTTAAGGACTTAGAGACTCAACGCCAAAAACAAAAGGAAGAGCTTCATAAACTACTGGAAGACTGGAAGTTTGCCGAAATTGACAGCCGTAACGCAGCGTTTTCGGACGGCTATGCTAAAGGCGAAGTAACTCGTGATATGATGAGCGAAGAAGAGCTGACGGCATTCAAGAGCAGTTACTTTACAGTGAGTAATTTGGCCAGCAAAGCGAAGGCATCTGCTACCGAGAAATCACCCGTGTACATGCGCCAACGCAGTTTGCGCCCCTACCAGCAAATTCGGAAACTGATTACGGAGCAGTTTGACCAAGACGGAGATAAAGAGAGCTAAAGCGGCAATGTGGAGGCCATTGGGTGTGTAGTTATAGATACTTACACTTTCAAGTACAAAATAGATTTAACAGTGGGATTGAAGAATACTTCAATCCCATCGTTTTGATGATAACGTTGGTAGGTATCGCTATCTACTTCAAACCGAATCGGTCGGTGCGATACAGGATGCCGAACGGTCAGGAAGTAGTCAACCCAATCGCTTTCGCTCGTGCCTCGATGGTCGGCACGTTTGTCAAGTATTGTTGAGTGAGCCACTTGGTCAAATGGCACGTTGGCAAAAATCAGCTTCCGAACCCAACGTACTAATTGGGTGAAGATACCAATGAGTGTATGCAAAAAAAACGGAATCAAGATTGCTACCCAAATATACGGATTACTGGAATTGACTTTCTCAAAGATATGCGCTATCCATCGGTCGGGTAGCGCAAACCATTGTACAGGGATAGCATCCCAATAATGCGCCATAGAGTAGGCAAAACCTATCATCCACAATATGTTTAGGTTCCAGTAAATAAACATCAAAATTCGGTATAGAGTATTGACCACGTGGTCGGCATAGTAATAGTTCATGATCTGGGTTTGTTCTATTTAGTCAATATTGGGTATATCGTCTCGATGTAAGGTATTGGTACATCCACACATAGCGCATGTGTTGTGATGCCATTGCGGCACAGGTGCGTGACAATTGGCACAGCGACGACGGGCAATGTGGGCATCTTTCCACAAACTAAACATTAGATTGATACGTTGGCGTTGTGCCTTTGCAGCATCAAAAACCACTTTAGGTACAGTTCTCTGCTTCAGAAACTCCTGAAATTCGTCATCATTAGCAAAGTCTTCTTTTACCAGCGCTACCCATTCATCATTCATATCATGCTGATAATCTTCGTATTCGAAGAGGGTAAGACCCAACTGGTGGGCATCTCTCCTGTTTTTTTCTTCTTGCTCTCGAGTAAACGTTAGGCTGGATTGCCCCAACGCTATAAGCTTCGGGGGTACGTTGGGTAATGAAGATGTATCTACTTCATAATATGCCACACAATGTCCTGCATTAGCGTGTCGCATGATTTCCCGCTCGGTGTCACACAGATATACTTTTTTCTGACACGTCTCACAATGCCTTACGTTGTGGTATGGAGTAGGGGTAAAGTTTTCCCACAGTTGGGGACAAATATCTATGGCCACATGACCGTTGCAGCGTAAGATTTTTTCAATGAAGTCCATAAATAGTTAAGTAGTTGTACAAATTAAATTTACAGTGTTTAAGTGGAAATCAAAAGTTAAATTATTTATTAATCAGCCACTTAACTTCCATAATCATAGATAAATAATAACAGATAACCACTTATTAGAAATTAAGTAATTAAGCAAATTTATTCACTGCAACGGTGGACCGTGCAAAGGTCCAGCGACGCAAAGAGTATAAGAAATTGACCACCTGAATCGTAGCACCTTTGCGATTCTGAATGAAGTACAAATTATTTTTGCATAAGTACTTTATTACTGGTCAATGGACTCCACACATAATCAAGAGTTATTAGTGCAAGTTGATTCTATGTGATTACTTACGATTGTTTTCGGTTACAAATCTCACCTTTCAATGCAAAAGCGATGAGGCTCGCTTGTAGGCATTACACGTGTCCAAATAGGCTAGGGTATCTTCTACCAAAATCAGGCAAATTACTTCAGGGCTATTGGGGTTGTAACATAACTCTACGTCATCCCTGATTTGGAGCGAGTTGAACGAAAACAATATTCTCCCCCAGTTATACGGCATTTTGTGTCTGGTGTTATAGACGAGAAATGTGATGCTAGCTGATGCAACAGGCGACTTTGTCGTTATTATATACGATTCGGATGTTATGCCACTATCGCCGTCGCTATGCTGTACTTTAGCTTTATCTACTACTGGGGTCTTCAACCGCTCCGTAAGGGATTCAAGAGGGTTTTCACGAAGCCGACTCCTGATGGCTCTATTTTTAATGTAATTAAACAGAAAAAACGAGCTAAATAATAGACTTATAGACAGCGAAATTCTAAACCACAAGAGCAGGCTCTCGGCATTTATAATGAAAATAAACGTAGAAAAACACACCAAAAAAATTGAAACAAAGGTTAATTCAGCATATCTAAACACGAGTGTTTCGAGCCAATTGCGAGGTTTGATTTCTACATGATAAAAATAGTACGATTGGTATTTTTCCATGATTTACTTTAGTTTCGTGTTCCCAAAATCTTATCCTCCACATAATAATTGTATGCTGATAGAGGTCGCCCTTGTTGGGTTTTAATCAGGATACCGTTGGCGTTATACGTTTTCAAAGTGCCATACAAAACGCCATCTTGATAGTGACCTTCTTGCTGCAAGCGGCCATTGCGGTGATACCATAAGCAAGGGCCGTGGCCTATCAAGTTCCAGTCTAACACCGTGCCTTTGCTACGATGTTCCATATCATAATAATAAGAATGATAATAACAGGTAGATTGTAGTTCGCCAGTGATGTATCGGCCTTCGATATAATCATACGTGTCGCCCTCAATACCCATCGCCCATGTATCTCCGTTATTCAACCCATAGGTTACCACGGGTTTCTCGTTACGAACTTCTTTTACTACTCTAAAATACGCTGCCTTATCAATGGCATTGACTCGGCTACCGTTTTTGTCGTACAATTGCCACTTCGCAAACCCATTTACGTAGGTATATACTCCTATTCGTAGCCTGTTATTGTTGATTTCACGCAAGGGGTCCTGAATCCTAACGGCTTCATACGTATCAGTACGACCTCCCTCGTTAGAGTAGTATCGCCATACGTTTCCATCAAAATAGGTCAGCGTTGTACTCAATTTTGTATTGTGGTAGTGATTGTCGTACATCGAAAAATCAAACACGTTACCATGAATTGTATAGGCAAAAGCCACCTCATCGTTCATCGTAATACGATACCCTACTCCATCTTTAAGTACAAAATAAAACACTTCACCTGTGAGGTGGCGTGTGGCTTTCCAGATACCTCTGTAGGAGCCATTTCGCAAGTAGTCTTGCGCCAATATTGGCTTAAAAGCCCCGAGAGTAAGTATAATGACGATGAATTCTTTCATTTCAGCTCAATAGTTTGTGATACAATATCAGCCTCATTGTTACGAATGGCTGCCAAACTCACCGTGTATTTACCTGCCTTTACGTAAACATGTGTAGGGCTTGGGTCGGCGTTTTCGGTGCCATCACCAAATTTCCAGCTATATTGGTCGGCATATTGTGACTGGTTTTGAAATACTACTTTTAGTCTATTAGTAGCATCAATAGCGTACGAAAATACAGCCGCAGTGCCTTTAGATGTAGTGATGGCTATGGTCTTTTTGTCAAGAAAGATATAGCCTGATTTCCAAATTGCATTTTCGGTATCGGGACCATCGTTGTACATACCCCAATAATACAACGTAATGGTGTATGTATCATTTTTTTTGTAATCGTAATACCGTGTGGGCGAGGCCACAGGTACGGTTTCATCAATCGGCCTGAAGCCATCACCCATCTGCCATCTAATTTGGGTGTTTTCGATTAAGTTAAGCGTACTATTGATGGCTACTCGGCCATTGTCAAGTGCAAACACCTCAAAGGTGCCTTTGGGTAGAACTTCGTCAGGATAGTTACTACAACTTGTTAGACACAGCAGAATCAGTGCATGAATAAAGAAGCCTTTTATCATGATAATTTTCTTATTTTGAGGTATCATTAAGATTCTCTTTATCAAATACATTTAAGGCCATCAGTTCTTTCAATAAGGCTTTTTCGCCTGTTACTGAGCCATCAAACGTCATGAAGTTACCTTTGCCTTCTTTGGCGATATAACGCATGGATTCGAGCCACATCGAAAAACTTACAAACGAGGCATCAAGTCCTGCCGCCTCGATCTCAACGGCAGCTTTGGAAATGCCTTTGGCTACTTCTTCTCTGAACAAGGCCGTTCCTTGGCCCCGCAGTTGTGCCGCTACTTTTTCGGCCTCTGCGGCTATTCGGATGGCATTGCCTTCGGCTTCAGCTTCTTTAGTACGCTGCACGAGTGTAGCTTCGCCCTTATTGTAAGCTGCCTCTTTGAGATTTTGACTGGCTACTACCTCGGCCATCGAAGTCATAATTGTTTGGTCAAATTTTATCTCATTTATTTGTAAATCAAGAAGTTTGTAGCCCCAATCAGCTATACTACTATCCAAATTGGTTTTGACTTCATTAATGATTTCGTTGCGTAATGCCAAAATTTCCACCTGTCGTTTGGTGGCTACAAAGGCCCGTACCGTAGATTCGATGGAACGAAAGAGCGTCTGTCGAAACATAGTTTCGCTATCAAACTTATACGCTACCTTGTAAATGTTTTCATGGCTATTGTCATGAACGGCATACAGTACCAACGTTTTGAAACCCACGTTGGCTTGGTCAGAGGTAATAGCCTGAAAAGCAAGCTCTTCGGAGAGGTTTTGAAGACTGATAAATTTAGCAACTCGCTCAATAACTGGCCATTTGAAATGAAATCCTGCCGACCTGATGCGGCTAAACTTACCGAAAGATGTGATAATCACCACCTTACCTTCGGGCACTACTACAAAAAAGCCATAACTAAAGACTATTGCGAACAGGGCAATTAGAATTAATAGAGCATTCATAACTTAAAAAAATTGAGGTTGTAAAACAAGTTCTTAATTGATTGGACAAAGGTAAGTGAAATATTTTTACAATTTCAAGAAATTTCTTGAAATTATTTTTTAATGACAAACAATTAACAAATCATTTCATCAAAAAAGATAATCTCCTATCTTTGTCAAGTACTTTGACCAACAAATATGACTCAACAACAGTACATAGCAGAACGGCTGGCGCAAAAGCTAAACGAACACTTTTTCGGTTTATCCCAAGAAGACATCAACCAAAAATTAGCTTCTAAACAAGTAGAACGTATTGACAAAACGCTCCTGAGTCGTCTCAAAACGGCTACATATACGTCGTTGGGTCCAACCACAAAGGCATTTAAAGCACTGGCTCAATACTTTGAGATAGAACCGCCAGTATTTTGGGAACAGTTGGGCAAGGGATTTCAAGTGGCTATCGAAACGGCTCCCACTGAGCAAGGGATTTCGTTGGCTTTACCGTCGTTTACGGTTTGGTCCACTATTCTGGTGAATCCGCTCATCAATAGTTGGCCCGATTACCTACGTTTGTGTGTACATAAGAACTCGACAGACAAAGGGGTACTGTTTTATAACAAAGACAATGCTCATGAACTTTGGGCGTTCAACCAGCATCAGGTAATTTCGGCACAGCTTTGGGACGAAGGCCGCAGTCCATTTGCTTCTTATCAGTTTTCGGGTGAATTGATGGAGTTACTTTTTGCTGAAAGCAACGCATGCAATGCGGTGGTGATTCCTCAATTGGCCATAGACTCTTATCGAGAAGAAGACAATGGTGTATTGGTATTGCCCAATGGTCAGGAAATTGTGCCTGTGGCCGAAATCGCTGAAGGCTATGGTGCTTTGCTGTGTTTGTTATGGCTAAAAGACGGAAATTTAATTGCCGAAGACGAAGAGAGGGGTTACTCCATAGACCATTACAACCTGTCGGAAATGCTCACCCACAACCAAGCTACTCAGGTCACTTTGGAGCGCATCCGAAACGGGTACAGTATTGAAGAAGCCTTAGTCTATGCCAATTTGGATACATTTCGGCAAGAATTAGAATCCTTTGAGCGACATGATTTAGTGATTCGACACATGAAAAATAGTACAGCAAGCCTCCAGTGGGAAACGGTGGTTGAGCACGAAATTAAGGTTCGTTTTCCAGAATTATTTGCCAAGCTAAGTCGAGTCTATGACCGCTCCAAAATAGACCTAACGAGCCTTGAAGACATTGAAGAAAAACTCGCAAAAGTCCTCAACGAAGGTAAAGCCGTTATCTATACAAGCCCTGCTCCATTTGTACATAACTTGTGCCAAGTGGCTCGGTTTAAAGTCGAAGCAGGCAAGCACATTCATATCATTCGTTGGAATCTGTCACAGTGGCTTAAGCAAAAGCAGTCGTTTGTACTGTACATGCGTCGAAACAGCCTTACTACTCAGACTATTCAACAGGTGATTCACTTCTTGTCGCAGGTCGAAAACTCACGCAAACGCATCAATGCCGACATGCTACACAAGTATAGTTTCTTCACCAATATTAAAACAGAAGCAAATCTTCTGCTTAAAAACGACATAGAGCCTATCGAGCTGTTTGAAAAAGCTATCCAAGAACTTCAGTTTACCGATACGCCCATTACCTATACGGCTCAGTTTGTGAAGTTTCTGTCGGCGGTTTCGCAGAAGTAGAGGTAGTTGTTTACCTGATTCTCACTATCACAAAACACCCTTTGACACTTCTGTCAAAGGGTGTTTTGGTATTTCACTACTATTTTTGAGAATCTAATTAGAACTACGCCTCGAAACCTTACAGCCACGAAGCTGCAAACTGATTAAACTCTGCTTTTAGTTCTTCAAACAACGTAACAAACGTTTCAACTCGGTCACGTAACGCTACGTCATCTTCGCCTTTGCGGCGGTCTGCTGCCGTTGGGTTGGCACTAATATCGGCTTGAAGTTCTCGTTCTTCGGTATTGATACCTTTCTTCACCATCGCCAACTCATTGAGCTGAATAATAAACCGGTTCTGAAACTGCTCTACTTGTGCCTTTACCTCTTGGCTGGTGTTCTTAATACTCACTTCGCCCAATCGGTTTTTCATAATTGTTAGCTCATCTTCAAACAAAGCCAATTCACTGAGCCATGTTTTGTGATCGGTGTGTAAGTCGTAGAGATATTTTTGTGTTGACATGATAGAAAAGGGTTGATTGTTGGCTCAAAGGTATCGCCTTTCGCAGCTACCAAAAACGACAATTATCAACCCTAAAACTGAGGAATATCACCGATTTAGGGTTAATTCTACTGTAAGTTCGCCTCATCAAACAACACAGCTCGCTTATTTTTATTTTTTCAAATTTAGTCTGATGTCATTGTTTACTTACTAAAACAATTGACTGATTATCAACAAGTAACTATCCACAACAAACACTTAACGGGCACTTACCCTTCTACCATGAGCCAGTACAAATTACGAACCAAGACTTTGATTTTTTCGGAAATGATCAAACGTCAAAAAGAACTTATCCATCAAGTTGAACACTCGCTTTCGACTATAGAGGCCAACGCCGAAGTGGGCGAAGAGGCTGGCTTTGGTGGAGAGGCCGAAGCTCGCCGAGAGGCCAGCATGGAGTTGTTAGAAGCAGGGTCACCCCACTACGACCACAACTGGCGAGACTTGCAGTTGCTCGAAAAACTTGCCTCCGAACTCGAAGAAGGTTCTGAAATCGCCCCGGGCAGTGTGGTGCTTACTGACTCGCTCAATTTTGTGATTGGGGTGAGTATGACCCCTTTTGAGGTAGAACAAAAACGGTACATCGGTATCTCGACCCATGCGCCTATCTTCGCCTCGCTGGTCGGAAAACAAATCGGTCAGATAATACACCTAGGTAATAAAACCTATGTAATTGAGGATATTTTTTGAAAGAGGTTTCGCCATAACTTGTCGTTTTTTTACATCTGCCTTTTGGTAGATACAACGGATGTTTGCAGGAAATAACACATTGTTTTACCTGCAAACATCCTTTTTTATGCAATTACATTTGCCTAACCGTCGTCAGCTTCTCCAGCAACTCAGCGCCATTATGATAGGCACTGCGCTTGACATTACCCCAAGCGAAGGGGCTTCTTTGGCAGACGAGAAAGCCGTTTATATTCCATCTGGAACGGGCTTAGTAGAGAAATTTGGGGGCATCGAAATGGTTTTTAAGCTCTCCAAAGCACAAACGCACGGTAGCTTGGGTAGCGAAGAGTCTATCTTACAGCCTGGCTTCATGGGGGCGCCACCACATTTGCACCAAACCTTCGACGAAATCACTATCGTCCTCGAAGGCAGCGTCACCATCTTAGTTGGCGACGAAGTGACCGTCGTAAAAGCCGGAGATTGGCATTTACGCCCTCGGCAAGTCATGCACTGTTTTTGGAATGCTGACACCAAGCCCGCCCGCTACATCGACTTGTTTGTGCCCGGCGGCCACGAAGCCTATTTACAAGACTTGGCTCGTTTGTTTCATAACAATGGCCGCCCTACGCCCGACGATTTTGCTCGTTTAGAAAAGACACACGACATCCAGTATTTCTGGAACAAACTGCCCGAAATCATGAAAAAATACAACGTGCATCTGTAAACGTACCGCTTACAAGATACCCAACCTACGCAATTCCCAAAAGCACTTAGCCGTAATGGCAATGTCCACAGCGGCATTATGGGCTTCGACAAACGACGTTTTGAATAACTTCTGATGCAGTTCGGCAAGGCTAGGCCATTTGTAGCCATACGGACCCGCAATGCGGCAAAAATCAATCACCGCCTTGGTTTTCATGGTACAGAGGTACTTTTTAGACGGCAACAGGTTGATCATGCGATTACGAAGAAACTCAGCGCCTACAATTTTTTCGTCAAAGTCAATGTTATGAGCCACCAATACCGTAGCCTGACGAAGCTGTTGTTCAAAATGATTCAGTACCTCGACTAAATTTTTGCCTTCGGCTAATGCTTTGGCCGTCGAAATCCCATGAATGCGGCTCGATTCGGCGGGTATGGTAAAACCCACTGGCTGAATGATGTCGTTGTTTTGAGCCAACCGGTTGCCTTGTGCATCGTACAACTCCCAAGCCAGCTGAACCATACGAGGCCAGTTGTTGAGGTCGGTGATGGGTGCTTTCCAGTTTCGGGGCAAGCCGGTGGTTTCGGTATCAAAGAAAAGGTACATACGTTAGGTAGGGACTGAAAAATGACTTTTATTTCGCAAAGGCACTCAAAAGAGCTCCCAGCGTTTGGATGGCGTTTTCGACTACCTGTTCGTTTTCTATCGGGATTTTAAGGTAGGTTTTTCCGTTTTCGTCTTTTTGAGTGATGCTATTTACCAATTGCTTGGTAGCCTCTGGACTTTTGAGCGTTTGCGCCAGTTGGACAAAAAACTGAATCCCGTTCTGAATCAATTCTTGCGGAGCGGCAGGGGTACTTGCCAACAGCATACCATCTAGCGTAACCAACTGTTCTTCAGTGGTTTTCACATCATCGTCACCCAAGAAAGATGTCGAAGTTTCGAGCGAATCTACCAACAACGCCTGTACTTCTGGCGTAACAGCCATTGGAGCTTCGCTTTCGTGCTCTTCGGGTTGATCCACAGGTAAATCAGCTTCGAGGGGCGTTTCGGTAAGGCTTTCCACCGAATTCATGAATTGCTTGAACTTGTCGTCACCCAAGAAGATGGTATCTTCGCCGCCGTCGAGTACGCCTTCGGCCATCGAGGCTTTAAACTTGAGCACGTCCAGCATCTTGTGTTCGATGGTGCCAGTAGCCACCAAATTGATGATAGACACGTTTCGCTCTTGCCCCAGCCGATAAATCCGAGCAATTCGCTGCTCCAAAACAGCAGGATTCCACGGAATATCCAAGTTAATCAACAACGAAGCAGCTTGTAGGTTAAGTCCAACCCCACCTGCATCGGTCGAAAGAAACACTCGGGATTCGGGTTTGTTCTGAAAGTTATCGAGCAAGTCTTTGCGCTTGGCACTTTCTACGCCTCCGTGTAGGTATTCATAGGCTACGTTGCGGTCGTCGAGCTCCTGCGCCACCAGGCGAGTCATGCGTTCCCATTGGCTAAACACCACTACTTTTTCATCAGAACTCTCGAATACTTCGTCCAAAATACTCATCAGTTCTTCAATCTTGGTGTCGTTGCGGGTGCGCTGGTCTAAGATGTATGTACTGTCACATACCATGCGCATTTGGCTCAGCGACAGAATCAATCGCTTGCGGTCGGTTTCTTGCAAATACCCAAATTTGCGCCACTTATGCACCAAACGGGCTACCAAGTCCTGAAACTCGTTGTGGATTTCCATTTGAGCCTGCGTCATGGGCACAAACAGGTTTTTGTCCATCCGCTTTGGCAACTGCGACAGTACCTCTTTCTTGGTTCGCCGAATCAACACGTCCGAAAGCAAGGTCGAAATCTCCCGAAGTTTCTGATAACCAATCACTTTCCCAGTATCGTCTGTGATTTGGTACTGACCCAAAAACCGATACATTGGCCCCAAGCGATACACATCAATGAGTTGCATAATAGAGTACAGCTCTTCGAGTTTGTTTTCGAGGGGTGTACCCGTCAATACAATGGCGTAGGGCGTTTTGAGTTTTTTAATTTGCTGTGAAACCTTCGTTTTCCAGTTTTTAATCCGCTGGGCTTCGTCAAGTACCACCATGTCGGCCTCCATACGGTTGAGGAGTTCAACATCGTTAGCCATGACGTGGTAGCTGATAATCACATAAAACGCCTCGGTGGTTTCGTATTGTTCCTTCCGCTTGAGGGCAGTCCCCTCTACCACATGTACGGTGTTAGCTGTGAACTTTTCGATTTCAGACTTCCACTGGTATTTCAACGATGTGGGGCATACCACCACCACTCGACTGATTCCTAACTGTTGCTTGTAAAGCTCGGCCGTAGCAATGGCTTGGATGGTTTTCCCCAGGCCCATTTCGTCGGCAATGAGTGCTCGCCCAGCCAGCGCAGCGAAAAAAACACCTTTCCGCTGGTAGGGAAACAGCTTGGCTTTCAAGATATTGTCCAGCAGCGTATCGTCTTCACCATCGGGCATCATGCGCCAAAGGTAATTTTGGCGTCGTTTTTTGTCTCGTTGCTCAATCACATAATCCAAAGCATCGGGATAACACCGAAAGTCAGGACTGATTTTTTGAGCTTCTTCCAAAAACAATTCAAACACCCCAAAAGCCGCCTCTTTGAGCGTCTGGTTTTTATCAAAATACGTCGCCGACAGGGCCTGAAACGCCACCACATGAGCCGTACCGATGCGGAGTTTTACCTCCCGCCCTTGCTGATAATCCACATACACCGAACTATATGCCGCTGGCTCGGCCCCTCGCTTAAACGCAGCCTTCCCCCCTCGCTGGTTCAGCAAATGATGCTTGACCGTGCTGATGTGCTTGCAAACGCCCAAGCGGTTGGTTTTGAAATCCAAACATTCACAGAAATTCTGGGAATCATCCGCACTCCGAATCGCCACTTTATAGGTATTATTGGTCTGTGGGTTATACACCAAAAAATCTGAAAACACCTTTTGAGTACCAATGTTGGTAACCTGAAACTCGTTTTCTTCTCCAAACTGCTTGCGCAAGGCCAACTGCCATTGATCAACGGTCAGGTTGTCGGGCTTGCGGTAATAGCTGATGCGTTTGGGAGGTTCGGGTTTCTTAGGAGCTTTCTTGCGGCCTCGTTTTTTGGTTTTCATTAGGCTAGATACTTAGTGGAGGGGTGTTTACAAAGTTGGGGAAATTTTGCTGGAAACGAATAGCCTCTACACAGAAAAAAGTTTCAAAACGCTGATATAGACCCTAAAAACCCTCCAAAATACTGTCTGGACAGTATTGACTTAGCCTTGCTAAACCGTCAACTTTGTTATCATCTAACAAAAGCGTTTACCGTTCAATCATTTACGGCTAAAAAGCTTGGAATGATGAAGTTAATTCACTAATCTTGTTCATGGTCATTTTTCTCACCGACCATTCAATCAAGTATCTGTTTTTCAGCTTCATCTATTCATTAAACAGCATAACAGACGGGAAATTTCCCGTTTGCATGACGGGGATTTTCCCATATCAAATACCGTCTTTTTCACGGGGATTGGGAAAAGAGATTGGGGGAGATTTGTGGGGAAGTTCTCCAAGCCAAGGATGATATAAAATTATTCACTTTTCTGATTTGTATGCCATAATTTATCCTGTTTAAAACTCATAAGGAAAAAACCAATGGAAATTAATTTCAAACAAATATTCAAAAGCTTTTTGAGTAGAGATTGGATTCAGAAAGGTGAAGGAAAACTAACGTATGTTCAGTTATTTGGTTTTACATTAATTACACTTGGTATTATCTACTTTGCTTCATTTTTTTTACCAAGTGGTATCATAGATATTTTACCCTTCCTCAAACCCAAAAGCAATCCCGAATCAAGTGAAGTTCCAATTGCATTCTTTACGATAATGTTAGGAGTTTCATTTGCATTTCCTGATATGCTAAAAGGGCAAACAAAGGACATTAGTACAATGCGGATAATTGTCTTCATGTTCGCAAATGTAATTTGTATGCTGTTTCTGAAAATTGGCTGGGATAAAGCTTCGCTAGAAGCTATTAGATTGGACGGGTATTGGGTGAGTATAATTGCATTTCTTTTTGGTGCAAAAGCAGCACAATCATATTTTGAAAATGCAAATAAAATAATCACCCAGCCAATACCTAATCAAGGTTCAGCGGATAAAAACGAATTGGGCATTAGTCAAATAGCTATTGCACAAATTGCAAAGGTACAAAATGAGGAAAAATTACATGAGCAGTTTTCATCTATTGAATTTGTTAGTGATACTCTAAAAGATGGAGTAAGCTGCCTGACAATTTATATAAAAGATAATAATATAGCAGGAATTCCATCATACGTAACTGCTCAAATAAATGAAACTACTTTAATTAAAGTTAAGACTGAAATAGTTACTAATATTGGTGAAGGTAAGCCTCATTTTGCACAGCTAACCAACAATATTGCAAATAGTAATACTTCACAACTTCTAGGTTCTATTTGTGGTTTGGTAGAATCTACTATAAATCCCAATTTAAAAGGTGTTCTAACATCTGGACATATCTTTACTCAGGGAAAATTTATTGACTTTGACGGTTTTGTCGATTCTGAACAGGCACATGACACTCTAAGCAACGGAAACTCAATTGGAGAATTATATTTTCAACAGATGATTCCGAATCAGGATATAGCTGTTGTAAAACTTAATAACACAACAGCAATAAGTACACAGTTAAAGAAGTTTTCAGCAGGTTTTTATAATGTGTCTCAATCCGATTTAAATCTGTCAACAAAAAACGTTACTATTTTATCAAAAGAAAACAATCAAAGAGATGCATTCATTATTGATATGAATGTTAGCATGAGATTACACTATGATGTTACTCAGAAAATTATGAGGAACATTATTTTAATAGGTTCTGATACTGATAAGAATAAATCAACAACTGTTTCTACTAGTGGTGATTCTGGCAGCTGCGTTTATCATAAGGACAGTGGAAAGATGATAGGAATGCTTTTAGGTGGTAACGATAAATTCAGTTTTGTACTACCATTTGAACAAACACTACTTGATCACAATTTTAAATTAAAATAAAAATGAAAAAACTATTCTTTATTCTGTTGTCATTTGCGACAACAATTTCGTATTCGCAAAAAAAAATCGAATTTACACTTGAAAGTAATCAGATTAAAACTACTGATGGCTTAACCAAACTTAGACTTCCACTTGAATTAGTGTTTACACAAAATTTCAAAGATTTAGCTATTAGCATACTTAATAGTTCAAATGAAGTTATAGCACTTAAGGATGGAAAATTTGGAGCAGGGGAATTAACCCTTTTGGAAGAACCTCCGGGAAAAATGTCCTTTAATATCCAAATTGATGATAAAGGACAAGTAAACCCTATTTCGGTAGGCGATAAAAAAATTATAGAGGAAAAAATTAAATTAAAAATTGGAAATACAAATCCAATTGAATTGGCATTTGATGAGAACCCTCCTCCTCCCATTAATGACGACGAAGATAAAACCAAATCAAATGATAAGTATCAACCTGGCTTTATTTATTATGACGCAATTAAAATTGCAAATGAAAATGAATCAGTAGTGATGCGATTAAATATACTTGAAGCCTATGGTATAAATATGGAAAATGCAGATAAAAATCCATATATAAGTAAAATTTATAAAGATTTAAAAGCAAAACCAGCAGCACAATTAGGGCTTAATTTTTCATCGCCAGTCAGCAATACTGATGTTACAAATTTTGCAGTTGGATTAGCTCGTTTTCTTGCTGAAAGAACAAAGGAAGAATTGAACGAAGCATTTTTTAGCAAAATGAAAGAACAATTAAATGCTTATCCCGAATTGAAAACTGTATTTCCTAATACAACAACTATTCTTAATGCAATTGAAACATATTCATACGCTTCTATTATTCAGGTATTGAAAGAAGCATTTGAAACTGATGTGCAAAATCTCCCTGAAAATTTATACAACATTAAAAGTTTAACAGATGGAGATTGTGATAAAGTAAAATTATCTAAAAAGGATAGTACAAGCTGTCACGAAAGGCTAAAGAAGTTGACTGATTTTTTTGCTACACAAGATGGACATTGGGTTGCGTTAGGAATGTATTCCGTTAAAGAGGGATTGCAATCAACTAATCCTGCTGACTTATTAAAGTCAATCGTATTATCGACAGAGTTTACCAAGCTAAAAACAGTTTCATCAGCCAATAGTGAGTTTGCTGATTATAATATTGTCTCATCAATTGAATTGTCCAACTTTATTTCTCAAAGTTTAATAAGCAAAGATGAGAAGCAAATTTGGGTTACAACAACTCAACTTAATGCTTTATTCAAAACAAAGGATGCTTTTAAAATTTACTTAGGACTTCTTTTGGCAAAAGAGCTTAAAGAGGATACTAAAATTGAATTTTATAATTCATCTTCAGCACTTGTTTCTTTTGAGAAAATTTTATCGGATAATTATTCAACTTATGGACAGTTTGAAAGTTTAATTAAAAACATCTATTCAGCGTATAATGCTACAAATAACGCTGTAAAGAAAATGATTGCTGCATCTGAAAAATCAGTTGTAGCAGACCCACAAGCACTTTATGATTATTACAGAACATTAACTTCCTCATTGAAACCTGTTGCTTATAATCCTTTACTAATTGCACTTGTAGGTAAAGCCATTAGTGCTTCATACGACAAAGTAGAACAGTTTCTAAATCCTTCTGTTGACATTGCATACCACATTGCAACAAAAAAATATTCTGCTGCTATTTATGATGCCTCTATTCTTTTGAGTGCTGTAAACGAATTTAAAGTAACTACAAAAGGTAAAACAAAAGAGGAAAAGTATGATGGATTTAAAACTGTTACAAAATCTTTTGTGAAATATGGAACGCTAATTTCAACAGTAGCAAATGCTCAATCATCTGACGAAGTGAAACAAGCATTAGAAGCATCTGTTTTGCCAGTTGGAAGTTCAGTAATTAAAAGAAAATCGGCATGGAGTATTTCTGTTAATGGGTATGTTGGTGGCTTTTATGGTAAGGCACATAGTAGTATTCAGGAAACCCAAAAGAATACTGCCACGAATAAGGTAGATACTATTACTAAAGCGATTTCTTATCGGACATACGGACTTTATGCCCCTATTGGATTATCATTCAATCGTGGGTTTAAATGTGGTTGGGGAGTTAGTTTATCAGCACAGATTTTAGATTTGGGAGCTTTAGTTAATTTTTATCTAACTGAAGGAGACAAAACAGCGCTACCATCTGATTTTAAAGTTAAGTTATCAGATATACTTTCTCCAGGAGCCCAATTAGGTATAAATATTCCCAAAACACCACTTACTTTAATGGGAGGAATTCAATATGTTCCAGCACTCAACAGTACTTCTCAAATATCATCTAAATCAGAAATGCTTAGTCCAGTCGCTTGGCGTTGTCAAATATCATTGGTGGTAGATATTCCTTTGTATAATTTAAAAGTCTGGGATTTTAGGAAATAGTTAAGTTTAATAGGTTACTTTAAGCATCGTACAATCAGATGCAGTTTTAAAGCTCTGTTACTCCATTTAGGGAGCAGTCGATTTCAACGGCTGCTCCTTTGCTTTTTAGCCTATATACTTCCTACCCCTAAAATCCGCCAGCTTCCCTTCTGCTGCACAAACACCACAATCTTCCCATTCTCTTTATTTAACCCCTCTGGAAGAGCAAAGGAGAAATTGTTGCTGAGCGTAGAAATAGAGCGAGTTTGAAAGACTCTGACAATGTTGGTGTTGGTCAGGTTGCGGCCTTCGTTTTCGCCTCGGGCAACGGAGGTTTCGGTAGATTTACTCAACAGGGCGGCGTGTAGGATGGCATCTTGAGGGAGTTGTTTGAGTAAGCAGACAAAGCTGACTTTTCCTTGCTGCCAAGTTATTTGGTTGATGTCAATGGTGATGGAAGGCGTGCCGTTGAGATTTCGTTGGAGAGAAGTATTGAGTTTGGCTGCATTAGAACCCACAAATTCTTCCGTACCATTTACAACCAATTGAGGGGTATATACACTTCGGTTTTTGAAAAAATCTCGGTATTCGTATTGCCGTTGGGTAAATTGCGCTTGGCTGTAAGGGTCTTTCCAGCCCAAATGATTCCAATAATCTACATGATAGGCAAGCACATACACCTGTTTTCCGCCTTGTTGCGCTTCTTGATAGACCTTGGCCACCAAATTGTCGGCTGCAGGACAGCTGCTGCATCCTTGCGAGGTAAATAGTTCCAACACGGCAAATCCTTGTGAGATCGGTGTAGCAACAGGCTTGTCACTAAAGGCGAATAGGCTCAAAAGAAGCACGATAAGGCTATGATACATGGCTGTTGCGGTTTTATTCGATGCAAAGCAATTCAAAATCTTCCATTTCAAATGTCGGCAGAGAGACAAATTTACAAATTCTGTTGCAGCAGCAGTGATTTGGCTTTGACACACAAAAATCCCCTCTTTTCAGCAACTAAAACACCTATTTTTTAGTTTTGAAGGTATCGTCACTCAACAAAACGACTCGATGCCTTACCAAAACCTGACTACCGAACAATTACTCCAGCTAAACACGCTCGGCCAACTTCGAGCAACAGGATACCAACCTAAATCTATCAAACAAGAATTACGTGATAACCTCATCCAAAAACTTCGGAATAAGGAAGAGGTGTTCCCCGGCATTTGGGGCTACGAAGACTCCGTTATCCCTGACATTGAGCGGGCTATTCTTTCGATGCACCACATCAACCTACTAGGTTTGCGTGGGCAGGCCAAAACTCGTATCGCTCGGATGATGGTTAAGTTGTTAGACGAGTACATCCCTGTGGTGGCTGGCTCCGAACTTAACGATGACCCGCTGCAACCGCTTTCACGCTTTGCCAAAGACCTCGTGGCCGAAAAAGGCGACGATACGCCTATCTCATGGCTGCACCGAGACGAACGCTACACCGAAAAATTGGCCACCCCCGACGTGTCGGTAGCTGACCTCATCGGTGATGCCGACCCTATCAAAGCCGCTACGCTCAAGCTGCCCTATTCTGACGAACGAGTGATTCACTTCGGGCTGATTCCTCGCTCGCATCGAGGCATTTTTGTCATCAACGAATTACCTGATTTACAGGCTCGTATTCAAGTGTCATTGTTCAATATTCTGCAAGAAGGTGACATTCAAATCCGTGGATTTAAGATTCGTTTGCCGTTGGATATTCAGTTTGTTTTCACGGCCAATCCCGAAGACTATACCAACCGAGGTAGTATTGTGACACCTTTGAAAGACCGTATTGACTCGCAGATTGTCACGCACTATCCGAAGACCTTGGACATTGGCAAGAAGATTACCTTGCAAGAGGCCAAAGTCAAAAATGGGCAAGAAAGTTTGGTGAAAACCAACGAGTTGATTGTGGATTTGATTGAGCAAATTGCCTTTGAAGCTCGCCAAAGCGAGTATGTGGACCAAAAGTCGGGCGTATCGGCACGGATGACTATTTCGGCGTACGAGAACCTGCTGTCTGCTGCCGAACGTAGAGCACTCCTCAACGGCGAAACCAGTACGTTTGTGCGTGTTGCCGACTTGATAGGAGCCATTCCGGCTATTTGTGGCAAGGTAGAATTGGTGTACGAAGGTGAAGTGGAAGGTCCAGTGATTGTAGCGCAGAACTTGGTTGGCAAAGCCATTCGTTCGCAGTTTGTAAAGTATTTTCCTGACCCCGAAAAAATCAAAAAACTGGCCAAAGACAAAGGAGGTAAGAATCCTTATCTGAAAATCACGAGCTGGTTTGGCGAAGGCAACATCATGGACTTGCTTAACGACCACTCTGATCGTGATTACCAAAGTCGCCTGTTGGCTATTGATGGCCTCGACGATTTGGTAGAGCGGGTATATCCTCAGTTGCAAGGCAACGAAAAGCTCTTCATGATGGAATTTATCTTGCACGGGCTGGCCGAATACTCGCTTCTGAGTAAAAAGACCTTAGAAAAAGGTCTCCAGTTCAAAGACCTGACAGACAGCTTGTTCAACCTCGACAAGTTTGAGTTTGACGAAGACGATGACTCTTGGAAATAACAAAAGGCGGGGATTACTCCTCGCCTTTTTTCTTATCGTGTAGCTGTATTGCCTGATCGTTTATTTTCCGTTGGTGTTTACCCAATCTGCCATTTTGGCAAGGGTGTCTTGTAGGTTATCGTTGAGCCAAATATGATCTTCGTTTGGATACAGTATCAACTGGTTTTTCACCCCCAACTGGTCCAGTTTAGTTTTGAGTTTTTGGCTTTGTGAAAACGGCACCGTTCCGTCTTTTTGACCATGAAACAAAATAATCGGCACCGACTGTGCCGAAACGGTATAATACGGGCTGGCATCTTGCCAAACCTGAGGGGCTTCGCTGTATTGTTTGCCCAAGAAAAACGCAATCGTATTCGTAAATTCGGGCAAACTGCTTTGGCCAGCCTCTACAAAATCAGTAGGAGAAGCCAAGCCAATGGCTGCTTTGATTTGTTTGGCTTGATCGTATTTGGTAGCATAGAGTAGCGCCAAATGCGCCCCTGCACTGTGGCCAGCTATGGTGAACTTAGTGGAAGAAATCTGATATTCGGTGGCCTTCTGTTTGATAAAATTTATCAAATTTTGTACGTCTTCTATCTGAGCTGGATGCTTGTTGGTGGTGGCCGTAGCCAAACGATAGTTAATGTTGAACACCGCAATTTTACGATCGCTAAAATAAGTCATCAACGCCGAATACTGGATTTTATCGCCACTGGTCCAGCTTCCGCCGTGAATAAAAATCAGTACGGGCGTGTCGGTAGTGCGGCCTTCGGGCAAATAGGCATCAAACTTTTGTAGGTTATCGGTGCCATACGCCACTTCCGAAAGCTGCTTAAACGCCAGTGGCGTAACATCTTCGGTGGTTTTACAGGCCGAAATCCACGCCACAATCAGAACCAAATACAGGAGTCGAAACAGTTTCATGGTCATTTATTCGTAAGTAAGTACTTGCACAAAAATAGTTTATATTATTTAAACCTTAAAAAACCCTTTTAATCTATTGGTTATTAAAACTTTACGATTAACGGTTAACGGATAACTATTAACGCTTTTGTACTTATAACTAGTTGATAGAAAGGTTTATTCAGTCGGGTTAGCAATGGAGCTGACGAGCCATTTTTAACAACAGCACACAGGTAGGGCCATGCGTAATTTCTCCGTTCATTACTTTTTCGATAGCCGCTTGCAAGGACATTTTTACCATTGTAATCTGCTCGCTACCTTCGGGTTGGGCGGTGCAGAATCGGAGGTGTTGCGCCATAAAAATCCGTTGGGGCGAATCCACAATCGTAGTCATGGGGTTGACTTCGCCTAAGTCGGTCCACTGGTCGGCTTCGATGCCTAATTCTTCTAATAGCTCTCGTTGAGCTGCTTGCAAAAACGTTTCGGTGCTATCTACGCCTCCACAAACGGCCTCTATGCTTTCGTAGCCCATGGCAAAGCGAAATTCACTGCACAGATACACCTGTTGTGCCTCGTCAATGGCCACCACTGCTACGCCTGGCTGCACGGTTACAATTCCAAAAATCCCAGGCTTTCCATCGGGGTGAATCACGGCGTGTTCGTCCACCCGAATCCAAGGGTTTTGGTACTTTTGGGAAGAATCTACAATCTGCCAAGGGCCGTGAGGACGCATGTTTTCAACCGGTTACGGTGCGCTTTGGAGACGTTGCCGAATCGCTTCAAACAACACGACACCATTGGCTACTGACACATTGAGCGACGCCACCCGGCCTTTCATCGGAATACTGGCCAACTCGTCACAGATACGAAGCAAATCGTCCGAGATACCATCTTCTTCCGAACCCATCACAATAGCCGTTGGCCCCGTAAAATCAACGTCATAAATGCTCTTCGATACTTTTTCGGTACAAGCTACTACCTGAATACCAGAGTCTTGCAACATCCGCACGGCTTCTACCAACGAGTTTTCTCGACACACAGGCAAGAAGTTCAAGGCCCCCGACGAAGTTTTCATGGCATCAGCATTGATTTGGGCTGAGCCTCTTACGGGCACTACCAAAGCCTGCACACCAGCACTTTCGGCAGTGCGGGCAATGGCACCGATGTTGCGAACATCGGTGATTCGGTCCAACAACAACACCAACGGCGTTTCGCCTTTCTCAAATACATCGGCTACGATGTTTTCGAGCTTGGCATAGTTGACAGCCGCCACAAACGCAATGACACCTTGGTGGTTTTTGCGAGTAATGCTGTCGAGTTTTTCCTTCGGTACTTTCTGAACGGGTACGTTACGAAGACGTGCAAACTCCAGCACTTCTACGTTGCTTAGCTCTCGTTGCACCAAAATCTTGTCAATCTCTTTGCCAGACCGAAGGGTCTCTAACACCGACTGGATGCCAAACACCAAGTCGGCGGTGCTGGGTTTGAACTGCGGAAAAGGTCGAAAAGGCTTACGCTCTCCACCGTTATTTTTTTTGAAAAATTCTGCCATAACAACAAAGGTACGGAGTAGCGGAAAGTGTAAGGTGAAAAGGAGAAAGAAAATTTTAGGGTTTGTACTGCGATTTGACAAACTGCACTACATGATTACCTCATATTCTTCTTCCGATTTCGCTCAAAATCTTCAAAGATAAACTCACCCAAGCCTTTGAGCGAAGAATAGTACGCCCGCCCGTTGTTGACTTTGGTGAATTCTTGCACAAATTCTCGCAGCCACTGGTCACGAGCAATCATGAAGGTGGTAATCGGAATTTTCAGACGGCGGCATTGCGCCGCCAACGTGAGGGTTTTGTTCAAGATTTTACGATCGAGGCCAAAGGCGTTTTTATAGTAGCGAAGCCCTTCTTTCAAGCACGTCGGTTTACCGTCGGTAATCATAAAAATCTGCTTGTTCTTGTTCTTGCGGCGGCGCAAAATATCCATAGCCAGTTCTAAGCCAGCTACGGTATTGGTATGATACGGCCCTACTTCCAGATACGGCAAGTCTTTGACCTGAATCTGCCAGGCGTCGTTGCCAAACACGATGATGTCGAGTGTATCCTTGGGGTATTTGGTCATAATCAGCTCCGAAAGCGCCATCGCCACCTTTTTGGCAGGGGTAATACGATCTTCGCCATAGAGAATCATCGAGTGGCTGATGTCTATCATCAACACAGTCGAAGTCTGTGCTTTAAACTCCTTATCCACAATCTCCAAATCTTGCTCGGTGAGCATAAACTCACCAATACCGTTGTTGATTTGCGCATTACGGAGGCTCTCAGTCATGGCAATTTGCTCCATCGAATCGCCAAACTGATAGTCTCGGCGGTCAGTGTTGAGTTCGTCGCCTACGCCTTGGTAGGGTGTGCGGTGGTTGCCTCCCGATTTTGTCTTTTTGAGTTTGCCAAAAATTTCCTCCAGCGACTGCCGCCGAATGCTCTGCTCACCTTTGGGCGTGAGCACCATGTCATTGCCTTCGCCCCCTTCACGGGCTTCTTCCCGAATATATCCTTTGGCTTTGAGGTCTTCAATAAAATCAGCAATGCCGTAGCTATCGTCGGTGAGGTTATACTGCTTGTCGAGCTGCGTCAACCACGACAACGCCTCTGACACGTCGCCGTTGGTCATGGTAAGCAGTTGGTTGAAGATGTCTAACAATTGGTCAAACTTTGCTTTTTGACCGTCTTGTTGTTCTTCGGGCACAAATTCAGAAAAGCGATAGCCTAGCATACAATTTGAAAATTAGAGAATTTGAGAATTACCCTTTTATGGCAAGATAACACTTTTTTGAGGGAGTTAGTTTAGCTGTTTTGGCTAAACACAACTTTATGGCTAACATAGTAGTAATGTTAACTCACTTTGGGGTTGTACCATCAGTTTACGCCCATTAAAATTGATTTTGACACCAGCTAGAATTTTTAAACTGAGTCCACTGTCACGTTTTTCAGAAGCTCGATTGCTAATCAAGTACAAATCAATATTGGCATAACTGATGTTCAGATACGACTTGAATTTGCGAAGAATAAAATCATCAAAACAGGTATTCAATTTTTCTTGAATTTCTTCTTTCTTTATCGAGGAACCGTGTCTTGCCTTTTTAAATTCAATGATAATCAGGCGATAATTACCGTTCGTACATCGCTGAATAATAAAGCAGTCAGGTGTACGAGGCTGGTTGGCTAACTTTAGGCTTGTATAATAATTCGTTACATCAACTATCAAATAATTATCTGGATGTAGCTGATTATCAACAGTAATACTCAACTTGTCATTTTCATCTTGACAAATTTCTTTGAAGCAATCTTTGAGTTCAAGAATGGCTCGAATTTTATCCAGCATGAGCTTGATTCATTTTTTCAAGTAATTCCATTCGCTCTGCATACAACTGTTCGGCCACATCCAAGAAGTTATAATCTTCTATTCCTTCGTTCGTTGCTTTCATGTCACCTTTATCGTAGCTTCCGCCATCTCCTCTCACTAAATGATATGATGCTACTTGATCTGCCTTGATAGCATCTTGTAGAATTAAATTAGTAAGTTTATTTAGCATGAAATCGCTATGTGTCGTCATCACTACTTTTACACCCTTAGTGGCTAATTCTGCAAAAACTTCCATAAGTTGTATTTGTACTTTAGGGTGTAAGTGCGCTTCGGGTTCTTCGATAAATATAATAGCATAAAAGTCAAAATCTTGGAGATTTACAGGTATAACGTTCCTCATATATAGCACTATTGGTGCTATTTCAGATACCATAGAGGATACATTCTTAAGCTCTAAGGTCAACTTAGCCTTTCTATCAAATACTTGAATACTGTTTGTTTGAGAATTGTACGAAATATCAGATTCAATAATATTTTCTAATTTTTGAGAGAGAAATAATAATTCATAGTTAATCTCAGTCGGTTTTACAGCATTTAGGTTGAGAAAATAATCTGACACCATTTCTGATAGAGAGGGTAAAGAAACTTTTTCGTTTCGTGTAACCGGTAATTGAGATAACTTCGCAAAAATACTACCTAAACTACTTAACCCTTGATATAGCCCAGAACGGGATGATGGTAGAAAATAGTAATTAAAGGGGATATGTTTATCTAATCGAAATGATCCAAGTAATTTGATTAACAATGGTAATATTCTAAATTCAATAATTAGGATCGCTATACTTTCTAACTCAGACGAAGATTTTAAATTAAGTTCGTCATCTACATAATAATTTTTATAAACAGTTACATCTCGGACTACAAAAGATTGTTTTTGAAAAACAACACTAAACATATACTCAGGAAAGGAAACGATAAACTGAGTATTATCAGTAATAATTGAAAATGAATTTTGAAAAGATTGGGTAAGTGCTTCGCAAAGTCTGTCTTGAAGTACTTGCTTCATTAAGCTATGTAAATATTCAGTAATTTCTATGCTTGCAACAGATTGTTGTTCAAGTTTCTTCTTTACCTGCTCTGTAATTACAGTAGGGTCATAATTATTTAGTCGATCCTCTATTTTTGTCTTTGCCAAATGTTCAATACAATTCTTCAAAATCAAATAAACTGCACCTATTGCATACGATTTACCAATATTGTTTTCTCCATAAATCACATGTAAGTCTTTGGTTGAATCAAAAACAAAGTGCTTAACTGGACCGAAGTTGTTTATTTCTATTTTCATAACTGTATAGAACAACAAAGCACCATTGATATGATGGTGCTTTGCGAAATTACATAAAATATATCAATTTCATTAAAACTCCGCCGACTTTGGTGTGCGGGGGAATGGGATTACGTCACGGATGTTGCCCATACCAGTCACGAACAATACCAAGCGCTCAAAGCCCAAGCCAAAGCCTGCGTGTGGAGCTGTACCAAACTGGCGGGTTTCGAGGTACCACCAGATGGTATCTTCGTGGATGCCCACTTCTTTGGTACGTTGTAGCAACTTTTCGTAATTGTCTTCACGCTGCGAGCCACCGATGATTTCGCCAATACCTGGAAAAAGTACGTCCATCGCTCTAACCGTTGGCCCAGGGGTCGCTCCCGACTCGTCATCTTGTTTCATGTAAAACGCCTTGATAGCCATTGGATAGTTGGTCAGAATCACTGGTTTTTTGAAATGCTTTTCTACCAAATAACGCTCGTGTTCGCTTTGGAGGTCAATCCCCCACTCCACATGATATTGGAATTTCTTCTCCTTATATGGTTTTGACTTCACCAAAATATCAATAGCCTCGGTATAAGTCAGGCGTTCAAACGGGTTGTCAAGTACAAATCGGAGTTTTTCGATAAGCCCCAACTCGCTGCGCTCATTTTGAGGTTTGTTCTTTTCTTCCTCCTTGAGGCGGTTGTCCAAAAACGCCAAGTCGTCGGCGCAATACGCTAAGGCATACCCAATTACACTTTTTACAAAATCCTCGGCCAAGTCCATGTTGTCTTCGAGTTCGTAAAAAGCCATCTCTGGCTCAATCATCCAAAACTCCGCCAAGTGACGAGTCGTGTTGGAGTTTTCGGCACGGAAGGTAGGACCAAACGTATAGATTTTCGACAGTGCCATTGCTCCTAATTCGCCCTCCAACTGCCCCGATACCGTCAGGTTGGTTTCTTTGCCAAAGAAATCTTCTTTGTAGTTGACCGAACCGTCTTCGTTGAGCGGTGGATTTTTGGGGTCGAGAGTCGTTACTCTGAACATCTCTCCTGCGCCTTCGGCATCTGAGCCTGTGATGATAGGCGTGTGTAGATAAAAGAACCCGTTGTCGTTGAAATATTTATGAATGGCAAACGCCAAGGCATGACGAATCCGCAATACTGCCGAGAACGTATTAGTCCGTGGACGCAAATGCGCAATTTCACGCAAAAACTCTAAACTATGACGCTTGGGTTGAAGCGGATACTTTTCGGGGTCGGCGGTACCATAGACTTCTACCGAATTAATAGCCACTTCTACTGCTTGGCCACTGCCGATTGAGGCTACCAAATTACCCTTCACATGCACACATGAACCTGTGGTGATGAGCTTGAGGGTTTCTTCGGGTAGCTGACCGGGTTGAGCCACTGCCTGAATATTATGGATAATCGAACCGTCGTTGATGGCAATAAAAACGGCGTTTTTGCTTTCTCGTTTGGTACGAACCCAGCCTTTTACGCTTACCTCGGTGCCGATGAGTTCGGGGCTGGACAGTAGGTATTTAATCTGTAAAGTGGCCATTGACTACTTCTTTTTAAAAATGAGGTGCAAAAATACGCCTTCTGTGTAGGAAATGAAAGGTATTGTTCAATTTAAGCTTGTAATCGTTATTATTTATTGGCTACTAATCAATTGTAATTACTTAACTATCAGCATATTACTATTAAAAAAATGAATAGATGCGAAACGCCTTTTGAGGTGACTTGGTCATCAATAAAGGTAACTGGTTGGGTTGGGTTTTATACCTTCAAAATCGCACAGCTGTCAGTGTTAAGTAAGGCGATTTTTTATAATTTGAATATTTTTTCAAAAAAATTTAAAAATTATTAATTTATTGATTATCAAATATTTGATACAAAAATTACGCACAAACGATATTATTTCTACCATAAAAATTTGCGATTCTTGTAAATTGGAACGATAATTGAGGAATAAGGTCATGAAACCCAATTATATTCGTTTATTGTAAAACCTATCCTCGCCCAACGTCATGCAGAAGCTCACCCTAAACCAAAGTCTGCAACAGCGACTTTCGCCTCAACAGATTCAATTTATCAAGCTCTTACAAATTCCTACTGCCGAGTTAGAAACTCGTATTGAGGAAGAATTAGAAATTAATCCTGCCCTTGAGGAAGGAATGGAAGACTGGCAAGATGCTGATAATGACTATGATGACGACTACAAAGAGGATAATGACTACGATGATGACGACCAGTTTACCGAAACGCACAAGGAAGTGGACATAGACAGCTATTTGCATGACGACGAAATCCACGGCTACAAAATGCAAGGCGATGGCGGCGGGCAAGGCGACGACGACCGAGACTTTCCGCTGGCCAACATCACGACCCTAACAGATTTACTGCTTCAACAATTGGGTTATTTACGCCTCGACGAACACGAGGAAGTCATTGGAAATCAACTCATTGGAAGTATTGAGTCAGATGGCTACATTCGGCGTCCGTTACAGTCTATTGTCAACGATTTGGCGTTTATCCAAGGGGTTTATACCAACATTGAGGAAGTCGAAGCTGTGTTACGAAAAATCCAGACTTTTGACCCTCCAGGAATTGGCGCACGTGATTTAGCTGAATGTTTGCTGCTCCAACTCGACCGCAAGGGCATCCATGACCCAGTGGTTCAGAATGCCATTCGGATTATTGATGATTATTTTGATGAGTTTTCTAAAAAGCATTACGAGAAAATTCAGAAGCGCCTCGAAATCAGCGACGACGACATGAAAGCGGCGATTCGCCTGATTACAAAACTCAACCCCAAGCCCGGTGGCAACGAAAGCGACAGTGGCTGGGTACAATACTTGATTCCTGATTTTATTGTTTATAACAACAACGGCAAGCTGGAAGTGACACTTAACTCCAAAAATGCCCCCGAACTCCGCATCAGCCGTTCGTTTGCCGATATGCTCGATACTTACGACAAGAGCGACAAACAGAATCGGATGATTAAAGAAACCGTTCAGTTTATAAAGCAAAAGTTAGACTCTGCCAAGTGGTTTATTGATGCCATTAAGCAGCGCCAAAATACACTGATGAAAACCATGACGGCCATCGTGGTATATCAACGGGAGTTTTTCTTGGAAGGCGACGAATCAAAGCTCCGGCCCATGATTCTGAAAGACATCGCCAACCGCATTGAAATGGACATCTCAACGGTATCTCGGGTGGCCAACAGCAAATCGGTGCAAACTGAGTTTGGCATTTATCCACTCAAATATTTCTTCTCTGAAGGCATTGCCACCGACTCTGGCGAAGACGCCAGCAGCCGTGAGGTCAAAAACATCTTGAAAGAACTCATTGAAAACGAACCTAAAAAGAATCCACTGTCGGACGATAAACTCGAAAAACTCCTTAACCTAAGGGGTTACAACATTGCCCGCCGTACGGTAGCCAAGTATCGTGAGCAGCTCAATATCCCGGTGGCTCGCTTGCGCAAACAGCTTTGATTGTCGTGAAGAAAAGAACGACCCGACACTTGCAAATGCGTAGAATCTTGGTGTAACTTTAGCACCAAAATTCTAACTCTTTTTCCATCGTTGAACGACCAAGTAGCCCGTTATTTGTCGGCGTTGTTTCATCCGTTGATGATGCCAACGCTGCTGTTTAGCATTCTGTTTTTCTTTGCGCCCGAAAGCATCCAAAACTTAGACCTACTCAACGAAGGCTCGCAAGTAGACTTGTTTGGCCTCAAGATTCCTATTAAAATCGGGCTAATTCTGCTGATTTTCAACTTTACGTTTGTACTCCCCTCCTACTTGATTTATGTTTTGTATCGGTTTGGAGCTATCAAAAGTCTCCAGATGGAAACCCTCGCCGACCGCCGCCAGCCGTATTTGGTCACAACACTGGTTTATACGCTGCTGTGTTTGTTTTTTGCGTTACGTCTTCGCCAACTCCCCGACGTTACCCTTATTTTGATGAGTATTACCCTGTGTATTGGCTTGGTCACCATCATCAGTCTATACTGGAAAATCTCAGCGCATTCGGTGGGTATCAGTGGTGTATTGGGTGCCTTACTAGGTATAGCAGCTAAGATGGGCGCCTCGGGTTTATTTATTCCGATGATACTGATGGTTATCCTGACTGGCTTTCTGACCAGCGCACGCCTCCACCTTAATGCACATACGCCTCAGCAGATTCTAGCTGGTTTAGCCTTGGGGCTAGTGGTAAGTCTTACTACCGTTTATTTTTTTGTTTAAGTACGATTGAATTGGTTTCCATTTTTTGGTGTATTGCATCAATTTGTCTATCTTGGCAACATCACCCCTTATCTTTTCAAACCCATTCAATTCATTCTTATGGAAAATCTTCGCCTAGCAGGTTTTGGCAACCGACTCGTCGCACAAATCATTGATCACTTCATCATTGGAGCCATTTTTAGTATCATTATACTGATACTTGTTTTTACAGGTGTATTTGGAAGTATTGGTGCTGTTAACTCCGACGAAGAAGCCATACAAGCGATGATGATTGGCCTTTTTAGTGTGGGGCTTATCTTCGTGATTTTGTTGTATATGCTCATCCCTTTTGTGTACGAAGTCATCATGATTAGTTCTCCTCGCCGGGCTACTATTGGTAAATTAGTGATGAAAATCGAAGTGGTGAACCAGCATGGTCAAACCTTAACCACTGGCGAGGCTTTTTTAAGAACCCTAATAAAGTTTCTCACAGGCAACTTCTGCTTGTTGCTATGGTTGTGGCCGCTTTTCAATGACAAAGAGCAAGCGCTTCATGACTTAACCGTGCAAGGTTACGTGGTCAATAAAGTCTAAACCGAGGCTCTATTCGTGAAAAACCTAACTCTTGGGGTCATTACCATAGGGACACTTTGGTACTACTATGCTGTATTTTCGGCTACCTCAATAGGCATTCCTTGCCTTTTTCATGAAGCTACCGGCTGGTATTGTCCGGGTTGTGGTGGCCAAAGAGCCTTTCATTTCCTGCTCCATGGACATGCGCAGGAGGCTGCTCAGTACAACTTGCTTATTTTCATCATATTGCCTCTTTTATTTATAGGGTTACTATCTGAGTTTTTGGGTTTAAAAGTCCTGCGGCTTGTTCGGCGTCCTTATGTGGGTTTGTCGTTTTTGGTTCTCTTATTGCTGTTTGCCATTGTTCGTAACCTTCATGGGTTTGAGTTTTTAACGCCTCCTTGATACACAGTTCTTTGCTAGGCCATCAATAACTGATTTTTATGCCCTCATTGCTTGATTCACTTGAACATTATTATGCACCTTCCCGAGCACATTGGAGGCAATGGCTCGCCGACAATCATACGTCTCAACAAGGCGTTTGGTTGATTTATTACAAAAAATCGAGTGGAGTGCCCAGCCTCACTTACGACGAAGCCGTGGAAGAAGCCCTGTGTTTTGGGTGGATTGATAGCAAGCCCAACACCATAGACGAGCAGAGTTATAAGCAACTTTTTTCGCCTCGAAATCCAAAGAGCGTTTGGAGTAAACTCAACAAAACACGAATCGAAAAACTCATTGCCGATGGCTTGATGGCCGAGGCAGGCTTGCAAAAAATAGAAATTGCCAAACAAAATGGCACTTGGACTGCCTTAGACGCTGTAGAAGCCCTGACCATCCCCGAAGATTTGGACGATGCACTGGTCAATAACCCAAAAGCTAAGCAGTATTTTGATGCGTTTCCGCCTTCGGCCAAAAAGGCAATCTTGTGGTGGATTGAAAGTGCTAAACGCCCCGAAACTCGCTTGGAGCGCATCAACCGAACGGTAGCCGATGCTGCTCAAAATATCCGAGCCAATCAATACACGAATAATAAATAGTTCTTTATTGAGGCTACAAAATAGAAAGGCTTCCTGAGTCATTGAGACAGAGGAAGCCTTTCTCCCTGTTAGCTATCAAACACTTATTCCATGTCTGCGTACTTGATATTAGGGTCGTACGAAAGACTGTATTTGTCCAATACATCTTTGGGTACACCCGTCCACATGTTGGGTGTATTGCCCATGTAGCCTAAATCTTTGAACCCCATGGGGCTGGTATAAAAGCCGGTCATGACAAAATCACGCATTTTTGAGAAAAACGCTGCCCCTTGTGCATGAGCTGGCTTTACTTTTTCAGGATAGGCGATGTCATCTACCACTTCGATTTGCTGAGTCTTGGTACATTCCACAAACTTTTTCCCGAACCGTTTCACCGATTCGTTATCAAGCCACTTGATGCCACCTCGCATAGGAGTTTGGTGCTGAGGCTGGTCTTTCATCATAAACTCAATGAACGCTGGCACCCCCGCTTGCGAAGCGCTCCCCGACTTAGCATCGGCGGGCAGAATGATGTCACCTAAAACAGTAACTGTTTTGAGTTCGTGTGGGGTAAAAAACTTCTCAGCGTGTAGTTTCGCATCTCGAATGGCCTCTTCTTTGAGTCGGCCACCGGGTACTTTTACCGGCTGATTGTCAACGGGTGCGGCTACTGTCTCGCCCGAAGGCAAGGCCGCCATTCCGAGTGACGTAAGCGATATAGCTTTGAGCGTGTCTCTTCGTTTCATAATTTTGGATAGTTCAACCACCGACTTGCATCAGTAGTATAAGGTTTGAATCAATTTGGGTATTTGATGAGTTTCTGTTCGTCGAACAAGATTTACAATGGGTTGTAACACCCACGGCGGGCTTTTAATCGTCTTACTCCAGCCAGTTACTTTATAATCAAGGTTAGCTATCAACTGGCTACGGCGTTCGGTTGGAAGAGCCGACAACTGTTGAGCTACATCCCATGCGGCATCTCTTGCCATCAGAAGACCTTGCCTCACAATGGCTTCGTCCAAACGAACCATCACCCAATCTACAATTTTTACAGTAGGCGATACTTGACCGATACGGTCTTGCACTTCATCTACCATTTCAACCAAGAGGTGGTTAATTTCTACAAAATCGTTACGCAGGGTTGATAGCTGTTCGCCGGGGCAAACTTCAGAAGCAGCAATGCCTAAATCTAAACTAATGTGGGCGTTCATTCCCATTAATAGGTGCTGCATCAAAATCAGTTTTCGATGTTTAATGGACTCAAACGTAATTCCCCATGCCGACGTGGGCTTACCACCCAACCGATTTTGCTGATAAGCTTCTAAATACCGATTGGCAAAAGCCACATCAAACAACTCCATACGCTGACCATTTTCAAAACGGTTGTTAGCAATGGCCCGTTTTACATTCAGTGTAACTTTTCGGTATAAGGCGGCAAAAATGCCCAGTTGGTTACGTTGTTGGATGCATTCTTCGATGATTTTCTCCAACTCCTCTACAACCTCATCTGTAGTACGAGCAAGCTTTACCATGAAAATCAATATTTTATGAACTCCCCAATAACTCATCAAAAACTCTAACACTCTCGCCTTTGGTTAGATGTTTTTCTTTTTGACTTCATCAATCAAATACTCAGACGTGCGCATAGAAGAAGCCAAAATCGTCCATGTGACATTTTTGTCTCCTTGCGACACAAACGGAGCAGCATCTACTACAAACAAGTTCTTCACGTCGTGTGCTTGTTGATACTTATTCAATGCTGATTTGCTTGGGTCGTTCCCCATCCGCACGGTACCTACTTCGTGGATGATTTCACCGGGGCGAGCCAAGCCATAGTTTCGTTCAGGGCCTGGCTTGGTACCTGTTGGTACACCACCCAGCGCATGAATCAACTCCTCAAACGTATCTTGCATGTGTTTGGCTTGCTTAATCTCATGCTCTGACCATTTGTAGTGGAATCGCAAGGTCGGAATCCCGTATTTATCCACGTTATTAGGGTCAATTTCACAATAGTTACTTTCTAACGGAATAGGTTCTCCACGGCCAGCCATGCCAATGTATGCTCCATAAAAACGCCGAGCATCTTCTTTCAAGCGAGAACCATACCCTCCTGCGGGCAAGGTTTTTCCGTCAGGGTAGGCATATTTACCATTCATATCTTGCATATTCATACCGAAGCCATAGCCTGGCATACCCATGCCTCCACCGTATTCGATGTGATAGCCACGAGCAAAGTCCAGTTTTTTGTTGTCGAGCCACCAAGGCGTGTACACGTGCATACCGCCTACGCCGTCTTCGTTGTAGCGCTTGCGGTCCATCAGCATTGGCACAAAGCCACCTCGACTGGCACCCGTCGAGTCGTTGAGATATTTCCCAATTACTCCGCTAGTATTGGCTAAGCCATTAGGGAATCGAGCCGATTTTGAATTGAGAAGAATTCGGGCTGACTCGCAGGCACTGGCTGCCAACATCACGGCCTTACCTCGCACCGTTTTTTCTTCTAACGTCACTTTATCTACATACGATACCCCCGTGCTCAATCCAGTTTTGGGGTCGGTTAGCACCTCACGGGCCATCGCATTATTAATAAGCGTAACATTGCCCGTTTTAAGCGCAGGAATTACCAGCACCGATGACGACGAGAAGTCGGCGTACACCTGACATGCCCGACCACATTGTGCACAGTAAAAACAAACGCCACGCTCATCATTAATTTTTTTGGTAAGCATCGACATCCGAGAAGGCACCACCGGAACGCCAATCTGCTTGCCTGCCTTGGTGAGCATTAGCTCGTGCAAACGAGGTTTGGGTGGAGGCAAAAAGTAACCATCTGGTTCGTTAGGCATGCCCAAATTCGTCCCAAACACCCCAACCAACTTGTCCACACGGTCGTAAAAAGGTTTTATGTCTTCGTAGCCAATAGGCCAGTCGTCGCCGATACCCGAAATCGAACCTCGCCGAAAATCGTCTGGGCCAAAGCGAAGCGAAATCCGCCCCCAGTGGTTAGTACGCCCCCCTAACATGCGGCTACGGAACCAGAAGAATTCGGTCCCCGGCTTGGCCGAATACGGTTCACCGTCGATTTGCCAGCCACCCCAGGCTGCATCGAAGTCCCCAAAAGCACGGGTTGTCCCTGCGCCTCTGCGAGGCGACTCCCATGGGTTTTTCAGTTGGGTAATATACTTGGGGTCGGCAGGGTCAAAATACCCACCTGCTTCTAACAGACATACTTTGGCACCTGCTTTTGCCAGCATGTATGCCGCCATACCTCCGCCAGCTCCTGAGCCTACAATCACAACATCATAGGTCTGAGCTTGTTCTTTAATCTGAAAATCAAGCATTTGACAATAAATTGGTTAGAGGTTTACCCACTTTGATTAGCTACTCAACAGAGAGCTGAACAAGCATCGATGAGCAACCATTTTTGATGGCTTAAATGTATAAACTTTCTTCGAAAAATTTATCTTGAGTTTAGAGTGAAGCCTTTGTTTATTGCCGAAATTGCGTCCAAACAAGGCTTATCTTCGACTAACGATGTAGCCGAAAGCCGCCGCTGTAAAAAACATTAAGACTCCATAAATCGCTGGTGGAATGGCCATGATGGGATCGTTCAAAACGCTCAGAGCAATATAGATAGCCAATGTAGCATTGTGAATACCGACTTCCATCCCAATGGCAACGGCTTGTCGCTGTGGAATCCGAATCAGTAACGGGAGCAAATAACCTACCCCCAAACTCGTGATATTAAAAAGTAAAACTGGCCAACCAACTTGTTGAATAGCCGCTACTAAATTTTCTCGCTCTTTAATAATAGCAGCTGCTATGACCAGCACCAAAAATACTGCCGAAATCACCTTGACAGGTTTACTCATTCGCTCTGCAAACGCAGGAGAGCGTCGTTTTAGCAACATGCCTACCACCACGGGAGTTAATACAATAGCGAACACTTCTATCACTTTTTGAAAAGGCATCGGAATATATTGGCCTTGTTCTAAGAAAAAACGTAAAGCAAAATTGACTATCAAGGGCAAAGAAAGTAAAGCCAAAATGCTGTTGGTTGCCGTTAGGGTAACATTTAGTGCTACATCTCCATTTGAGAGATGGCTATATAAATTAGCAACAGGCTCCCCTGGAGCTGCCGCTAATAGCATTAATCCTACCGAAAGAGCAGGGCTTAAACCTGTATTAGCAGCTATCAATAAACACAAAACTGGTAGCAAAAACATCTGGCAAAACAAGCCCACAAACACCGCTTTAGGATACTGCACTATCCGCCGAAAATCGTCGGTGGTCAGCGAAAGCCCCAAGCCTAACATAATGATTCCGACCGCCACGGGCATGATAGTTGTCAGCAAGCTGGATTGTTGCATAGTAATAGGTTTTCTACAAATATATGGGTTCTGGGTGATTATAAGTTGCAGAATTGGTAAATCTGATTTTTACGTCAAAATGGATCAAACTATCCATTTCTTGCCATATTATACCTGCTGTAATTTGTTTTATAATCGTATTTCAAGGGTCCTGCTCCATACCTCCGCCTTAAACACCCTAAAATATCTAATCATAACGTACTACTAATGAGTAACTTCATTTCCAAATTAGCACATTTACAACTTTTCAAATTACTAAATTCCTTTGCACTTTGCCGATTGAACGCTACTTTTACAGCAAATTTCAAAATGACCTATTTATGAGCGTTTTAGTCAATAAAAATTCACGAGTAATTGTTCAAGGATTTACTGGTTCTGAAGGTTCGTTCCATGCCCAACAAATGATCGAATACGGCACCAACGTAGTAGGAGGTGTTACACCTGGCAAAGGTGGCCAACTACATTTGGAGCGACCTGTATTCAATACCGTTGAACAAGCCGTGAAAGAAGCTGGTGCTGATGTGTCTATCATTTTTGTACCGCCAGCCTTTGCCGCCGACGCTATCATGGAAGCCGCAGATGCAGGTATTGGCGTAATTGTTTGTATTACCGAAGGGATTCCAACCAAAGATATGGTGTTTGCCAAAGAATACCTCAAAGGCAAAAACTCACGCCTGATTGGTCCTAACTGCCCTGGCGTTATGACTGCCGGAGAGTGTAAAGTGGGGATTATGCCTGGTTTTATTTTTCAAAAAGGTCGTATTGGAATCGTCTCAAAGTCAGGCACTTTAACCTACGAAGCCGTTGACCAACTCACTAAAGCAGGACTTGGTCAAACAACTGCTATTGGTATTGGTGGCGACCCTATCATCGGCACTACTACTAAAGAAGCGGTAGAACTGTTGATGAACGACCCCGAAACCGAAGGAATCGTCATGATTGGCGAAATCGGTGGTGGTATGGAGGCCGAAGCGGCTCGCTGGATTAAGTCAGTCAACAATCCTAAGCCTGTAGTTGGTTTTATTGCTGGTCAAACTGCTCCAAAAGGCCGTCGGATGGGTCATGCGGGCGCTATCATCGGTGGTGCTGACGACACAGCAGCTGCTAAAATGAAAATCATGGCCGAATGTGGCATTCATGTGGTACAGTCGCCTGCCAACATCGGCGAAACCATGCTTATCGCATTAGGTGAAAAGTAATTTCTGCCTTTAGCAATAGACATTACGAGAGAGGCAATGTATTTTTGCAAAAATTTGACAACATTGCCTACACAACGTATATACACAATCAAAAGCCCTATACTGTTTTTGCAACAGCATAGGGCTTTTGTATTGGCCATAGGGCAAATTGTTACCGCTTTTTTATTAGCACTGACAACAAGTACACTACAAGCCGCTACGGTTGGCCCAAATAACAGCTTTTACTTAGTGCAAGACTTCTATCCTGACTGGCAAGTTTATGACGAACGCTACAAAAGTTATGTTCCTTTTGTGAGAGAACGCCATCAAAACTATCGTTCAGTGAGTATTATGCTTAATCTTGAGGCCAACCGAGGATACAGTCTATTGTATTTTTCAAAAAATGAGAATTACCTGTTTATAAATGCTTCTCTTCAACGTAAGCTCCCAGCTAATACCTGGGTAGTTATGAACATGGACAGCCTCTTGCGTACCTTTCAGAAAAGCGAAATTCTCGTTACTTTGTTTGGTATTTCGTCTGGTATTGATGATAAAACTTTATTAGTAGGCAACCGAATTTCAGCTGTTCAGAAAACAGAACTATTAAGCCAAAAACAGCTCACCGCCCTGCCTCGCCCCAGCTTACCATACCAAGATTTTTTCGTAATCACCGGATTGTTCTTACTTGTAATTTATGCATTTTTATATAATTTCCAAGCCCGAGCTTTTGAACGATTCTATAGCATCAAAGACCTCATTACGTTCAATAAACGCATTGACCTAAATGCTCCGAGCAATCGCCCGTTTGAAATCAGCAATATTTTATTTTTAGTATTGTTGAGTTTTTTGCTGGGCTATCTTTATCTGTTTTTGGCCAGCAAAGGAGTCAATGTGTTTGGTAGTATCACGCTTTTTGAAGAATCCGAAAGTTTCTTTAGCTTTTCACTCACCTATCTAGAAGTAACAGTGGGCATCTTATTGCTATTACTGACCAAATACGTCATGCTGGTTTTGCTGGGTGGGCTTTATCGCTTAGAAAAAATCACTAATCTCCACTTTTTCAAAATCATTCAAGCTTCCAATATTTTCTTTTTAGGGTTAATCATTCTCGTTTTTGCACTTTACTTTAGCCTCCCCACCTTATCCGAAACCACCACACAAGTCTGCATTTTTGTTGTGATTGGCTTCTTTTTGTTGCGCTTGGTTCTATTGTACTTTGCCATAAATAAATTGACTTCCCTTAAAAATCTGTATTTATTTTCGTACCTTTGCATCGTCGAATTAATCCCACTAATCGTAGGAGTACGTTTTGCCCTTTAGGTTTTAGAGCAAGTTACTGGTAGAAAGCAGTTGTTTGATGACTTGTATTTCTGAAATAATGGGGTCATCATGATTGTTTGCTTGAGGGTGCGTTTAGTCCCTTACTACCGATTCTAACACCTTAATAACCAAGGCAACTCAACGGTTCAAGAGAGATTCCGACTTTAGTTGAATAACCACGGTGCTCCCGCACCCCAAATCGGTAGATTGAATGAGTGAAGCGACTCCGAAGACTGACGCCACGAGCAGATTGACGAAAGTCGAAAGTATTTTAGTGACCCAAGCAAGACCTACTGACGAAAAATCCCCCTATTTTGAACTGGCTCGTAAGTACAACATCAAAGTTGACTTCCGTCCTTTTATTGAAGTTAGGGGTGTTTCGTACAAAGATTTCCGCAAGCAAAAAGTAGAAATCATGAATCATACGGCTATTATCTTTACCAGTCGTAATGCCGTAGATCATTTTTTCCGCATCTGCAAGGAAGCCCGCCTTGAGATGCCCCCCGAAATGAAGTATTTCTGTATTACCGAACAAACGGCCAACTACTTGCAGAAGTACATCGTCATTCGGAAACGTAAGATTTTTGCAGGCGAAAAAACAGCCGCTCAATTGCTTGATCTTATTAAGAAGCACAAAACGGAGAAATTCCTGTTCCCTTGTTCAGACAAGCGTCGTAATGATATTCCTGAATTCATGGGTTCGCATGACTTACATCTGACTGAAGCCGTGATGTACGAAACCGTTTCAGCTGATTTATCAGATCTTGAAAATGTCTTTTACGACATTTTGTGTTTCTTCAGTCCGTCAGGCATTAAGTCATTGTTTGAGAACTTCCCTGATTTCAAGCAAAACAAAACTCGCCTCGCCGCTTTTGGTCCTACTACCGCCAAAGCTGTGGCCGACGCTGGCTTGATTCTGGACATTGAAGCGCCACTACCCAACGCTCCGTCTATGACTGGAGCGATTGAGCTTTACATCAAAAAAGCCAACAACATTTAAGCTTAAAATTCGTTATAAAAAGACTGTCTCGAAAGTTAAAAAAGGCAGACAGCGAACAGACAGTGGAGTTGAGTGCACCTCTGAGCAACAACCTCCATCCTTTCACAAAAGACCATTTTTGGTTTTTTTTATGAATTAACCCTGTTCCTGCCAACCATTTTACTTTTAAGACCGTCTTTTTTTTGTTTTTATATCGAATTTGTTGTTACATTTAGCCAACGATTTTTTGATATAGCAAAATTTTAGATTGGCATCAGAGTTACGGTTTTTGTTTTTGTATTATCACTAACAACCAACTGCCTCTTTATCGTTTGATAAGTACCAGCCACTCTACCTGTGAAAACAGCTAACAGATAACGATATTACCCAATGCGTAAATTTCTTTTAGGAATCTCCGCTTTACTGTTACTAAATGTATTGCCTGCTTTTGCCCAGCAAGACGCTCAGTTTAGTCAGTACATGTTCAATGCCCAATACCTTAATCCTGCCACCGTAGGGGCTGAAGGAGTCGTACGCTTTCAGTTACTAAACCGAGTACAGTGGGCAGGCTACCAAGCTACTTTTGACGACGGCGGCTCCCCCATTACACAAGTCTTTTCGTTCAATATGCCCCTCAATCAAATCAGTAGTGGCATTGGTTTCCATTTAGTAAATGATAAAATCGGCCCATTAACCAACTTTGAGCTTCAGTTGTCGTATGCTTATCGGCTCAAACTAAGCCCTGATGCCACGCTATCGTTAGGCGTACGAGGAGGGCTTAATACCAAAACCCTCAACGCCGATATGTTTCGCCCCCGAGAAGTAGGCGACGTCATCATTCCAGCAGGCGGACGCATCAATGAGTCTCAGCCTGACTTTGCCATTGGGGCTTATTACCAGACTTCAGCCTATTATCTAGGCATAAGCCTCAACCATGTTAATAACTCAAAGTACAAGTTTGGTCAGGATAAAGCAACCAATCCCCTTAAACAAACGTTATATCTAACAGGAGGCTTTAACTATTATCTTAATGACCTTATTGAGCTCCGCCCTAGTGCCTTGCTCAAAACAGACCTCAACCAGTTGTCGCTCGAAGCCAATGTGCTGGCGGTGTACAACAACAAATTTTGGGTAGGTGCAGGAGGTAGGCTAGGCGATGGGGTAATTGGGATGGCGGGGGTTTACCTCATGCCTAACAATGCGTTGCGACTCGGTGCTGCAGTGGACTTAATCACTAACGGAGCCTCAGCAAAAAGCCCTTACTCGCACGAAATCTTGCTGAGCTATGCGATTCCAGCACCCCAAATTACCAAACGCACCCCCGTACGTACTCCTCGGTTTCGGTATTGACGGCTAAATTTTACAATAAAAAGTAATCGTCTTACGAAATTGGCTTAATTCTTGTGTAAGCTTTTGCGTAAGATTGTCAAAAAAAGGTAAGGAGTTAAAGCAAAAAATTCTTACTTTTGCAGTTTAGGAACGTCTTTATAGTCTAGTGTATAGGGTATTGTAAGAAAAATACTGGCTTTCAGGCAATTATTTTGCATTGAATACCTCTAGATAGGCTACAAAACGCTCTCAGTAAACACTACGGGTTCAGTAGTTTACGTTACTCAACAAAAAACTAATAAACGTTTATACAACAGCGACGAATTTTACGTTTTTAGTCAAGTAAACGAAAGTTCTTAACGCAAAACAGGACATGAATCACAGATTGGTAAAAAAAGCAGTTCTCTTGTTGCTCATAGTAGCACCGCTTCTGACTATGCAGAGTTGCGGTTTTTTCGGCAAGAAAGGTGGGAAAGAGTCTGCCAAAAGTGGTAAAAGTGGCAAAGGAAGCAAAGGAAAAGGAAAAGCCGATGTGGGTGTTGTAGGCGGTGAGATTGTTGCTACCAAGCGTAAAGGTTGGACACAGCCTACTCCTTACGGCATGGTAATGATTCCGTCGGGCTCATTTATGATGGGTCAGGCCGATGAAGACGTAGCCACCACCAACATTAACTTCAACAAGCGTGTGACCATCAGTAAGTTTTATATGGACGATACTGAAATCACCAATCACGAGTATCGCCAATTCGTGAACGCTATGATGACTGACTCCGTTTCGGTGCTCGGCGAAGAGTTTATCATGACAAAGCTTTATCCAGATACTACTGTTTGGCGTAAAGACTTTGCGTATCACAACGGTGACCCTATGACAGAGTATTACTTCTCAAGCCCTGCGTTTGACGAGTATCCTGTGGTAGGCGTAAGTTGGAAAGCAGCCAAGTACTTCAGCGACTGGCGCAGCAAGCTGCTCAACGACCACCGCACTTCACAGGGTGATTTCCCGATGCCTAAGTTCCGTTTACCTTCAGAGGCAGAATGGGAATGGGCTGCAAGAGGTGGAAAAGCTTCGGCTAAGTACCCTTGGGGAAACCCTTATGTAGCCAATGGTAAAGGCTGCCTACTGGCCAACTTCAAGCCACACCGTGGTAACTACGATGCCGACGGGTTTGCTTACACAGCCCCAGCTAATGCTTTCAATGCTAATGATTATGGCCTTTATAACATGGCCGGTAACGTAGCGGAGTGGTGCGAAGATGCTTATGCTGACAATGCAATGCCTTTGACTTGGGACTTGAACCCTGTTAATAATAACCCCGACGAACCTCGCAAAATTATCCGTGGTGGCTCTTGGAAAGATGTGGCCTATTACCTCGAAACAGGTACTCGTTCGTATGAATACGAAGACGCTACCAAATCATACATTGGCTTCCGTTGTGCAATGGATCACTTAGGCCGTTCGTCTGGCAAAGAATTTTAATAGATACAAAACCTGTCAGGCTTTAAACTTCTGGCAGGTTTTATTTTGTCCTAAAACCACAGGCAATTATACTTTTTCAGCTTTAAACTTCTGATAATTAGCCAATTGCCTAATTTTACAAACTCTCACTTTCTCAATTCTTAAATTCAAATTACCAAAAACATGGCAGGTAGAAGCAGTGCTTTGTTCGACAAAGTTCTTCCAGTAGTGTATAGTTTGGGGGCCGCAGTTGTAATTCTTGGAGCCCTTTTCAAAATTCGTCACTTAGAAGGTGCCGACGTCATGCTCACCGTAGGTATGGGCGTTGAAGCGTTGATTTTCGCACTTTTTGCATTACAAACGTTTGTTCAGCCACCGTCACGAGAATACGAATGGGAAAAAGTGTATCCTGAATTAGCTGACGATTACAAAGGTGCTTTGCCAACCAAATCAAACGAAGGCAAAGGATTGACTGCTAACATGGACAAAATGTTGGCTGATGCAAAAGTAACACCTGATATTTTTGATAACCTTGGCAAAAGCATGAGAAGCCTTACGGATACCGTAGGAAAAATCAAAGATATTTCGGATGCTACGGTAGCTACCAATGAGTACGCTAAGAATGCAAAAACTGCTGCATCTTCGATGCTTGAAATGAACAAGTCGTATGGCGTGGCCATGACTGCCTTAGGCGAATTGGCTAACACTTCAACTGATGCCAAAGAATATCGTGCTCAGTTTCAGCAAATTACTAAAAACATGGGTGCTCTTAACGCCGTTTATGAGCTCGAACTCCAAGACACCAACCGCCACCTTAAGGCTATGAATGCGTTCTATGGCAACCTTACTACTGCGATGGAAAACATGGCCGAAGCTAGCAAAGATGCTCAGAAATTCAAGTCAGAAATGACTAAATTGACTAGCAACTTGACGTCGTTGAACAACGTGTACGGTGGTATGCTTTCAGCAATGAAAGGTAACTAATCTCGTGGCCATTTGGATGGATTAAAGCCTATTGCCTCAATAGGCTTCCTGTTTTAACTGAAACTGATAACAACATACTTGAATTATGGCAGGCGGAAAAGAGACACCCCGTCAGAAGATGATCGGGATGATGTACTTGGTGCTTACGGCTATGCTTGCATTGCAAGTTAGCTCGGCACTCATCGAAAAGTTCATCTTATTGAATAATAGCTTAGAACTTTCTAACAGCGCAGCAAATAAACTCAACGACGCTACCGTTGAGAAAATCAAGAAGGCCGTCGAAAAATTAGGGAACCGTACCGAAGACATGGCTGTGCTTCAAAAAGCCAAGCAAGTACGTGACCTTACTTCTAAAATGGTGGCCGACTTGGGTGCTTTGAAAGAAGAACTCATTACTGCTTCAGGTGGTCGTGACGAACAAGGTAACTTCAAAAACCCTAAAGAAGAAGAAAAAGTAGCCTTCTTGATGGTAGGACCTTCTAAAAACGGGAAGGCTTATGCCCTCAAAACCCAACTAAACAGTTTTGTTTCTGAACTTTCTAAAGTGGCTGGAACTAACTTCCCATTACTTGCTTTGGATGGTAAAGAAGATCCTGTAGCTAGCAAAAGTACAGAACAACGTAGCAAAGATTTTGCCCAACTGAACTTTGAGCAAACTCCATTGCCTGCGGCATTGGCCGTATTGAGCCAAAAAGAATCAGAAATTCGTCGTTATGAAGGCGAAACTTTGGATGCCTTGGCTTCTAAAGTAGGTGCTAAAGACATTAAATTCGACAAAATCTTGGCGATGATTTCGGCCAAATCAAATACTGTTGTAGCAGGTACGCCCTACGAAGCACAAATGTTTATTGCTGCTTACTCAAGTAGCATCATTCCTCGCATGAGTATCAATGGAAGTGCGTTGAAAGTATTAGACGGAAAAGGCGAAATCAAATTCACAGCCCAAGGCGGAGGATACGATGCCAAAGGTTTGGCTCGCAAAACATACACAGGTGTAGTATCGTTTATGTCGCCATCGGGTCGTGATACCAGTTTCCGCATTGAGCAGGAGTATTTTGTATTAAAGCCAACCTACAATATTTTAACAGGTACGTTGCCAGGTCTTTATTTAGATTGCGAAAACAAGCTTGAAGTAGTAAGCCCTGGCTTAGGTGCTTTGTGGCAACCATCATTCTCAGCCAATGGAGCCGAGACCATCAGAGGTGCTCGCCCAGGACAAGTAACTATTGTACCGAACAGTGCGAAAGTAGATTTGAACATCATTAACCAAGGCAATACGTTAGGAACAGAGCCTTTCAAAGTGCAGCGTGTGCCTAAGCCAGACATTGCTGTTTGGGGTAACGGTGCTCCTGTTGACGAACGCCGTGGTATGATGGCCTCAGCATTGCGTACTATTGAAATCAAATGTGTCGCCGACGAAGGATTTAAGATTGCCTGTCCTAACGATGCCAACTTTAGAGCGTCTTCGGTGACTGTCAACTTGGTGCGGGGTTCACGCCGTATCGGTAACCTTGATGGCAGTGGTGTAGTCAATATTTCGGGCTTAGCACAACAAGCACAAGCTGGCGACCGTTATGTGGTAGAAGTAAAAGGTGTTCAACGCCGTAACTTCAAAGGCGAAATTAAAGATGTATCGGTAGGTACTAAACTTTTCAACATTCCTTTGAATTAACAAAGCAAGCAGAAGTCCATGAACAATCTAAGGAAAGTAGTTGGTGGTAGCCTTGTAGCCATAATGATAGGCACAGGAGCGATGGCACAGGAGAAAACCGATAACGGGATTAACCCAAACTCGGTGCGTCCAATCCACGAGTCAAACATCATGTGGAAAACGACGCTTTGGCGCAGAGTAGATTTGAACGAAAAGCAGAATCAGCCATTTTTTGCAAAAAATAGCGAAATCACCAAATTCTTGATGGAAGGAGTGAAAGCTGGCTTGCTTACTGCTTACACGAGTGATTCGTTGAACAAAAAACTGACTGTTGACGAGTTTAAGCAACGTTTACAGGTTGAAAACATGGGCGGTGGCTTGTCAGATGAAGAGAAAAAAGCAGGTTTTGCAGAAGAATCTACCGACGATGGCTGGGGAGATAGCAAACCGAAAAAAGACGACAAAAACAAGTCGGCGGCAGCTCAACCTGCTCAACCACAGGCCTCAAGTAGCACCGATGTGGAGTACTTCCCACAAGAGCTTAACATCTTAGAAATCAAAGAAGACTACGTTTTTGATAAACAACGGTCTCGGATGTACTTTGATATTCAGACGATTACTATCATTTTGCCTGCTGCCAAAACTGCAAAAGGCTTTGATGTACCCGTGGCTACTTTCCAATACAAGGAGTTAGACAAGTATTTCCGTAGCAATCCGAAGTGTATTTGGTACAACTCGCACAACATGGCCCAGCACAAAAACATGGCTGACGCTTTTGATTTGCGTTTGTTCTATGGCCGTATTATCAAGCAGTCAAACCCACGTGATCAATTCTTGACTGATAAGTTTGGTAGCGAGCGTTCGGGGCTTCTCAAGTCTCAACAATTAGAATACGACCTTATGGAATTTGAGCATAACTTGTGGGAATATTAATTGATTCCAACTTCGTTAGTTTTAACAAAAAACGCCGTTCTGTCGAGACAGAACGGCGTTTTTTGTTAGTGATTACTTACTCACTGCTACACCGACAAACGAGTCGGCGGTGCCATAGTAAAGAAACCACTTACCTTTGAAATACACTAATCCTTCAGCAAACGTAGTACCTGATTGATATTGCCCTGTTTTTTCGTGCGGGAGAGTTGGTACGATAAAGGGTTTTTCAGAACGTTCTATCACTTTCTCGGGGTCGTTGACATCAAAAATCACTTGACCTACCGAATAGGTTCCTTCAGGAAGCGAAGGGTCTGCTCCTTTTCCATTACGGTTTCGGCCATTATACAGTAGGGTAATGCCTTTCTCGGTGATGATAGCGGGAGGACCACATTCGGTCAAATGGCTGTCAAATTGCTTTAATCTTGGTCGAATAACTGCTTTTAATTCACTTTTCTCGTCCACCAGTGGATACCAATCATGTAGATTTTCAGACCATGCCAAGTTGACCAATAGTTCACCCCAGTACATCCAGTATTTGCCATTGATTTTGGCAATGACCTGCTTTCCATTTTTCATTTTAGTCACTATTGAGCCAGATTTACTTGGGATATTCAAGAATTTCCCGTTGTGGGCTTTGGCAAAGGCAGGGCCTTTTTTCTCCCAATGTTCTAAATCTTTTGAAAAAGCGATAGAAAGCCGAGGAATTTGGTAGTTCCAAGAGGTATAAGCTACTACATAGAGACCGTCTTCGGTAACTGACAAACGGGGGTCTTCACACCCACCTGGGTAATCGTACTGTTTGGCGTCGTCGTTGTCTGGGTAGAGCACTGGCGCAGGGTGCTTCTTGAAGTGGATACCATCGGTACTTTCGGCCAAACCCAAACGAGAAGTTCGCCCACCCAGTGTAGCAGCGGGGTTGTCTTCACAACGATACAGGAGAAACACCTTGCCGTCTTTGACAATGGCAGCGGGGTTAAATACGTCTGCTTTTTGCCATTTTACTATTGTTTTTTTGACAGGGCAAAAAAAGATAAAACTGGAATCAGCTCTAAGAATGGGGTTTTCGGCTGGTTTGGTGAACGTGTTTACTGGAATAGCTGGCACCGATTGTGCCACGCTGATGATGCTGATAGTTAGCAAACTAAGTACGCTATTGATGGTTTTATTCATAGAGGGTGAGAGGATAATTAATTCAAAAATTTGAGATATAACGTTCAGCCTTCTTGGTGCTTTAAATAGTCGTTAACTCGTTTGGCTTTGTCTTTGCCTAAAAACTTCGCTAATTCTTCTTCGGGTGCTTCACGGATGTTTTTCATCGTTTTGAAGTTTTTCAACAATTTAGCAGCTGTTGTTTTACCGATGCCTTCAATTTCTTCTAATTCGCTCACTAAGAAGGCCTTACTGCGTCTCTCTCGGTGGTGTGTAATGCCAAAACGGTGGGCTTCGTCTCGTAGTCGTTGAATCAGCTTGAGCGATTCGGACTTCTTGTCTATGTAAAGTGGAAGTGTGTCTTCGGGATAGTAAATTTCCTCCAACCGTTTGGCAATGCCAATAATCGGAACTTTTCCGTAGAGATTCAACTCCTTGAGGGCATCGCAGGCAGCAGAGAGTTGTCCTTTGCCGCCATCTACAATAATTAGGTCGGGTAGGGGGCTTTCTTCTTCTAATAAACGACTGTAGCGGCGGCCTACTACTTCTTTCATCGTAGCAAAGTCGTTGGGGCCAATGACTGTTTTAGGAATAAAGTGACGATAGTCTTTTTTGGAGGGTACTCCATCTTTGAAACACACCATCGCCGACACAGGATTAGTACCTTGAATATTGGAGTTATCGAAGCACTCGATATGCCGAGGTACTGTTTTGAGCTGTAAATCACTTTTCAGTTTAAGCAACACTCGCATTTTGCGGTCGCCCCCACTCTCTTCGGCGGCTTGGCGGTCGGATTTTTCTTTGCGGAAATACAACACATTTTTTAGGGACATATCCATTAACTTACGCTTGTCACCAATCTGTGGGATTGTGTTATGAACCCCCTCCAGCTCAATCGAAAGCGGCATGTTAGTAATCACTTCCTCAGCCTCACTTTGGTATTGATCACGCAGTTCCCAAACCCACATGGTCAGGATATCTTCGTCGGTTTCGTCAAGTTTTTTCTTTACTTCCCATGTGTGTGTCTGTGTGATGGTTCCATTAATAATCTTCATGAAATTGAGATAGGCCGACTCGTCGTCTGAAGCAATCGTAAACACGTCCACATCGGCGATGTTAGGGTTCACCACTGTTGACTTTGCCTGAAAGTTTTCGAGCAAACGGAGTTTTTCTTTCCATTCGTGAGCCTCTTCAAACGCCATTCGGGTGGCAGCATTCATCATTCGTTCCTGAAAATACTGCTTCGGAATCGAGAGGTTTCCCTTCAAAATATGCTTGATTTGGTCAATTTCTCGGTCATAAGCTTCTATACTTTGCAGGCCTTCGCAGGGGCCTTTGCAGTTGCCTAAATGATATTCTAAACACACCTTAAACTTCTTGGCAGTGATGTTTTCGTCGGTAAGATTGAGCGTGCAGTTGCGGAGAGTATAAAGTTGTCCAAACATTTCTAAAAGCGCATACATGGCCTTGGCATTGGCATACGGGCCAAAATAAACGCCCTTCTTTTTATCCACCTGACGGATGGTTATTACCTTCGGGAAGGGTTCATTGGTAATGCAGATGAAAGGGTACATTTTGTCATCCCGAAGCAAGATATTAAACCGAGGTTGGTGCTTCTTGATTAGTGTGTTTTCGAGTAACAACGCATCAAATTCGGTAGGAACAATCGTGAATTCTATCTTCCGAATTTGGCTCACCAAACGCTTGGTTTTGCGGTCATGTTGATTCGATTTGACGAAATAACTACTGACTCGATTCTTCAGATTCTTTGCCTTTCCAACGTATATTATTGTACCGTTATCGTCAAAATAACGATAAACGCCAGGGGTGTCAGGAATTTTAGCTAATTCTGCTTTGTAGTCAAACGAATTCATCTTGTTTTGAGATTGTACTATTTTAACTCTTCCTAATCCAATTTTGTTAATAATCTAACATTTTCATGGAAAAATACAGTTTAATATTTGAAATCTGATTTCAGATTGTTATCATTGAATGATTTTTAACCAAAAAACCCTCAATAATTTATGAAGGCAAACTTCTACAACGCAGCCAAGCGGGTTGCGCTGGTAGCTGTTGGAGCACTATTTATATGTCTCCAAGTGCTAGCACAAGACCGCAAGGTATCAGGTAAGGTTACCTCTTCGGCAGACGGGCAAGGCATCCCCGGCGCCAGTGTACAAATCAAAGGTACTGCAACCGGAACTACTTCAGATGCCAATGGGAACTACTCTATCGCCCTAAGAAGCAACAATGATGTGTTGGTGATTAGTTCGGTAGGCTTCAAAACTGCCGAAGTCAAAGTAGGTAGCCAAACCACTATCAACGTTTCACTTTCTGAAGATGTAGCTTCGCTCAACGAGGTAATCGTGACGGGGTATTCAACTCAGCAGAAAAAAGACTTGACAGGTGGGGTGTCGGTTATCAAGACGAAAGACCTCCTCTCTGTGCCAACTGGTAACTTCCAAACACAGCTACAAGGCCGTGCAGCGGGGGTTGTGGTGGGCGAAACAGGCGAGCCAGGTTCTCCGGCTAGTATTCGGATTCGGGGTGTTGGTACCTTTGGGAACAATGACCCTCTCTATGTGATTGATGGTGTTCCTCGTGATGCCAACCGCCAAGTGGACATCAACCCCAACGACATTGAGTCCATTCAAGTGTTGAAAGATGCCTCAGCTGCATCTATCTATGGTTCTCGGGCTGGTAATGGGGTAATTATCATCACTACCAAGCGAGGCAAAGCAGGCGAAGCCAAAGTGTCGTACACAGGCTACTACGGGATTCAAAGCCACGGTAAGCTCATTGATGTATTGAATACCCAAGAATGGGCTCAGCAACGCTTCACGGCATTGGCCAATGCGGGTCAGACACCATCAGGTAATATCGCTGCCTTGTATGGTACGGGTGCTACACCGGTTATTCCTGACTACATTTATCCGACAGGTGCCAAAGAAGGTGACCCTCGTGTAAACCCTGCTAACTACACACAGGATATTAATGACCCAGCTTTTGGTACATCAAAGTTTTTGATTACTCGTGCTAACAAAACAGGTACCGACTGGCAAAAGGAAATTATGCAAGATGCCCCCATCATGGAGCATAACGTAACGTTTTCGGGTGGTACCGACAAGAGCAAGTATGCGGTTTCGTTCAACTACTTCAACCAAGATGGTTTGTTGAAATTTACGTATAACCGCCGATATAGCGTTCGAGCCAACACCGAATTCAAGGTAAAGAAATACCTTACTGTTGGCGAGAACCTGAAGATTTCGCATACTGAAGACATCCGTGCCGTACCCGATGGCCCTGGCGAAGGTTCGGCTATTCAAACCGCTATCCGGGCGCAACCTATCATGCCTGTATTTGATATTGCAGGCTTCTATGCAGGTGCCAAGGGTATCTTGACCAATGCTAACAACCCGTATGCGTCGTTGGCTCGTAACAAAGACAACAAGGGCTATGGCCTCAACTTGTTTGGTAGTATGTATGCAGACCTTAACTTGGGCTTTTTGGACGATGCCGCTGGTACAGACATCTTCAAGAACCTATCGTTCCGTACGCAGTTGGGTCTCGACTATGGCTATTATCATTACTATGGCTTTAGCTATCGTAACGTAGAATCTGCCGAACCTAACTCGTCTAACGGTTTTTATGAAGGTGGTGGCTACAACTCCTCGTGGACATGGTATAACATCTTGACTTTCGACAAAACCATTGGCGACCACGCTATTAAAGTATATGGTGGTACCGAAGCCATCTTAAATACAGGTCGTAGCATTAGCGGTAACCGCTACAACTACTTTGTAGATTCGCCTAACTTCTGGACCTTGAGCGCAGGTAACCCTGCTGGCCAGCAAGCCAACAGCTCGGCCTATCAAGCGGCTCTGTATTCAATCTTTGGACGTGCCGAATACGGCTTTATGGACAAATACTTGCTGAACGGAACGATTCGTCGTGATGGTTCGTCAGTGTTTGGTACTGAAAACCGCTATGGGGTATTCCCTGCTTTTGGAGCGGCTTGGCGGATTTCAAAAGAATCGTTCATGAAAGACCTCTCATGGCTCGAAGACATGAAGATTCGCTTTGGTTGGGGTAAAACAGGTAACCAAAAAATTGATGCCGCCAACCCTTACAGCACCTTTAGCTCAGGCGCAGGGTACTCGGCTTATGACATCAATGGTACTAGCACCTCTCCGTTATTGGGTTTTGCTCTAAATCGTATTGGTAACCCTGCCTCTAAGTGGGAAGCTACTACCTCTACCAACATCGGGATTGATGCGACCTTATTTAAAGGTAAAATTGACGTAGTACTCGACTTTTGGACTCGTAAAACCACTGACTTGTTGTATCAGCAAGAATTGCCTGGTACGGCATCATCAGCTACGGCACCATTTATCAACATTGGTGACATGGAAAACCGTGGTATTGACCTTTCGCTCAATCACCGTGGTAGCTTGATGACTGGCAAGTTGAAGTACAACCTTGGTTTTAATATGGGTACCTACCGCAACAAAATCATCCGTGTAGGTGACAACGACGCTACTTTCTTTACGGGTGGTGGCTCTCGGATTGGTGATATTTCTCGCTCTATCAAAGACAACCCAATTGCTATGTTCTATGGTTTCAAGATTGCGGGTATCTTCCAGACTGAAAGCGAAGCGAAGTCGGCTCCAGAACAACCCGGTGGCAACAAAATGGGCCGCTGGAGATTGGTTGACGTGAATGGCGATGGCAAAATCAACGACGATGACAAAACCTTCATCGGTAACCCACACCCTAAGTTCACGTATGGTCTTAACCTTGACCTAAGCTATGGTCGTTGGGATTTCAATGCCTTCTTCCAAGGCGTAAGTGGTAACGATGTATTCAATTACGTTCGTTATTGGATTGACTTCGAGACCTTCAATGGCAACCGCTCAAAAGAAGCCCTCTACAACTCGTGGTCAACGAGCAACCCGAACGCTTCGTTACCTCGTTTGGATTTTTCTGACCAAGTTTCAAACGGTTTCGTTCATAGTTATTACGTAGAAAGTGGTTCGTATTTCCGTGCCAAAAACATCTCGTTAGGCTACAAACTTCCATTCAAGAAGTCTGGCGAAAATGCTCGTATCTATGTGCAAGCCACTAACTTGTTTACTATTACCAGCTATCGTGGCTATAACCCAGCCTTTACCACAGCCGGATTTGGCAGCAATGCCGACCGTACTATCGGTATTGACTATGGGTATTATCCGTTGGTAAAACAATTAATTGTTGGGTTAAACCTTAACTTCTAATTAGCTAAGAAAAACCTATTCACACCAAACTTTACTGTGTAACAACAAGTTGTGATCAAAACTTAACACAAAATCAATTTCAGGTATGAAAAAGATAACCAAAGCATTACTCGTTCTACTAATGGCAGGTGCTGGATTTTTGGCCTGTAAGGACGACTTCTTAGATAGACCCCCGATAGGTGGATTGGACGAAACTACCTTGGCCAATGCCAAAGGTGTAGATGCAACCCTCATTGGCGCCTACTCGCTACTCGATGGCTGGGCACAAGGCTGGGGCAACGGTGCCGTGTGGACGTCGGCAGCCTCCAACTGGGTGTATGGTGGTATCTGTGGCGGTGATGCACATAAAGGCTCAGATGCTTCTGACCAACCCGCCGTTAACCCCATTGAGCGCTACGAAGGATTGGCCGATAACGAATACTTCCGTGGCAAATGGCGGGTAGTTTATGATGGCGTGGCTCGCTCCAACTCGGTGTTGAAATTGGCCGTAAAAGCGACTGATATTTCGGCGTCGGGCTTGAAGCAAGTGCAGGCAGAAGCTCGTTTCTTGCGTGGACACTACCACTTCGAGGCAAAACGTATGTGGAACATGGTACCGTACATTGACGAAACAATTACGGACTACAAAGTGGCCAACGATAAAGACATTTGGCCAAACATCGAAGCTGACTTTAAGTTTGCGTATGATAATCTTCCTGAAACACAAGCTCAGGTAGGCCGTATTAACAAATGGGCCGCAGCAGCTATGCTAGCTAAAACGTACATGTATCAGAAAAAATACAACGATGCGAAGCCCCTTTTGGAAACCATCATTGCTAATGGTAAGACTTCTAACGGCTTAAAGTATGGATTGAATGACCTTTACGCTGACAATTTCCAGATTGCTACTAAAAACAACAAAGAGTCTGTTTTTGTGGTGCAAACTTCGGTAAATGACGGTGCTGATGGCGAGAACGGTAACTATGGCGACGTATTGAACTTCCCATATACGGGTGGTCCAGGCGAATGTTGTGGTTTTTATCAACCTTCACAGGAGCTAGTCAACTCGCACCGTACTGATAAAAACGGCTTGCCTTTGCTTGATGGAAGCTATAACTTAGCTGCCAACGAAGTAAAAAGCGACCAAGGTATTCCATCTGACAAGGATTTTACACCCGATGCTGGTAACCTTGACCCACGCCTTGACTGGTCGGTGGGTCGTCGGGGTATTCCTTATTTGGATTGGGGCCCGCACCCTGGCCAAGCATGGATTCGTGACCAAGCTTACAGTGGTCCTTACGCACCTAAAAAGCACGTATTTAAAAAATCAGAAAAGGGCTCTGGCTCAACAGCCTCTGGCTGGGCACAAGGTGCTAGCGCCAACAACGTGAACCTGATTCGCTTTGCGGATATTCTGTTATGGGCAGCCGAATGCGAAGTAGAAATCGGTAGCTTGGCCAAGGCACAAGAATATGTGAACCTCATTCGTAAGCGTGCGGCTAACCCAGCAGGTTTTGTAAAAACAGACGCTGGCAAAAATGCAGCTAACTACGTGATTGATGTCTATAAAACTGCTTGGACTGACAAAAACGTAGCTCGTAACGCCGTTCAGTTTGAACGCAAATTGGAATTGGCCATGGAAGGCCATCGTTTCTTTGACTTGGTCCGCTGGGGTGTAGCCGATGTGGTACTCAACGCTTATATTGCTTACGAAAGCAAACTTCGCCCTGGCTTGGTTGGTGCTAGATTTACCAAAGGAAAAGCAGAGTACTTCCCGATTCCACGTCAGGAAATAGTAGCAAGTTCAAAAGATGGTAAGCCAACGCTTACTCAAAACCCAGGCTATAACTAAGCCACAAAGCAGCAACCAGTACTTTCATTTTTGCAATAGGTAGTAAAAGAGGTAGTTCGATTCGGACTGCCTCTTTTGTTAACACACTTTGTTGTCTATTCTTTCTTATTATTTTTGGAAAAATCTTACGTCCGTCTTTATGAAAAAGCTATTCGTTTTGCTTGGAAGTCTTACTATCCTTTGGGCTTGTAACCAAACGACGACACACTCAGGCCGAGAGCTTTCGTACAGCCCTCCATCAGACCCTTTGTTTGTCAAGTTATCGGCACAAGAAACAGGTATTGATTTCTTAAACCACGTAGAAGACGGTTCCACCTTCAATATCCTCTCCTATCGAAACTTTTACAACGGCGGTGGCGTAGCCATTGGCGACGTCAACAATGACGGCCTATCGGATGTATATCTGTCGGCTAATATGAGCGACAACAAACTCTATTTGAACAAAGGCCACCTAACATTTGAAGACATCACAGCTAAGGCAGGCGTAGCGGGCAAAGATGCCTGGGCTACGGGCGTGACCATGGCCGACGTCAATGCCGATGGCTGGCTTGACATCTACGTGTGTTATTCGGGCGATGTGGCCGGGCAAAACCGAGAAAATCAGCTTTTTATCAACCAACACAACTTGACGTTTAAAGAACAAGCCAAAGAATACGGCCTCAACGACCCCGGGCTCACTACCCACGCCTCTTTTTTTGACTATGACTTAGACGGAGACTTAGATTGCTACATTCTTAACAACAGTTTTAAAGACATCAGAAAGTTTGACTATCGTACCGACTCTCGGGAAGTCAGAGATGCCGAGGGAGGGCACAAATTAATGCGGAACGACAAGGGGCATTTTACTGATGTGAGCGCTCAAGCTGGTATTTATGGCAGTAAAATTGGCTTTGGGCTAGGCGTTTCGGTGGGCGATGTCAACGGCGATTTGTATCCCGACATTTACGTCAGCAACGACTTTTTTGAGCGAGACTACCTATACATCAACCAACAAAACGGCACCTTCAAAGAAAGTCTCACTTCGGCCATGGGACATGTGTCCATGTTTAGTATGGGCTCAGACATCGGCGACATCAACAACGACGGCTTGCTCGACATCTTCAGTACTGATATGCTTCCTGAGGATGAATATCGCCTCAAGACCATGAGTCGCTTTGATGAGGTGAACATCGAAGCGATGCGTTTTCAGGCTAATTTTCATTATCAATTCATGCAAAATTCGCTACAACTCAACAACGGCGATGGTACATTCAGCGAAATCGGGCAATTAGCAGGCGTATCAGCCACAGATTGGAGTTGGGGTGCTTTGATGTTTGACTTTGATAACGATGGCTGGAAAGACCTCTTTGTGAGCAATGGCATTCAGCGAGACATTACCGACATGGACTTCTCGGATTTTTTGGCCGACAAAGCCAGTGTGGACAAAATTGTGAAAGAAAAAAAACGCTTCGATTTCCGAGATTTTTTACCCTATATCCCCCAAACCAAAATCCCCAATTATGCGTTTGTCAATCAGAAAAACCTGAGTTTTCAGAACAAAAGCTATGAGTTAGGGCTAGGCGAACCCAGCTTTAGCAATGGCTCGGCTTACGGAGATTTAGACAACGACGGCGACCTCGACTTGGTGGTAAATAACCTCAATGCGGAGAGCTTTGTGTATCGAAACGAAGCCGTTCAAAAAACGGGAAATCATTTCCTCAAAATCAAACTACAAGGCGCTGAAGGTAATCCGTTTGGGGTAGGTACTATCGTCAAAGTATCAGTCAATGGCCAGACCCAAACCGTCCATCAAATGCTGGCTCGTGGTTTTGAAAGCTCTGTAGAACCCATCCTAACCATTGGCCTCGGGCAAGCCAAGCAAGTAGATTCGCTGACTATTATTTGGCCCAACCGTAGAGCCGAAATACTGCATAACCTCAAAGTCAATCAGGTGTTAACAGTACAACAGGCCAAGGCCACCATTGCCTATCGTTCTGCTAATCAGAACAATACACCTCTTTGGCAAGAAGTGACAACTCAAGCTTTTGCTCAGAACCCAGCCCACCACGAAAACCTATTCGTGGACTTTAACCGTGAGCGACTGATGCCCAAAATGCTCTCGACCGAAGGGCCAAAGCTGGCCAAAGGTGACATCAATGCCGATGGGTTGGAGGATCTTTGGGTAGGTGGTGCCAAAGACGAAGCTGGTAAAATTTTTGTACAAACTCCTGCGGGTTCGTTTCGTCTCACTACCCAAAAAGGGTTAGAAGAAGATAAGATTTTTGAAGACAGCGGTGCCGCCTTTTTGGACGCAGATGGTGATAAAGACCTTGATTTGATGGTGAGTTCGGCAGGAAATGAGGCCCAAGAAGGAGGGATTGTACGCCTTTACCTCAACGACGGCAAGGGCACCTTCACAGCCTCGCCAGAGCGCTCGCCTCGTATTTTGGTCAATGCCTCGTGTATTCGCCCCTACGATGTGGATGCTGACGGCGACCAAGATGTATTTGTGGGAGGGCGCTGCGTGCCAGGGGCTTATGGCTCAGTACCTCGTAGTTACATCTTACTCAACCAGCCCGATGGCTTCCAAGATGCCACTCCGCCCGACTTACAGCACATCGGGATGGTGACGGATGCCGCTTGGATTGATTTTGATAAAGATGGTAAAAAAGACCTCGCCGTAGTGGGCGAGTGGATGCCCGTCACGTTTTTCAAACACATGGGCAACAGTTTAGCCAAATCGGGCGAAGTGCCCAATAGCGCTGGCTGGTGGAATGTACTTGCAGTAGCCGACCTCGATGCTGACGGCGACGAAGACCTAGTAGCCGGAAATCTTGGCTTGAATACCAAATTTATGGCTTCGCCCGAAAAGCCCATGCAACTGTATGTCAAGGACTTTGACCAAAATCAAGTACAAGAATCGGTTCTGACTCTCTACAAAGCCGATGGCAAAGCGTACCCTTTTCATTCTAAACAAGATGTAGTGGCCCAAATGCCCTCACTCAAAAAACAGTTCCTACATTACGGTGATTTTGCAGCTAAAGGAATAGACGAAATTTTCACTGCCGAACAACTCAAAGGGGCGGCCATAAGTACGGTTCAAGAATTACGCACTTGCATTTTCTTGAATAAGGGTGGGGTATTTTCTATGCAACCCCTCCCCTTGGCGGCTCAAATCTCGCCCACAGAAGCGATTCTTGTTCAAGATTTTGACCACGATGGCCTCAACGATTTGTTGCTAGGAGGGAATTTTTATGGCCTCAAACCCGAAGTAGGTCGTTGGGATGCCAGCTACGGCACTTTCCTAAAAGGCTCTGGTAAAGGCACTTATACACCTATATCCAACCGTCAATGTGGTTTGAAACTACTGGGGCAAATCCGAGATGCTGTTAGCATCGCTACTCCAAAGGGGATGCTTACCGTGTTTGCTCGCAACAACGAAGGGCTTTTGGCCTATAAAAATTAGTAGTCTTATTTCAGATACCGATTCGCTTCGATTTTAGTAGAGGTATATTCGGCTAGGCTCAAGGCTTTTTTGTAATACACTTTGGCTAGGGCTTTGTCGCCAGCACGGTCGGCAATACGAGCCAAGCCACAGTAGGCAAAAGCATGATAGTCTTTGGTGAATCGCTCATCAAAGGGCATTTTCAAAGCTCGTTGATAGTACTCGGTGGCAACTTTATCGTTTTTGTGAAATTTTTCTTGAATAATACCCGTAAAAATTTGTCCTGCTACTGGAAACACCTTACCGGTTTTCTTGAGCAAGGCTTGCGCAAACGGCTCCGCCTCATTGAATTTTCCAGACAGCAGTAACCCTTCGGTATGGCGGGTGGTGTAGAGGGGGTTATTGGGGTACTTTTGGTTCAGATAAGTAGAAAACTGGAGCGCCTTGACCAGGTTATTCTCATGCTTTAGGTAAATATACACCAAATAATAAGCCGCTTCTACCTTGGTAAAAATGGCTCTATTGACGGCTATTTCGAGTTGTTGAAGACCCAATTTTTTGTCACCATCCTGAAAAAACAACATAAACGGCTTCACAATGGAGTGGTCTTCGGGGTATTGCTCGATGTAATAGTTAAAAAGTCCTGTCGAGAAATAAAACTCAGGGTTTTTCTCCATGAGTTTAAACCCCTTTTTCATGTAAGAATAAGCATTTTTCGCATTACCAACGGCCTTAATCAAATTGCCTTGGTCGGCTTCGTTCATGGCCAGAAAACTATGCCCTGCCAACACAAAAAAGTTACCTTCTACCTCATAGCCTTGCCGCAAAAGTGCCTCTCCCTGCGCAACACATTGATTCATCAGCTTGACATACTGAGCGTTAGCTTGGGCGTTGTCTTTGAGTGGTAAATGCTGCCAATACAGCACATTGGCGGGCATCAGCGTCGTAACGGGGTGGTTGGGGTATTTTGCTTTGATTTTTTTTAGCAATTCTTCCGATTCCTTAAATTCATAATTGTAGCATTTTTCGACACACTCCAATACCAATTGTTGGGTAGCAGGGTCGTTCAGAATCTGGGCGGTAACCCCTCCCCTTCCCAAACAAAATAAAAATAACAACAGCACAAAACGGTTCATCTACAAGTAGTTGGTCAGCCAAACAAAGTAATTCATCGGGCAAAAGTACAATCTAAATGGAACTTTGACGGCGAAAATGTACTTTTGTTTGAAAGAAAAATAGCACTCTTGCTGGCTCTGCAGATACCACTGGTATAGTAAGTAGCAAACATACCCTTTTGAATGATTGATTACACACATTTTGTATTAGACAACGGCCTGAAAGTATTTGTGATAGAGGATGCTTCTACCCCGATGGCTGCCGTCAATATTCTGTATAATGTAGGCTCACGAGACGAAGACGAGCAAAAAGCAGGATTTGCGCATCTGTTTGAACACCTGATGTTTGGAGGTAGCCAACACGTACCTTCATACGACCTCCCCCTCCAGCGAGTAGGTGCCGAAAACAACGCCTTTACGAGTCCAGATATTACTAATTATTACATCACGCTGCCTGCTGCCAACCTCGAAACGGCCTTTTGGCTCGAATCTGACCGTATGTTGTCGCTTTCGTTTGATCCCAAAGTACTCGAAGTCCAGCAAAAAGTAGTAGTTGAAGAATTCAAGCAACGTTACCTTAACCAGCCCTACGGCGATGTGTGGCTCAAACTTCGCCCTCTAGCGTATCAGCAGCATCCTTATCGCTGGGCTACTATTGGCAAGGAAATCAGCCACATCGAAACCGCTACGATGGATGATGTTAGGGCGTTTTTCTATAAGTTTTACCTTCCCAACAACGCTCTCATGGTAGTTGCTGGAAACGTCACTGTAGAACAAGTAAAGCAACTTTGCAAAAAGTGGTTTGAGCCGATTCCGGCTGGTACGCCGTATCACCGCCAATTGCCTCAAGAACCTACGCAACAGGCCGCACGGTTTTTAGAGATGGAGGCTAAAGTACCCCTCCATGCGCTCTACAAAGCGTATCATACTACTGGACGGTTTGACAAAGGCTTTCATGCTACTGAGCTAATAAGCGATGTGTTAGGACGGGGCAAGTCGTCACGGCTGCATCAGAAGTTGGTAAAAGAGCAATCTATTTTTAATTCGGTTGGTGCCTATGTTACCTCTTCGCTTGACCCTGGCCTATTGGTGATTTCGGGTCATCTGAACCAAAATGTTAGCCTCGAAGAAGGCGACGCCGCCGTGCAGGCGGTTGTAAACGAACTACTCCAAGAAGGTAGTAGCGAAACTGAGTTAACAAAGGTAAAAAACCAAGCAGAAAGCACGTTGGCTTTTTCGGAAGTGGAGTTACTGAATAGAGCCATGAATTTGGCGTTTGCGGCTAACGCCGGAAATGCAGATTGGGCCAACCAAGAAGCTGCTACTATTCAGGCCGTTACTGCTGACCAACTCAAAGCTACGGCCAAAAATGTACTTCGAGACACTAATTGCTCAACACTCTATTACCGAGCCTTGTAATACGATTTGGTGAACCGTGAACAGCAAAACTGATAACATCATCCACTACCAATCCTCGATGACTTACATCGTGCGACCAATTTTATGACAAAATTTAGAATCGGGTACGGTTACGACGTACACCAATTAGTAGAAGGACGAGATTTTTGGTTGGGAGGAATCAAGGTGCCACATACCCACGGCGCCAAAGGCCATTCGGACGCCGATGTGATTTGCCATGTGCTGTGCGATGCCCTGTTGGGAGCAGCTAATATGCGTAATATTGGCTACCATTTTCCACCTAGTGATGCTAAATGGAAAGATGTGGACTCTAAAATTCTACTAGCCGAAGTACTGCGCATGATTCGGGAAGTTGGCTATGAAGTAGGCAATGTGGACGTCACGGTGGTGCTTCAAGAGCCGAAACTCAACCCCCATATCCCAGCGATGAAAACCTGCTTGGCTCAGGTTATGAACATACCCGAAGACGATATTTCTATCAAAGCCACAACCTCAGAGTTTATGGGGTTTGTAGGGCGCAAAGAAGGCATAGCCGCCCATGCAGTAGCACTGATTTACAAGAACTAAGCAGATATCATTCATTCACCAACCATAAAACCAATCTATGAAAAAGTTACTCCTCGGACTCGGCACTACCATCCTGTTGGTTTCGCAGGCTTGTGCCCAAAATCAGCCTAAGTTAGACGACCCCAAAATGGTGCTTGGCTTTGAAGAATACGACCCCGTTTCGACACTCAAGGTGGTCGGGCATCCGCTCACTCGCTCCAAGTTTCCCTTCATCGACGTACACAATCACCAGTACGACATGCCGAGCCAAAACCTCAAAAGCTTAGTGGCCGAAATGGACAAGCTCAACATGGGTATCATGGTGAACTTGAGCGGACGAGGCTGGACCAATAATATAGACGAAAGCACTACTTTTTTTGATAAAGCCCTAGCCAATGCCAAACAAACCAACGCCAGTCGGCTGGTATTGTTTACCAATATTGCATTCGATGGAATAGACCAACCCGGATGGGTAGAGCGTACACTCAAAACCCTAGAAGATGATGTAAAAAAAGGAGCTAAAGGTTTAAAAATCTATAAAAACTTGGGCTTTAGCGTCAAAGATGCCAAAGGCAAACTCCTTGCCGTAGATGACCCACGTCTCGACCCCGTTTGGGACAAATGCGGCGAATTGGGTATCCCTGTGCTCATCCATACCGCTGACCCCAAGTCGTTTTGGGACCCGCTGGATCGTTACAACGAGCGTTGGTTAGAACTAAAACTCCACCCAGGACGCAAGCGAGGTGAAAACGACTATCCTTGGGAAGCCTTGCAACAGCAGCAACAAAATGTGTTTCGGAAACACCCTAAGACCAAGTTCATAGCGGCCCACATGATGTGGTATCCTAACAATTTGCCAAAACTCGACACGCTACTGACCCAAATGCCCAACGTTTGTGTAGAAATTGGCGCCGTTATTGCCGAATTGGGCCGTCAGCCACGTACGGCCAAGAAATTTTTTGAGAAGTACCAAGACCGCATTTTGTTTGGTAAAGACAGTTGGGTTCCTGCCGAATACGCTACTTATTTTAGAGTATTAGAAACTGAAGACGAGTACTTTCCTTACCACAAAAAATACCATGCCTTCTGGCGAATGTACGGCCTGGGTTTGTCAGACGACGTCCTCAAAAAGGTATATTACAAAAATGCGATTCGGTTAATTCCGGGTCTTGATGCCAGTTTGTTTCCAAAATAAGGCTTAGTCGCATCTCATTGTACAAAAAACGTTGGGGCGGCCACCTCCCAACGTTTTTTTGTGTGCTCTTTGCAAGCGCAATTTACTTTTACATTTTAGTTCCGGCGTCTGTCCAGGCCTTTTTCGTTCTCATTTCCAAACATTAAAACATCTCTATTTGTGATTCTAACTATATGAACATAGCATCAGGTAATGACTTTATACTACGTACCTTCCAGTACGGTGACGAAGCCTCACTGGCTTTAGCGGCTAACGATGAGCGAGTGGCTGCCAATCTTCGGGATGTTTTTCCGAATCCTTATACGCTCGACAATGCCAAAGAATGGGTCAATTTTCAAGTGAAAACCAACGGCCAGCAACTTACTAGTTTTGCAATAATAGTTAATGATAAAGTAGCTGGCGGTATTGCCATCGTACCACAAGATGACGTAGCTCAAATCAGTGCCGAAATCGGTTATTGGCTAGGCGTTGATTATTGGGGGCGGGGTATAGCCACAGAGGCAGTAGGTTTGATGGCAACGTATGCCTTTGAGCATTTCCCGACGATTCATCGGTTATTCGCTAAGGTATATTCTCGAAACGTAGCCTCTATGCGAGTATTGGAGAAAGTCGGCTTCGTCTTGGAGGGTATCCATCGAGAGTCTGTTCAAAAAAACGATGTTATCCTCGACGAACATCACTATGCCTTGCTTAAAAGAAATTTCTCGTGGAGGGCCAACACTTGAGGGATTACCAGTTGACTATCGTCATTCTGAATCAGATAGTCTGCTATTTTTAGTCGTTCTTCATCAGCCATTTGCCGGCTGATAATAGCTCGAACCTCAGCTTCGGAGCGTTGTGTGTCACGAGCCAGTGTGCGTTTGATTCGTAATTCGACGGGTGCTACCACCACTACTACCTTCTCAAAAGCATTCCCCTGACCCGCTGCCTTCATAAGGGCTGCTTCGTAGAGTAGGTAAGGAGCCAACGCATGGGCTTGCGTCCAATCAGCGCTATCTTGCCACACCCGAGGATGCACAATAGTGTTGAGTTTTGTTAAAAGCTCTTGATTTCCAAATACTTGACTCGCTACCCACACCCGATTATACTCACCATCGGCAGTATAGGCTTCTGCGCCTAACAGTGCCGTTAGTTGCTCTCTCAGAAGGGTATCATGATTCATCAGCCATTTGGCTCGGGTATCGGCTTCGTAAACAGGAATTCCCAAGGCTCCAAAAATCCGGCAGACCATACTTTTGCCAGAGCCTATTCCACCCGTGATACCAATGATAGGTGGCTTGGGGTTCATTTTTTCTGAGCTTTTTTGGAAGGAAGCGCTTTAGGATTTTCTGAAAGAGGTATCTGCAAGGCAGCTACCTCAAAACTTACCTGTACTTTTTCGACGCTGGTACTGATAGAAGGGTCGTGCAGATACTCAAGGGCTATTTTGGAGTCGTAGTCGGTATCGATACGCCGTTCGGGAACTCGCACAAGCAGGGTGTCTTTGAAGCTCTTGAGTAGCGATTCGGGACCCTCAAACACAACCAACTGAGGGTTTACATTGATGACACTCGAAATCACAAAAGGGCGACGAAGATTGATGCTAGTGCTATCTATCTGAAGGCGTATTTTCTTGACTACTTTTCGGTCAAATTCCAGATCAAGTGTATCGGCCACCACGTAGTTGACCTTCACATCACGCACTTGCTCCGACATCAAATCGGTCAACGAGGAGGTATTGATAAACTTAGCTCGGAGCGGCTGTGTCACTTGATAAACCACAGGATTAACACTAAAAGACAGCGACTTACGCAAAAGAGACCAGCCTTTTCCCGATATATTGACTTGTACTTGCTTGGGCAACGGTGAGGTTGGGATAAACAACGAGTCGTTGTAAGACACTTGCAGTGGATACGACAACTTGGTAGTGTATCCATCTTTGTTCAAGGCGTTCATAAGCCAAAACATCATGGCTGCCAAGAGGCACAACACCATGGTTTTGAAGTCAAAACGGCGAGTACTGGAAGCGGGCTTGACCATTATGCTTGGGCAGCAAGGCGGCTACTTGAGTCTTTAGAAATAGCTGATTTTTCAAAAACCATTCGTACTCCTTTTGAGGCATCTACCTCTACGGTCACGGTGCTATCACCTACCGAAATAATTACCCCGTGGACCCCACCGATGGTGACTATTTTATCTCCTTTTTTAAGGTTTTCTAAGAATTTCTTTTGGTCTTTTTGCTTTTGTTGCTGCGGGCGAATCATGAAAAAATAAAACACGATAAAAATCCCTCCCCACAAAAGCAAGGTAGGCAACATTTGAGTAGTTGATTGTAACAGAATCATGATAACGGGGTTATTAATTCGATAGAATGGGTTAGTGGTAAGGGGTTTACTGGTCTTTTGCCTTCACGACATCGCCTTTGATCAAAACGATGTTCGTTTCGGGAATGGTATTGGCATATACTGTAACGGTCTTGTTCTGAAAGCCAACTTTATTTTTGCTGTTGAAAGTCACTTTGATTTCGCCGCCAGCTCCTGGGGCTATGGGGTCTTTGGGCCATTCGGGTACCGTACAACCACAAGGAGTAGAAGCATGGCTAATCAACAAAGGCATGTTGCCTATGTTTTTGAATTTGAACACATGCGAAATCGTATCGCCTTCGGTGATAGAACCAAAGTCGTGAACCGAACCCAAAAACTTCATCACTGGAAATTTATCAGGTCGTGTTTGTTCGGCAGTATTTTGCTTGTTCTGGCAGCAAGTCATCATGCCTAAACACCCGATGTACATTACTCCAATCAGCCAACGTCTGAGTATCATAGTGTTATGCTTTACCTTTGATTTGACCCATCAAGCTTTCTACGTCCGACAATAGCTTTTCAGCTTTTTCACGGGCTTCACTTACTACTTTTTTACCTTCTGTTTTGGCCAAACTTTCGGGTAGTTCTTGTCCATCAAGCAGATCAGCAATGAGTTTTTGGAGTTGCTCACGGTACTTAGTTAGCTTGAAAGACAATTGGTTACGGGTATTTTCACCTTTGTCGGGAGCATATAAAATTCCTAATACAGCTCCTGTTGCTACGCCTGTCAAAAAGGCCAATAAGGTTTTACTTGATTTGCTCATGGTCTTTAGTATTAATTGGTTATTGGTTTCCGAACTTTGAGTTTTGATTCCCTTCCCTTCTTCAAAACGAGTTCGTTACCTCATTATTTTGCTGGTAGGCTTATGCTATTGCAGACCTCTACTTTATTTTGTATCAATCAACCCACGCCCACTCTTCCGAATGGTCCCGTCTTTTTGGAGTTGCGACGACAAGTTATCTAAAATTCCGTTGATAAACTGCCCGCTTTTGGGAGTACTGTATTCTTTAGCCACCTCAATGAACTCATTGATAGTCACTTTGATAGGAATACTCGGAAAATGAATCATCTCGGCCAGCGCCATTTTCAACAAAATCTTATCGGTCAGGGCAATCCGTTCGGCATCCCAATTCGGAATTTTTTGGATAATAAGAGTCTCGTATTGATCGTCGCTTTCGATGGTTTTCTTAAACAAGTCCACATAAAAATACTTGTCATCTTCCCACGACGGCGAGAGTTGCTGCAACTCTACCTTATTCTCTTCTTCCAGTATCTTGAACGTCCGCTTGAGCATACCCTGCACCACATCCGAATCTTCGGCCCAATTGAGGTCTTTTTCCAAGAAATAAGACTCCATTACTTCGTTTTTCAGAATGATATTCCGGATCAAAAACCAGACCAATTTACGATCCTCTTCGTCGCTTCGCACATTTGACTGACAGTAACTTTGGAAGCGTTCGTTGGTCTTGATAACGTCACGGAAAAACTTCCGCATCATGATACGGTCGGCATCCCAAGTCACGCTGTGACGAATAGCCTCCGTTTCGAGTGGTTTGTATTTCCGAAGAGCCTCTACCACAGTGTTTTGACTAAAAATAGCCGTTTTATACTGCGTTGGTGTGCTTGAGTCATTCTTCTCGTTTTCGTCTATGTCATACCAGCGGCGCTCGTCTGACAGCTTGGCTTCGTCACCTATCTCTACAATCATCATCAAGATTTTGAGGTATAAATTGTAAATCACCTCGGTTTCTTCAATGAGTCGTTTAGAGCAAAAGTGTTGATCTTTTCTAAGCAAGTCTTTGTATCGCTGCACAGCCTCTCTGGCTACTCTCTGAACCTGCAAAGGCATTTCCTCGTCTGCCCCTTTATTTTTGAGTAATTCCTCAAATTGTAAGAGTGTTAGTTTTTTCAACCCTTCCAACTTGGTACGGTCTTGGGGTTTCATGGAGTTAAGATCTGGCAAAAACTGCTCGGCAATCCAGTCTAGGGTGAGTTGATAATCGGACTTTTCGGCCTGACTCAACGCATATAACTGTTGCATTGCCTTGATTCTGAGGTATCTACGATTTAGCATTGTAACTCTGTGTCAACAAACAAAGAACGAAATTGGTCTTAGAGGAGCCCTTAGTGGTTGCTTGCTTAACTGATACTCTGCTGCACAAACAACCCTTTACCAACTCTTTTAACATTTCCGCCTTGGGGTACTAGATACTAATTTTAAGAACTGTAGGTGTTTTGTTCAGGAATTTTCCTGAGCGCTCTTTGTTGCTGACGCAACAGCCTCAAAACGAAGCGTTGAGCTACATTGTTAAGTATTTTTCAAAAGAGATACTTAATTTGAGCGCAAAATTAGCGTTTTTTTACCCACAAAGTCCTAAGTAGTTGGATTTTTTGGTGAAACACCTCTATTTCGCTCGGAACTATTCGTGCTAATGTTTGTTACTACCTCAGCGAGAACGCCCAAAATTCCTTTTGACACGCCATGAAGTCGCTTGCCTATCTAAACAAATATTTACTAAAGTATAAATGGTATTTGATTTTGGGGACCCTTTTTACGGTTATCTCCAATCTTTTTGGTATTATTCCTGCCCAAATCGTACGGCATTCCCTTGATTTGGTCAAAGATTCGCTCGACCTTTATTCGTTATATAAAAACACAGGCGTGCAAAGTAGTGTGTACGAAACGTTTACTTACAGCATATTTATCTATGGTCTTTTGATTTTGGTCATGGCGCTGCTCAAGGGTATTTTCTTGTTTTTGGTACGCCAGACCATTATCGTGATGAGTAGGCATGTAGAATACGACCTCAAAAACGAAATTTACGCTCACTACCAGACTTTACCGCTTAGTTTTTATCGCCGCAACAATACCGGCGACCTCATGGCTCGTATTTCGGAAGATGTAGGCAAAGTGCGGATGTACGTGGGTCCCAGTATCATGTATGGGTTAAATCTGATTACGATTTTTGTGATGGTGATTAGCTACATGATGTCGGTAAGCCCCAAGCTGACCATGTACGTTTTATTGCCTCTGCCGATTTTGAGTGTGAGTATTTTCTTTGTAAGTAACATCATCAACAAACGCTCCGAAGAAATCCAGCGTAATCTTTCTAACCTCTCGACTTTTGCCCAAGAGGCGTTTTCGGGAATTCGGGTAGTGAAAGCATTTGTACAAGAAAAACTCTCGACCGAGCGGTTTGCCGAACAAAGCAATCAATACCGGCATAAGTCCTTGTCGCTTACCCGAGTAGATTCGTTATTTACTCCTTTGATTTTTTTGTTGGTGGGGCTTTCCAATGTCTTGTGCGTGTATGTAGGTGGGCAAGAGGTCATTGCCGGACGCCTCACCGCAGGCAATATTGCTGAGTTTTTGATTTATGTAAACATGATTACGTGGCCGGTGATTGCGCTAGGTTGGACTACCTCACAAACGCAACGAGCAGCAGCTTCGCAAGAGCGCATCAATGAGTTTTTGAGCATCAAAACGGATATTGTGTCTGCTAAAAACCTACGGCCCGAAATCAAGGGCGGCGTTACATTCCAAAACGTATCGTTTACCTATCCAGACTCGGGTATTGTAGCATTACGAGAGTTTTCGTTGGCCATTGAACCTGGCGAAAGTGTAGCGATTCTGGGTTCGACAGGGTCAGGCAAGAGTACAGTGGCAAACCTACTGACCCGCATGTATGATACCAGCGAGGGGCAAATTCATGTGGATGGTCATGCGATTCAAGACATTGAAGTACACTATTTGCGTACTCAAACGGGCTATGTGCCACAAGACGTCTTTTTGTTTAGCGACACCATCCGCAACAATGTGAAGTTTGGCCTACGAAAAATGCCCGAAGACAAAATTATTCAGGCGACCAAAGACGCTGACCTCTATCAAAATATCATTGACTTCCCCGAAGGTTTCGACACCAAAGTAGGAGAGCGGGGTATAACGCTTTCAGGTGGGCAAAAACAACGCCTCAGCATTGCCAGAGCGATTGCCCGTGAACCTAAAATATTGATTTTGGATGATTGTCTTTCGGCGGTAGATACCAAAACCGAAAATGCCATTTTGAATAACTTGCGAAGCATTATGGAAAACCGAACTTCGGTGATTATCAGCCATCGAGTGTCATCGGCCAAACTTGCTGACAAAATTGTGATGCTCGACGGCGGCCGTATTGTCGAACAAGGTTCGCATGAAGAGTTGATGGCGTTGGGAGGTATTTACAAAGATTTGTACGAGAAGCAGTTACAAGCCGAAGAGGTGTAGTTATCAATGGATAAAATAATGTGTTTTTAAATCGTAGCGACAACCCTTGCGGTTGCCTCACTCACGGTTACCAATTTTCTAGATTTCAACTACATTTTTTCTCCTCTATTCTATCTAACAATCGCTCTAAGTTATTACTATCATTTGCCCATTTAGCTGGATTATTGATGATGTATTGGCGAATTCTTTCTAATTCTTGTTTATCTCGAATAATGCGTTCCCAGTAGTTTCGTTGCCAAATAGTAGCGGTTTGGCGCATCAACAAGTCATTGCCTTTCAAATAATTATAATACCGACGAAACGCCAATGATTTAAACGAACCGATGATATTCCCCAATAGAGTGTGTTTTTTCCACAACCGAAACGGTGAATCCGTAGCACAATCTCTTACAGTGGCATCCACAGGTTTTATATGCGAGCTTTCATTTTATTGTCCACAATTTCGCCGAAAATAGACCCTCTATTTTGTGAGCAAATCGTCACAAAATAACTTCCTCCTCCTGAATAATCATGGCGTTTATAGCGAATAGAACGTTTTGTTTTCATCTTGCCTTACCGATTTTAAAAATACCTCCAAAACGCCCAAAATCGGCGTTTTTGCAAGTAATCAGCGTCTTGGTCGTGCGCAAAGGCTTCTTCTTCAAAACTAATGCTGCGATAGGCTTCATAGTGGCGTTTGCCTTTGAGGCGGTGCCAGCCGTATTCTAACACATACCAAATATAAAAGGGAATGATAAGCAACTCCACTTGTTGATAAAGGTGGATTCGTTCGTGATTAAGCAATACTTCAGAAGGGTTTTTCTTCCGAATTAGCACAAACGGAAACAGAGCCATTCCGTTGGCTCGCATCCACGGAACGTGTAGGATAATCGCTGGCAGGACAGGCATTCTCAAGGAAATCAGCTATTTTTACAGCCAAACTTACACAATTCATCGTTCTGACTGGCACGATTCGCTTACTTTTTAGCAGGTATTCCGATTCGGCAAGTCAGTAATAACCTGAACTTCATCTTAGCTTGATTTACCTATGCTCACCACTCTTGTCATTTTATTTGTGGTAGGATATTTAGCCATTGCGTTGGAGCATCCTATCAAGGTCAATAAAACCGCCACAGCCTTAATAACAGGCATTTTATGCTGGACAGTGTACGTTTTAGGCACTGACCACCACGACCATGTGGTAGGCGAATTGTCGCACCACTTGGCAGGGGTTGCCGAAATCCTCTTCTTTTTGATGGGTGCTATGACCATTGTGGAGCTCATTGATGCCCATCAAGGCTTCAAAATAATCACTGACCGTATTCAGACTCGCAACGTTACAGTGTTGTTGTGGCTGATAAGCCTTATTACCTTCTTTTTGTCAGCGGCATTAGACAACCTCACTACGGCCATTGTGATGGTTTCGTTGTTACGCAAGCTCATCAAAGATACCGAAATGCGGAAGTTCTTTGCGGGCATCGTCATCATTGCGGCTAATGCGGGTGGGGCGTGGTCGCCCATTGGTGATGTTACGACTACCATGCTCTGGATTGGAGGGCAAATCACGGCTCTCAACATCATGGAAGAGCTTTTTATCCCAAGTCTCCTTTCGTTGGTCATCCCATTACTGTACTTGTCGTTCCGCCTAAAAGGTACGATTCAGCCCCCGGCCAAGTCGTCAAATGATACACAAGATACTACTGCCCTCGAACGAAACCTCATGTTCTTTTTTGGAATTGGAGGACTTTTGTTTGTGCCTGTGTTCAAGACCATTACACACCTACCGCCCTATATGGGCATCTTGCTGAGTTTGGGAGTAGTATGGTTACTATCTGAAATCTTGCACAAAGACAAAGACGAAGAAGAGCGAAAGCCCTACACGGCTGCTCATGCCTTGAGCCGAATTGATACCTCCAGCATCTTGTTCTTTTTAGGAATTTTGATTGCCATTGGCGCTTTAGAATCCACGCATTTGTTGGCTGACTTAGCCCATTGGATGGATCAGACCATTGGGAATCAAGACATTATTGTCGTAACCATTGGCTTAGCTTCTGCTGTGATTGACAACGTACCATTGGTAGCCGCTACGATGGGGATGTACCCTATAGATACGTTTCCTGCCGACTCCAAACTTTGGGAGTTCTTGGCCTACTGTGCTGGCACGGGTGGGAGCATCCTGATTATTGGCTCGGCAGCAGGTGTGGCCGTCATGGGCATGGAGAAAATAGATTTTATCTGGTACCTCCGCCGCATCAGCTTTACAGCTTTGTTAGGGTATTTTGCAGGAGTGTTGGCCTATTTAGTTATTTTTGCGTTGTTAAAAAGCTAGCCACTGGCAGCAGGCCATGATGGAGTACCTGAGTATTGTCACCATAGATTGTCTCTATGTATCTCCTTCAACTACTAGCTTCTCAATGCTGGCTACTTACTTATGAACTTTAATCCAAACCTCAAAATAGGTCTATTGGGCGGAGGTCAATTAGGCCGAATGCTCTTGCAAGCTGCTGTTGACTTTGACCTCAATATCAGTGTATTAGACCCTGACCCGGCTGCCTCTTGTCATCAACTTACTCCTAATTTTGTAGTAGGTTCGTTTCGTAATTTCGACACCGTGTATCAGTTTGGCAAGTCGTGTGACATCCTGACCATCGAAATCGAGAGTGTGAATCTGGATGCCCTCAAGCAGCTTCAAGCAGAAGGTGTGCGGGTGTTTCCACAACCCGAAGTCATCGAAATCATTCAGGATAAACGAACGCAAAAGCAGTTTTACCAACAACATCAGCTCCCGACTGCCGACTTTGTACTAACCGAAAATCAAGCTGATGTTACCAATTATACCGACTTTTTGCCAGCTTTCCATAAGTTAGGCAAGGGTGGTTACGATGGCCGTGGTGTGCAACGAATCGCCTCGGCAGCCGATGTTCATTTGGCTTTTGATGCTCCAGGGCTGTTAGAAAAAGCCGTGGATTTTGAAAAAGAAATCGCCGTCATCGTAGCTCGAAACACGCATGGCGAAATGGCTACATTCCCCACGGTCGAGATGGTGTTTCACCCAGAGGCTAATCTGGTCGAGTACCTTTTTGCTCCTGCTGAGATTTGGGGAAACATTGATAATCAAGCTCAACAAATAGCTAAACAGGTAGCAGAACACTTGGGCATTGTAGGTCTGCTGGCGGTAGAAATGTTCGTCACCAAAGATGGAAAAGTCCTCATCAACGAAGTAGCCCCTCGCCCTCACAATAGTGGCCATCACACCCTTAGAGCTAATGATGTAAGCCAATTTGAGCAGCATTTACGAGCCATTTTGGGGCTCCCCTTAGGCAGTACAGCAGCTCATTGTGCGGCGGCGATGGTCAATTTGCTCGGTGAAGAAGGCTTCACAGGCCCTGCCTACTACGAGGGCATGGAGCAATTGTTAGGCATCGAGGGCGTGCATCCCTTCTTGTACGGTAAAAAAATCACGAAGCCATATCGTAAAATGGGGCATGTTACCGTTATTGACAAAGACGTAACGGCGCTCAAGCAAAAAGTAGCACAAGTTAAACAACAGATACGGGTCATTGCCGAATAAGAACGCATTGGTATTGTTCATAGCTATTCGCTCATACCCACATTTATTCAATACATGGTATCTATCATTATGGGCAGCCTCTCCGACCTCAAGGTCATGCAAGAAGCCGCCGACGTACTCAACGAGTTTGGCGTTCCTTACGAAATAGACATCGTATCGGCACATCGTACGCCCCTCAAAATGGTGGAATTTGCCCAATCGGCTCGTGACCGAGGGGTCAAGGTGATTATTGCTGGAGCAGGAGGGGCTGCCCATCTGCCAGGTATGGTAGCCAGTATTACGACCCTGCCTGTGATTGGCGTACCCGTCAAATCGTCTAACTCGATAGACGGATGGGACTCTGTTCTGTCCATTTTGCAAATGCCAGGGGGGGTACCCGTGGCCACTGTAGCCCTGAATGGCTCTAAAAACGCCGGAATTTTGGCGGTTCAGATAATAGGTGTTGAGAATCAGGAAATTGCTCGTAAATTGCAGGATTACAAGCAAAACCTTGAAAATAAAGTACAAGAAATGGTACAAGAATTGCACAGCCAATAGCAATACGGCTGAACTTGCACCCCAACTTCCCGAATATTTTTACTAACCATCACTATGGAAGAACGAAACCAACGTCCGAAAGAAGGCAGTAATTTGCCTGCTATATTGTTGGCTGTTTTGGTTTTTATCATTTTGGCCTTGCTCTATGTAGGTTGGGAATACCTTACCGACAAGCCTTCGTCGGGCGAAATGACCAATGTAAAGATTGATAGCACCGCCCTCGACGACCAAGATGACGACAGCAGCGCTCAGGACCTTCCGCCGGTGCAAGTGATTACGCCTGTACCTACCGCCACCCCTCCAACTAACACCGCTACGACATCGGTGGCCGAAGAACAAAAGCCAGCAAAAGAAGAACCCAAACCTGAGCCCAAGAAAGAAGAGCCTAAACCGGAGGAGAAACCAGTCACGACCGCTCCTAATGTGGGAGGTGTTGAGTACGTTCATACCATTGCAACAGGACAGACTTTCTATGGGATTGCCAATCGGTATAACCTCAAGTTTGCGACTTTACAAGCGCTGAATCCACAAATCAAAGACGTTAGTAAGGATGTAAAAATAGGGGTAACCAAGCTGAAAGTTCGGATTAAGGCCATTCATACCGTAGGCCCCGGCGATGTGCTCCGAGTAGTAGCTCAAAAATATGGCATCAGTAAAGAAATGCTTATGAAAGCGAATGGCAAAACTAAGGACTTTGCCGAACGTGGCGAAAAGTTAGTTATCCCATTTGCCGAGAAGCAGTAGAAATATCCTAAACTAGGTTTTTGTCAAGCGACGCTTGCTTCTGCGTAATGACGAGCATACTCAGGTAAAAACCCAAGGACAATCTCTGTTTTATCTATCCCTGCTTGAATAAGCTCAGTAGCTAGATCATGTTCTGTCCAATTGGCCCAAATCCAGACCTTTCCATCGTCAGTCCGTACCTGTATATAAATGACGATTTCTAGAACAAATTTGTTTTTAGGAGTCCATCCCACTCTAACAATCTGGTAGTGGCCATGTTGGTCATCAAAAATCTCATACTCCTTTACTGGGTATGAATCTCCTTGATGAACGAACTTTTGCAAACGCTCCTTCACAATAGTTTGATAACGAGCTATCTTTTCCATTGAATAATGATATTTAATTCTGGTTCGTAAACAATAATCCGTAATTGATAACGCTCTATCAAAAATAAGATTTGTTTCGGAAGTTGCCAGTAAATAAAATCAGGTATTGCTAAGAATAGCTGACGGGCAGGCTCTGTTTCTTCTAACCCAGCTAAATAAGTCATGTATTGACCCAATGCTGTATGAAATTCGTAAGTGATTGATGCTTTGGTAAATGATTTGATTTCGACTGCTATTAACTCTGTATTTTTCTGAGCAGCAATCACTCGTTCTGCACCTAAATCCACCTCATAATTAAACCCAAAATCATCATCACGGATTCTGTAAGGGTCATGAGTAACCAACCACCCGTCTTTTACCAAGGCTTCTTTTACCGACTGATGAAACAAGTCTCTTGCCATCTGCTTATTTTTGATGTAAATGTAACATTTTCAGTGCGATATTAAGTTTCTGTTTTTCCAACAAAAAAGCCATGCAGCAGCAGCTGCATGGCTTTTTTGTTGAGAACCTCAAGTGTTTAGTCTTTCAAGAATTCTTTCTGTTTCAGAATTCGTTCCATGAGCTTCAAATCATGCTCTGAGTTAAATATACTGAACGGGAAGTATAAAAACTGCCCTTTCGATACCACTAGTACAAAAGCGTCTTTTGTCTTGTAACCTTGCGTAAACGACTCCCACTTCATCACACCGGCTTCGTTGGCATTAGCTTTTACCAAAATCTGACGGCTGTCAATTTCATAGGCAAAGCGCTGAAACATAGGCTTATACTGTTCTAATTGGGTAACACCTGTAAACTGAACTACCCAAAACAACACATACAATGCCGCTCCTACCACCACTACAATGTAAATCCAATAGTTAGGATACCAACGGGTAAGGTTCAGTACCACATTCAGTATAATAAGCGCCAAGGGCACAAACGACCAAAACCACTGCTCTTTCCAGAGATGCTTCAGACCTAAATTAACATAAGTCTTACTATCCAAAGCATATTTTTTGGTTTTGATTGCCGCTGGGTTTGAGGTCACCGGCGGAATATATCCGGGTTGTTGTAAGATTTTTTTTGCCATTGCTTTACAAAATTGACTGCAAAAATAGAAAAAGGCACCGAATTATCTCGGTGCCTTGTACAATAGATATGTAAAAAACAGAAAAGGTTCCAACCTGCTGTCTAGTACTTCAGGACAAACAAGGCCCTTTTTACATCCTGTGAGTTGGTGCCTATCATTACCTCAAACTCTCCTGCTTCGGCAATGTAGTTTAGGGTATTGTCATAAAACTTGAGGTCTTCTTCTGAAATCGAAAAACTAACTTTCTGCGATTCGCCTTTTTTCAAGGCAATTTTCTTAAATCCTTTTAACTCCTTCAACGGCCGAGTCACACTCCCTACCTTATCTCTGATATAAAGCTGTACTACTTCTTCGCCATCGTAGTTGCCTGTGTTTTGTACCGTAACGCTTGCTTCAATTTTTCCACCCTTGCTCATTGCTTGATTGCTCAGCAGTACATCGCTATAGGTGAATTTAGTATAGCTTAAACCATACCCGAATGGATAAAGTGGCGTGTTTGAAACATCTAAATAGTTGGAACGAAATTTCTCAAAACCTTCTCTTCCGCTATGGGGGCGGCCTGTGTTTTTATGATTATAGAAGATAGGAATTTGTCCTGCGTTGCGAGGAAAGGTAACACTCAATTTGCCCGAAGGGTTTACATCGCCAAACAATACATCGGCAATAGCATTGCCAGCTTCGGTACCCCCAAACCAGGTATTGAGTATGGTAGAAACGTTGGAATCTTCCCAGCTGAGGTCCAGAGGGCGCCCCGTAAACACAACCAATACCACCGGTTTACCTGTTTTGAGTAGCGCTTTGAGCAATTCTTGTTGATTTTGAGGAATCTTAATATCCGACCGACTGGAGGCTTCGCCCGTCATTTCGGCTGCTTCGCCTAAGGCTGCTACAATGACATCGGCATTTTGAGATGCTTTTAGGGCTTCGTCTATCAGTTCGGTATCGCTCCGATTATCCCGATTGGTTGGTTTACCAAAGATACTCACATTGGCTTCGAGTTTGGCGTCACTATAAATGTTTGCCCCCTTTGCTGTTACTAAGTTAACTTGGCTCCCTACTGCGTTTTTAATCCCTTCTGCCAACGATACACATTGTTTGAAGTCAGCTGATACTGCCCAAGTGCCTGCCATATTTTCTTTGTTGGTAACCAAAGGTCCTACCAAGGCAATGGTTCCTTTTTTGGCCAACGGTAGTAGATTTTGACTATTTTTCAACAATACACACGATTTGCTTGCCGCCTCACGAGCAGCCTTGCGATTAGCTTCGGTAAAAATTTCGGTTTTGGCTCTGTTTTCGTCACAATAGCGGTAGGGGTTTTCAAATAAGCCTAAATCATACTTGGCTTCCAAGACCTTACGACACGCCTCTGTTATTTCTTGCTCGGTTACTTTTTTCTCTTGCAACGATTTTTTGAGCGTGGTCAAAAAGCCCTCGCCTACCATATCCATATCAATACCAGCCCGTAAGGCTTTTGCCGATACCGTCTGTAAATCGCCCAACCCGTGGTCTATCATTTCATTGATACCTGTATAGTCTGTTACAACCAAGCCGTTAAAACCCCATTCTTTGCGAAGAAGGTCGGTCAAGAGCCAACGGTTGGCGGTGGCGGGTACACCATCAATTTCGTTGAATGATGCCATAATCGAACCAGCCCCAGCATCAAGGGCTGCTTTGTATGGCGGCAGGTATTCGTTGTACATGCGTACACGGCTCATGTCAGTAGTGTTGTAATCTCGCCCGGCTTCAGATGCTCCATAGAGCGCATAATGTTTTACACACGACATCATCGTATTGTTTTTGGCATAGCCATCGCCTTGATAGCCCTTTACCATTGCCTTCGCAATAGCCGAACCCAAATACACATCCTCGCCTGCGCCTTCGGCTATACGCCCCCAGCGAGGGTCTCGGCAAATGTCCACCATCGGCGAGTAGGTCCAACAAATGCCGTCGGCTGTAGCCTCTATAGCTGCAATACGGGCTGAGCGCTCAATGAGGTTCATATCCCAACTACACGACAGAGCCAACGGAATCGGAAAAGCAGTTCGATAACCATGAATAACATCCATCCCGAAAATGATGGGTATTTTGAGACGGCTCTGGTTTACAGCTAGTTCTTGTACTTTTCTGATGCGTTGAGGGGTAGAAATGCTAAAAATTCCTCCGATATTACCTGCTTTAATTTTTTCCTCAACACCCGTACTTACCACAGACCCGGTGGTAGCTTCGCCGCCTGTAACCAGATTGAGTTGGCCGATTTTCTCTTCAATTGTCATCTTACTAAGAAGGGCATTGATGAATTGGTCTTTGCTGGGCTTTTGAGCCATACTGACCGTAGCTACAAGCAAACAAAAAGGGATAAGTATCTTGTCCATACGACGTACAATAGTTTTGTGAACGTTAGTTTAATTAGGCTCTGGTTCAATTTGTATTATTCTCTGCAAATGTTGTGGTTATTTTATAAGAAAAGCAAATAGACGTCTTGATTTACTATTTGTGTCTGGCAAAATAATTCATCTTACCACAAAAAAAGCACCGAACATCTCGGTGCCTTGTAGAATTTTGCCATCTGAAAACATTATCGTTTGGCAGTGGGCGGTTGCTCTTTACGAAAATGTATCGTACCAATCAAGTACTGATTCCCAGATTTTTTAAGCAAAATATAGACCAAGTACGCTTCTGTTCCAGTAAAATAGGTGCCTGTGCTGTATCGAACCGTAGCGCCCGCCCCTTGATAAACGAACTGAAAGTCTCGGGGAGGATGTTTCTTAAAAAATGCCTTTAAAATTTGCTCAGCATGTGAAATACTGATTTTGTTGAATTCTACTTTCTCGGAATCAATGACCAATTCGATGTCTTTGTCGAATAAGCTGACTAATTCTTTGGCATAGCCACCTTTCAGTGAATTCTTTATTTTTATACCAACCCCTCCGTCTGGAGGAGCCGCTTGGCAAATCCAAACGGATAAAATCATAACGGCAAGGAGGCTTGTAATCCACTTCATGGAGTGTACAGTTTTACTATTTTACTTAGTTTAGTAGTAAAAACTGTGCCAACTTTGCCGTGCCCAAAAAGATTTTTTAAAAACTACGCTTTTGGGCAGGTGATACCTTGCAGGAAAATAGAACGAACTGTAACTTCGTGCCATGACTACTACTGATAAACAACAGCTTCTTACGCATACACAAGTGATGCAAAAGGTACAGCGTATTGCATTTGAGATTTATGAAAACAACTTTGAGGACGCCGAAATCGTCTTGGCTGGGGTATGGGACCGAGGATACTGGTTGGCTGAGTTACTCAAAAAGCAAATCGAAACCATTTCGCCTCTCTCGGTTACTTTGGTTAGAATAGACATTGATAAGCTTAATCCACACCAAAGCCCTGTTCTTTTTGATGTGGAGAAGTCTGTTTTACAAAGCAAGACGGTAGTAGTAGTGGACGACGTTCTCAATACAGGCCGCACACTAGCTTATGGCCTTTCGCCGTTTTTTGGGGTTCAGGTTAAGAAATTACAACTGGCTGTCATTGTGGACAGAGGGCATCACCTCTACCCCATCGCTGCTGATTATGTGGGTTATACGCTCTCTACTACTCTTACCGAACACATCGAGGTAAAGTTGGATGAAGATGGATTTGGGGTCTATCTACATTAACTTACATTAGCACACGCCTCGTCTATTCCAACAGCGCCAGCACGTCTTCTTTAGACAACGACTTCACGAAGGTTTCTTCGGTAGTGATAAGTTCGTTGGCCAAGCGAAGTTTATTTTTTTGTAAGGCCAAGATTTTTTCTTCTACCGAATTTTTGGTAATAAATTTGTAGGTAAATACTGTTTTTTCTTGACCGATGCGGTGTGCCCTATCCACCGCCTGCGACTCGATGGCTGGATTCCACCACGGATCCAGAATAAACACATACTCGGCAGCAGTAAGGTTTAGCCCCAATCCACCTGCCTTGAGCGAAATCAAAAAGATTTTCACGGACTCATCTTTCTGAAAAAGTTCCACTTGCCCTTGTCGGTCTTGCGTGTTGCCATCTAAGTAGGCATACCGAATCTGCTCAGCATCCAAATGCTGTCTAAACACATCGAGATGTTTTACAAACTGGCTAAATATCAAAATCTTATGTCCGCCCCTAATCACCGACTCCATCTTCCAAAGCACGTCAGTGAGCTTACCAGAGGCACCGTCGTAGTCGCCATCTACCAAGCGAGGGTGATTGGCAATCTGGCGTAATTTGGTCAAGCCTTGCAACACCATCCACTGCGATTTGGCAATGCCTTCGTCTTCGATACTTTTCAAAATCAGGTTTCGGTAGTGGCTTTTCGCCTCTTCGTATTCTCGTTCCTGTTCTTCGGTCATGTCGCAGTACTGCACGTTCTCAATCTTGGGAGGGAGTTCGGTAGCTACCTGCGACTTGTGTCTGCGCAGCATGAAGGGTTTTACTAAGTTGTACAGGCGCTGGGTCTTTTTTTCGTCGTTACGTTTTTCGATAGGTACCAAAAACTCATTTCGGAAAAAGCTCTGACTACCCAGTAGCCCTTCATTCACAAAATTGAGCTGGCTCCACAAGTCCATCGTGCTGTTTTCGAGCGGTGTGCCCGTTAGAATAAGCCGATGACGAGCGTTTAGTTGCATCACGGCCTTCGCAATGTTCGACGACGGATTTTTGATGGCCTGCGACTCGTCCAAGATGATGTAGTTGAACCGGTAGTATTTCAGTAAATCAACATCAATCCGCACAATTCCATAAGACGTCAGAATCAGGTCGTATTGGTCAAACAATTCTGTGTTTTTGTCACGATATGAGCCCGTGTACACCAGCACTCGAAGCTGAGGCGTAAACTTTTCGGCTTCCAGTAACCAATTATAAATCAGCGAGGTGGGCATTACCAATAGCGACGGCTCCCTCAAACCTTGCTCTTTTTGAGCTTGTAACAAGGCTAAGGTCTGTACGGTTTTGCCAAGCCCCATGTCATCGGCAAGGCAGCCACCAAACGAATACCGATTCAGAAACTGCAACCAATTATACCCTGCTTTTTGGTAAGGCCGCAGCATTCCGTTAAATCCCGAAGGCAACATCGCATCTTCTATTTCTTGAAAATCACGCAGTTTTTCCAGCTTTCGAGTCATCACTACCGATGCCAAGTTTTCTTGCCCCAGTTCTTGCACCAGGGCAAGGTGATATTTCTTGAGTTTAAGGCAGTTTTCGTCTTGTTCGTGGTGTTCCGAAAACGCAAACAATTCGGCATAATGAGTAAACCATGCTTCAGGAATCACCGCTATTTCGCCATTTGGCAAGGTGAATTCTCGTCGTTTGCGCAGAATCAGGTCTTTGAGCTGTAGAAACGGAATTTCGAACTCCCCAAACCGCACCACGGCATAAATATCAAACCAGTCGTTGCCTTCATGAATCGAGACGTTCAGCGACGAATACCCCAAGAAATACCGCTTGCCATCAGTCACTTGTTGACTCAGGCGAATCCCTGCTTCTTGTAATTGTAGGTAGTTTTGCTGCACCCAATCAAAGGTTTCCATCTTGCCCATCACCAAACGCCCACTACGCAAATCAACGCCTAAATCTCTCAGCAGCAGTATCTTCTCCTTTTCTTTTGCTAAGTCTCTTTTGATTTTATGAAACACATAATCCTCACCTCGTTTTTCCATACTTACATTGGCGGGAGCTGCAAAACTATCAAACCTAAACGTATAAGTGCCGTACTGAAAAGACAAATTCAACAAAGCCTGAACATCTTCTTCGGTAGTCGGGTCCGTTTCGGCAGGTTTATCAAAAAGCGACTGCAAAACAGGTTTGTTTACTTTTGTTTCACTAATGCTCAACAACGGTACACAGGGGTAATGCTCCGATTTAATATCGAACCCTTTTGCATATACGTCAAATTGCGTAATTACGGAGGTTACAAACTTCCGATAATAGTCTTCTTCGATATTTTTGGGGATGACAATAAATTTTTTGTTTAAGAATGGGCGCAATTTCTTACCATCTACGTCTTTCTCAAAATGATACAGTTTGCCATTGCATACCAGCCAGGCTGGCTCGTCACTTAGAATTAGGGCATTTTTGTATTGAAACTCTACCTTTTCACCTTCATACTTAATGGTCGGAAAATAATGAGTATTATCGGCGTTGCGCATGAAGTGAAACAATACCGTAGCTTTTGAGGGTAACACTTGGATTTCTTGCCAAGTAGGATTCCCATCGCCCCCCATAATAAAGAGGCGCTTTTCGTCCAGCAATAAGGGCAAAATCTGCGACTTGATATTTTCTAAATACCCTCCTATGGCTTCTTGCAGGGTTTTATCGCCTTTTTGGGGGTCGTATATTTTCAAGAAAAAATCGAGTGGTTTCCACTTCTTAGGATTAAACTTCTTCAACACTACGTCTTGCTGCATAGCATCGATGAGTTTTACTAGCTGCAAGTCGGTGTCGTGTAGGCCGTGCTTAAACTCTGCTACATTTTTGGTGGAAACCGTTTGATACAGATACGACAACTCGCCTTTTGGCGTGAGTTGTACCACAAATGCTTCAAACAAATACCCCAGATACTCGTGATTGAGCACCGAGTAAATCATCTTAAAAGGTTCTGTAGCGGATACGTTCATAATAATCAAGGCGTTTGGTTTTAGGTGACAAAGCCAAACTATTCAAACAGTAGCGGATAATTCAAAACGAGATAGCTTGATGAAGACGTAATTGCTTTTAGTTCGCTGATTTTCAGAATACTAATCGCCAAAACGTTCGTACTTTCTTGCGTTGCGCAATTTAGTATAGCTGAAATAACTGGAAATTAAGCGTATTCAAACAATAATGTCAAGAGGTGTTGTGATTTTTAAGGCAATTTATTGAACCACCTCAATGCAAAATCAAAAAATCAAGGAACTAAGAAAGTAAGATTATGGAAATTCCATACTTTCGCCGAGGCAAGGGCGTAAGTAAGGCCATAAAAAAAGCGGGAGAAGCGCCCCGCTTTTTCATCATAGGTTATTAGAAAAGGACCTTTGAATATCAAGAAACCTTTTATCCATTTTTTTACAAATTTGGACTGTTTACCAACAATAAACTACTACTTTATTACTATAAATTTATGCTTTATTAATAAAATTAACTCTAACTTTAGGTCATTATTCATAAATACAGTTGTATTAAAGTGATACAATAATACTTCCGACAAATTATTGACATGAAAGTATCTTACGAAAAAATTCAACCCGATGAAGGCAGTTCTTTTAAAGTACTCCATCTAAAGGAAGGCACAGATCGCTTTTTTTGGCACTATCACCCAGAGTATGAAATTGTGTGTGTGCGGGGTGGGCAGGGACAACGCCACGTAGGAAGCCACATCAGCCAGTTTGAAGATGGTGATTTGGTATTTATTGGCCCTGAACTTCCTCATTCTGGATTCGGTCATCATGCCGTTGGCGAACACGAGGAGATTGTGATCCAGCTACCGATCCATTTTTTAGGCGAATCGTTTATGCTGTCCCCAGAGCTATCTGATGTGCGTCGCCTTTTTGAGCGATCACAACAGGGTATTTTGTTTCATGGCCAAACCAAGAAGGCTGTTACCGAGAAGCTCCGCCGATTGGTCAAATTAACGCATTTTGAGCGCTTGCTCGCCCTTCTTCAGGTTTTTCAGCTACTGGCCAAATCCAACGAATTTACCTTGCTCAATTCCAGCGAAACACGATTTGAGTTTGGTCACAAGGACGAACAGCGTATCAATCGAATTTATGAATATGTAGAACAAAACTATCGAAAACCGGTTAATCTCCACGAAGTAGCCACCGAGGTAGCACACCTGACCATACCCGCTTTTTGTAATTACTTCAAAAAAATTATGCACTTGACTTTTACGGAGTTTGTCAATCAATACCGCATTGGTCTTGCATGCAAGCTACTGGCCACTCCAATTCCTATTGCCGACATTTGTTACGATACGGGCTTTAATAACCTTTCGCATTTTAACAAAACCTTCAAATCTTTCAAAGGCAAAAGCCCTTCTGCTTTCCGAAAAGAGCTATCTAATTACGTTTAGCAAAGCATGAAAAAATTACCTAAAGCCGTTCGTTGAGCAAAATAACGGGTTCAAAAGGCAAAAACAGGCCTTCATCGAAAACCAATTGTTTGATAGTGTAACTTCTGTCAACTTTGAACCGTCTAACAGACAAAACAATTACTCAACTTTATTTTTAAAAGCCATGAATTATTTAAAATCAACCTTCAGAACCCTGTTGGGTGCTGCGCTTTTGGGCACAGCTACACTCAACACTTACGCTGCCGACCCGGCTTCATTCAAAGCAGCTGTTGTTTCTACCACCAACAGCAAAGTAAATGTAACCATCGAAAACATCGGGACAAGCTCAATTGCCGTCCTCTTGAAAGACGCTTATGGGAATGTACTCTCCACTGGCCATGTAGGCAAAAAGCAGAAACAGCAAATCATCAAGTTTGACTTGCACGAAGTAGCCGATGGCAAATACTATTTGCAAATTACAGATGGTAAAGAAGAAATCACCAAAGAGGTTGTCATCTCTACCAAATATACTGTTCCCGAGCGAATCATGAGCTTCAAGTAGTGTAAATCACTTTAAAGAAAAAGCCGTAGCCTGATCAGCTACGGCTTTTTTGGCTAAACACCGTAAAATACGCTTAAACCTATCAAATCAATCACCTGATAATCAAACCATTATCGCTTTCAAGTTCGCTCGCCTCTTTATTTATCTTCATAAATTCCAGAAGCTACCCCTTCTACCAGCGAGGCAGGTAGAAGCCATGCAAAAAACTTACCGACTTTATTGACCAAGCCTGGTACCACTTCGGTTTGACCAGCAAACAATGCCTCTACGGCTATCTTGGCCACCGACTGCGGTGTCATCGAAACCTTTTCGGCAGCCTTGCGTGCTTTTTGACCAATGTTTGCTCTGTCGTTGAAGTCGGTAGCTGTAGCTCCTGGGCTAACCACCGTCACCGAAACACTGCTCTTACGGAGTTCATACCGTAGTGCTCGACTAAAATTCAGTACAAACACTTTGGTAGCAGCATACACGCTCATCAAAGGCAACGCTTGGTAGGCTGTAGAGCTGGCAATGTTCAGAATATACGCTTTGGGCTGTTGCTTTAGCATAGGCAAAAATACCTGACATAGATTCGCCAATGTAAGCATGTTCAGGCGCATCATGTCATTATTGGCATCGAGCGAGTTAGCATCAAATTCGCCACTCAAACCATAGCCCGCATTATTGACCAACACGGTTACTGTGTAGCCTTTCTGGTCGCACCAGTTTTTTACTTGCTGAGCGGCGTCGTGATCCGAGAGGTTTAGTGCCAGGTAATCGGCCGTAACGCCATACGATGTTGATATATCTTGGGCAAGCTGACGCAAGAGCGACTCGGAACGAGCCACCAACAGTACACTATAGTTATGCTTCGCTAATTCTTCGGCAATGGCTTTGCCAATTCCCTTACTGGCTCCTGTAATTAACGCAAATGACATAGGTTCTTATATTTTGGGCAAAACACGGAGCTTTCACCCATGATTTATGAAGGATTTTAAATTAAAAACCCCAACCATAAAGTCGGGGTTTATGAATGACAGCGTCATAAAAATCTTAGTTCTGCACTTTGCTCGCAAAACGATGATAGAAAGGAGTTTTGCTATTTTCGGTTTTGGGCATGTACTTACCTGTTACAATAGGCACATACATAACCCGACGGCGGCTCTTTTCACCATACGAAGGCGACTGTTGTACACGGTGCCACAAACGGCCATCGTGTACGGTAAGATCTCCGGCTTCAATATCAAACCCGATTTCTTTGGGGTCTGGGTTGTGGTCAATAAACTGTTTCTTACGGAAAAGCATTTTGAGTACGCCTTGCGTATGTGTTCCTGGCAATACTCGCAGGCCACCGTTTGACTTGGGGCAGTCGTCAAGGTGAACGCCTACGTTAAGCATTGGCATGATACGCTGACCAAGAAATAAGTCACGTGGGCTATCGGTATGCCAGCCCATTTGCGAAAACTTACTTTCGGGTGTATGCACGTAGTGATTTACTACTAATCCATCTTTCTCGGTTTCGCCAAGGCGTCCTTCGTAAGGATACAATAGTTCGACGAGTGCTTTTAGGCGTGGGTCTTGCAAAAACTCGTGCAGTACGTCGCTGTACTGGTTCGTAAACGCAAAACGCTGTATCATTTTGTTTCCGTTCTCATCTTGACCGAATTTGAGCGGAATCCCTTTGATTTTGTCTATACCCTGCTCCAACCACTGTTTTTCAATACGTTGGATTTCAGAAATGAATAGATTTACAACATCTCGTGGAATGAACTTTTTGAAGTGAATCACCCCGTGTTTTTGGAAGAAGGCTAACTGTTCGCTGGTGAGTTTTTCGCCGAGGGTGAACTGCGGATAATTAAATTCTCTCATGATGTCGCTTGTGGTAACTTGAATTTTTTAATAAACCTTTCAGCTAAGCTCCTGATTTTCAAAGCGTTGGCAAAGGTTGTTTTTATAATATTCAAAGTTTGCTCGTGTACCAAACAGACTTGCAAAGTAACAAAATGAAAACGAAAAAACCGTATTTTTTTTCAAAAATCGGTATGTTTTTTTCGAGATGGCTCTCGAATCTATTTCAAATTATTGCCATTGTCTAATTTTTTCTCCATTATTTTATATCAATTATCAAGCTCTTTGCTCTATTTTGTTGATTTACAGACCTTTCGGATTCTGACATAAAAACAATGACCTGACGCACTCTATACGATGATAGATGTTAGTTTTGGAATTAATCTCAAACTGCAGCGAGACGTTTTCCCAGCAGATATGCCACATAAGTGCCGATGGGTGCCGCCACAATGTCTATGGTATAATGGATATGCTGGACAGCTAACAAAACGCCAACAGCAATGCTTGCCAGCAAGGTTAATAGCTTGTCTAAGCGACGCTCTAATACAAAGTAAATAAGTACCACCGTAGAGGTATGCCCCGAAAAGAACAGGTCTTTGGTGACGTATTCGGCCTTGCCATAAAAGAAGTTAGTGAGTGGGTCTTGGAGTGAAACCCAGCCTACAGGTGGCTCCAGTGGAATAAAATAGATGGTAAGTGCCCTGAAAATAGTTACGATAGCATAGGCCCATAAAAACCGAACCATCAGCGCAGGGTGGGCAATAGAACGTACCAAAATGAGTAATCCAGCCCCCCAAATCAACAAAAAAACAGGAAGTGAAACATCCGTTTTGGGCAATTGCTCCAGCACAACGTCGTTTAACAAGTAACCTTGTCGGCTCTGAATAAATGGGAAATAAATGGGCATTAAGGCTAAAATAATTAACACTAATCCCCAGCCTATCAATAATTTACGACGAAAGTGTGTATCTTGCCAAACCGTCTGCCATATCCATTTCGTATCTTTCGATAACATTGTTTGCATAGAAGTGTCGGCAACACGACAATCTATCTGACGGTTGCCTTGTATGTTTGTAAAAAGAACCGCAAACTTACTACATCTTTTATTTGTTTACTAACCATGAAAACGTTAATCCGACAAACTTTCGTAAGCTTGCTGGCCTTGAGCGCCTTTGTATCGTGTGCGTCGCCAGCTCGTGAAAAACCAACAAAAACCATGACTGATTCCGAAGTGAGAGCTCTACAGGAGAAGGGCCTTGAAGTCGCCACGTTTGGCGCAGGGTGTTTCTGGTGCGTAGAAGCTGTGTTTCAGCGCCTCAACGGCGTAGTAAAAGTAGAATCTGGCTACTCGGGTGGCTCTGTCAAAAATCCTAGCTACAAAGAGGTTTGTACCGGTACCACAGGCCATGCCGAGGTATCTCAGATTACCTACGACCCCAAGAAAATCTCGTTCGTTGAACTGCTAGAAGTATTTTGGAAAACCCACGACCCCACCACACTGAATCGGCAGGGCGCCGACGTGGGTACGCAATATCGCTCGGCGGTGTTTTATCATAACGACGACCAAAAACGCCTTGCCGAAGAGTACAAGAAAAAACTCAACGAATCGGGAGCCTACAACAATCCGATTGTGACGGAGATTGTGCCATTTAGTGCTTTCTATAAAGCCGAAGACTATCACCAAAATTTCTATAACGACAACGAAACCTATCCCTACTGCCAAGTAGTGATTCGCCCAAAGTTGGATAAGTTTGAGAAGGTGTTTAAAGATAAAATAAAGAAAGGATTGTAGTATCCTAAAGCAAAAACCCCTCAAAATCATGCTATTTTGAGGGGTTTTTTGTGGCTATCTCTAACATCAAAAATCATTCTGGTATTCAGGCTATTCGTATCTCAAACTATCGTTATTGCAGTTTTGAAATCCGTTTTGCTGCCTTATAATAACAACTATTTTCCAGAATAAAGCAACAAAATCTACTAATAGAAACCCTTACCAAATACCAAGTAATGATAAAAAGTACCCGTTATTCGTGCCAATAGATTTTCTAAATCACAAATTACTTGTGTACCTTTGAAGGTATGAAATTAGGTGCAATAGATATTGGCTCAAACGCCGCACGGTTACAAATATCGAAAGTTTTGGAAGACGACGGCAACGTGTCATTCAAGAAGGTAGAATACGTACGGTTCCCGCTTCGGTTGGGGATGGATGTGTTCAATACGGGCGAAATCAGCCCCGAAGGCGAAGTACGCATTTACAAGATGCTGTATTCGTTTCGGCTCCTGATGGAACTGCACGAGGTAGAGGATTATATGATTTGTGCCACTTCGGCCATGCGAGAGTCTCGTAATACGTCCGACATTGTGACCCGCATCCACGGTCAGTTGGGCATGAAAATCCAAATCATTGAGGGCGCTAAAGAGGCTGAACTAATCAACAATGTGGTCGTACAGGCCCTTCACGACAATCATAATTATCTTCACGTGGATGTGGGAGGCGGTAGTACTGAGCTCAACCTGTATGTAGAGCGCATGAAAGTAGCTTCACGGTCGTTTAAGATTGGTTCGGTGCGTTTGCTGGAAGGCAAAGAAATCAAGGGGGATTGGGAAAAAATGCGTCGTTGGGTAGAAGACCACATTGACCCTCGTCATGCCAACGTGATTGCGGTAGGTACAGGGGGGAATATCAACAAGTTGTTCAACTTATCGCCCAACAAACTTACAGACACGAGTATTTCGTTGGACGAACTTCAACGACTACACGATTATATTGCTACGTTTAGCCTGAAAGACCGTATCCACAAACTAAAACTCAACCCCGACCGTGCTGATGTGATTGTGCCAGCCTCTGAAATTTATCTGTCGGCTATGCGTTGGGCAGGTGCCAAGACCATGCTGGTGCCTGATTTGGGACTAAAGGATGGGATTATCCAGATGGTGTACGAAAAATGGCTGCATCGCAAGAAAAAGAAAGAACGAGAGATTGATTGATGATAACACAAAAAGGGGGGATTTCTGTCGAAATCCCCCCTTTTTGTGTTAGGTAGGCGGCCTTACAGCCGCCTACCTTTTTTATTACTATTTACTGCGTTTAATAACGGTATAAGGCACACACTTGGCTGGTGGACAGTCGCAAACGGTCTGTTGGAGTGTTACAGTTTTGTCAGTATAGCAACCATCTTGATTAAATACTCGGACCGTGTAGCTCTGTGTTGGCGTTGTTGGATTTGGCAACGTGTCTGTCAAGACACCGCCTTGAGGAATCGGCGTGGCTGTGGCATACGGCTTGTTGTTGGTGTACGTTGTACCTACGTTAAAGTCATAGCGAGTGCCGTTTTGCACATTTGACAAAGTGAGTTTTCCGTTGTTTTTGGCCACGCCATCGCCACAAGTAGCGTTAGTTGGGGTAAGCGTGAAGGTCGGGTCAATGCAAATGATACCAGCGTCGATGGTTGGGTTGTCTTTGGCAATACCCGTCCCATTAGCGTTGATGGTCACTACCTGACTCATGCCATTGCTTGGGTTGGCATCGCTGTCGGTGGTGTCGTTACCACCTGCATCTTGAGTAGTAAACAACTTGTCAGACGGAATCTGGAAGGTCACTTTGTAGTTACCACTCGCCAGCAAGTCAAACAAGTATTTACCGTTTGCATCGGTTACCTGCGTAGCGATTTGAGTAAATACGCCTGGTGCAGTCTCTTTCGACAAGATAACAGTAATACCCTGTACTCCCAACTCGTTGCTATCTTGAACACCGTCTTTGTCGGTATCGAACCAAACATAGTCACCGAGCGAACCGTAGGTTTGAATCAACCCAGCGTCAATGGTCGGGTTGTCTTTCGTAATTCCAGTAGTACGGGTATCAATCGTTACCTTTTGACTAAAGCCAGTGATGGTGTTCGCATCGCTATCTTTGGTAGAGTCATTGCCAGCACCTTGCTGAGTAAAGGCCATATCCATGTTGCTTGGAACGATAAACTTCACTTTATAGTCGCCACTTGGAAGTAGGTCGAACAAATATCCGCCATTCGCATCAGTTACCTTCGTGCCAATTGGTCCACCAATTGGGTTACCGTTGATGTCGGTATTATACAACTCAACCGTTACGCCCGGTACACCTACCTCATCGCTATCTTGGATTCCATCCTTGTCTTTGTCTTTCCAGACATAATCTCCGATGCTACCAAAGCATTTCTGAACTGAAATACTTACAGTTGAAGAAGCAGAACATGAGTTGGAACCAGTTACGGTTACGCTATAAGTACCCGAGGTGCCTGTAGTTGTATTACTAATGGTAGGCGTTGCACCCGTAGCCGTAAAGTTGTTCGGACCACTCCAAGCGTAATTGTCGCCACCAGTAGCTGTTACGGTAACAGGAATACCTTCGCAAGCAGGCTTGGTAGTTGGGCTACTTGTAGTAACACCAACAATTGGTAAAGCCTTGACTGCGACAGAGACAGTAGCGGATCCTGTACAACTATTAGAGCCTTGTACGGTGACACTATAAACACCAGCCATAGGCGCCGTTACGTTAGTACGAGTCGGATTTTGAAGCGTAGAACTAAAGCTGGCCGGACCTGACCAACTATAACTTGAACCTGCGTTAGTTTTTAGCTCGATGACGTCGTTTGCACAAACAGGGCCATTACCTTCGGCCATAGCACCCTGTAGGTTTACTATGACCGATACGGTGGCTGTATTTGAACAGCTATTAGTACCCGTCACCGTTACCGTGTAAACACCAGCCATAGCGGTAGTAACATTCGAACGAGTTGGGTTTGCACCAGTAGCAGCAAAGGCGTTTGGTCCACCCCACGAATAAGTGCCGCCACCTGTTGCAGAGAGCGATATAGTGGCACCTGTGCCGATACAAACAGGACTATTGCTTGAAACATCAATGGTAGGCAGCGTTCTGACCGTAACCGAGGTAGTAGCCGATTGCGTACAACTATTGCTACCTGTCACCGTAACTGAATAGATACCCGTCATGTTGGTGGTGGCGTTAGGGCGAGTAGGGTTAGCTACTGTAGCCGTGAAACTCGCTGGGCCGCTCCATGAATAGGAAGTACCTCCTGAAGCAGATAGATTGACCATAACACCTTCGCAAACGTCAGAACCTGTGGCGACTACAGTAGGCTTAGGTCTTACCACTACGGTAGTAGTACCCGTTTGCGTACACGAATTAGTACCTGTTACTGTTACGGAGTAGGTACCAGCCATCGCTGTAGTAGCATCCGAACGGGTAGGGGCAGCATTAGTAGAGCTAAAGTTAGCAGGACCTGTCCACGAATAGCTACCTCCCCCAGTTGTAGAAAGCGATATTGTACCTCCTTCGCAGACATCAGAGCCAGTAGTGGTTACAATCGGTTTAGTACGAACTGCTACGGTAGTTGTGCCCGTTTGCGTACACGAGTTAGTACCCGTGACGGTGACGGAATAAGTACCCGCCATTGCTGTTGTGGCACTGGTACGAGTAGGATTAGCAATACTCGATGTGAAGTTGGCAGGACCTGCCCATGAATACGAACCACCACCTGTAGCCGAAAGCGTAATGGTAGCTCCTTCGCAAACGTCTGAGCCTGTCATATCTACAATCGGTTTAGTACGAACCACCACGGTCGTAGTACCCGTCTGCGTACAGGAGTTAGTACCTGTTACCGTGACCGAATAGGTACCCGCCATCGCTGTGGTAGCATTGGCTCGGGTTGGGTTGGCAATGGTTGAGCTGAATGTAGCTGGGCCATTCCATGTATAAGTGCCTCCTCCTGTAGCCGAAAGCGTAATAGTAGCCCCTTCGCAAACGTCTGAGCCTGTCATATCTACAATCGGTTTAGTTCGAACTACCACGGTAGTTGTTCCCGTTTGCGTACAAGAGTTCGTACCTGTCACCGTAACCGAATAAGTGCCTGCCATCGCCGTTGTGGCATTGTTGCGAGTTGGATTGGCTATGGTTGAAGTAAAATTAGCTGGTCCACTCCACGAATAGCTACCTCCTCCTGTAGTTGAAAGCTCGATAAGAGCACCTTCACAAACATCAGAGCCAGTAGTGGTTACAATCGGTTTAGTACGAACTGCTACGGTAGTTGTGCCCGTTTGCGTACACGAGTTAGTACCCGTGACGGTGACGGAATAAGTACCCGCCATTGCTGTTGTGGCACTGGTACGAGTAGGATTAGCAATACTCGATGTGAAGTTGGCAGGACCTGCCCATGAATACGAACCACCACCTGTAGCCGAAAGCGTAATGGTAGCTCCTTCGCAAACGTCTGAGCCTGTCATATCTACAATCGGTTTAGTACGAACCACCACGGTCGTAGTACCCGTCTGCGTACAGGAGTTAGTACCTGTTACCGTGACCGAATAGGTACCCGCCATCGCTGTGGTAGCATTGGCTCGGGTTGGGTTGGCAATGGTTGAGCTGAATGTAGCTGGGCCATTCCATGTATAAGTGCCTCCTCCTGTAGCCGAAAGCGTAATAGTAGCCCCTTCGCAAACGTCTGAGCCTGTCATATCTACAATCGGTTTAGTTCGAACTACCACGGTAGTTGTTCCCGTTTGCGTACAAGAGTTCGTACCTGTCACCGTAACCGAATAAGTGCCTGCCATCGCCGTTGTGGCATTGTTGCGAGTTGGATTGGCTATGGTTGAAGTAAAATTAGCTGGTCCACTCCACGAATAGCTACCTCCTCCTGTAGTTGAAAGCTCAATAAGAGCACCTTCACAAACATCGTCTCCAGTTAATACAACGGTTGGCTTGGTCCGAACGGCTACGGTAGCTGTGCCCGTTTGTGTACACGAGTTAGTACCTGTTACCGTTACCGAGTAGATGCCCGCCATCGTTGTTGTAGCATTAGTTCGGGTTGGGTTGGCAATGGTTGAACTGAAGTTAGCAGGACCTGTCCATGAATAAGACCCGCCGCCTGTTGTAGAAAGCGCAATGGTAGCCCCTTCGCAGACATCTGAACCTGTGGAAGTTACAATTGGATTTGTACGAACATTTACGGTCGTAGTACCTGTCTGTGTACATGAGTTAGTACCTGTTACCGTGACTGAGTACGTGCCCGTCATGGCTGTTGTAGCATTAGGACGAGTTGGATTTGCAATCGTTGAGGAGAAATTAGCAGGGCCTGTCCATGAATACACACCACCACCTGTAGCCGAAAGCGTAATGGTAGCTCCTTCGCAAACGTCTGAGCCTGTCATATCTACAATCGGTTTGGTTCTTACTACTACAGTTGCCGTGCCTGTTTGTGTACAGGAGTTGGTAGCTGTTACCGTGACCGAATAGATACCCGCCATAGCTGTGGTGGCATTGGTACGGGTTGGGTTAGCAATCGTTGAGCTAAACCCACCAGGCCCGCTCCACGAATACGTCCCTCCTCCAGAGGTTGAAAGCTCAATAGTTGCTCCTTCGCATACATCTGAACCCGCTGCTGCTGCTGGTGCTAAATTGTCAACCGTTAGGCTGGTAGTAGCTGAGTTGGTACATGAGTTAGTACCTGTTACGGTGACGGAGTATGTACCAGACATCGCAACAGTGGCACTTGAACGAGTAGGTGCTGCAAGTGAAGAAGTAAAACTACTTGGACCAGCCCATGAGTAAGAACCGCCGCCTGTAGCCGAAAGCTGTATTTGGCCACCCACACAAGCATTGCTACCAAAAGCTGTAACAATTGGTTTGGTTCTGACTACCACGGTAGTCGTACCCGTCTGTGTACACGAGTTAGTGCCTGTTACCGTGACGGAGTATGTGCCAGCCATGGCTGTAGTAGCATTGGCACGAGTTGGTGCGGCAATGGTTGAGCTAAATGTTGCAGGCCCGGCCCACAAATACGAACCACCACCTGTAGCCGAAAGGGTAATGGTAGCTCCTTCGCAGACGTCAGAACCTGTCATGTCCACAATCGGTTTCGTACGAACCACTACGGTAGTCGTACCCGTCTGGGTACAGGAGTTAGTACCCGTTACGGTGACTGAGTACGTACCCGCCATCGCTGTTGTGGCATTGGTACGAGTTGGCGCCGCTATCGTTGAACTAAAAGTGGCAGGACCGCTCCATGAGTAAGTGCCTCCGCCGGTGGTCGAAAGCGTAATGGTTGCTCCCTCACAAACGTCAGACCCTGTAGAAATGACGATTGGATTGGTGCGAACATTTACAGTAGTAGTACCCGTTTGTGTACAGGAGTTAGTACCTGTCACGGTTACTGAATACGTTCCCGCCATCGCTGTAGTGGCGTTGGCTCGGGTTGGGTTCGCAATCGTTGAACTAAAGTTGTCAGGACCTGTCCATGAGTAAGAACCACCACCTGTTGTAGAAAGGGTAATGGTGGCTCCTTCACAAACATCAGAGCCTGTGGACGTCACAATTGGGTTGGTTCGAACGCTGACAGTAGTAGTACCTGTTTGTGTACACGAATTAGTACCTGTTACGGTTACTGAATAGATGCCTGCCATCGCTGTAGTGGCGTTGGCTCGGGTTGGCGCCGCAATCGTTGAGCTAAAAGTGGCAGGGCCAGCCCATGAATAGGAACCACCACCTGTTGCAGAGAGGGTGATAGTTGCCCCTTCACAAACATTTGAACCAGTGGTAGTAACAACAGGATTGGTTCTTACTACTACAGTAGCTGTACCTGTTTGTGTACATGAGTTAGTAGCTGTTACTGTTACCGAATAGGTGCCAGCCATCGCTATAGTCGCATTGGTTCGGGTTGGATTGGCAATGGCTGAACTGAAACCGCCAGGGCCACTCCACGAATACGTACCGCCGCCAGAAGTAGAAAGCGTAATGGTTGCTCCTTCGCATACATCAGAGCCAGATGCTGCGGCTGGTGCTAAATTATCCACAACAATACTTGTAGTAGCTGAATTAGTACAGGTGTTTGTCCCCGTTACTGTAACTGAATAAACACCTGACATCCCCGTAGTAGCTCCTGACCGAGTTGGGTTGGCTTGTACTGATGCAAAGCTGAGAGGCCCCGACCAAGAGTAGGTTCCTCCACCCGTAGCAGATAGTTGTATTTGCCCACCCACACAAGCATTATTCCCCGTAGCAGTAACCACTGGGCTGCTTCGCACTGTGACAGTGGTCGTACCTGTTTGCGTACATGAATTAGTACCTGTTACCGTTACTGAATAGGTGCCAGTCATATCAGTTGCAGCATTAGTACGGGTTGGATTTGCAATAGTTGAGGTGAAATTGCTTGGCCCTGCCCACGAATAACTACCTCCGCCAGTAGCCGATAGTTGTATAGTAGCCCCTTCGCAGACATTTGCTCCAGTTACCGTAACGACGGGTTTCGGTCGTACACTTACTGTGGCAGTACCTGTTTGTGTACACGAGTTTGTACCTGTTACTGTCACCGAATACGTACCTGCCATCGCCGTAGTAGCACCCGTTCGGGTTGGGTTAGATAGTGTGGAGGAAAACCCACTCGATGAGAACCAGAAATACGAACCTCCTCCTGATGCACTAAGCTGTATGGTTTCACCTTCACAGACATTTCCACCTGTTGCATTTGGTACTGGTTTTAGCGAAATATTAATCGTAGCTAAGGCAAGGGCGGTACAACCACTGGCTCCTGTCACCGTGACGGTATAAATACCAGATGCAGCCGTGGTAGCAGTTGCAATAATCGGGTTAGAGCCTGTTGCAGAGAAGCTATTAGGTCCCGTCCATGAATAGGTGTTTCCTCCAGATGCTGAAAGAAATAAGGCGCCTCCTTCGCAAACGGTATTTCCGGCCGCAGTTGCATTTACTACTGTAACGGTAAGCGATACAGTAGCGGAAGCTGTACAACCATTTACGTCACTTGCCGAAATGGTGTAGGTACCAGCCATTGTGGTATTAGCCGACGAACGAGTTGGGTTAGCAAGTGTTGAATTATAACCAACTGGCCCTGTCCATGAATAACTAACCGTACCAAAACCTCCTGTTTGGTTGGCCGACAAGTTAATGGTCGAACCATGACATACCGAGGTAGCCGTTGGTACTAATTTTAGATAGCAGGTCCAAAAACCAGCATCTAAGGTATGGTTTACCGTACCAAAAGCTCCTGTAGTTACGGTAATTTTAGGATAACCCGCAGGAATACTTCCAACCACCGTGGTAAGGGCATTGGGGTCGGCATCGGAGTCATTAAGGTCTTTATTGTCTCCTTGACCCGTATCATTAATGGTCATGGTGAATGCTTTACTATTCACCGAAAGCACACCTCCCGAAAACTGATTGGTAGAACCGTCTGTTCCAACAACAATAATATAGGCGGTGTTTGGTTTTAATCCATCAGCTTGATTGAAGTAATACTCTCCATTAGCGTTGGTAGTTTTAGAGGCAACTTTTACACCTGCAGCGGTGTATAGACTTACTTTTACATTCGGAATTGGCGGTTCGCAAGCTTGTTGAATACCATCTTTGTTTTGGTCTTCCCAAATGTAATTTCCAATTTCTACATACGATACGTCATCACAAGTTAAGGTTACGTCGCCTAAGCCGGTAGCTTTTCCAAAGGCATCGCCACTAGATAAGCTTGTGTTAGTTGAATAGACAGCATACGCTTGGTCCACTTGGCCCTTGGTATTGTTCCACCACCGCACACCACCAGACCAGTACGAGAATTTAGCTACTGGAGTGGCTATACCTGTTGGGTCCATAACCGTAGCCACTACCTGACCAGAGCCAGGCCGAATAGCCAGACCACCAAGGTTGTTTTCGGTATGATACAAGTTGCCAGACAAGTTGCCATCTCCTGAATCGTCATTAAAAAACTCACCAAAGCCAACCCCTTGATTGTTACCAGCCCCATAACCTATAGCGGGGCCTGCTTGGGCATTGTTCTCTAAGATAAACACTCCATTGCTTGCATACGCCCGCAAGATATCACCGCCTACAAAGCCGTTGTAAAGCGCAGTTGAACTAGTATTAGGGGCATAGTTTTGATAACCTGTCTGGAGGCCAGTTCGGTCATTGAAACCCAAAATCATGGAGCCATCTGTATCAAATTCAATATCAGTGAGCATAGGGCGTGCGCCTTGCGCACCACAGCTGTTATTAATGAAAAGGTCGCCCCAGTTGTCTGACCAAGGATTCCAACCTGTCATGGCAGAGTTGGCTTCTGAAGATGTGGCATCCACGTCACATTTGTTCGGGTAGCCTTTAGGATAAGTCAATGGGAAGTCGAATACCGAAGCAAACGTATTGGCTACAGGGTCATAGCTATACACAACAGCCTTTAAATCAGAACGTGTTCCCGCCACCGAACCGTCACAAATAGAACCAACATACACTTTGTCTTTGTAAAACTTAGTGGCCCAAGAGCGTTGTACACCTCTAGTACAACTTGGAGAAGGAAGCGTAAAAGGACCTCCTTTTTTAGTAATATCGGCTGCGTTACCTGAAATATTAAAAATTGTTAAATCCAAGGCATAAAGCGAATTATCTTTAACGTTCATCAACCATAGGGTTTTGTTGTCGCTTGATATACTAATACCCCCAATCCCAATTTTACCAATAGCAGCAAAACCTTCGTTATCACGACTTGGTTGGTCTTTGTTAGGTTGTAAACCACGTGTTGTATTGTTTACAAAAGAACTGGTGCCAACATCTATTCCAAGACCTCCCAAATTAAAATACACTGGGGTACTTGGTGAGCCGGGCGTAGAGATGTTGGTTATATAGATGGCATCTAAACCACCAGGCCCTAACCCTGCATGGCGTTTGATAGTAGCCGCACTAAAAAACTTCTTCGTGATTTTGCTGTAAGCTTGTCCCCACGTTGTGCCTACATGCTGCGCTTCAATCATGAAGGTTTTGGCAGTAGTTCCTGCATCAGGATTTCCATTATTGGAAGAACCAGAGGCTGTATAAGGAAAACCTACAATAGCAGGCGCTGTTCTGGAAGTACCCGCCACCAATGGGTTCCCCATTACATAACAGGGTACCAGCAACAAGGGGTTGGGTTGGCAGTAATCTAAGGGGTCATTAACACCCAGATTGACGTCGCAACGAGAGGCTGTAACAAACTGAACAGAAGTACGACTTCCTGTACCTTGTAGTGTAGAACTGTTTTGATAAATAGAAGGGATATTTGAAAACTCAACCCGTACTGGATACTGAATGCCAGAAGCATTGATAAACCATGAACCTGTGCTGGTACTGGTAGTTTCGTATTTGTTTCCTTGGCAGTCATACACTTGCACTTTTATGCCACTTACTCCATTGGTTTCGCCCGATCCTTTGACACCATCGGCATCATAGTCGTTGAATACTATCCCTCCAATGTTTCCACTACCACACACTACAGGCACGCAAGAGGGAGGTGCCACTCCTGCCACAGCCGTAGCTTGGCAAGAGGTAGTAGTTGAGAAATTGGCCGTTACTGAAAAGTTAGAGCCATCGGCTGGAATCTCAAACGCAACCAACTGAGGCGAAACGATAGTCCCTGTACCGAAAGGCGTAGAGGTACCGTTGTTACCATAGTTGAGCGTAAAAGCACCCGGCTTAATTGTACGAGTTAAGGCTCCTAATTTCACCAGAATAGATTCTCCTGATGGCGCATTAGTCCATGAGACCGTCACATTGACCGTAGCTTTTGAGCCACTGTTTTGATAGCAGCCAGACACCTGAACTTTATCAATTTTGACAGAACACTGGGCGTTTGCTTTGTTGTTAAAAACAAATAAAAAGCCCAATAGCACGAATGCTATCCGTGTCCAAGAATTGTGATTTGGGGCAAGTCGAAACGTTGAAAAAAATTTCGAGAAGAAGCCGTAATAATTTACCATAGCCGAAGAGTTAAAATGACGCTATTTAACCCTAAAAAATTAGCAAATAATGTACCATCCTGCTAATTCAACGGATATGGATAGCTCGCTTCGTCTAAGCTATAAGGTGCTGACGGCAGATATGAGTCTTTTAACTGACTGATTGTGAGATGGGTATATTTCTTACTTGATTTATGTCATTTTTTTAGCCAGACAAAGGCTCAACGTAATTTTAAAGGTTGTTTTTATGAATTATCTGATAACCAATTATATAACAAAAAATATACCAAATTATATAGTATCTAATAGGTTGTAGAAGACAAACGTTGGTTTGGAAGTACGAATAAATGCAAGGAAGGAGAGAATAAGAGGGAACGTAATGAAAGGTTCCGCCCTCGACAGGCCTTGGAAACAACCGTGGGCGGCCCTCATCCCCACCATAAAATAACCATACAATGAGAACTTCTCCCGAAAATGATCAACTGCAAAAAATCGTACACCCGTTGGTTCTAAAATCTCACAGCTGGAATATGTATCTTTGTGAACTTTTAGTAGCAACCCTATGATAGGTTACCAAACTAAACAAGGTATTAGATGGATACTTTCCGCTCATCGGCGGACAGGTTCGCTATTTCAACGCTTTTAATTAATTACTTCATGCAACAAATCCTCAAGCAACTTGGTATTGACGCTATCAACTCAGGCACCAGCACTGGTCAGCAACATTGGAGCACAACCAATGAAACCATTTCGTCGTACTCGCCAGTAGATGGTTCACTCATTGGTGCTGTTACGGTTTCAACCCCCAGCGATTATGAACGTGTTGTTCAATCGGCTCAAGCCGCCTTCAAAATTTGGCGTAACGTACCGGCCCCTAAGCGGGGCGAAATTGTTCGCCAAATGGGCGATGCTTTTCGCCAAAACAAACAACAGTTAGGCAGATTGGTTTCGTACGAGATGGGCAAAAGCTATCAAGAAGGACTGGGTGAAGTACAAGAAATCATCGACATTTGTGACTTTGCAGTGGGCTTATCTCGGCAGTTGTATGGCCTAACTATGCACAGCGAGCGTCCTGCACACCGCATGTATGAGCAATGGCATTCACTGGGAGTGGTCGGGATTATCTCGGCTTTTAATTTCCCAGTAGCTGTGTGGTCTTGGAACGCCATGTTGGCGTGGGTCTGTGGCAATGTTTGTGTTTGGAAACCTTCCGAAAAAACACCCCTAACAGCCTTGGCATGCCAGCATATCATTAGCGAAGTATTACGCAGCAACCAAGTGCCCGAGGGCGTGTCGTGTATCGTTACGGGTAATTACCAAATTGGCGAACTGCTCACCAACGATACCCGTGTACCGCTGATTTCGGCTACAGGTTCTACTCGGATGGGCAAAGTGGTAGGAACCGCTGTGGCTGCTCGCATGGGGCGCAGCCTCTTAGAGTTGGGAGGCAATAACGCCATTATCGTGACCGAAACCGCCGACTTAAACATGGCCATTCCTGGCATCGTGTTCGGAGCAGTAGGCACTGCCGGGCAGCGCTGTACCAGCACTCGCCGCTTGATAATTCATGAAAGTATTTACGAAAATATGAAACAACGTTTGGTAAAAGCCTATCAGCAACTTCAGATTGGGAATCCCCTTGACGAAACCAATCACGTAGGCCCCCTCATTGACCAAGCGGCTGTTACTAATTATTTATGGGCCATCGAGCAGATTGGTTTGCAAGGTGGTACTATGCTGATTGAAGGCGATGTGTTGCAAGGTGAAGGCTTCGAGTCGGGGTGTTATGTCAAGCCGTGTATTGCCGAAGTAGAAAACCATTTCCCGATTGTGCAACACGAAACCTTTGCTCCTATCCTTTACCTCATCAAGTACAAAACCATCGAAGAAGCCTTAGAACTTCAAAATGGTGTACCGCAGGGGCTTTCGTCGGCTATTTTCACGCTCAATCTTCGAGAAGCCGAATACTTCTTGTCAACCAATGGCTCCGACTGTGGCATTGCTAACGTAAATATTGGTACTTCGGGCGCCGAAATTGGAGGAGCATTTGGGGGTGAAAAAGAAACCGGAGGAGGGCGAGAAAGCGGCTCAGATGCGTGGAAAGCCTATATGCGCCGTCAAACAAATACAATTAACTACGGAACACAACTCCCACTGGCACAGGGAATTAAATTCGAAGTATAACCAATATCAACTATCATCCAAAAGGGTAGCAAAGACAAATATGGTTTTGTTACCCTTTTTGCAATTATAAAGCTCTTTTCATAAACGCTCCTATAAAACTACCCACCAGGGTAGGAAAAACCGAAGCATACGTACAAAACTCGGCTACTGGACTTGTCATAAAAGCCGTATCGTTTTTCATTATGAAGAACCCTACTACAATCACAAGTACTTGGGTAAGTGCTAATAGCCACCCCCTAAGAGGTTGCAACACTCCCAAACCAACACTGGTCAACGTGACAACCAATAGCGATACATGAATAGATTCTGCTTTTGCAATGACAACTACCATCAGTATTCCATTCAATGCGGCCAATAATAGATGCAAATAAAATTTTCGTTGAGCCATGATTTACGAGTTTGAGATGTTACATGGTTCCTTCTACCCCTAAGCCAAAGAGTGCAAAATCATACTTAACGGGGTCTTGGGCGTCGAATTGCTTGAGGTTTTCGGTTAGTTCAAGGGCAGTTTGCCAGTCGGTTTTAGGGCGGGTAATCAAGCCTAACTTACGGGCGACTCGCTCTACGTGTACGTCGCAAGGGCAAACTAACTGCGAGGGTTTGAATTGTTTCCAAATACCGAAATCCACTCCTTGGGTATCTTGCCGTACCATCCAGCGCAAAAACATATTCAGTCGCTTGCACGAGGAGTTGCGCTGAGGCGTTGCAATGTGCTTACGAGTGCGACTCGGAAATACGTCTAAACTACAAAATAAGTCATGAAACCCTATCAAGCCCTTCTCCACGGTAGGTTCGCTTGGTGTCATGCCTTGCAGAAACGCCTCCTCAAGTGAATTGTGTTGGCTATAAAACCACTGAAAAAAGGCTATAAAGTATAATAAATCAGTAGTGTTGAAGGTACGATGCTTGAAAGTAAGCATACGCTTGAGGTCATTTTCTTGATGATTGACCACAAAATCGTAAGGCGCATTATCCATTCGTTCAAACAATTCAACCGATTTGTTGATGATAGTTTTGCGCTGCCCCCACGCCAATACTGCCGTAATAAACCCTGTGATTTCGACGTCTTGTTGCCGAGAAAACCGATGTGGAATACAAATGGGGTCGTCTTGGATAAACTGGGGTTGGTTGTATTGTTGGTAACTACAATTCAGTAACTCAGCAACTGTTTCAAAAGTTGGCAAATCAAGCATTTTATACAGTTAATTGGCTGATTTTCAGACACTTATTTTTTAATAACAAAACTTATTGTCTCCTGTCTCTCAAGATTTTTTGATTTTGGTAAGTAACCATACAATACCACTCGAAAGAACCGAAAATACGGATAGAATGGCAGTAAACAGAAAAGTAAACACCGAAATGACTGGATAGGCAATGGCGAATAGCACCGTCCAGAGCCAATAACCAAAAGTGCCGGAAGGTTTGGACTTGGGCATTTTTATACTGTTTTAAGTTTCAACACAAAAATACAGGTTATCCATTTGCAAAACAAAAAGCCGCTACACATAATGTGTAACGGCTTTGCTAATGTATATTTTCCCAAATCAATATATCAATGGTTGGAGGCTTACTCAGAAAGCTAACGACGTTGTTGGATAACCTTGTTTATCATTAGAGGACTGGTTATTTGCTACCTTTCAGGTCTTTAGCACTCGCTGAAACGGTGTTGGCTGGTACCGATTCTTGAATGGTATACGTAATTTCGGCACGGAATTTACGGTCAACGGGTGACAGTTTTTCGTAAGCGCTTGGTGAGATCTTGATAATCATTTTATCGTTGAGCCCAGTGTCTGGAAGTTTTCCAATCACTTTTACAAAAATGCTGCGATTGTTTGATTCGTTGCGTACTTGTATGAGTGTGCCCACAGGGGCCGTACGGTGCAGTGCCAAAAATTTGCCAGAGTTATCATCTACCGAAATCAACCCCGCCATTCCGTTTTCTTTGACTTGACGAGAAACCAAAATCATAGCTGGAGATGAATCGGCAGGTTTCGTAGGGATATTGGGTGCTGTGGCTACTTTTTTAGTATCTTTTATTTTGGTAGAGTCATTTTTCTTTGGCTCATTTTTCGCCATTTCTGGCTTGCTCATAGGTTTGACTCTAAGCGTATCTTTCGGATTACTTGTTCTGGCCACCATTTTGTCTGTGCTTGAGCCAACCGATGTTGCCGAAGGGTTAATTAACAACACCTGACCAACTTTCACATTGTGGTTGGGCAATTTGTTCCAACGTTCAAGATCTGCCACTGAAACCCCGTATTTTTTAGCAATGCTAAACATCGTTTGTTTAGCTTCTACTACGTGTTTTACCGATGCCGTTGTAGCAGAAGTTGTCGCTTCAGGTTTAGTAGGAGAAGTTTTGGTAGCTACTTTATCAGCCTTTTTTATATCAGTCGCTTTGGTGGGCGAAGTGTAGGTTCCTTCATCTTTGGTAGGAACTTTAGCGACTTCTTCGTCATCTGCTGGTGCCACAGCTGGTTGTTTAGCTCGCTGCTCACGTACTTTTTTGGCATATTTTTCTTCCATCGGAATCCGTATCACTTGCCCAATTTCGATATGACCATCGGTTTCTGGATTCTCTGACGAATACATCTTCAGCGAACTTTTATAGCGCTTCAAGAGTGAATACAACGATTCTCCTTCTTCTACTTTGTGAAGAATCACCGTCTTGTCAACTCGATTTTCGATTCCGAGGGAATCGCCGCCCCATCCTTTTGCGAATGTAACATTGCAAATGGCCATTCCGCCCAATAATCCACCGGTCAGAAGGGTGGTTTTCAAGATGTTAGTATTCATAACGAACCAGTTCATGTTTTACAAGAAAGTTTAGTAATTGGGTTCATTAATACACTATCAATTCTCGTGCCAAAAATGTATTAAACAAGAAAATCTTGGTTTTATCTAAAAGTAAATCGCATTTTTTTCTAAAAAAACAGATTTGGGTAAAGATAATACAAAATAGTTCGCTTGCAGCTACTTGTTCTATCTTTTGAATAGATTTTCTCAGATGGTTAGTGATACTTTATAGACCTATAACGTTGGTAATCAACCAATAAATATACTCATTTTGTTAACGATTGGTTAATACTACTCCTTAAATCTCGGGTAAGTGTAAGCTGTTTCGTTTAGAAATAATGCGACTGGCCACTACCACTACTACACAAACCAACAACATGAGGTCGTTAGGAAGATCAAAATAACGGAGTACAAGGTAACAAGCTCCGCCCAACACACAGGCGGTTACGTAAAATTCTCCCTTCTTCAGGATAGAAGGTACCGTATTGCTTAGGACGTCGGCCACCAAGCCACCAAACGTAGCCGAAATTACGCCCATCACCAGCGCATACGTCGGAATCAAGCCATGCCTAAAACTTACTTCCATACCAGCGGCTGTAAATAGCCCTAAACCGATGGCATCGGTATAAAAAATGAAGCGTCGAAACAATAGCAAATTGTCTCGCAACAAAAAAGTGAGGGTAGTTGCCGTCACTACAAACCCTAACGGAACGGGGTCATTTACCCAGTTCACAGGCCGAATACCAATTAGCAGGTCTCGTAGCGTACCTCCTCCGTAGGCCGTTACAAAAGCTAATACTAAACCTCCAATAATGTCCATTTTGTGCGTACGAGCCTTCATGGCACCCGTAATGGCAAAAACGAAGGTGCCCAGATAACTAAGAAAATCAGGAACATTCATACACCAAAAGTAGAACAAAAGCCTCAAAACAAGGAAATCTGTTGCTAAAACTCTAAGCGATAATTCAAAATAGGGATGAGCCCCATCTGTGTATCGGTTTGGATTTGCTTGGTGGCACTATCGTAATAGAGATTGTAAGCGTTGAGTCGGTTTATGATGTTTTGAATATCGAGCGAAAGCGTAGAGGTCGTTTTCTTTCGATTTTTAGTGTAACTAATGCGGATGTCGGGACGGAAATAGTTGGGTAATTGAGCACCGTAGGCATTGGCATAGTCCCGGACGGTGGTGTTTTGTTTGATAGACTTTGTCAAGTCAACAGGTACAATATGATTACCACCTGCCCATACCACACGGGTATTAAAAGCGATAAGGTTGGTTTTGGTACGGCCTACTTTCCATTCTTTGCCAGCTAGTAGGTTTTGGACAAACTGTCCGTTGAAACGAGTACTTCGCAACACTCCATCTCGTGCGGTGTATCTAGAATCATAAAGTGAAGTAGTGCTGAGCAAATAAAAACCTCTAGTCAGAAATTTCTCAATGGTGATTTCAAGGCCGTAGTTTCTACCCGTACCATCGCTGCTGAGGGCATCGTTTACATAATTACTTACAGCATTGAGCAATGCCTCTGCACGTAGCCGGGTATCAGTAGCGGTAGGAAGACCAATAGGTACATTGTAGAGATATTGATAATAAACTTCGGTCTGAATCCGCCATTCGTCGTTGGGTCTGAACTCGTAGCCCAGCACCCCGTGGGCGGCCTTGGGAAATTTGAGGTTCTTATTTAATGTCTCCGATACCTTGTCAGTCACCTGAATTTGTGCTAGATAGGTCGAAATAGACTCCATTCGGCTATGCAATCCAAAGCCGGCACTCAAGGTATGGCCAGGGGCAACAGCCCATCGTAAACCCATGCGGGGCTCTACAGAGAACTGATTACTTAGCGTCAGGAACATGGTATGAAAACCCGTATTGAATGTAACTGCCTGCGATAGGCGGTATTTCCATTGTGCATAGGCTTGAAGTAACTGCGTTTGTCCGTGCTGGTCTATCGACACGTTGGTTTGGGTTGCAGTACTGTTTTTGTCCAATAAGTTGTAGGCTAGGTTACTCGCTATAAAACCTGTGCGTAGTGTATGCTTGGCACTGAATTTATGATTGTATAGCAGCGATGCCCGCAACGCTGTATGTTCAAAGTTTTCGGCTGAGACCTGAACTCGGTCTTTGCGAGTGTAGTCGTACTTGCTACGATTGTAGGCAAATGCTACGATGGCTTCTATAAAAGCTTTTTCGTTGAGCTGACGTACGTAATTAACCCCCGACATACCACGGTCAGAGTGAAAGGCTTCTTGGTAGGTGGCTTTGTCTATCTCTTGCTTGCTTAAACCGCCCATGCCCCACACCGACAGTGTGGTTTTGGTGTTGAGTGGAAAATGCAACTTAAAGGCAGCATCTTGAAACTTAGGTACGGCATCGCCTGCAATCTGAAAACCCAGACTATTCAATAAGTCCAACGATGAATACCGATAATTGGCCAAATACGAAGCACCTCCTTGCTTGGCAAAAGGTCCCTCAGCGGCAACATCAATACCAATAATACCTGCTTGGAGGGCATACTCATGCTTTTCGTTATTGCCTCGGCGCATTCGCAAATCAAATACTCCAGATGTAGCATTGCCGTATTCGGCAGGAAAGGCTCCCGTAAAAAAATCGGAGTTACTCAACACATTTACACTCAAGGCACTAATACCGCCGCCTGTGGAGCCTTCTTCAGCAAAATGGTTCGGATTCGGTACTTCTACGCCTTCCATGCGCCAAAGTAAGCCCTTGGGCGAATTGCCCCGAATAATGATTTGATTGTTGGTGTCGTCGGTGGTGGTTACGCCTGCAAACGACTGAGCCATGCGGGCGGGGTCGTTGATAGAAGCTGCATAGCGCTTGGTTTGTTCTACAGTAAACGACCTTGCACTGATGCTGGCCATGTCGTTGAGGGCTTCACCAAATTGTTTTTGAGCTTTTATCGTAACTTCAGCTAGTTGATGCAGCGATTCGGTCAGTTTAATGGTCAGGTCAATTTCTTTGCCTGAGCCAACTGACAGTTCTTGAATCGTAGCATCTTCATAGCCCAAACTGGTAATTTTGATGGTGTACCGCCCAACGGGCACTTGCTGGATTTTGAAATAACCTTGAGCGTCGGTACTACTGCCTTTTTGAGGCGACAGGTTCAGGATGGCTACATTGGCCCCAATCACAGCCAAACCAGACTCCGCATCTACCACCCGTCCTTTGATGGTTTGGGTAAGTGGCTGGGCAATAAGGGCATAACAGAAAAGAAAGATAATCGAAAAAAAAGAGATGAATTTCATGGCTTTCGAACAAAACAGTTTCTCTTCTGACAATTTAGAGGAAATTTGCCCCTATAATCAGGCGATTACCTCAACTCTTACCTAGCTGAATATGACTAATCTAAATGCTTGATCATCAATGCAATACAAGTAATAAACTGGCAGTACTAGATAATAATAAATAACTAACAAGGCCTATTTGTCGCCACAAAGTTGGCACTCCATTTGCGAAATATAAATTATTGGGTATAAATTTGCACCCGCTATGAAGCAAACACCTACCTTCTCACGGATTTTTAGCATGGTTCTCGCCACGTTGCTCCTTTCCATTTCGGTTTGGGGCAAGTCTGTGTTACCAGTAGTGAAGGTCGAAAAGGCAAAAACGGAGCAAAATTCCAATTCAACCGACTCAAAGCAAAGTGTGGTGAGCGAACTGTCTCCCATGGCTACCGTGGCGCCTATAGCAGTGGATTTTCATCAGGCTCTTTGCTTTGTACCAGCAGTTCCATTAGCATTTCCTCTTCAACAAATAGCGGCTCTTACTCCTACCAAACCGCTGTTTTTACTCTCGTATTTTCAGAATCTTTTTGGGCATCACATCGCTACTAACGCCCCGTAGTCACGTCATTTTATTTATTTCATTTCTTTAACTGCCTGAAAACCAGGCAAGAATCGGTTTGCTTTTGCAAATGATTTGATTGTTGAATTGCTATGCTATACGCTTGCCAGACCAAGCCTAACCAGTAGCCCAATCCGTTAACCGATTCTCTATTACCCAGTTTAATACTTTACACTTTTAACTCTTTAGGAAAAGATGCGTAACAAAAACGTAATCATTGTACTAACAGCACTTATTTCGGCGCTGTGTTTATTTTTCTTGTCGTTTACATGGGTCAAAACTAGCATCATGGACGATGCCGTTTCGTATGCTACCCGCAACGGTAAGTACGACCCCAAGCTCAAGCAGCGCTATGTGGACTCCTTGTGGCAGCAACCCGTTTACTTGGGTACTTGGACACTCAAAGAAGTAACCGAGAAAGCTCTTAACCTCGGCCTTGACTTACAAGGTGGTATGCACGTTGTGTTGGAAGTTTCGCCAGTTGAAATCTTATCATCATTGGCTGGTAAAACCACCGACCCTCAATTCCGTGAAGCGCTTCGTCAGGCTCAACAAGCCCAAGCCAACTCACAAGCCAACTTTGTGGATTTGTTTTACCAAACCTTCCAAAAAGTGGCTCCAGGTCGCAAACTTGCATCGGTATTCTCTAACTCAACCAACCGTGGCAAAATCAATGCCCAGTCGTCTGACGCTGAGGTATTGAAAGTAATCAAAACAGAAGTAGAAGGAGCCATTGACCGTGCTTTTCAAATCATTACGACTCGTGTAGATAAGTTTGGGGTAGCTAACCCAACTATCCAGCGGATTCCGGGTACAGGCCGTATTCAGGTAGAACTACCCGGTATTGATAACCCAGAGCGTGCTCGTAAGCTTCTTTCAGCAGCTGCTAAATTGGAGTTTTTGGAAGTAGCCGAATTGCAAGAGTACTCAGCCTCAATGATGCAAGTAGGGGAATACCTATTAGCGCAAGAAAAAGCTGCCAAAGGTGGTGCTACTGTTAAAAATGACACGACAGCCAAGAGCGATACCTCAAAATCAGGTTTGGCTGCTCAGTTGGCTGGTACTGCTGCTAAAAAAGATACCACAAAGAAAGACACTACCGTAGCTACTACAGCTGGTGCAGCATTGGGTAAGTTGTTTATCCAATTGCCAGGAACCAACACCTTGGGTGCAGTGGTGAAAGATACCGCAAGAATCAACACGCTGTTGAGCCGTCCTGAAATCCGTACGCTGTTCCCTGGCAATTATCATTTCGTATGGAGTGTAAAAGGTGTTAACAAAACTACCAACACTAACGAAGATATCTTGGAACTAACCGCTGTAAAGAAAAACAACGGTCAGGCTCCATTGGAGGGCGACGTGATTACAGATGCCGCACAAGATTATGACCAAAGCGGACGTGTAGAAGTAACCATGGCCATGAACCCCGAAGGCGCTCGCAAATGGCGTAACCTGACGGCTGCTAACGTAGGGAAGCGTGTGGCTATCGTACTCGATGACTATGTGTATTCTGCGCCTAACGTAATCAACGAAATTCCAAACGGACGTTCAAGTATCTCAGGTAGCTTTACGTTGGAAGAAGGCAAAGACTTAGCTAACGTATTGAAAGCTGGTAAATTGCCAGCACCAACTCGCATTGTAGAAGAAGCTTTCGTTGGTCCATCGTTGGGTCAAGAAGCTATCAGTCAAGGCTACTGGTCAATGGGAGGTGGTTTGGCACTGGTTGTGTTGTTTATGATTTTGTACTATGGTGCGCCGGGTAACGTCGCTAACGTGGCGTTAATTTTCAACGTCTTCTTCATCGTAGGTATCTTGGCTCAGTTTGGTGCAGCGCTTACGCTTCCGGGTATTGCAGGTATGGTATTGACGATGGGTATGGCCGTAGATGCAAACGTATTGATTAACGAACGGATAAAAGAAGAACTACATGCGGGCAAAGGATTGTTAGAAGCCTTGAAAATTGGTCATGACAAAGCGCTAAGTGCGATTATTGACGGTAACGTAACTACCTTCTTGATTGGTGCCATCTTGTATATTTTTGGACAAGGTGGCGTGAAAGGTTTTGCTACCACGCTGATGATTGGTATTGGTACTACCATTTTCACCGCTGTATATATTGCTTATTTGATTATGTGGTGGTGGGCTGAGCGCAAAGTGGCCAAAGGCGAAACCATGACGTTTGAAACAGGTATTTCGAGAGGTTTATTCAAAGGAATGAACTTCGACTTTATCGAAAAGCGGAAGTATTCATACTGGTTCTCTTGGGGACTAATTGCACTAGGTGTAGTTTGTTATTTCATCAACGGAGGTTTCAACCTCGGTGTTGACTTCAAAGGTGGTCGTACATATGTAGTGCAGTTTGACCATGCCATCCCTGCCTCTGATGTGAAAGAAGCCTTGAAAGCATCGTTCAAAGGAGGCTCGCCAGAAGTAAAAACGTATGAAACAAACGATAAGCTGAAAATCACAACCAGCTACTTGGTAGATGACGAGTCAGAAGCCGCTAACAAAATCGTTGAAACGGCTCTGAACACCGGCTTACAAAAGTATGCTAATGAGCATCCTAAAGTATTGAGTTCATCAAAAGTAGGGGCAACCATCGCCGATGACATCATGCAGACCTCCTTCGTCTCGATTGTTTACTCGCTTATTGCCATCTTCATTTACATCTTGATTCGTTTCCGCAAGTGGCAATACTCACTTGGTGGTGTAGTAGCGATGGCACACGATGCCTTGGTAGTAATTGGTATGATGTGTGTTACCTATTTGCTGGGCTGGAAACTCGAAGTGGACGGCGTATTTATTGCGGCAGTTTTGACCGTAATTGGTTACTCAATCAACGATACAGTGGTGGTATTTGACCGGATTCGAGAATATCTTGGCCCTAACCCAGACCTTACGCAAAAAGACCAAGTTATCAAGACCATCAACGCTTCTATCAACCAAACTATGAGCCGTACGGTAATGACTGCCGCCACGGTATTTATTGTAGTAACGATTCTCTTGATATTTGGTGGTGATGTGTTGCGTAACTTCTCGTTTGCGATGTTTATTGGGGTAGTGTTTGGTGCTTATTCGTCTATTTTCGTAGCAGCTCCTATCGTAGTTGACTTCGGAACAGGCAAGAAAAAAGCCGTAGCAGAGCCCGTAGCTGCTACTACACCAACACCTGCCAAAGGTAAAGGCTCAAAGAAAGCCTAATGGCTCTTGAATAATTGCAAAAAAGGTCGGTGTTTTGACGCCGACCTTTTTTGTTTTATCTAAATTCTTTCCGTCTTTTTTGATTCAAACGAAATCTTTTTTACTTTGGGGAACTTTTGTTAAAACAATATTCTGAAAAACCCCTGTAATTCACAATCAAACTAAACCCTAACGAGTATATGAGTAACAGCATTTGGCGTAAAAAGCCACTATCAGCATACGAAGCTGACGTCAAAAATAATCAACTAAAACGTGTACTGGGCAAATGGGCGCTTACGTCTATTGGTATTGGTGCCGTAATTGGTGGAGGGATATTCGTATTGACGGGTATTGCCGCTCACGACTGGGCTGGTCCAGCATTGGCACTGTCGTTTGTGTTGGCCGGTATCGGTTGTACGTTCGCAGCGTTATGCTATGCTGAATTTGCTTCTATCTTGCCCGTTGAAGGTTCTGCCTATGCCTACTCGTATGGCACGGTAGGAGAGTTTTTTGCTTGGTTTATTGGATGGAACCTCATCTTAGAATACATGATGGGGGCCACTACTGTGGCAGTGAGTTGGTCGGGTTATTTCGAGAAGTTTTTACACCTGTTTCATGTGGACCCACCTGTGTGGCTCATGAATGACCCCCTGACCGCTCATGAAAAACTGGCCAAGGCTGCCGAAGCTGCTGGTCAGGCAGCACCAGCGATGAGCTTTGCCATGAACCTTCCTGCTTTCTTGATTGTGTGGGTTGTCACGTACATCTTGGTAAAAGGTATCAAAGAAGCAGCCAGTACCAACAATATCATCGTAATTATGAAAGTAGTAGCCGTGATTTTTGTGATTGTGGTTGGTGCTTTCTTTGTAGATACAGCTAACTGGACTCCCTTTATTCCTGAGCCTGTTATGGACGAAACAGGCCAACAACATTATGGCTTTAATGGTATCGTGACGGCGGCCAGTATTATCTTCTTTGCTTATATCGGTTTCGATGCCGTTTCGACCCAAGCTGGCGAGGCCATCAATCCCAAGAAAGACATTCCGTTTGCAATTATTGCCTCGTTGTTTATCTGTACTTTGTTATACATTTTGGTATCGCTCGTGCTAACAGGTATGGTGAAGTTCGATAGTCTTGACCTTAAAGCCCCTGTAGCACAAGCTTTTGCTGATAATGGTCTTACTTGGGCGGTATATATTATCACTATTGCTGCCATTGCGGGTCTTACGTCGGTAATGCTTGTGATGATGTTGTCACAGACTCGGATTTTCTTGGGAATGTCAAAAGACGGCTTGTTGCCGGAGTTTTTCCGTACCATTCACCCTGAGTTCCGTACACCGTGGAAAAGTACTATTTTAGTGGGCGCAATCGTGTCGGTGGTGGCAGCCTTTACACCGATTGATAAGGTATCAGAGCTCACTAGCTCAGGTACGCTACTAGCTTTTGCCATGATTTGTGGTGCGGTTTGGTTGTTGCGTGTACGTGAGCCTGGCTTAGAGCGCCCATATAAAGCACCTTTGCTACCCGTAGTGGCAACGTTGGGTATTGTGTGTAACCTCTATTTGATGTGGAACTTGCGAGTTGACACCAAAATCGCTTTCTTAATCTGGGGTACACTGGGCATCATCGTATATTTCTTATACAGTCGCCAGAAAAGTAATTTGCACGATAAATAATTCTTCACAGCTTACTTCTATAAATCCCCTACTGAGTTTTGGTAGGGGATTTTTGTTGAATCTTTTTGTAAGGAAACAGATATTGATTAGCGCTAAATGTGCATAACTCTCTCCTAAGTAACTACATTTGTGAAAATTGAGGCCTATTCCAAATGGTAGTTCAGAGGTATTTATCTGATAGCTTCAAATTTTTAATTGTTCAACGATATTCAAATAACTACGAATTGGCTATGACCTTATTTAACACACTTTCTATTTTAATGGTAGTTTGTTCACTGTTTGCTTATATCAATATTAAATTCATCAAATTGCCCAGTAGCATTGGTTTGATGCTCATTTCACTTATTTTATCGCTACTAATATTGATTCTTGGTAATTACATCCCTTCGCTCAAAGAATCGGTCGTGGTGTTTATGAATTCCATAGATTTTGGCGCATTTTTAATGGAATATATGCTTTGTTTCCTACTTTTTGCGGGGTCATTGCACGTTGATTTTAGTTTGATGAAAGAGCAGAAATGGGCAATAATAGCATTCACCATTTTGGGTGTTTTGATGGCTACTTTTCTGATTGGTTATGGCTTTCATTATCTTTTGCAATGGATGGGCTTTACTGTGCCACTGGTCATTTGTTTTTTGTTTGGGGCTTTAATATCACCAACCGACCCAATTGCTGTGCTTGGTATTTTGAAAGAAGCCAAAATGCCCGTGTCAGAAGAGGTAGTCATATCAGGCGAGTCTCTTTTTAACGATGGTATGGGGGTTGTGCTTTTTCTGACCATTTTACAAATTGCAACTGGTACCGAGCCTGTAACAGTTGGTGATGTAAGTCTGCTATTACTCAAAGAGGTGGCAGGAGGTATATTTTTGGGGGTTTTGCTGGGGTATTTGGGTAGTAAACTGATGGGTACTATCAATCATTATCAAACCGAAGTAATGATTACCCTGGCTATTGTTATGGGAGGTTACTCGGTAGCTAATTATTTGCACACATCGGGGCCATTGGCAATGGTGGTAGCAGGTTTATACATCGGCAATCATGCGAGGGCTTTCTCGATGTCAGACGTTACTCGAAAATATGTGGATACTTTTTGGGAGTTGATAGACGAACTACTCAATGCTTTTTTGTTTGTGCTGATTGGTCTTGAAATTGTGGCTATACCTACTTTAAGCAGCTATATTTTGATTGGAACACTTAGTATTTTGCTGGTTTTGGTGGTCAGGTTTGTGTCGGTTTGGCTACCTTTTCGTTTGTTTAGGCTGAATAAACAGCTCAACGATAAATTTCCAATTATTATGACATGGGGCGGCTTACGTGGAGGTATTTCCATTGCCTTGGCGCTGTCGTTGCCTGCTTCTGAGTATAAACCACTTATTTTGGCGGTTGCCTATTCTGTTGTCTTATTTTCGGTCTTGGTACAAGGGCTTACCTTGGGCAAATTGGTCAAAAAACTGAAATAGCACCTTCTATATCACCTGCTTATTTATTTCTAATCTTGCATTAAGCTACTGTTAAGGTAGGCTTCGGAACTTTGTTGTGTATTCAATCACCGCAAATTGTTTCGCCATAAAGCCTACGACTATGCAAGACCTCACCTTAAATACCATTTTAGTTCCCATTGATTTTAGCGAAACCTCGCTCAATGCGCTTGATACAGCCATTGCCATTGCCAAAGGCCAAGAAGCTCATCTCATATTGCTTCATGTATATTCTACTACGGTAGGCGTTGCTTATCCAGAGGGCGGTGTTGTGGTAGAGTTTGATTTTTATGAGATAAAAGATGCTCGTACGAACAATATAAATGCACTTGCTAAAAAAATATCAACAGAACAAGCAATTGACTGTCAGGGCTTTGTTGTTTTGGGGGCAGTTTGTCCGGCTATTATAAAAGAGGCAAGTCAAATAAATGCCAACCTCATTGTGATGGGTACGCATGGAGCATCGGGGCTTCGAGAATTTTTTATTGGCTCCAATGCCTATTCTGTTTTAAAAAATGCTCCCTGTTCAGTGCTAACAGTACCGCCTCATCATAAATGGGAAAATTTCAAAAAGATATTGTTTCCAGTAAGACCAATTGCTAACGCACTTGAAAAGTACTGTATAGCACGAAACATTATTTGTATGAATGGTGCCGAACTAATAGTGATGGGCTTACTTGAAAAAGAAAGTACTCACACATTTGATACACTTTATGAAACTTCAACAAACCTTGTGGATAAAATCAGAGAAGATAATTGTAGTATAGTAACCACTTTTTTCTATTGCGATTCTTTTGCACAGAAAATTCTTGACCAAACAAAAGAATTTAAAGCTGATTTAGTGATTATTACAGCCACACTTGATTACAGAATTCAAGATTTCTTCATCGGTCCTTTTGCCCAGCAGGTGATTAACCATGCCCAAGTGCCTGTGCTATCAATTCCACCTGCTTCGTAGTTACCTTATTGGTTTCCAATTTGTTAGCCTACCCAAAGTTCAGTACAACTGACTGATTAACCACTTATCTACCCCTCAATAAAATATTTCACTTTAAATCTCAATATCATGGAAAACCTCCAAATAAACAAAATCTTAGTACCCATAGATTACAGCGAAACATCTATGAATGCCTTGCACGTAGCCATTGCTATGAGTAATCGCCACAAAGCCATTATTAATTTGTTGTTTGTCATTGAACCTCGCCAATACATCGCTATTTCGAGCGACGCACTCATCTTTGACTTTTCGCAAGAAGACATTATTAAAGAAGAAATCAAAAGATTAGGAAGTTTAGCCAGAAGGAATAGTGTAACTGGCACTGTGGAGTGCAGGATAGGAGACGTACCGCTCAATATCATTGAAGCAGCACATGATTTTAACGCTGACCTCATCGTAATGGGCACACATGGTACGTCAGGTATTAGAGCCTATTTTTTAGGGTCTGATGCTTACAAGGTTGTCAAGACGGCCCCTTGTGCTGTGCTTACGGTACCCCAAAACTTTACCAAAACAGATTTTAAGGAAATTCTTTTCCCTGTACGGCCTGTTGAGGGAGCCTTAGATAAATATGACTTTACTCGAAAAATCATCCGAAAAAACGATGCTCATCTCACTGTATTCGGGGTATTTCAAAGAGACTCACGTCTGGAAACAAATTTGCTAACTGCTATGCTTGACAAACTGGTGGTGCAACTATCACAAGATGAAATTAAAGCGGATATAGAATGGTCAAATACTGTGGCTTGGGCCGATGCTGTATTGAATCGCTCACAACAATTTGATATTGATTTAATAGTCATAACTTCTGAAATTGATACTACAATAGAGCATTTTTTTGTTGGGCCGTTTGCACAACAAATTGTAAACCATGCCAAAGTACCTGTTTTGTCCATTAGACCTCAGCCCTTTAAAGCAATTCAAATGCAACCTGTCAATGATATGATGAATACTATGGCAACCATGCCTCAACCATTTTTGACTGATCTGAGCGTAAATTAACCACAAGAGTAAGTATATGTCTTGGTATTTGAATTTGTACAAAAGCCTGATTTTTAGTAAATTAACTTCTGGATGATTTGTTGTGGTGATTTGTTTGTTTCATAAAAACTACCAGAATGCATAGAATTTGTTACCTTTCGTGACAAACCTACCTAAACCTTAAATGAAAACCCATCCTAAACTTGGTGAACTGTCTGCATCGGCAATTTGTGGCAATGATATTAGTTCTTCTTGTTTGTATGTTTCGGCTATTAGTATCATGTATGCAGGCCAGTACGCTTGGATTTCGTTGCTGTTTGTGGGTGTTACCTTGTTTTTATTTCGTAAAATTTATGGCGAAGTGGTAGGTGCTTTACCGCTCAATGGCGGTGCCTACAACGTACTGCTCAATTCAGCCAATAAGTCGGTGGCATCATTGGCGGCTTGCCTCACTATCCTTTCTTACGTAGCTACAGGTGTGATTTCGGCCAACGAGGCGGTGCATTATGCCGCATCGTTCAACCATTCACTCCCCATTATCCCATGTACCATTGGGCTTTTACTGTTGTTTTTGTTGCTCAATTTGTTGGGCATGAAAGAATCGTCGAAAGTAGCAGTGGTTATTTTTATTGGCCATTTGGCGACCTTAGTCATTCTGTGTTTGTGCTGTGGATGGTATTTACTGACCAACGGGTTTGGGAATTTTTCCCTTAATTTTGCCGCTAAATCAGAGCATAGTCTATCATTTCAACTTTTTGCGGGCTTTTCGGTAGCCATGTTAGGTATTTCAGGTTTTGAGAGTTCAGCCAATTATGTAGAGGAGCAAGCTAAGGGTGTTTTTCCAAAAACACTGCGCAATATGTGGATTATCGTTACTGTTTTTAACCCGCTTATTGCACTTTTGGCCTTGGGTATCATGCCTATACACGAAGCCCAAGCGCATCAGCAATCGTTGCTGGCATTTATGGGTGAGCGTTCGGCAGGAAGTTGGCTTGCTTGGCTGGTTTCGATAGATGCGGTATTGGTACTAAGTGGAGCTGTGCTTACGTCTTTTGTAGGCGTAGGCGGATTGATAAAGCGCATGACCTTAGACCGTATTTTTCCGCAACTATTTCTGAAAGAGAATAAAAGTCAAGCGCCTTATTATATTCTGTTACTGTTTTTTTGCCTTTGTGTAGCTATTTTGTTGAGTACGGGTGGCGAATTAAAAGCCCTTGCGGGCGTTTATACCATTTCGTTTTTGGCCGTGATGGGGCTATTTGGCATTGGTAACTTGCTCTTAAAACTTCGACGGAAGCGTTTGCCAAGGCCCGAAAAAGCTAGCATTGGGTCTGTGTTTTTGGCGCTGATAGCCGTTGGAGTAGCGTTGTTGGGCAATCTGGTGTTGAATCCCAGCTATGTATGGGTGTTTTTTGAATATTTTATCCCTACGTTTTTGATTGCCCTACTGATGATGAACCGCTCTTTGATTTTGAGAGGTGGACTGTCGGTGATGTTGTATTTTTTTAATCCGCTCAAACGCTTCATTTCTTGGTTTACTAAATGGACGCATCAAACCATTGACCATATTACGAGTCAGGAATTTGTGTTTTTCTCAAAAGGCGACGACATCGCTTCGCTCAACCGAGTGCTGATGTATATACAGTCAAATGAAGAAACCAATAGGCTTCGTATTGTGACGGTTGAAAATAGCCAATTTAAAGCCCCAGAAAATTTGCATAGAGACATTGAAACCCTCGACCGTGCCTATCCAGAGATAGATGTTTCTTACGAAATAATAGAGGGTCGTTTTGGCCCAGAACTGATAAACGAACTCTCTCAAAAATGGAATATCCCCACCAATTTTATGTTTATCGGCTCTCCAAGCCAAAAATTTGAATACCGAGTGGAAGAACTCGGGGGCGTTCGGCTCATTATCTGATAGGTTAAGTTGCTGAAAAATAATTTGTTAAGCCGTATCTATAAATTTTAACTTCCGAATTGCCGCTCAGAAGCCAAGGCTTGTCGTTCGCTAAAAGAGGTATTTAACCAATAAACATAAACTGCCCCCAAGGAACATTATCAATTTGCTAAAACAATTGTTGATGATAATCAGATCATGGGAAAAATTGTAAAACTGTAACCAAATCTTCAAATGGAAGGAATCGTAAAAATAGCGTTTAACTGTCCAGACCAAGAAAAAGAAATGCGTATGGCACTCGACGGTAGCAAATGGTACATGGCATGGGTACATCTGCAAAATGATATTAGAACGCACCGTAAAAATAACGACAATGAATCTGGCATATCTTACGAAATGCTTTTCAAAATGATGAGCGATGCACAAGACCTGTACAATTTGCCCTATGAATACTAAAAGTTAGTGTGATAAAACTCATTGAATCTGAAGTATAATCTCTCATTTAATTGATAGAAGGAAAGTATTTATTCTCAGTTTTCGTTTTTTTGCAAATAGTTGTACTTTTAATGAAATAACGAAAGTTGTCCAAAGCCATTCATTCTATCTTCCTCTAACCCTTTATGAAACCCTTCATCCTCAATTGGTTCGACACGTTCTTTCACGTCTTAGGTACAACCGATGCCCAAAAAACGATACGAGAGATATCCGCAGGGATTTCAATGCGAGGCTACAATCTTTGGATTCTGATTTGCTCGGCTATGTTGGCTTCTATTGGTCTTGATACCAATTCTACGGCAGTCATTATTGGAGCTATGCTTATTTCACCTTTGATGTCTCCTATCTTGGGAGTAGGCTTGGGTACGGGAATCAATGACCGAGATATGCTATTTCGCTCGTTTCGTAACTTGGCTATTGCCACCGTAGCGAGTTTGGCCACCAGTACGGTTTATTTTTTGGCTTCGCCATTGAGTGAAATCACCTCCGAGCTTATGGCTCGTACTCAGCCAACACTATTAGATGTGTTGATTGCCCTTTTTGGGGGGGTAGCGGGTATTATTGCTGGTTCACGTACTGAAAGAACCAACGCCATTCCAGGTGTAGCCATTGCTACGGCCCTAATGCCGCCCGTCTGTACGGCGGGTTTTGGGCTTGCCCATGCCGACTGGAAAATTTTTGGAGGTGCTTTTTATCTGTTTTCAATCAATGCCGTGTTTATTAGCTTGGCTACTTTTGCTGTTGTAAAATACCTTCAATTTCCTTTGAAAGAATACCTCGATGACCGTATTCGTAAGCAAGTACGTAATGGCATTTATTTTGCCTTACTTATCACGGTTTTGCCCAGCATGTATTTTCTTTATTCGGTTTATGTGCGTAATCGAGAGAAGAAAACCATCATGACCCAAGTTGTTAATGAGGTCATCAAACAAGGCAATGAAGTTATCAAATGGGACATCAATTATGACCGCAAACCACACCGTTTAAAAATATATTATTCTGGTCAAAAGATTGAAAACGAACAGATAGACATCTTTAAAAAACTGCTGGCCGCTAATGGGCTACCTGAGTATGATTTGCAATTGTTTCGTATGAATCTCACCCGTGAAGAGATTTCTGAAATGAGCAATGAAGCCATTCAGAATTTGGTTAAAACATTGAGTATTATTCCTAACTCAGATTCACTTATGAGTCGTAATCTGCAATTAGTTAAAGAGTTACAGGCGTTCTATCCTCAAATCCAACAGATTGGTATTTCTAATGTAGTCTTACAGGGTACAAAAACGGATACCTTGCTGCAAGTACTGATGAGAACTGCTGACCCTAAGTTTACTTCTACGGATCTCAATAAACTAAATGAGTTCTTAAAACCACGCCTCAACAAAGACACGCTGTTGCTGCAAACATTTCGCTAACCTGCCGTTCATGGAATACATCGCTAAAATACTATTTGTTGAAGACGATAAACGAATCTCTGATGCCACCAAAAAAGGCTTACTCAAAGAAGGTTTTGAGGTAGAAACTGCTTATGATGGCTTTGTGGGCGCACGTTTGGGTACAACGCATGCCTATGACCTGATTTTGCTTGACATCAATCTGCCCATAATGAACGGTTTTGAGGTTTGCAAAGCCATTCGGCAACACGGTATCAACACGCCTGTTTTGATGCTGACGGCACTCGGTGAAATTGATGACAAAGTAAAAGGGCTTGAACAAGGCGCCGACGACTATCTGGTAAAACCTTTTGACCTGCGTGAATTGTTGGCACGTATCCATGCCCTGTTGCGTCGAAGTAAAGCTGACCATTTTGACCAAAATGCCGAGCTACTCCGAGAAGATAGTTTAGAAATGAATCTGAGGACTAAAACCGTAACTCGTGAAGGTAAAACAATTGAACTCACCGCCCGTGAATTTGAGATGCTCGAATACATGCTTCGCAATAAAGGTAGAGTACTATCTAAAATGGATTTTGTAGAAAAAGTTTGGGACTTAAATTTTGATACTAATACTAATATTATCGAAGTATATATCAATTACTTACGCAAAAAAATTGACCGAGACTTTGACCCAAAACTCATTCATACCAAAAAAGGCTTGGGCTATTACCTAAAAGCCACTTAACATGAAAATCCGTTATCGAATCGCTTTGCAGTTTACGTTGGTAGTCGCTTTTATATTGTTTGTTTTTTCGGCAGTAGTTTATTGGAATGCCGAAAATCAACGCCAAAAAAACTTCTATGATCGGCTTCAACGACGGGCTTCAACCACGGCCCGTTTGCTGGTTGATACCCGTGAGTTTAATGCCAAACTACTCAAAATCATTGACAAAAACTCGCTGGCAAAACTCCCCAACGAAGAAATTTACGTATTTAATTACAAAAACGAACTACTCTATACTAACGTTGAACTGCAAGCGGAATATCTCACAACCCAATTCTTGGATCAAGTGCGCCTTGAAGAAAAGCTAACCCTCCGCCACAGGCAGCAAGACGTAATCGGCGTGTTGTTTAAAGGTCAGTACGACCGATTTGTGGTAGTAGCCGCTGCTACCGACCTGACGGGCGAAGCCCAAATGAAAAATTTACTTAATACACTCTTCATCGGATTCAGTATCGGTATTCTGCTTACTGTCAGCATTGCTGTTTTTTTTGCAACCCAAGCCCTGCGCCCTATTCAGCACATTAATAATCAAATATCGTATATTACTGCCAAAGACCTAAGCCAACGCCTTTTGTTGGGTAATAATCAAGATGAAATAGCCGAGTTGTCCAACAATTTTAATCAGATGCTTCAACGCCTCGAGGCCGCATTTCAACAGCAGAAACAGTTTGTGTCGCATGCCTCGCATGAGCTTCGTACTCCGTTGGCGGCGCTTAAAACTGAAATACAGGTAGGCTTGTCACAAACACACACACACCAAGAAAATCACGAGATACTCCAGCACTTAGAGCGTGATACTGACCGACTTATCGCCTTATCAAACGGACTCTTGCAACTGGCCAAAGTGATGGATCATGGTAGTAATATTAGTTTTGAGAAGGTACACTTAGAAGAAGTACTCCTGCTTGCCAAGAGCCAAGTAGAAAACAGCGACCCGACTTTTAAAGTAAGGTTTGATTTTGAGCAAATCCCAGACGACGAAAACAGTACGCTTGTAATAGGCAACGAGACGCTGTTGGTCAATGTAGTGGTTAATTTGCTCATCAATGCTTGCAAGTACAGCACTCAAAACGAGGTGCAATTACTACTCAATTTCAACAACACTCATTGCATTATCAAAGTAAAGGACAACGGTATTGGGATTGATGCGGAAGATTTACCACACATTTTTCAGCCGTTTTACCGGGCCAAAAATGCAGTAACTCAACGAGGTTTTGGAGTAGGGCTTTCAGTAGTGCAGCGCACCGTAGAACTTCACAACGGCACCATTCGTGTCAATAGCATTCCAAATGTAGGTACTGAATTTTTAATAGAAATACCTCATTGCTAATACTCACTTTTTTTGGTAGTTAAGCAACATCTAATTTACCATTAAGTCTGCATTAAGTTTGGGGAGAGACCTTTGTAACATCAAATCGTTACAAATTTTTCACCTTTAAACTTTTACGGACATGGAATGGACACAACAAAACTCAAAATCAATCGCTGGAGTACTCACATTCCTGCTCGTTTTTTCTCTTTTCGGCGGTATTTACTATTGGGATAAAAGCGGGGATTTGACCCTTGCCCAAAATAAATCTGAACTCAAAGCTGACTCGCTCCTATCGGTAAAGCTAAATCTGGAACGTGAAATTGTTCAGCTTGGCGACCAACTCAACGCCCAATTGACAGAAGCCAAAGACCAAAACAGGGTATTGTCATCGCAAATGGCTTCTATTAAGCATACCCTTCGTAGCAAAGATGCTATGCTCAATAGATATCACCAGATAAGCGAAACCCTCCAAAGTAGCACCAATCAACTCGATGCTCAAATCGCTGATTTGCAGAAAGTTCGCACTAATCTTCAAGCTGAACTAACTCAGATAAAGCTGACTAATGAAAAAATTTCATCAGAAAACTATCAACTCAAAGCCCAATTAACTGCCCAGACCAAGGTCATAGAAATAGCTAAAAGCGAGTTGGCTGCCACAAAATTACTCATTACTGCGGACAACTTTCGAGTGGATGTGCTCAAGCCTAACACGAAGGTTACGGCAAAAGCCAAAAAAGCGAATGAGTTGGTAGTGTCGTTCAATTTGCCCATGGCACTTAAATCATATACCAAACAAGAAGTATTTATGAGCATTACCGACCTGAACGGCAATCCGATGAAGGGTGAGTTGGGTTCACAGGTAATCAAAACCAAAGAGATGTCATTTCAAATACCTGTCTATGCCACAACTACCGTAAATTTTGACCAAGCACCACAAAAAGTAAAGATGACTTTTAAGCCTACTCAAAAAGTAGCCCCTGGTGAATATAGAATCAGCATTTATACCCTCACGGCCTACTTAGGCTCAACAGAAGTTAGCCTTCGCAATAGCTTCTTATTTTTCTAATTCCCCAAGTCTCTTTGTTTAATCCTTAAAATGTACTCTCATGAAAAAGCTGACCAACTATCTATTTCTCCCACTTGCGCTTTTTGCTTTTGAGGCATTGAGTCAAAGTATTCCCAATGCGCTGCAACAATTGGAAAGAGAACAATTTACTGATGCCACTGCTCAAATGGCAAAGATTGTCCAAAATACTCCAACTGCCGAATCTTATTTTTATAGCGGCTACGTGGCGGTTCGTACCAAACAGTTGACCGATGCAAAGGCTTTTTTTGAAAAAGGAGCTTTATTAGATGAAAAACGACGACCCCTCAACAAAGCAGGTTTGGGCATAGTAGCCCATTTAGAAGGCCGTACTGCCGATGCTGATGCCATTATTGCCGAAGTAATGAAAGAAAGTAAAGGCAAAGATGCCGAAATCTTGTGGCGTATCGGCGAGGCCTACACGGGTTATGTTAATGTTATGGGAGAGTTAGATAAGTCACTATACAAAGACCGAAATGCCCAAAAAGCCATTGAATATTTAGAAATGGCTTTGAAAAGAGACAAAAAAAATGGAGGCATTTGGTTAAGTATCGGTGATGCCCGTGACCTACTCGACCAACGCAACGCTGGCCCAGCCGTAACAGCCTACGAATTTGCTACTGATTTGCTGACAAGCCCAAGTGTAGCCAAAACCCGTATCGGCAATGTGTATTGGCGAGGGCGTAGTACCAATATCGCCAGCGACTATTTCAAGGCAGCCATTCAAGCCGACTCGCTCTACGCACCAGCTTACCTCCAATTGGCAGAGATGAGTTTTGCAACCAATAAAACCAAAATAGCGGCTATAAATCTTGACAAGTACATCAAGCTGATTGAGGCACCCACAACTGATTTGATGTTTCGCTCGGCAAAATTTGATTATTTGGCCAAAAACTATCAAAGTGCCATCGAAAAAGTTGAACGCTTAAATAACCAATTGGCAGATCCTATGAAATACCGCATCATGGGAAGGTCGTATTTTAACCTAAAAAATTACGATAAAACGATTAGTAACTTGACTGTTTTTGTAGAAAAAGCACCTGAAAAAGTAGAAGGTATCGAGTTCAAAATGTTGGGTCGGTCTTACCAAAACACACCAGATACTACCATCACCAACAAAGATTCCTTGACGGTGTATTACTTGGCTAAGGCAGCCGAAACTGATTCTACCGAAAACCTATATAGTGAAATAGCTAAGATAAGCTATAAACTAAAACACTATGAAGAAGCCATCAACTACATCGAAACTGGCAACAAAAAATTTAAAAAGTCTTTGATAAGCGATACATTTTGGCTGGGCATGGCTGCTTATCAGTCGGGTCGAAAAGACTCAACCATGTATCAAAAAGCAGATTCTGCTTTTGCAGTTGTTGAAGAGGCAAACCCAAACCATATTTCAACCATATTGTACCGAGCAAGGGCAAACTATTATGGTCATACTAACAAGGATACAGCTTATGTAAAGTCTATTCCATTCTACGAACGTTTCGTAGAACTTGCCCAGAATCAACAGAAAGAAAAATTTTATCAGTACGACATGAAGATAGCCCTCAAATACCTGTATGTCTATTATTCAGAAGTAGAAAAAGACATTGACAAAGCGAAAACTTTTGTAGATACAGGCGCAAGATTGTACCCCAAAGACCCTGATTTTAAGCAACTTATAGAGAGTGGTTCAGCGACACAATAATTTTTCATGACTTGAAGTACCCAACTGAACAACTGTTTTGCGGTTGTTCAGTTTCTTTCAAAATTACATCTCTAAACGTAGTAATAACCATGATAACCGTCATCATCCCTGCCTATAATGAAGAAAGTACCGTAGGAAATGTGGTACAATTTGCAAGGAATATTCCTAACGTCACCGAAATTCTTGTGATAGATGACCAATCTACCGACAACACGGCGTGGGTGGCTCGATATGCTGGGGCTATCGTACATGAATGCCCTATTCGAGGAAAAGGAACTTCGATGAAACAAGGACTTGATTTGGCTCAAAACGACATCATCGTCTTTTTAGATGCCGATATAGACCCTTATCCTTTGCAAACCATCGGAATGCTCACGCAACCAATTATTGACAATCAACTTGATTTCACCAAAGCAACTTTCAATCGTCAGGCAGGTCGAGTGACCGAAATGGTGGCAAAGCCCTTACTTACCATCTTTTTTCCAGAGCTGATGAAGTTTTCACAACCCCTTAGCGGCATGATTGCTGGCAAAAAAGAATGGCTTCAAAAACTCAATTTTGCTGAAGGCTATGGGGTTGATATTGGCATTTTGATAGACCTACACCTGCTGGGCTGTCAGATGGACGAAGTCATGATTGGGGAGATAAAAAATAAAATGCAAAAATGGAATGCCTTACCCAAAATGTCAAAAGAAGTAACAACTGCCATAATTGAAAGAGCCATTCAACAACCCAAAGGGAAACTAAGCCTTCAAGAGTTGAAATCGCTACAAATTGTACGCACTCAAATGGAGGCTGCTATCAATGAAAACCTGCTTCATCTTAATAAACTCGTTGTTTTTGACATGGACAACACCCTTTTGCAAGGGCGTTTTATTGATGAATGTGCGTTTGAATTTGGATTTTATGACGAATTGCTCAAAAGACGAGCAGACGTACAAGACCCCGTGATTATGACCAAACGAATCGCTCAATTGCTCAAAGGACGTAGCCGACAGGAGCTTTTGGCCATAATTGATCGCATCAAAGTAGTAGAAGACATTTACGAGACCGTTGCAGAGTTGCGTCGTCGTAGCTATATCATCGGTATCATCAGCGATAGCTATGATTTTGTTGTTAACCACATTCAAAACAAAATAGGAGCCGATTTTGCCTTGGCCAACGAGTTAGAGTTTTCGGGTGGCATCGCCAATGGTGAGGTAAAAATCCCGTCTTTCTTTTTCCGAAAGCCTGAAAGTGTTTGTAACCACACCCTTTGTAAAACGAACGCACTGCTCGAACTCTCGCAGCAATATCATATTCCGTTTACAAAAATGATAGCAGTAGGCGACAGTCTCAATGACCTGTGTATGGTCAAAAATGCAGGTATTGGCTTTGCTTTTTGTTCAGAAATTGAAGTACTCAACTATACCGCTGATTTTCAAATCAATGAACTTTCATTTTTGCCAATGCTGGATAAAAGCTATGTTTAATGCAACAAATCAAAAATACATTTCAGCCTTAAAATTAGCCCTTGCAAAAGGCGTTTCTCCAATGGGGACTTCTACAAACCCTACGCTTTTGTAAAGCGTGAGCGCAGGTGTTAGTTTTTGATTTGATTCTAAGTACAGATATGTAGCTCCTAAGTTTCGGGCAGTTTCAATGGCTTTTTCGCATAACTTTTTGCCAATACCTAAGCCTTGATAGTCGGGCGAAACGGCCATTTTGGCCAATTCATAACTGGTCTCTCCTGTTTTGATGAGAGCGCAAGTCCCTACCATTGTTGAGCCGACCTTTGCTAAAAAAATCTGTCCACCTTGCGAGATGATGTATCCTTCGGGGTCGTCTAACTGCTCAAGGTCATGAGGCTCTACTTTGAAATATTTTTCAATCCAAGCGATGTTCAATTGCTTAAAGTCTTCTTTATAGGCAGGCTGATAATCAATAAGTTGTACTTCCATAGCGAACGTTCAGTGGGTTTTGTTTTGGTGAAATTCCTTGAAAATCTGGATATACTCCTTTTCAGTCAACACTTGTTCGAGTTCTTCTACAGCAGGTAATAGCAGGTAATTGCGTTGACTTAGTAGCGCTTCGTTGACAGCCCTGATGTCTTGCCAGATATTTTGTAATTGAGGCAAGAAGTCAAGACCTTTTTTAGTCAGTTTCAGAATGCGTTTTCGCCCATCGTCGCCTGATTTTTTTGAAGTGACCCATCCCTTTTTCTCTAATTCTTTGGCTATTTGAATAACCGCAGGATGCGTCACTTGCAATTTCTCGGCGATTTCCATAATGCCCATTTCTTGTTTTTGAGCCAGCAAGTAAAATAAAGGGAACCATTTAGGTTCAAACTCAATGCCATAGCTTTGATACACAGCACTGGCTTGTTTCATAATCAAATCGCTGAGGCGCTTTAGGCGGCTACCCCATGCCAGAGCGCCTAATTCTGAGATTAAATCCATTTAGTAAGTAGTTACGTAATCAATTACGTAAATTTATATAAAATAGTTCAACTACATTCATTTTTTACAAAAAACGGGGAAATATAGCTTATAGAACAACCACGCTATATAGGCGTAGAGCGCCATTTGTAGGACTTGTCATCTATTGCACGCATGGTACACAGAATCCCATCGAGGTGGTCGTACTCGTGCTGAAGTAGTTCAGCAAGGTCGTTTTGCATCGTCCATTCTTGAGGCTGCCAGTGCTCGTTTAAGTAGCGAATGGTCAGCGAACGATGCCGCTTTACCTTGACCAACAAATTTGGGAAGCTCATGCAGTCGTCCCAGAGTTCAAATAAGTCTTCGCTCAAGTTGACCAATTCAGGGTTAATAAACACTACAGGCTGGTCAATGTTCATGTAAATCAGCCGTTTCATGATGCCTAACTGAGGAGCCGCAATGGCTCTTCCGAAGTGGTATTTGGCTCTGATTTCTTGCATCACGTTGTGCAAATCAGCTACCCAGTGAGGCACCAAATGGAGCTCAGTAGGCAAAACAGGCTCACAAACTTGATAGAGACGTGGGTCACCCAAAAGAAGCAGGTCGGAGAGGGTTTTCATAACTATATTTGATACTTTTAGCCTTTTAAAGAGAGTTTATAAAGAAACTTGTATAGTACATTACGTTTGAATGACACCCACATTATAGCGCTTTGTGATGGGCGCATGATTGGCGGCTGCAATACCCATACTTACTACGTTACGGATGTCAAGTGGGTCAATGACGCCATCTGTCCAGAGATGGGCGGCGGCATAGTACGGCGAAAGTTGGGAATTATACCGGTTCGTGATTTCGCTGAGTAGTTCGTTTTCGACTTCTGTAGAAAGTGCTTGCCCTTTGGCTTTGAGACTGGCAACTTGAATCTGCAAAAGGGTTTTAGCTGCCGAACTTCCACTCATAACGGCCATTTGGGCGGTGGGTAAGGCATAAATCAGGCGAGGGTCGTATGCCTTGCCACACATAGCATAGTTGCCGGCTCCGTAAGAGTTTCCGACTACGATGGTGAACTTGGGTACTACTGAATTGGCCATAGCCGAGACCATCTTGGCGCCGTCTTTGATGATGCCCCCATGCTCCGAACGACTACCTACCATAAAGCCTGACACATCTTGTAAGAATAAGAGAGGGATACGCTTTTGGTTGCAGTTCATAATAAAGCGAGCTGCTTTGTCAGCTGAGTCGGAGTAGATGACACCGCCCATTTGCATTTCGCCTTTTTTAGATTTTACCATCTTGCGCTGGTTGGCCACAATGCCTACCGCCCAGCCATCAATGCGGGCATAACCACAAAGCAAGGTTTTACCATACAGTGCTTTGTACTGCTCAAAGGAAGAGTCGTCCACAATTCGTTCGATGATTTCGAGCATGTCGTATGGTTTAAGACGATCTACAGGTAGTAGCTCATAGATTTCTTCCACCTTTTTTTTGGGTAGCACAGCTTCGACACGGTCGAATACTGCGGTAGGAGTGTGCCCTAACTTACTCATCATGTTACGAATAGCATCAAGACAGGCTTCATCGTTGGGGTATTTGTTGTCCGTAACGCCCGAAATCTCGCAATGTGTGCTGGCACCACCCAGTGTCTCGTTATCAACGTCTTCGCCAATCGAAGATTTGACCAAATACGAACCCGCTAAAAATACCGAGCCAGTTCCTTCTACAATGAGCGCTTCGTCGGACATAATGGGCAAATACGCCCCCCCTGCCACACACGAGCCCATGATAGCGGCTATCTGAATGATACCTTCTGAAGACATGATGGCATTGTTCCGGAAAATGCGTCCGAAGTGCTCTTTGTCAGGAAACACCTCGGCTTGCATGGGCAGGTAAACCCCGGCAGAATCTACCAAGTAAATGATAGGGAGGTGGTTTTCGAGTGCAATTTCTTGAGCACGGAGGTTCTTCTTGGCCGTAATCGGAAACCAAGCACCGGCCTTCACTGTAGCGTCGTTGGCAACGATAACGCACTGTCGCCCTGATACATAACCAATTACCACTACTACACCGCCCGAAGGGCAGCCACCTTCATTGGCGTAGAGGCCGTCTCCAGCAAACAGGCCAATTTCGAGTTGTGGGCTATCCTTATCGGTAAGATAAGTAATGCGTTCTCGGGCTGTTAACTTGCCTTTGCGGTGTTGGTCTTCTATTTTTTTTAGGCCACCACCCAATTTAGTTTTTTCTGTTTTTTGCTGGAGATTGTCCAACAACACAGCAAATTGCTCTTGATTATTCATAGTATTAAAAGCTCTAAATCAGGTTACTGTTCTTGTTTTGTAAGCTATCATTAGAGGCTGATGAAGTGATTTGGGTATAAACATAAAAAAGCCCTACAAGTTTGTCAACTAAGAACTTGTAGGGCTTCGAGTTTTTAATCAAAGCTACTTCTTAACCGAATCACTCGGAACAGTTTTCACAGAGTCAGGAGGGTTGTTAGGCGAACCTTTGTCTTTTTTGCCAAACAGCGAAAAATGCACGTAACGTTTGGGGTAAGTTCTGAAATTAACTAACAGTTTATCAAGGTTAGACGACACTTGGTTGATGTTTTTGTACAACCCTTCGTCTTTTAAAAGCTTACCCAGCGAACCATTTCCTTTTTCGATGCCCGTCATCATCCGTTGAAGCGATGTGACGGCTACCTTGGCTTGATTTAAGGTTTCGCCCAAGCGCAGGGCACCGAGCGAGTCGGCCATGGTATTGACTTTGCCAAGAATCAGGGGAAGCTGTTTTTCGGTCTGAATCAAGTTGGTCGAAAGCGTATTCAAATTGGCAGACAACGCCTTTAAGGCAAGCCGATTTTCTTCAATAGTACCAGTAAGCACTTTGCCAGTTTGACCAATTGTCTGATCCGTAGTTTCGAGCATTTTGGTGAGTACCGTACCCGTAGAGCGAAACCCGTGAACCACTTTGCTCAACGAAATGATGAGGGAGTCCGCATTTTTCAGAACAGGCAAAGCCCGTTCTTTGAGCAAAGCCGAAAGCCCAATCTCTTTGCTGGCCAACAATGTGTCTTGGTCTCCGATGGCCTTACCTTTCCCGATTTTAAAATAAATCATCTTTCCTCCCAGCAAACCTCCGTCGGCCAAAACGGCTACAGTACTGTCGGTCAGGGGAATGTCATTGCGTATGCTCAGATTAACTAACAAACGATGCTGGGTTTCAGGCAAAATGGTTATGGCTTTGACTCGGCCAATGGTAAAGCCATTGAGCATCACTTGGTTTGATACAGCAAGGCCATCCACGTTGTCATATACCACAAAGTAGTCATTTTCTGTAGAAAACAACTCAGAGCCTTTTAAAAACCTGAACCCAAAATAAAAGATTACAATTGAAACAATGGCCAGTATCGCAACTTTGACTTCTTTACTCATGTATTCGGTGGTTAATCAGACCCTTGTAAGGTCTGCAGCATAAATCATTGATGAATTGAAGTGTTAGGAATACCCGTGTGTGTTTGATTTCAGTTTACGTATTGTTAGGAACTCCAGCTTGGCACTCATTATTGATTATCCATTTCTTCTTTGTACTTGGCAAAAGCCCGAGCAATAGATTCGGCGATTTGTTCTTGACCTTCTTCGGAGGCCAAAAACTTTTCTTCTTTTCGGTTACTCAAAAAGCCAGTTTCGACCAGTACACTTGGCATGGTAGTCCGCCATAGTACAATAAAGCCCGCCTGCTTCACACCACGACTACTCCGCTCGGCGTAGTGCTTAAATTCTTTCTCGATTTTGCTCGCAAAACTCAGACTACTTGCCAAAAAAGCGTTCTGAAAATTAGTGAGCATAATGTAAGCGAGTGGTGAGTTGGGGTCAAAACCTTTGTAGGTTTTTTTGTAGCCTTCTTCTTGCAAAATAGACTCGTTTTCACGTTTAGCTACTTCCAGATTGTCGTCCGACTTATGCAACCCCATTACATACGTTTCAGTTCCATAGGGCGTTCTGGAGGGGTTGGCATTGCAGTGAATCGAAATAAATAAGTCGGCTTTATGTCGGTTTGCGATTTCGCCACGTTCATAAATTGGTATAAATACATCAGATGTGCGGGTGTAATATACTTTCACATTTGGAAACCGCTCCTTGATTTTGTGACCTACCGCCATTACTAACTTTAGGGTAATGTGCTTTTCTTTGACACCCGTTGGTCCCATACAGCCTCGGTCGTGGGCGCCGTGGCCAGCATCTAATACAACTACATTAACAGGGCTTTGTGACCATGCTACTGAACTGGTTATCAGCCCGAAAAGAATGATTAGTCGGATGGGCTTAACAATATTTAACAGCATTTGTCTCAACACTTTCTTTGGATACGTTAATTTTGTTGTGAAATCCGTTACAAAAACGAAGAACTTGTTGACATCTCGAACTATTTACGCTTGATTTGAGTCACTGACTTTGGGCGAATAGGAGGTGAAATCTACAAAAATAGTTCAATCAAACCGTAGGTGGTGTGCATCGTCTTTCGACAAATATAATTTTTTCAATAAAACGAACAAAACGTAGCGAAATTTTGCGGGTCATCATTGTATTATTGATATGTGGGTTGGGTTGGGTGACAAGCGCTTGGGCGCAAGGTCAACGAAGGGGCAATCAAGCCAATTCGGCGGCTCGACCGTTTGGTACATTACCCGTCAAAAACGACACTACACAGCGGCAAAAGTCAACCAAGGGAGATAGCCTTCGACTAAGCCGACAAGACTCTTTGTGGAGTAAAGAGGGTGCCCTCAAAACGAAGGTCAAATATACCTCTCGTGACTCAACCATCATGGAAGACGAAGGCAACATCGTAACCATGTATGGCGAAGCAAAGGTTGAGTATGAGGACATTAAGCTCGAAGCCGACTACATTCGCCTTGATTACACCAAGAACGAAATCTTTGCCAAAGGAACTCTTGACTCCACCCGCAAAAAGGTGGGTTTTCCGGTATTCACTCAGGGAGGAACCACCTACAACGCTGACTCTCTTCGGTATAATTTTAAGAGCAAGAAAGCGATTATCAAAGCGGTAGTGACCCAACAGGGAGAAGGCTTTGTGCAGGGGAAAAACGTTAAAAAAGACCAAGACGATAACCTGTATTTACGCAAGGGTCTTTACACTACTTGCGATTTGGCCCACCCGCATTTTTATATTGCATCGAGCAAACTTAAACTTGCCAATAACCCCAAAAAAGGCACCAAGCAGGTGATTTCGGGTCCTTTCAACTTAGTGATTGCCGATATTCCGCTGCCTATTGGATTGCCGTTTGGGTATTTTCCAGTACCCAAGCAAAAAGAAATTGGAACGTCGGGTATTATCATGCCCACTTATGGCGAAGAACCTAACGGGCGGGGTTTTTTCTTGCGTGATGGTGGCTATTATTTTGCTGTTAACGAGCATATTGGAATGCAGCTATTGGGGCAAATCTACTCTAAAGGTGGCTGGGGATTAGGGGTACAGTCGTCGTACAAAAAGCGATATAGCTACAACGGTAGCCTCAATATCCAGTTTAACCACAACACTACTGGCGATGAGGCAAATCGTAATCCTACCAACGATTTCCGCATCCAGTGGTCACACACACCCGAATCACGGGGAAACCGTAGTTTTTCGGCCTCGGTCAATGCCAGTACTAATGGCTTTGGGCAACGTAACTCTTTTGACAGCCGCCAGTACCTGTCAAGTGCTTTTGGTTCGTCGGTGTCTTACAACATGATGTTGGGCAATATCGGGCGGGCAGGGGCCAGCTTGCGCCTCAATCAAAACGTAGCTACTCGACAACTGGATGCTTCTACGGATTTCAACTTTGGTATCAACCAGTTCCAGCCGTTTAAGCGTCGCAATGCCGTCAGCTCGTCGTTTTTAGACCAGTTTCGGATGGCCTTAGACTTCAGCGGCTCGTTTAGTGCCACCAACCGCATCAGCCCTAATACTTCGTTGTTTCCGTTCAAGGTAAAAGTAGCCAATCCAGACACTCGTTATACCAAAGACACCACACTGAGTGTCAATTTCTCGACTATTCCAGAGATACTTCGCTTTGCAAAATTCACGGGTCGCTACAACGTACCCCTTACCTTACCTAACTTCAAGGTTTTCAAATATATTAACGTAACACCAGGTTTTAGCTACCAAGGTGAGTTGTTTACCACTCGCTACAGCTATAAATACATGGCCGCCGACACGGCTATTCGGATTGATACTACTCGTGGATTGTTCACTACTTACAGTTATGGCTTCAACGTGAGCGCCAATACCCGCTTGTACGGGACGGTGTATTTCAGCAAATTGAAAATTGGACGCTTAGAAGCTATTCGGCACACGATGGCCCCCTCAATTAGCTTCAATGCTTCGCCTGATTTCTCGGGTGAAAATTTTGGCTTTTTCCAGCGGGTACAGGTCAATCAGAAAGGGGATTTCGCCGTAGTGTCTCGATACAATGGCCTGAGCAGTGCTCCCGGCCCAACAGGAAGTGTTGGGTTTTCGCTTCAAAACAACTTTGAAATGAAATTACGGAGTAAAACAGACACCGCCGCCAAGCAGTTTGAGAAAATCCCCTTGCTTGACAACCTAAGTATGAGTGGCTCCTATAATTTATTGGCCGACTCGCTCAAGATGTCAGACATTGCGATGAATGCCACGGCCAATATCCTCAAAAAATTCAACGTAAACCTAAGTGCAACTTATGACCCTTATTTGTATATAGCCGAGGATGGTTACACACAAGGGAAAAAGATAAACACTTATTTGTTGTCTGCGGGCAAGGGGTTTGCACAGCTCAAATCGGCGTATTTCTCGGTCGGAACGAGCTTTAGACCCCCACAGAAGAAAGAGAAAAAAGTACCCCCAGGCTCGGCTGCTACCGAAGAACAAGCCAAGTTTGTACAACAGCATCCTGATATGTACGTGGACTTTGACGTTCCCTGGAGCCTCAATTTGAGCTATCAGTGGAGCTACAACAAAACGTATTTGGTGCCAGGCAAACAAACGGGGCAGTCGGTGAGCAGTATTACCCTGAGTGGAGACTTGAGCCTTACGTCAAAATGGAAAGTTACCTTTAGCTCAGGCTATGATTTTGTGAATAAGGCCGTTACATACTCGCAAATAGGTATGCAACGGATGCTACACTGCTGGGTAATGGAGTTTAACTGGACGCCTGCAGCACAGGGTGCTCGTGCCAATACCTATTCGTTTGACTTGCGAGTACAGTCAAGTTTGCTCAAAGACCTCAAAATCAGCCGCCGCCGCACCTTCTACGACCGTGGGGTGTTTTAGGCCTTGGTTAATTGGTTACTGGTACTCAGGCAATCTTCCTTCGTGGTAGGGGCGTCATGCGTCAGCAACTGGGTGGTGGATTGGTGTAACCTTTTTAATGCAAAATAAAGCAAACCACATAGGTTACGGCCTTTCAAACGCCGAGTCTTCCAGATATTCTGAACCTCAACCAATGAGTTTTGCCTAAAATGGTGGTAGATTTGAACTTCATTTAAAAGTAAGCCTTCGTTTGATTTATCTATAGCTTACTTGTGCAACTTAACCCATTCCTGATGCGAACCTATTCGGCTGGGCGCAAACTAAAATACTTTCTCTGGCTCATTGATGTAGTGGTAGATGCCTACGCTAGGTTGTTTTACAAACGACGCAAGCGAGGTACCCCTAACACAGTAGCCCCCCATTTTTTACTGATTTCGTTTGGCCACTTGGGCGATGCCCTTACGTTTTCGTACTTGTTTCCAATCATCAAAAAGCAATATCCAGCAGCTACCATTGACGTACTGGTGGGCGATTGGTGTGAGCCAATGCTAGCTCATAATCCTTACATCCGTCGAATGGTTTATCTCAATCATTTCAGAAACAACCGCCGACCGATCTCGTTTTGGGCCAAACTAAAAGCCCACTGGGAAACTACCCGTCAGGCCATTCGGCAGCTCCGCACGCAGGTGTACGACTACTCTATCGACATTCGGTATTCAGACACGGTATCGCACTTTATTTTGCCTTGTATTCAGGTCAAAAAAGCCATCGGGTTTGGTGACCGAGGTTTTGGAGGGTTGTTGGATATAGAGCATTTTTTGCCGCAAGGCGATTTTCACCATACTACTATGTATGCCTTGCTCCTGCACGACGCAAGTGTACGGTTCAACCCTGTCCAACTAGCCCCGTATTTTTCAGTACAGTCTTCGGTTTCGGCAGTACAACACCGATTGGGTCTATCGGCTCCTACCCTACCCTACGTTATGATTTGCCCCGAAGCTGGCCTTGAAACCAAGATGGTACCGATTACTTTTTGGGCAGATTGGTGCAAGTTACTACTTCAACATACCCACTTTCTGTTGGTTTTTAGCGGGCAACGTTCCTACACCATACAGCTCTATGAGCAAGTACTAAAGCAGCACCCTGACCAGCACAATCGGTTGTTTAATGCCGTAAGTAAGTTAACACTCGACGAAATTGCAGCACTCTCACAACAAGCTCACTGGGCTTTTACGATGGACTCGTTGCCGGCTCACTTATGTTCAGTTTTTTGCTCTACGGTTTCATTTTTTTACAAAAGTACCAGTTTGCAGTTTTTACCACTTGCAGCGAAACCATCGTTAGTATTTCATAATCAGATAGATAGCCAAATATATCTGCAAACTACTGTTGTAAAAACAGAAGCATTTGAGGTGGAGTCTTTATTTGAAATTTGGGCAAACTGGATTAAAAATATGCCTCCTTCTACCTCAAATTAGGCTTTTCGCTCGTTTTTTGGTTGTTTTGTAATTCATTTTAACGCATTGTTGTTTGGAGACACTATTGGTTACTGGTTATTCGTTATCAGTTTTTTAGAAACAGAAGCAGAGGTGATCAAGCGAAGTCAAGACTGGTTATTGGTAACAAATTGTTAGTCTATCAGCAGGCAAGGGCATGTCAGTGGTAAAATGAACTGATTTTGAACACGTACTTATTCTGTGAACGGCAAGTAGATAGAATCAACTCGATGAGAAAACTGATTACGCTTTTAGTAGTTTTATTGGCAACGCAGGTGGGGCGGGCGCAAGTGTATATGAAACCACATTTTGGGGTAAAAATAGGTATGACCTCAGGTTATACTGCTTATTCTCCTAAAGACACCATCACTACTTTTCGGTACAAAACTGACTTACACATAGGGGTATTTTACCGAATGCGCAACGAAAAGTGGGTGTTTCAGCCAGAACTTCAATTCATGGTGAAAGGCGGTACGTGGAAACGACCTCGTGAGATTATTTTCAACAACTACAACTACGTGACATTTATGCCTGTGGTAGGCTACATCCCTACCGAAGGGCTTACCTTTGAGGTGGCACCTGAGTTTAGCTACGCTACTAACACTCCCTCTACCTATGGCCCGCCCACTCGCAAGGACTTTGGCGTTATGTTGGGTGCTCGCTATGATTTCTTAGACATGCTCGAAGACTTCAGTCTCAATGTTCGGTACATGTATGGCTTCACCAACATCTCTGACAAGGCCGGGCTTACCATGAACAACCGAGCCTTTTCGGTTTCGCTGATTTATAACTGGTACAAGAAAAAATAAGCAAAGGAAAAGATACAACAAAAAAGCGGGGCCAAATGCCCCGCTTTTTTGTTGATATAAAAATGGTTTCTATACCATTTTGAGCACAATCCCTCCCAACGGCGGAAGCTTCACCGGAATCGAGTACGCACGGCCGTGCCATGCTACGTCTTCGGACATCATGGCTTCGTCGTTGGTGATTCCACTGCCCCAAAACTCGGTGTTGTCGCTATTAAACACCTCTTGCCATACACCGCTCATTGGTACGCCAATCCGGTAGTTTTGGCGGGGTACTGGGGTCAAATTTAGAGCCACGATAACCTGTTCTTTGGGGTTTTCGCCTCTTCTCGAATAGATAAGGACGCTGTTTTCCCAGTCGCCACCATCTATCCACTCAAAGCCACTGCTATCGAAGGTTCTTTCATAGAAAGCCGGCTCTGCCACATATAATTTATTAAGTGCTGCAAGGCATTTTTTCACGCCTTCATGCGAATTATGTGCCAACAAATGCCAATCTAACGACTGTTTGAAATTCCATTCAGCTCGTTGACCAAATTCGCCTCCCATAAAAATCAACTTCGTACCCGGGTGCGTAATCATGTAGGTAAACAGCGTACGGAGGTTAGCAAACTTCTGCCAGTCATCACCGGGCATTTTGTCCAGCAAAGAGTGTTTGCCATATACTACCTCATCGTGCGAGAGGGGGAGCATAAAGTTTTCGGAGAAGGCATACACAATACTAAAAGTAATCTGATTGTGGTGCCAGCGACGGTGCACGGGTTCTTTCTCAAAATACTTGAGAGTGTCGTTCATCCAGCCCATCATCCACTTCATCCCAAAGCCCAAGCCTCCTGTATAAACTGGGCGAGATACGCCGGGGAATGCGGTGGATTCTTCGGCGATAGTCTGTGTACCAGGAAAATCCTTGTAAACGGCTACATTAAGTTCTCTGAAGAGCGAAATCGCCTCTAGGTTTTCTCGTCCACCGTATTCGTTCGGAATCCACTCTCCTTCTTTTCGAGAATAATCCAAGTACAGCATTGAGGCTACAGCATCTACCCGAAGACCATCTACGTGGTAGCGATCAAGCCAGAATAACGCATTGGAAATCAAGAAACTACGAACCTCATTGCGGCCATAATTGAAGATATAGCTCTTCCAGTCGGGGTGGTAGCCTTTGCGAGGGTCGGCGTGTTCATACAGGTGCGTACCATCAAAAAAATACAAGCCGTTGGCATCGCCCGGAAAATGCGAAGGCACCCAGTCAAGAATCACCCCGATGTCGTTTTGGTGGAGTTTTTCGACCAGCATCATCAGGTCTTGCGGTGTACCATATTTGGCATTAGCAGCAAAATAACCCGTAATTTGATAACCCCACGAGGGCTCATACGGGTGGTGCATTACGGGCATAAACTCTACGTGCGTAAAGCCACATTCTTTGACATGCTCAACCAAGCGGTCGGCATATTGATGAATCTTGAGGCACTTATCAGGGTCTTGAGGGTCACGGAGCCATGAACCCAAATGCACTTCATACACCGAAAAAGGAGCGTTGAGCTTGTTCCGCTCGGTTCGTTTTTGCATCCAATCAGCATCGGTCCATTCGTACCACGTATCCCACACAATGGAGGCCGTTTGGGGTGGTTCTTCCATCCGAAGCGCATAGGGGTCTGCTTTTTCTAAAACAGCACCAGAGTTAGAACGGATAAAATACTTATAGACTTCACCGTTGCCGATATGAGGTATGAACATTTCCCAAATACCGGAACCATCCCAGCGAGGGTTCATCGAATGGCTATCCCGATTCCATCCATTAAAATTACCAATGACCGAAACCGACGTAGCATTGGGCGCCCATACTGCAAAATAAGTCCCTGTAGCACCCTGATACTCCATCACATGCGAGCCTAATTTTTCATAGAGTTTATAGTGCTTGCCTTGTCGGAACAAGTGGATGTCAAACTCCGTAAAACGACTATAATGCGTTTCTTGAGAAGGGGTAGCGGTTTCCTCCACAACAACGGCAGGTTTCTTGGTTTTACTGGCCTTTTTTACAGGCTCTGTTGCCTCGGTAGGCGTATCTTTCTTTGTAGTTTTTGCCATGTGTTCACTGAGTTAAACAAATTTCCAATCAGAACCGATTGGCTTCATCATAGGATTGGTGGTAATGATACGTTTCATTGATAAGCTGATTACCAAGCTGTTGTTTTACCCTTACAACTCAATACTTGATAAAAGCTGGCTTTGAGGCTCTAAAACTAATTATGTTTTTTGTAAATATAATTCAATCAGCGTGTTTTTTAAAAACCTTTTCCGAAGGTTTTCTCTATCTCTTTGCGCATGGATTTGGTATAGCCCGCAGGCATGAGGCGAGTCAACAAGTCAATGCCTTTGCCGTCTCGCCCTATGACCAAGCGAGGTTTGTTTTTGATAACACAGTTCAGAATTTGTCGAGCCGCTTCCTCAGCAGTAGTGGGTACGATTTGGGCAAAGGTATTGGCAGCAAAGTCTCGTTCTTTTTGAGATTTCGTACTGCCCACCCGTGCACTGGCTGCAATATTGGTTTTGATACCTCCAGGATGTACAACTGTAGTGCGTACCTGTGTATCAAGCAGTTCCATTCGGAGACATTCGGTAAAACCTCGTACACCAAACTTGGCCGTACAGTAAGCCGACTGATTCATAACACCAGCCAACCCAAATACACTCGAAATATTCACAATATGCCCTTGATTTTGCTCAAGCATATAAGGTAAAAACGCCTTAGTCATCCGAACAACGCCCCATAAGTTGATACTCAGTAGCCATTCAAATTCGTCGAGCGTGGTTTCTGCAAAAGTACCCGATGCCAACGCTACCCCTGCATTATTAATCAAAATCAGCTTGCGCTCTTGTAGTTTAGGCATTGCCAATTTAGCAAAACGCTCAATTTCATCAGCTTTCGATACATCCAATTTGATGGCTTCTACTTGCCCACCTGCTTGCTCGATGGCGGTTTTTGTCTTGGCCAAACCTTCGGTATTCACATCAGTAGCCAGCACAAAAGTGCCTAACTGAGCCGCCTGAATGGCAACTTGCTGACCAATACCGGAGGCAGCACCCGTGACGATGGTAACAGTGTTTTTCATGAATAGCAGGGGTAGAATCAGACCATTTTGCTCAAATTAGACTGATTATCAAAAATTTACAGTTATTGTTTATCGAATCGCATCACGCCCATACGACCACCACCAAGGTTAAAATGGGTAACCTTACCTTGTTCGTCTCGAACGAAGGTCAAGACATAACCATTTGCTGTAAACACATCTTTACTGACAGGACTTAGCGCATTTTCAAAAATGGGTTTGTAAGGCTTGTATTGTACAAACAGCTTGCCGTCTTTCACAAAAGCTTGGTACATCATTTGGAGTTCGGCACTGTAGTAATTGCCTGATAGTGAGGCCAATTCAGAATTCTTAGGTACGTATGGAGGTTTAGGCGTAGGAGCTACGGCTGGAGTAGTTTCGATGCGACCCGTGAGCATGATTTCGGCTACGTTGCGGGTAATGTTCACTGGGCTCAAATGACCGCTGTTGCTAATGCAAATCAGGGTAAAGCCTTTGTCAGGAAAGCGCATAAAATTAGCGTTATAGCCTGTATTGGCACCGCTATGCTCTACGGTTCGTTGTCCTTTGAACGTACTAATACTCAGGCCGTAAGCGTATTCGCCGGTTTTGTCAGCATTAAACTTACCTGGAGTTTGAATCAGGTCTAAAAAAGGCTTTCCGCCTACTTTTCCGGTATTAAAATTGTCGTCCCATATTGCCAAATCTTCTACCGACGTAAAGAGGCGTCCCGGACCAACGAGACTGTACAATTGCGCTTCGGGGTCAATATGAAAAGTTCCTTTTTCATCTTTGTAATAGCCGGTGGCTCGTAGCGGTACAATTTCTGTTACGTCGTTGTGCAAGTGCGAATGAGCCATGCCTAGTGGCTTAAAAATGCGTTCTTCGCAAAATACCCGAAGGTTTTTACCCGATACTCGCTGTACCAACAGCGACATCAAGAAATAGTTGGTGTTGGAGTAGTCGTACTGGCTACCCGGCTCAAAATACGGTTTCTGCTGACGACACACCCATTCGAGGGTTTCACCTTCGGTCATGTTATAAATGTCGGAGTAATAACCTGCCAAAAAGCTCCACACCCGGATTTCTCGCAGCCCACTTTGATGATGAATCAAATGCCGCACTTTAACGGTTTGAAGCCCTTCAGGAAGTTCGGGAAAATACGTTCGGATAGAAGCTTCTACATCTATTTTACCCTCTAACTGTAACATAGCCACCGCCGCCGCTGTAAACTGCTTCGATACCGATGCCACACTATACACCGACTGGGTAATATTCCGAATCCCATGTTCAAGATTGGCGTATCCCACCGCTTTGCGGTACACCACCTGCCCTCGTTGGCTAATAAGCAGCGCAAAACCAGGTTCGTTCGGATGGTCGTAGGTACTGAGATATTGTTCTAGGCGAGTTTGGAGAGAGTCTGGCAGTTGAGCCAGTACCAGCGTGGTCCACAACAGACCCAACACAGACAAAAAGAGCTTTCTCATCATGAAAGAGGCTATTTGAGAAAGCAAGGTACTAATCTTTATTGGAAAAGATACCTCACTCCACGCTTTTTACAGAGCACCGCTACTGTTCACAGGAGTAACTAAGTTCTTATAAGTAAAATGGTACGTATCTTTACCTCTTTTTAGAGACGTTTTAGGGACGGTTTTTGAAGGTTGGTTGAAATCTTTCTACACTTTTGATGAAAAAGTGTAGAAATCAAGAGAAACCATAGGAAAACAAAAACGGTGCAACTGCTTGAATATTAGCAATTTGCACCGTTTTTGTTTGACTCTTTTTTGCCAAAGGAGTACCGAGGACGGGAATCGAACCCGTACGAGCGTTTCGGCTCACAGGATTTTCGTACCTACTACGATTTTCATCGCTCACGTCCAATTACGTGATTTGTGGTCTGGACTTTCTCTTTACCTTATCTCGATTCCGAAAGCATTCGGAACAAAACGTAGGTATCGCCTGTTAAGTCTCTACACCTTTCCCAATTCCAAAAACATTCGGAACGGGACTTGGCTCGGGATTGCCATCAACAGAAGGTTTCCCCGAATTTAAGCGATTCTACTCCAAATGTTTCCATTTGGGCACTCAAATTTTGATATTCTTGGCTCTATAGTTATCCGTTAATGCATGACAATTAGGACAAATTAATTGTAAGTTTTCAAAAGAGTTATTTGACCTGTTTCCATCTACATGATGTAATTCAAGAGGAATTGGATTCCCAAACCATTCAATTAGTCCACAACTTTCACACTGATGGGGTTTTAATTTTTCCTTCAGTATTCTTAGTTTTAACTTATGAGTTTGAAAAGTTGGGTGAATACCTGCAAAAATTTGTTCTAATGGAATAGGTTTTTTTGAAGGCACTTTTTTGAGTCCTTTACCAGACTGATTAGTTTTAAAACAATTTAAACGCTTTGCATGAAAAACTACTGTTTTGTAATTCATTTTAAGCAGTATAGCTGCTTGGCTCAAGCTTAGTGCATTTCCACACACCTCTTTAAATTGCTTTTCAAAGTCATCTGAAAATTTGTATTTTGCCATTTATTGAGTATGTTTTTACTCAACTAATTTACGAAAAACCAAGAAATCAAAGAACTAAGTCCTGCGTGTCTACCAGTTCCACCACCTCGGCGTGGCGTCTATCTTAACTTAAAAAGCACCTCGAAGGGTGCTTTAAGATAGTGAGCGGAAAATGGGGTTCGAACCCACGACCTCAACCTTGGCAAGGTTGCGCTCTACCAGCTGAGCTACTTCCGCTTGATTTTGGTGGTGCAAAGGTAGTAGTATTTATAGGTACTTGTCAAGTGTCTGCACAAAAAAAATCCATTTTTCTTTTCGCTTTTTTTGTAACTAACTGATTTGTCGAGCAATTAGAATAAAGAATTTTTTATACACAAAAGGCCAAAAAACAGATTCAGACACAAAGAACCTAACAAATTTAGCCCCATGGTATAGCGAAAGTTGGCTTGGCGCTCGTCGTGCCAGACTCGCCAACCCCATACCAAAAAATAACTCAATACGGGTCCCATTACCAACAAATAAACGGCCATAACGGGGACGTTTCCAAGGTATTGTTCCCAAAAGTAGATACCAAAGCCTACTGTGGTACACAGAAAAATAACAGCCGTCAGCACAAAAGTCCCCCGAATCCCAACCATTCGGCTGATGGTTTGGTCGCCTCGTTGGGCGTCTTCTTCGTGCTGATAGATTTGGGTCATTGGGTAAAACCCTAATAAATTGCTGGTAGCCAGCCCCATTGCCAACAGTACCATCGGCTGTTGAAATAAGGTTGTGGGAGCTTCCCCTCCTATTGCCTGCCAAACGGCTCCATACGTAAAACCTCCTTGAAAAAAAGCCACAACCAACCAACTCAAAATTGCGTATCTTTTGAGACGAATCCACGGATGGCTGTATGCCCTAGACACCAAAATGTACGCTAGACACGTTATTGCGAACACTTCTGTCACCATCAGCCAAGCTAATAGCACAGCAACTCCGTCGAAGCACAGTGCTGTCCAATAGAGGTTTCTCTGTACAGGTGGTGGTTTTTCAAGTCCTCCGATGGGGCCTTCGTCACGGTCAAAGTAGCTATTAAAAGCGTTGGAGGCAGGATAAATCAAGAAGTGCAATATCACAAAAACCCACACAGCCTTTGCACTGTTGGGATGAGTTGTTTGGGAGAGTGCAAACAGATAAATGGGAAGTAAAAAAAACGAAAAAGGGAATCGCAGGTGCAACAAGGTACTGCGAAAATTAGTTGATGATAGCATACAATGAGCCGTTGGGATAACCACCAATGCACTGGGGCTGTACAAGTTTACAGCTTTTAGCAATCCAGCCGACGTATTCTCAATAGAAATGTTCTGTATTTTGCACGCAAAGTAGCAAAACCACCACGTATGCCCTTTATTCATGCCATTGGTACGGCTGTTCCGTCCAACCAGCTTTCACAACAGCAAATCGCTACATTCATGGCAGAGGTTTTGCAATGTGACGAAACAGAACGGCGCAAGCTATATGCTTTGTATCGTTCTACTCGTATCGAGACACGTCACTCTGTCTTGGCCGATTATGGCAAATCAGTAGGAGAGTTTAGTTTTTTGCCTAATACTCCCACGTTAGAGCCCTTTCCCAGCATCTCGGCCCGCATGGCACTTTACAGAACCCATGCGCTCCCTTTGGTATTGGAGGCCATCCGTAACTGCCAGCAGCAAGCCCCTCACCTTGACCTAACCCAACTTACGCATGTAATTACGGTCAGTTGCACGGGCATGTATGCACCCGGGCTCGATATTGAATTGATTGAACACTTAGGGCTACGCTCTGATACGCAGCGCACTGCTATTAATTTTATGGGCTGCTATGGCGCATTCAACGGCCTCAAAGTAGCCGATGCCATTTGTAAAGCCTACCCTTCTTCCAAGGTACTATTGGTATGTGTAGAGCTATGTACGATTCATTTTCAGAAAAAAACGAGCGACGACCACCTCTTGGCCAACTCGCTTTTTGCCGATGGCGCAGCTGTAGTATGGCTTGAATCGCAACCCTCAGAAGGCTACTCTTTGGCTTTGAGGTCTTTTTATTGCGACTTATTTCCCGAAGGTAAATCTGAAATGGCTTGGCACGTAGCTGATTTTGGATTCGAGATGGTGCTGTCGTCGTATGTGCCACAATTGGTCCGAAATGGCATCGCTACGCTAGTCAATCGGTTGCTTGAGCAGGCAGGGGTTTCGTCATCTGAAGTTGGCTACTATGGCATGCACCCTGGCGGAAAAGCAATTTTGGAGGCTATCGAGCAAAGCATGGGGATTTCCAAACATGACAATCGGTTTGCGTATGATGTGTTACGTCGGTATGGCAATATGTCGTCGTGTACGGTATTGTTTGTGTTAAAGGCCATTTTCGAGCAGCTTTCTGTAGCTGATAAGGGTAAAAAAATCCTAAGCTGTGCCTTCGGCCCAGGGCTCACCTTAGAAAGTATGCTGCTCGAAGTTGTAAAAATTGATAAATTGTAGAACCATATGGCAGACACCTCGTGATAGTTCGGGCGTATGCCATACGCCCCTACATCATATCAACTAATTTATTCTCAGAGGGCTACAGATTTTTGATTTATTCTATTCTCCATTGCCTTGCTGTCCCCCTTGTGCGGCTGATTCATGCGTCGGCGAAGGGGGGTGCGTAGATAGGTGCGCAAGCAGGGGGATGACAACATTCTCACTTCACATACGGCAATTTGCGAGGAATCGTATAAATCTCGGTTTGGCGGCCATCTATGTATCTAAACCCGCTGGCATCAAAATAACCGTCTTCTTCGAGCATGATGCGAATGGTCTTTTTCCATTCGGGAATATCAGTAGCAGCATTGAGTTCAATCGAATAGGCGGTGTTCGGAAACAAAGGATAATCGCCCGGGCCAGGTACGCCTCCTTGCTGGTCCCACATGCCAATGGTAGGGCCCGCAGCGTGCCCATGCGAGCCAATGGGATGGGTATAAATAGAAGCATTGATGCCTTCTTTTTTAGCCTGTTCGAGCGATGTCTTCAAAATTTCATTCCCTGTTCGCCCCGACTTAAAGTTTTCGGTCAAAATATCCTGCAAGCGATTACCATTCTGGAAGGCTTTCTTAATGGCTTCGGGAATGTCTTTCTCATTCGGTTTGAGCACGTAGGCATGTTGCTGTTGGTCTGTGTTGAGGCGCAGGTAGGTAATGCCAAAATCTACGTGCAGTAAATCACCCGGCAAAATCACCTGACGGTTGGGACGTTTAGAGAATGTTCGGAGATGGTCAAAATTCTCGGTATCAGCTCGTTGTACATCTACCGTAGGATGAAACCACGTTTCTAAACCCAACTCTGTGATGCGCTGCCGATACCACCAGACCACGTCGTCGGTAGTGGTGATGCCTGGGTGAATTACTTTTTCAGAAAGCCCTTCTTGGATGATTTGGTGCGAAATCCGGCAAATCAGTGGGTAAATAGCCATTTCTCGCTCGCTACGAGTTTCGAGCCAGCCTACGGCCAAGCGCTCGGCTGAGGTGACTCGCTTTTGAAACTCCTCGGGAAGTTTGGCCATGAATTCTTTGTGTTCGGTAAAAGTAAGGCCATCGGCATGGGCGTAATTACCCGAAAAATTCAACCCGATTTTCTTAGGATTACGGTCAGCTATAATCTTGACCAAAGCCTCCCACTGGTTAGGACGAACATCTATATCCCAAGCACCTTTGAGCAGGTTTCCGACGTCGTAGCGAGCAATGGCCAAGCGTTCCAGTCCTTCTTTTTCACCTTTATCAAAAAATACCATAATAGTTCGGCGGCGAGCCGAAAGCCACGTGCTGGGGAGCATGGTTTTCAAGACGGGGTCTTCGTTATATTCTCGGCTGATAATCACCCACATATCAATGCCTTCTCGGCGCATCAGCTTGGGAAGAAGCGTTGCAAAACGGTCTTCTAAGATTTCGTCAACAACAGTAGAACGCTCTCGTTCCGACAAGATGAGGTTAGGGTCCTGAGCAAAAACCAATGTTCCCACACAGGCTGTGAGTATCCAAGATAGACAAATCGCAACTACAGATTTCATAAATGGGTTACGGATTTAGTTGATGAATTTAAACGGTTCAACCACGAACTCTTAAAAATAAGGCATGACTTTGATTCTGACAAGCCAATCGGATAAGTACAGGCCGAAGAGCGTCGAAGCCGTAAAAGTATGCTACCAGTTACGAAAAGAATAGATGAAGACTTTGTTAGCGTTTTACTCAAAATTTCACCAAATCATAATCTGTTTTAGCCCACTAGAATCACTAAAGACTGCTATGTTTGTTGAGATGTTTAACCCCTAAAAAGACAAAACCATGTTCAGCGTACATCCACAAGACGAACTCGAAATGGAACTATTAACCGCCGAATTAGAAGAAGGCGATGACGAACTCGAAGACGAGTTAGAAGATGATGAAGAAGACGAAGAAGAGGAAGAAGATGAGGATTTAGAGGAGGAAGAAGAAGAGGAACTGGAAGAGGACGAGGAAGAAGAAGAAGATGATGAAGACGAAGAGGAGGAGGAAGAAGAAAAATAAGCATTTACTGTTTCGTCATACGGTTAGTTTGAAAGCCTATTCGATACCGAGTAGGCTTTTTTGTTGGAATACGTTTATGATTGGTCTGTTTGTGACAAAACTAAAGATAAAATCTTAGAAAATCAGCCATTTTGTCACTATAAATCCTTCCAAAACACTCAAACTAAGACAAAGTGACGCATTTTTGAGCATGGCACAAGAATTGAATAAAGTAGGCCAAACACATGATGTTACACCTTAAAAAACAATATCACCATGGCACTCGTAAAATTCAACTCAGCATTACCTACTTTGGTTGACAACTTTTTCAACCGTGAATTTGACAACTTTTTGGCTCCGGCTACACCTGCTCAATTCTTTGGCAATTTGCCTGCCGTCAACGTCATTGAGTCGCAGGAGGGCTATAAGTTAGAAGTAGCCGCTCCGGGTCTGAAGAAAGAGGATTTCAAATTGAGCTTACACACCAATAAGTTGACGATTTCGGCCTCTCAAGAGAATAAAACCGAAGAAAGCAACGAAAAATACACTCGTAGAGAATTTAGCTTTGGGGCCTTCCAACGTACCTTCACGCTTCCGCAAACTGTAAATAGCGAACAGATTGCTGCCAACTACGTGGACGGCATATTGACCGTAACGCTTCCTAAAAAAGAAGAAGCCAAACCCAAAGAACCACGCCTTATTGACATTGCATAAAATGGCTTTTATGTGAGAGGGGGAATGGGAGGCAGATTTTCTGCCTCTCATTTTTGATGAGAAAGAATCTTAAAATTTGTTAAAATCATGGGCTAAAACGAAACTTCCAATGAAGATTTGCGTTAATTTAGCGTATTGATTCTAACACCACTCTACAAAAACGCTCGTGTTTTCTCAAAACATGCTCGGTGATTTGTGCGTTTTCAGTGAAAATAATTTTAACAAACAACTATGAAAAGTAACGTGAAACTAATGGCGCTCGTGGCTCTGATGAGCAGCGCCGTTACATTAGGAGCTTACAAAATCCTTGGACTTGACAAGAAAGAAGTCGTTTTCAGCGATGCCCCCTCGGCTTTTAATACCCGTTTCACATCGGGAGCTACGCCTTCGGTAAGTGCTCCAGGCGAATTTACCTATGCCGCCGAGAAAGCAATCCCTGCTGTAGTGCATATCAAATCTACTGCCGTACGTCAGGTGCGTCAGCAACAGATGGATATGTTTGATTTCTTTGGATTTGGTGACGAAATGCGTCGTCCTCAAAAGCAACAGGCGTCGGGTTCGGGCGTAATTATTAGTGCTGACGGCTACATCGTCACTAACAATCACGTAGTGCAAGGCGCCGAAGAGGTGGACGTCATCTTGAACGACAAGCGTGAATTCAAAGCCAAAGTGATTGGTACTGACCCTAATACCGACATTGCGGTGATTCAGGTGAAGGGGGCGAATCTGCCGTTCTTGACCTTTGGCGATTCTGACAACCTCAAGGTAGGCGAGTGGGTATTGGCGGTAGGAAACCCCTTTGGTTATTTGGAATCGACCGTAACGGCTGGTATCGTTAGTGCCAAAGGCCGTGGAATTGGTATTTTAGAAAATGCTGATAACCCGATTGAATCGTTTATCCAAACCGATGCGGCTGTAAACCCTGGCAACAGCGGTGGCCCTTTGATTAACCTCAAAGGTGAAATCATCGGTATCAACACGGCTATTGCAGGTGGTCAGACGGGTACCTTTGTGGGCTATTCGTTTGCAGTACCCGTTAGCATTGTGCGCAAAGTATCGGCTGATTTGCTCAAGTATGGTGCCGTGCAGCGAGGCTTCTTGGGTATCACCAAGATGCAGGAAGTCAACAATAAACTGGCCGAAGAACTTGACCTCAAGGTATCGAAAGGTATCTATGTAGGTGGGTATTCAGACAACAACAGCGCTGCCAAAGCCGCAGGTGTAAAGATTGGCGACGTCATCACGAAGGTGGACGGCACAGAAATTCGGACTTTGACCAATTTGTTAGAAGCGGTAGGTCGTCATAAGCCGGGTGACAATGTATCGGTAACGGTAAACCGTGACGGTGTTAGCAAAGATCTCAACGTGACACTCCGCAATCGGGATGGTAATATGGGTATTGTGAAAGGCGACGAAGCGGCTATTGTCACGGTATCGTCGTTAGGAGCCAAAATCAGCGACTTGTCTGATTCTGACAAACAAGCCCTTAAAATGAACGGCGGTGCTAAGGTAATCAGTGTAGAAGACGGCGGCCGCTTGCAAGACCTTGGCGTTGGCGAGGGCTTTGTAATTACTAAAATTGGCGAGTCAGCGATTCGGAATGCCAAGGACGTAGAAACCATCTTGGCGAACAAGAAAGGCCGTGTGCGTCTGGAAGGTACCTATGCCGACGAGCCTGGCAGTAAATATTACTTTGAGTTTTATAAATAAGTAGCAATACGCTCACAAAAAGCCCCATTTCGCAACGAAATAGGGCTTTTTTGTTGGTTGCTTTAGCTAGTTGCGAGTGGTAATTTTACAGTAAACGTCGTCCCTTCTCCCTCTATACTCTCTACCTCCAGCGTCCCCCCATGCCCCTTTGTCACAATATCATACGCCAAACTCAGCCCCAACCCTGTGCCCTCGCCTGTGGGTTTGGTGGTGAAGAAGGGTTGGAAGATTTTGGGCAAAATATCGGCGGGGATACCCGTGCCGTTGTCTTGCACACGGATTTCGATACGGTTTCCTGATGTATTGGTCGAAATCGTCACGGTTGGTTGGTAGGGCGAGGGTAGAGGCAAGGCATGCCTGGCCTCTAGGGTAATTCGTTGATGCACCGCATAAAACGCATTGTTAATCAAATTCAACAACACCCTACCAATATCCTGCGGCACTACGTTGATTTTTGGCAGGTTACGATCGGCAATTAGCTCGAAATCAGCATTAAATTGGTTGTCTTTTGCCCTCATGCCGTGGTAGCTTAGGCGCAGGTATTCGTCGCAAAGAGTATTCATGTCGGTTAACACCCGCTCGCCTGTGCCTGTTCGTGAATGCTCCAACATCCCCTTCACAATACTGCTCGCTCGCTTGCCGTGTAGATTTATCTTTTCTAAATTTTGAACAATATCCTCCATTAATTCCATATCTACTCTTTCGCCGTCTTTAATGCCCCCATCGGGGGTTAGGGGGCTTTTCAGCTCGTCCACCAATTCAACTGATAACTCCGAGAAGTTATTAACAAAGTTTAATGGATTCTGAATCTCATGGGCTATACCCGCCGTTAGCTCTCCCAAGCTGGCCAGTTTTTCTTTTTGGATGAGTTGAGCTTGGGTGCTGCGGAGGGTTGAAAGAGTTTTTTCTAAAACCACATTTGCTTTTTGTTTTTGCCGATTGTTGTGGTAGAGAATAAAACCAATCAGAAACATAATACCCAAACCTGCCAACAGGGAATTGAATTTGAGTTGGTTTTCTTGGGCAATGCGTTCGGCTTCAATTTTTCTTTGTCGTTCTTGTTCATCGGCAATATTTCTTTGTAGGGCTTGAATCTTTTTTACGCCATACAATTCTTCATTGGCTACCTTCGCAATTTTATGATAATAAAGGGTTTGTTTAAGGTCTCTAGATTCATATAACTCAGCTAATATATTGGCATTAGTTAATATACCTTTTTGATAACCAATGGTTTGTCCTTCAATGAGTCCTTTTTTAGCATAAAATATACACGAGTCAGGCTGGTTGGTTTCTTTAAAAAAACCTGAAATGGTTCCATAAGCATCTGATAAAACACGATGATTAGTTTTAAGACCTTCTGCAATACTTTTATGGAGGTAGTTAAAGGCAAGCTTTGGCTTACCCAACTGATATTGAATGATTCCCATATCCATAAAATTTGAAGCATAAAGGCGCTGATCATGCTGGCTGTATGCTTTTTGGATATAATACCACGCCGAATCTAATTGTTTACTCCTCATAAAGGCTCTTCCAATATTTGCCAGCACATTCCCGCTTTCTTCCTCTCCGCTTGCTAATGCTCTCCGAAAATAGGCTAATGCCTTGGAATAATCATTAATATCAAGATAAATGAGGCCAATCCCATTCCAAATGTCAACTTTATCCATTTGAGGTAGTTTCGCTTCTATGACTTTTAATGCTTTTAATCGAAACTCTAATGATTTTGGTATGTCACCCTCTATCCTAAATAATCCCGATAGATTAGTTAAAGTTTCTATTTCGCCCCGTGTAAAGTTGAGTTGCCGTGCCAAATCCAAGGCTTTTTCACAAAAAAGCAATGCAGAATCTGGTTTTATTTGACGATACTCAAAACCTAACGCATTTAGAATAGTTACCTGATTGGTATCGGGCTTGCTAACAGTCAATTTATGTTTTAAGCTGTCAATTCGGTTGCTCTGGGCGAAACAAAAGCTACAAATAAGGGCCAGAAATAAGGTAAAAACGAGTTTTTTCATGGTTCCCAAGATTTAATACTGATTCCATTACTTCTTTGTTGTGTTTGATTCCCACCATAAATCACTATTTTCTCAATATCGGCAATGTTTAATTTTGAAAAATAATCAAGTCCTTTAAAAAAATCATTGTTAATGGTTTCGCCTGCTTTTAGTTCTATGGCAGTGAGTTTTTCAGCATTTTCAGCAATAATATCCACTTCGTTGCCTGTTTTATCTCGCCAATAAAAAAGATTGTCGGTTTCACCAGCGTTGAACCTGTTTTTGAGCAACTCACTCACCATCAAGTTTTCAAACAAAGCACCTTTGGCGGCATGGATAGCTATTTGCTCGGCACTTTTAATGCTCAGAAGCGAACAAGCCACGCCCGTATCATAAAAGTACAGTTTTGGTGTTTTGGTAATTCGTTTATTAAAATTGTTGTAGTATGGTTTTAGTAAATAAATGATATAACTACTTTGCAAAATGCCCAGCCACGATGCCACCGTTTTTTGGTCAATGCCGCAGTCATTTGCAAGCGATGCCATGTTCAGTATTTGGCCTGTTCTGCCTGCACACATTCGCAAGAGTTTGGTAAAAAGCGATAGATTATTGATGTTCTTGAGCTGCCGCACATCTCTTTCTATGTAAGTGCTGATATAATTGGGAAACCAGTCTATTGGGTTGATTTCATCAGCAATCACTTCTGGATAGCCACCAGTGAATATATGAGAAGTATAATTATTTTTGAGGTATTTACTTGGTTTTAATTCTTCGAGTGATAAAGGCAAAAGCTGCAAATAAGCAATACGCCCCGAAAGGCTTTGGCTAATATTCTCTTGCAGAAGAAAATTGTTAGAACCTGTCAAGATAAACAAACCTTTCTTCTTTGTTTCGTCAAGAATCTGTTGCAAATAAGAAAACAAATGCGGTGCTTTCTGAATTTCGTCAAGTATCGCTCCATTTTCGTTGTCGAACTGCGACAAAAAGCCTCTTGGGTCGGTAGTAGCAAAATCTAAAACATCGGGATTTTCTAAGGAAACGTAGGGCTTTTCAGGGAAAACGGCACGACAAAGCGTTGTCTTTCCACTTTGTCGAGGTCCGACTACTGCCACACTTCGGAAAGTTTTAGACAAATAAATAAGCCTTTCGGTAGCGGTTCTTTTTATCATATTTCATAAAAGTAATTGGACAAATATAGAATCAAATTCCGTATTTGTCCAATTGATTTCATTTTATATTGGTAATTTCACAACAAACGTCGTCCCTTCTCCCTCTATACTCTCTACCTCTAGCGTCCCCCCATGCCCTTTAGTCACAATATCATAAGCCAATGAAAGCCCTAAGCCTGTACCCTCACCCGTGGGTTTGGTCGTGAAGAAGGGTTGGAAGATTTTGGGCAAAATATTGGCGGGGATACCCGTGCCGTTGTCTTGCACACGGATTTCGATACGGTTTCCTGATGTATTGGTCAGAATCGTCACGGTTGGTTGGTAGGGCGAGGGTAGAGGCAAGGCATGCCTTGCCTCTACGGTAATTCGTTGATGCACCGCATAAAACGCATTATTAATCAGATTCAATAACACCCGACCAATATCCTGAGGCACTACGTTGATTTTCGGCAGGTTAGGATCGGCAATTAGCTCGAAATCAGCATTAAATTGATTGTCTTTTGCCCTCATGCCGTGGTAGCTTAGGCGTAGGTATTCGTCGCAAAGAGTATTCATGTCGGTTAACACCCGCTCGCCTGTTCCCATGCGGGAGTGTTCTAACATGCCCTTCACAATACTGCTCGCTCGCTTGCCGTGTAGATTTATCTTTTCTAAATTTTGAACAATATCCTCCATTAATTCCATATCTACTCTTTCGCCGTCTTTAATGCCCCCGTCGGGGGTTAGGGGGCTTTTTAGTTCGTCCACTAATTCAACTGATAACTCTGAGAAATTATTAACAAAGTTTAATGGATTCTGAATCTCATGGGCTATACCCGCCGTTAGCTCTCCCAAGCTGGCCAGTTTTTCTTTTTGGATGAGTTGGGTTTGGGTGGATTTGAGTTGGGAAAGCGTCGTTTCAACTTTCTCTTTTTGCTCTTGAAGTAGTGCTTTTGCCTTCTTTTCTTTTCGGTTATTGCGATAGAGAATAAATACAATCAATAGCACTACCCCTAAGCCTACCAAAAGGGCATATTGTTTGAGTTGGTTTTGATATTGTTTTTTATTATTTTCAATTTCAACCTGGTTTTCTTCTTCTTGAGAAACTGCCACCTGAATAGTTGCGCCAGACAGACTATCACTTTCTGCTACCAATAGTTCTTCGTTTTGAAGAGCCAATTTAAAATCTCCTTTTGATTTATAGGCTTCTTTAAGTATTGAATACGCCTGGATGATTCGTTTTCTGTAGGGACCTCTTTTTGCTAAATCAAGCCCTCTACTCGCATAAAAAATAGCTGAATCAAATTTGTTAATTGATTGATAAGACTCAGCCATTATGTTATTTAAAAGTGCCGAGTTTCTTACATCTGAGCTATCATTAATTTTCCAGCATTGCCCAAAAATAGCTAAAGCCCGGCGGTGGTTACCTAATTTGTCTTCAAGCGAACCAAGATTTCGTAATGGGTTAACACCTTTTGACCCTAATCTGAGATTATTTTCATACGCTTGAGTCAGGTAATATTTAGCAGAATCAAACTGGTTCATTTCCATAAAGACAACCCCAATATTATTTTGTACTGAAGCCAATCGCCTGCTTAAATTCCATCGTTCGGAAAGTGATTTTGCTTGATGAAAGTATTTTAATGCTTTGGTAAAATCTTTTAAATCCCAATAAATTAAACCAAGAGAGTTCTTAGCATTTGCAATTCCTTGTAAATCATTCGTTTCTTCCAATAATTTTAATGCTCTAATGATCAACTTTAATGCTTTTGGTAAATCCCCTGATTCCCTATATGCAAACCCTAATGAAATTGAAGCCATTGCCTCACTTTGGGGGAAATCTACTTTTTGAGCCAATGCTAAAGCCTGTTTCCCATAATTCATGGCCAAATCCAGTTTTGATAGGCGATACTCTAAACATAATTCTGACATCACCTTGACACGACTCGTATCATGTTTAGCAATACGCAACTGATGCTTCAAGCTGTCTGTAATTTGTTTGTTTTGAGCCAGTACATTGCTGAAAATCAGCATGAGAAAGAAGATAAAACTTAGGGTTTTCATAGTTAATGCTGACAAAAGAGAGGAATAAAATGCTGATTAGGTAAGAAGCTGAATCGGAATGGAAGGTACTACTTTTATCAAACACTTTGGATGTTGTTTCTATAGAAAAAACAGCAGACCATACGTTCATTCAACAAAAAGCCCCTTTCCATGAAGGAAAAGGGCTTTTATTTTTTATTGTAGGAGCGTATGGCATACGCTTCGTTATTCGTAATAGTTCATACCACGGTAGCCGCTTTGCTCCAGCAGTTGGTCTTTGCGGAACAGCTCCACGTCGGCGTCCATCATGTCTTGCACCAAGGCTTTCAGGTCGTATTTAGGTTTCCAACCCAATTTGGTTTGGGCTTTGGTCGGGTCGCCAATGAGCAGTTCTACTTCGGTTGGGCGGAAATACCGCTTGTCCACCGCCACTACTTCTTTGCCGATTTCGACCTGATAGTCAGGATGTTTACAGGCCACTACCGTTCCGATTTCATCTTCGCCTTCGCCCGAAAATGCTACTTCGATACCTACCTCTTCAAAGGCCATTCGGATAAACTCCCGAACTCGGGTGGTTACGCCAGTAGCAATCACGAAGTCTTCGGGTTGGTCTTGTTGTAAAATCAACCACATGGCCTCTACGTAGTCTTTGGCATGCCCCCAGTCACGTTGAGCGTCTAGGTTACCCATGTAGATTTTGTCTTGCAGCCCCAAGGCAATGCGAGCTACCCCACGAGTAATTTTACGAGTCACGAAGGTCTCGCCCCGAAGCGGCGACTCGTGGTTAAACAAAATACCGTTACAGGCAAACATCTTGTAGGCTTCACGGTAATTGACCGTAATCCAATAGCCATACAATTTGGCCACTGCATACGGCGAACGTGGATAAAACGGCGTGTTTTCTGACTGAGGCACCTCTTGCACCAAGCCGTATAACTCAGAGGTAGAAGCTTGATAAATCTTGGTTTTTTCGGTCATTCCTAACAAACGTACGGCTTCCAATATCCGCAACGTACCGATGCCATCCACCTGCGCTGTGTATTCGGGTTCTTCAAAGCTCACCTGCACATGCGACATCGCCCCGAGGTTATAAATCTCGTCGGGTTGTACTTCTTGGATGATTCGGATAATATTGGTAGAGTCGCTCAAATCGCCATAGTGCAGTTTGAAGCGTACATTTTGTTCGTGTGGGTCTTGATACAAATGGTCAATACGGTCGGTGTTGAACAACGAACTGCGCCGCTTGATACCATGAACTTCGTAGCCTTTTTGGAGAAGTAACTCTGCTAAATACGCACCGTCTTGTCCTGTGATGCCGGTGATGAGTGCTTTTTTCATGTAATGCAATAACCCCAACCCCAAGGGGATTTAATGTTTAGTATGAAAAAGTCATGGGGTAAAAGAAATTTCGCTCTAAAACTACGGTGTCGTCCACATAAATCGCTGCTTGTGGATAACACGCCATTTTATGATGAACCACAAAAGTACAAAAATCCTACATGCTTTTGGTACTTTAGGCACAAGCCTCTCAACAATTCGTTATTTTCGGGCTCGAAAACTCCTGTTCTGATGCAAAATCTCACGGTTACACTCATCCAGTCAGCCTTGTACTGGGAAAATCCAACGGCCAATTTGGCGATGTTTGAAGAAAAAATTGCCCAGCTTTCTTCGCCTACCGACCTCATTATTTTACCCGAAATGTTCAATACGGGTTTTACCATGAACACCGAGGCCGTAGGCGAACCCATGAACCTCACCACCACCAAATGGATGAAACAAATGGCCGCCCAGACGGGTGCGGTGATAACGGGTAGTTTTATCGTCAAAGAAGGCGGCTTGGCCTACAATCGTTTAGTTTGGATGCAGCCCAACGGACAGTTTGATTATTATGACAAACGTCACTTGTTCAGAATGGCCGGTGAGCACCATCATTTTGCCGCCGGAACCCGTCGCCTGATTCAGACGCTGAAGGGCTGGCAGATTTGCCCGCTTATTTGTTATGACTTGAGGTTTCCGGTTTGGTCACGCAACGTCAATAGGCAGTACGATTTGTTGCTCTACGTAGCCAACTGGCCCGAAGCCCGCTCACAGGCGTGGAAGGCGCTCCTGCAGGCACGAGCTATCGAAAACTTGAGCTATGTGATAGGGGTCAATCGGGTAGGACAAGACGGCAAAGGTTTGCCATATTCGGGTGATTCGGTCATTCATAACTTTGTAGGTGACCGCCTTTTTGAGTGCCAGCACGACGAAGTTATCCATACGCAAACCCTTGACTATGAAGCCATGAGGGCTTTCCGTGAGCGATTCCCTGCCCACCTTGATGCCGATACGTTTACGTTGGAGAATTGATTTTTAACCGCTGTCAGGGTCGTTGACCAGTGACAAGATTCGGCGCTTTTAACCGCTGTCAGGGTCGTTGACCAGTGACAAGATTCGGCACTTTTAACCGCTGTCAGGGTCGTTGACCGCTGACAGGGTTGGTTTATTCGATTACCTTCGGCACTTTAAAGAACGCTTCGTCATGCTGAGGGGCATTGCGAAGTGCCTGCTCTCGGCTAATTGTCTCGATAGCTTTGTCTTCTCGCAACACATTGACTTCTTGACTCATGTGGCGAAGCGGTTCTACTCCCGTAGTGTCGAGTTCGTCGAGTTGTTCCATCCACGTCAGTACGTCGTCGAGGCTTTTGAGGAGGGCGTCGGTCTCGTCGGGTTTGATTTCGAGACGAGCCAAATGAGCAATGGACTGGAGTGTATCTTTATCTATTTTCATGTAAAGGTCGGTTTGGGATACAAAAATACGTCAATAGGCCTTCAAACTCAAATCTAAGCTGTTGACGTGATGCGTAAGCGCTCCTACCGAGATGTAATCTACGCCACATTCGGCGTAGGCTCGTAGGGTGGTTTCGTTGATACCGCCCGAGGCTTCGGTTGGATAGCGTCCTGCGATGCGTCGAACGGCCTCCCGGAGGTTTTCGAGCGAAAAATTATCCAACATAATTCGCTGAATTTGACCCACTTGCAACACTTGCTCCAGTTCATCAAGATTCCGCACTTCTATTTCGATGGGCAAGTTTCGGCCTATTTCAAGCAAATAGGCATTGGCTTTCAAGATGGCGGCTTCGATGCCACCAGCGTAATCCACGTGGTTGTCTTTAATCAGAATCATGTCGTACAAGGCGTAGCGATGATTCACAGCCCCACCGATACGAGTCGCCCATTTTTCGCAAATGCGGAAGTTAGGCGTGGTTTTGCGAGTATCGAGCAACTTGGTAGGGAGGCCATCCAGTAAATGCACCAGTTTGTTGGTGTACGTAGCAATACCACTCATGCGCTGCATACAGTTGAGCACCAGCCGTTCGGCTTTCAGAATGGACTGGGCTCGTCCGGCCACGGTCAGTACAATATCGCCTTTGTGGATAAAGGTGCCATCTTGAATCAGCACCTCCACCTGCAAATCAGCATCTACTTGGGCAAAAATCAGAGTAGCCAATTCGACGCCAGCCACCATGCCGTCTTCTTTGACGAGCAGACGGGCTTGTTTTTGGGCATCGGGCGGAATGGTTGAGAGCGAAGTATGGTCGCCATCGCCGAGGTCTTCTTCGAGCGCCAGGCGGATGAATTCGTGAAGGTCTGTTCCGTACACCGTAAAATTCTAAAAGTTTGCGACAAAGGTAAGGGGTTTTGGTGGAATAGTGCTAAATCGGTGTTCGTTATCCGTTACCTATTATTCATAATCAGCTGTAAATCTATCAATTACATCAAAATCACTATGTAGTGCTACCCTGAATTTTTAAGAATTGTAATGGATTAAACAGAACCCTTTCATCGCTCGTTTAATCTTCCCATCCTTTGGGAGTAAGTCGTATCGCCTTGGCGGTTGGTGTGGGAGAGTTTGGAGAGCATGGGTATATTTTTGATTGAGTAAGTTTTCCAGCGATACCATCACTTGAAGTGATGGTATCGCTATTTTCACGCTGTTTTAAAAACTTGCTTGATTACGGAGAGATGATGTGTGAAGAGGGGTACCCAGGATAGCTTTCGCTCAGTGTATAATCGTGAACTTACTTCAAACCCAAAAAGTACTTATACAAAAATGCAAAGCGATAATTAAGATACGCACCTGATACGGGTATTTCAGCAACAATACCATTTACAATCAACAAGTCTTTTAACTTATCCACTTCCTTATTTTCAATTGATGGATTTTTTTCGATTATATCGGCCATCAATGAATCAAACTCACGCTTTTTGAGATATATTTTCTTTAATGGATGCCCAGGAGCAAGTTTAAAGATATGATTGTAAACAACCTGTAAATCCATGTTACCTTCTTCCTGTGCCAAATCTTTAAAATGTCGTATTACTGCTTTTGTTCTAATCTCAGGAACTATGAAATATCGAGGGGGTAAAATAGGCTTCGATGAGTTATCATCCTTTTTTACAGCTTCTTTTACAGCTTCGCCAATACCCTCCCACACTAAGTCAATAAATGGCCGTAAGCTGATGGTATTATCAGCGTTTTTTAAGTTGTTGTAAAACCAATCATAACTGGTCCCAAACTTTGCTGTTCCACCCTTGTCAGCAAATTTTCCAAAAAATGTGCTGACAAGAGGTTCTAAATACTTACTTTCTGTGGGAACATGATTCTTGATTGTAACTGACTGAATTTCATCAATTTGTGTGGAAGGGTAATCTTTGTAGGTTCTCATTAAGTTGTAAAACTCTGAACTTGTTGTAGAAAGTATCCATTTGAAGAAAAAGGCATAGATTTCTTCTTGTGTCCATTCCAAATCAATAGATTGACTTTTAAGTTGTTGCTTATTGGTGATGTTGCCCAATTTGTTAAATAAGTCAGTGCGGAGAAAAATTTTAGGAAGAATTCGATTATATCGGTTACTACGCCAATAACTTACAAATGGTGCAATCACTTTATCCCAGTAAATGGGTTTGCACACAAAATCAAGTTGGTCGAACAATACCATCAGATGTTTTTCTTCATTTTTAAGTAGTGAGTCCACTTGTTTGAGTTCCTCCTCAATTCTTATCATTTGATTATCATCGTTGATGATTGTTTCAAGCCGCTGCTTTGTACTTGTATCATCTAAAATATCGGGGACGGTGTTTTTGGCAAATTCACTATTGGAAAGATATTTACCTTTTCGAATGTCAATCATAATGACATTCCAAACATATACGAGCCAAAAGCGCTGAAAGTACAGGTCATAGTTGATTATTTTTTCTATGTTAAAATGCGTATGAATCACAAAAATCCTATCTTTATCAGGGTCTTGTTGCAAATTTATAGCTCCTGTTGAAAGGAAAAAATCATCCTGTTTCTCGGCCTTCTCCTTCAAATTCTTTACAAAAAAATCATCCCTAAGACCTTGGTAAAACAAAGTCTTTCCAGTTCCCTTACCGCCGATGATTAAAAATTTATCAGGATTGAATACATTGTAAATTTTGGGACGGAAATAGAATTTTTTACTAATAAACTCTTCATCAAATGAGGTATCATCTGCGTAAGGTTTAGGGGAGTCTTTATTTAAGCTATTCAACAGCTTTTTTCTTAAACCAATTGCAAAACTTGGAAACTTCGTGGGGTCATATTTTGCAGGTTGTTTTAGAGGTTTGTTAATGATTACAGGCTCTGATGGTACTTTTTCTTCAATAAGTTTCTCTGTAAAACTATCATCAACCTTCTCGTCAGGATAGCCTTGTATATGATTGACAATATCAAGTTTTGCTATAATTCCTTCAAAAATTTGATTGTAATCACTGAAATCTTTATCAGCAATAATTTGCACAAAGCTCTCCCGAGAATCTGCATCTATGCCGATTCTTTCTAACAACGGATAACGAGTTACAGGGAATGACTGAAAAGATGGCACTTGGTCTAACCCTTGTATTTTTTCGGCAATTATGTCATCAATCGTTTTTGTGAATGTTTTAAACCCACGTTTATCGCCCATTGGCAATATTGAGTTAGCCAAAACCACATCAAATTTCTTTTGAATTTTCAATGTATAATCCAGAAAATAGTAAAGCCCGGGTAAAGTTTGCTCACTACTGCCAAAGAAACCAACCACCAACTCAGATAAATCAAAAGCAGCAATACCGAAAATATCATTGAAACCAGTACGGCTATCTATCAAAATAACATCGGGTTGATATTTTTTATCAATTTCGCCGATAAGGTCTTGAAAAGCATTTGAGAAGTTGTACTCATTGGCAATGTCTATTCGAGCCAACGCTTCTAAGTAATGTTGTAAGTGGGTTGGAGCATCAGGCGCATCGCTAATTGGATTTGTACTTACATTACCTGCTGGCATTACATAGATTGTACCTTCTCCTGAGAAATCCTTATCTACTTCCAAAATGTAATTTTCGAGGTCTAGGCTTGTATCTTGTGCTTGTTTGTCAATCAGATATTCTACAAAACCACTTCTATTCTCCAATCGCTCAGCACTCAAATCAAAAAAGTTATTGAACCCAGGAGCTTCTAAGTCGCAATCTATCATTACTACTTTTTTCTTGTAGTGCATGGCATAATAAGAAGCAAACGAAGCTAATGTCGTAGTGCGCCCCATACCGCCTTTGTAACTATAAAAAGTAACAACGGGAGGTAGTTTTCTGCCTTCTTGAACTGTATTTACATCATCCAATAATGAGTGAAAGCGATATTTCAGGCCATAGTTTACCTTCTCGGAGTTGTTTGTAAAAATATGCTCTAAGAACGGGTCATTTTCTACCTCCTCATCGTCATAGACCAAAATATTGATTTTAAAGCCTTTTGCATATGGTTTGACAATACTCTCAATAGGCGAGTTTTGAGGTGCTTTGATGTAAATATCAAGTTCGATATTCAAGCGTACGAATATTTTGTAGTCTGATATAGAGCGTTTTAGCTCTTTATCAAGAACTTGTGAAATTTCGGTGATTTTTGAAAATATAGGGAGCATGGTTTTAAGCTACGGTTAAAAGTTGGATGTACACTTGTTCTGTTAATTCGACAAATTCCTCTATATCTGTTTGAGAAAAAGGAGTAGTTGTTTCATAACGAAGCTCTGGCCGCCAGTGATTTTTTTGGTTTGGAATTTCAAATATCATTCGGTGTACATTTGGAGGAACATGTATTGAATTATCCACTATTGGTACTCTACTGTTTGGCAGAAGTATGTGAAGAAGTTGAACATTTTTATTAAATTCATGTTGGGCAATCCAAAAATTTGGAGTGAATGTAACGTTTCTTATTCGGTCAATAAATGATTTCACCTCTGATCTCCGTGTAGTTTGGTTCCAGAAAGTAGGTTTTACATATACTATTTTATAGTCAGAATTAATGAGTTTATGAACTTCTTGGGATGTCCATCTAAGTCTTTTATATAAAGCATAATTAATCATACATTCAAGTGTATAACCCGAAAGATAGAAAATGTTATGAAGCAAATCTTCTTTTTTCTTTTGCGAGAGAGGGGTAGTACCATGATAAAATTTAAGCCCATGTAATGCTGTTTTGCAAGCATTTAGGTGTTTTAGTGCTGCGTCTTTGTATTGAGTGTAAAGCATCAGTATTTTCTTTTCGTTCCTCAAATTAAATAATTTTCTACAATCCAAATATCTTCCCTATCTCGTCACCACATCAGTAAACAACTACTTGCGAGCATGATTGATACCCGTATACTGATAGGGTAGGTTGGGTTTAGGAGTCATTGCTGAGTAGACATTAGCGATTCCATCACTCCAAGTGATGGAATCGCTTTCTGCGTCTATAAGTTTTTTCAATCATCCTCAATAATCAAATCGTTAATCACTGTAAAATCCTGTACTTGTTGATGAAACTGCTGATACCGCTCCATACTGCCATACCAACTTAGCACGTACGATTTTTGAAGCTTGGTAGGTTTCGGGTTCATCATACGCCCAAAAGAACTATGTGGATAGTCTTGGAAGTCATCTGTTATTCCATGTGTCTGAGGGTTGGCGTGAATGTAATAGACTAACCACGAGAAATAGGCATCGCTCTCAACCTTAATCCGCTTGAAATTCTTCTGAAACAGACTCCCCGTTCGATTTTCTTGCTTTTGTATGGCTTGTGAGTAGCCAATAAAAAAGCGGCGGAATTGTTCACTTACTTTCTTGCCGTTATCTACATTTTTCTCAGCAATTCCATCAGACTGGCCGTCCGCTTTGGTAGAGGAATCACTATCCCTTGCTATCTCTTCTTTTGTTTTTACTCTAACCAACAAGTGAAAATGATTGGGTAGCAAGCAATACGCATACGTTTCAATATAATCAGACAAATAAAGGTCATATTTCTGCAAAAAATAAGTGTAATTTTTTGCCTGATAAAACAGATTATCACCGTTGTTGCCTCGGTTATACACGTGGTAAAAATAGCCTTCTTCAAATGGTCCGTAATAATCTTTCATCTTATTATTTTTGAAGCAATTTAGCCATTTTTCAGCGATTCTTAGCGATTCCATCACTCAAAGTGATGGAATCGCTAATACCACCAACTCCACACTTCTAACTTTGCTCGGGTTACGGCGGTGTAGAGCCAGCGGTGTCCGTTGCCTAAATGAAATTGGGGGTCTATCAGTACCCGTCCCCACTCACTACCTTGGGCTTTGTGGGTCGTGAGGGCGTAGCCGTAGCGCAGGCGCATGGCGTTCATGTAGGGGTCATCGGTAGCTCGTTCGCTGCTACGATAAGTATTATTTTTACTCATCCGGTCAGCTTTTAGGTGCTTCATTTGTTCGACTTGAAGCATGGGTTTATCTGCAAGTAGGTAGTCCACAATTACCTTGGTTTGTACAGTAAATAGCTTGTCATCACCATCCCGAAAAGCAATTTCTGCTTCCATAAATCTAATGTCAGTTTTTTCCTCTATCTTGGTGCTTACTGCCTGCACCACACCCATGTCGCCCCTAATCACTTTGTGTTCAGCATTTTGCCAAGTTTCGTCTATACACACCAAGTCGCCTTTGGTGAGTGGTTGAGTTGCCAAGTCAAGGTGTTGCCGCACCACTCGATTAAATTGCTGAACTTTTGCATTAGAGCAAGCCAAATAAATCACATTTTCGGGCTGATTCACATCAAAATACGTCAAGAAATAATGCAAAGCCTCCTGCTCGTTACGCAAGCGTGGGAGTTTAAGAGCGTAACCTTTTAGTGGTAACTCATTGTCTTTGAGTTGCTTAATTCGATTAGCCAAGCTAATGATTGGTGAATCAGCCGCTTGCCGCATCACTTCTTGAAGCGTAGTCTGCTCCACCGAAAGCCCCGTCAACTTAGCAAAGGTATCAGCAGAAAGGGCGACCGATTCCGTCTCACCGATGGGTTCTAACTGATAAGTATCGCCCACAAATATAATTTGGTTGTCAGGATGCCCTTCTTGTGCATGACGCAAGAGGTCTATTAATGGTGCATTCTCGGCAAAGAAAAGCCCGTCGTTTGCTTGGCTTGCCGAGAGCATAGAGGCTTCGTCCACCACATAAATGGTGCGAACTTTACACAAATTAGGCTTGTAATAGTAGAAAATACGCCCATCTGGTTGCTCAATCGGAAGGTACAGCAAATGATGAATCGTAGTAGCCATTGACTTGCTTCGGTGTGTCAATACTTTGGCAGCCTTGCCTGTGGGGGCAAGTAATTCTACATGGAAGTCTGTATCTGCCAAGTAACTTACCAATGCTTGCATCAACGTAGTTTTGCCCGTCCCTGCCGCCCCTCTTAGCATGAAAACCTGATGATGGGCAGGGCTGTCCAAAAACTCTTCCAACAAGTACAACGCCTTTGCCTGACAAGTAGTAGGCTTATAAGCAAACAAAGAAAACAACGAAGTAGCAGGAGTCTGTGCGGTCATGGCCTTATGTGGATGTTGGTTAACTAATCCACCGCAAAGATTAGCAGGTCAATTACCAATTTGTTTACTTTGATAAAAAATTGATGAAAATGCGAAAAGGACGAGAAAACGATGGAAAAAGAATTAAACGGCTGTTGACCCTGCATCAATTGCTAAGGGGCGGACGCACGTTTTCAACAGAAGCACTACAGGAGGCGTACTTTCACAAGACAGGCTTATCAGTAGAAGCTAAAACCCTTCAAAATGACCTCCGCTTTATGCGAGAAGAGTTAGGCGCTCCATTGCCAGAGAAGGCTAATAAACATACAGGATATTATTACCAAAACGTCAGTTATTCTATTTTAGAAGCCTTAGATGAAAGTCCTTACAGTTCGCTCAATGAAGCATTAGCACTGCTCAGAAAAGCCGCAAAATCTGTAGAATTCGTAGGTTTAGAAGATATTTTACTTCGATTAGAACAGCGTATTTCGGTTACCGATGCCGAAAAGAATGCTTTTATTCAATTTGAAGAAGTGATTCTGAAAGGTAAGGACTATTTGCCCAAACTTGCCCAGCACATCAACAAGGACTTTCTGAGAATTGGGTATCAGCCTTTTAATGAAGCACTTAAGGAACGACATATTTTTCCACTGTTGCTCAAAGAATACAATAACCGATGGTTTCTGATTGCGTGGGAGGAGAGCAATTCTAATGTACCCCACATTTTTGCTTTAGATCGAATAGAGGGACCTATTCATACAACAGGGGTTTCTTTTCCTTATGATAAAAGCGGCCACTGGCAAGAACGATTCAGCCACATGATTGGTGTGACACTTGAAGGTATGCTCGAAGAAGTGACGTTACGCTTCAGTGCCAGACGTTTTGTGTATGTTGAAACCAAAAAATTACACCATAGCCAACAACTGACGGGCGAAAGAACGATTAGCCTTTACGTCTATACCAATCGAGAACTCAAAGCCAAAGTTCTTGAATTTGGGACCGATGTAGAGGTGTTGGCACCCGATACACTACGTCAGCAGATTATCGAAATCATAAAAGAGCAAACACTGCTTTATCCTTCAGTGCTCAATACGTAAGCCGCTTAATATTATCCATATAGCCTCGGCTTACCCGAACCACGTCGTTGTTTTGCATGATGATGTCGTAGCTGCTGATTTGCTTTTGTACTTCTCGGATGTACGACAGATTCACCATCGAAGACCGATGCACTCGAATAAAAAGCTGTGGGTTAAGCTTGGTTTCGAGTGTGCTGATGCCGTAGTTGCTGAGGTAGTTACCTTTGTTGGTGATGAGCTTGGAGTAGTCGCCTTCGGCTTCAATCCAGATGATTTCGGCCACGGCTACCGTAATGAGGCGTTGTTGCTGCTGAATCAAGATTTTCTCAGGGTACTGTAAGGGGTTAATAAGGCTTTCGGCCAAGGGTTGTACGCTGGAGATGTGTTGCTTTTCGTTGTTTCGGAGCTTCTGAATAGCCAAGCTAAATCGCTCTCGTGTGTAGGGTTTTAGCAAATAATCAATGGCATGAACCTCAAACGCCCGCAAGGCGTATTGGTCGTAGGCGGTCGAAAAAATGACTTGTGGGATTTCGTCCAGGTGCTTGAGTACGTCAAAACCCGAAAGGCCAGGCATTTGAATATCCAGAAACACCAAGTCGGGCTTAAACTCGTTGATGACCTTGATGGCATCTACGCCATTGTTGGCCTCACCAACCACAATCAGCGATGGGAAATCCGTTAAATACTGCTTGATGAGGGTGCGTCCGGCGGCTTCGTCGTCGGCAATGACTACTTTTTGCATAAAAACAAGATTAAATCTCAAACGATACTCGCAAACCCCGAGGCTGATTAGGGCTGAACTGGAGTTTGGAGCCAAACATTTTTTCAAGCCGTAGGTTTGTGTTGGTCAGTCCGATCCCTTTTCCGATTATCTCTTGGTCATCGGAGAGGCCCACGCCCGTATCGGCTACTTCAAAATGGATGTGAGTGTCCCTTTTTTTTACAGAAATTCCGACAGTCCCCCCCTCTATCAGCGAAGATAGGCCATGTTTAATAGCATTTTCGACCAGTGGTTGCAAAATCATTGGCGGGATTTTTTCTTTCCATAGGGCCGGGCTAATGTCTATTTTGATGGTCAGGCGGTCGCCAAAACGGTCTTTTTCCAAAGAGAGGTAGTTATTTATAAAGTCTATCTCGTCTCGTAGCGACACAAAGTTCTCTCGTGAGGCCCGTAGCTGATACCGAAACAAATCGGCCAATTTGGCTATCATCTCTCGGGTAGTTTCCATTTCGGGAGGCACCGAAGCACTAATGGTATTAAACACATTGTACAAAAAATGAGGATTCAACTGCGCCTTAATGGCCGACAACTCACTTTCTAAAGTGGCCTGTCGAAGTTGGGCTTCAACTTCTTTTTGTTTTTGCACTTGCTGGTGGTATTCGTAGGCATGAAAAAATCCAAATTCAATAATATAAATCAAGCCCGGAATATAGATATCCCACACTTGGCTTGAGCCTTGCAAATGCCCTCGCCCCAGCAGCTCCATCAGCCAATAAAATAATGATTTCCAGACCATTACAAACAACACAAGCGTAATCAAGTGAAGCAATAGTTTGGCTTGGGGGCTCCAATGGGGAATCACCCGAAAATACAAATACCAAATAGGAAGTGTTAGGGCAAACTTGAGCAAATAGTCAATGCCTTGGCTGATTAGATAATGTTGAATCAAGGCCGAAAATGGCATTTTGGCCCAGGCAAATTCATTGATAGCTAAGGTAAACGCATAAAGCAGCCACAAGGCCATATAGATACCTATCAGGGCGGCTAACTCACCCGCTCGAACACCCCAAATTAATTTTTGCTGCCAGTTGATTTTCATAAAAGTGGGGTTTAATCGTCCCTACCGAGGCTATTTTACTCGATACAAAACAAATGCTTTGCCTGCAATTAGACCAGCTTGATTCCGACGAGTTGCAGAATAAGCCGTTGAATGGCACGATAGACCATTCGGCAGATTATTTGGCAACTCACCGATTAGGAAAAGGATGCTTCCTTTTATCTCCAGAATTTTGACCCATCAAATCAACAACATGTTATGAAAAAGTTTGTTACTATCTCCTCAAAAAAAAATCGCCTGTTTCTTTCGGCGCTCTTGTTTTTGTTTGCCACTTCGGTGAGGGCTCAGCTGTATTCGGTATCGGGTTTGGTCAAAAGCCAAGCCAACGAAGGTGTACCCTTTGCTACCGTAGTGGCGTATCGGGTCAGTGATTCTACGCTTGCCAAAGCCGAAATCTGTAACGAAAATGGAGGCTTCAAAATCACTAACTTAAAGCCAGCTCGTTATTTTGTTGTAGCCAGCAGTGTTGGCTTTGAGAAACAACGCTCCATGCCTTTTGAGATTTTTGACCAATCGCTTGCATTGCCGCCGTTGGTTCTTAACAACACGGCAGTGTTGAAAGAGGTAAGCGTAAAAGCACAAAAACCATTGGTAGAAGTACTGGCCGACAAAACGGTTTTTAACGTTCAGGGCAGCCTCAGTGCTACCGGCACTACCGGCTTTGAGTTGCTGCGGAAGTCGCCAGGGGTGGTGATTGACAACAACGAAAACGTGGTTTTGGAAGGCAAAACAGGGGTGCGAATTTTTATTGACGGCAAACCATCGGTGCTTCAAGGACAAGATTTAACCGACTACTTAAAATCGCTTCAAGCCTCTGATATTGAAGCCATTGAGGTAATCACCCAGCCGTCGGCTCGTTACGATGCAGCGGGCAATGCAGGTATCATTAATATCCGTCTCAAAAAAGACAAACGTTTCGGCACCAACGGCAGTGCATCGGTAGGATATGGTTATGGGCACTATGGAAAACTCAACAGCTCGGTTTCGCTCAATAATCGTAATCGGAGCACTAATTTTTTTGGTACGTACAGCAATCGCCTTGGCAAAACATGGTCTTTTTTGAACCTCTATCGAGAACAAGTAAGCACCATTTTTGACCAAAAATCTGAAACCGTTGGCGATGGCAACAACCACAACGTCAAAATGGGATTTGATTGGTTTTTATCAAAGAAAAGTACATTTGGCGTGATTCTGAATGGAAATTTCAACAGCTATGCTTATAGCAACTATAGCCGTACGCCCATTATCCCAATGGCGACTCGTCAAATCGAGCAGGTATTAATAGCAAACAATCGGACCGATTTCAACAACTATAACCTATACTTTAACTCCAACTATAAATACAGCGATACCTTGGGGCATGACCTGAGTGTGGATGTGGATTTTGGTAAGTACAGCAACCGTCGTGAGAACTTCCAGCCTAATTATTATCAAAATGCTGTGGAAACCCAAACGCTCTTGGAGCGGATTTACCGCATGAAAACTCCCACCGACATCAGTATCGTCACTGCCAAAGCCGATTACGAACAGAATTTCTTGAAAGGCAAGCTGGGGGTGGGCCTGAAATTTTCGTCCGTATCAACAGACAATACCTTTGATTTTTATGACGTGATTGACCAAACCGATGTACTCAACAAAAACCGCAGCAACAACTTTGTGTATCAAGAACAAATTGTGGCAGGGTATGTCAATTTCAACAAAAAGTACAAGCGTGTCAACCTACAAATGGGGCTACGAGCCGAGCAGACGATTTCGGATGGAAACCTCACCAGCACCCAAGCCAACAGAGATGCCCGTGTGAAACGCAATTACACCAATTTGTTTCCGAGTGGGGGTATTACGTACAGCCACAATGCCAACAACAGTTTTGCCCTCACCTACAGCCGGCGCATTGAACGGCCATCGTATCAAGCGTTAAATCCGTTTGAATGGAAACTCGACGAACTTACTTATCAAAAAGGAAATGCTTTTTTACAACCTCAATACACCGACAATCTCAAGCTTTCGCATACCTACAAATACACCTTGACTACGTCGTTGAGTTACAGCTATGTCCATAACTTTTTTGCCCAGATTACCGATACCACCAACTTTGACCGTAATTTTATGATGGAGCAAAACATTGCAGACCAGCGAGTTATCAATCTGGGTATTACGTATCCGTTTCAAGTGGCAAAGTGGTGGAGTGTTTTTATGAGTGTCAACGCTTACTACACCGACTTTCGCTCCGACAACCTGAAGTTTTCGCAGGTGAAGGCTACAGTCCTGAGTCTGTATGGCCAGAATAATTTTAGTTTGCCTCGCAAATGGAACTTAGAAGTATCGGGTTGGTACAGTTCGCCTGGCATTTGGGGTGGCACGTATGTAACCCGAGGACAAGGCTCGTTGGATTTGGCCTTGCAAAAGAAGATTCTAAAGGAAAAAGTAGCACTTCGAGTAGCCGTAAGTGACGTACTTTTTAGCTCACCGTGGAGCGGTGACACTCGCTTCGGTGGCCTCCGAATCAGCGGGGCTGGTGGTTGGGAAAGCCGTCAGGTACGGGTCAATTTGAGCTTTAATTTTGGTAGCAATCAAGTAAAATCGGCTCGTCAACGCCGCACAGGTCTCGAAGACGAAAGTAGCCGAATTAACTAAAAATCATAAAGTTACAGCCTTAATAATCAACAATTTCAGCCCAAGAATTTATAGATACGGAAGTCCGCTGGCTTTGCCATCGGACTTCCGTGTTAGGGGATCTTTGTCAATTAATATTCGTCCCTGCCTTGAGCTTGGCAAGTTGGTCAGTAATTGTCTTTTTTGTAGGTTCGTTGGGGGCTTGAGTCAAGGCTTTTTCGGCTGCCATGACGGCGTTTTTAAAATCGCCTTTTGCTGCATAGCCAAACATCAACCCATTGTTTACAATAAACACGTCGCCATTTTTCTTTTGGTTTTCCTGTAACACCGTCAGGGCTTTATCAACTCGTTTTTGCCCAATGAGTGCTCGTCCATAGGCAGTATATTGAGCAGCATTGGCCATCGTGAGGGCCTCGGTCATCACCGAATCGGCTTGTGGCAAGCGGTTTAGTTTTTCGTAGGCAGTGGCCAAGTTCCGAAGGCTCACGTAGCTTTTTTGTCCGCCAAACCCCGTGACAGCTCGCTGGCTCCACGAAAGCGCCTCTTCGAGGTTGATGTTTTTGTTGAGGCAATACTGTGCTCCTTGCAGCAAGTTAGAGGCATTGAAGCCTTTTTGACTCTTGAGTTGGTCACGTAACGACGCCAACACGATGTTATCAACGTCCACTTCTATTTTGAACGGCACCATGAGTTTTTCCCATAGCATAGCCACGGTACAGCTCTTTTCCTTGTGTTCGATAAACTCATACTTCAACCATTCTACACTTTTGTCGAGGGTAACGGGCTTTACCGTTACTCGAAGGGCGTCTTCTTTGGGGTCGTAATAAAAACTACCCCAAGCACTACTTTGGTTCGAGAAAATAACCACCACGCTATCGGGCCATACCGCCATGTGAAGGCCATACGTACCAGCTTTGATGGGTTTGCCTTCTACTTTGACGTCGTGCTCAAACGAAATCGTGGTGTTTTCGTTGGCACCGGCTCGCCACGGGCTGTTGTTTTTGCCTGTTGTAAAATTGGTTGTGCTGAAGCCGTAGGTCACTAAACTTCCCCAAATTTTACCCTCCCGTCCTGACACGTCGGGACGACCGTATTTGAGTGTAATACTGGTAATGCCAACTTCTTCTGAAATCGTAGCACGGGGGTTGTTACCGCTGGCTGGTACGTCTAACTGGGCAAAGGCACTTGAGGTCGTAATCACTAACAGTGCCAGTAGGATGATGTTCTTCATAGAGGTTTGTATTGGTTTAAAAGCGCTTGATACTCAAGTTGTCTGGCAAGTTAGTCAGATTTACTGAGCTTCATTCAATTTTTAGACAAGAGACGCTCAATGCATCCTATCTGGCAATGTATCATCTTCTGTCAAGGCAAATACTGGTAAGTAGCGGGCATTTCTAAGCCTCGGAAGCCTCCCGTGAAGCCATACAAAATGGCAATACCCACCAAGAAAGCGATTCCAATAATACCCCAAGACTGCACAGCCGCAGTAGAATGTTTCTGCATTTTGGTGTAATGTACCGCTGCCAAATGGGCAAAAAAAGTTACTACACCTAACAGGTAATAGGGTACATAAAACAGCGGATAGGGAGATTTGTTCAGGACAGCTGCTCCAAAATAAAAATTGGTGTCTAGGTGCATATACAAGCGACCCACCCAAATAGCTATGGGATGCGCTATCAGGAAAAAGGCTACGTAGAGTCCACTATAGAGCCGAATTTTCTCGAAAGTTGTGTTGAACGTGCCTTTACGCTGCTTCATCAGCCTAAGTCCAGAATAGACTTGAAACAAACAGCTCAGCATCAGTAGGGTTTCGGCAAAGGGATTGCGATAAACCTGACGGAGTATTTCCATCGCTTCGAGATGCGCCTCTACGCTTTGGAGGCTCATCAGGTGGTTGCCAAGGTGCAGGGTAACAAAAACCATCAGCACGAGGGCGCTAGCATAATGAAGTCGGTTGGTTGTCATCGTGATTTGTTTTTGCCTCCAAGACAACCTCAAGTTTAATTTGTGACAACTCCTCGAAATTTTTCTGGATTTCGAACCATAAATAACGCCGAAACCCCTTCGGTATCACCCTCAATAATCAATATGGTATCTAATTGATGAGTACTTGCATCAACAAGTAAAAAACCAGGCCAGCCGTTTATTTCGGCGTAGGAAGCTACCAAATTGTTCCGTTTTTTGGCTAATCCTTCCAGAAATTTGGCCATATTGATTTTACCTATAATCGCTTTTAACGCAGCCGATACTTTTCCACCACCATCGCTGTACCCCACCACATCGTTCTTGAAAAAATTGATTAGGTCTTCAACACGCCCTTGCTGACTGGCCATTCTGAAAACTTCTACAAACTGCTTCCGCTGTGCCAACGATGCTTCAAAGCGCTTGCGTTGTTGCTGCACATGTTCTTTGGCTCGGTGTAGGTGCTGACGGCACGTATCTATTTTAAGCCCAAACATGGCAGCAAGTTCTTGATAGTCAAAGTCAAAACTCTCATGCAGCACAAAAATAGCCCGCTCAATGGGAGTTAGTTTTTCGAGTAATAACCAAAGACTAAACGACAAATCTTGTTCGATTTCAAAGGGCAGATGCTCATAACTGATAGGTTCAGGCAGGTAAATGCCTTTGTACTGCTCTCGGAGGGTTTTCTGTTTTTCGAGCAGATTAAGGCTCCGATTACTAACCGACCGAGCCAAGTATTTTTCGGAGTACTCAACAGTGTCGGCTACCTCCAAAAAGTTAGCCCAAACCTCTTGTACCACATCGTGACTATCGGCTGCGCTACCCGTGAGGCGATACGCAATGCTGAATAGCTTAGGCCGTAATTGCTTGTATAGGGTTTCGAGAGACATTACTTTAGGCATATTGAATCTGCGAAACTACGGCAAAGTAAGCACGAGTGGTCATTACTCCTTTTGAATTTTTCGTAAATCACCATATATCACTATCGTGTGCGTTCTTGCGAGTATCGGAGCGAATACTTACAAAAAAAGGGCGTTTTTCAACGCCCTACGATGCAAAGTATGATAGAAAGGAGGTTAACTCATCGGTTGCAAAAGGCTTATCGCCCAAAAATCAGCACTTTACCGCCGCCGTTTTGTACTTTAATCACGGTGTCGGTTTTCTCTAAAATGCGCCAATCTTCGTTGAGTTCGGCCAAGTCGTCTTCGGTAGCTACCCCACCGATTACAATGACGATGGCGGCGGTCCAATAGCTGGAGCTATTGCTCCACGTCCCTGTTTTTACAATAGCAGTTCCTTGCTTTACTTGCAATGCACCAGAATCCAGAAAATCAAAGCTGTAGCTGCTGTAACGAGAAGTACGGTCACGGTTTTTGTTATCAATCAACGATGTAATTTTCCAAGTACCCGATACTTGGTTAGACGGGGCGGGAGTAGTGTCGTTTTGCTTGGTACAACTTTGCCAAACTAAGGCAAAAAACACCAATGCTACTAATGTTCTCATCATGTTATGTTTTGGGTGACGTACCCAATACGTACATAACAGCATGAGGGTTGCGTAATATGATAAAAAACGACTATCTACTCTTGATGAAAAACACACTCAAGCGGGGTAGCCACCGGCGAATTGTCAGGGTTGGTATCCATGATGTCGGCCATGAAAGCCCACCATTTTTTCACGATGGGCAGGTTAGGTAGTTCGTCGGCGGTATGACTATCCGTGCGTTTTTGCACGGCAAACAAATAGCCAGTAGGACGGTCCAAATAAATCGAATAGTCTCGAACACCGGCTTCGTGCAAAGCATCGGCGAGTTCTTGCCAGATTTCGTCATGGCGTTTTTTGTATTCTTCCTCAAAGCCCGGTTTGAGTTTCATCAAAAATGCAATTTTTTCCATAAGCATTGTGGCGTTTGCTCCGCCGAAACCTTGTATTTTGTCTTTGTTATTATAGTCAATAAATCACTAATTCACTAAAAATCAACACACTAAACCCTATTCCACTTTCACCTCTAACCTCCACCCCTTCCCTTCCAACCCTCCCTACTTTTACCTCTAACCTTTTCACATTTCACCTCTAACCTTTCTATCTTTCACCTCTAACCTTTTCACCCTGTTTTAACGGCGTAAGGGTTACGTTGCCCACCATCCCCGATGCTGTTGGCGACCAATTTTTGGCTGTAAATACGCCATCATCACCTCGGTTTTCTCGTTGCTTCATTGACATGTTAATGTTGTAAAACTTCTGCCAACGGATACCCTGTTTGTCTAAATCAATAATGCGGTTAGCCATCGAATTGCTCACTTCCACAACCAATTGGTTTTGGGCCTGTAATGCCGTGGCTGGAATGACTACTTGGTAGCTTGGCCCCAACAGCGTACCGATTTCCTTGCCGTTGAGTACCACTCGGGCGCTTTCATGTACCGTACCTAAGTCCAACAACCAAGCTGAGGCTGGTGAAACTGGTTTTGCAAAAGTAATCGAATACGCAGCCGTTCCTGAAAAACGCTTTAAATCTTCGTCGCCCCAGTCGGTCCATGAAGTAAGACTTGGCACGGTGCGTAGGGCGGGCAACGTTGGCCCTCCATTTACAAAACGCACATTCCAAGTACCTACTAAGGTCTGAGCAGTGCCGTCGGGTTGGTAGTGTGGAAAGGGTTTGCCTGCCACTTTCTGGGCAAATGTCTCTATCAAGCACGATTCGCCAGCCGCCAGTTGAAGATACACTTCGGTTTTGCCATTGCTATTCCGAGTAGCAGCCATACCCATCTGACCTGTCATTGGATTATACAACGCCGCCGATGCAGCCTTGCTGGCCAGCGGAATCCAGCCATCTATGGCCTGCTCTTGGGAATTGGCAATAAAATAAACCGAATTTTTTGCGTCGCTACGACGTACGAATTGCAGCCCCATCTCAACCATTGGTTCTTGACGTACTTGTGCCGCTTGCAACAATTCTTCTAACTGTTCACCTTGCAGGATAACACCTTTGCCCACTATTGCCTTGTTCCCCTTAAACGGCAAGGATGCCAGTAACTGCTTCAGTTGACCCTGACGTTGTGCCAAGTTGCCTAAACCAGGCACATCAACAGGAAGATTTTTGTAGAAAATTACAGTAGCCCCTTGCTTGGCCAATTGAATCAATTTTTGGAGTGTAGTGAGTGGCATAAAATGTACACCAGACACTACAATAGTCTGATAGTCAACCCCTCCTGTGCGTAATTTCCCTTGTTGGAACACAACTTGCTGAAGTTGTTTGTCCGATACAAAATCGAACGAAAAGCCTTTTTTCAGCATTTCTTCGGCATTTTCTTCAAAGTCCGTTCCTTTAAATTCGGGGCCGATGCCGTCGTAATGGTGTAGCAACCCTCGGTTGCTGGGGTGAGCAAAACTGTCGTAGATGGGGAAATACAGCAACACATCGTTGTCAGGCTTACCTGTTTGCAAAAACGACTGGCAACGAGTGACGTATTGGTTGAGGGTACCAAAATCTCGCCAAAAAGGATTTTGGGGCATAAAATGCACCGCCGCATAAAATAACCACCCCGGAAACGCCTCCGAAGGCGGTGAATAGTTGGTACCGTGGTAAAAAATATGATTGACCCCTCCAACAAAGAAACGGTCAATAGCCTGTTTCACCCCTCCAAGCGACGATTTGAAGTGTTCGTCGAGCCATGTAGCCGACTCCGACGAGGTCAGGCGCTTGCCCATTACGTGCGCCGCCGATGACGCAAACTTAATACGCAGTAGTTCTGTTCCTTCTATTTCGGGAATGTCCACCACGCTATACAAATCCAAGATATTGGCTGGTGACCCGTGGGCTTGATTCCGCACGATTTTACCCTTTTTTTGTGCCCAATCGTGCCAAGTTTGGGTGAAGTTCTCCAAGAGTAATTCCGAGATGGTTTCTCGGTAGTCGGACAATACTCGTTGGTTTTGCTCAGGGGTATCTTTGCCAAACAGCGCAGGTAAGTGCGCTCTGAGGTCGTAACCCCTTTTCTGCTGAAAGGCCGCCCAAAGTTGGGGTGTCCAGTTGGCTTGGCCTTGGGCGTCGTCCACTTCATAGGAGTCATTAAAATAGGCTCGAATGCCGTTGGGAGCAGGAATTTTATCAAACTGCTTAAGATAGCGCTCCGTAGCAGGTTTTGAAAAATGGTCTATTACATCACCTTCGCCGCCAGGGCCCGCCCGCTCTACTTGCTTACCATGCCAACCCTGAAATACTCCGTAGAGCGTCCATTTGCCAGCAGGAGCCGTCCAGTCAAGTTGTCCTGTGGCATTAACCTTGGTGGTCAGGTCCAGCGATTGCCCATCGTTGGAATACGCCATCAATGATACCAGCGGAATCGGCTTCGGGAAACGTACTTGGTCAAGAGCCAAGGCTTGGAGGTTGTCGTTACGCACTACGGGGTCTTTGAGGTTTTCAATACTGACCTGCCGATTCACAGCCCTCGCAATGGGCTTCTGCATGTACTGAATCGGTTGTGACAGGCGCTCTCCACCCGACAACGTATAGGTTTCATACATGATGTACTTACAGGCATCTTCTTGGCTCACCCAAGGCCCTCCAAAGGGCCACCCAGAAGCATTAGCTACGTCAATGCCCAAATCAAGGCGCTTGGCTTCGTAGAGAGTATGGCCCAACATAGTCATCCACTCTGGCGATAGCAGGTTGATAAACTCTTTTTCACGACCTTTTACACCATAGATGGGCGTGATTTCTAAGCCTCCTAAGCCTATTTGCTGGTATTGTTGTAATTGAATACTCAAGTCTTGGCGATTGACGGCGTTGCCCATCCACCACCAGCGACTCCACGGTTTGGTTTGTTTAGTAACAGGTCGCCAATGAGGTTGAGCGCTAGCAACATAACTTAGAGCACATAAAAAAAGCACAAGAAAAAACCGTCTTGATGGAAATATCATCGTATTCGATAGTTACTAAAGTTAGCCGCTGCACAATTACTCTATCTAGCAAATCGCTCTCTGTCAACAACTTACCAGTCATTTTCACTCAGAACAGAAACAACGGGGAAGCAAAATACATAAAATTGGACGACGGGCTTTCCTGCACTCTGCTGAGTGGGTAAGACAAGGGTATAAAAAGTAGGCTATTCTGCCAGAAAGTACTTGATAGAAAACACCTGCCAAGCTTTATCTTACTGGGCATATTGCATACCGATTCCATCACTTGAAGTGATGGAATCGGTAACATTCTCTTGCTGCCAACAGAATAGGAGCCGACATTACCCTGCAAACGAGACGTGTCGTTGTAACAGGATTCAAAATACTTTCCGTTTATTTGTGGCCTTAACGCTAAACCTGATTTTCGATGAAATTCTTTCTGTTGGGTTCTCTCTGTTTGTGGGCGTTTGCATCGTGGGGGCAGGTAACTGACTTGTACTTACTCGTGGGTACATACACGGCCAAAACCAGCGAGGGCGTCTATGTGTATCGGTTCAATACCCGTACGGGTGAGGCCACGCCTGTCAGCATAACCAAAAACATCAAAAACCCTTCTTTTTTAGCCATTGCGCCTAACCAACATTTCGTCTATTCTGTAGGCGAAAACGATGGAGGTGCCGTGAATGCTTTTCGTTTTGATTCAAAAACGGGAGCTTTGACTTTGCTCAACACCCAGTCGTCGGGCGGGGCGGGGCCGTGCCATGTGGCGGTGGACCAAACAGGTAAATGGGTGCTGGTGGGCAATTATATGGGTGGAAGTTTAAGTGTTTTGCCCATCATGGCCGATGGTTCGCTAGGCAAACCCCTACAAACTATTCAACACGAAGGAAAAAGCATCAACCCCGAACGCCAAGAAAAGCCCCATGTGCACTCCATCAACATCGCTGCCAACAACCAAGATGTGTTTGTGCCAGATTTGGGAACAGACAAAATCATGACCTACCAGCTTGATGCCCAAACTGGGCGGTTGAGTCCGGGGAATCCACCTTTTACAGCGACTACGCCTGGGGCAGGACCACGGCATTTTACGTTTCATCCCAATGGTAAGTTTGCTTACGTGATTCAAGAGTTGGATGCCACCATTACGGGCTTTCGTTATCAGGCAGGCCAACTCAGTCCTTTTCAGACGATCAAGACCCTCCCCGACAACTACCAAGGCCGTAAATGGTGCGCCGACATCCATATTTCGCCCGATGGGAAGTTTTTATACGGCTCCAATCGCTCGCATGAGAGTTTGGTCATTTACCAAATTAACCCCCGCACCGGACAACTGACATTGGTAGGACACCAAGACGTGTTGGGCAAAACACCTCGTAATTTCATCATTGACCCCACAGGCAAGTGGGTGTTAGTAGCCAACCAAGACTCTGACAACGTGGTGATTTTTAGCCGTGATGCTAAGACTGGAAAACTGACCCCTACAGGCAAAGAAATCAACGTTTCGATGCCTGTTTGTTTGAAAATGATGCCTGTGGAGTAGGGAGTGTTCGTGTTTTTGAAGTTTCGGAAGGTATCTCGCAGTAAAACGGATGGCTAAAGTACATGAAGTAACTTTAATGAAAAACCACTTTTATATTCAAAACAATTGCTTAGTTTTGACGTAGCTTGAACAGTAACAAAAGTTTTTTCAAGAACTTAGTGAGATTATGTCGGTACTCGAAATCAAAGAAAAAATTCATCAGCAGATTGACTTGCTTACAGACGAGCAAGACATTTTGGATCTGTACGCTAACCTCAACTTCTTTTTTCAAAGTCGAGAAATTCATTTTGATAGCAATGCCCCTGATTTTGTCGGCAAACTAAAGAATTCTTTAGGGCAAAACCCTGAAGAAGGAATAAGTAGTGAACAACTTCGCCAGAAAGTAAAAGAATGGCTTACCAAGTAGTGTATTCATCACAGGCTCAAGAAGAGGTTCGAGAAATCTTGTCTTATTTGCTAAATAATTGGGGGATTGATGTATCTGAAAACTTCTCAGAGTATCTAATTAATACTATTGAGATGTTAGCTTCTCAACCTTACGCTGGCAGGCAACATGACTTGATAAAAGCAGTACGTGAGTTTAGAGTCAGACCTCATTACCTAGTATATTATAGCGTTTTAGAACAACAAAAATTAGTACATATACTCAATATAATAGATTCGAGACGCAAGCCTTGAGAATACCTCCCCACACCATGAATCGTCGAAATTTTATTCAACAAAATACCCTAGTAGGTTTGGGCGCAGTGCTGCCACAAGGCGTTATAGCCCCTCAACCCTCCCCTACTACCGACCGCCTGTATTGGGCAAAATTGCTTTACCAAATTACCGAACCAGTACTCAAAAACCTGAGCAATAATACGTTACGCAAAAACTGGAAAGTAGAGTTTAGCCCTACTTGGGACAATCGCAACCCAGAAGTAGCCTACTTAGAAGCCTTTGGGCGGACGATGGTGGGCATTGCACCGTGGCTGGCACTACCCAACGACGACACTCCCGAAGGCAAACTTCGGCAGCAGTTGCAGGTCTATGCGCTCAAAAGCATCCAACATAGTGTAAACCCCGATGCGCCTGATTACATGCTTTGGCGCAAAGAGGGTCAAACCTTGGTTGATGCGGCCTTTTTGGCTCAGGCATTTTTGAAAGCTCCTGACGCCCTCTGGAAGCCCTTGGATACGCTTACCCAAAAGCGTGTGATTGAGGAGTTTACCTTGCTGAGGCGAGTGGTTCCACCCAACAACAATTGGGTTTTGTTTGCGGCCATCGTTGAGGTATTTTTGTTGTCAATTGGCCAAGAGGCCGACCGATACAGAATTGAGTTTGGGGTTCGTAAAATCGAGGAATGGTACGTGGGCGACGGCTGGTTCAAAGACGGCGAGGTGTTTCACACCGACTACTACAATTCGTTTGTGATTCAGCCCATGCTGGTAGATGTCTTGCAAACGTGGTTAGAGGCCAACAAACGGCAGAACCCTACGGGCAACCACCAAGCCTTGCAAGAGCGCTGTACTCGGGCCATCAAGCGGATGCAACGCCATGCTGATTTTCTGGAGCGATTGATTTCGCCAGAAGGTAGTTTCCCTCCCTTTGGTCGTAGTATCACGTATCGGGTGGGGGCTTTTCAGAGTTTGGCTCATGCCGCCTTGATTCATCAACTACCAGAGCATGTTAGTCCTGCGCAGGTGCGCTGTGCGCTTACGGCAGTGATGAAACGGATGTTTGGCCAAGATGGGGTGTTTGACCGAGATGGCTGGCTCACGCTGGGTTTTGCTGGTCACCAACCTACCATTGCCGACTCGTATTCTAACTCAGGCAGTATGTACCTCACTACGGTTGGCTTCCTGCCCTTAGGGCTTCCTGCCACCGATGCCTTTTGGGCTGACCCCGATGCCGAATGGACACAACAAAAAGCATGGTCAGGCAAGCCGTTTAAGAAAGACGGGGCGGTAAGTTATAGATTGAGATTCCCCTCCAGCTAAAGCCGGGGACAAGTCCCTGTGGTTTCGGTTGTTTTCAACCGAAACGAGGCTTCTATTAGGAAAAAAAGGCTTTCTTGGATAGTTAAAACCGGTTAAATAACATACGGCCCAAAACACCCCATAACAATGACTCCTGCCATTTATCTCACTAAAAATCAAGCCCAAACGCTATCGCAAACGCAGTTCAAAAATGCCACCGATGGGCAAGAAGCACCGCAAGTCACCGAAGTGCAACTTCGTTATGACGATGACTACCTGTATATCGCTTTTGACTGCCAGCAGAATCCGTATTGGCACGAAAACACGTACAAACAACACAACACAGACCTGTGGAACCAAGAGGTATTTGAGCTGTTCATTGCCGCAGGTGACCAAATACCTACTCGATATTTAGAAGTAGAAATCAATCCAAACAATGCGCTTTTTGTAGGCTGGATTGACAATCCCACGCAAGAAGCACCTGAAAATCTGCAATTTGTACCTTATCAAGAGGCTAAAATTGTTCACAATGTGAGAACCGCTGAGGCTCGCTGGACGGGCAGCATCCAATTACCTTGGGCACTATTGGGTTCAAAACAAAGTCATTATCGGCTCAATTTCTTCCGCATTGTTTCGCTGCAATCGCACACCGACCCCGACTGGAAATGTAGCCCTGCCGATTGTGCCTTTACCTGTTGGAGTCCTTCGATGAGCGGTGCCACACCCCGATTCCATCGGCCTGTGGCGTTTGGGGTGTTGGAGTTGGGTTGATACTACTGGTTGCTCGTATCGCAATTGGTGGTTTGGAGGTTCACATACGAAACCTTTCCGTTGACGTCTGTCACTTCTGCTGCAATAAAGCCGAAACGGTGATTGAGGTACCACTTGATTTTTTTGACTTTGGCTGTTTTGCCTAAAATCTGTACCCCCGCAGGAACTACCTCCTCCACCACCACACATTTTACGATTAGCCCTAAAGCCCACGAAGTCACTTCTTCTGGGTTGGCAAGCACTGTACGCACAACCTTCTGATTACCAATATTGTACTCATACGTGTCGCCAGGTTTAGCATCAAAGCGTGCCAAGATAAAAGGTTTCGACTCGTCACCGTTGCTATACACAAAGTCGCTGATTTCTTCGGTGCTTACCTTTCCTTTCACGTTATAGTTCTGACCATTGTATGAAATTTGAGCATTTACAATACCCTTGTCGTTTTGAATCACATCAAGCTTGGCCGATGGGTAGTCAGTCGATTTGGCAGTCCAAGAATTCCCTACTTTAGCCACGGTTTCAGCAGGTTTTACCTCGTCTTCCATCAGGCTGCAGGCCCATATAAAAAGCCCTGCCAATACAAGAATTACGCCGGAGATGATGGTCTTGTTTTTCATGAGATTTGTTGATTTGGGTTAATGAATCATCAATTGTTGTACAGCCAAAAAATAATCAGATAGGGGTCGAAGCGAACCATCTGAAAACTGCAAGAAAAAGTCAAAACGGTCTTCGTTGGGCATTCGTCCCAGCAGAACCGTAGCGATGGTAGCACCGCTGGTACTTTCTTTCAGGAGTATCGAACTGTATCGGTTCACGTCTTGGTCATAGTGTTTGCTACTCGGATTGATTCGAGCATATTGTACATCGCCTTTCATGCTCATTTCAAACAACTGGGCTTCCCACTGAGCTTCCTGAATCGAATATGTACCCCCGCCGTTTAGCTTGATACCAGCTACTACCGAAGCAGTAAACACGTCTTGTCCAAGTACTTGTAAAGCGTTGTGTATCTGCACTTTTCCAAACTTCCCGTTTAGATGGTTGTCTAAACTAAGTTGACTTTCAAAGTCATTGCCTTTGATAGTACACCTCAGCAATACAGGTAGTTGCTCCTGCACGCTCATACGCTGAGACACGCTCAGTACTTTTTTTTCATCTACCCAGAAAGCAGCCTCAAGCGCAGCAGGTACTTTCAGATTAGACCCCACTGGGGGGGGAGCAAAAGCCGTAATTACACAACGAGCGTTATTTGTCTTGCTCTCCTGCAAGGGGTAATCTACCTCTATGCTCGCTGCAGCAGATTGATAATAATCAAAAGTGCTGCGCTGTGCGTTCCAAACGTAATGGCCCGTAGGAAATGCCCATCTTGAATAACTCACTTGCCGCAAACCAGCCTCGCCTTTTGACATAGTTGTTAAAGCGGAAAAAGGATTTCCTTTCAAACGATAAAGACTTTGCACAGCTACTTTCCAGCTTGACTCCGCTGCCGCAGAGAGTAACCGATTCAAGTCGCTATCCGTCGTCTTTAGTACCTGTTCCGCTTCTTGCCTCGGCAAGCGAGTAGGATGTGAACATCCAACCAGTACAAGGAGGAAGATAACTTCTCCAAACAAGAACGCTGTTGCTTTGTGAGCCATCTGAATTAGCATCTTTTGCATCCCAAATATTGCTCCATTTTAATGATTGAGAAATGACATAAAAGCCTTTCCAAGAATGATTAAAGTCAACGGTAATTGCGATGAAAATGCTTAACTTAGCTACTCGTTTTCTTGTCTTACAGCAACCCAGCTTTTCATATTAAACTATGATTATCAAAAAGATAGCACTTCGTAAAATTCTTTGGAGAAGTATGGGGTACGGTTTGGCCATGACTGGGATTATTAGCTTAAGCGCCGATGCTCCCACCCCTCCAGAAGGCGAATTATATGTGATAGACACCCCAACAATACCATTGGTAGAAAATCCTTCATTTGAAGTAGGAGATATTGTAGTAAAACCCAACAACAACTGGCTTCCTGGCACAAGCGGGGTCATCACCCCTTTGGATTTCGAATTTGGACACGCCGTATTGGTCATTGGAGATAGCCCATCGGTGCCTACTGGCCGTTTGTCGGTATTGAGTCAAACTCCGATTTTTGAGGCGCAATCACGAAACGTACCTCGCCCCTGTCAAGTGCGAGCCAATTGGCTTTGGCATCCGAGTACCGATTCTTGTGAATTGAATGATTCGTTTGGCGAGGCATTTAGAGGTTATCGCTTTCGACTCCGATTGCCTCTAACCATGACTCAAAAGAAAGCATTGGTTGATTTTATGAAGGCACAAGACAATCGCTATTTTTCTTGGAGAAGTTTAAAACAAGCTCCACTTACCTCGGCAGACAACCGCAGTTGGTATTGTGCTTTATTGATATGGCATGGGTTTTATAAAGTCCTGGGCATTGATCTCGACGCCAATCAAGGCTGGTACGTATATCCCAACGACCTCATCAATAGCCCTTATTTCAACAATATCTCCTCAGATCATTCTCGAATAATCCGATTTTGAATACGTCTTGCAGAAGATTCAATATGCAACACTGGCTGATAATAAAAAGCGGTCAATACTCATGGAAGTAAGCATTGACCGCTTTCAAAAAACTGACTTTATAGCCTACATCCAACAGAGAGCGTTCCCGTATAGAGCGATACACCTTCTGCATAGTTTTTGAACACCGGGGTGAGCCCTCCATACTGACCATTCAGCCCCAGCGTAATTTTCCATACCTCAATACCAAAACTGATACTCGGCGTGATGAGTGGTGTTGAGAAATTGGCAGCTTTCAAGTTAAAAGGATTGTCTTGAGGGTTCACAAAGCCCACCTTAGCTCCCACGGCTACATGAAAGTCGGCAAAGTTGTTTTTTACATTGACCAGCTTAATACCCGCCATCAGTGGAATCTGTACGGTTCGTAAGGTTAGTTTGGCATTACTGACTACGGTATTTTCTGCGCTTCTGGCGGCCATTGTGAGGTTCTGATTAGCCAGCTCAATACCTGTTTGTACAAACGCTCGCTTCCCAAACCGAATCCCCCCTCCTACCAACCAGCCTAAGCCATAATGTGTTTCGTAAATGGGTAGTTTGTCCTTAATAAATAGCGCATTGACACCGCCATACGCAAGAAACTCCACGGGTTTTGGTTTGGATTGTGCATTAGCTTGAGGCAGTAGCAAGGCTACTAAAGCCCAACATATCATCAGTTTTTTCATTGTTCTGGATGTTTAGGTTAAATGTAAACCCAAACTTATCCATTCTAAACCACCTTACCGATGACATTTCTTCAGAGGGTTAGATGAGATTTGTCAGGTTTTACAATCAACATTCTTTCTCCCTCAAAATCACCTATTTGGGTGAAAAATACCTTCAAATACGACCGTACCTTTGTAAGGTAAATCGCCTTGCCATTATCTCTAAAAAGGCGAGGTCTTTGCAAACTAATTCGTACCATTTAACCCTTCGATACCATGAAAAAACTACTTGGAATTCTTTTGATAGGTTTTACTGTCATGTCATCTGCTTTGGGGCAAACAGCTCCTAAAACCAAAAAAATGAAGATGAAGAAAATCACGTATGGTATTACGCCCAGCGAATGGAATCAGACCTTCAGAACCCCGGGCACCAGCGAAGTAGGTCGAACCATTGTAACCCTTAGCAACGACCTAACCAAAATTCATGTAAGTTATATTGATGGCAATTATCAAAACTACTCTTGCGACAAAACCCTAACTAAACTCACTGACCAGGTTTATGTAACGGCTGACTTAACTTGTGGTGGAGCGAGTGGCTACAATGCCGAAATCACGCTCAACGAAAACATGAGTCGTTATAAATTAGACCTTATTTTTCGGTATTGTGAGGGTGGTCAGCTACGAAACGTGTCTAAACATTTAGAAAACAAAAAATCAATGACCCCTGCCACAAAGCATTTTTAGAAGATTCATTACGTCAGCATGAGGCTAACGATGACTTAGCCTCATTTCTTATCTGCCTTCAACAGCTCCTCGCACATTGCCTTGAAGCAGTTGGCTTGGGTGTTTTCGCCTGCTTGAGGGTTTGTTTTGCGCCCATAAAATTCATCTAAAAACGCCCCTACTCCTGACCATACTGTCTGCATCATGCCCATGTAACGAGGTTTCATGGCCGGGCTGGCGCTGGCCTTCCATCGAAGCAAATCGTGCACTTGCGCTACGGCCACCTGCGGTTTTCGCCACGGACATGTGAGCACTTGAAAACCTTTCATGGCAAAATACACTGCCGTTGGTTCGGGGCGTTCGTAGTGCCAATCGCAGATAACTACGTCTTTTTCAATGAGGTCAATGGCTCTGTAGGTCGTGTTGAAGCTCGCCTCCCATTCGCCGATGCCCGTGGTTTTGCCATCAATCAGGCGGTCGCCCCACATCCAGAGCTTACGGTTTTTCAGAGCTAAGTGATTCCGAATAAGATTCACTTCTCCAGCAAACAGCTCGGCCTTGTCTCGCCCTGAGCAGCGTGGGCATTGGGCATCGCCCAAGTAAAACACCTCGTCCATCCCTGCATGAAACGCCTCAGCCTCAAACACTTCACAGATTTCGTCCACCAAGTCAAAGGCGATTTTGTGTACCTCTGGGTGCAAAGGACAGTAGCTTTTGCAGTAAAGCCCGTCGGCGTTAGGCCACACGTAGTTGACGGGTAGCTTAACCTGCGGCGTTTCATCAAACTGCGGATACACTCGCAGCAAATTACCAAGCCGGCTTGCCCATGACTGATGCCCCAGCAGATTGATTTGCGGAATCAGTTGTATCCCATGTCGCTGGCACATCTTCACCAACTGTTTGACTTCTTTCTTGGACAAGCTCAAGCTGTCTCGGAGTTCGGGATGGCTCTCGTATTGATACGCATAATCAACCCGCAGCACCAACGTGTTGACTTGACGAGGGGCTAATTCTTCGTCAATAAATTTCAAAAAATTGCTCAACTGCGCCGACGAAGGAGCCGCTATACAAAAACCCCGAACGGCCACCAAACTGTCGAGTTTGGATTGGGCCATCGAAAAATGCGCCGTCAGGCAGAGCATCCACAAGAATGAACACGCTAAGGTCTTGGTCATGAGAAAGTTCAAAATGGCAACGTTACCGACAACGTTTGCGTAAAAATAAACAATAAAGTAGTTGTTTTGTCCTATTTCTTCCGCTAATCTCGTAGAGCCGTTTGGTATTTTTGAGAATAATCATCCCGTTTTTACCTCGACCAACGCATCCACATTCGTATCAGTAACCCAACCTCTGACCAACATGAAATTCGTTTTTCGTATTTGTTTTTTGTTTGTCCTCACGGCGTTTCGACCAGCCGATAATAAAGCCACGCTCTTCTTGGTGGGCGACTCTACCATGGCCAACAAAGCCCCTGATGCCGAGCCCGAAACTGGCTGGGGGATGGTGCTGTCTGAGTATTTCAGTAGCGATGTAGTGCAGATTCAGAACCACGCTGTCAATGGGCGTAGTACCAAGAGTTTCCGCACCGAAGGCCGTTGGAACAAGGTACTGGAGCAGCTCCAACCGCTGGACTACGTGTTCATCCAGTTTGGACACAACGACCAAAAAATCAACGATACCTCTCGCTACGCCGCCCCTCAAACCGATTACAAGGCTAATTTGATTCGGTTTGTCAACGAAGTTCGAGCCAAAAAAGCAACGCCTGTACTGCTCACACCCGTAGTTCGTCGGAAGTTTGACGAAAAAGGCAAGTTTGTGGACCAACACGGCGAATACCCTCAAGTGGTGCGAGACGTAGCCAAAGACCTCAAGGTGTTGCTGGTGGACCTCCATGCTTCGAGCCAACGCTTGGTGGAGGGCTTGGGCGAAGAAGGTTCCAAAAAATTGTTCATGCTCTATGCGCCCAATACCTTCAAGCGCTTTCCGAAGGGCGTTGAAGATAACACGCATTTTTCGGGCTACGGTGCTCGGGCTATGGCTCGCTTGGTGGTCGAAGAAGTAGTTCAAAAAGACCCATTTCTGAAAACGGCACTCAAGTCAACACCCTTTGCCAAGGAAAATCCGCAACATGACGTGATGGCCCCCACCATCAAAACCTACGAGTTGCCGCTGGTGTATCAGCCTGTTTTCCGAAAAGACACCTTCTTGATTACCAACTACGGCGCCAAAGCAGACGGCCTCACCGTCAATACCAAGGCTATCAACCAAGCGATTGAGCTATGTAGCGCTGCGGGCGGAGGCACGGTCTTGATTCCGAGAGGGCTGTGGCTTACCGGACCGATTTCGCTCAAAAACAACGTCAACCTGCACGTTGCCAAAGGCGCTTTGTTGCAGTTTAGCCGCCATTACGACGACTACCCCATTGTGGTCACCACCTGGGAAGGCCAAGACTCCTACCGCTGCCAAGCGCCCATCGGTGGAGTTGATTTGACGAATATCGGCATCACAGGCGAAGGGGTATTAGACGGCGGCGGCGATGTGTGGCGCATGATTAAAAAAGACAAACTGACGGCTTCGCAATGGGCTACGTTGCTCAAGTCGGGCGGGGTAACCAACGAGAAAAAAGACTCGTGGTATCCTTCCGAAAAATCATTGAAGGGCAATATCACCCCCAATGCCGGGCGCATCCTGAATGGCGTGCATCCCTCGCAAGCGGAGTTGGAGTCGTACAAGGATTTTTTGCGCCCCAACATGATTAGCCTCAGTCGCTGCAACAATGTGCTGATTGAGGGCGTCACCTTCCAAAATTCTCCCGCCTGGACCATGCACCCGCTGCTGTGCAACCACGTGACCATTCGGAACGTGAACGTCAAGAACCACTGGTATGCTCAAAACAGCGATGCTGTTGACTTAGAATCGTGCCGCAACGGGATTTTGGAGGGCTGCACCTTCGACACCGGCGACGACGGCATCACCATCAAGTCGGGGCGGGACGAGCAAGGCCGCAAGCGTGGCGTGCCCACCGAGAATTTTATCATCCGTGACTGCAAGGTGTATCACGCCCACGGCGGCTTTGTGATTGGCTCCGAGATGTCGGGTGGGGTGCGTAATTTGTTTGTGTCTAACTGTACCTTTATGGGCTCTGACGTGGGCTTGCGGTTTAAAACCGCTCGTGGACGGGGCGGCGTGGTCGAAAACATCTACGTCACCGACATCAACATGACCGAAATCCCCGGCGAGGCGGTGCTGTTTGACATGTACTATGCCGCCAAAGACCCTGTGCCGCTGGCTGGCGAAAGCAACGAACTACCCACCATCAAGGCCGAACCACTGGGCGAAGGCACGCCCCAGTTCAAGGATTTTTACATCAAGAACATTGTCTGCAAAGGGGCCGAAACGGCCATTTTGGTGCGTGGCTTGCCCGAAATGAGCATCAAAAACATCAACATCGAAAATGCGGTAATTGAGGCCAACAAAGGGCTAGTCTGTGTGGAGGGCGAAAACATTAACCTCCGCAACGTAACCCTGCTCACCAAAGAACCAACTGTAATGCAGGTCCAAAACAGCAAGAACGTGACCTTGGATAACATCCAATACGGAGCCAACAAAGACCTCCTCCTCAAAGTAATGGGCGAGCGCTCGGCCCATGTAAAACTCTTGAACACCGACGTCTCCAAAGCCAAAAAAGAACTTGAGTTGGGCGTAGGCGTTAGTGAAAAGGTGGTGAGTAAGAAGTAGAAGAAAAGGTCGGCAATAAGGTCGGTGAGGTTTCGAGCCTCGCCGACCTTATTGCGTTTTCATGGCTCTGCCTGCCCCCTGCTTTTCGTTTCAAACTGGTAATAGGGACAAGAATCCGACTTGTAGCAGCTTTATAAAGGGGTATCACTCCCTTCGCTGTGGATGGAGGAGATAGAACAAGTCAGTCACTAAGTTATTCATATACAAGCCATTTCATCTAATCACCCTCTGCAACTAAGCAAGTATTTGCGTCTGAGACGCTGTGCCCTTTCCGCCCCAAAACGGAGTTTGGGGCGAGCGGGGACGGCAATTTCCTGATGGAGTAGCTATCTTGTGTAGTACCGCTACGCACAATCCAACTCTGTTAGCCCCCAGTTTTTCACCCATACATCTTGTTTTGCGGCAAGCAATACTTTTTTAGCCATACACAGGTATTCTTTCTTTTTATCTTCATCCTTAAATGACCAATAATAATAGGCTACACCCATAGAATAAGGATCATTTACTTTTTTATACAATTCAATTGCTTGTTCATAAAGTTGATTACCTTTTTGGTTCTCCGATTGACGAAATGACAAATCCCCAAGACTTTTTAGACAGTCGGCTTTGCCCAACAAGGCCCCCATTTTTTCGTAAAGAGGCAAAGCCTGTTGGTAATAATCAAACGCCGCTTGGTTCTCCGATTGACGAAATGACAAATCCCCAAGACTTTTTAGACAGTTGGCTTTGCCCAACAAGGCCCCATTTTTTCGTAAAGAGGCAAAGCCTGTTGGTAATAATCAAACGCCGCTTGGTTCTCCGATTGACGAAATGACAAATCCCCAAGACTTTGAAGACAGTTGGCTTTGCCCAACAAGTCCCCAATTTTTTCGTAAAGAGGCAAAGCCTGTTGGTAATAATCAAACGCCGCTTGGTTCTCCGATTGACGAAATGACAAATCCCCAAGACTTTTTAGACAGTTGGCTTTGCCCAACAAGATTTTTTCGTAAAGAGGCAAAGCCTGTTGGTAATAATCAAACGCCGCTTGGTTCTCCGATTGACGAAATGACAAATCCCCAAGACTTTTTAGACAGTTGGCTTTGCCCAACAAGTCCCCAATTTTTTCGTAAAGAGGCAAAGCTTGTTGGTAATAATCAAACGCCGCTTGGTTCTCCGATTGACGAAATGACAAATCCCCAAGACTTCTTAGACAGTTGGCTTTGCCCAACAAGTCCCCCAATTTTTTCGTAAAGAGGCAAAGCCTGTTGGTAATAATCAAACGCCGCTTGGTTCTCCGATTGACGAAATGACAAATCAAGACTTCTTGGAGACTTCTTTTTTTCGTAGAGACTTCGTTGTTGGTAATAATCAAACGCCGCTTGGTTCTCCGATTGACGAAATGACAAATCCCCAAGACTTCTTAGACAGTTGGCTTTGCCCAACAAGTCCCCAATTTTTTCGTAAAGAGGCAAAGCCTTTTTTCAAAATTGACGAAATGACAAAGCTTTGAAGACAGTGTTGCCCAACAAGTCCCCCATTTTTTCGTATAATCAAACGCCGCTTGGTTCTCCGATTGACGAAATGACAAATCCCCAAGACTTTTTAGACAGTTGGCTTTGCCCAACAAGGCCCCCATTTTTTCGTAAAGAGGCAAAGCCTGTTGGTAATAATCAAACGCCGCTTGGTTCTCCGATTGACGAAATGACAAATCCCCAAGACTTTTTAGACAGTTGGCTTTGCCCAACAAGGCCCCCATTTTTTCGTAAAGAGGCAAAGCCTGTTGGTAATAATCAAACGCCGCTTGGTTCTCCGATTGACGAAATGACATAATTCTTAACACTTTGCCGTCCCCAATTTTTTCGTAAAGAGGCAAAGCTTGTTGGTAATAATCAAACGCCGCTTGGTTCTCCGATTGACGAAATGACAAATCCCCAAGACTTCTTAACAGACTTTTTAGTAAAGAGGCAAAGCCTGTTGGTAATAATCAAACGCCGCTTTTCTCCGATTGACGAAATGACAAATCCCCAAGACTTTTTAGACAGTTGGCTTTGCCCAACAAGGCCCCCATTTTTTCGTAAAGAGGCAAAGCCTGTTGGTAATAATCAAACAATTGACGAAATGACAAATCCCCAAGACTTTTTAGACAGTTCTCCCAACAAGATTTTTTCGTAAAGAGGCAAAGCCTGTTGGTAATAATCAAACGCCGCTTGGTTCTCCGATTGACTTAATGACAAATCCCCAAGACTTTGAAGACAGTTGGCTTCATCACTTTCCCATTGATTTTGGTGGGCAATGTCAGCGGCTTTTTTGAATAAATCAATCGGATAAAAACCTGAAAATTGGTAGTATAAGGTCAATGAAAAAAGAGTATCAACTCCTTTTTGTGTTTCAAGTTTATCGGTTATTACCTTGATAATATTACTCCATTCTTCTTGTAAGATTTGGGTATTTTTTTCTTCATACCCTACTTTCTCACCCTTCTCTTTGCTTAAGTCCAGATAAAAATCTTGTGTTTGTGCTATCAGTGGTTGGTCAGTGGTAATTTTAGGTTTCAGGTATTCTCGTATAGGCGCCAGTACCCACAGGCGGGCTTGGTCGGTTTCTTCACACAGCCCAAATTCTTTTAGTATTTCTAATTGGTCGTAAGCGTCGTCAAAAATGGCTTCTAAGTCGGTGCGGTTCATGCCTTGCGGCAGATAGCCCAATGCTTGCAAAAATGCCCGGTTGGCATCCGTCAATCGAGTATTTTCGTAAGAGAAAGAAATAGAGAGGTTTAGGTTGGTGTTTTTATCGCTGCCTTTGCTCAAAAAATCATTTCTGGTCTTCTGCCATTGTCGGTAGAGGTCTTCTAATTTTTCTACTTTTTTGGCCCTTTTGGCTAACAATTCAACGGCAAGTGGTAGGCAATCTACTTCTTTTACCATCGTTTTTACCAACGGGTTTCCGGCAAAATTTCCTCCGGAGTTTTCGTTAAAAAGCGTAATGGCATCGGGTTCACTCAAAAAAGGCACTTTAAAAACTTTCCAATCCAGTTCGTCGGGCGAGGCATTGCCACGGTAGGTAAACACCAAATCGGCATGGTCTTTTAGTCTTTCAATAAAGGATTCTACCTTGGTTTTGTCTTGCCAAGCAGTTTCAAAATTGTCGAGAGCAATCAAAAAGCGGTTGTCTTGGTGGCTCAGGTAATTCAATAGTCTATCGCCCAAGTCCCCACTACTTACGGGAATTTCGAGGGCGTTTAGGAGGGCATTTTGCAAGAGAGAAAGGTCTTTTGCTCCATCGCAACGCACAAAGAAGCGGTTACGGCGGTATTTTCGAGCAATGGCTTTGTGATGGAGTACATTGAGCACCAAATTGGTTTTGCCTTGTCCGCCTACGCCCAAAATACCCGCAGGTTTTTTGTAATTTGTAGCAAGGTATTGAGCAACATTTTCAATTAAGTCCAAGCGGTTTTGGCCAATGCACGTAGGTTTACCTTCGAGGGTTTTGGGTAAATCGTCGTCATGCTCAATGTTATGGGCAAGGGCTTGTATAAAAGGTGTAAGGTCGCTGTAATTTTCTCCATAGCCCAGCACCACTACATTGCGGCTCTTGTTGTTGTCGTGGGTGGCTTTGGTAGCAGCCACAAGGTCGTCCTTTACTATATGGTATAGGGTGGTGTTACGCAAGTATTGGCTCACCCACTTAAAAATCAGGCTAAAATTTTGGTCATACACGCCTTGCCCAAAACCCACAAATATTACAGCTTTAAATTGAGTGACTAAGTATTGATTAACAAACTGTGCAAATGAGTTAGCTACAATAGCATCGTAAGATTTTTGCCCCAAGACCACAGAATCGGGCTTTCTAAAATAGCCGTGGAGATGCAAAATGTATTTTTGTTTTTGGTCGGTATCCAAAAAATCTTCCACCTTGGCGGTATCCAACAAGGTAATGGGTGTTAGGTGGGTAATGTCTTCAAGCAAATTATCGTAATTGGCCGTGGCAATCGGGATACCCAAATCTTGTATTGCTCGTATGAGTTCGGGATATTCGGGCGAGGCATTCTCAAACACATTGAGCCACTCGCTTAATTTACCGTGCTCTTGTAAGCAATCCCAGATTTCGTCGCCTACTTTCAAGAGTTGCTCGGTAGAGGAGTTTTCGTTGGCTAATAAAGTACGGCAATCATCACCCCAATTTTCTTCTTTACGGCATTGCTCACAACAGAATTTGATGCCATAATTGAGCAAAGCAGTCCACGTACCAAATACGGCACGCTCATTTTTGGGTATAGTTGCACTTGATACACCCGTACCTGCAATCACCAAAGCTTTGCGCCGATTGAGTGTATGGATTAAAGTCTGGATTTCGGGTTTAGTAAAGTCGAGAAGCATAGGGAGGAAAAGATTGAGGAGGTAAATTAAAAAAATCAACGTGAAACGGAGTGTTCGGTGTCCTCAATGTACCACGCTACCACAGTATCTTCAAACCTTCTGATTGGTATAATTGAATAGCAGGATCGCAACTGAGGAGGGTGTAATTGTCAGAAATAGCCAACCAAACCAACATTTTGTCGAAGGGGTCTCGGTGGTAGTTGCCTGTTAGGTGATGAAACGTATTACAAATTTTGGGTGAAAGAGGTAGTATGTCGATGGACAGTTGTTTACTTGCTTCATAAAAATCTTCGGGGATGTAGTTCTCAAAAACTAACTTACCGATAGAATATTTCAATGAAATTTCCCAAAAACTAATAGCACTTACCGCAATCTCATTTTCGGGATTCTCTATAATTTTTGCGACTTTGGCTGATAGCTTTTCTTTTTTAGTAATCAACCAAATGAGCGTATGCGTATCCAATAGGTATTTCATAGACCCAAGAACTCCTCCTCCGTCATTTTGAAATCATCCGCAAATGTCACCGTTCCTTTGCCTTCCAAGAGTCCTAAGGGTCTTTTTTTAGGTTTTTCGTTGCTTTTGGGTACTAAATACGCAACAATTTCTTTCTTCTTGCCAAAAGCAATGGCTATTTTTTCACCATTTTGTACATCTTTTAATATCTCTGAAAAATTAGCTTTCAAATCGCCAACAGTCATTGTTTTCATGTCTTTTATCTTTGCTGGGTTTTTATTCAAATTTACTATTTAGTTGTCAAGTTGTCAAGAAAAGGTATTTTTTATTTCCCACTCCCCCCAAACTCCGTTTTGGGGCGGAAAGGGCCTAGCGTCTCTGACGCAAATATTTTGATATTATAGCTTACCAAGGTTTATTTCACTTCGATTGTTGGTCCTTGCTCACTCTAAACACTGCTCGCCCCAGAGCAGAGGCTGGGGCGAGCGGGGAATAGGAGTTCGTTGAATTTTGAAAAACATTTTTTATGTTTGTTTTAATCTTACGGGTAAAAATACGACCGCAGTGACGGGCCACACCGGAATTTGACAAAAGCCAGAACAATACAAAAAGTATGTCCGCTGCGGTGGACCGAAAGACTTTCGTATATTTATAGTTAGCGGTCAGCTTAAATCAACATTGTACTTACTATAAAAATGAAAAAAACTATTTTACCACAGTAAGTATATTATTACTACTGTTTTCAATTATCGGATTTTCGGATAATCTATTTTTTGACGTAAAACAACCAAGCAACAGCGATCCAAAATTTATAGTGCATGGGTTATTTATGTTTGCATGGTTCATAATTCTTTTGGTACAAACCAATTTTATCCGCAAACAAAATTATAAAGCTCATATTCGCTGGGGAACAGCAGGATTAATTGCGGCGACAGGAACAGTACTCAGCACTTTTTATGTATTTGCGGCTGTTTATAAAGGGTGGGATGTAATGCCTTTTTATGTAAAAGCTAACAGGTTTCTAATGCCAAGTTTTGCCTTATATGTGTGGTTGAGCTATAAAAATCGAAAAAATGCCATCCTTCATAAGCACTATTTATTTATAGGTACTTTTTTTCTTTTAGAACCAATTCTAAGCCGCTTCCCACTTGACATGCTGTCTGACTCGGCTTTTTATGTTTTCCTCTTTGGTGTCTGGAATATGTTATTTCTTTCTTTTTTTATTTATGATTGGGTTGTCCTCAAGAAAATACATCGGATTGTTTGGATGTCATACCTTTGGATAGCTGCTGTTTATGGCATTTCATTAGTTATATAAAAAACTCATAGTGTCTTTAAAAATAGCTAACCTCATTGCAAAGCCGAACCGCTAGCAAACGGTCTTGCTCCAGTGGGGCTTGACGAAACATCTTCAGCTGCTGATCGCTTTTCAGGCCGGCAGACGGAATGCTTTTCAGCATAATTTCTTGACTTGAGCATCAACTAAAAATCGGTTTCAGTCTCGGGCGGGCAATCATCCCCCCACGGGCGCAAAGCCACAAACCGTTACCCACCTAATACCTTTCCACAAACAAAACTAAATCCCCCTACTTAAACCACCCCGCATACATCACATAGTTGTTGGCGGTTCGTTGGAACACTTCGGCGGCTTCGGGCGAGACGGTTTTTAAGAATTTGGCAGGATTACCCGCATAGATGCTACCGGGAGGTACTTTGGTGTTTTGGGTCACGATGGCGCCTGCGGCGATGATACTGCCTGTGCCAATGACGGCACCGTCCATTACAATCGCCCCCATGCCAATGAGTACGTTGTCTTCGATGGTGCAGCCGTGTACCACAGCATTATGGGCAATGCTTACGTAGTTGCCAATGGTCGTGGGCGATTTCTGATACGTGCAGTGAATCACGGCGCCGTCTTGTACGTTGCAGCGGTTTCCCATCTTGATAAAATGCACGTCGCCACGCACCACGGCATTGAACCAAACGGTGCAATCGTCGCCCATTTCGACTTCGCCCACTACGGTGGCGTTGGGGGCAAGCCAGCAGTTCTTTCCAAATTGGGGCTCAATTCCTCTGACGGGTAAAATAAGCGGCATGGTTGTTCTGAATATAATTTCCTAACTTCCCAGTATCAAAAGGCAAAATTCACTGAAAAACGCACCCCAAATTTTCGAGGGTCGTGGTGGTCGAGATAGGTCAGGCGATGGATGGCTTGGATTCTGAAAATCTTGAAAATATTGTCAATACCATACCCCGCTTCGATGTACGGAATATCGGGGTTGAGTGAATCAAAGTCAAAGCCTGCCCTAGTAACTCTTGGGATATGCTCTACCAAATCTTCGTTTTCTTTGCGCTGGCTACCCCACAAGACATTAGCACTGCCAATGAGCCGCCACTTTAGTTTCTTAATCAGCGGAATTCGGTTGAACAATAAGCCCTCAAAATTGTGGTTGTATTGCAAAGAGGCATAGCGGTCGCTCACAAACTCTAGGTAATTCATGAGGTTGTAGGCGTTGCGGTTAAAGAACACCGTCTCGTTACCCAAATGTGGAAACAACAACGGTGGTGGCACCGTAGAAGGCGTGTAACCTGCCGTGAGGCGGTAGATAGAGCGCCCCAGCGTACCCAAGCGAAACGACTGATACAGACTGAGTTGGAAGCGATGATAGTTAAAGTCTCCATTCAGAAAGCCCCCACCTTGCAGCCCGTGTGTGTAGCTCAGCGTAATTACCGGAATCCGCTTGGTGCCTAAGGTTATCCGTTCGTTACCGTCCATGATATAGGTCTCATTTTTGGCAAACCGAGCCTCAAACACCACGTGCGAATCATTATAGACCGAAAACTGCGGTCGCTCCGTAGGGGGAGCGCCTGGTCGCCGATACCGAAACACAAAAAGCGGGTCAAAGTCGTTTTTGACATACTTGGCCGAAAGCGTTAGGCCCTTGGTGACTTCCGATTTGAAGAAGATTTCGTCCAGATTCCGCCTAAATGGATTGCTGAAATAGCCCCAACGGGTGAAGGCCAAGAATATCTTGTTGTCGCCAATGGCGTCGCTGGTTAGACCTACCCGCTCCAAGTCGTGCGTGTGCCTTATGCCCGCTACGGTCCAGCGCTTGCGAGAAATTTGGTAATTGACCTCACCACTAAACTTAAAGCGTCCGTCGGTGGTACCATAGCCCAAAAAGCCTCTAAAAATCCATTTTTTACTAAAGTCATCGTTAGTTCTGAAGCCTACCCGCAAGCGAAGTCCTTCTACACGATTGAGGGCAAAGCTGTAAATATACGGGCCTAACTCAAAGCCCTTAAACTGCTTCCAGCCGGTGGTCACAATCTCGGCCACCTCTACGTAAGTACGCACAATGGGCAGGTTCCGAATCGAATCAATCAGCATGTAGGCAATTTTATCTTCTCGGCTCAGCGAGTCGTGTCGAGCTGTAGCCCAAAACTTCGGGTCGGTTTCTTTGGAATCTTCGGCTACTTCGATGGGTGGTTCATAAAAAGCCAAGGGCTTGAGCTGATTAACCACAAAGTTGCGGTTCGACACATAAACCTTAGCCAACATCCCTGCCGAATTTTTGGTCAGTTCCGAAATATCCACCAAGATTCTGGATTTGGCGGGCAACCAAGCGCCGTCGGTTGTGCGAGCCAATTCTTGTTGAATCTTGATTTTATCAATGTAGTTGATGTTGGCCTCTTTGCCGATTTGGGCATCTATCTGCACTAAGGCGAAGGTTTTGGAATCAACCCACATTTTGCCCGTAAAAGCCAAGTCGAGCTTGCGCTTGGGGTCAAATTCGATTTCGTAGCACCAAAAATCATCAACCCATATGCTATCGGCCAAAAAGAACTCATACATGCCCCGCCAGTTTTCGCCGATGGGTGAGGCAATGTCTTTACCTAAGAAAGGAATGAAGTTATCGTAGAAATTGTAGTTCTGGAACGTATTTCCCCCCACCAATTGCGATACTACACCGCCTTCTTTGACCCCGACACCCACGATATTTTTCTTCAAAATCACCTCTTTCTTACGCATGGGGTCGTCTCGATAGTAGTACTTTGAGATGGTTTCAGACAAAAATGTCGGAAGTACTGGCTTACCGTCTTCGCCTGCTATTTTCTCAAATTCATCAATGACTTTGGTGATTTTCTTGACGATTTTCCGCTCTTTGAAGCGATCCGAGAGGTTGTCAATGTCAAGTTCTATCTTGCTGTAGCTGTCGTATTCGTAAGCGGTAAGACGTTTTTTGTCGTGCAGCTTACGGTTTTCTCGCAAGCTCCTAATGATGCGATAGGCAGGGTTTTCACTGGCCAAAATTTTGACCTCGGCCAGCTTAACCGATGTGGAGATTAACTGAAAATTAATAACCTGCGAAGCCGCCTTACGGTCAAGTGCCTTGCTTCGTGGCGCATAACCCATCGAAGCCGCTACCAGAGAGTCGGTTAGGGCTTTTACCTTGAGGGTATAAAACCCCTCAAAATTAGTAGTAGTGCCCGAGGTAGTACCTTTGAGCGCCACGTTAGCAAAAGGGACAGGGTCGCCGCTTTCGGCGTCGGTGACTCGCCCTGTAATGGTGTAAAGTGGCTGCTGCTGTGCTGAAGAATCCAGAAACACACCCCACAAGCCCACAGCAAGGATAAACACCCAGCTTTTTTTCTTCAGAACAGACGGGTACATGTACAGTTAGATAGTGGTTAAATCAATATTGGTGCTGTTAGGACAATCTCAACTAAACTTTCCCTTTGGCTGTAACGTATAAATTCAAAAACTTCAAAGTGATTTTTGCCTGCAATTTAACGATAAGTTGGAATAATACAACGATAGAACCCATAAATTAGATGATGAAAAAAAGAACCACTTTTGCTGTGGCCTTATGCTTTTTGACGAAACTTTCGTACAGTTCGCACCGCCATCATAATGCTAATTGCAAAAGCAAAAATTCCTAAGACCCCCCAAATCCAATCAACAGCATTTTTGAGCACGACCAAGAACACAATAGCGACCAGAAAAATAGTGGCTACTTCGTTCCAAAGCCGTAACTGAAACGAACTAAATCGGAATGTGCCTTCTCGTAATTCTTTCAATAGTTTTTGGCAATAAAAGTGATAACAGAGTAAGCCCGTTACAAAAGCCAGTTTGAGTTGCATCCAGCCTTGCCACAGGTAGTCGGGCACGATGTGGAGCATCAGAAGACCCGCCGTAACGGTCAGCATCATAGCTGGCGTAGTGATGACGTTCCAGAGCAAGCGTTCCATTTTGATGAATTGTTGCTGTAATACTACCTTTTCGGCCTCGGGGCGGTCGTTGGCTTCGGTGTGGTAGATAAACAGGCGAACAATGTAAAAAAGCCCTGCAAACCAGCTTACTACAAATACAATATGCAAGGACTTAGCGTATAAATAAAAAGAGGTCATGTTTTCTGGGTTTCCAATCAATTCAACTGATGCAATGTTAATTCAAAATGAACGATAATTGTTTATTTGATTGGAATAATCGGTAACAAAATATGCGAAGCTCGTACCGCATCATGAAATACCGTATTGTCGGCCACCATCATTCGGCGGCTTTGTTGCAAGGCATCTCCAGTATTGGGGTTAATGTCAAATCGTGGAAAATTGCTACTCGAAATATCTACCCGAATCCGGTGTCCCTTCTTGAACAAATTGGAGGTTGGGTAAAGCGTAATGGTTACGGGATAAACACTACCGGGCTTCATCAATTCTTGTTTGGTTAGTGAATTTCGATAACGAGTTCGGATAATGGAATCGCCGATATTTAGCTCATAGCCAGCTGGGTAATCTTGATTGGAGGGATACACATCTACCAATTTGGCTGTAAAATCGGTGTCGATGGCAGTAGAGCTAATCCAAAGTTTTACTTCTACTGGGCCTGTTACTTCTACATCTTGCTCTAATAGTTCGGTCTGAAAAACCAAGATGTCATTGCGAATGGACAATGGCAAAGTATCATTGCTTCCACGGCTTGTCAACACCGAACGCTGGTTCATGCCTCCACGCTCCATCAGCACTCCTTCTGACGAAATATTACCGCCCACGGTAGGCACCGGGTTGGCGGGATCGAAGCGGTAGGTTGTAGAGGAAACCATTGCCTTGGTTTTTTGCGTACTCAGCGTTCCGTCTGCGTGAAAATAATAGGGCGTAAATTGCGTGCGAGCCAAGGGGAACTCGTGCTCGTCACGCCAGTAGCCGCCGTGTTGCATTTTGCCCGTTGCAGACTTGAGTCCACTGCCTCCTCCCATGACAAACAGCCGTACTTTTGTGGTTTTTTCGGCACCATTATCTATGCCTTTAAGCCAATGGTCAAACCATTTTGAGTACCATTCTGGAATATTCAATGCTGCTTCTTTTGGAAACTCTACATCTCCTGCAAAATTTTGATTTTGCCCGCCGTGTGTCCAAGGTCCAAGAATAAGGTGTTGCGGAGCTGTTTTGGCTTTTGACAAGGCTTGCCAGCTCATCACCGTTTGCCGAGTCCACGAATCGTACCAACCCGATACGTGATACACAGGCACATTAGCGTAGTTTTGCGTATTGTCCACCACCGAAAGCCCTATTTTTCTCCAGAAGGCATCGTTATCGCCATGCTGCATGGCTTCAATCAGCCAAGATTCGTATTCTGGAATCAGTTTTAGGGAGGTAGTTCCTTTTTTGAGGGGTAAGTTCTGTACTATCTGTTTGACGCTCTTGGCTTGTGCATCTAAGGCACGCTTCACAATTGGATCTTCTAAGGCTTTTTTGGCAAAAGGGCCATGATTGGCAATAATCCAGTTGGCCCACCGCAGTTCAAAAGCTCCTCCATGCCGAAGGCCCGCCACTCCTACATTGGCAAAAGCGTCGGTCGGAATCATAGCCGTCAGGTGCGGAGGGTTCATTTCGGCCAAGGCGTGTTGGGTACCGCCATTGTAGCTTACGCCAAACGTCCCCACCTTACCCGATGACCATTCTTGGCGAGCAATCCACTCTACTATATCATAGCCATCTTCGCTGTCATGGGTCATTAATCCCCATGTCCCTTCAGAAGCAAATCGCCCCCGAACATAGTTCAATACCAAAATGTACCCTTTACGAGTTAGCCTTTTTGATAACTCATCTTGGGCAATTAAATCATAAGGACTTCTACAGAGAAGGACTGGAAATTTTCCCTCTAAGCGCTGTCCGTCTTTGGCTGGAAAATAGAGGTTGCATGACAGTTTGATGCCATCACGCATAGGCACTAAAATGTTCTTTTGAATTAGTACATCAGCCGATGAATTTTCGACTACTTGGCCGTAGAGCTTTGCAGAAAGCAACAATAGAAGGACAATAAATGGGCGCATATCAGTACAGGTTACGAATACAAAACTCCTATCAAGACTCCTCAAATCTAACCAGAAACAACCATAAAACCATGATTTTCAACGCCAAATTCTGTCATCACTCACACCACTCCAGCCTCCAACAACCGAATCGTGCCTTGCGAGGCATCTATCTCGGCTTCAATGCCTACAGGAATCGTGAACTTATGTGAAATATGCCCAATCATCGCACCCGAATAAGCTGGCTTTTGTAAAGGCTTGATGTGGTCGTCGAAAACATCTTCGAGCGTGAGCGAACCGTACGACTCGCTAGAGGCACAGCGGGTGCATTTGCCAAACACAAGTCCATTCATCTGGTCTAATGCGCCACAGAGTTTGAGGTGCGTAATCATGCGATCCATGCGATAAATATCTTCATAAACATCTTCTAGAAACAGAATAGAGCCTTTCCATTCGGGTACGTATTTAGAGCCAAGTAGGTGGCTCAGTACGGTGAGGTTTCCGCCCAGCAATTTGCCCCGAGCTTTGCCTGCTGTGAGGGTGGTAACTCGGTCGGCTACCAGTGTAAGGTTATCCCCTTGGATTTTGGGGTTTTCAAACGTGACCGTTTCGGCATCCATCAACACTTTTTTGAAGTAATTGACCGTAAAACTATTCCACGTAGCAGCGCCTTCTGGGCCATGAAAAGTCACCAAGCCTGTTTGTGCATGAATCCCTAGCAATAGGGCCGTGATGTCGGAGTAGCCAATGATGACTTTCGGATTGCGGCGGATGATGTCGTAGTCGAGCAGAGGCAACAGACGAGCGCAACCCCAACCCCCGTGTACACACAAAATACCTTGTACCGAGGTATCACCAAACATGGCGTTGAGATCGGCGGCACGTTCGACATCTTTGCCTGCCAAATACCCATAGCGTTGCCAGAGGTATTTACCCATTTTGACCTTAAACCCCAGGGCTTGCATGGATTCTACAATCACCTGAACGGTTTCTTTGCTATAGGCAGGAGCCGCAGGGCAAACCAGTCCGATGGTATCGCCGGCTTTGAGGCGAGCAGGTTTGAGCAACGGCGGCGAACCTGCTGTGTTTATGGAAGACACTGCTGTTGTGGCACCAACCACAGCAAGATTTTGAATAAAATGACGGCGTTTCATGGGCTAAGTAGGTTGAAGCCACAAGATACAGATAAAAAACAAAACCCCGCACCAATGGTGCGGGGTTCGTTTTGTAAGGAAAAATCAGCTACTTGATTACAAAGCTACTGTACGGTTAACAAAGTAGTAAGCAGTGCCATCTACCAAGGCTGAGAAGAAGCTACCTTTCAAAAACTCTGTTCCTTTTTCGCTCATCAAATCGCTTTTCAACATGCTTTTTTCTTCAATCAGTTCACCTTTCATATCGAAAAGTTTTACTGAGATAGTAGCTGGCTTAGTAGCAGGAGTGGCTTGTTCTGCCTCAACGGTTTCTAAGACTGTAGTAGGATTCACTTCGTAAGACGCAGCCTTAGCTTTAGCAGTTTCTTGGGTCAACAACACGCTTGGGTTTACTTCGTAAGCGGCGGCGTTGTTAAATGCCATTTGTTGGCTTACCAACACTTCAGGATTTACTTCATAAGCAGCAGCGTTGTTTTGAGCTATCTCTTGAGCCATCAAAATACTTGGGCTTACTTCAAAAGCAGTGGCGTTGTTTAACGCATATACTTGAGCTAACAAGACAGGGGCGTTTGGTTCAACGGTAGCTATGTTGCGTTGGGCATAAAACTGAGCCCACAAGGTCTTAGGACTTACCAAATACGCTTCGGCATTGGCTTTGGCAGTTTCTTGAGCAAGCAAGGTATAAGGGTTCACCTCATAATTGCTAGCATTTAAGTGAGTTGAAGAAACTACGACAGCGGCTGCACTATCGTTTTTAAGGTTTTCGGTACTGGTACTTTCAACGTTTTGTTGAGGATCCATACTCATGGCATTGATACTTACAATGCTCATCACGGTGAATAATTTCAAGGCTTTCATGACTATATGTGTTTATGTTTTGTGTCGTTTTGTTCTTGATTGACGATTCAAAATTCGCCCTCTTTATCGGTCTTTCAAATCAAATTTGGATGGACGTACGATTTTAAGGGCTGAACCGTCGTTTTTGAAGGATGAACCGCACTAGAGATTTACAAATTGTGTAAAAATCAGACGAACGGTACAGAAAACGGGATAAATGGCACAGGCTTTTTGATAGACTCAGTGAAATAGGCTTTGGCTTGTACCTTGCAATACAAAGTACTTTCTTAGAAACAAAATGGCTTATAAATGGTTATTTTTAATGATAAGTGGTTATTTTTTCTTGGTTGAATAGTTTTTTAGGCTTACAAAGAGCCAAGTATTTTATTTTTTAACCACTTTCACCAATAGGATTTGTAAAAAGTGATAAATTGTACTTTTTGTAGAAAAATTATCCTAAACCTTCGAGATAAGACATAAAAAAAGGCTACTTTTGAAGCAGCCTTTCTGTGTTCAAACCTTAAAACACTAGTTGACTACTACTCGCTTCACTACACCATCTTCGCCTTGCGTTACTGTCACAAAGAAGGTGCCCTTATCTTTGCCTTTCACATCAATCTGCCCTAAGTAGTCGCCCGAAAAATCTTTGAGTTTTTCTTTGCCAACTTCCTTGCCTGTCACATCAGTTACCACAATGGTCACGTCGCCTTTTTCGGGAGTTGTGAAGCGCAGGTTGAGTTTGTTGTTGAAAGGAGTGTTAGGATACACATTCAAGCCCTTCACCGTTTTGGAGTTTGAGCCTCCGCCATCATAGAAGAATACCCCTGGACCTTCACCATTAAGCCGATGTAAATCTGTACCTTTCAAATCAAACTTTAGTTTATCCCAGTTTTTGTTCCACTGCTTACCCCAATCTTCCATCTTATCGTTTAAGCGTTCCATTTTTCGTTTAAAATCACGGTCATCGAACTTAAAGTCAAAACCTTCCAGCCGGCGAGTCATGCCGTCTCGCTCAATATAAATCCTTGGGGCTTTTTTGGGGCGGTCACGCTCCTCTTTGTTACGCTTCTCACGAATCACGACATCTTCTTCTCTGTCTGATTTACGATTAAAATTCCAGTTGCGGTGTGTAGTACGCCCTGCTGCTTGGTCCAACGAATCCAGCACTCGCTCCCTGAGTTTATCCACATCGGCAGAGCTCATGCCTTTGGTATCGTAGGTTTTGTCAAAGATTTGTTTCTTGCCGTTGGTTTCACGCTCCACCTGAATCCGCAGCTTGTCTTTCTGGGTTTCGATATTCGTGGATTCCGACGTTTGTGCCGAAGCGCCCAAGGCAAGGCACAATCCACTCACCAATAAAGTGCATTTAAGATTGTTCTTCATGGTTTAATCAATTGTTTAGTGTTTATTATAATAGTAGGCACTTATCCCGTTCTGTTTTAAGTTTCTGAGCGCAAAGACGCAGGCATTTTCAAAACGTTGCACGATTTGTTAAAAAAGTGCGAAGCGAATTTGTTAAAAGTTGTTAAAGGCGTAATTTTAGGTAACAAGAACGTTAATTTTAAGGTGAAAAACGAAAATAGAGGCGGATTTCCAGCGTTATCGTTATGACAAAGCGAAAAATACAGTTCATCATCGCCCTTATGTCTATTGCCTTGGTGTTGTTGGTTTTGTTCCAGTTTTATTGGTTCAAAACGGCCTTTCAAACCAAGCGAGAGCTCTTTGGCATGACCGTCGAAGAGGCCATGCAGCAGGCCGTAAAGGCGATGGAAAAACAAGAAATCATCTACCTGACGGCCCAAAAATTGGCGGTTCAAAACAAAGAACAACGACTGCGTGGAATCGGCAAGGCAGGAGTGCACCCTGCCTCGGCTGAGCACTCTCTCAAACGCACGTCCCCAACTCGTAGCAAGGAGCATCTGGCCAAGTTGAATGCTCCATCGTCTCGGTCAGATCATTTTCCGGCAGCAGGGATTCCGTCTGATGTCTTGATGCGAGGATTTCGATTGATTCCCGAAAGTGAGATTTCGGCCATTGAACAATTTTTTCAGTCCAACCAAGGTGTTTCGGGTCAGCTCAAGCAGTTGCAGCAAGCTCGCATTGAGAACGAACGGATGTTTCAGAACTTAGTAGAAACACTAGATGGCCAACTCAAAAACGCTCAATTTGAAGCCGACTCTACCGAACAAGGCAGTTTTCATATCTCGATAAGCACCGAGGGAGTCTATACTGCCCATGCCGAACCAGCGCCTAAAAGCCCTAAGCGCCCTAAAAAGCAAGTAAAAGCCGTCTCGAAGCCACCTGCACCATCGGTGGTTGAAACAGCCAAAACGTCGCCCAAAAGCAGTGGACTCAAAGAGATGTTTAGGCGAATGGAAAACAAAACAGCCCTGATGAAGGATGTTTTTCAAGAGGTAGTCACTCGTGAGCGACGCCCCAGCGACCGAGTGAACCGATTTTTGTTGGATTCGCTCCTCAAGCGGGAGTTTCAAAACCGTGGCATTGCGATTCCGTTTGAATACGCCGTTCGGACCTCCGAAAGCCCCTCGGGTTTTTTGTTTACCTCCACGGCACTGACGTTGACCGAAAACCGACTTAGCAACGAAGGGTACCGTACGGCGCTATTCCCGAACGATTTGTTTAGCGAAAACAACCACCTCTATGTCTATTTTCCGACCCAGAATCAGTTTTTATTGGGCAGTATGTGGACGCCTTTTTTGAGTTCGGCGGTAATGATTTTAGTGATTTTGGCGTGTTTTTACATTGCTGTGAATACCATTATGAAACAGAAAAAATTGGCGGATATCAAAAACGACTTCATTAATAACATGACGCACGAGCTAAAAACGCCGGTTTCGACCATTTCATTGGCTTGCGAAATGCTCCAAGACCAGACAGTACAGGCAATGCCCTCGATGTTTGGGCGTTATCTGAATATCATCCAAGAAGAAAACCGGAGACTGGGCCAACAGGTAGAGCGAGTGTTACAAACGGCCTTGTTGGAAAAAGGTGAAGTAAAACTCAAATTGGGCGAGGTGAATGTGCATGAGGTGATTGAAAAGGCATTAGAAAACACGAGTCCGCAGATTGAGGCCAAAAACGGCTTGGTGGACTTAGATTTGCAAGCCGAAAGCCCGCTTATTGAAGCCGACGAGGTGCACCTGACCAATATTGTGTGTAATTTGTTAGACAATGCCAACAAGTACTCAACAGAGGCGCCACAGATAAAAATCGAAACTCGTGACACCGACGAAGGCGTGATGATTAGGGTGTCGGACAAAGGAATTGGCATGAGCAAGGAGTCGCTCAAGCATATTTTTGAGAAGTTTTATCGAGTACCCACAGGCAACTTACACGACGTAAAGGGGTTTGGCTTAGGCTTGAGTTATGTCAAGAAAATGGTGGAAGAACATCACGGCAGTATTTATGTAGAAAGCCAGTTGGGCAAAGGAAGTGTGTTCGAAGTGGTGATTCCCAGCAGGCAAGTAGCGTGAGGTTGTTATTGATAACTAGTTATTAGTACATGGATAGGGCGTTGGTTTTTACTTCGCTTCATTCGTGTAGATAAGCAACCCAACAACTCCACCTACCTTATTTCTCACCGAACAATTGCCATTATCATCCCAATTATAAGTACATTGTCAAACGTCAGCAGCCAATTCCCTAATCAACATCTACTTGGACAGGCCGATTTGTACTGTTCTTGAATTTGATACAACCAACACGCCAATACATCAGCTCATTTCCATTTATTCAACACAACAATGACCAAAGTACTGCTTGTCGAAGACGACCCCAACCTAGGGCAATTGCTCCAAGAATACCTTACTATTAAAGGCTATGCCACTGACTTAGCCCGAGATGGCAACGAGGGGCTCAACCGATTTTTGCAACACCCCTACGATTTGTGTATTCTGGATGTAATGATGCCTAAAAAAGACGGGTTTACGCTCGCCAAAGAGATTCGGATGGCAAGCAGAGAAGTACCCATTATCTTCTTGACGGCCAAGTCTATGAAAGAAGATACCTTGCAGGGCTTTAGAGTAGGAGGCGACGACTACATGACCAAGCCTTTTAGTATGGAAGAACTGTTGATGCGGATGCAGGCCATCTTGCGTCGAACGCATCCGAATGGCGAAGCCAATACCCCAACGAGCAATGCCTCGGTGTTTAAAGTCGGTACGATGCAGTTTGACTACGAACACCAGACGCTGGTGCATGGCGACGAAAAATCTAAACTAACCAGCAAGGAATCAGAACTGCTCAAGTTGTTGTGTTTGAACATGAACCAGCCTTTGAGCCGAAGTTTTGCACTCAAAGTAGTCTGGGGCGACGACAGCTATTTCAACGCTCGCAGTATGGATGTGTACATTACCAAACTCCGAAAATACCTCCGCCATGACCCTAACGTGCAGATTATCAACCTACACGGCGAAGGTTTCAAGCTGATTACTCAATAACTCCACGATTTGACAAATCGTGTTACAAAATTGTGTGACAAGCATGGACATTCTGTTATTGATTCTTGGCATAGGCTGCCTGCTGGTTGGGCTGGCAGGAGCCGTGTTGCCATTACCTGGGCCGCCCCTCAGCTACGGTGGATTGGTTTTGTTGCAATATTCGCACTATGCTCATTTCAGCAAAACGGTATTAGTCAGCTTTTTTGTTATCACACTAGTAATCAGCGTTCTTGATTATTATGTGCCTATCTGGGGTATCAAAAAATTTGGCGGGACCAGTTACGGCACGTGGGGCTCCACCATCGGGCTTTGTGTGGGATTCTTTTTTATACCTGCCATTGGCATTTTCTTAGGGGCATTTCTGGGGGCTTTTATTGGCGAACTAGTCGGTGGCATGGTCACCACCAAGGCACTGAAAGCCGCTGTGGGTTCGTTCTTAGGCTTTTTGGCAGGTATTTTTATGAAAGTACTGCTTTGTTTAGCTATGATAGTAGTGGCGTTCTATCAGGTAGGTAGTCAGGTGCTTTAGCACTACTTCAAGGCAAAGTACACTGACAATCAAACCATTGTCACTAATTAGTGCCCCCTTCGTACTACTTCAACTCGCACGAAGTCTTAATTTCTTTTCCTGACACACATCTTTCCTCGGCATTCCAACGTAATTTTGCCAGTCAATCGGCAAGGATGCTTGCCTATTTCAAAACCGAACGATTCAAACCATGCACTATACTCTTCAGCGACGCCCCCGCCGCTTACGGCAATCGGCAGCGATTCGAGCGATGGTCGAAGAAACCACGCTCTCTGTCAATGACTTAATTCTACCTATGTTTGTTATGGAAGGCACCAATGTCACCAGCGAGGTGAAATCAATGCCTGGTATTTTTCGGTATTCGTTAGACAAACTATTAGACGAAATCGGTGCTTGTGTGGACTTAGGTATCAAAGCATTTGACTTGTTTCCGAACTTCGCCGAAGAAAAAAAAGACAAGTTTGCCACCCTTAGCTACCAAGCAGGCAATATGTATTTGGAGGCGATTCATCAAATCAAAAGCAAGTACCCCGAAGTAGTGGTGATGACCGATGTAGCCATGGACCCCTACAGCTCTGACGGCCACGATGGACTGGTACAAAACGGCAGAATCCTGAACGACGAAACCCTTGAGATTCTGGGCAAAATGGCCCTAGCTCAAGCCCAAGCCGGTGCTGATATTTTGGGACCTTCGGATATGATGGACGGGCGAGTGGGCTACCTCCGTGAAGTGCTGGACGACGAGGGATTTACCAACGTAAGCATCATGTCGTACACAGCCAAGTATGCCTCAGCCTTTTATGGGCCGTTCAGAGATGCACTCGACTCAGCGCCCCGCTTTGGTGACAAAAAAACGTATCAGATGAACCCGGCCAATGTACGAGAGGCACTCATTGAGGCGGAATTAGACTATGAAGAAGGCGCTGATTTTATGATGGTTAAGCCAGCCCTTTCGTATTTGGACGTTATCAAAACCTTGAACCAGCATTTTGATATTCCAATTGCAGCCTACAACGTATCAGGCGAGTATGCGATGGTGAAAGCCGCTGCCCAAAACGGCTGGCTCGATGGTACTCGGGCCATGGTCGAAATCCTCACCTCTATCAAGCGAGCAGGTGCCAAGGTGATTCTGACCTACTTTGCCAAGGAATTTGCCGAGTTGAGTCATAGATAGTAATCTTTCTCAAACCCGCAAGGTTTTTGAAACCTTGCGGGTTTAACCGTATCCAAAAATGGGAAATGCCAGAGAACCTTTTTACCCTGAAACATATTACCACGTTTTCAATCATGGAAACGCCAATGACAATCTATTTCTAAAGCATGAAAACTATCATTTCTTTTTAAAAAAATACGCAAAGTATATTTCCCCTATTGCAAAAACTTATGCCTATTGTTTGCTTCCTAATCATTTTCATTTTTTTATCAAAATCAAATCTGAGATAGAAATAATGGCATATTTTCAAGAAACTCCAAAGAAAATTAACCAAATTCAACACAACATAAGTACCTTTATCAGTTACCAGTTTAGTCATTTCTTCAATAGCTACTCTAAAGCATTTAATAAAGTTTTTGAGCGAAAAGGCAGTTTATTTTTAGATAATGTAAATCGAAATTGTGTGGACAATGATAGCTATTTTACCAAACTAATTCATTATGTCCATGCAAACCCTGTTCATCATGGGTTTGTGAATAAGATAGAACAATGGGAACATTCTTCGTACAGAAGCATACTTTCTGAAAAACCAACTCAACTTCAGCGTAATGAAGTAATAGCTTGGTTTGGAGGTAAAGAAGCGTTTATTTTGTTTCATCAACAGCCTATTGACCCAAAAATTTATCCTTGATGTCAGCAAGCTCCCAAAAGCTTGCAAACACCTTGCAAGCCTCTGAATATATGAACTCAATCTTAATCCTCAACGCCCACGTTGTTAACGAAGGACAGACCAAACAACAAGATATTTTTGTAAAAGATGGCCTCATTCAGCAAATAGGGGGTAATTTTAGTCATTTGAGCGCCGACGTAGTGATAGATGCCAACGGCAAAGCCCTACTCCCAGGCGTGATTGACGACCAAGTGCATTTCAGAGAACCCGGCCTTACTCACAAGGCTACCATTTATTCGGAAGCACGAGCCGCCGTAGCCGGAGGTGTAACCAGTTTTATGGAAATGCCCAACACCGTTCCGAATGCACTGACTCAAGCACTGTTGGCCGATAAGTACGAAGTAGCCGCTCGTACGTCGTTGGCCAATTACTCGTTTTACATGGGAGTGTCTAACGACAATTACGACGAAGTAATGCGTACAGACCCTCAAAATGTCTGTGGTCTGAAAATCTTTATGGGGTCTTCTACGGGAAATATGTTGGTTGATAACCCCACTGTACTCGAAAAAGTATTTGCCAATAGTGCCTTACTCATCGCTACACACTGCGAAGACGAAGCTACCGTAAGAGCCGATGCCGCCCACTATAAAGCCCTTTACGGAGAGCAAGCCCACCCTCGCATTCATCCGCTGGTACGAAGCATCGAAGCCTGTTATCTGTCCAGTTCGTTAGCCGTAAGCTTGGCCAAAAAGCATAAAACTCGTCTGCACATTCTGCATATTTCTACGGGCGACGAAGTAGAACTATTTGAGCCTCAAACCTTTGGAAGTGGGTCAAAACACATTACCTCCGAAGCCTGTGTACATCATCTGTGGTTTGATGCCAGCGACTACGAGCACTTGGGCAACCTCATCAAATGCAACCCAGCCATTAAAGCCGACGGCCATAAGCAGCGCATTTTACAAGCGCTTCTTGACGACCGCATTGATGTCATTGCCACCGACCACGCCCCTCATACGTGGGACGAAAAACAACAGTCGTACTGGCAAGCGCCGTCGGGATTGCCCTTGGTGCAGCACCCACTTTTGATGATGCTTGACTTGTACCATCAAGGCAAAATTTCATTGGAGAAGATTGTCCAAAAAATGAGCCATGCCGTAGCTGACTGCTTCCAGATTGAACAACGAGGCTACATCCGAGAAGGCTATTTTGCTGACTTAGTACTGGTTGACCTCAACCGTACCCATACCGTTCAGAAAGACAGCCTTTACTATCAATGCGGTTGGTCGCCTTTAGAGGGGCACACGTTCCGTTCGAGCATCACCCACACGCTCGTATCCGGGCAGTTGGTGTATCAAAATGGCCAATTTGATGAATCGCATAAAGGGATGCGACTATCTTTTTCGAGATAATGACGGGTTCACAATCAACCATATCACCTTGGCAATCAGCCCTCTCCATACGCATCTGTTCCATTTTTATGGGGTTGATGATGGTAGTATTTAGCCATCTGATTCAGGCACAAGATACTAAAATCAGCATCGAATTGGGGGACAAAAACCTACCTATTAATAAGCCTTTTACCATTACGGTTACTATTCAAAACAGTGAAAAACGAGATGCAACGGGTTTTCCGAACATTCCAGGTTTTCAGAAAAGGGGCGTTGAGAGTGTCACGACCAGCAGTGTGGTAGGCGGCAAAACCACCCTCAATCACCGTATTATTCAGAACTATGCGGCTACAAAAGAGGGAGTTTACCGTATTGCTCAGTTTAGTATGATGGTCAATGGCCAGCCTGTACGCTCCGAAGGCGGTACGGTCAATGTGATTCCGCCAAACCTGAACGATACCAACGACAGCAAGGTAGAAAACGAATCAGAGGGAGATATTACAGCCAGCGACGAGGCATTTTTGGCCTTGCGTGTCAATACTTCACGAGTATTTGTTGGGCAAGGATTTACTGTAAAATTGGCCTTTTATGTAGCCGAAACCAATACAGCCGAGATGGACTTCCCCAACGATTTGGGTGCTCAAGTATCGGCTATTGCTCACCTACTTCAGCCCTCTAACTGTCTTATCGAAAACTTTGGTATCGAAGAAGTCCAGACACTTCCTGTGCTAATTGGCAACAAAAAATACACAGAATACAAGCTCTATCAAGCAGTACTGTACCCACTCAATAGCAAACCAATTCGGTTCCCCGAAATCGGTCTGAATATGTTGGTCAAACAAGAAGGCAAAAGTGTCACGAAGTTGTTCAAAGCCAAGTCGTTTCCCGTAGTACCAATGGAGCTCCCTAATTTTGCCGCCAAAAACCAAGCGGTTGTGGGGGCGTTTCAGGTTATCGAAAAAATCAGTAGCAACAAGGTAGTAACAGGCAAAAGTTTTCAATACGAGGTTCGGGTCATTGGCGAAGGCAACCTCTCAGCTATTCCAACACCTACCATTGAGCAGGACACCTTATTCGACTTTTATCCACCTGATGTTCGGCAGCTCATCAGCCGCCGGTTGGGGCGAGTGACGGGCGAAAAAATCTTCACTTTTCAGGTGATTCCAAAACAAGCTGGTACTTTTGCACTCGGCAATTACGTACGCTGGGTTCGGTTCGACCCCGCCACGGCTCGTTACGATACCCTCAAAGCCAATTTGGCGGTAACGGTCAGCGGCAAAAGTATCAAAAACGACAGCGAAGCATCTGAAGGTAACTCTATCTTTGCCAACTTAGAAAAAGAAGACAGCACCAAGCAAGAAATAGACTGGCGAGCCTTGGTCAAAGGCATTGCTAATTTGTTTTTGGCGGTAATGCTCCTTGGCATGGTTGCCATTTTTTGGACCAAAAAAGAGAAAAAGTAGAAAACACCCTATCTACATTTTTGATAATTAACGATTTAAGACCCCACATCACGACCAGCACAAATGGTTAAAAGTTAGCACGTTGCGATACGAAGAACTCTATTGCGGATAGTTGCCGTTACTTAATGGTTCCCTGTTTTATATAAAATTTGAAATTATACATTAGTAGATTATCTCTATTATTATTGGGGAGTGTTTTAGGAATAAGTATTACTTGTGGTTCAAAATAAAAAGACTGAGCTATTGGAAAAGCCCAAGACAAATTCCAGGTATGAAATTGAATGGAAAAATAGTCATTATTGTAAGTAGGTGGATTCTGAACAAAAAATCCTTTTCCTAAATTTATTATTGTATATCCGAATCCTAAAATTTGACTACGCTTCCTTCGTTTTATTAATTTAAAAATTGAAAAATCATGGTCTGAAATAAATTGCTTGGGGTGATTTTTATCTTCTCCCACTACTAAATTACTTCCTGTATGGACATAATCATGGCGAAAAGTAGGGGTATAAGTCAATCCTACGTTGAATCGGTCTATGTAAAGTGATGTACCAATAAATAATCCAACACCTTGTATATTAGCCTCAGTGGGATAAGGCACATCCAGTTTGAAATTTCTGACATTCTGAAAATCAAAAAAATTCATGACTGTACTTCGCCAGTTTCCTCCCGCACGAAAGGTCACAACATCACTGAAAAGTTTTCGATGCTCTACTATTTGAGCAACTATAGTGTTCGGAAAAAAAAGTAAGAAAAAAATATATGCTCTTTTTCTCATTTTTTTACTTTAGTTTTAAACTCAATACATCCGTTAGCTACGGTGTACTGATCTACACCTGTTGGACTATTACTATACGCATTCATAACACCAGAATCGTACTCATCGTCAGCTGAACGATAAGCGAATGTATAAGTTCTACCTGCAGCAGAAGTTACATCTTTATACCGAGTGCCAACTGGCCAGTTATCATCTTCGTAAATCACATACCAAAAATGAGAACCAGGGGTCCCTCCATTCGCATAAAAACTGGGAATAGTTAGTGTGGGGTCATTAGAAACATAGGTAAAAGCTGAAAAAATATCTGTAATAACGGCTCCTCTTGACACTTCAGACCGAGTAAAGTCTCGAATATTGAGAGACCCACCCCACACATTGTAAGGTAATACAAAATACTCTATTGTTTTCCATCCAAGAGAAGTCTGATATGTTATATAGCCGTCAATATTTGCAATGATAGCTTGAATGCAGACTTCGCTACCGCCTCCAAGCCAAGATTCTTTGTAACAAGTAACTTTTATTCTATCCCACACAACGTAGTCGTAAGGAGTACCTGCTAATCTGGCTGGTTTACTTGACGACGTGGACGCTAATTCGCTATTTGATACTCTCTCATTTAACGAAATGACCCAAACTTCGTTGGTTTTTGCATAATTTTCATCAACCTTCTGATTATTTTTTTGTAACACCCCTGATTTGTAAGAGAATCCTTCAAATACGTCCTTGGTTTGTCCATCATGTATAATTAATACAGGTTCTTTTGTGCCAATAATTCTTTTAGCTTTTAATTCCTCATAAAATGGTATATATACTTGTGGATAATAATTTTTTCCTTCTATGTTTTTAAAAGCATTAATTACCTCATCGGGGGTGACTCTTGAATTATTAGTACTAATCACATTACTAACATTTTGGGCAAGGTCAAAATCAACGTTGTCATTATCAAGAGTTTCTATAAGTACATTGAAGTCCCCATCAAATTTTCTTTCAATTTCTTGATAAACTTTTTGTCTAAAATTGAAATTTTCTGAAGAAATGAGAACTGCTTTACCTAAAATTTCAAGATTACGATGTGTATAATCGAATAGATTCCCTAAATCTTTCTCCAACTTTAGATTTTGAAGATCAGGCATTACAGCTTCGTCCTGTTTTGTACAAGAAAAAATCAACAAAGTAATAAACAATACAAATAAACGAGTTTTCATAACAGTTATGGTTTGGGTAAGAATTTCTTGCACAAACAAAACAGAATTTTATCTAACCAGAAAAAAGCAAAATTCCATGAAGTGTAATAGAAATTTGTTTTTGTAAACTTTTAATCTACTTTTGAATCAAAAACAATAAAAATTATGGAAATAGGTGAAAAAATACGGCTACTCCGAGAGCGAAAAGGCTATAAGCAAGAATTTATGGCTGATGAATTACAAATGACTATCAATGGGTATGGTAAAATAGAGAGAGGGGAAGTAGATGTATCCTGGGGTAAACTAGAAAAAATTTCAAGAGTTTTGGGACTTAGTAATGCTTCAGAATTGGTCAAACTTGATGAACGGCAGTTCTTTGTCTATCATGTCAATCAGATTACCAATCAAACCAGTAATGGGTTAGTTTATAATGAACTTAGTAATCAAGAGAGAACAATCTATGAAAAACATATTGAAAGCTTAGAAAACCATATCAAAACGTTGCAAGACCTAATTGTTACTTTAAAAAAATAGTAAATCATAATGAGCAGTACATACGGTAATCTTTTCAAAATCAGCACATTTGGCGAGTCGCATGGCAAAGCCTTAGGCGTCGTTATCGACGGCTGCCCAGCAGGTATAGTCTTTGACGAGGCGTTTATACAAGCCGAATTGGACCGTCGTAAACCCGGGCAAAGTCGAATCACTACCCAGCGTAAAGAAGGCGATGAATTTCAGGTACTTTCGGGCGTTTTTGAAGGCAAAACAACAGGTACTCCCATTGCCTTAGTGATTTTTAACGAAGACCAACGTTCAAAAGACTACGGTCATATTGCCCAGCAGTTTCGCCCCTCACATGCCGACTTTACGTATCAAGCCAAGTACGGAATTCGAGACTACCGTGGCGGTGGTCGTAGTTCTGCCCGTGAAACAGCCGCACGAGTAGCTGCCGGGGCCATTGCCAAAATGATTTTACAGCAGGTGGGTGTAAGCATTCAAGCGTATGTGTCGCAAGTAGGGAAGTTGAAGCTTAGTACGCCGTATCAGCAACTCCATCTTGAAGAGGCTGAAAACAATGCCGTTCGCTGCCCAGACCCTGACATGGCCCAGCAAATGTTTACCTACATTGACGAAACCCGCAAGCGAGGCGATAGCGTGGGCGGCGTGGTTTCGTGTGTGTGCAAAGGCGTACCCGTAGGTTTGGGAGAACCTGTGTTTGACAAACTCCATGCTGAGCTAGGCAAAGCCATGCTCTCCATCAATGCCGTGAAGGGCTTTGAGTATGGGTCTGGTTTTGAAGGAGTTGAGCTATTTGGTTCTGAGCATAACGACGAGTTTTTTATCGAAGATGGAAACGTTCATACTCGGACCAATCATTCGGGTGGAATTCAGGGGGGCATCTCCAACGGAGAAGACATTTACTTTAGAGTAGCCTTCAAGCCCGTAGCCACCATCATGATTGACCAGCCCAGTATCGACGCCGAAGGCAATACGGTGACGGTTTCGGGCAAGGGTCGGCACGACCCTTGTGTAGTGCCTCGTGCCGTACCCATTGTAGAAGCTATGGCGGCTTTGGTGTTAGTGGATTTTTACTTGCGTAATCGGGTCAAGAAATTAGAAAATATCCTTTCGGTACCCGACTCATTACCCATTTTCTAATATCCTTTTCACTTCACACCGTTTTTATAACCTTTCCACTCTACACTTTTCACTCTAAACTTTTCACTCTAAACTTTTCATAATAATGCCCCGTGTACACAACCGAGTTGCTATCATTACAGGCGGTGCCCGAGGAATCGGCAAAGCTGCCGTTGAGCTTTTTTGTAAAGAAGGTGCTAGCGTAATCATCTGGGATATGCTTGAAGTAGGCACCGAAACGGCACAAGAAATGCAGTCGAAAGGATACACTTGCGAGTTTATGAAGATAAGCGTCACCGACGTTCCTTCGCTCGAAGCATCCGCCCGTGACATTGTGGAGCGCTATGGCAAAATTGACATCTTGATTAATAATGCTGGCATCACTCGTGACAAAACACTCCTGAAAATGAGCCACTTAGAATGGCAACAGGTCATTGATGTAAACTTAACAGGTGTCTTTAACTGTACCAAAGCCATTGTACCTCACATGGTCGAAAAAGGATACGGGCGGATTATCTGCACGTCGTCGGTAGTGGGGGTGCATGGCAATTTTGGGCAAACCAACTACTCGGCTGCCAAGGCTGGGGTCATTGCCATGTGCCGAACTTGGGCCAAAGAATTAGGTCCCAAAGGCATCACTTCTAACGCCGTGGCCCCCGGCTTTATCAAAACCGACATGACCGACGCCATGCCCGAAGAGGTAAAACAAGCCGTAGTGCAGACCATTCCGGTCAAGCGCATGGGCGAACCCAACGACATCGCCTATGCTTACCTCTACTTAGCCTCTGACGAAGCCTCGTTTGTCAACGGTCAGGTGATTGGGGTCAACGGCGGTCAGGCGAGCTAACCAATCATTTTTCTTTCTATATTTCACAAAAAACGAAGCAAAAAGCTTCGTTTTTTAGTTATATCCTAATCAATCTTAGCAATTCTATCACTTAGAGTGATGGAATCGCTAAAAAACTATTTAGCTAACGGTGTATTTAAAGTCTTTCCTATTGGGGAGATGTAGAATAGGCTACTTAACCTCATTTTGCTATGAGCTTATATTTCATGTCGGGGCTGTATATATTGGCTGGTTTCTTCCATTTTGCTCGCCCTACGTTTTACCTACGCTCCATGCCACCATGGGTGCCTTATCATTCTTTTTGGGTATATGCTTCGGGTGTAGTCGAAATCGCTTTGGGTGTTGCTTTGTTGTTTCCATCTACTCAGGTTGGAGCTGCTTGGGGCATTATTTTGCTACTTATAGGGGTGTTTCCTGCTAATGTATATATGTACACATCGGGGAAATTTCGGCGGATTCCTCGTTTTTTACTATTATTGAGGCTGCCACTCCAATTGGTGCTGATATGGTGGGCTTATCAATTTACGTAAATGAGAATTTTACTCCTCTTGCTCTGCTGTATTTCTTCGGCTTGGGCGCAGTCTATTCATGAAGAACAAAGCCGCCAATACGGTCAGCTTCCTTACAAAACGGAAGCTGAATTTGACCAATTTAATGGCTATTCTACTACCAAAGTGGGCCCACGAGAAAGCGGTGTCAATTATACACTTCAGAAAAAAGTCTTCGGTTTTAATCCTTACTGGGTGGGGTCGGCCTACAATAGCTATGACTACAGCTTGCTGTCCACTATCGCATACTTTTCGTACGAGGTAGAACCCAAAACAGGCGCTTACACCACCATTCGTGATTGGAAAACGACCAGTTTGGTACCGTTAGCGCAGTCAAAAGGGTGTAAGGTGGTGCTGTCCGTTACTAATTTTGGAACCAGTGCTAACCAGACCTTGCTCAATAACCCGCAAAGCCGAAAAGTGCTGATTGACAGCCTTGTATCGTTAGTCAAATTTCGCTTTGCGAATGGGATTAATATTGATTTTGAGTCGGTGCCGAGTAGTGTTCGAGATAGTTTGAGCAAATTCATGGGTGATTTGTCCGTGCGCCTCAAAGCAACCATTCCGGGAGCAGTGCTTTCGATAGACCTTCCGGCGGTGGACTGGAACAACTCTTTTGATGTGAAGAGCCTGACCCCCTTGGTGGACGAATTCCTGATTATGGGCTACGACTACTACTATTCGGGTTCCACCACAGCAGGGCCAGTGTCACCCCTCAAAAACAGCCAAACCTTTGGTAATCTGAGCCTTACCAAGTCAGTTGATGACTATTTAGCAAAAGGAATCCCTCCCGAAAAACTCCTCTTAGCGGTGCCGTATTACGGACGCAACTGGGCTACTGTCAGCGACCAATTAGGTGCTGCTACCGTGAGTTCTATTAGTAGCACTTCTAAGCTTTTTAACGTTGCCAAAAAAGAAATAACCCAATATGGCAGGCGTTGGAACACCGACGTGATGACTCCGTATTATGTATATCAGAATGGCTCACAGTGGTATCAGACGTGGTTCGACGACGCCGAAAGTCTCACAGCCAAGTACAATCTTATTAAATCAAAAGGCTTGGCTGGAGCAGGTATCTGGGCTTTGAGTTATGATGGTACAGAACCTGATTTGAACATCGCTTTGCGCAATGCTTTTACGGATTCGCCTATTACCAGCATTGCAGAACCAACCATAAGCCAGATTGAGGTGTATCCCAACCCAGCACGCCGTTCAGAGGGGATGGTGTTGTCGCTTCCGTCGCCAGCTCAACTGAGCCTGATTGATACCTTTGGGCAAGTCATCAGCACACAACAGAGCCAAGAAAGTACTTTTCATCTCAACACAGAGCTCATCCCCGCTGGTATGTATCTACTAAAAGTAGAGAGTCAGACGGGGGTGTTTATTAAAAAGGTTTGGGTTTATTAGTTGAACACAAAAGCATAAACTCTACTTGACCAAAGAAATTCTTCAGAGAATACCCCTACTCACTGATATTTATCACTGCTTGCACCCACAAAATTTCCTACTTTTGCCCAAAAATTTCCTTTTTCTGTAACGGTTGAATTATCCAAAAGACCTATTGGGTAATTGTTTTTTTTAGCATAACAAAGCTAAAAACTTACTAATCAACTGATTAACGCATCACGGCAACTTGCCATTTTGTATCTAACTACAATGAAACGTATCACTACCCTTTTACTACGCATCGTACTGGCTTTGGTTGTGCTGGTGATCGTAGTGACTGCCATTACGCTGGCTCCCGTTGACGATACCCCCTTCCACCAAACCGACTATTACAAAACCTATCGTGCCAACCTAACCAAACTCTCGCAAGTAAAAGCCCCAGCAGCTACTTCGGCGATTCGGGCAGGCTGGTCAAAAATCAACCTCACGCCTGCTTACACGACCCCAACTGCTGGATACGGTGCTCGAAAAGGTCATCATTGGAGCGTGGTGATGGACTCGATTTTCGTTAGAGCCATTGTGCTCGACAATGGTGCCACCAAAGCCGCTATGGTCAGTGCTGACTTGCTGATTATCCCCCCTGCTGTAAGCGAGCAACTCAAGCAAAGGCTACCTAGTATTGGTTTTTCGTGGGACCACGTGTATTTGGGCGCTACGCATTCGCACAATAGTATCGGCGGATGGGCCGAAGGCTACACAGGTGAACTCTTTGCGGGTCCCTACGAAGTTCGCATTGTGGAGCACATCACCAACAAAATCCTAGAGGCTATCCAAGTGGCCAGCAAACAGATGGCCCCCGTGCAGCTCGGCTATGGCCAAATGTACCAAGCCGATATGATGCGAAACCGCTTAGTAGGCGACAAAGGCACCTTAGACCCTTTTATTCGCCTCCTCAAGCTACAAAAAGATTCTGGCGAGTCGGCCTTAATCTGTACCTATGCTGCTCATGCCACCACCCTCGACGCCCATCAAGAAAAAATTCTTTCTCGTGATTACCCGGGTGTATTGGTTGATTCGCTAGAACGCAAATCCGCTTCCTTTGCTATGTTCATGGCCGGAGCCGTAGGTAGTATGGCACCGTTGGAAGAAGAAAAAAACGACACTTTACAAATGCGTAACGAGGCCATCGGCCTACAAATTGAAATTGAACATAACCTGTCTCGTATCAAATTAGCCCCAGATAGTTCGCTCAATATCCTTACGCTCCCTCTCCCTCTGCGAGAACCACACGCACGCATATCGGCTGGTTGGCGTTTCAGACCCTGGGTGTTTAAAAAATTATTTGGTGATTACTCCGTTGACCTCAAGGCACTTCGGATTGGCGATGTGGTGTTTGTGGGTACTCCTTGTGATTTTTCGGGCGAATTGGTGAATGATTTTCAAGCCGATGCCACCAAAAAAGGCACCAACCTCCTGATAACCAGCTTTAACGGTGGCTATGTAGGCTACATCACACCCGACAAGTACTATGACATGGACGCCTACGAAACCCGAACCATGAACTGGTATGGCCCTTATAATGCGGCTTATTTTGAGGAGGCCATCCGAGCTTTACTAACGTTGATTTAACAGCGTTTTTTGCCCCATTGACAATACTGAAGAGCCAGATGCTATTCAGTTGTCAATGGGTTTGTGTAGTTTACCTCTTTCATCATTATGGCTACCGATTTATCTCGTCTGGAAACCGACCGCCTGAGCCTGCGTCGGTTTACACAGGCCGATTTTGACCTTATTCACGCCCTGCATACCGACCCAGCGGTAATGCAGTTTATCAAATCGCCAGATACCCCAGTCGAAACGCAAGCATACCTTGATAGAGTTTTGGAAGGCTATCAAAACGAACCGCTCGTAGGACGTATGGCTGTCATCGAAAAGGCATCGGGCGTATTTGTGGGCATTGCTATTGTCAAGTATTTCAACGAATCACACGACATCGAAATCGGCTATTTATTGAATAAAACATTCTGGCGCAAAGGCTATGCCACAGAGTTAACCCGTGCACTCATCCAGTATTGCTTTGACACCGTTGGCGCTCAGCGGGTAGTGGCCGTCTGCATGACTGGCAACGAAGGCTCTTGGCGAGTAATGGAAAAGGCTGGCATGAGGCGAGTAGGATTCACCTATTTACCTCAATATCAATCACATGACATTCTTTATGAAGTAGTTCGGCAACAACCTTCGCCTCCTCTGTACCAAACCCCTCTCTATCTGAACTGTTTTGCTACACAACAGGGTGAATACCTACTCACTACCGACAAAAGTCTGCTCAATTTGAGTGTGATTTTCAACTACCTCCACCACGAATCGTATTGGGCCAAAGGCATTCCGATGGAAAAAGTCGAGCGAAGTTTTAACAATTCGCTCACTTTTGGGATTATACATCAAGGTCAACAAATTGCCTACGCCCGAGTCATCAGTGATTTTGCTACTTTTGCTTACTTAGCCGATGTGTTTGTACTGCCAGCGCACCGAGGCCAAGGTTTATCCAAGTGGATGGTTCAGCACATCATGCAGTACCCTGACTTACAGGGCCTTAGAAGATGGATATTGGCCACGCAAGATGCGCACGGTTTGTATGCTCACTATGGCTTTGAGTTGCTAAGTAGCCCTGAGCGCTGGATGCACATCTTTAGACCCTATCAATCTTAATCGGCACGTTTAGGTAAAATCCTCAAGTAATTCATGTAAACCATTGATTATCAGCAACTATTTGGCAATTTCTAAAATAGTTAAAACTTATTTTGTGGATTTATCAAGCTTCAAAAACCAAAAACTAAACGAAGTGTTGTAAATTGCGACGGCATTTAGTGTAAACGATCAAAAACAACATGAATACAACCTATCTTCCATCCGACTATCTACCTATTTTGGTTCAGTTGGTACTGGCATTGGGCTTTATCGTTACGACTATGGTTGTAACCCACAACATTGGTCCAAAGCGACACAGCAAGAAAAAAGATGAAGTCTGGGAATGTGGTATCGAACCCATCGGCGATGCCCGCACTCCTATCTCCATCAAGTATTTTTTGATAGCTATTTTGTTTGTATTGTTCGATGTCGAGATCATCTTCTTATATCCTTGGGCTGTCAATTTCAAAGCACTAGGTACGACCGGATTCATCGAAATGATTATTTTTATGGGTTTGTTGCTTGTAGGCTTCTATTACATCATCAAAAAAGGTGTATTGAAGTGGGAGTAACCCCTTTGAGAAGTTTTAAAAACCTTCTCGATACGCAAATAGTTTAGCATATCAGCCTGACGATTCAGGCCATATCTCACAAGCATAACTGCAAAACAATGAGCGATATAAAATTAGTAGAACCACCAGAGGGTTATGGCGGAGCAGGATTTTTTGCCACGCAACTCGACAAAGTAGTGGGCATGGCCCGAGCCAACTCATTATGGCCCTTGCCTTTTGCTACTTCTTGTTGTGGAATCGAATTCATGGCTACTATGGGCTCACACTACGACATCGCCCGCTTTGGGTCGGAGCGCCCGAGCTTCTCACCCCGCCAAGCTGACATGCTCATGGTCATGGGAACCATCGCCAAAAAAATGGGTCCTGTCGTAAAACAGGCTTATCTACAAATGGCCGAACCTCGTTGGGTTATTGCCGTGGGAGCTTGTGCTTCGTCGGGTGGTATTTTTGATACCTACTCTGTATTGCAAGGTATTGACCGCATTATTCCAGTAGATGTCTATGTGCCTGGATGCCCTCCTCGCCCTGAGCAGATTCTGGAAGGCTTGATGCAACTGCAAGAGCTGGTTCGAAACGAATCGGTACGCCGACGCAACCAACCCGAGTACAAAGCCCTCTTAGAATCATACGGAATCCAGTAGTTTAGCAAACGGTTATCAGTTATCAGTTATCAGTTATTTTCTGATAACAGGTAACAGATAACGGATAATTTATCCGAAATAATGATAACTAACCAAGAAGTAGTCGAAGACTTAATAGCCAAGTTTGGCGAAGAAAGCATTAGCGACTTACAAGAACCTTACGGATTGCTCACCTTCACAACTACTCGTGAAAACGTAGTACCCATGTTGGAGTATCTTAACCGACACGCTACGTTTAAGCACAAGTTCTTGACCGACCTCTGCGGCATTCATTTCCCTGATGCCGAAGGCCAAGAACTAGGTGTTGTTTATCACGTACACAGTTTTGAAAATAACCATCGCATCCGTATTAAAACATTTTTCCCGATTGCCGACCCGCACCTTCCTACGGCTACCAAGCTGTACCCATGTGCCAACTGGATGGAACGAGAAACGTACGACTTCTACGGTATTATTTTTGAAGGGCATCCAAACCTCATTCGTATCTTAAACATCGAAGAGATGGACTATCATCCGATGCGCAAAGAATACCCACTCGAAGACGCCACTCGTCAAGATAAAATAGATGCCTTGTTTGGACGATAATTTTGTACCACGATTTTCCATCGTGTATTCATCACAAGTCTAAAAGGCGGTTACAAATCGCCCCACTGATATGTCAGATATTGTAACAAGTCAGCCCACGTCGTTTAACATGGGCACCCAAGTAGGAAGCATTATCTTAAAAGAAGGTCGTGAACTCGTACCCAATGATAAAGGCTACACCTACCTCAACCTCGGCCCTACTCACCCCGCTACCCACGGTATTTTCCAGAACATTCTGGTGATGGATGGCGAAAAAATCGTAACCGGTGTGCCTACCGTTGGCTACATTCACCGAGCGTTTGAGAAAATTGCCGAGCGCCGCCCATTTTATCAGATCACGACCCTTACCGACCGCATGAACTACTGCTCGTCGCCCATCAACAACTTGGGCTGGCACATGACAGTAGAAAAACTACTCGGTATCAAAACTCCAAAACGAGCCGATTACATCCGGGTAATTATGATGGAGCTGGCACGTATTGCCGACCACATCGTTTGTAACTCAATTTTGGGGGTGGACACTGGCGCTTATTCTGGCTTTTTGTATGTTTTCCAAGAACGTGAAAACATCTATGAAATCTACGAAGAAGTTTGTGGCGCTCGCCTTACTACCAACATGGGGCGCTTTGGCGGCATGGAACGAGACCTTTCGCCCGAAGCCATTCGCAAGATTAGAGAATTCATCAAGCGATTCCCCAAGGTGCTGAAAGAATTTGAAAACCTCTTCAATCGCAACCGTATCTTTATTGACCGTACGGTAGGCGTGGGTGGTATTACCGCTGAGCGAGCTATGGAATATGGCTTTACAGGCCCTAACCTACGGGCAGCGGGGGTAGATTACGACATTCGTGCCATCAGCCCATACTCGTCGTACGAAGATTTTGAATTTGAAATTCCGGTAGGCTACAACGGCGATACGTACGACCGTTTCTTGGTACGTAACGCCGAAATGTGGCAAAGCTTACGCATCATTGAGCAAGCCATCGAAAACCTCCCCGAAGGCCCTTATCACGCCGATACGCCAGAGTACTATTTGCCTCCCAAGCAAGAAGTTTACAAAAACATGGAGGCACTCATCTATCACTTCAAAATTGTGATGGGCGAAATAGACGCCCCCGTAGGCGAAGTATATCACAGTGTCGAGGGAGGGAATGGAGAGCTAGGCTTTTATCTAGTGAGCGATGGAGGACGGTCACCGTACCGTTTGCACTTCCGTCGCCCGTGCTTTATATTTTATCAAGCTTATCCAGAAATGTGCCAAGGTGCCTCTATTTCAGATGCCGTGGCCATTATGAGTAGCCTCAACGTGATTGCGGGCGAGCTGGATGCTTAGTAAGTGATTTCGAAAACTGACAAGAACTCATTTTGTAACGATAATGACCGAAACGACTCAAACCGTAGCGTTCACTCCCGAGCGACTGGCTCGTGCTCAAGAACTCATCAGCCATTACCCTGAAGGCAAGCAAAAGTCAGCCATTTTGCCCATTTTGCACTTAGCTCAAGAGCAGTGGGGTTGGGTGAGTCCCGAAGTGCAAGACTATGTAGCCGAAATGCTCCATATCAAACCTATCGAGGTGTATGAGGTAGCCACTTTTTACACCATGTTTCACATTGAGCCTGTAGGTAAGCATGTAATCGAATATTGCCGCACAGGTCCTTGTGTGCTGATGGGTGGCGAGCAGGTGTACGCTCATTTGAAAGAAAAATTAGGCATTGAAGCAGGCGAGACTACCGCCGATGGTAAGTTTACCATCAAAGAGGTCGAATGTTTGGCTGCTTGTGGGTGGGGACCTTGCTTCCAAATCAGAGAGCAATACTACATGAATCTCACTAACCAAAAAGTGGACAAGATTATAGAGGAATTGTCTAAATAACTTTAGTGATGTTAGAGATACCATCATCTATGGGAACTAATGCGCCATGGGAACACCAGCGAGTCATCAGAAAACTGATTAGCGGATTAGGTAATCTGTATGATACAGGGCGTATTCTTTTCGAGCCATTACCAGAAGCCATGGTAAATGAGGCAGAAACCAGCCCAACTCCAGATGTTATTTTGGTGGATAATGTGTTGGAACGAATTGTGGTCATCATCGAAATTACAAGTACTCCAGGCGTTAAAAAGGATTTCAATAAAATCATCGAAATCACAGGAGATTATGAAGTCCAAGAAGCCTTTGTTTATAATTACAAAAAAGGGATTTGGAAGAAATACAAGAATGGCGTGGGAGAAGTAGTGGATAATCCCTCCTTTTGCGATTCAATTGGTTATGATTTGAATGCGTTTTTGCAATAATTCGGATAGTAAGCCTACCAAAAAAGCTAAAATGCTGTTGATACCAGCATAAAACACAACCCGTTTCTGAAATAACGATATGTCAGTCAAAATATTAACCGAACACGCCCACGTACCGGGCATCGAAACCTTCGAGGTGTACCGCAAGCATGGCGGCTATACAGCCGTAGAAAAAGCGCTCAAAAGCATGACGCCTGATGCCGTAGTCGAAGAAGTCAAGAAATCTGGGGTGCGTGGACGAGGTGGCGCCGGCTTCCCAATGGGTATGAAATGGTCGTTTTTGGCGAAACCTGAGGGCGTTCCTCGTTACTTGGTTTGTAATGCCGACGAGTCAGAGCCAGGTACATTTAAAGACCATTATTTGATGAAAACCATCCCCCACCTGTTGGTAGAAGGGATGATTATCTCTAGTTTTGCCTTAGGAGCCAACACCAGCTACATTTATGTGCGTGGTGAGTTGATGTACGTCATCAAAATCCTTGAAAAAGCTATTGCTGAAGCAAAAGCGAAAGGGTTCTTAGGCAAAAATATTCTTGGAAGTGGGTATGATTTAGAGCTTTACGTACATCCGGGCGGCGGTGCTTACATTTGTGGTGAAGAAACCGCCTTGCTCGAATCGCTCGAAGGCAAGCGAGGCAACCCACGCAACAAGCCGCCATTCCCTGCGGTAAAAGGTCTCTATCAAAGCCCAACCGTAGTCAATAACGTCGAATCCATCTCTAATACCCCGTGGATTATCAACAACGGTGGTGAAGCGTATGCTGCTTTAGGCGTTGGCCGAAGCACCGGCACCAAGCTCATCTCAGCGTCGGGGCATATCAACAAGCCTGGTGTTTACGAAATTAACTTGGGTGTTAGTTGTGACGAATTCTTAAATTCTGACGAATACTGCGGAGGTGTCCGCAAAGGTCATCACTTAAAAGCCGTTGTGGCAGGAGGGTCATCCGTACCGATTGTTCCAGGTAGTATGTTTTTGAAAACAGCCGCTGGCACCGACCGCCTCATGACCTACGAGTCACTCTCAGAAGGAGGGTTCGTATCGGGCACGATGCTAGGTTCGGGAGGTTTCATTGTGTTTGACGAAACGGCCTGTATTGTTCGTAACACGTGGAATTTTGCTCGTTTTTATCATCACGAATCCTGCGGTCAGTGCTCGCCTTGTCGAGAAGGCACCGGCTGGATGGACCGTGTCTTGAACCGAATTGAGCATGGCAAAGGCTCTATGCACGACATTGATTTGCTGGTAGATGTAGCCAAGAAAATTGAAGGAAATACCATTTGTCCTTTGGGCGACGCAGCCGCTTGGCCAGTAGCCTCGGCCATCCGTCATTTCCGAGACGAATTTGAATGGCATATTACGCACCCCATCGAAGCTACTCAGCCTGGAGCGGTGTATATGGGCCACATGGAGTTGGTGTAATTTTGTACTCTACAGGTAGAATTAGTTCTATTATCCGATACGTCAATATTGACTATCAGCACATTACGGATAACGATTAACCGATAACGGATAATCCCGATAACTATCGGGAGGTTACCACTTAACTGCAGATGAAAGTAACCATTGATAACATTACGATAGACGTTGAGCCGGGTACCACCATTATGCAAGCGGCTCGCAAAATCAGTCCGCAGATTGCTCCGCCTGCCATGTGCTACTACGAACCACTCAAAGGTACGGGCGGCAAATGCAGGGCTTGTTTGGTCAAGGTAACCGCTGGTTCTGAAAAAGACCCTCGCCCCATGCCTAAGCTGGTGCCTTCGTGCATCACCACCGTGCAGGATGGGATGGTTGTCGAAAACACCATCAACGAACAAGTACTGGAAGCCCGCCGAGGGATCGTGGAGTTTTTGTTGATTAACCACCCCCTCGACTGTCCCATCTGCGACCAAGCTGGCGAATGTCACCTGCAAGATTTTGCGTTTGAACATGGTCGTGTTAGCACTCGTTACGAAGAAGACCGTCGTACCTTTGACAAGCATGATATAGGCCCCCACATCCAACTGCACATGACTCGCTGTATTTTGTGCTATCGTTGTGTGTTTACAGCCGACCAAATCACCGATGGCCGTGTACACGGTGTATTAGGCCGAGGCGACCATGCCGAAATCAGTACGTACATCGAGAAAGCCATTGATAACGATTTCTCAGGCAACGTGATTGACGTGTGTCCCGTAGGTGCGCTCACCGACAAGACATATCGCTTCAAAAACCGGGTGTGGTTTACCAAACCTGTTGAAGCACACCGTGATTGCGATAAGTGTAGTGGAAACGTAACGCTCTGGTACCGAGGCGAAGAGGTGATTCGGGTGACTGCTCGCAAAAACGAATGGGGTGAGGTCAAGGAGTTTATTTGCAACACCTGCCGCTTCGACAAGAAACAAACCAGTGACTGGGTAATCGAAGGGCCTACTACCGTGGCTCGTCATTCGGTTATTTCAGCTAATAAATATAGCGCCAATACCATCCGCCCTTCTTTTGGAAAACAATTGGCTGGTGCTCAGTACAAAGACGTACACGAAGAACGAAACAAGGAACAACTCAAGATACAACAACTACCTGCCGAACGATTTAATAAATTGATTCCGCCAGCAGAATAGTCGTTTTCAAAACTGTGGACTGATGAACCTAGACCTTTTCATAGCCAAAGCCATTATTATTTTAGTGATTTTTGGAATCACGCTACTCATCGCTACGTATTCGACTTACGCCGAGCGAAAAATCGCAGCCTTTTTGCAAGACCGCTTGGGGCCTAACCGAGCAGGACCGTTTGGTCTATTACAGCCACTGGCCGACGCCGTGAAGATGTTCTTCAAAGAAGACTTTATTCCTTCGGCTGCCAACAAATGGTTATTTATTGCAGGGCCTTGTTTGGCCATGCTTACCGCTTTGATGTCGAGCGCTGTGATACCGTTTGGCGATACGCTCAAAATCGGTGATTTAGTTGTCCCTATTCAGGCTATCGAAATCAACATTGGTATCCTATACATCTTTGGCGTGGTATCGCTAGGTGTGTATGGTATCATGGTGGGCGGATGGGCTGCCAACAACAAGTTCTCGTTGTTGGGTGCGATTCGGGCGGCTTCCCAAAACATCAGCTACGAATTGGCGATGGGGCTTTCGATTATCGCTATTCTGATGATGACGGGTTCGTTGTCGCTCAATGCCATCGTGGCACAACAACACGGCTTCGACTGGAACATTTTTAAGCAACCTATCGGGTTTCTTATTTTCTTGACTTGCGCTTTTGCGGAATGTAACCGTACGCCTTTTGACTTACCCGAATGTGAAAACGAGTTGATTGGTGGCTATCATACTGAATACAGCTCCATGAAACTGGGTTTTTATCTTTTTGCCGAATACATCAATATGTTTGTGTCGTCGGCAGTGATTTCGACGTTGTATTTTGGAGGTTACAATTTCCCGTTCATGGACAACCTCTACAACGCTTTGGGTGCAACTAACACAGCACACAACATTGTAACCATTCTGGGCACGGTATTCTTATTTGGTAAGATATTCTTTTTCATTTTCTTTTACATGTGGGTTCGTTGGACACTCCCACGCTTCCGCTACGACCAATTGATGAACTTGGGCTGGAAAATGCTCATTCCGTTGTCAATCCTCAACGTGGTAGTAACCGGCTTTGGTTTGCTCTACGATGTTAAATGGGCCAGCTGGGCAGTAGTGGTACTGTTGGTAGGTCTATCGGTGGCGATGGCTTCTCGTAGCGCAGGAAAAGTCCTCCAAGCCAGTCAGGGATAAGAAATAGTTGACTTGAAAATGAACAACTCGTTAGTACTTGTTCAAATCCATCATTTTGAATAGCTGACATAAGATCTTAACGTTATGCAACTAACCAACAGAGCTAAGAAAGTTGACAAGCACGAAATGACGCTGGCAGAGCGCATGTACGTACCAGCTATTGCTGGGGGCTTGGCTATTACGATAAAGCACTTTTTTAGAAAAAAACCGACGATTCAGTATCCTGAGCAAAAGCGCTATTTGGGTCCCATCTTTCGTGGTCATCACATTCTCAAAAAAGACACCGAAGGTCGGGAGCGTTGTACGGCTTGCGGGCTTTGCGCTGTAGCTTGTCCTGCCGAAGCGATTTCGATGGTAGCGGCTGAGCGTAAAAAAGGTGAAGAAAATCTCTATCGAGAAGAAAAATACGCTGCGGTTTACGAAATCAACATGTTGCGCTGTATTTTCTGCGGACTTTGCGAAGAAGCTTGTCCAAAGCAAGCCATTTACCTCCGCCACGACAAATTTGTGCCTGTATTCACCAACCGAGACCAAGTGGTTTATGGCAAAGATAAATTGGTCGAAAACATGAATGAGCGTTACTTACGAGAGGGTTGGCAATAACAGTTCGGTAACGTAATGAAGGGCATTAGGTGCCTCAACAAACCATTTTAACGGAGTTAGACATGATTAATAACATTTGGTATTTTGTCACTTTTTTGACACTACTAAGCGCTGTCATGGTGATTACCTCACGGAATCCCATCAATAGCGTTTTGTACCTCATTATCACATTCTTCTGCTTATCAGTGCATTATGTGTTGCTCAACGCTCAGTTTTTGGCAGCCGTAAACCTAATTGTGTATGCAGGGGCTATCATGGTGTTGTTTTTGTTTGTAATCATGTTCTTAAACCTGCGCCAATCTACCACCGAATCCAAAACTAACCTGACTAAACTGGCAGCCGCCATCTTGGGTGGCAGTTTGTTGGTAATCATGGTGGCAGCTATGCGCAAAGCGCAACCCGAAGGCTTCAACCCCTTTTCGTATCAGCCCGGTACAGGTCTGGTCGAAGGGCTGGGTCAAGTCTTATTCCGTGATTACCTTTTACCTTTTGAACTAGTCACCGTCTTATTTTTTGTAGCGATGGTTGGAGCTGTGCTTTTGGGCAAGCGAGAACCCGGCGAAGGAAGTAATGTAGTATAAGCAACTGATATTCAAGTATCTATCAAGGAAGTAGTCGAAAGGTTACTTCCTTCTTTATTTACCAACCTATCCTTCATCACCTAGTTATGTCTTCTTCAAAACACATTACGCTGGTGGGAGCTGGTATCATGAGTGCCACGCTGGGTGTGTTACTCAAAGAACTCGACCCTACTTGCACACTTGTCATCTATGAGCGCCTAGACCAAGTAGCTGCCGAAAGCTCCGATGCTTGGAACAACGCCGGTACAGGCCACTCGGCGTTTTGTGAGTTGAACTATACGCCACAACACGAAGACGGAAGCATTGACATCACCAAAGCTGTCAAAATTGCCTCGTCGTTTGAAGTATCCAAAGCATTTTGGGCCTATCTCGTCAATCAAGAGTATTTTCATGAGCCCGAAAGTTTTATCAACAATATTCCACACCTTAGTTTTGTCTGGGGCGAAGACAATGTGGCCTTTCTTAAAGCTCGCCATGAGCAATTGGTAAAACACTCCTTATTTGCTGCGATGGAGTTTAGCGAAGACCCTGCTGTGCTTGCTCAATGGGTACCCTTAGTGATGCAAGGACGTGAGGCCAATGAGCCCGTAGCTGCTACCAAAATGGAGATTGGTACGGATGTCAACTTTGGGCAACTTACTCGGGTATTGATGACGCATTTGATGAACTTACCCAACGTTGAGCTCAACTTACTTCATGAGGTACGAGACCTTCGCCAACTCGAAAACGGTCAATGGAAAGTGGAGGTAACCGATTTAGTGGGCGACGAATACAAAGAAATCTACACCGACTTTGTGTTTTTAGGAGCAGGGGGAGGCGCCTTACCCCTCCTCGAAAAATCAGACATTGCAGAAGCCAATGGCTACGGTGGTTTTCCAGTAAGTGGCCAGTGGTTGGTTTGTAAGAATAAAGCCATTATTGAGCAACATCATGCCAAGGTATATGGAAAAGCGTCAGTAGGAGCCCCTCCGATGTCAGTGCCTCATTTGGACACACGACTAATTGATGGCCAAAAAGCGCTTCTATTTGGCCCATTTGCAGGTTTTTCGACCAAGTTTTTGAAAAACGGCTCCTATTTTGACCTACCGCTTTCTATTGAGCTGTCCAACTTTATCCCGATGCTTAGTGCAGGTTGGCACAATCTCGCCTTGACCAAGTACCTGATTGAGCAAGTCATGCTCTCGCATGAAGACCGCATCGCTGCGCTTCGAGAATACTACCCCGACGCCCAAACCGACGACTGGGAGCTGGCTGTGGCTGGGCAACGAGTACAAGTCATCAAAAAAGATGAAGAGCAAGGTGGCATCTTGGAATTTGGTACGGAGATAGTCAGTGCCGCCGACGGTAGCTTGGCTGCCTTGTTGGGGGCATCGCCAGGAGCCTCTACATCGGTTTCGGTTATGCTCAATGTATTGCAGCGTTGCTTTGGCACTCAAATGCAGTCGGACGCATGGAAGAGCAAATTGGTCGAGATGATACCCATGTATAACCAAACCGTATCAAGTACCGATGACTCTTGGCTGCGGTATCGGGCTTATAGCAATCGGGTTTTACACCTCGACGATTAGGCCTGAATAGAACGAGGCAGGGCTTTGTATTGGCTAACAAATTGTACTTGAAAAACCCTTGTCAAGGCCCAAAAACCTGCTTAACTTGTGATTTTGCACGTCAAAACGTCAAGAATGTAGCAAACCATCTGCTAAAATCGTAAATTGCAAGCTCAACTGGCTTTTGGCTTAGTTTATACGCCATTCACTTGTATCCAGAATTCCAGCTATGCTTGTTACCGAAACTTCGTCACATTACGATAATCTTGAAAAAATGTCTGTCTTAGAACTCCTGACAGGCATCAATAACGAAGACAAAACTGTACCCTTTGCCATTGAAAAGGCATTACCCCAAATCGAAGCCCTTGTGACACAGATTGTGCCTCGGATGCGTGAAGGAGGGCGGCTTTTTTACATAGGGGCAGGTACCAGTGGCCGATTAGGGATTGTAGATGCGTCGGAATGTCCACCTACGTATGGTGTGCCGTTTGACTGGGTGATTGGAATTATTGCTGGAGGTGACCAAGCCATCCGCAAGGCGGTAGAATTTGCCGAAGATGACCCCCAACAAGCTTGGATTGACTTGCAAGAATACGACATCAATGAGCTGGATTCACTGATTGGTATTGCGGCCTCGGGTACTACGCCTTATGTAATTGGTGGGGTTGAGAAGGCTCGCTCGCAAGGCTTACTCACGGGTTGTATCACCTGCAACGCTGGAAGCCCCTTAGCCAAAGCTGCTGAGTACCCGATTGAGGTAGTGGTAGGCCCAGAGTTTGTGACTGGGAGCACTCGCATGAAAGCAGGTACGGCTCAGAAACTCACGCTCAATATGATTTCGACGTCGGTAATGGTGCAGTTGGGACGAGTACGGGGCAACAAGATGGTGGATATGCAGCTATCTAACAACAAGCTTGTGGACAGAGGCACTCGCATGGTGATGAACGAATTGAACATTCCGTACGAAGAAGCACAGGCGTTGTTACAGGCCAATGGTAGCGTCAGAAAAGCGGTAGATGCTTATCGAAATCGTCAATAAGGTGACAATAAGCCAAAAGACATTGTTTGAAAACCTTCTTTTTAAACATAGTGTTCACAACTACAATTATCGCCTCGGCGTTTCGTTATATAGCCTGCAATTGATTTTCTATAAAAAGCCAACATTTTGTAAAAATCATTTCTGAAAAATTGATACTTTTGTTTCCTGAGTGGGTGTTTGTTGTTGGTAATCAGTTATTCATGCTTAATCAGCTCCTGTTGGTCGTTTCTTTACAGGAAAAGCATCTAATACCATAGACAAACCTTTCATCATTTTTCCAATTATTCCTCATATTCCTCAAGACGAATGAGCAAGTTGAAAAACCTCTTTGCCGCTGCTACCTTCTCGGTTGCCATTGTGGCAGCCAACCAAGTGAGCGCCCAAACTACACCTCCAGCCGACGTAGATGCTTTGTTGAAAAAACACATCTGCTTGACTTGTCACAAAGTTGACCAAAAATTGGTAGGACCTGCTTACACCGAAGTTGCCAAGAAAAAATACAAAGCAGACCAGATTGTGGAGTTAATCTACAAACCAAAGCCGAGTAACTGGCCTGGCTACCCTCCGATGGCACCGATGACTCAGGTTCCGAAAGAAGATGCTCTTAAGATTGCCAATTGGATTATCTCGCTGGCTCCTAAGAAAAAATAAGCACTACCTCAAATGCCCTGCCCACCGCAGGGCATTTTTATTTACCTACCCCTACTCGCACTCCCACATAGGCGTTTCGCCCCATCGCAGGTTCAAAATACCGCCCTGCAGCAGCGTTAATCTGTACGTTATTAGTATAGATTACATCGAATACGTTGTTGGCTCCTCCAAAAAACTCTACTTGTAATTTGCTGATTTTGAGCTGATACCCTGCACGCAGATTAAGCAAGGTATAGCCCGGGCTCACCGAGGTGTTGGCGTCGTCGGCAAAGAGTTCGCCGGCGTGACGTAACTGAACGATTCCGAAAAAACCCGTAGGTCTGAAATACCGCAATTCGTCATACCAAAGGTGCTTGGGTATGCCTGGTAAGGTATTGCCATCAAAAGTTCCGGCGGTGGTTTGGTACGACTGGTAGATAAAATGCGAGTATGTATAGTTTCCAAAAAAGACCAAGCCTTTGGCCAACGAAGCACTCAGGCTTGTTTCGATACCTCGGCGTTGAGAAGCACCAGCGTTTCGATAAAACACCCTACCCGGAAAAGCCTGTAGTTGAAATGGCACCAATTCGTCTTTGACGTTGACTTGAAAAAGTGCAAGGTCAAACCGAATTCGGTTTTGGATGTTACTCTTGAGGCCGATTTCGTAGTTGACGGCTCGCTGTGGTGCCAAGTCTGGATTGAAGCCTCCTGTGCCTGATGGATTGTTGGATAATTCACTGAGTGTGGGGGTTTCAAAACTGCTCGACAGATTGGTGTAGAGATTCAGCGCTGGGGATACGCCGTACGAAGCTCCCAGTGTTGGATTGAAACGAGTGAATCGCTTTTCGCCTGACTGGTCGCCGTCTGATAAGAACTGGTCGGTTACGCTCATCCGAATGGCATCGAACCGAAGCCCTGCCAGTACGGTGAGTTTTTCTCGTAGCTCAAGTTCTTGGGTCACAAAGCCTGCTACGTTCTGAAAGCGTTCTAATTGGTCGAGAGTTTGTTTGCCTCTTGAGGTAATTTTATTATCAAAGCGTTGTCGTCTATCTTCCTGGTTTTCAACATCAAACCCTACCTTGACCCGATAGATTCCATTAGGTAATGGTTCCGAAAAGGTGTATTGAACGCTTCCACCCGAAAACGTACGGTTGAGTTGACCTGCTCCAGCAGCTTCAAAAGCCAGCAAGTTATCTAACTGCCGCTTAGTCATAAAAGCCCGTGTAAACAACTGGTGTTTACCCATTTTTTTCTCAAAAACCAGCCCCAAACGCCCTTGCTCTACTGCCTCGCCAGTGTTGAACTTCAAGTTGTTAGCCGAAGCCTGCTGACGGTTTTCGTTCACTTGTGCTTGTGTCAGTCCGCCGGGGTCATCGGCTTGGGGGCTGTAGCCATAATTAAACAACAACGAGAGCCGAGTCAGCGAGTCGAAAGCGTAACCTACTTTGGCATTTAGGATTAGGTTTTCCATGCGGCTGTGTTGCCGAAAGCCATCGGTTTCGTTGCGAGACAAGGTCAGGACAGAGCTAAATTTATTTTTCTGAAACCCTGATCTAAATTTGTAACCTTTGAAGCCATAAGCACCTTGAAGCAGTTGTGCCTCGGCCAAAGGGATGTCTTCGGCGTTTTGGGTTTGCAGTGACAGCACGCCTCCTGCGGCATTGCCATACAATCCAGAAGCAGGTCCTCGCATCACCTCCATTCGTCGCAAAGCACTGGGGTCGAGGTTATCCACGTCGGCTTGGCCGTCGGGCGTAGATTCTGGAATGCCATCTACCAAGACTCGAATCCCCCGAATCCCGAAGGCAGCCCGAGCCCCAAAGCCTCGAACCGAAATACGTAAATCTTGAGCATAATTATCAGGATTCATGGCCCATAATCCCGCCACGGCTCCCAGCGACTCATGCAATGACAACTGAGCCTGCCCCGCCTGAATCCGAAAACCATCTATCACAGTAAGAGCAGCTGGAAGGCGGGTTTCACGAATAGGTAGTCGTCCACTCGTAACGGTGACCGGAGCCAACAAGCGCACTTGGGCAGTGTCGGTTTGTGCAAAAAGTGACCCAAAAGAACATCCCAAAAACAGGAGCAAACAATATCGCATGGCTTGAACGAGTATATTTGGCAAAGTTCTGAAAGTTTCATGCAAAAACTAATCTGCCTTTGTTATTATTTGTGTTGCGTAGGAGCCCTAGCACAGCCTCAAAAGTTGGTGTTTAGACAGCCCAAAATGGGCTCGGTGTTTACGATTCAGGTCTATACCACTGATTCGCTTCAAGCTGCACAGGCTGCCCAAAAGGCGTTTGAGGCGGTGGACTCGCTCAATCTGATTTTTAGTGATTACCTGCCCAACTCCGAGCTCTCTCGCCTGAGTCAAACGGCTGGTAAAGGGCAATGGATCATTACCTCAGCGGCGCTGTTTGATATATTGAGCCTTTCTAAAACAGCTTGGAAAAAAAGCCACGGTGCTTTTGACGTAACCGTAGGAGCCCTCACTCGGCTCTGGCGAAGTTATCGCAAAACGAAACAACTTCCTGATGCCAACACCCTACAAAACGCCTTGGCTGGGGTGAGTTCAGCTTATTTATTACTTCAGCCTGCGGCTCGTCGTATCCAATTAAAACGCCCCAACACCTTGCTTGACTTAGGTGGTATTGGCAAAGGATACGCCGCTCAGCGTATGTTAGAAATCATGCAAAAGGCAGGTTTTAGGCAAGTCTTGTGTGATGCAGCAGGTAATATGGCTATTGGCGATGCTCCTCCTAACAAACAAGGCTGGCTTGTTGGAGTGCAGGCACCTAACCCATCTAATCAACTCATAGATAAGCTTTTAAGTCTCCACAACAAGTCCATTTCTACTTCAGGTGATGTGTATCAATTTGTTGAAATTCAAGGGGTTCGGTATTCGCACATTGTGAATCCACAAACGGGGCTGGGTCTTACCAATCAACGGCAAGTCACCGTAGTAGCTCAAGATGCTGCTCAAGCCGATTGGCTCTCCACTGCTTGTTGTATGTTGCCTATCAAAAAAGCCTTACGTCTCGTCAAAAAAGAAAAAGCAGAAGTATTGATTTTAGAAAAAGTAGGTACTCAGCTACACGGTTATTCATCAAAAGGGTGGGCTAACCTGTGGTAGCCAAACCGTTTAATAACTCCAAGTGCCGTTTACTCAGTTAACCATAAAGCCGTGTTTTGAATGTACTAATTTTGATACTTAGGCATCCAATTCAGACACAGAAAAGATATGTTACGGTTCATTTTTATGGGTTTCTTGCTCGTCAGCTGCTCCGATGGCTGGAAGAGTGGCTATCACGTCGAAAACGGCAACGTAGTGCATTTCAGTGGTTTTCCAGCACAAAAGAAGGTCGTGTCCGACGCAGACGCTGACTCGTTTGAAAGCCTCAACAACGACTATGGGAAAGACAAAAGTCATGTTTTTTTACGGACTGATGTGATACCAGCCGCCGACCCTGCCAGTTTTGTATTGTTAGGTGGGGTTTTCTCAAAAGACAAGCGGCATGGGTATATTGGCTCCACACTCGTTACAGACGACGCAGCCCATTTTGAAATTATAACTAACCCTAACGAAACGCCCCATAACGTTACCGCCGAGGGTATCGTTTATGCTCGTGATAGCCAGCGAGTTTACACGTATTCTAACGAGGTGATTGAGGGTGCCGACCCTGCCAGTTTTCGGTTTGTACCGATGTTTAATGGCTACTATTTGGCCTATGATAAACGATACGTTTATTTTCGGCATCAGCCACTTGAGCAAGTAGATGGAGCGAGTTTTGTGAAACTATCCGACTTGTATTTTAAGGACAAAAAAGCCGTTTGGGTGCTATCTATGGGGCAAAACACCAAGTGGATTCTGCTACCCAACGCCGACCTTGCCACTTTTAAACCCTTAAAAAAATGGTACGCCAAAGACAAAAATCACGTGTACTATCAAGAGCAGCAAGTACCAGGTGCCGACCCTGCCACGTTTGAGGAAAATGACAGTCTTGGAGGTAAAGACAAATATCATATTTATCAAGGAACTCAAATTAAGTAATCTACTATGTCTCTTCAACTACTCCCTATCGGTGCCGACCTCGAATCGAATCAACGTTTTCGGCAGCATCCTTACAACCAAGAGGTCTTGGAACAGACCATCGCTTTTTTTGCAAGAATTGGCTACCAACCTCCTTGGACTGGCTATTTTGTCGAACTCGACGAGCAACTCGTAGGCTCTGCCGCTTTCAAGGGTGCTCCTGTCAACGGGAAAGTCGAAATTGCTTACGGAGTAGAGCCTGAGCATCAGCAAAAAGGTATTGGTACTCAGATTTGCCGTGCCTTAGTAGAGCTTTCGCTTCGTACCGACCCTTCGGTGCGAGTGACTGCACGTACCTTGCCAGAACTAAATTTTTCGGCTCGTTTGCTTCAAAAAAATGGGTTCGTACTGCTCGGAACCGTTTGGGACGACGAAGACGGTGACGTCTGGGAATGGGAATACATCCAAACATCTCCGATTTCCTAAATTTTTCAAGCCATTCTACACCAATCCTACCCCAGTATGAAGTCTTTCACTATTGTTGTTGTTATGCTTAGTACATTTTTATCACTATTGGGCTGTGGTTCCGCCACTGATCAACTTCCTGTATTTCCAGCCACCGACAACACCGCCGTCTCTATCAAAAAACTGCCCATTCCTGCCCAGCAAGAAGTCGTTTCGTTTATCGTCTCCAAAGACAAACAAGCTATCTATGTGCTCACTTACGACACCGAGTATCATTTTTTGGTGTTTGGACAAGACGGCCGATTGCTCCAACAGAAGTTGGCGGGTATTACGACCGAAAAAGGCGTGCATGACTATGAATTTTGCTACGGCAACCAAGGCTTACTACTACAAAACGGTAGTATGATTTACATGATTGATACTCAAAATTTTACGTATAAATTTTGGAAGTTTTTCATGTTGATGAACTACCCCAAAAAAAGCAACCCGAATGAATCGTATCAAAACATAGAGCAGCAATACAAGCAGTTTGTTCAACAACTACTCCCCACCGACGGACAGGCGCTTTATGGTATCCAACTTGAAGGCTATCACTACGTACTCCTCAATCATGAGGGCGAATATGCCTTTTATGATTTGATGAATATGCCCTACTCTGGAAAGATCAATTGGATGGAATGGCGAAAAAATGCTACCCCTGTTTCGTTAAATAAAGAAGGGCAGACCGCTCAAGACGGTGCCGTTAGCCTAACGTGTTGGAACAAAAAACACACCAGTAGTGTGGCTGATGACTTCAGTGTGGGCAAAACATCGTCGGATGATTATGCTGTCAAAGTACAAAACGGTACGAAAGCTGCTAATTTCTTAGTCAAAAACGTTGCACTCCACTTTGCTCCAGATGGTTTCTTTTCTTTAGCCAATGATAACCTTGTGGTTGGTTATCGCCAAGCTATTTACTTGATTCAATATGTAAAGTAGGCTCAAATGTTCAACTTTTTATTCTCCTTTGTTAAATTCTTGTTAAAAATACGAATGATTGAAAACCATGCATAATGCTTCTTGGTTAAGGCGGTGTATTGGGTCTCTTCGAGTACTTTTGAACAATTTGCTGCCTGCGTATGAACCTCCGACCAGAAGAATTAGAAGCCAATGGCTATCATTTGCTTGATAAACTGGGGCATCAAGAATTAGTACCATTTATCCGAACCTACCTCAAAAAGCCGACCTTATTTTCGAGAGCCTATTACCTGTGTAATTTCTTGCTGTTTGGTTTGATTGGCTACTATTTCATGGTGGACTTTAGTTCGCCAAGTTATGATATTGGTGTTCGATTTACTCATTTTAGCTATGGGATTGCGCTGGCTTTTTTGTTGCTACCCTTGCACGAATACATCCATGTATTGGCCTACAAAAGCCAAGGTGCATCCAATACTTCGTACGATGCCAATCTCAAGAAGTTTTACTTCATGGCTCTTGCTGACAAGTTTGTGGCCAACCGCAAAGAGTTTCGAGTGGTGGCATTGGCGCCCTTTGTGGCTATTACTACAGGGCTTGTGTTGCTAGCCTTGGTAGTGCCTCCACAATGGACACTGACCGTATTAGCTACTTTGTTGGCACACACAGCCATGTGTTCTGGCGATTTTGGCCTCCTGAGCTATTTTGATTTTCATCGAGGTAAGCAACTCGTAACTTACGATGACATTGAGCATCATATCTCTTACTTTTATGGGAAAGAAAGTGCTTAACCTCCACAAAAGCCAGTATGCAACAAATCAGGCAGGTGATTCGGCAGATGATTGAGATTTCGGACGACGAACTCAACGCACTTCTGCATCCATGTTTTATCAAAAAATGCAAGCGGCATGAAGTACTAAGTCGCCCGGGGAGTATCCCAAACGAAATCTTTTTTATCAACAAAGGACTCATTCGGGTCATTGTGGTTGACCAAACTGGTACAGAACACTCGCTTCACTTTGCTCTCGAACATCAGTTTATTGCTGACTATTCGGCCTTTATTCTCCAACAACCCTCGCTCTACACGCTTCAGACCGAAGAAGAAACCGAGCTGGTAGTCCTACCAAGAGCCGCTGTGGACTGGGGCTATAAACATCTACCTCAAGGCGACCGCTTGGGCAGGTTGATTGCAGAGTTTTATTTTATTTATCAAGATAATCGCCTGAAAAACCTGTACGCTCGCAGCCCCAAAGAACGCTACGATAGCATCACAGAAGTATTCCCCAATATTCATAACCGAGTGCCGCAACACATGATAGCCTCGTACTTAGGGATTACCCCTGTTCATTTGAGCCGATTAAAAAAGGCCGCTATCCCCAAAGTATAAACATTTGTTATCGTTCTGAGGCTACTTACGTCTTTAGCTTTGCATCCAAAACTAAACACCAGTTCAGATGAAACTTTTGGAGAGCGAACAACAACGATTAAAGAGCAAATTTGGCGAATGGGCTATCGTAACAGGAGCATCGTCGGGCATTGGACTCGAATTGGCTACTCAGTTGGTAGCAGCAGGTTTTAACCTCATTATCAACGCAAGAGATGCCGAACCCTTGCGAGTAGTGGAGCAGCAATTGAACACCCCTACCAATCAAATCAAGGCTGTAGTAGCTGATTTATCTGAAAGTCAGGGAGTTGAACAAATCATTCAATCAGCTCAAGGCTTAAACGTTGGCTTATTAATCAATAATGCAGGTTTTGGTACATCAGGCTCGTTTGTAGGGGCTTCGCTACACACAGAAATCAATATGCTTCGGGTCAATTGCGAAGCGGTGCTGTCGCTTACGCATTATTTTGCTCAACAATTCAAACAGCAGCGTCGTGGTGGCATCATTTTTCTAAGCTCCTTAGTGGCTTTTCAGGGCGTACCCTATGCGGCTCACTATGCAGCTACCAAAGCTTATATTCAGTCGTTTGCCGAAGCACTTGCTGTAGAGCTTCAACCGTTTGGAGTGTCTATTTTAGCAGCTGCCCCTGGGCCTGTAGAGAGTGGCTTTGGGCAACGAGCCAACATGCGCATGGGACGTTCGATACCGCCTCAACAATTGGGAGTACCTATCTTGAAGGCACTGGGGCGCCAAACCAACGTAATTCCAGGGCTGCTCTCCAAAGTACTGGTTTATAGCCTCCGAACAGTACCTCGGTTTGTCAAAATCAAAATCATGGAGCAAGTCATGGGTGGATTCACGCAACACCAGCGGTAGCTTGGTAACTATCTAATTTCAGTTAGAGGGTATTTTAAAACCTTTTGACCTATTTTATTTTTTGGCTACACTGATTTTCTGACTATAGTGATAGCCTTTATCGGCTTGTTGTTCATCTTGCCAGCCCTGCATCACCAGCCAGTGGGTGGCGTTTTCAGTTATATAAAAATAATCCCCCGCCCCTGCATACCAGCCCCCACAGGCTGCCAGCGCCTCCGACGGTATCTCGTACTGGGCATAATTTTCTTGTTGAATGGTTTCGCAGGCGTTTACGTCAGCTACCCGAATGGTCTTTTCGCCCAGCTGTAGGCTCACCTCTACATGCGGCAGGCCATCGTCAGGTTGTTTTTTGACTTCTTTAAAGGTGAATATCGGAACTATCTTTACGTCATTTTGCTGCGTGATGGGAGCATCAGTTTTAGGCTTAGAGGGCTGATTACAAGCCACTAACGTAGCCAATAAAAGAAGGGTACAATAGGCGGTTTTCATACGTGGAAACTTGGATTAGCCAAAATAGCGTGTTTGTTGTTAGGGTGATAAATTCAATATCTAATCCCTTCGACAAGATAATTCAAAAAATCATTGCTACTCCTCTTTCCAAAAACTTTTTTCGCTATCCTGCAACTTTGGGGAGGTTTGTGTATTATAGCTTTGAAGTTCAGCTAATTGATTTTGGAGCTACCCATCAACACAGAAACCCAGCCTATGCTCACCAACGACCCTGCCGCTTTCGGTCAGGTGTATGACGAGTTTTACCCGAAAATTTTTGGGTATGTGTTTCGTCGTATTGGCGACTATGACGTGGCCCGTGACGTATCGGCTGAAACGTTCCTGAAGGCATTTCTGAACCTAAAATCATACCGAAACGAAGGACATTCTATTTCGTCGTGGCTCTACAAAATCGCTACCAACGAGATGAACCTGTATTTCCGCAAGCTCAAGTACTCGCCGGAGCTGTTTAGCCGCATTGCCGATGGCTTGCTCGCCGACCAAGTGCTGCATCAAGTATTTGAGCGTGAAAAGTCGGAGACCGAACGGCAAATGCGTGACTACGAAGACTTTAGTGAAATACAACGACATCTCAAAAGTCTTGATGTAAAGTACCAAGAGGTGATTGCGCTCAAGTATTTTGAAGAAAAAAGCATCGAAGAAATCAGCCAGATTCTGGACAAACCCGAAGGAACCATCAAGTCGCTGCTATCGAGAGGCATTGACAAGCTCCGAAAAAGACTTACCTGATTATGGAAAACGACGACCTACAAAAACGACTCGAAAACTTAAAAAAACCTACCGTGATGACCGAGCATCAGGAATATATCAAATTGCCGCTGTTGAATGCTCGCCGTTCGGCGGCTTTGGGCTGGTGGTTAGTGGCGCTGCCGTGTTTCTTTTTGGCGGCTGTAGTCATGCGCTATCATTTTCATGCAGGTATTCGTTTTTTTGACAACTTTTTCGATGCGTTTTCTACCTTAGACCGTGCGCATGGTTGGTGGTTTTCACCACTACTTTTCTTGCTGTTGCCCCTAATTGCTGCGGCTATGAACCTGCTCTCGATTCTGCATGTGGCTTATAGCAAAACCACCAATGAGCTGACTATCAGCCTCAAAGTACGTTTCTGGAACATTGCACTGATTTTGATTGGCTTTGGTATTGCGCTGGTAGTTAGTTTTTATGCTATTTCTGAACATATCTCAGAGCGTACCATTCAGCGACACCTTCACGAGTTGCGTCAACTCCAAAACCAAAAATAAGCATGACCATCTATCAAAATCGCCTACGTCGAGGGGCTGGCTTCGCCATAATAACGAGTTCGTTACTCATGGTCGTTACGATGGTGCTACATCCTATTGGGGGTAACCTGGAGCACCTGTTACACATCCGTCCCATCATCATAGGCTCGCATGGCATCGCTCTGTTGTCTATTCCTCTTATGGCTTTCGGTTTTGGGGGACTTAAGCAGTCGCTATCCAGCACGCAGGGTTTCTTGGCAAATGTAGGGTTCAGTTTTGTACACTTTAGCCTATTTTCGGGTTTTGTAGCCGGTATGTTCAATGGTCTTGTGTTACCTTGGTTTATTAGCCATTACCAAAACGAAACCTCCAGCCAATCACTCAACATGGTGCAGATTATCCTTCGGTACAATGCCTCCATGAACCATGCTTTTAGTCTAGGCTTTATTGTCCTGATAGCACTGGCCGTATTCTTGTTTTCGGTGGCTTTGTTGCAAACTAATATTTTTCCGACATGGACAGCATATTGGGGCCTTATCGCCAGTGCGGGGGCTCTGATTGGCCTTATGGTCATCGGTGTACAAGGATTTGTCCACCTCAAAGGTTTTAGTCTATTTGTGTTTGGCTTAGTCAGTTGGACGATTAGCATCGGCTTTTTTCTCCAACGCCAATCCACTACGCCCGAAAAATCTTAGTGTATTTTTCTAAAATTCAACTATTTACATACCCATCAGTCTTCATTTTACTATGCACTGGTTCACTCGCAAAGGTATTTTTTTCAAACCCGTTTCGGTGGTCGGATGGGTCATTTTGGGGCTTGTGGTGTTTTATGGCATTCATGCCTTCATCGAAATCGACGAGCACTCTCACTCGGCCAGTGATACCCTCATCAACTGGTTTTTCCGTATGTTGTTGGTAGGCTTATTTTACTCTGTTGTAGGGTATTTCACCTCCAAAGAATAGCTCATTTTCGGTATGGATTGACTATCGTCGGCAAGGTTTTGAATCGTGCCGACGGTATTATTGCATAGGCTTTTGTATGTTTGTGCAAACAACCGTCATCCATGAGAACATCCTTCTTTCTTGTAGTTGCCCACTGCTTTTTTGTAGCCTCTTATGCCCAGCAAATCAAGCCTTATGAGCAAGCTGTTCCGGGTACCACCACCAAGATTCAGATGGTAGGGATTCCGGCAGGAGAATTCATGATGGGAGGTAAGGTGAAGGTACAAGTAGAACCTTTCTGGATGTCGGCTACCGAAATCACCCACGACCAGTTTGAAGCCTTTCGGTTTGAAGACAAAGACGCCGCCCCCCTACCCGATGCCGTAACTCGCCCTACGGCTCAGTACATTGACCTTACTTGGGGTATGGGCAAAGAAGGCGGCTTCCCAGCCAACTCCATGCAGACCTACACGGTTATTGCCTACTGTCAGTGGTTATACAAAAAAACGGGTGTGTTTTACCGACTCCCCACCGAAGTCGAGTGGGAATACGCCTGCCGAGCTGGCAGCGCTACTGCCTACCCTTGGGGCAACGACCCTGCCCTTACGGGCGAGTATGCATGGTTTGCCGACAACGCAGGCGATGCTTACCATCTCGTTGCTAAAAAGAAGCCCAACGCTTGGGGACTATACGACATGATAGGAAATGTGTCGGAGTGGGTCATGGATATGTACGACCCCGCTTATTTTGACAAACTGGCGGCTTCGCCTGTTTCTACGTTTTATGTCAAGCAAAGCACGCCTCGCTCGTTGCATACCACTCGTGGTGGTGGCTTCCGAGAAACTACTGACTTACTAAAAGTGGACGTACGAGTACCGCAAACCCACGATTGGAACCAACGGGATCCCCAAATCCCTAAAAGTAAATTCTGGCTCACCGACGGCGATTTTGTAGGCTTCCGCTTAGTAAAACCTAACAAACAGCCTACACCTGCCGAGGCAGAAGCATTTTTTAAGGACATGTTGGGCCTGTAGGGTGGGGATTGGTTTATTAGTGTATTAGCTACTAGAAAAACTTTGATATTCAGGTGGTTGCAAGTCTATCTTATCCTCAATCTGTGGCACACAGAGCACTTGGACTTTCAATAATCCATGTTCAAGCGAGAGGTTTTTTATCTGTTAAATGGAACAGACGACATCAACTTATTGGAATAACTTAAACGTTTCTTGAGGCAAGTATTTGTCAGATTTTAATAGTCTCTAAATTCAGGAACTCTTTGTGTAAATGATTAAAATCAAGGTCAGTTGTCAACAAAGTAGCATTCAAAACCGAAGCCGTGGCAGCTATCCATAAATCATTTTTACCCATGTTGCGAGAGGAAGCATACAAAGGTCTTTCTGAGAGTTTTCCTTGACTAAACGCATCTATCTCTGCATATCGTTCAATTACATCTTCTGAATTTATATCTGTTATCAGTAGTTCTTCACACAATTGTTCTATTTTGTTTAATCGCTTCTTTCCCCAGCGATTTATCTTTGCAAGGGCCCTTATTTCTCCTATACTTACAACTGATAAAATGGCATCATTGGAAGATGCCAATGGATTGAATGTAGCATCAATCCATTCTGCTATTTCACTTCCTCGCAAATAATGAAGCAGAATGTTTGTATCAAAAACATATCTCATTGGCTCAATTGAGATAACAATACGTCTATTGGCTCAACGATGTTAATTTCTTTGATTAATTGATTAAACTGTTCACGATTTACCCCTTTATAATTTTTTGCTTTTTTTAAGGCTTCAAGTTCTAATTTCTTACTCGTAGGGCGAGTAATGTTTCTTAATACGTCTCTATCGGTTTTGTCTTCAATCGCTTTATCCACAATGACTTGGACACCTTCCAAATTCATTGTTTTAAAAATAGCAAGTAGGGCTACTATTTCTGATGGATTATCTACTTCTATCGTTAGTTTCATTTTCTTCTTTTTGAACAAAGATATAAAATTCTAAAATTGCTTCAAATTTTCCTTATTTGCTCTTTTAGCTATTACCCTTGGTAGTGATGTTCTATTTTCAGGAATAATGAATCCTATTGATATGCAAGCAACCGCACAGCTTTTGTTGGAAACCATCCAAGATGCTTATCCCAAATTACAGGCAATTTCTCCAGAACAAGCCTCAGCCAAGCCAGTGGCCAACAAATGGTCGCTGAATGAAATCCTTGGGCATTTGATTGACTCTGCCGCCAATAACCACCAGCGCTTTGTACGTATGCAACAAGTGGTTGATTTGGGCAAATTTGGCTACGACCAAAATCATTGGGTTACCTCACAGGCATATCAGGACGAATCATGGGAAGACCTCGTAGCATTTTGGTATGCGTACAATCGGCACTTGAGTCATGTCATTGCTCACCTCCCACCCGGTGCCCTTCAGCACCATACCGATATGGGCTATGAGGCGCCAAAAACGTTGCAGTTTGTGGCTGAAGACTATGTGCGGCATGTTCAGCATCATTTATCTCAAATTTTTAGTGATGCCGACCCCACCCAACGCACAAAATGGGGCTATCAACCCTAACCACAGGGTACTAATTTCGATTTTTTCTTGTACATTTGGTTCAATCAAATACTCTAAACATCATGGAACAAACCCGTCGAGAATTTCTCAAAACTTCTTCAGTGCTCACAGGGGGACTTGTATTGCCTTTTGCGAGCGAAGCCAATAGCTTTTTCAATAACTCTGTGGACGATACTATCAAAATTGCCCTTGTAGGCTGTGGAGGTCGAGGCACGGGAGCCGTGGTACAAGCACTCAGCACGAAGCAAAACGTAAAGTTGGTTGCTATGGCCGATGCGTTTCAAGACCGTTTGGACAAATGCTTGAAATCCATCACCTCTGACGATGCCGACGGAAAAGTCGTAAAAAGTAGAGTAGATGTCCCTGCCGACCGTCAGTTTGTGGGTTTTGACGCTTACCAAAAGGCGATTCCACTGGCCGATGTCGTGATTTTGGCTACACCTCCGGGCTTCCGTCCGATTCATTTTGAGGAGGCCGTTAAGCAAGGCAAGCATATTTTTATGGAAAAACCCGTAGCTACCGACCCTGCTGGGGTGCAGCGGGTATTGGCTGCCGCCGAGATTGCCAAACAAAAGAAACTCAACGTGGTAGTAGGGCTTCAGCGTCACTACCAAATCAAATACCGTGAGCTCATGAAGCGTCTCCAAGACGGTATGGTGGGCGACATCGTATCGGCGTCGTGCTGGTGGAACAACGACGGCGTGTGGGTGAATCCTCGCAAGGCGGGCATGACCGAAATGGAATATCAGATGCGTAACTGGTATTATTTTAACTGGCTTTGCGGCGACCACATCACCGAACAACACATCCACAATATTGACGTAATCAACTGGGCTAAAGGTGCTTACCCAGTAAGAGCTCGTGGTACAGGCGGGCGTGAAGTGCGCAAGGGCAAAGACTACGGTGAGATTTTTGACCACCACGAAGTAGAATTTGAATACGCCGATGGCACCGTGTTGAACTCGCACTGCCGTCATATCAAGGGTACTTGGGCCAAGGTGGACGAGATGGTGGTAGGAACCAAAGGACGTATTATGTACGACTCAGGCCAAATCACCGACCTCAAAGGCAACAGTTTGTTTAAACACAACGAAAAAGGTGACCCCAATCCTTACCAAGTAGAGCATGACGAACTCTTTGCGGCCATTGCCAAGGGCGAGTACAAATATGCCGATGCCGAAAACGGTGCCAAATCAACCATGACTTCCATTCTGGGTCGTTTGGCTACGTATTCGGGGCAAATCATTACGTGGGACAAGGCTATCAACTCAGGTATGAGTATCATGCCAAAAGAATTTAGTTGGAATGCCCAAATGCCTCTCAACCCCGATGCCGACGGGCTTTACCCTGTGGCAGTGCCTGGCAAAACGAAGTTTTTTGTCTAGCAGACCTCTTTTGTCAGAAAAAGGAGAGGAGGTTTCCTCTCCTTTTTTGTTTTGATTAGTTTTGTAGAAATCTCATCCTCACTTGAAAAACCTGTTTCTTACTTCAGTTATCATTCTTGCGGTTGTTGGGCTTAGTCATGCTCAATCTGCCGAGTATATTGACTTTTCAAGTGAGTTTTCAGACACGCTCAACCACAAGCGACTCCGAAAAGTCATCCGCACCGAAGCCGTGGCCTATGGGGTGGGGCTTTCGTACTTGAGTTTTGTATGGTATCGTGACTCTAAGTTAGTTCCCTTCCATTTTTTTAACGACAACGATGAGTACCTCGGCATGGACAAATTGAGCCATGCTTTTGCTTGCTATCATTTAGGGGCAAAAAACTACTACATGCTCCGCTGGGCGGGGGTTCCCAAGAAAAAAGCACTATGGGGTGGAGCCATCGGCTTTTTGATTTGGACCCCCATTGAGGTCTTTGATGGGCTGTTTGCCAGCTATGGCTTTTCGCAAGGCGACGTGGTCGCTAACTTGGCAGGTTCGGCACTATTTGTTAGTCAACAGGCGCTGTTTGACGAGCAAATTATCAAAATGAAATTCTCCTTTTGGCCTACCGACTACAAACAATACGCCCCCAAGTACCAACAAAAAGGCCACCTGACACTTGGAGGCCATATTTTTGACTACAATGCGCAGAAATGGTGGTTTTCGCTAAATCTTCACAAGCTAATTCGCCCAGTTCCATCGTGGTTGTGCTTGTCGTTTGGGGTGAGTGCCAAGGGTATGGTGGACCGATTCGAGAACCCAACCGTGGGTATTGATGGGAAACCACTCCCCTATTTTGAGCGGTATCGCCAGTATTTGTTATCAATAGACCTCGATTTGAGTAAAATTCGCACTAAAAATCGCTTTTTGAAAAAGGTATTCAATGAACTAAATCTTATCAAAATTCCTGCCCCCACGCTGGAGTGGAATGAAATACGTGGTTTCCAATTTAGACCTTTGTATTTTTGAGCATGAAACAACTACTGCTGATATTGCTTTTGGTCGGATTTGTGGAATTAACTTATGCTCAATCCGCTACAAACGACACCCTAAGCCATACGACTTGGAATTTTAGGCAAGAGTTTCCAAAGACTATCAACAAAAAACGCCTCAAAACCATTGTTTACACTGAGGGCGGCATGTATGTGGCGGGGTTGGCTTACATGAGTCTTTTGTGGTATAAAGATTCTAACTGGCGTGGACTAACGTTCTTCAACGATAATACCGAATGGGAACAAGTGGACAAATTCGGCCATTTGTACACTTCTTATCAATTAGGCGAGCGAGGCTACTATGCGCTCAGATGGGCAGGCGTACCTAAAGGCAAGGCTCTGCTGTATGGCGGTACACTTGGTCTGATAGCACTTACCCCTGTCGAAGTGCTTGACGGGTTTACAGACGACTATGGTTTCTCGGCACCCGATATGCTAGCCAACACGATCGGAACGGCATTGTTTATAGGACAAGAAGCGTTGTTTGATGAACAGATTATCAAAGTCAAATGGTCGTATCATTTCACTGATTACCCATTGCTGACCCCCAATCAGTTGGGACGAACTATTCCGCAACGGATTCTGAAAGACTACAACGGGCATACTTACTGGTTCAGTGCCAACTTGTACAGTGCCTTTGGAAAACAACTCAACATCCCAAAATGGCTTTGTATTTCGGTTGGTTATGGAGCTGAGGGCATGTGGCATAAGTTTTTCAACCCAAGTGGTTATCAAGGCATTATATTACCCTACGCTGAGCGCCGTCCACAATATTACTTGTCGGTAGATGTTGACCTCAACAAAATTCCGACCCGCAATCGCTTCCTCAAAAAAGTATTCCAGCAACTCAACTTACTCAAGATTCCGGCCCCAGCCCTCGAATGGAATCGAGCCGACGGCCTGCGTTTTCATCCGTTTTATTTTTAATTTTAGCCACGATTTACCAAACTGTAGCATATTCCGTTCATTTTGACCACGATTCAGCAAATCGTGTTACCTCTCTATCTTGATGAATTACCTCGAACTTCACCTGACCGTTTCTCCTGATTTTAACGATATTTTGATTGCCGAACTCGGTGAATTAGGCTTCGAATCGTTTACCGAAGAGGCTGACGGCCTCAATGCCTATATTCTTGAAGACCAGTTTGATGCAGATACCTTGCAAACACTTTTGGCTCAGTATAGTGAACAAACCGAACTGTACGCTCAAACTCGCCTGATTGAAAAACAAAACTGGAACGAAACCTGGGAACAAAACTACCAACCCATCGAAGTAGCTGGACAGGTACGAGTGCGAGCCAGTTTTCACCCCAAAGACCCGTCGTTTGCCTACGAAATTGAGATTAACCCCAAGATGTCGTTCGGAACGGGCCACCACGAAACCACTGCTTTGATGCTTGAACACCAGCTTTCGCTTGAGCATCTCAACAAAACTGTGCTCGACGTTGGCTCTGGTACTGGGATTCTGGCTATCATGGCTTCGCTGCGAGGGGCTTCTGAAGTGTCGGCGTTTGATATTGAAGAATGGGCCGCCGAAAATGCCCGTGAAAATGTAGCCCTCAACCACTGCCAGAATATTGCCGTTCGTCAGGGTACGATTGAGACCGAACCCCACCAACTATACGACATCGTGTTGGCCAACATTAACCGTAATATTTTACTGCGTGAAATCCCGATTTATGCAACCTTTGCCAAACCCCAAGCGACTTTAGCGGTGAGTGGATTTTACGAACAAGATATTGCCGAAATCGAAGAAGTAGCCAACGAACAAGGCTTTGTCAAAACGGCTACTAAAACCCGAAACGGTTGGGCTGCCGTAGTTTTTGAACGAAATTTGGGGTGATTTCAACGCCAACGCAACAAGCACACTTTAATTTTCGTACTTTTAATAGTTATCTCAATATTACATCCTTGTCGTTCGTTTAAGAATAGACCCAAAGAATTGGTTTGTGTAATGCTATGAAAATCAAGATACTACTGATATTGATATGGGTAATGAGTGGCTTACTGTCGGCTCATGCTCAGGTTATTAAGCTTTCTGAACAACCCGACGCCTTCATTGCCGACGTACAGGCCATGATGGCGGCTACCCGTAACCCTCAGCTCATACAGTCGGGCAAGACCTTCGAAACGCTTTGGGCAGACCCTCGTCTCAATGCCGAACACAAAAGCTTGATTATCACCCTTTCTAGAACCATGATTCCGAAAGGGTACAAGCAGAATCCGTATTACTATCTGCTGTTTGAGTCTATCTCAAATGCTATCATTGTTCAGAATATTCCTGCCGACGAACTGTCTAATTTCTTGAAAGTAACCCAGCGTGTCATTGAAACTACCGACAGCAAAACCTTCAGTAAATACCTCGAAATCAGTCGCTTGTTCTTTACCAGTCGTCTCCTTTACGCTTCTAACACCAACAAATTGTATGCACTGAGTGGTACTTATACCTTCAAATTCAGCGAGCAGCCTGTTCAGATAGCAGACCCCGCCAAGCCCAAGCAACCTGTGGCCAACTTTGAAGAGCTCGAAGACGACGGATGGGGAGAAGCGCCCAAGGCCAAAGCAGCTACCCAACCCCAAAACGATGGCTGGGGCAACGAACCCGACCCCGTTGCGGCTCCAACGCTTTCGGCAGGAGCTATCATGGAGTTCAAAGGCGTAACTATTGGGGTAGTAACCCCCAGCGACTCGGTCAACTTATTTGCTACCGATGGCATTCTTAGCTTCAAGGATGGCGTATGGGCCGGCGAAAATGGACGCTTCACGTGGGAGACCACCGGAATGCCCAATGCCTATGTAATGCTGAAAAAATATACCATTCAGATTCGGAATCCCAAAATTACTGCCTCTGAAGCCACACTCAACTACGCCGATAAACTCAATTCAACCATTGACGGTGCCTTTGAGTATTTCAGTAAAAAACGCCCCAAAAACGTGGCACCTACGTATCCACGTTTCATTTCGCAACGTAACGACGTGATTCTCAAAAATTTAGGAAACGACATTGAGTATCATGGAGGATTTTCACTATTTGCGAATAAAATGTACAGCTCGTCGGTCAATGACCGCTACGCTACCATTACCATCAAGTATGGTGGTAAAGTGGCCTTTCGATTACGAAGCCGACGGTTCGAACTAGGCGACTCGCTCATCACATCGCCCCAAGCCACTTTTTCGGCCTATTTTGGAGGAGATTCGCTGTATCATCCGGGGGTAAAGGTCAGTTACAGCCGAAAATTAGCTTTTTTACGCACAGGCAAAGTCGAGAAAGGAGGATTCAGAGATACGCCTTACGCCGATGGTTTTCACAAAATGGAGATTTACGCCGATGTAATGCACTGGAATCTGCCATCGGGGAAATTGGAGTTTTACATCATCTCAGGCAAAAGCGTAGTGCCTGCCTTGTTTGAGTCGTTTGACTACTTTAATGCCGAGCGCTATACTGCCCTGTCGGGACAGTTTCCGTTTCACCCCATGCAGTTGCTCAATAATTATTTCCGCACCAAAAGCACCACCATCGCCACTCTCGGCGACCTGTCGGGTTTTTCGGGGCGGCCCTATGGCGTAGTTCGAGAAGCCATGCTTTCGATGCTCCAACAAGGGATGGTGGACTTTGACGAACAAAACGAAACCGTTCGGTTTAGTCGGAAAGGCAAGCATTATCTGGAGGCGTACAACAAGCGTAAAGACTATGATACCTTCTTGATTCCGTCGTTTTATGGAGGCTCATCCAAAGACAGCACGGGCAATGCCAGCATCAATCTCAAAGACAATATCTTGACGATCAGAGGAGTAAAACAATTCCAACTGAGCGATTCGTTGGGAGTTTACCTCAACCCACGTGACCACGAAATCCGCATGGGCAAAGACCGAGACTTCTCCATGACGGGCGAGTTCAAGACCGGAAATTTTCGCTTTAGAGGCCAACAGTTTGCCTTTAGTTACAAGGACTTTTTGATGAACATGAACAAGATTGACTCCATCACGTTCATTCCGCAAAAGGTATTGGCCAAAGGCGGCAAAACCGAAATCGGGGGCGACTTGCGCTATAGTTCTGGGAAAATTTACATTAACCGCACCGACAACAAATCGGGTCGGATGCGCTCCAACGACTACCCTCGTTTGGTGATTCCAGAAGGCGTGACTGTATATTTTGACCAAGCTGACCGGGGCCTAGCCTATGACCGCAAGCAGGTTTATTTCAAAATCCCTTCGATTGACTACGACAGCTTGAACGTCAAGGACATTGATTTTGCTGGTACTTTCCATTCGGGTGGAATTTTTCCTGTGTTCCAAACCACGCTCATTACCATGCCTGACAACTCGCTGGGTTTCTCACACAAGCCCCCAACTGGCACGTACAAGCTCTATAATTCGGCTTCTTCGGCTAAGTTTGAGGGCGAGATTACGATGGACAAAAACGGGATTCATGCCCAAGGCGAGTTGAGTCACCTCACGGCTGTCATGCAGGCCAAAGACATTTTGTTTACGCCTGACTCGCTGATTGCAACAGGCACCAATGGCGAGATTAAAGAAGGGGCTTCGGGCAAGGCGTTTTTCCCAAAAGTAGATGTCAAAAACTTTAGCTTGAAGTGGGTTCCAAAAGCCGACAGCATGACTATTGCCAACAAAGGCGGCTCGTTTGATTTTTATAACGCCACTACCAAACTTTCGGGTAAGTTGTTGGTACGTAGCTTAGGACTATTTGGTTTCGGAACGGTCAAACGCACTGATTCTGAGACCATTTCAGACCGATTTAAGTTTGACAAATCGTCGTTCTTGGCCGAAAAAGCGGAGTTTAAGATTGGTTCTAGCCTTACTGTATCCAAGCCTGTTTTGTTAGGAAACAACGTAGATGTCAACTTCAACGTAGCGGGCGGTTTGGTCAATATCAAGACTGCCAAAAACCTCAGCATGGCCGATTCGTCGGGGCTGACGTTTCCTTTTGCCTCGTACCGAACCTCTATCAATAGTGCCGACTGGAACATCAACGCCAAGACCATCGCCATGAAAGGCGATGTAAAAACCTCTACTTTTACGTCACTTGAGCCTGACCAACAGGGCCTTAGCTTTAACGCCACTGCCGCTAATTACGACATTGAGAAAATGACGCTCAACGTGAGCGGGGTGCCGTTTATCAAATCGGCTGATGCCAAAATCATTCCTGATAAGGGACTAGTGGCCATCCGCCGAGATGCCGCCATGCAGGCCTTCAAAAACGCCAAGGTGGTATTAGATACCCTCAACGAGTACCACCGCTTGGCCAATGCCAACATCCAGATTATTTCGAGAAAACAGTTTGAAGGCGACGGTATTTACCAGTACGTACACGCCAAAGGCGATACGTCCAAAATCAAGATGAGTAGTTTTGAGTTTAAGGAAAAAGCCATTGCTGTAACAGGTGCCGAAGTCCGAGACCCTAAGAAAAAACAAGTAGAAAAGGCGTATTTTACCGAAGCTACCGCCGTTATTGGCGAAAAAGAAACCTTCAAGGTGTCGCCCAAGCTACGGTATCGGGGCGACATCACCATGCTTTCGTATGAGCAAACCCTCCAGCTGGACGGGTTCATTCAACCTATGCTCAAAAAACGCCCCGACTCTGATTTCTGGATTCCGTACAAAGCTACCAACGCCCAAAACGCACCGATTCAGATTACCAAAGACCTCAAAGCCGACGGTGGTGCCAACTTGGTGGCGGGCCTGCACTTCCGCTCAGGGTCGAGTGGACTTTACTCGACGTTCTTGACTCCTAAAGAAGATACTCGTGACGAAGATATTTTTGTGGCTACGGGTATCTTGAACGACATCGCCAAAGACCGTAAGTTTGAAATTGCTACCCCTGACCCTAAGGGCGGCGACAAAGCCTACGAGGGGAATCGCTACACCTTTGACGACACCAAGGGTATTGTCTCTTTAGATGGTAAGTTTGAATTTTTCCGTCCGCAAGAGTACTTCCAAGCAGGCGGAACGGCTCGTATTCAGCTAGATAGCGCCAAGTATCAGTTCAACCAACTGATAGCCGTTGGTTTCCCGCTGCCTGCGCAAGCGCTGACGGCGATGGGTGAGAAAATCGTAAAAACGAACCTGGACGAACGCAACACCGACAAAGCTGCCGAAGAAGACCGAGAGCGATTGTTGAACAAATTGGGGCATATCTACGGCAATCGAGCCATGGAACTGTACCGTGACCGTTCGGCCAACGACTACGTACCGCTGTATCAGGTCTTTCCGAAGCTGAATACCACGTTGGTGTTCTCCAACGTAAACCTCCGCTGGTCCGAAGACAATGCTTCGTTTTATAGCGTTGGGAAAATTGGGGTAGCCAACATTGCCAACACCGACATCAATGCCCAAATGGACGGCTTTATCGAGATTCGTAAGACACAGTCGGGCGATGAGTTTAACTGCTACCTTGAGTCGTCGTCGGAGGTGTGGTACTACTTTAGTTTCCGAGAAAACCAGTTGGGCGTGGTGTCGTCTGACTTGGAGTTTAACAATTTCATTGCAGCCAAAGCTCCCAAAGGTGCCAAGAGCAAAGAATACTTGTTTACGCCTGCTGGCGAAGACGAAAAAATGCTGTTTGTCGAGCGCTTTACCGAATTGTACAAGCCCAAACCAAAAACACCCGACAAGAAAGCCACAGCAGCCAAAAAAGAAGACCTGAAAAAAGACCCCAAGAAAAAAGCCGAAGAAACCAAGGAAGGGTTTTAGCGGTGGTGGTTATGAGTACGTAACTCGTTGGTTTTCAGTGTATTCTGCACAAGTGTTCTTGCTCATACCAAAGCGATGTTTGAAACGACAATCGAAGCAACAATACACCTTTGTAAGATTCAGCTTCTAAGCCTTTGCGTCAGAGACGCTAAGCCCTTTCCGCCCTCCCGATAGCTATCGGAACAAGTTTGGGGCGAGCGTGTTGGTTTAAGTAGGGGGAATAGTTTAGGGTTTTCCTTTCTCAATTTGTGGCATACAGAGTACTTAGAGGAGGCGGTCTGTGTGCTACAGATGGAGGAGAAATAAGCCTACCAGCAAACAAAAATTGCTACCAACGTTGAAGCATTGGCGATGTGGCGGTATTCAGGGAACGTCCAGCTCGGAACCAATGCTTATTAAAGATACAAAAGCTCATTATTTATTCTGTTGCTTGGCGTTGTTCGTCGGCTGGAACTGCTGCTGATTTACGAACAAAAAGCTGAGAATATATTCGTCGCCCCGCCATATTGCCAATGCAATGTTGGGCGAATGTACGTTTCAACTCAACATTTTATTAAGTCGTAGTTTCTGATGTTGAAATATTTTGTCGCTTTTCTGAAGGAAGACAGTGTCCCTGGAAAAATTACTGTATTTTTATTTTGTTTGTTTAAAAACCAACTATTACATCCCGAATCCCAAACGGTTCCATTCAGCTTTTGCTGAAGTTTTTTATTATAGCGAGTTTGTATTTCAGGTTTTACATCAAGAAACGATTTTTCGGGTAAATTTTTTAAGAATTCTAAATATTTTATTATATATGCAACCTGCGATTCCATTGCATGAAGTGCAGAAGAATGGCTTAGACCTGAGTTAGGCCCTAGCAGGTAGCAAAGATTAGGGAAGCCTGAAATGTGCATGCCCAAAAATGCTTCGGCACCGTTATCAGCCCAAATATCATTTAGGCTAATGTTGTTTCTTCCTTTAATTTCAATATATTTTTCTATGTCCGCTACTGTAAATCCTGTGGCATATATTAATACATCTACTTCGAATTCAGCTTTATCCGTTTGTATAGATTGTCTTTTAATCCGAACTATGGGTTCAGTAACTAAATTTACTTTAGGGTTTTCTATGGATTTATAAAAATTATCGGAAACAAGAATTCGCTTACAACCTAGATTATATCTTGGTTTGAGTTTATCCCTTATTAATTTATCTTTAATTGAAAACTGTAACCATATTGAGAATATAGTTCTCAATATCTTATGTAATACTTTATTATACAAGAAAGAGGTTCCGATTAATTCGTAGTGCCAAAATATCAATTCTCTTTTCAATTTTAATATAAAGGGAAAATTCTTGTATACTTTTCTTTCCAAATTATATATATTACGTTGCATTCTTGGTAAAATCCATGCTGGAGTGCGTTGAAAGATTACCAAACTTGACACAATGGGTTGTATTTTAGGTATGATTTGTATTGCACTAGCACCAGTGCCTATAAGAGCTACTTTTTTCCCTTTCAAATCAATATTGCTATCCCATTGCGATGAATGAAATGCACTCTTCCCAAATTGATCTATACCTTCTATTTTAGGATAGGCTGCCAATCGTTGTGGACCTGTAGCCAAAATCACAACTCGTGCTACAAAACTATCTTTATTTGTTGTAATCTTCCATACTCCTAATGTTTCATCAAAATTTAGATGAGTAACCTGAGTGTTTAATCTAATATTGAAATGAAGGTTATATTTATCAACAATTGAATGTAAATAGGCATAAATTTCTTGTTGTTTTGGAAAGTTAGCAGTCCAATCTGGATTGGGTTCAGATTTTAATGAATATAAAGCTGATTTAATGTCGCAGGTACATCCTGGATAAATATTGTCCCGCCAAACACCTCCAATATTTCCCGATTTTTCAAAAATAACAAATGAATCAATCTTTTTTTTCATTAAATTTATTGCCATATTGATTCCAGAAAATCCACTGCCAATTATTGCAACCTCAATTTCCATAATTAATACTTACTCTTCTTTAGATCCAACAAACAAAATATAACTGTGCCTCGACTTTAATTGATAACTGTATAATTTCAAAATTAGTTTTGCAAAACATAAACTGAAATACCAAGATAATTTTCGTGAACCAACTTGATTTTGAAACCAATTTTCATTATCTGAAAATGCGGCAATAATTTTTTGTGAAAGGTCTTCTTTTAAACCAACATTTAAGTTGGCTTTCGAAAACCCTAATTTATATTGGTTTTCGCTCCAAAGGTTAAATTTGACTTTTCGTTCCCAAAAATTTACCCTTTTCTTTGGTTTCAAAAGTAGGTCTGCAATCAGAAACTTGCCGCTTGGTTTCAGAATGCGATTTACTTGTTCTATGAAAGATTGTTTATTGTCATAATGAAAAGCACTTTCGATGCATATTACAATATCGGTACTATTTTTTTCAATTTTTTCAAGTACTTCAGCATTGTCCTGAACAAACTGCATTCTCATTTCAGTTTCTTTAGTTATTCCGGATTGGGCAATTTTTAAATTTTCAGAATTCAACTCTATTCCAGTTAAATATTGGGGATTAAAACGCTTGAAAATATAAAATGATTGCACACCATTTCCGCACCCAATATCTACTACGGTTTTGTTTTCTAATGAGCCCAATTTGTCAATGCAATAACTTGTTAAGTTTTCTTGGCCTTCAAGTAATGTTTGCCCTTGAATTTTATACAAGGGGTAATGTAGCATTTGTGCGGTACCAAATAGATTTAAAAAACTTTTTTGCATACTATGGTAATATGCATTTAAAGAAAAAATTGATTTGAAATAGCTCAACATATTTTGTCATATTTTAAAATCTGCATAAATAATTCCCTTCTTCTTCATAAAGAGCAACATTCCTTTAATGGTATTTTCCAAACTAGGGTCAGCTAAAGATGCTTTAGAATGGCTTTTGGCATTTTTATAATTATCGTTATTGTACAACTTGAATTCCATTTTAGAAATATTATCGGTAGATCGAACCAAAAAGTCTAATAATGGGAACAACAAATCTTCTTTTTGGCATCGTGAAACAACTTCAGGTACAAACTGTTTGAGTTTAAATTCTTGGAAATCGATTCCTGTATATTTTTGAACAATTTGCATAATGTCCATCATATTAGAATATTCATCTCGAGTAACGTGAAAAATTTTCTGTAAGGTGTCCGGCAAATTAGAAGTTGCTACGATATTAGCGGCAACAACATCTACTGGCACAAAGCTTACCTGATTTTGTGTGTTTACACTAATACCATGATTAATCATAAATGCTATAAGCCTTATGGCAATATCAAAATTATTTCCTTCTCCATTTGCTGAAGGTGTGATTAATGCCGGACGGAATATTCTGGCATGCAAGCCCTGCTCCATCGCTTTTACAACCAATTGTTCAGAAACCCATTTAGTTTGACTATATCCAAAATCCAATAAGTTTAAGTCTTCGCAAAAGTCTGTTTCAAAAAGAGTATCTTTTACCGCCCAACCGAAAACAAAAGTTGTTGAAATATGATTTAATATTTTAGGCTGTTTGTTTAAAGCGAATCGGATAATTTCATTAGTGCCTTTTACATTAGTTTCCTTCATACGTGCATAATTATACAGATAATTTACCATGGCACCATTGTTGTATATTGTATGTACCGACTCTGAAAGTTCGTCCCAATCTTCTTTGTTTAATCCTAATTTTTCTTTGCTAAGATCCCCAGGCACAGCTACAACTCTTTCCTCAAACATTTTTTCAATCCAAGAAGTGTAAATTCCTGAGATTTTAAATTCCTCTATAATTCTGGATTTTCCATGCTCCTGATTTTGCGATCGAATAAGAACATAAATAATGTCTTTTGTGTTCTCTAATAGACTCTTGATTAAAAAGGGTCCTAAAAATCCTGTACCACCAGTAAGCAAAATCTTATCCGATTCTTTGTGAGACTGATTGTGAGCAAGTTCTGTGTTATTGATATCTAACGAAAGATTACAATCTGCTAGCATAATTTTTTGCTCAAAAAACCTGTGTTCTTTCCTAAGTTTATCTATTGCTTTTTTCAAGCGTTGAAGCCCAATTAGTGACGCAGATTCAATTTCTTCTACCAGTGAAAAGAACTCTGAAACGTTAATCTCCTGTAACAATCTATTGTCAACCTGTTTGGATAAATAAGGATTTCCTTTTCTAAGCAACAAATCTTCTACATCTTTAACAAGACAAACCAAATCCAATGAGTCAAGGACTTCCGCCAGCGAATAGGTTTCGGAACCAATTAGATTATACTTTCTTTTAATTTCCTCAAAAGGAGAAGAGGACAAGGAAGATACTTGTTCTTTATCGTTAGTCAAAACATACTCTGAAACAATTTCCAATTTTTTGCTGATCCAAAGTTCTTTTGCTTTTGAACGCATAATTTTTCCTGAAGAAGTTTTTGGAATGCTTTTAGTATGTACAAAAGCCAAGGAATGTAAAAGTATATTGAATTGTTTCGTTACGGCCTCCCGAATTGGTGTAGGATCAGGTATTTTATTGATGTTTTTTACTCCTGCTATCACAACCAGTTTCTCTTCCCCATCTTCTTGAACGCTAAAAGCAGCAACAAATCCTTCTCTGATATCTTTGTGACTATTTTCTACTATACTTTCAATGTCGTGTGGGTAATAATTAAGTCCTCTGACAATGATGGTATCTTTCATTCTCCCACAAACATATAATTCATTGTTATATAAAAAGCCGAGATCTCCGGTTCTTAAAAACATTTGACTATTATCAGAGGAAGAATCTTGTAGTTCTGCATAAAATATTTGTTTATTCAATTCGTCCTTTTTCCAATAACCCAGACATTTGCTGTCTCCATTTACCCATATTTCGCCAATGGTTTCGGTGTATAAGTCAGTTAAATTTTCTGGATCGACAATTTTAATTACCTGATCTCCCAGAGGTATTCCACAACTCATAATTTGCGTTTTGGGCAGTTTAGAATCTGAAGAAAGAATAAAAAGCTTGTTTCGATGGAGTGCCTCAGTAGCCACTGTAAGCACGTTTTTGCCATAGTTAGAAACAGCTAATGTATTTTCTGCGAGTCCGTAAGCAACAAAATGACTCTGTGGATTAAGACCATAGGGTTTAAAAAACTCAATAAAATTAAGATAGGTTGTTGCTCTAACTGGTTCGGCTGCATTCATTAAGTAACGAATAGTGCTCAAATCAATTTTTTCCAATACTTCAGGGCTAATTTTACCTGGTTTCATACAATATTCATACGCAAAATTTGGTGCAGATGAGGCTGTTCCTCCATATTTTGTGATTGTCTCCAGCCAAAGAGATGGCTTTTTGATGAAATCCAAAGAGGAAAATCCATAAGTAGTACCACCTTTTAAGGCAAAAAATAAATAGTAGCCAATCAATCCCATATCGTGATATTGGGGTAACCAGGTTACCCCAATGGGTAAATGGTCAACTGCAAGTGTTGCATTGTGTAATATGTTTTTATGTGTTACTATCACACCTTTCGGATCGCTGGTAGAACCAGATGTATATTGCAGAAATAAAAAGTCGGCTTCTGGCAATATCAATGTTTTATTGGAAGTAAATTCTGTAAACTCGTTGGTATTTATCCAGGGAATTCTATTAAGAATTGTTTTGTTGTCAATATTATTCTTACTAACATTTAGCTTTAAGTTCCAGTAATATTCATCGCTGGTAAGTACCCCTTTTGCTTCACAGTCTGTAGCAATAAATACCATTTTTGAATATGAAGCTTGAAAGCCCGATGTGGAAGGCGGATAGGTAGGAACAGGAATTAAACCGATACGTGCACATGCAAAAAAAGCACAGATGGTTTCAATACCTGGCGGAAATGCCAACAAAATTTTATCATTCCTGCGGAATTTGTACCTGTGGTGCAAATTATCAGCAATAACAGCCACTCGTTTTTCAAATTCGGCATAAGTAAAACTTTCCTTTACCAGTCCATTTATATCAAGAAATGTGTAAAGAGTCTTTTCGGGTTGATGTTGCACCCATTCATCTATTGTTTCAAAAAAACTTTTCATTTGCTTACAGTCAGCGTAAAGTAAATTTTATTTTTTGGTTTCAACATAATCAGTGGTTCCAATGATGTGATTTTTGAATTAGCAGATATATTGAACTTTGAAAGCATTTTTTTTAATATAATAAGCATTTGAATAGTAGCATAATTGCCGCCTATGCATCCTTTGGGTCCGGCACCGAAAGGCAGGTAAGTAAAAGGAGTTTCCTTTTTAGGGTTCATGCTACTAAATCTTTCAGGATTAAATTTGTCTGGCTGAGACCAAAATTTATCGTTGTTATGAATGCCGTAGATATAAATTAATAACATCGTACCTTTTCTTATTTTATAACCCGAAACGTAATCATCATTAATGGCCTCTCGGTCTATCATCCAAAAAGGAGGATATATACGCAGAGCCTCTTGAATTACCTGGACGCAGTAAGTTAATTTCATGAGACTTTCCGTAGTGATTTCTTCGCAACCATCCAGCTCTTTTTTTACTTTACAATAAATATCTTGATGCTGTGTTAATAGATAGAATGTCCAAAACAAAGCTGTAGCCGAAGTTTCATGACCTGCAACAATCAATTGCATACTTTCCATAAGTATTTGTTCCTCTGTCATGCCTTCTCCTGTTTCGTCATATCTTGCTTTGAGCAAAATATCCAGCATGTCGTTTGCTGCGACATTACTTTGTTTTCGGTTTTTGATAATTTTCAGCAAGATATTATCAGCATTCCTTCTGTTTCTTTGTAGATTGGAATATACTCCTGAAATTTTAGTAAACGGAATTAGATAAGGTTGAATAATCTGATCTAAAATATATTTTTGAACGGTAATGATGGTATAGGTTATTTGATTGAGTTCATCTTCCTTCAAGTTATGTGTAAATAATGACCCCATTACCATTTCAAACGCTACATGAGTAAGAAATGTAGCAAGATCAAAATCCTGTAGTTGTGTAGGGGCAATATTATTCAGGCGTCGGTCTAAAATACTATCCATGTTCTGTAGATAGGATTTTAATTTGTCTTTCTTAAATCCTTCTTGAATAATGCGCCTTTGAGTAAGCCAATAAGAGCCATGACTTGTTAGCAAGCCATCTCCCAAAAATGCACCCATTTTTTTGTTTTGTATATCCGATTTCTTATAATTTTTATAATTGGTTAGCAGTACATGTTCGATAATGTGCGGATCTGTTATAACTAAACCTTTTTTTATACCACCAAATGGGAAATAATATGCACCACCTAATTTAGTCAGGTAGTTATTAAAAACCCCGATAGCATTTTCCGACATTATGAATGAGTCTTTAAATGCATCTATCCTGTTTACGAGAGGGAAATCAATTTGTGGCATACGAGGAAGTACTTAACGATTTTAAGTGCATATAATGATCTTTAACAGCATCAAACATGGTTCGATTAACCCTATATTTGACCCTATATCTTGCAGACGTCTCAGCTATTATCTTAGTCAGTTCTTTGTAATGAACGTGACATACATTAGGACAGAGATGATGTGCTACATGCAAGTGTAATCCACCAAAAAACCAATCAGCAATTTTACTATTGATAGAATAATCAGCAGTAGTTGCAAATACGAATCTGGCAAAGTCCTGATATTCTTTTTTAGATTCCGGAAAATCTGCTTCTGAAAGTGGATGTGTAATCTGAATAACTGTACCACCTATTATCCCAATCAAAAAATGACTAATAATGAATGTGAATAGCATAAGCCAAAAAGAATAATTAAATATAATTATTGGTAAAATAATCATGTATCCGATGTACAATGACTTACCGATGAAAAGACTGTGGTACGCTACAGGTGGATGATTTTTCTGCCTGAGGTATTGGGTATGTGGGAAGAAAAAACACTCAAAATCCTTGAAAAAAACCCAATCTGCAGTAAACAAACCATAGAATAGTAAGAAATAAAAATGTTGAAACTGATGAATAAATCGAGGATTTGTTTTTTTTGAAAAGCGAAATAGTTTTCGAGCCACAAGCGTTTCATCTTCCCCATCTATATTCATACAATTGTGGTGCTGAGCATGATGCAGCTGCCGCCACATGTAAGAATTTACACCGCAGAGATCAAAGGAGTAAGGCATTATTTTTTTTAGTATCTTATTCTTGAATATTGCTCCATGGTTTGCATCATGTGCTATGTTTAAGAGAATAAACAACTGGCTAAAGCAATGAAAAACATAAAGCAGAAAAAAAACAAGTTTGCCATACCCACCTAACAAAAAAAGCAGTATAATACTGGTGACCCAAAATACACACGCAAGAATTACCTTAACCAGCATTTTTTTATTTGCATACCTGGATATTTGATTAGATTCAAAATATTGATTAATATTTTGGTATAACTCCTTTTCAAAAGATTGTTGGCTCATGTGATTTTTTTACTATCTAGAATCTATTTTAAGAATTTCATAATCTTCTATATAAGAAGACATTTTTGGAATTCCTCTTTTGGTGTAAACAAATTGCCACAACTGAATAATCCGAGACTGGAATGCTCCTTTGGATAATAATAGGTAAAACTTCCACATTCGAAAAAACCTTTCATCATAATTGTTTGAAATTCCTGGCCAGTTCTGCAAAAAATTGTGATACCATGCCTCAAGTGTTTTTTCATAATGGCCTGTTAGCTGGTGATGTGCTTCCTCAACAAATAACCCCTCTGCCGCCTTTGATAGCTGAGATAGCGTCGCCAGTTCTCCATTTGGAAAAATATATTTGTTTAGCCATGTAGATTGTGCGGGGCCAAGCGGAATGCGACCAATAATACTATGCAATAAAAAGATGCCATCATCTTTTAAATGTTCTTCAACCACCTTCATAAATGTTCTGAAATACTTCTTCCCGACTGCTTCAAACATCGCAATAGATACAACCCGATCGTACTCACCAGAAATTTCTCTATAATCTTTTAGTTGAATATCAATCGGAAGTCCGTGGCAATTGTCTTTTGCATATTCAGCCTGTTCTTTGGAAACAGTAATACCCGTAACTTCCACTCCATATTTCTCGCTGGCATACTTAGCCCATCCTCCCCAGCCACAACCTATTTCCAATACTTTCATTCCTGCCTTCAGACCAAGCTTTCGACATATAAGGTCCAATTTATTTTCCTGCGCTTCATCCAAATTTTGTGCATCTTTCCAATATGCACAACTGTAAGTCATTCGCTTATCTAAAAAGGATTCAAAAAGATTATTTCCTAAGTCATAATGTTTTTCAGCTATTTCATAAGCTTTGGATTGGTTGCCAATATCAGAAAGCTTTACTCTTAGATAATTTAGTAGAAATCTTATATTTTGCTGGGTATCTTTTAGCAGGTCAGCCGTAATGAATTTAGCAACCATCTCATCAATACAATCACATTCCCACCAGCCATCCATATATGATTCACCTATCCCAAGCTGACCATCCTTTAGAACTCTGTCGTAGAATTTGTTGTTTAATACTTTAATGTCGTGTGGCCTCGTACCATTACAAATTATGTCCGCCTTCAGGAACATTTTTTCTATTGGATGATAGCTCATAAATGTAATAGATTCATTAAGGTGGTGAGTCTAGGGTAGTATTTCGCCCAACTCATAGATTTACGAAAGTTTTGCGGTTCGCCGCTGCGGACGCACTTTTTGTATTATTTTGGTTTTTGTCAAGATTGTGTTGTACTTACGATGTTGTACATTGTGAATATCACTTGACTTTTACCAAGATAGCATAACACTTTTTCAGTCGTATTTGTTGTGTCGTTGAGTGTTTGTAACACTTAAACAAATCTAAAAAATGGTTTTCAAAAAGTCAAATTATTCTGTACTTTTTAGGGGGCTAAATCTGAGATTACGCCTGCTTTGCTTGAAGCATAGAAATCGGACCGCTGAAAGCAAAACTTGTTGATTGACAGGTGGGATACGGTTCAAAAAGTTTTAGGATTATTTTACTTTGTTTTTCAAAGTTCTCCCGCTCGCCCCAAACTCCGTTTTGGGGCGGAAATGGTTCAGCGTCTCCGACGCAAATGGTTAGATACTGGAATCCATAAGGATTTAATAATCAACAATTTATAAATCTTGCGAATTTTGTTTGCATATTAAGGCATTCGTTTCAACCCTTCCCATTTCACTTTCCAGCCTTTGGGGAAGCCAATATTCGATTGAGGCACTTCGTCGTAGCCGGCGGCCATCATGGCAAGGGCAGCCAATAAGCCTCCGTTACCAGGCAGGTAGAGTCGAAGGCGTTTGTCTTGGTAGTTGTGGCCGTTGGGCAGGTAACTATTGGTGTGGATGTTCATCAGCAGCCCTTCAATAGCTTTGTCGGGCTTGCCTAAGCGGGTAGCGGTCATGGCTACCATCGGAAAATCCCAGCCCCAGGTGTCGCCCCATGTCCAGATTTTCCAGATTTTTTCAAAGGTATTGTCCATCACTTGTACGTCTAAGCCCTTGGTTTTGGGCAACATACCGTAGGTGCCGAGCACGCTGGGGTGGTCGGTGAGGTACTTCGGATTGGTGTAGGAGTCAGGTGCGCTCTCGGTGGCCAAATACACGCCGTCGGCTTGGGGTAAGGGCGAGAGTTTTTGCAAGACCTCATCCCATTTGGGGTGGCGAGGTAGTTTCATGCGCTCACGCCAAGTTTGCGCTGTTTCCAAGGCCCAGCGCCAATAGGCCAGTTCGTAAGTAGGATTAAAGGTTTCTTCGGGTTTGAAGCGTTCCTGCGCTGGAATTACGCCTTTGCCCAAGATGTAACGCCCTTTTTCAGGGTCGAGATAGGCAAAGGAGGCCATGAAGTCGGCGGTTTTAAACACCAAATCGCTGTATTTTTTAAGTACTTCGGGAGTAGATTTTTGCCGATAAATCAGTTCTGAAAAATAGATAAAATGCGGTTGCTGCCAGAGCAAATAAGCCCCCACCGAAGACGGGGCTTCGTTGCCCCAAGGGTCTGTCATTTTTTGCCAACGAACGCCTTCAAAGCCTTGACGTTGCGCTATTTCACGAGCTATTTTTTCGGCTTTAAAATACCACTGCATACTATTTTCGAGCCATTCGGGGCGGCCCCACAGTGCAAAATGAACGCCATGCCACCAGTGCATTTCGAGGTGAGGTTTGCCGTACCAAGAGTTTTGAGTTAGGCCTGTTTCTTGAGGGGGCTGTGAACCTGCACACTGGATTTTGGTCAAATACAACGACAATATCATGCGCCGTTCAATCTCCTTGGCTCGTGGGTCGGCTGTACCTGCAAAGTCAATAAAACCACCTGACTTCCAGAATTTTGGCCATTCGGTTTGGCTATTTTGCTGTGTTTCGGCAAAGGTAGGAATCGGGGTTTGAGGCCATTGTTGTGTAAAACGTACTGACAAGTTGAGGGTAGGGGTAGTTGTGCTTACCAAAAACTCATGCGGCTTCGGATTGCGTACCAGCATAGTAGTTGGCGAGTATAACTCTACATAGTATTGGGTGGTGTCTAATCGTCTGTTAATGAGCGCACGAGTAGGCGATGCTGCAATGATGGCCGAATTGTGTTTTTCAGGGTTTTTGTAATTGGTAGCGTTGTCCAAAAACTCGTTGGTTGGATAAGGGAAACGTACTTTTATTTTCAAACGCCCTGTTGTCAATAAAGCTGAATTGACTTTAACGGCCACCACATCTTGGGTTTGGTGCGCTAGCGTTACTACCTCTACGGGCGTACCTTCTACGGTAAAATGACTGGAGATTTCGCCAGTCCAAGCGTTTAATTTTTGTTGAATATTCTGAATATCTGACACTTGTGCCAACGTTCCATCTTTCTTCAAAATTTCAAAACCTACATTGCCCAACTGCAAGCGGTGCGGATTCTGACGAAGGTAATTCACGGCATTTTTGTTACGCTCGGGAGTTGAAATTTGCACGGCATACGGCACCATGCGTCCGTGCGAAGGCATGTCTCGATAGGCTTCTTCAATTTTGTATTTTTCGGGGTTAGGCCAAGCGTGCCAACCCCATTCTGACTGTGTGCCAAGCGGAATGCCGTTTTGGTAATATTCAGGAAACGTTTGCAGTCCCGTCACGTCAGCCGTAAAAGCAAATTTACCATTGCCCACCGACAAAGAGGCCAGCGTATCTACTTTGATAATCAGCGGATTATGCCGACTCACCACTGCTTGCCGATTGATATTCTGAGCATACGCTGAGTGGATGAGCAACAAGAAAAAAATACAGTAAATGGTTTTCATACAGCTAAGGTAATTCGGCGATTTGGCAACTCGTGTTACAATTTACATACTTCTGTGCCTGCTAAGAGGAAACAACCCAAGCCGAAATCTTCAAAATTAGGTTCTTTGTCATAGCTCAAGGGTTGTCCGTCTTTGGGTTCTTTGCCTGTGCCTTGTACCCAGCCTAAGAAACCGTTGGGATGCACGCAATCTTTCAACATCGCATTCATCGCTTTCGACACGATGGGCATATAGGTTTTCTTGTCTAACAAACCATTGCGCATTCCCCAAGCCATGCCATAGACAAATAAAGAGGTACCTGTCAATTCTTTTCCACCATAATCGGTTTCGTCGGTGAGGCTTACGTTCCAAAAGCCATCGGCACGTTGGAGAGGGGCGAGGGCTTTCATCATTTCCAAATACGTTTTTTGGTATTCGTCACGATGAGGGGCATCTTTGGGCATGATGTCCAGTACACGCACCAAGGCAGCCACTACCCAGCCGTCGCCACGAGACCAATAGCAGTTTTTGCCAGCAGGGGTTTTGTAAGGAGGGTCAAAGTCTTTGTCACGCCACCAAAGCCCCTCGGCAGGGTTGTAAAGTCCCTTGTCGCCGTGTTGGTTTTTGGTGAATAAATACATTTGGTACATTTTTTCGTAATAACGATTGTCGTTGTAAATCACCCCCAATTTGGCAAAGACAGGCATCGCCATTTGCAAAGCATCTACCCATGACCAATCGTCAATTTTGTCGCTGTTGACCATGTTGTCCATACAGGCTTTGATGTCACGGATGCGTTCCTCTTTTTTGTCCATGAGGTAAAGGTCAATGTAGGTTTGGCCGCAGCATTGGTCATCGCCATTGCGAGTTTTGATACCGTTGCGAAGACCCCACTTATGGGCTTCACCCCACGAAACGGCGTAGTCGAGGTAGCTTTTTTGAGGGTCAAGTTGATACAAGGCCATGAGTCCCTCGTAATACACGCCTCGGGTCCAAATATTGCTGGGGCGAGTGCGGTCGGGACTTACGATGGGTTTGCTGACGTCGGGCCATTTGTTCATAAAATAGGCATTAGCCACGGTCATTGCCTTCATTATTTCCTTCTTTTTAGGTAATTTTTGGGCGAATGAGAGGCTTGTGCAGAGCAACAAGCAAGCCGTTATTTTTAGAAATCTCATGGGTTCTATTTTTTGTAATTTGGTATCTCAATTCTCAAAAAACTACTGCTTACTAATTACTTTAATATTCGCCTTCGGGGCTTTTTTCATGCCTTCGCCTAAGTAAAAACTGGTGTGCGGCGGCTGGTTGTAAGCCACGTTTTGCCACGCAATGCTGGTGCGATACTGGGGGTCGTGCATAAGCGTGACGAAGCGATAGTCAGTTGGTATGGTGGTCGAATAAATGCGTAGGCTTTTGTTGTCAGTGGTTCTGAAAATGACTTCTTCTCGCCAATCCCCCCATAAATCGGCACTTAAGGCAGGGGTAGATTTAGTGCCGTTGTTGGAAGTGCAGCCTTCGGCAGTAAGTAGGCGACCACCTTTGTATTTGTCAATGTGATTGCCGTCAAGTAGCTCACGACTCAAGTCTCCGTCCCACCACGCCAAGAAATTAACTGAGCGAGGGGCTTCACCAATGTCTTCGCCTTTGATGTTGAGGAGCCGACTTTTGCCATCTACTACAAAGCCCCCCCACATTTCGGCACCCAAATGAGCAGGGTTAATGTCAGCGGCTACGCCACGGCCTACGTCTTGGCCTTCTACGCCTCGCCAAAGGGTTGCGCCTGTTTTCGCATCGTATAAAGCCATGCCTGGACGGGTGGGATTGTGGTCTTTGTTTTCGTGGATACCAAATACTTCCAAGCCCTCGTGGGTAGGGTCAAGGTCACTAACGTGGATGGCGTCGCCGTGGCCAAAACCTGTTGAATATAAACCTTTTCCGTTGTCGTCAATGACCATCGAGCCAAATACGATTTCATCTTTTCCATCGCCGTCCACATCGGCAGCGGTGAGGTTGTGGTTGCCTTGACCTTCAAAAGTAGGAAAGCCGTTTTTGGAATCAAATACCCACCGAGAGGTCAGTTTGCCTTTGCGCCAGTCCCACGCAGCGGCAACTGAGCGGGCATAATAGCCTCTGCACATCACCATCGAGGGCTGCTGACCATCCAGATAGGCCACGCAGGCCAGAAAACGATCGGCACGGTTGCCATTGCGGTCGTTGCTGCGGGCAGTACCCCAGCTTTCAATGGGCGAGCGGCTGGGCAGGTAGTCGGTAGTGGCGAGTTCGGCGCCGGTGAGGCCATCGAAAATGCTAAAAAATTCAGCACCTTCTAAAATCCGGCCAGCAGGAGTACGATAGTCTTTGGTGGCATCGCCGATGACCTTTCCTTTGCCGTCAACGGTGCCGTCAGCCGTTTTGCAGGCTACTTCGGCTCTGCCGTCGCCATCCAAGTCATAGACCATGAACTGGGTATAATGCGCTCCTGCTCGGATGTTTTTACCCAAGTCAATGCGCCAGAGCTGCTTGCCATTGAGTTGGTAGGCATCCAAAAACACGTTGCCTGTGTAGCCATCTTGTGAGTTGTCTTTGGCGTTGGACGGTTCCCATTTCAGGATGATTTCATATTCCCCATCGCCATCCAAATCACCTACGCTCGCATCGTTGGCGATGTAGGTGTAGGGTTTTCCATCGGGCGTGACGCCACCTTCGGGCAGTTGAAGCGGGATTTCTAAGTAGCTTTGGGTAAGGCTCAATGCCTTTGCTTCTTCTTTTTGTTCCTTTCCTTTTATAACCGACTTAATACGATAACCAGCGCCTAGCACAGGGCTTTTATCCAGAAAGTTAGTAGAGGTAGTAAGTGGCTTATCATTCAATTTAGTTTTGTCCCGATAAACGTTAAAGGCGATATGGTCAGGGTCATCGCCCAACAAACGCCAACTGACTAATACGCTTCCTTCGGCATTAGGGACAGCCACAGCGCCCCGACTAAGGGCTTCCATTTGCCGTTGGGCCAAGAGAGTTTGTGAGAAAAGAAGTAAGAAAAGGAGTTTTTGCATGGTTTTTGACAAATTGGTTCTCAATTTCTATGGTTTGTGCCACAGGTCACGGTGTTGGTGGTCTGTGGGTCACAGACCACAGAATCATTTTTCTATCTCCATGGGCTGTGACACACAGCCCATTTTATCGAACTATGATTGTTTGTTTGTAGCCTGTGTGCCACAGGTCACGGAATTAGAGACCTATGTAGGCACTATTTTTTCTCCGACCACAACGGATGTTTTTCGGGCATTTTATCTCCTACTAACTCCAACAATTCAATGGCATTTAAACACCATTGCGCCGTATTGTTGGTGGAAACATACGGTATTTCGTCAATGGGTTTCAGCACGGTTGGAGTAGCAACTGGCGTCCAATCAAACGTACCGTAGAAAGGTCGCTTGATATTCAGAAACTCACTCCACGCTTTTTGGGCTAAGGTAGGGTCGTTGTTGACCTTGGCCACATACGCCACCAATCGAGCATAATGAGGTGACAAATCGCCTAACTTGGCTTCTTTACCAAAGGCTTGTTTTACCTCCTCTTTAGATGCTCCATAAAGCTGACAATATTGTAGCCATAGCTTGTCAAACGTCGGATTCTCAAGTACTTTACTCAATTCGAAAGCCACTTCTGCACCGCCCATAATGGAAGCCAAGTGCGAATTCCCGATGTCTTCAGGAGCAAGTTGATACATCTTGCCGTCTTTGGGGTCGTAGCCGAATGCGCCTTCCTTGCCTGAGAAAAAACCATAAGGCATGTTGGCAAAACTATTGACACCTACCAAAATTTTATCACGCCAGCGAGTATCGCCTGTGCGTTCCCACTCGGTCATCCAGTTGCCCACCAGTGCAATCCAATCTGGGCCTACTCGGGCGTGAGTAGGGTATTGCGATTTAGGTAAAATCAACCGCAAGGGGTCGGTACTAACCAATGCGTCGTCGGCGTTAGCTACTTCACGCATGAGGTCGCCGGTGCGTTCGTCGGTAGTGAGGTAATAGTAAAAGCGCTTGAGAGCTGCTTGGCTGATGCGTACTTCTTTGGACCCGCAGCCCCAGTGGCGTACGTTGTGACGAGAGCCTAAGCCTGCAAATCGTCCTAAATGATACACGTCCACCTCGCTGGTGTGGCGAGTCATGGCTTCGGCCATTTGGAAAATATCGGCTCGCCCTGTTCGTAAGAAGCTGTACCACAGCCACATATCAGGGGCAAGTTCGGTGTTGGCCCATGCAAAACCACCAATATCGTAGCGCCATGAGTGGCGTACGGGGTCGTAGGCGTGCATCACGTCGCCGTAGTTCCAAAAGCCATACCAATGTCGTTGTTCTATTTCTTTTTGGTAAAAAGTAATGGCTTGGTCGAGTTGGTCTTCGAGCCAACGTTTGTTTTCAGAGTTTCGGTTGGGTAAACTCCAAGTGCCAAAGGCTCCAGCATCGTGGAGGTATTGAGGGGTACAAGCCAATAACGGGCGTTGAGATAATTGACTTAACTGCTCGTTGGAAGGCACATTTTCGTACAAACTCAGCGTCATTTCGCTTGTGCGAGCCATCCCTTGGGCAATACTAAACCCGGGTTGTACATCTTCATAACTGGCTTCTAAGCCGTGGCCTGTGGCGAGTGTGTCGTAATGGCGCATGTCCATCGCTTCGCCGTAGGGCGACCACAACCACGCTCGTAATTCGGCTTTGTCAGCAGTGGCGTTTCGGATTTCTAAGGCCGCTGGATGTGACTGCCAAAAATCCTTGACTGAGACGGACACGCCGCCTGATACGTCGCCTACAAAGGCTGTGCCAGAGGCTCGTTTGCCGCCTTGGGCGTCTATCCAAGCACCTTGGGCATGGGTGCGTTTTTGAATTGTAAACCCGTCTGCCGAATGTTGAATCAGGCGAAAATCTCCCCAAGTGGCCCAATCTTTGACCAAATATTGGAGTTTGGGGTCATAGTCAACTTTGTTGGGTACTCGCTTTCCGAGTAGTTGGTCTTCGTACACATTTTTGCCTTGGTGCGTAAGCACTCGCCGTCCTGTAAGAGGTTGCACGGGTTCGGCCCAAATACCTGTTTCTTCACCACCAAAGCGCACGTGGCGGTTCAAGATTTCTTCTCGCATGGGTACTGTCAACGCTAAACCCAAGCCTTTAATAAAGTCTTTTTGTTGGTCGCCGTCGTAAATGATGGTATGAACGAGACGAATGTCGGCAGTGCCTGCATAAAAATAGAGTCGTACCACGAAGGGCAACCACGACCGTTGGGCTGTTTTAAATTTTCCCTCAATCTTCACTACTGCCCGCACGTCTCCTTTTTGTTCGACGGTTACTTTTTGTACTTCGCTCGTGAATTTTTCTTTGGTAGATGATTCGTAAACATCTGATTCAAAACTACTTTGACGAATACATACCAGCTGACCTTGTAGGCCTACCAATTGATTATTAATCTTCAAAGAATCCAGCAACGAACTACCTTGTTTCGGAATCTGACAAGTAATTTTTCCGTTGTTTATCAGGATGTTACGAGTGTTTTCTATTACTTGAATAGTAGTTGTAGGCGCTGCTTTGGCGTTGCTTCGGGTTAGTTGTAACTCGCCTTTGATATGGTCAGCCACCGTGGCAAAACCCACCCATTTGAGCGAGCCATCAGGCCAATACGCTAAGTTCCAGCTTTGGAGAGGCAGGTTTTTACCAAAAGCATCGCTTAATATAAAGCTCTGATTAGGTTTGATTTTACCTTTAGGAAATGGTACCCCCCAGCTTTGTCCACTGGTTCGGGTAGGTACTTTTTCGCCTAACCAATGCAGAGGGATGGGCTGGGCAACTACCCCATTGGCGATGAGTAGAGTAAAGAGAAATCGAGCGAGCGTTTTCATCGAATTAGTTACCGTCGGGTTTTACTACATTGACCAAGGGGCTTTGTGGGAAGTCCCAGGTATCGAGTGCGTCAGGATGGGCGGGGTCAAAAGGCGGCAAGTTGGGCAAAAGCCACTTAGTGAGTGGCGATTGAGCCTTTTTGAGCCCTTCTACGATGCACTTAGCTAATTGATAAGCGCCGTAGTTACTAAAATGTGTATCGTCGGCGAGGGGTTTTTCTTGGTTGGGGAAACTCCCAGCCGGATAATGAACGAATGCTTTTTTGGAAGTAATAGGACCAAGCGTCTCCCAGAGAGTTTTGCTCATGTCATGGAGGTCAACGAGCGTAACGTGTTCCTCTTGGGCGGTTTGGCGCATGGCTTCAGGGAAATCGCCTAAGGTATTTTTGATATGACCTGTGGAGTCAAAGCTACGGCGGTGCATAGAGGTAACCAGCACGGGAATTCCGCCTTTGGCTTTGGTTTCGTAGATGAATTTTTTGACTAACTCTTTATATTCTACAAAAGGTCGTAAATCTTTCTGTTTCTGGTCGTTGTGCGCAAATTCAATGAACAAATAATCGCCTGTTTTCATTTGGCTGAGAATTTTATCAAGGCGTTTTTCGGCCAAAAAACTTCGCAACGACTCGCCCGATTCGGCATGGTTGGCAAACACAACAGCACCCGGTTGGAAGAAACTTGGAATCATCTGCCCCCAAGCGGCAAAAGGCTCTTGGGCTTGGTCCACCACGGTAGAGTTGCCTGCCAAGAAAACGGTGACCGCTTTGGGATTAGGGCTGATTTCAAGCGTTTTGATGCGAGGGTTTTTACCACAAAACTCAAACGTCAGTTGGTTGTCCCAGTGCAAATAGTCGAGCTCACGAGGCTTGAGTTTGACTTTTTCGGCTGCGCTGATTTGGGGATTTCTTATGTTAACTGTAAAGGTTCTTTCTTCAAATTTGCCAGCCTCTGTTACTACTTTTTCCAACATCAACCGACGATTTTCAACCTTTATCGTTGTTTCGGAAGGCTCTTTTTCATTGCCTACAACTACTTTCACATCATAGTTGCCTTCGGGAAGATCAACCGTAAAAAAACGAGTTCCTGACATCATGTAGCCGTAGCCATGCTCTTTGGTGTAAGCCATTTCGGGCGTGATGCGGACGTGCTTTTTCGCCACTTTCCCCGTTCCAAAATCGAATTTGAAGTTTTGAGAAAAGCCTAAGTGACTGATTAAGAACAAGAAAAGGAGGAATCCGTTTTTCATGTTTGCCGTTTTTTTTAACCACGGAGTACACAGAGGTTAACACGGAGTTACCCTAATTCTCATCTCTGAGTACTCAGTGTTAAATTTATTTTTTCTGCAACAACTGGACAGAGCTATCGTTGATTTCAAACTGTTTGTTTTTGAGGAGGTTAATCACCTCGGCACCTGCCAAAATGGTAGGCCCATAACCATGCGCTGCAAACGGACTGATGGGGCGATGGTAGTAAAACGCTGGGTCAAAACCCATGCCCGTACCTACGCAAGTGCCTTCTACTTGGCCTTTGTCGTTGATTTTGGTCGAAACGGCGTTCCAGCCCAGAAGTGCCATCGGCGAATAAGCCAGCGGATCAATCCAACCTTTGTTGATGGCGTGGGCAATGGCATACGTGTAAATGGCTGTAGCTGAGGTTTCTAGATAAGAATCTTCTCGGTCGAGCAATTGATGCCAAAAACCTGAACCTGATTGATACGAAGCCAAGCCCTTGACATGCGCTTTGAGTAAAGCCAAAATTTCAGGGCGTGCGGGGTGGTTTTCGGGCAATACGTCTAGTACTTCTACTTTAGTCAAAATGGCCCAGCCGTTGGCTCTTGCCCAATGAAACTGTGGGTGTTCGCTCATGCCTTCTACCCATCCGTGCATATACACGCCTTTTTGGGTATTGAACATCCGCTTCGAAAACTGCAAGATTTGTTTGGCAGCTTCGTCAAAGTATTTTTTGTCGCCAGTGAGTTTACCCATTTGCGCTATGGCAGGCACACCCATAAACATATCGTCGAGCCAGAGCGTATTGGGTTGTGGGCGATTGCGAGCAAGCGTACCATCGCCAAGGCGATGCTCTTTGGTCATAATGTAGCCGATATGGCTATCAATCAGTGGGCGAAAATTAGAAGTATTGCCCGCACGAGTGGCCTTAATCATGGCGGCACACATGGCTCCACAGTCGTCGAGGGCATGAGGGTTGATCAAACCACGAAGCGGGCCTTTGGTTCCCCAATCTTCGTGTGATTCAGAGGTCTTTTTAAAGTAAGGCGCTGCATTGGCTATAAACTCCAAGCGTTTGTCGGCGTATTCTTTGTAGCGAGCATCACCCGTGATTTGACTTGCCAGCATCATGGCGCCGTAGGTAACGCCCCACTCGTAGCTAACAAGCCGATAATCACCTTTTTGAAGGGCTGTATTTTCGTCAATTTTTGACAAATCACTAAGTACTTCGCCTGTTTTAGCATTGACAAAAGCGGTGGGAGTGACGGTATTTAGGTAGCCATGAATCCGGTCTAAGGCACTCTTGATTTCTTCGGTTTTCACGATACCATACGGAACGGGGTAGTCGGGCTTGAGCAAGTGAAGAGGCGTGTTGGAATCATTGGCATTGGTCACGTTTCGTTGTGCCAAGGCCAACGTACTGATTCCAACAAATAAAATAAGCGAGCTGATGAATACCGTCCTAGCCTCCAACGTGAGGATAGAGAGAAAGTTATTTTTTGAGATTTTCATGTGGTTTATGCTGAGTAGTGAAGCAAAGCAACGAGGCTTTACAGGGTTAAAATGTATGTTTTTCCTTTTTCGGTTACTAAATCAAACACTGAGCCGTTGGATTCGGGTGTGGTGCTTTGGTATTGGTTTTCAGGCACTTGGTAAAACAGATTAGGGTTTTTACCTTGAGCAGGTTTCAAAGCACCTTTGAGTAGATTGGGTAATTTGAGCCGACAAACACCTCCTAGTACCGATTTGACAATCAGTTTGGTGAGTTGGCCGTTGTTCCATTGAAGGTCAATCTCAAAGCCACCTCTAGTTTTTAGCCCTTTTACTTGACCCGAAGCCCAACCATCAGGACGAGCCGGAAACACGTGGATGACCCCGTCGTGGCTTTGTAGGAGCATTTCGGCGATGCCAGAAGTACCCCCAAAATTGCCATCAATTTGAAACGGCGGATGAGCACACAACAGGTTAGGATACGTACCACCGCCCTTGCTGTAATCAGTACCTTCCATACCCGTTACTTTTAACAATTCTCTCACAAGTTTGTAAGCGTGATTGCCGTCGTGAAGGCGAGCCCAGAAGTTGATTTTCCACGACTTACTCCAGCCCGTACCTTCATCCCCTCTGATTTCGAGAGTCTTGCGGGCAGCGGTGGCAAATTCAGGTGTACGCAGTGGCGAGATCTCATGACCTGGGTGTAGTGCAAACAAATGCGACACGTGGCGGTGCTGGGGTTCTTGGTCTTCCCAGTCTTTGTACCATTCTTGAAAATTTCCTTTTTTGCCAATGTGCAACGGGTACAAATGCGTGAGTTTTTCGGCGAGTACTTTTCTGAAATCAGCATCAACGCCTAGTAACTCACCCGCTTGAATCACATTGGTGAAAAGGTCATAAATAATGGCCAAATCCATGGTAGAGGCTACCGATACGGTTTGCTTCACGCCTTTTTCGGTAATAAAACCGTTTTCAGGCGAGGTCGAGGGCGAAGTAACCCAGAAACCTGTCGCATCTTTGACGAGCCATTGATTGCAAAACTCCGCAGCGCCCTTCATCAGCGGATAAGCGTAATCTTTGAGGTATTTTTTGTCGCCGGTAAAGGTGTAATGTTCCCACAAATGCTGACTCAACCAAGCACCTCCCATGCTCCAGTTGGCCCAACGAGGGTCGCCTTTGCCTTTGTCGCCTACGGGGTTTGAAAGCCCCCACATGTCTGAATTGTGGTGCGCTACCCAGCCTGACAATCCGTAGAAATTCTTGGCTGTTTCTTGGCCTGTAGTGGCTACTGCCTTAATCCAGTCGGTGAGGGTGGTGTGAAGTTCGGATAGGTTGGTTTGCTCGGCCAACCAATAGTTCATTTCGGTGTTGATGTTGATGGTGTAGTTGCTGCTCCAAGGCGGACGCATAATAGGATTCCAAATGCCTTGTAGATTGGCCGGAACGCCACCGGGCCGTGAGCTCGAAATCAGCAAATAACGCCCGAATTGGAAGTACAAACTTTCTAACGAGGGGTCTGTTGCTCCTTGAGCATAGCGAATGAGCCGCTCGTCCATGGGCAAGGCTTCGGCTTCTTTGGAGCGGCCTAAGTCTAAACTCACCCGATTAAAAAAGCGTTGATAATCAGCAATGTGCTCTTTGCGGATAATATTTGCATTTTTCAACAATGCCTTTTTCAGTGTTTGTGTTGCTAAGGCTTTTTCGTCCTTACCTTGACTATCGGGACACTTGTCAAAACCATTAAAACTGCTGGCTGCTGTTACATAAAAAATGGCTTCTGACGCATTAGCTATGCTGATACCCGCTGTATCGGTTTTGGCCGTGCCATCGGTAGATTGGAGTTTGACTCGCCAGTCGAAACGGACACCACGGCAGTTGGTAGGGTCTTCATAATCAACGGGTTTAGCTTTATCTCGTACATAGTTTGGCTCCGACTGTGCGGGGGTTTTGCCTCGAATGGCCAGTTCGTTTGCTCCCAACAAAAGTTTCTTGACGGTATGCTGAGACTGCGCCCGAATCACGAAATTCAAGGCTCCTTTTTTGCTAGCCGTGAGCCGAAGTACAATGACTTGCGCTGGTGCCGACACAAAGATTTCTCGCTGGTATTCAACCCCATCTACCGTGAATTTGGTGGTAGCAATAGCCTTCTGAATATCTAAATCTCTGAAGTAGGCAGTTGGTTGGCTCGACAAATCCTGCTTCAAAATCAAGTCGCCCAGAGGCTCATACGCACTGCTATAATTGCCTTGAATTTGCCGAAGCAATCGGTCGGCTTCTTCATAGTTTTCTTGGCGCAGGGCTTCTCGCACCTTAGGCAAATAACTAGCCGCATCGGGCTTGGGGTTGAGTGCCACAGGCCCTCCAGACCACAACGTTTCTTCGTTGAGCTGGAGTAGTTCTTCATTAACTTTTCCGAAAATCATTACACCTAGCCGTCCGTTGCCAACAGGTAGGGCTTCGTTCCAGTTTCGGGCGGGTTGTTTGTACCAAATGGGCGCTTGGGCAAAGGTTTGGCAATGGACGAAAAGCAAAAAGAAAGCGAAAAGTAGATGTTTCGGTCTGTCAGGGGACAGACCGAGGGAGTTGTGACCCTGTGTGCAACGACCACGGCGAAAAAAAGAAAGCGATGCGAAGGAACGTCTTTTCATAGTTGTTTGGTTTTCAGGAGCTTGAATAGAATGTTACTTTTTAAGCTCTGAATTTACCAAAAAGTTATTCAACGAACAGTCTTTTAGCTGCTTTAAACCTTCTACAACCGAGGCGGCGTTTAGTTTAGCACCTGCCTCGTTGGTGTGTGTGTTATCTTTAGGGGTAAAATAATCTGGCTTTACACGAGCCTCGCCAGCGGCTTCGTATTTGGTAGCAATAATGCCAAACAAATCAACATAAAACGCTCCGTTTGACTTGGCTACAGCCTCTGCCCACTGACGATGACCGTTTTCAGACGTAGCAATCTTGCCGTCTTTCCAGTTGTTGCGAGGTACTGGCGAGCACACAATCGGAATAGCTCCTTTGGCTTTGGTTTCGTCCACATACTTGCGCATATACCAGCCAAAAGTGTGTACGATTTCGTGCTTTTTGGTCAGTAGGTTATCAATTTCTTGGGTTTCCTCCCCTAAGCCTTTAATGGTTCCACGGGCACGAGTCGAGTCGTTCAAAGCACCGTTGTCGTTATGCCCAAACTGCATGATTACGTAGTCACCGGGTTGAAGTTTGGCCAGAATTCGTTCCCATCGGCCTTCTGTGATAAAAGTACGGCTGCTACGACCACCGATGGCGTGATTTTCGAGATGGATACGAGTAGTGTCAAAGTACTCATGCAGAAAACTCCCCCAGCCCCACATGCTGTCTTGGCCTTTGCCTGAGCCGTTTTTGACGGTAGAGTCACCAATAATATACAGCGTAGGCTTGGTAGCTGAGCCGATGATAAACGACGATAACAATACAATACATGCTAAAAAACCGAGGCGTTTCATGCGTAAATAGGCTTAAAGTGATAGCTAAGAATGACTTACGTTGCTCAAAACTAAAAAGCTTCCGACGCTTAACCCTCCCATACCTACCTGTATCGGCAAAAAATGAAAACAACAACTCCCCAGAACTCGACCAAAGACTGTATAGTAGAGGTAAGACTGACAAATTTTTCTACGGTTCATCTGTCAAATTTGTCACTTCAATCCTTTTTTTGGCTGGTTCGGGTAGGTTGTTTTGGGTGAGCGGCGTAGAGCTTAGAATTTTGTTGCAGCAATCACGATAGGAGTTGCCAACAGGGATGCCGAAAACTGAGTAGAGTAGGCAAAGACTACCAAATTTTTAAAGCCATGAAAAAGCAAATCTCAAAATTATCACTCAAAACCGACAAAGTCGTAAGTCTTTCTAAATTAGAGGCTACTGCAATTGTAGGTGGTGCAAAACCGCAAACCAAATGGTCAAACTGTGCTACTTGCGAAGGTGGCGGGTCCGCACCTTGCTGTACTTGGAACTGCTAAGCCGCAAGGAAGCACTCGTTTAGAAAAATCCTCCTCGTTACGAACCTCGTTCGTAGCGAGGTTTTATTCATTCAAACCCATTCCATCATGACCCCCTCTCAACTCGCTACCATCCAAGAACTACTGCCTCGCTTGCATCGTCATATTACTACGGCCTCTCAGCAAAACGACGTTTCGTTGATGGGTGGCAAAATGGGCTTTGCGCTTTTTGAAGCGTATTACAATCATCATTTTGGTGTAGAAGACGACAATCAACTTTGGGAGTACATCTCCGATAGCCTTAGCAAAGTTCAAGAAGGCGAACTGATTCACTCATTTGCTTCGGGTATTGCGGGTATTGCATGGACATTTTTGCATCTGCACAATCAAGGCCTCTTGCAAGACGACGAATTGGACGCCCAAGGCATTGTGGAAGGCTTGGACGAAGGCTTATTTGAGATTTCGATGGCCATGCTCAAAGAAGGGGATTTTGACTATTTACACGGTGGCTTGAGTGCGGCTATGTACTTTCTGGAACGAACCCCTTCGCCACAGATAGCGACTTATATAGCGCAACTAGTAGAGCAGCTATCAGCCGTTGCAGTTCGGTTTGACAGTGGAGACATTACGTGGAAGTTCTTGAATTTCAACTCGTATGACTTAACTACTGCTCGTGATTACAACTTGGGGCTGTCGCACGGAACGGCCAGCATCACAGCGATATTGAGTTTATTCTATGAGCAAGGGTATGCCCCCGAACGATGCCAGGAGTTAATCACAGGCAACTTGCAATGGATGTGGCGTGTGCGCAATAAAGCCTGTCATTCGGTTTTTCCGAATACCGTAACAGATACCCCCGCAGACCAAGAGAGCCGCTTGGCTTGGTGCTATGGCGACTTGGGCATTGCCAATACCTTTTGGCTGGCTGGCGAGAAGCTGAATCAGCAAGCTTGGAAAGACATTGCCGCCCAAACCGTAAGACAGGCCGCCACTCGACACGACGATGACCTCCGAGTGAATGATGCTCCGCTCTGTCATGGGGCTGTGGGCGCAGCCTATCTGTTCCAACGGTTTGCAGAACGCCTCCAAGACCCTTTACTTGAGGCAGCGGCTACTGCTTGGATGCAAAAAGGGCTAGACTTGGCCTTACTTCCTACACAAGAAGATGTGTTTTTGACGTATCGAGGCATAGATGGTGGCTACACGTCTAACTTGTCGGTATTAGATGGCGAAGCGGGTATTGGCTTAGCGTTCTTATCTGCCTTGGGTGGCGCTAAGACTTGGGACCGATTCTTACTGATTTCATAAGAAAGTGCCTTTTGATAATAATATCCCCAATCCTGCCTCATCAGCAGGATTTTTTTATGGATAAAGCACTCCAACGCCACAGCAAATAGTTCCTACGGTTTAATCCCTTTTTTCTACGGTTCGGGGAAGTACATTTTCGGAGGGAAATTTTACGCCACAACTTTGCATCGTCAATCAAGAACAACACCGCCACAAGCGGTACAACACAACTAACAATTAACACAAACAAAGCCGTAGTGACGGATCACCATGAAAAAGACAGTAAAAACATTGACTTTAAAGACTGACAAAATCGTAAGTCTTTCAAAAGAAAACGCTCAAGCCATAGTAGGTGGAGCCTATCCAGTAACAGCACCTGTAAAGTCAGTATGCTGGTGCCGTGACTAGTTCACAGCCAAACTACCGAAAACAACATCAACACAACCAACAATTAACACAAACAAAGCCGTAGTGACGGAGCACCATGAAAAAGACAGTAAAAACATTGACCTTAAAGACTGACAAAATCGTAAGCCTTTCAAAAGAAAACGCTCAAGCCATAGTAGGTGGAGCCTATCCAGTAACAGCACCTGTAAAGTCAGTATGCTGGTGCCGTGACTAGTTTACAGCCAAACTACCGAAAACAACATCAACACAACCAAACAATTAACACAAACAAAACCGTAGTGACGGATCACCATGAAAAAGACAGTAAAAACATTGACCTTGAAGACAGACACAATCGTAAGCCTTACTATGATGCAAGCTCAGCAAGTTAAAGGTGCAGGCAAGCCAATTGGTCAGTCTTGGACTTGTCCGGGTCAGAGTGCCTGCAACTCGTAAGCCTTACAACGGAATCCTCACATAAAATAAAGGCTTAGGTGCTTTTAATTTGTATGAAACAATAGTGCATTTACAGTGCATCAACAAACAAAACAACCAATTTAAAATAAGTCGTAACGACGCATTGCCATGAAAAAGACAGTAAAAACGTTAGCATTGAAAACCGACAAAGTTGTAAACCTTTCAGACAAGCAACTTAACGCTGTAAAAGGCGGAGTTCCAACCGCCTACACTCGCAAGAACACTTGTTTCTGCTTGTAAGTACACTAGAAAAGCCGCCCTCAACACAGGGGCGGCTTTCGGCTTTTGGGGAAAGACCCAATTGGCTCAATGCTCGTCGTGCTGCCTGTTTGCGAAATAGACTTTTGCACACAGGCAGCAATGCCATTTTTAGGACAAAGGCACAAAAAATGGCATAAACTGAGAATGTATTTTTATTAAAATATTGACTATTAGGGCTTTATGGGATTGTTTCTTGGGATAGAAAGCTCAATATCCGTAGAGAGTGGGCTACCAAACACAGGAGTACCATTGGCCGCAAAAGTAAAAGGTTGCATACGGGGCGAACGTTGTTTGCCGCAGCCCTGTCCAGGTTCGCTGTTGGCATGATACAGAATCCAGTTTTGTTTGCCGTCGGGCGATACCAAAAAGCTATTATGCCCTGCGGCATACGTGCCTTTTACTTGGTTGCCCCAAAACACCGGTGAGGGATGCTTGACCCACGAAGCAGGATTCATTAAGTCGGCATGGGGCGAGGCGTGTATCATACCGAGTGTGTAGAAGTCGGTCCAGCAGCCACTAGCCGAGAAAATGATATTGAGGCGACCATTCGGGCTTCTCAAAAACTGGGGGCCTTCGTTAACCAAGACAATCGGTTTGTCGTCGGGGCCGGGGCGGTACAAGGAGCCATGTTGTTCCCACTCAAACTGAGGGTCCGAAATCCGAACTCGATTGCCCACGCAGGTCCACGGGTTACTCATTTTACAAAGGTAAATGTCTTGGCGACCGTTTTCGTCGCCTTCCCAACCCGACCACGTCAGATACAACTGGCCTTTATGTTCAAAAACCGAACCATCAATGGCCCATTTGTCTTGAGGTGTTTTGAGCTGACCTTTCATCGTCCAAGTACCTTGCGTAGGGTCAGGCGATGGGTTTTCGATGACGTAGAGGCGGTGGTTGCGGTTGTGGCCATCGTCAGCGGCAAAGTAGATGTACCATCTGTCTTGCAAAAAATGAAGTTCGGGTGCCCAAATCTCTTTGGAATAAGGGCCAGTAACAGGCGGTGTCCATACGATTACCTTTTGGGCGGTGGCCAGTTGTGAGAGATCGTTGGTTTTCCAGATGGTGAGGTTGGCTCCAGTGGTGTGCATGTAATAGTAAAAGCCATCTTTGTAAAATGACCACGGGTCGGCACCAGACGGAAGCAATGGGTTTTTGAATGTTTGTGCTTGCAATAGGGCTGGTACAAGCCACAAGAAAAAGAGCTTTTTCATAGGGTTAAGTTCAGAGTCACTGATAAAATTTGGAGCTGTAAAACTACATAAAAGGCCAACAGAACTGGCACCATGTGAGGTTTTTCAGCTCATCAACGACTTCACTTACCAAATAACGTGTAGTTTAAAGACTGTTACTGCCTTGAAACGTTCGCTATTCATAGGGCTTATTTGGGGTTTGCTGGTGGCATTCAATGCTTCTGGACAATATATTTTTGATAACCTCAATGTCTCCGACGGGCTTTCTTACAAGTCTGTCTTGTGTATTCATAAAGACCGTGAAGGATTCTACTGGTTTGGTACTGCAAACGGCCTCAATCGCTACGACGGCTCTGGGTTTAAGGTTTTTAATCAGGCGCATCAAAACGTACGAGGGTTGCTGAGCGACCATATCCAAGCCCTGTCTGAAGATGCCCACGGGCTGCTATGGATAGGTACCAACGAAGGCGTCTATACGTTCGACAAAGCCCATCAATTATTCCAAAAACTATCCCTCACGTCTGCCGATTCGGCCTTGACTGTTGTTAACATTAAGCGAGACCAACAGCATCGGATGTGGGTTTTTACGCAAGAAAAAGGGATTTACTTATGGAATACCACTCAGCAAAAGCTTATTCGGTGGAACAATCAGCCCGACCATCTTCTGATTTCTAATCGTTGTGTCGTTACAGATACTACTCGTCATGGTTTTTGGATAGCCACTAGCCAAGGCATTCATTTTCTGGATTATCAGGCCAACCAACTGTATTATCATGGACATAATCCGAAACGCTGGACCTTTCTGAACAACCACCCTATCATTTCGCTGACCATAGACCACCAACACAACCTCTGGTACGGTGACCTCAGCGATTCGCTCTTGTATTGTCGTAGCCTCAAAGGCAATACATTGCGCCATTGGGGGCTCATCCAAGAACATCCCCGAATCAGTTTGGCAGCGGCTGACAAAATTGTTGCAGATTCAGAGGGGCGAATCTGGATTTCAACCTATTATTTCAAGTCCTTTGTACTAGAGCCAAATGCCAATACTTTTCAACCAGTACCGTATTCGATGAACAGCCCTCACTCGTTTGGTTATGTGTATTTTTATGATGCTTATGAAGACGAGCAAGGTAATGTGTGGTTTGCCACGTTTAATGGTATTAGCAAATGGCGTAAAAATCACCTACTGGAATATGTAGAGCAAGTGCCGAGTTTTAACGCCTATGTAGATGTACCCTTCAATTCGATTTTCAAAATACTACGCCTCCCCAACGGTGAGAGTTGGATTGCCAAAGGCGACGGCTTGATATGGTATAAAAAGGGTAAAATGCTGGCTCGTTATGTAGTGTCTAACAACCCTGAAGACAACGAAATTACCAGCGTGATTCAGGTAGGCGCTGGTTTGTGGTGTTTGAGCTCGACGAAAGGAGTATTACAATTTAAGTTCAAAACACGCCAATTTGCCCCTCTTCGCTTGCCAGCATCAATGGCAAAACTAACCATTACCAAGCTGTTTCGAGATAAGTCAGGAATGGTTTGGCTTCATGCTTTTTCGGACGGATTGTACCGCTTCGACCCACTCAGACATCAATGGAAACACTATCCCTTCAAAGATGATGAGGTATGTATGACCATGCAAGAAGACCGTGAACAGAATGTGTTGGTAGTGTGTGGCAAAAGCCTGTGGCGTTACGAAAAAAAGTACGATATAGTTCGCCCTTTGCAGGCTGACTGTCTGAAAGGTGCTCGGCTGTTTCAAGTAGCAGAAGACGCCCAGCGCCGTTTGTGGGTAGGTACTTCGCAGGGCGTGTATCAGATAGACACGTTGGGTAAGTGCTTGTATGCCTTTACCTCTAAACAAGGTCTGGGGATGAATCGAGTGGAACAAGTGGCCTTTGACCAAATCGGCAATCTGTGGATTGGTACTTATGGGAGTCTGGGCTATCTCAATCCTCAAACCAAAATCTACACTCCGCTCGATTTCAAAACCCGCCTGCCATTCCATGAATATTGGAGCGATTTTTTTCAGATAGAAGCAGGGCGTTTTATTATTCCTGTATTTGATGAAATCTTGGTAATCAATACCAACAACATGAAGCAAGTTATTCCTTTAAAAAAGCCCTTGCTCACCAGTTTGGAAGTTTTTGAAACCGAAAAACCGTTTGACCCCCAAAAAGGTGTTCAACTCACCTATAAGCAAAATTATTTTACACTTCATTTTTCTAGCCCCGACCATCACGACAACCCCGGCCTTCGGTATGCTTACTTGCTCGAAGGCTACGACCCCAAATGGACTTATTGCGGACGGCGGCAAACGGCTCCTTATACCAATGTGCCAGGCGGAGATTATCATTTTTTGGTGAAAGTAATTGATAATCAGGGACGGGAAACAAGCTACACCACACTACACATTAGTATTACCCCACCGTTTTGGGCTATATGGTGGTTTCGGCTACTGGTCGGAATAGCTTTGCTTGGGCTTGGCTGGCTGGCTTTGAGGCAATGGAAGCGCTATCGGCAGCGAGACGAAATTCAACAAATGATTGATTACTTTACTACTTCTCGATATGGTTTGGAGTCGGTAGAGGAAATCTTGTGGGACATCACCCGCAACTGTATCTCTCGCTTGCATTTTGAAGACTGTGTCATTTACCTCCTCGACGAGCAGCGCCAAGTGTTGGTGCAGAAAGCGGCCTACGGCCCAAAAAATCCCAAGGAGTATGAGATTGTGAATCCGATTGAGATTCCAGTAGGAATAGGTATTGTAGGAACCGTTGCCAAAACGGGTCAAGCCGAGTTGATTTCGGATACATCGAAAGACCCCCGCTACATCCCCGACGACCAAGTGCGGCTTTCGGAGCTTGCCGTGCCGATTGTGTATCATCAAAAAGTCATTGGCGTGATTGATTCGGAGCACTCCAAACGTAACTTTTACACCACCGACCACCTCAACGCCCTTACCACGGTTGCTACCATCAGTGCCACCCGAATCGAGGAAGTAAAAGCCAAAATAGAAGTAGCGGCCAAAGAGCGCAAGCTACTGGAATTTAATAAATTACTGGCTGAGTCAAAGCTCATGGTGCTACGGGCGCAGATGAATCCACATTTTATATTTAATTGCCTGAGTAGTATCCAAGAATGCGTGGTGTCGGAGCGATACAAAGAAGCCTACCAATACCTACGCAAATTTGCTCGGTTATTGCGTTTGGTGGTGCAAAATACCGCTCGCAATACCGTGCCACTGAGTGAAGAAATTGAGATGCTAACGCTGTATCTGGACTTGGAAAAGCTCCGATTTGCCGATGGTTTTTCGTTTGCAATTACCTGCGCCGAAATTATTGACCAAGAAGACATCGAAATACCGCCTATGCTACTGCAACCTTTTGTCGAAAATGCACTCTGGCATGGGCTGATGCCCAAACCAACCGAGCGAGTCCTGAGCATTGATTTTCAGTTGAAAGACGATGCCATCCTAGTTTGTTCGGTCGATGACAACGGCATTGGGCGTAAGCAATCATTCGCTCAAAAACAACAACGCATTACCGCCACTAAACACCAGTCGAAAGGCATCCAGATTACCGAAGACCGCTTGCGCCTGCTCCATTTTCACCAAAATCAACATGCTCACATTGAGATTGTTGACAAAGAAAATACACAAGGAGAGGCATTGGGTACTACGGTTCGGATTGAACTTTCGGTGGATTGATGTATGCAAACCGTTAACAACACACTCATGGTTACACTACTGACCCCCCACATTCACAACCAACCTTGTACATCTATGTTAAAAGTCCTGATTGTTGATGACGAAGCCTCGGCTCGGCGATTATTGAATCACTACTTGGCGGTAGAGGTGCCGGAGGTAGGCGAAGTGAAACTGGCCGAATCGGCAGATAAGGCGTTGGCTATTCTGAAAACGTATAGCCCCGACATTGTATTTTTGGATGTAGAAATGCCCGAAAAAAATGGCTTTGATTTTTTGATGGAAATTGGCACACCCCGCTTTGACATTGTGTTTACCACGGCCTACAACCAATACGCCATCCGAGCCATTCGGTTTAGTGCGTTAGACTATTTGATGAAACCCATCAACACCGAAGACCTGCGAGACGCCGTGCAACGGCATTTGGCCAAAAAAGGAGAGTCGCTCACGCCCTTGTATGAAAACCTGAAAGAAAACCTCAAAAAACAAGAAGAGAAGGACTTTCAGTTGGCCATTCCGACCACCGAAGGGGTGTTTTTGTTTAAGACGGACGAAATCCTGTGGCTGGAGGCTGAGCGAAGCTACACGGTTTTTCATTTGCAGAAAGGGAACCCATTTGTGGCTTCCAAAAACCTCAAGTACTTTGAAGAAACCTTAGATAACATGGGCTTTTTGCGCCCACACAAATCGAGCTTGGTCAATCGAAAGCACATTGCCCGAATCAGCCCCGACTACCAGTATTTGGTGCTGAATGATGGCTCCGAAGTAGAAATGTCCCGCCGTAAAAAAGACGAAGTCTTAGAACAACTGGGGGTTCGGTAATACATGTTGTTTTTCACTTGAAAGCGGTCAATAAAGCAAATAGATTGACCGCTTGTTTAGTTGAAGCAGGCAGTTTGTCCGTTAGTAAAACCATACCTACCGTTTGCAAAACTGATTTGCTGACAGAGAAAAGTCATCACACCTTTGTACCATCAAACAACACAATACCAAACAAACACAGTCATGAAAAAAAATCTTTCAAAACTCGCTTTGAAAACCGACAAAATTGTAAGCCTTTCAAAAAACCAAGTACAACAAGTAGTAGGTGGAGGTAGAGCAATAGCACCAACCATTAGCTCATGTAGTTCGTGCTAATCTGGCAAGCAACTAATCTTTGTAAAATAGGCCAACCCCTTGGACTACCTACTGATAGTCAGTATCACGACCTCTCGTATAAGACTTAGTTAAGCTAACAAGCCCTAAGAGACAGTACACAGCCACTTTTCATGCTGTGTACTGTCTCTTCTTTTTAGCAGTAAGCAGTCGTCACCAACGTCTGTGTAAATAGCTCGGTTTCCTTCAGTATGTGGAGAAAGCTTTCCGAAATCAATCTCCTGACCGTTTGCTCAGACTCTACTTGTGCTAATACCGATGGTAAAACACTTCTAACCGTTCGGAAAGCTGATTTTGAGAGGCGTAACTCAAATCTCACTTTTATCGGGTCAATTACGACAAAAGGGAAGCCGAAAACTATAGAGTAGGCATAACTAAAATTACTAGTAACCTCATGAAAAGACAACTGTCAAAACTCAGCCTCAAGACCGACAAGATTGTGAGTCTTTCAAAGAATCAAACCCTACAAGTCGTTGGTGGAGCAAGAGCAAAAACATCGCTTGTTAATTGCACTTCTTGTTAGTCAAGCAAGCCAGTTTTTGTAAACAAGTCAAATCCAGCGGCCTGATTCCTGATAGTCTGCTTTTGTACTACACTTGGCTGAATTAGTACGTTCTATGAGGAAGTACACAGTTGTGTATTTCCTCTTCTTTTTGTGGTGAATGAACTCCCACCACCAATACTACCTGTAGAAAGGGCAGCAATCGTTTCGGCAATCGCCAATCTGCTATCCCAAATTTGCCCTCTCCTGACCGTTTGTTTACAATGCTTTATCCCGGTTACCGATAGTAAAATGACTTTTGCCGTTGGTAAAGCCGATTTTTAGAGTTGTGATACTAGCTCCACTTTTGTACTGTCAATCACGACAAAAGGGAAGCCGAAAACTGTAGAGTAGGCATGTTTAAAAATTCACTGTTAACATCATGAAAAAGCAATTTTCAAAACTCAGCCTCAAGACCGACAAGATTGTGAGTCTTTCAAAAAATGATGCACAAGCCATTATTGGAGGAATGCCTCCACAAACCAAAGGTTGTGCTTCGTACGCTCGTACTTGCTCGGCTAACGGTTCGGCACCTTGTTGCACTTGGAACTGCTAATAGACCCACAAGCCAACCACTAACGTTTGTAGTGGTTGGCTGTACGATTCATCAACACAAAAGCGCCCTTTTAATCCCTAAAACCCACGCTTCAGAATACAATTTTTTAGCCCCGCTTCTTCTGTTTGTAATTTTGAACCATCAAAAAAAGCCAAAAACCATAAAAACATTTAGTGAATAGTAGCCATGAAAAAGTTTGCCTTTCTTGTCCACCTTCGTAGTAGTTATCGCAAAGATTTAGCCCTGATGGCTCCGCCTCTGGGCTGGGTTCCTGATTCAGTCTATCGGTATGCTCTTCGCAATCGGCCTTTGCCACCCTTTGTGTGGAGCGAAGTGAAACTCCGCCCTGAAGCTACCGAAGCCGAGGGTTATATCATCATGGTACCTTACTCGGGTCAGCAGTTGTTGGAGCAACAAAAAGCCATGTTGCCTCGTATTGACCAAGCCCTTGAGTTGGCTGCCTCTAAAGGCGCCGAAATCGTAGGGTTGGGTGCGCTTACGTCGCCTATTACATTGGGGGGAAAGCTCTTGCTCAACAACCCACACGTATCCATTACCAACGGCAACGCCTACACCGCCGTGATTACCTTTCAGCGAATCAGCGAGTTGATTCGTCAGTCGTCTTCGTATTCGCCCAAAGTAGCCTTAGTAGGTGCTACCGGAAGCGTAGGCTCGCTGGTAAGTTTGTTGTTAGCCAAACATCACCCCGAAGCACAATACTTGTTAATGGCTCGCAACGAGCGCAAGATTGTACAACTCGAAAAAGAAATGAAAGCTACCAACCCGTTTTGTTCAACCACTACTTCGCTCGACATCAACGACGTTCGCCAAGCCGACATCGTAGTGTTGTTAACTAGTGCTTCGGATTGTATTTTACAAGGCGAACACCTCAAGCACGGAGCCATTGTCTTGGACGACACACAACCTCGCAATACCAATCCCGACATTGTAAAGCAACGCCCCGATGTCACCATCATTGATGGCGGCTTGGTGTCGGTGCCTAATCTGCAACTTACTCGTAGCATTGGCCTACCTCGTGGTTTATCGTATGCGTGCTTAGCCGAAACCATGTTGCTGGCTCAAGCTGGCTATAAGGGGCATTTTAGTGTGGGTAACCCTACGCTCAACCAAGCCGAATACATTGCTCATGTAGGCAATAACTTTGCTCACTTAGGCTTTGGCGTAGCACCAGACCATAGTTTTGGAAAGTTGATACTTCCGTCTGCTCCACAAGCAAAACAGGTAGCGTTTGAAGAAGGTTTTTCATTACAAGTTGCGTAACTAACCCTAGCCATGACTGCACAACCTACCCAAATCGTGATACTCGGCGGAGGCTACGTTTCGGTATATGCCTATCAAAAAATGGCCCGACGGCTTCGGACCGAACTGAAAACAGGTAAAGTTCAGATTACGGTTGTTTGTCCATTAGAGCACCACGTGTTTCATGGTTGGACGGCAGAGAGCTTAATCGGTATCCTCCGCCCCGAAACGCAAGAAAGCCGCTTGACCGATATAATGCCCAAAGCCCAACTGCTGTTAGGAAAAGCCGAACGTATAGACTCTCTCCGTAAGCAAGTGTTTGTAAAAATGAACAATGGCACCAACCAAACGCTACCGTTTCATCAACTGTTGATAGCAACAGGCTCTGCCGATAGTACCAAGGTGAAAGGTTGTAAAGAGTTTGGTTATCAGGTAAAGTGCCGAGAGGCTTTCCAGAAAACCAAAGAACGATTGGTGGAGTTAGTAGCAATTGCCGCTACCGAAAGCCCCGAACGGGCGAGTCGATTGCTCCGCTTCACGGTGGTAGGGGCTGGCTTTACAGGGGTAGAAATGATTGCCAATATTGCCGAATACGTGCTAATGCTCAAGCAACAATATCCTACACTGAAAGACATTCGCCCGGGGTTTTACCTTATTAATGGAGCAGAGCGCATTTTACCGCATTTGCAGCCCCGTTTTGCTCGACTGAAACGATACACCGAAAAACAACTACTTCGCTATGGCGTGGAGGTACTCAACAACCAGCGGATCCAAGAAATCACAGCCTACGGCGCAGTACTCGACGACGGCTCGTTTCATGCCAGTAGCATGGTGATTTCGACGATAGGCCAAAGCCGAATAGTATTGGAAGGAACTGAGCAGTTTTGGCGAGATACACAGCAACGAGTACTCACCAACAAGTACTTGCAAATCAAGGGCTTTTCGGATGTATGGGGTGGAGGTGACGCTTGCTTGAGTATCCACCCAGTGAAGGGTTATCCGTGTCCGTCGAATGCGCTGTGGGCCATTAAGCAAGGTGAGCATCTGGGCCGAAACATCGCTCAGGTGGTCAAAGGCAAGAGACCTTCGGCGTTTTGGTACCCAGGCTTGGGGCAGTCGGCCAGCTTAGGTTTAGGTAAAGGCATTACCGAAATCTACAACATGCAGTTTACGGGCGTATTGGCTTGGGTGATGCGTTGGTTTTTCTTCCACTATTTCATGACTTCTTACCGCAGCATGTTTAGTAGTCTCAATGACTGGTGGCATCTGTTACGCACGGGCAAGCGGATCGGCCTTAGCCCTTCTACCACACTAGTCAACGAGGCTCGTATGGCGGCCTAACTATTACCGAACTGCCACTTCCAAAAACCCCAAAAGACTTAGACCTCCTAAGTCTTTTGGGGTTTTTGGTTGGTTGATTAATGCGATTTGGGTCGTTCTTGAACCCCACCGTATAAAACCGAATACTCAACTTAAACCGATAATAAAATCAGATAAACCGTTGGCAAAGCGCATTTGAAAAAAGGTCCGTTGCCCCTATACTTTTGATACGGCAAAGCACATAGTAAGCGTGTAATGCCTGTAAAAATCCTTTTTTAAACCTTAAATAAAGTTCAAACATGAAAAAGTCTCTCGCCAAACTTAGCCTCAAAACAGACCGAATCATCAGTCTTAGCAAAACACAAACGAAAGGCGTTTTAGCTGGCCGGCCTCCTATGTGTAGCAATCCTTCGATGAGTTGCCGACTAAGTGCCACTTGCTAAATCACTCATTTACTTTCTGTTAACTTTTAATCTTTTGTCATCATGAAAAAAACAATTCTTTCGATGGGCATCCTTGTGGGTGCGTGGGCAGCAGTAAGTTGCCAAGAACAGTCCGAAAATCCAGCCCCTCAGGCTACCTCGGCCAACCGAGTAGCTTCAGATGTAACAACGGCTGCCGCTTGTAATGTTTATACCCTCTTTCTAAATGGGGCGACGGGTACTCCTGCTGCTGCATTGGACTCGTATTTGGGACAAACCGACATGTGTACGGGCAATAGTATAACAGTGGCGGCCATTCGGTTGAGTGCCACCACCGGGCCAATTATCAAAGCCGTAACGGGCTTAACCACCATTCCGGGTAGCCCTGATTTATATGGTACTACAGGCCGCAACTCCAACTACCCCAGCCGCCTGCTCAAAATCAATAGCACGACTGGCATAGCGACCATCATCATCACCACCAAGAGTGTAACTGGCGGAACCATCTCGCTGCAAGACATCGAGCGAAAGGGCAGCGTGTTTTATGCCATCGTTGAGGCTTCGGGGCAAGTGGTGAAGGTGGATGTAGCCACAGGGATTTGTACCAATTACGCCAATTTCCCGAATGTCACGTTGAATGGCCTCACCTTTGATACCTCCAATCGATTGTGGGTGATAGCAGGTGCTTCTAAGCTAAATTGCGCTCCTAACTGGGGCGATATGTGGGGGATGAACATGGGGACCGGCCTAACACAAATCACCTCGTATAAAGCAGCAAACGGTTTGTGGGTACAACGGGAGTTAGGCTTACACTTTGACACCTGTTGCAAGAAAAACTGGGTAGTGGGTAGTGCATCTAACTTCCTGTCTTACAACCTGTCGCTGTGTCCAACGGCTGCGATATTTGTCAATAATACGATTCGGAATACTTACGATTTTGCGGGTAGTGCGCAGTAAAAACCACAAAAAAAGCCGCCTCCAAGTCACTTTTGGAGGCGGCTTTTTTGTTTTTTGAACCGATGGTAAAACCAAAGCTACCGTTGGCAAAGCAGATTTGGTCAGCCACGCAAACGAGCACAACTTTGTATCGTTAATCACAACAAACAGGGCCGCCGAAAACTGAACAGAGTAGGCAAAACAATTAAATGTATTTACAACCATGAAAAAACAAATCGTAAAACCAACCTTAAAAACTGACAAAGTACTAAGCTTGTCAACCATGAAACTACAATCCATTGTAGGAGGAGCTGTATCCAGAGGCACGAGTAACTGCGAGACTGTGGGGACGATCTGTCAATAAGACAACAAGCACAACTACAACAAACAGGGCTGCCGAAAACTGAGCAGAGTAGGCAAAATAGTTAAATGTATTTACAGCCATGAAAAAACAAATATCAACACTCGGTTTGAAAACTGACAAAATCTTGCGCCTTTCTAGCAATGCCACACAAGCCATTAGAGGGGGAGGGGTCATTGTTGACCAAAAAGATAACTCCAAAAAGTGTTAGTGGGGGCTCTCAAAAATAAAGCACAAAGGGGCAGCCGAAAACCTTAAACAGAGTAGGTATTTGAACACATCATTTTAAAGTCATGAAAAAGCAAATCTCAAAACTCAACCTCAAAACTGATAAAATCGTCAATCTGTCTAAAAAACAAGCCCAAGAAGTAGTAGGGGGTGGTCGTGGAGTATCAGGGCCAAGCCATTGTCATCAGTGTTAAATTCAACCATTTACAGCCATGAAAAAACAACTCATCAAACTCAGCCTCAAAACGGACAAAATCGTAAGTCTGTCAAAGGCTTCGGCTCAACAAGTAGCAGGAGGTGCTAAAAAAGCTGCGCCAACTACCATTTACTATGGTACGTGTTAAAAGAATACACTCCAACTACTGATAATGAACAACTTACTAAACTGATTTACAACCATGAAAAAACAAGTATCAACACTCAGCCTCAAAACTGACAAAATCGTGAGCCTTTCCAAAAATGCCATACAAGACATCAGAGGCAGAGGGATTGTTGTTGACCAAAAAGATAACTCCAAAAAGTGTTAGTGGTGAAGAGCAAAAGGGGAAGCTGAAAACCTTAAATAGAGTAGGTAATTTGAACACATCAATGTATAGCCATGAAAAAACAACTCATCAAACTTAGCCTCAAAACTGACAAAATCGTGAGCCTTTCTAAAAGCCGTGCTCAGCAGATTATAGGAGCGGCTAAACCTGCTGTAACAGGGTCACTCTGCAATCAATGTTAGGCAGAAAATAGGTCAATGTATTGTAGTTAGTTAAAGAGCTATCTCTCACAAGGGGTAGCTCTTTTGGTTTTTATTGTTAGTCATCAATCCATCGAGATAGATAAAGCCCCCAATCAATTCATCAGATAAATTCTACTATTGAAACAAAGGATTTGACACTTCATTGAATCAAATTTTGTAGAGGCGATTTGAGGCTGCAATTTTGAATCGTCAAACACGACAATAACACAAATCAGCAACAACCTTTTTAACAAACAACCCCATGAAAAAGACAGCAAAAAAACTCGCCCTCAAAACCGATCGAATCGTTAGTCTTTCGGCTAGTCAAACGCAACAAGTAGTTGGTGGCACACCAAGCGCAATCACTATCAAAACAACATTATCATCTAAAATCATCTGTTTGTAGGATTACACAAGCAATTCTTTCAAACAACCAACAAATGCCGTAAGGCCAAAACCCCATGAAAAAGACAGTAAAAACATTGACCTTGAAAACCGACAAAATCGTTAGCCTTTCTAGAGCCCAAGCCCAAGGTATTATGGCTGGTGCAAAGCCTACCACTGGCAAAACATGTGGCGCATCTATCTGCTGGTGTAACGACTAATCGCACCGAATAGCTTTTGATAACAGCAGCCACCTCTCAACTGAGGTGGCTGCTGTTATTTTTGTAATTACCATGCAGTCAAATAGTTATGTTATTTTTTGAGGATTTGATAGCGACTCAATATCAATTCAATGCTTAATTTCTACCATTGGAGGTTTAGAATTGACACTTCGTTGAATCAAATTTTGTAGAGGTGATTTAAGGCTGCAATTTTGAATCGTCAAACACAAACCAAACAACAACCTTTTAACAAACACAACTCATGAAAAAGACAGTAAACAAACTCACACTCAAAACCGACAAAATTGTAAGCCTTTCAAAAAATCAAGCACAGCAAGTACATGGAGGCGCACCATCTGTAACATTTGATACGCAATGTAATTGCCCAACAGGTCTTTCTTGTAAATAAGAAGTAGAATCGTTCTACTTATACAAAACTCTCGAACAATACAAAACCAAACCCCATGAAAAAGACAGTAAAAACATTGACCTTGAAAACCGACAAAATCGTTAGCCTTACCAAAGAAAATGCTCAAGGTATCGTAGGCGGAGCAAAATCAGGCAAAACAGCAGCGGTACTCTCTGTTTGCTGGTGCAATGACTAATCGTACGGAACACTTTTCGGCAAAGAAGCCACCTCTCAAACGAGATGGCTTCTTTTTTATAACCATCTGATAATTAATTTATTGTGATAAATTTTGGCAACTATTAAAATCCATTCATTGCCCAATTTCTACCATTGAAGGTTTAGATTCGACACTTCGTTGAATCAAATTTTGTAGAGGTGATTTAAGGCTGCAATTTTGAATCGTCAAACACGACAACAACACAAAACACAAACCAAACAACAACCTTTTAACAAACACAACTCATGAAAAAGACAGTAAACAAACTCACACTCAAAACCGACAAAATCACAAGTCTTTCAATGAAACAAGCCCTTCAAGTAATAGGTGGCCGCCCACCTATCCCTGTTTCAGGAACTTGCCCGTGTACTGGCTTGTGTACAACTACCTTATGCTAAAAGAACAAATACCTAAAAAACGAATCAAACATATTGCCATGAAAAAGCCAGTAAACAAACTCGCCCTCAAAACCGACAAAATTGTAAATCTTTCAAAAAATCAAGCACAGCTAATAGCTGGAGGAATAGCACCATCGTGGGCGCCTTCTATGTCTTGTCAAACAGTCTGTACTTGTCATTGATAAGAAAGTAGAGCCATTAAGCAACTCAAAACATACAGAACCCCATGAAAAAGACAGTAAAAACATTGACCTTGAAGACCGACAAAATCGTTACTCTTTCTAAAGAACACGCCCAAGGCATTTACGCTGGAGCCCCTGCTCAAAAGACACGTAATGGAGAATTGTCAGTTTGCTGGTGCAACGACTAATCGCACCAAATAGCTTTTGATAGCAGAAGCCACCTCCAAACGGAGTGGCTTCTGTTATTTTTTGTAATTATCAGATAGTTAAGTAATTATGTAATTTTTAGGAATTTGATAGTTACTTAATATCAATTCATCAGCCGCTTTCAACCATTGATAGTCTATAATCTACACTTCATTGAATCAAATTTTGTAGAGGGGATTGAAGGCTGCAATTTTGAATCGTCATACACGACAACAACACAAAACACAAACCAAACAACAACCTTTTAACAAATACAAGCCATGAAAAAGACAGTAAACAAACTCACACTCAAGACCGACAAAATTGTAAGCCTTTCAACTCATAAAGCTCAGCAGATAGTAGGAGGCCAGCCATCGATCACTTTTCAAACAGATTGTGAATGTTCGAGATTTTGTCCCACAAGATTCAACTGCTAAATGAAGAGATACTATTTAACTTTTTAAAAAACTCAAGAATCATAACACCATGAAAAAGCCAGCAAACAAACTCGCCCTCAAGACAGACAAGATTGTAAATCTTTCAAAAAGCCAAACCATGCAGTTGATGGGAGGAAGACCTACTACTGGAACTTGTCAACAATTTACCATGAGTTGTAGATGTTAATTCATACGATTTTCAAATTGAGAGAAGCGAAGGTAGCAATACCTTCGCTTTTTGTTTTTCTTGGTTCACCAAGCACTATTACCATCTGGCTGTATTATAGTGGCATCTCCCCTTTGGTATTGGTTATGTTTGAACCGTCAATCACGACACGTACATCTTTAAACAATCATACCCCATGAAAAAGCAAGTCAAAAAACTCCAATTACGCCATGAGCGCATCGTGCGGCTCAACACCTTACACACCATAGCTGGCGGAGCCGTATCTACTCGTTGTGGCTCCTATGATGCTTGCTGGACTACCTACGGCTGCCCTCCCCCTCAGTATGACACCACCATCATAAAAGGCCTACCAACCTACAATCAAGGAGTAACTATAGGCTGTTAGCCTTCATTCAAACATTTTAATCAACAAGTCATGAAAAAACAACTCAAAACACTCAACCTCCACACCGAGCGGGTGATAAGCCTCTCGGCTATGAAAAGCATAAAAGGTGGATATACACTTTACTGTAATTTTACGAATGTACTTCCTCCACGGACATCGCCCTGTACCTCTTCAATTGATCCAACTGTGGTAAAGGGGACCACTGTATTCTGTTAATAAACACTAAACAACATAATACCATGAAAAAGCAACTCAAACAACTTAGTCTTCGCACCGAGCGAGTGATGAGCCTTTCAGCTATGAAGAGTGTAAAGGGCGGAATTACCCTCTACTGTAATTTTACGAAAGCGGCTCCACAGCCACCACAGTGGGGTACAACCTTGGCCACCGAACCTACTATCAATGGCTCTGCACAAGGAGCTACCCAATCTTGCTAACATAGTATAATCATGAAAAAGCAACTCAAAATACTCAACCTCCACACCGAGCGGGTGATGAGCTTTTCGGCCATGAAAGGCGTAAAAGGTGGTACGGCAAAGCCGTTCATTATGGGCACAGGCCCTGGGGGTGGTCCACAACTCATGACCTCGATAGGGCCAGCTTGCCCTACCTTAGTGCAAGGGAATACGATAACTTGCTAAAAATACAAACAAGTTAGTATGGAAAATGGGGTATTGGAGGGTGCATCTTTGTATCGTTAATCACAACAAAGAATCACAATCCAAAACACGTAACGCCATGAAAAAGCAAGTAAAAACCCTTTCGTTGAAAACAGACAAAGTTGTATCGTTGAACAGCGCCTCTTTGGCTAATGTAATGGGTGGTTTCCCGCCAACCACACTCAAACCCAGCAACAGTGGGCAGTCGTACAATTGCATTAAAGCCCCCAGTAACAGTGGCCAGTCGTACAATTGTTAAGCAAAACAGCTGAATACATTTATCAATGTAACCCCAGCAAGATACCGACCCCAGCGATGCCATCACTTAGAGTGATGGCATCGCTTTTTTATTACAAACGCTTCGCACATTTGCTTTTACGCTTCAGTGGCTATTACCTACGGTTGGGACTGATTGATTTTGGTAGCGTGGTTCTGTGATGCAACTTTGAATCGTCAAACAAAAACAACTCAAACAACAACAATCGCCATGAAAAAGAACATTTCAAAACTCGCCCTTAAAACTGACAAAATTGTAAGTTTATCAATAGAAAAAATGCAAGGAGTCGTAGGGGCTGCTAAAGGAGTGACAGGTGGACATACTTGTCATGGTGGGAGCTATTATGTATGTTGCCAATAAAAAACCAGCAACAAAATCGCTGTGACACCATGAAAAAGAACATTTCAAAACTCGCCCTCAGAACAAACAAAATTGTAAGCCTTTCAAAGTCACAAGCCCAAGGCATTATGGCCGGTGCAAAGCCACAAACTGGCAAAACCTGCGGTGCCGACAAAACCTGCTGGTGCAACGACTAAGCGCCCCGAATAGCTTTTGATAACAGAAGCCACCTCGCAACTGAGGTGGCTTCTTTTTTTGTAATCATCAGATAGTTAAACAGTTATGCGGTTTTTGAAAATTTGATAGTGACTTTATATCAATTCAATGCTCAATTTCGACTATTGAAGGTTTAGAATTGACACTTCATTGAATCAAATTTTGTAGAGGCGATTTGAGGCTGCAATTTTGAATCGTCAAACACAACAACAACACAAAACACAAACCAAACAACAACCTTTTAACAAATCAAACGCCATGAAAAAGACAGCAAACAAACTCGCCCTCAAGACCGACAAAATTGTAAAACTTTCCAAAAGCCAAGCACAGCAATTAGTAGGAGGCGGTAGTTATCCTACTGTTTGGAAAAACTAATCTAACACTTTATTACACAACACAACTAACATGAAAAAGACAGCAAACAAACTCGCCCTCAAAACCGACAAAATTGTAAATCTTTCAAAAAATCAAGCACAGCTAATAATTGGAGGAATAGCACCATCATGGGCACCTTCTATGTCTTGTCAAACAGTCTGTACTTGCCATTAATAAGAAAGCAGAGCCATTAAGCAACTCAAACCATACAGAACCCCATGAAAAAGACAGTAAAAACATTGACCTTGAAGACCGACAAAATCGTTAGCCTTTCTAAAGCCCAAGCCCAAGGTGTTATGGCTGGAGCAAAGCCTACCACAGGCAAAACATGTGGCGCTTCTATTTGCTGGTGCAACGACTAAGCGCCCTGAGTAGCCAAACTAAGCATGAGGCTGTTCCTTCTCAGGAACAGCTTTTTGTTTTTTTAATTCTTCCTAACGGCCTAATCGTCAAAAATACAAACAAGTTAGTATGGAAAAGGGGGTATTGGAGGGTGCATCTTTGTATCGTTAATCACAACAAAGAATCACAATCCAAAACACGTAACACCATGAAAAAGCAAGTAAAAACACTCTCGTTGAAAACAGACAAAGTTGTATCACTCAGTAAAGCCGATTTAAGAACCGTACAAGGCGGTGCTCCTTCATCAGGGAGAACTTATACAGTTACGATGTTTGCCAGCAACAGTGGCCAGTCTTACAACTGCTAAGCTTTTTGCCATGCAGTACCGAAGCGGGTGGAAGTTGGACTTTCATCCGCTTCGGTATTTTTACAGTTCAACACTCATTTACTACGGTTCACCCCCTGTACACGACGCTTCATTTCGCTTTTTTTCAGTATCTTGCATGAGTGGGGTACTTTTATAAAAAAACTCCAACCCGTATGCCAAGCACTTATTTCTCAACGGCTTTCGTGCGTGTGCCATTGGCCAGCGCTGCCAGTATCGAAACGATTGATTGGAACGTGCTGAGCCAATACCTCCAGCAACCAGCCTTCGTCGAGGCACTGTACATTGCCTCGCCTGCGCTGTACGAAGAAGTCACTAAAATTGACTTTACTCGCCAACCCGACGACAAAACCAAGCGGATACTCTACTCCGTAACCAAATACCTTTCTCGCTACGCTACCCGCTGCACACCCTTTGGGCTGTTTGGTGGGTTTTCGACTTTGCCCGTGAGCAACGCCCCTACAGATGTGCATATTGGTAGCATTGAGGCTCCTCGCAAAGTAACTCGCCTCGACATGAACTACCTCTGTGCGCTGGCGCAAGACTTGGAGAAAAACCCGCACGTGAAGCCTCACTTGCGTTTTTTTTCGAACACCAGCCTCTACGAACTCAACGGCCAGTATCGCTATGTAGAGTACCGCTACAATGCCGCCGGAATGCGTGAGCATCAACTCAGCAGCGCCGACCAGTCAGAATACCTCCAGGCCGTACTCGACCATGCCCAGCGAGGGGCTACCCTGACGGCTTTGGCCGATACATTGGTTTCGGATGATATTTCGCCTGAGGAAGCAGCCGAGTTTGTGGAGCAAATCGTAGCGGCTCAAATCTTAGTGAGTGAGTTGGAACCAGCGCTCACGGGCGACGACTTCTTGGTGCAGATTCAAGATACACTGGCAGCGGTAGCAGCCCAAGAAGTTTCTGAAGACGTGACTTTTGTACAACAAATACTGGCTCAAGTACAGGTGGCTTTGCGGCGCATCGAAACGTCGGGGGGGGACTATTCGCTCGAAAAATTCACGGATGTTGAGCAACTGTTGAGCCAACTACCCACACCCTTCGACCGCAAGGTATTGTTTCAGATTGATGCTTACCTTCCTCATACAGAAGGGCAGCTCAACCGAGGTGTGCTCAATAAACTGATTGCCAAAATCCCCACCCTAATGAAGCTGACTCCAACGGGTCATGCTACGCTGGAAGACTTTGTGAATAAGTTTTACGAACGTTACGAAGACGAAGAAGTGCCTTTTGTGTTGGCCTTAGACCCCGAAGCAGGCATTGGTTTTCCGGCAGGACACGCCAAAGGTGATGTGTCGCCGCTGGCCGAAGGGGTTGGCATGGGCAGTAGCGGGACGGCAGCAAAGTCGTTGACTATTCCTGAACAACACCACTTTTTGCTCCAAAAAATAGCCGAAGCCCAGCTTACTGGAGCCTATCAGATAGACATCAGTGAAGACGACCTGCGTAATCAGGAAGTTAAGAATACACGCTTGCCCCTGACCAACACGGCGATGTTTTCGGTGATTCGGGAAAATGGCCGTGAGAAAATCGTGCTCGATTCGTTTGGAGGAGCTACGGGGACATTTTTGCTCGGGCGCTTTGGCCATACCGATGCCTCGGTGCTCCATTTGCTCCAAGAAATTAGCCAAGCCGAAGACGAGGCTGTCCCTGAGGTGATTTTTGCCGACATCGTTCACCTACCCGAAGCTCGCACGGGCAACGTCATCATTCGTCCGCAACTCAAGCAATACCAGATTCCGTACTTGAGCAAAGCCTCTTGCGACAAAGATCACGAAATCTCCATCAGCGACTTGATGATCAGCGTACGGGGTAATCAGGTATTGCTACGCTCCAAATCGCTCAACAAAATCATCATTCCTCGCCTATCCAATGCCCACAATTATTCGGGTTTAGCCTCGCTCGATGCTTACTACTTCTTGTGTGCCGTTCAGGCACAATCGGTTCGGTTAGGTTTGAGCACGTTCACGCAAAGTTTCGACTCGCTGTTTATGTTCATGCCTCGCTTGGTGTTGGATGGCATCATCTTGTCAGAAGCGCAGTGGAATTTCAAAGATTCACATTTGAAACCGTTGATAGACGCCTTTAAAAAGAACAATGCCGCAGCACTCAACGAAACCTTACACGCTTGGCGTACTACCTACAAAATACCTCGCCATATTGCACTGGTTGATTTTGACAACGAACTTTACTTGGATTTGGAAAACGAATGGATGCTGGAGACCTTTCTCAACGAAATCAAGTCGAGAGAGCAGTTTACCATCAAAGAATTCTTATACCAAGCCGATACATCAGTGGTGCGTTCGGAGCGGGGCTGGCATACCAACCAGTTTGTAGTAGCCTTTAAGCACGAGCCCGAAACGCCGAATGCGGCACCCAAAGCACTTAAATTGCACACGGACACTGTGAATCGTAAATTTTTCGCAGGTTCCGAATGGCTCTACTACAAGATTTATCTAGGTATGAAAACCGCCGATGTATTGCTATCGGAAGTGATTTACCCATTGGCAGAGCAGTTTGTGGCCGAGGGCTTGATAGACCGCTATTTTTTCATTCGCTACGCCGACCCACAGCATCACATTCGGGTACGATTTCATTTTGCCGACTCGCAGCACAGTGCACAAGTCATTCGGGCATTTCAGGAGGCACTGGCACCTTTGGTAGCGGCCAAAACGGTATCAGCAGTAGTCAACGACACCTACAACCGTGAACTCGAACGCTACGGGCGTAACTCCATTGAGGCTGTTGAGGCGTATTTTCACGCTGACAGTGCGGCCATTTTGCAGTTTTTGAGCATGATTGAAGGTGCTGAGGGCGAAGAATGCCGCTGGCGTTTTGGTATCAAACTCACCCACGAGCTACTCAGCGCCTTTGGCTACGACCTCAAAGCTCGCATGGATTTCTGTGAGAAACGTTCCGGTGATTTCGGACGAGAATTCGGCTATAATCCACAACAACGCAAGCAATTAGACGCCCGCTACAAAGAGCTTGAACCTGCTCTGCACGAACTCATGGCCGAAGCAAACTCCGAGCATACGTTTTTTTATGAAATTTGCGCCCAACGCTCGGCGCAATTGCAAACAGTGGTCGAATATTTGCTGGAACTCCATCAGCAAGGCCAACTCCAACTCAGCCTCGACGACTTGCTTGCCAGCCTGATTCATATGAACGTCAACAGGCTGTTTCGTAGCCAGCAGCGCTTTGTGGAGTATTCGGTGTTTTATCAGTTGCACAAGCTGTATCGTGCCGAATATGGGCGGACGGTCTTAGCTAAAAAAGGAAACCCTGCCGTTGTCAGTATCCTGACAACTAACTAACCATGAAAACCTCTTTGAAAAATATATTTGGCGGCAAAAAAAGCCCTTATGCGCTAATAGACCGGTTCCCGCACATTGAGCAAGGGGCCATGATGGACTGCGGCCCTACATCGCTGGCTATTATTTTTAAGCATTACGGTGTGTCGGACGTAAAGCACTTGCTCACGCAGCTTTCGGAAGTTACGCAAGAAGGGACGAGCCTCTACACACTCATGGAGGTTTCGGAAAACTACGGCTTCAAGGCCGAGGGCTACGAGCTCGACTACGAGTACCTCCAGCAGATTCAACTCCCCTGCATTGCACACTACGAAGGGCAGCATTTTGTGGTCGTCTATGAAGCTACCGACCAGTACGTGCGGGTATCAGACCCCGCCTTTGGCAAAGCCAAGTATTCAAAAGAAGAGTTTACCAACAAATGGAGTGGTATTGTGCTGGAGCTACAAGCCACTGAGAAATTTTACCAAAACCTCGAACTCGAAGCCGCCGGCAAGCAACACAAAGCCAAGACCAAGTCCATTTTTCAGCAGGTTTATTTACCGATTTTGAAAGAAAACAAACGAGTTTTAGTTGAAATCATGCTGTTTTCGCTGCTGCTCGAAATTGTGGGGCTGGTGTTGCCGCTTTTTACCCAAACCATGCTCGACGACGTACTTGTTAACCAAAACCGCAAGCTCATGCTGGGGTTGCTCGTGGGCTTGGGGCTGGTGTTTGTGGTGCAGGTAGTTCTTACCTACACCCGCAGTATGCTCATGGTTCATTACCGTTTTCGATTTGAGGTGGACTTCATGACGCAGTTTTTTGACCGACTGATTTCGCTCAAACAAAAATACTACGACAACCGCAAGCGAGAAGAATTCATGGCTCGCTTTCAAGAAGGCATCGGGATTCGGCAATTGACCAACCCCATGATTATCCAGAACTTTCTGGACATCATTTTTATGATGATTTATTTCCCCGTGCTGTTTGCCTTTAATGGCTCGCTGGGGTTCATTGCCCTGAGCTGTTTTGTGGCTTACTGCATCACTACACTGTATTTTATTCCTGTTGTAAAGCACTTACGTTCAAAAGTTTATCATAAAAACCAAGCTTCGCTAGGGGGCTTTTTGGACACGTTGCTTGGTATCAAGACCGTCAAGCTACTCTCACTTGAAAAGTACAAACTCGTGCGCTGGAAGCACCTGCACCGAGAGTCAATCAACTCCGTGATGCAAGACGAGCAAAAGCAGATACTCATCAACTCAATGCAGCGGCTTATCTTTATCTTTAGCCAAATTTCGGTATTTTGGGTGGGTGCCTATCAGGTGTTTACGGGCGAACTCAGTATCGGACAATATATGGCCTTTTCATCAATTTTTATGACGCTGATGAACTCCGTCAATAGCGTAAGTATGCTCTGGATGATGGTCACGCAGCTAACCGTAAGCTTCGAGAAGGTAAACGAAATCTTTTTTGAAGAACGAGAAATTACTAATTTTCGTGAAAAAATCAACGCTTTTTCGGGCAATGTAGTGCGGTTTGAGAACGTATCGTTTCGCTACAACCAGCGAACCGAGCAGTACCAACTCAAAAACGTCTCTTGCGAAATCCGCAAGGGCGAGCGCATCGGCGTAGTGGGGCGCAACGGTGCAGGCAAGTCCACCTTCGTGAAGCTGCTCGTGGGGCTATACCCCGAATACGAGGGCCGCATCACCTGCGACAACGTAGAGCTGCGAGAAATCAACCCCAAGGTCTTGCGCCAGCACGTACACATGTTTCCGCAAGATACGTACGTCTTTAACGACACCATCAAAGAAAACATCCGCTGCGCTAACCTGTCGGCCTCTACCGAGCAGATCGTGGAGGCGGCTCAACTGGCCGATTTGCACAACTTCGTGAAAAATACTCACTTGGGCTACAACCAAATGGTGGGGAGCTTCGGCAGTAACCTCTCGGGCGGACAGGTACTCAAGATTGGCTTCGCTCGCTTGTTTGTGAGTGGACTCAACCCCGACATCATCATCTTGGACGAAGCCAGCAGCGCCTTAGATGTCGAAACAGAACGCAAGATTTTGGATAACATTTACCGCATTTACGAAGGCAAGACCATCATTTCGATTGCTCACCGACTGAATACTCTCAAAAAAGCTGATCGTATCTTGGTTTTCGACGACGGGATGATTTCCGAACAGGGCACGCACCAAGAACTGGTCAATCAGCAGGGTATTTACTACGATTTCATGAAAACGTACATTGATTATTAGTCTGATAACCAGACCTATAAGATTTTTGAAACCTTATAGATCTCAAGGTAAAAAAATATGAACCCACTTCTCGAAGAACTCAACGAAACCCAATACGAAGACCTATACCATGTGGACGACGCCCCCATTGCCAACCTGCGCCAAAAGGCACTGAGTCGGGTGGGTTGGATAGCCGTTTTGTTAGCCATTGCAGGCTTTGTGGCGGGTTATGTCGTTGTGTTACCTGATTCGATTCAGACCAATTTTGTACTGAAATCAGAAGTGACCGAAGACATCTATCGCTTTCCTTCAGCGGTCTATGTCGAAAAAGTACTGGTCCAAAATGGCCAAAAGGTACAAGCTGGCGACCCCATTCTCGAAATCAGTGCGCCCGATATTGCGGGCATGGCCTCTGAACTCAACACGGCCCAGCAAAGCGTGAGTAGTTTCAAAGAATTCAAGAATTCATCTTTTGAAAGCGAACGCACCATTGTTCAGACCAATATCCAGCGAATCAACGAAGAGATTGCCCTCAAACGCTCTCAACTCAATATTTTGAGCCAAAAATGGACCTCTGAGTCGGCCAAGTTGCGCTTTGAGGCCCGTGAGGCCAAACGCCTATTTGCGCAGAATCAAGAGTTTTACAAAACGGGCGATGTGAGCAAGAACGAACTGAATCAGTTTGAAGCCACCTCAATCCGAGCCCAAAATGCCTACGATGTAGCCTATCAAAACTACCTCGAAAACCGAAATTTGCTCAATCGGGAAATTGCCTCTCGGGAGCTGGAAATCAATGGTTTGCAGAAACAAATCTCTAAAAACACCAGCGACCATCTGCTCGAAGGCAACCGCTTAGAGGGTACAGTGACTTCGTTGGAGCGACGCTTGGCGGGGATGTACGGCTCTTACGAAATCACCGCCGACAATCACCTCATCCTGAAAGCCAAACGCAACAGTACGGTGTCGTTTTTGTTTGAAGGCGACAAAGAAGTACCTCCCAGCACCATTCTGCTCAAAATGATTTACGAAGACGCCCCACTCTACGCCCATGCGCAGGTAAATTCGTCGCAGATTGGCAAGGTAAAGGCGGGCCAAATGGTAGCCCTCAAGCTGGACGCCTACCCCGTGTACGAGTGGGGAGCGGTGCAAGGTAAGGTTTCGGCGGTTTCGCTCACCCCCGACGAAAAAGGGCAGTTTAACCTGCGGGTACAGATTACCGACGCCAAGCAACTGGCCAAACTCCTCAAAATCGGCATGTTGGGCAAAGCTACCGTCATCGCCGACGAGCGCAATATCTACGGCTATCTTTTCCGCAAATTCAAGAAAACCATTTCGGATTGGGTGGAGTAAGCTTACTAAAGACACGACTGGTTAAATGACTTTCGTCATTTGTTGGACACCGATATTTTTCGACCTTTGAGCCGAAAGATAACATCATTCAACAAACCTTTCCAAAAGGCTATGAGCGAGACATTTAACCTGCTTCAATACGGTATCAACAACAAAGAAACCATCCGCAATGCTTCGCCAGCAAAGCTGTACCAGTTGGCCATCCAATACGAAAACGGCGCCGCCATCTCCGACGTCGGGGCACTTATTTTGGAATCGGGTACCAAAACGGGCCGTAGCCCCAAAGACAAGCGCATCATCGAGCGCCCCGAAAGCGTAAACGACATCTGGTGGGGGAACGTCAACATCAAGATGGACGAGCACACCTTTAATATCAACCGCCAGCGGGCCATTGATTACCTCAACACCCGCACTCGCATGTACGTGGTGGACGGCTTTGCGGGCTGGGATAAGGCGTACCAAATCAAAGTTCGGGTAATCTGTACTCGCCCTTACCATGCGCTCTTTATGCACAACATGCTGATTCGACCCAGCAAAACCGAGTTAGAAACCTTTGGCGAACCCGACTACGTGATCTACAACGCTGGGGAGTTTCCGGCCAATGTCTTCACTACGCACATGAACTCCCGCACGAGCATAGACCTGTGTTTTGAGCGTAAAGAAATGGTGATTTTGGGTACAGAATACGCTGGCGAAATGAAAAAGGGGGTATTCACGATTATGAACTACATCATGCCCAAAATCGGGGTGCTCTCGATGCACTGTTCGGCCAACGAAAGCCCGCAGGGCGACGTATCGCTGTTTTTTGGGCTGAGTGGTACGGGCAAAACCACGCTTTCGGCCGACCCTCACCGCCAGCTCATCGGCGACGACGAGCACTGCTGGAGCGACAACGGCGTGTTCAACATCGAAGGCGGCTGCTACGCCAAGGCCGTCAACCTCAGCGCCGAAAAAGAACCCGAAATTTTTGAGGCCATCAAGTTTGGTACCGTACTCGAAAACGTACGCTACAACCCCAACACTCACCAAGTTGACTACGAAGACATCTCTATCACCGAAAACACCCGGGCTTCGTATCCGATTGAGTTTATCCCCAACGCCAAGATTCCGTGCGTGGGTGGGCACCCCAAAAACATCATCTTCTTGACTTGCGACGCCTACGGGGTGCTGCCGCCCGTGTCGAAGCTGAGCCCAGCACAGGCCATGTACCATTTTATCAGTGGCTACACGGCCAAAGTAGCGGGCACCGAAATGGGCGTCACGGAGCCCACGGCCACGTTTTCGGCCTGCTTTGGGGCGGCATTTATGGTGTGGCACCCCAGCAAATACGCCGAGCTACTCTCCCAAAAAATCCAGAAGCACGACGCCCAAGTGTGGTTGGTCAATACGGGCTGGATTGGCGGCGCCTACGGGGTTGGCTCACGGATTAAGCTCAAATACACCCGTGCCATCCTCGACGCCATCCACAGCGGCGAGCTATCGAGCACCGAGACCCTCACCGATCCTATTTTTGGGGTAAAAATACCCCTGCACTGCGAAGGCGTGCCGTCCGAAATATTGATTCCTCAAAACACGTGGGCCGACGCCTCCGCTTACCAACAAACGGCCCACAAGCTGGCGGGTTTGTTCACCCAAAATTTTGAGACGTACAAAGACGGCTGCTCCGACGAAATCATCCACGCCGGCCCCAAGGTGTAGTACTTCGTTTCTTCCCCTAAAAAGCCCATCGACGCCCAGAATTGGGGATGTTGATGGGCTTTTTTTATTCATTCGGCTCATATTTGGGCAAAACATGAGCCGAATAAGGTCTTTATTCGGCTCAAGTTGATGGATACGATCACCCAATCGGCTGATTTTCTACCGCAGTGCGTTCCAGTTCAGGATGGCATTCCAGAGCAGTGGGGCGTCGTGGTGGTTGAGGTAGCGGTGCAGCGGGTCGAAGGTAAAGGCTACCAACTGCCCTTGCCCCACGGGTACATTGAACACCACGCCGTGTCCAATGATGGTCTGCTCGTTGCGCACCATGCCCGAAAGCAAATACGGTGGCTCGGGCTTGGGGGCAGCGGCTTTGGGGTCCGGCTTTTGCTCTTTGCGCTCAGGCATACCCATAATAAGCCCCTTGTATTCTTCTTCTTCTTTGAGGGGCTTGGTGCCGTACTGCGCCAGCATCATGGAGCGGTCACGTTTTTCGGTTTGGAGAAAGCCTCCTTGCCCTTTGAAAATATGAAATAACTCAGGATACCCATACAGGATTGGGTGGTTGCGGTTGCGAGCCTTCACCTGCACGATAGAGCCCGGGTGAAAGAGCGTAGGCGACTCGTAGCGTCGCAGCTCACGAGCGATGCCCAAGTCGGCGATGATGCTTGAGGTATTGTCTAAGGTGATGAGTACGCCACCTGCTTCTACAAATTTTTTCAGTTCAGCTATTCCCTCAAAACCTGGGCCGCCAGTGATGTCATCGGTGGCATCAGGAGCGCCATGCGAAGGAAACTCGGCGGTTTTGGTGTAGGGCATAGGGCCAAATTTGGTATCTACTTCGTGCAGAAAATTGCTCGCCGCTCCGTTGACTCGAGGAATCAAAATCACGTCGAACTGCGCCCGCAAGTTGCCTTTCTTGAGATGGTCTTTGTGGATAGAGGTAAACGGAATCCCTCGTTGCTCGAAGGTGTAGCGTGCCCAGCCTTCGTCTTGGGTATTGTACCAAGTGTGGTAAATCGCCACTTTGGGCAGGGTAATTTCGTGCTGTTTGACGTTGGGGATGCTCTTGGTGGCGATGAGGTCGAGGCTAAACTTACTGGCCAGTTGCTTGGCTTGGTCGGCGCTAAGGCCCGCAAACACCACTGCTCCCTGAGCAAGAGTATCTTTACGACCCTCTAAAGTCACCTTGGCATCAAGCACAATCGTCTTGGCGCTATTACTCTGTGACTTGGCCCAGTACGCTGCCGGCAGCACCGTGTTTTGAGTCTTGTAGTGCAGCACATAATTGGTGCCTTCGCCCTCGGTTTGGCCCACGTAGGTGGCGTCGGTGCTGAGGAGCTTGAGGTCGGCGAGGTTGTATTTGAGCGAATCTTGCTGAGTTACACTTACGCCATTGAGGTACTGAAGTGTCCAGGCGATGTCGTCGTAGGGTGGAAACTTCGCCTCTTTCGGAAAGTTTTGCTTGGTAAGCAACGAGTGCGCCAAGTTACGATACGGTTGGTTCATCAGTACCACGTAGTCGCCCTGATTAGGTCCCGACTCCGCTCGGTGCACTTCAATGCCCTGTACTCGCAACTGATTCACTAAATAGGCAGCCATGGCAGGGTCTCGTTGGTTTTTGCCAATCACAAAGGCTTTGGGGTTTTCTTCGATGCCTTTTTTGAGGCTATTGAGGCCTTTTTGGTAAAAATTCTTCAACAACAACTTGCTGTTGGAGGCCGCATAGCCCAGCGATGCCAACACACCCGCTTGCATGTAGTTGATGTTGTTTCGGTACGACCAATAGACTTTCTCGGTGGCCGGATACGGGCGGTACCACTCACGGCTGGTTACGTTGTCACCTGCAAATTTGGCATTGGCCAAGTCTCGCATGAAGGTGTTGGCGCCGGCGTTCCCAAAGGTTTCATAAAACCGCCCGACCGAGTTGTGGTTGTTGGCCACCCAAATACCATAGCCGGGGTACCAGCCGTCGTAGAAAGCCCAGTCAAACACCCCCGGCAGCCCTTGTGCGGCGAGGCTGGTCATGTCGTGGTCGGCCATTACCTGCCATTCGCCGATGGCGATGGGGTCAACGGCTTCGCTGTAAGGCCCCGTGCCCGTCGAGATGTACAACAGCGGTACCGATTCGTGGAGGTCGAGCATGGCGGTAGGATGCCAGTCAAAATAAATTTTGAAAATGCTTTTGGTAATGGCCTGTGATACTTGCAGGCCGTCACGGTTGTTGTCATGAAACACGTACTTGCCCCAATACGGCGGCGAAGCGGGGCGACCATCCTCAAAATCCGTGCGTTTTTTAGTGTATCGGTTATACCAATCTACCATTTTGTCCCAACCATCCGGCTCCGACACCGGGTTAATCACCACGATGAGGTTGTCTCTGATAGCTTTGATTTCGTCGGCTTGGCTGGTGATGAGCCGATACGCCAGCTCCATGAGCATCTCGGGCGAGCCCGTTTCGGTAGAGTGCATACCGCCGTTGAGGTAATAAATCACCTTGCTATCGCCCAAGATGGCGTTGAGGTCGGCGGGGTTCACCTTGCGGGGGTCGGCCAAGAGTGCCGTTTGTTTTTTGTAGTGGTCGAGGCGCTTGAGCGTAGCGGCATTGGCAATGACGGCAATCTGAATGGGTCGCCCTTCTTCGGTAGTGGCTACTTGCTCGGTGATGATGTTGGGCGAGGTCTGGGCCAGCTTGCGGAAATAGCCATGAATCTCTTCAGTGCGGTGCATGGTGCCCGGCGCTCCGATAATTTGGTTAAACTGCTTGAGGGGCGACGGGATTTTGGGGTCGTTGACCAAGTTAAGCACCGACGGCGGCAAAAACCGAGGGTCGGTAGTAAATTCCTTGATTTTTTGGTTGTAGGTTTCGTCTATTTGCTGGGCTTGGGCCGAAGCAACTGCGCCTACCAAGACCAGTGTTTTCAGGATGCGCTTGTAACACATTGGATGGTTAAGGTTAGGGTTTGAAGATGTTGTGCGGAAAAGTTGACAAAATAGCGAGAAGTGCGTACAAAGTCCAATGTAGTAACGAAAAATAGGAAAAGATTATAGGCATGAGAAATACGCCATGCCTTAAACTCTGTTGTAGGGCGATTGGTGTTTAGAGTGAGCAAGGGCCGACAATCGAAGCAACAATAAACCTTGGTAAGCTATAATATCCAAGCATTTGCGTCAGAGACGCTAGGCCCTTTCCGCCCCAAACTCCGTTTTGGGGCGGAAAGGGTTAGTAGGCAGCAATCTCTGTTAAAATACTGCATAATTCTTTTGGCTTGCTGAAGAAAGGTGAATGACTTGTCTTCATTTGATATACCTTCTTACAGGGCGTCTCTGTGTACATTTTCTGCTGAATAAATGGCGTTACTGCTTTGTCTTCAGTACATTCAATGTAATATCTTGGCACTATGCCATAATTCGTTTCTGTAAGTTGCAAAGGCGTGATGCCCGTTGCTACGCTTTCATTGCTCAAAATGCACTTTGCCATTTCGGTGATATCATCATCACAGTCATGATAAAGTCCCTCTTTGTAAATAACTGGCTTTAAGGTGTGTGAGTTTGTTTCAGGATATCTTGTAACATAAGGTTTTAAGACGCCTTCTGTGTCTTGTGCAGAATATTCTGCTTGTGTTTTACCATTTGGGATTAGGTAGGCAGCTACATAAATTAATTTTTCGATTTTTTGTGGCTTGTATTCAGCTGCCTGCGAAATAATAATTCCGTTTTTACTATGTCCTACTAAAATTACTTGGCCATCTTCACCATCAATTACATCTGTTAATTTTTTAACGGCAACTTCCAATGTCACATTTTGAATAGGCATTTTGTCTCTACCCATACCTGGCAAATCAATAGAAATAGCCTTATGTCCTTGTTTTTCTAAAATTGGAACCACTTTATGCCAATTCCAAGAACTATGCCACGAACCGTGTACTAAAATGAATGTACTCATCTTTAAAAATTTGGATTGTTAATAATACAGCAAAGATGACTACGCTTGGGACGATATAAAACCCGTTTCTTGCTAAGTTAGTGTATATAAAGTTTAGCACTTCCCCACTCACTCTCAACGCTGCTTTGGATGTCAAATGGCTTAGCTCGCCCCAAACTCCGTTTTGGGGCGAATGGGGAACATTTGCATTTGAGTTACTGTGATCATTTTTTATCAAGCAAAGACTCAATGATATCCTCTGCAAATTGTATGCAAACAAAAACAAGGATGATAAATAACAGACTTTTCACTAGTACTACCCAACGTTTTTCTTCCTTAAAAAAATTCAAAAAAGTAATACTGCAATAGACCGTAATAGTAGGTAATTCAAGGTAGGTAATATTCAAATCTGGTTTTATGAATCGTAAGAGCCATAAGAGAATAGTGAGTAGAAGAAAAAATGAAAATGTGTATAAAATAAGCACCCCTATTTCTGCAACATTGTACTTTGTATTTTTAAATAGTACATAGGCCAAAAAAATAATGATAGGTAGTAGTCCAATTTGAATCGGAACTAAATATTCATGAAAAAAATTAGCATCATTTAGTCCTGCTTGCCCATTAAATGTATTGAGTGATTTTAATATCCAATAGCGGCTAAATGCAGTGATTGTAGCACAAATAAAAAACATGGAAAAAGCCTTTTGATGATTTCGCCTATTCCCTTCTATAAATTGCCGTTGCATATTCCCTGGTGCAATAGCAAGTTGCTTTAAGGTATAGGCAAAGCCTTTATCTACATGGGTAAAAAAATGAAAAACATCATGTAGAAGGCCTTTTAGCGTAATACGTTTTACATGAGTTGGCTCACCGCAATGACTACAAAAAGCATCACTTACTGGATGCTTGCATGCTCTACAAATCTGATTATTTTCCACCTTTGAATGTTTCATTGCTTTGTCAATTCATTAGGGTTTGTTGTTATGAATTGTCGCTAACGAGCAAGGCTTTATGCCTGACCCGACTGGCTTAACTATTTAGCCATTAAATCCTATTCGCAAAGTACATTCTATCTTCCAAATTAGCTATATTTCCATATCAATAACACTATTTATTAATACTGCTGGCGCACAAGTGGCTGGTCAGGAGACACAGCCACGGGAAGGAATCGCCAACAACCCCGCTCGCCCCAAACTTGTCCCGATAGCTATCGAGAGAGCAGAAATGGCGTAGTATCTCCGGCGCCAATGCTTGGATGGTGAATGTGATTTGTGCTTCAGTTACTGGTGTAGTGTTGGTCAATCAACGTTCACTTTATAAAAGTCTCTTACGGATACAACAACCGAAGTGCATTAAACACCGCTTGGTGGGTGATGGTAGCGTGGTTTTCTTGAGGGAGATAATCAAAATAAACCGTCAGGCTTTTGCTCTCGGAGTTTTTGAGCCGCTCTACCAATAAATTGGCATCTACTTCCATCACATGAGGCGTGGCCGTAGGAGCCAGCCCCTCCTTACCTACCCCAATATATACTTGCGTAGGCATCGTGAAGCTCTTTTGATGCACCACCGAAGGCAGGGTCAGCAAGGAGCCATTGTCCCACCAAATACTGGGGCTAATGATGATGTATTTGTTGAAAAGCTGTGGTTTTTTCAGTAGTATTTCCGTGGCCAAAAGTCCGCCCAACGATTGCCCAATCAGCGTTTTCGAAGTGTTCGTCTTGTAGTGAGCGGCCATGTAGGGTTGCAGTTCTTTTTCGATAAACTGGATAAATCGGCCCGACTTCCCGGCCGTTGGCGAGCGTTTGGCATCTTCGGCTACGGTGGTGGGATAAGTAAAGTCTCGGCGGCGATCCACATTGGCAATCCCCACTACAATAGACTTTGGCACTCGGTTAATCCACGAAAAATTGTTGAACTGATACAATCCCACTACGTGAATAAAATCTTCGTCGGCGGAGCCGTCCAGCAAATAAACCACTGGGTAACGAGTAGTATCGGCAGGATTGTATCCTTCGGGCAAATAGATATTTACGATTCTTTTCTCGCCCAGCTCTACCGATTGGAGTTGGTCCACGACACCCAGCACAAAGGGCTTGCTGGATTCGGTTTGAGGGATGGCCTGCCCCAGCGCCATTGAGGTAGCTAAGCTCAATAAAAAGATAAGTCGCATCGGTGTTGGGTTGTGTCGTGAGGAAAAGTTTGCTTTGTTTCTGGAATAGTGTTCATTACACCTTCCGATACATGATGTAGGCATTGGTTAGGCCGTTTTGTTGGTGATTGAACGCTTCGGGGATTTCGCCAATGATGTCAAACCCTAACTTTTGCCACAACTGTACGGCTCGTACATTACTCTTAATCACGATGTTAAACTGCATAGCCTTGTAACCGAGCCGTTTGGCCTCTGCTATCGAAAACTCTCCCATTGCCTTGCCTATGCCTTGGCCGCTGGCTCGTTCAGCCACCATGTAAGAGCCATTGGCAATATGCGAGCCAAGGTCGGGTTGGTTGTCTTTGAGCACAAAAGTGCCCACTATTTCATCATCAATCGTTGCCACATAGGTATGCCGATCAGGGCCACACCAGTAGCCCAGCATTTTTTCTCTGGACGAATCCGGCGCAAAGGCATAGGTATCTCCTTTTGAAATTACGGCTTGAATGATAGACCAAATCTGGTCATCATCGGCAGGTTCGGCTTTGCGAATCGTGAGCATGGCAATATCGGGGAATTATCGAGGTACTTTGGGCTCAAATTTAGAATAAATCCGTCGCTTCTTGACGGCATGGGCGACAAGTAAGTATTAAGGCAAATTAAAACCACATAGGCACATAGTGAGCATAGGTCTTAAATGTTTGATAATCTGTCATCTATGTTTCTATCTATTGCAGCAGTGCACCGTGTGGTTCATAAAAATAAGTTTGACTGCATACTTAATCTCGAATTTGTTTAGACTGTGCTTCGTTACCGATTACAAAACCTGTAACTTTGCGCCTTCAAAAATCGAAGCCTTTTATCATGTCTTCTAAAAAAATCCAATCTGCCTTAATTTCAGTTTATTATAAAGACGGCCTCGCTCCTATCGTTGAGCACCTCCACCAACACGGCGTCAAACTTTACTCTACCGGTGGCACGCAGTCGTTTATCGAGCAAATGGGGATTCCTGTTACTTCCGTTGAAGACCTTACCAGTTATCCTTCTATTTTTGGAGGACGGGTCAAAACCCTTCACCCTAAGGTATTTGGTGGCATCTTGTATCGCCGTGATAATGAGGAAGATATACAAATTGCAGAGGATTTTGAAATCCCAGCTATTGACTTGGTGATTGTAGATTTATATCCTTTTGAGGAGACTGTGGCTTCGGGTGCCAGTGACGAAGACATCATCGAGAAAATTGACATTGGGGGGATTTCGCTCATTCGGGCGGCTGCCAAGAACTTTCAAGATGTGCTCATCGTTTCGTCTCGAACCCAATATGCTCACACACTTGCCACCCTCCAAGCCAACGATGGCAGCACTACCTTAGCCGACCGCCGACAGTTTGCAACTTGGGCGTTTGGAGTTAGCTCGCATTACGACACGGCCATCAATGCGTGGTTTGCAGGTACGAGTTCGGTCGAGAATTTCAAGGCATTGCCTCAAAAGACCCTTCGTTACGGCGAAAATCCACACCAAGACGCTACGTTTTATGGCGATTTGGAGGCCATGTTTGACCAATTGCACGGCAAGGAGTTGTCGTACAACAACCTCATGGATGTAGAAGCTTGTGTGCGCCTGATTGATGAATTTAGTGAGCCTACCTTTGTGATTGTGAAGCACAACAACGCCTGCGGCGTTGCTTCGGCCCCCACGGCGCATCAAGCCTACGTTAATGCCTTGGGTTGTGACCCTGTTTCAGTCTTTGGCGGGGTTATCATCACCAACCAGCCCGTTGATTTGGCTACTGCCGACGAAATGCACAAGCTGTTCTTTGAGATTCTGATTGCCCCCTCTTTTGCTGACGACGCTTTGGAAGTATTGAAGAAGAAAAAAGACCGCCGTTTGCTCGTTCGTAAACCTGTCGAATTGCCTACCAAGCAGTTCCGCACGCTGCTAAACGGGGTTTTGGAACAAGATAAAGACCTTTCGACCGAAACTGCAACGGATTTCAAAGTAGTCACCGAAAAGGCCCCTACGACTGACGAAGAGAAAGCCCTGGTGTTTGCTTTGAAAATCTGCAAACACCTCAAGTCGAACAACGTGGTATTGGCCAAAGATGGTCAGTTGTTGGCTTGTGGAGTCGGTCAGACCTCCCGGGTAGATGCGCTCAAACAAGCCATTGACAAAGCCCATACTTTTGGCTTCGACCTACAAGGTAGCGTGATGGCATCAGAGGCGTTTTTCCCGTTTCCTGACTGTGTAGAAATCGCTCACGGCGCTGGGGTTACGGCCGTAGTACAGCCAGGAGGTTCTATTCGAGACAAAGACTCGATTGATTACTGCAACGCCAACGGAATCGCCATGGTTCTCACTGGAGTTCGTCATTTTTTGCATTAATTAAGCCCAAACAGACCTTTTCTATACAACACAAGAGCGTCGAGAAAGCTATTTTCTCAACGCTCTTGTATTTTGCTAACTACATGCTCTCAACCCCCTCGACTTTCTTGACTTCCTCGACTCTCTTCATTAAAAAACTCATTTCGCCCCCATAAACTCAATGTGTTCGGCTTGCGGCTGACCATAACGAAGATACAGTACCATGCCTTCGATGGTGTCAAACTGCTTACCATTCCACTTTAAATAGCTATCTCTCACGTACTTGCCCAGTTCGGCACCTTTGTAAAATAGCTTCGTTTCCCCATCTTTTTCTTCGGTAGTTACATTCGACAGCTCATACCCAGCCTTTCCAAAGTAATCGTATGTAATTTTTAGCTGAGCACCGTCGGCAGTAATTCTAAGTCCTTGTGTAGTAGGTGCTGCACACCGCAAAGGGTCTGAAATGGCTTGATAAGTGCCGACAAGCCCTTTTTCGGCAGGGCTGAGATTATCACTGGTACAGGCTCCAAAAGCCAGTGATATGACCACTAGTAGAATATATTTTTTCATAGCTTTGTTTTTTTAGGTTGACGCTATTACCATCTCAAAGGTTGGAATCTGACTGTCAAACTTGTTTATCTATCATCATCAAGCAAAATGCAAGGCGCTTACTATCAGATAATTATAAATTTATAAAATGTGGTAAAAAAGTTTTTCAAACAATTTTTCATTTTTGATGTAACCTTCTCTTTTTACCGAGGTTTCCACAACAAATCAGCAACCAACTCGACCAAACGCTATTGAATGCTTTTTCAGATAACGCCCTAATGCTCAAGGTAAAAGCCGGAGACTTGGACAAGATGGGACTGCTCTTTGAGCGCTATCACCGAGCACTCCATGCGTTTCTTTACCACATGACGGGGCACGCTGATGCAAGCGAAGACATGGTGCAGACGGTGTTCTATCGCATGTTGAAATACCGCCATACCTTTACAGCAGATGGCGAATTCAGAACGTGGATGTATCATCTGGCTCGCAATGTTTTGAATGATTCGTTCAAGCAAAACAAGCGGCATAGCCAAGCACAAGACCTTAATGACTGGGCCAATCAGCTCAGTGGAGGGGCGCTGGCCGACGAAACGCTCATCAAAAAACAAGAACTTGACCTTTTGCACAGCGCCATTGGCAAGCTCAGTCCCGAACACCGAGAAGTACTGATATTGAGTCGTTTTCAGGAATTAAAATACGAAGAAATTGCTCGCATTCTGGATACAACGGAGGGAGCCATCAAGGTACGGATTCATCGAGCTATGGGGGAGTTGAGAACGCTTTTTTTTAAAATTGAAAACGGAGGACCTGTCTATGAATTGTGAATATAGTAAGGAACGGCTCACCGAATGGCTCACCGAACAACTACCTGAACAAGAACGGGTTAAGGTGGATTCACACCTAACCACCTGCCCCGACTGCCAGCGTGAGTTCGAGGCTAACAAACAGTTGTGGAGCTTGATGGGTCAACTCCCAACACCTGAGCCAAGCAAGCAAATGAAGGCTCGCTTTGACACCATGCTCGACCTATACAAGGATTCGCTTCAATACGATACGCCTTCATCGTTCCAGACTTGGTTGCAGCGCTTGCAGCAGGTATTTACGCCCAAGTTGATGAGTCAGTTGGCTTACGGCACCTTGCTCTTGCTGGTAGGCGGCCTACTGGGCTATTGGATTAGCTATCGGCAAACGCCCAACATGGCCTACAAGCAACAGATAGACACGCTCTCGACCCAAGTACAGGAAATGCGCCAAATGATGATGCTTTCGCTCTTAGAAAACCCCTCGGCTACTGAGCGCCTACGAGCCGTAAGCTATACCAGCGAAATCAATGAGGTGGACAGCAAAATCATAGATGCACTACTCACCACCCTCAACAACGACCCCAACGTCAATGTGCGGCTGGTGACCATTGAAGCCTTGATTCCGTTGGCCAACAATGCGGTGGTGCGTGAAGGACTCGTACATTCGCTCACCCGTCAAGAATCGCCTCTGGTACAAGTAGCACTGGCCGACGCTATGGTCAAGCTTCAAGAAAAGCGTTCTATCAAGGTGTTTAAGAAATTACTTCAACAAAACAACTTAGATATTTTGGTGAAAAACAAACTAGAGCAGACCATCAAAGACCTGTCTTAAAACCAACCAATCCGTATAATAGCCATGAAAAAGTTTATTGCCCCCCTATGGGTGGTAGTGGTACTCTCTTGTACCGAAGCTCCCGCCCAAACCGACAAGTTCAACGAACACATACACAAAGAGTTTAGCCTTCAGAAAGGTGCAAATGCCAGTACTTTAGCCATTTACAACATTGATGGGCTCATCAAAGTAGAAGGTTACTCAGGCGACAAAGTGATTATTGATGTGGACAAAACCATTAGTGCCAAAACGGCTGGAGCTTTAGAAAAAGGCAAGCAGGAGTTCAAGTTTGAGATAGACCAAGATGCCGACACCATCATGGCCTACATTGCCCAACCGTATGATTCTCGACCTCACCAACGGTGGCAAGAAAATAACCACCATCGGCGTATCGAATACCGCTATCGGCTCGATTTTACGGTGAAAGTGCCTTACAACTTGAACGTTTCTGTCTCGACGGTCAACGATGGCGACATTACCGTCAGTGACATCAGCGGAAAACTAAATGTACATAATGTGAACGGTGCCATCACGCTCAAAAATGTAAAAAACGACACCAAAGCTCGAACTGTCAATGGAAACGTAAACGCCAGCTACACGGCACTACCGCCTAATCAGTCTGATTTTTATACCCTCAATGGAAATCTAAACATCAATTATCCATCTAATCTGTCGGCAGACTGCGAGTTCAAAAGTTTTCAAGGTGAGTTTTATACTGACTTTCAAAACGTAGAAACATTACCAACACGAGTCATTAAGCAACAGGAAAAAAACGAGCATAAAACCACCTACAAACTCAGCACCGAAACCGCCATTCGGATTGGCGATGGCGGCAGGGTGTTCAGATTTGAGACTTTTAACGGAAACATTTATCTAAAAAAACTGTAACAACCACCATGAAAGCATTTCGATTTTTATTTAGCATTTCGCTGGTATCATTGATGGGATTTTTTGAGCCAACGCTGGCACAAAACGATATAAAAGAGCAACTTACTATCCCGCTCAGCGACCCCACCAAGCCAAGTTCGCTACATGTCAACTTAATCAGTGGCTCTATCCACGTTTCGGCATACGCAGGCAAAGAAGTCATTATCGAGGCCACGGTAAAGAATAATTCCGAAAAAAGGGAAGAATCATCCAATGGCATGAAGCGCCTATCCACCAAAGGAGGGCTTGAAATCACTGCCGAAGAACGCAACAATACTGTCAAAGTAAGTTCACGACTCATGCAACGCCCATTGGTTTTGAACATCAAAGTTCCTACCCAATGTTCGCTGAAAGTAAGTACTGTAAACGACGGTGAGATTTCGGTAGAAGGCGTATCGGGTGACTTTGAAATCACGAATGTCAACGGCGGCATACAACTTACCAACGTGTCGGGCTCGGCGGTTGTCAATACGATTAATGGTAATTTGAAAGCTAACTTCAAGGCGGTAACCGATGCACCAATGGCTTTTTCGACCCTCAATGGCAACGTGGACGTGACGTTTCCGCCTTCGGCCAAGTTTGATGTAAAACTACGCTCCGACCGAGGCGAAATCTATAGCGATTTTGATGTAGATGTGGACAAAACCCAACCTCAAAGTACCAAAACTAGCAAAGACGGCATGTACAAAGTGAGCGTTTCGGACTGGGTGCAAGGTAAGGTAAACGGCGGCGGCAAAGAAGTCATGATGAAAAACATGCACGGCAATATTTACATCCGCAAAGGAAAATAGAGCTACCTTTTGCAAAATGCCCCGCCAAGAAGTCGATTGCTGCTTGGCGGGGCATTTGTTTTAAGAAAATGTGTATTCGTTACTTAACCTTCATCACGCCATTCATGAGGCTCCAGTGTCCAGGAAAAGTACACACAAAGGGATAGTCACCAGGGGTGGTAGGGGCTGTGAATTTAAGCTGATACGTTTGGTCAGGGTTCACGAGTGGTGTCGAAAACAACACTTGCGGAATCGCCGGCACGTAATTTTTCTCGGCAGCATCTTTGGCCGTAATCATCTTGTCAGCGGCTTTACCGATGACAGCCAAGCTGCTGGGCTTACCAATCACCAAGTTGTGTTGCATGGCATCGGGGTTTTCAAATTCTATAATCACTGATTTTCCAGCTGGCACAGTAAACTCTTTCAGATCGAATTTCATGGCCTCTTTCACCGACTTAATCTTGATAACCATCGCATTTTTGTCGGCTTCACTCACGGCATTTTTGATGTCCCAAGCCTGCATCAATTTACCGAGCCGTTCGCTGTTTTCTTTCGGGAGTTTATTGGCCAAACTCACCATAAACTGCTGATTACTTTCGGTTACTTTTTCTTTACGGCGAGGATTCCAGCCATCTGTCAGTCCTCTCAGCAAAGCACGGCTTTCGTCGGCATTGAGTTTTTCGTAGTTTTTCAACAGCGCTGCCACCGAGTCGGCGGGGGCTACCGAAGCATAACTGCGTGCAGCTCTCTCCAAGGCAAACACCGCCAGTCGCTGCGGTGACTGAAAGCTCAATTTCTTGCTGAAGGTATTGTTCTTTTCGTTGCCTTCGGCGATTTTATTGTCCAGATCGGCTACCACCGAAAACGTGTACTCGCCAGCAACATCGGTCGAGAAGCCCATGTCGCCCTCCCAAGGACCATTAGACAACCGGCTAATAGTCACCGTTTCGCCAGGCCCAATGCCATTTTTATAGGCAAGACTATACACTGTAACTCGTTGCCCCTGTCCTTCTATCCGAATATTGAGTGGCACAGGAATTCCTTTTTTCAATGAATCTTTCCCTGCATTTTTGACCGACACAAAATAACGGATTCGATCTCGTACAAAAGGCGCATTAGGTTCAAACTGGATGTCGGTGATGGTCAAATCGACCAGTGAGGATTCTTGGGTTGGCGCTGTTGTAGAAGCCGCAGCTTGCTTGTTGGCGGTTTGCATCATAGCAGCGTGGTCGTGGTGCATAGGGGCTTCTTTACCTTTTTGACTCAACTGCCCCACGTATTGCTTTAACAGTTTGGCTTGCTTGCTGGTCAGGATGCAAGCAAAAGCATCTGGAAGCCAGCGGTCGTTTGCCTCGGTTGCAGTTTCCAAACGGTTCAAGACTATTTTTTCGACTTCGGATGAAAGTGGCATTTCTGACAAAGCCAAAATCGTATTGAGTACCACCAACGGCTCGTCGTCGTTGAGGCAGTTGTTGTCTAACAGCACTTTTACCGACGCTTCGGTTCGGGGCAATACTTGCACCGCATTTTTGCGAACGGCGGGGCTCAGGTGTTTGAGTGACGTAATCACTTCGGCCCTTGCAGCCTTACCCACAGGCAGTGGTGAATCAATCACCCCCAAGCCTTTGAGTGTCCAGAGCGCATGGATAGCTCCTACGTTGAGCCCTACGGCATCTACCGATTGGTCTTGTAGGAGTTCGAGCAAGGCAGGTACCACATCGGTTTGACCACGCTCCACCAAAAGGCGCTGAGCGTGCATTCGCCAGAATAAATTATTGTTTTTCAGTGCATTGACCAGTTCATCAGGACGTTCTTTGCTCAGACTAATAGGCGTATAAGCGGGAGCATCTTTCCACGCCACTCGATAGATACGCCCGTGGGTATAGTCTCGTAAATCGGTTTCGTAGGCATTACCAACACCCATTTTGAAGCCGTCGGGACGGGGGTTGTGCTGAATAATAAAGCTGTACCAGTCAGCTACCCACACGGCTCCATCGGGGCCCACTTCGGCAAACACAGGCGAGAACCACTCGTCGGCACCAGCCAGCAGGTTAAAGGCTTCTTTGTCTTCGTAATCAGATCCTTTTTTGACCATCTGATTTTGGTGCAACACGTGCCCCGTTGGTTCTGCTACAAAGGCGATTTTGTTCCAATACTGCTTCGGAAAAGCCCTTGCCGTGTAAAAATTGTGCCCTGCCGCTGCCGTAAAGCCGCCAAACACGTCCACCTGACGGATTCGTGGCGTGATGGTTTTCATATCTTTGTGGGTATCGGTGCTGCGACTACCGTTGTCGCTACCCATGCCTACTACTCCATTAAAGTTCCGGTGTGGAATGGCCATGTACCAGCCGTGCGAGTTGTTGGCCGTAGAACCAAACACATCGCCCGCCTCATTGAACGACATCCCCCACGTGTTGTTAGACGTACTGGTCATCCACTCGATTTTTGAACCATCGGGTTTGAAGCGGAAGAACGCCTGTCCAAACTTGAGGCTGTCGGTGTTGTCTTTGGGCTTACCTACAAAACCCGAATACCCTACACAACCCCAAATCCAGTTATCGAAGCCATAATGAAGGTTAGACGGACCAGCGTGGGTATCGCCTGTACCAAAACCCGAAAACAAAATCTTACGTTCGTCGGCTTTGTCATCGCCGTCGGTATCTTTCAAAAACAGCATGTGTGGTGCTTGGCTCACAATCAGGCCTCCATTGGCAAAGACCATTCCAGTCGGAATACTCAGATTATCAGCGAATTTACTAAACTTATCCGCCTTGCCATCGTGGTCGGTATCTTCGCAAATCAAGATAAAATCGCTCCCGCCTGTGTCTTTGCGTTCGTTGGGATAGTCTTTGGTAATAAGCACATAGAGCCGCCCTTTTTCATCCCAAGACATCGCAATGGGGTGCTGCACATTAGGCTCTGCAGCAAACAAGCTCAGGTTAAAATCAGGCGGCACCTGAATATGCTTCATAGATTCTGAAGGACTAAGAGCACCTTGCTGAACCTGAGGTTCAGAGCGTTTTTCGTAGTTTGGTAGCTTGACTTCTCGATAAGTAAAAGATTGTGGATTAAGCGCCTTGAAGTCATTCAATGCTTTATCACCTACTGCCCAGTGAATTCCTTTTTCTAAAAGAGCCATGAAGCCCGGCTGACCCCACGTGTTTTCGTCGTGGCCATAAGCGGTATAAAATACCCGTCCCTGTCCGTGCGTGCGTACCCATGTATAGGGTTCGGTTTTTTGGTTGGGTTTGTCTTTGTACTGGTCGGGTTGGATTTCTCGTTCAGTAAGCACCAAATTGTCGGCTTGGAGTTTTGAGTGCAAATAGGTTTCGTCCAAAGTTTTGAAGGCTTGCGTACCCATGATGGCGGGGTGGTCGGGGCGAGTCCAGATCGGGCGAATGGTATCCCACGTGTGTCGCCAAAACTGCCCACCCATCATTTTGACCAATTCGGGCGAATTCCGAAAACAATACGAAGCACAATGCACCGCTATTAAGCCTTTGCCCGAAGCCACATAGTCAATGAGAGCTTTTTCTTGAGGCGGCGGAATACTATCCCAGTTGGCATAGAGCAACACTGCATCAAACAAGTCTAAGTATTTCTTATTTAGGCTGTTGAGATTATCAGAATACGTAAAGTTAATCCCTTTGGGACCTAATGCAGACATCGCCATAGGCACTCGCTCGATGGGGCGGTGGTGACCGTTGTCACCCAAAAACAAGATTTCGAGGCGGCGAGGGGTACTTGTAACGACTGGTGCAGCGGCAGGTTCGTTTTTCTTCTTCTGTGCCTGTGTTGAAGGCATCCAAAACAAGCCTACGCAACAAAGGATGACCGAAAAGGTTTTCATCTGAACAGAGGGTTTTACTGGCATCTTTGGGATGGCAATTTGTGATTACATATAATCCACTAAGCAATAAATCGTTGATCAAAAACCACTAACTTGAGTTTATGTTTACTAACAATTAGTGTCAAGCATTTTTGCATTTGTATTAGCTACAAGTCACTTTCAAAAGACACTATTCTACTTTACTTTTTACAGTTTCATCTGCGTTTGACGAAGAAACATAATTCTGGTGATGGGTTTTATTTTTACATTCCGCAAACTCATGCAATTTTTGTAAGTCCTGATTTACCAAAGCTTCTTTCTTTTTTCTACTCCACCCTTGAATCTGTTTTTCTCGATAAAAGGCACTATCGATTCTGTCAAACTCTTCAAAGTAGATAAGCCTTATGGGTAGATTTTTCTTGGTATGATTTGCTCCTTCGCCATTTTGGTGTTCCTGAATTCTTCTTTCTAAATCGACTGTACTACCCATGTAATAGCTACCATCTGCACATTCGAGAATATACCTGTAACCTTTCATTTTGTAAAATGTAGCTTTGTCTTTACTCAGCTACCGTTTTATTTTCTTGATTTAGATGATTTTTGCCCCACGACCATCTTTATCGGTGGCTTCGGCTACGCTCAGCCACCGATAAAGATAAGTATCAAGCATATAGATGATAATACTTTTGAGCAATTTTGCTGCAAAACATACAAAGCCAAATCATACCAATTATGCTGGTAGCCGAGGCTAAAATTCAGGCAAATACATGATTTTTCCACCTTGCAGAGCCGACTCATGCGCCAAGATTCCGACCGAAGTCCAGTTGGCCGATTGTGCGGCATTCGGGAACGGGTCACGGTCTTCGACTAGCGCCATCAAAAACTCATGTGCTAAATGAGGATGCGAACCACCATGACCAGCCCCTTGCGTAAACGACAAGTGGGTATTGTCAGCAATGTCATATACCCCTTTGGTCGTAAATTGTTGAATCCCTTCGGGCAGTAAATGAGCATAATCAGGCACGGTAATTTCTTCGGGTATTTCGTGTTCTGGCTTTTTAGCCGTATGCAAAACGTGCGGCCCGTGCTCTATCAAAGGCCACTCAAAGGACTTTTTAGAGCCATATACTTCAAAACTCTCTCGATACTGACGAGCTACGTCAAACAACGAACGATACACATAGGCCGACAAATCGCTATTTCGGAACTTGATATGGGCCGACTCTACTGCAAATGGCGAGTTATGAATACTGGCTAATTCTTCTCGGATGGTACCCGAACCAAAACACGACACGTATTCAGCCTCCAACTTGAGCAAACCTGCCACGGGTCCCACACAGTGCGTGGCGTAGTGCATGGGAGGCAGCCCTGGCCAATAGTCAGGCCAGCCGTCCATGTCTTGCTGGTGGCTTGCTTTCAAGAATTGAACTTTACCGAGTTCGCCTTTTTCGTAAAGTTCTTTTACATACAAAAACTCACGAGCATACACCACTGTTTCCATCATCATGTACTTTTTGCCAGTTTCTCGGCAAGCGTTCACAATGGCCTGACAGTCTTCTACTGACGTAGCCATTGGCACAGTACAAGCCACGTGTTTGCCTGCATACAAGGCCTTTAGGCTTTGTTCGGCGTGGTTTGGAATCGGCGAGTTGATGTGTACGGCATCCACAGCGGGGTCTTGGAGTAACTCGTCATAATTGGAGTATCGCTTTTCGATGCCAAACGCATCCCCGATGGCATTGAGCTTCTCGGCGTTTCGCTGGCAAATCGCATACATATTAGCATGAGGATGCCGCTGGTAAATCGGGATAAACTCGGCTCCAAAGCCAAGTCCTACGATAGCAATGTTAATTTTTTTCATCGTTTTGACATCTATTTAGAATACCCTGAGTTTTCATTCAATCTGCACTTAGGAGCGTATAACTTACTTCTAACGGTTTATTTTCAATCGCTAAGGCTCATCGTTGAGAAACCTTTAAAACAAGTGCATCAATTGGGTAATAAACACGACTCACAACAGCCTTAATCCCAGCGGTTTTCTTGCAAAAAGGCGAGGCTATCTCGCATGAGTTGTTCTTCTGATTCAAACATCTTTCGCCAAATATTGGCTGCTGCCAGTTTGGGACTAAAGGCTTCGACACTTAGCCATCCTTCGTAACCAATCTCTTGCAAGGTACCAAACACCTCTGCCCACGTTACATTGCCTGTCCCTAAAGTACTTCTATCGTTTTCAGACACTTGTACATGCACCAAATGCTTTTGCAAACGCCGAATCGCCTGCCCCAAGCTCTTTTCTTCAATATTGGCATGGAAGGTATCGAACATAATCTTGCAGTGAGGGTGATTCACCTCTTCGACCAATCGAAACAGTTCGTCGGCGCAAGAAACCAAGTAACTCTCAAAGCGGTTGAGGTATTCTAAGCCTAATACAACGCCCTTACTTTCGGCGTATTGGGCCAATTCACGAAGGTTTTCTACCGCCCACTGCCACTCTTGTTGGGTAGCGGGTTGTCCTGTAAAATGACACAATGCCGAATGATACGGACCTGTCAGTAGCTTGGCGCCCAACACCACAGCGCAATCTACAGCCTGCTTGTTTCGCTCCAACGTCGCTTTGCGCATGGCTGGGTCGGGGCTAATCTGGTGAAAGTCGGCTCCGCAAATGGTCACGGCAATACGGTCGAGTTCTAACTCATCTAACTTGGCACGCCAACCATGCCAGTTATCAGGGTTTACGTCAAAAATCGGCACCTCTACCCCATCAAATCCCATTGCCTTGATTTGCTCTAACACCGGAAAAAGCGACTCGTCAATCGCCGTTCCCCAAAGCAACAGGTTCATTCCCAGTTTCATACGCTTCGTTTTAATTGAGAAAAACACGTTACAAAAATGTCTTGAAAAAATGATAAAAAATAAGCCTACTTTTGCGAATACTGACTGTATTTTGATATTATTTTGAGGAAACGAGTATTTTTAAGCAAAAATGGAGAAGGTAACCACTTAAAAAGTCATTGATGAAAACTGTACTTAAAAAGTCTGTAGAAAGTGTGGTGGGTTCGTTTACGGTTCGGGAGTTAATCGAGCCTCATTTTGACCCCAGTTGGCATTTTCATCCGCATTACCAATTATTCACAGTGCTTGAAGGAACTGGCACCCGCTTTATTGCCGACGACATTCGGCATTTTGAGCCCCGCGATACAGTATTTATGGGACCCAACATCCCGCACCTTTGGCGGAGTGATAAAGCGTATTTTGAAAACAACTCTGTACTGAGGACTCATGGGATTGTAGTGTATTTTACAGAAGATTTTGTGGGTAAAGGTTTTTTTGACAAGCCCGAAATGTACTTGTTGCACCAATTGCTACAAAACAGTCATCGAGGGCTTGATGTGGTCGGAACGTTTCGGCCTTACCTCCAGCAAGCCATGCGTGACCTTTGCCAACTCAGTGGCTTTGACCGAGTGATAAAGCTCTTGGGCATTTTGCATCAACTTTCTCAATCTACCGAGGTCGCTTACATCGCTAGCATGGGTTATACAAATACCTATAAAGTATCTGAAACCGAGCGAATGCAAAAAGTACACGAGTATGTGCTCAAGCACTTCAAAGAGGAGATTCGCCTGAGTGAGTTGGCCTCGTTGGTGAGTATGAGCGAGGCGGCGTTTTGTCGGTATTTTAAAAACCGAACCAATAAAACATTTTTTGCCTTTGTGGCCGAAATCCGCATTGGACACGCTTGTAAGTTACTGTTGGACAAAAAGTTAAGCGTAACCCAAGCCGCCTACGAAAGCGGCTACAACACGCTCTCTAATTTTAATCGGCAGTTTTTGAGCATTACAGGCAAAACGCCCTTACAGTATCAAAAAGACCACTGGAGTAACTGACACTTACTCTTCTTTGGCCCAAATCTCGTTGACTTTGCCTCCTGTCGAGCTTTTGCCTGCGTGTTTCCAATCGCCGCCCTCCAAGGCCCAGTCAAAGGTCAGAGCCATACCTACTCGGCTGTTGTCTCGGCTAAAAAACTCCAGTGTCTCGGTGTATTTTCCATCTTTGATGGTGTAGGTACCTCCGCCTGTTCCAAAAAATTGTTTGGTTTCGGCATTGATAGCTGCCCACTGAAACCGAGTCCCCGACAGCATTTTGATGGTCTTGCGAGAGCCTCGCTGCATGGGTGTCATTTCGCCATTGTTTCCTTCACGGGCTCGGATGCGCCAAGCGCCCGTCATCACCGACTGGCCGTCGTCTAGGCGCTCCCATGTTCCTTTCAAAATCCCTGCTGAACTTGCTAATTGGGCATTTTTTATCGAAAAGTCGAGCGAAACATTATTTCCCACCACTGTTGAGTCAGTCGTATTGTATTCAGCAACATAGTCCATCTGTCGGTTGTTCTTGATTTCGTAACGCCCGCCACCCGCCGACACAAACTGTTTGCCTCCCAGCTGATACGTCGAGAACATCAGGTAACGGTCGGCGCAAATCAGCACAGTGGTAGAGCCATCGGCATTATTGCGTTTCCAAGAGCCTCTGAGGGGTGTCTCTGCCGGGCGAAACGCCAAATAAAGCAGACAGATGAGCAGTTCAAATGCAATTATTTTTTTCATAGTCGGATAAAGTTAAAAGGATGAAGTTTGAGCGATGAGCGATACAACGACGACGGAGTGTTGTTTGGAACAAAAATAGAAATTCGTCAGGCATTAGCCCTCATTTCACTCCTGATTTTCAATGCTTCGTCTAAAATTCATGGTATCTTACCACTTCGATTCGCTTACTTTGATTCAGCAAACAACACAAGTCAGTGTGGTTAGCGTTGCAGAAGCTGTGAATTCGTGAGATGGCCATCCATTGATTGCAGTCAAGTTCTTAAAACAGTATCCTACTATCACAAACTACCTAACACGATGTATCTTTTCTACTCCATTGCCAACAAACAACAGGAGGTGGCATAACCCAACGTACCGTATGAGAAAGTCGTCCAGAGCCTATATTGAGCAATTGATTGGCAATTCGCCTGGGTTACGAATGCGAGGTGCCGACTTAAGCGGCCTCGATTTGAGTGGGCTCAACCTAGAAAAAGCCGATTTTCGGTTCTCGAACATCGAAGGAGTCAATTTCAGCAATTCCAATTTACGGGGTGCTAATTTGAGTTTCTCGAACCTCAATTTCTCTACGTTTGAAGGGGCTATTCTCGACAACGCCAACCTGAGCTTTTGTGGCATGGAAGAGGTCAACCTCACCAATGCCTCGCTCAGCAATGCCGACTTGAGTTTCTCGGCAGCAGGACGAAGCCGAGGCAAGCAAAATATGGCTCAACTTACCCATCTGCTTTATTACACAGGCTGGTGGGGGCGCATTGCAGGTGTGATTATCGGGGCTTTTATGACTTATGGCATCAGTGGAATTATTCATTTTACCAACCTCTTGCTCAACCTCAAAGACCCTAATCTTTCTATTCTGTATCAGTATGTGTTGTTCAACAACATCATCTGTGGCGCAGGTGTGGTGCTCACCACCTATTTGGTAACCAATTGGCTCGACCGAACTTTCAAATCGGTGTGGCTACGACATTTGCTTTTGTCGCTGCTTATATCCATTCTTGTTGCTTCGTTTTTTTCAGTCATTTATATCGTTCTACAACAGCAGTTTACAGAAGCTTATCAATACCTCAGTGTGCATTATCCAGATGCCCCTACTCATCAAGTACACTGGGCATTTTATATACTTGGACCACTTTTTGTATCGAATACCTTCTATTACTTTCAGAGTCAAGGTCAGACACTTACTCGAAAACTTTCTGAGCAAGAATTTCAACTACTGAAACTGGAAGGACTCAAAACCCAAGCCGAATTAGAAGCTCTTCAGGCCAAAATCAACCCTCATTTTTTGTATAATGCGCTCAACTCGATTGCCAGTTTGGTACACCTCGACCCCGACAAAGCCGAGCGCATGACTATGCTCCTCTCAAAGTTTTTTAGATACGCTACCAGCAAAAAAGACCAATACTACGATTCGGTAGAGAGCGAACTCGAAATCGTGCAGACGTATCTGGAGGTAGAAAAGGTGCGATTTGACGAGCGCCTTAACTATACGATTGACATTCGGGGCGAAAAGCTCAAAACGGCTAAAATCCCTCGCTTTATCATTCAGCCGCTGGTCGAAAACGCCATCAAGCACGCTATATCCAAAATGCCCTCGATGGGCGAAATCCGCATCGAAATTTTACAACATCATTCGTTTTTGTACATCAACCTATACGACAATGGCTCGGCTTTTCCAGAGCAACTCGACGCAGGCTATGGGTTGCAGAGTATTCAAGACAAATTGCGTTTGCTCTGCGGCGAGTCGGCTTCTATGGAGTTGATTAACACGCCTCAGAAACACGTCCGCCTTCAAATGCCTCTCAAATTTGAGGTACCTAACCCTATCGCAAACGATTGATTTTCAATACAAATCCCTTTTATGATGTTCCGTACCATTCTGATAGATGACGAAAAGCTGGCCGTTGCTCGCCTTGAGCGATTATTGGCCAAGTTTGCCGATACGTTTGAGATTGTGGGGCGAGCCAACAACGGCGCCGAAGGCTTTTCGTTGATTGAATCCTTAAAACCCGATTTGATTTTTCTGGACATCGAAATGCCTGTTATGAATGGTTTTGAGATGCTCTCTAAACTTGGACACGTGCCAATGGTCGTGTTTGCCACGGCTTTTGATGAATACGCCGTGAAAGCTTTTGAACAAAATTCGATTGATTACTTACTCAAACCCATTGAAGAAGACCGCCTGAAGTTGACCATCGAAAAATTGTCCAAACTGTCTGGTAATCAGACCGAAAACTACTTTTACAATCAGCAGATGCTCAAGCTATTAGAGCAAATGCAACCTAAAAAAGACATCCATTCCATTACGGTCAAGACTGCTAACAAGCTCCTTATTCTACAGCTCGATGAAATCAGTTATTTTGAAGCTGACGACAAATATGTGTTTCTGATTACGATAGAAGGGCAAAAATACCTAACCTCCTACACGATTTCGACCTTAGAAGACAAACTCCCCAAGCAATTTATGAGGGTGAGCCGTTCTACTATCATTAACACTCATCTACTGCGAGAAGCCGAAAAACATTTTAATGGGCGGTATATCCTGATGATGCGTGATAAAAACCGTAGCAAAATCACGACTGGTCAAACTTATGCCGAAGAAATCAGAACTCTACTTGAATTATAAAACATTACTAATCAAATCATTACTAGTTTTTGCAGGTAATCCTTTGGGGAGTTAAGATGCCACTCAAGGTCTTTCAATGTTGCCTGCTGTCATGCCTCATCTTATCAGATTTATCCCTCGCTTCACTAAGTCATTTTGCCATGTTTCGGATTTTTGCTTAGGTTTGGAAGTTTACTACAACAAACTTCTAAACCCATGCAAAAATCGCTTCTTTTGGTGGCCTCATTGGGCCTGTTGGCGGCTTGTAGCAGCCCAAAAACTTCGGACAAAGCCTCTACCGATTCTACCGCCACCACCACAACTGCCCCAGCCGACTCAGGCATGACAGCGCTGCCTGCTGACGAACAATCTGCCGGATTCAGCTTGCTTTTTGATGGCAAAACGTTTGCCAACTGGCATACCTACGGCAAAGACAGTACGCCTACGTGGGCCATCGCCAACGGAGTGCTTGTCACAAAAGGCGGCAATGGCGACCTCGTGTCGAACGCCGAATACGAAAACTTTGAACTGCGCTTCGACTGGAAAGTAGGCAAAGGTGGCAATAGCGGTGTGATGTATATGATTCAGGACGAACCGAAAAAATACGAACACACCTACTTCACAGGCCCTGAATACCAGGTGATTGACGACCTCGGCTGGCCCGACAAACTCGATGACAAGCAAAAATCGGGAGCTGCTTATGACCTGTATCCGCCATTAGTGGCCGCCGCCAAACCTGCTGGAGAGTGGAACACAGGCGCAATCATTGTGAACAAAGGACATATTGAACACTTTGTGAATGGCCAAAAAACAGCTGATTATCAGTGGAATTCTGACGATTACAAAAAACGTTTTGAAGCCAGCAAGTTTGCCAAATGGGATTTTGCCAAGAAGTACAAAGGCCACTTGGCACTGCAAGATCACGGACAGGCGGTGTCGTATCGCAACATCCGCATCAAGACCTTGTAAGGACTCTTCATGGTCATTTGATTTCGTAAACCCATACGTTTATCCCTCCGAATCTGGTAGCGCCCCCATAGGCTTGAAACAAATTTGGAGGGATAGCTGTTGTAACTAACAACATTCTTTTTGCTCACTTTATGAAAGCTGCTATACTCGAAGGACTCCACAAACCCCTCATTGTACAAGAAATACCTACTCCTGCTCCTGCGGCAGGTCAAGCATTGGTTCGTATCAAAGCGGCTGCCCTCAACCACCGAGACGTTTGGATTCAAGGTGGACTTTATCCCGGCTTGCGCTTTCCAGTACAGTTAGGCTCCGATGGGGCAGGTGTGGTGGAGGCCGTTGGGGATACCAGCGACACTACTTGGGTAGGTAAGGAGGTTATCATCAACCCATCGCTCAACTGGGGACCCAACCATCGGTTTTACAGCCGGGAGTTCAAGATTTTGGGCATGCCCGACCCAGGTACTTTTGCCGAATACATTACGATTTCGACCGACTATTTGGTCGAAAAACCAAGTCATTTGTCGTTTGAAGAAGCGGCGGCGATTCCCTTGGCAGGGCTAACGGCTTGGCGTTCGTTGATGACCCGAGGGCAGTTTTTGGCAGGGCAAAAAGTATTAGTAACGGGCATTGGAGGTGGTGTGGCGTTGTTTGCTATGCAATTTGCGCTGGCAGGCGGTGCTTCTGAAGTTTGGGTGACATCAGGTCACGCCGACAAAATAGAGCGTGCAGTAGCCTTGGGTGCCAAAGGAGGCGTTAGCTACAAAGAACCCAAGTGGGAAAAAGACCTCATTGCCCAAGCGGGGCTTTTTGATGTGGTGATAGATAGCGCTGGTGGAGATGGTTTTGCCAAGCTCATCGACGTGGCTGCGCCTGGCAGTAATATCGTTTTTTATGGTGGGACATTGGGAAACATCAATGGCATTATTCCAGCCAAAGTATTCTTTAAGCAGCTGAATATCATGGGCTCCACTATGGGTACACCCGAGGAGTTTCGGCAGATGATTCAACTGATTGAGCGGGCACAATTAAAGCCTGTTGTGGACAAAGTCTATTGGCTCGAAGATGCCGAACTGGCCATGCGGCGCATGGAAGCTGGGCAACAGTTCGGAAAGATTGTATTGAAAACAGGCGAATGAACCTTCTTGTTAGGAGCAATGTTTGATAAGTAATCGTAACGCTACCATGAACAAATACCAAGTTTCTATTACGTTTCCGAGCTACCTTGACCAAGACTTCATGGCCAAAATCCCACAGCATCGGGCCTATATCAGCAAGCTTATTCAGTCAGAAGTTATTGATTCGTATGCCATTAGCTTAGAGCGTTCAAAAGGTTGGATCGTCATCAATGCTGACTCTGAAAGCAATGTACATGAGTACCTTTCAAAATCGCCTTTGTATCGGTATTTCAACATCGAGATTGACCCACTGATGGTCTATGATAGCCGTATGTACCGTTTTCCTAAGCTAGCGCTAAACTAAGAGTTAGTCGTTTTTTTACGTTTCCAAAACTTCAATCCATCTCGCATGCGCTTTGTGGGCGTGTCGCCGAGAAGTTCTTCTACATCCCAAAGCTCAATCGTAAGAGCCTGAATCGAAATCGTGATTTCATAGACCGAAATTGCTAGCGCAGCTGCTTGTAAAAACAGTGCCAACCCAAACAACCAGCCCGCCGTAGTCTGCATTTCGAGATAGATAAAAATCATACATAGAATACTGAGGAATAGGCTCGAAACTCCCAAAAACTGCATATTCCGAATCAGCCGAACCCGAAAACGGAGGTTTTTGAGTTGTTCTACAATATGCGTAGAAGGCTTGCTGAGGTAGTCGGCATGGAGGTCTCGAATCAGTTTGGCAATAGCCATAAACCGATTTGTAAAACCTAACATCAGCAACGAGGCTGTTGAGAATAGCAACGCCGGTGTACTAAGGGTCAGTTCCATGACAAAGAGGTATCTAAGGGTAGCGTTACACGAAAATCATGGTACAAATTATATCTCTTCGATATGAGCAATGTTTTGGCTCATCTTGGTCGTGTTGGTTTCTTGCTCTACCACCTTGCTGATGGTCTGCATTACCTCAAAAAACACGGCCAATTTCTCATCATTTACTTGCTGATAAACATTGTTATTAAAGTCCAAAACACCCCGACGGGCCAAGTCTCGCTTACGCTTGCCTTCTTCGGTCAAAAACACATTCACAATGCGCTTATCCACATCGTCTGACTCCCGACGAATCCAGCGCTTTTCTTCCAATGTTTTCAGCATTCGGGTCAACGAACGAGGCTCTAAGCCCAGCGCTGGAGCAATTTTAGTAGCAGGAGTGCCATTTTTGTCAATGTTTAGCAGCACATAGCCGATGGCCATGGTCATGTCAAACTGCGCTGCGTAGGCATTGTACATTCTGCTGATGGCGTGCCATCCTGTTTTTATGTGATAATCAACGGTTTTGTCGGCCTTCATACTGGTTAAAAATTATGCGAAGCATAACAAAAGTAATAGTAAAAAAAAAGTTATGCAAGCATACTATTTAAAATACCTCTTTTGAGCATCTAAAATTTTGAAGAAACCAGTATTAACTCACTGATTATAAATATGTTATAGCAAGACCTCACAAAGATATAATTCTTATACTTTTCTGGCCAAATGACGACTAACAATTGGGATAACGTGCTGAAACTTACTTTCTTTGCAAAAGTTTTCTGACCATTCATGCGAAAATTCTTTCTAGCGCTTTATACATTTTGGGCGGCATTCTGGTTCATCTTTTTGTACTTGCTCATTTTTCCATTTCAGTATCTCTGCCTCCAGCGAGCTTCTTGGAAGCACTACGCTCACCAGCTCAATCGGCTATGGGGGCATGTATTTTTCCTGCTGATTGGCATGTCAATCCGCATACGTTACGAAGGCAAGCAGCCAGACCCTAACAAAGCGTATGTGTTTTGCGCCAATCACTTTTCGTACCTTGATATTGCCGTACTGATGGTAGTAATCAAAAACTACTTTGCGTACATGGGCAAAAGTGACATTGTGGGTATTCCGCTGTTTGGCTATATGTTTTCTAAGTTACATATTCAGGTAGATAGAGGCAGTACATCGAGCCGGATGGGTGCGCTGAAGCGCTCGCTCCAAGCCCTACAAAGTCAACGGAGTATTATGATTTTTCCAGAAGGGGGCATTAAGGCAAAGCACCCTCCACAACTCTACCCACAGTTTCAGAAAGGGGCATTTGTGATGGCAATTGAGTATCAAGTACCCGTGGTGCCTATTACTCAACTCAATAATCATCAGCTTATGCCCGATGTACTTCCGCTACGTTTGAGACCTGGTACTGTATGGATTGTAATGCACGAGCCTATTGATACAACAGGCATGACTCAACAAGACGTAGAACCCTTAAAAGACCGCATCTATCAGTTACTTCAAGATACTCTCAACCAGCATCAGCAACATCCTCAGCATCACAAACATCTATTTCGCAAGCTGACCCTTATTTGAGCTGTAGCCTGTGCAGACACAGGCTACGCCCAAAAACACCTCAGATAATCGTTCCCTTTTTTAGATTTTCCCGTCCGACTACGTTAGTACGTATCTCGCCGGGTTGGGATTCCAGCACCCTTGGTGCGCCATGCTTCGGCGGTTTGGTTGGCGGTAGCCCAATGCACAAAATCATACGCAGCCATGCGGTTGGCCCAAGCACGAATATCGAATAGATTTTTACCCCCACTGTTAGGCACCGTTAGCGAGTCTGGGTGTACCATGATGGCCACACTCATAATACCAAGCCCACCGCCAGTACTTTGAATGGAAGCTGCCAAGCCTTCGGCATAATCCAACTGTTTGGTACCTCCGCCTACCGAAATCATATTGGCCGTAGCGTCGTGTACTTTATATTCGGCAGAGCTTTTGGGGCGCCAAATGCCAATACTACGCAAGTCAGAAGCCCCATGACTACCATCGGCATTGAAGCCGAGCAGTACTTCGGCCTGCCAGGAGGTAGTGTCATACGTTAATGGTTTACGCATTTTGTCAATGTCACTCACAAGCACCCCATTACACACATGATTAGGGTGTCCTCCTAGCTCGATGATTTTTTGATAGCAACGAGGGCGATCTAGCAAGTTATGGGCATGAATATCAAACTCGACCCCTAGTTTTTCAGCTTCGGTGATAAAATAACTTGCACGAGACTCGCCTTCAAGCCAGCCAATGTCAGGGCCAACACTCCACTTCATGTAGGTAGTATCTCTTCTTTCTATTTTGACACCTAAGGCCGTAGCCTGTTTAAAAAAATTCAAGAGTTTGTCCACATCAGGCCAACGGCGAGGGTCCGATTCGATGTGCATCGTTCCATGCACATACAAGGGTTGTTTACCTGATAGCAATGGGCTAGTTACTGCATTACTAGCAACATCCGTTGCTTGGGGCGTAGGTTCGTCGGTGAGGCTAGCTTGAGGTTGGCAGGCCCACAGAGCGCAACCCATCAATAGGGCAATGGTTCGTGACAATAAGGTAAGTTTCATGGCATTACTAAGGATAAGGGTGAAAAAGAGTTGATTTTGAATATCAAAAACGCCTGTCTGACCAAATCTTACGACAAAGGTTTAATTCTAAGCGACGAACTAACTATTGTTCCGTTTGTCGGTCAAAAGAAGCATTCTGTCATGTGGCACTTGACTTTTTCAAATACTTCATGTAACTTTTCATTGCTTTTTGTGTTATTCAACACAACACTTGGACATTTTCAACGTATCCTACGGGTGCAGAAAGGGAGGTAGTGCCATGAAAAAGTATCTTTTTTTATGGATTATAGTATTGGCGGGCATACAGGGTTTTGCTCAAAAAAAACGCCTTACTGAAAGTGAAAAATACGGTTATCAGCTCGAAAAAAACCGTAGCTTCATTCGCATACCTTTTCAGTTTTCTTCTAATCTGATTATTGTTTCGCTCAAGCTCAATGATTCAGATACCCTCAACTTCATCTTAGATACAGGGGTCAGTACCATTATCTTAACAGACCCTAACGTAGCTCACAAGCAAAACATGCAGTTTGCCCGACAAGTCACCATTACGGGGGCTGGTGAAGGGGAGAGTCTCAACGCCGCCGTTGTGCTGCGTAATACCATTCGGATGGGTGGTATGACGGCCTACAATCAAAACATTGTAGTGCTCGAAGAAGACAAGTTAGCCCTGTCAGAATACGTAGGTATTCCGATTCATGGAATTTTTGGATACGATGTCTTCAGCAATTTTGTGGTTACTATCGACTTTGCCATGCGAGACATCTTATTGGAATACCCCACTAAGTACCGATACAACAAAAAGAAAGGCGAGAAATACCCTATTGTTATCGAAAATGCCAAACCGTACTTAACCGACATTGCCATTGTTGAAAACGGCCTAGAGGTCCCGCTCAAACTGCTGATTGACACAGGTGCTGGCCATGCCATCTCTATCAATAAAATGGCTAACGAGCACATTCATCTACCCGACAAGTTGGTACGAGTGCAGCTAGGCCGAGGCTTGAGCGGCATCATCAACGGTACCTTGGGTAGAGTAGATAAGCTTCGCTTAGGCAAGCTAGAAATCGACAACATCGTGGCTTCGTTTCCAGACAGCAGTTCGTATGGTGGTAAAGTATCCTCAACCCTTAGCAAGCAAGGGGGTATTGGTTGCGAGCTACTTCGGCGATTTAGGGTAACGTTCAATTACACAGATGGTTACATCGTACTCAAGCCCGTAAAGCGCAAGATGAAGGAGCCGTTTGAACACAACATGAGTGGTATGGAAATTGTGGCGAGAGGCAAAGACTTCAAGGATTTTTTTATAGAAAAAGTAGTTGAAAATTCGCCTGCTCACGAAGCTGGGTTGTTTGATGGCGACCAGATAATTCTGATCAATAACCACAATGCCCACGAAATGACCATTAGTGAAATCTATAAGCTTTTTCAAAAGGGCGAAGGCAAAGAAATCAGTATTTTGGCCAAACGAGGCGACCGCATCTTTTTCACCAGTTTCTTCCTACGTCGAATCATTTGATTCGTTGTGTCCCACACCCACAAATTATCTTATCGGTTCAACCAACCAATTGGCTGATTTTTTCGTCATATCTATAAAAACGATAGATTTATCGCTTTGAGGTCATTTTTTCCAAACGAATTTTGTCATAAAGCGGTTTTTTATTCGTTTTTTGCTTAAATAGCGACTCTTTCCATTTGCGTTTGGAAAGCTATAAACTAAACTGCTACCCTTGATTTAAGTAGTACATCGTTCCTACTAAATTAGACCGTGTTGGGCTAACCAATGAGGCACTGATGTGTTTTTAGTTTGAGGTTCTTATTACCATTAAATGACTAACTATGAAAAAGTACTTTATGCTCTTTGGGATGTGCCTGTTGGGAAATTTGTTGATTGCCCAGCCGATCAAAGGGGTTTCTGACAAAATGGAAAGTCGTCCTGGCACGCCCATTGTTTGTTATCCTTCAGACATACCCAATGTATTCAGAGTACCTGCACCAGATGCTATCCTCCGCCGTTTGCCCAATGCTCGTACGGCAGCTGCTACATCGCAGTTTATCGTTACTTATGATTCAGCCATGCCCGAAGCCGCCAAAAAGGCATTTCAGTATGCTGTCGATATTTGGCAATCTATCCTGATTTCAAAAATACCTATTCGGGTCAATGCCCAATGGGGGGGCAATTTGTCCGCAGGTGCGCTAGCAGCCACCTCGCCCTGGACCTATTATCGAAACTTCCCGGGGGCACAAAAGTATGTCACTTGGTATCCAGTAGCACTGGCCGAGAAAATCCTCGAACGAGAAATCAATGGTACTAATCCTGATATTGTTATTACCATTGGTACAACTATCAACTGGTATTATGGTACGGATGGTACCCCTCCAGCCAATCAATATGACTTCACCTCAACAATCTTGCACGAGCTTTGTCATGGACTAGGCTTCACTGGTTCGTTTTATAATGATAAATCAGGTGCCAGCGACGTCGGTTCATATGGTTTTGGCGACAACACCCCTGCCGTTTATGACCGCTATATCGAAAATGCGGCAGCCAAACAGTTGATTAGTTTCACTAACAACTCGTCAGCTTTAGCTGCTGAAATCACCTCTCGCAAACTGTATTTTAATGGCCCTATCTTGGCCAACACAGCCAACAAAGGCGACAAAGTACCGGTTTACGCCCCTGCGCAGTACAGTGTAGGTTCTACTATTTATCACTTAGCTGAAACATTCAACAATACACAGAATGCGCTGATGACGTATTCGGTGAACCCTGGCCAGTCTATCCTTAACCCAGGGCCAGTGACCAAGGCTATCCTTGGCGAAATGGGCTGGGCGGCCTTGTACTTTAATCATACCGTTGTATCCAGCACCGAAGACCCCAACGCCATCCCAGTCAAGGTAGTGGTGCGGGGCGATAGTGCCGTCAATGCTGGTAGTGTTAAATTGGTGTATTACGTCAATAACTTTACCACTAAAAATGAAGCCGTTATGACGCCAACAGGTACTGCCAACGAATACACTGCCTCTATTCCTGGTTCTTCGGCTAACCGTACGATCGGTTATTACATTACCGCCAACGATAAGGCAGGCCGCTCATATACGATTCCAGCACCAGAACCGCAGCTAAACACTAATGGTCCTAATGTTTATGTGTTTTCCGCAGGAACCGATGCTACCCCTCCTGTGATTAGCCATCAACCGCTCACGTTTTTGTTTAGTACCTCTACTCAAGCAACACTTCTTGCCGACGTAACCGATAACTTTGGCTGGGTGGATGCTGTAAAAGTGGAATATCAGGTCAACGGGGTAGCTCAAACAGCGCTACCGATGACGCTCAATGATACAACGGGCTATTATCAAGCCACACTCAAGTTTACCAACCTCAAGGCCAACGATGTAATAAAATATCGGATTGTTGCTAACGACAAAGCCAAAGCTAAAAACCAAAGTGCTAGCCCTACTACTGACTTCTACAGTGTCCCTGTGTATGGTGTTCGTACAGCACAAACAACGTATGAAAACAACTTCGATGCTTCGTCGGCATCCAGCGATTTTGTAGGTATTGGCTTTACTATTAACACCCCTGCGGATTTCAACAGTCCGTGCATGAATACTACTCCACACCCATACGCAGATGGAGCGGCGCCTTCATACGAGAACAACTACATTTATAGCTTGCTAACGCCTATTACCGTAGCCAAGTCGGATGCTACCATTAGCTTTGATGAAGTGGTATTGGTAGAACCCGGCGAAACAGGTTCGCAGTACGGCGACTCTGATTTTTATGACTATGTAGTAGTAGAAGGCTCTAAAGATGGTGGTAAAACATGGGTTGAGTTTGCTGATGGTTACGACTCTAACAGCAAAACAGACTGGCTAAATGCTTGGAAAAAAGCAGTAGATAATAACGGTAACTCTACCACAACAGGCTCGGCATCGTTGTACAAAAACCGCACAATTAATATCTTGGGCAACGGCTATTTCAAAGCTGGCGATAATGTACTGATTCGTTTCCGTCTGTTTAGTGATGAGTTGGCACACGGCTGGGGCTGGGCCGTAGATAACCTTCGCATCCAACTTCCTCCTGTGACGGCGGTGCCTGTTAGCGTTAGTGAGACCGATATCCAAATCGCTCCAAACCCTAACACCGGACGCTTCTTATTGAACGGTACCTTCAAAGAAAACACTGGCAAAGTAAACATTGCGGTGATTAATGCCTTAGGGCAAACTGTTTACACCGACCAAATCAATAGTGCAGCTAAAGTGCAAAAAGAGCTTGATTTGACTTCGCTTGCACCAGGCGTGTATTTTATGAACGTACAAACAACAGAGGCCCAAATCACCAAGCGTGTGATGATTACCAAATAAAGTCAATCTTTTCTTTGTCAAACGAGCAGACAAGACTTTCTCTTGTCTGCTCGTTTTGTTTTTGGTGGTTATTTCAGTAATTCATTCAAAAAATACCACAAAATCTGTAATTTTCAGCTTCAATTCCTGATTACACCTAATTTCATCACATGAGCCTATTCAACAATAGTCTGTCCCATGCACGGGCATTTATTGGCCTTTGCTGGCTTAGTGCCACGGCCATTGCCCAAGGCTACGAGCCTGCTTCTGTCAAAGAACCCCTCAGCGATTTGTCGTTTTTTAAGTCCACAGGAAAAGCCAACTGGCAAATTGTGGGCAATGTAAACGCTGACCTCAGCAAAAACGAAATCTTACTTACTCAGCCCGGTACAGGCGTATTGGTAAACTTGCCCGACAAAGACAATCGGGCCAACCTACAGTCAGCCAAGGAGTATGGCGATGTGGATGTTGAGTTTGAGTTTATGATGGCAACCCATTCAAACTCAGGCTTCTATCTAATGGGTCGGTATGAAGTACAACTACTCGACAGCTGGGGTGTTAAATCTCCTCGCTATGGCGACTGCGGGGGTATTTATCGTCGTCGTCGTTTGCCAGACGGGTACGAATACGAAGGCCATGCCCCTCGCCTCAATGCCTGCAAAGCCCCTGGACTGTGGCAAAAAATGAGGATTTCGTTTCAAGCGCCTCGTTTTGATGCCAGCGGCAAAAAAATCCAAAATGGAAAATTCCTGAATGTTACGCTCAATGGGGTGACTATCCAAGAAAATGTAGAAGTAACAGGCCCAACGGGAGGCCCCATTTCAGAGCAAGAAGCCGCCACAGGACCATTTATGATTCAAGGCGACCATGGGGCCGTAGCTTTCCGAAATATGAAGGTGCGTACCATTAGCCAAGCAACTCCTCTGGTATCTAGCCTCCGCTATACCTATTACCTCGGCCCTTACAACCGAGCCAAAGACATCGTAGGTAAAAAAATAACCGCCGAAGGCACTACTAATGATTTGACTTGGGAAATCCTCCCTGAAAAAAACAATTATGGTTTGATTTACACAGGCAGTTTTTCGGTAGAAGAAGCTGGCACCTATGCCTTTACGGTATCGGCAGGAGGAAGTACTCACCTCAAAATCAACGGCCAAGAAATGTTGAAAGACGGCTGGACAGTACCTTCGTCAGAAGGACGTACGGCCAGTGTCGCTCTCAAACAAGGGGTCAATACTTTTGAACTCGGCTATTTCAAAACAGACAATTGGCTAGCACCTGCTCTGGGGCTTTTTATAGAAGGCGACAAACTTCGGAAATCGCCCCTGCACATTCCGAGTTCGCTCACGTTAGAAAACCCCATCAATCCTATTCTGATTGAAGCCAAAGACGTAACGCTACTCCGTAGTTTTATGGACTACCAAAGCCCCCTCCCCTCTACCAAAGCCAAGCGCATTGTTCATGCCATTTCGGTAGGTTATCCTGACGATGTTCATTACACCATAGATTTAGACAACGGTGCGATGGTGCAAGTGTGGCGGGGGGGCTTCCTCAACGCTACGCCCATGTGGATGGACCGTGGCGATGGCTCTTCACAGCCTTTGGGTAGCCTCACTCGCCTCAATGACTTCCCGCTTTTGGGTACTGCCACGCTGACCGACACGCTTGGAACCGATGCCCAATTCAAGTTCAAGGGTTATGACGTTAATGCCAAAAATGAGCCTACGTTCAAATACAGCCTGTATGGCAGTGCGGTGGAAGACGAAATCCGTACCGACGAAGCAAGCAAGTATTTTGTGCGAGAATTACGTCTCACCAATCCTGCTGCCAATCTGCAATGCCGCTTAGCTGAAGGAGCAAACATCGAGGCGGTTTCGGACGATACCTTTGCGATTAACAATAAGAGTTACTTCATCAAAGTGTTAGAAGGAGGCAAAGCCTCGGTTGTGCAGCAGGGCAATCGAGCCCAATTACTTCTTCCTGCTAGTTCCAAAATCAGATTTGCCATATTATTCTAATGTCAACAAACCCATGAAACGATATTTTTTCTCACTCCTCTTATTGGCGACTTTTGCAGGGCAGGTAATGGCGCAGTACGTGCCTACCGAGGCCGATTATTACAAAATTCTAACGCCAGCAGTACCCGAAGGCATCTTACTCGAAATCGGCGGTATGGTCACGCTTCCGAGCGGTGATTTAGCGGTGGCCACACGCCGTGGCGACGTTTGGCTCATTGAAAACCCAACCAGTGGAACGCCTAATTTTCGAAAGTTTGCTTCAGGACTACACGAAATTTTAGGGTTAGCGTTCAAAGACGGCTCTTTGTATTGTGCACAACGAGGTGAGCTAACCAAACTTACCGACAAAAACGGCGACGGTAAAGCCGACTCTTACGAAGCCGTGTATGTGTGGCCTGTGTCGGGGCATTATCATGAGTATTCGTATGGCCCCAAAATTGCCCCTGATGGCTCATTTTTTGTAACGACCAACGTAGCCTTCGGCGACGAAGAATGGTGGCGTGGCGAAAGTAAAGTGCCCTATCGAGGTTGGACACTCCGCATTACTCCCGACGGGCAACTCGACCCTTATGCTACGGGGATGCGCTCTCCTTGCGGTATCGGTATGATTGATGGCGAATTCTTTTACGCTGATAATCAAGGCGATTGGATGGGTTCAGGCGGGGTTGTACACCTTCGTAGAGGCGATTTTACTGGACACCCTGCTGGGTTACGTTGGACAGGTTTGCCTAATTCGCCTGTTAAATTGACCACCCAACAACTTTATGCTGCCGCTGACCCACAGCAAGTACGTGACAAAGACGGGCGTTTCATCAAGCCCGAAAACAACGAAAAAGAAACCAACTGGAAAACCTTGGCTTCGCTCAAAAGTAAGTTTCCCGAGGTACGTACCCCAGCCGTTTGGCTTCCTCACGGTGTGTTAGGAATATCTAACTCCGAAATCATCAACGACCCTACCAACGGGCAGTTTGGTCCCTTTGCAGGGCAGTTGCTGGTAGGCGACCAAGGGCAAAGCAAAATCATGCGGGTATTCTTAGAAAAAGTCAAAGGCGAATACCAAGGCGCCGCCTTCGATTTTCGGAGTGGCTTTCAGTCTGGTATTTTACGCATGGCCTGGGCACATGACAACTCGCTCATGGTAGGCGAGACCAACCGAGGTTGGGGCTCTTCTGGCGACGCCAATCAAGGCTTACAGCGCTTGATATGGTCAGGCAAGACGCCCTTTGAAATGAAAGCTGTTCGAGCCATGCCCGATGGCTTTGAGGTAGAGTTTACGATGCCTGTCAACAAGGCTACTGCCGAGAACCTTGATGCTTACCAAGTGCGTAGTTTTATCTACAAGTATCATCCGGTGTATGGCAGCCCCACAGTAGGCGAAAAGGTTTGTGGTATCAAGGGCGTAAAGGTATCAGCCGATGGGCTGAAAGCCCGCTTGGTGGTAGATGGCTTGCGAGAAACCTATATCCACGAGCTTACCCTCGACGGCATCAAGTCGCAAGAAGGACAACTTCCCTTGCTTCATAGCAAGGCGTATTATACCCTCAATGCCCTTCCCGATGGCGAAAAGATTGCTGTGAATGAGCTCAGTACCAAGCGTAGCACGACGACGGCATCTGAAAAAGTAGCTACTACCAAAACCGACAAAGCTACTCTGGCCAAAGCCCCTACATTGGCCGAAATCCAGCCTTTGCTGGCCAAACATACTTGCGTGGCTTGTCACAATGCTAACAAGCGCCAAGTCGGTCCGGCTTTTGCAGATGTGGCCAAACGGAAGTATAGTGTCGAGAAAATTGTGCAGTTGATTTACAAACCCAACCCTAAAAACTGGCCTGATTACGCTACTGAAATGGCGCCCATGCCCCAAGTGCCCCGAGAAGACGCCATAAAAATTGCGACGTGGATTAACTCGTTGGCTGGTGTCAAGAAAGAGGTGGATAAGCCGTAGCATGAAACTACCAACAAACATCCTGAAAGAGGTATTAATCCTTTAGGATGTTTAGATGTTTACGCCATAGTCGGTGTCTAATCTGACAAATTGTGGTGTCGTCAGTGGAGACACTGACTACGGCGTAGCTTAATCATGCTCTTAATTGCAATCATACTCATAATCAGTTACATATTTATACTTTGTATTATAAATCCAACGAGGAATAACTGGGTCAGTATATGCAAATAGAGTCGTAGTCTTTATCGGGAAACCTTTTGTATTGTAACTATGACTAAAATTAAATGACCAAGGTGGATCAATAGCGTTAAGCGGGTTATTTACTCCAAATATACTCATTCCCCAACCTATTTTATATGGCTCATAACTCAGGTGTGCCTGTGCTGTTGTTAACCAACTTATAGCTATGCAGAGTTTTACTGCTATAGGCAGAGCGAGAAACGGGCTATTCAGTTGATCATATTTGGTAAACTGGTAATTCGGTGTACTCTTATTTTCTCCAAATAAAGAAATAGGATTTGTGTTTTCATCAAATTCAATCTGCACAGACTTATTTGGTTCAGTATGAAAATAAAACTCTAGCCATTTTGGAGACCACTTCACAATATATTTATATCCGTTCCCACGTTCATCTGTAATATAATCAACCTGATTTTTTGAATCAAAGTGAGTTAAGTAATACTGATCACGAGTATCATGATGCAAATAATATGCTTGGTCATTATCATTATATGTTATGATCCAGTTGTCAATATTTTTTTTTAATACCCCACCACTTTCTATTGAAAAATTAATAAAACTGATTTTATCTACTTTGTTTCCCTCATTATATTCCAAGGCAAATTCATTCCTAACAAAACCTTTGGTAGAATCTGGCGTAGTATATTGATTTTCAACAATGTATTCTGTAGTTTTCAGATGTTTCAAACGGCAATCAGGTAAAGGATCTAATGCATCATGACAAGCCCATAATAATGCACCAATCATTAAAGTACTCAATAGGGTTCTATAAACTGGGAGTTTCTTTTTCATGATATAAATTCTATTTTACCTTCTTCAAAATTAGCAAAAAATATATTCTCTTGATTACAAATATGTTATGCAAGAGGCATGCAAACTTATGACTAATAGAATATCAGGTACAAAAAACAAACCTCACAGGTCTATTTACTGTATCAAACAGACCTGTGAGGTTTATGTTGAGCAAGGCAACACTAGCTCCAATCCCGATCCCACGATTCGGAGTTGTTCCATTCGGGGGTTGGGATAAAGTAGGTCGAGTCTTTCTTGAGGTGCTGTTTGGCTACTTCTTCGTTCAATTCCACGCCCAAGCCGGGTTTGTCTGGCACTTTCACAAAGCCATTCTGCACGATGGGTTTCATGCCCGTTACCAAATCTTCCCAGAACGGCACGTCCACGCCGTGGTGCTCTAAGGCCACAAAGTTTTCGGTGGCGGCAGCGCAGTGGACGTTGGCCATCATCGAAATCGGCGAGCCAGCAAAGTGCATGGCCATGGCTACCCCGTTGGCCTCGGCATAATCGCCAATTTTCTTCGTCTCCAACAACCCACCCGACGAAGCCAAGTCGGGGTGAATCATGTCCACCGCACGAGCATCTATCAACTTGATAAATTCTTCTTTCAGATAAATGTCTTCGCCCGTCAGCGTAGGGGTTTCGATGGCCTCGGTGATTTGCCGCCACTGGTCGGTGTAAAACCACGGAACCATGTCTTCAAGCCATGCCAACTGGTATTTTTCGACGGATTTGCCCAAACGAATGGCCGTGTTTACATCAAAATGCCCAAAGTGGTCAGCCGATAGCGGTACATCATAACCAATGGCCTCACGCACTTGGCCCACGTAGTTAGCCAAAATTTCCAAGCCTTTGTCTGTAACTTGTACCCGGGTAAAAGGGTGCTTGGTCATGGCATAGCTACCTACCTTTTTGCGAGCATTGGCATCAAACTGCCGCTTGATGTCCCAAACCCCCGCCCCTACCAAGGCACCCGGTATATCGGCCAATAGCTGAATCCCGAAGTCCATTTTCAAGAACGTATAGCCTTTATCAATACGCTCGGCCTTCATTTTTTTGGCAAACGCTTTGGGGTCATCTACCTCTGGTGTGTCGGCGTAGAGGCGGATTTCGTCACGGTATTTGCCACCTAACAGTTGGTACGCTGGTACGTTGTAGGCTTTTCCAGCCAAATCCCACAGGGCCATTTCGACACCGCAAACACCCCCAGCCGCACGCCCGTGATTACCAAAAGGTTTGATTTTTTTGAACAACTTTTCGACGTTGCAAGGGTTCTCGCCCAGCAATCGGCTCTTCAGCATCAAGGCGTATTTAGGGCTGGCACCGTCTCGTACTTCGCCCCAACCGACCAAACCTTGGTTGGTATCAATACGGATAATCGGACTGGTAAACGGCACTCCTACTAATGTACAAAGCCGCATATCGGTAATTTTGAGTTCTGACGGCTTAGAATCACGCTTTACTTTTTGCGTGATGTACTCCATTTCTTGCTCTGTTTTGCCGTCGAACATCAAGCCCATCGACAGCCCGCCCAAGGCCGTGTTCTTGATAAAATCACGACGATTGCTACTTTTGTCGTCTTGTGGGCTGCTTTGTGGAGCAGGCTTGAGCTTGAGTCGTTCTAAGATTTTGTTCATAGTTTGTACTGTTTAGAGCTATTGATAGCGATTGAATGATTCTTGTTTGGGACCTCAGCCCTGATTTCAATCGAAAATTACTCACAAAATTTCGGACTACGAGGGCATTTTGTCCTGCCTTGTAGGATTCTCCCCCTCAAAATGCTACCATCGTCTGCATAAAGACCGTATTTTTGGATGACTCTGCTACCAAAATGATTTCGGATTTTCGACTTCTACTTGTAGAGCACCCTGATTTACAGCTATTTATTAGTCATTTTCAGTCTGTTTTCTAATTTGTTTTCGTATAACACAAACGACCCCCACAGGTCAGTAAACCTCAACCAGTCAAACAATGAAAAAAATCTTCTTAGCCCTTGTATTCGGCAGCGCCGTACTTAGTGCCCAAGCACAGGTACAAGCCTCCAAAGAAATGATACAGTTCTACTCGCAAGAATGGAAAGGGGAGCGATTCCCCGATGGTCGCCCCAAGGTATCGGACGACTTGGTCAAACGCCTCAAAAACATCTCAATTGAAGAAGCTTGGGGTGTGATGCGTGGCCAAGGATACTTCAATCAGTTTGAAGCCGGATGGCAGATGATTCGCCCCGACGAACCACTAGCAGGGCGAGTGGTGACGGCGCAGTACATGCCTGCCCGCCCCGATATGGAAAACCCCATCAAGGCCAAAGGCAAGGAAGAAGGCCGCAAAGGCAACACCAACTCGTGGCCAATTGAGGTATTGAAAGAAGGTGATGTATATGTAGCCGATGGCTATGGTAAAATCATTGACGGTACGCTCATTGGCGACAACTTGGGCAATTCCATTTACGCCAAGTCTAAAAACGGCGTGGTGTTCGATGCGGGTGTGCGTGATTTGGAGGGGCTCGAAGAAATCAAAGGCTTCAACGCTTGGGTGCGTGGCTTTGACCCCTCGGCCATCAAAGACATGACCATGACGTGTATCAACTGCCCGATTCGTATTGGCAGGTCGTCGGTACTGCCCGGCGACTTGGTGTTGGCCAAAAAAGAGGGTGTTATTTTTATCCCTGCACACTTGGCCGAAAAAGTAATCACCACCGCCGAATTTATTGCCTTGCAAGATGGTTTTGGTCACCAAATGCTGCGTGAGGGCAAATTCACTCCCGGCGAAATTGACAGCAAATGGACGGATAATATTAAAACCGCCTTCCGTCAATGGTGCAAAGACCACCCCGACCGAGTGTTCATGTCGTCAGCGGATTTGGAGAAATTTTTGAGTAAGGAGTAAATAATAAGACACAGAAAGTAAGCGCATTACGTGGTGTAATGCGCTTGTTTTTTGGTTTTTACAACAATCAATCAAAACTGAGCTATTTTTCTCAGACTCGACTCCGAAAGCTGGTATGTTCGTACTTCATAATGCTTGTTTTTGCCATGTTCCCACAGCCTAAGCATGGTATCTTCTTCAAAAATCAGGTTATTATAGGTGTCTTTATAGTCGTCTGTTTTCATGTAATAGATATTCAGTATAAAAGGCAACCCCTCGGCGCTGTCACCTTTTTTGATGGCATCATCTCGCTCCATATTGGCCAATTTCTCTAACAAGATGCCAACCTCAATGTTGCTTTCTCTGATGGAGCGAGTCATGATTTTAATGGTTCTTAACAAACTTTGCAACACACCCGTTGACTGCCACTCCGAGTCAAACTCGGGTGGGTTTTCGGTGCTATGCACAATCACATCAATGTTGTTTATGCCGTGATTAAGCGCTATCTCAATTCCTTTTTGTACAGGAATAATTTGCCGCAAGCCACCATCTACCCAGTAGTTTTTAAGGCCATTTTTATCTGTTGTGAAAAACTCAGACATTACAAATGGCTCATTAGCCGAAGCCCATATCCAATCAACCATTTCTTCGTAGCTATAGTCATCGGTGGACTGATAGGCTACTTGGAAGTTGGTCATGTTGGTTACCGTAGCCAAAAACTCTTGTTTGTTGGCTCGTATTTGCTCATAATCGGTTTTGGTAACAAATGATTTGATGCGTTCACGCAAGGGTAGTGTTTCGCCCAAAGTATGATAGAATAAAACCCGCCAAATGGCATTTAATACACGAATTTGGCCTTTTTTGGGGCCAGAAGTAACAAATGGATTTACATTGAAAATATCTTTTTGGGTGACGGTAGTATAGCCTTTTTTTAGTCTGTCAAAGGCTTTTAATAAGACCAATACCCCCATCAAACTCCCCGTGCTGGTGCCAATGGCTTTGGTGTAGGTTTTGCCTTCGTCAAACAAAGATTCTGCCACACCGCCACCCCAGGCTCCCCGTGAGCCTCCTCCCGAAATAACTAATAAGCGTTGATTCATCATTTTTTAGTTTAGATTGAACAATCAAGAAAAGGAACAGGATATTAAAAGCACTTACTTTTTGGCCGGTAGGCTAATCAGGATGTGCGCACGATGTATGCTGGAGTCCATAATCTATAGAACGCCCAATACAACCTCCCCCGTGGATTCGGCCGTAGCCAACGGAATGTAAACAACATAACGATAATTGGCTTTTTCGAGGCTCTCGTCACTCAAAATATGAAGAGTAGCAGGGTTTTTAGGCATTTTTAATTTGCCACTTTTGACCTCTTGTTCTCTGATATCAAATATTTCTTTTTAGATTTTATTTTGCTTTTGAAGCCCTCTCTCTCGTATCATAAAAAGTACCAGCAGTAAAGCAAGATACACTAAATCCTTTTTGGGTTGAATTGTCGGCTAGGCAAACAAAGCCATTGCCACCTTTTTGCAAAACCACCAGCTCTCCATCTGCATTATAGCCAAGTACTTTGGCATTAGCTCTGTTTTCTTCGGGTCGCTTCTTGAATTTGCGCTTCTATACTAGGCGTTTGGGCCATCAGTTTTTCAGAAAGTAGCCCGATAAACAGTAAGGCAAATTATGATTTTTCATTTTGATAGGGGTTTTAGGACTAAAGAAAAAGTTTTGAGGCAGCGTAGCCGCTATTTTAAAAAAGTCTGAAAAGATTCAAGAATAATAATGTAGCAAACTACGAAAGCGCCTAATCAATATCAGCCAACTACTGTGTGTTAATTGTAAAATTTTGACAATCAATGATTTGCCTAAAAAATACTATTTAAAATAGCTATAAATTGTCACTGAAAATGTACTTAAATCAAATTTAACGTTTAATCAAGTCATTACCAAAATTCTTTCAAGAACTCAGCCAATTAACACACAACGCAATTATTTCAATCATCTGAAAATACAAAAAATATTATCCTATAAATTTGGTAGATTATATGGGTTATATATACCTTTGCGCCAGCTTTACAAAAAAATCGTTAAACACCTAACTCAATATCAAACTGTACCACCACAAACCAAGCAGCATTGCAACACGCCTGCTTCTTGTTTCAATCACACCATAACGTATGAAAACAATTTTAAAATTAGCGTTTTTATCCATAGTAGCCCTGCTTCCTCTTTTTGGATCTGCCCAAAACAAACCGACCATCAATGCCACGGTATCAGGTACAGTAGTGGATGCTCGCAGTGGTGACAAACTTATCGGTGCCACTGTCTCTATCAAAGGAACTACCAATGGCTCTACCACCGATGTCAACGGCGAGTTTTACTTGATTACAGGTCAAAAACTTCCGTTTACAGTGGTTGTGTCGTATGTAGGTTATTTCAAAAAAGAACTCGTTATCAACGATAGCAAAGTCGAAATCAAGCTAGACGAAAATACCAATCAGTTATCAGATGTTGTGATTACCTCACGCCGTCGGCAAGAATCGGCGCAAGATATTCCGATTCCGATTTCGGTCATCAGAGGGGTTACAGCTGAAGACGCCGGAGCCTTCAATGTAAATCGTCTGAAAGAATTAATCCCTACCGTACAATTGTACGCCTCTAATGCCCGAAATACCACGCTAAACATCCGTGGCTTAGGCTCTACCTACGGCCTCACCAACGACGGTATTGACCCGGGTGTTGGTTTCTACGTGGACGGCGTATATTATGCTCGCCCTGCCGCCACAGCCCTTGACTTTATTGATATTGAACGAGTTGAGGTACTCAGAGGTCCACAAGGAACGCTTTATGGCAAAAACACCACGTCGGGAGCCTTTAACATCACGACTCGTAGTGCTAGCTTTGACCCAGGTGCAAGCTTTGAATTGAGCTATGGTAATTATGGCTACATTCAGGCCAAAGCTTCGGTAACAGGCCCTTTGAGCAAAAAATTAGCAGCAAGAGTGTCGTTTTCGGGCACACAGCGAGATGGTACCATTTACAATACTCGTACACAGTTGTACATCAACGACATCAATAACATCGGGGTGCGTGCACAGTTGCTTTATACCCTCAGCGATAACGCCAAAATCACCTTGATTGGTGACCTGAGCGACCAAAAACCAAGCGGCTACGGTTGGCCTGTAGCTGGGGTGGTACCAACCAAACGGGCAGCATATCGTCAGTTTAACGCCATCATTGCAGACCTCAACTACAAACTACCCTACACCAGCGCTTTTGAGCGTATTGTAGATCAAGACACTCCATCGAAAGCCAATAACAAACTGGGCGGGGTATCGCTCAATGCTGATATTAAAATCGGAAACGGCACCTTGACTTCTACGACCGCATGGCGCTATTGGAAATGGGACCCCCTCAACGACCGTGACTACATCGGATTGCCCGTATTCACCATTTCGTCGGGGAACTCAGTACATGAGCAATGGTCGCAGGAGTTGCGTTATGCAGGTAAAATTTCGTCAAAATTGAGTGGGGTTATTGGTGCCTTTGGCCTTTGGCAAGACCTCAAATCAGACCCAGTTCAAACCGAAGAGGCCGGGTCAGCTCAATGGCGCTTTGCACAAAGTTCAACCAGTGCGCTTTGGAAAACTCCAGGATTGTTTGACAATTTTGGTATCCGCACCACCAACCGCATCCAAAGCACAGGTTTAGCCGTGTTTGGTCAGTTAGATTGGGCAGTAGCCGAACGAGTTCATATCTTACCCGGTATTCGTTACAACTACGACAAGAAGATTGTCAACTACAAACGTGAAACCTACGGTGGTTTACAAACAACAGACGCTGCTCTGGTAGCCTTAAAAAATGCCATTTATACGAACCAAGCCTTTGATACAGAGGTTACCGAAGATAATTTTTCGGGTCAGTTGACTGTTCAGTACAAAGCCAGCAACAAAATCAATGCTTTTGCTACGTATTCGTTGAGTTATAAGCCCGTGGGTGTCAACGTAGGAGGCTTACCTACTGCCAGTGGTCAAATCTTACTGGATTTGGCCAAAGTGAAGCCTGAGTTTGTAACCCACTACGAAGTTGGTATCAAAACCAAGCCTACGGCTAACTCAACATTAAATCTGACTATTTTTAATACGGATATTAAAGACTACCAAACCCAAGTACAAACCCCAGAGCCAGGCGTAAACAGAGGTTATTTAGCTAACGCTGAGAAGGTTAGAGTACAAGGCGTGGAGTTAGACGCTAACATTCGGGTGAGTGAGCACTTTAGCCTCAACACAGCGCTTGCCTATACCGATGGCAAGTACATCACCTTTACCAACGCCCCTGTCCCCCTCGAAGAAGTGGGTGGAGAACAAGCCTTCAAGGATATTTCGGGCGGGGTACTGCCGGGTATTTCTAAATGGTCGGGCTCGTTTGGTGGCGAAGTAACCGTACGAGGAGGCTTCATGGGCCTAAAAGGTAATTACTTCTTAAACGCTGATACCTATTATCGCTCGTCGTTTTCGTCGAGTCCATCGCCTTCGCAATACCTTAACATTGATGGGTATAACTTGTTCAACAGTCGCTTGGGCTTCAGAGCATCTAATGGCATCACGGTGTTCCTTTGGGGTCGTAACCTGTTCAATACTAACTACTATGAGCAATTGTTGGCCGCTCCAGGTAGTGCAGGCCAGTACGCTGGTATCTTGGGTGACCCTCGCACGTATGGCACTACCTTGCGGTACAATTTCTAATGTATTCATCATAGGCTCGTTAAAAAATCCAATCAGCACTTATTAGTGCTTACCGCAATAGAAGGCAGACTTTTCTGCCTTTTATTGTTTCACCAAAACACCTACCTATATGTCTCGAATACTACTGCTGGCCTGCTGGTTACAAGGAGTGACTGCGCTAGTCTGTTCGGCTCAATCTTCATCTCCTGCTCCTGCCTACCCACGAGTAGCAGGCTACATGGGCGTTTTGCATCCGCTTGTGACCTTCACCAGCGACGGCTCCACAGGCAATTTTGGGAGTAGCTATACCGTAGGCTTCCCTACAGGAATCAACATCCTCAAAAGTGACCAAATTGGCTTTAGCTTTGAGTTTGTACCCATCATACGTGCCGAAGGGGGCGTTAGTAAGGTCAACAATTTTTTGTTTCACCCCGGTGTCATGTTTCGGTTTAAAAATGGCTATACCTTAGTAACGAGAGCCGCTTTTGAAACCGCCGGACGCTTTGGTTTTACGCCCGTTTTGAACAAAGTGGTCAAAAAGAATGCACACAGCAACTATTTTGTGGCTATTCCGCTCCCTGTTCGGTTTGGGAACGACAAACCCACCTCGTTCACGGTTGGGTTTCAGTTTGGGGTAGGGTTCTAAATTTGGCAGCAAAGCACTTGTTTTCCTTGACTGGCATACGATTAATCGGTTGCTTTGAATAACAAACAACCTTGCGTATGAAGTGGATTACTCGTGAACGTCCCAAAATTGACCGTATTGCCTGCCCGTGGCTCATCAAACGATTTATTGACTCATCGGCAGAATTTTTCTTTGTTCCTTTCGATGACGTACTTACCAAAGCCCAACTATTTGGGGCGATACCGTTCGATGTTCCTAACGTGGAGTTGACCCATTACAGCGAAAAATGTACATTTGATTGCCTTATCGAAAAATATGGCATTGACGACCCAGCCATTCATACCCTAGCTGTGATTGTACGAGGAGCTGATACCGACCGACACGAAATTGCTCCACAAGCCGCAGGTTTGTGGGCTATTTCGGCAGGGCTTGCCCACAATATCACCGACGACCACGCACTATTGGCACAGGGAATGGTCATCTACGAAGCCCTCTACAGCTGGGCAAAGCACCTGCAAGCCGTTAAACACCTCCAAAATCCCTTTGAAGATGTATTGGTCAATGTTTTTCAAAAGGTGCTAACGAACACTCCCTCCAAAAAAACACCCGCTTGGGCAAGTACCTTAAAAGACATGATTCAAGACCAAATAGATACTAATTTGGCCTTGAGCCTGAAAGATATTTCAAAAGAATTAGACGTTAATCCCACCTATTTGTCCAGAGAGTTTTCTAAATATTTTGAGAACTTGAGCTACGGCGACTACATCCGCAAGCTCCGAATCGAGAAAGCGATGGAACTGCTGGTGAGTTCTTCTCATTCTTTAACTGAAATTGCCTACCTGACGGGATTCTCTGACCAAAGCCATTTTACCCGTATTTTTAAGAAATACACAGGAGAAAACCCTTCTTTTTTTAGAAAAAATAAGCAAAAAAGTAAAGAAAATACAAAAGGTTAATTCTGTTCTATTTTCCGATGCCGTATTCCTGAATTTTTGTAAAACAATGGTGTTGACCTTTTGATTAGAAGAACACTATCAGCCCCATGATTTACTCCTAAAAAAATGAACCGCAGCAACTTTTTACAAAAAACAGCCCTTTTTACCGGGGCAAGCCTCTTGGCTGGCAACGATGTGTTTAGTGCTTCGCTTGCCGAATCGGGTATGGACAAACTCACCGACGAACAAGGCAATTTTGTGCTGGGTTCGTTGCCGTATTCAGATACCTTTTTAGAGCCTTTCATGCCTGCCGATGTGCTGAAACTTCACTACACGGCTCACCACGGCGGGGCAGTCAATACGGCTAACAAGGCCACTGGATTACTCAAAAAAGCACTGGAAACCAATAGTTTGGAGGGGGTAGATTACTGGACTAAAAAACTATCACTGCATCTGTCGAGCCATGTGTTGCATACCATTTTTTGGACTAACATCACTAACAAAAAAACTGAACCCAAGGGCGATTTGCTCAAACGCATCGAAAAAGATTTTGGTAGTTTCGATAAACTAAAAACCCTATTGGCCCACCACTCCAAAAACGTAGATGGCAATGGCTGGGGCTTGTTAGGCTACCATCCAATGAGCAATCGGTTGGTGGTGTTGGAGGTAGAAAACCACGAAAAACTCACCGTGTGGGGCATTGTACCCTTGATGGTGATTGACGTATGGGAACACGCCTATTATCTGAAATACAAAAACAAACGAGCTGATTTTGTGGACGAATTATTCAATTTCCTGAATTGGGACAACGCTGCCGAACGGCTTGAACTTGCCTTGAAATTAACGAAATAGCCTTTCTATGTACTCTGAAAAGCCTACTTATTCTCTCCTCCAACTGGTTCAATACTTTCTCCGACTGGGCACTACGGGTTTTGGTGGCCCAGCGGCGCTGGTAGGCTACATGCACCGTGACTTGGTGGAGCAAAAACAGTGGATTACCGACGAAGACTACAAAGAAGGGCTGGCCTTGGCACAGCTGGCCCCTGGCCCGTTGGCAGCGCAATTGGCCATTTATTTGGGCTATGTGCATTACCGTATTTTGGGCGCTACTTTAGTTGGTATTGCCTTTGTGATACCCTCCTTCTTGATGGTGCTAGCCTTGGGCTGGGCGTATGTGCGCTACGGCGGACTGCCGTGGATTCAGGGTGTTTTTTACGGAGTAGGGGCAGCCGTTATTGGCATTATTGCTGTGAGTGTGAGCAAATTAACCCAAAAATCTGTCGGCAAAGACCGTTTGCTACAAGCTATCTTGTTGGTATCGGCGGTGGTGACAGTACTCACCGAATCCGAAAATATATTCTTGTTTTTAGGCGCAGGTTTGTTGGTCTGGCTGGTTAAAGTTCCGCCTAAATTCCTCCGAAAATCAGTAACCTCAGTAGCACCTTTCGAGGTTATTTTCTTACAAAACCTTTTTTCTATTTCTACAGAAAGCAATTTGTGGAAAATCGCTCTGTTTTTTGCCAAAGCGGGTGCTTTTGTGTTTGGCAGCGGGCTGGCCATTGTGCCGTTTTTGTACGGTGGAGTAGTCAAAGAGTATGGTTGGCTCAACGAACATCAGTTTCTGGACGCCGTGGCCGTCGCCATGATTACGCCCGGCCCAGTGGTCATTACCGTCGGCTTTATCGGCTACTTGGTCGAAGGAGTTACGGGAGCAAGCGTAGCAGCACTGGCCACGTTTTTGCCTTGCTATTTGCTCACGGTATTGCCGGCTCCGTACTTCAAAAAGTATGGAAAATTGCCCGCTATCAAAGCCTTCGTAGAAGGCATTACGGCGGCGGCGGTAGGAGCCATAGCCGGGGCCGTAGTGGTGTTGGGTCTGCGTTCGCTGGTGGACGTACCCACCGTGTTGATTGCTCTGCTGGCAGGTTTGGCTTTGTGGCGGTTCAAAAAACTCCAAGAGCCTTATCTGATTGTAGCTGCGGCATTGATTGGATTAGTACTGAAATGGTAATTTGAGTGTTCAATAATCACATCTACTATGATTAGGGTAGGTATTATTTTCTTGATTTTTGTAAGCTGTTGTGCCAAAGCCCAAACCAACTACCATCATAATATCGTATGGGGGCGATTAGTCCTTACAGATACCATCAATAAAAAGCTACGTTATGAGCTTTTCTTACAGCACCGTCGGCAGAACACCCAGCAGACTGACTTTGATGTTTTCGAGGCTAATCAGTTTACGAGCTATTGGCTTTGGTTGCATTACACCTTGTCGCCCTCGGTTAAGCTTTCGGTGTCGCCTATTGGGTACTTTAAGAGCTGGATACTCATCACACAGCCTACCGATTTAGAAAAAGAAGAAGTTCCAGAGTGGAGGACTTCGGCTCGGGTTGATTACGAAACAAGAGGGAAATTCCTTAATGTGATGAATCGGTACGGATTAGAATACCGCCAAAGGGATTTGCTCAATAACGGGGTGTTTCAGCCGAATTGGCGTGTACGTTACATGATTCGATTTGAAAAACCAATCAAAGCCCCGTGGCTCAAAAAAAATCTGTCGGTAGTACTCAATGACGAAATCTTTATCCAGTTTGGTAAAGCTGTTCGTGGAAATCCAAACATTTTTGACCAAAACCGATTGTATGGTGGCTTCAACTATGGCTTTTCTAAGCATCTCAAGGGGAGTCTTGGCTACATTTGGGGCATCCAACAACGCATCAGTGGCAAAGAAATTGACTATTCAAATATGATTTGGGGTATCCTGACGGTTGATAACCTGTCTGCTCTATTTAAATAAAAAAGGATTGTGTAGTAAAAAAATACAATTTTCTGCTGGCATCATTTGGATTGTTCATTTTAAGTATATAACTTTGTCTATCGAATTAATAGACTAATAAAAACCAAGCAACAGTAAACCACCTACCCTGCTTGCGAGCTAATCCTGACCGTTAGGTAACGCCAAAAACATAGACAACAATGAGAACTTGTTATTCCCATTTTGAGGTGGTCTCCATATTTCTCTTCGACACCCGATGTTGCTGTTGACATCACCTCTGATTCGTCGGTATCACTGATGGCCTGATGATTTGCCTTTACTAGGCACGTATCATTCGAGTTCACAAATCCATTCGTTGGCAACTGACGACTACTATAACGTTTCCACAGTGCGTAAGCACTCATCTATCTCTTGCGGCAGCTGTGCCGAACCACAACGTTGCTCGGTGGTTGGGTACCGTATCAATTCGGCAAGCTGTCGCAAGAGACCTATTCTCAACTATCAACAACAAAATCAATTCTTTTTCAGCTATGAAAACACTATTTGCACTCATCGCCGGCTTTGCCACCTTTTTTTTGACTCCTAACAAAGGCGAAACTACCTATGTAGTTGATGTTCAAAACAGTAAATTGGCTTGGACTGCCAAAAAAGTAACAGGTTCGCACACGGGTCTGGTGCCTGTTAGCAGTGGGTCGTTAAGCTGGGCTAATAACAAACTCAAAGGGGGTTCCTTTGAAATAGATGTTAAAAACCTCACTGTGACCGACTTGACAGACGCCAGCTATAACGCCAAGCTAGTGGGGCATCTCAAAGGCGAAGACTTTTTTGCTGTTGACAAATTCCCCAAAGCTAATTTAGTAATCACCTCCGCTACTCCTAAGGGCAGCGATAGCTACGACCTGGTGGGTAAACTCACTATCAAGGGTATCAGCAACGAGGTTAGGTTTCCGGCTACCATCAAAACCGAAAAAGGAAAACTTAGCGCTCAGGCCACTATTGCCGTAGATCGCACCAAATATGACATCAAATACCGCTCAAAGAATTTTTTTGAGAACCTTGGCGACAAAGCCATTGATAACGACTTTGAACTCAACGTTACGCTCGTGGCGATTGTGTCTGATTCCCCTAAATCAAAAATAGGTAAGTAAGTTTGGTCATAGAGGTAAGGTAGAATACCATCGGGCCTTGATGCCCGATGGATTATTCTTGAAGTTGATTATCAACAAGATAACTAGTTTTCAACATCTTAAAACCCATTATACCCTTATGAAACGGCTTCTCTTTATTATTGGTCTCATCGGCATCGGCGTGTCAGGGATGGCGCAAGATGCTGCCTCTTTGATTAAGTGGGAATTCCGATTCAGCAAACCCTCGCTCGACGTAGGCGATGAAGTGGAGGCTATCTTTTCGGCTCAAATCCAAAAAGGTTGGCGGCTGTACACGTCTCGTTCCAACGAAACGGAGTTGCCCGCAGCCTCATTTGAATTTGCCGAAAATGGCTCTTTTGAGGTGCTCAACCAAGTCAAGCCCATTGCTCCTATTCAACTTCACGATGATAAATGCAGTATCGAACGCTGCTTTTTTGCTCAGCAAGGAGAGTTTCGTTCTAAAATCAGAGTAACCGAGACCACCTTCAACTTACGGGGTGTGATTCAAGGGCAAGTTTGCAACGAACAGAGCGGCTTGTGCCTTCCTTTTAAGCAAACTTTTCAGTTTTGATTTTTAGTCTATAAATCCTGTCAACTAACTATAACATGACAAAATCTGCTAAAACCCAATTCATCTTCGGCTTGATAGTGCTGCTTCTGCATACTGGTCTTCAAGCTCAAGTCAAGCCCAAAGCAGGACTTTGGCGAGGTACTTTCCAGCTCTCAGGCGGGCAAGAAGCGCCTTTTAACTTTGAGTATAAAGGAGGCAAAAGCTTGTTTTTGCTCAATGGTAAAGAACGCTTCGAACTAAGCAACGTCCATCAAAAAGGCGATTCGCTGATTGCACCCATTGAGGTGTACGATGCTGTGTTGTTAGCCAAATTTACCAATGCAACACACTTAACGGGTGTCTTCAAAAAACTCAATACCCCTACCCCCGACGCAGGCATTCCGTTTAGTGCCGAGCAAGGCAAACGCTACCGTTTTGTCGAACAGCCACTTCCAGCTTCGGTCAGCTTACATGGCAAATGGGACGTCACCATTGGCAATGGATCTAATGGCGGTAACAAAACCGTAGGGGTGTTTGAGCAGGTCGGTAACAAGCTCACCGGAACATTCTTGACCACTACTGGCGATTATCGGTATTTTGAAGGAGTCGTTCAAGGCGACGAGTTTCTCTTATCGGCATTTAGTGGCTCCAATCCGTCGTTAGTCAAAGGTAAAATCAGTGGCGATGAACTTACTGGCGAATTCATCGGGTTCAGAGGTACTCAAGCCATCAAGGGTACTCGCAACGCCCAAGCCGCCCTACCCGATGCCTATGCCCTCACCAAAATCAAAGAAGGAAGCAGTTTTGACTTTACTTTTCCAGATGCCTTTACGGGTAAGCCCGTTTCGCTCAAAGACCCTAAGTATAAAGGTAAAGCCGTGATTGTAACGATTTTGGGTAGTTGGTGCCCCAACTGCGTGGACGAAACGTCGTTTTTGGCACCTTGGTACAAAGCCAATCGGCAACGTGGCGTTGAGATTATAGGACTGGCTTTTGAGCGCAAAAATGACCCTGCCTTTGCTAAAACTCGCTTAGAGAGCCTCAAAAAGCGCTTTGACGTTACCTACGACCTCTTGTTTGCTGGGTTAGCCGATAAGAAATATGCCTCGTCGGTATTGCCAGCATTGAGCGAAGTACTGTCGTTTCCGACGACCATTTACATTGACCGAAACGGTACTGTTCAGAAAATCCATACAGGTTACACAGGACCTGCTACGGGGAGCTATTACGAAAACTTCGTGAAAGAATTCAACCACGACGTTAGTCAACTGCTTCGTGTAGAGCCGGTCTCGGTGCAAAGTAAAATTGAACGAGTAGGCAATAAGATTGTCCATATTGATGAATAACCCCAAGATTGCATTACCATGAAAATAAACTTCATCAATGTACCTGGATTGAGTAATTCAGGGCCAACCCATTGGCAAACCATCTGGGAAGAAGAGTCCCCCACGCAGTTTGTGCGTGTTAAGCAACACAACTGGGAGCTACCCGACCGAACAGATTGGGTGTTTAACTTGGAGCAACTCATTCAAGTTCAAACAGTGCCGTTTATGCTCGTTGCTCACAGTTTAGGTTGCCTAGCTGTGGCGCACTGGGCCGAGCGACACTACTCGCCCCTCTTGTTAGGTGCCTTGCTGGTAGCTCCAGCCGATGCAGAGCGCAGCCCAGAGAGTGTGCTGGCGTCGTTTGCGCCCATTCCCCGAACTCCGCTGGGTTTTCCGAGTACCGTAGTAGCCAGTACTAATGACCCTTACATGACTTTCCCCAAAGCCGCCGATTTAGCAGCGTCTTGGGGCAGCCAGTTGGTCAATATAGGCGCCAAAGGGCATATCAATGCGGCGTCGAGGCTTGGCGATTGGTACGAGGGGCGTAAGTTGCTCTTTAGGCTGCAACATGCCAGCATCGCTTATCGGCGGAATGCTGTATTGGCATAAAATTTTTCGACTAACAACCTATAAATCCGATAGATAAACAAGAAAATGAAAAAACCTTCTCAATGGCTGATTGGTTTGGGAATAGCTATGTTGTGTACAGCCATTAAGACCATTCCTAAAAAAGTGCCTGACATGGTATTGCTGTCAGGAGGAACTTTTGCAACGACTGACCCGCAGACTGAAGAGCCTATTGTTCAAACCATTAAACCTTTCTGGATGGACAAAAACTTGGTTACGGTAGCTGAATTTGAAGAGTTTACACAAAAAACAGGCTATGTGACTGAGGCCGAACGCTTTGGCAATTCTACCATTTTTGACTTTGACCTCCATGACTGGCGCATTGAAAAAGGCGCTAACTTCCGCTATCCGTTTGGCAAAAATGCTGCTAAAGCCTCAGATAATCACCCCGTTACACAAGTTTCTTGGAACGATGCGATGGCCTATGCCAAATGGAAAGGCAAGAGGCTTCCAACAGACGCCGAATGGGAATGGGCGGCTAAAAATGGCGGCAAAACCACTACGCAATATCCGTGGGGAGATGATCTGCACGCCAAAAACGGCTACAAAGCCAATACATGGCAAGGTAGTTTTCCACAAGTAAACACAGCAGCCGACGGTTTTCTGACTACTTCGCCAGTAGGTTATTTTGGTGAAAGTCCCATCGGCTTGACCGACATGGGTGGCAACGTGTGGCAATGGTGCGCCGATGCTGTACAGCCCACAGGCTGCAACGCCGAATTAGACTTACGAGTGCGGAAAGTATGCCGTGGTGGCTCTTTTTTATGCGATATGAACGTGTGTCACGGATTCAAAATAGGGAACCGCACCAATTCAACGGCAGAAACGGCGATGGTACACACCGGATTTCGATGTGTTCGTTCTGTAAATTAATTAACTGTAAATCAAATTTTTAACTACAACCAACAACAGCAAAAATGCCAACTCAGCGGCAAATGAGTTGGCAAAAGCTAAACCAAAACAAAGTTCATCTGGCAAATGATGCAAACCATCCCAACGGGCTGGTGCAGTCCTTTATTTTTTAATTTAACTGTTCAAATTTAATGAAAAAAAGTTTCCTCTCCATTGTCTGGTTAGGGATTTTCCTGTCGCCAATTTTCCTATTGGCCCAAAGTAACGGTCCTACTATCAACGCTACCCTTACAGGCAAAATCATAGACGAACGCACTAAAGAAGGTCTCATTGGGGCTTCGGTACAAATCAAAGGGACAACTAACGGTGCTATTACGGATGCCAACGGGCGGTTTACGCTCCGCACGGGCCAAAAACTCCCTTTTACACTGATTGTCAACTACATCGGTTATTTATCTCGTGAAGTAATTGCCGAAGGCAATACCATCGAAGTAGCCTTAGAGGAGAGCAGGACTCGGCTCGATGAACTGGTTGTAGTGGGATATGGCACACAAAAACGCAGCGACATCACAGGGTCCATTTCGTCAGTACCATCCGAAATCAAAGGTCAACCTGTGGCTTCGGTAGAGCGACTGTTGCAAGGGTCAGTAGCGGGAGCCATTGTCACACAAACCTCAGGGCAACCAGGCGGAGGCGTAAGCGTACAGATTCGGGGAAACAACTCCATCACAGCAGGTAGCGACCCGCTGTATGTAGTTGACGGTTTTCCGATCAACAACGATTATTCGCTTAACGATGCGGGTGTCACCAGTGGAGCTAAAATCAACCCACTTTCTACCCTCAACACCGCTGATATTGAGTCTATTGATGTATTGAAAGATGCTTCGGCTACAGCGATTTATGGTTCAAGAGGAGCTAATGGAGTGATTATTATTACCACTAAGAATGGCTCAAAAAATCGTTCGACTATCAATTATGAGTCATATTACGGGGTACAAAATGTCATTCGTACCATTCCATTACTAAACGCCGCTGAATGGTGGCAGCTACGGAAAGATGCCGCACAAAACTCAGGTAAAACGGTTACACTACCCAGCGTGTCTGGCTATTCGCTCGATACAGCAGGCGTAGGCACCGACTGGCAGGCAGCGGCTTTTCGCCAAGCGCCTATGCAGAGCCACAGTATTTCGCTACAAGCAGGTTCGGAACGCACTCGTTTTTCGATTTCGGGCAATTATTTTAGCCAAGACGGGATTCTGCAAAATACCGATTTCAAACGCTATTCGGCTACCTTCAACATTGACCATGAATACAGTCGCAAGTTTAGAATTACAAGTAGTATCACAGCCAGCCGAATTACTTCTAAGGTAGCCCCTTCGGGTATTACGGGAAATTTATTGATTGCACCACCTTCGCTGCCAATTTATCGTACCGACGGCACTTTTGTGATCAACAGCCCTTTTGAAACTTCACTCCAAAATCCTATTAACTCGCTTTACAACCAACTCAACGACACCAAAACCAATCGGATTTTGGGCAACATTGCGGGTAATTACGAAATCATTAAAGACCTAAAGTTGAAGGTATTGGTAGGTGCCGACATCGTGGATAACCGCCAAAATCGCTACTTACCCAGTTACACAGGCGAAGGGCAACAATTGCAAGGTTTGGCCACTATAGGATCAGTTTCGACGGTCAACTGGCTGAACGAGAACACGTTGAGCTACGACAAAATCATTGCAGGTAAACATAAAATCAATGCCGTAGCTGGTTTTACCGCCCAGCAATCGGAGTCAAAGTCGTTTACAGCAGAAGCGGCAGGGTTTGCGACTGATGCCTTTACGTACAACAACTTAGGAACGGGTATAACTAATCGGACACCGAGTTCTAATGCTCAAAAGTGGTCGTTGGCTTCGGTGCTGGGGCGAGTCAATTATGCCTTCAACGACAAGTATTTGGCCACCTTCACGCTCCGTGCCGACGGCTCTTCTCGCTTTGGTGAAGGCAACAAATGGGGTTATTTTCCCTCAGCAGCCTTAGGCTGGAACATTGCCAACGAGCCGTTTTTTGCCAATGTGAAAACCATTACAAATCTTAAAGCCAGATTGAGCGCAGGGCTAACAGGCAACCAAGCCATTCCTACCTACCAGTCATTGTCGCAGTTGGGTTATTTTCGCTATAATTTCTCCAATACAACCGTTTCGGGTTATGCGCCTACCAGTGTGCCCAATCCAAATTTGAGCTGGGAAAAAACCTTTCAGGTGGACTTTGGGATAGACTTTGGTTTGTTGAACAACCGTATTTTGGTAGTAGCAGATTATTACTACAAAAAAACAACCGACTTGCTACTTACTCGCACAGTGCCGGGTACTTCGGGATTAGCAGATACTTCGGCGGGGCAATTGGCTTCGATTTACCAGAACATTGGGTCGGTGTCTAACAAAGGCGTAGAGCTGTCTGTCAATTCTCGCAACCTCACGGGGGCATTAAAATGGAACACCATTTTTATTTTTTCATCTAACAAAAACGAAATTCTCAGCCTCGGCGACGGTGTCACGCAAATTATTCCGAGCATCTCTTCGCCTTCTATTGCCAAAGTGGGCTACCCTGTAGGGTCTTTTATTGTGTATCAAACCGATGGAGTCATTCAGTCGGGTGATAAAGCATTAACACCGCAAGCCAATAAAAACCCCGGTGGTCAAAAATACAAAGACATTGACGGCGACGGGCAGATTACCCAAGCAGGCGACCGCATCGTCATAGCCAATCAGCCGGGTCTGAGTTTGGGCTTGACCAATACCTTCAATTACAAGGGCTTTGACCTTTCTATTTTCTTTCAGGGCGTGTTAGGTGGTAAAATTTACAATGCCAACCGTGCCAACCTCGAACTGGGTTCGGGTTATGTGAATGGGTCGAGGGACTTGTTGAACCGTTGGACACCTACCAATACCCAAACGGATGTGAAGGCGGCGTACCAAGACCCTGCCATTACCCTGGCTGACCGTTTCATCGAAGGTGGTTCCTATGTGCGCTTGAAGAACATATCGCTGGGCTACAACTTCCCCAAACTGTTATTACAAAAGGCTGGCATTCGCAACCTAAGAATCTATGTATCAGCGCAAAACGCTTTCACATGGACCAATTACACGGGTTTCGACCCTGAAGTAAGTCTGAACGGGCAGTCGCTCATCAACCGTGGCGTAGATTCAGGCGTGTATCCTAACAACAGTTCGTATCAAGTGGGACTCTCACTCTCACTTTAATCCTTGTTACTAACATTTTCCACAAAGTTACCATGAAGTCAACCTTATATAAATTGCCTCTACGTATAGTCTCTACGGAGCGTTGGAGAATTTCTTCCCCCATGAAGAAAATACACCTGTCCGTGATGGCAGTCTTGACCCTGACGATCACCTCGTGCAAAGAGTTTTTGACCGAAAGTCCCGAATCTATTATTTCTGAAGAGCAGTTTTACAAAACACAAACCGATGCAGTCAATGCCATCAATGCCATTTATTGGCTGCTCAATGCCCCCGGTCAAACGCCTTACAACACGCTGTTTAACACAGGTATGAACTTCGCAGGCGACGACGAAGACCCAGGTCCAGGTGCCTTCAATGCTGACGTACGCTCATTAGCGGTGCTGTCGCATTCAACGGGAAACTTGCGAGTGTATGAAATTTGGCAACAGCACTATGCTGCCATTAAACGAGCTAACGTAGCCTTGGAAAAGATACCAACGATTGATTTTGATACCAAACTCAAAGCCCGCTTGATAGGCGAAGCGAAGTTTTTGAGAGCTCTATACTATTTTAATCTGGTACGACTCTATGGGGATGTGCCGCTCATCACTGAATATCAAAAATACATTACCGCCGCCGATTACGCCGTAGAGCGTACTGCTTCGGCACAGGTTTATGCCCAAATCGAAAAGGATTTGACTGAGGCGGCTGAAGCCTTGCCTGCCTCTTACAGCTCGCCTGATGTAGGCAGAGCTACACAAGGAGCCGCTAAAGCGCTGTTGGCAAAAGTTTATCTGACCAAAGCATCGTTACCGCTCAACATCAATAGCCACTACCAAGATGCCGTCAAAAAGGCTGAAGAAGTGCTTTCGGCAGCCGATGGCGGTACGGGTACTTATGGTTATAATTTGTTCAGCAACTACGCCGACGTGTTTTTGCCTACTTCTAAAAATGGCGTAGAACATATTTTCTCAGCTCAATTTAAGTCAGGCTCCCTAAGCCAAGGCAATGGGCAAAATTCACGCTCCATCCTGACAGCGGTGCCTGGATTGGTAGGCAGCTATGCCGATATGGTGCGGTTTTATACCAAAGGCAACGACAAATACTTTAGCGTCTACAAACTGTACAATAACAATGACAAAAGAAAACGAGTGACGTTTGTGACCAATTTTGTCAGCCCGACCAACGGCAGAAAATACGCTTTACCCATTACGAATCCTGCTTTCCCCAACGATTCAACGCCTTTTTTCAACAAAACCTGGGACCCCGCCTCAACTGCTACCACGAGCGAGTCGGCGGCCAATGTGGCTATTATTCGTTATGCCGAATTGTTATTGATTCATGCCGAAGCTGAAAACGAAGCCAACGGCCCCACCGCCAAGGCGTACAAATCGCTCAATCGAGTGCGTAATCGTGCAGGTTTGGCCAATCTGACTCCCAATCTGACCAAAAATCAATTTAGGGATTCACTCTACTTAGACCGCCGTTTGGAGTTGGTGTTTGAATACCAACGTTGGTTTGATCTGATTCGCCAAAAAGATGGGAATGGTAACAGTACGTTTGTAAAGAATCTTCAAACTGCTGGAAAAACCAATGCAACGGATAAACACCGGCTGTATCCAATTCCGCAATCTGAAATTGATAATAACCCTAAGCTCACCCAAAACCCAGGTTGGTAAACTAACTACAACGATGAGAAAAATCATTCTCTTGCTGGCACTTGTCGTCTTTTTCGGAAGCGATAGGCTTTTCGCCCAAAAAAAGGCCAAAGCCCCCATTGCGGCCAAACCTAATATCATTCTCATTATGGTGGACGATTTGGGATTCTCCGACTTCGGGGCGTATGGTTCCGAAATCAACACACCCAATATTGACAAACTGGCTTTTGGGGGGTTACGATTGCGGGAGTTTTACAACAACTCTATCTGTGCACCTACCCGTGCTTCTTTGATTACAGGGCAGTATCCGCACAAGGCAGGCGTAGGTTATTTCAACGTAAACTTGGGGCTTCCGGCCTATCAAGGTTGGCTCAACAAAGAATCGCTGACGTTTGGCGAAGTACTCAAACAAGCAGGTTACAACACCTATCTCACTGGCAAATGGCACGTGGGTAACGATAGCCTCTATTGGCCCAATCATCGTGGTTTTGACCGTTTTTATGGGTTTATCGGTGGAGCTAGCAACTATTATGACATTGCTCCTTACCCCGACAAAGTGCCGCCTGTAGAGTTAGTAGAAAACAATAAAAAGATTAACCTCGAACCCAACAGATACCTCACCGACGAGATTGGTAATCATGCCATTCAGTACATCAACGAGTCGAAAGACAAGCCATTTTTCTTGTATTTGGCGTTTAATGCTCCCCACTGGCCTTTGCAAGCTCCTGCCGAGGACATTGCCAAGTACAAAGGGAAATACGCCTTGGGTTGGGATTCGTTACGAGTACTGCGCCTCAAAAAACAAGTCGAATTAGGCATTGCCAGCCCTCAGCAAACCATTGCAAAACGAGACCCCGAAGTAGTGGAATGGGAAAGCCTCACCTACGACGAAAAAGAACGTTGGCAACGCAAAATGGAAGTCTATGCTGCTATGGTGGACCGTGCCGACCAGAACATCGGTCGTATTTTGGACGAACTCAAACGGCTCAAAAAAGACGACAATACGCTGATTTTCATCATTTCAGACAATGGTGCGCAAGGCGGCTTGAACAAACTCGGACAACGCCGTCCGCCACGTAATTCAGGCCCTATTGGTTCGGCTGGTTCATACGATTACCAAGAACAAAACTGGGCGTATGTGTCGAATACCCCCTTCCGAAACTACAAAGCTACTTCGCATGAGGGCGGCATCAGTTCGCCTTTCATTGCGTGGTATCCTGCCAAAATCAAAGCAGGAACGATTGCCAAAGGTACAGCACACCTCATTGACTTAGCCCCGACTTTTTATGACGTAGCAGGTATCCCCTATCCTGAAACCTACAACGGCGTAAAAACCAATCCACTGGTAGGCGAGAGCCTGACTCCATTGCTTTTTCAAAACCCTGAATGGGCTCGTCAACAACCCATTTTTTGGGAGCGAGGCGGCAATAGAGCCGTGCGGAAAGGCAAGTGGAAAATTGTTTCTCTATATCCTGAGAAAAAATGGCAACTCTATGATATTGAGAAAGATAGAGGCGAAACGACGGATGTAGCTACGCAAAATCCTGACGTAGTAAAAGAACTCAATGCCGACTATGAAGCATGGGCCAAACGCACTGATGTAGAGCCGTATGACAAACTCCGCCCTGCCAATCAAGGCTTGCCGGGTGGCGGCGGAGGCGGTAATCCAATCAATAATTCGAACTTAAGTCAAAACCCGAACAATCGTCCTGCCCAAGTGAGCGGTGGAAGACAGTAACCCATTCATTCCAATGAAAAGAATCATTCTGTTCTCATTTTTGATAGTCTCCTTTGGGGGTTGGGGGCTATTTGCCCAAACGCCACAAAAACCGAACATCATTCTTGTGATGGTGGACGACATGGGCTATTCTGACCTCGGGGCTTATGGCTCTGAAATTCAGACTTCTAACATTGACAAATTGGCCTACGGCGGACTTCGCCTGAAAGAGTTTTATAATAACTCCATCTGTGCGCCTACCCGTGCATCGCTCCTTACGGGGCAATATCCGCACAAAGCAGGGGTCGGCTATTTCGATGTCAATTTGGGTTTGCCACCCTATCAAGGCTTTCTGAACAAAGAGTCGTTGACCTTCGGCGAAGTACTCAAACAAGCAGGTTATTCAACTTTGCTTTCGGGCAAATGGCACGTGGGTAACGATAGTTTGGCGTGGCCCAAACAACGAGGGTTTGACCGTTTTTACGGCGTAATTGGTGGCGGCGCCAACTACTTCAACGCCGACCCATTGCCATTGGGAAGAAAATATCCAGTGGTTATTTTGGAAGATAACCAACGCCAAAACCCCAAGCCCAACAGCTATTATTTCACTGATGAAATCACCAATCATGCGTTGAAATTTTTAGACGAGCAAAGCAAAGAACAAAAACCGTTTTTCTTGTACCTCGCCTACACCGCTCCGCATTGGCCATTGCAAGCCCTGCCTGAAGACATTGCTAAGTACCGAGGCAAATACGATGCGGGTTGGGATGTGCTCCGCAAAGAACGCTTAGCTCGTCAGGTAAAATTAGGCATCATTACCCAAAAACAAGCCGATGCAGCAGCGATTCGTGATGCCGACGTACCCGATTGGGATAATCTCACTTTTGAAGAAAAGCAGCTGTGGAAGGCCAAAATGGAAGTCTATGCCGCTGTACTTGACCGAGCCGACCAAGGCATCGGAAAACTGTTGGATAAGTTAAAAGAACTCAAAAAAGACGATAACACGCTGATTGTCTTTATTTCCGACAACGGCGCTCCTGCCGAAGATGTGGCACATTATGGCAATCGGGCTGGTAACAATAAAGGCCCTGTGGGCACGGCAGGTTCGTTTGAGTCGCAGGGAAAAAATTGGTCTTATGTGTCTAATACGCCTTTTCGCTCGTTCAAATCATTCGCTTACGAAGGTGGCATCAGTTCACCCTTGATAGCGTGGTTTCCTGCCAAAATCAAAGCAGGCAGTATTGCCAAAGGTACCGCCCATTTGATTGACTTAGCCCCCACTTTCTACGAATTGGCAGGCGTAAAATACCCCGACAGTTACGACAACGTAAAAACCAACCCCTTGCCTGGCAAAAGCCTGACCAATCTGTTTTTTAACGGACAAGAATTGAATCGTGAACAGCCAATATTCTGGGAGCGAGCAGGCAATCGAGCCGTTCGTAAAGGCAAGTGGAAATTAGTTTCGATTTATCCCAGCTACACATGGGAACTCTACGACATCGAAGCCGACCGTGGCGAAAATCAAAACGTAGCCAACCGCAATTCGCTGGTGGTAGATGAATTGTCTAAACTCTACTTTGAATGGGCTCACCAAAACGGCGTGGTGGACTACGACAAAATCAAGCCAGCTACTCCTTTGTTGCCCCAACGTGGACAAGCCCGAGCCGCAGCTAATTAAATAAATTTCAAGCATACTAAACAAATCGAAAAATGAGACTAAAAAACACTTTTGCTATGGCGTTGATGTGCATAGCAAGCGTAGTTGCTGCACAAGAAACGTCCAAACTTACACCCTTGGAAGAATTTGCAACCAAACTCAGTCAACAGCCTAAACCACAGTTGATTGATGCCCGCAGTCCTGAAGAGTTTGCTTTGAATCATTTACATGGTGCTATCAATTTCACCCTCCAAACCTCAGACTACGAACAACGCATCAAAGCACTCGACCCCAGCAAGCCTGTTTTTGTGTATTCTATTCAAAACGGACGAAGCTCGGCTTTGTCGAAAGACTTACGCAATCGAGGTTTTAAAGAAGTATATGACTTAGAAAAAGGCATCGGCAATTGGGTAGGTAGCGGCAGGCCTATTTTTACAACAGCCGAAAAGGGCATCTCTCTGGCCTCTTTTCAAGAAACCGTAACTACCCATGATTTGGTGTTGGTGGACATTGGTTCTAAGTTTTGCGGAGCTTGTAAAAAAGTGAAGCCTATTCTCGAAGCTTTACGCCAAGAGCATGGTAGCAGCCTGAAAATCATCGAATTAGAACTGGAAGAAAACCCCGAATTGATTGCCTCTTTGAAAACCGTTACGGGATTTCCATACTTGATTGTGTACAAACAGGGCAGCCCAGTTCTGAAAAAGGCAGGCATTGCAGACTTACAACCCACGCTGGAGCAAGCGTTGGCTAAATAAAATTGATCCTATTTTGTTAAACAAAAACTTGATAGCTCAGACTCTACTAAACGCCACCTCGCTGGGCAATTTCTCTACCCCTGTCAGGGTCTTTAGCCACTGACAGGGGAGCTTGTTAAAGACACAAATTCTTGTAACCGTACTCATCATGCACCTCAATGTATTGGCCTTTGCTGTTCCGTTTTTCTTATTTTTTATTGGTTTAGAATACTTAATCAATAGAAAAAAAAGACTAAACTTATTTCATTTTGAGCGTACTATTACCAATCTTAATGTGGGCATCGCCGAACGCTTAATTGATGTATTTACGGCTGGAGGGTTTTATTTTGTGTATGATTATCTGCACCAACACTTTGCAATTTTCGACATTCGCCCTAGTGTGTTGCTGTGGGTAACTTTGTTACTCTGTACCGATTTTTTGTGGTATTGGTACCATCGTTTTGGGCACGAAATCAACTTGTTTTGGGCAGCGCATGTGGTACATCACCAAAGCGAAGATTTTAACCTGACGGCAGGCGCACGCATCACTATTTTTCAGTCAGTGGTGCGTACGGTGTTTTGGGCAGTTCTACCCATCATTGGCTTTCCTGCCGAAATGATTACTACCATTCTGTTGATTCACGGTTTGTACCCGTTTTTTACCCACACGCAGCTCGTGGGCAAACTTGGCGTTGTGGAGTATATTTTGGTTACACCTTCGCACCATCGGGTACATCACGCCAGCAACGAGTGCTATCTCGACAAAAACTACGGCGATATGTTCATCATCTGGGACAAGTTGTTCGGCACTTTTGCCGAAGAAACCGAACCTGCTACGTATGGCCTCACTAAGCCCTTAGAAAGTCATAGTTTTTTGTGGCAGCATTTTCATTTTTATGTAGAGTTGGCGTATGCTGTTCGGTACACAGCTGGCTGGTCAAACAAACTCCGTATCCTTTTTGGTAGCCCTGCCCATTTTGACGAAACCATTCGCTCTCGTGCCGAGAAGCGTTTTCGTTCGGTTCATACCTCAGCCAACCCCACCAGTACTCGGCTCCGTCTTTATGTAACAGGACAAGTCAGTATCACTTTATTCGTGTTATTTGGCTTGTTGCTGTTTGAATCGGTGATTCCACTGGGTATCCAAGCGGTTCTTGCACTTGTCATTTTACTCACCTTGATTAACTGTGGCGCTATTTTAGAACAACGCCGTTGGGTTAGTTACCTCGAATACGCTCGCTTGGCGGTTTTGCTCCTGCTGCTACATTATTATGCTCCTCATGCACTCGGACTGATTATCATTAGTGTAGTGCTGGGTGTGCTGATTGCCTTTTGGCAGGAGTCACAGCAGTATTATTTTCGATTAGTATATGGGCGTACGTTGGTGAGTGAGTCGTTGGTATGATTGGCTCACCAATATCCTTTTCATCTGATTTTTCCCTTCTAGTTCATCATTTGATTACCATGCTTTTTAATCATTTGCACTTGGATTCTTCCTTTCGATCTTCTCGTCAGCAAGCGCTGCGTACAGGTAACCAAGCCCCTGAATTGGTATTGGCACAGTCGGCGGGTATTTGGCCAAAGTTACCTGCATTTTTGCGCCATCAGGAGCATTTTTCGGTACGGCAATTGGCTCAACAAAAGAGCTTTGCTGTTAGCTTTTATTCGCCTTATTGGCAAGATTATGGCGATATTCACCTCTCGCTATTACGCAAAATGTATCGAACGCTCCAAGAGACCGGCCACCTTCTTTTATTGATTGCCAGTGTGCCAGTAGAAGACTTACGTTTTTTGGTCAATCAATACGAGCTTTTGTTTCCTGTTTATGCCGACCCAACCCACCAGTTAGCCGAAAAATTTGGGGTTTATTCTATCCACCATCCCGTTTGGGAGCGAATCTCAGGTATCTCAGAGGAGGTGCCTGTACCTGCCACATTTGTGGTTAATAACCGCAACGTGATTACTTACGATGCGGTTGATGAGGATTTTTGTACGTTATTTTCGATGCAAACAGTCATAAATAGCTTAACCGAGAAACAATAACCTCCTGAAAAACAATAAATTATATTTTTTTCATTAAATAATCTACTAAAATTATAGACTATATAGTTTTTTATTCTTTACTTTGCATTGTCAAAAAAACAACGCAGTCACGTGGCCGAGTGGGTAGGCGGAGGTCCGCAAAACCTTGTAGGGCGGTTCGATTCCGTCCGTGACGACACGAAACAATACTATTATGCCATTAGCCTCATCGTAACTATTATGCCATTAGCCTCATCGTATTCGACAGCCCACTGGGATGCCACCTTCCCACTCAAGGTGTTTAAGCAGAGTGCCGACAAGCCTATTCCGCTTCGCCGTGGTGATACCTTGCCTTCACTGACGTTTGAGGCTATACAGAGTATATGGCAGCATCTTCCGGCTCAGCTCACTCCACAGCTTCCGATTTCGGCTCGGCAGTTGGTTACAAAGCAGCCGCTGGTGTTAACGTTTTTGTCGAGTGGATGGAACCAATACGGCCTCAATCACCTCCAAGCCCTTCGGGCAGCCTATCCTGAAATTCTGGCCTTGGGTGGAAACCTCTTGGCCATAGTGCAGGGAACCTACCAACAAACCATTGGGCTGATCAATGATTTTGACGTTTCGTACAACTTAGTTGCCGACGATAGCAACCTGATTGCTCAACAGTTGGGTCTTTATGCTCCGCTGTATCCAGTTTGGGAGCGTGTTTCGGGTGTTTCCGAAGATGTTCCGTTACCAGCAGTTTATGTAATTGCTCCCAACGGCAAAATCATCTATGATTCGGTTGATACCGACTTTTCGACACCGTTTTCAATTACCGAAATGTTGGTCGGTGTATTTAATGCTGGTCGCTTTTTTACCAAATAATCTTATGAATCCGATCCAAACACTCAAAGCCTCCAAGGCAGTTCTAAGCAAATCGCCTGTCGTCGAAAAAATCTTAATTGGCGTTATCTTCGTGATGGTATATGGTCTGCTTACGGTTATTTTGGTAGGCCGTGAGCGCTGTGACCTTGCGCTGCAATTAGCCTCGCAATGGCTGGGGCAAGACTTTTTCTTTTATGCGGGCGTAGGGTTGGCGGCGCAGTTGGTCGATGGCACCTTAGGCATGGCCTATGGCATTACTTCTACTTCGCTACTGCTAGGTCTGGGGGTTTCGCCAGCGGTGAGTAGTACCAGTGTACACGTGTCTGAGATGTTCACTACTGGAGCTTCGGCGATTTCGCATTATAAATTCAAGAACATCAACAAACGCCTTTTCTTATACCTACTGATTCCGGGTATGGTGGGAGCAGTTGCAGGAGCGTATTTGTTGTCAGAAGTGATAGACGGCAACTTTATCAAACCTTATGTAGCTGCTTACATGATTATTTTGGGCATCGTGATTATTCGGAAAGGCTTACAAAAGCACGTAGTCAAACGCAAGACGAAGCAGTTGGGTGTGCTGGCTGCCTTTGGCGGATTCATGGATGCCATCGGTGGTGGTGGTTGGGGACCTATTGTTACCTCTACCCTACTGGGGCAAGGGCGTACGCCTCGCTATACGATTGGTTCGGTCAATGCGGCGGAGTTTTTGATTACGCTGTCGAGTGGTATCACCTTTTTGTTGTTTGAAGGCATCAACAGTTGGCAAATCATCGTTGGTTTGGTGGTGGGCGGTTGCCTTGCTTCGCCGTTTGGAGCCTATGCAGTCAACAAAGTACCACGCCGTCCGTTGATGATTTTGATTGGAGTCGTCGTCATTTTATTGAGTACTCGCACCATTCTGAAAGCGTTGGCACTGTAATGCATCATTGGCCTGTGGATTACAGTCTGTAGTCCACTGCATTTTCTCTAAAAGTGCCAAATCACTGAAATTTTCCTATATTTGGCTTTGTTTCTTCTTATTTTCCGTATTATGAACTTTGTCAAGACTAGCCTTTTTCTGATTGGTTTTGTTTCCTTAAGTGCTACGTTTCCTACCGATGACCCTACTTATATCAACGGCATTAAGGCATGGCATCAGAAGCGCATCGAAAGCCTCAAATCTGAAAACGGTTGGCTCAATTTGGCAGGATTGTTTTGGCTCGACGAAGGCAAAAATACCTTCGGTACCAATGCCAACAATAGCGTTGTTTTTCCGGCAGGCAAAGGAGCACCCGTGATGGGGCATTTTACCTTGAACAACGGCACCGTTTGGATGGAAGCCAACCCACAAGCGAATGTGTTGGTTCAGAAAAAATTGGTTACTTCGCCTATTCAACTTTTTCCTAGTTCCGAAGAGTTAGTAGCAGAGAGTGGTTCTTTACGGTGGTTTGTCATTAAGCGGGGCGACAAATACGGCATCCGTCTTCGTGATCTTCAAAGCCCTGAAATTGAGCACTTCAAAGGCATAGAAACCTACCCCATAGCCCCTTCGTGGCGAGTAGCTGCACGCCTCGAACCCGCCACCGACAAGAAGATTCCCATTACGGATATTTTGGGACAGACCAATCTACAGACCTCGCCAGGCACCTTGGTCTTTACGATTGAGGGTAAAGAATATCGCTTAGATGCTGTAGAAAGCGGTAAGCAACTTTTTATCATTTTTGCAGACCAAACCACGGGCAAACAAACCTACGGCGCAGGCCGCTATGTATATACAGACTTGCCCGATGCCAACGGTATTACTTACTTAGACTTCAACAAAGCCACCAATCCGCCTTGCGCCTTTACGCCCTACGCTACTTGCCCGCTACCACCCAAGCAAAATCGCCTCCCGATTGCGGTTACGGCAGGTGAGAAAAAATACGATTCGCATTAATCTACTTTGACCTTCACACGAAACTTTTCCAGCAAATAGACTATGAAATAAGACGGTTTAACAAAAATATTTAGTCTATAAATTTTATAGATTGAGTAGGTTTTATTTTCTTTGCAGAAAAATTAAGCTTAATTCGTCAGTTTGTGGAAGAAATTCTCGTATCCGAACCACCCATAAAGCCTGCTACTACAAATGCTGAGGTAGCAGCCATCTCCAACAAAACCAGTTGGCGTACTCGTGTTTATCAGGCACTTACGGCTTTGGGCTGGATGATTGCTGGACATATTTTGTTTAGCTTACTACCCTACCAATGGCTTGGTGGTCAAGTGGTTACTCTCTGGAATAGCCTTGATTATACCATCTTAATTTTCATGTTGGGTGGATTCATCGCCCAGATGATTGATGGGGCCTTGGGTATGGCGTATGGCGTGAGTGCTACTACGTTTTTGATGAGCTTTGGGGTATCACCAGCGGCGGCTAGTGCCAGTGTACACGCCTCCGAAATCTTCACTAGTGGGGTGTCAGGGTTGTCGCATTTAAAGTTTGGCAATGTTAACAAAAAGCTATTTCGCCATTTGCTCCTACCTGGCGTAATCGGCTCTATTATAGGGGCTTATGTACTATCGTCGCTCGAAGATTACAGCAATTATATCAAACCTATTGTGTCGGTTTATACCCTTTATTTAGGTGTTCGGATTATCATTAAGGCATGGTTAAAATCTGCCAAACGCAAACCCATCAAGCGGTTGGGTTTGTTGGCTTTTGCAGGTGGCACGCTCGATGCCATCGGCGGAGGCGGTTGGGGGCCTGTGGTGAGCTCTACCCTCATTGCCAACGGTCGCAACCCAATTTATACCATTGGTTCTGTTAATTTGGCAGAGTTTTTTGTGTCGCTAGCCAGTTCGGTTACCTTCATTATGTTCATGGGGCTTTCGCATTGGCAGGTGATTTTGGGCTTGATTTTGGGAGGAACCATTGCCGCACCATTTGCTGCATTGATTGTCCGCAAAATTCCCGTTCGACCGATGTTTATTTTTGTAGGGGTGGTGGTGATTATTGTCAGCTTACGGATTTTGGTAAAAGCACTTTGGGGACTTTTTTAGTGGTGTGTTTGATATAAACAAGATGGCCTGAGCAGTGCTCAGGCTATTTTTGTTTGGGTCAACGTTGAGTTGTAAAATGGGATGGAGGCTTACTCGCCCGCAGACCCCTGACAGGATTTTCAACCACTGTCAGGGTCAAAAACCACCCTATTAGCGGTTAAAAATCCTGACTGCGGTAAAGTGCCTTTGCATTAGCCTGTTTGTAACACCAAGGATAAGTACAACGATTCCATCACTCCAAGTGATGGAATCGTTAAAAAAATCATTTAACTAACAGTGTATCAAGAAGGACAAGGTCTATGCAACCCAAGTCGCAATTTTTAGGCTCATAAGCGGCTAAATTTGTAAATCTCTACCCATCTCTTGCAATCTCTACCTGATTACGCATAACTTTACGATATGAAGTTGCGTGCTAAAAAGATGATAATAAAAATAGCGAAGATTGGCGCTGTCTGTGTGGTGGGGCTATTAGGCTTGTTAGTGGCACTACCCATGCTTTTTCCAGACAAAATCACCAACGAAGTAAAGCAATTTGCCAACCAAAAACTCAACGGCGAACTCAATTTCAAAGAGGCTCGCCTCTCGTTTTTTGACCATTTTCCTGCGCTTACGCTTACGCTCACGGGCTTCACACTGAAAGGCTCTGCTCCTTTCAAAAACGAAAACTTGGTAGCCTCCAACGAAATCTCGTTGGGTATCCACCTTGGTTCTTTGCTGTTTGATAAAGCCGTTAAAATCAACGAAATCTATATTTCGGATGCTCGAGTTAATGTATTGGTCAACCAAAACGGTCAGGCCAATTACAATGTATATATTGCTGAGCCCAGTACCACCAGCCCACAGCCCAGCAGCACGTCTATTTCGTTAGAAAAAATTGATATTTCCAACGCCCACCTTACCTACAGCGACCAATCGGTCAAGGTACTTGTTGACGCACAAGGTTTTAACTACCTCGGCAAGGGTAATTTGTCGAACTCGGTATTTGACCTGACTACTAAGGCGCACATTGATTCGTTTGATTTTAACCTCGAAGGCGAAGATTACCTCATTGATAAAAAAATTGACGCAGACCTAATCACCAAGGTAAATACCAACTCGTTATCGTTTGTATTTGAGCACAACAACCTGCATATCAACCGTTTGCCCGTCAACTTCAAAGGTTCTTTTGATTTCTTGAAAAACGGCTATCAACTCGACTTCAAAGTAGAAACCACCGATAGCAAGCTCGGCGATGTATTCACGGCTTTTCCGCCGCAGTACATTCAATGGTTAGAAAAAACCGACATCAAAGGCAATACCGACCTGCTACTCACGCTCAAGGGCAAGTACATTGTCGCCGAAAAAGCCATGCCCAATTTGGCCTGCCGCATCAAGTTGCGAGACGGCTACGTGGCCTACGACAAAGCTCCCTATGCTGCGTCTAACATTTTTCTGGATGTAGATGCTCAGTTGCCTTCGCTTCATCCCGATTCTGTCAAACTCAAAATTGACTCCTTGTTTTTTAACGTCGGAAAAGACTATTTCAAAGGAATCATCCATCTAGCTGGCTTGAATAAGCCCACCATAAAGGCGCTTGTTCAGTCAAAATTGGATTTGACCAAACTCAATAGGGCGCTGGGAATCAGGGGTTTTGATGTGCGTGGCCTGCTCAATGCCAATCTAAAAGCCAATGGCACCTATGATGTTGACAGTCATCAGTTTCCGGTTGCGGCAGGGACCCTACTCTTGCAAAACGGGTACTTAAAAACACCGTATTATCCGCACGCCATTGAGCGTATCAACCTCCAAACCGAGCTAAAAAGCCCCAGTGGTCAGTTCAAAGACTTGCAGGTGACTATCCCGAAGGGTGGATTTCTGTTTGAAGGTAAGCCGTTTGAACTCCAAGCCAATTTCCAAAACTTCGACGACATTGCCTACAACATCCACCTTAATGGTGAGATTGACGTAGCCAAAGTATATCAAGTGTTTGCCCAAGAAGGATTATCGCTTGATGGTGGCTATATCAACGCCGACTTATCGCTCAAAGGCACGCAAAGTGATGCCACAGCAGGCCGCTATCAACAACTCGACAACAAAGGCACACTCATTCTACGGAACATTCAGACCCGTTCGGCTTATCTACCCTTTCCTTTTGTAATTCAGGATGGGGTGTTTCGTTTCCATCAAAATCAGATGGACTTCAGCAATTTCAAAGCCCTTTACGGAAAATCAGACTTTACCCTTAACGGGCAAATGCAGAATGTCATCAACTATGCGTTGTCAAACAATGCCGTGCTAAAAGGCAATTTCCGCCTCGACTCCAAGTACATAGACGTGGACGAGTTTCGGGCTGGTTTGCCAACCCCAGACACTACGCAAGCCAAGGCAACCGCCTCGCCAAGTGGCGTGGTGATGATTCCTCCTACGCTGGACTTCACACTCAACGCCAACGCCAAGCAAGTGCTACTGCAAGGTCTGCCTATCAAAGACCTGAAGGGCAAAGTTCAACTCAACAAAGGCCGAATGACACTCAACGAGGCAGGTTTTTCGTTAATTGGTACGACCGTTGCTATGAATGGCAGTTACAGCAGTCTTTCACCCCAAAAAGCATCGTTTGATTACGCTATTCAAGCCAATGATTTTGACATCAAGCGGGCCTATCAAGAAGTAAGTATGTTCCGAGAAATGGTGACCTCTGCCGCCACCGCCGAAGGTATCATTTCGTTAGATTACAAAGTGAGCGGAAAGCTTGACCAAGCGATGCAACCGATTTATCCATCGTTGGTAGGCGGAGGTGTACTCAAGGTCAAAGATGTGAAAATGAAGGGGTTTAAGCTGATGAATCTGGTCAGCAAAACCACTAACAAAGAAGACATTGCCAACCCAAACTTGAAAGAGGTGGACATCAAAACCACCATCAAAAATAACCTTATCCGTATTGAGCGCTTCAAGTTTAAGGTAGCAGGTTTTCGGCCCCGTATTGAAGGTACCACCAGTTTTGATGGCCGACTCAGCATCAAAATGCGGCTGGGGCTACCACCGCTGGGAATCATCGGTATTCCGCTCACTATCACAGGCACCCAAACCAATCCCAAGGTCAAATTAGGCAAAGGCGAAGACATTGAGGAGACGAAGGAAGAGGAAGCGCAGGAGTGATTGTAATTTTAAACTAAAAATTAGCTTTGATTCTCCAATTTTAACAAACAAGTTTTAATAGCCGCCTCAATATATTTTCTTCCTACTCCTTCTATTGGAAAAGATAATGCGATTTCTAATTCTTTGTGTGCACTGGCATAGTCTTTTTGGAGAAAATAAGTAATTCCTTTAGCACAGTTGATTTTTTCCTTGAAATAACTTTCTTGCTCTAAAGACATTAAGTAATCGATAGAAGAAGTTCCATCCTCTCGTAAAATACTAATTGAAACATCAAGGTATGGAAACAATAAAATCAATCGATAACAATCTGTTTTTCTATTTAGATTGTGTAACTGTTTAATAAGGTTTGTAAAATCGAATGGTGAGGTTCTTCCCTTATATTCCTCTAAAATTAATCTTAGAATTTCTTCAATAGACATGTCTCCTATCTCCTTTTTGAAAAGTTTTAAATAAATATCAGAGGTTATTTTTATTTTTTCTTTCACTAATAAATCTATCATTTTTTTTGCTTCTCTAATGGTTGAAATTTTGTTCAATAATAGACGAAAGCTAAAGTCCCCCATAAAAAAATTACTCTTTCTTATCATTTTTATTATTCTAGAAGCCTCCTCAAAATTTCCAACTTTATTCAGTAAGGTAGTATAGGAGACCACATCTGGTTGCAGCCCTTCCTCTTTCATTAAGTTGATGACTTTTTCGCCTTCTTCATACTTGTCAATTTTATTCAGTAAGGTAGTATAGGAGACCACATCTGGTTGCAGCCCTTCCTCTTTCATTAAGTTGATGACTTTTTCGCCTTCTTCATACTTGTCAACTTTATTCAGTAAAGTATTGAAGGAGACCACATCTGGTTGCAGCCCTTCCTCTTTCATTAAGTTGATGACTTTTTCGCCTTCTTCATACTTGTCAACTTTATTCAGTAAGGTAGTATAGGAGACCACATTAGGTTGCAGCCCTTCCTCTTTCATTAAGTTGATGACTTTTTCGCCTTCTTCATACTTATCAACTTTATTCAGTAAGGTAGTATAGGAGACCACATCTGGTTGCAGCCCTTCCTCTTTCATTAAGTTGATGACTTTTTCGCCTTCTTCATACTTGTCAACTTTATTCAGTAAGGTAGTATAGGAGACCACATTAGGTTGCAGCCCTTCCTCTTTCATTAAGTTGATGACTTTTTCGCCTTCTTCATACTTATCAACTTTATTCAGTAAGGTAGTATAGGAGACCACATCTGGTTGCAGCCCTTCCTCTTTCATTAAGTTGATGACTTTTTCGCCTTCTTCATACTTGTCAACTTTATTCAGTAAAGTATTGAAGGAGAACAAATCTGGTTGCAGCCCTTCCTCTTTCATTAAGTTGATGACTTTTTCGCCTTCTTCATACTTGTCAACTTTATTCAGTAAAGTATTGAAGGAGACCACATCTGGTTGCAGCCCTTCCTCTTTCATTAAGTTGATGACTTTTTCGCCTTCTTCATACTTGTCAACTTTATTCAGTAAGGTAGTATAGGAGACCACATTAGGTTGCAGCCCTTCCTCTTTCATTAAGTTGATGACTTTTTCGCCTTCTTCATACTTATCAACTTTATTCAGTAAGGTAGTATAGGAGACCACATCTGGTTGCAGCCCTTCCTCTTTCATTAAGTTGATGACTTTTTCGCCTTCTTCATACTTGTCAACTTTATTCAGTAAAGTATTGAAGGAGACCACATTAGGTTGCAGCCCTTCCTCTTTTATTAAGTTGATGACTTTTTCGCCTTCTTTAAAATTTTTATGCTTATGAATTAATTTATTGTAGTAAATAATGTCCTTTGTAATGCCTTTTTCAATACCTTTTTGGTTCAGTAATTCAAAATTCTTTTTATCATTATTTGCTTCTGTTTCAGCCAACAGCGTAAAGTAATCCTCTGAGTTTTTGGGCGAGATGAAAGCCTCTGATTCAGCCGCATTTTGCACAATGGTATCTGCAACTTGGTTCTTATCTAAATCCTTTGCTAAGATGTATTTTACAGGGATGTCTTTATATCCGTTGAAAGATTTTAAGTCATTTAGCTCATAAAAACCCATAATATCCTCTTCCATTTTTAATGAGCCGCCTACTCCATTTTTTCGGCTTTCGATTTCGCTTTTCTCTATTTCTTTGAATATAAAATCTCGAAAGGCATCGCCACGTACCTCTGATGTAACAACAATCTCATTCTTATTACAGAAATTAGTCGTTCTAACAGCCTTTCTAACAGAATCACCAATCACATCTATTTTTCCAAATATTTCTTTCACAATGTCATTACCTGTAGAAATACCCATGCGTAAGCCCCAATCAAACTCCTGTTCAGAAACTTCCAATAATTGATTAAATTGTTTGTTGAATGAAAATTGAGTTTTTAAGGTAAAACAAAGCAAATTGATAAGTTTATCAAGAGAAACAGAAACAAGTAAGCCATCGCCTGTAAATTTTATTATTGAATCATTGAGTTCATATCTATCTAAATCATTTAAAAATACTTCTGATAAAGATTTGTAGAAATTATCTCTAAAAAGAATACCGTGTGAGTTGATAATTTTGGTAGAAGAAATAATATCTAAGGAGAGAGTATAAATCTTCTGATAAGTTGCCATAGAATTATATAGAGTTAGCTTTCAGGGTTTTAAAATAGAATACTTTAGAGATAATGTCGGCTTAACGAACTAACTGTTTTGTTAGAGCATTATACAACTTTTTGGAAAATTAATATTTTTATAGCTTAAGTTACAATTCTTTACTGTCTAATTGTAGGTTATTGGTACGTATAAGATTTTTTAAGGGTTCTCCAAGTTCTGCCCATCGCAGACTTTTTAAAGTATATATATTTTACCCAAAAATATTTTCCCACCAACCAAGATTAACACCTTGATTAGCAAGAGAATAACAGCAAAAGCGAATCTTACTTCGCAAATCGTACTTCCAATGTATCTAATTCTCTAATCCAGCGGGCGTGCTTTTTATCTTTTGGCACCACCAACCTAAAATTACCTTCGCCAGCGGGCAAGGGTTTGCCGTCAGACAGGTAAGCTAATAGCACTACTTGGTCTGTAAATTCGGGGTCGAGTTCGGGCAGGGCAAACAGGACTTCGTACCCATCTGATGCCTTGGCGATAACGTATTTGACAAGGTTTTCGCCTCTTAATTGTCCGCCTAGCGTAACGCCTGCTTGTTTCAAAACATCCGCCACTGCCACGCCTGCAAACAAACGGCTGTTGCCTTTATTGTCTTTGGCTGTTATCTCCAATTGGGGCAATTTTTGCAAGTCTTCTTTGGTAAGGGTGAGCGGGGTTATCACCTCTCCTTTTACTTTTATGCTCTGTGCTATGCTCCGTGTGGCGCAATATGCTAAGGCAACGGTCAAGAACAGACACCTGAGGAGATTCTTCATAGTCATTCGGTAGTTGATTGTTAATCAATGTGTTTGATGCGGATTTGAGAAAGCTGGATTATGGATAAAAGTGGTGTCGGTGAGCAGGTGCAGAAAGGCAATGATATCGGCTTTTTCCTGAGCTGTCAGCAACAATGATTTCCCATTTCTCACATTAGAAACATCGTTCAGAAAAGGGCTTAAATGGCTGCTTTGTACAAGATGCTCACTATAATGGTCCAATACCTCGGCCAAGGTGGCAAACCGTCCATCGTGCATATAGGGGGCGGTCAGGGCGATGTTTCGGAGGGTAGGTACTCTAAAACGCCCGTGGTCCGTCTCCGATTGGGTAATGGCCTGTCTGCCAATATCTTTCGACACCCCATCAAGTCCATTGTTATGAAATAGCTCCACCATCGTTTTGGCGCCACCGTGGCAATGAGCACAGTTGGCGCCTCTGGTGTTCTTGTCAGGTTGTGGTGCAGTTGAGAATAATTTCAAGCCGTTGAGCTCTTGTGGGGTGGGGCTATACTTACCACTCAAGTAGGCATCATAGGGAGAATTAGCCGAAATCAGCGTGCGCTCAAACTGGGCGATGGCCTTTACCATTTTATCGGGTGTGATTTCATCAGACCCGTACACGAGCTTAAAAAGAGGCGGATAAAGGCTGGTTTGTGCTAATTTCTGACACGAAATCGCTAAGGGCTGCCCCATTTCGTCGGGGTGCGTCAGGGGCGCTTCGCATTGAGCTTCTAAACTGGCGGCTCTACCATCCCAAAAAAGATTGCGTACCCACAGCAGATTAGCCAGCGACATCGTATTGCGGGTAGTGGTGTTTTGGCTGATGCCATGACTGAACTTTTGTCCGTCGGTGAAGGCTAACTGTTGTTGATGGCAACTCCCGCAAGAAACCTTATTGTTGGCAGATAATCGGGTTTCGTAAAACAAGAGTCGGCCCAAATGAACCCCTTCTTTAGTAACAGGATTGTCTGCCGGAATAGAATACCTACTACCAAAATTGGCAGGATAAACCAAGGGGTATTCGCCTGTTTCGATAGACTGATTCCACGAGGTCAAGGCGACTAAAACTGAGGCTGATACGAAGACAAGAAAAATCGTTTTTGCTCTATTCATTGCCTAATTTCTTCCTAAAACCTACACAAAACGGCTACCGATTGCCATTTTTAATGAATACGAATCGTTATATCCACAAATATATAACGAACTATTTTAGGAATACAAAAAAGCTGGGAGTTTTTCGATGAACAGGCTCTTGTTACTTGGGTAAAGCCATGACTCACAGCTTGGTTACTCACTGTTTTACAAAAACGATGAAATGTTTAAACCTCTGCTCCCTCTTCTTGATGCCGCCAAAGGTCTTGAAAAATCGGGCTATTCTGACGAAGCTGTTCAAACGTGCCTTCGTCCACCAAGCGACCATTTTGTAAGATATATACATAATCAAACTTGGTGAGCAAATGCAAGCGATGCAACGACGACAGAATGGCTTTCCCGCTAAATTCTTGAAACAGCTTGTCGTAAATCTGCACTTCGGTTTTGGGGTCAACGCTACTGGTAGGTTCGTCGAGCAACACAATATCACTGCTTCGGGCGGCTAATACGCCACGAGCTAAAGCTAACCGTTGTTTTTGCCCTCCCGAAAGATTCACGCCTTTCTCTTGAATATTGGAAGCCACCCCATTGGGCAAATGCTTGATTACTTCTGCAAAATGAGCCGTTTCACAGACTTGCATGATGTCTGTTTCGTGAAAGGGTAAGCCTAACGTGATGTTGTATTCGATGGTGTTTTCAAAAATCTCAGGCTCTTGCGGAAACAACGTAACTGTGTCGGCAATGACGTCCATTTGGTCATACGTCTTGCCGTCAACGTTTAGTTTTACGCCTGCTTCGGGTGCATACAAACCTCTCAAAATGGCCAGCAAGGTACTTTTGCCGCTACCACTTTCGCCAATGAATGCAATACGTTTGCCTCGCTCAATCCGCAGCTTCAATTGATGCAAGCTATGCGCTTGTTTATGAGCCTCATACACATCTCGATGCGAAAAGTTAAGATTCTCTATTGTAATATGTTGCCAGTGTTTAGGCAAATCTATTTCGTGGTCGGGGCGATGCTGTTCGGCATACGCTTCACCAATACTTCTGGCCGTTTGCACATCGGTATTGTAGCGCATAATTTCGGTGTATTGCCAAGCTACATCTTGAAACACACTCGTAAACTGATTCACGTAGCCTAGCAGCGTTACCAAGCCACCCACCAAAAACACCTCCCCGGGCGTATAGTGCTGGTACACATACCCCAAGGTCACTACTGCATAGATAATACCGATGAGCACATAAGCCACAAACCACTTCCACTCGTTGATGCGTACCGTACGCCGAAACGGCGGAAATACCTCCAGAACTTTGCTTAAAAGGCTGTTTTCCATGCGTTTTTCGAGGCGGAGCGTAATCACCGTGATGATGTTTGACAAGCTATCGAACAACGTGGATGAGACGACGTGTTCTTTTTCGTTAGTTTCGTCTAAGGCTTTGATAAAGGGTTTGTCAAACTTAAAAATCACCCAGACCGTGAGTATTCCCAGCAAGACGCCAATCATCCCAAACAAGGGCGAAAAGTAGAGCATTGCCATAAACGAAAACACAAACTTGGCAAAAGCATGCAAAAACATGAATCCATTTTGGAAGAAGTCCTTGAGTGCTTCGTAGGCTTTGCGAATACGGTTGATGGTAGCGCCACTGTGGTTGTCTTGATGCCACTTTACGGGCAGATGCAGCGTTTGGTGGTAGAGTTCTTGCAAGAAATTTCGGCTTAGGTTAAAGGCCAAATCTCGCTCCATAATACGAGCGGGGCCATGAAAAGCCCATTCTAAGAGCATTAGCCCCATGTATCCGCCAATGTACAGCCAAGCACTTTTGATAACCCCTATCCCTTGCTGCTGAATAGCCTGCACAAACCAACCATACAACAGCGGGTTGAGGGCCGACACCACATTGGCCAGCACAAACAAGAAATACACCAACACATAGCGTTGTTTTTGTTGACGAGCATACTGCCATGCCGTACGTAAAAGCGAGAAATAGGGGTTTTTCATAACTATCAGGGCGTATGCTCAAAACTCCATACGACTCCAAATCGTTCGGCTACCATAAGCGAATGGTTATTTTTGCTCCTCAAAATACAAACAAGTTTGTATTTTTGACAAAGTTGCATTTTTCTATTTTTGTGAAATTTCACCACAAATTCCTGACAATCAGAGTGAAACCTTATTTATTATGGATATTCATTGCCTTCAACTTAGTAGGAAAAAGTTGGGCGCAACAAAGCCCTCTACCTGTTCGGGTTGAGTCGAAGGCTGAAGTATCACTTCGGGGGTTGTTGTCTATTTATCACGATACAGTAGGTACTCAAACTATCCATCAAGTGCGATTGCAGCATCAAAAAGGGGCATTTCAACCAATTGCTGACGATTTGCTCAATCTTGGTTACACCTCTGCCGACCATTGGGTACACTTTCGGCTCGAATCGGGCAATCCGCTTTACACGTACCCCATGATGTTAGAAGTAACCAATTCTCGCATCAACGAACTCACCGTTTATCAAGTCCAGAGCAACCGAATCATCTCTACTGTCCACACTGGCGACGAGCTACCGTTTGACAGTCGTATTTTTCCGAGCCGAAACTTCATCGTTCCGACACAAGCCACTCCTAATCAACCGATTGACGTCTATATCCGAGTCCAAAAGCGTCACGAAGCCTTGGTTTTTCAACTACGGCTTTGGCACACCAATACCTTTGAGGCTCACGAACGAAACGAGTACCTGATTTTGGGCGGCGTGGCTGGTTTTTTATTACTGATTGTTATTCTGAATCTGGTACTCAGTTTTGCTACCCACGACCGCATCTACGTCTGGTATATTGGTTTGTTATTGGCCTCTTTTTTCCAGATTATTTCACAGGCAGGGGTCGGTTTTCAATACTTGTGGCCTCAGGCACCGTGGTTTAACCACTTCGACCCGCAGGTGCTTTCGTCGTGGTTAATCATGTTAGCACAACTCACTTTTATTCAGCACTTTATCCGACAAAGCCGACACAATAGCCGAGTATATCGCTTTGTGCAAGCGTACAAGGTTTTGGTTGTGTTCATTTTGCTTACGTGCGTGCTGGTGAGGGCGTTTAAATGGGCCGAAGTGTATTGGTTTAGCTGGATGTACACCACTACGTTGTGCTTTATTTTGGTAAGTGTATCACTGGCGTATGCCTGCCTTTTTGAGCGGATTCGTAAGCGAGAAAGCGAGGTTATTTTTTATATGACTGTCCTTTCGATTCAACTAATTGGCTACATTTTGGTCTTTCTTTACAACATCAACGTGACTCGTGCGGGGCAACCGCTGCTGTTTCGCTTTGATGGGTATTTGCTCATGGTAGGTATTCTGCTGATAGACTTGCTGATTCTGACTATGGGGCTGTTGTATTTTCGATTCAACGAATACCGACGGCAAAACGAACGCTTGCTCATTGAGCTCCATAAATCACAGCAAGAGCAGTCAGAGCGTACTATTGAGGCACTCGAAATGGAGCGTAACCGCATTGCCGAAGACCTCTACGACGATGTGGGTGCCATGCTCTCGACGGCCATCGGGTATATTTCGAGTTTGCTACGACGAGCCGAAATTCGAGAACAATATCCAATTTTGGGTGAGGCTCGAAAACTATTAAACACAGCTATCGAAAACCTCCGAACCGTTTCACACAACCTGATGCCGAAAAATTTTGCTCATTTGGGTTTGTCAAAATCGTTAGAAGAAACCGTACGCAAGGTATCTAGACCCGATGCCGTCTCGTTTCAGTATGTTTGTGTGGGTAACGAAGTGCGCCTCAGCACTGCCACCGAAGTGCAGATTTTTCGGATTGCAGCCGACTTGATTCAGAATGTAATCAAACAATCGGGTGCCACCGAGGCCACCCTACAACTCATCTATCATCCTGACTATCTGAACCTTACTCTCGAAGACAATGGTACTGAAGCCCAGCGATTTGTTCAAAGTAACCTAACTTCTAAGGTTAATTTTGTACACGGCAACCTCACCATAGACACCAGCCCGTATGGGTCAACGGTCATGGTCGAAATCCCAATTTCGCCAAATGGTATGTTATAAACCCCAATTGATTTAGCCTCAACCTCCTTTTATACCCAAACCCATTAACAGCCATGACTAAAATCTTAATCGCCGACGACCACCAGCTTTTTAACGATGGCATGAAAATGATGCTCTCGCCCGAACCCGACTTGCAAGTAGTAGGCCAGGTTTTTAGTGGTAAAGACGTGCTGGATGCTGTACATCGTTTAGCGCCCGATGTCATCTTGCTCGACATCAATATGCCTCATCTTAATGGCTTAGAAGTAGCCATGCAACTCACCAAAAGTTTTCCGATGGTAAAAATCATCATCTTGACCATGTACAACGACCGCAAGTTTGTGGAAGATTGCCAAAAAATGGGGGTGCAAGGCTACGTACTCAAAAACTCTGGCGTTGACGAGGTGATTGAGGCGATTCAGACCGTTGTGTCGGGTCAAAAATACTACGATGCTAAGCTCAATAAGTCCACCAACCCCAATCAGCATGGCGATGATTTTTTTATGAAGCAGTTTCAGCTTACCAAGCGAGAAATCGAAATTATTGCACTGATTGGCAAGAGTTTCACGAACGAAGAAATCGCCGAGAAACTGTTTTTAAGTGTAGCCACTGTCAAAACCCACCGCAACAACATCAACCTCAAACTGGGTATTAACAAACCAGCCGATTTGGTAAAATTTGCCCTTGAGCATGGCTTGGCGTAAAGAGAAATTGTCAACGATTGCGTATCATTGTGGCAAATTGATAGTCTAAACTATCATCATCCCCAAATTGAAGGTAGTATGCAACCCATGACGATAGAGGAAGAAGTAAAACGCATCGGCTACGTAAGCCGTTCTATTCCTAAACATTTAGACCTCAAGGCCGAGATTCTACGGCTTAAAAAAGAAAAAAATGCCGTGATTTTGGCTCACTACTACGTGGACGGCGATATTCAAGACTTGGCTGATTTTGTGGGTGATAGCCTCGGGCTATCACAGCAAGCCGCCTCTACGGATGCCGACATGATTGTGTTTTGTGGGGTACACTTCATGGGCGAAACGGCCAAAATCCTGAGCCCTCAGAAAAAAGTCGTTATCCCCGATTTTAACGCTGGTTGTTCACTGGCCGACTCGGCTCCTGCCGATAAGTTTGCGGCTTTTAAGGCACAATACCCTGATGCCTTGGTGGTAAGTTACATCAACTGCTCCGCCGAAATCAAAGCCTTGACCGATATTGTGTGTACGTCGTCAAATGCGTTGAAGATTGTAGAAAGCATTCCGAAAGACCGTCAAATCATTTTTGCACCCGATGCCAATTTGGGTCGTTACGTGGCTAAAAAGACAGGACGTGACCTCATCTTGTGGGACGGTGCCTGCATTGTGCACATTGACATTTCGAGAGAAAAACTCCGAAAACTCCGAGAAGAACACCCACAGGCGCTGCTCATTGCACACCCTGAGTGCAAAGAAGACATCCTACTCCAAGCTGACTATGTAGGCTCTACCACAGGCTTACTAAAATTTGTACAAACTTCTGAATATCAAGAGTTTATTGTGGCTACCGAGGCAGGTATTATGCACAAAATGAAGTTGGCTGTACCCGATAAGAAGATTATTCCTGCTCCTGCCAACGAAAACAACACCTGTGCCTGTTCAGAATGCCCTTACATGAAGATGAACACGCTCGAAAAGCTGTATAACTGTATGTATTACGAGCAGCCCGAAATCATCGTGCCAGAAGATGTTCGCCAGAAAGCCTATCAGTCGGTCATGGCCATGCTCGAACTCAGCAAGAATTTGTAATCGCTGATTTCACGATTTGACCAATCGTATTACATCCCACCCTGTCAGCGGTCAATAACCCTGACAGCGGTGGAAGCCAATAATCTTCTTGATTTCACGATTTGACCAATCGTATTACATCGCACCCTGTCAGCGGTCAACGACCCTGACAGCGGTGGAAGCCAATAACCTTCTTGATTTCACGATTTACCCAATCCTGTTACCTCCCACCCTGTCAGCGGTCAACGACCCTGACAGCGGTGGAAGCCAATAACCTTCTTGATTTCACGATTTGACCAATCGTATTACACCGCACCCTGACAGCGGTGGCAACCACCGTCTTTTTAAGTTTATACACCCCCATCCACTTTTCGGTACCAATGCCGAATCACCACTTTCTGGAGTTCTCGCTTGATGATGAGTTCAGCCAATTGAGTCATTTTGGCATCACTATTCAATCTTTTTTTGAGCTGCCCTTCCGATAAATCCACCCGATATAATACGGCTTGAACCGAACGAGGCGTAGTAGCTTGCTGCCGAAGTGTTTCCTCTACCTTAGCTTGCAGTTGGTCAAACGAATACGCCATACTCAGGTCTAACGAAAGCGTCAGGTTGGCCATCTTAAAATCTTTGACCAATTGCTCCAACAAATCTCGCAGGAGTTCGGGCGTATTGAGGTAGTTTTGAAGACTCTCTGTATTGAGTTCGTTAGGCGAGCTTTCCATCGGGTAGGGTATCGTTAGCACCGCAAAAGTACGAATAAAATAGGCCAATTACCGACGATGTCTATTTTGCGAACAAATAACTTATGTCATTGAACAACAAATAGGGATATTCCGTAATTTGCCGCCTCGGGGCTGGGCTTGGTGGTCAGTTGCTGGCGATTACAAATCAGTAAACAACTAATAATCAAATAATTAACCAAAAACACCATCCCTGTACATTGTAAAAGCGTTATCATTTTTTGTGATACATCATGGCTAATCAATATGATTTTTTAGTAATCGGCTCTGGTATTGCAGGGCTGAGCTACGCCGTTAAGTTGGCAAGGCATTTTGATACCCGCAACGAAGCCGTTTCCATAGCGGTTATTACCAAAGTACAAGCCGACGAAACGAATACAAAGTATGCGCAGGGTGGCATTGCTGCCGTGTGGAGTAAAGACGACACCTTCGAGAAACACATTGAAGACACCATGGATGCTGGCAATGGCATCAACAAACGACACATTGTGGAAATTGTGGTTACCGAAGCGCCCGAACGCATCCAAGAACTCATTGATTACGGTACTCGTTTTGACCGAGAAGCCGACGGCGACTATGACCTTGCCAAAGAAGGTGGCCATTCTGACCATCGGATTTTGCACTTCAAAGACATAACTGGTGCCGAAATCGAACGGGCACTGCTTGACGAAGTAAAACGCCACGCCAGCATTACGATTTTTACGCACTACTTTGCCGTTGACCTCATTACCCAACACCATTTGGGCGAGACCGTGTACCGCCACCGAGAAGACATCAAGTGTTTTGGAGCTTACGTACTCAACCGTCAGACTGGGAAAGTGGAGCGGTTTTTGGCCAAAACCACCATGTTGGCTACAGGTGGTGTGGGACAAATTTATCAAAGCACTACCAACCCACTGGTGGCAACTGGCGACGGCATTGCGATGGCCTACCGAGCCAAAGGCGTTTGCGACAACATGGAGTTTATCCAGTTTCACCCAACGGCACTGTACCAACCGGGCAAAAAGCCTTCGTTTCTGATTTCGGAAGCCGTAAGAGGCTTTGGAGGCATTCTGAAAAACAAAGACGGCAGCACTTTCATGGAAAAGTACGACGAGCGCCTCTCGCTGGCACCTCGTGATATTGTAGCCAGAGCGATTGACTCCGAAATGAAAATCAACGGGGTGCCTAACGTGTATCTGGACGTGCGCCACTGCGACTACGATAAGTTTATCGAACATTTTCCAAATATCACCAAGTATTGCCTTGATAATCTGGGGATTGATATTCGCAAAGACATGATTCCTGTTGTGCCAGCGCAACACTATATGTGTGGTGGTGTGCGAGTAAACGAGTGGGGGCAAACCAACATCCAGTTCTTGTACGCATCTGGCGAATGTAGTTGCACTGGCTTGCACGGAGCCAATCGTTTAGCCTCTAATTCGCTATTAGAAGCCGTAGTCTTTGCACATCGAGCGTTCTTGAATACCGTCGAAAACATCGGCCAAGCTCACGTGCCAGACAACGTACCCGAATGGGACGACTCAGGCACCACTCACCCCGAAGAACAAGTGTTGGTCACCGAAATGCACCGTGAGTTAGAGAGTATTATGAGTAATTATGTGGGTATTGTACGCACCAACCGACGGATGCAACGAGCGCACGACCGCCTTGAGTTACTCTATAAAGAACACGAACAGCTCTACCGAGAATCAAAAGTATCGGTGCCTATCTGTGAGCTACGCAACATGATTAATGTTTCGTACTTGATTATCAAAATGGCAATGGCTCGCCGTGAGAACGTAGGGCTTCATTACAATCTGGACCATTTGAAATAAACTAACTAGCGGAACTGGGAATCATCACAGGTTGATTCCCATTTCTTTTAAGGTACGATTGAGGCTACGTACCGTGATACCCAAGTAGTCGGCAAGGTCATTTTTTGACAAGGGTAAATGCTGCTCGGCCAAGAGCTTTACCAGTTTGGCAACAGTATGCTCAAGCGGATGCGTTTGTTGCAAAGAAGCACGCAAGGCCGTTTGGCTGAGCCTCCGCACTAACTCCCTCATTACCAAGCTGTTCACTTCTACATTTCGTTCTAACAATTCGCCAAAATACGCCGCTTGCAGCTTATAAACCGTTAGGTCAGTAAGGGCTGCAATCGTACTCAAGGTAGGCGTTTGACCGATGAGTTCTACTTCGCCAATGATTTCGCCTGCCCCCAAAAACTCCAAAATATAGTTTTTGCCATTGGCTTCTTGAATATAGCACTTGGCTATACCTGTCTTGATAATGTACACAGCATGGAGAGTGTCGTGCTGTTGAACTAGCAACGCCCCCGCCTTCACTTTCCGTAACGCAATAGAAGGATTGCTCGGTAGGGTCAGTGCTTCGATACAGTGTAGTAAATCCAGATTGGTAAGAATCACGACCTGCGGGACATTTGTCCTGTTTTGAGGGTAAAAAGCAATTACATTTGCCAAAAATACACAAATACCCATGCGCTACCTACTGATTGACACCGACACCGCCTCAGACGACGCCATTGCCCTCATCATAGCGGCTCGTCAACCCGACATTCAGATTGAGGCCATCACCGTAGTAGCAGGCAATGTTCCAGTAGCGTATGGTGTGCAAAATGCACTTTATACCCTCGAACTTTGCCAGAAACACATTCCTGTTTATCAAGGTGCTGCCAAGCCCTTGCTTCGTCCTTTGCAAACGGCCCAATTTGTACATGGTCAAGATGGTATGGGCGACATCGGTTTGCCACTTCGAGATAGACTCCCTCACCCTGGCAACGCTATTGATGTGATTATCAATACCATTGAGGCACACCCTTACGAACTCGAAATCGTTACGCTAGGCCCATTGACCAATCTGGCAATTGCCTTACTCAAAGAACCGGCTATTGCCCTAAAAATCAAGCAATGCACCATTATGGGGGGAATCGGTACTGGGCACGGCAACATAACCCCTGTCTCGGAATTTAATATCTGGGTGGACCCCGAAGCTGCCCAAATCGTTTTCTCGTCAGGGATGAATCTGCGCATGGTGGGCTGGGATATTTCTCGCAATCATGCTTTTTTTGATGATTCGGATGTGGCAGAACTCCGAGCGATTGACACGCCCTTGGCTCATTTTTCGGTGGACATCCAACAGACCTTGTATGAGTTTGCGACCAAGACCTCTAAGCTACCAGGCTTTGATTTGCCCGACCCCATCGCCATGGCCATTGCACTAGATCCTTCTATCGCTACTGTTACCAAAAATGCTAATGTAGAAGTTATTTTGGGCGATGGCAGCACTCGTGGTCAAACCGTGGTAGATCATAACGGCCTTGTACACGACAAACCTACTACCGAAGTGGTACTCGAAGCCTCCAGAGAAAAATTCTTGGCTATGCTACACAAAGCCCTCCGTTAGCCTTAACCCTCTACTCCACCAATGCCACTGGATTTCAACCAATTACCCAAAATAGAACTCCACTTACACCTCGACTGTTCGTTGAGTTTTGAAGTGGTACAACAATTGAGCCCCACTACTTCGTACGACGAGTACCGAGCCTCGTTTGTGGCGCCGCCCAAATGCACCGATTTGGCCGATTACATCAGCCGAGCCATCAAGGGGTTTGAGCTAATGCAAACGCCCCACCAGTTGCGCTTAGTCACGTTAGATTTGTTCAAACAACTCAAAGCCGACCATGTAATTTATGCCGAAATCCGTTTTGCGCCATTACAACACACCTATCAAGGGCTTTCGGCGAGTGAAGTAGTACGTATCGTGAACGAGGCGGTAGAAGAAGGCATTGCCCAAACAGGCATCAAGGCGGGGATTATTCTCTGCACCTTACGCCATTACAACGAAGCCCAAAGTATGGAAACTATACAACTGGTGGAACAGTTCAGAGGCAGCTGCGTAGTGGGTTTTGACATCGCTGCCGACGAGGCGGGTTTTCCGATTACCGCCCACATTAAGGCTTTTGAGTACGCCAAGGCTCAGCAAATCCCCTGTACGGCTCATGCAGGCGAAGCCAAAGGTGCCCAAAGTGTTTGGGAAACCCTCGAACACTTTTGCCCTTCTCGCATTGGGCATGGCGTGCGAAGCATCGAAGACCCACAACTCCTTGCTTTCTTGAAAAAACAAGCGATTCACTTGGAGGTTTGCCCTACCAGCAACGTCCAGACTAATGTGGTGGAGTCCATCAAGCAACACCCTGCTAATCAACTATTTGAAGCTGGCATTTCGATGAGCATCAATACCGATGCTCGCACGATTTCGGATGTAACCCTAACTAGCGAATACCAGCTCTTGCAGCAGGTTTTTCATTGGCAAAAGGCACATTTTTTGCACTGTAATCTCGAAGCCATTACTCATGCTTTTGCATCGGATGCTACCAAAGAAACCCTCCGTCAACGATTAATAGAAGGGTTTCGGCAGGAGTAAAATGGGTGGCTTGTCTATTGTTGGGCTGGAAATTTCGTCTTCAGATAAGCAATGAGCACCTGTAAACCTTTTTCGTAATGTTGGTTGTTCGGAATCACAATATCAGCATAGGCTTTGAAGGGCTTGATAAAGCGCCGATAGGTAGGCTGTACGTGGTTTTCCCAGCGATACAACACGTCGGTTAGGTCATAGCCCCGCTCATCGGCATCTCGTTTGATGCGACGGTTGAGCTTTATTTTATTTTTAGCATCAATAAAGACCTTCAGGTCGAGTAAGCGAGCGATTTCCTCCACATAAAACACAAAAATTCCTTCTACCACAATGATAGGTGTGGGCTTAAAGGTGAGCATTCGAGGCTCGGCATTCGGATTATTGAAGGTGTATTCTTTGACATGGATTTCGTTGCCCATGCGGAGTTCGTGAATATGGTGAGCATACAACTGAAAATTGATGGATTCAGGAACGTCAAAGTTTTTGATTCCGTTCTTATCCACAGGTACTTCGTTCCGATTTCTGTAATAATTATCCTGTGAAATAAGGGTGATTTCATCTTCGGTAAATGCCGACAATAAACTATTCAAAAAATGAGTTTTGCCCGATGCGCTACCACCTGTAATGCCTACAATGTATGGCCTAAGCATAGTTTTAAAATAAATAAGGGTGTTTGTGTTTATCTTATTCTGAACAACCTAACTAATATCCCACCAATAGGCTACTAGAAATGCCCAGCATTCTATCAGGGAGATACTCAAGTCTGAATTACTCAACTGAGCTACAAAAGCAATTGTGCCAACAGATAGTCGGCTACCAACACCGAAATACAGCTATTGGTAACGGCTGAAGTACTAGCCTTGCCGACTTCGAGCGCACCGCCATGAGTGTAATACCCCTGAAAGGACGAAATCGAAGAAATCAAAAAGGCAAAAACAACCGACTTAATCAGGGCAAAGGGTACGTTATAGGGAATAAAATCAGACCGAATGCCATAAATGTAGTCTTCGGGTGTAATCACTCCTGTTAGCGTTCCGGCTACATACCCCCCCCAAATACCTAAAAAAGCAGCTAAAATGACAAGCATCGGGAAGGTAATCATGGAGGCTAAAATCTTGGGCAATACCAAATACGAAGTAGAATTAATCCCCATCACTTCGATGGCGTCAATCTGCTCAGTTACTCGCATCGTGCCCAGCGTGCCGGCAATGTTAGAACCAACCTTTCCCGAAAGCACCACACACGTAATGGTAGGGGCGATTTCAAGTAGCGTCATATCTCTCACAATCAAGCTGATAACGTAATTCGGAATCAAGGGACTTACTAAGTTATAGGCCGTTTGAACGCACGTCACAGCACCAATAAAAGTAGAGACGATGGCTACGATGAATACCGAGTCGGTACCTATCAAAATACATTCTTCTATTACTTGCTTCATATAAACCGCAAACTTTTCACGGTTACGAAACATGGCCCCTAAAAAAATAAAATATCGTCCTAATCGAGTCATAACGGCGTTTGCTTGGTTGGTCCTTCTGCCCTATTCACACATCAATTTAACTCAAAAATAGGTAGAATAAGTACCTTTCACAAATTCGATTGTTTTATTCAAAAAGTTATTTTTACTGTCATCTTTCTCATTGTCAATACATTACAAACAACAAACAAGCAATAACAAACAACGATTTAGTACTTATGAGTAAACTCTTCTACATTTGGCAAGCAAATTAACGCTACTTTGTCATATTGAAAAGAGGTTGCTGATTTTGATGTATGTTCAGCCTTCATTTCCCTACAAACGAACCTTTCCCTATCCACCTGTAATCAACCACTCCTATGAACAAACTAATGGTAGTAAGTGGTGGCACCAAAGGCATCGGAAGAGCCATCATTGAGAAGTTTGCCAGCCAAGGGTTCGACATCATCACGTGTGCTCGCAACAGCACCGACTTAGAAGCATTGGTAAAGACATTTTTCACCAAACTCCCTGACATATCGCTACTTACGTTTACGGCTGATTTGTCTAACAAAACCGACCGCAAGGCTTTTATCGATTTTATTCACCAACAAAATCGCCCTGTTGATGTACTCGTCAATAATACGGGGGTGTTTCTGCCCGGGCAGATTCATAACGAACCCGAAGGAACGCTTGAAACCATGATTGAAACCAATCTGTACAGTGCGTATGACCTTACTCGGGGAGTAATCGGAGGGATGATGAGTCAGCGGTCGGGATATATCATCAACGTGTGTTCTACCGCCAGTATTATGGCCTACCCCAATGGTGGCTCGTATGGTATCTCGAAGTTTGCGCTCTTGGGCATGAGCAAAACCCTTCGTGAAGAAATGAAATCGTATGGTGTAAAGGTCACTGCCATTTTGCCCGGAGCAACGTTTACCGACAGCTGGGCCGGGGTAGAGCTTCCCCAAAGCCGATTTATGCACGTCAACGACATAGCCGAACTCTTGTATGCCTGCTACAAACTGTCACCGTCGGCAGTAGTCGAAGAAATCTTGATGCGCCCGATGGAAGGAGATATTTGATAGTTAACTCTCAAATATCCTCATTGATTCCGACTTGTGGAATCCACTTTGATTTTGTAATAACGTCCTGAACTATCCACCTGAATAGGCGCATAGGTTTTGAGTTCAATTTTTGGGAGTTCGCCTGCTACTTTGGTTTCGATAGAGCCGTCTTCTCGGGGAATCATGAGTACTTTTATCTTCACATCGGCCACTCCAGCCCCCATCATACCTAAGTCTCGAGCTGCTGCTTGCGAAATATCAACCAAGCGATCTTTGGCAAACGGACCTCGGTCGTTGACTCGTACGATGGCGGTTTGTTTGTTAGCCAGATTCGTGATTTCGATTAAGGTACCAAAAGGCAAGGTGCGATGCGCAGCCATGTAATCATCGTTGTGAAAAACTTCACCCGCCGAGGTGGTGCGGTAATTAAATTTGCGATGATAAAATGAAGCTTTGCCATAATACTCGTCGCCAGGGCTTTGTGCCCAAGCCGACCACGAAACCAAACTGCAAAACAAAACAGTGAATAGCATGTAGATTTGATTCATTCAGATAGGTTTAAGATGTGTCTGATAATCAGGATATAGCAAGTACCTTGCCAATTTTGAGAAGGCATTCTCCACACCTATCCGACAAAAAAATGACCTTTGTCGAAGAAAACTCGTGGGCTGTCGGGAATGGGTTTAAAATCGTCAAACCAATGCAAAAATGCTGTAAATTGCCCAAAAACCAAACTTAACCAACTTATGCTAACGTCTCTTTATGCACGTGTTAGGGCTTTGTCTTATTACTGGCAAGGCCGTAGTCAGCAGTTTTCTCCCGTTTACAATAGGCTCTTGCAAGCTACGTTTGTGGTTTTGCTAAGCACTTGTATCACTACGCTTTCATTGGCGCAGGCCGACTATTTTTACCCCAATGCAGGGCCCATGAACCCGGCGATTCCTACACCTGAGCAGTTTTTGGGCTATGGAATTGGTCAGCATCAAACTCGTTACGACAAAATAGTGGAGTATTTTCGTGAATTGGACCGCCTGTCAGACCGAGTGAAAATCGAAGTCATTGGCGAAACCTACGAACGCCGCCCCTTGATTATGGCCTCGTTTACCGACCCTTCTAATTATGGCAAAATGGATGACATCCGCAAAGCTCACTTGGCTCGTGCCACTCAGTCGGGCAACGATGATGTGCCGATGGTGATGCAAATTGGGGCCACTGTGCATGGCAACGAAACCTCGGGTTGCGAGTCCACCTTGCTTACAGCGTATTACTTGACGGCATCGGAGAGCGAAGAAACCAAGCGCTGGATGAAAGAAATGATCATTTTCATAGAGCCAACACTCAACCCCGACGGCAAAGAACGCTTCACCAACTGGGTAAATGCTTATAAAGGGGAGCCTTTTGTAGCCGATGGCAACGACCGGGAACACAACGAAATCTGGCCCGGAGGTCGTATGAACCACTATTGGTTTGACCCTAACCGTGACTGGTTTTTGTGCATCCACCCCGAGGCCAAGGCGCAAGTGAAGTGGTTTCACCAATGGATGCCCTATGTGGTGGTGGACCATCACGAAATGGGTACCAACTCGGCGTTTTACTTTGACCCGGGCAAGAATTCAAGCAACAACCCCATTGTTCCGCCGTACCTCTACGACGTGATTTACCCCAAATACGGCCAGTATTTTTCGGATGCCGCCAACAAAATTGGCTCGATGTATTTTACTAAAGAAACCTTTGACAAACTCTACCCTGGCTACGGCTCCGACTATTGTAATTTTTATGGAGGAGCGGGCTTTTTGTTTGAGCAAGCTAGCTCACGGGGAATGATTCAAGAGACCCAAACCATCCCGATTACGTTTGCCTTTACCATTCGTAACCAATTTACAGGGGCAATCACAACCATAAGGGCTACACTGGCCGAAAAAGCCGAGTTACTCAAAATGCGCCGTGAATTTTACAAAGTAGCCACTGACCAAGCCAAGAAAAGTGCTATCAAAGGCTATGTGTTTGGCGATGCCACCGATGCCACTCGTACCAATGCCTTTGTAGAGTTGTTGCTACGCCACCAGATTGAAGTCTATGAGCTGGATAACAGTGGGCTTACTATCAACAGTAAGAAATTTGAAAAAGGTAAGGCATATGTAGTACCTACTGAGCAACAAAACTACATGATGGTAAAGTCCGCCTTTGAAAAGAGCATTCCTTATGCCGACAGCTTGTTTTACGATGCATCGTCGTGGTCGTTGGTACATGCGTTTAACTTGCCTTATGCTGAGCTAAAAACACCATTTAGCAAAGGGAATCGCCTCAATACCGCCCCGAAAGTAAGCATTGCCTCACCTGAAAAAAGTACCTATGCCTACCTGATAGACCTTAGCGATTACAATGCACACAAAGCCCTGTATCATCTTCAAAAAGGAGGAGCTATCTGTCAAACGGCCTTCAAGCCTTTTACGACGATGATCAATGGCAAGGAGAAAAACTATGGTTATGGCACCATTATTATCCCTGTATTTCGGCAAAACCTCTCGGTAGATGCCTTGTACGAGTTGGTCAAGACGGTGAGTCAGCAAGCTGCTATTGAAATTCAGGCCGTTTCGACAGGCTATAGTGTCAAGGGGATTGATTTGGGTAGCAACAACGTCAAGAGTGTGTCTAAACCGGAGGCCATTATGCTCACGGGTGTAGGCGTGAGTGCGTATGAAGCTGGCGAAATCTGGCACCTATTAGACCAACGCCTCAGTATGCCCATCACCAAGGCCGATGTGAGTGCGTTGCCACGAATTAACCTCAACCGCTACAATGTGTTGGTGATGGTGTCGGGGCAGTACAACATTGACCCCGCCACGGTAGGCAAAATCAAGGCGTGGGTACAAGCTGGCGGTACGTTAATCACCCTCAAAACGGCTACCGAATGGGCTATCCGTCAGGGACTTTCTCGTGAAAAAGTAGCTCCTGCCGATACCTCTTTTGCTCGGAAACGCTATGACTTCACCGATGCCGTAGCATGGGAAGGAGCCAAGGCCATAGGAGGAAGTATCTTTGAAGTAGATTTGGACATTACGCATCCCGTAGGCTTTGGCTTTACCGACCGCAAGGTATCTATTTATCGCAACGGGACTACCATTTTACAACCCAGCAAAGGACCATCCAATACAGTAGCGCAATACACTGCCAACCCATTGATTGGTGGGTATTTGCACCCCACTTCACAAAAACGCATTGCCAACTCGGCAGCCATTGTCGTTAGCAACGAAGGCGCCGGGCGAGTGGTGCTGTTTTCGGACAATCCCAATTTTAGGGGTATCTGGTATGGCACTAACAAACTGTTCCTGAACTCTCTGTTTTTCGGGTCGTTGATTTCAGCACAAACCTTCTTTGGTGAGGAAGAACGATAAACCAAATTCTACAACCAAAACAGCCCTATCTTGCTCCATTGGCAGGATAGGGCTGTTGTATTTATTAAGTACTTGCACAAAAATAGTTTATATTATCTAAACCTTAAAACCCCTCTTAATCTATTGATTATTAAAACTTTACGATTAACGGTTAACTATTAACGCTTTTCTACTTAGCTCATTATAAGCATTATTCATTAAACCACTTCTACATTCAGTACTTCTTTTTGTAGAGAGCTAGGGTGTTTTTTAGAAGCAATCTTCTGTGCCGACAAAAAATATTGCCCTCCCAACGGAAAACGACGTAGGAGTTTTTCCCGGTCGGAGAAATAAGAAAATAGACCAAATCGTGGAAAAAACAAGTAATAGTGTGTTTGTAAATCTCCAAAATGAGCCTTGGTGAGTTTTTGCTTCAATACCTTAGGATAGTTCCAAACTGCTTCAGAGTCGAACGGACAAATTTTCACTAAGCGGCGAGTTACCGGATTGTAGGGGTTATGTTCAAAAATAGCAATCCTACCTTTGGGCATTAACACCCGGTGCATCTCTTGAATGTAGGCTTCTTGATGTTCTTGCTGAATGTGCATCAAAACGCCGGCTACTACTACCAAGTCAAACGAGTGGTCATCAAACGGAAGCGTATGGCCGTCTGTCACGAAAAACTCGCAATTTGCTAACCCTCGGTCTTGCGCTATCTGGATACTTTTTTCAGAAATATCAATTCCTACAATATGCGCATCGGGAAAATGCTGTTTGAAATAAACACACATTCCACCATCGCCACAGCCTACGTCCAGAATCCGCTTGACGTGGCGACGAGTTGAACCTTTGATGAGCCGAACTTTGAGCTCGCTCATATAATAGCTATCGAAGCCCGTTTTATTCAGGTTGGCGTTGTGAATAGAACGGTACTGCTCGGCGAATTCATCAAATACATTGTTCTTCATAGGTGAATTTAATGCAGCAACAATTCATTTAATTTTCCGGGTGGAAACAGACTTGCTACTGACTGTGTATGTGTCAATGAAATAACTTCTCCATGAAAAAATAGTTTTCCTTCGAGCCGTTCTACTCGGTTGGGGTACACCGCCACGGCGGCAATCGGGTGATGCGCCAGCTGGGCGTCGTACCAGCGATACGGATGTGTAAAAATCCGATTCGGCTCTATGGGATTTTCTAATTCCGTCACGATGGGGGGCATTTTCCACTGAGCTGGAAATTGAAATAATTGTGCCAACGTCAGGTCCATTGCCCACGAAAAACTCGACACATAGCGATTGTCGTTGGGTGTAGGGTGTGTCACCAAAATCAATTGGTTTTCGACCAGTGCATCAGGACAAACCCGTACCAGTTCTTTCCAAAACCACCGTTGTTTTTGCCAACTTACTACAAAATCTTGCTCAATCACTACATGAAAACTAGCCCAACAAGCAGCCACCATCGCAACACTGCGCAACAACCACCGCTCAAGATTCCAGACTTCTGACATCCAGCGGCCAATGCCCACCGTTAGCCACGGATAGCCCAAGCTAGCCGCTAAGTGTACCGAAGTCCCTCGATTGGATAAGGCTGTGGCAGGATAATGGATAAAAGCCATCAAGTAGGCACTTAGTACCATGAGTCCTCCGCCAATTAATAAAGGGCGATTCGACCGTTGAGCTTCAGAATAATTGGTAGCTAGGTGATTGGGATGATTAGTTTTTTCCAAAAGCCAGTAACAACTCAACCCTACGCTCGCTCCGATTGCCCAAGTAACACCGTTGCCTTCTACCAAGCCTGTGACCAAGCGTAGGGCAAAAGCATAACCACTCGATAAAGGTCCAAGCAAAGAACATACCACCGTTTTGCGAAATAAGTCAACCCAATCATTCACCGATAATTCATACGCTAAACGAGCCTCTTCTACCGCATGAAAACGTACCAACAAATACAGTACCATCACTACTACCATGCAGGCAAGATGTTTAGCCCAAGTTGGTAAGGTGACCTGTAACAATAAGGGAAATGTTAAAAAAGGCAAGATGGATGCTTCGTAACACAACAAGGCCAAACTCGCTAAACCGTATCCGGCTATGGTTTTGCCCGAACTGTAGGCCAACATAGCCAATAAACAAAAACATAACCCAGCTTGTAGTTGAAACGCATGGGTAAGCATAGACTTGGTGGTATCGGCTGGAAAGAGTATGTAAATTAGCACTACTACCCATATCCATGCGCCCGTGGTGACTTTACGGGCAATAGCTTAGACAAGCAGAGCGTTGATGACTAAAATGCCATAAGCTATCAGATAAATACCAACTAAGCCTCCCACGTGTTCGCCAACGAACGTAAACCAAGCTGGTAATACAAAGCCAAGTGGGCGTCCTTCGGGAAAGGTTTGGAAGCAATGAAGAGAGTACTGAAGAAGCGCTGAAAATGAGGTATGAAGGCTATTACCTATAAAAAAGAAGTCATCTTCGTACAGACCAAGCGACGAGATGTAACTAAAATAAACAACAAAAATACCCAAAGCTATCCCTATGACCTCCATAAGGACAGTTCTATTGACTAAACCCATACATTAATTCCTGTAATGACACTAACCACAAACCCTAGTTGCGTTCATTTGCAGACGTAATCGGCTGGGACTCAAAACCGAAAAGCAAATAGAAAAACTAACAAAGGTTAGCTGGTAATGTGTACGTATCAAGTGTTGCTAAAAGTCTTATAAAGATAGGTTTTTTGGGGAAAGATCAGCTAGCGAAGGGAAGTTTTTTGTGACATAAGCGACATAAAAGCATCTTTAGATGACTATCGCACCAAGGTAAGTGTGCCAGTACGCACGTGGGTTTTGCTGTCGGCACCAGTTACTTCTATTCGATAGACGTAGGCTCCTTCGGGTACAGGATTGCCGTTAAACTGCCCGTCCCAGCCCTTATTACGGTCGTCAGATTCATAAAGAACCTCGCCCCATCGGCTGTAAATCAGCATTTTAAAGCTAATAAATGTTCCCTTTGGCTCAAAGGTGTCATTGAGGCCATCGGCATTAGGCGAGAAGGCATTCGGAACAAATAACTGGATACTTTCGCCAAAAATCACGATGTTTGAATAACTCTCTTGCCCGTCAATGGCCCTAGCCCGAATCCGAAAATAGGCGGTTTCACCGGGTTGTAAACTTGGCGTGTATGTCAGCGAGTTTCCTGCCGGAAACGTAGAGATTAATACTCCGTTAGCATCTACTTTTTCTACGATATAGACAGGTTCGCCTGCCAAAAAACGGACGTAGGGAGTCCAGACCAGCGCATCGCCTTGCTGCATCAAAAACATGGGGCATACCGCCTCCGACGGGCTCGATTCGTTGCCACAACCGTCCTGATAACTAACCTGATAACAATACCGCTGCAACGACGGATTGATGGTAGCATCGGTGTATTTACTAGCTAGTGTATCTACAATAGCCTGAAATCCGCTGGTTGGTAAATCGGAGCGATAGAGGCGGTAGCGGGGGAGGGGCACAGCGTTGGTGGGTTTCCAACTCAGGGCTACTTGGTTTTGCGTGATTGTTCCTAGTAGGCCCGTTGGGGCGGGTGGCTTTGAAGTAGCCGAGCTACCCACACAAACTTGTTCGCTCAGTGACTCTACGTTTTTGGTGGTAATCTGAAGCCGATAACAGAACTGTGCGCATTTTGCGCTTTTGTCGGCATAATTACTAACCGTTGCTTGCGTACTTGTAAACAAACCAGTGGTTCCTCTCAGCACAACATATTGGGTAAAGCTGGCTGACTGGTAAGGCGTCCAGTTAATATCGTTTTGCGAGGCTTGTGCTGCCACCGTAAACGGCACACTACAAACCGGCTCCGGAAAATTGGTAGCCGTACCACAAGTATTGATCGCAGCTAGCTGAAAGCATTGTACTGCTCCACGAGTATCTACATTCGATACCGTTTGTTTGATACTCCCCGTAGCATTGTTAACCAGCCCAGTCGTCTGAAACGTACCCGTAAAGCCTGTTCGTTTGAAGATTTCGATATCATAGTTCGGAATACCATCAAAACTCAACTCTACTTTATCAGGAGCTGTAACTTCTAGTTTGATGACCCCAAAGGTAGGGGCTGGTTGCCCTGAAGGCGAGATGTTTTGTTGCGCTGTGGCACCACAGTTATTGGGCATGTAGCGACCCATCACCTTCACTGTCCGAGTCGAAAAATCGGGATACGTATGGCTGGCATTAGTAGGGGCTGTTTGAATGATTTGCTTGGCAGAGCCGTCGCCCCAATCAATTTCGTATTCGTCGTAGGCGTTGGCAGCATTGGCCGGAATCGAGAGCGTTACTTGGCGATTTTGGCAACTTTTGAGGCTAAATACAGGTGCCGGCGTAGGCAAAACGTCAATCACTAAGCAAGCATAAGAGCCTGTACCATTGAGACTTCCTTGCTGAATCACCACAAACTTGCCTGCTTTCTGATACGTCCAGTCGGTTTGGGTAGTACCACCTGTTACGGGTGCGGTAGTGCCTGTGTATTCATACCAATACTGCATGTTGGAGCCACCACTGAGGTCGGTCACTTTGATGGTTTGACCCACACAAAAACGAACGCCGAGGTCAATACTGAACTTGCCACTTGCACTATTTGCACTGGGTTTGGGTGGGCAGGATTGCCCCCAACTTTGGCCGACAAACCAAAGCCAAGCGAGTATCCAGCCGCCATGTTTACGCAATACAATCATTGGTTTAGGTACCTTCACGCCAATCTATCTTTCAACGCTTAAAAAGAACAAACCGTATGCCAAGCCATCCGAATTCCGCTTAAATTTACGGCCATATTCATACCCAATGCAATAGGATAACTTTAAAATGTCTTATTAAGTTGCTGGTATTGAGAAAATTATGTGTCTTTGTGTTGTTCAAAATAATCCCTAAAATTTCAAATAAATTACGATTATTCACCTTAGGCGCATAGAAAAATAGACAAAAAGGACAGTTTGGGCTGAATTTGTCGTTTGTAAAGAAAAGGAACAAAAATAGTGGGACGTAGGTTATCAGTAGGTAAGTTGCACCCAATGGTTAGCATGGATACGATTCAACTGGATAGAATAGAAGACGCCTTGGAAGACATTCGTCAGGGCAAAATGATTATCGTCGTTGATGACGAAGACCGTGAAAACGAAGGCGACATGATTTGCGCCTCGGCATGTACTACCCCCGAAATCATCAACTTGATGGCTAGAGAAGGGCGAGGATTGATTTGTGTATCGTTGCCCGAAGAGCGTTGCCAAGAGTTGCAACTCGATATGATGGTAGGTAAAAATACGTCAAGCCATGAAACGGCCTTTACCGTGTCGGTAGATTTGTTGGGTCATGGCTGCACCACCGGAATTTCGGCATCTGACCGCTCCAAAACCATCAGAGCGTTGGTGGATTCTGATACCAAACCCGAGGATTTGGGTCGCCCGGGACATATTTTCCCACTCAAGGCCAAAACAGGAGGTGTGTTGCGGCGCACTGGCCATACCGAAGCTTCAATGGATTTCGCCAAATTGGCGGGCTTTTATCCATCTGGAGTGTTGGTGGAGGTATTGAACGAAGACGGCTCTATGGCTCGCCTACCGCAGCTTCGAGAGATTGCCAATCGGCTCGGAATGAAGCTCGTGAGCATCAAAGACCTCATTGAATACCGCCTCAAAACGGAGAGCTTGATTAGGCGAGAAATCGGCGTTGATATGCCTACCGAATGGGGACATTTTGACCTCATCGCATTCAAACAACTCAACACGCAAGATACCCATTTGGCACTTATCAAGGGTTCATGGCAGCCCGACGAACCCGTGCTGGTGAGAGTACATAGCTCTTGTGTAACGGGCGACATCTTCGGCTCCTGCCGTTGCGACTGCGGTGGACAGCTCCACCGAGCTATGGAAATGGTAGAGCAAGCTGGTAAGGGCGTCGTGTTGTATATGAACCAAGAAGGCAGAGGAATTGGCCTTCTCAATAAGTTAAAAGCCTATAAATTACAAGAAATGGGTCGAGATACCGTGGAGGCTAACCTAGAATTGGGCTTTGCCATGGATCAACGAGATTATGGTGTTGGGGCTCAGATTCTCAGAGATTTAGGGGTGAGTAAAATTAAACTAATTTCTAACAATCCTAAGAAACGAGCCGGGTTATTGGGTTATGGGCTCGAAATCATAGATACCGTGCCTATTGAGATACAGCCTAATCCACACAACGAAAAATACTTGCAGACCAAGCGAGACAAGATGGGGCATGAGATTTTGAGTACAGAGTCATAGATACAAAGGGCGATACACGACACAATTGCATGGTTGAATAAGGATAATTAAACAAGGCAACTATTTTTTGTGTTTTAGCTTGGTGGAAAGTTGATGAGAATTCAGTAATTTAGCAATAGAAAAAGTTAGTACACACAACACACTTCTTTCAATGCGTTGGATTGTTATCGTTGGCTGTTGGCTGATAGCAGCTCAGGGCTTTGCGCAGTATCGCCCCTACCCGTATCGTGAAAACTGGTACGAAGGAACCCTCATCCACAAAAACGGTGATACTTTATCAGGTAAACTTCAGTTTGATTGGGAGACGAACAGCCTCAAGTTCAAAACCACTCAAGACCCTACCATCAAGACTTTTTCGGCTAGCAACGTCCCGCTTTTTGAGTTTTTTGACCCTACTTGGCGCTACACCCGCCAGTTTGAGTCGTTTTTGTATGCCAAACGGGGAGATTATGGCGTCCCTACATTTTTTGAGGTGATTCAACCAGGGGCTGTTGCTGTACTCTTGCGAGAAAATGATAATAATTCGGTAGTGCTTAATGTCAAGAAACTCTCAAAAGCTGCCTTTGAATGTTATTTTGGATATTCAGATGGATTGGTACAACGCTACGATGGCCTGCCTCGAAACCTTTTCAGACTCTTGCCCAACCATCAAGATAAAATCAAAAAATTTATTGAGATGAAGCAACTGGACTACGCTAATTTGGCCGATATTACTCGCATTGTCACCTATTACAATTCGTTAGAAAAATCGGTAGAATAAGCCTCTTACAGTCGCCAACCGATGGGTTTGCGAGCCGTGCGGATATCACTTTCTACACAAGGCGATTCGCCTCGGGCAAGATTGATGCTTCGTCCATAAAGCCCTCTAAATAAAGTGATTGGCTCGCCAGTATTTTCGGTTCGTTCTAGCCAATATAATGTTTTACTGATAGAAGACACAGCAAAATATCCAATGACGGGCTCGTTGGTGTTTTGGATATTTCGGATATTACCAATCAGTGCTGCAGGAGGTGTATCGACCAAAGTACCTGTGTTTTTGGTTTGCTCTGCCACTAATTTGAGGTAATTGTAACGTCCTTTACTGATAGACTCTTGCCTGATTTCGACCAAACAGGGGAGTTTTTGATAATATGGAATTTGAGCTACTCGCCGGCCTATCACTTTGTTGCCATTGCTGTACTTATCATTCGAAATGTTGATGGTGGTATTGTGGATTATTTCCCAACATTCACGATTACAAGCTAAGTCAAAATACGGACCAGCATAACAATAATACTGCCTTTCCCAGAGTGTCCAGTCCCATGAGTAGTAGTTTTCTACGGCAGCAGAATCATCATAATCCATATAAAAATCATTGGCGGCGAGGAACCCCTTTATTTGTTGGGGTGGTAGGCTTTGTTCGTTGAATTGCTGATACACTTTCTGAATGGGGCAGGGTGGAGGCATGAGTTCGACAGATGACTCATACTCCCTACCATTGCTGAGCTGGAAACGTAACTGATACCGATGCCCAGATTGTGCTACAAATACATCAGTTAGGCTATACTTTCCTCCTGCTAAAGCCTGAAAATGAAGCGTTTGAGTATTATCAATGACTAACTCCACTTGGGCATCGTTAATGGGTTCATCGTACGAAAAACCTGCAGTAGCATCAGACTTTGAGCGAGAGAGTCGGACTAGTTGTTGCTCCGAAAGGTCTGATAGATTCGCTTCTACTACGAGTACATCAAAAGCAGAGTTGTCGTTGAGTGGAAGCTCATCAATGCAACTATATAGGCCAAGAAGACAACCGAAACATCCCCAAAACACAATATTTCTCATCAAAAGCAGGGCTTAAATTTTTCTAAAACTACGCTGTTTTTGTTGACGTATTGTTTTTGGGGGTGGCTAATGGACAAAACTGATAAGGAGAGCGATAAAAGTACTTTTTTTGAGTATGACTTGATGAGAGATTAGACAAGGAGTGAAAAAACAGTCTAATAGGCTTTTGAGAATAACAGATGCAGAAGGTGTTTTCACGCCTAAATCGCTACCCTGACAGTGGTTAACAACCCTGTCAGTGGTAGCAAAGTAGGGAATACGGCTAGTTATTTCCTAAAATCAAAGGCGTGTTGCCTTTGCCTCCCATAATGATGATTTTGGCATTGGGCGAAGCTGCCAATTCTTTTTGGGCTTTAATCATTTCGTATTGTAACTGGTTGTCGGACAGGCCAGTAGCAATGATTCGCTGGTAGTCGGCAATCCCTTGGGCTTCTACTCGCTTGCGTTCGGCTTCTTGTTTTTCTTTGGCCAAGACAAACTGCATTTTTTGCGATTCTTGCTCTGCATTAATTTTTGACTCAATCGTCTGCTTCACCGAGGCTGGCAAGTTAATGTTACGAACAAGCAATTGTTCCAAGACTAAGCCACGGTTCTTGAAATCAGCCTCGATAGACTTAAAAATACGACCCTGAAACTCGTCTCGTTTGGTAGAATAGAGCGATACGGCATCGTAATAAACGGCGTTGTCTCGAATCCTGGTACGAGTGATAGGCCGTACAATGGTGTTTTTGTAATCGGCACCAATTTGACGCAAGATTTTGGGCGACTCCGAAGGCATCACCCGAAACAAAACCGTCAGGTCAATGACTACCTCCAACCCGTCGGCGGTAAGTACCCGAATGGCGTCGTCGCCAGCTTGGTCGCCTTCGTCATGAACAGCAGACATCGTGTAGTTCTGGGTTTTGACGTCAAACTCCGTGACGTTGACCAGCGGGTTCACCAAGTTAAGGCCGCTTTCGAGCACGCCATCTTGTACGCTACCAAACAGGGATTTGACCCCTACTTGACCTGCATCAATTTGACGAATGGAGGCTGAAAAAAATCCAATAACCGCAAAGGCGATACCAGCGAGCTTGAGCGGGCGAGCAAAACGAGAAGCCGTGAGGGCGGGAGTATTCACGGCAAAGCCAACCCCAAATAGGATAGCTCCGAGAACGATTAGAAACATGTGTGTGAAACAGTTTGGTTAAATTTTCAGAAAAGGTAGGTAGTTCTTTCTGCAAAATCAAAAGTCCTCTGTATGAGTGGATACTGCTGTGGATGTAGGGGCGGAAGTGATTATGAGCAATCAATACAACGTTATCGTACCACCACCGTACCAAGCTCCCGAGCAATCGCCTTTTCGATTTCCTTCATTTGCATAAATAACGTGAGCAGGCGCTCTTGGTCAGCAGGATCTTGGGTAGTAGCCAAGGCTTCTTTCACCTCCTGCATCTTGATTTGATTGTAGTGTTTCTTGAGCCGCAGAATATTCGTAAAAGCCATGTCGTGAAGTTTATCCTCTTCGTTAGGGACATAAATTTCGTATTTCAGTTTCCAGTTCTCGCTAACATGGTGTTTTTCAGTAGCAAAGCCAATGATTTCAGTACGAGCTTCCTCGTCTTCAAAGGCCAAGTATTCTTGGGTATCTAAGATAAATTCTTGCTCATAAGCCTGTCGGCAAAACGTCAGGATGCGGTCATAAACAGGGGTCATAAACGATAAGTCCCTCAACTCGTGCAGTACGTAGTCGGTGAGGGTAATACCCTGCTCAATTTCTTTGGTACCGTGCATCACCAACAGTCGGATGCACTCTTCTTCTTGATAGGCAATAGCAGGTCGAGTAGGCTTAGGCGGTGGGGCTATGTCTTCGAACGAAAAGTCTTGTTTCTGCTCTGCACCGATTACGCCATCGGGCAACATGTTTTCGGTCGCAAAAGCGTTTCCCTGTGCCTTTTTCTCTTTTGAGTCGTGCTGTTTTTTCAGGAAAATCTTATTGCTTTCGGCTATGAGCACGCCTTCGTCAATGCCCATGAGTGAGGCTGTTTTCTGAAAAAACACCGTACGCTTAATACTATCAGGGATTTTGGAAATGCTCTCTACCATGTCCCTGATGATTTCAGCACGCTTAAAGGGGTCGGTGCCTGCTTCGGCAATGCTAAGTTCGGCCTTAAACGTAATAAAGTCGTTAGCGTGAGTCTTGATGTAATTTCTGAAGCCCTCGCCACCTACTTTTCTAACAAAGCTATCAGGGTCGTCGCCATCGGGAAAGACCACTACTTTTACGTTGAGGCCCTCTTCCAGAATCATATCAGTGCCTCGTAACGACGCCTTGATACCCGCCGCATCGCCATCGTACAGAACGGTTACGTTTTGGGTAAAGCGACCAATCAGCTTGATTTGCTCCAGTGTTAGCGAAGTACCTGACGACGCCACCACATTGCCAATACCTGCCTGATGCAGCGATAGCACGTCGGTGTAGCCTTCTACCAAATAGCAGACGTCTTCTTGCCGAATGGCTTGCTTGGCTTGTGCAATGCCATACAAGACATTTGATTTATGATAAACCTCTGTTTCGGGTGAATTGAGGTATTTAGGCTGGTTTTTGTCGTTGGTCAGAATGCGAGCCCCAAAGGCGATGACTTTGCCCGATAAGTTATGAATCGGAAACATCACCCGAGCTCTGAATCGGTCGAGCAGGCGACCGTCTTCTTTTTTGATAGTAAGCCCCGCTTTTTCTAAAATATCTAGGCTAAAGCCCTGTTTGAGTGCTATTTGCGAAAAAGCATCCCATTCTTTTGGACTATAACCCAACTCAAACTCCTTGATGGTTTTTTCGATGAACCCTCGTTCCTTAAAATAGCTCAAACCAATGGCCTGACCTTCGTCCGATTCAAATAACTGCGATTGATAATAATTCTTGGCAAAATTGAGGGCGATATAAAGACTTTCTCGCTCATTTTGCTCCCGAATATCGTCGGGCGTGAGTTCGGTTTCTTTGATTTCGATGCCGTATTTTTTGGCCAAATACCGAATCGCTTCGGCAAAGCCAATGCCTTCCATGTCCATCACAAACCGCACCGAGTCGCCTGCTTTGCCACATCCGAAGCATTTGTAAATGCCTCTGACAGGATTCACATTGAACGACGGCGTCTTCTCGTTGTGAAACGGGCAGCAAGCAATGTAGTTGGCTCCTCGTTTTTTGAGTGCCACAAAGTCACTTACTACCTCAATAATGTCGGCAGTTTGTTGGACTAGCTGAACCGTTTCTTGTGGAATACGCATGGTTCAAAATTAACACTTATAAATGGTGTGAGAAGCACCTGCTATCTTTTTTCTCAATCAGAAGATATGTCGTAGGCTTCTTACGGGTTGATTTTAATGATTTGTAGTACGTTTTGTACTATCAGAAACAAGTCATTATTTTTTGATAATGAAGTCTTTGAGAAAATAGGGTTACCACGCTCATTTTCTAGTCACTAGCTATCTTTTGAAGGTACCAGATTTCATAGAAATTTGTTTATAAATAGCTTCTATATCTCCTTGTGAAGTTCACCAAAATCTAACATTTGTCAATAAATTAAAGACAAAGCACAAGATTTGACTAGAAATTTTTACGAATTGTGTTACTTTCCTAACTTTCACTCGTCTTACAAAAGAACCACAAGGGAGGTTAACAGAAAGGTGGTACGATACCACACCCGCTATGCGAGTGTGGTATTTTTATTTTACACCTTGATGAATACTTTTTTGTTGTACATCCACCAGAGGATTCCGAGCCAAATCAAGATAAAAGTGATTGCTCCAGCCAGCGAAGCATGATAAGGATTACTAAATAGAGGAGCAATGCCATTTTGGAAAAGCCATTGTTGAAGTCCGATTTTTTCGTCGTCGGCTACTTGAATTTTGATAAGGCCCATCATTCGGGGGATCAGCCCCGACAAGAAAAACACGGTAATGGCATTTACGCCATACACCACAAAGGGCTTGGTCCATTTTTGGTATCCTTGGAGGTCGATGAGCCAGTATAAACTTGCCAAAAAGCACATGGCCAAACCCGAGGTCCAGCAAACATAGCTACTGGTCCAGAGCGACTTATTAATCGGAAACCCAGCGCCATCCCAAGCCCAGCCTAGCACCATGCTAGCGCAGCCTATCACAAAAACCCAGATCAATCGTTCGTTGATGGGTACACCCTGTTTTCGTAAATAACTACCAGTAAGCATACCCGAAATACCCGTGCCGATGGCCGGAAGCGTGCTGAATAGCCCCTCTGGGTCCCACACTTTTGCTGATTTCCAAAGGTGTTTTTCTCCCAAAATCAAGCGGTCAATCCATGCACCTAGGTTGGTTTCGGGGGCAAGGTTGGGGGCTCCTACGCCTGGCACTGGGATGTAGGTCATGGCTATGTAATACCCAACAAGCAAGACAATAAACAACCACCACTGCGTACGGGTAGAGGTAGTAATAAACACCAACGAGCAGATTAGATAGACTACGGCAATCCGCTGCAATACCCCTGGGATTCGCACTGTATCGAATACAAAACGGGGAAAAAGGGCTAAAAACAAACCTAATCCGAATAAGCGAAGGCTTCGAATGATGATTTTCTGAATGGTATCTTTGGTGGCTGGCTTGCCTGATAGCGAGAAACTAATCGAAACCCCAACAATGAATAAAAAGAAGGGAAAGACTAAGTCCGTAGGGGTACAGCCGTTCCAAGTAGCGTGTTCGAGTGGGGCATAGATATGTCCCCAGTCGCCTGGATTGTTCACCAAAATCATCAGGGCGACGGTCATGCCTCTGAAAACGTCTAACGATAGAAGGCGGTTCATAGTTAAGTCTTTTAGCGTACTGCAATAATACGCAATAAGTACATTGCAAGCGTTGAGAATTTAAAAATCTGCCGTCTGTGTTGTAATCGGTTTTAGTTTTGAGCTAACTTACCACAACCTTTCGATATTTTTGTTCGTATTAGCGCTAAAAAAACAGCCCTTATGGCAAGCAATTTGCATGGGTTTTCTGAGCCAACATGCTGAAAAATCGCTAATTCGCATTTGTTAAGAATACACGTTAGTACGAATTTGATATTTTTTGTAACTTTCGGAAGATAACTACCTTTGAACCACATGAAACGGATTTGTCTTTGGGCGCTTGTAATCGCTGTCGTTTTGGGAGGAGGCATGGCACGGGCTTCGCACGTAGCTGGTGGAGACTTGGTGATGACAGCCCTTGGAAATACCCCAGGACAATATCGAATTACGTTTAATGAGTACTTCGACGAAAAAAGTGCTAACAGCGGTGCTCAAATGGGCAAGCAGAATGATGTTCAGGTATTTATTACCGATATGAACGGGAGAAATATCATGACAGTCAATCTCAAATACGGGGGGCAATCCTCTGTGTATGCGTCGAACCCCGTTTGTTTTAATCAGGCTAATCAACAGACCACCTATATTCAGTACGATGCTATTGTTACGCTCAAGCCCGAAGATTTTCAGAACGAAGAAGGGTATATTTTAAGAGCTTCGGTTTGCCGACGAAACAATACGATTGTCAACATCTCGAATCCGGGCAATACCTGCTCTGAGTTTATCTTGAATTTTCCTCCCCTCATCAGAAAAGGCCAGCCTTTTGTGGATTCGTCGCCCCGATTTGTGCCACCAAACGGCGAGGTCATTTGTAGAAAAGAACCTTTTAAGATGAAATTTGCAGCCATCGACCCCGACGGCGACCAGTTGGTATATCAGTTAGTGCCACCCAGAGGTGTGTTATGGAACCCCGACTACGACTCTAACAACATGATTCCGGGTAGTCCTGCTCTAAGTATTGATCCCAACACGGGCTACCTGACGGTTAATGCTGATGCCCCCATCGGACTACATGTGTTTGCCGTGGAGGTCTCAGAAATTCGGAATGGTCAAAAAATTGGGAGTGTCATGCGAGAATACCAGTTGTATGTGTTAGATTGCCCGCCTTCTCCTTTAGAACCCTTGATTTATACTCGAGAAGATTCGCTCAAAAATGCCACAGGTACCACTTGGAAGGGGCTTCGTACCTTGGATTTTTGCAAAGAAGAGACGGTTGAACTACGGACACAGTATGACCCATCGTGGGGGTATCAGTGGCAAAAAGACGGCGAAAATATTCCCAATGCCACTTCTCATACCTACAGGGCTTCTCAAAGTGGCGATTATTCGGTAGTAGTGTCGTTTTCGAGGCAATGTACGGCACCAAAGCTGACCGAAAACCTAACGCTGAAGATCAAAAAAGTGCAGATTGAGGCTAAATGGGACTCAATTGCTGTATTTTGTGGTAGCGACATCCCACCAATCCCTCTTACAGCAACCCCTGCTGGAGGGGTTTACGATGGCAAAGGGCTAACCCCCGACGGCTTGCATTTTTCGCCAGCTATCTCCAATTTTGGAAAATTCAAACTGGTTTACACCGTCATAGATCCTGCTACCAACTGTCAAGTCCAGGCCACTCGTTGGGCAGTGGTGTCGCAGCTGCCTATTGTACGGCTGGGGCAAGACCTCACCATCACCAAGGGCGATAGCATTCGGCCCAATTGGAACGTGAGTAGCGGCGCCATTTATACCTGGACGCCCACAGCGGGTATCAACAACCCGAAACTATCCAGCCCCATTTTTTCGCCACAACAAACTACCAATTATAAACTCACCGCCACGTATCCAAACGGCTGTAAAACTTCGGATGAGGTGCTCATTACCGTGTTTGATAAAATCCTGATAACCAATGCTTTTACGCCTAATAGCGACGGTATAAACGATAACTGGGACTTGTCTGGCATTGAAAATTATCCAGAGGCTGATATAAAAATTTACAACCGTTGGGGCAAAGAAGTATTCTCGTCGGTTGGTTATAGGCAGCCGTTTGATGGTAAACAAAATGGCGAATGGCTACCCGTTGCCACCTATTATTATGTTATCAAACCTGATTCTTTTCAGAGACCTCTTACAGGTACGGTGACGATTTTGAGGTAAAACTTCCCTATATTGCCTCCGCATTTAGAATTTCTTTTGGAGCTATGAGCAAAAAACAAAAAGTAAAAGCCCCTATCAAACCTACACCTGCGGCCTCACAACCACCCAAAGCTGCCAGTAATTCTTCTAAATCTTCGTCCAGTACCTTGGGTAGTAGTAGCTCCCCTTGGTTGTATTGGGGTATTATTGTGGTAGCCACAGCGGTAGCCTTCATTCCCGGCCTCAAAGGTGACTTCATTTGGGACGACAACGCCTACGTGGTAGAATCAACGCTGATTACTCCATTTGACTGGCAACATTTCAAAATGATGTGGACTACGCCTTTCGGAGGAAACTACCACCCACTTACGATGATTTCGTTGGGAATTGAACGAGCGCTGGTAGGCACTTCTACGTTTTTGTATCACTTCGATAATTTGCTGTTACACATTGCCAACAGCTTGTTGGTTTTTGAGTTGCTCAAGCGCATGAGTAGTAATTTTTGGGCTTCTTTCGTGGCAGGTTTATTGTTTGGGATTCATCCCCTACACGTAGAGTCTGTCACTTGGATTACCGAGCGCAAAGACGTGCTCTATTGCCTGTTTTTGTTGCTCTCGCTCTGGCAATACCTCAATTTCAGAGAAACCGAACAACGCAAAGCACTCCTATTGTCTATTGTGTTTTTTGTGTGCTCGTGTTTGTCCAAAGGGATGGCGGTGGTTTTGCCTGTTATCTTGATTATCACTGACTATTATATTTTCAAACGCCCCTTGTCGGCCAAACTTATCCTCGACAAAATTCCGTATTTTGTCATTGCTTTGATTTTTGGTATTGTAGCCATCAATGCTCAAAAAGACATTGGTGCCGACGCCTCTAAGTTCATGAAGGAAACATACGGAGCTGGCGACCGCTTTTTCTTCTTGTGCTACAACTTTGCATTTTATTGGATTAAAATGCTCTTACCACTCAACCTTTCACTCATCTATCCTTATCCAGACCCCGGCAAACTCACCGCTATGTACTATGCCACACCGCTGATTATGGCAGCACTGATTGGACTGATTTTCTGGTTAGGAAAGCGAGATAAAATGGTATGGTGGTCAGGTGTATATTTTGTGGTGTGTATTTTGCCAGTCGTACAGCTTATTCCTATTGGTTCTACTATTGTAGCGGAGCGCTACTTCTACGTTTCGTCGCTTGGGCCCTTGTTCTTGTTAGGATGGGTCGCCGACCGAGGCATTCAACAAGGCAGTACCCTCAAGACTGTTTCGCTGGCGTTGGTGGGTGCCGTATCGTTGTTTTTTATGGTACAAACATTCCGCTACAACAAGGTTTGGAAAGATAACCTATCGCTCTTTACCAATGCTATGGATAAGTACCCAACTGCCGTTATGGCCATTCGGAATGTGGGCGCTTATTATCTTGCTCAGAAAGACTATGACAAGGCTATTTTCTACTATTCGGAAGCGAAGAAACATTCGTTAGTACCGTTTGATTTAGAAAAAGAGCTAGGCTTAACGTATTACAACAAGCACGATTATCCAAATGCGGCAATCCACCTCGATAAAGCTTATAATAATGCTCATGCGCTGCCCGATGTAGATGTATGGATGCTGGGCGATTCCTACTATCAAATTGGTCAGTATGACAAGGCGATGCCTTATATCGAAAAGGCTCTCAAAGAACGACCACAAGAAGCGCAATTGTACAATTTCTTGGGAATGGTTTATATGAAAAAAGGCCAAGAAGGCAACGCTGTTACCAACTTTGAACGAGCCATGACGCTCAATACCAGCTATGTGGATCCGTACACCAACATGTCGTTCATGTATATTTCGACCAACCAGTTTGCCAAAGCAGCTGCGGTGTTGGAGCGAGCCTTGAAGCTCTTTCCTGATAACATCCCTCTGATGACCAATATGGGTTTTACGCAGTCGAGTTTGGGCAATTTAACCCAAGCCTTGGCGTTGTGGAAACGAGTAGTTGAATTGAATCCGCAAAATGTAGGGCTTTTCTACAACATTGGAAATCTTTGCGAACGAACAGGGAATCCGACAGAAGCCTTAAGTTGGTATAAACAAGCCGCCCAAAAAGGCTCGCCAGAAGCAATAAACTTACTGCAAAGCAGAGGGATTCCGTACTAACGAATGAGAATATATGCCGTTTTTAGTAATAGACCTCGAAATGACAGGAACAGAACCCGGTTGGCACGAAATTATCCAACTGGGTGCTGTGCTTTATGACGATAATTGGGAAGAAAAAGGGCGTTATTTGACCAACATTTATCCCGAAAACGAAGAGAGTTTCTCCCAATCGGCGCAGCAAGTGCATGGGTTAACGCTTGATGAGCTTGATGACGCCCCCATGATTTATGACGTGTTGCCTGCCTTTGAAAACTGGGTAATGGAACAATTGGGTTTCCGAAATGTAAATTTGCTCGACAAATCGCCTTATTTGAGAACAACCATTGTTTGCGGACAAAGCGTTATCAATGACATTAATTTCTTGAAATTTGCATATCGAGAAGAAAAAATGAAGTACCCCTTCTCGAATGTACTGCTCGACCTCCACACCCTTTCGTATTTTGTGTTTGATGTGCTCAAACAAAACGGACGCAAGACCCCTCGTTCGCTGAGTCTCAAGGCTATTGCCGAACACTTTGGTTTTGAGCGAGAAGGAGACACCCACAATGCGCTTGAAGATGCCGTACTAACAGGTATGTGCATTAAAGAGGTAATGAAACTTGGGAAACGATTGAAGCTGACAGAATAAGCCCACAACTGACTAATTAAACACAATCCGCTTGCGCATGGCATGCCGAACGGGTCTGCCGTTTTGGGAAGAGGGTCTCCAGCGAGGGCCTTCTTTTAGCAGACGGATGGCTTCTTCGTCACAGCCAGCCCCTACAGAGCCAATGATTTTGAAGTCAGAGAGGGACCCGTCGGCGTTGACCATAAATTCTACGAACACTTCGCCTGATACCCCTTTTTCAACAGCTTGTGTAGGCTTTTTGAGATTATTCACCAGATACTTATCAAAATCGGCTGGTTCTTGGGGCAAGTTCATCATAGCCATATCACTTGCTCCGAGTGCTTCTTTCTTGCTCGTTTTATCTGTGCTTGTCACCACTACTTCAGACAGCGCTTTGGTGTCGGGCTTTAGCATAATCTTACCCAAATCAGACTGGTTTACAGCCTTTTCTGCCCCTTCATAGCCAATAAAATTAAGCATTAGTTTGTCCCCAACGTTGTACTTAGACAAACGAAATTTGCCCTCAGCGTCAGTTGCTGTACCTCTTGTACTTCCTTTGAGCATGACCGTAACGCCTGCCAAGGGGATACCTTGTTCATTTACTACCTGCCCTACTAGCATACTATCTAGTTGCGGTTTGGCTACCAGTGTTTTCGATAACATCGGAGCGGCTGCCGCAGGTGGAGCAGCGCTTGGTTTGGGCTCTGCTGGCTGGCTTACGATAGCTTCTTCTTTCTTGGCCGACTCGCTATCGGCTACCGGAGGCAACGCTTCAGCGTAAGAAGCTGATTCTTTTACGTCACCATTTTCGGCGGGTGATAGCGTGGCTTTAGGAGCATTCAGCTTTTTAGGTTTGGGTGTGTAGGCCAGTGCCGAGCTATCTATTTTTTTCAGTTCGGTTTGGGGTATCGTTATGGCTTGTCCCCCCTCTGGCGGAGCAGTAGCGGCGGCACTTTCTGGTGCGGATTCTAGCAATGGGGCATCGGCAGCAGAGCCGCCTCTAAACAAAAAGTACGAGCTTATCAGCAACACAACGACCGAGGCCGCTACAGCACTATACCTCCAAAGCGGCACTATCTTGCGTTCTTGTGGTGTGCTAATGCGTTGACGTAAGCGAGCTTGCAAGTCATTCAAGGCCGGTGCAACCTTCACGGCGTCGGCTTGCAAGGCTTCGTAGCCTTCGAGCGCATCGGCTTCGAGCGGATGTTTGAGCAACGCCTTTTCTACCTCATGCTGTTGGACAGGAGTCAGTCGCCCTTCGGCATAAGCCTTCAGGGTGGCTGGCGAAAGCTTCGTATGTGTTGACTTGCTCATCGTTCTTTTTCCATGCAGATTTTGAGGTTCCGCTTTCCATTCTGGATGTAGCTTTTTACTTTATTTAGCTCATATCCAGTCACTTCTACTATCTCCTTGTAGGATTTTTCTTTCATAAAAAACAACTCAACTGAAGTTCGTTGTTCCATCACCAGTGTACTTAAGCAGTCTTCTAACTGGCTGAGGTTGCTCTCCAAATCCACGTCATCGTCTATTAGATGCAAAGCCGGTTGAATTTCCATAGCCTCTTCATCCAAAAATTCATCTTCGCTGACTCGCACTTTGCGTGACCGCAACTGCATGAGGCAATAATTACGAGCCACCGAGTGCAACCAACTCTTAAAATTACTCACTTCATGGGTGCGTAACTTCCCGATTAGTTCCTCAAACACCTGCATCACAGCGTCTTTAGCTTCTTCTTCGTCTCGCAAGTACTTGTAACACACCGCAAAGACCAACTCCATGTTTCGTTCGTACAATTCACCCAGCAAGGCCATATTGCCCGAGGTTCGGTACGCTTGCACGTACTCGGCATCGGTTTGAGGCTTAGGCTTGCGAAGAATTTTTAGAAACATACTTGTCAGCTAAGGTTAGTCTCAACAACTAACGTATTTCTTACTCAAAATACTGCCAGTGGTTAAATCAACGCACAAAATGGCGCTTTCTGATGCATCAAAAAACGAATATCAAAAAAAATTTGAATTCTTTTATGGAATTCTTGTTGCGGCGGCATCCAAGGGCTGAAACAAAACAAAAAACCTCAGATGAAATCGAATCAATTAAAGCCATGGATGCTCTCAATGTTTGGATTGTTGCTTCTGTCAGCAACGCTATTGGTGAACGCTCAGGAACGCCTCGTGTCGGGCAAAGTGACCGATGCGACCAACGGAACCCCCATACCAGGGGTATCGGTCGTCATCAAAGGGACGACAACGGGGACTGCCACCGACCAGCAAGGCCGCTATCAACTTAACGTAAACGGCTACCAAACGCTGGTATTTACAGCCATTGGTTTTGGCCCTAAGGAGGTTAAAACGTTTGCTCTCACCAAAATTAACGTTCAACTCAGCCCGGGTACCAATAAGTTGGAAGAAGTAGTGGCGACCAAACCCAAAAAGGAAGGGAAGAAAGTCTATTCGGAAGCGGTGATGACGCCAGCCTATCAGCCAAGTGTATTGATGCCCGCCCCCTCGGGAACAGCAGGACGAGTGGCTTACGACTCCAAGCCCTTTGATACCGAAGACTATTCGGCCATCCACGAAAATGGGTTTCAAGAAACTCGCAACCAACCGCTGACCACGTTTTCGATTGATGTGGACAGGGCTTCGTATAGCAACGCTCGTCGTTTTTTGAACAACGGTTCGTTACCCCCCAAAGACGCCGTGCGTATCGAAGAATTCATCAACTATTTTGACTACCACTATCCACAGCCCACAGGCAAGGACCCCGTGGCTATGGTTACCGAGTTGTCTGACTCGCCCTGGAACAAGGGCTTAAAATTGCTACATGTAGGGCTACAGGCCAAAACCATTGCGACCGACAACCTGCCGCCTTCTAATCTGGTTTTCTTGATTGACGTGTCAGGCTCTATGGCCGACCCTAACAAATTACCCCTCATTAAAGCTGGCTTCAAGTTGTTGGTGGACCAGCTCCGTCCCCAAGACCGGGTGGCCATTGTAGTGTATGCAGGCGCAGCGGGTTTGGTACTACCCTCTACACCAGGCAATGAGAAAAACCAAATCAAAGATGCTCTCGACCGCCTCGAAGCAGGCGGCTCTACGGCTGGTGGTGCTGGCATTAAGTTAGCGTATCAGGTAGCCATAGAAAACTTCCGCAAAAACGGCAATAACCGAGTGATTTTGGCCACCGACGGCGACTTCAACGTGGGCGTGTCGAGCGATGCTGAACTACAACGGCTCATTGAACAAAAACGAGAAAGTGGCGTGTTTTTGAGTGTATTGGGCTGCGGCATGGGCAATTACAAAGACAACAAGATGGAAACACTCGCCGACAAGGGCAATGGCAACTTTGCCTATATTGACAACCTGCTTGAGGCCGAAAAAGTGTTTGTCAAGGAGTTTGGTGGAACGCTTTTTACCGTGGCCAAAGACGTGAAGGTACAGATAGAATTTAACCCTAAATACGTAAAAGCCTACCGCTTGATTGGCTACGAAAACCGTATGCTCAAAAACGAGGAATTCAACGACGACAAAAAAGACGCTGGCGAGATGGGTTCGGGGCATACCGTGACTGCCCTTTATGAAATTGTACCCGCAGGAGTAGAAAGCGCCTATTTGGCCAATGTAGATGCACTCAAATACCAACAAGTGCAGGAGACCCAAGCCACACATTCGGGTGAAATCTTGACCCTAAAAGTACGCTACAAAGACCCAGACGGCGATAAAAGTAGGCTCATCGAAAAAGCCGTGATGGATAATCATACGGCTTTGGCCTCTACCTCTACCAACTTCCGATTTGCGGCGGCTGTTGCCGAATTTGGTTTACTATTGCGCAACTCAGAGTTTAAAGGAAGCGCCCACTTCGACCAAGTACTGGCACTGGCCAAAGAGGCCCAGGGCAGCGATTCGGAAGGGTATCGAGCCGAGTTTTTGAAATTGGTCAAAACAGCCAAGTTACTAAGCAACCCTACCGAAGAAGCTCGGAAGGAGTAGTAAGGTATAAATCCTTTTTCAACAAAAGCCCCCATAAGGCATCGAATTTGATACCTTATGGGGGCTTTCCATATACTCAAAATCAATCTTTTACCTCTTCATACTCAATGTATTCACCACCTTTTAAGTGGTCTTTCTGAGGTGGGGTATAGTCCACTTTGATTTCGCCATCCCGCTGACGGCGGGTTTGCTTTTTTTGTTCCTGATAAAACTGATTCTGGGCTTTTCGGTACTGGTCTTGTATAAACAAGCGGAACAGGTACCGCACCACAATCGGGAACAAGAAAAAGACAACTAAGATAATCAACAAAAACTTTGTCATGCTCGTAAATGAAGCGGCGAAGCAGTGTCTTCGTCTGATGAAAAGATAAGACACGTCAAGTTTTTGGCACTGACTACTTATAGAGTACAGCCTTCACTGCTTGAATAGTGCGCTCTACGTTGGGGACAGTCTCGGCAATAAGCGTAGGCGCATAGTGCAGCGGAATGTCTCGGCTATTGACCCGAATAACGGGTGAGTCTAAGTAGTCGAAGGCGTAACGTTGTATATGGTAGGTGATTTCGGACGAAATCGCTGCCAATGGATTGGCTTCTTCTACTACTACACAACGGTTTGTTTTCTTGACAGAGTCAATAACAGTTTGATAATCAATAGGTCGCACCGTCCGAAGGTCAATCACTTCGGCATCAATGCCTTGCTTGGCCAACTCTTCGGCGGCTGGCAATACCACCCGTGGCATCATTTTACCAAACGACACGATGGTAACATCTTTGCCTTTGCGAGCTACGTTGGCTTTGCCTATCGGAATGATGAATTCGCCTTCGGGTACCAGTCCTTTGTCAGAATACATCAATTCTGACTCCATAAAAATCACCGGGTCGTTGTCACGGATTGATGCCTTCAACAGACCCTTCGCATCGGCAGGATTAGAAGGTACTACTACCTTCAAACCCGGCGTATTGGCATACCAGTTCTCAAAGTTTGACGAGTGCTGTGCTCCTAGCTGACCAGCGTTACCCGTAGGACCACGAAACACAATCGGGCAGGTGTATTGCCCAGCCGACATGGACATCAATTTGGCAGCCCCGTTGATCAGTTGGTCAATGGCCACCAACGAGAAGTTGAAGGTCATAAACTCAATAATAGGGCGTAGGCCGTTGGCTGCGGCACCTACCCCAATTCCTGCAAAACCCAATTCGGCAATAGGTGTATCAATGACTCGCTCGGGGCCAAATTCATCCAATAGCCCTTGAGATACTTTATAGGCTCCATTATATTCAGCGACTTCTTCGCCCATTAAAAAGACACTGGGGTCACGGCGCATCTCTTCGCTCATGGCCTCCCGCAAGGCTTCCCGAAATAATAGTTCTTTCATATTTTCAAGTATAAAACCCGACGCCCGTCGAGAATGGTAAGTCGTAACCGATGTGTTTTTACGACGGAGGTTCAAAATTAGGGAGTGAAACTCGAATTCTCAAACTTTATTGTAGGTGTTCCAAAAAATGACATTTGCCACCACTTAAAGAATAAGAAATTTCATCCTGAAAATCAATCACTTACCATCCTGCTTTTCCTTCTGAAGCCTAGGGCTTGAATGTGGTTATTTTGTAGACCACAACCAGCCTTGCCCAGCAGCTATACCCTACACACACTGCAACCGAACTTTGAGGCCATTCTTGGGGCGGAGGGTGATGAGGGGTTCGGGCTGCACTTGGTCTCGGCCCACGAGTTTGAAGTCAAACATCCTCACCATCAGTGCCAACATAATTTGCATCTCCATCAGAGCAAAATTGTTACCAATACACAGTCTTGGACCACCACCAAAGGGCAGATACGCATACGAATGGCGCTCTTTGATTCGCTCAGGCAAGAAGTTATCGGGGTTAAATTCCGTCGGATGCTCCCAATAGTCAGGGTGGCGATGCAACAGATACGGGCTCATCAGCACCGTAGCATTGACAGGCACTTCGTACTCGCCAAAGCGGTCGGGCTGATAGGCCATGCGGCTAAACACATACGCTGGCGGGTACAGGCGCATGGTTTCCTGTACTACCTGCATGGTATAGCGCAGGTCTTTGAGATCGTCCATGGTGGGCAAACCATTTTCGCCCAATACCGACAACGATTCGTTACGGATTTTTTGCGCTACATCGGGGTACTTGGCCAACAAATAACAGGCCCAGGACATGGCGTTGGCAGTGGTTTCGTGTCCTGCCATAAACAAGGTCGTGATTTCGTCTCGCAACTGCTTGTCGTTCATGCGCTCGCCTGTTTCTTCGTCTTCGGCAGTCATCAGCATCTGGAGCAAGTCGTCAAACTGGGCGTCGGGGTTTTCGAGCAGCGCTTTTCGGCGTTCTTCGATGATGGTGTAAATGATATTTTCAATCTTTTCGACCGACTCCCGAAACTTGATATGACTTGGCAACGGAAACGACAACGGAAACTGAATCAGCGACTTGAGGCGATTGTTGCCAAACTCATTGACATTGACCAACGCATCGGAAATATTGCCTATCAAATGCTTCACATCGGCGCCAAACAACGCCTTCGACACAATCAGCAAGGTTACTTGCATCATTTCTTCAAGCATGTCTAAGTCATCGTGGCGATTGCCTCGTTCCCAGCGTTCCAGCATCTTCACCGTTTCTTGGTTCATGGTGTTCACCATCAGTGCCAAGCGTTGTTTGTGAAAGGCCGGCTGCGCCAGGCGACGTTGACGTCGCCAAAAATCACCCTCCGAAGTTAGTAAGCCTTGCCCCAAAAAGATTTCGAGCACCCTGTAGGCTCGGCTTTTGCGGTAGTTACGATTGTTTTCCTGCAAGACATGCTTGATGTCGTCGGGTTGAAAAATCACGTGTACATCGCCCATTGGCAGCCTAAACTTCACGATGCGCTCGTACCTACGCTGCAAATTGAGCAAAAATCCCAGTGGGTCTTTGGCAAACTCTAAGGTATTACCTACCAACCAACGTTTTTTTAAAGCAGGAACCGGTTTTGCGATAAGTTCAGTTTCGAGTGTTTCCATAATGTGGGTAACGCTTTCTCAGACGAGAGATGACAAGACGGTCAATTAAAGAGGCGCAACAAGAAGACCACAGACAGCGAAACAAGCGATTGATAAAGTACTATCCAAATCCGAATTGGCTCAACTCCTACACTTGCCCCAAGTCAATGACCTTGCCTCTCCATCCACTCGTGCCGTTCTGCTCAGGTCTGACCATTCCAAATTTGCTTCTAAAATGCTGAAATACAAACGAAAAACGAAAGATTTTGGTATTATTGGTCAAAATAATGGGTAAATGGAGAGAGAAAGGGGATACAAAAGAGAACCTGCTATGCCCGTTCGTTAGTAGCTGCCATGCCACTCCTCAAGCATAGCACCCTACTCAGAAGAATTTTTACAAAACCAAGAATCTAAAAACTTCCTCTATTTTTGTCGGCAGAAAGCGTATATTCGCTCGTGCAATCAGCTTCTGTTGTTATGTCAGAAAAAAACTTGGGGACTCGGCAAAAAGCCCTTAAAATCAACTTAGATTCCAAAATTTACGGTTCTTTTGCTGAAATTGGAGCAGGTCAAGACGTTGCCGCCCATTTTTTTAAAGCAGGTGGTGCTTCGGGTACTATTGCCAAAACGATGTCGGCCTACGACATGACCTTTAGCGATGCCATCTACGGCACCGAAGAGAGCGGTCGCTACGTATGTGAGCCCCGCTTGATGAAGATGTTGAACCGAGAGTTTCAACTACTCGAAAAACGCCTCGGCGAAAAACGTGGTGCCACCACCCAATTTTTTGCCTTTGCCAACACGGTAGCGGCCCTTAACTTCAAAAAAACCAATGAAGCGCACGGCTGGATTGGCCTGCGGTTTCAGCTCGAACCCCAAGGCGGCTTCAACGACGTGGTGATTCACATTCGGATGCTCGACAACACCAACGAACTCCAGCAACAGGCCATTGGGGTTATTGGAGTCAACCTCATGTATGCGTGCTTTTACCTGCACAGCTCACCCGAAGACCTACTGAGTTCGCTGATGGACGACATCGGCCCTGACCGTATCGAGATTGACATGATTCGCTTTGCAGGGCCTGATTTTAAGCACGTGGACAACCGCCTCATGAGCTTGTACTTGGTCAAGAATGGCTTTACCAATGCCACCATGTTTGGCCCCGACGGCACGGTGTTGCAGCCTTCGGAGGTGCTCTACAAGAAACACACCTTGGTATTAAGAGGGCGCTTTCGTCCGGTTACGCACGTCAACTTAGATATGCTTAAAAAAGGGCTCAAGCACTTTTTGTCGGACCCCGACGTAGATGCCAACAAACTGGTGATTTTGTCGGAACTAACCCTACATGACTTGCAAGCTGGCGGCGAAATCAACGAAAAAGACTTTTTGGATCGGGTGGATATTTTGTGTTCGTTGGGCCAAACGGTGATGATTTCTAACTACCACGAGTACTACAAACTGGTGGCGTACTTGTCGAAACTTACTTATCTAAAAATCGGCATCGTACTGGGAATCAACAACTTGGAGTGGATTTTTGAAGAAGATCATTATAAAAATCTTCCGGGAGGAATTCTGGAAGCCTTTGCAACGTTGTTTAGCCGCAAAGTCAAGCTCTACGTATATCCGACTCGCAAAGCAGATGGGATTATCTATACCCTGGAGGGCTTCAATCTGCCACCACAAATTGTGGATTTGTACGAATACCTCTTTGCTAACAACAAGCTGGAGGCCATCCGAGATGCTGAGCTTTCTAACTTACATATCTACTCTGACAACGTGCTGGCGATGATTCAGCGAGGCGAAGACGGCTGGGAAGACATGGTACCGCCCGAAGTGGCGCATGTGGTTAAAGCCAAGTGTTTGTTTGGGTATCCTTGCGAAATCAAACCTCCCGTTGACCCTTCGCAACCCATCGAAAACCCAACCGTCATCGAGATGCCTCCAACCGATTTGGGCATCGAAATGGGCTACTTTGGCGGGGCAAAAATATAGTAACACAATAGTGCAATTAAACTACAAGGCTCTTGAGATGAAACAAAAATCTGTCAGCTAAGAAATTCCCTTGTATAAGCAGTAAGCTTGCAAACAGTGCCCCTCTACCGCACGGGCGAGCCCGACGGTAATCTGTTACTAACAGTATGTTGTAAGTTCCATATCACTAAACTACCTCTGATAGAAATCTCTATTTTGGTACGGAAACTCTGCATAGAAATAACCCTTTTTGATAGTTAACAATTTGTTGATATGAGAAAATCTTTTTACTGCTTCATTCTAGTTTTTTGTACAACTCATCTAGTTTTTTCTCAAACTAAACAAGACTCGCTGACGATAGAAAAAGCCATTGCTCGCTATCAGATTTCAAGTCCTCATCTTTCGCCTGATGAAAAGAAAATTGCTTTTGTGGTTAGAGAACCCATTAAGGGCAACACTACTCCTAATTCAGATATTTGGATTTACGAAATTGAAACGAAAGCCCTTTTTCAACTCACTCGTTCTCCTAAATCGGATAATAACCCAAAGTGGTCACCAGATAGTAAGAGTATTGCCTTTCTGTCTGCGAGGGGAAGCGAAAATCAAGTTTACTTAATAAAATTTCAAGGTGGCGAGGCTTTCCCTATTACGAAGTCAAAGACACCTGTAAGCGACTTTGAATGGTCGCCGGATGGCAAACAAATTGCTTATCTCGCCCCTGAGCCAGCCACCGAAGAGGAAGAAAAGAGAATAAAAGAACAAAATGATGAGACTACTATAGGGCAAGAAAAACCAACTCGGCTATGGTTGCTTGATGTTGAAACACAAACGGCTACTCAAAAAACTTTACCAAATGCAGAAATAAGTGAGCTTAAATGGCTACCCAATGGCGAGTCATTGGCATTTTTAGTGAATACCCTACCTAAAACAGAGGCAGATATTCCGGCTCTTCATGTATTCAATTTAAAAACGAATACTTCTAACGTAATTGCTACGCCAAAACATGCCTTTTGGGGAAGACTTAAAATTTCAACGGATGGCAAGTCTTTTGGCTATGTCGGAGCTAGAACTGATGGGCCATCGTCGCACGATTTATTTCTACAAAAATTCGATGCGGACGTGCCTGAAAACATCACCGCCACTAAATTAGACCTGCCTATAAACGAATATCTGTTTTTGAGTGGCGGGAAAATCATGTTTGCTTGTTTCAAAGGGTTTCAATCAAGAATTTATACCATCAGTGATAACAAAAACATTACGCCGTACCCTATCAACCAAAATGTAGGAGCGTTTGATGTTTCTTCAAACGGCACCATTGCTTTTACAAGTTTTACGATTACCAAACCAGAAGAACTTTGGCTTGCTTTGCCCAATAACCAACCTATTCAAATCACTAATTTCAACAAGGTTTTTGATAGTTATCACTTTCAAGCGCCAGAATTTATAACCTACAAAAGTTTTGATGGCAAGACCATTGAAGGCGTCCTTTTTAAACCAGCAAACAGCAAAGGCAAAGTTCCGCTAGCAACCTTGATTCACGGTGGTCCGACAGGGGCTTGGACAGATAGCTACAATTTTTGGCAACAAGTATTTGTTTCTCGTGGCTATGCCGTTTTCTGTCCAAATATTCGAGGCTCGCTGGGATACGGTTGGGACTTTGTCGTTTCAAACAGAAATGATTGGGGTGGTGGCGATTTTAAGGATATGATGGCGGGGATTGATTTTTTAGTTCAACGAGGTGGAATTGATGAGAATAGACTGGGTATTGCGGGCTGGTCTTATGGAGGCTATATGGCCATGTGGGCTGTCACGCAAACCAATCGCTTTAAAGCCGCCATAGCTGGGGCAGGTATGTCTGATTTAGCAAGCGAATACGGCACAGAAAATGGTGTTTCTTATGACCGATGGTTTTTTGGAACCCCCTACGAAAACCTTGCAAACTTCACAAAAAGCTCTCCAATAACCTTTATCAAAAATGCTAAAACGCCTACTTTGATTATTCAAGGAGAAAAAGACGCCGTTGACCCTGTTGGCCAGTCACAACAATTTTATAGAGGGCTTAGGCACTATGGCGTTACGACTGAACTGGTGTTATATCCACGAGAACCCCACGGATTTAGAGAAGAAAAACACATCATTGACTATACAAAACGAATGCTTGATTGGTTTGATAAGTATGTGAAATGATTGTTTGTGGTGGTGAGCAAGTTACTATAATTATGCGCTAACATATTAGACCTTCTATTGATTGAAAATCAAATACTTACAAAAATAAAAAGAGTGGGATCTGAAAATCCATCGGGTGTGCGCACCACAACGGCTTTGTATTATTTTCCAGTAACTAATTGTCCAATTACTTTCGGAAAATGCTCGTGCTCAAGGCGTTGGCCTTTACGGGCTACGTCGTCGGGCGTGTCGGTGGGGCTTACTTCAAAAGCTGCTTGAAAAATAATATTACCTTCGTCGTAGTGTTCGTTTACAAAGTGGATTGTGATGCCCGATTCTTTTTCGCCAGCAGCTACCACGGCTTCGTGCACAAAATGCCCGTACATGCCTTTGCCACCAAATTTGGGCAACAAGGCTGGGTGTAGGTTAACCATCCGATTCGGAAACGCCCTCACCATGTCTGATGGAATCAGCCAGAGAAAGCCTGCCAAAATAATCCAATCTATTTGCTTTTCTTTCAACAACTCCAGTACCCATCCGTTCCGAAACTGCTCACGGTCAAAGAGTTGCAACGGAATATCCAAGCGACTGGCTCGCTCAATGACTCCTGCCTTTGGATTGTTGCAAAGGATCAATTCAATATGTACCTCGGGATTTCCACGAAAATAATCAGCGATTTTTTCGGCGTTAGAACCCGAACCTGAGGCAAAAATAGCGAGGCGTTTCACAATAATTGGGGTAGATGGTGACACAGCCAACCTTTTGCGGCAGGGGAAAATTTTACCATGCCAGCCCATCGGAGGTTACTGTGGCACAAAAGTAGCCAACTTCATTATTTTTACGATACCGATACAACGTTTTTGTCTGCAAAGTTGTCTTCTTTACAAATCATCAGCCATGAAACGATTCCTTTTTTTGCTCGCCACCGTATGGGTCTTCTACGCTTGCAGTGAGCCGCTGATTTGCGGATGTGTGCTTCCGATGCAAACCCCAGAAGGCAACTGGCAATTTGTGGGTTATCTGAAAGAAGACTTGGTTCAATTGGGTGACCTCCGCCCCCGACACTCGTTTGACGGAAGCCTCAAATTAGAAGCTGGGCAGTCGGTCAACAACGCCATGACCTACGCCTTGAATGGACGCATGGCCATGAACTACCTTACGGGCAATTACGAATACAAAGCCGCTAATTATCAACAAGGCACTCTGATAGTCAAGACTTTAGGAAGTACTAAAATAGCCGTTTCGGGCGAGCAGGCTACTTTTGAGCAGAAGTTTTATGAGCGCTTGACAAAGGCACAAGGATATGACCTAAGCCATGTAGATGCCCTCCAAATCTCAGTTAGCGAACCCGCTAACGAAGTAATGGTGTTCAGAAAGATACCTTGATGAGACGAGCAATGGTACGAATCGAATAGCTATTCTAAACTCAAACCCAAATCATACTCAGAACACCAATCAGCATAATGAATTTGCAGAGGTTGCTCAGGTAGGCGAATTCTTGACGAGTATCGGCCTTAACAAGACGATAACCCAATAAGGCAGCAGGAATAAGTACCACCGAAAGAGCCAGCAAAAGTTGGGCTTTGCCCAGCCACACACCAACACCCAGCAACAAGCCCACAAAAAGCGCTAACAGTCCGTACAAAAACCATTTGGTTCGCCGAAGTCCCCACAAAATCGGTAGTGTTTGGCACCCAAAGGAGGCATCGCCACGTACATCTTCCATGTCTTTGATAATCTCCCGAATCAGGGTGATACTAAAGGCAAACAAAGCATATAAATAGACTTCCTGCTGGTGGTGCCGATAATGCACCGCCAGCACAATCAAGGTCAGCCCCGTCAGCACGGCTACCATCAGATTACCCCAAAATGGCATTCGCTTGAGTTGATTAGAATACAACCATAAACAGAAAATGGCCAGCGCATTGATGGCGAAGACTTTTTTGTCCACCATCCAGCCAATGCACAAGGCCGACACATTGATAGTCAGGTGGGCACCCATAGCGATGCGGCGCTTGACCAAGCGGCCTATAATCACCCGCTTAGGCTTGTTGATGATGTCTATTTTGATGTCGTAATAGTCGTTGATAATATAGCCAGCTGCGGCAATAAGCACCGTAGAAAGGCAAATCCAAAACAGGGCAGGTTCGAGTACGGTTTGTTTCCAGGCATGGGCAGGGCCAATCAAGAAAACACGAGTAAGGTATTGCGTAAAGACAATAATACTGAGGTTTTGCCACCGAATCAGGCGGAAAAACCCGAAAAAGGACTGCCAGAAGGATGCTTTCTTGAGCGGTCGAGACATTTTAGTTTGTTGATTCGAAATGTTTCCACTCATTTAAATGGTGAAATCACTATTAAACTTCAAATTTATCAAATCTTCAACAAAGAACTTATTTCTTGGGTTTTGTTGTTACTGCATTACACAAGCTCACAACGACTAACAACCCAACCCCGCATGAAAATTGGTATTGTCTGTTACCCTACCTACGGTGGTAGCGGCGTGGTAGCCACCGAACTCGGCAAAGCCCTTGCCAAAGTGGGGCATCAGGTGCATTTTATTACGTATTCGCAGCCGCAGCGGCTGGATTTTTTTAGTGGTAACGTCTATTATCACGAAGTCTATATCCCCAACTATCCACTTTTTCAGTATCCTCCTTACGAGCTGGCGTTGTCGAGTAAAATTGTGGACGTAGCCCGCAACGTGGGTCTCGATTTGGTACACGTACACTATGCCATTCCGCACGCTTCGGCGGCGTTTATGGCCAAGCAGATTCTCAAAACACAAGGCATTAACTTGCCCATTATCACCACGTTGCACGGTACCGACATCACCCTCGTGGGGAAAGATTCGTCGTTTGAGCCCGTAGTCACGTTCTCCATTAACCAGTCTGATGGCGTGACGGCGGTGTCTGATAGCCTGCGCCAAGACACCTACGAAGCCTTTGATATACGGAAAACTATTGAGGTGATTCCCAACTTTATTGACCTCGATCGCTTCAAAAAACAAAAGAAAGACCATTTCAAACTGGCTATCTGCCCCAATGGCGAAAAACTACTCGTACACACTTCTAACTTCCGTAAAGTAAAGCGAATCGAAGATGTAATTGCTGTATTTCAGCGAGTTAACGAACTGATTCCAAGCAAATTACTCTTAATTGGCGACGGCCCCGAACGACCCAACTTAGAGCGCCTTTGCCGAGAGTTGGGGGTACACCACGACGTGCGCTTCTTAGGAAAATTAGACGTTATCGAAGAGGTTTTGTCGGTTTGTGATTTGTTTCTGTTACCCTCCGAAAAAGAAAGCTTCGGCTTGGCTGCCCTCGAAGCTTTTGCGTGTGAAGTACCCGTGGTTTCGTCCAATGCCGGGGGGATTCCCGAAGTAAACGTACACGGAGTGACGGGCTTTTTGAGTAACATTGGCGATGTGGACGACATGGCTCTTCATGCACTCTTTATTCTGAAAGACGAAAATCTACCAGTGTTCAAACACAATGCCGTAGAGCGAGCCAAGGATTTTGACATTACCAACATCTTGCCTCAATACGAAAGTTACTACGAAAGAATCGTAGAGGCCGAGATGGTGAGCAAATAACCCTAAAATTTACTGATAATCAGTGAATTATTTTTTTAAACTCTTCCTCATTTTGTAGCTGTCTGTCAGCACCTAGTAGGCCAAGAGTAACCTTTTTTATTTTTAGTTATGTCTCCGAATATACCTCATACTACCCAAAAACGGGTGGTGATTGTTGGAGCAGGATTTGGCGGCCTTATGCTGGCCGAAAAACTCTCACAAAACGAAGATTTTCAGGTAGTTCTGATTGATAAAAACAACTATCACCAGTTTCAGCCCTTATTTTATCAGGTGGCTATGGCAGGGTTAGAGCCTAGTTCGATTGTCTTTCCGTTACGAAAGGTTTTTCAGCACAAACCTAACGTGCACGTGCGCATTACCAAAGTAATCGGCATTCAGCCCAACGACAACCGAATCGAGACGCAACTGGGCAGTATTGAGTATGACTATCTGGTGCTGGGGATTGGGGCTGACACCAACTTTTTCGGGATGAAAAACATCATCGAGAAGGCCTTTCCGATGAAGTCGGTGAGCGAGGCCATTGCCCTTCGGAACAGGGTGTTGCAAAACTTTGAAGAAGCCCTCACTACCGATTCGGCGCAAGCTCGCCAAGCTTTGATGACGATGGTGGTGGTGGGTGGTGGCCCTACAGGCGTGGAGGTGTCGGGTACGTTGGCTGAAATGAAAATGCACGTGCTGCCGAAAGACTACCCCGAACTTGATTTTAACCTCATGCAGGTGCATTTGGTAGAGTCGGGTGGGGAGTTGCTGGGGCCGATGTCGGAGCAGGCTCGCCAAAAATCGAAGGAATACTTGGAGCAGTTGGGTGTGAAAGTATGGCTCAACCGCCGAGTCAGCGATTTTGACGGTGAGTTTGTGTATTTTCTGGATGGCGAAAAAATGCCTTGTAACAACTTGGTGTGGGCGGCTGGCGTAAAGGCCAACTTTATTGAAGGCTTAGACCCCAATGCCATTGGCCGAGGTGGACGTATCAAAGTAAACCGATACAACCAGATAGAAGGCTACTCTAACCTCTTTGCCATAGGTGACGTAGCCCTCATGACCGAAGAAAAATACCCCAACGGCCACCCGCAAGTAGCGCAACCTGCCATGCAGCAAGGCCGCTTGCTGGCCAACAACTTACGAGCGATGTTGCGAGGCAATCCACTGACCGAGTTTAGCTACAAAGACCTTGGCTCTATGGCTACCATCGGGCGCAACTTAGCTGTGGTTGATTTGCCTTTCTGGAAGTTTCAGGGCTTTTTTGCGTGGCTGACGTGGATGTTTGTACACTTAATGTCCATCTTGGGCGTTAAGAACAAGTTGTTTATTTTTATCAACTGGCTGTGGAGTTACGCTACTTACGACCAGTCGCTGCGGCTCATTATCAAACCTCGTGTCAAAGGCGAAGACACGGTGCTTGAAGAAGCTTGATGAGAAAAATCATTTACCTAACTGACCATTTTTTACACAAACGGTTTTTACCAAACTTGGAAATGTCCTAATTTTGCAGCACATTAGTAGTAAAATTCTTGTCAAGACACAAGATTTCGTCCTTCATCAACTTGATTAAATGATAATTACCCAATAACGGCTAACTGATGGTGAGTATGGAAACACAAAAAATTAGACCGAAAAACAGTGGAACAAAGCAATTGTTCGATAACCCAATCTTAGAAAAACTAAGTCGCACGCACATTTCGATTCCGGTGACGATGTTTTTTGTGGCAGGTGCCGTCTTGGGTTGGTATGCTTTTACCTACACAGCGATGCTCAACTGGCAAATTGGGCTTTTGTTTGTAGGAGGTTTGGTTTCGTTTACGTTTGTAGAATACTGGGTGCATCGGAGCGTATATCACATTGAGCCTACCACAGAGGCCCGTGCCAAGTTTCAATATACCATGCACGGCGTTCATCACGAATACCCCAAAGACAAAACCCGCTTGGCTATGCCTCCGATATTGGCCCTGATAGTGGCCAGTACCTTGTTTTCCATTTTCTTTGTGGTTATGGGCGAAGCCGCCTATGCGTTTTTCCCTGGGTTTATTTGGGGATACGCCGGGTATTTGTTGGTACACTACTGTGTGCACGCTTATCCGCCACCCAAGAATTTCTTAAAACAACTCTGGATTAATCACGCTGTGCATCACTACAAAGACGGCGAGGCGGTGTTTGGCGTGTCGTCGCCGCTGTGGGACTATGTTTTTAGCACCATGGATACCAAAGAGCAGAAAAAAGCCATGAGTAGTCTATAAGGATTGATAAGTACATCAGGAAGAAAGTTCGCCTGAAAGTCAATCACTTAACATTCCATCACAGCTACTAAACGGCCCAAACCCACACGTATCTAATCCTGTACCTTAAGCATTTTTGTCACGCAAAGCGGCAAGATTGTGGTTATGCGCCTCCTGCGTATCTACATTCTTTGCATCTTTGCGTGATTGATTTTTTAGCCATTCCCGAAGCACATGATTGAAATCAAGAACATAACCAAAATTTTTGGTGACCGTACCGTCCTCAATGGCATTGATGGGGTATTTCAGCAAGGTCAGACCAGCCTCATCATCGGAGGAAGTGGTACTGGCAAGAGTGTGCTTCTGAAATGTATGTTGGGTTTGTTTAAGCCCGAAACTGGCTCGGTGCTTTACGATGGCAGAGATTTTCTCAAAGGGGACGAAGACATACAGCGGGCTATTCGGCAAGAAATGGGGGTGCTGTTCCAAGGTGGAGCGTTGTTCGACTCCAAAACGGTACTCGAAAACGTAAAATTCCCCCTCGATATGCTCGACAAAACCATGAGTGAGGCACAGAAAATTGAGCGTGCTGAGTTTTGCTTGCATCGAGTAGGGCTCGAAGGCGCTGGCAAACGAATGCCCTCGGAGATTTCGGGTGGGATGAAAAAACGGGTTGGTATTGCTCGGGCCATTGTAATGAACCCCAAATACTTGTTTTGCGATGAACCCAACTCAGGCCTTGACCCGCTGACTTCGGTCAAGATAGACGAGCTCATCAAAGAAATCACCGACGAGTATAACATCACCACCATCGTGATTACGCACGATATGAACTCGGTGATGGGTATTGGTGACTACATCATGTTTTTGTACAAGGGTCTAAAAATCTGGGAAGGAACCAGCCAAAACATCATGGATACCACAGCGCCCGAACTTCAGGAGTTTTTGTATGCCAATCAGTTGATTAAGGCCATGAAAAAATAAGCCTCTCCCCTATCGTGTTAGTGCTTCTACATCCCACAGATGGGCTTTCGGAAACGCAGGCGTCGCCTGAAACAGCTTGAATAATGCCTTGTAGGGTTGGGTATTGCCAGCAATATTTGAGAAATACACCACCAGCAATTGCTCGCTCGGAATCCGTAACACCAAATTGCTAAACCCACAGGTACTTCCCGTGTGCGAAAACTCCAACCGACCGTCGGCTCGTTTGGCCACAAACCAGCCTAAGCCGTAGCTTCGCTGCTTATCTATGGGCAAGGCCATGCGCCTTACTTCTTCTTCTAACTTAATGAACCGATTGGTTATCAAGGCGTTATTCCACTTGACATAATCTCTTAACGAAGTATAAACACAGCCGTCGCCTTTGGTGGCGCTGGTAACACTTTGGTCTGAGGCGATGAGTTGCCCTTGCTCATTGCGGGCATAGCCCATCGCTCGGTTGGTTTGTGGCTGAGTAGGGCTGTAGAGAAAGGAAGCCTTCATCCCTACGGGTTTGAAAATATACTGGCTGACAAACGCCTCAAAAGGCATTTTGGCCACTCGCTCGACTACCATAGCCAACAAACAAAAACCCGAATTGCTATAACGGTACGTCGAACCGGGTTTAAAGTAGGTAGAATCTTGTGTTTTGAGGACATCGAGCACGTCGGCGTCCAGCACTTGTTGGGTGCGAGCGTCTGGAATGAGGTTTTCGTAGTCAACCAAACCCGATGTATGCGTAAGAATGTGCCTGAGCCGAACTTGCTGGCCTACGTTAGGATTGAACTCTGGAAAAAACTTAGACAAAGGGTCGTCGAACGACAGCTTGCCTTGTTGGTGGAGCAAGGCGATAGCCATAGCCGTAAACTGCTTAGAAACCGAGGCCATCCGAAAGTTGGTTTCAGGATTGATGGTAGTATTGGTCTCTATATTCGCCAAGCCGTAGCCTTTTTCTAACACAACCTTGCCTTTGTGCATCACCAAGACTGCAAAACCTGGCTCGTCGGGCTTGGCATAGGTTTGCAAAAGCGAGTCAATGCGAGCCGATAACTGCGCAAAACCCGAATGAGTAAGCAGTAGCAACACCACTAAGATTCGTAGCGAGGTGTTTTGGTGGGAAATGGAATTCTTCATAAATCTCATTTAATCACTTCACTATCAACACCGTTTTGGCATCAACTCCCTTGAGTACTTCCACAAAATCAGTGGTTTCGATACCTGTCTGCACCGCTACTTTTTGGGGTTTCCCGTCGGCGTTTTGAATCTTTACCGAGTCTCCTTGCATCAGCGTTTTGGGAATGGTCAATACTCGGTCTTTTTTTTGGATGATAATGTTGGCTTCCACGGCTGCATTGGCCACCACGTTGGGCGTTTCGCCCTCAAACACCGCATCTACTCGCACCGACTGGTTTTCGGCATTGAGCGTCGGGAAAATCTTGCTCACCTTCGCCCGAAATACTTTTCCCTTGTGCATATCCATTTTGATGGCTATTTCTTGGCCGATTTTTATCTTCTCGATGTCTTGCTCGTCCACCCACAATTGTAGATAAAACTGATTCGCTTTTCCGACCGACGCCAAGGCGTCGTTGCGACGCACAGCCTCGCCTTGCTTGCGATACACCTCATACACGAGTCCGTCAATACTGCTTTTTACGGCATAATTAGCTTCGTCGTTCGACGAAATACGCTGGGTAGCCTTAGCGTTTTCGAGGTCTATTTTCAGCTGATTTCGGGTGCGCTGATACCGCTGCCGAAGCGCCACCACGTCATTTTTTGAGACCTGATAGGCTAGCTGCGCTTTGTCCACGTTGATTTTGGCCGTAGCACCTTGGTTCCACAAGGCTTGGTAGCGCAAGTAATTGGTTGAGTCGTCTCGCAGTTTCGCCTTGGCCGACTCCAGTTGTGAGGCAATCTCCTGCAACACAGGCGAGGTATCGGTCAAATTGCTCTGTGCCTGCCGATAGATTTCCTGTGCATTGGTCAGGCGAGCCAGTTGGTTATTGCTTTCAATCCGAAAGAGCACCTGTCCCGCACGGATGGCATCGCCCTCACTCACAAGTTGCTGTGTTACCATTCCGTCGGCCTGTACATAAATTTTGTAATCGTTCATGGGCAGTACCTTCCCAGAGGCATACACCGCCTCTACAATGGGGCGGTATTGTGGCGAGGTAGTTTCTGTTTTTTGACAAGCCCACAATACACCTATACCCCCAGCCAACACTAAGCAGCGGGTCGAGAATTGGTGCAATACGTACTGAATAGAATTACTCATGATGGCTACAAAATGATGCTTATTGAACCACTAACGAAGGAGTTTTCTTCAAAAGCAAATGTACATAAAAATCAATACCCCCAAATTATCTTCTGTCTGATTCGGACATATTGAGGTTCAAGGTTTGTTTTAGGTGCATGACGACAGGCACAGATAACGTCACTCACTAATCAGGTACTTTTTCAAAAACAGCGCCATCGCTGCATACGTATAGTCACGGTTAGCTTTTTGGGCGAGGCCGTGTCCTTCGTCATTGGCTCGAATATAATTGACTTTTACACCATTTTGCTTCAAGGACTCCACCATCTGTTCAGACTCAGATAAGGGGACACGAGGGTCATTTTCACCCTGATAAATGAACAGAGGTTTTGTAATGTTTTTGATATTGGTCAGTGGGCTGATTTTTTGAAGAAATGCAGCGATGGCAGGGTCTCGCTCATCACCATACTCCGGACGGCGCAAGTCCACTCGATAACCAGCAGTATTTTTGAAGAAGGAAATAAAATTAGAAATACCGTATAAATCTATGCCGCATTTGAGCCTGTCGTCGAAGTGGGTCATACAGGCCAAGCTCATAAAACCGCCATAACTACTGCCATAAACGGCTACCCTTGAGGCATCCAAATTGGGTTGGGCGGCAATCCAATCCAGTAACGCCCCGATGTCTTTGATGGCGTTTTCCCGCAGGACGCCATTATCCAATTTTAAATAGGTTTTTCCGTAACCAGATGAGCCTCGGACATTGGGCATTAATACCGCAATACCTAACTCACTTGCCCAATACTGATACAGAGGATTAAAATTTGCTGATGATTGACGTTCAGGCCCTCCATGAATACTGATAATAACAGGCAGTTTACCGCTTGTCTTTGGGGGAGTTACCAGAAAAGAGGGGATTAGACGAGGCTTGTCTTTTGTTTCGTCTTTGTCAAAAGTTGGGTAATGAATCAGGGTTGTCGGACTAAACTTGGTAGGATTTAACCCTGCAGTTTCGCTAAAAGTCCAACGTTCGGTTTTATTGGCCTTTATATCATGAACATACACGTCGGAGGTTTGTGTAAAAGTAGTAATTCCAACAGCGATTCGGTTATTGTCTTTGTTGAATTTAACGTTTGTAATACCTCCCAACAGTCCTAAGTTAAGAGGGGTAAAGCGGAAAGTTTGGGTATCCATCAAATACGGTTTGGAATAGCCGCCCTCATTTCTGACAAACACAAGCTTTGAACCATCTCCCGAAAGTCGAAGTAGTTCAATATCGCCGTTTGGCTCCACAATGCGTGTCATTTTTCGGGTAGCTATTTCATAATACCATAAAGTTTTGAATTCCGAGTCTTCGTCCGAAAGCAGGAAAGCTCCCTTGCCATTTGCGGAAAAACGACCATAGATAATCCCTCCTAAATCAGGGAAATAAGAAATTTGCTTATTACTTGGATTGATTTCTTCGAGCTTACCTGAGGTATTGTCAAGCATATATATTTTTGATTCGTTGCTGGAAATGCGGTTGGCCACAATCATATGAGTTTCATCGCTGCTCCAATCAACAATCGTCCACCCGCTACCTTTATTTTCCAATATCAGTTCAGCGGCAAGGTTCGTCAACGAGACTTTGTAAAAATCGACATCTCGCCCGTTTCTTTTAGTAGAACCAAATGCTATTTTATCACCTTTTTTATTCCACATATAGCCCGTATTCCGACTTTTTCCGTCGGTAAGCAGCGTAACTACCCCGTTTTTTCTATCCATAAAATAAAGTTGAAACTGCTCGTTTCCGCCAGTATCACGGCTGTAAACGAAGCCGTCATGATTAGGATTGGGGCACGTTGAAACACCAATAATGGGTTCTTTGAAAAAAGTAAGTTGCTCCCGATACGCTCCTGCTTTGCTAACGTGGTGGATTTGGGCGACATCTGCAAAGCGAGTAGTAATATAAAGCCCTGTGCCCGAAGCGTCCCAATCGGCAAAATCGGCACTTCGGATGTTTTGATACTGCTCCAACCGCTCCAAAACCGTATTCGGAATATCAGCTACACCCTCCACCAAAAGGTTGCCGATGGGTTTGCGTTGTGCCATTAGTGAAGTGCCAAACAGAAGTAAAAAGGCAACACTGATTGTTAAGAGCGAGCAAAGATTATGTTTTTTCATTTTTTAAATGGAGGGTAGAAGGATGTCCGTAAGAAGGTAGATAGGTTATTTCAAGAATGGGTCGCTAGCTATTTTTCTGAAAATATAATAAATTCGCTTTAAAAATTACGAAAAATGATTGCCGTCGAGGAAATACTACAAGCCCCTAACCTTCGTGAACTGATTGATGGCCTCGAAAAAGCCTGGGCAGAGGAGCAACAACGTCGCCACGAGTTTTGGGCTACGGTAGATGAAACTATCAAAGCGGAGTTTATTTTGGGTGAAATTATCTACCATTCGCCCATTTATGGAAGGCATTGGATGGTTTCATCAAACTTGCTAACCCATCTTTTACCCTATGTAAAACAACATCAGTTGGGCAAAATTGCTGTGGAAAAGGTCATGATTCGTCTCACTCGTAACGACTACGAACCAGACATTTGTTTTTGGAGGAAAGAAAGAACCCATGATTTCGGGCAAAAACAATCTGCTTTTCCAGCACCTGATTTTATCATAGAAATACTTTCGGACAGTACAAAAGACAGAGATTACGGTATAAAAATGACGGATTATGCCCTGCATGGCGTTGAAGAGTACTGGATTGTTGACCCTGATAACCACACCGTAGAGCAATATTTACTGAACAATAGCACGTACCTGTTAGCCCAAAAACTGAAAGAAGGGGTACTAACCTCAGAAGTAATCACGGGCTTTCGGCTAAACGTGAACGAAATTTTTGAGTAATTACAAGTAAAAGTTTACAAGAGTTGCTATCGCTTGAGTAGTTTGGGAAGATACCGACCACATGAGTAAGAGAATAGTTGCTTCACTTCAATCAACTACAACAAGAACACCTAAAAAACATACCTCCAGTGTTGGAGGTATTATGGTCAAAAACGTTTCTGCACTGGCTATTCGCTGGGTTTAGTTTCTTTTCCGTAGGTAAATTTGCAGACGATACCATGCCCTTCGTTCAGAAAAACAACCCGTTTTTGAGGGTCTGTAGCTGATATTCTGATCCCATACGTTTTGCCCAGTTGCAAGGGTGGCATGGCTACATGATAGACTAATGAAGTGCTTCGGATATTTTTTTGTTCGTAGAATGGTACCGTCACTGCATCAATAAACACGTTTGGATTTGCCTCAGCATCAGGCAGTTCGACCATACGTAGCGTATAGGTAGCCCCCGCAGGTGTACCGATGGCACTGCTCCAATTGATTATCAATGACTGTGGCACCAATGCCCTTACCGTATCTTCGCATACCGGATTTATCAACACAGGTGGCTCTACATACCGGATTTCGATGGGATTGCTACAACCTTGCGGCTCTTCAAACGACAAGGGGCGATTAGTACCATATTCCAGCACTTGAAGACAAATATTATACGTTCCTTCGAGCAAGATACGAGCCTCCCGATCAATGCCTTGTAACTCGATATTATCCTTATCAAACAGCCCTCTCAGCTCCGACAAGCCTCTGAAAATACGGGTTTCGTTGGCGTTGAGTTGCAGTGGCTGAAGGGGCTGATAATCGAGGCGGGTGCGTAGGGATACGCCATTATCGCCCGTAATAGAGCCCACCAACTTGACCGACAGCGGGTTACGGGTATTATTTTTGAGTTGAATACTCAGTTTTCCTGCCACACCTACATAGTCCATCAGGTAGGGAGTATAGGGCGGCGGAATCGAAATCGAAACGGTGACTTGCTGCGCCAAGGTGCTGACCGAAACCAATAACAAAAGTGTTAACACGTTGAATTTGAAGTGTTTCATGGCTGTATTTAAAAGGAGTTAAAAACTTACTTGATACCCAACTGAGCCTCGGTGTTCGGTAAAATCCTGCACGCCTTGGCTCTGTAAGTAATTCCAGTTGAACGAAAAGGTATGCTTGCTGGCTATTTTGAAATCAATCCCCAAGGAAGTACTGAGTACATGCCCTTGGTCTTCCAAACCAAAGATGTTTTCGTGGCTACGCAAATAATTCAGGTTGGTATTAATAGACAAGCGGTCTTCTTTGAGTAGGCGTTTGGCCACACTAAGCGAAGGGCCAGCGTAGGTAGTTTCAATATCCAGTGCTTTGGTGAGTGTGTAGGAATAACTCAGGCTGAGGTCAACATTGGCAATGAGGTGCTGAAACGAATAACTGGCGTTGTAATTCCAGTTTTGGTTTTCGTTGAGGGCAGCGGTGCGTTGATTTAAGTCTTGCAGCTCTTGATAAATGGCGGTAGCCATAAACGTATGGTTGGTGGTTTCGCCCGCCCTCATGTACATGCCATTGAGCGAAAGTGTTCGGTTGTTTTGGGCAATTCGCAGTGTATCAATTAGTGGCAAATACCCTGCTTTTTGGGTAATGCCGTAGTTGGAGTAGAGGGCATCAATCGAAAAGTTTTCGTTAGGAGCAAATACCATCGCTGCCGAGCCAATCAGTCGATTGGTCTGTACTTTCTTTTGGTTCAGCAAGTTGTCGTGCTGAACGCCAATACTGGTCTTGAGTGTGAGTTTTTTCTTAAACAATTTGAACGTTGGGGCGACTGTAAAACTCTCTATGTCTTGCTGAAAATAATAAGCTCCCATCGTACGAAAATCAGGCTCAATACGCTTGTATTGTAGCTTAATTCCAAATGGCTTGGTCTGATACCCCACTGCCGACTGAAAAGCCGTGAAATACTGCGAGTTGATACGAGGCACAAACAACAGTCTTAACGACGAAGCGTATTTATTATCAACCACTTCGGCCCGAATATCTTTGGAATAAGCACTGGCCGAACCGTCCAGCTCAAACGTAAACTTTTTGGCAATTTTGATGCGTGACGACACTCCAAGTACGGTATTTTCGGCAGCTGATACATTGCGCTGGGCAGCGCTTTCGGCATCAATCGAAAGCAAGTCATCGGCGGCTTTCAAGAAGATTACATCAAAGTAATTGGTTGGTGAACCAACGCCTATGCGCACACTGTAACCCGTCCGCTTAAACGTCGGGATTCTGTCGGGGTCGGCGTAGTCTGATTCAATGGCACGGTTCAGCTTGCCACTTACCACGCCCAAGCGAATCTTGCCTGCTTGCACCTCAGCCCCTACACCCAAAAACAAATGACCCGCCAACGTGAACGGTGAGAAATAAACGTTGCGGTAGCCCAAGTGCAATTTGAAATCTTGTTTATGAAGGGCCGATATACCGATTTGATTGTACGGTTGGCGGAAGCGATTGTCCTGACTACTATAAACAAAGGTCATCGGGATAGTCCAGCCCGAGGTGGTTTGGAGTGTGAGCTTACCACTAGTACTCCATGGGGTAAACTGAGCTCGTGGTTCGAGACCAGTCATAGAGTAAAAACCGGTCGAAAGGCCGATTTCGCCCGTTACTACCACACTGGGTTTCTTTACAGCCGTACTCTCTGCCGACACCGCTGTGCTGTCGGTGGGAATAGCCAAGACGGGCCGAAACCCTAGCATCACTACAAAAAATATCAATCGTTTTTTCATGGCTTTTGAGCAATTAGCAAATGACTTACTTGACCTTACAAAGGTGCTACTTTACCCTCCTCCATTTCAATACTAACTTGTTTGTATTTTCAAGAAAAATTTATTTAATAACCTAATTATAAGCTATTTAAAAAATAATCACCACCAAGACCTATTCGGCTTGGTGGCGATATTTCAGACAAACGACAGCTGCTTTATTGCGCTTTGATAATACTGATATTGACAGTTGGTTCGGCGTTTTCGTTGGAGTTGCCTCCTGCGCTTAAGGTACCGCCTGTGCATCCATAGCAGCAGTAGTAGTCAATGCATACTTTGTGGCATCCGCCGCTACAACCATCGCAGTTGTCTTTGCAGCCAGGGGCTCCAGCGGTAGGGTCGCCCGACGTACTGCCAATTCCTAATCGGTAAGTCTTGCCAGCTGTATCTTGGAAGATCGGATTCATTATTTTTCCGTCTCGATACATAAAGCGCACTGTACCTTTTCCTTGTACGACCACCGTGTTGTTGCCCTCTACAAAACGATGTACTTTTTCAATAGCTCCGGGGGTTGCTTGGGCAAACGACATAGTCATTGTGACTATTCCTACTAAAATGAACGCAATTAATGATTTCATGGCTTTGAGTGTTTGAGTTTTGGGTAATTCTTGGCTTTTTGAATAGGGCTGATTACAAGCGGCTGGCGGCATCCCGTACTTTCTGAATAGCAGGCAATAGCAGGGCTACACTGACAGGGTCATTGCTTTTGATGACATCGGGTGTGCAGAAACACACGGCTGTGCCTTTTTCGTGGTTATAGACACAACGCTCTTGCCACTTGCAGTCGGGGTTAGGGTTAGGATTGCTGCCCGTTGGGCCGGGTTCGGTTTCGCCGAGGCGAGTGATTTTGCCAGTAGCGTCTTGGTGCATCACGTTGGAGATTTGTCCTCCCCGAACCATAAAGCGCAGCGTACCTTGGCCATCTGGAAGAGGTACGGCATTGCTGCCTTCTACCACTCTGGCAGTAAGGTGCAGGTCTTGATACGATACTTTTCCTGCACCTTGTGCTTGAGTCTTGTTGAGCATTGCTACTAACGCAATAATGGTAAAAAGGGCGATTGTTTTTTGAACGAACGATTTCATGGCTGTTGTTTGGTTTGATTGGTTGTTTATTTGTTAAAAATTGTCTCCAAACTATTTTGGTGTTCTTCGACATTGCAAAGTTGGCGTTTCGAGTGACCCTATTTCCATACGAACTTGTTTGTATTTTTTGGGGTTACTGTACTAAGCACTGTTTGATACGTTCATGGCTTTTGTGACTTGTAGTTGCAAAAATGGTAGATTCAAGAGGCAGATTGCTATACGAACTTGTTTGTATTTTTTTGAGAACCTCTCGTCATCCACCCCCCCGTCCGACGATGCAAAGATGGCACCTTGACAAAGGCCATTTCCATACAAACATGTTTGTATTTTTACTCAGTGGGTCAAGAATTTCACATTCCGTTCATCCGATTTTGTTCGGAATTGGGGGATAAGTACTTAATTTTGGGGGTCACAAAGCCGAGGGCTTGTGTACAATATTTCTTCCGGCTAACCGTCCAACAACTAAACGAACACTTCTCTACAAACACCTATTTATGCACGAAATCCTCGACTGGCTCACACGCCTCACCGACTCCAAAGAAGTCATCATGACTGGAGGCTTGGCATTAGTAACCCTAATTGTCTATGCCGAAAACGGGCTATTTTTCGCCTTTTTTCTTCCGGGTGACTATCTTTTGTTCTTAACGGGCGTATTTGGAGGCACAGGCGTATTGGCCTATCCGCTTTGGGTCTTGCTGGCTTGTCTGTTTGGGGCTGCCGTATTGGGCTCTTTGACGGGCTATCTGTTTGGTCGTTTTTTTGGGCAACGACTCGAAAATCGCCCCGATTCTCGTTTTTTTAAGAAACAATATTTAGAGACTACTCGAAGTTACTTCGCTAAATATGGCAGTAAAACCCTCATTATTAGTCGTTTCCTTCCGGTGGTACGTACATTTGCGCCTATTTTGGCGGGTCTCATTCGGATGAGCCGTGTTCAGTTTCTTACTTTCAACATTATAGGCGGGGCACTTTGGGTACTTACATTGGTATCGGGCGGGTATTATTTTGGGGTGAAAGTACCACAGATTGTCAACTACGTGCATTACATCATTCTCTTTTTCTTGGCGGTTACCTCTTTCACCGTAGTCAAAGGCTACCTCAATGCTCGCAAAGACATGCGAGGAAAAGAATAATTTTGGAGCCTCAGTAGAAAGAATGAGTGGTTTTTGCACCTAATTTGCCTCCAATTTTCATAAAGGCGATGGATTATTTACTTTTAGCCTCATTTTAATCCATCCTCTATTCCATGAAGTTGCTTCGCCTTGTTTTGATGCTATTTCCACTTTGGGTCAATGCTCAAAAGAAAACCGTCGCTTTCCAACCTGCCAACCTCAGCATTGACTGGCAGTTAGTCACCAACCATCACAATGGCGAAGACCAGTTTCTCTACACGCTCACCCTGACCAACACCGATAAAAAACTCTCTTTACCAGCCACAGGCTGGACTATTTATTATAACGCCAATCGAGACGTCATCAAAAAAGACGTTGGGCACGGCTTAGAAATGTTTCGGGTCCATGGCGACTTGTTTTACCTACGCCCCACTACCAACTTCAAGGGCATCAAACCAGGCGAGTCTATTGTACTCCAGTGCATTGGCGATGCCTGGGCTTTTAACATTTCTGATGCCCCTGCGGGTTATTACTGGGTTTGGGACAACGCCCCCACGACCAGTATCGCTATCACCAAAACTACCGCTCGCCCCCCCGCCGACATCAATAAGTTTAAGCGCTCGCCCAACCAGCCCAACGACCAAATCACCCCTCAAATGGTCTTTGAGCAAAACAAGTCTATTGTAGATATTCCAGCAGAGCAACTTCCACGGATTTTGCCAACGCCCGTTTCATACCTCGAACAAGCGGGCAGTTTTACCATAACAGCCTCAACCACTATCGTTTCGGAAGGTGCATTCGAGCAAGAAGCCCGTTATTTAGCCGACGAATTGGAGGTATTTTTAGGCGCCAAACTAAGCGTTGGTACAATTTCTTCTAACACCATCGTGTTCCGTACCGATGCCTCGCTTGCGCCTGAAGCTTATCGCCTGCACATCAGCCCCAGCGGTATCGAAATCGCTGCTGCTACCCCTGCGGGTGCTTTTTATGGTATTCAGTCACTCAAAAGCTTGCTCCCTTTGACCGCTTGGAAAAGCCCGATGAGTTCGCTGAGTGTGTCTTGTGCGCTCATTAACGATAGTCCCCGCTTCGGTTATCGAGGTTTGCATGTGGACGTAGCCCGAAACTTCCAGACCAAAGCGCAGCTATTTCGAGTGCTCAACTGGATGGCGCTTTACAAATTAAACAAACTACACTTTCATTTTAGCGAAGATGACGCTTGGAGGCTTGAGATTCCGGCCTTACCTGAGCTTACCAGCGTAGGCGCTAAGCGTGGGCATACCCTCGACAGTAAAACACACATGCCTGCTTCGTACGGCTCAGGCGGCGATATCAACAATCCTCAAAGTGATTTTTACACTCGCCAAGACTACCTCGACATACTGCGTTTTGCCAAAGCTCGCCACATCGAAGTCATTCCCGAAATCGAGACCCCCGGACACGCCCGTGCAGCCATCAAAGCCATGAATGCCCGTTACGAACGGCTCATGCAAGAAGGAAAACCCGAAGAAGCCAACGCCTATCTGCTCGCCGACCCCAGCGACCAGTCGGTCTATCTGTCGGCACAGTATTTTACGGACAACGTCATGTGCATAGCCTTGCCGTCGGTATATCGGTTTTTGGAAACAACGCTTGATGCCATTATGGCCATGCATCAAGAAGCCGGTATGCCTCTCAAAACCATCCACATGGGCGGCGACGAAGTGCCCGCTGGCGTATGGGAAAAGTCCCCTTTATGTCAAGCATTACTCAAGCAACTACCAGCCGATAAATACAAGCAAACCAGTGACTTATGGATTTATTACTGGGAAAAAGTCAACCAAATAGTCAAACAAAGAGGCTTATACCTATCGGGTTGGGAAGAAATGGGTATGCGAGAGTCCAAAGTAGATGACAACAAAGTAATGATGGTAAACCCCACCTTTGCCAACCAAAATTTTCATACCTATGTATGGAACACCGTGATTGGCTGGGGCACCGAAGACCTCCCCTATCGCTTGGCCAACGGGGGCTACAAAGTTATTCTTTGCCCCGTATCCAATCTATATTTTGACTTAGCTTATCAAAAAGACTTCGACGAAGTGGGTTATTACTGGGGTGGCTTTGTAGATACCGATAAGCCCTTCTATTTCATTCCGTTCGATTACCTCAAAAACACCAAAGTAGATCGTTTTGGTAACCCGATTGACCCCAAAACCCTTCAAGGTAAAGACCGCCTCACCGACTATGGCAAAACAAACATTGTAGGGATTCAAGGGCACTTATGGAGTGAAAACATCCGCTCGGCAGGTGCGTTAGAGTACGCTGCCTTCCCGAAAGTATTAGCACTGGCCGAACGAGCCTGGGCCGCCGACCCCGAATGGGCTACCACCAAAAACACCCAACAAAGCGAAACACTCTATCAAAAAGCTTGGTCTATTTTTGTAAATACAGTCGGCAAGCGAGAGCTTTTCAAGTTGAATTATTACCAAGGTGGTGCCAACTTCAGAATCCCGACGGTAGGAGCCAAAACCGAGAACGGAGCCATAATAGCCAATATTCAGCTACCCGGCATGACCATTCGCTATACCACCGACGGCTCAGAGCCAACACCCCAAAGTAAACCTTACGAAGGGCCTATCACCCAAAAAGGGGTCATTCGTTTACGAGCCTTTGATGCAGCAAGTCGTGGAAGCCGCACTATTCAGGTCAGTAACTAAGCCCTGATTTTAGATAGCCTACAAAGCAGTACGAACTACTCCAAGCCATTGAGTATCTTCGTTTTCTAAACCGTTATACTATGAAATTGTATGTCGCTTGCTTGCTCATTGTGAGTGGGTTTACTGGTGTGTTTGCCCAAACTCCCAAAAATGTAGAAAGTACCCTCGAAATACTGGACATTCAAACGGGGAAACGAACCGTAGTGCTACAAGAAAAACGGCATTTTGAGGCTCCTAACTGGCACCCAACCGACCATTATTTGCTCATTAACAGCAATGGATTGCTCGAAAAAGTATCGTTGACAGGGCAACAATTAGGCATTATCCCTACCGATTTTGCCAATCAATGCAACAACGACCACCTCATTGCCAAGAATGGAAAATGGATAGCCCTAAGCCACAACGACCCTAATGCCGCCAAGTCGCCGGGTGGAAGTTCTCGGATTTTCACCGTACCCATCGCAGGAGGTATTCCTCAGTTAATTACCCCCAACAACCCCTCGTACCTACACGGCATCTCGCCTGATGGCAAAACCCTCGCCTACTGCGCCATGCGTGGCAACAATGAGTGGGACATCTACACCATTGCCACAACAGGCGGCGAAGAAAAACGCCTCACCACCGCCCCCAACCTCGACGACGGCCCCGAATACAGCCCCGACGGCAACTACATCTATTTCAACTCGCATCGAACAGGCCGTATGCACCTCTACCGCATGAAAGCCGACGGCACCGAGCAAGAACAACTCACGCACGACGAGTTCGACAACTGGTTTGGTCATCCCTCACCCGATGGCAAATGGCTGGTGTATATTGCCTACCTGCAAGACCAACAAGGCAAGCATCCCTTTGGCAAAGACGTTAAGCTGCGCTTGATGAATCTCCAAACCCATGAAATCAAAGACCTCACGTCTGTGTTTTTTGGGGGGCAAGGTACTATCAACGTACCCAGCTGGTCGCCTGATAGCAAGCAGATTGCATTGGTGTCGTATCGGCTATTTGAGTAATTTGAAGAGGGTGAATCCAAGAAAAATCAATAAAAACACTATCTTTGTTTTTATCATCTAATTCCTTAACCCCATGAAGAAATCTTTACTCGTAGCGCTGGTTTGTTTAGTCAGCTTAGGAAGCATGGCTCAAAAGAAAAAAACAGCAACGCCAGCCCCTCCAGCCCAAGACCCCGACAAAACCGCCGCCATTGCTAACATTGACAAACGCTTCAACGAATACGCCTCACTTTCTAAAAAAATCTGGGATTTTGCCGAAGTAGGTTATCAAGAAGAAAAAAGTACTGCCTTGCTTCAAGAGCAAATTAAGCAAGAAGGATTTAGTGTACAGGCCGGTGTAGCCGACATCCCAACAGCCTTTGTGGCTACCTACGGTAGTGGTAAGCCTGTAATTGGCATCTTGGCTGAGTTTGATGCGCTACCGGGTCTTTCGCAGGAAGTATCGCCCGAATGGAAACCCATTCAAGGCCAACGAGCGGGACATGGTTGTGGCCACAATCTCTTTGGGGTGGCCTCTATGGCGGCAGCGATTGAGTTGAAAAACTGGCTCAAAGCAACAGGCCACAGTGGAACGATTCGGCTGTACGGCTGCCCTGCCGAAGAAGGAGGCTCAGGCAAAGTATATATGGTGCGGGCGGGACTTTTCAACGATGTTGATGTAGTATTACACTGGCACCCAGGCAGTAACAACAACGCCGACCCTTCAAGTTCGTTGGCCAACAAATCTGCCAAGTTCCGATTCAGAGGCATTGCAGCGCATGCCTCGGGTGCTCCTGAGCGAGGACGCTCGGCCTTAGATGCCGTAGAAGCCATGGACTACATGGTGAATATGATGCGAGAACACGTACCTTCTGACGCCCGCATCCACTACGTAATCACCCGTGGAGGCGAAGCCCCCAACGTGGTACCCGCTTATGCCGAAGTGTATTATTACGCCCGCCACAAAGACCGTGATGTGGTTCAAAGCATCTGGAAACGCATCGAAAATGCCGCTCAAGGAGCTGCTTTGGGCACCGGCACCAAGATGGAAGAAGAAGTGGTTGGAGGCGTGTTCAACCTCTTACCCGTGCCATCGCTTTCTGTGTTGATGCACAAAAATCTGACTACCGTAGGAGGTATTATCTATACGGACGAAGAGAAGAAATTTGCCGAAAAACTTAGCGAAAGCCTTGGCGAAGGCAAAAAACCAATCGAAGATGCCGCCAAAGTAGAACCCATGCAGACCGACGACCCTCTCAAAGGAGGTTCGACCGATGTAGGCGACGTCAGCTGGGCCGTGCCAACCGTAGGGCTCGTCACGGCTACTTGGGTGCCCGGCACTGCTTCGCATAGCTGGCAAGCCGTGGCCTGTAGCGGCATGACCATTGGGCAAAAGGGCCTCATTGTAGCAGCCAAAACCTTGGCACTGACAGGACTCGACCTCTTTAAGGATACTTCACTAATCGAAAAAGCTCGTGTCGAATGGCTTCAGAAGCGAGGAGCCAACTTCCACTATGAAGCGCTCTTGGGCGACCGTAAACCAGCCCTCGATTACCGGCGGTAACTCATAGCTCAACGAACTGATAAATACCAATTTGTGCTTTTTATAAACATTCACATTTTGACCACCGATTCCATCACTCCAAGTGATGGAATCGGTAAACCAGAAAATTAAATTTTCTCTTTTCTGATTCGCTATCAATTTTAAAAATGTCCAGCAATCAAGAAATTCTCTATTCATTTGGTCGCATAAAACCCTATTTTTGCAAACTTTTTTAGAACGAATACGCTTATTCCTAATTCAATATAGAAGACGAATAACCGATAACGCAAATCAAAATGCTAAGCGAACAAGAACTATTACGAAGACAGAAACGAGAAGAATTGATGCGCCTCGGAATCAATCCCTACCCAGGCGATTTGTATGAAGTGAATGTCACCGCTACCGACATCCACACCAACTACGAGCGTAATAAGATTGACTATAAAAGTGTGTCTATCGCAGGTCGTCTGATGAGTTTTCGCATCATGGGCAGTGCCTCCTTTGCCGAGTTGCAAGACAGTACTGGCCGTATTCAGCTGTACTTCCGCCGAGACGACCTCTGCCCCGACGAAGACAAAACACTCTATAATGTAGTCTTCAAAAAGCTACTGGACATTGGCGACATCATCGGTGTGAAAGGCTATGTGTTTACTACCCAAACTGGTGAAGTTTCTATCCACGTTACGGAGTTTACAGTGCTCAACAAATCGCTGCGCCCTTTACCAGTGGTCAAAGAGGTAGATGGCAAAGTGTATGACGCCTTCACCGACCCTGAGCAACGATACCGCCAACGATATGTGGACCTGATTGTGAATCCACACGTAAAAGATATTTTTATCAAACGGGCCAAAGTCATCAGCACCATGCGTCGGATTTTTGACGACAAGGGTTGGCTCGAAGTCGAAACGCCCATCTTACAGCCTATACACGGTGGTGCGGCGGCTCGCCCATTCAAGACCCACCACAACACGCTCGACATGCCGCTTTACATGCGTATTGCCAACGAGCTGTACCTCAAGCGCCTCATCGTGGGGGGCTTCGATGGCGTGTACGAATTCGGCAAAATGTTCCGCAACGAAGGCATGGACCGCACCCACAACCCAGAGTTTACGTCGTTGGAGTTTTATGTAGCTTACAAAGACTACCACTGGATGATGGGCATTACTGAAGAGATTTTTGAGAAAGTAGCGATTGCCGTCAATGGTGACACTCATGTAAGGGTGGGCGACAATATCATTAATTTTGAGGGACCCTTTGCTCGACTCAGCATCATTGAAGCCATTGAACACTACACAGGCGAGAAAATCGAAGGACTCGACGAAGCTGGTTTGTTAGCCAAATGCCAGCAATGGGGTATCGAAACCGACGCTTCGATGGGCTACGGCAAACTGATTGACGAAATCTTTGGAGCCAAGGTAGAGTCACACCTGATTCAGCCGACTTTTATCATTGACTACCCGATAGAGATGTCGCCGCTCACCAAAAAGCACCGTAGCAAGCCTAGTTTTGTAGAACGCTTTGAGCTCTTTGTCAACGGCAAAGAAGTAGCCAACGCTTACACGGAGTTGAACGACCCCATTGACCAGCGGGAACGCTTTGAAGAGCAACTCCGCTTGGCCGAACGAGGCGACGAAGAGGCCATGGCCATGGACGAAGACTTCATTCGTTCGCTCGAATACGGTATGCCGCCTACTTCGGGTATTGGCATTGGCATTGACCGCCTGACCATGTTGTTGACCAACAATTCGAGCATTCAAGAAGTGTTATTCTTCCCTCAAATGCGCCCCGAAAAGAAAGCAGACGTCTCGACTGATGCCGATTTTGAGGCTGCTGGCGTTGCTTCGGCATGGATTCCAGTAGTGCGTAATATGGGTTTCCAAACGATAGAAGCCTTAAAAGCCGCTAACCCCAACAAAGTCTTCAACGACTTGGGCGGTATGCGCAAAAAAATGAAATTAGACATCTCCATGCCTACCAAAGACGAGGTAATGGCGTGGTTTGCGTAAAACTCTCGAAGCCGTAGTATTAATTGCTACGGCTTTTTTGCATATTTGAAATTGAATTTGCAATACTACTATGACAAAAGCAGAAGAAAATATACTACACAATTTATTTATCAAATTAAAAAATGAAGAGAAAGATGATTCAAGTATCAAACAACAGCTTGAATTAAGTGATGCTTTGTTTGACCAGTGGAATATTGATTATTATGAAGCTCTTGAAACTATCAAACAGGATTTCCCTTCTTATATAGATATAACTATTAAAGGCATAAACAATGATAAATACGATTTCGATTATCATTTCGATGCAAAAATATCGCTTTTGGAAGGAGTTATTTTTTTCTTAACTGACATAATAGAAGGAGAGGCCAAGACCGATTTTGCAAAAAACCAAAAAAAACAAGCAGAGAAATTTTTACCAATATTTAGGCATTATTTTATTGCTTTAGATATTGATTCAGAAAAAAATGAATGGACATATAAACTTAATACAGCTGACGAGAGTATTGCTGAAGCTGCAAAAGAGGCTATTATCTTTTACTCAAAAATCCACGACGTTAACTTAAAATTTTGGCAAGGTAAATTAATTGATAATCCATCAGGAACGGTATTTTCAAATATTGGTAAAATTCTAAATTACAGCATCAAACAGTTAAAAATTAAGAATTTTCAGGGTGTAAAAGAAATAAATATTGAGCAAATACCAATAGATTCCCAATGGCTTTTCTTGATTGGAGAAAACGGTTTTGGCAAAACTACAATTCTACAAGCTATCGGAATAGGCTTATTTAGTTCAGAAGATGAAGGTGTGCAACTATTGGAAACTGGTTTTGATAAAAATATCATCAGTCTTGAATATTGTGCTTTAGGACAAGACAAGATAAATAATATAAGAATTAATCGCTTTGAAAAACTGGATCATGTTGCCTTTTATGGTCCTTCTCGCCTACAAATTCAGTCTGACCAGACACAAAATGATATTACGAAGAAAAGTACAACGACCTATAGTCTTTTTAATTCAGACGGTATCTTACTCAATATTGAATTTGAGCTTCTAATTTGGTTTCTTGAGAAAAATCCTCGTTTTGAAGCTGTTAAAAAGACACTCTTGAAATTAATACCTTACTTAGCAGACATTCAAATTGATGTAACCAACAGAAAAGTGCTTTATCTTGAAAAAGAACCCAATAGTCATACTGAAACCTACCAACCTGTTACCTTTAAGCAACTTGCTTCGGGTTTTAGAAGTATTATTGCTATGGTTGGCGATATGATGATTCGTTTATTTAGGGCACGACCAGATGTAAATGACCCATCAGAACTATCAGGAATCGTTATTATTGACGAGTTAGATTTGCATTGGCACCCCAAAATGCAACGAGAAATTCCTACCTTGCTTTCCTCTATTTTCCCCAAAGTTCAATTCATTGCTTCCACACACAGCTTAGTTCCCTTATTAGGTGCACCAGAGAACTCTGTTTTGCTAAAAGTGAACCGAACCCTTGAAGAAGGCATTACAGTAGAACGAGTAACGGTTGATTTTGCAGCCCTTTCGGCAGACGTAATGCTTAGAGACATATTTAATCTCGAAAAATACATGAGTGACCCAAAAATAAAGGCTTGGGAACGTTTTACTGAATTAAAAGGATTGATGCACTTTGAAAAAGATAAGGATAAGAAAAATGCTTATTGGGACGAATATGAACGACTAGGAGATCAATTTCATTTTGAGTTATGAGAAGGCAAATCAAAAAAGAAGATTCCATTATCCTACAAAGCAACTGGCAATACCCTACTCATGGTTCACAAATAAGGGAGATACTACTCCATGAACAACGGAATCTTTGTGCTTACACAGAAACCTATTTGGCTGGTAGAACCGACACAAAGGACATTGAACATTTTGACCCTACGTTGAAAAATACAGAAGACGACAATTACCAAAACTGGTTTCTGGTCAAGCATCAATGGAATAGCGAAAAAGCCAGTAAATGGACTAGATTCCAACCTATTTTACACCCAACAGCCGATGATTTTGAAGAAAGAGTTGTGTACAAAGATGGTATTTATATCCATCGAGAACATGATAAAGAAGCCAAAAATCTGATTGACTTGTTGCAATTAAATGACAAAGAGTTGGTCGATGAACGTCGAGGTTATATTAAAGCCAGAAAGAAAAGTATTACAGCAAAAGGTCAATTAGCCGAAGTTTATTTCCAAAATCTCCTTAAAGATGAGCCTAACCGAGTGTATTTTATCCGAGCTATTGAAGAAGAATTCGGCATATCTCTTTATGTTGAAGCATAGCAAAAAATCCCCAAGCTGACGCTTGGGGATTTTTATTAACACTCTGTATCGTCAATTATCCGATTTTCTTTACGTTGATAGCATTTAAGCCTTTTTTTCCGTCTTTCGTCTCAAACGATACTTTGTCATTCTGACGAATCTGCTCGCCATTCAGACCTGTTACGTGTACAAATACTTCTTGTTGGGTAGCGTCATCAACGATGAAACCAAATCCCTTACTCTCATTAAAAAACTTTACAACTCCAGTTTGCATAAAAGAAAAAATTAGAAAAGTAATTAAAACTTTGAAAGATAGAGTGTTTTGTCCATAAAACCAAAAATTCAGGCGAAAAACCTCTAAAATAAAAAATGTGAGCATCTGACTGCTATCAAACGCTCACTTCTTTAATCTATTGCTCTACAAGCCATTAGCGTTATCAGAATTTTCTCGTGGTCGGGGCTATGTTACACGTTACCCAGTACATAAATACCCCCTTTGGGGCCTGCTTCGGTAGTGCTACCGCCACGGGCTTCGAGCGAAATCGCAAACGCTTGTGCCGATGGAATGTCTTTCAAACGAACCATCTTACTGCCCATTTCAAATACGCCTGCATCAACTGGCTTGCCATTGACAATGGCCCACAGTTGATACTGTTTGTCGGCGGGTACATCGGGCAAATTGGTGGTAGCTAGATAGACTTCTTTTTTCTCTTTGTTCCAATAAACCGTAGCCGACGACTCCGGCGACTCCGGCACACCTTTGAGGAGCACTCGTTGGGTAGCAGGGTGTCTCAACACGCCAAGCTCATCGGTCATAGCCACGTAGTTTGACTTGGTCACTTGCAGTTCTTGCGCAATAATCTGATTTTGAGATTCTAAAGTTAGTAAGCGATTTTCGGAATTTTGCCAACGATTGTACAATACAAAGTTGGAAATGGCACTACACAACAATAATACTACAGACGCCGCTGCCAACCAAGAGCCACCCCAGATGCTTCTACTTGGAGTTTCGTCATCAATGTCAGGTCTGAAATCCACCACTTTGGCCTCGGTTTCGGCCACAGTTTGCTTACTGTTTTCTTGAGCATTAAGTTCGGCAATAGCCCCCAATACTTTGGCTCTCAGGGCTAGAGGTGGCTCTACTGCGTTTTCCATCGCCACATCTTCGAGCGTTGCTTGAAGCGCTTCTACCTCAGCCTTCAATTCGGGATATTGCGCTATGGCCTGCTCAACATCTGCCATTTCTGCTGAAGAAGCAAACCCTAGCACATAGCTTTCGAGCAGTCCCGATTCGATGTATTCTTTGATATTCAATTTCGTTAAATTTAACAGGTTGTACGTAGTTTCTGGTCAAATAATAGTAGCTTAGTTGACCGACTCATCCACAAAATGATGAATCCATTGCCCTAGGCCAGAATCTAACAACATAAATAATACAATGCACCCCACCAGCCCACGCAACTGCGTGAGGGCGGCCTTTACTCTGGTCTTGACTGTTCCTAATGGAATGCCCAACTCTTCTGACACCTCAGCCTGGGTATATCCCTGAAAGTAAATCAATTCAATAAGTGTGCGATACTCTGGCCGCAAGGTGTCTATCACCTTCCGAAGCCCTATCGCATCTACTTGCGTTTCGATCGGTTCCGATTGCTCTACGATACTTACGGTAGATTCGATGGGTTGGTTTTGTTGACTCTGTTGATAGTCTTGCGAACGAATCTTATCAATAGCTGTATTGCGAGACACATTAAGCATCCAAGTAAACAAACTTCCCTTTGTGGCATTGTAGGCGTCTATATTTCGCCACATTTTCACAAACGAGTCTTGCATCACATCGGCAGCAATGTCTTCGTCTCGAACAATCTTTAAGATAATCCCATACAAAGCTCCCGAATAATTATCGTAAAGAATCGTAAAAGCTCGCTGCTCTCGCCTGCGAAGCATTGCTACAAGCTCTTCTTCTGGTAAAATAATACGTCTTTTGCTCAAGGAGGAGTAATATTTAATAACCCACTTACAGTATTGGTCTGTGTGGTAAACCAACAACAAAACTAATGCTAAATGACTACAAAACAACTACTATGCCAGTTTATTGAGGATTCGGCATACAAGCGCTTAAAAGACAAAGGGCTTCGAATCGAAGCCCTTTGTGCCATGAATGAAATAACCCACACCTGTATTTCATTCTGTGTATTAACCTATTTTATCTTGACTTGTGTAATTGTACCAATACTTACGAGTCGTATTGGTGTTCGGATTTATAAATGGTAATTTTTTTACGGCTAATTGTAATCACTCTCCCTATACTCTAAAACTAAAAAGCTATTGACACCAACAAAAAAGCCATCCGCATAGCGAATGGCTCTATCAACCCTTAAACAAAATGAGGCTGCTGCCTCAAAGTCTTATTTGCCACCTGGCTTCTTAGCAGCAGACTTGGTAGCTGCTGCTGCTGCATCTTCTTTTGACACTACTTCGCCGGTGATTGTCAACACGATAGTTGGTGTTTCGGCGTTGCTAGTTACTGTTACTGTTTTGGTGAACGGTCCCATCGAAGCCGCATTGTAAGAAGCCTTCACAAAACCCGTTTTGCCTGGCATTACAGGTTCTTTAGTCCAGTCAGGAGTAGTACAACCACACGAAGGCTGGGCATTTGAAATTACTATAGGAGCACTACCTGTGTTAGTAAACTCGAATGAATACACAGCTGGAACGTTTTGGGGAACTTTACCGAAATCGTGTTTTTCGTTTTTGAATTTGAGTACACCTTGAGCATAACTAGCCGATGTGAATGCTACAAATGCGATAGCGATTGCAAAAAATTTTTTCATGATGAAAAATTAGTTTTATTAAACGTTTGACAAAAATTTGGTTGCGAACTTCTTGGAAAAATCAAATGAAAGTACGGCTTTGTTCAATAAGTGCCAAACTTTCAGCTTTTCTTAGCGAATTTCAAAAACGGGCAGTTTTTGATGCACCGACTTTTTTCATTTAATTTTACGAAACAAAAGTAGATTATCCAAAATAAACTTGGTGTTAATGAAATGTTAAAGTGTTTTTTGGTAATTAAGCATGGATTTTCTACTTCTGTAACCTACGTCTGTATTGCTAACCACCCCAAAAACCAGATACCGTGGAAAATGAACTCCTTCTAACCGACACAACTGTGATTCTTACCCGAGAATCTGTTTTAAACGACTACCGCATTGCTGCCGAAAGCCGACAATGTAGTTTGTTGGTTAGGAAAGAGGTATTTATGGGCAAGGCAAAGTTTGGTATCTATGGCGACGGCAAAGAACTGTGCCAGATTGCTATGGCTCGGGCTTTTGAGTATGGCGACGTTCGCTCGGGTTACTATCGTGATCAGACTTTTGTGGCAGCCGTGGGTGAGCTTACATGGCAAGAGTACTTTGCTCAGTTGTATGGCCACACCGATACCGAACAAGACCCCAACTCGGGTGGGCGTACCATGAACGGCCACTACGCCACCCGCTGGGTTGACCAAAACGGCTTGTGGCGCAACCAACTCCAGTTTAAAAACTCGGCTGGTGACATCTCGCCTACTGCGGGGCAGATTCCTCGCTCGATAGGTTTGGCTTATGCCTCAAAATTATACCGCCACCTCCCCGAACTCAAAGAACGATTTACAGATTATAGCAAGTTCTCGAACAATGGCAATGAGGTCTGCTTTGCCACCATTGGCGATGCCTCTACCTCGCAAGGGATGTTTTTTGAGGCTGTCAATGCGGCAGGGGTCTTGCAGGTTCCGGTTATCTTTTCTATCTGGGACGACGGCTACGGAATTTCGGTACCTATTGAATATCAGACTACTAAAAGTAGTATATCAAAAGCGCTGTTGGGTTTTCAACGCACCGACGACGAACCTGGCTTAGAGATTTTTGTAGTGAAAGCTTGGGATTACACAGGGCTGCTCGAAACCTATCAGAAAGCTGCTCATTTGGCTCGCACACAACATATCCCGAGTGTGGTACATGTAGTGGAATGCACCCAGCCGCAAGGGCACTCGTCGTCGGGCTCGCATGAGCGCTACAAGTCGAAAGAACGTTTGGCCTGGGAAGCCGAATACGACTGCAACCTCCAGTTCCGAAACTGGATTATCGCCAATGGCTATGCTTCCGAAATAGAACTGGACGAAATAGATACACAAGCTATTCGTATGGCGAAAAATGCCCGAGATGCCGCTTGGAAAGCCTACAATGATTCGCTTCGAGGTGATTTTGACGAGGTTTGTCAGCTCATCAAACAAGCGGCACAGCAAAGTCAGCAAAGCCCCAAATTGCTGGGGCTTCTCCACGAATTACAAAATGCTATCAACCCCATACGCTGGCACGTAGTGGCGGCAGCCAAAAAGGCTGTAAGGGCTATGCGCCACGAAAAGTCACCAGCCAAAGATGCGCTCGTGACATGGTTAGAAAAATCAAAAGAGGCCAATTGGCATCGGTTCAACTCTTATGTGTATAGTCAGTCGCCAGAGTCACCGGTAGCTGTGACCAAAGGTACTCCTGAGCAGCTCACTGCTAAAGGTATTGAATTAGTGCCTGATTTTGACCTTGAAAGTCCTAAAATAGACGGTCGGGAAATCATTAATCAGTTTTTTGACACAGCTTTGGCTCGTGACCCTCGGCTTTTTATCATTGGTGAAGACGTTGGTAAGATTGGTGACGTAAATCAAACCCTGCACGATTTGCAGAGCAAACACGGTGAGCTGCGAGTTACCGACACCGGTATTCGAGAAACCACTATTATTGGCCAAGGCATTGGTGCCGCCATGCGGGGGCTTCGTCCTATCACCGAGATTCAATACTTAGACTATATCTTATATACCTTCGCAACGCTGTCAGACGACTTAGCCAGTTTGCATTATCGGACGGCAGGTGGTCAAAAATCACCCCTGATTGTGCGTACTCGTGGCCACCGCTTAGAAGGTGTTTGGCATTCAGGCTCACCCATAGGATTGATTTTAAATGGCTTACGTGGAATGGTCGTTTGTGTGCCTCGTAACATGACTCAAGCAGCTGGTATGTATAACACCCTCTTGAAAGGCGACGACCCCGCCTTGGTGATTGAATGCCTGAATGGATACCGCCAAAAAGAAACACCGCTTAAAAATTTGGCGAACTATCACGTCGAATTAGGTGTTCCAGAAATTCTGAGAGAAGGTACTGACATCACCATTGTGACGTATGGTGCCATGTGCCGAATTGTGATGGAGGCAGCCACTCAGCTCGAAGAAATTGGCATTAGTGCAGAAGTAATTGATGTACAAACACTCTTGCCTTTTGACTTTAACGAGTTGATTCGGAAGTCTATCCAAAAGACAAGCCGCCTACTGGTAGCCGACGAAGACATGCCTGGTGGTGGGGCTTCGTTTATTATGGACAAAATCTTGGGAGACCAAAAAGCATGGAAACTCCTTGACCAGCAACCCATTACGCTCACAGCTAAACCGCATCGCCCTGCTTACACGACCGATGGCGACTACTTCTCGAAGCCCAATGTCGAAAATGTATTCGATGCCGTGTATGACATGATGCACGATGCCGAACCCACTCGTTTTCCAGTGATGTATAACACGCACTGGAAAAAAATGTTTTTTTAATCAATGTTTCAAGGAGCTAACAATACGTATTTTGGGGATTTATTAGAAGGCATCCGAAGTTCTATCAAGGGGCTTCGTTTGTCGTTTAAGCACATTCGAGACGCTCGATGGCGGCGCAACAATGCCTATGTGAACCAACCCAATTATTTTACACAAGATACGGGTATGGTCACGTTGCGCTATCCACTTGAGGCCTTGCCAGTACCTGACCACGGTCGCTACCAACTCCACAACGAGATGGACGACTGCATTGTCTGCGACAAATGTGCCAAGATTTGCCCAGTGGATTGCATCGAAATAGAGCCCATTAAATCGTCGGAGGTGATTGGTCATACTTCTGACGGTTCTCCGATTCGGCTTTATGCCGCTACGTTTGATATTGACATGGCCAAGTGTTGCTTTTGTGGACTTTGCACTACAGTTTGCCCTACCGAATGCTTGACCATGACCAATCAATACGACTTCTCGACTTTCGATATTACTCAGCTCAATTTTGCATTCGCTAATCTCACACCTGAACAAGCTGACGAAAAACGTGTACTTTACGAGCAGTTTGTGCGAGAAAAAGAAGAAGCCAAAAAGAAAGTCAGCGAGAAAACGGAAGTTGTAGCAAAAGAAACAGCAGATTCAAAAGAAGAGGTCAAGAAACCTGTTTTTAAACCTACTTTCAAAAAGCCCTTCGCTCCAGCTAATCCTGCACCAGAGGCAACAACTCAAGAATCAGAGTTACCCGTTGAAGAGGTCAAGAAACCTGTTTTTAAACCTACTTTCAAACGACCTGCTGAGCCTATTCCGCCAGCTGAGTCTATGATAGAAGCACCAGATTCTGCTGTTATCGAAACCACGGAAGACAAACCTATCGAACCAGCCAAGAAGGTTTTTAAGCCTACTTTTAAAAAACCTACGGGCTAATTGCTCATGAACAACTCGCCCACCCGCATCGTGCTCGCCGACGACCATCCAGTAGTGTTGGAAGGGATGAGGCTTTTATTTGGTGCTATGCCCCAATTTGAAGTGGTGGGTGAAGTTAGCAATCTGAAAGACGTGATTGCACTTTGCCAAACTCAATCACCTGATTTACTGATTCTTGACCTTAATTTTGGTGGGAAAAGTGGCTTAGATATTGTGGCTTCGTTAAAGTCGGGTTTCCCTCAACTAAAAATCTTGATTTTTTCATCGTATAATATTCCTGGGATGTTGCGCAAAGCCCTCGAAGCGGGCGTAAACGGCTACGTACTCAAAGACGCCACCAAAACCGAATGGATAGAAGCACTCACGATGGTTTTTGCAGGAAAAGTGTATGTCAGTAGGCAGGCTATCAAGTACATTTCGAGCGAAATCCCGTTTGCTGAACCTGCTTTTGGACATGATGTTTTTGGTAGAATCTCTTTGCTATCTGAGCAAGAAAAAAAGTTAATTCCCCTCATTGTCAATGGCTTGACTGAGCAACAAATAGCCGATGCCCTCCACATCAGTAAGCATACAGTGCATACACACAAAAAAAATATTCTTCGTAAACTGGAACTCCACACCAACGCCGACATTGTGAAGTTTGCCTACGAAAACAAACTGGTCTAAGTCGGTATAATTACAGTATGCTTCATGCCTTTGGCTAAGAGCTCTACCAAAAACGTGCCGTTAAAAAGTTCTACCCGAGAACGAATGTTTTGTATCCCAATTCCATCGGTTTGAGTACTCAGGTCATAGCCTTTTCCGTTGTCTTCAACTGTGAGTTGTACTTCTCTTTCTTTGCTAAATACCTCAATATTAGCGTGGGTAGCCTCAGCATGTTTGCCAATGTTGTTAAGAAGCTCAAGCGTGATTTGATAGAGTGTTTGCTTCAAAAGCGTTGGAAGTGCCTCTTCTGCACCTTGTATCGTTACGGTTACATGCAAGCCTTGATGGGCATTTTCGGTACGAAAAGCCAAATCTTCGATGGCTTCTCCCAATCCATGACGTTCGAGCAGTACGGGCGAAAGATTATGTGAAAATTGGCGTACATCTTGCCCTACATCCCCCAATTCATCTACCAGCGTTTGTACTTCTTGCCGCTGGTCATGGAGTTTCTCGGCCACCATCGAAAGCCGCAGGCGAATATTAGCCAGCATCAAGCTAATGCCATCGTGCAGTTCTTGCGACAACCTTTTGCGCTCAATAGCCTGCCCCTCAAGCAATTGAATCGCATTTCGCTGACGCTGTTCAGCCAGTTCGGTCGAGATTTGGGCGTTTTGTTGGTAAATATTCTTGAAACGATTGGCCAGCAAAAACGACAAAATCACCGTTTCGACGGAATTGGCAAGTAACGGTAGGTTTTGCGTAATGTAGTTGTCGGGCAAGTAGCCTGCAAAAATCAGAATGATAAGAATACCGCTTAGCAGCAGCATCGAACTCCCCACACTAAACCAAAGGTTTTCATAATTGCGGTAGCGAGCAAAATAATAAATACTAATAATGGGTACACTAAGCAGAAAAATAAAACTGGATAGGTTGGCCAGTTTCATAAAAATCAGCAAACCACGTCCGTCGTAGTAATCAGGGTTATACCAGTAGTCTTTGAAAAGCCCCAGCGCTGGATTTTGAGACCACAAGGTCATGAGTAGTAGCAAAAAGACCATAACCAGTACGTTGGAACAGAAGTAGATAACACGCTGGTTATAAGCCATATTAAAAAATCGCTGGGCAAATAAAAGCAGAAAAAGATACAATGTCATGGCTGTGGTAGGCCGAGCCGCACTGGCCCACCAAGTAGCCTCTGGCCAAAAAAACTCAAAGCCCAGCCCTGTGTGTGCTACAAAAAACAGCCAAGCTCCTGTGGTATAGAGCCAATAATAGAGCGTTAGTTTTTGGCGGAAAAATAAGTAAACTAAAAAACTGATGATACAGTACAAACTACCGATGCCTAACATCGAACCCACAAATAAGAACAGCTTGTACTCATTAGCGTAAAAATTTTCCTTATCCCAAAGTCGTAGCGGAATCTGCAATTGCTCACCGTGTTTGTCTATCCACAGGTAATAAGTTACGGTCTGATGGGCAGTCAAGACAATAGGTAATAAAAAATGGGGATGGCGGATGGGGCGCTGTGCAAACGGAAAATGGTCGCCGGTGAGCATACTGGTCCACAACTGCCCTTGCGAAAGTGCGTATAGTTGAAGTTTGTTGATATGCGGATTTTCTACTTCGAGTATCAGTTGTTTTGTAACTGAGTCGGGGTTGGCGAGCTGGAATTTTACCCAAAAATAGCTATTGGTAAAGCCCGGATTGATAAATGCCTTTTGATGTGGCTTAAAGGCATTGGTTTGAGTTAGAATATCGTTGATACGTAGTTGTTTTGACGAATCTTCCAATATTTCTACCTGTTTGCTTAATACTGCTTCGTCAAAATCTGCACCAATTTGTATGGGTGTTTGGGCATACGCCGAAAGCGTAAATAAGCACAAGCACCATTGAAGTAAGAGACGATGGGCCATAGGGTTGCGGGTAAAAGCTTCCGCCACAAGCACTTCCGATACGAATATACGCAAAATACCCTTAGAAGGGTATTGAGTCTCCATATTTTATTCATTTATTTTTGAGCACCCCTTACTTGAACCTTTCTCCTGATTTCTACAAACCTTTATACGGCTATGTTTTTCACCATTTACCAGTTATTAGTGGGGTTTCTTTCGTTTTCTAACCCTACTCCTACTCACCATGTTTCGGCTGTTGCGGTAGTTGACACCATCCCTAACATAGCTGGCACATGGTACCAAAACGGCAATCAGTCAGTTGTGTGTACCATCAGTCAAAACGGTGCGTATTTGGGGTTTCGGTATGGCAACTACACCTCCACAGGTTATTTTTATAGTCGTTATCAGTTTGTGGCCAAAGAATGGAACACCCAAGGTGTACTGTCGTCGGACCAAGGTACGCTTGTTTGGAGCGACCAGATTTGGACTCGTTATCCGACCAAGCCAGCTTTTGACTTAACGGGTACGTGGTACCAACAAGGTACCAGTACGGCAAGTTGTCAAATTCAGCAGAATGGCCTTTACTTACAATTTACGTTAGCACAAAATCAAACCAAATCGGGAGGGTATTTGATTGGCAATAATGCCCTTTACGCTATTCAATGGCAAGCACAGGCTTCTGTTTCGGCCGATGGACAAATCATTACTTGGAACAACCAAGTCTGGACTCGAACGGGAAACGTGACTAGAACCTCCCCTCAAACCACCGGCGACGGCAGGTATTGTCGTAGTCAACTTTCGGCATTTTACTATGCCATGCAATTGCTAGGTACAGTATGGGGGCGAGCGGCCACCGAACCAGGGCGTCTTAGTGCCGATGCCATTACTGATTGTACGGCAGCGTTGGGCCAGCTCAGTACGGTCATGGCTATTTACCCTTGCATTCCTTTCGATTTAGGTCGAATCTCCACTTTGTCGAGCCAGTTGCCAGTGGCTTCGTCAACGCAAGTTGTTAGCGAAACCGAGCGCCTGATTCGTGACCTTGACCAAGCCATTCGGCAGGCTACTACGGTAACGTGTAGCAATGGGGTGAGTTTGTTTTCACTTTTCACAGCAGGCGTTAACCTTGGTGCAGCACAAGCTTGGGCGTCGAGTATGCAATGCCGTAGCGTGCCTATGCCTGCCAACATTCAGGGGGTAATTCAAGCGCATCTTACCACTGCTAGCAATGCATTATCTGCTTATGCCAGTTGTATTCCCAACTTTGATTTCGGAAATTTTAGCCGAATCAACCTCGGTAGTATGAATTCTATTTTGGCTCATACGCAAATCGTAGGTACCGAAACGCAATTACTCTGGGCCGTTGCTTTATCCGATTGTTGTTGTAATTGTGTAGGAGGGCAAACCCAGCAGCCACCTGTTGCTAACAACGAATGCAATGAATCGTGTCGCCGCTATTGCTTGCAGTTAGGAAAGAGTAACGGCTCTTTCAATGGCCGAACCACCTGCTTGCTTGGCGTTGTTTCTGAGCCTCAAACTGGATGCAACTGCTACTAACCAACAAAGAACATAACCAATTAGCAGATAGGGCATTAACCAAAAGCCAACATATTTCTTAGCATAGTTGCTGCTTTTATCGCCCTAAAAATACCCTCAATAGGGTATTGGTATTCCTTGTAATTACATCCAATTTTACTAATCAAATACTCCTCTCTATGAAACGGCTTTTGATTTCTTTGACATTGCTACTGGGAGCTGGAATGTGGTCAACTGCTTCTGCTCAAAAAGTGGACGAAATCATCAGTAGTTATTCCGGCGCCAATGCCAAGGGATTTCTACAACCCCTTGCTGATGTGATGACTTCTACCTTTAACACTGGACAAGCTCACAAAACGTCTATTGACAGCGGTTTTCACCTTTATCTTGGGGTGGTGGCGTTTTCTACCTTTATTCTCGACGACAAACTCAAGTATTTTACTGGAACTACCGACCGTAATTTTTCACCTCAACAGTCGGCACAGGTTTCTACTCTTGTGGGGCCGTCAAAATACGTAACGGTCAATGGTACCAATGGCACTTCTTACACGTTTCCGGCGGGATTAGGGTTAAAGTATTTTTCGTTGGCAGTGCCTCAAATCACCCTGGGCAACGTAATGGGTACCGAACTAAACGTCCGCTTTATTGCCATAGATTTAGGTGGTGACTTCGGCAAGATTTCGCTCATGGGTGGCGGACTTCGGCATGACTTGACCCGCTATTTACCTAAAGGTTTTCCACTTACGATTTCTGCCGAATATAGTTATCAACAGTTCAAAGCTGGCGACTATGTTAGCCTGACCACCCATAAGGCAGGCATCTATGCAGGGCAACAGGGTAAAATCTTCAATTATTTCGCCTATGTAGGCTATCAAAACGGCTCTATGAACATTCGCTACAACGACTCGGTAGATGTGTCGCCCATCAGCATTGATCTCACCAACAAAAACCCGCTTTTGTTAGGTGTGGGTGCGGGTATGAAGTTGTCTATTTTCAGACTTTATGTTCAAGGCTCGTTCATTAGCCCCGTGGTGGCAGCTGGAGGAATCGGGTTAAGTTTTTAGCGCTCTCGGAGTTCCTTCAAAAACCATTGAACTGTCTTACGACCCTTCCAATGTGAATAGACCATAAACACTACTTCTTATGAAAAAGCAGTTTATTTACCTATTCCTATTAGCTATCTTTTCGCAAGGATGCGATAGCTGTACTTCTATAAAAGTCTTCAGAACCGTGACTAAGACTGTCACTCTTACCTATCCATTCAATGTGAGCGGAGGAGAATCTAACCAAAGTACTTCTATTAGTTCATCTCAGGTCTTTACCCTTTTTGGAGATGGTAATACTGGTGAAAGTTTAGAGCGAGTTGATGTGACAGGTGTATCGTTAAGTGGCGAGATTAATCCCCAACAAAATACTGCAAATCAAGCTGTTATTTCGGCTACTATCACTAAAAACGGTGGCAAGTTTTTATTACTCCGAAGCACCAAAATGATAAAAACAGGCAGCACCAGTCTTGATACAGACCTATTAGGTGCCGACGGCAAATATGTAACCTTCAATAACGCTTTAAATTCTTTAAATACCGATGGGCTTACTATTTTCCGAGAGTTTTTTGCAAATGCTATTAGACGCTACGGCGCAGTTACTTTGCCTAATGAGCAAAGGCTTGATGTAACAGCCACCTCGTTTGTGAGTCCTACAGAACGGTTGGTTGGCACGGTTTATCTAAGAATTACAGCTTCTGTTACCTACTACAAATGTGAGCCTGTGGCCGTAGCCTTGCTTTACAACGATGTAGAATGCAACTAATGACACAATCCCAAGTTTTTGTTTAGATGAAAAAGCAACTTCTCTATATCATTCTCTTAGGCATCTTTTCGCAAGGTTGTGAGCAATGTGAAGAAAAGAAAAAAATTTACCGTACGGTCAATAAAGTCATTCCTGCCAGTTTTGTTGTGAATACTACAGGCAATTCAACCACCACGGCTACTATTTCATCTTTAAAGCTTAACGAAATTTTTGAGCTTGACGAAGACGTCCGTATTGAAAAAGTAGTCGTATCGGGTATTTCGTTAAGTGGTGAAATTAACCCCCAACAAAACACAGCGACTAAAGCTGTTATGAGCGTCAAAGTCAATAGCAATATTAGTGGAACCGGAAGCAACACCACGTCTACTCAGGTTTTGTTAAACGAAACCAATATGATTAAAGTTGGTGAATATGATTTAGGAACCGATTTAATAGGTACGCCTCAAAATGGGATAATCCCTACCACTACTTTCAATAACGCCATCAATTCTTTAAATCCGGCGGGATTCAAGATTGTCCAAGGTTTTTTTGCCGCCTCTGTAGAAGCCAATCGGTTAATTGGTGTGTACACCCTTAACTTAGAAGCCTATACGAGTGTACCTGACAATAAGCGATTAGTAGGTACTGTTTACTTGCGCCTCAACGCCTCTGTTACTTATTATAAGTGCGAGTCTATGCCAAAGGGTTTGTTTAATACCGACCAAGATTGTTATTGATTTTCACAGAGACTTTACTCAATTCAAGTTATTAAAAATCAAGGCTTTATAACTTTTACACAAAAACAGCCCCATGAAAAAACAACTCTTCTTTCTCCTTTTGGCAGCCTATGTATCACAGGGATGCAGTAATTATATCAAAGTTAACCGAACGGTAACTAAAACTATTACGCTTACATTTAACATTGATAATACAGGGGCGTTCAATAGCATTTCTACCATTTCGGCCAGTGATATTACCAACCTATTTGACCCCGATATATTTGCCAATCATGACTCTCGAATTGATAAATTTGACTTAAACAGTATTAACATTCAGGGTATTATTGATACACAACGCAACACCGCCACACAGGTAACTGTAAAAGCCGAAGTAACTACTGGTACACCCAAAGCATTACTCAATGATACCAAGTTAATTCGAATAGGGGGCAATCAGCTACTCCAAGATGCAAAAGATATTTTAAATGTGGCTACAGGTGAAATTAGCAAAGAGATTTCATTTGAAAATGCCTTAGCCTCGCTGCAAGCTGTGGGGGTAGCCGAGCTTCAAAAAATCATTTCAGAAAACCTCCAAGGCGTCAATTCAAAGCCCCTTTCTATCAAGCTCAGTGGGTCGTCACTGACAGGGCAACGGTTGGTAGGCACCATTACGGTTACAATGAATGCCTCTATCACCTACTACCGTTGCGAAAAATGGACCGATTTTATGCCACTTGGTGTGGATGAGTGTTGAAAAGTCATCTACCGAAACGTACATAACATTTTCACATTCTCAATCGTTATACTTGCTAAAGCCTTATTGATTTGTTATTTTCGTGGCAACTTAGTTGGTATCGCAATGGAGAATTTAGCAAAACACATCAAATATTTCTCTGAGAATCAAGCCTTTGGCGTTTGCACGTGGCTTAGCGATAGAATGCGTATTTCGGCCAATAGCGTAAGGCTTTACTTCATTTATACCTCATTTATCACCATGGGGTCGCCTGTGATTGTGTATTTAGTGTTGGCTTTTTGGATGAATATTGCCAAGCACCTTCGTCAAAACAATCACCCCACCGTTTGGGAATTGTAATAGGTTATTTGGACAAAGAATCTGTAACGAGAACTACATTTTTGCGAATAAACCCGTAAACTTGTATTTCTTGAATCTATTTCTTTGTCACCGATGCAACAGGCGCTACATCACCTCAAACAACTACCTCATTTACAACCCCTTGTCGAATCCATCTCTCTAGCTGAGCCTAATACCTCAGGAGATTTGTATTACGACTTGCTCGATTCTATTGTGTCGCAGCAGCTTTCGGTCAAGGTAGCTACGGTGATTTTCAACCGTTTTCTGACACTTTTTGATGGTGGGTATCCACATCCTAAGCAGCTGATTCGGATGGATATTGAAACCATGCGAGGCGTAGGGTTATCCTACCAAAAGGCCAATTATCTCAAAAACGTAGCCACTTTTTTTGAGGAACACCAACTCGATGGCAACAACTGGCACACTACGCTAACCGACGAAGAAATCGTCAAGTACCTCAGCCAAATCAAAGGTGTAGGCAAGTGGACAGTCGAGATGATTTTGATGTTTACCCTTCAGCGTCCCGACGTGTTTCCGGTGGACGATTTGGGTATTCAACAAGGGATGATGCGACTCTACGGTTTGCCGAATGATAAAACCCTCAAAAAGCGAATGGGCGAAATCGCCGACGAGTGGCGGCCTTACCGCACTACGGCCTGCCGCCTCATCTGGCGATGGAAAGACCAGAAATAAGTGATGAAAAGGATAGAGTATAGAGAGTAAAGTGGAAAGGATAAAAGGTGAACGTAGAGAGGGTAACGGATAGCGGCAGTAGTTCAACGAACCTTACCTCTTACTCATAATCACTTGATTATCAATAGTATTTATCTTGAGAATCCAATTACTAAAAAAACCACCTTTCCACTTTTGCCTCTACCCTTCACACTTTTTCTCTAACCCTTATCCTCTTGCAACTTCCTCCTCTTTACACTTTTCCCTCTAACCTTTACACTTTAACCTCTACCCCTCATGGACTACCTCTTACTTGCTCTCGCCCTGTTGCCCAGTTCGGTCATTGCTGTATGGTTATACCGGAAAGACCTTTACGAAAAAGAAGAGAAACGGCATTTGTGGTGGGCTTTTATCTTGGGCATTTTCTCAGTGTTTGTGGCCTTACTCTTAGATGCAATTTTAGGCGAACCCTACGGTAAAGCCGTGTGGTTCAAGGCTTTTATTGCAGCGGGTCTTGTAGAGGAGGTCAGTAAGTTTTTGATGTTTCGGTCCTTTATCTACAACAAACCGTATTTCAACGAACCATACGACGGCATCATCTATTGCGCCTTTGTCAGTTTAGGATTTGCTACTTTTGAGAACTTACTTTATGTCTTTGGCGAAGGCGGGGGCTATGGCGTAGCCATCATGCGTTTGCTTATGGCCGTGCCCGGTCATGCCATTATGGGCATTATTCAAGGGTATTATGCAGGTCAGGCCAAATTCAAACAGTCATCGGGGCTTTTGCTGATGGGTTTGGTCTTGGCAGCACTATTTCATGGATGTTACGACTATTTCTTGTTTCAAAAAACGTATCCTTTGCTCGGTCTGGCTTCGGTAGGGTTGATCTATTATGGCATAAGACTCTCTCGAAAAGCCGTCAAAATTCATCAGGACAGTTCGCCATTTATCAGTTGATTGCTTATACACATTAGCCACCATACACCTACTCCGCCATGACAAAGCGAACCCTCTATACCGTTGTTTTTGTACTGATTGGGTACTGGGCTATGGCCCAAAAGCCTACGCTTGAGCAGTTTATGAGCTACTCATTTCCTTCTGAGCTCAGCCCTGCCCCGGTTGGTAACAAAGTAGCATGGGTACAAAACGACAAAGGCATTCGGAATATCTTTATTGCACAAGCACCTGATTTTCAAGGCAAAAAACTCACTAACTATACCCAAGACGATGGTCAAGAGTTGAGTTCGCTTACGTGGTCGCCCAACGGACAGACCCTCTTGTACGTGCGTGGTGGAGCGCCTAACCGGGTGGGCGAGTACCCCAACCCCACCAGCGATGCCAATGGCGCCGAACAAGCCCTCTGGAAAATCACCATTGACAATGGCCAGTCGCTACGGATTGGCTTGGGTTCTGCACCAGCCATTTCGCCCAAAGGTGACAGCGTGGTGTACGTGTATCGGGGACAGGTGCAAATCGCTTCGCTCGAAACGGGCAAAACACGCCTACTTTTTCAGTCAAGAGGTGGGAACAATGCGCTGCGGTGGTCGCCAGACGGGTCTAAATTAGCCTTTGTAAGCAACCGAGGCGACCACAGTTTTGTAGGCATCTACGACTTCGCCTCTCGCAAAATCAAGTTTCTGTCACCCAGCACCGACTTTGACTTGCAGCCTGTATGGAGTCCAGATGGTTCCAAAATTGCCTTCATGCGAGAACCTGCCGCCGAGCCTGTCATTTTTGTGCCTGTACGTGAGGCCGAGCCTTGGAGCCTGATGGTAGTAGAAGTAGTCACAGGCAAGACGCAAGAAGTCTGGAAAGCCGACAAAGGCGTAGGGAGTGCTTTCAGAGAAATAGTAGCCGAAAACCAGTTGTTTTGGCTCGATGGCAATCGCTTGGTGTTTCCCTGGGAAAAAACAGGCTGGAATCATCTCTATAGCCTTGACCTCACCACCAAAACCGTCACACAGCTAACCAAAGGAAATTTTGAGGTAGAATATGTAACCCCTTCTCCCGACAACAAGTCCTTGATTATCAACTCTAATCAAGACGACATTGACCGCAGGCATCTTTGGGAAGTAAGCCCAACGAGCAAAGCCCCCGTACTCTTGACACCCGGCAAAAACATCGAATGGGAAGGCGCTTATCTCTCCGATGGCAAAACCTTGGTTTATCTCCAATCAGGAGCCAAGAGCCCTGCTAGTGCCGTTGTCATGGTCAACGGTAAGGCGCAATCGCTGTTGCCACAACCATTTGAAGTAAAACCCGAAGACTTGGTAGAGCCCGAAGCCGTGATAATTTCGGCGACTGATGGGATGCAAATTCCTTGTCAGTTGTTTGTACCCAAAGACCTAAAAAAAGGCGAAAAACGCCCTGCGGCCATCTTTTTCCACGGAGGTTCTCGTCGGCAAATGCTCTTGGGCTACCATTATGGCTTGTATTATCACCATGCCTATGCGCTTAATCAGTACCTCGCCAGTTTAGGATATATCGTGCTTTCGGTCAATTACCGCAGCGGTATTGGCTACGGTATGGAGTTTCGGGAGGCCATTCACTTTGGAGCCGATGGCGTAAGCGAATACAATGATGTCATGGGTGCTGGGTTGTATCTACGCAACAGAGCCGATGTGGACGGCAGCAAGATTGGGCTTTGGGGAGGCTCGTATGGAGGGTATCTGACTGCCTTTGGCTTGGCAAGGTCATCAAACTTGTTTGCGGCAGGGGTGGACATTCACGGCGTACATGACGAAAACCTGAGTATTAAGAATTTTATTCCGAGTTATAACTACTTAGAACAACCTGCCCGAGCACAAATAGCTGAGCTGTCGTCGCCGATGCACTACATTGATACCTGGAAATCGCCCGTGCTGGTCATTCATGGCGACGACGACCGTAACGTTAATTTCTACCAAACTGTCATGCTCATTCGAGAGTTACGCAAGCGGAATGTAGAAACAGAGCAATTGGTATTTCCAGACGAAGTGCATAGTTTCTTGACACACCAACACTGGGTAGATGCCTACAAAGCCACCATTGACTTCTTTGGCCGAAAACTAAAGTGAAGACTCCTCGACCACTGACAGGGCTTGCAGCCACTGGCAGGGTCTATACGATTTTGACAGGGCAAGCGTTTTAGTAAAAAACTCCTCTAAACCAAGATTTTATGTCATTCTGGCGTATCCCCAAAGCCTGTATTGTGCTTTGGTTCATAGGCATTTCTGCGGTGAGTCATGCCCAAAGTCCTTGGGTGCTCAAAGGGCACGTAGTGGACACTGACAACACCCCCCTCCAGTTTGTTAATGTATATATCAACAACACCACTATAGGCACCACCACCGACGCCAAGGGAAATTTTACCCTATCCGTACCCGACAAGGTGTATAAGGTTCAACTCATTGCGTCGCTGGTGGGGTACAAGGCACTTCAAAAAGAAATCGCTTTTGACCCCGACAATAACCCCATTCACTTGTTTCAGCTACAAGGGGCTGTGCTTCAAGAGGTAAAAATTACGGCTGAACAAGACAAAGAATGGAAAAAGAAATGGAAAGCCTTTGAAAATGGCCTCCTTGGCGAGTCTCCGTTCAGAAACCAGTGCCGAATCCTAAACCCAGAAGTGATTCGGCTGGAGTATGTCGGAAAAACTAAAAAAATCGCCGCCACGGCAACACAACCCATTCTGATTCAGAACGATGCTTTGGGCTTGCGGATTTCGTTTCACATGGAGTTTTTTGAAACAGACATCAATGCCACATTTTTCTCTGGTTTTAAGTTTTTTGAACAACTCGACCCTCCTTCTGACAAGGTGGCTGGCGCTTGGAAAAACAACCAACAGATTGCTTATGACGACTCGTTTCGTAACTTTTTGGTAGCCTTGACTCAGCGCAAACTCGCCGAAAACAGCTTTGAAGTGTTCCGAATGAAAGTAGTGAAAGACATGTACTATGGCAAAAGTTCTGTGGCCAAAGAGCTATCTGACGGAGCCTTAGAGACCTGCAACATCGAAGAGGTGTGTATGTACGATGCTGATAACGACCAGTTTGTACTTCACTCGGAGCTTCCGTTGCTGGTTTTTATCAAAAGTAAATTTAACTACACGCCCATTTTTTCGGATTATCCCTACAAATATTCGCAGATTGTATTACCTCGCTTGTATGTTGTGTTTACCAAAAGCGGCTGGGTCACTTCGTCCAATGGTATGATTATCAGAGACTACTGGGGGCAAGAAGGTTTTGCCAACTACCTACCCGACGACTACGCACCGATGCTTGAAACGGCAGGGGCCTCGTCCGAATCAAAACCGATAGAACACAAACCTACCTTGCGACCCCAAAAAGTAGATTACCAAGCTCCTTTCAATTTACCTCCAGCTACGCAAGAAGTGGTATTGGACAAACGGAAAATTCAGGTTGCTGATAACGAACACCTCAGCATCGTCAAACCTGACTATACTGTAAAACTCAGCGAAAGCGATTACGACCGGGGTATTTTTGATGCCCTTCGCAAGCTCCCGGGCGTTCGGGTAGATTGTCCCCTTGGCGACCCCAACGCTTGCACCGTCCGAATGATTTCAAACATGACACCCACGGGGGGGAATTCGTCCCCAGCCCTCTTACTCGATGGGGTGCTTTATACAACCAACATCGAGGACATCTTGAATGGAATTATCATGCGCTCTGTGGCCGAAATTGGCTTTGTTAAATACGGTAATGGAGCGGCTTTTGGGGCCAAAGGCGCCAACGGAACCATTATCATTACTACACGAAAAGAGTAGAGCCGTTGAATTGTAATCCCAAATCCGACTGCCGATGAGGGGATAAAAGGATGATAGCAAAACATAAATGCAAAAGAGAAAACCCTGAAAGGGTGGTATTATGTCACCCTTTCAGGGTTTTAAAGGTACTTTGGTTCATTTTTTATCTATAATCATGTCACGCCTTTGGCGTTAAACAAAGAACTTCACAGCTTAGGGCGTACAGTCTGGGACGCACAGTCTGGGACGCAAAGAGTAAGGTTATTTCTTCAATACCAAATTATTAACACCAACCCACTGATTGCCTTCTGAGCGTAGGCTCACCACAGGGAAATGTAGTTTTTGAGCCCAATCTTGCCAGTAAGCATCTTGCATAGCAGGGTCATCGCTAAAGGTCATCTGAATCTGGAGAGGCTGGTACCCATTGGCCTGCACGTTGAAGTGAATATGCTGCGGAATATACCTGCCCTGATACCGAATCGGATAGTGAGCCGGGCGTATAGTATGCAGTTCGTAGTGTCCTTTTGCGTCGGTGGACAAATAGGCAAACAGTCGAGGGTCGGCTTCGTTCATGCGCTTGCGAATAGAGTCATCAGGAGCATAATAACCACGACTATCCGTCTGAAAAACGAACAAATGCGCATGGGGAATGGCCTGCCCTTTTTCGTCTTGAACCATCCCTTTAATCACAATTCGCTTGCCAGCTTCGGTAGGAAGATACGTGGTTAGTTGAGCAAAATGGCCATGCTTTTCCAAAAACGAACGAATCTGTTGGCGTTGAGTAGCCGAAAACTCCAAATAATGCCCCGCTACAAGCCCTTGCAACTGCTGGTAGTTGTCAAGACTGCTGGGCATTTGGGTTATTTTTTGCTCGACGGCTTCAACCTGTTTCATAATCGGTTGAGCTACTACTTGCTGCATGACCAATGCCATTATCCAAAGTTTTTTGCTTAATCGTACCGTCATCCTACTCGTGTCCTGTTTTGTGATAGGTAGAAATACAAGAACTATTTATTCCATAAAAATCTGATCATTAGATATTTACAACAAAAACACAAAACATCAAATCGTAAATCGGTTTTTAACGCTGTTGCATCAGCAATAAGTATGTAAATTTGCTAAAAGGTCTCTAAACCCCTCACCATGAAACAACATTTTTTCCGATGTCTATTGCCTGTTGTAGGCTGCTTGTGGGCATGGCAGAGTTATGGCCAAGTGTCTGAACCACTGGCCAACTTATCGTTTTTCAAAAATCCCCCCTCCAATTGGTCTGTCGTTGGAAGCGTTACGGGTAGCCCCGACGACGACAACCTACACGGCACGGCTGGCACGGGCGTTTTGCTCAACGCCAAACCTACCGTTTTGTACCAAGCCAGTAGCAACTTAGTTAGTAATCTCCAACACGGCGACATCAAGCTCAGTCTTGATTTTATGCTACCGAAAGGCTCTAATTCAGGCATTTACCTGATGGGGCGTTACGAAATCCAGTTGTTTGACAGCTGGGGTGTAAAAGCCCCCAAGTCTGTGGACTGTGGTAGCATTTACGAACGCTGGAACGAAGCCCGCACGCCCAAAGGCTACGAAGGCCACCCTCCGCTCCAAAATGCCTGCAAAGCGCCTGGCCTATGGCAACACCTCGAAATTGATTTTTTGGCCCCTCAGTTTGATGCTTCTGGCCAAAAAACTCGCAATGCACGGTTTGTTAAAGTAACCCTGAATGGCGTGACTATCCACGAAAACGTAGAAGTATCAGGCCCTACTCGTGCGGCGGCTTTTGAAGACGAAAAGGCCAAAGGTCCGCTCCTAATTCAAGGCGACCACGGCGCCGTTGCCTTCCGAAACATCCGCTACGAATCGTTTGATAAACAACCCGTTAGCCTCAGTTCACTAACCTACGCTTATTATGAAGGTCGCTTTGCCAACGTACCTGCCACTCTCAGCGGAGCACCTGTAAGCCAAGGAACTGCCTCTAAAATCAACTACCGATTGGCCGATAAAAACATGGATTTCTTGATTCATTTTTCAGGAAAATTGACCTGTCCCGAGGCCGACACCTATACCTTCTCGATGCCCCTGACGGGCAAAGGCAAACTGGTGATTGATGGGCAAACGGTTATTGAACACGACCGAGTGTATTGGCGCAACGAAGTCCTTAGCAAATCTATTCAACTCGGTGCAGGCGAGCATACCATTGCTGTAAGTTACACCAAGGATTTTGGCTGGGGCGGAAGAGCCCTGGGCGTCTTTGTAAGCCGAATTGGGATGAAACCCATCGCCTTGCACGAATACAAATCCTTGCCTAACCCCGACCCTGTGGGTGAAATTGTGGTGAATGCCGAAGGCGAAACCACTATCCAACGCTCGTTTGTGATGCACCAAGGCAAAAAACGCACCCATGCCGCTAACGTAGGCGACCCCGCAGGCGTACATTACACCTACGACCTCAACCAAGGCACTCTGCTACAGGTCTGGAAAGGCGATTTCTTGAACGCTACCGAGATGTGGTACGAGCGGGGCGAACCCCAAACGTCTGCGCCCCTTGGTGCCGTGGTAGAGTTACCGTTGGTATGCCCTATTGCTCCTGCTGCCACCACAACCGACACCCTCAACGACGAAAAAGTGCTTCTCTACAAAGGGTACGTTTTACAAAACGGCCAACCGACCTTTAGCTACCAGATTGGCAACACTTCGTACAGTGACCAGATTCTCCCTGCTGCCGAGGGCAAAGCGCTCAAGCGTACCTTCATCTTTAAGCAAACGGAGGGTTCACTAACAGCTCGCTTGGCGGCTGGGAATCAGATTGTTGCCTTGGGCAAGGGGCTCTTCGGTGTAGATGGTGCTTATTACATCCAACTCGCTGAAGGTCAGAATGGTACCGTTACTACCCAAAATGGCCATCAAGTCCTCACAGTCGCCGTAGGGCCTGCCGACAAATCGCTTAGTTATCAACTTCTTTGGTAAACCTATTTGCTTCAAAAAAGCTATTTCATCATGAAAAAATATACACTAGTTGGCCTCTTCTTGCTGATAGTCAGCACGATACAGGCACAAAAAAGTAAACCTCTCACCGAAGACGATTTCTACGAACTCGTTACGGTGCCGATTCCCGAAAGCATCAAACTAGAAGTAGGTGGCTTGGCCGTACTACCCGATGGGCGCATTGGCGTGAGCACTCGCCGTGGCGATATTTGGGTCATCGAAAACCCCTACATGACCAACCAAACCCGGCCGCATTATACCAAATTTGCCTCGGGTATGCACGAAGTGCTCGGATTGGCTTACAAAGACGGATCGTTTTACTGTACGCAACGAGGCGAGCTCACCAAAGTAACCGACGACGACGGCGACGGCAAAGCCGACCGCTACGAACCGATTGTGAAGTTTCCGTTGTCGGGCAATTACCACGAATACACCTACGGCCCTGTGTTCGACAAACAAGGCAACATGTTGGTTACGCTCAATTTGGCTTGGGTGGGCTACGGCGAAGGCAAAATGGCCAAATGGCGAGGATGGTTGCTCAAAATTTCGCCCGATGGCAAAATCGTAGAGCCGATTGCTGCGGGCTTGCGCTCACCGGCAGGCTTTAACCTCAACGAAGCGGGAGATATTTTCTATGGCGAAAACCAAGGCGACTGGGTAGGCTCTGGCCGAGTAACGCACCTCGAAAAGGGCGATTTTGCTGGTAATCCGGGTGGCCTCAAATGGGCGCTTGAGCCAGACTCACCCCTGAAGCTGACCTTAGCCGAAATCCCCGACAACAGCGAACCGATGTTTGAAGCAGCCAAGAAGGTGCCTTCGCTCAAGTTGCCGTGTGTGTGGTTTCCTCACTCGCTGATGGGTATTTCCACCTCTGACATCCTCGAAGACACCAATAAAGGAGCCTTTGGGCCGTTTGTAGGGCAGTACTTTGTGGCCGACCAAGGGCATTCCAAAGTGATGCGGATGTTTTTAGAAAAAGTAAAAGGCGAGTATCAAGGTGCCTGTTTCCCGTTCAGAGAAGGCTGGCAGTCAGGGCTGTTGCGGTTGCGTTGGGGCATAGACGGCTCGCTGTTTGGTGGCATGACCAGCCGAGGCTGGGCCTCTACCGGCAAAGATGCTTACGGCTTGCAGCGCTTGGTCTGGACGGGCAAAATGCCGTTTGAGATGAAAGCCATCCGAGCCATGCCCGACGGCTTCGAGATTGAGTTTACCAAGCCTGTGAATCGTACAGTGGCCCAAAACCCGGCCAGTTATGAGTCTAATAGCTTCATTTATAAGTACCGTCACGAATACGGCAGCCCCATCATCAACAGCGAGCCTTGTACCGTTAAGGCGGCGCTGGTGTCGAGCGATGGGCTCAAAGTACGGTTGGTGATGGGTGGGGTTCGTCAGTATTATATCCACGAAATCAAGGCTACGGGCGTAACAGCCGAGTCGGGCGAGTCGCTGCTGCACACGGTGGGGTATTATACCCTCAACAACATCCCCGAAGGCGAAAAAGCAAAGCTCGAAATGGCTCACGCTGGCCATACGATGGACATGGGTATGCCCAAAACCGAACCTACCAAAAAAGCAGAGACCAGTGCCAAAAACACCAAAGCCGTAGCCTCGGCCAAGCGAATCAACACGATGCCAGCCGACTGGACAGGTGACCCCGACCAAGTGCTCAGCTTGGGTACAAAACCGGGTTTAAAGTTTGATACAGAGTCGTTTCAGGTGAAAGCAGGAAGTCATATTAAGTTGATTTTCAACAACAACGACGACATGACGCACAATTTGGTGATTACCCAACCCAACACCGCCGACGAAGTAGGCACGGCAGCGCTCAACTTAGGACTCAAAGGTTCGGCGCAAGACTATGTTCCCAAGTCAGCGAAGGTGTTGTTTCACACGGGGTTATTGCAGCCCGACAGTTCCGAAACCATTTATTTTGTAGCCCCTACCCAGCCCGGTACTTACCAGTTTGTGTGTACCTACCCAGGCCATGCCGCCGTGATGCGTGGGACGATTGTGGTAGTGAAGTAACTTCTTGCTATTACGCTTGATACACCTCGGCCTGTGGCACACAAAGCGCTTGCAGGAGTAGGCGTTCTGTGGGCTACAGGCTGAGGACTAAGCTAAACTTGGGTCGGTGGGAGTTAGGAAGGAAACGCTTTATAATTCCATGATGAATCGAGATTGGTGTTTACCATAACGTAGTGAGACATTACGCTGAACAGGGGTTAGCTTACCAGTTTGTATGTACTTACTCAAGTCATGCCGCCGTAATGCGTGGGACGATTTTGGTAGTGAAGTTAGATAACGCAAATGTATTAGTACTGGGCAAGATTAACGGCAATACCATTTTCATACACACAAAAGCAGATAGAAAGCAAAAAATCAATTTAGCATCTTTCTGCCTTATAATAAAGGAAATCAGTTGAATTTTTACACGCCTATCCCGTTACAGGATTCTAAATTTATAAGCACCTGATAATCAACTCTTTATGATTTGTTGTAAAAAATATAAACGCCTGAATATCAGCAGGTTATGTCCTAAAAAATCATAGAGAGGGGTAGTTGCGAATTTTTATATTTCAGGCATGCTCTCGTGTTCATAGCTATTTTTAACTAATCACGCTTAATAAATACAATATTGTGTGGCTTTTCTTTTTTTATACACCAAGTACATTAGTAAGAACATCATCAAAAAAGGTTTCTACTACCCCCATCAGATTAGGATTTAGTTCTTCCACAGTATTTCTTTCTATACGGTTATATTTAGTAATCACTAAATCATTTGACTGTTTAAAATAAAATGATCTTAGTTGTATTCTATCAGCCCAAGCAAATCGTTCTATCACAAGGAAATTTTTTGTTTCAACGTTAAAACAGTTTAACTCTAAAGGAATAATCGGATTATCAAAGCCAAATTTACTATGGTCTCTGAAGAATCGGAAAAGAAAGGTCTGTATAATTTTTTTTGTTTCTCGATTATAGAAACGGATAGAAAAGAAAAAAGTATTAGATGCACTTCCTCTTTCCTCCAATTCTTGGAAGGTTTCAAAAGTAATGGGCGTGTATTCATAGTAAGTAGCACCAAATGTAGATAAGTTTTCATTTAACAAGTCCGTAAATTGTCTAAACTCTAATTTAATTTGGTTCATTCTATTCTGCCAAAGTTCAAACCTACCTTTTTCTTTTCTAAGTTTACTTTCAATGTCTTTATTGCCCCATTTTTTTGCAAACTGTGTTATTCTATTAGTTTCTTCTCTTATTCTAACATACTGGGCAAAAAGTTCCGCACTACCTTCTGAAACCATTTCAACAATTTGATGATAATTCCCATTGTCGGCATCCGACATCGCCATGTAATATCTTGGACGTTCAGTCCGTTTAATACTACATATAGGATAGCCTTTTTTCATTAGGATTAGATTTAGTAGTAGTCTTGCTGTTCTGCCGTTCCCATCTGCAAAAGGGTGTATTTTTGCCATTTCGTGATGAGCGACTGCTGCCAAAATAATAGGATTTTCTTGCTCAAAATTCTCATTTAACCACTCAATTAATTCTTGCATTTTAAAAGGAACTTCAAATGGTTCTGGTGGGGTATGTTCTGAGCCTGTTATAACTACGCCTACATTCCTATAATTTCCCGCATTTAGATAAGGGTCATTGCCTACTACCAACTGATGAATTTGTTTAAGGTAATTTTCTGAAATAGGAGTATCTTGTTGAGCCAATTCATAAAAAAAATCAAAAGCAATACCCAAATTTTTAACTTCTATCGTATCTTGAATTGATTTTTCGGAAATTGTAACGCCTTCTTTCAATACTAACATTGTTTCTTGCAACGTTAGCCTATTGCCTTCAATCCCCGCACTATGAAAAATATGCTGCGTTCTAAAATAGTCTCTTAACTTTTCTTTTGAAAGCTGGTCTAATTCGCCTTCCTGGCGAAATTTGGTAATTTCCGAATGTAAATTGGTAAGTCTTTGTATTAAGTCAGGGCTTAATAGAGATTTGTTAATAGTTATCATTTCTTCTTACTTTAAAGTCTAAACAATGCAATTTACTCACAAAGCGATGTACACACAACCAAAAGCATAATTTTTACGGCAATGTGATGATGATATTTACGCCCATGACCTAGCGTTTTGAGAAAATAACCCATAAAAAAAGCCCTGCAAGTTTTTAGGAAACCAATGCAGGGCTTTTCTTTGTACTAAATTTATGCTCGCTATGCCTGACACCCCCCTCATACCGCTTTCTAACTACCTACTGGTCAGTGCTTTGCTGTTTAGTATTGGTTTAGCTACCGTCATTACCAAGCGCAATGTGATTGTGGTCTTGATGGGTATTGAGCTGATGCTGAATGCCGCTAACCTCAACTTGGTTGCTTTTAGTCGGAACGACACGGGGCTGCACGGCCAGCTTTTTGCCTTGTTTGTGATAGTGGTGGCCGTGGCCGAGGCTGTGGTTGCCTTGGCGATTGTGCTCAAGGTGTATCAGCACTTCAAAACCATTCACCTCGACGAAATCAGCGAGATGAAAAACTAATTACTGCTTCCGAATCGGGATGATGACCTCGGTCTTATCCCAGCTCAACATCATGTCGGCACCGCCCGCTTGTTCTACAAAATCAATTGTAAAGGTCTCTGTTTCGGTTGGTTTGGCTGTGATGGAAACGGGGGCTCTGAACACATCCATTTTTTCGTTGTAGTCGGTTCCCCATTGGCCGGTTTCGCTGTTAATCACCACCTGCCAGTCGGTAGCACCCGGAATCGTCCAGAGGGTATATTCGCCGGCTTTGAGGGGCTTGCCTGCTACGGTAACATCTTGATTAAACTTAATCAGGGTGGCTTCGTTGGCGCCAGTACGCCATACTTTTCCATAAGGCACCAAGGCTTTTGCCGCCTCTTCGCCAAAGATAAGTCGGCCTCGCTTGGATGGTTGACAATAATCAACGGTAACGTCCATGCCACCTTGATTATACGATGCTTTAGCTTGAGGGCTTAGCGATTTGGTATTGCGCATGAAGTAAAAAAAGGCCGCAATAAACACGATGACCAAGACGCCAATACCAATAAAGATTTTTTTCGCCATGAGGTTGAAGGATTTTGTGGTTGTTGAGCAAAAGTATCTAAAAATCAACTTTTCTCCCAATCGGTACTCAGCACACAGCGTTCTTGGTCCAAAAAATGTAGGTTTTCGTGAATGGCCATGCTGGTCTTGGCGTTGTCGAGGTGCTCTTTGTAGGCGTTTTTGAGTTCTTTGCGCTTGATGGCTTCCAGAAATCGCCGTACGTCTTCTTTGGTTTGAAGCATCAGTGGCGGTACTTCGGCAGGCTTGTCGTCGCTGCCTTTAGCTACCATCGTGAAGTACGAGGTATTGGTGTGTTTGACCAGGCCTGTTCGTACGTTTTCGGACTCTACCCGAATCCCGACCACCATGGAGGTACGGCCCACGTAGTTGACCGAGGCATGTAACGACACCAACTCACCCACCTCGACGGGTTGCAAAAACTCCACGCCCTCGATGGCCACCGTTACGCAATACGTACCTGCGTGCTTGGCAGCACAGGCGTAGGCTACTTTGTCCATCAAAGACAGCAAAATGCCGCCGTGTATCTTGCCACCAAAATTGGCATACGACGGTATCATCAATTCGGTAATGGTAGTTCGAGCAATGGGTTTGGGGGTCATAGGATTGATTTTTTGACTATGTCAGGAGTTGGGCCGTTTTGCCTGATAACAAACAGATGGATTTTAAATTTTAGCCTTTCAGTTGAATACACAATTCACTGAAAATCAGACTATAACGACTCAAATCTGAATAGTAAGTGAACACATTCGGGGCTGAGGCTTGAAAACTCACGCAGTTTAAAAGATATTTGCACAACTTTTAGCAAATACGTTCAATTTTCTTGGCAATTCAATTTTTTTGAGGCCAATCCTAAACTTCAACATTCCTGATGCCTGCCATTATTCCTGCCAATTTGATTTTGCTGATGATGCTGACGCAACTGGCAGGGTTTGTTGTGGCGCTGGCCAAAAATCGGGAGGCCAATTCGACCGTGGGTTGGGTGGCTTGTTGTATTACTTTTTTGGGCTTAGGTCTTTCAGGACTTATTTTTCTGTCTGCCAGTCCTTCCACACTACCCTATCTTGCTGGTATTGAATGGTTTACTTTTGGCGGAAAACCCTTTTTGCTGGGAGTTTTTCTTGACCAATTGGGAGTGCTGATGCTCTTGTTGGTCAATTTTATTGGTCTGTTAGTGCAGGTATTTTCACTGTCGTACATGCACAAAGAGCCCGACCGCTACCGCTATTATGCCTTTTTGAGTCTGTTTATTTTTGCCATGTTGGGGCTTGTTACCTCCCGAAGCCTCTTTGTCATTTATTTTTTTTGGGAATTGGTAGGGCTCAGTTCTTATCTGTTGGTTGGGTTTTGGCATACCAAACCCGAAGCCGTAGCGGCAGCTAAAAAAGCGTTTGTTGTGAATAGAATTGGCGATGCCATGCTCATGGTTGGCATTTTCTATGTATATCGTTCGTTAGGTACTACCGATTTTTCAGAAATAAATCAATGCTGGCAGGGCTGCGTGTCGCCTACGTGGGTGGGAGTGTTGTTGTTTGGTGGTGCGGTGGCTAAATCGGCGCAGTTTCCGCTGCACGTCTGGCTCCCCGATGCCATGGAAGGACCCACACCCGTTTCGGCCTTGATTCACGCCGCTACGATGGTAGCCGCCGGTATCTTCTTGTTGGCTCGGGTTTTCCCACTACTCTCGCCTGGCGCCCTCAGCATTATTGCTATCATTGGGGCATTTACAGCTCTGTTGGGCGGTCTCTATGCGCTGGCCCAGTTCGACCTCAAAAAAGTACTGGCTTACTCTACCATCTCGCAATTAGGGCTCATGGTCATGGGGATGGGCGTAGGAGCGCCAGCGGCTTCGGTGTTTCACTTGTTTACACATGCGTTTTTCAAAGCAGGGCTTTTCTTGAGTGCTGGGGCCATTATTCATGCACTGCACCGCATCAATCACGCTTTCGATGCCCAAGACATGCGCCTGATGGGTGGCCTTCGGAGTCAGTTGCCCGTTACGTTTTGGTGCTATACCCTTTGTGCCGCAGCGCTGGCGGGGTTACCTTTGTTTTCAGGCTTTTTGTCTAAGGATGCTTTGCTCGCAGGAGCTTGGTATTGGGCATCGGCTCAAGCCAACCCTTTGGCTTACTTGATTCCGTTGGCTGGATTTGCCTCGGCAGGACTAACGGCGTTTTATATGGCTCGGCAGTGGGTTCTCATTTTTACGGGCGACTTCCGCAACCCGATTGCCGAAGCCTCACAGGTTCAGGAAACCTCTATTTACATCAAAATTCCACTTTTGCTGTTGGCCATAGGTTCACTGGGTTTTGCTTTTTCGTGGAATCCCCTTTCGGCTGAGCACAGTTGGTTTTTCCAGTTAATTCCGAACACCACGCCCGAACTCCACTGGATTAGTGTGGTGGCTACCTTGCTGGCAGTGGGTGGCATTTACGTTAGCTACCAATGGTTTAGCCAGGACCCTTTCCGCTTGCTTAATTGGACCGTCAATATAGACGCTCTTTATACTCGGTATGTTATTTCGCCCCTCCTGCGATTCAGCAAATTGCTCTATTGGGCCGACCAACAGCTAGTAGATGGCTTGGTCAATGCCGTGGCTACTTTGCAAGTGTCTCTGGCCAACCTAAGTGCTTGGACCGATGCTCATGTGGTAGATGGCTTGGTCAATGGCACGGCGAAGCTGGCAGGGAGAGTCGGGAAGTTGACACGCTCGGTGCAGTCGGGCAAAATACAACTCTATGTGGCCGTAGCGGTTATCGGCGTATTGTGGCTGATTATGATGTATGTGAAATAGGGGTTGGTGTGAGAATGAATCGTTTTTTGATTAAAGTATAGCGTTGGACTTGCCTCCAGCGCACTAACTTAATGGCTATGCCCATCTTGTCTGTTTTGATATTCTTGCCTTTAGCTGCATCACTTTTGATTGTGTTGCTGCCCAATCAATACAAATCAACCTACAAGTTGCTCACTGTAGCCGTGTGTGCTATTGAACTGGCCTTGGCATGGCAAACGTATGTTAGTTTTGACAAATTAGCACCTGATTTTCAACTTGTTGAGAACTTTGATTGGATTACTTTTTCGTTGGGCAATTTGGGCAAAGTATCCATTGATTATCTGCTGGCCGTAGATGGCCTCAACATGCCGATGGTGTTGCTCACTACCATTGTGATGCTTGCGGGGGCGATTTCGTCGTTTGAAATCAAGACCAAAGAAAAAGCCTATTATTCGCTCTACCTGCTGCTGATGTGTAGTATCATTGGCTGCTTTGTGGCGCTGGATTTATTTTTGTTTTTCCTGTTTTTTGAGTTCATGCTCTTGCCCATGTATTTCTTGATTGGGCTGTGGGGCGGACCTCGCCGAGAGTATGCTTCTATCAAGTTTTTTATTTATACCTTGGTGGGGTCTATCTTGATTTTGCTGGTCATGATTGGGCTCTACAATTCGGTAATAGACCCCGTAGAAACGGCACTTGAAATCGGCCTCATCGCCGACAAAAAGGCCATCACCTCTGAGATTTATCAAACCGTTCAGACGCTGTTGTTAGAAAACAAAATAGAGTCTCATCAACTGGTTCATACCTTTGCGCTCAACTACTTAGGCGATTCTGGCAACTTTATTCCCGGGTCGTTGCTCAATGTAGCCAGTAGCCACGAGTTGTTTGGATTGCCAGCCCGAACCTTGGCATTTGCCTTGTTATTCCTTGGTTTTGCTGTAAAGTTGCCTATGGTTCCACTCCACACGTGGCTACCCGATGCGCACGTTGAAGCACCCACACCTATCTCGGTGGTGCTGGCAGGTATTTTGTTAAAAGTGGGCGGTTACGGTTTCTTCCGAATTGCCTATGACCTGTTTCCAGACGCAGCGGTGTCGGCGTCGGTATGGGTAGCAGCTTTGGGCATGATTAGCGTGATTTATGGAGCGCTAAATGCCTTGGCGCAGCAAGATTTAAAACGCTTGATTGCCTATTCGTCGGTGTCGCACATGGGCTTCGTGCTGATAGGCTTGGCCTCGCTCACGCCTGAGGGATGGAACGGTGCTTTGTTCCAACTGTTTTCGCATGGTATCTTGTCGGCCATGTTGTTTTTGATTGCGGGCGTGGTGTATGAGCGCACCCACGACCGCCGCCTCGACAGCTACCAAGGTTTGGTCAATAAAATGCCGTATTATACCACACTCACGGGTATCGCCTTTTTTGGGTCGTTGGGTTTGCCGGGTTTATCGGGCTTTATTGGTGAGTTTTTCAGCGTGATGGGGGGCTTCAATAGCCCTTTTCTGCCCAGTTGGTTAGCGGCCTTATCTACCCTTGGCATTGTGCTGGCGGCAGGGTATTTTTTGTGGTCGTTTCAACGAATGTTCTTTGGTAAGTTTTGGGTAAGAGAGCACGACCCAGCGCTTTTGACAGACCTCCAACGAAGAGAGAAACTCATGCTGATTCCCTTGGGGATTTTGGCGATTTTGTTTGGTATCATGCCCAACCTGCTCTTTGATGTTACTTCGCCTACGGTTATCGCTTTTCTTCAGAGGATTATTGGAAACTAAGTGCGCCGTTGATTCTGTAATCGCTACGGCTCCACTATATGGTTAGGGGCGTATGTTATACGCCCCTACATAATATCAACTACTTTATTATCAGGACTTATCGTAAAAGATACCCCTTTTCAAATTATTCAAATCCTCCCCAACTCTATATCTATCGCTTTCAGGTCTTTGCGTAGTTCCACCAATCGCCAAATTGCAAACGGTGTGCAGCAGGCCAAAGACACGGGCAGGCTATCGTACAAGCCGTACAGAAAATACCCTAACTCGCCATCCGAATACGCCCAAGCATATAGCAAGATACTCAAGCCGGTCAGAATGCCGATTGATTTGGCGGTATCTACCTTTAGTTGGGTGCGATAAGCCTTAGTCAGGCGGCGACGAAACTGCACTTCGGCCAAGCGCTCTGGGGTAGCTTCTAGCTTGGCTTGAGCAAAGGCCACCTCAAACGTGCTCTTATCCAAAATCATCAAACGCTCCACATCACAAGCGAGGTCATCGGTGAGTTCTTGCTCAAGGTCGTCGTCATACACGCCACTTATAACGACATAGTCTCTAATTTTTTTGAGTTGAATCGTGTTTAACAGGTTCATGTGTCGAGCGTTAAAGTTTGTTAAGGAATGAGCTATACCGACAAGCTGGGTTGGGGACCCAGCAGGGCTTGCAGGTGCTCCATAAAGCGCTCTAAGGCTTTTACTTTTTGGTCGGCCCAAGCGTTGCCTTTAGGAGTGAGTGAGTAATATTTTCGGACTCGTCCGTCTATCGTTTCGGTTTCGGTAACCAGTAATCCATCTTCTTCTAATTTGTGTAAAATCGGGTACAACGCTCCAAAATTCAACTTAATCTCACCCTCGGTTAGCACTTTTACACGTTGTGTAATTTCATAGCCATACATCCTGCCGTTTTCAGCAAGTAATTTCAACACAATTGTTTTTAAAGTTCCTCGAATTAGTTCTTTGGATTCTGTCATAATTTTCTGTTAATTTCAGCACATTACAACATTCACTTTGTCACGTCTAAAACAAATATATCAAAAACTTATATATGTCAAGCCTTAACCGAAGAAATTTTTTGCATGCTGGTGCAGTTGGCTCGTTGTTCGCTGGGCTCAACTTGACTTCTTGTGCTCCCAAAGCCAAAACCAATCCTAATTCGGCCCCTGGGCTTCCGGTCATTCTCTCGACTTGGAGCCATGCCGACGCCAACCAAGCCGCCGAAGCCAAACTCAAAGCGGGTGGCACGTCGCTCGATGCCGTAGAGGCTGGCGCCCGTGTGCCTGAAGCCGACCCCAACGACATGAGCGTGGGCTACGGTGGCCGGCCCGACCGTGACGGCCACGTCACCCTTGACGCTTGTATTATGGACTGGCAGGGCAATGCTGGCTCTGTTACGTTTTTGGAGGGTATCATGCACCCTGTGTCGGTAGCTCGGTTGGTTATGGAAAAAACCCCCCATGTGATGCTTAGCGGCGACGGTGCCTTGCAGTTTGCACTGGCCAACGGCTTTAAGCAAGAAGATTTGCTGACGGCCAAAGCCAAAGAAGATTGGGAAAAATGGAAGATTGAAGCCAAGTATCAGCCCATTGCCAACATTGAGCGGCATGATACTATTGGAGTGCTGTCAATAGACGGCAAAAATAATGTGTCGGCGGCTTGCACCACCAGCGGTATGGCTTACAAAATGCACGGTCGGGTGGGTGATTCGCCTATCATTGGGGCAGCCGTTTTTGCCGATAACGAAGTGGGTGCTGCCTGTGCCACAGGCGTAGGCGAGTTTGTGATGAAAACCCTCGGTTCGTTCCTCATTGTCGAACTCATGCGCAATGGCCGCTCGCCACAAGAGGCTTGCGAAGAAGCCATCGGTCGTATTGTGAAACGATACCCTAAGTATCAAAACGAAGACTTCCAAGTAGGGTACTTGGCCTTGAGCAAAACCGGCGAGCATGGTGCCTACGGTATTCAGAAAGGCTTTAACTATACCCTCACGCAAGGTGGAAAAACTACTGTTTTTGAATCAGATTATTATGTAAAGTAATATTTTTTCTAATTTTCATGCTATTTTCGACACAAAATTAGAAAACAACCTAGGTGTAATGATTGTAAATCGCTCAGAATCACAGCAATCATTTCTCAAACCTACCATGACCCCAATAACCATCAAATCTGTAATCGTGACACAACTATGGCGAATTTAGAAGTCGAACAAATCAAGCCAAAAACCAAACCACGCCTCCTCATCGAAATTGCTTGGGAAGTATGTAACCAAGTGGGAGGGATTTACACGGTTATCCGTTCAAAAGTGCCCGCTATGGTCGAAGAGTGGGGTGACAACTACTTTTTGATGGGGCCTTATTTCCCCAACACGGCTGCCGTAGAGTTTGAGCCTATTACGGATTTGGATGATTCTCCACTCGGAAATACCATCCGCACCATGCGTGACTTGGGCTATAACGTACATTACGGCTACTGGCTCGTCACGGGCAAACCCCGCATCATTTTGTTTGACTTTTGGAGCGTTTACAAAAATGCCGACAAAATCAAGTTTGGGCTTTGGGAACGGCATAAGATTTCGACCATCAACTGCGAAGATTTGGTGAATCAAGTAGCTGCACTGGGCGAAATGTTTCGGGTGTTCTTGTCAGAATTAGCGAAGGACGTTGGGCATAAAATTGACTTAGTGGCACATTTCCATGAGTGGATGGCCGCCCTGCCTATCCCCGACCTCAAGGCCGAACAAGCTCGTATTTCAACGGTCTTTACTACACACGCTACCATGCTTGGCCGCTACATGGCGCCCAATTTTTCCAACTTTTACGAACAAATGCAGTTGGTTGATTGGCACCAGATGTCGTCACATTATGGGATTTTGCCACAGGTGAGCATCGAACGGCTAGCCGCCCGAGACTGCCACGTGATGACCACCGTCAGCGATGTTACCGACAAAGAGTGTGAGTTTTTGTTGGGGCGTAAGAGTGACATTATCCTGCCCAACGGCCTCAACGTGACTCGGTTTACGGCTCTTCACGAGTTCCAGAACCTACACGTTCAGTACAAAGACAAAATCAATGAGTTTGTGATGGGGCATTTTTTCCAGAGCTACTCGTTTGACCTCGACAAAACGCTGTATTTCTTCACCTCGGGGCGGTACGAATACGCCAACAAGGGCTATGACCTCACGCTCGAAGCACTGGCTCGGCTCAACTGGAAAATGAAGCAAGCCAAGCTCGACGCCACGGTAGTGATGTTTATCGTGACCAAAAATCCGTACCATTCTATTGACCCCTCGGTGTTGCAGTCACGGGCGGTGATGGAAGAAATTCAAGAAAACTGTATTTCGATTCAGAAGCAGATTGGAGAGCGGTTGTTTTTGGAGTCGGCCATGAGCGACAACTTCAAGATGCCCGACCTCAACAAATTTGTGGATGAATACTGGCAACTCCGCCTCCGCCGCACCATTCAGAGCTGGAAAACCAAGCAAACGCCCAAAACGGTGACACACTTGCTCAAGCAAGACGACGACATCGTGGACTTTTTGCGGAAGTCAAACCTACAAAACAATGAGTCGGACCGAGTGAAGATTGTCTATCACCCCGACTTTATTGCACCGACCAACCCGCTGTTTGGAATGGAATACAGCCAGTTTGTGCGGGGTTGTCACTTGGGTGTGTTTCCGAGCTACTACGAGCCGTGGGGCTACACGCCGCTCGAATGTGTGGTACGAGGTATCCCAACCGTCACGAGCGACTTGTCGGGCTTTGGCGACTACATGCTGCAGCTCATGAAAGACCACGACAGTTGGGGCGTGTATGTGATTAACCGCACCAAGCAGAACTTCCACCAAGCCGCCGAGCAGTTGTCTGAAATCATGCTGAAGTTTGTAAAAATGTCTCGCCGAGACCGCATCATGCAGCGCAACCGAGTAGAGAGCATTTCGGAAGTATTTGACTGGAAAAACCTCCGAAGCTATTACGACACCGCTCACGACTTAGCCATCAAGCGCAAAAAAGTAGGTTAATCGTCTAACTAACCAATGCCCTTATTCCGCACTGGAATAGGGGCATTGAACTATAATCAAGTGACGTTCTAACTAATTGCGACCCGTCTGTAGGTAGAAATAGAGTTTGCATTAAGGCAAAAGTCATCGTTCTGCGATACAGGACGATGGATGTTCTCATAACCATTTGACAAATAAGATAATTTTTTATGACAGAAAAAGAAGCCATTGAACTTTTAAGGCACCACAGCTGCTCTCACGATGACTTCGAAAATCCTAAGAGCGAAAATGGATTTTTAGGCATGTTGAGACCTTTTCAAGGAGAGCTTTTTGAGGAAAATTTTCATGAATTGATGGAAATTATTAAAGTGCTAAAGGAGCACTTTGGCAAAGACAGTGTTGACCGCCAAATAATTTCAAACTTTTGGAGTATTTGCCATTTAAGTAGGTCATGGGGAATTGAGCAAGATGGAATGCTAAGAAGAAATAACTTAATTTCTGATACTCAAATAGAAGTAATTACAATTTGGACCGAATGCATTTCACATACCATAATGAGTTTATTAGAAGGATTATCCGACGAAGAAGCATTTGAAACCTATGAATTTTATTTAGAAGGAAAAAATAAAGAGACAGATGTATAAATTTTTGACCCCACTGTACCTTTCCATTTCCTGTAAGGTTCCCATTGTTCAACCATGACCGTCTAGCCAAACCTTCACTGATTTTGTAGCCAACATCAAGCAACGCATCAAGGCTGCTACCGTGCTTTGTAGGTTATCAATAAAAAACAAATTCAGCAGCCCGTGACTCTTATTTTCAAACAATAACCGAAAGCATCTACAACCAAGCCTAACCTCTACTTACAACGTGACACCATCTTCTACCTCTACTTTTGTTGATTCCAAAAAACACCTGCTTATTCTGGATGCTTTACGGGGTATTGCAGCCATCGTGGTCATTGGCATGCACACGTTCGAGCTATATTGTGAGGGCGACTATCACAAGATGATTATCAATCACGGTTATTTAGCCGTTGATTTTTTCTTTATGCTTTCGGGATATGTGATGGCACACGCCTACGACGACCGCTGGGACAAAATGACCGTTCTTGATTTTTGTAAACGCAGGTTAATACGGCTTCACCCACTCATTCTGCTAGGAATGACGTTTGGAGCGTTGTTATTTTATTTTCAGGCCTCTCCGGTTTTTCCCAAAATAGCCGATACACCCCTTTGGCAATTGCTTGTGACCATGATTATTGGTTTTACGCTGATTCCGATACCTCCCTCGATGGATATTAGGGGCTGGAACGAAATGCACCCGCTCAATGGGCCTGGCTGGTCTTTGTTTTTTGAATACGTGGCAAATATTTTACATGTTTTTATTTTAAGAAAACTACCCAATTGGGCTCTTTCGCTGCTTGTACTGGCGGCGGCTGTCGCCTTATATTATGTGGCTATGGCTGGGCCTTCGGGTGATTTGATTGGCGGCTGGTCGCTTGAGCCACAGCAACTAAAGATTGGTTTTACCCGTCTTTTGTTTCCCTATATGGCGGGTATGTTGCTTCGTAGAGTTGTTCGTATGCAAAGTGGTAAAAACACATTTTTGTTAACGAGTATATTACTGGTGTCGGTTTTGAGTATGCCCAGAATTGGCGGCTACAACAACCTGTGGGCCAATGGGTTGTATGAAGCCATCATTATTTCCATCGTTTTTCCATTCATCATTTACCTTGGAGCCATTGGAGAAGTGAAAGGTGCCGCTACCCAACGAATCTGTACTTTTTTAGGCGACCTATCCTATCCACTCTACATCACCCATTTCCCTTTCATTTGTGTTTACTACGCCTGGGTTTCCAACAACAAAATCTCCCTTACACAAGGCACACCTATAGGTATTTCATTAATACTAGGGTCTATTGTGGTGGCTTATGCCTCGTTGAGGTTATACGATTTGCCCATTAGAAAAAAATTGGCACAGCGGTTTATCTATTCCAAATAATGAGGCAAAATAACGCCTACTCGATAGGTAACTAACGAATTATCCATCCATGAATTACAAGAGTTGAGGTTAGTTATCAATAAGTACCTACAAAAAAATAACCCGTGGCAGCCACGGGTTATTTTTTATGAGAAAAACCGAGGATTAAATCTTCGTAAAGGTCAACGTGAAGGTTGATTTGGTAGTAGCATCTAACTGCTTCCATTTCATGGTACTGCCCGATAGTTCCAAGTCAAACGTCGTAGTGGTTTTGTCGGTTTCGGTAATCGTAATTTTACTACCGCTCACCGACCATTTCGAGAACGTAGAAGCATCAGCCCCCACATCATTGAGTTGGGTCTTGCAAGCCGCCGAAACTGCACCTGGTGTAATAGTACCGTCTGAATTCAATTTGAATGTGACCGAAGAAGCACAAGTTCCTAATAACACCGTCAAGTCTGAACCAAAAATAGGAATTGCAGGGTCAGCAGTGAGCGATTTCAATTGCCAGTTGCCCACTACCGTATCCGAAGAAGGGGTAGTATCGTCGCTTTTCTTACAAGAGACCATCACCGAAACGGCTAATACTGCAATGATTGAATAAGAAAGTGTTTTTTTCAAAAGTGTTTTCATAACTGAAAATGTGTTAGTGTGTGTTAAAAAATTGGGGAAAACAATTGCCCCAAAGATATGCCTGTTTGTTCAATTTTTATGGCGAAAATTATCAAACGGTAAGCTATCTGCTAGAATCTGCATGGCTACTAAGGCTCCCTATAGGCTTTTATACTTTTGATTTCCAATAGATTACAAAAGGTTTTTCTTGCCTTTGCTTAGGAAAATTTAACAATTCCATCAATTAGCAAAAAAGCCCCTCTACGGGTGCGTAAAGGGGCTTTTTGCTATTTTTATAGATTGATTATTCCATCCTACCAGCATCTATCACCTTGAAAAAGGCTTCTGAATAGTGCTCCGATACTGGGATTTGTGCACTACCGATTTTGATTTTTAGGTTTCGGATAGACTCTATCTTATCTAACGACACAATGAACGACTTATGAACTCGGATAAACTGGTCGGCGGGTAGTTTTTCTTCCATAGTTTTCATGGTCAGGCGAGTAATTACAGGGCGTGTAGAAGTAGTGAGGTGAATCTTCACATAGTCTTTTAACCCCTCTACGTAGGTAACATCGGCCAGTCGAATTTTGACCAACGAATAGTCAGCATTCACAAACAAAAACTCATGCGAAGGTACCGTTGAGCTGGCTTCTTGGTGACGAAACCGCAAGAATTCCTGCGCCTTGTTAGCGGCTTTCAAAAAGCGCTCAAACGACACGGGTTTGAGCAGGTAATCCACCACATCGAGGTTAAAGCCTTCTACGGCGTATTCTTCGTAAGCCGTAATAAAAATCACCATCGGTTTGTTGTGCTCAGGCATACTTTGCACAAACTGCGTGCCCGTAAGGCCGGGCATCTGAATGTCCAGAAACACTAAATCAATCTTTTCGGTTTGCAGCACTTCAATAGCCTCAAAGGCATTGCGGCAAGACTTCACCAACTGCAAAAACGGCACTTGCTTGATATTATCTTCCAACAAATCAAGTGCAAGTGGCTCGTCGTCAACAGCAATACATTTTATAGTCATCTAGCTATGGTTTAAATTTGGAACAGGAAACGTGCCGTAGCAAAGGTAAAACTTTCCTCAGAAATGTCGAGTATTGTTTTAGGTCGTTCCTTCACAGATTCAGTAATCGGCACGATTGGCCAAATCGTGGTACAACCTACGCTACTTTTTTCATCAAGGCTTGTAGCTCTAACGGTTCTTGCTTAAATTTCAGCTTGAGCTCTGCCGTAAACCAACCATCGTCTTTGATAGTGGTAAGTTGGTGAGAATCAGGATACAACAAACTCAAACGCCGCTGTACGTTGGCCAATCCAATACCTGAGCTTTTGTCTTTGATTTCCTTAAACTGCGTGTTTAGTTTATTGGTAACCCTAAACGTAAAGTCCTCGGTAGTGGCTTCTAAAAAGACTTCTATCACCGGGTTAGCAATCATGCCCGTGCCGTGCTTAAACGCATTTTCGACAAACGGAATGAGCAACATCGGCTCGATGGTTTGATGCGGAATGGGCTCTTCGACCCGAAACGACAGCTTCACCGAATCGCCAAACCGTAGTTTTTGCAAGTCAATATAGCTTTGTAGGTATCGGATTTCTTTTTCTAGCGTCACCTTGGTTTCGTCAGATTCGTAGAGCATGTAGCGCATCAAATCCGACAGGCGAATCACCATGGGTTCCATCAAGTCTGATTTTTTACGAGCCAATGACACCAAGCTGTTCAAGACGTTGAACATAAAATGCGGGCTAATCTGCGAACGAAGAAACGACAGCTCAGACCTAAGTTTCTCGTTCTCCAACTCTTTGGTACGTTGTTCGGCCTGAATATAGTCAGACAGTACTCGGTAGCTGGTACTCACCGCATACAGAAATATAATCGGGAAAAGCGTATAAATGGTGACCCGCACGCTATACCCAATAGGGGCCAACAAAATACTCCGTACCGACAAGTTGATAGACAGCAGTACGGCAATGGTTATAGCCACCGATAAGATATATAAGCCTACGCCTTTGTTTTTGAGCACATTAGGAATTAGAAAATACGCATTCAAATAAAAAATCGGAATATTGAGCACATACAACAGCACAATGTACATATCCGGCACAGGCGGGAGTTTCACCCTGGGGTCAGGGTTGTCGGGTTGCCTCAGTAAAAACGGAAGCGCAATAAAAAATGCCCAAAAAGCCATGTGCAAAACCAGCTGAACGGGCCTTGACACGATAAAATTACGAAATTTGCCTGCCACGGTATTTATAAGTTAGAGGGTGTTGGATTCATCAATTAGTGAATCGAAATTAGCAATTAGTCCACGCCTAAAAAAGTCGAATCGTTCAATTTAAACAAAGATTAGACCAAGTCTTAGTTTTTGGCGATAACGATATTTTACACTGAAAATCAGAAAAATATCTCAAAATTTTTCAAAAAAAAGCCTTTTTTCTAACTTTCGACGCATTATTTTGGTTGTTCTTCTATACTTTAGTCGGCTTGGTAAATTCTCAATTTGACCTTGTGGTCTTGTTATGCTTTAGCGAGCCTTTATCCTATTTTATTATGCCCAAACTTTATACGGCCAGTGTCCGCAGTGTTGGAGGACGAGAAGGCCAACTCACCTCATCGGATGGGGTTTTAGACGTAAAAACCGAAAAACCCGTTCAGATGGGCGGAAAAGGCGGTGCTACTAATCCCGAACAGTTATTCGCTGGAGCTTATGCGGCTTGTTATGGCGGAGCGCTCCTCTTTGTAGCCAACAAACAAAGCATTGAGCTACCTGCCGATACATCGGTAGATTGCAACGTTTCGTTCAACGTGGGCGACACTGGCGGGCTGTTCCTCTCTGCCGAGCTGATTGTTAACCTGCCTGGCATGGAGCAAGAAAAAGCCCAGCGTTTAGCACAAACTACGCACAATGTTTGTCCATATTCTAAAGCTGTTAAAGGGAATATAGAGGTAGAACTTAGCGTTGTGGTGTAAACGATGCGCTTACCAGAGCAAGGAATACGCAAAGAGGGGCTTGGGTATTCCTTGTTCTTTTGGTACGTTTACCTATTTGAAGATTTCATGGCCTAAAGCATGATATACTTATCGGCGGTTTCGTCGGGCAAAATCTTGAGTACGTTTGCCAACACTAAGGTAATCAGCGTTTTAGATGCTAGCCAAATGGGTATTTTTGCTATTTTCGATAAAGTTTCAACTGTAATTTCTTCGTGTTCGCCGAGGTGTTTCATCAAAATCTCCTCTTTGCGGCCATACCGAAACTGCACATTATTGGCTCGATCTTTCCATTTCAGAATCTGCCGTACTTCTTTACTGGCCTGAATAGACTTGTCTTGATGCCGAATAAACACCTTTTTATGCTCACTGTCGGGTGCATCAAGTACATAATGTGGTTTTTCGGAACTGGGCGGAATCACAAAGATAAGTACCTCTCGGTCTGGTGAAACGCTGATACGCTCTAAGCGATACTGAATCTTAGGCGTACAGTATTTGTCAATGGCTCGCACCAAAATGTATTCTTCTTCATCGGCAAATTTTAAGCCCGGAATCTGCTTGTCGTCGCTGACACCAATCAGTAGTGTACCTCCTTGGCTATTGGCAAAGGCTACTACTTCACGAATGATTTTCTCGGGGTGATTGGCCTTGAGTTTAAACTCCAGATGATGGCTCTCTCCTTTCCGAACAAGGTCTTTAAGGGCTTTTAAGTCCATCCCTGAACGAACACTACGGGTGGCGGTTTTTTCCACCATACCCACCAAACTATCTTTCATGGCCATGGGCAAGCAGGTTTTTCAAATATAACAAAAACTTGTAAGTGATAACCATAATTTCAACAAAAATATTTCAGTAGCGCCATAGATAATACGTAACTTGGCGCAAAAACTTATTCCATTACAACTATGCTTCGCCAGCAAGCACTACAACAACTTCATAGTCAGCACGTTGACGTTTGTATCATTGGTGGGGGTGCCACCGGGGCTGGCTGTGCCCTTGATGCTGCCCTCAGGGGTCTAACAGTAGCCCTTATCGAAAAAAATGATTTCGCCTCGGCCACCTCAAGCCGCTCTACCAAGCTGGTGCATGGAGGCGTTCGGTACTTGGAGCAGGCTTTCAAAAAATTGGACTGGGAGCAGTTTCAGATGGTGCGCAAGGGTCTGCATGAGCGTGCTTATATGCTCAATAACGCCCCACATTTGGCACATCCACTGGCTTTGCTTACACCCACCTTTCGGGGCTTTGATACCTTGTATTACGGCGCAGGCCTAAAAGTATATGACTGGATAGCCGGCGACCACAACGTGGAGTCGAGTCAATGGCTTTCCAAAGAAGAGTCTTTGCAGCGAATCCCTACCCTCAAAACAGACGAACTACACAGCGCTGTATTGTATTATGACGGCCAGTTTGACGACGCTCGTTATAACTTGGCCTTGGTCAAAACGGCCATCGAAAAAGGATGTATGGCGCTTAACTACGCCAGTATCACGGCATTTGGGAAAGACGATAACGGCAAGTTGCAGCGTGCTACCATCCAAGACGAACTGACGGGCGAGCAGTTTTCGCTCACGGCAAAGGTGTTTATCAATGCTACGGGGATATTTTCGGACCACATTCGGCAAATGGCCAACGCCAAAGCTCCCTCACGGATGCGGGTGAGCAAGGGCGTGCACTTGGTGTTGCCCCAAGAATTGCTTCAGAGCGATACGGCCATTTTAGTGCCCAAAACCAATGACGGGCGAGTGGTGTTCATCATTCCGTGGCAAGGCGAACTTCTGGTAGGCACTACCGATACCGAAGATGAACTCTCTGACCAAGAGCCCATTTTACTTTCTGAAGAAGTAGATTACCTCCTCGACTACGTGAATCGCTACTTGGCCAAGCCTGTCACTCGGGCACAAGTCAAAAGTGGGTTTGGAGGTCTTCGTCCCTTGCTACAGGCCAACCCCGACGCCGATACCAAGGCTTTGGTGCGTGACCATGAAGTAGAGGTGGACGAAACCTCTGGTTTGTTGAGCATCATGGGAGGCAAATGGACCACCTACCGGGCCATGGCCAAAGACACTATTGATGCCGTTTATGAGCAACTCAGCCAGCCCGAAGTCGCCTGCCTGACCGAAACGCAGTTACTGTACGGCGCCGAAGGCTACACCCCTGACCTCTGGAAGCAACTGCATGAGTCGTCAGGATTTTCGGAGGCGGTTTGTCAGCACTTGTGCAAAAAATACGGCTTTGAAGCTACCAAAATCATAGCCCTCATGCAGCAAAAACCAGCCCTGCAACAGCTTCTGGCCGAAGGCTACGCCTACGTACAGGCTGAGGTGGTGTATGCCGCCACCCAAGAAATGGCCTGCACCCTACGTGACGTACTGGCCCGACGCTTGGGTTTAGAATTGATTGACTGGAAAGCCACCGAACGGGCCATTCCGGTAACGGCGGCACTGATGGCAGAATGCTTGGGATGGACCGCTGCTCAAACCCAAGAAGCCCAAGACAACTACCTTAGTCTGATTCGGCATTTTAGAGAAGCTGCTGGTTTATAGACATATAAAAAAGCCTCAGCCGTTTGGCTGAGGCAAAACCGAGGTGTTCAGTGAAAAAACGCTATGGCTCTTGTAGTGAGTCCGTTTATTTTTCCACTAAACACCTTGTCGGAAAGCGACTTCTTATTACACGTTAGCTGCTAATTAATAGCCATTAGCTGGCAAAAATCAACAAGCTGTAAGTTCTCGCAAACGTGAAAACTTTTTCGTAAGACATTAATATTCGTCTTCATTGAAGAAGAAATCGTCCTTAGTTGGGTAATCAGGCCAAATCTCTTCAATACTTTCGTAGGGTTGTCCGTCGTCTTCAAGTTCTTGTAGGTTTTCAACTACTTCGAGCGGCGCACCTGTGCGAATAGCAAAGTCAATAAGTTCGTCTTTTGTGGCAGGCCAAGGAGCATCTTCTAAATAAGAAGCCAGTTCGAGCGTCCAATACATATCCGTTTTCTCCTTTCTAAGTTACTGATTTAGTACACGTTACAAACAATTCAAATAGGTATTTTAGAATTGGGAGTGCAAAAGTAAAGTTTTTTTGCACATCTTCACATCACCCATTTAAAATCTGTCTGTAATAAACTAATTTTTGAAAAAAAAATTATTACTTCTTTTAATTTTTTGTGTAAAAACTGATTGGACAAGAGGAGATAGGAGATTTGGAGACATGAGAGGATGAGACGATAGGCACACCTCTATTCCCTATCCAATCATCTCATGTCTATATCTAACAGTCTCTTATCTATTCACTTACCCACAACATGGTATCTATCGAAATCTGTTCGTATTCATTAGAAGATTGCCTCACGGCGCAGCGCTGTGGAGCCCACCGAGTAGAATTGTGTGGCGGGCTGCTCGAAGGCGGCACTACGCCCTCGGCAGGCCTGATTGCAGCCGTACGAGCTGCCATAAACATTGAACTTTTTGTGATGATTCGGCCCCGTGGAGGCGACTTCCTCTATAGCCCTTCTGAAATAGCGGTGATGGAACGAGACATCGAAATAGCCAAAACCCTTGGCGCCGATGGCGTTGTGCTGGGCTTACTACATCCTGACGGACGCATTGACGTAGCCCAAACTCGGCGGCTGGTCCAACTGGCTCAGCCGATGGGCGTTACCTTTCACCGAGCCTTTGATATGGCCAACGACCCGCTGCTGGCTTTAGAAGAAGTGATTGAAACGGGCTGTATCCGAATCTTGACCTCGGGCCAGCAAAATAGGGCACTCGATGGCAAAGACCTGTTGGCTACGCTGGTACAGGCAGCTCAGGAGCGCATCGAAATCATGGCTGGCAGCGGGGTATCAGCCCAAAATGCCTCCGCTTTGCTCCAAACGGGTGTGCAAGCCCTGCACCTAACGGGTAAATCCACCCGTGATAGCTTGATGCAGTTTCGGAATCCTGCGCTTTCGATGGGAGGCACCGTAGCTCCCTCTGAGTACGAACTAAGCTACGCCGACGAACAAAAAGTGGCGGCTGTCGTGGCACTGGTGCAAGGAATCAGTAGGTAGCGGGTGAGCTATCAAAAAAGGCATTAACCTGTTGATGTCTTGGGTATTTGTTTGTACTTTTGGTGAGATAATTATTTGACAATCAATACATTTTGGTTTTGTTCCATATATGTTATGAATTATCAAAGGTTTACTTCAACAATAAAACCTTTTCAGCAGTAATTATCTGATTTGATTCTATCACTTTAACAATAGGTGGCTCTGAGAACTGAAATTCTTTCAATTCATTTATCAGGTCATCAAATTCGGAATTTGTAGCAACGACTACATTATCAAGCCCAATTACATCTCCAGTTTTTATTTTTTGTTTTACACCTTTCGCTTCTTTTCTTCGAGAGTTACCAAGTAACTCAAGGCTTTTCTATGGACATATTTTAAAGCTATTGCTTCTAAATCTGCCTGTTTGTATCGTTCTCTTAAACTTGTTTTTGCACTTATACAAATTGAATTCTTTCGGCTGTATAAAACATTAAATCATAAATAACATTGGGCACAAACGCTACTTTAGCACTCATGTAAATTGGTAAAATATCTTCTCGAACAAATAATGTGGCTAAAACGTACTCAAAGATTTTACCATTAAGATTATTGTTGTTTTCGCCATGCTTGGTGTATTTTTCCCAATATTGAGATATATAATCTGACGGTTTTGAATCTTTTAAGACTCCGCTACTGACAATAGACTAAATGGTTGTAATTTCTCATTTTTAAAATAAATTAACTCATACCAACCCTTAGCTTCCTCCAATCCATAAATAAAAGCCTCTAATTCTGCTTTTGTTTTAAATTCATAATATTTCAGAGTCAATGCCAATTCTAATTCTTCAAAAATTTCACGGTTATAAAATTTTCTTACAGAATCACTTCCATATAGAACTGTAATGAAGTACATAAAATCATTTTTGAAAAATGTTATGATAATGCCAATCTAAAAAGTTTACATCCGGAATGTATCTATCTGGGAGGGTGATTTTCTGATTACAATATCTTATAAAAAAGTTTTGTATCGAAGGATCTTTATGATTTTTTAGGATTATCGGTGATAATTTCACACAAAATTCTCATCAATTGTAATAAGACCTTTGTCAAAAGCCTTATCATGAATAGAGTTTAGACATAAGCCATTTTTGGGATTTAGACGTTCATTGTGATTTTTAGACCATGGAATTATATGGCTTGCAACGAGTAGAGTTGGAATATCAATACCTGTAATACAACACTTCTCGTTATACGAAGCCAAAATTCTTGCTCTAAAATCAGCTTGATTTATTCTCGTCCTTACAATTCTTTCTTTTTCAAAGCCAGTATATAATATTTCATCTTCTAATGAGGTGCTATATCCTTTATCCTTATTGGCATAATGAGACAAAATTTCCGCACTATCACCCGCAAGTTTTTCCCATTCATTAAGATATTCATTCCAAATAATTAAATCTAATTTACCTATCCCTGATTTTCCTTTATTTCCTTTAAATTGTCTTTCAGAATCAAGGCTAGTAAAGTTCATCAACTTATAGGCAAGGGCAGCAGGTGTTCTTCCAATAATTTGAGCAACATCTTTGATAAGAGAATTTGAACTCCCACTAATCTTATTATATGGGACTTTCCAATATAAATTTAACGCAACTATTAGTTCTTCTCGTTTCCAAACATTAGAGCGCATGATTAATCCTAATTAGCTTGTGTAAGCATTTTACCAAAATTCGCCCGATATGTCTTTTGTACTTCTTTATCTCATTCACTTGTGAAAACGCATTTACCTCCTACGTTCTGCAATTCTAAATCCGCCAATTCCAGCAAATAGGTCAATGAATTTGAATTTGTAATTATTAGGTGTGGGAAAAGGCACATTTTCAACCTCAAAAAGCAGTTTTTGAATAGCTGATTCAGAAACTTTGGAAATATCTTCTTCTTTATAGCTTTCTTTTAAATACTCATTGATATATTTTTCAGCATCTGTTTTATAATGCTTTGAAACACCATTATTGATGTTGTGCAAATAGTGTGTTACTATAGCTTTGCTATTTTCATTAGCCTCAATAAGTCTAATTTTGAAACTTTTACCATCAAAATTTTCAATACTTATATGTTCTTTTACTTCCATATCTGGTAAGGCATTTTTTCACAAAAATACTTTTAATAACATGCAAAATACCTACAAATAATATTTTTTCTTTATTCAATTTTGATAAATTCCACCTTCATTGACGTTTTAGCACAGCGAATGTTGTCACCCGTGCACCAGCTATTGAGGCAAAAATCTTGAAATCCCCTTCCTTTCGCAAGTTTAACAACGTGTAACTTGTGCTAACCCGTTTGTTTAGTTTAAACCTGAAAGTATAAGAAAGTCTTACACTACAAAAGCGTTGTTCTTTGCCCACCACATGCTGTAACGAACAGCCTATTACCACAAATCCACTGAAAGTCAAGTGCTTTATTTGAAATAATGGATTATTCGGCTATCATTACATCTGATTGCACGACGTCTTTTTACTCTACTCCTCTAAACCTCATGGAAAACCCGAAACCTAACCTTCGGTACGCTTGGTACGTGGTCTTCGTACTGATGCTGGCCTACGTCTCTTCGTTTATTGACCGACAAATCCTGAGCCTTTTGGTCAAGCCTATGAAGCGAGACTTGCACCTGTCGGACACGCAAATGAGCCTGCTGATGGGCTTTAGCTTTGCCATTTTTTATACGTTTTTAGGCATTCCGATTGGGCGGCTCGTGGACGGATACAACCGCCGTCGCATTGTGTCGTGGGGGATTGCGATATGGAGCCTCACAACGGCAGTATGCGGCTTGGTTCATAGCTATGGACTACTGTTTTTGGCTCGGGTTGGCGTGGGAGTTGGCGAAGCGGCGCTGTCGCCGGGGGCGTATTCAATCATCACTGATTATTTCCCCAAAAACAAACTTGCTACGGCTATTAGTGTGTATTCGATGGGGATTTTTCTGGGCTCAGGCTTGGCTATCTTGATTGGAGGACTAGTTCTGAAATTAGTCACCGTGCAAAGTACTTGGCACCTCCCACTCATTGGCGAAATCTACCCCTGGCAGAGTGTTTTCTTTATCGTAGGGCTACCAGGTCTCCTCTGTGTGCTGTTGATGCAGACCATCAAAGAGCCCAAGCGCAAAGGTGCCTCCCAGGGTCAAATCCCAATGAATGAGGTATTTAGCTATCTCAAGGCCAACTGGAAGCCCTTTTTGCTTCAAAATTTAGGCACAGGTTTTATTGCCCTCACCAACTACGCCACTGTGGCGTGGGTGCCTACGTTTTTTGACCGAGTACATGGTTGGGAAGCCTCCAAAACGGGTATTTTATTTGGGTTGTCGGTTACGGTTTTTAGTACTTTGGGCATTGTGGTAGGAGGCCGCACCGCCGACTACCTCCTCGAAAAAGGCTATACCGACGCCAAGCTACGAGCTGGGATTATTTCGGCCATCGGGCTGATTGTTTTCGGAACGATTTATTTGGTAGTACCCTCGCCCGAGGTGGCCCTACTTTTGCTGATTCCGAGCAATTTTTTCTCGGCTTTTGCCTTTGGAGCTGCACCCGCTGCCATGCAAGAGGCCATGCCCAATCAAATGCGAGGCATTGGTAGCGCTATTTATTTGTTTATTGTCAACCTTGTTGGCATTGGACTGGGGCCTACTTCAGTGGCGCTCATCACCGACTTCGTTTTTCACGACGAAAGTTTACTTCGGTATTCGATGATTATTGTGAGCTTGGGTAGCTGTTTGTTGGCGTTGTTGTGCTTAACTTTGGGGCTGAAGCCCTACCGCCAAACCCTCGCAAGGTTAGCTCAGCGACAAGGAGGTTTGTGAGTAAACAACGCTACACCTCATCCCCAGCTACCCTCTCCTACCAAGAATGGGTTGGACGGCCAGCGGCTACCGTGAGGTAAAATTACTGACACTAAGTCAATTCATAAAGAGTCAAAAACCGATACCGCTTTCATGTTGTTTAACGCCACTAACTTTCGGATTGCCAAAACGCATTTGTTAGCCAAAAAACGACAAACACTAACGGCTGTGCTGGGCGTTACGTTTGGGATTGGGTTTTATGTGCTGATGTCGAGCGTGATGACGGGGGTAAATAAGTTGGTGGATAACCTCTCGTTTCAGGCTTCGCCACATATTCGGCTCTATAAAGAAGCCGAGGTCAATCGGCGCTCGGTGCTGGACGAACGCTACCAACACAGCGATACGTTGGTGGCGCTGCATCACCAAAAACCCAAACGAGAACAGCTGTACTTGCGAAAAGCATCTCAAATCATGGAGCAGCTTCGGCAAGACCCCAACATCACGGGGCTGTCGGCGCAGGTGAGCTCACCGGTGTTTTACAACTACGGCTCAGTACAGTTTAATGGCACACTGCTGGGTGTAAATGTACTGGACGAAGACCGCCTGTTTGACCTCCGCAGCCAAATGAAATCGGGGCGCATTGAGAACCTGCTTTCTACGACCAATGGCCTGATTATGGGCGCTGGATTGGCCAAGAAAATCAGTGTTCACGAGGGCGACAATGTTACGGTGGTGACGCCTCGGGGCGTGGTATTTGTGCTTAAAGTAGTAGGAGTTTTTAAGTCAGGCGTGGGGGTTATTGACAATGCCCGTAGCTATACCAACATCAGTACTGTGCAAAAGTTACTACAAAAAGACAACACCTACATCACCGATATTAGCCTCAAAGTGAGAGACTTATATGGTGCCACTCAGTTTGCACAACAGCTGGCTTCGCAGTATCAGGTCAAAGCCGAAGATTGGCAAACGGCCAACTCGTCGCTTGTGACTAGCAACAAAATCCGTTCTATTATGACCTACATCGTTTCGATGACCATGCTGTTGGTGGCAGGTTTCGGAATTTACAATATTATGAGCATGACGGTCAATAACAAAATCAAAGACATTGCGATTTTGAAAGCTACGGGGTTTTCGGGGCGAGACATCGTGCAGATTTTCTTGATGCAAGCCATCATCATTGGCATCTTGGGAGCCATCTTGGGCATGATACTCGGCTTTGTGTTTTCGTATATGGTTTCGTTAGCACCTTTCGATGGGGGCGATTTCATCAGTATTGACCACTTTCCCGTCAATTTCGACCCTATTTTCTATGTCATTGGTGTTATCTTTGCCGTAGTCACTACCCTTTTTGCGGGTTATGCCCCTGCCAAAAAAGCATCTAAAGTGGACCCCGTTTCGATATTGAGGGGGTAATTTTTATCGTCATGACAACTCCCGTCCTTACGGCCAAGAACCTCAACAAATACTTCTACGAACCCGAGAAGTTTCAAGTCTTGCGTGACATTACGTTTTCGGTCAACAAGGGCGAGTTTTTGACCATTGTAGGCAAGTCAGGTTGCGGCAAATCAACACTGCTCTATATCCTTTCGACGATGGACACCGACTACGAAGGCGAGTTATTTATCAATAACCAAAAGCTCACAGGTCAAACTCAAAATGCCTTGGCGACCTTTCGGAACGAACACATCGGGTTTGTATTTCAGTTTCACTTTCTCTTGCCCGAATTCTCAGTGCTCGAAAACGTGATGCTGCCGGCCTTAAAGTTGGGTAAGTATTCCCGTGAAGAAATTGAACACCGAGCCTACGAAAAGCTGAAAATGCTTGGCATGGAAGAGCACGCTCGCAAGCTATCGTCCAAACTATCGGGCGGCCAGCAGCAGCGGGTAGCTATTGCTCGGGCACTTATCAATGACCCTACCATTATCATGGGTGACGAGCCTACGGGCAACTTGGACTCGACCAATACCCGTATCGCCTTTGAAATCTTGCAAAACTTAGCCCATTCGTTTGGTCAAACCATCATCGCCGTTACGCACGACAAGGAGTTCGCCGCCAATTCGGACCGCACCATTGTGATGTCTGACGGAGCGATTATCAAACAATAATCCCACCACTACCATGACTATCCTTCGAATCGTTTTGCTCCTGATTATCGTGGCCATTAGCACCTTTTTACTCACAACTCATGCCGTGTTTGGGCAGAGCTTAATGTGGGTGCTCCTTTTTATGACAGCGCTGTGGTTGTACAGTTTGTATCTGAAAGATGCCAGTATTGTAGATAGTTGTTGGGGTGGGCTTTTCGCTATACAGGCTTGGTATTATCAGTTTCAGCTCGATGCACTCAGCCCTCGCAACGGGGTCTTGGCCGTGTTGGTGACCATCTGGGCCGTCCGATTGGGGGTACATATTGCCCTCCGAAACAAAGGCGAGGACTATCGCTATCAGGCATGGCGGCAAGAGGCAGGCAAGCAGTTTTGGTGGATTTCGTATCTGCGAGTGTTTGTGTTGCAAGGACTACTGGCTTGGATTATCGGAGCGCCTTTGTTTATTGCTCAGACCCTTACTGGAGACTTACAGGGTTGGGATTACCTGGGCATATTGCTCTGGACCGTTGGCTTCTGCTTTGAGACAATCGGTGACTGGCAATTGACAAAGTTTAAACAAAATCCTGATAATCAAGGCAAAGTACTCGCCACAGGATTATGGTATTATACTCGCCACCCCAACTACTTTGGCGATGCCCTCCTCTGGTGGGGGTATTTCTGCTTTGCGCTGTCGGCCAATGGTTATGCCTATGCTTTTAGCCCGATTCTGATGACTTTTTTGCTTATGAAAGTATCAGGCGTGGCATTGTTAGAGCAAAAATTGGTTAAAACCAAACCGCAATACAAAGACTACATCGCTCGTACGTCGGCATTTTTTCCGAGGTTGCCCTCTCAAAAACAACCCTAAGCCACCGTCTTGACCAAACTGCTGTTTTTCTACGTACAACCAATTGGTATTAGTCGTTATATTTTTTTGGAAATAACGATAATTCGTTATTTCTTTGCAGACATAACGACCTTCTATGAAAACACCTTTCTTCCGTCTCCTTACGGTTGGTTTGGTAAGCAGTACGATGGCGTGGGCGCAACAAACCACGCCACCGTCCACCCCTTTGGACTCGACGCACGCTTTATCCGAAATAGTAGTAACGGCCTCTCGCCGTGCCGAATCGGTCGTAAAGTCGCCCATTAGTATTGAACTGATGGATAATCGGAGTATCCAACACCACACGGCTCCCTCCTATTTCGACGCCATCGAAAACCTCAAAGGTGTCCAATTACTTACTTCAAGTTTGGGGTTTAAGGTGTATAATACTCGTGGATTTGCCAACCCAACCAACGTGCGGTTTGTGCAAATGGTAGAAGGCATTGACAATCAAGCCCCACACATTGGCTCGCCTATTGGCAGTGCGCTGGCTCCCACCGACTTAGACATTGACCATGTAGAAGTAGTACCCGGCGTGGCTTCTGCGCTGTATGGTGTCAATGCGCTCAATGGATTAGTCAACCTTTTTACCAAAAACCCCTTTGATTATCAAGGCGTTAGTATCCAACAAAAAACAGGTATCAATCATCTCAACGATGCCAATGCAGCGGCACATCTTTACAGCGAAACGGCCCTACGCTGGGCTAAGGCCTGGAACAATCGCTGGGCCATCAAGCTCAATCTCGACTACCTAACAGGCTATGACTGGATTTCGGATAATAACCAAGACCTCAATCCCAATGGCAATGCTACGCTCAGTCTTTTTGGCAACGATAACCCTGCTTACGATGGGATTAATGGATACGGAAATGAGTCGTCGAACCGCCGTACACTCACGCTCAGTGGAAAGCGAGTTTCAGTGGCTCGTACAGGATATTTTGAAAAAGACATTGCTGATTTTTCGATTCGGAATCTCAAAGGCGACGTAGCGCTACATTTTCGTCCTCGCCCCAACTGGGAGCTCATTTACCTCTACCGCTGGGGGCAATTAGACAACCTTTATCAACGTACCAACCGCTTTCGCCTCAACGATTATTGGCTCGACCAGCACGTGTTGATGTTCAAAATCCCCAGCCTCGAAATCAAGGCGTACCGAACTTCTGAGAACACAGGTAAGTCGTACAACATCCGTTCGATGGCCGAAAACATAGACCGAGGCTACAAGTCAGACGACGTGTGGTACAAAGATTTCACAACGGCTTACAATCAACAAATTGTAGCGGGGAAGACGCTGGCAGAAGCCCTTCAAGCTGCTCGCTCGCAGGCCGATGCGGGCAGGCCTGTACCTCATACAGCAGCTTTTGAATCACAAATCGAGAAATTGTCATCCATCAATAATTGGGATATTGGCGCAGCTTTGCAGGTAAAAACTTGGCTGTATCACCTTGATGTTCAGGCCAATTTGAGCCAACAACTCCTAGCAGACTTGGCGCATCGCTGGAAATTCAGCCTCATGGTTGGGGCCGATTATCGGCGCTACGTCGTTTTCCCCGACGGGAACTATTTCATAAATCCTATCAAGCCCGACCAAAACCTTACTTATACCAAACAAGGTGGTGTGGTTCAGTTACGCAAACAACTCTGGCAAGACAAACTAAGCATCAGTGCATCGCTTCGAGCCGATAAGAATGAGTATTTTCCGCTGCGATGGAATCCGCAAATAGCCTTGCTTTTTAACCCAAATCCCGCCCATTATTTCCGATTGTCGTTCCAAAACGGCTATCGTTTTCCTTCTTTGTTTGAGGCATTTTCTAATGTGAACAGCGGTGGTGTGAAGCGAGTGGGAGGTTTACCTGTGATGTCTTCAGGGATTTTTGAAAATTCGTATTTCAAAACCTCTGTGGATGCGTTTCAAGCCGCCATTACGAGCGATGTCAACACCAAGGGCATTCCGCTTACACAGGCGATTCTGCAAAACAAAGCCTTACTCAAGAAAAATGACTACACGTACATTCAGCCAGAGCAAGTAAAAAGCATCGAGATTGGCTATAAAGGGGTGTTTTTGCAACAACGGCTTTGGATAGACGCCGATTTCTACTACAATCAGTATCAGAACTTTATGGCGCAGGTAGAAGTAATTTTACCCAAAACTACCAGCAGTAACCCCGACACGATTGCGGTGTATCTCAACGACAAAACTCGCCAAGACCGCTATCGTCTCTGGACCAATTCAACCTCAACCGTATATAATTACGGTGCTAGTTGGGGAGTTCGTTACCGATTCATTCCTAGTAAGCAATACGTTCTTTCGGCCAATGCCTCGTTTGCCCAACTTGACCGCAAAGACCGTAACGATGGCCTAGAAGAAGCCTTCAACACACCCCGATGGATTATGAATGTGGGCATTCAGCAGCTGCCGGGACAGTCGCCGTGGGGAGCAGGAGTGCAACTCAAGTGGCAGGAAGGTTTCTTGTGGCAGTCGTCGTTGGCCACGGGTTATGTGCCAGCTTTCACCTCGTTAGATGCCCAAGTTAGTTATCACTTCAAGCAGCCCAACATACAGATTAAGCTGGCAGCCAACAACTTACTCAACCGCTATTACTACAATTTTTTAGCAGGTCCAAGCGTGGGTGGGCTTTATTACTTGACGCTTACACTGGCGCCTTAAACCACAAGCCATACCTTACTCTTTTACTCGACCAACACTGGCCGGCTATGCCAAGCGTTAAAAAGCCCATTGGGGTCTCGGTCGGCTCGGATGGTATCAAGTTTTTGAAGATGGTCATCACTCACAAAACGAGCGGTACGGTTGTGTAGATTTTCGTCGGCAAGCTGGATACCTTTGGCCAAGTGTTCCATTTGGCGCATCCAGTTGGTAGCCCAGTTTCCATATTGGTCGGTATCTCGGGGCGACTTCCAAGCACCATACAAAGCAAGGTAAACATTGTCTTCCATCGAAAACGCCATCTTTTGACGTGGCAGCTTTGGATGCCAGTTGAGCCACAACACGTGCGCAGGTGGTGGTGGAAGGGTTTCGGTAATTCCTTTCAAAAAAGGAATTAATTCTTCTACCGAAGCACTGGTCCACATATTATCCACACCCCAACAATGATTATCAGGATAATGCGTCATGGCAAAGTGATACAGCAGGTTCATATTGGTACTGAAATAGGGCGTTCGGAAATAAGCTTTTTGCTTGATAGGGCTTTTACGCATAAACTCCGTAGCCTGCTCAAACTCCTCCTTGGTATCAGCAAAAACGGGGGCTGCTGCCTCTATTCCGGGTTTAAAGTAACTCAGTGTTCGCTTACTCATGAGCATCTGAAACTCTACGGCTGGCGGAATGCTCGGCCCCACTTCGTAGGCCCAGTGCACTACGTCTTCTAGGTACTTCATTCCAAACGCATGAAGTAGCATACCGCTATATTTGGGACGAGGGTATAGCCGCAAATGAAATCGTACGACCACCCCAAAAAAACCTCCTCCTGACCCTCGTGCTGCCCAATACAAATCAGCATTTTCAGTTTCGTTAGCATGTACGTATTTGCCGTCGGCAGTTACGATATCCAGCCCTATCACACTTTCGCAGGCCATACCTAGTTTTCGACCGTTCCAAGCAAACCCACCTTGTAGCAAATAGCCCCCAATACAAACCCCTTTGCAGTGCCCTGCCGGAAAAAATAACCCTTGGTTGAATAATGCCGTGAGCAATACGCTACCTCCTACCCCCGGGCCAGCCTGAGCCGTCATGGTTGATTTGTCTATCTGGTAGCTGTTAAAACCTTTCATGTTGATCAAGATGCTGTCGTCTCGTACATGGTTAGCCGACCAGCTATGTCCGCCAGAGCAAACACTGATTTTTTTCCCAACCGACTGGGCGTACCGAATCGTTTCGATGATGTCTTCCACGCTATTCGGGAACACCATCATATAAGGCCGACGACTCAATTCACGTTTGTTAAAAAGCGTATCCATAATGGCTTTCTTGAAACCTGGGTCTGTATTTCGGATGAGTTGTGTAGGTAAGTTCATGCTTTTGAGGGGTGGTAGCTTTTGTATAAGGATGGTAAAATGCTTGTCAAGTGGTTCATTTCTTCGGAGCAATGTGCCAGTAAATCTTTGGCTTGCTGCTCTGGTAGCCGCACTACTTTCTGTAATACCTTTGATAAGCCCTTTGCCACGAGGCTATTGCTTCTAATCTGAATGTGCGCCCCACCCATCCAGAATCTTGAGCGCATTTCGGCACCGTTGGCAGTAGCTCTAACTTGATGCACCAACCAGCCAAAATCAATTGGCCATTGGCTATAGCCCAGTCGGGCACAAATGAATACTTCGTTGGTCAAGCCACCGTTTCGGCTATTGTCCAAACCCAATTCGGCAGGAGGTACAAAACGAATGGCTGCTTTCTCTAAACTTGAGCCAATGTATTCTTCTATCAGCGACGTGCGCCCGATATACCCCTCAACGTCTTGACGACCGTCTTGCCATGCTGCACTCTGATGTGCCTTAGGATGCCACAGTTTGTAGCGATTGTCGTGGCTTCCATGCCAGCCAAACCACCAATCCCACATAAGGGGCGATACCTCGGGCATTGGAGTCAGTACTGCTACCCGAGCCGAGCCGTCGGGTTCTATAGTATAACCCGTTTCAATGGGCAGGTATCCTTTTTCTTGCAGTTGGTTAACGTGCTCAATAGAAGGTAATTGTCCCGCTGGATAGCAACCCTGTTTTATTACCTCTGCCACCAGTTTTGGAATCGGGGCGATGGCTTCTATAAAAAAAGGGGCATAGTCCGTTTCGTAGTCAATCGGGCGGTAGCCTAGGTATTTGGCAGGTTTAGTCATGATAAATGAAAGAATTAAACATATTTGTTCGACAAAATTGTTTGTTTTGGATTAAAAAAATTTGACCTCTGAAGGTCAAATTTTGGCATTGATTAGGTTTTCTTGAGCCTAGTCGCAACACATTCGCTCTTGATTGTCATCAGGTTTAGTAGCCTTGTAATCCTTTCCAGATAAATTCTTTGGTAGAAGCTCGTCTGGCTCGAATAAATTCTTTTAGACACTCATCGTCACGATTTTCTTTAGCCTTGATGTACGAAGCGCCCAAATACGGAATCGAACACAGGGCGTATAAATTCAGAATGAGGTCTTCACCACTAAGCATTGACCGAATTTGCCCCGTGGCTCGTGCCGTCACCAAAAGGGCATCTAACTGCGCCGGAAGGTTATCTTCTTTGCTTGCTGACAAAAACTGAGCAATCTCAGGCGTTTCATTCAGAATATTAACGATAAAACTCGGCAATCCGGGCTTTTCTTCAAGCAAATCGGCCACTACATCCACCAAATGATTTACCAGTGCTTCTAAAGACATATCGGGCTCTAACACTCGCTTAATGTGCGTAAACACTGCGTTGAGTGTGTGGGTAAGTACGGCTTGAAAAAGCGCTTCTTTCGTGCTGTAATAATAGTGAAGCATGGTGCGGCTAATACCTGCTTCTTCGGCAATCAAACTCGTACGAGTACCCTTAAACCCGTGCGCATGAAAAACTTTCTCTGCCGCTACGAGTATTTTTTCTTTGGTATGTGAGTCAATTTTGGGCATTAAACAAATTTGTCGAACAAAAATGTTTGTTCTTTTTTTATTTTAAAAATTTTACTTGCATTTTTTTCTTAGCCCATCAAAAATATTCACCTAACCCATTAAAAATAAGTAGCTTAACAGATTAACCATTTTCAACCTCACTTATGGGTACACACACCTTCACGATGGTACCTTTTTCATCTGACTGCATCGAAAGTTCGGCGTGCAGGTATTGTGCCCTTGAGTGGAGGTTGTTCACGCCAATACCTCCTTTGCCCTGCTCCAGTTGTTGTACATCAAAGCCTTTGCCATTGTCTTGTACCTCCAACTGCACTTGGTCTATCAAATAATGCAACGCCACGGTTGCTTGTGTCGCTTCTGAGTGTTTCAGAATGTTATTAATAAGTTCGGTGGCTATCCGATAGAGCTGTACTTCAACCGACACTGCTAAAGCGACAGGCGCACCGGTGCACTTAAACTGAAACGTAACTTCGTCGGGACGAGAGGCGTTTTGAACGGCATTCTGCAACGAAACTGCCAAACCTTGCTCTGCAAATTCGACGGGTACTAAGTTAAGCGTAATGTTCCGCAAGTCATCTACTGACTTGTCTATCAACTTACTAGCTGAGCTCAAAAGGGGCGTTTGTTCTTGAAATTTCGTTTGCTGCAAGGCTTTCGCTATCGTAAAACTAGCCGAGGCCAACAAGGCGCCCACTTCTTCGTTGAGTTGTTGGGTAATACGCAGGCGTTCATGGGCAAGAGCATCAATGAGGTTGGCATTTTGCTCTTGTTTTACTTCGAGGTATTCGTTTTCTAACTTTTCGGTTTCTTTCTTGAATTGGTTATAGCGATAGGCCAAGCCCAGCGAGAAAACCACCAAGTCCATCACAAAACCTACCATGAGCGTCAGGTAGCCTTCTATCCAATAGATGCCATTGGCTTGGTTTCGGGTGATAATCTGTATTACATTGATGATTTGCATCAATACCTGAATCAAAATTGCAAAGCTGTAATAGGCCGTAATGGTGTTCTTGAGGCGTAACGATACCCATGCAGACCAAAAAATGAGCACAAATACAGGAATCGAACCGATGCTATACACTCGGTAGATAATCATGTATATTCCGGGGTAGGTAGAGGGAATGCCTAGTAGCATGAGTACCCCCACGATACCCAAAAAGCTCATGGGTACCCAGCGATAGCGATTAATTAAGCGAAACGAGAGGGTATTGGTGATGGGCGTGCTTTTGACGAATGACAAAATAAACGATAAGAATACAAAAACATACAGCCATACCGACATCAAGAGTGGGTCGGGGCGGTTGAGAAGTGGAGCATTGGGCCACAAAAACTCAAACGACAGGCCCACATCGGTATATTGACGAAACGCAAACGTCAAGATATACGCTACGTACCAAGCATAAGTTTTATCACGAGTGACAAAGCCCATCAAGAGATTTAATACGCTGATTAACAAAACAAATCCTGTAAAAATCCCCCAGTTTAGGTAGTTGGATTGGTCGGCTTGTTCAAAGTCGGTAGTACGCCAAAGCCGGATTTCGGTAGCAAGGTCTTCGTAGCGTTTGTCTAGTTTTAGAAAATACTTGACACTTTGGTAAGAATTCAGATGGAGGTGATACACAAACGTATGGGTAGGGCTAGGACGCTGCGAAAATGGCAAAAAGTCACCTGTTTTTCCGAGCGAAACAAACGTGTTGTCCTTGAGCTCAAACAGCTCCAAGGCATTGATTTTGGAATTGGTGATTTCGAGTGATAAATCAGCAGGAGTTACGTCGGCACTGAGGCGAAAATGGGCCCAATATACTGCCTCAGTGTAGCCCACACTGAGGCGCCGGTTAGGGTTTGCTTTAAACAAACCAGCCTCTCGGTATTCTGCCGCTTGATTAACCAAAAGTGTGTTGGTTTTATCCTCAAACAACGAAATTTCAATCGGTAAGTACTGCTTGGCTGTGTTACTCACCCATCCTAATAGCCCGGCTGACAGGGCTATTGTTATGACAGTTAATATGGCAAACGTACGTCTCATAGGTGGTGAGGCTGGTTGGGAAACGGAACTTCCAAAATAACCGTTGTGCCCGACTCGCTAGAGTCCATCGAGATGTCGGCATGAATATAGGCAGCTCGATTTCGTAAGTTGCGCAAGCCCAAGCCGTTTTGTTCGTCGTCTGAATCAAAGCCCTTGCCGTTGTCTTCTACCACCAGATTGAGATAGCTCCCGTGATACACCAACTGGATGGTGGCATCGGTGGCATTGGCATGCCTCAGTACATTGTCTATCAACTCGATGGCTATTCTAAAAATCTGTATCGAAAGGCTGCGGGGTAGCCTAATTTCATCGCCAATTATTAGGTAATTGAAGCTGACCGTACTATGCTTACTCATTTTGCGAATACTTTCGTCGAGTACACTAGCCAGTCCGATTCGCTCAAACTGCTTCGGCATTAAGTTGTGCGAAATCGTTCGCAAGTCTTCGCTGGCTTTGTCGAGCAATTGTTGCGCCGTGAGCAAGTCTTGTGCCTGTTGTTTGTGCTGCTTATGAGCCATCGAAAGGTATCCCTTTGCGGTAGCAAGAGTAGCCCCCACTTCGTCGTGCAGGTCTTGGGCAATGCGTCGGCGTTCTTCTTCGAGGGTGTCAATCACTTTTTGAGAACGCTTTTGCTGCGACTGCAAAATGCTCCACTGTAAATCTCGGCTTCGCAAGTGCAGTAGGTTGTACCGATACACTAAACCATACGAAAACACCACTACATCGACCATCAACGTACAGATAGCCACGGTGTAAGGCTTTAACGATACAGATATTGTTCCACTGCTCTCATTAGCCGACAACACAATGATAATGACATTACCTACCATCTGAATCAGTAAAGCATAGGCATAAAACACCACCATTCGGCTTTTGTCTTTACGATACAGCTGCTCTACCACTGCCCACACGGCCAACGTAGTAAATACAATCACAAAAATAAAGGTTAGGTTAGCGACAATTCGATAGGCAGCCAATTGGGTAGGCATAGCCAAAGGCAAAATGACGAACAACACCAATGCACCAAGCAATACCTTGAGCGCCTTATTAAGCGGGTCGTACACTCGACTGTTAGAACGAGATAGCCCGATAAATCGCTGCATGAAATGCGACTGCGAAAACATAATAAGCCATGTAGCCAAGTACTCAGGATTGAAGCGATTGACCGAAGGCCAGTCTCGCCACAGGTACTGAAAACTAAAGCCTACGTCTGTCCACTGATAAAAAATGGAGGCCAACAAAAACAAGTTGTACCAAATAAAAATATCGTCTCGGTTGACCCAGTAGATAAATCCATTCACCAGAAACAAAAACAGCAACACCCCTGCAAAGATGCCCCAAGCCATGTATTCGTAGCGGGTGTGCTGACCAAAAGTGTTGTAATCCCAAATAGAAATATCAACTTGGAGGTTTTCGCCTCGTTTGTCTATCATCAAAAAATAGTCAATCGTTTCGTGAGGTTGAATGCTAAGCGGGAAAGCAATGGTTTTGCTGGGATATGGGCGTTGTTGAAACGGAAACAGTTCCCCGGCTGTACCCAAAGAACGCACCTGCCCCTGCCGAACCTCAAAAAGTTCTATCTGACTAAAATACGGAAACGGCAAGCTATACACGAACTCCGAAATTAGCGAGGCATTGCGTACTCGCATGCAAATCCACTGGATAGTTGAAGTATTTCCGAAATTATAGTCGTGCAAAGGAATAGCCTTAAACCGCCCTTTCTGCTGGAGTTGAATCACCTCAAATACGTCGGCGATGTTAGTCGAATCGGCATAAACATACAAACAACCATCGGGATATACCTGTCCTTGTTGACTGACAACCAACACCTTAGGATTAGACTGAGCCTTCAAAGCTCCCACTAATCCTAACAGAAGTAACCAACAAATAATGTACGATTTCAAATGGGAGTGTGATTCATGAGGTACAGGTCAAATATAGTGTAAAAATCTTATCAGCTGCAACGAAGCTACAAGGTATGTAGCTACATCTACCATTTATTACCAAACAAAAAGCCGATTCTCAATCGAAAATCGGCTTTATTTTTTCCGATTTACGCAACCTATCTGCCTTGGTTGGCGTAATGGCTACGAAATCCTTTTATTGAACGCTTAAAATTATAGAAAAAATGACAATGAACAAATGGACCCTACTAGGAGTAGGGATGGCGCTGCTTGTATCTGCCGCAGGCTGCAAAGACGAAAACACAGGCCCAAGTTTTGACATCGGTCTCCAAGAGACTACCCTCGGAAAAGTACTAGCCGACGGCACGGGCAAAACCTTGTATTTTTTTACCAAAGACGTAACGGGTACTTCGCAGTGTACAGGTGGATGCTTAGACAACTGGCCGCTGTTTTACAACGAATCGCTACGGCTCGATGTAGGCCTGAATGCCTCTGATTTTGGCACGATTACCCGCAGCGACGGAAAGAAACAAACTACCTACAAAGGCTGGCCGCTTTACACTTACAAAAACGATGCAGCAACTGGCGATGTGAAAGGCGAGAACGTAGCGGGGATTTGGTCGGTAGCCAAAATCTCTTACACCATTATGCTGGCTAACACCCAGTTGGTAGGCCACGATGGCAAGAACTACAACGCCCAGTATAAAGAAGGAGTAGCAGATACTCAATACTTTGTGGACGAACAAGGCCGTACCTTGTATGCTTATATCAAAGATAAAAAGAATAAGAACAACTTCACAAAGTCTGATTTTAGCAACAATTCGGTGTGGCCAATTTTTGAGGTAGAACTCAAAGATGTGCCTTCTACGTTGGACAAATCACAGTTTTCGACCATCAAGGTAGGAGACAAAAACCAACTGACCTACAAAGGCTGGCCGCTGTATTATTTTGGTCAAGACAATAGTCAGCGGGGTATTACCAAAGGCGTAAGCTTCCCTTCACCTGGTGTGTGGCCAATCATTCAGAAAGAAACAACACCAGCACCAGAGTCGTAAGGTTTCAACCCATAAGCGTTTAGGTGTGTGAAAACTCTTTCTCAACAACAATCCTATTACTAGGTTGAATAATGGTTGTATTCCCCAATTTGCCTTGTTCAGATTGGGGAATTTTTTGTGATTTTAGTATCTTTTTATTGCCATGCCTTGTGCAAAAAGCGTAAGAAGTTACCGTGCATGATATTCTCAACATCTGTTGACGTATATCCTCTTTGCGTTAGCAAATCTGGAATTTTTTGGAGGTCAGCAATGGTTTCGAGGTCGTAAGGCGATTGTTCTTTACCAAAAGCACCATCCAAGTCTGAGCCGATGCCTACGTGCAAGGCATCGCCAGCGAGCTGACAGATGTGGTCGAGGTGGTCAATGAGCTTGGCAAGGTTGCAATTCATGCTTTGAGGCGTTGACTGCCCTCGCACCCAGTTGGGTACCAGCATCCAAGCATCTAATACCCCGCCAATAACGGCGCCTCGGGCGATGAGTTCTTTGAGCTGCTCGTCCGAAAACTGCCGATTGTGATTAACCAACGCTCGGCAATTATGATGACTGGCCCACACATGCCCTCCAAAGAGGTCCATCGCCTCCCAAAACGAGGTATCGCAAAGGTGCGTGGCATCCAAAATAAGGTTAAGACGTTCTATTTCTTTGACCAATGCCCGTCCTTGCACACCTAAGCCGCCTTCTGAATCAGTACCGAAGGCATAACGGCCTGGGCCATAATGGGCTGGCCCTACGGCTCTTAGCCCGTATTGATAAGCCCGCTCTAAGTAATCTACATGAACCAACGAGTCGGCTCCTTCGAGGCTAAGAATATAACCAATGGGTTTGTCGGCGGTAGGTGCGCCGTCTTGCCAAAGAGCCAAATGGGCTTCTAATTGCACCAAGTTGGTAATCTGACGCATTTCTCCGGCTTCTTCCATAGCCTTATACCAAGCTAGCTGGCCTTGGGTATGCGCCCACGCCTGCTCTGGCGAATGCCAGCCCGGCAAGGGATTGTCTGGGGCTACATACCGAGCAATTTGGGTAGCCACCACCAAACCGATGTTTCCTTTTCGCAATTCGGGCAAGCAAACTACCCCCTTGCCACGGTCGGGCTTGTCGGTAAGGTGGGCCTCTCGCTGGCGAATCACCTCAATGGGTTGACGTAAGTCACGGTTCCATTCGGTGGCGTTCATCGAAAGGTCAAGGTGAGCATCAAAAATGAACATAGTGTGGTGAATGGTTCGCACAAAAGTAGGGAAGTAATTTGAGAATTTGAAAATGTGATAATTTGAAAATTAAATACTTGATAATTAATTTATTAAGCAATAGAACAAAGTTATTTTAATCAACCACATAGGAACATAGAACACATAGTTAATTGATGTTCAGCAAATTAAATTCTATGTTTACTATATGTCTATGGGACCGCCCCTGCGGTGGTTTAAATCTGCCTTATTACTTAATAGAATTTTAGTTTGATGAATGCTATCGTGTAGAGAAGTAGTTTGAAAATTAAATACTTAATAATCAATTAGTTGAAAAATCAAAAATTGTTGTTTATTGGTGCTTAATATAGCGATTCCATCACTTAGAGTGATAGAATCGCTAAAAATAGCTTTCAAGAACTAAACATTATTTAGCTAACGGTGTACTTCATTTCGCTTCTTTTCTGATACCTCCTGACGAAAAAATGGCAGCGACTGCTGACCGTCCTGATAGTTATCGGGATAGCTGCTGTAAGGGTCGGGTACTCATTCTCAAAAATGACAAGAATCACTTTTTAAGTTATTGAAAATCAATAGAATTCCGAACAACAAGGTAGAATTTTACAGTGTCAATTTTAAACATCGTTCTGACATGAAAACCATTCTCGTACCTGTTGATTTTAGTCCTGCTTCGGAAGCGGCGGTAGAAGTAGCTGCCCAAATTGCCAAGCCCATTGACGCCACCGTGGTATTGCTCCACTTGGTGAAGTTTCCGAAGTTAACTTACACAGTGATTGAATCGGCTTATTATACCAAAGATGAATTCAGTCGCAATATGGTCAAAGATGCTCGGATGCGGCTCAATTACCTGATTGATGAGCCTCGTTTTGAGGGAGTCAATTTCAAAATCAAAATTGAAGCGGCCTCGGCTTCGCTCACCGACGACATCATCCGCCGCAGAGCCGACCTGATTGTGATGGGTTCGACAGGTGCCAGTGGTTGGAAAGAATTGACCCAAGGCTCTAATGCTGAGCATGTAGTACGCAACTCCAAGCGCCCAGTGTTGGTGGTCAAAGCCCCTATTGACAAGTTTGTACCTCAAAAAGTGCTGTTTGCTACTGATTTTAACGAAACAGCCTTCATCGACAAGTCGGTGGGATTGTTAGCCGCAGGGCAATGGACGCCTTACTTTGTGTATGTGGACACAGGCATGTATCGTTTTGACTCGAATCTGTTACGGGAAAAAATGGCGGCCTTGGCTCACAAACTCAAACTTACTGACTACGATTTCACCATTTATAATGCCCCTACCGAAGAAAAAGGGATTTTGGGATACGCCCACGAGATAGAGGCTGATTTGATTGTAATGCACACCCATGCTCGTAAAGGGCTTGAACACTTTTTGTTGGGCAGTGTAACCGAAGACGTAGTCAACCACGCTGATATTCCAGTCATGTCGGCATAAGCATAAGTGTAAAATTAAGGGATAGTTCGAACAGCAGCGGCAAATGCCGCTGCTGTTTTGTTATCTGACAATTCTATGGCATCGGGTGATGAGTTATTGAAAATTTTTCACTAACTCACTGACAATGAAAATATTAACAAATAAACAATTTTCGCAAAATCAGAAAACAGCGACTTACTGCACTCGATAGCTATGATGCCCCACGCCCAAGGTTCCTTGCCGACTAAAGCCTTGTACATGAAGATTGATTAGGGCTTGTGCATCGGAGTTCCAGAACGTAACGGAGGCTTTCCCTTGTTCGTCGGTCCTGAGGTCAGCTTTCCAATAGAGTGTCGAGCGGAAATCAGGGCGATAGCGTTCTTCAGGTTTGGGGTCGTCGTAGTTGGGGGTATAAAATTCCCGTACCACGGCATAGCCAATGCGCTTGGTAGTAATGATGCCGGGTGCTTCTTCTTTGGTGGCATCATAGTTACTTCCTCCTCGTCGGGTCAGAATCGAAATCACCCCACCCATCGCTCTTGAGCCAAAAATCGCAGCCGAAGGGCCTTTTAAGATGTCAATTGACTCAACATCGCAAGGCGACAACGTATTTACCATCGAAAGGTCTATTGGCATTCCGTCCATCAAAAAAAGCGGCTCAACAGGCCCTTGTAGGTTAGCTGCCCCCCTGATTTGCACCGACATATTGAAGCCCGAGCCCGTCACTTGCACCCCAGCTACTCGCCCTTGAATCAGGGTTAGTACATTGAAGGCCGAACCACAGTTTTGAGGGTCCACCTTGATGGTATTGTCAGCTTGGCTATAGATTTTGCGCCCGTCAAATTCTTCTTCTTTTTTAGCTTTGATGGTTACTTCCTTGAGCAGTTGGGTCTTGTTCAATTTTATTTTCTGCTCTATTTCTAGCATTTCTTGGCTACGTTTCAAGAAGTTATCTAAGTCTTTTCGACTGAATTCTATAGAGTTAAAAGGCACTTTGGTTATCCGAAGAGCAGGGGTAGTCCAGTCATTGAGACGAATCGTTAAGTTGCGCCCACCCGATGTTTTAACTGCCTGCACCAAGACGTCGGTGGTATCGCTAAAATCCAAGCCATAAAAGCCAAAGACACCTTCTGGGCTGGCATCGCCCATGATAAACTGCTTGTTTTCACCACTCGACAGCAGCAGAGTCAGATTGGTGGGTTTTTCGGTCGTCTTGCCATTGGGGCGAAGCACCGTACCCGTTACCGACAGCCCCACTTCGGCATAGAACCGAGGCTTGAGAGTGGTTTCGTTTAGGACCTCATTCCACACAAATCGCCGCCAGCCTTGGGTCATCATGAGCAGGTCGAGATGCTGGGTGGCGTTGTCATTGGCTTCGTCAAAATAATAGCCGGGTTGCTCAATGGAACCTTTGATGTCGGAACTGAGCAAGAAATAGTTCTGAATATCAGCCCCATAAGGTTCGGCTATCACTTGAGAACCATCGGTGGCAGCCAATGAAAAGCTTCCTTGCACAGGCTTACCGTTGGCATCTTTTACCTCTACCTCCACTTGTACCTTCTCTCGGGTGCGGTAGGTTGTTTTATTCGAATTCAGTTTTACGGTAAGATGATTCTTCTTGCGCTCATACATGATGCGCTCGCACAAGGGTTGGCCTTGGTTGTCGAACAACGTTAACTGAACAATGCCTTCGTCAGGAATCTGCGTGCGGGGAATCGTAAGCAAAAAGCCCTTTCGGTTCATCAATGCCTTCACCGCATGACACACCTGCCCTCGTTGCTGGGCAATCAAGACCAATGGAATAGGCGCTGTACCAGCCTGAATCGTATTGCTAAAGACATAGACTTTTACGGCATCTTTGTTAGAGATGTTATCCACACTCATCACAAAGCCTGTTGGTAAAGCCGCTGGCACCCCAACGATTTTTTGCTTACCATCTGCTTGCTGTACTATGGCAGTGTATTTTTTGCCAGCCTCAGGCATAAAACTACAATAGCCCATGCCCAAATGCTGCGATTGAAAAGCCGATACGGTATCTTTGGTATCGGTTAAGATATAACCCGAAACGTCCACCCCCAGCCCCAAGGCATTGACCGCCTTAAACGCCACTCGGCTTTCGATGCCTAACACTTGATTGCCTCCCTCTGGAAATAGCTGAAAATCAGCCACCTCTGCCTGTTGGCGTAAGCGCTCTTCATTGTAAGCAGTGGTTTCTTTAGGCTTAAAAATTCGGAGATTCTGGCTGAAGAAAAACTCATCTGAAAAGTTTCGCATCCAGTTGGTGTAAGCCCTGAGTTGTACCGATGCGCTCTGAAGTGTATCAGGCAAGACAAAATCGGCATGTGCCACACCGTCTTGAAGCTTGAGCTGTTTGTGTTGGAGCACTTTTTGGTCAGCCACCAAGTCCACATACAGGACTCGGCTCAAGGTGTCGGGCTGGTGGTCAAAGGCCGTAAGCACATACGCCTTGAACCAAATAGTTTCGCCAGCCATGTAATAAGGCTTGTCGGTATGGAGAAAAACTTTCTCTTGAGGGTGATAAAACGTGTACTTGGCTAATTGCGTCATGATACGCTCCACCAAGGGGTCGTCGGCCAATTGGGCAGCTACGCATACCAAGCCGATTAAGGGAAGCAAAATGTACTTTTTCATGGAATAAATCGTGGCAAAAAACAAATGTATGCGCTTTGGGATATTCCTCAAAAGTTTTGTGGATACGATATGATTTTAACGGTCAATAAAATGAAGTATTTGGCTACAAAAATTTGACTTGTAGGCTTTTAACGTTCCGTCTGAAGATAGAGAGTACGTCATTAAAACGCTGGGGCATACACCAATAAGCACCCTCACCGATTCTTGGCTACATAGGCGGCACCCATCAGAGCCATAAGCAATAAAATACCAGTTAGTTCAAAGGGTAGCGAGACATCCGTCATCAGTAGTTTACCAATACTACTCACTTTGGAGTTGAGCGGTTGGGGTTCAAAATGTTGCCATTCGACTTGGGCAAACTGCCCCCGACGCAACACCCACACCAAACCACCAAATATAACCAGCGCCAGGATTCCACCCAAGAGACTATTGCGGTTGGCCGACAGCAAGCCATTGGGCGTAGTGGACTGGGCCGGCACCTTGGCTTTGTTGGTAAGCATGATGCCAAACACAATAAGCACTACTATGCCACCCACGTAAATCATGAGTTGCGTAACCGCCAAAAAATCAGCACCCAGGGTAACGTACAGGGCTGCCATTCCCAAAAACGTGAGCATCAGGCAGAAAGCTGCATACAGCACATTGCGGCTCAGCAATACCACCAAAGCCGAGCCCACGGTAAGCAACACAAAGCAGTAGAAAACAAATGCAAACAAGGCGAATGAGCGTTAAGAATCCGTCTATTTGAGGGCTCGAAGGTACGGCTTATTTTAGAATTTGGCTATCTAATACGCATCAAACCTTGATTTGTCGTAGTTTAAAACACAAACTCACTAATTTTTCGTTAATTTGTCTGTTCAGTGCATGTAAATGTGCACCCTAATAGTGCCTACCTGTATTCCCTTAAAAGTGCCCAAAATTACAACTATCTATGAATCGTCTTTGGTTAATTTGCTTGGGGTTGTTGTTAATGATAGAGGTCCAAGCCCAAACTCCCGAGTACTTCCCGTCGTTAGACAAAGCCCAGAATATATTTGAACACGAGCAGATGCTCCTAGAATGGCGAGAGCGCAACCCTAAAGCCCGTGGCTGGAAATGGGGCGCCCGCAACGAATACGACCGCCTGCGCCGTGTTGACTCCGAAGGAAAACTCCCCGATGGAAGTATTTACAAAGACGTATCAGAGAATTTAGACAAAATCCGCTCCCGCCAGCGTCAAGCTCGCATCGCCAAAGACCCCGAGTGGTCGCCGGTGGGGCCGTATGGAACCAGCACGTTGTTTGGCGTAGGGCGTATCAATTGCATTGCCTTTCACCCTACCGACCCCAACACCTATTACTTAGGGTTTGGTCAGGGTGGTATCTGGAAAACTACCAACGGCGGAAAATCCTACATCCCGTTGGGTGACCAGCTGCCCATCCTTCGTATCAGTGCTATTGCCATAGACCCTACCAATCCACAGGTGCTTTACATTTCAGTGGGTGACTTTGCCTATGTGGGTTACGACCTATACACCGCCGACCGCAAGCGCAACACGCACTATGGCTTAGGTATTTGGAAAAGTACTGACGGCGGCATCACTTGGAACCAAACAGGACTAAAAAATTCGCTGGAAGAACTCAACCTTTCGCTCACCAAAAGTATTTGGATTAACCCACTGAATCCCAAAGAAATAGTAACCGTAGGCACGAAGGGTATTTACAAATCCTTTGATGCTGGCTCCAGTTGGCAGCAGGTTTCTAATCGGATTTGTAGCCAATTGGTACAGTCACCTACCAGTCCTAATTTGCTGTATGCGGCAGGGATGTACATTAGCTCTATCAAGCAAGGGAGAGCTGGTATTTTGCGCTCGTCCAATAGTGGAAACAACTGGGAAGAACTCCCGACAGGTATCCCTCCTACGCAGGCTCAGCGAGTGGAGATTGCCATTTCGCCTGTAAATCCCGGGAATGTATATGCCATTTCTTGCAATCAAAACAATACGTTTGAAGGCTTTTACCGAAGTGCTAACGGTGGCGGCACATGGGAGAAAGCACCCGTCGCAGCAAAAAATATCTTAGGCAGTACCCCCGACGACGACTACGGCCAAGGGCTTTATGACCTCACGATTTTGGCTCACCCTACCGATGCCAACAAAGTTTATGTAGGTGGTTTGGTACTTTTTGAATCCAGCGACCGTGGTACTTCGTGGACGCAGTGCTTTAGTTATTCGCTCTTTGTCCACCCCGACCAGCATCAGCTGGCTTATAACCCCCTCAACAAGACCTATTACCTCTGCAACGACGGCGGGCTGTACACCACACAGCAAATTATACCCAGCCTCAATAAAAACCCATCCAACTGGAAACTTAGCTGCGATGGCATCAATGCCACCTCGTGTTATCGCTTGGGGATAGCGCCCGACGCCAGCCAAGTTATTACAGGGGCGCAAGACAACAGTACCTATTTATCGAGCAATAGTAATGCCTCTTGGCAGAATGTTTTTGGCGGCGACGGCATGGAAGGCGCCTTTGGCGGCAATACTATTTACGGCTCATATCAATATGGCTATATACTAGGCGCTACCAAAAACCTACAATCTTCATTTTTGGTGTTTCCACCTGCCAACAACAGCGACCGTGGCGAGTGGACTACTCCTTTTGTGTATGTACCCAAGGTTCAGAAACTATTTATTGCAGGAGGAAACGTACACGAAGTACCCGTTGACAAAGACCAAAACTCTCTCAAAGCGCTGTCAAATTTCCCCAAAAGCCTCACCTCAGCGTACTCGCTCGAAAGCTCAGCACTGGCCGTTAGTCAAACGTATCCTGAACATATTTACGTAGCCAAACGAGCGCAACCGTTTTATAACTCACCGGCTCAAGTTTATCACACGACCGACGGCGGAGCCACCTGGGAAAACATCAATAATAACCTCAATTATGCGTCGTATATCACCTACTTAACCGTGGACGACGACCGTCCCGAACGGGTTTGGGCTACCCTGAGTAATTTTATTGCTGGCGAAAAAATCTATTACTCAGCCAATGGCGGTAAGGTCTGGAAAAACATCAGTTACAACTTGCCCAACCTGCCTGCCAACTGCGTAGTATTTGATTCTGACGGAGTACTCTATATAGCCATGGACGTAGGGGTTTATTACCTTATTGAAGGCACTCAAGAATGGAAACCTCTGATTACCAATCTTCCCAACGTGATTGTGAGTGAATTGGAAATCCATAAACCAACCAAAAAACTCTACGCTGCCACCTTTGGGCGGGGGCTGTGGGTGAGCGATTTGGTGAGCTATGCCGCCCCACAAGCATCGGCGTTTTACAACATGAACACCGTTTTGTATCCAAATCCCAACCGAGGTACATTCAGTCTAAAAACAGATTACGACCAAGTAGAGTGGCTGGATGTAGTGGATGTGTTGGGACGAAAACTTTTTGAAACTACTGTAGTCCCCAAATCGCTCAAGTTTGGAAAACAATTTGAGGTTCCAGACCTTATCCAAGGGCTTTATTTTGTACGCCTGCATCAAGGTACTCAAACCAAGGTAGTGAAGATGCTGGTGGAGTAATTCATTTAATGGACTCAACCTAACCCCATAACCCATGAAATTCGCTCATTTTTTCTTGTTAGGTGGGCTACTCATCAGTAGCCCGATGGCCTTTGCCCAAACAGGGGCTTCTATTTCGTTTGAGCAGTACCTTTCGCTCAAGCAGGCGGGTAGCCCAACTATTTCGCCAGATGGTAAGCACGTGGTTTATACAGTGACGAGTACCGATTGGAAAGAAAACACCTACGACACCGAGCTTTGGCTGGCTCGTGACGGAGAGACGCCTTTTCAACTCACCCGCACGCCCAAAGGCAGTAGTACGTCGCCACGCTGGTCACCAGATGGCAAATGGATTGCGTTTTTGGCTGACCGAGGCGACAAATCACAAATTTTTGTGCTACGAGCCAGCGGTGGCGAAGCCCAACAAGTTACCAAAGAAGACGAAGGCGTGACGGGTTTTGAATGGTCGCCAGACGGCAAGCAGTTTGCCCTGCTGAAAAACGACCCCGAAAGCAAAGCCGAGAAAGCTCGCAAAGAAAAGTTGGGAGCCTGGGCTGTTGACGACGAAGAATACCAGCTCACGCACCTTTGGCTGGCCGACTTTCGCCTTGACTCCCTACCCAAAGCCACTCGCCTGACAGAAGGGAAATTTACCGTTAACAACTTCTTTTGGTCGCCTGACGGCAAAATGATTGCCTTCTCTCACCAACCTAACCCACTGATTAACAGCTCTAAACTGGCAAATATTTCGATTATTGAATTACCTTCCAAAAAAATAACAGAGTGGGTCAAAAATCCACTCAGCGATTCGTTTGCCGCTTGGTCGCCCGACTCCAAGGCGTTTTTGTACGTGACCAGTCCTGATGATTCGACTTCCTATTTTTACAAAAACAATCGGCTGTTTCGGATGAATTTGGCCGACAAATCGTCGGTACAACTGGCTAAGGATTTCGACGAAAACATCGGAGGGCTTGAATGGACACCTTCAGGCATTTTCTTTTCGGCTTCACAACGCACGCAGCGCAGCCTCTTTCGCCTCGACCCTGCCTCTGGTCGGGTGCAGATGGTGACGGGTGCCTCTGAGCTTTTTGGCAATTTTACGTTCTCGCAAGATGGTAAAATCATTGCCTTTTCGGCTTCTTCGGCCACGGCATTGGCCGAGATTTTCAAAAGCAATGTAGGGGCTACCTTTCAGCCCACACAGTTGACCAACCTGAGCGAGCAAATCAAGGGCTGGAAAACGGCGGTGAGTGAGGTAGTTCGTTGGCAAAGCAAGGATGGTGCTGAAATTGAGGGTGTTTTGCACAAACCAGCCAACTACGACCCCAAAAAGAAATATCCGCTCATGGTCATGATTCATGGTGGCCCCACGGGCGTAGATACGCCGACACCCGTGCCGGGCGGAGCCGTTTATCCAGTACTCCAATGGCTTGAAAAAGGGGCCTTGGTGCTTCGACCCAACTACCGAGGCTCGGCTGGCTACGGCGAAGCCTTCCGTTCGCTCAATGTGCGCAACTTGGGCGTGGGTGATATGTGGGACGTGATGTCTGGCGTAGAATACCTGGAAAAACAAGGGCTGATTGATGCCAACAAAATGGGCTGTATGGGTTGGAGTCAGGGCGGGTATATTTCGGCGTTTTTGACCACTAATACCACTCGTTTCAAGGCGATTTCGGTAGGGGCTGGTATTTCTAATTGGTTGACGTATTACGTAAACACCGATATTCATCCGTTTACACGCCAATACCTCAAAGCTACCCCTTGGCAAGACATGGATATTTACCTCAAAACCAGCCCCATGACTACCATTCGGAACGCCAAAACACCTACACTTATTCAGCATGGTGAGTTTGACCGCCGGGTACCGATTCCGAATGCGTATGAACTTTTACAAGGCTTGCAAGACAACGGTGTACCTGCCAAATTAGTAGTTTACAAAGGTTTTGGACACGGCATTACCAAACCCAAAGAACGCTTAGCTGCCCTTTGGCACAACTGGCAGTGGTTTAGTAAATATGTTTTTGGCGAAGAAATTGAACTGCCAACTGGTGGGGATAAATAACCGAAAAAAGAGTCGAGGTACGGTACCTCGGCTCTATAAGTCTCTTCGTTAAGACAACCATTAACCATTGATATAGACTTCTCCTTTGCTCAAAATTCGAGCCGTTCGGATGACGCCTGACCTGAGAATATTCACCTGATTATCAAGCCATTCATAGGCCAGATTAACCGTAAATTCGCCAGAAGGATGCTCAATAGAGAGTTGGGATTGGGTAGGATTAGTCGCCAACATTTGGGTTTCGAGCGCAGACGTAATTCCCTCTGTCACCGTAGCTGGAATTACACAGGCCGTAGCCACCGACACCGCTGCCAACACTCCGATGGCTTCGTGAACCACGTGGGGAATGAACATACGGGTATTGATGATGCCCCCATTTTGAGGAGGCGACACAATACACATTTTGGGAATCGTTTGCTGGCTCACATCGCCTAAGTTCATCAAATATCCTGCTTGGAGACGAATACGCTCTATCCGCTGCCTCAGCGGCTCGTTGGCATCTAAGGTTTCTTTGCTTTCATTACCCATCAGTCCAACATCACTAGCACGCATCATCACAAGGGGCATCCCATTGTCAATACAAGTCACCTCAACACTGTCAATCAAGTCCTTAGCATGACCTGTGGGCAACAAAGCTCCGCAGGTAGAGCCCACGGTTTCTAAATAATTACAGATAATGGGCGCAGCTGTACCTGGCACGCCATCTACTTTGGCAGTCCCGTTGGTTTCAATCTGCCCCTGTGGCGTTTGTACCACTACTTCGCAAATCCCTCCCGTATTCACAATGTTGATTCGAGCCGAAGTACTTGGGTGGCTCGCTTGTATCATCCCCGATTCGATAGCAAACGGAACGATTCCGGCCAAGATGTTTCCGCAGGTTTGAGTCGTCGAAACCTGGCCTTTACCCACCACTACTTGCACAAAGAGATAGTCCAAATCAGCCGAAGGGTGCTCCGATGGGCCGACAATGGCTACCTTGCTGGTGAGCGACGTAGCACCGCCCAGCCCATCTATTTGCCGAGGGTCGCCTTGGGTAGTGCCTTCCATTGCCAACAACAAGTAACGGTTGCGCTCGGCTTCGTCGGCGGGGAGATCTTCGGCTTTGAAAAACAAGCCTTTAGAACTTCCACCTCGAATTTGGAAATAAGGGATTTTCATAAGAAGCGACTAAACAAAAATCAAAATAAGCGTCAGGACAATGCCCGCAATGGTAAAATAAAGTCCTTTTTTGAATATTTCTGTTTTGGGCAGAAACATCCAGAACGACGAAATCACAAAAAATAACAGTGACAACCCAAAGAAAATATTGAGAATATATAGCGGTTGCTTGGTTGACGCTTTGTGCAATTTTGTCATTTTATCCAAAATATAAGGCAGTTCTTTGGCCGTATATTGTGCTACCCCCGTTTGTTTATTGAACGTACCATTTTTAAAATAAAGGATACCGTTTTCTTCTTTTTCAATCTTCAAATCACGCATTTTTAGGGCTTTGCCCAGCTCTTCGGTTTTAATATCGGTAGGGAGTGTGCGCTCAATTTGTTTTTCTGACTTAAGAAAATCGGTTTCTCTAAAAATCAATAGCATACCGCTTAGGGCATATACCGCCATGATACCTGCTAAGAAAAACCCCAAATAGCGGTGATAGACTCTCATGGTGGTATTTAATTTCGATTTACTCATAATTTAATTGGTTTTGATAATTGTTATTTACTGTTTGCTAAGCGTTTTAAATTATCTCTAGTAGCTGTGGTCATAATTACCGCATCGGGGTCGGACCCTCGGCTGAGCATCTCCAGTACCGCTTCCATTTCGTGCATTCGGCGGAGGGCGTGCGTACGGCTTCCTTCTACAAAGCGGTCTATTAGCTCGTCGTCGCCGCCTATTAAAGAGCTGATTTGTCCTCGGATGTAGCGCTCCATACCAAAGGCTTGTCCAGCCTCCATCGCTTCACATACCACAGCGGCAATGCCTTTGTAAACAATAGAACGCAAGAGTTTACGAGTAGCGGCATCGCCAATTTGACCCTTTTCCACCATCGAAATAGTCAAATTCAAGGGTTTTACTTTTTCTAAAAACGCCTCCGCATATTCGCCCGATGCCAGCAAAGGCGTTAAGATACCTTTGGGCGGAACGGGCGCCATAATGGCCAAGTCTATCATCTTGACACCTGATGATGCCAATAGTTCAGCGATTTTCTTCTTTTTTTCAGGTCCTGAGGTATTCATTTCACAAAAGAATTGCTCCGGACCTAACACCCTCACTACCTCTTGTGCCACTTCTTCTGATACTGACGATAGGTTTACACTAAAAATAACATCGGCTCCTTGGGCAGCTTCGGCATTGCTGGTTTTTAGTGCTATCGAAGGGGCTAAATAGTGTTGCGGCTTGGGGTCATACCCCACGACGGTAAGCCCCATCTGGGCTAAGTCATTGGCAAAATGTGAGCCAGCCTCGCCAAGACCCAATACCGCAATCGTAAAGGGATGTGGTATCATGCTTCTATAAAGTCTAAATAATTCTCTCGTGAAATAACCTGAAACTGAGCCATGAATGGGGTTACTGACGAATTTTACATAAAATTTGTCAACAGCGTTACCAGCCGTATTGCTCTCGCCAACCGTAAATGTCAATCGAAACCCTCCCTTTTCGCAATTCTTCACGTACCCATTCTTCCTTTTTCTCACGAGCTAGGGCTTTTTCGATGGCTTCTGCAGCACGTTCTTGCGGCACGATGACCACGCCATCACGGTTGCCCACTACGTAATCGCCGGGGTTGATGCAGACATCGCCAATCGAGATAGGCTGATTGAGTGTACCGTCTCCATAGTTGGAAGTGCCCCTAATGCACAACCCACGGCTAAATACTGGAAAATTCATGGCTTCGATGTCGTCGGCGTCACGCACGCATCCATCAATGACCAAGCCGTTGATGCCTTGGGTTTTGGCTCCGAGGCTCATCAAATCGCCCCAGTAGCCTGCTTCATAATACCCTGAGCAATTGACAATTAGCACATCGCCTGGCTTGGCATAGGCATACGCCCGATGCAGCAAGACGTTGTCTCGGGGCATGGTTTGTACCGTATAGGCAGGGCCACACACTCGCATGTGCTGGCCGATAGGTTTAATGGCAGAGGGGAGGTTATTCACCTTCCCCAATGCCTCGTGGAGCGTTGCAGCTGAAAACTTAGAGAGTTCCTTTACTAAATCCATGATTTACAATGGCTTATTAAATTCGCCAGTTACTCTTACTTCTATTTCGTCGCCAACCATCACGGTTTCGAGCTTGCCTCCAATCTTAAAATCACTACGTTTGATTTTGGTGGTGGCCTTCATGCCCACTTGCATGGTTTTGGCGTTTTTGTTAGGGTTAGCCACAGGACCATTCATCACTACCTCGAAGGTTATGGGTTTGGTGACGTCCTTGATAGTCAGATTCCCTGTGAGGGTGTACTTATTGCCTTCTGTTTTCTTGAACGAGGTACTTTTGAAAGACATATTCGGAAAAGTAGCCACATTGAACATATCCTCGCTTTTGAGGTGGTTATCCCGCATCTCAAGGTCGGTGTTGATGCTGGCCGTTTCGACGTTTACGTCAAATACTGCATCAGATAAATCGTCTTTCGTTGCTGTTATTTTTCCTTCAAACTTTTTGAAATATCCATCTACTTCTGAGATGCCGTGGTGAGTGGCAATAAACGTAAATTTAGAATGGCCTTTGTCAAGTGTCCATTGAGCAAACGACATCAAGGGGAATACCAAAAGTGCAACGAACAAAGCAGGTGTTTTCATGATAAAATAGCTGTTGGTTTAAATTTGAAAAATAGGGACTCTTTTTTAGCTAAGAGATTAGCCTCATTCTAGTTGGTGAATGATAACCACTAATAACAGAGAATCGGTGATTTTCTGAAATAGCGAATCTATAAGTCGGAGTTTTTACCCTTTAGTTTCCAACAAATTCTCGACACTTACTTTTTAAAAAATACTCTGCACAACCCTCGGTACGTGACTCTGAAAAGCCTCGGCAAATTTGACGTCTTTTTGCCCCGAAATTCGGCGAGCATGATTGGCTCTGCGAGAGGCCAACTCAGCGTAATAATCCCGTAGGTATTTCTGCGCCCCCATGCAGTCCATGGCAGCTAGTTTTTTGTCGAATACCGACGAAATATCTATAAAAGTATCGGGCAGAAATTCACAGATTTCAGGCTGGTGCGGCTCGAACGAATACCACATCGGTGGGTCAATGTTTTTGAAGGCACTCGGCACGCCTGCTCCACAAGAGAGCAACCGGGCCCGTTCGGTAGCCTGATAGGCCAGCGGGTGGTCGGGGTTGAAAGGGTCTTTGGCGGTGTGGGTCAAAATAACGGTTGGTTCAAAGTCGCCGATAATCTTTGTTAATTGCTCAATTCTTTGATCTGAAATCAGCATCGGGTAGTCGCCCCAATCCAAAAACAGGATGGGCGTTCCGATGATGTCTGCGGCTTTTTGCGCTTGTTCGTGCCGAATCGTCTTCACGCTTTCTACACTTCGCTGGGGATTTTCCTTCCATAGTTCACCCGATTCGCCACGTTCGCCGTAAGACATACAAACGACTAAGGTTTCGGCTCCTTCTTCAATGGCTTTGGCAATGGTTCCCGCCGAACGCCATACAAAATCGGCAGAGTGAGCACCCAATACCAGCAAACGTTTTTTATTTATGCTCATATTCAAGTATTTTTTAAATTTGTAAAAATCATCAAGTACTTTATGGTGGACTATGTTGAAAAAATATTGGCTTCGCCTGACGCTTTTCGGCAAATCGAGGAGTTAAACACTGCTATGAAAGACGAAAAACGCCGTCGGCATGAATTTAGAGAATGGATAACGCCCAGTATCAAAGCCGAGTTTATCAATGGTGAGATTATACTACATTCTCCTGTTAAACGAAAACATTGGAAAATCACCGATCTGTTATCCAGTCTTTTAAGTGTTTATGTTCGGTATAACAACCTTGGTGTAGTAGGTACGGAAAAAGTGATGGTGGCTCTTACCCGTAATGACTACGAACCTGATTTGGTGTTTTTCTCAAAAGAAAAAGCCGAAACATTTAACGACGACCAAATGCTTTTTCCTGCACCTGACTTTGTGGTTGAGATTTTGTCCAAAAAAACTGCTGCCAAAGATCGTGGTATCAAGAAACAAGACTATGCGGCACATGGTATCAGAGAATATTGGATTATTGACCCTAACCGTCAAGAAATAGAGCAATACGTTCTACTTTCGCCCAACGATGATACTTATCTGCCCGCTCGTGTCTTCACCCTCGACCATTACATAGATAGTTTTGCTATCAAAGGTTTTGAGATTCCAGTAGCAGCTATTTTTGACCCTGCTGCCAACATGGAGGCACTACAGGAAATACTGGCTAAACGAACATAAAAAGCCAAATACACAATTAACCATCTCAAAATCAATAGCTTACATACTTCTAGTGTCCATTTGTAGCAGCGTCGAATACTCGGCAAAAGTTACCGCCACTTATCTTAACGATGTCGCTTTCGCTGAAGCCTGTTTTTAACATGGCATCAACTACGGCATACAAAAACCCAGCTTCTTGATTCTGCCAGATGGCATTGGTCAATTCGCCTGGCCTTGGTGTGCTGGTGTCGTTTGGCTTGACGGCACGAGTAATTTTTGTGTCAGTACCAATGCAAACGTGTTCTACGCCAACGCTCTCTACGAGTGCCTGAATATTCTGCGCATACTCCACGGGGGTTTGGGTCAGATGCCGCCAAGCCCCAATGATTCCTCCGGCTTCTGCTACCTTTTTTGCTTGCTCTTTGCTAATTAGCCTTGGCTTCATCATTTGGCCCATCTGCATTACTTGCCCCAATCGAGAATCGAGCCCTGTATGCGTAATAATGGCGGGTTTTGTAGCTATGCTTAGGGCGTCGTCAATGGCTTTATTGCTGCAATGCGTAAGGTCAACCAGAATACCGAGTTGGTTACAGGCTTTCAATACTTCCTTACCAAATGGACTTAACCCACCAAAAACGGGTTCTTTGGTGTAAATATCGCCTAGTGGAACAGCCGCATCGTTGTCGTGTAATAACCCAAGAACTCGTAATCCTCGGTCATACGCTAGTTTGAGTCTATCTAGTTGACCTTCGAGAAAATGACCACCCTCAACTGACTGAATGATAGCAGGTTGTTTCTTACCGAAGGCAGTTTTGAGGTCTGCCAAATTCATCGAACGCCTCAAGCCATACTCATTGAGCAAGTGATCAGCTGAGTCTAGACCATTAAGAAACCTGTTGTAGCCATCGCCGGGGTTTTGTAGTTTTTGGTAATCAACCGCAAACGTCATGACGATGGCCGACAAGCCCGATTTTTTGAAATCGTTCAATAAATCATAGGTGGGCAGGGGTTGGTCGGTGTAGAGACGCACATCAATGTGGTTGTGTGTATCTATACTCAAGGTTGTAGCTACCAATTTTGCTACTCTAGGGTCAAGTTCTTCCTTGGTTGCCCACAAGACTGTCGGGTTCAGCAACAGGGCTGAGCCTGCTCCTGTCAGGGTGGCTATGACTTTTCTTCGACTCCAATTTTCTGGCTTCATATTTTCAAGTTTTTATCTGCGACAGCGTAGCGTTTTCTTCGCTGCGTTCAATTAATGCTTGCCAAATGATAGGTGTATGGGCAGCAATGCAGATTTTATTTTCATTCTGGATTCATTCCCCATCTGGGGATAGGGGGCTTAGTTCTTCGGGCATAGGATTGCCTCTAGTATGAAAACTTTCCACGGTTTTTAGACCCCAGGCTTGGCCTTTCATCCGTTCTTCTCGATTCCAAACTACCGTTTCGTAGTCAGGGTCGAGGATGAGGCGAGCCGTTGCATTAGCTACTTCGATTCGGTTGCCGCCAGGCTCGTACAAATACAAGAAAAATGTTTGCTGAATAGCATGTTTGTGCGGGCCTGTTTCGATGAACACTCCGTTTTCGAGGGCTATATCCGCTGCTATGAGTATTTCTTCTCGGCTATTAGTAGCAAAGGTTAGGTGGTGTAAACGGCCATTGAGCCCACTATGATCTTCGGTAATAGCCAAGTCATACGACTTGTTGTTTACCGAAACCCACACACCTTTGGGGCCGTCTTCAAACTCGATGCGCTCGGTATTTCGGCCACCCAGCACTCCAAACTGAAAAGCCGCAAAAGCACGAATATCTTTGGCCAAGAGGTTGAGGTGGTCAATACGCCGCACGTTTGCCCCTCGTGCCGGATACTTACTGGCAGTATTTTTCAAGGCCGATTGCATATCGCCTTCCGCTTTGTACTTGTGGGTATCGAAGTAAATCTCACATTGATGTCCATCAGGATAGCGAAACCGATAGGCTTTGCCATAGCCACATTCATGGTCTATCCAGCCAATTCCCAAGCCCGTGGCTTCGATGGCCTGCGCACGAGCTTCGAGCGACTCTCTGCTTCGAGTTCTCCAAGCAAAATGCCCAATGCCACTGTGCTTGTGGGCGGTTAGTTTCAGCGAATGATGTTCGTAATCATCGTAGGCACGGAGGTAGGCCGAATCGCCCTCGGTGGCCGTAACATACATGCCCAGTATATCCGTAAAAAAGCGGATGCTCTGGTCTAATTTTGGCGTAAGTAACTCTACATGAGCCAAGTGGGCAAGTTCCCAGGTAATAGCCCCTTTTCCTCCGCTATTAAAAAGGTCGTTCATCTAGTTGATTATTTACAGAGATGGTCTATCCACGCAAACAGTTCGTCGAGGTCGTAGTCACCGCTGTGGGGGCGGTCCCAAGGCAATGCAAAATCTACCTTAAAGCCTTTGTTTTGTAAGGTGGTAGCCAAGATAATCGGCACCGCAAAACCCGTGTCTTTGTCCTTAGCGCCGTGGCGAACTCGCCAATAAGTAGCTGTTTTAGCTCCTATTACCCCGATGTAATTCATCGGATTCATCATCCTAATCGTCTGTTTATCAGCCATAGTAGCATTGGGGTCTTTGGAATGTTGGGAGGAGTATGCTGTAAAATGACGATTATCTATCGTGGCAGTTCCAAACAAGTTATTTTCAAACGATTTGTTATCTAAGGCATCAAACGCTGGGGGTGTTTTCATGCGTTCGAGATATACCATATAGGCATCAAAATCTACTGACCCGACCTTCCCGTTTTCAATCTTCAGAAAACCATACTTGGCTAAATCTGTACCAGTATCTAAGGCTTTTTGGGCCGAGGCCGCAAGATATTTTTGGACTAATTCTTTAAAACTTCCATTACCTTCGGCATCCAAACTGAGTTGTTTGCGTGCGTTATCTTTCAGATTCAAGCTATTGAGATAGGCCGGAAAAGCGGCTTTCAACTCATCCGAAACTTGGATGGATTCAGGATCCAGATTACCCGACTTCCCTCTGAAGTTGAACGAATGTATTTTATTTAACTGCCACTCGTAAGCCATGTCGGCGTTTTCGAGATTGATGATGGGACAATACGCCGATACCGCAAAAATATCATCGGTAACATTGGCAGCACCAAGTGCTTTCAGATAAGGCTCATAATCAGGGTGATTGCCCGTGGCGCCGAGGAGTGTGGACATAGCCCCACCTGCACTCGTGCCATTAGAAACGATTTTGTTAGCATCGCCGGGCATGAGCTTATCATTGAATTTTAGGTACCGAACAGCGGCTTTTAAATCTACTATGCCAGCGGGGGCTTTGCCTGTAAATTCTTTTTTTGCGTTGACATTTACCCTGCCTCTTGCCCCAGCCGAAGCCACCACATAGCCTCTGGCCAAAGCCATAGCAACCGTATTACTGGGCGGGCCAAAACCACCTCTTGAGGAGTTATTCAAAAAAGTAGCGGGCTGCGCTGGCATGTAGCCCCCCACTCGATTCGGGAAAAAGATAGGAGCCGTTTGGGCGGTGTATCCATTGATACTACCCCCATTGAAGTATTCTTCAGGAATGTAAATGTTGAGTTTTTGGTATGAGGTATCCACCGGATTGGCTACATACACAACTCGCTCAAAGGCTCTGACTTTGATGGTTTTTCCACCCATCTCCTGCGACTGAGATGTGTAGCTTGAGGGGTCGAACCGAAGGGTATTTTGAGCTTTCGCACAAAACACAACCAACAGTAGGCAGCAGAAACTGCCCCAATGTGAAGTTTTCATACGTAATCAAAGAGGTGTACAATGCTTTTAGTAAGCGGCTACAAATTTCTACTCTTTGCGATGAAGTTTGAGGAAACTATTTTTACTTTTATGGATAAAAATCGAACATTACTAATGCAGCCTCTTAAAAATATTCAGAATTATAATGGTCTTTACGGAGATTTAGCCAGTAACTACTCCACCGAATACCTTTTTCTTGAGCTCATTGCTACACGAAGTCAAACATTCAATTGGTCTATCAGTCCACACATTCATTCCAATCTTTTTCAGGTATTTATTGTCGAAAACGGCTCGCTGTCTTTTCAAGAAGCTACCCAAACACATGCTTTGCAGTCGCCCTGTATTATGCTGATTCCACCGACGTTGCTGCATGGATTGGTTTACACACCCAACGTGCGGGGGCAAATCCTGACCTTATCCGAAAGTATTGTAGAGGATATTTTTAAAACATCTTCGGGCATTTGGCAAACCTTTTCACAAATCCGAATTTTGAGTCATTTTGACGAGTCGCTCCCTTTTGAACGAATCATTACGCTGCTCGACTGCATCAACGAAGAATTATTTGGCGAAAACCCCGAGCGCACCCCCATGCTGCGAGCCTACCTCACGCAATTTTTTGTGCATTTGCATCGGCTTACCAAGCAAGAAGAAGCCCACGTCAGTGACTCGCTGATGATGTCGTATTTTAGGAAGTTCCAGCAAAACATCAAACGCTCCGAATACCACAAGAGCATTCCGGCCTTTGCTGACGAGCTCAACATTTCGCCCGTGCATCTGAACAGAATCTGCAAAGCGGTGGCGGGGAAGTCGGCCATTGAGTTGGTGCACCAGAATCTCATCAGCGAAGCTCAAAAGTACTTACTCCACACAGCCTATTCGGTGTCTGAAATCGCCTATTTGCTACAATTTGAATACCCCAACTATTTTGCCAAGCTATTTAAGAAATACGTAGGCGTTTCGCCCCTCGAATACCGAGCGCAGTCTCGACATTGATACTGATTTATGCCCCTATCTCTGACAAGGAGCGTATTTTAAAATCGGACTTGGCTCCTTCGCAGGTTGGGCAAGTATAAGTTTTAGGAAGTTTGTTAAACGGAATCCCCGGTGCTACGCCATTGAGTTCATCGCCAAAAGTAGGGTCATATACCGTGAAGCAATGCTTGCATTGGTGTAATTGAGGCGCACTTACCAACTTATTTAATTCATTGACTATTAATGATTTTTCTACTTTTTTAACCTCATTTTCAGCAACTTTCCTGTTGTAAAACAATACCGAACGACGTAGCTGTTCTGCCAAATTGAAACGGGTGATTCCTTGTGCAAAATACAATTTGGTGCGTCCGTTGGGGTCAAAATCTTGGGTGTACGAAATGTCATAAACCTTAAAAAGTGGAATCCAATTGAGCCATTTCCAAGCCCGTTGTCGCACCATAATAGAGGCAAAAACCTCAGTCTTGGGGATGGTTTTGATACCGAAACAAATACCAAATGTGCGTAAATCGTCACGGTCAAAAGCTCGCACCAACAACTGCTTGAGTGCCAACGCCTCGGGAGAATCGTCCTCTACTTGCCAGTTAAGCTCGTTGGCGGCATGACGAACATTGATAGAATATTTTGCCAACAAGTTACTCCACAAACTTCTACTCTCTTTGCTTATCCCTTTAATAATGAGTGACTTCCACGGTGTCAAACATATTAAGCCAATTTTAGTATCGAGGCAGAGTTGACACAATTCAAGAAGAAAATCAACGCTAAACAATTCGTCCCGACGATAAATCCCCAGCCAAGTTTTGTCACCGTAGCGGTTGAAGCCCTCGTAATAAGGCAGGCTAAAGGCGGGCAATTGGAGCGGTTGTGTGACGGGTAGGGTGCTTCGAAGTGGAATTTGCTCAAAAACCGAAGCGATGTCGTGATAACCGTTTAGAAGATGAGCTTCCAGTATTTTACAGACGTTAGAAAGTTCGGTAGAATAAATCAACCGCTCAAAAGCGTGGACTTCATTGGTTTTGGGCAAACGTACCTGCAAATACCAGTAATTCGTCAGGTCGGATGACACAAAATTGAGATGCCCCGAAAAGAATGGCGTAAAACTTTGGCGATTGTCCGAAAGGTTGATCTTGAGGTGAGGTTCGTAATCAAACGTATCGAAAATTTCTTGGTAAATGCCTTCAGTGAGCCAGTTACCCGATTGAAAGACCTCTTCGCCTACATACGAGCTGATGAGATTGGGGTAAGCGTTTTCATCTATTTGTAGGGCAATGTCTTGTATCTGCATGGCTTTACTAAACGATGCCATAAAGGCATACGGCACATACACAAACAATTGCTGGCGTAAACTAAAACGCACTTTAGTAATGTGAAATTGCTGCGCAACCTCCAGCATGTCTTTGAGGCTTTTGGGTGATACGATCCCCCCTTTAAAATTAACCCTTACGGTATGATAGCCTTGCATGGTTAAACAAGCGTTTTTTCCTTTTTGCTTTCAAGTAATTGTCGTACCTCTGGCCGGCAACTGCCACAGCCCATGCCAGCACCCGTTGTTTGACACAGTTTGGCAAAGTCCATACAGCCTCCTGTAATGGCCTTTTCCAGGTTTCCTTGCCCTACGTTGTTGCAACTGCATACCAACTTCCCCACTACGGGGTCGGCTTTTTTACCACTCCTTAATAACGCTAACCGTTTTTCTGACAGCTCTATACCATTGGCTATAAGGTCTTTAAATTCTAAAAACTCCGATTTGTCACCTATCAGAATAGCTCCCACAAGGCGGTCTTGGTGAATAATGCACTTTTTGTAATAGAGCTTGGCTTTATCAATAAATACAACTTCTTCGTAAGCTGGGTCATTGGGTGTTTCTACTATTCCTAAAGAACAGAGATGCAGTCCTTCCATTTTCAGGATATTCATCGAAAGGCTGCCTTGGTAATAACTGGCTAAATCGCCTGCCAGAAACTTGGCCGCAACTTCGGCTTGTTGCTCGGCTGCGGCGGTGATACCCCACATTTGTCCACGCCATTGGGCTATTTCGCCCATCGCAAAAATGTCGGGGTCAGAGGTTTGGAGGTAATCGTTAACTACAACACCTCGGTTGATTTCCAACCCACATTCTCGAGCAATATCAATCACCGGAACCGTACCAATGGCAAAAACGGCTACGTCACAAGCAATTTTTCGCCCTGATTTGAGGCGAACGGCTTCGAGTTTATCAGTGCCATAGAAGGTTGAAACTTCTTCATTGTAAAATACCTCAATGCCTCTGGCCACAATTTCTTGGTGTAGCAACTCGCTCCCGAGGGGGTCCAATTGCCTGTCCATGAAGCGACTGATGCGTTGTATCACCGTAACTTGCACGTTGAGTTCACGTAGAGAGGCCGCTAACTCCAAACCCAAAAGCCCACCTCCGACAATAACAGCCGAAGCTTGTGGATTAGCCAAAAACGGCATCAGCGAGTCGGCATCTAAGCGACTGCGCATATTGAAGATACCCGGAATTTTCGGCACATTGGGTGGCATAAATGCTCGACTGCCCATGCCCAAAATCAATTTATCGTAGCTGTGTTCGTTGCCGTTGGAGTCGGTTATGACTTTGTTTCTGCGGTCAATGTGCTTGATTTCTACGCCTTTATGTACTACAATTTGTGCCCGCTCAAATTCTTCTTCTCGTAGTTTTACCAGTTGTTCCCATGTTTGATGACCTGCAATATAGTCGGGCAACATCACTCGGTTGTAGAACGGGTAAATCTCTTTAGAAAACACATGGATTTCGTCAGACTGATTGAGCTTACGATAAGAGTTGATAAAACCTAACCCCGCCGAACCGGCACCAATGATGATGATTTTTTCGGAAGGCTTCACATAGGCACGAACCTGCACCGCTGAAAATTTGAAATCGGGCTCTTTAGAACGGGCATCTATTAGGCTGTTTGTCAAGTTATTAGCTCGCCCAAAGTTGCTGCCAGCTATTTTGCCAAAGTGCATGGGCAGAAAGCATACACCTTGCTTTACTTCGTCGGTGATTTTTACTTTTACTTGTACGGTCCCCCTACGGCTGCCTATCACCGCTACTTGATTCTCTTTCAGCCCTCGCATCAACGCATCAATCGGATGAATTTCGAGGTACGGGTGAGGTAAGTGTTGATTGAGTTTGTTGACTTTACCCGTTTTGGTCATCGTATGCCATTGGTCACGGATGCGACCCGTGGTGAGAACCAACGGAAAATCTTCATCAATAGCTTCTGATAGATTCTCGTCGGGTACGGGGTGAATTTGGGCTCGTTGGTTTGGGGTATAGAATTTGTGGTCGGTAAATAAAGCCCCCCCCGCCAGCAACGGCTGCCGCCCCAATGGGGGAGCTATTGTCCCAGAAAGAGACTCCCCCATTGGGGGTTGGGGGGCTGGCCACTGTACACTCCTTTTCGCTTTTAGTACCTCATAACTTAGCCCCGAAATATCAATGTTGGTGCCTTTGGTGCTGGCGCAATGCTCTTGGTATATCTCACTGGAATTCTGATAGTTAAATGCTTCGCCAAAGCCCATTTTCTGAGCAAAACGAGTGATGATTTCTGTATCGGATAAGGCTTCGCCTGGAGCCTCTATGGCTTTGGGCATGTAGGTAATGCGTCGCTCGGAGTTGGTAAAAACGGTTTCCTTTTCTAGCCAACCCGCAGCAGGGAGTATTACATCGGCGTAGGCAAGTGTGTCCGAACGGTTGGAAATGTCTTGTACTACTACCAGTTTGGCTTTTTTGAGCGCTTCTTCTACTTTTTGAGCATCTGGCAAACTTACAAGCGGATTGGTACACACAATCCAAATGGCCTTCATGCGTCCGTCGGCCAGGGCTTCAAACATTTCGGTAGCAGTATAGCCAGGTTTGGAGGCAATCTTGACGGGCGAATTCCAAAACTTCTCCACTTCTTCTCGGTGAACTGCATTGGCCAAGTCTCGATGAGCAGGTAGCATATTTGCCAAACCGCCTACTTCACGCCCACCCATAGCATTGGGCTGGCCCGTGAGCGAAAAAGGGCCATTGCCGGGCTTGCCGATTCTGCCCGTAATCAAATGTAAATCAATGAGTGATAGGTTTTTGTTCACCCCAATAACCGATTGGTTTAGCCCCATCGTCCACATCGAAAGAAAACCTTTTGATTGCGCAATCAGTTGCGCTGCCCGTACAATGTCCTGTTCTTTTACACCACAAATAGCAGCAGCTTCTTTAACAGTCCGCTTAAAAACTTGTTCTTTATATGCCTCAAAACCGTCGGTATGATGAGTAATAAAATCGTAGTCAATCGCTCCGTTCTCTATCAAAACCCGCCCAATGGCGTTGGTAAGCGTTACGTCAGTGCCAGGATTGAACTGCAAATGCAAGTCGGCTTGTTGTGCGGTTTGGGTGCGGCGAGGGTCAATACAGATGATTTTTACTTCTGGATTTGCTGCCTTGTGCGCCTCGACTCGCCGCCAAATAATGGGATGTGCCCAGGCTGGGTTCGCTCCCGTTACCAATATGCAATCAGACAATTCGATGTCGTCGTAACACACAGGGACGGCATCTTCGCCCAAAGTAAGTTTGTAACCCACTACCGCCGAACTCATGCAAAGGCGTGAGTTGGTGTCAATATTGTTGGAGCCAATAAAGCCTTTGATGAGCTTATTGATGACGTAATATTCTTCGGTCGAACATTGCCCCGACACATAAAAACCCACCGAATCGGGGCCATATTTTTGGATAAAGGTCTTGAAAATAGCCGCAGTACGGTCAAGGGCAGTATCCCAACTTACTCGTTGCAAAGGCATGGATCGGTTGTAGCGCATTTGCGGATACAACAAGCGGTCAGCGGTATCCATGGCTGTGTAATGCAAATTCATACCTTTTGAACAAAGCATTCCTTTGTTAGAGGGATGGCTTTCGTCACCCCTCAAACTTAGCTGCCCGTTCGGATGCTTCGTTACCACCAAGCCACATCCTACGCCGCAATAACAACAGGTGGTTTTATATTCTTCGGCTGTTTTTATCATCTATCAATTATTAATCCTCAATCGAAAACTTATCAAACAGCAGGCTCATCAGACGGTCATGCGTTTCCATGTATTTGGGGTCGTGCACAATATCTTTTTTGTTGCGGGGGCGTTCGAGCGGCACATCTACAATCTCTTTGATGGTAGCAGCAGGGCCGTTGTTCATGACTACTACTTTATCAGCCAAGAAAATTGCCTCTTCGATATCGTGCGTTACCATCACGATGGTCTTGTTGCGGTTGTCTAAGTTCCAGAGTTTGAGCAACTCAATGTGCATGGTACCTTTGGTAAGGGCATCTAACGCACCAAAGGGTTCGTCCAACAACAAAATGCTTGGGTTGATGGCAAAAGCTCGTGCAATGGCCACTCGTTGTTTCATCCCCCCCGACAACTGGCTTGGCAGTTTGTCTTTGTGAGCATAGAGATTTACCATCTTGAGGTTTTCTTCTACAATCTCTTGTTTCTCAGCTTTGGTTTTACCTTTAAATACCGAGTCAACGGCTTCAAAAATGTTTTTATAGACTGATAACCAAGGCAATAGTGAGTAGTTCTGGAATACAATACCACGGTCGGGACCAGGGCCATTGACTTTTTTATCGTTGGCAATTACCTCCCCACCCGATGGCGACACCATGCCCGAAATGGTATTCATCAATGTAGATTTTCCACAACCTGAGTGACCAATCAAAGCCACTATTTCGCCTTTTTTGATGTCAAGGTTGATGTCCTTTACGGCCGTAAACGTACCTTTCGGTGTTTTGAACGACACGGTTATATCCTTGATTTCGATGGCGGTAGTACGATTGAGTTTGTGGAAGTCGTTGGCCGAGTCCACCAAACCCGTTGTTTTATTTTTGTTCATAGCTAACTACTTTTTGAAGTGAACTGAAACCTTTGTCTAACAGCAAGCCTACAAAGCCAATAATGAGAATAGCTGACAGGATTTTTTCGAGACTTAGCCCGTTCCAGCTATCCCATACAAAGAAGCCAATGCCAATACCACCCGACAGCATTTCGCCAGCCACAATCACCATCCAAGCCACACCAATACTAAGGCGTAAGCCCGTTATAATATGCGGCAACGAATAAGGAATCAAGATTTTGACAATGTATTTCCAGCGAGAAAACCCAAAGGCTTTGCCTACGTTTTTGTGGTCGGCTGGGATGGACGACACCCCAAAAGCGGTATTAATCAGCGTAGGCCACAAACTGGTAATGGCAATGATGAAAACGGTAGCTCCTTCGGCGGCTTTGAAGGCCAACAATCCCAACGGGAACCATGCCAACGGCGACACAGGGCGCAAAATTTGTACTAAAGGATTCAGCAATCGCATCCCTGTACGGCTGGCCCCCATCAACAACCCGGCTGGAATAGCAACCAAGCTTCCTAACCCGAAGCCTGTAAATACTCGTTTGATAGAACTAAGCAACTGTACACCAATGCCTTTGTCGTTTGGGCCGTAGTCGTAGAACGGATCGGCGAGCATTTCTTTGAATACCAACCATGTAGCCAATGGAGTTGGTATTTCGTAATTGGTCAATACTGATACGCCTGCCCAAAGAGCTAATAAAAGCCCAATACTCCCAGCAAAGTATAAAAATGAAAATAGCTGTTTCATGTGTTTGATTTTTTGAAAGAGCTTAGACAACTTTTGAAAAGTTGTCTAAGCTTAGTGTCTATTTCTTGGTACTCGACAAATACCCCGCAATGTTGCTAGGGTCAAAAGCCACATCGTAAGTGGTTTTGAAAGGCTTCATGTCGTCAGTAGCTACGGGGATATTCATGCTTTTGGCTACTTCGGCGTAGAGGTCGTCCAGAATTAGTTTCTCGGCAACGGCCTTATAATCAGGTGCTGACTTCACTAGGCCAAAGCGTACATATTGCGCCAAAAACCACATACCATGCACCTTACGAGGGGTGTTTACAAAGCCTTTGTTGTAAAAGGTCATGTAGTCGTCCTTGTATTTCTGAACGCCTAAGTCGCAGCCTAGGTCGTTGGAGCCTAACAAACGAGCTTCAATAACAGGCAATGGGGCATTTACATAATACGGCTTAGTGAGCCACGATGCAGCTTTTTTGCGGTTGCTCATGTTGTCGAGCCACTGGCAGGCTTCCAAAATAGCCTTCATCACGTTTTTGAGTTCTTCCTTACGAGACGTCGCAAAAGCACTATTCACCACCAAGGCTTTTTCAGGATGATGTTTCCACAAATCTTGCGAAGCAATGTGCGTAAAGCCTACGTTTTGAGTAGCAGCCACGCCATTCCATGGCTCACCCACGCAGTAACCTTCCATGTTATCAACTCGCATATTGGCTACCATTTGTGGCGGCGGAATCGTGATGATACCTACGGCCTTTTGATTTAGTCCACAGGCGGCCATCCAGTTACGCAACCAAATATCGTGCGTACCACCCGGAAACGTCATGGCAAACGTAACTTCTTTGCGGCTCTGTACGTTCTTAACGGCAGCGGCTACTTTGCCTACTTCTTTGAAGCCTACCAAGCCGCAGAAGTCTTTAGAAAGTGTAATGCCCTGCCCGTTGTTGTTCAGAATCATGGCAATTTGCATCACCGAACCGGCCTTACCACCTACGCCTGCGTAAACGCTAAATGGCATTCCGAACAGGCAATGGGCACCTTCTAATTCGCCATTCAGTATTTTGTCACGAATATTAGCCCAAGAGGCCTCTTTAGAGAGTTGTACGTTTACACCATACTTTTCAAACAGACCCAACTCCTTGGCAGCTACCAACGGCGCACAGTCGGTAAGCGGAATAAAGCCTAATTTGATAGGGTCACCAGTGGGTGCTTTGTTAGGTGCACTGGCCGATGACAAAAGCAGCGAAAGCGCTGCTAAACAGCAGAAAATGAATCCTTTGCGGATGTTATAAGTAGTTTTCATGTGTAAATCTTGGTTAAGTGGCGAGAGTCTATTTCACTCGCCACTAATCAAAAAATTAAGAGAATGAACTGCTTTTGAGGAGCTGTTACTGTTTAATAGCCACAGGTTTGGTATAGAAGAAATCGGGGCGAATATTGACCATTAGGTACAGCCAGTTGGCGCCATGCTTAGCCTTATCCATCGAGTTAAGTTTCACATACTCAAGGCTATTGGTGGCTGACAAGTGGCCGTAACCTAACTCCAAATTGGTGAACTTATTGAGGTTGTAGTTCACAATAAAATCAAGCTCTGTACCCAACTGGCCGTCTAACTTGCCTCCTGCGGCGTCGAGGCCGTTTTTAGTAGGACTCGCCAGTGCAAAATTGTGAAAATCAAGCGTGAAATAGAGGTTCGGATTGGCTACATATTTGGTCTTGAAGAATGAATTGGCCAGACCTCCTACGGGCGAGCCTGTGCCTACATAGAAGTAGTCCATATAACCCCAGTGACGGTGGGGTGTGCCATAGAGAGGGTCAAAGCGATGGTTTTTGCCATCTGGAGAAATCGTATTATTACCCGAAAGTACCTCATAACCAGGCCCAAACGACAATTTACCTCGTTGCAACATAAAGTTAGCTCCGTAGTGATAGGCATCCAATTCGAGGCCCTCACGGTCTTTGCCCGACTGATAATATCCAAAAGCTTGCCATGCAATTTTACCCAATTTCGACGACGCATTGCCTACCAGACCCGTCAGCATCGCACCATACGTGTAGCGAGTATTAGTGCCCTCTACATCGTAACGGCGGCCATATACGACACCCGCTGAGGAGCTACCGAGGGAGTCTATACGATACTGCTGAAAATCGTCTTTCAAGGCCAACACCGATAGCTTGGTTTGCCCAAACTTGCGGCTCAAATATAAGAACTGAAGTGCTTTGAATTCTTGGTTTTGGCCGTTGGTACTTACCGTAGTAGCCAATACAGGAGCACCGCCTTTGGTAGCTGTTGGAATAAAACCCGACGGCACCGCTACTAGATTGCCTTTTGAGTTGGCCACATAAGCAGGCACATTGCCGGGTGTGTAGAACGTACCTTTGGTGCCAAAAGCATCGGTATTTTGGTTGAAGGCAAGCCCCAAATCAATCTGCCAGCCGCTTTTCATGCCTTTAAACAACATGGCATCGAAACGACGGCCTTGCTGAAGCCAATCTAAGTTGCCGAGTAAGCGAACATCGTCATAAATAAATTCTTGACGGCCAATCTTCACCGAAAGATTATCAAACGCCTTGAATTTGAGCGTGGTATCGGCACTGTTAGCCAACACCACCTCGGCCCAAGCTTCGTGCAGAAAGAGGCGATTGCCGTCGGCATTGCTGATGGTTGAGGCATCTTGCCCCCACACTCGTACGTCACGCACGGTTACACCAAAAGTAAGGCGATCCCATTTATAACCAAAGGTAAGTCCTGAGCGCTGCGAAGTAAACAGAGCAGCTTTGCTACCAGTTGGGTTTAGAGTACCCAAACCGTCTCGAAGTTCTGTGCGGGTCCGCATTTGACCCGTCAAAGTAAACTGGGCGTGAGTCAGCGTGTTGAACGCCATGAGACCCACAAAAACAAGCCCCCACTTGCTTTTGTAATTTTTTCTCATTTTTTTTGGATTGAATTGTGAAACATTACCTACGTTTTTCATTTCTTGCCGAAGCGAAGCCCCCACTTCCTTCGGCTTTTTTCATGGTTTGGTTATCAGGTTTTACCTCTTTTGCTACTTTCGTCGAAATCCCCATTTCTTGGAAAACTGCAATAATACTCATTGTTTTTAGTGAAATAACTGAGTATTTTTCATCAAAAGTACAAGTCCTGAATTGATAACAAAATTTTTCAGCAGTTTTTTTAACCTATTTTTGAATATTCTTCATTTTTTTTCAGTATTTCTTAAAAAAATGAAACTTCATTTTTCATATTTATCAATTTTATTCTTCAAAAATCTCATTTTTCAAACTTATATTTTTATTTTTTACAAAAATACCAAATTTAAAAATGAGTATTTCTTACTGGTTATCGTTTACTTCAAATGACGAAACAGAATCTTCTCTCCTCTCCAATGTTCTTGAAGGTTTATATTGAAAATTTACTACTTCACTATTCTACAAGTTAATAGGTTTCATTTCTTGCTACCTAACAATATTCGTGCTCGGAGGGCTCGTTTTTGGAGAGATAAAAATGAAGTCATTTTAAGACACCTATTTCCTTTTCATCGTTACTCATTGCATTGGTTTATGATGCTTCGCTTCCAAGTTTTTATTTTGATTTGCTCCTAAAAATCCGTAGGATGACTATCCCCGTCAAATCATTCATCAACTTTTTACCTACCTTTACTTCAGCTTGAGCGCATGGCTCTCCTTTACCATCAACTCTCTACCTGTTTTATGACTAAAATCCTTTACACTCTTGTACCGTTCCGACTTGGAGTTGGGCTCTTTACATTATTTTATGCCCTTACGCTTCATGCCCAAGTACCTCAAACCACCAACAAACCCGAGCGAGTGGCCTGGTTTCAAGACTTAGGGTTTGGCATGTTTATCCACTGGAACGTGGACGTAAGTCTTGGAGCTGTCATCAGCCATTCGTTGGCGGGTGCGTCGGACGAGTATGTCGAGAAATACCTCAACGAGCTGCCCCAGTATTTTAACCCTGTGTCGTTTAATCCCAGTCATTGGGCCAAACAAGCCAAGCTGGCTGGTATGAAATACGTCGTTTTCACGACCAAGCACCATGCTGGTTTTTGTATGTGGAATACCCAAACCACTCCTTTCGGCGTTATGAACACCCCCTTCAAGCGAGATATTACCAAGGAGATTGTAGAGGCGTTTCGGCAAGAAGGCATTGCCATTGGGTTTTATTTTTCGCCCGAAGATTTTCAGTTTTTGCACAAAAATCACATTCCTATCGGGCGCTTGCAGCATCCGAAGCACTACCCTGCCAATAACCCAGCCCTGATGGATTACGACAAACGCCAACTCAAAGAACTACTCACTCAGTACGGTGCCATTGACATCTTGTTTATTGACGGCCCTGGCGATGGTCTTCGAGAATACGCTTGGTCGTTGCAACCCAATCTGGTCATCACCAGAGACTTAATGAACACGCCCGAGCAAACCACCCCCAACGAGCCGCTGCCTCGCCCTTGGGAAGCCTGCTACACGATGGGCACCGATTGGGGATACAAACCCACCAACGACCCACACAAAACAGGTACGCAAGTCATCAATATGCTCATTGAAATACGAGCTAAGGGCGGGAATTTTTTGCTAAACATTGGCCCCAAACCCAACGGCGAGATTCAGGCAGAACAAGAGGCGCTTTTGCAAGAAATTGCCCTGTGGAATTTTGCCAATGCTGAAGCCATCCACAAGGTCAAGCCCTTACCGATTATTCGAGAAGATAACGTTTGGTACACGCAGTCAAACGACGAGCGATACATCTACGCCTATGTAACCCGCAATAGCCCCGACGATTGGAAATACGGCGAACGAAAAACCTTTGTCCTTACTCATTTGGAAGGTTCTGACCAAACCAAAGTAAGCATATTAGGTTATAGAGCCGAACTCGTTGAGTACAAACAGGGCTTTGATGCCAACACATACCTCGCCCCCACACCGCTGGGTCTGGTAGTCAGTGCAGTGAACGGACAGCGGTTTTATACCAACAATCGCTGGCCCAATGCCGTGGTACTGAGGATTGAAGGAGCCAAGTTTCGCAAAGGAACCACGCCCAAAAGTACCCAAAGTACCTTAGATGGTGCCAAATAAAAACCTACTGATTGCTGGACACAACGAAGGCTACACATACGGAAGGCTCAAGCGAAGGTACTTGAACTAGGCCGTTGGGGCGTATGGCTTACGCCCAATCAGGGCCAATTTATTTGGTGTCCAGCAATCAGAAAAACCTACCAAACAACGAATCATATTTCTGATAATCAACCACTTAACCATTAAACCCCATCAAATTATTTGCCTATTATTAGTTAAAATTGGGGCATTTTAGAAAAATAATTGAAAAAACACTTGACTCTCACCTTACGTCATAGCCTACTTTTGGAGCGTCTATTCAATGATAGGGTATAACGATGTACTATTCGGTCAAAAAACTGGCAAAACTGGCAGGGGTGAGTGTGCGCACACTTCACCTTTACGATGAGATAGGGCTGCTCAAACCTTCGGTTAGGACAGAAGCCAAGTACCGACTCTATGGCGAGAAAGAGTTGTTACGGCTTCAGCAGATTCTGTTTTACAAAGAGCTTGACTTCTCGCTTCAAGCCATCTGCCAGATTCTCGACAACCCTACGTTTGATGTATTTCAAGCACTTGAAAATCACAAAGTTGCCCTGCAAGCCCGTCAAGACCGACTAGCTACCTTGGTGCTTACCATTGAGAAGACCATTGCTAATCTAAAAGGAGAAATCATCATGACACCCGAAGAACTATACAAAGGACTGCCCAAAGAAATGGGTACTACCTACCGCCAAAAGGCCATTGAGGAGTACGGTCAAGAAACGATTCAGCGCTCTGAAAACCACTTACGCTCGTTAGGAAAAGCTGGGTTTGAGCAGCTTAAAGCCGAGCAAAAGGCCATTACACAAGCCCTACTGGCCTTGATACACCAAGACCCTACGAGTACCGAAGTACAAGAGCAGATTGCTCAGCACTATCAAAACATTCGGCAGTTTTGGGGAACTGCCCACCTAGCCGACCCACAAACCGAAGCTTACAAAGGATTAGGGCAGTTGTATGTTTCTGACGAGCGTTTTACGACCACTAATGGTACGCCTAACCCAACCTTTGCGGTGTTTTTGAGCAAAGCCATGAGTTATTTTGCAGATACACAGTTGGTTTAGCCCCCTCTGTGGGAAAGTATAGCCGCTCCACTTCATAATATGACGACGACTCATAGAAGTGGAACGGCTTTCTTTTCGCTTCACAATTCACAGAATATTTACGTTCGGATGACAGAAAGCTCGTATTATCCTGATAACTTCGTGTAGTAAAACTTCATTTCGGTATCAAGATAATGACTAAAAACAGCTACCGCTATTGGCTCATTGCACTAATGAGTGCCTTAGGTGCTTGCAAAACTACCCAGCAAGGCTACCAAACCGTTACGGTGGTTAATCCACGCATTGCCTACGACGACAGTACCCTCAATCGTAATACGTTGCCCTTGTTGATGCCTTACAACCGTATCATTAACCCTGCTGGTACAGTGCTTCGCTATGGCGATGTGGACCTCGAAAACCACACGTTAGACCTCCAGCGCATTCCGAATTCACCGAATCTGGTAGTAGAAGACCGCTATGGTATTGCCGTTGTTGATACAGAAAAGCAGAAAATCTTGGCTCGTTGGGCCTACAAACAGGACCCAACTTATAGTGGATTTACAAGTACCTATTCGGGGATTCAGGTAGTCACTACCCAACATCAAGTTCGTTTTTTTTGGAGTGCAGCCAACACCACTAAGAAAACCTCAGTGGTACTAGAAGCCGTCTGGACCAACGACCAACTTAGCATTGTGCGCTCTCATGCGTTTGTACCCGAAGGTGAGTCACCTTTGGCTCTGCCCAACGAGGTAGCCATTCAAACAGAGCAAGGCAAAGAGTATCTTTACGTCGTATTGAACGGTAATAATCAACTGGTTAAGATTGACTTACAAACCCAAGCTGTAGTCTGGAAAGTCCCTACAGGTGTGGCACCTTATGGCATTGTTTTGGTCAAAGACAAAGCTTTTGTGAGCAATTGGGGTGGCCCTATGCCTTCCAAAATGACCACTCAAGAAACCGCTGGAGTACCTTATGGTCAGGCGTTTGTCAACCCCAACACAGGTGCGACCAGTCAAGGTTCGGTAGGTGTGTTTGAGCTGAGTTCTGGCAAATTGCTCACCGAAATTGCGGTGGGTCTGCACCCCAACGACCTTGTGACAGATGCAAGTCAGTCGTGGGTGTATGTAGCCAATGGCAATAGTGACAATGTATCGGTTGTATCGGCTAATACCTTCAAAGTAACCGAAACCATTGGGGTTCAGCTCCTTGCTGGCAACTTGGGCTTTCTGGGCGACACCCCTAATGCCCTTGCCTTGAGTCCCGACGAACAGACTTTGTACGTAGCCAACGGATTAGATAATGCGCTGGCTGTGATAAAATTAGGCGAAAAATCAAGTAAAAACGGTACAGGTGCCAGTGCCCTACAAGGCTTCATTCCGACCGAAGCCTATCCTGCTGGTATTGCAATAGATAACCAAAACCTCTACGTCTCGAACCTCGAAGGCGAGGGTGCTCGTATCAGCACCAAAGAGGTGCCAGGTGATGAGAAACGCAACGAAAAAGGTGCTTACAATTCGCACCGCCAACGAGCCACCCTATCCATTATCCCTGTGCCCTCAGCAGAGCAATTGAGCAATTATACGCAACAGGTAAAAGAACAAAATCTAAGCTTTAGGGCCGAAATCGCCCGCTTATTGCCTCGCCGCAAAGTAGAGCCTGTGCCCGTACCAGAGCGCATTGGCGAGCCGTCGGTATTTAAGCACGTGGTGTATATCATCAAAGAAAACCGCACCTACGACCAAGTATTTGGCGACATCGAAGAAGGCGATGGCGACAAATCGCTTTGTATCTTTGGCAAAGACGTCACGCCCAACCAGCACAAACTGGCTAAAGAGTTCGTCCTGATGGACAACTACTATGTGTCGGGCAAATGCTCCGCCGAAGGTCATCAATGGACCGATGCCGCTATGGTAAGCGACTACGTAGAGAAAAATGTACGCAGTTGGTTTCGCAGCTATCCGCACGTACAAGAAGATGCGCTGGTGTATCATAAAAATGGTTTTTTGTGGGACAACGCCCGCAACCACGGTAAGAGCGTACGCATCTACGGTGAAGTTTGTCAGCCCCACTACGACACCAAACTAAGCTGGACCGATCATTACAACAACTACCTAGCCAACAAGCCGTTTGAGTTTCATAATACCACTACCATTTCGAGCGTATTGCCGTTGTTGTCGCAAAACTTCCCTGGCTCCGATGACATGAAAATCCCTGACCAAATCAGGGCGTCGGCATTCATCAAAGAGCTGGAAGAATACGAAAAAATGCCCGGCGACCAATGGCCACAACTCATTATAATGGCGCTTTCGGTGGACCATACCGTAGGTACCCGTCCGGGTTTTCCTCGGCCCGAATCCATGGTAGCCGACAATGACCTAGCGCTAGGCCGAATCGTAGAAGCCATTGCCAAGAGTAAGTTTTGGAAAAACACGGTCATTTTTGTTACCGAAGACGACTCGCAGGCGGGCTGGGACCACGTGTCGGCCTACCGTACTACGGGACAGGTGATTAGCCCGTATAGCCGTTTGCAACGCAAGGTTTCGACCAACTACAATCAGACTTCGATGGTACGTACCATTGAGCAGATTTTGGGGCTCCCACCCATGAATGTGATTGATGCTACCGCCTTGCCCATGTTCGACTGCTTCACAAACCAAGCCATTGACTATCAGTACAAATCCGAAAAAAACATCACCCCGCTCGATAAAATCAACCCGGGTCTTTCGCTACTCAACGGGCGTGAGAAGCACTTTGCTGAGTTGTCGCTTCGGCCAGAGTTTGACTTGATTGATAGCGGCCACGACGACGTGATGAACCGAATCTTGTGGTTTGCGGCCAAAGGTCGTGCCAAATACCCCAAAAAGTTTGCAGGCAAAGACGAAGAGGATGACGACGACGATTAGGTGACCGTTCCCTAAAAATCAAAGGTTTCGTTATAATCGTACATATCATTTATCTATCTTGGACAGCTGGTGATAACTACCCTCTATGCCGATTCATGTTTTACTTGCCGACGACCACAAGATTTTCGCCGATAGTTTGAGTTTACTGCTTTCAAACATCGAAGGGATTATTGTGGTTGGTCATGCAACTGACGGTAGGCAAGCGCTTAATTTTTTAGAACAACATGAGGTTGACATTGTACTGTCTGACTTGCACATGCCTCAGATGAACGGCGTAGAAATGGCACTACACATCCGCCTACGGTTTCCTCAAACCAAGGTACTCATGTTGACTATGGCTGAGGATGCACCGCACATTCGGGAAGCCTTACAAGCTGGTGTAACAGGCTATGTGTTGAAAAGTGCTGGAAAAGAAGAACTTGAAAAAGCCCTCCGAACGGTGGCGATGGGGCATCGGTATTTGAGCGAGATGGCGCTCAGAGAATTGTATCGTCAGGCTATACCAGCCGACGAAGGGCCCGAGTTACTGCATTCGTTGACTAGTCGTGAAATCGAAATTCTTCGGCTCATTGCTCAAGAATACAGCAGTACCCAAATTGCTGATAAGCTGTTTATTAGCCTCAACACCGTAGAGTCGCATCGCAAAAATCTCTTCAAGAAACTCAACGCTAAAAACTCGCTGGGGCTGATTAAGTTTGCCCTCAAGAATGGGCTGGTGGATTGACGGGGACGTAAAAGCTAAAAAGAGTTCCTTCGTTGGGTTCAGAATGAATTTTGAGGATACCTCCTAGCTGCTCGGTACGTTCTTGGATATTGCGCATCCCTATGCCGTCAGAGGTATTGTTAGGGATAAAGCCTTTGCCATTGTCAGTAACAAAAAGTTGAATCTGCGTGGCTTTAAGCAGGAGTTCAAACATGGCCTCGGTGGCTCCCGAGTGCTTCACAATGTTATTGGATAACTCTAAGCAAATCGAATATAAGTTAAATTCGAGTTCTTTGTGTAGCCTTGGCAAAGGACTGCTTTTCAGTTCGAAATGAATCTTTTGACTAGTGTTGAGCTTGCCTATCAAGCGATATAGTGCTTCTACCAATCCAAATTTCTCTAGCTCTTCGGGTTGTAGGTTGTGCGACAGCAGACGCACTTCGTTATAAGCTTGTTTGGTCATGGTCAGTACATTTTGGTACACCTCTTTTTCTTTGGGCGAGAGCTCTGACACGTCCATTGCTTCAATGCTCAGTCGAATGGCCGACATCATACCGCCTAAGTTGTCGTGCAAATCAGCGGCTACTCGGCGTCGTTCTATTTTCTGACCTTTCAGCAAGGCTTCTTGTATTTCTTTGTTTTTGCGAAACAGCCTGCGGTTATACCAAAACGACGCCCCAACCAGCAACAGCAACAGCCCGACCGTAGCCATCAAAAAATTACGGGTTCGGTCTTGTAAGACAACCTGTTGGTTTAGCTGCTGAATTTGTAACTGCTTGATTTGTTGCTCTTGAGCCGTTTTGTGTTGAGTCACTTCGGCTTTAAATTGCTCGTTCAGCAGCGTTTGCTGCAAGCCTGCGGTTTTTAATTTCTGGTTTTCGAGCTCTTTTTGAAGTGCTTTCTGTTTGAGCAGCGCATTATCTTTAGCATATTGGATTTTTTCAAGTTCTGCAATGATGTACTGATTTTCGAGCTTGGCCAATGAGGTATCTCGCTCAAACCATAAAACCGACCGACGTAGGGTGTCAGCCTGTTGAGCTAAACAGGACGCACCAACTCCAAAAACCATCAGTATGATAGCGCCTTTCATTGTTTGGAAAGATAATTTGGTCAAGGGCAAAAGTCGTTACACTGTAGGTACTGATACTCTGAACAGGGTACCTTCATCGGGTTCAGATTGTATTTTGAGTGTTCCACCTAATTGTTGAACACGTTCTTGAATAGTACGCATCCCCATACCGTCAGAGGTATTGTTGGGAATATACCCCTTGCCATTGTCAACTACCAAAAGTTGAACTTTTGCGTTCTTGTATGATACTTCCATGACTGCTTCGGTAGCTCCCGAATGCTTCATGATGTTGCTAGATAATTCCAAGCATATCGAATACAAGTTAAACTCCAACTCTTTGGGTAATTTAGGCAAAGGCTGGTAGTTTTTTAACTCAAAATACACCTTTTGGCTTTTATTGAGTTTGTTTACCAGCCGCCGTAAGGCTTCTAAAAGCCCGAAGCGCTCTAACTCATCGGGTTGAAGGTTGTGCGACAACAAGCGTATTTCTTTGTACGCATCTTGGGTCATAGTAAGCACACTTTGGTACACTTCCTTTTCTTTTGGCGATAATTCAGAAGTATCCATTGCTTCAATGCTATACTGAATAGCCGACATCATACCGCCGAGGTTGTCATGCAAATCGGCAGCTACTCGGCGGCGTTCTATGGTTTGGCCTTTGAGGAGTGCGTCTTGTATCTCTTTGTTTTTGCGAAACAACTTTCGGTTATACCATAGTGAAGCTCCTATGAGCAACACTAACAAGGCTACGGTAGCCACCAAAAAATTGCGAGTACGATCTTGTAAGATAACCTGTTGGTTTAGTTGTTGAACCTGCAACTGCCTGATTCGCTGGCTTTGGCTTACTTGCTTGCGCAAGGCTTCAGTTTGTTTGTGTTCGGTTTCTGACTTCAAGTACTCATTCAAAAGCCTTTGCTGTAGGCTATAGGTCTTGAGTTTCTGATTTTCGAGTTCTTTTTGGAGAGTCTTCTGTTGGAGTTCGGCATTATCTTTGGCATATTGGATTTTTTCGAGCTCAGCCAATGTGTATTGTGTTTCTAGCTTGGTGAGCGAGGTATCTCGTTCGGCCCAAAGCAGCAACAGCCGGGGCAAACTATCGGGGCGTTGAGCCAGGCACTCGGTATTCCATAAAAAAACCATCAATAAAAAAATACCTCTCATGGATGATTACTTAACGGCAGTTTTATAGTAAACGTCGTCCCTTCGCCTTCTACACTTTCTACTTCTATCGTACCGTTGTGGCCTTTAGTGATAATATCATAACTCAAACTCAAGCCCAAGCCCGTACCCTCGCCCGTGGGCTTGGTCGTGAAAAACGGCTGGAATATCTTGTCTTTGATGGCCTCGGGGATACCCACACCGTTGTCTTGTATGCGAATTTCCACAGCACTGCCATCGTTGGAGACGACGGCATCGCTCTTGACAATCACCTTTGGATTTGGTTTTCCTGATTGTGCCACCGCATAAAACGCATTGTTCATCAGATTCAACAACACTCGCCCTAGCTCTTGTGGTACTACCTTCACAAGAGGCAGGTCTTTTCCTGCAATCAGCTCATAGTCTGCTTGGAAGCTGCTGCTTTTTGCTCGCAAACCATGATACGATAGCCGCAGGTATTCGTCTGCTAATTTATTAAAATCCGTCAGCACTCGCTCGCCCGTACCCATTCGAGAATGTTCCAACATCCCCTTTACGATGCTACTGGCTCGCTTGCCATGATGGTTGATTTTCGCTTGGTTTTGGAGCAAATCCCCCATCAATTCTTTTACATATTCTTTATCTATCTCCGCCTTTTCTATCTCTTCATTGATTTCTTTACCCAAATCCACACTTAGCTCCGAAAAGTTATTTACAAAATTCAAAGGGTTCTGTATCTCGTGGGCAATGCCTGCGGTGAGTTCTCCCAAGCTCGCCAACTTCTCTTTTTGGATGAGTTGGTTTTGGGTGGCTTTGAGTTCTGTTAATGATTTCTCTAATTGATGACTCTTGTGGTCAATTTCTTCTTTTTGTTGTTGTAAGAGCCCATTGGCTTTTTGTTTTTGAAAGTAGCCATACACAATAAAGCCTAACAAAGCAGAGAGTAAGGCTAAGCCAATCAACGAATAATTCCGCTCTTGGCTTTTGCGCTGCACTTCGGCTTGTGAAAGGGCCAAGGCAGAGGCATTTAGTGCTTCTTTTTTCTCTAATTCAACTTTGGCAATAGCTTCCTTGCGCTTTTGCTCGGCTTCTATTTGGGTTACTTTTTGAGCGTAATCGGCTTCTATTTTTTGCTGTCGGAGTTGTTGTTCGTATTTTAATTGTTGCTTTTCTTTTTCGGTTTTGGCTGCGGCTTGTTTTTTCTCATATTCGTAATTGAGAGCTTTTAATTCTATTTCTTTTTGTAGAGCCAGCTCTTTTTTTTCTTGCTCGGCTTTGGTGGCGGCTTCTTTTAGTTCAAATTCATACTGCATTTGATAGGCCGTTGTTTTTCTGGTATTCTCTTCATTGTAAAGGCTGTCACGGTTCACAATGTAGCGTTTGTAATGGAGGTGTGCCATTTTCCAATCCCCACGAATACTATCTACCTTTGAAAGGTAATAATAAACATCACGCCTATCTTCCTGAAGCTCAGAATCTTGTTCATTTATTCTCTCTATATGTTTTGCTCCTGAACGTAAAAAAGAATCGGCAAGTGCTATATTATTGAGTTTGTAATAGGTTTTGCCAATATCTATATCTCTATGATCCCCAATGGTTTTGTTCCATTGTGTTCGGTATAATTTTTGAGATTTTTGGTAATAAGTCAGAGCTTCTTTAAAATACGCTTGGGCAACTAATTGATTATTTTTTTGTTCTGCTATTTCTCCTCTTTTAAAATTCAAGCTAGCTTTATAGAGATATGACAAAGGCAATCCCCATGAAATTGCTTTGGTGCCTAAGTTGGTATATAAATCTATGGCTTGGGTGATATAAAACTGAGCTGAATCCAATTGACTCATTTTTAAATAAGTATCGCACAGATTCACCAATGATTGCCCTACCAAATTTTTATTATTTTGACTTTGCCGCAATCGCAATGCAATTGTGTGGTTTTTTATGGCTTCACTGTAATTCTTTTGAAAAGTCATATAATAACCAATACCATTATAACAACTACTCATCATCGTTGTATCTCTCAGATATTCATATTCTTTTAATGCAATATAGGTATATTTAAGTTGTTCAGGATAATTACCCTGGATTGAATAACGGTCACTTAACCAAAGTGCAAAAAAAGCGATATCTTCTCTTGACTTAACTTTTTGACTATACTCTACTCCTGCTTTGTACATTTCTATCATTTTCCCCTCATTTATAGGGGCAATGGCGTACAGACTATACATTCTCCTGTAATATCGGATTGAGCCTTTTTCAAAACCAATTTTTTGAGATAACTGCAAGGCTTTATCAAAAAAATCTATCGCTTGTTCTCTATTTTTTTGAGTAACATACACATCTGCTATTTTGAACAAAGTATTCACCCTATTGGTATCTTCTTTTTGGGTCAATAGTTCATTTTTGTAATAATCAATCGCATCTTGCCCTTCTATTTTCAATAATCTACTATTATCTACTTGAACCACAAAGGCATTATACAAGAGAGATATGCCGTTTTTACCCCTGCCTGTACCTTGTTTTAAGCCAACTTGCCCATTCTCAAAGTCATTTTTGTAGAACGTTTTCCAACCTTCATTGGGGGTTTCGATATCCAATTGAAGGTTGTCATAAAAAAATGAACCCGCATAATAAGCACGCACACCCAACGTAAGTTGAGTGCTGTTTGAATCTATTGTACCTTCAATGGTATATACTTGCCATTTGGCAGAACGGATGGGTCTTTTTTCCATGTTATCAAAAAAACCATACCCACGCCCTGTTGGGGTATCTACCCGGGCAAAAAGTTGTGCGAAAGCATTAGTATCTTTGGGCTCAATACGCACCTGTGCCGACAATTTGAATTTGCGCCCTTCGTATTCCTTTGTGGGAAACGTAGCGTGGTAAGATACCCATTCATTCTGAGCCATTACACACATGGAGGTAATGAAAAACAGCAAAATACAAAGGGCTATGCGTCTATTCATATTAGTAAGGGACTTATATGAGGTGCGTTTCGCTTACAGCAAAGTTACAAGTATCTGAAAAAGAAGCAATAAGCCCTTCTATTAAGTACTAATGGAAGGCCATCATTGCATCGGCAATTTCACCACAAACGTCGTCCCTTCGCCTTCTATACTTTCTACCTCAATGGTTCCGCCATGACCCTTGGTAATGATGTCATAACTCAGACTCAAGCCCAAGCCCGTACCTTCGCCCGTGGGCTTGGTCGTGAAAAACGGCTGGAATATCTTGTCTTTGATGGCATCGGGGATACCCACACCGTTGTCTTGTATGCGAATTTCCACAGCACTGCCATCGTTGGAGACGACGGCGTCGCTCTTGACAATCACCTTTGGGTTTGGTTTTCCTGATTGTGACACCGCATAAAACGCATTGTTCATCAGATTCAACAACACTCGCCCTAGCTCTTGTGGCACTACCTTCACAAGGGGCAGGTCTTTGCCTGCAATCAGCTCATAGTCTGCTTGGAAGCTGCTGCTTTTTGCTCGCAAGCCGTGATACGATAGCCGCAGGTATTCGTCGGCTAATTTATTAATATCCGTCAGCACTCGCTCGCCCGTACCCATTCGAGAATGTTCCAACATCCCCTTTACGATGCTACTGGCTCGCTTGCCGTGTAGATTTATCTTTTCTAAATTTTGAACAATATCCTCCAATAATTCCATATCTACTCTTTCGCCGTCTTTAATGCCCCCATCGGGGGTTAGGGGGCTTTTTAGCTCATCCACTAATTCAACCGATAACTCCGAAAAGTTATTGACAAAATTTAAAGGGTTCTGTATCTCGTGGGCAATGCCTGCGGTGAGTTCTCCCAAACTCGCCAACTTCTCTTTTTGGATGAGTTGGTTTTGAGAGGCTTTGAGTTCGGCGGTGCGAGCTTCTACTTGACGCTCAAGGGTTTCGTTTTGATTAGCCAGAATCAGTTGTTTTTCTTGTTCTTTGAGCAAATTGTCGGCAGACAATCGCTGAATCGCCCTGTTGCGTTTTTTGAGTTGTTGGTTTGACCAAAACAACACCACCCCCAGTAAACTTAGCAAAACCAGACCTCCGAACAAAAAGTTACGAGTACGATTCTGCAATTCTACTTGCTGATTTAACTGATTGATTTCTAGCTGCTTGATTTGACGTTCTTGTTCTTGCTGCCGCTGGCGGGCTTCGGCCTGTTTGCGCTGGGCTTCGGCTTTTATTTGTTCGTTTTGTAGTTTTTGTTGAAGGCTGGCAGTTTGGAGGCGTTGGTTTTCGAGTGCTTTTTGGATAGTTTCTTCTTTGAGGTTTTCTGAATACTTGGCATACTGAACTTTTTCCAATTCCGACAAAATATACTTGTCTTCCAAACTCATATTGGTGGTATCGGACGACAGTTGTAATTGGTGCTTAGTCGCTTTACGAGTCGTGTCTTGTTGCTGGGCAAGGGCATAGCCCGACACTACGCAAAGTGCCACCACCACTGCAAAGACTTTGAATACTGACCAATTGCTATGAATTTTCATTTTTTATCATTGACTGGAAAATACTTGGCTTTCAAGGTTTTAAATTGAGTAACATCGAGGTTAGAATAGGCTTGAAACACGTTTTTTTCAAAATTTGGAAACCACCGATGAACTGGAAAATCTTCACTTCTTGGCACTTGTATGGCCTTTTCTAACCATCCAAATGCCTCATCCTGTTTATTTTGCTCTAATTTCAGAAAAAATAGCTCTAAATTCACTTCCAACCCGTACTTTACTTCGTGTGTAAACCGTCTGGCTAAGACTGGAATACCAATCAAACGGTTTTGGTAGGGTCTGAGAGCCCAGGAGGCTACTCGCCATTTTTCTCGAAACTCGTCTGCCAGCGGGTAATTGGCAGCTTCTAAAAGATACTTTTCGGCGGCCTCATAATTGCCCAGTGCTCGGTAAAGGGCTCCTACTGCCAGTATTTGCTCTCGGTGACGTAGGCTATTACGTGGTTTATCTTGTACCGACGAAGCCGCCAATTCTTTTTCGGCTTGTTCCAACGCCAATAGTTGAAAGGAGAGAGATTTTTGTAGATAGTCCGCATTTTCGTCCCATTTGAGTAGCTCGTGCAGTTGAAAGGCTGCGGTTCTAAACCCCACGGCGAGGCCAAGTTCTTTTGTTTCTTGGGTTATTTTTGACAGATACGCCTCGGCTTCGGCCAAGGTATTATTGGCTCTGTGTAGTTGGTACAATAATGAATAATTAATCAATAATTGGTCTAATGGAATTTGGGCTGCCGCCGAAGTGCTAAATCGCTCCACGTATTTCGCTTTTCCACCTACTTTTAAGGAATCATTCGCTTGTTTTTCAAAGGTAGCCAGCTTTTCAACATAGTTGATTGCCTTGGCATAATCACGAAAACTAGACTGTGCGCTTTTGCCTCTGTAGAGGTACCCCAAAAAGAAGCAAGCCCTTTTTTGAGTATATACATCTAAACCGCCAACGGATAGTGCTTTTTCATAGTTAGAAAGGGCTTGTGGGTTGGGGTAGATAGTCAACTTAGGATGAGGTATAGGCACTCCCTCTCTATCGTTGAAAGGAATCAGATCATAGGTATAGCCTAAGTTGAAGTAGGTATAGCCCGAATTAGGAAGCAACTCCGTTACTTTATCCAAGAAATAAATAGTAGAGTCGTTTTTTTTGTCCATAAGATCCACTCGGTACGAACTGGCGAGTAGAGCATAGGTAGAAACCATGTTGGGTTCTAACGCCAATGATTCAAGCATCAGTTGTCGTTTCTTAACGACGTTTTTTCGGGCTTCTTCTTTGGTTATAATTTGTTTGGTTTTTCCATCTGAACTATAACTAACCTGAGCAGCCTCCTTCATATCTATTTGTTGCGAAGTCGGGATAGACAAGGGTTTAGGTTGGCTCATTTCGGCTTCTAAAATCAACGTTCGAGCCTTTAGATAAGGATAGATATAGTGATCTGTTCCGAGCAAGTTAATGGCCTCTCGCAGATTGGCTGTAGCCGGCAGTAGGGTTTTGGCTTCTGACAAACGAGATAAGGTACTACCCGTTTCTCGTAAGTTTTTCATCACTTGCAATTCTTTTTCCATGAGTGCTGCGCCTAAGTTTCGCTTCATCATCTTGAGTAAATTTTCAGGAACTCGGCGAGCCTCTAAGGTTCGGAAGTGCATCAAGGCATAGTCGGTTGAGTCGTCATAGGTATTAATACGCTTGGTTTTTAGTGCTTGAATGAATTTACGGTATGTACTGGACAAGGTGGTATCGAGCCTTGAGTTAAGGAGTGCTTCACGCTCTTCACCTCCCTTGATATTCACCTCCGTCAGGATGGGTATCTGCCGCTTCTCGGCCTCCGCCAAGCCCTTCATTGCTGCCTTACTCACTACTGATACCTGCTGTTTGCTGTTCCCCAACACCACTGGGGTCTGTACATTTGGTGCTGCTTCGCCTACTACCTTCTCTTGTAAGTACTTGCTCAGTTCTCCTAAACTCACCTTCTGGTCGCCATTGCCATCGGCCCTCCCTATCAGCCCATTCACCAGATGATACGAAAACAGCCCTCTACCTCCTCCCCACTGCTTGCCTTCGAGTGAGAACTCATCGGCCTTGCTTGATAGGATCTTGGTGATGCCTTCCCAACTTTCTTGTAAGGCTTTTTGGGTTTTGCTGTTGCCTTCTTTGCCGCCTATCAAGCCGCCTGAGTGACAGGCATCTGCTATGAAAATGACCTCGATACCCTTTTTGCTGAGTTCTCTAAACCAGGTTTTTAACTCCGAAAGTTGTAAATATTCATTGCCTTGGAAATAGTTCTTTTTGAAGGAATTGTAGAGCAGCAGCAGGGAGTTCTCATAGCCTATCTTGGCCTCTAAGTCGCCATGGCCACCGAAGTAGAAATAGAATCGGTCGCCTTTTTTGAGGGATTGGGTGGTGTTGTAAAGTTCGTCCACTATGTTGAAACGGGTGGCGTTTTCATTCAAAAACAACTTGATGTTATCTTCTGGGACTTGTTGGCTTTTCAAGAACTCGGCAAAGGCTACGGCATCCCGGTCAGCAAATTGCAGGGTGTCTAACTCTTGATAGTGAGAGATGCCAATGAGTAGGGCATGCTGGGTTTGGGCTTGGGTGGAGAGTGATATAAAGAGTAACCACAGGGTTGCACGGAGTTTTGGCACGGAGAACCACGGAGTTTTCATGGGAGTAGGGATTATTTTTTTTCGATTGGAGGGAAGTATTTGGCTTTGAGGGTTTTGAATCGGGCTTGGTCGAGGTTGGCACAACTACTCAAAATAGCATGTTCAAATGGTTCGCCAGATATATCATTTCCAAACTCCGCAGCTGAGTTTTCAAACGCTTTATCAAGCCAAGAGTAGGCTTCTTCAACTTTATTTTGTTCTAATTTCATTAAAAATAACTCTTCAAACGCATCCAAGCGATAATGATACGAGTTACCCATTATTTGGATTCCGTTTAAGGTTGATAGAAGCCTTCCTTTTGCTATAAAACTACTACTTCCTGTCAGTTTGAGTTTGCCCTTGACCTGTTCTGGAGTAGGATACGCTATTGCTTTAAGAAAATATTTTTCGGCTTCTTCGTAGTTTTTTAACATTCGATGAACTACCCCCATGCTTTTTAAGGCTTCCCGGTGATACAAGTTTAGGGTAATTTTTTCATCGTTCGATGCACTTTTAGCTGCTTCTTCCAGCTTTTCAAATGCTTTTTGTAGCCATTCAAGCGCTAGTTTAGCATCGTTTTCGTCTTCACTCCAAGCAATAGAATTAAACTGGACGATAGTGACCCCCCAATACCCAGGCCATGAGTTAGATTGCTCTATTTTTTGCTGAAGTTTTGCCTTGTAAGCAGCCAGTAACGTATTGTTCCCTGTAAGTTGATAGAGTTTTTGTAAGCTAATCAGGTTAGCCATCATCTCCATAAAATTGGCCTTGATGGGATTAGGCCCTGCGGAACTCATTTTGCTTATGTAGTTTTTGTCAGTTTGCTGGTTTTTGAGGTCTTTCTGTTCACTCAACTGAAATAATTTTTCATAACAAGGTATTGCTTTGACATAATCATGCTGAGGGTCGTTGACATCATCACCCCTATACAGTTCACTCAAAAATAGATAAGCCTCTCTGTAGGTAGCATCTAAAGCAATTGCTTTTTCGTAGTATTCGATTGCCTGATTTCGTAGTGAGGGGTTCTGAGGGTTTTCTTGATATATACGCTGATACATCAGCCCCAAATTGAAGTTCGCAAACTGGTGATTAGGAATAAGCTCTATTACTTTTTGCTGATAAAAAATAGCAGAATCTAACATGGTAACGGTATTTTTGTTGGACTCACGATACCGCTGAGATTCTTGATAACAGGCCGCCAACAGAGCATACGTAGATATCATAGCCGGCTCTAACTGAAAGGCTTTGATGAGGAGTTGCTTGCGATACGCATACAGATTAGTGTAGTATATTTTTAAGTCTTTTAGGTTTTTATCAATAGACTCATTATCAGTAATTTTACTCCTTTGTTTTGGTAAAATTTGAGACTGCAACACCAGTACTCGGGCTTCTAAAAACTTGTAGAGGTAATGCGAAGAACCCAATAAATTCATGGTTTCTTGTAAATTACTCATGGCTAATTCGAGGTTATTTCCCATCCTGTTGATACGCACATCGCCTTTCTCTCGCACATTACGCATCAGTAGTAGCTCCCTTTCCATCAACGCCTCTCCTAATTTCCGCTTAATACGAATTAACAAGTAATCAGGCACTTTTTCGGCTACCAGCTTGCGATAGTGCAACAGAGCATAATCTTTCTCGTTGTCAAAGGTGTTGAGCCGTTTTTCGTTCATGGCTTGTATCAGCTTGTTGAACGTACTCGTTAACGTCGTATCCAATTTTGAAATCAACAGAGCTTCACGCTCTTCACCTCCCTTGATATTCACCTCCGTCAGGATGGGTATCTGCCGCTTCTCGGCCTCCGCCAAGCCCTTCATTGCTGCCTTACTCACTACTGATACCTGCTGTTTGCTGTTCCCCAACACCACTGGGGTCTGTACATTTGGTGCTGCTTCGCCTACTACCTTCTCTTGTAAGTACTTGCTCAGTTCTCCTAAACTCACCTTCTGGTCGCCATTGCCATCGGCCCTCCCTATCAGCCCATTCACCAGATGATACGAAAACAGCCCTCTACCTCCTCCCCACTGCTTGCCTTCGAGTGAGAACTCATCGGCCTTGCTTGATAGGATCTTGGTGATGCCTTCCCAACTTTCTTGTAAGGCTTTTTGGGTTTTGCTGTTGCCTTCTTTGCCGCCTATCAAGCCGCCTGAGTGACAGGCATCTGCTATGAAAATGACCTCGATACCCTTTTTGCTGAGTTCTCTAAACCAGGTTTTTAACTCCGAAAGTTGTAAATATTCATTGCCTTGGAAATAGTTCTTTTTGAAGGAATTGTAGAGCAGCAGCAGGGAGTTCTCATAGCCTATCTTGGCCTCTAAGTCGCCATGGCCACCGAAGTAGAAATAGAATCGGTCGCCTTTTTTGAGGGATTGGGTGGTGTTGTAAAGTTCGTCCACTATGTTGAAACGGGTGGCGTTTTCATTCAAAAACAACTTGATGTTATCTTCTGGGACTTGTTGGGTTTTCAAGAACTCAGCAAAAGCTACGGCATCCCGGTCAGCAAATTGCAGGGTGTCTAACTCTTGATAGTGAGAGATGCCGATAACTAAACCGGCGCTTTGCTGGGCTTGAACCGAAATGACTGTCAGCAACAGCCCTAATAAAAGTGTGGTGTTACGGAACGTTTTCATGGAGCTTGGGTAGTATAATTGGGTAAATGATGAATACTTTACCTACCAAAAATAAAAGGAAAAGCCAATTATCCACCAAATTTTACCAAAAAATCACGGTTTACCGTGATATAAAATACCCGTAAACCGTGATTGGATACCTACTTGCAACCAAGCGAACTTTGCTACAATCGAATGTTATTTGCTATGCCTACTCAGCTTACTCAACGCCAACTTGATGTTTTACGATTAATTAGCGCACAATATTCTACTGCACAGATTGCAGAAACATTACACCTCTCTGTGAATACGGTAGAAACACACCGCAAAAATTTATTCAAAAAACTGGGGGCCAAAAATGCGGTCGGCCTTGTAAAAATAGCTATCGAGCAGCACCTCTTAGAATAACCCCACACCATGTACACTTCCTTTTTTTAATTATTTCCTCCGCAATACTCCCGCTGAAATCAGTGAAATCAAGACACCCACCGGAAGGGGTTCCATAAGCGTGAGTAAAAATATCATCAAGGGGCTTTTGTACCATTCTTTCATCTGGCTGAGTTGGGTCATGGTAGCTTCTAATTCGGCCTTGCTGGCACCTGTGCTTTCGGCTTTTTTAATGCAGTAGGCCGAGTAGTCATCTATAAAGGTCGGAATGAAGTTATAATAGACTACCATCCAAGCCAAGGAGTAAATCACGCACGAAATCAAGGTAACGCCCAAGCCGATCAGCAAGCCTTTGCCAAAGGTAATAGTGCCTTGGTTTTGCTCCCGATGGGTACGTACTGCAAAAAATACCACTGACATAGCAGCCAAAATGCTTCCATAGCCAATGTACATAGACTTATCGAAGCCTATTTTGTCGAAGCCGATGTAATGAAAGATCAACGTTACGCCTATCATTAACGCTGCCGATATACCGCCCGAAATAAGTCCATACCGTACTAATGTGTGTTTCATGATTGTTTGTGTTTTTAAGGTGAAAAGACAAGACAAAAGAACAGGTTTTGCCCCACAGCCTATTCATGCTTTGGTATGATTTTGAGCCATTGTCCAAAAATCATACAAAAGTTTACACGACTAGATAAAGGTACAACAAAAAAAGAACCCGAACATCGTCCGGGTCTTTTTGGTTTGATTTTCAACCTTTTATACGAAAATCCTCAGTTTTTTTGGGGTGAAGACAGGATTCGACAAGAAATGATAGCGGTTTTCAAACGTTTACTCTCAACCCAATACCAACTCATTGGCTCCTTGTCGCATCATTTCTAAAATGTCTTCCTCTACCACGGGTGGATTAGCGCCGTGGTGCGAAGCCACTAGCGCCCCCAATGCACAAGCATACTCAAGTGCATAATTGGCCGACTTTCCTTCCAGAATATTCTTCAAAAAACCTGCCAAAAACGAATCGCCACTACCAATGGTATCTGCCACTACAACCCGATACCCCTGTGATTTATAGAATCGGTTGTCGTCCCAAACCATCGCACCGTCGCCTCCTTGGGTGACTATCAGTGTGTCTAACTTGAATTTATGCGCCAGAGCGGTTAGCTTTTGCTTGTCGGTATCAGCCTCAAAACCATACCATTGGGCAATGATGGCTAACTCATCCTCGTTCATTTTCACCACATTGGCCTTCTCCAAAAGCGCCTCTATTAGCTCTTGCGTATAGTGCGGAGGGCGTAGATTCACGTCATATACCTTGATGGCGGCGTGTTCGAGTAACTCAAACAACGTGGCTCGTGAGTGTTCGTCTCGGCAAGCTAACGTACCAAACACCAAGGCCTTGGAATTTTTGACCAGCTCTAGCACTTCGGGCGAGCTACTAATAAAATCCCACGCTACGGGATGTACAATCTCATACGTCGCCTCTTTCTTGGCCGACAAGTGAACGTTCACCGTACCTGTTGGGTGTTCTGTGTCAGTCTGGATGTACTGCGTGGGGCAGTGTTTGGTTGACAAAAATGCGCTCAGCGCATCGCCCAGCGTATCGTTACCCACTCGGCTAACCATGACCGAAGGTATTCCTAGGTTTTTGAGATGGATAGCTACGTTCATTGGGGCGCCGCCAGGCAAGGCCCCTGATGGAAGCAAATCCCACAATACCTCTCCAAAACAAACCAAGCCTTTTACACCCAGTTGAGGAACCACGCTAGGTTCTGACAAAACCGGAGCGGGTTCTTCCAACTGTTCTTTTAAAATTTGATTGAACTCCAAGCGTTCACCGTCGGGGCCCAATATGTTGAAATACTTACAACCGTGTTTCCAAAAGGGTAAAAATACAGGCGCTGGCTCCAAAATAGTAAATTGAGCCTTTTGGAGAAGTTCAAACGTTGCGTCAATATCGTCCACATCAAACGCCACGTGGTCCACATGACCGTCGTTGCGCTGCTTAATTGCGGCCAATTCGGGCTCAGGCATTTGATAAATCTCGACGATAATGTCACCACTTTTCATCATGGCCACTTTGCCTTTGCCACCTTGATAGTCAAAGCCCGAGGCCATCACGTTCTCAAAACCAAGGCTTTTGTAAAATGCCTCCGAACGCTCCAAGTTCGTTACCGGAATCCCGATGTGTTGAATTTTTTTTAGGTTTAGATTCATGGTTGTTTCCATATTGTGTTTACTGAATGTATTTCGCCAACTACTAACTGGGTTTGGCCACCTTCACTAAACAAGATGAGTTTGCTGAAATCTTCGTTCGGAAAAAATACTTCTGTAAATGCCGCTCGCCCGCCATCTATAAATACTTCGATGGCCGAGTTGTCAATCAAGGCTCTGATGGTCAGCGTTTTACCTACCAAATAGGGAGCCGTGTGTTTTTTCGGAAACTTTGCCGAAAAATTGATCTTACCTGACTGCGTGCGGTCAATAAATAGTTGCTTGGTTGGTACATCGTAACCAAACCGAAGTTTTTCGTTTTTTGAATTCCGAAGCTCAAATCCAACTTGCTGAGCAGTGGAACTTTCTATGTCAAACGTAAGCGTAACGTCCTTTTCAACACCTTGATTATCCACTTCAACTTCTTGGCTAATCGCCTGTTTTTGAATACCTTTTGACGAACCCCAGAGTTGTTCTACTTCCTTAACAGGCACTTGATGCAGCCGCAGCCCCTCGGGAGTACCTACCAACGATAGCTCACGAGGTACGGTCAAGGCACTGCGCCAAGTGCTGGTAGGAACGGTATTGGCGTAATCGTCCCAATTGGACATCCACCCAATAAAAAGCCGACGATTGTTGGGAGCCCCAAACCACGTGACGCCAGCATAGTTGTCGGCGCCATAATCGAGCCAAAGTACTTGGTTGGACGGATTGTCATTTTTGAACGTTTTGCCATCAAACGTACCCACAAAATATTGTGTTCCTGAGCCGCCGTTGACCGCACCACGACCCATGTTTTGAATCAAAATCCACTTCTCTACACCCTCTTTGGTTTTGAGCGGAAATAAGTCGGGGCATTCCCACACGCCACCGTGTGCGCCTTCATTTTGACCAAACTCACCCGTTTTCTCCCAGTTTTTCAAATCTGGCGAAGCAAAAATCTCTAAATGTTCACCCACTGCCAGCGGCATAATCCAGCGCTTGGTAGGCGCATACCAAAATACCTTGGGGTCTCTAAAATCAACGTCGCCTTTGTTTTTCAGTACTGGATTACCCGCATATTTGGTCCAAGTACGGCCTTTGTCTAAGCTGTAGGCTATCCCTTGCGACTCTCGGTCTTTACGGCCTGCTTTTTCCCATTCCATGTTATGGATGGTAAAAATGGACACCAGAGGCATGATACCGTTTTTGCCAAAGCCGCTGGTATTGGTGGAGTCCACCACGGCACTACCCGAGAAAATATACCCTAGCGAGTCAGGATACAGCGCAATGGGCAGGTGCTGCCAGTGTACCAAGTCGGTACTAACGGCGTGCCCCCAGTGCATGGGTCCCCACACTGTGCTGTCGGGGTAATGCTGATAAAACAGATGATACTCCCCTTCGTAATAGACCAAGCCGTTGGGGTCGTTCATCCAGCCCTTAGCAGGCGAAAAGTGAAACTGCGGGCGGTGTTGTTCTTTATAATAGTCCGCTTGCTTGGTGGTATTTTTGCATCCAAGCAACACGAGTCCTACAAAAAATACGAATAGTTGTTTCATACGATGCCATTAGGTTAGAGTTGATAAAACGGCTGAAAATTAGTAAAATACCTAATAGTACTCTATAAAAAGCCGCTTAGAGGATGCTATGCGTTCAGAATACAAGTCTTCGGGTAGAAGTAATTACTCGCAAACACTCAGCAACGCATGAATAATCAAACTGAATAAAAATGGTCGGAACCAAGCCGACCATTCCGTAGAAAATTAGGTCAAAAGCATGCGTTCAGCCTAATCAGTAGCCATGAAATAAAAACCTTCTTCTTTGAGTAGCGTGGGGAAAAGTACCTTCGTATGACCCAAACGGCTACCCGTCGTTTCCTATGGGTAGCCGTGGGTTTCATTTCATCATAGGTTACTTAGCATGACAAAAGTACTAGGTACCTCCGATAACTTTTTAGTGGAATTAGTTTGTTTTTGTAAAAATATTAGCAAAATTTTGGATTATTATTGGAACAAAATAAAACACTATCATCTTCCCTCTATTTCACCGTATGAACATCAATAAAAATCTTTGTGAAAAACTCTATACTGAGGTCAAAACAAAGCTACAGGAGGAGTTTGTGAGGCGAGGGATGACCTATCGTGGTTCAGAAACATCCATTTGGAAACTCGTTCATCCCAAAACGGATAAAACGTATTTCCAGATTATTCTGGAAGAAAGTACCAAAACACAGTTCACCACCACCTTCAACCACATGTATTTGTGGCGCAAACGCAATGAAGTTCAAGGGCGAGAAGTCGTTAATTTTCAGGAAGATTATCTGATTTTGTTTACCAAATTCTTAGGATATACTAATCCACAAGAATACATCAATGCGTTTTCGCTCACCCTATCTAGTTTTTTTGGCATCAAGAAAGAAGGGAAAATCGTCGTAGTACAGCCTATTTTTGATGCTAACAAAGACGTGCCTCCTCCTGATTTAGGCGGTAAATTTCCGCTGGCCAATGAACAAACCGTGGACTCCCGAGACACCGAGTGCTTGCTCGAACTCATCAACCTTTTTCATGACTACAACCAAACCTTACCGAAGCGGGTATATGACCAAGAACTTGTCACAGTAATAGAAGAAAAGTTATCCTTTTCTGAAACAATTCTAAACCTAAATAAAACAACTTGTATTTTCTCGATTGGCTTTTATTCCAACTATTTTTTCAGGTGGGTGCTTACTCATCATGTTGGCTCTTACCTTGAGTACCTCGAAAATCCCGTTCGGTTTAGGGTTCGTTATTGGCATCCTGTCTTGCAAGAAGCGGTTTGGACCGACTATTATGAAAACAGCCCGTTGTTCGACTGCGGTTTTTTATTGAAATACCCCATACGGTTGGCAACAGAAACCATTCCTTGTTACTTTTTTTGTGGCATCGAAAACAAAGGTACACGAGCCATTACGAGTTACCTGTGCCAACACTGGAAAACGATTCAGCAAAAACATGATTCCGAACGAGACGAGCCACTCAATGATGCGCCCTATGTAATGGTCTTTAAAGTAAACAAGAGCAATCTGGTGGAAATCTATACTGAGAAGGTGGTGAAATTGGATTTTTGAGTACCTTGTCGAGGGGTTTTATCCTAAGTAGCATCCTACTCTGGTACAAGCGTCTGCGCCAAGACAAAGGTGGTAATGCAAAGCAACTTGTATGCCCAAGTCACTGGAACAAGCGTCCTCGCTTGGACACAGGCGGCAGCAATTTTTGTATTTTTACTAATCTGAACCATATAAACAAGCATAACCTCTAATGCCAAACCTAAACACCAAACTAAACGCATCTAACACCTACGATGCCATCGTGATTGGCTCGGGGATAAGCGGCGGCTGGGCGGCCAAAGAACTCTGTGAAAAGGGCCTAAAAACCTTAGTACTCGAAAAAGGGCGAATGGTCAACCACGTCACCGACTACCCTACCATGATGCTCGACACTTGGGAGCTAGACCACCGAGGAGCGCTCACCCCTAATGACGTTCAAACCCACCATATTCAAGTCAGAAGTGGCTTTGTAGGCGAAGCTACGAAGCATTTTTTCACCAACGACCTCGAAAATCCTTATCAAGAAACCAAACGCTTCGACTGGATTCGGGGCAATCACGTGGGCGGGCGTTCCATTACTTGGGGTAAGCAAGTGTATCGTTGGAGCGACCACGCTTTTGAGGCCAACGCCAAAGAAGGCATTGGTATTGACTGGCCCATTCGCTATAAGGACTTAGCGCCGTGGTATAGCTACGTCGAGAAATTTGTAGGAGTTAGCGGCGAAAAAAGAGGCCTCTCGCACCTGCCCGATGGCGAGTTTTTACCACCTATGGAAATGAACTGCTTAGAAAAACATTTCCGTAAAGAGGTGGAAGCTAAGTTCAAAAATCGGCACGTGACCATTGGGCGAGTGGCCCACCTGACCAAACCTCAGCCTTGGCACTTAGAATTGGGACGTGGGCAGTGCCAAAACCGCAACCGTTGCTCTCGGGGCTGTCCGTATGGGGCTTATTTTAGTAGCAATTCGGCTACGCTACCTGCCGCTAACCGCACGGGAAATTTTGCCATTCGGCCCAACTCGGTGGTTCACTCGATTTTGTTTGACGACAAAACCCAGCGAGCCAAAGGTGTCAAAATCATTGATAGCGAAACCAACAAAGAGATTGAGTTTTATGCCAAAATCATCTTCTGCTGCGCTTCTACCTTAGCCTCTACACAGATTTTGCTCAACTCTACCTCTAGTCGTTTTCCGAACGGAATGGGCAACGAAAGCGGCGAGTTGGGGCATAACATCATGGACCACCACTATCACGTAGGCGCAATGGGGACGTTTGAGGGCATGGAAGACCAGTATTACAAAGGGCGTCGTCCCAATGGGATTTTTATTCCTCGATACGTCAATTTGGACGACTCTACCAAGAACCCGAATTTCTTGCGAGGTTACGACTACCAAGGCGCCGAAGCAGGCCGAGGAGGTTGGGGGCGTGGCAATGGCACTGTAGGCGTGGGAGGAGCCTTTAAAGACAGCCTGATGTCGCCGGGTGGTTGGGCAATGGGCCTCATGGGTTTTGGCGAAGTGCTACCCTATCACGAAAACAAAGTGACCGTAAGCAACGATAAGGTGGACAAATGGGGAATTCCACAGTTGGTTTTTGATGCCGAACTCAAAGACAATGAATGGAAAATGCGAGAGCAAATGAAAGCCGATGCCGCCGAAATGCTCGAAAAAGCAGGATTTAAGAACATCAAAACGTTTGATAACGTAGGCGGATTGGGCAATGGCGTACACGAAATGGGCACGGCTCGCATGGGAAAAGACCCTAAGACCTCGGTACTGAATGCGCACAACCAGATTCATAGAGTACCCAATGTGTTTGTAACCGACGGTGCCTGCATGACGTCGGCCAACTGTGTGAACCCCTCAATCACCTACATGGCGCTGACGGCTCGTGCGGCGGCTTTTGCAGTGGACGAGCTTAAGAAAATGAATCTTTAAGGATTGACGATTGGCGATTGTTGATTTCAGATTGATAATTGTTTTTTAATTAAGGCTGGGAACGTCAATTACTAATTCAAAATGAAGCTGTTTAAACTTTTTATTTTTTGTGTAAGACGAGTCATTTTTTAACACAAAGTACACAAAGAAGTTTACACGAAGGCCACAAAGAGAGAGAGCTAGTTTGCGTTTTGTGTATGTTGTGCCTAATCTTGGGGTGCTTTGTGTTTAATTTGAAAAGTTTAAACAGGCTCAATAAATCGTAAATTGCTAATCGAAAATCAAAAATCGTTAATCGAAAATTGTCAATCGAAAATCGAACCATGAACCGCAGAGAATATATCAAACAAACCACCCTCTTGCTGGGCTATGCCGTGTCGGCGGGGGCGGTGTCAGAATTATTGGCTTCGTGTCAGAAAGAGGCGCAACTAACTTGGAAGCCTGTTTTTTTGACCAACAATCAGGCTAATCTGATGGCAGAAATCGCCGAAACCATCTGCCCCAAAACAGCTACTCCTGGTGCCAAAGAACTGGGTGTACCGCAGTTTATTGACCGAATGCTCCAAGAACTCCTCAGCGAGGCCGACCAAAAAGAGTTTGTAAATGGCCTCGAACAAGTGGACGAACGTAGTGAAAGTGCCTTCGGTAAACCGTTTATTGAGTGTACACAAGCCCAACGAGAAGAACTCCTCACCAAGCTTGACCAAGAAGCAGCGCCCTTTCCACCTTCGCTTTGGGGGATTGTACTCGTCGAAAAATCAGCCCCTATCACCTTCTTTCGCAGGATGAAAAGCTTAACATTGATGGGGTATTTTACCTCCGAAAAAATCGGAAAAGAAGTCTTGGCCTACAACCCCGTGCCTGGGCCATTTGTAGGCTGTATGCCATTAGAAAACCAAAAAATTTGGAGTGGAGATTAATCTATTTCTACCAAGGGCTGTCGGGAGGCAGCCTTTTTTCATATTCAGACTGGCAACACTTACTCCACCTGCAACACCACGTGCTTAATCATCTTGCGGTTGTAGGTGTATGTAACGTGTACTCGTCCTTGCTCATCCTGAATCACCGCTGGGTAACTAAATTCTCCTTGGGCTTCGTCCTCCAGCAGCAGCGGCGATTCGTTCCAATGTTGGCCATCGCTCGAAAGCGCTACGGCCAGCTTGTTGCGGCCATTTGACCAATGATTGCCGCCCGACTGAGTAGGATTATACACCAGCAGATGTTGGCCGTTGTGGAGCGTAACTCCGTCAATCCCTGAGTTGGGATTCTGTAAGCTAATCATACTGAGTTTAGTCCATGTTTCGCCTTTGTTCGACGACCAAGTTTCTATCACGTGGTTCTGACGGCTCCGGCATAGCAACTGCAATCGCCCCGACGGATGCACTAGCACCGTGGGTTGGATTACCCCAAACGAATCGCATTCGATGGTGATTTTCTTCCAATGGCTACCCGAAGCATCGGCTTTTTCGATATGAATGTTCCAGCGGTTTCCCTGCACACTCTCGGTACTCGACGGGCACAGCAGTTCTCCTGAGTCTAACTGAATCGGCTTATTTTTGATCGGTCCTAAGATACCGTCAGGAAGTCGTACCGCCGCCGACCAATGCTCACCGTCATCGTCAGAGGTTTTCATCATGCCCCACCATTCTCGTGGATTTTTGCCCACTTTGTAAAACAAAAATAGCTTTCCTGCCTTATTCTTGAACAAAACTGGATTCCAACAAGGATACCTCAGCGAAGCACTAACTACCCCGTCGGCGACCTGAACGGGTGCTTCCCATTGACCATTTTTAGAGCGTGACGTCCAGATACATACATCTGGATTTTTTTCATGACTCCCTGCAAACCAGGCCGTTAAAAAAGAATCTTTCCCCAATTCCACAATCGTCGAAGCATGACATTCTTTCTTATTCGGTGGGTTATTAACCCATCCCGTGGTTAGCAATTTCACTTGTGCTAGGGCTTGGCAAGTGCTCAGCCCAAGTAGGGCTATTCCGAGTAGTTTGTGCATTTTTTTCGAGCAAATCGCTTATCAATAGGGCTTAAAGATAAGTAGTTCGTTTCAAGTACCCAAATTCAGATTATCTATCAGAATTTGCAACTCATCTGTTCTCACAGGCAACTGGTAGATTATCATTTTTTTAGGATAAAATACAACTTAATTTCGTCACTGAATTTCAATCCTCAATTCGGTAACCCTCAACACCATGACAAAACATTCCCTTTGGGTTGTATTGCTTGCATCAACCACTACCTTAGCTCAGAAGTGGAGCGAAGAAAAAAAAGACACGTATTCATTAGTTAAAAACCCAGCTGGACAAACCTTAGGCTACTCGCCAAACGCCGGTACTAAACTACTGACTGTAAATGGATTAGCCTTCAAAGACCTCAACCGTAACGGTAAGTTAGACCCTTACGAAGACTGGCGCCTACCTGCTGAAGTACGAGCCAAAGACTTGGCTACTAAGCTGTCGGTTGAGCAAATCGCAGGGCTCATGCTGTACAGTGCCCACCAGTCTATTCCAGCTCGTTCGGGGGGCTATTTTGCTGGAACGTACAATGGTAAACCCTTTGCCGAAAGTGGTGCCAAACCCGAAGACCTCACCGACCAACAGAAGAAGTTTTTGGAAAAAGACAACCTTCGTCACGTATTGGTTACGACGGTACAAAGCCCCGAAATCGCCGCCAAGTGGAACAATAACGTACAGGCTTTTTGCGAGAGCGTAGGCGTGGGAATTCCGGCCAACAACAGCTCTGACCCTCGGCACGGCACCGTAGCCAATGCCGAATACAATGCTGCTGCGGGTGGAGCTATTTCGATGTGGCCGGGTTCGTTGGGCATGGCCGCTTCGTTTGACCCTGCTTTGGTTGAAAAATTCGGACGCATTGCGGCGCAAGAATACCGTGCGTTGGGCATTGCCACGGCGCTTTCGCCGCAGGTGGACATTGCTACTGACCCTCGCTGGAGCCGTGTAAGCGGTACGTTTGGCGAAAACCCCACCTTGGCCGCCGCCATGGCTCAGGCGTATTGCGAAGGCTTTCAGACTTCGACAGGAGCCAAAGAAATCAAGGACGGATGGGGTTACGGTAGCGTCAATGCGATGGTGAAGCACTGGCCCGGTGGTGGTAGTGGCGAGGCCGGACGTGACGCCCATTACGGCATTGGTAAGTTTGCGGTGTATCCGGGCAATAATTTTCAGATGCACTTTATCCCGTTTACCCAAGGAGCCTTTAAGCTCAAAGGCAAGACCAAAATGGCCTCAGCAGTAATGCCTTACTACACGATTTCGTGGAATCAAGACACCAAAAACCACGAAAACGTAGGCAATAGTTACAACAAATACATCATTAACGACTTGTTGCGCACCAAATATCAGTACGATGGTGTGGCCTGCACCGACTGGAGTATTACGCACAACCATACGGTGATGGATAATTTTGTAGATGGCAAACCCTGGGGTGTCGAAAACCTCAGCATTGCCGAGCGCCACTACAAAGTGCTGATGGCTGGCGTTGACCAATTTGGTGGCAACAACGACGCCCAGCCTATCATTGAAGCCTATTCAATCGGTGTAAAAGAGCATGGCGAAAAGTGGATGCGTGCTCGGATGGAGGTATCGGCAGTACGTTTGCTGAAGAATATTTTCAGAGTAGGGTTATTTGAAAACCCATACCTCGACCCTGCCGAAACCAAAACCATTGTGGGTAATCCTACCTTCATGAAAGAAGGCTACGAAGCCCAACTCAAGTCGGTGGTGATGCTCAAAAATAAAGGTAAAGTCTTGCCGATTACGTCTCGTAAAACGGTGTATGTACCTAAAAAATTCACTCCGAAAAGCCGGAACTTCTTGGGGGCTGAAACACCCGAAAAATTGGATTATCCGGTAAGTATCAACATCGTGAAAAAATATTTCAACGTAACCGACAACCCTGACGAAGCCGACCTTGCCTTGGTGTTTATCGAAAGCCCTAAAGCGGGCATTGGCTACAGCGCCGAAGACCTCAAAAAAGGCGGCAATGGTTATTTGCCTATCAGCTTGCAATACGGCGAATATACCGCTAACGAAGCCCGTGCCACAAGCATTGCCGGCGGCGACCCCTTAGAGAAGTCGAATAACCGAACCTACAAAGGCAAAACCATTACGGCCAGCAACATCCACGACCTCAACATGGTCAACGAAACCTACGCCAAAATGAAAGGCAAGCCAGTAATTGTGTCAGTCTCAATGGACAACCCAATGGTTTTTAGCGAGTTAGAAGGCAAGTCCAATGCTATTTTAGTGAATTTCAGAGTGCAAGACCAAGCCTTATTAGACTTGATTTCGGGCAAGGCAGAGCCATCGGCTTTATTGCCTTTGCAAATGCCTGCCGACATGAGTACGGTCGAAAAACAAGCCGAAGACGTACCACAAGACATGAAGTGTCACGTGGATTCGGAAGGTCATGCTTATGATTTTGGATTCGGCATGAACTGGAAAGGCGTTATCAACGATGCTCGTACAGCTAAGTTTAAGCAAAAAGGGGTGATTAAATAACGGGCTACTATGAAAAAGAAAATCCTTTGGGGGCTTGTAGGATTGCTGGTTGTTATCCAGTTTGTCCACCCCGAACAAAACCTGTCAGACGACCGCACGTACGACATCTCGACCAAGTACAACGTGCCGACAGAGGTAAAAACCATTCTGGATGGAGCCTGTAACGACTGCCACAGCAACAAAACCAATTATCCGTGGTATGCCAGCATTCAGCCCATAGCATGGTGGCTCAATCACCACGTAACCGACGGCAAGCGTCATCTCAATTACTCTACTTATACCAAACGGCCAATTGCTTGGCAAAACCATAAGTTTGAAGAAACCATCGAGATGGTCAAAGAAGGTGAAATGCCACTCGAATCCTATACATGGTTGGGGTTGCACCCTGAAGCCAAACTAACCGAGCAGCAACGAGAAACCCTCGTTGCTTGGGCACAAGCGCAAATGGACACCCTCAAAGCTAATTACCCCGCCGATAGCCTCATCATGCGTCGTCCCTCAGGGCCACCGCCGGGTCGGTAGGCTCAGTAGTTTAGACGTTCCACTTCTACCATGCTGCGGCGTATAGAAGTGGAACGTCTTTTTTTGCTAACCAGTCCACCCATTACCAATCCACCAGTAACCAATAGACCAATTACCAATCTCCCCTACTTCTTGTGTTCCTGCTCGTAATGCTTGCGGAGCATATCTTCGCCGAAGTCGTTGGTAAGGTCTCTGATGACTGTATGCACGTGGTTGGCGTTGTTTTGTGTGTTGTCATACTCCACAAACAGCACAGGATTCTGAATCCGATAGTAGTGGCCGCCGTTACCAATTTTGGCCTCGGCAGGTCCCATCCACGTAAAGATCAATTTGTCCAACCCCGCCTTTTCGATTTTGGCCATGAATTCGTCGGCAAAGCCGAACGGATAACGCTGTACGTACAAACTAATCAACTGCATGAGTTTTTGCTGCTGCTCTTTGGTCAGCTCTGTAAAGCGAATCCCATTTTTGAGGGTATCTATCCCCATATAATGCTCCGAATTAGTCGAAAAAATCTCCCAGGGTGACTTTTCGGCTACAATCGCCTTGCTGCGCTGCTCCGCCGACAGCGAATTCAACAGCGCAAGACCCAGCACTTCTTCTTGCTTGATGAGCTGCTTGCCTGCCTCGGGGTAGCCCTCTGGCACAATGGCCGGGTTACTACCCAAAAACAGCGGGCTTCCCGAAATCACTTTGCCTGATTCGGAAGAGAAATTCAACGAAATATGGTGCCCTTCTATGCGCCAGCCCCAGCGTTTTTGAGCGTCGGGAGTTCCGAAAATAGAGAAGTAAAACTTACCCGGGTGGCGGCGATGGTTTTCGGGCGGAAGTTTTTCGATTTGTTTTAGCACGATTTCCAGTTGCATGATGGCAATGGCTGTTTCGCCTGTGTGTTCACTCACCGACGCCCTTACCAAGTTCAAGGCAGCATTTTTTTGTGCTTCGGTCATTTCCAGCAGAGGTAAACCTTTGCGTTCTATCGGGACAAAAAACCACTTACGTCGCTCACTGGTGTCATACGGAAACAGTGCTTTTTGCATTTGCTCAGGGCTGAGCGTTTTCAAAAAGGCTTGCGTAGCTACCAGCGTAGGTTTACTGGTATTTTTTTGTGCATAGGCAGTCATTACGCCCAAGCACAGGCATCCAAACAAAAGCTTTTTCATACGTCTTACCCCCTAATCCCGAAGGAGGAACTTTGTTTATTGCGGTTGGTGGGTCACACCACCTCACGGGGATTTTCTTGGTTTGAGATTAAATGTTGCTCAATGTTACGAAATAAAGAGCAAAGTTTTGATGGTTGTTAAAAAGACGCTGACCAACATAGCTCCTTTTCGCTAAACCTGCCCTATTTCAGTGTCTTACATTCATTAGACCTGTACAGTATTAAAAATCAACACATTATGACATTTTTTTTCTACTCATATGCTTTGTACTTTTTGTCTTGACACAAAAAGTACCAAAAAAGTCAAGAAAATCCAATGCTTCCCTGCACAAAACCTGCGCACTCCCCGCTGGATTTTCAAGCCAGCGCACTTTTTTATAACCAGCTGATTTCCAAACTTGTACAAGTCTATTAAGTATCAGGGCTCATTTTGTCCTTGCTCTTGGGATAATCCGTAACCAAAAGCATCTTCTTGCCTGCGCTCCTCAATCTTCATCTATGTATTACAAGCAGTAGTCTATTTATTAGGTAGTTTAAGGGTTGTAGCGGACACTTTTTCGCCGAAAAATCTATATTATTGGTGCGTTATAATGGATGTTTCTATTTTCTACAATACCTTGAAAACGCTCAATTTTACGCTTCTGATTGGTTTGCTGACCCTCAGCCATGCCTTTGCCCAATCTAAGTTTGTGATTAAAGGCAAAGTACTCGATGCCCAAACCAACACGGCGCTTAGTTACGCCACGGTGCGTATTTTCAAAAGCGCTGACAGCACCTTAGCCACAGGTGCTATCTCTAACGACCAAGGGCTTTTCAACATCGAAGCCTCCGAAGGACGCTACTACGCCATCATCGAATTTATTGGCTATAAACCTTTCAAAACCACTGGATTCGCTCTTTCCAAAGACCATTCTGTGCACGATTTGGGCATTATTAAAGTAGCGGCCTCCTCCAAAACGCTTGACGAAGTGGTGGTACAAGCCGAAAAAAGCAGCATGGAGCTGACCTTGGACAAACGGGTATTCAACGTAGGCAAAGACCTCGCCAACGCAGGCGGCACGGCCACCGATATTTTGAGTAATATTCCGTCGGTTTCGGTAGATACGGAGGGGAATGTGAAGCTAAGAGGCAGCGAAAACGTGCGGATTTTGATTGATGGAAAACCTTCGGGGCTTGTGAGTTTTAAGGGCGGCGCAGGCTTGCAACAGTTGCAGGGCAATCAGATTGAAAAAGTAGAGATTATCACCAATCCATCAGCCCGCTATGAGGCCGAGGGCATGGCTGGGATTATCAACATTGTGCTCAAAAAGGAGCAAAATCAGGGCTTTAATGGCTCTTTTGAAGTGGTTACGGGCTATCAGCCCAACTTTGGCGTGGCAGCCAACATCAACTATCGGAAAAACAAAATCAACTTCTTTTTGAACTACGGCATCGCCTACCGTATCCCGATTAGCGCCGGAAAATTGTACCAAGAAGTGTATGGCAAAGACACTACTCGCTTGCTCCAACAGACCTCAAGTGGCAGAGTGAAAACCGTAGCCAACACGATCAGAGGAGGCTTGGATTATTTTTTTAACGAACAAAATATCCTCACCGCTTCGTACCAATTTCGGCGGACAGACGTAAGGCGTATCACCGATTTCACCTACAACGATTTCATTAATACCCTCAGTAATCCCCAAACCATCACCTATCGAGAGCAAGACGAATTGGAGGCCGAGCCGTACTCCGAATACGCCCTCACGTTCAAGCGCACCTATGCCAAAAAAGGAAAGGAACTCGTTGCCGATTTACGCTACCTAAGCTACTGGGAGCGCTCCGACCAAACCTATACGCAAGACAGTTTCTTCCCCAATGGTTCGCCCAATGCGGCCAATACGAAGCTCCAAAAATCGCTCAACGACGAATACGAAAACCAATACGTAGGTCAGCTTGACTTTGTGAATCCTATTGGCAAAGAGGGCAAACTGGAGATGGGCGTTAGAAGCAGTTTTCGTGACATGGTCAATGATTACATCGTGACCGAACGCACGCCTTCGGGTACGTATGTGACGCTGCCCGGGTTGGATAACTACTTCATTTACAAGGAGTACATCAATGCCGCTTACGGAATTATTGGCAACAAAACGAAAAAATTCTCCTACCAGTTTGGCCTACGAGCCGAAGCCACCAACGTAAAAACCATTCTCCAAGAAACCAATCAAGTCAACCCTCGGCAGTACGCCAACTTGTTTCCGAGTGCACACTTTACTTACAAGCTGGGCCACGAAAACGACATCCAACTCAGCTACAGCCGCCGAGTGCGCCGCCCCACCTACAACGACTTGAGCCCCTATGTGACGTTTTCGGACCAGCGTAACTTTTTTAGTGGCAACCCCGACCTCAACCCGGAGTTCACCAACTCGTTTGACTTGGGGCACATCAAGTATTTCGAAAATGGCTCTATTTCGTCGTCAATGTATTACCGCCACACCAACGGCAAAGTAATCAGAATCAGACGGGTAGATAGCCAAGGTTTCTCGAACACTCGCCCCGAAAACCTAGCCACCGAAGACTCCTACGGTGCCGAGTTTACCAGCACCTACAATGTAAAAAAATGGTGGAAACTCGACTTCAACATCAACTTTTTCAGAGCCATCACCGACGGTAGCAACCTCGACGTCACCTACGCCAGCGACACCTACAGTTGGTTTGCTCGCCAAACCTCTCGCTTCAACCTCGGCAACACCCTTGACTTGCAGCTACGAGCCAACTACGAAGCCCCTCAAAAGCTCCCACAAGGCAGCCGCAAGGCTCGTTTTTACATAGATTTATCGTGTAGCAAAGACATTTGGCAAGGTAAGGGCACACTCACGCTCAACGTCACCGACGTGCTGAATACCCGCTACATCCGCACCATCACCGAGGGCAGCAATTTCTACTCCGACGACACCTTTGGCATGAAAGCCCGCCAGATTAACCTGACCGTCAGCTACCGCCTCAACCAATCGAAAAACGCCAAAAAACCAAAGAATTTGTTGGGGGATGAGGGGTAGGCGATGCTGTAACATGATTTGAAAAATCGTGAATTTAGCCATTAGATTATCTATCAAATCATCTTAGTTTCGTTATTTTCACAAAAAGTAAATAAGATGGAAACCATGACTGTAGAGCGGAAAGCCGATCGTATTTTGATTACGGTTCCTGCTAATTTAAACATTGAGTATCTTGAAAAACTCGTGGATTATCTAAAGAATAAATCAGGCGTTAGTCCCGAGGGCCTTAGGATAAAAAAAACATAACCTTCTGATTTTTAAGATAATTCATAGTTTTTACATTATTGGCTGACGCATGGATTATTGGTGCGGCTTTGCTCAAACAGCGACGATGGCAGAAATCATTGCATTGGCTTGACTTTTTACCCAAACTTACCTACTTTCGTAGGCAGTGTGGCTGGACTACAGTTGCGTAAATGCAGCTTTAGGTAAGAGCATTACCGCATAAGATTGGCTTTTGGATGTTATTTCTGTACTTTCGTAAGTAAGTTACATATACGCAATAAGTTACGTATAGGTAGATGTTCTCGGTAACAAAAAAAGTAAAAGAAGAACAAAAAGTAAATATGAAAAACAACAAAAATGAAATAAAAGATGAAATAACTAACCTTTTGAAGGATGGGCTTCAAATACTTGTAAATGAAACCGAAATAAAGGTAGTTGGAGTAGATATAAAAAAGCAAAAAAGCCATGAGAGTTTATCAGGTGCATATAATTCTTGGTATTCAAAGTGCCTTCCAGTAATTAAAACTATATTGCCTGATAGATACGCTGACTTCATCGAATATTATAAAAATAGTAAGCCGAGAAAAGAAATTAGTTATGAAAATTACACGATTTCAGACTACTTAATCAGCATGGTTGTCAGTAGTTGGGGTGAGGAGAAATTTTCATCTAAAACTGCTTTCACGCTAAAATTGAACAACCAAATATCAATATTGAAATCTGCACTTGATAGAGTAGATTTCGCTTTGAGCAACATTGAAGGGCTTTTACAGGCTGATTTGTTTGACGGAGAATTAAGCGCATCCAGGGAACTATTTACAAAAAAACACTTGCGAGCAGGAGGTGTTCTTGCGGGAGTTGTTCTTGAAAAGCATTTAAAAAATGTAACTGATACTCATAAGATTTCAATTGCAAAAAAGAAACCCACATTGTCAGACTTCAACGACACTTTAAAAGATAAAGGGGTTTACGACGTGCCAACGTGGAGGCAAATTCAAAGATTAGCAGACATTAGAAATTTATGCGCACACGGAAACGAACGAGACCCAACAAAAGAAGAAGTTGAAGAAATGATAAATGGAGTTGAAAAAGTGATAAAAAATATATTTTAGCAGAACCAACCAAATTCCGCCTTCTAAATTGAAGTGCTTTCGTACATTTTGGGAAATGAAGCCGCTTTAATTACTGTCTAAAATATAACCGAGAACAAAGCATGAGCGCAGATGCGGCTGAAAAGCCAACGCTCGAAGCCAACGCACAGCCGCACCATCGCCTATGCCCACGTTCAACGAAATCATAATAAAACATGAATAGAGTTACGCATTTTGTGAATGACTTCTCGAAACAATGTGAGACTTATAAATTTAAAAATGGGCTAGAATTGCCTATATTCGAAATTTATTCATATCACACGCTTTCACAATTTGTCGGTTATGCGAAATATCTTAACAGAGAAATAGGAAATGTATATTTAAGGGGGCAACATAAATTATACGACACCTTGTTGCCGAGTATTTTTCGAAGAACCAACTCGAATTCTGGATTTTCTAACAGATGCAAACATATCTCAGAATTTTTGAGCATATGCTCACAAAAAATGCAATTTATTAAGGATTTAGATGATTATGCAAAAGAACCGTTAATTCAACACTACGGTATTCACACTCGGTGGATCGACCTTGTTGACAATTTATGGATTGCAATATGGTTTGGCATACATGATTGGCATACAAGGTTATATGATCGAGAATATAAAAACATAGTCCGGCGAAAAGGAGGCAAGGATGAATATATGTATTTACTTTTAGTTTGTTCTGACGGAATATTAGAGCAAAAAAATTGCCCAGGGCTATACAAAGGACAAAATACATTTACAATTGATTTACGAAAAGCCTGTCCTTCAACTTTTTTAAGACCGCATTCACAACATGCATTGCTCATGCGTACCAAAAAAATGGATACTTTGGCGGATGTAGAAATGGCTTCAAGCATAGTTGGGATAATCAGATTAAAAGTTGATGATTGCTTCGATTGGATTGGCGATAATGGGCTTGTTTCAGCAAGGAGCCTTTTCCCGCCGGCAAATTTCGACCACGGTTATGGGGTGCTAATAGAGCAAACACCTCATTCAAAAGTCACAATCAGAGATTATGGATCAATTTACAGTGTAACATATTAACAATCGTTGAACACGGGCTTGCTATCCATGCGCACGTTCTGCGAAATAAAAACAGAAAGTAAAATTTAATAAATATAAAACTTCTCATTGGCATCATCGCCGACTGCATTCTCTTCTGGGTCATTTTATCGCCTGAATCGCAAAAAGAAATAGCAGTATTCTCGCTGATTGCGTATCTGTCCATTAGCCTCGACCTTGTGACGAATACGCTGATGAAGGCTTCAATGAATTTAAGGCTTAACCTTTTGTTGGATAGCATGAAGCCGTGGGGAAATATTATTAGTTGTGTTTCTGGCATACTTTTATGGAAATTCATTTCCCCGGAAACCTTGTTAGGTGCAATTTTATTTTTAGGCGTTTGGTTGGGCTTACAGTTGGTTCTTGTTGTGCTAATTTTAACCGGACGAACATGAGGTAAACACCCAAGCATAGATTTTGAGCCAAAAAATTGGAGAATTGCGCTATTTTTACACTTTAAATCAAAAATTATGCAATTCGTAGATATAAAAAATGACATTGCTTTTCGGAAGATTTTCGGCAACGAAAACAAGAAAATCATCCTCATCTCATTCCTCAACGCCGTGATGAAGTTGAAGGGAAAGGATGCCATTGAGGATGTGGAAATCCTCAATCCATACCAACTCCCCATCATCAAGAACCTGAAAGCGTCAATTATTGACGTGAAGGCGAGGGACAAAAAGGGCAAAACCTACATCATCGAGATGCAGGTAGCCGAACCTGACGGCTTGGACAAGCGGCTACTCTACTATGCCAGCAAGGAATATTCCCAGCAAATTGAGAGCGGCGAGTTTTACACAAAACTCAAACCAGTAATTTTCATCGGAATTTTCGATTTCAAGTTCACGGAAGGAGACAAATACCTTTCGCATCATGCTGTCTGCGATGTCGAGAACGGAGAGCGTATCATCAAGGACATGGACTTCTATTTCATCGAACTTCCAAAGTTTAAGAAGTCTTTGCCTGAACTTCAAGAGGTGACCGACAAGTGGATATTTTTCATAAAAGAGGCTGAAAACTTGGAAGTCATTCCTGATAATGTGGATGATGAAGGATTAAAGGCTGCCTACCAAGATGCCAATAAACACTCTTGGACGAAGGAAGAATTAGAAGCCTACGACTACGCCGCAATGCGGGAACAAGATGAAAGAGGTAAAATTGAAAAGGCGGAACAAAAAGGAGAAGAAAAAAACAAAATAAAGACGATAATTAAACTTCATGGCAAAAACAAAACCCCGGAAGAAATTTCAGACTTGTTGGATGTTGCAATTGAAGAAGTCATAGAAATAATCCAAAGTCAGCCGAATCAATAAAATACCCAGAACAAAGCATGGTCGCAAATGGCAGCAAAAGCCCAACCCACAAAGCAAACGCAGGCGGGCAACTGCGACAGTGCAACCGTTAGCCGCAATATTCAGACAGCCTTAAATTTTAAAAGACAGTATGTGGACACCTATAACATTTGAAAGTCTATACGACAAAATCACTACAACTGAAAACCTGTTAATGGGTGAGATAGAAGGTTTTTGGAAACTCATTCAGATTGAACCAGAGAAATGGCAAGAAAAACAATACGGTGAGGAAGGTGGCGGATTTTGGGTAGTTGCGATTTGTGGTCGTCAAGTTATTTGGTATAATGACATTGAGGAAGGTTTCAATATTTCTAAATATCATAAGTACGGCGAAATAGACGAGTATTGGTGTAATCAATCAGAATTGGACGGTGCCATAACACAACTTCATAGCTGCATTAAATTCAGCGACAATTATATTGTACAAGCCGGATCACCACAAAATTTTTGAAACATGGCACTTTATTTCAAACGCTTTTGGAACGAGACTACAGGTGACACAGTCCCCACTATCGCAAGTCTGTGACTTGTGCCACAGGCGAAAGCAATCAATGCCAACGCCTCAGTCGTAAGTTCTGTCAGGGGACAGAATTTGGAGAGGTTATTCTCCTAAACTTCAGCACTCGATTATTCAGAATATCGCCGACGTAACTATTTTCTTGGTTATCAACGGCTAGGTCGTGGTACCAGCCTGCGGGTTGGTTAGAACTTCTGCCGAATCGGGTTTCGATTTTTCCTGAGGTATCAAACACAAAGACGTTGGAGCCACGATGTTTTATTTTCAAAAAACTTAGGTCGTCAATGGCGAATAATTTCTTTCTGTTTTTGTCAAACGCTACCGAACAAACGCTGCCAAAACCTTCGTCTGTTATTTGTTTCAAAAATCTTCCTGTCGAATCAAAAACCTGAATTCTATTATTCTCTCTATCAGCCACATACACCTGGTTTTGGGCATCTAAAGCAAGGCCGTGCGGAATATGAAATGCGCCAGTTTTAGTGCCTTTTATGCCCCATTCAAACAAATATTTTCCCGATGGCGAAAACTTGATAACCCTACTATTTCCATAACCATCGCTTACAAAAAAAGAACCATTTTGAGCCACTGCCACATCCGTCGGCTTATCGAAATGTACCGAATCACTTCCTGAAATGGCTGCCTTGCCTAATTTCATCAAGAGCTTTCCGTTGTGTGTAAACTTAAAGACTTGGTGCAGTCCTACGTCCGTCACCCAAATATTATTTTGGTGGTCAACCGTTAGGCCATGAGGCATTACAAACAAATTGCTCCCCCAACTTTCGAGCAATTTCCCGCTTGTTGGGTCAATAATTAAAATCGTTTTTTCTGGAATAAAGCGATTGGGTAAACCGCCAAACAACGGCCATTCTTGCGAGGCTCTATGAAAAACCACAAGATGCTGATTGGTATCAATACCGATTCCAGTCGGATTTCCTAGTTTCACATTGGCAGGCAGTTGAGGCCAATTTTCTACAAGTTCGTAGTAGGTTGAAGTAGGCTTGGTATCGCCTTTTTTGAGAGGTTGGATTAAATATAATAAGGCTAGCAAGCCTACTAGCCCTATCAGTACATAAAGAAGGCGTTTGAACCACATAAGTTATGAAAAATTGGTAACTCTTTCTCGCCATTGCTGATAGCCTTTTCCCTGATTACTACTGCTTAAAGCAAGATTTCGGGAAAGTGATTAATAAGCCACAAAGGCACGGAGGTGTGAAGGAAATCTTTTTGAGCGTTAGGGTAATATCCAGCATATACATAGTCAACATGGATAAACTGAAGATAATCAAGGAGTTTAATGTGTTTACGAAACAAAGGTAGAGTATATTGATACATTCGTTTAATGATTTCGGGGGCTACCTGATGACCTCCTGATTTTTCACGAAGGAAGGCTCTATCCAAACAAAGTAGTAAGTCGTCTGTAAAGAAAAGAATGACGTATATCTTGTAAGAAGCATGATTTTGACGAATGTAACGCACAAAATCATAATGCCCTTCTGACCCCAAATTAAGTTCAATACCAAAATCTACTTTTTGAGACAGTTTTTCTTTGATAAAGCTATTAGCTTTTAAGTTGGCTCTGTCTTCGTAGTCAGGAATCTCTCGATTTTTATATTCTGTATTGAGCTTATCGTGGTTAAGCGTTTCGATAGAACTGGGAACAAAATTGCCTCCATCTGTACTTTTACCGATGCCTGGAGGCCCAGCGATGACATAAAGAATAGGCATCTATCGAATAATGGTAATCGTGCCATCTGCATATTCAGCTACGACTTTGCCTTCTTTTTTATGAACAAGAGGCTGCCCAATAGAAAACAGATACGCACGAGTTTTTTCTGCCATTTCTTTATAAAACGTCTCCCTTTCGAGTGGAGTCATCTCATAAATTGGCTTTGTGAGCGTTCCTTTTGTAATGGCAAAATCAATCGTATCAAGGTCTTTCTGTGGTGTTGCCATGTTGGTAGAAATGAGAAGAAACGATAACTACAAAGTTACAGTAGAAACGAACAATTGACAACTTTCTTACTGAGTATTGAAAGTTCTGTCCAAACAGCCTATGGGTAGCCCGCTAGGGTGTACATCAGCATGAACGTTCCGTAAAAGTGCCTGAAGGGCTGTAACCTATCGTTTTTGCGGAATGTAAAAAGCTGGTCTCTACTTCCCCTTCCCCACCTTCAGCCCATACAAAATCCGAGTCAGGATGAAGCGGCGGATGAGTAGTTGGTATAGCCCTACAATCACGACGAAGCACACCACAATAATCAGCAATAGCTTGACAAAAATGGGCAAATCCCAACTGACAATGTAATAACCCGTAGCTACAATGATGGTTTGATGCAAAATATAAAAAGGATAAACCGCTGGTGTTAAATAACGTAGCCAAGGATTGGAGAAATTCAGGTAGCGACGGCTGTAGCCAATGATGGTACAGATGAGGGACCAAATCTGCAAGCCATCGGCCAGGCCATAGACGTACAAATCGGCGTCTTGCTGCTTGGGCAGTTGAACATTCCAGTAAAATCGCCAGAACAAGACCAACAAACAGCCGATGGCAATGCCCAGAAACAAGCGTCGGTGGGTTTCGCAGGTTTGCCAAAACGCAGGCAAGTTCGCCAACCCAAAGCCCATGACATAATAGGTAAGCGACGACATAAAAATAAACCAGTCGTCGAGCAGGCTTTGTTGCTCAGGCCAGCGGATATAGAGCCAATAGTAGAGCAAAATATGCGGCACAGCCAACAATATATGCGCCACTGGCGATTTGAAAAGTGCATCAATGGACTGCTTGAACCGCCCTCCTCGAATAAGTTTGGTCAACGAAAACACAGGCAGCAACAGAATGGTAAACACAAACAAGTAAACCACAAACCACAGATGGCTCCACGTGAGCGTGCCTTCGGGATAGGGAATCATGTCCCAAACAGAAGGATAAAAATGCCAATAGTCTAAGGTGGTTTTACCGGTTTGCAAGCGTTCAAAATACACTTGTAGCGGAATGGTAAAAAACATGGCGAACAGCAGTGGAATAAACAACCGCACCACTCGCTCGCCAAAAAAAGCCATTACGGAGCGTTTACGCAACGAGAATTGTACCCCTACGCCTGAAACAAAAAACAGCAAAGGCAGTCGCCACTGATGCAACCAAATGATGAGTCGGTCCAGAAAAATCGAATGTTCTTGGTTCTTAATCTCCCAGCCAAAACGCACAAAGGGCATGGCACTATGGAAAAAGATGAGCAAAAGAAAAGCCAGCACTCGAATCCAGTCAATATAGTAAAGGCGTTGGGGGGTAGCAGTAGTCATGGCAAACTTGATGGGTTAGTTGTACCCAACAGATGCGATAACTGCTTTGGAGGTTGCATCAGCCCATTTGGCAGTAGGGGCGTATGGCATACGCCCACGCCCTGGGACTATAACACCCAAGCAAGCCATGACGACTCGCTTGGGTTTTTCGCTGATGCTTATTTGCGATAAACAGACTGGCGTTTCACCATCCAACCCGGATATTGGGAGGGCAGCGGGCTTATTTCGTCAATCTTTTTCAGATCTTCTGCCGAAAGCTGAATAGTCACCGACTGTATGTTGTCATGAAGTTGCTGTGTGGTTTTAGCCCCAATGATGGTACTCGTCACGCCCGGCTGCTGGCGCACCCATGCCAGCGCCACTTGTGCAACGGTAGCATTGTGTTGCGCCCCAATGCCACTGAGCACATCCACCAAGTCGTAGGCTTTTTCTTTGTCAATGGGCGGAAAATCAAACGTTTCTCGGCGAGCCCCTGCCGTTACTTGCTCACGTGTAAACTTACCCGTTAGAAAACCTCCAGCCAACGGACTCCAAGGAAAAATGGCTAGTTGGTGCTGTTGGGCCATCGGCACCAGCTCATGCTCAATGTCACGGCTCACTGCCGAGTAAAAATACTGCAAGCCAATGAACTTCTGCCAGCCCCGATACTTGGCAATGGTTTGCGCTTCGGCTACCATCCAAGCAGGCCAGTTGCAAATGGCAATGTAGCGTACCTTGCCCGAACTGACCACGTCGTTGAGGGTGTGTACCACCTCTTCGAGCGAAGTTTTGAGGTCCACGCCATGCACATACAAGATGTCAATATAGTCCATCTGGAGGCGTTTGAGGCTGGCCTCTACCGAGCTAAACACATGATACCGTGACAGCCCCGTGCTGTTGGGGCGGTCGTCCATGCGGCCCAACACTTTGGTGGCCACCACTACGTCGTCTCTCGAAATCCCCAAGTCTTTGAGCGACTGCCCCAACAACTGCTCCGATTGCCCAAACGAATACACGTTGGCCGTGTCTATAAAATTGATACCCGCCTCTACAGCAGCCTTTATCAAATCGTTGACTTCTTGTTGTTGTAATTTGCCAATGTTTTCCCAGATACCAGCGTTTTGTCCGCCAAAGGTCATGGTGCCTAAGCAAAGTTCCGAAACCATCAGACCAGTTTCGCCTACATAATTGTACTTCATGGTTTTAGTTGCTGTTTGTGATTGTTGTATTAGTGCGTTTTTCGGCTACAAAGTTCGGTAGGCTTGGTACTAAACGAGTAGCTTTTGGCAAACAGATTATATAAAAATTCAAACAATAGCCTTATCCTCTAAACACCCCAGGGGTAGTCTGCATGTTACGCTTAAAAAACGAAATAAAATGCGAGGGTTCGTCAAAGCCAAGGCAATACCCGATTTCGGCAATGTGCCAGTCGGTATGTTTGAGCAAGGTTCGGGCTTCTTGCAAAAGGCGCTCTGCTATGAGGCTGGTGGTGGTCTTGCCCGTTACGGTTTTGAGGGCACGGTTGAGGTGATTGATATGCACCGAAAGATGAGCCGCAAAATCGGCTGGCACTCGGAGCTTCATCCGTTGTAATGGCGACTCAATCGGAAATTGACGTTCGAGCAATTCGATGAATAGCGAAGTGATGCGGTCATTGGCTGAATGGCGCTGTGTCACCACCGACTCGTTGGGGGTGAGTTTCATCGCTTTATGAACAAGCTGCTGCACCAGCGCACGCAAGAAATCATATTTGTAGGTGTATTCGGCGTTGATTTCGGCCATCATTTGGTCAAAGATATGCTGAAATTCGGCAATGTTTTCGTCGGCCAATTCATAAATCGGAAAGGTACCGGGTTTGAAAATCGGATATTCTTTGATATTGGGGATTTGATTCAGAAAGGCTTCGGTAAATACACAAAAACAGCCTAGTTGGTTTTCGTCCAAACGCTCCATGCGGTAGGGAATCATGGGGTTGGCAAACGAAATCCCGGCGTGTTTGACCTCGATACTTTTGTCGGCGTAGTGATAGATGTTTCGCCCAATGATGAGCGAAATTTTGTAATAGTCTTTGCGGCTATACGGCACAGGCTTGCTGGATTTGCCAACGAAGTCCTCCATCCGAAAGACGTTAAAATGCCCGATGTCTTTTTTGATGGTGTCGGGCACGTAGTCCAGCTTGTTGCGGTAAAAATCTTCTAAGGTATGTACCATCTTGCAAAGTTATAAAAATCAAACAAGACTAACATAGTACATCGCTACGAAGAAGCCTACCCTGTGGGCTACAGGGAAGCAAGATTGGGTAGTTTGTAGAAACAGCCTGTCTATGTCGAACAGGCCGTTCCTACAAAATAAGAGTCAGTTCACTGCTTTTTCCTTGGTCGTCACCAGACGCCTTTTCGGAGAAAGCACCCACGCTTGGATGCAATAAGCCAGACGAGATTAGTCTTCTGCGAATTCTAAAATATCGCCCGGCTGGCAGTCTAAGGCTTTACAAATGGCTTCGAGGGTGCTAAACCGAATAGCCTTGGCCTTGCCTGTTTTCAAGATAGACAGGTTCGATAGCGTCAAGTCCACTTTTTCCGAAAGTTCGTTAAGCGACATCTTTCGTTTGGCCATCATGACGTCTAAATTTACGATGATTGGCATGGTTTAGATGGTTAGTTCGTTTTCGGATTGAATTTCGACACCTCGCTGAAAAATCAGGGCTATCGTAAAAACAATTCCGCCCATGAATAACAGTTCAGAGCTCCCCCACTCGTACATCGAGCCAATACCTCGGTGGAATAGCCATTTGTTATAACCCTCGGCCAACATGGCTAACACCCCTGCCGAGAGGATGACGTAACTGATTTTAGAAATCAAGGTAACTACCTCCCTACTAAAGGGATGCACGAGATTAAGTTTTCTAAAAATCAGAATCAACAAATAAAATACGTAGGCTTTTAGGCACAACAGCACGATGATTAGGCTCACAACGGCGGTGTAATACCCTTTGCTTGAGTCGTACAGCGAGTGGAGGTCGAGCCCCATGTAGAGGTCTTTGGCTCCAGCCTCATTGACGAACATACTTACTGAATAAGAAATAAGAATAGCCCCCGCTTTGATACATAGCCCAACGAATACTACCCAACTGATAACGTGCATGATTGCGAAGATTTGCTTGGTGGTCGTTTTCATGTTCAGAAACAAATTTTGATTACGGCACAAAATTCAATAATTATTTATTGATAAACAATAAATTTTTTATAAAAAAGAATAAATTTTAGTTTATCGGTTTTACAGAAGGATAAAAGGTAGCGTAGGGCGAGGCCGTATCTAATCCACAACCTAGCTTCTCTATTCGTCCTTTTTTGTAGCTTTGGAAGTCTATTCAGATGAACGGGCATCTCAACCAACAGCCATGAAAAAAACATACTTCTTCTTCGGAATCCTATGGTGGATTCTTCAACAACCGTCGGTGGCGCAAATCAGTGCCTTGCGCCAAAAAATCAGTCAAATCGTTGCGCAGCCCAAGGCTACTGTAGGAGTGAGCATTTGGGGGCCCAATGCCCAAGACACCCTGTCATTTCATGGCAATGACCACCTGCCCATGCAGAGTGTTTTTAAGTTTCATATTGCCTTGGCGGTATTGGCTCAGGTGGATAAGGGCAAGTTCCGCCTCGACCAACCCATCACCATTCAGCCCAAAGACCTGCTACCCAAGCTCTACAGTCCGCTCCGAGAAAAATACCCCAAAGGCGCTACCCTCCCCCTCTCCGAAATCCTGACTTATGCCGTCAGCCAAAGCGACAACGTGGGCTGCGATGTATTGTTACGACTCTTGGGCGGCTCAAAAGTCGTTGAACAATACTTTGTGAATCAGCACTTTACAGATATTTCCATCAAAATCAACGAAGAAACCATGCAAAACAACTGGGACCTCCAGTACCAAAACTGGACGACTCCCAATGCTGCCAACCGCCTGCTGATGGCTTATTATACCAACAAACCCCAACGGCTTTCTAAAAGTAGCCATGCCTTTATCTGGAATATCATGAAAGGTACTACTACGGGCCTTCATCGGCTCAGAGAGCATCTGCCAAAGGGAACGGTAATTGCCCACAAAACAGGCACATCGGGCACCAATACGGCAGGTCTTTCGGCCGCTACCAACGACATCGGCCTTATTTTCTTACCTGACGGACGCCCCGTTTATGTGAGCGTTTTTGTATCTGATTCGCACGAAAACGAAGCAACTAACGAAAAAATCATTGCCGACATTGGCAAGGCCATCTGGGAACACTTCACTGGTAAATCACGCTAAATCAAACACTTTCACTTGGCTCAAGCAGCAATGTTTGAGCCTTACTACCTAAGCGATGAGTAAGTTTATCTCTCTGCTGTTGGGCGTCCTATTTGTTAGTACGTCAACACAGGCACAACTACAACTAGTATCTACCAAACCCAAAGCGGTTTATGCTATTCCGTTCAGGGTAACTGCGTATAATAACATCGTGATTCAAGCTATTCTGAATGGAAAAGATACCGTCAACCTAATGCTTCATACAGCGGCAAGCGACATAACGCTCACCGAAGAAGCCGTAGCCAAGCTGACTACCATTCGACTCGATGGAAAAGTGGAGGGCGTACAAAGCTGGGGGGGCGGTGAAAATTCGTCTGATTTTAGTAAAAACAATACCCTCCGCATCGGCAACTTAACGTGGAAAGGCGCTACCGTCTGGCGAGACAAAAACTCTGGCCAGCAAACCGACGGAAAATTCGGCCTCAATCTCTTTGAGGGCAAGGTCATTGAGCTTGATTTTGACCGAAGCCTACTCTTGGTATCTGATAAAATGCCTCGTCGGGTTAAGCAATACGAAGCTTTTCAGCTCGTCAACCAAGACGATTTACTTTTCATCAAGGCCACATGCCACATCGCAAGCGACTCGTTTGAAAATAAGTTTTTGATTCATTCGGGCTATTCGGGTGGGGTGTTGTTAGACGATGAATTTGTCAACAAAACCCAACTGGGGCAGCGCATCCCGATTACGGGCGAGAAAAAACTACAAGATGCGTATGGCAATGTGCTTACTACCAAAAAGGGAACTTTACCTGTATTCGCAATAGGCCAACGGCAATTGTCCAACGTACCCGTCGGCTTTTTTGAGGGCGCCATTGGGCGGCAAAAAATGAGTATTATCGGTGGCGACATCATCAAGCGCTTCAACTGGATTATTGATGCCCAACGAGTCCACATTTACCTCAAAACCAATCACTTATTTGAGACTGATTTTTCGAATATATAGAAACTTAACGCTAAACGGAGTGCTGTAAGGTCACTCCGTTTGACGTTTTTTAGATAGTTTCTCCCGCAATGAGCGCTCACTACCACCCAAAAACCTTCCCTTTTCGCAGCAATTCTCTTATCTTGCAGTGCTCTAAACCAAACGACGGATGAATCTTCCTGTTAATGCTTTCAAAAAAGCCTTTGCCGATAGTCAAGCACCTCAATTAGGCGTGTGGAATGGCCTTCCTGATAACTACGTGGCCGAAATTTTGGCCGGAGCCGGCTTCGACTGGATTCTGATTGATGGCGAACACAGCCCTTTTGACTTACGCACCATCTTACATCAGCTTCAAGCCATTGCTCGTTTCAATGTACCTGTGTTGGTGCGTCCGCCCGTAGGCGATCCTATCATTATCAAACAATTGCTTGATATTGGAGTCGAAACCTTGTTGATTCCGATGGTAGATACCGCCCAAGAAGCCGAGCAGCTATTTCGAGCCACGCAATACCCACCACAGGGTTTTAGAGGCGTGGGGGCTGGACTGGCTCGTGCGGCTCAATGGAACCGAATCGGCAACTACCTACACGAAGCTAACGAGCAGATTTGCCTTATGGTGCAAGTAGAAAACACCGCCGGCCTCCAAAATCTCGATGCTATCTTGGCCGTCGAAGGAGTGGACGGCATCTTTATCGGACCTTCCGACTTGGCGGCTTCGATGGGTCATTTGGGTAATTACCGACACCCCGATGTGATGCAAGCCATCGAAAATGCCATCCGTACCATCCGAAAAGCAGGGAAGATTGCAGGCGTAATGGCCACTTCCAAACCCCTAGCCGACCATTACATTTCGGTAGGAGCCAACATGGTAGCTATTGCCGTTGACTCGTCGCTACTGGTCAAAGCAACCAGCGAGGTAGTAGATAGTTACAAGGCTACAGCCCCACCTACGAGCCAATCAGGTGGTTATTGAGTAAGGTTTGTTATTTCTTAAACCGATACAAATACGGTGCTTTGTTGGCAGCGCCTGTGTAGAGTTTTTCGGTGCGCTCCAAAATGTCCAAACTCAACATTTTGCGTTGAAAATTGTTACGACGGAACTTCACACCCAAAATCGTCTCGTATAGTGCTTGAAGTTCAAGCATTGTGAAGGTGTCGGCCAGTAGATTAAAGCCCACCAGCTTGTGGTCAAGCATCAAACGGAGGGTTTCTAAGGCTTTCTGGATGATTTCGCCGTGGTCAAACGCCATAGCTGGCAAGTCGTGTACATCAAACCATTCACACGCCTCTGATAGCAAATCGGGCGTTGGGGTTACTTGCGAGAAATCAACCAGTGCATAATACCCAATCGAAACAAAGCGCTTTAATACCCAATCCCAACTGTCTTTTTCTTCTTCGTTGATTTCAAACACTCGTTGAATGAATTCTTTGGTCGAACGGTTCACATCGCCAAACACCCGAAACTGCTCTAAATAAATATCCCTCAGTCCTGTACGCATCTCCAAAATTCGTAAAGCCGCTTCGTCAATGCTCTTGTCTTGTTCTACATAGCCCCCAGGTAAAGCCCAAACGTCCGAGTTTTTTAGCTTCAGTAGCAAAATTTTTAATTGATTTTGATGAAACCCAAATACCACACAATCAATAGATAATTGAGGGATAAGTAGGTCTTTTTGAGTCAGAAAATCAGGGAAATCAGCAGCATTAGCCATGGGAAGGGTAGATTCATTTTAGGCAAAAGTAGCCAAAAATTTGGATGTCCCAAGAAAAGTAATTAATATTGTCTCATAATGAGAAAATAATGCGATTGTACGTTTACAAATTTTCACTTTAACAAGTCCTCACCGACTTTATTCATGAACCCTCTACGCTTTCTCCTCTGTAAACTAAGCCAATACACCCTGACGGTATTGGCCCTGATGCTATGTAGCATCACGCTGCTTTGGGGGCAGTCTGCCTCACGACGAGTGCTAGTTTTTAGCAAAACGGCTGCCTTTCGTCACCAGTCTATCGAAGCCGGAAAAGCGGCCTTCCAAAAAATGGCCAAAGAAAAAGGCTTTGCCGTGGACCTCACCGAAGATGCTTCGCAGTTCACTGCCGACAACCTCAAGCGCTATAATGCGGTTGTGTTTTTGAACACCACAGGCGATGTACTCAACGAAACGCAACAGATAGACTTTGAACGATACATCCAAGCGGGTGGCGGTTATTTGGGAATCCATGCGGCCACAGATACCGAGTACGGTTGGCCTTGGTATGGCCGAATGGCAGGAGCCTACTTTCTAGATCACCCGATGTCGCCAAGTAACGTGCAGAAAGGTAAGTTTTTTGTAGCCCTCAAAAACCACTGGGCCACCAAAATGCTACCTGACGAATTTGAGCGTACTGATGAATTCTATAGCTTCAAAAACATCAGCCCCAGCATTAATGTCTTGGTAAAAATTGATGAGAAAAGTTACCAAGGTGGCAAGAATGGCGACAATCACCCCATGAGTTGGTACCAAGAGTTTGAAGGAGGGCGTTCGTTTTACACAGCAATGGGACACACCGACGAGACCTTCTCTGAGCCACTGTTTTTGGGGCACCTTTGGGCTGGTCTCAACTACGTCATGGGCGGCGATGCGCCTAAGTCGTTGGATTACAGCAAAGCTCGTCCCGAAGAAAATCGTTTTACCAAAGTAGTGTTAGAAGAAAAACTCAACGAGCCTACTGAGCTAAGTGTATTGAACGACGGACGGATTTTGTTTGTTGAACGCCACGGCGCAGTACGCCTTTATAACCTCAAAACCAAGCAATTAAAAACGATTGCTACCATTCCGGTTAGTACCAAATATACCGACAAAGACGGCAAAGTGAGCGAAGGCGAAGATGGCCTCATGGGCTTAAACAAAGACCCTAATTTTGCTCAAAATCACTGGATTTATCTCTTCTATTCACACCCCACCGAATCGAAAAACATTTTGTCCCGATTCGAACTTCGAGGCGACGAATTAGTGATGAGCTCAGAGAAAAAACTCGTAGAAGTACCCACTCAACGGGAGCAATGCTGCCACACAGGCGGCTCTATTGCCTGGGACAAGGCTGGTAACCTGTACCTTTCTACAGGCGACAACACCAACCCACACGCCTCAAATGGCTTTAGCCCCAGCGACGAACGCCCAGGTCGTAGTCCTTGGGATGCTCAAAAATCATCGGCTAACACCAACGACTTACGGGGTAAAATCATCCGTATCAAGCCACAACCCGACGGTACGTATGCCATTCCAGAAGGTAACTTGTTCCCGAATCCGCAGGTAATCAAGGGCGTTCAGAAATGGTCGGCATCTAACCCACCACCCGCTGGCGATGGTGGCCTGACTCGCCCCGAAATCTACACCATGGGGCACCGTAACCCCTACCGCATTGCCGTGGACCCCAAAACTGGCTTCTTGTATTGGGGCGAAGTAGGACCAGACGGCAACAAACCCGACCCCAACAGAGGTGCCGAAGGCCACGACGAAGTAGGCCAAGCTCGCAAAGCTGGCAACTTTGGCTGGCCACACTTTGTGGGCGATAACAAAGCCTACAACAAGTACGATTTTGCAACCAATACTTCTGGCCCTAAGTGGGATGCCAATGCGCCAACTAATACCTCCCCCAACAACACTGGTTTGAAAGTACTCCCTCCTGCACAAAAAGCCTTTATTTGGTATCCTTATGCCGAGTCGAAGGAGTTCCCGTTGGTGGGTAGTGGTGGTCGTAATGCGATGGCGGGTCCTGTGTTTCACCTCGAAGATTTCAAGACTGCACCTCGTGCTTTCCCTAAATACTACGATGGAAAGTTGCTTACCTACGACTGGATGCGGGGTTGGATTATGGCCGTAACTATGGACAAAGAGGGTAACTACGTTTCGATGGAACGTTTTATGCCAAGCTACAAATTCAGCAACCCTATGGACATGGAGTTTGCCGAAAATGGTGATTTATACATGCTCGAATACGGCACCGGCTGGTTTACGGCCAACGATGACGCCCGCCTGATTCGGATTGAATACAATGGTGGTAACCGTAAGCCTGTGGTGCAAATAGCCGCCGATAAAATGGGTGGTTCGGTGCCATTTAAAGTGTCGTTATCGTCAAAAGGCACCAGCGATGCTGACGGGGATGCGCTCAAATATACATGGGTTATTACGTCAAAAAATGGCTTTAACAAAGTCGTCAACGAAGCCAACCCAACCGTAACACTTGCTAAAACAGGCACTTACAAAGCAACTCTAACCGTAACCGATGCCAAAGGAGTGAGCAACAGCCAGTCGTTGGAGCTTACAGCTGGTAACGAGTTGCCACAGGTAACATTTGACATGCCGAAGAGCAACAAGACGTTTTTCTTCCCGAACAAACCCTTTGATTACGAAGTAAAAGTAACGGACAAAGAAGACGGAAGCCTTGCCGACGGACGCATCAAACCCGAACAAGTAGCCGTAACGATTGACTATTTGGCCGAAGGTTTCGATAAAGTAGCGATTGCCCAAGGACACCGCTCTGCTGATGCCAATGCGGCGTTCTCGAAGGGTAAAAAACTCATCGAAGGCAACGACTGTATTGCTTGCCACAGCGTGACTAAAAAATCCATTGGCCCTACCTATACCGATGTGGCCATGAAATACAAGGGCGACGCTTCGGCGCTCGAAAAGCTCACCAAGAAGGTAATTTCGGGTGGTAGCGGTGTTTGGGGCGAAACCGCTATGGCGGGCCACCCCCAGCTCTCAACGGGCGATGCCAGCGAAATGGTAAAATACATTTTGAGTTTGTCCGAACAGAAAAAAGCAAATTCCTTACCTGTAAAAGGTTCTTACACGCCCAAAACAGCCTCTAATGACAAAGGCCAAGGCGTGTATATCTTGAGAGCTTCGTACGAAGACCAAGGCAACGACGGCCTGCCTTCGTTAAGCACAGAGCAGACGTTTACGCTTCGCAATGCTAAACTTAGCCCGCACGGTTTTGATAAATTTGAATCCGTTTCGAAAATGTCATTTGGAGGAAACGACTTGCTAATCCCTAGTAAACCAGGCGCTTATGTAGTTCTCAACCAAGTTGACCTCACAGGTATTCAGCAATTAGAGTTACAAGTAACGGCACCAAAAGCCCAGCTCAATGCCCAAGGAGCCAACATCGAAGTACGGTTAGACTCACCTACCGGAAAAGTACTTGGCGAATCAGGTTTTATTGAGCCTTCGGACCAAGGTGGTTTTGGAGGACGTCCTGTCAAAATCAATTTGTCTCCGACCGACGGTTTCCACGACTTATACGTGGTATTCCAGAACCCGAAAGGCGAAGACCGCTCGCTGTTGGTGGTGTTGGGAGTGCAGTTTAAAGCCGAAGGCGGCGAGCCGGTAGCGAAGCCCGCAGAAGCTTCTTCTCCTAAAAATGACCTCAATAGCTATGCAGGTAAGTACAAAATGTCGGGGCTACCGTTTGAATACGTCGAAGTCACCGTTAAAGATGGGAAGGTATTCATGGATGCAGCTGGTCAAGGCGGCGAAGTGAAGCCCACCGACACCCCTGACAAGTACGATGCCGATGGCAAGGCCATTATCATTTTCGTACGAGACGACAGTGGCAAAGTCTCCAAAATCAAGCTCGAAGCTATGGGCATGGGCTTTGAAGGAAAGAAAGAGTAATTGACTATCAATATATTACACCAAAAAGGGTAGCGATGTGTGTCGCTACCCTTTTTTATGGAACATCTTCTTACGCTAAGTCTCTCATTTACAACTCCTAAAAAGATTTTACACTCGCTCCAAGCCAATGGCAATGCCCTGCCCCACGCCAATACACATCGTAGCTAAGGCTTTGCTGAGTTGTTTTTGCTGAAGTTCTACCACAGCCGTGCCTACCAATCGAGCACCCGACATCCCCAGCGGATGCCCCAATGCGATGGCTCCGCCGTTTGGGTTCACATGTGGAGCGTCGTCGGCAATGCCGAGCTGACGCAAAGTAGCCAGCGCCTGACTTGCAAAAGCTTCGTTGAGTTCTATCACATCAAAGTCTTGAACGCTTATACCCAACTGAGCACACAGTTTTTGGGTAGCTGGCGCTGGTCCAATTCCCATAATGCGAGGAGGCACACCTGCTGTAGCACCAGCCAATACACGGGCCAAAGGCCGCAAGTTATACTTCTTAACCGCAGCTTCTGAGGCCAGTAGTAACGCCGCTGCTCCATCGTTGACGCCAGAGGCGTTGCCAGCGGTAATTGTACCATTCTTACGGAAAGGCGTACCCAATTTGGCCAACTGCTCCAAAGTAGTAGTAGGGCGTGGGTGTTCGTCCTGCTCCACTATTACCGTTGTCTTCCCTTGTTTTACTTCAACTGGAACGATTTCAGACTTGAAACGCCCCGTTTCGATAGCTCTACCTGCTTTTTGTTGGCTCCGGAGGGCAAAAAGGTCTTGGTCCTCCCGAGAGATTTGAAAATCTTCTGCCACGTTTTCGCCCGTTTCGGGCATAGCATCGGTGCCATACAAGGCCTTCATAGCAGGATTCACAAAGCGCCATCCAATGGTGGTGTCAAAAATTTCATTGCTCCGTGAGAAGGCGCTTTCAGCTTTGGGCAAGACAAAGGGCGCTCTTGACATGCTCTCTACGCCGCCCGCAATGACCAACTCCGCTTCACCAGATTTGATAGCTCGTGCCGCAGCAATGACGGCATCCATACCCGAGCCACACAGGCGATTGAGGGTGGTACCCGTTACCTCCACCGGAAGTCCAGCCAAGAGAGCCGCCATGCGTGCTACGTTACGGTTGTCTTCGCCAGCTTGATTGGCACATCCAACAATCACATCGTCAGTATTGAGCCAGTTAACGCCCTGATTGCGTTGTAGGAGTGCTTTAATGACGTGTGCGGCCAAGTCGTCGGGGCGAACACTCGAAAGACTCCCGCCATACCGACCAATCGGGGTACGCACAAAGTCGCAGATATAAGCTTGATTCATAAGGTGGTTCGTGCTTTGCACTTGTTAAATCTTCTGAGGAATTATTGCGCTTTAGCCCAGTTTTTCTACAAACTTAGCTTGGGTTTTGGCTCGTACTTCGTCGAGGCTGACGTTAGGCATGAGTTCAATCAAGGTCAATTGACCCTCTTGATAATTAAACACTGCTAAATCGGTAATAACCAGATCCACTACGCCAATGGCCGTTAGTGGTAAGGTACATTCAGGCACAACTTTAGAAGTACCATCGGGGTCGGCGTGTGTGAGCGTGACGATGAGTTTTTTTGCGCCAGAGGCCAAGTCCATTGCCCCTCCTACTCCCAACAAGGGTTTACCGGGTACTGCCCAGTTGGCCAGATTGGCGTGCTCGTCCACTTCTAAACCTCCCATGATAGCTACATCCACGTGGCCGCCTCTAATCATGGCAAATGATTCGGCACTGTCAAAATAACTACTTCCAGGCAAAGCCGTTACGGGGACTTTTCCGGCATTGACAGGGTAATCTAAGGCTCCGCCCCCGTCGGTTGGCGAGGGTCCTACGCCCAACATGCCATTTTCGGTATGAAGAATAATGCCGTGTTCGGGCTTAATCAAGTCGGCTACCAAGGTCGGAATCCCGATACCCAAATTGACGACATCGCCTTTTTTGAGTTCGGCAAACGCTCGTTTGGCCATGTTGAGGCGAGATTCACTTACTTTTCGGCCTGCTCCTACCGAGGCCGAGGTTCCTAAGTCGGCTAAGGTAACGTGTGCTTGCACCAAATAGTCCACATAGCAGCCTGGCGTATGGATTTGGTTCGGGTCCAACTGCCCCACAGGCACAATTTCTTCTACCTCCGCAATCACCAAGTCTGCTGCCGTAGCCATAGCTCGGTTGAAGTTCTGCTCCGTCATACGATACACCAAATTTCCAGCTGTATCGGCTTTCCAAGCCCTAACAAACGCCACGTTCCCTCGAATCCCCTTGATAAAAACGTGCTCGACACCATCAATCATTTTGGTTTCACGGCCTTGGGCAATGAGCGTGCCCGCCGAGGTAGGCGTATAAAACCCACCGATACCTGCTCCACCCGCTCGGATGGCTTCGGCCAGTGTGCCTTGCGGGAGCAGTTCGTAGGCTACTTGCCCTGATTGAGCGGCCTTCACGGCATCGGGATTGCTGGTAAAAAACGAGCCAATCATTTTTTTAATCTGACCGTTCAACAGCAATTTACCACCTCCAAGGTTGGGTTCGCCTACATTATTACCAATGAATGTGAGGTTTTTGGTAGAAGTCTCGGCTAAGGCGTGTAATAGGTGAACGGGGTTTCCGGTCATGCCAAACCCACCACCCAACAGCACATCGCCGTCTTTGACTTTGGCTGCGGCTTCGGCCAGTGAAATAATAGGTACCGAACCACTAAGCCCTTGGGGTTGTTCGTTTTCTGAATAATTCATACGGTGAAAAATCAAATTTGAGGTATTCTTTCCTATTCTGTAGGAAACTCAATGTCCTTCTGGCTAACCGACTCGCATTACTCTTGAGCCAGCTCGCTGAACACTTTTTTAGCAATCCGAAAAGCTGTATTTGCCGCAGGAACACCCGCATAAACTGCTGTGTGGAGCAGTACCTCTCGGATGTCATCGAGGGTGGCGCCGGTGTTGCGGGTGGCTCGTAGGTGCATGGCTAATTCTTCTTCATGACCAAGACCTGCCAGTAAGGCAATCGTAATCATGCTTCGTTCTCGCTTAGTCAGATGAGGCCGTGACCACACCCCGTACCAAGCGTTTTGAACGATATATTCCTGAAAATCAGCATCTACCTCTGTCTTGTTAGCTTCGGCACGGTTTACGTGTTCGTCGCCCAGAACGCTTCGGCGGGTAGTCATGCCTATTTCAAATGATTCTTCGTGTGTCATGTGCTGGAATGAATGATAAGTCTCTACCCTAAAAAAGCCAATAATTTGGCCGAATACAAGTCGCCCATTTCGATGTTGGAGAGGTGGGCTGCCGGAACTACCGATAAGACGGCATTGGGAATGTGAGTTGCCAAAAATTCACCATCGGCCACCGTAGTAGCAGGGTCGTGTGTACCTGCAATCACCAAGGTTGGTACCGAAATTTGTTCCAACTGGTTTCTGAAATCAGCATCTCGCACCACAGCACAGCAAGCGGTGTAACCCTCTACTTGATTGGCCAAAAACATAGCTCGCACGTGGGCAATAGCTGATGGCGATGCGGCAATAAACGGCGTTGTAAACCACCGTTCAATGGTCTCGTCCACGATAGAAGCCATTCCGTGTGCGCTAATGGTGGCGATGCGTTGATTCCATTTGTCGGCCTGACCGATTTTGGCACCTGTGTTGCTCAGCACCAATTTATGAAGACGGCCGGGGTGGTTTATCCCTAACCATTGACCGATAAGTCCACCCATCGAAAGCCCACAAAAATTGATTTTTTGGATACCCAGCGCATCCAACAAGGCTACGACGTCTTGCCCTACTTGGTCAATGGTGTAGGGGCCTCGGCTCACTTCGCTTTGGCCATGCCCACGAGTATCGTAGCGCAGCACTCGGAAGTGCTCGGTCAGCATCTGCAATTGAGGGTCCCACATGGATAAATCGCTACCCAATGAGTTAGAAAACATCAACACGGGGGCGTCGGCTGACCCTTCGAGTTGATAATGCGTAATCCCAGTGCGGGTTTGAAGCTGTGGCATTCGTTCAAAGAGGTTTTTGTACTGTTTGACAACCTGATTACCGAGTACACTGTTAGCTAAATAATTTTTAGTTTTTGAAAGCTACTTACCGATTCCATCAGTCCAAGTGATGGAATCGGTTTCGGAGAAAATGAAAACTACTCACTTAACAGTGTACTGAGGTAGGTTATTATTATAATTTTTCAATACTTCATCTATAAATCCCTCGCTCAATCCAATGGCATTGAGTGGGTCAAATATGTTTTCGAGTGCTGCTCCAGAAAGATACTGAGGCACTTCGGTATGAGTTTTCAGATAAGCCAACAACGACACTTGCTGCAAAAGCGCTTGTTTACAGGCTTGTTCTATCCATTGCTGCGCTTGGCTCTTGCCAATGATAGGCGCTAAAGCATTGGTTACGTCTTCGGCAAAAATCAACCCTTTGGTAAGTTCAATATTCTGCTGCATTCGTGACGTATCTACTTCTAAGCCGCCAATGAGGTCGTTGGCGTGACGAAGGTTGGCAGCACTGAGTTTGAACAGCTCTCGCATCACTTCCCATTCGATGTGCCAGTTGCCAGCGGCTCGCTCGTGTTGCTGCACCATAGCCGACAACACCGTACTCACCAAGGCAGGTGTGCGGTGGGCGATAGCCACCATAAACGTGGACGAAACTGGATTGCGCTTGTGCGGCATTGCCGACGAACCGCCTTTGCCTTCGGCAGCTCCTTCGTACACCTCGCCTACTTCAGTTTGCATCAACAAAATACAGTCGTTAGCGATTTTGCCTAAGGTGCCGTTCAGGATTCCTAAACTGGTAGCCAACTCAGCTACAGGGTCCCGTTGCGTATGCCAAGGCATCGGGAGTTGGCTCAAACCCAAGCGGATAGCCAGTTGGTGGGTTACGGCTATGCCCTGTTGTGGCATGGCCACCAATGTACCCACAGCGCCGCCCAGTTGGAGCGGCAGGCCATCTTGCTGTAATATTCTGATTTTCTGAACACTACGACTCAATTGTGCTAACCAACCTGCTACTTTGTACCCAAAGGTAATCGGGCGAGCCTGTTGCAAGAGGGTACGTCCTATCATCAATGTTTGACGGTGCTGCTGTGCCAACTTGGCCAAACTGGCTTCTAATTGGGTCGCAGCACTTATCAAATCGGCCAAGGCCGCTTTGGCTTGAAGCATAAACGCCGTATCAATCACATCTTGACTGGTAGCGCCCCAATGCACATACTTAGCAGCTTCGGGGTCCAGTTGTTGCACTCGCTGCATCAATGCTTTCACCAATGGGATAGCGGGGTTTCCAGCCAGTAGGGTATGGGCTTGGATGCGTTCTTGATCCCAGTCTGTTTGTTGACAAACCTCGCTGATGACCCTTGCCGCCGAAACAGGTATTAGTCCCAACTCTGCCTGGACTTGAGCCAAGGCTGACTCAAACGTTAACATGCTCTTCAATTCCGTCGAGGCCGAAAAAATAGCTTCGCTGGTGGGTGTAGTGAAGACGTTTTGAGTCAATGCGGACATTCAATTTGAAAATTTGAAAATGAGATAGTCGAACAGCAAGTGTTTGAAAATGGTTCTTTTTTAGGAAAGTGTTCGGAAATTCAAACGTCAAAAAACACAGTTTCGTTGTCTCCTTGCATGTGAATATCAAAACGATAGACCACTTTTCCAAATTCTTCGGTCCGTTGGGCTATCAACGTGTTCTGACGGTCGGCGGGCACCGAGTTGAGAACAGCATCTTGGGCGTTGGCTTCTACCTCGTCCGAAAAATACAGGCGAGTATAGGCATGAGTTAGCAGCCCACGCATCAATACAATCACATTGATGTGAGGGGCTTGTCCTTCTACACTCCCGGGCTTGATAGTCTCAAAGATAAACCGATGTTGAGCATCTGTGCCCGTGCCTACTCTACCAAATCCTTTGAATTGCCCTTTTTGATACACCGAAGCAAAAGCACCGCTGGCATCGGGTTGCCAAAGCTCAATCATGGCATCAGGAATGGGTACACCTGCTCCGTCTATTACCTGTCCTACAATGCGGATAGGCTGGTTCGGCGTATCATCTCCAAGAAGATTCTCGTCGGCAATGCTGCTGAATTCGTAGCGATATTGCTCAGGCGTGAGGCCATAAGCAAAATACGGCCCTACCGTCTGCGAAGGAGTTTGTTTGTACAGTATCATGATTCAAAAGGGGTTTGATTATCGCCTCGCAGCACTATGTTAAATTCGTAGCCCAGTGCAAAGCCCTCTTCAGTCAGCGAAAGGTCAAAATTAGAAATCAGCAACGGCCTGGCTTTTTCGGGAACACCCTGAAAAATAGGGTCGTAGTTGAGTAGTGGGTCGCCTGGGAAATACATTTGTGTCACCAAGCGATTGGTAATGTTGGAGCCAAACAACGAAAAATGAATGTGATTGGGGCGCCAAGCATTAGGGTGATTTCCCCAAGGATAGGCCCCAGGTTTGATGGTATAAAACTTGAAAAATCCGTTGTCGTCGGTCATGCAACGGCCTCCGCCCAAGAAGTTGGGGTCAAGCGGTGCATTGTGTTGATCCACTTTATGAACGTACCGCCCTGCGGCATTGGCTTGCCACACCTCTACGAGTGTGTTACGAATTGGGCGCCCAAACTGGTCTAAAACCCTGCCAGCCACCACAATACGCTCACCAAGTGGTTCGCCGTTTTTGATACCATTTTTAGTGAGGTCGTTGTCGTATTTGCTAAGCGCATCATGCCCATATACTGGTCCCGTCAGTTCTGAAAGGCTGTGCTTAATCGGTATTAGGGGTTTTGATGGCGCCCGCAACACCGTAGAGGTATAAGCAGGATACAGGTAGGGAGGATGCCCCTCCCAATCTCTGGGTTGTATCATGGTTTAAATCGGTTTATCAGTTAAATTTCTTTGAGACCTACGTAGTTTTCGGCAATGTTGGTAGCCATTGCCTTAGAGATACGGATGTAATCGAAACGGGCTTTTTGCAGACGGGTTGTGTACGAATCGTGGTCGTCTTGTTTGTGAAAAAGCGTAGTCATGTAGTTAGAAAAATCCTGTGCTCGCCAGATGCGCCGGAGACAATCTTCTGAGTAGCGATTGAGGAGGACGTCGTTGCCTTGTTGGAAAAACTGAATGAGCGCTGCTGACAAGAATCGAATGTCTGAAACGGCTAAATTCAGCCCTTTTCCGCCTGTAGGAGGTACGATGTGTGCGGCATCTCCTGCCAAAAACAACCGCCCATGCTGCATGTTATCAATCATAAAGCTCCGCATTGGTGTAATGCTTTTCTCGAAAATTTCTCCCCTGTTTACCTTAAAACCTTCCCCATCGGCCAAGCGTAAGTCTAATTCGTCAAAAATCCGTTCGTCTGACCAGTTTTCTACTGAATCGTCGTTTGGAACTTGCAAATACAAGCGGCTTACTTTCTCTGACCGCAGGCTGTGCAAAGCAAACCCGTTGCGATGATACGAATAAATCAACTCTTCGGAAGCCGGTGCTGCATAGGCCAACACGCCTAGCCAGCTAAAGGGGTACTCGATACGATATTCGTGATAGGAATCTTTGGGGAGCGTTTTGCGACCAATACCGTGAAAACCATCGCAGGCAGCCACAAACGCACAGGATAGGGCTTTTTCTTCACCATTTTCTACAAAATAGATAGTAGGTTGAGTAGTTTCGACGTCGGCAATCCGAACAGCCTCGCACTCAAACCGAATCGGGATGCCTCGGTCTTCGCAAGCGGCAATGAGGTCTTTGACCACCTCTTGCTGACCGTAGATAGTGATATGGCGCCCGTTGGTGTACTCGTCGAAAGGAATGCGGATTTTTGTACCGTCAAAGCTCAAAAAAACACCGTGGTGCTCGTCGCCTTCACGTTGCATCCGCTCGCCTACGCCCAGCTCATTGAACAAATCAACGGTGTTTTGCTCCAGCAACCCCGCCCGTACTCGGTTGGTAACGTACTCTTTGCTGCGGTTTTCTAAGATGACAGAAGAGATACCTGCTCGATGAAGAACAAGTGCTAAGGTAAGCCCTGCTGGGCCAGCACCTATAATGCCTACTTGCGGATGGTTCATGGTAAAGAGGTAAAAGAATGAGGCAAAGATAGTTAGTAGCCAAGAAAGCCTATTGGACAATTGAACATTTGTCTTGTACAAATCAAACATTTTTTATAATTCGCAGCCTTCTACTCTATCAAGCATACCGTACAAAATACAAGAGTTAGTAAGATGGGGCAAACAGTACTTTGTATTCATTCTTTCGGCTTTAACGTATTCTGAATTCACACTGAAGCAGTTGATTAGTACTCGTTAATTTGATTTTTTAGCCAGTTTAACCTATTTTTTCGTTACGCTTCATATAAACTATTATTGAATTTTCGGGCTAATCATACTTTCTTTTTCATCCATTCTTACTACCTTAGTTGGTTGATAACACACTGTATAAACCAAACATTTTTACAACTCAATGCCACTTGCTATCACCAATTATAAAGGACTATACGGCGAAAATTTACCCCATCATTTGCCCGATTTTGTGCACTGTGAGGCCATTGTGACTCGTAGTAAATTGTACAATTGGGAAATCAACACCCATGTTCATACCAATCTGTTTCAGGTTTTTGTGTTAGACGAAGGCGAGGGCATCGTCCTGACCGAGAAAAAGGAGATTGCTATGCAAGCACCCTGCTTAGTATGTATTCCAGCCAACACACTACATGGCTTTCGGTTTCAGCCCAGTGTGGCGGGTAAGGTCATCACGCTGTCGGACTCGTATGTAGAGGGGCTTTTCAAGTCTTCGCCACAAGTGATGTTAGCCTTACAAGATTTACTGTACATTTCGGCGTATCAAAATGAAGCTCGTTTTCAGCGAATTACGCTACTTTTAGAACAAATCAATCAAGAATTGTGTGAGGAACTATCCGAAAAAACGATGGTATTGCAAGCGCTTTTCACTGTATTTTGGGCTGATATTTACCGATTTGCCCGTGACCATGCCGAACAAATCCATAAATCAGACCATCGAAATCTGACCTATTTTCGGAATTTTCAGAAACTCGTCAAGCAAAGCATCGCCGCTGTAGAGAACGTATCGGCGTATGCACAAGCGCTGCATATCACTACTGTTCACCTCAATCGGGTGTGTCAGGCGGTAGTTCAAAAATCAGCTTTGGCGGTTATTCACGAGCACCTGATTCAAGAAGCCCAGCAGTACTTACTTTACACCAACTATTCGGTGGCCGAGGTCTCTTACCTGCTTAATTTTAACGACCCAGCGTATTTTTCGAGGTTATTCAAAAAATGTACAGGCCTATCACCCAGTGAGTATCGGATGCAGAAGATGGGAGCTTAACTGATAAATCCAGACAAAAACAAAATAGCTGATAAATTTCAAAGCGGCACCGACTTTGTGCCAACATTTAATCCGTACATTTGAAGCGTATAATTCAATAAATTTAGGAATGATAGACTTTAAGACAGCCAAACCTTTCTTGAAATGGGCAGGAGGAAAAACTCAGCTCATTAATGACATTGAAAAGGCTTTGCCAACTAATCTTTTTATTCGTTCCTCACAAAAAGGATTTCCAGTACAATCTCTAACGCAATCAGCTGCATAATATGAATTTAGCTTTCAATACAAGTTTAGCGGAAGGCTATTCAAGTAACTCTCAAATCGCAAGACTTCTAACAGAAAATTGGGTTTTGAATAATTCATATTGCCCAAGTTGTGGGGAAATACCTTTAAATGAATTTGAAAATAATCGTCCTGTTGCAGATTTTTATTGTAAGAAATGTTCAGAGGAATTTGAGTTAAAAAGCAAAAGTGGTAAACTATCAAAAACAATAACTGATGGAGCATACTCTACTATGATTGAAAGAATTAATTCTGATAATAATCCAAATTTTTTCTTTCTTACTTATACAAAACAATGGACAGTTAATGATTTTTTAATTATACCAAAACAGTTTTTCACTACAGAAATAATAGTTAAACGTCCACCTTTATCAGAAACTGCAAGAAGGGCAGGTTGGGTCGGCTGTAATATTGATATTTCGAAAGTTGCAGATGCTGGAAAAGTATTTTTGATTAAAAATGCTCAAACTATAAATCAAGAATTTGTAAAGGAAACTTTCAATAAAACCTTATTCTTAAGAACAAAAAGTAAAGATGCAAAAGGTTGGATTTTAGATGTAATGAATTGTGTTGATTTAATTAAAAAAGAAACATTTACACTTGATGAAATCTACAAATTTGAACAAAAGCTAAAAATTAAATATCCAAACAATAATTTTATCAAGGACAAAATCAGACAACAACTCCAACTTTTGAGAGATAAAGGAATTATTGAATTTGTTGGACGTGGAAATTATAAAAAAGTAAACTATGGCAACATTTAAGATTGAAATTCAGGAGTTTTTATCTAAAATAATTGAAGTTGATGCAGTAAATAAGGAAGAAGCGATTTTGAAAGTAAAAGAAATGTATCAAAAAGAAGAAATTATTTTGGATAGTGAAGATTATGTATCGACAGAAATTGGAGAATATCAAGAATAGTCTTTTTATCTTCTTAAAGGAGATACAATGGAGTTATTGCCTCAATTTGAGCATAAGTTTGATATGGTTTTTGCTGACCCACCCTATTTTTTATCCAACAACGGACTTTCTATTCAAAACGGTCAAATCGTAAGCGTAAATAAAGGCAAGTGGGACAAATCAGAAGGCTTTGAATTTATAAATGACTTCAACCGCAAATGGCTTTCATTGGTTCGTGACAAAATGAAAGCTGATGCAACTATTTGGATAAGCGGAACAATGCATAATATTTTTTCGCTTGGACAATTGTTAACAGAGTTAGGTTTTAAAATTTTGAATATTATAACGTGGGAAAAGACCAATCCACCTCCCAATTTTTCTTGCAGATACTTCACTTATTCAGCAGAGTATATTATTTGGGCAAGAAAAAGCGCAAAAGTTCCACATTATTTTAATTACGAATTGATGAAGCAATTGAATGGAGATAAGCAAATGCGTGATGTTTGGAAATTACCTGCTATTGCTCCTTGGGAAAAATCGTGTGGAAAACATCCAACACAAAAACCACTATCGGTCTTGACACGGCTTATTTTGGCTTCAACCCATCAAAATGCATGGATTTTGGACCCATTCACAGGAAGTTCAACCACGGGTATCGCAGCTAACTTGACAATAGGCGTTTTTTGGGAATTGACAAAGAAAAAGATTTCTTGGATATTAGCAAAAACAGAAAGTTAGAAATAGAAAACCCCAAAATTTTAGCTACGTATAGACAAAAAATTAATGGTTTTAACGATAGAAAAGTACTTGAATCTCTACTCGTTAACGAACCCAAAACCGAATACAAAGTCGAAATTAACTTTGACAGATAAAAGCCACAGAGGTCTCTTACCTGCTTAATTTTAACGACCCAGCGTATTTTTCGAGGTTATTCAAAAAATGCACAGGTCTGTCACCCAGCAAGTATCGGATGCAGAAGGTGGGAGCATAAATAGTATAAGCTATCTCCATAGAAGGTAAACACCCAATAACTACAAGACAATATTAACGCAATCCCAGCATCCGAATGGCGTTTTCTTTCAAAATCAATGGTTTTACTTCTTCTTTGAAACCCGCCTCGGCAAAATCTTTCATCCATCTGTCGGGGGTGATTAGCGGGAAATCTGTGCCAAACAACATACGTTCTTTAAGTAATGAATTGGCATATTGAATAAGTTGTTTCGGGAAATATTTGGGTGACCAGCCGCTTAAATCAATATAGACATTGGGTTTGTGCATCGCTACGCTGAGGGCTTCATCTTGCCACGGCCAACTCGGATGGGCAATGACGATGGGACAATCTGGAAAATCAATGGCTACGTCGTCGAGGTGAATAGGATTCGAAAATTCTAAACGCAACCCTCCCCCGCCTCTCACGCCCGAACCAAAACCCGAATGCCCTGAGTGGAACAACATCGGTAATTTATATTCGGCAATGACTTCATAAAGATGATAAGCCATTTTATCTTGCGGATAAAATCCTTGCACCGTTGGATGAAATTTAAAGCCTTTTACACCATAATTTTCGATTAAATCACGGGCTTCTCTTGCTCCCATCCGACCTTTGTGCGGGTCAATGCTCGCAAAAGCTATCATCACATCATCGTTCTTTAATGCACATTCGGCCACTTCAATATTGGGGATGCGGCGTTTGCCTACATTGTGTTCAGAATCAATCGTAAACATCACCAACGCCATGTTTTGGTCACGGTAAAAATCGGCCGTTTCTTGCATGGTTGGGCGGTGGTCCGACTTGAAATATTTAGCAAAAGCCTCGTCTAATTCGGGACGATAATCATCGTGCGGTTGGCTACACGACACCTCGGCATGCGTGTGAACATCAATAGCCGTAATCTTCTGAATATCAATCATGTCTTTACAAAAACAAAGGGTCTGTTACTGGCAGCTGGTACGTGTTTTTTATGCTGAGGTTACTTGGCTGCCATACGAATAGCGCCATCTAAGCGAATGACTTCGCCGTTGAGCATTTGGTTTTCGATGATGTGTTTGGCCAAAGCCGCATATTCTTTTGGCTGACCTAAACGAGCCGGAAACGGCACTTGCTGCCCCAACGAAAGGCGTGCTTCTTCGGGCAGCCCTGCCAACAATGGCGTCTCAAACAGCCCCGGCGCAATGGTCATGACCCGAATCCCCAAGCGGGCAAATTCACGGGCTATCGGCAAGGTCATACCCACGATACCGCCCTTTGAGGCCGAATACGCCGCTTGACCGATTTGACCGTCAAATGCTGCCACCGAAGCCGTGTTGATAATCACACCTCGTTCGCCGCTTTCGCCGGGCTCATTGTGTTGAATCACTGCCGCCGCCAGCCGAATCACGTTGAACGTGCCAATCAAATTGATACCGATGGTTCGGCTAAAGCTAGCCAACGAATGCGGACCGTTTTTACCTACTACCCGTTCGGCTGGACCAATGCCTGCACAGTTGATAGCACCATGCAAGCCCCCAAAGTGCTGCTGCGCCACGCTGATGGCTTGCTGTACGCTTTCTTCGTTGCTTACATCGGTTTGCACAAAAATGGCGTTGGCGCCCAATTGAGCCGCTGTTTGCTCTCCTGTGGTAGGATTAATATCGAGCAACACAGCAAAGCCACCGTTTTCGACAATCATGCTGGCGGTAGCAGCTCCTAAGCCCGATGCTCCACCTGTTACGACAACTACTTTTCCTTGAATTTGCATTGTTGATGTAGTTAGAGAAAATGAAGTATAGTTCCTTATCTATCAATTACAAACTGATTATCAGTAACATAGTTACATCTGGCCAAGCATAACAAAAGCAACTGGCTTCGCCGCTGCCTGGGTTTGATTTTATATCGGTTTCTACTCGCTGCCCACCAACATGCTCGTAAAACCCTACTGCCGACTCATTGGCTTCATATACCCACAAGTACAAACCCGCAGCTGGGTAATGGTCTTGCACCCAAGCGGCAGCCTGCCCAAGCAGCGAAGCTCCCAAGCCTTTTCCTTTATGGTCAGGAAGTACGTGTAAATTATCAACCAACGAACCCCATTGCGGATGGTCGTTGCCATACACAAATACAAATCCAACAGGCGTATTGTCTTCTAAGGCAATCACCCCGTATTGGTTAGGTACAGGATTTGCCATCCGTTTGCTCCACACCTTTAAGCGGTCGGCTTCGATGTCATGGGTTAGGTAGTGCTCTGATAAAATTCCTCGATACGCACTACGCCAACTGGCCGTATGGAGTTGTGCCAAGATTGCGGCATCGGTGGTTTGGATGGGGCGATAGGTAATCACGAGTTTGTATAGATTTTTTCAACAAAATCGGCATGGTTCTGCAAAACGGCTCGTTGGCTGATAGAGCCTTTATCGGTGATTTCACCTTTTTCAGCAGAAAGAACAAAGTTGGCAAAAAGGGCTTTCTTTATCAAACTGGCGCTACCCGTACTTTGCTGCTTCATATCAGCTAAGACAGCCGCTAATGCCTCTTGTACCGCCGGATGGCCAGTGAGTTGTGCCAGCCCTGCCTCTTCAGAAAGGCCACTCAATGCTCGGCAATAGGTCAAATCGGGAAACACAATGGCTCCGATGTAAGCTCGGTCATGCCCCGTGATGACGGCATCTTGAATCAACCCCTTGCCTGCCGTTACTAATTTGGCTCGCAATACGCCTACGCTTACCCACGTGCCGGTGTCGAGTTTGAAGTCCTCAGCAATGCGTCCATCAAAAATCATCCCTTCGTTAGGGTTATCGGCATTAACAAAGCGGAGCGCATCACCAGTGCAATAGAAGCCATCGTCGTCAAAGGCTTTGGCGGTGGCTTCGGCATTGCGCCAGTAGCCTGGGGTAATGTTTTTAGCTCGGAATCGGGCTTCTAACTTACCAGCAGTGGGGACTAATTTTAGCTCTAAGCCGGGCACAGGTACACCCAACATGCCTGCAAAACTCCCTAAATGACAGTTGAACATCGCCGACGGCCCCGCTTCGGTGCAGCCCAACCCCGTCGAAATCATGACTCGCTGACCGGTGGTTTCGTAAGCCAATTCTTCTAAAGCATCCCATACGTGTTGAGGCATGCCAGCACCGGCATAAAAGAGCAGTTTGAGACGACTAAAAAAGGTTTCTCGAAGTTCTTTTTCGGCTCTCAAGTAGGTGATTAGCTCCTCAAAACCCTTCGGTACGTTGAAATAAACCGTAGGGGCAATTTCCCGCAAGTTCGCTACCGTTTTGGTCATACCTTGAGGAGTGGGATTACCGTCGTCGAGGTACATGGTGCCTCCGTTGTAGAGGGTAAGTCCAAAATTGTGATTGCCCCCGAAGGTGTGGTTCCAGGGTAGCCAGTCCATAATGGTGAACTCGTCCTTGAAAAACGGAAAGGTTTGAGTAATCTGTTGCCAGTTGGTACATACCATCTGATGCGTGTTGATAACGCCTTTAGGCAGACCTGTAGAACCAGAAGTAAACAGAATTTTTGCTACGGTCTCAGGGCGAATGGCCTCAAAAGCAGCCGCTACTGCGGGCGTGACGGGGGTGGCGGCTAATTCGTCAAACGAAGTAGCTGGATGATGCAATGGGCGGTTTTTAAGGTAAATTATCTCTACATTTTCCACACAAGTATCTAATGCCTGTTGATAAAGCCCACCGTCTGAGACCATAATTAGCCCAGGATTTAGGAGGTCAAGGGCGTGTTTTAGTTTATCAAACGTCGTAGAACGCAGGGCATAAGCAGGGGTAATGGGCGAATACGGAATCCCAACGTGTAGAGCGGCTAATGCCATCAGGCCATGCTCGATGCCATTGTCTGCCAAGATAGCAATGGGGTGATCGGGAGCGCACTTTCGCTGTAATAATCCTTGCGCCAACCCTTGCACCAAGTCGTAGGCGTGGGCATACGTAAGCGTCTGCCAAGCTACGTTAGCGGCTGGGCGTTGGGCCAAAAAGACTTGGTTAGGCTTGTGTTGGGCCCAGTGTGCAAGCCGTTCGGTCATGCGCAAGGGGTATGATTCCAACTCTACCGCCGACTTGAGTATCCTGACGCCATCATCAGTAATAGTTTGGCGAATGTCAACATCTATGATTTCGATGGGACGAAAGGGGCTTGCTTTGAGGGTTTGTAGGTTCATCGGCTCGAAGGTCTATTCTCCAACTTTTTTAGCTCTTCCTTCCAAAAAATCTCGCAATCGTTCTTTCGCTTCAGGGGCGCTTTGGGCAATGGCCGCCATCAGTGACTCAAGCAATAAGCCTTGGTCTTGCGACGCATCCGTAATGCGAGGGAGTACGTTGGTGAGGGCATAATTGGTCATACCGGCATTTGAGGCTATGCGTTGAGCGAGTTCTAAGGCTTTCTGAAGCCCTTGACCTTCGTCCACCACATATTGCGATAGACCGATGGCCTCGCCTTCTTCAGCTGAGTACACCCTACCCGTCAGCATCATGTCGGTCATGCGAGCCATCCCGATGAGCTTGGGTACACGTACCGAGGCTCCACCTCCTACAAAAATCCCTCGCTGCCCCTCGGGAAGGGCATAAAATGTACTGCGTTCGGCTACTCGAATATGACATGCACTGGCCAACTCCAAACCTCCGCCTACGGTAGCTCCATGTAAAACCGCAATCACGGGAATTCCTCCAAACTGTACTCGGTCCAACACTCGGTGCCACATTCGGGAATGATAGAGTCCTTCTACAGCATCTCGCTCTCGAAGTTCTGACAAATCAAGCCCTGCACTAAAATGCTTGCCTTCGCCATAAATCACAGCGCATTTAATCTCTTTGGGTAAGGTTAAAAACACTTGCTCGATGCCCAAAATAAGTGCATCATTGAAGGCATTCCGCTTTTCGGGGCGGTTTAGTTTGACCAACAAAATGTTACCTCGAACGTCGGTAATCCACTGAGGAGTTTCCATGTTTGTGTATAGGATAAAGATAGCTTCAATACTGAGAGGCTTCTGCTGCTATCAGAGTAGCGAGTCCAGTGTAAATTTAGGCGTCTCCCCATACTTCTCGGGCCGTGTTTACCACCAACTCTATCTTGCGCCACTGGTCGTCGTGGGTGAGGGCGTTGCCGTGCGAAGTACTCGAAAAACCGCATTGTGGACTCAAACACAGGTTATCGAGTGGCATATAATGAGCTGCTTCGTTGATACGTGTAATCAATAAGTCTTTGCTTTCTAAGAGAGGAACTTTTGATGAAATAATCCCCAAAACCACTACTTTGTTGGATGGAACTAAGCGCAACGGTGCAAAATCGCCAGAGCGTTCGTCGTCGTATTCCAAGAAGTAGGCGTCAACGTTGAGTTCATTAAACAACACATCGGCTACGGGTTCATAGCCTCCTTCGGCAAACCAAGTACTGCGGTAATTACCTCGGCAGAGGTGAATACCCACGGTGAGGTCGGCGGGGCGGTCGTCAATCACAGAGTTGATAAGAGCCGCATAAGTGCGGGGCAGGGCATCGGGGTCTTCGCCACGTTCACGAGCTGCTTCACGCATCTTGGGGTCGCAGAGATAGGCCAAATTGGTGTCGTCGAGTTGCAGATAACGGCACCCTGCTTCGTACAAAGCCGCAATTTCGGCTCGATAGGCCGCTGACAAATCCTCAAAAAACTCGTCCATGTCAGGATATGCCTCAATATCAATAGACTTACGACCACCTCGGAAGTGAATCATGGTAGGCGACGGAATCGAAACCTTGGGGGTTTGGCTTACTACCGATTGTAAGTACAAAAAATCATCTACCTGTATATTACGAGCATGACGAAGCTTACCCGTTACGCTGAGTTTGGGTGGTGTAAAGCCATCTTCCGCTACTTTTGCATTCGGATTGGAGCCAATGCCCCCCGTAACGGCTACGCCGTCTAACTGCTTCAAGAAATCCAAGTGAAAATAATCTCTCCGAAACTCGCCATCGGTAATGGCCTTCATACCTGTGGCTTCTAATTGCTTTACGGTAGCGGCAATGGCTTCGTTCTCCGCTGCTCGTAATTCATCGGCAGAAACCTGCCCTAATTTCCATTGATGACGCAAATTCAACAACGAAGCAGGTCGTAACAAACTACCCACGTGGTCGGCTCTGAAGGGGGGATTTAATTTTTTCATAAACGGTTTAGTAGTTATTATCAGGTAACCTGATGATTTAAAAAAACAAATATAAGGCTACCTGATAATAATTGCAAATTTTTTCTTTGTTTTGTGCAAAAAGCTCTCTATGTCTGCCAGAACCGTTTATTTGATTAAGCGCATCGAAACCGAAGTAACCCAACGCATGAATAAAGCCTTGGCCACCTACGACGTCACCTTGGCTCAATACATTGTGCTGGATTTTGTATATAGTAATCCGAGTGACTTTTCGTCGGCGCAGTTGTCTCGTCGTTTCAAAATGACGCCTCAGTCAATGAACGAAGTAGTGACCACCTTACAGCGGAAAGAATTGCTGGAAAAAAACACAGCCTCTGACAACAAACGCATTTTGCGCATCAGCCTCACCGACAAGGGCATAGAACTCCTAACCGCTTGCAACGAGGCTGTTGATTTGGTAGAACAAACGTTATTTAATTCTATTTCGAGCGAAGAACTAAGTGTCTTCCGAACCCTTATCGGCAAAGTGCTCTCTACTACTCGGATAAGCTAAAAAAGCCATTGCCCGGTGTTTCGAGCAATGGCCATTTGTTCTGTTCAGTGAACAATTTACTCTACCGTATAGACATACGTACCAGCGCCAATTTCTACTACTGCTTCGCCATTGACAATAGTCAAGCCTTTAGCTGGCAGCGCTTTACCACCTTCTTTGATAACAGGCTTGGTTTTGCCTAACAATGGGATGCGTACTTGCGCTGTGGTATTGGCCGGAATCTCTACGTTCATCTGCAACTTACCCCCTTTGTTTTCCCAGCGACTTTTGATTTTACCAAAAGGAGACTCATAGTTGCTTTCGGCCCAGGTTAAGCCTTCGGTAGGTTTGGGAGCAATCAAGATTTTCTTAAAACCTGGTGCCAGCGGCTTAATACCTGCTAAGTAGCCATAAAACCATTCACCTACCGAGCCATACGCAAAGTGGTTTCGAGAGTTCATGCCTTCGGGTTTTTCGATGTCGGAGTTCCAGAGTTCCCACATGGTGGTAGCACCTTTTTCGACCATGTAGCCCCAACTTGGATACGTTTTTTGCGTAGCTACTTGATAGGCGAGGTCGTTGTAACCATAGTCGCTGAGTTTGGGAAGCAAAAAGCCCGTTCCCAAAAATCCTGTACTAAGGTGATTGTTTTTGGCTTTTACGTTGTCGGCTGCTTTTTGCATCACGGCTGCTCGTTGGGCTTCAGGTGTAATCCCCAAAGCAATAGGCAACAAGTTGGCGGTTTGAGTGCCTCCTTCGTATTGTCCATTTTTGAAATACAGTTCGTTGAATTTATCAGCATATTGCTTCGCCTTTGCGCCAAACTGCTGGGCATCAGTTGTTTTGCCTAAGACAGTAGCCATTTCGGCCAGCAAACGATTTGAATAAACTTGATACAAACCACCAATCGGCTTGGTCGGTGATTTTTCGACAGGCACCCAGTCGCCATAACCGAAAAACCCTTTGCCATTATCCCACGAATACAGGCCATCTTTGGCTGTAGTAGGGTGGTTGTTAAGGTAGTTAACCCAGTTTTTCATACCTTCGTAGTTATCGGCCATGATACTTTTGTCACCATAAAACTGGTACATCACGTAAGGCACTACCACCACGGCATCACCCCATGCGGGTTTAGCAGGGCCACCTACCACAATTTTGGGATTTACGTCGTACACATACCCCGACGAGTGCTGCGAATCCGTGATGTCTTTCACCCATTTGGCAAAAAAGCTATTCATATCCATGATGTAGCTGGCTGTTGGCGCAAAAATCTGGGCATCTCCCATCCAGCCTAAGCGCTCGTCACGCTGCGGGCAGTCGGTCGGAACCGAATGGAGGTTGCTACGCTGACCCCAGGTGATGTTTTTATAGATTTTGTTCAGCAAATCGTCCGAACATTCAAAGGTACCCGTTACGGACACAGCATTGTGAATCACTTTGGCTACCAAAGTGGTTAAATCGGGCTTTTTGCCTGGAAAACCCGTCATTTCTACATAGCGGAAGCCATGATAGGTAAACTTTGGCTCCCATTCTTCTACTCGGTCGCCTTTCAAGATGTAAGTATCCGTCGCTTTGGCCGTACGCAGGTTGGCTTGGTCCACCAGTCCTTTTTCGTCCAAAAGTTCGCCAAATTTCAGGGTTACTTCTTTACCCGCCTTGCCTTCTACCTTGAGGCGAACAAAACCAACTATGTTTTGCCCGAAATCAAACACCCAGCGGTTGTTACGAGGTTCTTTCACCGAAATAGGTTGTATTTCTTGAATGACTTGAATCTGAGGTGCAGGGCTTGCTTTGAGCGTTGCATTGGCCGTACTAAACAGCACGTCTTCTTCGGCCTCGTTTGCTTTTTCGTCTTTGTTGCTAAACGTCTGAGGCTTGTTCGTTACGTCGTCGAGAATGGTGGCGTTTTGCCAGTCTTTGTTGTATTCGAGGCGGGCATCATAGTTTTCGCCATGATAGAGCGAGTTGTCGGTAATGGCCGAGGTTCGTACTTTCCAGCTACCATCCGAGCGTAAGGTTTGGATGGTACCATCATAAAAAGTTAGCTCCAATTGGTACAACAAACGGCAAGGGCCTTCGCTATAGCGGAATTGCCCACCACCCCAGCCTAAGCCACTGCTCCACCACGCATTACCCAAGGTAGCCGTAATGAAGTTGATGCCTTGGTTCATCAGTTCGGTTACGTCATAGGTCTGATAATGAATGGTTTTTAGATAATTGGTCCAGCCGGGCGTGAGGATGTCGCTCCCTACTTTTTTACCATTCATAATCAAGTGATACGCTCCCAAGCCTGACACATACACACGGGCGTGGGTAACTCGGCGGTCGAGGTTAAACTCTTTTTGTAACTCTACCGACTTCGGCGGCTTGCCTTCGGTACCTTTCATGCCAATCCAGTGCGCCGTCCAGTCCGATTTATTCAACAGACCCATTTCCCACCAAGCAGTTTCGCTCCAGGCAGTGGGTTTTGCTTTTTCGTCCCAAATTTTCACTTTCCAGAAATACCGTTTGCGAGACTCCAAGGCTTTGCCTTTGTACTCGACAAACAGCGATTGGTCGGAGGTGACTTTGCCACTATTCCAGACGTCGCCATTGTCTTTTTTGAGGTTTTCCTCGGTGCTGGCTACTACAATCTGATAGGCCGTTTGCTTGGCGTTGCGTACTGCCGACTTGACTTGCCATGACAACCGGGGTTTGGTGACGTCCATTCCCAGCGGGCGGTCTTGGTACTCGCAGCGGAGTTTGATGGGTTGAGCAACAGCTTGAATAACTAAAAGAAAGGTACAAAGGGCTAACAGCGTTTTTTTCATCAGAAGGATAACGTTGGTTCAATAAAAAAGCGAATCAATATGACTCGCCAAAGATACGGATAAGACTTTATAACTCCCATTCGATGAGGTTTTTGAATGGCTTTCACTCCTCAAACACGCTACTATGGGCAAGACTAAAATCAGCGAATAGCTTCGATTGGGCCGAGGCTCCCTCTTCGGCATAAGAGAAGATGGCATACTTGCCCGCATCGTCGAGGGCATAAATCCAGATGGTTTCGTTGAGGGAGTCAATAATCCAATATTCTTTTACACCAAACTTTTCGTAGTCGTTCTTTTTCTCGATGTAATCCCTTGCTACAGAGCCTTTTGATACCACTTCAACCAACAAGTCAGGCGCTCCCGAAAGGTAACTTTCGTTGATGATAGAACGGTTATCATTGGCCACAAAAATCAAATCAGGCTGCACCACGTTGTTTTGCTGAAACACCACATCTAAAGGCGAGAGGAATACCTCACCCAACCGATGATTTTGAACAAAGTTATCGAGCAATTTCCCGACTTTAAAAACAATTCGTTGGTGTTTTGGTTTAGGAGAAGGCATTTCAATAAGATTAGCATCTCGCAACTCATACCTCGACTCTGCCGGAAGTTGCGCCAACATTTCTTGGTAAGTCCACGGTTTTGCAGAAAGCTGAGTTTTCATTGGCTACAAAGTTTAAAACAAGGTAGGGAATTTATTTGCAATTTGGTAAGAAATTAAATTCTACATTTTCAGTTTTATCATCTTTTCATTGTTATTGTAACACACAAAATGGGGCAATAGAAACATTTCTTACTCCACAGTCGCCTTCAATTTTTCAAGACGAGAGACAAGGCTGCGCAACATTAGCTCATTCGCTAAAGAAGGATTAGCATTCTGTTTTTGCTTCAACTGCTCCAGCATTTCTTCAGTATGTTCTATTCGCCAGTCCGTATGTTGGACTAATTTTTTTTCGATTTCTGCAAATAACATATCCAAGTGGGTTTATAGTTGAATAGTCATCTCAATAAAGCCTTTCGGTGAATAGTCTTGACTCCTACCAAATTGTTTACGCCAGTAACGTTCTAATTCTTTTATTTCTTGTGTTTCAGATAAAAGTAAAAAATAGGCATCGACATAATAAGATTCTTTAGCACGCTCTGCAAAAAGTGGTTCAAAAGCAAACTTTTGCTGATGCAATACCTCCTTGTCGGCCAAAATATTCAGCAAATCCAAATCATTTGGATGATTTTTTTGGCTTATAAAACTGCCATCTATCCAAATCTTCCAACTGTCTTGGTAGTCAATGTTTTTTAAGTGATTCCCCATATCAAAAAGATACTCAAGAAAGCCTAAGTAAATCCTTTTGCGAGATGAAGAAACAGGAAAACAAGTGACAAAATTGTATTCCAATGCTTCTAGTGAGTCACAAACTATTGCTTCATAAGGGTATAGATGACCTTTTTTATCAAATTCACATGTCATGATAGTCGGAGATTCACAACTAAATTAGTTAAAAAAGAGCTATTGCACAAATTGAGGCTGAATATTCATCATAACTATGCAACCAATTACTGCAATTATATCCCCTTCAACTCCTCCACCAATTTAGCAATAGAGCTTTTGGCGTCGCCAAAGAGCATGAGGCAGTTAGGATAACCAAAGAGTTCGTTTTCGATGCCGGCGTAGCCTGCTGCCATGCTTCGTTTGCTCACAATGACTGTGCGGGCTTTGTCGGCGTTTAGGATTGGCATACCATAAATGGGGCTGCTTGGGTCGTTGCGAGCGGCGGGGTTTACCACATCGTTGGCACCCACTACAAACACGACGTCGGTGGTGGCAAATTCGTCGTTGATTTGCTCCATTTCTACCAATTTATCATACGCTACGTTCGACTCGGCCAGTAGGACATTCATGTGACCGGGCATCCGCCCAGCCACGGGGTGAATCGCATATTTGACTTCTACACCGTTTTTCTCCAACAACAATTCCATTTCGTGAATCACGTGTTGCGCCTGCGCTACGGCCAAGCCATAGCCAGGCACTACAATCACTTTTTGGGCGTAGTTCATCATAATAGCCACGTCTGATGGCGTGGTGCTTCTGACCACCATTTCAGATTTTGGCCCGCCAGCGGCTACCTTGCTACTCCCGCCAAATGAGCCAAATAATACGTTGGTGAGTGAGCGGTTCATGGCATTACACATCAAAATCGTGAGCAAAGTACCTGCCGAACCCACCAAGATACCACCCGTGAGCATCACTTGGTTGTCGTACAAGAAGCCACCAAAAGCCGCTGCTACACCTGTAAATGAGTTCAATAACGAAATAACCACGGGCATATCAGCTCCACCAATGGGTACTACAAAGAGTACGCCATACAGTAACGACAAGGCACAGATGAGGTAAATTAACTCTACCGACAGATTGCCCATGCACACATAGATACATAAGGCTAAAATACTCAGCAACAGAACAATAATTACAATGTTTTGAGCTGGCAGTCGGAAGGTTTTCTTCATCAACTCTTGCAGCTTGGCATAGGCAATGATACTTCCCGAAAACGACACCGAGCCAATTACCAGCCCTGCTACAATCACCAGCAAGGTACCAATAGGTGCTTCATGCGAAAGATGCCCAAACTCGACCAGCGAAATCAAGGCCGCACAAGCACCACCCATTCCGTTGAAAAGGCTCACCATTTGGGGCATGGCTGTCATTTTTACCTTACTAGCCGACATCGTACCCACAATAGAGCCGATGATAATGGCCGTAAAAATCCAGCCATAATTACCGATTGATTCGCCCGCTTCGTTACGGTGTAGCGCAATGGTGGCCAATACAGCCAGCCCCATGCCTCCTGCAGCCAAGAAGTTACCCGTCCGGGCAGTTTTGGGGCCACTTAGCATTTTGAGCCCCACAATGAATGCCACCGAGGCAATCAGGTACGAAATTTCAAGCCAATATTGTTGCATTATTTTTTCTTCTTAAACATTTCTAACATTCGGTCGGTCACTACAAAGCCACCCACTACGTTGAGGGTTCCTAAAATCACAGCCAAAAAGCCCAAAATCAATGCCACCCAATTGTCAGGGTCGGCATGACCCATCACAATAATGGCCCCGATGATGACTACTCCGTGGATGGCGTTGGCACCCGACATGAGCGGGGTATGTAGCGCCGACGGAACTTTGGAGATGACTTCTACCCCTACAAATACAGAAAGAATCAGGGTATAAATAATCTGGATGTGTTCGCCGATGAATTGAATGACTATATCCATTTGTTTCGTTATCAGTTATTGATTACTCGTTAATCGGTTGATGATGAGGTTGCTTTATCACTTCTCAGCAGGGGAGAGGACGGGGTGAGGTTAAAAACCAATGATTTTCTTGGTAAACTCATGTACCAACTCGCCCTGATGGGTTATCAAACTGCCTTTGGTGATTTCTTCGTCCATATCCCATTTGAAGCCATCTTTGGTAGCCAAATGCAGCAATAAAGTACTGATATTCACTGCATACAGTTGGCTGGCATTTACCGCCAGTAGCGACGGCAAGTTCGACTCACCGATGATGGTTACACCGTGTTTGACTACGGTTTTGTGTAGCTCGCTCAAGGCACAGTTCCCACCCGACTCTACAGCCATATCCACAATCACTGAGCCATTTTTCATGCTCTTGACCATTTCTTCACTGACGAGCACAGGCGCTTTTTTGCCCATGACCAAGGCCGTGGTAATCACCAAATCAGCTTCGGCAATGTGCTTTTTGATGAGTTCTTGTTGCTTTTGCAAAAACTCCGCCGACACTTCCTTGGCGTACCCACCTTCTGACTTATTGGCCTCCATACCTTCTACTTGCAAGAACTTCCCTCCTAGCGACTCTACTTGCTCTTTGGTTTCGGGGCGCACGTCGGTTACCTCCACTACAGCCCCTAAGCGCTTGGCGGTGGCAACAGCCTGCAAACCAGCCACTCCAGCTCCAAAAATCAATACTTTGGAAGGCTTGATGGTACCCGCAGCCGTCATCATCAACGGAAAAATCTTACCCAAGGCATTAGCACCTAAAATCACCGATTTATACCCCGCCAAGTTGGCTTGCGAACTCAGGGCGTCCATTGTCTGGGCACGAGAAATCCGAGGGACGGCGTCCATGGCAAATGCTGATACTTTTTTCTGATTGAGGGCCTTCACTAAGTCCGGCACGGTGTAAGCATACAGAAACGAAATCAGCACAGCACCTGATTTCATGGCACTAATTTCCTCGTCGGTAGGGGCATTGATTTTCAGGACAATATCCGCATTAGCAAGCAGCGTACTTTTGGCTTCGACAACCGCCCCCACCGCTTGATAGGCTTCATCGGCAAACGAAGAACCTTCGCCTGCATCCGCCTCTACCGAGACACTGAATCCAGCTTTGAGAAGATTTTTGGCGACGTCGGGAGTGAGTGCCACCCGACGCTCGTAGGGCTTTGACTCTTTGAGAACAGCTATTTTCAAACTCACAACTTTTAGAATTTATGTCTTTTGAGCAAGTTTTTTACACGAACCAACCCGTTACTTGCCACTAAATCATTTTTAATTTTTCCCTCAAATATTTGGATTTTTTAGCGAGCAGACAAGTGCAAACCCATAAATTTTATACGAGAGCGACGTTTTCTTGCCAAAACAGGGTCAAGAGCCTTCAAAGTGGCGATGATAGTGACCACAAAGCCTTGTCTGTCATGGAGAAGCAGGTTTCTGTCGAAAAAAGATTGACATTGGTTTAGAATCTGAGGAATTTCCAAAAACCATCTAGTTGACTTCTTATGAAACAGGTTTTCTTCCTTTGCTTGATGGCGTTTCGTATCGGCTATGCCCAAACGGACTATTTGGGTCTTCCTAGCCCAGGCACAACGGCACAGGTATTTGCTCCGGGTATTGTCAGTACTGGTGCCTACGAGCGAGACCTAGCCATTGCTCCCGACGGTAAAAGCATTTTCTGGACGGTTGTCAGTCCCAAGAACCTGTTCAGTACTGTGGTGTATCGTACTGTTATAGCTGGAAAATGGTCCGAAACACAGGTAGCACCCTTTTCGGGGCAGTATAGTGATTTGGAGCCAGCCTTTTCTCCTGATGGGAAACGGCTGTTTTTCGTTTCTAATCGTCCGTTAGAGGGCAAGGGCAAACCCAAAGATTTTGATATTTGGATGGTAGAAAAAACACCCGCAGGCTGGTCGATACCCAAAAACCTTGGCACTCCCGTCAATACTGCCGACGTGGATGAGTTTTACCCTTCTGTTACCAATAATGGCACGCTCTATTTTACGGCTATTTACAAACATGGTGTAGGTAAAGACGACCTCTGGCGAGCCAACTGGGAAAACGGTCGCTATACTCAACCCGAACTCGTTACCAAACCGATTTCGACGGATGGTTATGAATTTAATTGTTTTGTTATGCCCGACGAATCGGCACTGTATTATACCTCGTGTGTTCGCAAAAATGGTGTGATTGAGTGCGACTTGGTGGTGAGCCATAGGCAAGCAGATGGTACTTGGGGCGAGCCGAAACCGTTAGAGGGAATAGGGGTCAATTCCTCAAAACTAGACTATTGCCCGGTGGTTTCGCCCGATGGGAAGTACTTGTTTTTTACGAGCGAGCGAGCCCGTAACGAATGGAATTTTGACAAGCCGCTTTCGTACAAAGAACTGCTCAAGCAGATTCAAGCCCCTCAGAATGGTGAAGCCGATATCTATTGGATTGAAACTAAAAACACTGATAAACAATGAGTTAAAATAATTAAGCAACTCTTAACCCATCATTTTGATACGATGATTTCTCAATTGATTGAAACCTGGCAGATTCACAATCGAATCAATCTTTATTTGCTGGCTTCTGTGGACGAAGTTTTTTTGAATGACCACTCCGCATCGAAAGGGCGAGATGTGGCCCATCAGTTTGCTCATTTGCATAATGTACGTTTGATGTGGCTCAAAGAAGCCGCACCTCAATTGATGGCTACACTCTCTAAAATCGAAAACGAGCAACTTATCACCAAAGAATTTCTTCATCATGCCTTGAGTGAATCGAGTTTGGCGATTGAGCAACTCATTGAAATTGGCTTGGTGGCAGGTAAAATCAAAGGGTTTAAGCCTCATCCTGTGGCGTTTGTAGGGTATCTGATTTCGCATGAGTCACATCACAGAGGTCAAATTGTGCTTTCCTTGAAACAATCGGGGCATAGTCCTGACCGCAAAACTTTGTTTGGACTATGGGAATGGGGAGTTCGCTAAGCATAAAAAAGCCTCGCCAACAGCGAGGCTTTTTCTGAAAACCCTTAACCAATTAACTTCACTAAAGAAACTGTTGTTTCTCAGGAAAAGTAGTCAAAGGTACGGGGCTGAGTAGATGGAAGTATATCGCAAATTGGGTGATTTTATAGTTTTTATCACGAAAAAAGCCCGCAACGACGTCGCAGGCTTTTGAATGGTATTGGTAACTTAATTTTAAAAATCTTCGTCAAACGTAATTTTCAATGACTCTTTTTCTTTGATATTGGCCATTACACCAGCTTTTTGGTATTCGCCTACTCGTTTCTCAAAGAAATTGGTTTTGCCCTGCAATGAAATCATTTCCATGAAGTCAAACGGATTGGTAGCGTTGTAGATTTTTGAGCAACCCAATGCTACCAACAGACGGTCGGCCACAAACTCGATGTATTGGTTCATGAGTGTGGCGTTCATCCCAATAAGTGACACCGGCAGGGCGTCGGTCACAAACTCTTGCTCGATACGCACCGCATCTGCAATGATTTCTACCACCCGTGACTCTGGGAGTTTGTTTTGGATATGGCTGGTGTACAGCAAACAGGCGAAGTCACAGTGTAGGCCTTCGTCACGAGAGATGAGCTCATTTGAGAAAGATAACCCAGGCATGAGGCCCCGCTTCTTGAGCCAGAAAATCGAGCAAAACGAACCCGAAAAGAAAATCCCTTCTACCGCTGCAAAGGCGATGATGCGCTCGGTAAATGTAGGGCTATTGATCCATTTGAGCGCCCACTCGGCCTTTTTCTGCACACACGGAATGGTGTCGATGGCACGGAGCATCTTGTCTTTTTCGGCCGGATTCTTGATGTAGGTATCAATCAAGAGCGAATAGGTTTCGGAGTGAATGTTTTCCATCATCACCTGAAACCCATAAAAGCACTTGGCTTCGGCGTATTGTACTTCACTCAAAAAGTTGACGGCTAGGTTTTCGTTGACAATCCCGTCTGACGCTGCAAAAAAAGCCAACACGTGCGAGATAAAATGGCGCTCGCCGTCGTTGAGTTGCTCCCAATCTTTGAGGTCTTGGCCGAGATCTATTTCTTCGGCAGTCCAAAAACTAGCCTCGTGCTTTTTGTACATTTCCCAAATGTCATGGTGCTTAATCGGAAACAACACAAAGCGTAATGGATCTTCCCTTAAAAGCGGCTCAACAGACGTATTTGCTTGATTCATAGAAAGTTAACTTTTTGTACTTTGACAAAAACGTATAATTCAAACAGGTAATTAACCTGTTGATTGTTAAATAATTAAATAAATTTTTTTGGAGTAGTCAGAAAAGGTTGCAAAGCCCAAACGATTTTCAAAGTTACGTTTTTCTGTCGGAAAGTGATAGCATCGGTCAAGCATTTTTATGAAAAAATTTATGGCTTTTTTTTTCTGCTTGTTTCTGTGAAAGTTAATTCATCTTTTCTGATTCTGACCACCAAACAAAGGGGAAATTTTGTAGTGAATAGGGACGTCATATCTGATTAGCCTGTAAACTAGGGAGTGACGTCCTGCTTTTGGGGAAATTCAATTCAAAAACTTCATATAGCTTTACTTTCGCTTTGTCGCATAGTGCCATGAAACACATCTGTCATTGGGGTTTGCTTTTGAGTTGGCTTACTTGCTTGGGCCAGGTCTCAAAGCCTGCGTCTGGCGAGCAGGCTCGCTATGTGACGCATCAGCTTCAATACGCCGACAGTTTGTTTAAGCACCACGCTCATGAGTCAGCCATGCTTGTGCTACAAACGCTTCGGCGTTCGCTCCAGCAACACCCTGACTTACAAGCCAAAGTACAGTTACGAATAGGCCTAATGCTACAAGACCAAGCCCAATATGAAGCCTCACTGAATGAGTTTGTCCACAGTGTAGCGTTGTATCGGCAAGTTGGCGACTCTTTGGGAGTGGCTTGGGGGCTGAGTTGTTTGGGCAATAGCTACCAAACACTCAAAGCTTATCCCAAGGCTTTGGCGTGTCATTTGCAAGCCCTGCATATTAGGGAAGTCTATCGAGCATCCGAAGACCCCATTCGGTTTTCAAATACTTACAAAAATCTTGGGCATATCTATCTCGATTTGGAGGAATTCGGCACTGCAGAGCAGTTTTTTCTTCAATCTTTACGTCTCAAAGAACTCATCCCCGACTCGGTAGGTATTGCTGGAATTTTTGGTAGCTTAGGCGAAATCCATTTTTTCCAGAAACACTATCACACGGCGATACAGTATTATCTGAAAGCAACTCGCATTTTAGAAAAAGTGCCGCCATCTATTGTCCAATCAGGGACTTATGCGTTTTTGGCAAAAACCTACGCTGCTCTGAAAGACTATCGTCAAAGCGAGCAATATTACCAGAAAGCTGCAGAAGTCTTGCAAGCGCTTCAGCTCAAAAATCGAGGTACTACGCTGTACTTAGCTTGGGGAAAAATGTACGCCGAATGGAAACGCCCCCAACAGGCGATTAGCACTTTAGAGAAGGCGCTGCAACTAGCCCAAACCATCCGCAATGCTGCCCGTGAGGCAGAGACCCTTGAAGCACTGGCTGATGAATACCATCAAATCAATAGCGATGTGAAGGCATTTGACGCCATGCAACGTAGTAAAATGATTAGGGATAGCCTCTACCAAACAGAGGCAGCACATCAGCTAGCCGAAATGAGAGCAAAGTTTGAGACCGAGCAAAAGGAGAAAGAAATCCAACGGCTCAACGAAACCAATCGCCAAAATTTACGCATTCGGAACTGGCTTATCACAGGCCTAGCGATATTTTTGGTCTTGAGTGGCATCTCCATTTATCTACATCGCAAACGCCGACAAGCGTATGCCGAGTTGAAGGCCGAAAAAGACAAAACAGAGGCTCTTTTGGTGGAGAAAGAACACCTGCACGTTGAGCTCCAGCAGACACAGATTCAACTGATTTCGCAAGACAAGATGGCTTCGCTTGGGCTTATGATGGCTGGCATTGCTCACGAAATGAACAATCCGCTCAACTATGTGGCCAACAACGTGCAAGCCCTTCAGCTTGATATTGGAGATTTAGACCCAATCTTGCGCCAGCTGGAGAACCTGTCGGTGGACAATGCAGCTACGCTAGCACAGCAGGTTGAGCAGGCAGATGTCGCTTTTTTGAGAGACGAAATAGCTTCGTTGCTGAGTAGCATCGAACGGGGTACTGAGCGTACTATCCACCTGGTCGATAGCTTACGTAATTTTGTACGAAATGATTCGGACAAATTCACCCCTACACTCGTAGAAGAAGGCCTTGACTCTACACTCACTATTTTGCACAATACTTACAAAAATTACGCAACAGTCCACAAAAACTACACTGACGTGCTTCCTATCATGGCGATTTCGGGTAAATTGAACCAAGTTTTTCTGAATATCATTTACAATGCCGTTCAGGCCATCAAAAAGGTTCATCCAGAATCAGAAACGCCTACCGGGATAATTGAAGTATCGACGGCACAGTTGGGCAACCACCTCCATATAACAATAACCGACAACGGTTGTGGTATGGACGAAGCCACTCAAAAACGAATTTTTGAACCGTTTTTCACTACCAAACCCATTGGCGAAGGCACGGGGTTGGGGCTTTCTATTAGCTATGGCATTATAGAGCAGCATCGTGGTAGCATACACGTACGTAGTGCTGTAGGTAGGGGTACTACGTTTGTGATTGAGGTACCTGTTTGATGCTTTTCTAGTAGTTACAATCCATTTTTACTCACAATAGCCCATGTACTCGATTCTGTATATTGACGACGAACCCGATAACCTACTGGCTTTCAAGGCGGTGTTTAGACGCCACTACGCCATTTTTGCGGCACAGAGTGGCTACGAAGCATTGGCTATTCTACAAACCCAGCAGGTGGACCTCATCATCTCTGACCAACGAATGCCTCGTATGACGGGCGTCGAGTTTTTTGAGCGCATCCATGACGATTATCCCGATGCTATTCGTATGATTTTGACAGGGTATAGTGATGTTCAGGCCATTGTAGATGCCATTAATAAAGGCAAGGTATATCATTATATTACCAAACCCTGGAAGATGGAAGAACTCAAGGTAATCATGGACAATGCCTTAGAAGCATATACCTTGAAGGTAAAAAACAAGGCGTTAGCTATTCAAAACAGCGAATTACGCCTCAAAACAGCCCAACAAGAAAAGGTAGCCATTCAATCGCAGTTTGAAGCACTCAAGAACCAAGTGAATCCACACTTTTTGTTCAACAGCATGAATGTACTAGCCTCGCTCATTGCCTACGACGCCCCCAAGGCTATTGAATTCACCAACCAGTTTGCCAAGGTGTATCGAACGTTGCTGGAGCGAGGTAGCGAGCTGGTGATTACGTTGAAACAAGAATTAGACTTCGTGACCTCGTTTTTGTTTTTACAACAGATGCGCTTTGAACAGCTCGACGTTACATTTGCTATTTCTGACAAATACCTTCAAACCTGTGTACCTCCGTTTGCACTACAGCTTTTGATAGAAAACGCCATTAAACACAACGTGATTTCTGAAGAAAAACCACTCAAAATCACCGTTTTTACCGACGAAGACTACTTGGTCGTAAGCAATCCTTTACAACTACGAGGGAATGTACCCGACTCCACGGGGATAGGGTTAAAAAACCTTACGGCTCGCTACGAAATATTCTCGTCACAAGTACCCACCTTTGGCAAAGTCGGCAACGAGTACATCGCTCGGCTGCCTTTGATTCTGGAAGGGTGAGTTCAGGAAAAAGTGTAGAGGTTAAAGAAAAGAGTGTAGAGGTTAAAGGAAAAAGAAATAACGCAAGGGTAAAGTGTAGCGATTAAAAGGCAAAAGAATGCAATATAGCTCACAAGGAAAAAGTGTAAAGGTGAAGAGGTGAAAGGGTAAAGGACAAGGTGAAAGCGTTACGACACAAAAAGAACAGTATCTTGAACAACTCCGACCATGAAAGCACTGATTGTAGAAGACGAAAAACACGCTCGGGAAAACCTTGAGAAATTACTCAAGAGTATTGAACCCAGCATCGAAATCCAAGCAAAACTCGACTCGGTGAGTGGTGCAGTGAAGTGGCTTTCGGCTCACCAAACCGATTTGATTTTTTTGGATATCCACTTAGCCGACGACCTAAGTTTCAAGATTTTTGAACAGATTAAGGTAACCACACCTGTTATTTTCACAACAGCCTACGACCAATATGCCATTCGAGCCTTTAAGGTGAATAGCATTGACTACTTGCTCAAACCTATTGAACCAGCGGCTTTAGCAGCAAGTCTTGAAAAATTCAAAAACACCCGACAATCGACACCAGCTATTGACGTACAAAAGCTAGTTCAGGAACTTGCTAAGCCCATTAAAGCATACCAAGAGCGTTTTTTGGTATCGAGAGGCGAAAAAGTAATGAGCATCACAACCGACCAAATTGCCTATTTTGAGGGCGAAGACCGTTATGTGTATTTAGTCAAAAAAGATGGGCTTCGGTACATTGTGGACTACAAACTCAGCGACCTCGAAACCCTACTCGACCCAAAGCAATTTTACCGCCTCAATCGTAGTTTTATCACCCACTTTTCGAGCATAAAAAATATTTTTGCTACGTCCAAAAGTCGTGTGAAAATTGAGTTAGAGCCCACCGCCCGTCGGGAAATTGTGGTCAGCAGCGAAAACACACAGGATTTCAAACACTGGCTCAACCAGTAGCCTATCGTTTTCACCTCGGTTTTTCCCCTCCTCACTTCATTCAATTTGTCTTGTGTAAGCTCAACCGCTCATCTTTGTTTTGCTAAACACAACTCATCATGACCACTACCGAAGCCATCACTGCTGCTCGTGCTTGGCTTGCCCAATGGCAGCCTACCCTCTGGAACAACCGCCTCAACCACGGCCAACTCATTGCCTTTGCCCGCCAATGGGAAGCCTTTGCTACGGCTTTGTCAGAACTAACAGACTCTACTGAAGCAGCTGATTTACAACAGAATACACAAGAAAAACTACAAGAATTGCTCAAAGTTGCGCTGAGTAGAATGGATTATCTACTAGTCAACGACCCCGATTTTTATCATGGCTTAGAACGCTTTTCGTTTTTGGAACAAGAGTACCAAACCCAACGAACCTGGGCCGAACAAACGCTAAAACGGATTCAACAATGGCCTCAGCCTCACCAGTTGCCCCGCTTGAGCATCAGCGTTGGCGATGAGTCGGATCGCTTTGGTAAAATCACGTTTTTCTTACATGATAATGGCAGCATAGAAGTTGTTACACAACTAGTTGGAAATCAACAAAATTATCAAGGAAAATTACCCGAAGGGCGTGGAGCGTGGGCATTGGTTCAGAAACTGCACGTTGCTTTACAAAAATATACCAGCCAACATGTGCCAGTTCCGGGCGAAGCCTTGTACGAAATTTGCATTCAAGCTCAGGGAAAGCCTTGGCGGTTTTCACTGTGGCAAATCGAGTTTGGCAAACACTTTGGCGAGATCTTGACCGAGCTACAACAATTGGTCAGCAGTATTTCGGAAACAAAGGCCGTATTTTAAACGTAATCATTATATCACCATGACAAATCTAAAAAACTCATTACTGGCGGGGTTTGCTTTTGGCCTGATTTTCAGTCTTTTCTTGGTTTTTCTGGTCGGTAGTCAGCAAGCACTTGGTGGTGGGTTGTTGGCAGGCTTGGTGTTTGGAGGCTTGCTATATGTTTTTTTGAATTCAAAACGAGTTCAGCAACAAACGGCGCTAACCAGTCAGGCACAGCAACTGGTGATTCGAGAAGGCATGGCCAATCATTTCAGTCAAGGTGAAGCCGCTGGTGGCAAATTGTATCTACTTTATAATCAGCTATATTTCAAGTCACATCAATATAATTTTCAGAATCACGAACTCGTAATACCTCTTACGCATATCAAAGGCGTTCAGTTTTTTAACACCCTAGGACTCATACCCAACGGGCTGGAGATTCTCACCCATTCAGGCATAAAAGAACGCTTTGTTGTGAATGGTCGCCGAAAATGGAAAGAAGCCATTTTGTCTTTGATATAACCACGGCTCTGCAAGCTATTCATCAACAAACACCCAAAACAATGCAAAAATGGTCTATCTCCGACACCAGCCTCCAGGTGGCCGACTTACTCGAAGAAGGCTTTGTGATTAGCCATGGTGGGCTTTATCAAGAATGTTATTACTTTGAAAAAGCCGAAAACCGCTTTTATCATGTACTCAATGACGTACGAGATGACATGGAAACTCGAAAAAGCTACAATCGAGACGAGTTCCTTCGTTACTTGACCAGCCACTGGCGGCATATTTTCGTGGATTTTGTGATAAAAACCGAACGAAAAAAAGCACAAGAAGCAGGGTTGCGAGGTGCTTGGGATGAACGTTAACCAGTTGACCACATGGCAGGAAAGTTCCCGATTTTTAGTCTGTACCGATTTGAGGCAAGCCCCTCGGCTTTGCATCTACTGATTCGTACCGAACTACCCGACTACCGCAACGGCAGTCAAGTAGAAGAAAATGAAGCGTATGCATCTGAAACACACCAACGCCAGCAAATCCTTCAAGCGTTTAGACAGGAACGTGGGTTAGAAACGCCCAGTTTTTTAGGCGAACTAGCTGGCTTTCCGTCGGCAGATGTTTTGTATGACCAACAAGGAAACTTTGAAGTTTCTGTGGTTTTTCAGCCTACGGCTTGTGGCTTTCCGTACCTCCTGATTGAAGCCGCCGAAACACTCGAACAGTACGCCGAATTATTGGAACAAAATGAAGATTTTCAGCAACTTGGCCCTTGTGGTGAAGCTATTCACCTAAACGCCTTCTTTATGGTACAGCCATGACCAAACGCTTGGTTTTCTTACTGTTAATTAATCTGGGGTAATGTTCGGAGTTACCCAAGCAATGCCCCGACGACTTCTCTGTGCGAATGTTCAAAGATAGTAGTAGCCATCAGCATCCAAGTGAGTTGTTTGTTAGTGTCAAGAGTTGTTTCTACAAAAGGCTGTATGTACACTCCAAAAAAGTAACGCCGTTTCGTCTTTCGCAAGCAGATTTAGTGCATCTTTATGAGGTAATTGTCAGCAACAAATTTGATCGTATTGAGTGCGTTCAGAAAATCCCAGTTTCCGAGCGAAAAGGGGTAGTCCTTATCGTAATTGCCAACGGGAAAACGTATCAAAAAGCTGACATCGGTCATTCATTTCTTCAAGAGGGTTTTTCCGAAATTTCGTTTGGGTTTACTCGTTTTGCCATGAATGAAATTGTCCGAAAGTACCAATTAGATACCCCATGAAAACTTGGATAGTCTTCTTTCTGACCAACTTGTGGTTAACGATCGCTAAGTCACAAACCATTGGCGATTTGTTTGTACAACTACCACAACGTACTTTTATCCCTCTTCAGAAAATGGTGGGTGTATCGTTCACAACGGCGATGCGAAAGAGTCTTATAACCCAAAAAACACATCAAGCTATACGAAATTTCAGGCAAGACAACGTCCATGCTTACTTGACATTTGCCACCGAAACAGACGGCGACGGTTATTCATTTGAGATGACCTACTGGAAACTCCCCGATGGTAACAAGCTGATTGTAAGTACCGTCAACAACAATGGAAACTGCTCTCAGTTTACCGAACAGGTTGACTTCTGGCTGTACAAACAAGGGCAATTAAGCAATGTATCGAACCAGTATCGCCCTCCGCTTACACTGAGTAAATTCTACAAAAAATCATCCGCAACACTCAGTAAACTCCAAAAATCAGGAATTAACTATGGTCTCTGGAAACTCCCACAGGTAGGAACAACCATCTGGGTAGAACCACCCCAATATGATTGCGATACTGACGCCATGCCGTTGGGGGACTATTATTTTTTGCTGGTTTGGCAAGGCAATTCCTTTCAAATGTTGCGCAAGGAAATGGCCAATCGGTAAACTATTTGACTTCATAGCTGCGTTACTTCTATAGCGTCTTTACCCACACAACAGCCTATGAAGTCACTTTTAAAGCAGTTTATCATCCGAGTTATCCTCCGACGAGAGGCCTCCACCCAACAACGGCAAGAATTTTCTCGTTATCGCATTGCCAAGGGTTTTCGTGAGCTTCGTATCATCCTTTTTCGGTACGCCAAAGATGCTATTTTGTTACTAGCAGGTATTGCTTCTGCGGCCTTTGGACTGGAAAGTTTTCTATTGCCCAACCAATTTATTGACGGAGGCATCACAGGCATTTCACTCCTCCTTACCGAGGTTACTGCCTTTCCGCTGGCTGTGTTGGTGGCCGCCTTAAATATTCCATTTGTTTTGCTGGGTTTTAGAGTAGTTAGCCTCGAATTTGCCATCAAAACAGCCTTAGCCATTGGTGGTTTGGCCATTTGTATTGCCACTGTTCATTTCCCAGAAATCACACACGACAAACTACTCGTAGCAGTGTTTGGGGGATTCTTTTTGGGGGCAGGCATCGGTTTGTCTATTAGAGGGGGGGCAGTGATTGATGGCACCGAAGTCTTGGCTATTTTCTTGAGCCGTAAATTACATACCACCATCGGCGACTTTATCATTGCCTTCAACGTGGTGATTTTTTCGGTGGCGGCCTACTTGCTCTCTATCGAGCAAGCTTTGTATTCGCTTATTACGTATATCGCTGCCTCTAAAACCTTAGATTTTGTAGTCGAGGGGATCGAGGAATACATGGGTGTGACGGTGATTTCGTCACATAGCGAAGATATCCGCCAAATGATTATCAACGAACTTGGTCGAGGTGTGACCGTCTATAAAGGTAAAGGCGGCTACGGCAAGCGTGGCGACACCCGAGACATTGACATTGTTTACACCGTAGTGACTCGCCTCGAAATCAGCAAATTAAACACTGAAATTATCAAGATTGACCCCAACGCTTTTGTGGTAACCAGCTTGGTAAAAGACACCAAAGGCGGCATGATTAAACGCCGACCACTGGCGCATTAAGTTGTGAGGAGGCTCTGTGGTGGAGTATTAGGGGAGTCTTTGCCAAAAATTATTCAGACTTACATGTTTTGATAGTTCCCCAAAAATTTCCACCTTACTCGTATTATTGCATTCTTTTACCATTAACCCTATGCTTGGCATTACACATTTCGAGACGTTTTTAGTGGCGGGTATTTTGCTCAACATCACCCCCGGCAACGACACCATCTACATACTAACTCGCAGTATGGCACAAGGACGCAAGGCTGGTATCGTATCGGTATTGGGTATTGCTACTGGTTCGTTGGTACATACCACTTTGGCGGCTTTGGGACTATCGGTTGTTATTGCAAAATCTATTTTGCTCTTCAACCTCATCAAGTATGCAGGTGCAGCATACATTTTGTACATAGGTATTCAGATGCTACGCAACCAAGCCAAGCTAAATTTTGAAACGCAAACAGCCGATACCTCTACTGGTTTGTTCACCATTTATCGAGACGCCGTATTTACCAATGTACTCAACCCCAAAGTAGCATTGTTTTTCATTGCCTTTTTACCTCAATTTATTGATCCTCAGTATTCAAACAGCTTTATACCTTTTTTATTGCTGGGGCTTACGTTTACTATCACGGGCACCATTTGGTGCTTGCTGTTAGCCGAATTTGCTGCGCTGATTTTTGGAAAACTTCGTCACAACCAACGATTTGCTACCTACCTCAACCGAGTTTGTGGCGGTGTACTGATTGGACTGGGAATCAAGGTGGCTCTTACCTCTCGCTCTTAATACACAAAGGCTCCGTTTGGATAAACGGAGCCTTCTGTACAACAACTCGCTTGCTTAGTTGGCTTCTGTGGTCTTACTTCTACGGATGTACTTCATAAAGGCGGGGATAGGTACAGCGGCAGAAGTGTTGTTGCCTGTATTGAGAGTGAGGTCGCAAGGCATACAGAGGATAATCACACTCATGGTTTCTTTGTTGTAGATGTAGCGAGCGCACCATGTTTCTTTACAGCCTTGGTTTGGGGCTCCAGCAGTAGCTTCATCACCTTCTTCAAAGCGCATTATTTTGCCAGCAGCATCCTGAACAAAAGCGTTTAGAACCTGTCCGTTACGAAACGTAAATTTAAAAATACCCAGTCCACTACGCATGGGTACAGAATTGTTACCCGGGCGAATCTGAATGTCTTGTTCGGTTGTTTGCTCACGAGTTTGGGCAGTAGTAGCGAATGATACGCTTAACAAAAGGGCGAGTACAGCAATTAACTTTTTCATGGCTTTTTGTGTTTTGATTGGTTGTGATTTGTTTGGCCTGTTGTTCGTTTGAACGATACAAAGATGGCCGATTCGTCAGCCCTGTTTCCATACCAACTTGTTTGTATTTTTGAGTTTCCTTTTATACAATCATCTACCACAACCCATCGTTTTATCATCAAAACCCATTCATCAACTATCCTATGAAGCCATTCTTACTTTGGATCATGGTGTGTCTAATAAGCACCCTTTCAAGCTGCAAAACCGACTCGGTCAATCCCACCACAGGCGACATCACCGTTAATGTTAAAGGCAATGCGCCTTCGTCAGGGGTGAGTTATGCGCTCTACACCGAAGCCACTTACCAAAAAGGGGTTCAGCCACTTCGCTCAGGTTTAGCTTTGCCCAACTCGGCAGGAGCTATGACCATTCAATTCCAAAACCTCAATGCTGGTAATTATGTCATTGTAGTTGGGGCACAAGTCGTATCGGCACAGGTAGTGGCAGGCAAAACCACCGAGATTGGCATTTTGTAAGTATCCGATTGCCACTGACAAGCATAGATTCGTGTTTGTCAGTGGTTACTACTACCAGATTGTCTAAGCTCACTCCCTCCTTATCCCACTTCACTTCATCGCATTTTTAGCCGCCTGATACACAGGGTACTTTTGGTTCGTAATCCAACGAAAACCAATTGTTTAACCCTCAACAACCGTCGCCATGAAATGCGCCTTCACCCTTCGGATTTGTCTTATTTTCTTCACTGTGGCCCTTGTGGGTGCGGTGGCTACTCCTTCGTTTGCCCAGTTTAGCAAACTCATGAAAAAATTTGAAAAAGCTAACCAAGAAGCTCGTGAAGTGCGCAAAACCACCAACGATGCCACCAACACAGCCAAAGAAGCTAAAAAAACAGCCGATGAAATTTCAGGAAAAACTACAAAAACGGGCACTCAACCTACTACTGACTCACCAGCCAACGATTTACCTATTTCGGGCAAAGACTACTACATTTCGCCTAATGGCAATGGCAAAGAAGCTACTAAAACCCAGCCTGCCAAAGAGTTAGCTGTGGTGATTCCGCAACTCCAAGCTGGTGACCGCATTCACATAGCCGCTGGCACTTACTTGGGCGCTACTGAGCGTGGCTCCGACATCATGGAAGTACCCGTGAGCATTATTGGTGGCTATAGCCCCGATTTTAGCACTCGTGACCCCTGGGGCAAATACCGCACCGTACTCACAGGCAACAACGCCTACATGAAAGAGTCCACCGAACGCATCGGTATTTTGACCGACAAAAAATTCAAAGATTGGACTGGCGAAATCATACTGGATGGTCTGGTGATTGACAACGGCCCTCGCAACCGCTATCAGGCCAAAAAGAGCATGTATATCTTACGCAAAGCCTCTGAGCAAGACGGCGAAAACCCCAGCCCCGAAAGCCCTGGTATTAAGATTCGGGTGGGAGCTAATACCAAAGTAGTGGTCAAAAACTGTGTGATTACCAACACCGCCCCCACGCAAGGCGCTTTGGACCTTCAGCTAGGCAAAAATGGCACAGCACTTATCGAAAACAACGCCATTGTAAACAACACCGGCGAAGGAATCATGTGCAAGTCCTTACACCAAGGCTCGGATGGCTTGCCACAGTTCACTATTCGCAACAACACCATTTTGTTTTGCTGGAAACACGACGAAATAGCCAGTTATGGCGGAAACTGCATCAAAATGGATGGCAATACCATCGTGACCGCCGACAACAACGTGCTGGGTTTTGGCGACTTTGGAGGCGTGGACAACATAAAGCAGTGTAAAAATTTGTCGGTGAGCAACAACTTGTTTGTAGGGCATAAAAAATACGACTACCGTGAGTATAATACCATGATGAAACTCGACGAAATGGACGACTATGGCCAATACCTCAAAAGCAGCGATGGCAACGCTACGGCCATGATAAAAGTACCAGTCAATAAATCATGGGCAGAGCTTTACATGGCTCGCAAAGACGTAAATAGAGGCGAAATTGAGGCCAATGTAAAAGTTTCAAATAGTGGATGGAACCAAGTAAGGAGTATTTTTGGACTGCCGCTGCAAGGCAGTAGCCAAGGAGCCGCCGCCGAAGTATGGCTCCATTGGCTCCCCCTCGACGACGCCATCAGAGCAGGCTCACAACCATACGCTGGCAAAGGGTCCAGCAAGCCACAAGGCAATGCGTTGTAAAAGCTAAAAATCGAAATTCTCTCCCCAAAAGTGGCTGGTTTCAGTCACTTTTTGCCTATTTTGTCAAAAATTCGGCCACATGAAACAACTCCTTTTATTCTGTCTGTTTTGCCAAGTTGCACTAGCACAACACACACCCGAGAGCCTCCATGCGCTTGCCGAACGAGTCATTTATTTGGACGAAACCCACGCCGATTCTTTTTTCTACTACTCTAAGTATTTACAACAAGAGGCTCGCAAAATCAGCTATCAACGAGGCATTTGCGACAGCTATCGCCTCATGGGTATTTATTACGACTGCAAAGCCGAATACAACAAGGCCATTGAGTGGCACCTCAAAAACTTGGTATGTAGCGAGCAAAATAACGACCCCGAGGCACAGGTTTCGGCGCTGTCCGATATTGCTGCTCAATACAGCCACCTCAAGCAATATCAAAACGCCAAGCGATACATTAAGCGAGCCATTGCCCTTGGCGAAATGGCTCAGGTGAAACCCAAGCGATTGTCAGCGTTTTATCAAAACTTAGGCATCTTCTGCCGCCAAACCCAGCAGTATGACAGCGCTTTGTATTTTTACCAAAAGTCTTTAGCCATCAAAAAAAGGCTTTCGGACTCAACCGGAATGGCCATTTTACATATCAACATGGCCACGCTGCTCATCAAACAACAGCGCTACGACCAAGCCAAGCTGTACATGGATTACAACGTAGCCTACCATCTTCGTACCAAGGATAGCGCCAATCTTTGGTACGATTATATCAACTTAGCGGGAGTTTTTGTTGGTAAAAAACAATTTGATAAAGCCGAGAACTACCTTCGGCAAGCGTTGGTTTTGTCCCAAAAAAGCGATTTGAAGCCTCAACAGTCTGAAACCTACCAAAACTACGCAGAGCTGTACAAAGACAAAGGAGACTATCGCAAGGCCTTTGAGATGAGCCAGTTGCACCAACAACTTGAGGCCGAAATCATCAATATTGAAACCAATAAAAATGTAGCCGAACTCCAAGAAAAATACGAATCCGACAAACGAAACCAACAAAACAAGCTACTTGCAGCAGAGATTGCTACCCAAAAACTCCAAAAACGAAACATCGAAATCATTGCCCTTGGGGTGGCCTTGCTGGCTCTGGTAGCAGGGCTAGCTTGGTGGCAAAACCAACACAAAAATCGCCAGCTTACGCACAAAAATGAAGAACTTGAAGCTGAAAAAGAGAAGCTAAAGCGTACTCTTGAACGCCTACACCAAATGCGGGAGCAACTGATTCATTCCGAAAAAATGGCCTCTATCGGTCAGCTTACGGCAGGTATTGCACACGAAATCAATAATCCAATCAGTTTTGTGGCCAACAATGTACAAGCCCTCAAGCTCGACTTGGCCGACATCACTGCGCTACTCACAGAATCACAGCGCCAAGAACCTGCTTTTCTGGAACTTAACCAAGAAATCCAGACATTGATGGCCAGCATTGAGCGGGGTGTAGAACGAACCCGAGACATCGTGCAGGGCTTACGCACCTTTGCCCGCAACGAAGAGGGCGAATTCAGCAAAGTAAACCTCCACGACTGCCTCGATGCCGCCACTTCGCTATTGAGCTTTGAGTTGCGAGACCGTTGTCAACTCATCAAGCGCTATGGCGACATCCCTGCCATTGAAGGGCTGTCGGGGCGGCTCAATCAGGTTTTTCTGAATATTTTGACCAACGCCGTACAGGCTGTACTGACTGTGCATCCGCCCACCATTCCTCCCACGGGCATCATTGAAATTGTAACACTCAAAGTGCTTAACAACGTGCAGATTCGCATTACCGACAACGGCTGTGGCATGGACGAAGCCACCCGAAAACGTATATTTGAGCCGTTTTTTACAACCAAACCCGTCGGCGAAGGTACAGGACTGGGTTTAGCCATCTGCTATGGCATCATTGAGCAACATCGGGGTAGTATTCAGGTTTTGAGTGAAAAAGGGCAAGGCACTACCTTTATAATAGAATTGCCAATATAAACCCAGCCGTTCTATTTTTCAAAAGTAGCCGGCTTTACCACTTACACAATTTCGGCCAAAATATCGTTGCTTCTACTATATTTGTAACCATCGTAGTCGTTTTCAAGTAGCGAAACCACAACAACCCCATGCTCCGCTCGCTCACAACCTTCCTTTTAGTAAGCATTACTACCTTGAGTTTTTCGCAAGGCCTTTACAAGTTTCCAACCCTAGCGGCCAAAGCAGCTAAATTGGAAGGTTTTTTGCCCAGAGGTTGGCATGTTCTCGACCAAGCAGCAGGCGACCTCAACAAAGATAATCTGCCCGACATCGCCGCTGTAATAGAAGGTGATGCCGAAGTCAAAAACCTCAAAGAAACCGACAACACAGCCAAGCCTCGGATTTTGGTGTTAGCCTTTCAACAAACCGACGGAAGCTATGTACTTTCGGCGCAATCAAACGGCTTCATTATGCTCTCAAACGAAGGCGGCGTATTTGGCGACCCGTGGTCGGGCATCAAAGTGGAACGAGGTTCGGTGTTGATTTCGTTTTACGGCGGTAGCTCCGACCGCTGGGGCTTCGACTATCGCTTCCGTTATCAAAACAACGACTGGTTTTTGATTGGAGCTACCTACCTGACGCATTCTACCCTCAACGGCGACGGCGAATCGTATGACTTTAACCTACTGACAGGTGCGATGGAACATAAAGAAGGCAAAAGTATTGACGACGGTGCAAAGCCCGACAAAATTACTAAGCTCAATATCGGCAAAAAGCCCCTACGCTCACTCAAACAATTTGCAAGCGCTGGCCAATGGAACATCTATAAGGATGTTTACCTTTAGAAGCTTGTAGCCCCAAAACAGCCTAACCCGTGGCCTGTCCCCTGACAGGCCACCAAATTGGAGTAGGCAAACCCTCTTTGCGTGAAAAAAGCAGAATAAATATATCCAAAAATACCCCCTAGCTAGTATTGACATTGGGACAGAGAATACCGACCTTTACAGGAGCGGTTACCCACTTTTCTCCTCCCCTATTCATGGATTTACTCACCGTAGAACGCTACGAGTTCAAACCCGATTGGACCGTTGGGCGCCTGCTCATCAATGGTCAAAAAAATGGCTTTGTTATCGAAGACCAAGTTCGCCCATCTGGTGCTCCCAAAGTACACGGCCAAACGGCAATTCCATTTGGGCGCTACAGGTTAGGGTTGCGCCAAAGCCCCAAGTTAAGTAGTCAATACCTTTGGAGTGATACACTCAAAAAGCTCATCATCCCCAAGCAAAAAAGTGAGTTTCCTACGATTCGAGACTTCCGCCCGCACGACATGATTTGGCTACGAGAAGTACCTAACTTTGAGTTTATCTTGATACATTGGGGCAATACCGCCGACGATACCGAAGGTTGTCTTTTGGTAGGCGATGCGCTGGGTATAGTCAAGGGCAACGAGGCCGTTTTGCATTCTCGCACCTACTATAAGTCAATCTATCCACAGCTTTATCCACTTATCAAGCAAGGCGAACACTTTATCAATCTTGTGAAAGTGTAATCTTTACCTCTACAACACTATCGTGCTTCTAATTACAATTTATGTGCGTCAATAAAAAAGCCTGTATTAAACCATCAATTTTTAAAACTTATAACTTTTTTGATTTTCAGCGAATTATTAAAACAAACCAACAACAAATTTCCAGCAACTACTTATACCATCATAATTGCTATTATTTGTAATACCACTATAGCTCTACTGATAGAGTATTTCTAATACCTATTATCACCCATCAAAAGAAGCTAATATCAGTAGTTTCTTTATAGCTAGAATACAATAGTATAATGTAGTAATTTTTTAATATTTTCGCCACCAAAGGTTACAAAATACCCAATCACAAGTATAAAATTTTTATGAACAAACTGTTCAGGCGTAGTTATTCAGACCAAGATATCGTTAATGGAATTTTGGAGGGAGGTAAAGCTCAAGAGCGGGCAATTGAGGCTCTTTATGAACAAAATCGTTCGTTTTTGATGAAATTTCTGCGTAATCGAAGTAATCAAAAGAACTATGTAAAAGAACCTGAAGATATCCTCTGGGAATCCATGGAAGCACTGGTTACCAACATCTTAGATGGCCATTACGTAGTACAAGCCAATAAGCCATTATCTGGTTACTTAACAACTATTTGTAAAAATCTATGGCATAAATTTTTACATCAAGAAGAGCATAGACAAGAACGTCAAAATATCTGGTTGGACGAAACCATCACAGATTCCATTGATGTTAGTCAGATTATAGCAGAGCAAGAACGGTGGAATAACTATTTAACAATATTTGAACAAGCAGGTAAAAATTGCAAACAAATACTAACACTTTGGTTAGTAGATGGCCTTAGCGGAAAAGAGATGGCAGATTTATTGATTGCCGAAGGAAAGTTCAAGAGTGAACAAAGCATTCGAAATGCAAAAAGTGATTGCATGAACAAAATAACTAGCCAACTAAAAAATTTAAAGCCATGAATAGTCAAGAAAATGATGAACAACTCGACCTACTCAAGGTCATTGCTCAGAGGCATCGGTTACGAGAACAAATACAAAAGATTCAGGCATCGAAGCTGAACGAATGGAAAGCCGAAGAAGAAGACAATGCCGTTGTATTTACTCTTCAAAAAAACAATAGATGGCGTACTTTTAGCTGGTCTGCCGCTGCATCGGTTGTTGCAACTATAGGTTATTTGTCAATAGCTGAACTGAGTTATATACCAATGACAGCTAGTAGCGACCGTAGTAATACTATTATAAATCAAGACATTACACTTCAAAACCTAGACGAAGGGATACAGCTACTAAAAAACGACAAACCCACAGAAGCCATCGTTTTATTTAATAAAATAGAAGCCACTGAGGGTATTCGCCCCTATTATGGAGATGCCGCTACATGGTACGAAGTAGTGGCATTGCTCAAAGCTAACCGAAAGTCCGAAGCCAAAGTGTTGTTGATGGCTATTGAAGCCAATCCGAATTTTCAGTTTGAGATTCCCACCTTAGACAAATGGAAAGTAAAATGGCGGTTACTTTTTTAGTCGCCAAATTCCCCAGCCCAACAAGAGTGATATACCTACCCACCACCAAACCGAATATCCCGTTTCGATGGCGTTGCTACTGCCAATCAACACCATATTTGCCCAGTAGTAGGGGTGGTCGTATTGGCGAGCTAGGCTAGAAGACAAAAAATCTAGCTTTGCTTGTTGCAAAGCTTCATCAAGCTGCATTCCGTTGTTGATATATTCATGAAATTGGGTTGAAATATAGGCCGTTGTTTCATCGTTGGCATTCCACAAAGTAGTGGTTACTGTTGTAGCTCCTGCATACGAAAAGGCTCTTGCCAATGACATAACACCCTCACCTTTTCGTAGCTGTCCTCTTCCGGTTTCGCAAGCACTCAACACCACCAACTTGGCATCGGTCAGGTCTAAGTCATACAGTTCGTCAGTAAAAAGTCGGTACTCTTGACCATCAGGATAAAAAGCAATGAACGAACTCAGCGGGTCTTGGTCGTTAGTGAGGGCGTGAGTAGCAAAATGAATGATGCCATGCGAGCGATACTGCTCCAAAAAACGCTTTTTAGTGGCTTCTTTTTCTAAATAAATATCTCCACCTATCTGTTTTACTTCTTGCTCCGAAGCCGGAAGTTGCACCAACGGGTCGCCCCGAAAAACGTCTTTTTTACTATTGATTTTTTTGACAAATGGAGCAAATGCTACAACATTTCTATTAGATTTCTTTTCAATACTACTCAACAGTAGCCCTACCGAATAGCCATAACTCAAGGCATATTTTTGAACTAAAAAATCAGCACCATTTTTAGACAAGACCTCAAAAGGAATGAAGTTGAGTTCCGAATCTCGTATCACAATTAAGTTCTTTTTGTTGTTTATATCATGCTCAATGGGGGCGATTAAATATTGATACATCACCTTCGAGTTAGCCCCCCCCTTAAATACCCGTGATTGAGGGTTGGTGCTTATTGATAGCCTAAATTCGTTCAACCTATTTTTAAAAGTAGAATCGATTGTAATCCGATAAGTTTTTTGTGTTTGGTCGGTAAGCAAAAGAATATAAAGGCTATTATCACCCATAAAATACTGAATAATAGCATTTTGAGGGTTCACTAATTTCTTTCTAAGTTCGTTGATAGGTAGAGATATACTTGCATATTTTAACTTGAAATAGGCCGGATACTCTCTTTCAAATCGTTTGGTTAGATTCATCAGTTCAATTTCTTTATCGGTTAATTGCTCGTGTAATTTCGGTATTTTCGTACTATCAGCTCTTTTTATGGCAAGTTGTAGTCCCGAAGTTTGCTGAAACAGTGCATTTTCGTATGCTAACAAAGTAGCAGGAATCGTCTTTGGTTTGAACTTGTCTTCTCTAATGGCATCAGAAAGTGCAGCAGCCCTACTTTTCTCATAAAAATCAAAAAGCAACTCTTGATAGTCCTTATTTTTGGTTAGCTCATATAGCATTTGGGCAGTTTCGACCCCTTGCTCATAAACTTCGTAATGAGCTTCGGTAAAAAACAACTTTGCATTTGACGATTGGTAGCTAATTCGCATTTTTTCGGCCAACCTGATGGCTAATTGGTAGGTCTGTAGAGCCGTTTTTAACTCTCTGTAATTTTTTGTAATGAAGTAATATTTTTTAAACGAGGTGGCTTTTCCGATTAATGCCTTGAATAATTCTCTTTCGGTCAGAATTTTATTTAGGCTGGGGTTTTGATAAATATCTAATTTATCAAAAGTGGTGTGCGAGGCAATGATGGCTTTTTGGTAGTTTTCTAATGCCTTGGGTAGTTGAGTCTGAATGTCGTAGAGTTGAGCATAAGAAATTAACACCGAAGAAAGGGCAAGGCTACGGCTGGACTGAGATTGATTAAGCCGTACCGCTTTCTGATAACTTTTCTCAGCTTCTTGATACTTTCCCTTTTTTGCAAAAATCAGTCCTTGGCTATGAAAATAGGCTGCTTCAAACTCTAAATCAGGCGATGTCTTGCTTTGTTTATATACCCAAAAACTTTTCGATAAGTGTTTTTGGGCATCAGCTACATTTCCTAAATAAAATTCACTATTTGACAGACGAAGTAAAATGGCACTTTGGTTTCCTTGTCGAGTAGTTTGGGTCAGCGCATACTCATAAGATTGCTTTGCATCTTTGTATTTTTTTTGAAGAAGATATAAATTCCCTATATTAGCAAACAGTGTCCCTTTGTCATAGAGTGGGTCTAAATGAGCTGATTGTTGGGCTTTTTTGAAATATGATTCAGCCTCTCTGAAATAACCTAATTTGCTTAAATCGACTCCTTGGTTTTCATAAAAACTGATAATTTCAGAATTATTTTTGAGGAGCTTGCTGTTTGATACAAGTTTTTCCGCTTTTTCGTAGAAAAACAAAGAGGAATCTTTTTTGTAGAGATAATTATAAAACAATCCTAAGAACTTATAATGCCGAAAAGCGACCGTATCGTTTGGCATATTTTCAATGAGTTTCAAGCCTGTTTTACATCGCTGCACAGCCGCTGCAAAATCCCGTTGATAAAACAACGCAACTGCCACGTTTGAATAAGCCTCCGACGCATGGAGGTAGTCTTTGTTGTTTACATAAACCCGAAGCTCTTCTGTATATTTCTTTTGTGCAGTTGGATAATCGCCTGCCAAAAAAAGAGCCGTTCCCTCACTATTCAATTGACGGGCCTGATGGAGGTAGCTTTGCTGGGCTTGAAGCCAATGAATGCTTGCCAACACAACAATTAGGCTTGAGAATATCTTCATGGTTTGGTCGTGTATCAAAAGGGTTGATTTTGCACAAGTGGGTAGATACATTGCCTCGGTCTATTTTATGCCCAGCACCTTGTAGGGGCGTATAGCATACGCCCGTTTCGCCATCAATGGGCATCAACGCCTTCTATAACATTACCCATGGTTTTCAGCATTATGGTTGAGGGTCAAGGCCTATTCTGGATCCATCGGGCTGTTTATGCTCACCATGTTCTCCTGCAAAAAATAAAATTTTATAGACAAATGTTTCAGGAACACCCACAAATTTACATTTCACGTAATAGAATTTTCCTAATTCTGGTTTTGAGGTGGATATCATTCCCAAGTTAATAAAGCCCAATTTCTGATAACCCGACACATTTACCTGAGTTTCACCTATATTGAGTGGCGTTGTAGGAGGATTCATCATTCCTACTTTCACAACTGCCGACTCGCCCTCTGTCCAAATTTTCTCTAACGAAGCCGCAGGGTTTGCATTGAGCGTTTGCTCAATCAAATAGGCTTTGCTATCTCCAAGAGTTTGCCATTTGTAGGTATTTTTGGAGGGATTGGTATTACCTCTTCCTGGAAAATCGAAGCGGTAATTGTTGGCAAATGGCCCTACCACTACCTTATTGGTGGTAATAATTAGGGTTTTGATACCATCGACCGTTATTTCTTTTCGGCTATGATTCCATAAATCGGCTTTTATTACTCCCAAGCCATGTGCCGTTTCGAGGCCAGCCCTATCATTCGGAAATAATTTATCTTCCTGAATACTAGTCGTTGCAATAGCCCGTTCACGGTCGCATTTATCAATAAAATCAGCCGCATTAAAACCTGTACTTTGGGGGTACTGCCCGATATAATAAAAAACAATTTTTTGATTTATAATTTTGTAAAAAGCATTGGCCGATTGAGGAGAGCGTGCTTTCTCTATAGCTTCGATAGCGGCTGTTTTGGCATCACCCGCTCCAAAATCTATTTTGGCGTATTTGATGGAGTTAGGTGTAATTTGGGCTTTTCCACTCAGGGAAAAAGCCAAGGCTATCCACAACAAAATTTGTGTGTTATTTTTCATTTGATTTATTGGTTTTTTTATTCTTTATACGTGTAAGTCTACTGTTTGTAATGACGATTGGCGTTTTTTTTAGAAGGTTATGGCATAACTCAATGTAATTACCTGACTATAAATAGGTTTGAACGGCTTTTGCTCGAATGTACCCCGCAAGGTAGCTCGATGAGTGAGGTAAATGTTGCCAATCAATTTGAGTTTGGTAATGAACAAGCCGTCCATTGTGCCATTGTTCAGAACAGTCTCGGCATAGCTCGATTTTATGCCCAAACGATACTGCATTTGTAGCCATTTTTTTACTTTTCGGTCATACCAAATATTTAGTTCTGCACTTTGACGTTCCACGATCGATCTTACAAAGTCAATACCATTGCTTTGCTTGTCGGTGGTGTATAGGCCTGTATTGGCGATTTTTTGGTCAATGAGTCCATAAAACCGAATCGTGTAAGGCGATGCCGATATGCGTAGGTACTTGGTTGGCTGCCACTTAACGCCCGGCGAAAGTACAAATTCGTAAGGATTCAAGAAACCCTGCACGAGGTTTTGTCCCGTGGTGTCTCTAAAAAAACCATCTTTGAAAGTACTAAAAATACCCGTATTGCTCTTGGCGATGAGGTTGATGCCCCAGGTGTTATGGTGGGTTAAGCCTACCGAAAAATCGTGCAGACTTATCAACTCATCGGCTGTTTTTTGTGTAAGAGCCTTGATACCAGACCGATACAGCGAAAACTGCCAGTGAAACTCGTTGGTAACAAGTACATTTTTTTTGGAATAATTCAGCCCCAAATCAAGGTTATTAGTCGTCGAAAAACCCTCTTTGCCTGCGTTGGGCTTGCTATTTACCTGCATCGTATGCGACAGATTAACGCCCAAATTGAGCGATATTTCCCATGCTTTCGTAGTGGTGTCGTTCAAAACCGACTCAACGGTTTTAGTAGAATCAATTTGGGCGAAGCTGAGGCTGGGCGAGAGAAGACAGAGGAGTAATAAAAACCGCATCGTTGTATCTGTTTTTTGTGATTCTTAAAAAATCAAAGCGGTAAACTCTTAAAATTTACCGCTTGTTCTTTATTTTAGGGAACAGGTTGAAGCTCGATATCTAAATATTCTCTTGCACAACTAATGACTACCGATGTAATTTCTCTTCCAGCATTATACCCAGCCAAACAACAATTTACAAATTGATTGATACCCAGAGTTTGCATTGTACCCCCATTGGGCATTTGGTAGCCAGCATACGAGAGTTTATTGTCTTTACCCACATAAATAAGAATGTTTGCTTTTGACGATTTAAAAAAATATTTTTTCAAATCCTTGTTGCTTTCTGCTGTTTCAGGGCTAAACTTTGTAACAGAACGTTGAGATGTTTTTAGTGTGATTTCCGAGAAATTGGCACTTGAAACTTCTTTTTTGGTTTGCCCAAAACTTACCAATGACGCTACAAACATAGCCAGGGCGAATACGATTAACTTTTTCATACTTGTAAAATGTTTATTTGTTTTTTGATTTCCCTACTGCCTATGAGCCGCTTCGGGTTTTTGCTGTTTTGATTGACTAAGAGGTGCTTTCAGTAACCCACCTCCTAATTTTTGATATACATTCTAACGGTTCGACTTCGGCATAACAGTTGTCTGAAGTTTACACACTTCGATTTTATTAGCAGTGTTCAAACGGAAAGAATACAGTGTGAATTGATTCATACAGTCGCAGAAAGGATTACGAAGCGTTAAGCTTAAGTAGTACAAATCGCCTTTTTTCAACGAAGGCCAAGCCGCTGAAGGGTTTCCACTAATGTCTTGTGCCAAGTTTCTTGAAGAAAACTCTCGGATATTTGACTTCAAGGTTTGGCTTGTAACATATCTCGAAAAGTCATCGCAGAGCTGTTTGGGACCTTCTTGGCCTTCGTAGTGCGCAGGAGTCCATTGATACGAGAAACCCTTATAGTCCGTTCTGAACATATTTAGGTCATAAAACATTCCGTCTTTTGGTTTGGCTTTGATATGATAGTCGTTGCCGCTAACACCGTCAAGGGTAATGGTAAAGTCGGTCAAGCCATCACATGGAATGGCAACGTAGTTTGGCGATTGTTGCACTTGTGCAAATGAGGCAAAAGTTGCCATACTCAAAATAAAAAATAAGATTGCCTTTTTCATGATTTTTTGCGTTACGTCGCCACGGTTGTTTAACGTATTTGTTTTTTGATTCCCCTACCGCCTACAAGCCGCTTCGGGTTTTTGCTGTTTTGTAGCCTTATACTTATGGGTGGTGGCTTTGTAACCTCTGTACTTATTTTTTTTAAACCAATCGTTGTACGCCTGAGAAGCTCTTTTTTTAAATTATTAAAAATCAATACATTAAGTGGAAATTTAATTTTTTATTGTCGCTTCCAACTCGCCTAAGTATTCAACAAACAGCCATAAAAAAGAAGCTGGTCTCTATCAAACCAGCTTCTCGAACTAAGCCTCAAACCCACTTTATATAATCAAACTTTCTCATGGCATTTTGAACAACTCTTGGTTGTATCTAAATCTTAATACTCGCCAAAGGTCCAGTTGTAACCTTGTTTGTTTATTTTTTAATTTTTTCTAAAGATTTATACCCATACCAAGAAAGACTTTCACTTTTTTAATAATCTTTCCATTCTGCTTCCACGTATCGGCAAAACCCCTAATTTTGCACCAATTTTGCCTTCCCCTATCGGGAAACGTTACTCGTTATAAGCCAATCGTTATTCGTAAAATACTGTTTATCAATATTTTACAAAAAATCGAATAACCAATAACGAGTAACCAATAACCATAACTCTAGAGATGCCCAAACGCTCAGACATTAAATCCGTCCTTATTATTGGTTCTGGTCCTATCATCATTGGACAAGCCTGCGAATTCGATTACTCTGGTTCGCAGGCGGCTCGGTCGCTCCGTGAAGAGGGCATTGAGGTAGCCCTCATCAACTCCAATCCGGCCACCATCATGACAGACCCCATGAATGCCGACCATGTGTATTTGAAGCCTCTGGAGAAGAAGTCAATTGTCGAAATCTTACAGAAACATAAAGCGGAGGGCCGCCCGATTGATGCCGTTTTGCCAACCATGGGAGGCCAAACGGCATTAAATTTAGCTATTGACTGCGACAAAGCTGGCATCTGGAAAAAGTACGGCGTACAAATCATAGGGGTGGATATCAAAGCCATCGAAACCACCGAAGACCGAGAAAAATTCCGCCTTCGGATGCTCGAACTCGGCGCCAGTGTTTGTAAAGGCCGTACGGCACGCTCGTTTCTGGAAGGAAAAGAAATTGCTCAAGAAATCGGCTTCCCGCTGGTGATTCGCCCGTCGTTTACACTGGGTGGAACAGGGGGAGGGTTCGTCAACGAGCCAGCTCAGTTTGACGAGATGCTCAACCGAGGACTACACGCTTCACCCGTACATGAGGTATTGGTAGAGCAAAGTATCATGGGTTGGAAAGAATACGAGCTGGAGCTCTTGCGTGACAACAAAGGCAACCTCATCATTGTCTGTACCATCGAGAACTTCGACCCGATGGGTATCCATACCGGCGACAGCATCACGGTGGCGCCAGCCATGACCTTACCAGATACTTTGTATCAGAAAATGCGTGATTTGGCCATTCTGACCATGAATGGCATCGGGCAGTTTGCGGGTGGGTGTAACATTCAGTTTGCAGTAAATCCTCAAAACGACGACATCATCGTCATCGAAATCAACCCTCGGGTGAGCCGTTCGTCGGCTTTGGCATCTAAAGCAACAGGCTATCCTATTGCTAAAATTGCTGCCAAAATGGCCATCGGTTATAACCTCGACGAGCTGATTAACCCCATCACTGGTTCTACTTCAGCCTTCTTTGAACCCGCCATTGACTATGTGATCGTGAAAGTGCCTCGCTGGAACTTCGACAAATTCAAAGGGGCCGACCGTCATTTAGGTCTTCAGATGAAGTCGGTAGGCGAAGCCATGGGGATTGGTCGTAACTTCCAAGAAGCTCTGCAAAAAGCATGTCAGTCGCTCGAAATCAAGCGTAACGGCCTCGGTGCCGACGGCAAAGAACTCCGTGACCAAGATGCCCTGATGAAGAGCTTGGCACATCCGTCGTGGAATCGGATGTTCCACATCTATGATGCCTTTAAGTTGGGGATTTCGTTCAAGAAAATTCAGCAACTTACCCAAATTGACAAGTGGTTTTTGCAACAAATTGAAGATTTGGTGCGCTTAGAGCGCCAAATGGAGCAATACAACATCCACACGATTCCAAAAGAATTGCTCGAAGAAGCCAAATACAAAGGCTTTGCCGACCGTCAGATTGCCTACATGCTCCGCTGCTTGGAATCTGATGTTTATAACAAGCGTAACAACATGGGTATCAAGCGAGTATATAAATGCGTAGATACCTGTGCCGCTGAGTTTGAAGCCAAAACGCCTTATTATTACTCTACCTTTACGAAAGGTTCTCAGGAGTTAGACAACGAGTCAATTACATCTAACAAGAAAAAAATCGTGGTGTTAGGCTCTGGCCCTAACCGCATCGGCCAAGGCATTGAGTTTGACTATTCGTGTGTGCATGGTGTGTTAGCAGCCAAAGAAGCTGGCTACGAAACCATCATGATTAACTCGAACCCCGAAACGGTTTCGACTGACCCCGACATTGCCGACAAGCTGTATTTTGAGCCAGTGTTCTGGGAGCACGTTTATGACATCATCCAGCACGAAAAACCCGAGGGGGTCATCGTACAGTTAGGAGGTCAGACGGCCCTCAAATTGGCCGAAAAACTCTCTCGCTACGGCATCAAAATCATCGGTACCGACTTTGAGGCCCTCGACTTAGCCGAAGACCGTGGTCGGTTCTCGAACTTGTTGAAAGACTTGGAGATTCCCTATCCTCAATTTGATACCGTGCAAACGGCTGACCACGCCGTAGATATTGGCCGCCGCTTGGGCTTCCCACTGTTGGTGCGCCCCAGCTATGTATTGGGTGGACAGAGCATGAAAATTGTGATTAACGAAGAAGAACTGGAGCAGCACGTAGTGGACATTCTAAGAGACATCCCGGGCAACCAGATTTTGCTTGACCACTTCTTAGAAAACGCCGTAGAAGCCGAAGCTGATGCCATTTGCGATGGCGAAAACTCGTACATCATCGGTATTATGGAGCACATTGAGCCTGCGGGTATCCACTCGGGCGACTCTTCGGCGGTGTTGCCTCCCTTTGACCTTACCGACGACGAAATCCGTCAGATTGAGGAAATTACGCACAAAATCGCTAAGGCGATGAAGGTAGTAGGGCTTATCAACATTCAGTTTGCGGTCAAAAACGGCATCGTGTATGTGATTGAAGCCAATCCACGGGCTTCTCGTACGGTTCCGTTTATCTGCAAGGCGTACCAAGAACCTTACGTCAACTACGCCACGAAGGTGATGCTAGGGGCCAACAAGGTAACTGACTTTGACTTTAAGCCTGTTCAAAAAGGGTATGCCATCAAGATTCCGGTGTTCTCGTTCAATAAATTCCCTGGCGTGAACAAAGAATTAGGCCCCGAAATGAAGTCCACTGGCGAGGCCATCTACTTCATTGACGACCTCACCGACGACTACTTCCAACAGGTGTATTCGGAGCGGAATTTGTATTTGTCGAGATAAGCAATTAGAAAAAAGGCCAGCGAGTTCGCTGGCCTTTTTGATGGGTTGGAGTTGGTATATTGTTGATTTTGTGAGGATTACACTTTGATAAATCAGTTATGCTATTATCTGACTTTATAGAGCAAAACTATTTACCGCTCTCCAAGAAGTGAGAAATCAGGGGCTAACTGATGAGGTACTCGGTATCTACGAAATCACCTTGATTTATCATTATACCGAATCAGTTTATGAAAACACCAATGAAGTACTTCCTCAAAACAAAGGTATTATTACAACGCCGTATGCTCAGTTTTTAGCCGACACTTTGCAAAAATTACCTGATTATCAAAATGTTGTATTTCGAGGAGCAACTCTTCTTACCTCTCAAAAGCAAAGATATATAGCGACGAATAAAGAGAATATACTTGTTACCGAGCCCTTATTTTTATCTACGAGTAGGTCAGAAATAATTGCCAATCTATTTTCAAAAGGGAATACGCTTTTTACAATTTTTACAGGTTGAACACATAATAGAATTTCCTTTGGCGTCCTTTCAAAAATTGGCTATTTTTAAGCAGTTATCAGGCAGTTATGGAAAAGCATCCAAGCAAAATTTGGCTTTAATGCCTTTTTCATAGAGAAAGTTTTGATAATGCGTTCAACCTTAAAAACAAAGCTCTTTTGGCTAATCCAGAAGATTTGTATAGTACAGATATTCTAAACTTGTTGGTGATTAAACAGCTAATCAGATACCACGATAAGGCTATTCAATTGAAAGAAAATAGGAAAAGGGACGTATCGCATACGCCCGCACTTATTCCCTTTCGGGTGATATTTTTGTACCTCAAAAGGTACATTTATTAGTCTATGAATCACTCACAAAATAAGCATTTCCATAAGAGGCTAATTTTTGCCAATTTATAATTTCTAATTTTATCGCCCGAAAGGGAGTAAGTTTACTTTGGAGCATAGGTTGGCGTAGTCGTGGTGTTAAGAATGCAAAGCCCGTCATTTAGCAGGGCTATTGTTTTTTTGAAGCCAATCTGCATACTCAACAATGCTTGATAGTTTGGCAATTAGCTTTTGTTTTTTATTGTAGATAAAAATAGAGGGGGTAGACAATTGCCCAAATGAATTCAAGAATTCATCTCTTGAAGTAGTAAAAAACTGGTAGTGTTTATTGGCGTAAATTTCAAAAAAATCCTTTGATATAGTCTTTGCTACCAGCATGTATTGGATATTATTGTGAGGTGAAGCTGTTATTATCTTCAATAATTCTTGACAAGAGCCACAAGTTGGAGAAAACCAAACGAATACGTAAAAATCTTTGGAAGGGTCTAAACTCTGGTTAGTAAAAACATCTCCATTAGCAGTTTTGAAGCTAAATTGAGGTATTTCTGTCTTTTCTTGAATATATTTTTGAAAAATATACTGATTGTAAATAGAATAACCTATATACAAAACTGCTGAAAATAAGAGTATTTCAGTCGTTAATTTTATCCATTTTTTATTGACCGCCTGCATAAAGAAATATCCATATTTTTATACCAACAATAATTACGAAGGAAATACCGTAAGTAGATAAAACCAGTATTACCATTTCTTTAAAAGACTTTTTAATGGCGAAAGTATTTAAACCATAAGCGATAGAAAAGATAAATAATACCTCGAAAATATTGATGTTCTTGAAGAGTTCTATTTGCCAGAAAGAAAGGTTTTCGGTGTCAAAAATAGTTAAAACAGAAAGAGGCATAAAAAATGTTAGTTCTTTCATTGACAAAGGAGGTGTAACAAAAAAGAACCAAAGCCACTTGATAAAATCAGTAAGAATAAACCATGCAGCACTTACAAACACACTTGATAAAACCTGATTAAATTTTATCTTATAATCGTTAAGGTAAACCCCCAGCCCAATGACCCCGGCAATCCCTAACATTTTTAACATAAATACAAGGGCGTTCCAAATGTCGTAGAAGAATAAATTTTTTGCTCTATTTGCTAAGACATGCTGCATTTGTTTTTCAGATAGCTGACTACCAAACGATTGTTGAAAAAGTTCATCTGATACTAACGTTTTGTCTATCAAATAGGTCGTAAATAGTACTCCAAGGAGTATGATGATTAGTATTATCCAGAGTTTACTAAAGAAAATGGTTTTCATGCAAGTTTATGTATTATCTTAGGACTAATAAAATAGCCAGTACCAGAGATGATTAGCAGACAAATAAGGGCGAATATTTCTATTTCACTTAATAATTGGAAGTTCTCAACGAAAGTAACTTTCTGGAATTTAAAATTAAAAGTTCTGACGAAAGACCAAACTATAGTATTATGTGGTAAATAAGCAAAGAAGGTAAGCCAAGAAGCAATTGGTAAGAAAATAGTAATCAGAATTTTTTTTTCGACCAAAGCATTGAACCATACTTGAAAAGCAATAATCGGTAGGCTAGCTAAAAAAAACTTAAAATGTACCAACCACATAAGCCCATAAAGTGGGCTAAATTTATCAAAAGGTACACCCTGATTTAGGTGGGCTGTAATGAATCCTCCTATAATAATAGTAATATAGTGAACTTGTAACATAATGAATGTTGCTATGACTAACACTAATTGTTTTATCCACAAAAAATATTTATCCATATAAGGCAAACTAAAGTAATAGCGCCAAGCCTTTGCTGTGTGTTCTTTGTCAATAGATATATATGTAAATGCAACTATCATCAATGTATAAATCAACCCACTAAATAAGTATATTGACTGATAATATCTTATCCAAGGATTTTTATCTTTAAAGCTATGTACTGCTGATAGATACTGTTCATAAGTTTTGCCTTCCCAGCTAGCATACCCTAGAAATACTGTGATTAGTGGCAAAAAAACAAAGATGTATAATTCTTTATAACGGAGGGTTTTATAAATTTCCGCTTTTAAAATTGAAAGGAAAGGAGACATTATATTGAGGTTTGTAGATTATTATTAGTTTGTATGCTACTTCTAAAAAACTCTTCCAGTGTGTTCTTCTTTAATATATTTTTTATTTTTCCCTCATTTACTATTTTTTTGTGATGTAGAATACAGAAGTCTGTAGCGAATTGTTCTAAATCAGTCAGAATATGAGTAGAAAGTAAAAAAGTGATACCTTGTGTTTTATTTAGCCTCAAAACTGTTTCACGGAATTCAAAAATGCCGAAAGGGTCAAGTCCATTAGTCGGTTCATCTAATATGATAAGTTTAGGTTTAGCTAAAATTGCTAGTGCGAGCCCAAGCCTTTGTTTCATTCCCATAGAAAAAGCCTTTACTTTTTTATGTGAAGATTCTGTCAGGTTGACGCTTTCTAAAGCCTCAGTAATAAATGAAGTAGGGAGACCCTGAATTTGCTGAGATATTTTTAAATTTTCATAGGCTGTTAAATCGGTATAAACTGTTGCTTGTTCTATCAAAACGCCTATATTCTTGATGATATCATTACGATTTTGAGCGGTCATTTTTTCTCCCCAAATAGTTATCTCTCCTAATGTTGGCTGGTATAGTCCTAATATCAGCTTAATCAATGTAGATTTACCTGCCCCATTTAGCCCCAACAATCCGTAAATAGAACCTTGCTCAATAGTTAAGTTTAGATCTTCAAAGATTTCTTGAGAAAAATACTCAAAATGAAGATTTTGGATTGAGATAGTCATGTAGAATAAAATTTGTTTTTAAGTGATAGAAAACCTGTTGGTTTTCTATCACTTTTACCTACTTCATGCAATTTGATTATACCCTGCAACCAAAGATTGTATTAAAGAGGCCGTAACCGGATACTCATTTGATGTAACACACAAATCATGTGCTAAACCCCAAGGCATACCATTCTGTATAAGTACATACATACAATAAAGGATGTCGAGTACACCACCACTAAATGGACCCATAACTAATCAATGTGAAAAATTATGCCTACTCTATCAGCTTTTGGGCTTCCGCTAAAAGTATTCTTGAAAAGAAAACTCTCGGCGACAAATGAAAAAAAAAAAAAACATAGGAAACAAGATTTTTCTTTATTTTTTTATTCGTAGATAATTAACCCTGCTAAAATGGCAAATATTACTACATAAAATACTGATAATCAATTATTTGCTTCGTATTTTGATTTAAGCAATTTAATGACTTATTTATTGGCTTAGGCTAACAATCCTTAAAAACAAAGCTCTTTTGGCTAATCCAGAAGATTTGTATAGTACAGATATTCTAAACTTGTTGGTGATTAAACAGCTAATCAGATACCACGATAAGGCTATTCAATTGAAAGAAAATAAGAAAAGGGACGTATCGCATACGCCCGCACTTAATTCCTCTAACTATACCAAACTACACCTTTCACGCCTCACTTCTTCCCCGCTCCTCAATTCGTTGCTTTACGTTGTCTCGGATATTCATCCAAAACAAATTGCAGCTACAAATAATCTCTGTTTCATTGTTCCGAAAGTTGTGCAACCCACAAGAATTGTATAATTTTTGGAAAAATTTGAACTATGGACAAACGTACCTTCCTCAAAACCTCTTCCACTGCCTTAGCTGGACTTATGCTCTCACGTCTGACTGCTTGCCAACAAGCCGAACCTCGCACCAACTGGGCAGGCAATCTGCAATACAGCACCGATAATTTGTTCTTGCCCAAGTCGGTAGAAGAGGTGCAGGAGGTTGTCAAAAAATGCACTAAACTACGAGGATTGGGCTCCAAACATTCGTTCAACTCCATTGCCGATAGTACCGATAATCAGCTTTCGCTGCAAGCTCTCAACAAAGTGGTGGCCTTAGACAAAGCCGCTGGTACTGTAACCGTAGAAGGCGGTATGCGCTACGGCGAAGTGTGCGAATACCTGCATCAGAATGGCTTTGCACTGCATAATTTGGCCTCGTTACCGCATATTTCTATTGCTGGAGCCTGCGCCACGGCTACGCACGGATCGGGTATCAAAAACGGCAACTTGGCTACGGCCGTCCGGGGTATTGAGCTGGTCAATGCCGCTGGCGAGGTGATTAGTCTCACCCAAGCCAACGACAATGAACAGTTCTTGGGAGCCGTGGTGGGGCTGGGTGGTTTAGGCATTGTGACCAAGGTGACGCTGGCGCTTCAGCCTACATTTCAGATGAAACAAGTGGTCTATAAAAACCTACCGATGAAGGAACTGGAGGCCAACTTCAACACCATCATGTCGAGTGGGTATAGTGTGAGTCTGTTTACCGATTGGTCTAACCAAAACATCAACCAAGTCTGGATAAAAAGTAAAGTCGAAGCCACGGATACGCCTCCTGCTGCCGATTTTTATGGAGCTACCCTTTCGGCCAAAAACCTCCACCCTCTTGAAGACCACTCTGCCGAAAACTGTACCGAGCAACTCGGCGTGCCCGGGCCTTGGTACGAGCGCCTACCGCACTTCCGCATGGGTTTTACTCCCAGCAGCGGCAAGGAGCTTCAGGCCGAGTATTTTGTGCCGCTCGAACACGCCTACAAGGCCATCATGGCCATCGAAAAACTACACGAAAAAGTCACGCCTCATTTGTTCATTTCGGAGATTCGTGCCATTGATGCCGACGAACTTTGGATGAGCCCCCACTACAAGCAACCCTCGGTGGCGATTCACTTCACGTGGAAGCCCGACTGGCCTGCTGTGAAGCAACTGCTCCCACTCATCGAAGAACAATTGGCCCCCTTCAATGGACGCCCACACTGGGGGAAGTTGTTTACCTTGGCACCTTCTGTTTTGCAGTCACGAATTCAGAAACTCACTGATTTTAAGGCACTCATGAGCCATCACGACCCCGAAGGCAAATTCCGCAATGCCTTTATTGACACCCATTTGTTTGGAAGTTAAGTCATAAATACCGTAAGGGGGCTAACGCTACATCGGTGGGTCATCATAGCGCTGTCAGCCTGTCAGCGTTTGCTGCCTTTTTGTACCAAATCGAAGCTTTGGTGCGTTATTTGCATACCTTTGTACAAAATAAGATAGACTAACACGATGTTCGACATGATGAATATGCTTGGAAAAGCCAAAGAAATCCAAGCACGAGTAAAAGAAGCCCAAGAGTCGTTGGGCACACTGGTAGAAAGTGCCGAAGCCGGAGCTGGCATGGTGAAAGCGACCGTCAATGGTAAAAAACAACTGCTTTCGCTTGACATTGACCCCGAACTCCTCAAAGCCGACGACCGTGAGATGCTCCAAGATTTGGTTGTGGCCGCCACCAACAAAGCCTTGACCAACATTGACGAGCAAATCAAGGCTCACCTCAGCAAAGCTACTGAAGGGCTCTTGCCCAATATTCCTGGCATGGATTTGGGAGGGCTGTTCAAATAGTATAATGGCGGCTATTGCTACTGGTTATCGGTTATTTGCCAAAAGTAACTGTGTTTCTACTAATTGTTGAAATGCAGCATATTTACTGACCGATAGCCCCAATAACCCGTAGCCAATAACCAATAACCACTCCCCTCATGCAAGATGTCGCCGTTGTAATTCTGAACTATAACGGGAAAAATTTCCTACAACAATTTTTACCCTCGGTGCTGGCGCATTCGGGTGGAGCGGCTATCTATGTAGCCGACAATGCCTCTACCGACCACTCAGTAGAGGTACTGACCAGCCAGTTTCCCGACGTTCAGCTGATTCAACTCCACGAAAACCACGGCTTTGCGCAGGGTTATAATGAGGCATTAGAGCAGCTCAAAGGACAATTTAGGTATTACGTTTTGCTCAATTCGGACGTTGAAGTCACGCCTAATTGGCTCTCGCCAGTGCTGGAGTTGATGGAATCAGACGAACAGATTGCGGCTTGCCAACCTAAGATGCTCGATTTTTACAAACGAACGCACTTTGAATACGCCGGAGCTGCTGGCGGTTATATTGACTACCTCGGCTATCCGTTTTGTAGAGGGCGATTATTTCTCGAATTAGAAGAAGATCACGGCCAATACAATGACACCACCGAGGTGTTTTGGGCTTGTGGGGCTTGTATGTTTGTGCGAGCTGATGTGTTTCACACGTTAGATGGCTTTGATGGCGATTTTTTTGCCCACATGGAAGAATTAGACCTTTGCTGGCGCATGAAAAACGCTGGCTATAAGGTATTTACTTGTGGCGAATCGGTCATTTATCATGTGGGAGGTGGCACTTTACACAAATCGAACCCTCGCAAAACCTTCTTGAATTTTCGGAATGGTCTGGCCTTGCTCTACAAAAACCACCCTCGCCAAGACCTTTACCTCAACCTCCTCAAACGTCTCCTCTTGGATGGTGTTGCGGGAGCCAAATTCTTGGTATTCGACTCCCCGTTGGACTGCTGGGCGGTAGTTCGGGCACATTTTAATTTTTACTTTCATTTCAGAAGTTGGCGACGCAAGCGACTGGCGCTGTTGGCTCAACGGCGGGCCATCACCCACCCCGAAGTGTATGACCGCAGTGTAGTTAAACAACATTTTTTGCTCAAAAAGAAACACTTTACCGACCTCGGCTGGAAGCCTACTTCAACCTCGGTTACTTCGGCAGTAGCAGCGTCTTAACCTGCCTCTGCACCCATATAATCTAAACCTTTATCAACTATGACTTCATTCAACAACAAAGTAGCTCTTATTACAGGTGCTGGCTCAGGCTTAGGGCGGTCGTCAGCAGTATTGTTTGCCCAACAAGGCGCCAAGGTAGTAGTGTCGGATATTAATGTGGACGGTGGCGAAGAAACCGTTCGGATGATTCAAGGCGCTGGAGGTGAGGCTATTTTTATAAAAGCCGACGTAGCCGTAGAAGCCGAGGTAAATGCCTTGATTCAACAAACCATAGAAACGTATGGCCGATTAGATGCCGCCGTCAACAACGCTGGTATTGGGGGTATGTGGAACCCTACGCATACGTACCCTACGCACAACTTCGAGAAAGTGTTTGCCGTCAATACCACAGGAGTGTTCCTATGTATGCGAGCCGAACTCCAAGTCATGCTCAAGCAAGGCAGCGGCGCCATTGTGAATGTGTCGTCGGTGGCTGGACTCAACGGATTCCCCAATAATATTGCCTATTCGGCCAGCAAACATGCTGTAGTAGGACTTACTCGCACAGCAGCGCTCGAATACGCCAAAAAAGGCATCCGCATCAACGCCGTCAATCCGGTATTTACCATCACGCCGATGGTCACGAGTATGTTTGAGGTGATTGGTGATTTAAAGGATAAACTCGAACAATCCATCCCGATGCGCCGATACGGCCAGCCTCACGAGATAGCTGAGGCGATTGTCTGGCTGTGCTCAGATGCCGCTTCGTTCATTACAGGCCATTGCCTACCCATTGATGGCGGCATGACAGCAGGCTAAAACTACTATCCATAGGTAGGCATTGGGGAGAGCAAAACCCTTAAATATCGCCTTCTGTTTGTCATCTGAAGATTGATTTCTGTCATACAAACGGCCTGTTTTTGCAATAATTCAAGCGGAAATCCTACCTTTGACCAACAGCCCTTAGCCTTTCCCACTATGTACGTACGTTATCGCATCTGGTGGCATGCCGCCTTTTGGGTGTCCTTCTACGTCTATCGTTCGTTGATGCTTGGGTATCAGTCCGAAGGGTCGTTCTTGCCTATTTTTGCTGTTGGTTTAGTAGAACTTCCGCTTTACTGGCTGGTCACCTACACACTACTGTACGTCCTGATTCCGAAGTACTTAACCGAAGGCAAGTACATTCGGGTGGGGATTTATCTGCTTGGTTTGGTGGTGATGGCAGGCGTTTTGCGTGCGTTGGCGCAAGAGTTGTTAATTTGGCCTTGGTTCTCTACAAAACCTGACGCTAGCGACATCACATGGCATTCGTTTTGGCTAATGGTGTTTCATGGATGCTTTTTCATTACGTCGGCCAGTGGTATTGCTATGGCTACCAAGTTTATCAAAGATTGGTACCTAAACTACGAAGCCACACAGCGCCTCGAACGAGAAACCCTTGCCGTAGAATTGCAGTACTTGAGGGCACAAGTAAACCCCCACTTTTTGTTTAGTACCCTTACGGCCCTGCACCAACTTACGCTCAAGCAGTCACGGAAGTCGCCAGAGGTGGTGATGCGCTTGTCGCAATTGATGCACTATATCTTGCATGACAGTAACCACGACCGAGTACCTCTAACCAAAGAAATGGAGTACTTGCAAAATTATGTAGAGCTCGAACGCCTCCAGTATGGCGAGCAGCTGACAGTTTCGTTTCAGATGAAGGGAAACCCTCAGAACACGCTGATTACGCCATTGTTGTTACAGCCATTTGTAGAAAATGCGTTTCGACACCTACCGCCAAAAGACGAAATCGCATGGCTAAGTATTGAGTTGTTGGTCAACCCTGCCGGGCTTACCTTCAGAATAGAATGTAACAAAGCACAATATGCGCCCTTAATGAACAGCCTCAACTTGAGCAATACCAAGCAACGATTGCTCATGCTGTATCCGGGGCGTCATTCGTTACGGATGGTCGAAGAAGCCGAAACGTTTTTGACTGTACTCAAAATCGAAACACTACTCGTTGAACGGTTGCCGAGTCAGGTTCAAGAATTCGTATAATCGCAGTATCATGCTGCCCGATTGCCACCTGTTATGTTTGTTCGTCGCTATGCTTATTATCGCTTCTTTTGGCATGTAGCCTTTTGGTTAGGCTATGTATGCTACCGTTCGGTCATATTTGGACTGATGAACCGCAATGTAGAGCGTTCGTTTTTGATTACTTGCATTGAGCTCCCTTCGTACCTGTTGGTTACGTATGTCACCCTCTACGGCTCCATTCCTCGGTTTTTACGCAAAGGCCAATATCAGTTATTTGTGGGCGTTACGCTGTTGGTATTATTGCTGGGTGGTTTCACCAATTACACCTTACGGCATTTTACCCAAGAATGGTACATGCCCGAAACAGGCTGGGAAAGTCTTTTTTGGAGTAAAAAATCAGTGTTTTCGTTAGGATGGTGCATCTTTTTTACGACGATGGCTGCAGGTGTAGCCTTAGCCACCAAGCTGACTAAAGATTGGTATGTGGACCAGCAGATTCACAAACGATTACTCAAAGAAAAAATGGCCGCCGAGCTCAAATTCTTAAAGGCACAATTGAACCCCCATTTCTTATTTAATACCCTCAATAACCTGTATGGCCTCACACTCAAAAACTCTACTCAAGCTCCTGATGTGGTACTTCGTCTGTCGCAGTTGATGCACTACATGACCTACGAAAGCAACCAAGACCGAGTGTCGCTAGCCAAAGAAGTGGAGCATTTGCATAATTATATTGAGCTGGAGCGACTTCGATATGACGACCGCCTTCGGTTAACATTTGAGGTAGAAGGTGATTTGCAGCAATACTACATTGCCCCGCTGTTGATTTTGCCGTTTATTGAAAATACCTTCAAGCACGGGGCCAGCGAACAAACCGTAGAGGCATGGATTCAGATTGAAATTAAGGTAGATTCCAACCAAATGAACTTCAAAATTGTCAATAATAAGCAACCGTTTGCGTTGAAGAAACGTACCACCTCTGGTATCGGGATGCAAAACGTGGTCAAGCGCTTAGAATTGATTTATCCTTCGCAGCACACCTTGCACGTGCAAGAAGAAGACACTGTTTTTACGGTTAATCTAAACATTAGCCCGCCGACTTAGTTAGTTATATAGTTTCTATTTTTTTCTCACAAAGCCATGAAAACCAAATGTTTATTAGTTGATGACGAACCCATTGCCCTAGACGTAATGGAAGAACACCTACGTCACGTAGAAGATTTTCAGATTGTAGGAAAATGCCGCACGGCCATCGAAGCCTTTTCGTACCTACAAAACAAGCCTGTGGATTTACTTTTTTTGGACATCCACATGCCCCAAATGACAGGTCTCGAACTCCTCCGAACACTCCCCCAAAAGCCCAAAGTCATCTTTACTACTGCCTATCGAGAATATGCTGTTGAGGGTTTTGAACTCGATGCCGTGGACTATATGGTGAAGCCCGTTTCGCCGGAACGGCTGTTTAAGGCCATCAGCCGATACTATCAGCGTAACAACTTGGTAGGACAAGTACCCGCCCCTCCTGCATCTATCAGTACAGAAGATCCGCATATTTTTGTGAAAGAAGACCGCCGCTTGGTCAAAATCCTGCTCAATGACATTTTGTACTTAGAAAGCCTTCGTGACTACCTACGGATACGTACCTCGCAAAAGCAAGTCATTACCAAACAGACCATCAGCTACTACGAAGAGCGCCTCGCCGACGACCAATTCATCCGAATTCACCGCTCGTTTATTGTGTCAGGTTCAAAAGTCGAAAGCCTCACCGAAAGCAGTGTAGAGCTAACAGGAGGCCATAGCCTGCCCATCGGCAAGAGCTACAAACAGTTGGTTTTTGATAAGCTAAACCTCAAAGCAAGGCATTAGGAGTTCGTAGGAATAGCCTGTGAGGACACAGGCTACGGCAAATGCCAACGCTCGTTTTTTCTTATCGAATATACGCTATCACTTTGCTGGCTTTGTAGCCAATACGATGCGCCAACACGTAGAGCGAATCGCCCGTAACGAGCGAAAGAGGCTGGTCATACACGGCCCATGAAGGCTCTTTCCAGTGCGTTTTGTAGGCGATAGAAGCTCCTTTGGTTGCACATGAAAGCGTTACTTTGTAATTGTCGGCACTTATCACGGGCTCGTCGGTGAGAGGAGGGTGCTCTAATGTGCCACCCCACCATTTGCGTACCATGTCCATTTCGGGCACGGCACTCAAGTCTCCGTGGTTACGAATCCAATCGTCATTAACTCGGCGAAGCTCCTGAAGTTTGGTCTGATAGCGACCTACTACCGCCAAATTGGTCAGTTGATAGGGGTCATTAACCAAGTCATAGAGTTCTTCGGTGGGTTTGGTCTCAAACCAACGCATTTGCGTAGCATTGAGCTTGCCTTGTTGCTTGAGCGTAAGGATGGCGGCCATAGAGGGTTGCTGCAACCGAAAGCGAATAGGCTGATAGTAAGGCTTTTCGGGCATATAGTTACGCAGGTACTGATAGCGTCCGTCGTGTACAGAGCGTACTCGGTCGTACTCAGAATCCATACGGTCACGAGCCGCCAAGATGTACCGACGAGGTGGGGCTTTTTGAGCACCTAAAAACGCCTGTCCGTGCATATAGGAGGGCACCGGAATTCTTGCCAGTGACAGTACCGTTGGCCCCAAGTCCATGAGACTGATTTTTTGAGGATCGGTAGCACCTGCATTACGGCGGTCAGGAAAACGCACGATCAGTGGTACTCGTAGCCCTCGGTCGGTAATTTCTCGCTTCACATACGGAAGCCCGTCGCCGTGGTCGCTCCAAAAGAAAACAATGGTGTTGTCGAGCAGGCCGTCGTCTTTGAGTTGTTGTAAGAGGTCACCAGCTTGCTTGTCCATGATCATGACATTTGATAGGTGCCGGGCAATGTCTTCTCGAACGGCTGGCACGTCGGGGTAATAAGGTGGCACAACCACGTCTTGTGGATGAACCAAGAGGGGCTCTTTGGCTCGCATCCATACCTGCGACTCGTGCGTGACCATGAGGTTAAACACGGCAAAAAAGGGCTTTCCAGCAGGCCTATTGCGCCAGTGAGCTTTGTTGCTGTTTTCGTCCCAGGCCGTTACGGGCGCTTCAAACTGGTAATCTTGTTTTTCGTTGTTGGTGCAATAGTAGCCTGCTTTGCGTAAGTATTCCGAAAAGCATTTTACAGCATTGGGCAGTACCGCCGAATACGGCGTGTAGTCGGGAGGATAAGCGTCGGCAGCGGCTCCAAAAGGCTTCAGCGTACGCATGTGTTGCGTACCAATAGCCGTCTGAAACATGCCCGTAATGATGGTTGAGCGGCTGGGCGCACATACCCCCGCACACGTAAAGGCGTTGGTATAGCGAGTACCCTCAGCGGCCAACTGGTCCAGATGAGGTGTTTTGGCTACTTTTTCGCCGTAGCAGCCCAAATGCGGGCTCATGTCTTCGCACGAAATCCACAAAATATTGGGGCGACTATCTTGGACTTTTGTGGGTACGGGAAAATCAAACGAAACAAATAGAAGCGTGATACAGACCAAAAGGAGTGTTTTCATACTGGTTTTTTGTCAAAAAGCATCGAGTGTGGACGTGCAGGCAAGTTGAGAATTTTTTTTGGGATTTGTATTCGTTTTCTCAAACCAATCTATTATCTACGCAAAACAATTCGTAGTCGTCTGAATGTAATTTATTCGACTTAACGTATTATTTTTGAAGCAATTACCTAAACTATACTTAATCATCTTACTGAAAACAAACGAACAAGACAAACGGTGCGCCGCTGTTTGAAGGATTAGGTTTGTTGTATGTTTGTTCGGTAAACAACCTCCTTCTACTATGCGTTGGATACGTGCCATCTTTCCGACCCCGTTCCACATTGTGTTTTTGGTGGTATTTTGGAGTCTTTTTTTTATTGCCCCGTCGCTCATGCGACAAAACGGCCCACCGCCGTCGCCTGGCCGAGGACCGCAGTTTTGGGCGGCTATCAGCCCTTATTTACAAGCCTTACAAGCACTTAATATTCCGCTCTTTTTCTTGAATAGCGAAGTGCTTATGCCTCGCATTTTGCGACGCAAAGGGATTGTTGCCTACTTGATTTCGCTCGTGGTAGCGTGTGCAGCCTATATCGCTCTTCAGCATTTGTGCCGTATGTGGATTATCCCCGACTATCACCCTCGGTACATCATCAGCCCTTGGGTTTTTAACCCGATGGTGTTTGTACTGGCGGTCAGTATTGCGTATCGGTTGGTAGCTGATGACATGCAGTCGGTCCAAAAACACAAAGAACAAGAGCGGGAGCGCCTGCAGTCAGAGCTATCGTTGCTTCGAGCCCAAATCAGCCCACATTTTATGTTCAATGTGCTCAACAGCATCGTGTCGCTGGCCCGAATGAAGTCTGACTTGGTAGAGCCTGTTACGCATAAGCTTTCGGAACTGATGCGCTACATGCTCTATGAGTCTAAAGACACGCAGGTGACGCTGGCACAAGAACTCAACTACCTCAAGAGCTATATTGACCTCCAAAAAATTCGATTTGAAGACGACGTAGAGGTCAATTTTACGGTAGAAAGCATGAATTCGACTCGGCAGATTGAGCCGATGCTGTTAATCCCGTTTGTCGAAAATGCCTTTAAGCATGGTGTGGGGCTGATAGACGACGCCGTCATTGACATTTACCTGATGGCCAACCAAGCCACTTTGTACTTTAGGGTTCGGAACAAGTACAACACCACGTTTAGCGAAGAAAAAGACCCTGCGTCGGGCATTGGCCTCAAAAACGTGCGGCGGCGATTGGAGTTGCTCTACCCCAACGCCCATCGCTTAGACATCAACCAGACCGACGGTTGGTTTAGTGTAGAGTTGGCCTTGAGTTTTCGAGAAAGAATAGGCGTTGCGTAATTTCGACGAAGCTTGGGCGTTGTTAGAGAAGGGTATCGGCCTAAGGGGCAGCTCTCTCGTTCTGTGTGCTACAGACCGAGGAAGATGAAGATTATACCTAAAAAGGTAAATTCATTACTCTCATCTTATCTTCTATGGTATATTTCTTACCTGATTTATCAGTGACAGAATATATAATGTCGTATAGACCATTGCTTTTATACTCATGATAGGGGTCTTCTTCTGTGGAGGTACCACCGTCTCCAAAACTCCACTCATACTTTACACCATCATTGAGGGCAAAAAAGTATCGTTTATGAAGGTCAAATTTATTTGCAGTTGTCATGCTGTAAAAAAGCCTGAATGAGGTATCATCAAAACCTTTAGTGCCATTGATGATGATTTTGTCTTTAATCTCGCCTACTTGGCTAAATTTAAAGGCAATGCTTCTATACACTAATGAATCTCTAAAGTATGGATTCACAGCAATGGTATCAAACTTTATCAACACATTTCCCTTATTGTCCAAAGCCGTTTCGTCTATTAACAAAGTGCTGCTATCTAATGCTCTTGCATTCTTAAAAGTGTACTTAATAGGAGACAAAATAGTTCTTTTGCCTCCTATATAAGCAAGCGTATAAGGTTTTAACACCACACTCATGGTCAGGTGTGTATTATCTATTTTTTCTAAAACTGCTACAAGACTAGTTTGGTAGAGTACACCTGCTTCAGAATCAATCCTATACTCATTTGATTGCAAAAAGTTATCTCCATATGCCTTTGGATCATAAATATATAGATACGTCCCCACAAACTTACTGGCCCAGTCGGGCTGGGGTGTGGCTTCGTCTGTTTTGCAAGCCCAAAGAAGGCTTGCAAGGAGAAGAAATGAAAGATATTTGCTTGTTTTCATGATGATTTAGAAATAAAAGTCTTCTCTAAAAAATTAGTAATTTGTAAAAATGAGAAACTTCTAAAAGCAAAACCAAACGAATTATCTTCATTTGGCTTTGTTTTCGACTCAAAAATGTTGCGCCCTACAAGTTTCCAACCTTTAATTGATATATTTCTGAGGCTTGCTGACCTGTCTCGCTGGTAATCTTGACTTTTATAGTGTAAGTGCCATTCTGTTTATATTCATGTGCAACACTTCTAGTAGTTACCATAGGAGTACCATCTCCAAAATCACATTCATACTTTGCCCCTTTAGATACAAAACCCCCTACAAACCTATTTAAGCTAAACTTATTTTGTGATATTAACCAAAAAAGTGGCCGATAAGCAGTATCGTGGTAGCCTCTAAAGGCTTGAAAAGTCTGATACTCTGTCCCCTCTCTTACCTTTCCCTTAAAAGCAAGATTACGAAACCCTAATGTATCTGAAGCAATTGCTTTTATAGTATCCATGGCAAGAATTGTTTGGCCGCTGTTGTCTCTTAGAACCTCTTTTGTAACCAACGTATATTGATTAATGGCTTCGTAAGTTAACGTACCATCAATGGGGTCAAATATGTCATAGATATAATAGCCAGATCTATCTATTTGATATGTATTTCCTCCAAAAACCATTTGAACATGGGTATTGTCAATTACCTGCATGCGTGCACAAGCGACCAATTGACGAGCAAAACTGCCAGGTCCTTCGTAATAATAGGCCGGTTGTAAAAAAGCATACGTCCCCATAAAATTACTGGTCCAGTCAGGCTGGGGTGTGGCTTCGTCTGTTTTGCAAGCCCAAAGCAAACTCACAATCAATAATGCGGTGAGAAATGTTGTTGTTTTCATGGTTGTAAAAGTCGAAAACATCCCTGCCTATCGCCCTAAAGAAAAGCGAGTTACAGGAGCTTACTCTGGTAAGTTATCGACTTGTACTAATTCCTGTGTAGTATATGTCTTACCCATTTTGTCTGTTACCGAAAACTTTACGGTATAGTTTCCGTTTTTGGTGTACTCATAGTAGTTATCTTCTTGGGTTGAGGTTTTTCCGTCTCCAAAATCCCATTGGTAACTCACACCATCTACCATAGCCCAATAGTACCACTTGTTTACAAACGGAACAGCTATGCCTGGCTTGTGCATTGAAAAAAGTGGCCGCATATTGGTATCGTTATATGTCTTTTCAAAGTAAATAGTTCCTGATGCCCCTAAGCCTCCAAGCTGTTTAAAACGAAACAGCTTATAGGTATCAACACCACGATAGTAGTACGTAACGATGGTATCCAGCTTCATGATGGTGTTACCCTGACTATCTTTTACTACTTCGTCTATCACCAACGTGTTTTCGTTAATGGCTTTTACGTTGTTGAAAGTGTACTTGACAACAGGCAAAGGTATTCGAAATATAGGAGTGTATGTTTGTTTTTCAGGTTTCACCACTATACTCATCCTAAGGGTTGTGTTATCGACTTTCTCTACTATTGCTGTGCAGTATATCCAGTACTCCTCATAGTTTGTAGCACTGTAGAGTTGTGGGCTAATACGATAGGGGTTAGTATCTTTATCATATACTTGAGTGCTATATATTCCCACCCATGGGCTTGCCCAGTCAGGTTGAGGTTCTTTCTCCTTGCAGGCAAAGATGGTACCTGCAAGGAAGATGAACGAAAGATAGTTGCTTGTTTTCATGGTTGTATGTTTTTAGTTAATCAGCACCCTAACTACTTCTGTTTTCGACTTGAGTTGTGCATCTTTGTATTTTGCTAAAATGGATGCAGGAGTGCTGTATTTTAGGTGTAAATAATAAGTGCCTCTTGGCAAATCCCTCACATCAAATTCTACTGTGTTACCATTTTTAAAAGCGTTTTTGTCATATACTTCTTTGATGGTAACGCTTTTGACAGATTTTGTAGAAGTTTCAGCCAGTAACTCTATATTGTCAGGCAAACCTTCTATGTTTTTAGCATTATCGAAAGTCACATTCAAATAGTCTTTCGTTGGATTTGAATACACTCGATAGCCAGATTGTACCAAGAAAACTAAATCTCTTGTGGCACTTCCGCATGAGTTGCTAATAGAAATTCGGATGGTAAATGAACCTGTTTGACCATTGGAATTCAAATTACAAGAAGTACCTGAAGGAGATAAAGAAACAGATGACCCAGATGGGTAAAGAACGGAGTATGAAATAGTAGCACCCGGCATGGTACTATTAAAGGCAATGGTATAGGTTTGGTAGCTATTGATATAGATAGGGGTAGATAAGTTATAGTTCCCACTTACCGACAATTGCTCTATAGAAGGCTTCATGGTAGCTCTGCCCAAATACAATTCATCTCCATTTAGCGTAATTGTATCGCTCCAAGTTTGAGCTGCATTCCGAACAATTAGTTTTGTTTGGGCTGAACTACTAGCATAAGGATAACAAGCAGCTACTAATATCTCACAATCTTTCTGAATGGCTCTTACAAAAGGTAATCGAAGGGTTTTCATTACGTTAGCATCTGATCCATTGCTTCCTCCCATATCTGAAGCACTTACCCATTTGTTGAGCTTAGGTGATTGAATAGTGTTCGTATCACCATTTGTTACACTAATAACTTTAAAATCTGTTCCTTTTTGCAAGTAAGTTGAGCCACTCTCTAGCATATCTTTATGATTGTAAAATAGGCGGTATAATCCATGCAAGAAATGTTCATATACCCCATATGCTTTTCCTGATTGAACTCCAATGGTGAGATTATCCCAAAGAATCATCCCTTTAATATCTGTAAACCATGGAAAAACAGCAGTAGTTTCAGCAGCTCTCTCAGAAATGGGGACTTCTCCTTCCTTCTGGGTTAACAACCAATATACAGGAATACGAGGTTTGGAAGAAAGTTCTTTGTTAATTTCTTGAGGTGCTAAAAGTGTTGCTAAGAAATTCGCAGAACTGTCAGAACCTTGGTAAGTATTTTTATCAAACTCGGCAGATATTTGAAAGTAAGTGGATGAAGTGATGAAGTCTGTATAATCATCCATGTACTTTCCAACTAAACTAGTGGGGAAGTTTTTATGAGCGGCACTGCTATCTCTAGTGGCGGCATGAGTCCAAACATCGTTCATAGTAGGACTACTATAATTTGAACGCTTTGAGTAACCGGCACTAGCAGGACCACCAATATCATAACTTCCCACCCAAGTTTCACTTCCGCCTCTAGCTTTTGTTTGCTGTAATAAATATACATAACGATTGGTAGAAGCTCGTATATGTGCGGCTTTTAAACTATCGGCTGAATACGCTAAATATCCTAAGCCTGGAGAGGCGGAAAATAATATACTGCTCTGGTAGTCACTAGTCTTTCTATTTCCACCTCTCTCTATATCCCAACAAATTAAATCATAACTAGTTAATTGATCTGTATACCCATTAGGATAAGTTCCTAATGTCAAATTACCATTAGTAAGTGTATAACCAGGCAAGGCTTTAACACCCCATTGCTGATTCGGAATTGAGGTGTTTTCGTAATAATCCATAAAAGGATCATCTTTTCCAGAAGCAAGAACCCATTTAAGTTTAATTGAGTCAGTTCGATTCCACCATTCAGATAAATCACTAAAATAAGCTCGTTGACTTTTAGATAATCCACCACTATACCAGTTCGCAGGCGTGCCTTGCTCAGGCCGTGTCATTCGGTTATGATTAATATGGGTAAAACCCCTATTAAAAATGCTAAAACCAGTAAAATTAGAGCTAATAGTTGAATGGCCACTCAATCTACCTGCGCCAGAAAAAACCACTATTTTACCGCTTGGTGCAGTAAAAGTTGGAAATTGACCCCAGTTATACGTTTGCCCATTTGTAGTAGTAATGGTCAAGTTGGTTAAACGACCTGTTGCGACCAACTTTTGCCCAAACACTACTTCTATAGGTGTTAGGTTCAAGATAAGAAGAAGTCCAGCAAAAAATGCATAATGTGTGGTGGGGAAATGAAAACGTTTCATACCTTTGTTAAAGTTTAGTGTGTAAAACATTGAACTACCTTAAGCCCTACCGTTCGTTTTCCAGGCGTGGTGGGGCTTTTTTATTTGTTAAAGTTTAGCAATAAAAACAAGAATGTCAAGTAACTATACGTTTAGTTTTCTGAGTTTTGTTTTTTTTTTCACTGATAATCAGTTATTTATAAAAATGTTAAATTTTTGCTATCCTTATAAATAGGGTAAAAACACCTAATGCTACCCGTAAAAACACCCTATTTGAAAATCACGTACTTTTCCGCTTGATTTTGTCGTTTTTATAGACAGTATTGCAAATTTTCGCATCTTGCTAAAAAATAACCAACAATGACCCTTCGTTGCCTTGCCGTTGATGACGAAAAATTGGCTTTGCGCTTGTTAGAAGATAACATTCGTCAAGTGCCTTTTTTGGAATTGGTAAAATCATGCAAAAATGCCTTTGAAGCCATGCAAGTGCTTCAGCAAGAGCAAATTGACCTGTTGTTTTTGGATATTCAGATGCCCGGTTTGTTAGGTACCAAGTTTTTGCAAAGCCTAACCGAAAAGCCAATGGTCATTTTTATTACAGCCTACGACCAATACGCCGTAGAAAGCTATGACCTCAATGTGATTGACTACTTGCTCAAGCCCGTTACGTTAGAGCGCTTTGTCAAGGCTGTCAACAAAGCCCATGAGCAACATGCCTTGCGCCAGGCACCAGCAGCGCCCGTGGCCACGGCCTTGAGCGATGCCATGTTTGTCAATGTAGAATACTCGTTGGTTAAGATTCGGTTTGCGGACATTCTGTATATCGAAGCCCTCAAAGATTACGTCAAAATCTTTGTAACAACGGCCACCAAGCCTATCCTGACCAAGCTCAACCTCAAGGCCATCGAAGAAAAACTACCCACCGAGCAGTTTTTGCGGGTGCACCGTTCGTTTATTGTGTCGTTAGACAAAATCGAATCCATTCGCAACCACCGCATCCGCCTCGGCAACACCGAAATCCCCCTCAGCGATGCCCACGCCGACACCCTCTACAAATCTATCGGCGCTGAGGAATAAGCCTACTCTTGCTTTTTAGCTATTTTTCTATTTATTCATACGACGTAGCCCGTGCCCGTAAGGTACGGGCTACACATTTTGTGTCTCTATCTACACATTTGGCATATCTCCCCACCCTTAGCGTTAAAAAACCATCTTTCTACAAACAGTTATTCACTTATCCACACACGTATGAAGTATTGTTTCCTAGCGTTATTCTTTTTGTTATCCCTGTCCGAAACGCTTTTTGCCCAAAAAGCCACTGACATTCTCATTAAGGACGAATTTTATAACAACCAACCCCTCAATCGAGTCTATGACGACCTCCAGCAGAAGTACAATTTCAAGATGGTGTACGATGCCGAGTTGCTCAAAAAATATCGCCTGACGTACTGGTTTGTTAATATTAAGATGGAGGCTGCTATCAAGACCTCGCTTAAAGAACTCGATGCCCATGATTTGAAATATTATCTTGACAACGACGAGGTATTTCATATTGTACTCAAGACCGAGAAAGTTGACCCCAATCAGGTATCGGTGATGCAGCGAGGAGGGAAGATTTCTATTAGCAAGCAAGATGCCAAAGCCCTCATGCCTCCTCCGGCGGCCAGTGGCATGGGCGATGTAAAAGTCAAGAAAAATCAGCCTGCGGTAGCCCAAACCGCTCCCGCACCCAAGGCCGAAGCACCCAAAAAAATCAATAAAAACCCCGCACCCACCAAGTTTAACTTTACGCTGTCGGGTCGAATCATTGACAACAAATCGAGCGAAACACTGCCTTTTGCCACGATTTTCGTGAAAAGTAAGAAGACCGTAATCGCCCAAACCAACGTGGATGGCTACTTCACGCTGCTCAATGTACCGTCTGATACCGTTACACTCCAAATCAGTTACATCGGCTACAAGCCTACGTTATTTTACCTGTATCCAGAACTACCTACCACGGGGCTCAACTTTGAGCTAGAAGCCAGCAACCAAGAACTAGAAGAAGTGGTAGTTCTAGCCGAAAAAAACGAGGTAATGAAAGCCAACGAAACCATAGGGATGTTTAAAATGACGCCCCGAAACATCCGAACCCTTCCCAACGTAGGCGAGCGAGATGTGTTTAGGGCGTTTCAGTTGATGCCGGGAGTCAGTGCCGCCAACGAATCGTCGGCTGGGCTTTATGTGCGAGGCGGCACTCCCGACCAAACGCTCGTGCTATACGATGGCTTCACGGTCTATTATGTGGACCACCTCTATGGCTTCTTCAGTGCCTTTAACTACAACGCCATCAAAGACGTGCAGTTATTCAAAGGTGGCTTTGACTCTAAGTTTGGGGGGCGGCTTTCGGGCGTGGCCGAAATCACGGGCAAAGAAGGTAACAAACGAGAACTCAATGCTGGCGGCGACGTGAGTTTGCTGAGCGCCAATGCCTTTGTAGAAGGGCCTATCGGCGACAAGTTCACGGTGATGTTTGCTGGACGACGTTCGTGGAAAGGGCCGCTTTACAACAAGATTTTTAGCAAACTCAACAGTGGCACTACCCAGCAGCAAGGCTTTAGGCCAGGTGGAGGCGGGGGTGGGCCGTTTGGCCGCCAACAGACTGCCACCACGGTATCGTCTTACTTTTTTGACCTCAACGGAAAAGTAACCTATCGCCCTACTGAAAAAGACGTGGTCACGCTGAGCGTTTATGATGGAGCCGACAAATTGGATAATTCGCAAAACAATGGCTTTAACTTTGGTGGTGCTTCTAATCGTAGCTTTGCGAATACGGATTTGTCCAATTGGGGCAATACGGGTGGTAGCTTGAAATGGTCTCGCCGCTGGAACACTAAGTTTTACAGTAACTTCTTGGCTAGTTACTCCAATTATTTCAGCAATCGTGATAACACAACGCAGTTTTCGCTGTCCGACAGCCGTAGTGTAAAGTTCGGCTCGCTGGAAGACAACGACCTCAAAGACTATTCGTTTAAGTCGGACTTGGAGTGGAAGATACTTCCGAACCATCAATTAGAGTTTGGAACTCAACTCTCGGAACTCCGCATTCGCTATAACTACAGCCAAAACGATACCACAAGCATTTTGAGTAAAAACGATAACGGAACCTTGGCATCGTTTTATTTACAAGACAAAATCCGATGGTTCAACGACCGACTGGTGTTCACGCCAGGCTTCAGAGCGACTTACTTTAGTGTGACGGGCAAAACGTATTATGAGCCACGGATTTCGGCTACGTATCAATACGACAAGCAACTGAAGTTCAAAGCTGCCGTGGGCAAATACTACCAGTTTGCCAAGCAGGTAACTCGTGAGGATTTCTCGTCGGGAAACCGCAACTTCTGGGTGTTGTCTAATGGCGATTACCTGCCCGTTAGCTCTGCCAAGCACTACATTGTGGGCGCCAGCTACGAAACCAAAGACTACCTGTTTGACGTAGAAGCTTACTACAAAGACCTCTCTAACGTAACCGAATACACGCTACGCTTTACCCCGCAGATTGGCAGAGGGCTTTCGGTCAACGAAACGTTCTTTACAGGCACGGGCTATGTGCGAGGCATTGACTTTTTGATTCAGAAAAAATTTGGTGACTATAACGGTTGGATTGGCTACACACTAGCTGAAGCCAAAAATAACATTCAGCAGTTTTCGCCCCAGCCTTTTTACGCTAACCAAGACGTGCGCCACGAGTTTAAGAGTATCAATGCTTACAAATGGGGGCACTGGGACTTTGCCCTGACGTGGATTTTTGCCAAAGGAAAACCCTATACCTCTATCATAGGCGGGTATTCGGTGAAGTTGTTGGATGGTACTACCAAAGATTTTACCGACCCTTCGGCCAAAAACGCACAGCGTCTGCCTGACTACCACCGACTCGACGTGTCGGCTACCTACAATTTTGCTCATGGCAGTGTAGGGTTCTCTATTTTTAACCTCTATAACCGCAGTAATGTTTGGTACAAGAAATTCCAAGTAGTACAAGACGACACCACCGGCGAGAAAACGTTGCTCGTAACCGATGTCAATTACTTAGGCATTACGCCAAACATTACTTTTTCGTATAAGCTACGATAACTGCTGATTAGTAAGATGTTACAAACTCAAAGCAGTTATCCAATTACCCATTTCCAACATGAAAAGAGCACTATTATTTCTGAATACACTCTGGTTGCTGGCGGCTTGCGATACCACCAGCGACGTTCTCACAACCGACTATCGCCCTGTGGTAGAAGCCTATTTGGTAGCCGACCACACTGTTTCGATCCATATCAGTAAAGAAATACCTTACGGCGGCGACACTTCGACTGGCGTAGCCGAAGACATTGACGGTCTGACAGTCAAAATCACCAACAATGCCAAAACTTATACCCTGAAAGGCACTGGAGCTGGTATTTATACTTCTGATTTGGTCATCAAAACAGGTCAAACTTACCAGCTGAGTTTTGATTACAATGGCAAGGCGATTTCGGCCACTACCCTAGTGCCTTCTCGCCCTGTCAACTACAAAGAAAGTGCCACCAGTATCAGTCGAGCTAAGGTGGACTTATCGGGCGGTGGGTTTCCAACAGGAGGTATTGGTACTGACGAAACAACCCCTATTACCCTTACTTGGGACAACCCTAGCAACGACTACCACTTTGTAGTGGTGGACAACATCGAGACAAGTCCTATTGCTATTGTCACCTTACCCTCTACCGTGCCTGTCCGAAACTTTCGCTTTCGGAACGAACCAGTTACGGGGACATCGGCAGAGCTGCGTCCACAACAATTTCAGTATTTTGGCCGCCATCGGGTAGTGCTGTTCAAGATAAATCCTGACTATGCGGCTCTCTACAAAACCAACAATACCAGCTCACAGAATATCACCACCCCTCCTACCGAAATCCAGAACGGATTAGGCATTTTTACGGGTGTCAATGCCGATACGCTGTACCTTCAAGTTCGTCAAAAATAGATCGTTTGGGTAGCAGTAATTATTCTTTATTACTGCTACCCACAATCCCCCATTTCATCGTCTAATTAGACCTACAAGTAGATTTTGAAAATTACCCACCCATCTTTTTACGTTTGAAAGTAGTCTTACCATTGAGTTAGATACAAAGCCTTTGCTTTGATTGTGTGAAAACCACGCTCCATCTATTGCTTTATATAAACTGGATAAACGTCTGCTACTTACCACTAAAAAAGCCGTACTATCCAATTTTTGATGATTTAATTACCCAAAGAGATGAAGCATTCTTCTGATAACAAAAACTACAGCTGCCTACACTGCCAGCGGCAGTTTTGTGCTAGCCAAATTGCCAACGCTCACACGTATATTGTGAACAAACAAAAAGATGTCTTTGAGTCGGTAGATGATTCTAACGGCGAAGAGGTCTGTCAAGTGTGCGAGCGAAGTGTCGAACCCAGCAGTTTGATGGTGGCTTTTAAGGGCATTACCCACTGGATTCACAAAGTGGCCTCTTGGGCTATACATGCCCCTCACAACCCCGCCAAAGCGTATCATTGATGCCTTAGGGCAAGGTGTGAAAGATAGGTACAAGGAATTCAGGCACTTAGGTGACAAGAAGGGTGAGCGCAAAAATCAACAACAAGATAGCCAGCAAGAAGAAGTAGTTGGTAGCGGTGCAAAGCAGTGGCAACGTGTCTATTTTTGTACTTACTTTGCTAAAAACCCTCTTCATGAAATCTATCTACACTATCGCCTTACTCATCCTATCTAATATCTTCATGACCTTGGCTTGGTATGGCCATTTGCAGTTCAAAAACTATCCAACACTACAAAAGGTTGGATTAGTGGGTGTCATTCTGATTAGTTGGGGCTTGGCTTTTTTTGAATACATTTTTCAAGTACCTGCCAACAAAATCGGTTATAAAGGCAACAGCGGCCCCTTCTCAATGTTTGAACTAAAAACCATCCAAGAAGCTGTTTCGCTAATTGTTTTCACCCTCATGGTACTATTTGTGTTCCGTACCGAAAAACCCGCTTGGAATCACTTGGTAGGCTTTGGGCTTATTGTCGTGGCCGTTTACATTATCTTTCGGAAATGGTAATAAAACCAGTTGCTCCCCAATGACTTTAGAAGGCCATTGGGGAGCAACTGGAAGAGTTCGGCTTTTCAGCCCTTATTCGGCCACCGAAAACTTAAATATTGTGCTGGTTTTGTAGGTTTGTCCCGGACGCAACACCGTTGATGGAAACTTGGGTTGATTAGGCGAATCAGGATAATGTTGGGTTTCAAGGCAAAGCCCGTAACGTTTCTTATACACCAAGCCTCCCTTACCAGTGAGCGAGCCATCTAAGAAATTACCTGTGTAAAACTGTACCCCTGGCTCGGTAGTTGATACTTCGAGCTTACGCTTCGACACTGGCTCCACCACCGTAGCAAACGTAACCATTGAGCTGTCTTTTCGATCTACTACCCAGCAGTGGTCATAACCACCCCCATTTTTGATTTGTACGTCGGTGGTGTCGTTAATACGAGCACCAATGGCTGTTGCTTTTGTAAAGTCAAACGGCGTTCCCGTTACCGAAGCCAACTCACCTGTAGGAATCAGGGTCTTGTCCACTGGCACAAACTGGCTGCCATGAAGCGATAGTTCGTGGTCTAAAATGTCACGCTTGGCACCGCCCGTGAGATTAAAATACGTATGTTGGCAGAGGTTCACCACCGTTGGTTTGTCGGTAGTAGCTTCATAATCAACCCGAACGGTGTTGTCGTTGCTTAGGGTATAAACAATCTTGGTAGCCAAATTACCCGGGTAGCCTTCTTCGCCATCGGGGCTAGTATAGGTCAGTGTTAAACCAACACCGCTGTCTGTTTTAAACTCTTCGGCTTTCCAGATTTTTTTGTCAAAACCCTTAATCCCTCCGTGCAGGTGGTTAGGACCGTTGTTGGTAGCTAAGGTGTACGTTTGGCCATCAAGGGTAAATTTACCGTTGGCGATGCGGTTGCCATAACGACCCACAATCGCCCCAAAAAACGGATTTGGTTTCAGGTAACTGGCCAAGGAGTCAAAGCCCAGTACCACATCTTCAAAGTTGCCGTCTTTATCTGGCGCCGTCAGGTGGGTAATCAAGCAACCATAGTTGGTCACTTTCATGGTCATTCCATTGGCATTGGTGAGTGTGTAAAGGTCAATGGGTTGATTGTCAACGGTTCCGAAGGATTCTTTGGTAATGCTGGCCATAGCTTGGGTTTGTTCTTGTTTTTTGGTGGATGTCTGGCACGCAACGGCTATCAACGCCACTGCCATTGCAAAAGCATACTGTTTGAGAAGATTCATGGATATAAAAGTTTAGAGGATTTACTGAATTAAGGCTTAATTAGTTAGCACCGATGTCCCTTGAGTAATGCGTACAAGGTGTGTAACCAGCGGAATACCAAACTGCGCTTGATAGGCGGCAGCCATTGTTTCGACAAAGGCTTCGGCGGCATCAGTACGTACCAAGTTAATGGTACATCCGCCAAAGCCCCCCCCCATCATCCGAGCACCCAGTACGGCGTCGTTGAGGCGGGCTTGGGCCACTAAATAATCGAGTTCGGGGCAGCTTACTTCGTAGAGGTGTTGCAGGCCCTCGTGTGTGGCATACATTTTTTGCCCAAAAGCCACCAAATCGTTGCGCTGCAAATCTTCGCAAGCCGCAGGGACTCGCTCAATTTCGTCAATCACATAGCGGCAGCGCTGGTACACGATTGGTGATAACTCTGCTCGATGCTCCTCCAACATAGATGATGTTACGTCTCGGAGTAACTGTACTGCTGGGTAATACTGCCGCAATAGGGCGATTCCTATCTCACATTCTTGCCGACGGGTGTTGTACTCTGAATCACCTAACGAATGTTTTACGCCTGTGTCGCACAGGATTAAGCTATAATCGGAGGCCATAAAAGGCGCATACTGGTATTCTAACGAACGGCAGTCGAGGCGAATAACATGGTTGTCTTGCCCGAACATCGAGGCAAATTGGTCCATAATGCCACAGTTGACTCCTACAAAGGTATTTTCGGCCTTTTGCGCCATTTTTACCATCTCAACGGTCGAAAAACCAAGAGAAAACAGTTTGTTTAGACAAAAAATCAACCCACATTCCACCGCTGCCGACGAAGATAGCCCTGCTCCAGTAGGGATGTTTCCACCAAATACCAAGTCAAAGCCCCCGATACTTTTGCCAGCGTCAACCACTTGCTTGGTAGATCCTATCAAATAATTGAGCCACCCTTGCGAGGTATGCGTTAGTTCATGCACACTGAATTCTCCTACTGCCGACAAATTGGCCGCTTCTACTCGGCACAAGCCATCGGTACGGGGCGAAATGGCAAAATAAATTTCTTTGTCAATACTGGCTGGTAGCACAAAACCGCCGTTGTAGTCGGTATGCTCACCAATGAGATTGATACGGCCAGGAGAGCGCACTAACAACTGGGCTGGATGCTGAAAATGCTCGATAAATCGGGAGGAAACTTGGTCAGAGGTCATTTGGTTGTGTTCTTCAAATACGGCGCTCAAGCCTATCGAGAACAAAAATAGAAAACCCTACTCCAAAAATAGCAATCCAGCCTTATTTGTATGCAGGATAGGGATTTTACAAAACTTGAAAACTTCTGATTATCAATGGTTTGACAAACAAAAAAGTTCTTTCTTTTTCGCTGCTGCTGTCAGTAGGGACACTCACAACGGCGACCGCTCCATGCTCGTTATTGGTGGAGACAGCGGTACGAGTTATGATACTTGCCGTCGTTCTACAAAGTCACGAAAAGTTTTTCGGTAGGTATCACTGATGGGCAGGCTCACTTTGCCAATTTGTACTTCATCTTTTTCGATGACATCAATGGCTTCAAACGCTACAATGTACGAATTATGAATCCGAACAAACTGGTTTTCAGGCAAATACAAAGCTAACGACTTGAGCGTTTGAAGTGTAACGATTTTCCGCTCTTTGGTTACGATACTGACGTAGTCTTTGAGTCCCTCAATGTACAGAATATCGCTCAGGCGAATCCGCACGAGTTTAGTACCGTCTTTTACAAAGATAGAAGACGGTTTTTCGTCAGAAATCAGCGGTGGGGCAGCCACTACAGCAGGAGTTTCTTTTACCTTTTCTGAAATACTTGGCGTTAGCGTTTTGTCAAGGCGTTGAGTGGCTTTCTCAACGGCTTTCAAGAATCGCTCTAGCGTAATGGGCTTGAGCAAGTAATCCACCACATCAAGCTCATAACCTTCGAGGGCGTATTCGGAATAGGCCGTTGTCAAAATCACTAAGGGCTTTTGGGGCAAGATTTTCAACAGGGAAATTCCTGTAATTTCGGGCATTTGAATATCTGAAAACAGAATATCCACCGAGTTATTACGCAGAAATCCAAGGGCTGTTAGGGGGTTAGAAAACGAATTAATAAGCTGTAAGTGAGGAACTTTCAAGATGTATTGTTCGAGCAGATTGCGGGCTAAAGGCTCGTCTTCTACTACCACGCAAGTCAGCATCATACTAAGTTCAGTTTTAAGCGAACGCTGTAATAATAATCGGCTTTGTCGTCAATCTGCAACTCGTAATGGTCCGGATAGCTCAACTCTAACCGTCGCTTGACGTTTTGGAGGCCAATCCCTGACTTTTCTTCGGCGTTGCTCAACTGCGACGGCAATTTACTATTTTCGACGGTATAGACACACGTGTTGTCGTCTATTGCGATGTTAATGCTAATCCAAGCCCCCGAAAAGCTGTTACTGACACCATGTTTGAAGGCATTTTCCAGAAAACTAATGAATATCAGCGGCACAATCATGACCTCACCGGGGTTGCCTTTCACCTCAAAATGAATTGGGATGGGCTCGTTGAGGCGGAGTTTTTCGAGGCTGATGTAGTTTTCCATGTACTCGATTTCCTTGCTTAGCGGTACTTTGGGGTGGTTAGAATCGTAAATCATGTACCGCATCATCTGCGACAGTTTGGCTATGACCTCCGTAGTGTTGGGCGAGTTAGTGAACGCTAAGTAGTATAAGTTGTTGAGCGTATTGAACAGAAAGTGAGGGTTAATTTGCGCTTTCAAGAAACGAAGCTCTGCCGTAAGTCGCTCATTTTCAACCTCTTTTTTGCGAGCTTCTAACTCAAACCACCCTTCAGCAAATTTGAGCATTCCGACAAAAATCACGACAAACAAGGTGGTAACCACTACATTTACCGTAAACTTGTCTTCGTAGAAATAGCAGATTTGGTGTGTATTGCCGTCAATGATTTGACGCTTGAGATGAATAAACAAACGAATCAGCAACGTAAACGGTATTGAGAATTCCAGAATATACCGAGCTAAGCTTTTGTGCGATAAAAACCGAGGCAGAAAAAAAAAGTAGTTGAGATACACCACCAAGGCCATAAAAAGCACCTCGAAGGAGGTGTTTTTGAGCGCTTCTAAAAAGCTTACTTCTTGACCTCGAATAGGAAAGCGGATTTGGTAAAAGAAAAATGAGAAATAGACGCACCAAAACGAGAAGTGCAAGAGAACAATCCGATATCGTTTTATGAATGTTTGCATGAATAAGTAGTGTCTCGTCGCTGCCTTCTTTCCTCTCTTCTACACGAGATTGAACTACTAAGTACGGTAATATTTTGATGGATGTTGCCTTGTCTTGATAGGAAGATGGCTCCAAAGCTCGTTTTTTCTACCTATCAGCCCAATTCTCAGACAATCGGGCTGAAGTTTTCGGTTATTCGGACTTATCGAAAAACTACCCGATTGATAGACTTTATAGGTGAGTTGGTCGAAATAGTACAACATCTCAACAAAAACCTTTGTTTATTTGCAGGGTTGTAACACAAAAAGTCCATTACCAAACATTACAAACAATGAAAAAACTCACCGTATTTGCTTTAGCATCGTTGATTTCGGTTGCTTCTTTTGCTCAAAAATGGAGCGTTGACAAAGCCCATGCTAAAATGACATTTACCGTTACTCACTTATTGATTTCAGAAGTAGATGGTGTTTTCAAGAGCTTTGATGCTACGTTGACTTCTTCAAAAGAAGATTTCTCGGATGCTACTTTTGAATTAACAGCCGATTTGAAACAAGTTACTACTAACCAAGAAATGCGTGATGCTCACCTTCAACGAGCTGACATGTTTGATACTGAGAAGTTTCCAACCATGACCTTCAAAAGTACTTCAATCACTCCTGCTGGTAGCACACCTGCTGGTACTAAGAAATACAAACTTAATGGTAATCTTACTCTTAAAGGTGTAACCAAGCCCGTAACACTTGACTTGGTATTGATTGGTACTGCTACCAACCGTCAGGGTAAAAAATTGGCAGGTTTCAAAGCTGCTGGTACTATCAAGCGCACTGACTTTGGCGTAGGTGCTATGCCTGCTGGCGTAGTTAGCGAAGAAGTTGAACTCCGTGCTTCTGGTGAGTTTGTACAACAATAATCTTTTGTGGTGATTAACAAAAGGGAGGTTGGCGCTGCCAACCTCCCTTTTGTTTTTTGCTGATTATCGGCACCATCACTACTGTACTTTATAAACCTGAATCACCACACTGTTGGGGTTTCGGATGCCACGACAAATAAAAATCGCATTGTTGAGCCATTCGTACTTGCTGCCAGCTGGTGCTTCAAACTGGGGAACAGCCCTAAAATAATACTCCGATGGACTCACGGCCTCCCCCCTGCCAATGCAAGCGGCTACTTCGGGTGAAGCGACCCGAAGCCCCTTGTTTTTGACATAAATAAACACGCCATCGTCGGTTTTGATGGTGTAGTGCGCTTCTAACTCGGCTACGCCATCTTTCCGAACAATCTGCCAGTCGGCACCGCCTTTCACAATTTCGCCTTTCATGTTGGGGCCTTCAAAGGTACCACCGCCAATCGGAATCACTCGGCGAGTACCGTGGGCAGTTTCGCCTACAATCATGGGTTTCTCTACCAATACGTTGAGCTCACAGACAAACTCAAGACCCGGTGCATCAGGGGCTTTGGTAGTGGTTTGAGCTATTCCTTCTACGGCCAATAAAGTCAGTACAACAAGGAGGAGTTTTTTCATAGTCGATACAGATTAGATCCAGCTGCCATTTTATTCGTTACATGAGTGTTGCAGTGGATTTGGTTATGGATTAATAATGTAAAGTACTTGTTAGAAATTAGTTCAGTATTGAAAGGATGGTTTTGGCAAGTAATGCTTTGAATATCAAAACTTTGCAACCAACCAATTTCCAGTAACTAATAACCAGATTCTGTTTGGTTAAGGTTAGCCTTTCTTCATAAACTGAGCTAAGTTACTCATAGCCTTATCGGACACTTTTTGTTGCAAAAACGACGTCCAGCCCAGCAACCATCCCGACAGCCCCAAGGCTTGTCTGGCCCAAACGTAAAAGTCAAACGAATCGGTGTGTTGCACGATTTTACCATTTTCAAACACAAACTCTGCCTTGATACGATTGACCACTCGCCGACCTGTAGCCGAAAACGTATAAGTAGCTTCCCATTGGGCGCTGCCTTGCTGGTCATTGGCCTGTACCTTGCTAAACGTCAAGTCCAAATCGGTGCCACGGGTGATGAGCATTTGCCACATGGCTCTCACCTGACTGGCGTTGAGGTTCTTAAACACCGCATCGCTAAAGGTGGCATTGTCGGCATAGCAGGCTTGCATCCCAGCGTAATCTTTTTGCTGGAAACAAGTATAAAATCGAGCAATCAGGGCTTCGTTAGCACTCATAATCAGGTGGTTAATACCAAAGGTAGGAGTTCGTTAATGTGCTTAACTTGGTAAAAATTAGGGTGCTGCACATGGTGCTCTACGGTTTCGAGTGCCCACGTGGTATGATACGGCACGTGTACGCCGTACCCACCTATGTTCAACACAGGCAAGATGTCTGACTTGAGCGAGTTGCCTATCATCAAAAACTCCTCGGGCCGAATATCCAAGTGCGTAATCAACTTACGATAGTCTGCTTCTCGCTTTTCAGACATAATTTCGATGTGGTGAAAATAATGCTCTAAGCCAGATTTTTGAAGTTTACGCTCTTGGTCGAGCAAATCGCCTTTGGTAGCTACCACCAGCCGATAATGGCCTTGAAGTACCTGCAGTACTTCTTCGACTCCTTCCAACAACTCGATGGGTTTTTGGAGTAAGTCTTTCCCGTATTGTATCGTTTTCTGAATGACTTCGGCACCAATAGTGCCGTCCGAAACCCGCAGCGCCGTCTCGACCATCGAAAGCATAAAGCCTTTCACACCATAGCCGTATAGGGGCAAATTGGCGATTTCGGTTTGTAATAATTCCCGCTCCACAGTGTGGTGGGGCAGGAAATCTTCGAGCAATTCGCAGAATTTTTTTTCGGCTTCCTGAAAATACGGCTCGTTGACCCAAAGCGTATCGTCAGCATCAAAGGCAATGACTTTGAGATTCATGTCAAAAAAGAGAATCAATGAGATGATTGAGGGCGTAAAGATACTGATTTCTGCGACCTTCGTTGGGGAGCTGCATCAAAATAGCAAAGAGCCAACGAATCAGAAACGATTCCTTGGCTCTGAGCAGAAAATTTGGGAAGTTATTTTTCCTGTTTTCGGCAAACCAATCGGCCTTTCGCTGAGTTATGGTTTACTGACTTCTTCAATTTTATAAACTTGTATCTCGGTCACATACACCACTTTATCTTCTTTGTTTTTGTAAGAACGATAGTTCAATTTTCCCTCAATCGACACTAGCTTGCCTTTAGTTACCATGCGTTCGCACACATCAGCTACTTTGCCAAAGGCTACCAAATTGTGCCAAGTTGTATTGATTACTTCTTCGTTGTTGCGGTTGGTGTATGTTTCTTTGGTTGCAATGGTAAACGATGCCAATTTACCATTTTCGAAGCTTTTCATGGTTGCTTCTCTACCTACGTTGCCTACTAATGTTACCTTGTTCATGTTCCTTGTATTTTTTGAGTGAATGATTGATTGTCGTCAGCGGGTCTTGTTCCGAACTGACGATGCAAAGTTGCAGCCTCGCCCTCACCCGATTCGGTTGGTATTCATTTCTAGTTGGATAAAATTATTTGTAACCGTTTGTAAATGGATATTTTTTCGTAACTTAGTGACCACTAACGCTCTTCATCCATGAAAACCTGCTTAGAATGTGGCGAGAAGATTATAGGGCGAGCTGATAAAAAGTTCTGCTCTGACCTATGTCGGAATGCCTACAACAACAAACTCAATTCCGACTCCAATAACTTGGTGCGTAATATCAACAATTCGCTCCGTCGAAACCGACGTATTTTAGAAACCTACTGCAAAGACGACGACAAGGCAAAGGTATCCAAAGCCACGCTGTTGCGTGAGGGGTTCGACTTCACTTACTTTACCAGTATGCGCACTACCCAAAAAGGCGCCACTTACTTTTTCGTCTATGAATACGGTTATTTGCCGCTCGAAAACGACATCTTTTTGGTCGTAAAAGACCACAAAGCCTAACAAAAAAGGGACGCCAAGTGGGTCCCTTTTTGCTATTTCCAAATAATCCTTTTATTTGAATTTTGCTGCTAACGTAATACTGTTGGCCTCTAGTCCGGTGCTTCGGAGGTAATGCCCAAACCGTATTTCGAGCGAGTTGAAGTGCTTCATACCCAGCACTCCATCTATCGAAGCAAGGCGCAGGCCTGTTCCGATAAAATGCGTTTGGAGCGTTGACAAATCGTAGTCACTGGTGTGGTACTGGCTGGTGGCGAGGTTCTGCTGATACGGCGCAAAATAAGAAATACCCTGCTGCGTATGGAATCGGTAGAATGGACTCACCGCCACAAACGGCGACAGGCGAATCGAGGTTTCGAGACTTGCGGTATGGGCTTTTAACCCCCAGTCGTCTTGATAATAACGATAAAAAGAACGGATGATGAAACGGTCGCCTAAGAAATAGTTGGCACGCATCCCGATGGGCAACTTGGAGCGCTTATCGGGCAGTTTTTCAAGTCCTTCGGTGCCGTTTGAGAAATATACCCGATGATATTGCGTGCTGAGCAAGCCTTCTTGGTACGAAGGTTCTACTATTAAGGCCACCTGCATACGGCTATTAACCACCTGCGAAAACGTCAGTGCTGCAGAATACGAGTTGCGAGGCTTGTGGTCTATCGGGTTGGGGTCACTTTCGGCACCTGAACCATAGCCCGTTGGCCGTAACTCTACGGGCAAAATCACCGCCCATTTATCAAAGAAAGCGTTCACTTTGAGCGAAAGCTCTCGGTTGTTGTCACGAGAAGCCTTGCCGATATTCAAACTACCGCCAAGCGACTTGTAGTCGTACTCGGTAGAAGCCGACAACGAGGCACCTAACGAAAGCCCCGTGCGGTCGTCCTTGACAGACCAACCTACAGTAGGATATACCCGAGTATCACGGTACGAAGCCGACGTCAGCGAAATCACCCGGGTACTGGTGGTAGTAGTACCACCTTTACCTCCCTTACTACCTCCAGAACTTGACGAAGCGCCCGAAAGTACGCTGGAAGTCAGTGGGTTAGGATTGATTTTATCGGATGAAGCCGACGAATACGCATCAATGCCTAAATCGAACGTAAACGAGTGTTTGCGCTGCTTTTTGTCAGACATTGACCATTTGAGGTCAATCGTATTGCCAAAATCAGTGAGTTGCTCAGTTCCAATTCCACCCGTTACAGCCGAATTGTTACCGTTCTGATGATAATAACTCGACACTAAGTTAACTTCTTCAAGTTTTAGGGTTCGGTTTTGGTAGTTGGGGTTATAGTAAAGCGATTTTTCTTGGGCCTTCGCTCCACCTAACATGCTAATATATAGGCCAATTGCAATGGTGAGTTTCTTCATAGGTTGTGTTCCGAATGATTAGTTACAGCCACAACCTCCACCGCTTTTGCCCCCGTTGGCACCAGCAGCTCCTTCTCGATAGAGCTGGAATCCACTCTCAAACTTTTCTGACTTCCGTGCCGACAGCTCCATCTCAGAGTCGTTGATGCGTGATTTTTGATACGATTTGACCGAAGTACAAGACTGTAGCGACAGAAATACGATGCCTGCTACCACAGTCAATAGGCGTAGTGAAACACGTTGGATTTTCATTGTGTTGGTGTGTTTTTAGTGGACTGTTTCTTTTTTATTGAACGTTGAAATTTTGTAAACTACTCGTTATTAGAAAATTAATTACAGTTGATTGTTTTAATGCAAGCGAATGTTTTTTGACGTAAACACCCGATTGTTGTCTTCGATGATGATACAGGCGATGTGTCGCATCTGATTGATGAGGTCAAGCCCGACTCGTGTTCCCATCACCATTACCGGAGTGGCCATGGCATCAGCGATTTCGGCATTGGGGGATATAATAGTCACGCTTTTGATACCCGACACAGGCATACCCGTTTTGGGGTCAATGGTATGTGAGTAGCGTTTGCCGTTAATCATCACGTATTTTTCGTAATTACCCGAGGTAGCCACGGCCATTTCGCTCACCTCAACGTACGAAAACGGCATCGAGGCCATATCAGGATGGGCAATACCGATGGTCCACGGTTTTCCATTGGGTTGTTTCCCCCACGTAGTCAAATCGCCCGAAGCATTCACAATACCGCTTTCTACGCCTTTTTGCTTGAGTATTTGCCTAGCTCGCTCGGCAGCGTAGCCCTTGCCAATGCCGCCAAACCCAATCCGCATCCCTGTCTCTTTCAAAAAAACCGTACGAGCCGAGGCATCCAGCACTACGTTTTTATAGTTGATGAGTCGTACCATCTGCTTGGCCACGGCAGGGTCTGGCAACGACGACATCGTGGTGTCAAAATTCCACAGTCGCTTGTCAATAGAGCCATACGTAATATCAAAAGCGCCTTGCGTAACCGCCGAAATCCGTAACGAACGTTCTATCAACTCAAAGACTTCTTGATCCACTTCGACGGGGGCAATTCCTGCCATTTTGTTGATTTGACAGGTCTGGCTTTGTTCATCGAAAGTAGTCAGCAAGCGTTCGATGCGTCGAATCTCCTCCACCGCATCGTCAATGCGAGCTTCGGCCCAGGCTTTGTCATCGCTTACTACGCTGATTTCAAAACGATTACCCATCAGCTTGAGGCTGCGTTGATGAAGTAACGTCTGTGTATCGGTCGAAATCATAGTGGGCAGTCGAAAAGTCACCTTGTTAAACACCTGCTTTTTAAGTAGATGGATTTTGTTCAAAAAGCGTTGGGTTACACTTGAGATTATTCTCAACAGCCAACACAACACGTCAAAAAGTCAATTCTTTTCTACTTTATCCACTCTTTTAGTAGGTTTTTCTTGACAAACACAAAACTATTTGGCTATCAAGTATTTAAAAAGTGCATTGGTCGAAATATTAGCACCTTTCGGCGTTATTTTTCAAAAAGAAGTAGGATTGTTGTTAAAAAGCAATTACTATTGTCACACAATGAGACAATAATAGGGTATAGTCCAAAAAAATGAAAAAATTAATCTATTTAGCAAGCCTTATGGTAGGGCTATCGAGCACTGGCGCTATGGCGCAGAATCACAATGCTTTTGCGGTTCAGACCAAAATCGAAAACGGTATTATTGAGGGTAATTACGACACCAAAACAGGTATTCAAACCTATTTTGGGATTCCCTTTGCCAAGCCACCAGTAGGTGATTTGCGTTGGAAGGCCCCACAGCCTGTTGACAACTGGACGGGCGTAAAACAAACCAAGCAGTTTGGGCCAAGACCCATGCAAACCGCCGTGTTTGGCGACATGAGTTCTCGGTCGAATGGCGTAAGTGAAGACTGTCTCTACCTCAATGTTTGGACACCTGCCAAGCGCAATACAAAAGGCTTGCCGGTTCTGCTATACTACTATGGAGGTGGTAACGTAGCTGGCGATGGCTCGGAACCTCGCTACGATGGCGAAGCATTGGCCAAAAAAGGCATTGTGGTTGTAACCTGTAATTATCGCCTCAATATTTTTGGCTTCTTGGCTCACCCTGAGTTAACAGCCGAGGCACCCTATAAGGCTTCGGGTAATTACGGTATGCTCGACCAAAATGCCGCCTTGAAGTGGATCAAACGCAATATTGAGCAGTTTGGTGGTGACCCCAACAAAATCACGCTGGCCGGCGAGTCGGCGGGTTCGATAGCCGTTAGCTGTCAGATGGCCTCGCCCCTATCAAAAGGATTGATATCTGGAGCTATTGGTGAAAGTGGTGCTTCTATTAACCCAACTATGCCCCCTGTTCCGTTGAAAGAAGGTGAAAAGCAAGGGGTTGAGTTTATGCAAAAAGCAGGTATCAAGTCTATCAAAGACTTGCGAGCCATGTCCACTCGTGATATTTATGAACTCTACAACGAGTCACGGCGTTTTGGCTTCCCAATTGTGATTGACAACTATTTCTTACCCAAATCTTTAACCGAGATATTCAATGCCAACGAACAAGCCCAAGTGCCGCTTTTGGTAGGTTGGAACTCTGCCGAAATCCCCGGCATGGCTTTTATGCAAGGCCAACCTTACAAGCCAGAGAGTTTTATTGACCGAGTAAAAAAGGAATATCCGACCGATGCCGACGAGGTGCTGAAGCTTTATCCACACGCCAACGAGCAAGAAGTAGAACTTTCGGCTACGGCACTGGCCTCTGACCGATTCATCTCGTACTCTACTTGGAAATGGTTCGACTTGCACCGCAACCATTCTTCACAGTTTGTGTATCGTTATTTATACAGCAAAATCCGTCCTGAGTTGGTTGATAAGAGTTTGTCGTCGGGCTTAGCAGGTGGAACTGTGCGGGCAGAGCCAACAGCCCCAAGACCCAAAGCCGTGGGTGCTCCGCACGCCTGCGAAATCGAGTATGCCATGGGAAATCTACCCTTGGTGAAAGATTATGCCTGGACTGCCGACGACTACAAGGTATCTGATACCATGAATGATTATTTTGCCAACTTCATCAAGTTTGGGAATCCTAACGGTGGCAAATTACCTGAATGGCCCGCTGCCAAAGCAGGCGATGCTACGCCACCTGTGATGATTATTGACGTGCAGTCTCGGAGCGAGAAGGCTACTAATGATGCACGCTACCAGTTTTTGGATAAGGCATATAAAAACCAGTAATTTGAGGTAAAGGTATCTTAAAGAAAAATGCCCAGTCGTATCATCTCTTGCCGTTCGATTATCGACTCGGGGTGGTTTAGGTTGAATATTTTGATGGTAGCCTGTCCAATCAGTGTGATGCCAGTTAGAAAACCAGAAGTTTCTACCACAAAATGTTCATTCTAACTATCTGTTCTTGGGTTATAAAAACGAACGGGGTTTTGAATATCATCAAGAACAGTAGCAATGTCTGTTCCTAAAGGTTACAGATAGGACAAGCAAATGCTAAGTTATCAGCCTCTGTTTTGCCTCCATGCTTGAGGCTAATAATATGCTCAATATGAAACGGGAAATACGAATATAAGGAGCTGACACGACAATATTCGCATCTATGATTAGCTCTTTTTATCACTATTTCTTTGAGATGGGCAGGAATATAACGACCGCTCATGTTCAGTACTATGGATGGGAAGCACGAATTTTAGCTAATCGAATGAGGCGTTCTAAGACAATAAAGTGGTCTAACTCGTCTTTATCACTAGCACTAATTTGCTGATTTTTAGCTTTTTCCATCAGAAATTCAAAGCGCTTTTTTAGCTCCTCTGAAGGAGTTAACCCAAGTACTTTCGCACTCGGAAGACTTGCAATGAGCTCCGAAACTTGGTCGAAAACGTTGTAAATCACCATGATTGTAGCTGTTTTTGATTATACAAATTTAAAAAATAGTAAAACAAATTCAAGTAAGGTCTCTTACTCCACTTCAAAAAATGACAACGAGACGGCAATTTATCAAACAATCTGGCTTGTTAACGGCGGCTATGGCGGCCTCGCCAATGAGCAATATTATCGAAAGCCTAAAGCAGGAAAACAAGCTCGGTATCCAACTGTTTTCGGTACCTAAGTTACTTTCTGAAGACTTTATGGGAGGCATCAAGATGCTGCAAGGACTGGGTTACAAAGAATTGGAGCTGTATGGTCCGTTTCCGTTTAGCGCCGAAAAAGCCCAAAAAGGCTGGGAAGCTGCTGGCAAAATGCTTGGGTTTTCGGGTAGTGGTTATTTTGGCCGAACAGCCAAAGAGGTTAAGAAAATCCTTGACGACCACGGCCTCAGTACCCCTGGCACCCATACTGACCTAGATACCCTAGAACAAAACATGGGCGCCCTTGGCGAAGCAGCTCATATCTTAGGGCATAAGTATGTAACCCTCCCGGCCATACCCGACGACCGCCGCAAGACCCTAGACGACTACAAGCGCATTGCTGAAGCATTCAACAAAATCGGTGAAAATGCCAAGAAAAATGGGGTTCGCTTTGGGTATCATAACCACGGCTATGGCATCAAACCCGTCAATGGGCAGATGCCCCTCCAACTCATTTTGGACAATACTGACCCCAACTTGGTGTTCTTTGAAATGGATATTTTCTGGACTACTTGTGGCGGTGTGGATCCTATCGAACTGTTGACCAAGTATCCCAAACGCTATAAAATGCTGCATCTGAAGGATATGAAAGAGAAAAAGCAGTTTGCAGGTGATGGCGGTGGCATGGGCGATTGGATGCAGATGTTTCCACTGATGGCCTCGGCAGGTGATGGCGTACTCGACTTGCAAGGAATTGTGAAAAAGTCAAAAGAAATAGGTGTTGAGCATTTCTTTGTGGAGCAAGACATGGTGGCTAACCCACAAGTAGCGCTCAAACGCAGTGCTGACTATTTGACTCCAAAACTATAATCCGGTCTCACCCATCAGGGCAGAAAAACTACCTTGGTGGGCTACCGCAAGCCAATTGGCTTAACCTCTAAACCCAACCATGAAACGCCTATTTTGCTGCTTAATGACTCTGTTTTGGGGCATCAATGCCTATGCCCAAAAACAAATCTTCCTCTATGAAGGTAAAGCCCCGGGTTCTGAAAACTGGACCTGGGAGGAGGCTCTTTCCGAAAAGAATTTCTTCAATACTCGTGTCATTTACAACGTTTCGAGGCCGTCTATTACGGCGTATGTTCCTGACAAACCCAACGGAACGGCCATCGTGGTGGCACCGGGTGGGGCTTTTCACACACTCTCCATTGACAGCGAAGGCATTGACGTAGCCAAGTGGCTCAATGCTCGGGGTATTACGGCGTTTGTCTTGAAATATCGAGTGGCACGTAGCCTTACCGACGACCCCGTTAAAGAAATCATCAACAAAATGGGGAATTTCAAAACACTTGACGAAGAAAACGCCCCCATCATTCCGCTGGCAACCCAAGACGGTATGAACGCCGTCAAATACGTGCGTGACCATGCGGCTGAGTATCGGATAGACCCTAAAAAAATCGGCTTCATGGGTTTTTCGGCAGGTGGCACACTCACCATGTCGGTTGTGTATAGCGCTGACGAAGCTCGTCGGCCTAATTTTGTAGCACCAATTTATGCCTACGAAAATGCGATCATCGGCAGCAATATGCCCAAGGAAAAGACACCGATTTTTGTGGCCGTTGCCAGCGACGACCAGCTGGGTTTTATGCCTCATAGCATCAATATCTTTAAGAAATGGTTTGATGCCAAGCAACCTGCCGAGCTACACATTTATGAGAAAGGCGGACATGGCTTCGGGATGCGAAAAACCAACACATCCAGCGAAGGTTGGATTGATAACTTTGGAAATTGGCTCAAAATGCAGGGGTACCTTAACTAACTTGGCCTCGTCAATACCATGAGCACAACCCCATCTAACCGCTATGCTTGGTATGTAGTAGCCCTACTTACACTGGCTAATATTTCTTCGTTCATTGACCGTCAAATCTTGAGCTTATTAGTAAAACCCATCAAGCGAGACTTGCACCTTTCTGACACGCAAGTGAGCTTACTTATGGGTTTAAGTTTTGCGCTATTTTATACATTGTTTGGCGTGATCATTGGCCGCTTGGCCGACCGCAAAAGCCGTCGAAATATCATTATGATAGGCATTACGGTTTGGTCGTTGATGACCACTCTTTGTGCTGGGGTAGTCAACTACGTACAGTTCTTCTTAGTACGCATGGGTGTGGGCGTGGGTGAGTCCACGCTGTCTCCTTCGGCGTATTCGATTATTGCCGATTTGTTTCCCAAAAATCGCCTTGCTACGGCACTAAGTGTATTTAGCATGGGTATTTTTCTGGGGGGCGGTTTGGCTACGCTCATCGGCTCAGGCATTGTAGCCAAGCTTCCTACCGAGGGTATGGTCACGGTTCCGCTTTTTGGCGAAATCTTTCCCTGGCAATTGATTTTTCTTTATGTAGGTTTACCGGGTTTGCTTATTGTATTACTGTTGTTCTCAGTTTCGGAGCCTATTCGTCAAAATCTTATCCAGAAAGATGGGCAAAACGCCAAGCTCTCGCTGTCAGAATCGTTACGAATTATTTTTCAATACCGCAAAGCCTACTTGCTCATTGCTTTTATTACAGCTACGCAAGCTTTGGTCAATTTTGGCTGCAATGCTTGGGTACCTACGTTTGTGAGCCGCACCTACGGCTGGGAAGTACCTCGTGCGGGAGCATTTTATGGCTTAGTAGTGGTGGTGAGTTCGATTTCAGGCGTGCTGTTTGGCGGCTGGTATGCCGACAAGCTCGTCAGGGATGGAAAAACCGACGGGCGCTTACGAATAAGCGTGATGGCAGCAGTGCTGTCGTTGTGTGGGGCTTTGGCAGTGGTGATGCCCCAACCCGAATGGGCACTACTCTTGTTAGCCTTGCCTACCTTTGGTTTGGCTGCCCCGTTTGGTGCTGCCACAGCCGCCGTCCAAGAAATCATGCCCAATCAAGTGCGGGCGCTGGCTTCGTCTATTTTGTTGTTTATTCTCAACTTAATCGGGCTGTCGCTGGGGCCTGCGTTGGTGGCTATTTTCACCGACTATGTCTTCAAAGACGAAGCCATGATTCGTTACTCCATGATGGTTCTGTTCCTCATCGGTGGAAGTGCAGGACTGGTATTGTCTCTTTTGGTATTGAAACCTTACCGAGCCGTCATCGAGGCCAGAAAATTATAGCTGAACTATTGAAAAAATAGAATTAGTCCATCTGTTTAATACAAGTATAAACCCTTTTGTGTCATCTGTTCATATGGTGAAAACGATTTCCTACCTCTTGGCTTGCTTAGTTACTCTGAGTGCGTGGGCACAAGGACCAGCACCCAATTACTCCAAAGCAGCCATTGAATCCTCTACCTCATGGATAGATGTGGACTACGTGGGCGATGGCATCATCGGGCATAAGCTAGACATCTTCTTACCTAAAAGTGGCAAAGCACCTTATCCGGTAGTAGTGACTATTTATGGTAGTGCTTGGTTTTCAAACTCTTCAAAAGCAGCTTGTTTCAACGATGGTTTAGGGCAAACCTTACTCCAAAACGGCTTCGCTGTGGTGAGTATCAATCATCGGTCGAGCCGTGATGCCATTTGGCCTGCGCAGATTCACGATGTTAAGGCTGCCATTCGATTTATCCGAGCCAATGCCGCTGCGTTTTCGATAGACGCTTCTTGGCTGGGTGTTACGGGGTTTTCGTCGGGAGGGCATCTTTCTACTATGGCAGGTGTCAGTAGTAACGCTAAATCGGCCACTATCAATGGTTTAGCCATTGATTTGGAAGGTAATCTCGGAAAGTTCACCAAAGAAAGTAGCCATGTGGACGCTGTGGTAGATTGGTTTGGCCCCACCGATTTTCTGATTATGGACGCATGTGGAAGTTCGTTTAGCCACAACGAAGCCAAATCGCCTGAGTCGTCGGTAATTGGGGGTGCTATTCAAGAAAACAAAGACAAAGTAGCACTGGCCAATCCCATGAACTATGTCAGTAAAACGACTCCTCCCTTTTTGATTTTTCACGGAACCAAAGACCCGCTTGTTCCGCCTTGCGAAAGTCAACAGTTATTTGAAAAACTGCAGAAGGAAGGCGTAAAGAGTCAATTGGTACTGGTAGAAGGCGGAGGCCACGGCCCTGGGGTGATGATTGATACCTATTATGCTCAAATGATTGCTTTTTTCAAAAGCAAACCAACGAAATAAAAGCCTTTCTCGCATTGTGTTCAAAAACTCGTAGTCCGATGAAAAAAACACTTCTTTTAGTACTTTTTCTTGCCGAGATTGTGGTCAGTACTTTTGCCCAACCAATCGTCCAAACCGCCAACGGAAAAGTGGAGGGTTATGCCAAAGACAATCTACGTATTTTTAAAGGCATCCCTTTTGCTGCTCCGCCCGTAGGCGAGTTGCGCTGGAAAGCCCCTCAGCCTGTACCCAACTGGACGGGTACCAGAACATGTACGGCGTTTTCGGCCAGCCCTATTCAGAACAAACCGCAGCCTTTTTACTGCTGGACGGAGGAGTTTATTGCCAAACCCGAACCCCTCAGCGAAGATTGCCTGTACTTGAACGTCTGGACCTCGGCCAAGTCAAAAGCCGACAAGCAGGCGGTGTTGGTCTGGATTTACGGCGGTGGCCTTAGTAGCGGCTCAGCCAACTGCGACATCTACGACGGCGAAGAAATGGCTAAAAAAGGCCTTGTTTTTGTCAGCATTAATTATCGAGTGGGGGTGCTGGGATTCATGGCCCATCCCGAACTGACCAAAGAATCGGGCTACAATGCGTCAGGCAATTATGGCTTTTTGGACCAGCTGGCAGCCCTCAAATGGGTTCAGCAAAACATTGCAGCCTTCGGAGGAGACCCCAACAATGTCACCATTGCAGGGCAGTCGGCGGGGGCTTTCAGTGTTAATGCCTTAATTGCGTCGCCACTGGCCAAAGGGCTATTTCATAGAGCGATTCCACAAAGTGGAGGCTTGCTGTCGAACCGTCTGAGCCAACAATTGGCCGATGCCGAAAAGCAAGGCTTGAAGCTCATGCAAAAAGCCAATTGTACCTCTCTTGCAGAGTTACGCAAAAAATCAGCCGATGAATTACAAAAACTCAGTAACGGACAAGATGCTCCTCGCTTTGGCGTAACGATGGACGGCTATGTATTACCCACCGACATAGTGGCGCATTTCAAAAACGGAAAACATAACCAAGTACCTATTATGACCGGCTGGGTAACAGGCGACGGCAGTTTCTTAGGCGATGTAAAAATGTCCCTCGATGCCTACCAAAAAGAAGCCCAAACCAAATACGGAGCCAAGGCAACCGAATACCTTAGCGTATTCCCCGCCACCACCGACGACGAAGTAAAAGCCGCCAAGCAGAAACAAACACTTCTTGGTTTTGCCGGAATGCCGTCGCACTTGCTGGCTACTTACACCCAACAGCCGTCGTACCTCTATCAGTTCAGCCACGTACCACCCGACAAACCCAATTTCCCGAATTATGGTGCATTTCACACCTCCGAAGTGCCTTACGCCTTACATACCCTGCACACATGGATACGTCCGTGGCAGCCTGTGGATAAGGAATTAGAAAATATGATGTCTTCGTATTGGGTCAATTTTGCTAAAACGGGTAATCCCAACGGCACAGGACTACCCGAATGGAAACGGTACGACAAGCAAACGGGCAACATCATGGTACTGGGCGACAAGGTGGCTACTCAAGCCGGTTTGTTCAAAAAAGAATTCGATTTTTTAGAGAACAACCCCTAATCCATTTTCTCAAACAACGTTGAACTCGGTAGTAAAAACCAAATCCCATGAAACACTACCTAACCCTTGTTGCCTTTCTGATGGCTTGGTTCGCCAAAGCCCAGCAAGTTATTGATTCTCGCCAACGAGAAATCGTTTTCAAAAACGTTTCGGTGCTACCGATGAATACCGAGACTGTATTACCTAACCAAACCGTGGTGGTCAGTAATGCCAAAATTACGGCCATTGGCACAAAAGTTTCGTATGCCAACGATGCACTGGTCATTGATGCTAAAGGGAAGTTTTTGATGCCCGGTTTGGCTGAGATGCACGCCCACGTACCCCCCGTGGACGACATCGCACCCATGAAAGAAGTGCTACTACTTTTTGCCGCCAATGGTGTGACGACCATCCGAGGAATGCTGGGGCATCCATTGCATTTGGAGCTTCGTGAGAAAATCAAAACGGGCGAGATTTTGGGCCCTCGCCTGTACACTTCGGGGCCGTCGTTTAGTGGGCAAAGCGTCAAAACACCCCAAGAAGGCAGCGACAAAGTACGAAGCCAAAAGAAAGCGGGCTACGATTTCATGAAAATGCACCCGGGTTTATCCAAAGCTAACTTTGAAGCCATCGTCAAAACGGCCCAAGAAGAAGGCATGACCTACGGTGGACACGTTTCGTTCAATGTGGGTGTGTGGCGCTCGGTAGAAGCCAATTACGCTACCATTGACCACTTAGACGGCATTGTGCAAGACCTCATTCCTCGCTTAGATACCCTCAGCGAAGACGAAGTCGGTTTGTTTGGGATGTTTGCTGGCCATCGAGGCGACATTTCTAAACTTAACCCGCTTCTTAAAGCCATTCGAGAGCATCATGTCTGGATTGTACCCACTCAAACGTTAGCAGAGCACTGGCAGTCGCCCAAGCGGTCGGTCGAAAGCCTGTTGGCTGCCCCCGAAATGAAATACATGAGCAAGTCGCTGCTAGAAAGCTGGGCCACCGCCAAACGCACTACCCTCAAAAGCCCGCTGTATCGCCCCGAATCGGTGCTGAAATACAACGAAATCCGCAAAAAAATCATTTACGAATGCCAACGCCAAGGCGTAGGTTTGCTGCTGGGGTCTGATGCACCGCAGGTGTTTAGCGTGCCAGGCTTTTCGCTTCAGCACGAACTTAGCTATCTGGTAGAAGCTGGGCTGACACCCTACCAAGCTCTTCGCACGGGGACGTACAACGTAGGGCAGTTTTTCAAAAAAGACGACTGGGGCGTTGTGAAAAAAGGCGCTGTAGCCGATTTGGTATTGCTCAATGCCAACCCGCTCAACGACATCAAAGCCATCAGTGCCATCGAAGGGGTGATGCTGAATGGTCGTTGGCTTAACAAAGACGAAATCCAAACTACCTTGAAAAAGCTTGAAAAATAGCTTGTGAAATCTTAAAACTAAACAATAACTACTCGTAAAACCGATGAAAAAACTCGTTATTTCATGCGCTGTAGCAGTGGCGTGCACCTTTACAAGCACCTTTGCTCAGCTCCAAACTGGCGAAAATGTGGCTGTTACCAACACCGATGCAGGTAAAGTAAGAGGCTACATCCACAACAGCATTTATACCTACAAAGGCATTCCGTATGCCGAAGCCAAACGTTTTGAAGCCCCTCAAAAACCAAAGCCGTGGACGAACGTTAGGAGCTCGATGACTTACGGCCCTGTAGCACCACTCATTGACCCTACTACTTCTGTGCAGGACGAAAGCGAATTCGTATTTCACCACGACTGGGGCTTTACCAGTGAAGACTGTATGCGCCTCAATGTCTGGACGCCAGGCATCAACGACGGCAAAAAACGCCCTGTATTATTCTGGATTCATGGTGGTGGTTTTACTGCTGGTTCGTCACAAGAGTTACCTTCGTATGATGGCGAAAATTTAGCTAAGAAGGGCGATATCGTGGTGGTTTCCATCAATCACCGCCTCAACATTTTAGGGTATTTAGACCTTTCGGCGTATGGTGCTAAATACAAGCAGTCGGCCAACCTGAGCGTGTTAGACATGAAGGCCGCCTTGGAGTGGGTAAAGGCCAACGTTGCCAACTTTGGTGGCGACCCTGACAACGTAACCATCTTTGGGCAGTCGGGTGGTGGAGCTAAAGTAAACACCTTGATGGCCATGCCATCGGCTAAAGGCTTGTTTCATAAGGCCGTAAACCAAAGTGGTGCCTTCCGTACCGCCATGCTCGACAAAGCTACTACCCAAGCCATTGGCGCCGAGGTGTTAAAAGAACTAAATATCACTGCCGACAAAGTAGATGAGATTCAAAACGTTCCGTTCCAAACCTTGAGCAATGCAGGCAAAAAAGCCCTCAAAACCATTGCCGACAAAATGAAAGCAGAAGGCAAGCCGGTGATTGGTTTTGGCCTAAGCTGGGGGCCAAGCGCAGATGGCGAAGTGCTTCCATATCAATTGTTTTCTAAAGAAGCCTTTGAGTTGTCTAAAAACGTTCCGCTCTTAATTGGCACTACCAAAAATGAATTTAGTATTTTCAGAGGAGCTCCTAAAAACAGCACTGCCGAGCAAGTAATTGAATTGGTTAAAAAGAGCTACGGAGCAAAAGCCGATGCATATATCGCTGCCGCCAAAAAAGCGTATCCCAACGACCCTGTAACTGGCGTGTTAGACATTGACGTGATGTTCCGCCCGGGGGCCGTGGAGCAAGCCAACCAAAAATCAGCCTTAGCGGGTGGTGCGCCTGTTTATATGTACTTGTTCGACTGGCAGTCGCCCGTGATGGATGGCAAATACAAAGCTGTACACTGTATGGAAATTCCGTTTGTGTTCAATAACATCGCTCGTTGCGAAGAAATGACCGGCGGCACCAAAGAAGCCTACGCCCTTGCCGACAAGATTAGTCAAGCGTGGATTAACTTTGCTCGTAGCGCCAATCCCAACCATAAAGGCCTACCCAACTGGCCTGCGTATAACACCACTAACACGGCTACCATGCACTTCGATAACAAATGCGAAGTAAAGCCCCAGCTTGACAAAGAGTTATTTGATTTATTGAGCAATAACCCATAACATTGCTTCTCGAAAAGGTCGTTGGTTATTGCATCAACGACCTTTTTTTCTTGCGCTCTAACCTATTTGTTTACTCATGAAAAAATGGCTCAAAATCACCCTCTGGTCGCTTTTTAGCATCGTGGTACTGCTTGGTATTTTGCTGGCTGGCTTTGTTTACAAAGTCAAAAATGGCTTTCCTGTTTCGTACGAAACCGAAAAACCAAGTCTCAACATCCCTGAAGGACAATTTGCCGTACTGCTTTTTTCAAAAACCACAGGTTTTCGTCATAGCGAATCCATCGAAGCATCCAAAAAAGTAGTGGCCGAAATGGCTAAAAAACATCATTGGTTTTTCTACGAGACCGAAGAAGGGGGGGTGTTCAATCCTGAGCAATTGGCCAAGTTTAAGGTAGTTATTTTCAACAACTCTACGGGTGAGGTCATCAACGACGAGCAGAAAAAAGCGTTAGAAAGTTATGTAGAAAACGGTGGCGGCTTCATCGGGATTCATGGCGCAGGCGACGACTCGCACCATTGGGACTGGTACGAAAAGAATCTGCTAGGGGCAAAGTTCTCGCACCATCCGCTTAGTCCCCAACTCCAAAAAGCCGACCTGACGCTACAACCTGTAGCAGACAGCACCTTGACCAAGCAATTACCCAACCAATGGTCGCACACCGACGAATGGTATGTGTTTTTTGAGAATCCTCGTACCAAGGGTTTTACCATCATTTACAACATCAATGGCGACCACATCATCCCCAACGGCAACATCTTGTGGGTGAAGGACAAAAACTTTGGAATGGGCAAAGACCACCCTGTGGCTTGGTTTAAGACTACTGGCAAAGGACGCACTTTCTATACCTCTATCGGCCATACGGCGGCGGCCTTTGACCAAGCTCCATTTGTACAGCTCCTCACCAATGCCATCGAATGGGCTGGAGCCAATCAACCCTAATGGGTAACAAACGGTGAGCCTTTTCATCTAGCCGTATGTAGTATAACACCCTGATTTTCATGAAAAAATTCCTGTTTTTATTCATATTGACACTGAGTTCGGTGGTAGTGGTTGGTCAGACCAAAGACAAACTCCTCTTTGGCGTAGCCTATTACGACGAATACATGCCATACGAACGGCTCGAAAAAGACGTTGCCATGATGAAAGAAGCTGGCATCAATGTGGTTCGCATCGCCGAATCTACGTGGAGCACGGTAGAGCCTAGTGACAACGTCTTCGATTTCAAGCACATAGACCGAGTGCTAACTACCATGCACAAAGGAGGTATTAAGGTCATCGTTGGCACGCCCACGTATGCCATCCCAACGTGGTTGGCCAAAAAATACCCCGACGTACTGGTCACTACGGCTCAAGGTCAACGCCTCTATGGTGCTCGCCAAAACATGGACATTACCAATGTGCATTTTCGGTTTCATGCCGAGCGAGTGATTCGCAAAATCATGGAACACGTCAAAGATCATCCAGCCATCATTGGCTATCAGGTGGACAACGAAACCAAGCACTACGGCACGGCCAGCCCCAACGTTCAGAAGGCATTTGTACACTACATGAAAAACAAATTCAAGACCTTGGAGGCCATTAACAAAGCATTTGGCTTGGATTATTGGAGCAATCGCATCAATCGTTGGGAGGATTTTCCGCTGGTGAATGGTACCTTCAATGCCTCGATTAACGCCAGTTTGAACGCCGAATTTGCCAAATTCCAACGGCAATTAGTCACTGATTACTTGGCTTGGCAGACCCAACTCGTGAAACAATACGCCAAACCGAGCCAGTTTATTACCCAAAATTTTGACCTTGAGTGGCGTAATTATTCGTATGGTATCCAGCCTGATGTGGACCATTTTGCAGCGGCTAAAGCCTTAGATGTAGCAGGCATTGACATTTACCATCCCACCCAAGACCATCTCACAGGCATCGAAATCTCGCTGGGTGGCGACTTGGCTCGCTCCATGAAAAACGGCAAGAATTTCTTCGTCATCGAAACCGAAGCGCAGGGCTTTCCGCAGTGGGTACCGTTCCCCAACCAGCTTCGTTTACAGGCGTTTAGTCATTTGGCCGCAGGTGCCAACATGCTCGAATATTGGCACTGGCACTCGATTCATAATTCCGCCGAAACGTACTGGAAAGGCTTACTGAGTCATGATTTTGAGCCTAACCCTACCTACAACGAAGCCAAAACCATTGGCAAAGATTTTGACCGCCTGAGTGATAAACTCATCAACCTGAAAAAAAATAACGAGGTCGCCGTCTTGTTTAGCAACGAAGCCCTGACGGCTTTCAACGCCTTTAGCTTTGGCTGGGGTGCTCGTGAAAACTATAATGACATACTCCGCCCCTATTACGACGCTCTTTACAAAATGAACGTTGGGGTAGATTTTGTTGATGCAACCCAATTGGCTCTTGACCCCAAGAAAAGTCTTGACTCTTACAAACTTCTCATTGTCCCTGTCCTCTATGCCGCTTCAGACGAATTGCTCAACAAGTTAAATCAGTTTGTCAAAGACGGCGGGCATGTGTTGTACACCTTCAAAAGTGGCTTTTCGGACCAAAACGTCAAGGTACGCAGCAGTATTCAGCCCGGTGTTATCAACGAAGCCTGTGGCATTTCGTACAGTCAGTTTACCATTCCAAATAATGTTTCGCTCAAAAACGACCCCTTTGGCGTAGGCCCTGAGCAAAACAAGGTCACTACTTGGATGGAACTCCTCACGCCCACAACCGCCAAGGTGCTAGCCTACTACGAGCATCCGGCTTGGGGTACTTACGCCGCTGTTACCCAAAACCAATACGGCAAAGGAGTAGCCACGTATGTAGGCTTTATCACGACCCCAGCCCTCACCGAAAAACTGGTGAAAGCCGTTTTGCAAAAAGCAAATTTGTGGAAAACAGAGCAACAGTTCGCCTTTCCGATTATTGTCAAGTCAGGTCTGAATCAGCAAGGAAAAACCATCCGTTACTTTTTTAACTATTCGGGTGTTTCTCAGCAGATTACCTACCCGTATCGAAATGGAAACGAGTTGTTGAGTAATAGCGTTGTTTCGGCTAACAGCACCCTTACACTAGAGGCGTGGGGTGTACAAATTATTGAAGAAAACTAAACCTATACAAAAATGAAAAATCAACTTTCTCGCCGAGATTTCATGGCCATTACCTCGCTTTCGGCGATGGGTGGCTTACTCCAAGTCAATCCAGTTTGGGCTGCCAACAAGCCCAATTCTAAGTTCAACGGCGTACAAGTCGGGGTGATTACCTACTCGTACCGCAGTATGCCCCACGACATCAAGCAACTGCTCCAGTTTTGCATTGACTCCAACATTAGTGCTATTGAACTCATGGGCGACCCTGCAGAAGAATATGCTGGTAAGCCCAAGTCGCCAGTAGATATGGCACAGGTTTTCAGGAATACGAAGCCCGGCCAACGCCCCCAGCTTACCGACGAGCAAAAAGCTCAAATGGCCGAATATAACAAGCAAGTGGCCGAATGGCGGGCGAACGTCTCGATGGATAAATTCAAGGAGATTCGGAAGATGTACAACGATGCTGGAGTATCTATCTATGCCTTCAAACCCAATGCGTTTAGTCCTACCAACACCGACGCTGAGGTAGAGTATGGTATGAAGGCCGCCAAAGTATTAGGTGCTACGTCGGTAACAGTGGAACTCCCGACTGATCCCGCCCAAACCCAACGCTTGGGTGACTTAGGAGCCAAACACAAAGTCTATATGGGCTATCATAACCACCTGCAAGCTACCGACACGCTTTGGGATACTGCCCTAAGCCAGTCGCCCTACAACTCGATTAACTTTGATTGTGGGCATTACTTGGCGGCAGGAGGCAAAAATACCCGAGAAACCCTCTTGAAGTTTATTGAAGATAAGCACGACCGTATTTCGACCATGCACCTCAAAGACCGGAGCACACCTGAGCACGGCCAAGGTAATTTGGAGTGGGGCAAGGGCGACACGCCTATTAAAGAGATGCTGACGATGATTCGTGACCGTAAGTACAAATTCCCCGTTACGGTCGAATTGGAATACCAAGTTCCAGAAGGGTCAGATGCCGTGAAGGAAGTAGCCAAATGCGTGGCTTTTGCAAAGAATATCTTAATGGCCTAAAACCAAAAAGGGTCTGGCAGCGAGCCAGACCCTTTTTACCCTGTCAGCGGTTGTAAACCCTGACAGCGGTAGAGCATTAGTACATTACACACTAAATAGCTTTTCGTCTTGCTGTACAAACGGCTGATTAAAGAGTCGCTTGCCAGTAGCTTTGAAAATAGCATTAGCCACCGAGCCGCCAGTGGGTGGCAAAGCTGGTTCGCCCAAGCCAGTAGGGTCAATGCCATTATTTACAAAATGTACCTCTACGGCAGGGATTTCATTCATCCGAATTAGGCGGAAGGCATTGAAGTTGCTCTGCACAGGTGCGCCTTCTTTAAAAGTTAGGTTTCCGTACATAGCGTGTCCTAGGCCGTCCACAATAGCTCCCATCACTTGGTTACGAGCTCCACTTTGGTTAATGACCACCCCACAGTCCACGGCAGCGTAAATTTTCTGAATGATTGGTTTACCCTTTTTGACCACCACTTCGGCCACTTGTGCTACGTACGACGCATGCGAGAAATACACACTAAAGCCTAAGTGAACGCCTTTGCGTTTTTTGTCCCAGCCCGATTTTTCAGCAGCCAGCTCAATCACAGCCTTCATACGGTCAACGTTGTAGCGAATAGGCCCTGTAGGTGTGGTGCGGGCTTTTTCTAACAACTCTAAACGGAACTGAACAGGGTCTTTACCTGCGGCACTGGCTACGTCGTCCATAAACGACTGCTCGGCAAAAGCCAAAAAGTTGGTAATGGGCGCCCGCCAAGGCCCCGTCGTAATAGGCGACTTATGCTCAGTCGAATCAATTAGTAAGTTGGGTACAGCACCTGCCGGAAAGTTATGCTCACGAGTCGAATTGCCGGCGTTGATACCCACTCCCCGCAGCGTATAGCCAATTAAATTACCTTGTTTGTCTAAGGCAGCCTTAAACCGATAGCGCACCGCTGGGCGATAACTACCGCCCGTCATGTCGTCTTCACGAGTCCAAATCACCTTGACGGGGGCCTTAATCAAACTCGACAGTTCGGCGGCTTCCAACACATAGTCTGTACCCAGTCTTCGACCAAAACCACCACCCATCCGAGTAAGTTGCACGGTTACTTTTTCGGGAGCAATACCCAGCAATTTTGCCGTTTGAGTCTGAGCCGATTGGGGAGTTTGGGTAGGTCCTACCAACTCCACGCCGTCTTCTCGCACGTGAGCAAAGAAGTTCATCGGTTCTAATGGATTATGCGGCAAAAACGGGCATTGGTACTCTTGTTCTACTACCTTAAAGGCATCTTTGAAAGCCGCCTCCACGTCGCCATCTTTGCGGCGTACTTCGTACTTACCGCCATCCATCAATTCCTTAAAAATCCGGTTGTGGTCGTCGGTACTTTCGAGGGCAGCGGCTTTTTCCCACTCTATTTTGAGGGCTTCTTTTCCTTTTTTGACTGCCCATGTTGATTTACCCACTACGGCCACTTTATCTTTGAACGACACCACATCCACCACTCCGGGCAATGCCTTTGCCGCAGCCGAATCAACGGCCTTGAGCTTCAAGCCAAAGGCAGGCGGACGCTGAATCATGGCAAACAACATCCCTTCTCGGTAAAAATCTAACCCAAACAGAGGTTTACCCGTCAGAATACCTTTGTTGTCAACCCCCTTTACCGAGGTGCCAATCAGATTAAACTGCTGAATATCTTTGAGTTTCACCTCGGCTGGTGGGCTCACCTGAGCGGCATCAGTGGCTAACTCGCCATAGCTGAGTTTTTTGCCCGATGCTTTGTGATACACGTACCCTTTTTCGGTCGTACACTCACTGGCAGGTACTTGCCAACGCTTAGCGGCAGCTTCTACCAACATGTAGCGAGCCGTTGCACCTGCCTTGCGCAAGCGCTGCCACGAGTGCGGGATAGACCCACTACCACCCGCTACTTGGCGTTCAAATTTCTTGGTATCTAATGGCGCCTGCACCACTTTTACGTTGGCCCAGTCCACGTCTAGTTCTTCGGCCACAATAATCGGGAAAGCGGTTTTGATTCCTTGCCCGATTTCGGGGTTGGGCGAAAAAATGGTAACGACTCCGTCAGTTTGGATAGACAAGTACGCATTAAAAGCAATATCGGCCCCCGCAGGTTGGGCTGCAAAGGCTTCTTTGCCAAACCAGTTGAAACCCAACAAGAGCCCACCACTGGTCAGTGCCGCTGATTTTAAGAAATCACGACGGCTATTCTGGAAAGTTGTTTTCATCTCAAGAAGTCAAAAAGTAGGTGATAAAGAGATGGGATTACATTTTCTTAGAAGCCAACAAAACGGCTTCTTTGATGCGATGATAGGTTCCACACCGACACAAGTGGCTCGACATTTCGTTTTCGATGTCTTCGAGTGTTGGCTTGGGGTTTTTCTTGAGAAAAGCCGCTGCCGTCATCATTTGACCAGCCTGACAGTAGCCGCACTGCGGCACGTCTATTTCGTCCCATGCTTGCTGTACGGGGTGGTCGCCGTTGGTCGAAAGCCCCTCAATCGTGGTGATTTTAGAATCACCTACCGACGACACTGGCAACACGCAGGAACGAGTCGCCTCGCCGTTGAGATGAACGGTACAGGCCCCACACATGGCCATGCCACAGCCATATTTAGTACCCAACAGCCCCAAATGGTCACGCAATACCCACAGCAAAGGGGTATCGGGCGAAGCTTCGGTCTGAAACTCCTTCCCGTTGATTTTTAGTTTGTAATTTGCCATTTCTCCTTCTATGATTAAGCTTCGTTTGGATGCTAATTCCAAAAATAACAAGGTTCTTTTGAAATCATGTCATTGTCTGCTGTGTAGTCAACTCAAAACCTCAAAAATCGTTTGAAATTTTTTAAGGATTTCTACAAAAGCGTATCAATTTATCTACTTTTGCCCAAACGATTTTGTTTTTTCTACCATTTTCTGAATTAGGGAGATTGAAGTACTAAAAACTTCGACACTTTACTCAAAAGCCTCTCATAAACAAGCCATTAACAGCACCATTCAGACGGTACCGAACAACACAAAACCGTAGCCGAAAGATACTTCTAGTAGGCAATCCTCTAACGCTAAACCTATTGAACTGATGTCAAGTCTTCTGAGCTATGCAAGTGGCACCAGTAGCCAGCCCTTGTTGGGAATTACTATTGGTGACTTGTTCGACCAAGTGGCTGAGCGCTTTCCTGACAACGACGCCCTGTTGGTTCATCACCAGCAGATTCGATACAGCTACCGAACCTTCCAGCAAGTAGTCAATCAATGTGCTAAGGCGTTTTTGGCCTTGGGTATCCGCAAAGGCGAGCGAGTAGGCGTGTGGTCGCCTAACCGCTATGAGTGGACGGTTACGCAGTTTGCTACAGCCAAAATTGGCGCCATCTTGGTCAATATCAATCCCAGCTATCGACTGCATGAATTAGAGTACGCCCTCAACCAGTCGGGATGCAGTGTGTTGGTCTCTGCCGACCAATTCAAACTGTCTAATTTTACCGAAATGCTATTTGCACTGGCTCCCGAACTGGTCAGCTGCGAAAAGGGGCGTTTGCAAGCGGCCAAAGTGCCCCAGTTACACACCATTATTCGGATGGGTACCGACCAACGCCCAGGCATGTGGCGTTGGGACGATTTCATGCAGCAAGCCTCTGCCATCACCGACGACCAGCTGGCTACTCGCCAAGCTTCGCTGACGTTTGACGAACCCATCAACATCCAATACACCAGCGGCACCACGGGGTTTCCGAAGGGTGCTACCTTGAGCCATCATAACATCCTGAACAATGGCTATTTTGTGGCTGAAATCATGAATTTTACGCATCAAGACCGCTTGGTTATTCCAGTACCATTGTACCATTGTTTTGGGATGGTCATGGGGAATCTGGGCTGTGTTACGCACGGAGCCACCATGATTTACCCCAGCGAAGGCTTTGAACCAGCAGCTGTGTTGGAGGCCGTTCAACGAGAAAAAGCGACGGCTATTTATGGAGTACCCACCATGTTCATTGCAGAACTGGACTTACCTACTTTTGACTCATACGACCTCACCAGCCTACGAACGGGCATCATGGCCGGCTCGCCTTGCCCCGTTGAGGTCATGAAAAAAGTTCAAGGCCTGATGCACGTCAGCGAGATGGAAATAGCCTACGGCATGACCGAAACCAGCCCAGTAAGTACTCAAACCCGAGTAGGGACGCCACTCGAAAAACAAGTAAGTACGGTAGGACAGGTACATCCACACCTCGAAGTCAAAATCATTGACCCCGAAACAGGCTTGGTGGTGCCTCGGGGCGTGGCAGGCGAGTTTTGCACCCGTGGATACAGTGTGATGCTGGGCTATTGGAACAACGAAGCCGCCACTCATGCTGCCATTGATAACGCCCGCTGGATGCACACGGGTGACCTAGCCACCATGGACGACGAAGGATATGTGAAAATTGTAGGCCGCATCAAAGACATGATTATCAGAGGCGGAGAGAACATCTATCCTCGTGAAATAGAGGAGTTTCTCTATACGCACCCCCACATCAGCGACGTGCAGGTGATTGGTATTCCCGATGCTAAATATGGCGAAACCGTCATGGCCTGGATTAAGCTCAAAGAAGGTCAAACCTTGTCGTTGCAAGCGGTTCAAGAATTTTGTCAGGGGCAAATTGCCCATTTCAAAATCCCACAATATATTCGGATTTCGGATAGTTTCCCGATGACAGTAACCGGCAAAATCCGCAAAGTTGAGATGAGAGAAATCAGTATCAGAGAACTGGGGCTTGAAAATGCCGCCAACATCAAAACCGCCTAACTTTACAATGACCATTGTTCAGCAACTGATAGATGCCCTCGGCAAAGAGGCCGTGTTGACTCAAGAAGAAGCCAGCCAACGTTCATCGGGATTTTGGCGACCTGCCGAACCGCTGCAGTGTTTGGCTTTGGTGCGTCCTCGCACTACCCAAGAGGTAGCTATGGCGTTGCGCCTCTGCAACGAAGCCAATCAACCCGTAGTACCGCACGGCGGGCTCACGGGGGTGTCAGGAGGTGAAGTTACGCAGGCACATGAAGTAGTGTTGAGTCTGGAGCGAATGAATGTGATTGAAGAAATAGATGAAGTCAACCGAACAGTGACGGTGCAGGCGGGTGTTATTCTTCAAAATTTGCAAAAAGCCGTTGCCGAAAAAGGCTACTTGTTCCCGCTTGATTTGGGTGCAAAAGGCAGTTGCATGATAGGGGGCAATTTGGCTACCAATGCGGGAGGTTTGCAGGCCATTCGTTATGGCGTAACTCGCCAGTTAACGTTAGGCTTGGAAGTGGTGTTGGCCGATGGCACCATCATTTCGTCCTTGAACAAAATGATGAAAAACAACGCTGGCTATGACCTCAAACATCTGTTCATTGGCTCCGAAGGTACGTTGGGCATCATTACCAAAGCCGTACTGAAATTGGAAGATGCGCCTAAAAGTCGAAACACGGCCTTTTTGGCCTTTGACCATTTTGAACAAGTAGTTACTTTCTTGCAAACAGCCAAAACGCAACTTTCTAATACCCTCACTACCTACGAGCTCATTTGGCAAGATTACTATTGCCTCATGACCACTCGGCCGTCACCATTTACGCCACCTTTGCCTCAAACTAGCAACTATTATGTACTCATAGAAGCCTTAGGTCAGCATCAGCAAGAAGACGCCGCCCGTTTTGAAAAACTATTGGAACAAACCCTTGAGGCCGGTCTAGTGAGCGATGCTGTCATGGCCTATTCGCAGCAAGATTTAGATTGGTTTTGGGGTATCCGTGAAAAGGTGGAATTTGCCTATTCGTTGTATCGGCCTATTTTTTCGTTTGATGTCAGCCTCGCCATTTCCGACATGGAAAGCTATATTGATACCCTTCAGAAGAACCTAAAAGCCGTTTGGCCCAATTTGCGCTTTTACGCTTTCGGCCACATGGGCGACGGCAACCTGCATTTATTTATCCATTGCGGCAACAACGATGCAGCCAATCGTCATCAGGTCGAAGAAATGGTATATAAACCATTACAACAAATTGGCGGCTCTATCACCGCCGAACACGGCGTTGGGCTGGAGAAAAAAGCATGGCTCCACCTAAGCCGTTCAGAAACTGAAATCCAATTGATGAAAACCCTTAAAAAAGCCCTCGACCCCCAAGGAATTCTGAATCCGGGGAAGGTGTTTTAGGGGTGAACAAATTCAAAATAAAATCACTATTTCTTTCGATTGGCCTTGAAATTGCCGTTGGGCTGCATGAATGTAATAGCGGTAGCTTCGTTTTTTTCGTTTAGGTCAAATTTCACACTGTAGCCTTTGGGAGACTTAAAGTCAAATTTATGCTCGCCTACATACACTAATTCATACTCAGGCTGGCCAGGCACCACCACCACCAACGTTTTATCGTTCTTGATATACGTTTTGAGTGTCTGTCCAGCCAATTCAAACTCAGCTACATAGCGTTTCAGTTCGTCGGCGGTGATTCCCTTCGGAGCAGCCGTACGGGTAAACACAATCGGTTTGCCAATGGCAGGTTCAAAACCATGCGCTGCTACAGACTCTACTTCGCCTGTGAGGCTCGTGTTAAACGCCAAACGCAGCGGACTTTTGTCTGTGGTATCAATGCCTCCTTTTGTATCGAAGGGTTCAAAAAAGTCGTAATGATAATGCCTTAACCACCAACGCTGATTTTTGGACTGCAAAAACAACGAATCGCCCTTGGCTGTTACAGTGAGTTTGCCATACCCATCGTTGCCGTAAACACCTGTATAATCGGCGGGTGAGTGCGAGGGTTTCGTACCTGTTTTTCGGTTGCTTGAAGCTGATTTTTCTTCTTTCTTAGCGTCGGCTTTGGCCCTATTTACAGCTTTGAGGCGGTCTTGGCTCCAGTCAAAGTACTTTAGCCCCAATACTCGGTCGGCCACTAAGTTCCTCACAATAGAAGGAACCGCTGAGCCATTCTGATTAACCAAAACCACAATACCTACACTATCACTCGGAAAAAAGCTCGTACTGGCACTAAAGCCGTCAATATTGCCCCCATGTTCTACCCGATAATGCCCTTTGTATGAAGCTAAAAACCAACCAAACCCATAGTTTGATAGGTGTACGTCGGGGATTTCTTTGGTCGGTAAGGCGGCGCCAATAATCATCTGCGAACTCATGGCTTCGCTCGTGTAGCTGGCTGGCAGAATTTCTTTGCCTTCAAACTTACCGCCGTTGGTCCACATAATCAGCCAATTGGCCATTTCTGCCACACTGCTATTGATACTACCCGCAGGCCCCATACCATCAATGTGGTAGTAGTCCATTTTTTTGATGATGCTGTCTTTGTGTACTTCGTAGCCTTTGGCAGCATCAGGGCTTTTTTCCATCTCGACCATGCTAAACATTGAGTTTTTCATGCCAAGGGGATTAAAAAGTTTTTCTCGAACCAACTCTTCCCACGTCTTGCCGTAGAGTTTTTCGGCTAATACTCCCTGTGTCAAAAACATAAAGTTGTTGTATTGCCAGCGTTGTCGTAACGGTGCCGAGGGCTCCATGTACTGAATTCGCATGACGAGACTGTCACGAGTGGTATTGGACAGATACCATGACAAATCGTGGCGAGGTAACCCTGTGCGGTGACACATGATGTCTCGCACGGTGATTTGATTGCTGAGGTCGTTACTAAAAAAATGGAGGTCGGGCAGGTATTTTGCAACAGGCTCGTCATAAGCCACTTTGCCATCTTTTTGCAAAAGCCCTACCAACGACGACGTGAAAGCCTTGGTACAAGACCCAATGGCAAACAAGGTATTGGCCGTGACAGGCTCTTTCTTCTCATAATCTCGATACCCAAAGCCCTTAGCGTACACTACCTTTCCTTTTTCGACTACTGCCACGGCAAAGCCTGCGGCTTTCCAGTCCTTCAAAATCCGAGCAAAGGAGGTGTCAAGACCGGCAAATCGGTCGGGGGAAGTGCTTGGTTTGCGTTTTTGAGCCAATGCTACATGAGCTACCAGAAGTGTCAAAAAGAGTAGAGTTGTTCTCATGGTTGTGTAGGTTACTAAATCATGGTCAAGATACAGATTTTTTGTTGCTTTTCTTCAAATATACTTATCTTTATGAAAATAGCTTACTTTTACCTACTCTCCCTAAGTTAGTTAGTGCATCCAACGATTTTTGGGAGTGTTAATGTACTTTTCACAAGCACAAAATCCAGAATAACGCATTGACTAGCAAGTGCTTGACACAAAATACAAGCCACTGATAAAAGCTATTTAGTAGTTGTTTTTACCATTTCATTTTGGATGATTGCACGAAGATTTTTACAACAACGAAAATACGAGTTACTGCTCGTTGCGCTGATTCAGCACTTATTTATTGGAGTCTTTCTGACCGACATGATGCTTTATCGCAACGTGGTTTGGCCACTCAATATGCTCATTTTAGGGATTGCCAGTGCTGGAGTGTTTATCGAAAAAGGCAAATGGAAAAATAGAGCCCGAACCGTACTCTTCGTACTCGTTTTGGCCTTGCCATTGGGCTTACCGTTTTGGGGCCAAGTACCGTATTACTTTATCATCCTCAACATTATATACGTCGTATTTTTCTCGTTCATTTTTGGGGAGGTTATCAAGTTTTTGATAAAACCTAGCTATATTAATGTAGATATTATCTCCGCTTCGGCCTGTGGGTATTTTCTGCTTATTGAGATTGCGGTTTTTCTGATGCAATTTTTGTTCTACAGTAACCCACTTTCCTTCAAAGGCATCGGTACGGCTAACAATTCCGAGACCTTTATCGATTTAGTGTATTTTTGCTCCATTACTATTACCAGTATTGGCTTTGGCGATATTACGCCCAGTGCGCACCACACCAAGTTGGTTACTGCTTTTTTTGGCATAGCAGGACAGTTTTACTCGGTTGTACTGGTCGGTATTCTTATTAGTAAGTTTGTTTCTAAATCTGAAAACTAATGCATGCAGGTAAATCGTACACGTTTAAGGAACTCATTTTCTGGACTCGGCGAAGCATCTATTGGCTGATTATCGTCGGAACAATCCCGACTGTCTTATATGCAGTGTTTGGTATCAAATGGATAGCGCTTCCTTGGACCGTTGTGGCCTTGCTTGGTACAGCTACTGCCTTTATTGTAGGCTTTCGCAACTCTCAGACCTACAGCCGAACGTGGGAAGCCCGACAAATCTGGGGAGCTATTCTCAACGGCAGTCGAGCATGGGGCACTATGTGTCGTGATTTTATCCATGATTCTACCACTACTCAACAGCTTGTCTATCGGCATTTTGCTTGGCTCACGGCGCTTCGCTACCAAATGCGAGAGCAGCGTGCATGGGAAACGATGAACGAAGCATACAACGTAGAGTATCAGTCACGAGTGTTCACGGTGCCTGAAAAAGAAACACCCCTCGACAAAGAATTGGCTAAATACCTGTCTGAAGAGGAGTTAGCTTACATTTTAACTACAAAAAACAAGGCCGCACAACTACTGAGCTTGCAAAGCAAAACGCTCAAACAACTACTTGACAACCAAAAAATTGACAACCTCTTATTTGTAGAGATGCAACGAGCACTTAAAGATTTTTTTGACCAACAAGGTCGTAGCGAGCGTATCAAAAACTTCCCCTACCCTCGGCAGTTTGCTACCATCAATAAGGTTCTTGTAAAACTGTTTTGTATTATGCTGCCATTTAGTATGCTCAAAGAATTTGATAAACTTAACGACAGCCTTACGGGCATTTTTCATGGACACATGGTTTGGTTCACCATCCCTTTCAGTGTGTTGCTATCGTGGGTGTTTACCTCGCTAGACCAAGTAGGCCAAAGCACCGAAAACCCCTTTGAAGGTAGCTCCAACGACGTGCCTATTTCGCAAATGAGCCGAACCATCGAAATTGACTTGCGAGAAATGCTGGGCGAGACTCATTTGCCACCTGCTTTACAACCCAAAAACAACATTATTTTATAACTACTGAATCATTCTAACAATGCTAAAAAAAGACAAATTAGCCATCATTCGTCAGTGGTATCCTAATGCCATTACTACCATCGACAGCGTGAACCAACTGATTGACTACATTGAGGATACCCTACAACTTGAGCCATCGCAGGTGATGCTCGCCGATAGTATTTGTAGCGACGATGTCAACAGTATTCAATATCCAGCCAGAGCACATGAGTTTTTGGGTCCCTTCAAAATGGTTGGTTTGGATGGGTATCCGTTCACAGGCCTTACAGGAATGGGAGCCTTTGCAAGCCATGTACCAGATGATGGAGCCGTTTTTATTTATTACGGCCCTCACATCGGCATCACCAAGGCTGGCGTCATTGGCGAAATCCACCGATTGGGGCAACACAAAAACAGTGGATGCTGCGGGGCTGCCAAAGGTGCCTTAGCAAAGCTCATGAACGATCAACTCGTAGAGGGTCGCATCACGGACATTGACTATCAAATGAACACTCTAGAGCAACTACTACTTCATCAAAAAGACCGCATTCTACACGCCCCAACTCCTCTATATGAAGCTACCGAGGTGATTTATGAAGCCATTGATGCTCGAATCAACGAGCTTGTGGCCAAAACAACCTACAACTGCAAATACGTTTTGTTGCTTGGGGCTGTACTAATCAACAGTGACACAGATATGGGCTCCTTTACAGCAACCAAACGCTTTGACGTAATAGATCTTAGTACTAACACACGTCGTAATGTACTGGAGGATTTGCTTTGATTTTAGGTTGATTAGCCTCTAAAAATCAGTCATGCTTTGAGGTTCATATCCCTAACAATCATAGTCGCTGGCTTTTTCATTGGCACAGATTTTGAAATTCGCTCAGAATATCCTTATTTTTGCGGCTCGTTTTTTCTAAACCTCAGTCAAATTGTTGACTAAGAATCAAAAACTTACGTAAATAACTAAATAACGTATTAACCATTTAGCAATGGCGGTAATTACCAAAATCAGGGAAAAGGCAGGAATCGCAGTGGGCGTAGTAGCTGTAGCGCTACTGTTGTTCATTGTAGGAGGCGACATGTTCGGCTCCCAAGGGATTTTTAGCAGTAATCAACAAAAAGTAGGTGAAATTGCTGGACATGACATCATGTACCAGGATTTTCAACAAAAAATTGACCAAGCTCGTCAGTCGTTTGAGGCGCAATCAGGTCGTTCGGCTACGGAAGAAGACTTAGCTCAAATCAGAGAGCAAGCTTGGAATCAGTTTTTGTTAGACTACGCTTACCAAAAAGAATTTGATGCCCTTGGTCTTTCGGTCTCGTCAGACGAGTTGGTTGACATGGTACAAGGCAACAACATCCACCCCAGTGTGATGCAAGCCTTCACCAACCCTCAAACTCGTCAATTTGACAAAAACCAGCTTATTTCGTACCTCAAAAATCTCAAAACGTTACCTCCAGCCCAACAACAAGCATGGCAAACCTTTGAGAAAAGCTTGGCTGAACAGCGTGTTCAGGAAAAATACGAAAACTTGCTCCGTTTGTCGGCATATGCTACTACCGACGAAGCCAAGAAAGAATACCAAGCCCAGACTGCCAAAGCCAACATTCGTTACTTGTATGTACCGTTCTACTCAATTGTAGATTCTACCGTCAAAGTAACCGACTCTCAGCTTCAGGATTACCTCGAAAAGCACAAAGACCAATACAAAGGTCAGAGCACTCGTACGTTCCAATACGTGGCGTTTCCAGTGATTCCGTCAAAGGCAGACAGTCTTGACCTTTATAACAAAATCAAAGACTTAGCGAAAGGCTTGGCTACTGCCGCTAATGACTCGGCTTTTGCTCGTATGAATACTGACGTGCCTAATCGCTCGGTGTATATGAGCCTTCGGGATATGTCTGACCAATTGAAGGCAGCTGTAAAAACATTCAACCCTGGTGGCGTGTATGGCCCTTATCGTGAAGGTAACACCTATTCTATCTATAAGTACGGTGGCACCAAGCAAGACACCCTCTACACCGTTCGGGCAAGCCATATCTTGATTATGCCATCTAATCAAAGCGATACTGCCAAGGCTGCCGCTCGTGTTAAAGCCGAGAGCGTATTGGCTCGTATCAAAGGTGGTGCCAACTTCGAGGCACTTGCCGCTACAGAAGGTATGGATGGTACTGCTCAAAAAGGTGGTGATTTGGGGTATTTCCAAAACAATAACACCATGGTGAAGAAGTTCCAAGATGCTATATTTGGCTTCAACGGAACAGGCTTAATGCCAAATTTGGTAGAAACTGATTTTGGATTCCACATCGTGAAGGTAACCGAAGCCAAAAGCAACACGCTCTACCGCTTGGCCGCTATCACCAAAGAACTCGCTCCAAGCGAAGGCACTCGTGACGAAGCGTTCAGAAAAGCCGACCAGTTTGCTCTTGAAAACAAAACGATGGATGCCTTTAAGGCAGCTGCCAAAAAGCAAAACTTGATTTCTCTCACAGCTAACCGTATCTCAGAAGATGCTGCTACTATCAATGGCATGAAAAACGCTCGTGAGGTGATTCGTTGGGCCTTTAACAAAGACACTGAACTCAATGAGGTATCCTCTGCTTTTGAATTAGACAATGTGTATATCGTAGCGATTGAAACAGGCAAGAGTGATAAAGACAAAGTAACCATCGAAGACTACCGAGATGAGCTTACTGCCAAAGTTCGGGCCGAATTGAAAGCCGAGCAAATCAAGCAGAAATTGACTGGTGCTTCGGGTACTTTAGAGCAAATTGCTCAAAAATACGGTGCTGGTGCCTTGGTAGAAACCGTTAATGACCTTTCGATGAACGGTGGAGTATTGACCAGCGCAGGTGCAGACCCATCTGCTTTAGGAAAAGCATTTGGTTTGAAGCCAGGTCAAAAATCGAAGCCATTTGTTGGCGAAGGGGGCGTGTTTATCATGGAACTCATCAGCAAAACCGATGCTCCTGCTATTGCCGACTACACACAATACAAAAACAGTGCTCGCCAAGCTCAGATGCAACGGACTTCGCTTTACATCAACGAAGCAATCAAAGAAAACGCCAAAGTGGTGGATAATCGTGCTAAGTTTTTCTAAGCTAGCTTATCTACAACAAAAAAGCCGCTGTCTAATAGGGAGCGGCTTTTTTGTTAATTTCTTAGCCCATTTCACTCATTCTTACTAGCTGAATACTAAAGAGTTATCGTTTTCGTTATTATTAACATCAACCATTTTAAATCAATCCTCAACCTATGAAAAAGTTCTCCCTCTTTAGTATTAGTATATTTTTCGTATTGATTGGTTGTAAAAAGGATGAAGCTATCAATACACCTCCATTTTTCGAAAAGAAAGACAATGTGGTTATCATCAAAGATATTGAGACAGAAACCGCTACCATCACTTACAACAAAACCTTGCTCATTTCGACAAGTGACAATAGCATTCTGAAACAAAGTATTGATAACAAAGATGTCTCTTTTGATTTTTCTATTTTGGAAAAAACCTTAAATGAATTTCGTAAAGAAAATCTTTCTATTCCTCTCTATTTTCGCTTTGAAATCAGAGAGTTTGAGCCTGATGTGGTAGTTGGCAATAGTAAGTCTATTAGAGCGGGCAAGCCTCTTGTTCAGGGTATCTATGGATTACCCATAGTACAAAGAAACCAGCCAATTGATTGGGCCGCCTTAAATCAATTTATAAAAGATCAGCCATCTGGCTTGTTAGGCGTAGCTTATGAGGCGAAAAAGCAACTTAAACTCGTTCTGGCAGTATATGATTGGGATAGAGCCATCAGCGACAAAACAACCTTGTTTGATACACCTATCTCAAGTCCTCCTAACTACTCTCAAGGAGGGCCGCTCATTGCTTTAGTAGGCTGGAATCTTGATTTTAAATAACGAACTTGTTTAAGTTTTAACCCTTTTGTTGTTTCAAATAAGCAACCAACAGCCCCACTGCCTTGCCCCGGTGGCTAATCTGATTTTTTTGCTCCAGTGGCATTTCGGCAAAGGTTTGTTCAAAGCCATCGGGGATAAACAAGGGGTCGTAGCCAAAGCCTTCGGTACCACGTAGTTGCTCAATAATGCACCCTGTTACAATACCTTCAAATTGCGTGACATTTCCCCCTAAAATCAAGGTAATTACCGACCGAAACTGCGCTTGGCGGTTGGTGATGCCTTCCATATTGTACAGCAATAACTGATTGTTGGCGGCTGGGTCGTGGTGAATGCCCGCATAACGAGCCGAATAGACGCCTGGAACACCATTTAGTGCCATTACTTCGAGTCCTGAGTCATCGGCAAAGCAGTCCACATGGTAGTTATCCCAGATGTATTTTGCTTTTAGCAGCGAGTTGCCTTCTATCGTGGTTTCGGTTTCGGCGATGTCTTCGGTGCAGCCGATGTCTTTTAAGGTTTTTAATACAAACTGATTGCCTAACAACGCTTGTACTTCATAAAGTTTGTGTGCATTGTTGGTGGCAAAGCAAAGAGGTTTCATAAGTTGATAGCTATACAAATGTTGAATAAATAGGCAGATGCTGATTTTCTATCATAGGTTTTATACAAAAAAGGCCTCGCCTGAGCGAAGCCTTTTTGAGATGTCATTTGACCGTCCAGACCTCCACTTCAAACTGTAGTGGAGCCAAGGGTGGTATCCCACCCGACGAGCTTCCGTTGACGCCGTAGCCCAATATAGATGGGAAAATCAAACGAGCTTTGTCACCTACTTTCATTTTCAAAACGCCTTCGTTAAAGCCAGACACCACACTACCGCCATCTACTGTAAACGTGAGCAAACCCGAGTCAAACACAGGGTCATAGACTACAGAGCCATACACATACTTACGCAAATCACGCAGCAGAGAACCCTTATACTTTACAGTAACACTCTTGCCGGTTTTTACGGTATCACCAGCAGCACTTTTAGACGTGCTTACAAACCGTAACCCCGTATCCGTTTTTTCGGTAACAGTCAGTTGGTTTTTAGCAATATAATCCTCGATTTGTTCGTCTTCGGTGCGAGTCGAAACCAAGGTAATGTCGCAGCGAACGGCAGCATACGGAGGCAGTACATCATAGTAAGTACTCCCAAAAGCCAAGTTACCCGGAAACAAAAACACGGCCTTGTCGCCCTCCTTCATCAAGGAAAGTCCTTCTTCGATACCCAATAGTTTTTGGCCTGTTCCAAACACGAAGTATTCGGGTTTACCTGCCGAAATACCTGTACTGTCAAATTTGTAGCCATCGAGCCGAGACAGCACATAACTCACTGCCACTTGCTCGCCCAGCTTAGGACTACGAGTACCCGTACCTGCTGTGATATTGTAATAGATGCCAGAAGTTGTTTTTTGCATGGTCAGCCCCTTAGCTGCAATATACTGCTGAATTTGAGTGTCACTTTCTTGGCTTATTCGGTCTCCTTCTGAGCGCACCGTACATGCTGCAACGGCTAAACCTATGGCCACCAAACCGAAAAGAATTTGTTTTTTCATACAAACAAGGGGAGGAAACGACATAAAAGGCTAGGTTAGTAGCCTTATCTGACTCCTCTTTTATTTAGCACTTACGATTTCAACATCAAATACCAAGGTAGTGTAGGGAGGAATGCCCGCATCGCTAACGCCTTTTTCGGCATATCCAGCCGCTGCCGGAATAATCAATTTCGCTTTTTCGCCTACTTTAAGTTTAGCTATGGCTTCGTCAATGCCTTTCACAACGGTTCCCAAACCCAACCCAAACGACAAACTGCCTGAGCCAAACACAGGGTCGTAGGCGTACTGGCCATTGACCAGCTTACGGATGTCTCGCATTAACGAACCGGTGTAATTCATCGTGATGAGCTGACCTGACTTCAGGTCGGCACCCGTAGGGTTCTTTAAGGTACGAACGATACGAACTCCCGAACTAGTTGTTTCGTCAACAGTGAGTTTATTTTTAGCAATAAACTCATTGATACGTTCTTCTTCGGTACGGGTCGAAACGAGCGTAACTTCATACCTCACAACCGAATACGCTGGCAAAATATCAAAAATTTGACTCCCAAAGGCCAAATAGTTGGGCAACAGGAGGGTAGCTTTGTCACCTTCTTTCATGTAGGCAAGCCCTTCTTCGAGCCCTGGTAGCTTGTAACCAATGCCAAACGGGAAATAGTCTGGCTTATTGAGTTTGAGCGACGTACTATCCAACTTGAGCCCATCCATCCGATACAACACATAGTGGATGGCTACGTCGTCATATTTTTGAGGGCTGCGAGTACCTGTACCCGGTGTAATCACATAATAAAGCCCAGTATTACTCTTTTGAGGCGTAATCCCACGGGCTTTAAAGTAGTTTTGGATTTCATTTTCGTTGTCAGTTGCTTTTGTTTGGTCTTCTGATTCGAGTTTACACCCCAACAATCCTACCAAGCCTAGCAAAGCAATCATTAAGTAACTTTTCATCATCCTACCTATTTTCTTTTCCTTGTTACTAATCAAAAGGGTTAGGTGTAAAAACCCAACCCTATTGGTAAACGTTCAGAAGCCGATGCTTAGCATAGTCAACGCTTATTTTTTCTTCGTGAAATCGACTAATTCTACATCAAAGACCAAGGCAGCATTCGGAGGAATAGCGCCACTAGCCCCTTCGCTACCATAAGCCAATGCCGACGGAATATACAAGGTTGCCTTAGCACCTTTTTTGAGTTTCATCAGACCTTCGTCCCAACCCGGAATCACCCAACCTACACCTACCGGAAACTTGATGCCTTCGGCTACGTTAGAGTCAAACACCTTACCGTTTAGGAGTTTGCCTGTGTAGCGCACCGTCACGGAATCTCCTTTGGCAGGCGAAGCGCCCGACCCTTCTTGCGTGATGACATAGTACAAACCCGAAGGCGATGACTGTGCATTCTTGATGTTGTTTTTGGCCAAGAAATCAGCAAGTAGTTTGGCATCGATGCCTTTTTGTACTTCCCGCTGTTTAGTCATATCTTTTTCGAACTCTTCTCGGTTCTGAATGCTCAATACTTTTACTGTGAAGGCCAAATCAGAGCCTTTTGCCACATAGGGTGGAAGTGGCTGCATGGCCTTGCCAAACAACGAGTCGGCTGGGATAAAGAACGTAGCGCTGTCGCCTTTGGCCAACATTGCCAAGCCTTCTTCAAAACTTCCTTTGAATGCCGAAGGTTGCAATACTACTTTGAGAGGGGCATTTTCTTTGTAGGTACTACGCAAAACGGTATCTTTCGGGCTGGTGGCTTTGAGTTCGAGGTGAACGGTCAGGATTTCGCCTAATTTGGCTTTGCGGCCTTTATCGTCGTGTTCGTAAAAACGATACTTCAATCCAGTGTCGGTTACGTTAATTTTGTTTTGGTCACAAGCCCAACATACAAGGCTGAATAACGTAACTATAGTGAGTTTTTTAAACATTGTTTGGATGGTTTTCTGATTTGCTTATTGCTAGAGGTAAGCACCTGAGGTTGTTATTAGTTACTGGTTAAGAGCACATTTATGAATCATCTGCTGAACGGGTTCAATAGGTTATAATACGCTCAACAATTCGTCTTTGTAAAAAGGTAGCAACGATACAAATTTCTGTACGGTTTCGTCTAAGCTCAGATACGACTTTCCGCCTGATGCGTTTTTGTGACCGCCACCGTCGAAATGGTTTCGGGCAAAATCACTGACCGAAAACTCGTCAACAGAGCGGAACGAGATTTTAATCATGTCGCTTCGATCCACGAGCAAGGCAGCCATGACCATGCCTTCAATCGAAAGCGCATAGTTGACAACCCCTTCGGTATCGCCGGTTTGAGAACTAAATCGCTTCAATTCTTCTTTGGTAACGGCTATATATGCTACTCGATATTCAGGCAAAACTACCAATTTTTTTGATAGAACGTACCCCAAAAACCGTAATCGTTCTACAGAAGTATTGTCGTAAATCAGCCGATGTACTCGATTGGTATTCACGCCAAGCCGCATGAGGGCAGCCGCAATGTAATGAACTTCGGGTGTGGTGCTTGGATACTTAAAAGCGCCCGTATCGGTCAAAATACCTGCATACAGGCATTCGCCCATAGCAACATCCATCAAATCGGCATCGCCACAAAGCTCTATGAAGTTAAAAATCAACTGTGCGGTAGCCGCTGCTGAGGGTTCTGAATACACAAAATCGGCAAAATCTTCTGGCTTGAGATGATGGTCAATCATCACTTTGGCAGCAGGAGCGTTCTTGACCATATCGCCCATTTCGTGAATACGAGACAGGGCATTAAAATCAAGACAAAAAATGAGTTCAGCCTCCTGAATCAATTCCTCAATCGTTGCCTTTGTCTTGTCCGAATATTCAATAACATCCTCATTACCAGACATCCAGTTCAAAAACTTAGGATAATCTGAGGGAGTGATGACCTTAACGATGTGGTTTTTCTTTTGGAGGTACCCTGCCAGCCCTAACGACGACCCGAGGGCATCAGCGTCGGGTTTATGATGGGTTGTAATAACCACCCTTTTGGGGCTACTAAGCAATGCTTTCAGCTCGTCAAGTCGTTGCATGGGTGGTTTTAAATGCCTTTGTATTTACAAATGAGGCGCAAAGGTACGCAAAAAACACGACATTTCCTGCAAAGTTTAGGGCCTTGGGCAACGAAGTTGCCAAGAATTCCGTACTTTTGCGGGCAAAATCAACCCCAAGAGGCTACATGATGACCTCTGGAACTTGAAACTACAACTATGTCAAACAGAACTTTCACGATGATTAAGCCTGATGCAACCGAAGCGGGTTACACAGGAGCCATCATCAAAATGATTGAAGAGGCTGGTTTCCGCCTTGTTGCCATGAAGAAAACGCTCCTTACTCCCGAGCGTGCCGGACAGTTTTATGCTGTACACAAAGAGCGTCCGTTCTACGGAGATTTGTGCCAATACATGTCTTCTGGGCCTATTACAGCTATTATTTTGGAGAAAGAAAACGCCGTAGCTGATTTTCGTAAATTGATTGGTGCTACCAACCCTGCCAACGCCGAAGAGGGTACCATCCGCAAGCTGTATGCTAAGTCAATTGAAGCCAATGCTGTTCACGGCTCTGATTCTGACGAAAATGCTGCTATTGAAGGCTCGTTTTTCTTTGCAAAAACCGAAGAGTTTTAAGTTTCGTATTGGTTATTTGACAGATTACTCCAAATAAGAGTATTCATATCGGTGGATAGATGACCTCGGTCTATCCAGCAATAGTAGAAGTTCCACTTTCTGTAAAGTGGAACTTCTTTTTTGAGGTTACTTCTTCTTCCCAAGCCACATCAAGGCATTGATAATCAATTGATTTTGGGGCTCACTTTCAAAAGTAAACGACAATTCTCGGTTGGTTTTGCCTTCGTAGTCAATGTCGTTGTGCCCCATGTTTACATACAGCATCCGATATTTTTTGTTGGTCCAGACCACAGGATAATAACCGCTGTGCCAAATCTCGTGAGGCTTAGGACCCGTCCCCAGTGGAAAACTAGTCGAATCAATCGAGGCCAAAATACTGATGTCAGGATTAGTGCGGAGGTCTTTTTCCCAACGGTACCATTCATTGGGTGTAGTTTTGAAGGTGACAGGCAGCTTGCTGGTAACAGGGTGATTCGGATTCTCTACTCGCAAGATGGCCGAAGTGGGTCGCCATGTGTTGCTTTTGTATTGTCCGGCGCCGATAAACTGATTGTGGTACCAATCCCAATCTTGGTTGTACTTTGAGGGGGTAAGGGCAAATGCCGCAAAGTGAAAGCCTATCCAAGCGCCTCCGTTGTCCATAAATTTCTGAAAAGCCTCACGCTGTGCAGGTGCTTCGGGGCGAGTGTCTAAGAACATAACTACCTGATAATTAGATAGAAATTTAGCATTTAGGTTGTTCCAATTAGAGGTGGTGTCGTAGCCAAACTGATATTGCTTGGCTATAGTCGGAAACCAACGATTGGCTTCGTTAACAAAGCTAATGTGTGCACGGTCGTTTTGGGCTGTGAAAAAGGCAATGACTTTAAACTTTGCTTTCGATTGAGCGCTTGTGCCTAACGATATTAAGGCGAAAGTGATGATAAAAACACGTTGAATGTAGTACATATGGCGTTTTGCTCACATCATAAGTTTAAAAATTCCATTAAGAGTTGCCACTTATCCCAACATCATAGCTGCCGCTTTCTCGCCTATCATAATGACTGGGGCGTTGGTATTGCCCGACACAATACGAGGCATGATGGAGGCGTCGGCTACTCGCAAGCCTTCTATGCCGTGTACACGGAGTTGGGAGTCCACTACGGCCATTTCGTCGGTACCCATTTTGCAGGTTCCTACGGGGTGATAGACCGTTTCGACTACTCGCTTAATATGTTGGGCGATTTCGTCGTCTGACTGCCGATGTGGAGGAGACACCAACGCTTTGCGCAAATGATCAAAAGCTGATGATTCTAAGAGTTGAATAGCTAGTTTGGAGCCTTCGACCATCAGTTTCAAGTCAGCCTCTGCCGACAAAAAGTTGGGCTGTATCAGAGGGCTGTCGGTAGGGTTGGCCGACCGTAGCCCCAAATAACCAACGCTTTGAGGCTTGAGTAAAGTGGGCAAAATAGTAAAGCCATCGGTGCGAGGGAAGGTATTAATGTCATAAAAATCGCAGTCGTAGCCCTCGTTCATGTGAATGGGGGCAAAATGAAATTGCAAATCAACGGGGTCTGGGCTATCCGTGATTTTCCAAAACGAATAGGCTTCGAGTGGGCTGATGGTGAACGGTCCTTTTTTGGTAAAAACGTACTGAAGCAAGTACTTGAGCTGATTCAACGGCGGCAGCGTATGGTTGGCCGAAGCATTTTTGACCAAACACAGGCTACTAACATTGGTAAAGAGGTGGTCTTGCAGGTTTTTGCCAACGCCAGGCAGGTGTTTTTTGGTAGCAATTCCATACTTTTTGAGTTCGTCGGCATCACCGATTCCTGATAACAGTAACAACTGCGGCGACTGAAAAGCCCCTGCCGACAAGACCACTTCTTTGGTAGCATATACTTTTTCAGTGCTAGTTTTACCCGTCAGGTATTCGACACCAACGGCTCGGTCGTTTTCTATCAAAATCTGCTTGACTTGTGCTCTGGTTACGACTTTGAGATTAGGGCGAGTCAGAATGGGCTTTAAGAAAGCATCGGCAGTACTATGACGCTTTTGGTCTTTGATGGTAAACTGAAAATAACCCGTACCTTTTTGCTCGGCGCCGTTGTAGTCGTTGTTTTCGGGAATACCCGCCAGTTTGCAGGCTTCTACAAAAGCTGGTGCAATGGGAGTACGATACACTTTGGCAAAAGTGACATTGAGTGGGCCTTGTTGACCATGATAACGAGCATCCAACTGCTCGATTTGCTCATTATGTTCCGATTTAATAAAGTACGACAGCACATCGTTGTAGCCCCAGCCTTCGTTACCCAAAGCGGCCCATTCATCATAGTCGGCACGGTTGCCTCGCACATACGCCATTGCATTGGTAGAACTACACCCACCCAAAGTTTTGCCTCGGGGCAAGTAAATCCTGCGGTTCAAAACGTGTTCTTGTGGTTCGGTCGAAAAGCCCCAATCCACTTCGGTGCGGTGTAGCTTAGCATACGCTCCCGGAATACCTATTTCCAGTTTTTTGTCAGGACCACCTGCCTCCAGCAAAAGTACTTGGTTTGCTGGGTTTTCGGACAGGCGATGAGCCAATACGCAGCCAGCAGAGCCTGCGCCAACGATGATGAAGTCAAATTTCATGGATTTGTTGCGTTTTGAACAGAGACTTGTTGGGATAAAAGGGCTTACACGAAAATTTCCTGAAAAGTAATAGAAAAAGCCGCTTTTGTACAAAAATATAGCCCAAAACTACAGAGATTCCTCGTAATTTTGTTGGTTCATCTTATTGCCGCCTTATCACATGTCTGACTTTTATATTTATTTACAACTCGGCTTCGACCATATCACAGATCTCAACGGCTACGACCATATTTTGTTTGTAGTGGCGCTTTGTGCTATTTATCGCTTCAAAGACTGGCGTCAGGTGCTGGTATTGGTCACAGCCTTTACGCTGGGGCATTCTATCACCTTGGCGCTGGCCACGCTCAAAGTCATTGAGTACAGCACTGATTTAATAGAGTTTTTGATTCCGATAACCATATTGGCCACGGCAGTACTTAATTTCTTTCAGAAAAATACAGAGGGGTTGTTTCAAAAGGAGCAAAATTCAAAGGCTCGCTATCCGATGGCTATGGTATTTGGCCTCATTCACGGTATGGGTTTTTCTAATTACCTCCGAAGTTTGCTTGGCCGAGAAGAGAGTATTTTGACTCCTTTGTTTGCCTTTAACGTCGGTCTCGAAATCGGCCAAATTATCATTGTACTGCTGGTGTTGAGCTTGGCCTTTTTGTTTATAGACATTCTCCGTGTACGCAAACACGACTGGACGCTCGTTGTGTCGGGCATGGTGGCAGGGGTAGCGCTTACCCTCATCAAAGAGAAGTGGATTTTTGAATAGGCACCTGATAAAAGTCAGATTATCAAATTCTTGTGTGTTTAAGTTGCTCGCATATATACCAAAAACGAGTACGCAAAGGGGTTATCGCTGTCGGCAGGGAAATGCGCTTCGCTAACAAGTGTGAATAGATCTTCAAATTCAGGAAAAAAGGCATCGCCTTCAAAAACACCTTGTACTATTGTCAGATGGATAACCTCTACATACGGCAGGGCTTGTCTGTAGATTTCTTCGCCACCCATCACAAAAACTTCGACTTCGTCATGCAACATAGCCAAGGCTTGGGGCAGACTATTGGCTTGGATAAAGCCCTTTTCGAGCGGGTAATTGGGCTGACGACTAATCACAACATTACCTGTTGCTGACGAAATACGGTCGGGAGTATCGTAGCTTTTACGCCCCATTATCATTTTTTTTCCCTGACAGACCTTGTGTAAATGCGTCCAATCGGCTGGCATTGGTGGCCAAGGGAGGCGTCCCTGATTGCCAATAACTCGATTTTGACCCATTGCGGCCATAATGGATAGTTGCATAGTGGTTTTATCGGATTGGGGATTTATGCTTGCGGACTGATTGCTGGACAAAATATAAATTGGCTCCTATTGGGCGTATGCCATACGCCCCTACGACCTAGTTCTAGCACCTTCGCTTGAGCCTTCCGTATCGGAAGCCTTCGTTTTGTCCAGCAATCAGGCTTGCGGATTTTAAATTGGGTTAATTGTTTGATTATTAAATAGATAAACCTGTTTAAACTTTCGGAGAGGGTCTTTATGAGCATCCTTTTAAAAACTCCGTAAGAATAAGAAGACGTTCCACTTTTTAAAAAAGAGGAACGTCTCATTGCTCTAACAAATTCTAAACAAGTTCTTCAAAACGACACAAACAACATAGAGCGGAGTGCCGCCAATTGACTTTTAATTTAAAACTTCAAATTAAAAATAGGGATTACGTTATGTGTATTTTGGTTTTAGCGTACACTCAAGGCATTCGGCACAAAATTAGCCTTTTACCTTTTGCCACCACGCCTCGGTCAGTGCTAAATCTTGCCGAACAAGGTTATGGCCTGTTGGTAGTACGTGGCTTTCTACTTCAAAACCATTTCGGCTGAGCAATTGTTCGTAGTGGTGCATCGAATCAGGACGATAATAGAAATCTTGTTGCCCCGAAATCATCAGCACTTTCCCTCCAGCCGAAGGGGCTATCTGCTCGGTATGAAAAGGTAACATAGGACGCCAAAGGGCTGCGCCTTTGAGCAGCGAAGGATATAGCAATAGCAGAGCACCTGCCATATTGGCACCGTTTGAATACCCCATAGCAAACAAGTTAGCCAGATCAAAACCCTCTTGGGCAGCTACGTTGTTTAGAAAATGTGCCAATTCGTGGGTCCTAAATTGCAGGTCAGCTTCGTCAAAAACCCCTTCGGCAGTTCGACGAAAAAAACGAGTCGTCGTGCCATCTTCGAGTACATTGCCTCTAACGCCCAGCAAATTGGCTCCTGCAAAAATACCTAATCGAAGAAAGTCGGTTTCGTCGCCACCTGTTCCGTGTAAGAGTAACATCGTAGGTGATTCGACAGGATTTTCGGCTGGAATAAACTGATAATGAAGGGATTGAAAATTCATAACTATTGATTGAAAACGGTGATGAGCTGATAACACTACGGCCAGACCATCAGGAATGACTCTTTATAAAAAACCCACAAAGTCTGACAAACCTTGTGGGTCTTGGTTTATCGAATACCTATTTCAGCACAGGCAAAACGGCTTCAATCTCAGCCCGACGGCCTTCGTACATAGCCGGGAGTTTGAGGCCATTACCTAAGTCGTTGAGGGGTTCGTCGGCTGTAAAGCCCGGGTTGTCAGTAGCCACCTCAAACAACACGCCACCTGGCTCTCTGAAATAAATAGAATGGAAATAATTGCGGTCAATTTGATCTGTAACTTGGTACCCTTTGGCGGCGATTTTTTCTCGCAAAGCCAAATGCGTAGCATCGTCTTTTACCCTAAACGCTACGTGGTGCACCGAGCCGCCAGCTACATGTCCACGGCGCTCGCCCGGGGCTTCTACCAAGTCAATCACTGAGGCTGTACCCACGTTAGTATTTACAAAACGGTAACGATTTACATTTTGTTCAACCAATTGATAGTCCAGCAATTCGGTCAAGACCTCGGCGGTGGGTTGGGCATTGGCAAGGGTCAAGGTTACATTCTGAAAACCTTTGATGGCTGCGCTTTCGTCAATGTCGGTCACTACGTTGGGCTGTCGGTTGTCGGGTTGAGCCGAAACGGTCAGTTCCATTTTAAGTCCGTCGGGGTCCAGAAAAGTGAGGTATTCTTCGCCAAACTTTGTAGCAGGTTTGTTGTAGATAACTCCATGTTGCTCAAAGCGTTTGAGCCAAAAATCAAGGCTACCTGCTGGTACCGAAAAACCGATTTCGGTGGCTTGACCAGGTCCTCTGCGCCCAGGAACCACCGTACCCCACGGAAAAAACGTCAGAATAGTACCGGGCTCGGCGGGATAGTTACCATAATAAAAATGGTAGGTGTGTGGGTCGTCGAAGTTGACGGTTTTCTTTACGAAACGAAGCCCTAATATATTGGTATAAAAATCGAAATTACGCTGTGCGTTGCCTGCAATAGCCGTAACGTGATGCAAGCCTAAAACGTTGTTATTCATGGTGGTAAGTATTTTTTTTGTTGACACAAAGGTCTTCCAAATTCCTGAACTGTGAAATGGTAAAACGATGGAAAAAGTTGTCGAATTCACAGGAGGGTCTTGGCAAAATCACCGAAGGTTTTGAAAGAATGTCAAATTTAGCGAGCCAAGTCCAAGAAGAAAGTTCATTTTTGTAATGATTTAGCCAAGGGTTGGCTAATAGCGCCCTCGCATGACACTAATCTGCTTCTTATGCCTTACAAACACCTCTTTTTTGACCTTGACCACACGCTCTGGGACTACGAACGCAACGCTGCCGAATCACTGAGTGAAATGTACCTCGACTACCAACTCGCTGGTTTGGGTATTGGCAGCGCCGAAGCGTTTGTCGAATCGTTCCGTAAAGTAAACGAAGAAGTATGGTATTTGTACGACAACGACATCATTACCCAGCAAGAGTTGCGTCATCGGCGTTTTAGACAAGTGTTTGATTCGTTTGGCGTGAGTGACCATTCACTTTGCGACGAACTCAATGCCGAATACCTACGCAGAAGTCCCCAAAAACCACACTTGATTGAATTTGCCAAAGAAATCCTCGACTACCTGCAGCCCAACTATATCATGCACCTGATTACCAATGGCTTCGACGAAATCCAAGGCACTAAACTACGGAGTTCGGGCATTACGCACTATTTTGTAGAAGTGATTACCTCGCAGCGAGCTCAGGCCAAAAAACCCAGCCCTGCTATCTTTGACTATGCAGTGAGCTTGGTTGGCGTGCCTAAAGCCGAGTGCCTGATGATTGGCGACAACTGGGAAACCGACATCAAAGGGGCTATTGCCGCCCAGATGGACGTGGTACACTATAATCCTGACCATAAAAGTATTCCAGCGGAACCTACGCATACCATTCGACACCTTAGGGAACTGATGGAGATTCTGTAACAGTCATGAGAGCTACCCATTCTGCTGCTTCGCAAAGGATACGTGGCTCTGATGTATCTGTTTATGACTATTTTTTAGGTGCTGGACGATGGCGAGTATCCGAAAGCTGGATGATTTTCCAACCTTGATCGGTTTTGGCCAGTTGGAAGGCATCAATACCCGAATGGCTGAATTTGTCGCCGGCATAAAACTCGTAAGGAGTCCATGCCGTAGCCAATTTGTCGTCAATCCGAATTTCGTAGCTTAGCACTCGCTCGTCCCACATCACCGGGTGAGGCATACCTACGGCTTTCACAAAGCCACTAATATCTTCGGTTTGCACTACTGTTTTTCCCTCTTTGTTAGTTCCTACACTTTGCAGACGAGCCGTTGGATGAAACGTCGCTCGCACCATGGTGCTGTCGCCTTTGCGCATCCCGTCAAAAAGTTGCTGGATAGTAGCTTTAATGGCGTCTTCTTCAGCGGTTTGAGCCTGAGCAGCCATGCTTAGGAAGCCGAATAAAAGTAAAAATGCTTTTTTCATGAAATTGGCTTTTAGTTTGGTTTGCAAGTAACAAAACTTTACCGATTCAAGCTTCTTTTTGATGGCTTTACTGCCTATTTTCAGCACTTTAGCGATATAAAATTTATATTTTTTAGCTGGCTCCCGACTTTTGCACCGTCAAGACAACAATGGTCTTGGGTCTTGACCGACTTAATTCATTTTAACTTTAAACTTTTTTAGAGATGATTACCTTCTGGGTACTTTGGGGCTTTGATGCTCTCGTTAGCTTAGTGTTCTTATATTACTTTTTGATCGGAGTAGCTGACGGCTCCGTTTCGTCATTCAACATCGGTATTTGGTTACTTTTGCTCGCTATCATTACGGCCATATTGCTTGGCAGTATGTGGCTAAAAAATCACCAGCATTTGTTTGCAGCCAAAGGAGTGCTCTGTATCATGGCTATTCCAGGAGCTATTGCAGCCTTGTTTTTACTAATTATGCTTATCAGTAATCCTCGGTGGAATTAATTATCAGAGACCCGCCATTACCCCGATACAACACATTCATAATCAACGCATTAGGCACTTATTTTCAAGAATGAACAATACTCGCTACATAGCCATTATCGTTTTAAGTTATTTCTACTTACTTAGCTATTGTTAGGTCTATTATTTACACTGCTTTTATAAACCAAAAACCTCCCTGTAGCCAAGGAGGTTTTCAGAAGATTAGTTATTGATACGCAGCTATTATGCCTGCTTTACCAATTGTACATCTACGGCCAATTTCACTTCGTCGCTTACTACGGCGCCACCGGCTTCGGTTACTACGTTCCAAAGTAAACCAAATTCTTTACGGCTTACACTTCCTGACAGCTCAAAACCCGCTTTTACTTGGCCCCAAGGGTCGGTCATCGTACCGCCATAAACAGCTTTCAATGAGATGGGCTTAGTGATACCACGGATGGTCAAATCGCCATTTACGATATAGTTCTCTTCGTCTTTCTTCACTACGCTAGTCGAAACAAACGTCAACGTAGGAAACTGCTCAGCAGCAAAGAAATCTTCGCTTTTCAGGTGGTTGTCACGCATTTCGTTACCTGTTTCGATAGAGGCGACCTTGGCCTCAAACGAAGCCGAGAAATTTTCAAAATTGTCGTCAGCTTCTACAGACCCGTTAAAATCTTTGAAGTTTCCAGTTACAGTAGTAATCACCAAGTGTTTTACTTTGAACTGGATTTGTGAGTGGGCAGCATCAATGGCCCATTTGGTTGCTACGGCAGTTTCCATGATTGTATGAATGTTTTTTTGTTGTCGTTTGAATTACAATGCAAATATATGTATATACATATATGTATGAACATGTAAAAATCATGGTTTGGTTTGTAGATTTTACGGTTTTATTATTAAAAAAAGCTCCTTAATGACTTGTGTTGGCTGCAAGTCTAATTTGATTCTTAGCGGCACATTTTTACGAAAAATAAAACATAAAGTCTTGAAAATCAAATACTTATTTGTTAAAAATTAACTATTGATGGCTGTACTCTATAAATAACTAATCTCGACCTTTATATTTGGACTATCAACACCTCATTAACCTATTTTGACATGAAGCACGTTTTGTTTCTCCTGCTAGTGAGCACTCAACTATGGGCTCAAAAAGTTACTCAACTTCCTCGCAGTACACCCGAAGCCGAGGGCGTATCGTCGCAAGGCATCCTTGATTTTGTTGAGGCGGTGTCTCGAAGCAAACATGAGTTACACAGTTTCATGGTGCTGCGACATGGCAAAGTAGTAGCCGAAGGATGGTGGAACCCCTACCGCTCCGATTTGAAACATACGCTGTATTCGACCAGCAAGAGTTTTACAGCCACCGCCATTGGCTTTGCCGTGAGTGAGAAAAAAATCACAGTTGATGATAAGGTCGTTTCCTTCTTTCCGAATGACTTGCCTGCTGTGGTTAGTCCCTACTTGGCCGAACTTCGTATCAAAGACCTGCTGACCATGAGTGTAGGGCATGAAAAGGAGAATTTTGCTATGCTAGGCACCAGCAACAACTGGGTGAAGGAGTTTTTGGCTACGCCCATAAAGTTTCAGCCTGGCTCTAAGTTTTTGTACAATTCGCCTGCTACCTACATGCTGTCGGCTATTGTGCAGAAAGTAATGGGTCAGCGAGTGATTGATTACCTGAAGCCTCGGCTTTTTGAACCGCTGGGTATTGAGGGAATGGATTGGGAAATTGACCCCAAAGGCATCAATACAGGTGGCTGGGGGCTGCGCCTCAAAACCGAAGATATGGCCAAGTTTGGTCAACTGTTTTTGCAAAAAGGTATGTGGAAGGGCAAGCAGATTCTGCCTACCTCATGGATTGAAGAAGCTTCGACCCTAAAAATCATGCAGAACCCCAACGCTACTCAGGCGCAGAAGGATTCGAGCGACTGGCTACAGGGCTATTGCTATCAGATGTGGCGATGCCGTAACAACGGTTACCGTGCCGACGGCGCCAACGGTCAATACATCATCGTGCTACCCGACAAAGACGCCGTGATTGCAGTTACTGCTGAAGCTCCCGATATGCAGGGCGAAATCAACTTGATTTGGCGATACCTGTTGCCTGCATTACAGGATAAAAAATTACCTGCCAATCCGAAAGTATGGGCTACTTTGAAAGAAAAAACAGCCGCATTAGCACTGCCGATTCCTACAAAAAATGAAATGTCGGCTTCTGGGGCTAAGATTTCGGGTAAACGCTTTGGAGTGAGCGTAGGTGAGCGCTCACTCGAAGGGGTCAGTTTTGACTTTGTCAACGGGCATTGTGTTTTGAATCTCCTGACCGACTCTACTTCGCACTCGATTTCGTTTGGAGCTGGTCAGTGGGAATTGGGCGAAACCACCAAGCCTGGGCCTTACTTAGTGGCAGGTGCCCGAGCCAATCGGGTGGGTCTGCCTGCATTTAAGGTGGCAGGTTCTTACACTTGGAAAGATGAAAAGACACTACTTTTGACACTTCGCTATATCGAAAGTCCTCATACCGAGACGATTGCTTGTACCTTTGACGGCGACCGAGTGAGCGTGGATTTCCAGAATATTTTCAACCGAAACACCAAACGCCCCCTTACTAAAGGTATTTTGGCAAATACCTTAGTCAATCCCCCTCGCCTCATTGTTCGGGGCGACGACATGGGCTACTCACATGCTGGCAATGAAGCCCTTATTAAATCGTACAAAGAGGGAATCGAGACTTCTATTGAGGTGATTGTGCCCTCGCCGTGGTTTCCAGAGGCGGTAAAAATGTTGGCTCAAAACCCGAAGGTTGACGTAGGGTTGCACTTTGCCATTACCAGCGAGTGGGACAACATCAAATGGCGTCCGCTAACCGACGCTCCAAGCCTAAGGAATAAAGACGGCTACTTTTACCCGATGTTGTTTCATAACAAAGACTACCCCAACCAAGCCGTGATAGACAACGACTGGAAAATAGCTGATATCGAAAAAGAACTGCGAGCACAAATCGAAATGGCACAAAGACACATTCCTCGGTTGAGTCATATTTCGGGGCACATGGGAAGCACGGGATTTACTGCCGAAATCAAAGAGATGACCAAGCGAGTAGCTCAGGAATATCACTTGAAACCTGTGGATGTAGATTCACCAAAAGACTATGGTATTGCTTATACAGGCTTTGATTTCAGAAACAAAACCACCGAAGAACGGATAGATGCCTTTATTGCAATGCTGGACAAGCTCGAAGCAGGCAAAACCTATGTGTTTGTGGAACACCCTGGCTTAGACAACGACGAGCTTAGAGCTATCTATCACATTGGTTATGAGGATGTTGCCAAAGGCCGACAAGACGTAACTACCATCTTTACGAGCGAAAAGGTAAAAGAGGCGCTCATTCAAAAAGGTGTTAAATTGGTGAGTTACAAAGAAGTGCTAAAGTGAAATGTGTAGGGGCGTATTGCATACGCCCCTACAACGTCTTCCGATATTCTGAAAACGTTTGCCCCGTATTATTTTTGAAATATTTCGAGAAATGAGCTTCATCGTCAAAGCCGAGATCGTAGGCGATTTCTTTGGCTGAGGTGTTTCCAAAATAAGCCCTGCGTTTTGCTTCCAAAATCACTCGTTGCTTGATGTGCTCGCTGGCGGGCTGACCTGTGATGCGCTTCACGGTGTCGTTGAGGTGATTAGGCGTTACGTTGAGGCGTTCGGCATAATCAGACACCTTACTCTTGGTTTTGAACTGATTATCAACCAATTCCTGAAACTGCCTTACCAAACAAACCGACCGAGACCCCTCGTGCGAGCCGGGCATCTGTGCTGCAAACAGCCGTGCTGACTGAATCAAAAACAGCTTTAGGTAACTACGCAAAGCTTCGGTTCGGAGATTTTCGTCGGCTTGGTATTCGGCTTTCATTTGTTCAACCAACAACGACAGCGCCTGAGTTTGGTCTGTTGGAGCTTGATAAGGTCTGAAATTCAAAAAGTTATTAAACAGCCCTGTGTTAATAAGTAGCTCTCGGTCGGCATCAGAAAAACACATAAAATCATGTGTAAACGAAATCACATGCCCACGATGCACCCCTTCGGCCTGTATGCGGTGAGCCTGGCCAATCGACAAAAACCAAAAGCTATTAGCCGTTAGGGGAAAACGCTGAAAATCCACTTCGTGCCACCCTGCTCCTTCTTGAAACCAAATAATAACGTAGTAGTCGTGACGATGCGGCGTTTCGGTATGCGTATGGCGATGGGCATCGATCCACTCCATACTTTGGATTTCAAATGGTAATGACGATGGGTTCTGTTCGTGCAGGTGGAGTGTGCGAAGCATAAAATGTTAGATGGGTACGTTTAAAACCTACTTTAGATTCGATTGGTTTCTTTGACATGCTTTTTAGAGAAAAAATTATGAAAGCGATGGGTTTAAATTGTATCAAATTTGACCCTAAATTAAGGAGGGGTGAGCTCTGCATTCGTGAGATGCGAGTAACTGTTAGCACAGTGATTGACTTAATGACATCAGAGGTATCTTTTGATGCTATTTCGGAAGCTCATCCTTATCTTGAGACAGCCAGCCTTTGAGCTTACTAACCCCAAACGTGGTGTCATCTTGTTGGGAGTTTAAACTGTTTTTGCAATAATATTGTCAACCCTTCAGCAAGCAGATTCGGGTTTTAGTTCGATTGTTTGGGTCTGTAAAGCAAGTATATACTTTATAAGGCCTTTAAATCATTTCTATCTTACTCTCCAAAACTTCTCTATTGCCCGATGGCATTACCCATTTAGTCGCATCCCCCAAAAAGGGTGAACAAGCTCATTGTTTTTTTTGCTAATTTCGTGGCTTTCTTATTCATACACTAAGAACCATGAAGAAACTTCTCACCATCGTTGCTACGGTTGGGGTATGTTGGTCTGCTTCGGCTCAGTTTGGCCAAAACAACAACTACAACGCCAACAATCGTTTTGAACAAATGGGGACTTCACTCCCCACTCCCAACACCTACCGCACTGCTTCGGGTGCTCCAGGCAAGGATTACTGGCAACAACGTGCCGACTACGACATTAAAGTAGAACTGGACGACGCCAATCAAAAAATCATTGGCTCCGAAACCATCACCTACACCAACTATTCGCCAGATGCGCTGCCGTACCTCTGGCTGCAATTAGACCAAAACTTGTTTAAGAACGACGCTATCAGTAAGCTTACCCAAACAGGTGGCATCGGTCAGAACGGTTTGAGTAGTCGCTCCGGAGCCATCAGTCAACTTACTGACAAAAAAGAGTATGGCTACAACATCACGGCGGTAAAAGACGTGAAAGGCGCTCCGCTTCGCTATACCATCAACAATACCATGATGCGTATCGAGCTACCTACTCCTCTCAAAACAGGTCAGGCTGTGTCGTTTTCGATAGATTGGAATTACCTCATTACCAGCTACTATGGTCGCTCAGGCTATGAGTTCTTTGCCAAAGATGGTAACTATAACTATTTCATTGCTCACTGGTTTCCACGCTTAGCTGTTTATGACGACGTAAACGGCTGGCAACACAAGCAGTTTTTGGGTCAAGGTGAGTTTACACTCTGCTTCGGTAACTACAAAGTGGCCATTACCGCCCCCAACGACCACGTGGTAGGTGCCACTGGCGAATTGCAAAATACGGCTCAAGTATTGTCGGCTACGCAATTGAAACGCTTTGAAGAAGCCAAGAAGAATTTCAAAGAGCCCGTAGTGATTGTATCGCAAGAGGAAGCCGTTGCGGCCGAAAAAGCTAAACCAACTGGCAAAAAAACGTGGGTATTTGCCGCTCAAAATGTGCGTGATTTTGCCTTTACATCGTCTCGTAAATTCATTTGGGATGCGATGATGGCCAATGTAGAAGGTAAAAACGTGCTTTGCATGAGCTATTACAGCAAAGAGGGTAATCCACTTTGGGGCAAATATTCTACCCAAGTGGTGGCTCACACGCTCAAAAGTTACTCTTCTCATACGTTTCAGTATCCTTATCCAGTAGCCATTTCGTGCCATGCTACAGCTGGCGGTGGTATGGAATACCCGATGATTTGCTTTAACGGAGGTCGCCCAGAAGAAGATGGTACCTACTCAGAAGGCACTAAAAAAGGCATGATTGGGGTGATTATCCACGAAGTAGGCCACAATTTCTTCCCGATGATTGTTAATTCGGACGAGCGTCAGTGGTCATGGATGGACGAAGGTTTGAACTCGTTTTTACAATATTTAGCCGAAAACGAATGGGAACGTGATTTTGCCACAGGAGCAGAGCCACAAAACATTGTGAATTATATGAAAACCGATCCTACTCAGCAAGTACCTATTATGAGTAGCTCGGATAACATCATGGCCTTTGGTCCTAATGCTTATACCAAGCCCGCTACCGCCTTAAATATCTTGCGTGAAACCGTGATGGGTCGGGAGTTGTTTGATTACGCTTTCAAAGAGTACTCACGTCGTTGGATGTTCAAATCACCTACACCTGCTGACTTCTTCCGCACGATGGAAGACGCCTCGGGTGTGGACCTTGACTGGTTCTGGAAAAGCTGGTTCTATGGTGTTGAACCTGTGGACCAAGACCTTGCTGATGTACAATGGTTTGCCCTTGACCCTCAAGATCCTGCCAAACAAAAAGCCGCTCAAAAAGCCACCGACGAGGCCAAAAAGAAAACCCTAGCCAGCACTCGTAACAAAACCGATATCAAGCAAACCGCAGTGGAAGCCAACCCAAGTCTGGCTGATTTTTACACAACTTACGACCGCTACGCTGTAACCGATGCCGACAAGAAAAAGCAAGAAGCGTATTTGGCTACCCTCACTGCCGATGAGCGCAAGCTTCTGGAAGATGGCTATAATTTTTACACCATCAACCTCAAAAACAAGGGTGGCGTGCCGATGCCTGTGATTTTGAAAGCGCAATACGAAGATGGTACCGATGAGATTTTCCGTATTCCAGCCGAAATCTGGCGCTTGAACGACAAGGATGTGAAGAAAATCATCCCGACCAAGAAGCGAGTAACACAGTGGACGCTGGACCCCTTCTTTGAGATTGCCGATATTGACACAGCGAACAACTCGTTCCCACGTCAACCTGCTGAACCTACCAAGTTCCAGTTATTTAAAGCGAATTTCCCACGTCAGCAAAACCCTATGCAGCAACAGCAGCGTCAAGCGCCAGGTGCTGTACAAGGTGCTCCACGCAACTAATCGGATTTACTCATAACAATAAAAGCCGCTTAAAGCGGCTTTTATTGTTATGAGTCTTTTTCAAAAACACGCCTCTCGCATTTGTAGGGTAAGAGCGTCTGTACTAACAAGTCGTTTAGCCAACGAATCTATCTTAACAAGCTCGTATTCAAAGAAATAACGAAGGGTAAACAACTTACCTTCATAAAAATTCACATCTGCTCCCGTTGGTTGTTGTGCCAAGGCTTGTTGTGCTACTACGCCCATACTAAGCCACTGCCAAGCAATGGTCAGGATTCCAAATAGTTCTAAATACAGCGTGGCATCGGCCAAAAACAGTTCGACGTCTTTTGCCGCCAAACTCATTAAGTGTAGCGTAGTTTGCTGTGCTTTGGCAAGGTATTTTTCTAGTTTTTCGGCCAATGGTGCCAGTGTTTCGTACTGTTTTGCTTGTTGGATAGTTTGCTGAAGTTCGGCTACAAAAAGTTGCAAGGCTTTCCCATTGTGCAGCAACACTTTACGACCCAGCAAGTCTAAACCATGAATCCCCGTAGTACCTTCATGAATAGGATGGATGCGAGCCTCTCGGTAAAACTGCTCTACCGGAAAGTCAGTGGTGTAGCCATAGCCACCATGAATCTGCACGGCTGCCGAAGTAGTCAGGCAGCACATTTCGGAAGGATACGATTTGGCAATGGGTGTGAGTAAGTCCAGCAGTAACTCGGCTTTTTCTTTTGTATCGCCTGTGGCTACGTGGCTCATATCGGCCCATAAGCCACACTGCATCAATAACGCCAACGAGCCTTCGGTGATGGCTTTCTGAAACAACAGCATCCGCTTGACATCGGCGTGTTGGATGATAGGCACTTGCGGTTGCGTAGGGTCTTTGGCTGCAATATTGCGCCCTTGCGGGCGCTCACGAGCGTATTCAAGTGAAGCATAATACGCCGCCGTACCGATGGCGGTGGCGTTCATCCCTACGCCCACACGAGCTTCGTTCATCATCTGAAACATATAGCTGAGTCCTTTGTGGGCTTCGCCTACCAGATAACCCTCACAGTTATCGTTAGACCCTACCGAAAGATGCGCAATGGGTGCTCCTTTGTAGCCCATTTTGTGATAAACTCCAGCCGTCTGAACGTCGTTATCTTCCAACGAATGACCTACCACACGCTTCTGCGGAACGGCAAAGAGCGAAATACCCTTAGCTCCCAAAGGCCCCCCTTTGATTTTGGCCAACATCAAGTGGACAATGTTCTCACAGCCGTCGTGGTCGCCTGCCGAAATGAAGATTTTTTGTCCTTTTATCTTATAGACACCCTCTTGTTCGGTCGGATAGGCGGTCGTAGTGATGTCTGACAGCGAGCTACCAGCCCCTGGTTCGGTCAAAGCCATTGTTCCCTGCCAAGTACCTGCATACATGTGAGGGGTAAAGGTTTCGATGAGTGCTTTTGAGCCAAAACTCCGCAGCAAGTTGGCGGCTCCAGTAGTCAAAAAAGGAAAAACCGAAGCCGAGTAGTTGGATGCTTGAAAGATAAAGGCAGCGGCATTTTGCACCGTAATGGGCAGTTGCTGACCACCTTCATCGTAGCTAAAGGTAGCATTTATCCAGCCATCGTCGCCAAACTTCCGAATAATCGGGTGCATGTTGGGGTGAATACGGATTTTACCTTCAACCAATTGGGGTTCTTTTCGGTCCATTTCGGTAAGAAGGGGTTTAAGCCACGTTTCGGCAAAACGAGCGGCTGTGTCCAGCACCATCTCGAAGGTTTCTCGGCTATGGTCTTGAAAGTATTCGTATTGCGTAAGTTGTTCTACATCAAACAATTCGTACAACAAAAATTGTAAGTCACGCTTTGAAAAAAATTGCTGTGCCACGATGAAGTGTAAAGGTTAGAGGGTAAAGTAAAGTGTAGAGTGTAAGGTATAAAGAAAATCGAATTGTTGAGCGAAATTACTGGAAAATTTAGAAGAAGCGCAATCAGAGAAAAGTGTAGAGGTTAGAGTGTAGAGTGTAAAGGTTAGCGTGTAAAGTGCAAAAGGTTAAAGTGTAGAGGTTAGAGTGTAAAGAGAAGAGGGAAGATTGCTTACAAAATGGTGTCGAAATACCTGTTCATACCTGCAAAAAGGTATTTGTCAGAAAGCATACTTTTTAGTTGTTTTTCGATTTCTTTTTTGACAAAAGCATCAGTTAGCACTCTGTACGACAGTTTAAAAGCCCGAAATTTTGCAAAAATCAAGTACCTGAAATTCCGAAGTTCTATGCGATTAAGACCATAAAAATCTTCGGCAGCTTTGACGTGTGGCGCAAACTGCGGTGCCGCAGGGATAATTTTCACTTCCTCCAGCACGTCATCTGCTTCGTAGCCGAAATACGTTGCAGGGTTGTCAAAGTAAGGGTTAATAAGGTAGGCATCTTCGGCACGATGTAGGCCCAGATAGGTCTGAAGGCTATACTTTTGATGAATGTCAAGCGGGTCGGGCGAGATATGCCCCGCCAATTGCTCCACTTGCTGATCGGTCATGTGCGGGGTTATTAGCGGGCCTGGAAACAACATAGCTCCTATCGGAAAATGGTCACTTTTGTAGGTTTGGTTGCAAATCTGGCAGGCGTACAGGTAGTTGTCGTAGGTATAGGCCAGCCACCAATACAGGCTCTTCGGACGGTAATGCTCCACGTCACCGTGAGCCACTACTTCGGTGTTGGCTTCACAGTACGCACATTTACCGCTACTTTCTTTCTTGAGCTGGGTTTTTGCAGCCTTCCAGTAGGTGCTTTTAAACTCGACTTTTTGGGTCGGGTCGTTCAGAAAGGCTCGTTGTGCCAAGAGCAACTCTTTGTCTTTTTCCAGCTTTTCGGAGCCTCTAAATTTAGCCGGAATGTCTGCTTCGGTTCGTTTGCGCTCTAAAGCAATCATAGGCTACACGTCGAGGTTTAGTTTTTGCTCAATCTTTTGCAGAAGCTCTAATTCTTTTTGGCTCGCCGTTGGGTTTTCTCGCTTGGGCAGAGCCGTTTTTAGTTTTTGCTTAACAGTCCGTAGTTTTTCCTGCTCGTGTATGCTGAGTACATCGGCTCTCGACTTCAAATCTTCGTACTCGATTTTCGTTTGTTCTATTTCGTAACTTTCATCGGTTTCTAATCCAAACACTGGCGACATCAATAACTGATTGACCAACAGCGATTTGGGCGAACCTACAAAAGGAATAAGTTCGACCACGTTGGCATCGTTGCGCTTGAGAGCAAATAACTCGTCTGTGTCAGCTTGTTGAGCCGTGAGGGGGGAGTGTGTTGTAGCAATTACCTGAAAATTAGGGAGTTTGGAGCTAATAAAATCATACAACTTGCGTTGCCATTTGGGGTGTAAGTGTAGGTCCACCTCGTCAATGAGCAACAAACCTCGGGCTTCGAGGGGCTTACGGTAATCTTTAAAAGTCTCCGTGATTCTAAACAGCAAGTCGCCAATCCAAGCGGCCATATTTTGGTAGCCATCACTGAGTTGGTCAAGTGGAATAATGCCATCTACTGTCTTGAAGAGCACTTGCTTACGCTCCTTGTCAATGGCATAAAACTCAATACCTGGTAGAAAATCTTGTAGGGCGTCTTTGACTACATTGATGCCTTCGGTACCCGAGCGGTAGTCTAGTTCCATAATCCAAGCTGCCAATGGATTCAGGGTAGCAGCATTGTCAAAAAGGTTTCGGACATTGACCGAGCGGCTGTTGCGGCTTCGCTCAAAGGTAGAAAACGATTCGGTCGAGAGCCGCCGGCTAGCTCCGTAGGCAACCACAAAATAATTCCGTTCGGCATTTTCGATGGCACTATCTATCAGCTGTAGCGATTCTTGATTGTTTGAAATAATCCTTGAGAGGGTATCGCCTCGGTTCAGATGCAGCGAAATCCTTCGCTCTTCCCCCTTCTTAGTGGCCAATTCTACACTGATTGTACAGCTAGCCTCGTTGTAGTTAATCCAATTGTCTGAATTCCCCAACAACTCCCCAAGCGCATTGCTTCCGGCCGTAATCAGCGCAATAGCCTTCAAAACATTACTCTTTCCCGTTCCGTTTTCACCCAAAATAATAGTCCACTTCCGATTCTCTAAGGCAGACTTCTCCAACGACAAGTCAATGGCAGACAGGCATTTGAAGTTTTGTAACGACAACTTCTTCAGAAACATATTACGGTCATTTAATGAAATATAAGTACTCAGGTGTTAGCGTAGTTACTTTCATCAACGCAATATACCCAAAAAGTGATTTGAAAATAGTACGTCTGCCGAAATGTCTCTGGCCATACAAATTGTAATGAATTGGCTGAATCTTGGATGACGGCTGTCATTGAAACACCACTGCTCAGTCCACGTTTTGTGAATCTGCCACAGTAGTGAAAAAATACTCTTAGCTCATATCTACTCCACCACTTTACCATTTACTTTTACATGGTTGAGCGTAAAGTTTTTCACTACGGCTTTATCAATAGCTGGGTTCTTGCTGGTTATATTAAAGTTTTCAAAATAGAAATTTGAAAGTTTATCGTATTCCGAAATGGCTACGTCGTAAAAAATATCACAACGGAGTTCGATGTTTTTGAGGCTGATGTGGTCTGAGTACGACAACGGCACGTCTTTGCGGCCTTGCAGGTCAAAAAATTGCGTCCAGGGCTTCACATACAGCAGGCTACGAGCTTGGCCTGTGATGTTTTCGACACTAATGTACTCATACAGCTGAGGCGTATCGGGGCGCATTTTGAGCCATAACACCCTGCTGGCTTCGTTTACGTGGCAGTGGCGCATGATAATGTTACGATTATGAATCGCTTCGCTACCACAGGTGAGCATTGAGTGACAAAAGCCAAACTCGCAGTTTTCGATGATGATGTTGGTATTGGCGCCGTTGTTAGGTACACGGTCGGCCCAAGGGCCTTTGCCGCCTTTGAGGGCGATGGCATCATCGTTGACAGACAGATAGCAACCCTTTACAAGTACGTTGGTACAGGCGTCAATATCAATGGCATCGGTACTGGGAGCTTTTACGGGTTGGTAGGGTGAGTAGATGTGGGCATCCAGCACTTTCACATTTGTGCACTGATAATAATGACTGGTCCAAAAGCCAGCGTTGTGCAGCCGAATGTCTTGCACTTGCACGTTGTTACATTTCCAGATAAAAACCAACCGAGGCCGAGATACCTCCAAGTTTGTGCAGTTGGGATTTTCTTTGCGGCGTTGCCAAAAAGCCTCCCAAAAACGCAGGCCGTTGCCATCAATGGTACCCTTGCCCGAAATTGTGAAGCCATCTACACCATAAGCATTGACCAGAGCCGTAAAGTAGTCGAGACTCTGCCCTTCCATCCGAGAGGGTAGCTTGGGGTAGTCGGTAATGTTGTCCGAACCTTTCAGTTTGGCTCCTTCCGACACGTATAAGTGTGTTTTAGGCTTGAAAAACAAAGCACCACTCATAAACGTCCCCTTCGGAATCACCACCACGCCGCCCTGTTTGGCAGCAGCATCAATGGCCCGCTGAATGGCCTCTGTCTGCACAAGCGTGCTATCTTGTTTGGCACCAAAGTCCGTAATCACATAAGCTTTGCCGAGCTGAGCAAGGCTAACTTTGGGGTTGGTTGTAAACCAAGAACTGATAGGGCTCCCGTCGGGGAAAGTGGCTTTTTGTGCCTGTAATGACATGGCCGTACTAAGAAAGCTAGTCAGTATCAAAAAAAGTTTTTTCATCGTGAATACAAAGTTGAACTACACCTAAGAAACAGCAAGGTCTAATCTTTTACTGAATGACGCATCCTGCACCGTAGGGTATCGAACGCCAAAAACCTACTAGTGGTCTCAATAGTACTATTTACCGAATCGGCTTTCTTCAACTTATACCTGTAAGGTAGCTGACTTTAAAGATAAATAGATACGGTTTACAAAGTGCCCTCTGTTTGATTTTCGTAAGTTTCACTTTGAATTTTGTTTAAAAAGCACCGAAAGTAGCTATAATTTTGTAATCAAATTCAACTTACTGCTTTATGCGCTTATTCATTACTTTCATGGTATTGAGTTGCTTTCCAGCTTTTGCACAAAAGACAGATAGCCTCAAAAAAATCGAACCCCTCCATGCCACGGCCAACATCAATATCAACAATAACGGCATTTCACTTTTCCCGAATCTATCGTTTGGCAAGCCTGCTGCCATCATCATTGTGTCGGTGGGTAAAAAGAATATTTACTTTGAACCCGAACTACGTTGGGGACTCAACGGCAAGCCGTGGTCGTATATTTATTGGTTTCGATACAAATACCATAAAACCGAAAAGTTTGGAATAAACGTAGGCGCTCACCCATCGTATGTGTTACGAGAATCTGCCGTAAGTATCAATGGGGTACTCGAAAATCGGTTCATTTCACAACGATACGCTGCTGGCGAGGTAGTGCCTACCTACTACTTTTCTAAAAAGTTTGCCTTGGGGATTCATTACCTCTACTCCAAAGGCTTGGACTCGTATGCCACACAAAACAGCCATTTTGTATCGCTACAACCCAAGTTTCCAAATCTCAAAGTTCACAAAGACTATTATTTCAGTTTTTATCCACAAGTGTTCCACCTCATCCTCGACGACAAAGAAGGCACCTACGTGAGTGAGTCACTTTCGCTGAATAAAGCGAACTATCCGTTGAGTATTTCGTCCATTTTTACCTACAAAATCAAGTCCACCATCCCTGGCGACGATGTGGTATGGAACGTGGGACTGAACCTTAAACTTTAGCCCCACACTGAGGCATAAAAAGCAACAACGATGAATAACACCGAATCGTTAGAAGAATTTTACAGACGAAAGTTTGAGTGGATTCCCGAAGGACTCAGCAAAGACATCGGGCACTTTAATGTTTTTCATTTGCCACTGCTACCGGGCAAGCCTGTTCCGTATCGGCGCAGAGACTTTTACAAGATTACGGTTTGTATCGGGCAAAGTCGTATCCACTACGCCGACCAAGTCTATAAAATTGAGAAACAAGCCTTGGTATTTTCTAATCCGTTTATTCCTTACAAGTGGGAACACTTGGAAGAAATTCACGATGGGTACTACGTGATTTTTAACCACAACTTCTTTCAGCAGTTTGGTAGTTTTAGTCAGTACGAGGTGTTTCAGCCCAATGGAACTCATGTGTTTGAACTGACCGACGAACAAACCGCCCAAGTGATTGGAATTTACGAGCGGATTGTGAACGAAATTGAGTCGGACTACATTCACAAATACGATGTCATTCGCAACATGGTGTATGAATTGCTGCATTTTGCCATGAAAACGCAGCCCTCTACCCGAATCACCCAACAGCCAATCAATGCCTCACAGCGCATTTATTGGCTATTCCAAGAGTTGCTCGAACGCCAATTCCCCATTGACGAAAACCACCCCAGCATCAGTTTGCGCTCGCCGTCGGAGTTTGCTACTCAGTTGAATCTGCACATCAATCACCTCAACAGAGCCATCAAAGAAGTGAGTGGCAAAACCACCTCTCAGCTCATTGCCGAGCGTATCTTGCAAGAAGCCAAAATCATGCTGCGCCAAAGCAAATGGAACGTCTCCGAAATCGCCTTTGCATTGGGCTTTACAGAGGTGACGCATTTCAATAATTTCTTTAAAAAACACACCGAATCAAGCCCCGTGAAGTTTAGGAATCAAGTTTTTTAACGTTCACATTCAATCATCGTAACCATGCAAAAACGAAAATTAGGCACTCAAGGATTAGAAGTATCAGCCTTGGGGCTGGGCTGTATGGGCATGAGCTTTAGCTATGCGCCTTTTCCGCCCAAAGAAGATGCCATCCGTTTAATCAGAAAGGCGGTAGAGCAAGGCATTACATTTTTTGATACGGCCGAAGTATATGGCCCCTACACTAACGAAGAATTGGTAGGCGAGGCATTAGCGCCCTTCAAAAACGAGGTTATCATCGCTACCAAATTTGGTTTTAATATCATTGATGGAAAAATGGTAGGGGTAAACTCTCGCCCCGAAAACATCAGAAAAGTAGCCGAAGAATCCCTAAAACGACTCAATGTAGAGGTTATTGACTTGTTTTACCAACACCGAGTGGACCCTAACGTGCCCATTGAGGACGTGGCAGGTACAGTCAAAGACTTGATTCACGAAGGAAAAGTGAAGTATTTTGGGCTTTCAGAAGCAGGTGCCAACACCATTCGCAAAGCCCATGCAGTGTTGCCCGTATCAGCCTTACAAAGTGAGTATTCGCTCTGGACTCGCCAACACGAGGCCGAAATCATCCCGACTATCGAAGCCTTAGACATTGGTTTTGTACCTTTTAGTCCTCTCGGAAAAGGTTTCTTAACGGGTACAATCGACGAAAATCGGAAGTTTGAAGCAGGGGATATTCGGGCCATCATCCCCCGATTTACCGAAGAAGCTCGCCTTGCTAACAAAGCACTGGTGGACGTGATTAGTCAATTTGCTCAAAAGAAAGACGCCACCAATGCCCAAATTGCCTTGGCGTGGGTGCTGGCCAAAAATCCAACTACGGTGCCTATCCCCGGAACAACCAAGGAGCATCGTTTGTTAGAAAACATAGGCGCTGCCAGTCTCGTTCTCTCAACCGAGGAAATACACGAGCTCACCCAAGCCTCAGAAGCAGTAAAAGTCGTGGGAGCTCGCTACACCGAAGCTCAGGAAAAAGCGACGGGATTGTGATGCTTACCTCGTGATGGTGTCGCAGCAAGAAGCGCTAGGCCGAAGAGCAAACCAACCTTTATAGTACCAATTTAATGAACAACCGCCGTCCTCTGCTCATCATTATTCTAGGTTTATTATCTGCCATTGGGGCTTTTTCGATTGACACGTATCTGTCTGGTTTTCCGAGCATTGCCGCCGACTTGCACGTTACTGTTGATGATGTTTCGTACTCACTGTCTAGTTTCTTTATTGGCATCTCGTTAGGACAAATGCTCTACGGCCCCTTGCTCGACCGCTTCGGGCGCAAAAAGCCCCTGACCATTGGCTTGACGCTTTATGTGATAGCGTCGTTGGGATGTGGCATGGCCAATACCATCGAAGTGCTCATTGGCGCTCGATTTTTACAGGCCGTCGGCGGGTGTGTGGGCATTGTAGCTCCAAGAGCCATCGTGCGAGATACGTTTCCGGTGCAAGAAAGCGCCAAAATCTTCTCGATGCTCATCTTGGTGCTGGGCGTGTCGCCGATTATTGCCCCTACGGTAGGTAGTTATTTTATCACGGCATTTGGCTGGCATTCGGTATTTTGGCTACAAGCGGGTATTGGTCTAACCTTGCTGGTAGCCGTGCTATTCTTCTTGCCCGAAAGCCGACAACCCGATGCTTCGGTGTCGTTGCATCCCAATTACGTCACCAAAACCTTCTGGGGTGTGTTCCGAAATCCACAGTTTTTTACCTATGCCCTCACCGGTTCGCTAATATCAGGAGGCGTGTATGCCTACTTGTCGGGGTCGCCGTTTGTGTTTATGAAACTTTTTAACGTGACAGAACAGCAATACGGCTGGATTTTTGGCTTGTTAGCCGCTGGCCTTATCCTGAGTAGTCAACTCAACAACTTGGTTCTGAAACGCTTCGCATCGGCCCAAATCATCCAAACAGCTTTGCGGATTCAAGTAGGTTTTGGGGTTGTTTTGGTAATAGTTAGTGCCTTGGGCTGGCTTAACTTAACCAATGCGGTCCTCCTTATCATGCTGTTTTTGTGCTGCCAGGGCTTTAGCGCCCCCAACGCCTCGGCGCTCTCGTTGGCTCCATTCTCCAAAGAAGCAGGCAGTGCTTCGGCCCTTATGGGAGCCTTACAAATGGGCGTAGGCTCTATGGCTACGGCCTTGGTGGGTGTGTTGAGCAATGGCACCAGCCTACCCATGATGGCTGTGATGGCGAGCTCTGTGCTACTGGCTTTTTTGATTCTGACCATAGGGCGGCGGTTGATGCTCAAAACCAATGCGTAGCCTCTTGCGTAGGTGCGCTACTATGTGAGTGAGGCAAATACGAGAGTCACTTCTTTGCCCACCAAAACTCGGCAATCTGTGTTACCTTTGCCCCTCAACGACTAAACCTATCTTTTTATGAAAAAACAACGTGGCTTTTGGCTCTTCATCGCCTTTTTGATTGTTAAAACGGCTATTGCCCAAGAGGTTCCGAAAGAATTAGAAAATATTATCTCGCCCGAAGTGCATACCGACGGCTCCGTAACGTTCCGATTTTTAGCTCCCAAGGCCGATAGCGTTCAGATTACCGCTGACTTTTTACCGCCTGTCAAAGTAAAAACCCGCTTCGGCTTACAAGATGGGCCAGGCACGACTACCTTGGTCAAAGGCAGCAATGGCCTGTGGACCTACACCTCAAAACCCCTCGAATCGGAGCTGTATAGCTATACGTTTGTAGTAGATGGCATACGCACCAACGACCCCAACAACCCCTATGCCCTACGCAACTCGGCTTCGTTGACCAATGTGTTTATCGTAGGAAATGGCCGTGCTGACCTCTACAAAACCAATGACACGCCACACGGTACAGTTACGCATTGTTGGTATCCGTCGGCAAGTCTGAACATGAGCCGAAGATTAACCGTCTATACCCCAGCAGGTTATGAGCAGTCAACGGAGAAATACCCAGTACTCTATTTACTGCACGGAGCTGGCGGCGACGAGGACTCGTGGTCGGCACATGGGCGTGCCATCCAGATTTTAGACAACTTGATTGCCCAAGGAAAAGCAAAGCCTATGATTGTGGTAATGCCCAACGGCAATGTGGTGCAAGATGGCGGCTATGGCCAAGGAAAAGATGGCTTCTACAAACCGGAGTTTTTGTTGCCACGTTCTATGAATGGCGAATACGAAGCTACTTTTATGGACATCGTAAACTATGTAGAGAAAACCTTTCGTGTAAAAGCTGATAAGCAAAATCGGGCCATTGCGGGGCTTTCGATGGGTGGTTTTCATACCATGCACGTGAGCCGATATTACCCCAATACCTTCGATTATGTGGGGCTTTTTTCGGCTGCCTTGTTACCTCGTGAAGACGCCACAGGCAAAGTATATAGCAATCTGGACGCTACCCTCAAAACCCAAAAAGACAACGGTCTAAAGCTCTACTACATCGCCATTGGCAAAGATGATTTTTTGTATCAAGCCAATGTAGATTTCAGAAAAAAATTGGACGGCTTAGGCATGAAATACGAATATTTAGAAACAGGCGAAGGACATATCTGGAAGCTCTGGCGAATCTATTTGGCTGATTTTGCGCCGAAGTTGTTTAGGTAGAAAATTGCCACGAATACACGAATTAGTGATGAAATATTCGTGGCAATTTCAATAACCTCACTTCAATTTCATCTGTGCAAAATAAGGATGCTCAGGATTGACGATAAGTTCTTGACGCAACGGATGAATCAAAACATCCATATCTTCCAGCGGAATAGCCCCAAGTAGTGGCTCACTATCTCCTTTCAATACCATAGCATCAACGCTACATCTGCGATTTTTGAAACGAAGTTCAATAGGCCCCACTACTTCGTATTCTTCAATACTACCATTTGCCAGTTGTGCCTTGCGTTTTTCCCTAACTGGTAGCGACAGTTGTTCTTGTATAGACTCATTGATACAAAGCATATATGCCCCCGTATCTACGAGGATATTTACGTGCATTCGCTTGACTTCGTCTTCTCCAATGTAGTACCGACGAGCCAAAATTAAATCTTCTCCATTAATCAACTCAACCTCTGCATACACTAAGCCCATGATGATTCTATTTTTTTACACAAAACTAACAAATTTTCTACAAATAGCGTTTCATTACCGCTTGCTTTTGGGTTAGCGAATTGGCTATAATTTGCTGATTATCAGTTGTTTTTTTTAATCTCTATCTTGACTACTAAACGTTCTTGCTCTGTAATCCATCGTTGGAAAGAACTAGATAGCCTCATTCTTTGGGTCTGAATAAAACCTTTACTAAAAGTATTAACTTTTGTTTTACAAATATCTGACTCAATTCATCCGCCACTCCATAGGGCTTACACCCACTTTTTGTTTAAATAATCTCGTAAAATGCTGAGGATATTTAAACCCAAGACTGTAGGCGATTTCGTTTACAGTCTTGTCGTTTTCATAAATGCGATTTTTTGCTTCCTCAATCGTGCGATTCAGAATATAATCTTTGGCAGATTGTCCCGTTTCTTTTCTGATTAAATCGCCGAAATAATTAGCTGATAGGTGAAGTTCCTCTGCAAAATAGGCTACCGACGGCAAGCCAATAGTTTGAGGATTTTCGGATGAAAAGTAGTTATTGAGCAGCTCTTCAAATTTTTCTAAAAATCCTTTGTGTGCAACATCTCTGGTGATGAACTGACGGTCATAAAAGCGCTGGCAATAATCCAAAAACAGTTCGATGTTGGCTGCAATCAATTTTTTGCTGTGCTTATCAACAGGTTGTTTCAATTCAAACTCAATTTTGGCGAAACAGTCCAACACCATTTGCCTTTCGTCGTCAGAGATGTGCAAGGCTTCGTTGGTTTGATAATTGAAAAATTTATACTGCTGAATAGTTTTCCCGAGGGCTGTCCCTACCAAAAAATCAGGATGAAATACCAAACCATACCCCATAGGCTGGTAACTGACTTTTGGATTTTCTATTTCTGAGACTTGCCCCGGAGCAAAAAACACCAACGTACCTGCCTGATAATCATAATAATGGCGCCCATATCGCATATCACCACACTTCACATCTTTTAGGTAAATACAATAGAGGCCGTACTGAAATTTTATAGTGTCGGCATCGCCCCAGTTTCTAAGAGTAGCTTTTGAAAAATCAATGACACTCACCAAGGGATGGAGTGTTTTGTTATTGTTGTCGGCGTTGTAGTCGCTGATACTGCTGATGGGGTATAAACGTTCCATGTCACATAGTGTTTGAGACAAAAGTAGAAATTCTGAACTACCCAAGTATCGTTCATTGCTCCAATCAGTAAAAATGGTAGAAAAAGCCGTAGTTTTTATACCATTGGAAGAGAAAATAGGAAAGACCTTTGTAGAGTAAATTAATATTCAATCATGAAAAAAATAATCTTCGGATTCTTAATCGCATTTAGTTTTTCTTCCAATGCCCAGACCAATGCTCCAAAAGCTAAAACAGCCAATGGCGTTGTTCGTGGTACTACGGAGGGCGAGTCGGTTGTTTTCAAGGGAATTCCTTATGCAGCACCGCCAGTAGGCGAATTTCGTTGGCGACCACCGCAACCCGTTAAAAACTGGGAGGGAGAATTGGACGCTACCAAGCCTTGTAAAGATTGTGCACAAGCTGGTTTTGGACCAAATGCCCCAAAAATGAATCCTAATTCATCAGAAGACTGCCTTTTCTTGAATGTTTGGAAGCCTGCTTCTGCAACAAGTAACTCAAAACTGCCTGTTATGGTTTGGATATTCGGTGGTGGTTTTGTGGGTGGAAGTGCTTCAAGCCCTCAAAATTACGGACATTCATTAAACAAAAACGGTGTCATACTCGTCAATATCAACTACCGACTGGGACGCATGGGCTATTTTGCTCATCCAGCTTTAAGCAAAGAACACCCCGATGAATATAAAGGCAATTTTGGCTTTATGGACCAAATTGCTGCCCTCCAATGGGTTCAGAAAAACATTGTGGCCTTCGGCGGAGACCCCAACAATGTAACTATTTTCGGTTTCTCGGCAGGTGGTGTTTCGGTTCATTCATTATTGACCATTCCTGCTGCCAAAGGACTTTTTCATAAAGTAATAAGCCATTCGGGGGGTGGTAGAGATGGCGTATTGACAGGCAGACCCATTAACAAAGAAGATGCAGATATTTTTTACAAAGTATCTGCCGAAACCATTGGTAAAAACTTTGCACATACAAAAGGAATTGATGGAACTGATGCGGCAGTCTTGGCAAAACTACGTGCTATGCCAGCAGATAGTATCATTGATGGTGGGCGTGAAACTGCCGGAGCCAACGGCCCACGGATTTATTCAGGACCAATTTTCGACGGGAAATTAGTTACCCAAACGGCTGAAACGGCTTATTTGACTGGTAAGCAACCCAAAATGCCCATGATGATAGGCAATTGCAGTGCCGAAGTACCAGGAGCTTTTGTAAGCAATGCCAAAACAAAAGAAGAACTCTTTGCTTCCTTTAGCGAATTTGAAGCCGAAGCAAAAGCAGCTTATGACCCAGAAGGTAACAAAAAATTTGAAGAGGTAATTGCTAAGTTTAATACCGACTGGGTGTGGGGCGAACCTGCTCGCATGGCAGCAAGAGCAACACTCGCCAAAGGCTCGCCTGCTTATGTATTTCAGTTTGGTTATGTTCCAGTGGCAGCTCAACAACGCTCGCCTTATGGTGCAGGACATGGCTCCGATATTTCATTTGCTTTCAATACTTTAAATGCTCGATGGGGACCTCCTGCGGAACCTACTGATACAGAAAAAGAATTAGCAAGAGTGATGTGTACCTATTGGGCAAATTTTGCCAAAACTGGCAATCCGAATGGTCAAGGACTACCAACCTGGCCTCTTTACAACAACCAAAGCCAAGATATGTTGGATATAGAATTGGATGGAAAAATAGTAGCCAAACCTGACCCACGTAAAGCACGATTTGATGTAGTTGAGAAAGCGGTGAAGTACAGAGGTAAAATTCAGTCGAGAGGAATTTGAAAATAAATTCCACAAATGCACAAATGAAACTTAACTTATTAGTGCTTCTTCGTTCATTAGTAACAAAAAACTATGCAAAAAGTAAAATTAAATAATGGCGTCGAAATGCCCATTCTTGGGTTTGGAGTCTTTCAAGTGACTGATTTAGAGGAATGCGAAAAAAGCGTCTTAGACGCTATCCATGTAGGCTATCGCTTGATTGACACGGCGGCTTCGTATGGAAACGAAGAGGCCGTGGGAAAAGCTATTAAACAGAGTGGGGTTTCAAGAGATGAGCTTTTTATTACGACCAAAGTATGGATTCAGTCCAATGGCTATGAAGGAACAAAAAAGGCGTTTGAAAAATCCATGAATCAATTGGGCTTAGACTTTTTGGATTTGTACCTGATGCACCAACCTTTCGGTGATGTCTATGGCACTTGGCGAGCCATGCAAGACCTGTACAAAGAAGGCAGAATCAAAGCCATCGGTGTTAGCAATTTTCATCCCGACAGGCTCATAGATTTGATCGTTCATAACGAAATCGTCCCTGCTGTCAATCAGGTAGAAACGCACCCTTTTCATCAGCAAATTGACAATCAGCAGTTTATGATAGAAAACAACATTCAGATAGAATCGTGGGGGCCATTTGCCGAAGGCAGAAATAATCTTTTTCAAAATGAATTGTTGAGTTCAATTGGTAAAAAATACGATAAATCTATCGCCCAAGTGGTGCTTCGTTGGCTTACACAAAGAGGCGTTGTGGCTATTCCTAAATCAATCAGAAAAGAAAGAATGGCTGAGAATTTCAACATCTTCGACTTTGAATTGACTACCGAAGACATGGAAAATATCAAAATGTTGGATACCAAAACGAGCAGCTTTTTTGATCACCGAGACCCTGCTATGGTCAAATGGTTGGGAGAATATAAAGCAGGGATTTAAGTCAATTTTTTAATCAAAAACTCTAAAAACAAACGTAGCGACGTACGTAACGCATCAAAATGAAAGCATTCGTAGTAGCAGTCTCTATTTTTTTTGGATTGGCAAAAATGTCTTTTGCTCAATCATCAGACAAGACCACGCAGGAACTCATTCAGCTCTCCAAAGACAAATGGCAGTGGATGGCCGATAAAAACGTGGATAAATTGAAAGATTTATTTGACGCCAAAGCCAAATTTGTCCACATGAGCGGCACATGGAAAACGGACGAAGAATTGGACATCATCAAAACGGGAAGTATTTGGTACAAAGAGGCCAAAGTGCACGATACAGCGGTAGAAGTTTCAGGAAATACAGCCATCGTCTGGAACCGAATTACGCTGGTAGCCATGGTGAGAGGCAATGAGGCTATCACTGAATTTACGGTAACAGAAGTTTATCAAAAACAGGGTGAAAATTGGAAAATGTTGGCGCTGACCTTCAGCAGTGTGCGAGATACACATCAGATCAAGAAGTAATTATGGTTAAAACCCTGAAAAAACATTCCTCTATTTCGCTGGTTGTACTATGCGTGCTATTTTCAGCTTGCGTTTCCAATAAAAAAGGTTTATTGGTCATTAAAGAGCAGGGTAGCTTTGCCGTTGGCGGTACAGTTATCAAAAATGAAGGCACGTTCGACCCCATCAAACGCACACCCGAAGGGCAAACCTTTCACGGCGACCATGCCTACATTACCTATCAAATCCCCGCCAAAGCCAGAAAATTACCCTTGGTATTTTGGCATGGAATAGGTCAGTTTTCTAAAACTTGGATGACTACCCCTGACGGTAGAGAGGGTTTTAATAATTTATTTCTAAGGCGTGGATTTGGGGTTTATCTTATTGACCAACCTCGTAGGGGCAGTGCGGGTAGAAGTACTGTGCCTGCTACCATCACGCCTACACCTGACGAACAAACGTGGTTTGGGACGTTTCGGGTGGGTATCGGAACGGAGTATTTCCCAGGGGTGCAGTTTGCCAAAGATGAAGAAACCCTCAATCAATATTTTCGCCAAATGGTGCCCAATATTGGAGGCTTTGATACCGAAGTCATTACAAATGCAACATCAAAACTTTTTGATAAAATCGGCGAAGGAGTTTTGGTTACCCATTCACATTCAGGTGGATTTGGTTGGGCAACAGCTGTCAAGAACAGCAACATTAAAGCCATTGCTTCTTACGAACCCGGCAGCGGTTTTCTATTTCCAGAGGGAGAAGTCCCTGCTCCAATACCAAGTTCTGCAGGGCCTGTAGCCGCCCTTCCAGTACCGATGGCTGATTTTATGAAACTCACCAAAATTCCCATTATCATTTATTACGGCGATTTTATTCCTGAAAAGCAAATCGAAAACCCAGGTGCTGACGGCTGGCGAGCCAGATTAGAAATGGCCAGAAAGTGGCGAGATGCCGTCAATAAATATGGTGGTGATGTAACGGTAGTTCACCTGCCCGAATTGGGAATAAAGGGCAATACCCACTTTCCGTTTTCCGACTTGAATAATATCGAAATTGCTGACTTACTATCTAAGTGGCTAAAAGAGAAAAAGTTGGATAATTAATTGTAAATTTGGTTTTAAAATTAAAATCTATGAAAACCCAAAGTCGCCGTTCCTTCCTCAAAGCCTCTGCCCTTTCAGGAGGGGGTTTAATGCTGGGAATCAGTTTTTTGTCAAGTTTTAAATCGGCTGACGTTCTCAAAGCTACTAATTTACCAGTGGGTTTCAACGAACTCAACGGCTTTGTCAAAATCACGGCTGACAACGTCATCAAAATCATGTCGCCTAATCCCGAAGGCGGGCAGGGCGTAAAAACCTCCATGCCCATGATTGTGGCGGAGGAATTGGACGTAGATTTTTCCAAAATAATCATCGAACAAGCCGATTTAGACACTAAACATTTTACTCGACAGTTCATTGGCGGTAGCCAAGCCATTCATCAGGGCTGGAAACCCTTGCGTATGGCAGGAGCGACGGCTCGCCAAATGCTCCGAGAGGCCGCTGCCAACGCATGGAATGTACCTATTGAAGAGATAAGTACCGAATTGGGCGTTTTGCATCATAAAAGTAGCGGTAAATCGGCCAACTACGGCGAAATGGCTACGGCAGCAGCACAACTACCTGTGCCGAAGGACGTAAAACTAAAAGACCTCAAACAATTCAAGATTGTAGGTAAAAACCAACGCAATATTGACTTGGAGAAAATCGTAACGGGCAAGCCTCTGTTTGGCATTGATACCCGAAAAGAGGGCATGTTGATTGCCATGATTGTTCATCCGCCTGCGATGGGCTTGAAATTCAAATCGGTTCAGAACGAGGCGGTTGTCAAGAAGATGAAAGGCATCAAAGCCATTTTCCCGGTCAAGATTTTCAACGAAGGCTACGAATTACAGTTTTTCGACACCACTCAGTTCAATGAAATAGTAGCCGTTGTTGGCAACAGCACCTGGGAGGTAATGCAAGCCAAAAAAGCCCTGAAAATCAACTGGATACCAGCCGAGAGCTACTCCCAAAACCGCAATATGCTGGGCCGAAAGCTCAGCGAAAAAATACCAGCAGGTTTAGAAAACTCTGCTGACCATACGGCCAAATTGGTCGAAGGCATGAAAAAACCTGCAACGGTTCGCCGCACAGATGGCGACGTGGAAACAGCTTTTAAAAACGCCACCAAGGTGATAGAGCGTACTTACACAGCTCCGTTTTTGGTACACAACTGCATGGAGCCGATGAACTTTTTTGCCCACGTTACCACCGAAAAAGCCGAACTGTCAGGCCCCATTCAAAAACCTGAATTTACAGAACAAGCCCTTTCGGCTCGTTTGGGGCTGCCTTTGGAGAAAATAGACATCAAAATGACCCGCCTCGGCGGTGGTTTTGGGCGGCGCTCTTACGCCCACTGGCTGATTGAGGCGGCTTTGATTTCGCAAAAAGTGAATGCCCCCGTTAAGCTCATCTACACCCGTGAAGACGACATGACAGCCGGCATTTATCGCCCTGCCTATTCTGCTACGTATCGGGCTGCGTTAGATGCTCAAAATAACCTCATTGGCTTTCACGTCAAGGCAGGCGGCATACCGCAGTCACCGCTCGAAGCCAACCGCTTCCCAGCAGGAGCAGTGGAGCATTACCTTGCCGAAGAATTCATCATTGAGTCCAATATTACTGTTGGGTCATTTCGAGCGCCACGCTCCAACTTCATCGCCACCGCAGAACAGTCGTTTTTGGACGAAGTAGCCGAACTGGCAGGCAAAGACCCGATTGCCTTTCGGTTAGAATTGCTCAAACGAGCCAAGGAAAATCCCGTTGGTAAAAACAACGATTATGAGCCAACACGGTTTACCAAAGTGCTAGAATTGGTCAAAGAAAAATCGAATTGGGAAACCCTCAAAACAAGTAGAAAAGTAGGATTTTCAGCCTATTTCTGCCACGATTCGTATGCCGCCAGCGTGCTTGATTTAGAAATAAAAGAAGGCTCGCCCGTCATCAATAACGTCTGGTGCGCCCTTGACTGCGGCATTGTGGTAAACCCTATTGCGGCCAAAAACATGGCTGAGGGTGGCATTGTGGATGGTATAGGTACTGCTCTATTCGGCAAAATGACGTTGTCAAAAGGCGTACCTGATGCCAACAATTTTCATCAATACCGCATGATTCGCCACAACGAAGCACCAAAGGCCATTGAGGTACATTTTGTACAAAACGATATTGACCCCTCAGGCATGGGCGAACCTGCCTACCCGCCCGTGTTTGGAGCCTTGGCTAATGCACTCTATAAAGTCACGGGCAAACGATTCTACAAACAACCTTTTAGCGATTATATCTAATCAGCAACGTTGGTTATTATTTGATTTTCGTAAGTTTCTGCTTGAAAAGCATTGTTCTTTGTAGATTTTTTGATAGATTTTTGTTAAATTTTTAAACTGGCAACAAACCATGGCAAAATATTCGCTGAAAATCAATGGTAAAACCCAACAAGTTGACGTTGACCCCTCAACGCCCATGCTGTGGGTTTTACGTGATCACCTCAATATGCCCGGCACAAAATTCGGCTGCGGCATGGCACAGTGCGGAGCTTGTACCGTCCATCTTGACGGACAACCCGTACGTTCGTGTAGCTTACCCGTATCGTCCGTTGGAAAGGCAGCGATTACCACCATCGAGGGTCTTTCTGAAAACGGAACACATCCTGTCCAAAAAGCCTGGCTCGAACACGACGTGGCCCAGTGTGGCTATTGTCAGTCGGGGCAAATTATGAGTGCGGCGGCATTGCTAAAAAGCAATCCAAATCCTACGGACGAAGATATTGATGCTTACATGAGTGGCAACATTTGCCGTTGTGGTACGTATCTGAGAATCAAGGAGGCAATCAAAGCAGCGGCTAAAAAATAGCCCCCTAACCCCCGATGGGGGAACTCGTTGACGGGGTATATTAAATTATTTTTAAAATTTACATTTAAAATAAGATGAAAAACATAAATAATAGTGAAGCTGTAGCTCCCCCATCGGGGGCTGGGGGGCTTAGTCGCCGTTCTTTCCTCCAATCTTCTTTGTTGGCAGGTGGCGGAATGATGCTCAGTTTCAGCTGGTTTGCAAGTGCAAAAGCAGCTGAAAAAGTAGAAGCATTGAACCTCGCAGACCAATGGTCTGAACTGGCAGCCTACATCAAAATCACACCTGATAATGTAGTAAAAATTCTTTGCCCAAACCCCGAATTTGGCCAAAACGTGATGACCTCACTACCCATGATCATAGCCGAAGAATTGGACGTTGATTGGAAAAATGTGGTAGTCGAAATGGGTACGCACGACAACGTGAAATACGGCCCACAATTTACAGGGGGCAGTAATTCGGTGAGAATGTACTGGAAACCCCTCCGAAACGCAGGCGCCGCCGCACGTCAAATGCTCATCGAAGCCACCGCACAAACTTGGGGCGTACCAGCGGCTGAAATTACGACCAAAGCAGGGGTTCTGTCTCATTCGAGTGGAAAAACGGCTAACTATGGCGCAATGGCTGCTAAGGCAGCTACCCTTCCTGTTCCAAAAGAGGTGAAGTTGAAAACGCCGAAGGATTTTTCGATTGTCAGAAATTCAAAGAAAAATACCGAGGGTTTGAAAGTGGTTACGGGCAAGCCCCTCTTCGGGATGGACTATCGAGTAGAGGGCATGTTGATTGCCATGATTCAGCACCCCCCAGCCTTTGGGATGAAACTCAAATCGTTTGATGCCATAGCCGCCAAGAAAATGCCGGGTATCAAAGATATTTTTAGTTTTAAACTGTATGACGATGGTTTTGAGCAGGCAGGGTTTGATACACGCACCTTCAACGAGATGATTGCCATTGTGGGTAACTCGACTTGGGAGGTCATGAATGCTCGCAAGAAAATCAATGCCCAATGGGAAGCGGCAGGTGATTTGAAAGAAACCATGATGGGTCGAGGTGGAAAAACTGAGAAAGTGGTGCCAGGAAGATTAGAAACCACCAGCAAACAGTTTGAAATGATGGCTGAGTATGCCAAGAAGCCTGCTCAGCAACTCCGAAAAGATGGAGACCCCGAAACGGCTTTCAAAAATGCCGCTCAGATTATCGAGCGCACGTACAATGCTCCGTTTTTGGCACATAACTGCATGGAGCCCATGAATTTCTTTGCCCATGTGCAGGAAGACAAAGCGTTGGTAGCTGGGCCGCACCAAGCACCCGGCTGGATGGAGCCTACGCTGGCAAAACTGCTGAATTTACCGCCTGACAAAATCGAAATCCAAATGACTCGCATGGGTGGAGGTTTTGGTCGGAGGGCTTACACACAGTTTGCGTATGAAGCGGCACGTATTTCGCAGAAGATGAAGGCTCCTATCAAGCTGATTTATACCCGTGAAGACGATATGAATTACGGTATCTATCGCCCCATGTACACGGCAACGTATCGGGCGGCACTCGATGCCAACAAAAACCTAATCGGCTTTCATGTAATCGGCGGTGGTATTCCCGAAAACCCCGTTCATGCCAATCGTTTTCCGGCTGGAGCAGTGGATAACTATTTAGCCGAAGGCTGGGAGATTCCGTCCAACATTACGATTGGGGCCTTCAGAGCACCACGTTCTAACTTCAATGCCGCCGCCGAACAATCGTTTTTGGATGAAGTAGCCGAAGCGATGGGCAAAGACCCCATCCAAATGCGTTTGGATTTGTTGAAGCGTGCCAAAGAAAACCCCGTAGGCAAAAACAACGATTACGATGCCAGCCGATATATAGGCGTATTAGAGCTCTTGAAAGAAAAATCGGGTTGGGGCAAACCCGAAAATGCAGGTAAAAAGCGTGGCGTAGCCGCTTATTTCTGCCATGCTTCGTATGCAGGCCACGTGGTAGATATGGTGATGCGAGATGGGCAACCGTACGTTGAATCGGTCACTTCTGCCGTTGACTGTGGGGTAGTTGTGAATCCAGATGCGGCCCGAAACATGGTGCAAGGTGCCGTAGTGGATGGAATCGGGCAGTCGTTTTATGGAGCTTTAACGCACAAAGATGGTGCAGCCGAGCAGAACAATTTCCATAATTATCGCATGATTCGCCATAACGAAGCACCGAAGAAAATTGACGTTCATTTTGTAGAAAACGACATTGACCCCACGGGCCTTGGCGAGCCACCCTTCCCGCCAGTATTTGGGGCTGTGGCCAATGCGTTGTTTAAAGCCACAGGCAAACGATATTACAATCAGCCTTTCTTGAAAGCAACGCCAAGTTCATAGAATTCTGAACTTCTCCACCCTGTAACACTCAACAAACAGCGTGTTACAGGGTGGTTTTTATTTAGCTCCATCCAGTACGTTTGTGGGTAAATCAATCCCGATTCAAGCACAAGTCAACTAACTGCATGAACATTGAGCTACCGATTTCGATAAGCTCATCTGGGAAATCGTATGTGGGGCTATGCAAAGGGGGGCTGTTTTCGCCTGAACCGATGCCAAACATAGCTCCTTTGTATTGTTGGGTAAAAAGCCCAAAATCTTCTCCAAATTCAAAGGGTTTGTCTAGTTCGGCAAAGGAGATATTTTGGAGAGTAGCCGCTTGTTTGATAGCCAGATAAGCGTCAAGATGGTTGGTATTAGCCGCAAATGACTCAAGCCAAGTAGCATTTAGTACTAGGTGATGTTCTTGAGCAATGGCCGTTACTTGCTGGATGATTTGTTGCTTTTTGTTTGCAAAAACATCGTTTTTCCAAGTTCTGAACGTATAACCAATCGTGGCACTACCCGCCGAAGTACCGTAGGCTTTTTCGCCCATTTCGAGGTGGATGGGTGTGGCTATGAAATAGTCGTCGGCATTTTTATCAAGTAGTGTAAGCGAATCAAAATAACAGATGATTTCGGCAATAGCCTTGGCAGGATTAATGCCTTTTTGTGGCTCGGCTGCATGGCTGGTTTGGCCTGTCAGCTCAAACACGCCACTTTCTACACAGGGTGTGAATAATCCTTCTCGTGCCAACACGGTGCCGAGTGGAAAACCAACGATGTTGTGATAAGCAAAGGCATAATCAACCTCAAACTGTTCTAAGTAGCGTGATTCGAGGGCTGCCTTCGCTCCTGCCCCTGTTTCTTCTGCCGACTGAAACAATAACAAAACTCGCCCTTTTTGAGGTCGCTTTTGCATCAGTTTTTGTGCAAAACGTACCATTGTGGCAGCATGGCCGTCGTGGCCGCACTTATGCGAGATACCTGCGTAGGTGGACCGATGGGCAAAACTATTTTCTTCCTGAATCGGCAGGGCATCTAATTCGCAACGAAACAAAAAGGTAGGGCCAGGTTCCAGACCATCAATCTCAGCAATGGTAGTAAAGAACGAAAAGCCATGATGGATCTTGGTGATACCTAATTGGCGAAGTGTTTTAATAATAAAAGCACTGGTATTTTTCTCGAAACCCGAAAGCTCGGGAAGGGTATGGAGGTGTCTTCTGAGTTCAATTGGGGTCATGGGCGATAGTAAATCCATAAAATATTCATTGGTTGAGGCAGTACGTTTCAGGATTGCAATGCGGTGGAAACAAGGATGGCAAACAAGGTAACAAGAATGATATAAAGGTAGGCTATAATCGCTTTTCTAACTTGATTGAAGTTAGAGCCTGTCAGGTAAAGAAGCATTGTACATCAGCTTTCTGTTAGCTTTGGCGGTTATTAAGCTCACTTTTTGACACTCAAAGCTAATAAAAACAAGCCGTTTAATACCCAAAAAAACCTCAGCACTAAGAGTACTGAGGTTTAAAACTTGCCCAATTACAATTTATTTGTTCGTTTTCTGTACATCAAATGGTACGCACTTTGGCGGTGGACATATACACTCTTGGTGCTTGAGTAGGACCGTGCGGTCTATATAACAATCAGAACTTAAGAAGATTCTGACTGTATAACTCTGTGAACCAGTAGGATTCGGCAAGTTGGCAGTCAAAATTCCATTGTTAGGAACGGCAATAGCCGTACTGTAATTTTTGGAACCTACGTAGGTAGTTCCTGCCGAAAAAGCATATCGGTCGGTTGGCTTAGCTCCTATGATGAGAAGTTGACCATCTTCGTTCGAGACGTTTCCAGTACACGTAACAGGCTTCACGGCAATGGAAGCCGACGATAACATTACATAGACCGAAACGGTATTGCTGGCCGTACAACCATCAGAACTGGTAGCCGAAACCGTATAAACCCCTGCTGTTTTTTCAGAAATATTGTTGGCATTTATCACTGGAGAGCGTTGCGTAGAGACAAATCCGTTAGGACCAGACCAGCTATATTGGTTGGCTAAATAAGAGGCTAACACGAGGTTTGCATCTTGACAAACAGGTGAGTTTGCTTGAGCCACTAACGTAAGTGACTTTACCTGAACACTCACCGTGGCGGTGGCAGGGCAGCCTTCGTTGCCTACCGTTACCGAATAAGTACCGGCACTTCCTGTAGTGGCTTGAGCTACTTGAGGCGACTGCTGGGTAGAGCTAAATCCGCCAGGGCCAACCCAACTGTAGGAGGTCAAAAAGCTGCCTTGTAGAGCCAAATTGATGGGCTGATTGACGCATACTGGACTACTGGCCACGATTTTTGTGATAATGGGGCAGAGATGAAAGCCCATATCGAGGCGGTGGTCGTTGGCACCTAAGTCAGACGTTTGGTGCAGAATCACGGCACTTTGACCAGCGGCTTTGGCATCGCTATCAATGGCATCGTTATTGCCAGCGTCTTTGCGAGTTAAATGTAAGCCTTTCAACGGCGACTGTGTGGTATCTACCCGAAGCTCAACATCCGAAAAACGAGTCAGGTCTTTCCACTTGAAGCTGTGGAAGTAGTATTCGCCTTTGTCGTTAGTAGTTTCGGTAGCTATTTTCACATTATTTTTCCAAAGTTCTACTACTACGTTGGCGATACCCTCTTCGTCGGCATCTTGGATGCCATCGCCGTCGGTATCTCGCCAAATGCGGTTGCCAATTTCGAGCGGGCCCGGGTCGGCAATAAGCTCAATATCGCCCAATGAGGCCGACTTTCCCAAGCTTAATGAGTCAGCCACAACGTCTTTTCCGCCATAACCTGGCCCGAATAGTCGGTAGCCTCTGCGGTAGTGACCGTCTTCGGTACTAAACCAACGCAAACCTCCTGAGCTGGAACCTCCAATATAAGCATTGTTAGGCACCATGATAGGGTCTATACAACCTACTACTACCTCGCCTGTGCCAGGCAATACTTTTACACCTCCTGTCGAGATTTCGTTTTGGAACGGTACATAGTAATCGTCGCAGAAGAATTCGCCGCCTCCCGGACCAGAACCAATGTTTTGTCCGTGATAGCTCTGTTTTTCGCCAACGTCGCCGTTGTTCTCAAGCACCCAAACCCCATTTTTCTTCGAGGCAATCAAGATGTCGCCTGTTGATACCCCAGAGTAATACTCGTTGTTGGCAGGATTGCTCCGTACAATATTTCCCATTTGGTCGCCATAGCGGTCTCTAAAGCCAATGAGTAAATCGCCGTCGTCGCTGAAGTCTAAGCCTACCAGTATTGGTTGTGGATAAACGGGGTATTTCCAGTTAAAATCGCCCACATTAGCCGGAATAGCTCTAAAACCCTTAGCCCAAGGCCGCCATGCTGCTATCTGCTGTGGAACACCCGGCGTAGCACGACCTCGTTCATAATTGAGGTTCATTTGAAAAAACGGCTCGTTACTAAAGGTATTGCTCTTGCTATCGAAGGTATAAATATACCCCTTGAGGTCCGTAGAATCTTGCGTACTCTCCGCCGAATTGACCATACCCACGTAGACCGTACCGAGGTATTGCTCTACGGCGAAGGGACGGAGGTCATCAGGATTTTTGGTGCCAGTTGGTATCGGAATCGGGATGCGTTTGATGGTAGCTGCCGTTGGATTGGCAACAGGTATGACGTAAAGTTGACGATCATACAAGTTCATGGCGTATAAAAACTTCCCATCGGGTGAGATGGCCAAGCCTCCTAACGACGTTTTAGAAACGGCATCAATGGTAGTGAGACCGTTGCCTTCTTTGTAGTCACGAAAATGGTCCTTTTCAAGATTATGCAGGTCTGGACCTGTAGTGTTTGCTCCAAAAATAGCGTTTAAATCGACCAGCAACGAAGCATCGGTTCCTACGGTATCAGACATATAAATAGCGCCAGCCCCATTTGGTCCATAGCCAGAGTGACGCTTCATAAAGGCCGAAGCATAAATTTTGGCAGTAACTCGGTCATAGCAAAGCCCCCAAAGGCAGCCCAGTTTAGCAATAGGCACGGCCAATGAATGCCCCATAGGGGAGTCGTAGGCAATAGAGTAGGCCGTTGTGCTGCTATCTCCCGAATTAAAATACGGAACATTAACCAGCGCAGGGTCACCACTGAAATCTTTGTGAGCACCAGCCCGATAACAAATGGTAATCATACTCGGTACACCTTTGTAGAAGTCATTCGGGCGATTGAGTCCTAAATTAACATTGATGTTGGGAGCCGTTACAAATTGAATTGAGGTCGCATTTTGCAGACCTACTGGAGAGTCCCAAAGAGATTCGCCAAGGTTGACAAACTCGACTCGCAGTTTTCCAGATACGTTGGGGATTTGGTACGTTCCGGCTATGGTTTGTACCGTAGCGGTTCCTACCAGTTGGCCAGCAGCATTGTAAGCATTTACGATGGCACCAACGATTCCTTTTTCGTTAGGGTCTTTGACACCACTGGCATTGTAGTCTCGATACACAATACCAGCAATTTGTGCCTGCCCTAACTCAATCCCACCAAACCACACAAGGAGAAAAAGCCAAAGTCGTTGTACTGGCAAGCACTTTTTCGACAAAAAGCTGTAAAAATGGTTCATGTGAATAGGCGAAAAAATGGTAATTAACTATATATAATTGGGTCAAATTTTCCTAAGTCCTGATTAGAGGATGATTCGCTAAATCAGAAAAAAAGGTTTAGGTGTTGTTTGACGTTAACAGATGGGTGTAAACTTTCTATCTATGTATTCTACAATTGTTATGCCAAAGTGGTAAGTAGTTTGCATATATTTTTTGTTTACAACAAAAAAACCTTCCGAACAGGGAAGGTTTTTTGAAATTGGTATATAAAAAGTATATAAAGAGGACACGAAAAAAATGAAAGTTTTTTTCAAAATCTCTCACAATCAAAGCTTAATCCATTTTTTTTGAATAGGTGGTTGGTTAGTGGCTTGATAATTGACAATATATGTGCCACTCGGTAGTTCACCCAATAGGGCACTTATTTGATGAGGCCCTTGCTCATAAAACTGATTAGTCAAAATACTTACAACACGCCCAGTGACATCCAGTACCTGTACTGTCAGGTACGACGACTGGGCTAGCTCAAAGTCAAGCAAGAGTGAGCCATCCGAAGGGTTGGGAGAGAGATGTACCTGACGTGCCGAAAAGAAGTTGGTACCTGTAATAACCCCAAAGTTTTGGTATTGCTCATCTAACCAAGCGAGTCGTTGCCGAATCCAGTCTTTGAGCCAGTTAACTTCTTCAAGATAAGACTTCCCTACAAAGTAATTAGGCCAAACGTATTGCCCCAAGATGTTCCAGCGCTGGAAATTCCGAACTTGCGCTTCGTTGAGGTTCGTAGCGGCAGAATCAACAATTGCTATGATTTTATCTGTCTGGAAAGCCCCTTTTCGGAGGTCTTGCCAGCGAGTTTTGATTTTTTTAGAGAACTCAATGTCGGTGAGAAGTCGGGTCCACCAAGCAGGTGCTTTGAAGGGGTCTTCTTGAGTAGAGGGCACGGGCATCAATTGATTTACCTGATACTGCCAACCCGAGGGCTTGAAAGCGTCATAATAGTTGCCATTGCCGAGGGCAATGTCATAGTCCCAAGCAGGCCCCATGTTGAGCTTGCCACCTTTGCTGTCTTTGTCTTTATACATAAAAGTACTCAGACGATAGCCATCTACTGGCTTGGCTAGTTCTGTCAAGATAAAATAATCCACAAACGAGTCTTCATCAATGTATTTCCGAAAGCCCTTTTGGGTGTCTAAATAGTCTGATGAATACAGGGCCGTCTCAAACCCGATGATAAAATTCTTGATATAGTTGAATTGCGTGTCGGTGATGTCTTCAATTTTAGGGTATTCGACCAAAAACAGAGGAGCGATTTTAGACCTACCGTCAGGCAAAAAAGGCGAATACCAACTTTTGGCAGGCGAGCCTGTGGTTTTATCAATCTTGACGATATACCCACCTGTCAACGCATCGCCTGAGTTGTCGGTAGGTTTGAGGTTGCTGATGTTGACCCGATTTTTGTCTCGTTTGATTTTTTCTTGGAACAGGTAAACCCCCTGATACTGGTCATCGAGGACTACTTCACAGAAGCGAGTACGTGAGGCATACCGCCCCATTCGACTAGCCAACGAGTACACCAAAAAGTTCCGAATCATGGTTTTGTCGTTGTAATTGGCATTCAGAATCCAATCACTTTCGGCAGGAAAACCCATCAGCCCGATGTTCACACTATTGCCAGTTGAATCCCAAGTCTCAAAACCGTAGGGTTTCTTAGGAAACGTTTGTGACGAAGAACCTCGGTACTCAATACCGATTTTGCCATTATAACCGTTGGGTGCATCGGTGAGATTGTTGCGCTTGCCAGGGCCGTTATCAATCACCTCAAGGCCAACCATACGCTTCGGCTCGTCCACAATGTAGGTACCGTTGGTAGTGATTTTAAAAATAGGAAGATTAGACGACGTGAGGGTTTGGGCTTGTGAAGCCGAAGAAAACCAACACCCTGCCAGTAGGGCAATGAGGCCGCAAAATTTCATAGGTAGAGGTACAACCATAGCGTTTGTTGCGGCAATATACCTAAAAAATGTTTTTGAGCTGACCTTCTTAGCGGGGGGATGGAGGGAGGTGGTGTTCAACGCCCATAACAAGGAAATGGGATTATAACAACCTTATTGAGGAAGTATGAAAACGCTGCTTCATCCTAAACTCCACCCATTGAGGGACTATTCTTTTAGCGCATACGAAACGATAACCACCATCAGTAATAGCAACACGACCATATTGATAGCCCCTGACATGGTACGTTCTCTGTACTTTTTCGGAATATTGCCAAAAGTGACTATTCCGATGAGAAAAAGATTCAAAATAGTCAGGGCCTTATTTGCCTTAGATACTAATTCCTTGATTTTCATGGCTGTTGAGAATGATAAAGTTTAGACAAAAATAAAAATTTTCTCCAAACGAGGGAGCCAGAGCCATAAAAATTATTCAGCTATTTTCTTTCCCTCGGCTCTCTTGACTTATCTGACTCCTCTCGGCTATTGATAATTCCTAAACCAACTTCCCATTTTCATCTCAATAACCCCGACAATAGCCTCTCTGAAAATCTTGCCCGACATCTTAGACTCGCCTTGGGTGCGGTCTGTAAAAATGATAGGCACTTCGGTGAGGCGCAGGCCGTGTTTCCAAGCCGTAAATTTCATCTCGATTTGGAACGCATACCCCACAAAACGAATACGATTGAGATTGATAGTTTCGAGCGCCTTGCGGCTGTAGCAGATAAACCCAGCCGTAGGGTCCATGATAGGCATACTGGTAATAGTACGCACATAATAGCCTGCAAAATACGACATCAACACTCGCCCAATGGGCCAGTTGACTACATTGACCCCCTTGATGTATCGAGATCCAATCGCAATATCGTGTTGGCCTGTGGCGCAAGCATTGTAGAGGCGCACCAAGTCTTCAGGATTATGCGAAAAGTCGGCGTCCATTTCAAAAATGTATTGGTATCCTCGCTCCAAGGCGTACCGAAACCCGTGGATGTAGGCCGTGCCTAAGCCCAGCTTTCCCTTGCGTTCTTCCAAAAAAAGCTGGTTGGGAAATTCTTGCTGAAGTTCCTTTACTTTGGTGGCGGTGCCATCGGGCGAGCCGTCATCTACAATAAGCACATGAAAAGGAATAGCAAGGCTAAATACCTTCCGAATAATAGCTTCAACGTTCTCGATTTCGTTGTAGGTAGGGATAATAACGAGGCGTTCTTTCAATGAAGTAGAAACAATAATGAGCAACTACGGATTTCTTGGCAAAATTATACATTTATTGGCGCAAAGTAGATAGCTTTTGCGAGTTATTGCAAAGTAAAGGTATCTACGTGGCTTATCAACAGTCATTTAGTAGCTTCACGTTATCAGTCTATGTTGGCCGATTGATTGCGTTTTTCTAAGTCTTCAACCACCTTTTTATAGAGTTCGCCAAAGCGCTCGGGTTCACTGATGTAATACCGATAACTGCTCCGATAACGAGTAGAATCGGTGTGATATTTCAGAAAAAGACGCTTTTCCATCGCTTGATAAATCAACTTAGTAGAGTCTTGAGCCGCAATATTCATTTTGTTAATACGGGCCTCTATCAAGTGGATGTCACGCAGCATCATGGCCATCGTATCGTTTGGAATCAGGTCGTCAGGTTTCTCCATAATAGACGGATTGGTACTATGGCAAGCCAGCAAACCAAGACACAAACAGGCCATCCAGACCACAAACAAACGGATAGAATTCATAAATGAATCAAACAAAGTTAGTCAAGTAGTTGTCTAACAATCAGCAGGTTATTGGCTTTGGGGGATACTAAAGCACGAAACATTGTGTAGCTTTAAGCCAATAGAATGCCGAAATTAGCGTATAATTTCCAAACTTTGTAGTATTGCTGAAGCTATAGTACAAGGTTTAACAAACTTTAACTTGGCCGCATAAGCAACAAGGCGTTGTGAGTATTCACTTTTGGACCATCTAGTATGAACCTCCAAGAATTTCTGGCGAAAGTCCATAATTACGAAATCCGCATCCGTAGGGCAGTGAACGGCAGTATGCACGGCAACTTCCGTTCGGTGTTTAAGGGGTCGGGGCTAGAGTTTGCCGATGTACGTGAATACCAGTACGGCGATGACCTTCGGCTCATTGACTGGAACACCACGGCCAAAGGACACGGCACGTATGTGAAGATTTTCAAAGAAGAAAAGGAGCAAACGGTGTTTTTTATGGTGGACGTGAGTGCTTCGCAGCAAGTAGGAAGCAGCGAACGCTCTAAATTGGCCACCACCAAGGAGATTTGTGCGGTGCTGTCGCTGTCGGCTATTCAAGAAGCCAGCCACGTGGGGTTGTATTGTTTCAGCGACCGCAAAGAGCGCTACATCAAGCCCTCCAACAGCATCAAACATGGCTACCAGATTATTGTGGAGTTGTTTAAACTAAAACCCGAATCGCTCAAAACCGACTTGTCAAAGGCCATTGTGTTTGCACTTGACATCTTGCGACGCAAAAGCGTCGTTATTTTGATTTCGGATTTTATTGATGCTGGATACGAACACCACCTCAAGGCATTGGCCCGCAAGCACGATTTGGTGGTGGTCCACCTCTACGACCAGCGAGAAACCAACCTGCCTCGCATGGGAATCGTACCTGTGTATGACACCGAGAGCCGCCGCACCGTTTGGATGAATACGTCGTCGAATCGGTTTCGTAATTTTGTGAGAGGGATTTTTCAGAATAACCGCCAAACGCTTGAGCAACTTTGCAAAGAGTACAAGGCCAACTATATCGCCATTAACTCTACCGAAGACTACGTACCGAAGTTAATTAAGTTGTTTAAGTTCCGAAACCTCCGCTCCAATGCCATTGCCGAACCCGAAGCTAATTAGGGGATTAGTGTATTGTTACTGGTAGATTAGTGGCTGGTTATTGGGTAGTTGAGGTTGGTTATTGATGATTGGTTGTTCAGTAGCCGAGCGAAGTCGAGGCTGGGTACCGACCTTGTGATGTTCGTTTGTAAGTTACTCATAAACAGGCATATTCACTATACGACATGGGTCGGCTAATCATCTCTTATCGAAAACTCTCTTGTTTAGTATCTATACGTCTTGTGTCTAAATTACAACTGATGAAAGTGCGCCGATTTGTGAAGAACCTTGCTCGATTTCAATCAGGATGGGGGCTTTGCTTGAGTTTGTGGTTGAGTGTTTCAGTGGCAATGGCGCAGCGTCCCAACGGAAAGTTTTTGTCCGATACCATCAAAATCGGCTATCCGATTCAATTTGCACTTAGCTATCGGCATCCCGCCGACCAAGAGGTCTTTTTTCCTGATACCAATTGGACGTTTCGCCCTTTTGACTGCATCAAACGAGAGTTTTTTACTACCCAAACCGACCAACGAGGCAGTTTAGACAGTGTAGTTTATACCTTGGTGTCGTTTGAGGTGGACAAAGTTCAACAACTCAGCCTGCCGATATTTGTCTGGAGTAAGCGAGATTGTACCGCTGTGTACTCGCCTGCTGACTCGGTAGTACTGCATGAGCTCATCAGCGGTAACCCAGCAAAGTTGAGCCTCAAGGCTGATACCCATCTCTTGCATGTAGAGCAACAGACCAACTATCCGCTTATTTTATTAGTTATCATCGGCAGTTTGTTGATAGGGGTCATCATCTTTTGGTTGTTTGGCGAAACCATCCGTCGGCAGATTCGATTTTTCCAACTTCGTCGCCGTCATAGCGATTTTTTGCGCTCATTTCAGCGGCTTCAACGAGGCATTGCGGGCAAAGCCGGAATTGGTAATGTGGAAAAGTCAGTAGTATTGTGGAAAAAGTACGTCGAACGTCTTGAACAAAAGCCTTTTAGTTCGTTTACGACCAAAGAAATTACCGATAACATCCCCGACGAACGGCTGGCCGATGCCTTACGCCAAATAGACGTGACGATTTACGGTGGGGCTTTTTCTCCCCAAACACAGGCCTCACTCGAAGTACTTCAAGAATTAGCTATTAAAATCTACCGTCATCGTCGTCGTGAATTAGCACTGGAGAGCCGTCGGAGCAAAGAACGAGAAACCATTTCGGCCTAAAAATACCGCCGACGAATGCGCCAAAGTTCGTAAGGAACTCTAAACAAATCGGTGATTTTGAGTCGAGAATCCCCCTTTTCGACCCACGTACGCAGTGGTACTTCAAGGAGGCGTTGCTCTGCATTAGCCTGACCGAATTGCTTGATAACTCGGGCAAAAATCTCTAAATCGAACAACCATCTACTCATAAAAGGTTCTTGGCAAATAGCCCGAATCAGGTCGGCTCGAAGGAGTTTAGCGCCGCATTGAGTGTCATAAATCGGTAACGGAATCACCAAACTGGCTGCCGTAGCAAATACCCGTCCGAAATAGTGGCGCATCGGGTTGCGTTTTATCAACGACCCCATCCGCATGAGCCGTGAACCAAACACCATCCAATAATCGCCTTGCTTCATGGTTTCGGCTAACAAAAAGACTTCTTGGAGAGGAGTAGCCAAGTCGGCATCAAAAAACGCCACGGCATCAAAAGGTTTCCAGTCCAACGCTGCTAACAGCCCCTGCCGAACAGCCTCGCCTTTACCCTGATTATGAGCTAGTTGTAGGCTATTTATACGATCTTCACGTCCTTTTCGTACGTCTTGAAGTACCTGCCACGTATTGTCGTTGCTGCCGTCATCTACAAAATACAAACTCACCGCAGGATACGATTCATAGAAGCTCAGGTAGTCGGCCACCGGAAGCCGATTACCTTCTCGGTAACATGGAACGACAATGCAAATGGAGTGGTCGGGCATTTGGATAAATGAGGTTAAAAACCCCCATGTAGTTCAAGTTAATTACTTGGCAAGCTTACTAAGTTTCTCCCAATAACTATCGGGACTATCAAGAGTCAATTTGGTTTTTCCTTGATTTTCAATGCCTTTACACCCCAGTATTCTGCCTGACAGGTATTCCAAAGGTGTTTCGGATTAGCCGTGATGTCTTCGGTAAACAGCATTTTAGGCCGGGTTACCAAACTATCTACTTCCACCAGAGGCAAGTTTTTCTCCGTTTCGATACGCTGGTACCGAGTCGTCATTTCGGCATAATATTGCTTGGCTCGTCCTTTGAGCAAATCGCCATACAAAGGACGAATATTTTCGCTTTGAACCAACATCACCAACGCCCAAGTACCTAAGAATACCTGAATGTAGAAGGGCAGTGGTGCTGGCTGGAGGCGTCGTTTGCTACGAATAAAGGAGAGCAAGACAAGCACATTAAAAAACCAGCCTAACAAGAAAAACCAATACACCAAGTTCATCGTACGAGGTGGCGGCGGAATACCCACGCCATAATACCCTGGAAAAATCCCTAAGGCTAAAATCCCTAACCAAAGCCCCACGCTGAGGATAGGATGTACTGCCAGCACTCGGTGCGAGCCGCCTAGCCACTGCAAGGCAAGGGGTATAAACAAGGCTGTAAAAAACAACAAAGGGGTATGAATCAGCCAATCGGCAATGGCCATTAGGGTGTCTTGAACCGACGAAATCACCGATGGAATTAGTTGACCACTCACGGGGTTATAGCTCATGCGTACCCGATTGCCAGGCGCCGAAAGCTCTAAATACACCGAAACAACAAGCACGCCCAGCAGTATCCACCAAAACCACGGTAATCGCCAAATGCGAAGAAACGTCAGCCCAGCCATCGCCCCCAACAACACAAACAGCGCTAACATGGGGGTTTCGTTGAGGCCCACAATGGCAAAAATCAAGAAACTCATCCAGACGATTTCGAGCACCGAAGGCTTTGCCTGACTTGCCTTTGCTAAAGCTACCACAAAGTAGTTGAGCAGAATCATAGCTACCGTATAACCTGCCACGCTGGGCAACCAAAAAAACACTTCGACCAAACTGGGTGCTTGAAACAAATACAAAAACAACAAGCCACTCGTGGCCACCCACGCTTGGGTAGGTGTGCAGGGGGTGAGCTGCACAACAAGGCGATAGAGCGAATGGCTCAGCCCGCCTAACATCAATAGTGGAAAGACTTTGTACCAACCTAACCATCCCCATACCAAGGGGTTGGCGTGCATGAGCAGGGTCGAAAAGTACCGCCCCGTCCAGCCATCGTAGTAATAGCGTTGCCCTTGCCAAAAACCAAATTTGATAGTATTGAGTGCAAAACAGAAGTCATCGGCAGCCGAGGGCACATTGTACCACGACAGCGCCACTAAGGGCAAAGCCAATACCAAAAACAGGAGCGAAACGCCTACAGTTGCGTAGTTTTTTTGTAGCTGTTCAACCATTAGGAAATAAGACTGGACGCAATCGGTACTTGCGAATACAAGCAAATTCTTCTACTTTCAACGCCACAAAGTAAATGTAAATACTTGTAAGTGATAAGCCGTAGGCATCGAGACAAAAATCAATACATTTGTAAGGTATTGATTTGTAAATGGTTGCAAAGAAGACGCCATCAAAAAATCTTAACAGTAGGTACTACCAAGCGCCTTTTGTAGAAGGACTTACGGCACATTTTGAATCCTTAACACGCCTAAATGTATGTTAGCAGAACTTAAAACCAAGATTAAAGACTGGCTCAAACCCATCCCCAAAGAGTTTGAGGCTGATACCCTGCCGTGGGTAGATCAGCCTTACGCCGATATTGATGCGTTTGTGAAACAGTACGCCAAAGCCAAAGAGTTGCCTTATGATTTAGCCGAAAAACTCCGCTTTTGGCAAGAAAACGGCTTCGTGATTTTGGAACAAGCCATCCCACAGCAGTTCATTGACGTGTATTGGGGGGATGTATCAGAACTTATTGAGAACCACAAAAAATACGAAACCGAGATTCGGATTGACTTACCTGAGTTTTCTAAAAAACCGATTCAGAAAGTAAAAGACGTTACCAAAGAAGTACTGACGGGGCCGTATATCAAAATCAATGACTTTCATAACCAATCGTTGGCAGGCAAAAAACTGATGCTGCATCCCTCCATTGTGTATTTTTTGGAGGCTGTATTTGGTAGTAAAGTGGTTGCTATGCAGAGCCTTACATTTTTGTATGGTAGCCAGCAAGCCACCCATCAAGACTTCGCTTATGTAGTATCAGAAATACCCAGCCACTTGGCTGCGGCTTGGATTCCGATCGAAGACGTGCAGCCCGACTCTGGGCCACTCACCTATTATGTAGGTTCACATAAAATCAAAAAGTTCAACTTTGGGAATGGTATCTTCTTCAACGAAAAATCAACCCGCAACCCTGATGATTTTGCCAAGTATTTAGAGGCCGAATGTCAACGAATGGGACTCGAAAAACGTACCCTGCTCATCAAAAAAGGTGACGTGCTCCTCTGGCATGCGGCCTTAGCTCATGGTGGCGAACCGATTCGCACACCTGGGCGCACTCGCAAGTCGTATGTGTGTCATTATTCGTCAGATTTGGCTTTTAAGCATCACCGCAATCGCCCCGCCGAGGAGCCAATTCGTTATGAATACAACGGCGCCGAAGTGTTTGGAAACCCCAGCTTAGTAGCGCTCGAAGATTCTTTCAAGGCTGGAGAGGTGTTGTAGGCTAACAAATTGGCAGATATAATGACAGAATTAGAGCGAATTCTCCTGGAGGTCGAACTCAAAGGAATTAAGGATCTGTTAGACTTTTACAACTGGCGCTTGCAAAAAGAAGGTGCCACCCCACAGATACAAGATTCGATAGATACGTTGTTGGAAATGTATGCAGAGCTTATGAAAAAACTTAAAGAAAAAGACGATGAGCAGCGCAACTGAACAGAAAAAACTCTATCAGGAGTTTCGTGAATACCAGCAACTTTCAGAAGATGAAAAGGCTCTTTTTCGTGAAAAAATTGAACAAGAAGCCTTAGAAAGAAGCGAATCTGAGAAGGCTTTGATTGGTCAAGCTATCCAGCAAAATGTGGAAGAATTACGAATAAGACTTGAGCAAATCAAAGCTAAAATAGAATCGTCAGCGCTTCATTCGCATTAGATGAATGAGACAAAAGCCTGATATATAGCGCTTTATTGTTGAGATGGGCAAAATACTTTGAAGTACTGCCTTCTGACAAACGTTAAAATAGTTATTGAACAACATCACCAAAGCCTTCGCTCAACCCGAAGGCTTTGGTGTAACTACTAACCATGAAAACACTACTGAATCAGTGGAGATGGCTTTTTTTGATGCTAAGTACCTGTGCTTTTAGCCAAAAAGCGTTGGTTATTGTGGCTCATCCTAACATGGCTCAGTCGGAGGTAAATCGCCAATTGCTGAAGGCTGTTAGCGCAATGCCCAACGTCACGATTCATGAACTGTATCGCACCTACCCCGACGAAAAAATAAACGTAACGACCGAACAGCAACTGCTTCGCACGCACCAGCTGATTGTGTTTCAGTTTCCGTTGTATTGGTTTTCGGCACCGAGTCTGCTCAAAAAGTGGATGGACGAAGTCGTAACCAGTAAGTTTGCCCTCGAAGCAGGGAATCCGCTCAAAGGTAAAAAACTACTCATTGCCACTTCGGCTGGAGGTACTGCCGACGACTTCAGGCATGGAGGATTAATGAACATCTCGATAGACGAAGCGTTGACACCTTACGAGGCATTTGCTCGTCTGTGCCAACTCGACTACCAGCCTGCTTTTGTGACGTATGGCGTGCCAAACCCAACGATTTTGAATATCAAACAAAGCGAAGCTGAACAAAAAGAACGCCAGCAATACATTGATAATCAGGCCAAAATGTATGTGGCGTATATAGCTAAGTTATTGGCAACGAAGTAATACACCAAGAAGCATATTAGCTCTATTCTACCAGTTCGTTGGAGTGTACCACTATGGTTTGTGGTGTCATCAATAGACGACTGGCACCATTTTCGACCAATAGGAGACCTACCTGATACGTATCAGGCGGGAGCAGAGGCTTGTGGATTTCGGTAAAAAAGCCGCTTCGATAATAGCCTTTTCCCATAAAGAACCCCTTTTTGCCGTTGCGATTCTGATGCGTGCTAAATACGAACGCCTTACGGGCCGACCGCAGCACCACCAAAGCCCCATCGGTGGGGGTATTGATGGTAGGCAACAAATCTTGGTTCGCAATGGCCAGTGTCTTGACCAACGGTGTGAAATACAGTAGCTTACGCTCTACTTCTTGTACTTGCAGGTGTACCTCTCCCCCACTCACTGCCGAGGGCCACACAATCCGATTGGGCAGGCGGTACAGCTGTTTGGCTTCCAGTTTTTGATAAATGCTATCCATTGCTGAAGCGTGCGAAATCCCCATCAAGCAAGTGCCGTTCTGATGTACGTTGAAACCCGTAACGAGTAGGTCTCGGTTGCGGTAGTGCATGTCGTCAAAAAACTGGTAATACGCACTTATCCAAAATACCATTCCACCCAAGATACCTGCTGTCAAAAACCACTTCTTGAGGCGATTGCTCGCTAAGATAACCACCCACAAATAGCTGATAATCAAGAATAAATGCGAATAAATTTTATAGCGACTCACAAGCGTTTCGTGAATAGGGAGTTCTTCTAAATGCGAAGCTGCCACCAACAACGACGTGATGCACAAAAAGATAAACCAAGCATACAATACAGTGTGTTCGAGGGCAGGGTACACCCGCTTCAACCGAAGCAACGGAAGACCTACCTTCCAACAGAAAATGCCAAACAAGCCTACAAACACCAACACGCCTACCACCAAAGCCCAGCGATATTGGTCGCCGTCGGCAAAGGCGGCGCCGTTGAAGGCAAAGAAATTGATAAAAAACTTAGGTGTAAACAACTCTTGCGGCAGCCGCTTATAGCCCCAAAAGTACAAACCCAGCGTAGGTAACATTATTCCCACCCAGCGCAATAACAGCCCCCAGCGACGAAAATACACCAACAACAGCATACCGATAAAAAAGGTCATCTGCCCGTTGCCACTGGTAAAAGTAGCCAAAATCCCCAGGACTGCCGCCCCTACAAACGCCTTACTGCTACCCTGCTGGATACACAAGGCCAAGCAATACAGCGCTCCTAAAATAAATAAAAGCACGGTGTAGTTTTGGAGCGAAGCCATTGCCCAAAAAGTGTTTTCATACCCTTGTATGGTCAGCAGCAGCCAAGGCACAGGTACCAAATACCAAAGCGAAAGCCCTTGCCCCTTGAGCAATTGCCAACACAAGGCTATCAATCCCATTAGACTCAAGTTGCCAACGAGCATCATCATCCTAAAGTCCAGTTGCCCCGTCAGTACCCAAATCAGGTACGTAACCACTCGGTCATAAACAATACGGTGAGCATTGTGTTGGGCAAAAAAGAGTCGGATTTTCTCGGAAAACGCTGGGTTATCAGACAGTCGAAGGATAAAATCGGTCAGAACGAAGTCGTCCCACATAGGAGCATTGACCGAATACACCCCAAAATAATACCAGAAGCCTATGATAGGTAGCGCCACCAAGGCCGCAGGGGCGAATTTTTGTAGAGCCAATTTCATGGAAGTAATTCCTTTCTGTTGAGGCGAGCGTGTAGCCAAGGGTAGCTCAAGACCGCCACCAAAATCAGCAAAGTGCCGCCGTAAAACCCTGGAGTCATGCGTTCTTTTTCGCCGAAAAACAAAAACGCCAGTACAATGCCATAGACGGGTTCGAGGTTGATAATGAGGTTCATGGCAAAGGCCGAAAAGCGGCGGAGGAGCTTGATGGAAATAGACCACGGAAACACCGTGCAGCCCCAAGCCAAGGTCGTAATCCAGAGCCAGTCGTAGCCTTGAGGAAGTAGCGGCAAGGAGCTATCTACCCATAGCAAGTACCCCACCACTACCAGCACCGATACCGTGCAGGCACCAATCATTTCGTAAAAAGTAATGGCGAGCGCCTCGTGCCGATGCGACAGTTGGCTGTTGAGCGTACTAAACAGCGCCGCCAAAAAGGCCGATGCCACAGCCGTTAGCACCCCAACGATGTAGTTGAACTCAAACAGGAAAATCAAATACAACCCTGCGATGACGACCAAACTAAGGAGTACATCAAGGAGTTGGACTTTTTTACGAGTAAAGAGAGGCTCCAAAAAACTCGTCCAGAGCGAGGTAGTGGACATGCCTGCCAAGCAAGCGGAGGCATTGGACAAACGAGCTGCCCCAAAAAACAACAGCCAATGCAAACCTACTAGCATACCTACACCCATGATTTGGAGGGCTTCGGCACGGCGCACTCGTACATTAATGCCTCGCACCACCAGCAAAACGCCCAAGCCCAAAGCTGCCAGCCCTGTACGGTACATGACCAACGGAAGCGACGAAATAGAAATTAACAAGCCCAAGATGGCAGTAAAACTCCAAATCAAGACCAAAAAGTGGAGTTGCAAGTAATCAGAAGTTTTGGGCGAAGCCATTCGGTGGTACTAGTTGTTACAATCAAGCCACCAAAATTAGGAGAAGAAGGAGGAATAAAAAAATTTCGGGAAGATGGGGGTGAGGGTGTGTGATAATATTGTGTTTTGTAACTTTAACGGGTTAGTTCTTTGCGAAGCCCCAAAGGAACTAAGGAAGGACTTTAAGTTTAAATTTTTCCCCTTCTATAAAATCAGGTGGTAAAATTGGGCTTTTAATACCAAACGGTCCAGTTCCGTTAGAAGTATAATAATAATCCGTCTCATTATCTGAATAGTACCCTGCACAAAGAAGTCTGAAAATAGTTTTATACTCGTAAACACTTTCGACCGCAATGTCTATCCAAATAGGAATTTTGTGTTTCCTGTATAACAGTTCTATGACTTGCTTTGCAGTAATATACTCTATTTTTTTACCGTTATCATTAGAGTAACTATCAAACCGTTTTACATTAGGATTGCCAGAGGTAGCATTCAAGGTCACAGTGTACAGATAATCGGTTGGAAGCTCGTCAAGCACATAGTTTTTTGCAAAATCATGAGCAATGATTGAAGCACATTGTAATAGCCTTAAAAACTCATTGCTTGTCATTTTTTAGTTTTTATCACCACAAAATTCTACATAGCTGTATTTCAGAGTAATTATTTTGTCCTACCATTCTCTACACCGACCATTCAAACGCCAACTGCTCCGTTTTTGGTTTGGTTTTTATTCCATGATTATGTGATTTGATGCTATCTATGGAAAAATTACAAACTAATGCTTCGACAACAGTCCTTCTGTTTTCAATATTACCACCATTGTGGTAGAAATGGTCTTGGGTTACAATATTAAACTTACGCCAAAACTTATTTATCATCTCGTTCTCTCTCCAATCGTTATGATGCCAAGTTGAAAGAATAAACTTCGCCTTTGTCTCTGATAGTAAGTTAAATAAAAGTTCTTCATCCTGTTCCGTCCAGCCGTTGTAATAATCAACGTGTCTGCCAAAATAGGGAGGGTCACAATAGATGACATCATTTTCTGTTGCAAGAGGTATAATCTCAGCAAACGATTTATTGTAAAAAATCCAGTTGGGGCTTGGTTGAATGATTTGTGAAACAGTCGAAACCTGATTGGTTATTTTAGTTATATATGCTTGGGCAAAGCGGTCAGGTTTTTTGCAAAAAGGAATGTTCCAGTTTCCTTTACTCCCAAACCTCATCATTCCGTTAAATCCTGCTCGTGAAAGGAAGATAAAATCATAGGGCGAAAATTCTCCACTATTAAACCGTGCCCTCACTTTCAAATAGTGCTCATAACCGTTATTGTCTGCCTTACTCAATAACTCGCCTTCTCTTTCCAGGTATTGCTTCATTAATGCGGCAGTTATAGACTTATCTTGAATACCTTTATAAAAATTAATAATATGAGGATTAGTGTCGTTTAGAATTGCTTGTTTATAACCTGAATTAAAAGCAACTACCCCTGTCCCGAGAAAGGGTTCTATCCATTTACCCGATACGTTTGGAGCCAGTTCCATTATCCAAGGAACTAACTTGGTTTTTATACCTTGACTTTTTATGGGTGGGACAACTATTCTCATTTCGTTATCTTGCGTATTTATGCTTGTTTTAAAGTTTTTGAAATGATTTTAGCCCAAAGGTCAATCCTGCCTTTGAACTCTAAAAAATCTTTAAGGCTGGTAATTTTAGTCGGCTTCCCATCTTTCACTATGCTAGCTGACCCATAGTTGATCCAGTATTCATCAAACCATTCTTCGCCTAATTGACTAAAAACCCCATTTTCATTTTTTAGGTCAGCAATATCTAAGATTGAACCAATATTCGCAGTATTACCTGAACCTTGCTTATCACTTGCGATTTTCCATTTCTCCGCAGCAAAAAAATCAAAGTCTTTTATCACTGAAGTAATCGCTTTGAGATTCTTTACCGTTGTAACAGAACGCTCTCCGATCTTTGTGTTAGGCGCTTCATATTCTTGCGAATCATCAGCTGATTGAAGTTCTTGAACTTGGTAAATGTCTGTTTCGGCAAGGTTATCTGAAATGTCCGTGCGGGTATATATAACGCCCAGACAATAATGCCCCAAATATTGATTGTAAGGAAACTGAATGTTCTTGTCTTTATCTCGTTCTTTGAAATAACCCCCATGACTTCCAAGCGTAAAACCAGCAGTTTTGTTGTTCCGCCTGAAAGTAGTCTTTATATCAAGCGCAAATTTTACTGCATCATTATCTTTCTTTACAAATGTCAAATCAGGATACCAATTTTGTTTTTCAGCAAGGATTATTCTGTAGCCGATGCTATCTGCAAACTGTAAGATTTGGGGAAATATGTGTATCTCAAGGATTTTTGAAACGATTTTGGTGTCAGAAGAAATAGTATAAATGTTCTTGTAAACGTCTATAAAGCCTTTTATTGTCCACTCGCCCTTATCTGTAGAAACGTACTTTTCAAGTTTGTCAGCAAACCTGTCCAATTCCGTTTTGAATGTAGATTTGTATTTTATCTTATCAGCCCTATCCATAAGACAAAAGTACTAAAATCCGTCAATTTAACTACTCTTACTCTAGTCTCATTTTAGGGAGTCAAAATAGCATTTAAGAGAAATAGCTACACGACTTAGAAAATAAATAAGTTCTTAATAACCGAAAGAAGTCGGTCTGGAGACAGGCTTGAGTGATGCGTGTTAGACTATTAATCACCCCTCAGCTACCCAATAACCAGTAAACCAATCCCTAGCCCCCTTCATCGAGGAACGGTTTTGTATAACACAATGCCTACGCCAGCAAAGATGAGGTTGGGTAACCAAACAGCCAGCAGAGCAGGGATGTCGCCCGTTTCGGCGATGCCTTTGGCCAAGATGAAGAACATAATGTAGGTAAAGGCCAGCGCAAAACCCAAGGCTATACGCAAACCCACGCCCCCCCGTGACTTACGAGCCGAGACAATCACCCCAATAAATGTCAGAATGGCAATGCCGAAGGGGTTGGCATAGCGCATATACTTTTCGATGAGGTACGTCTCGATGCCATCGGCGCCTCGGCTGCGGAGTTGCGAGATGTAGTTTTCGAGCTCGGTGAGCGTGAGGGTTTCCTGAAACTGGTATTTACTCTCAAAATCTTCGGGGTGCAGGTTGATGAGTGTATCGGTACTGTTGCCAAATTTCAAGGTTTCTCGGTCTTGGTTGATGCTACGGATTTTGTAGTTAGAGAGTCGCCATTTGCTACGGGTAGAGTCCCAGGTGATTTGCTCTGCCGAGAGTTTCTCTAGTAACTGAGTGCCTTTGATGCGCTCCAACGAAAAACGATAGCCCGTTTTGTTGATGTTGCTGTAGCTTTCCATGTAGGCATATACATCGGGCGCAATCTTGAGGTGAAAATCCCGCTGGTCAAAATAATACTGCGATTTCACGTATTTTTTCTCAAACGCAATGCGGGTTTTATTGGCAATCGGAATCAAGTAGCCCACCATCGCAAAGGTCATCAGACCGATGGCAGCAGCCCCCAGCAAATAAGGCACCAACAACCGAAGAAAACTCACCCCACTGCTCAGAATCGCAATGATTTCGGTGCGGGCAGCCATATTGGCCGTCATGAACACCACGGCAATAAACACAATCAATGGACTAATGAAAATGCCCCAATACGGTATAAAATTGAGGTAGTAGTCAAATAGAATTTCCTGAAGAGGAGCCTTTTTCTTGATAAAATCATCCACTTTTTCGGTGTAATCAATCACGCAAATAATCAGTACGATGATAGACAGCGTAAAGAGGTAGGTTTTCAGAAAACGCCTAAAGATGTAATTATCAAGTATTTTCAATGCCGTAGAGGAAATCTAAAGTCTGCACAAGATTCAGTCCACAAAAATACAAAGCATTCTGTCAAAGCATGAAGTTAAATTTTGTTAACTCGTAGGGTATTGGTTACTGGTTATTGGTAAATTATTGATTTGTAGCAATTTGCAAGGTTTTCACAGAGCCATCTTGTGATAAAATAGGGTGATTTACCACAAGGGGTGGGTGGTAATCATCAAGTTGTACCACGATTTGGTAAATCATGGCAAGGCGAAAGCGGTCTGACTAGTACCGCTGCCAGGGTCTTCAACCACTGACAGGGTAGAGGGCCTCAAGAAGGTCTATGTCTTGCTACTCAAAATTTGCTTTTTGTGCAAAAAATGCCCTAATTACCACCAAAACCACCTAACCCTCTTCGCACATGTCAGAAAAGCAAGGTCAATTAGTTCGGTCCATCGGCTTGGGAGCCGCCACGGCTTTGGTCATCAGCTCGGTTATTGGTTCGGGCGTATTCAAGAAAGTAGCCCCCATGTCCGCCGAGTTGCAGTCGCCTACGTTAGTCTTGCTTTGCTGGGTGTTGGCGGGTTTGGTATCGTTGGCAGGCACGTTGAGCAATGCTGAAATCGGTAGTATGTTGGCCGATTCGGGCGGGGAGTTTGCCTATTTCCGAACCATTTACAATCGCTTTTTTGCCTATTTGTTTGGGTGGTCGCAGTTTGCAGTAGTGCGTACGGCCTCGATAGCCTCGTTGGCTTATGTGTTTTCGCAGTCATTCAATAGTCTTGTTCCCTTGGGCAATCCGCTGGCCGCTTGGGCCGACGTGGATTTGTTGGGCCTACATCCGTTCGACAATTCAGGTGTCAAAATCTTGGGGATTACCCTCATTGTGGGCTTGACGTACTTCAATTACCGAGGGCTAAAACTCGGAGCAAGTTTGAGCAACGTCTTGACCGTTGCGATGCTGATTATCATTGCCTTGATTGTCGTACTGGGCCTTACCATGAGCGATGGAAGTATGTCGAACATCACGACCAATAGCGTAACCTACGACCCCGACAAATTATCGGGTATGACGCTCTTCAAGGCCATGTTTGTGGCCTCGCTCAGTGCTTTTTGGGGCTATGAAGGCTGGGCTGCTTTGGGTTATATTGGCGGCGAAATCAAGAATCCGCAACGCAACCTACCACTGGCTCTCACCTTAGGGAGTTTGATTATTATGGCAGTGTACTTGTTGCTCAACTTTACCTACCTCTATGTTATGCCCATCGACAACTTCATTGCCATCCATCAATCTCAAAACGGCATTGCTGCCGTAAGCGTAGTGAAGCACTTCTTGGGCGAAGGTGGTGGCTGGATTATTTCCGTCTTGATTTTGATTACTACCTTCAACTGCACCAGCAGTACCCTACTCACGTCGGCTCGTATTTCGTATTCGATGGCCAAAGACGGAGTATTTTTCAAAGGTACTGAGTATGTTCACCCTGATTACAATACGCCCTCTAAAGCTCTCTGGATTCAGGCGTTTTGGTCAGCAGTAATGATGCTGTCGGGTACGTTTGACCAATTGACCGACATGCTCATTTTTGCATCGTTCATTTTTTATGGTGCCACTACGGTAGGGGTATTTATCTTGCGTAAGCGCATGCCCGATGCCGAGCGTCCGTACAAAGTGGTAGGCTACCCAATAGTGCCGCTGATTTTTATTGTAGCCTGTGTGGCATTGTTAATCAATACGCTGTTTTCTCGCCCTTACGAAGCACTCATCGGTCTTGCGCTGATTGCAACGGGGCTTCCGTTCTATTGGTACTGGACCAAGAAGTAGAGATGCGCACGGCAGATTCAACACATTTTTAGATGTCTAGCTACTTTACCAGCAGGCACTTAGCTACTTCGTGGCTGAGGAACTGAGCTGATTGCCCATTGATACTCACTCTCAGCGATTTATCGAAAGCATTTTCTTCTTCAATCAGTAGCCCACAACCCAGTTTTAGGCCCGTTTTGTCGAGATACTGAAGAAAAGCCGGTGTGTCTTCGGCTACGCCCATCATCACCACTTTTTGACCTACCTTGATTTCAGACAGGCGGCATTGCGCCTGATGCAGCGGCATTTCCCCCAGTTGGTCGGGGATGGGGTCGCCGTGGGGGTCTGTTTTGGGGAAATCTAAAAACTCATCAAGTTTGGCGATAAGTTCTTCAGAGTCAATGTGTTCTAACTGTTCTGCTATGTGATGTACTTCGTCCCAGCCAAAGCCTAATTTTTGCACTAAAAATACCTCCCACAACCGATGCTTCCGAATCACGGCCAAGGCAATACGTTGACCTGCCTCGGTGAGGCGTACACCTTGGTACTTCTTGTAGTGAATCAGATTTTTGTCCGCCAGTTTACGAAGCATATCCGATACCGAGGCCGCTTTCGTCTGAGTTTGCTCCGAAAGCGCATTGGTACTCACCTCCCCATCAATTCCCGCCGAAAGATGGTAGATGATTTTCAGATAGTTTTCTTCGGTGAATGAGTGCATGAGGTGTTGAAATAACGTTTCAAAAATAAAATTTTCTCTGGCGTAAACAAAAATTTAGACAAACCTAAAAAAATATTTTGAATTACCAAAAAGTAATTTTATGTTTGTCATGAAATTGTGGATAGTCCGTTCTGTTTCTTCTGAATCTCATTGGTTTGCAAAGGAGGATCGTACAACCCAAGCAAGTTTATGAATGTTTTACCGCCCTTGATGGAAAAAAACACCCAACTGCCGGTGCAGTCGCTGCCCGAGGTACATGCCTCCGTGCAAGTGCCGCATGGAGCTGGCTTTTGGCGAAAATTATGGGCTTTTACCGGCCCAGGCCTGATGGTGGCGGTAGGCTATATGGACCCTGGCAACTGGGCGACCGACATAGCGGGGGGGGCTCGGTTTGGCTACACCTTGCTTTCGGTGATTTTGCTGTCTAATCTGTTTGCAATGCTCTTGCAGCACCTTGCGCTGAAGCTGGGTATTGCTACAGGGCTTGACTTGGCGCAGGCTTGCCGGCAGCACTATTCTCACCCTACGGTGCTTGTGCTGTGGGTGCTTTGCCAAGTGGCCATTGTTGCTTGTGATTTGGCTGAGCTATTAGGTTCTGCTATCGCCCTGCATCTTTTGTTCGGTATTCCGATGTCGGTAGGGGTGGTTATCACCGTGCTCGACGTACTGGCCATTATGTACTTTCAAGGGCGAGGGTTTCGAGTGTTAGAGAGTATCGTAGGGAGTTTGATTTTGGTGATTTTTGCCTGTTTTGCCTACGAAATCGTAGCGTCAAAGCCTGATATGCGACAAGTAGTAACAGGACTTGTACCTCAGCCCGACATCTTGACTAATCCTTCGATGCTGTATGTAGCCATCGGGATACTGGGGGCAACGGTCATGCCACATAACCTCTACCTACACTCAAGCATCGTGCAGACCCGTGCCTACGAGCGTAATGCGTCGGGCAAGGGGATGGCCATTCGTTTTGCAACAATAGACTCTACCGTATCGCTGTTTTTGGCGTTCTTTATCAATGCTGCTATTCTGATTATTTCGGCGGCGGTGTTTCATTTTTCAGGCAATCAGCACGTGGCCGACATCATGGATGCCCACCAACTCCTAAATCCGATTTTAGGGGTAAAATGGGCCAGTATTTTGTTTGCAGTAGCGTTGTTGGCTTCGGGGCAAAACTCTACGCTAACGGGTACGCTGGCAGGGCAGATTGTGATGCAAGGCTTTCTGAACCTCCAAATCAAACCGTGGTTGCAGCGCCTTCTTACTCGGCTCACTGCTGTGGTGCCAGCCTTGATAGTCACCTTGTTATATGGCGACCGAGGCACAAGCGAATTGCTGGTGTTGAGTCAGGTAATTTTATCGTTACAATTAAGCTTTGCCGTAGTGCCGTTGGTGCTTTTCACAAGCAACAAGACCAAAATGGGGGCTTTTGTGAATAGCGGCTGGCTTACGATGCTGAGCTGGATAGTCACGATAGTCATTATCGTACTCAATGGCTATTTGCTTTGGGATACCTTATTTTCGTAGGGGTATCTCGTTCTATACTGCATCTTGTCCGACAGGCTTAATCTTTCGAGCTACAATAATCGCACAAATCATCGCTATGATAGCCATATAACCAACGTATGGGTAATGGTGCAAAAGTCCGTCTGAACCTTTTTGTACAATCATTCCAGCCACAAACGACCCCGTAGCCGACGACAACTGCATCACTGCGGTATTGATGCTCATGAATCCACCTCTATTTTGTGGCAAAACCACCGACGACAGCATGGCTTGCGAGGTAATAACACGCCCCCCCGAAAAGATAAAAAAGAAACCCGACACAACCAGCACAAGGGGTAGCTCGACGGCAGGGAGATTGGTAATGGCAAAGGTAGTCGTGAGCGACAACGAGGCGCAGATGGCAAACAATCGGTATTTGCCGTACTGGTCAGCCAATTTGCCAATCAGTGGCGAAGAAATGATGGTGAGTGCTCCACCTACCAGATAAATTAAGTAAATATCTTTTTCGGAGAAATGGGCATTGGTTACCAAATACGGAGAGATAAACGGAATGATACTGAAGTGGCCAATCATCATCAGACCTGTCAGTACCAGAGCCCGTTGTTGATTGGGCTGGCTGGCAATGCTCCTGATGACATCCAATGGATGCGGCTTGTGGTCAAGTTGCTGTAAATGAGTAGTTAGAGGTGGTACAAAAAACTGAATGAGTAGGCTATTGACTAACCCAAGGCAACCCACAAACAAAAATGGAGCATGCCAACTAAGCTGCGAGGCCAGCCACAAGCCAAACGGAACGCCCGCCACCGCTGCTAATGAAAAAGCCGCTTGAATGACGGCCATACCCCGCCCTCGGCGTTCGTATGGAATGGTATCCCCTACGATAGACATAACTTGTGAGCCTAATACTCCCCCAAAAATTCCGGCGATGATACGAGCCGCCGTTAGCAGCTCATACGTAGGCGCAAAAGCGCAAGCCCAAGTAGCTATTACTAAGCCAGAATAAGCCGTTTGGAGTACTCGCTTGCGGTCAAACCTATCTACAAAAAATGAGGCCAAAAAACCAGAAAAACCTGCACTAAACGAATAAGCCGATACCATCCAGCCAAATTGCTGTGGTGACACATTGAAGCTACGCATAAGCTGTGGCCCGAGCGGCATCATAATCATAAAATCCATGATGTGCGTGAAATTCACACAGGCCAACAACAATAACAATATCAGTTCTTTTCGGGGCATAATGAATACAAAAGCGGAGAGGTTATGCTCCGCTTTTTAGTAAAAACAGAAAGCAGTGTCCGTTTTATTCAGACAATAACTTGTCCATCAAACGATTAAAATCTTCTACGTATTGGTCATAATATTTACCTGTGCCAGGCCCCGAAAAACCCGTATGAATTTGACGTACTTTTCCCTTTTTATCCACGATGATGGTGGTCGGAAAAGCCAGCACTTTACTTAGCATCGGTAGCGACTGTGAGGCAACGTCTTTGTCGTTGATGCCAGCCAATAGCACTTCGTATTCGATACCAAACCTCTGTTTCATACGCTCCAGCTTGGGGGCCGATTCAGTCAAAACATTACTTTTTTCGTATGCTAAACCAATTATTTCTACACCTCTCTTCTTGTTTTTGACATACCACGGCGCCAAGAAGTTGGTTTCGTCCATGCAGTTGGGACACCACGACCCCATCAACTGAATCACCACCACTTTGCCTTTGAACTTAGCATCGTCCAACGAAACGGGGCTTCCTTTTAGGTTAGGAAATTGGAAGCTAATACGCTCCATACCCGGCTTCAGAAAGGTGAGTTTATCCAAGTCGGGTAGGGCGGCGTTAGGGTCTTTTTGAGCAATCATTTTCTCGAAACCCGTAGCACCTGAGTAAAATCCTCCTACCAAGCGATTATTTTCGATTTTGGACTTAAACAAATACACGTGTGTACCGTCGAAAGTGGACAGATAAAGCGTATCGCCTACCACGTTTCCGTCCAAATACCGATAGTCGCCAGTGGTCGTCAAGAAGGTTCCATTCACTCGATTGCCTGTTTGTTCAAAAACACCCACCGAAATAGTAGTGTCTCTGTCTGTATAAAAGGTAGTGGCCCACGTGCCCGAAACGTTGTGTTTGGCTGTAGGAGCGTCCAGGACAAAGCGGTGAGTATAATTGTATTCGGCCCTGAATGGCAGTTGTACAAATGACTTAGCCGTACGTTGACGTTTCCAATAACCCATCAACCTATTTTCTGAAACATGTGCCACAATGACAGCATCAAATATCTTCATACTCATGACGATGGAATCACCCTTCAAAACGGCATCGTCCATTTTAAGGCGCTCCTTTCCATTCAGAATATACACCGAAAACGAATGAGCATCTATTACCTTTACCTCCAAACCAAAAGGTAAAACTCCTCCGGGCGATTGGACCATGGCTCGCCAAGTTCCAGATTTGAACGGGGTTGCTAAAAACGAAGAAGTTGAAAGTGTTTTTGGCAAAAATGATTCAACTAATGGGTGAGGTTTGGCCACTAAACTACCTATATAAGAGATAATTACAAGGAGTAGAAAATATTTTTTTTTCATGGTTTGTATTGATAGTCAGGCAGATGGATGAATCAGTAGAATACCAGCAAAAAGTTTCTGAAACAAGGCTTCTTTTCGGGTATTGAAATTCGTTAAGTTTGTAACGGTTTAAAATTAAATTTAGTTTCTAAATGAGTGTTATTACTCGCCTAACGCTTTGAGTTCTGCCGTCTATCATATCCCCATTTTGTTGAAAGAGTGCCTCGAAGGCCTGTCTATCAATCCAGACGGCACCTATGTGGACGTTACCTTCGGAGGGGGTGGACATTCAAAGGTTATTTTAGAACAACTGGGCGAAAACGGACGACTGTTTGCTTTTGACCAAGATGCCGATGCCAAAGCTCAGGCCAAAAGTATAGACGATAAGCGGTTTGTGTTTATTGAAGCCAATTTTCGGCATATTCAAAAATACTTACGTGTTTACAGAGTGAGTCAAGTAGATGGTATTTTGGCCGATTTGGGTATTTCGTCGCACCAAATAGATGATCCCTCACGAGGGTTTTCTACTCGGTTTGATGGCGAACTGGATATGCGAATGAACCAACAGGCTACTTTTACAGCCAAACAACTGGTGAATGAGTACTCTATTGAGCAATTACATCGGATTTTTGGCATGTATGGCGAAGTGACCAATGCCCGTACGCTGGCTAGCGCTTTGTTTGCAGCTCGTACCAACAAGCCCATTCACACTACGCAAGAGCTCAAGGCAGTACTTCAAAAGTTTGCTCCGAGAGGCAAAGAAAACAAATATTTTGCTCAGGTATTTCAAGCAATTCGGATTGAGGTTAACGACGAGTTGAAAGCCCTAGAGGAGTTTTTGACTCAAGTGCCCGATTTATTAAGTCCCGAAGGCCGCTTGGCGGTGATAACTTTTCATTCGTTAGAAGACCGCTTAGTAAAAAACTATATTCAGAAAGGGAAGTTCTACGGTGAAGTGGAAAAAGACATTTTCGGCAATGAATTACGACCTCTGCAATCGGTGACTCGCAAGCCTATTGAAGCATCTCCTGCCGAAATAGCCCACAATTCTCGTGCTCGTAGTGCCAAACTCCGAGTAGCTACACTATATCATTTGTGAAGATTTAAGCACTTATTAGATACTTATTTTTTAGCAAATAGTGCTGACTATTAACTGGTTATAAACTGATTGAAACTGCTTCAAAAAAGCTATTTACATTCTAAAGACCAGTAACAATACCTTAAATCCCTGAATCTGTATGGCAAAGAATACCTTCAGAGATCATGAACGCAGTAAACCGACTCCTCCAAAAAGAAAACGAGTAGGGTTATTTACCTACCTAGACCGTTTTTTCAATCTGGATAGATGGTTGGGAGGTACTTTGCCCATCAACCAGCTTTTTTTCTTCTTTTGGTTAGGGTTTTTGTTCTTGCTGTACATTGGTGCTTGGCATAACGCCGACCGTTTGGTCAGAGAAACCTTCAAGCTGCGTAAAGAAATCAATGAACTACGAGCCGACTACACCACCCGAAAATCTACTTTCATGAAGGCTGGCAAACAGTCCGAAGTAGCCAAACGAGTAGAAAAATTAGGCCTCTACGAAAACAAAACCCCTCCCGAAAAAATTGTGGTCAAGGAGTAAGTAGTTTGCTGACCTCTAGCTACGAAAGCAAAACGGTTGGAAAATCCCAAGAATACACAACACCCAATTCATAGGTCATGAATATTCGTCAAGACATCCTTTTTAGAGCACGAGTAGTTTCGATTGCTGTATTCATTATCATGATTGTAGCAGGAGTGAAACTATGGTATATCCAGCAAACCAATGGCGAACATTGGCGATCAAAAGCCAAAAAAAGTATCATCCGCAACCTGACGATTCCTGCCATTCGAGGCAATATTTATGCAGCAGATGGTAGTCTGTTAGCTACTTCGGTACCTTACTATACCGTTGGATTAGACCTAAAGTACATTCGCCAAAAGCCCAGTTTTATCTTTACTGTGGATAAGTACATGGATAAACTCTGCGAGAAACTTTCAGCTCTCTTAAACGACCGAACTGCCAAAGAATACAATGCCATCATTACAGCCGCATTGGCAGATAGCAGCGACAAATACCTCCAACTCAGTCGGAAAAAAATCAGTTTCCAAGAAAAACAAGGGTTCATGGTATGGGCAAGCTCGTTGGATACAGCTAAAGCCAAGCCTGATAAAAAATCAACCAAACCCAAGTCGCCAGCGCCAACAGGGATAGTTTTTGATGCGACAATGGAACGCTTTAAACCCTTTGGGGGAATGGCTCAACGCACCATCGGCGGTATCAAGGCCAATGACCCTGGTGTGGGTCTTGAGGGGTTCTTTAACAAACAGTTGGCTGGTATTGAGGGCAAAGGCCTTTACGAACGCTTAGCAGGAGGAAGCTGGCGCTCTGTTGACGACGAAGCCGAAACCCGCCCTGAGCCGGGTATGGATATCTACACTACACTCGACATCAACATCCAAGACGTGGCGGAGTCGTCGCTACGGCAGCACCTTAAGCAGTACAACGCTAAGTACGGTTGTGTGATTGTGATGGAAGTGGCCACTGGCCAAATCAAAGCCATTGCTAATTTGCAAAAAGTAGCCGACAGCGTGTATGCCGAAGGCTTCAACTATGCCATTGTGGGTAAATGCGACCCCGGCTCTATCTTCAAAGTACCTACGATGGTAGCCTTGCTCGAAGAAGCCAAGATTTCGCCCAATGATTCGGTACGTACCGGAACAGGCGCTTTGGTGTATCGAGGTAAGAAATTTGAAGACGACCACCCGCACGGCACGATGTCGGTCAAGCAGGTGATGGCATATTCATCGAACGTGGGGATTTTCAAGTTGATGCAACAGCATTTCTTCTCAAAACCAGACCGTTATGCCAATTTTTACCTCAAAGAACGCTTTCATTTAGGCGACCGAGTGGGTATTCACCTGCGTGACCGTGACCCCGAACCCAAGCCGATTCTGAAAGATCCAGCCACCTATAAAAAGCGCTGGAATCCACTCACCTTGCCTCAAATGGCTATTGGCTATGAGGTAGATGTGACTCCACTTCAGATGCTGACTTTTTACAATGCCGTTGCCAACAATGGATATTGGGTACAGCCTATTTTGGTCAAGCAAGTTCGCCTTGCCGACGAGGTTATCGAAGATTTTACGCTTAATCAGACCCGACCCGAAGAACCGATTTGTAGCCCCGAAACCTTAGAGAAAGTCAAAGAAATGATGGAAGGTGTAGTGCAAAGTGGCACCGCCCGCAAGATTTATACGCCTAACTATCGGATTGCTGGCAAAACGGGTACGGCCAAAGTACTTGAAAATGGCCGCTATCAAAATGGTCGTTATCACACGTCGTTTGCGGGGTTCTTCCCTGCCAACCAACCCAAATACAGTTGTATCGTAGTAGTGCACGAGCCTAGGGGTACGGGCGGCGGGCAATTGATGGCTGCTGATGCGGCGGCGCCAGTATTTAGAGACATTGCCGATAAGATTTATGCCTCGGATGTGCAAATGCACCGACTGTTGAAAAAATCTCCTAATCAGGAAGGTACAGGGCAAAATTACCTCAAAGTAAGCCACTCGCACGATGCCAAACTGATTGCCGAAGAGTTGAACATCAAGTCTTCAAAAGGCTGGCAAGACGAGCATGTACAAAAGTACAAAGTGCCTGATTTGCAAGGTATGAGCCTGCGTGATGCGCTGTATATTTTAGAGAATAAAGGCTTCAGAGTAGCGCACCGAGGTACAGGCCGAGTAGTAGAACAGTCGCTACCGGCTGGCACCAAAGCAGGGCGTAATCAGCTGATTAGCTTGGTATTGCACTAACGATTGGATGGACTTGCACCGCTGTCAGGGTCGTTGACCACTAACAGGGTGGTTACTTAGGTTGGTGCATCATCAGCGCCTCTATGGCTTCTGCTACTTGCTGAGGCGTTTGTTTAAAAACCAACCGATAATGCGGACCTTTAGGGTCGTCTTTCCAGCCGTTTCGTCCGCTCGGAATCGTCACGAATCGCCCTTTTTTCAGTTCAAAATAAGGTTCAGCCCCTTGCGCAGCCGCCAACGTGGCCGTTTGATCCCAGCTCATACGGCCATTTTTGTCTTCATCGGCCATCGGAATTGATATTCTAAAAACCTCTCGCACGGGGCTATTGGGCTGCCCCTTGGCCACCAGCTTCAGCCCTGTCTTGACGGCTGCTCCGATTTCAAAACCGCTGAAAATGATAGGCTTCGGAAAATGGTCAATGGCATAAGCCGATGCCGTTGAGTCCATAAAAATGTTGAATTCTCGTCCTTCGGGAAATCGCCCCGCCATGGCTACCCATTGTTTTACCTTCTTGGCTACCAACACGTTCCCATACAGTGGTGAATAGTGGTCTGGCTTTGACTGGAGCAGGTTGGCAATGTTGGTCAAAAAACCAACTGTTACAATCGTCACACTGTTGTCGGGTTGCTCAGCTAGTAGCTTTCGATAGAGTGCCGTAGCATCTTGGGCATCGGCTGTTTGCTGGAGGCGATGCGGATACCGAGCCACCAAGGTATCGGCCCAATGCTGAAACCCTCCTACATTAACTCCAGCGGTTTTAGGCTCGCCAATGGGCAACGATGGTCGCTTGAAGTATCGGTTCAGAATCTCAATAGTAGGTCCTACGAGCGGGTGCTTGTTGGAGGCGACCGTCGCCAGAATCTTGACCTGACCTTTGTCGGCAAAGGCATGTAAGAGCGCCATCGCCCCCACATCGTCATAATCAGGGCCAATGTCCGTATCAAAAATCAACGCCGTTGGTTTTTGAGAAAAGGCTGATAGCCAAGCAAATAGTAGTGTTGCCACTAAATAGGTTTTTCGGTTAAGCATGGTGCGGAGCAGTTTTTCTCAAAGGTAAAAATAATCCGTCATCTATCTTTCATGGGCTAACGGCTTGTAACACTTTCCAGCTAGTTGTTGTGGTTCACGCATCCCTATTTTTTGATATTCCTTTGGAAAAGTGTGAGCAGCTACATTTTTCTGAGGAAATCGGCTTTAAAATAGAATTACCACCAAGAACCTAGTTGACAAATCAGGTAGGCTCTTGATGGTAATACCAATACAAAATCTTCTTACTTTTTGGCTTGAGCCGCCAGCCATTCCATGATGGTGACGGGGCGGCCATTGAGCGTTACGGGCTTGCCGTCGTAGTCTAGCTTAGCAGTATTGGCATGTGAATAAATCCACGACCAATGCCCGTTGTAGTAATAATTTTCTCCACCAAAAAAGCCCGTAATATCGGTTACATGGTCATAAAAGCTAAAATGCAGGTTCTTGGCCCCTGCTTTTTTTAAGCGTTCATACACAGGCACCGCCGTTAGTTCGGGCTTCGTAGTACCGTCGTCTTTGGATTGTACAAACCAAATTGGCACGTGTTTGATGCTGTTGATTTGGGCATCGGTGATATATTCGGACTGGTAGGCCAAGGCACTAATATAGCCTGCCGCAAAATACGTAGGCTCCTTGAGTATCAGCTTCAACGACATGTAGCCGCCATTTGAACAACCCCCTATATAAATTCGCTTTGTATCAATATCGGGATGTTTGTTCACAAAATCTTTGATAAGAGCCATCAACCCCACATTATAGACATCTTCGCCTGAGCCAGGTTGCATTTTGCCATCTTTGTCGTGCATCCAAGCCCCAGGGCACTGAGGAACAAGCACATACGCTCCACCAAAGTAGGCCTGAATTTCGTCTGAAGCATAATTGATGGCCTTATTACCAATGGCGGCTATGGTAGGGTCGGTGCCGCCTTCTCCACCGCCATGAAGCCAGATAATGAGCGGGGCTTTCGGATTAGCATTTTTAGGTTTGAACGATGCAAACGACATCGTTTTTCCTGCTTCGTATTCATATTTCCCCGACGTATCAAACTCGTCTAAGATGGGGCGGATTCGTGATTTTTCTTGATTCCAGACCTGATTTGTCTTGGTATTAGTAACGGAAACCTGATAAGTTATCCAGCGGTTTCCTCTACAATTTCCACTTTGTGAATACTGAATCGGTGAGCCAATGGGTAAGTTTGGCGCTACTGCCAACACCAGCGTGATGTTGGAGCCTTCTTTGACTCGATTGCCTTTATCATCAGAAACATAGGCAAACACAACACTTCGGCTGCCGTTTTTCTGGCTTTCGGGAATAACTGAGCAATCGGAAGTTCTTTCGACCGACACGGTAAAATCTTTCATGTCCACCGCCGACGTAGGGGCATCTAATGCCAAGATGACTTTACTCACGGCAGGTCCCCAATCGTAGCCTTCCACAACGAGTGTGTATTGGTTAGCAGCAAATGGTGTAGGTGGCTTGGCTATGGTGCCCGATGCCCATAGAATGCAGACAAAAACGAAAAGTTTTCGGAAACTGTTCATAGCGAAATGTAGATAGGATTGAGGTTGAATTTTATGAAACAAAGGTACAATTTATGGCTGTTTGCCTATCCTTTACCAAGACTAGCCTTGGTAAAGGATAGCCTAATATCACAAAAATGGAGACCATTTAAAAAAAACGGTCTCCGTTGGGTGCATAATCAAGCTGCATTAGCTACGCAAGGGCTGCATATCAATCACAAACCGGTACTTGACATCTCCTTTTTCTAAACGCTCAAAAGCAGCGTTGATTTGGTCGGGTGAGATAAGCTCAATATCGGCTGTGATGTGGTGTTCGGCACAAAAATCAAGGACTTCTTGGGTTTCGGCTATACCACCAATCGTAGAGCCAGAAAAGCTTCTGCGGCCGTTTACAATATTGAAGGCGCCAACTTCTAAGGGCTCGCCAGGTAAGCCAACCAATACCAACGAGCCATCTACTTTCAGCAAGTTCAGATAGACGTTGACGTTGTGTTTGGCCGAAACAGTGTCCAAAATCATATCTTGTTTGGGGCAGGTTTTTAGTTGGTTTTTGTCGGTTGATAAAACTACCGCATCAGCGCCCAAGCGAGCGGCATCATCAGCTTTGGCTTGCGAGGTGGTGAATACCGTCACATAAGCGCCCATCGCTTTGGCAATTTTGATAGCCATGTGCCCTAAGCCACCCAGCCCGATGATACCTATCTTTTTGTCAGGTCCAGCTTTCCAATGTTTTAGAGGTGAATACACGGTAATACCTGCACAAAGGATGGGTGCAGCCGAGGCCAAATCTAAGCTTATGGGAACATGAACCACGTAGTTTTCGTCCACCACGATGCTCTCCGAAAAACCTCCGTAGGTGATACCACCGTGTTTTTGATCTTTGGAGTTGAACACCACCGTCCAGCCTTTCTCGCAAAACTGTTCGTTGCCGTCGTGGCAATGCGCACAGGCTCTACAACTATCCACAATGCAGCCGACTCCAGCCAAATCACCGATTTTGAAGCGAGTGACGCCATCACCAACAGCTCTTACTCGCCCCACAATCTCGTGCCCGGGCACGATTGGATACACCGTACCACCCCAATCGTTATGCACAGCGTGTAAGTCTGAATGGCAAATGCCACAATAGACAATTTCGATTTCGACATCATGTGGCCCAACAGCCCTGCGCTCAATAGGAAGGAGGTGTACTGGAGCAGTAGCCGATTCTGCTCCGTAGGCATTGATACTTTTAGTAGTCATGTTTTGTTGTTTAAATCAGTCGTTTTGAATTTCAAAACTCACCTTCACATCACCCGTGCCAAGTGCAGCAGTCAACCCCGAAACATCATCAATTTTGCCCATTTTGGTATAACTGTACGTCGTTGAAAACCCTTTGTAAAATAACACCAACGTAGTGGCTCCATACATCATCAAATCGCCTGCCTGAATACTGGCTGGTATCGAGGCATTGGTAGGCACACTTTTGGGTAGCTGAGCGTATTTTTCGTTGTTGTTGAGTTCGGTCATGGTAAGGGTCAGTGGCAACTGCGCCACAAACGCCTTCGTCGTAGGATTGTCGGCAAGCGTAGCCGTAAAGGTTTTCGTACTTATCTTGATGCTTAGTTTAGGAAGGGTTACTGGCTCTGCCATAGCGGATTTGGGTTCAGTACGGAGGTTTTCTGATGGGTAAGCCATTGAGATAACGAGTGAAGCCAAAAGGAGTACTATTTTCATGTTGATTCAATTTTCTTGATTTCTTTGGCGGGTACTCCTCCCACAATGGTGTTAGGAGGTACGTCTCTCGTTACCACTGCTCCAGCAGCCACAATCGAGTTTTCACCAATCGTCATGCCGGGCAAAATCGTGGCGTTGGCTCCAATCCAAGCATTACGTTGAATAGTCACTGATTTCAAATCGAGCGACTTACGTTTGGTTGGATCCACAGGGTGATTTTCGGTCACAATGCAGACTTGAGGCCCAATCAACACCTCGTCTTCAATCGTGATACCGCCCAAATCTAAAAAACTACAACCATGATTGATAAACACATTCTTGCCCAACTGGATATGCAGCCCAAAGTTGGTGTGAAAAGGTGTAAAAATAGTAGTACTGGCATGAATTTGTTTTCCAATTATTTCGCTAAGTCGTTCCCTGACTTGTTGAACATCGGTTGAGTTATTCAGAGTAGGGATTAATTGCAAGGTTCGGTTAACTATCGCCCACATATCGGACAGTTGGGGGTCGTCATTTGGAATAATCCCGCCAGCTAACATCCGTTCAAGTATATTTTTGCTCATGGGTTACAACGGTTTACTTAACATTTTTGAAGGTCTTGCTAAAGTTATACGCCATCATCACATTCCACATAAAATCTTGATTTCCAGGTACATTGGAGTGAAAAGTCTGATTGATGGTTGATTGCAACGTAAAGGGGAGTTTTTGATGAGCCAGCATCCCCGTAACCGTCAGGTAATCACCTCTGTATCCGTCGGTGTACAGGAAAAAGACAGAGGGGAATACGTTGAATCGGAGGTGCTGACTCAGTTTGAGATTGGTGATACTGGTATTCAAGAACAGTACCCTTGTGATTTGTGGCCCATGAGTCTGAAGAGCATGACCCTCCAAATACATCGCCCCGATGCCAATGTTGGGAGCAAGCTGATAGTTGGGAACCACCTCAAAAGCCGCAAACCGTAGCATTTCGGTGATTTCGGAAGGAATTCCATTGTCGGTGATGCTACGGCGTACCAGCGTGAACGCTGGGTGTACCCCAACTCGCAAGCTGAATTTCTTTTGCTCAATCAAACGGTATCGTACCCAAAAGAGCAAGCCGCCTTTGCTGGCATCGGAGACCAAACGTATGTCGGGGTCAAAGCTGAAGCGTTTTTTACGCCACGAAAAATTCATAATAACCGCCGGGCGATTGAGCGAAAATGTAGGGATAATCGAGAAACCATTGTTGGTAATGCCCACCGACCCCGAAAATGTAGAGGTCACTTGGGTACTGTCGGCTGAATAACCATAGCAAATAGCGTTAAAAAGTACAAATAACAAGAAGAGGGTTGGAGTTTTTAAAAAGCTCATTTTGAGTATTTTGCAATGTTTTTGCAAAAGTAAGCTCCCGCTCAAAACTATCTTTTATACATCTTACGGTTTTACATACCATTTTTACTGATAGCGCTATCAGATCGGTATAAAGTACGTAGATTTGACCTAAAAACAAGGCTATGCTCATCTACGACACCATCAAAAAATATAGCGAAACCTTCGGCAGCCCAACGCTACATCCGCTCATCGGTTTGGTAGATTTGAGTAAGTCGAAACCCCTGCAACGGACTAAGTTCAGGGTGGATTTTTATGCCATCATCATCAAAGACAGCAAGTGTGGCGACTTGCGCTATGGCCTCAACTACTACGATTATGACGAAGGTACTATCGTTTTTTTCGCCCCTGGACAGGTAGCCACCAGCGAACCGGAGGGCGAGTGGCACCAACCCTACGGCATGGCCTTGGTGTTTCATCCTGACTTGCTGCATGGCACCTCGCTGGCTAAGCAGATTCACGAGTACTCGTTTTTTGGGTATGAATCTAACGAAGCCTTGCACGTGTCGGAGAAAGAACGGGCCTTGATAGACCTCTGTTTTGCCAATATTCAAGCTGAAATTCAGCAGAATCTGGACCGCCACAGCAAAAAAATCATCGTGGCGAATCTCGAACTACTACTGAAATACTGCTCCCGCTTTTACGACCGCCAGTTTATCACCCGTGAAGTAGCCAACCACAGTATTTTAGCGCAGTTTGAAAGTCTGCTCAATGCCTATCTTTTTGGCGAACAATTGAGTGCCGAAGGTGTGCCTTCCGTAACGTACTTTGCGGAAGAATTGCACCTATCTGCCAACTATTTGGGCGATTTATTGAAGAAAGAAACAGGCAAGTCGGCCCTTGAATGATTCATTTGAAACTGCTAGAACTGGCCAAAGAAAAAGTGCTAGACCCCAGCAAATCAATCAGCGAAGTGGCCTACGAACTGGGTTTTAAATACCCGCAACATTTCACAAGGTTGTTTAAGCAAAAAGTAGGCGTAAGCCCGTTGGAGTATCGGGGATTGAATTGAACAGTGTAACGATTCAGAAGGTGTTTGTGCGTTGAATAGAGTGGTTTTGATTATTCCCAACCGAAACGGGGCTTCTAAAAAGTGGACTCCTTATTGGCACTTTCTGAATATCAATGACAAATAGAAACCTAAGAAATCATTTTTAACACGGAGTTGCACTGAGTTTCAGAAACACAGAGTAACACCAAGTTTATCTGCAAAAATCCGTTTACGCTGTGGAATGGTTTCTCATTCCTTAATGCAAGAATTTATCAACAGCCTCACCCCACCTTCCTAATCCGAACGGGCACGTACTTATGATAAGGAGTTTTGGTGAGGGGTTCGCAATTGTCGCTGGGGGTGAGGATATTGAGTGCTGGGCCTACGGGTTCGCTGTCTTGATAGCTGAGCCCATAGCCGTTGGGCAGTGTTACTACGTGGGGGCGTAGGCTCTCGTCTAGCTCCACTATCGCCTTGATATGCCCTACTGCTGATTCGCATACTACTTCTTCGCCCTTCTTAATGCCCAAGGCTTGGGCATCCAGCGGGTGCATACGCATGGCACCTTGTTTATCCACTTTTCGCCAGTCAGGATGGCGGTAAATCTGGTTGGCGTTGTAGCCTCGTCGTTCGCCAGCCATCAGCACAAAAGGATAGTCTTGGTGTTGGTCAGCGTCTAGGTGCGCTAACTGCCGAATTTCGGCCAGCATTTCGGGGATTTCTAACTGCACTTTTTTGTCTTGGTGGGCCACTAAATCCCACATTTCGTCGTAGGTATGTTGGCTCAACACAACCGCCGTTTTGGCATTGATGATAGCCTCAAACAACCGATTACCCAGCGATTGTTTGCCCTCAAAACCAGCTCGTTGCACGGCCTTGCCGTAGCGTACTGCATAGGCGATAGTCAAGCCCAACAAGGGGGCAGCAGCGGCGTTATTGGCTTTTAGGGTTGGGCCCAAGCTGCGGTACATCACCGAGGGCACAAACTTGGCCAAATGGGGTTTTTGTTTCAGAAAAACCTGTAGGGCCATCATATAGCCCAGCCGCTGCGTGGCTTTGGGTTCGAGCTGGGCAACGGTACGCAAAAAGCTGAGTTTGGGAGGTAAAAGACCCATTTTTTCGAGCAAGCGAGTATAGATTTCGGGCTCGGGTAGTGCTTCGCCCAAGGGCTCAAACAAGGGTTGACGCAGATGGAAAAAGTTTTCGGGAAACTCCAAGTTGAAGGCCGTGGCTTCTATTTTTTCAAATTGGGAAGCCGCTGGCAAAATGTAATGCGACAGGCGGGCCGTTTCGGTCAGGGCAACGTCAACCGTTACCAATAACTCCAAGGACTCAAATGCTTTTGTATAGGCATGAGTATTGGCAAAGGTCGAAACGGGGTTAGAGCTATCTACCCAAACCGCCCGAATGCGGTCGTTGCTGTCGTTCAAAATTTCATCGGGCAAAATATTGGGCGGATACAAGCCTCCAATCGGAAACATCTGATGTTTTACGGTTCGTACGCCCTTTTTGCGCTCGTCGGTATTGCTTACCAGTGGAATCAGGTAAGTGTGTAGATTATTGCCGCCTTTCTTGGCAAAATGACCCGTGATGAGATACAACAACTTTTCGAGATAGGCATTAAGCGTAGTGTTTTTGGAATGTTGGGTTCCTAAATCTACCCGCACGCAAGCGCTTTTGGCGGTGGCAAATCCACGAGCCACTTGCTGCACGGTAGCTAAAGGCACATCGGCCTGCTCAACGTACTGGGCAATGTTGATGGACAGTAATTCTTGTTCGATGGCTTCAAATCCGGTGCAATGCTTGGCCAAAAATGCTTTGTCGTGCAGACCCTCTTTCACAATAATGGCCAGCATAGCCAACAGCAAATACGCATCCGTGCTGGGTTTAAGCTGAAGGTGAATATCGGCCATTTTTGCGGTTTCGGTTAGGCGAGGGTCTATCACCACCATCGTCCGATTTTCATCTCTTTGAAGGTCTTTGAGTACATCACGGGCATTCAAAATCCCGTGCGACTGAAAAGGATTAGTACCGATAAACAACACATAGTCAGCGTGTTCGATGTCTTCGGTGGTGTGGCATTGCTGCCGGCCAAACAGGCGCCCATTCACCCAAAAGTCTCCCGTTTTTTCTTGTGCCAACGCCGTGTAGAGGTACCGGCTGTCCATCGCTTTTAGCAATTGACTACTGTAAATACCACCCCAATGATTGCCTTGCCCGCCTCCGCCCACAAAGGCAAAGGCTTTTCCGCCATGTTTTTGTTTGATTTCATTGAGCTTGAGGGCGATTTCGCTCAAGGCCGTCTCCCAACTGATTTGCACAAAACTACCATCTGCTTGTCGCTTGAGCGGATGCTGCAATCGGTCTGCGTGGTTTTGGTAATAGTCGAGGCGAGCGGCCTTTTGGCAGATATATCCCTTGCTGATGGGATGCTGCTCATCGCCTCTGATTTTGAGAAACTTACCTTGCTCGATTTCGACTTCTAAGCCGCAGTTTCGAGAACAGAGCGGACAGGCGGTTGAGGTAGTGGCCATATTTATTAGAGTTGATGTGATTTGATAATCAGGCACTTATCAATTTTGAGGCATTTAAAAATCTTTTTCACTACCAGTTTGGTAGGCCTTACTTTTTGCCTTGATACAAAAAGTAACAAAAAAATCAAGAAAAATCCAAAACCACGTGCCTACCGCACACCGCCGTGGATTTTTCAGCCCAACGCACCCTTTTAACTCATTGATAATCAAATGGAAACAAGTTTATTATTTTAAATTTTCCAGCATTTTCGCCATTCGTTCGTGCAGCAAATTGATGCCTTTTAGGGGTCTTGCCATCACTTTAAAATCAGTGATTTTACCTTCATTATTCCAAGTAATCATATCCACTCCATTCACCGTGATGCCATCAATTACCGTCACAAATTCTAATACGGCGCTATGGGAATCATGCCATTCTCGCTCATAATGAAAACTTTCGTTGACCAACGTAAAAAACGCAGCTTTCAGATAAAAACCTACCATCAGCTTGCCCTCAATAGGGCGATGCACGATTGGAGAGTGCAGCGTTGCTTCGTCTGCCAAGAGCCCATCGAGTTGGTCAATAGCCTTGGACTGAACAATGGAATGCCATTTTTCGAGAACTTTATCCATTTTTTGAATGAATTTTTGATAAAAATACTAAAAATAGCCCCAACTACACAAGAACTTCGTGTAGTTGGGGCTATTTTGGAATGAAGTCAATTTACGGCTTTATCTTCTTAGACCTAAAAGGCCCATTATAGTAGCGTTGTCCTGTGACTTTAAACAAAGCCTTGGCTACTGCAACAAACACAGGCGGGAAGGGCTCCTGCCTAGCGTTGGGCCTACACGCTTTTACTCCGAAAGTCGGTAGGAGATATGTGTTCTTTGGCCTTAAAGAAACGACTAAAGTGAGAAACCTCCTCAAAACCTAACTCAAAAGCGATTTCTTTGGTTGATTTGTCTGTATAAGTTAGTAGGCGCTTGGCTTCAAGGGCTATGCGTTCGTGAATGATTTGGATAGGAGTCTTTTGGTTGTACTTGGCAAAAAGGTTGGCCAAGGTTTTGGGAGAGCGGCTCAATAGATCTGCATAAAATTGAACTTGGTGTTGCTCTCGGTAGTGATTCTCGACAGATAGATTAAATTTCCGAACCAAGTCGTAGTACTTTTCATTTTCGGGCAAATCTTTGGCTTGTGTTTTGGCCAAGCGAGTCGTAAGAATAATAAGCCTTTTGAGTAGTACTCTAAGCATTTCGCTCTGAATCGTATCTCGGGTCTGAAATTCATCCACAAACACCTGCGTCAGTAGGTCCAAACGCTGCGCATTAGTAGGGTCTAACTCAATAAACATCAACTCTCGCATTCCATAAAACAAGAAACCTACACAGGAGACTTCGTGGTCGTGGTCAACGATGCAATAAAACTCACGGTTAAACTGCCACGCTGTAATATCTATAGGTTTTTGAAAACGAAATGATTGATTCACCATGAGGCAAAGGAGGGTATTGGTAGGAAACTCATATACCACCTCATCTACCCAAACCGTCTGGGCTTCGCCTCGATTCCAAGCAATGGTTAGCAATCGTTCCGCTCGATTTTGATAAAAATAGTTCTCAAAACGGTTTTCCTTCATTCGTAACGACAACCAGCCATTGACTGCTTGCTCGTGTAGGGTGTAGTACATAATAAATGGGGGAGCGAGCGATAAGTATGGTACAAAGATAACAGATTCGAGTACGATGGGTTTTGTAAAACCCTACCACTTCAAACACACAAACCTTACAGAGAACGTCTGCAAGGCCTGTGTAGTGGAGTCTAACACCTAATAGATTAGGCTGTTACTTCTTCTAAATGGGGAGCAGCCGGAAAATCAACTGGAATTTGCGTGATTGCATGCAAATAATTTGACACGATTTTATCTCCAATAACGATGAGGGTATCTACCAGATTTTCGTTGGTATAACCTGCTGCAAAGAAATCTTCTACACTGGTTTCGCTGGGACGGCCTTTGTTTTCGGTTGTTTCTTTGACAAACTGAGCCAAGGCTTGAAACTTTGGATTGAAATGCACTTCTGCCGCCCGAATCTCTAGTAGTTGTTCGTCTGTGAAGCCATTCATTTTTCCGATGGTCGTATGAGCTGCCAAGCAATAAACGCAGTCATTTACCTGACTAACCACCAAATTGATGACTTCACGTTCTTTTTTGCTTAGCGAACTTTTGGCATTCTGGAGGGTCAAGTAATTAGCCAAGCCATGTTCTGAATAACCAATAGTGGCGTAGAGGTTCGGAACAAAGCCTAAGCCTTTTTGAAGGTTTTCGAAGATGGTCTGGTTGCCTGCTGAAACTTGTTCTTTGGTAGGTACTGCGAAAGTTCTCATGATTGTATTTTTTTTAACTGTTGTTGTAAATGAACGATACAAAGGTCATGGTTTTGTAGGGTCTTAGGCGAACCAGTTTTTCCCGTTGTGTTATCAATTTTTCCCGAATTATCAAAATAGTGTTTCTTTAAGAAGTAAAGGGATATTCTTAAAAAACAAAAAAGCCCAACCTCTTAGGCTGGGTAAAACTATTTACAAGCGATTTGAAGCAATATAAAATTTGAATCTGGTCGAAAGGGCGGTCTGTGATAGTATCTTCAAGTAGTAACCTATCAAGCCTGATTAGTTATCAATTTTTCCTCCTACTCTTTCTAGTGAGAGTAACTAATACACTTGCGATTTTCGGGGTTGAGGGGAAATTTCAGCCCCAACTCCACAAAAGTTTTGTGGAGTTGGGGCTGTTCAGTAGAAAATCACATCATGATATTTTTCTCGATTTATGTGCTACCATAGTGGCCTGATTAATGTTGCTTTACAGAGCATCGCTCACCTCATCTGTAGCAGCAGCCACAGTTAAGCGCTTTTTCCCAACCCAAAGGGTATCGCCCATGATGTTGTACAGATGGCTTAAAGGCACATTGTGCTGGGGGGCTTTTATTCCATTATGCAGTTTTTTTGTACTTCGTAACACCCTCATTTCGTCCCAAAGGTCACTTGTCAAGAACGACTCCAAAAGTTGCGTCCCTCCTTCTACTAATACTGATTGGATGTTGCGTTGGTACAAGTCATTTAGTATCCAAGGTATGGCATTGTCAAGCGCAGGCATTTGCACATGAGTTGTAAGCCCATTCTGGTCGTTTTTTAAGAGATTATACACCACTGTAGGCTGCGATTGTTCAAACAAATGCAAACTTGGCTCCAAGTTGAGAGTCTTGTCAATGACGACTCTTATCGGATTTTTACCTATCCAATCTCGTACGTCAAGTTTAGGATTATCTACTTGAGCCGTTCGAGTTCCTACCATGATGGCCGCCTCTTGACTCCGCCAACGATGTACCCATTTTCGAGAAAACTCATTACTAATTGCCACGGGTTTGCCATCTGCTTGAGCAATGAATCCATCGGCGCTTTCGGCCCATTTCAAGATGATAAATGGGCGCTTTTGTTCCATAAAACAAAAAAAACGTTCATTTAAAAGACGCCCCTCCTCTGCCAACACACCTTTTATCACTTCAATTCCTGCTGCTTGTAAGCGGGCAATTCCCTTGCCTCCCACCAAAGGATTGGTGTCCACATTGCAGACGATTACTCGCTTTACTTGATGGCGAATCAGCAAATCGGCACAAGGGGGGGTCTTGCCAAAATGGCTGCATGGCTCCAAGGTCACATACACCGTCGCCTCACTCAGGAGTTCTTTATCTTTTACCGCTGCCACGGCATTTACTTCGGCATGGGATTCGCCATAGCGTTGGTGCCAGCCCTCGCCAATGATGCGGTCCTGATGCACAATCACGCATCCTACCATCGGATTGGGAGCAACCCAGCCCTGACCCAAGCGAGCCAATTGCAAGGCTCGCCACATGTACTTTTCGTGCTGAAACATTGGCAACTTTGTCGTTATAGTACGTTTTCTTGTTGGTAGTCAACAGATTATCCTAATTTCAAATGGTTATTTGAAAACTGTAAATCCTGATGAGATGCTACAAAATTCAGAAACTTATCGAATCTTTGTGTGGCAATTGCTTAGTTTGAGTTATGATTTCCTCAAAATCTTGGTTAGAAACACTCACCCGTCGGCTGTCGGACCATTACGAACATTCCGAAGCCAAGCGCATTGCGTTTTTATTTTTCCAGCATCTTACCCAATTTTCTCGCACCGATTTGCTGCTGGATAAACCCATTTTGCAATTGCCTGAGCACTGGGAATCGCTATTCAATCGATTGCTTTTGCACGAACCTATCCAATATGTGCTGGGGCAAGCTCCCTTTTATGGTCGTATGTTCTCGGTCAACCCTTCCGTGTTGATTCCTCGTCCCGAAACCGAAGAACTGGTTCAATTGGTTATTCGCCACATTCAATCGGGTGGGTGGCCATCGCCTCGCCTGCTCGACATCGGTACGGGTAGTGGGTGTATTGCTATTAGCTTGGCTAAAGAATTACCTTTGGCGTACCTTGAAGCGTGGGATGTTTCGGCGGATGCCCTACAGGTGGCCCATCAAAATGCACGTTTGCTGGATGCCCAAGTAGTATTCCGTCGACGTAATGCGCTTATGGAGGAGCCTTCTATTACACCACTTTTTGAGGCCATCGTGAGTAATCCTCCTTATGTGGCGCAATCTGAGCGTCAGCAAATGAAGCCTAATGTGTTGGATTTTGAGCCTCATCTTGCTTTGTTTGTAACCGACGACGACCCGTTGGTATTTTATAAAAAAATTGCTCAAATTGGACAATATCAGCTAACCTCAAACGGTTTTTGCTGTGTTGAAATCAACGAACACTTTGGCCCTGAAACGGTGGAAGTATTCGTTCAATCCAGTTATCATCCAGTGCATTTAATTTCTGATATTCACGGAAAAAACCGATTTGTATTAGCCTACAAGCAACCATCTGCTTAATTATTTTGTGACCAATATCCATCATGGCTCAATTATTAAAAGACCTTTTATATCGAGTTTCGCTTCAAAGCATAGCAGGCTCTACCGACATCGAAATCAGCGAAATCGTCATAGACTCTCGTAAAGTAGCTCCTGGCAGCCTTTTTGTGGCCTTAAAAGGAACTCAAACTGATGGCCACCAATACATTACCAAAGCAATAGAGCTGGGTGCAGCAGCCATTTTGTGTGAAGATTTACCTTCTGAACTACACCCCGCTGTTACCTATGCACAAGTACCCGACAGCGCACGTGCTATGGGTCTTGTGGCAGGTAATTTTTATGGAAATCCTTCTGCCAAACTCAAATTGGTCGGTGTTACAGGCACCAATGGCAAGACAACCAACGTTACCCTTTTGTTTCGGTTGTTTCGGAGGCTGGGGTATCGTTGTGGGTTAATTTCTACTGTTCAGAACCAAATTGAAGACGAAGTAATCCCTACCGCTCACACCACGCCCGACTCTGTTACGCTCCAGAAACTACTGGCACAAATGGTAACGAAGGGCTGCTCGCATGTGTTTATGGAAGTGAGTTCTCATGCCGTTGCACAGGAACGTATTGCTGGACTTCAGTTTGCAGGTGGTATCTTTACGAATATTACGCACGACCACTTAGATTTTCATAAAACCTTTGAAAATTATATTCGTGCCAAAAAGGGCTTTTTTGACCAATTACCCAAAACGGCCTTCGCCTTAGTCAATGTGGATGACAAGCGAGGTATGGTCATGCTCCAAAACACGGCGGCTCGTCGAGAAACTTTTGCCCTCGAACTCCCTGCGTCGTTCAAGGGGAAATTGCTCTCAGATAGTCTGCATGGGCTACAGATGGAAATCAACGGCAAAGAAGTATGGTTCAAACTCATCGGTACGTTCAACGCCTACAACCTCCTCGGAGTGTATGGAGCAGCCGTTTTGCTGGGTGAAGACCCTGACGAGGTATTGCTTCAACTTTCGGATTTACAAACTGCCCCCGGCCGATTTGAACAGGTGATTTCTCTCGAACAAAAAATCGGTATTGTGGACTATGCTCATACCCCTGATGCCCTTCAGAATGTGCTCGAAACCATTGTAGGGCTTCGTCAAAAGAACGAGAAAATCATCACTGTGGTCGGTTGTGGTGGCAATCGTGATGCTACCAAACGCCCCATCATGGCCGAAATCGCCTGTCGTTTTAGTGACGAAGTGATTCTAACCTCCGACAACCCTCGTTTTGAAGACCCTTTGGCCATCTTGGCCGAAATGGAAGTAGGTATCCCTTACGCCGACAAAGACAAAGTGCAAATCATTGCCGACCGCAAAGAAGCCATTCTGAAAGCCGTAGGCATGGCGGTATCGGGTGATGTCATTTTAGTGGCTGGCAAAGGTCACGAAACCTACCAAGAGATTCAAGGAGTTAAATATGACTTCGATGACAAAAAAGTGCTTCAACAGGCTTTTGGGTTATTGGTTTAGTCTATTTTTTACAATTTCCAGTTCCAATTCCTTAAAAAATCCATTAAAGAAACCTTTTTTCATGATTTTAATCGAATACACTTGGTTCGATTACCTCAAAAAAATGTACCTTTACCCAAACCTTGACTCCATAACCCACCAATGCTTTATTATCTATTCGATTACTTAGACAAACATTTCAACTTCCCGGGGGCAGGTGTATTCCAATACATTACCTTTCGAGCGGGGGCAGCTACCGTCACTTCTCTTTCTATTGGAGCTATTTATGGACGACGGATTATTGCACTTTTGCACCGTTTGCAAATCGGAGAAACGGTCCGAGATCTGGGCTTAGAGGGCCAAAAACAAAAGCAAGGTACTCCTACTATGGGCGGGTTTATCATTTTAGCAGCACTGCTAATTCCTGTTTTATTGTTTGCTCAACTCCACAATGTTTACATCATCCTCCTTATCGTCACTACACTTTGGACCTGTTTAATCGGTTTTGTTGACGACTACATCAAAGTCTTCAAGAAAAATAAAGAAGGCTTGCAGGGCAAATTCAAAGTGGTCGGGCAAATTGGCCTTGGGCTCATTGTAGGTCTTACGATGTATTTCAACGACGACATCAAGGTTCGTATTTATGAAAAAGCCCGTATCGTCACCTCTATTGGATACATCACCAAATTCTCTGATATTAAGACACTTATCACCAATGTGCCGTTCTTTAAAGGTAATCAACTTGACTACGCCAACATTCTTCCTGACTGGCTCCTCCCCGACCAATACGCTTGGATTTTATATGTACTGATTGTCATTTTTATTATTACGGCAGTGTCTAACGGTGCTAATATTACCGACGGTATTGATGGTCTGGCCGCAGGAACTTCTGTTATTATTGGGCTCACCTTGGCTATTCTGGCGTATGTGTCGGGTAACAAGCTCATTTCCCAATACTTAAACATTTTCTTCATACCAGGCTCTGCCGAGCTGGTGATATTTTGTGCCGCCTTTGTGGGAGCCTGTATTGGCTTCTTATGGTACAATAGTTATCCAGCGCAGGTTTTTATGGGCGACACGGGCAGCCTAATGTTAGGTGGAGTCATCGCCGTGATGGCCATTGTAATCCGAAAAGAGCTACTGATTCCGTTTATGTGTGGGGTTTTTTTAGTAGAAAATCTTTCTGTTATTCTTCAAGTAAGCTATTTCAAATACACCAAGAAAAAATATGGTGAAGGCCGACGTATTTTTTTAATGTCTCCACTGCACCACCACTTCCAGAAAAAGGGCTATCACGAAGCCAAAATCGTAACTCGGTTTTGGATTGTGGGTATCATCTTAGCCGTTTTGACTTTAGCCACGCTCAAACTTCGTTAACCTACCACCCATCAAGCTATAAAGCAAAACCCCGATTCTCATCGGGGTTTTGCTTTATAAACACAAACAAAAACGCAAATCGTTGATAATCACCCAATTTACGTGTATTCTTTTGTCGTTTTATTATAATTTACCTATTTTCAGAAGTAAATTTTTCGCATTGTTCGCTGCAGAAGCACGACTAACGAGCCTTTACAATCGTTGCAAATTCTCTTGCTTTGAGCGAAGCACCACCTATCAACCCTCCATCTACATCGGGACAGGCAAATAACTCTGCGGCATTTTTTTCATTACAGCTACCGCCATACAGGATGGTTATTTCGTCGGCTACCTCAACCCCATACGTAGCCGCAAGATGTCCACGCAAAAAAGCGTGCATTTCTTGCGCCTGAGCGCTCGAAGCTGTTAAACCAGTACCAATTGCCCAGATAGGCTCATAGGCAATCACAACGTTTTTCAATTGCTCTGCTGATAGATGAAACAAACTTGCTGTTAATTGTGAAGCCACAAACTCCAAAAATCCTTCGGCATTTCGCTGTTCTAATGATTCTCCACAACAAAAAATGGGAGTCAGCCCCTCTGCCAACACAGCATCCACTTTTTCTTTCAAAAATTCGTTAGACTCCGCAAAATACTGACGGCGTTCGCTATGCCCCAGAATAACATGTGTCACACCTACCGATTTTAGCATAGGAGCCGAGATTTCTCCGGTGTACGCACCCGAAGTCTTAGGATAACAGTTCTGTGCGCCTAAGGCAATTTTAGACTGTCCAGCCACGTATTTCCCCAACGTACTCAAATACAACGATGGTGCACAAATGACCGTGAGTACATCAGAAGTCACTTCATCGTTAATTATTTGTATAACCTCCGAGCTTAGGGCTACTGCCTCGTCCAGGGTTTTATTCATTTTCCAGTTTCCAGCTACTATTCTTTTTCTCATTGGTCAATACTCATTTAAAAATTTCAACATAATTAACAGCATTCACTGTCACGAGCAAAATTACAACAACAAATCCATACTTAGACGTCCTATCCTTCCTTTGGGTTGAAATACCCATTTTGTTATTGCTTCGCCACAGCTCATCGCCATATCAGTTGGAAAATGCCCCTCAGGCACACATCCCATCACCTCGGCATCTTATCGGGGGTTTTCCATAAAAAAACCCCTCCGGTCAAGCCAGAGGGGTTTTTCATCTTATGATTGCCTACTGATTAGTTCTCAGTTCTGACAATCTTCTTCACAGCTCGCTTAGTACCAGCTTCAGCATTCAAGAGGTAAAGACCTGCTTTGAATTCTTTCACGCTGATTTCAGCAGTATGGTGTGTTGTCTCTTCGTCCAATTTCCACTCACCAACTGTACGGCCTGAGAAGTCAGTCATACGGAGTTGAGCTTTAGCTGGCTCGTCAAGAGTCAACTCAATAGTTACCTTATCAGAAGATGGGTTCGGATAAGTCTTCACAGTGATACCACTTACATCAGCAGCTTCACCATTCACAACACGGCTGGTTGAAGTAGATACCAACGTGATTACTACTTCATCGTAGTCATCTTCAGAGGTATTACCGTTGCCAGGAGTTGAGTTTGGATCTGGGTTGTTAGATGCCGTAATCTCACCTTTGTTCTTAATTGTCGAACCTACAGTTCCTGTAACAGTTACATAGAACTTCACTTCTTTCGTAGCACCTGGAGCGATTGATCCCATGTTAGCAGTAATTGTGCTACCGCTTACACTGAATGAACCATAGTTTGCACCATTTCCATTGTGCTCGATACCGTCGTCACTTGCACCTAATTGCGAAGGAGTAGTGTAAGTCATACCAGCTGGTAATACGTCACCTACAAATACACCTGTTGCCGTGTTAGGACCGCTGTTTCTCACTGTGATTGTGATGTAAGTCTTAGTACCTGGAACCATAGTGAGATACTTGCTATCTTTCAAGAGAGACAAGTTAGCAACACCTGGAGCAGGAGCAGCACTTACACTAACTGCTACAGTAGCTGTCAATACGCCAGCACCATTTACAGTTGCACTTACAGTGAACACGCCTGAGTTACCTGTACCTGCTGTGAACGATGGGTTCTGTTGGTTAGACGAGAAGCCACCTGGGCCAGCCCATGCAAAACCAGTAGCAGCACCACCTGATACCGAAGCAGCTAAACCAACTGTGTTACCAGCAGTAGTAGCGCTTGGTGAAGCCGATGCACTCAACGTTGCAGTGATTGCAGGAGCAATTGTGAACTCATACGTGATAGTACCACCGCAGTACTTAGCAAATACTACTTTGTATGCGCCATAAGTAGAAGTTCCGGCAATTGGAGTTAAGCTACCGTTGTAGAAACCACAACCGTTTTCAGGAACAACCGAATACTTAGGACCAACAAACAAGTTAGGGAATGCTTGGTATCCGAGTGGACCGAAGAAGTCAATGTTTGGTCCTGGGTTGCCATTACACAATGTGTTAGCAAAACCAGAGATTGACTTACCGTTCAAGGCTTGCAAAGCAAGTGAGATAGCTGTACCTGCTGGTACGTATGCTGTACCACCATTAGAGATAGCTACACCGTTTACCACTACTTGCATGTCTGACTCAGTTACACCAGTGATAAGGTTAGGAACAACCTCAACAGTAGCAGAGCTTTGACAGCCAGCAGAAGTGTTAGCAAATACAGTATAAACACCTGGCAAGTTAGCCTGAGTCAACGTAACGTTTGGACCACTGGCAGTAAACCCACCAGGACCTGACCATACCCATGACGATACGAATCCTTTAGTTGCATTAGTTGCTTCAGCAGCTAATTTCACTTTACCATCTGTACATACAGTAGCGTCGTCAATTACAATCGGCTTAATCTTAGGAACAGCCTGTACCATTACTGTTGTAGAAGCCGTAGCCTCGCAACCGTTCTTAGAAGCTGTTACTGTGAAGCTATATACACCGTCACCTGAAGTAGGAGCATTTGTTACTGTAATAGTTGGGTTAGCCAATGCACTTGATGGCAACCATGATGGGCCAGACCAAGCGTACGAAGAACCCGCCAATACAGCACTTGCTGACAAGGTATAAGTACCACCTTGGCAAAGTACGCTTGGTGACACCGATACGCTAACAACTTGTTTTGGATATACAGTCAATTGTACAGTACCTGTATCAGTACAGCCAAATTGGTTAGTAATAACCACGGTGTAAACACCCGAGTTAGCTGGTACTGGAGCACTGAACGACAATGAAGCGCTGGTTGAAGTGAATCCGCCAGGACCTGACCAAACATACGACAATGGACCAGTTGCAGCATTTGCTCCAGTTTGTGGAGAAACGTTCCAAGCTACGCCTTCACATACCGTATAAGGACCACCATAGTTGTTCACGTTGTTGCGTGTTTGCAATGGCGAAGGATTCACTTTTACAGTAATAGAAGCAGCAGAGTTTACATTGCATCTTGCAATCGGCTGAGCATTAACTGGAGAGTTGTATTGGTTTCTCAACGCCAATGTGTAAGTAGCAATACCTTGAGTATAGCTATGAGGACCCAAACCACCCAACATATTAGGATCTGTTGTGAATGTAGTCACAGCATTAACTGGTGATGGATAACCGAATGTACCTGTAGTCCATTCTGAACCAGTTGCGTTAGTAAGAGCAGCTGAAAGTGTTACAGCCGAGCCTACACATACTGATTGGTCAGGAGCTACGTTAGTTGCAGTTGGTTTACCCAATACACTTACGCTCAACGAAGAAGTAGCCGAACAGAATGGAGATGATGTGTTAGCAATTGTTAACACATACACACCTGACATGTTTGGCGTTGCATTTACATTCACGATTGGCTGACTCAAGTTTGATCCGAATCCGTTAGGACCACTCCATGAGTAGGTAAATCCATCAGCTGAGATAGTAGCACCACCATTCAAAGCAAGTGGAGAACCTTCACAGATATAGAAGTTCCAAGCTGGGCTTGAGAAGCCAGTTGTAGCAACATCTGCCAGCACTCCATTACTTACAACGATACCATTACGTGTTCCAGCAGCGATACCACCTGCAAGAGCGTTGATACCTACTGCATTGAATGGATTCGAGTTGAAAGTTGGGTTAGCACGTACTGTTACTGTTGTGGTAGCGGTAGCTGTTGGCTCGCTGACAGCAGGACATGTCAAGATGGTAGAACCTGTTATTGGTGACGTAACCGTGTTAGTTACCAATACAGTGTAAGTACCTGCTTGAGCAGTTGTGATGCTTGAACGAGTAGTTGAAGTACCTGTACGGTCAGCAGGAGCACCTACAGTTGAACCAGGGAAATACCAAGAGAAGCTATTGCCATCTACAGCAGAGGCTGACAACGAAACAGTAGCACCTTCGCAATATGGACCTGTGTTAGAAGCCGTAAGGCTGGTAGGACGGTTTACAACTGTCAAGTTCAAGGTTGATGTAGCCGAACATGAGCTTAACAATGAGTTAGCTAATGTAATGGTATATACACCTGACTGAGCAGATGAACCAGAAGCAACTACCAATGGCTGAGTCAACGTAGAGCTAAATCCGTTAGGACCACCCCATGCATAGTTTATTGAACCTGAAGCACCTACTGGTAAAGTAGCCGCACCTTGTAGCGTAACAGCTGGACCTGCACACTGATAGAAGTTCCAACCAGTTAAACCAGTTGACGCATTATCAGACAAGTAGGTTGTTGCACCTTGAACAACTGCACCGGTACGTGTCCCTGGAGCACCACCTTGAGCAGTATAACCTGAATTGCTTGAAAAAGCAGGGTTAGCATGTACTGTCACCGAAGTAGAAGCTCTTGCATCGGCTTCTGCACCTGCTACAGGACAAGTCAAGATAGTTGAACCTGTGATTGGTGAGGTAATCGTGTTGGTTACATAAACATAGTATGTACCTGATTCGGCAGTACCTGCACTTGTGCTTGAAGTGCTACGAGTTGTTGTTGAACCTGTACAGTCAGCAGCAGCTGGATACAACGCAGAACCTGGGAAGTACCATGAGAAGCTGTTAGCATCTACAGCAGAAGCTGTCAATGAGATGGTCTGACCAGCACAGTATGGACCGCTATTAGTAGCTGAGATACTGGTTGGACGGTTCACGATGTTCAAGTTTAAGCTTGAAGTAGCCGAACATGAGCTTAACAATGAGTTCACGATAGTAACTACATAAGCACCTGAAACAGCAGAAGAACCAGAAGCTGTTACCAATGGTTGGTTGTTAGTTGAGCTAAAGCCGTTAGGACCACTCCATGAGTAGTTTATACCACCCGAAGCACCCACTGCCAATGCAGCCGAGCCATTCAGTGTAACAGCCGGACCAGCACACTCGTAGAAGTTCCAACCAGTGAAACCTGTTGACACGTTATCTGTCAAGTAGGTTGTCGAACCGGCAGCAACTGCACCATTGCGGGTAATAGGAGCAGCTCCTTGAGCAACATAACCGCCATTGCCTGTAAACGCTGGCAACGCATGTACCGTTACTGAAGTAGTAGCAGACGCAGCAGCAGGCGAAATAGGACAAACAATGATGGTTACACCATTAGGAGCAACTAATGTGTTAGTAGCTACTACTGTATAAGTACCAGACTCAGCTGTACCTGGGCTTGAGCTTGAAGTACTACGAGAAGCAGAAGCTCCTGTAAGGTCAGCAGCAGCTGGATAAGGAGCAGAACCAGGGAAATACCAAGAGAAGCTGGTAGCATCTGTAGCTGAAGCTGTCAACGAGATTGTTTGACCAGCACAGTATGGACCTGCGTTACCAGCAGTAACAGCTGTTGGGCGGTTCACTACTTGTACAGAGATAGTAGCTGTTTTTTGGCAGTTTGTGTTAGTACCATACGCTGTAATAGAGTAGATACCAGACATCGTTACGTTAGCTGAAGTACTTACAGTTGGGCTCAACTGAGTTGAAGAGAAGCCACTTGGGCCAGCCCACTTGAAGGTATCAGCAGCGCCATTTACCAAAGTAGTAAACTTCAACAATGTTCCACTACACAAGAAGTAAGTGTTAGCATCATAGCCATTAGCAGCACCTGGCAACACAGTTGAAAGTGGGCCATCTACGCTTACACCTAAGATGTTTGGATTAGGACTAACTGTTACTTTGGTAGTCATCGGAGCCGAAGGACAGCTGATTACAGTAGCACCGTTAGGAGCACTAAAGTTGTTAGTAGCAATCAAGCTATAGGTAGCAGGCGATGAAGCAACTTGGTTAGCATCCGAAGTAAATGTTACTGTTAATCCATTCAACACAGCTGGGAAGTTAACAGCACCTGTTGTCCACTGGTATGAGTTTGCGTTGATAGCAGCACCTGTCAATACTACTGGGCTACCAGCACATACAGTTTGAGGAGCAATGATATCAGTGATAGTAGGAGTTTGAACTACTGTAACTTCTACTTTAGAGCTTACTGAACATACTGGAGAAGCAGGGTTAGATACTACAACAGCATATACACCTGAGTTGCCAGTTTGAGCAGCTGTCTGAACAGTTGGGTTCTTTTGGGTAGAAGTATATCCAAGAGGACCAGTCCAAGCGTAGTTCCAAGTGTTAGCAGCTGGAGGAGTTACTACACCAACGTTTACTGACAATGGAAGACCTGAACACATGAAGCGACCCGATGCACCACCGATACCAGGAACGGTTACAGCAGCAGTAGCACCAGCAGCAGTCAATACTGGTTGAGCAGCAACATTCACTACTACCTCAGCAGAAATGCTACGGCAAAGTGGAGGATTTGTTGCGTTGTCAACTACCAAACGATACTTAGTAGCACCTACAGACTGAGTAGTAGGAGTGTAGCTACCTGTGTTGTTTGGAATAACACCAGCAGCAACCCAAGCACCACCACTAAATTCTTCCCATGCATATTTTTCACCAGCTACTCCGCCTGTACCAGTCAAGGTCAATGGTGAGTATTGGCAAACGTTAACAACAGCTGGGCCATTGATTACAGCAGTAGGAGTTTGCAAGATATTCAAGGTCATCGAAGTAGTTGCATAGCAACCATCGTATGCGGTGTTGAATACCGAAGCAGTGTATTTACCTGAGTTAGCAGGTTGAGCATTTGAAGTTACTGAAGGATTTTGTTCTGTTGAGCTAAATCCGTTCGATGCACTCCAAGAGTATTTCACACCAGCACCTGTAGTTGTACCAGCTACGCTCAAGTTCAATTGAGTACCTGAACACTGAGTAAACAATCCTGCATTATTATATACTGCCGGAGGCGTAGCCGCCGATGCGTATGAAGTAATTGTAGGAACTGAATATACAGTTACAGTGATTGGTTGTGAGATTGAACGGCAAATTGCTGGAGGAGGTACAGGACCAGTTGCCAACAATAAGTTATCTACAACTACACGGTAGTCTGTTGAACCCAAAGAGGCTGTAGTTGGGCTGTATGTAGCTTTGTTTCTTGGCGGAACACCAGCTGGAATCCAAGCACCACCTGAGAATTCTTCCCATGTATAGTACTCGTTAGCAGCACCTAAGCCACCTGAACCCGAAAGAGCTACAGTTGAACCTTGGCAAACTTTAGTTGGGCCTGTTACAACAGCAGTAGGCACTTGTACAACTTGTACTGAAGCAGTAGCAGTTGATACGCATGATTGAGCTGAGAACACATTGTTCTTAACAGTTACTGTATAGATACCTGAAGCAGCAGTACCAGCATTGCTGATAGATGGCATGTCAGTTGTAGCAGTGAAACCGTTAGGACCAGCCCAAGCAAAACCACTTTGTGCAACGGTTACGAAAGCACCTGAAGTAGCTGTCAAGCTCAAGGTAGCACCTTGGCAGATAGCTGAGTTAGTAGCGATAGCTGCAGTAGGTGTTTCAACAATAACTACTGGTTTGAAAGGCGACCTTGCATTACAAATGTCGTTATCAGCTCTCAAAACTAACGCCCAGTTGTTTGAAGAAGCAGGAATCACAGGGAAACCAGCCGCACCCAATTGAGCTAAGCTTGGAAGACCGTTGGTAAAGCTCAATGTAGTTGACTTCGTACCCGTAACGTTAACAGCAAGTGTGTTTAAGTTGAGAGTACCGTCATTGAAGGCAATCGTTGTACCAACAGGTACAGAACCACCCGCAAAGAAGTAGGTTGGCAATACCGCACCAATTGGAGTGAATGGGTCGTATGGAAGGCCTGGGCCTGGAGCAGGCTCACCTACAATATACCAGCTCAAATCAGCAGGCTCACCAGCAGGCATACCAGCAGTACCACTCAAGCTAAACGCTTTACCAGCACAAACAATCATATCGCCAGAAGTAATAACTGGAGCAGGTGTTGTTCTGATTTTAGTCAAGTTAAAAGTGGCAGTAGCAGAGCAAGCACCAGCAACTGCTGTAACAGTGTAAACACCGTTTTGAAGAGTTGTAGTAGCTGCAAAGCTTGGATCTTCTTGAGTTGAAGCAAACCCGTTAGGACCAGCCCATGCAAATGTTACACCCGATGGGAATACATTGCCAAAAAGGCTTGTGTTAGCACTCAAGTTAATAGTACCACCTGTACAAACTGTTGTTACAGGACCAGTAATTGAAACTTGACCAGGACCTGATGTAATAGTCAACTGAGCACCTTGTGCAGCGGTTGCAGCACAACCGTTCGCATCTGTTACTGTTGGGAAGTAAGCATACGTACCAGGAACGTCTGTGTTCAAGTTAGTCAAAGGACCAGCCACACCAGCAGGAACCAATTGCAACGTAGCACCACTTGCACCAGGAACTACACCACCAGGGGTGCGAGTCCATGTATAAGTATAAGGAGGAGTACCACCTGCACCACCCGAAACCGAGATGTTAGCAGTAGCACCTGCACAGATTGTAGTAACAAAACCAGAGTAGTTAGCACCAATTAACGATGGGCCAGCACTTACTTGTACTGTAATAGAACCAATTGTTCTGTTACATGGAGCACCTGTAGAACTTGTTAATACAAGTGTATATACACCTGCAGCCGAATACGTAGGATCAACGATAGTGTAAGCAGCATCTGGACCAGCAGCTGTAGCAATAACACCACTTGCAACAGGAATGTTGCCACCATCTTTGTACCAGTAATAGAAATCACCGGCCGTAGCGTTAGTCAACGTCTGAGCACGGAGAGTAAGAGAACCAGAAGTACTAGTTCCTAAGCAAGCAACAGCTGGGCCAGTTGTACTAAAGCCAGCAGCTGTAGTCAATGAATTGTCCCAACCTATTGTACCAGTTGCTGTGTATGCAGCGTACAATGAGAAGGCAGCACTTGAGTTTGCCCCCGCTGCTGGGAAAGGACCAGGATTACCTGCGCCAACTGGCACTTCGCCACCACCGCAAGTAGAGATTGCACGAATAGCATATCCACCAGGCGCAGGCAATAAAGATTGCGCTATACTTGATGGAATGGTAACCGTGTAGGTTTGAGAACCTGCATTTTGATTTGACAACAAGGCTGGACCTACTTGCGTACCAGTATTGTTTACAAGATAGAACGATACGAGACACCCAGGAACAAACGTACCTGAAAGTGTCACAGTATGCGTACTACCTGCACACGTTGATGGTGTTGCAGAAGTCGTCACCGATGTAATCTGGGCATGAACGACCGTCCCTATCATAAGCAGGATAGCCGCCAAGCACCATCGAAAAACATGGGTTAGTTTTCGCATGAGCTGTAAAGGTTTAAACATTGGTTTTAATTGATTTGGTTGGAAAATACAATTAGCAGGCAATAATAGGAAGAAGTACGTTATCAGTCAAGCATCCCTCTACAAAAATTTATTTGTGGCTGCTCTTTCTGATCCATTCTTTTCCTTTTATCCACTACTTTTTGTGCGTTGATTAGGTGTAAAGAAAAGTTAAGGCGGTCTTGAATAGTTACTCATAGAAGAGTGTTTGTTTAGGATTTAGAGACACATACTATATAATATATAATCCTGCTGAATTTCCAGTTGGTAAGGTTAGTCTATCACTTCACCGTCGCTGAGGCTTTGGCTATTCTTCCTAGTAACCACCTTTGGGATATAAATATAAGGTAAATTTTTATATACAATACATCTTTCCAAAAATTATGGTTTTTGACTCACAATCAATCTTTTAGTATTAATCTTACAAACGATACAACACAAACTTTTAAAAAGTAAAATACTTTTTAAAAGTTTGTGTTGTAAAATAAATACTATTCATTTAGTACTTTATATTTATGAGCTACGTTACCCAGGACGATAGCCACCTTTGTATTGTCCAAACAATGCAATCAAGTATCGGTCATTCTAATATCAATCCCATCGGGAAATAATTGGAGAAAATCATTCTGATATAGTATTCGTTTCGAGCTCCTCGTCACATCAACATAAAAACAAGGTTTGGGATACGGCTGGTTCATTATGCATGATAGTAACAATTAAACCCTTTTTCATCGATGAGTGGATAGATTAAGGACAGAATAAGTCATACAGACTGGGTCGCATAGACTGGGTCGCACAAACCCTGAGCTATTTCAAAGTCAACTTCCCGAAAGACCATGCGATAATATTTCATCTCCGCCCTTCTTATTTCCCCTTGCGTCCGTTTATTTAATTGCTGCCACAGGGAAGAAAGAATACCTTTTAGTTTTATTTTTACTATTTTTATGTTTTATACTTTTATTATGTATATTTCTTTTTTGCCATATTATTATTTATAAAATGAGTTTCAATAATGACTTACTACCAACATTGTGCATGGTTCACGAAGGAGACCGTGTCTTCGTTTCAGGTGACCTTCATTTCCATCAATGAAGAACCAACACTGCCAAAGCACGAAGCCATTGAGGAGGATAAGAACATCAAATCGGTGTGGCACGGTCATTGCACCTATAGATACTCCAAAGTTGAATTTGGTGTTTTGATAACTAATTAATAAATTGTCTGTCAGATTGACAGATTCTATGACAGAATGAGCTTTGATTCTAACGATATAATGACAAAAATCCGCTTGACCGATGTGGACTTCGAAAATATGGAGTTTATACCCATGCCTACTGGCGACGAAGAGCCTGATGCGGATGAGAAATCGTATCCCGATGAACTCCCGATATTACCGATTCGGAATATTGTGCTGTTTCCTGGCATGGTGATTCCGGTAACGGTAGGTAGGCAAAAATCGGTACGCTTGGTCAAGAAGGCATACAAAGGCAATCGGATCATTGGGGTATTGGCGCAGGCCAACCAAAGCAAGGACGAACCCAGCGGTGAAGACCTCTACAAGGTAGGGACAGTAGCGGCGATATTGAAGATGATTGTTCTTCCTGATGGAAATGTTACCATTATTGTGCAAGGTCGAAAACGATTTGAGGTAGAGCAAGTGCTCAAAGAGGACCCACATTTGGTGGCCAGGGTAAATTATGTGACTGATAATTTTCCTGTAAAACCCAACAAGGAAGCCAAGGCCCTGATTGCATCGTTGCGAGAATCTGCCTCAAAAATATTGGTATTGAATCCTGATATTCCGAGAGAGGCCCAGATTGCCTTGGATAACATTGAGTCAAATAACTTCTTGATTCACTTCCTTTCGGCCAACAGCAACGCCGAAATTACCGAAAAACAGCAATTGCTGGAGATATTCGATGCCCTTGAGCAAGGGAAACGACTCTTGGAGTACTTGATGAAAGATATTGAGTATTTGCAACTCAAGCGAGAAATTCAAAGTAAAGCAAGCTCCGACATTGACCAACAGCAACGAGATTATTACATCCGTCAGCAAATCAAAGTGCTTCAAGAAGAGCTCGGGGTAGATTCGCCAGAACAAGAGATTGACAACATTAGGGCTAAAGGCGCTAAAAAGAAATGGAGCAAAGAAGTCAATGAACATTTTAACAAAGAACTGTCAAAACTCCAACGTACCAACCCCCAATCACCAGAGTATGGGGTAAATATGAATTATGTGGAGCTAATGGTGGATTTGCCGTGGGGAGAATTTACGAAAGATAATTTTGACCTGAAAAAAGCCCAAAAAATACTCGATACAGACCATTTTGGCCTTGAAAAAGTAAAAGAACGAATGCTGGAGTATTTGGCCGTGCTCAAAATGAAAGGCAATATGAAAGCCCCTATTTTGTGCTTATATGGCCCTCCAGGTGTTGGAAAAACCTCCTTAGGGAAATCAGTAGCCAAAGCGTTGGGACGGAAATACATCCGTATGGCATTGGGAGGGGTACATGATGAAGCCGAAATTAGAGGCCACCGCAAGACATACATCGGAGCGATGCCTGGCAAAATCATTCAGAACATTCGGAAAGCGAAGTCGTCGAATCCTGTCTTTATTTTGGACGAAATTGATAAGGTTTCATCCGATTTTCGGGGAGATCCGTCTTCGGCTCTATTGGAAGTGCTTGACCCTGAGCAAAACCATAGCTTTACGGATAACTATTTGGAGGTAGAATACGACCTCTCAAAGGTGATGTTTATTGCCACGGCCAACAGCCTTGACACCATACACCCGGCGCTGCGTGACCGTATGGAAATTATTGAATTGAGTGGCTACACCATCGAAGAAAAAATACAGATTGCCAAAAAATACTTGATTCCGAAACAGCGCAAAGAACATGGTTTAGAAGGCAAAGCGCTCAACTTTACCGACGCTGCCGTTCAGAAAGTGGTAGAGGGTTATACTCGTGAGTCTGGTGTACGGAATTTGGAGCAGAAAATTGGGTCGTTGATTCGCAAAATCACTAAAATGATTGCGATGGAAGAGGAATATCCCAAGACCCTTCGCCCCGAAGATGTAGTCAAATTATTAGGAGCCGAAACCTTTGACCGAGAAGAATATGCCGATAATGAAACCGCCGGGGTGGTTACAGGCTTGGCTTGGACAGCTGTAGGAGGCGAAATTTTGACCATAGAGTCGTCATTGAACCGTGGCAAGGGACAACTCACCTTATCGGGGCAATTGGGCGATGTAATGAAAGAATCGGCTATAGCGGCCTTGTCGTATTTGAAAGCACACAGCGATGAATTAGCGATTGATTACCGTTTGTTTGACCATTACAACTTGCACATTCACGTGCCAGCAGGGGCAGTGCCAAAGGATGGCCCCTCGGCAGGCATTACGATGTTGACTTCGATGGCTTCGGCCTTTACCCAACGCAAGGTGAAACAATACTTAGCCATGACGGGCGAAATCACGCTTCGTGGCAAAGTATTGCCCGTTGGGGGTATCAAAGAAAAAATCTTGGCGGCTAAGCGGGCGGGCATTCGGGAGATTGTGATGTGTTACAAGAATCGAAAAGACGTAGAAGAAATCAAGTCTGAATATGTGAAAGACTTGGTATTTCATTATGTGGATCGAGTAGAAGAAGTTTTGGACGTAGCGCTTTTACCCGAAAAAGTAAAGCATCCGATCAGCTTTGTATTGCCTCCAGAGAGCAAGCAAGAAGTTGGGTTGGGAATAATAGCAAACTAAAAGAACAATACTTTTTATGCAATTAATTAGTATTATTCATTCTATAAAAACAAAAAGAAGTCACGGTGTGGCTTCTTTTTTATTACCACGTTTTTGAGGCAAATGCAACCACGAGACCGATTCAAAGAACAAGTTTTACGAGTCACATCAGAGACGTATGATGAGCTGGCGTTAGAATTGTTTCGGTATCAAGCCAGCGAAAATCGGGTATATCAGGCTTACTTAAAAGCACTATCGGTCAATCCAGCACAGGTGCATTCGGTTCAATCTATCCCATTTTTACCTATTGAATTTTTCAAGACGCAACGAGTACAAACGGGCAAGCAACCCAGCAAGGTAGTCTTTGAAAGTAGCGGCACCACAGGGCAACAAGTAAGCCAACACTATGTAGCAGATCCAGCTTTTTATTTGGCACTGAGTCAGCAGCTATTTGAGGAAACGTATGGTAATCCAAGACTACCATGTACTGGCATTACTTCCTTCGTACTTGGAGCGAAGCGGCTCGTCGTTGGTTTATATGGCTGAGCATTTTATTCAACAAAGCAAATCTGCCTATTCGGGATTCTATCTACACAACTATCAAGAACTCATCCATACGCTACAAGAATTACACCAACAACGTGCAAAAGTGTTGCTACTTGGTGTAACATTTGGATTATTGGATTTAATAGAGAAAGCTGAAGAAATACCCAACCTAACCCAGTTGATTGTGATGGAGACGGGGGGAATGAAAGGGCGGCGAAAAGAATTATTACGAGAAGAAGTACACGAGCTACTTTGTAAGGCATTTGGGGTAGAAAGCATCCATTCAGAATATGGGATGACAGAACTCTTGTCGCAAGGGTACTCAACAGGAGAAGGAATCTTCACTCCGGGAAGAACAATGAAAGTTTTGTTACGAGATGTAAACGACCCCTTCTGTATTTACCCAACACAGACCTCCAAACGAGGCGGCATCAACGTCATTGATTTAGGTAATGTGGATTCTTGTTGCTTTATCGAAACAAAAGATTTAGGAGCGTATGAAACCTCTGGTCGCTTCAGTGTATTAGGTCGGTTTGACAACTCTGACGTAAGGGGTTGTAACCTGATGATTGCCTAATTCTAATTTGTTAAAACAATAATCTGATTACTCGGACTCTACCGCTGACAGGGCCTACAGCCACTGTCAGGGTAATTATTCGACCCTGACAGTGGCTGTAGGCCCTGTCAGTGGACTACCACCGAACTGCCTTTCTGAAGCAAGCTCAATTACTCCTAAAAAGTAGAACTAAGCCTGATTTGCATCAGGATTAGAAAGCAACGCTTCTGTACGAATTTTCTCTTGCAATTTCAGGATACCTCCAATGAGGGCTTCGGGGCGAGGAGGACAGCCAGGCACATATACATCTACTGGAATAATACGGTCCACGCCCTTGACCACATGGTATCCATGCTCCCAATAGGGGCCGCCACAGTTGGAACAAGAACCCATCGAAATCACATAGCGAGGTTCGGGCATTTGTTCGTACAAGCGACGAATCCGGTCGGCCATTTTGAAGGTAACAGTACCCGCCACAATCATGACATCAGACTGCCGAGGCGAAGGGCGAGGGAACACCCCGAAGCGGTCGAGGTCATAATTAGAGGCAAACGTACCCATCATTTCGATAGCACAGCAAGCCAAGCCGAAACCCATCGGCCACAACGACGACAGCCGAGCCCATTCCAACAAATCGTCGAGTGACGTGAGGATAACTTCGCCTTCGCCTGTTTTACGATGGCCACTCAATACTTCGGTCAACGGAGCGAGGCTTTCAGGAATCGGAGGGATGGATTCAGGGTTTTGCATGATACTTTTCGTTCACTTTTTGATACAACTCAGTAGGAATTTTACTTTTGAAGACGGGCGTTTTAGGCTGAGGTCTTACCCAGTCTAGGTGGCCTTTTACCCAAGCATACGCTAGACCCAAAGCCAAAATTCCGACAAACACGAACATTTCTCCCAACGAAAACCACCCCCACAGCCCATTAGTTTCCTCAATGAGTGAAGTTTGTCCAAAAACCGTTGCCCAAGGAAACAAAAACACCAGTTCGACCTCAAACAACACAAACAACAAGGCTACCACATAAAACCGGATGTTGAACTTGACGTTGGCATTGCCTTCGGGCTCTTCACCCGACTCGTAAGTACTGTTTTTCTCGATGTTGGGGCGGTCAGGGCGAAGTAGTCTGGAAACACCAAACATAGCAACCAGAAAAACTATTCCTGTAATAATATATAAAAGTATGTATCCAAAATCAGAAATCATGTGGATAGAAAGATGGGTAGTGTCTAAAACTAGGTATCGAACTAGGAAACAAAAAAGCAAATTACCTAATTTTAAAAGTCAAAACCTATCTATATGGTGTTAGAGATGAACATAGTTCAGAAGTTGCTAAAGCTGCTTCGGGACAAGTAAAGCTAACCATCATACGATTGTACGAATCTTCATTTTACACATCAAACTAATCACCCATGAAAAAAAACCTACTTTGGTTACTGGGAGCCATGCTGAGTGTTGGCACATTACAAGCCCAAGATGCCACCTACCAAACACCCCCGAAGGTATTGGCCGACATGATTACCGCAGCACCATCGCCCTTGGTGAGTGTAGGCGATAAAGGCTGGATGCTCTTGATGGAGCGCTCTGGAATGCCTACCATTGAAGACTTAGCACAACCCGAACTTCGGATTGCTGGCCTTCGTATTAATCCAACCACTAACGGTCCAAGCCGAGCCAACTACATGATTGGATTGACCCTCAAAAACGTAGCCACTAAAACAGAAGTTCCTGTCAAGGGTCTTCCGCAAAATCCGAAATTGAGTGGGTTCCAATGGTCACCAGACGAAAGCAAAATAGCCTTTACCCACACAGCCAATGACCACATTGAGTTGTGGATGGTGGACGTAGCAACAGCTACTGCCAGTAGAGTAGGCAATTTTGCCGTGAATACAGCCTATGGTGGAGCCGTAGATTGGTTTTCGGACAACAAGACACTATTGGTAAAGATGATACCGAGCCGTGGCGAAGCCCCTGCAAAACCACTGGCACCAACAGGCCCCACCACACAAGAGAACTTGGGCAAAAAAGCACAAGCGCCCACCTACCAAGATTTGCTCAAGAGTCCCTACGACGAAAAACTTTTCGACTATTACTGCACATCGCAAGTAGTAAAGGTAGGGCTAGATGGCACCGTTCAGGCTATCGGAAAGGCAGGGGCGGTGTCAACAGCTTCGCCATCGCCTGACGGTCGGTATGTAATGATTCGTACGTCGCACCGTCCGTATTCTTACTTAGTGCCATCAGGTCGCTTTCCAGCTAAATTGGAGATTTTTGATGCGGCTGGCAATTTTGTAAAAGAACTCTATGATGCTCCACTCATTGAAAACTCTCCCTTCTCGCCTGATGCAACAGTAGCCGGACCAAGAGGCCACAACTGGCGAGCCGATGCCCCAGCCACTATTTATTGGGTAGAAGCGCAAGACGGTGGTGATTTCAAGAAAAAGGTAGCTGTACGTGACAAGGTATTCTTGTTAGAGGCACCATTTAATGGCCAACCTAGCGAAATTTATGCTTCAACGTATCGGTTCAGAGGCATGACTTGGGGCAATAATCAAGTAGCCCTCGCCAACGAATATTGGTACAGTACTCGCAAGACGGTAACTCGCTTAGTAAATCCAAGTCAGCCGGGCAACCCTGTCACGTTAGTGGATATGTCTTCAGAAGACCACTACAACGACCCCGGCGACCCCGAATTGAGAAAGAACCAATATGGCAGAAATGTATTAGCCCTTACAGCTGACAATAGCCTGTACTTATTTGGCGATGGTGCCTCCCCCGAAGGCGACCGTCCGTTTGTAGATTTGTTGAACCTTACGACCAAACAAACCAAGCGGCTTTGGCGCTCAGAAGCCCCTTATTACGAGCGCCCGATCAGCATGTTAGATTTTGAGAAGCAATTGGTACTAACTAGCCGAGAGTCACAAACAGAAAATCCGAATTATTTTATTCGTCAGCTCAACCCTCCGCCTGCTCCCAAGAAAAAAAGCAAAGTAGCGCCTGAGCCTGTCTTGACGCAACTAACCAATTTCCCCCATCCGTATCCTCAATTTAAAGGAGTAACCAAACAACTTCTCCGCTACAAGCGCCCCGATGGCGTTGATTTGACAGCTACTTTGTACCTCCCGGCAGGTTACAAAAAAGAAGATGGTCCGTTGCCGACCTTCATGTGGGCCTACCCAGCTGAGTTCAAAAGCAAGGATGCAGCTGGCCAAGTGAGTGGCTCTCCGTATGAGTTTAACCGTCCAACTACCTCGGCCATGTTTGCAGCGATGGGCTATGCCGTTTTGGACGACGCTTCTATCCCCATCATTGGCGAAGGCGACAAAGAACCCAACGATACGTATGTAGAGCAACTGGTAGCCTCTGCCAAGGCGGCTATTGACGAAGGGGTTCGGTTGGGCGTAGTAGATGCCAGCCGAGTAGGCGTAGGCGGCCACTCCTACGGGGCGTTTATGACGGCCAATTTGCTAACCCACAGCAATCTGTTTAGAGCCGGAATCGCTCGTAGTGGAGCATATAACCGTACGTTGACACCATTTGGTTTTCAAAACGAAGAGCGTAGCTATTGGCAAGCCCCAGAGGTCTATAATAAAATGTCGCCATTTATGAATGCCGACAAAATGAAGACGCCCCTCCTACTGGTGCATGGCGAAGCCGACAACAACACAGGGACGTTCCCGATTCAGTCGGAGCGGTATTACAATGCCCTCAAAGGCATGGGTGCTACGGTTCGGTTTGTGCTATTGCCTCACGAAAGTCACGGTTACGCCGCCAAAGAGTCGGTACTACACACTATGTACGAAATGAACGGCTGGCTCGACAAATATGTTAAAAACGCACCAGCACCTTCTGATAAAAGTGGAAGAGTAGGTGCAGGCGACAAGAAATAATACAAAACTTAGCTGTATTAGTTAGTAAGGATATACTCATTCACCCCAACCCTCCCCTGCTGGGAGGGCTTCTAAAGTCCCTTTCCCAACAGGGGAAAGGGATTTAGGGCGACCGTCGCACGGAAAGAGGTTCTGTGTACAACTTAATTAACCAATTCAATTAGCCTCTATTTGTTACTGGGTACCATGAAACCTCTTTTTGTTTTTGGCGTGACGTGTCTGGTTAGTTTCATGGGTTCGGTACAATTAGGTCCGGTCAATGTGGCGGTAATACGAGCCACGATTCAGCACAACCTCCGCACGGCCCTTTGGCTGGCTTGCGGAGGTTGTTTACCCGAAATCCTCTACGGTTTGCTGGCCTTGCATGGCGTACTTTTCTTCCAGCAATATCCCTTCGTTTTTCAGTTGCTCCAATGGAGTTTAGTACCTGTATTACTTATAGCAGGGGGGCTCCTATTCATAAAGAAACCTTCTGCTCAGGATACTGCAATTACACCTAAATCCCGAAAAATCTCTCTGACTGAAGGCTTTGTATTAGCCTTGCTTAACCCTCAACTCGTAGCCTTCTGGACGATCATTTTGCTCAACTATCAAAACTACGCCTGGCTCAATATTGACAGTTGGCTTACCGAACTCGCCTTTTTGTTAGGTACCAGTGCAGGTGCTTTTGGTATTTTGTACCTTTTTGCTTGCCTTGCCCATCATTATCGAGAGCGGTTATTTCAGCGTATTCCAACACAAACGATTAACCAAGTAGTGGGTGGTATTTTTATTCTAATCGGGCTGATTCAAGCCGCAAAACTTCTGTGGTAAGTTTTGAACGAATGTCAGATGCCTGACATTTGGGTATGTACCCTTCTGCTACCTTTGTGGTGTAAATAAATCATTCGTTCACCATGAAAAAGTTAGCGTTTTTTCTGTACTTCGTATCCATTGCTTGCTTTGGTCAACAGACCCTCGACCAGAAGCATTTTAACGTTGAAAAAGGCCTGGCCCTTCAAGGCTACGACGCCGTCAGTTACTTTATGAATTCACCCAAAAAAGGAAAGCCCGAACTGAGTTATGTTCATAATGGAGTGAAGTATCAGTTTGCGAGTACCGCCAATCTGGATGCCTTCAAAAAATCGCCTGAAAAATACGAGCCTCAGTACGGCGGTTGGTGCGCTTATGCGATGGGCAATTCCGGCGAAAAAGTAGAAGTAGATGCCGAAACCTATAAAATTTTGGATGGAAAGCTTTACCTTTTCTATAACTCGTGGCCCAACAACACGCTCAAAAGCTGGAACAAAAACGAAGCCACACTCAAAAAACAAGCCGATGCCAGTTGGCTGAAACTATTTCGATAACTACTACTACTCAGTGAGCATCACTTTAACCTATTTACACCATGACAACCACACAAACCCGTCTTTCGTGGGTGGCTCAAGTAATAGCCGCCCTCATCATGTTGCAAACCTTGTTCTTTAAGTTTACGGCTGCGCCCGAAAGCGTCTATATTTTCTCGACACTCGGCGTAGAGCCTTGGGGACGGATTGGCGCAGGGGTTTCTGAACTCATTGCGGCCATTTTGCTATTGATTCCATCTACGGCTGGTATTGGAGCCATGATGGGACTGGGAATCATGGCTGGCGCTATTTTATCGCACCTCACAGTCTTGGGCATTGATGTTCAAAACGACGGCGGCTATCTATTTACGTTGGCACTCATCACCGCTCTATGCTGTGTAGTGGTTGCCTTTTTGCGTCGGAAAACGATTCCATTCGTGAATAAATTTGTATAATTGCCAACAGTTCTTTTCTGACCCACAAGGAACTCAACTTCTTTGTGGGTCTTTTTATGGCTATGAAAACTATCAAAGTCCCGCTTTTTTTCATAAAACTAGTCAAGTACGAATACTGGACGTGGTGGATGTTTTACTTGCCACTTCTCCCCTATTGGCTTTATCAGGCATTCCGCACTCGTTCCTTTGCTTTTTTTACGGCAGCCAACCCATTTATTGAACAAGGTGGTTTTTTTGGCGAAAGCAAAATCAACATTCTTGACCACATTCCTGCTCAATACAAGCCTCAGACCTTATTTTTTACTAAAGATACTTCTACAGATACTGTACTAGAAGCCATCGCTAGGGCGCAACTCGATTTTCCGCTTATCATCAAACCCAACGTAGGCGAGCGAGGCTTTGAGGTAGAAAAAATCCTACACCCCCAACAGTTAGACGCTTACCTAAAGCGTCGCCCTTCTGATTTTATCATCCAGGAATACGTTGATTTTCAGATAGAATTGGGGGTTTTGTATAATCGTTTGCCGGGACGTCCCGGGCAGGTAACGTCGGTAACGCTCAAGGAATTTTTGTCTGTAACAGGCGATGGCGTTTCGACGATTGAGCAATTGATGGAGCAAAGCACTCGGGCACGGTTTCAGATAGACACCATGCGAACCCGCTTGGGCAAAGGCATTGAAGAAGTGTTACCCCAAGGAGAAGTTCGTCAGCTAGAGCCCATCGGCAACCATTGCAGAGGCACTAAGTTTTTGAATGCCAATCACTTAATAAACCCAACTTTACATAAAGTATTCGACCAACTAGCTGCCAGTATGCCTGATTTTAACTACGGTCGGTTTGATTTGCGGGTGAGAAGTTATGATGACTTGTATCGGGGGCAGTACATACGAGTGATGGAGCTAAACGGCGCCAGTTCAGAACCCGGCCACATCTACGACCCCAGCTATACGCTTTGGAAAGCCTACCGAGACTTGGCCTCCCACTGGAAAATTTTAGCAGATATTTGCCTCGAACAACGTAAACGAGGCGTGTATCCCACTCCTTTTGACGAGGTAGTCAAAGTGGCCAAAGCTCATTTTTTCCCAAGCAAAGCAGAGATTCTTACCTAAAAAACACAGTATTTTCGTTCTTCTTCAGCCAGTAAGTCTTGGTACGTCACGGTGTAGCGATGGTTACTGCCCCGTTGTACTTGCATGATGCACTGCGTGAGGAGTTCGCCGTTGCGGTTCATGCGCATGTCGTTGTTACGATCGCCATTGCCACCGTGGAGGTGAAACTGCAAGATGTCTTCGCTATTGTAAGTAGGATGCAACGCCAGCCAATTGCCAAACCAACGCTCTCGTTCTTGGCAAATGGCGGGCGGGTATAGCGTCACTGATGACCAAATATGCGGCACTCGATTGTCTTTGACCGTCACGGTAAGGTCATGGGCATCCCAGCGCATTTCGGTCATTTCGTACTTGCCCAGCGTATCAACCACTACCAAGGTGAAGGGTTCGATTCCACTAAAATCATACGACCGCACAAAATCAAATACGCTGTTGTAACGAAAAAAATCAGGAATTACCATCCCTCGGCTCTGCCGATAGGGTGGCTGAGAAGTGTGTTTTTGGAATGCTCCGTTGAGTAAACAAAGCGTAAATTCAGACGAAGTGGCCATCCAAGTTCCTCCGGCTTTGGCATCTTTTGGATAAATCACCAACTGCTGATGCACCGAATACTGCCGAGGGGCAATGGCCTTGGGCCGGCCAATGCTTTCGTCTCGGCTATGAGTAAAAATAAAACCTTCTTCGTAAAGGGGTAGATATGTCAACACACACATAGACACCGTTGTTAGTTGTCGGCTCGTTGTAAATCACTACTAAACAGCAGATTACAAAAAGCGACTAAAATAGAGCGATTTTGTGCTTTGAAGGCGATGCTAGGCACTGGCTTGCTGTTGTCTAAACTTCAGCGTCGAGTGAGCCACTCCAAACTCGGCTGGAATATAAACCGTTGGGAATGACTCCGTCAGCCCGATTTTGATAATGGCCAAGTGGTGAATCGTATGCTCAATCAGATAGGTAAGTTCTCTCGAAAAATACGTCGGAATCGTCAGGGGTTCTTCTAAGCCAAACGCCTGCTCCAACACCATTGGTTTGTCTTCGGTGGCTTGTTCTAACTGGCTAGCTATGGCCGCCAACAGATGCGAAGTATAAGCTTTGTCTGTCTCGATACGCAGGTTACGTTCCCGAGCATCGTAGTTGACTACCTGCCCCGACATCCCATTGAGCAGGCATTGATAAAACTCCACAATATGGCGAGTATGCTGACCAATCGAGTTTTCGTGTAACGACTTCAGAGGCAAATGATACATACCCGCAGGCAGGGTATCGAGTAGGTTAATTAACTGCCGAATAATGTCAATGTTTGTTTCTTGAAGTATTTTCATGGTTGTTGCGGAATAGACTGGGTATTGACTAAAATCGTTACGCTGACATCGTTGCTCATCCCAAGCGTACCGCCTCCCACTTCCCATTCTCGCCGATTGATGGTGAATGTCCCTGCAAAAGTAGCATTTGTCCCATTCGGAGTGAAACGAAACGGTACTTTTACGTTTTTAGTGACCGATTTGATGGTTAAATCAAAATACCCCACAAAGCCTTCTGCCGTTTTTTCTATTTTAGTAGATTTCATGGTGATGCTTGGGTATTTTGCTACGTTAAAAAACTCTTCTTTTTCACGCAAGTGTTTGTTGCGCAGGCTGTTGTCTGTGTCGAGCGTGCGAGTATCTATGCTGGCCATGATACTGGCTTTGTTCAGATGCTCAGGGTCAAACTGGATGCTTCCAGCCAATCCTTTGAACGAGCCTTCTACCGCTACCCCAAACATTTTGACTTTGAAAGTTACTGAAGCTGTGATTGGTTTCCAAGCTTGTCCGTAAGTTTTTCCTATCATCATACCTACGCACAAGCCCAGCAAAATGGTTTTCAGGTAATAGTTCATTTTTACGTCTATCAATAGTTATTTCCTAAAAACGGTACGAAACAGCCAGCATAGGCAGCAGTGTTTTGCTCCGAAAACGGTCATTATCAAAGGCTACTTTTCGGTTAGTGGTATATTCCGAAAACTGAAAACTAAGCCCCGCTCGAATGCCAATTTTGTCAGAAGCCCAATACCGAGCATACAACTCCGAATTGAGACTTCCATAGTCAGAATCACTGATTAGCAACAAGTTAAAAGCCGTGGGTCGTGCCGAAATCGTTTGTCCATTGTTTGATTTACCCGTAGCATCGCTTTGATTAGCTATGAACTTACCCGTCTGGCTGCCACCAAAGGTAAAGCCGATAGCATCAATATTAAAGCCAACTTCGAGTTTGGGCACCACCGAATACTGCAAATGAATACTGGCATTGAGGGCATTGGTCTGTGCCTTATCTAAAGTCAGCGTATCTATCTGGTTTGCAATATCTTCCGAAAACAAAGCCGCCAACCCTTGCTTCCCCGAAGTCAGGGTGGCTGGTGCTGTGCGAGTCCGAACCGACGAAGCAAAAAACGAAGTGAGTCGAATACCCCAACCCACCTTAAACTTACCCTTAGCCCCCACCCCATACAGATGCGTGTACGAAAGTGCCGGCGAAAAACCCTTGCCACCTGCCAAAGCCACATCAACTGCCTGATAGGAGCGTTGCGCAAACAGCGTGGACGAAACTATTACGAAACAAAGTGTTACTATCTTTTTCATGAATCGGTTGATGGTTTATTTAAGCGGAGCATTACCAAACAATACAGAAAACTGCTTGCACCAAATCAAGACGTAACGCTGTTTGTCCAGATTGGCACTACTCGGAATCGTGAGAGTAAACGTACCCGTTTTGTCCAATTTGCTCACTTCCACAAAGCCCGTAGTCTTGGTGTCTTCTGACAGATACACTCGTAAGTCGGGACCAGCGTCGGTCTTGAAGTTTTCAAATACTAAATAGCGCAGTGATTTATCTTGAGCATCTTCCAGCACCTTGACCGTTCCGGACGTGGCGTGGGCATTCGACACAAACTCACCGATAGCCGTCGGTGGATTGGTGGTGGTGGGAGGTTGTTGATTGGTAGGCACAAGCTCTTGATTCTTAACACAAGAGCTCAAGGTTATCCCTATTAACAAAAGAAGCGTGGCTGTTTTCATAGCTGAGTTGTTTGATGGTGCATCAAAACTATAACAGCCCACTCAACTCAAATGTCGGCTTGCTGACGTTTGGGCAAAGCTTAGAGTTTATTCACATCGGGAATGATGATTTCGCTGCGAGAATAATCAACCAATCCACTCATTTTCAATTCATTGAGTAGTTGTGTCACCGTCTGGCGAGTTGAGCAAATCAGGCTGGCAATGTCTTGGTGGGTAAGGTAGTTTTTGATGACTACCTGCTGAGTAGCTCCGTTGCTTTCTTTGGTGGCCCATTCTTTCAGGAAGAGACGAAGGCGGGTTTTCACGTCTTTGAACACCAAGTTAGCATAGCGATTTTGTAGCCGCTTGAAGCGCAAGCCTACCAATTTGGTATAACCGATGGCCAGAGCAGGATTCTTGGTGATGACCTTCTCGAAATCGTCAATCTTGAAACTACAAATAGTGACCGACTCCGAAACCGCCACGGCAAACTCGTTGATTTCTTGGTCATCAAATGACACTTGTCCAAACAAATCGCCAGCCTGAAGCACATCTTTGATGATTTCGTTGCCTTGGTCGTCTGATTCTACTATTTTTATTACGCCTTTTTTGAGGGTATAAATGCGCTGTAAATCATCGTGCGAGAAATAGATAATTTCTCCTTTTTTGGCTGTTTTGAAATTGGTAATCAAGCAGATTTCCTGCATTTCGTCTCGATTGAGTACCGAAAACAGCTTGTGGTTACGCAAAAACCAGTACTTGGTTTCGTGTGAAAAAGTGGAATTTATCATTAGGATTATCAAACCTTGAACTTACGCAACTTACGAATTTCTCTGAAAAATAGTGTACAAATTACATATACATTTCCAGCAATACAGGTTTTTGACTATTTTGCAGGAAGTTTCTATCCCACTGACTCATGCCGAAGATATTAGTTGTTGATGACGAAAAAAATATTCGTGATGCCCTACGAGATATTTTAGAGTACGAGGGCTATGCCGTTGAAGAAGCCAGAGATGGCGAAGAAGGACTTAATTCGTTGAAAAACAACGAGTACGATGTGGTGCTATGCGACATCAAAATGCCTAAAATGGATGGCCTAGAGATGTTGCTCAAAGCTGGCGAAAATGGTGTGGGTGCGCAGTTTATCATGATTTCGGCGTTTGGCAATGTTGAAAACGCCGTAGAAGCCACCAAGCGAGGAGCCTTTGACTTTATTACCAAACCACCAGACCTCAACCGCCTGCTGGTAAGCGTACGCAACGCTCTCAACACCAAAAAGCTGGTCAAAGAAAACACCATTCTGACCAAGCAGGTTTATAAAATCAATGATATTGTAGGCGAGTCGGCACCGATTCGGAAAGTCAAAGATACCATCGAGCGAGTGGCTCCTACCGAGGCTCGGGTGATGATTACTGGCCCCAACGGCTCTGGTAAAGAGATGGTAGCCAAGCAGTTGCACCAAAAAAGCCGCCGTGCTCACATGCAGTTGGTAGAGGTGAACTGCGCCGCCATTCCGTCCGAACTCATTGAGAGCGAGCTGTTTGGTCACGAAAAAGGAGCCTTTACTTCGGCCATCAAGCAGCGTATCGGTAAGTTTGAGCAAGCCGATGGCGGTACGCTTTTTTTGGACGAGATTGGCGACATGAGCCTTTCGGCTCAAGCCAAGGTGCTTCGAGCCTTGCAAGAAGGTAAAATCACTCGGGTTGGTGGCGACAAAGAAATCAAAATCAATGTGCGGGTAATTGCCGCTACCAACAAAGACCTCCACAAGGAAATTGACGGAGGTAACTTCCGAGAAGACTTGTACCACCGCCTCAATGTGATTCCGATTCACGTGCCGCCGCTTTCGGAGCGCCGAGAAGACATTCCGTTGTTAATCAACAAGTTTCTTAACGACGTGGCCTTTGAATACAACCAGTCGCCCAAAGGCATTTTGTCTGATGCGATGACCTATATGAAATCGCTGCCCTGGACGGGTAACGTCCGTGAGCTTCGCAACGTGATAGAGCGCTTGGTGATTATGTGTGGCGACGAGATTACGCTCGAAGACGTGGAGATTTATGCCGTAGCTGTTTCGTAACCAGATGAGCTTTCAAGAACTAAGCGCACTGTTAGTCAGTCACTTTGGGCCTGAAATCATCCTGAGCCAAGAGACTACAGGCCTGCAACCCAGCCTAACTGTGCCTACCGACCGGATAGTCGAGGTGTGCCAATGGTTACACGAAAACGAACAGACCTATTTCGATATGCTGTCGTGCCTTACGGCTCTTGACAACGGCCCCGAAGCGGGTACGATGGAGGTGGTTTATACCCTGTTTTCGATTCCGTACGAGCATACGCTCACCCTCAAAGTGGTGTTGGAGCGCCGTACCGACTCGCTACCCCAAGTTCCTACGGTAAGTCCTATTTGGCGCACCGCCGACTGGCACGAACGAGAAGCCTTTGACCTGATGGGCATCCAGTTTACGGGGCACCCCGATTTGCGGCGAATCCTGCTTCCCGAAGACTGGGAGGGCCACCCGCTCCGCAAAGACTACCAAGAGCAAGAACGGTATCATGGCATCGTGGTCAAGTACTAATCGCTATCGTACTAATTCCGAACTGATTAACGTTATATGTGAAAAACCAAGATACGATAGTTTGCAGTAGCGGTTATTTTTCAATCCATGATTTTCAACCATAATCGCCTGCAAACCAGCGATTAACGAACACTCCCGATAACCGTCGGGATAGCAACGAACCAACATAGCAGTTCCATTACTTTTACCACTCAGACTCACCTAATCATGGAGTGGCTCCGTAAAAAAGGGGTACGTGTATTGATGTACCACAAAGTATCTATTCTACATCAAGACTTTTTGACGGTTTCATGCCCTCAATTAGAGGAACAGCTATGCTATCTACAGCGCAAAAACTACACCTTTATCTCGCTTCAGCAGTTTATTGACTACAAAAACAACGGCACGCCCCTCCCCCACAAACCCGTGCTCTGTACCTTCGACGACGGCTACCTGAGCAATTTTGAGTTGGCCTTGCCTATCTTAGAAAAGTACAAAGCCAAAGCGGTGATTTTTGTACCGACGGCCTACATTGGCCAAACCAGCGCCTGGGACTTTAACCCCGAGTACCTGATGTCGGTAGAGCAGCTCAAAGCCTTGCCACCTCACCTCATTGAGCTGGGCTTACACTCGCATCAGCACCAGAATTACAAGCACTTATCGTTTCAAGAAATCAAGCAGGACTTGGAGCAATGCCTCCGTGTGTTCAAGCAATTGGCGCTGCCCTTTGTGCCTGCCTTTGCGTACCCGTACGGCGGGCGCCCCAAGAATGCCTCCTTGCTTGGCCAAATGAAGGACCTGTTCAGAGCCAACGGCATCGAGATAGCCTTCCGCATCGGCAACCGCATCAACCCCTTCCAGATCAAAGATTACTTTGAAATCAACCGCATTGACGTTCGGGGTACTGACTCGCTGGAGGCTTTCAAGCGGAAGGTGCGTTGGGGGAAGATTTTTTAACCCTGCTGCTCTCGTAACTTCTTGTATTTGAGGTAGGTATAGCGGGCGTTTTCTTTGGCAATCAACAAGCCTTCTTGCCCATCCAGAAAGCCCAATTTGAAGAAATATTCGCTCACAAACCGAAAGACAGGGCTCAACCAAAGCTTGACCCAGTTGGTTTTTTTGCCTTGGTGCATGGCTCGCTCAGCAAACAGGCTGCTGTAGCGCTCGGTTTTGGCGACAAACTGCGCTGGCGTATCTACCGTAAAATGCAGCACGTAGCCCTTCAGCTGTTGGACACGGTGCGACGGCTGAATCGTCAGCCCCTCGTGGACGGCGTCGGTGTTCCAGCCGATTTTTTGTTTGTTAAACAAGCGAATGTGCCACTCGGGATTCCAGCCTCCAAAACGGATGGCTTTGCCCCCAAAATGCGTCTGAAAACGCAAATCAAAGGCATCGGCTTGCAAGGGTTGGCTAAAGGTGGCTCGAATCGCCGCTGCCAGTTCGGCAGACAGTCGTTCGTCGGCGTCTAGGGAGAGAATCCAATCGTGCTGAGCCAAGGCGTTGCCGGCGTTTTTTTGGGCAGAATAGCCCTCCCAGGCTCGTTGATAAAACCGCACTCCTTTTTGCTGGCAAATGCTGGCCGTTTGGTCGGTGCTAAACGAGTCCATCACCACGATGTCGTCGGTTACTTGCCGAAGCGAATCGAGGCAAGCGGCGATGTTGGCGGCTTCGTTGAAGGTAATCACCACCGCCGAAAGAGGAGTTGGGTTGGGCATAAACAAAGGGCGCTACGCCACTCGTAGCAGGGAGTGAGGGTTGGAGAACTACGCCCCAAAATTAGCGGGTTTTTAGGTACTTCGATGTCTTGGGTGGAGATTAGAAATGGGGCGCTGGTTTCTGACCTTATACAATACATTCATTATCAGAGACATAGAAGCAATTATGCTGTAGTTCAAGCCTTATAATTAGCTTGATTGGGAGCCATTCTTTTCGCTTATTTTCTTTGTTTTGTTGATAAAACACCGTATTATCGCACACTTGAACAGCAGATAAAGGCTTCAATCGTTACAAAATAAAGTACGTATTGGATTGGTTGTTTGTCTAATACGTGTTGGTTGAAAATAAAATCTAATTCCAAAGCTTGATATTAAAAAATGTAAAAGTTTTGAAGTTGAATACTGAAATTTTTAATATGAAAACAAAATGGAATTTTTCGGCATAGATTGGAATGAAAAGCACATTTTAAAAACAAATACTAAACTTGTTTGCACTTCTGATATTGGACAAATAAATACGGAAGTATTAAAAAAAGAGGTTGAGCCTTGGCTTGCAGCTATATTTCAAAGCGAGCATCTTTCCCTATTAATTGGTTCGGGGCTTTCAAGTTCTGTTGCAGGAATCTCAGGCGTAAGTTCACAACAAATGTGGCGACTTAAATTGGTAAACGAATTCAATGATATAATTCAACAAAGAGCTGATGAAACAGCCCAAAAGATGAATCGTGGCGAAGCGAATATCGAAGATGATATTCGTATTGCGTTGGAACTGATTAATGGCTTAAAAATTCTTGATGATGGGCGACACACCGATTTAGAAACAGAACTAAATACCAAATTACTTGCATTCATAAAATCAATCCTAAAAACAGAACGAGATTTTATCAGTAAACTGAAAACAGATGATGAAAAAGGAATTCTTGCTTTCAACCTACTGAAAAATTTTATTCTAAGCTTTACAAGCAGAGCAGCATCAAGAGAACGCCTTAACCTATTCACAACCAATTACGACAGGTTTATTGAGTTGGCTTGTGATGAGACAGGCGTATTGCTATTGGACAGGTTTAAAGGAAAAATTCAACCGATTTTCCGAAATACACGACTTGAATTGGATTATCATTATAATCCACCAGGAATCAGAGGAGAACCGAGATATGTTGAAGGTGTTGCAAGAATTACAAAGCTTCACGGCTCAATTGATTGGAAATTTACAGGTGATAAAATTATCAGGTCACTTTTACCTTTTGGTGCAGAAGATACCCATCCTGAAATACCCAAGAATGTTACAGAGCAAGTAGTTATTTATCCTAATTCTTCTAAGGATATTGAAACGGCATTTTATCCATACGCTGAATTATTCCGTGATTTTTCATCAGCAATTTGCCAACCAAATTCGATTATCATTACTTACGGCTACGGCTTTGGAGATAGTCACATTAACAGGGTTATTGAGGATATGCTGACAATTCCTTCAACTCATTTGGTTGTTATAGCCTGGGATAGAAATTATGCTAATGCAGAAGAACCCGCAAATTTTGGTGCATCAAGAGAACGTATTGTGAAATTTTTGGAAAGTAAAAACGCTGCACAATGCACTTTACTGATAGGCGAACACTTCGGAGACTTGAAAAACCTTGTAGAATTCTACCTGCCAAAATCTGCAATTGACCGATTGACAGTTAAAATGCAAAAACTGAAAGATAACAGAGGCGACCGAAACAAAGGAGATGATAATGCAGGAAACGAAAATAAGGTAGAAGAATGAGCCATATTAACCAATACGATCACGATCATTTAAGAAACCTTTCAATCGGGACGGTCGATTATGTTTCACCAAATGAAATAAAGGTGATGCTTGACACATCTGCTCCGCAAAATACTGCTTTGAATAATGGAACTCCCTCACTATTTCCAAGGATTAATGGTTTTGTTTTGATACCTAATGAAGTCGGTGCGTTAGTTGGTTTAATCAGTTGGATTGGCGTTGAACATAGCCAATACCCAAAACGAAAAGGCTATAAAGATTTTGATTTGATTGATTTGCCCTTCCCATTACGAAAGATGTCCATTACACCTATGGGAACATTAAAACAGGAAGGTAAAATTGAAGCTAAGTCCTACAGATTAGAACGAGGCGTCTATAGTTTCCCCTCAATTGGTGACACAGTTATTCTGCCAACAGATATTCAGCTTAAATCAATAGTTGAAAACAAAGAAGAAAATTCTGTGGTAAAAATCGGTGTTGCTCCTATTGCAGGAAATGCAGAAGTAAAAATCAATCCCGATAAGCTTTTTGGCAGACACGTTGCCATCCTTGGTAATACTGGAAGCGGTAAGTCTTGTAGCGTTGCAGGTGTAATAAGGTGGTCGCTTGAAGAAGCATCTAAAAGCTTACCTGAAGGGCAAAAATTAAATAATCGTTTCATCATTCTTGACCCGAATGGAGAATATACAAATGCTTTTAACGACCTGAACTGTGATATTAAAAAGTTCAAGGTCGAGTTAACAGAAATGGAAAAGGGAACTTTTGAGGAGCTGAAAGTGCCTGCTTGGTTGTGGAACAGCTATGAATGGAGTTCGTTTTCTAATGCAAGCGGAAGAACTCAAAGACCGATATTAAGGCGAGCCTTAAGAGAGTTAAGGTCGGGTGAGACAGACGGAATTTCTGATTTTCAAACCAGAGCAAGAAGTCATTTCTCAAGCTGCTACGCAACCTTGCGTGTTGACTTATCGGTAAGTTCAAATTATAAAGAAAGTGCGACTGCCTTTGGGAATAAACTACTCAGTATCATTGAGGATTGCGAACTCTTTGAACGAAAATGTGAAACAGCCGAGTTAAAGCCAAAATTTAAGGATTTAGCTGAAAGCGTCAAGGCAGTTGCTAATTCACGATACAAATCATTCAATGATAAGGCAACTGGAAAATTGGTTGAATACTATGCAGCTTTTTCTCGTGAAGATGTTGAAACTTGTATACAGGCAATTAATGATTTAGTAGCAAATTTTGGCGGATTGAATATTTCAGTTGGCCCAAATGAAGATACCCCAATTCCGTTTAACGTAACAGCAATTCCTGACCATGTTGAAAGACTTGCACAAGAGGCAGGTGTCATTCAATTTGTTGACTTCCTCATTATGCGAATGAGGTCAATGCTATCTGATACACGGATGAATAAAATTATTGCAGACGACAAGGAAGTTTCATTAGAAAATTGGCTTAGTAAAACAGTTAATGGCATTTCAATAATTGACCTTTCACTGGTGCCTTCGGACATTTCACATCTTTTAGTGTCGGTCATTTCAAGAGTGATATTTGAATCTCTCCAAAGGTATAGACGAGCTAATAACAAACTATTACCAACGGTAATAGTAATGGAAGAAGCACACAATTTCATTAAACGATATAACGAAAGTTCGGAAGAACTCTCAGCTTCTCAACTTTGTACGGAATCATTTGAAAAGATAGCAAGGGAGGGACGAAAATTTGGTTTAAGTCTTACGCTTTCATCACAAAGACCGTCAGAATTATCCCCGACAGTTCTTTCACAATGCAACACATTTTTACTTCATCGCATTGTAAACGACCGTGACCAAGAATTAGTAAAACGACTTGTTCCTGACAACATCGGAGGTCTTTTACAGGAACTTCCAATTTTGCCGACAAGAAAAGCTATTTTATTGGGTTGGGCATCTCCACTTCCAATTCTTGTCGAAATGAATGAACTTAAACCAGAACACCAACCACAATCAAACGACCCTGACTTCTGGGATGTTTGGACAAGAAAAGAAGGAAGAGAAGTAGACTGGAAAGAGCTTGCTGATAAATGGCAAAGTTTAATAGATGATATGAAGTAATATTCACTTTATAAACTGTCAGATTCCTCCATAGTTGGTTTTGTGACCAACTAACTACTGTAATACTCCTCGCCCCTACCAATGCAAGACTCTGTCTTGTGTCTAGCTACTATTCAGTTTGAAACTGTACGGATTAACAGCACAAGTTATGCTTCGCTAAACTTGCGCCAGTACTAAACAAATAAAAACGCCTTGTCTTTGGATAACCTTTCCCTCCGTTATTGATATTTTTTCACCAACAACCTGTGCATCAGCTATTCCGATACGTGTTGAGGTTGTTTCCTCCATTATTGGTCGTTATACCCAACCAACTACTGTAATACTCCTCGCTCAAGGCATCAACCCAGTAGATCGCTTTGCTCGTTATGATGTGAGAAGAGTAGGATTATTTACTCATTCAATGATGGCAAACTCCCATTTTACAACTCTCTGATTTTAGCTATCTTTACTGCATGGAAATAGCAAATGACAACGGCAGATTTATCTCTATTTTATCAGATTATGGCTTTAAGGCTACTTTTGGGAATGAGGCTAATACTCTTTTCTTGCGTAAAGCATTACAAGCAATCATCAAATCAGAAAAAACAATCATTGACATTAAATTTGATAAAAATGTCTTTGAGGCTTTAACCATAGATAGTAGGAGTGGTATTTTTGATTTATCCTGTGCAGACGAAAATGGTAATCAGTTTATAGTTGAAATGCAATTAGGCTATGCACCATATTTTGTGCAACGCATGAAATTTTATGCTTTGCATAAGTTTAATGTTACGGTTGAAAAAGGTGAGTTTGATTACGAAAATCTACCCAAAATCTATGCAATTGCATTTTTAGAGAAAAATATCCTGAACACGACCAACTTTCATACTGTTTCTAACCTTAGGAGCGAGCAAGGCGAACTAATTGATAGTCAAATGACGTTTATTACCATAGAATTATCTAAATTTGACAAACAAGTAACTGATATTCAAACAGATTTAGAAAAACTGGTCTACACAATGAAAGCATTGCATAATACAACTGAAATAAGCCAATACCCTCCATTTTGGAATGAAGATTGGCTCAAACATGCAATAGAGGAGTTAGACACTCGCAAAATGACCCCTGAAGAAAGAGCTTATTTTGCAAGAGTTACGGCAGCTAATGCCGAAGCCGTAAAGGCAGAAAAGAAAAGAATTGAAGAAGTAAAAATTGTTTCAATCAAGAATTTATTAAAACTGGGTATTTTGACAAATAAACAAATTGCTGAAAGTATTGGAGTAAGTGAAGATTTCGTTAATCAACTTTCTAACGACAAACCATAAGACTTCCCGCACACCCAACGAACTACTGTAATACTCCACCCTCAAGGCATCAGCCCAGCGGATAGCTTTGCTCGTTATGATGTGGAGTTAGCAGTGGGATAACTATTCTTATGCTATTGTATAACGTCCCGTTTTCTTGCCATTGAAACACTGTAAAATACCCCTATAGAAGTGGATAAAAGGCACTCGTGTGGTGCTGAGGTGTACAGGCAATTACTTTCCGCACTAATTTTGCCCCACCAATGTCGGCCCTTGCTGTGGGGCTACGCCTAAACCCCTCGTCCATGATTTCCTATCACCCACGTCCTGCTGGTTCGGAGAAACCCCTCTTTTCGATTCTGATTCCGACGTGGAACAACCTGCCCTTTGTGCGCTTGTGCGTAGAAAGCCTCCGCCAGAATTCGACATACACGCACCAGCTCATCTTGCACATCAACGAAGGCGCCGACGGAACCCTCCAATGGGCTCAGCAAGAAGGACTTGACTATACGTTTTCGGCTCAAAATGTAGGTATTTGTTTTGCTTGTAACGCCTCGGCCAGCCTTGCCAAAGCCGACTATATTGTGTATATGAACGACGACATGTACGCCTGCCCGGGCTGGGACAAGCACCTCTACGATGCCATCCGAGCCTACGGGCGAGACGATTTTTACTTTTCGGCCACGATGATTGAGCGCAAAGATGCGGCTTGCGGCTTTGTGTCGTCGCCGCACGATTATGGGAGCACCGTCGAGGATTTTAGAGAGGCACAACTGCACCAAGACCTCCCCCAACTCAGCATCCCCGACTGGCAGGGGGCGAATTTCCCGCCTAGTGTGATGCACCGCAATTACTGGGATTTGATTGGCGGATTTAGCGTTGAATTCAGCCCGGGCATGTACTCAGACCCCGACCTTTGTCGTAAACTTTGGGCAGCGGGTGTGCGCAACTTCAAGGGCGTTGGCAGTAGTTTGGTGTACCATTTTATGTCAAAAAGCATCGGGCGTGTCAAACGCAACAACGGCAAAAAGCAGTTTCTTATCAAATGGGGCATTACGGCACGTACTTTTTTTGACTTTTACACGCACCTGCACCAAGGCCAGCAATCGGCAGCGTATAGGGGTATTTTGACCGACCCACCCCTCACGTTGTCTCTTCGCTGGCAGTGGTTTCTTTCGGCGGTCAAGCGATGGTTTTAACTAAAACCCATCAATTTTTCGTTACTTTGTATAGAAAAAGAGTCCATGTGGTGTATTTGCATGGCTTGAGGTTTGACTGTTGCTAACTCGTATTGAGCGAGTTGTTTTCCAATTTCACTACCATGAGTTGAGAATGGGTGGTTGATACGGGTTTGTAAATCAAAAAATAACAAAACCATAATCGGCTCATTTTGACAGTCATCGGAATCCAAAATCGTAAATCCGAAATCATTTTAGTCATTCGCTTTCTTTGAAAACATACTTTCGCATTCTTTCGTATGCCCGTCCGTTGGGGCGTTTTGTAGCTCCCTACACGCTGTTTTCGTTGCTGTCCAGTGTATTTGGCATCATGAATTTTACCCTCATTCAGCCATTGCTTGAGGTACTTTTCAACCAGGTGGGCACCAACGCAGCTACGCTTCAAAAGCCCGAACCGAGCTTCGACGTGAGCTATCTCACGCACCTGTTTAATTATACTTTTGCCTCGTTGGCTCAAGAAAAAGGCAAGATGGCCGCCTTGCAGTTTGTCTGCGGTACCATTGTGGTTTCGGTGCTGCTTTCTAATATTTTCCGGTACTTTTCGGTTCGGACCATCGAAAAAGTCAAAGCCCACACCATTGCTTCGTTGCGACAGGCGGTTTTTGAAAAAACCGTCCGGTTGCATTTGGGCTTTTTTACCAACGAACGCAAAGGCAACATCATGGCCTACCTGACCACCGATGTGCAAGAAATCGAAAACTCGGTGGGGCGTGCCTTTACGGCCTTGTTCAAGGAGTTATTTACATTGGTCATGTTTTTTGTGTTTTTGTTCCGAATCTCTTGGAATCTGACGCTTTTTACCTTGGTGTTGATTCCGATTTCGGGGCTAATCATTGGCTGGATGAGCCGAAAACTCAAAGAGAACGCTCACCAAGTACAAAGCCGCCTAAGCAACCTCACAAGCCTCCTCGACGAAGTGTTTGGTGGAATGCGCATTGTGAAAGCCTTTAACGCCGAAAAAGTGATGAGTGAGCGCTTTAGGAGCGAAAACTTTGGCTACAAGGCGGCCATTCTCAAGCTGTACAGTCGGGTCGAGTTGGCCTCGCCATTGTCGGAGTTTATGGGGGTGGTGTCGGTATCGGTGTTGTTGCTGTATGGCGGCTCGTTGGTGTTTTCGCATCAGTCGTCGCTGACGGCTTCGATGTTTGTCACGTATATTATCTTGTTCTCGCAGGTATTGCGACCCGCCAAGGAGATTTCTAACGCCATCAGCAGTTTGCAGCGAGGCATTGCCGCCGCCGAGCGAATTGTGGGTTTACTGGATACCGAAGAAGCTGTCAAGAATCAGACTGGTGCTAAAAGCTTGGCAGGGTTTAAGCAAGAGCTTCGTTTTCAGGACGTTAATTTTGAGTACGAGGCAGGTAATCCCGTCTTGAAAAATGTTAATTTCGTATTACCCAAAGGCAAAACACTGGCCTTGGTAGGCTCGTCGGGAGGTGGAAAATCAACCATTGCCGACCTGATTCCTCGTTTTTATGACCCTACAAGTGGGCAGATTCAGATTGATGGCGTTGATATTAGAGCCTACACCAAGCAATCGGTTCGGGATTTGTTGGGCATTGTGACGCAAGAGTCTATTTTGTTTAACGACACCATTTTCAACAACATCGCTTTTGGGATGGAGGCTACGCTTGAGCAGGTGATAGAGGCTGCCAAAATTGCCAATGCGCATGAGTTTATCACCGAAACGCCCAAGGGCTACCAAACCAAGATTGGCGACCGAGGCACCAAGCTGTCGGGTGGACAGCGTCAGCGCTTGAGTATTGCCCGTGCTGTCTTGAAAAACCCTCCTATCTTGATTTTGGACGAAGCCACTTCGGCCTTGGATACCGAGTCTGAGAAACTAGTGCAAGAGGCGCTCACCAACCTCATGCAAAACCGTACGACGCTGGTCATAGCACACCGCCTGAGTACCATCCAAAAAGCTGACGAAATTTTGGTAATGCACCACGGCGAGGTCATTGAACAAGGCACTCACGACGACCTACTTCAGGTAGAAAACGGCTTTTACCGCCGCCTCAATTACTTGCAGCAGACGTAGTGGATAGCCCATCTTTTTTTCTTATTTTTATCCGCAAAAGACGCTGTTGTTGTTTCTAATCTTATACAAACCTTATGGAAACTACGTTGCCCTTTACCATCCCGCTGACTTTTCGGCAAATTGTGGAACTGGTCAAGCAGTTACCCACTTCTGAGCGAATAGCTTTAATAGAGCTCATACAGCACGAAATCTTACAACCAGACACGATTCAAACGCATTTGGCAAGCGAAGATCGTTTGGCCAGCGATTGGCTTAGTATTGAAGAAGAAAAGGCATGGCAACATTTGTAAAAGGAGAGATTGTGGTTTTACCATTCCCCTTCTCCGATTTATCTGCTTCTAAACGTCGCCCAGCCTTGGTCTTAGCCGATTTACAAGGTGATGATATTATCCTTTGTCAAATTACCTCTCAATTCAACCGTGACCAATATGCGGTAGAACTTACTCAAAATGACTTAGCAGTGGGTTCGCTTTCTGTTCAATCGGCTATTCGCCCTAATCGGTTATTTACAGCAGACAAAAAGATTATAGCCTATTCATTAGGACACATTTCGGCGAGTAAATACCAAGAAGTAATTCAGCGCATTTATTCGTTAATCAGCGTCTAAGCCTTTAATATCCCTCATATACCAACCTCAAAATCCGTTCTACTTCTTTCCGAATCTCGGAGGTTGGGCGAACGAAGTTGTTGTTCATCATGCTAAAAATCAACAACTTACCAGACTTGGTTTTGAGATATCCGCTCAAGTTATACACATTGCTTACCGAGCCAGTTTTGGCAAACACAAAAGGTTCGGCCTCTTTGAATTGATTCCGTAAAGTACCCGTTTTGCCTCCAATAGCCAGTAATTCAAACAAGCGTTCTTGCGGCACTTTAGCCTGTATTTTTTGAAGCAAGGCTACCATTGTCCGGGGCGTAAACACGTTGTACCGAGACAACCCAGACCCATCTACCCACGTGGGTTTGTCGGGAAGGTCGCTGAGGTAGGTGCGCATGACGTGGCCGATACCATTCTCCGAACTCAGGGGCTTGTTGCTGGCACTCGCACACAAAATCATCAACTGCTCGGCGAGCATGTTGTCGCTCACTTGTAACATGCGCTTGTACAACGTATCGGCTCGAAGGCTGTAGAGGGTTTGCACTTGCCAGTTGGGCTGTGGCGATAGGTTCACTAACGTAACCTGTCGGTGCAGTGTATCGCTCAAAAGGGCAGTGGTCAGAGCTGCTGAGGTCCGAAAAGGCACATCTTGCTCATAGTTAACTTTGGCGGTAAAAGGCTGATAAACAAAGCGATTCTCGTAAAAGTCCCGTACTACTCGCTGGGTAGCTTTACGGGCGGTGTCGGGCTGCAAAAACTGCCAGAAATACGGCGGATTTACTTCTAATCGGTCTGTAAATCTGGCTTTGAACCGGATGATATTGCCGTACATCGGTAGGCCCGTTACTTCGGGTTGGTAATAGTCATTGTAGTCGTCCCATTGCCAGCCCGCCCCATACGGATTTACTTGGTCGTTGCTAGTAGAATAGAAGAGTTTTTCTGAACGTGACCGTAGGAAATCGAAAACTTTGGTATTGTGGAGGTCAGGATGCAGCAACGAAGGGTCGCCTGTTCCCCAAAAGAGTAAAGAATCGCCTCGGATCGTGTATTTTAGAGCAGGGATAGAGTCGCCGAGGCAACTCAGTCCAGCATAAAAGCTAAACAGTTTGGTGTTAGAAGCAGGCACAAAATAGCGATCTGCTTGGTAGCTGACCATCATTTGTTGTGCGGTTGCATCGTACAGTGCAAAGCCTGTGTGATTTTGGGCAAAAACGGCTAACTTTTCTACCTCCGTTTCCCAAATAGGCTTGGGCGAAACCGTAGGTGTTTTTACTGTTTTGCACGAAAAATTAACTAGAGCCATTAACAGCCCAATGCTTAGCGAAATATACTTCATGTGTGCCTTTTTGTTTTTAGTGATGGGTTGCTCGAAGACGAAAAACAAGCAGTAACCATAGCCTCTGACATCGCTACCTTGCCACCACGATTCGCTTGGTAAGGCGGGAAAAAGCCGTCTGAACGCTCACAAAGTAAACACCCGAAGGCATCGAACTCAAATTTATTTCTTGTTTCAGCACCGACTCGCTCGGCCAATGTTCTTGATAAACCACCTGTCCAAGTGCATTTAGCACCGAAATAAGCGCCCCGCTGGAGCCGGGCTTGAGCTTGCCTGTGAGCACAAATCGCCCAGCGGTTGGGTTGGGACTAATGCTGATGTTTTCTTCGAGAACCGTCGAAACTACTACTGCCGGAATCTGTATTTTGAGATTATCAATAGCCCAACCCCAGCCATGAATTTGCTTGTTGGCAAACATCCGAAAGCGAATCAGTACGTTATCGCCAGCACTAAAATCACCACCAGAAAGCATATTGATTTGCCTTGCTTTCATCAGTCGGGCCGTCCCGACCGTTGTAGAGTTTTGAGTTGCGTCGGTGCTTTTGTTCCAGGCATTCAGCCAATCGTCTTTGTCACGGGCATTGTAGCCGGGCTCAAAAGGCATCCAGGTTTTACCGTTGTCTTTAGAACCCTCTACTACCACATAGTCATGAAAGTCTTCTTCACCAAAAAGCGCCGTTTTTTCGCTCGGCTCTACCAATGCCACCTCGTCAAACCGTATGGTTGCGTCGGTAGCTTTTAGGGCAATGGGTATCAGCAACTGATAAAGGTAGTTGTTTTGACCCGTAAGCAGTTCGCTATCTCTATATGGATGCTGGGTGTGTAGGGCAGCATCGTCAAATTCAGGTGGGGTGATTAGGTCAAAGCCTGTACCAACAAAATCTTCTGTGAGGCTCTTGTTAAAATTGTTTTCGTAGGTTTCTTGGGCTTTTCTAACTCCATACACCGTGACCGAGAAATAATCGGAAGCAGGCAAAATCTGCTGATTTTTTGACTTAGAGTTGTCCCGAGCCACAATTCGGTACTTCACTATATCGTTGGCGCTGAGGCCATTTTCCGAAAAAGTTAACTCCGCTTGATAGGTGTCCGTAGCGGCCACATAGTGCATGGCCAGCGGCTTTTGGGGTACTCCGTTGATTTCGTAGTCTAAGTACACCGTGTCAATACCTAAGTTGTAATCGTCTGATACCTTCGCTTCTATCAAGACCTGTGTTTGGGTATCGAGCAAATACGGTAGCGGCGAATGTATAATGGTGGGCGGCGTGCGGTCGGGGCCATTGTTAAACACAAATTGGTTAGGCGTGTTGGCTATAATCCGTGGCTCTGCCGAAGGAACGGTATAGATACGGTTAGTCTTGTCTTTGGCCGTGATAAAGTACCCAATACTACGGTTGCTGTTGGCAGCAGGCAGGGTGGCAGCATACTCATTGGCCTTGCCCGTGGGGGTCATGGGTAGTACGGTTGGGGTGGTAGAACCATTGACAAAATAGGTCAATTCTACTGGATTTTTGGCCAAAGCACTATCGCCCGTTACGGTAGCCGTAATGGTAATTGGTTGATTTAGTTCTTCTGAATCGGTTAGGGGCGTGTGTCGAATATACACCATAGCCCAGCCGATTTCGGCCAAAATGGCCTTGGTGATTGGCCCTGGGTCTAATACCGACTCGCCTTTGTTGGTCGAATTGGTCATCAGGACATTGGGGGTATTGTCAAAAACGGCGTCGTCCAAGTGCGAAATACTCGACCCCGTCACATACCTCGACGGCGCATACAAGGGCGAACGGTCACCTTTGTTGGCAGCTCTAACCAGCGTACTGTTAAACGACAATCCACCGCTGGTGAGTTGTTCTTTGAGTAAAGAAGAGTTGTTGTTATACGACAGCAAGGTCTTACCATCGGTGTTTTCGACAAACCAGTCATAAACGCTCGGCGACGAGGTGCTGCTTCCTCCGATTTTGCCAAAGTACCCTTGTTCGTCCATCACGCCAAACGAAGCCGTAAAGCCTACACCATGGGCGATTTCGTGCAGCACCGTAGAGGCCAAATCGTAGCGGTCTTTGGGGGTTTTGCCATCTCTGCCCATGTACCAGGCCACATCGGGATTGATAGCGATGGTCATGTCGGGGTCGGTACCGTTAAGCTCTTGCTCTACTATTTTTTCGGCAACCGAAATCGGGTACCACGTTTGGTACTTAGGAGCACCGGGGAAATTACGCAGGTAGTTGCTTACGCCCGTAGCGGCCAAGGCTCCTTGCAACAACAAGCTCTGCCAGATGACATTGACCCGAATAGGTACTTTAGAAATCAAGATAGACTGCCAAATATCCACGGCATACTGAAAGGCAATTTTGGCACTGTCGGGCATGTTTTTGTCGTACGTCACCACAAACTGAGACTTGGCCACCGCCACTCGTGCATTGGACAAGTTCCGAAGCATCATTTCGGCCGGAGGCACCTGCCATGTCCCTACTTTTCCCGAACCAAAACAAATGATAGTACCCCCTCGAATCATCTCTGTTTTCGAGAATCTATCCATCTCTTTGTGAAATCCCTGCGCCCATGCACACGCCGGTAAGACCACAAAAAGAAACATGATTCGGGTCAATTTCATAAGTAGGGGTAAAACGTTTGGTAATCAATTAGTTCATGGAGGTACGAAGGAGGGCATTAAACATGCTAATTAACAAAAAAAAGGGTTCGCTACGTTGATTTGTGCAGAAAAGATTCTGATAACTACCACCAAATCAGTGAATAATGTGGGAGATTGACTCGGTAAGAGGGGTGTAGGACACTTTGTGTAAGGATTCAGCTCGTTTTTGAGCGTACAACGAAAGGGTTATTGCATCAAAAACTTAACCATCACTTCAGGACGGTGGGCGTATTGTTGAAGCATCATGTTTGGGGTACTATTGGCAAACTGCTTGAAGTCTTTGGCTAAATGATAATAGTCGGTGTAACCAAAATACAGCGCCACCGTGAGCCAGTCGGTATGGGGGTGAGCTTCTTTGTATTGAAACGTCTGATAAAAGCGGCTGATACGGCTGTATAACTTAGGGCCAACCCCCATGCGGTCGGTGAAGCGACGTTCAAATTGACGTGGACTCAAACAGGCTTGATCGGCAAGCCAATCCAGCGAGAAGCGATTGGGGTGTGTGGTCAGTAGCTCACCGATGCGGTCGATACCGTTGGGTTGAGTTTTTACTTGTTTTACTTTTCGCCACAAAAACTCTTCGGCAATGCCAATGATTTCATTTTCGCCTTTAGCATTAGCAATCAAATCGTTCACTTGGCGAAGTTCGGCACTCAGTAGGGGTTCGGCATCACAAAACTGGGTGGTAAGTTCTTGGCTCGGTATCCCCAAAATACGGTTCAACGCCCCTGCCTGAAAAATGACCATCAGCATCAGAAAATCAGGCTGAAAATTCGTTTCAAAATTAAGTCTCAACACTTGCTGCCCAAAGAGCGCCGTTTGCGAAACCCTCACCGACTCCCCCGTGTATGGGGTGTGGTTATAAATAAATCCCCTTGCAAAAAAATTAAGCGACTGCTCTATTCGAGTTGGGTAAGGTTGGGTTACAAAATTTACCGGCAAGGGTTTGTCATACCCTACCAATAGGTAGTTTTTGATGAATGGTTGCAAGCCCAAGCTCGGTAGTATTTCCTTGTAAATCATGATTTTACAGTTTTTTTACCACATAGAAACATAGAACACATTAGAAAAAACAATGCGTTCTATGTTTTTTCGCTACGACGGCCTATGTGGTTCAACATCTACTTGCATTTTCCCAAAGTTACGATAAAATTTTCAGGCTGAAACCGCATAGGATAATGATTACCAATAAGTTGTAGAATGTTCCAGCCACGTTCTTTGGCTCTTTGGGCAAACGGCGCAAACCCTGCTTTGGTAGCATCGCCATTGTCGGGCAGCATCAACACGTAATAAGTGGCAATCTTTTTGACCGCAGGGTTTTTAATAGACAGCGTTTCGGTTTGGGTTTTGAACGGATGCGGCACGTCGGTGGGTGGCGTAGGCTTGGTAGGGCCAAAAAAGTACTCAATCATGCCATCTTTGACGTGGGGCATAATCATGGCTCTTGTTTCTTTTTCGCCCCGTGCAGTAAACAGGCTTTCGCCATCGTTAGGTACAAAGGCATCTACATAGATTAATTTGCTGATGCGTTCGGGTATTTGCTCTGCCACCCCCGAAATCACCATGCCACCGTAGCTATGCCCCACGAGCGTGATGTTGTGTAGGTCTTCAAACAAAATCATGTTGACAATATCCTGAATATGGGTACTGAGGTTAATGTCAGCATTTGCCAAATGAACCCGCTCGCCCAAGCCCGTCATGGTAGGACGATACACTTTGTGCCCCTGAGCAGTAAGCAGAGAATCCACCTTTTTGTATTCCCAACCCCCGCCCCAAGCACCGTGTACAAAGACGTAGGTCGCATCGGCGAACCGTTGTTGTTGGGCGTTTGCCTTAATTGCTACGAAGAGTAATACTAAAAAAAACAAAAAGTGCTTTTTCATTGATTTTGAATGGTTTAAGTTCAAAACAAAGGTAAAAAGCACTTGAAGGTGGTTACAAGTAAAAAAACGACGTTTTTGAAGTTTAATAACGTGGATTTACTTCAAATAAAAATGCTGACAGGATTTTGAACCCTATCAGCGTCAACTATTACGTCTCCACTTTTCCAAAAGTTCTTTCAGGACCTTTTTCTTGGGCAATAAGGAAGCCATTTGGGGTGAGGTTGGTAAAGTCTTTGAAATCTCGTACCAAATGCTGGTAGTCATGATAACCCAACTCAAGGGCAATGCTGAGCCAATCTTTATGGGGGTGGGCATTTTTGAGCCTCACAGTATTGTCAAAACGAGTAATACGTGAAAACAATTTAGGACTAATACCTTCACGTTCCATGAATTGCCTGTAAAATTGCCTTTGACTCACGCAGGCTTGGTCTGCGAGCCAATCAAGTGAAACATTCCCTGTATTTTCTAAAATAATTCGACTTACCTGATCTATTGGCAGTATCCGTTTTCTCGATTTATTAATCAAATACATCAAAAAATCTTCCACAATCGGAATCATTTCGGTGTAATGGTTGGTGTAACTGAGGCGTTCATTGACTAACCTAATTTCTTTGGAAAAGAGAGCCTCAGCATCTATAAAACTATTTGCCAGTTCATAACTCGGAATACCCGTAAGCCTATACAAAGCACAAGGCTGAAACTGCACCTGAAACACCATAAAATCTCGGCCTACGTGCCTGTTTGTTACAATAGAGTACTGCCCATTCAGTGTACTTCGAGGTTTACTAATAGGCTCGTTATCAAAACCATATTGAATTTTTTCGGTATCTTTTGGGTAGAATGCTAAGGAATTTTCGGCTCTGGGCCAATACGCTTTTACTGGCAATTGAAGTAAATCGGCAGGGAATTCACAGGCTACAATCTGAAACAGCCTTACGTGAGTACGTAAGGCTGGGTTTGGCAGACGATAATCATAGATTCCGGTCATAGTAACAACGTTTCAGTACGAAAGCGGCGGGCCTACTACTTTCATGTCATGGTCAGCAAATATTTTTGCACCTTCTTGTGGCGATGGTTGCCCTTTCAAACCGCCCAATACCCTAAAATAATCTTCCATTTTGCCCGAAGGTTGAAAGAAAAAGAGCATTTTGCCTGTATCGGTCAGTTGAGCAAAAGCATGAGGGACATTGCGAGGTAAGAAGATAATATCGCCTACCGAAAGTGTATGTTTCTCATCACCTACCTGAAACAGGTATTTACCTTCTAAGATAAAGAAAACTTCATCTTGTTGCAAATGGATATGTAGTGGAGGTCCTCCTTTTTCGTTGCCCCGATATTCAAAAACGGTAAGCAGCCCATCGGTATCTTTCGATGAAACCTTGATGTCATTAGGGCTTTTACCGCCAATTTTTGTTTTTTCACCAAAGCGAGATTCGCCGTTTTTAACAACAAAAGGCTTTGGATCACTTTGAGCATTGGCAGTTGGTAGCGTTCCCAACGCCGCCAAGCCAACAGAAGTGTTTTGTAAGAATTTTCTACGTTGCATAACTGTACGGTTCGCCGTTGCGATTGTTTAAATGTGTTATGCAAAGGTTGATGTTTTTCTGAAAGGTAAGGTGGTAAAAATCGGACGCTTTACTCCATCGGTGGCCCTAAAATCTCGGAGTTGTATTTTTTGTAAGCGGCTACCATAGCTACCATGTCGGGGCCTTGGGGCGTGAGGGATCTGGCCATTTCTACAAAATAATCTTCCATGCCTTTACTGGGGGTTATACCTACCAACAAATTGCTTGGCTCTGACGACAGACACATACAAAGTGTGCTTTACGCCACGAGGTATAAAAACACTATCGCCCGTTTGGGCGGCAATACGCTGACCGTCTAACTCAAACACAAATGACCCCGAAAGCACACAAAAAAACTCATCGAAACTGTGGTGTACGTGAAGCGGTGGGCCGCCATGCCCTTTGCGGTTGTTGCTGCTAATAAAAACCGAAAGGCGGTTATCGGTATCAGACCCCAGTAGTTTGAAATCGACAGGCACGTCGCCATAGACAATTGACTCTTTTTGGCGGTACTGGTTGGCTTTCACTCCAAAACCTTTTTTGGGCGGATTACTAGCGTTGGCTATGCCGATTTGTGAGGTTGCTACGCTTGCTACAAACGTGCTTTCAAGAAATTTTCTACGCTTCATTTTTTGAGCTTGTTTAAAAGTTTAACAGCTCAAAAGTAATGGGCTTGTAACGGGCTTCATTGGTAAAAAATCTGCATTTTTATTCAGTTATTACGCCCCAAAAATAAACTTCGCTATGCTTTGCCATAACATACCTGTGGTGCCATAATAATAAAACGCCGTAATCACCATCAAAGCTACAAAAGAACCAATATACACACGGTTTGCCCTGCCTTGCCACCACTCGATTATCATCATACAAAGTAATAATAGGTTGGATGCCATGTAGGCGGCTGTAACGCTTGGCACTAACCCTGAAATACCCAACCAACCGTAGTTGAGCCTTCCAAAAGCTGCCGACAATAATACGATTACATTGACTATCAAATAGCTACGGTGAGCCAAACGATTGTGCCGATGAAGCATCGCTAAAATATATGTAACCACAAACATGGCAAACGTTGATAAAGGCACAAATTGAAAAGCCAATAAGGCTTCTTGCGGAATATGCCCCTTGCCCCTGACATATCCTTGATGAATCGTCATTACCATAACTAATGCCAAGATTGGCACAAAAAAGTACGAAAACTGCCCCAAACGGATATGCCACTGGCGTTTTTTATAGCGAATGAGCAGGGGTTGGGCAATACACATCAACAGCCAAAGCGTAACCGAAACCCCGTGTAAATGAGTGATGAGGGTGATTTGGGGGCTGAATGTAGGAAATAGCCCAAAGTACGTTTTAAAAAAGCCGTATATGGCCGTGAGAAAAAAAGCAGCAAATAACAGGCTGGTGTTGCGGTTTTTGTTCAAATACTCCATAGTTTTTACGTTTTTAATTCTATGGTAAATTTCCGCAAATCGCATGGGAGATTGGTGGTAAAAAATGGTCAATTTACTTCACAAGCCATAAAATCCAGGGTTCAGTTCCAAACGGCGTTCTGGATTAAGATTACTCTCTTGTAGAAGTATGTTGGGCGTAACGCCTGCAAAATGCTTAAAATCTTTCACCAAATGTTGGTAGTCGTTGTAGCCCGTATGGAGTGCTACACTCAACCAATCGAGCTGTGATTTTTCTTCTTTTAGGGTATATGCCTGAAAAAACCGACAAATTCGAGCGAAATATTTAGGGGTAACGCCTACTTGTCGTTCAAAACGTTTTTCAAATTGACGAAAACTCAAACAGGCGTTATTAGATGTTTTTTCAAGGCTAAAACCTTGAGGATTAGTCAATATCATGGTACCAATCCTCTCTATTGGCTCAAAACCAAACTTAATTTGGCTTACCTTTTTACTGAAATATTGGTCAAGAATCAGAGGCAGTTCGTCGTAAGTACAGGCATTGGCTAATCGGTCTTCTACTTCATTGATTTCATTGCCTAAAATCAACTGGGCTTCTATGTATTGGTGTAAAAGTTCATACATCGGAATCCGTAAAAGTTTGTGAATAGCACCAGGCTGAAACCTTACGTGTACCATCATATATTCAGGTGGCAAATGTAAATTTTGACGTGAAGTAGGAAGCCCGAAAATAGATGTTTTCGGGCGAGTTTTAAATTCTGATGTTTCTATGGTTTCGGCAGTTTTAGTACCCCTTATCACAAATGTCATCCCTTCTTCTGGGTTCACTGGATAGGCTTTTACGGGCTTAATGCCTTCGGGGAATTTGGTATGCAACACCAAATATTCTTTGATATATTGGCGAAGCGGAAGAGCGGGAGCTACACGTTGACAAATCATACCCAAATCTAACTAACAACTTGATTGTCTGACTACTTTGGCAAATAATAATGTTCAGAAACTTCGACAATTTTCCACTCATTTCCTACTTTTTCCAGCATATCTACTCGGTGTGATTTCACAAAACTACCATCGGGTTTGGTTTGAGTAGTTTCGTAACTGGCGTATGCGATGCTGCTATCAATTCTGATTCTGTAACCCGAATTTTTAACCGTCACGTTATCGGCGGGTGGAAACTTGGCGTCATTTGCCAAATCTATGCCCGATAAATGAAACTGGAAACCATTGGGTAACGACACATTAATGATAGCATGGGTATCATTTTTATCAAACTTCCAGAGCCTTCTGACCACATCGGGCTGATGACTTTTGAGGGCTTTGGCTTCTGATTCTACGGTTCGTTTGATGGCTTCTTCTTCGTTTTGAGCCAAGGCTGCCCCGTACATTCCCAAAAAGATAACGGCTAAGTACACTACTTTTTTCATTGTTTGACTGGTTTTAAGGTGAAAAACTTCGTAAAAGTAACGTGCAGCCAACCGCAGAAAGTGGTAAAAAATCGTTGAATTAAATGGTTTTCACTACTGTGCTCTATGTTTCTATGTGGTGGGAAAAAATTAGACCCAAAATTCTACTAAACCTAAAATCCGCTCGGGAGCGTTAGCTTGGGCTTGCAGCAACGAATTGGGCGTAGTGCCTGCAAATTGCTTGAAGTCTTTGGCCATGTGCTGGTAGTCGTTATAGCCCGTTTGGAGGGCAATACTTAGCCAATCGAGCGATGGATTTTGTTCTTTGAGCATAAAAGCCTGATTAAAACGTTGAGCACGCAAAAAGAACTTGGGCGAAATACCCATTTGCCGTTTGAAACGCCGTTCAAATTGACCCAACGATAGGCAAGCTTGGTCGGCCAAATACTCGACCGAAGGCACTCGACTTTGATGCGAAAGCAATAGACTTACCCTTTCTAATAGGTTAATAAGCATACGCTGTTTTTGGATTTTTTGCCAAAGGTAGTCCTCCACCAAATCAATGATTTGCTGGTACGAAGTTGCATGTTGCATTTGTTCATACACTCGACCGATGTCAGGATTGAGCAGGGCTTCGGCATCAATGCGTTCGTTTAAAAACTCTTCTTTTAGTGGCATTTGCAAAAATTTAGACAAGCCACCATGCTGAAAATCAACCGAAAGCATGAATTGCTGAGGCTCTACATGAAAGTCAAAACGTTTGGTTTGCGCACCATTGATGGCCATTTTCGGGAAGGTTTTGAATTGTCCTGTTTCGGGGTCAAAGCACCGAACACCGCCTTTCAGATAAAATACCAAACTTTGAACAGGACGCACAGGAAAAGGCTTGACAGGCACGGGCTTGTACCTGTCAAATTCAAAATGCAGCAGAACATAGTTCTTAACAATATGTCTGAGCTTATCTGATGGCTCGAAATCCTTTAAAATCATGCTGATTTCCAAATCATTATCCCACAAATTAATAAATTTTATGGATAAGGCAAGTGGTAAAAAATCAGCATTTTATTGATGATGTTCTTTTATCTGTTCGTCGCTTAGTCTTAAAAATCGTGCGGCATTGTTGTAGAGAATATCACGCTTTTGGCTCTCGGTCAAAAATGCAGCTTTTTGTATCGTTTCGATACCTTCGGCAATGGCTTGGGGCCAAATCATTTGGTCGGAGCCAAAGCAGATTCGTTTCTCAAAACCTGCGTTGACGATTCGTTTGAGGTAATCGTAAAACTCCTCCTTCGGGAAAGCATAACAGATGATCCCCAAGTCCACGTACACTTGCGGATGAGCGTAAAGAACCGCCTTCAAATCATCAATCATCGGCCAGCCTGCATGGGCCAAAATAACCCTGAGTTTGGGGTGTCTCATCAAAGCTTCTTCCACCACCAATGCCGAATGTAGCCTTGCCCGATAGCGTGGATTGCCAAAATACGCCACGCCTGGGGGGCCAGGGCCTACGTGTACGCTCATGGGCACATCAAGTTCTTCGGCCATTTTCAAGTAGGGTTCCATAATGCTATCAGACAGAGAAATGCCTTCGTATTGGGTCGTTATTTCGCCCAATACCTTCAAGCTATCTTTACTAAACCACTTCTCTAACTGCTCCAAAGGGATTTTAGAGTTAAAACCAAACAACAAAGCAGGGATGATGCGTTTGGAGTTGGTACGCTCCCATTTTTTGACCAAATCGTAAGGACCGCTCGTTACACCAAAGACATTGTATTTTTGCATGACAGCAAAGTTCTCCTGCATCATTTCCTCGTCGGTTTTGGGCGAAAGCAGGGCTTTGCCATTGCACATCAATTTGTTGGTAATGACATCTACATAATAGCTCATGCCACTGTTTTTGGCATCTTTGGCCGACCAATGCGTGAATGGCGAACAAATATGTACTGGCGGAGGCCCATAGCTATTGATAGGCACGGCGTGCATGTGCATGTCTATTACGGGCAGTGGTTTTTGGGCATAAATAGCGATAAACGATGAGAGAAAAATGGAAAGTGTAAGAAGTTGCTTTTTCATCTTAGAATTATCTTTTTTTACCCGAAACTGACGGCATTCTACAAATAATGCAAGCCCCCATATACCAAACCTCCCCTTCAATGTGTGTAGGGTTGGTTTGGCAGTGTGTGCGTTTTGGGCAGTGCGCCACTGATTGTGTATTTTTGTAAAACCCTCTCCATTTTTACAATGCCCTCATACCCGCTTTCTTTTATTTTTATGCTGGGATTCAGCTTTCTGATGGCTGCCATTACTGGCATGAAGGCTGTTTTGAACGATGGTGATAGAGCCGCTTTCTACTGCTCATTTACCTACACGAGCATTTTCTTCAACTGCTTATTGGTTGTTATTGACTTCGATTTGGGGCATTACGGTTTTCTTTCGGTGGGTGGGTTAGAGTCGTCGCCTGCGTTGTGGTTCAACTATCTTACGCCGACCTTTATGCTGTTTTTTTATCGGGAATATCTGGATATGAAGCAGCAAAGTTTCCGATATTACAGCCTCATTACGTGGGGCTTATACGTATTGTTGGCTTGTATAGGGCTAAAAATCATTACTACGTTTATGCCTTTTGCGGTTAGGATTTTTGAAGAAGTTTCATTGGTGTTTCAGTTTGTCTTATTGGGGCTTTTTATTGCGTTGCCGCTATACAGTTTACGGTTTTGGCAACATGAGATCTATAGCTACGCTGCTTGGTCGAGTTGGTTTATCGTGCTGATGTATGCCTTCTTTTTGTTTATTTATTTTGGTGGAATTGACCTGCCTTCATGGCAGAGCGACAATATACTTTTTGGCATTACTGTGGTTGATGGAATCCTGTTTTGGATAGCCCTTACGGTACGAGACAGTCAAATATCAAAAGCAAAGGCATTGTTTGAAAAACAGGCTATTACCAACGAAATCAGGGCTTTGCGCTCGCAGATGAATCCGCATTTTATATTCAATAGCCTCAATGCTATCAAGTCGTTCAACCTAAGCAACGATACCGAAAAAACAGACTTGTATTTGACCAAGTTTTCGAGGCTTATCAGGCAGGTACTCGAAAATTCGGCTTCCGAAAAAATCACGCTCGAAAATGAACTGAATACCCTTCGGCTCTATCTGGAAATGGAAAAACTGAGGGCGGGCGATAAACTCAATTACGAAATCTTAGTAAGCGATGACATCGAACCTGCATTGATCGAACTGCCACCGCTACTGATACAACCCTACGTAGAAAATGCCATTTGGCATGGTTTGATGCACAAAGAAGGCGGGGGTAGGGTAACGGTTTCGGTAGCCGTAGAGACAAGGCATGCCTTGTCTCTACGGCCAAATACAAATATTTTACAAATTACCATTACCGACAACGGCATTGGCCGTAAGGCAGCAGCATTACACAAGAAGGCAACACAAAGACAATCGTTTGGCACCAAACTGACCGCCGAACGAATCAAACATCTGGGTCATGCCCATGCCTCCGTAGCCATTGAGGATTTGGAAGAAGGAACAAGAATAACGATAATATTACACGTATGAAAGCCATTATCATAGACGACGAAGCCCCTTGCTGCAAAGTAATTGAGCAAGTTTTGGCAAAATACTGCCCGCAGGTACAAGTGCTTGCGGTTTGCTATGATGGCATCGAAGGGCTGAACGCTATCTCGAAATTTCGACCTGATGTAGTGTTTCTTGACATAGAAATGCCTCGTATGAACGGTTTTAAAATGCTGGAAACGTTGGGAACAAATGACCTCCCCTTTTCGATTATTTTTACAACTGCCTACGACCAATTTGCAGTGAAAGCCTTTAAGTTTTCGGCGTTCGACTACCTACTCAAACCCATTGATAATGAAGAACTTATAATGGTTATTCAGAAGTTGGAGCGACACCAAACTCGCTACGCCCAACTACATTACCTCAAAGACAAAATATACCAACAAACGCCTTTTGACAAAATCAGCATAGCCACCACCAAAGGGCTGATTTTCATAAACTTAACCGACATCGTTACCATTGAGGCCGATGGCAACTATTCTACTTTTCATCTGTTGCAAGGAAAACCCGTGATAGCTTCAAAGAATCTGAGTTTTTTTGAAGAAATATTGGGTGACAATCCTTCATTTTTCAGAAGCCACAAGCAATTTATTATCAACCTCGCCCATGTACAGGAATACCTTTCGGTGGAGGGGCTTATTGTGTTACCAAACGGTATCAAAGCCAAATTAGCTCGTACTCGTAAGGAATTGTTTTTGCAAGTGGTAAGGCAACGGGGTTACATTAAGTAGATAGCACTGTCAATGAAAAAGAATTCGCCATGATTGGTCAATACATTTTCGTCGTGCAAATCTTCTAAAATAATGCCTAAATCCTTGTGAAAATAATCATTATTTCTTTTGTGAGTAAAACCACTTTGAACTAAAAAATTGTGCAATTTTGCTAAGTCCGTAGGTTCGGTAGAAGCAATAAAAGATTGCTTTACAACAGCAAAAAACGAATCATTTTCCTGATAAAAACCCAACAAATTGTAGGCAGTATTAGGAAATAGGGCATTGTGAATCAGCAAGTTAATCAAGTATTCGTACCAAGAAGCATAAAAGATGGTATCGTTGGTTTTAATAACACTTTTTCCATCTTCACAGAGATATACTTTTTGTTCAGCACCTTCGCCAATATAGTTTTCTGGTTTAATATCATAAAACCGGTAACCACCTAAGTCAGCGAAGTTCGTCAAGCTAATTATCTCATCTTTTTTATTGATGAGTTCTGTTTTTTCAACTGCTCCACTTGCTGCTTGGCTTGCTCTAAGGTGAAAGAAGGCTGTTTGGATAAGATTTCCATTTGCCGCTTCGAAAGCTCTTGTAAGGATTTCAGGGTATCCATTGGTCATTTACTTTTTTCACAAATATACAACCTCACTTTCCTTTTCACAATAAACCTACTCAGGCTTGCTCATAGGTGGCCCTACAAACGGTACATCGTTTTCGGCACAAGCTTTGGCAAACGCCTCTATGTTGTGTGGAAACAGTTGATTCATGGCTCGCATGATGTTTTCCATTTTGCCCGCAGGATTATAGCTGAAAATCATGTGCGCCTTCTTGCTCAACTGATAGTAGGTATGAGGCACATTGCGAGGACCAAACACAAAGTCGCCTGCACTGGCTTTGATTTGCTTGTCGCCGACCTGAAACACGTATTCGCCCTCAATAATTTGAAAAATCTCATCTTGGTATTTGTGCGTGTGTAGCGGTGGGCCAGCCATTGGGCCTGCTTCGTTTTTAGATTCAAACAAGACAAACTCACCATTGGTGTCTTTGGCCGAAACCTTCAACACCATTCCTGGATTATAGTCATCAAATCGAGGTTTACCAGCTTTTACTATAAAAGGTTGCGTGGGTTCGGCAGTGGCCAGCGTTTCGAAATTCGGCAGAGCAGCTACTGTGGCAGTGGTCAAGAAATTTCGCCTTTTCATCTTTTTTTGAACGTTTGGTTTAAATGTTAGCCAAAGGTAAAAGAGCGAAAAGAAAGGCTATTGGTAAAAAAGTGACATGGCTCTATATTTTCTGAACCACATAGTGAACATCGTTTTTCTATGTTTCTAGATGGTAGAAAAAAATCAGCCAAAATGCAATCCAAAAGTGCGCTCGGGGGCTTTGAGGTCTATTTCGTAGAAGCCAACGGGGGTGGTTTTGGTGAAATCTTTGTAGTCTTTGGCCAAATGCTGATAGTCGTAGTAACCACTCAGGATAGCGATACTGAGCCAATCTAAGTCAGGTTGGTTGTTTTTGAGGCGATAGGCACGGTCAAAACGGATAATTCGGTCGAAGGTCTTGGGACTTACGCCCGTGCGTTCTTCAAACTTACGAATAAACTGCCGCACACTCAACGTACTCAGGCGAGCCATATCGTCAAGCGTACCCAAGGGCTTGTCGCCGAGCATCAACTTGGCTACTTCATCAATACCGTGTTTGTCTTTTGCTTTGTTGAGGATAGCTTTCTCTAAACAAACTTCAATGTGTTGCAGCATTTCGTTGATGTTATCAGTGCTACAAATACGTTGATTGAGGGCAGTGAGTTCACTACCAAAAACGGCTTCGGCATCATAAAAATTTGTCACCAATTCGTGGGCAGGGATCCCTGTGAGCCGATATAAGGCACAGGGTTGAAAGACCACCTTGATGGTCAGGAAATCGTGCGAGCAGTTACGGACAATGGTTTCGTTGTGCACCCCACAAATGATGCTTTTGGGGTATTGTATTTCTTTGGTTGAGTCTAAAAACGTAAAATACTGCGGGTGAATGCCAAACTATGCTCAGGCCGAGGAGCAAGTATTTTGGGTGGTGTATATGCCGAAGCCTCAAAGTGCCAACTGATGATTTGGTACTTCCGCACATATTCTCGCAAAGATGGTTTCGGCAGTAGGTTTTGGATGAGCATCCTAATTCAATTACGACCTTTAAATTCATCAAAAATAGCATTTTAGCACAATTCCTTTTTGAAAAACTTATTAAACGGTATTGCTTAAACAGCGCATGATTGCTAATTTCGTTATTGCTCATTACAGACCAATGATTCATCAAATCACCCGGCCTCATCCTTCGCTCCAACTATTTGTCAAAGAGTATCTTATCGTACATTTTGATTTCAAAGGGTATGCTCAAATTCCAGCTAAAATCTTTCCACCACGCCCAGACACCAGTATTATTTTTTATCCAAGCCAAACTTTCAAAAAAATTAATGCACTCATTAATAAGCAGATAGACATGCCCAATTCGGTAGTACAAGGGCAACAACTCACCAATTGGCATCATCATTATCAACAACAATTTACCTGTGTCAAAATTGTTTTCCAGCCTGGTGGATTATACCATTTACTTGGCAAACTCCCCATGACAGACCTACTCGACCAAGCAGTTGATGCACAGATGGTGCTGGGAAGAGAGGTAAATGAAATACTGCAACGCTTGATGGATAGCCAACAATATCCCGAAATGATACGAGTAATAGAAGATTATTTAATGAAGAAATACCATAAAATAAAACTCACTGTCGAACCTATTGATAAAATTGGCAGCTTATTTACACAGCCAAATGCCTATCAATCATTGGACTTTCTGGCACACGAATCTTGTTTGAGTATTAGACAATTTGAACGAAAATTTAAAGACCGAGTAGGTATCAGCCCCAAATTGTTTACTCGTTTGGTTAGGTTCAATTATGCCTTTGGAATGAAAGACGAAAACCCAACCCAAGATTGGCTGACGATTGCGCTCAACTGTGGCTATACTGACTATCAGCACATGGTCAAAGATTTTAAGCAATTTGCAGGGCTTACCCCTACTCTACTCATGAAAGAAAATGATGGCAGTCCCGATAAATTATTGGGACTACATAAAGTTGTCGTTTTTTGACCACTCACCCGTGTTTGCACCTCCATAATTTTGTCATAAAATAAAACCGATAAAACTATGGAAAATGAACAACCTTTTGTTTTGCGTGAGTCAGAGGCTCGTTTTGGTGATGTTTATACTATTTTTGGTATGGACAAATTGTTGAAAATTTCGGGAAAAGACACCAATAATCAACTGTCGTTGTTTTTTGGGTATTATGTCAAAAACGACTCGGCACCCATGCACGTGCATTACCACGAAGACGAAGAGTTTTATGTACTTGAAGGCGAAGTTTTGTTTCAGGTAGGCGACGAACGCCATACGCTCAAATCTGGTGATATGGTATTTTTACCCCGAAACATTGCTCATACTTATCTGGTATTGAGCGAAAAAGCCAAGATGTTGTTTATGACCACGCCAAGTGGTAAAACCGAAGCTTTCTTCAAATCGCTTTCCGAAATGAAAGGCCGCCCCACACCCGAACAAATGCAAGCTTTTTTCAAAGAATATGGTTTGGGATTAGTAGGGCCGCCCTTGGGGGCGAGGTAAATTGGCAAATAAGATTATTCTTAGTACTTACGCACTTAAACCCTTTAAAGGTTCAAAACCTTGTATTTGCCTGAAAAGCAATCAGTTGAGATAAATTTTGTATAAGTCCTCTGATTGCTGGACAAAATGAAGGCTACCGATACGGAAGGCTCAAGCGAGGGTGCTTAAACTAAATCGTAGGGGCGTATGGCTTACGCCCAATCGGAGTCAGTTTATATTTTGTCCAGCAATCAGATAAGTCTTAATACTCATGTAACAATGGTGATGGCAAAATCTGCTAATAAATCATCACTTCAAATGTTCAGTTCGTTCCATAATGATGACTTTAAGTGCTTTCAGAATGCGAAGAATATCTACAACTTCATCAGTAGCTCCAGAAAACGCAGTACTGATTTCATACTGTCGGTTTTTCAGTACCATAAAATACCAGTTTTGCCCAATCACATAACAGCCGTAAATCGGCTGAGTATCTTTGTTGAGTGTTTGCCCCACCAACATGGCAGCTAAACATTGGCCTGCGGGGTCGCCATTGGGGTCTTTTTCACGCTTGTACTCTTGAAAAGCAAAAAACGGCACTTTGGGCTCGGCAAAACCCGTAGCAATGATTTCGTCGGGTTTGCCTAAGAGCTCGATGTCATCTACAATACTACTAATGAAACGCTCGGCAAAAAGATTGAAACGATAGGGTTCTGTAAAATTGACTAAGCTAAACATAGGCCCTATAAAGTGCAAGGCCAAGTCTTGTTCATGCCATGTGGGGGCATTGGTTTTGAGTAGCTTTTTGATGACACCAAGGAAGAAATTATCTTCTGCGGATACGGGCATTTCACGAGCCACATCGAACCAACTTTGTAAAAGTTCGTTATCAAAAACACGTCTTGTCAGAAACAAATCGTCTAATTTTTCGAGTGTACAATCGCCAAACGCTAATTTTTCCATACTTCTTGATTTTTGAAGAACAAAGATACTAAATTTAGGGCTTTGCCTACTTCTTGAATCAAAATACCAACGACTGTTGCTCTCTAACATCGTTCTTCAGTCCTTCAGCCCATATTTATCAACAATTGCCTTGCGTTGGTCGTGAAAGTAGGTCACGCCAAATTTTTTATCTAACGCCATCATCTGATTGGCAATTTGTGGCGATTGAGGCGTTAGTTTATTGGTTACCATTTCGGGGATAATCTTATGGAAAAGTGTTTCGAGGTAATCTTCAAAAGGTTGGTTAAAAAAGCAGTCTATGAACCTCATCGGTTCATTGGTCGCATTCCAAAAAGAGTGTACTATTTTGCGTGGACGGAAAATCCAGCCCCCCGCTTTTACCTCATAGATTTCTTGCCCAATCAGTACCGTTGCTGTTCCCTCTGTGACATACATCAACTCGTCCAAGGCTTCGTGTACGTGTGGCGAAGGACCCATTTGTTTAGGGCCTACGGCAGCCTCAATACTCGAAAATTGAAGATTGGTTTTTTCAGCTTTTACCAATGTGCGAACATCCATATTGCCAGGCCCAGGTAGTAAAGCACCTTTTGGGGCAACATAAAACGGCTTGGGGGTTTCTTCTGTTTGAGCAAACATTTCGGAGGTAGTTGTAAGTGCCAAACTACTCGCTATACCTGCGGTGATAAAATCTCTACGTTCCATAATTGATTGTTGCGGTTCGTCGCCACGATTAAGTGTTAAACAAAAAGTATGGAACAAAAGTAGCGGGCTATTGTAAGTGTTTGGTGGTAGAAAAGTGACATTTTTTAGCGTTCGAAAAGGCCAAAATTTCGCTCAGGAGATTGCGTTTCGACGGCATAAAAGGTGGGAGGCACAAGCATCGTAAAATCCTGAAATTCTTTTGATAAATGTTGGTAATCATGGTAGCCTGCCGCTACTGCTATTTCCAACCAATCGGTATCAGGATATTGATTTCGGATTCTGAAAGCCCTATCAAATCGAATAATCCGACTGAATGTTTTAGGATTTGTACCTACGCACTCTTGAAATTTACGAATAAACTGCCTTTTACTCAAACACGACTGGTCGGCGAGCCAATCGAGCGAGTAATCAGATTTTGCCGATAACATATAATGACTGACTTTGTCAAATGGCAAAAGAGGTTTAGTATTTTTCTTGACAAGGTTTAGCAAAAAAGAATCTATCACCGCAATCATTTCATGGAGGTTATCAAGGCTTTGTAGTTGCTCGATAGTTTGCTTTATGCTATTCCCCCACACCAATTCAGCATCTATAAAATGATTGGCTAATTCGAGCATGGGTAAGCGTACCAAGCGATGAAACGCCGTAGGCATCAATACCACTTTTATAGCCATAAAATCATTTGCCCCGTGCCGATAGATGGGCACAGTATAAATGCCATTGATAATACAACGAGGGTATTCCACTACCTGATTATGGCCTACTAAACTATATTTTTGAAGGTCTTTTACGTAAAAAGTAATGCTTTGTTCGGGGCGTGGCGCATGAAATTTGGGAGGGGGTGTTTGGTGTTTATCAAAGCAAAATCGAAAGACTTGGTATTTTCGTACAAAGTCTTGCAAAAAAGGCGATGGCGGTATATCTATCAAAAAAGAATGACTCATAAACGCTTTACTATGAGTCAAATATACTCAAAAATTACTTGTTTTTTGTGTCTAAATTTGAGAACTTATTTAACGGCAGCCCATTCAATTCTTCCAAAAGAAATGTATTTTTGTAGAAAATACCGCTGTTATGGTAGTTGATCACGCCCAAAAAATATGGTCTTCGCCCGATGCGCCCCAACAAATAGAGGCGTTGTACGTGGCCTTACAAGAAGAAAAAAAACGCCGCAACGACTTTCGGCAGTGGATTACTCCTGGCATCAAAGCCGAATTTATCAATGGTGAAGTAGTGCTTCATTCGCCTGTCAAGAAAAAGCATTTTAGCGTTACTGACTTACTTTCAAGTCTATTGAGCTTTTATGTTCGATTCAAAAAACTTGGGCGAGTGGCTACCGAAAAAGCCATGATTGCTTTGACACGCAATGACTATGAACCTGATTTAGTCTTTTTTTCAAAAGAAAAATACGATACTTTCACCGAAGACCAGATGCTTTTTCCTGCGCCTGACTTTGTGGTAGAGATTCTATCCAAAAAAACCGCTGCCCGAGACCGAGGTATCAAAAAGCAAGACTACGCCGCTCATGGGATTCGAGAATACTGGGTTATTGACCCCAATCGCCAAGAAATTGAGCAATACATCCTGCTATCGCCTTCCGATAAGCACTACCTACCAGCCAAATATTTCGGCCCCGACGACGACATCGAGAGCTATATCATCGAAGGATTTACGATACCCGTTATGGCCATTTTTGACGAAGCCGTCAACGTAGAAACCTTGCAAAATATACTCAATTGATGGTTTGTGGTTTGGCAAAAACAAGCCTCATTTCAACACCCCAGCATTATACACAACTTTGCCGTTTACCATTGTCAGAATACTTTCGGTTTGTACCAATCGTTGCAGCGGTACTTTGAAAATATTTTGTGACAATACCGCCAAATCGGCTACTTTGCCTACGGTGAGTGTGCCTTTGTTTTGCTCATCCATTTCGGCATAAGCACTGGTGCGAGTGTAGGCGATCACGGCTTGCTCACGAGTTATGGCCTCGCTGGGGCGTAGTGGGTGAGTAACCGCAAACATAATATTGAGGTAGGGGTTAAACGGCCCATCTGACCCAATAGCAAGCGGGATGGCCTGAGTCAATAAGCTCCTGAAAGCCGCTACGCCTTTGGGTTCGGTCTTTGCCTCAATACCTTCCATCGGAGCAAAATGCGTGGGGTTTTGCACAATAACAACTCCTAATTTCCTGGCCTTTTCGAGTATTTCGGGCTTGTAATCTATGCCGTCGCCATGCTCTATCCGTGGGCGTAAGGTCTTCCAGTCAATGTTTATTTCTTCCAGTAAATCAAGCAGTTTGCTGAGTGTTTTATCGCCAACGGCGTGAAAATGTAACTGATCGTGGCGGGCAATGGCTTCACGGCACATTTTCTCGATTTCGGCCTTGGTGTAATTGGCCCGCCCGTACCAATTGGGGCGGTTAGGATGCGCATCAAATTGCTCAGAACCTCCTTCAATGGGCGTGCCATCGAGTAGCCATTTGGTACCACTGACCGTCAACAACGGCAGGTCTTTGTCGTACTTGGGTAGGTTTTTGGAAGGAATATGTAACGACCCATCGGTATTCACATCGCCCCAACGAATGAGCCTCAAGCGGAAGGGCAACCCTGCTTTTTTCCAGATACGGGCATATTCTTCGGCAGAAGTATAAGTACACATATTCTGATAACTCGTTACGCCCGCTCTGAGCAAGGCTTGGGTATAACCCCTCAACTCGGCTATCATGGCGTTGTCGTCTCGTAGGGCATCAAATTTGGCCAAAGCAGTATGAGGGTGGTAGGCATTTTTCTCGAAGGCTTTACCCGTGAGCGTTTTACCATCTGGCATTCGTTCATAAAAACCGCCTTTGGGGTTCGGTTGGGTTTCGGCAATGTCTAATTCTTTCATGGCAAAAGTATTGAATATCCCTACATGCCCCCACCACGATAGCAGTCGAACAGGATGATGGGGCGCAATCTTATCCAAAACAAATCGGTTGGTTTCGGGCGAATTGGCAATACTTGGCCCAATCGTAGCCTCAATCCAATGCCCTTTGGGAAGTTTTTGCACTACCTTCGTTATTGAATCTTGTACCGCCTGCCAAGTAGGGTTCATGCCTTCAAGCGCAATTCTATAAAAATTAAAGCCTCCCGTAAGGTGATTGTGGGCATCGTTGAAACCTGGTACTACAAGCATTCCTTGAAGGTCAATGCGCTGGGTAGATTTTGTAGTTAGTTTTTCAATATCCGCCGTTTTGCCAATGGCCGTGATTCTCCCGTCCTTAACGGCCAAAGCCTCCACATAGAGTTGGGCGGTATCAGACGTAAAAATCCTCCCATTGGTCAAAATGAGGTCTTGGGCGTTTGAAACAATAAACGAGGAGAGATAAGCGAGAAAGATTGGAATAAGTTTTTTCATTTGCTTCTGGTCTTTGATGGAGAAGCAAAACTAAGCGGAGTTATCGCAGATTTGACTGTAAAAAAACGACATTCTACCGCAGCAGGTGTTTGTCGGGCGAGAGGCTATCTTGAGCCAGCAACATCGAAGGGCTTACTTCAGCAAATTCTCTAAAGTCTCGCATCATGTGGGCATAATCAAAATAGCCGCAGTGGTAGGCCACATCGAGCCAATCCATGTTGGGGTATTGCACTTTCATTTTAAAGGCTTTATCAAACCGTACAATTCGAGCATAAAACTTGGGACTTACCCCCATCCGTTCTTGAAATTTGCGCTCAAACTGCCGTGGACTCAAACAAGCTTGGTCGGCGAGCCAATCCAACGGCATGGGTTTATTTGCATTTTTCAAAACCCCAATCACTTTATCAATAGGCTGATAGTCAATTTTTTTACTTTTTATTTTTTTGATAAGGTAAGCCTCAATATGAGCCACCATCTGATAATAGTCTGTTTCTTCTTGCAGTTGCTCGTTCAAAAACTTCATATCCGCATCGCTCACACATTCGGCATCCAACTCCTTGAAACCGAAGTGCGTGATAGGCATTTTATCTAAAAAATGATACAAAAACCCTGGCTGCAAGCAGGCTTGAATCACAATGTGATCGGCCCCAAATTGCAGGTTAATGCGTGCGTTTTGTTGCCCTACAAAAATGCTTGTAGGGCTTGGTCTATCTTGATTAGTGCTGTTTACGATTACTTTTACTTCGCTGCGAGGGTAGAAATAAAGTATTTGGTCGGCATCGGGCGGAAACGGCTTAATGCGCAAATGGACAGGTACGTCGTCGAGCCTAACGTGTAACACCATAAACTGCTTTACGTACGGACGCAACGCTGGTTGAGGGGCTATGTTAGGGAGGTAAACCACTACAATTCATTTAGTTGAACGTTTAATTTTACCTAAAAATCAGCGCAATACCAAATTCCAGAAAGGTTTGTTAGCAATAGGCATTATGAAATTTTACCGTTTCGCCCTTTCAATCGTAATCTATCACACGGCATATAATTCAAAATCACTTCACACATTGCAAAATCCAACTATTCATACGTTCTCGGGCTAACTGAGCAATTTTTGTGGGTAAGGTATCAAACAAATGCGTACATTCTGGATATACATCAAGCACTGCTTTGTTGCCAGCCGTTTGCCAACGAGCCGCCATAAAAGTGGTGTCATCAATGAGGGCATCGGCTGTTCCGACCGAAAATAACACAGGTGGCAAGCCCGTTAGACTGGCGTATAATGGCGACAGTGCAGGATTTTGCAAGTCGTTTTGGTTGAGCAATTCCACCGAATTTATCCAAAATTGTTTCAAATTATGTTTGCTCAAAATTAAATCAGTCTCCTTTATTTGTCTCAGCGAAGGTGTTTTGCTTAAATCATAAAGACCATAAAGTAGGTTAAATCCTACAATGCGAGTATCTAAAGCTCCCTCGCCTTTTACATTCAAGGCTGCTGCTATTGCCAAATGTGCCCCTGCCGAATTGCCTTGCAAAACTATTTTTTCGGTACCGAATTCAACTTTTCCGTTTTTCAACACCCATCTAATCACTTCGGCACAATCATTTATTTGATTGGGAATCGGGTTTTCGGGGGCGAGTTTGTAGTCAATACTAATCACTGCTACATGGCAATTCTTAGCAATTTGCTCATTGACAGCGTCACTTCCGTCAGGGTTGCCAATGCACCAACCGCCCCCGTGAATATCAATCACAATACCTTTAGGGTTTTGTGGTTTAAATATCCGCAGCCTCACCTTGCCTGATGCAATGGCGATGGTTCGGTTTTGTGGTTCAAGGACAAACTTTACAGGTTTGGCAGGAGCATTGCGTATAGCTGCGAGGGCTTCTGGTGTAGAAAGGTCTAACTTCGGAAAGTTAGCTAATCCTTTGTTAAAAGCCCTAATTTCAGGCATATAGACTGAGAAATCGGTGATGGGTGAAAGGCTTTGGGCACTCGTGGCGATGAATGTTGAGAGATAAACGAGGAACAGGGCGAGTAGTTTTTTCATGGGTTTGAACTGGTTTTAGTATGGCAGCTCAAAACTAACCCATCAATGGGTACGGTTAGTGGTAAAAAATCCGCAAATCCGAATACTCGCTCTGGGGCTTGCTTGCTTTCGACAATGAGTGAGTTGGGGGCTACACCCGAAAACTGTTTGAAATCTTTGGCAAGATGCTGATAATCAGCATATCCTAAACTAATAGCAATACTGAACCAATCTAAATCGGGTTGTTGTTCTTTCATCCGATAAGCCCTGTGGAAGCGGCAAATGCGGGCGTAAAACTTAGCCGAAACGCCTACTTGATTTAGAAATACCCTTTCAAACTGGCTAACACTCAAACAAGCCTCATGGGCAAAAACTTTGGGATTAAACGATTGGGGATTCATAAAAATCATCTGCCCGATTTTGTCAATGGGCTTAATCAACTCTTTTGTCTGCTTGATTTTTTGCCACAAAAAACGCTCAAAAATGGGTACTAAATCCTCTATATTTTTGGCATTGGCCATTTCCTCGTTCAGCAAACGAAACTCCGCCCCAAAGACCAATTCAGCATCAAGGTTCTTATTCACAAACTCAGTCATCGGAATTCTGAACAATTTATGAAAAGCCCCAGGCTGAAACCTCACTTGTAGCATCACATATTCTTTTGAGGGTTGAAGATTCTGTCGGCAAGTCAGTTGCCCATAAAGAACCGATTTTGCGTGCATTCCGGCGATGCCCACCTCTGGAGTTTCGGCAAATACTTTACCTCTAACATGAAATGTAAGCCCTTGTTCAGGATTGGCAGGATAAACTTTTAAGGGTACAGCAGTATGCGCATCGAATTCAAAATCAAGCAAGAAATAATGCTTGATATATTTCCCTAAAAGTGCGTCAGGATATAAATAGCGTATCATACCCAAATATACGGCACTTATTTCCAAATTGTTATACAAAATTACTGAGCGGTTTCAATTCAAGGTCATGTCATGATTTTCAATAACCATGAACAAAAAATTCTACGATGAGTACTAATTTTCGGAAAAATTTCCTCTTTTCATTTTTTGAGCAAATTTCAGTTTAACGATCTAACACTAACCCATCAATAGGTACGGTTAGTCGTAAAAATCCGCATCATCGTCTTGCTATTCAAGCCAAACAACTTAACTTTGAGGTAAACATTTCGATACCATGAGTAACCGACTTGTTGCCGAAATTCTGGAAGAACCTGATGCTTTCTTTTTGATTGAAGCTGCTCAAATGGCTTTGGAAAAAGAAAAAGCGAACCGTTTGGCGTTTTACAACACCATCACAGAGCAAGAAAAAGCTGAATTTATTAACGGTGAAGTGGTGGTACATTCCCCTGTGATGAAGCGTCACAACAGGGCATCATTGCTATTGGCTCGACTGATGAGTATTTATTCTGATATTCACCAACTCGGGTTTGTGGGTATCGAAAAAATTATGATTACGCTCACCCGTAACGATTATGAGCCTGACATTTGTTTTTTCAAGCATGAAAAAGCCCTCCATTTTCAACCAAAACAAACGCTTTTTCCAGCACCCGATTGGGTGATTGAGATACTTTCGGAAGGTACAAAAGAGCGAGACCGTGGGCTAAAATTTAAAGACTATCAAGCTCATAAAATTGAAGAATACTGGATTATTGACCCCGACAACGAAACCATTGAGCAATACCACCTCGTTGGTGACCAATATGAACTCATTCTGAAATCTGCCGAAGGAACCATCAAAAGTTTTGTCATGGAAGGCTTTCAGGTTTTGATTCGTTCTGTTTTTGATGACGCTCTTAATCTTGAAATGCTGCAAAAACTCATGCAAAATTCCTAAATCCCAATAGCCGCTCAGGCGACTGTTCGCAGGCTTGCAGGAGCGAGTTGGGCGTAGTACCTGCAAATTGCTTGAAGTCTTTGACCAAATGTTGGTAGTCGTTATAGCCTGTTTGCAGGGCTATACTCAGCCAATCGAGCGAGGGTTTTTGGGTACGAAGCATGTAGGCTTTATAAAAGCGATTGACACGCACAAAATATTTGGGTGAAATGCCCATTTGCTGCTTAAAGCGGCGTTGAAATTGACTGATTGACAGACACGCATCTTTGGCAAGCACTTCTATTGAATATCTATTGGGGTCTTGAAATATCAGTTGTCCTACTTGGTCAAAGGGTTCCATTAAGATAGATTTCTTGGATACTCGCCGCCAAATGTAATCGTCAATGGTCTCAATCACGTGTTGGTAAGAGGGTGCATTGACCATCTGCTCATATACTTGGCCAATTTCAGGACTTAGCAAGGCTTCGGCATCTATCCACCCATCTAAAAACTCCTCACTCAGTGGCATTCGCAGGAATTTAAACAACCCATTAGGTTGAAATTCAATCGAAAGCATGTACTGTGAGGCTTCTACGTGCAAATCATATCGTTGGGTTTGCGAACCGTTCACGTTGATTTTGGGCAGTTTTTTACAATAGCCTGTTTCAAACGCATACGCATTACACCCACCCTTCAAGTAAAATACCATTGACTGCTGGGGGCGTACAGGAAAAGGCTTGACAAGGGCGGGTTGCACTTTATCAAACTCCCAACGAAACAGTAAATACTGCTTAACAATAGGCTGTAACCTCAGCGATGGAGCAAAATATTGAAAAAACATGGAATGAATTGTCAGGTTTTAGAATCATTCTACTTTAATAATCGTAGCCTGCCGCCCTATCATAAACCATTGTTTATTGGCAAATTTTCAGATATTGGTAAAACGGCGAGTAACGGTTTTTCCGTTTTATTTTTTTAAGATTAAATTTGTAAAAAGAAAAATCATGGCAAAAGACATCTTTCATGAGCTTGTAAAGCAAGCGTTAGAAGCTGAAAACTGGACTATTACCCATGATCCGCTCACAATCAAACTCTCAAAGCGCAATTTATTCATTGACTTAGGGGCCGAGAAAATTATCGCTGCTGTACGAAACCATCAAAAAATAGCGGTTGAAATCAAGAGTTTCGTGGGGCTTTCGCCCATGACCGATTTTTATAAAGCCCTTGGACAATATCAATTATATACATTAGCTCTTAAACGACAATTACCAGATACTATCTTGTATCTGGCAATTCCACAAGAAAGTTATGAATCGTTATTGAGAGATGATTTATTTGCTGAATTTTTGACTCAACTATCACTCAAATTTATCATTTTCGACCCAGATACCAAACAAATAGTACAATGGATAAGCTAACTCAAAATCAACGCATTGCCCACGAAATTGTGAAAGAGGTAGCTTCAATGTTATCTTCTTCTAATAGTACTGACTCTCTACTTTCTATTGATGACCTGCATGGTCAATACCTCGTACTTTCTGACAGTTGGGAAGGTATCGAACGGCATTATGGGCCATTGGTTCATATCGAAGTAAAACCCGATGCCAAAGTTTGGCTACGCTATGACGGTACAGACCTCGAAATTGGGCAACAACTTTTAGATAAAGGTGTACTTCCATCTGATCTCGTACTGGCTTTTTATTCACCCCAAATGCGTAAATACTCTGGTTTCGCTGTGGCATAAACAGTTATTCCACCTTAATAATCGTGGCTTGACGTCCTATCATAAACCATTGGTTATTGGCAAATTTCCAGATGTTGGTAAAACGGCGAGTGACGGTCTTGCCCGCGTGTTGTTGAATACCCTGTGGTTTGGTGATTTCCTCGCCCATTACCAGTGCAATGTTATCATTAAAAGTGATTTTTTCGATGTTTCGTACAAAAGAGTTATATGCCAAGTTGCCTGTGCGGAGTTGCATTTTTGTTCCTTCCACTGTTCCAACACGATTGGCGGGGGTATTAACAACCATTTCATTACTCCAAATTTTACCGAATAGCACCGCCGAATCGCCTCGCATGGTAGCTTCTCGTTCCATGTTTTCGAGGCGACGAAGTTCGGCCTCACGTGGGTCGGTTTGGGCGCAGGCAATGGTGAATGAGGAGAAAACAGCGGCCACCGCAGTGATGAGTAGAAGGAATAGCTTTTTCATTTCTTAGATTTTGAAAGTGAAATACTACACCAAAGATATGGGGCTTACAACTGGGGTTAGTGGTAAAAATACCGCATTTTTTTCTACTATCACACCATAACGACAAAGTGTGAATGCCTCCGTTAGATACACCGTTTAAAGTAGCCTTTTCATTTTGGTTAAGATTGTCAAAAGAGATAAAAAAGCGTTTATTTTATTTGTTCAAAAAAGGCAGCAAAATCTACTAATCTTCGGCTTTCTATGATTTTCTGATTTTTGAGAATAAACAAATATGTTTCGCTTACTTTCAACGACTTATTGGTGGCTGGTATTCCCATAAACTCGCCTTTGTGCGTGGCTGTAAGCGTGATTTCAGCAGAAACTTTATCACCTTCGGCAATCATATTTTTTATGGTATAATGAGCATCTGGAAATGCTTTGAAAAAGCCTCGCATCACTTCCTGAAAATCTTTTACATTGTCTTTGGTCTCAGCAAAACTATGTAAATCATAATATACAAATTCGTCTGCAAATAATTGCGGTATTAGTTCTACTTTTTGTTGGTTGATCACCTCTTCAAAATAGCGAGTTGCAATTTGTTTGTTTTGATGGGTAAATTGTGCTTGGACGTCAATTCCAAGAGTTAGTAAAGCAAGCAATGAGAGTATTCTTTTCATGGTGCATTTGAGTTAATTATTCATTACTTTCTTGGCTTCTTTGGCTATTTCATTATATAAGTCATTTCTATCCTTTTCGTTAAAGGGGCCAGGAATACAATGTGTCATACCTTTCATTTCTTTATGGATGGTTGGCACTTTTGCATCTTGTAACTTTTTGGCATAGTCTCGTCCTGTATCTTTTAGCGGGTCAAACTCGCAGGTGATAATATATGCAGGGGGTAAGTTGGACAAACTGTCGGCATAATAGGGTAAAGCTGACGGATTTGTGTAATCAGCTTTATTGGGCAAAAAACTTTCTAAGGCATAAAGCATTTCGGCCTCTTCTAAAAAATAGCCACGTTTTAGCTTTTGGTATGATGCCGTTTCTGTTGGAACATAAGTAACAGGGCACTCTAAAATTTGATATTTGATATTCGTTAAACGTTCTTTTTTAGCTTTCGATGCTACCAATGCAGCTAAATTGCCACCAGCACTTTCGCCAGCTACTATGATTTGGTTCGAGTTTCCACCCCATTTCTCAATATTTTTGATAGTCCATAATAAGGTTGCATAGCAATCATTATTTGCGTTTGGAAATGGGTTTTCGGGGGCGACTCTATAATCAACTCCTACCACAATGGCATTGAAAGTTTTTGCCAAACGGGTGGCATACGTTGCAGATAGATTTGTCCAAGGTAAAACAAACGCTCCACCATGAAAATAGACGATGACAGGGTTGTTTTTGGTCAAATTTTGCGGCTTGAATATATATGTATTTAGGCTATCGGCAGTGATTTTAAGGGTATCAACCGTCAGTCCTTCAATATCAATCGGAACGGCATCTATTATGTGGTGGCGTTGCTCTACTGTCATTTTTTTGATTAGTTCTATTTCACCATCTCGATTGCCCGCCATTTTCAAAAATATGGCTTGCCCCCAATCTAAACGCCCATGCGGCGTAAATGTAAGGCTATACACATACGCAACGGGTGCAACCGCTATAACGGCTATACCAATACCGAGGTATTTGAGAATTTTTATGAGTGTGTTCATTTTGTTTTGTTCAGTAATTCGAGTTGTGTGCCTATTCTAAGAGTTATTAAAACGAGTAGTTTTTTCATTGGAAATTTGCCTTAGGAATTATTCCGCCGACAAAGGTTTTCCTACAATTTTTGTGTTATTTACGGCCATCGCTTTTTGTACGTTTTCTGGCGTACGTTCTTTCAGATTGCCAATTTGCCGAAACATTTCTTCGATGTTGCCAGCAGGTTGATAGATGCTTAGTTTTTTGCCTATTCCTTCGCCCAAATGCACAAAAGCGTGGGGTGTGCCACGAGGTATAAAAATGGTGTCACCCGTTTTTAGTTTTACTTTTTGGTCACCTACCTGAAACAGATACTCTCCTTCCAAAATATTCATGGTTTCGTCTTGGTCATAGTGAATATGCAAGGCAGGCCCACCGCCTTTTCCTTTGCTATGAATTTCAAAAATAGATAACTGATAATCAGTATCTTTTACCGACACTTTGAGGTCGTTGCGAGTGCCTCCACCGAGGTTTTCATTGAAGCGTGTTTGGTTTGCTTCTACCACAAATGGTTTATCGGTTATATCCCGAAAGGGCACATTCAATAAAGGCAAAGCTGCCAGCGAGAAAAAGGTACGTCTTTGCATGATAAATGATTTTAACGATTAGAAGAAGAATTGTTTTTTATGTTTGATTGTTCAGATTTGTAGAAACACAAGTTAAAATGAACTTAAACAGAATTACGCTTGACCCTACCATAATGGGCGGAAAACCTTGTATAAGAGGTACAAGAGTAACCGTTGGAACGGTCGTAGGACTTTTTGCTGTGGGTCATTCTTTTACTGAAATCTTGAAAGCATACCCTTACTTGGAAGAAGAAGACTTACGTCAAGCCCTTTCTTACGCCGCTTGGCGTGCCGGAGAGAAGGATATTCATGCCTTTGCTTCATGAAAATTTTGATTGACATGAATCTTTCGCCTATCTGGGCAGACTTCTTTGTAATACACAGCATATACGCTGTACACTGGTCAAACATCGGCAAATGACCCAGATTCTGTAATTTTTGACTATGCCAAACAACATGATTTCATAGTTTTTACAAATGATTTAGATTTTGGGTCAATTCTAGCTGCTACCAATGCCGACTCGCCCAGCGTATTTCAGTTAAAAAGTCAGGAGTTATTACCCGATTTTGTTGGAAATCAAGTGGTTCAATGCCTATTAAAGTATCAACAATATCTCTTAGATGGTAGCCTTGTTGTGTTCGATACTGCTAAAATTAGGCTTCGTATTTTGCCATTGAGGGTATAAATATTCAACCCCAAACCAAGCCCCAAATCCTGTCCAACAGCGCCTGATTACCCAAAAACAGATAAGCAACAATTCCCAAATTAATGACGTAATACCCCAAGCCAATAAGGTACGGTTTATAGACTTTACGGGTGCGCCATTCGATAACAAGAAATAAAACAAACAAGCCAAAAATCGTTTCTAAGGCTGGGCCTTGAATACGGGCAAAGGCTGGCCCAATAAAACCGATAATGGTCAGGAGCATAAAGCGAGCGTGGTAGGCGGGCTTGTTACGGTAATAAATGGCTAAACCGTACATGACCACAAACACCAAAGGGTCAATCAGATTGGCGGCAAAAACAGGCAAATTTTTCCCTCTGGATTGTTCTTGATTGACAATCAGCATTATAGAAAGTACGAGCAATATCACCACCCCGTACGAAATTTTGCCCAGCAAACGGTGCCACTTGAGTTGCTTTTTGAGTACCAAAATCGGCTGTACAATGAGCATCAGAAGCCACGCCATAATCATACAAGCATGAAAGTGTGTAACCCACGTAATAGCAATGGGTACGTTACCAATAGGGCTAATAACATTCTGAAAGTCAGGAATATGGCTAAAATAGCTTTGACTAAAGCAATAAATAACCAGCACCGTAAAGGCAGCAAAGAAATAGGGAAGGAAGCGGTACGTTTTTTCCATGATTATTTGTTTAATTTTTCTACCACATAGAACACAATAGAAAGACTATGTGAACTTATGTGCCTATGTGGTTTTAAAGTTTAGTACAAAGTTTCCACCCACCACTTGGCAAAGCTCTGCCACCAAGCCGAAGTTGCGTTTGCCCCCATGACGTTCATACACAGGGCAATCACCACATAGACGCCCATCGGGAAGGCTGACTTTTTGTTTTTGATGTCTATAATGAGCCACACAATACCCACAACGGTAGTACAGAGTAGCATCGTTAGCAGTGCAAGCGGAATGGGCAATTCGAGGAAAGCAAACACAAACCTACCCAAACCTGGCCCCAAGATAGCCAAACCAGTGCCTGCCATGAATCGTAAGTGGTAGCCTACATTTTTCTTATAAATAATGGCCAGCACATACATGATTCCTAAGGCAAAAATATCAATGATAGTACCGCCATTCGTTAAGTCGGCCAGGGCATTGGCTTGTGGAATACCCGCATGTATCTTTTTGAAATAGCTCTCTTTGGCCACAAAAAATATGGAAATCAGCAAAAGGGGCATCACCACATACGACAACTTGCCAACGAGTCTATGCAAATCATATTTTTTGGCACGAATCAGGTAGGCTTGGGTTACGAGCATCAATATCCATGACATAGCTAACATACCATGAACATGAAATACCCAGGCAAAGCCCTCAAATGTCGGAAAATGAATGAGGTAGGTTTTATAAAAACCCAGATTGGTGATAACAAAAATGGCTACAAAAAAGTAGAGAAGGCGGTTTTGGAGTGTTTTTTCCATAATAAGTAGATTTAGAGTAAGCCTCCGCAAACTACATATTTAATAATCAAGCAGATAGTGAAAATTATCAAACGGTCATAATTAGCACGAAATCGGTAGTTAGCCACCTGTGATTCAAAAAAGTAACTATATGATGTATAATTGCCTTCAATAGTAGAGACTACCTAGCTGAGCCCTAAAAACAATCCAACAAACCCAGTACAATCTCTACCCAATAGAACCAAGATTTGAGTACATTTGCCCCTCAACCTCATCAACCTATATCCATGAAACAGTACATCCTTTGTGTTTTCCTTCTGATTTTCAGCACGGTTTCTACTCAGGCACAAACCCTCAACGTCGCTTCGTATAACCTACGTCTCAATACAGCCAGCGATGGAATCAATGCTTGGCCCAACCGCAAAGAGGCCGTCAAAGCCTTGATTGAGTACCATGATTTTGACATTTTTGGCACGCAAGAGGGATTTGTAGGTCAGCTCAAGGACATCGCCACGCTGGAGGGTTATGCCTACATCGGCGTAGGTCGTGACGACGGCAAAGAAGCCGGCGAGCATTCGGCTATTTTTTACAAAAAAAGTCGCTTTGAGGTCTTAGATAAAGGCGATTTTTGGCTCAGTGAAACCCCAGACAAACCGTCCAAAGGTTGGGATGCCACTTGCTGCAATCGCATCTGTTCGTGGGGCAAATTCAAGGAAAAAACCAGCGGCAAAATCTTCTATTTCTTTAGTGTACATTTTGACCATCAAGGCGTTGAAGCTCGCCGGCAGTCAGGCTTTTTGATGGTGAGCCGAATGAAGCAAATCGCCAAACAGACGCCGCTCATTTGCGTAGGTGACTTCAACTCAGACCCTGAAACAGAACAGATTAAAACCTTGCAGGGCTTTTTGCAAGACGCTTATCTGATTAGCAAAAAGAAACCCTATGGCCCTGTGGGTACGTTCAACGGCTTCCAAGCCAACGCCCCACTCGACAAGCGGATTGACTACGTTTTTGTGGACAAACACTTTGTGGTGCATACCTACGCCGCCCTGACTGATACCTACCAGCACCTATATCCGTCTGACCACCTTCCGGTTGTTTGTCGAGTGCAGATGCAGAAATAGTTAAACCCCTAGCGGTCTTAACCACTCCAACAAACGGATTTTGGTTTGACGAAGGCGCACATACATGGTTCGTTGAGGCGCAACGGCTGCCAACGTCTCTACAAAAAGTCTTGTACTTTGCTGTTGCCATGCTTTGAACACCAAACCAATTGACTGATGTTGAGGTACATACTGCTCAAAATCATCCAAGTTAGCGAATGATTTTGCTTGGAGACCCGCCCCTACTCGTACGGCATCTTGGGCGTTACAGGTTTGTTCAAAATGGTTGGGTACTGGAATCATCATCACAGGTTTGTCCCAATACATGGCTTCACAAACCGACTCAAACCCTGCCGTGGTGATAAGTCCCGAGCAGTGCTTCATGTAGTCCAGAAACTTCGCTCCGTCAATAGGGTGAAACACCAGTCGCCCGTCGTGCAAGTGCCACTCAGTAGCGTGTTCAGGATGATTCCAGAAACAGTGAATCTGTACGTTAGGGTGCTCCCGATGCCAAGCAATTAGGTCTTCGGCCAGTTGAGGGAGTGTGGCGTAGGCCAGCCAGTATCCTTCTTGGGTAGAAACAGCATAAGAAGTGACCTCTTTTCGGAGCAAGGGGGGTACTACTACAATTTTGCCGCTTGAGGGGAGTTCGTCAAACGATAAAGCCAGCAGACGCTTAGCCCCTATCGCCGTGAGACGTGTGTTCAGATTGACAAGCCAGCGCTGTAGGCGCTGATTAGGCGGAAAACGAAAGGAAGGATGCAAAAATAAATACTGATGCCCGACACACACCATCGGCACAGGCGACGAATAGAGCGCTTTCCACAGGCCACCTACTACCTCATAAAAATTGACCACTACGTCGGGTTGGTGGTGGGTTACTAACTCTTGCACCTGTTTGGCGCTTTGGGCATAGCGCAACGCCTTGGGCACTTGTAGGCCGATAGTCCGCCACAGGTCAAGGGTGTGGTGGGTTGGATTGTATTGGAGGCAAGGGCTGCGAAACGTCAGCAGAGGACAGTCGCAAGCTTCGGTAAAAAATGTAGGCAGGGTTCGTCCTTGAGCCGTTCCAACAGCCATAGCTACGACCCGATGCCCCGCCTGATGAAGCATCTGACGAAGCGACAGGGCTTGTGTCAAATGCCCACGCCCTTCGCCCTGTACCAAAAAGAGGAATGTACTCATGCTCTTTTGAGCGGGTTCAAAATCAACAAGTTAGCCAAAAAATCACCATCAGGTTCGCTAAGCACCTCCTCCAGTTCTTGCTCTTGTGGCAAAGTGGTAGGGTGGTCGTAATACATTAAGTTCCAGTTACCTTCGTGGTCTTCTACCAGTGCCGTGAGTGATTCTACCCAGTCGCCCGAGTTCATGTAAACAATCTCCTTAATCTGCCGAATAGCAGGCTGGTGAATATGTCCACAGATAATCCCTTGACAGTCTTTGGCACGAGCCAGCTCGGCCAGTTTTTCTTCAAAATCAGAGATATAATTGACCGCTGCTTTTACCTTTTGCTTGATTTGAGACGACAGTGAATAATAGGGCAATCCTCGCCAGTTGCGGTAGTGATTGTACAGTTTGTTGATGCCTAACAACAGATTATAGCCAATATCACCAATGTACGCCAGCCACTTCAAATGCGTAGTGATACTATCAAACACATCGCCATGCGTAACGTAATACCGCTTGCCCGTGGCCGTTTTGAGGATGTAGTCTCGGCGCAACGAAAAGTATTTCCCAATCTTGAGTGGCAACACTTGATCCAGAAAATCATCGTGGTTACCTCGCAAATACACCACTTTGGTGTCGTATTCGGCCACCATTTTCAAGACAGTCTTAAAAAACGCCGTATGCTTTTTCTTCCAGCTATTGCCATATTTTTTGAGCTGCCAGCCGTCAATAATGTCTCCGTTCAGAATGAGTTTATCACACTTATATTGCTTCAAAAACTCCGTGACCTCTTTAGCTTTGGAGCCCTTTGAACCCAAATGCAGGTCAGACAAGACAATGGTTCGGAAATGGGTAATCAGTTGCATATTGCAAAATAATTGATTGTATTTTACGTACCGATGAACTGATTGCTAAGGATTTATGAAGTTTTTAGACATTCATTAACATTCCAATAAAAGCCGCCAAACCCAAAGGTTGGCTTTGTCACACTTTTTGTAGAACTTGTGGACTTTTTACAACTACCTAAACGTATCTTTTTAGCTTAATACCTTTGTGTTTCTTTGGCTGTAAACCTCTCTACTTATAAACCCATGAAAAAACATTATTTTATCTTGACGCTGGCAACGATATTTGCCTGTCAAAATCCTTCTAAAAAAGCCGAACCTATGAATGTAGATGCTGCAAAGCCTCCCGTTGCCAAGGTGATTCCGAAAGACGTGGGAATGCACGGAGACCATCGAATAGACAATTACTACTGGCTCAACCAACGGGAAGACCCCGAAGTAATCAGCTATCTCAAAGCCGAAAACGCCTACACCGAGGCCGTTATGAAACCTACGGTGGCGCTTCAAGACAAGCTGTTTAACGAAATGAAAGCCCGCATCAAAGAAGACGATGCGTCGGTTCCTTACAAAGACGGTAATTACTACTACTACTCTCGCTACGAAAAAGGAGGCGAATACCCCATCTATTGTCGCAAAAAGGGAACGTTGGAAGCTCCCGAAGAAATCTTACTCAACGGCAACGAGATGAGCAAAGGCAAAAAGTACTTCAATATAGGCGGTTATGAAGTTTCTGACAACGAGGAAATCGTCGCCTACGGCGTAGATACCGTGAGTCGGCGCAATTACACGCTCCAATTCAAGAACCTCAAAACGGGCGAAATCTTCAAAGACGAAATTAAAAATACCGAAGGAGGGGCTTACGCTTGGGCCGCCGATAACAAAACGGTGTTTTACATGGTGCGTGACCAACAGACCCTTTTGGCATCTAAAGTATATCGGCACGAACTCGGTACCAGTCCTAAGAAAGACGTGCTCGTTTACGAAGAAAAAGACAATCAGTTTTATACGGGTGTCTATCGCATGAAGTCAAAGAAATACATAGCGATTCAAAGTAGCCAAAATGGCGTAGCTGATGAGGTGTTGCTACTGGAGGCCAGCAATCCGACGGGGGCTTTTGAGGTGTTTTTACCCCGACGCAAAGGGCACGAATACAGCGTCGATCACTTTGAGAATAAGTTTTATGTTAGGACCAACAAAGACGCAGCCGAAAACTTTAAACTAGTGGAAGTAGCCGAAGGTCAGCAACATAACGAATCTCTCTGGAAAGACGTTATTCCTCACCGCAAAGACGTTTACCTTGATGGTTTTGATGTATTCAAAAATCACTTGGTGCTCCAAGAACGCAAAGAAGGTTTGCTGAACCTTCGGATTATTAGCCAACAAAATCATCAAGAGCATTATCTTGATTTTGGAGAACCGGCTTATTCGGCGGGCATTGGTTATAACCCCGACTTCAATACCACCATTTTGCGTTATGGATATACCTCGCTCACTACTCCTAACAGCACCTTTGACTACAACATGGATACCAAGGAGAAAAAGTTGATGAAGGAGCAAGAAATCCCAGGGGGCTACGACAAAACCCAATACGTGACCGAACGCCTCTGGGCACCTGCCCGAGACGGACGTAAAGTGCCGATTTCGATTGTCTATAAAAAAGGTTTTGAAAAAGACGGCAAGGCGCCGCTGTTGCAGTATGCCTATGGCTCGTATGGAGCCTCTATGGACCCGTATTTTAGCACCAGTCGCTTGAGTCTGCTCAATCGAGGTTTTGCCTTTGCGCTGTGCCACATTCGGGGTGGGCAAGAGATGGGACGCTACTGGTACGAAGAAGGAAAAATGTTCAAGAAAAAGAATACATTCACTGACTTTATTGACTGCTCTGAGTATCTGATTAAAGAAAAATATACCTCTATTGATGGGCTCTTTGCGATGGGCGGTTCTGCGGGTGGTTTATTGATGGGTGCGGTATCTAACATGGCTCCACAACTCTACAAAGGCATGGTAGCACAGGTTGCCTTTGTGGACGTAGTAACCACCATGCTCGACGAGTCAATTCCACTCACTACGGGCGAGTTTGAAGAGTGGGGAAATCCTAAAAACAAGGATTCTTACGAGTACATGAAATCGTACAGCCCGTATGATAACGTTGAGAAAAAAGCCTACCCAAACATGCTGATTACCACAGGTCTGCACGATTCGCAAGTACAGTATTGGGAGCCAGCCAAATGGGTGGCTAAGCTCCGAACCATGAAAACCGACAAGCATTTACTGTTATTTAAATGCGACATGGATGCTGGGCATGGCGGAGCGTCGGGGCGGTTCAAGGCGCTCAAAGAAGTAGCCACCGAATACGCCTTTATGCTCAACTTGGCAGGTATTGCAGAATAAAAACTCAAGCTACTTACTCACATCAACTTACAGTAGTTTGTTACCTATGATTAACATTTTATTTGTTTGTACAGGAAACATCTGCCGCTCGCCCATTGCTGAAGCCACCTTTGCTCGGTTGGCAGAAGAGCACAAGGTGAGTCAGTTGTTTCGGTGCGACTCGGCGGCTACACACGCCTATCACATTGGCGATTTACCCGACTACCGCACCCGTCAGAATGCCGAAAAGCACGGCATTACGCTAACGCACCGAGCACGCAAACTCATCGGGCAGGACTTTGCTTCGTTTGACTACATCGTAGCCATGGACGAAGGTCATTTACGCCACATCCAGAACCTCCACCACAAGACATGTGGTTTTGTCCCTAATGATGAGACGGTTTTTCTCCTTCGAGAATTTGACCCTCAAGGAGGTGATTTCAACGTAGCCGACCCATATTATGAAGAAAATGAAGCATTTGAAGAGGTGTATCAGACCGTTTTGCGGTGCAATCAACAACTTTTGGCATATTTATTGAGCAAACACTCTTCAAAAAAGTAGCAAAACCATGAGACGGTTGTTTCTGAAAATAGTAATTTTTTCAATCATGCTGTTGAATGCAGCAGAGGGCATGGCACAAGCTAAAAAACAGACCGCCCTCTCCCCTGCCAAGCCCAGCGCTGAGCTTGCTTTGGATTATTATTTGTATTTGTGTCGAACGGTTCAATCCTTTCACGTTCAGCCGACTAACGCTTCTCGGTTGTTTGCTTATACGGGTTTAGTACTTTACGAAACCATTATCCCGCAGTTTCCTGAGTACCATACCATGGTTGGCCAACTAACCAATTTGCAAGACTTACCCAAACCACCCCAAGAAACGTGGCATGCCGAAGTGGCTGCAGCGGGAGCACTAAATGCTTTTTTCAGAACAATGCTACAAAGCGAGTTTCAGTTGAGTAAAGATGGCTATACGCAAATGATTCTGAAAAGGCCATTAGATACCTTGCAGAATAAATTTGAACTCAAACTCAGAAAAGCATATCCAAAAGAGGAGGAATATAAACGTTCGGTAGCGTTTGGCGAAGAAATAGCTCAAGCCATTTATGAATACTCTAAAACAGATGGAGGATTTCGAGATTCTATCGAGTCGCTTCAGAAAGATTTTTCTCACTACGAATCGCCACAAGGGGCCACTTGGCAAGACACCCTGACCAAAAACTATTATTCATTACAACCTACTTGGGGGCAAAATCGCACCTTTGTGAAGATGATTGACAAAATTGCGACGGCAGCTCAACCATACCCCTATTCTACTGACCCCAAATCAAAGTTCTATCAAGAAGCGCTCGAAGTATATGAGTTTTGCCGTAATCAAAACTTTGAGTATAAAGCCATCGCCGAATATTGGAAAGATAATGCTGGAGCTTCTTTTACGCCTCCAGGGCATTCTATTTGTATCTTGACCCAAGTCTTAACAGATAAAAAAGCTACACTCGACTTTACAGCTTACGCCTATTGCAAGCTGGGTATTGCTTTGAGCGATGCCTTTGTGTGTTGTTGGAAAACCAAATACGAAACCAATCAGATTCGACCCGAAACGTATATCAAACAAAACATAGACCCAAGATTCAAACCGCTCTTTCAAACGCCGCCATTCCCCGAATATACCTCTGGACACTCGGTACAATCTGGAGCAGCAGCAGCAGTTCTGACTGATCTATTTGGAAGTGAGTACGCCTTTACAGACCACACCCTGGATCTTATCCCTTACAACGGTAGCACGGTTCGCTATTTGGTCAATCGTTCGTTCAAAAACTTCAATGAGTTTGCACAAGAGTCGTCGTTGTCTCGGATGTATGCGGGCATTCACTTTCGGCAAGCTTGTGAGATGGGCGTACTACAAGGGAGAGTCATCGGCAGCGAAGTAAATAATCTACAATGGAAAAACTAAGCCTCGTTGAATCGGTGGCTCTTCTGAACCAACTTATTGAAGCTGGACAAACCCTCCTTGCAATGGAGCGTTTTTATGCCGAAAACGTTACAATGCAAGAGAATGAAGAACCTCCCCGATACGGAAAACAACTCTGCATAGAGCACGAGCAACAGAACTTGTCTTATGTGAAGGCCCTGAAATGTACGCTACTCAATCAAGCTATCAACCCCGAAACTGGGGTTGTATTCTCTGAATGGGAATACTGGTTCACCAATCACAAAGACAAAACTAGTGGGCTACGAGAGGTATCGGTACAACAGTGGCAAAACGGACAGATTGTACGGGAAAAGTTTTACTATCAACAGTTGTTGAGTGCTTAACGGTGGTTTCGACTTTGCTCAACCACCAGTTCTTCCACTTTGCTTAACCATCGAAAAAACACAATTCTCCACGAAACACCCACTAAGCAACCTGTTATTAATCAACCACTTACGAGTTATCAGTAACTAATTTCCCAATTCACTGCTCACTTATTCTCGCCAATTCGTTATCATCCGTTGAGAGTTTCCTTATTTTTGTGAGCGAATTTCACTAATCCTACGAAATCCCTCTGATTCAGAAACCATTAAGAATCAGTCTCACAAAGTTCCCTCGTGGGGGTTGGGGGCGAGTCCTATGAACAAAAAAGTAATCCTTATTATTTTGGACGGTTGGGGAATCCCCCAAGCGGGCGAAGAATGGCGTAGTGCCATTAACAAAGCCAACGTGCCCTTTTATCAGGAATTATTGGCCAAATACACCCATACTACACTCGAAGCCAGTGGATTGGCCGTAGGCTTACCCGATGGCCAAATGGGCAACTCAGAGGTGGGTCACATGAACATTGGTGCGGGCCGTGTAGTGATGCAAAACTTGGTTCGCCTCAATAAAGTAGTGGCCGAAAATGCCCTCGGCAAAGAATCCGTACTGGCCGAGGCACTCCAATACGCCAAAGCGAATGACAAAAAAGTGCACTTTATTGGACTGGTTTCTGACGGAGGCGTTCATTCACACATCAATCACCTCAAATCTTTGTGCTCTACGGCTGCCGAAGCCGGACTTAGCGAGGTATATATTCATGCTTTTACTGACGGACGTGACACCGACCCCAAGTCGGGGGTAGGTTTCTTGACCAATTTGCAAGCGCATCTTGACCAAACCGCAGGTACTATTGCCTCCGTAACGGGACGCTACTACGCCATGGACCGAGACAACCGCTGGGAACGGGTAAAACTCGCCTACGATGCAATGGTTGGTGGAGTAGGCGCACAAGTACCTGTGGGTAGCGTGATTGAGGCCGTGCAGGCTTCGTATGGCCAAGGCGTTACCGACGAATTCATCAAGCCTATCATTGCTACTAAGCCCGATGGTTCGCCAGTGGCCACCATTTCCGAAGGCGACGTAGTGCTTTGCTTTAACTTCCGTACCGACCGGGGTCGAGAAATTACCATTGCTCTCACGCAAAAAGATTTCCCCGACTACAACATGCACAAGTTGGAGTTGCGTTATTTGACCATGACCAACTACGACAAAGAATTTGTGGGTGTAGAAGTGATTTTTGATGACTCAAACCTTCGCAAAACACTGGGCGAAGTGCTAGAAGCCGCAGGAAAAAATCAGATTCGGATTGCCGAAACCGAAAAATACCCACACGTAACGTTCTTTTTCTCGGGTGGTCGTGAAGACACCTTTGCGCATGAAAAGCGCCTACTTTGTCCATCGCCTAAAGTAGCAACCTATGACCTCAAGCCAGAGATGTCAGCCGAAGATATTCGAGATGCCATTGTTCCTGAGTTAGAAAAACAAGAAGTGGACTTTGTATGTCTCAACTTTGCCAATCCCGACATGGTAGGCCACACGGGCGTGTTTGAGGCCGTAGTAGAAGCCTGCGAAACCGTGGACGCTTGCAACAAGGCCGTTGTGACCACTGCCTTGGCCAATGGCTACAGCTGTATCATCATAGCCGACCACGGCAACGCCGACTACATGATTAACGACGACGGCTCGCCCAACACGGCGCACAGTACCAATTTGGTACCTTGTATTTTGGTGGACAATGATTTCCAGCCAGCACTTCACCCTGGCAAATTGGCCGATATTGCCCCTACCATTCTGAAACTAATGGGTGTAGAACAACCTGCTGAAATGACTGGCAACGTGTTGTTTTAATCCATTTTAAACAGCCTTTTCAAACGGGTAAGGTTCGTCGAACCTTACCCATTTTTTCTTTGTTACCTACAACATGAAGCGTCTCTTTTTACTTTTAGTGCTGGGTCTCGTGGCCTGCAATCAACCACAAGACACTACCACAACAACAACCTATTTTGACCTCAAGGCATTTGTAGAGCAGCAAATTGCCCAACTGTCGGCTCAGCAGCCTATGGTTGACAAAACGGTTGAAGTAAAAGCTCAACAAGAGCATCTCAAAACCAAAGATATTGACTGGGCCAAGGAATTGGACTTGTTTGTACAGGCCGATTTGAACAAACCCGCCTATATCAGTAGTTATGAGTCGTCAACGAAAGCGAATGAGGTGGTTTATACCCTCAAGTTGGGAGAAGATTTGCCCGTTAAATCCTTGAAAATTATGACGGATGCCGCCTCTCAGCTGCCTATACGGGTAGAGGCCACCTTGCGTACCGAAAACTATTTGTTTACTTCTGAAAAACAGATTCAACTTCAAACTCGAATACTTCCTAACGGCAAACCCCAACTAACTCATTATCAGGTACAAGGCTATCAGCAGTTGATTTTTGGGTCTAAACAACCTTTTCAGATTGAGGGCAAGATTTTATAAATAAATTTGGTAGTTTTAGGGCGCTTTTGGTTCCTTAACCCTACTATCATGAACCTCCTCGCAGCCTTTCTGAATCGGATAGCTTCGCCTCGCAACCTCCTCATTTTGATTGTTTTGTACGTGCTGTTTCCAGCTTATTTTCTGAAACATGCCGAAGAAGACATCAATCAGTTATCGGGCAAAATCATTGGCCCGATAGACCTCACCATCGGCTTTGACCCCGAACGAACCCTCCAAATGGTAGCCGACTACAGCGATACGGCCCGTAGCCAGTACGCCACCACCGAACTCACCATCGACGTGGTGTATCCGTTAGTGTACGCATTACTATTTGGTGTAATCCTGACCTTATTATTCCGCAAAAAGCCTTATGCGCCCCTCTCGTGGCTTAATGCCCTGCCCTTTGTGATGCAAGGCTTCGACTACCTCGAAAACGGTTGTATTGTGGTCTTACTCAAAACATTTCCTGACACTTCATACAACATAGCGGTAGCTTGCGAAACGTTCAAGTTGCTCAAATGGCTGGTTATGCTGGCTGTGGTGGGATTGATTCTGTATGGCTTGGTCAGGTTGGTTATTCATAAAATTAGAGAGGCATAACAACAAAAATCCGCAAGGCTGGCCACTTTTGCCCAACCTTGCGGATTGCTACTAAACATTTAAGTAATTAGCTAAGTAACTCATAAATTCCGGCTACGCCTTGTCCACCACCTACGCAGGCCGTGACCATACCGTACTTCTGATTGCGCAGGCGCATTTCGTTTAACAACTGTACCGAAAGGCGAGCTCCTGTAGAGCCCAAGGCATGGCCTAACGCAATGGCTCCGCCGTTGGGGTTTACCAAGTCTGGATTAATATCCAGTTCTTGCATCACGGCCAGGGCTTGCGCCGCAAAGGCTTCATTCAATTCAATTTGCTGAATATCAGTCAATTGAAGACCTGCCTGCTTAAGCGCAATGGGCACAGCCGCTACCGGGCCAATGCCCATAATGCGAGGCTCAACCCCTGCCGAAGCATACGCCATCATCCGAGCGATGGGCTTCAGACCCAACTCATTGACCATACGTTCTGACATCACAATCACAAAAGCGGCGCCGTCTGAGGTCTGCGACGAGTTACCTGCCGTTACGCAACCGTTGGCAGCAAATACGGGTCGGAGCTTCGCCAAGGCGTCGTAATTGGTATCGGCACGAGGGCCTTCGTCAGTGGCCACTACATATTCTTTTGTTTTTTTCTTACCTGCATTGACATCAAAAAACGTTTCTTTTACTGTAATTGGCACGATTTGGTCGGCAAATTTACCTGCCTTTTGAGCGGCAATGGCCTTTTGGTGGGAAGCCAACGCAAACTGGTCTTGCGCCTCTCGGCCAATGTTGAATTGCTGGGCCACCTGCTCGGCAGTAAGCCCCATGCTCAGATAATAGTCAGGATTTGACTGGGCAATGTCATAGTTGAGGGCGGTTTTCCAGCCCATTACAGGTACCATTGACATGGATTCGGTACCTCCGGCTACGATACAATCGGCAAAACCAGCATGAATTTTAGCAGCTGCCAGCGCAATGGCCTCTAAACCAGAGCCACAGTAACGATTAATGGTAAACCCGGGTACGCTTTTGGGTAACGAAAGCAAGGCGACGTAGCGACCCATCTGCATGCCTTGTTCGGCTTCGGGAACGGCATTGCCCACTATCACATCGTCCACACGAGCGGGGTCGAGCTGGGGTACTTGCGCCATCATGTGTTTGATGACCTCCGCTGCAAGGTCGTCAGGGCGGGTGAAGCGCAGCCCACCCTTGGGTGCTTTGCCAACTGCACTACGGTAGCCGGCGATGATATATGCGTTCATTGGTTATACTGATTTTGAATGCTTTTAAAAATTGTTCACCACTTGTCATTGCAAACGAAGTAATTCACCGTTTTGCTAAACTTATTTGTTTGGTTTCAGCAGTGGCGTTTAGTATTACTTAGCTTGGTTCGTCAATAATGAAACCCTGTTTACGTTTCTTAATTCCTCGGCGGCTTGCCACCTGTTAACAGACCTTGCATCCTTTCAAGCGTCTTGCGTTCGCCACAGAGCGATAAGAAAGCTTCTCGTTCTAAGTCAAGTAAGTATTGCTCACTCACCATTTGTGGATAACTCAAGTCGCCACCCGAAATCACATACGCCAACTTATCGGCAATCTTCATGTCGTGGTCGGTGATGTAATTGGCCAGACGCATTTGTGAAACGCCTGCCTTAAACAACGCAATACCCGCCTTGCCTTGCACCTTGATGTCGTTGCGAGGCTTGGGTTGGGTATAGCCATCTTCTGCCAGTTGAATCACAGCCTGTTTAGCCTCTGCGATGAGTCGGCTGCGGTTGAGTACAATCACATCGCCCCGACGCAAATAATTCATTTCCAAAGCCTCTTGTGCTGAGGTAGATACTTTGGCCGTAGCAATATTCATGAAAGCATTTTGCAGGATATTCAACTCAGGATCACCACTTTGGTAAAGGTCTGAACACCGAGCTGCCATTTCTTTCACACCACCGCCCCCTGGAATGAGCCCTACGCCCACTTCGACTAGGCCCATGTAGGTTTCGGCATGTGCCACAATACGGTCGGCATGGAGTGAGATTTCGCAGCCACCACCTAGCGCTAGTGTGTGAGGAGCCACCACTACCGGAACGCTTGAGTAACGTACCCGTGTCATGGTTTTTTGGAACTGCGCAATCATCATGTTTACTTCGTCGAACTCCTGCTGGGCCGAGTACATAAACAACATGGCCAAGTTGGCGCCTGCCGAAAACGCCTCGTGCGAGTCGTTGCCAATGACCAAGCCACGAAAATCCTTCTCGGCCAGCCCAATGGCTTTGTGCACACTCTCGACCACATTGGGGCCGAAGGTGTTCATCTTGGAACGGAACTCTAAACCCAACACACCATCGCCCAAATCATAAACTGAGGCTTCGGGATTGCTCCACACTACGTTTTGAGAAAGGTTTTCCAAAATCAAGAATGAGTCTTGACCCGGTATGGCTTTGTATGCCTTGCTGGCTACGTCATAATACAAACGCTTGCCTTTTTCGACTTTGTAAAAGGAGGTATTTCCCCCAGCGAGCATTTCATACACCCATGCGGCAGGTTTGATGTCCTGAGCCTCCATCATTTCGAGGCCACTTTGCACGCCCAAGATGTCCCATGTTTCAAACAAACCCACTTGCCAACCAAACCCTGACTTGACGGCTTCATCAATGCGGTAGAGTTCGTCAGAGATTTCAGGAATGCGGTTGGTCACATATCGGAAACCATCGGCAAAAGTCTTACGGTAAAACTCCCCAGCTTTGTCTTTGGCTGCCAACAAAATCGGGAAACGTTCTTTGAGATTTTCTTTCTTTTTGGCAGCATCAAGCGACTCAAACTTCACTTTTTGCGAAGGTTTGTACTCAAACGTTTTCAGGTCTAGCGCCAAAATGACCGTCTTGCCTTTTTCGTCTTTGGTTTTCTTGTAAAAACCTTGCCCCGTTTTATCGCCAAGCCATTTGTTTTCGTATAGCTTTTGCATCATGGCAGGCAGGCTGAAAATTGCTCGTGATTCGTCTTGCGGACAGGTGTTGTAAATATTGTTGGCTACGTGTACGGTGGTGTCTAAACCCACTACATCTGACAAGCGGAAAGTCCCCGACTTAGGGCGGCCTACGATGTCGCTAGTGAGTTTATCCACTTCTTCTACGGTCAGCCCCATTTCTTCGACTACTTTCATGGTTTGCATCATGGCATAAATCCCCACACGGTTAGCAATGAACGCAGGCGTGTCTTTGCACAAAACGGTGGTTTTACCCAAGAACAATTCACCGTAGTGCATCAAGAAATCAATTACGGCTGGGTCGGTTTGAGGGCCAGGGATGATTTCTAACAACCGCAAATAGCGAGGTGGGTTAAAGAAGTGCGTACCACAAAAATGCTTCTGGAAGTCCTCCGAGCGGCCTTCTGACATCAGATGAATCGGAATCCCAGAGGTATTGGAAGTGATGAGTGTACCCGGCTTACGAAGGGCATCTACTTTTTGGAGCAACGACTGCTTGATGTCGAGGCGCTCTACGATGACCTCGATCACCCAGTCGTAATCGGCGATGTCTTTGAGGTTATCATCAAAATTCCCCAGCTTGACACGATCGGCAAACGACTTGCTGTACAAAGCCGCAGGGCTGGCCTTGAGTGTGTTCTGGAACGATTCGTTGACAAGGCGGTTGCGAACGGCGGGGTGTTCGAGCGTGAGTCCTTTTGCTTTTTCGGCATCGTTAGGTTCTTTCGGAACCATGTCTAAGAGCAATACCTCTACGCCAATATTGGCAAAATGGCAAGCAATGCGGCTACCCATAATGCCCGAGCCAAGTACGGCTACGTTGCGAATAGTACGGTTCATGTTGTTTTGTGTCCTTTTTTGCACGAAGTTACGCACAAAAAATTATTATGCAAGCATACTATTTTTGTAAAATATAGTAGCTTTTTCTTACAACAACTGAACGGCTAATTTAGGTCTATTCTGCTCTGAGTAAGCGAAGGGATAGGCTACAAAAACAACTCATGGACCGTCTTACGAATACCCTGACAGAGTTGGTCGGTGGGGAGGTCGTTAGCATCCACACCAAAGGGATCTTCGATTTCTTCGGCGATGAGTTCGAGGCTTGCCAAGACGTAAAAAATGAACACTACAAAAGGCACCACAAAGTAATGCAACGAAAACACATAGCCAATGGGCAAGGTAAGACAGTAAAAAAAGATGAATTTCTTGAGAAAAGAGCTATACGAAAACGGAATCGGTGTGTTTTTAATGCGCTCGCAAGCCCCACAAGTCTCCGCCAACGACTGTAATTCGGAGTTCAGAATCAACAGGTGCTCGGCTCTTAGAATGCCATCGTGCTGTAATTGCACTACTTTCTTGAAAATAATGTGAGCCACTTGGTTAGGCACGTGTTCGGACAGGTCTAAGTCCTTGATTTTAAATGATTCAAGTTCTTCAAACTCTTTTTCGATGAATTTTTTGCGCAAGTGGTTTTTCAGCACAAACGCAAAATTCGGAATCATTACCCCAAAAAACAAGCGGGCTTCCACTTGGTCAGGCTCCAATAATCCACTTAACTTAATACCCAAATTACGACTATTATTGACCAAACCACCCCAAAGTTTGCGACCTTCCCACCAGCGGTCGTAGGCGGTGTTGGTTCTGAATACCAACAGCATCGAAATCACAAACCCCAAAAGCGAGTGCATGGCAGAAACGTTTTTGAGGTCTGATTTTTCGCTTATCTCTAACCAATCGATCATCACGTAGGCAACAACTGCCGAATATACAGCCATCATGATAAGCAAAGACGAAAGCTTCCGAACGGTGTCTGCTTTATGAAATCGAAAAATAAATTTGAACCAGTCTTTGGGGTTGTAATCAATCATGCCAAATGGGTTGAGGTAGTTTGCGATTTAGTGCAATAACTCACTTTTTATATAAATTCCCTACGGCGTCGTAGGCAATTTCTTCGGAAGCGAGCAATTGCCGAATGGTTTCGAGTAATTGGGCTTCGTTGCGGGGAGCTAATAAGCCCACTAGCTTATTTATGCTCAAATCGGTTTGACTCAAGACTTGCAAAATCTGCACTCGTTGTGTCTCGAAGTCGGGATTATCGGTGTATTGCTTGCGGCGTGCAATGCAATTATCACAAATGCCACAGGTTTGGTAACCTTTTTCGCCAAAATATTCTAATAGCAACTGCGTGCGGCAACGATATGAATGCTCCATGTAATGTGCCACCGAACGCACTTTGGCCAAATCTCGATTTTTTCGGGTCTCAATCTCTTGCACTGCCAAAGGCAAGGTGGCGGCGTCGAACCGAGGTGTCAAAAACGTAAGTTGGGGTTTATCTTTCTGCTTTTCATAAGTGAGTAGCCCTTGCTGTTGCAAAAATTGTAACATTCGTATCACTTCTTCTAGGGGTACCATGAAGTTTTTGGCCAGTGCGGTCTCCGAAATCGTCACGAAGTTGGTGTAGGCTTCACCACCATACATCCGCAACAAGAGCTTAATGAAAGCATCAAAGCGAGCATGTGCTACCTGAAACTGGTACAGTTCTTTGTTGTCGGCAGTAAAATACAGTTTTGATGGGGCAAAAAAGGCTTCGTTGAGTTGAATAAAGCCTTCCTCTTCGAGTTTCTTGAGGGCATAGTAGGTGTTGGTACTACTCAAGCCGTAGGTAGTCTGAAAATGCTGTAAATCAAAGTCATAACTGGCGAATTCGCCTGCGCCAATAGCCAACTGATAGTAATTCGCCAAGGCTTGATATACTCGTCGTAGCTCGTCAATGGGTGGGTAGCTCTGCTGGACGTTGCGCTCCAAGTTATCGAGGTCTTGTTGGTCAAACAGTGCCACTGCGTAGGCTTTTTTCTCGTCACGGCCTGCTCGGCCTGCTTCTTGGTAATAGGCCTCCAGCGACTCGGGTAAGTCCATGTGTACCACCACTCGTACGTCGGGTTTGTCAATACCCATCCCAAACGCATTGGTGGCCACCATCACTCGTACTCGGTTGTGAATCCAGTCTTCTTGTCGCTTAGACCGCTCACTCGACACCAGCCCCGCATGATAAAATGTAGCTTGAATTTGGCAGCGGGTAAGCCATGTGGCTAGTTCTTGGGTGCGTCGGCGGTTGCGCACATACACCACAGCGCAGCCAGGCACTTTCTGCAAAATATCAAGCAGTTTTTTCTCTTTGTTTTCTTCCCTAAACGCTGAATAAGACAGGTTGGCACGTGCAAAACTTTTCTGAAAAACCTTCGCATTATCCATTCCCAACTTTTCCTGAATGTCTAACTGCACATTAGGAGTAGCCGTAGCAGTGAGGGCTATCAGTTTGGCATCGGGGATGAGTGTCCGAAACTCCGCAATTTGCAAATAAGGTGGCCGAAAATCATACCCCCATTGCGAAATACAATGCGCTTCGTCTATGGCCAGCAAACACACCTTCATTTGTTTGACCCGTGCTTTTAGCAGGTCGGTTTGCAGGCGTTCGGGCGATACATACAAGAATTTATAGTTACCGTAAATACAGTTATCTAGCTGAATATCAATTTCATTGCGGTGCATGCCCGAGTACACGGCCGTTGCCAAGATACCCTTCCGGCGTAGGTGCTCTACTTGGTCTTTCATCAAAGCAATCAATGGCGACACCACTATACAGATGCCGTCCATTGCCATGGCGGGTACCTGAAAGCACACCGATTTGCCCCCACCCGTTGGCAGCAGTGCAAGCGTATCGTGTCCCTCCAGCACCGAAGTGATGATGTCTTCTTGCAGGGGACGAAACGACGTGTGCCCCCAATAGCGCTGCAAGATGTCGGTCAAGAACGAGCTAGACATGGTAAATCAATCACTGTAGCCAATTTGAGATGGTAGCTTTTCGTTTTTCTTGCGATTCTAAAGCCAAATCTTTAGCATTGCAACTGTTTCGCTCGAAAAAGCATTTTCCTAAACGATACATAACGGTTTGTCGTCATCTATGAAAAACATTCTTGCTCTCAGTTTTGGTTTGTTGCTTTCGCTTCCATTAGTTGCTCAAAATACCAAAATTCAACTCACCAAAGTCAAACTAGCTGCAAAACAAGAACCTTTTGACATCTATCAAGTACAGTTTAAAGTATTAAGCGGAACAGCCAAAAACCAAACCGAGGTAGCCATCGTACAAAATGGCGAGCTCAAAGGATACGCCCAGTTGGCCGTTATAGAACCCATTAGTGCAGGCCAAAGCACCAAGTTTGATGAGGCCCTCTATGTGCTCAACGGCACCGTGTCGGTAGGCCAGACCTTAGCCTCTTACGATATAGCCAACTTCAATGTACCGACCAAACGAGCCTTTTCGTTCAAAACAGCTACGGCGTTTTTGGGCGATAAACCCAACGAGTTTAGTACTAGCATCAGCGACCTAAAAGGCATGATTAAAATAGGCGACGAGTTTGAATATCAAAACTTTAAAGGTCAACGTGCTAAAGGAAAAATCACCAGTATTGACCTTGCCCAAACACTACATCCGCCAGTACTCATTGAAGGTTTGCCCAGCAGTGCTTTGATGGGTGTCGTCATTACTTCTGATAATGGAGCTGATTTTACAAAAGCGTCGGTAAGTTCAATCGGCGGCCTGGGTGCTGCACCATCGGTAAGTCAGGCTAATCCATCTCGTAAAGTTACTGGTAAAACCCAAACGATTCCGGTGAATGTAGTGTTGCAAAACGACGAAGTGAAAATCACCGTTCACAACCTCATTAAATTTAATCCAGACCCCACGCAAAGCCAATACGACCTCTTTAAGGTAGATTATTCGCTAGACTACTACATTGTGGACGCTACAGTAGAAAATATTTCGTCGCACGAGGTGGATAGTGGTGAGTATTTAGTGCGGTTTAATTTCTTCTCGCCCGATGGCAAGAGTGCGGATGAGTTTTTGAGGATGTTCAAAAAACAGAATAACAACAACGATACTCAAAACCAAGCCGACGTGATTGATAAGATGGCACTCGGTGGAACCAGCAAGATAAAAACGGCAGGAGTAATGGTCAAGTACCAAGAAATGATACCCGACTACGAACAAAACCACAAGCCGATTGTAGATGCCCTTTACAAAAAATTAGCCCCCGGCCAAAAGCTACATAGCATTATGGCTACCCTAATGGCCGTGCCACCCAGCTACAAAATAGAAGGATTAGGTACGTGGAAGGGTACTTTTTTTGACAAAAAGAACCTGCTTTTTGTACCTGTACGGCGATAAAACGGCCAAATACTAAACAAAACGACGCCTATCGAGTATAGAGTGTTTTTTTGCCTGTTTTTAGGTCGGTCAGCAGCAAAGCATTGTTTTCGAGGTAGTATTTTGAGCTTTCGACGTCAGTGGTTTTGCCATTGACGATAATACGCCAACAAAAGATGTTTCCTTTGGTAAACCACTTTGCTCCTAATGCTTTGAGTTGTGCAATCGTCTGATTACCACCTCCTTGATTTGTGACTGAGTTGCCGCCTCCATTGGCGTATGAGGTTGCCCCACCGTCGTCAACCGAGCCATCAGCCTGAAGGACAATAGCCGAACTCACTCCGCCGTAATAACCACCCGAACTGGAGTAGTTTTCGCTGTAAATCCATTTCCCGACGAGCTTAGGGTCTCGGTACAAACCATCGGCTTGGGTGGTAGTGCTAGCAGAAGCTGATTTATTTTTAGAAAATCGCCCTTCCAAAAGCAGTTGGCCGTTGTAGTAGATTTTTTGTGAGAGTATTTCGGTTTGCAACTGCAACACAACATCAAAAACTGCCCCATCTTTGTAAGTGAGTTTTCCTTGCAAAACACCATTGGAACTATTACCACTAAGGGTATAAATGTCTTTGACTCCATTGCTAAACACCTGCTGCTCTCCTGTAACTTGCTTATTAGCTGAAACTTTCAAGATTAATTGGCTTTGCATCGAAGCCCCGCTGTTGGTTACTTCTCCATACCAAGTACCTTCTAATGATTGAGCAACACTACCCGTGACTATCCACGAAATGATAATACCAAGAATCAGTCTCATACGTGCAGCGGTTTATCTAAAAGTAAATGGTTTTGCCTTGCTTGGTAAAGCTAAGATAGTAATGTTTGTCCACAAATCAATACTTGTTTCGATAAAAGCAGTAGTTGGCTCAGTTAAAACGTATTTTCAGTTTCTTAGTAGCGATAGCGGAGCCAGATAAACATTGTATTTAGTTTTTTTGTATTTTTATAGCTGAATCCTTCTTCACATCTCCTCTTCAAAATTATAGCGTTAAGTATCCATATCAACCATTACCCAAAACCAAAAGAACCCTTTAACTATATCCCTTACTAATCCTCTATGAAACATCGTATTTATTCCCTGTGCCTTGCACTGGTGGCATTGGTTTTTCTATCGGCTACCTATCGCCGAGAAGAAGACCTTAAGGAAGTTTTTCAACGGATTCAACAAGAAGTTACCCAAAATAGCAAGGCTTACGAAACCCTCGCCGAAGCCTGTGCCACCATTGGTCATCGCCTTACGGGTAGCAGTAATGGCCGCCGTGCCGAGGAGTTTGCTTACAACCTACTTCGCAAATACGGCTATGGTACCGATGCCCGCTATCATACGTTTGAGGTGGAGTCGTGGATGCGAGATACCGTAACATTGGTAGTGGTGCCTAACAAAAGTGACAACTACCGAGACGTTCCGGTTGTGGCGTTGGCGCATTCGCCCGTAGATGCCAAAGTCAAAGGGGCCATTGTAGATGTAGGCAACGGTTTAGAAGCTGATTTTGAGGCAGTAAAAGACAAAGTAAAAGGAAAAATTGCACTGGCAAATATTGGCTTACTGGGCGATGTCGTAGGAAAAAAGAACCTGCATCGCTCCGAAAAAACAGCACTGGCTATAAAATATGGCGCAACGGGTATTATCATGGTCAATACCGTGCCTGGCAATATATTGCTAACGGGTACCGCCTCTGTTACAGGTAGTTTGATTCCGATTCCGGCGGTTTGTGTATCACTCGAAAGTGGCAACCAGATTCGAAAATGGATTCAGGAAGAAAACCTCCAAGCCGTAATTGACATGCACAATTTCAGTCGGATGATTCAGGCCCGCAACGTGATAGCCAACTATAAAGGCAGCGACAAAAAGCTCTCCAAAGAAAAAATCATCGTGGGCGGTCACTTAGATAGCTGGGATTTGGCCACAGGTTCAACCGACAATGGCTTGGGTTCGTTTAGTGTCTTGGACATTGCCCGTACCTTCAAGGCGCTGAATCTCAAAACCAAACGCACAATAGAGTTTGTGGTGTTTATGGGTGAAGAACAAGGGCTTCTTGGCTCCAGAGCTATGGTGCAAGATTTGGTAAAAACCAAGGAGATTGAGAACATACGCTTGATGATGAACATGGACATGACCAACAACCCGAAAGGCTTCAACATCATGGGGCGTGACGAATTGATGCCCTTGGTTACCCAGATTGGTGCCCAAATCCAATCGGTGGACCCAACTTACACGAACGACAACAATAGCCGAACAGGCTTACACTCTGACCACCAAGGGTTTATGCTTGAGGGAGTCCCTACTACCGCACCGGGTAGTACGCTTTCGATGGAGGTATTTCGGTGTTACCACGCCAATTGCGACCGTATGAACTTGGTCAAGAAAGAAGACATGCAAAGTACCGTTCGGACGGTGAGCATGATGCTGTATGGCTTGGCAAATGCTTCGGATTTGCCTGTCAAGAAGCTCAACAGCGAGGCCACCCGTGATTTCTTAGTGAAACAAGGGCTAAAACAAGAATTGATTATTGGCAAGGACTGGCGCTGGGGCGAATAAACATCAGCTCATTGCATCCGTTGAGGGGTGCGGTAGGTGGTAGGGCGAATCAGCTGTGTAAACGTAAACGAAAAATATCCCCAATGGTCTTTAGCAGTTTCAAACTTGCGGTTAGTTGTATCATGTACTGTACCCTCAAAAAGTAAGCCTGATGCACCACCTACGGTAGCATCCAGAATATCTGTATTGACATACGAAGTACTAAAATCCACCCCAATAGCCTGATTTTCGGCAAGAAAATACCGACACTCAAATCCAAACGAATAGGTTCTTCGCCATTGAAAACCATCGGTTACACGTAAAGTTTTGGTCTGACCAAGGTCATAGGCGGCGGCTCTGAACGCCGAAAATCCATAACTCACACTTGGCTCTAAAAAAATCCGTTGCCGGCCATACGGCACATCGGAATAAACAATGTGGATGAGGTCAAAGGCTCCTTGAAGTTGAAACTGCCACAGCGTAGTCTTGAATTGAGTACTATAGTATTGATGCTCGCTGTCTTGAATACTGGCCAAGGACGTCTGCAACGAAATCCCTCCTACTTGTCCAAACTGTCGTCGTAGCGAAAAGCCCGTATGTATGCCACTGGGTTTGAAAAAAGCACCGAGCCCTTTGTAAGCTACATCGTCTCGAATATCGCCTTGAAACTGGGCGATACCACCTTTCAGTGAAATGCTCCAAGCAGGCAAATATACCCTCACCAAACGAGGCGCTTTTTGCCCAAATCCAAGATGAGTAAGGAAAAATATACCTACAAACAATAAGAACCTTTTCATCTGCACAATACTATAATTACCTGAAAAATAACACCTTACAAAGAACAAGCCAAATTTCAAAGATGTTCTTTTAGAATTTGAAAAATTAGTACTATTTGTTCTTTACAAAATACAAGGTACGGTTTGTTCCAAACCGAATTGAAAGAGAATAATCGGAGTGTGTAGGTGAAGAAAAGAATACCTATTACTAACGAAACAATCGGTTGACTTGGTATTAACTGGTATAAATATCTAAATTTTTCAACTTAATATCTTCTCGATCAAGTTCCAAAAACTCTTCCCAGAAAGGGTTTTCAGGAACAGGAGCTTTGATCACAACAGGTTCTTTTTTAACAGGATGCACAAAGTATAACCGGCGTGCGTGTAGGTTGATACTTCCATCTGGATTGGCACGGTCGAAACCGTATTTTACATCGCCCCGAATCGGGCAACCCATGCTTGCCAACTGCACCCGAATCTGGTGCGGGCGCCCTGTAATGGGATTAACCTCTATCAAATGATTCTTGTTGATTTCGCCCAAATACTGATAATTAAGCTCTGCTTTTTGCGAATTAGGAGCTTCGTTGGTATAGGCTTTCACTACGTTACGGGCTTCGTCTTTGACCAGCCAGTGCGTGAGTTTACCTTTATTTTGGGCCGGCTTTTTGCGTACTACTGCCCAATAGGTTTTCTGAACGTCTCGTTTTCGGAACAATTCGTTCATCCGCTCCAATGCTTTTGACGTACGAGCAAACACCACGATGCCGCTTACGGGGCGGTCGAGGCGGTGCACTGTACCCAAAAATACATCTCCTGGCTTTTCGTACTTGGTTTTTATATAATCCTTCACATAATCGGCGAGGGTCTTGTCGCCCGTTTCGTCGCCTTGTACCAATACACCTGCCGCCTTGTTAACAATGATGAGGTGATTGTCTTCGTAAAGAACGTGAAATGGTTTTTTCTTCATGATTTTGTTGCTTTATCGCTTGTTTTTGCACGAATGAATGCAACCCAACCGATTCATTACTAATGGATGTTGAACCCCAGAATAAGATTAATAACTCTCTTGTTGGTTCGGAAAATCCTTCGCCTTCACATCGTCCACATAATGCGAAATAGCCTCGGTAATGCCTGTTGCCAAATCAGCGTATCGGCGCAAAAAGCGAGGTTTAAATTCTTTGGTGATTCCCAGCACGTCGTGCAGTACCAAGATTTGCCCGTCAGTAAACTGGCTCGCCCCTATCCCGATGGTGGGGATTTGTACCGTTTCGGTTACTTTTTGAGCCAACGCTGCTGGAATTTTTTCTAATACCACCGCAAAACACCCCAAGTGTTGTAGCAACTTGGCGTCTTCGATGAGTTTATTGGCTTCGGATTCTTCTTTGGCCCGAACGGCATACGTTCCAAATTTATAAATGGACTGTGGCGTCAGCCCCAAATGACCCATCACGGGGATACCTGCGCTCAACACTCGTTGAATAGACTCTTGGATTTCGACGCCACCTTCCATCTTAACGGCATGAGCTCCAGCTTCTTTCATGATTCGCACCGCCGAATTAAGGGCGGCTTGTGAGTCACCTTGGTAGGTTCCGAAAGGTAAATCAACCACTACCAACGCTCGCTTCACCCCACGCACCACCGACGAGGCGTGATAAATCATCTGGTCAAGGGTAATGGGTAAGGTGGTTTCATGCCCCGCCATGACATTTGAGGCTGAATCGCCCACCAAGATTAGCTCAACTCCTGCACCATCCACCAGTTTTGCCATCGAAAAATCGTAGGTCGTCAGACAGACGATTTTCTCCGCCCGATTCTTCATTTCTTGAATAGTGTGGGTGGTTACACGCTTCACTTCTGGGTTATGAACTGCCATGGTTTTGTAACGAGTAAGAATACAGGATAAATTATAGTACGCAAATGAATGGTTTTTCGTTCAACAGAAGGCCATAAATTGTAGCAGAAGCCTCAGAGATAGGTGTAAATTGTTACGTGAAAGCATTGTCTCTTGTGTTGTCAACTACCTTGTCTGAAAGCTCCTCCAAGAGTAAATCAATCAAGCCCAATCTTGAGCATTTATGCCATGAAGGGTAGTGTCTTCAACAGGAAAGTAAGTGATAAACTATCGGTCTCGCAGCCATGATTCGGGGTTTTGTTTGGTGGTATTATGCCAAACCTGAAAATTCAGCTCGGCCACGCCTTCGGAGTTGGTCAAAACCGTTCCGATAGACTGACGAGCCTTGATTTTCTGGCCAATTTCGACCGATACTGAAGCCAATTTTGCGTAAACCGTAAGGTAACTACCATGCTGCACCACTACAATATTTCCCATTTTGGGCACTTTGTTGATGTCCATTACCGTTCCATCAAATACGCTTTGAACCGATTCGCCCACCGATGTCTGAATATCAACGCCTGGGTTTTCGACAATGACTCCTTTGAAAAGTGGGTGCTCATGCTGACCAAAATGCTCCGATACAAAGCCCTTTGATACGGGCCAGGGTAGGCGATTTTTGTTGGCCGCAAACGACGACGCCAGAGCGATTTCGGTTTCGTTGAGGCTTATCATGCTTTCGTCGGCAGCTGCTTTCTCTGCCTTTGTTTCTGCTTTGGCCGTTTCGGTTGGTTCTTCTTTCTTGGCATCGGTCTTGTTGCCATCCTCTTCTTTTTTCTCTTTGGCTAACTTGGCCAAACGTTCTCGTTCGGCCTTCCGGCGTTCTTCTTCTCGGCGGCGGCTTTCTCTGATTTCTTTCTCGATCAAGGTAGTAATGAGGCGGTCTAATTGCCGGGAGGCATTGCGCTGTTCATTGAGTTCGGCCCGAAGCTCTTGCTCTTGTTGACTAAGTTGGGCTACCGTTTCGGACTGTTTATCTTTGAGACCTTCAAGTTTTTGTGTTTCTGATACTTTGGTGGTCAGTACCTGTTGCTGTTGTTGCTTTTTGTTTTTTACATTGACTTGTTGAGCTAGCAACGAGGTGCGTACTTTCTCAATTTGAGCTACTTGTGTCTTGCGGGCTTGCGAGTATTCTTGTAAATAGTTGTAGCGACGAAACAACTGGTTGAAGTTCTTGGCTGAAAACAAAAACATCAAACGGTTGTAGGTATTGTTGGTTTTGGAGGCTGCGTAAATCATCTCGGCGTACTCTTTTCGGAGTTTGCTCAAGTCGTTACTCAGGCCAATAGTTACTTCATCAAGGTCTTTGAGTTCTTTATCAAGTAGTGTAAGGTCTTCTTCGATTAGGTCTATTTGCTTGCTTTGAGTTTCGATTTTACGGTTAATCGCCTTGAGTTGGCTCACACTGGCCTTCTTTTCGGTAGTAGTTTTGTCTAAAATCTCGCTGATTTCATTGATTTTCTGGAGGTTTTTTTTCTTTTCTTGCTCCAATTGCTGACGAGTTTTATTTTGGGAAAAACTCACCGTGCTTACCCCAATCAGGCAAACAAACAACAGAAGGGTATGGTATTTGAACAAGTTGATTTTCACAGGATTACTATACTTAAACCCCCAAGGTTTTGTACCGTGCTTGGGTTACAAACCTCATCGTTTTTTTATAAACAACTTCTACATCATCTGTTTTATACAAGGTAGTTTTATAAAACAAGAATGATTCTGGTTACTTAGTTTTTCCGTTGGTAATTGTTCGGAATCGTAAACGGAAAGGTGAGTGGCTCGTTCACCAACTCCACTTTCTGATGTTTAATCTGAATGAGTGTTTGGTACGTCTGCCCTGCTTTTGACTGATTCACCTCAATTAAGCTACTGTATGGGAATAAAAAATTATTCAAATTCGTAAATTCATCATACTCCATCGTTAGGGTATTGTTAACAGCGGGCTCTTCTACTTTGAGCTTTTTGAGCTTGCGATTTTTATCGCCTATATAATTGTCCACCAGCACCTTACCTTCGCTTTGGCGAAGCAAATAAAAATCAGGTTCTTTTGACACCTTATCTTTGGGGCGCTTCTTGATTGGCATGTTGCCTACAATCAATGACTGAATCAGGTCAAATGAAAGGTTGGCTCCAAATTTTTGACTCAGCGAATCGTACGGATAGTGATAGTAATCTTTGTGGTACATATCCAGAATCGAAATACCGTCTCGGGTAAACAACCCTCGAGCTACGTCAAAGGCCAGTACTTTTACATTAAACCAAATCAGACTGTCTTTTTTGATACGGATGTTTACGTTGGCGTCTTTGATGTCTTGGTCTTTTGACTTAAACGAAACTTTTGACTTAGAGGTTAAGTACGCAAAATCTATTTCTTCAACTGACAGTTTTACGTCTTCGGCTTTGGAGTCTTCTATTTTCAGGCTATCTACAGGCTTCGTAGTAATAACAATGGTATCTTTCTGTATGGCTACCTGAGTAGAGTCTGGTAAGGGGGTCTTGCTGAGTTTTTGTCGCTTACAGGAAGACGAAAACACTAAAATCCCCATGCATGCTAACACAAGGAATCGGCTGGAGTATAATAGCTGAAATACCGACATGGTGTCAATCAATGCCCGAGGTACAGGCGATGAGTATTAAATGGTTAGGCTACGAGGGCTATTCTACCAGTTGACCTGTAGCAATTTTTCGATCTATTAACGTGCTCGCATGACCCAAAAGCTTGGCCTTTTTCCACTGTTCGAGCGCCTTTTCTTTTTCGCCAAGTTGGTAGAGTACATCACCGTAATGCTCTATAATCACGCCATTGTTGCTGGTATTGTTGGCTACGGCCTTCTCCAAATAAATCTTGGCTTTGGCGTAGTCTTTGTTTACATACAACACCCACGAATAGGTATCTAAATAAGTGCTGTTGTTCGGAAAACGTTCCACTAACCTTGCTGACAGCTCAACGGCCCTAGGCAAGTTCTCTTTGCGCAATGCCAAAAAATAGCTGTAATTGTTCAGAACGTGGTCGTTGTCGGGCTCGGCTCTTAGGGCAGCCTCATAAGCTGCATCCGATTTTTGGTGTTTACCTACACTATTGTAGGCGTCGCCTAAGCCGCCGCACACAAACGCTATCGTTTTGGGGTCTTTGTTGTCGTCGCCGCCTGCGTCAAAAAGCCGACGAGCTTCCTCTAGTGCTTCGATAGAGCGATTGTAATCTCGTTTAATCAAATAGCCCGACCCACTTGCCACCCAGAAAGAAGGCTGGTTCGGAAAAATCTCAATGGCTTCTTCGGCATGTACCACAAGGCTGTCTATTTGGTTGATTCGGCCGTCGAGATCAACAATACGAGCCCACACTTCATAAACCGACTTATCGAGCCTAGCCGCCCGCACGTAAGCATCACGAGCCTCGGCAATGCTATTGCGTTGAATCAGCAAATCGGCATAAATCAGGTGCGCTTTGGGCTCAAATGGGTAATTTTTGACTAAGTCTTTGGCCAGTTTGAAGGCATTTTCACGAGAATCATTGTCACTTAACATCCCTACATAACTCGCCAGAATCCGGGATTTGGTCAGGCCATCTAAGGCCGGATTCCCAAAGGCTAAATCTAGCTCTTTGTTACAGCGATTGATGTCGCCCTTTTTACGAAACAACTCGGCCAGCATCACGTGCGCTTGAGCATTATCGGGGTTGTTTTTGATAACCTTTTCGAGATAGTTTTGAGCTTGGTCGTTTCGGTCGTTGGTCATAAGCAATTGCGCCAACTCTACCAAATAGTCCATCTCGTTGGGGTCAGAGGCCACCAATTTTTCAGCTTCTTTGATGACATCATCAATCCGATTCTGACGGAGCAAAATAAGTTGTTTCTGGCGGGTAATCTCTTCACTCACACCGAGGGCTTTTTCTACTTTGTCGTAAACTTTGAGGGCATCATCGTATTTGTTTTGCAGCAAATAGATAGCGGCCAACTCTATTCCATGCTCGCCGATTTCGTTCGGAAACTGTTCTAAGAAGGTTTTATAAATCTTCTCGGCCTCCGCAAAGTTTTTTTGCTTCGCCTGCAAGTCGGCCAGCAGAAACCCATAGTATTTATTAGTAGGCTCTTGTTGGTATGCTTTAAGGGCATAGGTTTGGCTTTTTTCGACTTCGCCGAGCTTTTCGTAGGTTTGTGCTAATGAATAATTGATGCCCGGGTTATCAGGGAGGGTTTCGAGCGCTTTTTCAAAAAACGGGATTGCTTTTTGGTACTCTTCGGTAATGTAAAAGCGCATTCCTTCCGAAAACTGGAATTCGGCTTCAGCCATTTGTTCGGCTGTTTTTTCTTCGGTTTTTTTCTTTTTCTGTGCTACGCCAGATAACAGGCCAAGCCCTCCTATCAGCAGGAATGTCATGACAGAGAACCTTGCCCACACTAGGAGCGTAGTAGCACTATAACCAACGAAACGAGATGAGTTTGTTTTCATAACCATCACACGATGTAAGCGACGGGATAATCTAATTTTTCATGGCTTTAACGGCTGCCAATTGTATCAACAAAAAGGTCAACAAAAAAGCACTTTGTGGATAATAACGAAATAGTTGATAAGATGTTGAGGCACTTGACAGGTCAAAGTTGAAAAAAAATGCTGGCTTTTGAAAATTCCCTGCGTATCAAATATGTGGAGTTGTGTGCATTGGATAATAATATGGCGATTTTTTGATGCGTTTTTTTTAGCTTTGCCCCTACTTTCCGAAATTCTGCCTTGTTATAAAACGAAAAGCAGTAGCGTTGTATGAAAAATAAAAAAACACAACCTTCGACACCACCTAAGGCGGTAACGCCTGTTGCCAAAGAACCTAAAAAAGAACGCAAACCTTTGGTATTTGAAGAAATACCTTACACCCAGCGAAATTTTTGGATTGTCATGGGGATTATCATTGCGGGGTGTTTGGTTGCCTATGCGCCTGGTTTGTTCAATGAGTTCACTTGGGATGCTCGCCCCTATGTGCTTGACAACAAGTATATTGAGAAATTTCCAGCCTGGGAAAGTTGGCAGTCTATCTTTACTAAGTTTGAGTTAGGTAACTACCAGCCTATTACCATGTTGTCATGGGCTATTGAGTGTATGTTGGTGGGTAAGTCGCCGTGGCTTTATCATCTTGACCAAACCTTATTGCACATTGCCAACAGCTATTTGGTACTTCGGCTGATCTACCGGTTGAGTAATAATTTCTTGCTGGCCTCTATTACGGCCTTATTGTTTGCGCTACATCCACTTCACGTGGAGTCAGTGGTCTGGGCAGCCGAGCGAAAAGACACCCTCTATACGCTGTTTATTCTATTCTCTTATATTTATTACGTCCGTTATTGGCAAGAAGGCAAAAATCAAAAGTGGTATTGGCTTTCGATTTTGATGTTTGTGTTGTCGTGTTTTTCAAAAGCCATGGCCGTTGTATTGCCAATAGTTCTTTTGTTAACTGATTACTTTTTCTTTAACCGCAAGCCCAAAAACTTCAAGGAGTTATTCATTTTGGGGTTTGAAAAAGCACCTTATTTTGCTATCGCTCTTGGAGTTGGTATTTTGTCAATTATCGCACAGCGAGATGCCGGTGCCGATGCTACTTCGGCCATCAATTCGCAATATTCGGTGTTAGACCGTGCGTTTATTATCTTGTATAACTTCTCGTTTTACTGGGTCAAAATGTTGATTCCATACAACCTTAAAGCGTTTTATTCGTATCCAGACAAGCCTATCGGAAATGAGTTTTATTTAGGCACGCTTCTAACGTTTGCCTTAGCTTTTGCGATTTTCAGATTAGGGAAGAAAAACGAAGGCGTATGGTGGGGCGGTTTATATTTCTTTATTGTGATTTTGCCCGTTATTCAGCTAATGCCCATCGGTAGTGCCATCGTAGCCGATCGTTATTTTTACCTTTCTTCTATTGGACCGCTGTATGTGTTGGCATTAGGTATAGATTATCTCTATCGAAGCCGAGAAGCCTTTCGACGGTCGTTTTATGTGGGAGTAGGTGCTGTGTGCGTCTTGATGACGTTCATGTCGTTTCAGCGTTCTACCATCTGGAAAAACGATATCGTGCTGTTTTTGGATGTTCTTGAAAAATACCCTACTAACGGTTTTATTAATGGTAACGTAGGCTGGGCATATCTTCAGAAGAATGATACAGTGAACGTACTCAAATACTTCAAAAAAGCGAACGAACTAAGCTGGCATACCAGCGAAATGTACATCAAGATGGCGGATATTTATTTCGCTCAAAAGCAATACAAAGAAGCGGTTGGCAACTTTGAGGAAGCCCTCAAAAAAGACCCCAATCAAAAGAACTTATATTGGACGCTGGCCACTTGTTATTACTACACCGATGAGTTTGATAAGGCTGAAGAGTTTGCTAAAAAAGCCCTCCAAGCCGATGTCAAGAATTTTTACGCTCATAACATCTTAGGATTAGTTTACACCAAAAAAGGCATGTATGACGAAGCCCTCAAATCGTTTGCCACTTCGTCTAAATACAATGCTAAGTTTTACGACCCGTATGTAAATACTGGGCACGTTTACGACCTGATGCAGCAGTACGAGAAAGGAATAACCGTACTCGAAAAAGCCATTAAAATGGACCCCAAACAAGAATTAGGATACAAGAATATTGGGGTTGCTCTCATTAACCTTGGACAATGGAAAAAAGCCATTGAATATTGGACAAAAGCTGACAAGGTATTTCCCAAAAACCCTTCATTTAAGTACAACATTGGGTTGCAATACGCTCAACATGGCAACGTGCCCGTGGGTGTACAATGGATGCAACAGGCTGCTCGTCAGGGAGATGGTAATGCCCAACAAGTACTCAGAGAACGTGGCTTTAACTGGTAGGCTTACGCTGACTCCTAACCCTTGCGTTTACTTATGAGCAAGAAAAACAAACCTATTACCGAGCATTCGGTCAAGAGCAGTAGTAAGTCTAAGGGTTCGGAATCAGCTCGTAATACCGAGAGAAACACTCTATCTGTATTGCCCTTAGCCTACAGCCAACGAAATTTTTACATTGTATTAGGGCTTATTGTTATACCTTGTTTAATAGCGTATTTCCCTGGTTTTCAGAACGATTTTGTTTGGGACGACTATTTTTACATTGTTAATAATCCGTTTGTCCAGCAAATTTCGTGGGATAGTCTCAAGGTAAACCTTACAGGGTATGTGTTAGGCAACTATCACCCCCTTACGATGTTATCCTATTGGCTCGAATACCAAGTAGCGGGCAGAAACGCTTGGGTGTATCATCTCACGAATCTACTCATTCATTTAGTAAATAGCTGGCTTGTATATCGGCTGATTTATCGGCTTAATGGTGGTTTTTTGGTGGCAGCCGTTACCAGCGTTTTATTTGCTATTCATCCGCTTCACGTAGAGTCGGTAGTATGGGCTGCCGAGCGCAAAGACGTTCTTTATACGCTTTTCTTTTTGCTGTCGTTTGGTGCATACCTCCGCTATGTAGAAGCAAACCGGATGAATAAGCACTACTGGTTAGCATTTTTGTTCTTCGTATTGTCTTGTTTGTCAAAGGGGATGGCCGTAGTATTGCCTGTGGTGTTGTTATTGACTGACTACTTATTCTTAAATCGGAGGCTTACGTTCTCGTTGGTCATTGAAAAGCTTCCTTTTTTTGCCGTAGCATTGGCCACAGGTATTGTTTCGATTATGGCGCAGCGCTCCATCGGTGCCGATGCAACCACAGTCATGAACCAGGCGTATTCATTATCAGAGCGATTGGTGCTGGTTGGATACGGCTTGTTTTTCTATTGGAGCAAAATGGTAGCTCCATTCGGCATTATGGCATTTTATCCTTATCCCGCCATTATCAACCATCAAATACCTTCGTTTTATTATGGTGGCTTCGGCTTATTATTACTGTTGATCGTTGGGTTGTATCTTTTAGGTCGTAAAAACAAACAGGTTTGGTGGGGGGCTGGTTATTTCTTCATTGTCATTTTGCCTGTATCCCAGTTATTGCCCATCGGAAGTGCCCTCATGGCTGACCGATATTTTTATGTATCTTCTATCGGTTCGTTATTCTTATTGGGTTTACTTGCTCATTATCTATACAGCAAGGGCGGCGCTACACAGCGCCTCCTTCCTGTATTAGGAGTTGGGATTTTAGTCTTATTTACCTTTTTGTCATTCCAGCGAGCACAAACCTGGAAAAATCCCTACACGCTGTTCTCTGATATTCTCAAAAAACACCCTAACGACCCAATGGTACTAAGCAATATTGGGTGGTACTATTATGGCCAACGAGATACATTGAACGCTATTACTTATTTTGAGAAAACACTTGCTCAGGACTTTAGTACAGCCGACATTCACGAAATATTAGGGCAAATTTATTTTGACAAGAAAGAATACGCCAAGTCTATCCAAAACTTTGAAAAAGCCATTGAGAAGAAGCCTGACGAAATGAAAAAGCTGTACTGGATGCTCGCCACTGGCTACTATTATACCAATGCCATTGACAAAAGTATTGAAGCCGCTAACAAGGCCTTGGCACTTGACCCCAAAAATGCCAATGCTCATAACGTCTTGGGATTGTGCGATAGTAAGTTAGAAAAATACCCAGAAGCTCAGTCTCATTACCTGACAGCCATCAAGCTACAGCCCTCCTTCTCAGACCCTTACATCAACGTTAGTCATATTCATCACCGACTTGGCCAATACGACCAAGAAGTGGACTATCTGCTCAAAGCCATAAAGGCCAACCCTAAAGCCACCCTTGCCTACAAAAACCTAGGTGTAAGCTACATAGCCCAAAACCAACCCGAGAAGGCGATTGAGTACTGGAAGAAGGGCATCCAAGCCGACCCCAAAGATGGCTCTTTTGACTACAACATCGGTCTCCGCTATGGTATGCAAGGCAATGTAGCCGAGGCTATCAAGTGGTATCAACAAGCTGCTCGCAAAGGCGATACCAACGCTATTGAATTTCTAAAAGCACGAAATGTATCTTTCTAAGCACAAAAACTTACTATAACCTAGTATTTTTTGTACTTTTCTACGAACTTTGCCAGTGGGTTTTGGCGCAAGCCATCATCCTTCATACTAATATTTGGTTATTGGGTTAAACCTCTGGGGCGATTGTCTTAGAGGTTTTTCGTTTTTATGGCTCGTCTTTGTGATGAGCTAAAAAATTACTAATTTTACCTGTTTGCTCAATGACCACTTAAGCCCATGGAAAACCCGTCGTTACCACTCAACAATGCCCAGCGTCTTATCACCAATGATGCCAGTTCAGAAGAAAAATCATTCTCAGAAAGTCGCTTTAACCTTACCTCTGACTACGAGCCTACCGGCGACCAGCCCAAGGCGATTCGGCAGTTGATAGAAGGCATTGAACGACAAGAACCCGCTCAAGTGCTGCTCGGTGTAACTGGCTCTGGCAAGACGTTTACAGTGGCCAACGTAATTGCTCAACTCAATCGCCCTACGCTCGTATTGAGCCACAACAAAACCTTGGCGGCTCAACTCTATGGCGAATTCAAGCAGTTTTTTCCTGACAATGCCGTAGAGTATTTTATTAGCTATTACGACTACTACCAGCCCGAAGCCTACATTGCCTCGACCAATACCTATATTGAGAAAGACTTAGCCATCAACCAAGAAATTGATAAACTGCGCCTGTCGGCTACGTCGTCGCTGATGTCGGGGCGACGAGACGTGATTGTGGTGGCTTCGGTATCGTGCATTTATGGCATGGGCAACCCCGACGAGTTTCGGCGAAGCATTGTTCGGGTGGGCGTAGGCGAAATCATCAGCAGAAACCAGTTTTTGTATCGTTTGGTCGAAATCCTGTACGCCCGCACCGAGGCCGAATTTATGCGGGGTACCTTCCGAGTCAAAGGCGATACGGTGGACATCCACCTCCCCTACGCCGACTACGGGTATCGGATTATCTTTTTTGGTGACGAAATCGAGGCCATCCAGCGCATAGACCCTCGCACGGGCAAGTCGCTCGGTCACGAAAAAATGATTGCCATTTTCCCTGCCAATCTGTTTGTGACAGGTCGAGATGTCCTCAATATGGCCATTCACGAAATCCAAGACGATTTGGTAGAGCAAATCAAGTACTTTGAGTTTGAAGGGCGTCTGCTTGAAGCGGCTCGGATTCGAGAACGCACCGAGTTTGATATGGAAATGATGCGAGAACTGGGCTACTGCTCTGGAATCGAAAACTACTCTCGGTATTTTGACCGCCGCCAGCCTGGCCAACGCCCCTTCTGCTTGCTCGACTTTTTCCCAGAAGACTATTTGTTGGTGGTGGACGAAAGCCACGTGACCATCCCACAAATCAGAGCCATGTGGGGCGGCGACCGCTCTCGCAAAGAAGCCTTGGTGGACTATGGTTTCCGCCTGCCGAGTGCCTTAGACAATCGCCCGCTCACGTTTATGGAATTTGAACAAATGGCCGGGCAAATCATCTTTGTGAGTGCAACTCCCGCCGACTATGAGCTACGACGCTCCGAAGGTGTGATTGTAGAGCAGATTATTCGCCCCACAGGCTTGCTTGACCCCGAAATAGAAGTGCGCCCCAGTCTCAACCAAATTGATGACTTGTTGGAAGAGGTACACGTTCGAGTAGAGCGCCAAGAACGAGTCCTCATCACCACGCTCACCAAGCGCATGGCCGAAGAACTCAGCAAGTACTTAGACCGAGTGGGCATTAAGTGCCGTTATATTCACTCAGAGGTAAAAGCGCTGGAACGGGTCGAGATTTTACGAGAATTGCGCCTTGGGGTGATTGATGTACTGGTGGGGGTAAACCTCTTGCGAGAGGGCCTAGACCTACCCGAAGTATCGTTGGTGGCCATTATGGATGCCGACAAAGAAGGCTTCTTGCGAGATATTCGCTCGCTGATTCAGACCATTGGGCGGGCAGCTCGTAACGAGCAAGGCAAGGTGTTGATGTATGCCGACACTATGACAGGCTCCATGCAAAAAGCCATTGATGAAACCAACCGCCGCCGCAGTATCCAGATGGAATACAACCGAGTCCACGGCATTACGCCCAAAACGGTGTTGAAGTCCAAAGAGGCGATTTTGGAGCAAACCTCCATTGCCGATGTCATGGGCAAGCCTAAGCGGAGTTATTATGTCGAAAAAGAAGAGCTACAACTCGCCGCCGACCCAGTGGTGGCTTACATGGATAAAACTGAGATTCAAAAACAGATTCAACGAGTACAAGCCGACATGGAACGAGCCGCCAAAGAATTGGATTTCTTGGTAGCCGCTCGCCTCCGTGACGAACTCACGGCCCTCAAAAAACGAATTGAGTAAATTTTGTTTACATCCATAAAAAATGGAGAAATCTTAATAAAATCAGGTGTTTTTACGCTATGAAATATCTAACCATATTATTTATTTTTACGACATTTTTTCTATTCGCCCACACCCTTAATCATAAAAACTTGAAAATCAACAAATTACCCCCCCCAACAAAAAATCTTGTAGCTCCTACCCTACCTGATATTGACATTGATGTACTAACAACCCAAGAGCGCAAAATCATACAACTTGCTGCTGATGATTTGACTAATAAAGAAATTGCTGCCTGCCTGTATATCTCCGAAAAAACGGTAAAGTGCCATCGGAAAAACGCTTACAAAAAATTGGGGATACATAGCAAATTAGCTATCCGAAAACTGCTTATATGGGTGAGTAAGATGAAAAAAGAGTAAAAATACTCCTTTTCTACTCCCAAATTACTCCCAAAGGAGTATTGACTTTGTTTACTCTCTTCTTGACCTTTGTCTTGTTGTTCAAACAGCAAGGCGGATGCCCAAAAGCCTGTAAAAGAGTAGGCGTATCTATCTAATTTTCTGAAAACAAGTGAAAAAACTGATATTAATTCTGTGTCTTCTCGTATCAACTACTCAGATGGCTCTGGCAGGGTATTGCAATTGTTCTTGCGGAATTATCCAATACAGTTATTTTACCTCAAACAACGACTGTTACAATCCAACTGCAGGTGCTGCCTATTTTGAGATGTCTTTTAGTTTGTGGGGAACTGAAGTTGTAATCGCATCTAATTATGTTTCAAACCAAGAAGCCGCTGGTTACTGTGCCGCTTATGACTCTGGTGTTATAAGCTGTTAATGTTTCTATCTAAACTTTAAATTATCCCCAAAATGAAACCCTATATACTATATAGTTGTTTAATAACAACACTCATTAGCTGTGACGTTCAACAAAATGTTAATGAAATATCAGGTGATAATTCAGCCACGACAAATCAAGCAAATTCATTGCAATTATCGGCTCAGTTAAAAAAACAAGAAGTAATAAAATATGATTTTCAAAAAATCAGCAACCATATTGTCGAACGCCCAAGTGCTACCCAGATGGGTCTTACTAATAAACATGAGCTTCAACAAAAAGTGTTTTCTTTCTATGAATCGGGAGGTTTTGCGCCAGAACCATTGCTGCCCACTTGGAAACAGACGGTGACATTAGAGCAAGCAGACCAACGATATAAAGCTTTTGTTCTTCAGAAAAAGCCATCGCCTTTACTTAATTCATATAGGCAGTATGCGTCTCAAGTAATTTTGCAAGACATGGAATTACTCGCAAAAGATGATAGCAAAAGTATAAAAAATATAGCATTTTATACTGAAGAACTGTTATCTACCAATTGCCGTAATATACCGTTATTGTATTATTGTTTAGAAAAACTAAATGGATATTGGTCAAAATCAAGAATTCAAGATGAGTCTAAAAAATTACTGACTAAATATGAAAATGACCCTTTTTTTAATGAAGCAGAAAAACAGTATTTTATTTTTTTCGGGCCAACTCCAAATACAAATTCAGAACATTTAGGAGTTGAATCTAAAAAAATGCTGAAAGAATCATTAGAAAAAATCATAAATGAGAAAAAGATATTTCGGCAAAAACTCAAAGTCTTATCAACCCGATAGTGACCATTATGGGAGGCCTCTACTTTTCGCAACCATTCGTAGTTAATATTTTTGGCGTTTATCCCGATAATGGGCGAAAATTTCATTAACACATTGATTATGAGATAGTTAAGTAGTTTATTGATTTCTTGTAATGTACTGACAATCAATTACTTAAATTCAAAAACCCATTATTGGGATAGTTGCGTTAGAAAAAGTACGAAAAGACAAGGCAACTTTGTTGACAATTTCTAACTAAGTAGCTATTTGTAAATAAGGTTAGACCGTACTTGGCCAGTATAGTCTAGCCTTATTTTTGTTTAGCTAAACTGATTAAGTTAAACAGTTATCCACGTTGTCTGCCCAATAAATTAGCTTCTAGTAAACCTAAAAGCCTCTTGTAAGCTGGAGTCACCATAACTATAAATCATCAAAAAGCTAATAATCAAGAAGTTGCATTGAATGCACCAAGTCACTTGGGATTACTACATAAATTTGATTTTTACACACTGATAAACTTTGCATCTTTGTATGATAATATAATTTTTTATTATCTGTGACCAAAGAACAAGTTCTCAAACAATATTTTGGCTACGACACCTTCCGTCCGTTACAGGCCGATATTATCAACACCATTCTGAAGCAACAAGATTGCTTGGTGCTGATGCCCACGGGTGGGGGAAAATCGCTCTGTTTTCAGGTGCCAGCTATGGTAATGGAGGGCATGGCTATTGTGATTTCGCCCTTGATTGCGCTCATGAAAGACCAAGTAGAAGCCCTCAAAGGCAATGGCATCACGGCAGCTTATCTCAACAGCACGTTATCGTCAAGGGAACAATACGAACTGGAACGGCAATGCGAAGCGGGGCAGATTAAACTCCTGTACATTTCGCCCGAAAAACTGTTTACCCCTAGCTATCTGGATTTCATTAAGCGCTTGCATATCAACCTCTTCGCCATTGATGAGGCCCACTGTGTGTCGTTTTGGGGGCATGATTTTCGCCCCGAATACACCCAACTCAACGTCCTGAAAAATGAGTTTCCGGAGGTGCCTGTGGTGGCGCTTACTGCCACTGCCGACCGGGTGACTCGCAAAGACATCCTGATACAATTGGGTGTTCCTGACGCCACCGTGTTTACTGCCTCGTTTGACCGGCCCAATTTGAGTCTCAGCGTATTGCCTGGGCGCAAGCGTCTGCAAGTCATCCAATCGTTTTTGCTTCGACATCAAAACCAAGCAGGCATCATTTATTGTTTGGCCCGCAAAACCACCGAATCGGTCGCTGAAAGTTTGAAAAAAATGGGCTTCAAGGTCAATCACTACCATGCAGGCTGCGATGCGGCGCACCGGTCGGCGGTGCAAGAGCAGTTTTTACAAGATGACCTCCAAATCATCGTAGCGACCATTGCCTTTGGGATGGGCATTGACAAATCGAACGTGCGATGGGTGATTCACTACAATTTGCCCAAAAACGTTGAGAATTTTTATCAGGAAATCGGGCGAGCAGGCCGAGATGGTATGCCAAGCGACACCTTGCTGTTTTATAGCTACGGCGATTTGATCACGCAAACTGATTTTATCAACAATTCAGAAGCCCCCGAAGTACAAAAAGAACTGCTCCGAGCCAAGCTCGACCGAATGAAACAATACGCCGAGGCTGATATTTGCCGCCGCCGTATCTTGTTGAGTTATTTTAACGAAACGGTTGAAAAAGATTGTGGCAACTGCGATGTTTGCAAAAACCCACGGCAGAAATTTGACGGCACTGTATTGGCTCAAAAAGCCCTGTCGGCCATTGCTCGTACGAACGAAAAAGTGGCGATGGGTACACTGATTGACATTTTGAGAGGTTCGCACAACCGAACCATTCTTCAGCACGGTTATGAGCAGCTCAAAACGTTTGGGGCTGGCAAAGACCTCAAAGGCGAAGTGTGGGCCGACTATTTGTCGCAACTGCTTAACAGTGGTGCCATGGATATTGCCTACGACGAAGGCCACAGTTTTAAACTCAACGAAACCAGTTGGAAAATCCTAAAAGGGCAGCAGGCCGTGTCGTTGGTAGAATTTGTACCTTACGAAATCAAAAAAGCCCAGCAAGAGGCAGAAGTTCCGCCCGAAAAAACCAAGAAAGAAATCCTCAAAGACGAGTTGTTTGAGCGACTTCGGACACTTCGCAAGCAAATTGCTGACCGAGAACGTGTACCGCCTTACGTGGTGTTTAGTGACCAAACGCTGTCCGAAATGTCTATTCACAAACCTGTCAACAAGGTATCCATGTTAGCGATTTCGGGCGTGGGGCAGCAGAAGTTTGAGAAGTATGGCGAAGTGTTTATCAACGAAATCTTGTCATTTGCCAAAGAAAACACCGTTAAAGGCGAAACTCGGGTCATCAAAGGCATTACCTACGTAGTTACCCACGACCTCTACAACGACGGCTACACGATTGAAGAAATAGCCAAGCAACGAGAAATGACCACAGGCACTATTTTGGGACACTTACTAAAGCTTCGGGAACAAGGCCATTCGATTAATGTTCAGAAATTTATATCCAACCCAGAGCGTCAAGCTATTCAGCAGGCAGCCGCAGGGCTCAATCTGGAGGAAATGGGCACGCTGACTGAGATTTTTAACCGCCTCAACGGCCAGATTGACTACTACAAAATCAGAATTGTAGTGAATGGTTTGTAATCTCTTAACAATTCCTTAATATTGGTACAATAACCTTTATGTACCTTTGTAATCAATTTACGGTGAATCGCTTTTTCGCTATTCGTAACACCATTATTAACTTCATTTGAGCGGTTCACTTAATCCTCACCGTTATGTTCGGTCTTGATACTACCCTTTTCCTATTGCTTTTTTTCTGTATCTTATGTGCTTGTGCATTTGAGTTTGTGAATGGTTTTCACGATACGGCCAACGCCGTAGCCACCGTTATCTACACCAACTCGCTCAAGCCTAACGTAGCCGTTATCTGGTCGGGTTTTTGTAATTTCTTGGGGGTATTTGCAGGTGGAATTGGGGTGGCTATGGGTATCGTAAACCTACTACCCGTAGAACTGCTCATAGACCAAAACGTCTATCATAGTATCGCTATGGTGCTGGCGTTGTTGTTTAGTGCCATTATCTGGAACTTAGGTACTTGGTATTTTGGCCTACCAAGCTCCAGCTCCCACACGCTTATCGGCTCGATTTTGGGCGTAGGTTTGGCCTTTACGTTTATGCCTGAAAACACTTCTGGCGAATCAGCCGTCAACTGGAGCAAAGCTGGAGAAATCGGTCTTTCGCTCTTGTTCTCGCCACTGTTGGGTTTTGGAGCAGCCGCCATCTTGATGTTCGTGTTGCGCCGCATTGTAAAAGGTAACGAACAAGCCGAAGCTATTTTTAAAGAACCTAAGAAAAACGCCCCACCGCCCACTTGGATTCGAGCCTTGTTAATTTTGACATGTACAGGTGTGAGTTTTGGCCACGGCTCTAACGACGGCCAAAAGGGCGTGGGTTTGGTAATGTTGATTCTGATTGGCATTGTGCCTTCGTACTTTGCCATAGACAGTAACATTGACCCTCAGCAACTACAACCGAGTTTAGTTCAGATTGGTCAAACCGTATCGAAAATTGATACGTTTAACCTATCGGGGCCGGATCGTAAGCATTTGGCCGATGTGAAAAAAGAAATCGTTCACATCAATACATTACTCAACGATTCTACTGCACAGGAGAAGATCCCAACGGCTAATCGGTTAGAAGTTCGCAGAGATATTTTGTTAATTGGTAATAACGTTAAGAAAATCATAGATGGCGGTGCAGCCAACCTCAGCAAAAACGACACTGATGCCCTAAACAGCGAAATCAAAAACCTCAAGAAGTTTACCGATTATGCCCCTACTTGGGTGCTGATTATGATTGCCTTGTCGTTGGGCTTAGGTACCATGATTGGCTGGAAACGAATTGTAGTAACCGTTGGTGAAAAAATCGGTAAGCAACACTTGACCTATGCACAAGGCGCTTCTGCCGAATTGGTAGCTGCCATTACCATTGCCCTATCTACTTTCTACAAACTTCCAGTAAGTACGACACACATTCTCTCGTCGGGGATTGCTGGCAGTATGGTGGCTAGCAAAGGGGTCAAAAACCTCCAGCCCAAAACGGTACGTAACATTGCGATGGCGTGGGTACTTACCCTACCCGTTTCGATTATGCTGGCGGCCACATTGTTCCTCTTCTTCCGTTGGATTCTTTAGTGAATTTGAGAACGCTATATACTTATCCAAAAGTCCCCTGCAATGCACTTGCAGGGGACTTTTGATTTCTATTTGGATAGAATAAATTTCTTCTCAGTGTTGGATTGGATGGTTGATTTCGAGAAATACACAGGAAAGTACCCATCGTTGGCCCACAACTCAAACAAATCTTTGTAGTGCGAACTGGAAGGGTCTCCCGATTGACCGGGGTTGTTAATTCCTACGGTTTTGTCCCAGTTGGCAGTGTCCACAATAATCCGAAACGATGCCCCATGCTCTTGGTTATAGCTATCCCCGGTGTTACCCACAGTTTCGCCGTAGCCTCCCCGAGGGCGGCTGCTTGAGTTGAGTTGTTGTTGTATTTCCAGTTTTACTTCATTGCTCAATACGTGTTTTAGTTGAATATGCTTGTTTTTATCTTGCCCGTATTGCCATTTACTGACATCATCGCCCAGGCGGTTGCGTAAGTCATTCACTGCTTTTTCCAAACAGCTAATCAACAGTTGGTCTCTTACTTCGGCTCGGTTTGTTCCAAAGTCAGATGGTGGCGTCAGTAACCAATCTTGCATTTTTTTTGATAATACCGACAACATATAGGGTCTGGCCACCTCAGGAACCATTTTTTGATACAAAGCAGCCTTGAGCTGGCGTTCCCACGCCACGTAGATAGCCGCAGGAACAGACTGCTTGTCGAGGCGAAAATCCCAATCCAATAAGGCTTTTCGAGAGGCTTCGGTAGTTTTGTCAGCAGCACTCAAGGGCTTGAGTAAGGGTACCAGCTGCTGGGCAATCACAGAAAAATAGTCTGTTTGCAACTGCATAAAATCGGCTATCGAATGCTTGGTTTTAGCCTCTAACTGCGAGGCAATGCGCTGTGCTCGCACGCCATTGGCCCACCGCCAGCCCACGGCGTTGCGGTACGGAAAATCAGCTGTGATCTGGTTATTGTTGGCCGTCACTACATAGCCTTTGCTTGGGTTGGTACGATTGGGCAATAATTTGATGGGCAAATACCCTTTCCATTCGTAACGGCCGTCGCCAGGCACGGGTACTAAGCCAGACCAATTGGGTCGAACCGGAGAAATCCCCACCGCCTGATACCCGATGTTGCCTTTTTTGTCGGCCCAAATCATATTCTCACCCGGAATCCGACTCTGCTCACAAGCTGCTCGGAAGGTAGCCCACGAAGTAGCCTGACACATCCGTAGGCTAGCCAAATAAGGCGAGCAGCCCTTTTCGAGCCAAGCTGCCCGCACGGCATACGCTTTATGATTGACTTTATCTTCAAACACGACGGGGCCGTGTCGTGTATAATGTAGGGTTACTACTTCGGGTTGCTCGCCTTTCACAGCTATTGTTTCGGTAATGGTGTTCATCGAAACCCACTTGCCTTGATATTTGTACTGCAATGGGTTTGCAGGGTTGGTGTCATACACATATAAATCTTCTGAATCGGTTTCAAAAATGGTCAATCCCCATGCCCCGTGTTCGTTATGACCAATCGAAATCCCTGGCAGAGAAGGCTCGCCCGCACCAATCACATTCCAGCCAGGTGCGTGCAAATGCACCCAGTAACGTAACGACGGAATACTCTGCGCTCGGTGTGGGTCGTTGGCCAAAATCGGAAAACCACTCTGCGAACGCTTCCCCGAAATCACCCAGTTATTGGAGCCAACATGCTGTTTTTCAGCTTCATACCAATCGTCAAAGCGAAAGGTATCGGCGGGGGCAAGTAGAGCAGAAGTTTTGCGATAGGCAGGGTCAATGTCTTGCGCCGAAAACCGAAGCGGTGCACGAAAGGCGTTGTAGCGTTCTAAAATATCTGCAAACCACTCTTCGGGCTTTAGCGAAGCATCTAACTTGATGTTAGGGTCTCCAGGATGAAACCACGCCAGTTCTTTGAGTTTTTTTTCGCCAATCAAATGTACCAATCGTCCAAAATTAAGTTCGTCTTTGATGTTGGCTAGAATCCCCTGATGCCTCGAAATCACCACTTCCGGTGTCCAAAGTTGAGGCGTGGTATGAAGGATTTTGAACTCAATGGGCAGTTGGTCGGGTGTTTTCAAAATACTTGAAATATAGGCATTGATTCCTGCCACAAACGAGCGCACAATGAGCCCGCCGTGTGGGTGATAGTGGTTGAGTTCGGTATCTATATTTCCTCTGAACTTAAATAACCGAGTGCCAATGTCTCGCTTGAGCTCCCGCTTACCCAAGAGCTCGGCTACGGTACCTGTGGCTTGCCTACGCCACAATTCGAGCTGAAACAAACGGTCAGAAGCCGCCATATAGCCCTGAGCAAAAAACAAATCAGCCTCGGTTTGGGCAAAAATGTGGTTGATTCCCCACTTATCTTTGAAGATTTCGACAGGTTTCTGCACTCCTTGAATACGTAGTGTATCGGTGGCAAAAACTGAATAAGAAACAAAAAACAGGCAGAAGATAACTCGCATGGTTGGTTAAGTGGTTAAAGCAACAAGTTAAAAAAAGTAGTATTACCAGCCATCAGAACAAGACAAAACACTGATAAACAACGATTTTGAGGCCTTTTTTGCAGGTATTTTAAAATTTTAACATTTATTACGAAATTTTTCGTAGATAAAATTTGCAATTACGAAACCCTTCGTATTACTTTGTCGTACGAAAACTTTCGTAGTTATAAATATGAACGAAGAACACTTTTTTAAGCCCACAGAATCGGAGTTAGAAATCTTGCAGGTGCTGTGGCGTTTGGGCAAAGCAACTGTACGGCAGGTTCATGACGAGCTTGCTCAGAACAAAGAGGTGGGCTATACTACCACCCTTAAGCTTTTGCAAATCATGCACGAAAAAGGGATTGTGGCTCGCACCGAAGAAGGCCGCTATCATGTGTACGAAGCCTTAGCTAAAGAGCAAGAAACGCAGCAGACGCTCTTGAGTCGTTTTGTAGATACTACTTTTGGCGGCTCGGCAATGAAGATGGTCTTGCAAGCATTGGGCAACCACAAAGCCTCTAAAGCTGAGCTTGACGAAATCCGAAAGCTGCTTGATCAGATGGAGGGGTAGTTTGAAAATTTGAGAATTTGAAAATGGAAAACAAGTATTGGGGGTAGATTGAAAATCAAGGAGTTACTAAATGAAAACTCTCACCTTCATGCCATGAAAAAAATACTTTAAACAACATATAATAGCCATGAATCTTTTCTTTTCGTATGCGCTCACCGAAGCTCTCGGCTGGACGCTCCTTCACTCGCTCTGGCAAAGTTTAGTGCTGGCAGCAGTACTTCTTCTGGTTTGGAAACTCAGCCCCACAGCAGCCCGGCGGTATCAAGTTGGGTTGGGTTCCTTGCTTGCGCAGTTGGTGTTATCGTTGGGTACATTCAGCTGGTACTACCAAAAAGCGCATTATGTAGCCACGCTGATGCACTCAATACCCAGCTTGCAACCTATTGAAAAGGGAACCTCGCCCACTTGGCAAACAACGTTGTATGCCTATTTCCCGCTGATGATTCAGGTCTGGTTTATGGGTATTGCTTTATTTTTGGGGCGACTGGCCGTCAACTACTGGTACGCCGACCAGCTCAAGTACCAACGTACCCAGCCAGTTAGCAGCGCTGTTGAGGAGCTGTTCCAAAAGCTACTTTATCATTTGCCCATTCCGTATCCAGTTACCCTGTTAGAATCAGCTAAGGTAACTGTACCCATGGTGATTGGGTATCTCAAGCCCGTCATTCTACTTCCGATTGGCTTGGCTACTCGCCTAACCACACAGCAGTTAGAGGCGATTTTGGCTCATGAGATAGCTCATCTGATGCGTAATGACTTTGTTATCAACCTGATTCAGAGCACAATGGAAGCCTTGTATTTTTTCAATCCTACGATTTGGTGGATTTCGAATCGGATTCGAGACGAACGAGAAAATGCCTGTGACGACGTAGCCATTGCCCTCTGTGGCAACAAACGAGCCTTGGCTCAAGCGCTGGCGCAAGTGGAGTCGTACCGCCAAGAACCCGTATTGGCTATGGCATTTGGTGCTCGTAAAATGCCACTTCTTCAGCGGATTCAACGGATTTTAGGCATTCAGTCAAGGACTACGCCCTATCAGCCTATAAGTGCTTGGTTATTGTTAGGCTTATTGCTTATGGTAGGCTCAGCCATGGCGATTCAACAGCAAGCAAAGCCTAAAACACCTACACAAGAAAAACCACAGACTTCGGCATCGCCTAAGAAAACAAAAAATAGGTTGTCGAATCTGAATCGCCTACCAAGCGAAAAGGAATGGGAATATGCCTCAAAACTAGGTAACAGACACTACATCTCAGGCAAGGGTCATTTTTTTGTGGATGGCAAAGACCTCTATAACGAGTTGGACTCAGCCCAAAAGATACAAATTGACCAGCACGCTAAGGCACTCCGTGAACTCGAAGAAAAAATGCAACCGTATCAATCGCAACTACATACATTGGAGCAGCAGTTGCATGCGCAATCGGAGCAGATGCGTAGGTATGAAGTGCCACTACGTGAACAAGAGCATAAAATGCGGGCATTGGAAGAACAATACCGGCCCAAAATGCGAGAATTGGAGCAGTTGGAAAGACAATTACAAAAGGCTCAAAACGAAAAACAACGAGAGTTGCTTGAGAAACAAATTGAGGCTAACGAAAAGCATTTGGAGGCATTCCATCGGGAATCAGAAAAAATTGAGCAGCAAATGAAGCTGGTTTCTGAACAAATGGATGCCTTCTCAACACCGATGGACAGCCTCAGCAGACAAATGGATGCCATTACAGAAACCCAAATGGAAGCCTTGGCAAAACAAATGGAAGAACACGCTCAAGCCATCTCGAGAATCTACGGCGAAGACGTACCGCCACCGCCGCCACCTTTACCCAGACGAGGTTATCGGTTGCCACCACCGCCGCCACCCGCTAGGCCCAGTCGGGTTCAGCAGATGGTGCCACCACCACCACCACCGCCTGACCCCGTTGCTCCTAAAAAACCCAGAGAAGAAGAATAGCGTTTGCAATATTCACCACCATTGTAGTGTTGCGCCAGCCTCAATGGTAGCGCCAAAAAGAGCCTCATGCACATGTGCGTGAGGCTCTTTTTGGTCAGTTCAAGGCGTTTTTTAAATATCTCTTTCTGAAATTTTGCCTGTCGCTTTGTCTTTCAAAATGAGTTTATGACGACCGTCATGCGTTACTTCCTCCTTGATTAAATAGTAGTTTTCGTCATATTCAATCAGCGTAGAAGCCTTGGTTAAGCCTTCTTGTCCTCGCCAAACGGGCAGCACTACGGGTTCCCAAAGCTTGGTTTGAGCCGATTTGTAACAAGCATCAATCACCGCATTCACTACATAGCCGTCGTAAAAGGTTTCGGCTGGTTCACGCCCCTCTTCCCATGCCTTAAACATATCGGTAAACATGTGGTTGTAGCCCAAGTCGTTTACTTCGTCGCCAACTGGGAACAGCCAGCCTGTATTCGATTCGGCTTTTTCGGCCACATAATCGGCACCTTTGCCTGTGGTAAACATCTCAAAACCCGTCCGAAGAAAGTTATTAATCCAGATAGTGCCTTCGGTACCCATCACTTCGTCTCGCAAGTCCATCCCCCCCCTAAACGTCCACGATACTTCCAATTGGCCAATCGCCCCGTTTTCATACTTCACCAAGGCAATGGCGTGGTCTTCGGCCTCAATGGGCTTCACTTGCGTATCGGCCCAACACATCACTTCTACGGGCTTGATGTCTTTTCCGATAAAGTTTCGTGCAATTTCGATGCAGTGGCAGCCCAAATCTAAGATGGCGCCGCCGCCTGCTTGCTCTTTGTCCCAAAACCACTCGGAGTGCGGCCCTGGGTGGGTTTCTCGTGATTTGGCCCATAAAATCCGCCCCAATGCTCCGTTTTTGACACTGGCTAAGGCTTTCAAAAACTTGGGCGTATAACAGAGGTCTTCGAGGTATCCGCTAAAAATACCCGCTTCTTCTACGGCCTTCAGCATCCGAAGTGCCTCTTCGCCGTTACGCCCCAAGGGCTTGGTCGTAACAACGGCCTTTTTGTGTTGAGCACATAACATCACAGCAGGTTCGTGGAGGTTGTTGGGCAGGGCTATACACACAATGTCCACCTCGGGATGGGCTATGATTTCTTCCATATCGGTTGACCAGATAGGACAACCGTAATCGGCAGCAAACTTTTTTGCACTTTCTTCTCGGCGGGCATAAATCGCCACCACGGTATCTTTGCTGCGTTGACCATGAATAGATTCGGCATAAAAGCGCCCGATAAAGCCGGACCCAAGCATTGCAATTCGTGCCATTTTTAGTTGGTTTATGAGGTTTTGTTGTAAAATATTGCCTATGCCGCCTTCACCGAATTGTCCTTAAACATCAAAATAAACACTACCAACACCACTGCTGCAATGCCAGCGGGTACCATCCAGATACTTGCCCAATTTTTGACGCCGTCAACGGTGTACATGTCGGCCACAATACCCGAAAGTTTTGAGCCAATGCCCATCCCGATACCATAAGTAGCTAGCGAAATAAGCCCCTGTGCCGACGACTTGATTTTCTCGCCAGCTTTATTGTCAGTATAGATTTGCCCTGTTACGAAGAAGAAATCAAAACAAACCCCGTGAAGCAAAATCGCCAAGAACAAAATCCACTCGGTATCGGCGGTACCGTAGCCAAAGCATAAGAAACGGACAATCCAGGCTATCAAGCCCACGACCAGCATCCATTTAACACCCAAGCGAGCAAAAGCAAATGGTATCATCAGCATAAAGAATACTTCTGACATCTGTCCAAACGACATTTTGTTTTCTACGTTAGTCATCCCAGAGTCGGTCAGTGATGGATTGGCCATGGCATAATAAAACGACAGCGGAATACAAATCAGCACCGACGACAAGAAGAAGATAGCAAACGAACGGTCTTTGAACAATTGGAAAGCATCTAAGCCCAAAATCTGGGCAAAACTGCTGCTTTCGGTTGATTTTGGTGGTGTATCAGGCAAAAAGAACGCAAACACACCCAATACTACCGACGAAAGAATCGAAATCTGGAAAATGGTGGCTTTGTCGCCTACATTCATGAAGCCCACAATATTAGTGACCACAATCCAAGCGATGGTGCCCATCACCCGAATCACCGGAAAGTCTTTCTCAGCATTGGTCATCTGGCGCATCGCAATAGAGCTTGTTAAGGCAATGCAAGGCGCAAACGTGAGACAGTAGGCCAAAATCCACCAATAAAATGAATCTGCATTGGTCTCCTGCACCAAAAAATACAAAATACCTGCACCCAACAGATTAAGCACCCCAAGCACCTTCTGAGCTGCAAAGTAGCGGTCGGCAATCATCCCCACAAAAAAGGGCGCTACAATCATCGCAATCGAAAACGCCGTATAGGCATTGCCCACTTGGTCGCCGGTAGCATTCAGTTGTGTAAACAGGTACTTGCTCATCTGCCCATACCATGCGCCCCACGTAAAAAACTGTAAGAACATCATGAGCATGAGTTGGACTCTAATCGTAGCTTTCATTGAGGTATCGGGTTAGTGGTTATCGAATTTTAGTTTGCGATAATAGAAAATTTTCCACAAAAAATAGTCTTTCTTCGGCAAGATTGAGACATTTAGAGGCAAAAGCTCGTTTGGGTTTTATAAAAGTCTATTTTTCGGAAAATTGATGCGGTATGAATCATTTGTTTTTGATTTTTGTGGGTGGAGGTCTCGGGAGCTTAACTCGCTATGGGCTCAGTCGTTGGGTACAAGGTAGCGTATCGGCTACTTTTCCGTATGGCACGCTGTCGGTCAATGTGGTGGCCAGCTTAGTTTTAGGGACTTTTATTGGTCTTGAACTCAGTAAAAGCCTTACACCATCGTATCGAGCACTCATTGCCATTGGTTTCTGCGGAGGCTTCAGCACTTTTTCGACTTTTGCCAACGACACGCTCCAACTCATACAAGCCAACCGCTGGGCCGAGGCACTTTTCAACATCTTGTTGAATGTAATTCTTTGTGTTTTAGCTACTTTTGTCGGGATTTATTGGGTAAGTGCCTAAGGGAAATTTGTTCAGACGATTGGTATTATCACAAGCAGCAGTTTTCTAAGCTGTTCATTATCAGGTTATTTTTTGTGTCAACAGGCCTCGCAAAAGCCAGATTTTATTGTTGGTTCTAACCAAGTAGCCACCACAATTCCTTTGAACCTTCTAACCCATACATGCCTTGAAATCACTCTATTGTTGGATATTATTTGCTGCAATGACTTCTCCTGTTTTTGCCCAAGACCTCGCCCGTCGTTTACACGACACCCACGACCAGTTCAAAGAAACTACCCTCAAAGAGCGTCGCTTCAAGCAAGCTGACATCTTGCCCCTCATCGAACAACTCAAAGCCCGCTCTCAATACCAAGTCAGTGTGGTGGGTCAATCGTTTGAAGGTCGTTCTATCTCGATGATTAAGCTAGGCAAAGGCAAAACTACGGTGTTGCTGTGGTCGCAGATGCACGGCGACGAGCCTACCGCCACGATGGCCATCTTTGATATGTTTAATTTTTTTAACCAGTCGGGCGATGAATTTGATGCCCTTCGGAAACAAATCTTGGACAATACCACGCTATATTTTGTACCCATGCTCAATCCCGACGGCGCCGAGGTTTACAAACGCCGCACCGCTTTAGACATTGATATGAATCGGGATGCACTCCGCCTCCAAACCCCCGAAGGGCGGCTTTTGAAGCAGCTCCAAAACACCCTCAAGCCAACGTTTGGCTTTAACCTCCACGATCAGTCGCCTCGCTACTCGGCAGGGCCAACGGGTCATCTGGCTACTATTTCGTTTTTAGCTACTGCTTATGACTTTGCCCGCTCGCTCAACGACGTGCGCCGCCGCTCTATGCAGCTGATTATCAACATGAACCGTGAGCTTCAAAAGTTTATCCCTAACCAAGTGGCTCGTTACTCAGACGAACATGAGCCTCGGGCTTTTGGCGATAATATTCAGAAATGGGGTACTTCGTTGGTATTGATTGAATCGGGTGGATACAAAAATGACCCCGAAAAAATGTACATCCGTAAGCTTAACTATGTTGCTATTTTGTCTGGCTTACAGGCCATTGCTACCAACACATTAGTCAAAGAAGATATTGCTGCTTACGAAAAAATCCCAGAAAATGGTCGCTCTATTTTCGATTTACTCATCCGAAATGCCACCGTTCAACGCAACGGCCAGAGCATCAAAATGGATGTGGGTATCAACCGAAACGAACTACCGATGAACTTACCACCCAAGTGGTTCGTTAAGGGAGTGGTAGAAGACATGGGCGATTTGTCCACTTTTTTTGGTACCGACGAGCTCGATGCCACGGGTCTAATCCTCGAAACCACAGAAGACCTCCGAATGGGCCTTAAAGCAGATTTTACCCTCAAAAAAGACGGACAAGTAGTCTATACCATCAAAAACGGTGTGTTAACCAAAGGAAATTAGATAATCACTTCAACAAAACGCATGGAAAACCCAGTCCTTATTCTTGGAGCAGGAAACTTAGGTAAAACAGCTCTTGATATTTTTGAACGCAATAAGGTCGTTGTTTATGGCTTTTTAGACGAAAACGAAGAACTTCATCAAACCGAAATCGGCGAAGTTGTCGTGCTGGGTAGCCCCGAAGACGAGGGTTTCACTAAACTCATCGGTAAAAAATGCGAGGCGTTTGTGGCAGCCGAAGGGTTGATTGAACGGCAGAATTTGGTCGAAATGCTCAAAGAACGGAGGCATGTGATGCCCGTCAATGCAATACATAACACCGCCGTAATTGCCGAGACTGCTGCCATTGGGCACGGCAATCTGATTGGTGCAGGAGCCGTGCTGAATCCTTTTGTAAAATTGGGCAATCATTGTGTAGTAAATACCCGAGTTGTCATTGACACCAGTGCCGAAATCGGTGATTTTGCCCAGCTTGGAGCAGGTAGCATTATAGGCTCGGGCGTTAAAGTAGAGGCCGAAGCATTTATTGGCGCCGGTGCGGTGATTGTAGCGGGAGTCACCATTGGCGAAGGCGCCATGGTCGGGATGGGGTCGGTGGTGGTCGAGAGCGTTCCCGACGGAGCAAGGGTGTTTGGGAATCCGGCTAAGAAGGTGTAAAGACTAATGTGTGAAAGGTTAGAGCTTGCCCTAGGGGAAGCTTAACTCTTACTCAGTAGCTGCTCAATAATCTGTTTGCGCCTTTCTTGGTGTACTGCAAACTGCGCCGAAAAGTACGCTACTGCTGATGGCGGTGCTTTGTGAGGTGAACCAGCATCAAACGGCGGTGCAGGGTCATATTCGATAGAAAGTTGTATGCGTTGTGCCACTTCGTCGCCATAAATGGCCGCTACTACGCTCAATCCAAAATCTATCCCAGCTGTCACGCCACCGCCTGTAAACCGATTTCGGTCTTGCACCACTCGCTGCTCCAGCACTTCTACTGCTGGGAACATCCTCAATAGCTCTAACGATAGCCAATGCGTAGTGGCTTTATAGCCATCTAACAAGCCTGCTGCTGCCAAAATCAAGGCTCCCGTACAAACCGACGTCACATAACGTGCTTGTGCAGCCTGTACTTGCAAAAAAGCCAATGTTTCGGGGTCGGTCATTACATCACCCACGCCAGGGCCTCCGGGTACACACAGAATATCAAGCAGAGGACAATCGGCAAAGGTAGCGGTAGGCAAAATAGAAAGTGTTTTCTCGCTGCAAACAGGCTCTCTATTTTTCGCTATCAAATATACTTGTGCTTCAGGAGCCCGAGAGAACACCTCGTACGGCCCCGTAAGGTCAAGTTGTGTAAAATTCGGAAACAGCAATAAGCCAATTTTCATACATCATTGTTTTCTACTAAGCTACCCTTTTCACTCCCCCCTTCCCTCTGACCTTTACACTTTTAACTTTTTCACTCTACTCTTTAACCGCCCCTACCCCACTCGTGGGCATCGCTTAAACTCCTTGGTGCGGTCAAATAAATAACGGTACGTGACAAATACCTTTTCGAGCTGTGTACCTAATTGGGACGAGAACCGTACCATTTTAGGATTAAAGTCACCCACCCAGTTGAAGTCAATCGAATTGTATGGATAATGTGGATTAGTGCGCCCTTCGTCTCTAAACCGCAAAGCAATAGCCGACTCTAAGCCTTTCCCCTGAAAATCAGGCACTACACCAAAAATCAGCCCACAAGTTCGGTCTATCACCCCTCTGAGCATCAAAAGCAAAAATTTGATTTTAGCCCACCAGTTAAACTGCCCGTTGAGGTGCTTCACAATCTGGTTCAGGTCTGGAATCACAATAAAAAAGGCAATAGGCCGACCCGTAGTTGTGTAAGCAAACCAAATCAATTGTTCGTCAATAATAGGCTTCATCGTATTGACCAAGCTCTTGGCTTGCGTCTCGGTCATCTCTTTTACCCCCGGAAACTTCGCCCATGCTTCGTTGTAAATCTGTCGAAAATCTTCGGCGTATTTGGGTAAATTGCGTTTTTCGATAGAACGAAACACATACTCTGGGTTTTCATAAATCCGTCGAGCTTTCTCTTCAACCGCCTGACTAACAACCACATCCCGAATCGGTGCCACATACACAAACTGCTGAAAGTAGTCTTGAAAACCGTAGTTTTCAAAAAACGCTATGTAGTAGGGTTTGGTCCAAGGCATTTTGTAGGTAGGTTCGTAATTCCAACCCTTTATCATCAGGCCCCACCAACTGTCTCGTTCGCCAAAATTGATAGGCCCATCCATCGCCTCCATACCTTTGCTTTTGAGCCATTGCAGGCAGGCATCAAACAGCACAAAGGCAGCGTCTTGGTTTTCGATGCACTCAAAAAAGCCCATCCCACCCGTAGGCTGTTCTTCTTTATGTGCTTTTTCATGATCAATAAACGCTGCTACCCGCCCGATGGTCTGCCCTGACTCATCTTGCAAAATCCATCGAATAGCTTCGCCATGCGAAAAGTATTTGTTTTTCTGGGGGTCAAATACCGCCTCAATATCTTGGTCCAAAGGCCGGATCCAGTTCGCATCGTCTTTGTATAAACGAACGGGGAAGAGTAAAAACTCCTGCTTGTACGCCTTATTACTTCCTACTTCTACTAATTTCATGAATCTTCGTTTTGTCAACTATGTATTATCACAGCACAAGGCTACGTACTCAGCAATTGATCATACAACTTTTTCACTTGCGAATCACCAAAACCATAGATGCCTTCTCGATTAAAAAACTCTGTAAAAACAATCCCAAAATCTTGCCCTTTGGTCTGCATAATGTCTTTTAGCACTCGTTCGGGTCGCCCTATTCCATGAGTAGGGAAGCGCTCCAAATGCGCTTGCACTACGGCTGGCAATTGCTCAAATCCAACCGTAGGAATCTTTGAAAGTTGGGTCAATGCCAAACCATCTCCTTGCCGATACGCCTCCCAAAGTTTGCAGCCCAATTGAACGTCTGACTCTTCAAGGCGAACTCTCTGCCCAAGTGCCTGTTGCAAATCAGCGGGAGTAGCACGGCCAAATCCTCTCCAAGAAGTTTGTCCGCCTCGATCTATAGGAAAAACCCGATAGACCACAGGCAGTTGAGGCAATTGGGCCAGTAACGAAAGCACAAACCACAGGTTTACTTGACAAAACAGGTCATTTTCAAACCATACATTCACCTCATTAGTGGCGGTAAGTGCCAGAATCTTCTCCAATTCGGTCTTTACAAACGCATGATAAAACGCCTTATCGTCGGGTGTTTCACCCAAGTAATTTGCCCGAACCGTCCAGAACGCCTCCCTATCCACCTGCGGTGTAGGGCCATCAACCAAACACTCTCGGCAGATGATGCACTCGTCTGCAACGCCCGCCTCCAACAACTGCGAGTAGAGGGCATCTCCATTCAGGATGTGTATCATGGTTAGATTGAAATTACGGCAAATATAATGCTTTCTTGAAGGCTAATTCCTTTCGTCTGATAAAATCGGGTTCACCAGTTTCTTCCGATTGCCGAGGTTATATAAGTAAGTATAGGGCATTAGGCGAAAGCGTAGCCCTTCCGGATGTTCGATAGGCTGTGTGACTCTAATCACTTTACGGCGAAATCCAGCCAACATACCACCCATTACTCCACCAATACCAGCTCCTGCCAAGCCCGAAAACGTAAGGGTCACTCCCGATAATATAGGGCTTTTGGTGGGGTACTTTTCTAACGATTTTGCAGCAAGAAATCCAGTAGTTACGCCCCCCACAAGGGCGCCCTTCCAAATCGCTGAGTTTTTGTTTTCTATCCGTACAATGATCTTCCTAACCTTCGTCAACGGAATGGTGTACGACCAAGTGGACATCCCTCTCCGTACATCATACTCCTTACAAACCAAATCCGTATCGGTTACGTCAAACAAATATCCCGAAAAGCGCTTTGCCTCAGTAGTTACTATTTTGACATGATAAATTGGCGTTTTAAATGACTGCGCCTGTACCCATATTTGCCCCCCCAGCAGCATCCAGAATAAGAAGAATTGTCTCATAGGTAGTGTCATAAAACGGATTCATAAGGAGGCAAATACGCAAACAAAGATACACAAACCAGTTTTTTAAGATTTTTTAACGCATTGTTGTTTGGCAAGTAAATGCCGACTTTGAGCAAAAACTTGTCTTGAATACGGCAAAATCACTACTTTTGCACTCACAATCAAGTCTCTTTGCTTCTAATGCGCCCCAACCGCCGATGTTGTTGTTGATTCTTACTTCCAAGACCCCTTTGAAGGTCTAACGTCGGTCGTTTTTTCTGATTTATTCCCCAACTCTATGCAAGCCCTCAAACTTTACAATACTCTTTCGAGAGAGAAGGAACTTTTTGAACCCATCAACGCCCCTCACGTCGGCATGTACGTATGCGGCCCTACGGTCTATAACTATGTGCATTTGGGCAATGTTCGTACCTTTCTGACTTTCGACGTGCTCTATCGCTACCTCAAGCATATTGGCTACAAGGTACGTTATGTACGCAACATCACCGATGTAGGCCACTTAGTAGGCGACGGCGACGAAGGCGAAGACAAAATTGGCCGTATGGCTAAGTTAGAACAACTGGAGCCCATGGAAATCGTACAGCGATATACCAACGATTTTCATCAGATTCTCGAAAAGTTCAACTTTTTGGCTCCCAGCATTGAGCCCACCGCTACCGGCCACCTGATTGAGCAGATTGAAGGCGTAAAAACATTGATTGACAAAGGACTTGCCTATGAATCAAATGGTTCGGTTTATTTTGACATCAGCAAGTACAACGAAGCTGGCGGCAACTACGGCGTTTTGTCGGGTCGTGTACTTGACGACCTCCTCACCGAAACCCGAGAGCTTGATGGCGTAGGCGAAAAGCGTAATCCGCTCGACTTTGCGCTTTGGAAAAAAGCAGCTCCCGAACACATCATGCAGTGGCCTTCGCCTTGGGGGATGGGCTTTCCGGGCTGGCACCTTGAGTGTACTTGCATGAGTACCAAATACTTAGGCGCACAGTTTGATATTCATGGCGGAGGCTTTGATCTCAAGTTTCCACATCACGAGTGCGAAATCGCACAAGGCACAGGCATTAATGGTACAAACCCCGTTAAGTATTGGATGCACTCTAACATGCTTACCGTAAACGGCCAAAAAATGTCTAAATCGCTTGGGAACTCGTTTCTCCCGTCAGAACTGTTTGCTGGCTCACACCCCTTGTTAGAGCAAGCCTACAGCCCCATGACGGTGCGGTTCTTCATGCTGCAATCGCAATACCGCAGTACGTTAGATTTCTCGAACGAAGCCCTCAAAGCAGCCCAAAAAGGCTACAAGCGACTCATCAATGGCTTACGGATTATCAAAGGTCTGACCTATCAAGCTGCCGACGAAGTACAACCCGACGACAAACATATCCAAGAAATCAATAAAGCGATTCAGGGCTGCTACGATGGCATGAACGACGACCTTAACACTGCCGTTACGATTGCCAACTTGTTTACTTTGTTAAAGAAAATCAACCAATTGTACATGAACCAGCTCCAACCTGCACAGTTAGGAGCTGAAACGTTTGCCTTGTTACAAACCGCCTTTGTCCAGTTCACCGAAAGTATCTTGGGGCTTCAAGAAGAACGCAACGAAAACCATGAAGGCTTGCTGACAGGGCTACTCAGCCTTTACAAGGAGTATAAGGCGAACCAGCAATACGATAAAGTGGACGAAATTCGTTCGTATTTCAAATCTAACGGACTGGTTATCAAAGATATGAAGCACCGGATTGACTGGGCGTACGAAGAGTAGCCCAAAGGTAGCGTTTAGTATTTTGTACCAAGAAGAATACACCGAATGTATTTTTTACGGAATAGTTTTCTATACATCCATGAAGCGTTCTCAACTCATTGCCATTGGCTTGTTAGTAGTTTTTGTACTGCCAATAGGGGCTTATTTTTTCAAATCCTGCGAAAAGCCCCACACTTCGGCTGAAGCTACAACCGACGAAGCCCCACTTGCCGCTGCACCTGCCTTTAATGCTGACTCGGCGTATGCTTATGTGCAAAAACAGGTAGATTTTGGCCCTCGTGTACCCAATTCGGCAGCACATCGAGCCTGTGGCGACTGGCTCATTGCCAAGCTCAAGCAGTTTGGGGCAGAAGTCACGGTGCAGTCTTTTACAGCCAAAGCCTATAACGGTACGTCTCTGCAAGCACGCAACATCATTGGCAGCATTAACCCAACTGCCTCTAAACGAATTTTGTTAGCCGCCCATTGGGACACCCGCCCCTTTGCCGATAAAGACTCAACTACTTATCAGAAAAAGCCCTTTGATGCTGCCAACGACGGTGCCAGTGGCATTGGGGTTCTGCTCGAATTGGTCAGAACCATCCAAGCAAACGTTCAAAAACCCAATGTGGGGGTAGATGTTATCTTTTTTGATGTAGAAGACTACGGCGCACCCGAAAACTCTAACGATGACCCCTCGGGCAAATTTTGGTGCTTAGGCTCACAGTATTGGGTCAAAAACTTACATAAACCTAATTATTCAGCTTATTTCGGCATTTTGTTGGATATGGTGGGAGGCAAAAACGCCCACTTTACCAAAGAAGGTACCTCCATGATGTATGCGGGTGAGGTCACCAACCAAATCTGGAAAATAGCTAGCAAACTTGGGTACAATACCTTTTTTATTGACCAAGAAACTGGCGGTATCACCGACGACCACAGTGCCGTCAACGAAATCGCTAAGATTCCGATGGTGGACATCATTGAGTACAACACTACCCATCCCGACAAAGTGTTTGGCGACTATCACCATACCCACCTTGACAACATGCAGCTCATTGACCGACCAACCCTCAAGGCTGTGGGTCAAACTGTATTACAAGTTCTATACCAGCAAGAATAATCCGCCGGCCTCATGGAAAACGTTATTCAGCAACTCCTTGCCAACTATCCTTCGGTAGTAGAACTAAAAGTACAATGGGGCGACATGGATGCGGCCCAGCACGTCAACAACACCGTCTATCTGCGATGGTTTGAGACGGCTCGTATCAACTATTTCAACCAAATCGGCTTTATGGACTTTCGGGGAGGCAATGGCATAGGGCCTATTTTGGCGGAATCTACGTGCAAATACAAGCTGCCCGTTACGTATCCTGACACCGTGTTGGTAGGCGCTCGTATCCTGCCCGAAACCATCAATGAGTTTGGGTATCAGATGCACCACATTGTAGTGAGCCAACGGCACCAGCGCATTGCTGCCGAAGGTATCGCTCGGCTCGTTTGTTATGATTATCAAGCCCTCAAAAAAGCACCAGTTCCGCAAGCACTCCGTGAAAAAATCCTATCGCTCGAAAACACCAACCCCGCCGTTTAATTACCGTTATTGTACAGTATCAGGTTAATTGGTGTGTTGAGAACAACTTCACCTAAAAAAAGAATCCATTGAAAACCATCTATTTATCCATATAGTATTCGGCTGAAAATCATTAAAATTTGTTAAAATTTTGTTAATCCCTTAAAAAATTTCGAGCTAAGATTTGGAAATTAAAGCAGAACCCAACATCTTTGGTCTCAACTTCAACAAAATATCACGGATCCTAAAAAAAATCACAATAGGAGGCACAATATGGCATAAAGCTCTACGTTAACTAATTGGAAACAAGAAATGGCAAAAATCCAACTTAGCGATAGTGAGCTTATATCGCTTTACATCCGTGGTAATGAACGTGCTTTCGAACATCTCGTCAATCGGTACAAATCAAAAGTATATACTACTATCTATCTGATAGTAAAGGATACCTACATTGCCGAAGACCTCATGCAAGACACCTTCATCAAAGCCGTAGAGACTTTGAAATCAGGAAGATACAACGAAGAAGGCAAGTTCCTTCCGTGGATTATCCGAATCGCTCACAACTTGGCCATTGATTATTTCCGTCGAGACAAACGCTACCCCGAAGTAGTGTTCGAAGACGGTAGCAGCGTGTTCAATACCCTTGACTTTGCTGAAGACTCGTACGAAGGGATGCAAATCAAGCATGAAACACACGAGCACCTGCGTGAACTCATCAAACGCCTGCCTGACCCGCAGCGGGAAGTGTTGGTAATGCGACACTACGAAGACATGAGTTTTCAAGAAATTGCCGATGCTACCGGCGTGAGTATCAATACCGCTTTGGGACGGATGCGTTATGCTCTCATCAATTTGCGTAAAATGATGGGTAAACATTCGCACCTAAACTATGATACAAACCTTTACACAAAATGACATCGTTCGGTATGTCTATGACGAAACCACCGACGAAGAAAACCAGCTAATCGAGGAAGCCCTCATCGAAGACACTGACTTGCTGATGTTCTACTTGGACATCGCCGATTTGAAAGAAGGAATGGACAAAGTCCGTATGCAACCTTCTGACCGATCAGTTGATAAGATTTTAGCTTTTTCACGCAACTTTTCCGAAAACCAATCAACGTCTATTTCTGTTTAAGAAGTAGTTTTGATTGGTTTTCTTATTTACAGCCCCGCCAAAATGCTCCGATTTTGGCGGAGTTGTATCTTTTTGTTGCCCCACATGCTGAAAAAAGACCGCTATCGCCACCTTATCGAGTATTTTTCTGAGAAGTTTCCTACTGCCGAAACAGAGCTTTCCTATGCCAATCCGTACGAACTGTTGGTAGCGGTGATTTTGTCGGCTCAATGCACCGACAAACGGGTCAATCAGATTACGCCAGCCCTGTTTGAGCGATTTCCTACGCCTGAGTCATTGGCAGCTAGTACCGCTGAAGAGGTATTTACCTACATCCGAAGTGTATCGTATCCCAACAACAAGTCGAAGCACTTAGTAGGTATGGCTCGGATGTTGGTCAATGATTACGGCTCTGAAGTCCCTGCCAGCATTGACGAACTCCAAAAAATGCCTGGTGTAGGTCGCAAAACAGCCAATGTGATTGCGTCGGTAATCTTTAATCAGCCAGCCATGGCGGTAGATACCCATGTGTTTCGTACTTCACATCGCTTAGGCTTGGTGCCAGCCAAGGCTACTACACCGCTTGCGGTCGAAAAAGAACTCGTCAAGCATATTCCGCAAGACTTGGTAGCCCGAGCGCACCATTGGTTGATTCTGCACGGACGCTATGTGTGTGTGGCTCGCAACCCCAAATGCACTACCTGCGAACTCACTCCTTTTTGTAAGTATTTTGAGAAGCTAACCAAAGGCCAAAAAATTACGGAAGTGCCTTATTGAGAGCTAGCATCCTATTACCTTCCCGTCCAATTCGGTTTGCGTTTTTCGTTAAAGGCTGCCATTCCTTCTTTGGCATCTGCCGTTTGTTGAATCGCCGCAAATTGGGCGTACAAAAACGTATGTTGCTCCGATTGAGGCAATTGCAGTAAAGCATGATAGGCTTCTAAGCCCATCCGAATCGCCGTGGGCGAGTACTGAAGAAGGTCATCTACCAGCGTTTTTACCGCTTTGACCAAGGCTTCTTCTACTACTACTTCTGTGACTAAACCTACTTCGTGCGCTTCGTGAGCGGTGAGTGTTTTGCCCCGCATGCACCAATCTAAGGCTTTTCGGGCGGGCATTAACTGCACCAAAGTACTCATTACCTGAAACGGAAACAGCCCTCGTTTGACTTCTGGTAAGCTGAATAGCGCTTTTTCGGAGGTTATCACGTGTGTGCAGCCTCCCACTATCAAAAAACCTCCTGCATATACAGGTGCATGGACTTGGGCAATACAGGGTTTGTGCAGATTAGCCATCAAATCGCCCAATACAACTGCTCCTTTGGGGGGCGGTACGGTAGAGTCGCTTGCTTGCAACTGGCCAGCTAAGGCTCTCAAATCCATGCCAGCACACCATACATCGCCACTGGCTTTTAGAACCACTACCCACACCTCATCCGAACAACGAGCAAAGTGCATGGCATAAGCAAACTCGTTAAGCAATGTCGGATTCAGAGCATTCTTTTTCTCAGGCCGGTGTAGAGTTAGGGTCAAGACGTGGTTGGTCAAATCTACCAACAAGTGGGCAAATTTTTGTTGAAAAATATCTTCCGTTTGTTGAGAAGTATAGAGCATTTACTTATTTTTTCTCAATTTTAACTACTATGCCTCTAATTTTCGGTAAAATCAACCGATTGTAGTTTTTCAAACATACAAAATTTTTGATTCATATTGGAAAATTTAGACAGTCAAGTTGCCAAACGGCTCACTCGGTACTACATAGCCGCCCTCACGGCCGTGGGGATTCTATCCTTGTCGGGTCAAATCTTAGTACAATCGTCCTTCTCCAGTTTACTCGACGACTCCAGAGTTATTAACATTGCTGGGCGACAGCGGATGCTGAGCCAACGCCTCACCAAACGGTTATTACTTTTTTTTCAACATAGTGACCTTCGTATTTCGTCGGAACTCTCTGATTTTGAACCACAATTGGAGCTTTGGAGGCAATGCCACAATGGGCTTCGAGATGGGCAATTACCCGTGGGCAAATCGCTGATTCATCCTCAAAACAGCCAACGGCTCAACGACATGTTTGTCCAACTAGAACCGTCGTTTCAGGCTCTTTATACCGATTTTGCTACCACCGAACGAGCCATCAATGGTCTTCAAGCGGCACCTTCACCCCTTCAAGATTGGCTCCAACAGGTGCTAAAACACGAGCAGGCTTTTCTAAAACAAATGGATGCGATTGTGTTTCAGTACGATATCGAAACCAAGCAACGAGTAGATCGAGTCAGAAACATTGAGTTCATGATTACAGTCGTGACATTTATTGTACTTTTTCTGGAAGGGTTGTTTGTGTTTAGACCCATTGTTACTTACACCCAAGCCATCATCAAGCGCTTGGTCAAATCAGAAGCTGACTTGCAAGAAAGCAACGAATCGTTACGGCATACCCAAGAGTCGCTCGTGAAGACAACGGAGGAAAAGTTCCAGCTCCAAATGGCCGAAGATACTATTCGGACGGGGGCACTACTCGAAGGCCAAGAACGGGAACGGGGGCGTATTTCTCGTGAAATTCACGATGGTATTGGTCAAATGCTAACGGCACTCAAGCTGCATACGGAGAAACTGGGGAGCGTGGGGTTTGTTAATGAAAAACAACAGCGTAACTATGAGGAGCTACGGCGGTTGGTCAGCGAAACGATAGAAGCCACACGAAACGTTTCGTTTAATCTCATGCCCTCGGTACTCAGTGACTTTGGGGTTGTTGCTGCTTTGCGATTACTATGTGAACAAACGCAAAAAACAGTAGGCATTGAGGTAAAACTCCACGCCAACTTACCCCTCAAACGACTAGCCGAACCTACCGAAATTGGTATTTATAGGATTACGCAAGAAGCCCTCACTAACTCGCTAAAACACGCCGACGCTACGCAAATTATCATTACGTTAGAGCAACAAGGTCCTATAATTTTGCTAAAAATTCAAGATGATGGAAAAGGGTTTAGTTTGCGAAAAATACAGGCTCAGCCCAAACAAGAACTCAGCGGAAACGGCCTGAATAATATCCGCACACGGGCACGTTTGTTGGGGGGCGAATGTAAGATTTTGGCGAAACACGGAAAAGGTACGCAAATTTCTGTTAAATTGCCTGTGACTGAGACCAAATAAATGTATGAAAACCATAAAATTATTAATTACCGATGACCACGCCATTGTTCGGAAAGGGTTATTGGCTTTGTTTGAAGATGAATCAGATCTTGTTGTAGTGGCAGAGGCGTCCAATGGCCAAGAGGCTATCGAGCAAGTGGCTCTTCACTCACCAGACGTAGTGCTATTAGACATTTCGATGCCAGTAATGACGGGTATCGAGGCGGCCAGAGAGATTTCGGAGCGGTACCCCAAAAGCAAAACACTCATTTTTTCGATGCATCACAACCAAGATTACGTGGTAAAAGCCGTAGAAAGCGGTGCGGCGGGGTATTTGCTCAAAGACATGAGTCGGGAGGAGATTTTGCAGGCGATTCGAAAAGTGGCCAGTGGCGACAAATACTTTCCGTCGAGTGTAGCCAGTTTGTTAGCGGAGGCGTTACTTAACAAGTCGAAGCCTTCGGTAGAAGAAGAGAAAAAATTAGCCAAACTTTCTAAAAAAGAGCGCCAAATCTTGAAGTTTCTGGCCGATGGGCTAAGTAGTCAGGAAATTGCTGATACACTCAACTTGAGTGTCCGAACGGTTTCGAATCACCGAGCCAACATTATTCGCAAAACGAAGGCAAAAAACACCGCCGAATTGGTAAAAATGGCCGTTACTGAGCAGAAAATATAACCAGTAAAAAAGCTCAAAGCTCTCCTTTTAGGTATTTTAAACGCTCCAGTTCGGGAAATTTTTCTATCGCATACCGAAGCATGGTGCGGGGCATCTGTGATGCATACAGATTGAGGAATCGCCTCAAGGGTGCGCCGTCTTTTTTTCCTACTTCACGAAGCATCCAGCCTGTAGCTTTGTGGATAAGGTCGTGCTTATGGGTCAGAAAATACTCACACAGTGCCAGCGTTTCGTCAAATTGGCTTTTTTGGATAAAAAATGCTGTAGCGATAATGGCAATCCGCTGACTCCAAAGGTGATTGGTTTGTGCCAAATCGAAGAGAATACTTCGGTCTTTATCAAACAAATAAGCGCCTAAAATATCTCTTGCCGAACAATCTACCAAATCCCAGTTGTTGATGCGAGTTACGTTGGCGAGGTAAAATTCTACCACATGGCGGCGATGTTGGAGCGCTCCTTTTTGGTACTGACGTACCAAAATCAACAAAGCAGCCATGCGATACTCATGCCAAGGCGAATTCAGTAGTTCCTGTAGTTCTTCAAACGAAAGGTTAGTATAGGGTTTAATCGTTGCTCGTAAAGCTGGATTGGTTATTCCCAAGAAAACGTCGCCCTCGGCGTATTCACCTTTGCCTGCTTTGAAGTACCGCAAAGCAAATGCCGCCCTTTCTGAGTTGGCGGCATTTTGTAAGGCTTCTTGTAAGGTTGCTAACATATTTTTCTCTACTATTCATTGAGCGAATAACGCACCAATTCGTCTTGGATGTCTTGCAAGGAGACCAATTTGACATCGTACCGTTGAAACGTCGGTATTTCCTCCATTTCGGGGGTTGGTTGTGGTTTATTGGCAAAAATTGCCTTCATCTTGGCAATCCGCTCGCTCCGACTAATATCTAGGTATTCATACACTTTCACCTCGGGTTCAGGTTCTGGTATAAATACGGGCGGCGTTGTGGTAGGTAGTTCTTCGGTGCCATCGTCGCTTGGCTCTTCTTGTATTGTTTCCTTTACTTCTTTTTCTTGTGAGTTTGACGATTGGCTCGTTGTGGTATTAACCTCTGTATCGGTCGATTTTGTTACCTCTATAGCGTTTTCTTCTGGTTTTTTCTTGCCAAATCCTGCTGCCACAATGGTAATCCGAAGGGTTTCGCCAAGTTCATCATCAAAAATATCACCGTTTTTGGCAATAGGTACTACTCCTCCAATTTTTTGCTTGATGTATTCGGTAATAACGCCTTGTTCCTCCATCGTGATTTCATATTCGTGGCTGTAAGCCATGGTGAACAACACCCGTTGAGCATTCCGAATGTCTTGACTCTCTAACAACGGCGACGATAAGGCTTCTTCGATGGCTTTCAGCGCACGGTCATCGCCTGTGGCTTCGGCAGAGCCCATCAGGGCTTTACCAGCGTCTTCGAGCACCATTTTAACATCCATAAAATCCACGTTGACCTTACCGGGCATCGTAATTACCTCGGCAATACTCTTGGCAGCTTTGGCCAAAACCTCATCGGCTTGCTCAAAAGCTTTGCTTTTTTTGAGTTTTTTAAATTCTGCAGTTAGTAATTTTTCGTTGAGAATCACCAGTACGGTATCACAAAATTTCTCTAATACTTTGATGCCTTCTTCGGCTTGATTGAGCTTCTCTGGCCCTTCAAACTCAAAGGGTTTTGTCACAATAGCTACGGTCAGGATTTCGTATTCGCTCGCAATACGGGCAATCACCGGCGCTGCACCCGTACCTGTGCCTCCACCCATTCCTGCCGTGATGAAGAGCATTTTGGTTCGGGGTTTCAGCTTAGGCTTTTTGGTTTCGGGGTCTTCAACAATAGCATCTTCGGGCGGATTGGCGGGATCGTAGCCTAACAAAATCTTCCGAATTTGCTCTACACTCTCCTCAGCGGCTTTGCGACCTTGCTCTGGAAACGTGCCTGCACCCAAGCCTTCGGTTAGCTTTTCACCCAGCTGAATTTTAACGGGCACAGGGCTACTTTCTAACGACTGGATGTCGGTATTAGAAACGATAAAGTCAACGTCTTTGATTTGCCGCTCATACATGTAGTTAACGGCATTGGTTCCTCCCCCTCCTACACCGATCACCTTGATGATGTTTTTGAGGGGGTTAGTTGGTTTAAATGTAAAACGGCCGTTTAGTTCCATCATATTGGGTTGAATTAGGGATTTTCTTAATATTTATCGGAGTCACCTACTCGGTCATCGGTCAAAATATCCTTACCCCAGCTTAACAGCTTCTGGATAATGTTTTTCTTTTCTTCTTCCGGAGCAGGAGGTGGTGGTGGCGTTGGTGCCACAGGTGTGTTGGTAGTTGGCGTCTTTTTGGGTAGTTCTTTCTGAACTATTTCTATTTTCACACCTCGAAGCTCCTTATATTTTTCTTCACGAGAGTCAATCTCCTCAAAACCTCGCCATACCAACCCGACAGCCGTAGCGTACTCTGGACTTTGCACTTTACCGACCGACTCCCCCGAAACCCGATGGGTCGGCTTGCCTATCCAGACGTATTCGTCGAGTACTTCTTCAAAAAGTTTTTCAATCAAGGGTAATTTGGCCGTGCCTCCGGTGAGTACAATCCCGTTGAACAATCGGCCTTCGTAGCCCGATTTTTTGATTTCGTTGGCTACCAATGCGGCCAGTTCTAACAGACGTTGCTCTAAAATGATAGCAATATTTTTGAGCAGTATGTCTTCTGGCGGGCGCCCTACTTTTACTTGTACAGCCACCGATTCGTTAAGAGGCACGTCTTTTTGAAGTGCTTTTCCGAATTTTACTTTGAGGTTTTCGGCCTGTTCTTCAAGCACTCGGCAGCCTTTTTCGATGTCTTTGGTGAGCAAATTGCCCCCCCACGGAATCAATGCAATGTGTCGAATGATGTTACCACTATACACCACTACTTCGGTTGAGTTGCCGCCAATATCCACCAACGCAACCCCTCGGCGGCGGTCTTCGTTTGACAAAACAGCCATACTTGCCGCCAACGGCGACAAGACAAGCTCCTCGCTATCAAGCGGATGCGGCTGACAACGCTGTAGGCAAAGCTGGATTTTTTGGAGGTCGTTATCGCTGGTCGAAACAATTCTAAAAGTTCCTTCGAGCTTGGTTCCGTCCCAATCTACAGGGTCAAAAATAGGCGTACTCACGTCGCCGAGGCTATATTCTTGAGGCAATACATGCACGATAGAACGCCCGAGCGAACCAGCCGTTTTCCGAACATCTCGAATGATTTCGTCCACATCATTTACCGTAACAATATCTCGGGTGATGGTTTTGACTTGTGGTAATGACCGTATCTGTACGTTGGCACCCGACACATTGACAATAACGCCCAGCACGTTGATTTTGGCTTGATCACCAGCTTGCTTGATAGCCTTGTTGATAGCCTGAGTGGTGCTACCAGTATTCTGGATAGAGCCACGAATGACCCCATCAGACTTGGCCTCACCAACACCCATTATTTCTAACTCTTCGTTTTCGGTAAGCCTACCAGCTACGGCACGTACTTTGGTCGTGCCGATATCAAGCCCTACCACCACTGCGTCATTTTTCATCACTCACAAACAATTTGGTTACGGAACTTTACACTCACTCTATGATAATGATTCCAGCCTTTAGCAGGCAGAATCTTGGTGTAAAATAATTTTAACTTCGAGAACTTCGCTTCGGGGTCGGAGGCATCGCCAAACTCAACGGTGTGCTCTCCTACCTGCGGCATCATGTTTATTTCGCCTTCTTTATCTATTTCCAATTGCGTAATTTGTGCTTTCCAAAACGGGTCTTGGTCTATCCAGTTGAGGAGTTCTACCAAACTCTTGTCTTGGGTACGGGTTAACCCCATCAATCGCTCAAAATAATGGCCAGATAGCAATAGTACTCGTGCCGTATGGCGGTCAGACATTGGAAAAAATTCCCCTTTTTCGTTGACGTACAAGTCATGTACTGACGAAACCCCTCCTTCAAAAGTAACTCGGGCAATAGGGCGATGCTGTGTAATAGCCACCACTAAATCGCCCCGTAAGTCTCTATAAATCTGACAATTATCTACCACTTTATTGGATTTTACCCGACTTTCTAAGTGCTGGAAATCTATTTCGCTGAAGGGACGATTGATGAGTTGGTCTTGACCGTTGTCAGTAATCAATTTATCCACATCTTCGGTTGTAATCAGAAAATCTTCTGCACTTCCTTTATCAATTTCGATTCGGATATTCTTACAGTGTCGGCTGGCTTGTTGGCTCAATGCAAAGCCGATGGTTCCGACTAACAGCACGCCTAATAGCCCCCATAACACTTTTCGGAATTTAAAATTAGAAAACATCGCCGAACTTGCTTATAATCAAGTAAATAATTTGAGTAAACGGAAACTATTGCTTTGGGGTTAAATCAAACACAGTTTTATTCAAATAATTGATAATCAGAACTAAGTCATTATTAACCATTAGCCGCTTATTTCTCACAATTTACTAAAAAACAGCAAGTTACAAACAAAAGGCTGTACGGATAATCTGCTGATTTCGAAAAGGCACTTTGGCTATTTACACCATCATAACGACTTTTTTAACACTTGGCTTTATTACACCAAGCCTTGAACAAACAAAAGCACCCGCCGTATGAGGTGCTGGTGATTTGTTGTATTTTTTGTTTTAGACTACTTATTGAGGAGCCGAACCAAGTCTGGCAATAGCTGCTCCACATCTCCGGCTCCGATGGTTACGACCACTTCGGTAGGGAGATTTTTTAATGTTTGGATAACTTCAGATTTAGCAAGGAGGATTTTATCCTGCAAATGTACTCGGTCGAAAACAATTTTCGATGAAATTCCTTCAATTGGTTGTTCACGAGCTGGATAAATGTCTAACAACAACAGTCTATCGGCCAAGCTGAGGCTTTCGGCAAAGCCTTCTTGGAAGTCACGAGTGCGGGTAAATAGGTGTGGTTGGAAGATAGCTGTGATGTGTTTGTCAGGATAGAGTGCCCGCACCGAACGCAAAAAGGCTTCGACTTCGGTGGGGTGATGAGCGTAATCGTCTATCAGTACATGAGTGGGTGTTTGGAGGTAGTATTCAAAGCGACGTTTTACCCCACGGTACGTACCCAAGGTTTCTTTGATTTGAGCAGGTTCTACTCCGACCGCCCAAGCAGAAGCAAAGGCGGCAAGGGCGTTCTCGACATTGTGAAAGCCCGGCATCATCAGTTGCACATCGGGTACTACGCCACCGGGATAAACCAAGTCGAAGGTAAAGCGGGCATTTTCGATGCGGAAACGGGCAGCATGAAAATCGCCTCCATCAAACGAAAAATCTTGTACTATGGCTCCGGTATGATTGGCTAAGGCAAGCCCTTTCTTCATGAAAAAACGACCGTTGGGTTTAATCTGGCTGACAAATGCCCCAAATGATTCGAGTACGTGGTTGTGGTCGCCGTAGATGTCAAGGTGGTCGGCATCGGTGGAGGTCACCACGGCGATGTCTGGAAAAAGGGTCAAAAACGAACGGTCAAACTCATCGGCTTCTACCACGCACAAGACAGAGTTGAGGTCGTTGGTAGGGTCGTTGAGGAGAAAATTGGTCTGGTAGTTTTGAGTAATTCCGCCCAAAAATGCCGCTATGTTTTTGCCTGATGCTTTCAGAATATGCGCCACCATTGACGACGTGGTGGTTTTGCCGTGCGTTCCAGCCACAGCGATAGTGCGCATGGTACTGGCCAACAAACCCAACACTTGAGAGCGTTTGAGAATTTGGAAGTTATTGTCTATCAAAAAGTTCCACTCTTGATGGTCTTTCGGAATAGCAGGGGTTAACACCACCAAGGTTTGAGCTGGATTTGCCAAAAACTCAGACGGGATGGCGTTGACATCGTCGTCGAAATGAATGCGGATACCTTCTTGTTGGAGCGTGTTAGTCAGGGCAGTGGTGGTTTTGTCATAACCAGCTACTTGAAAACCGTTTACGTTGAACCAACGAGCCAGCGCACTCATGCCAATGCCTCCGATTCCGAGGAAATAGACGTATTTGATGTGTTCGAATTGCATGCGTTATTTTATCAATTTTAGTACTTCTCCTGCAATTTCGTTGGCAGCATCAGGCTTGGCGAGTTTTAGGATGTTAGCACTCAAAAGGGTTTGTTTTTCGGTGTTTTGGAGCAAGGCCAAGGTTTCTGTAATAAGTTTGTCTTTAGCCTCGGAGTCCTTGACCAATAGCCCAGCGTTTTCGTTGACCAAACTTAAGGCGTTTTTAGTTTGGTGGTCTTCAGCCGCAAACGGAAACGGCACAAAGATAGACGGCTTGCCCACCAGACAGATTTCGGATACCGACAAGGCGCCAGCTCTTGACACCACGGCGTCGGCAATGGCGTAGGCTAAATCCATTTCATAAATAAAGTCTGACACATACACCGATTTGGTTTTCAGACCTTTGACAGTTTCTTTGGCTTTTTCGATATAGAGTTTTCCGGTTTGCCAAACTACCTGATACCCTGCTTTTACGAGTTCGGCCAAGCCCTTGTCAATGCTCTCGTTGATAGTTTTGGCGCCTTGGCTTCCGCCAATGATGAGCAAGGTTTTCTTACTGGCGTCCAGCCCGAAATGCTTGACGGCAGCCTCTCGTTTGGTGGCACTGTCTAGAATATCTTTACGAACTGGGTTACCCGTCATGAGGATTTTGTCAGCCGGAAAAAACTGCTCCATACCCGGATAGGCAACGCAGATTTTTTTGGCTTTTTTCGACAGAAACTTGTTCGTTACGCCAGCATAAGAGTTTTGTTCTTGAATCAAATATGGGATACCCATTATACTGGCTGCCAGTAATAAGGGGCCACTGGCATAGCCTCCCACACCCACGGCTACATTGGGCTTAAATTCGTTGATGATACTACGAGCTTTCACCAGGCTTTTGACGAGTTTAATCGGAAAGGTGAGGTTCTCAATAGCAAGCTTGCGTTGAATACCCGCAATGGGCAAGCCAATAATACGATAGCCTGCCTTGGGTACTTTTTCCATTTCCATTTTGCCTTCGGCCCCCACAAAGAGGATTTCGGCAGTGGGAGTCAGCTCTCGAATGGCATTGGCTATGGCAATAGCTGGATAGATGTGTCCGCCAGTGCCGCCACCGCTAATGATAACTCGTGGAGAAAGACTACTCATGGGCTATTGATAGGGTTTTGTAATTGAGTATTGATTGTAACGTTTAAATGCCTTGGTTGGGCATCATTCCTGCTTATTTAATAGTCGCTTCGGGTATGCCTTTTCTACTGATACTCAAGACAATGCCTATACAAATAGCTGTAGCCCATTGCGAGGAGCCTCCCATGCTTATCATAGGTAGTGTTTGGCCTGTATAGGGCATCAGCCCTGTACTGACGCATATATGGATTAAGGCTTGAATGACTATCAGAAACGTGAGTCCTGCCGACAATAACCCCCCAAAGGCTCTGTCGCTACGGGCAATGGCTTTCATACCTCGGTACAAGAGCCATAAATACAGCATCAACGTGCCAATTCCGCCGACGATATACCCGTACTCTTCTACAATAATGGCGTAAATACTATCAGAATACGCTTCAGGAAGGTAATTGCGCTGAAGACTACGCCCGGGCCCCCTGCCTATCAGACCGCCCTCGGCGATGGCAATATAACCTTGCACGAGTTGCGAGTCATCTTTCTTTTCGTCTTCGTGACTCTTGAAACGGTCAATGCGCTTTTGAACGGTTTTCCAGCGGTCGCCCGTGGCGAGGCCGATTCCACCCAATAGCGAGCAGACCAGCACCAGCATCATCAAGTACCGTGGTGGTACTCGGCCAATGAACATGAGTAAGAAACACGTACCGCCCAACAAAATAGCAGTAGAGCCGTTAGAAACGGCAATAGAACTACAGATAACGCCAATCCAAAAAATCATAGGCATTAACATACGGAACAGCTGCTCGGGGTCGTTGGTATATTCTTTGTGCTGGCGCTTGGCCAACATAGCCGCCAAGTTGGCAATAAGAGCGAGCTTGGCCAAATCGGAAGGCTGGAAGGTAAGTCCAATGAACGGAATCCGAATCCAACGGCTGGCATCGTTGATTTTAACCCCCATTAGGTTGGCATACCAAACCAAAGCCAGCGAAATCCACAGCAAATAGTAAGAAGCTTTGGTGGCAAACACCATGTAGTTGGTGCGATGGATTACCCACAAAAAGCCAAGCCCCAACGCATACCCAAATAAGTGCTTGATTAGGTACATCTCAGAATTAGTCGTGTTTTTGTAGGCCAGCGTACCCGTGGCGCTATACACGGCCAACATACTGAGCACCGTCATGATACACACAATAATCCAGATTTGATAATCGCCCTTGAGGTTTTCTTGAAGCCAGGTTTTCATCGGAAATGCGTCTTCTTGTAATTGGGAAAATACCAATGATAAAAAGGGAGAATAATGCTTTCTTTGAATTTGAATAACGAAGTTATAGAAAAAGAACTTTTAAAATAGGAGAATTCTGAAAGAAAAAATTAAACCCTTTCTAATACCCTGGTTTACAGACAACTATTTTTATCATAATAAAGTAAGACTTGACCTAAACCAGACATAAATACGTGTTTGCAAAGCCATGGCTTCTCCTTAGATTCGTATCCTTTTTGGACTATGCCGAGGCGATGAGTTGCTTCACGGCTGCTTTAAATTGCTCGCCCCGGTCTTCATAATTGCGGAACAAATCAAAGCTGGCACAAGCCGGCGAAAGCAATACCACGTCGCCAGGTTGAGCCACTTCTAAACCCATTCGTACGGCTTCAGTTACGTCTTGGGTTTCGAGAATGTGGGGTACTTTGTCGCCAAAAAAGTCGGTGAGTTTGTGGTTGTCTTTGCCCAAACAAATCAGCACTTTCACTTTGTCACGAACCAAGGCTTCTATTTGGGTATAATCGTTGCCTTTGTCCACACCGCCCATAATAAGCACCAGCGGCTCTTTGAAACTACCTAGCGCATAGTACACAGAGTCAACGTTGGTAGCTTTAGAATCGTTGATAAACCGAACGCCTCGTAGCTCGCCCGCCAACTCTAAGCGGTGCGAAGCATTCTTGAAGGACAGCAGCCCATCCCGAATCTGCTCGCTACTGAGGCCCACAGTTTGAGCTATCAAGATGGCACTCATAGCATTAAGGGCATTGTGCGTGCCTTTGATGGGCATTTCGTCTTGTGAAATCTCAAAATGCTGTCCGTTGCTAGTTGCATAGAGGCGTTCGTCTTGTAGGTAGGCGCCTTCGGTGAGTGGTTGGGTAATCGAAATGGGTAGCTGATGCGGAACGATGGTTCGCTTGAGGAGTTCCGCCGCAATGGCTTCGCTTTCTTGCCAATAGATAAACGTATCGGCAGGGGTCATGTTTTGGATGATACGAAACTTGGAATTGACGTAGTTCTGAAACTGGTACTCGTAGCGGTCGAGGTGGTCGGGGGTGATGTTGAGCAGTAGGGCTACATCTAAGCGAGTTTGGTAGAGGTTATCTAACTGAAAACTACTGATTTCGAGCACGTAATAGTCGTACGAGTCATTAATTACTTGCTTGGCAAAGCTCTCGCCAATGTTACCCGCCAAACCCACTTTCAGCCCTGCCGACTTGAGTAGGTGGTAGGTCAGCAGTGTGGTGGTGGTTTTGCCGTTGGAGCCTGTGATACCGATGAGCTTGGCGTTGGTGTAACGAGCCGCCAGCTCCAACTCCGAAATTACAGGCGTGCCTTGAGCATGAAGCTTTTTGATAAGCTCTACTTTATCTGGAATCCCCGGGCTTTTGACAACTTCGCTGGCATTCAGAATCAACGATTCGGTATGTTGGCCTTCTTCAAAAGGGATTTGATGGTCGTTCAGGATTTGTTTGTACTTGTCTTGCAGTAAGCCTTTATCCGACAAAAACACCTCAAACCCTTTGGCTTGCGCCAACAAAGCAGCCCCAACGCCGCTTTCGCCACCACCCAAAATGACTAACCGTTGCTTATCCATAACCGAGATTATTTTTCGCAAAAATCAGTTTCGCTCTTCATTTAAGCAAATATCAACGGGGTGGTTGTTGGTTATTCGGCACTGGTTATTTGTAATTCCCTGAAAGTCAGTCAACTAACAAGCAGCAATAAACTTTGGATATTACCGAATTAGGGGTTTGTTTTAAAACACAATGGGTACAATCCGTCCCTTGTAACAACTTTCGGTCTCTTTTCCTTATCGCTCGTTCTGCCCACTCATCCTCATTTAAACTCTGCTTAAAGAAGCATTAGCAAAACTGTCACCACTATCCACTTTATTAGCTAATTTGTTTTCACTACCTTTGATACCATTGTCTCTAAACCGTTATGTATCATGCAAACGCTCAAAAAATTAGGCTTTTTCTGTGCGTTTATTCTGCCAGTGTTGGTAGTGGTTGGGTTTGAGTTGGGAGGCTGGTGGAATTACCTTTGTGCAGGCTTTACCTATGTACTCATTCCTCTTTTAGACATTTGGGTGGGTCGAGATGCGCATAATGTGGACGAGCGGCTGGTCTCGCAAGTATCTGAAGAACGCTTCTACCGACTCATTACCTTTGTATGGGTGTACGTTCAGCTGGGCATGGTGGTGTGGGGTGCTTTTGTGTTTGCTACAACGCCCCTTCAATGGTCGGAAGCCCTCGGTTTTTTGATTGGCATGGCCAACGTAACGGGCGGTATTGGCATTACGGTAGCGCATGAACTGGGTCACCGCACAGCTTGGATAGAGCAGTTTTATGCCAAAATCTTGCTGATGACGGTCAGTTATATGCACTTTTTTATTGAGCACAACCGAGGGCATCACGTACATGTAGCCACCCCACAAGACCCTGCTACCAGTCGCAAAGGCGAGCATTTTTACGCCTTTTGGCTGCGAACGGTGCTTGGGAGCTACCGCAGTGCATGAAGTTTGGAGCAGTCTCGCCTTCAGAAAAAAGGGCTTCCTACTTGGCATTGGCGCAACCAAATGCTCCAATTTGCAGTGGCACCTGTGCTATTTTGTGCGGTGCTGACGCTGGTGCTGAGCCTGGTGGCAGGTGAGTTGCTCTGGAAAGTGCCTGTGTTTTTTGTTGTGCAGAGCATCATAGCCTTTTCGTTGCTCGAAATGGTCAATTACATTGAGCATTACGGGATTTTGCGGCGAGAAATTGCCCCTAATCGCTATGAACGAGTGAATCCGTTGCACTCGTGGAATGCCAATCAACTCCTGACCAATTTCTTTTTGTTCCAACTCCAACGTCATTCTGACCACCATGCTAATGCCAATAGGCGGTATCAGGTGCTGCGCCATATTGACGAAAGCCCTCAGTTACCCTATGGATACCCAACGATGATTATGATTGCCTTGGTGCCACCGCTGTGGTTCAAACTCATGAACCAACGATTGGAGCATTGGAAGATGGGGCTTACCACCTAAGCAGCCCTTACTCCTCCATCAGCTCCTTCACGGCCAGCCAACTCATGAGGCCAGCACCGATTTCGAGGGCGCTTTCGTCCACATCAAAGGTAGGGGTGTGCACACCCGACACGATGCCCCGCTCTTCGTTACGAGTACCTAAGCGGTAAAAACAACTGTCCACCACCTGCGAGTAAAATGCAAAGTCTTCGGCAGCCATCCAGATGTCAAGGTCAATGACATTTGCTTCGCCCATGTACTCAATGGCTGCACCTTTAAGGCGACGAGTGAGTACGGGTTCGTTTTGAAGGAAGGGGTAGCCTTTCAACACATAAAATTCACAGCTTCCGCCCATCGCTTCGGCGATGCCTTCGGCCAATTTTTTCATTTTGGCCAATCCGTCGGCTCGCCATTGCTCATCCATACAGCGAAACGTGCCCTCGATATACACTTCGTTCGGAATCACATTGGTAGCGCCATTAGCTATTACCTTCCCAAACGACAACACCGAGGGGTATTTGGGCGGACGGTTGCGGCTGATGATTTGTTGCAAAGCCACAATGATATGCGAGGCAATCAGTACAGGGTCTATCAGCGTGTCGGGCATGGCACCGTGTCCTCCTTTTCCTTTTACAGTCAGGTAAAGTTCATCGGCAGAGGCCATGTACATCCCCTCACGGAAGCCAATTTTACCGACCGGAATATTAGGAGCCACGTGTTGTCCTATCATTTTGGCTGGAGCAGGAGCTTGCAAAGCACCTTCGGCAATCATCAACGAGGCCCCGCCAGGGGCTTTTTCTTCGGCAGGTTGAAAGAGCAGCTTTACCGTTCCGTCAAATTCGCCACGAAGATTTTGTAGAATCTTGGCCACGCCCAGCAGCGACGACGTGTGTACATCGTGTCCGCAGGCGTGCATCACGCCCGGATTTTGCGATTTGTACGGCACGTCGTTGGCTTCTACAATAGGCAAGGCATCCATATCGGCCCGCAGCCCCACTACTTTTTGGTCGGGATTGCGGCCTTCTATCACTACTACCAAACCAGTGTTGGCAATGGGCGTGGGTTGTAAGCCCATTTCGGTTAGTTTTTGGGCTACATACTTTTGAGTTTCAACTTCATGAAACGACAATTCGGGGTGGCTATGCAAATGCCGACGATTGGCCACCAGTTCGGAAGCGGCATCATGGGCAAGTGCCTTTATTTTTTGTTGGATATTCATAGACTTGTTCGGTTGTGAGCTAGCTTCTGCTCCATTAATGCCCGTTTGTCCTTGTTTTATTGGTTCGACAACCGCTTTTTCCACGTATTTTTAACTACGTGGCTTGTCCTCTTTCAGGCTCCTTTCGGCGGTAGGTGAACGTTTTGAATGAAAGTACAATTATCTATAAAATCCATCGAAATATGATGTTTTTAACAAATTTCTTTAAGTTTGGGGTGTGAAATACTAGACTTGCGTTGGCAACACCGACGTAAGTCATAACGACTTATGCAGCTAAATTTTGATAAATCGCCCGACGGCTTGATACCTGCTGTTGTACAAGATAACACCACCGACAAGGTATTGATGTTGGGATATATGAACCAAGAAGCCTTCGACAAAACCCAAGCCGAAGGCATGGTGACGTTTTTTAGTAGAAGTAAACAACGCTTGTGGACCAAGGGTGAAACTTCTGGCAATTATTTGCTAGTAGTAAGCATTACCCAAGATTGTGACGCCGATACACTATTGATTAAAGTAAATCCGGTGGGTCCGGTGTGTCATACGGGAGCCGATACGTGTTTTAACGAAAGCAACCAAGGCAAAGCTGCTTGGTTGAACCATTTGAAACAAGTCATTAGAAACCGCAAGAACAATCCTTCTGAGGCTTCTTACACGGCCAAGTTGTTTGCACGAGGCATCAACAAAGTAGCTCAAAAAGTGGGCGAAGAGGCGGTAGAACTCGTGATTGAGGCCAAAGACGATAATGCCGATTTGTTCAAGAACGAAGCTGCCGATTTACTGTTTCACTACCTTGTATTGCTCGAAGCCAAAGGCGTAGATTTCGACGAAATCATCTCGGTACTTCAAGAACGACACGCTAAGTAACAAAGTCGTTTAGTAATTCCATCTCTCTTATTCTCAGCGTTATACTCGCTCGTTGTCGTTATAGTCTTTGGTAACGATATGGGTATAATCTTTCAGTACTGTTCGCAAAAAAGCCTCTGGCTCTAATGATGACTGGATGCCTGTAACTTCCTTGATTTTTTGCATGGCCTGAAGCAGCAAAGCATAGTTTTCGTTCGGGTTTTTGTTCAGTACAGCTTTTACGACGGCGATGTCTCGGTCGGTCAACATACTTACTTCCGGAAACGATACTCGGTGTTCTTCGGTAATTTGGGGTGGCAAAATTTGCGCCAAGCCAACGGGTGGGCGTAGTTTGACAACGGTCGTTTTGGCGGCCATATCGCCTAAGCGTTGCCCTCGGTTATTGGAGGCAATGGCAATAATAGCCACAATGCCCGATAAGAAATGAACGTCAACGATAAGGAGTAGCCACCGCAGAAGGTAAGCCCCCAGCGATGGCTGTGAGCCATCAAGCATGACAACCCGAATACCCATCGCTCGCTTTCCGATGGTTTGGCCGTTCATCATGATTTCGAGAACCAAGGTGTAAAACATCATAGGTAACACGGCAATGATGATGACAATTACCCAAAATAAGTCAGAACCTCGGGTTTGCATGTTGAGCATGGCACCAATCAGTACCAAGCCTACTACATACGCCACTTTAACAAGGGCATCAATAAAATACGCTAAGATACGATCGCCTAAGCTGGCTGGGGTGTATTCGAGGGTGACGTTTTGGGTGGTTTCGATCTGTATGCCTTCCATGTGCTTGAGCCTTTCGTTTTTTAAGGAATGAGACCAATGGATTGGTAGATAGCCTATTAAAAAATTAACTATCTAAGAATCAGGCCACTACCTATCATGTAATAGTCCTGCCATTTGGAAACCTTTACGTATTGGCTGAGTTGTAGTGTCCCAAAGCATGAATTTTAGCATAGGTTTCTAAAAGGAAATGCAAAATAGTTGTAAATTTCGATTTCATCAGCAATCTGACCAAAAATGCGGGAAAGTGTATTTGTAAAACAAAATGCCGACAAATGGAAGCACTTCGAGCAAGACAAAAGCCAAGACCCCGATGTGCTTTCGGAGCGGTTTATTGAACTAACCGACGACCTGTCATATGCCCGCACGTTTTATCCCAACAACCCCGTTACTCGGTATCTCAATAACCTGACAGCACAGCTTCACAATAAGATTTATCAAAACAAGCGAGAGAATACCTCTCGGTTTATTAGTTTTTGGAAAATCGAGTTGCCTTATTTGTTCTACAACTTACATCGGCAATTGTTGTATGCCTTCTTGATGTTTAGCATCGGGGTGCTGTTGGGCAGTGTATCAGCAGCACACGACGATACCTTTGTACGACTTATCTTGGGCGACTCGTATGTAAACATGACCCTCGAAAACATCGAAAAAGGCGAGCCTTTGGCGGTTTACAAAAGTGCAACTCAAACACAAATGTTTTTTGGCATTACTATCAACAACATTCGGGTGTCGTTTGTGGCTTTTGCCTTTGGCTTATTGTTTTCAGTAGGCACTTTTTGGATTCTGTTTACTAACGGTGTGATGTTGGGAGCCTTTCAGTACTTTTTTTATCAAAAAGGCTTTTTGCTGCAATCCATCCTCACCATCTGGATTCACGGTACGCTCGAAATCTCGGCCATTGTGATAGCAGGATGTGCCGGGCTGGTCATGGGTAACAGCATTTTGTTTCCCAAAACCTACACCCGGATGCAGTCGTTTCAGCAAGGCGCCAAGCAAGGGCTGAAGATTATAATTGGCCTCGTGCCTATTTTTATGACAGCGGGTTTCTTAGAAAGTTTCGTCACTCGCTTACCTTTGCACCCTGTAGTAAGTAGCGCCATTATTATTAGTTCGGCCACGTTTATCGTATGGTATTTTATTGTGTACCCCATTCAGCTGAATCGGGACACAGTGCATCTTAAATCGACTCGTTAATTACTTAGCTTTACACTTTCTTCTGTCATCATGCGACTTATTCAATTACGCCAAGAGCGAGATTTCGGACAAAAAATCAACGCTACGTTTCAGTTTGTTGGACAAAACTTCAAATCGTTGCTCACTATTCTGCTTTATACGGTAGTTCCGTTTGCTTTGATAGGAGGAATTTTACAAGCGCTCATGCAGTTTCAGCTCCAAAAAACCATACGAGACGTGACTGGCTCTGGCGACTACGACCGCTCCGACCCTGTTGGAAGCCTGATGACCATCTACACCCACATGTTTGAAACCATGTTTACCAGCCCCTACACGCTGCTATCTATGCTCTTCAACTTCTTAACAGGTATTCTATTGTCTATCAGCGTTTTAGGATTCATGATAGCCTACGATGAATCTACCGAAGAGCCTATTTCGGTGAATACGGTGATTAATTATATCAAAAAAAATGTCCTTACCATTTCGGTCAGCACCATCGTCTGCCTCATTATTGCGGCCATTGGCTTTATTTTATTCTTAATACCAGGGTTTTATTTGGTAGTCGTGTTTTCGTTGGTCAACATGATTATCATCCGAGAAGGCACTGGTGTTTTTGACTCTATTGGCCGAGCATTTCGTTTGATTAGTGGCAAGTGGTGGTCCACTTTTGGGCTAATTTGTATTATTGGGATTTGCATCTGGATGATTACCATCGCCATTTCGATTCCGCTGGGTATTGTTTCGGCGCTTCAGAGTTATAAATCGGTTCAGTCTGGCGAGGTAAGTATTGGGGTATTAGCCATAACATCGCTTACACAGGTATTCAGTAACTTGGCAACTGCCATTTTGCACATTGCGCTGGGTTTTCAGTACTTCAACTTGGTTGAGAAAAAAGATGGCCTTGGCTTACAACAGCAAATCAATCAGATTGGTCAGCAAACTAAATCTACTGACGAAGACGGGGAATATTAAGTGATTTTGGATTGCGGATTGTCGATTGCGGAATAGGGATTTGTTCAGCTTTGTAGGGTATTGGTACGGTTGCAGCCGTTTTGAATAGGCTTGGTGCATGGGTTTGTCACTATCAATTAAACAGATCTTAAGAATACTGAATATCAACTCATTGGATCTTATTTATTTCGAATAAATAGTATTGTAATAACAATAAACATGCGTAATTGGCTGGTTGGGTTCTGGATATGCTTTTGTATGGCTACGATTTCGTGGGCCGACAAACGCCCATTGCCTCAAGACAGCCTTAGCAGAATGGTTCGGCAGCCTTCTAAAGATCAATTAGAAAGTTATCGCCAAAATCCTGAGTATCAATATTACGAAGAATTAGAGCCACCCGCCGAGGGCTTTTTAAGCCGACTATGGAGATATCTGATTCATTGGCTCGACACGTTCTTCGGCGACCCGGACTATGGCGTAACCCGCAAGGTGCTGGGTTATGTATTTGTAGCTGGTATGGCCATTTTTGTGGTTCTTAAGCTAATGGGGGTTAACTTTGATGGCATTTTTACCCAAAAATCTACCTCGTTTGTTCCTTACGATATTCTGAGCGAAAACATACACGGTATCCCCTTCAACGAAGCCATTGAACAAGCCATTCGGGCTGGCAATTTTCGTCTCGCCGTGCGGCTGCATTACCTCCGTTTACTCAAAGAGTTATCCGATGCCAACCTCATCAACTGGCAACTCAACAAAACCAATCGCACGTACACCTACGAACTTCCCGCCGAGTTTCAACCATCGTTTGAGGCAATCACAGCTCAGTTTGAGTACGTTTGGTATGGTGATTTTGCAATTAATCAAGCGTTTTTTAATAGAGTTCGGCACCAGTTCGAATCGTTTCAGTCGGAAATACTTCCCTATGCCAACAAAGCTACCAGTTCAAGTAAATGACCCTCACTCGTTTCTATACTGTATTTTTGGTTCTACTTTTTGTAGGCTACGTGTTGGTCGAATATTATCGCCCAAAGCCCGTCAGTTGGATACCTACCTTTACCAACGTGGACAAAATTCCGTTTGGTACCAAGGCAACGTTTGAGTTGATAAAGGAAGTGTTTCCGAATCAAAAAATCCAGACCGTTCGACTACCGATTTACAACGAACTCACCGAAAACCAACCGACCCAAAAAAGCTCTTATCTATTTATCAATCAATCATTTAACTTAGACAAAACCGACTTACGTGAACTTTTTGGTTACGTAAATAACGGCAACCACGTGTTTATTGCATCCGAGGAGTTCAGTGGTTTGTTAGAAGATACCTTGGGCGTGCGGCTGAAATTTGACCTCAAGTCATCCAACAAAAAAAACATTGGCATCAACTTCGTCAATTCAACATTCCATCGGCCTCACGACTACCATTTTGAAAAAGGAAGCCCACAGTACTATTTTTCGTTAAAAGACTCCGTGGACAAGTCTCAGGTCTTGGTTTTGGGCAAAAACAGCAAAGATTCGATCAATTTCCTAAAAATCAATGTTGGGTTAGGGGCGTTTTATCTGCACTGCATTCCGAAAGCGTTTACTAACTATTATGTGCTGAAACCCGAAACCTCTGACTACGCTTTCAAGGCTTTGTCTTATTTGCCAGTTGCGCCCGTGTACTGGGACGAGTATCAAAAACAAGGTCGAATTGGCGAGAATTCTATCTTCCGTTTTGTACACAGCCAACCTCCACTCGAATGGGCCTTTTACATAGCCATAATCGGCATTTTTTTGTTTGTAATCTTTGAAGGCAAACGGCGTCAGCGGATTATTCCTGTTATTGAATCGCCCAAGAATACCTCCTTAGCGTTTGTAAAGACTATTGGCACGTTGTATTTCCAACAAAAAGATCATTCAAATCTCGCCCACAAAAAAGTAACGTATTTTCTGGCCAATCTCCGCCAGCAATTCTATTTACAAACCAATGTGATAGACAACGAGTTTCAACAATCGTTAGCTCACAAGTCAGGCGTAGAGTTGGCGGATATCCAAGAGTTATTCAAGCTAATTGAGCAAGTACAAACCTTAGGTTATTTATCAGAAACTCAACTTATTGAACTAAACGACCAGATAGAGTCGTTTTATCGAAATGCTCGATGAAACTGACACCAACATTTGAAAATTATGATACTAAAAGACTTAAAATCAATCCCACTACGTTATGTAACTGCCTTGCTCGTTGTGATGAGTATGGCAGCTTGTCACCCCGAAAAAACCGCACAACTTGGCAAAACCATAGACTTAGAAAAATGGCGCTCCGACCGTGGGGGATGCCACGAATTTAGAACCACACAAATGACTACACTCAAAGCCGCAGAAGGCCTTATCAAAGGGTTAACCCAAAACGAAGTAGCCGAAGCTCTCGGCAAGCCCGACCGCCAGCAACTGGCCGACCGCAATCAGAAGTTTTTTGTGTATTTCCTAGAAAAAGGCCCTCATTGCGACGACATCAAGCAGGTCTCTGAGGCTCGTAGCGTAGCGTTTCGGTTCAGTGCCCTTGGGCTCGTTACAGAGATTACCTATCAAAACGGAATGCCGAGGTAAGGTAAGAGAAAAAGGTTAAAGGAGAAAGGTTAGAGGGAAGAGGTTAGGAGGGTATTTGTTCGCTTCTTGGTGGGTTCAGAACCTTCTGATTGAGTGAACACTGTTGCCTTCAGAGCTTTTGGCAAAATTTTTGTGAATGTCTATAACTTTACAAACTTTCCCACAGGTTTTATTAACATGACAAAGATTTTGGTGTGCCTATTGGCTCTGTTTAGTTGTTTAAGTTGTCGTTCGCAAAACCAAGGATTTTCGCCTTCGCCGAAGCGAGAGTTTAGAGCCGTTTGGATTGCAACGGTAGATAACATTGATTGGCCCCAACGAGGCAGTTACGACGCCGAAACCCAAAAGCAAGAGTTTATCAACATCCTGAATTCGCATCAGCAATCGGGTATCAACGCCCTTTTTGTACAAGTTCGACCAGCCTCCGATGCTTTTTTTGCCAAAAGTACCGAGCCTTGGTCCGAATGGCTTACCGGCCAGCAAGGCAAAGCTCCTGAGCCTTTTTATGACCCGCTTGAATTTATGATTAACGAAGCTCATCAGCGGGGGTTTGAGTTTCATGCTTGGCTTAATCTCAACAGAGCCGTTCACAAGTCGGCTCGTACTGTGGCTGCCGATAACATCAGCAAAACGCACCCCGAATGGATTCTGACCTATGATGGACAAAAACTACTCAATTTTGGCCTCCCCGAAGTCCGTCAATATATCACCAATGTGGTAGTTAACGTCGTAAAAAATTATGACGTGGACGGCATCCATTTTGACGACTATTTCTACCCCTACACGGCTGTGGGGCAAGTATTGCGAGATACCGATACGTTCAGAAATTTCCCCAACGGCTTTACCGACATCGAATCGTGGCGGCGCAACAACACCGATTTACTCATCAAACAAATAGCTGATGCCATCAAGGCAACTAAGCCTTATGTGAAGTTTGGCATTAGCCCCTTTGGTGTATGGCGTAACAAAAAAGTGGACCCAAGCGGCTCTGAAACATCGGCGGGTCAAACTTCCTACGATAACCTTTATGCCGATACCCGCAAATGGGTGCAGGAGGGCTGGATTGACTACATTGCGCCACAGGTGTATTTTAGTCAGTCGTTTCGGTTAGTGCCTTACAAATCGCTTGTTAGTTGGTGGACGCAATATTCCTTCAATCGGCATCTGTACATTGGTCAAGGTGCCTATCGGGTATCTGGCAACGACCGAGACAGCGGCTGGCATCAGCCTACCGAGCTGCCCTCGCAGGTGCGCTACAACCGTCAGTATGCCCAAATACAAGGGAGTATTTTCTTTAGTTCCAAGTCTATTACCAACAATCCAAGAGGCATTAGAGACTCACTGCGCACCAATCTTTACCGTTATCCCGCTTTAATCCCGACCATGCCGTGGAAAGATAACACCCCACCGCTCTCACCCCAAAGCCTCGCCTACGAGGTCAATAACAACGGTACAGTTTCACTCTATTGGCAAGCCCCCGAAAAAGCCGCTGATGGCGATACTGCTTACTATTATGTGGTGTATCGGTTCGAAAAAGGCGAAGTAGTGGATCTATCAAAACCAGACCATATTGCGGGATTTGCCAGAGAACCGATGTTTGTGGATAGAATAGCCTTGGCCGATAAAAAATACCTGTATTTGGTAACAGCCGTGGACCGCCTACACAACGAAAGTATGGCTAGCAAAGAAGTAAAAGTACGCACCCCAGTGCTTGCTGCGGCAGGTGGAAAGTAAATCATGCTCCCCTTTCTATTCAAGACTAAGCATAAGCACTTTGTAAACCACGTTTCTTTAAAATTTATCACGTAGATACCCGCTAATTTTATACCGCAGAAACTCGCTGATTTTGTTTTCATCTGCGAAAATTAGCGTTTTTCAATCTGCGACCGTCTGCGAGTAAAAATTAAAATTAGTTAGTTTACAGTGTACTGAGTGTTTTTTATCAACTTATTTTAAGAAAGTGTTTTCGTGGAAAAAGTAAATTATGGGTTATTCCTATAGAAGTCGCTAAAACGCTTAAATTGGTTATTTTGCGCTACATGCTTTGCTTTTTTTACTTAAATCTCGTCTCATAATCTAAAAAAAATACTATTCACTTCTAAAAAGTGGCCTTTTTGAATGAAAGAGGCCACTTTTTATTTGCTATCCATCTCTGACAAAACCCCAAAAAAGTCCTAAAAATGGTGCGCCAGTTTGGATAAGTACAAATCATTATATATAACATTTTTTTGAAAATTTTGTATCTAAATAATATTGGTTTAGTTATTATTACGATAACTTTGCATTAAATCATATTCAACTAACTTCAAAGCACTATGAGGAAATTATTTACTAGTGTGATTTTAACGATGCTCTGTTTATGTGTTAGCATTAGTCTTTATGCACAAACAAAACTATCGGGCAAAATCACAGACGAAGCAACCAAAGAAGGACTGGCGGGTGTAAACATCGCCATCAAGGGTAAGGTAGTCGGTACCACTACTGATGTAAAAGGGAATTTCTCGCTCACTACCAGTGTACCAGCTCCTTTTGTGATTCAGATTTCGTATGTGGGTTACGAAACCCAAGAAATCTCGATTAGCGGTAGTCGCTCAGACATCAATGTGACTCTCAAAGAACAAGCCGTTATGGGGCAAGAGGTTGTCGTATCGGCATCGAGGGTTGAAGAAACCGTGTTGAAATCGGGAGCTTCTATCGAAAAGATGGACATCCGCCAGATTCAGCAAAATGCGGCGCCTTCGTTTTATGATGCAATCGTCAACATGAAAGGCGTAGAATCAAGCATGCAAAGCTTGACCTTCCGCTCGATTAACACCCGTGGATTTGCCGGCAACGGTAACATACGGATGGTACAGTTGATTGACGGGATGGATAACCAAGCTCCGGGCTTAAACTTCTCGGTAGGTAACGTAGCTGGTATTTCGGAACTTGACCTTGAAAGTGTAGAGTTGATTCCAGGTGCGGCTTCGGCTTTGTATGGTCCAAACGCTATCAATGGTATCGTGTTGATGAACAGCAAGAGCCCATTCCTCTACAAAGGATTGAGTGCTCAAGTAAAAACTGGTCTTATGCACGTAAGCGACCCAACTGGCGCAGGTGCAAGTCCTTTTTATGATGCCTCCGTACGTTGGGCTCAATCGTGGAACGACAAAGTGGCTGTTAAATTCAACTTTGCGTACTTAACTGCCAAAGACTGGAATGCCAACGATACTCGTGACATTGACCAAAACCTCAAAGATGGCTCAACTCGTGACACCAACCCCAACTACAACGGGGTGAACGTATTTGGTGACGAAACTTCTGCCAATATTCGTTCAATCGCCAATTCGATGGTATCGGCAGGAGTATTACCAGCCGCAGCCGTGGGCTTAGTTCCAAATATCAACGTGAGCCGCACCGGTTGGCTCGAACGAGAACTCGCCAACTACGACACCAAAAGCCTTCGTACCAACTTTAGCTTACATTATCGCCTCACTGATAAAATTGAGGCTATTTTACAAGCCAACTATGGCTTCGGTACTACTGTTTACACAGGTTCAGACCGTTACTCTATCAAAAACTTCAACATTGGTCAGTATAAGTTTGAGTTGAAAGGCAGCAACTTCTTCTTGCGTGCCTACACTACCCAAGAGCGTACAGGCGATAGCTATGCCAACGGTACGTTGGGTCAGTTAATCAACGAAAACTGGGGTGGTGGTAGCTCTATTTGGTATCCGACGTTTGTGGGTGCGTTGGTACAAGCTCGTAGTGCTGGCCAATCTGAATCAGCCGCTTTACTTGCGGCTCGTGCCGCTGCTGACAAGAGTCGTCCGGTGCCGGGTTCAGCCGAATTCAACACAATTGCTGACAAAATCAGAGGCGTAGCGATCCCGAATGGTGCTTTGTTTGTAGATAAATCAAACATGTGGCACTACGAAGGGATGTACAACTTCAAAAACCAAATCAAGTTTATGGAGGTGTTGGTAGGTGCACATCACCGAGTATATGAATTGAACTCAAACGGTACCATTTTTGCCGATAAAGATGGCCGCAAAATCAGCATCAAAGAATACGGTGCTTATTTACAAGCTGCTAAGCAACTTGGCAATTTGAAACTAACGGGTTCGATTCGTTATGACAAAAACCCGAACTTCGACGGCCAATATACACCACGGATTTCGGCGGTTTACACCATTGCGAATGACCATAATATTCGGGTGTCATACCAAACAGCCTTCCGTATCCCTACTACACAAGATCAGTACATTGACCTCAAAGTGCCACAAGCTCGCTTGATTGGTGGTATCCAAGAGTTCCGTGATACGTACAACTTGGTAGGTAACCCAATCTACACTGTGCCAAACGTAACGGCATTTGGTGGTTCGGTAGCTTCTGCGGCGGCGAGTGCTGCTTTGCAAGCTAAAGCAGTAGCTATTGTAACAGAACAAGTAAGAATTGGTATTGCCGCTCAGGCAGCTCCTGTTGTAGTTCCTGCTGTAACAAAGGCTGTTACTGCGCAAGTAACTGCCACCCTCACTCCTATCGTAACAGCGGCTGTTACGGCTCAAGTTAATGCAGCTGTAGCAGCAGGTCAAATCCCTAACACCCCTACAGCCATTGCGGCAGCTATTCAGCAAGGTGTAGCTACGCAGCTCCCTGTCGAAGTAGGCAAAGTGGTTCCTGGCGAAGTAGCAAAAGCGCTTCCTAGCGAAATGAACAAGGCTATTGACGCACAGTTGCCAGGGGTATTGCCAGGTCAGCTTTCGGCAAACGTTTCTAACATCGTAGCGCTTTTGGCTGCACAGCAGTCTAAAAACATCTTGGCTGCTTATCAATTCAAAGCATGGAAACCAGAGCGTGTAAAATCGTTTGAAATTGGCTACAAAGCCATGATTAACAAGCGTTTGTTTGTTGATGTTTATTATTACAACAACAACTACGAAAACTTTGCTACCAGCGTACAAGCTATTCAGGTTACTCCAGCGGGTAGTGCTGCTTTGGCATCTCAAGTGGCAGGGTTGGTTTCGTTAGGTAACCAAGCAATTACTGGTGCAAGTCAGTTGAATGCTCAAATCCCAGGTCTTAACCTCGCAACTAGCAACATTGCTGATGCGGTGAAAATCACCTCAAATGACGTTTTCGGCTTAGGCCTAGTACAAGCGAATACTCGCCAGGTATATAGCTTCCCAACCAGCAGCGATGGCAAAACTGTTACTTGGGGATGGGCCTTAGGTTTAGACTATAGCTTATCTAAAGGTTACAACATCGGCGGTAACATCTCGTACAACAAGTTGAACCAATACGACGAAACTATCTTGGCAGCAGGTGGTCGTAGCTACTGGAACACACCTGACTACCGTTGGAACTTGTCGTTTGGCAAACGCCCAACAGGCACAGGCTTAGGTTTCAACATCACCATGCGTCACCAAGGTGAATTTGTATGGCATACCAGCTTTGTGAATACAGTTGATGTGAATGCTACAGTAGTACCTGCCTTTACGACCGTAGATGCCCAAGTGAGCAAGAAAATCAAGGCAATTAAGTCAATCTTAAAAGTTGGTGGTTCTAACATCTTCAACAAATACTATGTAACGGGTACTGGTAACCCACAAGTGGGCGGTATGTATTATGTAGCTCTTTCGTTTGACGAATTGTTCAACTAATCCTACAAAATCACCCCTTACTCAAACAAAAAGAGAGGCCCGAAAAGCCTCTCTTTTTTGTTGGGAGATATGCAAATCAACTAATCGAAGATTGCTCCCAAAATAGAAGAAACAATAGAAAGTACCACACTGAAAATCAGCGCCGGAATAAAGCCATGTACGCTGAAACCATCTACCAGCGAAGCCGCTATATAAATGATTATCACATTAATTACCAACAAGAAAAGCCCTAACGTGAGAATGGTAATCGGAATGGTAAGAATGACCAAGATGGGTCGCACGATGGTATTCAAAATGGCTAACACCACAGCTACAATGAGTGCCGTGGTTAAATTGGCCACATGCACCCCAGGGATGATGTTGGCACTAACCATCACGGCCAGCGCCGTAAGAGCAAGTTTAATTAGAAAATTCATTGAATTGGTCTTTAGAAGGTTTGAAAAAGCACAGCGACAAGAGCTTCTTAAAACTCTTGTGTTGGATATATAGACTGTCTTCCAACTCCATTCAACAAGCCAAACGCACCTTCTAAGGCTTACTGCAACATCTTCAACAACGTAGAGAGGCGTTCTTTTAGCTCTTTGCGGTCCACGATAAAATCAAGGAAACCGTGTTCTAACACAAATTCGGCGCTTTGAAAGCCCTTGGGTAGATCTTTGCCAATGGTTTCACGAATTACCCGTGGCCCAGCAAAACCGATGAGTGCGCCCGGTTCGGCAATATTAAAATCGCCCAACATGGCAAAAGAAGCCGAAACTCCTCCTGTGGTGGGGTCTGTTAATAACGAAATATAGGGGATTTTCGCTTCGGAAAGCAAGGCCAATTTGGCCGAGGTTTTGGCCATTTGCATTAACGAGAATCCGGCCTCCATCATACGAGCTCCACCAGAGCGAGAAATCATCAAGAACGGAATCTTGTGCTTGAGCGAATAGTCGATGGCACGGGCGATTTTTTCGCCAACTACAGAGCCCATTGAGCCCCCAATAAAGGCAAAATCCATACAAGCTACCACCGTTTCGAGGCCATTCATCGTGCCAACGGCACTGCGCACAGCATCTTTGAGTCCGGTTTTTTTCTCGGTGGCTCTAATCCGGTCAGGATAAGCTTTGGTATCTACAAACTTCAGAGGGTCGCCCGAAGACATATTGGCATCGAGTTCTGTAAACTCGGCGTTGTCAAACAGTAACTCAAAATACTCTTGCGAGCCGATTTTTTCGTGATATTGACAGTTGGGACAAGTATAAGCCAAGGCTTTGTGCTCACGGGAATGGGTCACTTTCTTGCAAGACGGGCATTGATACCAAAGTCCGTCAGGAGCTTCCCGTTTCATTTCGGTGGGCGTTTGGATGCCCTTATCTTTTCTGGTAAACCAAGACATAGGTTCGGTCGTAAGTTTTAGTCGTAAGTTGAATGTGTCGGATTTAAAAACTAACTGAAATTCAAATACTTACATTTACTCGTTGACTGAATAGGGCTACAAATATACGCTATCTTGCAGAAATCCAATGTTTTGGGGGTACTTTGATACATCTATTCGTTTGGACCAAGAGGCTTCTCGCCGAGTACCCAGCCGATACATTGGCTACCCCTGGAAGGTTATTTTTGTGGGTTTGAGTCGAGCCAACACCATCGAAATAGGCTTTGTGCAGGTTGGGAAATAGCATTCCGTCTGCCCGTGACTAAAGTTGATGATTGCAATATTGCTGACGGTTCGCCGCTACAATGTTTTATTCATTTGCCAAATCGAATATCGTCAAGCAGAAACTGAAGCTAAATAGTAGCACAAATCGGGGCTGCCCGTGCGGTTGAATCTTACTCTGTCTGCCCAACTTGCACAAAACCTCCTGTTGTACGCTTTACTTCTTCCGAATTATATCAATTGTTTGTTCAATCCAATCTCTCGTATCAATTAAATCTATATCAGGATTAATTCCCGTGTTTTCATATGGTAATAATTTTTTTGCACCTTTCCCTTTCATATCAGTAATATAAACTTCAAAGGATTGGCTTGGTAGTTTTACTCTTTTCCCATAATTACTGCCATATGTGAGCATACCCTTTGTTGTTTTTCCTAAAGTTTGTACATTTTTCAATTGCTTTAATTGCAATGTAAATATTTCACCTTGGCTTAATGTACCATTGTTAATCAAAACATACACTTGTCCGTTCTTAGTGTACTGTTTAATTAGAGTTAAAAATTTTCTTGAAACTTTATTTGCGCCACCGTCATTATTTCGCAAATCCAAAATTAAATTAGGCTCCGTTAATAAATTCTTTATTGAGTCATAAAATTCTTTCGACTTTTGCATTTTTACTCTGTCAGCAGAAAAGTGCTTTATGTGTAAGTATTGAACACCCGTCTCAATATTTTTAAAAATAAAATCGACATTGTTTTTTTGCAGGTTAATGAAGTCTTTGTCGTAGTTAACTTTTGAATATATTTTTTCGGAAAATGAGGAATAGAAATATGAATTTGCTAATGAATGATGAGTAAATCTTTCAATCGGGTGGAGTATATAATTTTTGAATTTTGGGTGAGCATATATTGCTTTAAAATAATTAGGCAAATATTCATACAAATGAATTGCAATCTGTCCTTTTTTCCAATTAGATATTTCTGTGTCCAAAACTACTCCAACATATTCTGCTTTGCCTGCTTTAAACAAACCAACTGAATAATTTTTGTCATAATGATATATACCTTCCAATGAATCCAACGGTTTTGTCGTTAGAACAGATTTAAGTGAATCTAAATTTCCTTTAAAGGTTGGAAAGTCATTAGCAGATGGAAAATTTGCGATTTGATAAAAGGTTAGATGATTGTCCGAGATTGGGAAAAACAGTTGAGCAAGGTTATAAAAATATTTGTAACCTGAAACATTTCTCACAGTGTCAGTCAGTAGCCTTTCAAATAAACTGTTGTAGTCTGTAAGCTTTTGTCCTTTAATTTGATCTTTATACGAAGGTGTCTTTTGAAGTATGTTTTTCAGCTCTGTTAAGTCAGTTTGATAGGTGTAGCTTGTCTGAGCTTGTGTAGAAACGAAAAAAAATGTTAGTAAGAATAATTGTAAAAGTTTCATATTATTTTAGAGTATTGATAGTATTGCGTACATCATTTTCACTCACGATTTCCGCAGAAACGAAGCCGTGAGGTCGTTGAGTTCTCGAACTTTTTCTTGAAAATCGCCTTTCAAGGTGTTGCGGTATGCTTGTAAATTCTCTAACAATGTCTGAATATTATCGGGAATAATCTCGTTCAGAAATTCTTTGATTCGCTTGGCCATGGTCGGCGATTTTCCGTTAGTCGAAATCGCAATTTTTAGGTCACCTTTCTGAACAATACTCCCCAAATAAAAATCGCACAAATCGGGGGTATCGGCTACGTTGGTCAAGATATGGTTTTCGGCTGTAACTCGCTTGATACTTTGGTGTAGGGCGGGGTTATCGGTTGCTAAAATCACCAAGTCTTTGTCCTCCAAATCGGCAAACTCAAAGGTACGATTCACCAACACCACCTGCGTACCATTGGTTTCGTTTTGAGCCGATATCGCCCTGATTTCGTCTCGAATCTGGTCGGCCACTACCGTGATACGAGCCTTAGGGCTGTTGGCCAGCAAGGCACTGAGTTTTTCTAACCCTACGTTTCCACCACCTACCAGCAAAACCTGTAGTTCTTCTAGTTTCAAGAAAATAGGAAACAAACGGTTGCGTTCTTCGCTCATGCGTAGTGGGTTGATTACCAGCTCAAGGCTGTGCTGGCTTGGGTATTGGTATCGTTATAGAGCGTAACTTTGACGTACATAACTACGGCGAAATTACACTTTTGTCGGCATTTTATTACTAATAAGCGCATTTTGACGGATTGTCTTCAAACAATTTTTATATTAGCCTACTTTTCGCTTCACTCCTAACCAGCTTATCTCATGAAGAAACCCCGCTCGCTCGTTTGGTTATTATTGAGTTACGTTACCTTATTTGCCTCTACAACCTGGGCTCAAATCGAAAAAGCCCCTCCTCGTGCCGAAGGCGACGGCCCCTACAATCGCCTGATTATTAGAGGTGTTTACGTCATTGACGGCACCGGAGCACCACCCAATGGCCCCATTGACATTGTGGTCGAAAAAAACATCATCAAAGAAATCAAAGTGGTTGGTTTTCAGGGCTTGCCCATCAAAGACACCAGCCGCCCCAAAGCCAATCCTGGCGACAAAGAACTCGACTGCACGGGCATGTACCTCATGCCAGGGCTGATTGACATGCACGGACACATTGGTGGTAAGTCGCAAGGAACACCCGCTGAGTACGTGTTTAAGCTCTGGATGGGCCACGGCATCACTACCATTCGGGACCCTTCGGCGGGCAATGGCCTTGACTGGACGCTTGACCAAAAAAAGCAGTCTGCCGAAAACAAAATCACCGCCCCTCGGATTTTGGCCTATACTGTATTTGGCGCCGGAGCCAAGGAGTCTATCACCACCGCCGAGCAGGCTCGTAAGTGGGTAGAAGAAAACGCCGCCAAAGGTGCCGATGGCATCAAGTTTTTTGGAGCCAAACCCGAGGTGATGGACGCCGCCTTGCGCCGCAACAAAGAGCTGGGCTTGCGCTCGGCGTGCCACCATGCGCAGCTAGATGTAGCCCGCTGGAACGTGGTCAACTCGGCTAAAGCGGGGCTCACTTCGATGGAGCATTGGTACGGCCTGCCCGAAGCCTTGTTTGAAAATCAAACGATTCAGAACTACCCCGCCGACTATGTGTATGGTAACGAACAGAATCGCTTTGAAGAAGCTGGTCGGCTTTGGAAACAGGCCGCCAAGCCGTATTCTGAGAAATGGAACAAGGTGCTCAACGAGCTTCTGGCGCTGGATTTTACGCTTGATCCTACGTTTAATATCTACGAGGCAAGTCGTGAAAATATGCTCCTGCGCCGAGCCGAATGGCACGATGAATATACTTTGCCTAAGTTGTGGCAGTTTTATCAACCCAACCGAGCAGCTCACGGCTCTTATTGGTTTGACTGGGGCACCGAGCAAGAAGTGGCTTGGAAAGAAAACTACAAACTTTGGATGGCGTTTATCAACGAATACAAAAACCGAGGCGGACGGGTAACGGCTGGCTCCGACAACGGTTTTATTTACCAGACGTATGGGTTTGGGTACATTCGTGAACTCGAATTGCTCCGAGAAGCAGGTTTCCATCCGCTCGAAGTCATCAGAGCCGCCACCCTCAAAGGTGCTGAGGCTTTGGGGATGGCCGACAAAATTGGCTCGGTAGAAGTGGGTAAGCTGGCCGATTTTGCGATTGTAGAAGAAAATCCGCTCAAAAACTTGAAGGTACTTTACGGCACGGGCGCCATCAAACTTAACGACAACAACGAAGCCGTGCGAGTTGGAGGGGTGAAATACACCGTGAAGGATGGAATCGTTTATGATGCCAAAAAACTCCTGGCCGACGTACGAGAAATCGTGAAAAAAGCCAAAACCGAAGCTGGCCAAGACCCGAAAAGCGGCATGGTACAACCCGGAATGAAGAAGGAATAGGAGTTGATTTTGTTACAGCTTCCATCATTTGTGACAAATGGACAAGTGGTGGAAGCTGTTTTGTATTATTATTTTTGGGGCTAACTTGTTTGCCACCTCTTGTGACTGCCCTAGTACAAGCGAGGACGCTTATACTAGTTGGGTGCTTATAGGAAGTCTGACTCTCGCTTTGGGATTTATCTCACCAAAATACTTCGTTCTAGGGTGAAGGGCTCATTGCTCGTAGTAAGGCCCGTTACCAAAATGGTATATCGTTTTTGAGGTGTTGGCCTCCAAAAAGTAGCCGTCGTCCCGGTGTCGGATAAGGTCACGGTCTGAAAATAGAAGGTTTCTGAAGCTGTGTCGGCACCTTTGGAAGTGCCTTGTGTCACAATATTAAGGATTCCATTGTAGCTGCGAATCCCTAAAATGGGGTTGGCTCGTTTGTACACCTCGATAGATTGCACACTACTCACAGGAATTGCCTGTAGGTCAAGCACGCTAGAGGTAAACGGAATCCCATTTATCATCACCAGAGGTTGATAATTCCCGATGCTCAGCTTGTTTTGTTGGCTGGCTCGCAGATACAACACATTCCGGCTCACGCCATCTTCGATCACCTGAGTCACCACTACGCCGGGGATTTTGGCTTGCAATACGGTCAGAATATCCGTTGCATTCGATTCTCGGATCACTTGCGTAGGCACCGTAAAATCAGGCTTGGCGTTCAACAAACCCTTCTTTTTGGCCTCTTTTCCTGCTGTTGGGCTGGCTACTTGGGGTTTGGTGATAGCTTGAGTGATGTACCCTACCGTGTCGAGGTCGGTGGTTTGGGTCGTTTCTGTAATTACTACATTACACTGCCCGCCTAAGGGTTCCTTGTTGGCGTTTTTTACCTCTATAACAATCCGCAGCGAATCGCCCTGCATCGCCGTTTTTAGGGTGGTTATCGGTGTTTGCTGCGCTTCTTTTTGTTGCTTGCTATTCAAACGAGACAAACTGTCTATTCGTTGTTTGGCAGCCAATGGGTCTAGCTCAAGAGGAGGCTGATAGTCTAGCGGTAGTTGATGGGCCATGCGCTTGTTGGCAATATCGCCCGCCCACACCAATTGGCCAGGCTGTAGAGCCAGCCCTTCGGCGGTACATTCTACTCGTAGTCGTTTGGCTAGTAGCCAAGACACCGGAAAGGGCGCATCCTGATAGGTTTGTTGATACGACGTCACGTTGGTATTCAGGATTTCGAGCTCTGCCGGAATCGTCAGCCAATAATGCGTTGAATTAGGCAGTTTTTCAACGGCCAACGAGTCAGAAAAAGGCAAGAGGCGGTTTCCAAATTGTGAACTAAGGCTCGAAAGTTGCGTTTTGCCCGTGTAATTTTTATTAACCGTAAACACCATGAAGCCGTTTTCTTTCAACTTATGCTGAATCAGCGATTTCAGAAAGTAAATCTCTGAGGCTTGAAAAGCGATTTTTCTGTTTTCGTGCCACTTTTTCAACTCCTTGGTATCTTTTGGCTGTATTTCTTCAAATCTCGAATAGCCACTAAAAAAGAAGTCACTGGCTTGGAGTCTGAATTTTCTCATATCAAAAAATACTCGATACCCCAAGGCACGGTTTTCGATTTCGAGTGGTTGGCTAGCTGTAGCCGATAGCTCGTCGGTAGTATCGTCTTTGGAAAAATCCACTACCCAGCGATTTTTGAGGGTGGTTTGTTTGGCAAAAGGATTATTTCCGACCAACTCTTCCTCAAAGCGCCGCATCATTTTTTCCCAAGCCTTGTCTTTGCCTGCTTTTACTGTAAACTCTTGTAGCAGTTTGTCGTCGGGGTTGAGCAAAATCGTGAACGCAAGGGGTTTATTGTCTTTAAAAGTGAACGCCACCGAGTAGGTTTGAAAGCCCACCATCGAGGCAATAAGCTCACCCCGAGGCACTTTGAGGGATGTAAGCTTGAAGCGGCCTGACGAGTCCGTTTTGGTACCGATGGTAGAGCCGTTGATATAGACGTTTACCTCGGCTAGGTTTTTGCCCGTCACCGCTTGTTGAACCACCCCCTCGATGGTCCACGTTTGAGCTTGAACAGACGCTGACAAGCACAGAATAAACAAAAGCCTTAGATACCGCATGGGGCTACACAAAAAAAGAATCAATACCACTCGGTACTGATTCTCTCAAATGTAAGGTAAATTTTAATCTCCTCCCCGATTTCTCTATCCAATCTCTTTAGCCCTTCGCCTTTTTGTACAGTGGCACGGTGCTGCACGGCTCTCCGAACATCAGATTCTGCACATGGGGTTGAAGCAAACGGGTGATCTCTACATACGCTGCCGTAGGTACGGGGTATTTGCTACAGCCTTTTACCACCACTTTGAGTCCCTCATAGTCGGTGGGGTTTAGCTTGGCAAGAGCCTCGTAGAATAATTTGTTTTCCAAGTCTTCCAAATCACCAAAAACAACGGTGTGAGCATAGGGCTGCAACTGCAAGGTGAGCAGCATATAAGCCCACGTAGGGATGATGGCATCTTCGGTGCAGGTAATGGCTACGTTTTTGCCAGCGTATTGGCTCCAGTCATGGGTCTTCAGAAAATCTCGAAAGTCCTTTTCTCTCAAAATCAAACCCATATACAAGTTGTCTTTGAGGTCATACACCAGCCGTTCGCCCTGATGATAGTAGTCCTCAAGGTCTATGGTAATCAGGCTACTTTTGGCCACCCGATTGATAATCAGTTCGTCGGTCATGTTATCGTAAACTACTAGTCGAAACAAATTCTTTTAAATAAAACGGCTCAAAGCTTACTACGTCTTCAAACTGCTGGTTATGAAAGGCTTGTGCAGCCAGCAGCCCTACCGTTTTGGCCGAAGGAGTCACTCCTGTTTCTGGAAAAACCGCATGGGCTTGGTGTGCCAGCATGGCTTTGCATTTGGCGGCTCCTTCTCCAAAAAAGATAACCCGATTTTTGCTCAAAAGTTCCTCAAACGACTGCTCATTGATGATTTTTGCCTCGGTAGGGCTTACCACATTGCCCTGTGCGTCGTACACGGCACAGTACACCTCCATCCGGCGGGCATCGAGCATGGGGCAGAGCCAAGCAGACGCATATAGCCCTTTGAGTTGCCAAGCCATAGCCTCTAAAGTATTAACAGCCAGCAGGGGTTTATCTAAGGCAAAACACAGCCCTTTGGCGGTAGAAACTCCAATGCGCAAGCCCGTGTATGAGCCGGGCCCTTTGGCCACCGCTATGGCATCAAGTTGTTGGAGTTCGTGACCCGTATGAGCCACTGCCTGCTGAATCAAGCTAGTGAGCATACCCGAATGTGATTTTTCGGTGTACAGCTCATAGCTCGCCAATAGCTGCCCTTGCTGATGCAAAGCCACCGAACAAACTTTGGTAGAGGTATCTATACTAAGAATAAGCATACAGTATGGATTTCGAGACGTATCATTCGTTAGCACTCTGCTGTTGCGAATCGTCGTTTGATAGAATTGAACGTCTGAACAAACTTAAAAACAAATTGGCAATAGACAGTGCTGCCTATTGCCAATTGTATATCGTGAGGTCGGATTATTTATTGCCTTTCAGCAATGACTGGTAGCGAGGCATATCGCCAAACAACTTGAGGGAAGCTTGAATCTCGGGGTCACGAGCGAACGAATGCTCACGAGTGCCTTTTTGGAGGTAGTAGTGCACTATGATTTCTTCTTCAAGCTGTGATTTAATTTCGTCTTTAAAGTTTTGTAAGTCAGCCGCTTTGCTATTATTAACGCTCTTACGAAGTGCACTGAGTTGGTCTTTTACTCCATCAAAGTATTTCTCTTTTTTGGCCGAAGCTTCAAGATCGTTTAGCTCACGCTCTACCTGAGTGGTATAGGTATAGTCTTTGTCGGCTAACCATTTTACAAAATCCTGATATTCGGCGTCGGTAACCACAAACTCTTTGGCTGGCTTGATAGACGCATGTTCAAAACGGTATTTGTTGGCGTAGTCAAACAAATAGCCTTTGTTAGAAAGCGCATTGGCAATGGCCGATGCGGGTTGCTTGGGCACTTCTACGTCGGGCGTAATACCGCCGCCGTCATAGACCGTGCGGCCATTTTTGGTAGTAAATGCACTCCGTAGCGAATCGGGAACTTTGCCTACGCTACCGTCGGGGTTGCGGTGGCTGTAGTCAATGGCCTGAATACAGCGTCCGCTCGGAATATAGTATTTGGCCGTAGTAACCTTAAACTTGGCGTTGTAGCTCAAGTCTCTGGTAATCTGTACCAAGCCTTTGCCAAAGCTCCGCTGTCCGAGCAATACGCCTCGGTCGTAGTCTTGAATCACGCCCGCCACAATTTCGGCAGCCGACGCACTCCGACTATTAGTAATAACCACAATCGGCATCTCCACATCCATCGCCGGGTTCAGGGCGTGGTAGTCTTTATTCCACTCGGTCACTTTACCTTTGGTGCTTACGATAAGATTGTCTTTCTGCACAAACATATTGCAGATTTCGATAGCCATCTGCATCAATCCGCCCGGATTGTCCCGAAGGTCAATCACGAGTTTTTTCATCCCTTTTTCTTTGAGTACTTTGAAAGCATCTCGCATTTCACGAGAGGCCGTCGAGGTAAAATCTTTGAGGTCAATATAGCCTACTTCGTCGTTAATCATTCCGAAGTATGGCACATTGTTCATCTTCACCACGTCACGAGCCACGTTCAGTTCTTCTAACTTATCTTGCCCGTAGCGCTTCACGGCCAAGCGAACCGTCGTACCATTTTGACCCTTCAGCAGTTTGTCTAAGTTGTATTTGGCGTTGCCTGTAATGTCTATGCCGTCAATCTTCACGATTTCGTCCCCAATCTTCAAGCCTGCCTTTTCGGCGGGGGTGCCTTCATACACCATCATTACCTGCTGCTTACCGTTGCGGGTAGCGACCAAGGCTCCGATGCCATTATACTTGCCCGTAGTCATGGTCATGTAATCTTCGATGTCGTCTTCGGCATAGTACACCGTGTAAGGGTCGAAGGTCTTGAGCATGGCATCAATGCTCGTTTTGATGGCACGGTTGGGGTTAATTTCGTCCACGTAGTAGGTGTTCAGTTCTTTGAACAGGGTGGCGAAAATGTCTAAGTTTTTGGCAATCTCGAAAAACCGTTCGTTGCGGTCAAACGAGAATAAACCCAAGCTAAGTACCACTAAGGCACTCAACCCAACAATTCGGAAGCGGCGGGTTTTCATAGATTGTACATCAATTTTTCAAACAAAAGAATCATTGTGGTTTCAGATGGGCGGCTTACGGTTCGTTTGGCCTCCTTCTGGAAACGAAAAAATTCTTTGCTTTCGTTTTTATTCCTGCAAAATTATTTTCCCCCAAAATTAGGGCATTATCAACTGAAATTGCATGGATGATGGATGATTTTTTACCTTACAAAAAGTATTATTTGTAAAAACTTCTCGACGAACTTGATATTTCGGCTTTAGCTCCTGTATTTCGCTGAAAATTTGGAACGACGTTTATGAAGATAATTACCATCGTGAACAACAAAGGCGGGGTTGGCAAGACCACTTCGGCCCAGAATATTGCTGCCGGGCTTGCTTTATTTGGAAACAGCAAAGTATTAGCCATTGATCTTGACGCACAGGCTAGTTTGACCAAAAGCTGTGGCATCCAACACGAAAGTATTCAGTACAACAGCGGGGCGTTTATTTTGGGCGAAAAGCCTTTTGGAGACATTGTGAAGAAAAGTAACAATTTTGATATTCTGCCTGCTTCGGCCGATTTGGCTACCAAAGAAGACACCATCAAGTCGGCGCCGATTTTTCCGTTTAATCTGAAAATCGCTTTAGAAAAAATCAAAGGCTCGTACGATTTTGTAATTATTGACTGCCCACCAGCGCTGTCGGGCATGACTCGTATTGCGTTGGTAGCCTGCGATGCCTATTTTGTGCCGCTTCAGGCTGAGTTTTTGAGCTATGAGGGTTTGCGTAATTTCTTGCAATATGCGAGTGAAATCAAGCAAATCAGCCCCAACAGTACGCTGGGTGGGGTTTTTGCTACTCGCTACAATCCTCGCATCCGCAAGAAAATCAGCAATGCGCTCATTGAAGCCGCCAAAAGTCAGCTCAATGGCAACTTTATGGGCACCTACATCCGAGACAACATTGCACTGTCAGAGGCGCAGTCGCAAGGCATAGCCATTTTTGATTATGCCCCCGACAGCAATGGTGCTATGGACTACTACAACCTGACCAAAGAGATTTTGGAGAAACTTTGATTTGCACCAACGTCTTAATATGAAAACCTCATGGCTAAAGAAAAGAAATTTGAATTTGCTCCGCTGCCAACGGCAGTGTTAAAAACTGAAAGCCCAGCGCCTTCGGTAGCCACCGAACCAGAGTTGGAAGGCTCCACCAAAGTAACCTTTGAATGCCCTAATGCTGTATTAGAGCAAATGAAAGACTATGGTTATTGGGAAGGATTAACCCAACGAGATATTATTTTGGAAGCGTTGGCGATTTATTTTGAGGACAAAACCGTGCGGGAGCGCCCCCAAAAAGTGAAGGACCGCCCCAAAGTAGGCCGTAAACCCAAAAACCGTTAGAGAAGATACAAAGCCAACCCTGCGGTAGTCATCAAAAAATACGGCACCAACGTAGCTGCGCCGGCGTAATCTTTAGCTACCCGCTGGCCCAAAAATAAGCTAAGAATAGCCTTACTGCCTAGTAACATACCAATGGGAGCCACCGACTCATCGCCCATGAACAAGAGCATAGCCAGCCCTACCAACGACAGTAGGCCGGCGGCTGTTTCGAGTACCAAAATCACAGGTAACAGAATACCTACCGTACCAGCTAAGGGCGAGTTTTTGAAGTGGTCTTGGAAATACGAGCGGTTTCCTTTGTAATCTAGTATTTTGTCAAAGCCTGATTGCGTGAAAAGCACGCCATTAAAGCCCGCAAAAAGCATTTTGAGAATTGAAAGAATAGTAAAGCCTGCAATCATAACAATAGTGATGGGTTAGGTATAATCAACAAAGAAGTTCTGTTCAAAAAAGAAACATTTCAATCCAAAAGCGTTCGCCGCCCGTCTCAAATCCGCAATCTACTAACTCCAGGCTACTACCTCCCACCGAAAGGCCCAGCGCCAACGAATCTGAACATGTTGAAAACCTGCTTCTGACAGTAGCGTTGCCAGTTCGGTGCGTTTAAATGCTCGCAAGACCGATAGCTTGGAATCGTGCCGATAAAGATACGAAGCCCCCAACAGTTGTGCAATGACCTGAATCGAATAATAAGCCAGCCAGTGGCGGTGCAAGTCGTTGATGATAATGCCCACACGAGCCTGCTGACGCAAGCCTTTGAACAGTGTCAGTAATTGCTCGTCGGTGAAATGATGACAAAACAGCGTCATCATCACCACGTCGAAGGTCTGCTGTTTGAACGTTTCTGAAAATACGTCTTGCTGTTCGTAACGGATTTCGGCAAAGGAAGCGGTTCGCTGTTGGGCATAGTCAATCATAAAAGCGTTGGCATCTATTCCTATTAACGAAGCGTTGAGGCGTTTTTTTCTCAGCCATTTGGCTAACGTCAGCAGCATATCGCCTCCGCCACAGCCCAAGTCAGCCACAGTGAGCGGTGTCTTTTTTGAACCTATTAGCCTTTTGAATCCCCGAATCGTCACCTGATTTCCTCCCAACCAATAGTTAGTACGCTCTAACTCTCGCAGGTTTTGCGCTAAAGCTTCCTCATTTAGGTTGAGGTCATCAATAAGTTCGGGCTGATAGCTTCGTCTCGAAAAGTCCATGTATATTAGGTTATCCACACCTGCTTAGAAAAACAGTACAATTTTAGTAGTTTTGGCTCAGAATACTTGAAAAAACAGTCGTTCATAACCTCTTACTTCATGAATTTAGATTTATCCAGCAAAAACGCAGTCGTTTGTGGCAGTACACAAGGCTTAGGTTGGGCCACAGCCGTAGAGTTAGCCTTCATGGGAGCCAACGTTTGTTTGGTGGCTCGTAACGAAGCCAAACTCCAAGCCAAACTCTCGGAGTTAGACCATAGCAAAGGCCAGCAGCACCGCTATTTTGTAGCTGATTTTGGTGATACCGAAGCCGTTCGGAAAGGCATTGAGGCGCACTTAGAGCAAGTCGGAACAGTGCATATCTTGGTTAACAATACAGGCGGCCCTGCCGGGGGGCCTATCTTGGAGGCTTCGCCTTCGGCCTTTGAAGCGGCTTTTGCAGCCCATATTATCTGTAATCATCTGTTGGTGCAGGCCGTTGTGCCGGGGATGAAACAAGCGGGCTTCGGGCGTATTATCAATGTCATTTCAACATCGGTGAAGCAGCCCATCAATGGCTTGGGGGTTTCTAACACCATTCGAGCTGCTGTAGCCAGCTGGGCCAAAACGTTAGCCAACGAACTTGGTCCCTTTGGCATTACGGTCAACAACGTACTGCCTGGCTATACCAAAACGGCTCGGTATGATTATGTGATTGATAATCAAGCCAAACAAGCTGGCAAAACCTTTGAAGAAATCGAAAATAAACTGGTGGCCGACATTCCAGTACGCCGCATTGGGCTGGCAGAGGAGTTTGGTGCCGCAGCGGCCTTTTTGTGCTCGCCAGCGGCAGCGTACATCAACGGCATCAACCTACCCGTTGATGGCGGCAGATTAGGAACGCTTTAAAAACAACACCTTGACCTCATTTACTCGATACGAATAATGAGGGTCTCTAACCATTTTTTCTGCCGAGCGTAGCGGTTGTTACCCATGAAAACGTGCTTACTCCTACACAATCCGTTTGCTGGTACGAAACGCTCGTTTCCGTGTGCACAGTGGACCGAAGGAATGCTTCAAGGGATGGGCTGGAACGTGGTTCGCCAAGAAAGCCTACGGCCTGGTTTTTTTAGTGAGTATCTGCAACAAGCCGACCTGACCAACATAGACTTGATTGGAGTGCTTGGTGGCGATGGTACCATGCACGAAGTAGTGAATGGTTTTCTGAGGCGTGACCACGTGCCAGCTATTCCGTTTGCCTTGTTTCCAGCTGGTACAGGCAATGCTTTCAACCACGATATTCAATGCTTAACGCCGAGCGATACGCTTCGCCGTATTGAGCAAGGCCATACCAAGTACTTGGACGTATTTGAGATTACAACGCCCCAAGAGCGCATTTTTGCCTTTAATATTCTGGGTTTTGGACTCGTGTCGCAAATTAACGCCTCTGCTGAGCGGCTCCGTTGGTTAGGAGGGCTTCGGTATTCGGTGGCGGCATTGTGGCATATTTTTCAAAATCCTCGGTTCAAAGCACACATACAGGTAGATACGCACGTATGGGATGGGGATTTTTGTTTTGCGCTCGTCTCCAACACGATTTACACGGGCAAAGACATGAAAATGTCGCCCCGAGCTGTATTAGACGACGGCCTGCTGGATGTAACAGTGGTGCCTCATACCTCGTTTTGGCAGCTTTTATGGTTGTTTCCGCTGATTTTCTCGGGCAATCATATTTCATCGCCTTTGCTTACCTATACACAAGCCAAACAAATTAGCTTACAGGCTGATCCACAACCCCTTATCATTGATGGTGAAACAAAAGGGGCAACACCTGTTTCTATTAAGGTGTTGCCCCGATGTATCAAAATGGTAGTATAACGGCTTAGCGATACGCCAATTTTTGCTCTGAAGTAGTAGCGGCAAATTTGGCTTTACCTTCGTCCAAAAACCGCACAAAGGCCAGAACGTCGGTGTTGTACGCTACGGGTTCTTTCAACAAATTTCCGTTGGCGTCCACCAAACAGTAGTAAGGCTGTGCGTTGTTATTGAACTTCACAATCTGGAGGTCGGCGTTTTGGTCGCCAATACTCCGTTTTTCCTCTCCATCGTATTTTGACTTATACCACTCATTTTGAGGAAGTTCTGTTTTGTCATCTACGTACAATGCTACCACAATGAAGTCGTTGCGAAGGCGCTTGAGCACCTCGGGGTTTGACCACACGTATTCTTCCATCTTGCGGCAATTAACACAGCCGTGCCCTGTAAAATCAATAAACAACGGCTTGCCTTCTTGCTGCGACTTAGCGAGGGCTTCTTTGTAGTCAAAGTACCCTTGCAAGCCATGTGGCAACTTAAAAATTTCGCTGTGGCGTACTTTACTAGAAGCCAACGTAGCTGCGGTTTCTGCCCCACCACCCGAAGCATTGAGTGCAAAATCTTGCGTAGTAAGCGGAGGCAAATACCCCGAAAGCATTTTGAGCGGTGCGCCAAAAAGTCCCGGAATCATATACACCACAAAAGCAAACGTACAGATAGCCAGTATCATTCGAGGGACACTCACACTTTCGGTTTTGCTGTCGTGAGGGAGACGGATTTTCCCTAACAGATAAAAGCCAATTAAGGCGAAAATCACTACCCAAAACGCCAAATACACCTCACGGTCCAACAAGCGCCAGTGATATACTTGGTCGGCGGTACTCAAAAACTTGAGGGCCAAGGCCAATTCAATAAATCCCAACACTACTTTGACCGAGTTGAGCCACCCACCCGACTTAGGCAAGCCTTTGAGCCACTGCGGAAACATGGCAAACAACGCAAACGGAATGGCAAAAGCAGACGAAAACGCCACCATCCCGATGATAGGCTTCACGACTTCGCCCCCCGCACTGGCCACCAAAATGCTACCAACGATAGGTCCCGTACACGAAAACGAAACCAGTACAATGGTAAAGGCCATAAAGAAAATACCTGCCCAACCACCACGATCGGCTTGGGCATCTACTTTGTTGACCAACGAATGAGGCAATACGATTTCGAACCAACCCAAAAACGAAAGCCCAAACACCACAAAAATCACAAAGAAGAGTAAGTTAGGAACCCAGTGCGTGCTCAAGAAATTGGCAAAAGCGGGGCCATTGAGCCGAGCCACTATCGTCCCAATCAGGGTATAAATCAGGATAATCGAAAGGCCATATACACTGGCCCGAGTAATGGCTTCGGCACGAGAATGACTACGCTTGGTGAAATAACTCACCGTCATCGGAATCATTGGGAACACACAAGGTGTCAACAACGCCAACAAACCTGACAAAAACGCTGCGATAGCAAAGCCCCACAACGAACCGTTGATAGAGCCTTCTTCGGGCTGAGCGGTGAGTTCGGGAGTGGGCGTACTTTCAGAGACTGGAGGCGTTGTTTCTTTTTTTTCCTCCAAAACAGGGGGTGTTCCCGCTACTTGCTCCTCTTTCAGGCTACCAGCTTGTGCGCTGGCATCTGCCGTTTTGGTATCAGGAGTAGCCGTATTGCCCAATTTGGGGTCGCTTGCTGGTGTTTCGGCAGCAGCAATTGTTTTAACTTCAAACTTAAACTCCGTTGATTTTGGAGGAATACATACGCCGTCATCTTGGCAAGCTTGTGAACTACATTTTCCTTCAATGACAGGATTTGCCTTCAGAATTTTTACGGTTTGTTTAAAAACTCCCTTGCCTTCAAGTATTCTTACTTCTCCACCAAAAATCTCATCTTGTTTTTTTACCACGTTGGCAGGGATTTGTATTTTTCCCACCAACTGATAGTCTTTGCTGGCAATGAGCTTAATCTCAGAAGGAATCGGCCCGACATCTGGGTTCTGGTCTGTCGAGAAAATATGCCACCCCTTGTCAATGGTCGCTGTAAATAGTAAATCAACCGTTTCCCCTACTTTTACTTGCTCTTTGGACATCGAAAATGTCCATTTTACAGGGGTTTGAATTTGTGCAAAAGCTGGCAAACAGGCCATCATCACCCACACGCCAACGCCAAGCATGTATGTTCGCCAGTGAAAGAATAGATTTTTCATGAAGAAATGTTGATTTTCAAGTAGTTTGGATACATCCAGAATGAATCGTGCAAAGGTAACGAATCCTGTCGCAAAAAAATTTCCTACGGTTATCCAATTTAGCTGATTAGGTCGTTTTAGCCTACCAACGTCCTGCTTGTTCAGCTTTGTTTTGATTGGTTTGCTCACAAAACGAAAGTTATTTGTTCTATCAAACCAAAAATCCCTGTAAATTTGTAGGCGATTACAAACCTGTCATTGCCCAAGGATAGGCAAACATTACGCCTCCTCTAATCAGTGACAAACAAAACTCAACTTACACCATGTCAATTACGACCGAGTCCATTCTTACCGAGAGTTCCCGCATTACTCGTGACGCTCAGATTTTTGACCTCATCCAAAAAGAGCAACACCGACAAGAATACGGCATCGAACTTATTGCGTCTGAAAACTTTGTATCCAAACAAGTAATGGAAGCAATGGGTACCTGCCTTACCAACAAATATGCCGAGGGGCTTCCGGGCAAGCGGTATTATGGTGGTTGTGAAGTAGTTGACGAAGTAGAAACCATCGCTATTGAGCGAGTGAAAGAACTTTTTGGTGCCGTTTGGGCCAATGTTCAGCCTCACTCTGGCGCTCAAGCTAATGCCGCTGTGTTTTTGAGTTTCTTGAACCCCGGCGACAAAATTTTAGGCTTTAACTTAGCGCATGGTGGACACCTTTCGCATGGTTCGCCCGTTAATTTCTCGGGTAAATATTTTCAACCTTACTTTTACGGAGTAGAAGAAGAAACAGGTCTGATTGACTGGAACAAGGTAGAAGAAACAGCCCTTCGTGAGCGTCCACGCTTGATTATTTGTGGTGCTTCGGCCTACAGCCGTGATTGGGACTACGTACGGCTCCGTGCCATTGCCGACCAAATCGGCGCTATCTTGCTGGCCGATATTTCGCACCCTGCTGGGCTTATTGCCAAAGGCTTACTTAACAACCCCATGCAGCACTGCCATATTGTAAGCACAACTACTCACAAGACCCTCAGAGGACCACGTGGAGGCTTGATTATGTTGGGACAAGATTTTGAAAATCCGTTTGGCCTCAAAACGCCCAAAGGCGACCTCAAGCTCATGTCAGCATTGCTCGATGGAGGGGTATTCCCCGGTATGCAAGGAGGTCCCTTAGAGCATGTGATTGCCGCTAAAGCCGTAGGATTTGGCGAAGCCCTCACCGACGAGTTTGGTGAATACGCACTTCAGGTGAAGAAAAACGCAGCCGTGATGTCACAAGCTTTTGTGGACAAAGGCTATAAAGTAATCTCTGGAGGGACCGACAACCACCTGATGCTCATTGACTTGCGTCCTAAAGGATTAACTGGTAAACTGGCCGAAAACACCTTGATTAAGGCTGATATTACCATCAATAAAAACATGGTACCGTTTGATGACAAGTCGCCTTTCGTGACATCGGGTATGCGAGTAGGCACGCCTGCCATGACGACTCGTGGGATGAAAGAGGCCGAAATGCTCAAAATCGTGGACTTAATTGATAGCGTATTGATGCACCACGACGACGAATCGTACCTTGCCAGCGTCCGCAAAGACGTGAACAAATGGATGGAAGATTTCCCGCTGTACAGCTAATCTACCGATTGGGCAACAAGTGGAACGTTTTTGTTAATTGAAACTCTTTTTGTGGTCTGCCTCATGGCAGACCACTTTTTAATACCTGTCAGTTGGGTTTTGGTTTTTTATTAACTTCGCACGGCCAAATCAGAACTCATCGCCAACCCAGCGGGGGTTCTGAGTTACACAGACTTAATTTTTAGCTACCGATATGCCATTAGACCAACCGTGGGAAGACGACCACGATTATTACGACACCGATAGTAAAGAGCCTGGCGAGAAAGAGATGTCGTTTATTGACCATCTCGAAGAGCTTCGCTGGCACTTGATTAGAGCCTTTGGCGCCATTGCTGTGTTCACAATATTGAGCTTCTTTTTGCTTGATTTTGTGTACAACACCATCATTTTAGGCCCTTCCAAACCCGACTTCTGGACCTACCGAATGCTCTGTAAACTTGGCTCAGCGCTGGGTGTAGATGGTCTTTGTATTGAGAAATTTGATTTTATCCTTATCAACACCGAAGTGTCGGGGCAGTTTGCTATGGCCATGATGTCGGGGTTAATCATCGGTTTGCTTTTTGCATTTCCTTACGCTTTTTACGAAATCTGGCGTTTCGTCAGCCCTGGTCTCAAAGCCTCTGAGCGCAAGGCGGCTCGTTTTGCCGTGTTTTGGGTGTCATTTTTGTTCTTTTCGGGTGTGCTGTTTGGCTATTATGTCGTAGCACCATTAGCCATCAATTTCTTGGCCAATTTCCAACTCGACCCTACCATCAAGAATCAATTCACCATTGATTCTTATATTTCTATTCTGTCCACCCTTACACTTGCTTGCGGTATCACCTTCCAACTGCCCGTAGCAGTGTACGTGTTGTCCCAATTGGGGTTAATCACCCCTTCGTTCATGCGCACGTACCGCCGTCATGCGTTGGTTGTGATTCTGATTGTGGCTGCCATTATCACCCCTTCACCCGACATCACCAGCCAGTTTTTGGTGGCGCTTCCTCTTACCCTCTTGTATGAGGTTAGTATTGTGGTTTCGGCAAGAGTTAACAAACGTCGGGAGAAAGAATTACTGAATACCTAGGGCAGTAATGCACTGATTTTCAGCCACTAATTATCAGTCGTCATCTTTGTTATGAATCTTACAAAACTCAAGTTCTGTCCGCAATGCGGTAGCACCCTGTTGTCACAACTGCGTGATGGAAAAGAGCGACTCGTTTGTTCCGACGAGCCTACTTGTGATTTTGTATTTTGGAATAACCCTACTCCTGTAGTAGCCGCCATTGTAGAACACGAAGGCGACGTCATCTTGGCTCGAAATGCCGCTTGGCCACCCGAATGGTACGCTATGATTACGGGATTTTTAGAAGCCAGAGAAGACCCTGCCGAAGCGATTTTGCGAGAAGTAAAAGAAGAATTGAATCTGGATGGCGAAGTGGTTGAGTTTATTGGTCTGTATCCGTTCAATCACATGAACCAACTCATCATTGCCTATCATGTGCGAGCCTGGGGAACCATCCAACTATCAGAAGAACTCGTTGATTACAAGCGTCTTCAGCCAGCTCGAATTCGTCCTTGGCCAGGAGGTACGGGGCAAGCCATGAAAAAATGGCTTGCCGACCGAGGTATTTTCAATGAAGAAATCGTTTTTAAGCGGTAAGTAGTAGAGCAATTGGGTGTTAGCCAATTACTCTTTTGCTTTATAATTACGCTTCGCCCACAGGCCCCCGATAATTCATCGGAAAATGAAAGCCGTCTTCGGGTAAATCTAAATCCCCAAACGAATCTTCATACTTGCGAATATTGTCTTTCAAAGCAGCGAGTAAACGTTTAGCATGGTCAGGGGTAAGCACCACTCGTGACTTCACCTTTGCTTTGGGCACGCCAGGCATGATTCGGATAAAATCCAATACAAATTCGCTTTGCGAATGCGCAATCATGACCAAGTTGGCATAAACCCCCTCTGCCATTTCTTCTGACAGTTCGATATTGAGTTGCTGTTCAAATTCTTGCTCTTGTTCTACTTTTTTTGCCATTGTCTTGTTAGTTTGGGTTCAAAATTAACCATTTACCATGAACACTAAAAAAATACTCCTTGTTTCGATTGCTTTGATGGCTATTGTCCTCTGGGCTACGGCACACGAATTTTGGCTGCAACCTCAGCAATTTATCCTCAAAACGGGTGAGAAAACAAACATTCAGATTTTGGTAGGCGAAAATTTTACAGGCGAAAAATGGCCCGATACCAAAGACAAAATCGTCAAACTAACACATTATGCCGTTGGGCAAACAGACGATTTTCTCTCGTTTGTTCCCAGCTCTGACCCCAAACGGCTCCATCAAGTTACGTTTGATAAGCCCGGAAACCACCTCATTGCCTTCAATAACAAAAATAAGTTTATCAAATTGGAGGCTTCTAAGTTTAACGAATACCTCCAAACCGATGGACTCAACGAAGCAGCCCGACTTCGTAAAGAACGAAAAGAGACACAAAAAGAGGGTCGAGAGTTCTACCAACGGTGCGTCAAGACATTGCTACAAGTAGGTGATATACACGATGATACCTACAAAATCAACACGGGCATGATGCTTGAGTTAATCCCAGAGAAAAATCCATACGTTTTGACACCCAACCAAACCGAGACCTTTACCGTCTTGTTTAATAGTAAACCTCTTTCAAATGCCTTAGTGCTTGTGTGGCACCATCAGCAAGGCAAAACCACCCTCAACAAATTGCGTAGCAATGTCAAAGGACAGATTCAGTTTAAAGTCTTTCCCCAAGGTCGTTGGATGATTAGTGTAGTACACATGGTACCTTTTACCCAAACTGCCGAAGCCGACTGGCAAAGCTATTGGGGTAGTTATACCTTTGGGTTTTACTAAAAAGCCATCTCCCTGCGTTTTATAGAAGTACCTAAACAGAATTAGTCCAATTATATATATCATAACTACCTGCTTATGAACGCATTACAAGCAACAAATAAAGGGTAACTGATAACGACTAAGTGTTTATTAACGTAAATTAAGCAACCGACTCGGTATCATTGCCGTATCTATTGCAGCAAAACAACCATTTACCTTCATGAAAAAATTCCTTTTTCTGTTTTTGACCTGTTGTGCAACAGGCGCATTCGCTCAGGATGACTTAATGAACATGCTCAATAAAGATGACAAAAAAACCGTTGATTACGCCACTGCCACTTTTAAGTCCACTCGGGTGATCAATGGGCAATCCGTCGAAACCATGCGAAAAAAACACCTTGATTTTAGAATTTCGCACCGCTTCGGTAGGCTTAACTCGGGAGCAGGCGAATTTTTCGGTCTCGACCAAGCCACCATGCGTATGGGTTTTGAATACGGCATCACCGACGACTTTATGATTGGCGTTGGGCGTAGCACCACTAGTAAAGTGTATGATTTCTTTGGAAAAGCTAAATTGCTCAAGCAATCTTCGGGTGCCCAAAATATGCCTGTGAGCGTAGTTGCCTTCGGAAGCGCCACCGTCACTACCATTGTGAGTATTCCGGGCGTGCAAGAGTACAACAACAATATGGAACGGATGGTCTATTGCGGCCAATTACTGATTGCTCGTAAGTTTAACGATGCCTTTTCGTTGCAATTAACGCCTACGTTTATCCACCGCAATCGGGTTGGTAGTGCCGACAAAAACGACATCATTGCACTCGGTATCGGTGGGCGCTACAAAATCAGCAAACGAACCTCGCTTAATGCTGAGTATTTTTATGTGCCCGATGGCTATTTAGATGCTACCAAATATTATAACTCGCTTTCGGTTGGCTTCGATATCGAAACAGGCGGACACGTGTTCCAAGTACACTTTACTAACTCTTTGGGTATGATTGAAAATCAATTTATTGCTCAAACCACAGGTACTTGGGGAAAAGGCGATGTTCACTACGGTTTTAATATTTCACGTACCTTTAGCTTAGGCAAAAAGACAGACAAGCCGAAGTGGTAAGCATCATTTGTGTGCTTCTTCTGGCAGTATTGGTGGAGGCTAGCTAATCTACCAATATTTACTGAACTATATCAATCAAAGTGATTATTTTTGTTTCGATACCACAACTCCACACACTACTAAAATGATTAGAAACTTTATTGTCAGCCTCCTATTGGCCGTATCGGTCAGTAGCTGTTTGTATGTCAAAGACCCCACTCCTACTACATCCACGAACGGAAATCCCTGTAGCACTACCAGCAGTAGTACTACTGGAGGAATCCCCGCAACGGCAGGACAAGCCTGTTTTGACACGCAAATCAAGCCTATTTTCGCCGCCAACTGCGCCATGAGTGGCTGTCATGATGCCATTACGAAAGAAGAAGGCTATGACCTGTCGTCGTACAGCAAAATCATCAGCAAAGGCATCAGCGCTGGTAAAGCAACCAGCAGCAAAATCTATCAAGTAATCAATGCCAACGGTGGCGACCGTATGCCCCCATCTCCTCGTAGCAAACTAACTGCCACCGAAATCAGCCTCCTTGCTCAGTGGATTAACGAAGGTGCCAAAAACACCATCTGCCAAACCACTAGTAGCTCAGGTAGTTTAGATAACGTTACCTTTGCCGCCAACATCAAGCCCATTATTGATGGCAATTGCGTAGGCTGCCACGGCCGAGGTCTCAATTCGGGCAATATTAACCTCGAATCATACGCTGCCATTAAAATAGTAGCCAACAACGGCAAGCTATATGGCTCGATTACCTATTCGTCAGGCTACAAAGGAATGCCCCAAGGCGGCAAACTCACCGACTGTGAAATTGCTACCATCAAAAAATGGATTGACAACGGTGCTTTGAACAACTAGATAGCGTATTTTAGGCTACAAGAAGTCCGTTTGAGGCCATGACCCAAACGGACTTTTTCGTGATTACACATGATTTCCGTACTTTTGTGCAAAACCAAATCTTACATGGAAATCAAACGTATTCACTCTATACTTCACAGAGAGTATGCTGGCGAGTCTTGGCATGGGCCAAGCCTATCCGAAATCTTAGAGGACATCTCTGCCGAACAAGCTGTCAAAAGAGTACTCCCTAACGCCCACAACATTGCCGAACTAGTCATTCACATGACGAATTGGCGCATTTTTACTCTTGAAAAACTCACGGGAGGCGATAATTATGATATCATTCTTAACTCTGAAGCCGACTGGACAGTAGTGAACGAACTATCTGAAGAACGCTGGCAAGAAATTTTAGAGAACCTAGCCGATACCCAAACCGAACTACTCGAATTGACGGATAAATTTCCAGTTCAAAAAATTAATGAAATCGTGCCCGGACGTAAGTATTCATTCTACATGCTTCTTCATGGTATCATTCAACATGATATTTACCATGCTGGACAAATTTCTCTATTGAAAAAAGCACAATCTTAACCTGCTGAACAACAGCCTCATTTCGGAGGTTTTACCTACTTATTTACGTATTCTATGAAAGCCATTCTTTCCCTTATTGCTTCTGTCTTGATTTTGTCTGGTTTTAGTCAATTTCAAAGCTACCCCAACCAAGCAAGCGACACCCTTCGGTATCCACAAGAGGAGCATCTTCGCCATGTTAAGCAGCTCACCTTTGGCGGCAACAATGCCGAGGCTTATTTTAGTTTCGACGGCAAACGCCTCTCTTTTCAGTCAGATAACAAAGCATGGGGCCTCGATTGCGACCAAATCTTTCAAATGGACATTACGAAAGGAGCCAAAGAAAAACCGCAACTTATCAGCACAGGCTTAGGCCGCACCACTTGTTCCTACTTTTTGCCCGGTGACAAATCAATTCTGTATGCTTCTACCCACGCTGGCAATGCGGCTTGTCTGCACACCCCTCGACTAGTCAATGGAAAATACGTTTGGGGAGTCTATGACACCTACGACATCTATGTGTCTAACCTCTATGGAAAAGTAATCAAGCAACTTACCAATACCCCTGGCTACGACGCCGAAGCCACCCTGTCGCCCGACGGCAAAAAAATCGTTTTTACGTCCGTGCGGTCAGGTGATCTCGAACTTTACACGATGAACACCGACGGCACCAATGTTAAGCAAATTACTAACGAGTTAGGCTACGATGGTGGTGCCTTTTTTTCGCCAGACGGCAAGCAAATTGTATTCAGAGCCTCTCGCCCCAAAAGCCCCGAAGACATCAAAACCTACAAAGACCTGCTCGCTCAAGGCTTAGTGCAGCCCGTAGCCATGGAAATCTTCGTAGTCAATACCGATGGTACCAACCTCAGGCAAGTAACCAACTTAGGGGGTGCTAATTGGGCTCCCTATTTCCATCCATCAGGCAAATACATCATCTTTTCGAGCAACCACCACACCGCTCGCAAACGAGTGTTTAACTTATTTACCATCCAACCTGACGGCACCAACCTACGTCAAATCACGCACGATGGTATCTTTGACTCATTTCCCATGTTTTCAAAAGATGGGAAAAAACTCGTTTTTTCTTCCAATCGCTTCAACGGCGGTACCGACGCCACCAACGTTTTCATTGCCGATTGGGTCGAATAGCCCTTTGTTTAAAGGCGGTTCTATACAACCTGAATCGCCTTTACTTTGATTCTGTATTTTCTTTTCAAAAAATATTTTAGATTTAGTATTGCCGTTCTACATTAAAAACGCTACTTTTGCGTCCTCATTTCGGGAATAACCTTTTTGCTTCGATTCGGGTTGGCAGAACTCGCCGAAGACTCCAGAAAGCCTCACACGTAATTTCCTTCCTGAAATGAACTGAAAAATAGGTTTCAGGACTACTACTGACTCACCTTTCGCTGAATGCCCAGCCGGTTTGTTAAGTAGCAAGCTAAAACCGCAGACACGATAGTTTTTGCTTTCCAAGTAAAATCTATCCTGCTGTTCGTCGCATCAGTTAATCTTGCTGACAAATTTTTTCAGAAATTTTGCCAAACCGTTTGCAAAGCAAAACGAAAACCGTACCTTTGCAGTCCGTTTTCTGAGGCACCCCTCTGTCGGGAAGCCGTAACTAACTAATTTTCAAGAAAATGTCAGGCATAATTGGTAAAAAACTGGGCATGACCAGCCTCTACAACGCCGACGGTTCAGCCGTAGCGTGTACGCTGATTGAAGCCGGACCTTGCACAGTAACGCAAGTAAAAACCGTAGAAACAGATGGCTACAACGCTATTCAGTTAGGCTATGGTGAGAAAAAAGAAAAGAACACCACCAAACCATTGGCAGGTCACTTCAAAAAAGCAGGTACTACTCCTAAACGTAAGTTAGTTGAGTTCAAAACTTTTGAAGGTTCTATTAGCTTAGGTGATACTGTAACTGCTGAACTTTTTGTAGAAGGTGACTTTATTGACGCCATCGGTACTTCAAAAGGTCGTGGATTCCAAGGTGTTGTAAAACGTCACGGATTCGGCGGGGTAGGTGGTCAAACACACGGTCAGCACAACCGTCAGCGCCACCCAGGTTCGATTGGTGCATGTTCGTTCCCATCACGTGTATTCAAAGGTCTCCGCATGGCTGGCCGCATGGGTAACGACCGGGTAAAAGTTCAAAACCTTAAAGTTCTCAAGGTATATCCTGAGCAGAACCTTATCGTGATTAGTGGCTCGGTTCCGGGTGCTAAGAATTCAATTGTGATTTTAGAGAAATAATCTTGTCGGTTGGCTTCCCAACGAGGCCGACCGTTAATTTTTTATTAGAATGGAACTTTCCGTTTTTAATACACAAGGTCAAGCAACTGGCAAAACCGTCACACTCTCGGATGAGATATTTGGCATTGAGCCAAACGAGCATGTGATGTGGCTTGATGTAAAGCAATATCTTGCTAACCAGCGTCAAGGAACGCACAAAGCGAAAGAAAGAGCTGAAGTTTCACGCTCAACTCGCAAAATCAAACGCCAAAAAGGTACAGGCGGCGCCCGTGCCGGCTCTTTGAAGTCGCCAGTGTTCAAAGGTGGTGGTCGTATTTTCGGCCCAAGACCTCGTGACTACGGTTTCAAAGTAAACAAAAAAGAAAAAGCATTAGCTCGTAAGTCGGCTTTAGCTTCAAAAGCAAAAGATGGCGTGGTAACAGTTTTAGAAGATTTCTCGCTAGCTGCACCAAAAACAAAAGACTTCTTGGCACTACTTAATGCTTTTGCATTGGTAAACACCAAAACCCTCTTGATCTTGGGCGAGCAAAACGAAAACGTTTATCTCTCAAGCCGTAACATCCAAAGAGCCAACGTAGTTACTGCCTCGCAACTCACAACCTACGACGTACTAAACGCCGACAAAGTGATTATCAGCGAAGGTGCTGTTTCTAAAATTGAATCGTTATTGAAATAACCAACAAGCTACTCGCTTGTCTGATAACAACATACGGAAATGAGTATTATCATCAAACCGTTGCTTACCGAAAAATATACTGAGCTGAACAAAAAAGGCAAGTATGGTTTTAAAGTAGCGTTGAAAGCCAACAAGATTGAAATCAAGAAGGCTATCGAAAAAATGTACGGCGTTAAGGTGGACGCAGTACAAACGCTCCGCCAGATTGGTAAAGTAAAATCAAGAAGTACTAAAACTCGTGTAACATCGGGTATGACTTCAACTTTTAAGAAAGCCATCGTAACAGTGGCCGACGGCGAAGTAATTGATTTCTACGCTGCCATTTAAGCAGAGGCAAAAGTATAAAGACAAAAGCGCAAAGAAAGTTTCTGCTTTAACCTTTTCACTTTATTACTTTTCACCCTAAAAGGTATATCCCCGTTCCCTGCGGGTTGATGCAAACCTTCTTTCTCGAACATAACTTCAGGGATAAGAGAAAGTTTAGAGTATATAGTGTAAAAACCAATGGCACTCAAAAAGTTAAAACCAATAACCCCAGGCCAGCGACACCGAGTAGCTCCTTCGTTTGCGGACATTACTACGGACAAGCCCGAAAAAAGCCTATTGGCGGTTATCAAAAAAACCGGTGGACGCAACGACATGGGTCACAGAGCCATGCGTTACATCGGTGGTGGTCACAAGCGCCGCTATCGGATTATTGACTTCAAACGCAATAAATACGACATCGCTGCCGAAGTACTTACCATCGAATACGATCCAAACCGTACCTCACGTATCGCCCTTGTGCAGTATGCCGATGGCGAAAAGCGCTACATCATCGCTCCAAAAGGTTTGACCGTAGGTCAGACTATCATTTCTGGTGCAAGCGTAGCTCCTGAAGTAGGAAACGCTCTTCCACTTAGCTCAATGCCGATGGGTACTATTGTTCACAACGTTGAACTACACCCAGGCAAAGGAGGCCAAATTGTACGCAGTGCAGGTACTTACGCTCAGTTAGTAGGTCGTGAAGGCAAATATGCCATCCTCCGCTTGCCATCTGGCGAAACTCGCATGATTCTCTCAACCTGTATGGCTACAGTAGGCTCGGTATCTAACGCCGACCACATGAACGAATCAAAGGGTAAAGCTGGTCGTAACCGTTGGTTAGGTATTCGTCCACGAGTTCGTGGGGTAGCTATGAACCCAGTAGATCACCCAATGGGTGGTGGTGAAGGCCGTGCATCGGGTGGTCAGCCACGTTCACGCAATGGCCAATTTGCTAAGGGTAAGAAAACTCGTAGCTTGACAAAATATTCTGATAAGTTAATCATCAGTAAGAGGAAGAAATAATGGCACGCTCGTTAAAAAAAGGACCTTATATTGATTTTCGCTTGAGCAACAAGGTTGACAAGATGAACCTTTCAGGCAAAAAGTCCGTCATCAAAACGTGGTCACGTCGTTCGATGATTTCACCCGATTTCGTGGGTCACACCTTTGCAGTTCACAATGGCAACAAGTTCATTCCTGTGTATGTGACCGAAAATATGGTAGGTCACAAATTGGGCGAATTTGCTCCAACTCGGAACTTCCGAGGTCACGTAGCCAAAAAAGATAAAGGCAAGAGATAATCAGGAAGCCCGACGTCGGAACACCCTCCGAAATCAGAAATCCGAAATCAGAAATTACTAACATGGAAGCAAGAGCAATATTGAGAAATGTGCCTACTTCGCCTCAAAAGATGCGCTTAGTTGCAGACTTAATCAGAGGTCAGGAAGTTAGCAAAGCCCTCAGCATTCTAAAATACCAGCCTCAAGGCGCTGCCCCAACCATGCGCAAAGTGTTGCTTTCGGCTATTGCCAACTGGCAACAAAAGTTTGAGGAGCAACTCAAACTCGAAGACGCTGGGTTGTATGTAAAAACCGTTTTTGTAGATGGTGGTCCATTTATGAAGCGTCTTCAGCCAGCTCCACAAGGCCGTGCGTATCGGGTGCGTAAGCGCTCCAATCACATCACCATCGTGGTAGCCGCTGCTGATGAAGTATTACTCGAAGAAGAACAATCAACAACCGAAGCATAACTGACTCAAGATGGGACAGAAAATTAATCCTGTTGGTTTACGGCTTGGTATCGTTCGTGGTTGGGATTCCAACTGGTACGGTGGCAAAACCTTTGCTGATAAACTGATTGAAGACGAAAAAATTCGTAAATACATTCAGGCTCGTATCCCGAAAGGTGCTATCGCTAAGGTCGTGATTGAGCGTACCTTGAAGCGCATCACTCTCACTATTCACACTGCCCGCCCAGGTGTTGTAATCGGAAAAGGTGGAAACGAGGTGGACAAAATCAAGGAAGAGCTAAAGAAAATCACCGGAAAGGACGTTCAAATCAATATTTTTGAGATTAAGCGCCCTGAACTTGATGCCAAACTAGTAGGCGAGACTATTGCTCAACAGTTAGAAGCTCGTATCTCATTCCGTCGTGCCATGAAACAAGCTATTGCTGGTACGATGCGTGTAGGTGCTCAAGGTATCAAAGTGAAACTTTCTGGCCGTTTGGGTGGTGCCGAAATGGCCCGCACCGAGCAATATAAGGAAGGTCGTGTTCCTCTACATACACTTCGTGCCGATATTGATTACGCTGTATCTGAAGCCCAAACCGTTTATGGCAAAATTGGTATAAAGGTATGGATTTTTAGAGGCGAAGTTTATGGTAAGCGTGACCTTTCGCCATCTGCTGCTGTGCAGTCTAATGAACGCAGCGATCGTGGCGACCACCGTGGTGGTAACGACCGTAACGACCGTCGTGGTGGCCGTGGCGACCGTAATGATCGCCGTGGCAACGAACGTGGCGGTGGTAATGATGACAACAAACGCCGCAAACGGAATAACAATAACAAAAGATAGTCAGTCGATGTTTGGCGCATAGCCAAATGCTGATGACTGTAAAGACGATAAAAAAATGTTACAGCCGAGAAGAACCAAATTCCGTAAGCAACAAAAAGGCAGAATCAAAGGTCTGGCTACTCGTGGTCACGAGATTGCTTTCGGTTCGTTTGCAATCAAATCTTTGGAGCCAGGTCGTATCACAGCACGCCAAATTGAAGCCGCTCGTATCGCCGTAACCCGTGCGATGAAACGTGAAGGTCAAGTTTGGATTCGTATTTTCCCTGATAAGCCTATCACCAAAAAGCCAGCCGAAGTGCGGATGGGTAAAGGTAAAGGTGCTCCAGAATATTGGGTAGCTCAAATTAAGCCAGGTACTATTTTGTTTGAAGCAACAGGTGTTCCTTTAGCTTTGGCAAACGAAGCCCTTCGATTGGCTGCTCAAAAATTGCCTTTAAAAACTCGCTTTGTAGTTCGTCGGGATTACCAAGAAGAGGCATAAAATAGTCGGGTGTTTCTAGGTCGTAAGTCGTAAGTAATAATACGAGTTATGACTTGTAAACGAACAACTTACGTATTAAGACAATGAAAAATTCAGAAATTAAGGCTCTTTCGGTTGAAGCGCTTAAAGACCAATTAGCAACAGAAAAAGAACAGTTAGCCAAATTGAAAATGGCTCACGCTATTTCACCGATTGAAAATCCGTTGCGTATTCGTCAAGCACGTCGTTTGGTATCAAGAATGGAAACCATTTTGACTGAGAAAAACAACCAATAGGCCATTCTGTCAAGGTATTGTTCTAATCAGAACAGCAAAAGACCATAATCATGGAAGAAGCAGTAAAACCAGCAAGAAACCTTCGTAAAGTACGTATTGGGAAGGTGGTGAGCAACAAGATGGAAAAATCTTGTGTGATTGCCGTAGAACGGAAAGTAAAGCACCCGTTGTATGGTAAATTTACCAAGAAAACCACTAAGCTCATGGTACATGACGAAAACAACGACTGTGGCATAGGCGATACAATCAAAGTGATGGAGACTCGCCCGTTGAGCAAAAACAAACGTTGGAGATTAGTCGAAATCGTTGAGAAAGCGAAGTAATTTTTCAGTTACCAGTTATCCTAACCGATAACGATTAACAGATAACTATTAAAAGCAATGATACAGCAAGAATCCAGACTCAATGTGGCGGATAACAGTGGCGCAAAAGAAGTGCTTGTTATTCGTGTGTTGGGCGGAACTGGCAAGCGCTACGCATCTGTAGGTGACAAAGTGGTTGTTACCGTAAAGCAAGCGCTTTCCTCTTCGAACATGAAAAAAGGTACGGTTTCTAAAGCCGTAGTCGTTCGCACGAGGAAGGAAGTCCGTCGCAAAGATGGCTCGTACATCCGTTTTGAAGACAATGCGGTGGTATTGCTCAACAACCAAGATGAGCCACGGGCAACCCGTATTTTCGGTCCCGTTGCCCGTGAGTTGAGAGAGAAACAATTTATGAAAATCGTTTCATTAGCTCCTGAAGTACTTTAATAAGTACCCCAAGGACCTACGACTTTTAGGAAAATGGAAAGAAAATATAACAAACAGCCCAAGTTGCATATCAAGTCTGGCGATACCGTCATGGTAATTGCAGGCAACGCAAAAGGCAAGTCTGGCGTGGTAAAGAAAGTGTTGGTCGAAAAACAACGTGCTATCGTTGAAGGCGTCAACATGATGACCAAACACGTTAAGCCTACAGCCCAGTCACCAGAAGGCGGCATCGAACAACGTGAAGGTTCTATCCACATCAGCAACTTGATGGTAGTAGATCCTAAAACAGGCGAAGCCACTCGTACAGGTCGCAAACTTAATGCTAACGGCAAACTACAACGCTATAGCAAAGCTACTGGCGAATTCATCTAATCGTCGCTGACTTAAGTTAGCGTCATGTGGGTCGGAAATCCACAAAATCAGCAGTAACATGGCACGCTTAAAAGAAAAATATCAAAAAGAGATTGTACCTGTACTCAAGGAGAAGTTTCAGTATAGCTCTGTTATGCAGGTACCCAGCCTTACCAAAATCATCGTAAACAAAGGTATCGGCGCAGCCGTTGCCGATAAAAAGATGGTTGATGTAGGTATCGAAGAGCTTGGCTTAATCACTGGACAAAAAGCAGTTGCTACCATGTCTAAAAAAGCTATCTCTAACTTCAAACTGCGTGAAAACATGGCCATTGGAGCCAAAGTAACCCTTCGTGGTGAGCGTATGTTTGAATTCTTAGATCGCCTGATTTCCGTTGCCCTTCCACGGGTACGTGATTTCAAAGGTATTAGTGATAAAGGGTTTGATGGCCGTGGTAACTACACACTTGGTGTAAAAGAACAGATTATCTTCCCAGAAATCTCGATTGATAAAATTCAGAAGATTTCAGGAATGGACATCACTTTTGTCACAACAGCCAACACAGACGAAGAGGCTCATGCGTTGTTGAAAGAACTTGGAATGCCCTTTGCATCAAAAAAATAACTATTCTTAACAAAGTCAAGTAATGGCGAAAGAATCCATCAAGGCAAGAGAACGTAAAAGAGAAGCTTTAGTAGCTAAATATGCTACCAAACGTGCTGCTCTGAAAGCCGCTGGAGACTACGAAGCGTTAGACAAACTACCTCGCAATGCTTCTCCAGTACGTTTGCACAATCGCTGTAAGCTCACTGGCCGTCCAAAAGGCTACATCCGTAAATTCGGCATCTGCCGTAACCAGTTTAGAGAAATGGCTTCACAAGGTAAAATTCCTGGTGTAACTAAAGCAAGCTGGTAAGAAAGTTTTGATATATCATTTCAAACCCGTACCTTTGCAGTCCGTTTTGCGAAGCGGGCTGTTAAACGTCAATTTACCATGACAACGGATCCAATTGCAGATTACCTGACGAGACTTCGTAACGCTATCAAAGCTCGTCACCGGATTGTTGAAATCCCTGCATCTAATATCAAGAAAGAAATCACGAAGGTTCTTTACGATAAGGGTTTTATCCAAAACTATAAGTTTGAAGATAACTCTGTACAAGGTACTATCAAAATTGCTTTGAAGTACAACCCTGTAACAAAGCAACCTGCGATTTTGAGCCTTACCAGAATCAGCAAGCCTGGTTTGCGTAAGTACACAGGTTCATCTCGCCTTCCACGAGTTTTGAATGGGTTAGGCATTGCCATTCTTTCTACGTCAAAAGGTGTAATGACCGACAAAGAAGCCCGTACACTCAATGTAGGAGGAGAGGTACTCTGCTACGTTTATTAATTACTTTGGTTAGGATAATCCTAACCAAGAAGCTGAAATCATCTAAGCTGTACAACAATGTCACGTATTGGTAAAAAAGTTATTAACCTGCCTGCAGGTGTATCAGTAAGTGTAGGTTCAGACAACTTGGTAACTGTAAAAGGTCCGAAAGGAACTCTTACTCAACAGGTTGACCCGGACATCACAGTCAAAATAGAAGGCTCTGATTTACAAGTGGAGCGCCCTACCGACCAAAAACGCCATAAAGCACTCCATGGCTTATATCGTGCTCTCATCAATAACATGGTAACGGGGGTTAGCAGTGGGTATAAATATGAGCTTGAAATCGTAGGGGTAGGTTATAAAGCCGTTAACCAAGGCAATGTTCTTGAACTCACACTTGGTTATTCACACGCTATTTTCTTCCAAGTACCCAACGAAATCAAGGTTGCTACGGTTACTGAAAAAGGTCAGAATCCTAAAGTAATTTTAGAAGGAATTGACAAGCAGTTGATTGGTCAAATCTCAGCTAAAATCAAGTCGCTTCGCAAAGTTGAACCTTACAAAGGTAAAGGTATTCGCTTCACAGGTCAGCAAATCCGTCGTAAGGCAGGTAAAGCAACTGGTAAGAAAAAATAACCCTCTAATTTCCAGCAATTTGCTGGAAATTAGTTTGTTACAACAATACAAAATAGTCATCTGTACAACAGTCGTCGTTAAATTTTACATCGAACCGACTTCAACCGATGACTAACGACAGAAAAAATCATGGCTACGAATAAAGAATTACGCAGACAGCGCATTAAATATAGTATCCGCTCAAAGGTGTCGGGTACCTCTACAAGACCTCGCCTGTCGGTGTTTCGTTCAAACACCACCATCTATGCTCAAATCATTGATGATTTAGCAGGTCGCACCTTAGTAAGCGTTTCGTCAAAAGAAGTTGACTCTAAAAACGCTACGGTAGAAATAGCTAAGCAAACAGGCGCAAAATTGGCAGAAAAGGCAGTTTCGGCAGGAATCGCTGATGTTGTGTTTGATCGCAATGGCTATTTGTATCACGGAAAAGTTAAAGCATTAGCAGACGGAGCCAGAGAAGCTGGCTTAAAATTCTAATAAAGCAATGAACAACAGACCTGCAAAATATAACGAAGCAGACCTGAAAGAAAAGGTAGTGGCCGTAAACCGTGTAGCTAAAGTGGTGAAAGGTGGACGCCGGTTCAGCTTCTCAGCTATCGTAGTAGTAGGCGACGGCCATGGCGTAGTAGGTTATGGATTAGGTAAAGCTAACGAAGTAACAGATGCTATTGCCAAAGGTATCGAGGATGCAAAGAAAAATTTAGTACAAATCCCCTTGCTAAAACGTACAGTACCTCACGAAATGGAAGGTAAGTTTAGTGGCGGTTTTGTACTCATCAAGCCAGCTGCCCCTGGTACAGGTGTAATTGCGGGTGGTGCGATGCGTGCCGTACTTGAAAGTGCTGGTATTCACGATGTATTGGCCAAGTCAAAAGGTTCGTCAAATCCACACAACGTGGTTAAGGCAACTATTGACGCTTTGACCAAAATGCGTGCACCTCACTCTGTAGCCATGCAACGTGGTGTGAAGTTGTCAAAAGTATTCAACGGATAATAAGAAGCTTGAGGCTTCTATCAACTAAGTAAAGCAATGGCGAAAGTCAAAATTACTCAGGTAAAAAGCACAATAGATCGCCCTGAAGTTCAGAAGCGTACTATCAAAGCATTAGGCTTAGGCAAAATCAACCGCAGCGTAGAAGTGGAATTAAATCCTGCTATCGCTGGTATGGTTAGAGCAGTAAATCATTTGATTAAAGTCGAAGAAATCGCATAAGACAATGAATCTTAGTTCATTAAAACCAGCTCAGGGCTCAACTCATTCTGAGAAACGAATCGGTAGAGGTGCAGGCTCAGGAATGGGCGGTACATCAACTCGTGGTCACAAGGGTGCCCAGTCTCGTTCGGGTTATAGCAGTAAACGTGGTTTTGAAGGCGGTCAGATGCCTTTGCAACGCCGTTTGCCTAAATTCGGATTTAAAAACTTCAATCGTATCGAGTACAAAGCTATCAACTTAGATACTATCCAAGCATTGGTTGAACAAACTAATGTAACTGTAGTAGATCGTGATTTGCTTTATACACACGGATTGATTGGCAAAAACGACCTCGTAAAAATATTGAATCGAGGCGAATTAAAGGCTTCAGTAGAAGTTCAGGCTAACGGTTTTTCGGCTTCAGCTATTGAATCAATCGAAAAATCAGGCGGAAAAGCTACGAAGATTTGATTGAAAGTTTCTTTTCTAATACCCTGACAAACAACAGGTTTAGAAAGCGCAAGCAATGAACAAAATCATCACAACTTTCAAGAACATTTTTTCAATAGAGGAGTTACGGACTCGTATCTTGAACACTCTATTGTTCGTTGCCGTCTATCGTTTAGGCGCATACATTGTATTGCCCGGCGTAGATGCTGCAAAACTTAACAAAGGCCAAGGTAGCGGTTTGTTAGGCTTATTGGATACCTTCTTGGGCGGGGCATTCTCGAATGCTTCTGTCTTTGCATTGGGTATTATGCCTTACATTTCGGCATCTATTGCTATTCAGCTCCTTACGATTGCCCTGCCTTACTTCCAAAAGATGCAGAAAGATGGGGAATCTGGACGTCGTAAATTAAACCAGATTACCCGTGTGTTGACTATCGCAGTAACTGCAGCTCAGGCATTTACGTACTTGAGAACTCAGATTCCAGCCGAAGCATTGTTGATTGATCGTGGGTTTTTCACGCTGTACGGTGTGTTTATTCTGGTAGCAGGTACTATTTTCTGTATGTGGATGGGTGAGCGTATTACCGACAAAGGTATTGGTAATGGTATCTCATTATTGATTATGATCGGTATTGTATCTCGTTTTCCTGGTGCCATCATTGGTGAAGCCATGGCTCGTGGTACAAATGGTGCGCTGTTGTTTATTTTTGAAATGGTAGCCCTCTTCTTTGTGATTTTGGGAGCCGTTGCTATGACACAAGCCGTTCGTCGGATTCCTGTACAGTATGCAAAGCAAGTAGTGGGTAACAAAGTAGTGGGCGGACAGCGCCAATACATCCCATTGAAGTTAAACTCTGCTGGTGTAATGCCCATCATTTTTGCACAAGCGTTGATGTTTATCCCTTCCCTATTGGGTTCGTTGTTTGCTGACAAAAGTGATTTTGCTAACTCTGTGGCTACAGCCTTTGCTGATTACACGACTTGGCAGTATAACGTGCTTTACGCCTTACTAATTATTGTATTCACCTTCTTCTACACTGCCATTGCCATTAACCCTGTGCAAATTGCAGATGACTTGAAGCGTAGTGGTGGATTCATCCCAGGCGTAAAACCGGGCGAAGCTACGTCAAACTACATTGCAACTGTACTTGACCGTATCACCCTACCAGGCGGTATTATGTTGGCAGCTATTGCTATTTTGCCTGCTATTGTAAGCTTGTTTGGAGTGACTCGTCAGTTTACACAGTTCTTTGGAGGTACTTCCCTACTTATCTTAGTGGGTGTTGTACTTGATACGCTCCAACAAATTGAGAGTTACCTGTTAATGCGTCGCTACGAAGGTTTGATGCAGTCAGGTAGAGTAAAAGGACGCACCGATTACGTTTCTGCTTTCGGAGAATAATGATTTATTACAAATCCGACGAAGAAATTGAGCTCATCCGTACTAGTGGTGTGCTACTCGGCAAAGCACATGCTGAGGTTGCAAAGATGATTCGTCCTGGTGTTTCTACTAAAACATTAGATCAAGTAGCTGAAGAATTTATACGAGATCATCACGGATACCCTTCTTTTAAAAATTACAATGGCTTTCCCGCCTCGCTTTGTATTTCGGTAAACGAAACAGTAGTACACGGAATCCCAAGCAAATACGAACTAAAAGAAGGAGATATTGTTTCGATAGACTGTGGTGTATTACTTAACGGGTATCATAGCGACAGTGCTTACACCTATCCTGTAGGTGAAATTGCCCCCAGAGTAAAAGATTTACTCATCCGAACAAAAGAATCGCTTAACAAAGCCATTGAGGTTGCCGTAATCGGAAAACGAATTGGAGACATTGGATTTGCGGTTCAGTCGTATGTAGAAAGCTTCAAATACACCGTTGTTCGGGAATTAGTAGGACATGGTGTGGGCAAAAAACTACATGAAGAACCCGAAGTGCCAAATTTTGGAAGACGAGGAGACGGTCCAAAACTGAAAGAAGGAATGGTGATAGCGATTGAGCCTATGATTAATCTGGGTAAAAAAGGAGTTGTTCAAGAGAAAGATGGTTGGACGATTCGAACACAAGATCGCCTACCTTCAGCTCATTACGAACATACCGTAGCGATTCGAAAAGGAAAAGCTGATGTGCTTACCACTTTTGAATACATTGAAGAAGTGTTGGCAAACAAAGATATGGTAGTGAGTGCCTGAAGCAAATTCTGATTGCATTAAACGAAAACATGGCAAAACAAAATTCCATAGAAACTGACGGGATTATTTTGGAGGCGCTCTCAAACGCTATGTTTAGAGTGCAACTCGAAAATAAGCACGAAGTAATTGCCCACATATCAGGCAAAATGCGGATGAATTACATCAAGATTTTGCCTGGAGACCGAGTAAAGTTAGAAATGTCGCCGTATGATTTGAGCAAAGCTCGCATCGTATATCGGTACAAATAAACGCCAAGAAGTGAGACGAGAATTGTTTTCCGCACCTTATTTCTTACTCCTCAACATCAATTAATACAATGAAAGTTAAAGCATCTATCAAAAAGCGTAGTGCTGAGTGTAAGGTGATTCGCCGGAAAGGCAAACTTTACGTTATTAACAAGAAAAATCCGAAGTTCAAACAAAGACAAGGCTAATTCGACATGGCACGTATCGCAGGAGTTGATATTCCAGACAAGAAAAGAGGCGAAATCGCCCTTACTTACATCTATGGCATTGGCCGTAGTACATCTAAGACGATTCTGAGCAAAGCCGGCATCAGTCTTGACAAAAAAGCTAAAGATTGGACGGACGAAGAAGCCAGCGCCATTCGTAGCATTATTGCTAACGAATTCAAGACGGAAGGTGCACTTCGTTCAGAAGTTCAATTAAGCATCAAGCGATTGATGGACATTGGTTGCTATCGAGGTCTTCGTCACCGCAAAGGCTTGCCTGTGCGTGGTCAAAGCACCAAAAACAACGCTCGTACTCGTAAAGGTAAGCGTAAGACGGTTGCAAACAAGAAAAAAGCAACTAAGTAATTGAGCTAAATCTGCTATGACTGCGTAGTATTAACTGCTTAGTCTGTAGTAAATCATTACTAATCTTAACTAAGAGACGAAGTCTGGTCGTCTGATGACCTCAAAAACGTTACTAAAATGGCGCAAGGAAACAAAAGAAAAGATAAAGCCAAGAAAAGAGTCGTAGTGGTTGAATCCACTGGCCAAGTACACATCAGGGCTTCTTTTAACAACATTATCATCTCTATTACCAACAACAATGGCCAAGTAATTTCTTGGGCATCGGCTGGTAAAATGGGATTTAAAGGCTCTAAGAAGAACACACCGTACGCTGCTCAGGTAGCGGCTCAGAACTGTGCGCAAGTAGCACATGAAGCAGGTATGCGTAAAGCGGAGGTGTTTGTCAAAGGACCAGGCGCAGGCCGTGAGTCAGCTATGCGTACCATTCAGCAATCTGGTATCGAAGTAGTGTCTATTAAAGATATTACACCTCTTCCACACAACGGTTGCCGCCCACCAAAGCGCCGTCGTGTATAGTAGGCATTTATTTTTAGCTTATTGCTTCGACGATAAGCTTTCTCAATAGCTCAGTGATAGGTTGGTTATTACCTCCATTGAGGGTTTTTACAGAAAAAATAACTTTGCTTACAACAAGTAAGCAACCTAATTTCAAACAAATCATGGCAAGATACACAGGTCCAAAAGCGAAAATCTCTCGCAAATTCGGCGAGCCGATTATGGGACCCAGCAAAGCCCTGTCTCGTAAAAACTACGGCCCGGGTCAGCATGGAAAAGGTCGCAAAAAGCAATCGGAATACGCTATCCAGCTTCGTGAGAAGCAAAAAGTAAAGTACACGTATGGTATCCTCGAAAGACAGTTCCGGAACATTTTCCACCGTGCGGCTGTTAAAGAAGGTATCACTGGTGAAAACTTACTTAAATTTTGTGAAGCCCGCCTCGATAACACCGTATATCGTTTAGGCATTGCTCCTACCCGTCGTGCAGCACGTCAATTAGTTTTGCATAAGCACATTGTAGTAGATGGTGACGTAGTAAACATCCCATCCTACACACTACGCCCTGGTCAGTTGATTGGTGTTCGTGAAAAATCGAAGTCTCTTGAGGCTATCAACGAAAGCTTGGCAGGTCGTAACACAAAGCGATTCAACTGGTTGGAGTGGGACCAAAGTCAAATGACAGGTAAATTCATCAGTTTCCCTGAGAGAGACCAAATTCCAGAGAACGTCAACGAGCAGCTCATCGTCGAATTGTACTCTAAGTAATATTTAACCGCAGTATAGGTAGAACGTATTTTGGTATGATAGTTGTGGATTTGCCCACAAAACTCCTCCAAAATCATCCGTTGCCTGTTCTGCGGTTTCCCTGTAATCAACAATTGACCAAATCTCGAATCGTATGTCAATATTAGCATTCCAAATGCCCGACAAAGTTGTCATGGAAAAAGCCGACGACTTTCACGGAGTATTTGAGTTTAAGCCATTAGAAAAAGGCTATGGCGTGACAATTGGCAATGCGTTGCGTCGGATTTTGCTCTCGTCGTTAGAAGGTTATGCCATCACGAGTGTAAAAATCCCTGGCGTGTTGCACGAATTTTCTTCGATTGAGGGTGTGATGGAGGACGTGACGGAGATTATCCTCAACCTGAAGATGGTTCGTTTTAAGAAGGTTTCTGAAGTAATGGACAACAAAATCACGGTTCGATTGAAAAACCAAACGGTTTTCACAGCTGGTGATATTCAGAAATTTACACCCTACTTCCAAATTCTGAATCCAGACTTGGTAATCTGCCATTTGGATGATCAAAAAGAATTAGAAGTAGAAATTATCATCGAAAAGGGACGTGGCTACGTACCAGCGGACGAGCCTCGTAATAGCGAGCCGCCGTTTGGTCACATTTTGATGGATGCGATTTACACTCCTATCAAAAATGTAAAGTACAGCATCGAGAATACCCGGGTAGAACAAAAAACTGACTACGAAAAGTTGGTGATTGAGGTTCAGACGGATGGTTCTATTCACCCAGAAGAGGCTCTCAAAGGCGCTGCTCACATTTTGATTCAGCACTTTATGTTATTCTCTGACCAGACGATGACCTTCGAAACTTCTAAAGGCGAAGAAGACCATCAGGTGGATGAAGAAATGCTCAAAATGCGCAAATTACTCAAAACCCCATTGGCCGATTTGGACTTGTCAGTTCGTGCTTACAACTGTTTGAAGTCTGCTGATGTGCGTTCGTTGGGCGATTTGGTGCGCTTAGAGATTTCGGACATGATGAAATTCAGAAACTTCGGCAAAAAGTCTCTTACCGAGTTGGAGCACCTTGTACAAGAAAAAGGTCTCACCTTCGGAATGGACGTTGCAAAATACCGCTTAGACGAAGATTAATTTTTAAGTATAAAGGTTAAAGTGTAGAGGTCAAAGAGTTGCTCACCTTCTTTACACTTTAATCTTTACACTTGTACCTTAAATGTAATAGGTGAGATTGCTGGTAACAATCTTAACCGTAGCAACAACCAAGTATGCTGTTGCTTTCAACTTACAAAAAACAATCACCATGAGACACGGAAAAAAAGACAATCACCTTGGCAGAACCACCGCACACCGTGCGGCGTTGCTCTCCAACTTGGCATCATCGCTTATTCTTAACAAGCGGATTGAGACTACTTTAGCCAAAGCAAAAGAACTTCGTAAATTTGTAGAGCCTATCATTACACGCTCAAAAGAAGATACTACCCACGCTCGTCGTACGGTATTTTCCTACTTACAAAACAAAGAAGCCATCAAAGAACTTTTTAGCATTGTAGCTGAGAAAGTAGCTGATCGCCCAGGTGGTTATACTCGTATTATCAAATTAGGTACTCGTCTTGGTGACAACGCCGAAGTTTGTTTGATTGAACTTGTTGATTTCAACGAAAGCTTGCTGGCAGCTGCCAATGCTGATGAGAAGAAGAAAACTCGTCGTGGTCGTCGTCGTGGTGGCAAAGGTGGTGCAACTGCTACGGTTGCTGCTCCTGTAGCCACTGAAGAAACGTCATCAGAAGCCCCGACTGACAACGAAGCTGAAAAATCAGAAGAATAGTTTCGATGCAAAATAATTATTAAAAAAGGGCTTTGACGGTTACGTTGAAGCCCTTTTTTTGAAGCGTATTTGTCAAATCGAGCAATGTTTTCAAAAGCATAGCTCTGTTGTTTTATCAATTAAATTTCGTCACAATTACTCAAAATGAACAAACAAGAAGCCTTACTGCTACTCGAGGATGGAACGGCGTTTCGGGGCACCTCGCTTGGAAAAAAAGGTACGCATGGCGGGGAAATTTGCTTTAATACCGGCATGACAGGGTATCAGGAAATTTATACAGACCCTTCGTATTTTGGACAGGTTATTGTGAATACAAATGCACACATTGGCAACTATGGCGTTATGCTGCCTCAAGAAGGAGAGTCGGCCAATGTGAAAATTAGTGGGTTAGTGTGTAATTATTTCTCACCCATTCACTCTCGCCTTACGGCCAATTATTCGTTGCAAGAATATTTTGAACGAGCCAATATTGTAGGTATTTGTGATGTGGATACTCGCCAGATTGTTCGGCATATCCGCACCAAGGGAGCCATGAACTGCATCATCTCATCCGAAATTCTGGATGAAGTAGCATTGCGTCAAGAATTAGAACGTATCCCTTCGATGGAAGGATTGGAGTTGTCGTCAGTGGTGAGTACAGAGATGCCTTATTTTGTAGGTAATGAGTCGGCTCGTTGGCGAATTGCCGTGATGGACTATGGGGTTAAAACCAGCATCTTGCGCAATTTTGAGACTCGTGACTGCTACTGCAAAGTGTTCCCAGCTAAAACCCCAACCGCCGAGGTCTTAGCTTGGAATCCAGACGGTTTCTTTATCTCGAATGGCCCTGGCGACCCCGCAGCTATGCCTTATGCCGTTGAAACGGTAAAAGCCCTCTTGGCTACCGGAAAGCCCCTATTTGGCATTTGTTTAGGTCATCAGATTTTAGCATTGGCCAGTGGCATTAGCACCTACAAGATGCACCACGGCCACAGAGGCTTGAACCACCCGGTCAAGAACCTTCTGACGGGTCTATGCGAGATTACCTCACAAAATCACGGATTTGCCGTAAGCCCAGACGAAATTGAGGCTCACCCCAACGTAGAAGTGACGCACATTAATCTCAACGACCAAACTATCGAGGGGATTCGTCGCAACGATTTGCCTGCATTCTCGGTGCAATACCACCCTGAAGCATCGCCAGGTCCACACGATTCTCGCTATTTGTTTACCCAATTTGTAGAGATGCTCGCCTCTCGCTAATCAAGGCATATTGCTTATTTTTGCTGCTCAGAACGGTATCGTTCTGAGCAGTTTTGTTTTAAACTATCACCTCATGTCTCGATTGGTTCTTACTGCCGACGGCTCGCATACCTTGTGGAGCGAACAAACCCAACAATGGTATCATTCTGTACATGGAGCTTGGCAAGAGTCGCAACGAGTGTTTATTGAGTTAGGCTTGCAGTATGTAGCAAAACAACATACTGATATACAGCTATTTGAAATGGGGTTTGGCACGGGGTTCAATGCACTGCTAAGTCTAGTAGAGGCCGAAAAATTAGGGGTAAATGTCCATTATACGGGTGTAGAGGCTTTCCCAATTTCGACAGAAGAAGCGCAAGGGCTTAACTATGACCAATTGCTCCAAACGCAATGGTTACAAACCCTGCATGCTACTCCTCCAGCCGAGATAGTTCGGCTGACGCCTCTTTTTACCTTTCAAAAATTCCATACTACCCTTCAAGCATTTTCAAGTACCGAACGATACCATTTGATTTACTTTGATGCGTTTGCGTCCAATGCTCAACCCGAACTTTGGTCGGTAGAGGTCTTTACTCAATTAGCCGATATGCTGCATCCTGAAGGCGTTCTGACTACTTATTCGTCCAAAGGAGACGTGCGACGAAACTTGCAAGCGGCAGGTTTTCGAGTAGAGAAGCACCCAGGGCCAGGCCGCAAACGAGAAGTAATTCGGGCGATTAAGCATTAATTTTTTTTATTTTTTGAGAAATACCGCAAGAAATAACGGGGTTTGTCATCTAAGGAAAAAAATCCAAAGAACATGACAAAGAATCCGCTACTTTATGCCAGTGCTGGTCTGCTATTGACCATCACTGCTTTTGATGTCTCCGTTGCTCAGCAAAGAGGCCCCCAAGACCAACCCATTTTGCAAGCTCCGCCACCTCCACGGCCACCTGCCAAACCTGTACCCAATCATGCAACGTACCGCACGATTGATGGTACCAACAATAACATAGCCCCTCAACGTGGCGACTGGGGAGCCGCCGATGTTGCGTTGTTCAGAGAGTTACCGGCGGAGTATGGTCCCAGCGACCCCAAAAATGCCTTGGGAGGTGTGAATCGCCCATCGGCCCGGAAGATTTCAAATGTACTTTGTGATGAACCCACCACCATCTTCAACTCTCGTAACCTGAGTGCTTTTGTGTATGTTTGGGGGCAATTTTTGGATCATGACATTACCCTGACACCCACTGGTACTACCGAATCGGTTCCAATTGCTTTGCCTAATGACGAACCCTTGTTTAACGTACCGATTCCGTTTACTCGAAGTGAGGTTCGGGACGGGACAGGCACTAATACCCCTCGCCAACAGAGCAACCTCAACACAGCATGGATTGATGCCTCGGTGGTATATGGTTCTGACGAAACACGAGCCAAGTGGCTACGAACCTTTAAAGGTGGAAAGCTAAAAACCTCCACTGGGAACTTCTTGCCGTGGAATACGACTACTGGCGAAAAAACCGACCTCATTGACCCGAATGCTCCCAGTATGGCTAATGACAACAACCATACGGTGAAAACCCTCGTAGCGGGCGATTTACGAGCTACTGAACACCCGGGTATCACGTCGATTCACACGATATTTGTACGAGAGCATAACAAAATCTGCGACCGACTCAAAGCACAAGGGCTGACAAACGACGAAGAAATCTATCAAAGAGCCCGCAAAGAAGTAGGTGCGCTCATTCAGGCCATTACGTACCAAGAGTTTTTGCCTGCTTTGGGAGTCAATTTGGCTAATTATTCGGGGTATAAAGACAATGTACGCCCAGACATTATGAACACGTTTGCCACGGCTGGTTATCGCATTGGGCATACGATGGTGGCTGACGAAATTGCCTTGCGTGACAATAATTGCCAGGAAGTGCCACCAGGTGATTTGGAGCTTTTGGATGTATTTTTTACTCCGAGTTTAGTGATTGATTACGGTACTGATGTATTTTTGAAAGGACTTTCAACGCACAAACAATACGAAACTGATACTAAAATCAACAGCACGCTACGTGATTTCTTGTTTGGTAGCCCTACAGATGCCGTTCGGTTTGGCTTGGACTTGGCGGCCCTCAACATCCAGCGAGGCCGTGACCACGGGCTTCCCAACTACAATGCCATTCGGGATTATTACCTAGGAAATCCAGTGAGTAGCTTTGGGCAAATCACGTCGAACCCGACAATTGCCGCTGCCTTGCAGACCTTATATGGCAACGTCAATAACATTGATTTGTGGGTTGGAGCGTTGTCAGAAGACCGTTTGCCGGGCAAATCGGTAGGCCGAACCATGGATGCCATGCTGCGGGCTCAATTTGAGAAATTACGGGATGGGGATTTTTATTTTTTCATGAATGACCCGTTTTTACCTCAAAATGTAAGAGACCAAGTCAGAAACACCAAGTTATCAGACCTTATTAAGCGCAACACTTCGCTAACTAATCTTCAAAACAATGTATTTTTTATCAACCCTTGTCCAGGCGAAACTGGCGAGCGTTTGGCTACGTCTGCCGAAGAGGATATTCAGGTAAAAATGTACCCAAATCCTGTCAAAGACATCATCACAGTAGAATTGAGCTACACGGACGAGCCATCAACTATCAAAATTCTGACAGCAGGCGGGCTTGCTACCAAAGCCTTGACTACCTTACCAGGCGAACGAGTGGTTCAATTGAATGTTGGCGACATGGCCAATGGTGTGTATTTTCTCAACGTGAGCAATACAAAGCAATCTCAATCGCTCAAGTTTGTAAAAATGGCAGAGTAACACAGTGACTGAGAAGGAGTATTTGATGCACCAGGCGGGTTTTACGGTCTGGTGCTTTTTTCTTTGCTTGGAGGTTTATTCCACCACTTTGGCGAAACTATCCTTCAGCAACGTGCGCATGGTATTGGCATCCATATATCCGATGAGCCGATTGACCATCTTTTTATTCTTGAAAACCAACATGGTCGGGATTTCGTCAATGCCATAGTACTGCACCAAGGGCTTGCTGAGGTCATGGTGGATTTTCAGGAACACAGCTTTGCCTTCGAACTCTTTTTTTAGCTGTGCAAATGAAGGCAGCATTTTTCGGCAAGGTCCACACCAATCGGCATGAAAATCAGCCACAACCAGCTTATTTTCTTTTACAATTTTCTCTAGTTCAGTAAGTGTCAGAGGAATGGCCTTGATAGTGGTGTCGGGCATTTCTTGTGCCATGAGCACATTACCTAAACCCAAAAATATAATTAAACAAACAAATTTTTTCATTTTTATTATTTACTTTTATTAAAGTATGGTCAAGTTAGTGCTTTACCTTCAATTTATCGTAGAAAAGTCGCTTATTTTGTAGGTTCATTTGGAATTCTATCACAAAAAACAACCCTGACGATGAGTACAATTCAGTCTGTTCACGCAAGACAAATCTTAGATTCTCGTGGTAATCCAACCGTAGAGGTGGACGTTCGTACCGAAAATGGCTTCTTGGGCCGTGCAGCCGTACCTTCGGGTGCTTCTACTGGCGTACACGAAGCCGTTGAGTTAAGAGACAATGACAAAAGCGTATATCTTGGCAAAGGTGTACTAAAAGCTGTTGAGAACGTAAACGAATTGATTTATCCAGAAATCATTGGATTGTCGGTTTTTGAGCAAAATATGATTGACAAAATCATGAATGAGCTTGACGGCACTCCAAATAAAGGCAAATTAGGCGCCAATGCTATTTTGGGCGTTTCGATGGCGGTTGCCAAAGCGGCTGCTCAAGAAGCCGGGCTGTCGTTGTTCCGCTACATTGGCGGAGTCAATGCCAACACCCTCCCCGTACCGATGATGAATATCATGAACGGTGGTGCTCACGCTGATAACGCTATTGATTTTCAAGAGTTTATGGTAATGCCTGCTAAGGCCGAAACCTTCTCGCAAGCGTTACGGATGGGTACTGAGGTGTTCCATGCCTTGAAAGGCGTATTGAAAAGCAAAGGCTACTCTACCAACGTAGGTGACGAAGGTGGTTTTGCACCAAACATCCAGTCGAACGTGGAGGCCTTGGAAACTATCTTGATTGCTATTGAGAAAGCAGGCTACCGCCCTGGCGAAGACATCTTCATTGCGATGGACGCTGCTGCTTCGGAGTTTTATAACGAAGAAAAAGGCAAGTATATCTTCAAGAAATCTACCAAAGAAGAGTTTACTTCTGAGGAAATGGCTGCTTACTGGACTAACTGGGTGAACAAGTACCCTATCATCAGTATCGAAGACGGTATGGCCGAAGACGACTGGGCTGGCTGGAAAATGGTAACTGATTCGATTGGTAAAAAATGCCAATTGGTTGGTGATGACCTTTTTGTAACCAACGTAAAACGCTTAGCCGAGGGTATCGAAAAAGGCGTAGCCAATGCTGTGTTGGTGAAGGTAAACCAAATTGGTTCGTTATCAGAAACCATTGATACCGTAAACCTTGCTAAACGCAACAGCTACAAAAACATCATGTCGCACCGTTCGGGCGAGACCGAAGACGCTACCATTGCCGACTTGGCTGTGGCATTGAATACCGGTCAAATCAAAACGGGTTCGGCATCACGTTCAGACCGTATGGCCAAATACAACCAATTGCTCCGTATTGAGGAGGAGTTAGGCGAGACGGCGTACTTCCCAGGCTTAAAATTTTAATCAATGAAAAAGGTGAATCTTTCACCTCTTCTTTCAAAATACCCAATTAGGCGTTCCGTTTTTTGACAAGCGGAACGCCGCTTTTTCTTGACAGCCCATGAAATCTCTCCTAAAATGGCTTCGTTCGGTAAACCCTTACGTGCTTTCTGCTGCGATTTGGGTAGTATGGATGCTTTTCTTCGACCCCAACGACCTGTTTACACAAATAGGCATGTGGTGGAAAGTGCGTGAACTACGTAAAGAAAAGGCATTTTATGAAGAGAAAATAATAGAAGTAAAAAAAGAACAACGGGAGGTACTGGGCAATGCCAAACTGGTTGAAAAATATGCCCGTGAGCGCTATCTTATGCGCAAACCTACCGAAGACGTATTCGTTTTGGTAGATGAGGACAACGAGCCCATAGAAAAATAAGCGATAGACAGAAGCCGATTTTGAGCAGTCTTTACCCGCAATTGTTACGCAAATTTTCGCAGAATGCTGTCCTAACTTATCAGAAAATACCCACTAAAATCAAGGCTTACATATTGATATTCTGCACATTACGACTCTCTCTGCAAAAGTAGAATTATATTAAACCCTTTTAAGCCGAATATCCTTTCCTTTAGACGCCACTATTTTTCCTTTTTCGTACACCAATTCTCCACCAAGCACTACAGCCTCAATACCTGCCGAAAACTGATTTGGGTTCTCGACAGAAGCTTTGCCATTGACGATCTTGGGGTCAAAAATGGTAAGGTCTGCTACGAAGCCATCTTTTAACTCTCCTCTATTTTGCAAAGCAGGGCGCACCAACTGTGCTGGAAGAGACGTCATTTTAGGCAAAATTTTCTCCAAAGGCAGTTTAATATCTAAGGCATGACGCAGGGCCGTCGAGAAACAGCCAGCGCCACGAGGATGCGAGTTGGCTGCTGTTTCGTTTACAATACCTCCATCCGAGCCAATCAGGCAAAAATCCTCTTGCATGGCCAAATCAATGGTTGTTTTGAATGGCATTGTGCCTTCTGGTACTGCTACCAAATGCCCAGGCTTGCGTCGTAGCAGCTCAAATGTACGTTGGGTGAGGTGCATGGGGGTACCAACCAAGCGAAGATCGCTGTAGTCTAAACCATACATTTCTCGCCAGCCGGGGTCAAAGCGCTTGGAGTGCAGGTAGGTAGCCCAGTAGGTGTACGGATATATACAGCAGGTGATTTCGGTACCCGACTGCCGAGCCGCTCGTATCAGGCGCAGGGCTTCGGGCATATTAAAAGTTCCTCCCGTAGAGTGCAAATGATTGATATGCAGGCGAATATTGGTCTCTTGTGCCAGCCGAATGGCTTCTTTTACGCCCTCTAGTTCTTTTTCACGAGACGAATACCGCAGGTGCAAGAACATCGGGCGGTTGTATTGATGAGCCAGTTTGGCGTATTTCAATACCTCTGGATAAGGGGTAGGTTGGTATTCGAGGCTATGGCAAACGGCCAAGGCCCCTTCATCGAGCATTTTTTCAACGTGTCGAATCCGAGCAGCCTCGTCAGGAATCATGGCTCGAATCCGCATTACAAAAATCCCTACGCCATAATTGGTTAGGTGGGGCTTTTTATCGAAAGCCTGATGATATGCTGTTGGATTTTCGGAACCACCATGCAGCTGCAACACCGTAGTGAGGCCATCACTCAGTTTGAATTTCTCAAAGGTTTTGTAACTCTGTTCAGGATTATAAGAGTCATCGGCCAAAATATCCACAAACCCTGGCGACACGATTTTGTTGGAGGCATTTATTACTTTGTCTCCTTGCAAGGCGGCCTCGTGGAGGCGTAGTTTACCTTCGGCTGTTACGCCGATGTTGAGAGGTTGGAGTTTACCTCCACTAAACACCGTCCCATTAGCAACCACCAGCTTAAACCGCTCTGTAGGGGCTCGCTCCTCTCCTACTCTCGCCTGTGCTTTATTGGGCGAACCACAGCCCATTAGGGCAGCTGTACTTACCGACACTAACTGACAAAGAGCCTCTCGGCGAGAGATAGATACATCGGGGAGCGTAATTGGTGTTTTCAAAGTCAATCTATGCTGCAACTCGCAAAAGTCGAGGCTTCGGCAGGTTGGTGGTGAAGATACTTTTCCGATAAAAAAACCTGCAAGGGGGCATTGCCTCGCAGGTTTTGCAAAAATACAATGATTTCAGGATTCAAATGCTATTCATGCAAATAGCATTTTTACAAATGACTTATTTGGCAGCTAAGTCTGATAGCTTCATGTCTTTGGCTATGGTTTGAAGGGCTTCGGAGTTGTCAAGGTTATCTCCTTCCAGTTCTATGTAAAATCTATCTGCTATGGCCAAAATCAATTGTGCTCGCTTGTCTTTTTTGTAAATGGTTTCATACCCAGCCACACCGTCAACACCCATATTGACACCTCCAGCTTTTTGGTTGTCATCTTCTGACGAAAAACCTGCTTTCATCATCGCTGTAATTCCCATAAACGCCGAATAACCAGCATTATAGTCTGTGATTTTTACTTTGATGTTCGAATCGCCTTTTTTATAGTTTTGCTCACAGGTTGAGAGCGAGAAGCCCATCATATTGGTGGTAGAACCCGACGGACCGCCATCGGCAGTGTAGCCACTAATGGATGGCAAATACGCTTGCAAATCTTTGTACGGCATGGCCAACGTATCGCCTTTAGCTTTCCGCTCTTCAATTCGTTTGTTGGCGGCTTCCATACCTTCTTGCATGTTTTCGGCGGCATTTTTAGCAGCCGACAGGTTATCGGTTGTTTCTTTAACCTTCTTGGCTGTATCACAAGAAAATAACACTGCACTGGTTAATACTACAGCAATTGTAAAACGAAAGATTTTCATGGTACCGGGTATTTTGAGATTATGATTGAACAAAGTTTGTGAAATTTTTGAGAGGACAAACGCAATCCAACCTTTATTTATTAAATGGCGCAAATAAGTCCATAAATGGGCATTATTTCTATTACAGCATAGGTTTGTACAATTCTAATTCGTTTTTTTGATATTATTACGACTGAAAAGCAACAGTTTAGCCTATTTTTTCGTTTTTTGCATTGTAAATGCATTTTCGTATGAAAAAATATATTCTTTCGGGTGTTGTTTTGGCTGGGTTATCAGTAGCAATTTGGGGCTGTATCAAAGAACCCGACTTTAGTACTACACCGTACATTACGTTTCAGAGTATTCGGAAAATCGTAGCCACTGATGCATTTTCGCAAGGTAAGAAAGACTCGCTGATTGTAACCGTATTTTTTCAAGATGGCGATGGAGATTTGGGGATGACCCAGACTGAATTTCAAGACGCTAAGTCGCCACTCAAGGGGATTAATAACTACGAAATAAAAGCCTTTAGAAGTAAAAACGGAGTCTTTAGCGAAATTGTCCTCTCGCCACCGTTGGGTGGGTTCTTCCCTCCTCTCCGCACCGACGGCAAAACAGGCGCTATTGAAGGAAATTTAGACTATTCATTCGATTTCTTACAATCGTTTACACCCAAACGAGACACCCTGCGCTTTGAGATTCGGATTCGTGACCGTAAGCTTAATTATAGCAATTGGGTCAAGACAGACCCTGTTGTACTCAACGAATAGCAACCTTATCACCCTGGCATAATCACTCGGAAGGTGGTACCTTTTCCAATTTCTGAATGGTGTACCATCAGCTTGCCGTCGTGATAGTTTTCGACGATTCGCTTCGCTAAGGTTAGTCCAAGGCCCCAGCCACGGGTTTTGGTACTAAAGCCCGCATTAAATACTTTCTTGAAGTTAGATTTCGGGATGCCTTTGCCCGTGTCGGTCACATCAATCGCAATTTGCCTGTAATTGAGGCGATTGATTTCTATTTTTATCTCTCCAGCCATACCCCCAATGGCATCTGCCGCATTTTTGCAGAGGTTTTCGATAACCCACTCAAACAAGTATCGGTTTATTGGAATCGTTTGGTCGGTAGGAAGTTTGGTACTGACCGAAATTTTAACTTTAGTCGAAATCCGCTTTTGCAAATAACTGGCTATGCCGTGAACAATCTCGTAGATAGACTCGTCTTTAAGCGTTGGCACCGAACCGATATTCGAGAATCGGGTTGTAATCATCCCTAGGCGTTGCACGTCTTTTTCGAGCTCAACGGTAATATGCGGATCGTAGTGCTCAGGATCTGCCTTGAAAAATTCTACCCAAGCCGTTAGGGATGACAGCGGCGTGCCTAACTGGTGGGCAGTTTCTTTGGCCAAACCCACCCACACTCGGTTTTGCTCGGCTCGTCGGGCACTACTAAAGGCAATGTAGGCCATGCCTCCAAACAGCAAAACCACAAAGAGTTGAATCAACGGAAAGTACCGTAACTGCTTCAACAAGAACGAGTTACTATAATAAATGTACCCTTTTTTACCCTCGCCCAAGTCAAGCTCTATGGGTGGGTGTTCGTCTTTCATATCTTCCAGATTTTGCTCGTTAATAGCCTGCTGTTCGGCACGAGTGGCATTCGGTGGAAACTTGATATTAATCGAAGATAAAAAACCAGTTTCGTTGATATACACCACCGGAATCGTGGTATTAGTTGTATCTTTTACGATATAGTTCATGATGAAGTCCACGTTTTCATCATAACTTGTAGTAGCGGCACGTAGTCCTTGCGCATATAACTGCACTTGTCGTTCTTCTCGAAGTTCGAGTTGTTTAACTAACTGGTCGGTATAATACATCGAGACCAAGACCATTAAACCAGCTACGACAAAGATGGTCAGCTTGAGGGTATTTTTTTGATTATAAATATCTACAGATAGCATTTCGGAAATTTCTTACATTTTTTTGAAAAATCAACAATCCAAATTCAAATCTGCGCCGTAGGTATGTGCAAAACCGATACACAAACCACCTATGAAAACAATACGCACAATCACCAGAGGATTATTGATTACTTGTTTAACGCTTTTTTTAGGGATTTTTGCATGGGCCAACTGGGAAGAACCTCCTCTTTCGGCCAAACTCAACCTAAAACCCATCAATTTAGTTGTTTTTAAACTAAGCCAATCCCCTTCTGCATCCGACAGCGCCGCTTTAAACGAGCGCCTTGCGCATACCAATGGCGTAACAGCCTGCACCGTAAATCCAAGCGGTATGGCGGTGAGTGTGACGTATTACGACGACCAAGTGTCGGAACAAACTCTTCAAACGCTTGTTCAGCAAGCTGACCAAGGTGCTTCTAAAATCAACTTTGCAGCTTACGACGGCCCCAAATGCCCCGTTCCGGCCGAGTACATTAATTTCCTTGTTAGTCTGAAAACAACGCTTTGTTTTCGGTAATCTTCCACACTAATTAACCTTGATTCTTTTTGTCCAATAAGTTTTTGTTGGGATAAGGGATTTTTGTACTCATTTCAACAAAAAATAAAAGACAACCATCTGATTTTCAGCACATTTTAACTGAAAAATACCCGCAAGAATCATAATAACGGGCAGTAGTCAGATGGCGGGTATCGTCTGACCGTTGCATCAAAACAACTAATTTTTTACAACCATGAACAAACCCATTCGCTTTCTGAGCCTTATGCTGCTCACAAGTACGTTGTTTTTGGCATCCTGCAAAAATGATGACGAAGCTCCCAAGTCGCTCTATGAACGTCTTGGGGGTAATGCTGCGATTTCGGCAGTGATTGACCAGTTCATTGCCAACGTAGCAGCCGACACTCGTATCAACGTCTTTTTTGCCGATGCCGCTGCAGATGCCGCTCGCTTGAAGCGCCTGCGTGACAACCTTATTAACCAAGTAGGACAGGCTTCCGGTGGTCCTGAAAAGTACACAGGTCTCGACATGAAAACTGCCCACAAAGGCATGGGTATCCAAGACGCTGACTTTACAGCCTTAGTAGAGGACTTGACCAAGGCGTTGGACAAATACAGTGTAATGACCACCGAAAAGACCGAACTACTTACGGCCTTAGCAGCTATGAAAGCCGACATTGTAGAGCCACAAAAGTCGCTGTATGACCAACTGGGCGGCAATGCGGCTATCTCGGCGGTAATTGACCAGTTTATCACCAACGTAGCTGCAGACACTCGTATCAATGCGTTTTTTGCGGATGCCGCTGCCGACGCTGCTCGGTTGAAGCGCCTGCGTGACAACCTCATCAACCAAGTAGGACAGGCTACTGGTGGCCCTGAAAAGTACACAGGTCTTGATATGAAAACCGCCCACAAAGGCATGGGTATTGAAGAATCGCATTTTAATGCCTTGGTAGAAGACCTATCCAAAGCTTTGGTGAAATTTAATGTGCTCCCTAAAACTCGTACTACCTTGCTCGGTGCTTTGGCTACCATGAAAGCCGACATTGTAGAAGGCCCCAAATCGCTTTATGTACGCTTAGGAGGCAATGCAGCCATCACCGCTGTAGTGGACGATTTCATCGCCAACGTAGCAGCTGACACTCGTATCAATGCATTTTTTGCTGCCGCTGCTGCCGACAAAAACCGTCTCAATGCCCTGAAAACGAATTTGGTAAACCAAATTGGTCAAGCGTCGGGTGGCCCTGAGAAGTACACTGGCAAAGACATGAAAACCGCCCACAAAGGCATGAACATCAAGGAGGCAGACTTCAATGCTTTGGTAGAAGACTTGACCAAATCATTGGTGAAGTTTAAGGTAGAATCTCGTACCAAAATCGAACTCCTCACTGCATTGGCTTCTATGAAGGCTGATATTGTAGGGCAGTAAGGTTAATTGGGGAATTTGAAAATGCACCCATTCCCTGATTATCAAGTTTTCATTCAGCTATGTTTTGAAAACTGGGTAACCTGAAAATATAACCATTCGCTGATTATCAGGTTATTTCTTTCAGGTTTTCATCTAGCTATGTTTTGAAAACCAAAAAATAATTTGGTGTACCCAACGGTGGCGCCGTCAAAATACTCTTTTAATTATAAACAGCGCCGCCGTTAAACAATAACCTCAAAAACTTGGTATAATGATAAAGAAAACCAAGGCAAATTGACGAATATCATTTTTTTTAGTGAGGGGGTACCGCAACTTTGTCTAACATTTCAGCGTTGCACTATCCGTTCGATAAGAATTCAAAAAAAATGTGTTATTCTTCGTAGCTGCGGCGTAACTTTGTGAACTTTTTCCAACGAGCAATCATGCATAATCAGTTCAAATCAATCAGTTTGTCTTACAAAACCGCTCCATTGGCAGTGCGTGAGCAGGTGGCGCTTAGCGAAGTCGAAGCTAAGTCGCTGATGCTGAGCCTTCGGGAAACGTTTGAACTACAGGACCTTTTGGTTGTTTCGACTTGTAATCGTACTGAAATCTATTACGCTTCGCCTGACAATCACAGTACCAACATCGTGAAAATGCTGTTGATTCAAAAAGGCTTAGTAAACGTATCGGAGTATCTTGATTATTTCCAAATCACCAACGACCACGCAGCCTCGGTGCGGTACTTGTTTGAAGTAGCCTTGGGCTTGCATTCCAAGGTGGTGGGCGATTTGCAAATTCCGAATCAAATCAAGCACGCCTACCAATGGTCGGCCGATATGGGTATGGCGGGGCCGTTTTTGCACCGTTTGATGCACACGATTTTCTTTACCAACAAACGAGTAACCCAAGAAACGAGCTTTAGGGATGGTGCCGCTTCTACCTCGTATGCTACGGTAGAACTCATCGAAGAACTCACTCAGCACATCGCTCAACCCAAGGTGTTGATTGTAGGTTTGGGCGAAATTGGTACTGACGTTTGTAAAAATCTGGCCGATAAGGCATTTGCCGATATTACCGTTACCAACCGCACGCTCTCAAAGGCGCAGAAAGTGGCCGATGGTCATAACTTCAAAGTGGCTCCTTACGAAAACTTGGTCGAGCAAATTGCCCAAGCCGATGTAGTGGTATCGTCGGTTCGGATGGATAGCCCACTCATTACCAAAAACTTAGTTGGCAGCCTTACCATTCTTACGTTCAAGTATTTCATTGACTTGTCGGTACCTCGCAGTGTAGCGCACGATGTGGAAGATGTAGCCGGAGTCTTGGTCTATAACATCGACGGCATCCAAAAACGAGCTGACGAAGCCTTGCAACGTCGCTTGGAGGCGATTCCGCAGGTACATGCGCTGATAGACGAAGCCTTGGTGAGTTTCGACGACTGGTCGAAAGAGATGGTGGTGTCGCCTACGATTCAGAAGTTGAAAAATGCGTTGGAGCAGATTCGGAAAGAAGAACTGGCCCGTTATCTCAAAAACCTCACGCCTGAAGAAACCGAAAAGGTGGACAAGATTACGCAAGGCATGATTCAAAAGATTCTAAAATTGCCTGTGTTGCAACTCAAAGCAGCCTGCAAGCGGGGCGAAGCCGAAACCTTAATTGATGTGCTCAATGATTTGTTTAATCTGGAAACACAAGAGGTAAGCAAGTAAGCCTCGTATGATAATTTGATTATGAATAGCTTGCCATTTGTTTAGTAGTTAAAATGGCTCATTATATCCAAACAAGGTCCGAAAACTATACGTTTTCAGACCTTGTTTGTTTTTATTCCTGCACCACTTGTACCTTCCAGTCTCGACCTACTTTATTGTATTTTTCTAAGGTTCGCTTTACCAGTTTTCGCCGTAACGATGAGGTGTAAATAAAACTTCCTGCACTCAGCCCTAAGCTCAATACACCATAAATCCGCTGCGAATTGAACGTAGTAGCCACTAACACACCACTCAAAGCCAACGAACTGACTGCTACCACACTGAGTCCGTTGCCCATATTCATCATAAGTTCTTGAATATGCGTAATACTATCGAGTGGAATGATTCGTTTTTTGCCAAAAAGTCCCGACTTCTTGAAAACGATGTAATTCTCTCCGATTTCTTGCACAGTACCTGATTGGAAATATTTTGTGCCATCAAGGTGAAAACCCACCGCAGCGCCATCCCCTGCTTCGATACGGCGAAATCCGATTGAAACGGGCGAGTCTGCTCTTGAGATTTTGAGAAAACGGGTTTGCGCCCACGAGGCGAGTGACATGCTCAGTAATAGACAGATGAATAGGTTTTTCATGGGAAAATGGGATTTGTACGGGTAAACTACCTATTGAGCTAGTAATCTTACAAAAATTTTTGTCAGGTTTATATATGGAGCTTTTTTGTCATGCCGCTCAAGCAATAGACTTACCCTAAACCATTAAAACAAAAATAATATAAGCACCTAACAGTCAATTTATTAACCCACCAGTCATCCTACAAATAACAAGGGCTTATCACTTAATTCTTTTAAAATTCGGACGAACTCCTACCTTTGAATACAAAATAATTCTGTTCGCCATGTATCGTTTCTTGATTCGGCTTTTGGTATTGCTCTGCTTGGTAGCAGGGGTTATCTACGCATGGGAAAACGTAAAAACCAAACTTAGTTTTTGGAATCAGCCTGACCAAACCGAAACCGACCACAACGTAGTGGTCAGGGAAATTACAGCGCTGGGAAAAATAGAGTTGGTAAAATACAGCTTCAGAGATGTAGTGGAGCACGAAATTGTCAAGGCTTTTTTGCCCAACTCTAAGGCTTTGTTAATTGTACAAGGCGAGGCGGTAGGGTGCATCAATCTAAGCACGGTGAGTATGTCAGACATTGCCACCAAGTACGATACCCTTATTGTGCATTTGCCCGAACCCGAAATCTGTTACGTGAAAATTGACCACCAAAAATCGAAAGTCTATAACACCGAATACGCCTTACTCGACGAAGCTCTATTAGTAGAGCAGGCTTTTAAGCAAGCCGAAGGTCAATTACAAAAATCAGCCCTTGACATGGGTATTTTAGACCAAACGAAGGTAAATGCCGAAAAAATGCTCAAACCGATTTTGGAAAAAGTATCGGGCAAGAAGGTGCTCATCCGCTACCGAATGCGTGCCCAGCTAGACCGACCGAAATAGGGACTGGTTGATTGGTTACTAGGAACCAAGGCCACCTTGACAATCATAATATCTTGTTAATCAACAAATTAAAAAAATCAACACCTACTTTCTACTTAATCTAACAAAGCTACTACCCGAGCTGGAGCAGCGGAAGCACCTACAATTTTGAGGGGAAACACACAAACCTTGAACCCAAAGGGCGGCAATGCCTTCAGGTTGGTAAGTTGTTCCATGTGCAAGTACTCCTTGGTGCGCCCTACCAAATGCGCCTCCCAAAACAAATCGGAGTTGTTGGTTCGTTTGGCTTCTTTTACCATGTAAGGCAAGGGGATGTCCCAGCCCCACTGGTCAATGCCCATTACCTTAATACCTTGGTCAATAAGCCATTCTGTAGCCTCTCGGCTCATACCTGTACCTCGTTCAAAAAAATCCTTAGTTCCCATGTGTTTGTCTCGGTCAGTCCGAATCAACACAATCATCCCTGGGCGAAGGCTGGCTCCTGTTTTTGCCAAATCAGCTTGAAGGTCTGCTATGGTAATGGCCTCAAAGTCAGGCTTCCACGATACGTCTATCACTACGCCATCGCCATAGCACCATTCGAGCGGAATTTGGTCAATGGTTTTGGCGGGCTCGCCATTGATGGTAGGCGAATAGTGCCAAGGCGCATCGAGATGGGTAGTAGAATGTACGCCCATTTTCTGGATAGTATCATCAGCCCAACCAGTCCATTCTTTCGGAAACAATCGAAAAGGCAAGCCCAAGTACCGAATCAGCCACTTGGCTGCTTTATGAGGTTTGTGCTTGATACGCACCCGCATAAACCACGGGTCGCCAGCGTTATATTGAATGGGTTTGGAGAGGTCTATGATTTGCATGAGCGAGTAGAAGAGTACGATTGTAACAATCTCTGCCCAATTTCGGTTAATTTTTGTAGTTTGCACATTCAATTTAACATTTTTTACTCGTGAACATGAATTGGGGCCGTAGTGCTGGGTTTTTGTTGGTGGTGAGTATGATTGCACCTTTTGGGGGCTGCAAACAAGGGGAGTTGTGGAATCCAGAAAAAATTGCCCAAGCATCGGGGTACTACGAAGGCGTACAAACCAAGGCCCAGACCGACCCTAATGCGAACCAAAGCAAGCCGCTTCCGTCCAAACCAGAAGACACTGATTATCTGGACAATGGCATCATCCGAATCGGTGTCAACAAAGGGGCGGGCGGGGTCATCACCTATCTGGCCGACTCAAAGCAGAAGGTCAATTTGGTGAATAATTATGATTTGGGACGTCAGATTCAGATTTCGTTTTATTCGGGTCCTACGCCGTTTGCACCCAATGGCAAACAACCCAAAGGTGGTTGGGAGCACACGGGTTGGAACCCCGTTCAGGCAGGAGATGTGTATGGCAATTGGTCCAAAACCTTGGAGTTCAAAAACGATAACAAGGTGCTGTACGTCAAGGCCACGCCCATGCAATGGGCTCTCAACGCCGAACCTTGCGACTGCACCATCGAAACTTGGATTGAACTCGACAATAACGTGGCCAAAGTACGCCACCGCCTCAGCAATCAACGCAGCGACAAGACCCAATACAACGGCTACGTACAAGAATTACCCGCCATTTACACCAATGCAGCCTTGCGAAAAATCGTGAGTTACACGGGCGAGAAGCCTTTTACAAACGATGCTGCCGACGTGCTTACTCCAGCCAAGGCCAATACCAATACGTATTTTCATGCCACCGAAAGCTGGGCTGCACTACTCCGAGACGACAACTGGGGAGTAGGCATTTACCAAAACGATGGGTTTTATTTTGCAGGTGCCAGTTTTAGTTTTGCAGGTGGCACCGATGAATTTTCGCCCTCGGCAGGGTATTTGTCACCACTCAAAATAGAGGTACTTGACCACAACATTGTTTACGAATACGGCTATTCGTTGATTGTGGGCTCACTGTCAGACATTCGCCAATATGCGTACCAGCAGAACCTAAGCAAACGTTACCTGCCTGACTATCAGTTTACTTCCGACCGACAGCATTGGTTTTACATTGACGGCGTTCACGATACTGGGTTTCCGATGCAAGGCGAGCTTACCTTACCGCTGGAAAAAGAAAAAGTAGAAATGTACAGCCCTGTGGGATTTTGGTACTCCAGCGAAGTAAGCAAACTGTATATCAAAGCAGCGTTTCAAACCGATGCCCCCCAAGGCCGACTTTACTGGCGACGCTGGGGCGAAACACTCAAGTTTGTAACGACCCAAAGCTTGACGTTTCCGATCATCAACGACCGCCAGTACCATACCTACGAAATCAACCTAAGTACCTCACCCGATTGGAAAGGTGGTATCATACAACTCATGCTGGCCCCCATTGATACCCAACCCGGAAAAGCCGGGCAATGGATGAAACTCAAATCCATCTCATACAAACCCTAAGACAGGCCGCCTCTGATGGATTATCAACTACAAAAAAGCGCCGCCAACATGCATTGACGACACTTTTTTGTAACAAAGAAAAAATCTCGTTAGAAGAAAAATCCTCCTACTCTTAACACCAAGGGGCTACTGTAAATCGAATAGGGGCGACCGTACTGGTCATAGCCATCTTTGTAGTTCAAATTATACAACACGGTCAGGTTGAAGCTTCGAGGACTACCCAACCCTAACCCTACCAAGAATGAGGGCTGGTAGCTGAATCCACCCGAAAGACTTTCGTATTTTTCAACTTCGGCTTGCAAATACCCTCCACCCAACAACTGCTGTAACACCGAGATATTTTGCATGATAAACGCCCGATACGCAATTGCATTGGAAGTGTAACGGTTATTATAAAAATCTCGGTAGGAATAATACTGATACGTACCTCCAACGCCCAAAATCGCCTGATTAGTAAGCTGATAGCCTAACATCGGCGAAACCCCAACAGACGTTGGATTCCCAATGCTCAAGCCACCGAAGTTACCCCCAAACCGCAAGCGTTGTTTGAACGTTAAGTCTTTTAATTCGGGTTCTTTCGGTTCTTGATACCCCTCTGGTCGAATCACGATTGACTTGTTTTGGGGCTGTGGATCCGTCTGAGCCACCGCCTCTTTGCCCCAACACAGAACACATAGTCCTGCTACTATCATCCATTTTTTCATGGTAAGGTTAATAAGTTTGGGTTCTGCCCCAAAGCCCTGAAGTTTCTTTTATTCAACAAGTTACAAGCCTTGGTACAGAACAACGTACTAAAAACAAAATAAAAGGTTTGATACTACCCATCGCTCTGTTGCTATTGGGTAGTTCACTGCCAAACGCACCGTTAATTCCATTCAAAGTAACGCAATAAAGATGAAATTTCTTGCAAAGAATGGGAACAATCTTATTTCTAATCGTGTCATGCTATTGAGTGCTGTTTTCACTAATTTTGCGGGATGAACCAAACCGAATCGCTTACCTTTAGCCGACCTGTGGTAGAAGACCTCAATCCGAGGCAATTTATCATCATCAAAGGTGCCAAAGTCAACAATCTAAAAAACATAGACGTTGCTATCCCACGCAACAAACTGGTGGTTGTCACGGGCTTATCGGGGTCGGGCAAGTCGTCGTTGGCGTTCGATACGCTATTTGCCGAAGGGCAGCGCATGTATGTAGAAAGCCTCAGTAGCTATGCTCGGCAGTTTTTGGGTCGGATGGAAAAACCCGACGTAGAGTACATCAAAGGCGTGTCGCCGGCCATAGCGATTGAGCAAAAGGTTTCGTCCAAAAACCCACGTTCTACCGTCGGAACCACTACCGAAATCTATGACTATCTCAAGCTCCTCTTTGCTCGTATTGGGCGCACGTACTCGCCGGTGTCGGGCTTAGAGGTCAAGAAAGACACCGTAACCGACGTAGTGGACTATGTGTTGAGCCATGCCGAAGGTGCTCGGGTGATGATTTTGGCACCACTCCTACTCAAACACGGACGAAGCCTCAAAGAAGAGCTCAATATCTTACTCCAAAAAGGCTTTACTCGTGTGGTGGCTAATGACGAGTTGCTTTTTATTGAAGAACTTTTGGCCAATGCCTCCACACTGTCTCAACTTAACACAGATATCCAAATCTTAATAGACCGCTTGGCTGTGAAGCACCATGACGAAGAAACCCAATTTCGCCTCGGTGACTCTGTACAAACGGCATTTTTTGAAGGAGACGGTGCTTGTTACATCGAAATAGTAGGGACCGAAAAACGAGTATTTTCCGACAAATTTGAACTCGATGGCCTTGCGTTTGAGACTCCTAGTTTGAACCTTTTTTCGTTTAATAACCCTTACGGTGCCTGCAAACGCTGCGAAGGCTTCGGGCGGATTTTGGGGATAGACCCCGACTTGGTCATTCCAGATAAGAACCTCTCGGTTTATGAAGGAGCCATTGCCCCTTGGCGTAGCGACAAAATGGGCGAATGGCTCGTTCCGCTCATCAAAAACGGCATTCGCTTCGATTTTCCCATTCACCGTCCTTACAAAGACCTTACTCCGCAAGAAAAAGAATTACTCTGGGTCGGTAATTCATACTTTGAAGGCTTGAACGCCTTTTTTGCCATGCTGGAGGCCGAAACGCACAAAATCCAGTATCGGGTGATGCTGTCTCGGTATCGGGGGCGTACTACTTGCCCTGAGTGCAAAGGCTCTCGCCTGCGTAAAGACGCCGGGTATGTCAAAATCAACGGAAAATCCATTATTGACTTGGTGTTGCTACCGATTTCGGAAACGACGGCATTTTTCCGTGGCATCATCCTCAACGAACACGACGAGAAAGTAGCTCGACGGATTTTGACCGAAATCAAAAACCGCCTCAGCTATATGGAAGAGGTTGGTTTGGGCTACCTAACGCTCAATCGACTCACAGGCACGCTGTCGGGGGGAGAGTATCAGCGGATCAAGTTGGCTACTTCGTTGGGTAGCGCACTGGTGGGGTCGATGTATATTCTGGACGAACCTTCTATCGGCTTGCACCCTCGTGATACCAAACGACTCGTCGGGGTGTTGAAGTCGCTGCGAGATTTGGGTAACACCGTGATTGTGGTCGAGCACGAAGAAGAAATGATGAAAGCCGCCGACGAAATTATTGACATTGGCCCAGAGGCCGGCTCACATGGTGGCGAGTTGGTTTTTCAGGGAAATTGGAACGCTGTTCAACAAATAAGCAACACTTCAGCTGCGGAGAATTCGCATACCATTGCTTTTTTGACAGGCAAAGACGAGGTCAAAACACCAAAGATTCGCCGAAAGTGGTCGGATTACATCGAAATCACCGATGCACGAGAAAATAACCTCAAAGAAATCAGTATTAAATTTCCGTTGGGTGTGCTTACTGTGGTAACGGGCGTGAGTGGTTCGGGCAAGTCCACCCTTGTGCGTAAAATTCTCTTTCCGGCGCTGGGCAGACATTTTGGTAGCTACGCCGACGAATCAGGTAAATTTTCAGACCTCCGAGGAAGTCTAAACCGCTTGGCGGCGGTAGAAATGGTGGACCAAAATCCGATTGGCAAATCGTCTCGTTCCAATCCAGTTACCTATATCAAAGCGTACGACCATATTCGCTTGATGATGAGCGACTTGCCACTCTCAAAAGCTCGTGGTTATAAGCCAGCCTTTTTCTCGTTTAACGTAGAAGGTGGCCGCTGTGAAGTCTGTCAAGGCGAAGGAGAAGTGACCATCGAGATGCAGTTTATGGCCGATGTTCGCCTCAAATGCGAGTCGTGCGGAGGCAAACGCTTTAAGCAGGAAATCTTGGAAGTAAAATACAACGGCGAAACCGATATTTCGGATATTTTGAACATGACCATTGACGACGCCATCTCGTATTTCCGCCGAGACGAACCTAAATTGGTTGAAAAACTGATGCCTTTGCAAGAAGTAGGCTTGGGGTATGTGCGCTTGGGGCAATCGTCCAACACGCTGTCGGGCGGAGAAGCCCAACGGGTCAAACTGGCGAGCTTTTTAGGCAAAGGCAACCCTCACCAAGGCAAAACGTTGTTCATTTTTGACGAACCCACCACAGGTTTGCATTTTCATGACATCAAAAAGCTCCTCAAGGCTATCAATGCTTTGGTAGAGCAAGGCGATAGTGTCATTATTATTGAGCACAACATGGAAGTCATCAAGTCTGCCGACTGGATTATTGACCTCGGCCCCGAAGGCGGCGAGCAGGGTGGTTATGTGACGTTTACGGGTACGCCCGAACAGATGTTGGCATTAGACAATAATTATACGGCACAGTTCCTCAAAGAAAAACTCAACTAGGCCTTTACTGGCGGTTTGTTGACCGTAGAAAAATCAACTCTTTACTAGAAAAAGGAAGCCTTGCGCTCCAAACGATTAACAAATCACTACTGATGGATATTCGTCTTGCAGAAGGGATTATTTTCATAGTGTACTTTGGTTTTATTTTTCTGTTTTTCAGACAAATAACCAATCGCATCCTTCCTATTCGGCAAGGCTTTAGTAAGGTTGCTCAACATCCTTGGTTGCCCTATGCACTAGTGCTGGGTCTAACCATGTTGCCCTATGGATTACTTTACGTAATTTACCAACCCTACCCGTCTGTTCACGATGAGTTCGGCTATTTGCTAGGTGCCGACGCATTGGTTCATGGCCGTTTGAGCAGCCCCACACACCCGATGTGGACGTTTTTTGAAACGCACCATATTTTTCATGTGCCTTCATATTCTCAAAAGTATCCCATTGGCCAATCCGTGTTTTTGGCCATCGGGCAAGGCCTGTTTGGCAAGGCCATCGTGGGGGTTTGGATTTGTATGACCTTGGTCAACTGCACTACGCTGTGGATGTTGCAAGGCTTGGTGCCTCGCTCTTGGGCCTTGGCAGGTGCCTTAGGCACAACGGTTTACGAGAAATTCGTGATGCACTGGGGCATGACGTTTTGGGGCGGCGGCGTAGCCATGTGGGGAGGTGTTTTGTTTTTTGGAGCGTTGATTCGGCTACTTCAACGCCCTACTTCATACCACGCCTCTTTGCTCGGATTAGGTGCTATCGTGTTGGCTAACAGCCGCCCGTTTGAGGGGCTTGTGGCTATACTTCCTGGCAGTTTATGGCTGATTTACAGCCTGATTCGGCAACCTAAAGGTACTTTAACAACGTTTTGGTTACCCTTTTGCTTGGTGATGAGCTTGGGTGTTGCAGGCATGATGTATCACAACTACCGAGTGGTAGGTAAGCCTTTGAGTATGTATTACAACGCCTACAATCCACAATACGAAGAAGCCCGTCCGCTGTTGATTTTACCGCCGAACAAGCCGCCCGTTTATCGTCATAAATCCATGAAAGATTGGCACGACGTAGAGTTAGCATTATATCGAGAACGCCGCAACGTTTCGGGATTTCTGTACACAGCTTTCTATGAAAAGCCGCTATACTATGCCAAGTTTTACCTCAGTTTTGTATTCATTCTACCATTTTTAACGTTTGTCTTCTATGCGTTAGGGATTTCCCTACCGTTTATGTCAGGCAAAAAAGTCTTTCAGGGGACAGACTTTGGTGATAGAGACAGCTCCCCCGACAGAAACACTACGATAAATCGGTTTGTGCTCCTTACCTTAGTCTTTGGGCTAATAGTGACCTCGCTCAACCCCTGGAGTCAAGGGCATTATTTTGCTCCGTTTGTTGGCCTCATTGTGGTAGCTATCATACAAGGTTTTCGATATGGGCAAGGTATTCGGTTCACCAAAGTGGTCAGTGTCTATGGCATTGCTACAGTCTTGGTACTTGGTACCCATGTTTCTATTGCGGGGGCTGTAGCCTACAAGCTGCATCGGCAGCAAGGAGGGTTGTATTTTAAGCAAGTCCACGAACAAACCTTAACTCAGCAAGGTGGCAAACACCTAATCTTGGTACGCTATTCGCCTGCTCATAGCTGTTATTATGAGTGGGTATTTAATGGTTCGGACCTCGAAAACGCCCCTGTGCTTTGGGCCCATGATATGGGCAATTTAGAAAACACTCGTTTGTTGAATTATTATAAAAACCGCAAAGTCTGGCGCCTCGAACCCGATACAGCCGCCGAAAAATTGATACCTTTGCGCTAATCATTGATTAGTTACGTCTTGGCTCGAACCGTATTATCCTTACTTTGACTGTACATCATTACTAACAATCCACTGATTAACAAAGTATTACAAAGATTAAGTACCAAATCCCGATTAATAATTTTGTGAAAGAGTCGTTAGACTTCTACTAACACAACTTCAAGCCCAACGAATACCCCAATACCATGCCCAAACGTATTCTGATTACAGGTTCTAACGGACTTTTAGGTCAAAAACTCGTCCAGCTTCTTATTCAACAACCTGGCATCGAGGCCATAGCCACGGCTCGTGGCAACAATCGGCTCCCTTTTACCGAGGGGTATCAATACCTATCCATGGACATCACCAATGCCGACGAAGTGGCTACGGTAATCACGCAAGTAAAGCCGCATGTGGTAATTCATACCGCTGCCATGACCAATGTGGACCAGTGCGAATTTGAAAAAGAGCAAGCTTGGGCTCTTAATGTACACGCCGTTTCGTACTTGGCAGAAGCTTGTCGGGCCAATGACACCTTCTTTTTGCACCTCTCTACCGATTTTATATTTGATGGCACCTCGGGACCTTATACCGAAGACGCCCCTGCAAGCCCCTTGAGTTTTTATGGCTGGAGCAAATTGGCTGGCGAAGAGGAAGTGCGCCGTTCTGGCATTCGCTGGGCCATTGCTCGTACGGTACTAGTATATGGAATTGTGGCCGACATGAGCCGTAGTAATATTATTTTGTGGGTGAAAAAATCGCTCGAAGAGGGCAAAACCATCAAGGTTGTCACGGATCAGTTCCGTTCACCTACACTTGCCGAGGATTTGGCTATGGGTTGCTGGCTCATTGCCGACCAAGAAGCCGAAGGGGTCTTTAATATTTCGGGCAAAGATTTCTTGACACCTTACGAAATGGCCATCATGACCGCCGACTACTTCGGTCTGGACAAGTCACTCATTACCAAAGCCGATTCGAGTACATTTACACAGCCAGCCAAACGTCCGCCACGCACAGGGTTTGTGTTGGATAAGGCCATTCAAGTCCTTGGTTATGCTCCACATAGCTTTATGGAGGGTATCGCATTGGTAGCAGAACAGGTAAAAGTGTAGCTGGTTTTTCTTATATTTGCTTTTATAAATACTGAAAGCGATGGGCGAAGTTGCAATAAAAAAAAATCACTATAGCGTAGCAGAATACCTCGAATTGGAGCGAAACGCTAGCTATAAAAGCGAATACTACAACGGCGAAATCTTTGCCATGGCGGGTGGTACACCTGTGCATAGTTTGATTTCTAGTAATGTTATTCGAGCTATGGGAAACTCCTTAATTAAGGCAAAAAAGCCCTGCTTCACTTATAGTAGCGACTTACAAATTGCCCTTTCAAAAACCAATTATGTTTATCCTGATGCCTCCGTAATTTGTGGAGCGGTAGAGCATTACGAAGGCAATTCTGTGGCAGCCAAGAACCCAACGCTTGTTATAGAGGTCATGTCGCCAGAATCTACTGCTTACGATCGAGGTGAAAAATTTGAGAAATATCGTCAAATCGACACGCTTCGAGAGTATGTGTTAATTACCCAACATCGTCCTTTGGTAGAAGTGTATTTTAAGCCCGAAAACAGCCGTTTTTGGCAATATACACCCTACAATTCGCTGACAGATACCATTGTGTTGAGTTCTATTGAGGTGACCATTTCAATGGAAGACCTGTACTTGGGCGTGGTTTTTCCTCCGCTTCCGCAAGATTAATCTCTTATTTTGTTGACTCCATCTGAAGCAATTCATCAAATGAATCTCTTTGGTTCTCGACGAGAGCCCTTTATATTTTTGATTGATTTTGAATTGCAACAGCCTCAAATCTGGTCACTCGACAACATACCCAGAGACACCTTACTTTTTGATTTTCAAGGCTTTAAAAACCCTTCCACCGTTCCTGTTTTTTCCTCTAAAGCAATCTCTTTTCAAAAACACCCCATTTCGTTCAACCGCTTTCAGCAAGCTTTTGATTTGGTAAAAACAGAGCTGCACAATGGCAATTCGTTTTTGACTAATCTAACTACTAGAACCAAGATTGACACCTCGCTCAGTTTATCCGAAATTTTTTGGTTCAGCCGTGCCAAGTACAAAGTTTGGCATAAGCCTGCGGAAGGAACAGTCGAGGAATTTGTTTGTTTTTCGCCAGAAACCTTTGTTCGGATTGAAAACGATTGGATTTCGTCTTTTCCCATGAAAGGCACGATTGATGCTACCATTCCTCATGCTCAAGACGTTATCTTGGCTGATACCAAAGAACTGTACGAACACGCCACGATCGTAGATTTGATTAGAAACGACCTAGCTATGATAACTACTGAACGCCACGTAGAGCGGTTTCGGTATGTTGAAGAAATTAGTACCCACGACAAAAACCTCCTACAAGTCAGTTCGGAAATCAAAGGCAAACTGCCTGACAATTGGCAAGCGGCTCTCGGTGACTTACTGTTTAGCTTACTTCCAGCTGGCTCGATTTCGGGAGCACCCAAACCCCGCACAGTCAGTATCATTCGCCAAGCGGAAGGCGAACCAAGAGGCTATTACACAGGCATTTGCGGGTATTTTGATGGTAGTGTATTAGATTCCGGCGTGATGATCCGATTTATGGAGCGCACTACCGAGGGTCTATTTTTCAGAAGTGGCGGAGGTATTACTTTTTTGAGCGAAGCCCAAAAAGAGTATCAAGAAGTCATAGATAAGGTATATTTACCCATTAAAACCGACCTTAGCTAAACCCATGCTGTTTATCGAAACCATACGAGTTTTCAATCGGAAGGTAGAAAATATAGCTTACCATAATGCTCGCTTACGGCGCACACGCCAAGCGCACGGCTTTGATAAGTCAGCATGGTTGTTGGAAGACTTGATAGAAATTCCTGAAGAAATAGAAGCCCAGCAGGTTTATAAATGTAGAGTGACGTATGGAGAAAAAATGGAGCGTGTTGAATTTGAACCTTATCAAATCAGACCAATCCAACGTCTTCAATTAGTACAAAGCGATGCAATTGAGTACGCATTCAAATATGCTAACCGCTTGGCTTTGGCACAGTTAGCAACCCATAAACAAGCTGACGAAATCCTGATTGTGAAAAATGGTTTGGTGACGGATACGTCTTACACCAACTTAGCGCTGTACGATGGTAGCCATTGGGTTACACCCAGCAAGCCCTTGTTACAAGGTACTCGTCGCCAGCAATTATTAGATGCCCATTTTTTGCAAGAAGCCGACATTCGACCTGCTGATTTAGCTGATTTTCAACAAATTAAACTCATCAACGCCATGATGACTTGGGAAGAAAGTCCAAGTGTTTTTTCGGTCATTGACGCCGATGGAAAAACCTGTTGGTGAAGTTGGAAATCCCTTCTATTTCCATGCAGGCGGGCGTATGGCTGTACGCCCAAGGCTCTCTTGACAAGGCTCACACACCGGAACATTGATTTTTTGTAAATTATCCAGTGTATTAATGGGCTGGTATGGGGGCTTAGAAATACCATTTCGTAGCACATAGGAGGGCTTTACGGTAAGTCCAGCTACCACAAAATAGCCCAATACTTGCTCCGACGGAGTAGACACACACTGTATGTTCCCTATAATCTGGGATGGAGGTGTATCAAAAATTCCTCCAGCGTTTGTGGTTTGATTTTCCGTTTGTTTCCAAAACAAATAGGCATTTTTAGTAAGTTCATACTGCTCAATGAGCAAGTAATAGGGGTCTTTTGAGTCGTAAGGAATGGTGGTGAGCATGTGCTTAATTGTCTTACCATCTGAAAGTGCATCGCTCAACACATCTACTTGGCTACTACTCAAGATACTCCAACACGGTGAGCAGCAGTTGTAAATCCTACGAATAGGTGGAACTGGCGGAGTTTGGTCGATTATTTTGCAGACGGATATTTCCTGAAAATGTTTCCATTTCCACTTAAAATAGTTTTCTTGGTTGGCTTTATCTTTGAATTCAGTTATTACTTCAAATCGGTCGTTAATGACATTCCCCTCTTTAAATACGCCATATACCGTATCAACTGGTGTTGGGGCTTTGAGTAGTTCGGGAATTGAACGATACTGTTTTCCATCAGATAACACTATTTCAATCTGATAATAACGCCCCACTACTCCCCGAAACGTCGAGTCCGTAGTAGCGTAATTTCCTCGATCTACTTCCATTAGTTGGGTCTGTCCACCTTGGTTATCTTTTATGAAAACAGTAGCTCCTCTTAGTTTGGTTGTTGGATCTCGGCTTAGGTATGGCTCACTGTAGTACAAGCGCACCGTATAAGGACCAGCTTGGTTTGTAATTAACCCATCGACCACCAGTTTAGGAGTAAAATCGCCGGTATCGGGTACATACTCACTGATACAGCCCATGATGCAGCCTGCCACCATCCAGAGCCAGAAAATACCCCTTGGATAGCGTGGACGCTGATAGGCGATAGATTGACTTAGCGACATACCAATGGTTATTGTTGATTGTATGTCAAAATTTAAAATTGTAGGTTATTGCTGGAAATATCGTCCCAAATACCGATAGCTTGTATCCATTTGTTCGGTTGTAATATTCTTGAGCACTTTCATTTTTTGTACGGAAAAATATAGAATAGGCGTTTTGCCGTCCATATACATTATAGATCGAAAACACCCAACTTCCCTGCCAACGACGTCCTTTTAGGATTCTTGAATTGATAGTTACCGAAAGGTCAAGCCTATGATAATCAGGGACTCTATCTTGGTTTCGGTTTGTGTAATTAGGAATATATAGCCCGTCGATAAAGTACTTATCTTGCGGAAAAGTAGCAGGACGGCCCGTACTATATGTGAAATTGAGTGAATAACTAACCCGATGTTTTTTTTGCCAAATGGCTACCAGATTTACCTGATGGGGTTTGTTGTAATTAGTAGGATACCATTGGCCACTAAAAGTGGCATCTTCTGGGTACTGGCTATGAATGAGCATCTTCGACTGGGCATACGTATAGCTACACCAGCCCGTAAGAGCACCCATGCGTTTAGTAACCATCAGCTCTACTCCATACGCCCTACCCGTTCCTTGCAAAATGGCTGTTTCTGGGTGCTCAGTAAGCAATAAATTAATGCCGCTTCGATAATCCGAAACCCCTTGAAGAGCCTTGTAGTAGAACTCTATGGAGAGTTCAAAGGCATTGCTCTGCAGGTTTCGATAATACCCCACTGCCACTTGATCCACTTGCTGCGGGTCAGTATACAAATCAACAGTCTTCCATCGTGCGGTTGGCAGGGCTGCTGTTGTATTTGAAATCAACTGTAAAAACTGTTTAATCCGGTGGTAGCTCCATTTTATGGAGTGGGTGCTGTCCATCCTCCACCGAAGAGTAACCCTCGGTTCAAGACTATTAAACGTCTTCATAATTTGCCCCGATGAATATACCTGTGAACCAGTTTGTGTGACAGGGTCACGAGGCAACCCTGGTTGGTAAGTAAGCACCTCAGTAGGTCCCAAAGCCGCAAACCATACCAATCGCATCCCATAGGTCAGGCTTAGTTGGGGCGAAAGCTTCCATTCGTCATTATAAAAAGCAGCCAATTCAACTGATTTTTCGGCAGGCAAGGTTTTGGGATTAACGTTAGAAACCAAGCCAGGTTGTAGATTTCCTGGCTGTACTTCATACCGAACACCATTGATACCCATTTCGATGTCGTGCTGATTGCCGCTGTAATTAAGCGTATAGCGCAGGCTTTGGTACTGAATCTTGGAAGTTAAATCAAAGGCATAGTCAGGTTGTTGATTACTCAAGACAGAGGTATAATTGCTCCAAACGGCAGCACCGTCGCCCACCCACTGTTCAGTAAATATGTGTTTCCAATGAAATGAGGCATTTTCGGTTTTCCAACGAAACAAGGTCGATGTAGCATTAACCTCCAGATTGGTCAGTGAGTCACCTGCCACTTTAAAGGCATCCTGACTCAAAAAAGCCGTTAGGTAGAGTTGATTTTTGCTGTTGGATTTTAAAAACAACTTGGCCGTGAGTTCATAAAAGTTGGCTTTAGTCTGCTGAAGGGTAACGTTAGGGATTTGTTTAAACAGATAGTCAGCAAAAGAAAAGCGGGCGGCGGTTAGAAACGACAGTTTTTTACCCCACAACGGGCCTTCTGCCATAAACCGACTGGCGGCCATGCCTACGCCCCCCTGAAACATCAGACTATCATTGGCTGGTTCTCTGACTCGGACATCTGCCACTGAAGATACTCGCCCACCAAATTGGGCAGGAATCCCCCCTCGATAAAAAGTAATATCACGAATTGCGTCGGGGTTAAAAACCGACAAAAGCCCCATCAAATGCGAGGAAGTATAGATGGGGGCGTCGTCCATCAAAATAAGGTTTTGGTCAATATTGCCCCCTCGCACATTAAACCCTATTGCCCCTTCTCCCACAGAGGCGACGCCGGGTAGTAGCAACAACCCCTTTAAAATATCCGTTTCACCACCAATGGCAGCTATCTTCTTGAGTGTTTTGATAGAAAACTTCGTAACCCCTGTTTTGGTCTCAGCAATATTTCTGTCTTGTGCTTGTTCAGTAATAATAATCTCTTCGAGTTGTTTATTCGCTTCTGTGAGCTCAATGTCGTAAATCGTCAGGGAACTAATCGTTAGGGTATCTTTACGGGGCAGGTAGCCAACGTATTGGGTCGTTAGCACATAAGTACCTGATGGGAGTTTAAACATGAATCCTTCCTGATCGGTTATAACTCCTTTAGAAGTTCCTTCTATGGTCACAGCCGCCCCCACCAGTTGTGTTCCTTTTTTTGCATCTTTTACTACACCAACAAGCGTAAATAGCTTCGCTTGTTGAGCAAAACTTGCTGGAGTAACACCAATAAGCTGCAAGAAAGCCAGAACGTAGAGACATGGCTTCATAGAACAACAAAAGAAGGAGAAACGAAATTCAAAAATAGAAAAAACACACTACACAACCAAATCCCTTTTGCCTCCACCTCCAAATATTGGTCTTCTAAAAAGACAAGAAACTATCAAAAATTACAACAACAGAGAGCGGTTATAAAACATCGTACAGCACAAAGGTTCTTCTTCTGCGAGTCGTCGCAGAAGAAGAACCTTTGCTACTTCTCGAATGTTATTTCGAACTATAATTCGGAGCTTCTCTCGAAATCGCAATGTCATGCGGGTGGCTTTCTTTGACACCTGCTGCTGTGATTTTCACGAATTTAGCTTGCTGTAACGCTTCAATATTTCCAGTACCGCAATAGCCCATACCTGCTTTGAGGCCGCCCACCATTTGGTACAAAATCTCTGAAACTTTGCCTTTGAATGGCACCCGACCAACAATCCCTTCGGGAACGAGTTTCTTGACATCGTCTTCGGCATCTTGGAAATAACGGTCTTTTGAGCCATCTTCCATCGCCTCTACCGAACCCATACCTCGGTAGGTTTTGAATTTACGTCCTTCATAAATCACAATTTCGCCAGGAGCTTCTTCGGTACCTGCCAAAATCGAACCGATCATCACCGTGCTGGCTCCACCGGCTAAGGCCTTTACAATATCGCCAGAGTAGCGAATCCCTCCGTCAGCAATAATTGGAACACCCGTACCCGCTACGGCTTTGGCCGCTTCATAAACAGCTGTAAGTTGTGGCATACCTACCCCTGCAATAATGCGAGTGGTACAGATACTTCCAGGCCCTACCCCTACCTTAACGGCATCGGCACCAGCATCGGCCAAGGCTTTAGCACCTTCGCCTGTAGCCACGTTTCCGACCATCACATCAAGTTTCGGAAAGGCTTGTTTCACGTTTTTGAGCGCATTGATTACGCCCAGCGAGTGCCCGTGTGCGGTGTCTATACTCACTACATCTACGCCAGCTTTGACCAAAGCGGCCACACGCTCGAGCAAATCGGGTGTGACGCCTACAGCAGCCCCTACCCGCAATCGACCCAGTGAGTCTTTACAAGCATTTGGGAAATTTTTCTTCTTGATGATGTCTTTGTAAGTAATGAGCCCTGCCAGTCGGTAGTCTTTATCCACAATAGGCAGCTTTTCGATTTTGTACTCTTGCAAAATCTCTTCGGCCTGCTGCAAGTCAATCCCTTCACGAGCCGTGATGAGTTTGTCTTTGGTCATAACTTCGGTGACGGGCCTGCTCAAATCTCGCTGGAAGCGCAAGTCACGGTTAGTCAAAATACCTATCAAGGTACCGTTGCTATTGATGACTGGAATCCCTCCGATTTTGAAATCACGCATTACCCGATGGGCATCAGCCAGTGTATCACCTTCGGTGAGGGTAATGGGGTCGATAATCATCCCACTTTCGGAGCGTTTTACTTTCCGAACTTCTTCGGCTTGGCGTCCGATTTTCATGTTTTTGTGAATGATACCAATCCCGCCCGACTGCGCCATAGCAATAGCTAAGTCAGATTCGGTAACGGTGTCCATCGCAGCCGACAAAATCGGGATGTTGAGGCGAATGTTACGAGTGAGCCACGATTCAGTATTGGTTTCTCGTGGTAGAATTTGGGAATAAGCCGGAACGAGCAGTACGTCGTCGTAAGTGAGGGCTTCAAAAAGGAATTTGGAAGAATCGAGCATGGCAAACAACCGCTTTTGTTATTTGCCAGACAAAAGTACGAAGAATTTTTGGAGTGGTGAAAATTTAACCGAAAAATAACAGAGCTTTCTGATAAAAACCTATTCTCAAAAAGGTGTCATTTTCTATAATTATTTCATGTTTTTGGCATTTTTTAAGAAAACCCTGCCCAAAAACAACAGGTGTGTACTGGCTTTAGGTCTGTATAGTTTAATTACACAAACTAAAGAGTTAACCTTTTACCTTTTTCCAAATTTCAAAGACACTATTGACAACATGAGCGATTTGCTCACAGAACCTTAGAGACGTTCTATCTGTAATAAACAGAAAAAATCCACCAAAACTTACCGCAAGCATTTTATATAATAAGTGTTGATTAGGCATTAGCCACTAACTATACCACACTCATTACCAGAGCAATAACAACAAGTTTTTAATGGCGAATAACACAATTGTAGCAGCGAGCCATCTAATAGGCTACTCATAATACCTCCTTCCCTTTTAGACCTGCCTATTTAGCGCCCAATGGCTACTTTCTTCAAGATGGTATCAATCACTTGTCGGGTTGTAATACCGTCTGCTTCGGCTTCGTAGTTGAGAATGATGCGGTGATTGAGTACATCGGGGGCCACTTCTTTGATGTCTTCGGGTAGCACGTAATCTCGTTCGTCAAAGAAGGCCAGCACCTTTGCAGCCAAGTTGAGGTTAATACTGGCTCGTGGAGAAGCACCAAACTGCACGTAGCGAGCTTCGTCTTTGAGCCCGTATTCCAACGGGCGGCGAGTCGCAAAAATCAACTCAATGATATACCGCTCTAAGGTTTCGGAAATGGCCACTTTGTTGATTTCGTTCCGAATCCCAAAAATATCGGCTTTTGATAGCACTTTTTGTACCTTGTAGTCAAAATCCATATTCGACATTCGGCGCATCACTTCCAGCTCTTGATTGCGGTCAAGATAATCCACAAACACCTTGAGCATAAAGCGGTCCACTTGCGCCTCGGGCAGAGGATACGTGCCTTCTTGCTCCACGGGGTTTTGTGTAGCCAATACTAAGAAGGGACGGTCTAGAATGAAGGTTTCGTCGCCGATGGTCACCTGTTTTTCTTGCATAGCTTCCAGCAAGGCCGATTGCACTTTGGCCGGGGCACGGTTTACTTCGTCGGCCAAAATTAGATTGGCAAAAACAGGCCCCTTTTTTACTTCAAAATCGTTGATTTTACGGTTAAAAATCACCGTTCCGGTCAAATCGGCAGGTAGCAAATCAGGAGTGAATTGGATGCGATGAAAATGTAAATCCAGAATTTTGGCAAGGGTACTAATGGTAAGGGTTTTGGCAAGACCGGGTACGCCTTCCAACAAAATATGGCCTCCTGTAAATAGTCCGACAAGCAGCCGATTGAGCAAGCGCTCTTGCCCTACCACTACTTTGCCCATTTCTACAAATACTTGTTTTATTTTTTTGTGGGGGTTCTCAACCCGCACGGCCGATGCTTCTACCTGCATAATTTTTGTTTGGAGTAGAGCGAAGGTAGAGCATTACCTTCAAAAAATCAACGTCAGGGGGTAAAAATACCAAAGCCGACTCATGATCGGCTTTGGTAGGAGAAATATAGATAGTTTACAATCCAGAAAAATCGAAGCTTTCTAAGAAGCGTGTCGTAAACTTTCCTGACTGAAAACCAGGGTCATCCATGAGTTTGATATGAAACGGAATTGTGGTTTTGATACCCTCAATTACGAACTCTTGCAAAGCTCGCTTCATGCGGACGAGCACCTCTTCACGAGATTGCGCCGTTACAATAACTTTGGCAATCATAGAGTCATAGTTGGGCGGAATCGTATAGCCAGCATACACGTGGCTGTCAATGCGTACGCCATGACCACCCGGAAAATGCAAGTTGGTGATTTTGCCTGGCGAAGGACGGAAGCCATTGGCTGGGTCTTCAGCATTGATTCGGCACTCCATCGAATACAGCTTTGGTGTGTAGTTTTGACCCGAAATAGGTACACCGCCTGCCACTTTGATTTGCTCCTTAATCAGGTCAAAATCAGTTACTTCTTCGGTGATTGGGTGTTCTACTTGGATACGGGTGTTCATTTCCATAAAGTAAAACTCACCCTTATCGTCCACCAAAAACTCAATGGTTCCTGCCCCTTCGTAACCAATAGCAGAAGCTCCTTTGATGGCCGCCTGCCCCATTTTCTCACGAAGCTCAGGGGTCAAGATTGGCGACGGGGTTTCTTCAACCAGTTTTTGGTGACGCCGTTGGATTGAACAATCTCGCTCTGATAAGTGACACACTTTTCCGTATTGGTCGCCTACTACTTGGATCTCAATGTGACGAGGAAACTCCACGTACTTTTCCATGTAAAGGCCATCGTTACCAAAAGCTGCTCCAGCTTCAGTTTTGGCGTCGTGCCAGAGTTTTTCAAATTCGTCTTCAGAGCGGATAATGCGCATCCCTCGGCCACCGCCACCTGCTGTAGCTTTGATAATGACCGGATAGCCGATTTCGAGGGCCATTTGTTTTCCTTCTTCGATGGTATCGAGTAGGCCATCCGAACCGGGTACTACGGGAACACCCGCCGCACGCATGGTGGCTTTGGCAGTGGCTTTGTCACCCATAGACATGATTTGCTCGGCGGTAGCACCAATAAATTTGATGCCATATTCTTGGCAAATTCTTGAAAACTCAGCGTTTTCGCTCAAGAAGCCATAACCCGGGTGAATCGCATCGGCACCTGTTACTTCGGCTGCCGAAATCAGATTGGGAATACTCAAGTACGACTGACGACTCGGCGGAGGGCCTATACATACGGCTTCGTCGGCAAAGCGCACATGCAAGCTGTCTCTATCGGCTGTTGAATACACCGCTACCGTTTTGATACCCATTTCTCGGCAGGTACGGATGATTCGGAGCGCTATTTCGCCTCGGTTTGCTATTAATATTTTTTTGAACATTCGTTTACTCGTTTAGCCAGAAGTTAATCGTTTGCGAAGTGCTTGGGGCACTTTTGTTCTGTTATACCCTAATTTGCTCATTACGAGTTGATTAGTAGCGCATTTTATGGATAAAAATGTTGATTGACAGAACGTATTCAACTACATAAGCTTGCAGGTTGGAGAATAAGCCCGATAATTACGAGTGGTTATATGGGTTCAACCAAAAACAGCGGCTGGTCGTATTCAACAGGCGAAGCGTTTTCGACCAGTACTTTCACGATACGACCCGATATTTCCGACTCGATTTCGTTGAAGAGTTTCATGGCTTCGATGATACACAATACCTTACCAGGTTTGATTTCGTCGCCGATACTTACTAAAGCAGGAGATTCTGGATTAGACGAACGGTAGAAGGTACCAATCATAGGCGACTTCACTGTGATTAGGTTGCTTTCGCTGGCGGCTGGTTTTTCGGGAGTGGCAGCTGGAGTAGTTACTGGGGCTGCCGGAGCGGCTTGTTGTACAGGAGGTAATGCAACAGGCTGCTGTACTGGCAGTTGAACCGGAACAGCTATCGGACCACCACTTCCATAACGCTTCACGCTGATTTTCAGCTCACTCGTTTCAATATTTACTTCATCTAAACCTGACTGGGCAATGAAGTCAATTAATTTCTGGATGTCTTTAGTTTCCATGATGCTTAATTTCTGATTGTGGGTTACGAGTTTTTGGCAAGAAATTTCTCCATTACATTCAACGAGTGGGGCGACGAAGTTACAAAATGTATTTGATTAACTCTCCCTAATTTCTCACCAAAAAATTCGTCAAAGGGTTCCTAATTTTTTACACGCTCCACGTATTCGTTGGTGCGGGTATCAATGCGGATTTTTTCGCCTTGTTCAATAAATAATGGTACCATAATGCGAGCGCCGGCCTCAACAATCACGGGTTTTTTAGGACTGTTGGCGGTATCGCCTCTGATGCCAGGTTCGGCATAAGTTACTTCAAGTTCTACAAACGGCGGAAGTTCGCAAGTAAGCGGAGATTCGTTCTCGGTATTGATGAGTACTTCTACTTCTTGGCCTTCTTTCATCAAGTTGGCCTTGTCCACAAGGTCTTCGTTGAGAGTAACTTGGTCAAATGTCTCCGAATCCATGAAGTTATAGCCTGCTTCGTCTTTGTACAAAAACTGAAACTGACGACGCTCCACACGTACAGGGACGATGGTTGCACCTGAGTTGAAGGTATTATCAACTACTTTGCCATTGCTGAGGTTTTTGAGCTTAGTCCGAACAAAAGCGTTACCTTTTCCTGGTTTAACGTGCTGAAAATCAACAATTTGATAAAGGTCGTTATTAAAGTTAATTACTAAACCGTTTCGGATGTCTGCGGTTGTTGCCATTGTGCAAGAATAATCGTTATTGGTTAGATGGTTTGTTGTCAGTAGAAAATCTTACGAGTTATAAGCCCATTTTACATACGCCGAAGCCCACGTGAAGCCACCGCCAAATGCTGCAAAGATGAGGTTATCGCCTTTTTTGAGTTGTTTTTCGTAATCCCACAAGCAAAGCGGAATGGTTGCTGCGGTGGTATTGCCGTATTTTTGGATGTTGAGCATTACTTTGTCGTCGCCGATGTTCATGCGGCGAGCGGTAGCGTCAATAATCCGCTTGTTGGCTTGGTGCGGCACGAGCCACGCAATGTCGTCGCCTTGGAGGCCATTGCGCTCCATGATTTCGGCAGACACATCGGCCATGTTCACGACGGCAAACTTAAACACTTGCGGACCTTCTTGATGTACAAAATGGTCACGGTCCAAGATGTTTTCGGCAGTGAGTGGGTATTTGCTTCCACCGTTTTTGAGGTACAGGTACTCAACCCCTGCGCCGTCAGAGCGAAGAATGAAATCTTTTACACCAATGTCCTCTTGGGTGGGTTCGAGCAATATGGCTCCGGCACCATCTCCAAAAAGCACACAGGTAGTACGGTCTTGGTAGTTGACGATAGCCGACATCTTGTCGGCACCTACGATGGCTACTTTTTTATAACGACCCGACTCAATAGCCATGACGCCTTGCGAGAGTGCATAGATAAAGCCAGAGCAGGCAGCGGCAGAATCGTAGCTGGGGATGTTTTTTATACCTAACTCTCTACAAATCAGATTGGCTGTTGACGGAAAGATGTGGTCTGGGGTAACGGTAGCCACAATCAACATATCGAGTTCTTCGGGGGCGGTTTGGGTTTTTTCTAATAACCCTTGGAGTGCTTTTGCGCCCATGTATGAAGTTCCCATCCCTTCGCCTTTTAAGATGCGGCGTTCTTTAATACCTGTTCGGGAGGTAATCCATTCATCCGAAGTTTCGACCATGGTGGAGAGCTCCTCGTTGGTCAAAATGTAATCAGGTACGTAACCATGTACGCCTGTAATGGCGGCGGTGATTTTAGACATATCAAAAGAGGTAGAGCGTATAAACTAACAAGTAGAGAGAAAAGAACGGGCGTTTGTCCATTCTCTGCCCTCTACTTGTGGTATTGGCTCTAATTTAGTGCTTGTTTAATCTTCAAATATACTTCAGATTCTACCTGTCGCTTTGCAAGAAAAATCATATTTTTAATGGCAAGCGGTGTAGAGACTCCGTGAGCGATAATAACGTTTCCGTTTACCCCAATGATGGGGCTTCCTCCAAAAGCCTCGTAGTTCATTTGATTGATATAGACATCGTTGATGCCTCGCTCTGCGGCTAAGTCATAAAAAGACTCTGCCAATTTGAGTAACACATTACCTGTAAACCCGTCGGTAACAATCACATCGGCCTTGCCATCAAAAAAGTCACCTCCTTCGATATTGCCCACAAAATTCATTTTGCGATTAGCCTTCATCAATTGATAGGCGGCCTGAGCCACCAGCGAACCTTTTTGTTCTTCCTCGCCAATGTTCATGAGTGCTACTCGTGGGTTTTCGATTTTGAGCGTATGTTGTGCATACAACGACCCTAATTCTCCAAACTGTTCGAGCATCTCGGGCTTACAGTCGGCATTGGCACCGATGTCCAAAATAACCGCCTGCTGGCCGTTTTTCTGTGGAGCAAACCCTGCGATAGCCGGACGGATCACCCCTTCGATGGCTTTTACGCTAAACAAGGCTCCTACGTGCATGGCACCGGTGTTACCTGCGCTACAAAAGACGTCTATTTTGCCTTCTTTTAAAAGCTTAAACCCAATTCCTATGCTGGAATTGGGTTTCTGTGAAAGGGCTTTAGTGGGGTGCTCGCCCATAGCAATTACTTCGTCGGTATGAATAAGCTCTACAGACTCAGCAATGCCGTTGGCATGGAGCAATTCAGTTACAAGGTCTTGATTACCAATCAATACGAGTTGAACATCGGATGGGAGTTCTCGCACTGCCATCCCTACACCTTCGACGATGGTTTGAGGGGCAAAATCGCCACCCATGGCATCTACTGCTATTCTCATAGATTCAGCTTTGATTGGGCGTAAAGATAGGGTTTATTCAGACACATAAGTTAAGATATTCAGACAAAAGATACCGAAAAAATGCCGTGAGAAGGATTTTTTTTATCACGCAACGTTGATTCAGAATCAGTCTGGTAAGGTGCATGTAACCCTATCAAAAGCAAACGGTAGGGTATAAAAAGAGAATGGTTAATCGCTAATGGGGATTGCAAGACTTTCATAGCCAAGCAATTGCGCCGCTAACGATTAACCATTTTGAAAAACTACACAGTGGTGTAGCCTTCTACTACCAACTTGCCTTTGTAGTACAAGTTACCTTCTGATACGTGTGCACGGTGATACACGTGTATTTCGCCTGTTTGAGGGTCGGTAGCTAATTGTTTTGTGCTTAAGTTGTCGTGCGTACGACGCTTATCTCTGCGAGTAGATGAGTGTCTTCGTTTAGGATGTGCCATTTTTTTAGTTGACTTTAGAAGTAGGTCTCTAAAAACCTACCTGTTTTTTTTAGTTATCTTTCAATTTCTTCAGAGCCGCCCATCGAGGGTCAACGGTAGCTTCTGAATCGTTGGTATTTACTTCGGTTTTTTTATTAGTAGTGCTGTAAATCAGCAGATTACTCTCATTAGTGTCGGCATCATCGGTTCTGAACCGAGGGTGCAGTTTTTTGATAGGGATACTTAATCCGATAAAATCGAAAATAGGCTGAGCTATGTTGATAACGGCCGTGTCACGAGGGATAATTTCGATTTCGTCGCTTAGGGTTTCAGCCTTTTCTCCAAACTTCAAGATAAGCTTTTCTTGAACCTGAAACGGCTCGTTAAATGTTTCGAGGCTGCGGTCACAGGTGAGTTCTACTTCGCCCACCACGTCAAACCACAACTGAATCATCGTAGCTGACTTGTCTAATTTTACTGTAGCCTTAAACGTTCCTTTTTGGATAAGTTCCTGCTCAAATGCTTCAAAAAAAGCATTGCCACCCTCAAACTCGTAGAGATGCTCTTTCTGTTCGAGTTGAGCAATAATAATATCGTATTTGCGAAGCTCTTTCACGGGTCAGACCAAAAGGAGCGCAAAGTTAGGGGTAGTTTCTGATTTTTCCAACCTAACGTTCAGGATTTTAGCTGAAATCTTGGAGAATCAACAACTTAGGCGGTAATTTTGAGCCAAGAATAAGGCTATCCGCCATTACAATACCTATGAAAAAGACAATAAGACCAACTACGGCACTTCTGATTATAGATGCGCAACATGATTTTTGCCATCCAGAAGGGGCATTATATGTGGCAGGAGCCGATGGGGATGTGAAGCGTATCAAGCGCTTGATAGAGAATAATTTAACGAGTATCGACCATATTACGGTTACGTTAGACACCCATCATATCTTGGATGTGTCGCATCCGATGTTTTGGCGAGATGACGCTGGCAACCCACCCGCACCGTTTACGCAGATTACACATCAGGAAATTTTGAATGGTAAATGGATGCCCATTATCGAACCTGAAAAAGTAACGACCTATGTGCAAGCCTTAGAAAATCAGGGTCAGTTTCCGCACTTTATTTGGCCTGAACACTGCCTGATTGGCTCGAAAGGTGCTGGCCTTGATGACCACGTGATGAATGCGCTGCGGACGTGGACTCACTATACCCAACGAGATTATGATGTGGCTGTGAAGGGTACCAATCGCCTGACAGAGCATTTTGGGATTTTTAGAGCGAACATTCCGATAGACGATGCCCCCGAAACGCAGTTCAACCAAGCACTGGTCCAATTACTGATGCAATATGATCAAGTACTTTTGATGGGCGAGGCCAAGTCGCACTGTGTGGGTACAAGCCTCAAGCAAGCAATGGATTTTGCACCTGAGTTGGCTCAAAAAATGATAGTTGTAGAAGACTGTATGTCGGATGTGGCGGGCTTGGTTTTTTTGGGTGAACCCATTTATGCTGAGGCTAAACAACGAGGCATTCGGTTTGTGAAAGCAGAAGAAATAACCTGGGGATAGAGTTGGGATGTATCGTATTGCATACGTCCAAATAAAAAACGAATGAAAGAATTAATTCAAAAAAACAGATGGTTTTTTGTGTCATACCTATGTTTATTACTGGGTATGGGTGCGGTACAGCTTGTGTATTCGCAAGCAACGATTATTCGAGCCATCAATCAGTGGCATAGCGAAAGTGCCGACGTCTTTTTTAAATACATGACTGAGCTCGGCGATGGCTGGTTTGCGTGTGTGGTTATTGTCGGGCTATTTTTTTATGCAAAACCGTTGGCCGGAATAGCTGGGGTGAGTTTTTTGAGCAGTGCGCTGGTGGCGCAGGCGCTCAAGCGGGTGTTTTTTGACGAAGTAGTGCGTCCATCTAAGTATTTTGAGGGGCAATGGTCTGATTATCACCGAGTAACAGGAGTGGAACTATTGAGTGACAATAGTTTTCCGTCGGGGCACACGACTTCCGCTTTTGCGGTGTTTTGCTTGTTGGCCTTGGTGTTGCCTAACAAGCGCTGGGGTGGATTTTTGTTAATTATGGCTTGTTTGGTGGGCTACTCTCGGATGTACCTGTTTCAGCACTTTATGATAGATGTCTACGCTGGCTCGGTTATTGGCACGAGTACGGCAGTGGTGGTTTTTTTGTACTTTCGGCGCCAAGGGCGTACTTTGAACCATGAATAAGCCCTTCGTTTCGACTGATTCTCTCTCAAAACAGACCGTACTTTCTGACTCGCTATGGATTGTGGCTTTGGGAGTCTTGTGTTTTGTACCCTTTCTGGGGAGTGTTCATTTGTTTGATTGGGACGAAATCAATTTTGCCGAATCGGCCCGTGAAATGCTCATAACGGGCAATTATACTACTGTACAAATTGACTTTCAGCCTTTTTGGGAAAAACCTCCGTTGTTTTTTTGGATGCAGGTGCTTGCTATGAAGGTATTTGGCGTTAGCGAATTTGCAGCCCGCTTTCCGAATGCGGTCATCGGCATCATTACTCTCCTGACGCTTTATATCATAGGCAATCAGCTACATGGTCGGCGTTTTGGCTGGTTGTGGGTGCTGGCGTATGTGGGTTCGTTTACGCCTCATTTTTACTTCAAAACAGCCCTGATAGACCCTACATTCAACTATTTTATTTTTCTGGGGATTTGGTTTAGCTATCGAGCCGCTAATGAGCCACAAAAGCCGCTACGGTATAGTGCTTGGGCAGGGGCGTGCATAGGCTTGGCGTTGCTCACCAAAGGGCCTGTCGGAGGCTTATTGTGGGGGCTAACGGCACTGGTGATTTGGGCACAATACCGATTTCGAGCCGTTTGGACTGTCAAGCAAGTAGTTGTTTTTGTGGGATGTACCCTTGGAGTGGCGGCCACGTGGTTTGGTTTGGAGTTTTATCATCATGGCTTTTGGTTTTTCGAGAAATTTATTGAATACCAAATCCGCCTCTTCGCAACACCCGACTCAGGGCACGGGCAGCCGTTTTACTACCACTTTGTAGTGGTTCTGATAGGGTGCTTTCCATCCTCTATTTTTGCGATTCGGGGCATGGGGCTGCGAGTGTATCGTTCTGAAAATATATCATTTGGAGAGGTGATGAGGACTTTATTTTGGGTAGTAATGATTCTTTTCAGTATTGTAACGACCAAAATTGTGCATTATTCGTCGATGGCGTGGTATCCAGTCACCTATTTTGCTGCCTTGTCTATACTGGCATTTATCGAAAAACGAGCTTTCTGGAACCGATGGCTTACGGTTGGGCTTGGGGTGATAGGTACCTTATTAGGGCTGGTACTCATGGCGGTTCCACTCATCGGAATGAATGCGGCAGTCATCCAGCCGTATATTCAAGATGCTTTTGTGGTGGGTAACCTACAAGCCAACGTGACGTGGCTGGGCTGGGAGTGGGTCTGGGGCGGTTGTTATCTGCTCATCGTATGGTGGACTATCGGACAACTTAGCCGAGGGAGAGCCCAAAACGGTGTAGTGACTTTGTTGTTGAGTACCGCTGTATGCCTCCTTTTGGTAGGCCGAATGGTCGTTCCGAAGATTGAAGCGTATGTGCAGGGGGCTGCCATTCGTTTTTATCAAGCCCACGCAGGCGAGGCCGTGTACATCGAAACTTTAGGATTCAAGAGCTATGCACATTTGTTTTATTTTGACAAGCAACCCTGTTCAAATCCACAATGCAGCAATACCGAATGGCTCCTAAAAGGTGCCGTGGATAAGCCGACGTATTTTGTTACGAAAATTACAGATGCAGAAGGGTATCGGCAACAGCCAACCATAGAAGTACTGAAAGAAGAGAATGGGTTTGTGTTTTTTAAAAGGAAGAATACAAAATAGGGGTCACTATCTAACGTTCGCCTCTGTCAATCCTTGGTGGTAGCAGACCCCTATCCTTCATCACATACACACTTCCATATAAAAGACCTTGCTAAGAGTGCCGAAGCACTGTTGGGATATATCATTAAACGATGAAAGCCGATTTGTAGAACAAAATAGGGGTCACTACATTTCTTTTCGCCTCTAAAGCCGCCTTCTTCATAGCAGACCCCTATCCTTCATCACATACACACTTCCATCAATTTGATGCTTTTTGAGAAACAATTTTTACGGTTACTTGAATAGCGTTACCTTGACTATCGGTGTCAGGAAACGTCTGTGCAATAGTCATCACCCCGTTCACAACTTGGCCTAACGTTTGGCTATCGTTTTGAAGCTGAAACCCACCTGTGCTTAGTGCTACGAGCTCAACATTTTCGAGTGAGTCGGTTGAGGTTTGGGTAGAGCCAGCGCTATCTTTTTGCGAAATCGTCAAGTCTAATTTTACCGTATTAGCCGTTTGTCGAGTTACTAACAGCTTAATAGTCACGTTGTCTTTGAAGGTTGCGCTAGTCAAGTCGTAGGTTTGTGTTACGCCGTTGGTGGTTTCACTGTAGGAAGTTCCGTTGTAAGTACCTACTACTTGGTCAGCGGGGTCCAAGACTACTTCATCTTTTTTTGAACAGCTAGTCAGTAAAAATAAAAAGGCTATTAAAGAAAAAGTCAGTGATTTAATAATTGTTTTCATAGGAATTGAGGAGGATATTCAGTAGTTGTGGAGCTTTCCACAACTACTGAAGACTAACCGAGCAATTAATGAACCCTCAAAAACTTACCGTCTTTGTCAAAGTCGGCTTCGTAGCTCTTACCATTCAAGGTGAATTTCACTTCGTATTTCACCACAGTACCTGCTGAATCTTTACCCACTTCGGCACCAACAAAAGCCCAGCCTTTGTAATTGGTATCGAGGTAAGTACCTACTGCTGCAGGAAGAGCCGATTGAGCAATGGCCGTTTCGGTGAGCCAATCAGGGCGACCACCAGGACCCGAATTAGGGCCGCCAGGTTTGCGTCCATCATTGTGTACATCTTGTGTACGAGCATCCACAAACTTACCAGTACCATCAAATCGGACAAAGTAGTTTTGCCCATTGTAGGTAATGAGTACCATGTATCCGTCAACGGCTCCATTGCTGCTATGGCTGCTTGCATTTACAAAAGTGTAACCTTTGTAATTGGTATCAAGGTATGTCTTGATAGCGGCGAGCAAGTCAGCTTGGGCCACGGGTGTACCTTTCTGCTTACCATCATGAGTGTCTAATTGTACGAATTTGCCTGTTCCGTCAAACAACAAGGCATAGCGTACATTGGTCAGTGTGATGACCACTTTGTAGCCTTTGATGGCACTAGTGGTTGAGTCTTTTTTGACACCCGCAGTCACAAAAGTATAGCCTGCGTAGTTGGCATTCAGATAGTCGGTAATGGTAGTAGGCAACGACGCTGCATCAATCTTACTGAAAATGCCGTGGATTTTACCGTTGCCTTGGATGTCGGCAATGGCAGCTTTGCCACTTACCGAAAAGTCTGCTTGATACACATCGGTTGTATTAACCGCCCAACTCACTTGACTGGCCGTAGGAAATGTCGTTGTTAGCGCTGTTCTTGCGGCAGAAGGTACACTGCTGGTGCTAACTGATGCACTGTCTTGTGGGGTCACGTTGTCGTTTTTAGAGCAAGCTGTAAGAAGCAAGGCGCCACCTAAAGCTGCCAAAAGCAATTTTTTCATAATTTGTGGTGATTTGATTTGTTTAATGTTTACTTGAATTGAAGAGGGACTCTTTCTCGTTTTCGGCGGATGCTAGCATCAAAAATACCTGCCTTCACACCAATTTCGGCAGTAAAGCCACTCAATTGAGCATTAGTAAAAGTAGTGGTTGTATTGTGGTTATCTACGCCCATAGCCACTCGGTAGTTGGCTCCTCCAAATAGCTTTAGATAGCGTAATAAATTAACTTCAGCAGTAAGACCGGGCTGTACTACAAAAAACGAACTGCCGTTGCGGCCACGCCCGCCAAAATCAAAATCGTTGGAATTAGAAGCAAAACCACCCCCAATTAGCAGAGGAACCGAAAAATGAACCACCTGATTGGGAAAAAAGGTGTACTCCAACTTGCCTCCGCCATAGGCCAGACGTAAATCATTGCTAAACCGACGAGTTGGAGCGGTACCATAGCCCGCCACACCAATCGAAAAACGTTTGTTAAACAGTACGGACACCGACCCTCCAACCATAGGCTCGAACGAGCCATCCACCTGTCCGTACTGAAATGTAGGCGCAACATAAACCCCTATATAGCGAAGTTTTGAAAACTTGAAACTAGACCGTGAAAACAGAGTTTTCGTCTGATTATCAGATGGTTGAATTTCTTTTTCTTGACCAAAAGACACAAAAGAAACCATCACTGCTACGGCTAGCGTAGCAACACATTTAGAAAAATTCATAGTTGCTTTATTTACTTATGCTTGGTAAGGCTTTTTTCCTCAACCTGTTCTCTCAATTTGTAAGATACAATAGCTCAGTTGGTGAGCTTCCAATAACAAGATGACAGAACACAAGCAAAAGGTTGGGTAAAAAATAAAAATTTTAAAATATTTTTTTGTAGCGAGCGTCCTTCTTATTAAAAAAGGGCTCTATTGGGCAAATAAACGCCCAAAAAGCCAGAAAACCACCTCGGTGCCAGAAGGCAAATTTTTACAACCATGTTCAAAAAAATAATGATAACCTTATTAATAATTGTAGGCGTAGTAGCAATCGGTGGGTTTGTATTTATGCAGCAGGCTACGTTTGGGCAACTACCCACCGGAAAACGATTAGAACGTATCCAGAAATCTCCTCAATATAAAAATGGTAGTTTTCAGAATAGCTCAGACACGCCTGTACAAACTGAAGATTTCACCGTTTGGAATATGATTAAAGCCTATTGGAATAAACCCAATGGCGAACCACCAGCGCCAATACCTTTTGTAAAAACCAACTTGAAAACCCTGCTGTACAATCAGCCAACAGTAGTTTGGTTTGGGCATTCTTCATACCTGTTGCAAATCAATGGCTTGCGGATTTTGGCCGACCCAGTGTTTAGTGGAAGTGCTTCGCCGGTGCCCTTTACCGTGAAAAGTTATGCCGGAACCGATGAGTATGGTGTGGACGATTTTCCTGAATTAGATGTGGTATTGATAAGCCATGACCACTTTGATCACCTTGACTATGAGACAATTGTGAAGTTGAAGGATAAAACCAAGCGATTTGTGACATCCTTAGGAGTAGGGGCGCATTTGGAGCGATGGGGAGTAGAGCCGAGCAGGATTACAGAATTAGATTGGTATGAAACTACCCCATTGACAACAGAAATGTCGTTGACGGCTACACCAGCAAGGCATTTTTCAGGCCGTAGTTTCACCAGGGGGCAGTCGCTATGGTCGTCGTTTGTGCTCAAAACGCCACAGCACTCTATATTCTTAGGAGGAGATTCTGGCTATGACACCCATTTTAAGTCTATTGGCGAGCAGTTTGGTCCTTTTGATTTGGCTATTTTAGAAGCGGGTCAGTACAATGCTTATTGGAAATACATCCACATGATGCCCGAAGAAACCGTACAAGCCAGTCTCGACCTCAAGGCAAAGGTGCTCTTGCCCGTACATTGGGGCAAATTTACACTGGCTTTGCATACTTGGAATGACCCCATCAGGCGGGTAGTTAGTGAGGCTAATAAACAAAGCGTGAAGGTGACGACGCCTATGATTGGTGAGCCTGTCTTGGTAGATAGTTTGTATCCCCAGCAGCAGTGGTGGCAGTAGCATCATAGTTCCAAACAAAAGGCGGGTGTGGCTTTGAAGCCACACCCGCCTTTTGTTTGCTGATTACTTATTTACGGGCAAACTCCCATTTTAAGCCCATTTTGAGACCAATGGTACCTACCGAAGAAGTAATAGGCATGTCTTTCACAAAACTAGAAAGGTTTTGGTTATAATTAGGCTCTACCCATAAAAACGTGCGTCGGCCCAACCCAATTTCAGCTCCGGCGCCCAAGTTGAAGCCCCAGGCCGTTTGGAGGTTCTGGAAGTCGTTGAGCGTACCAATGGATTCTCGTCCGTTAGGAGCCAAGATTTCTAGCGTAGTGTTAACGTCTTTTGGCATGGTTATGCTCACGCCGCCCAGGCCATAAATACGAATCGTGAGCGGACTGCTGTTGGGTGCTTGCCACGTTTTGTCTAAGAAATTGTACCGAAACGTAACAGGAATCCGCCAAGCACTCGTATGCTGAAGACCACGGTTTTCGATACGAAGTGGGTCGCCAGGCTTGGGTTGATAATTGAGCTGTTGGAAAGGTACCTCTACCGTTCCGAGGGCTGTTCTATATACAAAGCAGAGGCGTCCGTTTTTGTCTTCTGCACGCAAAAACTGATATTTTTCTTTTTCTTCGAAACTAAAACTCGAATGTTCGATACCTGTCTGCACCGACCAACGGTCAGACAATTTGACCCCAATTCTCAAGCCAAAAGCGCTACCGTTGCTTACGTCTTGATTGGCGTATCCAAAGGCGGTTGGCTCGTCACGTCGGATAGACAAGTCGTTCCATTCAGGTGAATAATAGGCCGATAACGACAACCGCTCGATAAACGGTGTTCGGGGCCGAAGGAGCTTGATCGGAATCGAAGGTTTTAATGCCGACCGGAAACGTACTTTATGTTCTTTTTGCTCAAATTCAAACTGATAGGGTAGGCTCTTCAATTGCTCTACACGCATCGAAGCCAATAAGGGCACAGGTGCTTGCGCCTCGGTTTCGGCAGAATTCGCAACAGGGTTAACAGATCCACTACTGGCATCGGTAGTAGGGGCATACAACGGTGACGAGTCCGCAACTGGAGACTGTTGGTTGAGTCTATTTTTAGCCGTTTTGGCTGTGTTTAGTTGGTTAGAAACTAGCTGTTCATTCCTACGACTTGCTTTCTTACTAGTAGTTTTTGAAGATTCAACTGTTTCGTTTTCAGGCTGTTCAGTTGTTCCGTTGACATTGGATTTTGTAAAGGGAGCAGCCGAAGCGATGTCTTTTTGTGCTGTGGAGTTTTCCTCTTTAGTAAGAGGAGTGGTAGCCTCTGCTGGTGTCAATGGCAATGCAACAGGGCTATTACGTTGACTTACCTTTGCTACTGACGAATTTTTTGATTCGGGTAGAACCGATGCAACTTCGTCTGTTGTATGGGTTGAATTTAGCGTTGTAGTAGGAGTTGGGTCATTGGATAGGGATTCGTTGGACAAATTAGGGTCCGATTGACGCTCTACTTTTGTAATTGAAGCGTCGGCCACAGGCTCTGAAGGAGCCGGAACCGCTACAAAAACTCGTTCCGTTTGTGTGTTTGGCACAAACACGGTATCGGTTTTTGTGACAGTAATTACTTGCGCAGTAGGTGTTTGCTTGGCTTGTTGGGCGGCCTGATACCAGAAGTAACTGGTTCCGCCCAGCAGCACGGTTAGTGCACCTGTAATGCCTTTTAGCCAAAGATTCATGCTTTGGTATCGAATGAGCTGATGCTCAAGGGCTGAGGTACGCACCGCCTTCCAGACCGAAGGTGGTGGCTCCAGCTCTTTGCCTTCAAAACTCATTCGAAAGGCGTTATCTAATTCATTTTCATCAAAACCGCTCATGTCATTTCACGTAAAGATTTAACTCATCCTTTATGTCGTGTGGTTAAGGTAATATCGGTTACTTTTTTCCTCTGCACAGCCCACGTTTTTTTACTTATTTGTTGTTAATTCATTGGCTTGTTAATCAGCGAATGCTACATGCCTTGGATAACAACTTCCATTTATCGGGTACAATCATTTATTTTAGCCATTGGTCATCGAACATCAAACATGACACTTTCGATACGGCGTTGTAAAATACGACGGGCATCGGCCAAGTTTGACTTAGAGGTTCCTTCCGAAATCCCCAGTTGGGTTGCAATCTCATGGTGTTTTAGCCCTTCAAACACATACAAGTTAAACACCATCCGATACGCTGGCGTTAGTTCTTGTATCATCTGCATGAGTTCGTTGAAAGAGATATGCGACAGAATGTCTTGGGCACTCAGCGGGTGGTCATCTTCGGTCAGGTGCTCTACGGAGCCACTCTCACGGTCTCGTTCACGTACATACTTTCGGTAGTGCTCTAAGGCAATGTTGACCATGATGCGCCGAATCCACCCTTCGAGGGAGCCTTCGTGCCGAAACGTATGGATTTGCTCAAAAATTCGGATAAAACCCTCTTGAAGAATGTCTTTGGCTTCGTCTTTGTCACGGGCATAGCGGTTACAGACCACCAACATTTTGGAGGCAAATCGGCGGTAAAGCTCTTCAAATGCTGAACCATCGCCTTTTGCGCAAGCCTTAACTAATGCTTTTTCGTCTTTCAAACTAACACCATTTCAATTTGTAAGATGAAAATAGGATACCAAATAGTTGGGTGCAAGAAAAATATTTATGCTCACACTACCAAACTATACGCAGGGAAGCCACTAAAATACTCAATAAACAAGTATTTTGAGGTTTTAGTTTTGCTACCAAGGGACGCTGCAAGTCTCAATATCCCTAACAATAAGCCGAAAGTTCTTGATTTTCAGCATTTATACCAACACAAGCTCGTGGTTATGCACCAACTGATACTCTACCAGCCTGCAAACTTCCTTCACCGTGAGGCCGGGGCTAAGTTGGTGGTCGGGTAGGGTAATGTGGTACGTGTTTTCGAGTACGGCTATTACTTCCCAAAACTCCAACGTACTCAATCCTAAATCGTTAACGAACGATTTGTGGGGATTGATATACTCAGGATTCATGAAAAAACTATCTTTCAAGAATCGCTTAATCTGATGATACACGTGCGCTGTCATGGCTGGTGTATTGATTTGATGGCTTCGCTTGGTTTGATAACCAAGTTCTGCACGATGGGTTTGTCGAGATACTGATTGGTTTGTTCTTGCTCTGCCGACAGGCGAGCTCCTTGTGTCATCATACTAAAGGTACCCGTTTGGATGTACCGTAAGGCCGAGGCAAGGCAGCTTTCTTGGGTGTCGCCCCATACACTGGTAAGGCCATCGTTGACATCGGCATTAACGGGGAGACCGCTGTAGTAATCACCTACATTTTGGGCGTTTACGGTACGAAAAGCTACGGGGGCAAAGGTGTAGTTCATCACGTCGAATCCATACATGCCGACTGGCTTGCCGTGGGTGGTTTTGCCGATGGTGTACACGGTCATGTAAGGCTTTAGTACGTTGATTAACAACTCACTGGCCGATGCTGTGGCAGCCGTAGTAATCACAAAAACCCTCGAAAGATTGAGCGAACCACTCTTAATAAAATTAACGGATTGGTTAAACTTGCTGTACTTGTCGTTGTGATAGACCTTGTACATGGTTTTGCCAGAGGCCGAGGGGGGCACAATTCGGTTGGCGAGGTATTCTTCGGTATTTACACTGCCTCCACCGTTGTAGCGTAAGTCCACAATGAGCTCGCTAATACCAGCACTTTCAAATTGGCTAAACACTTGTTTGAGTTCTTTCTGCGTTGGCGAACCAGTAAAGGTATTTAGTACAAAATAGCCTACTTTTTTGGTGCCTACTTCATAAGTGGTTGTATAGAGCACCGTGTTCATGGTGTAGGTGGTTTTGGTCAGGCTAATGGGCGACACCGTAGAACCGTCCACTTTCTGAAAACCAAAAGCCCCCGTTGTATTACTGCCCCAAAAAGCGTCAATGATTGCATCGGTGCTGAGTTTGCTCACAGAAGTTCCATTAAGCGTGGTGAGTTTCCATCCTCGCTGAATGCCTGCTTTTCCGGCGGGTGAGTTGGCATATACATAACGCACTCGGTAGTCACCGTTGGCATCGGACTTAATCCAAAACCCAAATTCTTCCTCTTGACCGTCTTCCATATAGCTATTGAACGAACTGGCCGACTCCACAAAACTCCAGCGGTCAAGCGGCTGGTAAGCTCGTAACGAATCCATTTCGTCTTCAACGGTTTTGAAGGAGCGAGGGTTAAAAACAGTAGGTAGTTTGTCGTACCAGAGATAAATATCTTTCATGTAGATGTACAGCGAGTCACGTACATCGGCGGTGGTGGTGCTTGGGGTGGTTACTGTGCTAGTAGAGGTACCTGTAGTAGGCGTGACGTCTTCCTGTTTTTTGCAGGCTGCCAAGCTCCACAGCAAAGCAATGCTAGCCCCAAGCCAAAGCTGAGTTATTGGTTTCATAACTAAAACGCAATTGGTGGTGAGTTGTTAGAACGTTCTCGACCGTTTCTTCTACCCTATTTTATGAACGTTTTGGTGGTGAAAGTATCGCAATAGCCTTGTTAAATAAAAGGTTATAGATGGATGCAAGAGGTACCGACTAAGCGATAGATACACACTGTAAGCAACCTATCGAGCGTAGCACGGTCTCAATCCCCTCAACCAACCATACCGTGCTACACTCAAGTGGGTTTCGTTGATAAGATGATACGAAGGTGCTAAAAGGTTGGGTGTTTGTCCGTAAAATTTTAAAATGTGCATAGGAGCAGGGGATATTTATAGCCGAATATTCAGAAAAAGGCTACTTTTTTGAATATTTGTAGGCTACGTCAAGTGATCCGGTTTCTTTAATAAAATACCACAATGCTTCTCTTGTTTATTTTGGGGTATCTTTCCCTCAATCTGTTGGTCGGTTGGTGGTCGTCTCGTTTAGTGCATAATACCGAAGACTTCGTCTTGGCTGGCCGGCAGCTTCCGCTGATGTTGGCCTCTATGGTGACGTTTGCCACGTGGTTCGGTTCCGAAACCATGATGGGCGCCCCATCGGAGTTTATTAATGGGGGTATTTTGGGCGTTATTGAAGAGCCTTTTGGGGCGGCATTGTGCTTGATTTTAGTAGGCTTGTTTTATGCCCGCATCTTCTATCGCCTCAATATCATCACTTTCTGCGATTTTTTTCGGATACGATTTGGGCGCAGTGCCGAGTACCTGTCGGCTGTGATGATTATTCCTTCGTACTTTGGTTGGATTACCGCCCAATTAATTGCCATGAGTATTGTCTTAAAAGCTGTTATGGGCTTAGACTTGCTGATAGGGGTCAGTATTAGTGCACTATTGGTGATGATTTACACCATTATGGGTGGGATGTGGTCGGTATCTATTACTGACTTTATGCACAATATTTTGTTGATATTGGGGCTTATCGTGTTGATTATTACACTATTGGTACAGGTTGGAGGTATTGAACCGGTTATAGCTCATACGCCTGAGCATTTTTTTCGCCCAATACCCCAAGAAATCACCCCGTTGAGTACAGCTGAATACATTGCTGCTTGGATAACGGTAGGCTTGGGGTCTATTCCGGGGCAAGATATTTTTCAGCGAGTAATGGCCTCCAAAAACGAGCGGATTGCGGTGCGTTCGTCCATCATAGCAGGGTTGATGTACATTTCGATAGCGATGTTGCCTTTGTTTATTGCGCTCATTGCCAAATACTTGCATCCCGAACTCATGCAAGGTGACCAACGGATGATTATTCCAAACATGGTTCTGCGCTACACCAATCCGTTGATTCAGGTATTGTTTTTTGGAGCCTTGATTTCGGCCATTTTGAGCACAACCAGCGGAGCGATTTTAGCGCCAGCCACCGTCATTGGTGAGAATCTAATCAAGCCTCTTTTCCCAAAGCTACGTGACAAACAATTACTGTTGTTGATTCGGGTTTCGGTGGTCGCCGTTACGCTAATTTGTATCTGGATGGCGTCGTTTCGGCAGAATATTTATGAGTTGGTGGGCGAGTCATCGGCAGTGAGTTTGGTGTCGCTGTTTGTGCCCCTCACGCTGGGGCTAAGGTGGCGGCGAGCCAACTTGCTGGGCTGCTTGCTGTCTATGCTTGGAGGAATGGCCGTGTGGCTGTATTGCTACAACGCCGAAACAGAATTCCCAGCTATTTTGTATGGCCTTTTAGCCAGTTTTATCGGCATGTTGCTGGGCGCATGGGTAGGTCCTCAAGCCGATGTAGCTCAGTACCAGTCTATTCGTAATAAACTTGACTGATGCGCCCTACATAAGGTGTACGAAATCCGATAGACATAAGTCGCTGAATTTCAGCACCTACGTTGGGGTACATTGCTAAGCCTGAAAGCGTGGATATGGGTTTCCAAACCACAGCAAGTGCCGACGTTTCGGCTGGATTGAGGATGGGAATCCCTCCAATAATTTGGGTGGAAAAGACACAATGCAACACATCATTTTTCTGTTGTGTCAAAATCACCTCGCCAGCCAAGACCAACTCGCCTACTTCTACTTCAATACCTAGTTCTTCTCGAAGTTCTCTTTCTAATGCTTGAGGGAGTGTCTCGCCTTTGTCTGGATTGCCTCCTGGCAAGTTAAACACATCGGTATTTCCGTAGCGATACTGCATGAGCAGCACGTGGTTTCGTTCGATAATCAAAGCAGCGGGACGTACTTTCATAGTGGTATTGATGCGTATAGGCTAAAAAAACAACCAATTCCCTTCCCAAATCATTCTCACAAGTTGGTTTTTTAGGGACATATACAAAAAATGATACTTTACATTTGGGTCATCTTGCCTACCTTTGCAGATAATTAATGACACAAGGTAGCATTAAACTTTGTTATTTCGCAATAATTTAACCTGCTTTTCGTATTAGTTGTTCGGTTATCAATTGCAAGATGCTACAGGTATCGCTGCGTTATCCTTATGCCAAAACTTAGATTCGTACAATTATTTCTTTTTTTGAGTGTATCTGTTGCTTTTGCTCAAAAAGACCCCTTTCAGTTGGTTTTGCCTGATAAACCCGATTGGAACGTAATCGAAGAGGGCAAAACCTTGGCCTTTACGCTCAATGCCATCGGTGGAAGTGGACAAATAGCGCACTATTCGTTGCTAGATGGAAAAATGGAAGGCATGAGTCTAGACTCGACAGGGCATTTCGTTTGGACACCTCCGTTTTCTATTGCCGAGCGTATAGCCGGCTATCGAATCGTGCCCATTGTAGTCGAAGTTCGCAACGATGTTAACGAACGTTCTTCTCGTACCCTTGAACTGAAAGTGCTCCACGTCAACCGTCCGCCTACCGTGGGCGAGTTGCGTCCTTGTTACATCCAGTATAATACACAAAATACCTGCCAGATAGACCCCAACATTGTGTTTGACGAGGATAAAGACCCGCTGGTATTTATCCCGATAGCTGAACACATGCCCGAAGGTGCCAAGCTATCGCCCCAAGGAGAACTGATTTGGCGGCCATCCATAACACAGTTTAATCGCCTGAAAAACAGTCCGATATGGGTTGAGTTTTTGGTGGAAGACCAACCTGCCAAAACTCGGTCGAGAGGACGAATCAAGATTGAAGCGACCCAGATGGACTTGCCACCAGAGATTTCGATAGTTCCTTCGGTGCGATACATCAAAACTCGTGAAGATGCGACGATTAACCTGGTGTTTTACCTCACCGACCCCAACGGCGAGAGCGACATCGAGAGCTTTGGGTTCATCTCTGACAACCCCAACATCCCCAAAAGCGCCCTCAAAAAGAATACCGACTCTCAATATGAGTTTATTTGGAAGCCTGGCTATGATTTTGTGAAAGATCCTTTAGATTCGTTGACTTCTACGCTTACGTTTTTTGTGATTGATAAAGCGCAAAAGCGGGACGAAAAACGCCTCAATCTGACTATCTTGAATACCGTAAATGAGCGGGAAAAAGATATGCAACTCTACAACATGTACCGCACAGGCTTGGTGCGAGCCTGGGAGCTGATAGAGCAACTCAACGAAAAGCAAGAGTTTTTGAAAGAAACCTACAACCAAGCCAAGCGAGGTAAGAAAAACCGCTCTATCCTAAACGCTGGTTTGGGGGCGATTACGGGCTTGTCGCCGGTAGTGATTCAAACCACGAGTACCTCTAAGTTGGTTTCGACGATTGGGGGCACAACGGTGCTCACCGTTGGTACGTTGGAAGCCACCGAAGTAATCGGAAAATCTATTAAAGACCTCATAGACCGCCTCAACTATGTGATAGCCAAGCGGAACGAATTGCAAACTAAAGGTGATATTTTTGCCCGAAAATACAACCTCAAGTCGGCCAGACGAAAGCCTGACTTTCAGCGAGATTTGGATGATTTTGTTGCGGCCATGAACCTCAGCGGCTTGGTGGCCTTGGAATTAGATGCTGGCTGGAACGATAAAAATAAACCGTCTGATACCAAACTAGCCAAGATGTTTAAAGATTATCAGTCGTTTGAAGAAGCACAATAAATAAAGAACCAAAAAGCAGTTTGCGGAACTTTACAATAAAAAAAGGAGGTCTCGATGACCTCCTTTTTTGTACTAAACCCATCTAAAACAAATACTTATTTTCTTCAATCATCGCCTCTGCAATGCGCCGGCGGGCATTTTTGAGGTTCATTGGCTCTATTTTAGTGAAGCGTTTCAGACCCAAGAGCATCACGTTGAGTTCGTCGCCATCGGCAAAGCTCGTAATGGCTACTTTGCCGGCCTGAGCTACTTTTTCTACTGCTTCGTGCAAATAAACCAGTGTGGCATCGGTCTGTAATGCACAGGCGGCTTGACCTCTAACGCCAATCAGCTTTTCGGTACGAAGCAAGGCCGATTCCGCAGCATAGATTTCGATGAGCATATCCGCAACGTTCATCAAAATTTCTTGTTCTTCTTGGAGCTTCATCATCAGCTTTTGCACGGCAGCTCCAGCCACCATCAATGCTGCTTTTTTGAGGTTTTTGAGCACTTTTTTCTCTTTAGCAAAGAGGCTGTCGTCTTCGTCGGCACCAAAATCAGGAATAGCCATGATTTCTTTTGAAACAGCCATAGCAGGTGCCATTAGGTTGATTTCGCCTTTCATGGCTCGCTTGAGAAGCATATCTACCGTCAGTAGGCGGTTGATTTCGTTGGTGCCTTCAAAAATCCGATTGATGCGGCTGTCTCGGTAGGCTCGCTCCACGGGCGACTCCGCCGAGAAGCCCATGCCACCATATACCTGTACCGACTCGTCCACCACGTAGTCGAGCACCTCAGAGCCGTGTACTTTCATCATGGCACATTCGATGGCAAACTGCTCCAGCGCTTTTAGTTTGGCGTCTGCGTCGGCTATTCCTTTGGATTTGAGGTCTTCGATGAGGTCATCAATGTTTTGACCAGCCCGATAACAGGCTGATTCAGAGGCGTAAATCCGAACAGCCATTTGGGCCAACTTGTGTTTGATGGCTCCAAACGTCGAAATCGAAACCCCAAATTGCTTGCGTTCGTTGGCGTAGTTGATGGCATGATTGAGAGCGCCTTTGGCTCCTCCCAAGCAGGCAATGCCCAATTTGATACGACCGATGTTAAGGATATTGACAGCGATTTTGAAGCCATTCCCCCGTGACGAAAGCATATTTTCGACCGGAACGTGACAATCGTTAAAGAAAATCTGACGAGTATCCGAACCCTTGATGCCCATTTTTTTCTCAGGCTCGTTCATGGTAATGCCTCCAAACGACTTCTCGACAATAAAGGCCGTAAGGTTTTTGTCAGGAGTGCCGCTACCATCGTCTATTTTGGCGAAAACAATAAATAAATCGGCAAAACCCCCGTTGGTAATCCACATCTTTTGGCCATTGATGATATAGTGTTTACCATCGGCACTCAAAACGGCTTTGGTTTTGCCTGAATTCGCATCAGAACCCGAATCGGGCTCTGTTAAGCAGTAGGCCACTTTCCATTCGCCTGATGCAAGCAAAGGTAAATACTTGGCCTTTTGCTCTTCGTTGCCATAATACACAATCGGAAGCGTGCCAATGCCCGTATGCGCCGATAAAGCCACTGAGAACGAGTGACCCGCCCCCGTGATTTCGGCTACTCGCATAGAGGTGTTGAAACTCATCCCGAATCCGCCGTATTCTTCTGGTACAGAGGTGCCTAACAAGCCTAACTGACCCGCTTTGTCCATCATTGACGACATCAGCTCAGGACTTTTGGCGTAGTCAAGCTCGTCTAAGCGAGTATGGATTTCGGTGCGGATGAAGTCTCGGCACGAATCCGCAATCATGTTTTGCTCTTCGGTGAATTCTTCGGGGATGAAGATTTGCGAAGCATCTATGTCTTTAATCAGAAATTCGCCGCCTTTGATAGAGGCTTGGCTATAGGTAAGTACCATGATTTCAGGTAGTTGAGTGTTTTTTTATGTAAAAATGTTATGCAAGCATACAAATTTACAGAACAAAAAAATGTTATGCAAGCATACTAATTGATAAATTCTGAGATTCTTGAGATAGTTCGAGTTAGACAACTGATTTACAGTGGTTTATTTTTTGTTTTAACCATCAAGAACCACGAAATGCTCAAAGATGGCCTTCTATTAACAAAGGTGTTAATTGCTATCGGTCGTTTGAGCGTAGGCATAGTTGTCGGTGGTCTTCGTACCCCCATTTGTGTAGTTGGTCTATTATTTTATGTCCATCACACGATTGGATGTGTTTTTTACGTAACTTTCATTCATAACGCTACTGTAAATGAATGAGATATGGCCGCATTAAAACGTATCATATTTTTGGGTTTGTTTTGGTTGACTCATACAGGTTGGGCCAAGTCTATTTTGATACCCATGGACGACCAGCAGACCAATCACCTCAAAGCCTATGGTATTGCGTACAAAGTGCTAAAAGATGATTTGGAGCTCGACTGGCTTCTCAATTACCGAGGCGGAAGCTTCATGATTGCCTACTCGCAAGGCCTTGAAAATGAATGTCGGATTCGGGGAGTATCTTTCGAAATCATTTCTGATGCAGGCACTACCTATATTTTGCAACAGATTGCCAATCCCGACGTCAATATGAGTACGGTACGCCTTACTAAAGCAGCTCGGATTGCAGTGTACTCACCGATTAAGATCAGCCCTTCGTCGTTTGAGAATACCGATGCCGTACTGACCGTGTTGGAATATGCTGAGATTCCGTACAAGGTGATTTATGACGAAGAGATTATCGGCGGCGAACTCAATAAAATAGACTGGCTGCATTTGCATCACGAAGATTTTACGGGGCAGTTTGGGAAAAATTTGAGACGGATGTCATCCGAAGATATTAAAGCGCAGGAAGATATCGCCAAGCGGTTGGGATTTGCCAAAGTATCGCAACTCAAACTGGCTGTGGCCAAAGCCATCAAAGGTTTTTGTGCGGGTGGCGGGTATTTGTTTGCCATGTGCTCAGGGGCGGAGTCGCTGGATGTGGCCTTGGCTGCCGAGGGTGTGGACATTGTTGAGAGCACCTTTGATGGCGATGGTGCCGACCCCAACGCTCAGGCCAAGCTAGATTTTAGCAAAACCATTGCCTTTGAAAACTTTAAAATCTCGACCGACGACGACTACCGAGGCATGTCGTTTTCGGACATCAACTATGCTACTGGCCGCTGGGGCGACGAACAGATGTCGTTTTTTAAACTATTTGACTTTTCGGCTAAGTGGGATGTGATTCCGGCGATGTTGGTTCAAAACCACGAGTTTATGATTCGGGAGTTTTTTGGACAAACCACGGCTTTCCGCAAAAGTACCATCAAATCGAACGTACTGACTATGGGCGAAAGCAAGGCATCGGCTCGATACCTGTATGGCGAACTGGGCTTGGGGCAATGGACGTTTTATGCAGGCCACGACCCCGAGGGCGTGCGGGGCGGTGGGGCTAATTTCAGAATGCCAACCGACTTAAACTTGCATCCGCATTCGCCGGGTTACCGCCTGATTTTGAACAATGTACTGTTTCCATCGGCCAAGAAAAAGAAACGAAAAACGTAGGAACTTTGAATAGTCAACAGACCTTCATTACTACAGCAAGCCGCTATGGTTCGGATTCTCGCCTCATCGAACGGTTGTGGGGCGACATCACCCAACGATATGCCGAATCCCATCGCCATTATCACACCCTTGCTCACCTCAATAACCTGATTCACGAGTTGGAACCCCTGAAAGCCACGGTGCAAGATTGGGATGTGCTGGTGTTTTCGGTAGTGTACCACGATGTGATTTATCGTGCTACGCAATCAGACAACGAAGCAAAAAGTGCCGAATTGGCTCAGAACCAGTTGCAAAAACTGGGCGTAGATACGAGCCGTATCCAACGTTGTAAAATGCAAATTTTGGCGACCCAACATCATCAAGAAAGCACCGACCCAGATGCAAACCTGCTGACAGACGCCGATTTAGCGATTCTGGGCAAAGAATGGCCTACTTATCAAAACTATTGTCAACAAATTCGCCAAGAGTACGCCATTTTCCCCGATTTTTTGTACCGACCTGGTCGCCGAAAAGTCTTGCATCATTTTTTGGAAATGGATAAAATTTTCAAAACACCTCATTTCTACACGCATTACGAACAACAAGCCCGCCAAAACCTTGCGCAAGAACTGGCAGAACTCTCGTAATTTGCTGCTATTCAAAAAGTCAGTATAGGATAAATCACCTTTGCCGGAGTAGATGGAATTCTTGTACAAATCAACGAGTGAATAGTCAAAATCAAGGATGACTAAACCCTTCGCCCCCACAATTTGTTACGCCTCTAAAAAGTACAATTTTTATAATTAACTTTGTGCTTTCATCACGACTAAATCCTGTTTTGTACCTACTGGCTACTTTTTAGTGGCCACCGATTCAACCCATCATCCATCATGAAAGTAAACATCAGCTATCAGGAGCAATTTGAGCATCGTCATCAGGGCAGTAGCACCGATGCCAGCGTGGATGCCATGCTGAGCACCATCGGTGTAGATTCAATAGATACCCTTATTGACCAAACGGTTCCTGCAGCGATTCGCTTACCTAAGCCCCTGCACCTGCCTGCGCCACAGTCGGAGCACGAGTTTTTGGCGAGTTTTAGAACCTTGGCGCAGCAAAACCAGCTCTTTAAATCACACATCGGCATGGGGTATTACAACACCATCACGCCGGGGGTGATTTTACGGAATGTGCTTGAAAACCCCGCTTGGTACACGGCTTACACCCCCTACCAAGCCGAAATAGCTCAAGGACGCTTAGAGATGTTGCTCAATTTCCAAACGTTGGTGATGGACTTGACAGGAATGGAAATTGCCAATGCCTCGCTCCTTGACGAAGCTACTGCCGCTGCCGAGGCCATGCACTTGCTGTATGCCTCTCGGAAAGGCATCAAGACCACGGCCCATTCGTTTTTTGTATCGGACTGGTGTCATCCTCAAACCATTGACGTGCTCACTACCCGTGCTCAGCCGCTGGGTATCAACCTCATCGTGGGCGACCACCGTCAAATAGACCTCACTACCGAGGATTTGTTTGGGGCGTTGCTTCAATATCCAGGCACTGATGGTGCTATCGAAGATTATACCAATTGGATTGCGACGGCTCATGAGCTAAATATCAAAGTAGCAGTAGCAACAGACTTACTAGCGCTTACGTTGTTGAAATCTCCCGGCGAAATGGGCGCTGACATTGCCGTTGGTTCTGCTCAGCGCTTTGGCGTGCCGATGGGGTACGGTGGGCCTCATGCCGGCTTTTTTGCCACGCATGACGAGTACAAACGTCAGATGCCCGGTCGGATTATTGGGGTGTCTGTAGATGCTCAGGGCAACAGAGCCTTGCGTATGGCTTTACAAACTCGTGAGCAGCACATTCGTCGTGAAAAAGCCACTTCTAATATCTGTACGGCTCAGGTGCTTTTGTCGGTTATGGCGGCGAGTTATGCGGTCTATCATGGCCCACAAGGTCTTAAATCTATTGCAGAACGTACCCACGGACTGACTTGCCTGTTGGCTGAGTCGCTCAAAGGCTTGGGCCTGACGGTAACTACAGCGCAGTTTTTTGATACCATTACCATAGAGGCCAGCAAAGAGCTGGTGCATCAGGTTAAAAAGTTGACCGAGCAGGCACAAATCAACCTCCGTTATTACCACGACCGTCATCATATTGGTATATCGCTAGACGAAACCACTACACCTGACCACGTAGCGCAACTGGTTGCTCTGTTTGCCAGCGCACTTGGGATGGCTGCACCAGTGACCCACGAAACAGAAATAGAAAGTGTATTGCGTGAATCGTTGATTCGTCAGTCGCCGTACCTAACGCACTCGGTGTTCAATCGTTACCATACCGAACACGAAATGTTGCGGTATCTGAAGTCTTTAGAAACCAAGGACTTATCGCTGGTTCACTCCATGATTTCGTTGGGTAGCTGTACCATGAAACTCAATGCCACCACCGAGATGATTCCGGTGACTTGGCCAGAGTTTGGGCAGATACACCCTTTTGCACCTAAAGACCAAACGGCTGGTTATCAGGAACTATTCAAAAACCTCAACGAATGGCTTTGTGAAATTACAGGCTTTGCAGCGATGTCGTTACAGCCCAATTCGGGTGCTCAAGGTGAATACGCTGGCCTGATGGTGATTCGAGCGTATCATGCGCATCATGGCAATCATCACCGCAATGTAGCCTTGATTCCGTCGTCGGCACATGGTACCAACCCTGCTTCGGCAGTAATGGCGGGCATGAAAGTAGTAGTAACGGCTTGCGATGTAAACGGAAACATTGACCTGAACGACCTACGTGCCAAAGCCGAGCAGTATAGCGAAAACCTGGCGTGTTTGATGGTAACGTACCCTTCTACTCACGGGGTTTTTGAAGAAAGTATCATCGAGATTTGTGAATTGATTCATCAGCACGGAGGGCAGGTATATATGGATGGTGCCAACATGAACGCCCAAGTAGGCCTGACCTCGCCTGCCATGATTGGCGCTGATGTATGCCACCTCAATCTGCATAAAACCTTTTGTATTCCGCATGGCGGTGGTGGGCCTGGCATGGGGCCTATTGGTGTGGCTAAGCACTTGGTGCCGTTTTTGCCAAGCCATGTTATCATAGAAACCAACTCCTTTACGCTGGGTGAAGAAGGCGCAGGCGCTGTTTCGGCAGCTCCGTGGGGCTCGGCCAGTATCTTGCCGATTTCGTACGCCTACATTGCGATGATGGGCGGCGAAGGGCTAACTAATGCTACCAAACGGGCTATTTTGAATGCAAACTACATCAAAGCTCGGCTCGAAGGGCATTATCCGGTGCTGTACACAGGAAACAACGGACGCTGTGCACACGAGATGATTTTAGATTGCCGTCCGTTCAAGGTCAGCGCTGGCGTGGAGGTGGAAGATATAGCTAAACGATTGATGGATTATGGTTTTCATGCCCCAACCGTTTCGTTTCCAGTAGCAGGCACGCTCATGGTAGAGCCCACCGAAAGTGAATCAAAAGAAGAACTCGACCGCTTTTGTGATGCCATGATTGCGATTCGGAACGAGATTACGGAAATAGAAGAAGGCCAAGCCGACCGAGGTAATAATGTCTTGAAAAATGCTCCGCATACCATGACAGTGGCCCTAGCCGAAAACTGGACTTTGCCGTACAGCCGAGAAAAGGCGGTATTCCCCTTGCCACAAGTCAAAAACAATAAGTTTTGGCCAGCAGTAAGCCGCATTGACGGCGCCTACGGCGACCGCAATTTGGTGTGTTCCTGCTTACCGTTAGAAGAATACGCAGAAGCATAGTAGCGGTTTATTGATTGTATAATTTATGCAGGTGTGAGCCCAACGGCTTACACCTGTTTTGTTTTTGGGGTTTATTGAATTGCTTTGGCAATCAAAAGCTTGCCCCAAGTTTGGTGATGGTTTTAATCATTAAAGCGGCATTTCTATAAAAGAAGGAGTATAAACCTGACAACTCGAAGCTAACTACTACCTTCGTTTTCGTGGAGTAGTCGTAATTTATTAATCGCAACAAAACGGTAGTTCACCTCAAAAATCACGCACAGCACAATGTATTAACAGATATTACTTTTATTTAGAAGTTATCTTTTTTCATCAATGCTTTTGTATAATGAGCTGTAACTATCGCTGGACAGGCAAAATCGGAATAGGTTTATTTTGTCTCGCTGCTTTTATAGGTTCGTGCAAGCATGAAGAAGCCGTACCTACCAACACAACGGGCACTACCACTGGCACTACGAGTGTTCCGGATACCAGTTTTGTGTTAATACCTGCCAACAAAAACTTTGCATTTTCGACCACCACCACCAATTCGGCAGGAAATGAGGCATCGCCCATTGAAGCAGACTATTACATCAATAAATACCTAGTAACTAATGCCCAATACAAGGCTTTTTGTGATGCTACGAGTCATAAAGTACCGAGTTATTGGAAGAATAACACCTATCCAGATGGCAAGGCCGACCACCCTGTGTTGGTGGTTTCGTATACCGACGCACAAGCCTATTGCACTTGGTTAAGTACCAAAATCTCCGGCTACACGTTTAGACTCCCAACCGAAGCCGAATGGGAAAATGCCGCTGTAGGCCCTAATAAGTACGCCTATCCTTGGGGCAACTCGGCAGATATAAGTTACGCCAATAAGGTGTTGAGCACCAAATACAACTATAATGGGGTTTGTTCGGCGTATTATTTGGCCAATTATGGCTCAACATTAGCAACTAATACCAACTCGTCCTCCAAAGAATACAACATCCCTAAAGCCATCAGTTCGATTCTTTCTATTAGTTCGAGTGGGCAGGTGTCAGGGTGGAAAGACGAAACAAACATCGTTGGATTTGCCTTCACAGATGTTTTCAAAGCGCTTGACTCAAACGGTGGTTTTACCACACCCGTGAATGCGTATCCAGCAGGCAAGAGCTATTATGGCTTGTACGACATGGCTGGTAATGCTTGGACATGGACTTCTTCGGTGATTACAGCCAATAATGGTGCAGAAAAAGGGCAACAAGTCAATGCGATTCGGGGTGGTTCTTGGTATGCAAATGCAAGCAGCTGTAAGTCCAATTATAGAGGCGAGGGAAGAGCTCCGTCTGGGGCCTTCAATACAGTTGGGTTTCGAGTAGCAGCAACCAAAAAGTAACCCCATTGGGAGTTATAGTAGCAACGATAGATTTTTAATAGTTTGATTTTCAGGATGTTTTGTGGTTATAATGTAAAATGATTCTATATAAGGTAAGAATGAGGTTGTTTGTCAAAATAGTATGGTGTGGGTCCTTGTTGCTTGGCGCAATTGCTTGTAGCAAAAAAGAAGACGTTGCGGCAACGGGTACTTCAGCCTCTGGTACAACCAAGGTAACGGTTGTGAAAATTCCTGATGCCAATTTTGAACAAGCCCTGATTGACTTAAAAATAGATTCGGATGCTACGCTAAACGGACAAATAAGTACAACTGATGCGCAAAAAGCGACATCGTTTAATATAAGTTTCAAGAAAATTAAAGATTTAACAGGAATTGAGGGATTTACGAATTTGAAAGAGTTGATGATTGGTTACAACGCCTTGACAACCGTTGACTTAAGCCAAAATATAGCGTTAACGAGGCTAGTGTGCCATTATAATAGCTTAACAGGTAAATTAGATTTACGCAAACTTACCAAATTGAGTAGCTTAGATGCCTTAGGTAATCCAAACCTGGCTACTATTTGCGTAAACGACGTAGAAAGTGCTGCTGCCAACTCAAATTTTCAAAAAGATAAAACGGCAAGTTTTGTGGTTTGCCCCTAAAATGGATGTAAACTCCGGGTAAATGGTAATTTTTTTCAGCAAAACGCTAATTCATCTCTCCTAAAAAAATCGCCTCGGCACTTACTTCGAAATCAGGGAGTACCGGTTTAGCAGAACAAATATCGCCTTCAAGGCAGACTTTCACATCACGGCGAGAAGTATAGACATACACCACCTCTTGCTCAGGAATAATATTCCAAATTACTTTCACCCCAGCCTTGAAATACTCCGAGATTTTCTTTTCTAACTGATTAATTTGGTCATTGTTGGAGATAATCTCAATCACAAATTCAGGAATAACATCTTCTCCATTTTTGCTTTTTTGTATTTGTTCTCGGCTAAAATATGCAATATCAGGTCGGCGCATTTGTACACCACTAAGTTGCACTTCTTGTTCTGCAACCAATGTACCCAATTGTTTATACCCTTTTTCAAAAAATAAGCCAAGAAGTAAGTCATATATGTACAATTGTTCTTTTTTCATACCTGTAAATTGAATCAATTCACCGTCGTTCCACTCGTATTTGTAGCCGTCGTTTGACTCCCATTCGAGAAACTCCTCTAGCGTGCGAGGCAATTGTGCAATAGGTTGTGAAGTCTGTACCATGGTTGTGGTTCTTTTTTCAAAGATACAATTTTTTGCGAAAAGCGTTGGAATAATTAAAGCAACTCCGTTCCTAACGATTGCGTTTTCAAATGATGTTTCCTTTACAAAGTTAACATCATTATCCCCAACAAATTTTATCATTTTGTTGATTTTGAGACAGGAACGCTCCCTCGTTTTAGTCTGATTGTTATCCCGTGCTAACAAGACACGAGCATAGATTACCACAAACCAAGTAGATTGATTATCTTTGAGTAAAACAGTCTTATCGGTTATGAAAAAGTATGTCTTAGGGGTGCTTCTACTTAGTAGTGTAAGCGTTGTTGCTCAGCATCAACATTCGTTTGTAGAGGCATGCATGGGCACTTGGAAGGGCACCATGTATATCTATAATAAAGGGGTCTTGCGAGACAGCGTGGCTGTCCGGCTCACCGTAGCCAAGACCGACCAACCCGAAGTATGGACGTGGAAAACAGAATACCTTTCCGAAAAAATGCCCATGACCAAGGACTACCTCTTGCGAGTACGAGACGCAGTTAAAAAACAGTATGTTACCGACGAAGGTGGAGGGGTGGAGCTACTGGAGTACGTGTTTGGCAACAAAATGTATTGCGTGTTTGAGACCAATCAGGTGGTACTCACCTCTTCGTATGAACTCCGCAGTGCCAACGAATTGATTTTTGAGGTCACCTCGGGCAAAAAACAAGAAACAAGTCCTGTAGTCAATTATTCAGTAGATAATCTGCAGCGAGTGGTGTTCCGAAAGTAGCCATATTGAACAGTTTTTTTCATAACGATGTTAGCCTTGCAGGATAGCGCACAAAGGGATGCAACAACCACTTAGTTTTTACGAAGCTCGCTTTACGGGAATCTTTGAGAAAGGACTGATTGAAGAAATTGCCAAGATTGGTAGCTACATGGAGGTCAGTGAAGGCCATGTGCTCATGCGTCCGGGCGGATACATTCGGAGTGTGCCGATTATCTTGGAAGGTTCGGTAAAAATCCTCCGAGCCGATGAAGATGGTCGGGAAGCCCTTCTCTACTACTTGGGAGAGGTAGATTCTTGCGCTATGTCGCTGACGTGCTGCTTAGGAAGACGTCAAAGTGAAATTATGGCTGTGGTGGAGGAAAAAACACAGTTGATTTTGATACCCGTCGAGAAAGTAGATGAGTGGATGTGCAGATTCCAAACTTGGAAGCAATTTGTATTTAATATCTACCAACGTCGCTTCGAAGACATGTTGACCACGATAGATAATGTGGCCTTTCGGAAAATGGACGAGCGAGTGCTTTACTATCTACAACAAAAAGTGCAGTCGTGTAATTGTGCTGTCATTAGTATTACCCATGAAGAAATTGCCAACGAAATGGCTACTTCACGAGAGGTGGTTTCGAGATTGCTCAAGCAATTGGAGCGACTGGGTAAGGTCAAGCTATCAAGAAACAAGATAGAGATGCTCTAACTGTATTTTCTGAATAACAAGTTGATTAATAGCACCTTACAGAAAAAGAATAAAGCCTAGCAGATGGCTGAATAGTGCTGGAGGCTTCTTAAAAAAAGTATCCTCTGTGACAAAAATCACAGAGGATTTTTATTTTCTCAAATACCTTTGCACCAACACTAAATCGCTACTACCATGTTCAAAAGCACCAAATTATATAGCATCTTGTTCAATAAATGCCCCCGCTGTCACGAAGGCGACTTGTTTGTACGAAAAGGAGCATTTAATCGAGAATTTGACAAAATGCACAAACGCTGTTCGCATTGCGGTCAAGATTTTGAACCCGAAACAGGCTTTTATTTTGGTTCAATGTATGTGAGTTATGCGTTTTATGTGGCTACCGTTGTAACAGCATTTGTAGGATTTGTGGTTATTTTTGAGTTTCCTGTCGAACAAGTATTGGTCGTACTTATTCCGCTATTAGTTCTGCTTACGCCGTTGTACTTCAGGGTGGCTCGCAGGGTTTGGATTAACTTTTTTGTGAGTTACCAGAAGCCTAAGGCTCAAGTAGAAACCTCAGTATAATGTTTAGGATGTAAGGCAATGAAATTTAGATAAATTTGCTCAATTATTTGCGTTACATGTATGCACACCCCAACCCAAGGCCCACTCTCAGGAATTCGGATTCTAGACTTAACTCGCCTACTACCAGGCCCATTAGGCACGATGCTCATGGCCGACATGGGTGCCGATGTCATCAAAATAGAACACCCCGAGCAGCCTGATTATGTACGGATGTTTCCGCCTTATCTGAAAGGCGAATCTGCGCATTATTTAGCCTATAATCGCTCTAAACGTAGCTTGACTCTCAATTACTCAACTTCCGAGGGGCAGGCCGTTTTTTTCGATTTGGTAAAATCAGCCGATGTGGTAGTAGAGCAGTTTAGGCCAGGTTTTTTGGATAAAATCGGGATTGGCTATCAAGCAGCCAAAGCCCATAACCCTCGTATTATTTATGTATCGGTAACGGGGTATGGCCAAACTGGCCCCTATGCCCATTTGGCAGGGCATGACCTCAACTACATCAGTTATGCAGGCGTGTTGGGCGTTACGGGTAGTGCCGATGACGCCCCTGTGATTCCGGGCGTGCAACTTGCCGATATTGCAGGGGGCTCGTATATGAGCGTGATAGCCACGTTGGCAGCCTTGCAGGCTCGTACACAAACTGGCTTGGGGCAACATGTGGACGTGGCAATGACCGATGCGGTGATGCCACTGCTATCGGTAAGTTATGCCTTGTACAGCGCTATGAATGTGAGTGTTCCGAGGGGTATGTTGCCTTTGTCAGGAGGGGCTGCTAACTACAATGTATATCGCTGTGCCGATGCCAAATTCATAGCGCTAGGAACTTTAGAGGCTAAGTTTTGGAATAAATTCTGTGATTTGGTCGAAAAACCAAGTTGGAAGAACTTCATCATTCCTAACCCTATAGAGCTGCCTCAACAAAAAGCAGAAGTAGCACAGTTGTTTTCTACTCAACCTCAAGCGTATTGGATAGCACTGGGTACGGTGCATGATTTGCTGATTTCCCCTGTTTATGAAGTGTCTGATTTAGAGCACGATACCCATTTGCAAGCCCGAGATATGGTAATAGAGGTAGAGCATCCGACCCTCGGCAAAATCAAACAGATTGGAATACCGCTCAAATTTTCAGAAACCCCAGCGCAAGTGGCAGGCCCAGCACCTACGATGGGACAAGACACAGAAGCGATTTTACGAGGACTGGGCTATTCTGACATTCAAATAAAGAACTTCCAGCAACAGCAAATTGTAAAAGGACCTTAAAGAAAAACCCCGACTGAGGTCGGGGTTTTTCTTTAAGGCTACTTAATTACCATTTTTTGTTTCGGCTTTTTTGGCTCTATCGGCCTCTTCTCGCTCAAACGAATCAATCAGGGGCTCCACTTGGCTTTCTTGTAAGTACTTGGCTATGATTTTCTTGTCCTTGTCCAGAATATAAATCATCGGGAATTGAAGGAGATTGAATTGTTCAAAATCAACTATCCCCAACATGTCACGGCCATTGAGGAGGTTGCCAATTTTTTGCTCTCTTACAAATTTGCGCCAAGGTTCTTCTTCGTTGTAAACGCTGGCTGCTAGCACGGCTATTCCTTTAGATTTGTACTTTTCATAGAATGCAGCCATCAACGGCGCTGCGGCTTTGCAGTGCCCACATCCTGGATTATACAAGAATAACACCAAATACTTGGCTTGGATGCCGTGTAAATTAAAGGATTGATTGAGTGTATCTTGCAAAATGATGTCTGGGATGATTTTTCCCATCAAGATAGGCTTCTGGATTTTCAGAATTCTCCGTACTTGGACGAGCGTTGAAGAGTCCCAAAGGGTAGGTTCGCCCAAATAATACTTTTCGAGTACGTGAGTATAAATACCATCATGCCCCAACGTGGGTGGAATCTCATATTTTTTTGAGAAGAAAATAACAATGTATTTCCTAACCTTAGGGTCATTTACTTTGGTTAGCAAATAATCTGCGGCGGCATTGATAGAGTCGGCCGTTGGGTACAACATGGTACTGACAAATTTGACAAGTCGCTGTTCGATTACTGGCGAATAGAGCAAGCGAGCGTCGTTGAAATCTATGTTGTCAAAATAATGCGCTTTCCCATAGTAATACATTGCCAGAGAATCTACGCCACCTCCCTTTTTGCTTAAAGTCGGCACATCCGGGTCTTGGTAAGCCCGTACGAGTTTAGCCGTGAATGTTTCACTATTTTTCCTGAAAAACTTCTTCAAATACTTGGCGAGTTCTTCCTGAATCTTACCCCATTCTTCTTTGAAGGCAAGGTCTTTTAAGTCTCTATTGACAAGACCCTTCTCTTGTAGGCGTTTGTCAAAGTCTTTATTAAGTGCCAAAATTGTCCGATGGTGTTCATAATAAAGCTGAGTTTCAGGAGAGCCATTGACCTGTATTGATTCGACAACACGAGCGGTATCTACTTCTACCGAAAAATGTTGCTCTTTAGTAACTATTACTTCGACCCCTCTCCCCGGAAACGCAATTAAATAAAGCCCCTGCTCTAGTGGTTTTGTACCTTCAAACACAAAGTTGCCCTCTTCATCAATCTTTGATGTATCGGCAATAGGATACTGTTTTCCGTAATGAAGAACCAAATTACATACCCCCCCCTTAATACCGATGAACTTGCCGCTAATGCGATAACCCGACTGTGCCCAAAGTAGGCTTGGGACAATGCAAATGAGGGTAAAAAGTACTTTTTTCATATCCTAAAACAGTATTAGATACGCTGTTGTATGTGTTAAATCCCAAACTTAGGCTTGCATATTGACCAATTGACTCCCCCTTAGTACGGGTAATACGTCGTATAGGTCGTGCTGGAGGCAGAAGGCAATGTCTTTCTGAATACCAAGGCGTTGGAGGCGTCGCACGTGTGACGAATTGGCCACAAAACCCAGCAAGTCACTTTTTGCTTCCTGATAAAGACGCATGGCCATCAGGGCAGAGTCTTCCTGAATCAAGAATTCATCTTGAAGGCGTTCGACCAATGCTCCTGCAAACAGGGTGTCTTCAAGGTTGGGTTTACCTTTCCAGCCTGCACAAAGCACCAATACATCGTATTGCTGATTGCTCAAATAATGCGCCAACGCTCCCAAATTTAGAAACGAGCCAACCAGCACTTTTATTGATTCTTTGGATTTGGTAATGGCCAGCGTACCGTTGGTGGTAGTCACTACAATGGTGGCCCCCGCTACCTTCGACTCGTCCATGTAGCTAAACGGTGAGTTGTCAAAATCAAAACCTTCGGGTGTTTTGCCGTCTCGTTCGGCAGCGGCTAAGAATCCCTTTTGTTGCAAAGTTACACATTCCGAAACGGTAGCTACTGGAATAATAGCCTCCACACCATGTGCAAAAGCCGTTGTCATGCACGATGTAGCTCTAAATACATCGACCACGACCACAATGGTATTTTCGATTTGATGAAGGTGTAACAATTCGGGGGTTAGGCAAACATCTATTTGTTTCATGGGTACACAGAGAGAGGATAAACTGTGTCATATCCGCCTCTTTTTCAGTTAGTAGTGATTCGTAGTTACTTCACAAACGGCAGTTTTACTACTTGAGCTTTGAGGTGTTTGTTACGGATATTGATATAGATTTCGGCACCAGCTTTGCTAAATTCGGGTTTTACATAACCCATACCAATGCCTTTGTTCAGCGAAGGCGACTGTGTGCCCGAGGTTACTTCGCCAATGAGATTACCTTCGGCATCTATAATCTCATAGTGTTGACGAGGGATACCTCGGTCAATCATTTCAAAACCAACCAACTTTTTGGATGGGCCAGCCTCTTTAATTTGCTTGTGATAGTCGCTATGGATAAAATTTTTGTTGAATTTGGTAATCCAACCTAATCCAGCTTCAATAGGTGAGGTGATGTCGTTGATGTCGTTGCCGTATAAGCAGAAGCCCATTTCGGTGCGTAGCGTATCACGAGCACCCAAGCCAACAGGAACAATACCGAATTCGGCTCCTGCCTCGAAAACAGCATTCCACAACTGCTCGGCGTGTTGGTTAGGCACATACACCTCAAAGCCTCCAGCTCCTGTATAGCCAGTCGTCGAAATCATGACCGAATCAATACCTGCAATGCTCCCAGTTTTGAATGAATAATAGGGCATCGAAGCGAGGTCTAAATCGGTGAGCTTTTGCATAGTGGGCAAGGCATTGGGGCCTTGTATGGCAAACAAGCACGTTTCGTCTGAAAGGTTGACCATCTCCACACCAAAGCTGTTGTGCTGACTAATCCAATTCCAGTCTTTTTCGATGTTTGAGGCGTTTACTACCAAAAAGTATTGATGGTCGTTTACTCGGTACACCAGTAGGTCGTCCACAATACCGCCCTCGTCGTTGGGGAGGCATGAGTACTGCACTTTTCCGTCGTATAGAGCCACCACATCGTTGCTGGTCACGAGTTGAAGCAAGTCAAGAGTTTTTTCGCCAGTTAGCATAAATTCGCCCATGTGCGACACGTCAAAAACACCTACGCTGCTGCGGACGGCAAGATGCTCTTGAATAAGGTTGGTATATTGAACAGGCATCAAAAAGCCTGCAAAGGGTACCATTTTGCCGCCAAGACGGGCGTGTAGGTCGTTGAGATGTACAGTTTTGAGCGTGTCCATGTTTGAAAAAGCAGTTTACAGAATTACGACAAGCATCCCCCCCGATGATTGGTATAGAGGGAACTCCACGTAGTTAATCAATCGTCGCTTTCGCAGTATTCTGTAAGCGTTAAGCGTAAAAATTGAATGTTGATGAATGACTAAAATGAAGTGTCAAAATTAGGCAGAAAAGCTGGGGTTTTCAATAACTGAACCCTTCTGAAAGCGAAGCACGTGTAAATAGTAGGCCAAAGAGGGGGATAAATCAAAAATTCTACCGTTTCAGAAAGGCTTTCACAAACGACTGTTGACCATTGGACACCCGAACAAAGTAGGTGCCTGACGGAAGTAAACGAAGGTCAACGTCGTCTTGATAATGAGTAGCACTAAGGGCTGGAAGCGATTGGGCTTGCACCAAAACTCCCGTACTGGTAAACAGCTCGGCAATGGGTGACTGGGTAGAAGCAAGGCTGATAAACGAAACCGACAACGTTTCGTCGGCTGGATTGGGGAATAACGTTAGGGAAGAATCATAGCTTTCTGACGAAGTCTCCCCCCAACGACCTGCTACCTTGGTAGAAGGAAACACTGTAACGGTAATAGCTGAAGACGTTAGTGAACACCCATCTCGGTTGACTTGTACAGTGTAAACCCCTTCTCGTGTCGCTATGTAACTGCTTGAAATAGCCCCCTGAATCTGTCCACCGTTTCGGAGCCATTGATAGCTCAACCCCGAGCCAGTGTTGGCTTGTAAGGTTACTGAGCCTCCTTCATAAAAAAGTGTACTCCCAAGCGGGGTAATAGACGCCGACAAGCCTTGCGAGGTAGTAACTACTACCACAGCTGACGTGGCAATACAAGTAGGGGTAGTGATTTTTACGGTGTAATTTCCTGCTTCACTAACCCTAAGATAGGGCGTAGTTACATTGGAGATAACAATGCCGTTTTTGAGCCACTGATACTTGTAATTGCTACCTGTGTTGGCATATAATACTTCGTAACCTCCACCACATAGCCGAATAGTGCCACTTGGGACAACGATAGCCGCAAAGGAGTTAAACGTAATTTTAACCGCTTTGGAGCTTGCCGTACAGCCATTTTGAGTAACACGAACAGCGTAGCTTCCGGTTTGACTAACACTTAGTTGCGAGGTAGTTGCTCCCGAAATATCAACATTATCTTTTATCCACTGATAAGAAAAACTACTACCCGTATTAGCTGATAGAGTAATCGAGCTTGCCCCACATACGGTAAAATCGCTGGAGGGTGTTGTAGTGGCAGCCAATTGAACAGCTTGTACTGATTTGGCCGCTGAGGTAACGGTGCAGCTGCCATCCTGAATTTTGACCTGATAATTCCCCGTTAGAGAAGCGGTGTAAGATGAACTCGTTGCCCCAGAAATATCTTTACCATCTTTCAGCCATTGGTACGTCAGACTGGTACCCGAAGCCGTACTGAGCTTTACGGAGCTGCCGTTACAAAGATTGGTATTACCCGTTGTAGCAATGGTAGCACTGACTTGTGAAATCGAAACGCTTGTAGCAGGTGATAACGCCGTACATTCGCCTTGCGTAATCCGAACTTGATAGTTACCTGCCTGCGATATGTACAAATAGTACGTTGTAGCACCACTGACAGCCACCCCGTCTTTGTACCACTGATAGCGAAAGTTAGTACCCGTATTAGCACTAAGCCGAAGTAAGGCACCTCGACAAATAGTGGTGGGGCTATTGGGCGCAATACCCGCCGTAAGCTGGCAAGAAGTTTGATAAGCGCCACTTACCAACAACGAATACGCTTGACCACCATATTTGAGTGTACCTTTGTGTGTGATAGTTAGGGAGTATTTCTTGCCTGGGGTAGGCTTGGCAATGACAATTTGCTCTATATTATCTCGGATGTTATCACCTACCGTGGCTGGCAGCGACGGATTTTGAGGGTCTAAAATCCAAGGATAGGAGGTTTGGTTACCGTCTATCAAGCGCAGGTCTAAATCGTTGACCAATTTGGGTTGACGGTTGTTCAGAGCGGTTTGATTGATAGCATTGGGCGTTCCTTCGGGGTCGGTCCAAGACAAGGTAATCACAAGTGGGCTACTACTAACAGCGGTAATTTGCTGCGTAAATGTGGTGCCTTGTGACAAACTGTTTTCTTGCATAAAATGGACTCCATCGCTATTAGAAATAAACTTAGCAGCTTTTTCGATGTTGAGTAAGCCCCATCCAAAACGATAGTCAGGCCCTGGGGTATCACCTGATTCGTCGGCAGTATGGATGGCAACCCCCTTGAGCGTGGCAGCTCGCATCACAGCATTGCGGTTTAGCTTACCATAGTATTCTTGTAACAATAAAAGCGAACCCGATACGCTCGGAGCCGCCACCGAAGTGCCGCTTTGAGAGGTGTAAGCATTATTAGCCGCAGAACTGCAAGAGGTTACATTAACTCCCATGCTCACCAAATCAGGCTTAATGCGCCCGTCGTCGGTAGGACCCCAACTGCTAAACGACGACATTTTGATGTCGGCAGGTTGTGGATTGACTTTTGAAATCGGAAAAATAGCTCCTACCGTAAGGATATTCTTAGCATTGGCATCCATCGGAATAGTGCCATAACTGTCGTTCCGAAGGCGAGTAATGGTGCTTTTTTGGGTTGTGTTACGAATATAGTAAGGCGTGCCGACGGGAGGGCCATAGTCATTGCGCTTGTTATCGGCAGACTTGACAATCAGGTAATTAGGTGATAAAAGTGCAATTTTGTCAAAGTCTGCGGCACGACTATCATAAAACCCAAACTTATAATCTTCTACGATACTTACTAAATCGTCGCCCCACCATTCCCATTTAAGGTTATCGTCGGTTCCGGGGCGGTCGGGGTTAAACACCCATCCTGCTAACATCCCATAGGAATGATTCGAAATCAACAAATCTGACGAGGCCAACGACATCTCAAAAATATCGTTATTGAAATCCCATGCCTTCAGATTGGCTCCAAAAGCCATTCCTTGCGCAATCGGATTGACACCAGCGGCCATGAGCGTTCCAGCCACGTGTGTAGCATGGTTGGTAATTGTCGTGTTGTTGTCGTTCATTCTAATCCTACTGCCAAACTCTTGATGAGTAGTCAGAGGTTTACCATCATCCCAAAGCCCCAGTTTATTAATCACACTGCTGCTATTTCCTTTCAGATTAACGCCAATGGAACCACCAAAATACAAAGAAGTGGTTCGGTTGGTATAAGCGGCTTGGGCGTTGTTGTGGGTAGTAAAATAGATAGGAAGACCGTGTTCGTCTATTCCTTGTAGTGCCATCACTCGCCCATCCGAAAACGTTTGGCGGAGCGGCCAGTTATTTTCTTGAGAGAGTTGTACTAACTCTTTTTGATGAGTGTTGGCTCGTTGGCGTAATCCCTCTGCAAATTGCCCCAACCATTTTTGGCGAATCCCAACAGACAAATCCTGCCCCTGTGAAGACTCACTCAGAAGGCTCAAAAAAAGCCAAAGCCAGCATAGCAAAAGGCTACGATGTTGCATGGGTTAGGATAAAGTATATTGAAAAGACGAGAGTACCCGTGCAAAGTCACACAAGTTTATTGCTTTGTTATTTTTTTGATAAAAACCTGCTTACCATCCGAAATACTAACAAAAATTGTGCCGTTAGGTACTTGCGAAAGATTCAATTCCGCAGTGTATGTTTTTCCGTTTCTTGTCAAGGGTTGCTTTACCAACGGAATACCCAGCACTGACTGTACACTCACATCTACCGAACTAACTAGCGACGAGTCGGGGGTGTATTCTACTACAAGTCGGTTTGTGGTGGGGTTCGGGTAAGCTTTTATGGACGTGACGGTTGGTTCTTCTACGGCTGTAACAAACAATACCGTTCCTAACGACTCTACCGTACAGCCATCTACCACGGCTCTCACACTGTAGGTGCCACTTTGAAGGGCGGTATAGGTGGTCGCTGTGGCATTGCTGATGGGCTGCCCGTTGAACAACCATTGATATGAACTCCCTCCTGAGGCTGTAAAGATGTTGTCGTTACGAGAAACAGTGGGTAGGGCAGGACTTTTGACCGCCACTCGTACGGTATCAGAGGGAGTTGGGCAATTGCCAGCTTGCGTAACTACCACTCGGTAAGTCCCCACGGTGCTGACGGTTAGGGTGCTTTGAGTAGCATTTGCAATGTTTTGTCCATTGCGCTGCCACTGATAAGCGCTTGCGCCTGCATTGGCATTGAGTACTAACGAAGCATTAGGACAGTACGATTGTGCTTTGTCGCCCGAAATAGTGGCTGTGCTTAGTGTGCCGTTGGTTACTGTAACAGGCGTACGTGCTGCTGCCAAACAACCATAAGATTTTACCTTGAGATCATAGAAATAATAGTAAAATGCCTCTGGTGTAGTGGTTGCCGTGTTGCCTACAATTGACATTATGTTAGGCAAGGTCAACGGATAGGGGTTAGCGGAGATTTCGTTATTTCTGAAAATAGTGGCACCGTCTTCATAATCAATAGCTATCTGATAGCTGCCAGGGGTCGGAATATTCAGATTCAGCTGATAAATAGCCCCTTGGTCGGTTGCGTCGTCGGTTTGGGCACCAGCAGCGGCTGGATTGCGAGTGGCGGTTACATTGAGCGTCACACTCGATACCAACGAGCCGTCAGATTCACGAAGCAGTGAGAAGGTGATTTTTCCAGAGTTACCAATATACAGGCGAGCACTTTCTAACACCACAGGCACTAAGGTAGTTACACGAACTGATGGCGAAAACTGGTTGTAACCACCTTTTGGAAAATCGGTCTTTGCCTTTCTGCCAATCGAGCCCGAAAACTCATTCAATGCCGCATAGACAGTGCTTCCAGCAGGACGACTCGCAATACTTAAGCTATTGCCTGCCCCCAGTAAATTGCCTCCAGTAGGGGCGTCGTACCAGTAAATAGTGCCATTGCCATTGCCTTGTAACTGCAAATTATTCGAACACGTGGTAGCCGTACCCGTAGGGTTCGGGTTGATAGCACTTACGCTTCGAGTCGTCACCAGTTGGTTATTGCTGGGGTCTTGGTCGCCGTTTAAGTTAGTCGAAACTCTGAACTCATACGTTGTTCCCGCTTTGGCATTGAAGGTTCCGGTCAGATTCACCACCGTTTCAAGCTGCGAGGCCAACGAAGCAACGGTTCCTGTCAACGTAGCTACTACTGTGCCGTTTTCGAGCACTTGAGCACTAACCGGAATGTTTTGGAGCGTTTCAGAACCTACGTTCTTTACTCGAACCGAGGCTGTTTGGGTCGTATTGCTACAAATGCCTCCTTCGGGCGAAATCAATGTAGTGACCGAGGCATCTTTGGCTGGTCTAACAAAGCTGATAAGATACTCTTGGGTTTCGCCTTTGGTGTAAGAACCACAATTAGTCACTTTGGTAGCGTCGTTAGTTTCGGTACATACTACTCGCATTCGGGTGCTATTACCAATCGTAACGGATGGAACAGTAATGTTGGCCTTAAAACTACCTGTTCCGTTAATGACACCAGAGGTAGCCACCAACTCGTTGGCATCGTCAAAATCAGCATCGCCATTCCAGTCTATGAATACTTTGGCTATTTTATCAGCTTTATCAGCATTGGCACCACAAGTACCTAGTGTTACTTCAATCGGAATGGTTTGTCCTACCGAAACGTCGGTCGAAAGGTTTGTGAAATCAGTATAGGTAGCGCAACCAGCTGCTGCAGTGTTGTTAATACTACCAAACACTACTTTGTTGATTTTAGAGTCGGCATTATTGCTAGCTGCTGAGGCACAATAGGCTGTTCCACCAATACCTGACACAATCAGGGCGTAGTTTTGAGGAGCTCTCGAAAGCGTTCCTTTGTGCGAAACGGTGATAGTGTATGTTTTGCCCGGCACAGGGTTGGCAATATATACCTGTTCTACGTTATCTCGAATGTTATCACCACGAGTGGCAGCCGCAGAAGGATTATTAGGATCAAGAATCCACGGCAGTGAAGTGGTAGTGCCATCCGAAATCCGAATGTCTAAGTCGTTGATGAGCTTGGGTGTACGGCTGTTGAGGTTAGCGGCGGTTACGGGCGTGGCATCGGCTTCTGGGTCGGTCCAGCAGATGGTTGCTACCAAAGGCCCACGCCCCGATGCTACTACTTGTTGGGTAAAGGTCTCGCTTTGAGCCAGTACTCGCTCGACCAACTGATGGTTTTTGTCAGTATTTTGGATGACTTTAGCGGCTTTTTCTATATTCAAAAAACCCCAGCCAAAGCGGTAGTCGGGGCCCGAGGCGTCGCCGGCTTCGTCGGCAGTATGGATAACTAAGCCTCTGAGTGTAGCCGAGCGCATAAATTGCTTATCGTTGAGCGTAGAATAATATTCTTGAAGCACGAACAACGACCCCGCCACATGTGGCGATGACATCGAAGTTCCGCTCAGAATACCATAGGTTGTAGTACCGGTTCCGTAGGTAGAAAGCACATTGACACCTACGCCCGAAATATCGGGTTTGATGCGCCCGTCGTCGGTAGGTCCCCAGCTACTAAACGACGACATTTGAATATTAGCAGGCCCTGTGGGAGCAGTCGCCATGGGGTTAACAGCAGCCACAATGAGCGCATTTTTGGCATTACTATAGGTGGGTAGGGTATCATAGGCGTCGTTACGAGAGCGCACTACGTTGCTACTGTCCCGAGTGCTGGAGCCCAAAAAATAATATTGTCCTGCTGCTGGGCCCGTTTCGGTTCGTTTGTTACCCGCCGATTTGACCAGCAAATAATACGGTGCATTGTAGGCGAGTTTGTCCCAGCTCGAAGCATTGGTGTCATAAAACCCCAACTTGTAATCCTCGGTCGTACTGATGGTGGTGTTGCCATACCACTCCCACTTGGTGGCGGTGGTGCGTGAGGTGTTAAAAACAAAGCCAGCAAATGTACCATACGAATGGTTCGAAATGAGCAAGTTGGGAGCTTCGGCATTCATTTCGGCCAGGTCGTTGGTAAATTCATACGCTTTCAAAGCCGCTCCCCAGGCCATTCCTCTGGCCAGTGGATTCAAGCCCGCCGCAATCATCGTTCCAGAGGTATGGGTGGCATGGTTGTCCACCGAAGCGGCGTTGTCCACCTGAGTGATACGACTACCAAACTCCACATGCGTATTAAGCACTTTGCCGCCATCCCAAATAGCCAGCCGTCCGGCCATTTGAGGGCTACTGCCATTCAAACTCACGCCTAAAGAGCCTCCCGAATACAAGCTGGTAGTTCGAGAATCCAGCGCCGACAACGAGTTGTTGTCAGTAGCATCATACACGGGCTCGCCCACTTCGTTGACACCCCGAAGCCGAACCACGGTGCCGTCGGAGCGAGTTTCGCCAATGAGCCAGTTGTTCTTTCGAGCTAACTCAATGGCTTTTAGGGTATTTTCTTGTTCTTTTTTAGTGGTTTCGGCCGAGAGGCGTTCCATCTGACGAATCTGTGAGGCCGAATACGGTAATCGAAATTGAGCAGAGGCGACTGTTCCCACACACCAAGCCAACAGCAAACCATAAAGTCTTTTCATCCAGAACGAAGTGGTTAAGAGTTTGATGAAGAATAAACGAAAAACTAACCCGTAAAGATACACCGAAGCGGGTGGTTCGTGCAAAGAAGTTGCAGGAAATTAGGTAGAATAGCCCCACGACAACCGCCTGCATGAAAAAAGCCATGAGAAACCTCATGGCCTTGGCAGAATCAGTACGAAACAAGGGTAGAGGCTTACAAGGGTTTTGTAAGCTTGTAAGTGCCGTCTTTGAAAAAGGTAACTATAATATTATTCCAACGAACTCCTATCGGCTCTAAAGGAAATCGAACTTGTACCTCCCCTTTGTAAGTGTGTTCATACCGCCTCATGTTGTTGTGTTGAGGCCATTTGTCCATTACGCCGGGACGGTATAATATCCAGCCTTTTAACAAAGCTCTCCATTTTTCAAGCTCTTCTGGAGTAGATTTTCGTTTAATTCCCCTGCCATATTTATCTGTTTCGTTAAATAAAATTACATGATCTTGGTAATAGGCATATGAGATAGGCAGATTTTCTTCATAACGATCGTCATAACAACCAGATAAATACCATGTTTTTACTCCTAAACTATCTTGAAAAACGGCCACTCTCACTACGCCATATCCAAGCTGGAATGGGTGTAGCTTCTCATAACAACTTCGGATGTAGTCAAATAATACTTTTTTCTCTACCGAATCGGTAATGGCTACCTTTTTTAGGTCTTGCGCTTTTCCGACAAATGATGAGAGAAATAATAATAGATAGAATAATAGTGTTTTCATCTTTAATGTAGAGATATAGAACGCAACAATACCACTTTTACAGAATAGGCACATTATCAAGGTAATAATGGCCATTTTGTAACGGTGAATAATATGAACTAATTGTATGCTGTTACTAATTCCACACCTCCCAAGCCTTCTCTGCCTGCAACTGCAACATGGGTAAGCCGTTGATAACGGTAGCACCTTGTGCCAAGCCTTTGGTCATAAATAAGGTCTCGGCGGGGTTATAGACCAAATCGTAGAGAAAATGTTGAGGAGTTAAATACTGATACGGAATGTCGGGGCAAGTATTGATGTTGGGATAAGTACCCAGAGGGGAGCAATTAATGATAAGTTGATGGCTGGAAATAATTTCCTCGTTCAAATCGGTATAAGTGAGTTTGCCTTCGGCAGCTTGCCGAGACACCGTTTGGTAGGTTATGTCCAAGTCAGTCAGGGCTGCTTTGACGGCTTTGGTGGCACCACCATCGCCTAGCAATAAGGCTTGTAGAGGCTGCTGGAGTCGTGTGCCTAACCAGTCTTGTAGCGACTGCTTAAAGCCATAATAATCAGAATTATAACCTACCAATCGCCCATCTGGCTCGATTTTGATGACGTTGACAGCGCCTACTTTTTCGGCAGAGGCATCCAACGCTTGCAAAAAAGGCATTACAGCCAACTTGTGCGGAATCGTGACGTTTAGCCCAGCTAAGTCTGGATGCTGAACAAAAAGCGCAGGAAAGTCTTGTATATCAGGGAGTTCAAATAACTCATAGCGGCAGCCAGCAATGCCTTCTCGCTCAAATTTTTCCGTAAAATATCGCTTAGAAAACGAATGGGTCAGAGGATACCCGATGAGTCCGAAGGTTTTCACAGAAAGGCCGTTATTTTTTCAGTACTTTTATCTTTACAATCTGCCACACCATCGGCAATACCGACAGCCCCACAATGCCAAGTACCACCAACTCGAAGTTCTTTTTGACAACCTCTAATTGGCCAAACTGATAGCCCAACAGCGTAATGCTAGTTACCCACAGCACTGCTCCCAGTACACAAAACAAGATGTACTTTGGATATTGCATACTTCCAGCTCCTGCCACAAACGGTGCAATGGTACGTACAATGGGCACAAATCGAGCCAAAATAACGGTACGCCCGCCGTGTTTTTCGTAGAAGGCTTCGGTTTCGGTGATGTACTGACGCTTAAAAAACAGGATGCGTTCTCTTGACTTGATGAAACTACTGAAGTATTTACCCACAAAATAATTCACATTGTCGCCCAAGAGCGCTGCCCCAATGAGCATCGGAATGATGATGGCAACGTCCAGTTTTCCGGTGGTAGCGGCCAAAGCTCCAGCCGCAAAAAGCAGCGAGTCGCCGGGCAGTAACGGCATGATAATTAACCCAGTTTCGACAAAAACAATCAAAAACAGAATAACGTACGTAAAGGTGTCATATTGAGAAATGAACTGATTAAGAGCCGTATAGGGGTCTTTGAGGAGATCCAAGAAAAAATGAACAATTTCCATGAAACAGCAAGGAGTGGTGATAAAATGAATGAATCACTGATTCAAGAAGTGATTAAACGTGTCACCTCGAAGACCCAGCCGGATGGTTTCAACCGAAATCACCTCGTTGGGAGCGATGTTGCCGAGGTTCACATTGGCACCCAACAACTTCACAAACCATACCTGCTGTGATTTTTGAGGAGCTTCCCAAATGATACTCTCTGATGGAACTTCGGTCAGAATTTCCTCTACTAAGCCTTGGCGTACTTCGCCGCTGCCTCTAAACAAACCCACATTCCCACCTTCACGGGCTTCGCCAATCACCTTCCAAGCACCTGCTTCGAGCTCGGCTTTCATCAAGCGAATCCATTTGTAGGGTGGAATAATCTTGGCTTCGTCTTTGGAACCAACTTCCGACAACACCGTGTAATTTTGAGCTAATCGGCTGATATAGCCGCATTTTACATCTTGCTCCATGTCCATTGAGCCGTCCGATACTTCCGCATACATTACACCGAACTGGTCGAGCGTGCGCATGTAGTCTTCAAACTGATTGCGTATCACGAAGGCTTCAAACAACGTTCCGCCAAAATACACCGGAATGTTGGCCTCTTTATAAACTTGAAGTTTCTCTTTGAGCTTGGGTGTGACAAACGAAGTAGCCCATCCTAATTTTACCACATCTACGTGGTCAGCAGCAACGTCGAGGAAATCCTCTACCTGCCGAATACTCATCCCTTTGTCCATCACCATCGTCAATCCGTTGTTACGGGGTTTGACGGTGCGCTCGGGTATTTGCGTCAACGAATAGTTCATCTGCGTGGGGCGAATAATCTAAACAAAACGCAAAAGTAGGAGTTACGAGCGGATAGTTCAACCTTTTGCCTATACACTTTGCAAGAGGCAAGAGGTGGGCTTGGTTTATTATACTTGATAATCAGGGGATTATCTATTTTTTAAAAAAAACTTTCTTGAAAATTTGGATTTACTAAACACTGTTTATTAAATTTACATCGTAAATCAATTGAATATTGTAAAGTGTGCATGCACACTGCTCTTAAAAAATGGGTGTAACCGAACGAAAAGAACGAGAACGTCAAGAAATGAGGCAGCGGATTTTGGATGCTGCCCAGCAGGTATTCGTAGAAGAAGGATACGAAAAAGCCTCGATCCGAAACATCGCCGAACGCATAGAGTATAGCCCGGCTACTATCTATTTGTATTTTAAAGACAAAGACGAGTTGTTTTATGTAGTACACGAAATGGGGTTTGCGAAAATGCTCGGCGAAATGAAGGTTCTCGATAGCATCGAAAACCCACTGGAGCAACTACGCCAACGGGGCTATCTTTACATGAAGTTTGCATTAGAGAACCCCGAGTTGTACGACCTGATGTTTATCCAAAAAGGCCCTATGCAAGCACTGCATAAGCGCTACAAAAACTCTGAATGGGAGTGTGGATTTGAGAACTTTAACCTGCTGCGCCTCAACATCACGGCTTGCATAGAGCATGGACTGATTCGGTCCACAAATCTTGATATTACTACCATGTCTATTTGGTCGTTTATTCATGGCTTGGTGTCGTTGTACATTCGAGAGCGCTTCAATGCCTTTGAAGAAACCATTGACATCGAGAAAGTGATGTATGCCTCGATTGAGCAAATGATTGAAATGATAAAAGTGTAGAGCGTCCAGAGGCAAGGCGCCTCTGACAACTACCCTCCGATTTACCAATGAAAACAAACCCTGTTGTTGATTTTTTTCAAACGATGATTGGCCAAAGCATGGGCAAAGGCCCTTCGCCACTGGCAAAATGGCTGAACGGAACCCTCGTGTCGGCAGAGGAAGGTACGCTTTCGGCCGAATATGAAGTACGAGAAGAAATGTGTAATCCGGGGCGGATTTTGCACGGGGGCGTGTCGGCAGCCATCATGGACGACCTCATCGGCGCCACGGTGTTTACCTTAGGAAATCCTGCGCTGTACTCGTCAATCAACCTCAATATTGACTACCTATACAGTGTGCCAGTAGGCAAAAAAGTGATAGCCCAAGCGCACATTATTCGAGCTGGGAAAAAAGTAGTACATGCCGAATGTAAAATTTTTGACGAACATCAAAATATTGTAGCGAAGGCTACGTCTAACCTCGTAGCTACCAGCAGAAGTGTTGGCAGTAACACCGAGGCATGAGGGTAGTTTGTCAGTCATAAAACATATAAAAGCCATGCAAACAATTCTTGGAGCTGGGGGGGCAATCGGTCTAGAGCTTGCCAAAGAACTCCGCCAACACTACACCAACAAAGTCAGGCTCGTGGGACGTAACCCCCAAGCCGTCAATGCAGACGACGAGCTGTTTATTGCCGATTTGACTCAACCCGAACAAGTAAAACAAGCTGTAGCAGGCTCAGAGGTGGTGTACCTAACCGCCGGGTTTGAGTACTCACTAAAGGTTTGGAAAGCCACGTGGCCTGTTGTGATGACCAACGTGATTGAAGCCTGCAAGGAACACGGTGCCAAACTGGTTTTTTTTGACAATGTGTATATGTACGACCCTTCGGCTATTCCTCACATGACCGAAGATGCACCCATGAATCCCATTAGCGAAAAAGGTAAAGTTCGAATGCAATTGGTTCAACAATTATTAGACGAAGTAAAGGCGAGCAAGCTAACAGCCCTCATTGCCAGAGCTGCTGATTTTTATGGACCCAATATCAAGACCAGCGTTTTGTTGGAAACCGTTTATAAAAACTTGCAACAAGGCAAATCGGCCTTTGTGTTGGTAGATGACTCCAAAATTCACTCTTACACCTACACGCCCGACGCTGCCAAGGCCACCGCTCTCTTAGGCAATACCCCTGATGCGTACAACCAAGTGTGGCATCTGCCAACAGCCAAAAATCCCCTAACAGGTAAGCAATGGGTGGAGCTTTTTGCTGAAAAATTGGGGAAAAAGCCCAAATACAGCATCATGCCTAAATGGCTAGTCGTCATTGTTGGATGGTTTGTGCCGTTTATGCGTGAATTGCCCGAAATGCTCTATCAATACAACCAAAACTATGTGTTTGATAGCAGCAAGTTTGAGCGCCGTTTCAACCACTTTCGGGTGACTTCGTATGTCGAAGGCGTGGAGCAAATTATCAAAAGTGCCTGAAAAGGCGCTATTTTTTTGACCTTTCACTAAACAGTGTTTATACTTTTAAAGGTGTTCAAATACTATGAAACGTACACTATTAACTAGTTGGTTTACAGTGGCTTTTCTGGCAAGCAATGCCCAAACGCCCATTCTTGAGGCGTATGTTCAGGCTGGTTTAGACAACAACCTAAGTCTGAAGCAACAGGGATTTGTGTTACAGAAAAACTTGCTAGCTCTACAAGAAGCCAAGACTTTGTTTTTGCCCAGTGTCAATTTTAACACTACCTACTCTACGGCGCAGGGCGGTCGTACCATTTCGATACCAGTGGGTGATTTGATGAATCCCGTGTATTCGACGCTCAATGTACTGACCAAAACCAATGCGTTTCCGCAGATTGAGAATGTGAATGAACAACTGGTACCGAAGAATTTTTACGATACTCGATTCAAGACGCAAGTACCGCTAATCAATGCTGAAATTCGCTATGGGCAGGCTGTGCGACGAGAGCAGGTGAGTTTGCAACAGACAGAAATACAGCTATTTAAGCGAGAGTTGGTCAAAGATATAAAGGTGGCCTACTTCAACTACCTCAAGGCTGCCGAAGCCGTACGGGTGTACGACAACGCCCTCACCCTCTTGCGAGAAAGCGAGCGAGTCAACCAAAGTTTGATTACAAATGGGGTTGCAAATCCTACGGTGCAAATCCGAACTCGTAACGAGATTGCCCGGATTCAGAGCGAGCAAGAAGCCGCTAAACAAACTCGCCAAAATGCAGAGGCATACTTTAACTTCTTGCTTAATCGAGAACTAACGGCTACCATTCAGCAAGATTCGTCGCTGGCAGGGCGCATGGCTAATACCTGGAATATGCTCGAAGGCAAGCGAGAAGAGCTCGATAAGCTACAAACAGTTATCAACCTCAATCAGAGCACCTTGCGTTTTAATCAGGCTTACAAAAAACCCAAAATCGGTGCCATTCTTGACCTTGGCTCACAAGGCAACCTCACTAGTGTTAGTTCTAAAAACCTTTTTGCCTTGTTTGGTTTATCAATAGACTTGCCTGTGTATCAGGGAGGACGCAACCAATTGAAAATCAAGCAAACGGAGGCCGATTTACAAGCACTAGATACGCAACTTCAGCAGGTCAAGAACCAGTTAGACCTTCAGCGCATGGTAGCCAAAAATGCTTTTGAAGCCGCTCAACAGATTTACAAAAGCAAACAAGGGCAGGTCGAAACGGCCCAGCGTTATTACCGAGACATCTTCAGACGCTATAAAGAAGGTCAAGCCAACTTCATCGAGTTGTTAGATGCTCAAACCCAAATCACCACAGCGCAGTTGCAACAGACCTTGTCGCTGTATGATGTATGGGTACGCTGGGTCGAATTAGAACGAGCCAACGCCGCCTATCCACTCAACTAGTTACTCTCTCACTAAAAATACTAAATCCATGAAAAACAATTTGTTACGCCTTAGCTACCTGCTTGTGTTAGCCGCTGGAATCATAGTGGCTTGTGGAAAAAAAGAAGCGAAAAAAGAAGCTGCCATCGTTGCGGATGAAGTAGTACCCGTACGTGTGGTTTCGGTGACACAAGCCAGTTCGTCGGAGCCGATAAGAGCTTCGGGCTTACTGGCATCGGAAACAGAGGCCCGCTTGTCGTTCAAGACGGGAGGAGTTATCCAAAAAATCTATGTAAAAGAAGGCGATAAGGTAAGCAAGGGGCAACTGTTAGCCATGCTGAACCTGACCGAAATTAACGCTCAAGTGCAGCAAGCCAACGAGTCGGTACAAAAAGCCGAACGTGACCTCAAGCGCATCACTAACCTATATCGTGACTCAGTAGCTACGCTAGAGCAGGTACAAAACCTGACTACAGCGCTCAATGTGGCTAAAAACAACTTCGAGATAGCGCAATACAACAAGTCATTCTCTGAAATCAGAGCCACAACCAGCGGAGTAGTCATCAAAAAAATCATGAATGAAGGTGAGTTGGCAGGCCCGGGTAATCCGGTGCTGGTAATTAATGCCACAGGGCGCCAAGACTGGGTAGTGAAAGTGGGGGTTTCGGACAAAGATTGGGCTCGCCTGCGAGAAGGCAACCGAGCGGAGGTGAAGATTGACGCCTTTCCGGGCAAAACATTTACGGCCAATGTAAAGAACCTCTCGGTGATTCCTGACGTCACGTCGGGTTTATACCAGATTGAGCTCAGCCTTGCAGGTGCAGAGCCCTCTCGCATGGCCACGGGGCTTTTTGGGCAAGCCGTTATCTACCCGTCCGTTACCACGCAACAGCCCTTCAAGTCGGTGCCGATTGATGCTGTCATCGAAGGCAACGGGGACGACGCCTTTGTATATGTTCCAGCTGGTAACAAAGCCAAGCGAGTTCCGATTAAGGTTGCGTATATCAACAACAGCAAGGTGTTTATAACCAGTGGCTTAGAAGAAGTGGGCGAAGTTATTGTAGATGGCTCAGCCTACCTTACCGATGGAACGGAGATTAAAATTGTGAAATAATAAACAGTCAAGAATAGCCAAGAAAGTCGAAGCACAAGAAAAGCAAGTTGCTTGGATAGGCAACCCATTCAAGGCCCGACTTCCTTAGCTTTCCGAATTAAAAATACTGAACTATGAAAATCGCAGAATTTTCCGTCAAAAACTATCAATTCACGCTGGTGGTGTTTTTGGGCGTTTTGTCCATAGGCTTATTCTCTTTGTTCAATATGCCTCGTGGCGAAGACCCCGAGTTTAGCTCGCCGCAATTTGCAGTGACCATCATTTACCCTGGCACCAGCCCCTCCGATATGGAAGAGCTCATTGCCGACCCCTTTGAAAAACGTATTTACGAACTCGACAATATTGACCGCATCCGCACCAATATCTTTGATGGCGTAGCGGTGTTTCAGGTGGAGTACCAGTTCAGCCAAGACCCCGAGGCCAAATACCAAGAGATTGTTCGAGAAGTAGATGCCTTGCGCAAGGATTTACCGTCTGACATTTACGATATTAACATCCAGAAATTTACCCCAGCAGGAGTGAATATCTATCAGTTTGCCCTTATCAGCGAGAACTTACCCTACTATCGGCTTCAAGAATACGCCGATGACTTAGAGAAACAACTGGGCAAAGTAAAAGCCCTGCACACGATTCGGACTTGGGGCTTACCCGAGCGTAAAGTAGCCGTTGAGCTGAATTTAGAAAAAATGGCGCAAGACAAAATCCCTGTGAATCGGGTGCTGGGCGCTATTCAGAGCGAAAACGTCAATATTCCTGGGGGTAGTATCAGCGTCTCTAATCGGAAGTTTAACGTCAAAACCAGTGGCGACTATAACTCGCTGGATGAGATAAAAAACACCATTGTGTTCTCAAATGGTAGCAAAATCGTGTATCTCAAAGACATTGCTAACGTACAGTTTGCTTACGAAGACGAACAACACCTGACCCGCCAAAATGGCCACCGCTGCGTGTTTGTGACGGCCTGCCAAAAAGAAGGCCAAAACATCATCAAGGTACGCAGTCAAGTAGAGCCGATAGTGGCGCAGTTTAAATCCACTCTGCCCAAAACAATAGATATGGTGAAGGTATTTGACCAAGCATCGTCAGTGGACCGCCGCTTGATGCGCTTTGCCAAAGACTTCGGCATTGCCATTTTGCTGGTAATGATTACGCTCTTGCCGCTGGGACCAAGGGCTGCTATGGTCGTCATGATTTCGATACCGCTTTCGCTGGCCATTGGACTGTCACTATTGTATTTGAGCGGTTATACCATCAACCAACTTTCGATTGTGGGCATGATTGTGGCCTTGGGCATTTTGGTGGACGACAGCATTGTAGTAGTCGAGAACATCGAGCGATTTTTGCGAGAGGGTCGAGGTCGCCGAGAGGCTGCCATTGCTGCTACCAAGCAAATCGGCTTGGCTGTAGTAGGCTGTACGGTGCTGTTGATTCTGGCGTTTTTGCCCATTGCCAACCTACCCGAGTCGGCAGGAGCTTTTATCAGAAGTTTGCCTATGTCGGTGATTTTCACAGTATTAGCATCCATGATTGTAGCGCTTACCATTGTGCCATTTTTGTCGAGTTGGTTGTTGGGTAGTGCGCATCATCCTGAAGGCAACGCCATCTTGAGAGGTATGAAATGGCTCATTCACATTTCGTATGGTCGCTTGATGCACTGGACTTTGAAGCGCCCCGTCGTTACGCTGCTTATTGCGTTGGTGGTGTTTGGTGGCTCGTTGGCATTAATTCCAGTGGTAGGTTTTAGCTTGTTTCCCAAATCCGAGAAGCCGATGTTTTTAGTAAACATCGAGGCCCCTGTTGGTACCAATCTCAAAGCGATGGATGCGCCCGTGCGTTACGTAGAAAAAATCTTAAAAACCGTTCCTGAAATCAAGTTTTTCTCGACAAATGTTGGTAAGGGTAATCCACGGGTATATTACAACGTCATTCCAAAAAACAACTCAGAGAACTATGCTCAGATTTTTGTTCAAACCCACGATATATCTACTCGTGAGAAAACTAAGTTAATTGATGGATTACGGGCTAAGATTAAAGATTATCCTAATGTAAACATCGAAGTTAATGAGTTTGTGCAAGGGCCACCTGTTGAAGCCCCCCTGTCGTATCGGATTTTTGGCGAAAACCTTGATACCATGCGCATTGTGGCTGCCCAAATCGAAAAGGTAATAGCGGCTCATCCCGCTGCGATTTATGTGGATAACCCCCTCAAAGTACAACCCACTGACTTGCGAGTTCATATCAACAAAGAAAAGGCAGGGCTGTTGGGTGTGCCTATCTCCGAAATTGACCGCACCGTGCGGATGGGAATTGCAGGGCTCAATCTTGGTAAATTTAGAGAAAACGATGGCGACGAACTCAACATCAATGTTTCGATTGCCAAGAACGGAAAAGTACCCGATTTGGATGTATTCAACAAGCTGTATGTCAACAACGTAGTGGGTACGGCCATGCCACTCACCCAAGTGGCAGATATTCGGATGGAGACCTCGCCCAACCAGATTCGACACTTCAACAAAGACCGCTACGTGTCGGTATCGTCGTTTGTGCGTACGGGTTACAACACTCAAAAAGTAAACAACGAACTGGTAAAACAGCTCGATAAGTTTAAGTTTCCGAAAGGATTTAGCTATGGCGTGGCAGGTGAAAAAGAAAGCCAAGAACGAAGTTTTGGAGGCATTGGCGTGATTGTTTTAATTGCCATTTTTGGCTTCATTGCCGTGTTAATTCTCGAATTCGGTAGCCTCAAAAGCACCATCATCGTACTTTCAGTATTACCGTTGGGTTTTGTAGGGGCCATTTTAGCCTTGCTCTTTGCTGGCGAAACCCTCTCTTTTACTGCTACCATTGGGCTTATCGCCTTGGCTGGTATCGAAGTCAAAAATTCTTTGCTCTTGGTTGATTTTACCAATCAACTTCGAGAAGAAGGCCGAGGGCTCGAAGAAGCCATCTTAGAAGCTGCTGAGATTCGCTTTGTGCCAATTTTGCTCACCTCGCTCACCGCCATTGGAGGGTTGCTTCCGCTGGTGGTCGAATATTCAGACCTGTATTCGCCTTTGGCACTGGTGCTGATAGGTGGGATTACTAGCTCTACCTTATTGAGCCGTTTGGTCACACCAGTAATGTACAAACTGCTTCCACCACGAGTAGGCTAAATTGGACCGTATCAAGATGAAAACTGACAGAAATCATCGTTTTTGATACTAAAAACCCTGTAATTTGTGGATGAAAACGGAAGAAATAGCGATGAAAAGAGGCTGAATTTTTGAGGCAAAATAAAAAAAATTCAACTTTTTGTAAACTAACAAGGCGATTTATCCGTTAATACCAGTAGCTTAGCAAGAAAAAATACAAAATTATGGAGGCAGTATATCAAGAAATCAAGAAAATATTGTCTAAAAACTTCTTCATCAACCCGCTTGCGGTGAAACCATTGAAAAGTTTTCGCTCTGACTTAGGGCTCAATTCGATTGAGTTTTTGGAAACAGTATATGAAATTGAGCAATTTTTCCGCATCAATATTCCTGATCAGGAATTAGAAAATGTGCGAACGGTACAAGACTTAGCGCATTGCGTAGAGCATCACTTAGAACCTGTGTTTGCCTAAGTTTAAGGCGTACTTGAAAAAGTAGCAGACGATAAAATCCACAAAAGAACGGAACAAGATGGCTCTTGTTCCGTTTGCTTTTTATCGAATATTGAGAATACAAACGTAGTTATATCAACCTTTGATTAGGATGCAGGCGCATGTCATACGCCTCTACAATTTGTAAATGCCGATTGGGGTTAATTTATTTATTCTTGTCACTTCATAGACAATAGACTACAAGGGTTCAGATAAAAGTAGGGTTTAGCAAGACGCTAACCTATTCACTGACATAAAGCAGTGTTGGTAAGAGGCACACTATTAACAATTACCTCAACCTCTCTGACTCATCCGTGCGTTTGCCGTCTTTGATTACTTCTTTGATAATAAAAAGGGGGCGATTTTTTGATTGGAAAAAGATACGCAGTACGTATTCGCCGATGATGCCTAAGGCCACTAGTTGCACACCACTAAACAGAATAACGGTAAAAAGCAGTGCAGTGAAGCCTTCGATGACACCTTCTAAAAAGTATTTTTTATAAACTACATATACAAAGTATAGAACTGCCAGCAAAATGGCCGCCCCACCCAACCGAGTCACAAACTTGATTGGAAACTCGCTAAAGTTAAAAATACCGTTGTATGCCAGTCGAAAGAGCTGCTTAAATGAATATTTAGGCTCACCAGCTACCCGTTCGTCTCGCTCATACGACACTCCAATCTGTCGAAACCCAATCCAAGAGCGCATCCCTCGTAAAAAGCGGCTTTCTTCGGGCATTTGATTCAGAATATCTGCTACTCGTCTGGAAATCAGGCAAAAATCGCCGCTATCGAGTGGTAAATCAATGTACGAAATAGACTTGAGCAGGCGATAAAAAGCGAAGTAGGCCGTGCGTTTGATAACTCCTTCTTTCCGTTTTTTCCGCACAGCATACACCACATCATAGCCTTGCAGAAACTGCTCATAGAACGCTGGTAACAACTCGGGAGGGTCTTGCAAGTCGCCGTCTATGATAAAAAGTGCCTCTGTGCCTCTTGCCGAGGCAATGCCCGCCGTGAGGGCTAACTGGTGCCCATGATTACGAGACAAAAACACCCCCTGATAACGAGCATCTGACAGGGCCAAGGCTTGCATTTGCTGCGGCGTGTTGTCACGGCTACCGTCATCTATCAGCACCACTTCGATACGACACGACAGTGTATCCATCAACTTGTTCAGTCGTTCAACCAAGTGTGGTAGCGACTCGCTTTCGTTGTAAAGCGGTGCAATAATCGAGATTTGGGGTAGTTGTTCTTGCAAGAGTTTTATACGTGCCTTTGCACTTGTTATGAGTTATTCGCAATTGTCCAGCGTTCACCCATATCCTGTTTGAATCTATTGGGATAAGGGAACAGTTTTTTATCACCGAATCGGTTGGCAAGTTACAAAATCAGCAGGTTTTACCCATACTCAAACGCCATCAGCCCTTATTTTTTCAGGCGTTGGTTTGTCCACACCAACTCATGCTCTGAGCCATTAACAATCAACAACCCTACCTGATACTGGCCTTCGTAGAGCATTGACCTCGGCACAAAAGCCACCACGCCCTTCTGGGATTTGAATGGATTACGCCCTTGATACGGAATAGCTTGGGTATAAAATAGAAAGGTTCGTTTGTCCGATTTTAATAGAATATAGAGGGCATCATCCGAGAGATTTTTGTTTTGATAATCAAGGTGTTGCACCGAAAAATTCTCTTGCGTTTCGATAAGTCGCAAGGCAGGAATACTGGTTTCTTGGCTTGGTTTTTGAAACAGTTCCGTTTCGTATGAGGTATAGAAATTGGTAGGAAAACGGTAGTGACCCGCCCGAATGCTTTGTTGCATCACGCTATCAATGTATCGAGCCAGCGGTGTGTTGACCATTCCTCCTAAACCTACTTGATTGTGACGCTGATTAAAGCAATTAACCACCAAGTTACGATGACGATTTTGTACCTCTGGCGTGAAGCGCAAATAAGCTAAGGCATTAAGTAGCAACACTAACCCTAAGCCAATAGTATAACTCAAGCGTTGTGATGAGGATAGTGATTGTCGTTTAGGTACTTGAAGTGCCCATAAAGCATAACACAAAGTAACAAACAACGTTGGATAAAGCTTGTAGTTACTCACCACCAATACCCCAAAACCGAAGCGTGGTCGCAAAATGGCAACAACTAAGGCGTTCAAAATCAAATAGATTAGACCTCCTACCAAAAATAATTGGTCTGCTGGGATTTGCTGCCATCGAGTAGTGATATTGCGCCATGACCACTGGGATGGAACCAGCATTTTCCAAAGTCGAATCCCCAAAAACAAAGACAAAAGTCCACCAAAAACAATAGGCAATGCAAAGCGGTAAGGCTCATAATGAGACGGAATTAGGTCTAAGAAGCCGCCCACAAAAGCAAAAAACGCAAAAATGGTCAGATGTGGGTGCTGCTTAAAAAACGTAAACCCGGCTTCATTGCCTTGTGTGGTAAAACCATGAAAATACAGCATTACAGCCACTACCATGCAGATACCCCACCCCGCTAAGGTCTTATACCGTCCCTGTACCAACAACACAACACACCCAGCTACCCAACCAAACATACCGTTTGACATAGAAAAGGTGGCAATGACCATCAATAATAAACTCAATACGAATGACTTTGGGGACTTTTTGACTAAGCAATACAGCGACAATAAGACTAAAAAGGCAGTTGGTTGATGTTGCAGGCTGGTAATAGCCCAAAAGGTAAGTAAATGATAATGAGGCTGAAACAACAGCAACACAAGAGGCAGACCAAACCACGGGTTGAGTCGGTTACGTTCAAAAATACGCATCAGTATCCACCAAATGCCAATAATGCATAAGTTGCCTACCAGCATCAACCAGCGGTAATCCAGTTTACCCGAAAATGCATACCCAAGCACCGTAACGAGTTTACCAAACAAGATACGGTGCTCGTTGTTGGGTTTGAACAATAGCCGGAGTTTTTCAGCAATAGAAGGCGCCTGCAAATAATCTAACAAAAAGGCGGGGAATGCTTCGAAGTCGTCGAACCAAGGGGCATCTACTGCAAAAAAGCCGAAATAGGTAAAAAATAACGCAATCGGTATCAGCGTGACGAGTCGGATGACAATAGGATTCTTCAACAGTAATGGCAGGGTTAGTAAAACGAATCTCGAATTAACTACAAAAATGAGAAGGCTTTGGCAATAAATTGTAAAATTTACAGATACGGCGTTTTTTAACCACATAGAAACCTAGGAAACATAGAAGAGTAATAAACTGATAATCAACCTGATTCTTCATTTTACACAAGCAATAACTCCTTCTCTTCAGCGATTTTTTGAATTATTCACACTATTTTTGACAAATCAACTCCCACTTAGAAAATGGCTTGTAGCGTATGACACAAGATTGGTTTTCGGCGCATTGGTTCACTTGGGACACACTCAGCAGCTTTGAGTGGGCCAACCCCTACTTTTTGTATGGGGTGATTGGTGTGCCTTTGCTGTACTTGTTTCGGTGGTTGTTTCTTGGCAAATCGCAGCAGCGCCTACCCATGGCCTTTGTGCGAGAAGACATCCGCACCAGTTGGGTTAGCTATCTTCGACACCTCCCGGCTATTTTGATGTGCATTGCCATTACGCTATTACTGGTTGTGTTGGCTCGTCCCCAAAAAGTAAGCGAACAGACCGATCGCTCTGCCGAGGGCATTGATATTGTGTTGGCATTGGACATTTCGGAGTCTATGCAAGAGCGAGATGTGTTGCCCAACCGACTCGAAGCCGCCAAAAAAGTCGCAGCCAACTTCATCAAGGGCCGATTTCAAGACCGCATTGGGTTGGTTGTGTTTGCTGGTGATGCTTTTACTCTATGCCCCCCTACCACCGACTACGAAGCCCTCTACGCCTACCTTGCTGACATTAAGCCTTCGTTGGTTCGAGAATCAGGAACGGCCATTGGTAAGGCATTAGGGGTGTGTATCAATCGTCTTCGAGATACCGAATCGAAGAGTAAAGTGGCCATTTTGATTAGTGACGGCGACAACACGGCTGGCGAATTAGACCCCGTGATGGCCGCCCAATTGGCTCGTGCGTATGGAGTACGGGTCTATGCCATTGCGATTGGGCGTATTACCAAAACCATGATTCAGCGGGATTCGACAACCGCTGTTAGCACGGCTGTTGACGAAGGGATGTTCCGTCAGATTACGTCTATTGCACAAGGACAAGCCTTCCGAGCACGTGATGCCCAAGCACTTTCGGGTATTTTTGCGCAAATCAACCAATTAGAGAAAGTAAAGATAAAAAGTACTCAATACAAAGACGTTCAGGACGTATATCATACTTACCTGCGTTGGGCTATTTTGTTTTGGTTGCTGGCCTTTATGGCCAAAACCAGTTTTATTGGTAACATTCTCGAAGACTAATGCTGCTTGCTTCTTATCATACCGGCGTTATTGAGGCTGGGCTTGACGAAGTCGGGCGGGGGTGTCTGGCCGGCCCCGTCGTGGCAGCAGCCGTTATTTTGCCTTCTGAGTATCGTCATGACCTCCTCAACGACTCTAAACAACTCTCTCATCATCAACGACTTACACTCGAAGTCGAAATCAAGCGAGATGCCTTAGCGTGGGCTATTGCGGAGGTTTCTAATCAACAAATTGACGAAATCAATATTCTGAAGGCTTCTTTCTTGGCTATGCACAAGGCTGTAGCGCAACTCAAAGTTTGCCCCGAACACTTATTGGTGGACGGCAACCGGTTTACGCCGTATCCGTTTATCCCTCATACTTGTATTGTCAAAGGCGACACCAAGTACTTGTCTATTGCAGCGGCTTCTGTTTTGGCCAAAACGTATCGAGATGGCTTAATGGCTCAATTAGCGCAACAATACCCCCACTATGGTTGGGAGCAAAATGTAGGCTACCCTACACCCTATCACCGCAAGGCCATCTTACAACATGGCTCTACCCCTTACCACAGGCTGACGTTTAAGGTACGATAAAAAAAGGGACATGGAGCATGCCCATATCCCTTCTTACGGTATAAACGTCAACAGGCTAAGTCCAGCCTTCTCTGTATTTACGGCGCACAAACTGATTGGCTACGTCAAAGTTAGTGATTTGTTGGTTTTGACCATCCCAAAGTAGGCGTTTACGCCCAGGGAAGTTGAATCCACCCTTGGCACGTGGCTCACGATACAGATAGCTACGAACCGCTAAATTACCCATAATCACGGTTTCGGTCAGTGGTCCCGATTGGTCAAACGACGAACTGGTATAAGTGCCAAAACCCTGCTTGCAGGCTTTTACCCACTGCTGCTGATGCCCTGCTGTATCGCCTTCAACTAATGGACGAATCGGCGCAGGCATTTTATAATTGGCAAATTTATCTTCGGGGAAGAGTTTCGGATTGTTGCCAAAAAGTTCGGCAGCTAATATACCCTTTGTACCTGTAAATAAAATTCCCCCGTCAATGTTTGCAAATACCTTTTCGTAGCTACAACCATCAGGTAGTTTAGGGCGAATCCCACCATCGTACCACGAAAGGCTGATTTCTTTTACTTTTTTGTCTTGTGACGGAAATTTGAGATGAATGGCCGTTGCTGGTGGGCAAACATCATCAAAAAAGGCCTCGTCAAAGAAATCTTTATATACTGAACCCACACTACACTCTACCGACGTGGGGTACCCTAAATGCAAGGCTCTGAACGGTACATCCATAAAGTGGCAACCCATATCGCCTAAGGCTCCCGTACCAAAATCCCAATAGCCACGCCAACGGAAAGGCATGTAGGCTTCGTGATAATCACGGTACGGCGCCGTGCCCAGCCACAAATCCCAATCTACTTCGCTTGGTATGGCTTGTTTTTCACCTTTGTCTTTGGGCGATTTCACGCCTTGGGGCCATACGGGGCGGTTGGTCCATACTTCTACCGTATGTACAGAACCAATAGCACCCGTGGCAATAATATTCTCCACCACCCGTGTCCACTTACCCGACGACCCTTGATTGCCCATTTGGGTTACTACTTTGTAGCGTTGAGCCGCTTCTGTAAGTTGGCGAGCCTCCCACAAATCGTGTGTGAGGGGTTTTTCAACATACACGTGCTTACCTAAAGCCATCGCAGCCATCGCTACAGGATAGTGCATGTGGTCGGGCGTGGTGACGATTACCGCATCAATATTTTTGGCTTCGGCATCGAGCATTTTGCGGAAATCTCGATAATAGGGCGCATTGGGGAATTTCTCTCGATATTTTTTGGATTGACGGTCGTCCACATCACACAAGGCCACAAAATTGTCTGAACCATTGTTATAGGCTTGTTGGATATTATAGTCGGCCTTACCGCCACAGCCTACCGCAGCAATATTAAGCTTGTCAGAAGGCGCTACAAAACCCTTGCCCAGTACGTGCCGAGGCACAATATAAAACGCAGCCGTAGCCAAAGCGCCACTTCGGAGGAAATGCCGCCGAGACAGCGAAGAGGTTGTTTCTTTTTCCATACAATAGTTGTTGAAGAACATTGAACTTTCCAGAACAGAATCGCAGCCTTACAACGTTGACAATCAGCTTATTCTGGAAGAATATTTTATAGAAAACACACCAGCCCAAAAGGAACTTATTGGACTGGTGCAAGATGAGCAGATTGCTCGTTGAATCAATTTACATACTTACCGACCAACCTTCTCGGTAGGTTCTGCCCACAAACTGGTTAGCATCGTCAAAATTGGTGATTTTCATGTCTTCGCCGTTCCAGATGAGTTTGTTGCGGCCATAGAAGTCAAAGCCACCTTTTTCATTTTTCTTACGAAGCATATAGCTCCGAATCGCTAAGTTACCCATTAGTACCGTTTCGGTAAGTGGGCCGGAGTAATCAAACGACGAGGTGAGTTCTTTGTGTTCTTTGCTACCAAACCCAGCCTTACAAGCGTTGGTCCAGCTTACTTGGTGGCCGTATTCAGGCAATGGCTTCACATCCGACGCTGGCGCTTTAGGCATTTCTATTTTTTCGCCTGAGTTCAGGTAAATTTTAGGGTCATTGCCATACATACCAATGGTCATGATGCCTTTGGTTCCGGTCAAGATGATACCATTAGCGCCACCGTCGTTGCTGATGGCTTCATTAGCCGGAATCAAGTCGGGGTGCATGGGTCGGATACCGCCATCCATCCAAATCATTTTGAGTGGTGATTTGTTCTTTTTGGTGGCAGGGAATTTGATTTCCACATGCGACGACGGCGGGCAGCCCTCGGGGATGTATTCGGGTGTCCAGTCTTTGATAAATACCGCACCTACGCTACACTCTACCTCGGTTGGGTAACCTAACCCCAAAATACGGAAGGCAGAATCAATGGTGTGGCAGCCAATATCGCCCAACGCTCCTGTACCGAAGTTCCACCATCCACGCCACTTAAACGGGTGATAAAGTGGGTGATAATCTACCCATTGCGCCGGCCCAACCCAAGTATCCCAGTCTTTGGCAGACATTGAATCAATGAGTGCAGGCTTATCAGTAGGTAGCGGAATCCCTTGTGGCCACACGGGGCGATTAGTCCAGATATTTACAGTATGAACCGTACCGATTTTGCCTTCGTCAAACCACTTGATGGCTACGTTTTGAGCAGGGTTCGATGACCCTTGGTTACCCATTTGAGTAACTACTTTATACTTACGAGCCGCTTGCGTAAGCATTCGAGCTTCGGCAATGTTGTGTGTAAGTGGCTTTTGAACGTACACGTGCTTACCCAACTGCATGCAGTGCATGGCAGCGTAGGCGTGGAAGTGGTCTGGTGTTGAGATGGTTACAGCATCAATATCCGAACGCATTTCGTCGAGCATCACTCTGAAATCTCGATATTTTTTGGCATTCGGAAATTTATCAATCGCTACTTTTGCTCTGGCCCAATCTACATCGCAAAGCGCTACTACGTTAGACGTACCGTTGTTGTAGGCGTTGATGATGTCGGACTGGCCTTTGCCGCCAGCCCCAATGGCTGCTATGTTCAACTTGTCGCTTGGAGCAATGAAGCCTTTGCCAAGAACGTGCCGAGGTACAATGTAGAAAGCTGCGGCAGCTAAGGCACCATTTTTTATAAAATTCCGCCGGCTGGTTTGGGGGTTCGACTGTTTCTTTTGCATGGTTTAGATAGTGGGGAGTTTACGTGTTTATTAGCTGAGGCCAGCCAGTGTTTTTTCGATGAGTTCTTTGGTTTTCTTAATTCCTTCTTCTTCTGACAACTTACTTCCTTCGTATTCGATACCTATGTATCCTTTGAAGCCTGATTCTTTGACAATCGTGAGGATTTTTTGGTAGTCGGTTTCGATACAATTACCATTATCGTCAAAATCGTAGGTTTTGGCACTCACGCCTTTGGCATAAGGCATCAATTCTTTGGTACCTTGATAGCGGTCATAGGCCTCTTCACAGCCCGATGAAGTACGTTTGATGCAAAAATTACCAAAGTCGGGCAGCGTACCTACGTGCTTCATGCCTACTTGCTTCATCACATCGGAGAGCCATTGGCCATTGGACGACATGCCTCCATGATTTTCAACAATAATGTTGATGCCAAAAGGTTTGGCAAATTCGCCTAACTTACCCAAACCATCTATCGCTGCTTTTTTGACATCTTCGGCAGTACCTGTGCCATAAGCGTTGACCCGAATGGTTTTGCAACCCAAATACTTGGCGGCTTCTACCCATTTGTAGTGATTTTCAACGGCTTTGAGTCGCTTTTGGTCATCGGTTTCGGCCATTCCGCCTTCGCCATCAATCATAATGAGGTGGTTTTTGACCCCATTGTCTTTACAACGCTGCAATAAATCATTGAGATAGGCCGTGTCTTTGGCTTTGTCTTTAAAAAACTGATTCACGTATTCGACCACGCTGATGCCAAATTCGTTTTTAGCTTTGGCTGGAAAATCCAAGTTGGTCATCTTTTTACCAAACAAGGCTTTGTGTAGCGACCATTCGGCCAGCGAAATCTCTAAAAATGGCTTCTTGGGAGTCATAGCTAACAAGTTTTCAGACACAGCGGGGGTAAGCATCAGCCCTGTCGCTATACCTCCTAACTCTTTCAGAAAATCTCGACGATTGTTCATTGTTGTAGGTTTATCAGTTTCAGAAAAAATAGGCTGAAATTTAGAAAGTTTTTCACTTTGCCGCAACAATTACTAAAGGGGTCTGACAGGCGATAGGCAAGAAAGCGCTTTTTGGCGACGAAGAAAGCCTTTGGTGGTATCACTGAGGCAAACACAGCCACCGACGCAGGTTTGGATTCTGTTCGTTGAACACTCGTAAGCTATACACGTTCGACTCGTCCCAGTCAAGTTGTAGCCCTACCCACGCCAAGTAGCTATTAAGCAAGGTTTCGAGTGGTTGATTTCCTAAAACACACGTGGTTTTGTACCAATCCAACGAACTACCCACTACTTGTTCGGCTACCCGCAAGTAGTCGTCAAGCGAATAACCCACAAACGGTTTACCATACTGTGCCCACATCTGTTGCATCAGGCTGTGTAGTGTCACCGTATGGTCGCTATGTCGACGCAGGTGTAGGTCTAACAAGAGGGCGATGACGGCCCCTTTGTTATAAATCGAAACTCGGCGGTTGGGGACAGGAGCAACGTACCCATCGAGCCACAAATCAAACGACGATTCCGCCAATGACTGCCAAGCTCTTCCATCTTTTTCAAAATGCCGCTTAAGAGTGGTACCTAATTCTTTGAGGTAATCGTCCAGCGAAAATACTCCCGATTGCACCAAGAACAAATCGCCCATGTAGGTAGTTACACCCTCTGCTACAAACCCTGTGCTGAAATAGTTTTCTTTCGTAAAATCATACGGTACCATTTCCACGGGCCGAATCCGACAGATGTTCCAGGTATGATACAGTTCATGCGAACTTACTCCCAGCAAGTCTAGATACAGGCCGTCGCCTTCCATAGCAGGACCCAGAACAATCATAGTGGAGTTTCGATGCTCTACCCCATGATAAAACGCCGTGGGTAGCATCCAATTCAAGAAATGATATTCGGTCTCTGGAAATTCTCCGAAGGCTTGGATTTGGGCTTCTGTAAATCGCTTAAAATCTCGTTTAAGTTTCGAAAAATCAGGTTCGTAATCTCCCAAAAACCAACAGTGAAAGGTCGTGTTGCCGCATTGATAACTGTCGTGCTGAAGATGCGCACTGGCCAACATGGGGCTATCTACCAACTGATAATAGTCTGAAGCCTGCAACACATGCTTTTCGATTTGGTTTAACCCACAGGCCACCCGATAATCTTCGGGGATTTGTAGTGCTACTTGGTGTGGCTCGTGCATACGTCCCTCTATGTAGGGCAAGCAGTTGACGAAGTTGACATAGAGCATGGTATCATCCACGTAGCTATTCCCTGCGTCTTGTTTATTGGCATAATAGGTGTAGCACACTCGCAACGCCGAACAACCCGAAGTCTGAAGTACCCAGCGGTCTTTGGTTACTTTTTGGTATGCAACAGGCTGGTTATTGCTATCAATTACTTCAAACCGTTGGATATTTTTGGCAAAGTGCTGTAACTCATAGCGGCCGGGTCTCCAAGCAGGTAATTGCAACATAAGAGAATCAGTAGTGATACCCGTGACGTACATTTCGAGATGAAGAAGTCGAGAAGATGGCTGCGGGACAGACAGGGTATAGCGTATCATAGACAAATTTAGTCAAATAGATTCGCTAAAGATATAAAACAAAAAAATCTCCTGCGTATCAGGAGATTTTTTTGTTTTTGGAGGTCTCGAGCAGATTCGAACTGCTGTACAAGCTTTTGCAGAGCTCTGCCTAACCGCTCGGCCACGAGACCTTTTGTCGAAACGGAGTGCAAAGGTATGTCTCAAAGACCAAATTGCCAAATTGTTGTTCAATATTTTAACGGATATTAACAACTTTACCATTCACTTGTGTTTTTGAAATGACTTTGCACACTATCTTGGCAAAAAAGTAAGCATATTATTTTAGTGTAACCACCCCTGTCGTTTTCATTTTTTCAGCGGCTTGTTCAGGCAATTTCCAGTTGTTATCAAATCGCCCTCCTGCAATAATGCTATTATTATCGCCCTTGAAAAGTACAAAGTCTTGAAAACGTGCTAAGAAATTAATGGGAAGTGCTCCACTAATGCCAGCAGGAGCCCTTGAGGCAGAGTTAGGCACTGTCCACCAAGGCAACCCCGAGTTAATCAGTACGTAATGATTATCTATCGGGAATACGTACACAAGGCCATACTCGCTGGCCGAGGCATTTAGCTGAATAGGCAACTTATCACTAAATTTTTCGATGATGTTATTGGTTTCTTTTGTGCCGAACAACACCAAATTTGAGCTTTCAAAATCGCTTGGGCGAAGTTCTTTATCGCTTAACAATCTCGGAAAAACCATAATTCTCCCAGCAAACTCGCCTCTATACACCGACCATTCTGCGGCCTTTAACGCTTCTGCTCTACGTCTATTTAGTTCGTCAGCAGAGGGGTTGCCACCTGTGCCATACACGTAGATATGACGGCTCGCAATGGCCTCGGTCATGGGGCCTTCAGCACCTACCTTTTTCGATAGTTGTGCTGGAATATAAGTGGTAGCAGCCCACGTATTATTGTTTTGACTTAGCGTAATTGTATTAGCTACATTGGCATGGATAGCTTGGCCGTTGATGGTAATGTCAACAGCCGAACTTGATTTAAACTTAGGATGATTGCTAAGGTTTAAAGTAAATGTTTTAAGACCCAAAGTGCTAATCTCTATCCGGTTTTTATCTGTAAACTTGGCATCAATGCTGGCTGTGCTGCCCGGGGTCATGTCGTCAAAAGTAACCCAATAGGCTTTGTTGTGTTTGTGTTGGCTGGTAGCGAAACGCACTCGCTCGGGATACGGATTCCTTTTGAATTTAGAAAACCAATCAAAAATGAATTCGTCTTTGTAGGCATTTTCCCAGCTATTGTGCTGTACACCAGGGTATTCTGCATATTCAACTTGTGTGCCAGCGTCTTTGAACCGCTGTACCCATCTACGGGTAGAGTCTACTTTAACGGCAGGGTCTTTATCGCCTTGAAAGAAGTGCATTGGAAAGTTCAACGCATTGGGTACAAGTTCTAACGTGCCAGCGGGCGGTGCTGGACAAACAGGTGCTATGGCGGCCCACATATCGGGGTAACTCAAGCCTATCCACATGGTGCCACCGCCACCCATAGACAGACCCGTCAAGTAGGTACGGTCTTCGTCTATCGAAAAGCGTTTTTTGGCATCGGCCACCATGTCCATCACGTCTTTTTCGGCCACACCTTGATAGCCCATGGTACCTCTGGCGAAGGTCGAAATAACGATGTAGTCCACGTCTTTCCACTTAGGAAACACACGACTCGCTTCTACGTCTGTCTCGCCGGGGGCATTGCTTTTGCCAAAAACACGCCGCAATTCTAAGCGGTGGTTAGAGCCTGCGCCGTGTAGCATGACCACGAGTGGGTATTTCTTTTTGGGATTATACTTCGGCGGCAGGTATAAGCCGTAAGGTTGTTCGGTGTCGTCAATGTCAGAGTAGAAGGTAAGCACTTGTGGCCCCGAGGGCAGCTTTTGTGCAGAAGTGGTTGCGTTGGTTAGCCAAACAAAGGCAACAAACAAGGTTGATAAAAAGTATTTCATGTTAAAATAGGATTAGAGAAATTGAGCCCCTTGACTATTCGAAATATATCAGAAAAATTATTTCTGAACCACACTCAAACGACGAGCGACTATAATTAATAGAAGAATAGCGGAATTGCTACCAACAAAAAAGGGAGCCTAATAGGCTCCCTTTTTCTATAAACGTCGAAGATGTTATTCTTCTTCTTTATCTGTCACTTTATCAGCAGCTTTTTTGGCTAATTTTTTCTTAGCAGCTTCTTTTGCTGATTCTTCCATTTGTTCTTTCAAAGCAGCAAGCGATTCGAGGTCACCCAAGGTAGATTTCTCTACCGTAGAAGTTACTTTTTCAACTGCTTTAGCTGTTTTCTTTTTCTCTTCATTGGCAGCTTCTTCTTTCACATCGCCCCATACTTTGCTGTGCGACAACATGATTTTTTTCTCATCTTTCGAGAATTCAACCACTTTGAAGTCTAAGGCTTCGCCTATTTCTGCCAATTTACCGTCTTCTTTCGCCAAGTTTTTCACCGTAGCGAATCCTTCGATACCATAAGGCAATTCCAAGGTAGCTACTTTGTCATTTTTAGCAACAATCGTACACTTGTGTACCGAACCTACGTTAAATACGGTTTCAAACGCATCCCATGGGTTCTCTTCTAATTGCTTATGACCCAAAGCCAAGCGACGGTTATCTGCATCTAATTCTAGAACTACTACCTCCAACGATTCGCCTACTTTGGTAAATTCTGATGGGTGTTTGATTTTCTTGGTCCAAGACAAATCAGACACGTGTACTAAGCCGTCAATGCCTTCTTCGAGTTCGAGGAACAAACCGAAGTTGGTGAGGTTACGTACCGTTCCTTTGTGCTTAGTACCCACAGCATATTTCTGAAGTACTTCTGGACGAGTCCAAGGGTCGGAAGTTAATTGCTTGATACCCAATGACATCTTGCGGTCAGCACGGTCAAGGGTCAGTACTACAGCTTCGATTTCTTCGCCTACTTTCAAGAAGTCTTGTGGGTTGCGGAGGTGCTGCGACCACGACATTTCTGATACGTGGATAAGACCTTCTACACCTGGCATTACTTCCAAGAACGCACCGTAGTCGGCTACGTTTACAATCTTACCGCTTACTTTCGAGCCAACTTGAACGTTTTCTACCAACGAATCCCATGGGTGAGCTGTCAATTGCTTCATACCCAACGAAATACGCTTCTTGTCTTCGTCGAAGTCCAAAACAACCACTTGGATTTTTTGGTCGAGTTTGAGCATTTCGTTCGGGTGGTTGATACGTCCCCACGAAATGTCTGTAATATGCAACAAGCCGTCAACACCACCAAGGTCAATAAATACCCCGAAGTTGGTCATGTTCTTGATTACCCCTTCAAGCACTTGGCCTTTTTCGAGGTTGTTCAAGATTTGCTGACGTTGTTGTTCAAGGTCTTTCTCAATCAATACTTTATGCGAAACTACTACGTTGTCGTTAGCGTAGTTGATTTTCACTACTTTCACTTCCATCTTCTTTCCTACGAAGATGTCGAAGTCACGGATTGGCTTCACGTCAATTTGTGAGCCTGGCAAGAACGCCTCTACACCAAAGATGTCCACAATAAGACCACCTTTTGTACGGCGCTTCACAAAGCCATCAATTACCAAGTCTTGGTCAAGAGCACGTTGGATGTTATCCCAAGCAGTCATTACCTTCGCCTTCTTACGAGACAAGATAAGCTGACCATTGGTGTCCTCTTGGTTTTCTACATACACTTCTACTACGTCACCAGTTTTTAGGTCAGGCATATCACGGAATTCGGCAATCGAAACCATCCCGTCTGACTTAAATCCGATATTAAGGATTACCTCACGGTCGGTAACACCAACCACTGTTCCTTTTACTACTTCTTTCTCAGCTACGTCGCTGAGGGTACCGCTGTACATTGCTTCGAGTTGGGCACGTTCTTCAGCAGTGTAACCACCACCGATACCACGCTTGGATACCTTATCCCAGTCGAAATCCGACAATTGCGTTTTGCTCATAATGAGAGTTGGAAGCCCTAAATACATCAGCCCGACGGGCTATACGGGATGAAATTTGGAGTTAGATATTGCCTTTTGTAAGTAACCAGTCCCGGTAAACGAAACGGTAAGTTGTTGATAACTATTTGATAATCAAATTAATTACCTGACACATAGTGCCGAATAGCGGTATGCAAGCACTTAAAAAGGAGTGCAAAAGTAAGGAAAAATCAAGAAAATGAATGGATTACGCAGAAATTTATTTTTGAGCTTTCTAACAGGAAGCCGCTGATTACGAAAGCGTTGTAGGGTTGATTCCCTGTTTTTGACCCAACAAAATGGCGATGGCTCAACCTGTAAAGAGCCTATTTGGAAGTGTTTCGGCAGCGGTCGGAGCAATATTTAACTTTGTCCCAGACTTTTTCCCATTTTTTGCGCCAAGCAAAAGGCCGACCACACACCAGACAAGTCTTGGTGGGTAAATCTGCTTTTCGGCGCATTTTAGGCATGAGACTCGTGCGGGTTCAGCATCGGATTCCCTTTTTCTTTTTTGTTGAGGTACGGGAGCCAGTCTTCGCTTGGAGTACCCGAAAAGTCCCGCAAAAACATGATAAACGAAGGTTTGAAGGGCTTACGAGCCAGCGGCATGTTGGCTTCTTCGGGCGTGCAGTCTCCTTTTTTGGAGTTGCACCGCTTGCAAGCCGTAATCAGATTGTCCCACGAAGACTTCCCCCCTCTTGATTTTGGAATGACGTGGTCGAGAGTGAGTTCTTCGGTTCGGCCACAGTATTGACACTGCTGACCGTCTCTTCTGAAAATATTCTGCCGATTGAGCATCACACCCCTGTACGGCAAGTACACGTACTTATGGAGGCGAATGATTGAAGGCATCGGAAACGATTCGCTCACACTTCGAAGACACGCAGAGGTGTTTTCGGAGATTAAATCGGCTTTTTTGAGATAAACCAGCAAGAATGCCTTGGGCACTGAGCAGACGGTTAGTGCACTATAGTCTTGATTGAGAACTAATACTTTCTTGCCCATCCAGAGGTATCGTTTAGATTGGATTCCCCAAGATAGTTAATTTATTAATTCACAAAACAAGATATTTCGCCGAAAATTTAGAGGTACAATTATCACTTAAATAACCGCCTGATTGTGAAGAAGATACAACAACGACTTCAAGCTACCTCGTCCAACAAGTTCATTGTTTTTTAACACGCTGGCGTTTAGTCACGCTCTCGACTCAAATCTCGCTCTTTAATGGTTTCTCGTTTGTCGTAGAGTTTTTTACCTTTTGCCAAGGCGATTTCGAGTTTGGCTCGGCCTTTTTCGTTGATAAACAGCCGAGTAGGAACCATGGTAAGTCCTTGGTCTTTGAGCTTGTTTTGCAAGCGGCGAAGTTCTATTTTTTTCAACAGCAACTTACGGTCACGCAGGGGTTCGTGATTGTAGAAAGTGCCTTGTTCGTATTTAGAAATATTCATATTGCGAACATACAGCTCGCCTTCGTTGAACAAGCAATAGGAGTCTGTTAGGTTAAAATGTCCCAGTCGGATTGACTTTATTTCGGTTCCAGACAAGGCAATACCTGCCGTATAGTTTTCTAAAAAGAAATACTCAAACGACGCCCTGCGATTAGCGACGTCTATGTTTTTTAATATTTTTAATTTTTCGGCCATTGTTTTGGTGCGATAGCGCCACCAGCTTTCACAAAAAGAAAGCCCCACATAGCTGTAGGGCTTTGGAGTGAGGTAAGCCTTTTACAACTATTTCTTTCCGGCTGGTTTAGTTTCTGCTGGCTTTTCTGTCGCTTTTTTTGCTTTGTACTCTTTATTAAGCCCTTCGAGTACTTTTTGGGTCACTTCGAGGCTTGGGTCTGCAAACAAAATACCACCACCTTTGGTATAACCCAACACCACGTGATACTTGTTGTCGTTGTTGTATTTTTTGAGATACTCTTGAATGCTATTGATGAGTTCTTCATTTCTTTTGGCTTCTTCTTGCGCCAATTTCTGCGATTCAATTTCACGGTATTGTGCAAAATCGCTCTGTAGCTTGCGAAGGCGCAACTCGGTCGCTTGCAATTCGGCTTGGGTCATAGTAGCAGCCTTTTGTTGGGCACCTGCCATCTCTAACTCAACACCACGACCTTTTTGTGCTAAATCCGATTCTACTCGATAACGCTTGTTTTCAAGTTCTTTCTTGATGTCTTTGAAGTAATCGTAGTTAGACAGCAAGGTATCGGTGTTGACATAAACGATGTTTTTTCCGCCTGCCGAAGCAGAAGAACTTACACTGCCACTGCTGCTACTTCCTCCCGAAAATTGTTTGTAACCAAGTACTATTACGGCTATTGTCAGAACGGCATTCCAGATTAAAGATAAATTTTTCACGAATTGTTACAGGTTTTGTGTAAAACAGAACGCAAAGATACAAATTCTGAATTGGTTCACAAGTGTTATCTGGATGTAGAACATGTTTACGTTGCTCATAAGCAATCGGTTCGAACTATACCAAGTACTCTCTCCTATTGAAGCACGGTATCAGTCTTTATTCGTTGGTTGTACAAAACTTTGTAGGTTGTTTTATTAAGAAATTGCGCTACGGGAGGATTGAGGCAGACCGATTTTAACACAAAGAAGTGTTCTGCATTGTATTATTCGGATTCAGGTTTCAACTCCAGCTTCTTCCCATTAGGATTTACTACTGAGACTGAAGATCCTTTGTCTTTGGCCAAGGCATGGATGCCTACGTCAGTAGAATTGTTGAGCAAGACCAACCCCGAACCGTCGTCGTTGGCACCGAGTTTGACCCGAACATTACCTTTTGAGTCTTTTAAGCGCAAGACTACTTCGCCTTCGGGATAGGCTATGATGTTGGCTCTTACTTGGCCGTTTTTGTCAACCAATTCAAATTCCTGAACGGTAATCTTCTGGAAAGTTTGTTGCGGTGGCTTGGCTGATAGCAAGAGTAAAAGTGCCAAATTAAGGGCAAACAAGAGGATTACTGTTGTTGTGGGTTTCATAGACAAGTGTTTTAGTTGCATCAAAAGTAAGACAACCATTACACAACCCTATACAGAATCCACAAGGCGATGAAAAAACAGGACAAAGCGAGTTTTTAGGTGCCGATAAGATTAGAGCCGCCGCCGAATTTCTTTCAAAATCTCGTCGCCACCTTTTCCGAGCAGCCGATTTGCGGCTTGTTGTCCAATGGCTTGTGGGTGGGTACCTTCAATGGTTTCGGTCAGGATTTGCTGCCCATCAAGGCTGATGATACCTACGGTCAGGTTGATGGTGTTGTCTAGTAACGAAGCTAACCCAAACACCGGAATACTACAGCCGCCTTGCATAGTAGCCAGAAATGCTCGTTCGGCCATAATACACTGCTCGGTCTGTGGGTGGTTAAGCAAGGCTCTGATTTGAGATTTCTTAGTAGCGTCTAACGTTTTGGCACATTCAATAGCCACACTACCTTGTCCGACAGCTGGGGTAAATCGCTGAATGTTCAAGTGTTGAGTTACGTATTGGTCATAACCCATCCGATGCACGCCAGCGTAGGCGAGCAAAAGCGCATCACAATGCCCTTCTTCTAATTTGCGAAGCCGAGTTTGTAAATTGCCCCGCATATCAACCACCTGAATGTGAGGGTAATAATGTCGTAACATCGCCACTCGCCGGGTACTTGAAGTGCCCACTACAAAAGGCTTGCCGCTATCTAACGAAAGACTTTTATCAAACGAAACCAGCACGTCATTGACTCGTTCTCGCTCTGTAAAAGCGATGAGTTCGAGGTCATCGGCCAGCGATGATTGAAGGTCTTTTGCCGAGTGTTGGGCAATGTCTATCTCACCCGTGCGAAGTTGTTCTTCCAATTCTTCGGTAAAGACCCCTTTACTTCCGATTTTGGATAGCGAACGGTCCAGAATCTTATCTCCCGTGGTTTCGATGATCACGATTTCGGTAGCTAAACCACCTTTTTGGAGGGTTTCGGCTACATATTCTGCTTGCCACAAGGCCAGTTTGGAGCCACGAGTGCCTATTTTTATTTTCATCGGTTATTTCATTACAGTAGCAATAGTAAGCGACAAATCCAAGAAAACGATTTTAGCTCGGGCATTGCGTTCAATATGATAAAAGGCTGTATTCATCTCATCTACGATTCGCTCAACCCGTTCGGATTTGATGACTTTCGAAAATTTTTGAACAAAATCCAGTTCTGTGCCTTCTAAGCGCACCAATTCGGCCACACCACTCTGATACAAGAACAAATCTCGAAACATCGCCAGCCCATAGTCTAGGGTGCTTTTTTGTTCTTCTTTACCTAAGGCATCAAACACATCGGCCAGTCGTACTAGCTCAGCAATGTCAGGTTTGTAGCATTGGCGCATCCAGTTGGCAAACCACTCATGGCGGTCGTTGCTTTCGCCAGTGGCTAAGGTTAAGGCTTTGGCCAAATTGCCTTCAGCTAAGTAGGCAATTTGCTTGGCTCGTTTCTCGTCCAGGTGGTGACGCTGTATCAAAAAATTACTCAAGTCCTGCTGCTCAAAAGCAGGGATACTCACCCGTTGGGTACGAGATAAGATGGTGGTTAGCAATTTATTGGCGTCGTTACTAACCAGCAAAAAAATCGTTTTGGACGGAGGCTCTTCCAGAATTTTCAATAAGGCATTGGCCGATTCGATGTTCAAAAGCTCGGGTTGCCAAATAATCAGTAGCTTATACGGTCCCTCAAATGCCTTGAGCGACAGCTTACCAATGATGCCATGTGCTTCTTTGATCGGGATGATACCCTGCTGATACCCTTTGGCTCCAGCAAATAGCAACCAGTCGTTGAGGGTTTGATAGGGGTTTTGTTCGATAAATTCTCTCCAGCGAGGGGTCAGTTGGGCAAGGTCATCTTTGGCCGATAGTAGCGGAAAAATCAGGTGTACGTCGGGGTGTACCAGTTTGCGCATTTTGATACACGAGGCACAACGCCCACACGCATCGGTATCTTGGCGGTCTTCGCAGTTGAGGTAGGTGGCAAACGCCAAGGCCATTGCTAAGTTTCCGCTGCCAATCTGGCCCAAAAACAACTGGGCATGTGCCACATGCTGCTGCTGCACCGACTGAATCAGCGTTTTTTTGATAGCGTGTAACCCTGGAATTTCGTTAAAAAGCATACGAATTTTGCTGCACGATTGGCCAAATCGTGTTACATCGGATAAGTTAAATCAAAAACGTGTTTTAAAATGCGGGCTTCGGTTTCGTCGAGTACAATGTTGCGGCGCTCCATCGTATTGCGAGCCACTTGCATGGCTTTTTCAAATTTATAAACTTCAAAGCGAGTATCTGCTCCCCCCCAACTAAACGACTGAATATGTTTGGGTGGTAGTCCCCCGCCAAATACATTCACGCTCACGCCCACCACCGTACCCGTATTGAACATCGTGTTGATACCCGTTTTGCTGTGGTCGCCCATAAACAAACCCACAAACTGCCGCCCTGTATCTATATATTGCTGGCGGGCATAGTTCCAGATTTTGACAGTACCGTAGTCATTTTTGAGGTTCGAGTTGTTGGTGTCGGCTCCCCAATTGCACCACTCCCCTATCACGGCGTTGCCCATGTAGCCTTCGTGACCTTTGTTAGAGTAACCAATAATCACCGAGCCGCCCAATTCACCCCCTACTTTACAATAAGGGCCGATGCTGGTATTGGGGCGCATTTTCCCCCCCAAACTCACAACCGAGTGGTCCAAAATTGCAAAAGGCCCCTGAATCAAGGCTCCCTCCATGATTTGAGCGTTTCGTCCAATATAAATCGGTCCGCCAGTGGCATTGAGGCTTGCATTCTTAATATCGGCGCCTTCTTCTACAAAAATCTGACTTTCATTGTAGCAAGCCGTGAAGCGGTCGGTAATGGGCTGAGAGCTTCTCCCAGCTGTAATGCGCTGAAAGTCAGCCGAAATCTGTTCACCATTGTAAACAAAAATATCGGGAAGCTGGCGAATTACCGTTAGGGATTCCTCCCAGTGCAACACCTTGGCGTGGGTGGCTTCGTCGAGTAGGTTAGTTAACGCACACTTTCCCGCCCGATATGCTACTACGTGCTCTTGATAAAAAAGAACTTCACCGAACTGTAGTTTTTTTACTGCTTCGACTAATGCCAGCGTGGGACAAACGGCTCCATTCAGGTACAGATTATCATCTGTAAAAATGGCTGGATATTTGGCTTGGAGGTAGTTTTCCGTCAAAAAAGAGGGCTTAACTTGCAGAAAATCAGTCCATTTCTCCGTAATTCGCCAAATCCCGCAACGCAACTCGCTGATGGGGCGAGTAAACGTAAGCGGCAATAAGTTTGGCCGAATTATGGGGTCGTCAAAAAGCAAATAGTTCATAGCAAAGAGATGCCTTCAAGTAGTGAGCAGATAGCGCTGGGATTAGTTTGGCAGCAAAACTACGAAAATAAATGCCTGTAACATGTGGAAGCGCCCAAAGAATACCCCCAAAACATAGATAGGATGGTGTGTGTACAAATGTCAATTTAATAGATGTTGTAATTGCCTGATTTTAAGAGGCTTATAAGTAGGTTTACGTAACAATTTCTTAACAATTACTTCATATAACTATTTTTTAGATTTACTATTAATATGTTGATTTTCAGCTCTTTACTCTTATACATTCTTGTATTTATAGATAATATTCAAAAACACAAAACCTCGCCAAAGTAGTTTGACGAGGTCTCGATAAGATGTTTCCAAATGTAAATGCCTCAGGGGCAAATACTACTTCTTGCCGTAACGCTTCAAGAACTTATCTACACGACCAGCTGTATCCAACAACACATTTTTACCTGTGTAGAATGGGTGCGACTGCGAGCTAACTTCAACTTTGAATACGGGATAAGTATTGCCATCTTCCCACTGAATAGTTTCTTTGGTCTGAACAGTTGAGCGAGTCAAAAACTTGTAATCACTCGACAAATCCCAAAAAACTACAGGTCTATAATCAGGGTGAATGTCTTTTTGCATGGTAATTTATGGTATATTTTGAGTCGTTGCACAAAAAGGAGTGCAAATTTAGGGATTTTTTTTAAGAGGCAAAACTTTTTTGGCAAGATAATTTAGAGTCTTAACGATTTGATAATTTTTTTCGAGCAAGCGAAAATTTTTTTCGATAGCACTATTCTAATTCATGGGCATAGTAATGTACTGATTCACGGATATTTTACTTAGACTTTTCAAAGCCAAACTGACAAAAGTCAGCCACCAAGGGTGTTTACATTTGTAAATAAACACTTGCTTTTTATTTTTTTCTTTTGTTATCTTTATCAAGCGAAAAGCGATGTACGGCCTGCCTCAAGCTATAATCCTTGCCTCGTTGCTTCTTCTGTGTTTTTCCCATTCCCAAAAAACTGATGGTGTTACTATGTATGTAATTAAGCGAGATGGACGGCGTGAATCGGTCAAGTTTGACAAAGTCACTGCCCGCATTGAAAGACTATGCTATGGTCTGGATATGACTTATGTGCAGCCAATTGAAGTTGCAAAGAAAGTAGTTGCTGGTATCTATGACGGAGTTACTACTTCGGAGTTAGATAACCTTGCTGCCGAAACGGCGGCATCGCTCACCACCCGCCACCCTGATTATGCCACGTTGGCGGCTCGGATTGCAATCTCTAATTTGCACAAAAACACGCAGAAGTCGTTTTCGGCAACGATGAAGCTGCTGTACACGTATGTGGACCCCAAAACGGGCGAAAATGCCGGACTTATCTCCAAGGAAGCGTATCAGATTATTCGCAACAATGCGGCTCTGCTCGATTCGAGTATCATTTATGACCGTGACTTTGGTTATGATTTCTTTGGTTTTAAAACCCTTGAGAAGTCATATTTGCTCAAAACTAATGGCAAAATTGCCGAACGCCCTCAGCACATGCTCATGCGTGTGGCCGTAGGAATTCACATGGACGACATTGATGCGGCTATTGAAACCTATAACCTGTTGTCGGAGCGTTGGTTTACCCATGCCACACCAACGCTGTTCAACGCAGCAACTCCTAAGCCTCAGATGTCAAGCTGTTTCTTGCTCACCATGCAAGACGATAGCATTACGGGCATTTATGATACCCTCAAGCAGTGCGCTCTGATTTCGCAGTCGGCGGGTGGTATTGGCTTAAGCATTCATAACATTCGGGCTACGGGTAGTTATATTAAAGGTACTAACGGTACGTCAAACGGTATCGTGCCCATGCTTCGGGTATTCAACGACACCGCTCGGTACGTTGACCAAGGTGGCGGCAAGCGCAAAGGCTCATTCGCTATCTACTTGGAGCCTTGGCACGCCGATATTTTTGACTTCTTACAACTCAAGAAAAACCACGGCAAAGAAGAACTTCGAGCTCGTGACTTGTTCTACGCCCTTTGGGTACCTGACTTGTTCATGAAACGAGTAGAAGACAACGACGTTTGGTCGCTGTTCTGCCCACATGAGTGCCCTGGCTTGGCCGATACGTATGGCGCCGATTTTGAGGCCCTCTACGAAAAGTATGAGCGAGAAGGAAAAGCTCGCCGAGTAGTGAAGGCCCAAGAGCTTTGGTATGAGATTATGGAGTCGCAGACCGAAACCGGTACTCCTTATATGCTCTACAAAGATGCGGCCAACAGCAAGTCGAACCAAAAGAACTTGGGTACCATTAAGTCGTCGAACCTTTGTACCGAAATCATCGAATACACAGCCCCAGACGAAGTAGCCGTTTGTAATTTGGCTTCTATTGCGCTACCCAAGTTTGTAGAGCGTAGCGCCGACGGTTTCTTGCGTTTCAACCATCAAAAGTTGTACGAAGTAACCAAGGTGGCTACTAAAAACCTTAATAAAATCATTGACCGCAACTATTATCCTGTCGAAGAGGCTGAGCGTAGTAACAAGCGTCACCGGCCTATCGGTTTGGGGGTACAAGGTTTGGCCGATGCTTTCTTGATGTTGCGCATGCCATTTGAGAGCGATGAAGCCAAGCAACTCAATAAAGACATTTTTGAGACCATCTATTACGGTTCGGTAGAGGCTTCGATGGAGCTTGCTGCCGAGCATGGCCCTTACGAAACATGGGAAGGAAGTCCTATTTCAAAAGGTATCTTCCAGTTTGACATGTGGGGCGTAACGCCTGAGTCGGGCCGCTGGAATTGGGAGGCTATGCGTGAAAAAGTAATGAAACACGGCGTACGCAACTCACTCTTGTTGGCGCCAATGCCTACGGCTTCTACCAGCCAGATTTTGGGCAATAACGAATGTTTTGAGCCATTTACGTCGAATATCTATGTACGCCGAGTGCTTTCAGGCGAGTTTGTGGTGGTGAATAAGTTCTTGCTCAAAGACCTAGTAAAGTTGGGTCTGTGGAACGAGTCTATGAAAAACAAGCTCATCGCCGCCAATGGTTCGGTACAGCAAATCGCCGAGATTCCTGAGCACATCAAAGAATTGTACAAGACTGCTTGGGAAATCAAGCAAAAGACCATTGTGGACATGGCCGCCGACCGTGGCGCCTACATCTGCCAAAGTCAGTCGCTCAATATCTTCATGCAAGACCCGAACTTTGGCAAGCTGACTTCGATGCACTTCTATGCTTGGAAAAAAGGGTTGAAAACGGGCATGTATTACCTCCGTACCAAAGCAGCTGCCGACGCCATCAAGTTTACGGTAGAAACCCAAGCCGAAGTGGCCATTCAAGCCGCTACCATCGTGCAAGAAAAAGAAATGATTTATGCTCATGAACCTGAACCAACTCCTCAACAATGGGCCGACGAAGAGCAAAAATGGTCAGACATGGCCTGCTCGCTCGATAACCCCGAAGGCTGCGAGGCGTGTGGGTCGTAGGAAAGAAGATCTGAACTTTAAAAATATGGGGTTATGAGAGAAGAGGTTGGTTTTTTAAACGTTTCGCTTCGACAAAAGCAAAAAATTAGAGAGGGGATTTGTTATCATTTAATGGTTTCTCGATCTCAATTTTTTTGGACTCGAAAGCATACTGTTATAGGAGATGTTTATGAATATGTATCTTATGCCGAAAAACAAGTGCCATTAGGTATTTTTTATGAGGCATTAGAAAAATTAAAAGAGGATGGTATAATTGAATATTATTCCTCTGAAACATATTCAACTATAACAATATTAGATGAAAGTAGATGTTTTCAAATTGGACACAGATATTTATGAAAAGGGAAGAATTTTCTTCCCTTTTTTTACGCCAATCCCAACCCCAAAATCAAGGCCCAAAGTAGTACAAAGCTGATTACAATGGTGATGTTGGCCATAGCTCCGGCAATTTTGGTATCGTAGCCTAGTTCTTCAGTAAAAGCCAACATGGCCATCCCAACAGGTAACACCAACGATACCAAGATGATGGTGCGGTACAGGGGAGCAAAGGGCAAAAACACGAACAGTAACCCACCTATCAACAACCCCAAGATATACCGAAGCAAAATCAAATTTCGTAACGAGCGCAGCGATGATTTATCAAAATCGAAGTGTAAATAAATACCCAACAGCAATAATACAAACGCTTTGTTGGCCCGAGCAAGGGTAGAGGTAATATCGCTGAGAAAAGAGGGAACGGGTATTTCTAATAGATTGATAAACAGAGCAATTAATAAGAAAATCAACGGAATAGAACTGAAAATTTTTCGGAACACTTGCCCCCAGCGCAGTTCGCCGGTTCCGTTGGGTGAGAAATGAATCCCTGCGCCATAACTCACAAAAAACACCAAAAACGAGTTGCCCAAATCGAGCATGGCAGCGTAGCGTAGGCCCTCTCGCCCCCAAATTCCCTCAATGAGCGGGTAAGCAAACAGCCCCAAGTTGAAACCCGCTGCCCCCATGAGTAGCACGCCTTTGGGGTCGTTGGGTAGGTCTTTGAATAGCTGAGCTGCTATAAATTGGCAGAGTACACCAAATCCGATGGCAATCAGCGGAAGCCACACCAACGAAGGTGCCAACTGGATTTTGGTAAAAACGTCAAACAATAATGCCGGAAATGTGGTGTGCATCAGCACTTTAGATAGCACAGAGCCAGCATTGGCAGGCAGAACTGCCCGCTTAAGCCAGTAGCCCAAACCAATAACCAACAGCGAAACCAAAAAAACTTGATTGACAGAGGCATTCATAGATCAAAGAGTAACTAAAATTGGGCACTTTAGAATGATAACAGATTGATAATCTGCTAAATACCAAATAAAGTCTGAATGATGTGTTTGATTTTCTCGAAACGTTCATCCCATGTACCACTAATGAGTGTATAAGGGAGTTGACGCTTCTCTAATTCGGCTTTAAAAATCGAAAACATTTCGTCTCGCCGATGCCCCAAATCTCGCAAATTATCGGCCACCCACGGTAAATCGATGTCTAGTAAAAAGTAGTGGTCATAGTGAACCTGCCGCTCCAATTGGATTAATACTTCAGGAACTAGCCCCAAGTAGTGCTGAGCATAGATTTGGGTTGTAATCACATCAGTGTCACAAAATAGTAGTTTATTCGCTATTCGTTCTTGCTGAGTTACTTCTTGGGTTTGAGCATGGCCAATAGCCAAGATGTCGGCAACGGTTATATCATTTGACTGGAGTAAAAGCCGAGCCATTTCGGGTACGTACGTCGTGCGAAAATAAGTAGCAAGGGCCTCAGAAAGCGTACTTTTTCCGGTCGACTCAGGGCCAAACAAACAAATCTTTTTTACAAAATAAGGCCGTACCGTTGGGGGGATGTAGTGCCAATGCGCCCAAGGGTTGGCTCTTAGCTGCGTAGCCGAAATAGGTACTTGCCGTCGTTGTTTATCAAAATAAACACAAGGTAAGCCCAAATGATGAGCTAATGGCGTACCGTATTCTTCCGAACAAAAAAAGACATCAACGGTTGGGAAACGCCATCGGATGAAATCAGCCCAAAGGCGAGTGGCCTCTACCAGCGGTAATGTAGGGTCATGAAAATCGTCAGGTTCCTGTACTATTTCTACGTGAGGGTAATAATGGAAAAGGCGTTGGAGCCAATCCAGGCGCAACTCAGGGGCGATGGAGTCGTCGGGCGTGACACTCATCGAAACCGTGAGCCGTTCGCATTGCATGGCAGCAAAATCAACCAAGGCTACGTGCCCTTGATGCACAGGCAAGAATTTCCCGAAAACTAAGCCATGTTGGTATCGTATCATCACAGGGGAGAAGGCTCATGGGCCCGCCCGTACGACTGGTACTCTTTGGTCCAGTTGATAGCACCGAACAGGGCAATCACACAAAAGACAGCGTAAAGCAAAGCGTACAATTTGACCTCCTTGATATAATACATATAGGTGGCAATGACGTCAATGACCAACCACACGTACCAACTTTCTACTTTTTTACGAATCAAAAAAAACGTAGCTACAATACTCATCACCGTAGTGAAGGAGTCCATGTATGGAAATGCGCTGGGTTTGCTGAACAATTCTGGCAAAAGAGCGTGGAGGTTCTGAGAGAATTTTCCCATCAAAAAAGTAGCAACCAGGCCAAGAGTCACAAGACTCAACGCATCTTTTATCGCTAACTTGCTAATTTTCAATTCTTGTTGTTGATTGGCTTCGTTTGCTTTGGGGTGAGTCCATTGCCACCAGCCCATAAGGTTGGTCACAAAGAAAAACACCTGCAAAAACATATCGGGGTATAACTGAATCTGATAAAACAAGAAAAACGACAAAAACACATTAACCAACCCAATGCCCCAACTCCACACGTTGGCTTTGGCCGACAGCCACACGGCCCAAGCACCCGTCACAGTGCCAAAAAACTCAAGATAACTCATCTTGTAGCCCCAAGCCTCAAACAAAATGTGGTTGATGTCAAAAAAGTACATAGTTACACAACGAGGTCCTTACCCGTTAGTTTTTTGGAAAATACAAAACAACTCTGCACCAGCACGGGGCGGGATAGAATTGTAAGCCTTTGCCATGGTCTTCATCTCAAAATAGGGGCCAAAGAGCGCTTCGTATTCAGCTTTATTACCTCCAAACGGCGGCCCACCCTCAAAGGCTTTGTCAAATAGTAACCCTACCAACTTACCTTGCGGTTGAAGCAATTGGTGCATTTTCTGCACATAGGCAGAGCGATACGAAGGGTCAAGGGCGCAAAAAAACGTTTGCTCCACGATGAGGGCGTAGCTTCCAGTGTGTTCAAAAAAATCTTGACACTCGATACGCAACCCTGAAGACAAGTAAGTTGTCAACAACGAGCGGAGGTTATCCACAAGTGTTGGCGAAATATCCACAAGCGTCAGATTGGTAAAGCCTTGCTGAAGCAGATACATCGCTTCGTAAGCATTGCCACAACCCGGAATCAGAATCGGCTGGTGTTTGTCGGTAAGTTGGTCAAAATAAGCTTTCAGCGGGGGCGAAACATAGCCAATGTCCCAGCCCGTTTGGCTGGCTTGGTACCGATTGTCCCAGTATTGTTGGTCGAGGGAGGTGTCAGAGGTCATGTGTTGAGCTTTTAATACTATAACCTAACCTCCTCGGCCTCGGCAAAGGCTTCGTAAGTAGCTCGAATACCCTCGGCCAATTCGATACGATGTTGCCAGCCTAATTGATGTAACTTACTCACATCCATAAGTTTACGAGGCGTTCCGTCGGGTTTAGATGTATTCCAAACCAACTCTCCTTCGTAGCCTACCGTTTCTTTAATCAACTCAGATAATGCTTTGATTGAAAGGTCGGTGCCAGTACCTATGTTCACAAACTCAGCGCCATCGTAGGTTTTCATCAAAAACACACAGGCATCGGCCATGTCGTCGGCATGAAGAAATTCTCGAAGTGGCGAGCCTGTTCCCCAAACCTCAACAGTAGGCGCCTGGTTGATTTTAGCTTCGTGAAATTTCCGAATCAAAGCAGGCAGCACGTGCGAGTTGTTCAAATCGTAGTTGTCGTTGGGGCCATACAGGTTGGTAGGCATCACCGAAATAAAATTACAGCCGTATTGGCTACGGTAGGCTTCGCATAGCTTGATACCCGCAATCTTGGCAATGGCATAAGGCTCGTTGGTTGGCTCCAAATAGCCACTCAACAAGTATTCTTCTTTGAGCGGTTGAGGGGCCAATTTGGGATAGATGCACGAAGACCCCAAAAACATCAGTTTCTTAACCCCTGTCAAATAAGCACTGTGAATGACGTTATTTTGAATCATCAGATTCTCATACAAAAAGTCGGCTCGGTACGTGTTATTGGCCTGAATACCACCCACTTTAGCCGCTGCCAAAAACACATAGTCGGGGCGCTCTTCTTCAAAAAAAGCCTGTACGGCTGCTTGGTTCCGAAGGTCTAACTCCTTAGAAGTTCTGACCACAAAGTTATTAAATCCCTCTTGTTGTAATCGTCGAAGGATAGCCGAGCCCACCATTCCACGGTGGCCAGCTACGTAAATTTTAGCCTGTTGCTCCATACATTCTGCTTGGTTGCCCAAGGTCAATTTCGGGTTAAGACGATACCGATATTACACAAGCGAAACGTTAATTTTCTGACAATCAGTAACACGACCGCCCTACCCGATTAGAAATCTCGTTGTGTCAATACTTTATTTGTACTAATTTGCGTTTCAAAATTAACAAATTACGATAGGAATGAGTGCCATTTATTGCCGATTCTCGGTTATTTCTCTGTTGACGTTGGTACTGTTAGGCAACGAACAGGCGCAGGCACAGTCGTCGAGTAGCACCACCGACGACTTACTAACCACCAGCAATAAGCCCAAAACCGACCCAAAGGCCAAGAAAAAGGGGGTGATAGGGAGTATTGCCGAAAAACTGGATGTATCGAACAACGGAAAAGCGGTAGTCAATGAGAACGGCGACTTTAACAATTCGTCTGTGCCCGATTTGGGCTTAAAAATCAAACGAAGCAAAGACGCCCGCAAAAAAGAAGTAGCCGAACTCAACAACGAGTATCGGATTATTGGGAATAAGTTTGATGATATACCCGTCGCTAGACAAGTAGTAACCACTGGCGCAGGCGACCGAGAGACTGTAGAGGAGTTTTATACGCTGACCAGCTACGAAGACCCCAGCCCTTACTTCAAAACTTATACGTGGTTTGACTTACGTACCGAACGCCGGAGCACCTCGGTCATCAAGGACAAAGAAAAGGCTCGGCTCTTGCATGGTCCTTATCGCCGCTATGTAGGCGACGAGTTGGTGGAGGAAGGATTTTACTACAAAGGAGGCAAGCATGGCCGCTGGGAAAACTACGCCAAAGAAATTGATGGCGACTGGGGTCTGCGTGACAAGCAAAAATGGTACATGGGTTTCCCGCTCGAATCAAAGATTAGCTACTATGACGCCGCCAAAACCAAGGTCAAAGAAGTAATACCTGTCATGTGGGGCAAAACCACGGGTGACTATTTTTCATTTTTTGAAACAGGACTTCTCGAAACCGAAGGCCGTTTTGACGACAGTGTCAAAGTAGGACGCTGGCGAGAGTATCATAAATTTGGTTCGGGTGGTCGCCTCAAAAAAGAAACTCAGTATGGTAAAGATAAGTACGATGATTTTGAGTCGTTTACGATTCGGGAGTACGACAACAAAGGCAAGCTTATCTATGAAAACAAAGATAAAAAGAAGACAGAGGAAGAAGTAGAAAATTGATTTTTCTGGAAAATTTTTACGAAAACCTTGCACCAAACCAGAAAAACAGCTACTTTTGCACTCGCTTTTGAAAACAAATAAACATTTAAACAATGTGGTAATCTAAAAAAGCGACAAATAACCGAAATTTCCGAATAGCTCACAAAGTGTTTGTCGGTCGGTTCGAGCATCTGACTAACCACCAGATGTTGTAGCAAAGCAAAATTCCCGAATAGCTCAGTCGGTTAGAGCATCTGACTGTTAATCAGAGGGTCGCTGGTTCGAGCCCAGCTTCGGGAGCTAAGGATATACAAGACTTATTGTATATTTACTGGTAAAAGCCTTTCAGAACATTCTGAAAGGCTTTTTTTGTTGCTCCTCTCTCCCATTACAAGGCGTTCTGCGAGTATTTACAAGCCTTTCCACCTGAACAAAGACCTGAACAGTCCCCAAACTGACCTGAACAGTTTGCCGGAATGCGAAGAATGTGGAAAGAAATGAGCTTCTTTACTTCAATCAAGCAATATCTATCCCAACTTCTCTGAGCAGGTCTTTCCAAGTGGTAATTATTTTCTCACAAACCCTTGCATAACTATGCTCAATGTACAATTCAAATTACTCGAAAACAGAAGGGACAAAGATGGCAAATGTCCTGTTTACCTCGTTAGCTATTACGAGGGTCGTCAGTTGATGTTTTCAACAAAAGAACGATGTGAATCGAAGTATTGGGACTCAGAACGGATGCGCTTCCGAAAGGCTATGCTTGGTAGCCAAGAAGCCAATGAGTATTTAGAGTCATTGATGGATAGGCTTCGAGGGGCATATCGTGACTATATGTCAAAAGGAATTATTCCAACTCCATTCATGCTCAAAGCTGAATTGCTTCCTTCTTCCACAGAGAATAAGGAAACAATCAAACGTATCGAATTATTGGAAACCTTCGAGAAGTTTATCCATTACCAAGCACTCGCCGATAAGAAATACAATACGGTTAGAGCCTATAAAACTACCCTTTTTAGGCTAAAAGCATATGTTGAAAAGCATGGCAAACTGTACGTGAATGAATACACCAAAGAGGTACATGAGAAGCTGTTGAGGTATTGTAAATCGGAGGTGAATTTACAACCTAACTCTGTTTTTCAAGTCTGTAAGCATTTGAAGACTTTTTTCAAAACTTGTCAAAATGATTTTGGGATTGGCTTGCACCCAGACCACGCTAGAATTTCTCCTCACTATGTAGAAACAGAGCGCATCTTTTTGTCTGAGCGTGATTTAGAAAAAATCAAACATGTTCCTCTTAGCGAAAGTATGGCACGGGTACGAGATGCGTTTCTTTTCGCTTGCTTCACTGGACTTCGGTACTCAGATTGGTCTCGGCTCTCTGACCAACATATCGTAGATAAAGGAGCTTACAAGGTTGTTAGTATTGTCCCTCAAAAAACTAATTCCAGTGCTCAGAAATATGTAAAGCGGGTAGAGGTGCCTCTGCTCAACGATGCACTGGAAATCATTGAAAAATATCGAGGTCAATTGAAAACCCTTGTACCTGTACTCACCAATCAAAAAATGAATGAGTACCTTAAACACATTGCCATGATGGCGGGAATTGATGAACTGGTAGAGGTTGTAGAGTACGAACAGGGAAAGCCTGTTCACAAAGCCAAACCTAAATATGCTTTGATGTCGAGTCATATTGCCCGACATACTTATGCCACTTTGTCTTTGATGAAAGGTGTCCCGATGGAGGTACTTCGCAAGGCGCTCGGACACTCAGACATTCGGATTACTATGATTTATGCGAAGGTCATTGATGAATTCAAAGACTGGGTAATCATGGAAGCATGGAATAAATAAAAAATGGGGTGGCTTCATGCTGCCCCATACTGTTTCTATGCTTTTGCTATACTTTCTCTATACTTCTACTGCCCTATCATAATATGATGGCTACTCCTTTATTGATAGCCTTCAACACCTCCTTTTCTTTGAGTTTGGTATGTGTACAAAACTCCCCCACTGATACGAATGCACGGGGCGGTTTTTCTTCTAATTTCCTAATCTTCCTCAGCAGGCGATGCGCCGATGGCTCGGAGCATCCGAGCAGCGCCATCACATCTGGCGTATAAATCACAATTCGTAGAGTAGTCATTTCCTATTCTTGGTTAGTCAAGCGGTACTGAACATTAGGTGAGCAAGTTAGGGCAATCTAATATTGTCTCCATATTTGTACAAGGGTAAAATGCTAAAATTCATTTGTTTATTGCTTCTCCCGCTGGCGGGAACTGCTCAACAGCAAGGACGTGTCACGCTCGTCAAAGACGGCGACACGTTTGAAATCTTGATGGACAATGCAAAACACAACTGCCGCTTGGCAGGAGTGGATGCTCCCGAACTCAGTCAACCCTATGGGAAAGTCAGCCGTGACTCTGTTCGGAAATTGCTGGAAGGTAAAATCATCGTTTTCTGCTTTCTGAAAGAAGACTTGTACCGTCGTTGGGTGGTATCCATCTTGCAAGTAGAGGGCAAACCGATTGCGGTGGAAAACCTCCTCATTCAAAATGGTTGGGCATGGAACTATGAGCAGTACAACAAACTGAAAAGTGGTAAAAAATTGCAGCAAGAAGCCCAAACCAATCATCGGGGATTATGGGAATGTCCAAACCCAATACCACCTTGGATTTATAGGGGCATGAATGCTCAATACAAACGGTGGTATGCAAGGTGTAAGTAATTCATTTTTATTTTTTTTTCATCAACAAACTAAAAACTAAACAATTATGGCAAGACAGGTTGGAGTCATTCAATTTGAAGGAACGCTGGGAGATTTGTCAGGCGTTCAAACAAAGGACGGGATACTGCTCAAACGCAAAGGGGGCATATCCAAAGAAAAGTTTAACAGTTCACCGAGCATGGAACGAACCCGTGAAAACGCTTCGGAATTTGGTCGGGCGGCCCAATCAGGCAAACTGTTTCGTGATTCGATGCGAGTGGGTATCGCTCAGGCTTCGGATGGCCGGATGGTCAGTCGCATGACCCAGAAAATGAGGGAGGTCATCGCCCAAGATGCCGTCAATGTACGTGGTCAGCGGGGTATTTTGGATGATGAGTGTTCGCTCTTGGAAGGCTTTGATTTTAATGGGGATTCAGGATTTGGTAGCGTGGTGTATGTAACGCCAACGACCGTGATTGACCGAGTAACGGGCAATGTGCAAGCCAAAGTACCAGCTCACAGTGCCAGGATTTCGATTGCTGCGCCACAAGGGGCAACACACTTCAAGTTTTTTGGGTGTGCCTCTGCGGTGAATTTTGAGGCGAATACGTTTGAGGGCAAGGATGCGGAGAGTGACTTTATCAGCTTGACGAATAATGCAGTTGCTGAAACCACGCTGGAACTGGATTTATCGGAAAACGTAGCAGGGCCAATTTTTGTGGGGCTGGGTATTGCCTTTTATCAAGAAGTAAATGCTATCAAATACCCACTGAAAAATGGTACTTACAACGCCTTCAAGGTGATTAAGGTGGATGCCTGAGCTGTCTGAATTGGGATGGTCAATGGGTCGGGGAGAAATCCTCGCCCTATTTTTATTTCGACGAAGCCTAACAAAAAAGCCACCTGTCAGGGTGGCTTTTTTGTTTATTTTTCAGATTCGATTCGTTTTAAAAATGCTTCCATTTTTTTCTTGGAGAGCTTAAATACGGCACGAAGACGTTCAACATCGGTTACCAACCCTTCTTTTAAAAGATTTTTAATGGCTTCGTAATTTGTTTCATCAATTACTCTTTCGTAAGTACTCATTGCCTTTAATTTAGTTTCGTTAGAAATCTTGTCAAAAATAAATAATAGTTCTTCGACTTGCAAGTCATTTGTATTTTGAATATACATCAAAATACTCTCCATAAGTTCCTCATCTTCTTGAATTTCAACTCTTTTCATTAAGCTGACAAACTGATTTTCCAGCACTTTAATGTAGTTTTGCTGGTGTCTGTGTTTCAACAGAAACGTAGATACTGCGAGAAATCCGTTCTTAAAATCCTCGATTTGGTGGTCTTTCATGGCTGAGAGGTCTATCAAATCGTAGTCAAACATGGGTAAATAGCGTAGCAATGGCGTTGGAATGTCCGAGAAATAATCCTGCATTCGTTGGTAATGCCACGTCGTTTTGCCGTGATAAAACACAATCGGAATGATAAAAACAGGCTTTTCTTGCTGTTTTACATGCTGATTCCATAAACCCAAAAAATATTGAAGCAATTGAAAATGAGGAAAGGCTTCTTGATAGCTTTTGTGTTCCAGTAACAGTACAATTTGTACTTCTCCTTTGTCTGTTAGGTGACAGCGATACACCAAATCAGCGAAATGTTCTTTGAGTTTCCCATCCACAAATGAACCAGATACCAGTTCCAACCCATCGAGGTTAAGGAGGGGTAGTACTTCATCCGACAGCGTTTTCTGGAAAAGTTCGGTAACGATTTCTTTCCTGGAAAAGACGGCTTTGAAAAACTTATCTTGGGCTTTGGTGAGGAGGGACACGGTTGTTTGTTTTTTTGTAAAAGTACAAAATAAGTAATGTGACACGGGGTCGCCCGTGCGATTTGAATAAGTGCTAATTTGAAGATAAATGCCTTGAAAGCCATTACAGTCTTAAAAAGAGATTTCATCTTTGTTCAAGCATTTAATTTTCATGTCTTTGACCCAAAAAGGGGCAAAAGCCTCATACTCCCCCAGATGCCTACGAAATAAAATCAACGCTATTGTGTCACTAAGTTACTTGCTAAATGCCCTTGCCATTCTTGCTTGTTCGGCTTTGCCGATTTTGTAGTTGGTTGCTACGGTTTGCCATTGGGCTACTACTTGTTGTACTTCTGTTGCTATTTCATTGGCTTTGTTGCCTTTCAGCCGAAAATAGGGGGCTACACTCAGGGCGAGTGCTACGTCTAAGGCATTGTCATTTTCAGAGATGTTTAACTTTAACCCTGTTCCCGTTTCGATGGGGTTGAGGTCGTAGGCGGGTGAAAGTGTCCAACCTCGGTTTGTGAGTAAAAAGCCGTGGTTTCGGAGGTGATCATCCGTATTAGTTACGCAAATATTAAAAACGATTCTTCGCCAAAGCTGTTCTAAATCAGCCTCTATGTTTGCTCCATTTCTGGATATGAACTCTGCCAAATGTAGGTAACTGACCCCGTCGTGGTGGTCTGTGCCGTCGGCGTAGCCTAACAAGGTCATGGCTGAGGCAAAATGGATTCGTTTGTTATGGTCTGTTCTGTCAAAACGTTTGGTGATAAAAGTATGATGCCTGCTGCCTAATTTCTGAATCATGGCATCGGCCATGGTAATTCCTGCCTTATGAGCCAATTCGTGAACCACCATTTCCCATGCCCCTACGTCTCGGTCGTCATAATTACTTGGAAATTTGGCAATCCACAAGTGATTGTTGGGGTCTAACACACTGGCTTTGGGTCTTGCTCCACCCAATGACGAGCCTGGTGCCATCAGCATATTAAGCCATTTCAAATAATCAGGGTCGTCCATGCTGTCTTCCTTTTCTAAGTGAAGGCTTGCTTGTTCGAGTTCTCTCAGCGAGGTAAATGGCGGGGCTGCCATGGCTTTGTTATCATTTAGAAAGACACCCTCCTCTTCGGTTTTGAAGCGAATTGCTCCCATTCGGTGCTCATCATAGACTCCCAGCAAATAATCTGTCTCGAAAAGGGCAGTCTCTTTTCGATTTTCCATTCTGGCCATAGCCGCCTCTCGGCGGCGCATGAGCAATCGGCCCCAGCGATCAGGGGAAGAATCCATGAACATTCCAAAGTTGCCTTTTTCGTCGTTTAGGTATTGGTGTCCAGCATAGAACTGTAAATCTGGATCTAAGGGGTATATGGTATTATCCGCTGATTTTAGCCATTGCTTGTCATAAGCAAAGGAAAAAATCTCTTTCCCTCGCAGTTGGGTTGCTGTCAGTATGCCCAAAAGGGTCTCCTGCGGCAGGTCTTGCCAGTCAGCAAACACCAAGATTGTGCGTTGTTTTTCTGGCATTTAGATGGCTTGGTTTGGCTTCTTGGGTGCTCGCTTTTTCACTAATAAATCAGCATCTTGGAGCTTTCTTCCCAAGATGTCATCACTTGCCAGGTTTAGCATATTCTTTTCTAATCCCAGCACAAACAACACCTGCAAATAGGCTCCCATCGCTACGCTGGGTGTTCCTTTTTCGATTTGCCAGAGGGTAGAACGGCTAATATTGGCACGTTCGGCTACTTGTTCGGCACTTAGTTTCCGACGTAAGCGAGCCAGTTTAATGTCTTCGCCCAGTTGCGTGATTATCTTTTGTGCTGTTGGTAGTAATAGGATGCCGTGTTGCATAGTGTTTTATATATGATACAAATATAATCAATAGTGTTTGATTTATGAAACATTTTCTACTGCAAAAGTATAAATAAACTTCATGTCTTTGACCAAAAAAGGGGCAAAAGCCCCCGAACCTACACCCGAAGCCAAGCAAACAACGGAGGCAAAGAAACCGCTACCCCCGAAACCTGACAGACCCACACCCGAGGACGGACCGTAGCGACGGCCGCACGAACAAAACCCAATGCCCTGAGTGCCTGATAAAAACAAGGAGCAGGACGAACCCCAGCTGGAAGCACCAACACGCTCCCACGACCACGAGCCGCCCGACTGAGCGCCAAACGAAACGAAAACGACCCCGATGACTGGGAACAAGGGCAACAAATAGCCAACCGAGCACCGATACCAACACCCCAGACCCGAACACCCCAAGCCAAAGACACGGCAGCAGCCACAGTAGAAGAACAACCAAAAGCCCCAGCGACCCCAGCAGGAGCAATAACCGAGCAGAAATAAGCAACCGAGGACGACGAAGACCCGACGAAGGAAACAGGTGCAGAACCTAACATAGCAAAGAACCCACGGAGGAAAGTGAACACCGCAGGAACGGCTTCTGAGAACCGCCCAAAAGAGCGAGCCATACGCAAGCGGAACGCCTTGGGGCAGGCTGCGGTTTACGGTGTTCAGGAAATGAGGGGGGCTAAAAAGCAGCCTGACGAAGTGTACCCTTGCGGATGCCGAGCCAACGGCGAATTTGTAAGTGACTGCGGAAAAATGCAAACTCCTATGACAGATATAGCTCGCTGAATCGTATAAAAGTAAGCACATTCAGCGAGGTATCTTTTAAAGCCGATGCCATTCCCTCTTCCGAAGTCTCAAAAAGCCTGATTTGCCCCCTGTCAGCTTAAAATTGGGTAGCTGGGTTGAAAATCCAACGCCTCCCTATTTTCGGTGCTTTTTCTGATGTCCAGCTAATGCTTTTTGAGAATTGGCAAGATATCCACACTCCACACATTGCAAGGAATTTGCTTTTTGTTGCTTTTCAAACGCAGGTTCTTGCTTTTGGGGTGCTTTTGTATTTGATAGAAAAGCAACCAAATCAATACCACAAGCATTGGCGGAGCTAATCATTTGCATGAGCTTCATATTTCGCTTGGAAACCTCATCGGGCTGTTGTTCCAAAAGCTGGTAGTATTCCGCTTGCTTTTGGCGGAGTTGTCGAAAATGGAGTTCAAAGTACATGGTTGCTTTTGTTAGGTAGGCTTGCTTGTGGAAGCAAGCCCACTTGTTTGTTATGCTACTTGTGCTTGTTGCCAGGTACTTGGCACGAAGCCAACTTCTTTCCATTTGCGAAGCAAGGCACGGTATTTTTGCCGTCCTGCTTGAATAAAGTCTTGGTCAGGTTCAAAGATGAACAAGCCGTGTGGGGCTTTCTTGGCAATGCCTACAAATACAAATCGTTTGGCGTTGATACTATCCAAGTAAAAAGCGGCTTGTCTATCGTAGTCATAATCCAAACACGATTTTACAAAACGTTGATAGTTAGGCTGACTCGTGGTTTTTAAATCTACAATCAAGCGGTTGCGGTGGTTTAAATCCAGTTTGGTTTTGCAGTCTAATCCTGTTTGAAGGTCAGAAAACAGGTTCACCTGTTCTTTGCTGGCAAAGCGTAGAATCCACTGGCAAAACCTATCGGCTCGGACTTGTTTGCTTAGGTGTTGGACTAAATCCATGTCTACTGTGTCAGGGGCAGAAATGAGTTTTCTGGGTTCGAGTACCATTTCGTGTAAGGCTGTTCCAAAATCAAATGCTTTTTGAGGTTTGAAATTGGGCTTGCCGAATAGGTGGTTTTTGAATTCGGTTAGGTCGCTGTTGGCGATGGCGGGGATTTGGCGGTAGGGTGTCTGAATCGTGTGACGAACCATCATGATTTTTTTGATTTATGTGATTGTGGAATTGTTAGGCTTGTTTTACCTAAACTTTTACTTTGGTATTTGCTTCGGCGTATCGCTCATGGCCGCTGGGCCTCGCTTCCCCAACACTCGCTGTGTAATCTTGACTGCACTTCGTGCTGTTCGTCAACTTTACAAGGCGAGCTTATGGGAAAGCTGGAATCGGTTTTGTTCGGTAGTGATTCCATTTCTTTGGCTCTTTTTGTTTGCTTCGGCGTATCGCTCATGGCCGCTGGGCCTCGCTTCCCCAACGCTCGCTGTGTAATCTTGACTGCACTTCTTGCTGTTCGTCAATCTTAGAAGGCGAGCTTATGGGAAAGCTGGAATCGGCTTTTTCTTTGTGCTGATTCCATTTCTTTGGCTCTTTTTCTTGCTTCCTATGCGTAGGCTTCGCAGAATTGGAAGGCTTCTTGGTTGATGCGGGCTAAACTGCCCAAGGCATTGCCAAAAACCTGTTCTTTGGTCTTGCGGGTGTGGGTCGTATAGTGGGTGATACCATTCAATAAGCCAAACAAATTGTCGCCCAATGCATTGCATTCAATATCAATGCTGCGCTCGATGTCAAAGAGTAGGTTTTGCTTTCTTGTTGAAATTTCGGCTTTACCTGCTTTTTCCTCCTCGGTCATTCTGACTAATCGTTCGGCTAAGGCATCTTTGAGGGTTTGGTCAATCTTGACATTCGCAAAGCGTTCCATTTGTTGAAACAAGCCTTTACGCTGGTTCATATACGTTTCAAAATAGCGCAATAATTGTTCAATCTCTGCATCATGGTTCTTCGTATGTCGTACTTGTAACTGACGGAATATCTTAGAGAAGCGATTGGCACAACGAATCATTTTGCTGGAATTGCCAATGAAGAAGCCGGTGCTGGAATCATGGGAGTTGCCAATTAGCATAAAGTCTTGGAAATCGTAGCCGCAAACTTGTATCGGCTCTGTACACTCCAAAAATGCCAATACCTTCTTTCCTCCCTCGAATTCGTCATAACAACGAATCGGGAATCCTGTGATTTCATTAAGGCGTTCTACTACCTCCACAAATCGGGTGTTTGGGGTGGGCGTATAGGATTGTTTGGCAACATTCAAAAGTTGTTGGTTGTCATTGCGAAATATGGCTTTGTAGCCTTTCAATGTAGCATTGTTTGCGTAAATAGGTTTTTCGGCTATTTCCCAGCCAAAAGTGTTGTGCGTTGTCATTTTTTGAATAATTTTGAGTGTTAGACTTTGGATAACAAGTGGGGGTGTTGCCCTGCAAAAGCTACCCCCACTTTACTTTATTAGGCCGCTTCTTTGATTTCTGAGACCATCAAAAGGGCATCTTCGGCTTGTTCAACTTCTGGCAAACGGAACGTAGGCGAAACCAATTTGTAAACGGCCGTAGGGGTCAAGGTATCTGTTCTAAAAATCGGAACGTCTTCGGCAAACGCCTGTAATGCTTGTACTTGTGCTTTGTCGGCTTCTTTGTACTCAAAACCCGCCACAAAATACTTGCCTTTGTCGTTTTCTTTCTTTTCGGGCTTGATGGTCAAAACCACATCTGTTAAAGTTAAGTCAATGTAAAAGAGTTGCTCTATCAGTTTGAGCAATCGCCCCACAGACGAGTTGCTGAACATAATGGCTGACACGGCATCAGTGCTATCAATAAAGAAAACCTCTGCCCACTCTTCTTTGCGACCTCGGGCAAACAAATTCTCTTCAAAAATGCGCCAAGTGAGGGGTTGAATACTCAGGCTTGTACCAATGTACTCTGTCCCGTTTAGGTTAAATTGGCCTGTTTGACCGTTGAAGCGGTACTGTTTGGGTCGCCCTGCCAAGTATTTGTACTTGCTTTTCACCTCACCCGTTTCGGGGTCTAAGTGTTGATAAGCCTTTACCTGTGAGTCGTTTACATCTGTGCTTTGTGCTTGCTTTGCCATGTTTGTATCAATTAGGATTGGAAAAATTACCCCTGACTATACCCGCAGGGGTTTCGGGTGGATTAGAAAGGAAAATCACTTTTTTCGGCTTTGCCATTGGTAGCCAAAACGGGTTGAAGATTTGCTTTAACTTCTCCTTTTGGCTCATTCAAACCCAAGAGTGTGATTACTTTACTTTTGACTTCTTCGTATTCTTCCTGGTTAATGACAATTGAGCCTTTCAGCATAAAATCATAGAGAAACGTAGCTCTCTCGATAGATGGACAAGTTTTTGAAATTTTGACGATTTCAAAGTGAGAACCTGTCAAATGAAAGAAGGCATCGCCCAGCGGGTTGCGGAAAAAGATGGAGGTTGTCATGGTGCTTTTTGTTATTGTTTGTTAATATAAAAATAAGAATATTTATTCATATTTACAAATATTTTTGAATAAAAAGACATAATAATACATAAAAATAGTAGTGGTATTATGAATAATTATGCCTATATTTGTGTATAGGATATTATGAACAGATAATGAAAACAGCAATCATTGGAAGCCGAACCGCCCATGACTACCAGCAACTCCTCGAAGCCATAGCAGGATTGACGATTACCGAAGTCATCAGCGGAGGAGCAAAAGGGGCTGACCAGTTGGCCGAACGTTTTGCTCAGGAACACGGACTTAGGCTAACGGTGATAAAACCAGATTGGACAAAGGGCAAAGAAGCGGGTCCACTCCGAAACCAGCAAATTGTAGAATCGGCGGAGCAGGTAATTGCCCTATGGGATGGACACAGCAAGGGAACGGCAGACACCATACGCAGAACAAAACAGCTACAAAAACCGCTCAGAGTGGTGATGGTGGCACAACCAAACCAACTGCCGATTTTTTGAAAAACGAGACCTCGTTTTCTAGCAAAACCGACACACCCTCAATGCCAAAGTGGGAAGCCCGAAGAGGCCAGCCCTCCTGAGCGAAGCTGGGCTGTGGGGAGGTTGAGGAAGGGAGAAAGCCCACGAAGCGATTGCTGGCACGAAGGGCGTGTGCGGGGGCATTTGGAGTCGAACGGTGCTGTTGGAGCGTAGTAGCGGGCAGGCGGACCTTCGAGTCGTCGAACCGTCGAACCGTCCTGAATACCGCCTGCCGCAAGCCGCAGATGTGCGAGGGCAAGTTACTTAGAACAGTTTACGGTCGCAAAATCACAGTTTACAGTAAAAGGCTCATACAGCTTATGGGTTGCCTTTTCTTGAAATAGTTCAGTTGCTTTTAGTTGAGGAGCGTTGGAGTGGGTGGAAAAAAGGGGCGGGTGGAAGTTGAGATTGAGGGGTGTCAGCTACCCCTGTGTGAGTGGAGGTGGTGCTGACTGAATGAACAAGGAAGGAGGTACGACGAACGCTGGAATGAAGGTGGCACGAACGAAACGGTGTTGTGCGTTGGCTAAATTGGGTGGGTACGGTTGGGAAACGGGTGCTGTACCTGATGACAAAACAGCTTGGGTGTGTACTGGACAAAAGCCCCTATGCCTGTGAGCGATGTGCTGCCGAAGCCCAATGACGGAATGAACGAATGAGTGAATGTAGGAATGGGTGAGTCAGGGCAAATGTGGGTGGTGGGTAGCTTTGACAGGCTTGGGGGCTGTGAAGGGTGGTGGGTGGATTTTGGCAGTAGGTACGTGAGAACCCGTGTGTGGTTGAAGGGTGGGACGCTACTACTTTGGGGTGTCCCGCTTTTTGGCGGGATGCCCCTACCGCTTGAAAGGAGCAGGGCATGGGGCTGACTGCAAACAAGCGTAGCGAAGGATGTCTGGCAGCTTGATGCCCTGCGGAAAGGTTTGTGCGGCGGGGAAATGGTAGTCCAATGCTTCTTTTGGAAATGCTGCCTTGTATGAAATAGGCTTACGGTCCAATTCGAGTGACTGAGGCTATAACGTTCTTCCCTTCCCTGAAACGAAGATGGTCTGGAAGAAAGATGGTGTTTATTTCTCAGAAAAATGCTACATTTCAAGCTCAAATCATATCAGACCATGAATCTAAGCGACAAAGCCATTGATTTTTTGGAGGCACAAATCCCCTACTTGGCAGAACAAGCAACTCGCCAAGCCTATTGGGATGCCTTGGCCTCGGGCGATAGCGTTTTTATTGCCGAAGATGGTAATATCATTGAAGTAATGCCTGATGGAACACGCAAATTCGTCAAAAAAATACCGAAGCCGACCAAAGCAATACAAAAAGTCTTTACAATTCCGCCCAAATGAACTTGAATAAGCGAAGGTTAAGGATGTTTGCAGGGCCCAACGGGTCGGGTAAGAGTACCATCAAATCGGTGATTAGTCCCAATTTGTTGGGACATTACCTCAACCCCGATGACATTGAAAAAGATGTAAAACGCAATGGCTATTTTGATGCCAGAGGGTTGAATATTCGTACTTCCAGAGATGAAATTATTGCTTTTTTCCAGGCACATCCACTCATCGAACGAGCTGATGAATACGATGTTATCTCTGAAATTCAGTACGTAGAAGATGAATTTATCAGCTTTTCTAATGTGGGTTTCAATTCGTACCTAAGTGCTATTCTCACCGATTTTTTGAGGCATAAGCTAATTGAGGAGGGGAAAACTTTCTCTTTCGAGACGGTGATGTCCTCGGCTGATAAGCTCCAAACCTTGCAATTAGCCAAAGAGCTGGGTTTTCGTAATTACCTCTATTATGTGGCTACCGAAGATCCTCTTATTAACATCAACCGCATTCGGCATCGGATTCGAGGAGGAGGACACGCTGTGCCGGAAGACAAGATTATTGAACGCTATTTTCGCTCTCTTGATCTTTTGTTAGATGCCATCCGATTGACCAATCGGGCTTACCTCTTCGATAATTCAGGTGAAAGCAAAGTATGGATTGCCGAAATCACCGATGGCACTCACTTAGAAATGCAAACGGACAATATCCCCAGATGGTTTGAGCAGTATGTACTGGATAAGTTGGCCGTTTGAGTGCCACTGGGATTTGCGTCCAGCTATGAGAGTGGGTTTTTGAACGAATCAAAGCACTTTTACTACTATCGCTTGATCTTTGTTTCGCTCTTTTAGATGGACTCCCTCTCTTGGGTTTAGCACGCCTCTTGGTGCGGAGGTATTAGCACCAATTGTGTAGAACTCCTCCACGTCTTCGTCATCTTCCCATTCCCAGACTAATTCTACATGAGAAATTTGGAAAACTTTGTCTTTGGTTCGGAAATCGAATCCTGCTATGTCGCCCTCTTGCGGGGATTGAGGACTAATCGGGTGTCCTAATTTCCAAATGGTGCGTTTGCGGTCAGTAAACCAGTTGGAAGCACGGGCTGGAAAAATGATGGGTACTTGTATCCCGCATTGGTCATGTAGCCATTTCAAGAATGCGCCACAGTAAGGATTTGGGACTTTTAGGCTACAACTCGCCAAATATTTCTCTACTTCTTTACCTCGGTTGCTATTCATTTCCCGAACGTGCAATTGCGACTTTGCCGTTCTGAGCAAGCATTTACGAGTGTCTGATTCCTTGGGAATTACCCTAAAAACTGTTGGATTTAGCTCCACTTGACGGATAATAACGAAACAAAAACCCAACAGAATAGTGCTATAAAGCCGAATGTAATGATGACCTTGTGCCATGGTTGTAAAGTTAGAAATGCGTGAGAAAAATCTTGTGTTTCATCAGCTTCGGAGGATCCATTGTCGTTTACAAAGAACCAATGGATGGCTGGGGCGAAGAATTTTAGCCCTCGCTCTACCACCAATAACAACACAAAAAAGACCAATGAGGAGAAGATTAGCTTCTGAATGGCCGCCAAATCTATGGGTTTCAAACTCCATTCATTTACCAAAATGGCGTTATACAGCACGCCAAACACCACTGACAAGCCTACGATAAACCAGATGGCTTTACGCCGTCCATTGGTATTGCTATCATAACGGGGCATTTCTCGTTCTGTCTGAGACTCTTGCTGGGCTTTGAGTGTGTTTAACACTTGCCCCATTTCGGCAAATTGCCGTTGTAATGTCTCCAAATCAAGGGATTCGGTTTCTGGTATTCTCTTGGAATTCAGCACTTTGGACTGCCCGTTGGAAGATACGATTTTGGATTGAGATACTTTTTCCATGTTTGTGAAACATAAAGCCATCCTTGGTAGGAAGGGCAGTAGTTAGATACTTTTCAATTGCTCTTGTTTGGCCAATTCTTTGTAATCTACGGTAGTTTGAGAAACGGCTGCCGCCACTGTACCGACTGTGATGAGATAGCCTGCCACCGTTGAGATAGCCACTGGCAAAGCCACGGGAGCCAACAATAAAGCACTACCAGCAGCACCCAGGGCAATGCCGATGTTACGGAGTTTACGAAAAAATTTGGGGGTAGGAGCCTTGGCTCGCTCTACTAAGCTAAGTTCATTTTGAACTTTACCAACTTTTTCAAAAATGGTTTGCATTACGAAATAAGGTTTGCGTTAGGATGGCAAACCTACTCGTTTGATAACCAGTTGATACGGTTGCTGTCGGGATTGATGGTGATGTGAGGGGAAATGACAAAACAAAAATTGGTACGTTGCCACAAAAAAATTATCTTTCATCCACAATTCAGCATGTAGTGTATAATTAAGCTGTCTTGTGTATTTAGTATTGAGTAGATTATCATGCTGAAAATCAAAAAATTTGGAATTCAAAAAGTTGTTTAGCTTTGCAAGACTACTTGCCACCAGAAATCGAATTGTTCATGTCTATTTTAGATAAAATCATAACATCTCCCAGCGATATTCCTGCCGATCAGGATTCTGCTATTGTCATCCTATGTGAACAGCAATGGAATCATAAAGGAGAAACCAACTGTTCTTTTAGTAGTTTGCAAGGGATTGTGTTTGCCAAGTATTTACGACGAGTTGAGAAACGGAAGAATCCAATCATTTTTACTTCATTTCTATCCCCAGACCAGTTATTAAGTAAGCCTAACACCAGTATCATTACGGCAATTGGCCATGGTTTTGTGCGTATGCCAGAAGAACATAAACTGGATGATGCTATTAACGCTGTTTCCGTTCTTAATGAGATTCAACTCAACGATATTATCATCAATTTTTGTCAATTACGAAGTTCCGTTCGGGAAAGTTTTCATGCTTTTAAAGGACGTATTCGAGAGATCCAAGGGCTTGCTATTAGTGCGGAGGACAAAAATTTAAAATTTGAACAAGAGTTTGACGCTTACGAACGGGAGCTATTTAAAGATGTTGGCGAATATCCCCAAATCATTGCAGAATTCCGTAGGATTGTTAATGAATACAGACAATCCTCAGAGAAAAATATAGGATTAATTGAAAACATCCAAGAAGAAACATTTGCTCGCTTTCTGCCTACCGAAGATGATGAAGATAACGAGGTTGAATCTACTAAAAAGCCATGGAAAGTTCTGTTTTTGGATGATAAGCCTACTGAACTGGAAAGCATCTTGGAACACCTCCGCAAGCGAAAAATTGGATTTGGCATTGCGAAAACTTGTGGTGAAGCCAAAGTATTTATTGAGGCTGATACATTAAATATGTTTACTGTGGTGGTTTCCGATTACCGCCTTTTTGAAGAAACAAGTGATTGGGCTAAGCCAAAGATGCAGGCAGAACAAGGGTATGACTTTTTGATGTGGTTATCAAAGCAAAATAGATTTAGCTCTATGATTGCCCTCAGCGGGTTATCTAAGTGGTTTTTGATGGATAGTTTCCGCAAATACCAAGTTAATGTAAAAGTCTATTCAAAAAATGGGCTATCAGACGGGGGCGCAAAATTATTTGTGGATGACTTAGAGTATTTGGGAGATAGGCAGTTTAATGTATTGTGTAGCCAGCCCAAAGCTACCACGTGGCATAAGAATATCGAAAAAAAAGATAAAATCATTAGTTATCCGCTCAAATCCTATTACGTTTTTCATCGTAATCATCCTTGTTACGAATCTGTTGAAAATGAATTGAATAGAGATGCTGAAAAAATTGCACGAGAAATAGAGTATGCATTAGATGCTCAATCTAACAGTTTTGCTCCTATTATCTCAACGAATGGAAATGCCTTGACAAACATGAAAGGCAAATTAGATGAGGACGAATATGCAGTGTTTCAATTGAAATTGCTTTATCGGAGGATTTTTTATTACCTGCTTCTCAAAGGATTCAATCGTGATGCTATCGCCAGAATGTTACATAAAGGGGATACTGATACCGAAAAGGAGATGTCTGAACAATTAATTAGACAAGTACCCTATTACTTGGGAGTACAAGCTGAGGGAGATATCCCCTATCGGCTTTTGGTTGAAGAAATCTATTTCTTGCAGCACTACATGAGTCTTCCGATTTATGAATCAGCCCTATTAATGGATCAGACTTATGTTATTATCAATGAATATATCAATAAGCATTTAGCAAAATCACCCCACGTTAAAGATGAAATAAGCCGATATTTATATGACGGACAAGTGAAAGCTGTATCTATTAACGAAGCTCATATCATTTTACGAAAAATCGTAGATGTGTTAGACCCTGTTATCTCGAAAAACTTGATTTATGATGTTCAAGCGTTGATAGAAACAATTGCTAAAAGTTTGCCGAAGTTTGCATTTTTGGCTAAAACCACAAAGGAAATCAATTCACTAAGCGACAAAGTATCTAAAAAAATTAGAAACCAATGAGGAAATTAGGTGGTTTAACATACTTTCAAAGTGAACGACTGTTCAGGGAGTTTCAAATTTTAAGTCCTGAGATTGCTGCCTACATGGTAGAATCTGATTTACAGATTTACGTTGAGAATATTCAGGATAAATCCTTTAAGGGAATTGACTTAGAAAAAATATATAATATAATTGGTGAAGAGCTTCTATTACCCATAAGGCGGTTAACTTATCGCCAAAAATCTGATGCTGAAAAAATATATAAAGCCTTTATTAAGAGCTTAACTTCTCGTCATCGGGTAAGTCAGGAGATTGGCAATAATGAAACCATTGTATTAGACCCTTTTAAGGAAGAAGAAGAACCGTTGATAAAAGAAAATGAAATTTTGCTCTCCTTATTAGAAAGTGCAGCTCTTGAATTTATGCTGGATAGAACTATTGCAAGCATAGATGTTACAACCAACGCCTTTGATGAATTGGAAGATGGTGTCAAAAAATCAATAAAAGAACGCAAAGATAAAATTAAGGTTCTCGAAAATTTCACCTTCAATGGCATTATGCAATTGGCTAATCGTGCGGCATTGAAGTTAATATTTCATAAAAAATTACCACAAAGGAGTACCTCACCGTTTCAGCGAGATGACTGGGATAGTTGAAAAAGACGCTTTACTAACTCGTTTATGTCTTGTTCTTCCTCTTTTTCTACGATTTTGTCTTCCTTTTCACTACTGGATTTTTTTGCAAGAAACTGAGCATCGGCGGTAAATATATTAGCGTATTGTTTTTCAAGGTGGTTTTTTAGTGCGATTGCCGTTAGAGGGTCTTAAAAAAACTTTGAAAGGCTAAGTGGTACTCTTTCACGCCATTTTATAATGAGTAGATTACATATCAAAAATTAGCCCGGAATAAATGGTTATTAAATGTTTTTCTACTTCATTTAAATCTAATTTTCTACACCATTCTTCATAGACAATCGTTTCCTTTGTGTCCTTTGGCCCGTGTGTTATTATATTTCTCAAAGAACTCAACTCTACACTTCTGCTATCAATTCTGTTGTTAGCTAAATTAGGGTTATAAAACAGGCTTCTATCTCTCTTATAAGCACCTGATTCTACTTTATATCTTGCATCTCTTAAAATATCACCCAATCCTTGAACTATATTTTTTAGATAGTCTTTGTTATTAGTTGAAGAATAAGCCCTAAGCATCTCTTTTGCTATTTTCAGTTTACTCTCAATCTCATTCCTTGAATTAATCTTAATTGTTTGATAATTTGGTGAATCATACGCCTCGTATTCTCTACACTTAAAGATGGGATAAACCATAATCTCGTCAATAATTGCTAACAAACGATTGGTGGCAGACTCTGTTTCCAATTTTTTAATGATTTCACAAAATTTCTGAATGGGTGTGATTCCTTTTATAAATTGATGCTTTTGCAAAAACCTAAATTTATCTTGAAGTACCTCCACTTTCTTGGTTGATGCCGAAAATATAGCAGAAGGGATTTTTAAACCTGCCTCTTGAATTGCTTGTAACACCAGAAAACCATCCATTTCGTTTGGTTGCTTGCTTTCTGACTCCTTAGTAAGGTGCATATCTAATAGTATTAAATCATATTCATTTGTAAATAGCGATTCGAGTAAATTGGCTGCCGATGTCGAAATAAGACTTTGCCCTTTTTTCAAATCAGTCCATTCATTTTCGATTTCATTTTTTCTTTTAACATACTCTTCCCTACGCTTCTCATTTTCTTTGATTGAGTTTTGAAACGAAATTATATTTTCTTTCCAATTACTAATTTCCGTAATAAACGTACTAAGTTTAAGTGCTTCTTGTCTTGATTTGGTGTTTAAGTTATCTGTTTTAGAATCAATTAGTATTTCCAGCAAGCCATTATTTTGAAGAAGTTCAGCCAAAAAACTTTTGAATTGTTGCGTTTTGTCCATTACCTTATTTTCTTTATCTGAAAGATCCATCCTATTAGTATTTAGCCTATTATTTATTGCGGCTAATTCTACCAAAATTGAACTTCGCTCCTGTTGCTTTCCTTCTATTTCGTTATTGAATGACGTGAGTTCATTTACTTTTTTATTAAAGATATTTCTGCGGGTTATTATTGAATTTTGAAGCTTACTTATTTTTTGCTGTGCTTCTACAACTGTCTTACAAACATCTATGGTCGCATTGGGCATCATTTTCAACAGGGCTGGTTTCCACTTATCACCCATATCGTCAACTAACAAAATCTTTAATTGCTGGTTGATTAGTGTTTTGTTTCCATCTATTGATTTCGAGAAATATCCTTGCTTGTAGTATAATTTTTTGTACCAAATAGGTTCATCCTTTAAATTAACTTCCCCCAACACCGATTGTGTTTCAAATTGGTTAATGGCTACTTCATTTCTAAATTGATGTTCGCTTATTTTTTCATCTTTGTCTTCATTAAAAAGGAATGGAATCAAACTCTCTGTAAGTGCCATTGGACAATCAAATGCCAAGCTCCTAAAAGGCAAAGTGACTCGCTTAATGCCTGGGGAAAACAGTATGAGGTTTTCTATGTCATTTTCTATATACTGTTCAATCGGAAGCCAGTGAAAGAAAACAATCGGTACATTATTTAGATTGTTAGATAAGGGGGTAAGTCGTAGGTGTTTCAATAATTCTAACCCTTTATACTCCGTTCGCCGAGCCCCTGCTAATAGTAACTCTGAATAGATAAAAATGAGCTCTGGGCTCAATCTTTCTATCGCATCTAATACAAGTGGGACGGTCATCGTGGTAGTATCCATAAAATCTACCTCTGTTCCATTATAGGAGCTGAGGAGCTTCATATCAGAAATAAGAATAGCGTTCATATCTTATCCAATTTAGTTTGAAATACAAATGGGTCTGAGGGGACGTGGTCTATCATCAATCGGGCGATGCAGTTGAAATTGGGCAGTTTCAGTACATCTTCTCGGTTAAAATCGGGTTCTAAGTAGTGCCTTATTTTTTCGTAGTCATTGATGCCCGGGCGGAAGAAGACTAAGCTGCCCACATTACCCAATAACGATTGCAATAAATAGTCGTTTAATTGCCCTAAGGTTTGATTTGCCAAAATAAGACTTAACCCGTATTTCCTGACCTCAGATAGTGCATCGCCTACATCGCCATTTACAAAATTCTGAAACTCATCCACAAAAATGCTATGTGGTTTTCGTTTTTCTATGCTCGTGTTCGTTCTTGACATCCCTGCTATAAAGAGCTTACTCAACACGATTTGCCCCAATAAACGAGTATTGTCAGCCCCAATAAGCCCTTTATCCATTTTTACCAATAAGATGTTTCCTTCGTCTATTAGCTTTCTGAAATCAATGTTTGCCTTTTTACTTGATAGAAATGGAGCTAAGTAATAATCCTCTACAAAACGAGTGAGTTTACTGGTAATGTAAAGGGCAAAATTTGCAAATACTTGCTCTCCCGTCTGAGCCTCGGCGGTTCTGAAAAAATCAATAACGCTTTGATTCTCACAAGTATTCAATAATTGCCTTCGATAATCATCATTATTGAATATTTTTGAGGCCTCTGATAAGGTGCCCTTCCCAAATCTTGCCTGCACGGCTTCATCCATCAGTAGTAGTAGGCTATTTTTGAAATAGGTTTCAAACATAGGGCCACCGGCTTCTTTCATGTTATACAAAGAGGCAAAAGCACGCAACATTTCATTGATAACCAACGACTTAGCCTGTGGCATCTTTTCATCATAGTGCAATGGGTTTAATGCCACTGAATTGCTGGCATCGGTTGTATTAAGAATGAAGACCTTTTGTTGTTTGTTTTTCGGAATCATTTTCATGACATCGTCAAACAAATCGCCGTGCGGGTCTATTACCGTAAACCCTTTATTTTTTGTTAGGCAATCGGCAATCATGGTTTTGAGTAAGGTAGATTTTCCCGTGCCTGTTTGACCCGTGATGTACAAATGCCTCGCCAATGAATCTTCGGAAAGTCGAATGGTGTGTTGACTACCTATTTTATTTTTTCTGCCTAATTCAATACCCGACTGGGACAGGTTGTCGGGCAGTAGCTGAAACGCATACGACTGCATTTTGATACCGTGTAAGTCTGAGGTTTCGGGAAAGGGCAGGTGGAAGGCTTGTATCGCCTCTTGGATGTCGTAAAAGAAAGACAATTGATTCTGAATGCCTTCAACCGTGCTGTATCGCCAGAGGGCTTCTGGCTTACGAGCTGAATAGACGACATCGGGCTGGGAGAAAAAGTAATTAAAAATACCTGTTTTTAAATGCTGCCCTCCATACGCCTCCGCACTTTTCAAGACCACGCTAACCATAAACGTGTGGTCATTGGCTGCTATCAATTTTTGAAGATGTGTTACTAATTGCAGGTGTTCGTCTTGGGTTAAGTTACTAGCTCGAATAGAAGATGGATTAGTGACCACCTGTCTTATCAAGTCTATTTCTTGTTTGAGCAGTCGTTTCGGTATTAGTTGAACGTCTATTTCGGTATCTTCTTTTTGATTGAGCAAGGCTCGGAACAGTTCGGGATCAAAAGTAGATTTGTCGGCAGGCGGGAATACCTCATCGGGTTGGTAATCGTCGTTTTTTGTTGTTTTGCTGTACGAGTTGAACCCAATGCTTTGCGTAGTTTTAACTTTGATGGGCTTACGGTAAAATACAGTGTATTGATACTGGGAAGGTAACTCATGAACCCTACTCAAAAACGCTTTGTCTTGAATGGGTTCAAAAAAATAGGGTTGTATGGTGTCAATAGTTGCGGTAGCAAAAAACGTAGTTATGTCGTGTTGGAGGTTATTGACTCGTCGGATGGTACTTGCTTCATCTTCGGCATATACCGTAAAAATAAGGCGACAGCGTACTTTATTGCCTTCTGTCTGGTATTTTAGGTTGAGTTGTATTTCGTCTCGGTAGATATAGCTAATGGATTTGAGTAGGTTTTCGTGCCATCGCAGGGCTGCTTTGTGCAATTGAGCTGCTTCGGAATGGCTGCTTGGTTTGTTGATAGACACCAACTCAAAGCCAAACATTGTTCGCTCGGTAAATGTACCGTAGAGGCAGCGTTGGGTTAGGGTGGTAAACTGTGGCTCTGTCTCGGGCGGGGTGCTTTTTGAGCGCAACCGTAGCTGCACTTGCTGCTGTTGGATGGCCGTTTCTACTACCTGAAACAGATAAACGGCTCCTTTTCCTTTGCCTACATAGTTGTACGCCCCTTCTTTCATGCAGGTTACTACTAAGCTGATGGCTTCTGCCGAATCACTCTCGGTAAGGATTACCACGGGTAGGTACTCGTACTTGCGCTTGATTTCTTGGAGCGCTTTTATGCCTTGCATCTCGCCTTCTGGGAAGCGAAGGTCTAAGATGACGGCGTTGATGATGGGGGCGTAGTCCGCCAAAAAATCAAGCCCATCCGATGCGCTATGGGTGGCGTATAGCTCAATGCCCATTGTTGCCGCTACGGGTTGAAAGCCAGGCAAATAGCGGTGATGGTGGTCGTCAATAAATAATACGTTGTAGGTGGGTACTTGCATTAGTGGTTTTGCAGTTGTGATAGAGCCTCGTTTACGTTGTCAATCACAAATATAAGTTTTTTTAGGTCTAATGTTTCTTGGTTGGCATCGTTCACTAATCGCTGTAATTGTGCTGCAAAAGTAGCTGCCCTTTGTAGCAAGGTATCGTCGGAATGATGGGCTACGTTTGCCAGACTCAATAGTTCGGCAATTTCGTCTTGGGCTACAAATGACCGTAGGTATTGCAACTCTTCCTGTACCACTGGGTACATAAACGGCAGCGACAAGGCATCTATACAGGCAGATTTGAGTGGCCCGGTGGTGTGGTTTACAAAATCAAGTTTGTTGCCATGGTTGAGTACCCGTAGTTTTTCGGTCAGTAGGGCTTTGCAAGTAGCCTCAGCAAACTGCTGCCATGCTCCTTCTGGAATAAGCAAGGGAGCCTCGCTGTCTTTTTGCTGATAGGCATCCAACACATCATGCAATTGTTTTATTGAAAATGGCAGCCGCAAAAACTCAGTGCCGTACAGGGAAAGAATGCCGTGCGTATCATGCGACATTAGTGCTTCTTTGGCATGAAACGACAAGATGACGATGAGGCCAGTAGGATGAGCAAGACGAAATGTGACGGCTTGGATTAGCCCACTGTGGACACCGCCCGGGTATTGAGGAAGATAAGAAGAAATAAAGGTAGTGCCCAACGAGGAGTGTTGGTACTGCTCTGCCACCTTGCTTTGTTCAAGTATTTGTTCAAGCGCAGGGTGGCATAAAAATCTCATTGGGCTGGCAATTGGTACATGAGATGGGCATAGAAAAACCTACGATGATTGGCTATTTTTCTGGCAATACGGCATCACGAAGGGTGGTTAATGCTTTGATATGGTCTTTATTAATATATGTATCGCTATTACCAAGCTCACTTTTGAAAGTATCAAAAGCACCATTGAGTGAGGCTATCAATTCTTTATACTTAGCATCTTTCTCTATACTTTGGATGGACTTACCGCCATAAATATCGTGGAGGAAGTTGAGTTTTATTTCATCAGGGTCTTCTCGAAAAAAAAAATCCCATGCCTTATCAAAAGCATCTAAGGGATTTTGGGTGTTGATGAGTTCTTCGTATTGCTCACGATTTTTTGTTTTAGGTTTGTTGCCACCCGTTCCACAATCATGGTCGATAATGTCTTGCGGTATATTTTTTAGTCTTGTATAATTGGTATTATGGTATAATAAAATTGCATCCCCTTGTACTAATTTGAGATAAGGCTCTACGTTATGGTCTATTGCAGATTCCCTAGCAATATAAATTGCAATGATTTGTTGCTCTTGATTATTTGATACACCCCACATTGTGGATGCTATAATATTAAAATTTTTAAGCTCGTCACGATGATTTGTTGCGATTATGATGGTTTTCATATCAAAATAGTTTAATGAGTGACATTTTACTTTGGTATTTGGCAAAGTTGCGTTGAACGCTACTAAACGGCTGATAGTGTACGTTAAAATTTAAGGAATGAGGGTATCCTCCGCCCGAAATTACGACAACCTGCTTAAATTGTGCATTTAATGCTTTCATCCATTCAGTCTTTTTGTCATTTGCATCAGGCAACAATTTGCTGAGGTAGGTTCGGTGGATAATTAAACCATCAAACTTCAACCTTTGATTGTTTAAATGATTTGGGTATTCGATACCTACCTCTATCTGCCCCTTGTTTTGGGTAAGTATCAAGTTTTGTGTCGCCGTAGTGAGGGATTCTACCTCTACCTGCTCCTCGTTTTGTGTTACCGTAGTGGAGGGTTTGTGTTCATCTATAACTTTCAATTCTTTGATACTCGTAATAAAAAAAGTCTTTCCAATATTTAACAAGTCAGCGTGATTTCCGACATTTTGTTCCTTTGAAAAGAAACCATTGTCTTTGTGGATTTTCGTAATGTTAGGATCTTCTGTGACTTTAAGTATATCCACAAGGCGTTCGTCTAATATCGCAATATTCATCAATCCAGCTTCTATGGCCTCAAACAAAATTTGCTTTTTGTGATTTTCATTGTCTGGTGGATAAAAAAAGGTAACATAGTCTTCTGATGCTTTATCAAACTGAAAATAACTTCCATCACTTAATGAGTTGGAAAGACTTAACCCTGAGCATTTCTCAAATCCATACCCGTGATGATCATAGAAAACAATAAATTCATTGCTTTCGGTGCCAGTTCTTGTATAAGAATGGTTGGGGGAGGGGGACAAAAAGCTAACTTCAAATAAATTATTGTTAAAGACTGTCTTTTTCCATTCAGTGATAGGTTTGCTATCTTCCAAGTAAATATACAGATGCGCTTTTGCTTTTCCTACGCCCTTTTCGCTCATGGTTAACCACCGTTTAAGCCACTGCTCCCAGCAATTCTGTACTAATTCAAAGCTATTTTCTGGGCTATGGGGCAGCGTTACTTTGTTTTCTACTATTTGGATGCGGCGGTTTTCGGATAAGGTTTTTAATGCTGAGTTGTTGGGATCCTCCAAAGCAGTACAATTCAATAATACTCGGAAAGGTAATTTGAGTAATAATTGTTCTAAGGTTTGCTCGTCTAAATCTTTTACTGCTTCTGTTTCCAAAATTGCAAATTGATAGGCTGCTAATCTGTTGCTGTCTTGATTAGTAAAATCTTTTACTTCCTTGTATAGGGTTATTCCTATCTTATTCCATTGGGCGGCATCCTGATTATTACCAATCCAAACTACTTTTTTAGGTTTTGATAACTTAAATCGGTAGGCAAAGCGATATTTTTTTGTTTGGGAATCTATTTCTTCCTTTTTGGCATCTGGAATGGTAGAAAGAAACGCATTTAGTTCTTTCCAGTCAGTTGGATCATTCTCAATAGGGCAATCGCAAGCCAATATCTCTAAGGCTGAGCGTAAGTTTTCTTTGCTAATATCTGCTGCTGATTGCAAAAGATGAGCATTTATTTTCATGTCTGCAATACCCAAATTTGCCTTTATTAGCTGTCCTTGACCATCAAAAAAATCCTCTGATAGCCTCTTTTCAAAGCCTTGGAGACTCTTCTTCGTTACCCTCGATACGTTGTCATAGAGGTAGCAGTAATAGTAATCGTCTTTATGTTCTGTTATCTTGACAAAGATTTCCAGATTTTTGCTATTATTCTGTTCAAATTCTTTTTTGTTGTGTTTAGCAGAATTGCGAATAAAGTTCTCTAAAATGCTGTAAATAGAGTGCTCACTGGCAATGCAGACTTCAATGTCTTCTCCTTCAATTTTTTTTGAATTGAAGGCGGTATCAAGGTCAACATTAAGGTTTTTTGTTTTGACTAAATATGGGAAATTGTCTGGATACGAAACGCAGGTATCATTGTTATTGCCGTATGCAACTAAGTTTTCATAAGTGGCTTTAAGTTCTCCCTTGTGAAAGACCTTTATTTTTAGGTGATTATGATTTTCGTTTTTGTATTTTATATCCTCGCCAGCAGCGATGTTATCAGTGAGTAGAGTATTGGTGCAGAAAGGTAAAATAATGTCCTTATAAAACATCCTGTTTTTGGCAGGTAAGCGATATTCAGCCAAAAACTCGTTACGGATTACCTCATACATATCCATGACTCCGCTCGCATAGTCGAGCCAGTCCGTAAGATCGTCTTCTTTTTGTTGTTCTCTAACCTCAACTCCATACAATACTTTTATGCGTTCTTTTACAGCTTTGTTAGTAGCTCGTATGGCCACATGGCTACCAATGTTATGAGCAAAATTACGGGCAAAGATTTGGGCTACTGCGGCTTGAAGGGCATGTGGTTCTAAGTCTTTTTTTACTACCTTTTTTAAATAATCATCTTGTATTATTTTTTCTGCAAATAGCTTTACAGTTTCTTTTGTAAGTTGAAAACCCGCAATTGATTCCGTAGACTCATCATATTCCTTCTTTTTTGTAATCAGAGAAAGCGTCTTTATATATATGACCCCCAGAACAGGAGAATAAATGCTTACTTGCCTATTGTTTGCATGTCTGGTTGTTTGGTATGGGATGCATTCAGTTTGATGAACAGCTTGACTTGCGGTATATAAAGGAAAAACAAAATAATCATGGGGTATAATGTCCTGCCCCCTGTCTTACGGTACCAGTTTAAAGTAGAGATTCTGATTTAGTTTTTCAAAGTTAGCAGGTGTTTGATATTTCAAGCAGGAATGTGGCCTTAGAAAATTATAGTTGCTGTGCCATGTTGTCAACAGGTCGTTGATTTCCTCGAGAGAATAGAACCAATTCAAGTTCAGGCACTCCTTCCGAAGCGTTCCGTTGAGGCGTTCGATGATTCCGTTCTGGGTCGGCTTACCCGGTTGGATGAACTTGATTTCAACACCCCTGGCCGCTGCCCACCCAGCAAGCGCTTGGCTGATGAATTCCGGGCCGTTGTCGCAGCGGACATAGCGGGGGAAACCCCTGATTTGGCCAATCCTGTCGAGGGTTTCCACCAGTTTGGGGGCGGTGATGCTGGCAGCTGCCTCCACCCAGAGGTCTTTTCTCGAGCACTCGTCCACCACGTTTATGATTCGCACGCTCTGCTGTTTGTCCCCCATCACCCACTCGCTCAGGAAGTCCATCGCCCAGCCTTCGTTGATTTTCTCTGGCGGTAGCAAACCCTCGAAGACCCGCTTGATGCGGGGCTTTTTTGGGTTCCTGTGCAGGCTTAGTCTTGCGCTCTGATAAAGCCGGTATGCACGGTGCCTGCCGATTCCTTCGCCTTGGTTCTTCAGGTAGGCCAACATCAGGCGGAAGCCCCATGCCGGGTGTTCCCGCCTAATCTGCTTCATCCTTTCCACCCAATGGGTGGCCCAATCGGTGGTCATGGCCGTCGATTTGCGCTCTTTCTGCTCATACGCTGTCGAGCGTCTCAGGCGCAGCCACTGGCAGATGCGGCGTTTGCTCAACCCGGCCTGTTTACCCTGTACATGACCCATCAGTTCCACCTTTGCTGCTGGGCCTGCTTCTTTTTTAGGAACTCCACCGCCTCGCTGACCACCTCGTGCTTGAGTTGCAGCTCGGCGTACATCTTTTTGAGGCGGAGGTTTTCCTGTTCGAGTTCCTTGAGTCGGCGCTTGTCCTCCTGCTGTTCCGTCTCTGCCTCGTTCTTCCACTTGTAGAACGTGGCTGGGCTTATTTGGTGTTCTTCGCACAGAGCCTCTACTGTCTTGGCTCCTTTCAGGTAGCTGTCTAGTATGGCTCTGCGCTGGCTCTCGTTGAATCTGCTCTTTCGCATGGTGCTTGTTTTAAGTGTGAAAATAATTGTTGTCCATTATTTCTCTACTTATTTTTGGCACCGCTCTCTGGGGGGCAGGACAGAGTCAATATCAAATCGGGCTACATGACGGATTAAATCAATATCATTTTCGGGGGTGTTTTTATAATAATCAATCCTACGATAATACGTTATCAAATCTTGCATTATTCCCTCAAATAGTTCTTTTAATTTATTATTTTTCTTGTCATTTCTTGATGACATATCAACATAGTGATTTATTTGAATTCGTATAGAGTATTCAAACTCTGTATTCCAATAAGTAGGGTCAATTTTATAAGATTCCGACTCTAAAAAATCGTGCAGTAGTTTCTTCTCTGATATTTTAGCTTCAACACTTAACGCATATTTCAATAGATATTTTAAGGTTTCTTTATGCTTAGCTTTGGCAAACCAATCCCTATCTTTATTAAAAAAATTAAAGGCACATTGAAAAAAAACAATTTCGTCATACAGTACAATATAATAGTCATTTCCCTTTACTACTTCAATGGGTATAATAGAATTTAAGTGTCCATTTTCATTTGTTAACCCATCTTGGACTGGTAAGTAATGATATACTTTGGGGGACTTAATAATTGTATCAAATTCTTTTTCTGAATTCTCTATTAATGATTTAAAAAGTTTTTTGTTAACTCTATCTCTTTTTTCGAAATATGGTATGCATTTAGAAAATTCCTGTATTTCACCGTTTTCAGGAAGAATAAAGTATTCTTTTTTTTTGGTAATCGGATCCAATTCAGTAAAAAAACCATAAATGATATGTAGTTTTGGGAAATAGACTTCTATCAACTTATCCCAATTATAGTTTACCATTTGCATAGACTGGGAGGCTTCTATAAATATTTTACGATATGTATTTACAACATCTTCAATTGGGTCTGCAATTCGGACATATTCTTTTAAGAGTTCTTCAATTGGCGTCTTGCTTTTAGACGTAGAAACGTTTCTTAATAATGTCTCAATCTTATCTATATCTTCACTTTTAAGGCATGTGTTTAAAAGCTCTTCAATTATTTTTGTTTCTATCCCTTGAAGAGATGCTCTTAAACGTTCTTTAACGATATTTTCATTTGAATTACTCATGATGTCAGCATTTGATTGTAAATATCTTTGAATAATTGGGAGTGGATAAATGTAGTATCTCTATCATCTACATCAAAAAACTCCATACCCACAAAGTCTGCTTTGCCATATTTTTTCACCATCTGCCTGTCTGTATTACCATAGAGTTCATCTACGTTAATTATTTTTGAAATTACGGCAGGAGGTGGGGTAAAAACAATGATTCTATCTGATAGGAAAATGGTTTCTTCGTAATCGTGACTGATAAAAATCGCCGTTGCCTTACTTTTCTTGATGTAATTTCTTAAATTAATGAGCAATTTGTGCCTCATTGTTTTTTCAATACCAACCATTGCTTCATCAAAACATAGTATGTCTGATTTGGTGGCTAATCCTCGTGCCAAGGCAGTCCTCCTCGACATACCGCCCGATAACACGCTTGGCAGTTTATGAGCGTGTTTCTCTAAATCAACCATTTGTAATACTTCACTTGACGAAAGCCCCGGTTCAACAACATTTTTTGACCAAATTTCAATATTGTCTTTTACCGAAAGCCAGGGTAACAGTTCATTATCTTGTGGCACATAAGAAATAGGCTGTTGGTATTGAGAAGCCTCTACATCGCCAATGGTGACGTTTCCATGAGTAGGTGTATTGATGCCTAAAACCATCTTCATAATCGAACTTTTTCCACATCCAGACGGGCCAAAAAAAGTAACGATTTCACCTTTCTCTATTGACAAGTTGAAAGACTCAATAATTGCATTATTACCAAAAGCAAGATCTATATTGTCAAATTTTATTTGTGCCATGAGAAAACTCTTTTTCTTAAATAAACCATAGACCTATCAGTAAAAATACCGATTAAGCCTATGACAATAATGTATGCGAAAATTTTGTCAGTGGCTAAATACCGCTGTGCTCTGATCATGGCATATCCAATGCCGTGTTCGGCACCTACTATCTCAGCCACAATCAAATATGTCCATGCCCATCCTAAACAGATTCTTGAATTATCTAAAATGTTTGGGGCACTTCCTTTCACAATGACATTTTCGATATATTTTAGTTTTGTCCACTTCAAAGCAAAATTAAAAGACGAGAATTTTTTTTCTACCTCTGTGGCCGAATCATAAAACATAGGAATCATTTGGGCAAAAGTACCCAAAACGATAATTATTATTTTGCTCATGTCTTCGATACCAAACCATAAAATGGTGATGGGGATAAACACAGGAACGGGCAAGTAGCGAAAAAACTCAACAAAATAAAAGATGATGTCTCGTACCTTGTTATTTAAAAGTGATAAAAAGGAAATGGGGTAGGCAATCAAAAAGGAAATCAAAAAACCAAGCAGTACTCGATACCAACTACTCATTAAATCAAGCCAAAACTCTTTTTGTTGAATGAGTTCGCTAAGTGCTGAAATAGTATTTTGAGGACTTGGTAAGAAAATTGCCTTGACGCCGTAAACATCTGAGAAAAAGTACCAAATGCCTATTACGATTAGCAATAAGGCTATTGGATACATTATTTTAGGAATTTTCATTAAACATCTTATTTTTGGATTAAATCCACATTGACCATCTTTTCTGTGGAGAGATCTTTTTTGATAAAACCACTCTCTTTCCAAAATACATTGATACTGGAAAGTAAATCGTAGAGATTGTTGGTAGTGGATTTATCAAGTAGCTTTTTGTTCAAAGCCTTGGTTTGGATATCAACTACTGAAAGAATATCTCTTACGTCTTCGATTTTGATACCCATTCCTTCGGAAATTATTTTTTGAGATTCTTCCTTGTGTGAATAGTAATAATCCGCACTCTTAAACCACCCTCTTAGAAATTTTTCATACGTTTCCTTGTCAGTATTTGCTTTATCGCCATTTACAATCAATAGCCCTGGTATTAGGGTAGGATATTGTTTTGTAGATACCAATACATGTAAACCCTTTTCTTTATCTGCTTGTGATAACCAAGGCTCATAAGTAACGGCTGCATCTACTTTTTGGGCAATAACTGCGTTACCTGCTATTTGAGGGTCGGCAACTGGCTTAAAGTTGACGCTTTTTAGGTCAATGTTATTTATTTTTAAGATATAACGTAAAAAGAAATCACTGGGAGATGCTTCGGCATAGGCAATGGTTTTTCCTTTTAGCTGTTGTATGTCTGTAATTGACTCACTACAAACTAATCCATCTCCTCCATTTGACTGATCTGTAATACCAATAATTTGGGCAGGGAAACCCGTTTCATTATAAATCAGTAATTGGTCTAAGGTATTGGCAACATCAACATCAATCTGCCCAGAAACCAATGATGCCCTTTTGGTATCGAAGTTTTCAATTTTCTTAATGACCAAATCAATGCCTTCTTCTTTAAAGAAGCCCATTTTTTGCCCAACATAAACCATCCCGCCACCGGGCCATGAGTGGACACCAACTGTCACTTGGTTGGTTTTTGGAGCTTGCATTGAGAAATAAGCGACTGCTCCACCAATTACTACCACTGCGGCAATTAGGACAATGATGAATTTTTTCATTTTGTTTGGATTTAACTGTTGGTTTGTAAACTTACTTAATTAAAAACTGTAAAACAGTTTGTTGCATCGGGTCATTCTCGTCAATTTTGAATTTGTTTAACGCTACCAAAATATCAGTTCTGTTTTCCAATACCTTTAATGATGCCAAATAAACCCACTTTTTAGAATTTGGGAAGTTTTGGCTATAAAATCTCTGTTGGGAGAAGTTCAATAAATTTTTAAGACCACCTGCAAAATCCACATAATCTTGTTTCCATCTTTCCCAATTCGCCAATAAAAATGAATATATTTCCTTATGCATATCTTCTGTCAGCTTAGCATTGTTTAACAATGGCCACATTAAAAAATATTTTCGCTCATAGTCATTTGTATTATGCCAAAAAGAGATTAACTCATCCCGAACCCTATGCTGTACCTTGTTGACTAAATTCAATCCTAAATAGCATTTACTTAACTCTTGTGATTTAATTAATGAGAGGATTACTTCTATATCTGAATCTCTCACTTTTTCTCTCAAATAATCAACTAATGGAAACCTGTTCATGTCTGATAACAATTCATCAGAAAAACAAGCACTTGCTCTAATGTCTTCGATGAGTTTTTCAGCTAAATAGATTAATGTTGCTTCGTTCATTTTTAGAGTAACTTAAAAATTCCCTCTTACTACAATTAAAGACCCTTCTGGGTCTGCAACTACATTTACTTCAACCTCCTTTGGCGAAATAACCGTGTATTTACCTCTGTTGTTATACCATAACTTTTGAAACTCATCCATAAAACTAGGACCACTTTTTTGATTGCTTACTGTTACCCATCGCCATAATTCATTAAAGTCAGTTTCTATGTAAACGTTCATGGCATAATCCATTAGCTCATTAAACTCATTACCTGCCTTTATGAAAGCATACTTGGCATATTGAAATGCTTCAATTTCAAATTTCAAAAAATCATCCTTGTAATTTCCACCAAACTTCATTCTGTATTCACTTAGAACCAAGTTCAAATCAAGTGGTTTAGGATAGTCTAAGAAATCAGTAATAGGCTTATATTTTTCATGATCCATACGCTGGACTAAATGACCATAGATATGCCCAATGCTTAAATAGATACTTAAAAAGTCTATATTTCTAGGGTTGATACATATATTATTTCCTTGCAATTCGGCAACTGGCAAATATCGCCAATTTTCTCCTTCTTGGCGTTCCCAAGATTTTTCGTCGTCGTAAACCCTATCCGTAAAGGTTACATTAATGTTACGCTCTTTAAGATAAGTAATCACATTTTGCAAGAGTTTCAATTTATCTTCTATGGATAAGCCTAACTCCTTCTCATAAACATAAACAGGAGTAAACTTGATTTCATAGAAATATGGATTATTAAGTAAGTCCTTACTTAATGGAGATGCCAAGTCATACGTTGAGCCCAAGTAACCTTTCATAGATTTTAATTTAAATTACTTTCTAAGAGGAATACCTTCCTAAGAAAGTTGTGTTCCATTTAAAACGTTTATTTAATACTGGAACTCCAGTTAGTTGGAGTTAGTTGGCTTTTGTTAACCTCCTCAGCTTACACAAAAGCCCACGTCGTCTTTGCTTCATTATGGACGCTTCTACTATAAAATATTCCAGTTAGTTGGAGTTAGTTGGCTTTTATTAAGCTCCTCATACAGACAATTTAGCTTATACAAAAGCTCATGTCCTTTTCGCATTATGAAAGCCTTTACCATTAAATATTCCAGTTAGTTGGAGTTAGTTGGCTTTTTCTTCCTCTGCAAACTCCAACTAACTGTCTTCGTAAAAAGATTGTAAGGAGGTCTATGATTTTAACAATCCCCACTATTCTAAAATTCAAGTGTTGGTTCTGGGAAGGGATAACTCCAACTAACTGCCTTCGTAATAAAGAAGGAGGTCTATAATTTTAATAATCCTCCACTGTTCTAAAATTCAAGTGTTGGTTCTGGGAAAGGATAACTCCAACTAACTGCCTTCGTAATAAAGAAGGAGGTCTATAATTTTAACAATCCCCACTATTCTAAAATTCAAGTGTTGGTTCTGGGAAGGGATAACTCCAACTAACTGCCTTCGTAATAAAGAAGGAGGTCTATAATTTTAATAATCCTCCACTGTTCTAAAATTCAAGTGTTGGTTTCTGAGAGAGGATAACTCCAACTAACTGGTTTTCAACATGATTAAAAGCCACACATTAGCTTATGAAATAAAACAATCTGCTCCATGAAACAGCCCGGCGAGCTGTTTCTGAGTCACTCAGCCAAGCAATCACTGGCTTTACAGTGGGGCAACTTGCAGCCCACCGCAAGAGAGGTTTGGTAGTATAACCGAAAACTACGAACTGGTGCAGCCCAGGTGGTAACCACGAGGTTATCGAAAACTGCCGCAAAGTAGTTGGGGAAACATCCGATGAAAAGCGAAAAAGTAACACAAACTTTTAAACCTTAATCTACATGAATAACCTATTAAAAATTTGCTCCATTGTGTCAATGGTCATAGCCGCTATCAAGCTGGCTCTTATTGGTAATCTTTCGCCTGGTATGGTGGTGTTTATCCTCGTGTGCGGGTTATTAATTTTAGTTGGTAATCGTACTATCTATATTATTACGGCTGCGGTGGCCGCCTTGGTACTGTTTATAAAAGTGTATGGCGGCAACAACCCCGCAGGTGAATCTGCCTTGCTGGGGTCTGTGCTCACGCTGGTGATGGTGTGTGTTGGTTTTTATGTGATGTTCAAGGGGATGTTTTCATCGTCGGGGAGGCGGAGGGATTCATAGGTGAGGGGTGCGATAATTACACTCCCGCTGGGTTTTCAACCCAACGCTAACTAACCAGATCTGAGTATTGATTGAGTATCGTACTATTTGAACCATAATGTCCACTTAACGCTGACTAACCGATTTGAGTATTGATTGAGCTTGTTGTGTGTTGATAATCACTCGCTCAAATAAACATTGTCACTATTTATAGGCATTTACTTTTTGCCTTGATGCAAAAAGTAACAAAAAACCGGGTGGCCGGAGCCATCAAGAAAATCCAATGCTTCACCGCTCAAACCTCACGCACCCCCGCTGGATTTTCAACCCAACGCTCACTTTTTATAAGTGCCTGATTTTTAACTTATGCCAACGCCATTGATTGGCAAAGGCATACCATTTTAAGCATACCATAATGTCCACTTAACCTTAACTAACCAAACCATATATAAGAATATAATCACCAGCATTTCTTAACCAAAAATCAACTTTTCAAACCAAAACAAACTTTACAAAATGGAAAAGACAATTATTCTCATCGCTGTTGTATTAGGGCTCCTCATCGGAGGAGGGTACTTGCTCATTGACGCTAACCCAGAAGTAAAGGCCCAAGCCATAAAACTTGGTATTGTAGAAGCACCCGAGGCGCCACCTGTACAACCAAGCCACAATGCGACATTCATCATTTTTGACCCCAGCGGTTCTGGCACTTCGGCGTATGCCGTACCAAAAATTTCGGTAGCGTATATCATCTCCGTCATTGATAGTATCAAGAACCACGGCACAGGGGATATCTGGCTGACGTACATTGACAAGAATGCTAATAATAATGCCGTACTCCATTTTGAAATAACTAATGCTACTGGTAGTCTTAAACGCCCAGTGCGTGAAAGTGGAGAGCGCAAGGGCACTTTTGATAAAAGAGTTGCAGCGTTTCAGGCTGACTCTACAAAAGCAGCAGCCAATGCACACACCTTAGCCCAAGTATTTGAAGCAAAGAAAAAGCAATTTCTTGCGGATTGTCAAGTGATGATTGATGCAGGCTATGCACCCAAAAAGCGGGGAGAAGATTATAGCGATTGCATCGGCTCAATTAATGCAGGGCTACGGAGTTTACGTACGGTTCAACATGACTCCACGCACTTTCGCTCTATCCTTTTTATCAGCGATGGGGTACAAAGTTCGCCCAGAGGCATGGCACCTGACAAACTTAGTGCTATCCCAGACGATGTCAAGATTGTAACGATTAACCACAGTGGCTCTAAGAACAATGTGGTAGAAGGTCGCACGATTGAAGTAGATAATTTGGATAGGGGTCTCGCCAAAGCCATTCAGAAAACCAATTAAATCACCAAGATACCATGAACAAACTTTTAACCTCCATCAAAATGCTTTTTGCATCATCAAAAGACTCGCTTGCTAACCAGACACAGCGGCTTGCAGAAGAAATGAAAGCACGCTTTGCACGACTTGAAGGTATTATCAAAAAGGGAGAGTATGTATTGGAAGATCACCGAAAAATCACCGAAGACCGTGAGCAGTTTTTAAAGGATAATGGTGACACACAGGTAGATCAGAATGTGAACCGAAATACTGATAACAAACGAGCGAATTGGATTTTAGCTGGGGTGATGCTCATGGGGACTATCTTTTCGATAAAAAGCTTATCGTTTTTCTTCGAGAATTTCTATGCCATTTCTTCCAATGTGGTCATCATTCCCATTGCTATTCTGATGGCATTAGTTTTAGTGCTGGGCAGCATCCGGTTGAACCACTTTTCGGAACAATACCGTGGCAAGAATACCTTCATCTTCCTTAATGCAAAAGCAGCCGCTTATTCCATCGTGTTGTTCTTACCAGTTATGAATTTACTTGAAGGGTTTAGCTCTAATTTTACTGGAATTGCCATGGGATTAAACATTGTGGCCGTTCTTGTTGATATTACTGCTCATACGGCGTTGGTTTCTATGCACAATACCTTTATTACAGCGGAGAACTCCAAGCTTGCCATCAAAATACTACGCCAGAAAGAGACCGCCCAACGTAAGGCAGATGCAGCTGTTCGTTCCATTAACGATACTTTCCTCAAAAGCAAAAATGAGTTCTCGCAAAAGGCAAGCGAGTTTGTCCATAGCTATAAACTATGGATGCAAGAAAATGAAGAGGCAGCAGCACAAGTTATGTTTTTGATTCCCAACTTCTTAGTGTGGATGATTAACAATAAGGTGATGCAACACGCTGTGCTGCCTTACCACGCTAATGAAAATGGACAGCCTGTTGTCGAATGGGGGTATTTCACCCCAGAAAACGATGCTGTCAGAAAAGGTTGGGATCAACTCAGCACTGTAAAGGGATATAATAACGGATCACAACCCATTGAGCTTCCTATTCAAGAGCCAGAAACCTTAGGACAAGTACAAACCCAATTGGGAGTAAATCAAGCACCAATGCATCAGCAAGAGCCCAATCAGCAACAGCCGCAGGACTACGATGCTATGGTTGAAGAAACCCATTCAAACATCAACGACAAAACACTATAACATCATGTCACAAATCTCCGAACGCTCCAACATCATTTCGATTGACGAGACACCCACTGTGTCTGCAATTCATGCCTCTATGGTAAACCTCAGCGAAATGAGTAGCTACCAGCCCCTTAGTATGGCCTTGCCTGACATCCAATCTATGTGTCCGCAACATATCCTTAGCGCCCTCAATGCAACCCATAGTGGTTTACATTTTACCACTGCCTCTACTACGGTATGTAGCCCGAATACCTTACGGGCTGCCTTTGGAAGTACGTTTTCGCCCACTATCAAAAAATTGGAACACCACGGGCTTTCTACGCTTGATGCCAAAAAAGCTTCGCTTATTTCGTCTATTTCGAGGATGGACTTTAAGGTGGCAGATCAGCGAATGGTAAAGAGTGGAATCAAGGCTGTACTGAGTGCTCGGGATGAAAAGACCTTGAATACGGGAATAAAGGCGGTGATGCACCAGCTTGAAGTGGCTCATACGAAGGTATTCACTGCAAACTTGGCCAAGGCTTGTGCTAAGGCAAGTGTAGCAGTCGGTTTCAAACAAGTTGAGATTAAACAAGTAGCTGGGAAATTAGAGGTGATTGCCACCAACAACATCGGTCAGCGTCTCAATTCAGAAATCAGTGTAGATGCCAACACCAACCAAGTGAATGCCAACACGGAGACCATCGGAATTACAGACGGTTCTTGTAATGCCATTATCACGAGTTTTAATGATGAGTTGAAGAAAATGGGTATCAAAATTGGCAGCGAAAAGACCACTTTCACGGGCGGTGCCTGCCAAATGCCCTACTCAAAGATGATTGACCAGCAAGATAAGGAAGCACTACGCAAAAATAAAGAACAAGCACGTAGGATAAAAATGAACACACCTCACAAACAAAAAATCTAACCTCATGTCAACAGCAATTACTCAAATTTTGCAACCCTATGCCGAAGGCAAGTCTTGCATCATCATTCAAGGTCGTGGTCTTCACGACCTTGAATTGAACCCAAGCAAGCAGATTCAGCCCCTCATTGAGTTACTCCGCACCCAAGCTCTTACCAAACACAATTTGGTGATGGTGCAATATTCGAGATCAACGGGCGTAACATACGATCTAAGTGATTTGAACAATACCGAGCGAAATAATGTAACCAAGGTTCTTTCAAACTTAGGCATCCGAAACAGCACAGGTAATAAAGCAACTGGTGACGAGTCAGAGTTTATCAACATCTTGCGTGCCTTACTTAGACTGGGTCAGCAAACCACTCCGCTTACACTACGTGACGGCGTTCCGCTCCGCTTTCTAATCTTGATTGAGTTTAGTGAAAATTTACTGCCCCACCTCAATCATGGTTCTCATACGCAAGAGCAAATTGTAGCCATTGAATTAGCATTTCGATTGAGTAATTCGTTGGGTTTTCGCAAAAGCCAGAACTATACTGTGCTTGCTGAGTCTCGACAAGGGTTAATAGAGAATCTGATTTACCAGACCATACCCTCTGTAACCATTGCACAGCCCAGCGCAGCAGACAAAATGGACTTTATTTGTGCACTACGTACCCGTTACTCGAATGCCAAAACAGAGGCAGCACTCAGTGATGAAGTGATTGCTAACCTCAGCAGTGGCACACCGAACCGATCCTTGGAGTCTATTTTTCTGTCTGGCGATAAAACAGGGAGTCCGATTACAGCCGCTGATGTATTCAGCAAAAAACAAACAGACATTATAGCATTAAGTGAGGGGACTTTGCAGGCCATAGACCACGACCGGGTAAAGGGCATCCATGTAGTTGGTTCTACTATCAAGAAACCCATGGAGATATTGATGCGCATTGCCAATGGATTGAAGAACGGGAACAAAAACATTCCCCGTAACCTTATCTTGTGTGGGTCGCCAAGTGGCGGGAAAACAGTTCTTACGTTAATTGCCGCCGCCAACGCCAATGTGCCAACTTTCACCTTGGAAAACAGCAAAACGATGTGGGTGGGTGAAAGTGAGCGAAAATCACGCTTGCAATTAAACCTGCTGCGGGAACTTGGTGGACTTGGGCTGATAGATGAAATTGAAATGCAGCTTCCAATGAACCGAGGGATGCAAGCGAATGATTCGGGGGTTACTCAAAATATTATGGGACAGCTTCAATCATTTTTGGCAGACACGTCTCTTTCTGGCAAAGTTTGTTTGGTAGGAACCTCTAACCGTCCTAATGCCATCTCGGAAGCAATGCGCCAACGTTGGATTATCTTGCCTGTGCTGATGCCTTTGCAATCTGATTTTGCTGCTATGGTTTGCAGTATAGCAGCAGGATTGAATCAAAACCTTGGTGTTTCGGTGAACGATTCACGATTGATTGCATCGGCAGAACGATTTTATCAGGCAGGGGCGGCCCCAAGGGAAATCAGGGAAGCGTTAGTTGCCTCGCAAGCCATACTTGATGGGGAGTTGGGCATAGAACACATTGAGTTTGCCTCGCATGACATCATTCCGAACAGCAACAAAATTGCGTCAGTTTTTAGTGATTATTGTGCGTTAGCCTATTGCCGGAACAACAGTTTCTTGCCGTGGTGGAATGATGCCCAAAATTGTCCAGATCCAAACTTCCCTTACCCTGAATACATCCGTGATATCTTGACGGCTGATTTCAGAATAGATCAGGAGAAGTTGAGGAAGCGAATTGGCGAGTTAGAACCTTATGCCAATGTGTAATTCTTTGTTTCACCTCACCGTAGCTGCGGAGGCCTCCAACCCCTCCGCAGCAGAGGCCGCTTCTTGGAGGGGAGAGCTGGTTATCAAGTATTTAAGCAACGCACGAAGAAATTGTCCAGCCATGAAAAACCGACCATTCCGTCCTCCGTAAGGCATTGATTGTGAATAGCTTTGGTGCAGATAACTGTAACTAACTTACTTAGCGGTATAGTTAGCAGTTAACCTTTAACTATTCAAACGATGTCAAACCATACTTCTACGTGTCCGGCTTGTAAAGGAAAAGGCGAAGTTCGCTGTCACAATTCGCCCCCAGTTTATCCTCACTCAAAATGCCCCAAATGTCAGGGAAAGATGTGGCATACTTGTCCTCGTTGCAAGGGGCGTGGTACGGTCTATACCTCTTCTGGGGGAGGTTGTTTTATTACCACAGCCACGATTTCGCAAGTGAGCGGGAAAGGGGATAATTGCACGGAGCTAACGCTATTCCGCAATTATAGAGATAACTGGCTTGCGGAACAAGCAGGGGGGCAAGAACTTATCAATCGGTATTATGAGGTTGCGCCCCAGATTGTTACGGTCATTAACCGTCGTATGGATAGTGACGTTATCTACGATACGATTTGGAAGCGTTATTTGCAGCCTTGCTTTGATTTTATTCAAGAGGGCAAATTTATAGAAGCGAGGGAGCTATATACAGAGATGGTGCTGTGCCTTGAAGAAAAGTTTCTACATGACAATCCAGATACATTTGTTGAGAACCAAGAACTAATACACGTATAGTTGCATTGGGTTACGAATAAATCTACGTGCGAGTATGGGTTTATGCCGTAAACCCCTCCGGATAGTGGTATGAGTCCTATGTTCGTATTTTGATAGACCTGCAACAATTCTACTGAAATACAATGACCAGTGACACGCTAACGAATAGACTATTGACTTACATAGAGGATTGTAGAGATCAAACCTCTATGCAGCACCAGCACCTATCAGGTGCTGGTGCCACTTTTCTTTTGGAACAAAAATTAAGTAGATACTACGGCAAAAAGTTCGCATTGGCGTTTAGCAATGCTACTACGGCTTTGCAAGCGGTGTGCCTTGCGCTGGAATTGCATCGTACTGAAATCCTTACGTCGCCCATCAATTGGGGTGGTTCGGTTGCCCCCTTTTTATTGCATGGTAACAAACTTCGCTTTACCTCATTTGATGCTGGTTCGCTTCATCTTTCGGTTAATGACCTGCCCTTGGCAGTCACGTCAAAAACCAAAGCAGTGTTGTCTGTTGATTACCATGGAACGTCGGTCAATTCAAAAGCAATAAAAGATTTTTGTACAAAGCACGGCTTATATTACATCAGCGACAGTGCCCAAAGTTTGGGAGCATATCACCACACTAAACCCGCAGGTTTTTTTGCTGATCTGGTGGTACTTAGTTTTTCTCCTGGGAAATCACTCTTTGCGGGAGAGGGGGGAGCCATTGTAACAGACGATGAAGCTATCTATGAAAAACTACTTTGGTATTCTCAGCATCCATCGAGGCAAAAGGCGGTTTTAGGTCTCAGCCATTACAATGCCTATGCTCCACTCAATGGAAGGATGAATCCGCTTTCAGCTATTTTGTTGAACTATACCTTTGATGATTCACTCATAGACTTGAAGAAACACCAAGGTAAATGTTTTGAGGTGTTGCAGCAACTTCAACAAGAAAATTTGATTGACGAAACGCCACACCTGCCTTCATTAGATTCATCAACGTTTTTTAACTACTCTTTACAGTTGAAGCCGTCGGTGGGATTGAAGCGAGTAAATGAATTTCTCAAAGATAAAAAGCAAGAATTGATGGCCACGCCATCCTTGTTGGAGCTGATTCCATTCGACAACTCATTTAGAAAGCAATTCAGCCGTAGATTTTCTTGCTCTGAAAATTTACTAAAACAAAAGTCGTCTGTTCTATTCAATGACCTGATAACGTTAAACGCCACGTCTTAACTCAACAAACAATGATCGTTTCCATCTTGGCATTACTCCTCTTGTGGATGGTCCATAAGTATGTTCATGATACGATTCATCACTTCATTCATTCTATTCATGCGACGGGAAAAATGCTTTTGGTTTTATTGGTAGTATTGCTTGCTCTTGGGCTAACACTTTATACTTATCTAAGGTTTGGAGAATTGTTTTAGAAGCAACACCCGGAACACTACTTCTCTGGTTATTCTTCCCCTAACGCCAACTAACTCACCCTTGGTTTAAATGATTGCCAAGAGGCAAGTAGGTAAATTTAAAAATGTGGTAATTTGAAGATAATCATTTAATTTATTGATAGTCAATTGGTTAAATGATATTCATCAAGTAGTAATAACTGTCACATTAATCTTGCTAACTACCTAAATTAGGTAAAGGAGACAGGGTGAACAAGACAAATTGACGGTACAGTTTATAGATGCTTGCAGTCAGACACAGGCAGAACGGATTTATGCCTTTGACCTTGCCGAAATGGATTTTTCAAACAAAGAAGATGGCATCAATCACCAAGCCGATAGCAGCCGGGCGAGGTTAAGACACTATTTGGATATTTCTGTTAGAGAAAGCTTGTCCAAAACCATTTTGGCTAAACGAAAAGAACGAAAAGCCTGTGGAGGCTATACTGATATTATCAATGCCTTAAACGAAGCTAAGACCTTGGTTGAGCATAACAAAACGAGCTCCACTATTGAGAAAATATTGAATGGTGCACAACAAGGTGATGCCAACTACATGTATGAGACTTGCTTTGTAGTGTTCTCAGACATGGTGAATGAGAATAAAGAAAGAACGTATGATTTTTCCAGCTTTGGCAAACTGAAAGCGGGTGAGGTCAGCAAAAAAGTTTTGGAACTCAAAGCCCAGCATAAAATACCTGATTTAGCAGGGGTGAAAGTCTTGGTCTATGGAGCGACATCCACCAAAGATGCAGGTGCATTGGCGGGGAAACAAATTGAAAACGTGAAACTTTTTTGGGCCTCGTTTTTTCAATCAGCAGGTGCTGATCTACAAGGTTACGGCTACGACACCCAGATTGAGCTTAAAAAATATGTAGCGAGTAGGTGATTCCTCATGCCTACACAACATTGTAAAAAGAGGATGGGAAGGTTGTGGCTATACAACAGTGAAATTCTATTTTCAATTGGCACATTAAACAAACAAGGATTACAATGGACATACAACTCATCAACGAAGCTGTCTTTAACTTAACCAACCAGGAGCGCATAAAACATCGCCTACCTGCGTTTTTGCCTGATTTATCATTAGCAAAAGCTGCCACACTCCACTCTGATAATATGGTAAAAGACAATTTTTATAGCCATACTGATTGGAAAAATCGTGGATTAAGGACTCCTCAGGATAGAATTATACAATCAGGTGGGAAATTCAGTTTTTTGGGTGAAAATATAGCAAAAGGGCCGTGCTTTGATTTTGTTGGTGGAGTAACCTTTCCACAACTATTTGGTATCCAGTTTGGTTTGGGAAGTGCTACGAAGGCTCTGACCCCAATGGAATTTGCCATCAAAATGGTGGAGGGTTGGATGAAATCAAGTGGGCATCGAGCCAATATTTTGCATAAAGAATTTCGGTTTTTGGGGGTAGGAACCTCCCTCAATAATCATTCTTATGGTCTATGTACACAGAATTTTGGTGGGTGAATAGCTGTATTGTTGGTCAAAATTATCTCGTTGGAAAAATAGCAAACTATCATTCAAACAAGTTCAATTGTTCGTTGGGCTTGGACACATAGCGATACCTGTCTTCGGAGGCATAGTAAAGTCCACCATAATGGTCAATCTTCCGTTTGATGGTTTGGAGTGTCCAGTCCATTTCGTGGGTAAGGTGTTGAGTGGTGAAGCGTAGCACTGCCCAATTAGCTACTGCTTCTATTTCATTGTTTCGGGTCTTGTCATACACCACAGCTTCGTAGCTGGTGTGGTATTATTGGTCACCATCACATTCTACGTCTATGGTGCCGATTTTGCAGAAGAAAGACAAAGCGGAACGCCGCCCGATCACATATCCAGTTTTTTTCATTTGTGCGTAATAGAAACTGCCTTTCAGCAGGTAGTTTTTCTTCAAGGGACTATTATTGAAAAGATCATTTGAGTGGGGGTCAGCGACCTGATATCAACCAGGCCTTGATTATTAAAAGTGACAGATAGTCGTGGAGGCGTTCGTTCATTGCTAGCAAAATCTATGTTACTGATTGGTTAGTATCCTCAACAAGGTATTGAGGTGATGATTCCTTTGAAAGAAAACCGAATAGAAGAACGCAGTATAAATGAAAATCTTTACACGGATTTTGATAAACGATGCGTTTTTGCGATAGAGTAGTATTAATAAGCTTAATCGGAGTACGGGTAGGCATGTGCTGTGATAAAATAGCCAGCAGTTTTGATGGGTTTCTGTTATAGGGTTCAACCATGGTTTGGTTAATGTATTTACCCTTCAAATTCACACCTCCGCAACTATTATAGGGTCATTTATATAAACCTCTGATAGGTGTCTGAGTTTTTTGTCTTGATCCTCATGATGCCAGCAAGCCTCCTTTTCCTGCCTCATTCAATCCCATACTCTTTCATTTTTTTCTTGAAGGTATTGAGCGAACCATAGCCTATTGCCAATGATGTTTGTCGCTGGTTCCCTCTGTAGTGTGCCAGTGCTTCTTTAATTAGGTTTTTTTCTACTTCTTTCCAATTAAAAGACTGGGCTTCTTTTTTTTTCTGTGTCCTGAATTTTATTGGCAATTCGTTGGTAGTTACGTTTTCTTCACAGAATACATACAAATTGGTAATTACATTTTCTAATTCACGAATATTGCCAGCAAAGGGGTAGCTTAACAATAAATCCAGCGCTGATTTTTCGATTTTTAACGGCTTCTGTTTTTTAAACTCTTGCTGAATTTTCGTCAAAAAAAATGTTATTAAATTTCTTCGTTCGGTTTCACCACGTTCTTGGAGGGTGGGCAGTAATAATTCTACCACTGAAAGTCGGTAGTATAGATCCCATCGAAATTCGTTTTTTTCGCATAAGGTTTCGAGGGGTTTGTGAGTAGCAGCGATGATTCTTACATCTAATTTCTTGGTTTTTGTAGAGCCGATTGGTGAAATTTCACCCTCTTGCAAAACCCTTAGCAAACTCTGCTGCATGTGTGGACTCACATCTCCTATTTCATCTAAAAAGATCGTCCCCCCATTCGCCTCTTCAAAAAGTCCTTTTTTGTCCTCCTTTGCATCGGTAAAGGCTCCTTTTATATGGCCAAACAATCGGGATTCTAATAGACTATCACCAATAGCCGAGCAATTAATGGCGATGAAGGGATGGTCTTTACGGGCACTATTTTTATGTATATAATTTGCTAGATGCTCTTTGCCCGTACCACTCTCCCCTCGGATAAGGCAGGTTACTCGCTCTGCATTGGCCACTAATTTGGCCTTTTGGTAAATGGGTTGGATGCTTTCAGTGAGTAAATAATCCTCAGTGGACTCGCTTTGTTTCTGCTCCGAAATAACTACCGAAAGGGGGATACTTGAGGTTTCGACAGTTAATTCTATTAGATCAGGCACTGTCTTTCCTGTAAACTTTCCTTCTCGGGTTTGCAAAAGCCTTGTATTTAACACTAAGGTGGTGTGGCAAGCATACCAACTTAGTTGCATAGCCGAAGTACCTGGCGAAAAGAAAATATCAATGTCATCATTCCTGTATTCAAGCAACAGTTTTTCTACTTTGCCTTTAATGGCCTGAAAATCAATCACATCTACCAAGTTCATAAATTTGGGTACAATGATTCGACCTTTGTAGGTCTTTGTAAGTTCTGCTATGAGTTTTGAGAGAAATGGGTCTCCGTCCTCCTCACTCCTCGAACTTAACAGAATATGTTGATCGTGCTGATAGAAGTGCTGATGGAATTGTATGGTTGGCCCTTTCAGGTTTATCGTGCCGTCTGTACCAAAGTCATTATTTTTGGCATACCACGAAATGAGTATTTTCATATCAATTATTGATATATAAAGTCAAATAATGACACAAATATATTTAAAATCAACTCCGAAACAAGCGATTTCCGTACTGGCATATACTTTGAACAAAGAGTTGTCATTGTTTCACCTTAAACTTTTACGCTCATGAACAATTATCACATCCATTGCCCGAAGTGTAACCACGAAATCAACATTGAAACCGTTTTGGCCGAACGCATTGAAGCGGAACAAGCAGCGAAATTTGCAATCCGACAAAAGGAATTAGACCAGCAGGAGCTACAAATTGCTCAGGCAAAAGAAAATCAACAGGCCCTGCTTGCTCAATTGTTATCACAGGAGAAAACCAAGCTAATGCAACAACTCAAAACGCAGATTGGTGCTGAGAAAGAGGAAGAGGTGGCATTGCTGAAAAATGAGCTTAACCAAAAGAGTAAAATCGTAGCTGAATTAAGGCAACAAGAGGGTAACTTGCTGCGTCAAAAACGCCAATTGGATGAAGAAAAAGCAGGAATCAATGCCGAAATAGAAAAACGAATTGCTCAAGAACTGGTAGGGATTGAACAGAAATTCAAAGAAAAAAGCCAAGAAGAGGCTATGCTGAAACTGAAGGAAAAAGATATGCTTATTGAGCAGCTCAATGACCGAGTTAAAGATATGCAACGCAAAATGGAACAAGGATCTATACAGTTGCAAGGAGAAGCGCAAGAGTTAGTGATTGAGGAAATGCTCCGGCGGACGCATCCCTTCGACATTATTGAAGAGATTAAGAAGGGTGAAAATGGGGCAGATTTACTACAAGTCGTTCAGAACAAATTAGGACAACCTTGCGGAGGAATACTATACGAAAGTAAAAACACCAAGCATTTCAGTGAGGGCTGGGTACAGAAACTTAAAGACGATATGCTCCTCAAAAAAGTCGATTTGGGTGTGATTGTTACGCAGGCGTTACCTAAGGGTATCAGCACCTTTGAGCAGCGAGAAGATAACGTGTGGATTTGTTCGTTTGAGCATCTCAAAGCACTTACGTTTGTGCTGCGAGCTTCGTTGCTCAAAGTAGATGAGGTGCGTATTGTGCAGGCCAATCAAGGCGAAAAATCACAAATGTTGTACCATTACCTAATGAGTCCAGAGTTTAAGAACCAACTCAGTGTTATTCATGATACTTTTGCCCAAATGCACACCTCGCTGGCCAAGGAAAAGAAAGCAGCTATTGCTAACTTCAAAAAACGGGAGAAAGAAATTGACCGAGTATTGGTAAATCTGTCGGGTATTGCTGGCAGCATCAATGGGATTTCGGGACAGACGGTGGCAGAATTTGCTGAATTTGAGGTATTAGAAGACGAAATGGCTCTGCTCGAAAGTTAATGGATGGTACTTGCTATCGAAATCCGAGTTTGATTCTCGGATTTCGACCTTTAATTGGTGAAAAAGCAAGGATACTCACTGGTATTTTTCCATTTGTCTTTGCTTATCTTTGGCCTCTAATCCTTTTGACTACTTTCTGCCGAAATCAGGATTACTGACTACTACATCATATGAATAAACCGACGTTTTCTGCTTCTTTTACTGCTGGCTCATTGTTTGTCTATGAATTTATGGCCTTAGACTATTTGCTTTTAGAAGACCATTTCTTTGACTTATTGACCACCGAAATTGAACAAAACAAGATTTTACAGATTAAGTCAGAAACAGCTCGTAAACGAATTGTGGCAGAAATAAAAAAAAGATTCCAATCGGTTGATCGGCTTTTTTGGGCTTTCTTTCTTCAATGTGCCGAATCCGAAAAACGTTTGGCCCTCTACTATGTTTGTCTGAAAACGTACCCTTTGGTTTTAGATTTTCATTTTGAGGTGGTTTTAAAACGTTGGCGTATGCTTGATCGTGAACTCACCAGTCAGGATATTCAACTAAGAATGGATGAGTTAGCTTCTGAAAATGACTACGTAAGTCAGTGGACAAAAGCAACGCATGAAAAACTTGTTCAAGTTTTTCTTCGGATGCTTCGAGAGGCTCAATTATTAAACCACACAACCCTAGTAAAGCCTAGTATCACACGGTCAACCTTTTGGGGGTATTTTATCCAACAAACTGATACTTGGTTTTTGGACGCTTGTTTTCTAACTCAATCCGAAAAAGAAATGTTGTTATGACCATTACTGAATTATACCAGCAGCTTGCTAACAAAGACTTCCAAGATTACCAAACAGGGAGTCTCTTTTTTCCAGCCTATATGTATGTTTATGATCCGCATCAAGAATACGAAGTAGATCAAGAAATTATGAACATCAAGGAGCGTTTGCACCGTCCAACCCACTATTTAGATGTGTTGGTAATTGATTTATTTCAAGAATTTCAACACTATTTAAAAAAAGAAAAATTCGGTTCAAAGCCGAAATTTGATTATTATTTAGAACATGAACCCAACAAGCCACAGCAAGTAGAGCATGCTCTACGACAAGATGCCTATGATCCTCGATTTTTACGCTTTTTAGATCAGTTAATCAGAACGCATTTTGAACAGGCTGGTAATGCCGAAGTAGCCTACGTGTTTGTGAAAGGTTTTGGAGCAACGTTTCCTTACCTTCGAGCCAGTAAGTTTATTAACAATTTTGAAAAGTATATTTCTGGCTACAAAATGATTCTTTTTTACCCAGGCGAAGTAAAAGACTATTACAATTTATTTGGGTTGCTTCAAGATGAAAATTTATACAGAGCCATCAAACTAATTAACCAATAATCATGCAATTAAGAGCACTATACGAACGTAAAATTGATCGAGAAATCAATCCAGCGGTGGTGGTTAGCAACAAAAAAGCCGATACCATTGCTGCCGAAATAAACGAGTATATTTTTACAGATGAACTCCTCGAAAAGTTGTATAACTTACTTGATACGGTTATCAATAAACGTACTGGCAAAACAGGCATTTGGATTAATGGATATTATGGCTCTGGTAAATCACACTTTATCAAATATGCCCATTATTGTTTAGACTCAGTTACTTCTGAGCAAGCTTTTGAGCATTTACTTCAGGCCGTGGATAGTTATGATACCACCAAAAAAGGCAGCAAAGAAGAAATTACTCCCAGTAATTTAATGCTTCTTAAAAAGAAAATTCAGGCTTCACAGTGCGACAATATTATGTTCAATGTGGAGGACGAGACTGACGATAGTAGTGGTGAACGACTTACTCGGATTTTCTTGAAAATGTTTAACAAATTTAGGGGCTATAATGCAAATGATATACCATTAGCTCTGCTTTTGGAAAAGTACTTGGACAAAAAAGGTAAATTTGAGGAGTTCAAAGCGCTTGTTGCTACTGAATTGGGATATACTTGGCAATATGATGCTGCCCAAGCAGCTTCGTTTGAATTAGATGGGCTTTTGACCCTTGCCCATCGATTAGTTCCTGAGCTTGACACCGTTTCGCTACATGGCAAGCTTTCAAGCCCCGAAACGTTTAACATTGGAATCAACGACACACTGATTCCAGAGTTGAAAGAGTATTTAAAGACCAAAGATCCTCACTATCGTTTGTTGTTTTTGGTAGATGAAGTTTCTCAATACATTGGTGCCAATAAGGCCCTCTTGCTGAACTTCCAAAACATTGTGGAGCGAGTTAGTGAAGATTGTAACAATCAAGTTTGGATTGCCTGCACCGCTCAGCAAACCTTAGATGAAGTATCTGGTGGGGTAGATGGCATGGTGGATATACATGACGAATTTGGCAAAATATTAGGTCGTTTTGATACTCGCCTTTCGCTTCAAAGCAACGATGCTGCCTTGATTACCCAAAAACGAGTATTGGGTAAGAATAGCGACGGTATAAAAGCTTTGAGTCAATTGTATTATAACAACAAAGACTACATCCAAAATCAATTCAAGATTAGTCATGAGCTATATAAGGGCTATCAGAGTGAAGATGATTTCATCTTGGCATACCCCTTTGTTCCTTACCAATTTAAACTGATTGCTCATGTATTTGAAGCCTTTCAGCAGCTTCGATTTGTAATCAAAGAGGTAAAAGACAACGAACGCTCCGTATTGGGTATTACTCACTATACTGCAAAAAAAAGTGCTGCTCAAGAAGTGGGTGTTTTTTTGCCTTTTGATGCTTTTTTTAACGAACAGTTCCATACCAATCTAACACAGCAGGGTAATAGGGCTATCCAAAATGGGCTTGAGTTTACTAAGAATGATGCCTTTGCACAGCGAGTAGTCAAATCACTCTTTATGATTTCAAATTTGTTAGAAAATCAGCGACAAACTTTCCCGTCTAATCTTGATAACCTGACGGTTCTGATGATGACCGAACTCGACCAGAACAAGATGCAGTTGCAGCGACAAATAAAAGAAGTGATTGGCAAATTGATAGAGGGTAACATCATCCGAGAAGAAAAAGGTAGTTATTTCTTTTTTAATGAAGATGAAATAGATGTTCAAAATCTTATCAGAAGCCAACCTATAAATAATGATTTTCGATTTGAGCAGTTTGATGGCTTCTTCCGCAAAATGACCAACCTAAGTCCAAAAGTTTCTTTTGGTGCCAACGACTTCAAGGTCGGCTATTCTGTAGAAGGTAAAGAAGTTTTCAGGGGAGGTAATTTTGAGATAAAAGTATTATGGACTGACGAAAAGCCCTTAATTGACCAAGCTACAAACGTACGCAAAGCTGATTTAGTGGTTGGTATAAACGAATGGTTTAGAACAGATGGCGTACTCAGAAAGGATTTTGAGCGATACTGCAAAACTCTTCTGTTTTTCCGTAACAATAGCAGTTCGTCCACAGGAGAACGAGCTAAAACTATTGAAAATTTTAGTATTCGTAACAATGCTTTAAGTGAGTCTATCAAAAGTAGGTTAGTGCATCGCTTTGCCGAAACTCGGTTTATTTCGCAGCAACTCATCATCGAACCTGACCAAGTCAGAGGTACTACGCCTACCGAACGGCTCAAAAATGCCATTGAAAAACACCTTGATGGCCTTTATAAAAATCACAAGTTATCAGAACCTTATGCTCAAACTCAAGCAGCACTCAAGCAATCAGCAGCAAAGCCTATTCAAAAGGATATGGATTTGATGCTCACACCTGCCGAGAAGGTCGTCAATGACGTAATTGGTCAGCATAATGATCAGATGACGGTGCTTGACCTTGTTAGTTACTTTGATAAAGCTCCGTTTGGTTGGCGCACAGAGGCAGTGCTCGATGTGTTGGTGCATTTGGTTCAAAAACGTAAACGAGAATTTCGGTACCGCAATCAACCTCGCTACCCTATTATTGATTTTATCAATAAGGCGGTATCTATGGCCGAGCAAGCCGTGTGTGAAGTAGTGTCGGGTCAAGAAATAGACCAAGCTACCCTTGATCAAGTGATTATTAGCTTCAAAACTATTTTTAATGCTGAACTTCTGGCTTCTACCGATGGTGCTACACTGCTCGAATCTCTCCAAATCGAATTAGAGAAATATACCAAACTTTATGCTCCATTCGAAGAGTCCTACTTTGGTGCCTATCCCTTTGGCTTGTGTTTTCATGAAGCCATGAAGCAATTGAAAGCTTGGGCTGCCATTCGTGACCCTAAGCAGTTGTTCAAGGTCATTAACGATCATCCTGAGACAGGGAGAGACTTGTTTGACAAAGCGGCAGGGATGAGGGACTTTGCCAGCCAACATTGTAGTGATTACGATGCCATCAAGAAGTTTTATGAAGCCAATATCGAAAACTTCAGAGAACTCGCCCCTGTCCATCAAGACAAAGCAGATAGCATTGCCACTTTTTTGCGAATGGATGACCCTCGGCGGGAGTATCGCCACATTCGGAAAGCCTATGACGAGCTTAAGCATGCTCTTCATGGATTTTTGAAGGACTTAACCAACGAGGTGGTAGCATTATATGAAACTATTTTTGAAGAATTAGCCACCGAAGCTAAGCAGCAAGGCATTACTGAAGGCAATGTATATGCCAGCCAAGAGGCAGTAATTCAGCAGATTAAAACCTTACAAGCCATTACCCCTCTCCAAAACAAAAAACTCGATGCCGCTAATTTTAAATCAGAGGAACTCACTAAAATTATCCAGTTTGCGGCTTCAAAGACTCCAACAACCGCTGCACAACCCAAAGTAGGCGAACCCGAACTTTATTATATCACCAAGGTGAGGGCCACTATTTCGACCAGTACTGAATTGGAGCAATACCTTGCCAAGGTAAGAGAAGATATGCTTAAACTATTGGCTAACCATAAAACCATTGTGATTAAATAAACAAATGAATACCAAAACCTTTGCCCAACAAGCCCGAACACTCTTGATGCGTGGCGTTGCCAACCAACTGACTTACTGGGGTTTCGATGCCAAAGGCCAAGTAAACCAAACACCCCAAGCCGTTGCAGGTGGTTACCTGTTTAGAGATGCTATTTTTGATGACCCTTCTGTACCACTGCTCTGGAATTCGCTACGCTTGGCAGTGAAGCAAAAAGGTATCGACGTAGTGATAGAAGAAGCAGCCTATACGTGGTTTAACCGCATCATGGCGATTAAGATTTTAGAAAAAAATGGCTACGACCTCCCGCAGATAGACTATGCCCCGGGCTTGGCACATACGCCCATGCTGTTACAACGTGCTCGCCAAGGATCGTTTGCGTTTTTGACTAAACCCGAACAAGCACGCCTTTTACCCCTGCTAACCGACTACTCCAAAGACCAAGAAGCTTTTGCCCTACTGCTCATTGGCTACTGCCACTCGCATACCTTGATCCGAGGTGTATTTGGTAGTATTGACGATTACACCGAGCTGCTACTACCCCAAAATATGCTGGCCGACAATGGCTTTTTGCACCTGCTCAACACAACTGATGCCATTAGCGATGCTCAGTACTGCCAAGTAGAACTCATAGGTTGGCTCTATCAGTTTTATATTTCCGAAAAAAAAGACGAGGTTTTTGCACGTTTCAAACAGGGCAAAAAGGCTGAAGCGAAAGACATTCCGGCTGCCACGCAGATTTTTACGCCCAACTGGATCGTAAAATACATGGTGCAAAATACAGTAGGCAAACTTTGGCTCAACTTGCACCCCGGCAGCCCTCTCAAAGCCCAGTTTCGCTATTGGGTAGAAGACACCAACCCTGTGCCAGTTGAGGCCATTATTACAGAAGTAGCCCAGCTTACCCTCCTCGACCCTGCCGCCGGCTCGGGGCATATTTTGGTCGAAGGGTTTGAGACGCTCTACCTGATGTATCGTGAAGAATACTACTCGCCCGACGAAGCCGTGGAGAGTATCTTGACCCATAATTTGTTCGGCCTCGATATTGATAAACGTGCCGCCCAATTGGCTCGCTTTGCGGTATTGCTCAAAGCGGCTACTTATTATCCTAACGTACTCAAAAAAGGCTGGATGCCACACATCTATTGCTTTGTAGAAGACCAAAGCTCAATGCTTTTCTCGACTCGAAGCTACCATAAAGACCTTACCGACTGGAACAAGCTGCAAGGCATGGAATTGGCAGAAGCTGTGCATATTGAATGGACAACTACCAAAATAAACCCTAAAACCAAAAAAGAAGAAGAACAAAAACACAGCCGCACGTTTGGTGTGGGGCATAGGCTCAATGATGCCAGCCTCGAACTCCTGCAAGACCACCACGAGGGTAGCCTAAGCACCGACTATTCGTATCAGCTTGAGCTATTTTGGGGGCGAGGACATGACCTCACACCCATTGATTACAGCACGTTTTTTTATGCCATTGAGCTACTCCAGCAAGGCAAAAATATAGGCTCGGCTCTGAAAATATGGCTCAACGATGAGATTATTGAGCATCTTGAAAACCAATATAAAAACTGGGAAAAGCAAGAAGCCCAAGCCCAGCTGACTTTTGAAGAGCAGAGTATCTGGAATACCCTACGCCCCATGCTCGATTTGCTACGTTTGCTTTGCCAACGCTACACGGCGGTGGTGGCAAACCCACCGTATATGGGGCAAAAAAGCATGAACGATGCCCTCAAAAATTATGTAAATGAGCATTATCCGCTTACAAAAGCCGACTTGTTTGCTGCATTTATGGAAGTTGGCTTAGAGCTTTGCCAAAAACAAGGACTAATGGGTATGATAAACCAACACTCTTGGATGTTCCTTTCTTCTTTTGAAGCCATACGAGAGCGTATCATTAAAGAATACAGCATTTTGAATATGCTACATTTAGGGCCACGGACTTTTGAAGAACTAAGTGGCGAGGTGGTACAATCTACGGCTTTTGTATTGTGCAATGCCAATTTACAAAGCCATGGCACTTACCATCGATTGGTTGATTTTAGAAATAATACCGAAAAAGAAGCCAATTTCTTAAATAAAACGCATCTTTACCCCAACATCTCTCAAACCAATTTTACCAAAATACCAGGTAGCCCTATCGCTTATTGGGTGAGTGAGAGGATTATTAGTTTGTTTGAAAATGAGAAAATAAATAAGTATGGTATCTCGGATGGACAAAACATTACTGGGAATAATGAAAAATACCTAAAAAATATTTGGGAAGTAAACAAACTAAATGTAGGGACAAAAGAAAAATGGGTTCCCGTTGCCAAAGGAGGTAGCTTCCGTAAGTGGTTTGGTAATATTCAAGATGTTATTGATTGGTCAGATGAAGCCAAAATATTTTACAGAAATGATAAAATTGCAAGAATACAAGAAGAAAACCTATGGTTTAGAGAAGGCATTACGTGGAATTTAATAAGTAGTGGAGGAACTGGATTTAGATATTTAAGTGATTCTATGTTATTTAATAAAGCCGCTCCTACAATTTTATTAGATGCTGAGAACTTAGAAAAACTACCTTATATTTTAGGCTTTCTAAATACAAAGATTACTAAATCTCTTTTAGCTGTACTAAATCCAACATTTAATACAAATATATCAGAAGTATTAAGTTTGCCTTTAATTGAATTAAGCGAAAAAGAAGTAGCTTTTATTGTAAATCAAAACATCGCCATTTCCAAGAAAGACTGGGATAGTCGAGAAACCTCATGGGATTTTGAGCGTATGCCATTGGTAGTTCAAGGTGAGAGTCTTCGGGCATCGTATCAGCTTTGGCAAGCAGCCGTAAGCCAAGATTTTTGGCAACTCCACACCAACGAAGAAGAACTCAACCGTATCTTTATCAATATCTATGGTTTGGCAGATGAGCTTACGCCCGATGTACCTCTACGAGATATTACCATTCTACAAGACGAACTCGACCGCTCGGCATTGGAGCAACACACCGTGGGGCAGCCGCTCCCCTTCAAAACCGATGTGGTTGTGGGGCAACTCATGAGCTATGCAATAGGGCTATTTATGGGGCGTTATCGCCTCGATAAACAAGGACTAAACATTGCCCACCCCAACCCCACCGAAAGTGAGTTGGCAGCCTATACGCACAATGGTTATCAGATAGAAATAGACGAAGACGGCATCATTCCGCTCATGGGCAATGACTGTGCCTTTGCCGATGACGCCCTGCTTCGTATCAGGCATTTGCTACAAGCACTTTGGGGCGAAAACACCCTTACCGATAACCTCAATTTTTTGCAGGCTTGCTTAGATAAAGACCTTGAACGCTACTTGGTCAAAGACTTCTGGAAAGTGCATTGCAGCATGTACAAAAAGAAGCCGATTTATTGGCTATTTAGTTCTGCCAAAGGAGCGTTTCAGGTGTTGGTGTACATGCACCGTATGAATGCCTTTACGGTCGAAAAAATCCGCTCCAACTATCTAATGGAGCATTTGAAAACCCTACGAACCCGCATTGAGCAACTCAGCCAACAAGAAAGCCGCCTCAGTACCAGCGAAAGCAAGCAATTAGAAAACCTCCATAAAAACCTCATCGAATGCGAGCAATACGACTTGCTACTCAAAAACGTAGCCGACCTACAACTCAACATTGACTTGGACAATGGCGTAACGGCAAACTATCAGTTGTTTGAAGGAGTAGTGGCCGAAATAAAGTAAGTACTATTTATACAGCGATTCCATCAGACTTGCCGTCCGCCTTGAGTGATGGAATCGCTAATAAACATTTAATAAACACACTACTTAGCTGATTTAAAATTTGCTTTGTTTATCTTGGGCAGTGGCTCATGGAATTACCCTATAAGTTGGCACACTAATTAGGAGATGATTAAAGATAAAATAGAAAAATACTTCCAACAATACCCCAAACTTCGAGTATTGTTCTTTTTTGATGAAAGCTGTGAATACGAAACAGAAGTAGCAGCCCTTGACCTTGAAAACATTCGAGTGGTAAAATGGCACAACAATGATTTTACCCTCAAAACCAAACTATACGGAGAGTGGCACAACGAGAAGGTGTTTTTGTATTGCCAGCGAGCAGCACCTAATAGTCAAGCAAGTTACGAGCGTTTTCCGCTCTTGGGCTTATTAGTAGCCAACAAAGAACTCGTCTTAGGCGATGTGGGGGCTTTTATGGAAGAATTCGGGTTACAAAAACACCAAAAAGCATTGGTTACTCGCTTTATCCGTGAGCTCAAATATGCGCATGTACAAGAAGTTTGCCAGCCCATACTTACCGCCGAAAACTTAGACGAAGCTGCCTTGATGAAAGGTTTGTTATCGGCTTTTTTAAAATTAAAACAACTCGAAGATTGGCCTGTATTGGTGGGTAATCTCCTAACGCTTATTCTTCCAAGCAAAGCCGACGAATTGGTAAAAATAGAGCGTAAAATTACAGAGAATGGCTTTTTTGAAGTAGTGCAGCATCATATCCATCAATTTACGGGAGTCAGTATTGGTGCTTTTAATAACGAACAACTCACCCATGCTGCTCAACGAGTATTCTACAACAAAATCACCCAAAACATACCTATTGCCTCAGCAAATGACCCCTATCGACACCTAAAAATCAAAGAGCCAAAAACTTTACTAAGACTCAATCAGTTGTTGCAAGAAATATCCCGCCAATCACGCCTACAAACTTCATTTCAGGGTGTTTTGAATGAGGTGGCCAACTACATCCATGGCACTGTCTTAGTGAAGGAATATGGCATAAATACTCGTTTTGCAGCCTATAATGCCGACATGATTTGGGAGGTGATTCGGCAGCAACAGCCGTATTTATCCGTCACCCCCCGTCATGTCATCAACTCCTTAGAAGAGTTAAGTTTGCAAAAAGACAATACTGCTACCATCAAAGAGAGTTTGTACTTTTTGATACAAGCAGCCAAGATGCACGAAAGCATCAATGCCATCAGCAGCTATATTCTGGACACCCCCGAAGCATACCTAAGTACCTACGTGCAAGAGTGGCAGTTGATAGATGCCCATTATCGGCGAAGCATCAAATCGTTTCGGAAATTAGACATTGAAGTATCCGAAAAAATGGCCCTAAGTGCAATCCATCATGAAATTAATACGGCTTATGAAAAACACGTTGAAAGTGCAAATCGTGAATGGCTCAAATGCTTAGCGCAGTTTGAGTTCAATTATAAGAAGTTAGCCGTGCCGAAACAATATGACTTTTACAAAAACGAAGTAGCTCCCTACGACCAAAAAATAGTTGTTGTTATTTCGGATGCTTTACGGTATGAAGCTGCCTACGAATTATTATCGGAACTGCACAGCGATGCCCAAAATACAGCTACTATTCGGTACCAATTGGCTTCGATACCGTCGGTAACAAGTGTGGGCATGGCTCAGCTGTTGCCCAGTGGCGACATAACTTTTCAGGAAAAGAACATTTTAATCAATGGACTAAGCACAGCAGGTATAGATCATCGCCAACAGCACCTTGCTGCATACAAAGCTGAATCGAGTGCGATTCAGTATTCAGATTGCGAAGGGGTGGATCGAGAAAAACTTCGAGAGTTGTTCAAAAAACCAGTCGTCTATGTTTATCATGATGTAATAGATGCTACGGGAGATAAAAAGGTATCTGAAAGGCGCACATTTGATGCCGTTGCGGATGCTATTGATGAGCTAACCCAATTTGTTAAAAAACTACATTCGTCGTATAATGTGGCTAAGGTTTTGATTACAGCTGACCATGGTTTTTTGTATAACGACCGAGAAATTGAGGAAAAAGACAAAGAAAATAGTATATCAAATAAGGTGGTTGTAAGCCATAACCGTTATGAAATAGTGGCCGAAGCCCCAAAACCTGAGATAGGGTATCAGTTTCCATTATCAGCCACAACCCAATTTAAAGAGTCTTTTTTTGTGGTAATTCCAGCGTCAGTTAATCGCTATAAAAAAGCAGGTGTAGGGCATCAGTTTGTGCATGGAGGAGGTAGTTTGCAAGAGTTGGTTGTACCTATTATTGAAAGTTCAAGAAAGCGGGTAGAGATAAGCAAAAAAGTAACTCCAAGGCTTGTTAACAAAGCAAGTTTACGCATTGTGTCGAGTATTTTGCGGGTTGATATCTTCCAAGAAAAAGCGATATCTCGTACAGAAAAAGAAGTAAGCATCAGTATAGGGTTGTACAAAGATTTTCAATTGGTTAGTAACGAAGCATTTCTCATTTTGAACTCTACATCTACCACTGCCAGCGAACGAGCCACCCGAGTAGAGCTTACACTCTTAAACGAAGCTGCTTCTGAGTCATTTTTGAAGTTAAAAGTGTTTGATGTGGCCGATAAGCTTAACCCACTTATTGAAGAACGTGTAGAAAATCATACCCTTATCCAATCCGATTTTTAAGATGGACTTACAGCAAAAAATCATTCATTATTTTGAAGGTAAGGTAGTTCGTAAAGACCTTACAGCCTTGGTAAAAGGTAGCGCAGTAGTACCCACTTATGTGCTGGAGTACTTGTTAGGGCAGTATTGTGCTATCAATGACGAAGCGATTATTAGGGAAGGCATCGAGAAGGTGAAGCAGGTAATCAAGAGTAACTATGTTCATCGGAGCGATGCTGAAGTGGTTAAATCACAGATTCGTAACTCGTCAGGTCATAAAATCATTGATAAAATCAATGTTTCACTCAACGACAAAGAAAATATTTATGAAGCTGAATTTGCCAATTTAGGTATCAAGCAAATCCCAATAGCAGACCGAATGGTAATTCAAAATCCAAAACTTCTGAGTGGTGGTGGTGTTTGGTGTATTGTAACCATGAGCTATTCGCATGCTGCCGAAGCAGACACTCGATGGATCGTAGAAGACCTCAAGCCGATTCAAGTCTCAAACGTTAACCTTGAAGAGTTTCTTACCTTACGGAAGCATTTTAACGCCACTGAATGGCTTGATTTGCTCCTACATAGTATAGGTTTAGACCCAGAGTATTTTAATCAACGAGGCAAATTGATACAAATTTCGAGGTTGATCACTCATGTAGAAAATAATTATAATTACATAGAATTGGGGCCCAAAGGGACAGGCAAATCACACGTTTTTTCGGAGTTATCACCTCATGGGGTGCTGGTATCAGGCGGTGATGTGTCAAAAGCCCGCCTTTTTGTGAATAATACAGGCAATCGAATCGGTTTGGTTGGCTACTGGGACGTAGTCGCCTTAGACGAATTTGAGCAAGAAGCCGGATCCAAGAAAGTAGACGGCGATTTAGTGAAAATCATGCAGAACTACATGGCCAATCAGTCTTTTAATCGAGGGAAAGAAACGTATCAGGCCACTGCTTCAATGGCTTTTGTGGGTAATACAAAGCATACTGTACCGTATATGCTCAAAAATTCGCATCTATTTGAGTCTATTCCCGAAGGATATATTAAAGGTGCTTTTCTCGACCGGATGCACTTGTATATTCCGGGGTGGGAAGTACGTATCCTAAAAAACCAAGTATTCTCTAAATCCTATGGTTTTATAGTAGATTATATTGCTGAGATTTTAAAAGAACTCCGCAAAGCAGATTATAGCGGTGTTATGGATACGTTTGTAACACTGGATTCCAGCCTGTCCACCCGGGATAAAACAGCCGTTCGGAAAACTTTTTCTGGCTTAGTAAAACTTCTTTATCCAGATAAAGTAATTACCCAAGAAGAAGCTCTTGAGTTATTGGACTTTGCCATGGAAGGGCGAAAACGAGTAAAAGACCAATTGTACCTCATAGACGAAACGTTTCGAGCTGAGCCTGTTACCTTTGCTTATCTCCTTAAGTCAAGTGGACTTGAGATACGCACAGAAACCCTCGAAAACCTAAATTACTATTCAACTATTGCTGAAAAAGTCCCTGAATCAGATACTGCTTCCTCCACCGTATTGAGTAAATCAGCACCACTCATTCCCGCAAATGCAAGCCCATCGTTGGTGCCGCAACATATCAACATAAAAGACAACCAAACAGGCGTGTCGTATCTCAAACTCTTTGGTGAATATTTACGAGGGGCTACACACATTACGTTGGAAGACCCCTACATTCGCTTTCCTCACCAATTCAAGAATCTACTCGAGTTCTGTGCCGTATTAGACCATATCAAAGAAGTTGACCAAGAAATCGAGTTAGAGTTAGTCACTAACAATATAGACGAACACTTGCCTACCTCCACTGCCAACTTAGAAGAAATCAAAGAAAACTTGCTTGATTTAGGAATTCATCTCAGCTACCGATTTGATAAGTCTGTACATGACCGAAGTATTTTTGCCGATAATGGCTGGAAAATTGTAATAGGCCGAGGATTAGATATGTTTGATCGTCCAGAAAGCAGGTACACGATGGGCGAAATAGACCAGACCAAACGAAAATGTAGAGCATGTAACATCATTTATATGAGGATTTGAGGTTTGTATATACTTATGCTATCTGCGAACAATACGTTTCAAACTATCCGAAACGCAATCCAAACAGATTAATTTTTACTGTGAATCAGGGATTAAAACAAGCAACTGCAGCACCCACCTCTATCCATGATTTGACGGTATTTCGTCTAGTAAATTGGTAAGCCGTCGAGTGTTCTATGACAGATCTGCGTCTGGGTAATGAACCAGTTACTTTTACCAAGACGATGAGCACGTTGTTGACTGAGCGGTGCATTAGGTGAAAAGTATCGTGTATTTTTAAGCTAACCCAAGCAGAAACTTTTAAAAAAAATCTATCCAAACTTTCTATTTCTATCTCCTCCTACTCCTCTGCCGAGTAACTGATGACTTTCATCCGTTTCCAATGGAAGGCATGATGGCATGTTAATGCTGTGATAAATCTCTACCGTTTCGACTTGGGTGCATTTTCACCATTTGCTTTTACCAAATTCAAATCCTGCAAATGTCCACTCAATTCTTGCAAATTACATACACGCCAATCGGGTCGGTAGAAGTAATTGCCGCCGTTGGGGGTCAAGATAAAATTGTATGGTGTTTGTAAATCTTGGGCTGCTTGAATAGTGGCTTTGCTAAGGCTAGGGTTGTTGGATAGTTTGATTTCGATGCTTACCAACGGCACGTCAGTAGGAGTCAGTACTAAGTCTATCTCTGAGCCGTGCTGCGTACGGTAAAAATAGGCCAATACATTCTTTTTGAGGCGAGTCACGATTTGCTCAACCACATAACCTTCCCATGAATGCCCTGAAGCCACATGATTAATGAGCGATTGGTAGTTGGGTATATTGAGCAAATAGTGCAGGTTTCCCGCATCCCTAACGTATAACTTTGGTGTTTTGACTAAGCGCTTACCCATGTTGGCATGAAAGGGATACAGCCTCCGCACGATAAAGGCGTGTTCGAGAAAATCAATGTAATTGCGAACTGTAGGCATTGAAACGTCCAATATATTGGCGATGTCGGAGTAGTTGAGCAAACTGCCCTGCACCGTTGTGAGGATTCGCAACAAGCGGGCAATGGTACTGGGCTGGGCTGTGAGCCCAAGCAAGCGCAGGTCACTGTCCACGTAAGTACGGATAAAATTGGCCTGCCATTCAAACCATAACTCATCGTCAGGCATTAAAAGTGCTTCTGGGAAGCCTCCTCTAAACCAGTGGGTTGATTGTTCAATTTCGGCTTTTAGGGCTTCGCCCCAACCAATGGGTGGTAGTTCGAGGTAGGCAATGCGCCCGGCTAGGGTCTCGGTACTACGAGCCAAAAATTCCGGTGAAGCCGAGCCTAACAATATAAAACGCCCCGCTTCTCGTTTTTGGTCAATCAGTGAGCGTAATAACGGAATCAACGAAAGCATCCGTTGGATTTCGTCAATGATGACAGTGTGGTTTTCGTACTGTCCCAAAAACCAAACCGGATTCTGCTCGAACTTCTGAAAATCATCTAAGTTTTCTAAGTCAAAATAGGCAACGGGTTTGTTGAGGTGGGGTGCTAACTGCTTGACTAAGGTGGTTTTACCTACCTGCCGTGGACCTACTATTCCCACTGCGGCAAAGTGTTGAATGAGTTTTGTAACCTCGGGTAAATCATTGCGAAGAATCACGAGTGAGTAAATTTAAAATTGAGATTTAAAATTACTCAACAATTGCTGTAAAAACAAAAGCGTAGGATGAAACCCCACGAGTACAAAATCGGCCTGCTCAATTCATCTCCTCCTACTCTCTGCCTCTGCCGAGTAACTAATGACATTCATCATTTCCCGTAGGCGGTCATAGACCCTTTCACCATAAGTAGTTCTGATTTCATTAGCAGTAAGGTTAGTGGTAATGTGTGTCATGCCTCGAAGATTTTGGGCTTCATAGCGGTTCTGAATGATTTCAGCAATGACGTTCTTTTGGTTTCGGAAATGGCTGGCGGTATTTTCTGTGCCCAGGTCGTCAAGACAAAGGGCTAAGTGTTGCTGACCAAAATACTGTGTTGCATACATAGAGGGAATAGCAGAGGATGCTCGTTGAATGATTTCGTTGCCTTGTTCTGTATATAAATCAGAGATGCGTCGGCAGGAGTAAATAGTAAAACTTTGGCGGGTGTTTACCGAAAAGAGCTGCATCAAGGTGGTTTTCCCAGTGCCAATATTACCAAAAACAAGCAAACCTTTGCGGAGGGAATACCCTTGCTCTTCAAAGGCGGGGTCTTGGGCAAAGTATTGAGCTAAGAGCATATAAACAGGGCGGTTTATGTCATCTAAGGTAAATTCCCAACCTTCTTTGGCGGCAAACTGTTTGCCCTGAGTCTTGACGAAATCCAGCATTTGTTGAGTATTGAATACTGGATATGGCGCTTTAACCTTGGCCCAGTAAGCGTCTTGCAAAGCTTTGATTTCTGCCTGCCGTTGGGCTTCGACCCTGCGAAGTCGGATATGGGTAATTTCTTCCTCTGTCAACTCATCTAATGCTATTTGCAGAGCTTGCTCACCATTTCCCAAACTCTCTTCCGTTTTGTGGATGGGGTGCGAGTCCGAGAGGTTTGAGCGTAGGATGTTTTGGACCGGTTGCATATTCTTTTTGGATTACAAGTCTATCTTTTTGGTAGTCGTTTAAGAAAAACTGAATGATGGTGGCTTTCCAGTCGGTTCGTTTTGGTGGCAAGCCTGATTTGGTGTCCCTCCAATTCAAGACCTTTTCGTAGTAGTAATCGAAGTCTATCTGTTTCCACTTTTCGGACTCTGCGAATGTGTCTTTGAATGTCTGTCGGTCGAAAAGTGCTGACTCAGCAAACGGGTGATCAGTGGCGTTATTTCCGAGTATTCGTTTTGATTTTTTGGTTTCCTGAGAACCTTCCTGTATTGGGGGTTGATTATTAGAAATAGTATTTTCTTGGTTATGCGTTATGATACTATGAGGTAGGGTTGGCGTGTTTTTGGAATCTTTCATTTTAAGAAAACTGGACTTAGTGCTTTGACTATCAATGCGTTGTTTTTCATTTATGCGTATCACTTTTGATAGTTCAACAGGGATTTGGGTATCAGATTTGACATGGTTAAACACGTCATTTTTGATACTTAAAGAATTATCTTGGGTATCACCATTGCTACTTAGCATTTCTGTTGGGGTATCAATTTTGATACCTTGTACATTGGTCAGTGTACCAAATTTGATACTCAATGCTATCTGAGATTCGGAATATCGTGTGCCTTGACGATAGTTGATGTAGCCGAAGCGGTGGAGGTCATTGAGGCATTTATAGAAGTTGTTTCGATTCCCTATTTTCGACTGTTTTTGCAGTTGCTTCATATCAGGGGCGAATGTCTGTGTCCCTTCTGCCAAAATCGCCAACATCAAACTCTGGTGGAGCTGTCCAATCCGTTCATCTGCTACGAGATATTTGAGCTGGTAAGGCATGTACGCTTGTATCTGTTGAGGTAGCGGTCAAGTTCAGATGTTCTAAACCCCCATTGTTTGTCTGATATTCTGATGCCATACAGTCGCCCCTCTCGACGAGCCACTCGTACTTGCTCTTCTCCGATTCGTAGATAAGCTGCTGCCTCACGAACCGTATAGATTTTATCTTTTTTAGGGGTTTCTGCCACAGCTTTTGCAAAAAATTCAAGTTTCTCAACTCGTTTCAACAATAGGTCAAATTCGTTTTCAGGAATGATAATTACTCGTTGAGATGTGTCCATCGTTATTCTACGGGATTGGTTTCCAACTGATTTTCAGCAATTCCCAAGGTCGTATTGAGCTTGTTTAAAGCCAAAGCCCTTTTGGCATATACTTCTTGATGGATTTCAACCAGTGCTTCAATGATTTCTTCATGGAAACGACCTGCATTCACCACATTATACACCATAGCTTCGGTAATGGTTATCTCTTTTTCCGCCAATTTCTCCACCACTTTTCTTGTGTAATTTTTGACGTTTACTTTCTTCAACTCTTGGATGAGTTGCCTTACTCGTGAATTAATTGTTAAATTATTCACAATTTGTTCAGAATTATTTGGATTGTTATTCATAAATTATTATTTTTGAGGGTTAATTCAATTTAGTCGCTCGCAATTTTATGTATTTTTATTCATAAAATTGCAAAATGTGTGTAACTATTTTTGTGATATGGGAAAATCTTCTGATGAAACAAATGAAGATAAGTCGGACAAAGCCGAAAAAAAGGATATTAGTATTCGATTAGCCAAAGTTTTCGACGCTTTGAATCAGAAACCGACGGCTATTGCCGAACGAATAGGCTTGGGGGCACAGAACGCTATTAAACTTTATAATGTCATCAATGGAAAAAGTGACCCTTCTTGGAAAACGCTCGAACAATTAGTAAAGGAATATCCTAACATCAATTTTGAGTATTTGGCAAAAGGGATTGGACAACCATTGATAGACATCGAAGTTGAAGAGGAGGAAGAACTCAGTACACGAGAATTTAGCTATATAGATGTGCCTTTTATTTCTATTAAAGCCTTAGCTACTTTCAAAAGTAACTATGACCCAGACTTTATTCAGGAGACCCAAGAAACGTACCCCGTGTATGGTTTAGATCAAAAAACGGCTGAAAATTGCTACGTGTTGGAGGTTGAAGGTAATAGCATGGCACCCAAAATTACCAATGGAATGAAGGTGCTGGTTCGGCTTGAAGATCCCAATAATTGGTGTTATGCGTCGGGAGTTTATGCAGTATTTTTCAAGAATTTTTTCGTGATCAAGCGCATTAAGCGGAATCAACTGATGACGCTTGGAACGATGGAAGTACACTCTGATGCTTATGAAAATGACTTTCATATCGTCCGAAAAGAAGACCTCCGCAATATGTTGAAACTCATAAGATATGTGGATGGTTCTATCGAATAAATTGACCTGAACGCAGACCTGAACAAGAGTTTAGGTTATGCTATAAGTATTTAATTATCAGGTGTTTATCCTGAAAGGCTTGCTCCCAGCTTCGGGAGCTCACAAAAAAGACCTGATAATCAATAGATTATCAGGTCTTTTTTGTTTTTCCTTGCTAAACAGTTATCAGCTATCGATGTGCTCAGATTAACCGGTGTATCGAAGTAAATAAGATACACTAAATTGGGTAAAAGCCCCTACCTTTGCATTATGAACAGAACAGAATTGAATCAGTTAGGAGAGTTTGGGCTTATTCAACGCCTTGCCCAATCGGCAGTGCTACGACAACCCTCAAGCGTTAAGGGAATTGGAGACGATGCTGCTGTCTTGGAAATATCACCCACTCATTATCAGTTAGTTTCGACCGACTTGCTTCTCGAAGGTGTGCACTTTGACCTGAGTTACGTACCTCTCAAACATTTAGGATATAAGGCGGTAGCTGTCAATGTGTCAGACATCGCAGCGATGAATGGAATTCCGCAACAAATTACGGTAAGCATTGGCCTGAGTAATCGGTTTTCGGTCGAGGCAGTTGAAGAACTGTATGCCGGTATTTATGCCGCTTGCGAAGCGTACCATGTGGATCTAGTGGGTGGAGACACCTCGTCGTCACGGGCAGGCTTAGTGCTGTCAATTACTGCCGTTGGCACTGTAGAAAAAGAAAAAATAGCCTACCGAAATGGTGCTAAACCTAACGACTTGGTGTGCGTGACGGGTGATTTGGGCGCTGCCTACCTCGGTTTGCAATTGTTGGAACGAGAAAAACAAGTGTTTTTAACAAATCCTGCTATGCAGCCTCAGCTGGATGGAAATACTTACTTGCTTCAACGACAGTTACGTCCCGAAGCCCGCACCGATGTGGTTCATGAGCTTCATGAGTTGGGTGTAGTGCCTACCTCAATGATAGATGTTTCGGATGGGCTGGCGTCTGATTTGTTGCATTTATGCACACAGTCGGGTACGGGGGTACGCATTGTGGAAGAGAATTTGCCCATCGACGACCAAACGTATCTGGCGGCTACCGACTTGAATTTAAGCCCCCTGACAGCAGCACTTAACGGTGGCGAAGACTACGAGTTGTTGTTTACCATTCAGCAAAAAGATTACGAAAAGATAAAAAACGTATCAGAAGTTAGTGTAATCGGATACATGACTGCCGATCCTACTGTGCGACAAATAATTACAAAAGCCGGCCAGGCGTTTTCCTTACAAGCACAAGGCTGGAATCACTTGTTCGACTCAAACTAAGAAAGAAGGCTCTTGCAACCCTTTCACTTTTGCAAATGGTTGTGAACGTGTACCAAAACGAAATTGCTATGCCAACTTTTCGCTTTGCCACTAGGGCAGATGCTGTCTCGCTACGAGATTTTAGCGAACGACTATTTGTGACTACGTATGGAGGCTTCAATACCCCCGAAAACATGGCTATGTATGTCGAAAAAGCATTTTCGCTTGCTCAATACGAAGCGGATTTGTCACTCGATTCGTTACGATTTATCGTGGCGGAAGAAGAAGGGCGTTTGATAGCATATACTAAATTGTGTCTGGATAAACCCTCTGAAATTAATCCAACTCTCAAAGCCGTAGAAATATCCCGCTTTTACGTGGATGAGCCTTATCAAGGCAAGGGTTTGGCGCAGTTATTAATGAACCACACCTTGGATTGGGCTCAAGCTTACGGCGCCAAAATGGTCTGGCTGGCGGTGTGGCAGCATTACCCCAAGGCCGTTCGTTTTTACGAAAAGTGTGGTTTTCAGATAGTAGGCTCAACTACCTTCGTGCTGGGTACCGATGTGCAAGACGACTACCTGATGGAGAAAAAAGTATCTTAACAGTTTCTCATAGTTGAAAAAACAATCCTTTGATACATCTATCCCATGAATCCTGTTTTTAAGAAACTCAACTTCAAAGACCAGTCAGAAATACTAGTGCTGAACGCCCCTGAGAGCTTTGGAGCAACGCTGGAAGAAATGACGTCTTTTACTTCAGTGAAAACACAGTTGGAACATACCACCCAGCTTCTATTTGCGCTAGCGTTTGTAACCAAGCAACAAGAGGTGGATACCCTATCTAAACAATTTGCTGAAAAACTCGCAGACGATGGACTCATTTGGTTTGCCTACCCCAAGGGCTCATCTAAGCGCTACAAATGTGAGTTTAACCGAGACAATGGCTGGGAGGTATTAGGAAAAGAAGGCTTTGAACCCGTCAGAATGGTGGCTATAGACGAAGACTGGTCGGCACTACGGTTTCGCCGAACCAATTTCATCAAAACCATGACCCGAAGCAGAGCCTTGAGCGACGAAGGTAAAGAGCGATTACAAAAAGCCTGAGCCCACGAGAGAAGTTCGCTGCCGCATACTCAACCAACCGTACCGCTTAGTAACTGAACCTTTTTTATGACTATTGAATCGTGTTGCTTTGTGTGAACTAAAAAACACACTATCAAAACATTAAATCAGGTAAAGTCATGAAAAACATCGCTTTTTGGATAATTGGTTTACTCGCTACGTCCACCGTACAAGCACAAGAAGGCTCTTGGAAAATCACAAGTGCCAAAGTGCCTAATGGAGGAAGCTATACTGGCTCTGTGGCTATTGCTAAAGTACGACAAGTACATCAATTGTCGTGGCAAACCACAGGCGGCAACTACACAGGCGTAGGCATTCTGAAAGGCTCAACACTATATGCTGGTTATGGCATAAATATAGACTATGGCGTGGTAGTGTACGAACTCAAAGCCGACGGCTCGCTCGAAGGCATCTGGGCTACCAACAAAACAGGTGGCATGACGGGTACCGAAAAAGTGGTAGGCGGGAAGGCTCTCAATGGCACTTACGACATCACGGGTACAAATGCCGGAAATAATAGCCCTTATAAAGGAACCTTAACCATCCAAAAAACAGGAAGTGTTTACAGCTTGGTCTGGAAAACGGGCAACGTGTCGTATAATGGGGTAGGTATCTTAGACGGCAATACCTTAGCAGTAGGCTGGGGTTTTGGGGCGGCTTTTGGTGTGGTAAATTACAAAATCAATGGAAATACCGCACAAGGCATTTGGGCGATGGGAGGCGGGATGTCCACTGGGACAGAGAATCTTTCAAAATAATAACTAGCTTGGTCAACTTAACCGATTCCATCGCTGCGAGCGATGGAATCGGTTTGTAGATTACATACCTTGCACCAATAATTCGGCCAAGTCAAGTACTTTGACTGAATCTTCTTTTTCTTTGTTTTTGACGCCGTCGGTCATCATAACCATACAAAATGGGCAAGCTACGGCCACCGTGTTGGCACCCGTTTCGAGGGCATCTTCAATCCGCTCAATGTTAATATCCTTTTTGCCTTTTTCGGGTTCTTTAAACATCTGTGCCCCACCAGCACCACAGCAAAGGCCATGCTGACGGCTACGCTTCATCTCTACCAAGTCGGCATCAAGGGCTTCTATCACATGGCGAGGTGCTTCGTAAATCTCGTTGGCCCGTCCCAAATAACATGAGTCGTGATAGGTGATTTTTTTGCCTTTAAACGCCCCTCCTTGTACTTTAAGACGCCCGTCATTGAGGAGTTGCTGCAAGAAAGTAGAATGGTGAATCACCTCGTAATTTCCACCCAAAGCAGGGTACTCGTTTTTTAAAGTATTAAAACAATGTGGGCAGGCCGTCACAATTTTCTTGACTTCGTACATGTCCAGCACCTGAATATTGGCCATTGCCTGCATCTGAAACAAAAACTCGTTGCCAGCTCTGCGGGCAGGGTCGCCAGTGCAGCCTTCTTCGGTGCCTAATACGGCAAACTTCACCCCTACGGCGTTCAGAATCTTTACAAAAGCAAGAGTTACTCGCTTGTAGCGGTCGTCAAACGATCCAGCACATCCAACCCAAAACAACACTTCGGGGCTTTCGCCTACGGCCATCATTTCGGCCATGGTAGGAACTTTGTTGTTCATTTTTACCAATGTTTATTGTATCAAAATAGGGGCTCTGCTTGTGAAATAAGCTGATGCCACTCGGCCTGGAGCTGTAATACCTCTACCCAATCCTTTAAATAATTCATATCAAGAATCGGATACTGAAGTTCAAAAACTCTCAAGGCGTCAGTCATTTGTTTTACGCTTCCACCTGACAGTTTTGACCATTTTAACTTTGATAAAATGGTATCTTCTGGGGTAGAGATAAAAACTTGTAAATCAAACAAGTTAATCGGGATTCGTCTCGAAAACCGTGATAAATCAAAAGGCTCTTTGGTCAACAACCAAAAATCTATTTTATTACCACTTTCTTGGTCAATAATGTTGAACATACTACTTTTATCAGCCGCCTCCAAAATACTTTCTTTGTTTAAATAAAATGGAGGTATTGGAAAAACAGAAGGTAGCAAATGAGCGGTCTCTTTTTCCAGAATTATCACTATATCAATGTCATGCGTAGCACGAGGTTCTCCTTGCAAGCTTGATACAACCGAGCCAGTCAGCATATAAAGTATGCCATTAGCATCAAATACGCTTACCACATATTTCAGTAATTCCTGTTGTAACATTTAGCAAGTCGTGCAAGATAAAGTTCATGGATTTGCTCTTCTGTGTAAGTAGGGAATCGTACTTTTAGCCCTTCTTTGAATAAGGTCTGACTAAATAACGACAAGTCGAAAGCCTTAAGAAGGCGCTCCTCTGGCGTCATTTTGCGTAAAGTTTCTAAATAAATTTGATGATTTGGACGAGGCTTTAACGTGAACTCGTTTAGATCATCATCTACTTTTGGTGATACTTTCTTCGCATTCATGTTGTTAGATGCTTAAAATCATCCCTCAAATCCTTATACCAAATCGAGGTTTGATTGCCTCTACTCATTCGTTTTTCTACAAAACCTACTTTTTGAAGCAGATGCCTTGAGGCTACATTTTGCAGTTTAGGCTCGGCCATCACATCATAGCGTTCAAAAATCAGCGGAATCTGCTGTAACAAGTGCCGGAGTGCTTCTTCAGCAAAACCCTGCTGCCGATGGGCCTCTGCAATGGCATAACCCACAAAGCAAGGAGGGTGTTTCCGCTCATAAATGGCCACATTCAAGTCATATAGGTGCAGTACGCCAATGTATTGCCCCTGATACCGTAAAAACCAATCACAAGAACCATGCTTGGCCGAATAGTGCCGATAGTCCAACACATCAATCAAATAATAGTCAAACGCTGGCCGAGACTTGAGCGATGGCTCCACAAACGGATGAGGGTCATCGGCAAACAAATCGAGCATGGTGCCGCAATTGTCCCAATTCATTAGCTCGTATGCTAATCGCTCGGAGGCGGGTAGCGGCTGATACGGAAAATACGGTTCCGAATCGGGTAAGCGTAACTCTTGCCAATCTTCCATACGCTGGCGAGCTTCGGGCAACAACTCAAACGCCATCGCTTACTCTACTTGGTCAGCCCAATTGAAACGGTCGTTGGGCGAAAACTTCCACGGCGCTTGGTTATTTTCAAGGTTCTGAAACATCATGTTCCATGAGCCAGGCGCTTGGGCTTCGTCCATGATTTTGTAGCGGCGTAGCTGCAAAATAATATCCAAAGGGCTAATCATAATCGGACACTCCTGCACGCAAGCGTTGCAAGTAGTACAGGCCAAGAGTTCTTCTTCAGAAATATAGTCGCCAAGCAAACTCTTGCCATCTTCCACAAACTTCCCGCCGTTGGCCAGCATGTTTTTCCCTACTTCTTCGAGGCGATCACGAGTGTCCATCATAATCTTTCGGGGCGACAGTTGCTTGCCCGTCAGATTGGCTGGGCACGACGACGTACACCGTCCACACTCGGTACAAGAGTACGCATCCATGAGGTTTTTCCACGACAAATCAGCCACATCTTTCGCCCCAAACTTCCCAATTTCGGCAGGAGCACTGTTGTCAGGTTGCTCAAGACCCAGCATGATTTTCACCTCTTTTGTGATTTCGGGCATGGTGGGCATTTCACCTTTGGCTTTCAGATTGGCAAAGTACGTGTTCGGAAACGCCAAGAAAATGTGCAAGTGTTTAGAATAGGTTACATACACCGCAAAGCCCATAATGCCTAAAATATGAAACCACCAGGCCGCTCGCTCGTACGCCACCAGCGCTGTATCGCTCCAATTAGCAAACAAAGGTTTGAATACCTGACTAAAAGCAAAGCTACCTACCTCATGGTAATGTTCCACATGATGCTCTTGGAGCACACTATCGGCGGCATTCATGGTCAGAATCGCCAGCATCAGTAAGATTTCAGTAACCAGAATCACATTAGCGTCTAATAAAGGCCATCCATTGAGTTCTCGGTGGCGAGTACCCTGCAGGCGCTCTACTTTGGTGATGTTGCGCCGAACCAAGAAAATCACACAAACCACCAGCACTCCAACGGCCAACAACTCAAAGAAGTTAATCAATACGCCGTAAAATGACCCTAACAGCGGAGCAAACAAACGATGAGTACCCAAGATTCCATCCAGTACGATTTCGAGTACTTCGATATTAATGAGCAAAAAGCCTGCATAAATCACAAAGTGCATGATGCCTACTACTGGGCGGTCAAACATCTTTTTTTGGCCAAAAGCCACCAGCAGCATCGTACGGAGGCGTTTGGCGGGTTGGTCGGAGCGATTTTCGGCTTTACCCAACTGAATCGTTTTTTTGATAATAGTCACTCGACGATAAATCATCCAAGCGGCTGCGCCAAGCGCCACAATGAACAGCAATTGTTGGAGTAGTTGCATGACGGGTAGAAACTTATTGGTCAGAGATTCAAGCGAATGAAGCGCCTAAATCTCTGACAAGGTAGTTATTTTTTGATGCGAATCACAGTATTAGTCAGCCAAAAATAGTATGCAAGCATACTATTTTTGGCAAAGAAAAATAATCCTACCGACATTCGCAAACAGAAGGGAGAGTAAAAATTTTTTAGGGAAAATTTGGGGATAATTTGCAGGAAAGAAAAAAAGTTTGCTACCTTTGCAGTCCCAAATCGCAGGCAATGCGAAAATGAGCTAATGGTGATGTAGCTCAGTTGGTAGAGCAAAGGACTGAAAATCCTTGTGTCGGCGGTTCGACTCCGTCCATCACCACGATATAAAAGCGTAAATAATTGATTTTCAGTTGTTTGCGCTTTTTTTGTTTTAGGCTAATACATTTTTTATAGTCATCTTTATTCATTCGTAGTCAATCGTTATCAATATTTTGCTACTGCCTTGATACGCTAAAATATTGAATCTCAATGTACTTGCTTTGCATTAAACAACTGCCAAAGCAATGAACTGGATAAAGTTTGACTTGATTTTTAACCGTACCCGAAAACTAAACCGTAAAGGAAAAGCATTAGTACAAATTCAGGCATACCTGAACGGATGCCGTAGGTATTTTAGTACACAAGTGTACTTAACTCCTACGGAATGGGACACAAAACGACAAGAGCCGAAAGAACCACTTATTCGTGCAAGGGTTCGGGGTATGTTGTCAGACTTTGAAAAATTCGTACAGAAAAACCATGCAGAAGGTAAGATAGTAACCTTATCAGATTTAGACCTGTATGTAAAGAGTAATAAGAAAATAGAAGTCATACCCCCCAAGCTAACATTTACAGACTTTGTGACCCAACAACTCAAAGACCGTTCAGCAGGGTAGCATATTCAACGTACAAAGGTGAAAAAAACACATTAAAGGTACTTTGTCAATTTAAACCCGTTATTACGTTTCAAGACCTCAAATTTGCCTTAATCAACGATTTTGATAATTTCTTAATCAAACACGGCAATAACGAAAACACAAGGCGCAAACGGCACGGGCAAATTCAGCAATACATTCGGTTAGCCATTAAGTACGAATATCTTGACAAAGACCCGTATCAGGATTTTAACAAACCCCGTGCAGATGCAAAAAGAGACTATTTGTTAAGCGAAGAACTACAACGGTTAGAACTCTTGACTTTTGAAAATGTAAGCAAACAGCTTGAAAAGGTAAGAGATATGTTTTTGTTTGCTTGCTACACAGGGTTAAGGTATAGCGATGTTTCGGGCTTGACTATTAATCATTTCAACGAAACCGAAAAGGGTTTACGGCTAAACAAGGCAGCACAAAAAACAAGCAAAATACTCGACTTGCCTTTGGGCCTACTCTTTGGAGGTAAACCCGAAAACCTCATACGGAAGTATTGGAGTGATAACCCAAAAACAAAGCTATTTGGATTTACTAATCAGTTTGTGAATAGAGAATTGAAAACGCTATCAAAGCAAGCTGGTATAAAGAAACACCTCACTTTTCATGTAGCAAGACATACCGCCGCCACGATTTTGAGTAAAAAAGTTGGGGTATGGGAAACCAAGAATCTTTTACAGCATAGTAAACTGGAAACCACCAATCAGTATTTACACTCATCACAAATAGAACTGGATAGAAGTTTATCTGAAGTTACAAACTGGTACTAATATGGAAGCAATAGAAACAAAACCCAAACGCACGTATCAGAAACATAAAACTGAGTATAAAATTACTGTCAAGCATTATTTGAATACCAAGTTAAAACCAGAAGTAACATCTGATGGGAGAAACGTTTACCCAATTTATACCGTCATTTTAGCAAAAAGACAAAACCATTATAGGAGAAGTCTAACCTTCGCTTATTCAACTATTGATGATTTTGAGGAACTCTTAATACGAGAAAAAAGCCTTTTCGATGCTGAAAAAGAATTACTCACAAACAAAATAAGAAAGCATTTCGACGAAGGAAATGAAGACCTTGTTGGTGCATTTGTATCGTTACTGAATTTGCATGTTAGCCTTGCTCAAAGAGTAAGAGGAACTCTAAATTATGAAATAATTAAAGAAGCCGAAAGGTATTTTAGCGAAACCTTACATAAACCCTTTAAGCCTTTAAAAGAATTACTTAACTGGATAAAGCAAGAACCCACAAAACTTTTTGATGGACTTATTAGCTTAGTACCAACTTTAGAAAAAGTTCAAAATCAATATACACAACTATTTTATTTTCAGGACTTTTTAAATGTTTTACTAAACCGTTCACAGCTAACAAAAGATGACTTTACAATATTTGACGTGCAAGCTGGCTATTTTCAAAAAGAGGTTCGTAAAAATATGGGCGAAAAATCAAGCGATGTTTTACGACAATTAAATATTCTTTTGGAACAGGACATTTATCCCAAATAATTTTTTTGAAAAAAAGTTATGATTAATATTTTATTATCATAACAATTTATTCAACTTTGTAAAAATTTTAAAAAAAAATAACCATGAGTATCAAACCACAAAGAGAAAACAATACACTAAAAAAAATAACCATGAGTATCAAACCACAAAGAGAAAACAATACACTATCGTTTTCTCAAGCTCAACTCGAAGAGCTAACAAAGTTCCTAAGACCAAAGGAAGTTTGTCAGGTTCTCAAAATTTCACGCCCTACATTTGAACGCCTCAAAAAAGAAGGGCGTTTTAGTACTCACAAAATACGTGGTTCTGTTTACGTACCAATAACAGACCTGAAAGCATTGTTCCCCAAAGACTTTTTAGCCTGATGGTGTATAACCATTGGGCTTTTTTATGCTATGAATCGCCATTATACAAAGACAGATTTAGCTGATATGCTATTGACTGCCGCCGAAACGATAGAACTATACAGCGAACAAAATAGGGAGCTGAGAAAACAGCTGGATACGCTTCAAAACAATACAGACGCTTTGATGCTACTAAAAAAAGAGTTGCAAGTCCTACGGAGCAAGCACGAACGCTTGAAAAAACGCAATCGAGAAAAGCGAAACAAAAAAGCCGCTCAACTCTAAAAGGTCGAACGGCTTTTTTAAAACTTTTGAATGGTTAAAATTATGAAAAACCAATCTAAAAACCAAACTCAAAATACTGAGAATGAGGGGAAAGTTAAAAACTTTCAAGAACTCAAAAATTTTATTCGTGTAGGAGATGATTATTTCAAACGTGTGATGCAACCTGACAAGTCAGGTAAACAATATCCTGTCTATCTGAAACGTACTAAAGGTACTATAATAGATGACTACGGAAAATCATCTTTAGAGTATATCAAAAAATATGAGGGGTTTGTTTGTGTACCGTCTCATATCAACTTTCAAGAAGAAATTAACGGCTTTTTTAACGAATACGCTAAACTATCATATAGCCCGAAAGAAGGGGAGTTTAAGCATATCTTAATTTTAATCAGGCACATTTTCGGCGAAAACCACGTTGAGTTTGCCCTTGATTACTTGCAACTACTTTACACAAAACCAACACAAAGGCTACCCATTTTATTACTGGAATCAAAAGAACGGGGTACTGGAAAAAGTACTTTTGGAAACTTGGTTAGTGCGATGTTTGAGGATAACGCTGTAAAGTTAGGGAATAGCGACTTTGAAAGCGATTTTAACGCCATTTGGATTAAACGACTTGCCATTATCGTAGATGAAACTTCGCTGGATAAACGGGGTATTATGCAAATGATTAAGCGATTAAGTACTGAAACAGGCAAAACGACTTCTAATGAAAAGAATAAAAGTCAAGTTCAAATTGATTTTATTGGCAAGTTCTTCTTTATGAGCAATGACGAAGGTAAGGCATTACCGATAGAGAAGGGAGAAACCCGTTTTGCCGTTTTTAAAGTACCTACATTCCAAGAAAAAGGTATTGAAGAAATAATGGATATGGAGGTACGAATACAATCCGAAATACCTGCCTTTGTCCATTATCTAAACAATCGAAAACTCTATCATTCTGAGCAATCACGAATGTATTTTGGATTTGATGTTTACCAAACCGAACAGCTAAAACTATATTTTGAGAATAGCATTTCGCCATTAGCAAAGGCTGTTAAAAATTTGGTTAGAGATACATTCTTACACTTTCCCGAAGTTAATGAACTCAAGTTTGCACTAAGGCATTTTCAGCAACAACTTAAAGACAGTGTAAGAGGAATAGAACGAGAAAGGCTAAGAAAAGTAATAGAGGAAGAATTAGGAATTAAGCAATCTGAAAAGCAAAGGTTCACCTATTATGACTTACTAAAAAGTGAGCTAAATCCTGATTTTACCCCCCAATCAAATGGAGAAAATACACGTCCTTATACATTCAGAAGGCAAGATTTTTCAATCTTGGAATAATACAATTGTGGTTTACAAAAATGGGCAAAAATGCCAAATTTTGGAACAATTTGGAACAGGTTTGGAACATAGTTAGAACAAGGCAAAAAACATAAAGTGTTGATTATCAACAATAAGATAAAAATTTTCAAAATACCTTAAAAACTTTGGAACATTGGAACAATTACGTTTAATTATCTAATTATCAAATATTTATACTGTTCCAAAAATGTTCCAAAATGTTCCAAAGTTCCAAAAAATTAATTTGTTCCAATGTTCCAAAGTTTTAGTAATTCCTGTGAAAATAGGGTAAGAGTACAATTTTTAGTAAGCATCAAAAACGCCTTTGGCGGAAAAAAAGACACCTATGAATGCACTTGAGAACTACCTAAACACCCTGAAAGCTGAGTGCTACGATGTACGTCTGATTCATACCGACCGTAACAAATATATTTACAGGCATTTTTTATCTAAAAATGAATTTTTGGATAAGATACGGCTCTTTCAAAAAATGAATTGTGACGGGTATAATGTTTATTGCCGTCCAATTGGATACGAGTTTGTTTTAGTGGATGATGTTCGTTTTGAACACTTGGAAAAAGCCGCAACATTTCGACCTTCCGCTTTGATTGAAACAAGTCCTAACAACTTTCAATTATGGTATATCCTAAAAGAAACTCCTGCCAGTCGAGAACAAGCAAAAGCAATTTGCGTTCATCTTGCTAATGAATTAAACGGAGATTTAGCAAGTGCCGAACCCGACCATATTGGACGTTTGCCCACGTTTACAAATCGAAAACCCAAATACCAACAAAACGGATTATTCCCGTTTGTAAAGCTACACCGTTGGCAATTCCGATACTCTACCCTAAATGTATCTGATTTTTCCGCTGAAAGCGTTTTTGATGCTCACTCAGAAAGCAAAATAAAAGCACACCGAAAAGGAATAATCCATGATAATAGCCGTAGCGGTCAAGATTTTAATCTTGCTTGTATGCTCATTCGTAAGGGTTTTGATGATACATACATTTATCAACGACTAAAAGCTAAGTCAGAAAAAGCAAAAGAGCAAAAAGACTCCGATAAATACATTGAATTGACAATTGCTAAGGCAAGAAAAGTCGTAAACCTATGATATTACCTCATTTATTTCTGGCTATATCCTTAATTATCAGGCATATAAACTGAAATCTTGCAATTTAATTACCTTGCATAGCAAGATAAAGTACGCAACGCACAACGACTAAAGCCCGTTCGTGATTTTTTTTAAGCGATATGTGAGGGAATCAAAGAGTAATAGGTTGCTTATTGATAAACTACTACTTGTAAGTTATTGTCTCTTTATCCCTCAAGGAAAAACCAACTTTTATCTAATCAATCTTTAAACAAGCAAAAAATGAAATTTTTAATTCTTGCCACTGGCTCACCAACGAAGCACTTGGTTAGTGCTATTGAAAACGCAGGACATACTTGGGAACACTTTAAACCAAGTAATTTGTATCTATTCGTTTCCGAATCTGAGAATGGATATGATAGGCTCTACAATGGTTCACCTGAACTTGACAAACCTTTGCGTTTAAAAGCAAAAGACTATGATTCTGTTATTAGCCGAATAGGTTCAGGTTTAGATTTCGGTGCAAGTATCTTGCTACACCTTACTGAAAATTTAGGTATTTATTGCCCACAAACGGCTGATGGAATTTTAACGGCACGGGACAAGATGAAAACAACTCAAAGACTTTCTTCTAAGGGTTTGAAGGTTCCCCGTACCATTATGGCCAAGAACCCCGTACACCCTGAATTTTTGATTGATAAAATTGGAGGGTTGCCTGCTATTGCAAAACTGCTCGTTGGCAGCCAGGGCAAAGGCGTAATGATTCTTGAATCTGCCTTGCAAACTAACACTATGTTAGAATCATTCAATAAGGTAGAAATTGATTTGCTTTTGCAACAGTACATTGAAGCCGGCGCAAAAGATATTCGGGCTATTGTGGTAGGCAATGAGGTAGTAGTTTCAATGGAGCGTTCAGGCAAGAAAGATTTTAGAGCTAATATCAGTCAGGGAGGTACAGGTAAAAAAATCGAACTCTCCGAAGCTGACAAACAAATCTGTATCAACGCTGCACATGCCATTGGATTAGATTTTGCAGGTGTGGATATTATCAAAGACACAGACGGAACTACCTATGTAATAGAGGTAAATTCAAATTGTGGTGAAAAAATAATCAATATTACTGGGGTGAATTTCTTTGATAAACTGATAAAGCTATGTGAGGTGAAAGGTAAAATTTCGAGTACCTTTAAAACTAAAAAACAAATTGAAGTAGAGGAATCGGATAAAATTACAGAAATATGGTTTAAAGAAAGATACCCACATTTAATACAAAAACCACAATGCTAAAAATAAGGAAGACAAACCTTGCGGGAGGGACAAAAGTTGTGAATCGTTTTTCAAGTTTATTAGAACAAAATGCCTTTATAGAGGATATGCACCGATTGACTAAGGAACGAATTAAAGAGAACCGACAAGAAGACCAATATAGAAACTATGACGAGGTTTTTTATGAGGTTTGGCACTCCTATTTTATCCACTGGGAAATCTCTACATAATGGTGTTTTTTGCTACTCTTTTGGTACTGCAAGGATTTTAACAACATAAATTGTTGATTTTCAGGTACTAAAAGATTCCGTCCATCACCACGAAAAGCCCGAAAAGTATAACTTTCGGGCTTTTTTGTTTATCAAATCTTCCGCTTTAATTCAAAGTGTTTACCCAAGTACACTCGTCGGACTTGTTCGTCATTGGCGAGGTCTTCGGGGGTACCGTATTTCAGAATTTTTCCCTCAAAAAGCAGATACGCTCGGTCGGTAATCGAGAGAGTTTCGTCCACATTGTGGTCGGTAATCAAGATACCGATGTTGCGGTATTTGAGTTTGGCCACAATGCCCTGAATCTCTTCTACGGCGATGGGGTCAACACCTGCAAAAGGCTCATCCAAGAGAATAAACTTTGGATCAACGGCCAGCGCCCGAGCAATTTCAGTACGGCGGCGCTCTCCTCCCGACAACACCATCCCTTTGTTTTTGCGAACGTGGGTAAGGCTAAATTCTTCAAGCAGTTCCTCGACTTTTCGTTTCTGGTCAGCTTTGGAGAGTTTGGTCATTTCTAATACTGCCAACAAATTCTCTTCGACGGTAAGCTGCCGAAAAACTGACGCCTCCTGCGCCAAATAGCCCAGCCCCAAGCGGGCACGCTTGTACATGGGCAGGTCGGTGATGTCTTGGTCGTCCATAAACACTTTGCCGCTGTTGGGTTTTACTAATCCCACTGCCATATAAAATGACGTCGTCTTACCAGCCCCATTAGGACCGAGTAATCCTACAATTTCGCCCTGTTCTACGTGGTAGCTCACGTTGTTGTTCACCAAGCGTTGACCGTATTTTTTGATTAAGTTTTCGGTTCGTAGTATCATGGTTTTTGAATCGGTAACTCCCCAAACTTAATGTCTTTGAGGTGTAGTTGTAGCGAACGTTTCCCTTGGAATTCGTTGATTTCAATGAGGTAACAAATATGAAACGGACGACCTTCCATCAGAGGCTCGTAAAAATCGGCCATGCCAAAGCCAATACCTATAAAAACGGGTGAATCGTCTTGACAGACTTCTATTTTGAGGTGTTTTTCTTTCAAAATGCGAGGATAACCCCGTAGTCGGACGTTTTCGGACACAAAAACGGGTGTCATATTGCTCGGCCCAAAGGGCTGCATTTGGTTAATGATGTTGAAGAATCGCTCGGTAATATTTCGTAGTGGAAGCTTCATATCCACTTCAATGAGGGGCGAAAGCTGCTCTGGCAGAATGCGTTCGGTGACAATCGCTTCAAATTTTTGCCGAAATGCTGTCAGGTTCTCTTCGTACAACGTTAGACCTGCTGCAAACGTATGGCCACCAAATTGTTCAAGTAAATCAGAGCAGGCCTCAATGGCATCGTAGAGGTCAAAGCCGGGTACCGACCGAGCCGAACCCGCCAGTTTGGTGTCTGATTGGGTAAGGATGATGGTTGGGCGGTGGTATTTTTCGATACAACGGCTCGCTACAATACCTATCACTCCTTTGTGCCAGTCGGGTCTAAACAAAACGGTGGTTTTTGCATTACGCAACCATTCGTCTTCTTCAATCATGGTGAGGGCTTCTTGGGTCATACGAGTGTCATACCCTCGGCGGTCGGTGTTGTGTTTGTTGATTTCGGCAGCAAAGCCAAAAGCATCGTCGTGGTTATCTACCAGCAGCAACTGCACGGCGTCGTGGGCGTGCTTGATACGCCCTGCGGCATTAATACGAGGTCCCAGACCAAAAACCACATTCGAAATGTCCATTTCACCCTGAAATCCCGCCACATCTTTGAGTGCTTTGAGACCAATCCGAGGTGATGCGTTGAGTTGTTTGAGGCCAAAATAAGCTAACACTCGGTTTTCGCCGACGATCGGCACGATGTCAGCAGCAATACTAACTACCAAAAGATCCAAAAAAGGAAAAAGATGCTCTTGCTCGTCAATATCATGATGCTGACAATACGATTGGAGCAATTTGAAACCCACGCCACAGCCTGTCAATTCTTTGAACGGATAGGAGCAGTCATGACGTTTGGGGTCTAAGACAGCCACTGCTGGCGGAATTTCATCGCCTGGGCGGTGATGGTCACAGATGATAAAGTCAATGCCCCACTCGCTGGCTTGTTTGACCAACTCTACCGACTTGATGCCGCAGTCGAGCGTAATAATGAGTGTAAAGCCGTTGTCTCGGGCAAACTCAACCCCAGCCTTTGAGACGCCATAACCTTCTTTGTAGCGGTCTGGAATGTAGAAAGCGAGATTTTGGTAGCGATTATGTAAAAATCCGTAAAACATGGCTACCGAAGTAGTGCCGTCCACGTCATAATCGCCATAAACCATGATTTTTTCTCCCTTTTGAATAGCCTCTGACAGTCGGGTTACAGCTCGGTCCATGTCTTGCATGAGCATGGGATCATGCAAATGCGAAAGCTCTGGGCGAAAGTAATGTCGGGCCGTATCAAAATCGATAATACCACGTTGCCAAAGCAACGTAGCCAGAAACGGATTGATATTGAGTGCTTTGGATAGTTCTTCAATAACAAAACGTTCTTCGGTAGTGTGGGGTAAGGGTTTGTATGTCCAACGTTTTTCCATCGTTATGCAAAATAACGAAGAAAGCCCAATGGTACAGTACTAATTAGGAATTTTTAAGAAGAAGTCAGGCTACAGGCTCCCCTTCAAAAGATTTTAGCACTGTTTCTATTGTATTGGCCCCATCAAAGCAGCTAAGTAGTTTCAGCATGACACCTTCTACTACCGAGTCTGGGCATGAGGCTCCGCAAGTGAGCATAATCCGTACGGGGCGGTGTGATGGCAAAAAGTTTTCGGTAACTACTTCTTGCTTTTGATGCAGGTCGAAATGACAAATGAGGTTATTGGCCAAAATCTTTACCTGTGACTCGATGAAGTATGTAGGTAGCTTGCGCTCACACAATTCAACCAAATGGGAGGTATTGGAGCTATTGTAACCGCCTACTACTACTGCCAAGTCGGCTTGGTGTTCGAGCATACCATACACGGCACTTTGGTTGTCATTGGTTGCGTAGCAAAGCGTATCACGAGTATCCGCAAAGCGGTCTGTCACGACAACAGGACGGTATTTGTCAATCATTACTTGGCGCAAGTAGTCGGCAATCTCCTGAGTATCAGAGGCTAGCATTGTAGTTTGGTTCACTACGCCGATTCGCTCCAAGTCTTTGGTAATATCAAAACCCTCAGAGTATTGTCCTTTGAACTCTTCATAAAAAGCATCGGTGGCTTGCTCACCAGTAATATATCGAGCCAGCGCTTCGGCCTCTTTGATATTTTTAACAACTACTGTTGGTGCATTTTCTTTGGCATGGCTAAACGTGGCTCTGGTTTCCTCGTGCGAGGGCTTGCCATGTATCACAATGGTGTAGTCTTTTTGGCCAATGGCCGTTGCTCGGTTCCACACTTTTTCCACAAAGGGGCAAGTGGTGTCGTATTCGTAGGCATTGATACCCAACTCGGCTAAGCGGGCTTGGATTTCGAGCGTAGTGCCAAACGCCGGTACAATCACAATGTCGGCAGGGGTGAGTTGAGTCCAAGGAATCAATTGCTGCCCGGAAGTATCCATCAAAAACTGGACACCTTTTGCCTGTAAGTCCCGATTTACGTCAGGATTGTGAATCATCTCACTAAGTAAGAAGATGCGCTTACCCGGGTTTTCGGCAATGGTCTTATAGGCAATTTCCACGGCGTTTTCGACTCCGTAGCAGAAGCCAAAGTGCCTGGCTATCAAAAACTTAACAACTCCAAAGTCCACTACCGTAGGGGTAAAGTCTTTCTTCATTCGATCGCTTTTGCGTCGAAATTCTTTGATAGTCCCAATAACGGTGCTTTTGTAGGCTTCTGGAATCTGAAACGACTTCATCTTTCGGAATCGGACGGCTCGTTTACTAATGGTTTCTTGGTCAACAGGAGTACTCATTTCTATAACAACATTTCTCCCAAACAGTTTTCAAATATACGCTTTATTTGTTGGGGGTCTAATCAATCGGTCCATTTTTGGCTAAAAAAACAGACCGGGGAGATAGCTCACAAATGTAAAATGCTAAAAGGAAAAATACAATTCTATTTTTAATGAAAAATATTTAATCTATTCGTAATCAACTGATAATCTAATGTGTACTCCTTGCTTTAATTCAAAAACTACCTGAAGCAATTCGGCTGAAACCATTAAGTAAAAAGCAACAAAGAAACGGTTCGCTTATTCATTACTTGAAGAAAGACACTAAACTACTACATGCCTAAAGACATCAAAAAAAATAGCCCGTCAAAAGGCGAGCTGTTCATTTTTCAAAAATCAAACTCTAACACATCAGGGTCGTTGAGTAACGTTTTTATCAGTTTTTCGTGATTCTTTTCGGCGCCTTGTAGTTTCCAATTGCCAATGATATTTTCACCCACTCGACTTTGTTGCCCTCTGTTGGAGTGTAACTTGAGTTGCTTAAAAAGCTCTTCGTATTGCTTGAGCGTTTTGCGCTCGAACCGACAAACAATACGATACCCTCGCACTTGGTGACGACGATTTATCCAGTTCTCAATCGGAACTAAGCCATACAACACTACAATCGTAAGCCCCATACTGATGATGGTAAAAGCATAGTGCCCTGTACCAACTGACATTCCCAAGGCCGCCGTTACCCAAGCCGTAGCAGCAGTAGTAATACCCGATACTCGGCTACTTTCTTTAAAAATAATCCCCCCTCCTATAAATCCGATACCCGTTACGATATTCGCCGCAATACGGCTGGGGTCGTTTCCTAGTTGCATCGAGACTAAGGTAAAAAGCGTTGAGCCCAACGAAATCAAAATCATGGTTCGTAAACCAGCCGATTTGTTACGGAGTTCTCGTTCAAAACCGATTATAGCCCCAATTCCAAACGAAACGATAAGTTTATAAATATCTTCTGGAAGAAACTCAATCGTCATCATAGCACCTGAAAGTGAGGGTTTTGAATGATGCCAAAGAGATTATTGGCAGGATCATAAACAGTAGCGACGTAGATGTCATCGCCTACATTAGTTACTTCTTGATGAGGCGTAGCACCAAGGTTGAGCAGGTGTTGGTAGGCAGCATGAATATCGGCTACACCCCAATAGGCCACCGACGTACCAGCGCCCGCCGAGGCGTTGGGGTCAAGCCCAAGCTCATAGCCGCCTACGTTGAAACCCACATAAAAAGGTTCATCAAAATACGGCTTGATACCCAATGCCTGGCTGTACCAGTTTTTTAATTCGTCAAGTTGAGGGGCTGCGTAAATAGCAGTGCGAAGACCTAAAAAATGACTCATAGCAAAAGAGGGATAACGTTAAAAGAGATAGACGAGCTGCGTAGGCTAAAATTACAAAACCCCTGCTCGGTAGCCTACCATTTGTAGAATTTCTTCGACGTACTCTCGGGTATTGCTTAGTCGGGGTACTTTATGCTGCCCTCCTAGTTTGTTACGTCCTTTGAGCCATTGGTAGAAGGTTCCTTCTGGTACATGGTGGAGAATAGGCGATTTGAGCACCATATTTTTGTAGCGCTTGGCATCATAGTCAGAATTCACTTCTCGAATAGCGTTATCAAGCACCTCTGTAAATTGCTGAATATCAGATGGTTCTTTCTTGAACTCAATTATCCATTCATGGCTACCAGAGCGTCCGCTTTCCATATAAACAGGAGCGGCTGTATAGTCCGTAATCTCAGCACCAGTGGCTTCACAGGCTCGTGTGATCCCTGCTTCGGCGTTCTCAACGATGACTTCTTCGCCAAAGGCATTGATAAAATGCTTGGTACGGCCTGAGATTTTGATGCGATAGGGGTCTTTGCTTGTAAACCGAATGGTATCGCCAATTTTGTAGCGCCAAAGCCCAGCGTTGGTCGAAATCACAATGGCGTAGTTTTTACCCAACTCTACTTCGCCCAGTGTGAGGGTTTTGGGATGGGGCGAGGCTACTTCTTCGGCAGGAATAAATTCAAAGAAGATGCCGTAGTCGAGCATAAGAAGCATTTCGTCGAGCAGACTGAGGTCATCTTGCAGGCCGAAAAATCCTTCTGAAGCATTGTAAACTTCTAAGTAACGAACCGATTTAGAAGGAAATATTTTATTTTGAAACAACTCTCTGTAAGGCTGAAACGCCACGGCTCCGTGAATAAATACCTCAAAGTTTTCCCAAACTTCAAGGGCATTGGATTTGCCTGTTAGTTCCAACACTTTCTCAATCAGCACCAACGACCACGTAGGTACTCCCAACATACTGGTGACGTTTTCTTGGGAGGTAATCTGAGCCATTTGCTCAATTTTTTCTTCCCAAACCGACATCAATGCTACGTCTATTTGTGGCGTACGGATGTACTGCGCCCACGGTGGTAGGTTTTTCATCATTACCGCCGACACATCGCCGCAGTTGAGTTGTCCCGTAATGGGATTGGGCGAAAGGCTACCCCCAACAGAAACCCCCTTGCCATCAAAGACTTTGGTGTCGGGTTTGTTGTCTATCAAGAAAGCCATCATGTCTTTGCCACCCATGTAATGACACTCCTGAAGCGATTCTCTTGATACGGGTATATATTTACTACGAGCATTGGTGGTACCCGACGATTTGGCAAACCAGTGAATCGGCGAGCCCCACAATACAAACTGCTCGCCTCGCATGACTCTCTCCAAATAAGGATAAAACTCTTCGTAAGTCGAAACGGGTACTCGTTCTTGGTATTCTCGGAACGACTTGATGCTTCGGTATTCGTACTGCTTGCCCCACTCGGTGTCTTTGGCTGTTTGAATGAGCTTATGAAACTGCGCTTCTTGCACGGGCATAGGGTCACGCATAAACGCCTGAATACGAGCCATGCGCCGTTTCATGAGCCAAACCAATATGTCGTTCAGAACCGCCATTTTCTTATTGTGCAAAAACAAACATACAACAAAACCACAAAATTTCAATTACAAAGCGCCTTTGGCTCGATCCGGATAGTCGGTGATGAGGCCATCGGTACCGAGAGATTTCATTTTTTTCATGTCTTCCACCTCATTTACCGTCCACGGAATCACTTTTACTCCTTTTTCATGACAGAACTTTACCTTGTTCTCTGTCAGAAACTTATAATACGAACTAAAGATGTCGGGCAGAAAACCAAGGTCTTCAAACGATTTTTCGGGGCCTTTCGTGGTGACCAATACCGACAGATTTACTTTTTTATATTTTTTTGCGTCAATCTGCTTTTTCCAATGCTTGAGTACATTAAAGTCAAAACTTTGTAAAACGACCCGCTCTGGTGATACATACCGAATAATTTCCTGATACACCAAATCCGAAAAATCTTCGATCGTAGCAGGCTGCGAAACACCATACTCTTTTTCTTCACTTTTGATTTCGATGTTGTAGCGTACGGGTTTTAGACCTTTTTGTTTGAGGTAATTTTCACAGGCCGTAAAAACTTCACTGAGTAGAGGTTTGTGCGTTTCTATTTTTTGCTGTTCTGGAAAATCGGCGTTGCCTCGTTTGCCCGTATCAAACTTTCGGATTTCGTCGTAAGTCATTTGGTACAAATTTAGCGATTTTTCTTCTGACCGAGTAACGGGTTTACCGTCTGGATGAGTACTGTAGGCGGCGTGAAAGTAGGGTTCATGCGATACCACCACCTTACGGTCTTTGCTAATACAAACATCTAACTCTAAGGTAGTTACACCAAGATCTATGGCTTTTAAAAAGGCCGGAATGGTGTTTTCGGGCATCAGACCTCGGCATCCTCGGTGGCCTTCGAGGTCAAACGATTGGGCGTGAGAAGTCATAGGAGTGACAAACGCCAGCCATAACAAGCTGACTAACCAATACATCGAAACTGTATCGAACGAGCTATCGGTCAATGATTTGAAAACAGTGTTTCTGGGCATAAATGCAGACAGACGTAGTGAGAATTTCTGCAAACAAACAGCGAAGTTTGCTTTATTCAACTCGCTAAAATAGAAAATTTCTGAACCACTTTCGTAATTTGAAGAAAACTACGAAAAATTTAATTTTTTCTTGAAAAAAGAAATTTCCAGTTCGTATGTAAGCATACTATTTTTAGTAGTTTTGCTTTTTCTTGTCCTGATTCTTCTTCTCAAGAACACCATTTTGCCAATTTTCATCAACCGTTTAAACTTTCGACCTATTTGCCGAACCCATGAAACTCATCAAATCATTAGTTAGCCTACTGATTACGGGGGCGTTACTGTATTTACTCAACAACAAAGTAGGCGTAGCTCCGCCACTTGGTAAGTTTTTGAGTCCATTCCAAGGTTTTTGGGCAACCGTCGAAAAAGGCGACCTCCCGAGTAGCGAAACCTTGAGTATTCTTGAGCTACAAGGCGAGGTAACCGTTTTGTATGACGAAAACCGAGTGCCACACGTTTTTGCTACAAACGACCACGACCTTTATGTAGCCCAAGGCTATTTGCAGGCGAGAGACCGCCTGTGGCAAATGGATTTTGTGGCTCGTTCGGCTGGCGGACGGCTGGCCGAGGTCATTGGCGAACGGGCAGCAGGCATAGATGCCTACAAACGTCGTATGGGCTCTGTGTATGGGGCGGAGCAGTCGCTGGCTCTGATGGAGAAAAACCCCAAGGCCAAAGAAGTTACCGAGGCTTATTCGGCAGGTATCAATGCGTACATTCACCAGCTGTCGCCCAAAGATTATCCGCTCGAATTCAAACTCCTGGACTACGCCCCCGAAGAATGGACACCTAAAAAGTGTGCGCTGCTGATTGAAGAAATGTCGTTTACGCTGGCTTCTGGAACCGACGAGCTACGCCTGACCAACGTGCAAAAAAAGCTCGGAGCAGCAGCAGCCGATGCACTTTTTCCTGATTTTCCATTTATCGAAAGCCCTATTATTCCGTCTGGAACAAAGTGGGATTTTACCCCGATTCCGGTTACTCCTCCTGCTGTGGTTAAATCTGCCGAAAAATCAGTGGCGTTTGCAGCCCCTGAGCGAGATTTAGGCATTGGCTCCAACAACTGGGCTGTGCATGGTAGCAAGTCAGCTACAGGGTTGCCAATTTTGGCTGGCGACCCACATTTGTCTTTGAATTTGCCCTCTATTTGGTATCAGATGCAGTTGGTAGCACCGGGCATCAATGTCTATGGCGTTACGCTGCCAGGCTCGCCGGGTATTATCATTGGTTTTAATGAAAACGTAGCGTGGAGCCCTACCAACGTTGGCTCCGATGTAGTAGATTGGTATGAGGTAAAGTTCAAGGATGCTACTAAAAAAGAATATTGGCACGATGGCAAGTGGAAACCAACCAAAACCCGCATCGAAACCATTAAAGTGAAAGGGAAACCCGACGTAGTAGATACCGTGTACTATACTCACCACGGCCCTGTAGTGTATCAAAAAGGCGAAAAAGCGTTTAATATGAATACGCCTGTAGGCTACGCTTTGCGCTGGGTAGCTCACGAAACCAACAACAGTGTGCAGACTTTTTATGAGTTGAATCGTGCCAAGGGCTATGACGACTATGTGAACGCCCTGAGTCATTATGCGTTTCCGGCCCAAAACTTCTGCTTTGCTTCTAACGAAAACAACGTAGCGATTTGGGTAAATGGTCTGTTTCCACTCAAGTGGAAAGAACAAGGTAAATATCTTTTGGATGGCACTAACCCTGCTCACGATTGGGTCGGCTGGATTCCTCATGCACAAAACCCCCATGTATTGAATCCACCGAGGGGCTTTGTGAGTTCGGCCAACCAGTTTTCTACAGACCCTACTTATCCTTATTACTTAGGATGGAATTTTGCTCCTGCCAACCGTGGCCGTCGTATCAATGAGCGACTCACTCGCATGGAGAAAGCAACAGTTGATAGCCTACGGATGCTTCAAAACGACAACATGAACGTGGATGCACGAGATTTTTTGCCGACAATGATGGCTGTTTTGCAAGAAAAAGAACTAAGTGCGACGCAAAAACAAGCGATTGAAACCCTCAAAAAGTGGAATTTTTATAACAATGCCGAAGAAATTGCCCCTACTATTTTTGAAGAATGGGCGGTGAATCTGATGGAAGCCACGTGGCGAGATAATCTGCCAGACAGCGATTCGTTGCCATATCGGTTGCCTACGTTTTACCGAACCATCCAACTCATTCAAAAAGAGCCAGCTTCAGCGTGGTTTGATAATGTTTCGACCAAAGACAAGGTTGAAACAGCCGCTGATATTTTGAATCGGAGCTTCAAAGCGTCGGTAGATAGCCTCGTGAAGCGCAATGGCTCGATGGGTGAAGCCTGGCAATGGTGGAAAATCAAAGCCACGGGAGTACGCCACCTCATTCCGGGTATGGATGCGCTCAGTCGCCTCAATATCAAAGCGGGTGGTGGTCCTCGAATTGTCAATGCAACAGGCGGCGGACACGGCCCATCTTGGCGCATGGTGGTGCAACTGAGCAAAGAAGGCCCTAAAGCGTATGGTCTTTATCCTGGGGGTCAATCGGGGAACCCGGGCAGTAAATTTTACGATAATATGATTGACAAATGGGCCAATGGCGAACTGAACGAGCTGCTTTACCTACGAACGAAAGACGATAAAAGCAGTCGAATTGTAAGCAAGGCTGTTTTGAAAAAATAAGTCACATTACCTTTAAAATCTTGACTTCATGTTATTTCTTATCATACTCATTGTCAGCACAATCGCTCAGTTTTTCTTGCCTTGGTGGGTGATTGCCCCTGTTGCCTTTTTGGCAGCGTTTTGGAAAGGCACTTCAGCGTCCAGTACTTTTATTGCTGGGTGTTTGGCGCTCTTTTTAAGCTGGGCAGGCATGGCCTTTTTTGCTAATTTAGGCTCTGGTGAAATCTTGGTTGCTAGGGTGGCTACTATCTTTTTCAAATCACCGCAATCGTATTTGCTTATCGCTGTCACAGGTTTGGTGGGCGGACTGGTAGGCGGTTTCTCAGCGCTTTCGGGGTATTTTGTGAAAGGGCTGGTTGATACAAAGTCCTAATCCTTGCTCTCTTTTATCTAACACGGGATGTGATGGTTGACAAAGCCATCATATTCCGTGTTTTTCATATTTTTGACTGTTCCAAGCAGAAATCAATTACCTTGGTGAACAAAGTTATCATTCTAACTTGTTAATGACATGTATTGGGTTTCAACTCTTCAGTGGCGTAGCAACTGATTGAGAGAAAATAAAGACAACCGATAACCCCGACACGTGTCGGAAGTAACTATATCATTATGTGGATAGAATTTAACGAAATGCCAGCCACCGCCCGAGTGTGGGTGTACCAAGCTTCTGAAAACTTGGACGATTCACTGGCCAACCAGATCCAAGCTTACTTGAAACAAGCCGTATCTCAATGGGCCGCACATGGCCAGCCACTCACGGGCTCGGCTCACGTGTTGTACAATCGGTTTTTGGTAGTGGCAGTAGATGAATCGTTCAATATGCCTTCAGGATGTTCGATTGATGCTTCAGCCCAATGGCTAAAAAGCCTTGAAAGTCAACTGGGTATCAGCTTTTTTGACCGATCTATCGCTTTTTTAAAAGATGGTGTTGTGCAAACCATCCCAATGCTCAAAGCCAAGCAGGCTATTGCGGAAGGACTGATTACTCCTGACATGCCAGTGTTTAACCCCATGGTTACGACGTGGACCGATTTTCAAACAAACTGGAAAATTCCTGCGGCTAAATGCTGGTTAAAGAAACATTTTGCCAACGTTACGGTATAAGCAACTATGGCCGAAAACTTATGGATTCCGACCACCACGAGTCAGAAAGAACTATACGATAGCGTGATTCCGCAAATCACAGCATTGGTAGAGGGCGAACCTGATTTCATAGCCAATCTGGCCAATATTAGTGCGGCACTCAAAGAAGCCTTTAGGTTCTTTTGGGTGGGTTTTTATCTCAAAAAAGGCAATCAATTAGTGCTGGGACCGTTTCAAGGACCGATTGCTTGCACCCGAATTAATTTTGACCGAGGCGTTTGTGGGTATTGCTACCGTACCCAACAGACCGTGATTGTACCTGATGTAGAAGCATTTCCAGGGCATATTGCGTGCAGTTCGCTATCAAAATCAGAAATTGTCTTGCCTGCTTTTGACCAAAAAGGAGACGTTTTCTTGGTGCTGGACGTGGACAGCGATCAACTCGATGATTTTGGACCCGACGACCAAGAAGGTCTGGAACAGCTCATGCGAGTAATAGAACGGTTGCCTCGGGATTGAGGTGAAGCATCTATCCATTCGGTTCTTTCATTGATTTTACCCATCTTGCTATAGATTTTGAGACAACGGAGTCTCATCCAACTGCTACGCTTATGTTTGTGCGCAATAATTTCTTGTTTTTGGTGGTTTTGTTGGCCATTGCCTATGCGTTTGCGATGAAAGCAACCATTTTTCAGAACCCACCAAGTAGCTCTACTCCTCCCCTAGCCTCTGCGGACGAAAGCAATAATTACTGGAAAGGTGGCCTTGCAGAATTGAGTACGTATTCGCTGGAACAAACCCAAAATGGACAAACATCAACGGGAGAAGCGGTGTTGGTATTTGTTCCCGAAGACTTTAGAACCGATAAACAAGTAAAGTTATCGTCCGACAAGAAAGACTTAGCCACTTCTGCATTGAAAATGAATGGGTTACACCATCTTACGATTGGTGCATCAGAGTTACGTACGATGACTTCGGTGTTTTCGCCAACGGACTTAAAGCTGTATCCTCATGCGCTAAAAGTGAGCACGACGGTGCAGGACTGGGACGGCCAAAGTTACATACAGCTGAACTTGAAGAATCGAAAGTATGAGGTTGTACAACACGGCTACACCGAAGAAGATGCTCATCAAACAGCAGAATTGGACCGTAGTTGGCTCGAAGACGAACTTTGGACTCGCCTGCGCTTGCAACCCGACAAACTTCCCACCGGTGAACTAAGCCTTGTACCCAGCACACAGGCGGCGTGTCTTTTGCATCGAAAACTAAGCGTGACTACAGCCCAAGCCAAAGTAGATTCGGTAAATGCCACCACCCGGCAGTATGTGCTTGAATATCCCGACCGAACACTCAAAATTAGCTTTGAACGAGTGTTTCCACATCAAATTTTGGGATGGGAAGATACTTTTAAACAAAGTGGTAAACCTACTACCACTAAAGCTACGTTGAAGAAAAAACAACAAACCCAATGGCCTATTCCTGCCAACAAAGCCAGTACTTTGCGTGATAGTTTGCAACTCAGAAAATAAGTCGAACGTAGTTTCGTTTGTTTGATACAAAATGCTTGTTAGAACCACTTACAACTTTCTGAGTCACATTCATCCCATTTTTGGGCAATCAGTTTAGACTGCTGCCTACTTTTCCGTTGATTTTCATTTTCCATCACATGAATACACGTCCGTTCTCTTGCTCTTTGAAAACGTTCTATCCGTATGTACTTCTATTGCTCTCTGCCATAGTGTGGAGTGCTTGCTCATCCGATTCCGAAAAAACGACAGCTAATCTGGCCGCTACCAACCAACCCAATGTTTGTACGGTAGTATTTATGGATAAGTCGTTGAGTGTGAATGTAAACAAGACCTTTATAAACGAAAAATACCGCCGCATCTTGAGCGAAGCCATAGACCAAGATATTCAACACAAAGGCGACCGAATAGAGGTGTATTTTATCCATGAAAATACGGCTAAGGCCAAAGCATTTGAGGGCGTTTGTCATTCCGAAATGGAAGATTTGACCAACGTAAATGGCACTGATGCTGAGGCTATCAAGACAGCCTACGAGCTTTCGTTGAAAAAAGAGCGGATGGCGTTCCGTCAGCGCACCCTTGCCCAGCTGGCCATTCAGAATAGCTCGGCCAGCAATCAAGCTACAGATATTTGGGCCAGTCTGTCTGTTATTAATCAGTTGGCAGGTGATGGCTTCATCGTAAAAGCCTATTACCTAACTGATATGATAGAAAGCATGAAAGGTGACGGACGAAGAGACTTCCAGGTTAATCCTCCCAAAAATGATACACAAGCCGAAGAATGGGCGAAGGCCGATGCCGAAAAGCTCAAAGAAAGCTTACCCAATTTATCGGGTGTCGAAGTAAAACTGGCCTTGCCCTTTGAACCAACCAGTACCGTTAAGCAAAACAACCCTACCGTTACTAAATATTGGGAGGTGCTCTTGACCGAACTGGGCGTTTCGTCGTTGAAAGAGGTGTTTTAAATCATTTTTCAATCGTTTCATCCCATTTTCAGCCGAAGCACTTTGCCTGTGCCTACTTTTGGACTAAAAAAGTAAAAGCACATGGAAAAGATTCGTCGGTATGAACTCGTTTTTATGGTTGGGGCGGCAATGGCCTACATCATTCGTCGTCTTTTTGAAGTCTCGGCCGAATTCGATACCGATATTCGAATAGCATTGTCTAGCAATGTACCGACTTCTACCCTTCTGAAAGACTTAGTAGCATTTGACTACAACCTTAACGTCATCTTCCCCACGGCAGTAGGTGGTCTGTTGTTTATGATGGCTTGGTATGTATTTCATTACCTAGCTTTTCCTCGAATTAAGAACCGTATCGTTGATAATCAAACCATTAGCTGGATAGCCTTAACTATTTTGCTCGTTGTCAGTAGTATTTTCATCTACAGCTATTTTCGGCTCGAATGGCGCTGGCGGTACAACGGCGACCACCTAATTGTCGGTATGAAGGTGTATTCGCTATTTCGCAAACTACACCTCTTGACCAATACTTTTGCTGCGCTATTTATCTTACTAGTGTATGAGGCCATCGCCCAGGTTTATTATTATACCCTACAACTCTACGAAGAAAAACGCCAGCCTAAGCATCAAACACTCAGCTACATCATTGCAACGGGCGTGGTAGCTACAGTCATATTCTGGGTCTTTGTGGGGCGTATCGCCAACCTAATTTTAGGTCGAAATGGTGTAGTTGCGAGCCTGATTATCATTACTTTTACGGTGGTATTGCACCAATTCTTTTTCAAAAAAGCCATTCCCTTTCTTGCCAAGTTTCGCCTCCAAACCATGGAAGGCTTCATGCACGTGTTTGCTTATATTAGTGCCTATGGATTGGTAAGTTTTGTCTTGATTGTGGGTTGGTTCATGATTTCGAGTGGTCGAGACGATCTTGTTATCATTTATTTCGTCATTCCAAACATTGCTGGACTACTAACGGCCCTAATTCGATGGTATTTTTTTGTGGAAAACCAACAACTTCAAACCCAAGTACTGAGGCAATCGGCAGAGCTGAGTACGCTGCGTTCGCAGATAAATCCACACTTTTTGTTTAATGCCCTCAACACACTGTATTCGGTGGCCATGAAGGAAAACAGCGAAAAAACAGCAGATGGCATTCAAAAGCTCGGCGATATGATGCGCTTTATGCTACATGAAAACAATCAAGAACGAATCCCCCTGAGCAAAGAACTTGAATACCTCCAGAATTTTCTGGACATCCAGCGTATGCGTATTGACGAGTCGCAGTCTATCGAAATCAGGGTGAATCTGCAAGAAGCCAAACCCGAGGTGTATATTGCCCCCATGTTATTGAATCCCTTTGTTGAGAATGCCTTCAAACACGGTATTAGTTTTCGGAATCCTTCGTGGATTTACATAACGCTAACCCAAGATGCCACCAAACTCTATTTTAAGGTACACAACAGCGTTCATGCCAAGTCGGCTGAGGACCCAGAGAGAGAACATTCTGGCATTGGTTTAGAAAACGTTCGGAAACGGCTTGAACTCCTTTATCCCAACCGCCACACGCTTGACATTCAGGCAACAGAGCAAGATTTTTTTGTATCTTTGATTTTGGGGATTTACTAACCATTATGTTGCTTTCTGCCATAGCCATTGACGACGAGCCACGAGCCTTAGAAGTGATTCAGATGTTAGCCTCTAAAGTGCCATTTGTGGAGCTAAAGGCTTCTTTTACAGATGCTTTTGAGGCTATTCCTTTTTTGCAGCAGCATCGAATTGATCTGATTTTTCTGGATATTAAAATGCCAGATATTTCAGGGCTTGAGTTGGTGAATATTCTCCAGAAAGTTCCGATGGTCGTGTTCACAACGGCATACTCTGAGTACGCCGTAAAGGGCTTTGAATTAGATGCGCTGGATTACTTGTTAAAACCGTTTTCGCTGGCTCGATTTACTAAAGCGTGTAATAAGGCCTTAGAAGCCAAACAATTAAAACAAGCCGAGCCTATGCCCGACTATTTGTTTTTGAAAACAGGCTATGAAGAAGAAAAGGTCTTGCTGGAAGATATTCTTTATGTAGAAGCCGAAGGCAACTACATGGCGTATGTGCTCAAAAACAAGAAGTTATTAAGCCGGCAAAGTGTCACAGAAGCATTGAGTCTGTTACCAACGCACCTATTTGTACGGATTCATCGTTCATTTATTGTTTCCTTAGCTCACATCCAAAAAATCACTCGCCAGAGTGTGTGGGTTCAGGGTCTTGAAATCCCTGTCGGGGCCTCGTATGAAGATAGTTTAGGTGTGGTGCGGGAGCGGCTGGGGTTGGGGTAGAGGTACATTTTGATAAAAAGGATGTGTTGAGTTCTTTTTGAGTAGGAGAGACAACCGGAGGGGGATTAATAAAAATGCGCTACCGTCATCAAATTTTCCCAAAAATCATAGCTTTGTGACACCCACAATGCCTTGGCTATGAAATATTTACTACTACCGTTTTGGTTGCTGAGCCTGACAACGATAGCCCAACCGCTTCAGCAGCTGATGTTTACTCGCAACGACACCCCCGAAGTGCTGGGGTTCGTTACACAGAAGGGCGAACAACTCACCCCCCCGCATCGTATGCCCTTGGTTTCGTTTGAGTTGAATAAAAAACAAACCTCCTCCATACGGCAAGATTGGCAGAAGCAATTGGAAATAACCATAACCAGCAGCGAAGAATGGGGTGACTTGGTTTGTTTGAAAATTACCTTCAAAAACATCTCTGCCGACACCCTCAATCTGCGCAATGTGGTTCCATTTGGTACCTCTCCCCAACATGTGTACATGACAGGCTTAGGCGAGCATTGGCTCTCCCGAACACATCTTTTTATCCCCGGACGAAACCCCGTCAACGTCATTGTGCCCGATAATGCTTGGGAACTGGGCTATTCGGGTATTACCTTATCCAACCAATTAGCAGTATTTGGATTGACTCGGCGTAAATCGTGGGAGAAAACCACCCGCAAGCGCTTTGAGAGTATAGTGGCACCCGGCGGAACTGTACAGTACGAACTGTATGCCGATTTTTATCAGGGCGATTGGCAAGAAGGGCTTCGCAGGTGTTTTCAGGAGCGGTATCTGTATGATATACAAGGCTTTAACAACCAGTTGTTTGAACGAAAAGACCTTCAGTGGATTCGAGACGCCTATGTGATGCACTTGGTGATGGCTTGGGACAATTGGTTTTATGACTACCGAGATGGGAAGTATCATTTGACGGAATTTGGCCAAAAAGGCAAAAAGCTATACGGTGGCGACGACGTCATAGGCATTTGGCCGACTTGGCCTACCTTGGGTTTAGACCCCCGCAATCAGTGGGATTTGTTCAAAGATTTGCCCGGTGGATTACCCCGCCTAAAGTCATTGGCTAATGAGCTTCGTCAGCAGAACACCAAGTTTTTTATCTGTTATAATCCTTGGGACGAAAGCACTCAGTATCAGGGAGGTAGCAAAGAAGGACAAGCGGGACATTTGAGCGGAATGGCGCAGTTGATTCGAGACACTGACGCTAATGGAGTGGTGCTTGACACCAAAGGTTCGTCGTCAGGAGCATTGCAAGCTGCCGCCGACCAAGTCAAGGCTGGCGTGGTGATGTACTCTGAGGGTATGGCCGTACCCAAAGACATGCCCGGTATTGTGTCGGGGCGGGTGCATAATGCGTTGTATTATCCGCCTCTACTCAATCTCAACAAGTTTATGAAACCCGAATTCGCTATTTTTCGAGTAGCAGAATTGTATTTGGAGCCTATCAGACGAGAATTTGCCACTTCATTTTTCAACGGTTATGGTACAGAATTAAATGTGTTTCGGAATGGCAAACCTGCCGAATGGATGGACGAGCAATACCGTTATTTGGGGAAAACTTCCCGAATTTTGAGAGAGAATGCAGCCCTATTTCAACAAAAAAGCTACACACCTCTCATTACTACCACGCAAGACAACATCTTCGTAAACCATTGGCCTGGCGATGGTTCACATTCGAAACAACTTTGGACTATTTTCAGTACCATTCCTCATGGATTCAAAGAACCTTTGTTTGAAATAAAACCTACCGAAGGCACCCATTTTGTGGATGTATGGCATCATAAAGAACTCCAACCGGTACTGCAAGGAGGCCACTACTACATAGAAGCCGAAACGGCGACTTTTGACCAAAAATGGCTCGGAACCAACAACGAGGGGGAGGTGGATTGTATCGTTCAGTTACCTAATTTATTGAAAGTCAGCTTAAAAATGCACGAAGATGTGCTGTCAGTAACTACCGATAAAGGAACAATACGCATTTGGGCAGGTGTACCCGATTATGCCAAAACACCCCTTGAATTGCCCGCAGGTACTCATTTGATTAAACTAATAGAAAAGTTTGGGACTTACGAAGGTCGCTTTGTGATTCAAGTCATAGACAACAAAACGCTACTGGACGAGCGAGTGGTCGAAATCAAACCCGGAACGGCACGATTGATTAGTAAAGTACAAAAAACCAGCATCAGCCCTACATCACCTCAAGGAATGGTGTTGGTTCCGGCGGGTAATTACACGTTCAAAACAACTCAGGGCGACGACTGGGTGTTTTATCCAGATGGGCAAAACAACCAAACATATCAGTTCAAGCCGTTTTACATAGACCAAAATTTGGTGACTAATGCCGATTTTAGTCGTTTTTTAGCAGCGACTCGCTATAAACCGAGCGATTCGGCCAACTTTCTAAAGCATTGGCAAAACGGAAAAATCCCAACAGGTCTCGAAAACCACCCCGTAGTGTATATCAGCTACGAAGATGCCCAAGCTTATGCCCGTTGGGCGGGCAAACGCCTCCCTACCGAAACAGAGTGGCAGTATGCCGCCCAATATCCCGATAATCGAGCCTACCCCTGGGGGATGCAATTTGACTCGACCCGATGTAATGCAGGCAACGGACACACCGACGCCATTGGTACCTATCCGAAAGGGGCTAATCAGCTTACTATGAACGACTTAGTTGGCAATGTGTGGCAGCTAACCAACGACCTGTATCAAAACGGCTCCTATACCTTTATTATGCTCAAAGGTGGTTCGCATTTTAAGCCAACCGCTAGCTGGTGGTATGTACAAGGAGGCCCTCAAAAACTAACCCATCGGCAACATTTATTGAGAGTCTCGCAAGGCTTTGAGCGAAATGCAACCGTTGGTTTTAGGTGTGTCAAAGATGCCGAGTAGGGCCAAAAACAAAACCAGTAACTTACTCAAAATGAGGCAATAAAATAGTCTTGTTTTTTGGTTTCATTTGTTGAAAACGACGCAGGGGCTTGCCATAAGCTCATACGAAACATCATTTAAGAGGCAAGTGCTTTGGCTACTGCCGCTTTCATCTTGGTCAGGCCCATTTTAGCGGCATCTAAAGCATTCATTTTCCAGTATTCTTTATTGAACAGCTCCAGCGACAACACAATTGGTGTGTTTTTGGCGTGGAGGTCTTTCAAAATCTGGTTGAGTGGCGCCACGCCATCGCCCGGAAACACCCGATAGCTGTCGTTGATGGTACCGATTGCTGGCTCGGCAGGATAGTCGTTCATGTGGAAGATGGGGAGCATCGAACCACTCAGTTTTTGAAGCCCCACAAACGGCGATTTACCATTGTAGAGGTGAAATACATCGGCCAAGATACAGGCTTTCGGATGCCCACTCTCAAGCGCCACAAACACCACCTCGCTCAGGTGGTGCATATTGGCCGAAAATCCCCACAGTTCCAACACAGGCAATACACCTGACTGATCGCCTAACTCTAACAACTTAGCATAGCGAGCAGCCGCTTCGTTCAGATTAAGACCCGGCATATTGGTAGCACCAAAGGGCGGTGCAGCTATGCGCTTACAACCGATTTCGGCCAGCATGCCCATTTCTCGTTTGTTTTGTTCGAGGGCTTTGGCTCGCTCGGTGGGGTCGTCCACAATCCATTTTGAAAAGCCGATGGCATCTTCAATCGTCAAGCCTAAATCAGTGGCTTTTTTGCGCACATCGCTGAGTTTACCGCCTTTTTCTACGTACTTCTCTACGGTACTCACCCAAACCTCTATGCCATTGTAGCCAGCCTTGGCAGCGGTTTCCATTTCGGCCATTAAGCCCAAGTTTTGCTCCCGAATGGTACTGGTATTGAGGCAAAAGCTAAATTGATGTGTGTTTTTGGGCATAGCAATAGTTGCTTCGGTAGGAGCATGTACTGACAGTCCTGCGCCTACCAATACGCTATTTTTCAGAAAATTGCGTCGAGAAGTATCGTTTGTTTGCATGATGGTTAGAGGTTTGTCTCGAAAGATATAGAATTGCAAGCAAAAATACAGTACCTATCCAACTATCTTGACAGGTATTGGGTTGACTGCCAATACTGTTTCTCACTTACTCTGTTATCGTATTGAAGGTCTAACGTCCTCCCCTCACCCTGTTTTTCCATCGTCTCGCCCTTTTTTGCTTCCCTTTGGTAGTTCACAGGCCTAATTTTGGCCCAACATTAAATCATCTAAAAGCCATGCAACAACGATTAACTTTCCTCCTCCTCTTGCTATTTCCTCTTTTGGGACACGCCCACCCCGGCATCGGAATCGTCAGAGATTCAAAGGGATATGTCTATTACACCGACCTCAAACAAGTTTGGCAGGTATCGCCCGATGGCAAGAACAAAAAGGTGGTCGTAGCTGGTGTGCATACCCATGAGCTGGCGATTGATAAAGACGACAATCTATTTGGCGAACACCTCTGGTACGAAGGCGAAGCCACCGACAAATGGAGGCATTACGTTTGGAAGCGTAGCGCCGATGGCAACGTCTGCAAGGTGATTCAGCCAACGGAAGGTTTTCTGAAAAACTATAGCTTTGTGCGTGACGGTCAGGGCAATATGTACGAAGTAGAGCGAGGCGAAACGTGCCAGTTTTGGCGTAATTACCCAAATGGACAGCGAGAAAAAATCTACTCGGGTAAGTTTAGGGATATACGCTGGCAGTATGCCTCACTTAATGGAACTTTGTTTTTTGTAGATGATAACGACCTCTACAAAATTACATCTGACCATAAATTACTACTGGTAGCCAAGGACTTAGACGATGAAAAAGGGCAGCATTCACACTGGCTTGACGGCGGACACAACCACAATATTTATGGCATCTGGGAAGATAAAAAGGCTAATATGTATGTTGCGGTTTGGGATAAGCAGCAAGTTCGTAAGATAGCGCCCGATGGGAGTATGAAGGTGGTTTGGGAGTTGTCTTTAAACAAACACCCTGTTGGAGGTTTGTTTGACCAACAAGGGAACCTATGGCTGCTGGAATACGCAATGCCCATGAATGCGACACAAGTCAAGAAAATCTCAGCGAAAGAACTGGCTGAATTTCAAGCTTTTGTCCCACAATCTGATTACAGTCCGGCTCATTTTTTTACCAATGTACTTTTGTTTGGTTTGATAGGGGTAACGTTTTGGCTGGTTCGTAAGCGCAGAATAGTAAATGTAATCTGTCTTTCTCTGATGGTTGCGGTGCCTTTTGCCAATTTTGCCGAAACGTTCGGCTTAGGTGTCGGTAGCAAATGCCCAGCCTTTGACCCTACGCACGTAACAGGGCTGGATGCCGGTACCAACACCTGCCCTATGTGCAAGTATGGCGCTCGAACCGAAGGGCTGTTAGTGTGGCTCAACGACGAAGTCGAAAAATCTGAAAAGCTATTAAGATTTCTTGAAAATGAATATCTTACAACTGGAAAGGCAGATAGAAAGGTGTTTGTAATGTATATGAATCCACACAGAAAAACAGAGGCAGACCTCAAAAAGTCGCTGTGCGTGATGGCTGAAAAACTGAAACTAAAAAACATAGCCCTGACCTTTGTACCCTCTCCAACCGACGCCGAAACCAGCCGATTGTATTGCCTTAATCCACAGAACAAAAATACTATTTTCGCCTATCGCAAGCGAGTAGTGATGAGCCGAATTGAGAATTTTGAAGCCTCTGATGAGAATTTGAAAAAGTTGGTGGCCTTTTAACCTAACTGGTTCGATTCCACCATTTAACGTGAGGGAATCACTCAAAACCTAATACCATGCTCTCCGAAAAAAATATCCGCTACTACTTGGTTCCGCTGTATTGGGTTATGGTAACAGTTGCCATGACTGGACAAGAGTGGTTTTTTGCCAAATCGTATGATTGGTTGCCTAATCTGATTTACAAAACCAAGTGGCTGCTCTATATCCCATTTACGTTTGTGGTCTTCTGGCTCGCCGACCGATTCCCCATCCAAAAGCCACAGTTGTTCAGAAACATAATATTTCATGTTTTATTTTCTAAGCTACTCAGTATTTTGCACTTAGTTGTGTTTTCGGGCTTGGTCACCCTACTGTGGAGCACCTTAATTGGTCCTAAAGGTTTTGGGGAGGTTATTACAAAAAACCTGACGTATTCGTTTATCAATGAGCTACTTAACTATTGGCTGCTACTGGGTGTACACAAAGCCCTCACGATTTTCAAAGCTTATCAGCAGGCCAAACTCGATAAAGCCCAGCTTGAAAAACAACTCTCTGATGCCAAGCTGAATTTCTTGAAAATGCAGTTGCAGCCCCATTTTTTGTTCAATACCCACCACAACATTATTGGGCTAATGCAACAAGGCGAGATTCCAAAAGCCACTCAAATGCTTATCAAACTCAGCGATTTGCTACGGCTCTCGCTTAAAGAGGGGCAAGGCGATACGGTGTCGTTGGGTCAAGAAATCGAACTGTTGCGCTTGTATCTTGACATTCTGCAAATTCGCTTTGGCGAGCGCATACAAGTACACATGGTTGTTCCGCCTGAACTCGCCAACTGCTCGGTACCCATGATGCTGCTTCAGCCCATTGTCGAAAACGCCGTGAAGTACGGCATTGAGCCTTTTGCCAAACAAGGGCAAATCTGGATAGATGCCACACAGGTAGGCGAGCGTTTGCGTTTGTATGTGCGAGACAATGGCGCAAAAGTAGATTCAGTAAATTTTCAGTTTGGCGTCGGATTCACCAATACCCTCAAACGCTTGGAAAGTTTGTACCAAAGTAGTTATTTATTTGATATTCAGGAGAATGAAGGCGGGTTTGGTATTTGCGTAATCATAGAAATTCCGATTAGATAAATAAACTGTTAACCGATACCATCACTTTGAGTGATGGTATCGGTTGAATGGATAATTATATGAAAATACTCATTGCCGACGACGAACCCATTGCCCGAGATTTGCTCTTGCATTTCTTGCGTAAACAACCCGACACGGAAGTGATTTCGGTATGTACTAATGGGCAGGAAGCCCTCGAAGCCATCCGTCAACATCAACCCGATTTGGCATTTTTGGATATTCAAATGCCTGAACTCAACGGACTCGAACTGGCCAAACAGCTACAAATCAATCGCTTACCGGTGGTGGTGTTCGTGACGGCTTTTGACCAATATGCCTTGCAAGCTTTTGAGGCCAATGCTATTGATTATTTGTTAAAACCCTTTGACGAAGAGCGTTTTGACAAAACGTTCCAGAAAGCTGTCCAGCAATATGAACTACTAAAAAAACAGCCTGTTGACACCCTTTTTGAGCAGTACCGAACGCTATTTGAACAACTTACTCCGCCCAGTTATCCTGAGCTGTTGACGGTTCGAGATGGTGGGCGTATCCACTTAATAAAAGTAACCGAACTCACTCATTTAGAAGCTGATGGCAACTATGTAGAAATCCACACCGATAAGGCCAAACACCTGCTCTCGGAGCCATTGAGCCATGTCGAAAACCGCCTCAACCCTAAGCAGTTTGTGCGAATACACCGCTCCACGCTGGTGAATATCCATGCCATCAAAGAAATTCAGTCGCATTTTAACGGTGACTACTCGGTGATACTTAAAAATGGAAAAGTGCTGCGGATGAGCCGAACGTACAAGGATAGGTTGATTGGGGGGTGATTACTTATACTTTAAAATCTCAAAGCCATGAAAATCATTCTTTTCGCCAGTATTTTCAGTATCAGCACCTTGTCCTATGCTCAACGCATCGGTGGACCTTGCGAATGTTGTGAGGGCTTGTATCAAGGCATGCCTCAACAAATAAGCTGGCAAACTACTATTTCGACCCAAAACGAACCCGGCGAGCCGATGGAAATCAGTGGAGTGGTTTTTCAGAAAGATGGAAAAACGCCTGCGCCAAATGTAATTGTGTATGTGTATCATACAGATAATGAGGGGCTTTACTCCAAAGGAACAGGCGAGCCTTGCGCCCGCCGACACGGACACCTACGGGGCTGGATGAAAACCGATGCACAAGGTCGCTACCGCTTTGTTACCATTCGCCCCAAACCCTACCCCAATGCCAACATTGCAGCACATGTTCACGTTTTCGTCAAAGAACCAGACAAAAATGAGTATTACATAGACGAATACGAATTTGAAGGTGACCCCTTTTTGCCCGCTCAAGCCCAGCAAAAGGCAGAAAAGCGAGGAGGGTCGGGAATTATTACACTTCAACAAAAAAATTGTATTTGGATAGGTCAGCGTAACATGGTGTTGGGGCAAAATATTCCGAATTACCGTTGAGGTAAAGCCCAAACCCACAAGGTCTTTGAAAACCTTGTGGGTTTGTTTTACTTTTTGCCAAACACCTCTCCTTCGTTCCAATAACCCCGTTCTTTCAAAATAGCAATGGCTTCCGTGGAGCCATTGCGGGCTGCTTCTTTCAGCCATTTTAACCCTTCTTCTACTTGGCCATGCTGTGCAAAGCGCAACCCAATATTATATTCAAACGAACCTGCTTCTTCTGGAAACAGTTTAGTTGCTTTTTGCCATATCGAAATGGTTTTTTGCCACTCGCCCAATTCGTCAAAGGCAACACCCAAGTTCTTATAAATCAATACACTCTTTGGCTCAAGTGTTAGGGCTTTCTCTAGCAGACCGATACTTTGTTTAGGCTTTCCTTCAAGCGCAAAAACGTGCGCTTGATTGATATAACTATCCGCCAAGTCTGGCTTTAATGACATGGCCTTGCTGAAATGCTCCTTTGCTAAAACAAGTTGATTGTCTTGCGTTAAGCAAAGCCCTAATAGATTATGGCTGTAGGCATCTTCTTGCTCTTGAATGGCTTTTTGGGCAAATGATAAGGCACTTTTGTAATCTTCTTTTAGATAATAGGCTCGTGCTGCTTTGTAGTAAGGGCTACTTTTTTGTTCTGTTTCGGTGTTGATTACTTGGGCTATCGTTTCTGGCTGAAACAACAAAACAAGCCCCGTCAGAACAGGAAGTACGATAGCAAAACGAAACAATTGAATGGGCGAAGAGGGCATTTTGTTCATCATGGTGATTCGAGTTTTAAGGTGATTGATTGTGAAGTGATTGCTAAGATGTAGGGAAGTTTGCAATTGACTGATTTTCAGTAGGTCGTATTGATAGCTTTGGCGACTTATACCTTCTTTTAACACGTGCTGGTCCGTCAAAAACTCTAAATTTTGCTTGATTATTGCCCTGAGCAACCAGACAAATGGATTAAACCAAAAGGTAACAACCATCGTCTCTGCCAAAAGAATATCAACCGTATGGCGTTGGCGTACATGCACTTGTTCATGTACCAGAATGGCGCTGATTTCGGCCTCAGTATGTAAGTCAGGATTTACAAAGACCCAGCTAAAAAACGAAAAAGGCACTATTGGGTCACTTAACTCGTAAAAGCAGCCGTTGTAGTTGGTTCGTTGCCGCAAACGAATAAGAGAAACTACCTGCTGGACTATTCGTAAAAGACCAATCGCTACACCAATGCCATAAATGGAACTTAGTACAACTATCCAGTTGGGATAGATGGATGATGCCTCGGTGAGAGGTAGATTAGTAGGTAGCGCTTCTTTAAAACTTACGAGAATAGGCTGTAAATCAAGCCTTGGGGTCTTTACCAAGACCGAAAAATCAAGAACAGGTACAACTACCGAAAGCACCATTGAGCCCAAAAAATAGTAGCGAAGCCAACCAAAAAAAGTGAGTTTTTGGAGGAGTAACTTATAGACACCATAGAAAACACTTATGGTGATACCCGATTGGATAAAGAAGGCTACCATGTGCTTACGGTTTTTGCTGTTCTATCATTTCTAAAATTTCTCGTAACTCTTCTGCCGAAATCTGTTGTTCTTTGGCAAAAAAGGTGACCATTTCTTTGTAGGAGTTCTGAAAATAGTGCTGAACTACGTTGCCAACAAAGCCCTTTTTGTAGGCTTCGTGCGTAATCAATGGATAATATTCATATACATTTCCGTAGCGCTTAAAGCCCAAATACTGCTTCTTTTCTAAGTTTTTTAAAGTTGAGGCCAACGTAGTGTAGGGCGGACGAGGTTCAGGCATATTATCAAGAATCTGTCCGATAGTTCCTCTTCCGAGCTGCCAAATACTTAGCATAGCCTCTTCTTCTTGTTTTGTCAACTTTTCCATTTTACGAAAATATCGTTTTATTACGAATTTTTCGTAAATCTACTAACAAATAAAAATTAAGCAAATTTTTCTCTACTTTTTTTGAAATCAATACGTTTGTAAAGTATCTGAAACCCTTGCTGGTCTTACCCACATCTCGTATTTTTACGCCAAATCACGTTTTTTATGAAGTATTGCAGACTGTTTTTTTTCGTTGGGATTGTGACGGTATGTGCTCAGCAGATAGCCGTAGCGCAGAAAAAATCGAAGAAAGAGTACTTAGTAACCCTCTCTACCAACTATGGTGACATCAAACTCATCTTGTTTGACCAAACACCGCTACATAAGGCGAATTTCTTAAAGTTAGTCAATCAGAAGTTTTACGATGGTTTGCTGTTTCACCGTGTTATCGAAAATTTTATGATTCAGGGCGGTGACCCCAGCTCTCGCAATGCCAAAGCTGGTGAGCGCTTAGGCAATGGTGGCAGCGATATGGAGCGCATTCCGGCGGAATTTGTACCGGAGCTTTTTCACCAAAAAGGAGCTCTGGCCGCAGCACGTGACAACAACCCCGAAAAGAAATCGTCGGCCTGTCAGTTTTATATTGTTCAAGGAAAAGTCTGGAACGACGACGATTTTGCCAAACAACTGGCTCGCCCAGGCGTACGCCCACCCACCGAACAGCAAAAACAAATCTACAAAACGTTGGGGGGCTCACCACACCTAGATGGCGGCTATACCGTATTTGGGCAAGCAATTGCAGGCTTGGCCGTAGTAGATAGTATAGCTAAACAGCCCCGTGATCAAGCCAACCGCCCCAACAAAGACGTGAAGATGACGATGAAAGTCAAAAAAATGCGCAAGAAAAAAATTACCCGCCTGTACGGCTATCAATTTGAGTAAGTAACGTTCTGCTTGGTTTCAAGCCATTTTTTCATTGGCTTTAAAAGTTGCTTCGTAATCACTCTGTAACCCTTGTCTGAAGGGTGCAAGCCATCAAAAGTCATGTCTATTGATTCTATTGGGTAGGGGTAATCGTCTGTTTCAGGGTTAAAGGGCACATTTATAAAATTAGGATAGGCAAAGTTCTTGTACAAACCCGTCTGCGGGTCTTTGAGTCGCTTAAATTTAACTAGCTTTTTGTGCCGCAGTGCTTGATGATGGAATAGGTCTATGACATCAACGTGTTCAAAATCCCCTATTTCTTTAATCGCATTGGCAAATTGCTCTAAGTATTGCCCCTTCTTATCTTTGTAAGAACCGTACGCATTGTTTTTCGTATCGTTCATATACACAAAGTCCACTCGCTGCATGGGTGTAATCAAGATAATGTGGGCGGCTTTGTTCAACGAACGGAGTTTATTAATAATAATCCGAAACGAGCCATAAACCGTATTATTCCCTGTATTATTTTTGTAGTCATCTAACGTACCGAGAGGGCGGCCAACCCACCAGTCGTTTGTTCCTAAAAATATCGAATAAACATCCGCTTTTATCAAGCCCAAACTATCAATGTGAGCAGCGATTCGCCCTGCCGTCCAGCCATTATACCCTTTATTAACGTACTCAATATCAGAAAGTTGCTCTGTCAGCATGGTCATATAACCTCGGGTAATCCGATGACCCGTTTCGTTTTGGTGATTGTTGAGGTAGGTAATGGAGTCGCCAATAGCTACCCAGACAACTTTGGGTGGAGCAAAAGAACTCAAGACCCCAACCGCTATCAGTAGAAATACCGTTTTTCGCATCGTTTGGATATGATTAGACCAGCAAAGGGCTTCCTTGCTGGTCTGAATTCAACAAAAATTTAGGTATTACGCCAAGAATTGCCGGAGATAATTTCGGCTCGTCAAGATGGCGGCGTGTACGTCGGCCATAGAGCCTTCGTAGGCTTTGTCTTCTACCTCAATACACACAGGGCCACGGTAGCGCACATCGGTGAGAGCGGCAAAAAAGGCCCGCCAGTTCACGTCGCCCAGCCCGGGGAGCTTAGGGCTATGGTATTCTAAGGGATTTGCCATAATCCCTACCCGATTTAGTTTGTCACGATACACCTTTACGTCTTTGAGATGAATGTGGTGTAGGCGATGTGAGTAGTCATAGATGGGGCGGATTTCGTCCATCATTTGCCATACCAAATGCGAAGGGTCGTAGTTAAGCCCCAAAATCGGTGAAGGGATAATCTCAAAGAGTTTGTCCCAAATGGCTGGTGTGGTGGCTAAGTTTTTGCCGCCGGGCCATTCGTCGTTCGTAAACCACATGGGGCAGTTTTCGATGCCAATCTTCACGTTATTTTCTTCGGCTACCTTGATAATAGGCACCCACGTTTTTTCAAACAACTTGAGGTTATCGGCTACATTGAGCGACGGATTTCGGCCAATAAACGTGTTCACCACCGGAACATTCAGCTTAGCCGCCGCCCGAATGATTTGCTTGATGTGTTCTACATAATACGTCGCTTTTTCGGGGTCTGGGTCTAAGGGATTCGGGTAATACCCCAAACCCGAAATATAGATACCTCGCTGATGCAAATAGCTGTTGATGTGGCTCAACCGCTTTTCGTCCAGCGCATTTACGTCGATATGCGAAACCCCCGCATAGCGACGAGTATCGGCATTGTCACGAGGCCAACACATGACCTCCACGCACTTAAACTGGTGCTGTTGAGCAAACTGAATGACATTCTCGAAGTCATAATCTGCCAAGATGGCGCTTACAAATCCTAAGTCAAGCATGGCTTTTTCTGATTTAGTAGGGGCGTATTGCATACGCCCCTACCGTGTTTATACGGTTACCCAAGCCTGTTTGCGGTGGCTTTCGATAATGCGCTCGCAAATCAACAATTCACGCAAGCCATCGGCAAAGGTGGGGTATGTAGGGTTGTCGGGTTGCTTGCCAGCTCGAATAGCCGCATATACTTCCTTGAACATCTGCTTTGAGGTGTCGGGGAAGCCTTCGTTGTGGCCGCCGGGGAACGAAATCACCGACGCAGCCTCACGGTGGAACAACGACGGGTCACGCATGAGTAGTTGGTTGGCACCATCACGCTGGCCAATCCAAAGATTATTGGGCGATTCGCTGCACCAGTGGAAGGTTTCTTTTGAGCCCGAGAACTCTAAATCCACTCGATTTTTACGGCCAGCCGACACTTGACTCACCGTCACTACGCCTTTGGCACCATTTTCAAAACGCAACAATACCGAAGCGAAGTCTTCTGTATTGATCGGAACATCCTGATAATCTTCGGGTTGTAGCATTTTTCCCGAATACGTTTCAACGGCTTTTAGTGGTTTTTTACGGGTTTTGTGTACCGTGTTGAAGTCGGCCATTACTGCCGAAATTTTATTCCCCGAAATGTACTCAATCAGGTCCATCAAGTGGCTACCGATGTCGGCAATGGCACGGCTATCCCCCGATTTGTCAGGCTCAAGGCGCCAGTTGTAGTCCGTTTGGTGAAACAACCAGTCTTGCAGATACGTACCAATTACCGAGTACAAATCGCCTAGTTCGCCTTTTTCACGCATTACCTTCATTTGACGAACAATCGGGTAATACCGTAAATTGAAGTGCACGGCATTGACCAGCCCTGTTTTGGCGGCCAATTCGACCAACTCTTCGGCTTCGGCTATGGTAGTAGCCAGTGGTTTTTCACAAATGACGTGTTTGCCTGCCAGCAGAGCCTTTTTGGCTTGCTCAAAGTGCAGGTTATTAGGCGTACATACATGCACTACCTGCACCGACTCATCGGCAATGAGGTCATCGTAATTGAGGTGAGCTTTCGGAATACCCAACTGCTCGGCTTTGACGTCGGCTTCGCCTGGGATGGGGTGCAAGATACTCACCACTTCAATGTTGGGGTTACGTCGAAGGGCTTCGATGTGGGCGGGTCCAATAAAACCAACGCCAGCAACAGCTACTTTGATAGTGCTCATAGTTTTGCGGTTTATGATAGGGTTTTGATGGGGATTGTCATAAGGCTTCACAAGAAAACATACCCTATTTGGGCGGTGAAGGTACGGCTAAAATGCCTTATTGGCAACATCATTTGGTGGGCAATTCTATCAAAAAACTATACCCGTGTTTTTTGAATCCGAGCGACTCATAAAACGCATGAGCACGGTGCCGTCGCAGATTGCTCGAAAGCGCCATTTTGTAGCATCCCGCCTCTTGGCAACGTTCCAGCGCAAACTGCATCATTTGCTTACCAATGCCTTGACCTTGTACGCCTGGTAGCACGGCTACGTCTTCGACTACTGCCGAAGGCGTACCTAAATGCCCGAGATTGTCCATAATCAATAAGGCAAACGTCCCCACTGTAACTTGGTCTAAGTCGGCCACGTAAAGCTTGTAATTGGGGTAGCTGTTGATACGAGCCAACAGATATTGAGCTTGCTCCAACGAAATCACTTGTTTGTCTTCGAGGGCTTCAGCGTACAGATTCAGGATGGCCGGTAAGTCGGCCTCAGAGGCTTGACGAATACACAAAGGCATAGATATTGGTTTTAGAGCAAAAAAACTTGTTAATTTGAACCGAAAATTAACGACTACAGAGGTAGTGGCTTAACTATAGTAACGGTTCGACGCTGCGACGTTACAAAAGAAAAAAGATTTGCCACACCATCTGCATTAACCAGAAGTTAACCATGTCTTACAATCTTTTGAAAGGCAAACGTGGTATCATCACGGGTGCTTTAGATGCCAACTCAATTGCTTGGAAAGTAGCGCTTCGTTGCAAAGAAGAAGGCGCTTCGTTTGTGTTGTCTAACGCCCCTATTGCCATGCGCTTAGGAGCTATTAAACAATTGGCCGAAACTTGCGAGGCCGAAATCATCCCTGCTGATGCAACGGACGTGGCACAGCTCGAAAATCTCTACACCAAAGCGCAAGAAGTGCTGGGTGGCAAAATTGACTTTGTGCTTCACTCGATCGGAATGAGCACCAACATTCGCAAAGGCCGTGCCTATGGCGACCTCAATTACGATTGGTTCATCCAAAGCTTAGACGTATCGGCGTTGTCGTTTCACAAAATGATGCAAGTAGGTGAAAAACTCGACGCTTTTGCCGACGGCGGTTCTGTTGTGGCCTTGAGCTACATTGCTGCCCAGCGCTCGTTTACTGACTATACCGATATGGCGCAAGCCAAGGCCATGCTTGAGTCGATAGCTCGTAGTTATGGCTACCGTCTGGGTAAGCAAAAAGGCGTACGTGTCAATACCGTGTCGCAGTCGCCCACCAAAACAACGGCGGGTACAGGTATTAGTGGCTTTGATGCGTTTTTTGAATATGCACAAAAAATGTCGCCGCTGGGCAACGCCTCTGCCGAAGAGTGCGCTGACTACGTGGTAACGCTCTTCTCAGACTTGACTCGCAAAGTAACCATGCAAAACCTTTTCCACGATGGCGGCTTCTCAAACACCGGGATTTCGGAAGAAATCGTGGAGTTGCTGCAGCCGAAAGAATCGTAAAATCATATTGGTTTATTCGTTATCGGTGGCTCGAACCAAAAAGAAGATGGCGCTAGCGCCATCTTCTTTTTGGTAAATAGCACTACAATAGCCTCCTATTTTCTGCCTTTGAGTTCTTCTTTCAAGAAATGAGCCGTGTAGCTTCCTTTGGCTTTGGCTACTTGTTCTGGCGTTCCTTCGGCAATGATTTGCCCACCTTGGCTGCCCCCTTCGGGACCGAGGTCGATCAGATGGTCAGCTACCTTGATAACGTCAAGGTTGTGTTCAATAATCAAAACCGTGTTGCCTTTTTCCACCAGCTTGTTGAGGACGTCGAGCAAGTGTTTAATATCCTGAAAATGAAGCCCCGTAGTCGGTTCATCCAGAATGTAGAGGGTTTTACCTGTGTCTTTCTTTGAAAGTTCTTCGGCCAATTTCACACGCTGTGCCTCCCCACCAGACAGTGTGGTAGCCTGCTGTCCGAGGGTGATGTAGTCAAGACCTACTTCATGCAGGGTTGTTACTTTTCGGAGGATTTTCGGTTGATTTTCAAAGAATTCCAATGCTTGTTCTACGGTCATGTCCAGCACATCGGCGATAGATTTTCCTTTGAAACGCACTTCTAACGTTTCTCGGTTGAAGCGCTTTCCTTTGCAGCTTTCGCAAGGGACGTGTACATCAGGCAAAAACTCCATTTCGATTTTCTTGATGCCTGCGCCTTCGCACTCTTCGCAACGCCCGCCTTTTACATTGAACGAAAACCGCCCAGGTTTGTAGCCACGAATCTTGGCTTCAGGGAGTTCCGAAAACAGGGTCCGAATGTCAGAGAACATCCCTGTATAAGTGGCCGGATTGGAGCGAGGTGTTCGGCCAATTGGGCTTTGATCTACTTCTATTACTTTGTCAATATGCGCTAAGCCCTCCACCGATTTGAACGAAAGGGGCTCTTTCTTTGCATTAAAAAAGTGCTTGTTCAGAATCGGAAATAGTGTTTCGTGAATCAAGGAAGATTTGCCACTGCCTGACACGCCTGTTACGCAAATCATTTTGCCCAATGGCAGTGCGAGCGTTACATTTTGCAAATTATGACCTGTACATCCCTGCAGTACTAGTGCGTTTCCATTGCCCGAACGGCGCTTTTTCGGAACTTCAATACCTAAATCCCCATTGAGATATTTTGAAGTAACCGACTGATTTTTAAGAAATTGCTCTGGTGTACCTTCGCCAACAATCTGTCCGCCGTGGCGTCCGGCACCGGGGCCTACGTCCACCAAATAGTCTGAGGCCAGCATCATGTCTTTGTCATGCTCGACAACCAGCACCGTGTTTCCTAAATCTCGCAAATCTTTGAGCGCTTGAATGAGCTTTACATTGTCTCGCTGGTGGAGGCCAATACTAGGTTCGTCCATGATGTAGAGCACTCCCACCAATTGTGTGCCTATCTGGGTGGCCAAACGAATTCGCTGGGCCTCTCCCCCTGACAACGTTTTGAGTTGACGATTGAGCGTAAGATAATCCAAGCCAATCCCCAACAAAAAGCCAATTCGTTTCCTAATTTCTTTTAATACTTCCTTCCCAATTGTATTTTGACGTTCCGACAGGCGAGACTCAATCTTTTCAAACCAAGTGGCCAGCTCCCGAATATCCATTTCGGCCAGTTCGGCAATATTTTTGCCATCCACCTTAAACCAAAGTGCCTCCTTTTTGAGTCGAGTACCTTGACAATCAGGACATTCAGCTACAAGCATGAAATCTTTAAGCCATTCTTGAATTTTGTCTGAGCCGCTCTCTTGCTGGCGCTTCAAGAAATTGATAATGCCTTCGTATTTGGTATTCCATTCAGTACCGGGGTACTTTACACTCGGTACGGGCACGGGCTCGTCGGTGCCATAGAGCATCATCTCAACGGCCTCGGCCGGAAACTTTTCGATAGGCGTCGTGAGGCCCACTTTGAAGGGTTTTAACAACACCTCCAGCTGCTTAAAAATCCATAGGTCTCGGTATTCGCCAATGGGCGCAATAGCGCCTCTGCTGATACTGAGCGATTTGTCAGGAATCACCGATTCGGGGGTAATTTCTTCGACAAGGCCCAGCCCTTGACAAGTGGGGCACCAGCCGTACGGCGAGTTAAATGAAAATGAGTTGGGTGCTGGTTCGTCGTAACTGATACCCGAAACAGGGTCCATCAAATTTTTAGAGAAATTCTGGACTTTTCCTTTTTCTCCTAGCAGCAGCATCAATCCTTTGCCTTGAACGAGGGCATTGCCTACCGACTGACTGAGGCGAAAACGGTCTTCTTCACGAGGGATGATGCGGTCAATGACAAGCTCAATATCGTGAATTTTGAATCGGTCTAGCTGCATTTTTGGTACGATGTCCTGCACTTCGCCATCTACTCGTACTTTGGTGTATCCTTTTTTAGCCAACTCAACAAACAGCTCTCGGTAATGCCCTTTGCGACCTCTCACTACAGGAGCTAGTAAGGTGATTTTTTTATCGTTATGTTCTTTTAGAATCTGGTCAATGATTTGGTCTTGGCTTTGTTTGACCATCCGCTCACCCGACACATAGCTGAACGCTTCGCTAGCTCTGGCAAACAGTAGCCGCATGAAATCATAAATCTCGGTGGTAGTCCCTACAGTAGAGCGAGGGTTTTTGGAGGTGGTTTTTTGTTCAATGCTAATGACTGGACTAAGGCCATTGATTTTGTCCACATCGGGACGCTCCATATCGCCAATAAAACTACGAGCGTAGGCACTGAAGCTTTCCATATAACGACGCTGACCTTCGGCATAAATCGTATCAAATGCCAACGACGATTTGCCACTCCCGCTGATTCCGGTAATCACCACCAGTTTGTTGCGGGGGATGGTCAAGTCAATGTTTTTGAGGTTGTGTTCACGAGCACCGAGAATCTCGATGGTGTCGAGGTCGGTTACTTCGGCAGAAGTAGTAAAGTCAGTTGTTATACTCATAGCAGAAAAACTACCAAGGCGCTTGGAAGGTTCAAAATTACAAAAAAGCCCATGCTGGCGAGCATGGGCTGATAAATCTTTCCACTTAGCTTATGATGCCAACGAGTCATACACCATCACTTTGGCAAACAGATGCTTGTTTTCATCAATAAATTTTTTGTGTAGCGGATGATACAAGTAGGTTTCTTCATCCTTGGCATTATCAAAAACCAATACCACTGAGTAGGCATAACTGCCATCGGTCACACCTTTGTCAAACTCCGTCACGATGGGTTTACCCACATGAACCATTCGGATGACATCAATCTGCGCCAAATCATTAAGGGCTTTCTCAAATTTGGCCGATTCTTGGGCATTCGAGGGGTTTTTGAGCCAGAAAAACACGTGGTGAATAAATGCCATTTTACTGGGTTTGCTTGCTTCGGCAGTGGTAGTTACAGCCGTGGTAGCGGCCAAGGCCACTGCCGATTTTTCTACAAAGGTACGACGGTTCATGAGGATGTTTTATTTGCAATGATGTTGATAATGCGCTGTGAGTTTTATTTTCCTTTCAGTTTATCTACCAGCCAGTTATTGACTCGCTCGGTTTGTTCTGGATAGGTCCAGTGCCCTGTCTCTAAGGCCAAAAACAATTCTTTTGGCGCCGATATTACATTGTAAGAGGCGTACATTGACGTAGGCGGGCAGGTTTCGTCATTGAAGCCCCATGTATAGATTCCCGGAATTTTGACTCGGCGGGCAAAGTTTACTACATCATAGTAACCTGCCGTTTCGATTTTCTCTTTTTTGTTGTTAAAAAGTAACCCATTTTTATCAAAATAATGAGGCCAGCCACCAGCTCTGCCATGCAGATAGCCCGTTACGTCCGAAAGTGCCGGGTAATAAGCCCCCAGCCATTTTACTCGTGTATCGAGCGCTGCCGTGACGATACTAAGCGCCCCGCCTTGGCTTCCGCCCGTTACGGCTAGGTTGGCACCATCAAACTGCGGTAAACTTACCAAAAAGTCATTGGCTCGCACACAGCACATATAGACCCGCTTGTAATAGAATCGGTCACGGTCGTCGAGGTTGTAGTTCCAATAGCCGCTAAACGCCCCCGCCATAAGATCAGCATATACGCTAGGCTCCATCGTGACGGGTATGCCATGAATGCCGATTTCGAGCGTAATGATGCCTTTTTCGGCTGTAATGATATCGCCGTTGTAAGGCCGGGCTCCTGCCCCTGGTACCCGCAATAACGCAGGATATTTGCCTTCTTTTTTGGGAACACACAGAATGCCATACAGCCGAACGCCCGCTCTAAAATTCTGAAGGCTGAGGTGATACACGTTGGTCTTTTCGGTACAACGCTCAGGTAGCAGGGTCATTTTAGCATCCATTGGCACTTTGGCCAATTCTTCTTTGGCTTTGCTCCAAAACACCTCGAAGTCGGTGGGATTAGCTACCGTTGGAGCAATGGCGGTAGGGTCAAAACCTGCCGTGCCGAGGTTTCGGTACTCTTTGCCCTCTACTTCGGCAATAGCCGTGCAGCGCAAAAAACCAGCGGCATTCATCGTACCACCATCAATGGTGATAGTGCCGTTCGGCAACGTTAGGGTTTCTTTTTTGGTAGCTTCCATTTTTTCAGGGCCAATCTCATACCGCACCTTGGCGTTTTTGAGTAGGTTCCCGTTCTGCACAACCGAAATGGTAAATTTGACCGACTCGCCTGCTTTGTAGCTCCAGTCGGTGTGGTCGGGAGCCACCAGTACTTTGACGAGCTTTTCGGTAGGTTGGGCTTGTAACCAGCCAGCCATCAGCCCAAAAATCAACAAAAAAGCCCTAAAGGAATACTTCGTAATGTGTTTCATTGTTTGTTAGGATTAGCAAAAATGGAGGCGGAAGATACAAAAAAGCCCACGAATGTACTCCGTGGGCTTCAAAAACTTATGTGGTTTTGTCATTCTTGCGAGGTTGCTGGCTCTGGCTTCAGTGTAACTCGTATCTTTTTGATGCGGCGGTTGTCAGCCGAAAGGATACGGAACGTAAAGCCCTCAAAGGTAATTTCTTCGTTTACCTTAGGCAAACGCCCAAACATTTCGAGTAACAATCCTCCTACCGACTCGCTATCACCACGCACCTTGTCAAACACCACCAAATCAATATCAAGGGCTTTGCAAACGTCTGTTAGCGAGGTTTTTCCCTCAAAGACAAACGTAAAATCGTCCAGTTTGGTGTAGCCGAGTTCGTCCTCGTCGTATTCGTCTTTGATGTCACCTACAATCTCTTCGATGATGTCTTCGAGCGTAACCAAGCCTTCGGTTTCGCCGTATTCGTTCACTACGATGGCCATGTGCACTCGTTTTTCCTGAAAGTCATGGAGTAAATCGTCAATTTTTTTACTTTCTGGAATAAAATACGCTGGACGCAGCAAGGCTTGCCACTTAAATTTTTCGTCTTGGTCAATGTAGGGCAAGAGGTCTTTGATGTACAAAATCCCCTCAATCTTATCAATTTTACCTCGATACACGGGCACTCGTGAGTAGCCCGATTTATTGATTTTATCCATCAATTCATGAAAATCCCAAGCCATATCAAAAGCCGTGATGTCCATTCGAGAGTGCATAACTTGCCGCACCGTGATGGTACTAAAATTCACAATACCTCGGAGTATCTCTTTTTGTTCTTCTGAGGTTTCTTTGCCGGTCGTAATTTCCAGCGCATGATTGAGTTCATCTACCGAAATCGAGTAGCCTTTGCGCTGAATACGCTTTTCTATCAAATTACTAACGCCTAACAGCGGTATCGAAATCGGTCTGAAAATCGTTTGCGCAAATTGGACAATCGGGGCGGTGATTTTCAAGAAACGAAGGCTGTTTTGATTGGCCCAAACCTTGGGGATAAGTTCTCCAAAAAAGACGATGATAAAAGTTACGCCCACAGTCTGGACCAATACGCCGATGAGCCCTTCGGCACCATCGCCCAAAATCTGTTCGGTCAATACGGCGGTGATGGTTACGAAGGTGATGTTTACCAAGTTGATGAAAATCAGCAGTGTTGCTAGCAGTAGCTGGGGGTCATCGAGGAGTTTGATAATCCGACGCTCGCTGGGGTTGTCGCTTTCTCGGCAATACGTACGGTCGTCAGACGACAGCGAGAAAAAGGCTACCTCGGAGCCTGCCAATAGCGCCGACAAGAATAGCAGGACTATCAGCACAATAATTTCGATTAGATAAGATGAGTAAGAGGGGCTTGAGACTTGCGCCAAAAGCCCCAACATCGAAAGGGGGTCGCCGGTAGGGTCTGGGTGTGTTTCCACGTAAAAAATAGTTAGTTCAACATACGTAGTCAGACAATGACTACTGCAAATTTGATGCTAAAATGGCAAGTCATCAGCGCCGTCGTCCATCATGTCCACGGGTGGAGGCGGTGGTGTACTTGCTTTGGGCTGACTGCTTGGTGCATACGCAGGCGGCGCCGACTCTTCGGCGTTGTTGTTACGCCCACCCACAAGTGTGAGGGCTGTGCCTCTGATGCGTATGCCTTTGCGCTGGACTCCGTCTTTATCGGTATATTCTTCGGTCCGAATTTTTCCTTCTACATAGACGCTATTACCTTTTTTGAGGTACTGTTCGGCAATTTTTGCCAGATTATCCCACAATTCGATTCGATGCCACTCGGTTTGTTCTACCAACTCTCCGTTGCGATTTTTGTAGCTCTCAGAAGTAGCAATATTAAATCGAGCTACCACCGAGCCACCGTCTAGGTATCTAACTTCAGGATCTGAGCCCAAATTGCCCAGCAAAATTACTTTGTTTACGCCTGCCATGGTTTGTTAAAAGGTTAAATGTTTACTAGTAGGGAAATTTATGATGTGTACGTAGGAGGTTCCATACTTTGGCAAGTACTTAAATTTTATGCTTTTCTCCCTTAAAATTACTCAAAAAATGTATTCTTTCAAAAAGTTATTCACCAATGTTGATTTGGGTAGCTCCTCTACTTCGGCGAGGGTGTAGGCATGGAGTTCGGGGGGCAAAACTAACAAATCTTCAGTATTCCACCGCAACTGCCAAAACACCGTATGAATACGCTGATGCGACAATATATGGGTGTAAGGTGCTGATTCTCTGACTAATACACCATGTTGTAATAGGGTATTGATAAATTGCTGCGCTGCCAATTGCTCCAATGTTTCGGCTGCCGACGACTCTACCAGATAGAAGTCGTACATCCCTTGCCACACGTCTTTGTCGGTTCGCTCTCGCATTACAATCCGGTCTTGGTATTCAATCACAAAATAATGAAAATACCTCTCTCGCACTTTGGTTTTCTTTAATTTGACAGGCAATACCGCCTGCCGCCCAGTGGCATTGGCCTCACAATCCCAAGCAAAAGGACAAAACATACATTGCGGCGACACGGGCACACACTGCATAGCCCCAAACTCCATGATAGCTTGGTTGTGAAGCGCTGGCATTTGTTCCGAAATGAGCTCATTGGCCAGTTGACCAAATACCTTCTTCGCTTGAGTAGAGGTTATGTCCGTTTCGATACCAAACAGTCGGGATAGTACCCGATACACGTTTCCGTCAAGCACAGCAACCTTTTCATCAAAGGCAAAAGAGGCAATCGCTGCCGCCGTGTAAGTCCCAATACCCTTTAAGTTAAGTAGCTGTGCATAAGTAGTTGGAAATATGCCACCAAAATCACACACTACCATCTTGGCCGTTTCGTGAAGGTTCCGAGCACGAGAGTAATACCCTAAGCCTTGCCACAACCGCATCACTTCTTTTTCGTCGGCCTCAGCTAGGGCTTGTACGGTCGGGAAGGTCTCCACAAAGCGCTGATAGTACGGAAGTCCCTGAGCAACACGTGTTTGCTGCAAAATCACCTCCGAAAGCCAAATAAAATACGGATTCTTGGTCTGGCGCCAAGGCAGCTCCCGATGATGCCGCTGATACCATGCTTGAAGTCGCTCCGAAAACGTCGTACGATTCACCTTGATTATTAGTTATAAAATTTGAGTCTGTCTGAGGTTGGTTCTTGCCTTTTATCCAACCAACGGAGCGGCCTTTTGGTTTGGTCTCGGTAACTTTCCAAAAACAAATTTGGTTGATTTCCCGACGTTTGGATACTGCTGGAACTAATTTGTATTCCGAAATGTCTAAAAATTAGCGATTTATGAAAAAAAATCTTTGACAGATTTACAAAAACCCTTTTGCGAAGTAAAACAAAACCGCTACTTTTGCGCTCTCAAATTTAGAACACAACCCATTGTTCAATAGTAATTAACAACCTTTTAAATTTTTACAACAGTGACGAAAGCAGATGTAATCGCAGCAGTGTCAGAAAAAACGGGCATTGACAAAGCAGACGTATCAAGCACATTGGAGAGCTTCTTTTCGGTAGTGAAAGACTCCCTTGCCGGTGGCGAAAATATCTATGTAAGAGGCTTTGGTAGTTTCGTGAATAAGAAGCGTGCTAAGAAAGTAGCTCGTAATATCTCTAAGAATACTGCTATCGTAATTGATGAGCATTTTATTCCGAGCTTCAAGCCAGCTAAAACCTTTGTTGAGCAGGTAAAAACTAACAAATAGTTAGTGGTCCTTTTGACACTGTTTCATTCAGAAACAAACTATTAATATTATCCTACTCACTATTCATTCAAGAATTGCTGGTAAGTAGCTGCTTAACTAAGTGCCAGTTTAATAGTAGTTTAGATTACCTGCTTAGTTGCTTTAGCTAATCTTTGCAGATAACTCCTTTAGGCAATCATTTACTTGTTTGGTGAGGAAACATTCCGGCACAATGACCCAAAAGCCTTTTTTAATTATATTACTCATTGCCAGTGCGTTAGTACTTGGGTTGTATAGCTTACCAAAAGGCGTATTGAGTAATAAAGAAAAGGAAAAAGCTCCACAGGCCAGTGCCCAACCTAGTAGTGAGCCAGCGGCTTCGGCCAACAACGCCGAATCTCATGCGCCCACACTAACACCTGACCAACAAAAGCAAGTAACCTCCGCTCGGAAGCAGTTCGAGCAGGCAACATCAAAACCTGATAAAGCCAAAGCCTCAGAGCAACTCATCACGGTGTTTGCTCAAGCTAGCCGTTTTGATAGTGCCGCCTACTTTGCAGAAGTGCTGGTAGGATTAGAGCCTACGCTCAAAAACATTGTTCGAGCTGGTGACGCCTATTTTGGAGCGTTTCAGTTTTCGATGAACGACGCTAAGTCGGCTCAGTTGAGCCAAAAAGCTCGTGAGTTTTACCAAAAAGCACTGGACCAAAACCCTGGCTTGCTCGAAGTCAAAACCAACATGGCTATGACTTATGTCTCAACCAGTACCCCGATGCAGGGTATCTTGTTGCTGCGAGAAGTATTAGAGCAAGACCCTGATTTTGAGCCAGCTTTGTTTAACTTAGGAATGCTCTCAATGCAGTCAAACCAGTTTGACAAAGCGGCGGAGCGGTTCCGACAAATTGTAAAAAACAACCCAGCCAATACCAAAGCACTGTTCTATTTAGGCATTAGCTTGGCAGAGTTGGGCAAAAAAGCCGAAGCCCGTCAGGCTCTTGAAGAGGTAGCTCGCAAAGACAAAGATCCCAACATCCAGGCTGCGGTGAAAGAGACATTACAGAAATTATAGGCGTTAGTGAACGGGTATCTGTATCTGTACCTCTACACTCTCCCCTTTACACTTTAAACTTTTATTATCATGCCTTGCGGAAAGAAAAGAAAACGCCACAAAATTGCTACGCACAAGCGTAAAAAGCGCCTTCGTAAGAATCGGCACAAGAAGAAGTAATTCCTTAGGTTACAGGTTGCGAATTGACGTTTATTCGGGTCGGCAGTAGAAAAAGTATCAGAAGTAGGAAGTAAAATCGTTTTGACATTACCTCCTGTTTCATTTCTCCCCAGCGAATAAGCCAAGGTTTGCAACCTGTAACCGTTTTTTAACAGTTCTTTTCCACCACCAAAACTCTATGCACTAATCGTCGGTGAGTAATGAATTAATCATCAATTCTACTCCGAAAGGTGACCGAATAGCCTTGTTGCAAGACAAACGGCTCGTCGAGTATCACCTCGAACAAACCGAGCCCCATTTCACTGTCGGGGATATTTATCTAGGCACAGTGAAAAAGCTCGTGACGGGACTAAATGCAGCGTTCATAGACATTGGTTACGAAAAGGATGCGTTCTTACATTATCTCGATTTAGGGTCCAACATCCAGTCGCTTAACAAGTTTACAAAGGATGGAATCGCCAAACGGATTCAGTCGGGCAGGCTGGACCACTTTAAGTTAGAACCTGAAATCGAAAAGTTTGGCAAAATTGACGATGCCCTCACCAAAAATCAGCCGATTCTGGTACAGGTAGTCAAAGAGCCGATTTCGACCAAAGGCCCCCGCCTCTCTTGCGATATTTCTATTGCCGGAAGGTTTTTAGTACTAGTACCGTTTGCCAACTCGGTTAATATCTCCAAAAAAATCGTCAATCGACAAGAGCGCCAGCGGCTTCACCGACTGATGACTTCGATTAAGCCTCAAAACTTTGGAGTGATTATCAGAACGGTTGCCGAGAACAAGTCGGTGGAGGAATTGGACAAAGACCTCCAAACCATGCTGGCCAAATGGGATAACGGTGTCAAGAATTTGCGTGAAGCAAGACCCCGTGACAAGGTGATTGGCGAAATGAGCCGTGCCTCGTCTATCATGCGAGACTTGCTCAATGATAGCTTCGACAACATTACTGTGGACAGCAAGGAAATGTTTGATGAGGCTCGCCAGTATATCCACGAAATTGCGCCCGACAAAGAGCGTATTTTGAAGCTCTATAACGGCAAAAACAAGATTTTCGAGCAATTTGGCATCGAAAAACAACTCAAACTGCTCTTCGGACGCTCGGTTAGCCTCCCCGGCGGAGGTTATTTAGTAATCGAACACACCGAAGCCCTGCACGTGATTGACGTCAACAGTGGTAACAAGTCTAATTCTGAAGAAGACCAAGAAGCCACCGCCCTGAGTGTCAACACCGAAGCAGCGAAAGAAATTGCCCGGCAGCTCCGACTACGAGACATGGGCGGCATCATTGTCGTTGATTTTATTGACATGAAAAAACCTGAAAATCGGAAGATTATTCAGGACATCATGCGAGACGAAATGAAGGCCGACCGCTCTAAGTTTACGATTCTGCCACTTTCAAAGTTCGGATTGATGCAAATTACTCGCCAGCGAGTGCGCCCCGAACTGACAGTAAAAACCGTTGAGACCTGCCCCACTTGCAACGGTACCGGAACGATTTCGGCTAGTATTACCGTGTCGGACCAAATCGAGAACAATTTAGAATACATCCTGACCAAACAGAACGAGCGAGGGGTAAGTATCTTACTTCACCCTTATTTACACGCTTTCTTTACAGCAGGCTTCCCGTCAAAAAGACTCAAATGGTACTTTAAGTACCGTGTGTGGGTTAACCTTATTCAAGATACGTCGCTGGGTGTGACCGAGTACCACTTCCACAACCGACTCGGCGAACAAATCGAAATTAATGGGTAGAAGCACCAATCGCTCGTCAGGAAGACGGGCGATTGGTGTTTTAAGACTATCTTTATGCCGACTATTGGTTATTCTTACGCTCAGAAGGGGGAAAATTAGTTACCATTTACCGTACCGTAAAACATAATCGGATGCAGAATAGTACAATTCAGATGGTCAACAGGGGATTTATCAATCAGTTCAATGGCCCGTGTTTTTTGTAAGGTTTCAAAGTCTTGCCAAAGTAAGGTCCATAAAGTTGAAGCAATCATGTCTTTTACTCCCGTGTCATCTGGGTTTTGGGGGATACAATTCTTCTTAAACGTATGGATAAATATTTGTAAAAACTCCCCACTCATCACAGGCACACCATTTACTTTTTGGGGTTCCCACAGTCCGCTCGATTCTTCGACCATTAGCTCGAAGGTTCGAGCCATAAGTTTAGGCACCGTCGGGTTGGCTCTAGCATCTTTGACCCGCCCCTTTTCGTCAATACGAAACCGCACAATAATACAGGTTTTAATACACGTAGTATCAAAATTTTGATTAATACGCTTATTAAAATATGCAAGGCAATAATGAAAAAAATTCTTGTTACCGCCTTTGAATTGTGCCTCTTCTATGGTTTGGGCTTGAGTTTGATACCAAGCAACCATCAACAATAGTATGCTGATTCGTTTCATCGTTATAAGCATTTTGTTCCTTTAGTTGTATTTTTATATTCATTTCGAATGGCCTCAGCCGTAGATATCTCTATGCCATAGGTGTTTTTTACAAACGTTTTGTAGTATTCTTTTAAAGTCCCCACTCCAAATCTACTATAAATCACATCATCCAAGCCACCTAATGCTAAAGATAAAGCATCAGTATCACTTAAACTTGGAAAAAGAATTTGCAAAGATGTTTTTAAGTCAACAACCCAATCTTTTAGAATTTGTTCATGTTGGTTATCTATCGCACTCGGTTTTGACCAATCGTTATAACTAAATATCATTGCATGAATCACTTCATGAAGTACTACTGAAGCAATAAATTCTTGGGTGGTATTATATAACATAGAAGGATTCAATCGAACAATACTAGGGGTTGCTATTTCCACTTGGCCATATGTTGTCCCTAACGAATAATCTTCTCGAAAAAATAGATTTATTGCTCCATTATTTGTTCCGTACGTCTTTTGCATCAGCATGAGAATTCTACCTTTCGTTGCTGGATTATTAACGATGACATTTACTACACCTTTAATACATGGATTATTTATTTCATTTTTCAAATCAAAGAAACTTGTACTTGTTGTACCTCCACCACTACCATAATTATTGTAACTTGAAGTAGGATAAGTTGGCACAGGTGGTAGGTCTGGTGTACAGGTAGTAGCGCAGTTGCCATACACTACATTGTATGAACATCCTGGTAACATGGCTGCTAAAATAACATCTTTGTTAGCATTGGCATACGAAATAAACCCTGTGGCTGGATACCCTCCTGCCGCCACCATTCCGCTGCCGCCTGAGGGTGCACCTCCTGTAGTATTGTACGAACAATTATAGACCTGAATACCTATCTCAAAACACCGAGTAACACACGAAGCCACTCGTCCATTGGGTTTAGTCTTGGTTTGGTCATCTATATAGGCATGACCTACCTCTTTGCCATTTACGTAATTAAACCCATCTATGGGGTCATCGTCCCACGTTTTGAAGAGGATTAAGCCCGTAAAGTTATCGTTTTTGATAGTGTAGTTATTTTTCTCAATATACTCCTTAGGAGCCATCACATCCATAATACAGGTTTTCATTTTGCCTTTGGAGTCAAGATACATCAGCAAACGGCTGTATCCGAATAGCCCCAAATCGGCCCAAGCTTCATAGCGAAGTGGGATAGACACTACTTTCTGTTTGGCATTAATCTGAACTTCTTTGGCAAAGTCCCAATATGTATAACGGTTAGGGCGAACTCCTGCAATTCGACTAGAAGCAGAGGGATGGGTTTCTTCCGTAGTTTTTAGTTGTTGCTCGTAGTAGGATCTTGCTTCTGCAATACTCAGCGACTGATCAACGAGGGTTTCTTCTGAAAATTCTTGATTTTTTTGGCAAGTAACCAATAATAACCCACAAAGGGTTAGCGCTACAAAAGAGCGTGAAAGTAGTTTTTTCATGATTGATTAGGAAAAAGATTGAATTTTTATTTTAACGAAGATAAAAAATAGAATACTGTTTTCCAAAGAATTTATTGTATTTTTTTGGTAATCTTGTTTTTCTAACAATTATTAGCTAAGTATATGAATCTTATCCTTGTGCGCATTTTTTAAATCAGAAAAAAGTTAACCGATTACTTGAGTAGTTAATTTGTTCAAGGAATTTAAACCAATTTAACTATCTCAAAATAAAAACATTAAATGTCTTATTAATCGTGTACTCATGGACTTCGGCAAGCTTCCTATTGACCAACTAGCACAGGTGGATTTTACGCTTCCGCCTGACCATGCCATCACGGCGGCTACGCTACAAGAAGCTAACAATAACCCTAACAAAAAGCCACAGGTATTTGTGGGTTGCCCCGTGTGGGCCGATAAGCAGTGGGTGGGCAAACTATACCATGCATCGGCTAAAGAGAAAGACCACTTGATGCTTTACACACGGCAATTTAATACCATCGAACTCAACGTAACGCATTATCAGATTCCGACCGAGGACACCATCCTCCGATGGAAGGCTGCTAGTAACGAGGGCTTTCGGTTTTGCCCGAAATTCCCTCAAATCATTAGCCACGACAAACAACTGCAAGAGGCTGAGGGGCTTACTCGTGAGTTTCTGGACTCTATTTTGGGCTTAGATGACCATTTGGGGATGCCGTTTTTGCAATTGGCTCCGTATTTTGCTCCTCGTCAAGTGAAGATTCTTGAAAATTACCTCCGCCAAGTCGGTATGCCCATTGCCGTAGAGTTTCGGCATCCTGATTGGTTTACAAATCCGCAGATTTGGCAAGATACCCTGCACATGCTTCAGTCGTATGGGGCGGGTACAGTGATTACTGATGTTGCTGGCCGCCGAGACGTGCTTCATCAGGCACTCCCAACGCCAGTAGCTACCATCCGATTTGTTGGCAATGAACTGCACCCTACCGACTACGCCCGTGCCGATGCTTGGGTGCAGCGCCTAAAGGGATGGTTTGAGCAAGGGTTGCAACAGCTTTATTTGTTTGTACACTGCGGCACCAATCGGTATGCGCCAGAGCTGGCTCTTTATTGGATTAGAGCGCTCAATACACATTGTGGTTTACAACTACCCGAACCCCGCTTGCTTCCGCAGGTCGTACAGGGTTCATTATTTTGATAGCTCGGTAGCTCGTTTCTGAGCAGCTTCGATACCTGCTATCAGATTATCGGCAAGTTGCCCTTCTTCAAAGCGCTTGAGGGCGGCCTCGGTAGTACCGCCTTTGGAGGCAACTGCTTTTATCAAATCATCTAAATTTTTGTCGGCATTATTGATGAGGTGAAATGCCCCTAACATGGTTTGCTTTACCAGCAATCCAGCCATGCCTTCTTCAAAACCCATGCGCTTGCCTGCCTCGACCATGGCCTTAACTAAATAGAAGAAATACGCTGGTCCACTCCCACTCAGTGCTGTAACGGCATCAATCAATGATTCGTCCTCCAAGAAAACCGATCGCCCCGTTGCATTAATCAAGTTTTCAATGCGGCGTAACTGTTGAATGTCCACCTCCTTGGCAGCAGCGTAGGCTGTCATCCCCATCCCCAGCATGGCAGGGGTATTGGGCATAGCCCGCACTACCAGCGAATGGTTGAGCGTCTGCTGGATTTTGGCAATGGGAGTACCCGCCATAATGGACAAGATTAGTTGGTTGTATTGAATCACCTCTCGAAGTGACTCGGCCACCGAAAGATAGTCTTGCGGCTTTACTGACAAAATAATCAGGTCGTACTCGCCCACGTGCGGACTGATGGTCTCGACTACTACGCCTGACTTTTCGGCTCGGAGGGCATCGCCTCGTTCGGCACTTTTTTCAATCAGCAATAGGTTTTCTTTCTTGACCAAGTCATACTGCAAAAACGATTTGGCAAAGGCCATTCCCATGTTTCCGCAACCTACAATCGCAATTTTCATAGAAAAATTTGAATACCACGGCGCACAAAGAGGCGCTGTTTGAGACCATTATTTGAGAAATCACCCCGATAGCGTCTTCCTGCCAGGGTGGCTACAAAACTACAAAAAACAGTGGTCGGCTTTTGAAACCGACCACTTATGCCTTCGCTTCTTGTCGTTTTGTTATTTCAGTATCTCTGTCAGCTTGGCCTCGAGAGCCTCGCCTCTGAGATTTTTGGCAATAATTTTACCCTCTTTATCAATCAAAAAGGTAGCTGGAATTGCCGATACTGAGTATTGAGCTGCCCCTTGCGACTGCCAGCCTTTTAGGTCTGATACGTGCATCCATGTAAGGCCATCTTTAGCAATAGCATCTAGCCATTTTTGCTTGTCGTTATCGAGCGAAACGCCAAATATTTCAAAGTTTTTCGTTTTGAATTTGTTGTACATCCTAACCACATTGGGGTTCTCTTTGCGGCAAGGGCCACACCAGCTTGCCCAAAAATCAATCAAGACATATTTACCACGCAACGACGAAAGCTTGATGGTTTTTCCATCGGGTGTATTCAGCGAAATATCGGGTGCCATCGCCCCAGACGAAACACCCTGCAATTTGCGCACACTCTGAACAAACGTCTCGAATTGCTTGTTACCAGGTTTTTCTTTCTCAAATTTATCTGCCAACGAAACCAAAAACGGCATTTCTTCTTCTGGGTCTTGGCCCACAACCAAATTGACACCATACAAAGCAACTAATGATGAACCCATGCTTGGGTAAAGCCCTTTGAGGTCGGCCACCATTTGTTTGCGAGCAGCTTCGTAATCTTGCTGGATTTTCTGCTGTTTGGCTTGGTCATTTTTCTGAGACGCTGCCTGAAACTCTTGCGTCATAGCTTGAGCTTTGGCCTGAAATCCCTCGTTAAGTTGGTTGATTTTCTGGAAATACTCCATGTTTTTGGAGCCAGTAGCCGTAAATGCGCCTCTTTTGTTTTGTTCATCGGTACCATCCGCCACTACAGATAGTGTTTCCCCGCCTTCCAAAATCAAAATGCCTCGCTGTCTGTTGAAAAAGTTCAACAAATAAAATCCACCTCCTGGAGCAACGTTGCCCTTAAACGTAAAGGTATTCTGACCATTTCCTAAACGAACCGAGTCAATTGTTTTGGTTTGAGCGCCATTGATGGCCTGCTGAAGGTAAATCCAGTCAGCTTGTGGCTGATTCACTTTACCATTGATGACAAAACTCTCAGCCGAAGGGGTTTGCGACTGGCACGAGAGCCCCCAAACCGAAAGCGCTGCGATGGTGATTAGTTGTTTCATTGAGTGATTATGATTGCCTGTAAACTTTCCTGCTTTTGTATTTTTTTCTTTACCCTCACAGCACCGCATCTTCCAATGCCTTTGACATCAATTGATTGGTCAATTTGGGGTCTGCGGTTCCTTTCGATTTTTTCATTACTTCGCCCACAAACATGCCCAACAACCCTTTTTTGCCTTGCTTGTACTCTTTTACTTTAGGCAAATTCGATGCCAATACCTCTGCAATTAACGACTGAATCAAATCAGTATTGCTTTGCTGGATGAGGTTATTTGCCTGTGCCAACTGCTCTGGCGTTTGCTCAGGGTGCTCCAGCATAAGTGGAAATAATTTTTGGCTGGCCGTTGAGTTGCTAACTTTTTGCTGGTCAATCAACAAAACTAACTGGGCTAATCGTTCCGGCAAAAGCACAAATTCACCAATTTCAAGACCACTGTCTTTCAAATACGACCGTACCGAATTGAGCAACCAGTTGGCCGCAGACTTGTAATTAGTAATGTGCTGGCAAACGCTTTCAAAATAGTGAGCCATCTCTTTTGTCTCAGTCAAGATGCTTGCATCGTACGAGCTCAAGCCATATTCCGCTTGAAACTTCAAGAACAAGGCACGTGGCAACGCTGGCATTTGGGCCTGTATTTGACTCAGCCATTCGTCTGTTACCACCACTGGAGCCAAATCGGGGTCTGGAAAGTACCGATAGTCGTTCATGGTTTCTTTCAAGCGCATACCATAGGTTTCGCCCGTGGCTGGATCAAACATTCGTGTTTCTTGAATCACCGCCTGACCAGCTTCTAACAAAGCAATTTGCCGCTCGGTCTCAAACTCAATGGCTCGCTGAATAAACCGCATCGAGTTCATATTTTTGATTTCGACCTTTGTACCAAACGCCTCAGCCCCCTTCAACCGCACCGAAATATTGACATCGCACCGCAGCGAACCTTCTTCCATGTTACCATCGCAGATGTCCAGATAACGCACCAGTTTCCGAACTTCACCTAAAAACGTGGCTGCTTCTTCTGCCGAGCGCAAACAGGGTTCTGTCACCATCTCAATCAAAGGCGTCCCAGCCCTGTTGTAATCAAGCAGCGTGTCTGTAGCGTGGTCATCATGCACCGACTTACCCGCATCTTCTTCAAGGTGCATGTGATGAAACTGAATGGTTCGCTCTGACCCATCGCCGAGCCGAATCACCACCGTGCCTCCTGTACAAATAGGTGCTTTATCTTGCGAAATCTGGTATCCTTTAGGAAGATCTGGATAAAAATAATTTTTACGGTCAAAGTAGGTCCAGCGATTGATTTCGCTTCCGCAGGCCAAACCCATCCGAATGCCATATTCAACTGCTTTTTTGTTAAGCTTAGGCAATGTTCCGGGATGCCCCAAAGTAATCACACTGACGTGCGTATTGGGCTCACCCCCAAAAGCGACGGCATCTGCCGCAAAAATTTTACTGGCGGTAGATAATTGAGCGTGTACTTCGAGCCCAATCACCACTTCATATTTTGATTTAATTTCTTCAGAAAGCACTTCGTATCGCTTGATAGTCAAACGGCAAAGATACATAACTTTAAGGAGGGAGGAAAGTCTTAGAATGCTTTCTCCATCACATATCATCTTCAGTCTGCGATTTACCTCTCCCTCTTCTACTATCAATTTCTTGAAAAATCATTCTTTTTTATCATTTTCGGGAAAACTTTATCGTATGCGTTCAATTGTTTTGTTCTACTGTGTGCTTTTGGGAACCTTTTCTTTAAAAGCCCAATCCCCAACCTACCTTCTCAAACCAGCCCGTGTTTTTGATGGCGAAACCCTTCACGACAACTGGCAGGTTATCGTCAAAGGAGACAAAATAGAGGCCGTCGGAGCCAATTTGTCCATTCCGGCTGGGGTACAAGTCATTAGCCTGCCCAATCTTACGCTACTGCCCGGCTTAATCGAAGGTCACTCGCATTTATTACTTCATCCTTACAACGAGACCTCTTGGGACGACCAAGTACTGAAAGAATCAAGTGCTGAGCGAGTGGCCCGTGCCGTTGTTCATGCCAACAAAACCTTATTGGCTGGCTTTACTACAGTCCGAGATTTAGGAACCGAGGGCGCCGCCTACGACGACATCGGTCTAAAACAAGCTATCGAGAAAGGGATAGTACCGGGACCACGTGTCATTGCGGCAGGACGAGCCTTGGTCGTTACAGGTAGCTATGGACCCAAAGTTACCTCGCCAGAAATAGATCTCCCCCAAGGCGCCGAAGAAGCCGACGGACACGACAACCTCATCAAAGCCGTCCGAACCCAAATCGGCAAAGGAATTGACGTAGTCAAAATCTATGCTGATTATCGTTGGGGCTTATTTCGAGACGCTCAACCTACTTTTTTGCCAGAAGAAATCGAGCTCATCGTCAAAACTGCCGCCAGTAGCAGCCGCCAAGTGGTAGCACACGCCTCTACCGCCGAAGGCATGCGCCGAGCTATTTTGGGTGGTTGTGTTACCATTGAGCATGGAGACGGAGGCACTCCCGAGATTTTCAAATTGATGAAAGAACGAGGCGTAGCCCTCTGCCCTACCATCGCCGCTGGCGACGCCATCAGCCAATACCGAGGCTGGCGTAAAGGCATGGAGCCTGACCCGGAGCGTATTCAGCAAAAGCGAAATAGCGTCAAAGCCGCTTTAGAAGCAGGAGTCACCATTTGTATGGGGGGCGATGTCGGAGTTTTTACACACGGCGAAAACGCCCGTGAGATGGAATTAATGGTAGAATATGGCATGAAACCCATGGACGTACTCAAAGCTGCCACCTCTGTTAACGCTGACGTATTTAGATGGGGGAACCGCATCGGTCGGGTCAAACAAGGCCTTTTTGCCGACCTAATTGCTGTAGAAGGCAACCCTACTCAAACTATTTCTGATGTCCGCAAAGTCCATTTTGTCATGAAAGCAGGCAACATCTACCTTAACAAGTAATCCTACATCCTGATTCCACAGCACTAACATAGCGGCAGCCCGGTGATTCATCTCGCCAAAAACACCCCGATTCATTTCCAAATCATTACCTTTGCGTCCAGAACCTAATTAGAGTAAACTAAAGCATGATTCGTCATTCCTTCAAACTGCGCAAACCCTTAGCTTTTTTTGACTTAGAAACTACTGGTATAAGCCTCCTACGAGACCGCATCGTCGAAATCAGTGTTGCCAAAGCCCTACCCGATGGCTCCGTCGAAGTCAAAACCAAGCGCATTAACCCCGGAATGCCGATTCCTCTCGAAGCCAGCTTAATTCACGGCATCTACGACGACGACGTCAAAGATTGTCCGCAATTCAAACAGATTGCTCGCTCATTTGCCCAATTCTTAGAAGGATGCGACTTAGCAGGCTTTAACTCCAATCGGTTTGACATACCCATGCTTTTGGAAGAGTTTTTACGTGCCGATATCGAATTCGACACCAAAAACCGTCGAATGATTGATGTCCAACGTATTTATCACCTCATGGAGCCCCGCAATCTGTCAGCTGCTTACCGATTTTATTGTGACAAAAACCTCGAAGGTGCCCATACCGCTCAAGCAGATACCTTAGCAACCCTAGAAATCCTAGATGCTATGGTAAAGCGATACGATGGTACAACCATCAAAAACGATAAAGGAGAACTTTATGCACCCGTCAAAAACGATATGGATGCCCTCCATGAAATCACTTCCGCTCGAATCGTTGATTTTGCTCAACGCATGATTTTTAATTCAAAAGGCCAAGAAGTGTTTAATTTTGGCAAACACGCCGGCAAACCAGTCGTCGAAGTGCTAAAACAAGAACCCAATTACTACGACTGGATGATGAAAGGAGACTTCACTCTCGATACCAAACGCAAACTCACCGAAATCAAACTCCGTATGGCTTTCTCAAAATAAAGCCAAATAGACAAACAGTGTGATGGTAAATTGCCGAACCAAGCGAAAAAATGTAAATTCGCCCAACAAACCATCAACACAAAAATCATGTCATTCGGATTTTTCAAAGTCCCCACCCCCAAAAACGAGCCAGTTTACAGCTACGCTCCTAATACACCCGAAAGAACTGCCCTTAAAGCTGCTCTAACCCAATTGCGCTCCGAACAAGCCGATATCCCTATGTATATTGGCAGCCAAGAGGTTCGCACCGACCTAAAAAAAGCCATTGTTCCCCCTCATGACCACCAGCACATACTGGGTTATTATCATGAAGGCAATGCCTCGCATGTGCACGCCGCCATCGAAGCTGCCCTTGCCGCCCGCTCACAATGGGTCCGAATGTCCTGGGAACACCGCCTATCCATTTTCTTAAAAGCAGCCGAGTTAGTAGCTACCAAATATCGCTACCTATTAAACGCCGCTACCATGCTGGGGCAATCCAAAAATGCTTATCAAGCAGAAATAGATTCAGCTTGCGAATTCATAGATTTTCTTCGTTTCAAT
>JAXLVB010000001.1:925000-990000 GCA_046329195.1 Spirosomataceae bacterium | reverse complement strand
TCAGCATTTAGCAACCCGTACCGCAAACCGACACAGGTAGCCGGGAAGAATATTCCAAGGTGCTCGAGTGAATCACGGCTAAGGAACTCGGCAAATTAACCCTGTAACTTCGGGATAAAGGGTTCCCCGATACATCGGGGACGCAGTGAAATGGCCCAGGCGACTGTTTAACAAAAACTCATGGCTCTGCGAAAACGAAAGTTGATGTATAGGGCCTGACACCTGCCCGGTGCTGGAAGGTTAAGAGGGGATGTTAGTCGCAAGGCGAAGCATTGAATCGAAGCCCCAGTAAACGGCGGCCGTAACTATAACGGTCCTAAGGTAGCGAAATTCCTTGTCGGGTAAGTTCCGACCTGCACGAATGGTGTAACGATCTGGGCACTGTCTCAGCCGTGAGCTCGGTGAAATTGTAGTAGCGGTGAAGATGCCGCTTACCCGTCACGGGACGGAAAGACCCCATGAACCTTTACTATAGCTTTGCATTGACTTCGGGCATGGGATGTGTAGGATAGGTGGGAGGCTGTGAAGTGGTGTCGCTAGGCATCACGGAGCCAACGTTGAAATACCACCCTTCTGATGTTTGGAGTCTAATCCTGAAAGGGAGACACTGCATGGTGGGTAGTTTGACTGGGGTGGTCGCCTCCAAAAAAGTAACGGAGGCTTTCAAAGGTACCCTCAGCACGCTTGGTAACCGTGCGTAGAGTGCAATCGCATAAGGGTGCTTGACTGCAAGACTCACAAGTCGAGCAGGTACGAAAGTAGGAGATAGTGATCCGGTGGTTCCATATGGAAGGGCCATCGCTCATAGGATAAAAGGTACTCTGGGGATAACAGGCTGATCTCCCCCAAGAGCTCACATCGACGGGGAGGTTTGGCACCTCGATGTCGGCTCGTCACATCCTGGGGCTGGAGAAGGTCCCAAGGGTTCGGCTGTTCGCCGATTAAAGTGGCACGCGAGCTGGGTTCAGAACGTCGTGAGACAGTTCGGTCCCTATCTGTGATGGGCGTTGGAAGTTTGAGGGGTCCTGACTTTAGTACGAGAGGACCGAGTTGGACCGACCGCTGGTGTAGCTGTTGTACCGCCAGGTGCAGCGCAGCGTAGCTACGTCGGGATGAGATAAGCGCTGAAAGCATCTAAGTGCGAAACTCGCCCCAAGATGAGACTTCCATATAAGGGTCGTCAGAGACGATGACGTTGATAGGCTGCCGGTGTAAAGTCAGTGATGGCAAAGCCTAGCAGTACTAATTACCCAATTACTTTCTATTTTATCTTTTTAGCTCGCTTTTTTCTTTCTCGCATCTTGTCAAGATACGAACTTTTTATGAACTAAGGGTGGTCATGGCGGTGGGGTTCACCTCTTCCCTTCTCGAACAGAGTAGTTAAGCCCACCTGCGCCGATGATACTACATGCACAATGTGGAAAAGTAGGTCGCCGCCCATTCCTCTTCTTGAAGCCTCCCTTGATAGGGAGGCTTTTTTTTTAACCCAATTCTAACCCCTCCAACAATACTCCTTCTGTAAATAGGGTGGGATTCGGTTAGAAATTAGTAGTTATTGTTAATTATAAAACTCTCATATATGATTATTTAGTCGTACTTTAGTAAATAATGCGATTACAGTGGTGAACCGTCTAATTGGGTGTACGAATAAATGCAGGGAATTACTAAATTGTCAATAAAAAGCCCATGGACAAGCAAAAAGCGGTTGAAATTTTGTCTAAGAAAATAGACGAATGGGAAAGTAGACCCAAGCAAGACGGCTATGAATACGAAATCGGATTGCCGAAGCGAGAGCTTTATAGAACTAATGCAAGGGCTAAATTCAGAACTTTTTCAGTTGAGTGTTGGGGAATTACCCAGTGATCGCAATAAAAAAAGTGTTCAGACGTAATTAGGGAATATCAAGGTACTGAAAGGTCATGTTTTGTCCCCCAAAGGACAGTTCAGGCAAAGCCCCTATTTACAAGAAACAGTTCTATTTTGGGGTCAGTCGCAAACTTTTGATGAGTCAAGGGAGATACTCAAACGGCTCTGTGGAATGGATCTGGGTGATAAGCAAACCGAGAATTTATGTCATTATTATGGGCAAGAGTTAGAAAGTGAATTCATTGATATGGAGGCTATGCCTCTAAAAAAGCATCGGAATTACATTATGCGATGGTCGATGGAAGTTATATTTTAAGCCGAGAAGACGGTTGGAAAGAAACAAAGGTTGGCAGGATTTTTAAGGCATCTGATAATTTTGCTGTAAGTGAAAAAAGAACGCTTATTAAAGAGTCCCAATATGTAGTTCATGTAGGTTCACATTATGAGTTTATTGATAAGTTTAGCATCTTTTTGCGTAGGTTAACTTGCTTTATTTTTATTGCTGATGGTGCGCCATGGATTTGGAAGTGGGTTTCCAACTTTTACCCTAATGCAGTCCAGATTTTAGACTTCTTTCACGCCTACGAGTGGGCTGTGTTGGCTATTAAAGACAAAGAAAGCAAAGTACTTTGGTGTGAAAATGCAAAAGAATAGCTACTTAATGATGACCTAAAGAACTAGTTGCACAGATACAAGATACTGACTGCCTGGGTGATAGCGTAGAAAAAAAATGCATTATTGACCTACTTAGATAATAATGCTCATCGAATGAATTATAAAACATTCAAAGAAAAAGGGTATTTAATCGGTTCGAGAGCTATTGAGTCTGTTCAGAGAAATGTAGTGCAGCAAAGGCTTAAAAGGTCGGGGCAAAGATGGACAGCAAGGTTTAAATCTTAGAACCAAACATCTTAGTAATCAATGGATTCAAGTAACTAATTTGGTACGAAACGCTGCTCAAACTGAAAATGTTCCTACACCCGTCTAATTTTAAGCAAGTATTTATTGTCACGATTGATAACTTTAAGGCATAAGATAATCAAAGCCGTATCATCTTTGGGCGTATTCTTACATCTAACTATCCAGAACATCAATACCCCCTAGTTACTACAGGGAATAAAAAAGTAAAAATATAAGACACTATCTATTTTATTTTTAACAGATAGAAATGCAAATTTGGGTACACAAAATCAAAAATGACAGAGTAACAATAGGAAATGTATCTACTCTTCTGAGACTACTATTTAGCTAATATATGTCTTTCTAAGGTAGGTTTGTCGGATAGAATATCCACAAATTGAACTAAAACCCAGCATAAGAATCAGATGGAATGGAAGAAGTCCGAAATCTTGTAGAATATAGGCCATACTTATCGCTCCTAAGAAGTATAAGGCTAAGAATCCTTCTATAAACACTTCCCAAGATAATTTTTTTGCAATGTATTTATTACGTATCCACTTATCTGTTTGTATTTTGATATTAAATTTAGGTGTTCGGATGAAGGGTGTTTTTTTGCCAATAAAACCCTCTATTACAGCAATGGCGTTGTGTAGAGATAAACCCATCATAAAGGATAAAAAAAGTGGAAATTGCCAAAAGAAGGTGACCCAATCTTGACGGTGACGAAAAGATACCCAATAGAAAACGCCAAGAATTACAAGACTGTACTGGAAAAGACTTGTTAAAAGAAAAACATTTCGGTATTCTGGATGATGGTTTTTTACCCATAGGATAGGTACACTAAGCACAGAGAGCCAAAGTGCACAAATGAAGGCAGTGCTGTTTGTGAGATGAAAAAATCCATGAATTTTGGCACCAATGGACAAATTAGGAGCTTTTAAAACATTAATGATGTGCTTTCGGGCACATTCGGCGGCGCCTTTCATCCATCTAAATTGCTGGGATTTTAGAGCCGATATTTCTACTGGTAATTCGGCTGGTGATTCGATTTGTTGGAGATATACAAATTTCCAACCGTTTAATTGTGCTCGATAGCTCAAATCAAGATCTTCGGTAAGGGTATCCGAATGCCACCCACCGGCATCGTTGATACATGTTTTCCGCCATAGTCCGGCAGTGCCGTTAAAGTTGATGAAGTACCCACCTTCTATTCTACCGCTTTGTTCAATACTAAAATGTGCATCTAAGCCAAAGGCTTGAAGTTGTGTTAGTAAGGAGTATTTTTCATTGATATGTGTCCAGCGAGTTTGTACGACGCCAATGTTTGGGGTATTAAAATAGGGTATAGTAATTGTGAGAAAATTAGATTTAGGTATAAAATCAGCATCAAAAATGGCTATAAACTCTCCTTTTGCAGTTTTTAGTCCTTCTGATAAAGCTCCGGCTTTATATCCCTGACGGTTGGTTCTTCTTATTTGTTGTATGTCAATGCCTTTTTTTTGCCATTCTGCTATTTTTTGAGCAACTAATTCTATGGTCTCGTCGGTAGAATCATCGAGTACTTGAATTTCGAGGCGATTGGGAGGATATTCGATACTTGACACTGCATCAATGAGGCGTTCTACTACATATAGTTCGTTGTATATAGGTAGTTGTATCGTAACATAAGGGACCTCTGAACGGTTAAGAATTGGTGAAGGTGGTATCGATTTGCGTTGAAATCGGAGATAATTGATGACCAAATTTAGTTGTACTAAACTGTAGCTAAAAATAAATGCCAGTGGCATGGCATACATAATAAGTACTATTTTTTCCAAGGTCAAGGGAGTGGTATAGGGATTGCGCATCAAAGATACGCAAAAGTAAGGTACTTAAGGTGTTTTTGTTGAATGGTAGTAAGCTATTGAAAACCTTGTATTTATCAGAATTTAGCTGGCTATACTACAGATTTCAGAAATGCGAGTTTTAGAGTAAAACAAAGTTATAAAAATTTTCTTTTATCCTTCCTAATACCTACCTTTGCACCCTGATTTTCAAGGGGTATGAAATCCTTCTCATTAGGCTTCTTTGTTTTGTGACTTGGTCATAACTCTATGGATAAGTAATTAGTTGAAAATCTTGCAATTGAATAGAATAGAATTAAAACAACACAATAACTAAAAATCATGGCACGTGATTTAAGATTCACAAGAAACATTGGTATTGCGGCCCACATTGACGCTGGTAAAACGACCACAACTGAACGGATTCTTTATTATGCTGGTGTAAGCCACAAAATTGGAGAAGTTCATGATGGTGCGGCTACTATGGACTGGATGGAGCAAGAACAAGAGCGTGGTATCACAATTACTTCTGCTGCTACAACTGTAAACTGGAATTATCGTGATCAAAAGTATCACATCAACATCATTGATACCCCAGGTCACGTTGACTTTACGGTAGAAGTAAACCGTTCGTTGCGTGTATTAGATGGCTTGGTGTTTTTGTTTAGTGCTGTAGATGGCGTAGAACCACAGTCTGAAACCAACTGGCGCTTGGCTAACAATTACAATGTGGCTCGTTTGGGTTTTGTGAATAAGATGGATCGTTCAGGTGCTGATTTCTTGAACGTGTGTCAGCAAGTGAAAGATATGCTAGGCAGTTATGCTGTACCTCTTCAGTTGCCAATCGGTGCCGAAGACAAATTCCGTGGCGTAGTTGATTTGATTAACAACCGTGGTATGATTTGGAACGAGCACGATAAAGGGATGACGTATGAGATTGTTCCAATTCCAGACGATATGGTGGAAGAAGCTGCTGAGTGGCGTGAAAAATTACTCGAAGCGGTAGCGGAGTATGATGACACGTTGATGGAGAAATACTTTGAAGACCCTAATTCAATCACCGAAGATGAAATTTTGACGGCGTTGCGTCAGGCTACAATTGAAATGAAGATTGTACCGATGCTTTGTGGCTCTTCTTTCAAGAATAAAGGCGTTCAGACTATGCTTGATTATGTGATGGCTTTGTTGCCTTCGCCTCTTGACAAAGAAAGTATCAAAGGAACTGACCCTAATACTGATACAGAAATTGCTCGCAAACCAAGTGTCGATGAGCCGTTCTCTGCGTTGGCATTTAAGATAGCTACTGACCCTTATGTTGGTCGTTTGTGCTTTATTCGGGCGTACTCGGGCGTACTTGAAGCGGGTTCTTATATTCTTAATAACCGTTCGGGCAACAAAGAGCGGATTTCTCGTATCTTCCAGATGCACGCCAACAAGCAAAACTCTATTGAGCGCTTAGAGGCAGGCGATATTGGTGCGGTAGTAGGTTTTAAAGATATCAAAACAGGTGATACCCTGTCTGATGAGAAGAACCCTATCGTATTGGAATCAATGGTGTTCCCAGACCCTGTAATCGGTTACGCTATTGAGCCGAAGAAAACCGCCGACCAAGATAACTTCTCGAAGGCAATTGGTAAGCTAATCGAAGAAGACCCAACGCTTCAAGTAGAGTCGAACGAAGAGACGGGTCAAACTATCTTGAAAGGAATGGGAGAACTTCACTTAGAAATCATCATTGACCGTATGCGTCGTGAGTTTAAAGTAGAAGTAAACCAAGGTGCTCCTCAGGTTGCGTACAAAGAGAAATTGACAACCTCCATTGAACACCGTGAGACCTACAAAAAGCAAACAGGTGGTAAAGGTAAATTTGCTGATATCGTGTTTGAAATTGGACCACGTGAAGATGGTAAAGATGGCTTAGAGTTTGTAAACGAAATCGTGGGTGGGGTGATTCCAAGAGAATTTATTCCTGCTATCCAGAAAGGTTTCAACGAAGCCATGAAAACAGGGGTATTAGCAAGCTATCCAATGGACTCTATGCGAGTACGCTTGTTCCACGGCTCATACCACGATGTTGACTCTGACTCGTTGTCATTTGAAATGGCTGCTCGTTTGGGCTATAAAGAGGCTGCTCGCAAGTGTTCGCCAAAATTATTAGAACCCATCATGGCGGTTGAGGTATTGACTCCAGACGAATACACTGGCCCTATTACAGGTGACTTGAACCGTCGCCGTGGTATGATGAAAGGGATGGACAGCCGTAATGGAGCACAAGTAATTAAGGCGGATGTTCCGCTGTCAGAATTGTTTGGTTATGTAACAGACCTCCGTACTATTTCATCAGGTCGTGCTACAGCAAACTTGACTTTTGCCCACTATGAATTTGTTCCGCAAAACCTTGCTGAAGATGTAATAAAGAAAGTAAAAGGAGCATAATCAAGATAGAATATAAAGGAGAAAGGTTAAACCGCCTTCGTAGATAAGAAACGTTTAACTATTCTTCTGATACTTCCACAAATACGAGAATCCCACAGGCGTGCTTGCGGGATTTTTTGTTGGTATCTTCTCATTCCCAAGTACGTAAGATCAGACATTTCGAACATTAAAACCGCTTCGCTCTTAAAAAGAGTAAATTTTAGCATTGAATGAAAAAATATTCAAAATAAAATTTGAAAAGTAATAAAAAATAGCCAACATTGTGTCGAAATGACACATTTGATGTGAAGCAATACTCACACCCCACCCGACTGTTGGTTGCCACAGACTGTATTATTTTTGGCTTTGATGGCGACGAAATCAAATTACTGTTGATTAAGCGAAACTTTGAACCCGAAAAAGGCAAATGGTCGCTCATGGGAGGATTTGTGCATGATGATGAAGATTTGGAAGTGGGTGCCAAACGGATTCTGTACGACCTTACTGGGCTTAGTGACATTTACGTAGAGCAGCTCCAGACTTTTGGACGAGTGCACCGAGACCCTGTGGAACGAACGCTTTCGGTTGTGTTTTTTGCGCTTATCAATATTCACGACCACGACGAAGAATCAGTTCGCACACACCATGCTTCTTGGGTTAGTTTGATGAATAGACCTGCGCTGATTTTTGACCATGAGCAAATGGTGGCATTGGCTTTGGAGCGCCTGCGTTATAAGGCAGCGTTACACCCGATAGGATTTGAATTACTTCCCGAAAAATTCACAATACCCCAACTACAGAAACTTTACGAAGCGATTTACAGCATGAAACTGGATCGTCGGAATTTCAGCCGGAAAATTCTTTCGACGGGCTTGCTAATTGATACGGGCGAAAAAAACGAACACTCAACAACCAAAAAAGCGATTTTGTATCGGCTAAATAAGGAGCGTTATCAACAGCAGTTTAATGCCTTTTTGAATTTTATGTCAGGAGTTTCTACTACTTGATTATAATGCTTAGGTTATTGTATTTTTTTGATTATCAAAAGATTACACCGTTTTACTTGTAAAACCTCAGAATATGCAAACCTCATACGTCATTGGCGTGGATTATGGAACTGATTCTGTGCGAGCCTTGGTTGTAAATGCCCAAACAGGCGAAGCTGTTGGCACGCATGTATTTGAATACCCTCGTTGGAAAAATGGTTTATACTGCAACCCAACTACTTCGCAGTTTAGACAACACCCATTAGATTACTTAGAAGGCTTAGAGGCGGCTATTGTGGGAGCTTTAGCCAACGTCTCGGCGGCAGTGCGTGAGGCGGTTAAAGGGATTTCGATAGATACCACAGGCTCTACCCCTGTGGCTGTGGATGAAGCGGGAAACCCACTGGCGCTTTTGCCTGCATTTGCTGAGAACCCCAACGGCATGTTTATTTTGTGGAAAGACCATACCGCCAATGCCGAAGCCGAAGAAATCAACCAATTGGCTCACCGATGGTCGGTAGATTATACCAAATACGTTGGGGGTATCTATTCTTCTGAGTGGTTTTGGGCCAAAATCCTGCGTACACTTCGAGTAGATGCGTCTATTCGAGAAGCTGCGTATTCGTGGGTAGAGCATTGTGATTGGATTTCGGCGGTGTTAACTGGAGCTACCCATCCGCTTACGCTCAAGCGCTCTCGGTGTGCAGCAGGGCACAAAGCGATGTGGCATCAAGAATTTGAAGGCTTACCCTCCGAAGCCTTTCTAACGGCACTTGACCCGCTATTGGCGGGTCTCAGAGAGCGCCTATTTGCCGACACCTATACTTCGGACGAAGCGATGGGGAACCTCTCGCCCGAATGGGCGGCTAAATTAGGATTATCTACCAACGTAACGATAGGTGTTGGGGCTTTTGATGCGCACATGGGTGCTGTTGGAGCCGAAATCGAACCTTATACGTTTGTGCGGGTGATGGGTACTTCTACCTGTGACATGCTCATAGCCCCTAACCACGAAATCGGCCATTTGCTCATCAAAGGCATTTGTGGTCAGGTAGATGGCTCCATTATTCCAGGAATGTTGGGAATGGAAGCTGGTCAATCGGCGTTTGGCGATGTATATGCTTGGTTTCAGCGCTTGATAACCGAACCCGTAAAAGCTTTGTTGGGTGAAGAAGCCGCCCAAGCAATGAGTAAAAATGTGATTCCCTATTTGTCGGAGCAAGCAGCCCAACTACCCATAACGGTTAATGACCCCATTGCGCTTGACTGGGTAAATGGCCGGCGTACTCCCGATGCAAACCACACGCTCAAAGCTGCTATTTCGGGGCTCAATTTAGGAACCGATGCCATTAAGTTATTCAAATCGTTGGTAGAAGCAACGGCTTTTGGCGCCAAAGCTATCGTTGACCGATTTATAGCTGAAGGTGTTCCTATCAAAAAAGTAATCGGTATTGGAGGAGTAGCCAAGAAGTCGCCCTTTGTGATGCAAACCTTGGCTGATGTACTCAATGTGCCCATCAAAGTGGCAAGTGCCGACCAAGCCTGTGCGCTTGGGGCGGCGATGTGTGCGGCGGTGGCGGCAGGTATTCACCCCTCTATGCAAGCTGCTCAAGAGGCAATGGGCTCAGGCTTTGATGCCGAGTATCATCCCCGTGCCGAAGCGGCGGCTGTGTATAAAGTACTCTATCAAAAATACTTGAAACTAGGTCAATTTGTTGCAAATCAAGCATGAACCTCTTGATGATTTGGCTGATTGTGCTGACATTTGGGGGGGGGCAATCAACAGCTCAACGACGGGTGCTTTTCAAAGATAACTTCAACAAAACCTTCAACACAAGGTATTGGTTTGTCGAAAAACTAACTACCCCTCATAATCAGGTAGAGGTACGTGACGGACAATTGGTCATGGATGTGAGCGGTGGTGCTACCGTCTGGCTAACAAAAGAACTTGGTGATAACTGGAGGCTTGATTTTGACCGAACCGTAGTGGTAAATGGTGGCGTAAATGACCGATTATCCGATTTTAATATGTTTTGGCAGGCAAAAGACCCCCGATCTACAACACTTTGGGGACGAAATCCAGCTTTTGAACAATATGATTCGCTATTGATGTACTATGTGGGCTTTGGTGGGAATCATAACACCACTACTCGTTTTCGGAAATACCAAGGTAATGGTGAGCGCACTTTGCTGGCTGAATACACCAATAAAGCACATCTGCTTGAGGCCAACAAGACCTATCATTGTCGGATAGAAGTCCGAAATGGCGAAACAAGGTTCTATATCAATGATACCTTGTTTTTTCAGTACAAAGACCCTGATTTTTTGCAAAAAGGCTATCTCGGTTTCAGAACAACTCAGTCGAGACAACAGATAGATAATGTTCGTATTACACGTGAATAATCAATAACATAACCGATAATAGCGCACTATGCTTGACCAATACCAAGTCTGGTTTTTAACAGGAAGCCAGCATCTATATGGTGACGAAACGCTTCGTCAAGTGGACGAACATTCAAAAATCATTGCACACTCGTTTGACAAATCCTCACAAATTCCTGTCAGAGTGGTTTTTAAACCTGTTTTGAAATCGTCTGAAGAAATTTATGCGATATGCCAAGAGGCCAATGTGGCACCCAACTGCGTGGGTATTATCACATGGATGCACACCTTTTCGCCAGCTAAAATGTGGATACGGGGTTTGAATTGCCTTAAAAAGCCACTGTTACACCTGCATACACAGTTTAATCGAGACATCCCATTCAATGAAATAGATATGGACTTCATGAATCTAAATCAATCGGCGCATGGCGACCGAGAATTTGGATTTATGGTGTCACGGATGCGTCTCAGCCGTAAAGTGGTAGTTGGGCACTGGCAGCAACCAGAGGTGCTCGAAAAAATCAACAGCTGGAGTAGAGTAGCCGCCGCCAAGTACGAAATGCAGACAATGAAAGTGGTTCGCTTTGGTGACAATATGCGCCAAGTCGCCGTAACAGAAGGCGATAAAGTAGCTGCTGAAATGACGTTTGGTTTTTCGGTCAACACGCATGGGGTAGGCGACTTGGTGCAGGTAATCAACCAAGTGACGGATGCAGAAATCGGTACGTTAATTCAAGAATATGAAGATACCTATGCCTTGATGCCATCGCTTTTGGCAGGTGGAGCACGCCGAGATTCGCTCATTGAAGCAGCACGCATCGAACTTGGCCTCAAGGCATTTTTAGAAGCAGGTGGTTACGGTGCCTATACCAACACCTTTGAAGACCTACACGGTATGCGTCAGTTGCCCGGTATTGGGTCACAGCGTATGATGGCGGCAGGATACGGCTACGGCGGCGAAGGTGATTGGAAAACCGCTGCTATGGTACGAGTACTCAAGACCATGGCTAAAGGTATGCAAGGCGGAAACTCGTTTATGGAAGATTACACCTACCACTTTGACCCAGCCAATCAGATGGTGCTTGGTTCGCACATGTTGGAAATCTGTCCTTCGATAGCTCACGGTACTGTCAACTGCGAAGTGCATCCGCTGGGTATAGGGGGCAAAGAAGACCCCGTTCGCTTGGTATTCAACGCAGCGGCTGGCCCAGCTCTCAACGTGTCGCTGATAGACATGGGAAATCGTTTTCGTCTGCTAGTCAACGAAGTAGAAGCTGTGGAAGTAACCGAGGCGTTTCCAAAACTACCAACCGCTCGAGCACTTTGGAAACCCCAACCCAGCATGGAAGTTGGCTTACAAGCTTGGATTTTGGCAGGGGGTGCGCACCATACGGTTTATAGCCAAAACTTGACTACCGAATACATGGAAGACTTTGCAGAAATGCTGGGTGTAGAATTAGTAGTAATTGACAAAAACACCACCATCCGAAATTTGAAAAACGAATTACGCTGGAACGAAGTGGCGTATAAATAGTTAGACGAGTACGTAGGTGCCCGTCTTTACAATTGGGCAAATCAAGATAACACAAAGAAAACCTCTATAAACATGAAAAAAAGCTGTATTCTCTTTGCGTTGGTGTGGGTAAGTGTACAGGCACTGGCGCAAAACCAAGTAGTCCTCAATGGCGACTTAGGCAAGCACACCATCAATAAGCACATCTATGGGCATTTTGCCGAACACCTCGGCAAGTGTATTTACGGGGGCTTTTATGTAGGCGAAAACAACACCAAAATCCCGAACAAAGACGGTGTTCGGATGGATGTGGTAGAGGCCCTGAAAAAACTCAAAATTCCTAATTTGCGCTGGCCAGGTGGCTGTTTTGCAGATACTTACCAATGGAAAGACGGAATTGGCCCCAAGGCGAATCGCCCCAAAATTGTGAATGTGTGGTGGGGAGGTGTTACCGAAGATAATAGTTTTGGTACGCACGATTTCTTAAACATGTGCGAGCTAATAGGCACAGAGCCCTACTTAGCTGGCAATGTAGGCAGTGGTACCGTAAAGGATTTGTCTGACTGGGTGCAATACGTCAATTTCAAAGGTATCAGTCCGATGTCTGATTTGCGTACTAAAAATGGCCGTACAGAGCCGTGGAAAGTAAAATATTGGGGCGTAGGAAACGAAGCTTGGGGCTGTGGAGGCAACATGAAGCCCGAATATTACGCCAACATTTATCGCCAGTATGCTACCTTTATGAATGCTTCGTGGGAAAACAACGAGCGGATTTTCCGTATCGCCTCCGGTGCCAGCGATGCCGACTATAACTGGACTGAGGTATTGATGCGTGATATTCCGCACAACATGCTCGAAGGCATTGCCGTCCACCACTATTCGGTGATTGATTGGCGCCAAAAAGGGCCTTCAACCACCTTCACCGAAGACCAGTACTTCAAAACCATGAAGCAAGCCTTACTCATGGACGAACTCATCAAGCGCCACAGCACGGTTATGGACAAATACGATCCAAACAAAAAAGTGGCCTTAGTGGTGGACGAATGGGGCGGCTGGTACGATGTAGAACCCGGCACCAATCCAGGCTTTTTGTATCAACAAAATACCATGCGAGATGCCGTGTTGGCTGGAGCTACGCTCAATATTTTTCACAAATATTGTGAGCGTGTACGCATGGCCAACTTAGCCCAAATCATCAACGTGTTGCAATCGGTGATTTTGACTAACGAGGAAAAAATCATTCTAACGCCGACTTACCATGTGATGGAAATGTACAACGTTCACCAAGATGCAACCATGCTACCAGTGGATGTTCAGTCAAAAGATTATACCTTGGGTAACGACAAACTCCCTGCGATTTCGGTATCGGCTTCTCGTGACAAAAACGGAGTAGTGCATGTTTCGTTGGTGAACATAGACCCCAACAAGCCCCAAGAAATTAGCTTCAACTTACATGGAGTCAAAGCAAGTGGTGTAACAGGCCGTATCTTGACTTCGGCCAAAGTACAAGACTATAATTCTTTTGAATCGCCCAACAAAGTACAACCGACTACTTTTACAGGTGCCAGCCTATCAGGAGGTACGCTTTCAGTCAAATTACCCCCCGTGTCGGTAGTAGTATTAGAGCTAAAATAGACCTATTCAACATGACCTATCAATCCTTGCGCCAAGAGTGCTACGAAGCTAACATGCAGCTACCAAAGTTGGGGTTAGTACTTTTTACGTTTGGTAACGTAAGTGCTGTGGACCGCCAGCAGGCCGTGTTTGCTATCAAGCCCAGCGGGGTTCCTTATGACCTACTCAAACCCGAAGACATCGTGATTATGGACTACGATGCCAAGGTAGTAGATGGTAAAATGCGCCCCTCGTCCGATACTAAAACACATGCCTTACTCTACAAAACATGGGCTGAGATTGGAGGGATTACCCACACACACAGCACCTATGCTGTGGCATGGGCACAAGCGGGCTTAGATATTCCAATTTTTGGAACTACCCACGCCGACCACACGCATCAAGACATCCCCTGTGCGCCGGTGTTGTCAGACGAAATGATTCAAGGGGATTATGAACACGAAACGGGCAATCAAATCTTTGAGGTGTTTGCAGCGAAAGGGTTGTCGCCCAAGGAGGTAGAAATGGTATTGTTACAAAACCACGGGCCATTTACTTGGGGCAAAAATGCAGCGAAGTCCGTTTACAATGCAGCCGTGTTAGAAGAAGTAGCACGTATGGCGTACCTAACACTCCAGATAAACCCCGATACCCCACGTCTCAAAGAAACCTTGAGGCTAAAACATTACGAACGCAAACATGGCAAAAATGCCTATTACGGCCAATAATCTATACACTCGGTGTTACAATAGCACATTCGTGCTGTCCGAATAGGGTGACTAACGCCTATGGCTCTTTTCCTCTAAACCTATTGACTTATGAAACCGTACAAACTCATTCTGTATGCATTGTTTGCTGGGCTCTTTTCAGAAGTCACCTACGCACAGATTCGTGTGCCTAAGTTTGTTTCGGACGGTATGGTACTGCAACGAGATGCCGAAATCAAAATCTGGGGCTGGGCGTCGCCAAAAGAAAAAATTACGCTTGAGTTTAACAAAAAATCATTCAAAACTACAGCTACCGATACTGGTACATGGCAAATCAAACTGCCCGCCCAAGTAGCAGGTGGGCCACATGAGTTGGTTTTAAAAGGGAAAAATGAGCTTCATATCCATGATGTCTTATTTGGTGATGTGTTTTTGTGCATTGGCCAGTCCAATATGGTTCATCAATTAGATATTCATAACATTACCTACGCCAAAGACATCGAAACGGCCAATTGTCTTGAAATCAGGCACTTGTTTGTACCAACCCGAACCAACTTAGTAGGCAAGCAAAGCGATTTGACGGACCCCGTAAGCTGGAAAACAGCAAACCCCAAAGATGTAGGGCGATTCTCGGCTGTGGCGTATTTTTTTGCCCGAAATCTTTACCAAACCTACAAAATACCAATAGGACTGATTAACGCCAGTGTGGGAGGAACGCCTATTGAAGCGTGGACCTCAGAGGCTGGGTTTGAGAACTTTCCAGCGATAAAAACCATCATTGAAAAAAACAAGGATACCGCTGCTGCTAGTAGGGCCAGTCGCCCCAGTTTTGTCAATATACCTCGCAATGTTCCGAGCGATTTGGGCATGGTCGAAAAATGGTTTTTGCCTGACTCAAAAAGTCAGCATTGGCGACCTATCAATATTCCTGGCTTTTGGGAGGACCACGGGCTGAAAGATTTGAACGGTGTTGTGTGGTATCGGCGAGAAATCGTAATACCTAAAAACATGACCGAAACCACCGCCAAAGTGCATTTGGGTCGAATTGTAGATGCCGACGAGCTGTATATCAATGGCGTTCGAGTCGGTAACAGCACCTATCAATATCCTCAGCGCCGTTATACGTTGCAACCCGGCGTATTGAAAGAAGGCAAAAACTTCATTGTTGTCAAAGTGAGCAATACAGCCGGCAAAGGGGGTTTTGTACCCGATAAACCCTATATGATTGAAGCCAACGGCCAAACCCTTGATTTGAAAGGCACTTGGGAGTATAAAGTGGGTGAAGTATATCGCCCTCGTGCGTTTGGTTTCGGCGGAGGAATCGTTGCCCAAAACCAGCCCACGTCTTTGTACAATGCGATGGTTGCCCCCTTTGAAAACCTCCAACTCAAGGGAATTTTGTGGTACCAAGGCGAATCAAACACCGGAAAACCAGCCGAATACGAAGCGTTACAAATAGCGCAAATCAATAATTTACGTCAAAATTTCAGTAATCCGAGCTTGCCGTTTTTGTTTGTGCAACTACCCAACTTCATGGATTACAATTACTTACCTTCTGAAAGTGACTGGGCTCGCCTCCGAGAATCACAACTCCGAGCCTCTAAGGTACCTAATACAGCTATGGCGGTGGCTATTGATTTGGGTGAGTGGAACGATATTCATCCTGACAATAAAAAAGGTGTAGGTGATAGGTTGGCTCTTGCCGCCCGTAAGCTAATCTACCAAGAGTCTATCCAAGCCTCGGGGCCGATTTTCAAGCACCAAACCATCGAAAACGGCAAAATACTGCTCGAATTTGACCACATCGGCCAAGGGCTTACAACCAACGATGGCGAAAAGCCCAGCGAATTTGCGATTGCAGGATTTGATAAAAAATTTGTTTGGGCCAATGCCCAAATCGAAAACAACAAGGTGGTGGTTTGGTCTAATGAAGTACCTAACCCAACGTATGTGAGGTACGCTTGGGCCGACAATCCTGTCAATCCTAACTTGGCCAATGTAGATGGTCTGCCCGCATCGCCTTTCCGAACCGATTACATAGAATTAGATGATAAAAAAGCATGGAAAGGCAAAAAATGCGCCGTGGTTTTGACCTACGACGATGCCCTCAATGTCCATCTTGACAACGCCATCACGGCCTTGGATTCCCTAAGTTTGAAAGGAACGTTTTACATCACGGCCTCTTCCAATGCTGCTACCAAGCGCATTGCCGACTGGCGCAGAGCCGCCCAAAACGGACACGAATTGGGCAACCACACGCTCTATCACCCTTGCGATGCTTCGGGTCCGGGCATGAGCTGGGTGAAACCCGAATACGACTTGAGCAAATACACGCTCCGTCGGATTATTGACGAAGTCAGGATGACGAACACCTACCTGGAATCTATTGATGGCAAGAAAAAACGAACGTTTGCCTTCACCTGTGGGCATAAAAAAGTAGCAGAAGGCGAGTTTATGTCCTCGCTCGAAAATGACTTTGTGGCGGCACGGGCGGTTCGGCACGAAATGCACCCGCTTGAACAAGTAAACCTAATGGATGTAGATTGCTATGCTATTAATGGCGAAACGGGCGACCAACTCATTGATTTGGTCAAAAAAGCGGAAGCAAATGGTACATTATTAGTTTTTCTGTTTCATGGCGTAGGAGGCGAGCACAGTTTGAACGTGTCGCTCGAAGCCCATCGTCAGTTGCTACATTACCTCAAAAACAACGAAGCTACGATTTGGACTGCTCCCATGATAGACGTTGCAGAGCATGTGAGGGGGTTGAAGAATACGCTCAGCAATAGTCGGTAATCTTTTGGTTTTGGCTAATTATAAAAAATTATAACCAGCCAAAAGTGTCATATTTTTTGTAGTTTTGGCTAATTATAACTCAATCAGGATGATAGAAATAATTGGTCGTGAACAGGAGAAAAAAATACTTGTAGATGCACTGGCTTCCAAGGAGGCAGAACTGGTGGCTATTTATGGGCGAAGAAGGGTTGGAAAAACCTTTTTGATACGCAATTTCTTTAAAAAAGAGATGGTTTTTGAGTTTTCTGGGCAGCATAATGCCAAGATGAACATACAGTTAGAGAACTTTAGCAAAAAGTTAGACGAATATAAAAAAGTGGATTTTCCAACAGTTACTCCACGCAGTTGGAATGAAGCGTTTGAGCGGCTAAAAAAGTATTTAGAATCCAAACTGGCTCGCAAAAACAAGTGTGTTGTTTTTTTTGATGAATTTCCGTGGATAGAAAGCCCAAGAGCCAACTTTGTGTCATCGTTTGAGTATTTCTGGAATGATTGGGCTTCTACACAACCCACCCTCATGGTCATTATTTGTGGGTCGGCAGCCTCTTGGATGATACGAAAGGTGATACAAAATAAAGGCGGATTGCATAATCGAATTAGTCGAAAAATACGTCTTTTACCATTTACACTTTACGAAACAGAGCGATTTTTGAAGAGTAGGTCTATCGTTTTGGACAGATTTCAAATCGTACAGCTTTATATGGTTTTTGGGGGGATTCCTCACTACTTGAAAGAGATTCAAAAAGGGCAGAGCTTTTCGCAAAGTGTTAATAATGTGTGCTTTAACAAAGATGGATTGCTGCACAACGAATTTCAAGAACTTTTTGCCTCATTATTTAAAAACCACGAAAAGCATATCCTTTTAATTCGTGAGTTAGCCCAAAAAAGAGGAGGATTGACCCGAAATGAGTTAATCGAGAAAACCAATATTTCCTCGGGTGGTACTGTATCAGAGATATTAGACGAATTAGAAGAATCGGGTTTTATCAAAGGCTATCCTTCATTTGGTTTGTTGCAGAAAAACACGATTTATAAATTGATAGATGAGTACTCATTGTTCTATCTGAAATTCATTGAAAAAAACAAGACAAAAAACTGGGAAGCTATTCAGAATACGGCATCCTGGCGAAGTTGGAGTGGCTTGACCTTTGAATCCATCAATCATAAACATATCCGTCAAATCAAACAAAAACTGGGTATTTCGGGCATTTATTCAGACGAGTCATCTTGGCGATTTGACGGCACTTCAGAGGAAAACGGATGCCAAATTGATTTATTGATTGATCGAAAAGACAACTGTATCAATCTTTGTGAGATTAAGTTTGCAGAAAGTGAATTTACCATTGATAAAAAATACGCAGAAGAAATCCACCGAAAGATTACGGTTTTCAAACAAAAAACAGGAACAAGAAAAACGATATTTTTCACAGCCATAAGTACCTACGGGCTAAAACCCAATGAACATAAGTTACGCTGGGTACAAAACGAAATTGTATTAGATGATTTGTTCAGCCCATCTAATCTCTAAACCAGTAGTATAGAACCATGAAAAACCTCTTTTTGACCTTTGTTTTACTCTGCCCTTTGTGGACGTTTGCTCAACCATCGCAACGAACCCCTGAGCAAGACAGTTTGATGGCTCGAATACAACGAAAAACTCGTGCCGACCACCAAAACATGATGCAGCAGTTGGGGCTAACGTCGCTTCGTCCGGGGCCGTCGGGCAATCCACAGGCACCTAATGCGGCTAATCGTGACGAAAATAAAGTGCCGCCCTATACCCTACCCGACCCACTGGTGCTGAAAAATGGCAAGAAGATCAAAACAGCTCAAGAATGGACAGAAAAGCGTCGCCCTGAAATGATGGAGGATTTTGAACGAGAACTATATGGGCGGTTGCCTCAGCATATCCCCACTGTCACGTGGAAAGTCATTGCCAGTAAAGATACGATGGTTGGAAACCTACCTATTAAGGAAAAAATACTTCGGGGGATTGTGGATAATTCGTCGTATTCTGCCATTAAAGTCGAGATAGAACTCCTCTTGGCAACGCCCAAAGACGCCCAAGCGCCAGTGCCCGTGGTGATGGAATTTGGCTTTTTACGAAATCCCTTTGGGCCTAACACCCCCACCCAGCCCATCGGTCTGGGGTCAGCGGGTGAGCCTACGTGGAAAGAACAGTTGATTTCGAGAGGTTGGGGGTATGCCATCATTGTGCCGTCGAGTATCCAAGCCGATCATGGTGCTGGCCTCACCGAGGGCATCATTGGTCTTTGTAATAAAGGGCAGTTCCGCAAACCCGGCGACTGGGGGGCTTTGCGTGCATGGGCTTGGGGGGCAAGCCGAGCCTTAGACTATTTTGAAACCGACAAAGATGTTGATTCTAAGCGAGTAGCCATCGAAGGGCTTTCTCGGTACGGAAAAGCCACTGCTGTGGCAATGGCCTTTGAGCCTCGTTTTTCGTTAGCTTTTATTGGTTCTTCTGGCGCAGGTGGAGCCAAAATTTTACGAAGAATTTTCGGTGAGCAAGTCGAAAACTTGGCTGGCTCAGGCGAATACCACTGGTTTTGTGGCAACTTTATCAAGTATGCTGGCTCGCTGACCCCTCAAAATATGCCAGTAGATGGGCATTCGTTAGTGGCCTTATGTGCCCCTCGTCCGGTGTTTATCAGTTCGGGTTCGCCTCAAGTAGAAGGGCAGTGGGTAGATGCCAAAGGGATGTTTTTGGCTGGTGTACACGCTGGACCTGTTTATAAATTGTTCGGAAAAAAAGACCTTGGAACCGCCGAATTCCCCAAACTTGGAACACCCCTTGTGGATGGAGAAATTGCCTTCCGCCAGCACGCCGGTGGGCATAGTACGGGTCCCAACTGGAGTACTTGGATTGCATGGGCCTGCCGTTATTGGGGCGATTGCAAGTATTTTTAGTCAAGGATAGGCCTCAGCACTGTATCATCCTGATTCTTTTTATAGTTAAAAACAACCTTTAAACGCTTAATCGTATGACGCTTGGCCTCGAAACCACCGACTATGTCATTTTCTTAATCTACTTCGTGATTGTGGCCAGCTATGGCTACTGGGTTTATAAACACAAGGGTAAGCAAACCGCCGATAGCAAAGACTTTTTCTTGGCCGAAGGTTCGCTCACGTGGTGGGCCATTGGGGCTTCTATCATTGCCTCCAACATTTCGGCAGAGCAGTTTATTGGCATGAGTGGCCAAGCATTTCAGTTAGGAATCGCCATTTCGGTGTATGAGTTGCTGGGTGGGGTCTCGTTGTTGATTGTGGCGGTGTATTTTTTGCCCATGTACCTTAACAACAAGATTTACACTATGCCGCAATTTTTGTCCAAGCGTTATAATGAGCGCTTGGCTACTATCATGGCCGTGTTTTGGTTGTTTTTGTACATTTTTGTCAACCTTACCTCTATTATTTATTTAGGCGCCTTGAGCTTAGAGAAAATGACAGGTTTTAGCTTTATGGCCTGTGCTATTTTCTTGACTTCGTTTGCCGTAGTGATTACCCTTGGGGGCATGAAGGTAATCGGCTATACCGATGTGATTCAGGTCGTTTGCTTAATTTTTGGAGGCTTGGCCACCACCTATTTGGCATTAGATTTACTATCGGCCAAGGTAGGTTCTGGTGCGGGTATCTTTGAAGGTTTAAGCCTGATTCGAGATAAGGCCGATAGTCATTTACACATGATTTTTTCGCCAAACCAATACCAAGTACACGACGGGAAAGGCGGCTTTATTGATGCCTACAATCAGCTGCCGGGCATTATGATGTTTATCATTGGAGGGCAGTGGGTCAATAACCTCAACTATTTTGGCTGTAATCAGTACATGACCCAGCGAGCCCTCGGCGCCGACATCGGCACGGCTCGCAATGGCGTTTTGTTTGCCGCTTTCCTCAAAATGCTCATGCCTTTTATCGTGGTATTACCCGGCTTGGCTGCGTACGTCTTATTCCAAGAAAACGCCGATACGTCTATTGTAACAGGTATTACCAACAACGGTGTTGTTAAACCAGACAACGCCTACCCAGTATTGCTTAACTTGCTGCCCGTTGGCCTCAAAGGGCTGGCTTTTGCCGCCTTGACCGCCGCTATTGTGGCGAGCTTGGCCGGAAAAGCCAACTCTATTTCGACCATTTATATGCTCGACATCCACAAGAAGTTTTTTAACACTAACCTTACCGAAAAGCAAACCGTTTGGACGGGTCGCTTGGTGATTGTCATTGCCTTTATTATCGCCTTGGTGGTGAGTCCATTGTTAGCTAATTTCGGTCAGGCGTTTGAATACATACAAGTCTATACGGGGTACATTTCACCGGGTATTTTGAGTATTTTCTTATTGGGTTTCTTCTGGAAAAAGGCAACGGCCAATGGCGCATTAGCCGCCGCCGTATTGAGCGTGGCTCTATCAGCGATTATTGCTACTCAATACCCCGATTTCCCATTCCTAAACCGTATGGGGGTTGTTTTTTGGATTTGTTCGGCAATACACATTGCCATCAGCTTGGTTCAATCCAAAGGTCAAGACCAAGCCAATGCCTTTGAGGTTCGGAAAGAATGGTTTAGCGTAACGCCCACCTTCCGAAATGGTGCATTGGCCGTAATAGTCACATTTTGCTTGATTTATTGGATTTTCTGGTAAAATCTGTTCGATAACAACCCTGTTTAATCCTTGACCCCGTGATACCTTGAGTGGTATGCGGGGTTGTTTTTTATAGATAGTTACTAGGGCATCCCTGCATTAGCTATTACTTTTTTACCGAAATTTGGTAACTATTCTACCGATTCATGCTACACAAAACCCGAGGGATTGTTATTGGCGCTATTCCGTATCGAGAAACCTCGGTCATTGTCAAAATATTTACTGAGCAATTTGGGCTTCAGTCCTACATCGAAAACGGGGTTCGGAGCAGCAAAGGGCGCAACAAAATGGCTCTTTTTCAACCAATTACGCTGTTAGATTTGGTCGTATATCATAAAGAGCGAGGCGGCATCCAGCGCTTGGCAGAAATACGAGTAGGTCGTCCGTATTTGAGTATTCCGTTCGACGTGGCCAAATCAGGCATCGCTTTGTTTTTGACCGAAGTGATGAACAAATCGCTCAAAGAAGAGACAGGGCATGAACCGTTGTTTACCTTTCTGTGGGAATCGTTCAGTTGGTTAGACGAAGTGGCGGGGCATTTCGAGGGTTTTCACCTTGTTTTTTTACTGAAGTTGAGTTTCTTTTTGGGCTTTGCCCCTCTTTCGGCCAACGAAGTAGCCGAACAACTACAAGAGTATAAGGTTCTGATAGACAAAAACTTGCGAGACTCACTCGACGAATTTATTGACAGCGAATACGCCGCTACCCCTCGTATTGACCGATCTATTCGTAACCAGTTGGTAGATGTAGTACTCAAATTTTATCAGCTTCATATCGCTGATTTCGGCGAAATCAAGTCTTTAGCCGTGCTCAAAGAAGTGATGCGGTAAAACTTTACTTCCCACACACCGCACAAACTCCCTGCACCAGTAAGTTGACTTCTTGCCGCTGATAGCCTTCTGGAAGGCTAATAGCTGGGATGTGGACGTTGTCTAAGCAAGTAGTTTGCCCACAAATCTGGCACTTAAAATGCACGTGGTCGTGATGATGCTTGTGGTCAGGGGTATGGCATGAATCTTTGCAAAGGGCGTACTTCGTACCGCCTTCGTCGTCGAGGACTTTGTGGATAATGCCTTTTTCGAGAAAGGTCTTGAGGGTACGATAAACCGTAACTCGGTCAAAACTATCTTGAAGGCGGGTCTCGATGTCGCCATGCGAAAGAGCAAATCCTTGCGAAAAAAAGACATCTAGCACTTCTTCTCGGCAGTCGGTTTGTCGAAGATTAAAATCTTTAAGTAATGTTTTTACGGCTGCTTCCATGTCTGGGTGGTTCAAGACCTGTAAATCTTCCGAAAGTTACGACTAATTATTGGCATTCTGGCTGAGCACACCAATTGTCAATAATAATGTGCTGGTAATTAGCAAGTTAGTTGCCAACTGATAGTTGTGTTGACCTTGTGTAACGAGCACAAGACTACCCTGCAAAATTGCTACTCAACCACTTGAAAAACAAGCTGGTTACGAAATTAGTGCCAAAATGTATCTTAGCTCCGTAAGTTATTGATACCTTTACTGGCAAATCTCCTAATCCATGATCGTTGACATTATTGCTGGGGCCAGACCAAACTTTATGAAAATTGCCCCGATTATTGAGGCCATTCACCAAGCACAACAGCAAGGCATCGCTATTCAGTACCGACTCATTCACACAGGCCAGCATTATGATAGCAAGTTGAGTGATACGTTTTTTGAACAATTGGGTATTCCAACGCCTCATGTCAATTTAGAAAGTGGCTCAGGTACGCAAGCGCAACAAACGGGCAACATCATGGTGCGTTTTGAGGAAGACTTACTCAAGCACCCGTGTGATGTGGTGCTAGTAGTAGGCGATGTCAACTCTACCCTGGCTTGCTCTATTGTGGCCAAAAAGCTCCACGTGCAGGTAGTTCATGTAGAGGCGGGCATTCGCTCTCGTGATTTGACCATGCCCGAAGAAATAAACCGCATGGTAACCGATGCCATTACCGATCAGTTTTTTACCACATCTGAATACGCCAACGAAAACCTCCGCAAAGAAGGAATCTCGGAACATCGTATCCATTTTGTGGGTAATACGATGATAGATACGCTGCTCAAGAACATTCCGAAGCTACGTAAGCCGGACTTTTTTGACGAAAAAGCATTAACGGAAAAACAATACTTGGTCCTCACCCTTCACCGCCCAGCCAATGTGGACGAACCAGCCAAGCTTCAGGCGCTTTTGGAGGAATTAATAGCTCATACTGGCGACTACGCTCTCGTGTTTCCGGTGCACCCACGTACTCGTAAAGCCTTGAATACAATTGAGTTATCAAGACCTGAAAAGCTAGTATTGACCGAGCCGTTGGGGTATCATGAGTTCATTTGGTTAGTCAAAAACAGTTTTGCTGTAGTGACCGATTCGGGCGGTGTACAAGAAGAAACCACCGTGCTTGGCGTGCCGTGTGTGACGCTTCGTGATAATACCGAACGATTTGAAACCGTCAGTATAGGTACCAACGAGTTAATTGGTACGAACCCGAATGCGATTCGGCCCAATATGGAAAAACTGTTTAGTGGAAACTGGAAAAACGGAGCGGTTCCACCCCTTTGGGATGGCCGCACCGCCGAGCGAATCGTAGCAAAGCTTTGGGAATTGTACGGCGACGAAAAAATATAGAATAACCTCTATAACGACCGAAGCCTTCGCATCAGCGAAGGCTTCAGTTAGTTTAAGGATTCACAAGAATCCCCCCTATAGCATATACTTCAACCGAATCAGTTCTTTTTCGGTTAAGTAGCGCCACATACCTCTTGGTAAATCTTTTTTGGTGATACCTGCATAAACGGTTCGATCCAATTTGAGAACTTCATAACCAAAGTGCTCAAAAATCCGCCGAACAATGCGGTTACGACCCGAGTGAATCTCAATACCTACACTGAGAGCGTCGGGGGTCAAAATCCCTAAATCATCTACCTTAACAGGCCCATCTTCCAAGTTGAATCCGTTCATAATTTCTTGGTAATGAGCTTCTTGAAAAGGTGAGTCCAACTCAACATGATAAATCTTCTTCACCTCATGGGAAGGGTGCGACAACCGTTCGGCCAGTTCGCCGTCGTTGGTCAAAAGCAACAAGCCTGTTGTATTTCGGTCCAAACGTCCCACGGGGTAAATACGCTCTTGACACGCCTCTTTTACCAAATCCATCACGGTTTTGCGTTCTTCGGGGTCTTCGGTGGTGGTGATGTAATCTTTGGGCTTGTTAAGCAATACGTACACCAATTTTTCGGGATTAAGTATCTTTTTTCCATAACGAACCACATCGCCCTGAGCCACTTTGTAGCCCATTTCGGTCACTACTTTGTTATTTACCGTAATCTGTCCCGATGCTATCAACTCGTCGGCTTCTCGCCGAGAGCACACGCCCGAATTGGCAATGTAGCGGTTGAGTCGAATATCCGTTTCGTTCTTTTCTTTTGACTTATCAAATTGCCGAGGGCGTTTGCCTCCTGCCGTCGAAGCAAATCCACGGGGGCGTTTAAATTGATAAGAGGGTGGTTCTTGTGTTGGTTTTTCTTTTGAACGCCTGCCAGGGAAGGGCTTTTTGTCTTCTTTTTCTGAAAATGTATTCGTTTTTCTTTTGGGGCGTTCGTATGTTGATTCATTGTCTCGGTCTGAGGTAAACCCGCCTTTGTTGCGCTCGGAGTAGGGTTTGAACTCGCCACCTTCGTCGTTTTTGCGGAAAGGTCGCTTTTTGTCGTCAGCCGAAAATCCGCCTTTGTTGCGTTCCGAATAAGGTTTGAATTCGCCACCTTCGTCGTTTTTGCGGAACGGTCGCTTTTTGTCATCAGCTGAAAATCCGCCTTTGTTGCGCTCGGAGTAGGGTTTGAAGTCACCACCTTCGTCGTTTTTGCGGAACGGTCGCTTTTTGTCGTCAGCCGAAAATCCACTTTTGTTGCGTTCCGAATAAGGTTTGAACTCGCCGCCTTCGTCGTTTTTGCGGAAAGGTCGCTTTTTATCATCAGCCGAAAATCCGCCTTTGTTGCGCTCGGAGTAGGGTTTGAAGTCACCACCATCGTCGTTTTTGCGGAAAGGTCGCTTTTTGTCATCGGACGAAAATCCGCCTTTGTTGCGCTCTGAGTAGGGTTTGAACTCGCCGCCTTCGTCGTTTTTGCGGAATGGGCGTTTTTTATCATCGGACGAAAATCCACCTTTGTTGCGCTCTGAGTAGGGTTTGAAGTCACCACCTTCGTCGTTTTTGCGAGCGATACGCTTCGGATTGTTTTCGGGGCGGAACTTGGCGAAGGGTTTTTCTGAAGAAGAAGTGGAGTTTTTCTTGAATGAGCTAGTTTTGGGGCTGCTCTTTAATTCATCTGATTTTTTGTAACTACGTTTGGGCTTATCAGTACTAAAGGATGTCTTGCTGGACTTTCCTTCTTTTTTGCCCGTTCTTTCGGTCTTTCCCGAAACGTTCGACTTTCTCATCTTTAGCTTGTTTAACCGATTCAGTATCACTACTGTATCATAAAATTTGAGTACAAAGGTATAATATTTTTGGCGTAACTCGGTTATTAATAAATAGAAGAGGGAGCTGTTTTCGGATTTATGTGAAAATGGATTTGCCAAACCCGTAAAATTGTTTCATTTTTGGTTGTTGGTTACTGCAAATCTTTTCTTAGCCGAATAACCTTGAGGGGGGGCCAAAGCGTAACCTTCTACATTTTAACAGTAAATAGTTCACTGCGTTATGCGTTCGATACTACTATTGCTGACTGCGGGAGTTTTGTTAAGCTCTTGTAACTCAGCGATGCAGACATTTAAAGCTGGTCAGAAAAAGTTTGAGATGGGCGAGTACGAATTGGCCATCAAAGACTTTGAAAAAGCTGCTGCTGCTAATTATGACCCAGCCAAAGCTAACTTTTTGATTGCCGAATCATATCGGTTGTCAAACCGCCTGCCTCAGTCGGTTGACTACTACGGCAAGGCACTGGCTTCGGGTAGCCAAGAAAAAGACTTGCGCTATCACTATGCGTTTGCGCTCAAGGCAATTGGCCGTTATAAAGATGCCGCCGATCAACTTAGCAAATACATCCGTCCGGGGTTGCCGAATCGGGTGTACTCGGATAGGGCTAAGCGAGAAGTCGAAAACTTAGAGGCTATCGAAGAACTTCAAAAGCGCCCAGTTGCTTACGAAATTGAGAATATTTCGGGACTCAACACCGCTGGCTCGGAGTTTTCGCCGATTGTGAAAGGAGAAGAACTACTTTTTACGGCTTCACGAAAAGAAGTGGTTTACAAAACCAATGGTTTGCCCATGTTGGGGTTGTACAAAGCCAAGCTAAATTCTCCGACCGAAATAGGTACGCCCGAAGTGTTCAGTGCTTCTATTTTTAAGGACGACGTTAACGAAGGAACGCCCGTTTTCTCAAAAGACGGTAAGACGATGATTTTTGCCAGAGGCAACAACGGCAAGAAAAAAGGCAACACCTACGATGTGGACTTGTACATAGCCCGCTTTCGGGAGGGCGCTTGGGGTGAACCTGAGCGGATTTCGGTGAGCGATTCGGCTTCGTGGGACGGTGCACCGGCACTTTCGGGAGATGGAAAAACACTTTATTTTTGCTCAAACCGCCCGGGTGGTCGTGGAGGTATTGATATTTACAGAGCTAATATAGATAATTCTGGCCGTTTTGGGCGAGCCGTTAACATGGGCCCAGACATCAATACCCCCGGCGATGATATGTTTCCCTGGGTATCGCCCGATGCCAAGTTGTATTTTGCTTCGGACGGGCACCCTGGCTTAGGACGCTTAGACTTATTTGTGGCGACCCGTTCGGGTGGGCAGATTACGGTAGAAAACTTAGGATTGCCCTTCAACTCTCGTTTTGATGACTTTGCGTTGGTGGAGGTGGACTCAACAAGTGGTTATTTTTCTTCTAACCGTGAGGGTGGTAAGGGCGACGACGACATTTATTTTTACAAAAAATCTAAAAATGTCACGATACCCAACATTCCTGTTGCTTCTAAAAACCCTACTCCCAAAGACCCAACAGGTGATACGCCCAATTCTACCAAGAAAAAAGTGGTGCGTTATTTCTTAGCAGGAACTACCACCGACGAGGCGAATCAAGCGTTAGAAGGTGTAAAAGTAAAAATCACCGACGATGCCGATGGCCGAGTGGTTGCCGAAACCACCACCCCAGCCAACGGTACGTTTGGCAAAGTGACGTTAGAAGAAGGTAAAGACTACACGATTTTAGCGGAGAAAACCAACTACTATTCAAAGCCAGAGAAATTCTCAATGGCCGACCGAGTAATTCCTCAAGAAAAGCTAAGCAAGCCCGAAACAGACACCACCTATTTTGTGTCATTAGGCTTAGCGAAGTTGGAGGTGGGTAAGAAATTTGTACTCGACAATATTTACTACGATTTAGATAAATCGGATATTAGAGCGGATGCGGCCGTAGAACTGGATAAATTAGTGCAGATTTTGAGAGATAATCCTTCGCTAAAAATTGAGTTGAGCTCGCACACCGATACCCGTGCTTCGGATGCCTACAACATGGCGCTGTCGCAACGGCGGGCGGCTTCGGCGGTGAAATACATCGTCTCGAAAGGCATTGATTCCAAGCGCATGGTGGCTCGTGGGTATGGGGAGCGCCAGCTAATCATCAAAGATGCTAAGACCGAAGAAGAACATCAAACTAACCGCCGTACAGAATTTAAGGTATTGGAAATCAGCGAATAAGAAAGTGATTGTATTCAACAAAAAAGCCATCAGGTTGCAACCTGATGGCTTTTTTGTTGACTCGCCCGTACGTCTTACAAATATTGATTTACGTTTACAGAGTTAAGGTCTTCAAACGCCGACACTAAGCGTTTTACGAATGTTTTCTCTCCTTCACGAAGCCATGTACGTGGGTCGTAATATTTTTTGTTTGGTGAATCTTCGCCCGTTGGGTTGCCGATTTGGCTTTGAAGGTAATCACGCTTTCCTTCATAGTAGTCATGAACACCTTCCCAGAACGCCCACTGCAAGTCGGTGTCAATGTTCATTTTGATGGCACCGTAGCCAATCGCTTCACGGATTTCTTCTCGTGACGAACCTGAACCACCGTGGAATACGAAATTGACGGGTTTTTCGGCTGCTAAGCCAAACTTCTCCCGCACATATACTTGCGAGTTGTTCAAAATGATAGGTTGAAGTTTCACGTTACCCGGCTTATAAACGCCGTGTACGTTTCCGAAAGCAGCAGCCACCGTAAAGCGGTGCGATACTTTGCTCAACTCTTCGTACGAATACGCTACTTCGGAAGGCTGTGTATAAAGTCTTGCTGAATCTACGTCAGAGTTGTCCACGCCATCTTCTTCGCCACCCGTTACGCCCAGCTCGATTTCGAGGGTCATGCCGAGTTTTTTCATGCGCTCAAGGTATTTGGCCGAAATCTCGATGTTTTCGTGGATGGGTTCTTCTGACAAATCCAACATGTGTGAACTAAACAGCGGCTTGCCGTATTGCTCATAGAACTTTTCACCTTCGTCGAGCAGGCCATCCACCCAAGGCAACAATTTTTTAGCGCAGTGGTCGGTGTGGAGAATCACGCTTACGCCGTACAATTCGGCCAACCGATGTACGTGCAAGGCTCCCGAAATACCCCCAGCGATAGAAGCTTGTTGCTTGTCGTTAGGAAGGGCTTTTCCAGCGTAAAACTGCGCCCCGCCGTTTGAGAATTGAACAATAACAGGAGAGTTAACTTGCTTGGCTGCTTCCATCACGGCATTGACCGTGCCTGTGCTAATCACGTTGACAGCAGGAAGTGCAAACTGATGTTTTTTGGCGATTTCAAAAAGTTCTTGTACGGCATCTCCGTGCAAAACGCCAGGCTTAATGTTAGTTGTACTCATGTTGAATGGTTTATGGGCTTCTGATTGGCAAACAAAACAGCCAGAAGCCAGCGTTCTTCGTATAGGCTATAGTTTCAAAAGGCGCTGATGAAGGAAACACAAATTTAGGCAATTTATTCTGTTTTTGGTCAGGTAAGTAGTAAATCGTTATCGGTTTTTCGTTGTTTACCAACCAAAAATTGTTAATAATCAACGAGTTACAGTAGTCGTAAATGCGCTAAACTAAGCATACACCCCCTGCAATTCGGCAATTATTAACGTTCAGATTCAAAGAATAGAGGAGGGACGTATGCTTTATTTTATCAACTCCTTCCAAGTACCTTTTATGAAATTGTATTTGAGCGTACTGGGCAATGCTTTGAACCAATATTTGTTAAGCTCCACAGCAAACGAAGGCTGCATGTAGCAATTGATAACGCAACCCTCGCAGGCAGGTAGGCGGCCTTCTTGGGCTACCCAGCGCTGAACTTCAGCAGAGCGATAAAGTTCAAATAGTTGGTTTTCGATTGGAAAAGATTGAGAGCCTAAGTGGTAACACGGTACAACGAGTTGGTTGTCAGGCGAAATAACAAGCGTTGTACTTGCTGCTTTACAAACAGGTTTGCTGACATGATTGCCGCCATCTTTGCGGAGCTGTATGAAGCCTTCATTAAGATAAACATGGCGTTGTTTTCCCCAGCGAAGAAGTTCATTAAGGGCATCTTCGGACAAGCCTCCGCCTACGCCATTGTATTCAAACACGGGATTCAAAATCAATACCAGTCCATTCGGTTGCGTGATTTCTTCCCATACTTGCTTGATCTGGTGAATATTGGTTTCAAAGACGGTAAACAAAATGTCGGGGCGTTCGCCCAACCGACGAGCCAATTGGATAGATTCCATTACTTTATCAAAGCAGGTAACCCCTCGACTGGCGTCGTGCTCGGCTTTGATGGGCGAATCGAGCGAAAAATGAAGCATATCCACCAGCCCCCGAAGTTCTTCTGCCCGTTTGGGGTACAGTAGCCCGTTGGTCGTTACGGTGGTAATCATGCCAAACTCCTTAGCTAAGGCCAGTAATTCGGGCAGTTGGCGATGAAGCAGGGGTTCTCCTCCTGTAAAATCTACGACTTTTACACCCAAACGCTTCAAATCTCGGAGGTTGGCACGGGCGTTTTCGAGCGTAACATAAGGCGAGGGTTTCTCCCAAATATCACAAAAACTACAGGTGGCGTTGCAGCGATACGTCACGTAGTAATTGCATAATACTGGATGAGAAACAAGACGCATAAGGTTGTTTTTCAGGATTTTGTCTGAAGTTACGATTTACCCAATCGTGTTACAAATAGTTAGGTTACAGGCGTATCGAAATACCTTTCTGTTGTAAATATCGCTTCAAGTCGGGGATTTCGATTTCCTTAAAGTGAAAAATACTGGCTGCCAAGCCAGCATCGGCTTTACCTGTAGTAAAAACCTCATAAAAATGCTCCATATTTCCAGCTCCGCCTGAAGCAATAATAGGAATAGAGGCGGTACTCGAAATCGTAGCCGTTAGTTCGATGGCAAAGCCATTTTTGGTGCCATCAGTATCCATCGAAGTCAGCAGGATTTCGCCAGCACCACGATTTTCTACTTCTTTGGCCCATTCTAAGGTTTTCAGTTCGGTTGGTTTGCGGCCTCCGTGTGTATGCACTATGTCTGTGCCGTCAAGGTGGCGGGTGTCAATAGCGACCACAATACACTGAGAACCAAACTGTAAGGCCAGTTCGTCTATCAAGGCTGGGTTCCGCACCGCCGACGAATTGACCGATACCTTATCGGCGCCAGCGTTGAGTAGGGCCGACACGTCTTGTACCGAGCTAATGCCCCCACCAACGGTAAACGGTATATTTATCGTGTGAGCCACTTTCCGAACCAACTCCACTAAGGTTTTGCGGTTTTCGACGGTAGCTGTTATGTCCAGAAACACTAACTCGTCTGCCCCCTGACGAGCGTACTCAGCCCCCAACTCGACTGGGTCGCCTGCGTCTCGAAGGTTCACAAAGTTGGTTCCTTTTACCGTACGCCCATCTTTTATGTCAAGGCAAGGAATAATGCGTTTGGTTAACATCTGTACTCAATTGTTATAGGTGGCATCACCCAGAGGTCGAAGCCATTCTTGAGAATTGTGGTCTATTAGTTCATCATGGATAGCTCCTTCAGTGAAACTCTACCTTCGTAAATAGCTTTTCCGACAATTACCCCAAACAAATTCATTTCGGCAAGCTGCTCAATATCTTGCATAGAACTCACACCTCCTGAGGCAATTACCTGTAAGTCACGGCGTTGTTCTTGTAGCTTTTTGTATAAATCAAACGAAGGCCCTTGTAAAAGTCCATCTTTGGCTACATCCGTACTAATGGTGTAGCGGGCCCCTTTTTGCATCCATTGAGCTACAAAATCATAGACCCACATTTCGGTAGCTTCTTCCCATCCGCTGATGGCAATGCGTTCGTTACGAGCATCGGCACCCAAGATGATGCGTTCGCCACCGTAGGTGTTCAACCAATGTTCAAACAACACCGGATTACGAACCGCAACACTCCCGCCTGTGACTTGCTTTGCGCCAGCATCAAACGCAATCTGAATGTCTTGGTCAGATTGGACACCACCCCCAAAATCAATGTGCAGCTTGGTTTTGTTTGACAAGGTTTCGAGTACTTTCCAGTTGATGATACGTTTCTGCTTGGCGCCGTCTAAATCTACCAAGTGAAGCCGAGTTAGTCCTGCATCCTCAAATTGCTTGGCTACTTCGAGGGGGTGCTCGTTGTATATTTTTTTTTGTGCGTAATCGCCTTGGGTAAGGCGCACACACTTTCCTTCTATGAGGTCTATGGCTGGTATGATGTACATTTGAACAAATCAATAGTTGGCATTAAGAGACAAGCAGTTGATTGATTACGAGCTGATTACCTCTAAAAAGAGTCGGCTTGTACTACAAGGTCAAGAAATTTTCGAGGATGGTTTGCCCTACATCACCGCTGATTTCGGCATGAAACTGAGCCGCATAGAAATTATCTTTGTGAAGCATCGCACTAAACGGCTGCACGTAGTCGCAAGTAGCGATGGTCCAAGGGCTGAGGTCGGCATAATAGCTATGGACAAAATAAACGTAGGCGTTTTCGGCAATGCCTTTGGTGAGTGGGTTGCGGTAGTCAAAAATATTATTCCAGCCTACGTGAGGGACTTTGTGGTGCTCTGAACTAAAGCGCTTAACGGCAATGTCGAACACGCCGAGGCAATTGGTGTTGTTTTCTTCAGAATGGCGACACATCAGTTGCATCCCTACGCAAGTACCCAAAAAGGGCTGCTTCAGTGTAGGAATGACTCGGTCAAGCCCACGTTCTCGAAGATACGCCATCGAAGTGCTGGCTTCGCCAACACCCGGAAAAATCACCTTGTCCGCCGTCCGAATTTCGTGTTCGTCGTCGGTCCAAAGGTAGTTTACGCCAATGCGGTCAAGCGCATACATCACCGATTGCACATTGCCCGCATTGTATTTGATAATAACTGTTTTCATTGCGCCCGTCCCGCTTGGGAGCTTGTTTGGGCTGCAAGTTACGGTTTCGGGGTGGTAAGTTCAACGATTTGCTAAAATCAAGCCAATCGTAAGGCGTTAACCTGCTTTTTATCAGGATGTTGCAGCGTGATTCTGTTCTACAGTGGCGTTATACTATTGCTGAGATTTCCTCTTCGAGAATTTCCTCAATGGCATAAATCGAATCAAATAACTGTTCGTAAGAGTCAATCACAAAGTACTTATCTTGGTATTTTTCTTTGATATACGGCGTATGAAACATGGCTCGAATATCAAATGGAACTCGCTGAGGAACTGGGCTTTTGAGGCAATATTCGCTCTCGCCCCGAGACGACAGAATACCCGCTCCGTAGATTTTGAGGCGCCCGTTTTCTTGAATTAGCCCAAACTCTATTGTAAACCAATACAGCCGTGCAATCAACTCAATGGCATACGGGTTGTCAATGTGCTGCAAGGCAATGCGAGACAAGGCCGCCAGAAAATCACACAGCGATTGGTTGGATAACATCGGTACATGACCAAACACATCGTGAAACATATCGGGCTCTTCCAGATAATCAAGTTGGTCTAACCGACGAAGCCATGTGGTAGCCGGAAAACAGCGATTGGATAGTAATTCAAAAAACTCCTTGTTGGGAATAAGCCCCTCTACTACATGCAAACGCCAACCCGTGAGGGGCAGAAGCAGGCTGTCAGTTTGGGTAAAATTTGGAATTTGTTGCGCTTGAAATTGTACGCTGTCAAGTCCCTTGATAAATTCTGCACTAGCCACCGCAGGAATTTGCTGCATTTGCCGCTCAAACAAAAGCCGCCAGACTTCTCGGTCTTCGGCGGTGTATTTTTCATATTCTTGGCGCATGATTTAGCTTATTTTGAGATGAAGTATTCTTTTTCTGTGCCAAATTAACAACAATTATTAAAACAACAATAATTGTTATACTAATATTTTTTTCATAAAAAATACCTCTTTTCGATAAAGAGGCTTTGTGGAGTGTTCTGATGCTTGTTTACATCGCCGATAAGAGCATTTCGGCGGCTTCTTCGCCAACCAAGCTACCAATGGCCACGCCCATGCCTTGCATCTTGACTGCACAAAAGATAGATGACGAAACCGCCTGAATGATAGGGGCTTGCTGGTTTCCAAAGCCCATGATGCCACTCCAGCGGCTCTCGATTTCAAACGACTGATTGGGCAAAATCATGTCTCGAAGTAAGCTATGCAGTTTATCTTGAACAAGAGGAGTAAAGCCAAACTCCGTGGTAGCTTCGGCCTCAAAGTCTAAGTTACGGCCTCCACCCAGTAAAATACGGTTACCAAGATTTCGGAAATAGTAAAAACCTTCGTCGTAATGAAAGGTGCCTTTTAGGCGTAGGTTAGGAATGGGTGCCGTGACCAACACTTGCCCACGCCCCGGGGTGACATCGAGGTGAGGTAATAGCTGACGGGCAAAACCGTTGGTAGTGACCAGCACTTGCTTAACTCTAATCTGAGCGCCATCGTTGAGCACCAACACTGCTCCTTGTGTCTCTTGGTGGATTTGTTCGACCAACGCCCCGTTAAAGACCTCAATCCCCATGCTTCGAGCTATCCAGAGGAGGGTTTTCATGGTGCTTCCGGTATCAATTTGCCCTTCGTAAGCATTAAAAATCAAGTGATTAACTCCTTGAAAGTCAAATGCTGGAATCTGATGGTCTGTTGATAAATAAACGTTGTTGCCCACAATACTGGCCAGTTGCGTATTGAGGTAGTCGAGTTGCGAAGCACACTGTTCATAAAAAGGCTCGTCGTCAAACACCTCGTAGCCGCCGTATTGTTCAAAACCCATGTTGGCTTCGCCTACCAACTCTTTTAGTTTTTGTAAGCCTTTCCACCTACGTTCGACCAAGGCAAAAACTTCGTTTTCGGTATATTTCTCCAAGTCACTAAGCAACTCCGAAGCACTCCCAAAACAGGCAAATCCTGCATTTTTGGTACTAGCACCGCTGGGTAGCATCCCTCGCTCAAACACACTGACGTGGAGGTGGGGTTGTTGGCGTTTGAGTTGGATGGCTGCATTCAGACCCACAATGCCACTACCGATAATGGCCACCGAAATGTTAGAAAAATAGCTTTGCTGCTCCCAATAACTGAAGTTCATGCTTGCACTGGCTTGAATTTTAAGTATCTTTCTGCCAAAAGTAGTGATTTAAGTAGTTGCCAAACACTTGGTTATCGGATTCTTTAAAGAAAGGCCCCTCTAACAATTTGTGAATCATTTACTTGTGTATCTTGAATAACTGATAACTCAAACACTAACCCTTTTATGCGTCGATTCATTCTGCTGTATGGTTTAAGTATTGGGCTGGCTGTGGCGCAAGCACCCGCTTCAAAGCAACTTATTGTGGGCTCTGGGGGAGGGTTTTCGGGGACGGGCAAAGAGTATATTTTACTCGAAAATGGCACGTTGTATCGCCGAGAAACGCCCAAAGATACGACCTACAAGGTTCGGGTGCTGTTTCGTTCAACAGCCAAAAAGTATTTTGACAAATTGGCTAAATTGAATGTATCAAAACGGAAATTCAACCATCCGGGTAATATGTCATATTATGTAACAGACCATGTTTCTGATAAAAAAAGCTACACCGTAACCTGGGGGAGTGCGGTGCCACCCAAAGACATCAAGGCATTTTATGATGATTTTATGCGGAACTTGGTGCCTAAATGAGAGCAGGCGTTAAAAAGTGTTAAAAGGCTAAGAACTTGGGATATTTATCGTCGTTTTTTCGTTATTTAGGAAGCGCAAACAAACTTCTTACGACGATGAAACGGTTTTGGCTCCTTGCTTTTTTGATACTTGGAGTAGTGGAATTTTCGCAAGCTCAATGGGGATGGCGAGATCACCACTATGCTTATCGGTATCGCCCACGAGTACGGGTGTATGTGCCTCCTCTTATTGTGACACCCCCTGTACGAGTTGTGCCTGTGCCAGTACCTGCGCCCAACTATAACTATAGCCCCTATGGATATAGCCCCTATGGATACAATAATGGGTATGGTTATAATAATGGTTATGGCTACAACGGGGGCTATGGCTACAACAATGGCTACGGGAATAACAACAACGGTTATACCAACGGTTTTAATAACTATTATCGTAACGACCGCCGCTACCGCAATGGTTTTGGCGATGGGTACGACGACGGGGTTCAAGACGGTGCGAATGACTGGCAGCGAGGCCGATACAACAACCGAACTCGCCGAAATAACCGCAACAACGACACCTACCAGTTTGGGTATGACGATGGCTACTGGCAAGGCTACGACGACGGCTACTACCGCCGTGACCGCCAGCGTAATTCGGACAATAACTACCGAGACGATACCTATCCTAACAATAACCGATAACAAAAAGGGGCTCCTGTCGGGAGCCCCTTTTTGTTAGTTAATCAACTTATTATCAAGAATTTATTAATCCAAGCCACGTGTCTAGCTCTTGTTTTTGCCGAAGATGATGCCGAAAATGCTGCTCCATCAACTGAAACCATTCCCATGCCGTAAGCCACCCGAAAGCAGGTTGAAGCACTTTGTACTCGCCAAGGTCATTGGCAATCTGTTCGCTAATTTGAAGCGAATCTTCTTGTATTTTGAGCAAAAGTTCTCGGTAGGCTTCTCTTGATTTTGCCACCGGTTCGGGGCCTTTTAGCACTTCGGGAATCTTGATTTTGATGGGAGGAAAACTGTTGTATTTAAACTGCTTTTCGCCGTATTCGTTTTTTTCGCCACCCCATTGGCCATTGCGTTGCTCGTGGGCATAGGTAGCCCTCTTCAAGAAAAAGTAAAGAGCTGTAGCGGTGAGGTGTTCATATACTTGCCCCACCGACCAGCGTTCTTCTGAATCTTTTCGGAAAAAGTCTTCGTCTGAGTAGTTGTCCAGTTCGTTACGATACAGCTCTAGGGTAGGAACAAGTGCTTGATAGACTTCTGAAGGGTGTAGTGCCATGTACGATGTGGTTTTGAGGATAAATATGGGTACAAGTTAAGGAATTTTGTACCGTATGTTAAGTTCGAGAACCCATTTGTTAATCTCATAGGTGTTTCTTAGCCAAAATTTTGCACTTTTGGTTATACAAAAACACCCCAATGCACTATACAGACTTTTATCCGTATTTTATTGGTATGATGGCCATGATGATGATTTACATGGCCTTGCAGTATCTATTCTTACGAGACAAGGTCTATCTCTATTACAAATTCTATATTCTTTGTTGGATACTATTTTTTTCGCTTCGGGGTACAGAATTTTATAATTGGGTGGGTGCTGATACCCCCTTGGCCTGGGGAGTTTTTGTGTTTCATCGGATTGCGTTTCCGATGTTATCGTATGTTCTGTATTTCTGGTTTGCAAAATCGTTTTTAGACTTACCCAATACATTTCCTGGGGTCTGGAAAGTATTCAAAACCTCCCAATGGATTTTGCTCGGCTATGTGGCTTACATCACGTATGTTTCGGTTTTTGATGTTGAGTTGCATAAAACCATTTGGTTTGAGTTACTCCATTCCGTCATGCGGATATTCACGGCGGTGCTGTCTATCTATGGTATTCAGCGAGTGTATCGAAGTGGCACAGTGGTGGGAAAATACTTCGTAACCGGGTCGTTATTGTTGCTGGTATTTGGCTTGGTAGCTATGGTGCTTTCTATTTTGGATGAGTTTGAAGACGACAATTTTTTTTGGAAAATCCCGCTTTTCTACATGCAAGTAGGAATCATTTTAGAAATCCTCTGTTTTTCGTTGGGTTTGAGTTATCGAAACAAACAAATTGAATATCAGAAGAATAGTGTAGAGCAAGCCCTCAAAAGTGAGCGAGAACAACGTGAAATAGAGCAACTCCGAATTGCACTCGAAAAACAGGAATTGAGCCGTCAGATGACCAACCTCCGAATGCGGGCATTGCGTAGCCAGATGAACCCTCACTTTTTGTTTAATAGTCTCAATGCCATTCAAGAATGTATCATTACCAACCAAACCGATGCTGCCATGACCTATCTGGCCAAGTTCTCACGGTTGGTACGGCTGATTTTGGAAAACTCTGATCGTCAGACGATTCCACTCTCTAAAGAAGTAGAAACCCTACGCTTGTACTTAGACGTGGAGTCGCTGCGGTTTACGCATTCGTTTCATTACGAACTCCAAGTGCAAACTCACCTTGACCCAACGCTCATCAATATTCCACCGATGCTGGTGCAGCCCTATGTAGAGAATGCTATTTGGCATGGGTTGCTCCATAAAAAAGGCGAACGCCAGCTCGGAATTGTGTTTGATTCCGACGACGATTCGCTGTATGTTACTATCGAAGACAACGGTATTGGCCGAAAAAAATCGGCGACGTTTGAGTCACCCGCTAAAAAAAGTAAAACCTCGATGGGCATGAAGCTAACCAGCGAGCGTTTGAATATCATTAACGAACAATACGATAACCAAGCCAAGGTAACAGTACAAGACTTGCTGGACACCAACGGTAACTCATTAGGTACAAAAATAACACTAACACTTCCTTTGCTTTGACCTCGAAGCTACACAACAACTATGGAAACACTTAGAACGCTGATTATTGATGACGAGCTCAAAGGACAAAACCTTCTGAATGAGCTAGTGAAGCGATATTGCCCCGACGTACAGGTATTAGGCATGGCGTCGAGTGCCAAAGAAGGGATTGCTTTGATACGACAGTTTCAACCCGATTTTATCTTTTTAGACATCAATATGCCCGAAATCAATGGCTTCCAGATGCTTGAGATGATGGGCGATGTCTCGTTTGAAATCGTATTTGTGACGGCCTACAACGAGTTTGCTGTCAAAGCCTACAAGTATTCGGCTTTTGATTACTTGCTCAAACCCGTGGACCCCGAAGAACTACGAGCCACCATTGAGCGTCTGAAAGTAAAAAAGCGAAGCACCAATTTACAAGAGCGGTTTTCGCTACTGATGCGTACGCTGGAGGAACCTAAAAAACAACCTTCCAAGATTACAATTAGTGCCTCTGATGGGATTTCGCTCCTCAATATTCAAGACATTGTTTACTTAGAAGCCGACGGCCCCTACACTACCTTTTTTCTGCAAAATAATGAGAAACTGGTGTCGTCGCACAACCTGAAAGAATACGAAGAAATGCTTGAAAATCAAGGCTTTTTCAGATGTCACCATAGCTATTTAGTCAATCTGAACCACATCCGCAAGTACGTCAAGTCAGATGGATATTTGCTAATGGACAACGGTCGGCAAGTAGAAGTAAGTAAGCGCAAGAAAGAGGAGTGTATGGCCATGCTGGCTACCATTTGAGATAGCCAGCATCGCATAAGAATTCAGTCTTAAATAGGTTATCTACCTTTTTGGTGAGGTAAACGCCTATTTTTCTTTTTCGGCTACCAACTCTTGTTCCATCAAGGCCAACTTAACGGCTGTTATCTTTTTGTCGGCATTGCGCTGGAAAGTATAAACCGTACCATACGAACTAACGGACTTAAAGACGTCTTCTTTGTCTTGTTTGATAATCTCGTTTTTTCCGTACGAATCTACTTCTGCAAAAAGTTTGGAATTTTCGGTAGTAACGGTCACTGTGTTGAGTGGACCATCTTTTATTTTGTAAACACCTACGTATTCTTGGTAGTTTTCTTTGACAACAAACGAGCTCACCACTACCAAAACACTAAGAGCGACCAAGCTAAGAAGAAACTTTTTCATGTTGAAAAGATTTGAGGGTACAACTGACGAGTCAAAGTTAAAAGAAAGGGGCAAGATGTCTAGCAGTTGCCCCAATCATTTTTAAAGTACGGTCGCTATTTCTTGGCGTTGTTTGGAGCCAAAAAATCCTTCGCCGTTTAGTGCCATTTCACGAAGTTTTTTGGTAGGACGAAAACGCTCGCCATAGGCATTGGCCAAGCGGTCGCATTCAGCTACAAAAGCCTCAATGCCTACGGTATCTACAAACGACAGTGTACCGCCTGTGTACGGAGGGAAGCCCCAGGCCAAAATCGAACCCAAATCGGCGTCAAGCTTGGTGCGAATAACGCCTTCTTCCCAACATTTTACGGTTTCTAACACTTGACGATAGAGTAGTCGCTTTTTAACCTCTTCAATATCAGGCTGTTCTGTTGCTACCGGGAATAGGTTTTGTAAACCGTCCCATAGGTGTTTTTTCCCGTTTTCAGGATATTCATAGAACCCAGCTTTAGCCTTTTTGCCCAAACGACCCAGCTCTACAAACTGTTTAGCCATTTGATAGGCAGTATCGGTATCGGCCAGTACGCCATCTTTAATGGCCTGACTTGAGATTTTATAAACCAAATCTAAGGCTACTTCGTCGGTTACGGCCAGTGGTCCAACGGGCATCCCAGCATTTTTGCCAGCATTTTCAATCAATACTGGATTCACGCCGTCTTTGAGCAGTTCCATGCCTTCGTGCGTGTAGGTGCCAAAGCAACGGCTAGTATAAAAACCACGAGAGTCATTGACCACGATTGGCGTTTTGCGGATTTTGCGCACGTAATCAATCGCCATTGCCAAGGCATAATCAGAGGTTTGCTTACCCATAATAATCTCGACCAACATCATTTTGTCAACGGGCGAGAAGAAGTGCAAGCCAATGTAGTTTTCAGGATGTGCCGATGCCTCGGCCAAGCCTGTGATAGGAAGTGTAGAGGTATTTGACGAGAATACACCACCTTCACGAAGCATCGGCTCGGCTTCTTGTGTTACGTTGGCTTTGAGTTCTCGGTTTTCAAAAACGGCTTCGATAATCAAATCACATCCTTGCAAATCAGTAGCCTCGGCAGTGGCCTTGATAAGACCCAATACGCCATCGGCACGGAGGCGATCCATTTTGCCCCGCTGGATGGATTTTTCTAACAAGGCTTTTGAATAGTCCTTGCCTTTTTCGGCGGCTTCAGCTGATACGTCTTTTAAGACTACCTCTAAGCCTGCCAGCGCCGACACGTACGCAATACCCGAGCCCATCATGCCTGCGCCTAAAATACCCACTTTCTTAATGTCTGTTGGCGGAACGTCTTTGGGGCGAGATACGCCTTTGTTGGCTTCGTTCATTCCAAAAAACATCGTACGAATCAGGTTTTTAGCCACTGACGAGCGAGCGACCTTCACAAAATGCCGACTTTCGATGAGCAAGGCCCGGTCAATGTTCACCTGCAAGCCTTCGTACACACACATCATAATCTCGAACGGCGCAGGGTAATTGCCCTTGGTTTTGTCCATGAGCATAGCAGCCCCACCCATCATCAGCTGGATGCCTTTAGGTGTAGCAATACCTCCACCGGGTACTTTAAAGTTGTCTTTTGCTTGAATTTTACCTGTTTTTTTGTTGACTTCGTCCCAGGGCTGCACAGGGGCAGGGTTGGCGGCAATCCATGCAAAGGCTTTTTCTAGGAGTTCTTCGGGCGTTTGAGCAATATCGTTGATAATGCCCATGCTGTGTGCTTCTTTCACCGAAAGGTCTTTGCCTTCGAGGAGCAACGGCGCTGCCATTTCCATCCCAATCATCCGTGGAAGGCGCTGTGTACCGCCAGCCCCAGGCAAAAGGCCAAGCTTTACTTCGGGCTGACCAAACTTAGCTTTAGGGTTGTTGAGTGCTACTCGGTAATGACACGCCAGACAGATTTCTAATCCACCTCCCAAAGCGGTACCGTTCATAGCGGCAACTACGGGCTTGCCGCAGGTTTCCATACCTCTAAACACTCGCTGAAGCTGCATCGAAAACTCCAACATAGCCGCTGGGGCAAGGCTACTCGTCTTCAAAATGACTTTCAGGTCGGCACCTGCTACAAACTCTGGGCGCTCCGATGTGATGATGATTCCCTTTACCTCTGCGTCGTCGTAGGCTTTTTGGAGTGCTGCCGCAAACGCAGGAATTGACTCGTCGTTGAGCACATTCATGGGCTGGTTCGCTACGTTCCAGCTTAGTATGGCTACGTTATTTTTTACACTATAATTAATCATGTTGCTGTATGATTAGGCCAAAAACAAGAGTATTTTACCTTGTTTTTGGTAACTTTTAAAAATCGAAAGTTTACTAAAAATTATACTCGTTCAATCACCGTAGCAATGCCCATGCCTCCACCAACGCAGAGCGTGGCCAAGCCTGCAGCTTTGTCTTGGCGCTCCAATTCGTCGAGGAGGGTCATCAAAATAATAGCGCCTGTAGCTCCAAGCGGGTGCCCCATAGCAATGGCACCGCCGTTGACGTTCACCTTTGACTCTGGTACATTGAGTTGATCCATAAAAAACATGGGTACCACAGCAAAAGCTTCGTTGACTTCAAACAAATCAATATCACTAACGCTCATGCCGGCTCGCTTGAGTACTTTCTGAGCGGCTGGTACTGGCCCCGTAAGCATAATCGTAGGCTCAGAACCTACTGCACCAAAGCCTTTGAACTTTGCCCGAGGTTTGATGCCGAGTTTTTCGCCCATTTCTTTGCTGCCGATCAAAATCCCAGCAGCGCCGTCGGTGATTTGCGAAGAGTTACCAGCGTGGTGGATGTGCCGAATTTCGGTTAGGTCGGCGTATTTCATCAAGGCCAGGTTATCTAAGCCCATTTGTCCCATCATCTCGAATGACGGCTTGAGTTTACCTAACGATTCTAAAGAGGTGCTTGGGCGAATCCCCTCGTCGGTGTCTAAAACGGTGATGCCGATTTCGTCTTGTACCGGAACCAATGATTTGCTAAAAAGGCGCTGCTGAGAGGCCAAAGCAGCTCTGCGGTGCGACTCTACCGAAAAAGCATCGGCCAGTTCACGAGAGTAGCCATATTTGGTGGCAATCAAGTCGGCACTGATGCCCTGTGGCACCATGCTGTGACGAGCCACAATAGACGGATTCATCATCATAGCACCGCCGTCAGACCCCATCGGAATCCGAGACATTGACTCTACCCCACCGCCAATCATTAAGTCCACTTGCCCCGACATCACATACGCCGCAGCCATATTGACGGCCTCTAAGCCCGACGCACAAAAACGGTTGATTTGTACCCCCGACGACGTTTGCTGATAGCCAGCTTCGAGCACCGCCGTACGGGCAATATCGGCTCCTTGCTCACCAATGGGCGTGACGCAACCAATAATCACGTCGTCTATCCATCTGGTATCCAAGTTGTTGCGACTTTTGAGGTGCTTCAATACATGGGTCAGCAAATTAATGGGTTGAACATCGTGTAAAGAGCCGTCTGATTTACCTCGTCCTCGTGGGGTACGTACGGCGTCGTAGATATAAGCTTCTGCCATTGTTTGAAAAGGTTATAGTGTAAAGTAAAAAGAGCAAAGTGGAGGGTTTTCAGAAGATTTTTCAACGCTCCTGCTTTATCTTTTTCTACTTAATGGTATGCAAGCATACTAATTTTTAGGTGCGTAAAAATAGAAAAAAATAGTATGCAAGCATAATAGTTTAGTAAATTTCTGTAGAAGAATTGTATTTTGGCAATAGCATGATGTAGAAGAATAGGGTACAGCCCAATACTCGAAATAATACTTTTTGTACTTATGGTAAGTTGGGTATTGATACCACCCAAAAGGGTGAGACGTCACGCCCACCCTTTTTGATATTTACCCCTAATTAGTGTTGATTAGAAAGTAGTTACTCCTCTCTCGTTATGGTTCGGTGATCGAACGACCCTGATAGAAATCCAACACCTTAGTACGGTAATAATATTCGTAACGGCTCTGGATCAAGTTCTGACGGGCTCTGTCAAGGTTGGTTTTGGCTACGTTATAGTCAAACACATTCAGCAACCCGGCATTGTAACGGTTTTCTACCGATTGAAAGGTTTCTTCCAAGGCCAGCACTTGTTTTTCGACGGCTCTATAACGCTCCAACGATACTTCGGCGTTGACGTGGGCGGTTTCGACACCTTGCCGAAGCTGCATTCGGGTATTTTGAGAAGACACTTCGGCCAATTGCTTACTAATCACAGCCGTTTGCCAACGAGCACGGTTCTGGAATCCGTTAAAAATGGGTATCCGAATATCCAAGCTAACATATTTGAAGAGGTTGGCTTCCAGCTGCTTATTGTATTCGAGAACGGAAGTATTAGAATAGCGAGTACTCAAATACCCGTTCAGCGTCAGGGTAGGGTACATCCGTCCTTTGGCGGCGAGCAAGCCTTTATCGGCGCCTTGTATGCGTAGGTCTGCTGCTTTGACGGCGGCAAAACGAGACTGTGCTTGGCCAAAAATTTGCTCGGCACTGACTTCGAGTGAGCGAACGGCCTGTTGGTCGAGGTTGTTACGTTCCAACTGAAAATCACCTTTGTACGGCACGTTCATCAACTGAACTAGTTGCAAACGAGCTATTTTGAGCGTATTGGTGGCACTAGTTATGGAGAGTTCGTCATTGGCTAATTGACTTTTTAAATCAATCAGGTTATTGGGAGACAACGACCCAATCTCAACAAGCGATTGGGTACGTTCTATTTGTTGACGAGTTACTTCGGCCTGTTTGCGGGTAATTTCGAGCAGGTCTTCGTTGCTCAACACTTGCAGATACGCCAGCGTGATATTAAGGGTAAGTTGGTCTTTGGCTTGCTGAATATCTTGCTGGGTAGCTTGGGTAAGCAAAGCGTTTTGTTTAATGGTGTTTTGGGTCGAAAAACCACTGAACACATTCAAACTGGCACCCATATCAACACTCTGAAATTCAAGTTGTTGTGTAACAAACTGGTTGGTAGTAGGGTCAATACTACGCCCCCAGTTGGCTCCTTGCGAAATACTAGCACTGGTGTTGGGGAGTACGCTAAGCCTAGATTGAGTATGTAGAATTTGGCTCTGTTTAGCCAAAAGTTGGTTTTGCTGGACGGTCAAGTTGTTGGTGATGCCAAGCTGTACACATTCTTGAAGGCTCCATTTTTCTTGAGCCATGGATACAATTGGCAACAAAAGAAGAAGAAAACGACGCATAATTAAGTTGGTTTTGCTACGAGAAGCTTATGTTTAAATCCACAAGCTAACTACATAGAGGAATCAAAAGCTCGCCTACTACGGCTCTGCAAACCAAGTACGAACAACAGCTATGCCAGTAAAGCAAAAAGGGCTTAATCGTGCAGAAAAAGCCCTTTTTGGGGAAGTAGCCTGTACGTTGGCGAACAGAAACTGTACGGAATCGTACACTACTTGCTTCAGGTTTAGGATGGCTATAACGTGTCTAGTGATTGTAAATCTGGGGAAACAAACCGTGCTCGTGCCTCTGTTGAAAACACCGTTTGACGGTCATAAAATTTCAAGGGCAACGTGCGGTCGGCGTAGGGGCCGTTGAACAATTCTTGGCAAAGCAGGTGTAGTGGCTGAGTGCGGTCGGCTTGTTGCAGAAACGCATTGACCGCCTCAATCCAAAACACGGTGAGGGTTTCGTGGTAGCCGCTGTCTAAGCCATTCACGCCCCCAACCGATTCGTTGTACGTTATAATACGGCTCCGGAGAAACAGTAGGGTCTCGGTGGTAGTATGGCGTAACAGATGCCAGACACAAGCCGCCAAGTGGGCTTCGTGTGTCCAGGCTTCTTTGGGGAGTTTTTTGGCAATAAAGGCTTCTACCAAAGCCTCCACATCGTCGCTAGATGGGTAGTAGGGCGTTTTCATAAGCCCAAAAATCAAGAAGATTCTTGGGCTTTGCAATATCAGCTCGTGTATTATTTCTCTTCGGAGCCGAGTTTTAGCTTAAAGGTACCCTGAACCACAATTTTGTCAATGGTATCTTGCTTTTTATAACCATTGCCTTCTGGGTCAATGTCGTAATCATAGCCAGTGGCGCTGGTTTTGGCTTTATCAGTCATCTTACCGATGAGTCGGCCTGCTCCACCAAACACCGTAGCGGTGGCTTTTTCTTTGTAGTAAGTTCCTTCTAATTGTGCCGAAAACTTGGCTTCCATGAATCCATCCGACGATTTAATCACCTCCACGACGCCTGTGTTTTCTTGGATGCCATTCCCCACATGAAACTCCATCCGTGGCTCTTTGGTCTCTTCTACATACTTCATTACTGCTACGCCAACATAGGTACCCATTTCTACGGTTTTCTTGTAGAGAGACTTGTTGCTTTCTTTTTCGCCAACCACTAAGTATTTACCCACTTTGGGCAATACACTGTTGTTGTCGAAGTCCACAAACCATATTCGTAACGACTTATCAGGCTTGGTGGCATTGGCGGTAATCCACCAGTATTGCCCAATCCGAATTCGGCGGGGCTGAGTTTTGAATTCTTTTCCGTCCACTGTGGCGCTAAACGAATTGTCGTTGGCAATGACTTGCTGAGCCCACGATACGGTACTAATCAGTAGTCCTACTAGTAATAGTGCGGTTTTCATGTTCGTGTTTGTTAATTGTCATGGGATAAACCAAGCGAAAGTTAAGGCTTTGCCACCGTAGCCCCAATGATTTATCTTGATTTTTAACAAACGGTAATATTATGACCACAAATAGACAATTCTACCCACTTCGCAATGATTCGATAGGATTTGCTGTGGCTCGGTTTACCTCTTTTATCCTGCCAGTAGAAGAGCTTGGTTTGAAACGGATTGATGCTTTTGGTAACTAACGTACCCTTTCTGGACAGATTTGGGCTAATTGGGGATTATGCAATTGGAAAAGCCAGCAAATAGAGCACAAACACCCATCGAATAAACCCAAAAGGCTTTGCGAATCCGCAAAGCCTTTTGGGTCATAATTCTTCAGCTCATCTATCTTTCAATAGCCACATCTGCTACACTGACTTGCCCGCCAACTGACCGCACGCAGCGTCAATGTCTTTGCCTCGGCTTCGCCGAACCGTAGTTGGAATCTTTTTACTTTCTAGAAACCTTGCAAAAACCGTCAGGCGGTCTTGAGTAGTATTCTTAAAATCAGCTTCTCGAATCGGATTGTATTCAATGATGTTGACATGAACAGCCGGAATCTGCTTGGCAAAATTCCACAGTTCACGGGCGTCGTCGAGGGTATCGTTGAAGTTATAAAAAACGATGTATTCGAGCGTAATCTTATTGCCTGTTTTACGATAAAAGTAATTAAGGGCTTCTTTCAATGCCGCCAACGTGTTGCTCTCGTTGATAGGCATGATTTGATTGCGCTTGGTGTCGTTGGCCGCATGAAGCGACAGCGCCAGATTAAACTTTACGGCATCGTCGCCGAGTTTTTTTATCATCTTGGCAATGCCCGCTGTGCTAATCGTAATCCGCTTGGGCGACATTCCGAGCCCTTCGGGCGAGGTAATGTATGCCACCGACTCCAGTACGTTGGCATAATTGAGCAAAGGCTCGCCCATTCCCATATATACGATGTTAGAAAGTGGCTCACCGTAGTGCTCTTGCGCTTGACGGGCAATCGCCACCACTTGGTCGTAAATCTCGGCGGCGTCTAAATTTCTTGAACGCTCCATGTAGCCCGTTGCACAAAACTTACAGGTGAGCGAACACCCCACTTGGCTACTCACACAAGCGGTCATGCGCTCATCGGCTGGAATCAGCACACCTTCAATCAAATGTTCGTCAAACAGGCGAAAGGCCGATTTGATGGTATCGTCGTTCGAAACTTGCTTGTTGGCAACAGTAATGGCCCGAATCTCGAAATGTTCAGCCAATAGCTGTCGTGTTTTCAGCGAAAGATTAGTCATTTCGTCGAAACTTCGGGCAGACTTCTTCCAAAGCCATTCATAAATCTGCTTGGCTCTAAATGCCTGCTCGCCATGCTCTGCCAAAAATGCTTTCAGTTGAGCCAAGCTCTGCTTGCGTATATCTTGTTTTGTTAGCTCCATTGTTTTTTCAAACGATTTGCCCAATCGTTTTGCACCGCTATTTCCACTCTTTTAAATCTTGCTCCACCTTCATTTCTCGGTATTTGCTTTCTGCTTTAGGTAGCCATTCGCCGGTTGCTTTGCCAATGATGTTTGGCGCTAATGGCTTGATAATCGGGTAAATATATGTATTTCTAGTGGTGTTTTCAGGAAATTTTATTCCGACCGAACTCGTCAGCCACAAAAATACACTTACACCAAACGCCCATGCAAAAATACCAGCGATGCCTCCTGCCAAGCTATCAAAACTTCCCAACAAGGTGTATTTGATGGTTCGGCGCAGGAGCCATCCTAAGCGCACAATCAGGAAAATAATCGGAAAAAAGATAACCGAAAACCCAAAATAAGGCAAAAACCGCTGTGCTACGCCTCCGCCAATGTAGGGGGTGAGCCACTCGATACCCCAGCCCAAGAGTTTGAATCCTGCTACGACCGATATGATAAACGCCGCAATCGAAATCACCTCTATCAAAATCCCTCGCCGATAGCCTACCCAAGCACCATAGGCCAACGGAAACAACAAGATGACATCGAGGGTTTTCATGGATTATCCCAACAACTGCTTCACAAGCATCGAAATCGTTTTTCCTTCGGCTTTGCCGGCCAATTCTTTGGTAGCAACGCCCATCACCTTACCCATATCTGAAGGAGCCGACGCTCCAACACGGGCGATGATTTCTTGCAATTTTGCTTTGATTTCATCTTCCGAAAGCTGTTGGGGCAAAAATTCCTCAATTACAGCAACCTCGGCCAACTCTTTCTCTAACAAATCTTGACGACCTTGCTGACGGAAAATCTCTGCGGAGTCTTTGCGCTGTTTTACAGCTTTCATCAAGATTTTCATTTCGGTATCTGTCGAGAGATCTCCTGACGAGGCACCTGACGTTTCTTCTAATAAAATAGCGGATTTAATGGCTCTCAATGCCAATAAACGACCTTGGTCTTTGGCAAGCATGGCTTGCTTGATTTGACCTTCAATTTGAGTTTTTAAGGACATAATTGTATCTATCATTCAAGGTAAGCACCACAACGTTGTGGTATTTACTAAATTTGGCTCTGATTGAACAATCTCTTTCTTGGAAATGTTCAATTTGGCACAAAGGTACTAAATAATAGGCACGTACAGAGGCATTTATTAACGAGATTCGACCTAAAAAGCGAAGGCGTTACCGAATCGTTTTTTCGTGAAAAGGCAACGTGAGCGTAATTAAATAGCAACCTCCAGTGCCCAGCAAAACCACAAAAGTATTGTTACGAATGACCAAATTATCTGTAAACATCAACAAAATAGCCACGCTTCGTAACTCACGAGGAGGCAACAATCCCGACGTCGTCAAAACCGCTCTTGACATCGAACGCTTTGGTGCTGAGGGAATTACGGTTCACCCTCGCCCCGACGAACGGCATATTCGCTACCAAGATGTTCTAGACCTCAAGGCTGTTATCACCACTGAGTTTAATATTGAAGGAAACCCTACCGAGCAAAAGTTTGTAGAATTGGTTCTGAAAGCCCAACCTACCCAAGTGACACTGGTACCCGATTCGCAAAACGCCATTACATCTAATGCGGGCTGGGATACGATTCGACACCGAGAATATTTGGTCGAAATCATCGGGGTTTTCAAAAAAGCAGGTATTCGGACCTCTATTTTTGTGGACCCAATTCTGGAAATGATTGATGGTGCCGCCGAAACAGGCACCGACCGCATCGAACTCTACACCGAAGCGTATGCCCATCACTATTTCTCGAATCGAGAAGCGGCTATCAAGCCGTATTTAGAGGCAGCTATTCGGGCTAACGAATTGGGCCTTGGCCTCAATGCTGGCCATGACCTAAGCCTTGATAATCTCCGATATTTTCAATTAACCATTCCTAATCTGGCAGAAGTATCCATCGGCCACGCCCTTATTTGCGATGCGCTCTACTTAGGTCTTGAGAATACCGTAAACTTGTATTTGAGAGAAACCAAAGCACCGACTTTGTAAAACCCACTCCAACCTATGTCTCGTTCGCTTGCGCCGCTTGCGTTTTTGGAAAAGGGTGAATCTACCCCCATCATAGACGTTCGTTCGCCGGGCGAATTTGCCCATGCGCATATTCCTGGAGCGGTAAACATCCCTTTGTTTGACAACAACGAACGAGCCCAAGTAGGTACTTGCTACAAGCAGGTTGGCAAACAAGCAGCCATTCTGCTAGGTCTGGAATTAGTGGGCCCCAAACTGGCCGATTTTGTCAGGCAAAGCCAGCAATTAGCCCCCAATAACCAAGTACTGGTACATTGCTGGAGAGGAGGAATGCGTTCGGGGAGTTTTGCTTGGTTGCTTTCTACGGCAGGTCTTGAAGTCGGTACCCTTCAAGGCGGCTACAAGGCATACCGTGGTGAAGTACTTTCGTTTTTTGAAAAGCCCCTCCAACTCATCGTGCTAGGAGGAAAAACAGGGAGCGCCAAAACCGAAACCTTGCAAGAATTACGCAAGCTAGGCGAGCAAGTGATTGACTTAGAGCATTTTGCGTGCCACAAAGGCTCGGCGTTTGGAATGTTGGGACAAACATCACAGCCCAGCACGGAGCAGTTTGAAAATAACCTGTACGAAGTCTTGCGGGAGCTCGACCCGAATCGGCGCATTTGGGTCGAAGACGAAAGTAAGGCAATCGGCACATGTTTGATTCCACTATCGCTTCGTCAACAGATGGTGCAAGCTCCGGTATTGGTGCTACAAGTACCCCTCAAACAACGGATTGCGTTTTTGGTGGAACACTATGGTCGGTTTGAACACTCCTTGCTGAAAGCCGCCCTCGACCGTATCCAAAAAAGACTCGGCGGTCAGCATCACCAAGCTGCCATAGTTGCACTTGAGCTAGGCGATTATGCCCAAGTAGCCGAAATAACCCTCCGCTATTATGACAAAACCTATGAATTCAGTTTGAGTCAACGCCCTAGCACACTTCAACGGCTAGTGGAGGTTCCGTCTATCAATACACACCAAAACGCAGCAATGCTCTTGCAAGCATTAAACACCCAATAAGCACTACTCGGCCACTCGATTTTTCAGTTTTTTAAGTGCCTTGGTATCGGTACGTCGAATGATTTCTTTTTTCGGTAATTTGATACACCATACCCCTAGCAAGTCGCCTTTTTTCCGAAAAGACAGACTATCGAGCTGATACCGTTGACCTAACATAGCCTGTTCGGCCTTACTAAACTTCTCAAAATCAGCACTCCATAACACTGGCGAGGTAAATAAAAGTGTTTTTTGATCGGGCATACGCTGAATATTATCGCTTTGCGCTACCTGATGCGACACATTGTAAAGATACGCTCCAAGCACCTGCTGCTGTAGGTCGGGTAGGGACGGGTTTGAAAAGTTCTTGGGTGTTACAAAGGTGATTTCGGCAGAAAAACTCTTAGCCAACGAATCGGTTAGGCTGGTACCTAACAACGAGCCTTTCGGACTGCTTTTGAGCACTTTGGCTATTTCTTTTCCCCAGTCATCGCCCAAAGCCATAATCTGCGCCGAAGAAACATGTTTGATTTCTCGGTCTTTCATTTCTTGAGCAATAGAAGTCGTATCAATCCGCTCGTTGCTACAAGCTGCTAGCAAGAGCGTTCCTATCCAAGCCAAAGCAATTCGTGTCGTCATTGTACTATTTTTCTTACAAAGATAACTAGCAAATGCTCCATTTGGTTTACTACTGCTGCGTGTAACAGTCTGGAAAACGCCGATTACTCAAAAATATTCTGCCTAAACAACAGAGGGGAGGGCTGCGCCCTCTCCTCTTGTAAATACGTTCAGAACGCTACCATCTGCGTGGATAGGTATGAACCCGAGGTGTTCGGACTATCACTACGGGTCTTGGTTTAACGATAATAGGCGATGGTGTTGCCCATCTATACCCTCCGTAGGGACGATACACCCCAGCGCTTACACCACCACCTACACGAGCCGTAGAGGCACAAGAACTAAGTGCGGCTACAAGCAATACAATCAGACTAACTTTTAAGGCTTTCATGGTTTCTGTACAGTTAATTTGTCTGTTAGAACCATCTGCATTTCAAAGGTTTAATTACTCACAAAACAAAAAAGCATCCATAAGGATGCCTTTTAAAAATATCCCTTTCTCGGCAAGAGAAAGGGATATTTGGAGAATGAATTTCTTAACGAATCACTAATTTTTTACGCTGGGTGCTTTCAGGAGTTGTAACGGTTACAATATAGACTCCTTGTGCCAATGGCCCCGAAGGAGTTAGCGTAAATTCATCCGACGCACTTCGAACCGCACTGACCGACACCGGCATACCCGACATGCTGTGCATTTGTACTGTAGCCTCTGGGTTAGCCACTCGTACATGAATGGATTCGCCGTTAGAGGGGTTTGGATACACTTCAATCTCACTGTCGTCATTAATCCGCACAGCTACAGGACGATACGGGTGTTCCGAACCATCTAAATCAACCTGAATCAGCCGATAATAGCTGGTACCTTTGAGCGGGGCTTCGTCGGTGAGAGAATACGCCAAGCGGCTCGCCGAATTCCCTGCGGCTTTTACCTTGGCAACGTCAGTATAGGTTTTTAAATCTTTACTCCGTTGAATCAAAAAATGGCTGCTTTGTTTTTCGGTAGCCGTAGCCCAGTTGAGCAATACTTTTTGGTCGTCGGTCACTTGACCATTAAAATACAACAACTCTACTGGCAAGTACCCTTCTATACTACGAATGTATAACTCCAAGATTTGAAGTTCAGTTTTTCTACTTGGGTCGAATATAAATTTGAAATTGGTAATGTCTATATTAGGTGTTGTGGCAGCACCATCATTAATCAAAAGCTCTGTTTCAAAAACTGAAGAGTAATTTAAATCTCCATTGGTAGTGGTATTAGGGTCGAAATCCACCCATAAGTCGTATGTATCAGGAGCTACTGTTCCTGTATGACTTAACCCATTAGGGTTATTTTTATCTTTAAGTTCATTAAATGTGTAATTAAATGGGGCGTCAGAATTATTTATTACCATCGAAACCCGAACAAACGTTAATAAAGTAGTTAGTTCTTTTGTACTACCTCCTAACCGGAAAAAATCTGACGAATTAGATGCTGTTGTTCTTATTGAAAATAAACTGTGAATATTTGAGTCTGAAGGTCTTAAAACATCATCTGCAAAATTGGAGCCTACAAAAAAAGTAGCAATTGTACTATCTGAGGTAGCCGTTTGAAAAGAAGTAGGCATTTTAAACCTCATTTGCACTAATAATTTTTTAGGAACAGGATCAAGCGAAGCTGTTCGTGCAAATGCTACAGGGTTGGGTTGTTTAACATTTTCGGCACCTACCAATTTTTGGCGATAAAACTTTAACACACCAACCTCCGGTGGATTGGCATATGGAGATACCATTGCTGTAAAATAAGAATTTGCGAAGGCGGAGTCAATCGATGCCCACTTTATGCTTGTATAGCTAATAGTATCATTTATGGGCGGGGTAGGATTAACACTTATCGTTGATAAATTCCCTGGAATATCCGCTCTTATACTGGGGAGTTTATTCATGTGAAAGTAGGTCTTCTGAGCAAATGCCAGATTTCCCCAACCACCAGCTAAGATTAAACATCCGTGCAGAAAAAATAAAAGTAGTCGTCTCCTCATGAATGAAGCGTTTTACACTTGCGCAAGGTAATTCGCTTTTAAGTGATAGTTGTTAATATTCTGACTATCAAGCAAATAGATTCATCAATGCGCTTTGTAGTCTGCAGTGAATGTACCTTGGGTAGCAAAAATACGGAATAATTACCTCCCAATAACGGGAAAAACCTGTTTTTTATTGAACGGCATCTATAATTTCCAACCAATATCAATAAATCCAGACCTTTTTGGTTTGAATTTTGTTCGATGATTCTACTTGCAAGATGTACATCCCTGCCGATAAGGCTTGGTTGGGCGTAACCAACCATTCTTGCGCAGGTAGAGATTGAACTTTGGCTGGTAACTCTAGCCCCAAGGCATTGAGCAGACGAACCGTTAGGTCTGTAGCTTGGGGGTGTCGTATGGTCCAAGTAGGGGAGGTGGTAGCAACAGGATTAGGAAAAATACTGAAGTCTGTTTCAATTGTCACGGCTACGGGTCGGTAAGGTACCGTACTGCCGTCCAAATCAGTCTGTAGCAAGCGATAATAACTAGTACCTAATAGGGGATTTTCGTCCTTAAAGCGGTAGGTAGTTAGGTTATTACTATTGCCTGCTGCATCGAGTTGAGCTATGGTGGTATAGGTTTTTAAATCGCTGCTCCGCTCTATAGTAAACGACTTGCTGTTCCGTTCACTAGCTGTCATCCATTCTACTTCTACGTCTTGCTCCTCATTGACTTGTGCGTTGAATTTAGTAAGCGAAACGGGTAAAAAGCCTTCAATATCCCTAATCAAAAAATTGTCCAGTGATAGCTTTGCTAAAGCTGGTGAAGCTGCTCCATTGAATGTAAATTTAAACTCTGCCATTGGTAAAGCAGGATTAATAGCATCCAGTCCAGAAAATACTTTTGTTGAACCAACCCATAAATCCCATTTCCCATAGGTTAAAGAACCAGTACCCACACTTGGAATATTGTAAGTCGTATTATACCCAGAGCTCTTGAGTATCCAAGTAATGGATTGATTTCCAGAGAAATATGCAGTTGTTGTATTAGAGGCAATATCTCTAAAGCGAAATTGCCCACTTGTTGAATTAAAGTCAATAGTTAGTTTAGCAAAGACCTCTGAAGATGAATAGATGTTTGTAGCATTATTTGCAAAACCAGTTCCTAAAAAAAACGTAGCTGCTCCCGCCTGTGATTTACTATTTGAGAATAGATTCATACTGAATTGTAGAATCATTGTTGATGGAGTACCAGAAAAGCCATCTATTTTACTAAAATACCCTCCATTTGTACCGGCGGTACGCTCAAACTCTAAGGCATTATTGACAATCGAAACAGTTATACCCGTTGCACCTGTCGATAGCCCAATACCTGTAAATTTATGGGTACTACCAGTATTGTAGTCGTTAATTGTACCACCTCCAGCAAAATCTTGACTAAAGTACGTCGTCTGCCCCAAAGCAATACCCGTTGCGAGCCAGCAGAAGATTCCCAAGAGAAGGCTTTTCGGTACAACTGTTTTCATAAGGGATTGGGTTTATTGTTTTCATAGCCGTTTGGCTTCTTCCCAATACACATCCATTTCGGCCAAGGTCATGTCTCGCAGTGCTTTACCCTTCTGACGGGCTTGCTCTTCTAAGTAACTAAACCGTTTGATGAATTTTTTGTTGGTTCGTTCTAGCGCTGTTTCTGGATTGATGTCGATAAATCGGGCATAATTCACCAACGAGAACAACAAATCTCCAAACTCCGCCTCTGCCTTTTCGGCGTTAATCGCCTCGTTTTCAATGGTATTAAATTCTCGTTGAAACTCCTCCATCTCCTCTCGTACTTTCTCCCACACCTGATGTTTCTCTTCCCAGTCAAACCCCGCCCCACGAGCTTTTTCTTGAATCCGCATGGCTTTCACGAGCGCAGGCAGCGAGGTCGGTACACCGCCGAGCACCGATGTGTTGCCTTCTTTTATTTTGAGTGCTTCCCAGTTTTGCTTGACCTGTTCTTCGGTGGTGGCTTCCACATTTCCATAAATATGCGGATGCCGTGCGATTAGTTTCTCACAGATTCCATTCAATACATCGGCTATGTCAAACTGCTTGGTTTCGGAGGCGATTTTGGCATAAAACACGATGTGCAACACCACATCGCCAAGTTCTTTTTTCACTTCGTGCAAATTCCCTTCCAGTATAGCATCCGATAGTTCGTAGGTTTCTTCAATGGTCAAATGCCGCAGACTCTCAATGGTCTGTTTGCGATCCCACGGGCATTTTTCCCGAAGGTCGTCCATAATAGTCAAGAGTCGGTCAAATGCCGTTAATTGAGCTTGCCGGGTGGTATTTGGGGTTATTTCTGTATTGTTTTGCATATACACAAAGATAAGAGTATCCCGCAAAAAAACGAAAAAGCCGAACAGAAACTGTCGGCTTTTCACTATGTCTTAGTATGTGTAATGGCTTAGCTTTTCCATTTGATGGCACATCCCACCGACTTGGTGGTGGTCATCATCACGGGTTTTCCAACCAGTAAGTTATTGATGGCGTCTTCCACATATTTTTTGGTTACGCCTGCGGGATCTTGCGAGTTATCGTCAATTGTACCCATGTATTGCAATACAAACTTATCGCCTTCTTTTTTCACAACGTAAATGCTCGGTGTACGAGTAGCACCAAAAGCCCGAGTTACCTCCTGACTTTCGTCGGCCAAATACGGAAATGAGTAGTTTTTCTCTTTGGCACGAGCACGCATGTTGTCCATCGAGTCTTCTTCATACGCCGAAGGGTCATTGGGGTTAATGGCTATGACCGGATACCCTTTGGGTGCATACTGGCGGTCGAGGGCAATAATGCGGTCTTCGTAAGCTCTCGAAAACGGACAGTGGTTACACGTAAAAGCAAGGATATATCCTTTTGCATCGGGGCGATAGGCCGCCATCGATACCACCTTGCTATCGGTACTTTTGAGTTGGAAGTCCGACACCGTATCTCCGATATTGTAGGGGGTGGCTCCACCCAAAAACGAGTAAATACCCGTACCAACAGCCACCAAGAGCGAAACCAAATAGGTGGTAAGTTTCATAATCATTGCATTGAGTACCATTTTCGTAAAGGAAGTTACAACATTTTGACGAAATATCCAGCAATTGTCACAACAAACCATTTATTTCTTGAACCAGCTGGTCGTACGTCAGTTCTTTTTCAAAAAACTTTCGTTTTTGACGACGTGTATTGACGAGCAGCGTTGCTGGAATGGCTCCTGTCCACGAAGTATCTACTTGGTCTATAAACTGATTGCCATCCATTTCGTTGAGTAGTACAACGGGGTTTTTGAGCTGTTTTTTAGTAATAAATGGCTGAACTTTGCTTTTTAAATCTTTAGCAAAATCCATGCTAACCAATACGATTTTGACTTTTTTATTTTGATAGTAGCGGTGGGCTCGTTCAAAATTGGGCAGTTCGGCTACACAAGGGCGGCACCATGTTGCCCAAAAATTGACAATGTAGAGGGTGTCAGTAGGTTGTGAATACAGTTTTTGAAGTTCCTCAAAGCGTATCACTCGCACGGGCTGCCCATAAGACTCAACGCTCCAAAAGCAAAATACAACAACAATCCTGAATAGACGATGTTCTGCCTTCATAACGAACAAAAAAGAAGGGTTATTGTACAAACAATGCCATAAAAAAAGCCCACACACCGGATGTGGGGCTTTGCTGAAATCGTAGTGCAAAGTCTAAACACCTCGCTGAAACTTTGAAAACTGTGAAGCAAACTTGTACGTGAGCGTCACACTTACCGACGACCATTTGTCATTGGGGGTATCGCTGTAGGTTTTATTACCCCACAACAGGTTGATACCGTTGTTGTTGTACATGGCCGAGGTGTCTAAACCTGATGTGGCGTCTAGCTTATCGGTACGCACCCAATTATATCGAAAATCAAGCCCCACGTTGAGCGATTCTCCCAAAGGCATACTCAGTAGAATACCCATCGGAATGGTACGTTCTTTGGTATAATAGATTCCATCGTCACCTTGGCCTGTTCCTACCTTCACAAACGTAGTAGTGTGGCGGCTGTAATCATCACTCGTTACTCGTTGAAGCCGACCTGTAGGAATATCATACGCCGCAGCATTGAATCGAATCGTCCCAATTCCTGCATATACCCCTAAGTTTACGGGGCTTTCGTCAAAAATAATCCGCCCCAAATTCAAAATCGGCATCAGATTGATTTGGTAAAAATCCGTCCGAAACCGTGAATTGTAGTAATCTACTTTTTGGCCTTTCAAAACGCCTGTTTCTAATTCTAATCGAACATTAAAAAATTCTGATATACCTTTATTGATAGCAATACCTGTTACCCAGCTTGTGTTTTTCTCATTCAACTCCACCATGGCTATATTCATACCGCCTTTGGCTGTTATGGAGAATCCATCTACCAACGAATACCGACCGAAGCGACGGCGCTGTGCTTCGGCATCAGAACCAATAAAACAGGCAAGGATTAATACAAAGAGTACAATGTTCTTCATGCTAAAAGATGTCTTTGGGATTGATTCTTGGTAAAGGTACAACTAAAAATGATACCTTTTTAAATTTTGCCAATTTGCTTATCCAACGGTTATTCAACAGAATCTTAATACTTATTCAACCAAACCCGTATAGTTGTGAGGCGAAAGTTGCTTTAGTTCTTGCTTCACGGTATCTCGTACCGCCAACGAATCCACAAAATCACTTATTGTTTGTCCTGTGATTTTTTCGTTTGTTCGAGTGAGCGCTTTCAAGGCTTCGTAGGGCTGTGGATAACCTTCTCTACGCAAAATGGTCTGAATACCTTCGGCTACTACAGCCCAGTTGTCTTCGAGGTCAGCCACAAGGGCGGCTTGATTAAGTTCGAGTTTATTCAACCCCTTTAGCAAGGAGTTAAGGGCTATTACCTGATGCGCAACGGGTACGCCTACATTTCGTAAAACGGTTGAGTCAGTCAAATCCCGCTGTAGCCTCGAAATAGGCAACTTTGCCGAAAAATGCTCATACAAGGCATTCGCAACGCCCAAATTCCCCTCGGCATTTTCAAAATCTATCGGATTCACTTTGTGAGGCATAGCCGATGAACCAACTTCTCCTGCTTTTATTTTTTGCTTAAAGTAGCCCATCGAAACATATGTCCAGACGTCACGAGCAAAGTCTATTCCGATGGTATTCAGGCGTTTAAGGTTATCCATCAAAGCCGCTAAGTTATCATAGTGCTCTATTTGGGTAGTGTATCGGCTGCGCTGAAGCCCCAGTTTTTGTACAAAATTATTCCCAAACGTTACCCAGTCTATCGTCGGATACGCTACGGTATGGGCGTTGAAATTTCCAGTTGCACCTCCAAACTTCGCACTATACGGAATCATTGCGAGCAAGTCTAATTGACGCTGTATCCGTTCTACAAACACTTGCCATTCTTTTCCTAAACTGGTAGGCGAAGCCGGCTGCCCATGTGTATGAGCCAGCATGGCTACAGAGCGCCATGCCGAAGCTTGTGTTTGTAGTTTTTCGACGAAGCGATGCAGTAAAGGTAACACCTGAGTGTCGAGAGCATCTTTCAACGAAAGAGGAATCGCAGTGTTATTAATATCTTGCGACGTAAGTCCAAAATGGATAAACTCACTGTATTTTTCCAAACCTAATACGGTGAAATGCTCTTTGATGAAGTATTCTACGGCTTTGACGTCGTGATTTGTAGTCTGCTCAATTTCTTTGATGCGAAGAGCATCGTTTTCCGAAAAATCCTCGTAAATTTTCCGAAGAAAATACGGACAGTTTTGGCCATTCAACGATTCGAGTTGGGGCAGCGGTAGTTCGCAAAGAGCAAGAAAATATTCGATTTCGACTCGAACTCGGTAGAGAATAAGACCATATTCTGAGAAATAAGGAGCTAAATTTTCTACCTGCTTGCGGTAGCGGCCATCTACGGGCGAGATAGCGGAAAGTTGATTCAGAAGCATACATGCTTAATTAAGTAGCAAAGTTACTTTCCACAAAATTTATTTCTACTCTTTTTGCCTCAAATCCTTGTAAAATCTTTTCTTTGTACAAAAAAATCTTGGATTATCCTTAACCTGTCTTCCAAGCTCTATACTCGTAGATAATTACCCACGTTTTAACACTAAACCTATGCACTCTCCTTTTTGGGGCGAACTAATCGGTACCACGGTTCTCATTCTGCTTGGCAACGGCGTAGTTGCTAATGTTTCTCTAAAAAACACGTTTGGTCATAGCGGCGGCTGGATAGTCATTACCACTGGCTGGGCATTTGCCGTTACGCTTGGTATATTTGTCTCTACTTTCTTTGGCAGTGCCGATGCTCACCTTAACCCCGCCGTTACGGTAGCTTTTGCCGTCTCTACAGGTGACTGGAGCAAAATCAGCACCTACATTCCGGCACAGCTTATTGGAGCCATCTTGGGAGCTACCTTAGTTTGGCTTCATCACCTACCACACTGGGGTGCAACCGAAGATTCAGGGTCAAAATTAGGTTGTTTTGCTACAGGGCCTGCCATTATTAACACGCCATCGAATCTAATCAGCGAAATAATCGGTACGATTGTCTTGATACTTGGTGTAAACTCGTTCTCTTCGGTAGGACAGGTCGCTACTGGTTTGGGACCTTATTTGGTAGGAGTATTGGTATGGGCTATAGGCTTATCACTGGGTGGCACTACTGGTTATGCTATCAATCCAGCAAGAGACGTAGGGCCTCGTATTGCTCATGCGCTTTTACCCATAGCTGGCAAAGGTTCGTCCAACTGGGGATATGCCTGGATTCCGGTTGTTGGTCCTATCATTGGAGCCATTATCGCTGGTATTTTAGTACAATAATTCCTGTTTTTTCAAAGTATTGATTTCAGTGTCGAGAGGCATATCTTTAACCCCATCAAAAAGTATAACTCACAGATTCAAATGTATATCGGCTCCATAGACCAAGGCACCACAAGTACCCGCTTCATTGTGTTTGATAAGCAAGGAAACATGATTTCGGTAGGGCAAAAAGAACACCGCCAAATTTATCCACAACCCGGCTGGGTAGAGCACGACCCCGAAGAAATCTGGACAAACACGCAAGAAGTGATACAGCAAGCACTTCAAAAAGCAAACCTAACCCCTACTGATTTAGCTGCTGTAGGTATTACAAACCAACGAGAAACCACTATTGTGTGGAATCGCCGAACAGGAAAACCATACTATAATGCACTGGTTTGGCAAGACACCCGAGTAGGTCACTTCGTGAACGAACTTGCCAAAGATGGAGGCATAAACCGCTTCAGAGAACGCACAGGTTTACCGCTTGCCACCTATTTTAGTGGACTGAAAATCAAGTGGATTCTTGACAACGTACCCAATGCTCGTACCGATGCCGAACGAGGTGAGGCCCTATTCGGCAACATCGACACTTTTTTACTTTGGCACCTCACAGGGCTGCATATCACTGACGTAACCAATGCCAGTAGAACCCAACTTATGGACCTAAAAACCCTAGCTTGGGATGACGAAATTTTAGAGCTACTCACTATTCCCAAAGGAATATTACCCGAAATACGCTCTTCTAGTGAGGTCTATGCGAATGCTTCTGGCGTTTTAGAAGGTGTTCCCGTGGCTGGTATTTTAGGCGACCAACAAGCAGCCTTAGTAGGTCAAACTTGCTTTGCCCCCGGCGAAGCTAAAAACACCTATGGTACGGGCTGTTTTATGCTTCTCAACACAGGCGAACAACTCTATCCATCTACGTACGGACTTTTGACCACAGTAGCCTATAAGCTTGGAAACCAGCCAGTTCATTATGCACTCGAAGGTTCTGTAGCCATCGCTGGTGCGTTAGTACAATGGCTACGAGACAATTTAGGTATAATCGAAAAAAGCTCAGATATCGAAACCCTATCCGCCAGTGTCGAAGACAACGGCGGTGTCTATTTTGTTCCCGCATTTTCAGGCTTATACGCCCCTTACTGGAAGTCCGACGCACGAGGTATCATCGCTGGCCTAACACGCTACGTTAACAAAGGACATATTGGGAGGGCCGCTTTGGAGGCCACTGCCTTCCAAACATTAGAAGTGCTAGAAGCTATGGAAAAAGATTCGCACATCCGAATCAGTTCTTTACGAGTAGATGGTGGCATGACAGTCAACGAATCACTGATGCAGTTCCAGTCTGACCTTCTAAAAGTTCCCGTTCTACGCCCCAAAATGATAGAAACTACGGCTCTTGGAGCTGCCTATGCCGCTGGTCTAGCTGTCGGATATTGGAAAGACCTCTCTGATTTGAAAAATAACTGGGGTATCGCCCAAACGTGGGAGCCCACTATGGAAGAAGCCCAGCGTAATCATTTGTACAAATTTTGGAAAAAAGCCATCGAACGTTCTTTTGCCTGGGAAGAATAATTTGTAATCATTAGCACTCAATTTTATTCAAATGGAACGCAAAATTCTCTTATCTGAAAAAGAAATCCCCGAAAATTGGTACAACATTGTGGCTGATATGCCCAATAAACCATTACCACCACTTCATCCCGGTACAAAAGAACCCATCGGTCCCGAAATGCTTGCTCCGCTGTTTCCAATGGAGCTCATCAAGCAAGAAGTAACTCCCGAAAAATGGGTATCAATCCCTGACGAAGTACGCAATATCTATTCGATTTGGCGTCCAACGCCACTTTATCGGGCACTCAATCTCGAAAAAGCCCTAGACACCCCCGCCAAAATCTATTACAAGTATGAAGGAGTAAGCCCTTCTGGTTCTCATAAACCTAATACCGCCGTTCCACAGGCATATTACAACAAATTAGCAGGAACCAAACGCATCACAACCGAAACAGGAGCCGGACAGTGGGGTACTGCTCTTAGTTTTGCTTGTCAAATGTTTGGCATTGACTGTGAGGTATTTATGGTAAAAATCAGTTACGAGCAAAAGCCGTATCGAAAGTTTATCATGAACACCTACGGCTCAAAAGTATATCCCTCTCCAACCAATCAAACCAATGCGGGTCGAAGTATTTTAGCACAAGATCCCAACTCACCAGGAAGTTTAGGTATTGCCATTTCTGAAGCCATTGAAATTGCTGCTACCGACGAAAACACCAAATACGCACTGGGCTCGGTACTCAATCACGTCCTCATGCACCAAACAGTAATAGGCTTAGAAGCTATCAAACAATTAGAAAAAGCAGGTGCAGACTTACCAGATATTGTAGTGGCGCCCTTTGGAGGAGGGTCAAATTTTGCTGGAATTTCATTCCCATTTCTTCGACTAAACTTCGATGAAGGCAAACACGTCCGCTGTATTGCTGTTGAACCAGCCTCATGTCCCAAATTAACACGAGGAAAGTTCATGTACGATTTCGGTGATACAGTTGGAATGACCCCCTTGATTCCTATGTACACACTTGGTCATAATTTTGTGCCATCTCCCATCCATGCCGGCGGACTGCGTTACCACGGAGCTGGAGCCATCATCAGTCAACTCCTCAAAGATCAACTCATCGAAGCCCAAGCTTATCATCAAAATCGTTGTTTTGAAGCTGGTTTAGAATTTGCCAGAGCGGAAGGAATTATACCTGCTCCAGAAGCTACACATGCCATCGCATGTGTCATAGATGAGGCTTTAAAATGCAAAGAATCAGGAGAAACAAAAACTATTTTATTTAACCTGTGTGGACACGCCCATTTTGATATGGCTGCTTATGATGCGTACTTATCAGGTAAATTAATAGATCACGAAATCTCAGATGAGGAAATTGCCGATTCGCTTCAAGAAATAGCTCCCTTGCAATAATCTACCTTAAGGTTATTTACAGAAGGAGTATTGTTGGAGGGGTTAGAATTGGGTTAAAAAAAAAGCCTCCCTATCAAGGGAGGCTTCAAGAAGAGGAATGGGCGGCGACCTACTTTTCCACATTGTGCATGTAGTATCATCGGCGCAGGTGGGCTTAACTACTCTGTTCGAGAAGGGAAGAGGTGAACCCCACCGCCATGACCACCCTTAGTTCATAAAAAGTTCGTATCTTGACAAGATGCGAGAAAGAAAAAAGCGAGCTAAAAAGATAAAATAGAAAGTAATTGGGTAATTAGTACTGCTAGGCTTTGCCATCACTGACTTTACACCGGCAGCCTATCAACGTCATCGTCTCTGACGACCCTTATATGGAAGTCTCATCTTGGGGCGAGTTTCGCACTTAGATGCTTTCAGCGCTTATCTCATCCCGACGTAGCTACGCTGCGCTGCACCTGGCGGTACAACAGCTACACCAGCGGTCGGTCCAACTCGGTCCTCTCGTACTAAAGTCAGGACCCCTCAAACTTCCAACGCCCATCACAGATAGGGACCGAACTGTCTCACGACGTTCTGAACCCAGCTCGCGTGCCACTTTAATCGGCGAACAGCCGAACCCTTGGGACCTTCTCCAGCCCCAGGATGTGACGAGCCGACATCGAGGTGCCAAACCTCCCCGTCGATGTGAGCTCTTGGGGGAGATCAGCCTGTTATCCCCAGAGTACCTTTTATCCTATGAGCGATGGCCCTTCCATATGGAACCACCGGATCACTATCTCCTACTTTCGTACCTGCTCGACTTGTGAGTCTTGCAGTCAAGCACCCTTATGCGATTGCACTCTACGCACGGTTACCAAGCGTGCTGAGGGTACCTTTGAAAGCCTCCGTTACTTTTTTGGAGGCGACCACCCCAGTCAAACTACCCACCATGCAGTGTCTCCCTTTCAGGATTAGACTCCAAACATCAGAAGGGTGGTATTTCAACGTTGGCTCCGTGATGCCTAGCGACACCACTTCACAGCCTCCCACCTATCCTACACATCCCATGCCCGAAGTCAATGCAAAGCTATAGTAAAGGTTCATGGGGTCTTTCCGTCCCGTGACGGGTAAGCGGCATCTTCACCGCTACTACAATTTCACCGAGCTCACGGCTGAGACAGTGCCCAGATCGTTACACCATTCGTGCAGGTCGGAACTTACCCGACAAGGAATTTCGCTACCTTAGGACCGTTATAGTTACGGCCGCCGTTTACTGGGGCTTCGATTCAATGCTTCGCCTTGCGACTAACATCCCCTCTTAACCTTCCAGCACCGGGCAGGTGTCAGGCCCTATACATCAACTTTCGTTTTCGCAGAGCCATGAGTTTTTGTTAAACAGTCGCCTGGGCCATTTCACTGCGTCCCCGATGTATCGGGGAACCCTTTATCCCGAAGTTACAGGGTTAATTTGCCGAGTTCCTTAGCCGTGATTCACTCGAGCACCTTGGAATATTCTTCCCGGCTACCTGTGTCGGTTTGCGGTACGGGTTGCTAAATGCTGAAGTTTCAATGGCTTTTCTTGGAAGCCACGTTGATGTTTCGATTCTGCCCGAAGGCTTCCTCTCAGCGCACATTTCCGTCAGTACGCAACATCTCTGCTACTCCGTCCCCATATCACACATTTAGCAAGTGC
>JAXLVB010000001.1:0-920000 GCA_046329195.1 Spirosomataceae bacterium | reverse complement strand
AGAACATTTCGATGCGGTAATGGTCGGTGCCGTAGAATCCGTCGAAACGGTTGGCATCAGCAAAGGCTGTATCAGGATTGGCCCACAAAGAGGCTAGGTTGTACTGTTTTAAGATTTTGAGTGTAGAATCGGGGAGAATTTTAGCATATTGTATGGGAATTGCCGTGCTGTCATTTTTACGGAGTGTGTCTATGGCTTCTTTGTGTGTTTGTAATTTGAGGGTTTTGGCTTTGGCTTGTGATGATTTGTAGAAGTAGTATCCTCCAGCCAACACCAATAACAAGACGGCAGTTATGATGACGTTTCTCATGATTATTTTACGGATTTAAAGTGTACTATTTTTAATAACCATTGGCTTAGTCCGATTTGTATGATTATTTCGGCAATCAACAGGTTGAGTGTCCATGATAGCCATGTGACTGTTAGATACGTTTCGATGGGTTTGGTTCCGAGGTAGTAAATCATCATGTAGCTACCTACTCTTAAGCTCATTGCTGCGAGGGTAACGGCATAACTCCGTATCATTTGGTCGATGTGCTTTTGCCATTTTTGGTGCTTTATGGCTTGCCAAGCCGAAATGGTGATGTACCACCAAACGAAACACTGCATTGAAAACCCTACTTTAGCTGGAAGCCCTCCGTTGGCATATTGGGCTAAGACTAAACCCGAAGGGGCAGCCAAACCGATGATGAATACTATATATAACTTACCTAGTAGCCGGTGTAAGGTTGGTTTATGTTTTGCAATGGTAGGTAGGAACTGGCCTAGTCCCACTACCATTACTACCCAACTACTTACTATATGTATATAGAAGGCCCATTTGAAAGGTACTTGTGACAGGATTTGGTCTGTTTTTGTCGTGAGAAAATCTATGGGTTGGTAGCTCGGAAAATACGGGATGATTTTTGTGAGCATAATGAGTGCAAAGACCGTAATTATGCCCATGACTAAACCAGCTCCAATTTCTGCTCCTATGTGTACTACTTTGGGTTGCTTTTGATTTTTCACGATACACCCTGTTGGTTTACAGGTATTTCATGTAGGTAGCCAAATCTTTATCACCTCGTCCTGAGAGATTGACAACGACTGTCTCATCTGCACTTGCATTTAGTCTTTTGAGGTATGCCAAGGCATGCGAAGACTCTAGTGCAGGGATGATTCCTTCGAGTTTTGCTAATTCAAAAGCAGCCTCCAAGGCTTCTTGATCTGTTGCTGATGGGAATTGTGCTCTACCAGTTTCAAACAAGTGTGCGTGCATTGGTCCAATACCGGGGTAGTCAAGTCCTGCTGAGATTGAATAAGGTTCGATGACCTGACCGTCTTCATCTTGCATAAGAATAGAGCGGCTTCCGTGTAAAACTCCGGGTTTACCCAAGGCGGTGGTGGCAGCCGAATGTCCCGTGCTCACGCCTTGGCCCGCAGCCTCAATAGCTATTAGCTGTACGGTGGGCTCGTCTAAGAAATGGTAAAACGCCCCTGCGGCATTTGACCCGCCACCCACACAAGCCAATACGTAGTCGGGGGTTTCTTTTCCGATTTTTTCTAGTAATTGCTTTCGAATTTCTTCTGAAATAACCGACTGAAAACGAGCCACCATGTCGGGGTATGGGTGAGGACCCACTACACTACCTATTATATAGTGTGTATCGGTAGGATTGTTGATCCAATGGCGCATGGCTTCGTTGGTGGCATCTTTGAGGGTTTTTGACCCACAGGTTGCTGCACGGACTTCGGCACCAAGCATTTTCATACGAGCTACATTGGGAGCTTGCCGCTGGATGTCGAGTTCACCCATGTACACAATACACTCTAACCCCATCAGCGCACAAACGGTGGCCGTGGCAACGCCGTGCTGTCCGGCACCCGTTTCAGCTACAATACGCTTTTTGCCTAGGCGCTTCGCTACCAAAATCTGCCCGATGGTGTTGTTGACTTTGTGTGCCCCTGTATGACATAAATCTTCTCGTTTAAGATACACAGTGGTCTTGTATTTTTCGGAGAGACGTTCTGCTAAGAATAAGGGGGTTGGGCGACCTGCATAATCGTGCAACAGGTATTGAAATTCTACTTGGAAACTGGGGTCTTCGATAATCGTCAGGTAGTTTTCACGTAATTCTTCAACATTTGGATAGAGCATTTCAGGAATGAAAGCGCCGCCAAATTTGCCATAATACCCTCGATTATTAACCTGGTACGCTGATGTTGTGCTGATTGTTTCCATGGTTTTGTGAGTCGAAATGGGCGTAATGCTATACGCCCGAACGAATTGTTTTAGGCCTCGGCTTCTTGTGGTTTGAGTACCTCCGAAAAAGCTTGGATGCGTTTGATGTCTTTTTGAGCGGGAGATATTTCAAACAGACTGTTGATATCCACTGCGTGTATGCGTAAACCTGTCAGCGAAGTTAATTGTTCGGCGTGGTCTGGCCCGATGCCTCCTGCTAGGAAAAATGGCTTTTCGTTGTCGTATCGTTTTAGTACAGACCAGTCGAAGGTAGTACCATTTCCACCACGATTTTGACCTTTGGCATCGAACAAAAAGTAATCGCAAACTGGCTTGTAGTTATTCAATTTGTTGAAATTGAAGTTTTCGTCCACCGAAAAGGCTTTGATGATGTTGACCCCTTTGAACTGAAGGCTTTTGCAGAAGTCGGGGGTTTCGTCGCCGTGGAGTTGGACAAAATCAAGGTTATAGCGCTTTACATTTCGTAGAATCGTGTCTATCGTTGCATTTACAAAGACTCCTACTTTTTTGGTGGTTCGAGGAAACGATTTGAGTAGTTGTTCATCTAATTCATCGGCCACAAAGCGAGGAGATTTTTCGTAAAAAATGAAACCCATGTAATCGGGTTGAAGTTCGAGTAGCTCCCGAATATTATCGGAATCTCTCATGCCGCAAACTTTTAATCTCATACGTGTTATAAATTGGATATTGGGTTAGTATTCTTCGCCAAAATCCTCAAACCGCTGGCTGATGTAATTGCGCAACAAACGACGCAATGGCGTGGCTTGGGTCTGAAGTTTTCATAAAGTTCTCACCTATCAGGAAGCCTCGATACCCCACTCCTCGAAGCAATTGGATTGTTTCCGGTCGGCTTATGCAGCTCTCTGAAATTTTTACAAAGGCTGACGGAATCTGGTCGGCTAGTTCTAAGGAAGCATTGACGTTTTGCTCCGCAAAGTTTTTCAGGTTACGGTTATTGACTCCCACAATATCCACTGTGTCGCATAGGTGAGAGTCGAGTTCTTCTTGGTTGTGAACCTCTAATAATACTTCTAAACCAAGGTTTTGGGCAAAATGACTTAGCGATTTTACCTCCAACACACTCAGATTGGCGGCAATCAGCAAGATTACATCCGCACCCCAAGCTTTGGCTTCGAGCAGTTGGTATTCGTCTATCATAAAGTCTTTGCGTAAGATGGGCGTAGAAGGGTTGGTTTTTCGGGCAACCAGTAAGTCAGCTTGTGTACCCATGAAAAACTCAGTGTCGGTAAGCACCGACAGACCTGCTGCGCCTGCGCTTACATAGCCAGCGGTTACGTCTTCGACCCGAACTTGATCATTGATGATGCCTTTGGATGGAGACTTACGCTTGAACTCTGCAATGATGCCCGTGTTAGTGTCGGAGAAAAGTGCTTGTTTTAACGACACAGTGGTTTTGGTGAAGTAATCAGAAGCTTCGAGCGAAGCTATGCTTACTTTTTGTTTACACTCAGTTACTTCTAAGCGCTTACGGGCAATAATTTTATCTAAAATAGTCATTGAATTGACCTTAAAATTAGTATGTTTCTTTTTTTAAATCAAGTTTTAGGCTCGCCGAACTCACACAGGTTTATTCGGCTAGTTTCTTTAAGGATTGGTACGCTCGTCCACTTTCCAGCGATTCGGTTGCTTTGGCTACGGCGTCGGCAAGGCTCAACGTTGGATCTGCGGCACAAAGAGCCACTGCGGCGTTGGCTAATACCACTTGGGTTTGGGCTTTGGTTCCTTGATTTTGAAGTATATTTTTCAGGATAATAGCTGACTCTTCGAGCGTGTCACCTCCGTAGAGTTCTTTTTCAGTAACAGCCTGAAAACCAAAATCTTCTGGAAACAAAACCGATTCGCCTTGTTTTGTAATCACCCTACAAGCTCCAGTGAGTGAGATTTCGTCGTAGCCATCTAAGTTTTGCAATACAGCAAACGAAGTTCGTGATTTTTGTAAAATACCCGTGTAAAGTTCGGCTATATTGGCGCTATAAACACCTGCCAGTTGTTTTTGAATAAAGGCGGCGTTAAGCAATGGTCCCAAGATATTAAAGAAGGTTTTGAAGCCGAGCTCTTTGCGAATGGGGGCGACGTATTTCATGGCTGGGTGAAACAGTGGCGCATGAAGATAGCAGATACCCGCTGTTTCGATTTTACGGCGCAGGTGGTCGAAGTCATTAGAAAATTTCACACCCAGATGCTCCAATACAGTAGAAGAACCTACCGACGATGATACCCCGTGATTACCGTTTTTGGCTACCGTTTGTCCTGTACCTGCCACGACAAAGGCCGCTGTTGTAGAGATATTGAAGGTATCTTTGCCGTCGCCGCCCGTTCCACAAACGTCCATGGGGTCAAACTCCGAAAGGTCCACTTTTAGGCAAAGTTCGAGCATAGCCGAGCGAAACCCTTCGAGTTCGTCCACGGTGATGGGTCGCATGGCCAATGCCGTTAAGAATGCCGCCGTTTGGGAGCCGTTTACTTCTCCCCTACCAATACTCAGCAGGGCTGTTTGGGCTTGGTTGGTAGTAAGGGGGTGATGTTGTAATAATTGCGCTAATATTTCTTTCATGGTCTGCACTTTGCTAGCCTATATTTAAAACAACGACTCAGTTTTTACTTCAACCAATTGGTAATCATCTCTTTACCAAACTGGGTAAGATAGGCTTCGGGGTGAAACTGTACCCCCCTAACATCATATTTGGTATGGGCTTCGGCCATGACGTACCCATTTTCGTCCACGGCTGTTATTTTCAGCTCAGCTGGCATCGTTTCGGGCACAACCGTCCACGAATGGTACCTACATACTTCTATTTCGGATGGGATTCCTTCAAAAAGTTTTTCGGATGGGTCGGTAATCAAACACTTTGTCGTAACGCCATGGAGTACATCGCCCATGTTGTGAAGGGTTGCCCCAAAGGCTTCGCCGATGGCCTGATGCCCCAAGCAAACGCCAAAGATACTCTTGGTGGGGGCATATTCTTTGATAACCTCCAGCAAAATCCCAGCTTCGGACGGAATCCCAGGGCCAGGCGAAAGTAAAATTTTGTCGTATTGCTGTACGTCTTCTAGGGATATTTTGTCGTTACGAAACACTTCTACGTCTTGGCCTAGTTCTCGGAGCATATAGACCAAGTTGTAGGTAAACGAATCGTAATTGTCAAGTACTAAGATTTTCATTGTCTATCTTGTTAAAGTCGTTCTGCTACTTCTATTGCTTTACGCAAAGCGCCGAGTTTGTTTCCTACTTCGGCCATTTCGTTTTCAATCACCGATTTGGCCACTACTCCCATGCCTGCTTGGTAGAATAGTGTATTGTTTTTACTCAAAAATGTCCGAATAGCAATGGCGTGATTAAAGTTGCCGTTAAAGTCCATAAATCCAATGGCGCCGCCGTAAATTCCTCGATTGGTCACTTCGTATCGGTCAATCAACGTCATAGCCATGTGCTTGGGAGCACCAGAGAGTGTCCCTGCCGGAAAGGTGTCGGCCACCAATTGGAGGGGATTGGTGCCGTTGGTCATTTTACCTGTAACTTTTGAGACTAAGTGAATCACATGGCTGTAAAACTGTACTTCTTTGAAGGTTTCGACCTTGACCACGTCCGAACTACGACTAAGGTCATTGCGAGCCAAGTCCACCAGCATGACGTGCTCGGCAGATTCTTTGGGGTCGGCTATAAGCTGTCGAGCCAATTCGGCGTCTTTTTCGTCGTCGCCTGTGCGGCGGAATGTTCCAGCAATCGGGTGGATTTCGGCTTGGCCATCTTTGATAAAAATTTGTTTTTCGGGCGATGAACCAAAAATATGGTACGTTCCAAAATCAAAGTAAAACAGGTACGGTGACGGGTTGATAGAGCGCAGGGCACGATATACTTGGAAATCGTCGCCTTCAAACTGCTTGCTGAATCGGCGGGAAGGCACTATCTGAAAAACATCCCCTCTAAGGCAGTGGTTGATGCACTGCTGAATGGTTTCTCGCATTTGGTCGTCGGTAACGTTCGACGATTCTTCTGACACTATTTTAAATTTGCCCGATGCTGCTTTTTTGGGCATTTGCACCATCATTTCGAGTGCATCGAGCGAAAGTCCTAATTTATTGGTGGACTTCGACGACTGCGTGGCTCCTTCGGCGGTGTATTCGTGTTCAAAAATAAATACTTCATCTTTGAAGTGATTAAACACCATCACATAACGATACACATAATATACTACCTGTGGAATAGCATTCTCGGGACTTTTGGGCTGAATCTCAATGTCTTCAAAATACTCTACCGAGTCGTAGGTCATGTAGCCAAACAGGCCGTTGGTCGGAAAAGGAAAACTAGACTTTTCGAGTTGAAACAAACTGGCAAACTCTCTCAACTGCCCCACAGCATCTTTTCGGGAACTAAGGTGTAACTGCTTCGACGTACCGTCGGGGAATTGTTGTGTGACCACGTCTTCGTCCAGTACAAAACTGGCCACAGGGTCAAATCCGATGAAACTAAAACTATTCTGCATGGCGTGATAGTCGGCGCTTTCGAGCAGCACGGTGTTGGCAAGTTTATCCCGAAGTTGCAGATACACTCCCACGGGAGTAATCATATCGGCCAGCAGTTGCTTGTAACTTGTAGAAATTTTGAATGACATGTCGGTTGAGGTTTAGTGCCTACTTTTATCGGCTTTTCTAAATTTTTTGATGAACTTGGTTCAGTGTTGTTGTCATGATTGACGTGTTAAAGTTGCCACCTGTGCCAAGACCAGAAAAATTTATTGCTATCAACTGCATAATTTTCAGGTTGAATTGTCGTCACTAAACGATAAAAAGTAAGCACGTTCCTAGTTTCCATTGTACTGTATCTTTCTGTTAATTTTGACTGATTTTACAAATCAATCACTTTATAATCAGCTACTTAATCCTAATTTTTGGGTAACAACTCGGTGTTTTTTTGTTGAGGTACAAGTTGATAGCTTGTTAAAGCAAAAAACGCCTGCTGTTCGGTTGAACAGCAGGCGTTTTGAGTATATTAGTTACGTCAACGGCAATAAAAGGCTGTTCAACTGAGGTTTGTCAGTTGCCACCACCAATTTTGTGCGATTTGAACGTTTTTATTCATTTTTTTCAGAATTTGCAGTGCAAATATAGGCTCAAATTTATTCTTCCAAAAAATTACATCACTTTTTTTGAGCGAATGAATATTTTACCTTAAACTTGATAGCTTGTTGTCGGCGTTAAGGCTGTGTAGAATGGACTTAACGATTGATATGAAAACTGATAATCAACATAACTATGACCTTTGAAGAATCATCACTTCCTTTTGAATCACGCATTGACTTAGGAGAACTTCACGATACAGTTAGCAGAATCAGAGCCGAGATTGGAAAGGTAATTGTGGGTCAGCAGCAAATGATTGACCTCTTGCTAACGGCGATTTTTGCCGATGGGCACGTGCTCATTGAGGGAGTGCCAGGGGTAGCTAAAACCCTTACTGCCAAGCTATTAGCCAAAACCATCTCGGTGGATTTTAACCGAATTCAGTTTACACCAGACATGATGCCATCGGACGTGCTGGGGACGTCGGTATTTAACCCTAAGAAGGCAGATTTTGAGTTTAAAAAGGGGCCGATTTTTACCAATATTGTCTTGATAGACGAGATTAACCGCTCACCAGCCAAAACACAAGCGGCGTTGTTTGAGGTAATGGAAGAGCGCCAAGTCACTAACGACGGCACTACTTACGCTATGGCCTCGCCCTTTGTGGTACTGGCTACTCAAAACCCGATTGAGCAAGAAGGCACGTATCGCCTTCCAGAGGCCCAGCTGGACCGTTTTCTTTTTAAAATTTTGGTAAAATACCCTACACTCGAAGAGGAAACGCTGATACTGAAAGGCCATCATGAGCGCCATAATAATAATAGTGCCGTTGCCAACATCGAATCGGTGCTGTCGGCAGAGCAAGTAGCCAGCCTTCGAGATAAGGTAAAAATGGTGATTGTTGAACAAAAAGTGCTGGAATATATCGCTCAGATCGTTCACCAAACCCGGACCAATAAGTTTTTGTATTTGGGTGCTTCGCCACGGGCTTCGGTAGCGTTGCTCAATGCCTCTAAAGCCTTGGCGGCGATTCGGGGTAGGGACTTTGTAACTCCCGAAGACGTACAGGAATTGGTGCCGTCGGTGCTTCGCCATCGGATTTTGCTGACACCCGAAAAAGAAATGGAGGGCTCGTCGCCCGATGATGTGATTCAACAATTGATGCAAAAAATCGAAGTGCCACGGTAAATCTCAACCTCTGCTCTATTGAAACTAATTCGTAGCCTGTATATCAGCCGTCTGACGTTTGTCATCGTGATTGCGATGGTAGTATTTTTTTGTTGGGCGTTTTTATTTCCAAGTATTTTTCCTATTGCTAAACTCCTGTTGATTGGCTTTGGGGCTTTGGTCTTGATTGATGCTTTGCTGCTCTTCAGAACGCAAAACGGCATTTTTGCTCGTCGAGAAACACCCGAAAAGCTATCGAATGGCGACCAAAACCCCATTTCGATTTATTTAGAAAATCATTACGCTTTTTCTGTATCGCTCGAAATCATTGACGAAATCCCGTTTCAGTTCCAAAAACGAGATTTACTTTTTGAAACCCGCCTCAATCCCAACGAAACGCAGCAGCTTCGCTATTCGTTGCGCCCTACTAAGCGGGGTGAGTACACCTTCGGCGCTGTGAATGTCTATGTCATTTCGCCGCTTCATTTGCTCAAACGGCGCTATCAGTTTTCGCAAGATAAGATGGTGCCTGTTTACCCTTCATTCTTGCAAATGCGTGAATACGAACTGATGGCTATCTCGAACCGTTTGACCGACTTGGGCATTAAGAAAATCAGACGGATTGGTCATAGTATGGAGTTTGAGCAGGTGCGCCCGTATGTACGTGGCGACGATGTGCGAACACTTAACTGGAAAGCCACTGCCCGCCGTAATGAACTGATGGTGAATGCTTTTCAGGAAGAAAAATCACAGTCTATCTATTGCTTAATTGACAAGGGGCGGGTTATGAAAATGCCTTTTGATGGGCTGAGTTTGCTCGACTATGCCATCAATGCTACCTTGGTGCTGAGTAATATTGCGCTTTACAAACAAGACAAAGCAGGGGTGATGACGTTTTCGGACAAGTTCGGTCAATTACTCTTGGCTGACCGCCGCCCTGGTCAGATGCAAAAGATTCTGGAATTGCTCTACCACCAAAAAACCCGCTATCTCGAAACCGACTACGAGCTGGTCTATACCAAAACTCGCCAGTATGTGCGTCAGCGAAGCTTGTTGTTGCTGTTTACTAATTTTGAGACCTTGGCGTCAATGCGTAGGCAACTGCCGTTTTTTAGGCGACTGGCCAAAGATCATTTGTTGTTGGTAGTATTCTTTGAAAACACCGAGCTCCGTACCTTGCTCAATGCCCCAGCCGTAAGCACCGAAGAAATCTACCTAAAAACTATTGCTGAAAAATATTTCTACGAAAAACAACAGATTGTCAAAGAGTTAGGCCAATATGGTATTCAGGCCATGCTTACCCCGCCGCAAAGCCTGACGGTCAACACCGTGAACAAATATTTGGAATTGAAGGCCCGAGGGATGATTTGAGGAAGAAAAATCCTTAGAAAAGTGCTAGTATCTGTTGTGGTTTTGCATGAAACATGGACAGTCAAAAAAATTACCTACCTTCGTAATAAACAATCGCTTCGGCGAGCCGACCTTAAGCATTGGGTTCTATGACTAACACCGAGATATTTGTTCTGGTCGTTGGGGTGTATGTCCTTCTTTGTATCGTAGCATACAAAGTGCAGGAGTATTTCATTTTTAAGCCCGAAAAACTTTCGCACGATTTCGAGTTTCGCTACGATGACCCATTTGAAGAATTGTTTTTTGAGCCCGAACCGGGTGTCAAAATCAATGCGTTGCGGTTTTTTCACCAATCGGCCAAAGGTTTGGTCATTTACTTTCATGGCAACACCCGAAGCATCAAAGGCTGGGCTAAGTACGCTTGGGATTTTTCACAACATGGCTACGACGTACTGATGGTGGACTATCGGGGCTTTGGAAAAAGCGTAGGAAAGCGCTCAGAAGATGCACTCAAGAATGACTTTCAGTATATTTACAAGAAGATGCGTTCTAACTATGGGTACCTCGAAGAAAACATCATCATCTACGGGCGTTCGTTGGGGTCGGGGTTTGCTTGTAAGTTAGCCTCACAAAACAAACCCAAAATGTTGATTTTAGATGCGCCCTACTATAGTTTTTCGTATTTGATGAATCGGTTTTTGCCGTTTCTGCCTATTTCGATTATCCTTCGCTTCCGTATTCGGACCGACCTCTGGATTCGGTATGTGCGTTGTCCCATTTTTATCATTCATGGTACCAAAGACTGGCTGATTCCGTACCGGTCTAGTGTGCGCCTATCTAAGTTGGTTCCCTTGACAGCCAGACTCGTACCCATTTATGGTGGTGGACACAACAATCTCCCTTCGTTTCCCGAATATCACATAAAGCTTGGCGAAATCTTGGATGGTACTTACGACCTGTTGTTTGATAAAGACATCAAGCCATTTTAAGTTTTAGTATTGCCACTGCTGAATGGGCGCATTGCGCCTCCGTCGGGGTTATTCTGCTAACACGTATATCTCATGCACATTTCGACCTAACTCGTTGTAATCCAACCCATAACCTACCACAAATTTATTCTCGATTTCAAAACCAACATACTTAATCGTAACAGGCACTTTGGTAGCTTCGGGTTTGTGAAGCATGGCGGCAATCTCGACGGACGCTGGCTTTTGGGCAGTGATTTGTCCCATGATTTCTACCATTGTCAGGCCTGTATCCACTATGTCTTCGACAATAATCACGTGCCGATTTTGTAGCGATTCCTTTAGTCCTAATATTTGTTTGACCGTACCTGACGATGCGGTACTTTGGTACGATGACACTCGAATGAACGTGATTTCGCAAGGAATATTGATGTATTTCATCAATTCGGAAGCGAACATAAAGGCTCCATTCAGCACCACCACCAAGAGAGGCTTTTTGTCGGCATAATCTTGGCTAATTTCTGCCGATAGGGCATGAATGCGTTCTTCTAAAACAGCCTGAATAATAAACGGGACGAAGTTTTTGTCGTGTACGGTTAGCATTGTAGTATCTTTGCCCCAAAGGTAGGGGTAAAGCGTTTTGCAAAAAAATTATCCCTAACAAACTGTCTCTTCAAAATTTTCGTTTTTTGAGGTAGTCCCCTTTAGACACGATTGGGCAAATCGTGATACACATAAAATCCTATGAAAAATTTAGTCTATTGCTGGTTAGCTGGTAGTTTGTTGATGGCTCATGCTGCACAGGCTCAGTGGTGGAACCTCTCGACCGACAACATGCCCGACCCCAAGAAGATGCTCATTATGAATAATGCGATTCAGACGGATGCGGGTAAGGCTGTAAACTTTATGTATAACTTTAAGTTTGAAGAAGCCGAAAAAGAATACCGTTGGTTTAAGTACAAGTATCCTGGCCACCCCATGCCTTATTTTTTGTTGGGCCTGAACGAATGGTGGAAAATTGTACCCAACACCGACAATGCTATGTACGACGACCGTTGCTTGGCTTACATGGACTCTACCATCACCTACGCCGAAAAACTCTACGACGATAGCGATAACAAGATTGAAGCCTCGTTCTTTTTGGCGGCAGCTCATGCGTTTAAAGGTCGGTTGTATTCTGAACGCAAAAAATGGATAAAGGCTGCTTCGGCAGGCAAAAGTGCCTTGAAGTACCTCGAAAAATGCCGTGGACACGAAGACCTCAGCCCCGAACTGCAGTTTGGAGATGGCCTCTATAACTACTACGCCGAGTGGATTCCGAAAGAATATCCCATGCTGAAAACAATCCTGTGGCTGTTTCCAGATGGCAACAAAGAAAAAGGGATCAAAGACTTAGAGTGGGTTGCCAACAATGCGTTTTATACACGCATGGAGGCTCGGTATTTTTTGTTACAGATTTACGGAATGGAAAACCAAACCGAAAAATCATACCAATTGGCCAAGTACATGCACCAGACCTTTCCTGACAATCCGTACTTTCATCGGTATTTTGCCCGGAATGCCTTTGTGGCAGGGCGTGGCCTTGAGGCCGAGGCCGAAGCCAAAAGTATCTTAGAACGAATAGACCGCCACATGGTTGGCTATGAGGGTGTTAGTGGGCGTTACGCCAGTTATATTTTGGCATACATCAACCACAACTATTACCGAAACTTCGAGGCAGCTAAGTTGTATTATCAGCAAACGATTGGCTTTGCCGTGCAGACCAACGCCAAGCAGTCGGGGTATCATATTGCGTCGTTGATGGGGTTGGGCAAAATTGCACAGCAAGAAGGTAAACTAGACGATGCCTTGCAGTTTTACAAACAAGTAGAAGACCTTGCCGACAAAAAAATGCCTCAAAAAGCAGAAGCCAAAAAGGCTATTGAAGAGGTAAAAAAACTGATTAAACAAAAGAAAAAAGCAAAGTAAACGCTCTTCCTTATTGCGTTTTTTTGCTATTTTGTTCTATTTTTCTTTGAAATTTAGTTGGAGAAAAGAAAACTACTTCTTTTCTTTGAATACCTTTTTCTTGCCTAACCAAGTCATACTTTAATCCATCCCACGCTTGGGACACGACATTGTTTGCCTAAACAATAGGAGTATGCCGAAAATCCTGCAACAGAGTAGGCACATTTTATCCCTATTATCATGTCTAAAAAAATGCTCCTGCTGGTGTGTTTGTATGCACATAGCGCCTTTGTGTGCGCACAGCAAAACGCTCCTACCCCCAAATCCTACAAATGGGACCTCAGCACCGACCTTATGTGGGTAACTGGTAAAAACACCTACCCGCCCTCGCTGATGATTCGGCGAACGATTCACCCCAACCAAGCCATTCGGCTTAGGATGGGTTTCAGTTTGGATGATAAAGATAATTTGGATCAAGCTGGTAATTCCACAAATCTCAGTAGAAACTTAAACCAAACAACTGTATTGTTAAGTGCGTTAGGTTTTGAAAAACGTACTACTCTTAGTTCTAAACTAAGATTGAATTACGGTGTTGATTTGGGGTATCGTTATTTTCATTCTAACGTTCCGCAAATTGTTCCTGTACCGTTTTTGGATTCGGACCCAAATTCTGTAAAATATGCCTTGGAACATGGTGAAGTTTTTACTGTGACTGAATACTCGATTACTACTTGGAGTATGGCTTGTTTTGGTGGGATTCAATATCTGCTGAGTCCACGATTGTCTTTCTCTATGGAAAGTAATCTTATGTATTCATTTGAGAAGCGTAGAAGTGGCTCAAACGACCTTTCTGCTGGTCTTTATAATGCCAATTTTAAACGCTTCAAACTTTCTCCCATTAGTACAATAAATATTCACTTTCACTTCTAAACAATCTTTACAATGAAACCTGTACATTTCATTCTTATTTGTATTGTCTTTTTACCAGGCTTGGTTATAGGACAACAAAAAGTTATCAAGGTAAATGGTCAAACCTATGCCGATGGTAGCACTGCTTACATTAGTTGTCTTGAAGGTCAAACATCTTCACAAGCTGGAGATGTAAGTAACGGTACTTTTTATCCAGGGTATGTTTTTTATTGGGCATCTGCTCCATCTAATTGGTCTTTACAATCTTACGGAGCGAATGTATTTAATAATCCACGTTATGATACACCTAATGGCGGTCAAGGTACTCTTTCTGCTGTATATAATTCTGTAGCAAATAGTTCTGAACGGCAAGTAACTATTTACATCAAAACTATTCCCCCAGACCCATCTTTTTCAGCTTCCCCTTCGCTATGTAGTGCAGGTCAGCAAGGCACTTATAGTGTTGCTGCGCCAAATGTACCCTTTGCTTATCAAGTAGAATGGCAAACTACGGGTGGGGTGTTAGTTAATGGAAGTAGCTCCTATATTGGTAGTGCTCCTTCTGCGCTTTCTGTGACACTCACCCATAACTCATCAGGTAAAGTTCGGGTACGTTTCGTTAATTCTTGTAGCGGAACTACTAGTTGGGTTGAAAAAGTGGTAGGTAAACCCATTATTACGCCTACCGTAAATGGCAACCCGTGGACTACTACACCGTACTATGTAAATGTGAATGCAAATAACTTTTTGAGTACTAATGCTGAGGGATATACACAAGCGGTGTATTGGAACACCCCTTCTCCAAGCAGCGTATCGTATGGCCCTTATGCTGCTCCTTACTATTTAGGGTGTAATACCATTGCGCCAACGGGTGTAACTGGTTTTTCCATAAAAGCAGATGTAACCAATGGGTGTGGTACCAGTTCGTTTACGTTTGTGTTGAGTAAGCCTTGGAACGGTTACCGAGTTGCTCAAAACCCTGCTACTTCTCAATTTACCGTATTGGTCGAATCCACCGACAACGACTACGCCCTACCCGACGAACTATCGTTACTAGATGAAAAGGGAACTGTTCTGAGAAAGGTAACACTAAAAACGTTAAAAACTACTGATTCTTTTGTAGCCGAAAAATCCATCAAATTTGACGTAAGTTCCTTACCAAGAGGCACTTACTATCTACATGGAACAAAAGGTGATGCCACAGATAAACGCCGAGTTATTTTAGAATAACAAAAACTAATCTACGTTTTTTCTTTTTAAGAGTAGTTAGGTTTGTAACTTAGCTACTCTTTTTCGTTGATTATGCTCCATAAATACCGCATCTATCCCACGTTGGTCAATACGTTTTCGCTCTACCTGCACGAATCCAAAAATGCAGAAGGGGTACCCTATGTGTCGTTTGAGGAAATGATAGACCGCATCAATCGGGTCTATAAACCGCCTACCGAAGCTCAACAACGAGGGGTAAACTTTGAGGATGCCTTGCTAAAAGGAGAAGGAGAAGAATTGTTCCCATCTGCAATCATTGCTCGCATGAGGGCTGCCTTACCAGCCAAGTATAAGTCGCAGTTTTATGTGAGCACTACGATAAAGAATATAGAACTTTACGGATTTGTGGACGTTGTGGGAGGGAATCGAGCCATTGACATCAAGACTACGGCTCGTTACGAACCTCAAAAGTTTGTGCTCAATCACCAAAATCTTTACCTCCTTGGGCTCAAGCAATGGAACATCCGACAACTTGATTATCTGATTACTGATTTTGAGGACGTTTATGTAGAATCATACCACTATACTAAGTACGATTTTCAGCCTCTTTTGGACGAACTTTTTCAGTTTGTTGACTTTTTGGAAGCCAATCGCTCGTTGATTACCGACAAGAAAATTTTCAAGGCTTAATACACAAACGTACCAAACTCGCTGGTAATGGTGACTTTTTTGCTTGGGTGTGCTTCTACACGGCCTATTACTTGCGCTTCTATGCCAAACGAACGAGCAATCGCAATTACTGTCTGAGCCTGATTTTCAGGTAGATAAATCTCCAAGCGATGCCCCATGTTGAAGACTTTGTACATCTCTTTCCAGTCGGTACCTGACTCCGCCTGAATCAGACTAAAAAGTGGTGGAATCGGAAAAAGGTTATCTTTGATAATGTGCAGGTTATCAATAAAATGCAAGACTTTGGTTTGAGCCCCTCCCGAACAATGCACCATCCCGTGAATATGTGGTCGTAACTCTTCCAGCAGCACTTTGGCAACTGGCGCATACGTGCGAGTAGGCGACAATATCAGTTGCCCCACGTTTAGAGGTGTTCCTGCTACTACATCGGTTAGTTTTTTGGTACCACTATACACCAGCGAGGCCGGCACAGCATGGTCATAACTTTCTGGATACGAAGCAGCTAAGTAGTTAGCCAATACATCATGGCGAGCAGAGGTGAGTCCATTTGACCCCATACCTCCGTTGTACGTATGCTCATAGGTAGCTTGCCCAAACGATGCCAAACCCACAATCACGTCTCCTGCTCGAATCTGGTCGTTAGAAATCACATCGCCTCGCTTCATGCGAGCAATCACCGTACTATTAACCGTGATGGTTCTTACCAAATCGCCCACATCGGCGGTTTCGCCGCCTGTCGAATAGATTTCGATACCGTTATCTCTCAAAAGCTGCAATACTTCTTCTGTCCCATTGATAATTTCAGAGATAACCTCGCCCGGAATCAGATTCTTGTTGCGGTCAATGGTACTTGACAAGAGCATTGGCCCTATGGCACCCACACAAATCAAGTCGTCGGTATTCATCACCACGGCATCTTGCGCTATGCCTCGCCACACCGACAGGTCGCCCGTTTCACACCAATATAGGTACGCCAATGAGGTTTTGGTGCCGGCTCCGTCGGCGTGCATGATGGTACAGTAGTCGGGGTCTCCGCCTAATGTATCAGGAGAAATTTTACAAAATGCTTTAGGAAAAAGACCTTTATCTAAATGGGCGATTGCCTTGTGTACGTCTTCTTTGGCGGCACTAACGCCCCGTTGGTGATAACGCTCGGTCATGTAGGTTGGTGACAAGTTGCCTGCAAAAGTACGGAATTTTCATCTTTGCGCCTTACGAACTTATGCGTCATTGCATGAGATTACGTTTTCAGGCAATGACGCAAAGGGATTTTAGATATACTCTGTGCCCCTGTACTTGGCTTCGGCTACGAAGTCCTTCACTCGCTGCTCTTCGTCTTTTCGGCAAATCAATAGCACGTTGTCGTATTCGGCTACAATAAAGCCATCCAGTCCTTGCACCACAACCAAGCGGTCTTTGGGAGTTTTGATAATACTATTCTGCGAATCGTAGAGCATCACATTGCCATCTATCACGTTTTGGTTGTAGTCTTTTTCCGATACTTCGTACAACGACTTCCACGTGCCGAGGTCTGACCAGCCAAAGTCACTAAGCAACACGTGTACGTTTTGAGCTCTTTCCATCACACCATTGTCTATCGAAATGCTTTTGCACAGCGAGTAAGCTTTAGATACAAAGGCTGTTTCTTGCGGAGTATAGTAGAGGCTGTTTCCTTCGGCAAAGACCTCGGCCATTTCAGGTAAAAACGTTTCAAAGGCATGAATAATGGACTTGACATTCCAAATAAAAATTCCTGCATTCCACACAAAATCACCACTTTCTAGAAATTTCTGAGCGATTTCGAGTTTGGGTTTTTCGGTGAATGTTTTCACCTTTTTGAGCATCATTTTGTCTGGAATAAACTGGATGTACCCATAACCCGTGTCGGGGCGGCTTGGATTGATTCCTAAGGTTACTAAAATATCATCTTGACGAGTAGCCGATAAGGCTATCTTGAGCGTTTCGCTGAAAATATGCTCTTTCAACATAATGTGGTCAGATGGAGCCACCACCACATTGGCCAACGGATTTTTAGAAGCAATCTTGTAACAAGCATAGGCCACACACGGTGCTGTGTTACGTCGTACTGGTTCTTTCAAGATTTGGTCTTCACTCAAAAACGGCAATTGTTTTTTTACCAAATCTCCATATTCTTCGCTGGTTACTACGTAGATATTTTCAAGAGGACAAATTCCCTGAAATCGTTCGGCTGTTTGTTGAAGAAGTGTTTTTCCAGTTCCCAAAACATCGTGGAACTGCTTGGGATTATTAGTACGACTAAAGGGCCAAAACCGTGTTCCGACCCCTCCTGCCATAATGACTGCATAGTTATTTTGCATGGTCTATTCGTTTTTTGAGCCGGCTGCTTCAACAGCGGGCTGGCTTCTCAAAAAGTTTTTCACCTGCAAATCTACATTTTCTCTAATATTCGCATAGAACAAATTTATATCAGCTCGATGCCAGACTTTCGTATTGACAAAAATTCTGCCCGTTACGTATGGTTTATTTATCCAAAGCATTCCTTGATGAACTTGTGCGTCCGAAAACTTTTTCACAAACTTAAACTTCAATCCTACGCCACCTTTGTTTAGTTCTTTTGTTGCAAATTCTTCTGAAGAGTTCCACAGCAACGGATTCGTACAAACGGCTTTGTTGAGTCCGTCAGTATAATGCTCAGGGGTATAATTGCGGGCGTAGGTATTCCAGCTTGTCCAAGTACCTACTTCACCTAGTTTGCTGATGGTCTTAATATGCTCAAAAGCATCTGCTGGGGTAGCAATGCCAATCAGGTAGGCTGCCACCAAGCGCTGTTGCAAGGGTTTGCCATCAAAAAATTCCTTCATCAAGCGGCGTGCATGAACCGTACCTTGGCTATGTGACGCTATCACAATAGGCCGGCCTTGATTAAAATGAGCCAAATAGTACTCAAACGCCGCCTTTACATCGGCATACGCTATATCAAAAGCTTGCTTGGCCGAAGCCTTGTCGTTGGTATAGAAAGCATAGATATGTGCCTGCCGATACCGAGGAGCATATACTCTACAAGCCCCATTAAATACCGAAGCCTGATTCAAAATAGTGGACTCATCCGTTTCTTGATTCAACATACTGTCATTGACATCGGCATTCCAGACATATTGGTTTTTAGGTTCTTTTACAAAAATGGTTGGGTGTATAAAAAATACATCGGCTTGGGCTGTAGCCTGACCATCTTGAAACGGTGAGTTGATTGGCACACGGTCGGCGTCGTCGGTTTTAGTTGGTAAAGCCGCCCAAGTGTTTTCGTTGGCATAATTAGGAACTGGCGGAATTTGTTGATCCGAAAAAGAAGTAGTCAGTACTGGTGGTTTCCAGCTACTACAGGCCGAAAGGCTAATAAGGCCCAGTAAAAGAATAACTCTCATTAGTTTTTGAAAAATGGATACGTGAATTGCTCCAAAAAGAGCATTTTGAGACTAAATAAGGTTGATTGAGTAGGTGTTGTTGACTCATTTTGAAGCGTATTGCTCTCAAAACGAGCGTTCGGTATGTCATGGGTTAGTTGTCATAACCCATAAAACTTACCATTCATTAACGATTTTGGATGTCGAATAGTTGTTATTATTTGTATTTTATCCGCTTGATTTCTTGTTTCATTTACATAAAAACGTATTTTTGTTCAGAATCGGTCTGAAGGGAGGTTATCCTAAGCTATGAAGCGTTATTTACTAATGTTAGATGTTTTTGGTTTTTTTGAACGAGACCCGTTCGGAAATTCCGTATTTGTAAAACGTATTTTGATAGCTACGTTGGGTGCGCTGACCTATGCACGTTTTATGTGGACCAACAAAACTCACATTACAGGCACTGAACATTTGAAGGGGCTACCTCGGAATCGGGTCTTGTTTCTGTCTAACCATCAGACCTATTTTGCCGATGTAATTTGCTTATATCAGATTTTTTGTAGCTTGAAATGGGGTTTTCAGAACACTATCGGTTTTCCGATTTATCTACTGGCTCCTCGGGCCCGAAATTATTATGTTGCTGCCAGCGAAACCATGAAAGAGAGTGGGTTGATTCCACGGATTTTTTCGCAAGCAGGTGCTATTACGGTACAACGCTCTTGGCGTGCCAAAGGTCAGAACGTTCAGAGAGAAGTAGATACTTCGGCACTCGAAAAAATCGAAAAAGGGCTGTCAGATGGCTGGGTAGTGAGTTTTCCGCAAGGAACTACCAGCCCTTATGCACCCGTGCGCAAAGGCACCGCTCATGTTATTAAACATAGCAACCCAATTGTAGTACCCGTAGTGATTAATGGTTTTCGTCGAGCATTCGACAAAAAGGGCCTCCTCCTAAAAAAACGTAATACCATCTTATCTGTTCACTTTAAAAAACCCATTCAATTTGACCCTGAAATGACTGTAGAAGAAATCATAGAAATAGTTAGAAGGGAGATTGAACAAGAAAAACCTTTATGGATTGAATCGAACTAACAGAAACGGCACTTTTTTTGCTGTATTTCAAGTAGTTCTATTATATTTCAACAAAAATATTCGCTAGTTTGTGACTTTTGGCGGGTGAACGAGTCTTGATATGGCAAGTACCACCTACATGAGAAATTTGTCCGACGAAGAGTTAGTAAAGCTCTTTATCGAAACGAACAAAGACGTTTACTTTGAATATCTGTATGATCGCTATGCCGATAAGGTATATCGAAAATGCCTGTCGTTTGTGAAAGATCCTGCCAAAGCTGAAGATTTCACACATGACATTTTCTTGAAGTTGGTTCTTTCGCTTAATAGCTATAAGGAGCACGCTAAGTTCTCGACTTGGTTGTATTCAATTACCTACAATTTTTGTGTAGATAAGGTCAGAACTGCCAAAAAAGTGCAAGAAGTTGAATTAGACGATAATTTCGATAGCATAGACGACTCCGACGATAGCGATTTAAAAGAAATAGAAGCCCAACGCCTCAGGGATACGCTACGGGAGGTTTCGCCCGATGAACGAGCTATTTTGTTGATGAAATACCAAGAAGACTTGAGTATCAAAGACATAGCTGACGTGCTAGGGGTGACCGAAAGTGCCGTAAAAATGCGATTAAAACGAGCCAAAGAAAAAGTTCGGAAACTTTACTTAGAAAACTTTATTTTCTGGGCAATTCTAATTGGCAAGATGGTGGCATTCATGCAAGATTTTCTAGATAAGTAGTCGTATTTGCCGTAACTACTACACAAGCTTTTGCTCATTAGGTGTGCAGTACACTGCTAGTCTGGTATGCTAGTACAACCTACAAGCAGCCAAGTCCGTACTTGTTTTTTTGATGTGGTTATCAGCATTGCTGCATAACATCCTTTTAGTTCTGATTAGATTCAGCAAGAATCTTTTATTTCAAATCCATATCAAACAATCTCGTATGAAGAAAATTCTTCTCTTTGCCCTAGGTGTATTAGGAATGACGCATGGGTGGGCACAAGACCCATTTACTGCCAAAAAAAGTGTTAAAGACACTACGTATTTTGTAAAATCTGGTCAGTTTGGAGCTAATTTTAATCAAGCCTCGTTCAGCTCTAATTGGGCTGGTGGAGGTGTCAACTCCATTGCCTTTGGGATTTTTCTGAATGCTAAAAGCGAAAAAGCCTGGGGTCGTAACCTCTGGACCAACGACTTCCAGTCACAATTTGGTGTGGTAAAAGCCGCTGGTCAAGGTACTCGCAAGAGCATTGACCGAATTTTCTTTGATTCTAAATATGCTCGTCGGCTGTCGTCAAAGTGGAATCTCTTCGGTTCATTCAATTTCCTGTCTCAGTTTGCCGATGGTTTTGAATATACCACTGTTAACGGTATCGAAAACCGCAACAAAATCTCAGGTTTGTTTTCACCAGCTTTCCTGACCGAAGCCATTGGTCTTGAATACCGTCCTGTACCTTTTTTCTTTGTGCAGTTTGCACCAGGAGCCATTCGCCAGACCGTTGTGGCCGACAAGGACCTATACAAAAATTTTCCTAAAAATTATGGTGTTACCGTCGGAAAAACCGTTCGGAATGAAGTAGCATTAATGCAAATAGTAGCTAATTTTGATAAAAACATTGCTCAAAATGTTAATTTGAAATTGCGTTATTTGATGTACACTACTTATACTGACTTAGCAGCCAGCGATGTACGCTTAGATGCGCTTTTGTCTGCCAAAATCAACAAATATATGAGTGCAACAGCAGGGTTGATTTTAGTGTATGACCAAGACCAAAGCTACCAAACCCAAGTAAACCAAGCGCTTTCATTGGGTTTTGCCTATAATTTTTAATTGTTTTCTCTAACCATAACTACCATGTTCTCAGAATTCAGAAAGTTTATTGCTCAGGGCAATGTGCTCGACCTCGCCGTAGGTGTTATCATCGGAGCAGCGTTTGGCAAAATCGTGGCTTCCTTTGTAGATGACATCATCATGCCAGTCATTGGTGCGCTCCTACAAGGTGTTGATTTCAAAAGTCTCGAAATTACCGTTGGCCAAGCGCACATCAAGTATGGTAATTTTATTCAGACTGTAGTAGATTTCTTAATAGTGGCTTATGTGATTTTCTTGGTGGTAAAAGCTGCCAACAAAGCGAGCCTGTCTGAAAAGAAAACCGACGAAAAAGCATAGTCTTGCTTGATGATTTGTACCAAAGCCCAACCTCAGCGTTGGGCTTTGGTGTATAAGAGAACTAAATCAGCACTATGTTTGTATGTTTGAAGTACAAGTTTGACGACCCACTATGTCTATCCAAAACAAAACGGTGTTTTTTCAAGACCTTGGTCTTGTTGACTACAAAGCTTGTTGGGACTACCAGGAGCGTCTCTTGGCCGATACCATTGCCCTGAAGATGAAGAATCGGTCATTGCCTGAGCCCGACCAAGTACCTACCCACAACTATTTATTGTTTTGCCAGCATTCGCATGTGTTTACATTAGGCAAAAGCGGCAAGCCAGAACATTTGTTGGCCGACCAGCATCAGTTAGACGAATTGGAGGCCGAGTATTACAAAATCAACCGTGGTGGCGACATCACCTATCATGGGCCGGGGCAATTGGTAGGTTATCCGATTTTAGACCTTGATAATTTTTTTACAGATATTCATCGCTACATGCGCTTACTCGAAGAGGCCGTTATTTTGACTTGTGCTGATTATGGAATCGAGGCGGGTAGAATTGACGGGCTTACGGGCGTATGGCTCGATTTTATTGCTCAGCGAAATCCTCGGAAAATCTGTGCGATGGGTGTTAAATCAAGCCGTTGGGTTACCATGCACGGGTTTGCCCTCAATGTAAATACCAATTTGGGGTATTTTAGTCATATTGTTCCCTGCGGGATTGAAGACAAAGCCGTCACCTCTCTCGAAAGAGAACTAGGGTACCCGCTTTCGTTCCAAGAAGTTTCGCTACGAATGCTTCAACACCTGTCTCAGCTTTTTGAAATGCAATTGGTGGAGCAACCTGCTCCTGATTTTTCTCAACTTATGGTTGTTGATTAACTACCTTACTGAAAACAGTTTACGAATTATCATGAAAAAAGACATTTCGTTTTTGCCTGTAGAAGGCATAAAAGTGGCCATTGTACGCAAAATCAATGAAATTAATCAACCCGAATGGCAAGTAGTACTTATCAACCGAAATAAGGTTGCCATCGCTAATGTATTTGTCACCTCAACGGGCTATGGCTTTGATAAGGACGAAAATGCCAAAAAAACTTCTACTTTACGTCATTATTTCACCGAAATTTTGCCAGAAAGTCATCAAATAATAGAACCGATTACAGAAGAAGTTTTTCACCTAACCAACGAATACTGGGTGAGTTATTTTATTGACAATCAGATTTACGACAAAAAATTTATATTCGTCCCGGATAGTATTACCGACAAAAATCTCATTCCTATTTATCAATTAGAACTTGAGGGTATTTTACACGAATAGCTTTGAGTTCATTAGCTGTCTATTCTTATGAGTGAGCCATCTAAAAAAGAGCGAAACCTGTTATTTATTGATATCGAAACGGTGTCGTGTTTTCCTGACTTTGAGTTGTTAGACGAGCGTATGCAGAAGCTCTGGTCAAAAAAGGCGAGTTATCTAAAAAATGAAGAAGACCTCACCGATGCCGAAATGTATTTTCGACGAGCAGGTATTTATGCTGAGTTTGGAAAGATTATCGCCATTGGAATGGGTTTTTTTAATCAAGAAAACGACCAGCGTTTTTTGAAAGTAAAAACCATCTATGGCCATGACGAAGCAGATTTATTAGGACAGTTTAGACAGCTGATTGAGAAGAAATATCGCTCAAGTGAGCTAACCTTGTGTGCTCACAATGGCAAAGAGTTTGACTTCCCTTACTTGTGCCGCCGAATGTTGGTCAACAATATAAAAATTCCTGTGGCACTTCAGCTACAAGGTAGGAAACCTTGGGAAATCAACCATTTAGACACCCTGGAACTCTGGAAGTTTGGCGATAAAAAACACTACACATCGCTCGAATTGTTGGGAGCACTGTTTGGTGTTTCTCAACTCAAAACCGAAATGTCGGGCGAAGATGTGAATACAGTTTATCACAAAGAACATGATTTAGAAAAAATAAAACGTTATTGTACCGAAGATGTCATCGTATTATCCCAGCTTTATTTGAAATTTAATGGTGAAACGCTCATTCCTGAAAGCAATATTATTCGGGTTGAATAAGCTCTTATTTGTAATGAAACTCCCCCGATTGGTTTGTGATTTATGAAAATATTTGTTCAACTTGCACTCAACACCTCTGATAAACAACTACTTAAAAGTAGTGCGTCTGAGTACGAAGTCGTGTTTCAAGATGAACTGACCAGTACTAACGAGAAAAAATCTGCTCTATTAGAAGCGGAGATTGTTTTTGGCAATGCCCCCGTAGCTTGGGTAAATGAGTCGGCCAAAGCACGATGGCTTCAATTACATTCGGCAGGTATAGACCCTTATCAAGAACTTACCTTTGAAGCAAGCCCAGCCTTGGTGGTTACCAACCTTCATGGTTTTTTTGGCAGACCAGTAGCCGAAACCGCTTTGGCCGGAATTTTGGCACGTTACCGAGGTATTGACGTGTTGGCTCGTTGGCAAACAACCCAACATTGGGCTGGTAAGCCTCTTCGTTCGACCCTTCGTACATTACTTCACGCACACGTATTGATTTTGGGTGCCGGTACAATTGGTTCGACACTGGCCACCTTGTTGCAAGGCTTTGGTTGTAAAATAGACCTAATGAGTCGTAGTTCTTCAAACGGAACCATCCGAAATACCGAGCAATTAGAACACGTATTACCTCATGTAGATATAGTAGTGAATACCCTACCCGAAACATCCGAAACCATTGGGCTGCTGACCAAACACAGGTTATCGCTTTTGAAATCAACGGCTCTGTTTGTTAATGTAGGTCGAGGTTCGGTTGTTGATGAAGCGGCACTAGTAGAATTATTGAGTACTATACCTACTTTTGAAGCCGTTTTAGACGTAACAGACCAAGAACCTCTACCTGCTGGTCATCCGTTTTGGATTCTGCCTAATGTATTACTCACACAACACTCAGCAGGAGGCTTTGCTGACGAAAATCGAAATAAAGTATTATTCTTTGTTGATAACCTCCATCGTTTTGAACAAGGCAAGCCACTTGAAAGCGTCGTAAACTTTCGAAGAGGCTATTAATTTGATTTCAAACCACCCATTTATATTCATCCCCACCGAACCCATGTCATCTATTAATAAAAACCTTAGTGATTTTTCGACAGAAGGTCTTATCACTGTTTCGGACAAACGCTTTGCGCTGATAGTAGCCGAGTGGAACGACCAAGTAACTGGAGCCTTGTATGATGGTGCTTATAAAACACTGATTGAGTCAGGTGCTTTGCCCAAAAATGTATTGCGATACAATGTGCCGGGTAGTTTTGAGCTACCAACTGCTGCCCAGTGGGCTGCCCAACAAGATGCGATTGATGCCGTCATTTGTCTTGGCTGCGTGATTCAGGGTGAAACTCGCCACTTTGATTTTATTTGTCAAGCCGTAGCAATGGGGATTACGGAAGTAGCGCTCAAATATAATAAGCCTGTTATTTTTGGAGTGCTCACGCCTGATACTCTCCAGCAGGCACTCGACCGTGCTGGTGGAAAACATGGCAATAAAGGAGACGAAGCCGCTATTACTGCTGTAAAAATGCTCGGAACTAAATTTGCTATTCAAGCCTAAGCAATTAGTAAAAAGCATCCTCGAAGTGCTCGACTTCTGTTTCGCCGTTGGGTTTGACCACCACAGCCACAATATCAAAGCGAATACTTTGATGCCATTTGTGTTGGTAAGTGTATTCTTCTGCTGCCATTGTAATGAGTTGAATTTTGTGTTTTGAAACAAACTCCTCTGGCATTCCGAAAGTAACATTGGTACGAGTTTTTACTTCTACAAATACCAATAGGCTGTCTTTTTGAGCGATTAAATCTATTTCAGCCTTTTTGAAACGATAATTTTTTTCTATAATGACAAAGCCCTTGCCCACCAACAATTCGGCGGCAAGGGCTTCTCCTTTTTGTCCAATTTCTAAATGGCTCGCTTTTTTCATCGTCCTATTATTCCATCGCCTCATACACCGCATCCATCACTCGACGGCGCACCTTCAAGCTGTTAATCTTGGTGTTAGAAGCTGAAGGGTGTACTCGGTTCGATAAGAAAATCAACACTAATTCTTTCTCGGGGTCGGCCCATACCAAGGTGCCCGTGTAGCCCGAATGCCCAAATGCGCTCGATGAAGTTTTGGGCGAAATATAACTGTTTCCGTCTTCGTTTTCTGGCTTACGGTCCCATCCTAAACCTCTATGGTTGCTATTGGTTTGTTCTTTTGAGAAAAACGGCACCGTAGAAGGTAAAAAATACCGATGCCCTCCGTAATAACCCAACTGCAAATTCATTTGCATTAAAATGGCCAAATCGCTGGCCGTACTAAATAACCCAGCATGACCTGACACTCCTCCAAGCATAGCTGCTTGCTGATCTTGTACAGTTCCTCTAAGCTCAACCTGACGGAACGCCTTGTCGTTTTCGGTAGGAGCAACTTCATTTTTAAAGAATCCATGTGTTAATGGATTAAATGACGTTCGACTCATTCCCAGCGGTTCGTAAAAGTTCTGATGAACAAACATGTCTAATGGCTGGCTGGTGATTCGTTCTACAATTTGCTGTAGCATAATCAGACCCAAATCACTGTAGATATACCCAAATTTGCCGTCTTTTTCCCGTTTGTTGGTTAGTGGTGACTTAATCAACCATTTCCACACGGAGTCTCTTACTACTGGCGCAGCATACAGACTATCAGCTACCAACAGCGAATATTGGTCATGCTTGGTACTTGCATAAAACTCAGGCTTAAACTCAGACCGAGTAACCGTTCGCTCCCAAAAAGGTATGTAGGCCACTAAACCCGCTTGGTGCATCAATAGGTCTCTGATGACCATTTGTTCTTTGTTAGTTCCTTTTAGCTCAGGTAGATAGGTGATGGCTTTTTCATTTATATCCAATGCTTTGCGTTCGTGCAAAAGCATGATAGCCTGAAGCGTTGCTGCTACTTTGGTGACTGAGGCCAAATCATAAATATTATAATCCCAAACAGGCTCACCTGCTGTATAGGTAAGTTTGCCATAGTTTCGTTTGAAAATAACCTTTCCTTTACGAGCTACTAATACCTGGCAGCCCGGGAAGGCTCTTTCGGTGATAGCCTGATTCACAATTTCATCGATAGCCTTTAATTTCTCCGATTTCATTCCAACATCTTCGGGCAAGGCGCTTACCAAGCGGCCGAGGGCTTCGTATTTAATACCTGTGCCTGCTGTTATCATTCCGGCACTTACTGGCAACTGTCCTTTGGCGGCTATGGCTCCAAATACCACCTGAGCTACGGCCGTTTGCATGGCATCGTCATCTTCATAACCACAAACTAATGTAGGTACTTCTGGAAACGACCGAAGTGCATAGGGGCTCCCAAACACACACAAGACCACATGAGCTTTTTCTTGCAAGCGAGCTATGAAATCTTGTACATACCGAGCTACTCCAAAATTTCGACGAGGCGAATAGCTCATCTGATGCAAACTAACTATCACCACTTGCGATGGCTCTACCTGCGAAAGAATACTGGTAAGGTCTGCTTCTACTGATTTGTTTACAGCAAAATGCTTGAACGAGGCGTATTCGCTAAGTGTCTTTTGAAAAGGATTACCCGTCTGCTCACCTATAGCCACTGATATAAACTTGGTGGTATCCAAATGCTTAAAAGGTAAGAGGCTCTCCTCGTTACGAGCTACCGTTACGGCGTTTTCGTACAAGCGTCGTTTTAATGACTTTGCCTCAAACTGATGTAAATCTTGATATACGCCGTTGAGGTCGATGGGTTTCCATTGGTGAAGACCAACGTGTGCTTTGGCAAGCAGAATTTTACGTACTTTAGTATTGATTTCTTCTATGGGCAATTGTCCAGCTACTACTGCTTCTTTTATCCTACGAATCGCTTCTGGTACATTTTCAGGACATAACAATACGTCGTTACCTGCTTGAAGAGCTTGTAGTTCTAAATCGCCAACCCGAGTTGAACGAGTAATGCCTCGCATGTTGAGTGCATCGGTAAAGACCAAGCCTTGGAATCCCATGTTTTCTCGAAGCAACCCTTTCACAATTTTCTCAGAAACAGAAGCGGGCTTTGAATCATAATAAGGTACTTGCAAATGCCCCACCAAAATACCCATCACGCTATCTGCAATCATTTGACGAAATGGATACAGTTCTACATTTTCGAGGCGTTCTTGGTTATGAGCAATAACAGGTAGGCTGTAGTGAGAGTCATCGTGCGTATCGCCATGACCCGGAAAATGCTTGGCACAAGCAATGATGCCATTATGCTGCATACCTTTAATAAAGGCAATGCCTTTTCGAGCTACGTTTTCGGGTGATTCTCCAAACGAACGCTGACCAATAATCGGATTGTTGGGATTACTGTTTACATCAGCTACTGGTCCAAAATTTACGTGCACACCTACCCGCTTGAGTTGTTTGGCGATTTCGACCCCCAGCTCATACGAAAGACGTAAGTCTGTTATGGCTCCTGTGGTCATGTGCCGAGGTAGGTCCATCACACTTCCTAAGCGCATACCCAAACCCCACTCGGCATCGGCTCCTATTAGTAAGGGAACTTTTGAAATACTTTGGTAGCGATTTGTCAAATTGGCCTGCGCCACCGGGTCACCCTTGAAATAAATTACCCCCCCAATGTTGTATTCGTTGATTAGTTTTTCGATACGAGAAGCATTCATCTCTACTCCGCTTGAATACGCCGAAACCATAAACAGCTGACCGATTTTTTGTTCATCGGTCAAAGTGTTCAAAATACTATCAGCCCACGACGAAGCCGAAAAAACCTGTAAAGTAGATGGTTTTTCATAAACAGGAACTAATACTTTACGCTCAGTAGATTCATGCAACTGTCGATACAATCCCGTCGAAAAAAGAAACAACAACACAAACAGTAAACGATGCAACATAGATTCAAGGATGGTTCTGGGTTTTTATACAAAAGCTCGATTGCAAACAAAAATCAAAATTTCTCTTTAATGTTGCAAGTACCTAACCTACTGTTTTTCAATTTTTTTTAAATCATTTTACTTTGTTTCGTGTTATAGCCCTATGCACATTTTCCTTGATTTTGGGTGATATTTGTGCGTAATTGCGGTAAGAATGGTGACAAATTGACCAGATTGGTCGTTGATTAGGTGATGCAAGATATTATCCAACTACTTCCTGACTCTATTGCCAATCAAATTGCGGCAGGCGAGGTCGTGCAACGGCCTGCTTCGGTCATTAAAGAATTGTTGGAAAATTCAATTGATGCCCAAGCAAAAAGCATACAAGTAATTATAAAAGAGGCTGGCAAAGTACTGATTCAGGTCATTGACGACGGAATCGGTATGTCCGAAACCGACGCACGCATGAGCTTTGAGCGTCATGCTACCTCTAAAATTAGAACCGCTGACGACCTTTTCAGAATCAGAACGATGGGCTTTCGGGGCGAGGCATTGGCCTCCATAGCTGCTGTGGCTCAGGTCGAAATGCGTACCCGACGCTCTGCTGACGAGTTGGGTATCTTGCTTCGTATTGAAGGCTCCGAACTCAAACAACAAGAGACGGTGGCTGCCAACAGTGGAACTAACATTCAAGTTAAAAATTTATTTTTTAACGTACCCGCACGTCGCAACTTCTTAAAGTCAAATCCTGTCGAAATGCGTCATATTCTTGATGAATTTCAACGGGTTTCGCTGGCTCATCCTGAAGTTACCTTTACGTTACATCATAATGACTTAGAAGTATATAATTTACCAGCTGGTAAGTTGAGTCGGCGCATTGTAGATTTATTTGGCAAAAACTATCGTGAACAACTTGGTGCTTGCCAAGAAGATACGCCTTATGTCGCCATTTCGGGTTATATAGGGAAACCTTCCTCGGCAAAAAAAACTCGTGGAGAACAGTTTTTCTTTGTCAATAATCGTTACATCCGCCACAACTATCTTCATCATGCGGTGTTGAGTGCCTTTGAGGGGCTGATTGCCGAGAATACTCACCCTTTTTATGTTTTGTTTTTAGAAATTGACCCTGCACACATTGATATCAACGTTCATCCAACCAAAACAGAAATTAAGTTTGATGATGAGCGTTCTGTTTATGCTATCGTACAAGCCGCAGTGCGCAAGGTGATGAATTCGTATAATTTACCACCGACCATTGATTTTGATGCAGACGTGAACTTTATTCCCTCAAGTTTTACGTTTACTTCACCCAAAACTGAGTCTTCTAGTACATCGGATTTCAATTTTTCTCAAGAAAAAACACCTCTAGAAAAATCGAACTTGACTAGTTGGTCAAAACTGTATGAGGGGCTGGGTTCTGACTTTGAAAAGCCAGTCAAAACTACTCCACAAGAATCGTTTCCATTTGATTTTGAGGAAGTTTTTCAGCCTGAGCAATCGAGTATTACGTTTCAGAGTAAGGCAAATCAACTTGCAACAAAGATTGAGCCCGACTTTTGGGAAGATACTGAACGTACTACTTTTCAGATTCATAATCGGTATGTTATTTCGCCAGTTAAGTCTGGTATGCTGATTATTGACAAGAAAGCTGCTTATGAACGTATCCTTTATGACAAGTACATACATGTGCTAGAAAAACATAACGGAGCTTCGCAGCAATTACTGTTTCCTAAAACGATTGTATTCAATCCTGTTGATTTTCAATTGGTTTTAGAGGTACAAGAAGAAATTCGAGCACTTGGGTTTATGTTTACTGAAATTGGTCACAATACTATTTTGGTTCAAGGTATCCCTGCGGATGTACATGACGAAAATGAGCAAAATCTCTTTGAAGGGCTTATTGAGCAATTTAAGCTTTTTAGCCATGAGTTGAAATTAGATCGTCGAGAAAACCTCGCTCGTTCGTTTGCCAAACGGTCGGCTGCTCGATATACCACACCTTTATCAATTCCTGAAATGAATATGCTGGTTGACCAGCTTTTTGCTTCTTCAAATCCAAATTTTACGCCAAGTGGCGAACCAACCCTGTCTATATTGAGTTTGGAAAAAATAGCAGGGCTTTTTAAGTAGTTTTACTACGCTGTAGCACGGTGTGGCGTCAAAAATATTTTTAAAATGATGAACAATCTCACCCCAGTCGTTAGAACTTTACTTTTAATTAACGTACTGGTTTTTGTACTGCAAAGCCTTTTTAACAATGACCTCATTACCTATTGGTTTGGCTTGCATTACATCAAAGGCCCAAGTTTTATGCCTCATCAGCTGCTCACTCACATGTTTTTGCATGGAGGCTTTGGTCATTTGCTCAGCAATATGTTTGGGCTTTTTATGTTTGGGCCACTTTTAGAGTACCTTTGGAAGCCCAAACGCTTTCTTTTCTTTTATTTATTTACCGGTATTGGTGCCGGAATACTTTATTCTGCTGTCAACTACTACGAAGTTTCAAAGCTCCAAGCAGCTACTGAGGTCTATCTTCAAAACCCGGGTTATGATGGTTTCGTAAGTTTTGTAAACAAGTATGTTAAGTGGTTTTTTACTGAAAACTATGATTTTTTAGAGTCTTTCCGTAAAAATCCCACCAATCAAAGCTATATATCGGAGAGTACGAGTTTTGTAAAGCAGTATTTTTCACAGCAAGAAAATTTACCCATGGTTGGTGCATCGGGCGCTATCTTTGGTATTCTGATGGCATTTGGACTTTTATTTCCTAATACCGAATTGATGCTTTTATTTTTTCCGTTCCCTATAAAAGCAAAATATTTTGTAATTTTATATGGCGGTTATGAGTTATATGCAGGAATACAACGGAGTGCCGGTGATAATGTAGCGCATTTTGCTCACATTGGTGGTATGTTATTTGCAGTTATTCTTGTAAGATACTGGAGTTCACAGCGGAACAATTTTTATTAACGGCATTTATTTTAAGACAATGGCAGGTATTTATGACGATTTTCGAGATGCTTTTTCCAAGCCTAACAATGGCTTGGTGCAGTTGATTCTCATTAATATCGTTGTGTTTTTGTGCCTTATTCTGCTTCAAGTTATTCTGACACTCTCAGGAAACCGGGCGATTTATGATACGATTTTGAATCAACTGACCATTCCTGCCTCTTTAGTGAAACTGGTATTTAAGCCTTGGACGCTAATTACGTACTTTTTCACCCACGAAAATCCTTTTCATATTCTCTTCAATATGCTGTTTTTGTATTGGTTTGGGACTCTGGTTCAGGAATACATTGGCAGCCGCAGTTTGATTAATCTGTATATTTTGGGAGGCATCGTTGGTGGACTTACTTACATTGGTTTATACAACCTTATCCCTTATTTTAGTAAAGACATTGCATCGTCATGGATGCTTGGAGCATCAGGAGCTGTTTTTGCAGTAGTGTTTGGGGCGGCAACTCTACTGCCTCATTATACCTTCATTTTGCTATTTTTTGGACCAATTCGTATCATTTACATTGCGTTTTTTTATCTGATTCTTTCTTGGATTCAATTAGTTGGACCCAATGCAGGAGGAAACATGGCTCACGTAAGCGGTGCCTTGATTGGCTTTATTTATATTCGTTTTCGGAAAAAAGGCATTGATTTGGGTGGCCCTATTGATACTGTACTTAACTTTTTCAAAAAGTTTTTTTCGCCGCCACCTCGCCGCACTTCCATGCGAGTGACCTATCGGTCTCAAAGCAAGACTACTTATAACTATACTTCTGAAAACGATTTTCCAGACGAAGAAGAAGTAGATGCTATTTTGGATAAAATCTCAAAATCAGGTTATGAAAGTCTTACCCGAGAAGAAAAACAAAAACTTTTTAAAGCCAGTCAAAAAAAATAACATTCTCTTCCAATTATCACTTGGTTGATTTATTAATACCTAATACACCTCTTTCCTCGAACCTTTTCCGTAATTTAGCTGTCAAAGAACAAAATTTGTATTTTTGCCCCTGTTTTTCATACATTTAACGTTGGTTGCATAAAACCAAAACAAAATGTGAGTCTTGGTAGTTAATCTATCATTCTCCTTAGCTGTCGTAACCATGCTCATTACTCCAGGAAAATTATTATCTAACATTAATTCGCCCGATGACCTACGGAAATTGGACAAATCTCAGCTTTTTGAAGTTTGTGCCGAACTTCGTCAGTTCATTGTTGACAATGTTTCCATCTACGGTGGGCATTTTGGGGCGAGTTTAGGCGTAGTTGAGCTTACTGTTGCGTTGCATTATGCCTTTAATACTCCTGATGATCAGCTCGTTTGGGATGTTGGCCACCAAGCTTATGGGCACAAGATACTCACTGGCAGACGGGACAAATTTCACACAAATCGTTTTTATGGTGGGCTTTCTGGCTTTCCAAAGCGTAAAGAAAGTCCCTACGACACCTTTGGTGTAGGCCACTCCTCTACTTCTATCTCTGCGGCAGTTGGTATGGCTGTTGGTTCACAGCATAATGGTCATCCTGAGCGGCAGCATATTGCAGTAATTGGCGATGGTGCCATGACGGCAGGCTTGGCGTTTGAGGGTATGAATCATGCAGGTTCGCTACAAGACTTAAACTTGCTTATTGTTCTGAACGACAATTGCATGAGTATAGACCCCAACGTTGGGGCGCTAAAAGACTACCTTACTGATATAACTACTTCGCATACCTACAACAAGGTGAAAGAAGAAGTATGGAATCTGTTGGGTAAAATGAGCCAGTTTGGCAAAAGTGCTCGTGAGATTGTATCAAGAATTGAAGATGGATTGAAGGCTACTTTACTGAAAAAGAGCAACTTATTTGAGGCTCTAAACCTCCGTTACTTCGGTCCAATTGATGGCCATGACATCGAACATTTGGTTGAAGTATTAAAAGATTTAAAGGATATTCCTGGTCCTAAAATACTCCACTGTGTTACAGTAAAAGGTAAAGGGTATGCACCCGCCGAAAAAGACCAAACCAAATGGCATGCCCCCGGTAAATTTGATAAAATAACGGGTGAAATCTTCAAAAAAGTAATTGATAAACCCCAGCCACCTAAGTATCAAGACGTTTTTGGACATACCTTGGTCGAATTGGCAGGGCTTAATCCAAAGATTGTAGGTGTAACTCCTGCTATGCCGTCGGGGTCTTCGATGAACCTTTTGATGAAGGCATTTCCTGAACGAGCCTTTGATGTAGGAATAGCCGAACAACATGCTGTTACATTCTCGGCTGGGATGGCTACACAAGGGTTGACGGTTTTTTGTAATATCTACTCCACATTTATGCAAAGAGCCTACGACCAAGTCGTTCATGACGTTTGTATTCAAGAACTTCCAGTGGTTTTTTGCTTAGACCGAGCGGGTTTTGCTGGTGCCGATGGTCCTACCCACCATGGTGCTTATGATATAGCGTATATGCGCTGTATTCCGAATATGATTGTGGCTGCTCCTATGAATGAGCAAGAACTTCGCAATATGATGTTTACAGCTCAGTCAGCAGAAGTTCAACAAACTAAACAATCGTTTACGATTCGTTATCCACGTGGTGAAGGTGTAATGCCTGACTGGAAAACCCCATTCGAGAAAATTGAGATTGGTAAAGGTCGGAAAGTTCGTGATGGTCAGGAAGTTGCTATCCTTACAATTGGACACATCGGCAATTATATTGATAAAACTTGTCAACTACTCGAAATACACAATATTTCGCCTGCCCACTACGATATGCGCTTTGTAAAGCCACTCGACGAAGCGCTACTGCACGAAATATTCTTACAATTTGATAAGATTATTACTGTAGAAGACGGCTGTGTTATGGGAGGGTTTGGTTCGGCAGTAATTGAATTTATGGCAAACCACGGATATATGGCCAAAGTAAAACGACTTGGCATTCCAGATGCCATCGTTGAGCATGGCGAACAACTTGAACTACATCGTGAATGTGGGTTTGACCCAGAAGGCATTGCTAGGGCTGTTCATGAATTAGTATTAACCCCTGTTTTTCATTAAATTAGTTAATTGCCTAACTACGACTAAGTTTTGTATTCTTATCCATAAGAATATTATTCTCTTCAAGATTTTCTTCAAGTCCATTTTCTAACTTTGAAAGTGGGCTTTTTTCTTTCTTAAAATTATACAAATCCATTTGGTTCCATTTATTGTTTATATGCTGTAAATTGCATCCTATCAAGAAAAACTATTCATTTATTATGGCTAAAATCAAAAAAATTATCCCAGCCTCCAAAGCATTCAAATATCCTTTGCTCCTTAAGCGAATTCTTGACTATTCGTTAGTGCTTGAGCCAGAACGAGAGATTATTTACCGTGACCGCTTCAAAATGAATTACTTTGAACTAAATAAGCGGGTAAGAAGATTAGCAAATGTATTAACTAATCTGGGCCTTCAAGGAGGTGAAACGGTAGCTGTTCTTGATTTTGATAGTCATCGATATCTTGAGAGCTTCTTCGCAATTCCAATGACGGGTAATGTCATCCACACCATCAACTGGCGGCTTTCACCAGAGCAAATTCTTTATACCATCAACCACGCTGAGGACGTAATTATCATTACTCATGCTGAGTTTGTACCCCTCTTGAATGCCCTGGCCGATAAAATGCCTACTGTAAAGCAACTTATTATTGCTACAGACGGTGGTCACCTGCCCGAAACGCCCATTCCTGTAGCAGGTGAGTACGAAGAATTGCTTGCAGCAGCATCGGATGATTATGAATTTGAAGACTTTGACGAAGATGCTGTTGCCTCTACTTTCTACACAACAGGCACAACGGGGAATCCTAAAGGCGTATTCTTTACCCACCGTCAATTAACGCTTCATACTCTGACACTGGCTGCTACTGTTGGCTCTGTTCAAAAAGCAGGGCGAGTAAGTAATGCCGATGTGTATATGCCGCTGACCCCATTTTTTCACGTACACGCTTGGGGCTTTCCGTTTATGGCAACGATGCTCAGCATGAAACAAATTTATGTGGGTAAATTTGAGCCAGAAGTAGCTATCAAGCTATATGCCCAATACAAGCCAACGATTTCGCACTGTGTGCCTACTATCATGCAAATGTTTGTTGGTCACCCCGCTACTGCCAATCTTGATTTGAAAGGTTGGAAAGTGATTATTGGTGGATCAGCCTTACCAAAAACACTCGCCAAAGCCTCCTTACAACGTGGAATTGACATTCTGGTTGGATATGGTATGTCCGAAACGGCACCAATACTTACGATGTCTTATGTTGGAGTTAGGCACATGGAAAATCCAGATATTGATTTTCAGGTGGAGACTCGTACTCGATCGGGAGTGCCAGCACCTATGGTTGACTTACGGATTGTGGACGAAGAGGGAAATCCTGTACCAAAAGACGATGAAACCATGGGTGAAGTAGTGGTCAGAACTCCTTGGCTTACACAGGGTTATTATAACGAACCTGACAAAAGTGAAGAGTTATGGCGTGATGGATGGCTTCATACTGGTGACGTAGCTACTTGGAATTCAGACAATAACATTAAAATTGCTGATAGAATCAAAGATGTTATCAAAACAGGTGGAGAATGGGTGTCATCTATTGACCTCGAAAATATGATTGGTCAACATCCTGCTGTGCAAGAAGTAGCTGTAGTTGGTTTGCCCGATGCACAATGGGGTGAGCGGCCTCACGCCATGATTGCTCTAAAACCTGGACAAAACGAAAGTGCCGAAGGAATAAAAATATTTTTAGAACAATTTGTGATTACGGGGCAAATCACCAAATGGACTATTCCAGACCGGATTAAGTTTGTGGATGCTATTCCAAAAACTTCAGTTGGTAAATTAGATAAGAAAGTTATTCGTACCTTGGTATAATCAACCAAAACAGCACTGAATATGAATTTCAGTGCTGTTTTCTTTTCATCAACTAACCATGACATCTGCACATCTCCGTTTTTTAAGTTGGTTTATAGTATTAGCTTGTATGGAGCTAATTTCTAATTTTCTGATTAATTCCCTTCCAATTTTACATTACCTCAGCAAGCCTTCTATTATGGCTTCGCTTATAATTTATTTTTGGATAGAGTCTGGCAAAGTTTCAAAAAAATGGAGCAAACGAATGATTTTCATGATAGCTGCCTTAGTTTTTGCATGGTTAGGTGATTTCTTCTTAATGTTTGCTGGTGATTTATACTTTCAACTGGGTTTAGGGTCCTTTTTACTCATGCAAATTGGCTATATTCTGGTTTTTTGGACAGGAAGTTTCAAGCGTATTGCTATTCAAAAAGCCGTTCTTATTGTGGCTATAGGACTTTTTGTGTTTTACCTTATCAATCCACATTTAGGTACATTGTTTATTCCTGTGTTGGTTTATATGCTTACCATTACAACTATGGTACTGACTACTCTCAACCGAGAAGGAAAAGTGCTGTCTGTTAGTTTTCGATGGGTATTTTACGGAGCTGTTTTATTTATGATTTCTGATAGCTTAATTGCAATCGAAAAATTTTATGGTAATGTGCCTTTGCGTCAACTCTGGGTGATGCTTACCTATATGGCAGCCCAATATTTGATTGTAGAAGGATGGTTAAAAGAACTTAGAAATCATGAATAAATCTCTTCATTGGCTTTTTCTTACCGCATTTGTATCATCATGCGCCTCTTTGCCGCATTGGGAAACCCAAAAATCAAACACCGAGGCTCATTTTAGGGCTGTTCATGCCGTTAGTCGCAAGGTTTGCTGGGTAAGTGGTACAAAAGGGTCTTTTCTAAAAACTACTGATGGAGGAGTCCATTGGCAATTGGATAGTGTTAGAGGCGCACATAGTCTGGATTTCAGAGATATTCATGCCTTCGACAGTAAAACGGCCCTTGTGATGAGTGCTGGCGAAGCCGAAAAAGGAGGTGCTCGTATTTATAAAACCGTAGATGGTGGCACTTCTTGGAACTTAGTATTTGAAACGCTTCGGAAAGGTGTTTTTTTTGATGCCATGGACTTTTGGGACGAACAAAATGGGATTGTATTTAGTGATTCTATTGATGGAAAATTATTTATTTTAACCACCAGTGATGGGGGCGAATCATGGCAAGAAGTATCGCCAGGTAGGCTTCCAGCAGCAATCACCGGCGAAGGTGGTTTTGCGGCCAGTGGCTCATGCTTGGTGGTTGAAGGCAAACAAAATGTTTGGATAGGAACCACTGCGGGCCGAGTTTATTATAGTAAAGACCGAGGAAAATCGTGGTCTATTACTGAAACTCCCATTAAAGCCGGAAAAACGTCAGGAATATTCGGACTACGATTCAAGAATTCACAAACTGGCTTTGCCGTTGGAGGGGATTACCAGAATGTTTTTGAAGAATCGCCTAATGTGCTGATTACTACTGATGGAGGCAGAAATTGGTCAATGGCTTCTACCACCAATCCTGTAGGGCTGAAAGAAGCTGTTGTATTTTTAGATGCTACTACCATAGTAGCAGTGGGTCCTTCTGGTACTTGTTATTCTACTGATTTAGGTAAAACTTGGCAAAAAATTGATGCCTCTGGATTCCACAGTGCGAGTTTTTCGGGAAAAACGGGCTGGGCTGTTGGCTCCAAAGGCATCATAGCCAAATTTAAAGGCAAAATTCCAAAACCTTAAGCATACATGGTATCTACCAGGTTTTTGTACTTTTCAAGAATTACTTTCCGTTTCAGCTTCAACGTTGGCGTCAGTTCTCCAGAGTCTATGGTAAAGGGTTTGCTCAATAGTTCAATTTTTTTGATTTGTTCGTACTGAGCAAAGTTTTTGTTCATATTGTTTACTTCCTCTTTCAAAAGAGCATTTACCTCGCTTTGTTTTACTATTTCGGTAGGTTCAGTTGTCTTAATACCCTTTTCTTGACAGAATTTTTTCAGTTGTTCAAATTCTGGAACAATCAATGCGCCAGGAAAACGTTGTCCCTCTCCCACTACCATTACTTGTTCGATGTAAATTGATTCTTTGAGTTTATTCTCAATGAGTTGTGGGGCTACATACTTTCCTCCCGAAGTCTTAAATATTTCTTTTTTACGGTCTGTTATTTTTAAATATTTTCCTTCTACAAACATTCCAATGTCCCCTGTGTGGAACCAGCCCTCTTCGTCAAGCACTTCCGCAGTTTTGTCTGGTTTGTTGTAGTATCCTTTCATAATGTTGGGGCCTTTTACCAAAATCTCTCCATCTTCTGCTATTTTTACAGTAACACCCGGAATGACCGTTCCTACACAGCCAATTCGCATGTCAAAAGGTTCTACTTTACTGGTACTGATTACTGGCGAGGTTTCGGTAAGACCATATCCTTCTGAAACGGGTATTCCAGCCGCCCAAAATACCTTTGACAAACGAGACTGTAATGCCGCCGAACCTGATACGATAAGCCGTACATTACCTCCTAATGCCTCTTTCCACTTGCTAAATATGAGTTTTCGGGCCAAATTGAGCTGCACATTATACCACCAGCCCATGTTTTTTGCTGGGTCATATTGCAATCCTAAGTTCAATGCCCAGAAAAATAATGAATGCTTTAGACCGGTTAATTCATGGCCTTTTGACACGATTTTGTCGTACACTTTCTCTAAAAGTCTTGGTACTGTTGAGAAACAAACCGGTTTTACTTCTCGTAGGTTATCGGCAATGGTATCCATGCTTTCGGCATAGAAAATAGATGCTCCTACTCGTAGATAGATATAGATAACTGTGCGTTCGTAAATGTGACAAAGGGGCAAGAAACTCAAGACTCGTTCTTTGTTATGAATCGGTATATAATCCATAACTCCTTTTACATTGCTCACAATGTTTCCATGGGTCAGCATTACCCCTTTAGGTACACCTGTAGTACCTGATGTATAAATAAGTGTTAATAAATCATCGCTCTTGACACTATCTTTGAGAGGTTCTAACTGAGAAACATCTTCTCCTTCGCCAAGTTTGACAACTTCCTTCCAATTAGCGATGCCTTTTATTTCGTCAAACGTATAGATTTGTTCTATTCCATCGAGATCTTTGGTTGCTTCTTTGGCTTTTTCATAGAGTTCCTTTGTTCCTACAAAGATGATTTTGACGCCAGCATCCTGGAAGATATACCGATAATCTTCAATGGTAATGGTGGGATACATAGGCACACTTACAGCACCTATTTGCTGAATTCCAAAATCAATGATATTCCACTCAGGGCGGTTGGGCGAAATGATGGCGATTTTATCATCTTTTTTTATCCCCAATTTTAATAACCCAATACTAATTTTATTGATGGTATCTAACATTTCGCTGGCCGAATAAATCCTCCAATCTCCATGTTCTTTACCTGCTAATGCCTCGGCATTATTATGATTGGCAACATACTTATCTAATAAATCAAATACTCGTTGATACGGCAACTCTTGATTTGTTGTTGATGCGGGTGAATTCATAGTTTATTCTCTTTCAAGGTTAATTTGTGGATAAATATACAATTATTCACAGGTTTATCCAAATTTTTTCGGACTTAATCCAATAAGAATCCTCTTGAGGCGTCTCAAGAGGATTCTTAATCGTTTTGCGATTTTTAATTACCAGCGATTTTTTAACTCTTGTTTTTTGTCATTGAGAAAATAACTAATTTCTTTTTTCCCATTTCCGTAAATCATAGTTCCTTTCCCATTGCGCTTGTCGTCTTTGTAATCGCCTACAAACTTGTCTCCATTTGCAAAATAGTAGGTTCCCTTTCCATCTCGTTTATTTTCATGGAATTCGCCCTCATAACGGTCCCCATTTTTGTAATAAAAAGTACCGTTACCTTCCATTTTATTATACTGAAAATCCCCTTCATATTTCAAATTTCCACTCGAATAATATTGCGAGCCATATCCGTGACGCTGACCTTCTTTCCACTCCCCGTCATATTTCTCTCCCAGCTCGTGCATATACACTCCTTTGCCGTTGGAACAATTTCCGCTCAAACAGCCAGACCATTTTTTTTCTACCACTACAGGTTTGTTGTTTTCTTCAGAAATTGGCACTGGTGCCTCTTTTTTTAGAATGGGTGTGTTGCCTGCTGTTGTTGATGACTTCGCATCTCTTGGGTAAAGTTCGGCGGCTTCTTGCCAACCTTTTTCTATTGCAGAGAGTCTGGCTCTGCGTGGTGGATGCGTAAAAGTTCCTTCTTCGGTTTGGAGTAGTTTGATGGCAGCTTGAGCTTGCTCCAACGAAGCACCTAATTGGTGCAAGATGAATCCAGAGAATTTATCCGCTTCCAGTTCTTTTTCTGGTCGGCTTCCTTTACCGTCAATGGTATGGCCTTGTAGATGGTGTCCAAGTTCATGCGCCATGATACTGATAGCCGACCAATCATTCTTGGTACGATTGTCTACACGTTGCAAAAACATTTTGTCATATACGATGTATCGAACGCCATTAAGTGTTGTAGCGAAGCAATTTTCGGTCATGGGGCACTCCACAATCATGAAGTTACGATTCAGCCCAATGGGTTTTAAGATTCGGTCAACGGCCTCTTCTGCTTGCTTGTTTGAGACAAATGCATTGAGCTGGCAGATTCGCTTAGGGTCAATACTTCCTCCAAAATAATTACATCCGAACATTTTAACTTCTTCCTGTGCCCAACTGTTTAGCCATAGTAGCACACTACCTAACAACAAGGTCAGTTTTTTCATATTCATGGTTTGGATTCTGATGAGTTGTATCAGTATTTCATACGTGCAAAGGTTTAGTGGCGGTATCTTTTTATCTAATTGATTTTTCATCAATTTATTGTGTCACCCCTCAACAATCTGAATCTTTTACGTGCCTCAGCTCCATAAATACTTCCCGGAAACTTTTGTAGTATTTCCCTATACATGCGCATGGCAGTTTCTTTATCTTTTATTTTTTCTTCGTAGATTTTGGCTAATGTAAATCGTGCATCATCACACAAAATGTCGTATGGATGCTCTTTAATGATTTTTTCTAAGTCTTCTGCTGCCTTTTGGTAATCATCTTGTTTAAGAAGGGTATTAGCCCGTAACCACAGGATTTCGTCTGAAAGCGGGTGGTCTTTGTATTTTTTATACAATTCATCCAATTTTACAATGGCCTCTTGGGTTTTGTTTTGATACAACATCAATTCCACATTTGAATACTCCTTCATGGCAGTTTCGGTACTGTCCAGCCCAATATTATCTTGAATCAACAAACTCAACGACAAGGCATCATTGGCGATCTCACGAGTGGTGGCTATTTTTAAGACATCTAATACCTCTTTAGCCAATTCAAAATCGCCTTTGTAGTAATTTAACTTAGCATTTTTTAGTTTAGCTTCGTAGCCCAGTGGGCTATCTTTTGAGGTTTTCTCTACTTGTGAATAAATCAGCGTGGCCTCCCAAGGTTCATTTTTGAGGAGATATACATCGCCCAGTTCGAGCTTGCAACGGTCTATAAAATTTTGATCGTTCCCCCCTAATTTGATAGCTTGCTCTAAGATAACGGTTGCGGTGTCTTTTTCGTTGAGGTAGAAAGCGTACAAGTGTGCCTGATTTTTTAGTGCTTCGAGTGTTCGTTGATTTTTCCCCAGTTCATCAAAGAATCGCTGGTATTCATTAATCAACAAACGAATATCTTGAAGATTGACAGGATAGGTACTTTTGATTACTTCTTCTTTTGCATTGATTAATGTTCTTCTGAATAAATGATAGTTGGTGCTATTTCGATACTCCTTAACCAAGTATTCAAAGATGTTTCCAGCAGCTTTGTAATCTTTGTTTTGCATAGCCAAAAAACCAAGTTCCATCACTTTGCTTCCTTCCAGTTTGTAGCGGCGGTCCATGGCTCTTGCTTGCACAAAGGCTTTGTAAAATTCTTTCTGCTGAACCAAGTGCCATATCAACATATCATTGTAGTATGCTTCGTTCGGAAATTTTTGTACTTTTTCGTACAAGATTTTCTCTAATGCTTCAATGGACTTTTCGTCTCTTACTTCGTCTTGTAGTAACGATTGTACTAATTCTTGATTTCCTGTAACTTGTCCAAACTGCAAATATTCTTCTATCATCTGCTCAGTTTTGCCCATCGCCCTATAAAGCCGAGCCAACGAAATGGCAAAGCTTGCACCTCTTTTTAATTCTTCTCTGGCCGTGTTTAAGGTTTTAATGGCCAGTTCGTACTGATCATTATCCGCAAAATCTTTTGCCAGCTTATTGGCCAAATTTTCATCTTTTTTGGCAAGTTGGATACTTGCCTCGTATTTTTTGTCTGCTTCATCAGCCTTTGTCAATTTTTCTAACAGCCTTCCATAGTCTGCCCAATAAATCGGATTGGCCTCGTCTGACTTGATTTGTTTCTTGATAAATTTTTCGGCTTCGTCCGTATCCTTCAGTTTTTGTAAACATTGTAGATAACTTTTGTGGATAATAGGCGCCATTTCTTTTGAACGAGCCAGTTTTTGAAAAAGCGTTTTAGCTTTCTCATATTCTCCATTTTTCAAGTACTCATTAGCCAGTTCAATATCTTGCCCTACCGCCCATTGACACACCAAGAGCATGATTATCATCATCCACCGTTTCATAATTAATTTCAAATTTTATTTTTTTAAAAGATTGTTGTTACTTGTTAGTGCTGTGGAAAAGTGGAAAAATTATTTTTTTTATCTTCTTGACAACCTTAATGTGGATATGTTGAATATATATCCACACATAGTAACGTTTTATGCACAATTATCTATTTGATTATCAAAGATTTTTTTATTTATCCACTGTATCCACACCGGAACTGTGTGTAAAACCACTCAACAAGTTTACTAAAAAAAATCTGTTAGTACAGTGTCTAAATTTTGTTAAAATCTTTTGGGTTTTCCCCAATTGTGAGTTGCTCCTATTCTTGTTCACATTTTGAGGATAGTTTCACACAATATGCTCCACAAGGATTTTTGGTTTTTCCACATCATTTTAATGTGTTTCCACAGGTTTATCCACATAAAAGTTGTACTTTTTTTATTTTGAATAGACCTTTTTTGAATAGACACTTTTTCTAATCATCCTATAAACAGTTATCCACATAAATGGAGGTTTTCTTCCACTTTTGCGGATAAATCTGTAAAAATATGAGTTGATAGAAGGTTTAAGTCCTAATATTCAGCCAAATCGAAGTCATTCCCTACTAATTCGAAGTTTTGTTTGAGTGGAAGTGGGTTCAATAAAAGCAAAATAGGTTCGGGCAGTGTAAATTTTTCTACACTGCCGGGGTCCCACTGATTATTGCTGTTTTTATCTACAATCACTCTTACTTGGTAAATTCCAGGCTTTAGAAATTCAAAAAGGTAATCAATTTTATTATATCGTTCATCCACAACCTTGTTGTTGTTATCTAAAAGCTGTATAATAAAATTACTCTTTGCGTTTTTGATTTTGCCACTGATGATTCCGTAGTTTTCAGGATTTCGCAAAGGATAATCTTGCTTGATGCTCTGGCTACTGTCTTTTTCTACGGATAAGAAGGTTCCTTTTGAGAAAGTAATTCTTACGTCTCTTGTTGCTTTGGTTTCTTTGGTAATATTTAGTTCATTTTTATATATATTCCAAACAAAGTCGGTAGGCTCTAATTTTACAAGCCGAGTGGTATCCTCTAATATCTTAAAATTATCTACCTTAAAAGTAGCCACAGGTTTATTGAACTTTAGTTTCAAACTTATTTTTTTATCTACCTCCTCCCCTACTTTCGGTTCAATCGTTATAGATAATTCTTCTTTGCTTCCTTCTTCTCGCTTAGGCTTAGGACGGAACTTAATTTTTTGTTCGTGTTTGAATTCTCTATCTAATGAATCCAACATAGTAAGACTTACCTTTATAGTATCAGTGCTATTGTTTGTATTAAAAAATTTTATCTGTTTGTCTGTAGGGAACACATAAGGCATACTGTCGGCTGGTGTTGGGTAATTTACTTTCACTTTTTTAAATCCTCTTCCATAAGTAATTGTATAATAGTTTGCAGTCGGAAATGTGGTTACTACCTTTTGCGGTGTTAAGTCAGACCTAAACAATTCTAATTTTATGTTATCAATATTTTGGTTGATTTTGATGGGTTCTGTCAAATATGCAATTTTTTCTTTTCCTTGGTCATACAGAAGGTTATTGTTCAAATCCGTAAGTGTAAACAATCGGTAAGTCCCTACTTGAATGTTTTCGATTTGGAATTTGCCCGATGTGTCTGTTTTGGTAAAGTAATAGGGCTTTAACTTCGATACTTTTGAAGTATCAGTCCATTTGTACAATCCGACGGTTGCATCTAACTCTGGTTTACCTGTTTGAAGGTCTTTTACCACTCCACTGATAGCGAGCGAGTCTATTTGTGCACCTGTACTGAAAACTAACTTTACATTTTTGGCTGGGTTTCGTTCAGAATAATCTTTAAAAGCATCTCTAAAATTCAATGTATAAGTTACATTTTCTTTGAGAGGTTTATCAAAATTAAGTCTTGCTCCTTTTGGTCGCTGTTTTACAGTAAAGCTGCCTTCTAAGCTTGGAGTTACCAGAAGTTTTTGGTTGAGGTTATCTATTGTTATATACTCGTCAAACTCTAAGTCAACATATTGTTCCTTATAATTTAAGGTTTTATTGATGGGAATTGTTTTTACTAATTTCGGCGGAATGGTGTCTTTCTTACCTCCTGTTGGTGGAACAAACTGGGCACATGAGTACATCCAAAAAGCCAGCAACCAACAGATGCTTATGATTAAGTAACGTTTCATTTCGGAACAGAAAACCCCCAATGGTGTCATTGAGGGCAATGTTTAGAATCAAAATTATTGATTGAGTGATGCAATGTAAATCAAACTTGAGTACTCAGTAGTTGAGCGAGCATGCCAATTTGATTTTAATCCATTTAAAAATGCTTCCACATAGTTTATTTTTCCGTCTCGGTATTTGGTGCTCAACATGCTCACATAAAACGAATCAAAATACATCGGAAGTGTTTTTTCTATCTTAAAATTGCTTAATTCGAGTAAGTCTTTGATGTTGGCTTGATTGAAATGATAGAGGTGCCGAGGTACATCATAAGCTGCCCAGTAACGCTGGTATTTTTTAGCATCCCAAGATTCTAAATTTGGAACAGCTATTAAGACTTTTCCATTCGGATTCAAATGATTGCTCAACCAAGCTAAATATTTTTCTAATTGGTGCACGTGCTCTAACACATGCCACATGGTGATAATATCGTATTTTTTGGTTGGGTCTAACTTCCAAATCTCCGACTCGATATTACTATTTATTACATTGGCTATAGCAAGTGTTCTTGCTCCTGAGTCTGGTTCTACACCTGTTACGTTCCAACCGTTGGTTTTACAAATTTTTAAAAACATTCCTGTTCCACATCCAATATCCAACAATTGGTTTCCATCGCTTTCAAGACTATTTATTAACTGTAGTTTTGATTTTAGGGTATAGTTTCTAACCAAATGATAAACTTTATCAATTATCCCTTTTTTTGTATTAGAATGGGAAATGTAGTTTTCAGACTGATAATACGCTCCGATGGTATCTTCAGTTGGTCGTGGGTTGGTGAACGCAAATCCACATTTTTTGCAGCGAACGATTGAAAACTCTTCCTGGCTTACAGTGTAATCGTTACAAGTTGTAAACGTCGAAAACACTGTATGTTGACAAATCGGACAGTTGGTTAGGTGTTCTTTTGGTTGGTTCATCTTCCTAAATAAATCATCAGTACTGAAATGTCAGATGGAGAAACTCCACTGATTCGAGAGGCTTGCCCCAACGTTTGCGGACGAATGCGTCTAAGTTTTTCTCTGCTTTCGATAGATATGGCAGCTAACTTATCGTAATCAAAGTTCGGGTGAATCACCAAGTCTTCCAACTTGGTTAGTTTTTCAGCCATTTGATATTCTTTATCAATATAGCTTTCGTACTTTATGTTAATTTCTGCTTGTTCTACCACTTCCTTCGAAAATGCTTGAATATAGTTATTGACTTCAGCACTGATATTCTTCACGTTTTCTACATTGAGTTCTGGTCGCTTCAAAAGTTGATACAATGATGTTTTGTCTTTTATCTGTGCACTGTTTAGACTACTCAAATATCCATTGGCTTGTTCGGGGCTCACTTTTCTTTGTTTGAACTCCTGAATCAATTCCGTCGTTTTGGTTTTCTTCTTTAGCACTTGTTCATATCGTTCTTGAGAGGCAAGATTTAGTTGATACCCTTTTTCTGTCAAGCGAATATCTGCATTGTCTTGTCTCAATAATGTTCTAAATTCGGCTCTGGACGTAAACATTCGATAAGGCTCTTCTGTGCCTTTATTTATTAAGTCATCAATCAGTACACCAATGTATGCATCTGAGCGGCTCAATGTAAATGACCCTTTTTGATGGGCATTTTGATGGGCATTGATACCTGCCATTAGCCCCTGACAGGCTGCTTCTTCATAACCAGTTGTTCCGTTGATTTGACCTGCAAAGAATAAATTTCGTATCAACTTAGTCTCAAGTGTGTTCTTCAACTGAGTTGGCGGAAAAAAATCGTATTCAATGGCATAGCCCGGGCGAAACATTCGTACATTTTCAAATCCTGGAATTTTTGTAAGCGCTTTATATTGCACATCTTCGGGTAACGATGTCGAAAACCCATTTACATATACTTCTACGGTATGCCAGCCTTCTGGTTCTACAAATATCTGGTGGCGGTCTTTATCTGCAAAGCGATTGATTTTATCTTCTACTGAAGGACAATATCTGGGGCCAAGTCCTTTGATGCGGCCTGCAAACATGGGAGATTTTTCAAAGCCAGTTTTTAGAATTTCGTGAACATCTTGGTTGGTGTAAGTAATCCAGCAACTTCTTTGTTCTTTGAGAATAGGCGTATCCAAATAGGAAAATTTACTTGGATGTTCGTCTCCGGGCTGTTCTTCCATAACTTCATAATTCAAGCTTCTTCCATCTACTCGGGGAGGAGTACCCGTTTTCATTCGACCTGCCTCGAATCCTAATTCAACCAAGTGTTCGGTGATTCCGGTTGCTGCTCGTTCGGCGGTTCGGCCTCCTCCAAAGTTTTTTTCGCCAATGTGGATTTTTCCATTTAAGAATGTACCATTTGTTAGTACTACTGTCTTTGCATTAATTTCTATTCCTAATTGGGTTTTTACACCCACAACAGCATCATCTTTTATCAAAAGCCCTACAGCCATATCTTGCCAAAAGTCTACATTGATATTTTGTTCGAGTGCCAAGCGCCATTCATTAGCAAACTGCATACGGTCGCTTTGGCATCTTGGACTCCACATGGCTGGTCCTTTCGACCGATTCAACATTCGGAATTGAATCATGGATTTATCAGATACAATTCCAGACATTCCGCCTAAAGCATCTATCTCTCGTACAATTTGTCCCTTGGCTACTCCTCCCATTGCTGGATTGCAAGACATTTGAGCAATGGTCTGCATGTTCATGGTAATAAGAAGTACACTCGACCCCATAGTAGCTGCAGCATGTGCTGCTTCACATCCTGCGTGTCCTGCTCCTACTACCACTACATCGTATGACTTAAACATGTTGTCGTCTTTTTCGGTTTTACTTTTTTTCACGATGAGATTTCAAAAGTGTTTCACGTGGAAACATTTTTAAAAATGGCAAAATTGTGAAAAGTGTCAGTTGTAAAAATTAAACTTAGAAGAAAATAGAAAGCAGTTTCTCGAAAGCATATAAATAAATTAAATGCAAAATGAGAATGCAAATTTAGAAACAATTAGGTAGTAAATAAAATTCAAATCAAAATGAAATGTTTAATCAATAAAAAAGGAGGGTTACCCCTCCTTACATTAGTTTATTTTTTTGAAGTAATTGTCAACTTCTCGTTTGTAGAATGGAGAAAGAGACGGTGGTACTGTTCGAAGTAATTCGGTTTGCTTTTGCTTATCTTTTACGTATTGTTCAAACTTAGGTGGAACCTTCCGCTCTACTTGACGAGCCGTTTCGGCTTTGCGCTTGTTATCTTCCTCTTGTTCTTGCATAGCCTTTTCAGATTCAAGCAAGCGAGTTAATAAATCTTTTTGCCGCTGAACAAGGTTTTGATTCAATCGCTTATTGACCAAATCTTCTTCATTTTGTTCCATTTGCTTCATCATCTCTTGGATTTGGTCTCCTAATTGTTTGCCTTTCTCAGTGCCTTTCATCCCATCTGCTGCTTGCTGAAGCATTTTACGAATCTGAGCTTGTTGGGCTGCCAATCGGGCAAGTTCTTCAGACATAGCTCGTCCACCTTTGCCCGACTGTTGGAGCTTTTGAGTGGATTGATTCATTTCCTCTTGCATTTTGCCCATGCTTGGCATGTTATTTTTTCCTTTATTTTTTCCTTTGCCTTGTCCTGGCATCATCATAGCCATCATTTGCTGTTGCATTTGCTTGAGTACATCACTAAGCATTAAGGCCAAATTGTTGATGTCGGTCATTGAAGATTGTTGCTTGGCAGTAGCTTGAGGTAATCGGCGTTGTTTAATAAAACTAACGGCAGAGTTCATATCCATTTTCATGTTGGTAAGCTCACGAGTTACAAACGATTCAATTTGCATTACTCGTTTAGACAAGGCATACAAACTGTCTTCAATTACTTTGGCATCGTCTTGAAGTTTAGCTTGTTCTTGAGCTAGCTTAACAAAACGAGGATCTGCCAAATTAACACCTCGAAACTCTTTCATAATGCGCTCTTGATCAAACGAAAGAGTTACTAAGTTTTCGAGAATGTCACGAAGGTCATCCATGTTTTCTTCTGTTTCTTTCATTTCCATGCTCATTTTCATGGATGCAAGTTTGCCGGCCAAATTACGCATCGAACGAGCGGCATTACGCTGCGATTTAGCAGATTGGCTATTCTGCTGTTTCTCCATGTTTTGCTTGCTGTTTTGTTGCTCGTTCTGAATGTCCTTTTGTTGTTGCTTGTCAGTATCAAGAGGCTGATTGTCTTCCATTTCTTTTGAGTCTTTCTCTAATTGGTCCAAGTTTTTTTGGATTTCTTCAAAGTTTTTCTCAAGTTTTTCTTGTTCTTTCATTAATTGATCATTCGGATTTTTATTTTCCTCCGATTTCTTTTCACCATCCTTTTTCTCAGGATTTTTTCCGTCTTGATTTTCTTTGCTGTTTTCCTTATTGTCTTTTGCCTCTTTATTTTCCTTTCCGTCCTTATTTTCTTTACCAACTTCTTTTTTATTATCTTTTTTGTCTTCTTTGCCCTTTTCGTTAGGTTTGCTGGCATCATTTTTCTTGCCTTCGTCTTCTGTCTTTTCTGCTAGTTTTTCTTGTTCTTCGGCCAGCTTTTTGAGCTCTTCAACATTCTTATCAATTTTAGCATTCATCTGAAGCTTTTTGAAAAGAGATAAGGCCCGATCTAATTCTTTTTCAAGATTGCGTTCTTTGTTCTTGAGCTTGTCGAGCATATCAAGCATGCGCTCATCCTGATTTTTTTCTAGCATTTGTTTGAGTTCTTCATACATTTTGTTGGTTTCAGGGTCATTGAGCTCATTCATCAATTTTTGAAGTTGCTCAAATTTTTGTGCTAACTCAGGGCTCTGTTGCTGGAACCGCTGTTGCTTTTCCATCGAATTTTGATTTTGCTGCTGGAGCTCACGAATTTCATTCATGAGTTCTTCTCGCTTACGAATCAGCTCTTCCGCTAGTTTCTTGTCTTGGTAGTCGAGGTCTTTTTTATTCTTTAAGCGGTTTTCTAAACTATTGATGTCTCGTCGAAGTTTCTCAGCTTGTTTGAGCGTTTTATCTAGTTGAGCTTCGGTTTTATCAACTTGCGATTCTATTTCTTTATCAATTTGTTGCTTAGAAGGAACTGCGTACGTGAGCATGGGAGTGCGAGTACTCTTAGCTCCATTGACTCCATCATTATCCCAAACCTGAACGTAGTACTCAAGTTTATCACCAGGATTGAGCTTTAGACTGTCTGTTTGCCATTGGTAATAAAAACTTTGAATATTTTGAGAGCGATTAACGGGAAGATTAATTGACGCAAAAGCATTGGACTTTTGGTCTTTTTCACGCTTAACATTATAGAATACTTTAAGCAAGGAAATTCCGTAGTCGTCAGAAATATTACCCCCCAATACGATGTAGTTGTAAAGAGTAGAATCTTTGTATTGCTCTAATAAAATTTGAGGGAACTTATCAGGAATTACATTTAAGAAATAACTAATGCCCTCTTGATTAGTAGCATATTGATTTCGTAAGAAAATCTGATAACCGCTTGAGTTTTTAGCACGATGCTCGAAGTTAAAATTTCCTGAAATTAATGATTTATTGGCTGATTGTTTTTTAGTTGTTCCATCAAAAGCTAATAATACCGAATCGGCATCAATTACATCAAAATTCCACTCAACCACAGTACCTTCGGGTACGGCTAAATTACCAACGTTCTGAACTGCTTCGTTAGGCTTATTAAGATAGCTTGGATACTTTAAAGTAACATCAAAATTGACTAAAGCGGGACGATTGACTACAGCAATTTCAAATTCATTTGATTTGAAACCTGCCGCTTCAAAATTGAATTCAAAGTCTTTTTGAACCTTTCTGAACGTATAATTATAATGCCGCTGATCGGTGGTTTCCATCTTAAACTTACGCTCATTAAAAACCAAATAGACGTTTTCAGGAATAACATTACCCATCAATTGTAGGTTGACCATATAGTCTTCATTCTTGAACGCTTGCATTGATTGGTTTTGAAGAATAAATGAAAATGGAGCTTCTTCGGCGTATTCGTTCTTAAAATTAACGATACGTGTAGAGCTATCAGCAAAGAACTTAGGAGAAATAAATAAGATAGCAACGATGACAAAGAAAGGAACTAATGCATACTTTAGATACTTCCGATTGTCTTGGAGATTGATGGCATCGGCGAAACGAACAATACCTAACTGACGAGATTTTTGCTGGATAGAAGCCAATAAAAGTTCGTTCTGAGAGGATGAAATAGTAGCCAATTGTAGGGTGTTCAATAACTTATCGCCAACCTCTGGGAAAAACTTTCCGATTTGTTTTGCTGCCTCTTCATTAGAAAGAGGTTTTTGATATCCATACAAAAAAATCAATGGTTTTATAATCCAAAAGACCAAAACAAAACCAAGTGTGGCTAAAAAAGTAAAGAATAATATAGCTCTGATGGATGTACCAAATCGAGCAAAATACTCAATAGTATTGAAAAATAGATAAGCTGACAACAGTACAGCTGCTGAAAAAATAATACCTTTCAAAAGAAGATTTAGGTAATATTTCCGCTTATACTCATCAAGTCGAGCAATTAAGTTTTCAATAGGCGATGATTGGTTCATGGCAGTGATTAGTTATGAAAGTTCACTGATTAAATAATTATGTTAATTCAACCAAAACAGGGCAATGGTCAGAATATTTTGCTTCTGGTAAAATCACTGAACTATGCAGCCGATTTTGAAGCGGCGAAGCTACCATGTGGTAGTCAATTCGCCAACCGAGATTTTTGTTTCGAGCTCCAGCTCTAAAGCTCCACCAAGTGTAGTGATGTGGGTCTTTATTAAAATGTCGAAAAGCATCTATAAATCCAGAATCAATAAACTTGCCAATCCATTCACGTTCTTCAGGTAAAAAACCAGAACTATTAGCGTTACTCTTCGGATTGTGGATGTCAATATCTTGATGACAGATATTGTAGTCACCCGAAATAATTAAGTTAGGAACGGAACGCTTTAAATCATTGATGTATTCTTGAAAATCAGCGCACCATTGCATCTTGAACGACTGCCGAATATCACCACTTGAGCCTGATGGCATATAAACAGACATCAATGAAAAGTCTTCAAAATCGGTTCGAAGGACACGACCTTCATCATCGTACTTAGTAATACCACAGCCATACGCTACATGAATGGGTTTATGTTTTGTAAAAACCCCTACCCCGCTATATCCTTTTTTTTGTGCTGGATACAAATAAAGCTGATAACCTAGGTCTTCAAACAACGAAGTATCAATCTGGTTTGCTTCAGCTTTTAGTTCTTGCAATGCAATCATATCAGGGCCGGTGGCTTTGAGCCACTCAACAAAACCTTTATTGATTGCAGAACGAATGCCATTTACATTATAAGTACAAATTTTCATTTATTTCATGTACAAACTAAAATCGTGGAAAGAAATTAGACGAAAGCTAAATGTGAGATGACGAACATCGCACTAACTCTCTGTAAAAATTGAGACTCAACTGAAAACTTCGGTCGTGAAGTATTCGATGACATACATTTTTAGCAACTTTTCTTGGCTAAGTAAGTCGAAATGAGGAAGTTTTTTTACCAATTTCCAGATTGGCCAACCTTCAGAATCAACACCTTCTAATTCATAGAAACCTGCAAAACTCAAAGCCTTACAAATAGCTATGTGCATTAAGTCTTGTTTTTGTTCTTTTGTGAAAAACTGGTGCCCTTTCCCTAATTCTTGAACACCCATCAAAAACAAAACGGAGTTTAAATCGGCTGGGCGTTTGCCTAAACTATTTTCAAGGTAGTCTAAAAGCTCTTCCCACTTTTGGTTTATTTCCTCCAACTGAATTTCCATGCTTATGCTTGATTTACATCTCGTAATTCGTCCCAATATTCGATTGCTCTCCGAAGATGTGGTATCACAATAGTACCGCCGATAAGTGTAGCTACCGAAAAAATCTCTTCCATTTCTTCGTTACTAACCCCTAATTCATGACATTTACCTAAGTGATATTTTACACAGTCGTCGCAGCGCAGTACCATCGAACACGCCAAGCCTAACATCTCTTTGGTTTTGGTGGATAAGGCACCTTCGGCATAGGTATTGGTATCGAGGTTAAAAATTCGTTTGATTACTTTATTATCCGAAGACATGATGCGTTCGTTCATGCGGCTTCGGTAATCATTAAATTGTTCGACTAAGCTCATTGTCAATAGTTTGTTAATAAAACGCTAATTTAGGAAATAATATTCACCCTAAAGACGAAAAACGATGTTTAAGGCTGTTTTGGATTTGATTTTTCCTCCGTATTGCCTTGCTTGTAATGCAAATTTAGAAGTTGGAGAATCACTTATTTGCACGAATTGTCGGTTTGATTTGCCATTGACTAATTCACACTTGACTTCAGATGCAAAACTCGAACAAAAGTTTTATGGAAAAGTAAAAGTAGAGAGTGTGAATGCCTACTTAAAATTTGTAAAAGGTGGAAAAGTTCAGCGATTGCTCCATCACCTAAAATATAAAGGCGAACAGGAGGTTGGAGAAATGTTGGGAAGAATGTACGCTACAGTACTAAAGGAAGTGAATATGCACGAACGCATTGACTTGATTGTGCCAGTGCCTCTACACAAGAAAAAACTTAGTATGAGAGGCTATAACCAAGCCGATTGTATTGCAAAAGGAATGTCAGAGGTTTGGGGAGTACCGTGGACAGCCAATGTTTTACAGAAAGGACGACCAACAGAAAGTCAGACTAAACAAGCAGATCGGTATCAACGCTATAAGAATATCAACGATGTATTTTATATAAATCTACCAGAACAAGTAAGAAACAAACGAATAGCCTTGGTTGATGATATTGTAACGACAGGCTCTACATTAGAAAGTTGTGCCAACGAATTACTGTTGGAAGGTGCTTCAGAAATCCATATAATGACAATAGCCACCGCTACGTAGAGTAACAGTGGCTATTGAACAAAAGTCTATTTGAAATTATCTATCTATTACCGCCAGCACGAATCATGGCACAACGGAAACCAATAGTAGCAGTAGAAGAATCCTGATCTAAGAAACGACGAGTTCCGGGAGATAACCAGTAAGCTACATCAGACCACGAACCACCCTTGTAAACACGGGCACGGTCGCTGATAAGAGAGTTGTTACCTTTGAAATCGTAGAACTTCTCTTCATCTTGGAAGCCGTTACGACGAACAGGGTTCAAATCGCCAACTTCACCATACGAAAGCGGGCGATAAATATCCATAACCCATTCGTTAACATTACCAGCCATATTATAAAGACCGAAATCGTTAGCAGGATAAGAATAAACCTCCATGGTAATGATGGCGCCGTCGTTAGACTTACCAGCAATACCAGCAAAGTCACCACGACCACGCTTATAGTTTGCTAGCATTGTTCCTTTCTTGCGACCGTACGGAGTACGCATCGAAGACCCATCCCAAGGATAAATCCGTTGATTCGATTGGTTTTCGTCAAGATACTGAGTACCAATCATCGCTTTGGCAGCATATTCCCACTCCGCTTCTGTTGGAAGACGATAATCAGGAAGAACGTAGCCAGTTTCGATTGCTGGACGATTACCCGAGGCAATGGTATTGACCGAAGCTACTTCTGCACCACCTTTCTTCGATTTTTTACTACCTTTTTTGCCTTTGTTAGCGGCCTTGTTAGCAAGGTCTGTGTTTACGGCTTGTGTACGCCAGATAGAGTAGTCGTTGGCTTGAGTCCAAGACACACCTACCACAGGATACATACGAAAACCTGGATAACGGAGGTATTGCTGAACGTACGAGTCGTTGAATGAAAGAGGATTGGCCCAAACTAATGTATCCGGGAGAGCTGACTCATAAAACTCTTGAGTAGAGTCTTTTTGGATAGCGTACAAATACTCTAAATAGTGTACGTTGGCAATTTCTGTTTCGTCCATATAAAAAGACTGAACAGTAACTGTACGCTCCAAGTTGTCACGTGAGTTCATCACATCCTCTTCTAACGTTCCCATCGTGAAACGTCCTCCTTCGATAAATACCAAGTTTGGCCCAGTAGGTTGTCCCTTAAATTTGGAAACCTTGAATCCTTCTTTGGTGTTGTAGGCTAATCCAGTAGCAGTACTACTCTTACCAGGATTAACGCTATTCGGCTTCTTCGACTTACAGGCAGAGGCCAGTGTCAGCAAGGCCATTGCCACTACTACAGGTTTTAGCGCAAACTTCATCTTGTCGGTTTGTTTGGTCCGAATATTTAGTTGTTTTCGGGTTGATAACGCAAAAAGCGCACAAAGTTATACGTTTTTGCGGAAAAAATTGTCAGACAGCCACTTCTAAGTTTTGTCAGGGTCGTAAAATGTCGCCCATCAATTGGTCTAACTGAGCAATTGTCTGAACATTTTCTATTTGCAAGATAGCCTTGCCCTTGATATCTCGAAGCGCCACTCGACGTGGATTTGTCTTTACATAGTCAAGAACCTTGCCAAATTTATCTGACTTATAATACGTTTCGTTCTCAGGAGAAACGAAGGTAGCTTTCAATGTATTGTTTTTGAGACTGAGTTTTTCAAAGCCAATTTGTTCGGCTTTCCAACGGATTTTTACAATCTCAATCATGTCTTTTACTTCAGATGGCATTGGACCAAAGCGGTCAACCATTTCAAAACAGAAACTTTGTAACTCGTCTTCGTTACTGATATTGTCAAGACGGTTGTATAAACCAAGGCGTTCGGAAATATTAGAAACATAATTTTCTGGAATCAGAATGGCTAAGTCAGTTTCGATTTGGCAGTCAATTTTCAGACTATTAGCCGCATTGGCAAGTTCTTCGGCAAACAAATCTCGGAATACCGTTTCTTTTAATTCTTGAATAGCCTCATCCAATATCTTATGGTACATTTCAAATCCAAGGTCAGTAATAAATCCACTTTGTTCGGCACCCAGTAAGTTTCCAGCCCCACGGATGTCTAAATCTCGCATAGCTACCTTGAAACCATCGCCCAAGTCAGAGAACTCCTCAAGTGCTTGTAGTCGTTTACGGGCATCGGTAGAGAGAACCGACAATGCTGGCACTACAAAATAGCAAAATGCTTTTTTGTTGGAACGCCCTACCCTCCCCCGCATTTGGTGTAAGTCAGAAAGCCCGAAGTTTTGAGCTGAGTTGATGATGATGGTATTGGCATTAGGAATATCCAAACCAGACTCAATGATATTAGTAGATACCAAAATGTCATAATCGCCCTCAATAAATTTCATCATGACTCGTTCAAGACGCTCCCCTTCCATTTGTCCATGTGCTACTCCAACTTTAGCGTCAGGGACTAATTTCAGAATCAGATTGGCTATTGATTCGATATCACTAACCCGATTGTGAACAAAAAAGACCTGTCCAGCCCTTCGGAGTTCGTAGGTGATGGCATCACGAATGAATTCTTCGCTGAACTTGTGGATTTCGGTAGTAACAGGCTGTCGATTAGGAGGAGGAGTGGCTATGACTGATAAGTCACGAGCACCCATCAACGAAAAGTGCAAGGTTCGAGGAATAGGTGTGGCCGTGAGAGTAAGAACGTCCACATTCACCTTCATCTCTTTGATACGGTCTTTGGTTTTTACACCAAACTTTTGTTCTTCATCAATAATCAGCAACCCCAGTTCTTTGAATTTGATGTCTTTGCTAACAATTCGGTGGGTACCAATCAGAATATCTGTTTGACCAGCGGCTACCCGTTTGAGTGTTTCTTTGATTTGCTGGTCTGTTTTGAAACGACTGATGTATTCAACCTTGACTGGAAACTTTTCCAGACGGTCTCGAAACGTCCGGTAGTGCTGCATAGCAAGAACGGTAGTGGGTACCAGCACTGCCACTTGTTTATTATCACAACAGGCTTTGAAGGCTGCCCGAATGGCTACTTCTGTTTTGCCAAAACCAACATCACCACAAACCAAACGGTCCATAGGATGTGACTTTTCCATATCGGCTTTAACGTCAGACGTGGACTTGGCTTGGTCAGGTGTATCTTCATAAAGGAATGAGGATTCCAGTTCGGCCTGTAAAAAACTATCTCGACTGAATGCATACCCTGGTGCCATTTTTCGTTTGGCATACAATTGAATCAGCTCCGCCGCAATGTCTTTGACTTGTTTCTTAACTTTCGACTTTTTGATTTGCCATTCCTGTGAGCCTAACTTACTCATAGTAGGAGCCGTACCATCTTTTCCTGAATATTTAGCGATTTTGTGAAGCGAATGAATACTCACAAAAAGGACATCATTGTCTCTGTAAATCAAGCGAATAGCCTCTTGTGGCTTTCCTCCAACATCCACTTTTTCAAGACCGGCAAAGCGCCCAATTCCATAATCAATATGCGTGACATAATCGCCAGGTTGTAAGGCTTTTAATTCTCTCAGGGTCAGGGCTTTGGATTTAGAAAATTTATCTCGCACCTTGTACTTATGATACCTATCAAAAATCTGATGGTCGGTGTAGCACATGATTTTTGCTTGTTCGTCAACAAACCCTTCTCGAAGCGAAATATTGAGCGGTAAAAAACGAACATGTGGGTCAAGTTCTCCTAAAATGGTGTTGAGACGCTCAAGTTGCTTTACAGAATCAGAGGCGATGATATTAGTAAACCCATGATATTGTTGATCATGCAGATTTTCTACTAATCGCTTGAAGTCCTTATTAAACGATGGCTGTGATTGAGCTGGGTAAGTGAAGCGTTGTTCGGTTTTGAAATAAAACTTCCTGCCAAACTCTACGGTATGAAATTCTTTGATTTGATTTAAAAAGCTACGCCGAGTTTCAAAAAGCGCTGAAGGTTCATTAACTACTTTGATACCCCCACTGCTGGTAAGTACTTGCTGAAAGCGTTGGACTGTTTTGTCAAAGCATTTTTCAATGATTTCTAAACAAAACTCGGTGTCTTTAAACCAAAGTAAAGCTGATTCTGGAAAGAAATTTAGAAATGATTCACGGCTTTCTTGAATCAGCTTGGTCTGTACATCTGGAATGATATTGATAATACTGACCGACTCTTTAGAAAGTTGCGTTTCGGGGTCGAAGGTACGGATACTTTCTACCTCGTCGCCAAACAAATCAATTCGATAAGGAAACTCATTGGCAAAACTAAAAACATCAATGATTCCGCCTCGCATCGAAAACTGCCCCGCTTCATAGACAAAGTCAGTTTTTTCAAAAGACTGTTCTACCAAAAACTCACTCAAGAAATTAGGGTCGAGCTTCTCACCTACCCTCACCGAAAATGTATTCGCCACTAACGAACGTTTGTTAATTACCTTTTCGGAAAGTGCTTCGGGGTAACTAACAACCAAAATACCATTATTAGAGCTTTCATTAAGTTTGTTTAATACTTCTGCACGCATCAGCACGTTGGCGTTGTCCACTTCTTCGTATTGATAAGGCTTTTTATAAGACATCGGAAAGAACAAAACATGCTCCTCCCCTATCAAATTTTGTAAATCATTGAAAAAATAAGCAGCATCATCTTTATCATCCAAAACGAAAAGAGAAGTTTGTTTGTTGGATTGATAAACGGCAGCAGCCAACACAGCATCTAAGCTCCCAGATAATCCTTTGAGCTGCACATGAAACGACTCAGAGTCCGTCAGATTAGCAATTAGGGTTTGAACAAAAGGATCTTCTCTGTAAAGCGTCAGAAAATCTTTAATTAGCATAACTCGTTTTTTGAGGATTCAATTACTACAACCATACAACATCTGTAAATACACGTTTAATCAGAGATTCAGAAGACTTGTGTATTGAGCAATGTTTTAATAGGTACAGACTCTTAAAAATGCAGGAAGCCACGAACTCTCCAGAGGGGGGATTCGTGGCAAAATCAGACTACAAAAGTAGGTAATCCTGTCTGCTAACATGCAAATCGCCAGAAAGGTTTTAGAAAATCAGGATAAAAAAGTAGGTTTGCATCCACTCAAAAACATAAATCCTGCCAAACGCATGTACAAACTATATGGTATTCCAAACTGTGATACCGTGAAAAAAGCAATAAAATGGCTTGAAGGTCATCAGATTCCGGTAGAGTTTCACGACTATAAAAAGAAAGGAGTTAGTTCAGAAAAAATCAATGAATGGTTGACCCAAACCACCCTTGAAGTGTTGGTAAATAGAAAGGGTACAACTTGGAAAAATATTCCAGATGCTCAAAAAACAACCGAAGCAAAAGGACTCATCGCATTGATGGTACAAAGCCCATCGGTCATAAAAAGACCAATCGTAGAAGGTTCTCACGGAATCGTTTCGGTGGGTTTTTCGGAAGCAGAATACCAAGAAAAATTCTTAAAAGTAAGCTAAAAGAACTGCCAACCCATAAAAAACAGAATACAACCAAGCCTAAAAAGCAGAAAATCACAGCAGTTGCCATAAAAGTTTCAGTCAAATTTTTTTGGCATAAGCGCATTATTCCTAACTTTGCACTCCAAATTTTAGGTTGGCTAATTATGGCAAAAACTGCAAAAGAAAAATCAGGATTAGAATTCTTAGAGACCCCAGAAGGACTTGCGGGTGAATTAGGAAAAGCACAGTCGATTTTTGAAAAAAATAAAAATCTGGCTATCGGCATTGGCGGAGGGCTACTTGTTCTCGTGTTGGGCTTTTTAGGATATAATTACTACAAAAGTACTCAAAACGAAGAAGGGCAAGTGGCGATGTTTCCGGCCGTTAATCAATTTGAAGCCGATTCGTTAGCAAAATCCTTGAAAGGCGATGGTGCCAATGAAGGCTTGTTGGGCATTGCTGATAACTATGGTTCGGGACAAGCAGGCAACTTAGCTAATTTTTATTCGGGAGTAGCGTTGCTTCGTCAAGGTAAATACGATGAAGCCATTGAGCGTTTAGGTAACTTCAGCTCGGGTGACTTATTGGTTCAGGCCAGAGCCTATTCTCTTATTGGAGACGCTTACATGGAAAAAAATAATGCCGAAGAGGCCATCTCTAATTACAAAAAAGCGGTTGATTATAAGCCCAATAAGTTTTTTACACCAGGCTACCTAATCAAATTAGGCTTGGCCTATGAAAAAGCTAAACAGTATAAAGAAGCAGTAGAAACCTACGCAAAAGTAGTGGATGAATATCCACAATCGGCAGAAGTTATAACTGCTAAAAAATACAAAGCCCAGATAGAAGAACTGGCTGGGGAGTAGTATTAAGATATAATAAACAACAAATGCAGGTCTAAAGCCTGCATTTGTTGTTTAAGGTAATTTACCACTTCAAATGTTGGTTTTCATTCTATTTCAAACTCATTAACTCCTTGAAAAAGATAGTATTAGTGATTGGTGCCAGGCCTCAGTTTATTAAGCACGCCCCGGTATTACTTGCACTCAAAAAAAAATTTGAATGCAAAACAATCCATACTGGGCAGCATTATGACTCTAACATGAGTGAGGTATTTTTTAGTGAACTTCAAATACCGTTGCCAGAATATGACTTAGGGATTAAAGCAACCCATCACGGCGAACAGACAGGGTTGATGATGATGGAGATAGAAAAGATATTAATTGCCGAAAAACCAGCCGCCATCGTGGTATATGGGGATACAAATTCGACCTTGGCAGGAGCATTGGCTGCATCCAAACTACACATTCCTATTGTGCATATTGAGGCGGGTCTGAGAAGTTTTAATAGACAAATGCCAGAAGAAGTAAACAGAGTACTGACAGACCATATTGCTGAGATACTGTTTTGCCCAAATGAAGAGTCAAAAAATAACCTGCAGCATGAAGGGATAAGTAAAAATGTAGTGATTTGTGGTGACGTAATGAAGGATATATTGCAATTATGTGCACCGCTGGTAACCTCGCCAGAGCCTGAACCCTACCTCTTTGTAACTCTACACCGCCCGTATAATACAGACGATGTAGAGCGACTGTCGTATTGTTTGAGCATACTTAACCAATTGAATGTCAAAATTATCTTTGCTATTCACCCACGAACTTGGCACAGAGCTAAACAATATAATATTGACTTAACAACGTATCACAATATCAAATTCATAGAACCAGTTGGGTATTTAGAAAGTCTTGCTTATCAAAAGTACGCCGACTGTGTAGTGACAGATTCGGGTGGTATTCAGAAAGAGGCATATTGGTTAAAAAGAAAGTGTATAACCATTCGGAAAGAAACAGAATGGATAGAAACGCTCGAAGATGGTTGGAATACCTTGCTATTCGAAGACCTGTCGAAACTCCCTTTGCTGATAACCAGCAAACTACCTGAAAAGTATGATGAAGGCTTATATGGTAATGGCTCGGCGGCCCAAATGATAGCTGATACCTTGACAAAACTTGTTTAGATGTCTAATTGATTTAGTTGTCATGCGTAAAATACAGATGGTAGATTTGATAACTCAGTACGAGTTAATAAAAAATGAAATAGACGCTGCTATTCAGGAGTGTCTTGAAAGTGCCTCCTTTGTAAAAGGCAAACAAGTAACTCAATTTCAAGAAGCATTACAACGGTATTTGGGGGTTAACAACGTAATTGGTTGTGCAAATGGAACAGATGCCCTTCAAATAGCTCTAATGGCGCTTGACCTAAAACCTGGCGATGAAGTGATTGTTCCGGCCTTTACGTATGTAGCAACTGCTGAAGTAATTGGTTTGTTGGGTTTAACACCTGTAATGGTTGATGTAGATAAAGATACGTTTAATATCACTCCTGCTATTGTAGAAAATGCCATAACTTCCAAAACAAAGCTGATTGTGCCAGTACATTTATTTGGTCAGTGTGCCGATATGGAGAAAATTTTAAAAATAGCAACAGATGCCAATAGCTATGTTATAGAGGACAATGCGCAGTCTATTGGTGCAGATTATACATGCTTAGACGGTAGTACGCACAAATCAGGTACAATGGGACACATTGGTACGATGTCATTCTTTCCGTCTAAAAATTTAGGCTGTTTTGGCGACGGAGGAGCAGTGTGTACAAATGACGAATACTTGGCAAATCGAATGCGTATGATTGCAAATCATGGCCAAGCCAAGCAGTATTTTCACGAGATAATAGGTATAAATTCAAGATTAGACGCTATACAAGCCAATATCTTGAACGTAAAGTTGAAATACTTACAAAAATACAACAAAGCGAGACAACACGCTGCAAATCAGTATGATAAAGCTTTTTCGGGTATTGCATCAATCCAAATCCCAAGTAGATTGCCGCAATCAACGCATGTATTTCATCAATATACGATAAAAGTACCAGCAAATCAGCGAAACCAACTAAAAGAGTACTTGGCTCACCAAGGAATACCAAGTATGATTTACTACCCCCTACCCCTACATCGCCAAAAGGCATTTGAAAACATGGGGCGAACCGTTGGAGATTTGCCCGTAGCAACAGAACTTTGTACACAGGTAATTTCATTGCCAATACATACAGAAATGGATGAGGAGCAACAAAATTTTATCATTAATGCCGTAGTATCATTTTTTAGCTAATGAGTTACTTTGCCCACCCCACCTCCGTTATTGACCCTGATTGTGAAATAGGGGAAAATACCAAAATTTGGCATTTTACACACATTATGTCAAATTGTAAAATAGGGCTTGGATGCAACTTAGGCCAAAACGTGGTTGTTTCGCCAGAGGTAATTTTAGGAAATAATGTAAAAGTTCAAAATAATGTATCGCTTTACACAGGTGTGGTCTGTGAAGATGATGTATTTATTGGGCCGTCGGCTGTTTTTACCAATATTACTAATCCAAGGAGTGCAATTGTACGGAAAAACCAGTACAAACCAACGTATATTCGGAAAGGTGCCAGTATTGGAGCAAATGCAACCATCATATGTGGTCATGAAATAGGGCAATATGCCTTGATTGGAGCTGGAGCCGTCATTACCAAAGATGTATTACCTTATGCCTTAGTAGTGGGTAATCCTGCTCGTCAGATAGGTTGGGTAAGCGAATATGGCCATCGGTTGGCCTTTGATTCGGAAGGAATAGCTGTGTGCCCAGAAAGTGCGGAAAAATATCAACTCGAAAATAACAAAGTTACCAAATTGATTTAGAGGTTTTTAAATGAAACGATTTGCCCTCATCGGTGTAGCTGGATTCATAGCTCCACGCCACCTAAAAGCTATTAAAGATACAGGTAATACTTTGGTAGCAGCCATGGATAAGTTTGATAGTGTAGGAATTATGGATAGTTATTTTCCAGAAGCAGATTTCTTTACAGAATTCGAACGATTCGACAGACATTTAGAAAAACTGCGTAGGATAGGACAAAAAATAGATTATGTGGTAGTATGTAGCCCTAATTATCTACATGATGCCCATATACGCTTTGGGCTGCGTCATGAAGCAGACGTAATCTGTGAAAAACCGTTAGTACTAAATCCTTGGAACTTAGAAGCGTTACAAGAAATAGAGAAAGAAAGCCGGAAAAGCGTCTATACTATTTTACAACTAAGGCTACACCCAAGTATAGTAGCCCTAAAGCAAAAAATAGAAAATGATACTACCGGAACTATTTATGATGTAGAATTAAAATATATTACCTCTCGTGGAAAGTGGTATCATTATAGTTGGAAAGGTGACCAAAGCAAATCAGGTGGAATAGCAACGAATATTGGCATCCACTTTTTTGATATGCTTACATGGGTTTTTGGCAATGTGAAACAAAATATCGTTCATGAACACAAAGCAGAACGAGCGGCGGGTTATTTAGAATTAGCAAAAGCCAGAGTAAAATGGGAACTAAGCATTGACGAAAACGATATTCCTCTGCAAGTAAGAAATGCGGGCAAAAGAACGTATAGGTCGTTAACCATGCAAGGGCAAGAAATAGAGTTTAGTGATGGATTTACCGATCTACATACCAGAAGTTACCAAGAAATTCTGAATGGAAATGGCTTCGGTATGTCAGAAGCCTTATCTTCAATTCAGTTAGTGCAAGATATTCGTTCAATGGTTCAGACCAGATGACTCAACTCAATAAATTTGAGAGATTTCAAACCACTTTTTTATTGATTAATATCAGATAATCTGGAAAAACCAGTAATCTGGCCAGATGAGTAAATCGTTGAATCCAATAGCCTAAGTTTCTAAACCTGAATTCTTTACGCCCTCGCTTAGGTTTTTTATCAACTACAGCAAACTTGTTGAGGTGGTCAATATATACCCCATAAATTTTTCGTCGAATGGTAGCTGTTGACCACGTGAAGTATTTACTAAGCTCTGTTTTATACAGCCAGGGTTTTATTTCTTTTAGGTGAGTAAAGTGATAAAAAATAAGAGGAGTACCATTTATTAGTACCTGTTCATTTTTTTCTCTAACCCGAAACCTACCTACATTCCAAGAGGCAACATTAGCACCTAAATTCTGGATGATGTGCAGATTAGAATAGTTATCTGGCCAAGTATCAAGGTATTTTTGGTCAGCAAATTTGCCGTCTTCAAAATGATCAAAGCACCAATCAAGGCATTCATTACGCCAAGTGGTAAGGCACTCTAAACCCTGTTCATCTCTTCGAAAAGTAACCCAGCCTACATTATACTTTCCGTATTTTTCAAAGTATTTGCCATGCCAAGCAAAGCGATGAGGAATAATAGCCACTGATTTAGTACCTATTTCTTCAAAAATAGGCGTCACATCCGAGAAAAAGAATAAATCGGCATCTAAGTAAGTAATTTGTGAAACCTCTGGAAAATGATTGAGCACATAAAGAGGCATAGAAGGGCTACAAGTGAAATAAAACTCAATTTTTGAACGATTGAGTTTTGCGGCTTGCAAAGGCGCATCATCTCCCAAAAACGTTTCCTGAGATAATAATACTACATTAGGGAGTGCCAGTTTTTGTAAGTAGATGTAACAACCATCATCCATACAAAACGCATAGATAATAGCATTGGGACAATGACGAGTTAAAGAGTCGTGTAGAGATCTGAAATGAGGTAAATAATTGCTGTCAAAATACGTACAAAAATGCCGTCTCATTAAAAAACATTATTTCTTGGAGAAAAAAGAACGAATGGCATTACAAACGTAAGCAATTTTATCGTCACTAAGACCTGGATACATCGGCAAACTCAACAATGTTTTAGAAAGATGCTCCGCTATTGGAAAATCACCCGACTTGTATCCCATATCTTGATAAGCTTTTTGTAAATGAGGTGGAACAGGATAATGGATAAGAGTACCAATCCCTTCTTGGTTTAAATAAGTTTGAAGAGCTTCACGTTCAGGCACTTGTATCACATATAGGTGATAAACGTGAGTTGCAGTAGAAGCTACATAAGGAGTAATCACTTCGTCAATACCTTGGAGTAGTTCGTTGTATGTATTGGCTACATGTTGTCGCTGGGTGGTCCATTCTGGCAGTTTGGTAAGTTTTACCTGCAAAACAGCCGCCTGTATTTCGTCTAACCGGGAGTTCACCCCTTTGATTTCGTTATAATATTTTTTTTGAGAACCGTAATTTCTAAACGTCCGGGCAGCCATATTCAGGCTATCACTGCTTGTAGTAATCGCACCAGCGTCGCCCAGCGCCCCTAAATTTTTGCCTGGATAAAAACTGGTACCATTAATATGCCCCCAACTTCCCGTTATTTTTTGATTATAAGTAGCTCCCTGCGCTTGGGCATTATCCTCAACCACCCAAAGGTTGTGCTCCTGAGCAACAGCCATGATAGGCTCCATTTCACAAGCTTGTCCATATAAATGAACAGGCATAATAGCTTTAGTACGAGGAGTTATGGCGTCTTTAATTTGAGCTGGATTCAGATTATACGTATTAGGCCGAGGTTCAACCGGAATCGGTTTGGCACCTGTCATCGAAACCGCTAACCATGTTGCAATGTAGGTATTGGTTGGAACAATAACTTCGTCGCCAGGCCCAATGCCTAATACTTTCAGAGAAATATATAACGCATCTAAGCCATTGGCTACACCAATGCAGTAACTGGTCTGATTAAAAAGAGCGTATTCTTCCTCAAAACGGTTGACTTCTTGGCCTAAGATAAACCAATTGGAGTCAAAAAAACGCTCTATAGCGTTTAAAATATCTTGTTTGATAGCTTTATGTTGACCATCAAAAGATAGAAAAGGAATTTTCATCAAAATTAATTTTGAACAATATCGCCAGAACCTGAATGAAAGTAAGTGATAAATTCCCAACTTTTTTGGAATGGTAGAATTTCATCACTTGCATAAAAGTAAAAATTATGCCTGTTGGGGTAAATGGTCTCAAATACCATAACATTGCTGAAATGAGGTTCAAAAAAGCGCCGTAAATCTTCTTTGCTCTTAAATTCGTATTCGTGATGGCTTAGTTGCTTTCCTCCCTCTAATTCTTTTATCGTGTATCCACTTACTGTACCTCCCTTTTTCAGCCGCTGTTTAATATTTACCATGATAAATTCAATTTCCTTTTCTGTGAAATGCTCAATGGCTGCATCCCAGATAATATTGTCATAACTACCCTCAGGCAGCCCATTACGAATATCTTGAAGTCTAAACTCTACATTAGAAGCTTGATTAAATTTTTTTGCATGTCTAATGGCATCTACATCAAAGTCAATGCTGATGATATTTTTGCATCTAATGGAGTAAAAATGATACGCATTGAAGCCGTCTCCACAGCATATTTCTAAGAGAGTAGCTCCTTGTTTTATACATAGCAAATTGAATATACCTCTTTCTAACCACAAAGGGTTTTGCGAAGAGCGCATTAACCAAAACTGATCACCAAAGTGATCGCCCCATTCGGGCTGGGGGGGGACGAGCCAATCAAAACCCCATTGAAGTGTGTGCATATACCGGCTGATTGTTCTTGTTATCCACGCAAGTTCCTTCAAACGATCAGACACAAACCTTTTTCCGGATACACCTAAGATTTTCCCAATAAAATAGCCAGTTTTCTTTAAAAGAAGTTTTAGTTTAGGATTCATGATACTTTATTCAAAAAACAACCACAAAGCTATATCATTATGCGATATATGTTGACAAATAGAGAAATATTAATGAACCAAGTAATCGAAGATATGCACCTATTCAAAGTGGATTTATAAAAATCTGCAAGACTTGTGGATATATATTTGTTTGATTATCAAATATATAGCACTTTTAGGTGTAAATCGAATCAAGTTAACAAAATAGATAGGTATGATATACGGAATAGTCCGTAAACGTAATGATTAGGGAAATTAAGGAGATATGCAGTTGTGAAAGAGAAGGTCAGTTAATGAAAGGAAGAAAGAGATACTTATTTGTAAATCTCCTTAAATTTTTCATACGAGCGAATGTATTCTTCTTCACTATAAGGCATTGAAGCCAACACCACTTGAATGGCAGAGCCGGAATACTCCATGTAATGCCATACATGGGGTGGAATATAAAGACCTACTGTAGGACTATCTAATACAAACTTGTGTGTGAGGCCATCACCTTGTTCTGTTATTACCAGAATAGTCCCTTTTACAGCAATTAAAATTTGCTCCAAACGGTGGTGGGCGTGTTCCCCACGGATAGCTTTCTCTGGAACATCATAAGTCCAAAACACACGTTGTATATCAAAGGGAATATTATCAGCATTTTCTGCTACAGATAAAAAACCTGTTCCATCTAATCCCAAAGAGGGAAAATCAATCAGATAAGGCGCTGGATAATCTTCTTTGAAAGAAATAGTGAAGGGTTTTTCAACCCATAACAATGAATTCACCATTTGTTACGTGTGGTTAGAGACTTAGCTTTCAACAACTTTACATTCGCAAGTTAAGCAATTCAATTCAATATTTGGTAGTCAAAATATCAACAAGATTAAATCTTTTTCTGAACAAGAATAATATTATCCAGAAAAAAATCGTTGTTTTTGGGGAGTATTATACCTAATACTAACCCCAAGCATGTTAAAGGAAACATCAAAAACGGTACAACTGTTAAGTAAATACCTTTTCCTAAGAACAAGGTTTTTTTGTAAAAGTAACCATTGAGTAGTTGAAAAAAAGCGGCAACAGAAGTTACACTCTTACGATGCTCAATGATACTAAAACCATGTTTTTGGAGTATATGTTTTAACCCAAATGATGAGTAACGAGCATAATCGAAGGGTTGTTCGTGCTCATCCCATACAAACGGAACAGTTAATAATAATACCCCATTGGGTTTCAAAACACGCCAAATATTCTCTAAAAACTCATCAGGATTGAACACGTGTTCAAATACTTGATTCGCTAAAACGGCATCAAAAGACTCCCTTTCAAAAGGAAAGTTGACCCCATCATAGAAAAAGTCAGCGTTCTTGTCTCTCCTATTTTCGGGTGTATCTATTTCTAATCCAATGTAGTTAGTAGCATTAGAAAATAGTGTTTGATAGGGCTTTCGGCCACAGCCTACGTCTAATAACTGACCAGTTATATTTCCAGAAAGAGCCTTTATATGTAAATAAAGACCACGTCGGGCAATGAAGAAGGGATTTAGTATTAGACCCAACCAAGTAGGCTCGAACATGTGCCTGCGCAATGCCCCTTTTGAAATAGCTTTTATCATGAAAGTTTCTTGAATAAAAAGCCGGCAATAGTGCCTTGCTCTGGGGCCTTAAAAATATAAGGACTTTGATCTATTAGCAACTCTCGTACCAATCTAAATCCTTGTTGTTCTATATAATCCACAAATTCTGTTTTATTAAAAATCCAACATAAATATTCTGTGTCGTATATACCTCTCGGTCTTTGTATCGCTACAAAGGAGGGTACATTATCTACAAAAATCATTTTATTCACACAAAGATAATGATTCGTAACATTACACAACCGGCTCGCCGTTTCTTTCCACTGTTCATCATACCATAGCGAACTGCCAGCATATACTAAGTCATAATTGTATTTGAATACTTCTTCCCGATTGTCAAAAAAACAACCTTCTGGAAATACTTGCCGTCCTATTTTACATAATTCAGGCAAATCGTAGCAAAAATACGTAGTTTCTTCAATAATATGCTTGGCAAGAAGGCCATAATGCCCAATACCCCCACCCCAATCCAATAAAGTTGGTTGCTGACAATTTCGACTATTTAGACTCAAAACGTAGGCAAAAGTCATCATTAAGTTATGAGCGATGATATTTTTTTCGGAAATAGTGGTATCTTCATGATTAATGCCAAGCGGACGTGTACTTGCTACGATAGCCGAATACTCTCCCCACTTTTTTAGTTGGATCTGTGCAATGCTGTGTAAGTTCCACCCTCTTGTTTTGAGAGGTGTTTGCCAGCCATCTATAACATATTGCCAAGGTGCAGGGCGTAGATAATTTAGTAATCGTCGAATCAGCGATAGCAAAGTAGGGGGTATCCAACCCAAAACAAAAGAACGGAATGACATATTAGCAATAATTTGAATTAGCTTTGAGAGGAGGCATTAAGTAAAGCAAAAGCATAGAAAGTGCCATGCCCCCTGTTAAGAGTGTGGTAAATAAGGACATATTGAGTAGATTCATTCCAACAGGAAGGATGGCCATGACCACAAACTTGAGGTCGTGCTTTTGGGCACAAGTATCTATTATCCAAAACACCCACCCCACTAAAAAACAAACGATAGGAATACCCCACACACCTAATGCCGCAAGCCCATCGGTGGCCCAAAAAATGGCATTTAGGTTAAGGTCTGATTCACCCATATAATAATAGCCAATTTCTTGTCCTAATTGTTCTTGATAAGGATATTCTATAAAAAAACGGATAAAATTGATATGTGAATAGTGGGTGGTGGGATGATTTAAAAAAAAAGAATGGTACAAGCCAGTAGTTAATCCAGCATTCCCTAATGTACGCATAAAGAGTAACCCAATTACGACCATTAGGATGGAGCGAACAGATTCTATTTCGCTTAGGTATAATAGCAAACCCCAAAAAAGTACTAAATAGAAGGTAAAGGTGATTCCAAAATTTCTAAAATCGTTCCGAAAAAACCAATGTATTACCAATAAGACAAGAATAAAAAAAAGCATCATCTTATTACCGGCGGTACTATACAAAATAGTTAGTCCAACAACCGAGAGAACAATATAGAGGGTGTTTTTGGTGAAAATTCCCCACGAAAGTAATAAGGGCATTAGACAACCGGCAGATATAATGATGGCATATCCTACAAAATTCTTTTTAGCAAGCTCTCCGCCCGAAAATCTAATATCATATACATCTGCAAATGAAACTAACTGGAAATTTCCCCAATATACGTATATTATATCTGAAAAAAAGATAATAGTGATACTCCAAAATAGCAGTTTAAAACTCCGAATAGACATGCTAAAATTGAATTTTGGGAGCATGATTTGATACGGAAGAGCTATTAGCAAGAAGCCAATAAAGAGTGATAGTACCAAAAAAAATAAATCAGAGACTCGACATAGTTGCATGAATATTGGCGAAAACAAGGCCGGAACATAACAAATGAGATATAACGCCCAATAAATGATTTGAGATGGGCGATTAATTTGGATGGGAAGCCAGCTACAGGGTAGGAGAGCCGTAGCCCAAGCAAAAATATATAACCATAGTGGTGGCTCATAATAGTTAAAACCCCAATAATCCCAGTATATTGACAAGTGAAATCGGTAAATGCCTATAAAAAGTAAAACATACAACACTAAACCTATCAAAACGAGAAGTTTAGGGTGGTTAGAAACAACCTGTTTCAGCGGTGATAGGATGAGCATTTGTTAGGATGAAATCCGTTTTATAGCTAAGTTACAAAGAAAAATGTGAACCCCATACATTAAAGAAAGAGAAATAGCATAGGCCGTTATTCCCCAAAATGGATTATCAAAAAAAGAGTGAGCAATGTATATAGATAGGATACAAAGCAACAAACGAAGGATATCCCATCGTAGTTGCCAATGCTGTTTTTCTAATAAATTGAGTGTTTGAGACAACGGCGACGCCACAAATTCAAACCACTGCATACAAGCTAAGATTTGGGCATAATATCCAGCCATTTTCCATTCATGACCAAAAACCCATCCAAAAATTGACTCTCCAAAAACAATGATAGGTAAAAAAGGTATCGCCCCTAATAGAAACAGTTGAATAGCCAATTTTCTATACAGAAGCAATAAACCAGTAGGGTCGTTTAGATGTTTGGATGCTGTACCGTTGTAAACTTGGGAGACAGACTGCCCAATTAATGCTTTGGGAGACGAGAAAACTCGTTCGGACAGAGCATATAAGCCCATAAAATATAGGCCGTAATAGTCAGTAAAAAGAAGATTAGGGATAATGTACGCCCCTGTATTAATCAGGGTGGACCATGATGATACCAAAGGAAACGTTCGATACCGCCAAGCAACTTGTCGTAGATAAGAAAAATTTATCTTGTGGAACTCTTGTTGATAACTACGTATCATTTTTTTAGATAGGTATATTATCCCCCAAAATCGCCCCACAACATCTCCTATTATCAATCCCCATGCACCAGTTTGAGTTATGCCAAGAGATAACTGTACAAGTGCCTGACCAACCGATTGGGTTATTTTGGTTTTTCCTATTTCTTTAAATGCTTGATTTCGTACGGCTAATTGGCTGAAAATCTGGTAAGTGCCAATAAATAGCAAAGCAGGTGGAAAGAACCACAAATACGGATTTAGTAATATAACTTGAGAAATGTCTTGTCCGAAAAGTTTTAGACCAAGAACAATAAATACACAAAAAACGCATAATACTATGGCTATACTGAAAGAAATAACGGCTAAGGAAAAGGCAGTTTTTTCGTCTTTAGGTATCAGAATAGCGGTCTCATAGCGAGCACATATCAACCCAGCACCTAACAAACACCATGAAAGGAATACCTGCAAAACACCAAAAGCAGTAGGGTCGTAGAGGCGTGTTAAAACTGGCGATAATAGCAAGGTGATTCCATAACCAACGACTGATGTGCCAATCAACAAAGAAAGGTTTCGAGTGAATTCGTGCTTGAAAAGGAGTTTTTTTAGGAATGAAAGGGGCATCAATCAGAACGTTAAATAGTCTTGGATTCGTTCTTTTGCAATCTTATCCCAACTAAAAAGAGTTTCCATTCGATAACGGCCAGTGTCGCCCAATTTTTTTCGATAAGATTTATCTCCCAGTAGTCTCAATTTATGGGCCAAGTCTTCAAAATTACCTAATTTATACGAAAGGCCGTTCCCATCAATTCGCTCTGTTGCTTTGAGTGTATCATTAACAATGATTGGAATGCCTGAAGCGGCAGCATCTAACATGCTTGTGGATTCTTGGGTAGGCCAAACGCCAATATCAGCCAAGCGGTAAAACAACGGAAGCTGTGTATGAGGCAAAAAGGAAATAACCTGACAACCCTCACACGCTAAGATAGCATCTCGTTGGATTCCTTCACCAATAAACAGACCTTTGAACGTAGTTTCGCCTGTTTTTTGAAGCGATGCAATAGCTTTTGCTAAAACGAGCGGATTTTTGTCTTCTGAAAAACGTCCGGTGTAGATACAAACAATATCGTCGGCAATATAGCCTAATTCAGCTCGTTTTTGCTCGCAGTCTTGTATAAGCGAAGAGGTATTTGCTGGCATAAAAACGTCAGTTTCAACACCTAATGGGCACACGGTGCATTTATCGGCAGGCATCCCCATATAGGTGGTGGCAATCAAGGCACAGTCCGAACTCGCTGGATAACAACGATTTGTAAACCATGATACAACCCAGCCAGGGAATTGTTTGAAAAGTACCCATTTGAGCTTTTGCAGAGACCACGACGACCAAGTATGGTGCAAAGGAAAAACAGATAAGGTAGTATGGCTACCGTTAAAATATTTAAAACCTAAAAATGGCTTCAACAAAACAGCCTGTAATGTATATGGAGAAGCGATTTCGAAGCTTTGTACTACCTCAGGGTTGATAGATTTTAGTACACTATAAAGCCCTTTTAAATAGATTCTACCCATTAAAAACCCATGCGGTAGTCGGTGCAAAAACAAACGCTCTGTTAGTTGTGTAGTCCCTGCTGGGGCGATAGCTGGGCCAGCAAAAGAAGCATACGTTTTTTCGTAAGAAGAATCATTAAAATAAGCCTTTCCGAGTGAGCTGATAATGTGAACTTCGTGTCCCAACTTGGCTAAAGAGCGTGGCAAACAATTTTCGGCATAGCCCATGTTGTCGGTGTACCAGCAAGTCAAAATAACAATCTTCATCAAGAGAAAATTTAATGAACCATTTAACAATGGTTAAATTCGACGCAAAGGTCTGCAAAAAAGTAACGTATGGCAAAGAGATTGAAAGGATTCGTGATATGACGAGTGGGTAAAACAAGAAAAGACCACATGCAGAGTGGTCTTTCTTACAAAAAACGAGATAATCAGTATTAATACCCCCCACGGAATTTGTAAGTAGAGGCTACTTTGTCTATGGCAACGATGTATGCCGCAATACGCATATTTACTTTGTACTTCTGCGATGCAGCATATACCTTGTCAAAAGCGTCTTTCATAATACGGTCGGTTCGGCGGTTGATACGGTCGAGCGTCCAGGCATAACCGATGCGATTCTGAACCCACTCAAAGTAAGATACTGTCACGCCACCAGCATTGGCTAAAATATCGGGTACAACCATGATGCCTTTTTCGTTGATAATATCGTCGGCGCTGGCCGAGGTAGGTCCGTTGGCTCCTTCTACAATGAGTCTTGCTTGGATGTTAGCGGCGTTATCGTCTGTAATCACATCTTCTTTGGCCGCAGGTACAAGCACGTCAACCGCTAGGGTTAACAAATCTTCGTTCGATATTTTTTCGGCACCCTCAAAACCTTCCAACGTTCCTTTGTTTTTATCACGGTAGGCCATAGCGGCTTCAATATCAATGCCTCGGTCGTTGTAATACGCACCCGTAATATCACTGATTGCTTTGACACTAACCCCACGCTCGTGCATAAGTGCAGCAGCGTGCGAGCCTACATTGCCAAAACCTTGTACGGCAGCCGAAGCCCGATAAGGATTGATACGAAGTTTTTCCATGGCCGCCAGTGCCGACACCGTTACGCCTCTACCTGTAGCTTCTGTACGTCCAAGCGAGCCACCTAGTACAAGGGGTTTTCCGGTTACTACTCCACTGATTGTCATGCCATTAGCCTTTGAGAATTCGTCCATCAGCCAAGCCATTTCACGAGGGCCTGTACCCATATCTGGAGCCGGAATGTCTTTGTCTGGACCAAACACATCAAGCATTGCCAAAGTGTATGCCCGCATGAGGCGCTCAATTTCTCCTGCTGACATTTCTCGTGGGTTACAAGCTATGCCCCCCTTAGCACCTCCATACGGAATATCCACCACGGCGCATTTCCAAGTCATCCAAGCTGCCAAAGCCCGCACTTCGTCTAAGTTAACGGCCGGGTCGAATCGAATACCACCCTTAGCCGGCCCCAAGATGTTTGAGTGAATCACCCGATACCCCTCAAATACTTTGATAGACCCATTGTCCATCGTTACGGGTAGCCCCACAATCACTTGCTTGCGAGGTACTTTCAAAATATAATACATTTCCTCACTGATGCCTAACAGCTCAACAGCCTTGTCGAAGCGTTGCATCATTGACTCAAGCGGATTCTCTTGGTCTTTAATCGGAGCGGGTTCAATGTAGCTCATGGTAGTAGTTCTTTATGTGTTGTTTAGCCTAATGAAAGAGACTCCATAAATCGGCTCAACATATATAGAATTATTCTGATAAAAAATTTGGTTTTTTTGCGATGAAATGATTTGACCGCAAACTTACAACCTTTTCGATGACAAAATCAAATGACTATTTTCAAAAGATAATGGAGTAGTTTCCAGACAAAATGGAAGGTTGTTGTGTGAATTGTCAAATGACCATTACCCTATTTGGATAACCAGAGGTTTTGCCAAATATTCATTGCCAAAACCAAGGTTGAACTTTTTTTTATTGTTTCTTTTTTATTCAAAAAGTTGAAAGAATAGAAGTTAGTCTTATTTTTGTGGCATTTTTTACAACCCTCAACAAACTAAGCCTGTATCCCTGTCGTAAGGCTCTGTAAATCAATACTTAACAAACGGATGTTACCCATGCCTATGAACACCACAGAAGAAAGAACCCGATATTCCGAAGAGGAACTCAAAGAATTTGAGGAAATCATTGTTACAAAACTGGAAGAAACTCGCTCAGAACTGCGCAAAATTCGGGATTCGTTGAGTAAGAAAAACGACTCGGGTACAGACGAAACTTCTGGAAACAGCAAATTGCTTGAAGATGGTGCCGATACCAGTGAGCGGGAAATGTTGAGCCAATCGGCTGCTCGCTTACAAAAGTTTGCTATTCAGCTCGAAAACGCCCTCATTCGTATCAAAAATGGCACATACGGCATTTGTATAGATACAGGTAAGCTCATACCAAAAGAGCGCTTGCGGGCTGTACCACACACCCAGCAGACGATTGAGGCAAAACTGCGCCGTTCGAGTTAAAAAAAGACGATTAGAGTAGAATTACGAATGGCTTGTGTTGTTCGGTGATATTGTATCCCCTTAGCAATAAGGGGATTTTTATTTTAGTGCCAAGACAAAAGTAACTCAACATAAGTACGAGTGTTGATTTTCATGGCTTTTTGCAAGTTTGTCAACTTATGAAGGTAATAACCCTTAAGTACCTAAGCGTTATTAGTTAATCGTTATCGGTTAATCGTAAAATGCTGATAAACAAATGCTTATGCTTGAAAGTGCTTGCTGGATAATATAAACTAAATGTGTTCAAGTACTTAGCCACCAATAGTTGTCATAGATTCGGTAACGAGTGAGCCACGGAGCGATTCGGCTTCATACCCATCTTTGGGGCGGCGTTGAAGCGTTTGTTGAAGTACATCCTGAAGCCCTTCATCCGAAATATTGGTTCGGAGCAGGTCTCGAAGCTGCAATACCCCATTGTCATATAGGCAGGTTTTGAGTACTCCTTGAGCCGTGATACGAATGCGATTGCAAGAACCACAAAAAGACCGGGTAAAAGCCGCAATTACCCCGATTGTGCCCTGATGCTGAGGAACTCGATAGTTGTAAGAGGTAGAATGCGGCTCGTCTGTAAGTTTTTGGAGTTCAGGGTATTGTGAACGGATTTCGTCCAAAATTCGTCGGTAAGTCCAGTGGAGTTGAGGATAGTGGCTGCCTTCACCATTGAAGGGCATTTCTTCAATAAAACGTACGGCCACGGGATAGTCACGAGTAAGGGCTACCATCGGCAAGATGTCTTGTGTATTTTTGCCCTCCATCACCACCGCATTTATTTTGACCTCGAAACCGCTGTCTAATAACTCATACATACATCGTTCTACCTTCACAAATTCGTCACGGCGAGTAATTTCAAAAAAACGCTGACGGTCTAGTGTATCCATACTCAAATTGATGGATTTTACACCAATAGCCTTGAGGTCGTGAATGTATTGACCTGTCAAAATGCCGTTAGTCGTAAGGGCAATTTCTTCGACCCCATCAATAGCCGCCAAACGGTACATAAAAGGAACCAAATCGTGACGAACAAAGGGTTCGCCGCCAGTAATACGTACTTTTTTGATACCCATACTGGCCAATACCCGTACCAAGCGCTCCATTTCTTCGTAGCTAAGCAACTGTTTTTTGGGTAGGTATTTGATACCATCTTCGGGCATACAATAAAAGCACCGCAAGTTACAGCGGTCTGTTACTGCCAGCCGAAGGTAGGTAATGGGGCGTCCGTGGTTGTCAAAAACAGGCATAGTTCGTCAATAAATCATATCAAAGGTAAATGTACAGATTATAAGTACAAAGACGTTATTAGTTAATCGTTATCCGTTATTGGTAAATACCTAATAAACAGGAGTTTATAGGCTTTATTCGTTGATTGGATATTACAAACTATTTTTGCATAAGTACTTAATTACCTACTAACAAACATAGTACACAATTTAAAAGTGCGATGAGTAGGGAGTTTCTTTTTGAGAAAGGAATCCTTAGCAATTTAAAATACTTACTAACGATGCTACAGAGGTTTCGGCACTGATTCGTTCAGAAAGTTTTTGAGAGTTTTTACCCATTTCAGATAACTGTGTATCAGGTAAAGACATCATCAATAAAAGTTTTTTTTGTAAATCGAAGATATTTCCTCCCTTGAAAAAATAGCCATTAAAACCATTAATCAGAAATTCAGAAGCTGCACCGCATTGTTCTGACAGTAGTAATGGCAAACCTGCAGCTGCCAACTCATGTACTACTACTCCCCAGTGTTCGAGAGGACTTGGCAAACAAAATATTCCAGATTGACTAGCCAATTGAGCTAGCTGGACTTGGGAAGAAAAAGGGATGTATTCGATAGAGGGATGAATAGGCAAACTGGATTTTAGAGAACCATCACCTACAACAGTCAGTATCCAGTCATTTGGCGAGATAGATTGTAGTTCACTAAATGCTTTTGTGAGTTGTTGGATGCCTTTTTCAGGTGTTAGTCGGCCTACAAATAAGATCCGATGAGGATAGCTAGCCAACTTAGCAGAGGCTTTTGCTCTAAAAGGGATAGTATTGGCTGCATAAAGATTCATTAAAATCTGGTTGGGGGCAAAGCCCAACTTTCGTGCGTACTCATACTGAAAGCGACCAGGAACCCAAATATGTGTAAAATACGGTTTAAAGAACAAACTACGACCTAGTACGGCTATCCATTGGCGCCAGGTACTTTGCCAAGGAGTATCAAAGCCGCATACAGTAATTGATCCTTTCGATTTCCAATGGCTACACACACGTAGGTAGCCACTGTCCATGCGGCCCGAACTGTAAATAATATCGGGCTGAAGATTATCAGCAAGTTGTTGTAGTTGAATTGTGCTAAAATTCGACCGAAGGTGAAATGCCACATCCGGAATAGTAGGTGGCAGGTAGGGGGTCTGTTTACGAGTGTCCCAATGCACCACTATGACCTTGTAACCATATTGCTGGGTCAATATCGAAAACCAAGGTAAGTTGTAGGGCATCAGTTCACTATACAAAAAGAGGATAGTTTTAGACATCCAGTTTGTTTCGATTTAGGAATGACCAGTATCCATTTGTAAAAAAATTTACGACCCGAAACATAAAAACCGTGAAAAGGTGTTTTTGTTGCTTTAAAATTTGAGCGATTTCCTGATGAAATAAGGGGGTATTTTTATCACCCAACGAAGCTCCATGCTTCAAGAAAATGGTAGCGGGTACATTGACTCGATAAATCTTTACAAATTTCGAAATACGTCGGAATAAGTCAAAATCTCCAGCTATTCGATAGTTGGCGTTTATTCCACCAGCTTTGAAATACGCACTCCGACTAAAAATAGAACTAGGCTGTAGAAAAGGTAACTCGCCAACTTTGAGCCAATAGTTAGGCCAAGGTTTGGCTGCAACATATTTTATTTGATGAGAATGTTGATACAGGATTAAGCTATCACCCACTACCAAATCTGCCTTGAGTGCTATAAGGGTATTGTAAAGCATTATAAACCCAAAAGGAATGAGTTGATCATCACAGTTGAGGTAGCAAATGTAATTTCCACTACAAACATCGATACCTTCCTGAATAGCTCCGTACATACCAGATGTGTGAGACTGATGTACAACTCTCAAATGAGGATATTTCTTTAAAATATCTAGTGTGCCGTCTGTGGATTGCCCATCTACAACAATATGTTCATGTGGAATGCTCAGTTGTTGAACACTTCGAATATTTTGTTCGATGTATGCCGCCCCATTAAGTACTGGAGTAATAATACTAAGCATTGTTTTGGTTAGAAGAGTAGTAATAAACACCCCAATAAATGGCTAAAAGCATATAAAAAGGCATGAAAATGATATTGCAAAACACTAAAATTAACCAGAGGAAATCACTGCAAAGGCGAGAGCCTTTTAACCTTGCAAGCTGGAACAAATGTAAAAATAGTAAGCCGTAAATGAATAGCCCCAATATCCCACTTCTACTCAAAATAAACAAAATACCTGTAAAAGGTGGATTGTCAAGATGCCCAGCATATAAAGTAAGTTCAAAATTTGAAATATAATTTCCAGCCGGAAAATTAATTAGATTGGGCCCTGCACCTAGCAACAGATGCTTAGGGTTATTGTAAAAAAAATTAAGTGCTGCTCGGTCAAATACTTCAAATTTTGTGAAAATTAAGGGCTCTCCAACCATTTGGTCATACTCATTGCCTTGCTCCAAACGCCCGAGGCGAAGTTCCATCAAAAACTGGTAATATTCATTTTTACTAATAATTTGATAAGACACAGTGGCAATAATGGTAAATAAAGCGACTGTTAGTAAATGCCGGGGCTTCCAATGAAACAATAAAAGAACTCCAAAAACAAGAGTGGTTGTCACAGCAGCAGATACTGAAATACTCAAAATGAGGCCCAAAATGGATACAATCAGATAGAGGTTCTGCCATTTAGAAAAAATGACTTTATTAAGCGAAAAACAATAAAACATTAAAAAAGTAAGGCCAGAGTTTCGTCCAAGAACTCGAGGCTCACCTTCTAAACCAGTAAATCGAGACAATATCTCGTTGCGGATTTCAACTGAAAATAGCGAAAATTTGATGGCGTAACCCGTAAAAAAATCAGAAATAGCAATGACAATGTTTATCACAGTGATAATACCAAGTGCATTGAAAAGAAATGGGCCTGAAACGAGTTGCTTTTTGAATAAATAATGAAAATAGTAACAAACCATAATATCACTAAACGATTTAACGAGAGCGATAGCAGCTCTATTACTAATCCGTTGATTCCAACTACGGTCAGAAAAGGGATCCTCCCAAGGAAATAATACCCCAAACACGATGGCTCCAATAATAAGTAGGAAATATTCGGCGAATAAGTATTTCAAAAAAAACCAACCAGAAGAGGCTGGTGGTTTAAAGACATCTTGAAAGAAGTAAATACTGTAAAAAAGGGCGATATAATTGAAAATATACAAATTTGTTCCGAACGTCGAGATTCGGAAGAGGTCGCTGACAACCGAAATCAGACTCAGTACAAATAAGGTTTTGTGACGTTGAAGAAGGAAAAGAATAGGAATCCCGGCTAAGAAAAAAACGGATAAGAAGGGATTCATAATTAGACAAATAATAGATCAAAAATGCATAAAAATACACAGAAACAATCTGTTATGTCACCAAGGTCTATATCTGATAGCCCAGTTTCTTAAAGATTGAATAAACCTACGCTTACTCTTGCGAAAATAGTCATTTTTATAGGGTAAATTAGCGGAGGCATAATAACCAACCAAATTGGGAGCAATCGGAAGTGGATACCAATTGCCTCCATTTCCTAAATACAAATGAATTGCACGAGCTAAGCAGTGTTCAAAAAATATACCCTGTTGTTCATAAATGAGGATTAATTGCTGGGCTAAATAAGATTCAAAGAAGGCAGATTTAAAAAAAAACATTCTAGAATCAGCAAATCGCAGATTATCCTCTAAATTAGCGACAATCTCCCCCTTTTCTATGGACACTACTGAACTAAAAATAGGCTTATAGTTTTCGACAAAATTACGTCCAGTAACCTTAGCTATCCAACCTGAATGTTGTTGTAGCTTTGTCGAATAACGATAGGCATATTCCATAATTTCGGCCTCACCGTGGCCTTTCCCCAAATGGCTTTGTGTTGTAGCAAACTGCAAAAATTCACCATTGGGGTACTTTTCAAAAAGGGCACTAATTCTAGTAGAGCAATAGCCACTGTTTTCACAAAAAACTACGGAATGCCCTGTCTCTAACCACTTGGTAAGCGATTGAACGTAATCATTTTCCCTTTCAGAAGGGTTACTTCGTACCAAATTTGGAACTCCAGATGGAGCAATATTACCAGTCAATAAGATACAAAACGCTTCCAACGTCTAACAAATCGTTTAAAAAAGGTATTCTGTTTTTGGGTTTCTGCATATTCGTGCGGAAGACTAAACGAGAACAAAGATAAACCTTTTAGTAGAAACCAAACAGCATAATAGCGTTCCAAAAAACCTCCTTGGATACGATGTTGGTGCTGAGTATCAAATTTATCTAACTTTTTACTTTCAATGATTGGAGATATGAAAGCCATTAAGTTTTCAAAGATTGATTTCTTCACTACGAAACAGGAACATAACCCAATGGTATTTTCTAACCAATCTTGAGGTTTATGATGAGTATCATAAGCACGATTAAAGTCTTCAAATAGCACATCATAACAATTGATACCCTTACCTTGTAACAGATTTGGTCGAGACTCATCCATCAAAATTTTTTGATGATAGTCTTGCTCAAAGGTATGAGGGTTAAAAATGATCCCCTCGGTAGTTTGTAGAATATTAAGCAACGTTTGATGTCTCAGGGCAGAAGAATCTACATCATACTGTAAAAAACCAATAAAATCTACATCATTCCAAAGCGTAGGGTTTTTGAATACATTGTATATGACTTCAGATTCGGTGTACCACTTGCCTAGAGGTGTGAAGTGTTCAAAATCAAACAGATTAATTGTTTTGATGCAAGGGTATTTAGACTTGTTGGCAGGGTTTACGTTTACAAAAACGCAATGTTCGATGATTGATTCATGATAATACGTTGGGGTTATTTCATGATGAAAAACCACAAAAAAACGATAGGAGAGGGGGGTCATAATTCTAAAGAACGAATGATTTGACAAGGATTTCCGCCTGCCAATACTCCTGCTGGAATATCGTCATATACCACACTGCCGGCAGCAATAACACTGTGCTTGCCGATATGAACTCCCTTCAAAATAGTAACACCTCCACCAACAAACACATAGTCATCAATGAAGACAGGCTTTGTCAGAATATTATCATCAGCACCGCTCATTCTAATGTGTGGATTAAGAGAATGAAAGTTAGTGTCCCATATTTTACAGCCACCACCGATAATAACGTGGTTACCAATAACAATGTGGTCCCAGCAAACAATCGTAGAGTTAGAGATGCCAACATGATGCCCAATCGTCAATGTAGCTTGTTGATTTTGCACAATTAGTCGCAAAATAGTATCACCCCCGATTGGATTGGCATCTTGCCCAGAGTTAGCCGAGAAATTAGGCCCAATTACCAAACTCCCCTCATGGTTTTCAACATAAATACGCCCTCTGATTTGAAAAGTACTATATTTCACCCCATTGCGCCGTAACGTTATCCAATTCAGGAGATGATTGATTCGATGCTTAATCATATAGGTCTAGCAGAAGAACAGATGGGTCAATGCAAAAATCAAAATTTACGAAAAATGGGTAATAGCCATGCCCTGACAAAACTAAAAAGCAGGGTTTTGCGGACAGCAAATAACAAAATAACACTATAAACACTAAGACACAAACTAGTTTTTTGCCAAAATGACCATGACGGTAAGTATTCGTTACAAAACCAAAAACATAGAACAGGAGCTATATTAGACATCAGAATGATAAAATCACTCAGATTAAGACTGTAAATAGACCAAGAATGCGGATATTGTTTTTTGAAAGAGAATATCAGAGAACACGTGCCTGCCCCCGCCGAAATACTCCATGCCGTGATTACGCCTTTAGCGCCAAAAGCCCATCCAAGACCAAACCCCAATACCAACATGACAACGGTAGAAACAAGGGTTGCTTTTACGTTGGATGGAAGATGACCAGTACCAATATTGATAAAATGACACGGAAGAGACAGTGTATTACAACAAAATCCCAGTGCAATAATACAAAGGTATTGCTCAAATTGAGGGATTACCTGTCCTAACCAAGCTTCAGAAATAAACCACCCCCAACTAATAAAAGCTGGATAAATCAGAAAAGATAGCGTGCGAATAATCGTAAAGTTTTGACTGTAAAGCGATAACAGAGAGGTACTGGCCGATTTAGAGGCAACAGTAGGTACAATAGCTTGATTTGCAGAAACAAGGATGTTTCGAAATACCCCAACAACCTTAATGCCCATCTCATAAAAAGCAACAGATTGTAGGTTACCAAACTTGGCAACTAAAAGCTTTGTAAGTGGGTCACTCACAACTTGTGCAACGTACATCAACTGAAAGTTGAGACCATAGCTAAATAGTTTTTTCAAAATAGCTCGCTCGAGTCGAAGCGAAAGGAAAGACCACGTTTGTAATTCACGCTTGAGCAATACAATACCAGCAATTAAAATAATAATAGCTTGGGCATTTTGTGAACAGGCCAGACCGACTAGCCCCCAAAAACGAACTAAAAATATTGATAAAACTAAATAAAAAATAGAAGCTATCGAACTTATGATAGACCGGAGATACATTTTATGTAACCCGTCTAGGCTAGACATAAATACCCCAGCAAGGGTATTAATCCAGAACGAAACCATAGCTAGAGGTAGAATGTCACGTGTTTCGGCCTGATAGGTTGGCTCAATAACATAAGGAACCAAGAAAAATATAATGCAATAAATGATAGTTCCGAGCAGGCTAGTTATGCCGATTGTAAGGCCAAAGGCCGTTTGAATGGTTTGGATGATTTTAGCCCAGTCGTTTTGGCTATGAAAAGAAGAAACAAAGGGAGTAATTCCGTTGGTAATGCCTAAGTTACTTAAGTTAAAAAAAGCAGTAGATGACAGCACAATAGCCCATACTCCCAGCCGCTCAGTTCCTAAATAAATAACCATCTGCTTATAGAGCACAATCATCAGCCCCATATTCAGAATAACTTGTGCAGCCGAACTTAAAGCATTTATTTTTAGGTTTTTAGGCATGTAAAACTTCTCAAGCTACAAGCGGTCATCAACAATGTTTCTCTCTAAAAAAGATTTAATATCAAAAATCACCGTTTGCGAATTCCTTAAAGAAGCATAATTGAGAGAACGAAATTCCTCATGCGAAACAGCCAGTACAATACCGTCATATTGACCAGTAGGAGCTGTTATCAGACTAATACCATACTCTTCCTGAACTTCGTGAGTGTCAGCCCAAGGGTCATATACTTCTACCTCTATGCCAAACTGCTCTAACTCTCTGTAAACATCTATTACCCTCGAATTACGGATGTCTGGACAGTTTTCTTTGAACGTAACACCTAATAGCAATACCCTTGAGCCAGCGATGGTTTGACCTTTCTGAATCATGAGTTTTACCACCTTATTGGCTACAAAAATACCCATGTTGTCATTGATGCGCCGCCCCGACAAAATCACCTGTGGATAATATCCTAAACTCTCTGATTTATGCAAAAGATAATAAGGGTCCACACCAATACAGTGCCCGCCAACCAACCCCGGTTTAAAATGCAAAAAGTTCCACTTGGTACCAGCGGCTTCCAAAACGTCAGTAGTATCTATACCCATTTTGTCAAAAATCAGAGCTAACTCGTTCACAAACGAGATATTGACATCTCGTTGAGCATTTTCAATGGCCTTTGATGCTTCGGCTACCTTGAGCGAGGGCGCTAAATGAGTACCTGCTTCAATGATAGAAGCATATAAATTATCAACAAATTGCGCCACTTCAGGTGTTGAGCCCGAAGTTACTTTCTTGATTTTGGTTAGCGTTCTGACTTTATCACCGGGATTGATACGTTCGGGCGAATATCCACAGAAAAAGTCTTGGTTATAGACCAATTGACTATATTTTTCTAAGATGGGTACACAGTCCTCTTCGGTGCACCCCGGGTACACTGTTGATTCATAGATAACAACATCCCCTTTTTTCAAAACGCCTCCAATCATTTGACTGGCTTTAAAGAGAGGCTGCAAATCTGGTTTTTTAAAAATATCAATGGGAGTTGGTACCGTCACAATAAAAACATTGCAAGAGGCAATATCAGGCAAATCGGATGAAAATCGGAGTTTTTCCGCACATGACAGCGTTTCGGAGGTGACTTCAAGCGTACGATCAATACCCGCACGCAACTCTTTGATACGGTGGGGGTTAATGTCAAAACCTACTACATCGTACTGCTTACCAAACTCAACAGCCAAGGGTAAGCCAACGTATCCCAATCCAATAATTGCAATTTGTATATTGTTGTTTTTCAACATGTTAGGTGTAAAGTCCGTAATTAGGCAGACAAAACTTGACGCCCAAATTTTTTAATAAATAAATAACCAGTGCTACCGACAAACCCTACTATCGCAAAAACCAATACGATGATAGTACGACGAGGTTCGCTTTTTTTCAAGGGTACAACGGGTGGATCCAACACTTGAAACACGGGCGTTTCTTCACGTAACTGAATCCGCAATTCTTCTAATTTTCGAGACAACTCCGAATAAATAGAATAGGCTAAATCTCGATCGTATTTCAACTTTTCGATACGGTCCATCGCCACATTCATCACAATGTTGAGATTCTGATCTTTTCGGGCTGACAAATTATACTGGGATTGCTCATAACGTTTTTTTGCTTCGTTAGTTTGCGAAGTAAGCAATGCCAATTCCTTTTTGGTTTTGTTAGTGCGATATTCCGTTACGTAATTAGTCAAATAGTCGGTCGAAATTTTAGTAATGGTAGCCGCAATCAAAGGGTCGGGCATTTTTACATAAATGGTAATGATACCCGTTTTTTTGTCTATGCTTGCTTGAATCCGTTCCTGTAGTTGTTCTACCATATCGGACTGTTCTTTTGTAAGTCGAATCATAGAACCATCTGCTCCAACGGCAGGAGTATTTTCGGTTTTACGTTGAAACAATGAATATAACCATCCAATGACCGAAAACGACGACTGTTGATTACCCTTCTCGGTTAAGTAATCGTAAACCGTCATTTTGCGTTGAAATTCACTCGGCTCAACGGTTTGTTTCATCATAAAAAGTACGAAAGGCGTACTTTGCAGCACGTTAGGATACAAATCAGGACGAATAGCTTCTGTAGAGTTGATGTCATTTAGGTTGATACCTGCCAAACCTGCTAATGAGCCTAATTTACTAAGTGTACCACCGTTTTTTACTTGAAGTTCGGGCAAAATGCGAGCACTTGATGAAAACTCAACCGGTCGAGTAAGCGCCCACATAACCCCCAAGCCAATAAAAACGACGGTTACAAGCACAATAAAACGAAGCTTTTGTTTGAGAAACTCAAAAAGCTCTACAAGACTAATAACGGTATATTCTGACGAAGGGGTAGCCATTGTAATCTGTTTTTCAAGTAACTATTTTAAGAAATTTAACACCCCAACAACCGAAAGTGTCAAGACTGATGCAATAGAGGTAAACAGTGTAATACGCTCCTGAGAACTGAGCTTAGACTTTTTATCCTGCATTGATGGTACTTGAATAGCCGAGCCAGGCAGTACAGATGGATATTTTCTAAATACACCAAAGTAAACTCGGGTGCGGTCGGTATAACCATTGGGATACACAACAAACACTCGACGTTTATCAGCATTTTCTTGCCAACCACCAGCTTGGCTGATATAACCTTTCACTGTTTTGTTAGCGTTGAACCCAACCGTTAAGTTATTGGATACAGCTCCTTGAATTGATACTGTAGCTGATATTTTCTCAATTTTTAACGAATCGCCATTCTGAAGTAGTAGGTTGGTACCAATGCTCGGATTATCTATGATTTTATCCAATTCAAGAGCTACTAATGTACCAGAGCGATAAAAACGAGAGCCTTTAGTATAAGCCATGGGTTTGAGACCGCCTGCTCTTCGTATCAAATCGGAGATGCGTTCGGCACTTTCTTTGAGCGTATAATAGCCTGGATAATAGACCTCTCCCTCAATTTTCACAAATTTTTGACTCTCATAACGAGGCGATGAGCGCACCGTTACAATATCAAATGGCTTGAGTTTGAATGCTGCATCTTGAGTAGAGAGGTGTAAGGTTTTGTCAATTTCAAATTCAAATAACTTCATGTTCTGAGTTGAAGGAATCCCAGTTGTATCACTTCCATCTTTGAGTCGTCGAGCCACTTCAATGCGTGACGAAATGGCCGACTCATTAAACCCGCCCGACTGTGTTATTAAATCGCTAATGCTCATATTATCAACAAAAGGAAAACTACCACCTCGATTCACAGCTCCCAAAATAGAAACCGTACGTTTTTCACGTAAGTCGTTGATTGACCGAATGATAACGACATCTTGGCGCTGAAGCGGAATATCAGCGAGTTGGCCATTTAGCAACTGTCTTAAATCAACACTAATGTTGGTAGGGTCAAGGGTAGTATTTTCACGAATGATAGTAGCTCTATCCAGAAAAGCATCTTCTCGCAATCCTTCGGCTTTGCTAATGAGGTCTTTCAAGGTACGCAAACCGTCTTCTAGGGCATACTTGCCGGGTCTAAATACAGCACCATCAATAGAAACTTGGTTTTCGATACGGTCTAGAATAGTACCGACTGAGAAGCGGTCGCCGTTTTGAGGAATAAATGTAGCAATTTCATCTTGAGAGATGTTCAGAAGTTTACGCTCTTTTGGGGTATTTCTAGTTAGACCTATCGTAAACGTATAGGCTTGATCTGTAAAACCACCTGCAAAACCCAATAAGTCTTTGAGGGTTTCGTTGGGTTTGAGTTCATAGACAAAAGGTCGTTTTACTTGTCCAGTCAGTGCTACACGGGTCTGGTAATCTTCTACTCGTACTACATCTTGGTCTTCGAGACGGATGTTGTCCTTTTGGTCGGCTCGTAGTAAGAAATCATACAGATCAAGAGTTCGTACAATCTTGTTGTTGCGAATCACATTAATCGTCCGAAAAGAGCCATTAGACGAAGGGCCACCGGCTTCGTACAAGACATTAAATAGCGAAGCAAGCGAAGAAATCGTATAAGTTCCTGGCCGAACCACCTCGCCAGTCACAATCACTTTGATGCTTCGTACAGCCCCAAGCGTGATAGTGGCCGAGGTACCTCCCCCTGAATTTAAGCCCTCATAAATTTGCCGAAGCCGGCTAATAATCCGCTCTTTGGCTTCCTCAATAGTTAAGCCACCAACATTGATAGGGCTGAGGTTCTCAAAGCGAATAGTCCCCTCTGGCGTAACAGTTGGTGTGTAGGTGCGCTGCGAATACCCATAAACATCAATCACCAGTTTGTCATCAGGACCTAGAATGTAGTTTTTGGGCGTAGGAAGTCGCAGGTTGGGTTCAAATGTTTTGCTTGGACCACTAAACAGCGACGCTCCGTATAGTGCAGTAGGGGTACTATTGACCAATGGGGCTTGAGGTGCTGCCATTTCGCCAGATTGTACACGCCCCGTGCTTACCGAACGAGAAGATGTATCTGGAGGAGTTGTTTTGCCTGTTGTTGATGAGAGTGCAGAAATCCGTTGGCGCATTTTAGTAACATCGGCAGCAGAGTATCCCTGTGCGAGAGCTGTCCTTTCAATGTCAGTTTCCGACATGCCACTTGCACGAGCTTTATTGACAAATTCCCGAATTTGCTCATCGGTCATTTGATCTACTTTTTGTGCTTGAACGAGCGAAAGATTCGTTAAAATGCCAATTACACAAGCAAAAACAACAAAAATATTTTTCACAGAATATTCAAAATCAATAAATTGAAAAACAAAACAATAGGTGTTTCCTATTTGGATTTGTGTGCAAAAATAGCACAAATGATGATACGAAATAAAATATCCCGAATTCCCCCAAGACTCTTTGACGCTACACAATGCGTTGATGTCACAGTCGTTGCATCAATTGTTTCACCATTTGGTTTTTCCAAGTGGCAAACGAACCTTGTAAAATCTGCTCTCGGGCTTGTTTGACTAACCAAAGATAAAACGTCAGATTGTGAACACTTGCTATTTGGGCCGCCAGTATTTCTTCAGCTTTTAGCAAATGGCGCAAGTACGCTTTGCTGTAAAAAGTGCTTACATAGCCTCCTAGCGCCTCATCAATAGGGCTAAAATCGTCTTTCCACTTTTCGTTTTTGATGTTGATTACGCCTTGAGTAGTGTACAGAATGCCATGCCGTGCATTGCGGGTGGGCAGTACACAATCAAACATATCAATGCCCAGCGCAATAGATTCCAAGATGTTTTCGGGCGTACCAACACCCATCAAATAGCGAGGCTTGTCTTGGGGCAAAATCGAACAAACCAACTCCGTCATCCGATACATGTCTTCCGCAGGTTCGCCAACCGAAAGACCACCGATAGCGTTACCCTCTCGTTCAAAACCGGCGATTACTTCCGCCGACTTAGCTCGTAAGTCAGGGTAGGTGCTGCCTTGAACGATAGGGAATAACGTCTGTGAATAGCCGTAACGGGGCTCAGTTTGGTCAAAACGAGTACAACACCGCTTGAGCCAGCGGTGGGTTAACTCCATCGAACTACGAGCATACCCATATTCACACGGGTAGGGCGTACATTCGTCAAAAGCCATGATGATGTCGGCACCGATGCTTCGTTGGATGTCCATTACACCTTCTGGCGTAAATGTGTGCGTAGAACCATCGATATGCGATTTGAATTTGACACCATCTTCCGTGATTTTTCGCCCAGTTCCAGCTAATGAAAAAACCTGATAACCACCGCTATCCGTCAGAATAGGACGAGACCAACCATTGAACCGATGCAATCCTCCCGCTTTTTCTAAGATGCTCAGCCCAGGCCTCAGAAAGAGGTGATACGTATTTCCCAAGATAATTTTTGCATCAATATCATCGGTCAATTCTCGTTGGTGAACAGCCTTTACCGAAGCTACCGTCCCGACGGGCATAAAGATAGGGGTTGGAATTTCCCCATGATCCGTTTGAAGAATAGCGGCACGGGCTTTGCTTTGTGTATCTTGTGCTTGAAGCTGAAATGTCATATACCCAACATGATTTTAGAAGAAACGGCCCAAACAAAAGCTGTTTTGAAGCTGGTGAACTTCCGTAAAAGTCTGCAAAATTAGGACTTCCTACCCAAGAATCGCTATGCAACCGCTATATTTGCAGTTGAAACAGAGGCGTTTTCATTCGGGAACTGACGTTTTCACAACGCAGAACGGGTATTTTTGCCTGAATTTTCAGATGGATGAGCTCAAAAAAACCTAAAACCTCTTTGATTTGGAACATATACTGCTGATTAGCCTGCTCGTGGTAGTGAGCATTCAGATGATATATCTGTTGTTTGTTTTTTCCAGAACGGCGTTCTATACTGATTCGTCCGATACCAAAATCACAGACAAAGCCCCTGGAGTGTCGATTATTGTGGCGTCATGGAACGAACTGGAAAATTTACAAGAGTTACTCCCCTTGCTGGATAGTCAAGAATATGCCGACTTTGAGATTATTGTGGTAGATGACCGCTCTACCGACGGCAGCTATGATTATCTCTTACAAGAAAGTGATACATTTCGGCATGTACGTTTTTTGCGGGTGGAGCAGACACCACGCCACATTACGGCCAAGAAATACGCTCTTACACTGGGCATAAAGGCCGCTTACAAAGAGATTATTTTGGTGACAGATGCTGACTGCCGTCCCACAAGCAATCATTGGATAAGCTTGATGATGAGCCAACTTGCTGATGACAAATCGCTTGTGTTAGGCTTTTCGCCCTATTATCGCCTAACGGGTTTTCTAAATGCCTTCATTCGTTTCGAAACCTTCTATACGGCTATGCAGTACATTTCGCTGGCTTTGGCGGGTAGTGCCTACATGGGCGTTGGCCGAAACATGATGTATCGAAAATCGCTGTTTTTTGATAACAAAGGATTTCACAGCCATCAAGGTATTTTGGGTGGTGACGACGACTTGTTTGTGAACGAAGTAGCCACCTCCGACAACGCCGCAGTATGCATTAACACCGATTCGTTTGTGTATTCGGCACCAAAAACCACTTGGAAAGAATGGTATTGGCAAAAACGGCGACACCTGTTTGTCGGAAAACAGTATCGGTTCAAAAACAAAGTTATTCTTGGCGTACTGTCGTTTTCGCATATTCTAAGCTGGTTGTTGTTCTTGATTTTGTTGCCGATGGCTCTATTGCATTTAGAAAATAGTACGTTTGTAAGCTGGGTAGGCGGTGCCTTTGGCATACGGTGGTTATTGTTTTGGTTAATCATGGGCTTAGGCAATCGAAAGCTGGGCAGTACCATCGGGTGGTTTAGTATTCCGCTTTTTGATTTTCTGTATGCAGTCTATTACTTTGTGTTTGGGTTTATTACCTTGTTTTCTCGCCGAAAAATGGTTCAGTGGAAATAATTATTTTGCAATAACTCTTGGAAAACGGAATACAGATAATCGAAAAATACTTTCCAAAACTGACCGACACGCAAAAAGCGCAGTTTGGCCAGTTGAAAGAATTGTATGCCTATTGGAATGCCCAAATCAATGTAATTTCGAGGCAAGACGTTGACAACCTCTACGAAAAGCATATTTTGCACTCCTTAGGAATTGCTAAAGTACAAGTATTTAAGCCCAATACCGAGATTTTGGATGTAGGCACGGGTGGTGGTTTTCCAGGGATTCCGTTGGCCATTATGTTTCCAGAAGCACAGTTTCATTTGGTGGACAGCATCGGAAAAAAAATCAAAGTCGTAACAGAAGTAGCGCAGGCCCTACAACTTAACAACGTAAGAGTACAACAAGTCAGGGCCGAAGAACTGAAAGAAACCTACGAGTTTGTGGTAAGTAGAGCCGTTACACACATCAAGCCGTTTTATGGCTGGGTACGTAATAAGTTCAGCACCAATCACTTTCACGAACTCAAAAATGGAATCCTGTACCTCAAAGGCGGCGACTTAGACGAAGAACTTCGAGAGCTTCAAAAATCCCACAAAGTCTATAACCTGTCGTCGTATTTTGAGGAAGAGTTTTTTGAAACCAAAAAAGTAGTGTACATTCCTATGGGATAAAAAAGCAGGATGTTGTGAATACTTGCGTAAATTTGTAGGTAAATAGGCTACAGTTATTGTAAACGAACGTTAACACATACGAATATGAACGAGGTGTTTTATTCGAGTCGGGTGAAAGACCCTCTCATTCAAGACGAGGTTCACCTGACCGACAAAGGGGTAAACTTTAAGATAAAAAAACTATTTGGCGGCACCGAAAACTTTGTTTTTTACCAAGACATCGCTGGGGTAGAGTTGGACAAAGGGCTATTTTTTGCCTCTATTCGCTTGAAAGCCCGTGCTCGTGAACACGAAATTTTGATAGAAAACTTCAGCCGTTCGGATGCCGAACGCATCAAACAATTGATTTTAGAACGAGTGTAGTGTCAACAAAAAGAGCAACCCAAGTACAGGTTGCTCTTTTCGTTGGTGTACTAAACGACTAAAATTTCAACTTCAGCCGCTCCACAGGTACGTTCTTGACCAAGTGGCTTTCCACGATTTCTTCAACGTCGGTGAGTTGGACATTGCCATAGAAAACCCCTTCTGGATACACCACAACAGACGGCCCTAAGGCACAAGTATCCAAACAACCAGTTTTTTGGGCTCTGATTTCTACTTGTAAATTTCGGTCTTTTAGGGCTGCTTTGAAAGAGTCAACCAAGGCCATGCCATGAGCCTCGCCGCATGATTTTTTAGGGGCTTCTTTTTGGTTGGTGCAAATGAAAACGTGCTTTTTGTACTTCATGATTTGGGTGTAATTCGATTGAGGTATTGATAAAACAGCTTAGGCTGTTGCCTGTATAAGGTTATACTGATGCACCATTGTGGCTATTTCGGGTAATAATGCAGGATTTTGTTCGATACCATTGCCTACCACAATCATATCGGCGCCAGCATCAAGCGCTGCTTTGGCTTTTTGGGCAGAGGTAATGCCTCCTCCCACGATAATCGGTGTTTCAACCGTCTGCCGAACGGCCGCAATCATCTCAGGCGATACCGGGCGTTGGGCACCGCTGCCAGCGTCCAGATACATCAAGCGTAGCCCAAGCATTTCGCCAGCTAAGGCCGTACAAGCCGCCACAGCTGGCTTATCGTGAGGTAGGGGGGTAGTATTGCTAATGTATGAAACCGTTGTTTGCCGACCACTGTCCACCAACAAATACCCCGTAGGCAAGACCTCGATACCACTTTTCTTGAGAATAGGGGCGGCCACTACGTGTTGGCCAATCAAAAACTCAGGGTTTCGCCCCGAGATAAGCGACAGAAATAAGATTCCGTCGGCGCTGGGTTCAATGTGTAGGTTACTCCCCGGAAAAATAACAGCTGGAATATCGGTCTCTTGCTTGATACGGCGAATCAATTCCCCCAACGCAAAACTGGTAATAAGACTTCCTCCAACTAAAAAAACATCGACCCCAAAACGAACACAACGCTCCAAAAACGGCGAAAAAGTATCAAACTCTACTTTGTCGGGGTCAAGCAACACTGCAAATGCCTTACGACCTTCGCTGCGAAGTTGCTCCAATTGGTTAAGCATTTTCTTTTGCATCGGCTTCGGTTAGCGTGGCTATAACATCAACTAATTTTTTTCGGGCAGCAGCCAACAACAACGACAGCGCCACACCCTTCAGCGTACTCCACAGCAAGGAGTCTTCTTGCTCTTCTTTTTCGGCTTTTACGATCACTACTTCGTCAGAAGCAGCGGGTTGGGTTTGGAGTTTTTTACGTTTGCGCTTTGACGATCCCGAGGTAATAGCCGAAACCACTAAATAAACGGCCACGCAAGCACCGCCGATGATTAAGGCTTGTTTTCCCACTTTTACGGCATCTTTTTTGAATTCACCGACTTGGGTTTCGATGTTTTGTCGGTAAATATCAGCCGCTTTGGTAAGTTCTTGCTTGCGAGAAGTTATATCTGTTGACATAAAAAGAAAAAAATAAAGCAACCCCTCCAAAAAGATAGTGCCGTTGGGTTAATAGTGGGTTCTAAGATCCAAATATAGTCTTTGCTAATAACAAACAGCTATTCAATAGACAGACAAATATACTGGAAAGTAACAAAAAACGGCGAAAGTTCCCGATTTATGCTTCGGCGGTATCGCTTGGTAGGGTGTGCTTAGGTGGTTGTAAGTAGTTCCAAACAATGCCTAACAGTATACTAATCAATAGTGCCAACCCCGCTACTACAAAGAAACCAACAAAATGACTATCAAACACTTGATTGAGGTATAGAGCCAAGCCAATAAGCAAAAAGAGAAGAATCGTGGCGCCGAGTAGCACCCAGCACAACACAATAATCAGTCGTTTGATAAGACCCTGAAGTTGTTCTTGGGCTTCGACCTTGGCCAATTCTATTTGTATCTGAACGTATCCTTTTACATTTTCGATGAATTCGTTCACGTCAAAAATTTTCATGGGCGTATGTATTTGAGGCGATTCCGCCATTGACTACGTGATGATACGGCAAAGGTAGCAAAAGAGAGCGCCTGTTCGGTTTTACCAAAACGAAAAGAAACAACAATTCGTACAGGAAATATCCCAAGCAACCCAACCATAAAACTTTTGGGTGATTTTATTGGATTTCACAGCATTCAGCTCTAAGTTTGCAAGACCAAGTCAATTTCTTCGTGTGAAGTTGATTTATACAGAAGAGGCGAGAGAACAGGCTCAACGACCCTCTGGCAACCTACTCTACGGTAGAACAAGGTGCTAATTCCTGCCTTGTCAGAAGGTCTGGCAAGGGCATATAAACCAACCTACTGTTATGTTTTCGCAACGACTTTCGCCAGTATTCACATCTCTTTTCGGCTCTACGCATTTTCCAACCCATTTCCGAATGTGCAGCATCGGTTACTGATGCGGTTTGATACGTCTATTCAAATGGCCTAAGCACCGCTTGGCTAATTGGCATCGGCGCTACAAATCAAAGCATCATGCTGTATGTCAGACGCTAAAGACCCCGCCGTGATACCTCTTTTATTCATTACATTTTACTAAACCTTTAATAAAAAGCAAAGACCATGAATTTTGAAACATTGCAACTCCATGCTGGTCAAGAAATTGACCCTACCACCAAGTCAAGAGCCGTACCTATTTATCAGACCACTGCCTATCAGTTTGACGACTCGGCACACGGGGCTCGGTTGTTTGCCCTACAAGAGTTTGGAAATATCTACACTCGCATCATGAACCCCACCAACGATGTGTTTGAGAAGCGAGTGGCTGCCCTCAACGGCGGAGTGGCAGCGTTGGCGGTTTCATCGGGTCATGCAGCGCAGTTTATAGCCATCAACAACATTACCAGCGTAGGCGACAATTTTGTAACAACGTCATTTTTGTACGGCGGTAGCTACAACCAGTTCAAAAACTCGTTTAAAAACATTGGGGTTGAGGCTCGCTTTGCCAATGGAGACGATGTGGCTAGTTTTGAACCACTCATTGACGAAAAAACTAAGGCTATCTACTTAGAAACCATCGGTAACCCAGGCTTTAACGTTCCGGACTTTGAAGCTTTTGCAAAACTGGCCGAAAAGTATGACTTACCACTTATTGTGGACAACACCTTTGGCGCAGCTGGGGCCATTTGTGCGCCGATCAAGTGGGGGGCGCATGTGGTAGTTGAGTCAGCTACTAAGTGGATTGGTGGCCACGGAACCAGCATGGGCGGTGTCATTATTGATGCAGGAACCTTTGATTGGGGCAATGGAAAATACCCACAGTTTACCGAACCGTCGCCAAGCTATCATGGTTTTGTGCTGAATAGTGTATTTGGCAAAGGTGGGCCGTTTGGCAACATCCAGTTTATCATTCGCTGCCGAGTAGAAGGCTTGCGAGATTGGGGCCCTTGCCAAAGCCCGTTCAATTCGTTTTTGTTGCTACAAGGCCTCGAAACCCTCTCGCTACGGGTAGAACGCACCTGCGAAAATGCCCTTAAATTGGCGCAGTGGCTGTCTGAACATCCTGCTGTAGAGCAGGTTAACTACCCTGGGCTTAGCAGTAGCCCTTACCACGAGCTTGCCAAAAAATACCTGACTCGGGGTTTTGGTGGTGTGTTATCGTTCAAGCTAAAAGCGGGCAAAGAAGCCGCCGATAAGCTGGTGAATAGCCTACAACTAATAAGCCATTTGGCCAATGTAGGCGACTCCAAAACCTTGATTATTCACCCAGCAAGCACAACCCACTCGCAGCTTTCGGAGGCCGAACAAATTACGGCTGGCGTAGCCCCGGGTCTTTTGCGAATCTCGCTGGGTATCGAACATATTGACGATATTAAAGCTGACATAGAGCAAGCGTTTGCCGCTATTTAACAGGGCAGATGGTGGTTGGACGGGCTCCAACCACCATCATTACCCACGACAGTATCAATTACCGTATGGCCTTACAAACTTTTTCATACCCTTATGCTTTTCCACTGGAGTCGGGCGAGTCATTGCCAGCACTTGAAGTGGCGTATATGACTTGGGGAAAACTCAACCAAGAGCACAGCAATGTTATCTGGATTTGCCATGCCCTGACCGGAAGCGCCGATGCCGCTGACTGGTGGAGTGGCTTGGTAGGCGAAGGCAAGTTGTTTGACCCCACTACTCATTTTATCGTTTGTGCCAACGTGCTGGGGTCGCATTATGGCTCTACCAATCCGCTTTCGATAGACCCCCGTACAGGTGAACCCTACTACCACGATTTCCCGATTATTACCATTCGAGACATCGTGCGTACGTTTGACCTCCTGCGTGAACATTTGCAGATTCGCCAAATTGAGCTTTGTGTAGGTGGGTCGTTGGGGGGGCAGCAGGCTTTAGAGTTTGCTATTTTGCGTCCTGAACTTATTCAAAAGCTGATTTTGATGGCTACCAATGCGGTGATGTCGCCGTGGGGGATTGCCTTCAATGAGTCGCAGCGAATGGCGATTGCTACTGACCCCACTTGGAAAGAACGTCGCCCCGATGCGGGTTTGGTTGGAATGAAAACAGCTCGGGCTATTGCCTTGCTGTCGTATCGCAATTACGAAACGTATGCCCTCACGCAGCAACGTAATCGAGAAAGCCTCCGTGAAGATTTTCGGGCTTCTACCTACCAGCGCTACCAAGGCGAGAAAATCGCCAAACGATTCAATGCGTTTTCGTATAACGTGTTGACAAAGGTGATGGACACCCACGACGTGAGCCGAGGCCGAGACGGCATTGTACGCACACTTCAGCAAGTGAAAGCTCGTACCTTGGTGGTTTCTATCTCGTCAGATGTGCTGTTTCCGCCGCCAGAGCAGCAGGGCTTGGCCAAATACATTCCAAAAGCCAGCTATGTCGAAATCGAATCGGTGTATGGGCACGATGGTTTTTTGATTGAAAATGAGGCCATTATGAAAGCTATCAACGAGTGGGAAGCACAGTATGAGAGCCGTGTGGTGAGTGTTTGAAGTAGAAATAGTAGTTTCAATAGTTGTTACAAAAGAAAGCCCCAGCGTTCAAACGCTGGGGCTTTTCTTTATATCGTCACGAAGGCTTCTTCGAGTAATTCTTCAATCATTCCTTGTAAAAACACGTACCAATCCACATGCGGCGATACTTTCCCCTACTGGTACAAGCGTCCTTGCTTGTACACTGGCGTCAGCAACTTGGGGATATCAGTACGTGAAGCGTAACGATTCAGGTCATCCACCATCGTTTTTTGAGAACCCACAGTACAAATACAAAAAGCTTAGCGAGGTTGAATAACAAGGTAGAACCTCACCAAGCTTAAATCCCTGCTGCCGAAGGGTTTATCGCTTCTGGCGTATGGGTTGTTGGTGGACAAACACCAACAACAAAGAAAAGAGGTAAGTTAGATTCATAACGATTGTCATAACAACCAGATAAATACCATGTTTTTACTCCTAAACTATCTTGAAAAACGGCCACTCTCACTACGCCATATCCAAGCTGGAATGAGTGTAGCTTCTCATAACAACTTCGGATGTAGTCAAATAATACTTTTTTCTCTACCGAATCGGTAATGGCTACCTTTTTTAGGTCTTGTGCCAAAAGGACATTGGTAGCAAATAGCGCCTGAATAACCACGATAAAACGAACTGTATTCGTTTGCTCTCTGACTTACAAAGGTTTTGTGATTTTGTAAGTACCATCTTTGAAAAATTTTACATAAATACTATTCCAGTGAAGTCCTATCGGCTCTAAAGGAAACCGAACTTGTACTTCTCCTTTGTAAGTGTGCTCATACCGCCTCATATTGTTGTGTTGAGGCCATTTGTCCATTACGCCGGGACGGTATAATATCCAACCCTTTACCAAGGCTCTCCATCTTTCAAGTTCTTCTTGAGTAGGTTTTCGTGTAATTACTCTTCCATTTTTATCAGTGTAGTAGAACATAATTACATGGTCTTGGTAGTATGCATACGAGAGAGGTAGGTTTTCTTCGTAACGGTCGTCATAATAACCAGACAAAGACCAGTTTTTTAATCCTAGACTATCTTGAAAAACTACAACACTTACTACTCCATATCCAAGTTTAAAGGGATGGAGTACTTCATGACAACTTCGGATGTAGTCAAATAATACTTTTTTCTCTACCGAATCGGTAATGGCTACCTTTTTTAGGTCTTGAGCAAGTATAATATTCGAAACAAGTAGAAATAAAAATAATGATTTCATGATTTATCGACAAGAGTCATTAGTTGTTTGTATTACACCATTACCGGGAGCATTTCCACTAAACTCAATAGTGTGATTACAAGTGAGGATAAAGTGTTTTAAAGAAGGTTGGACAGAAGAAAACATGACTGCCGTTTGGATATCTGCATCTGCAGAAGAGTTCAACTTTGAACTTGGTATCATGTAATCATAATTGGGGTCACAAGCGTGGGTATGTACCATAGCAGCAGCAGTATATGAGGTTTTCTTAGTTGTATTTGGATCAGAAAAATCAAAAGTAGTAATAATCCAAAAACCATTAGAAGCCTCAACTGTAAGAATAGTATTACCTAACTGATCTTTGTATTCCGTTGCCCACACAGCTTTATCGTATTCATTATTTACTGTTGGTAGTATAATGACCTCCCCAGAAGTTGTAAGAAATCCCGCTACTTCCTTATAACTATTACTAGCCTTTTTACTAATATCATACATTTCTTTGTACCCAGCACATTTAGTGCTTTTATACCCAAATTTGTAATCATGTTCTCCCCCTGCAGGAGGATTTACAGGATAAGGTATGTATGTGCCTCCTCCACTATCCCCTCCACCTTGACCACCACCTTGATATTCTGTATTTGGGTTATCTGACATACCTGTATTACCTGCCCAAAAACAACCATAGTCAGTATAACAACCCATAGAACATCCTATATAAGTTCTTGTTCCATCTGCATTTACTTTTTCCCAGACATATAATTTACAATTATCAAACTCGCCGCACTCATATCCTGCAACACGTGCGTTAGGTGTTTGTGGTTTTAAAAAACCTATGGGTTTACTGTCTTTAAGAACAAAACCACCAATGGCTTTTCCATTTAAATCACTCATAAACATATAGCCAGAAAAGTGTTTTACAGATACACCATCTTGTTTAGGAAACCGGCTATCATTTAAGTACTCAATGATTCGACCTGTATTTTTTTTGTTTTTATCTTTATATATCCATAGTTGCCTAAATATTGGCTTTCGATTTTTGGCATCATATAATAGATATGGTATTACAACAACGTTATGATTTTTAGTTATTTGATAAGAAAATGCAACTCTCCAATCAGTGAATGGGGTTTCTGCCCCACTTATTCTCGCACTACTGGTACGAGACTCATACCAATCCTGAGCTTCTTGAATAGTAATGCTGTAAGCACCATCATTTTCAGGAGTGATGCGTTCGTCAGGGTTGCGCTCACAATTGATTAAGAGAAAAGATAAGAGAAACAATAAAGCTAATTTGGGGATAAAAAAATGATTTTTCATTTTAATTTGATTTGAAAGTGTGTAAAAATTTAGGGCAAATAAAAAGAGGCTGTATTTCTTCTCCAATAGAAAATACCATTTTTTATTTAACGGTAAAGCTTAATAAATAACGAATCCTCTCCACAATAGGTGCACACAGAATGACATATTGTAGAGAGGGAAAATACAGTATTCTCAGCAAAAGAAAAGCCCCAGCGTTCAAACGCTGGGGCTTTTCTTTATATCGTCACGAAGGCTTCTTCGAGTAATTCTTCAATCATTCCTTGTAAAAACACGTACCAATCCACATGCGGCGATACTTTCAGGCAATGAGGGCATTGCGTATCGTCGTGGCGGTGCTTGCACTTGGGGCACACCGCACAGGTATCGAAGGTGTCCCACAAATGCCCACAGTTGTCACAGGCCCAGTAGGGCTGGCCATCGGGTTGCCATTCGCATTGGGGGCACTGTATTTGTTCTTCTTTAAATTCAGATTTCATAGTATAGTTGGGTACGATTTTTTATCAAATCTAACGAAAAATTCAGCGTTTTGGTAGCAAAAGGTTCCAACAAATCGCATTTCGGTACAAAGCGTTAGGTTTTTCGGTAACTTGCCAAAAACATAACCTAACATCCATGAAAAAAACAATACCCTCGTTACTAACCCTTTTGCTGGGTGTTTTGCTGGTGAGTACTTCGGCGTTTGGCCAACTGGCTCCGCTGACTGTCGAAAAAATCATGCGAGACCCCAAGTGGATAGGCGTGGCTCCAACCAACCCCTTTTGGTCTGAAGATTCCAAGAATATTTATTTTAGCTGGAATCCAGACAATAACAAAGGTGATTCGCTGTACGTAGCGTCTGTAACCGACAAAAAACCAACTAAGGTGCAGCCAGCCGTTCGTAGAGCCTTGCCGTCTGCGTTTGGCACTTACAATCGTGCTCGCACGCTAAAGGTATTCACCCGAAGTGGTGACCTTTACCTGCTCGACTGCAAAATGCTGGGCGTTCGGCAACTGACCAATACCGTTGAAAATGAAAGTAACCCGCAGTTTAGTCAAGACGAACAACGGATTGTATTTCAACGCACGAACAACCTGTATTCGGTGAATATTCAGACGGGAGAAGTAAAGCAATGGACTAATTTCTTAGCAGGCCCTAAGCGCCCCGAAACCAAACCCAATGAACAAGAAAAATGGCTCAAACAAGACCAGTTAGCCTTGTTTGATGTATTACGAGAACGAGCTGACAAACGCAAAGAGGCCGAAAAAATCAACAAAGCAGATGCTCCCAAACGCCCCAAGGAGATTTATCTGGACGATAAACAAGTGGATAATGTGCAGCTGAGTCCCGACGAAAATTATGTAACCTATCGCCTAACCAAAACCTCGCCTGCCAAAAATACCATCGTGCCCAACTACGTGACCGAATCGGGCTTTACCGAAGACATACCGTCACGCTCTAAGGTTGGCTACAACTTAGCTTCTGCCGAAACGTGGGTGTATGATATTCGGAAAGACACCAGCCTACAAGTTTCGACTCGTGATTTGCCCGGTATCACCGACCCTACCGACTACGCCAAAGACTACAAAAAAGATACGGCCAAAGCCAAACGGCCAGAGTCTCGCAAGCTGATAATGGGCAATGTGTATTGGTCAGAAGATGGTAAAAATAGCGTGATTGTAGCTCGTAGTTTCGATAACAAAGACCGCTGGATTTTGGCAATAGATGTAGCTACTCGTAAGCTAAAAACCCTTGACCGTCAGCGAGATGAGGCTTGGATTGGCGGCCCAGGAATGGGCTTCGGGTTCGGCGGTGGTTCGTTGGGTTGGATCAATAACCAAACCTTCTACTACCAGTCGGAGGCCGATGGGTATTCGCATCTTTATACCGTGAATGTAACTACTGGCGAGAAAAAACAACTCACCAAAGGAAAGTTTGAAGTACAAAACGTACAGCTTTCAAAAGATAAGCAATCGTTTTACCTCACTACCAACGAAGTCCACCCCGGCGAGCAGCATTTCTATAAAATGTCGGTCAATGGTGGTGAGCGTGTCAAAATTACCAACCTGACAGGCTCTAACCAAGTGACGCTTTCGCCAGACGAAACCCAACTGGCCATTTTGTATTCATACACCAACAAACCTTGGGAGCTTTATGTACAGGAAAACAAACCCGGCGCCACGCCCGTGGCCATTACGAACTCCTTGACTACTGAGTTTACCTCTTACCCTTGGCGTGACCCACAGGTGATTACCTTCAAAGCTTCGGATGGAGCCGATGTATATGCACGCCTCTTTGTACCCAAAAAGAAAAACGGAGCGGCGGTAGTATTTGTGCATGGGGCGGGCTATCTGCAAAATGCCCACAAATGGTGGAGCAGCTATTTTAGAGAGTACATGTTCCATAACCTCCTGACCGACAAAGGTTATACCGTAATTGATATTGATTACCGAGCCTCGGCGGGTTATGGTCGGGATTGGCGTACGGGTATCTATCGCTTTATGGGGGGCAAAGATCTCACCGACCACCTAGATGCTGCCAAGTATTTGACTGAAAAACAGGGTATTAACCCCAATCGAATTGGAATTTATGGCGGCTCGTATGGCGGGTTTATTACGCTGATGGCTATGTTTACCACACCCGATGTGTTCAAAGCTGGAGCTGCATTGCGGCCTGTAACCGACTGGGCAGCCTATAACCACGGCTACACGTCTAACATTTTGAACGAACCCTTTACCGACAGTTTGGCCTACCACAAAAGCTCACCGATTTACCATGCCAATGGCCTGAAAGGGCACTTGTTGATTTGTCATGGTTTGGTTGACGTAAACGTCCATATTCAGGATTCGTTCCGCTTGGCTCAGCGTCTCATGGAGCTTAAGAAGGAAAATTGGGAACTGGCGGTGTATCCCGTTGAAGATCACGGATTTGTAGAACCAGCAAGTTGGACAGACGAGTACAAACGGATTTTGAAATTGTTTGAAGAAAAGCTCAAGTAGGTTTGTGTTTTTCCTGTATATTTTGTTGTTTTATCAAGAATTTATACAGTTAACCAACAACCTAATCACAATGAGAAGTCTAAAAATCAACTATTTAGCCGTATTGGTAGGCGTGGTCATTAGCCAAGCCTTACCGGCTGTGTGGTATTCTATTTTTGCGGACAAATGGATGGCCGCCAACAACCTCACCATGGAGGCTATCCAAGGCAGTGATTCCCCTATCAACTACCTCATTAGTACCATAACGGGTGCCATCGCCGTCGTTACGATGGCCTATTTGTACAAGCGTATGAAAGTAGATTCGGCGTTTGAGGGGCTGATGTGGGGGCTACTTTTGGGCTTTGCCTTCATCTATACCGACGACATTACGGTCAATATGTTTTCGATGCGTCCGTATGTGCTTACCCTCATCAACGGAGGAGCCTCAACCCTTACTACTGGCCTCGTAGGCTTGGTATTGGGTGCATGGCGAAAATACGAATAATCCCAAGTAGTTGCTAAAAGCGGGTTTGTCAACAAGGCAAATCCGCTTTTTTGTTGCCCAACACCCGATGTGTTAATTTTGGCACGAATTCTGATTATCCAATGGTGAATATCCAACCAAAAATGTATGAAACGCTTTTATTTCTTGTTGCTCTGTTTGTGGAGTAGTATAGGGCTGGCCCAAACGCAGGAAAAAGGTTATGCTATCCGAGTGCAGGTCAAAGGTTTGCAAGATTCCACCTGTTATCTTTCGCATTATTTTGGATTTAGTCAGTACCTCGTCAAAGATACCGCACGAGCCGACACCTCGGGTGTACTCTTATTCAAAGGAAAACAAGCGCTTCCAGAGGGCCTTTACTTTGTGTCGTTGCCTAACAAAAAACGCATCGAATTGGTGGTTACCGACAAAGAACCTCGGTTTAGCCTCTCTACCGATACCACCGACTTGATTGAGCACATGAAAGTGGACAGCGCCTCAAAAGAAAACATGGGGCTATATTCGTACCTCAAATACGTACAATCACAGCAGCGGCAAGTCGAAATCCTACAAGCCTTCAATGGCGAAAACCCCAACGAAGGTAATGTGATTACCCAGCAGCGGATTCGGGCGATTCGGAACGAAATGTATAGCTATCTCAATCGTCTAGCGTCGGCTTATCCCGACTTGCTGGTGGGCAAATACATCAAGGCCTCAACCGAACCACGCCTGCCACGCCCACCCATGTATCCCAATGGCGGCTATGATACGGCTTTTGTAGCCAAGGCAGTTCGTAGGCATTTTTTTGATAACATTGATTTTTCGGACGAACGCTTGGTGCGCTCCCCTTATTTACAACGCCGCCTCGAAAGCTTCTTTGAGCGAGTGGTTGTTCCCCAAACCGATTCGGTAAAAGCCTCCTGTGACCGAATTTTAGCCTTGGCCAGTGCCAACAAAGAGGTTATGCGGTATGCCGTTTGGTACATTACCAATTACTTTGAAGCTTCCAAAGTAATTGGTGCCGATGCCATTTTTATTTATCTGGCCGAAGAATATTACCTCAAAGGAAAAGTAGAGACCGACTCGTCGGTGTTACGAAACTTAGCCGACCGAATCAAAACCCTCAAGCCCTTGCTGATAGGTAAGCCAATGCCTGAAATGAACTTTTTTGACCCCAATGGCAAGCTTCAACCCCTCAAAAATGTTCAGGCAGAGGTAACCTTTGTGGTATTCTATGACCCACTCTGTAAGAAATGCCGAGCCAAGCTTCCGGCACTTATTAACTTTTATAAAAAGCACAAAAACGAATCCATTGCGGTGTATGCCGTGATGGTAGAAAAATACGATGGAATGTGGAAGCAGATGCTTAATGAGTTTAAAATCAAAGATTTATGGATTAATGTCTGGGATAAAACAGGGAAAACCGATTTCCGAAAAGAATTTGATGTGTATAGTACACCTATGATTTATGTACTGACACCAGACAAGAAAATAGGTCTGAAAAAGGTAGAGGTAGAACAATTGGAGGCTATCTTGACAATGTATAAACAAGGCAAACAAGCTTCGGCCAAGGCGACGCCTAAAAAGTAACCTCACCTATGCTGGCAAGCCTGCGACGATATTGGGCAAAGCGAGCCTTAAAAAAGCGAATACGGCAACTAACCTCTGCCGAACGCCAAGCTATTTTGTCGAAATCACCTTTGGAAGCAGTGGCTTTTCAAGGCGAAGGTTATCACGTATTCAGAAAAGACCTTCAAGGTGCTGCCGAAGCTTATATTTGTACACTTGGCGAAGTAGAACCCCGCTTTGCCGAAGACTGGATTATCGAACAGTATCTAACGTCACCCTCCAACTCATCACTTTTTTGATACGTTCAATAGGCTAATTTTTTTGTCAAAAACCAGTTTATTATTTTGATTATCAAACGATTACTTATAAAAATACCAATCACTAATAACCAGTCTCTATTCCCCCATCTACACTTTTAACACTTGTTAACAAGGCTTAACTTTTCATTAAGAAACGTAAGAGGAGGTTTATCGTTTAAAGTTCAGAAACGGTTCAATAACCCCCAACTCTTACAAACATGAAAACGAAAGTAACCCTAACCATTGCCCTTGTTGCACTCTCTTTTGGTGTATTTGCTCAGTCGTTTAGCCTCAAGGCAGGCTTTACCCAATCAGACGTTATTGCGTCGCCAGAGCCGGGCAACTTGTTCAAACCAGCACAAGGCTTTCACGCTGGTATCGTAATCAACGACATCAAGCTTTCAGATAAGATAGGTCTTCAGCCAGAGTTTTTGTATTCTCGTCAAGGCTTCAAAGTAGGTGGAGTTGGAAGCATCGGCTTACACTATCTACAAGCTCCTGTATTAGTAAAACTCCAAGTACATGAAAAAGCAGCCTTATTGGTAGGGCCTCAAGTAAGTTACTTGGCCAACGCCCGCATCGGCGTACTCAATGATTTGTTCTCGGTGTCGTACGACAACGCTTTTCAGAAAGTAGATGTCAGTGGCATTGCTGGTGTAGAGCTGAAGGTAGCAGATGGCGTAGCCGTAGGTGGCCGTTATCAATTAGGTCTCAATAACATCAACAAAGACTTTAGCATCACCAATAACCTCAATTTTTCGGATGTGTTCCAGCTCCGGAATTCAGGCTTCCAAGTGTATTTAAGTTACGGATTTTAAGAATTGGGAATTCTCCAACAACCCCACTCACAAGGCGAGGCAACCCCTCGCCTTATTTGTTTTGGTAAATGGTTATTTTTTAAAATGCCTCGTTACAATATCAGCGTATTTGCGAGCCACAGGAATGGCAAGAGGGGTTTCGGCCAAATGAAATTTATAGCCTTGGGCATTGCCTGACACTGATTGTACTTTGTGCAAGTTGACAATGTACGAACGATGGCACCGTACAATAAAGTCCTGTGGAAGCTGCGTTTCGAGGCGGCTTAGGCTACTTCTGATGAGTTCTTGCTGGATGTTGCCTTCTTTCAAAAACACAATTTCGGAGTAGTTATCCGCCGATTCGATATACAGCAAAGCCAAGGCCGATACCGTCACTCGGTCTTTTTCGTTTTCGGCCACGAGCGTAATCGTCAGTTCGGCATCATGCTCGATTTCGGCGGCACTGAGGCGGTCGGGTTGTGGAGGATGTTGGTATTTTTTGAGTTTTCGGAAATAACCAAACAATGTAATGCCTGTAGCTGGAAAAATCCCGACCAACACCGTGGCAAAAATCATAAATACCAGTTGTGAAACATGAAAAGACGATTCTTGGTAAAACCACAAACCCGTATAAACATAATTGCCAATGCCGATACTCAGGAGGTTCCAAAGGCCATTCAGAATAGCTGAGCCAACGGTCCAGTTTTTTTCGAGAAACCAATGAGGAGCAATGCGAGGAATCACGAACGAATTGACCAGCAGAATGAGCGTAGTGACCCCGCCAAAACCCAACAAAAAATGGATTTTGTAAGCATATACCCACTCATAAGCTCCAAATGGTTGAAAAACCGCTAAAAATCCCCCCACAAATAGCCCAGCTCCTACTGCTGTCCAGAAGGCACTGGCCCCAGCCTCAGGAACTACGTAGGGTTGGCGTAAATACTTTAGCATCGTATTCAGAAGAGGTCATTAGAGTCTCCAGGAGACAATTTGCTCGATAAAGCTCGGAATGGCCGATGGAAACAGTAGCACAACAAACGCTATACCAAACAAGGCTCCCCACAAGTGAGCACTATGGTTGATATGTCCGCCTCCTCGGCGAGCTTCGTAATACGAATAAAAAATATACAAAGCGCCAAATATAAACCCCGGGATACCAATCGGTATAAAAAACAGATAAATAGGCGTCAATGGATAAAACATGATTCCGGCAAACACCACCGCCGATACCCCACCCGAAGCCCCCAGCGAACTGTAATAGCTATTATTCCGATTTTTAAAATAGGTAGGGAGGTCAGACACCACAATTCCCAGTAGATACAATGGCAAAAAGTAAGTAGGCCCAATGGTATATTCGAGCAACTGACCAAACGAATACAGCGCAACCATGTTGAAAAGCAGGTGCATCCAGTCGGCGTGAATAAAACCCGACGACAAGAAACGCCAATATTCACCGTGCCGAGTAATGCTCGCTGGATTCATACTCCAGCGGTACTTAAGCGACTCATTGTTGAAACCATACACACTTATCACAGCGGTAATGAGTACAAAAATTAGGGTAAGCGACATAAGAACAGATTATTTTCACAAATTTAATACGAACGTTTGGCTTGTACTTAAAATATTTTTACCTTAGAAACCCCAGACTGTTGAGGGTCAAAGAAATACGGCTAATCAGCCGTAGATTCAACACTATTCAGCGTTTTCTAACCCAATTACTTCAAATTTATCATTAAACGTATGTCTTCACGTCGGAATTTTTTGCGACAGGCGTCTTCATTGGCACTTATCCCCAATCTAAAGCCACTTTCTGCGGCGTACTTAGACCGATTAGCTACCGAAAAAGCCCATCTTTCGCCCGAACAAATTGCGCAAGACGAAGATTTTTGGGCTTCCATTGCCGAATCATACACCGTTTCACCTACGATTATCAACCTCAACAACGGCGGCGTGAGTCCTTCGCCCAAGGTTGTGCAAGATGCCATGGAGCGCTACCACCGATACGCCAACGAAGCACCGAGTTATTTTATGTGGCGAATCATGGATCAAGGCCGTGAGCCCCTGCGAGAACAACTGGCGCACTTGGCTGGCACCAGCCCCGACGAGCTGGCTATTCAGCGAAACGCTACCGAAGCCTTAGATGCGGTGATTTTGGGGTTATCGCTTCAAAAGGGTGATGAGGTGGTACTCAGCCGCTACGACTACCCCAATATGCTACACGCCTGGCGTCAGCGGGAGTTTCGAGACGGCATCAAGCTCAGTTATGTCGATTTGGCGCTTCCCATCGAAAACGAGCAACTCATGGTGAATAAGTATGTTGAAAAGTTTACAAGTCGTACCCGAATCGTTCATCTTACCCACATGATTAACTGGACGGGGCAGTTATTACCCGTTCGGAAAATTGCTGACGAAGCCCACAAGCGAGGCATCGAGGTAGTGGTAGATGGCGCTCATACCTTTGCCCAACTCGATTACAAAATCCCTGATTTAGGCTGCGACTACTTCGGCACCAGCCTTCACAAATGGCTCTCAGCACCCATTGGCACGGGGCTGCTTTACATCAAAAGCGACAAAATCAGAGATATTTTTCCATTGATTCCTAACGGCGAACCCAAGTCGGAGAACATCCGTAAGTTTGAAAATTTAGGAACACGACCGTTTTTCATTGAGCAAGCCATTGGACAGGCCATTCGCTTTCAGCAGGCCATTGGCAATGCTCGCAAAGAAGCCCGCTTGCGCTACCTAAAAAATTACTGGGCCGAAAAAGTTGTCAAATTGCCCAAAATTCAGCTCAATACCTCCCTAAAGCCACAGTTTTCGTGCGCTTTGGCGCACGTAGGCATCGAGGGTATGAAAGCCGGCGAAATCGAAAGCCAGTTGTTTAGCAAGTACAAAATCCATACCTCGCCCATTGCCTGGGAGCAAGTAGATGGCGTACGCATCACGCCACACGTCTATACGTCCCTTCAAGATTTAGACAAACTCGTAGAGGCCCTGACAGCCATTGCTAAGAAGTAAAAAAGGCTACTCCTTCTCCAAGCGCACGTACCCTGGAGAAGGAGTGTAAAGCTGCCCACATGTTGCCTATGCACAAGAACTTGTTAGGTGAGAAACAGCTGACAGGAAAGCTTATTTGTTTATCTAATAACGTACTGTGTCTTTCTTTATTGGTTGTTCGTAAATTTTATAACAGGGCGAGATATTAGTCGTCGTCATGTCCGTATGGATGTCCAGATTGTCCACAGTATTCTCGCTTACCACTAAAATCGGTGCATTCATCGCAAGGATCTCTATCATCAAATATTTCTACTGTGACACAACCACATTTATATTCTGTGATTTCAGCCCAAGTTGAACATCTTCTACAACCGCAATCTTCTTTGTAACGGGCAATAATTTTCGACATATTGTAAAGGTAATTTAGTTACGCTCACTCTATTCGGTTTCCAGCATCGCCGTTTTTATTTGTTAGATTGGTTTCTTGCCCGATGGGGTCAAGTTAGCAATATCGTCAGTAGACCACAGGGCGTAGTAGCTGTAACACATATCAAGGGTTAAAGCTAACCTCAAAGAGTATGAGGAGGTTCTTTCGGGTTACGTTTTTCATATAGTTACATTCCAAAAGGAGTCACAAAAATGATAAGCAAACATACTTTAAATAACTTTCGGAAGATGGTGGGCATATCATCATCTTTATCAAATTTGATGTATAAAAAAGCCGCCCCCAAGCAAGCAATAATGTAAACCACCAATACGATACGGTAAATCATTTGATGTCAAAAGTTTTGGATTGGCATTGTTCGATGTAGATTGCTCCGTATGTATACGGTTTTGGATAACCTGATATTACCGGTTCACTAACCATATATGAATGAGAACCACTTTTTAAGTCATAAAAATATTTTTTTTCTCCTGATTTAAGATTAATGTACTTATTGTTAGTACCCCCCCATACTATATCATATTCTTTATTAAGATCTAAAACAATCACTACGTTGTATTCTCTATTTGTATTATTTTGAAAACAAATATCACCTGTATCAGCCGCTTGACAATTTTTATTTTTAGAAGCCTGAGTACCACCACCAGTACCAGGTGTGGGTTCTACTGGCTTCGTGATTTCAGGTGTACTTGAGGAAGAGTTAATAATCTTGATAATACTGGGTGTCATAGGCAAATCGCCTCTGGAAGCACCAATGATAAATGTCGTTTTTATGTCTAAAACCTTGACAACTAAGCGTACTTTCTCAGTCAATACTTCAATGGTTCCAATTACAATGGCATCCACATTTACCCATTTGCCAAGTTCTTTGGCAGTAGCTGGATCAATCAACCCATCAGATTTGAGTTTATGTTCTGCCAAAATCTGTTGGAGATGATTCCTGTCCATCAGAGCAAAACTACCTGAGGAATTGGAAAGATTAACCGAAAATTCTTCGGCAATGTACTTACCCAAATGAGTAACTTGCCCATCAAGATTCGTGAATGTAGAAACGGCTACTGTTTTGATGCCCTTGTTATTGAGTTTGGTAGCAATATCATTAGAAACAGCACTTAACTTATTATCAAATTCCTCTTGGGCGGTAGCGTCTAACCCTAAGCAGATAAAAACAACTGAAAGGAGGAGTAATTTTTTCATAATTGGGAGGATAATCGTTGGATAAGTTTTTGAATTACTGTGTTTTTTGCCTCAAACTCGGTGAAGCCAAAGCCGCTCTCAGTCAGCGAGATACTATCATTTACCCGGCCGTTTGAAGTAGAAAGTACATGGATTTGTAAACTGGCATCTGCGGTGGTTTGTCCATAGTCATTCGGGCGAGTCTTTACATTATATTTGACTAAACAAACCTTATCAGCGTAGTTAGATAGCCCTATTGCTCGTACCAATTCTTGTCCATCTTGATACATATCTTCAAAATGACCATCGCCAACAAAGCTACTTTTAAAAAATGCCGAAGTAGCCCTATAACCTTTATTCTTAAACGTAGCTGCTATTTGGCTTGCCAAACCAGATTCAATTTGGTTATCGCCATTAACCGCAACTACCACAATTTCTTGGCTATTAGGCAAATTCTCAAAAGATGGATTGGCAATAAGATTAACATAGCGAGGAGGCTCTTGAACTTGTTGTTTAGCTTGTTCTTGAACGCTCGGTTTCGAGTCACTTACGTGTTGGGAAACTGATGGTTCTGTTTCCTGCGTTTGCTTCTCAACGTTTGCTTGTGGCTGACTGGTTTTTTGATTAATTTGACTCAGATATTTTTGTACAATCTCTCTGGTTACGGGTTGGGTGGTATTACCTTGTGGGGTAGTACCCAACTGGTCAAAAATGTCAATCTTGCCACTCGCATCCTGTGAGTAATAGAAGAGGGATCTACCATCTTTTGAAAAGAAGACAGTGTTTTCATTAGCATTAACCCGATTGAGTGCGCTATTTTTTTTTCGGATAGGCTGGTTATACTTTGCATGAATACCATCTGCATAATCGCAATCACAATCTTCGTCCAAGCCTGTAGCAGGGTTTGTTACGACGCAACCTTTAGCAATATTAGGCACAAAAAACTGTAAAGTAAGAAAGAAAATAGTAGGGATAGCATTGGCTATAATCAACCTCATTGGACTATTAACCAGCTTACCATTCCAAACAATACCCACAGAAACTAACGCACAAATAATTGCAACAATAGTCGCCAATGTTGGCGGAATACTGGTTTTATTTAGGATTTCGGTTAAATAGGTATCTTTTTCTTGACTAAAAAAGAAAAGGGGAACAAATAACCAAAGTGCAAAAAAAATAGGAAAAATGACAAGAAAAAGCCGTAATGAATTCTTAACCCTGTCTTGTAAATTAGGATTATTATTGAGTCCGAATGAGACTAATGCCATTATTGTAGGAACGATAAAAATGAAATACAGCATAACCGCACATCTTTAGGGGCTGACTAATGATTCGAAAATCTATGAAGAATGTAAGTTAGCCCAATACAATTAAGGAAAGAAAAAAAGACTACATCACTAAAGAATTAGTGGAGTAGTTAGAATAAAACCAAAGTTTGGGCTGCTGAAAAAACTTTTTTGCAAGTATAGTGGTATTTTTCTTTTTCGCAAGAAAAATCAGGAAAATTTACGTTTGTCGATTTAGTAACGTGTTTCTGCCTGCCCTACACGTATTACCTACAAAATGCCTGTTGGAAACGGCTCACCGGAAGTAATTTCAACGATTGAATCGGTTTCTTGCTATCTTTGGCAACACACGTACTTTTATTCCGTATCTTATACTGTCCTCTATGCACCCTGCAACCCAACGCCTGTTCAGACAGATAAGCTGTCTGTTTTTTTTCCTGTGGTTTGTTCAACAAACACAAGCCCAAGACACCCGCCTTCTTCGCAATCCAGCCATTAGTGCCACTCATATTGCCTTTGTTTATGGGGGAGATATTTGGCTCGCCAATCAAGATGGCTCCAATGTAAAACGCCTCACCACCTACGCTGGCGTAGAATCAAGACCCCATTTCTCACCCGACGGCAAAACATTAGCCTTTTCGGGGCAATACGATGGCAATACCGACGTCTTCACGGTTCCTATCGAAGGTGGTGAACCACTTCGTCTGACGTGGCACCCCAGCCCCGACATGGTAGTAGGCTGGACGCCCGACGGCACCAGTGTCCTCTTTGCGTCAGGTCGAGAGCGAGTGCCGTACCAACTTCCTGACCAGTTATGGACAGTTTCGGTAAAAGGCGGAATGCCCGTAGGGTTTGCCGTTCCGAGGGCAGTGGATGGAAAATTCTCGCCCAATGGTAAGCAATTTGTTTATGAAGAAATCATGCCTTGGGAAGACGAATTCAGAAACTACAGAGGTGGCCAAAATACACCCTTGCGCTTGATAGACCTACAGACGATGGCTGTTGAAAAAATGCCTTGGGAAAACAGTCGTGACATCTGCCCTGTTTGGTTCGATAATCTAATCTACTTTCTGTCGGACCGTGATTTTGGCATGAACATTTGGGTTTACGACACCCAAACTAAGCAGCTGAAGCAAGTAACTTTTTTCAAAGAATTTGACTGTAAAAACCTTGAAGGTGCCAACGGGATGTTGATTTTTGAGAATGGTGGCTACCTTTACAAACTCAAAGCGGGAACAGACAAACCTGAAAAAATGACGATTACGGTCAACGGAGAATTTCCGTGGACACGCCCACACTGGGTAAAAGTAGAACGAAATATTGATGCTATTTCTATTTCGCCAACAGGCAAAAGAGTAGCCATATCGGCTCGTGGCGAAATCGTGACGCTACCTGCCAAAAAAGGCGACGCCCGCAACCTGACCAATAGCACTGGTACTGCCGACCGAGACCCTGCCTGGTCGCCCGATGGCAAGTATATCAGCTGGTTTTCGGACGAAGGTGGTGAATATCAGCTCGTTTTGGCCGACCAGTTTGGTAAAGACCGAAAGAAAATCAAACTCGACAAGCCGACTTTTTACTATACGCCTGCGTGGTCACCCGACTCCAAATACATCAGTTTTGCCGATGCTGACCGAACACTCTGGGTTGTGGACATTAGTTCTGGCAAAGCCACAAAAATTGTAAACGAGGGCTTTGCGCATCCGCAACACATCATTTACCCCGAATGGGCGCCCGACTCCAAATGGATTGCCTATGCCAAAAGGCTTACCAGCGAATACGCCGCCATTTTTGTGTATTCGCTGGACCAAAACAAATCATTTCAAATCACCGACGGTATGTCTGACTGCCAGAACCCCGCATGGGATGCCAGCGGTAAATACATCTATTTTACAGCCAGTACCAATTACGGTCTCAATGTAGGCTGGCTCGATATGTCGTCGTACGAACACCCCGTCAATCGGGCTATTTATATGGCTGTACTGTCTAAAGACGACCCCTCGCCACTGGCTCCTGAAAGCGACGACGAAACCGTGAAAATAGACAGCACAACCAAGTCAACGGCAGCTCCTAAAGCCTTGGCCAACAAGAAAAAAGGCAAAGTAGAAGAGGCCGTCAAAGAAAAAAACGAGCCCAAAGAAAAGTCCGTAAAAATTGATTTTGAAGACCTTCAAAATCGTATTATCGCCTTGCCGATTCCCGAAAAAAGCTACGTTTCGTTAAAAGCGGGCAAAGATGGCATCTTGCTCTACGCCGACACAAAGCCCAACCAATACACCATGTCGTTGAGCCGCTTTGTCTTGGACAAACGCAAGTCCGAAAGTTTGGCCGAAGACCTTATTTATTTTGACGTGTCAGCCGATAAAAGTAAGTTGGCTTACGCTACTTCGGGGTATCAGGTGGTTATCACCGACCCTGCTGGCAAGCCTAACCCTGCCGAAGAAGCTGTGAATATGAGCAATATTCAAGTTAAAATTGACCCAGCGGCGGAATGGAAGCAGATTTTCAGAGAGGCATGGCGGTATCAGCGAGATTATTTTTATGTAAGAAACGTACACGGCCTTGATTTGGATTGGGCTTACAAAACTTACGCTCCGTGGATTGACCACGTCAAACATCGCTCCGACCTGAACTATGTGCTGGATATTTTGGGTGGCGAAACCTCCATCGGTCACTCTTTTGTAGGCGGCGGCGACTACCCCGAAGTCAACCGAGTACCAGTAGGTCTGTTAGGCGCTGATTTTGTCATCGAAAACAACAAATACAAAATCAAGAAAATCTATACAGGCGAAAGCTGGAACCCGACCTTGAGAGCGCCGTTGAGTGGCCCAGGTATTAAAGTAAAAGCAGGCGATTACCTGCTGGCCGTCAATGGTATTTCGCTAGATGCGTCAACCAATCTCTATTCACTGTTTGACCAAACAGCTGATAAACAAACCACCCTTACTGTCAATAGCAAACCAACGCTCGATAGTGCCAAAGATGTGGTAGTAGTACCTGTCAGAAACGACGGGATGCTCCGACAATACGATTGGGTAGAAAGCAACCGACGACTTGTGGACAAACTCTCAAACGGTCAATTGGCCTATGTTTGGCTACCCAATACTGCCGAAGAAGGGTACAGAAATTTTAACCGCTATTACTTTGCCCAAAAGAACAAAAAGGGAGCCATTATAGACGAACGCTTCAATCAAGGTGGCTCCATTGCCGACTACATCGTTGACTTGTTGTCGAGGGATTTGATGGGGTACTTCAACAACCCCATTGGCGATAAGCAGGCATTCACCGCACCTAACGGCGGAATTTGGGGGCCAAAGGTCATGATTATCAACGAAATGGCGGGCTCAGGTGGCGATATGTTGCCCTATATGTTCAAAAAGAAAAAGATTGGACCGCTCGTTGGCACCAAGACATGGGGCGGTCTGGTCGGTATTTGGGATGTTCCTTCACTCATTGACGGCGGCGGCATTACTGCACCACGAGGTGGCTTTTATAACACCAACGGCGATTGGGACGTAGAAAATGTCGGTGTCTCACCCGATGTACTGATAGAACAAACGCCTAAATTGGTCAGCGAAGGCCACGACCCCCAGCTCGAAAAAGCTGTAGAAGTAGCCCTTGGCTTGCTAAAAACCCAGAGCATTCAACTAAAACCCCAACCCGCTGACCCTGTGCGGGTAATACGGCCGAAGAAATAATGAATAGATTGTGGTTTTACGATTGTAGAAGGCAAGCCCCTACTTTGATACAAGGATAGAAAGGACAAACGGCAAGTTCATACCTTTTGAACTTGCCGTTTTTGTTGTTGCTGTATAAGCTTGCCCCAAAACTACCTCAGTATTGCCTACCCATAAGAAACTGTCCTTTGGAAATAACAAACATTATACATTTGACCTAAGCTCTCGAACCTTTCATACATCGTCGTAGTCTATGCTTAACAAGGGTATCGACATAATTTTTAATCTTCAATAGTTACTCCGTTCTCTTCATCAAATTGTTTTCTTTCTTGCTCTGTCATACGATTTCGCAAAACTCTAATAGTGTAGCCACCACGTAATTTTTTATTTTCCAGATACATCCAATCACTGATATTATCATTTTTGATTTGAATCGTATCTCCTAATTTTACTTCTGTTGTTGATTCTGGTAAATTGTCCACAACACCAAAGTATTTATCGTTTTTGAGCGAGATACTACTTATCCAAATATGTTCTCCACCCTTTGGTGTATCGAAGCGTGTTTTAAGAGCAAAATATCTAAAATTTGGATTATTACTTTTTAATGCTTCATTAAACTTTTTAAGTGTCAGATTGGCTGTCTTGATAGCATCATTCATTTCATTGTCAGTATCTGTTACGTTATAAATTGTTGGCTGGCCTTCACGTTCGGTTTTTGTTGTTACATTATTGCAACTTGCCAGTCCGATTAAAGTAAGCAATGTCAGCAAATATTGCTTCATAATGAATTTGTCGTTCTAAATGGTTCTCTAATTTGGGTTTCTACAAAATTACTAAAAAAACAGAGAGTCACTTATGCGTCATAAACCGCAAATCAATAACAACTGAAAATAGCATTTTCAGATAAAGTAAAGCGCAGAAAAACAGGGGTTTAGCGGTGGAGTGAGTATAACACCACCTTGCTAAGAGGCAATCTTTAAGTTCGGTTATACATCCCCTCAAAACTTCACGCCTAAGTCAAAGCAAAAGACGTTGTTTTTCATCGAGAGGTTTTTGTCTCGCATTACGTCGGTGAGGCCACGGTTGTAGGTCAGGCCCGTGAGTAGGCGCAAACCTCCGCCAATTTCGTATTCGGCGCCTATGCCGAGTACCATGCCAAAGTCGGCAAAGCTAAAAAGCCGAAGTACTTCGCCCGGCGCCGAGGTGGTTTGGTAGTACCGATACAAGGCGTTCACGTTTTTGTCTAAGGGCTTCTCGGCGAGTTTGACCTCTGCCAAGCCACCACACTGCACATAAAAACGAGTATCTCGCACCAGTTCGTTAGTAAACATCTTGATCGTGAGGGGTATCTGCAAGTACTGCAAATTGTACGAGCCTTCGCTTGATACACCTACTTCTTTCGGAAAGCTCTTGGGCGTGAGCACACTGGCTCGCTTCACCGTGTAAAATAGCCCCGTGCCAAAAGCATAGTTTTCGGCAAAAAACAAATCTCCGTAGGGGCCAATACTCATTCGCATGGCCGCACCGTTATTCACAGTGCCGTCAAAGACACCGTCGGTTTCGAGCGAGTTGGCCGATAGGAGGGGAGCAAACCGAAAACCCATCTCGATTTTACGAAAATAATGCGATGGTCCCGACTCATAAATGTACGAGCGCTGTACTGCTTGTTGGTAGCGAGCAGGGGTGGTTTGACGCTGGGCAAAAGCAGTTTCTACTGCACAATACAGCACCAGAAAGCCGAAAAGAAGTTTTTTGTTCATAATTTTGCAATTAATAACCACTCGTAAACATGGGTAAATTCCTGAAAGCAAGCGTATTAGTAGCCATTAGCCTTCTTCTCTTTGTATCCTGCAAGGAACGTGCCAAAACTGAAACCACCGAAGTCGCCCCCATCAAAGTCAGTATCCAACGCCTTGAACCTGAGTTAGTAGCCTGTAAAAACCAAGCCGAAGTGTTGAGTTTTTTGAATAAACGAAAAAGTATAGCCGAAGCGTATTTTCAGGTGCCTGCGCAGGAGTTTCCAAACTTGGCGGCACAGCTTTGGAGTATTATCAATAACCCCGGCTTGAAGGAGTTTTATGAGCAATCAAAAGAGCCAGCGTTTTTCCAGAACGTCAGCGACATAGAGGCCGATTTCTCTGAATTATTCACCCACCTGAGCGCCTACGATTCCACTTTCAAAGCTCCCAAGATTTACACCCTTTTTATGGGTTTTATGAGTGGCGCTTTCAAAGGCTTTTTGTTTGACCAAATGGACGGTCTATACGTTTCGGATTCATTGGTAGTGATAGGGCTTGATTTTTTTATGGGCAAAAAAGCAAAGTTTCGCCCGCAAGTGTATGATTATCAGTTGCGACGCTATCAGCGTGAATACATTGTTCCAACCGCCGCTTTGGTGTATTCGTATGCCTATAACGAAACCGATTTGTCGAACAAAACGTTGTTGTCAGACATGGTCTTTGCCGGCAAGGGATTGACTTTTTCGTCGGCAATGATGCCTACCAAAAACGACAGTCTATTTTTGCACTATACAGGCCAACAGTTGGCCGAAACCACCGAAGCTCAAGACTTGGTATGGGCGCATCTGATAAATGAGCAACTGCTCTACAAAACCGACCAATTCATCAAAGGCAAATACATGGGTGATGCACCGAGCACTCCGTCGGTGGGACCACGTTGTCCGGGGAGTATTGGGCGCTGGGTAGGTTGGCGGATTGTTCGGAAATTACAGGAAACCAACCCCGACCTCAGCCTCAAGCAACTGATGCAAATGGCCGATGCCCAAAAACTGCTCGAAGCCTCTAAGTACCGAGGGCAAGTGGAATAAAGCATAAAAAGTATTGATTTTACAATACAGAACCCACTAAAACGTCCTCCAGATAGGGGGCATCAGACCATTTAACAAAAAAGCGGCCGTTTGCTGCAACTTTTGGTGGTTGATTTCATTATACACCTTGCTCTTGGTCGATAGCAAACAAAAGGGCACGGCAACAGGTTTATTTATTAACGCATTGTTCAGGAAGATTTTATTATGGCAAAGCACGGGAGGAATTTTGGGGCAGGGGTAGATGAAAAAGACAAAAAAAAGGTCAATAAAGAAGGCTTGCGAAAAGCCCTTCGGATTTTCAGATTCACCTTGCCTTACAAAGGGGCATTTTTGACAGGATTGTTGTTTTTGGCGTTGTCGTCGGTAACAACCCTGAGTTTTCCGAAGTTAATCGGCGAGATTGTAGCCGTTATTGAGGGCAAATCGGCGTATTCGCTCAACCAAGTGATTACCTTCTTGTTTGTGGTGCTGATTTGCCAGGCTGTTTTTTCATTTTTCCGTATTTATTTCTTTACGCAGGTCAGCGAGCGCTCTATGGCCGATGTGCGCCGCACGCTTTACAGCAAAATTGTGACCTTGCCGATACCGTTTTTTGAGCAACGTCGAGTTGGGGAACTGATGAGCCGCATCACCTCCGATGTAACACAGCTTCAAGACGTTTTGTCCATCACCATCGCTGAGTTTTTTCGTCAAATCACCACTCTCGTGGCCGGAATCACCATCATTTCGTTGATTTCTTGGAAACTCACCCTCTTTATGTTGGCCACCTTCCCGGTGCTAGTTATTGCAGCATTTGTGTTTGGGCGGTACATTCGTAGGCTTTCCAAAAAAGCTCAAGACGAACTTGCCAACGCCAACGTGGTGGTAGAAGAAACCTTGCAATCTATCAACGTAGTCAAGGCATTTACCAACGAAAAACTCGAAGTAAACCGCTATGGATCAGTACTTAATCGGGTGATTGAAACAGCACTCAAAAATGCCCGTTTTCGAGGAGGTTTCGTTTCGTTTATCATTTTTGCCTTGTTTGGCGGCATTATTGGCGTAGTTTGGTTTGGGGCGGGCTTGGTACAAGGCGGCGAGTTAGCCTTTAACCAGTTGATGACTTTTATTTTTTATACCATGTTTATTGGAGGTTCGGTAGGCGGCTTGGGTGATATGTATGCTCAAATTCAGAAAACAGTAGGGGCATCGGAACGTATTTTAGAGATTTTGGAGGAAAAATCGGAAGTAGAACTCAAGGCTGATACCGCTACCACTTCGTTGCCCAAAGACCAAGTAAAAGGCGAAATTGCCTTCCGCCATATCGGCTTCTCGTACCCATCCAGAGCCGACGTAGAAGTACTCAAGGAAATCTCGTTTTCGGTTCGATCGGGCGAAAAAATTGCCTTGGTCGGGCACTCTGGCGCAGGCAAATCCACTATTGTGCAGTTGTTGATGCGGTATTACCAACCCAGCAAAGGCCAGATTTTGGTGGACAACACCCCCATCGACAACTACGACATCACCGATTATCGTCAGCATATAGCCGTAGTGCCTCAAGAAGTGATGCTGTTTGGAGGGACTATCTATGAAAACATTGCATACGGCAAACCAGGTGCTACCCAAAGCGAAGTAATAGAGGCCGCTCGCAAAGCCAATGCTCTCGAATTTATCGAACAATTCCCCGAAAAATTCCAGACTGTAGTGGGCGAGCGAGGCATCAAGCTATCAGGAGGCCAACGCCAACGGGTAGCCATTGCCCGAGCCATTCTGAAAGACCCCGCCATTTTGGTATTAGACGAAGCTACCAGCTCGCTCGATGCCGAATCTGAAAAATTGGTGCAAGAAGCCTTAGACGGCCTCATGCAAAACCGCACAACGGTGATTATTGCGCACCGATTGGCCACCATCCGCAATGTGGATACTATTTATGTGATTAACGACGGCGTAATTGCCGAATCCGGCTCGCACGAGCAGCTACTCATGCACGAAGACGGTATCTACGCCAATTTGATAAAATTACAATTTGAGTTAGAACTCTAATTCAACTCGTTTAGCGATAACCCATCACCGAAACCACCGATTCGCTTGAAGATTGACCATTACCTTAAGGCGTTGAACGAAGCCTTTGCGCAAACCTCCTACGGCGAACAGCCCAACGAGTTGTACGAGCCCATTCGGTATTTAATGTCACTGGGCGGTAAGCGGATGCGCCCCTTGCTGACCTTGATGGCTGCCTCGATGTTCACCGACGACTGGCAAAAGGCCCTCAAACCAGCCATGGCGGTAGAGGTTTTTCACAACTTCACCCTCATGCACGACGACATCATGGACCAAGCCCCCTTGCGCCGAGGCAAACCAACGGTTCATGCTAAGTGGAATCCCAACGTGGCCATTCTGTCGGGCGATGTGATGTTGGTCTGTGCATACGAATTGCTACTGGATGTACCGAGCGCTCAACTCAAAACGGTCTTGCGGCGCTTTAACCGTACTGCCGCCGAAGTATGCGAAGGACAGCAATGGGACATGAATTTTGAGAACGAAGCCCTTGTTTCGGAAGCCGACTATTTGATGATGATTCGCCTGAAAACGGCGGTTTTGTTAGGCTTTGCGCTAGAACTGGGCGGAATCATTGCCGAGGCAAACGAAACCATCTGTACGCTGTTGTACGAAATCGGCGTGAATATTGGGGTTGGCTTTCAACTTAAAGACGATATTCTGGACGTGTATGGCGATGCCGCCAAATTCGGAAAACAAGTGGGCGGAGACATCATTGCCAACAAAAAGACCCTGTTGCTCATTGAGGCACTCAACAGTGCCGAAGGTGCCATAAAAGAAGAATTAGACCGATGGCTACAGGCTCAATCCTTTGACCCGGTAGCCAAAGTGGCGGCTGTAACCGCTATTTACGATCAACTCGGTATCAAAGCCAAAGCCGAGCATTTGATGAACCACTATTTTGAAAAAGCCTTTGCAGCGATAGAAGCGTTACCCTTGGAGCCAGCCCGAAAAGAACCCCTACGAGCCTTTGCAGCATGGTTAATTGAGCGAGAGTCGTAACTTTATGCGATGGAACACCCTCTACCAACCAAAATCGCCGTCATTGGAGGCGGAAGCTGGGCAACTGCCATCATCAAAATTTTATCAGAAAACGATGTCAAAATTCGTTGGTGGCTGCGCAATTCCAGCGATTTAGAGCATATCCGTAAGTTTCATCATAATCCTCGCTACTTGAGTGGGGTTTACTTGAATCCTAAAAAAGTACGAGCCGTCGGCAAACTTTCCGAAGCTCTGCAAGACGCCGAGTATGTGGTGTTGGCCGTGCCAGCGGCCTTTATCAAAGAATCCCTCAAGAGTCTCTCGCCTGCCGACTTACAAGGCAAGCGAATCGTTTCGGCCATTAAAGGCATGATTCCCATCGAAAACCTCTTGGTAACCGACTGGGTCGAAAAGAACTTTCAAGTATCGCCCACACACCTGTCGGCCATTGCAGGACCTTGCCATGCCGAAGAAGTCTCGCTCGAAAAGCAGTCGTATTTAACCATTGCCTCACCCGATTTGAGTCATGCGGCGGCTTTTGCCCAATTAATGACCTGCCGCTTCGTAACGGCTCATCCCATCACCGACTTGTATGGCGTAGAATACTGTGCTGTTATGAAAAACATCATCGCCTTGGCGTGTGGTATTTGTCACGGATTGGGCTATGGCGACAACTTTCAGGCGGTTTTGGTCTCCAATGCCGTGCTCGAAATCAAGCGATTTTTAGAAGTCGTGTATCCATATTATCGAGATTTAGATGGTTCTGCCTATCTGGGCGATTTACTCGTGACGTGTTATTCGCAGTTTAGCCGAAACCGGACGTTTGGCAACATGATTGGCCGAGGGTACAGCGTGCAGTCGGCACAAATGGAAATGAACATGGTAGCTGAAGGCTATTATGCCGTGCGGTGCATTCATGAAATCAACCATACCTTCGAGGCACTCATGCCCATCACACGAGCCACCTACAACATCTTGTATGAAGGCAGTCCCGCTACCGAAGAAATCGGTAAGCTAAAGACTCTACTAAAGTAAACCTTACAACTTAGCCCGAATCTTGGCTGCCGTAGCGGCCAGTTCGTCTTGTGTTGGAGTTAGTTTAGGACGGCTAAAGTTAACGTCCGAAATCGTATTCATCGGAATCAAATGCACATGGGCATGGGGTACTTCTAAGCCAATGACACTAACACCTATACGCTTGCAGGGCACCGCTTGCTGCAAGGCTGGGGCAATAGACTTTGCAAAAAGTATCAAGCCCGATAGCAGTTCGTCAGATAAGTCAAAAATGTAATCAATCTCTTGTTTCGGAATCACCAAAGTATGCCCTTCGGCAAGGGGCATAATGTCTAAAAAGGCTAAAAACTGGTCGTTCTCCGCCACCTTATGGCAGGGGATTTCGCCGTTTACAATACGAGTAAAAAGAGTTGGCATGACAGATATAGTATGAATAAACCTTTAAACAAGACCATTAACCGCCTGTCCAGACGGGGCTTGTAAAACTACTCAAATTCGCCAAATTCACATAAAATTTCACCAAACACAACCAAAAACATGATTAATGCAAAACACCTAGCCACGTTCATCTTAGGAGCCGCTGCGGGGGTTGCCTTGCAAAAGTATTTGCAAACCGAAGAGGGCGAAAAAATGCTGGATGACCTCAAATCTCAAGCCAAAGACCTTAAAAATCAGGCAGAAGAAGCTGTAGATAAAGCCCCCGAATATTTTGAACAACTCAAAACAGAAGGCTCGGCTATCTTGAAAGAGAAATTTCCAGAAGTAGAAAAATTTCTACAAGATTTAATGAGTAACAAAACTCAGCCCACCCAAGCACCTGAATAATCCATAAAGAGGGAGATTCGTGTAACGAATCTCCCTCTTTGACAGTATGCGGCTTGGTTCATCACCTCAAAAGCAAGCCTTTATCTATCCTTGTTGCTTCCCACCAATTGCTACGTTCTTAATTCTTGCTATCTTAGGGGCTTTGTTATGCTATATTGATGCAAGCAATGTGGCTTGTACACGCTTATACCCCTATGAAAAAATTCTTTTTGGCTATTTGCTGTTGCTGGGCAACGGTCGGTTTTGCACAAAAATACCAGTTTACCCATGATGATACCCTACGAGGTACCATTACCAAAGAACGTGCTTGGTGGGACCTTACATACTATCACCTCAGCGTCAAGATAAACCCTGCCGACAGTACCGTAGGCGGTAGTACGGTGGTTCGGTACAAAGTACTCAAGCCGTATCAAACCCTTCAGATTGACTTGCAACGGCCTCTCAACATCAGCCGAGTGGTGCAAGATGGCAAAGACCTTAACTTTCGCCGAGATGGTAATGCGTTTTTTATTGAACTAACTAAGAAACAACAAGTTGGCAAGACCGAGAGCCTTACGGTCTATTACAAAGGCAAGCCACAGATTGCTCGTCGTCCTCCGTGGGATGGGGGCTTTACATGGAAAAAAGACGCTGCCGGAAACGGCTTCATCACCATGTCGTGTCAAGGGCTGGGAGCCAGCGTGTGGTGGCCCTGCAAAGACCACATGTACGACGAACCCGACAGTATGCTCATTAGCGCCACCGTTCCGAAGCCCCTCATGGACGTATCGAACGGTCGCTTGCGCAAAGTCACCGACAATGGCGATGGCACTCGTACCTTCGATTGGTTCGTGGCCAATCCAATCAACAACTACGGTGTTAATGTCAACATCGGCAATTACGTGCAGTGGTCTGACACACTCATGGGCGAAAAGGGTAAACTTGACCTCAACTTTTACGTATTGCCCGAAAACGAAGCCAAAGCCCGAGAACAATTTAAACAAGCCAAGCTGATGCTCAAGGCGTTTGAACATTGGTTTGGGCCGTATCCGTTTTACGAAGATGGCTACAAGCTCGTCGAAGTACCCTATTTGGGAATGGAGCACCAAAGCTCGGTCACTTACGGAAACGCCTTCAAGAATGGGTACTTGGGTCGAGACTTATCGGGTACGGGCTGGGGAAATAAGTGGGACTTTATCATTATTCACGAGTCGGGGCACGAGTGGTTTGCCAATAACATCACCTATCGAGACATCGCCGACATGTGGGTGCACGAGAGCTTTACCAACTACTCTGAGAACCTGTACACCGAGTATTATTTTGGCAAAAAAGCAGGCGCCGACTACGTAATAGGTACTCGCAAAGGTATCCGCAACGATATTCCGATTATTGGTATGTACAACGTAAACCACAAAGGTTCAGGTGATATGTACTCCAAAGGTGGAAACATGCTTCATACCATTCGGCAGATTGTGAATAATGACGAAAAATGGCGCCAGTTGCTCCGAAACATGAACAAGACGTTTTATCACCAAACCGTAACGGGGGCTCAGATTGAGCAATTTATGAGTGAGAAATCGGGTCATAACCTGAGCAAAGTATTTGACCAATACCTCCGTGACGTGCGGATACCTGTGTTGGAGTACCAACTCAAAGACGCAACACTTCGGTATCGGTGGAACAACTGCGTAGCGGGTTTTGACATGCCTGTGCAGGTTTGGTTTGGTTCAGGTAAATCGCAACAGTTAAATCCAACCCCTGAGTGGAAAAGCCTCAAGACCGATTTTGTAGGCGAACTAAAAGCCGATGAAAATTATTACGTAACTACCCAAAAAGTAGAGTAAGCGAATTTGACTAGAACTTGCCATTATTTACAATCATTAAAAGTGGAACAAGTTTTTGATTATCAGACTTTTGCAATAAAAAAGGATTCAAATTATACTTTATCCTCAGAACGCCTAAACTATGAATTTTCAAAATAAAGTGGTCTGGATTACGGGAGCCTCTTCGGGAATTGGCGAGGCTCTGGCCAAACAGTTTGCCAAAGAAGGTGCCAAGTTGGTGCTGTCGGCTCGCCGTGAAACCGAATTGGAGCGGGTCAAAGCCGAAACCCATCTGGCTGATGATTTCGTGATGGTTTTGCCGATGGATATGTTGGATATGGAAGCATTTCCTGCCAACGTTCAGGCTGTTGTAGAACGCTTTGGACAGATAGACATCATGGTACAAAACGCCGGAATTTCGCAACGTTCTTATGTAAAAGATACGGATTTTAGGGTGTATCGAGACATCATGGAACTTGACTTTTTCAGTGTGGTGGCTCTTACTAAGGCTGTCTTACCTCAGATGTTGACCCAAAAATCAGGTTGTTTTGTGCCTATTAGTAGTGTGGCGGGTAAACTTGGCACACCACTCCGTAGTGGCTATTGCGCAGCCAAACACGCCCTCATCGGCTTTTTTGATGCACTTCGGGCCGAATCGTATAAAGACAACATCCAAGTAACCACCATCTGCCCTGGATACATTCAGACCAATATTTCGCTCTCAGCGCTTGATGCCAAAGGCCAACAGCATGGTAAAATGGACAAAAACCAGCAAAAAGGAATGACTTCTGACGAATGTGCCCGACGAATTGTGGCGGCCATCAAAGCCAATCGCAAGGAGGTATATGTAGGGGGCTGGTACGAAGGACTTGGCATGAAACTCAAACGGTTTTGGCCGGGGCTACTCTACAAAATGGTACAAGGTGTTAATTCTTAAAATTGGCTCAATGGGTAGGATGTTAGACACGTATCTTCGCTAGCGTTCAATGAACGGTAAGTAAAAAATAAACACTTCTTGTTTTTGCCCCAGCCATATAAGCTGGGGCATTTTTATGGAATAGGGAGACATCCCTCAAACAGAAATATTACTTTTTTAATAAATAATCTGCTAAAACAAAGTTTCAAAAAAAGCCCAATGATAGACTGATTCTACTTTTTGACCATCGAAAACGGGCTTTTGTCGAATTTTATAGGCTAATATAGGGGTAAACTATCAGTTTTTGTAGATAAACGGTTTAGGATGAGTTTATTGGAAAAACTGCATAATTCTTATTGACTACTTTTGTAGAATTATCTGTTCTTTTTCATTAACAACCTAATACACACTTAACATGGTAAAAAAATTACTTTTAACCTGTTTTTTCTGTGTTGGACTGATAGGCAGCCTATTAGCCCAAGACCGACAAGTGACTGGAAAGGTGACGGCTTCCGAAGACGGAGGGCCGCTTCCAGGTGTAAACGTCTCGATTAAAGGGACAAACAAGGGTACGCAAACCGATGCAAACGGTATCTACAGGATTAGCGTTCCGAATGGTGCCGTGCTTTTGTTTAGCTATGTAGGTTACACTACACAACAACTCACAGTAGGCAACCGCTCTGAACTGAGCGTACAGTTGGTAAGTAATACCAAAGACCTCGAAGAAGTAGTGGTTACGGCGTTTGGTATCAAGCAACCTCGCAAAGACATTGCTGGTGCCATGTCAACCGTAAAAGGCAAAGAGATTGAGAACTTGCCCGTACAAAGCTTTGACCGTGCGCTACAAGGACGTGCAGCTGGGGTGCAAATCACATCAACGAGTGGTATTCCGGGTGCGGCGGTAAACGTACGGATTCGTGGTGTGGGCTCTATCAGTGCAGGTAGTACACCCCTTTATGTGATTGACGGTGTACAGGTTGCTTCGGGTGACTTCACTCGTTCATCTACTTCGGCCAACGCCCTAGCTACCCTCAACCCTAACGACATTGAGACCATTGACGTATTGAAAGATGCCGCCGCAACGGCTATCTATGGTGCTCAAGGGGCCAACGGTGTGGTGGTTATCACAACCAAAAAAGGTAAAAGTGGCAAAACCCAGTTCTCGTTTAACTCATATTATGGATATAACGAAGTAATCAGAGTACCAAAACTGCTAACAGGTGCAGAATGGGTGCAGCTGGGTTTGGAGGCCTATGCTAACCGTTACGGCAAAACTTCAACCCAATACGCTGGTTTTGCCTCTCAGTATCCAGATGCCGGTGCTATCCCTACGTACGACTGGTTTGGGGCAGTTTCGCAAAAAGCATCTACTCAAAACTATGAGATTTCGGCAAGTGGTGGCGATGGTCGTACTAGTTTTGCTACGTCGGCGTCGTATCTCAGCCAAGACGGGCAAGTTGTAGGTACTAAATACAAAAGAGGTACGGCTCGTGTCAAATTAGAACACAAGGCCAGCGATAAACTTACGTTCAATACCTCGATCAACCTCAGTACGATTACCCAAAATACCCTCCCTGCTGACGGTGCGTTTGCAAACATTAGCCGTACGGCACAGTTGCAGTCGCCAGTAAACCCAATTTACAACGCCGACGGCTCGTTTAACACCGTACTTCCGGGTGCGTACGATAACTTTAACCCGCTTCAAGTAGCTACGTTCAACTATCGTAAAGGGGTAAGCAATCAAATCCAAGGTGCGCAAGCCATTACGTACAATCTGACCAAAGATTTGTATTTCCGTACCAACTTTGCGATTGACTACCTAGAAATTTCTGAAAACTCATGGAATGACCCTCGCTTCGGCGATGGTCGCTCGGTCGGTGGGTCGGCAGGTGCTTTTAACACTCGTAACATCAACTTCCAAACAGACCAAACCCTTGGCTATGGAAAAACGTTCGGTGCTTTCAAAACCAATACAGTAATTGGCTTTAACTACAAAAGCGAAAACTACCGTACTATTACGGCTCAGTCACAAGGCTTCCCAACCTATCAGTTCCAACAAGTATCGTCGGGTGCTACGCCAACTACCACTGGGGGTAGTGCAACAAGCTTCAAGATTGCGGGGTATTTTGCTAATACCAAGTGGACCTACAACGAGAAATATACCGTTGAAGGAACGCTTCGTTACGATGGTTCTTCTCGTTTCGGCGAAAGCCAAAAATACGGTTTATTCCCGTCAGGAGCTATTATTTGGCGGATGAAGAATGAGCCATTCATGAGCGATGTTTCGTGGGTAGATGACCTCAAGTTCAGAGTAAGCTACGGCTCGGCCGGTAACCAAAGTGGTATCGGTAACTTCGATGCCAAAGCGCTTTATAGTAAGTCAGGAGATTATGTAGGCTCGGCGGGTATTGCCCCAGGCTTAGGAAATACAGCCCTCAAGTGGGAGCGCTCTACTACCATTGACTTTGGTCTTGATTTTACGTTGTTTAACAACAAAATCACAACTACCATTGACTACTTCAACCGTGAGAACTCAGACCTTTTGTTGAGCCGCCCATTGCCAAACTCTAATGGTTTTGGTTCGGTTCGTCAAAACATCGGTAAGATGAAAAACGAAGGGATTGAGTTTTCGGTCAATACGGTGAACGTAGAATCGGGTAAATTCCGTTGGACTACTGACTTCAACTTCACCTACATCTGGAACCGAGTTACCGAACTATTGGATGGCGCTCAAGTATTGGCTGGTGACCAGTCGGTACGAGTGGGGTATCCAATTGGTGCCGTATTCTCGTATCGTTCGGCTGGCGTAAACCCTGCCGATGGCCGTGCGATGTGGTACGACACCTTGGGTAACATTACTTACGTTCAAAACGCCCGAGACCGAGTTGTTTTAGGAAGTACGTTTGTGCCTTCGTATGGTGGTTTGACCAATACCTTTACTTACGGTGGCTTGTCGTTAGATGTGGTGTTCAACTACCAATACGGCAATTTGGCACTCAACCAAGACCGTACGTTCTTTGAGCGTTCGGGAAGTACCGTTGACCGCAACCAATACGCCATCAACTTGAATCGTTGGCAGCAACCAGGCGACATCACAGGCATTCCGAAGCCATTCTTTGGAGGTACCGTAACGGGTAGTTCTTCGCAATATGCCATATCGGATCGCTTCTACGAAGACGGCTCGTATATTCGCCTCAAGCAGGTTACGTTGAGCTATCGCTTACCCAAAACATTGCTTCAGCGCCTCAAACTCAACAATGCTCGTATTTATGCGCAAGGGGTAAACCTTTGGACTGTCACAAAATACCAAGGCATTGACCCTGAATTTGTTAACGGTAGTGGCGACTTCGGACAGTATCCACAATACAAAAACTATATTGTTGGACTAAACCTGTCGTTCTAAGCACCTGATTCTTGGTTCCACACAGAAAACTGAATTGTAAAAATTCAAATCTGTAAAACCCTAAAGAAACGCATCATGAAAAAACATATAAAATTACTTTCATTAACAGCATGCCTCTTGGCAGTTACGACTGCTTGCGAAAGTACCCTCGAAACACTCCCTACGGCAAGTATCGACAAAGACATCGCCTTACAGGAAGCATCGGGTGTAGAGGCTTTTTTGGTTTCGACCTACGACAACCTCCAGAGCTCTGGCTACTATGGCCGTGACTTTATTTGTGTACCTGAGGTACTGTCAGACAATATGTACGTAGTGAGCAGTAACTCCAACCGTTTTGTGAATGAGTCAAACAACCAGATTCGCTCTCAGATTAACATTTGGAACATTGCTTACAACACCATCAACAAAGCAAACGGTATCATCAAGTATGTTGGTAACGCCGCCGGTATGACCGATGCCCGTAAGAAACAAGTACAAGGTGAAGCGTTGTTTTTGCGTGCATTGGCCTACTTTGATTTGATAAAAACTTATGCTTATGCGCCAGGTAAGGCTCCTAATAACTTTGATCTAGGAGTACCGCTACAGTTAGAATACGTAGAGGCTTTCCCGACAGACATCAAATACCCAACTCGTGCCAAAGCAAGTGAGGTCTATGCGCAAATCAAGAAAGATCTCGAAGCCGCTATTGGTCTCTTGGATAATTCAAAAGCGCCAAAGTTTGCTTCTAAAGTAGCAGCGCAAGCACTTCGTGCTCGGGCGGCTTTGTATTTGGGTGAATGGGCCGATGCGGTAAAATACGCAACCGATGCTATTAATGCAGGCGGGAATGGCTACAACACTTTTGTGAGCGACCCTACCAAATATTGGTCAATCTTTACAACAGCCCAAAGCCCAGAGTCGATTTTTGAGGTGAATTTTGAGCAAAACGAAAGCTTGGGATCCGACTGCCTTGGCTCTATCTACAGCCGTAACAACTATCCAAGTTCTCCGTCATTGTCAGGGGCTGGTTATGGTGATATTTCACCACAAGCCAACTTGGTAAACCTCTACGAAACAGGCGATGTTCGCAAAGACTTGTTGTTCTCCATCACAAAGGGTAGCGAAAGAATCTTCTGGAACTTAAAATACCCATCAGCCAAGGCACCTAACGTGGATAACACCAAAATTTTGCGTATTTCGGAAATGTATTTGATCCGGGCCGAAGCCAACGCCAACCTCAATAACACCGCTGACGCCTTGACCGATCTAAACAGAATTCGGACAAGAGCAGGATTAAAAGCGTTGACTGGCTTGACGGGAACAGCTTTGTTAGATGCCGTTTTGAAAGAGCGTCGTATCGAGTTGGCCTACGAAGGTATCCGTTGGTTTGACCTCATTCGTCTGAACGCAGACGTAATCAAGACCCGTTCGGCTACCGTAGCTACTGTCAACGAAACCATCAAAGCTACCGACTACCGATTGTTGGCTCCGATTCCACAAGGCGAATTAGACGTAAACAAGAGTTTGGTTCAAAACCCAGGATATTGATTTGTTGGGGTTTAGCCCCAGCGTTAAACATCACTAAGATATGAACAAATCATTTTTGAATTATTTGTGTGTTGCGGCCATTGCTTTGGTTGGGTTATCGTGTATGGAAGACCGAGACAACCTATACAAAGGCCCAACTGTAATTGAGTTTTTTCCATTGTCTGCCACCAAAAGTGTAACTACCACGGCTACCAACCCTGCAACCGACAGCTTGAAAGTACAGTTGGTAGGAGCGCAGCAAACATCGCCACTGTCGTTGGGCTATGAAATCGAAACGGCCACCACCACAGCCGTTGAAGGAACGCACTATACACTTCCTAACAAAGGAACGTTTACGGTGCCAGCCAACAGTAGCTTTGGATATATTTACTACACCGTAAAAGCCGGAAGTATTGCCTCTGGTACACAGCGTGTGGTGTTTGTCTTGAAAGGCAACGAAACCATCTTGCCTAGCGAAAACTACAAGAAGTTTACACTAACCCTATCAAAATAGGGCGATAACTATCCGTTCTGACCAAAGCCAGCTTCAATTTTGAAGCTGGCTTTGGTATTTTTTGTGAAAATTTTGTGGGGCTTTTTGGTATTTTTCTTAAACATTCCAACTAATTTTGCAAACGAAGTGTCTTAAATTTGTGTTAATACATGAAATCGTGTAACCAAAACTTAAGTTCATCCATCAACAAAATGAAGACTATGAAAACAAACATTTACAATTTTTTTCTTCGATATTGTCCTTAGCGGCAATTCTTGCTTTCTCGCTCTGCTAAGCGATTTTTTTGTGGTTCAGTCTGTCTAAAAGGATTCCTTCAGAAATCCTTTGTTCAAACATTTTGGCAACAATCGTGTTGTTTATAAGTGTATCTATCTCTTTTTCAATTTATTAACCAATTTAACGTGAATTCCTATGAAAAAAAAGCTACTTTTTAGCTTAGGATTGATGCTTGCACTGATAGTACAAGTGTGGGCACAAGACCGTAGTGTCACAGGTAAAGTGACATCCGGCGAAGATAGTTCACCGCTTCCGGGCGTGAGTGTGGCTATCAAAGGTTCAACCAAAGGGGCACAAACTGATGCCAACGGGGTGTACAAGATTAGTGTGCCTAACAACGCCGTGTTGTTGTTTAGCTACATTGGCTTTGAAACTCAACAAGTAACGGTAGGTGCCAAGTCAGTAATTGACGTATCGCTTAAGCCTGATGCCAAAACCCTACAAGAAGTAACCATTACGGCAGGGTATGGCCAGTACGAAAAGAAAAGCTTCACGGGTGCTCGTGGCGAACTCAAAAGCAAAGGTATAGAAAACCGTCCGTTTTCTTCGGCGGTAGGTGCTTTGCAAGGACAAGTGGCAGGTTTACAAACCGTGGCCACTACAGGTCAGCCGGGTGCTTTCCAGCAGGTACGGATTCGGGGTATTGGCTCTATCAACGCTAGTGCCGAACCTTTGTACGTAATTGACGGTATTGTTGTAAACGCTGGTGATTTCTCGAACCGTACAACCTCATCAAGTACTTTGGCTGGTTTGAACCCTAACGACATCGAGGAGATGGTTGTGTTGAAAGATGCGGCTTCTACCTCTATCTATGGTTCACGTGGTGCCAACGGGGTAATCTTGATTACTACTAAAAAAGGAAAAGCTGGTAAAACACAGTTCTCGGCCAATGCCGAATACGGTACTAATAACCTGTCTATTCCGAATCTGGCCAAACCCCTTAATCGTTCAGAATACCTGTCGCTGACAGAAGAAGGCTTGAAAAACGCAGGGGCTTCTGCTGCTACTATTACCAACACCCTCAATGCCTTGGGTGCCAGCAATACCGACGACGTAGATTGGCTTTCGGCAGTAACTCGCACAGGTCAATACCAAAACTACAGCTTGCAAGCACAAGGTGGCGATAACAAAACTACCTTCTTTATGTCAGGTGGTTATTACAAAGAGCAAGCTACCGTTATCGGTTCACAGTTTGACCGTATCTCAGGCAATGCCAACATCCGTCACAATGCGTCAGAGAAACTTTCGTTTAGCCTCAACGTAAACGTATCGGGTAGTAATCAGCTGACCCCCAACAACGGTGGTGCCTTTGCAAACCCAGTACTTTCGGCGTATTTCTTGCGCCCAACGCAACGGATTTACAACCCAGACGGTTCGTTTGATGTGTCAACTACTACGTTTGCTAACATCTACAACCCAGTGGCATTGGTGGCTGTTAACAAAAACAAATACTTCAGCTTGAAAGGCTTGGCTGGTATGGGTGCTGAGTATCGCCCTATCAAAAACTTGACCTTGAGCACTAAATACGGTATTGACTTCAACGCAATCGAAGAAAACTACTACCGTAACCCACAATTCGGCGATGGCCGTAACACAGGTGGTGGAGCGTTTGCAGACTACACTCGTTTCTTCAACTGGACTTGGACCAACCAAGCTGACTACCGTATCTACTTGAACGAAGCAAAAGATTTCACTGCTGATGTGAAAGTCGGTTACGAAGCCCAGTTGTCAAAAACGTACTTCTCAAATGTCTATAGCGAAGGTTTCCCTTCAAGTACCGATTTGATTTATCCAGTGGTAGCTTCTACTCCTAAAACGGCTTCGGCTTCAGGTTCTGACTACTCGTTTGCCTCTGCGTATTCAAACGTAGCATTCAACTACAAAAACAAGTATTCATTGACAGGTAGTGCCCGTCAAGATAAGTCATCTCGCTTTGGTATCAACAACCGTACAGGTAACTTCTGGTCAGTAGGTGCAGCTTGGAACATTGACCAAGAAGCATTCTTACAAAACAACTCAGTAGTGAGTGCTCTTAAACTAAGAGCTTCGTATGGTGTGAACGGTAACGGTGGTATTGGTAACTATGCTTGGAGAGCAACCTATGGTTATGGCTTCAACTATAACCAAGTGCCAGGCTCTGCGCCTAACAACATTGGTAACGCTGATTTGACTTGGGAATTAAGCAAGCCATTCAACGTAGGTATTGACGCTGGCTTGTTGAAAGACCGTATCAATGTTTCGTTTGACTACTACAATCGTCAAACCTCAAACTTGTTGCTAGATGTACCTCTTTCACGTACCAGCGGTTTTTCAAGCCAAACTGCTAACATTGGTGCCATGGAAAATAAAGGATTTGAGTTGACCATCAATGCATCGCCAGTGAAAGCTAAAGATTTTTCTTGGGATATTAACTTCAATATTGCCGTTAACAAAAACAAGATTACAGCTTTGTTCCAAAACCAAGACATCTTGTCGGGTTCGTTCATTCGTCGTGTAGGTCTTGATTATCAGACCTTCTACCTCCGTGAGTGGGCTGGTGTTGACCCACAAACAGGTAACCCACTTTGGTATTTGAATACCCAAAACACAGATGGCACGTTTGACCGCACTACCACTACCAACTACAACGCAGCTCAGCGTATCGTAACAAGTGGTTCGGCTACTCCTAAGTCGTTTGGTGGTCTTACCAACACACTTCGTTACAAAGGCTTATCGCTTGAGTTCCAGTTCTACTTCAACTTCGGTAACAAAGTACAAGATACTTGGGCTGCTTACTTGATTGGCGATGGCTTCAACCCAAGCTTCAACAAGTACAAAAAACAACTTCAGCGTTGGCAAAACCCAGGCGACATCACCGATGTGCCAAAGTATATCTATAACAACTCTAACTTGTCGTATTCTGCCTCTACTCGCTACCTGTACGATGGTGGTTTCATTCGCTTGCGTAACGTAGTAGTACGGTATGAGTTGCCTAAGACCGTGCTCAAGACCCTCAAGCTCAACACGATGTCTGTGTATGCTCGTGGAACAAACTTGTGGACCAAAACAATGGACGAGAACTTGTATTTCGACCCAGAGGTTGGTATTGCAGGCCAAACCAACTTGAACATTTTCTTGAGCAAAACTCTTTCATTTGGTTTAAACATTGGTTTCTAATAACGACAAGCACAAAGACATACTCTTATGAAACATACATTTCTTAAAACCCTAGCGCTTGGAAGCCTCTTGACGTTAGGTGCTTGCCAAGACGAATTTTTTGATCGGAAACCCTACACTAGCTTGCCTCCAGCCGATGCGCTTAAAACAGAAAGCGATTTGTCGGCAGCAGCTAACGGGATGTACCAAGGGATGCGTAACTCAAACTTGTTCTTGAGAGGTATTCCATTTATGGGCGACTTATTGGCCGACAACGTATATCTTTCGGCTTCTAACTCAGGTCGTTACTTAGCCCAGTTTAACTACTCAGTAAATGCTCAGAATGCCGATATCAGTGGTTTATGGACACAGGCTTATGCAGTTATCTTGCGTGCCAACAACATCATCAACTCAAACATTACTGATACAGACGGCGTAAAACAGCTCAAAGGCGAAGCCCTTACGGTACGTGCGTTGATGTACTTTGAATTGATAAAATGGTTTGGCAAACCGTACACGTTGGCTGCCGATGCACCCGGCGTTCCGTTAGTGTTGACCTTTGACCCGAACTTGAAGCCGTCTCGTAACAAAGTTTCGGAAGTATATGACCAAATGGTGAAAGACTTGAACCAAGCCTTTGACCTGATGACCAATACTACCAAAAACTCTTCGTTTGTTACAAAGTACGTGGCTAAAGCATTGTTAGCTAAAGTATTATTGTATAAAGGTGATTATGCTGGCGCCAAAGCGGCTGCACAAGACGTGGTAGATAAAGGCGGTTACACCTTGGCTACTTCGACAGGCTTTGCTGCTTATTGGGGCAATGCTGCGCTTACTTCGGCCAAATTGGAAACGATTTTTGAAGTATCAGCAGACGGTGTGGGTAACGTAGGTTTTGATGCGCTTTCTAACATGTACGACCAAAAAGGTTATGGCGACGGCCTTTGTACCAAAGAATTGTACGACCTATACTCAGCAACAGACGTTCGTCGTAATTTGTTAGTGACAGGTACCAGAGCAGGTGAAAGCGTTTTCATCGTAAACAAATACCAACAAACCAGCAACTCATCTGAAAAAGACGACGGAAAAGTATTGCGTTTGGCCGATGTAATTTTGATTCTGGCTGAAGCGTCGGCTCGTACAAATGACGAAACCAACGCCCTTAAATACCTGAACCAAATCGTACAGCGTCGTGACCCATCGGCTGCGGCACTTACCGTAAAAGGTACTGATTTGCTTGAGGCTATCATCACAGAGCGTCGTAAGGAGTTGGCTTTTGAAGGTGACCGTTATCCAGACTTGACCCGCTTAGGTCGTGATATTAAGCGCTCTACTCAATACCCAGCCGCAGCCCGTACTATCACCATTACTGACAATAAGCGTATCGCTCCGATTCCTCAAGTAGAGTTGGATGCTAACACAAGCATGGTACAAAATACAGGCTACTAAGTTGTTGTCAGATTTTGGGATTATATCCGCAAAGCCCCTGCCTTTATCGCAGGGGTTTTGTGTTTGATAAATATCCAGCGTTCTTTGTTTTGTAAAACCTATTCTTATTCTCATGTCAAAAGCCCTTAAAACAACCTTAACCCTACTTATTTTAGTCATTATTTTGGGCATTGCGTTTTATCCTCGTATCAAAAAAGCATTGGCTTCTTCCGAAGGAAAAGATGGTAAGGGCGCAGGCAATGCGGCGAGTGTGGGAGGTGGCGGAAACGCTACTAGTGGGAGTGGAGCGCCCGGCGCCAAACCAAATGGCAGCGGTGGCAAAACGGCGGTGAGCGTGGTAGTGGTAAAACCCCAGCCTCTCAACGATGTGATTAAGTCAACAGGTACAATTTTGGCCAATGAGGAAGTAGAACTTCGCTCAGAGATTTCGGGGCGAATCGTTCAATTATCACTACGAGAAGGCGATTATGTGAAGAAAGGGACTGTTTTGCTCAAGATTTTTGATGAAGACCTCCAGGCGCAGCTCAAAAAGCTCGAATACAGCAAGAAATTGGCCGAAGAAAATGAATATCGCCAAAAGAAACTTCTGGAAAAAGAGGCGATTAGCCAGCGAGAGTACGATGTTGCTGTAACAAGTGTGAATACCCTTCAAGCCGATATCGAAAATATCAAAGCCCAATTAAGCAAAACTATTTTGAAAGCGCCGTTTGATGGCACCATTGGTCTAAGATATGTGAGCGAAGGAAGTTATATTTCACCCTCAACCCGTATCGCCAACTTGACCAACCTCAATCCTGCCAAACTAGACTTTGCGATTCCGGCCAAATATGCGCCCTTGATTCGGAAAGGAAGTAAAATTCAGTTTAACGTTGAGAACTCTGAGTCGGTGTTTACAGGAACCGTCTATGCCATTGACCCCAAAATTGACCCCCAAACTCGTACGCTTCAACTAAGAGCCACTAGTCCTAACGGCAATCGTGCGCTGATTCCCGGCTCTTTTGCCCGTATCGAGCTCATTATGGGCACCAAGGGTAATGCTATTGTGGTTCCGACGGAAGCCATCATTCCTGACGTAAACGGGCATAAGGTATTCCTAGTAAAAGGGGGGAAGTCGGTTCCACAAGCGGTAGAACTGGGTATTCGGGGCGACAAAGAAGTAGAAATCAAAAAGGGGCTTACTTCGGGTGATACCGTAATAACCGTAGGTATTTTGCAAGTAAAACCCGACGGCGAGGTGGAGATAAAGGGCATAAGAAATTAATCGGACATTGGTCTGTAATTAGCAAGCAAAAGATTCATGGTTGTTGATAAAACAAAACCATGAATCTTTTGTATTTTTAGGGATGTATTTCATCTATCTAAACTAAACCAATGAAAAAACTCCTATTCTTAGCCTTATGGCTACCGCTATTTGCTTTCACGACTGTTCAGCCCGACGATGTAGCCGATCAAAACAAAACCTTTTTTAAAGCCCTACAAGAAGAAGATGCTGGCGCTCTCGAAAACCTTGCCGACATTGAATTTTCGCTCGTCGCTTTTGACGGAAATACCTACGACAAAGAAACCGTTATCACTGGCCTAAAAGGTGGTTATGGTTCTTTTGACGTTGCCGAAGCCGAAAGTGCTGACACCAAAATAGTAGGCGATGTTGCTCTGGTACGAGGAACATGTAAAGCCAAAGGGCAAATCCAAGGAGCGGCTTTTGATTTACGTGCTTATTATTCAGCGGTTTATCTAAAGCGTGGTGCTGTCTGGAAGGTTGTTCATGTGCAATTCACGCCGATTCGCTAGAGATACAATGGCTCTTTTTGCCTTACAAAAATAGATATATTCCAAAAGAAAAGGGCGAGACAATTCTCGCCCTTTTCTTTTGGAATACCTAGTGAGGGTTATCCTTTCATAAAGCGAATCAATGCTATTTCGATGAGTAGAAAAACTAAAGCGGCTATCACAAAATATTTCCAAAGAGCCTTGCCAATGTTTTGCTCTCGAAATTCTTTCACAAAACCGTCATCGTCGAGTTTATCAAATACCTGTACGTTTTTTTGCCCAGCAAATAGTGATTTAAGCTCTTCGGGCGAGTAAAAATCCATCAACGACTCCTTGTTGTCGTGGTTGAAAGCTAGCAATTTCTCTGTCTTGTTGTTTAACACCAACTCATAGTACCCCGATTCAATCTCTTGGTTATCACTAAGTTGATTACTTTTTGGTAGTTCTACGGTTAATAAATTCCCGTTGAGATGCTGAATAGGAATTATTTCTAACTTCTCTTTTTTGAGTTTAAAAACTGCATTTTGATTAGGCGCCGCAGGGAGTTCGAGCGTAAAGGTATTATTTCTAAAACTATACGCCGTAGGTTCTTGTCGAACGCTCATGGCTGCAATTTTGTACATCACCGGCACAAAGAGAGCATTGCGAGCAAACTCACCAAAGGAAGCATCAAGTGGTGAGGCCAATAGGTACAATTTGCCTTGCTGAACGGTAGATGCCGACAAAAACGACTGGTTGTTTCGAAAGGTCAATAGCTTATCGCCTACGGTTTGCCATGCCCATACCGCCGAGGCATTAGGCATGGCTAGGTTTTCTTTAATCGTGGTATTTTCAAAAATATCAAAGAAGAACGGACTTTGTTTAGCTGGTTCGGCCAAGGGCTGTAGGTCTTGGGGCGTGATAGCACGACCATTGAGGACAAGACCCCGAACGCCTAAATCAGCCAAAAACGACTCATAGGCCACCAACGTTGGACGGCTTGGTGGTACTACTACCAAACTTCCTCCATTGCGTACAAAGGTTTCTAATTCGGTTTTGACAGAGCCTTCTACTTGCTCCACGCCTTCTAACACAATAAGGTTTGCGGTTTTGAATTGCCCCACATCTGCATTACTAGCCGAATAACTTCTAAAAGCAAACAAACTGTCGTTTGCAAATACATTGGGCACATACTGGGCACTAGCTTGACCATAAAGGTGTAGGACCTGTATCACAGGCGCTGCATTAAGCACAAAATAGAAGTCATTATCAAATGTAATAGGGCTGTCATCAAACGAAATACGCCCACGACGGAACCCTTTTTCTCGAACCGTAAAGCTAAAAGTAGTAACACCCATATTACGAGCCGATAAGCTCACCGTTTGCGATGCCACTTGGTTATCGTCAATATATAACTGTACAGCCAGCTTGTCTATCGGTTGGTCACTACCATTGCGAAGACGTACCGATAGACGGTTACTTTGCATTTCTCGAATAAAAGGTGTGCTTAGCCATACCGAATCCACAAATACATTTTGGGTGTTTTTGGCCTGCACAGGTACCAAATAGAGCCGATTAGTAGAGTCTATTTTGAGTTTTGTCAGGTCTCCTACCGTACTTTTCTGGAAATCTGAAAACCAAAATAGCTGATTACCCCCATTAGGATTATGCTTGGCTGCCAAGCTAAGCTGACGGCGAAGTACGTTGTCGAGTGAGCGACCCAAATGCGAAAGCTCTACACCCGATAAGCGTTCCTTTAACTGTCCAGAAGTGTTGAGTTCGTGTTCTCGGCTATCAAAATCATTTGTAACGAGTTGTAGATTGGTACCGTTGTTGAAGATGGTAAGCAGCTCTTCGAGCTTCGTAACGGCAAAATCAAGGTATCGTTTGTTGTCCACCTCATTTTGCATACTAAGCGAATTATCTAAATAAAAACTCGTAATACCCGAGCTATCAAAGCCTTTGCTATTGCGAGCTGGCAAAAACGGCTGAGCAAACGCCAAAGCCAAGCACGCCAAGAAAAGCATGCGGGTAGCCATAATGAGCAAATGCTTGAGCCTCCGAAACGAGCTGGTGGTAGTATTAACCTGCTTCAAAAAGGCAACGTTTGTAAAAAACACACGCTTGGTTCGCCTAAAATTGAACAGGTGAATAATGACAGGAATGGCAGTGGCAAAAAGGCCAAAGAGAAAAGTGGGGTATAAAAAACTCATCAGAACACAAATAATGTAAGTTAAGGCCGAATTGGCGTTAACGTTTGATATTCAAGGCTTTTGGCCAGAAATCTGACCGCTTGCAACGATCATCACCCTGCCTCAGCATAACGGTTATGACTCAAAAAATGTTGCACGTCCTCTTGGCTGTACACAATATAGCTGTTACAATAGAACGTGCAAGATAGCAAAAAAGCCCTCACTGCACGAACAGCAAGGGCTTTTTAGACGAATAGCCCCGAGGCTTCGACCAACTATAGATTCATGAGCGATTCTCGACGGCGCATTTTACCTGCCGGAATACCAAACATCATCTTGAATCGGCGACAGAAATATGCGGTATCTTTGTAGCCAACTTCTGCACCAATAGCCCGAATACTTTTTTTAGAGGTACGGAGCAAACTCACAGCAGCTTCCATCCGTTGGTATTCGATGTAGTCTTGCGGGTTAATGCCCGTAAGCATCTTGAAATATTGACCTACGTAATCTTCTGAAACGTTGGCTACGTTAGCCAAGACTTTATTTGACAAATCGCCACCGATGTTGTCTTTGATATACGCAAAAATATCAATGAGGCGTGGGTCTTTGAAGTACGTGCTGTTTGTGGCCAATTGCTCTACAAACAAATGGTGCTTCAAAATGTATCGAACCACTCCAATCACAATCTCTTCGGTCTTGATTTTGAGCACACGACCCTTGCCGGCAATCTCCGAAAGCTCTTCTGCTAAGATTTGATTAATCGTATGAGCCAACTCATGCTCGCCCTTAATCACAAAAGGTGGTACATCGAGCGAGGTGAAGAAATTCACCGAGTCAAACACCTTAGCCTCGAAGGCTACGTAGCCAAACGAATTGGACAGCTGTCCAATGTTGCTTACTTCTTTGTCGGAGTCAAAATACAGCTCACGATGCGTCATGAACTCTTCGTTGCTAATCACTTTGGGCTTTTCTGAGGAGCCATACGTGACGCTCAGCATTTTACCACCAGGGATAAATAGCATATCACCGGCACCTACTTTTTCGCCATCGCCAAACGAAACTTCTCCGTCGTAAAGAATCAAAAGTGAGTTTTCAACGTCATAAAAATTCTTAATTCGGATGGGTTGAAGAATCCGAATATTACGTGCTTTGATATACTTTACACCGAGCGATTCAATAATTTTATTATAATCTTCCATCGCAAAATCAGGGGGTATCTGGTCTTTGATTTCCCGAAAGTAGGAATAAATTTGGACAAAACTAATAATTCTATAAATATTTTTTTTGAAAACAAAAAAAGTGTACACCTATAAAACAGGCGTACACTACGTTTAAATGGCCTTTTTAGCGTCAAAAAGGGCTATTTTAGTACTTCTCGGGCAATTACAATTTTTTGTATTTCTGAGGTACCCTCATAGATTTGTGTAATCTTAGCATCACGCATGAGGCGCTCTACATGGAACTCTTTTACATACCCATACCCCCCATGAATTTGCACAGCTTCAATGGTAGTGTCCATGGCTACTTTAGAGGCAAACAGCTTGGCCATGGCAGCAGCCTTCACGTAATCTTGGTTTTGGTCTTTGAGTTGGGCTGCTTGAAAGCAGAGCAGACGAGCCGCTTCGATCTGAGTGGCCATGTCGGCTAACTTAAATTGGATGGCCTGATGCTCTGAAATCAACTTACCAAAGGTTTTGCGTTCTTTCGAATACTTGAGTGCCAGCTCGTAAGCTCCAGAGGCAATTCCCAAAGCCTGCGATGCAATACCAATGCGTCCGCCGTTAAGAGTGCTCATTGCAAACTTAAAGCCGAAGCCATCAGCACCTATTCGATTTTCTTTGGGCACCTTCACATCAGTAAACATCAGCGAATGCGTATCGGAGCCTCTAATGCCCAGTTTATTTTCTTTTTTACCGATAACAAACCCTGGCGTATCTCGCTCTACAATAAGGCAGTTGATGCCTCGGTGTTTGAGCTCGGGGTGGGTTTGAGCCATTACTAAATATACTCCTGCTCGTCCGCCATTCGTAATCCAGTTTTTAGTGCCATTGAGCAAGTAGTAATCGCCCATGTCCACGGCCGTGGTGTGTTGTGAAGTAGCATCAGAACCAGCCTCAGGTTCTGACAAACAAAAAGCCCCTACTGTCTCGCCAGAGGCGAGTCTGGTCAGGTATTTTTGCTTTTGTGCTTCGCTGCCATAGGCTTCTAATCCCCAACATACGAGGGAGTTATTGACAGAAACTATTACTGACGCCGACGCATCTACTTTGGATAGCTCTTCCATGGCCAATACATACGAAATGGTATCCATACCCCCGCCGCCATACTCAGGGGCCACCATCATGCCTAAAAAGCCCATTTGTCCCATTTTGCGTACCAGTTCGTCGGGAAAGTACTCTTTTTCGTCCCGCTCAATTACGCCAGGGAGTAGTTCAGTTTGGGCAAAGTCACGAGCTGCTTGTTGCACAGCCAGTTGTTCTTCGGTTAATTGAAAACCAGAAATAGATGCACTTGTCATAACAATGATTTATTGTGTTGATGTAGGTATTGCGACAGTCGCTCATGCTCAGGTCGATAGTTAACGTTAAGCCAACTATGCCCCCAAATTTACAGAAAAACGTATGCACGCATAACATTATTTTCAAAAAAATATCTCCCGTTTTATAAGAAACAGATTCCAAGCAGTGTGAAGTATTGAGCTGGTAGATGCCCACAAGGCTATGAAAATGACTTGGGTTAGGTCATTTTTTACATTTATGAATAGAGAATTCTTTCATTCACGAAAAAATACATGATTCTCAACAGGTTTTTAGTAAGATTCTGTAATTTTGCTTCTTAATTTTAGAATCAGAACCAACAAGTTAGCCAAAAGGAATACAACACATGGGATTGTTTAGCTTTTTGACCAGTGATATTGCCATTGACCTTGGCACGGCAAATACACTGATTATCCACAAGGACAAGGTAGTAGTGGATGAACCCTCTATCATTGCCTTAGACAAACTGAGTGGCAAGGTGCTCGCTATTGGGCAAAAGGCCATGCAGATGCACGAAAAAACCAATGAAAATATAAAAACCATTCGTCCGCTAAAAGACGGCGTGATTGCAGACTTTACGGCTGCCGAGTTGATGATTCGGGGGATGATTAAGATGATAGATACAGGTAGTAAGTTTTTTACGCCGTCGCATCGCATGGTTATTTGTATTCCGTCGGGTATTACGGAGGTAGAAAAACGAGCGGTTAAGGACTCCGCCGAACACGCTGGCGCCAAAGAGGTTTATATGGTTCACGAACCTATTGCAGCAGCTATCGGTATCGGTATTGACATTGAGCAACCCAACGGCTCGATGATTGTGGATATTGGAGGGGGTACTACCGAAATCGCTGTGATTGCACTGTCGGGTATTGTGTGCGAGCAGTCTATCCGTATTGCGGGCGACGTATTCACTCGTGACATTGTTGACTACATGCGTCGTGAGCATAATTTGTTGATTGGCGAGCGTTCGGCAGAGCAAATAAAGATAGAAGTTGGCTCGGCTCTTCCAGAGTTAGAAAATCCACCAGTGGACTTTGAAATCCGTGGTCGAGACTTGATGACGGGTATCCCGAAAGAAATCAAAGTGACCTATTCAGAAATTGCCTATGCCCTCGATAAATCTATCTCCAAAATTGAGGAGGCCGTCATGAAAGCCTTGGAGATTTCGCCACCAGAGCTTTCGGCAGATATTTATCACAACGGTATTCACCTAACAGGTGGCGGGGCTTTACTACACGGATTAGACAAACGACTCGCCACTAAGACCAAACTACCTATTCATATAGCCGAAGACCCACTTCGGGCTGTAGTAAGAGGAACGGGCGAAGTCCTCAAAGACTTAGAACGTTACAAAGCAGTCTTGATTAACTAAGCATATAAAGGGGTGATACAACACCCCTTTTATTTATCTGTAAATATTACCCGAAGCGCTTTCAACGATTAAGCACCTATGATAGAGTTACTTCAGTTTTTGACCAGAAACCGAGCATTTATCCTGTTCGTTTTGTTGGAAATACTGAGTTTTTGGTGTGTTTATCGGTATAATAATTATGCCAATGCTGTGTATTTCAACACCTCCAACTATTATGCAGGCAAAGTGCTGGCTGCGGCAGAGGCTGTTAGAGAATACACCAACCTGAGAGAAGTAAACACCGATTTGGCTGTTGAGAATGCCCACCTCAATCAACTGGTAGCGTATTTACAAAACCAGCGTTTGAGCAGCAATGTTAACTATAAAGCCGACTCCGCCGTGGCAGCCCGATTTCAGATAGCCGCCGTGGCCAAGGTAATTAACAACTCTGTCAATCTGTTTAATAATACCCTGACCATTGATAAAGGCACCCAAGACGGCCTAAAACCTGGAATGGGGGTGATTACAGCGACGGGGGTGGTTGGCAAAATTCAGTCTTGTTCCCCTCATTTTTCAGTGATTACCTCCATATTGCATAGCGAAATGCGAGTATCATCCAAAATACGACGTACCAACGACATCGGTTCGGCCAAGTGGAATGGTCTCAATCCTGACTATATCGAATTACTGGATGTACCTCTAACAAAATCTGTGAAATTAGGCGATACCGTAGTTACCTCCGACTATAACTCGGTGTATCCATCTGGTATAATGGTTGGTATTGTTAGAAAACTGGGTCAAAAACCAGACAAAGCTTTTCACGACATTCGTCTCCATTTGCTCACTGATTTTAGGAATATCTCGTACGTATATGTGTTGGCCAATCGGCTAAAAGAAGAACAAGAACAATTAGAAACACCCCCAACGATTAAGTAAGGCTACATGACTACTGGTAATTTGCTCAGACTACTGGCTACGTTTGCTCTGTATGTGTTTCTACAGATTTTCTTTGTCCGTAATCTGGTTTTGTTCGATTTCGCATTCTGTTACATCTATATTGGTGTTATTTTACTGCTGCCTTTTGAAACCACCACCATTACACTCTTACTCGTCGGCTTTGGCACAGGACTACTCGTTGATATTTTCTACAACACACTTGGTATGCACGCTGCGGCTACAACACTAATGGCGTATCTTAGACCATTGATAATTAGGTTATTAGCTCCACAACGAGGCTATGAAGAGCGTATGACACTGTCGGTGCGTTCTATGGGAATGCGTTGGTTTGTGGCATATATAGCCATCCTTACGTTTGTGCACCATCTGCTGTTGTTTTATGTAGAAGCCAGCAATATTGCGTTGTTTTTTCCTACCCTTCTCAAAGTTATTGCCAGCACCCTTTTCAGCTCACTTGTGTTGGTGGCGTTACAATACCTAAGGCGAGAATAGCCCCAACAAGACGACTACTTTTCAGGTAAATGTCAGTATAATGACATCTTGACATAAAAACCTGACACCAAAGAGGGTTTTGTACAATTGGCAAACTTTGTGCATGAGTTAAATTTCGTAAATTTACCCGCCTTAAAAGCCATGCTTATGTCAGACGAACTATCTATATCAACCGTACAGAGTTATACCGATGAAGAGAAATACAAAATCTTCGATAAGGAGTTTATGCCCCACATCAACTCTATGTATAACTTTGCTTTACGCCTTACTATTGACGAAGACGACGCCAACGACCTCGTTCAAGATACTTACCTAAAAGCTTTTCGTTTTATTTCTTCGTTTGAAAAGGGAACTAATGCAAAAGCGTGGCTGTTTAGAATCCTGAAAAACAGCTTTATTAACGACTATCGGAAGAAGACCAAAGAACCCTCAAAGGTAGATTATCAAGAGGTAGAAACTTTCTACGATTCGGAAGAAGCTGCAGGAACAGACCAAACTACCGACCTACGGGCTGAGTCAGTTCAGGATTTATTGGGTGACGAAATCGCCAATGCCCTGAACAGCCTGCCTGTAGATTTCAGAACAGTCATTATTCTGTGTGACATCGAAGGATTCACCTACGAAGAAATGGCCAAAATTTTGGACATTCCGATCGGAACCGTTCGCTCTCGGTTGCACAGAGCTCGCCAGCTTTTGAAAGAAAAACTCAAGTCGTATGCTGCCTCAATGGGCTACAACACAGAGGACTCAGAAGAAAATGGTGACAATTAAAGAAAAAATAGAACTAATCTAACAGCCTAGTTGTTGGCGCATTAAACTTAGTTCGATGACAGCTTGAGATGCAAGCGATGGCTTGACAAAACCAATGTTAATCACATACAAAATCATACCCGTACCAACTAATACTAAACGATGAGCAAGTCTATGCAGACCAGTGCTTCCGTGATTCCGTCGTGTGATGGAGGGAGGAAAAAGGAACAGTGTGAACATCACGCCGAATGTATGAAGTGGATCCAGATGCTAGTAGATGGAGAAACATCTCCAGAAGAAACCCAACGAATCCAAGAAAACATAGGTAAATGCCTTCCTTGCGAAAAAGGATTTACCCTCGAAAATGCAATTAAAGATGCGCTTAAGTTTCGCATTGATAAGAAAGAAGTTCCTACCAACTTGAAAGACTTGATCCGACAAAAGATAAACATCTTCTGACCTGCAACAACAAAACCACCTCGTCGGATTTTTCAGCATACTTGATTTTTTTTACTTTTGATTGTTAACGGTATAGGTGATTACTACCCGTTAGGGATTTGTTTTTTCACTGTGCCAATAACTCCTGAACACACATCATTTTGGAAGGTAAACTTATCATTTTTTGTGCCCCATCTGGCTCGGGCAAGACTACTATCGTCAAGCACCTCTTGTCGACAAACAACAACTTCGGCTTTTCGATTTCGGCCTGTACTCGTGACAAACGAGGCCGCTCAGAAGAAAATGGAAAAGATTATTATTTTTTGACCCCCACCGAGTTTAAGCAACGAATTGATAACGATGAGTTTGTAGAATGGGAAGAGGTGTACCCTGGTGCGTATTACGGCACCTTGAAATCAGAGATTGAACGAGTATGGGCCATGGGAAAGCATGTGTTGTTTGATGTGGATGTTCGAGGGGGGCTCAAGCTAAAAGAGTATTATAAAGACCGAGCACTGGCTATTTTTGTGAAGATTCCAGACATGAAGACACTCGAAGAGCGCCTGCGTGCCAGAGGAACTGAAAGCGAAGATAGTATTTCGAGGCGGTTGTTTAAAGCAAACTTTGAAATGTCGTTTCAAGACCGATTTGATGTGGTCTTAATCAATGACGACCTCGACAAATCCCTCAAGGAAGCCCAGCAGCTGGTAGAAGATTTTTTGAAGAAATAAACGCACAGAAGGCTCTGTTTGACAGACAGTATGAAAATCGGTCTTTTTTTTGGTTCGTTTAATCCCATTCACGTCGGGCATTTGATAGTAGCTAATGTGATGGTCACGAGTACCGATTTAGAAAGAGTGTGGTTTGTGGTCTCGCCACAGAATCCGTTCAAGAAAAACAAACAATTATTACACGAATTCGACCGTTTTGACTTGGTAGAACGTGCTATCGCCGATAATCATCTATTTAAGGCGACAGACATCGAATTTAACATGCCTCGGCCTAGCTATACCATTGATACCTTGGTCAGGCTAACCGAAAAGTTTCCCCAACATGAGTTCAAACTCATCATCGGCGAGGATAATCTAGCTCAGTTTAGCAATTGGAAAAACCATCAGCAAATCCTTGATTATTATGGCTTGTACGTATATCCTCGCCCCAATTCACAACAGCATACGTATCAAGCCCACCCACAAGTCAAGTTTGTAGAGGCTCCTTTGTTAGATATTTCGGCGACATTTATTCGGAATCGCCTCAAAAACCGCCAGTCTATTCGCTACATGGTTCCCGAGTCGGTAGAGGCTATGATTGAGGCCAAAAAGTTTTACAGTTAACAAAAAACTCAACTGCTGCCGAAACTTAGCCTTTTTGCTTCACAAATTTCGTCTCTTCAATTCCTGAACGACATAATTAGCTGCACGTGCTGTGATGGCCATAAATGTAATGGATGGATTCTGATTCCCGACCGAGGTCATACAAGCGCCATCTGTTACGAACACGTTCTTGCATTGGTGCAATTGATTCCAGCCATTGAGCAAAGACGTTTTGGGGTCTATACCCATCCGAACGCCCCCCATTTCGTGAATATCCAGACCAGGCGCTTGTTTGGAGTCAAACATATATACGTTTTTACAACCAGCTTTTTCTAACATTTCAGAAGCTTGTTGATGAAAATCCTTCATCATGTTGGTGTCGTTGGGTTCATTGTAACCTACCGAAGTCACTAACTGGGGAATTCCCCAAGCATCTTTTTTATCAAGGCTTAGGCGTAGATGGTTTTCGTGCATAGGTACTGTTTCACCTTGCATCTGTATGTAAATACTCCACGCACCCAGCTTAGTCAGTTTGTTTTTGAGTTCGGTACCAAATCCACGCCCATCTCTACTACCTTCGGTGAGGCGAGAGGCAGAAAACGCTACCATATAGCCTCGCATGAAATCGGTTTTGTCTTGCTGAAACACATTCCGAAACGATGGCATAAAAGCCGTAGTGGGGCGACGCCCAAAATAATAGTTCTCTTGATACCCTTCAAAAATAGCGCCCCCTTGCCCCTTGTAATTATGAAAGGCAATGTAATGCCCCAACAGACCATTATCGTTTCCTAAGCCATTCGGAAAACGATTGGATGTAGAGTTCAACAAAATCAGATTAGTATTAAGACAGGCTGCATTCACAAAAATTATCTTGGCGTAGTATTCCGTCATTTGCTTGGTGTGGGCATCTACTACCCGTACGCCTGTGGCTTTGCCTTTTTGCTCGTCGTAAATGATAGAATGGACCACCGAGTCGGGGCGAAGTGTTAGCTTTCCTGTTCGGTGCGCTGCTGGAAGTGTAGCTGAGTTGGAGCTAAAATACCCGCCATACGGGCAGCCTCGGTAGCACAAGTGCCTTGCCTGACATTGTCCTCGGCCCAGTTGTAGATGAATGGGCTGCGGTTGGGTTAAGTGGGCGCAACGCCCAATGATAACGTGCCGATTTTTGTAATTTTGATGAATACTGGTTTGAATATGCTTTTCGACACAGTTGAGCTCCCATGGGGGTAGAAACTCCCCATCGGGCAGGTGTTCGAGGCCATCTTTGTTACCACTGATTCCAGCAAAACGTTCTACATGACTGTACCAAGGAGCTAAATCATCGTATCGGATAGGCCAATCTACGGCAAAACCGTCTCGGGCTGGGGCTTCAAATTCGTATTTGCTCCACCGCTGCGTTTGCCGAGCCCAAAGCAAGGACTTTCCACCCACCTGATAGCCCCGAATCCAGTCAAATGGCTTTTCTTGAACATAAGGATGCTCATTGTCTTTTACAAAAAAATGCTGAGTGGCTTCGTCTAAGGCATAACAACGGCTGGCAATGGGATTAGCCTGTTCGAACGAATCGGGCATACGGAGCCGATGTTCAAACTCCCAGGGGTGTTTCATGGCCGTAGGGTAATCTTTGACGTGCTCTACGTTACGCCCTCGCTCCAGCACGAGTGTACGTAAACCTTTCTCGCAGAGTTCTTTAGCGGCCCACCCGCCCGAGATTCCTGAGCCAATCACAATGGCATCGAATGTATTGGTTTTGTCGGCTTTGAGGTTAAGTAGCATAGAAAGCAGTTGAATCGGAAGTAGTATAAACAAAACAACCAAACTTACTAACTCTAACCATCTTTTCAAACAAAAAAGCAGATGACTCCTGTCATCTGCTTTTTTGTACGTAGCGTATGGTGAGGGTTATCTCGAAATATCAATCACTTCGAAATGAACTTTACCTGCCGGAACGGTGATTTCTGCAATTTCTCCTACCTTTTTGCCCAAAAGCCCCTTGCCTATTGGAGACGTAACCGAGATTTTGTTTAGTTTCAAATCAGCCTCTTCTTCGGCAACAAGGGTGTAGCTCATTTCACGACCGTTAGCATTGTTTTTGATTTTTACCGTCGAGAGAACCGATACTTGTGAAGTGTCTATAGACGACTCGTCTAACAATCGTGCGTTGGCCACGATTTCTTCGAGCTTAGAAATTTTTAACTCTAACAATCCTTGTGCATCTTTAGCGGCGTCATACTCGGCGTTTTCGCTGAGGTCGCCTTTATCACGAGCTTCGGCAATTTGACGAGCTATGTCTGTTCTTCCTTTGGTCTTCAACTCCTGTAACTCATTTTTTAGCTTGTTCAGACCTTCTTCGGTGTAATATGCAACTTTTGCCATATTCGTATGGTTTCTTAAAAGCGTCTTTGTTTAACTGTAGAAACAAAAAAAGAACGGCGAATTCAGCCGTTCTGTCTGAAGTTAGCACAGAAGCAGCTCAATTCCCTATTCGGTTTTTGTAGAAATATTTACTTCGTTTCGTCATGTTGGCGCAAACGGGACGGCAAAAATAGCAATATTTGCGCAGAAAGCAATAGGTTTTGGTAATTTGAGGAGGTTGTAAGAGCTTATTTTAGGCCTCATCAACCCACCTATCGACTCATAACAAAAGTACCAATAGATGCCTACTTTTATGGGGCAGACCATCCACTAGTTGTTAAGCACCAAGCATGAGAATTATCTTTATGGGAACGCCCGAATTTGCCGTGGCAAGTTTGGCGATTTTAGTAGAAAACGGATGTAACGTAGTGGCAGTAGTTACCTCGCCCGACAAACCGGCGGGCAGGGGGCTAACCTTGCACGCCTCGCCTGTAAAGGCGTATGCGGTGTCAAAAGGAATACCTGTTCTGCAGCCCGAAAAGCTCAAAAATCCAGCGTTTTTAGAGGAATTACGCAGTTATCAAGCCGATATGCAGATTGTGGTGGCGTTCAGGATGCTACCCGAAGTCGTCTGGAATATGCCTCCGTTGGGGACGTTCAACTTACATGCCTCCTTGCTTCCTCACTATCGTGGTGCTGCGCCCATCAACTGGGCTATCATTAATGGCGAAACCGAAACAGGTATTACCACCTTTTTCCTAAAACATGAAATAGACACAGGCAACCTGATTTTTCAAGAAAAAGAACCCATCTACCCCGATGACAATGTAGGCTCGCTGTACGACCGACTCATGAACAAAGGCGCTGCGTTGGTGTTACGTACTGTACAAGCTATCGAAACAGGAGATTATCCACAAATTCCACAGCCCGAGGTGGACAATGTCCATCACGCTCCAAAGATTTTCAAGGAAACGTGTCAAATCAACTGGGGTCAGACGGTTAACCAAGTGCACAACTTTGTGAGGGGTCTATCGCCCTACCCAGCTGCTTGGACGATGTTGCAAGGAAAAATTTGTAAAATATACAAGACGGCGGAGGTGAAAGCGGAAAGTGGAAAGGTGAAAGAAGCAGAGGAAGGAAGTGTAGAAACAGATGGCAAAACGTATCTGCGATTCAGATGTGCTGATGCTTGGCTCGACGTACTCGAACTGCAACTGGAAGGCAAAAAACGAATGGGCGTCGAAGAATTTTTGAGAGGATTTAGACTATAAATATCCCGATGATAAGTATTGTAGTAGCCATAGCGCAGAATGGAACCATTGGCAAAAATAACCAGCTTTTGTGGCACTTGCCTGCCGATTTAAAACATTTCAAAACCATCACTACAGGTCATACGGTAGTAATGGGCCGAAAAACGTATGAGTCTATTGGTCGCCCTTTACCGAATCGGACCAATATCGTGATTTCACGAAACCTTGACTTTAAAGCAGAAGGTTGTATCGTGGTACGTTCGTTAGAAGAAGCCATTCGAGAGGTGAAAGGTGAAAGTGAAAAGGTTAAAGAGGGGAATTTAGAAAATACTTTACACTTTACACTTTCACCTTTTACCTTGTTCGTTATCGGTGGGGCGGAGATTTATCGTCAGGCCTTGCCTTGGGTTGACAAAATTTACCTGACCGAAGTGAAAGCCGAAATAGACGGAGATGCCTTTTTCCCAGTATTACGCCCCGACGAATGGCATGAAATCGCCAGAAACTCACACAAAGCCGACGAAAAAAACCAGTATGACTATGATTTTGTTGAGCTAGTGAGAGTTAGGCCGTAATATCATGTAATTTTAATGCACCAACTTAGGGCTTTCTCCCTAAAGTCAAACAGAAAGTCTGATACTTAATAAACTGTTTATCAGTTTTTTAAATGCTCATTTTCTAACAAATCAACGACCTAAAATAGACGACTATACTATGGCCTCTCTTTCCGAAGTAAGTATCAAACGCCCCGTGTTGGCTATTGTGATGTCACTGGTGATTATCCTGTTTGGATTCATTGGGTTGACATCGCTCGGTATTCGTGAGTACCCGAGTGTAGATCCGCCTGTCATTACGGTAGCTACCTCTTACCCAGGTGCCAATGCCGAAATCATCGAAACCCAAATTACCGAGCCGCTCGAAGAATCCATCAATGGGATTGCAGGGATTCGCACGCTGTCGTCGTCGAGCCGAGATGGGCGAAGTATGATAACGGTAGAATTTACGCTCGAAACCGACCTCGAAGCTGCTGCAAACGACGTTCGTGACCGGGTATCTCGTTCTCTTGGTAACCTACCGCAAGACATTGACCCACCCATCGTAAGCAAGGCCGATGCCGATTCTGAGCCAGTTTACTTTATCAATATCAAAAGTAAAACTCGCCCTATTCTGAACCTCAACGATGTGGTTCAACGAACCATCCGTGAAAAACTTCAGACGGTGCCAGGCGTGAGTAGTGTGGTGATTTGGGGTGAGAAAAAATACGCTATGCGTTTGCGCATTGACCCTGCTAAGTTGACCTCCTATAAGTTGACAGCCGTAGATATTGTGAGTGCGTTGAACCGACAAAACGTAGAGCTGCCAGCAGGAAGCATCGAAGGCGACAAAATGGAACTTTCGGTACGAACCGAAGGCCGACTCACCTCCGAAGACGACTTTAATAACCTGATTCTGAAAGAAGAAGCCGACCGAGTGGTGAAACTCAAAGACGTAGGCTACGCCGAATTAGGTGCCGAAAACGAGAAAACCATCATGCGCCGTGAGGGTATCCCAATGGTGGCTGTGGCGGTGATTCCTCAGCCGGGGTCCAACCAAATTGATATCGTCAATAATATTTACAAGAAGATGGACCAAATCAAGCGAGATTTACCATCGGATATGATTATTGAATTAGGCTTTGACTATACGCAGTACGTTCGGGCCTCAATCAAAGAGGTAGAAGAAACCATCATCACGGCCTTTGTTTTAGTGGCCTTAATTATCTTCATTTTCTTGCGGGACTGGCGCAGTACCCTCATTCCGCTGACGGCCATCCCGACGTCGTTGATTGGGGCGTTTTTCATCATGTACATCATGGGCTTTTCCATCAATGTACTCACGTTATTGGGTATCGTGTTGGCTATTGGATTGGTGGTGGACGACGCCATCGTGGTTTTGGAAAATATCTATACCAAAATCGAAGAAGGTATGGAACCGATGGAGGCTGCCAAAGAAGGTTCTAAAGAAATCTACTTCGCCGTTATTTCTACTACAGTTACACTCGCTTCGGTGTTTTTACCCGTGGTGTTTATGGAAGGATTGACTGGTAAACTTTTCCGTGAATTCGGTATTGTGGTAGCTGGGTCTGTTATTATCTCGGCATTTGTGTCGCTTACGCTTACCCCAATGCTCAGTTCACGGTTGTTAAAACGCCGTCAGCCGTGGTTGTATCGAGTCACAGAGCCGTTTTTCAATTGGCTCACCAGTACCTACGAAAGTTCGTTGACTGGCTTCATGCAAGTTCGTTGGCTGGCTTGGGTACTGGTGTTGGGCTTTATGGGGATTATTTATTACTTCATGAAAAACAGCATTATTCCTTCTGAACTGGCACCTATGGAAGACCGTAACGCCATTCGTATCACCAGTACAGCCCAAGAAGGAGCCACCTATGAGTATATGGAGGCCTATATAGATTCTTTGTATAAAACGGTAGCTCGCAATTTAGACACCACCCAACGTCGGGGACTAATCTCGATGACCTCGCCTAGTTTTGGTTCAGGAGCTCAAAACTCTGGGTTTGTTCGGATTTTGCTGAAAGACGTGGACAAACGAACCATGACCCAACAGCAAGTGGTGGATTCGCTCACCCCAAAAATCAAAAAACTGACGGGCGCCAAGACCTTTATCGTACAAGACCCCACTATTGGGCAGCGCCGAGGCAATACTTTCCCCGTTCAGTTTGTGATTCAGGCCACCAACTACGACAAACTCAAAGCAGCTTTGCCGAAATTTATGAAAGCCGTGGGTGAAAGCGACAAATTTCAGATGTTTGACGTCAATCTGAAGTTTACTAAGCCAGAACTACGTTTGGAGATTGACCGAGAAAAAGCACTCAATTTGGGGGTTTCGATTCAAGACATTGCTCAAACACTTCAGCTGGGTTTGTCAGGGCGTCGCTTCGGTTACTTTGTCATGGATGGTAAGCAGTACCAAATCATCGGGCAAATCGTTCGTAACGACCGCAACGACGTCTTAGACCTCAAGTCACTTTATGTACGTAACAACCGAGGCGAATTGATACAAATGGACAACGTCATCAAGCTCACCGAGCAAAGTACCCCACCTACACTCTACCGATTCAATCGGTACGTAGCTGCTACGGTTTCAGCAGGCTTGGCCAAAGGAACTACCTTGGGTGAAGGCATCAAAGAAATGCGACGTATTGCCAAAGAAAACTTAGACGAAACCTTTGCTACTGCGCTCGACGGCCAGTCTCGTGAATTTGAAGATAGCTCATCCAGCTTGGTGTTTGCTTTTGGTTTGGCTTTGGTGTTGATTTACCTCATTTTGGCGGCACAGTTTGAAAGTTTCATCGACCCCCTCATCATCTTGCTTACTGTACCGTTAGCGTTGTGTGGTGCCTTGTTGTCTTTATGGGATTTTAGCCAAACCCTCAACGTATTCTCACAAATCGGAATCATTGTCTTGATTGGTCTGGTAACCAAAAATGGCATCTTGATTGTAGAGTTTGCCAACCAACGCAAAGAAGCAGGTAGCAACAAATACAAAGCCGCTCAAGAAGCGGCCGTAGCTCGTTTCCGACCAATTGTCATGACGTCCTTATGTACTATCTTGGGTATTTTACCTATTGCATTGGCATTGGGAGCCGGCTCCGAGAGCCGAGTTTCGATGGGAATAGCCGTAGTAGGTGGAATGATATTCTCAACAGCCTTGACGCTTTATATTATTCCAGCTGTATATAGCTACATGTCTCGAAACCTTGTACACAACACCGCTAAAGCCAAAGAGTTGGAAGAAGAGACTGTGATCTAAGCTTGTGTCATGCGGTTTTTTTCCATAGCGGTTTAGTTCTAGGATTAAACCGCTATTTTTTTACCACATACGTAGCCGAAACTGGGTAATGGTCCGAAAACGTCACATGGTGAGTGTTGAAATGATGCACAGACAGCTTACCGTCGTCATAAAACTGATTGTCAATCCGAATCAATTTGGGAGAACGGTTATACGAAAAACCAAAGCCTTGACCCGCATCTTCAAAGGCATTACATAAGTGCTTGCGGATACACCCATACGCATAACCATAAGGAACTTCGTTAAAGTCGCCACACACCAACACGGGATAGGGGCTTTCTGCCACTATTTTCTCCACTTGCTCAATTTCTTTACCCCGCTTATCAAAGCCATTTTTTAGCAAGTTAAAAATACCCTTAGTTTCTTTCTTGGCCTGTTCGTAGTCCGGCTGATGGAATAACCTCCCTACCCGAATCCCCATCGACTGCAAGTGGATGTTCAGCAGTCGAAACGTATCTTGTTTAATTACCACATCGGCTACTAAACACCCATTTCCTACGGGTGAGAAAATAAATTCACGCCTAAAAATGAGTGGATATTTCGAAAAAATCGCCAAGCCCACAAAGCCAGCCCCTTCTTTTTTTACGCTATTAGGTTGAGCAAACAACTGATAAGTAAATCCTTGCCGAGTAAGCTGGTCGGTAGTGTTGAATTCCTTGAAGCGTTTTTGGCCTTCCCAATTATAAAACTCTTGAAAACACTTAATGTCTGCATCAAACGCATTAATCCATTTCATCATAGCCACCGCATTGGCTTCAGAATGCCGATGCTCTGATACCGCATCCACATCAAAAAACATCGCATTATAGCTTAGAATCCGAAACGATCCCTTCTTCAACACGCTATCCGAATGCCAAGCAAACGTACGCTGTAGAAAAGGATACCCCAGTACGAACACCACCAAAGGAAAAATGGCTCGTTTGGGTTTTCGAAACAACAGCCAAACCCCTACCATCAAGCATCCCATCATAGCTAATGGTAGCGACAAAAGCACAAAGCCCACCGTCCAGTGATTAAGCCATAAGGTATAGCCTAACCCATACGCAACTAAGGTGTAAACACACAAAAGCGTAGTGAACATTTGAGAAAACCAAGAAAAAATAGCTCTTAACAGCGGCATTTATGCCAAAAGGTTGATTTTTTGGAAAATAAGTTATATTTTTGCGTCTGGTTTTTAAGAAAGAGGGGGTCAAGACCTCCTTTTTTGTTTAAGACGGATGAATACAAAGGCAAAGATAGAAGAAATCCTCAGCCAGCTACCAACCGAAGACAACAACTTCTACGTGGTGGACATACTGGTGTCGGCTTCTAAGATTAAAACTAAAGTAAGTGTACTGATAGATACTGACTCGGGCATCTCGATAGATCAATGCGCTGAAGTGAGTAGAAGACTTGGTGAGCAGTTAGAGGAACTAAATCTGTTCGAAAACGCTTATACACTTGAAGTATCTTCGCCGGGAGTAGATCAACCTCTTAAACTCAACCGCCAGTACGTCAAAAACATAGGCCGAAACGTGCGAGTCTTGCTAAAAGATGGTACCGAGAAAACAGGAAAACTCGAAGCCGTTAGCGACACTCACCTCACGTTAGGTCTTTCGACTAAGACCAACAAAAAAGCCGCAGTACCTGCCCAACCACTTGTACTCGCCTTTGATACCATACACAAAACCCAAGTATTGATTTCATTCAAATAACGTGTAGCAACTGCTGCCTTGGGCGGTAGGTTGCTATTTCGCATGATGCCGAAATCAATCGCAACGCATGTCAAGCATTTAGCGCAGATACATAACGATTGACGAAACAATGAACAGTTCAGAGTTAATAGCCTCATTTTCAGAGTTTGCCAAAGAGAAAAATATTGATCGCCCTACGATGATTAAAGTGCTGGAAGAAGTCTTCCGCACCATGATTCGTAAAAAATACGGTACCGACGAGCATTTCGATGTCATCATCAACCCCGAAAGCGGAGACCTTGAAATGTGGCGTACTCGAGAGATTGTAGATGACAACTCGGAAGATATCTGGGATTACGACAAAATTCCACTGTCAGAAGCAAAAAAAATTGAACCAGATTTTGAAATAGGCGAAGAAGTAGCCGACGAAGTAAAACTCGAAGACTTCGGCCGCCGAGTGGTACAAACAGCCCGCCAAACACTGATTCAAAAAATCAAAGATTTAGAGAAGGAATTACTTTATCAAAAGTACAAAGACCAAGTGGGCGAGATGGTGAGCGTAGAGGTCTATCAAGTATTGGGCCGAGAGGTGATTTGTTTAGACGCACAAGGCAATGAACTTAGCCTGCCCCGTGGCGAACAAATCTCGAAAGACCGTTTCAAAAAAGGCGAAACTGTAAAAGCCGTTATTCATAAAGTAGAAATGAACAACGGAACCCCTAAAATTACCTTGTCTCGAACCTCACCCGTGTTCTTAGAGCGCTTGTTTGAGCAAGAGATTCCAGAAGTGTTCGACGGCCTAATCACTGTGCGCCGAGTAGTTCGTGAGCCAGGCGAGAGAGCCAAAGTGGCTGTTGAGTCTTATGACGACCGCATTGACCCTGTAGGTGCTTGTGTCGGTATGAAAGGCTCTCGTATCCATGCCATTGTGCGAGAGCTCGACAACGAGAACATAGATGTGATTAACTTTACCGATAACCTTGAGTTGTTGATTCAGCGTGCCCTTAGCCCGGCTAAAATCAGCCGCATGAACATCAACAAAGACGATAAGCGGGTAGCCGTGTACATGAAGCCAGATCAAGTGTCGTTGGCCATCGGAAAAGGAGGTCAAAACATTAAATTGGCTGGAAAATTAGTAGGATATGAACTGGATGTCTTCCGGGATGTAGAAGGCCAAGAAGACGACGAAGACGTAGATTTGATGGAATTTTCGGATGAAATTGATGAATGGATTATCCAAGAGTTCCGTCGAGTTGGTCTTGATACTGCCAAACAAGTACTGGCCATGAGCAAAGAAGACCTCGTGCGCCGTACCGATCTTGAAGAAGAAATGGTAGATGATGTACTCGATGTACTTCGACAAGAATTTGAATAATACGTTTGGGCGATGAACAAGGTATGGCCAGTACCCTATTCATAGCAAAACGGCAAACATTTTTAGACAACTCTAATACCAACGAATGGCTGAAGATAAATCCATGCGTATGAGCCTTGTGGCAAAGCTAATCAACGTAGGTCTCCCTACTATTGTACAGCATTTGTCTGCCAAAGGTTACAAAACAGACGCTAATCCCAATACCAAGCTCAATTTTGAGCAGTTGTCGGTATTAGCAAAAGACTTCAACCGCCCTGATTTACTCTCTGACGCTCCTAAAAAAGAGGAGAATACCGTAGAGAAACTCAAGGTGGATGATGATCTTCCATTGTATTTTAGGGACAACGCAAACGTTATCCCGCCCAAAACTACTACACCCGAGCTGGTAGTGCCAGAACCAAAAGAAGAAATAATTCCTTCTGAACCAGAAAAAATCAAGCTGGAGACAAAACTTGAAGGGCCTAAAGTAATCGGTAAGATAGACTTAGACGCCCTTAACAACCCACCTCCCGCCCCTAAAGTGGAACCCGTGGAAGCTCCGGCAGTGGTTGTTCCGGTAGTAGAAGAAAAAATCGAAAAAGTAGTAGAAGAAAAACCAGTCGTTGTTGAGCTGCCAAAACCTGTTGTGGAGGTAGAACAACCGCCAGTGGTAATCATAGAACCACCCAAAGTCATAGAAGAAAAGAAAGAAGAACCGCCCATTGTAGTTGCCGAACCTCCAACGCCCGTGGCCGTGGTGGTCGAAACGCCGCCGCCGCCATCTCCTCCTGTAGAGAAAGAGGAAACCCCACCTCCGCCAGTAAAGGTAGAAGAAAAGAAGCCAGAGTTTAAAAAAGAACATAACAAGCCTTTTCCGCCGAAACCCGATCCACGGGATGAAAAGAAACCGATTACAAAGGTTGTTGAAGATAGCCCTAACGTCGAGTTAATTGAAGCTAAAGCCGAGCAATTAAGAGGGTTAAAAGTATTAGGTAAAATAGAACTGCCTGTTGAGCGTAGCAAGTCATCTGACTCAAAAGACAAGAAGAAAAAACGCAAGCGGATTCGTCTTAACGAACAAGTAAAAGACGGGCCACAAAACCGAGAGAATAAACCTCACGGACAAGGTGTCGGTAGCAATACCAACAACCCCAACAACAAGGGCGGTAACAATACCAACAACCCCAACAATAAGGGTGGTAGCAATACCAACAACCCTAACAACAAGGGCGGTAATAATACTAACACACCGAATCGCCAAGGACAAGGAGGAACACCAAATCAACAAGGTGGGGTAAATCAAACCAACAATACCAACAGCCAAGGCAACAAGAAAGATAAAAAGAAAGAGCGTAAAGACGAAATTTCTAACAAGGATGTTCAAAGCTCAATTAAGGCTACATACGCTCGTTTGAGTAGCAACAAAACTGGTTTTGGGGCTGACCGTCGTCGAGAAAAACGGAAACAACGAGCCGAACAAGCCGAGCTGCGGAACCTTCAAGAGCAAGAAGATGCAAAAGTGCTGAAAGTGACCGAGTTTATCTCGGCTAGCGATTTGGCGTCACTGATGGACGTTTCTGTAAACGAAGTTATCGGTACTTGCATGAGTATGGGTATGTTCGTTTCGATCAACCAACGCTTAGATGCCGAAGCCATTACTGTGATTACAGACGAGTTTGGCTTCGAGGTACAATTTGTATCAGCCGAAGAAGAAATCGAAGCAGCGTTAGTGGAAGAAGCAGATGCACCCGAAGATTTGGTAGAACGTGCCCCTATTGTTACGATTATGGGACACGTTGACCACGGTAAAACATCGTTGCTCGACTACATTCGTCGTTCTAAAGTTGCAGCAGGCGAGGCCGGCGGAATCACCCAGCATATTGGTGCCTACAACGTAATGACTGACTCTGGCAAACCAATCACATTCTTGGATACTCCTGGTCACGAGGCATTTACGGCTATGCGTGCTCGTGGTGCCAAAGTCACTGACGTGGTTATCATTGTAATCGCTGCTGACGACAGCGTGATGCCTCAAACCCGTGAGGCCATCAACCACGCAGTCAACGCAGGCGTACCGATTGTATTTGCCTTTAGCAAAATTGATAAACCAGGAGCTAATTCTGATAAAATCCGAGAAGCATTAGCCAATATGAACATGCTGGTCGAAGATTGGGGGGGTAAGTACCAAGTCCAAGAAATATCTTCCAAATCGGGTTTGGGTATTCCAGATCTTCTTGAAAAAGTGCTTCTTGAAGCTGAATTATTAGAACTGAAAGCCAATCCAAATCGCCGAGCTGTGGGTACGGTTATCGAAGCGTCCCTTGACAAAGGCCGTGGTTATGTAACTACTGTGTTGGTACAGAACGGTACGCTCAATGTAGGTGATGTCATGCTGGCAGGCGAACATTATGGTCGTGTGAAAGCCATGTTTGATTATCGTGGTAATCGCCTCAAGAAAGCAGGCCCTTCAATGCCTGTATTGGTGTTAGGTCTGGGTGGCGCCCCTACGGCTGGTGACAAACTTCAAGTGCTTGATAGCGATAGAGAGGCCAAAGAAATTGCTAACAAACGTGAGCAAATTCTGCGAGAACAAAACATGCGGACTCGCAAGCACATTACGCTCGAAGAAATTGGACGACGCAAGGCGATTGGTACGTTTAAGGAACTTAACGTTATTGTGAAGGGCGACGTGGACGGTTCGGTAGAAGCGCTCTCGGATTCGTTGTTGAAACTTTCGACCGAAGAAGTTCAAGTCAATATCATTCACAAAGCGGTAGGTCAGGTTTCAGAATCTGACGTATTATTAGCCTCAACTGCCGATGCTATCGTGGTTGCCTTCCAAGTACGCCCAAGCGTTAATGCCAAGCGGATTGCCGAACAAGAGCAAATCGAAATTCGGACGTATTCGATTATTTATCAGGCCATCGAAGACGTCAAGAAGGCGATGGAAGGCTTGTTAGCACCAGAATTTGAAGAATACGTAACCGGTAATATCGAAGTTCGTGAAGTATTCAAGATTTCTAAAATCGGTACAGTGGCAGGTTGCTACGTAACCGACGGCTTTGTGAAACGTAACAATAAGATTCGGATTATCCGAGACTTCATCGTGATTCACGAAGGAGAAATAGCCGCCCTCAAACGTTACAAAGACGATGTAAGCGAAGTGAAATATGGCTACGAGTGTGGTCTAAGCATCAAAAACTTCAATGACATCGAGATTGGCGACATCATTGAATCGTACGAAATGCGTGAGATTAAGCGTTCGCTGTAAGGCTCGCATACACATAAAAAAGCCCGTCATTCGATAGAGTGACGGGCTTTTTGTTGAAGGACAAGTATCAAACCCCTTCAGCTACTACTTCTTTGACCTCGGGTACCATGCGGGTAAGAAGATTTTCGATACCAGCCTTGAGCGTGAGCGTTGACGACGGGCAACCGCTGCATGAGCCTTGTAAAAGGACTTTTACTACCCCAGAGTCTTCACTAAACGAGTGAAAACTAATGGCTCCGCCGTCGGCTTCTACGGCTGGACGAATGTAGTCTTCGAGGATACCCTTTATTTTTAGAATTGTTTCGGTATCTTGCTCACCATGAACGGCTTGTGCTTGAATGGCCGACGGAGCAAACGTTGGCTTTTTATCTTCAAAATATTTCTTCAGAAACTGCTTTGCTTGAGATAGTACTTCTTCCCACGGGGTGGCTTCATCTTTGGTCACTGTGATGAAGTTGTACGAAATAAAAATACGTTTTACCCAATCAAATCCAAAAAGGGCTACTGCCAACGGTGAGTTTTTGCCTGGTTCAATGGCTTCTTCGGGTGAGGCATAGTCAAACGATGAACCCTCGGGTACCAACTCAAAATTCATGGCAAATTTCATAGAGTTGGGGTTTGGAGTAGCTTCGGTATAGATAAAAATCTGAGTTCTTAGCATGAGTAATGATGTTCGGTTTTTATCGTAACAACGAAGAGCCGCACTTAGTTTCGTAAAACTTATTCTAAGAAATCTAAATCTCTTCCGTGTGTTTCGTCAATCGAAAAAATCGAGTAAAAAGCTAAGCAGAAGCAAAGAATACCTACTGTTGCTGCGGCATTTAGTACCCCCAATGAGGGTTTCATAGCTTGGTAGCTTGAGGTCATCAATACGGTAGCCCCCCGAACCATGTTCGGAACCGTTGTGGCTACGGTAGCACGTAGATTGGTGCCAAACTGTTCGGCCCCGATGGTGACAAACATGGCCCAATAACCAATAGAAAAGCCAAGTAATCCACTCATTAGATAAACCGTAGAGGCCGACGTAACGCCACCATACAACAAATAAGTGGAGAAAATAACCGTGAGCGAAGACATGAGCCCAACCGCCTTGCGGCGAGAATGCAGCCAGTGACTAATAAAACCACTCAACAGGTCGCCGATAGATAGCCCTATGTAGCCAAACATAATGGCTCGGCCAGGCTTGATTTCGTCAGGAATACTCAGTGCTTGGGCGATCTCGTTGCTAAAGGTGAGCAAAATACCTATAGCAAACCAAGTTGGAAGTCCCAAACCGATGCAACGGAGGTATTTGCCCAAGCGTTCTCCATTGGTGAATAATGAGAAAAAGTCGCCTCGACGGATGTGTTTTTGGTCAGAAATACCTTTGAACATTCCCGATTCGATAACTCCTACCCGAAGTAGTAACAAACCTAACCCTAAACCCCCACCCATGAAATAGGCCGTGCGCCAGTCAAACAGTTCTACGGTAAAATATGCTACTACGGCTCCCAACAGACCAATACCTGCTACCAGCGAGGTGCCAATGGCTCGTAGCTCTTTAGGTAAGACCTCCGACACCAAGGTGATGCCAGCTCCCAGCTCACCTGCTAAGCCGATGCCAGCCACAAACCGAAGCACCATATATACCGAAGGGTCTTGCACAAAGCCGCAGGCCACATTGGCTAACGAATACGTTAGAATTGAGCCAAATAGTACGGATAACCGTCCTTTTTTATCACCTAATACACCCCAGAGGATACCCCCAAGCAATAAGCCGAACATTTGCCAGTTGAGAATTTGAGTACCGATACTCGAAATGGCTTTAGGGTCGGTGAGGCCAAGTGATTTGAGGCTGGGGATGCGCACAATTCCAAAGAGCAATAAGTCGTAAATATCCACAAAATAGCCCAATGCGGCTACAATAACCGGTAAGCGGAAAAGCTGAGAATAGCTAATAGGTTTTTCCATTTGGTTAGGAAGGTTAGAGCGTTAAAAACGGGTGAGCATTGCCCACCCGTTTGGTATAAGAATATGAATCAAATCAGATGTCACAGAGTTGGACAGCTTTGCGAAGCGACGCCAGCTTACCTGCATCGTCTTTGGGGCTTGGCACAAACTCCTGCGCCACAAAACCCTTATAGCCAGTATCAACGATGGCTTTCATGATGGCAGGGTAGTTCAGTTCTTGAGTTTCGTCAATTTCATGACGACCCGGTACGCCGCCAGTGTGATAATGGCTAAAATATTGGTGGTATTTCCGAATGGTCGCAATCACGTCGCCTTCCATGATTTGCATGTGGTAAATATCATAAAGGAGTTTAAAGTAGTCAGAACCAACCATTTCACACAACACAACACCCCATTCGGTGTGGTCGCACTGATAGTCACGGTGGTCAACCTTTGAGTTGAGCAACTCCATAGTAAGGGTAACTTTGTATTTTTCAGCGGTTTTGATCACTCGTTGGATACCCTTCTTGCAGTTCAGTAGCCCTACATAGTCGTCCATCCCATCACGATTTCCCGAAAAACAAATCACGTTTTTAAGACCAGCATTAGCGGCTTTCGGAATGAGGTCTTCGTAAAATGCAACCAAGGCATCGTGGTTTTGGAGCTTGTTAAAAAAATTAGGTAAGCCCATTTTATCAGGGTATTTGCCTTGTCCCATCGCACAAGTCAGGCCATATTTGGCCAAAATAGGCCATTCGTCGGGGCCTGTGAGTTCGATAGACTGCAAGCCGATTTCTTTGGCGGCTTTGCACAAATCTTCCAAAGGAATAGACTGATAGCACCAGCGGCAAGTAGAGTGATTGATACGCCCTTTGAGTTCGAGCGGGAGCGAAGCCTCTGCGGCTTCAACACGAGATGCAAGTGGGTTTGCCATAGCGAAAGTTGCCGCCAAAGCGGTGTTTTTCAGGGCGTTGCGGCGATTCATAGTTAACAACAGGTTTAGAAATATAACGACTTTTTATACATTAGCAACACGAAACGGTTTTACTTCGATACGCTGCCAAACGCCTTGGGTAATGTAAGGTTCGGTTCGATACCACTCATCAAATACCTCTTGGGTTTCAAATTCCAGAATCATCACAGAGCCAATCATTGTGCCTTCGTCCGACAAGATAGCACCACCTATGATAAACTGTCCTGCGGCTTTCAGCCGTTTGGCACCCTCCAAATGAAAGGGTCTGACGGCCATGCGTCGGTCTAAAGCGTTGGGGTCGGTGCCATCGTAGGCATGGATGAGGTATTGAGGCATGTTCAAATCAAGGTAAGAGGTCAAGTAACAACGAGTGCTTTCAGTTAAAAAGATGGTTTGTGATGCAGACGAGCAGAGCCTGACTCTACAAAGCCACGCCAACGACGAATATTCATCAGCGAATGACGATTCGTTGTATGGCAGGGCGAAAGATACAAAAAGAAAGGATTTTCCAACAAAAAGAGGCTGGTAAAATACCAACCTCTCTTGTCAGAAAAGAAAAATACCCGAAGAAAATCAAATAAATGGAATTGGATCGAATTTTTTGCCCAAAATAGCCACGTCGTCCACTTGAAGCCATTTGTTCAGAATGGTGGCGTAGAGGTTTCGGAAATCCACACTGTATTTTAAGTCGCCGTCGTCCAGATTAGTCAAGTTGGGCGCTTCGTTAAAGACTTTGGAGTTTTTGATGTTTCCGCCAATCAAAAATACATTGTTGGCAGTGCCGTGGTCGGTGCCACCAGAGGCATTTTGTTTGACTCGTCGCCCAAATTCGCTAAAGGTCATAATCAGGACCTTATCCATTTTGCCATTGGCCTTGAGGTCTGCCACGAAGGCCTGCATGGCTTCGGCGTATTGCTTGAGCAAGCGTTCTTGTTGCGGTAGCTGATTCACGTGGGTATCAAAGCCCGAAAGCGACACGTAATAAACGTTGCTCGACACACCCGAAGTAATCAACTCCGCTACCGTACGAAGGCGCTGACCCAACTCGTTGTTGGCTGGGTAGTTGGCGGTGGAGCGTTGCACTTTTGCTTTGTTGTAGATATATTCTGCCGACGATACTGTTTCCGAAAGCGTTTTGTAGAGATAATGTACGCTATCGTTATCCTCATGCTTTACTTGCGTGAGGTTAGCCATAAACTTTCCTTGTGTTTCTTGATAAAGTTTTTGTGGATTCAGTAGCGCAATCCCCTTAACTTTTTCGCCCTTTAGAGCCAAGCTAAGCGTGTCGTCCACTTCCAGAGCGTTGTAAGGCGTGCAAGCTCCAGCACACTGGGCATCCAAAAAGCGGCCAATCCAGCCAGAATTCAAGTATTCGGTCGCTTCGCTGGCAGTATGCCAAATGTCCATTGAGCGAAAATGCGAACGATCCGGGTTTGGATAGCCTACATTGTTGACTATCGTGACCATACCGTCGTCATAAAGAGAGCGGAGCTTTTCTAGGGCTGGATTCAGTCCAATCTCGTCGGTGAGGCGCAGAACCTTATCTTTGGCGATACCGATACGGGGTCGAGCCTGATAGTACAAGTCGTTCTGATACGGCACTACGGTATTGAGCCCATCGTTTCCACCCGACAGCTGCACAATGACTACTGTTTTGTCGGTAGTTTGAGACATACCTAACCGATTGCGCTCATAAGCTTTCAGAAAGTTAGGGATGAGCATCGTTCCTGCGGTGGCCAGCAGCGAGCGTTGTAAAAATTCTTTGCGTGATAGTGTATTCATGACAGAATGATGCAAAAGGTGAATGGGATTTTAGGCCACGATTTGTCAAATCGTGGTGTAGCACTAACACAACTGATACTCTGGTAACGACATAAGAGCCACGGTCAGGTTCTTGAGCAAGTCACCTTCTTTGGCACTTTGAGCTCGTCGCATTACTAATTTTTTCTGGTCGTCCGAAATCGGCACTTGTAGTAAGTAAGAGGCCAGTTGGTTCAACAGTTCTTCGTTTTGATACGAACCGAATGTTTCGCCAAAAGTCTGCCAATTCATCGTTACCTTAAATGCTCGTGCTTCTTTGCGGGTGAGTTCTTCGTTGTCAGGATCACCGTCGTCTTTAGCGGCAATGTTGACTTGTGTTGATTTGAAGAAAAACTCAGGGATTTTCATTCTAAACAGCAGACTTGACGAATCAATCCAATTTTGTCCTCCGGGCCAGCCTGCGACGTTGGGGGGGTAAAAAACCACCTGCCCCAGTACTTTTTGAATAAATAGCAATCCTTGCTTTTTTTCGGGGCTTAACCCAGTAGTATGACGAATACTTGCCAGCAGCTCAACGGGAGACTTAATCCGATTGCCGATGTGCTGGGGTTCGTAAAACCAATCGGCTGTAAAGATATGCTCCATTAAGTCGGCGATGTCGTAGTTTTTCTTGTAAAACCGCTTGGCAAGGTCGTTAATATGGGCTTCGTTGGGGGTTTCGTTTACAAAAAATTTGTAAATCTTGGTCACGATAAACCGAGCCGTTTGCTCTTTTTCGAGCAAGAGCTGAATCATCTCTTCACCAGTGAAGTTGCCTGTTTTTCCAAAAATGGTTTTTTCACCATTGTCATGAAACAGCGGACGAAAGACAAACTCACCGAGCGGGTTGAAACCCCAGCCCGTAAACGTACGAGCAGCGTTTTTGATGTCCGTTTCTGTGTAGTTGCCTCGCCCCAAGGTAAACAACTCCATGACTTCCCGAGCGAAGTTTTCGTTGGGGGCATTTTTGCGGTTTTGCTGATTGTTCAGAAACTGCAACATAGCAGGGTCTTTAGAGACCGCCATGAGCAAATCGCCAAACTTGCCGAGGGCGTGTTTGCGGAGGGTATTGTGCTGAACTTGTGTAAACAGCGCATTGCGGCTACGAGTAGCAAAGTGACCATGCCAAAAGAGGGTCATTTTTTCTCGTAGAGCACCTTGACCATTGGCCATACGGTCGAGCCAAGCCAAGTTAAGTTCTCCAATCTTCTGGCGGTTTTCTTTGAGCATCTCGGCCACCTGCGCCTTATTAATTTCGCCGTTCATAAACAGCTCCTTGGCTTGGTCACGGAGTTCCTTTTTGCTCAATAGGTCATTAGCCACCACCGACAGCGGCTCGATGGCCTCTGCATCCTGAAGGATATCTTTGACCACCTTACGAATGGGCTTATGAGCGTAGGCCTGCAACTGGGCGGGAGTTGCCCCGAAGCCCGCTCGCCAGTACAAATGTTGAAGTTTGGTTTGAGCACTGATTTTCATAACACATCCTGCTTATAAATTGTCGGTAAGACAACAAAACTACGGAAAGGTTTAATGCTGTGGTATGCCGAATTTACCAATTCGGCTTAGGATACTCGACGATTAATATAAATAGCCTATGTGCGAATTTAAGAAAAAAGCAGAGAGAAATTTTGATACATCGAAGTTCTATGTATATTTGCAGGCATAGAACTTCGATGTATATGGCTGAACTATCTAAAGATCTTGTGGCAGCATCTTCTATTCCATTGATTTTGACCATATTAAAAAATGGAGAGAGTTATGGCTACGAAATAATTAACCAAGTAAAAGAGCTATCAGGTGGTACACTTGAGTATCCAGAAGGAACTTTATATCCGATTTTGAGAAAATTGGAAGAACGAAAACTGATAGAATCATTCTGGAAAATTGGTGAAAACGCAAGACAACGAAGATATTATCGCCTTCGAGAAGAAGGTAAACAAGTATTAGAGACCGAAAAGCAAAATTGGAATTTAATTAATTCAATCCTAACAAAGCTATGGAATCTATCAACCCCTTCCATTTAGAAAATGCCATACAGACTTGGAAAAATGTACTCCAAAAGCAAGGCACTCTAACAAGTGAAGACATTGAAGAACTATCCAACCATTTAGAGGATGAAATCGATGTATTGAAGAAAAAAGATTTGTCGGCAGAGGAGGCTTTTTGGGTTGCTCAAAAACGCATTGGAACTCCAATGGTGATTGCTGAGGCGTTTGAAAAAACGAAACTCAATAGTTTTTGGTTAAGAAAAGCAAGAACTGTTATTGTAATTGTGGCTATTGGGTTGATAATCAGCAGTTTTGTTCAGATTCTTTCACGAATTGTAACATTTGTTTTTTTGCAAAATGGTTTACGCCCTTTTATCAATTATCAATGGGTAGCTGTAATAGACGTTGCATTTATTACTGTGATACTGGGGGGAATTAGCCTCAGTTGGTTCAAACGAGAATGGTTGAAAGTTAAATGGGATGAATTGTTAACAAAACAGGTCTATACGCTCCTTTTTAGATTGTTTTTAATTGTCTTTATCGTTTGGTCTTGTGATGCCGTTACTCTGTTTAAACTAAAAATTGCTCCTAATCAGATAGAAGAGTTTAGCGGCTGGATTTTGTTAATTGGATGGAACTTTCAGATTATTTTGCTATTTCTTTGTGTAGCGTTTTTTCTAGCTACTATTCTTAAAAGCCACCAAACCACACAACTACGTTTTACCAATTACTTAAGCACATGTTCGCCATTAAGTTTATTTTTAGCAGGTTGGATAGGCTGGATTATGGTACTATTCTTAAATTTCAGCTTTTTAGTTAAGGTTGGCTATTTTGATGTAAACACCACTTTTCCAATTTGTGTAGGTATTTTTCATTTTGGCTTTAGCCATATTCTACAAAAACACCCCAAACTTTCTCTACTCACAAAACTGAGCCTTGCTCTATTACCTTTCACTATGTGGTGTGTTATGGGGCTTTGGATAAACAATACACGTATTTACGAATACCACTTTTGGTTAGCCTATTTTTCTGGTGTATTGGGAACAGGACTAGGTCTATGTAGTGAAAAATACCAGCAAAAGTTTAAATTTCTGTAATCAAAATAAGTTCGTATCAAGCGGGTTTTGAAGTAGGTCCCCCTACTTCAAAATCCGCTTGATTTCATTGCCGTGTTGGAGGTATTCGTAAAATTTCTCATAACCACCCGACAGCATTAAGCCTTTGAACTTTAGGAGGGTATTGATGTACTCATCCAACACATCAAGTAAGTTGTCTTGATTTTGGCGAAAAATCGGAATCCACGTATCAGGGTTACTTTTAGCTAAACGAACGGTGGAGGCAAACCCGGTGCTGGCCAATTCAAAAATGCGGGTTTCTTCTTTTTCTTTTTCAAGTACGGTAAGCGCCAAGGCAAAAGAGCAGATATGCGAAATGTGCGAGATGTACGCTGTGTGCATATCGTGCGAGGTGGAGTCGTAAAACGTAACGGTCATGCCAATGGCTTCGTAAAGCTGCTGAATGAGGGCAACGGCCTCGGGCATAGAATCCTCTTGGTCGCAAATCACGGTGTATTTGCTATCAAATAAATGCCGAATAGCGGCCTCAGGTCCCGAAAATTCGGTACCAGCCATGGGGTGCGTAGCCACAAAATTAATCCGTTTGGGGTGGTCTTTCACCGCCTCGATGATAGGGCGCTTGGTAGAGCCCACGTCAATAACTACTTGGTTTTCGACCAAATCCAAGACTTGCGGCAGTAGTGTAACCAGTACATCTACGGGTACGGCCATAATCACGATGTCTGCCTGCTTAATGGCGTCGGGGAGTAACGCTACCCGGTCAATAAGCTGTAATTCAAGCGCTTTTACCACGTGTTCCATGCGGTTGTCAACGCCAATAACGGTAGCGGCAAAGCCACTGTCTTTGAGGCTCAAAGCCATAGAGCCACCAATTAGTCCGAGGCCAACAATTGAAATAGTCAAGGTTTTATATGGTTTGGTGAGGCGTATGCCATACGCCGCCACGATGTAACAAAATAGTACTTACTAGGTAGCTGAACAGAATCAGGAGGTTTGCTGGTACGATTGTATTATTTTTCATGGATGACACGGTGTTATTGTTTTGATAACGAACATATTACACCATACCAGTAACCAGTCACTAATTTCTAATCACGACTTAATACGCTCAATGGCTTCTTCAAACAGACTGACATCGGCACAGAGCGAAATACGGATATATGAGTTGCCTTGCGAACCAAAAATCCCTCCTGGCGTTAGGAAAACGTTTTTGTTGTAAAGAATTTCGTCCGAAAGCGCATACGCATCGGCATAAGGAGCCGGTACTTTTGCCCATACAAACATGCCTGTTTGGGTCGTGTCGAAGATACAGTTGAGTAGTGATAACAATTCAAATACCGTTTGCTGGCGCCGACGATAAATTTGGTTAAGTTCGGCATACCAGCTGGGCGGATTGCTCAAGGCTTGCACCGCAGCAGCTTGTATCGGTAAGAACATCCCCGAGTCCATATTACTCTTAAACCGCAGGACATCTGCTATGTATTCGGCGTTTCCAGCCAGCATTCCTACTCGCCAGCCCGCCATGTTGTGTGACTTACTCAACGAATTTAGCTCCAAAGCTACCTCTTTAGCTCCTTCTACCGACAAGATACTGAGGTAGTTCTCGTTCAAGATAAAACTGTATGGATTGTCATTGACAATCAGAATGTTATGTTTTTTTCCAAACTGAATCAGTTGTTCAAAAAATGCTTTGTTGGCTTGTGCGCCCGTAGGCATGTGCGGGTAGTTGACCCACATAAGGCGTACCTTGGAGAGATCCTGCTGACTTAGTGCTTCCAAATCAGGCAGCCAACCGTTGTCGGCCGATAGCTCATATTCTCGCAAACTGGCTCCTGCCAGCAATGACGCCGAGCGGTAGGTGGGATACCCTGGGTTAGGAATCAATGCTTCGGTGCCAGGCTCTAGGTAGGTCATGGCAATGTGCATGATGCCTTCTTTGGAACCAATCAGCGGCAAAACCTCATTGACAGGGTTTAACGAAACGCCAAAATACGTCTGATACCATTGGGCGAAGGCTTCTCGTAGCGCCGGAATACCCACGTAACTTTGATACGCATGGTGTTTGGGATTTTGCGCAGAGGTGGTCAATACAGCGATGGTTTCATCAGAAGGAGGGAGGTCTGGGCTGCCGATTCCTAAATTCAGCACTTTTTTGCCAGCGGCATTCATAGCTGCAATTTCTTTCAGCTTTGTCGAAAAGTAGTACTCTTGAATGGCGTCGAGGCGTTGAGCGGGTCGGATGTTCATAACAAACACGTATAAAAAAAGCCGACTCTTGCGAGCCGGCTATCTATCTATTAGTTTTTTGGTTTCTGGAATCAAACTACGACAAATGCGGCTCAGATCACTACTGTATAGTAGTAATAACCATAAGCCAAATATGCGTTGTGTGGCGTCATTGTAAATTAGATGCTCAAAGTAAGGGAATTTACTTTTTGTGTGCAACTTTTTCGAAGGAGAATTTAGGGATTTGAAAATTTTGGAATTTAAAAATACTCTTAACTATCTAATTTTTAGTGTCTTTAATCATTTGCATCTTGTTGTACCCCACGTTGTTGTCAACATTCATCTCAACCCCACTGAACATCACACAGATGGCAACAAGTTGGCTCTACATGTGGTTATCTTCATGAAAATTAAGTTTACCAACAAAGCAAACCCTTGATAATTAATATATTACTGAGGGCACAAATCGCCATTATACTTCATGCCTACTACGTCGCCTATTCTTGTTTGGTTCAGAAACGACCTCCGTGTACACGACCACGAAGCCCTTTTTAAAGCCTCTCAGCAAACCACGCAGGTGGTGCCACTCTATATTTTTGACCCACGCTGGTTTCGGTCGCTGGAGTTGGGGTTTCCCAAAACGGGTCTATTACGCACTCAGTTGCTTCTTCAATCGGTTGCGGACTTGCGCCAACGCCTCCAGCAGATGGGTTCTGAGCTGCTCATTCGAGTAGGTAAACCCGAAGACATCATCCCAAACCTAGCGCAACACCTTCAGGCTCAGGCTGTTTTTACATCCGAAGAAGTCACCTCGGAGGAAGTAAACGTAGATAGTTTGGTCGAAACACGCCTTCAACAGCAAGGTATCTCGATGCAGTTTTTTTGGATGGCCACCTTATTTCATCACGATGACCTACCGTTTGACATAGAGCAACTTCCTGATATTTTTACTGAATTCCGTAAAAAAACAGAACGATATGCCAAGGTACGAGCCAGCTATCCTGTTCCTACGCTGTTACCCCTCAAGGTCAACGTAGAAGCTGGTCCCTTGCCACAACTTGTTGACTTTGGGTTTGAGCAAACTTCGGTCTCGCTTTTGTATCAAGGGGGCGAAACCGCCGCCTTGGCTCGCTTAGAGGAGTATTTTTGGAAAAAAGACCGCCTGCGCCTCTACAAAGAAACTCGCAACGAAATGTTGGGGTTGGATTTCTCGTCGAAGTTTTCGGTTTGGCTTGCCAATGGCTGTCTATCTCCACGATATGTCTATGAGCAAGTAAAACGCTACGAACACGACCGCATTGCCAACGACTCTACCTATTGGCTCATTTTTGAGTTGCTTTGGCGTGATTACTTCCGGTTTGTGGCGCTCAAGTATGGTAATAACCTTTTTTTGCCTCAAGGCATCAAAAACGACCCACGCATCAAATGGCAACAGAATACACATCTGTTTGAATGCTGGCAACAAGGCCACACAGGTGTTCCGCTGATTGATGCTAACATGCGAGAACTGGCTCAAACAGGTTTTATGAGCAACCGAGGCCGCCAAAATGTAGCCAATTTTTTGGCTAAAGACTTACACCTTGACTGGACCTGGGGCGCTGCTTGGTTTGAAAGCCAACTCCTCGACTACGATGTATGCTCTAACTGGGGCAACTGGAACTATGTAGCAGGAGTAGGCAACGACCCCCGAGAAAATAGATACTTCAATAGCTACACCCAAGCCTCTCGCTACGACCCAGCAGGTGCGTATGTCAAGCACTGGTTACCTGAGCTTGAACCTGTTTCTGCTGAAAAAATCCACCTTACCTCCCTGCTTACTTCACAAGAGCAGCAGCAGTTTGGCATATGGCTGGGGGTACATTATCCTAAATCACTAGTAAATGCTCGCAAATGGTTAAAAGCATAGCGATTGGAATTTCATCACAACTTTTCGGATAGTTCTGTCCTGCTGGGGTGCGTTCATCCAAAATTTCACTTTGAAATCTCCAAGAAAGCTATACATTTGGGTCAAAATTTAACCCTGAAATCTAACTTTCAACACCATGTCAAAGAGCACCATTATTTTGTTGGTCGTTTTAGGCGTTTTTGGAATGTACGGTTGTAGTACCTACAACGGTCTGGCTACACAAAACCAAGAAGTAGAAGCTGCTTGGGCCAAAGTACAAACGCAGTATCAACGCCGATTGGACTTGATTCCGAACTTGGTAAATACCGTACAAGGCGCTGCTAATTTTGAAAAAAGCACGCTCACTGCCGTTATCGAAGCTCGTTCAAAAGCTACCTCTATTCAACTCAAAGCCGACGACATCACCCCCGAAAATATGGCTAAGTTCCAAGAAGCACAATCTCAATTGAGTGGCGCTCTGTCTCGTTTGATGGCCGTAGCCGAAAACTACCCACAGCTGAAAGCCACACAGAACTTTTCGGAACTGCAAGCTCAATTAGAAGGTACTGAAAACCGCATTGCCGTAGAGCGCAACAACTTCAATGATATTGTAAAGGCTTTCAACCAGCGAGTGGTGACCTTCCCAACCAATCTACTGGCAGGGATGTTTGGCTTCTCGAAGAAGGGATTCTTTGAAGCTGATGCAGCTGCTCAAAAAGCACCTACCGTGAAGTTTTAAGGCTTATCGGTTATCAACTGCTCGTCATCTCAAGCACAATCCGTAACTGATACTTCATGTTACTTACCGACGAACAACAAAAGCAAATTGTAGCGACTATCAAAGCCGCTGAAAAAAATACCTCTGGTGAGGTGAAGGTGCATATTGAGGCGAATTGCACTTCGGACGAGGTACTTGACCGAGCTAAAGAAGTGTTTTTTAACTTGGGTATGCACCGAACCGAACGTCGGAATGGGGTATTGTTTTATGTAGCAACCGAAGACCGTAAATTTGCCATTCTGGGCGACGAAGGCATTGACGCCGTTGTGCCCGATGATTTCTGGCAAACTACTCGTGATTTGATGCGCAAGCATTTTCAAAAAGCCGAGTATGCTGAAGGGCTTAGTGCTGGAATCCAGTTAGCTGGCCAGCAGCTTCAAGCCTACTTTCCATACCAAGATGACGACACCAACGAACTATCGGACGATATTTCGTTTGGTTAATTTATCGAAAAGGGGCTTGTACGCCCCTTTTCTTACTTTCTATTTTTTCCTCCATGCTACGTAAGCTAACCACTTTTTTATCGCTTGCTTGGTGCATTTTGGCCTTGATTCCGTCAGCAATTGCCCAAGACATCCCTCCTCGGCCAAACCCTCCCAAGTTGGTCAACGATTTGGTGGGAATGCTCCGCCCCGACGAACGAGCGGCCTTAGAACAAAAATTAGTAGCCTACAATGACTCTACCTCGACCCAAATCGTGGTAGTAATTGTACCTACCACAGGCGACTACCCACCCAGTGACTATGCTTTTAAGTTGGGCGAAACGTGGGGCGTAGGGCAAAAAGGCAAAAACAATGGCATTGTGTTTTTGTGGGCAACCGAAACCCGCAAAATCTTTATTGCTACTGGTAGAGGTATGGAGGGAGCCATTCCTGACGCCATTGCAAAGCGTATTATTACGAACGAAGTAGTACCCAACTTCAAAAACCAGCAGTGGGCACAAGGTATTAATCAAGGGATTGATGCGATTATGGCCTATGCCAAAGGCGAGTATAAAGCTGATTCAAGTGACTCGCAAGGCGATGGTGATTTGACTGGACTTATCATTTTTATCATTATTCTGGTGATTATCATTTGGCTGATAAGTCGAAATAAGGGAGGAGGGAATCGGTATCGTCGAGGCGACAGTTGGTATCCTTACACGACTATTACCAGCTGGGGTAGTTCGTCTGGCTCAGGTTGGGGTGGCGGAGGCGGTTTTGGTGGCTTCGGTGGAGGCAGTTTTGGTGGCGGAGGCGCTGGAGGCGATTATTAGAGGCGATTCAATTATTTTCAAGTTGGAATGGGGACTGATGTATCAGTTCGTTCCCTTTTGTGTTTTTTGCCCTTGGACCCTCCCGTTAGTTCGGGATGCTCTGAACCAGCTGAGTTATGAATAGCCATGGAGTAAGGACTCTATATACTTTCGACTCTTTTTCCCTTTGATTTCCATTTCTCGCCTATAGGCTACAGAACGACTCGGATACACTTCCCTGTGCACTACCACCCACGGTAAGCCTGATTTCGTCGCTTTACTTCGGCCTTGATTATGACGCAGCAAACGCTCAGGCAGATTCCCTGTCGAACCTATATAGTACCTATCTGTACTTGCCGAATAAAGAATGTATGTCGTGAATTCCATAAAAACACAAAAGGGAAGCCGTTTCTGACTTCCCTTTGTGGGTCCACAAGGATTCGAACCTTGGACCCTCCCGTTAGTTCGGGATGCTCTGAACCAGCTGAGCTATGAATAGTCATGTAGTAAGGACTCTATATATTTTCGACTCTTTTTCCCTTTGATTTCAAGTTCCCGTCTATACGCTGCTGAACGACTTGGGTACACCTCCCTGTGCACTACCACCCACGGTAAGCCTGATTTCGTCGCTTTACTTCGGCCTTGATTATGACGCAACAAACGGTCTGGCAGATTCCCAGTCGAACCTACATAATACCTATCTGTACTTGCCGAATAAAGAATGTATGTCGTGAATTCCATAAAAACACAAAAGGGAAGCCGTTTCCGACTTCCCTTTGTGGGTCCACAAGGATTCGAACCTTGGACCCCCTGCTTGTAAGGCAGGTGCTCTGAACCAGCTGAGCTATGAACCCTTTTATCTTTTAAGTTTATGACTCGAACCTTAAACCCTCCCGAAATGCTTCGGGATGCTCTGAACCAGCTGAGCTATGAACTTATTAGATGATTTCCTTTAGTCGCCGTTGCGATTTGGGACTGCAAAGATGTAGGTCTGTTTTTAAGTTTGCAAGAAAATGCACAAAAAAATAAAGATTTTTTTGTCTCTCTTCCACAAACCCCCTGATTATCAGAAACGTCGAAGAGCCATTTCTGACACTGTCAATCCTATCGAAAGTGACGAAGTAGCTGCTGGAGAAGGGGCATTACAAATATTTATGACCTTTTCGTCCTCCAAAATAGCAAAATCATCCAACAACCCACCGTTTCGGTCACAGGCTTGCGCTCTTACACCGGCTCCACCTTCGATTAAATCGCTTTCTTGAATATCAGGAATCAGTGCTTGTAATGCTTTGGTAAAGGCCGCTTTTGAAAAGCTACGGTACATTTCGCCCATCCCTGTTTCCCAGTATTTAGCCGCAACTTTCTGAAACCCTGGCCAGGTGAGGGTTTCCCACAGTTCTTTGGCATTGATGTCTGTTCTTCGATACCCTTCTCGCTGAAACGCCAACACCGCATTAGGGCCAGCCTCTATGCCTCCCCGCATCATCCGGGTAAAATGCACGCCCAAAAATGGGAAGTTAGGGTCTGGTACTGGATAAATCAAGTTACGAACCAAGTAGTGTTTTTCGGGGCGAATCTTGTAATATTCGCCTCTGAAAGGCACAATACGTAAGTTGATAGGCTTGTCTTGTGTCATCTGGGCTATTTTGTCAGAATACAAGCCGGCGCAGTTGATGACCAGTTTGGTCTCGTAAACCTGCTGATTGGTTTTGACAATACTGAGGCTATTTCCCTTGGTGATACCCAATACCTTTTCGCCCAATAATATACTACCACCTAATTGCTGATAACGCTCGGCGTATTTCTCAGTCACCACTTTATAGTCCACAATACCTGTTTGTGGTACAAACATTCCTTCTACACCATTCACATACGGCTCATACTCTCGCATCTGAGCGAGGTTGAGTTTTTTTAAGCCCTCAAGACCATTTTGTTTGCCTCGTTCGTATAGGTTGTTGAGCAAGGGAACCTGCTCAGGGGTGGTGGCTACTACAATTTTACCACAGCGTTCATACGGAATTTGCATTTCGTCGCAAAACTCGATGAGTTGATGATACCCTCTGATGCAATTGGTTGCTTTCAAAGAACCTGGTTTATAGTAAAGCCCCGAGTGAATCACCCCAGAATTGTTACCCGTTTGGTGCTTGGCCACTTCGTTTTCTTTTTCAATGACCAATACTTTCAATGTCGGATTTTGTTTCTTGATTTGTAGAGCGGTAGCTAGGCCAACAATTCCGCCGCCAATAATAATGATGTCGTATTGCATAGATATTCGCTGAATTGATACCGCAAAGGTAATAAGGAAGCAGGGATTGTTGGTTACCAATAAAAACCTTTAACTTAGTGGCAGTTTGATAAGCCAACGGCATGAGACTCTTTACACTACTTTTTTGCCTATTCACGACAGGCTCTTTATTGGCCCAAAATGCGGATGACCTCACCCGCAAGTATGAGTTGGATATTTGGATTCACGACCGAGAAACGTACGAAGACCTCAATCGAGTCAAAGTAAAGCTTATTAATGTATCGTCAGGCAAGGTGGACTCTACCATGGCCATTGGTAGTCATGCTACCTTTACGATTGACAAGTGTAATACCTATGAGATTTTAGTACTCAAAAATGGCTATCTGAATCGGAGAGGAACGTTTGATGCAGCTTGTTATCAGAAAGACGCAGCCAAACGGTATTGCTTGTCGGGCATGAACATCTTGAACGTGCTGAGAATGAGCGGCGAATACGACGCTCGGCTCGAATTAGAAATGCCTGTCACTCGCCTTCAACTTGACCAAGTGTTCAGAATTGAGAATATTTATTATGACTACAATCAGTCGTATATCCGCCCCGATGCAGCCAAAGAGTTGGACAAATTAGTGGTTATTTTGAAGGATAATCCGGGCATTTCTGTAGAGTTAGGCTCGCATACCGACAGCCGCTCAAGTACTGAATACAATCAGCAACTTTCGCAAAAACGAGCCGAGGCAGCCGTGGCATATATCATCGAACACGGTATTCCGTCGTCTCGCATTACTGCAAAGGGCTACGGTGAGAGCAAACTAATCAACCGCTGTAAAGATGGCGTGAAATGTTCTGAAGCAGAGCATCAACAAAACCGCCGCACCGAAGTGCGTATCACGGGTATTGTAGAATAACTACACAGAGCTCTTTGTCTGGCTAGTAGCAAAAGCCACTGATTGGGCAGAAGTGTGATCGAACCGAATATCCCACCATACAAAGGCGGCGGTCACTACTGTAGCAATCACAAAGTAGGCGCCTAATGCGTAATACAGCCACGGATACTGCGCTTGCATACCGAACCAGTCGCCCGAAAACCCCATCCAACCCAAGCCGATACAATTTTTGACAGCTTCGTACCAAAAAGCACGGGGGTTTCTGTCCATCAACTCGGTATAGGCATACACCCCAATGAAGACAAATGCTCCATACAGAAAAATCTGTGGCGAGCCGATTTTGGCAATATTCTCAAAGAAATAGGTTATCAAGAAAAAAGTCATTAAAAATTGTACCCAAATCCAAACAGACAAGGCTTTGGATGTCTTAGGTGCATATTTTTCAAAATGATAAACATCTTCTATTTTGTGGACAGGGTATCGTTCTGCCACGTCGGCAGGCCGCCAACCTGTTGGCATAAACCAAATCCGTAGTTTGTCTGACCAGTTTTGTGCATGATAGGCGTCTTGGAGCAACAGCCACCAATGCTGAAAATTTATCTTAATGGGGTTCCAAGTTTGCACAGGGCGAGTAATGCCGTAAACAGGCGGTACATGGGGCAGTTCTTCTTGAAAAGTACCAAACAGTTTGTCCCAGATAATAAAAATCTGGCCGTGATTTTTGTCAATATATTCGGGATTGATAGCGTGGTGTACTCGGTGGTGCGAAGGCGTCACAATAATATGCTCTAAAAAGCCCATGCGCCCAATGTAAGTAGTGTGATACCAAAATTGCGCAAATAGATGCAACGGCCCTACGGTAGCAATCACGATAGCAGGAACACCCAACAACGCCGCCGGTAACAAAAAGATGGTAAAGAAATTAACAAAACTTGATATGCTTTGACGCAACGCACAAGCAAGATTGAACTCTTCGCTACTGTGATGCACAAGGTGTTGGTTCCAGAGAAAATTAATCTGGTGGTTAAACCGGTGCCCCCAGTAACCTGTAAAATCAATGGCGACGAAAGCGATAATGTACGTCCAGACGGTAGATTCTATCTGAAAAACGGCCCAATGCTTTACCATCCAACCATACGAAATAATCGAAACACTCAGCCCCAGCACATCCTTGACTACATTGGTGTAACCCGAGCTCATGCTCGATAGCATGTCCATCGTCTTGAACGATTCTTTTTTGATGATCCAGCCATACAATTTTTCTAACAGTACCAAGCCCAAAAAGGCAGGCATAGCAATGTTTAGGATTTGTCCGTAGCGTTCCATTGGTTGATAAGGTCTATTGATGAATACAGCTTTCGTTGACGAACACAGTAAGCCATTGATAGTCAATACAACTGACTGTTTTGTTATACTATTTGCCCCAAACGTAAGTTTTAGTGGTTTTTACATGACAAAGATAAGGTATCGTACGATGAAGTACTATTTTTTCTTCGATTCGTGATAGCCATCTTTTTACATGCACTGAAAGGAAATTTGGAAAAATGAAGGCTTGATTCTACCTGTGATTGTACCCAAACAGGTTTTTTAACAACAAAAACGCCTCAACTACAAGGAGCTGAGGCGTTTTGCATAGGGTGGTATAGAGGCGCAAGTTATTACGAAATCAGCATCTGTTGGGTGAGTGTTTGCATGAAAGCAGGATTCACCGAAACCACTTCGCCAACGACAATGATGGCAGGGTTTGAGAGCCCTTGTTCAGCTGCCAGCTGGGGTAATTCGGCTACTGCCCCAATAGCGATTTTTTGTTGGGATGTCGTGCCATTTTGAATGATGGCAGCTGGGGTTTTGCCAAGTCCAGTGTCTTCGTAAATAGCTGCAATTTGAGCTAACTTGCTCATTCCCATCAAAATAACCACAGTGGCCGACGATTGGGCTGCGAGGTATAGGTCTTTAGACAGTGAGCCGTCGGCTTTTGTGCCTGTAAGTACCCAAAAGCCGTCGCTTACACCACGAGTTGTGAGCGGAATGCCCACCATACCCGGCACGGCCACAGCACTCGAAATGCCCGGAACATAGGCCGTTTCTAACTCAAACTGCTGTGCAAAGTTGATTTCTTCCATGCCACGACCAAATACAAACGGGTCGCCGCCTTTCAGACGTACTACATGCCCATAAGTATAGGCTTTCTCAACAATCAAGAAATTGATGGCGTCTTGCGAAAGGCTTGGTACGCCGGCTCGCTTACCAACGAAGATTTTTTCACAATTGGTCGAGCAATACGACAACAACGAGTCGTCAATTAAGGCGTCATACAGCACCACATTGGCCACTTGCAAGGCTTTGATGGCTTTTAACGAAATTAGCTCTGGGTCTCCCGGGCCAGCACCTACTACCGTGAGTTTGGGTGTTGGTTGAAGAATATTTTCTAAATCCATAACTTGTTGAGGTCTCCGACAGCGTCTGTATTAGGCTTTAGCCAAGTACATCTTCTTCTCGGTAGGTTTTTGCTCTTTCTAACAATGCCTCGGCTTCGGCCATGTACCGAACGGCAAACGCTTCGCTTGGTTCGTTTTGATTGATTTGCAGCACTTGTGCCTTAAAATCGTCTTGGGTGATACCAAACTCTTCGCCAAAGTGCTTGCCAAACTCGTTGATTACGCCATGTTGAGTACTGACGTTGACGCTTTTGTCGAGCAAAAGAGCCTTTGCCGTACTAATAAACACGCTGTAAGAATGATAAATTGAATCGGCCCAGCGCTGCTCAGCATAAGCAGCTTGTGCCCATGACAATTTTTCGTCTGACTCAAACAACAAGGTAGCTACCAAGTCTATTTGCACGCCAGCACACTCACCTACGCCAATCTCGGTTTGGAACTGCTCCGTTTGCCCCCAGTCAATAAAATCACTGCGTTGGAGTGTTGTCAAGTCGGCCAATGGTTTCAGAAGAGCATAGAAATAATTTTCGCCTTGGCGGTCGTAGTAGTCGTTAAAATACTCGCCTTCTTGAGCATTATTTTCGTAGTCGTTGAGCAGCCATACTAAGGCTTGTGGACCTCGCTTTGACGGAATCTTGATGACCTTATCGGCAATCCGACCTACGCCATTGCCTACCGTGCCACCACCCAACAAGACTTGAAGTGCCGGAAGGACTCGTTTATCAGGTGCCTTGAGCGACGAACCATGAAACCCAATATGCGCCATGCCGTGCTGACCACAAGAGTTCATACAGCCTGAGATTTTAATCTTAATCTGCTGGTTATGAATTAATTCTGGAAACTCTTGGGTAATTACTTTCTCTAACTCGCCTGTAATGCTAGTACTATCCGAAATCGCCAAGTTACAGGTGTCAGTACCTGGGCAAGCCGTGAGGTTGACCGTACTGTTGGCGCCAGTGGCTGCCAGCCCATGTGCTTGGAGTACATTAAAAAGATAGGGAAGGTGCTGTTGTGGAACAAACTTGAATAACAAACCTTGATTGATAGTCACCCGCACATCGTCGGCAATGTAGCCTCTGAGTGCTTCGATGAGGCTGCGGCTTGTAGTGCTGCTGATGTTTCCGTTCAGGATTCGCACATACACGCCATAATACCCCTCCTGCTTTTGGGCAAAGGTATTGGTAGCCAACCAGTCAGCATAGTGTTGCGATGTAGGCGCCTCTACTTGTTGTTGAGTATTGGCCAATACCGACTGTTTGTTTGTAGCGGTGAGTTCATCCGTAAAATCCTTGATGGCTACACGTTTATTTTTAATGGCTTTGTGTTCGGCATTTACCAACTCCACAAAAGCCTCAAAACCAATCTTCTGAATCAAAAATTTAAGCCGTGCTTTGTGACGAGAATTACGCTCGCCGTGGCGGTCAAAAACCCGTAATACGGCTTCTGTATAAGGAATGATAAGGTCTTCTTCCAAAAACTCAAAGGCTACTTGTGCCAACATCGGCTGTGCTCCAAGGCTTCCGCCCACCATTACTTTAAAGCCTCTTTTTCCGTCTTGAATCTTGGGGATAAAACCCAAATCGTGCATATAGCTGAGGGCGGTGTCTTCATCGGTATTCGAGAACGAAATCTTGAACTTACGACCCATCTCTTGGCAGATAGGGTTACGCAAAAAATACCGAAATATGGCATCGGCATGGGGCGTAACATCAAAAGGCTCATTGGGGTCTATACCTGCTGAAGGAGAGGTAGTTACATTCCGAACGGTATTTCCGCAAGCTTCTCGAAGCGTGATATCATCTTGCTCTAACTTAGCCCACAGTTCTGGCGTGCGTTCCAGACTTACAAAGTGAATCTGGATGTCTTGACGAGTGGTAAGGTGTAGGTTTCCGGTAGAATATTCATCCGAAATATCGGCAATGCGTTTCCATTGATTGAGCGTCATTTTGCCATACGGCAATTTGATACGAACCATCTGAACACCTTGCTGGCGCTGGCCATATACTCCACGAGCCAAACGAAGGCTACGAAATTTGTCTTCGTGGATTTTACCTTCTCTGTAAAGACGAATCTTGCGCTCAAGGTCAATGATGTCACGCTCAACGATGGGGTTTTCTAATTCAGTTCGGAAACTTTGCATATCAATAGGTGGTAATTGCTTTCTGATTATAGAACAAACTTCATGCAAAAGTAGGCAAGCTCTATAATAATTATAGGGTTTATTCTATAACAATTTGTAATAACTAATAATTATAGGTAATTGTTCTTTTAGATACCGCCTCAAAGAAGGCTACCCCAAACGATGAGGTGCCGTGTGTTATAGAAACCCAAATAAGTGTCTTTTATACACTTTTTTTGATTTTTGGTCGAAACCCACTAAAAAATAAGACAATACCCTATAAAAAATTGGATTTTTATCGGTTATCTTGCAGAAAAATTGTTCTTTATTCATCATTTACAGAATCTTTCTAAACCATGAAAACACAGTTATTTCGATACCTGTACTTGTTGGTATTAGGCTTGTGGGCAATGGGCAGCCATAGCCTTGCACAGACTGCCGAAAACCCGCTAAAAGGCCAACGAATCTTGGTATTTTCAAAAACCCGTGGTTATCGCCACAGCTCTATTCCGTTCGGAATAGCGGCCATTAAGCTCATGGGGCGTAAATATGGCTTTGAGGTAGATACCACCGAAAACGCCGAGCGCTTTACAGAAGCCAATCTCAAAAAATACAAAGTTGTCGTTTTTTTGAGTACTACTGGTGACGTCCTCAACGACCGACAACAGGCTGACTTTGAGCGATATATTCAAGCAGGTGGCGGCTATGTGGGCGTTCATGCTGCTACGGATACCGAATACAACTGGCCTTGGTATGGCAAGATGGTGGGGGGGTATTTTGCGTCTCACCCCGGAAATCCCAACGTACAAACGGGTACCATGACGGTCACTAACAAGAATTTCCCAGCTACGGATTCATTGCCCAATACCTTCCAGAAAAAAGACGAATTCTATGATTTTAAGGAGTTTAACCCCGATGTGAAGGTGTTGATTACAGTGGACGAGAAGTCGTACAAAGATGGCAAAATGGGCGACTATCACCCCATGGCTTGGTATCACGAGTACGATGGCGGTCGGGTTTTTTATACTAACTTTGGTCATACCGACGAAACCTTCATGGAGCCGCTGTTTTTACAACATTTTTGGGGTGGCTTGCGTTGGTCGGCTAGTGGCAAAGGGCTTGATTACAGCAAGGCTCGCTCGCAAAGAGCCCCCGAAGACAATCGGTTTAGCCGTGAAACCCTCCATGAACGTTTGGACGAACCTACCGAATTGGCTGTTTTTGACAATGGCAAAGTGATTTATGTCGAACGCAAAGGACGAGTACAGGTATATGACCCCAAAAAGAAAAAATCGAAGGTGGTTGGTCAGATACCTGTTTATACCCTACAAGAATATGGCTTGATGGGTGTAAATATTGATCCCAATTTTGCCAAAAATCACTGGATTTACCTTTACTATTCGCCTCCAGCCAGTAGTGCTCCTGATACAGCCCAACACCTGTCTCGCTTTGTGTATGACGACGTCAAAGACACCCTCGATATGGCCTCTGAAAAAGTGCTGCTGCGTGTCCCCGTCAAGCGAAATAACGAGTGCTGTCACACAGGCGGTTCTATTGCTTGGGACAAAGCGGGCAATCTCTACCTTTCGACTGGCGACGATACCAATCCTTTTGCCTCTGACGGGTATGGCCCTATGGACAATCGCCCGAAGCGGGCGGGTTGGGATGCTCGGGCGAGTTCCTCAAACACCAATGACCTTAGAGGTAAAATCTTGAGAATCAAACCGCAGGACGATGGCACTTACACCATTCCCGAAGGAAACCTGTTTCCAGTAGGTACGCCTAATGCTCGTCCTGAAATTTACGTGATGGGTTGCCGGAATCCCTATCGTATTGCCGTTGACCAACGTACAGGATTTTTGTATTGGGGCGAAGTAGGCCCCGATGCTGGCGAGAATTCGGAGAAATATGGCCCTCGTGGACACGACGAAGTGAACCAAGCTCGTAAAGCTGGGTATTTTGGTTGGCCTTTGTTTGTGGCCGATAATCGTGCCTACAACCAACGAGACTTTAACGGTAACATTACCGGACCTAAATTTGACCCTAAAGCACCCATTAACGATTCGCCACACAACACAGGCTTGCGAGAACTCCCACCAGCTCAAAAAGCATTTATCTATTACCCCTACGCCGACTCTCCAGAGTTTGGTCCAGTAGTGGGCAAAGGCGGACGTAACGCCATGGCGGGTCCAGTGTATTATTCGGACGACTATGACCAAAACTCTACGAGTAAGTTTCCGAATTATTACCATGGAAAGTTCTTCGCCTATGACTGGATTCGTGACTATATCAACATAGTAACGCTAAAACCCAATGGTGATTTGGCTGGTATCGAACGCTTCTTGCCCGATTGGAAGTTTAGCCACCCCATGGACATGGCTTTTGCCAAAGATGGCTCGTTGTATATGCTCGAATACGGCCCTAATTGGTTTGCCCAAAACGACGAAGCTCGCCTTACTCGCATCACCTTTAATGCAGGTAATCGCCCACCTGTAGCTGAGGCATCAGCCGACAAAGTAGCTGGAGCATCACCGCTCAAAGTAAAATTTGATGCCTCAAAATCAATAGATTACGATGGAGATGCCATCAAGTACGAATGGTCATTTGGCAAAGGGCTTCCCAAATCTGCTGTAGCTAACCCGACATTTACTTATACCAAACCAGGGGTTTACACACCCGTTTTAAAAGTTACTGACGCTAAAAGCAATGTAACTACCAAAACCCTCGAAATCAAGGTTGGGAACGAGCCACCCAAAGTGGAGTTGGCTGTCAAAGGCAACAAGTCATTTTACTGGAGCGACCAGCCCGTTGACTACGAAGTAAAAGTCACTGACAAAGAAGATGGCTCGCTATCAACCAATAAAATAGCAAGCGAAGATGTAAACGTAAGCATCAATTTCTTGCAAGGATATGACAAAACATTGATTGCACAAGGCCATCAGATGAACAATAGTTTTGCGGTAGGCAAACGCCTCATCGAACTTTCAGACTGCAAGGCTTGTCATTCTGTTGACCAAAAATCAATTGGACCCGCTTATAAAGAAGTGGCTAAAAAATACCGCAGAGAACGCTATGCAGAGGCTACCTTGATTGAGAAAATCATCAAAGGTGGTGGCGGTGTATGGGGCGAACAAGCCATGAGTGCTCACCCGCAACTGGCTCGTGACGATGTGAAAGAGATGGTGAAATACATCTTGTCGTTAGCCAATGACAAAAAAGAAAGCCAACCCACCAAAGGAAGCTATGTTACCAAGGCTCAGCCAAAAGACGGTACGTACATCTTCTCGGCCAGCTACACCGACCGAGGTAATGGGTCAGTACCACCACAGTCAAGCTACAGTACCGTTACGCTACGTAATGCCAAATTGGCCGCCATCAACTACGACGACCAAAAAGAGACAACTACGGTAAAAGTGGCACAATTAGGCAATAAAGATGTTTTGATTGCTACTACTTCGGGTAGTTATGCCGTTTATAAGGCCATTGATTTATCAGGAATTAGTAGCCTTAGCGTGGCAGCGTATTCGATGAAGGGTACTACTGTTGGCGGTAAAATTGAGATTCGGGTTGGCTCACCAACCGGAACACTGCTCGGAGAAATGACAGTTGGTGAGTCGCAAATGGCACCTTCTAAAATAAAACTCTCAAACAGCACTGGACTACAAGACCTGTACCTCGTCTTTTCTAATCCTGACGCTGGCACTAAGCCGCTGTTTGCCGTCGATACCATCACTTTTGAACGAGACGGTGCAACCTCCGTACCTTCGGGCGGGAAGTAGGACTTGTTTCGATTGCCCCCAAAACAACGAAGCCATCATTCACAGTATGATGGCTTCGTTGTTTTGGGAAAACGCTTTCTCTTGTCTAATCATCCAAGGCTTGATAAATCGTCATGTCAAACTTGGTGTCTAACTCAGCGCCATAGCTAGTAGGCCACATTTGCTTCATGAGTACGGCACAAATTTTTTCTTTCGGGTCGGCAAAATAGTGGGTACTGAACGCTCCGCCCCATGCAAAGTTCCCTACACTGTTCAAGCTATTTGACCTTCCTAACTCGTTGATAACCGCAAACCCTAAGCTGAAATAGAGGTGCGGCAACGGATACAAATTGCCCGTTTGGTTAGAAGTGGTAAACAAATCTACCGTCTTACGACTCAACAGCCGCTTGCCGTTGTAGGTACCGCCATTGAGTAGCATTTGTAAAAACACAGCATAGTCGTAGGCCGTGCTGGACAGTCCTCCGCCGCCCGAGTAATACGTTTTTGCTCCTTTAATCGGAAAATCTGGGTCTAAACCTCCCGTATCTTTTGCGGTGAGTTTCACCAAGCCTTTGTCTTTGTTTTCGCTGTAAAGTGGTACTAAGAGGCTTTTTTGCGAATCAGGCAGATAGAAATGCGTTGATTTCATGCCCAGCGGTTCAAAAATTCGTTTCTCAAAAAAATCGCTCAAGGTCATACCTGATGCAATTTCGATTACTGCACCCAAGACATCAGTACTCAGACCATAGGTCCACTTGTCACCGGGGTTGTGCGAAAGAGGCAATTTGGCTATTTTCCTGACGTTGTCAATGATGCGAGTAGGCTCCAATGTGGCCATATCCAAAATACCGGCCTTTCCATAAATGGCCTTCATGCGGTCGTCGTTGGCAATGGAGTTGTAATTAATCCCCGACGTATGCGACAACAAGTGCCGAATCGTGATTTCTCGCTTGGCGGGAACGGTAGTGTAGGTGCTGTCTTTGGCATTGAATTGGTCGAGCACTACAGGTTTAGCAAACTCAGGAATGTACTTACTGAGGCGGTCGTCGAGCATGATTTTGCCTTCTTCGTAGAGCATCATAATTCCCAACGAGGTAATGGCTTTGGTCATCGAAGCAATCCGAAAGATGGACTCTTTGGTCATCGGAATGTTTTGTTCTTTATCAGCCATCCCAAACGCCTTATGATAGACAATCTTGCCATTACGCACCACGATGGCTGTTACGCCCGGAAAGCGATTTTTCTGGACATACTCTTGTAAAAGCGCATCCATTCGAGCCAGGCGTTCGGAAGAGAACCCCGCCAACTCTGGCGCACCTACCGCAAGCGTGGGGGCAATGTGCTTAGATGCCGTTTGGGCAAATACGGGGCTAAATAGCAAAACAAGCCCCCAAATACGGAAGAGTTTCATAATCAGTAATATAGTAATGTGAATCAACTCATTATTTCATTTCACGAACTTACTTCTTTATTTGTAGTTAAAACCTACTTATCAATAGCTTTTTTTTCTTCTTTTAATTTTTCGAGTAATTTCTCTATACCTTCTATCAAGGTATCAAACAGTTTTTTTACAACTGATTCATTCGGTTTAATAGTATTCGTAATTGTAGTTTCAGATAGAAGATCAGTCACCGCTACTCCAAAGATTTCAGCTAATTTAGGTAGATATTTTGCTTTTATCTGTGTCTGATCTGCCTCCCACGATCGGTAAGTTCCTGATTTAACATTTAGCATATCCGCTACTTCTTGCTGAGAAAGTTTTTTCAAATTTCTTAATTTTCTGAGTTTAGAACCAATAGTCATAGATGTAAATATTTTCTTTAACTTATAAAAACGTAAAAAGTGAATAATAATATCCTAATCATTTTGAAATTTATTTAACGGTAAGAAAAACCAAAAAAGTAATATGTTTTATTATATAATCAACTGAAAATCATCAAATTTTAGTATCAAGAATCCATTGAAACTTGGTCAGTTTTGATATGCCAAAACGATGTTATTATAATGACATAATAGCTGGAAAGGAGGCATCAAAACCATGAAAACCCAAAGTTTATTAAAGGTTACATTTCTTTTTCTTTTGCTCTACGGCGTTGATTTCCATTCATTCTCACAAACAACCACCTATTCTCAATCTAACAATGTTTGTTGGCTTGAGAATGGAGTAATAAAAGTAGGCTTGCATTTGCAGAAAGGAGGTTCTATTACACATTTAATGGCATTGACAGGTAATTATGCTAATATTAACATCATAAATTTCCATGATTTAGGGCGGGAAATTCAACCCGATTATTATTCTGGCCCTAACCCTTGCTGTAATCCTAATCTTCGCAATCCCAATGCCCCTGCAGATGCAGGATACAATCCTCTCCAAGCAGGAGATTCTTTTGGAAATCCTTCTACTATTTTAGACTATAATTTTACAAACGGCACATTGTATGTCAAAACTCGCCCTAAAATTTGGAGTTACAACAATATTGATTCTGAGGCTACATTAGAGTCTTGGTATAATTTGATTGGAAAAAATGTTCATATCCGATACAAGATTACTTACCAAAGGACAGATCAAACTGTTTATTCTGGTCAGCCCCAAGCAATTCCTGCAATATATACCAATAAACCTTTCAATCGTTTCTTTACTTATGATGGCCCTAACCCTTTTACGTCTGAAACAATAAGTCAAAAACCATCTTCTGGGGGTACTAACACAACAGAACAATGGTCTGCTTTAGTAAATAGCGACAATTTTGGTGTGGGATTATATCAAATTAACTCACCTCTTATTGGTTGGAACAGATTTAATGAGGATCAAGGTACAGGAGAAACTGATAATGCAACTAATCTTATGCAGCCTCTACTAACTTTAAATATAGGTCCTAACACTGTGCTTGACTATGAAGTAGATTTAGTAGTGGGTTCTGTAGCAGATATACGCCAATTTGCTTACGATAAGAACAATGTAAGCTGTAGTTTAAGCATCTCAGCTAGTAATAGTTCCTCCAGTCCTTCGTGCGGTGGGTCAGTGAATTTAAGTGCCAATTGTAGTAACTGTAGTAGTGGAGGAGGAAGTACTGGACCAAACATTGTTACTAATGGAGATTTTACAAACGGAAATACAGGTTTTTCTAGTGAATATGTAGCTCAAAATGGTAGCATCTTTGATGGAAGTTATGGAGTTGCAACGAATATGTCAGATTTGCTTGGATGGACCAATAGTTGTTCAGCAAGAGGGGGAAGTGGCAAAATGTTACTTTTTTGGGGTTCTTCAACAAGCAATAAAAAACTGTGGAGCCAAACCGTAACGGTGTCCCAAAATACTACTTACCAAATTTCTTTTTGGGCAAGGCCTCAATACAACAATAGCAATGGAGCATCTTTTACTATCAGTGTAAACAATTCGACAGTTACTAGTAATATGACTTTTACCAATCCAAATGGTTTTACTTCTTGTAGTGATTGGCAGCAATTTACAGGGACTTTCAATTCAGGAAGCAATACTTCTGTAACAATTGCAATAATTGCTAATAATGCAGGAGATACTCAATTAGATGATATATCTGTTAACTCACAAGGAGGGGGAAGTAGTCAAGCTACTTATGCTTGGGCAGGCCCTAACAGTTTTTCGTCAACTCAGCAAAATCCTACTGTTACCGTGCCTTCAAGTTCTGGCGCTTATACTTATACATTGACAGTCTCTAATGGAAGCTGTACGCAAACAGCTACAACAAGTATAACTGTAAGTTGCTCCTCTACAGCAACTTGTACTAATGGGGTTGACTTATCCGTTGTTACAGACGGAACTAGAGACCCATCTGTTAATGGTACTGTAAGATACGCTGTTTTGGTACAAAATAATGGTGCAAGTTCTGCAACTAATGTAAAAGTCAAAATTAAACTTCCAACAGGGGTCTCATTCGATGCTTCTGGAAGTGATGCGGTATTTAGTTATTCAACTGGTGTGATTAGCTGGGACATAAGTAGTATATCTGCTAGCCAACAGATTTTAGCATGGTATAATCTACAAGTAAATCAAGCGGGACACTATAATAACCGAGTTTTCATTACTCAAGCAGATCAATGTGACCCCAATACTGCTAATAATGTTGGAGAAAAAGATTTTTGGACTCCTGGCTTAAGTAGCGACCCTAATATCGTCCAATTTCCTAATCCGAGTGGTGGTGCAAGAATGGCATCTTCAGAAGAAATACCAATGGACTCAAAGAGCTTTTCAATGGATGTTTCTCCTAATCCTACTAGTGGTCGTGTAGTGGTTAGAATAAAATCTTTCGATGCCCAGCCAATAAACATTACTTTAGTAAATTCTCAAGGATTAATATTAAAAACATCTGCTGTCCAGAATCCTCTCCCAGATAACCAGCTTCTCTTAGATTTTGAACCTTTTTTACCTGGTCTTTATTTAATCTATGGAGAAACTAAAGATAAAAAGGTCACAAAAAAAATAATTAAGTATTAAAAATGAAAAAGGGAAGCATTTGCTTCCCTTTTTCATTTTTGTGCGATGATGATATCTTGGTATGTAAAATAATTAGACCGTCCAGACCACAACCCATAGCGTATAGGTTCTTGGATTGTTAAACCATATTTCTTGTAAAGTTCTCGTACAAATGCTTCTTGATAACCTATCACAGCTTCTGGGTCTTCTTTTACCTCTACTCGATAAAAACCATAATCATATTTCAAGGAAAAAATTGATTTTTGGGCATTAATCCCTGCTGTAGATTCTTCATTAACAATAAAAAATGTTATTAAACATTTTCCTCCATCCTTCATCACTCGGGTAATTTCAGACAAATAATTTTCTAAATCTTTAGGTAACATGTGCGTAAACACAGAAGTTAAAAAGACAAAGTCAAATGTATTACTCGCATAAGGAAACTTGTATTCATCAGCTTTGTAAGTGCCTTTGGGATTATAGTGTTTATTATAAATATCAGCTAATTGAAAATGAAAATTTGGGTATGGAGTATATTTATGCTGACACCAATCTATGCCTAGTTTTACAATATCAAATCCATCATAGCTACCGTCTGAATTAAGAAATGTAGTTAAAGGCACGGCCATACGACCCATACCACAACCTACATCCAAAATTTTATAATTTGGCTGAATATCACATAGTTGCTTGAAGTATTGCATATACTCTTGCCCTATTTTTTCAAAGTCTCCACCTCCAATAAAGACAAATTCAGATGGTGGTATCAATCCCGTTTTACTATTTCTAATAACCCATTGATAGTAAAGATTTTTGAAAAATGGTTTTAGAGAAGAAGGAACAATACGTTTAAAGAATGCTTTCATTTGAATATCGTGTGATGTAAATTTAGCGTAAATTTCAGCATTTTTTTTCAAACACCACTGTAATGCGCTCAATCTATATGTATTTTCTTCTTTTACTTCTACTAGTAAATTGTAGAAAAGGGGAGCTATGGTCGCCAGAAAAAGCGTCACAAGAGTATTTAAAGGCTAATCCTTCAAAAGCTGAAATACAAGCTGGAGTGCAAACTCCTCAGCCACGCAATGATTCTATTCCGCCCAAGATGATATATCTCGACAATGGTATTATTAAGTTAGGGGTAGATATAAATATGGGTGGGGCAGTTACTTATTTATCCCCCTCAAAAAATGAAAAAAATGTAATTAACAACTGGGCTATTGGGCGACAAGTTGGCATGTCTTTTTATGGAAGCCCTGTTCCTTACTCAGTCGGCTCAAATGGGCCTGCTAAAGGTTGGGAACATACAGGATGGAATCCTGTTCAAACTGGTGACTTATATGGAAATCCTTCCAAAACACTAGATTTTAAAAATGATGGCAAGACTTTATATGTAAAAACTTTACCTCTTCAATGGGCTTTATGGAAAGAACCCTGTGAGTGCACAATGGAATCGTGGTATGAGTTAGACGGTAATACTGTAAAGGTTAGAAATAGAATTAACAATAATAGGCAGGATCGAACATTTTATACTGCTCATTTTCAAGAATTACCTGCCGTTTATACCAATGCAGAACAATATAGGGTTATTACATACTCGGGCAGTCGCCCTTTTACTAATGATCCTAATCTGACATCTATAGACAGTAAAAATGGTTCTTATCATTTTGCTGCTACGGAAAATTGGTCAGCTTTACTGCAAGATGACAATTGGGGGCTAGGCATTTGGAAACCAGATACTTATGTGCATACTGGAGGCTTTTGGGGTACACCAAACGTTGGGGGAACTTACGACTTTGCTACTGGTTACGTAGCACCCGTTGAAAATGAAATCTTCGACTATAACATTCAATACGATTTTAGTTATGTGATGATTTTGGGGACATTGAGCGAAATACGAAATTATGCTTATACAAACTCTAAAACAGCTGATCGCCTCCCTAATTATCGGTTCGAAAAAGATAGACAACATTGGTATTACACTGATGGAACGAAAGATACTGGCTTTCCTATTAATGGTGCACTGATGGTATATATGGATCAACCTTTAACAGAATTATATGGTCCATGGGGCTACTGGAGAGCCGCTGAAGTATCTAAAATTTATATAACTGCGGCTTTTCAAACAGACAAAACTACCGCACGGCTTTACTGGATGAGAGAGCCGCAAGAGAAAGAATTTTTAGTTAAAAGAAGTATTACCTTCAAGATTAATCCTGACGGACAATATCACACATACGAACTTGACGTAACTACTAATCCAGAATGGCAAGATATGATTAGTCGCTTAATGCTTGCTCCAATAGACCGAGAAAAAGGTACTTCGGGTCATTGGGTTAAAATTAAATCTATTTCTTATAAGCCGTAATACTGTTACACCAACAACCCCTCGGCAATCCGTCTATCATTCGACAAGCGTGGCACTTTGTTTTGTCCGCCCAATTTTCCTTGCGACTTCATGTATTCAATGAAAGCTCCTCGCCGCAATGTTTGGATTTTTAATCGTTGCAGAATCGAACCTGTTATCAAGTCGTCGTAATAGGTATTGAGTTGGGTCATCTTTTGGTCTAAGGTTTCCGCAAAAGCATCCAAGTTGTGAGGAGGTGTGGCAAACTCCACCAGCCATTCGTGATACGGCAATCCACCCTCCGTAGGCGTTACTTGTGGCGCAACGGTAAACTCAATGACTTGGGTTTCGGGAAATAAACTCACGGCGTGCTGCATGGCTTTTTCTACTTCTTCGCCAATCACGTGTTCGCCAAAAGCTGAGATAAAATGCTTGATACGCCCCGTTACAACAATGCGAGGCGGGTCAAGACTCACAAATTTGACCGTGTCGCCAATCGAGTACCCCCAAAGCCCTGCATTAGTCGAAAGGACGAGGGCGTAATTTTTACCTACTTCTACCTCGCCAATGTGCAAGCGGCGGGGATTCGGCTGGAAAAACTCCTCAACGGGTACAAATTCGTAGAAAATACCATTGTCTAACAGCAGCAACATGCCTTGGGCTTGTTGCGAATCTTGGTAGGCAATAAACCCTTCAGACGCAGGGTACGTCTCGATAGCGTCAACATGCTTACCAATCGAATCGAACAGTTTGGCTCGGTAGGGTTCAAAATTGACGCCTCCATACACAAACACCGAAAACGTAGGAAATACGTCTTTGATGGGCTTTCCGGTGCGAGCAATAATACGGTCGAAGTACATCTGTACCCAGGGCGGAATCCCCGAAATCAGCGCCATTGGCTGGTCAATGGTTTCGTCAATAATACGGTCCAGCTTGGTTTCCCAGTCTTCTATGCAGTTGGTTTCATAGCTGGGTAACTGATTACTCCGCAACACCGCCGGCACCAAGTGGTTAGAAATCCCCGAAAGCCGCCCGACGAAAATACCGTTTTTCTTATCTAATTCGGGGCTTCCTGATAAGAAAATGAGTTTTTTATCCAAAAAATCAGCCCGCCCCGTTTCGGCGATATAGCTCATGACCGCATCACGAGCACTCCCAAAATGATACCCTACCGACTCCTTGGTAATCGGAATGTACTTTACGCCAGAGGTTGTCCCCGACGTTTTGGCCAAATACAGCGGTTTACCTCTCCACAGCACGTCTTCTTCGCCTGCCACCATACGGTCTATGTAGGGGCGGAGGTCTTCGTAGTCTCGAATTGGGACTGCTTTCTTGAAATCGTCGTGATGATGAATCGTGTCAAAGCTGTGGTCTTTGCCAAACTGCGTTATTTTGGCTTGACTTACCAGTTTGGCTAGCCAGTTCAACTGCGTTTCAACAGGCTGCTGAACCCACCGTTGGCGTTTTTTTACCACATAGCGGGCAAATGGTTTTGCAAAAAATGAGCGAAGTCCCATGTCCACAAAGGTAAAGATTTGCCCAAAGAAAATACAATTCTTATTCTACAATACTACCCATACATGAATGATGTCAAATGCTATATCAAGAAAATCATCAAAAAATTTGTTGAAACAAAACAGAAACTATACTTTTAGTTTCAAAACTAAAAGTATAGTAATGCGATTTCTATTTTGTTTTTTAATCAGCGTATCCGCCTTGGCGCAGGTTCAACAACAGCGCATGAGTGACGAACAATTCAAGCAAATGATGGAAGAACGCAAAAAGCTTGAGTTTCAAAGAAATGAAGAACGTCGAATCAATCAATTGGCCAAACTCAACGCTACCAATCGGCCCGATACAATTAAGCAGTTGTCGTTTGCCAAAATGAACTTAAAAAAGATTCCACGGGTAGTGTATCGCTTCAAAAACCTTCAAAATCTCGACTTTTCCAACAATCAAATCAGCCGACTGCCTCGTCGGCTTACTCGTAAGCTGGATTCTTTGCATACGTTAACGATGTCGTTCAATCCGCTGAAAAAAATCAAATTTTCAGAAAACCAGCACCTAAAAACACTCAATCTCTCGACCTGTCAATTACAGGAATGGAATCCCGTTTTTGCTAAAAATCGAATGTTGCAACTACTCATCTTGGCCAATAACCACATTAACACCATTCCTGATAACATCAGCCAACTCAAAACCTTGCGAGTGCTGAGTTTGTACAATAATAAAGTTAGCCACCTATCGCCCCACATCGAACAATTAGAGCAGTTAGTCGAGATTGATTTGTACCACAACTTTTTGCGAGAAGTTCCGCTATCGCTTTGCCACCTGCCCAAACTGGCTACGCTGGCCTTGTCGTACAATTCTATCACTACGCTACCCGACGAAATCGGCCAAATGAAAAGTATCGTTGATTTGTACTTACGAGATAATGGGCTCCAGCAGTTACCCCAGAGTTTTGGCCAATTGACTACACTCAAACGGGTCTATTTTGAGGCCAATCGTTTTGAACAGTTTCCTGTACAACTTCTTGATATACAAAACATCGCCGAAATAGATTTATCCAAAAATCGCCTCAAAACCATTCCAGCCAGTGTGGCTAATCTAACTAAACTCGAAACACTAGACCTTCGGCAAAACCCGCTCACGGTGAACCAAGAAAACTCGCTGATTATCCGAAAGTTGCAGAAGAAAGGCACACAAGTACAGGGTTTTGAAGTGACAGAATGAGGGTAAATGCGTACTTTTGTGGTGTTCAATCTCAACCCGTATGCACCCCGAAACGCTTGCTATCCGAAGTACGATGCTCGAAGACCACAACTTCGGTGCGGTGGTACCGCCGCTTTACCTAACCACCACCTTTGAGCGCAACCCCGATGGTTCGGTTCGGCCTTATGTGTATAGCCGTGCAGAAGCCCCTAATCGACATTTGCTCGAAAAGTCGCTCGCCTTGCTCGAAGGCGGCGCTGTAGCCTATGCGTTTGCATCGGGGCAGGCGGCTACCTTTGCGGTCTTGCAAGCCTTAGGGGCTGGTACCCACGTCATTGCGCCCGACGACGCCTACTACGGTTCGCTGGTACTTATGCAAGACACCTTGGCCGATTGGGGTCTTGAGGTAAGCCGAGTCAATATGACCGACCCTGCTAATGTAAAGCGAGCCATCCAACCCAACACTAAATTGATTTGGGTAGAAACCCCCTCGAATCCTCGCCTCCAAGTCACAGATATTGCAGCGATGGCACAGATTGCCCATGAAATTGGGGCGATTTGCGCTGTGGATAATACCTGGGCAACGCCTATTTTACAAAGCCCTTTAGCACTGGGAGCCGACATTGTGATGCACTCCACCACCAAATACCTCAGCGGCCACAGCGACGTTTTAGGCGGAGCTTTGATTCTACGAGAACAAGGTACCTGGGCTTCTAAAATTCATGCTATCCAAAAAGTAGGTGGGGCGGTTCCCTCTCCGTTCGACTGCTGGTTGGTGGCACGGGGTATTCGTACCCTTCCGCTGCGGGTCAAAGCTCAAACCGAATCGGCGATGAAATTAGCCACGTTTCTACACGAGCATCCTGCTATTGAAGTAGTACACTATCCAGGCCTCAGCTCCCATCCAGGGCATTTAGTGGCCAGTCAGCAGATGCGTTTGTTTGGGGCCATGCTATCGGTTCAAGTCAAAGGTGGCGAGACCGAAGCACTGGCCGTTACTTCTCGGCTGAAGTTGTTTACCCATGCTACCAGTTTAGGAGGAGTTGAGAGCTTAGTCGAACACCGTCGTTCGTCAGAAGGGCCAACGAGTCAGTCTCCAGCTAATTTGTTGCGGATTTCAGTTGGTTTAGAACACATTGCCGATTTGATAGAAGATTGGGCACAAGCGCTTTTGTGAATGATTATCTGTGGCTGTTAAAGGTAAGCTGTAATTACTTGTCGAAGCTAACCCGATGTGCTAGCAGGATTTGGATAGTTGGAAGTTTTTAGCCAACTAGCGTTGGTTCTAAAGATTCCGTTCAGATGCGCACGTTATATTGTATCCTAGTAGCTTTCTTAGCTTATTTTTCAGCAATAGGCCAGTCGTTGCCCAACGTACCTGCTGGCAAGTTTCATTTGTATTTGTTGGCGGGTCAGTCTAATATGGCTGGGCGAGGTAAGTTAGATAGCCTGAGCACTCAGACGAATCCGAGGGTATGGATGCTCAATAAGGCCAACCAATGGGTACTTGCCAAAGACCCAATTCATTTTGATAAACCAGTAGCGGGGGTTAGTTTAGGGTTTACGTTTGGTAAAATTATGGCCGAAGCCGACACGTCGGTATATATTGGCCTGATTCCCTGTGCCGTAGGAGGTTCTTCGATTGAGGCATGGAATCCCGATAGTATTCATCGTCAAACGATGGTTTACCCGTGGAACGACGCCATCAAGCGTACGCAAGTAGCATTGCAGACCGGTACGCTGAAAGGAATCTTGTGGCACCAAGGCGAAACTGACAGTAAATCCGAAAAAGTACCCTTGTATGAAGCCCGATTGATGGATTTGGTCAACCGTTTCCGAAAAGCATTTAGCAGCCCAAGCCTTCCCTTTGTAGCAGGAACCTTACCCGATTTCTTTACAACATGGAATCCTGAGGCTGTGTCTATTAACACTATTATCAACCGACTGCCTTCAAAAATCCCTCACACCAAAGTAGTCAATACGGCCCCGCTCAGCTGCCTCGACGACAAAACGCATTTTGATACCCCAAGCCTACGCAAACTCGGCGTTGAATATGCCAAGGCGATGCAGGAGTTGTTGAAGCATTAGACCATTATATAATTTGCCTTGCAACTTGACCTGAAATTTTTTTTTGCATAATCTTGCATTAAACCACTAAAAAAATCATCAAAGCATTTTTATTTTTGTAAAAACTGTGTTATTCAACACAAAATAAACACTAATAGGTATGTTCTATTGGTAGTAAGAAAGTACAAAATGACCTATAACTTACGCCGATAGCGTTTTGTCTTTTATAGCACTTTCTCTACCAACAGTTCATCCCTTTGGGACTATTAAGTAATATAATCACTTAGCGTTTTAGCTATCCGTTCCTGTCTCTGAAAGGTCGAAAATTCAAAGCAAACAGGGAAGTGAAGCATAAGCGCCTACGTTTTGCGTGGGCGTTGCTTTACTTTGTTTGCAGGGTTCGACCCCCTCAGAGACAAGTAAATGCAACGTCTCACGCTTTTTTTATTTTGATACTTTTTGAACAGAATTTAACACCATTAATCTTTCTAGTCTATGGATTTTAAAGACCAAATTAAACAACTCGGTGACAGAGTTACTAAGTTGAAAGAACAAATCGCTACAGAAGAAGCAACAAAGAATGCATTCATAATGCCATTCATACAAACACTTGGTTTTGATGTTTTTAACCCAATAGAGGTTGTACCTGAATACGTAACAGATATTGGTACTAAAAAAGGTGAGAAAATAGACTATGCAATCTTTAAAGACAATGAGCCAGCGATTCTTGTTGAATGCAAACATTGGCAGCAAAAATTAGATTTGCATGATAATCAACTGTTAAGGTATTTTCATGTTTCTCACGCAAAATTTGCCATTTTGACTAATGGAATTCGGTATCGTTTTTATACTGATTTAGAAGAACCCAATAAAATGGATGAGAAGCCTTTTTTGGAATTCGATATTTCAGATATTAAAGATGCACAAATTGAAGAATTGAAAAAATTTCATAAATCATACTTCAATGTTGAAAATATAATTAACTCAGCGAGTGAACTAAAATTTACTAATGCTGTAAAAACTATATTTTCAAATGAACTCAAAAACCCCAGCGATGAATTTTTGAGGTTCTTTATATCGAAAGTTTACACTGGAAAAATTACAGGGAAAATACTTGCAGAGTTTTCAGAGCTTGTGAAAAAATCAATAAATCATGTGATAAGTGATATGATTACAGAACGCTTCAAGTTTGCCCTTGATGTAGAGGAAGCAAGTCAAATCCCAGAAAGTACACCACAAATAGCGAATAATGAACCCATACAGGAGGTTGAAAATAAGATTGTTACAACAGAAGAGGAGTTGGAAGGCTTTATGATTATTAAGTCTATTTGTCGTCAGAAAATTGCAGTGAATAGAATTTGTTATCGAGATGCGCAGTCTTACTTTGCAATATTGCTTGATGACAATAATAGAAAACCAATTTGTCGCCTTTACTTCAATAGTGCATCTAAAAAATACATTTCATTCATTGATGGAGATAAAAAGGAAACGAAGTATGAAATTACGTGTTTGGATGATATTTTCAACTATTCTGAACACATGCTGGCTTCAATAGAAAGATGGGAAAATAAATAGTGAGATTTAGGTTTTTACCCTACCAACCGCAGCAAGTCCTCCCGAATGCTTTGCCACGGTTGTGCCAAATGGATGGTTTCGACCCGAATACGCTGTGTACCCCGCTGGTAGGCGGCTCCTACCTGATGCGACACGACGGGATACAGCAAAATGCCTTCTTGGGCATCGGGATGGTTTTGTAAGTAGGCAAAAAGCTGATAGAGATGTGGGGCATGAATCTTTTGTGCATCAAAGTAGGTGCGAAGCGTTTCAGAATAAAACTTGGTGTCTATCAGGGTTTTACGATTGTGCCATTCGATAGAAATATCCGTTTGCATCTTCGGTAGCAGCGATAAGTCCGTAGCAGTGGCCTCCATTTGCCAGCGGATGTCTTCTCGATACACCCGAGCATCAGAGAGTTCTCGTTTGTAAAAGTTACGGACAAAAGCCTCAAACAGCCGAGCCATTTGGCGTTCGTCTTGCCAAAAATCCCGAAAACGATACTTGCCTGTTTGTTCGTTCAAAAGCAGATTTTGATGAATTAACTCGCAGCAATTCATCAAGAAACCATAAAAAGCATTGTTGCGATGGAGCCTAACGCTCTGAAAAAGTCGTTCGCTGAGCGTAACTTCTTGAATTCCAGATAGTTTTGGCAATAAGCTACGGATGCTTTGATGCAGGCCTTGGTGTACATCTTCGCAGCGAAGTAAGTGGCGTAAGGTAGTATAAAGTAGCTGATTATGAAGTATATCTACCGAAAATTCATCAAACTCGCATTGGGTATGCGTGGCCATGAGCGAGGGGTGTTTCAAGGTTTCACCCAACAAAAATTTCCCCTTTACCCCTGCATAGGCGTGTTGCTGTGGTAGATACTGGCGGTCGATGCCTCGTTTGAGCAAGTAGGTGGTACCGTTGAGTAGCACCCGAGTCAGTAAGTCCAACAGCTGGGTATGCTCTTGTGCCTGTACCGATACGATGTCTCGCTCGTCGAGTTTATCCCAGGCGTAGCAGAGCAGGAAATAGATATTTTCGATAGGGATGGTCATGGAGCTCAAACGCCTACAACAGGGAGAGTAGCCGTTCTATTTGTTTTTGTGCTTTGGTTTCGTCGTCAAACCAGTACTCTCGGAGCAAGGGGGCAATCTCAAAACGAATGATAGGCTCATACCAAGCCTGTAGCGAAACCTGAGCTGCTGGAATCGTAAAATAACTATGCCCAATCTGAAAACCTTTTCCCAGATTACGGTCGGTGGCAATGACAGTATTTAGCTGTTCTATAGCTTCCACTAAGCGCTTAACCCATTTTGCATCAATACCTTGATTAATAAGTTGTTGCTGAAAACTTTCGCCAAACTGAGCCGACATCTCCACAAACATAAACCGCCTCCGCAAGGCATAATCTACCAGTGCAAGCGAGCGGTCGGCAGTATTCATGGTGCCAATCAGGTATAGGTTATCGGGAATGTAAAATGTTTCGTTGGGAGAATACGTCAAAGCGACCCCAAAGTCAGCTGAGCGTTTGTCGGCTTCGAGTAGTAGCATCAATTCTCCAAAAATTTTGCTCAGATTACCTCGATTTATTTCGTCAATAATCAGCACATGAGCCTGCTCTGGATGAGCCAAGGCTTGCTGGCAAAACGTGTAAAAAAGTCCTTGCTGCAACCGAAACCCACCGTGGCCGTCAGGGCGGTAGCCTTGTACAAAATCCTCGTATGCATACGACTGGTGAAACTGCACCGTTCGGAGATAAGACTCGTTTTTTTGCCCCATAAGTACATAGGCCAATCGCTTGGCTACAAAGGTTTTACCAACGCCAGGAGGGCCTTCTAAAATCAAGTTTTTTTTGTAGCGAAGTGCCTGAACCATGCCCTCAAACTCAGCCGCAGGTAAGAAAACTTCTTGTAACGCTTGGTTAATGCTGTAAGGTTCAAGTAAGGTGTTAGACTGATACGTTGGGTGGGGGGCTTCTACCACCAGCGACGCCACTGGCGAAAGCTCAAGTTGGTGTAGGCGGGCGTATTCACCTACTTGGGTTCTTAGAAAAGCTTTGGCGGCTTCGTAGGTAGGTACATCAAGGACTGTACCTTCTTCTAGCGCTTTATTATTAGGTCCCGACCATAGGCCACATCGCAAATGGTCGGCATAAATTGTAAGAAACAAATGGTCAACGTCTTGGTGACGGGCTTCGTCTGATGGATAAATAGCTAGCCAACTGTGAGTACTACCAAAATTGGTGCTACCTCTGAAATCAACGACGTGTATTTGCTGGTCAACGAGCCCTAGGTCGTTACAAAGTGTGTCGGCGAGTTCATTTAATACATGCTTTATTAACAGAGATTGCGCTTTTCGGAAGAAAAATGAATAAAAAACTCTAAAAAATTGAAGCTCTCCCTTTGCCTGAAAAGGTTTAAAAAGGTCTCCTTTTGAATAGCTGAGAAGCCCATGTGTTAGGGTTGGGCCATATTTTTCAAAAAAACGGACGTCTCGTTTTTCGATATGCTCTCGGTAAGCTTCTACATAGGCAGGCGTGAGGCGAGGTCGTCCTTCGTCGAGGTGATTCAAGACTTCGTAACGGAGCAGATTGACAGGTGAAAACTTTTCCAGAACCCCTTCATAGTCTTTTTGAAGTGACAAAATGGTACTTCGGTCAAGGTTATTGAGGTAATCAAATAGCGTATCTGTGTCTTGCAGTGTTTGCAAAAACCGAGCAATGGCCTGTATTTTCTCAATTTGATCTTGAATCATCATGTTCAAAATTGCAGGAAATTGAGCAAACCTGCAACACAGGGCTAATACAAGAAGGGTTTAATGTGGATAAATACCTGTATGATGTTGATAATCAGGATTATTTCAACGAGACAAATCGCTTAGTGTAGTAAATTAGCCAGCGCTTTTTTTAGGTCAGGAAATTGATACTGGAACGACGTTTCGGTGGCAATGCGTTGGTTGATGATATAATTGCCACCCGTAACCACCTGCGCCATTTCGCCAAAAGCCAATTGTAAAGCCCAAGCCGGAATATTGGGCAAATACAAAGGACGATAGAGTTGCTTTGCGGCCAATTGGGTGAGTTCGGCATTGGTAGTAGGTAGCGGAGCTACGGCATTGTAAGCTCCGTTCCAAGTAGATTGCTCGATGGCGGCTATGTACATACGGCACAAATCGTCGAGATGAATCCACGACTGAAACTGCTTACCAGAACCCAACGCAGCCCCAGCCCCCCAGCGAATCGGAGCGACCAATTTGGGTAAAGCGCCACCTTTGTCGCTCAACACAATGCCTGTGCGTAGTTTTACGGTTCTGATGCCCAGAGCAGCTACTGCATCGGCAGCCGCCTCCCATCGAACCGACACTTCGGCCAGGAAGTCCGTTCCGGCGGAGCTTTGTTCTGTCAACCGAATGTCGCCGGTATCGGTGCCATAATAACTAATTCCCGACGCCGACACCAGGGCTTGTATGTGATGTGGAGTAGATTTTAACGTCTTGGCAATGAGTAGAATAGAGTCTGTTCGGCTACTCAAGATTTCTTTTTTTCGGTCGGTGGTCCAGCGCTGGTCTGCAATGCCAGCTCCTGCCAAGTGAACAATATAGTCGGCCTCTCGCAGGCATTTTTTATCTATTTTACCGTTTGGAATATCCCAAGCGTACGTTTTCACGGTGGCTGTGGTATCGGCTTTGCGGCTCAGGTGAGTGACGGCATAGCCTTGCTCAAGAAGCATTTCGGTGAGGCGAGAACCGACCAAGCCTGTTCCTCCCGTAATCAAAACGGTTTTCATTCGTTGTCTGGTAATTAGTAACGGATTCCAGCGTACCACCTACTCAAAGTGACCAATAAACAGACCTTCCTGACGGGAAGATGGTTTGACGCTACAAACACAACTCAGGGTTCGGCCTTAAGGTTTAATTTTCGGAGATTTTCCCGTAATTTTTTCATGAAATCATCACCCGGGTCTGACTTTTGGGTGAAGTAATTCGGGTTGGTTTCTTTCCAAAGGGGTGTGTTTCTGAACTTGCCGTATTCGTGGTGACCAATCATATATTCAATCTTGTATTTTTTGTGTAAATACTTGATAATGGCAATGTTGGCTTTAAGTTGGGCTTCTGTTAGAGGATATTTGTCGCCATCGCCCACGTTTTCGATGCCTACTGCCATATAGTTGAGACCGATGCAATGCCGGGTAAAGGTGGTGTCGGGCAGAAGGCGGTAAATGGTGCCATCGTAATCAACCAAAAAAGCAACCGATACGTTGAGGGTGCTGTTTTGAAGCAGCTCTTTGCGAGAAGCCGATAATTGCGATTTTTCAAACGCCCGCAAGGAGCCTTCCAGCGTTGGGATGGCCGTCCAATGCACCACTACCATTCGTGGCTTGATAGAAGGCTGGGCTTGCTTGATACCGTGCCGTTTCTCTAAGTATTCGAGCGAAAGCCGAATACGAGTAGAATCCCAAGTGATAGGGTGCTCAACTACTTTGAGTCGTTGAGCCTGAACTAAAACAGGAAGAGCCAGAAAAATGAAAAGACGTGTTAGCATAGAGCAAATTATTCAAAGTTGAGGCGATGTTTTAGTTCTTCAGGGCTCATGCGTTGGTGAAATACAGCGATGATTTCAACTACAGCGTTTACTTCATCAATCGCATAGAAAACCGAATAGGGGAAGCGATGTAAAGACGCTTTGCGAACAAACAAAAAATGCTCTTGATAAAGAAAGGGGGAAGTTGCTAATGTATGAGTAGTAGTTAGAAATGCTTGATAGAACTCAAAACCAAGTCCAGTTTTTTGGGTTTCATACCAGTCAATACCCTGCTCGATGTCTTTGTCGGCACCATCCAAAATGATGATAGCATAAGAGCCACTACCAGCCATATTTAGATGTTATTTTGCTATGAAAATCTTCTTGATGTTGGCTTTTTTGAATAGGATTTTGGCGATAATGTTCATATCGTTGAAAAATCAGTTTTTGCATAAGTTGCTCACGTTCTGGGTCTTCTGTTTCATTGATATGGTACTTGTGTTGTAAAAACTCTATATACTCCAACAGTGCTAACTGGGCAGACTCAGGCAAGCTATCTACTTGTTGATGAATAAGCTCTACGGTGCTCATAGTTGTATTGTTTGCTCAAAAATAGGAAATTTTACACGCACACGGAATTATTTAGCATCCTAAAATTGTAGGGTAATGAGTCTGAGAAAAAATTGAATCGTTTGCCAAAAAGATTTGGTTAGTTTGAATACTTCAGCTTGATACACTTTTGGGCTCTTGCCAAAGATGTGAAACGGGCAGTTTTAAAGATTTTTCCAGTTATTGTAGGAAAAACAAAACAGTTGTACCTAACTTTGTAGCGCTAATCTTAAAAGGGGTGCCCTACCAAACGGGCTGAGATTATACCCATTGTACCTGCTACGGATAATGCCGATTCAGGGATAAGATTTGAAAGATTGAAGGCAACTTGCTAGGCTAAGTTGATTAGCAAGTAGGCTGTTTTCAAGTTTCAAACACCATTATCAAACCGTCATATTGTGTAACATTGACAGGATTTGACTCCTTTACCTGTCGTTAATTTTCATACTACTATGAAAACCTTAACGACTTCTGTTTCTTGGTTTGCCTTAACGCCAAACCGCCCTTCACAACACGGCAAACGTTGGTTGCTGCCTGTTTTTAGTTTATTGCTTATTGTTTTAAGGCTGAGCACTGCCTCGGCCCAGACCGTTTTATCTGGCATTGTAACTGATGCCGACGACGGCAAAGCCTTACCCGGCGCCACGGTGCTGCTCGATGGCTCGCTTCGAGGAACCGTAACCGATGGCAAAGGCCATTTTGTACTCAATAAAGTAACGGCAGGTACGTATCGCCTCAAGGTCAGTTTTGTGGGCTATCAGTTGGTAAGCCAGGAGGTTAAAGTGCCTCAAGACAAGCCGTTAGAAATCCGATTGAGCAAAAGTACCTTCGTGGCCGATGAAGTGGTGGTGAGCGCTACTAGGGCCAGCGAAAAGTCGGCGATGGCCTTTACCAACGTGTCAGCGCAAGAGATTCAGAAACAAAACTTGGCGCAGGACATTCCGGTTTTGCTCAACTTTACGCCCTCGCTGGTGAGTACGTCTGATGCTGGGGCGGGTGTGGGCTACACAGGGGTACGTATTAGAGGGACTGATGCTACTCGGATAAACGTCACTATCAACGGAATCCCCTACAACGACCCTGAAAGTCAGGGTACTTTTTGGGTAAATATGCCTGATTTTGCATCATCGGTGTCGTCTATTCAGATTCAGCGTGGGGTAGGTACTTCTACCAACGGAGCAGGGGCTTTTGGGGCTACTGTCAACATCAATACCAACGAATTTCGTCCTGATGCCTATGCCGAACTCAACAATTCGTTTGGCTCGTTCAATACCTGGAAGCACACCGTTAAGGCCGGTACGGGGCTATTGGGCGGAAAATTCACAGTAGATGCCCGCCTTTCTAAAATCACCTCAAACGGCTATGTAGATAGAGCTTCGTCAGATTTAAAGTCGTTTTATGTATCGGGTGGATATTTTGGCAAAAAATCATTCATTCGATTCAATGCGTTTTCGGGTATCGAGAAAACCTACCAAGCGTGGGAAGGCGTTCCCGAAAGCCGAGTGCGCAACGACCGTGAAGGGATGTTGGCCTACATTGACCGCAATGGCCTAAACCAAACAGATGCCAATAATCTATTGAATTCGGGGCGCACCTACAACCTGTATTTGTATGATAATCAGGTTGATAATTACCAACAAGACCATTATCAGTTGGTAAGCTCACATCAACTTTCGGACAAATGGACGCTCAATATCAACGGTTTTTATGTAAAAGGACGAGGCTATTACGAGCAGTTTAAGGCCGACCAGAAGTTTAGCAACTATGGTTTGCCCGATGTGGTGATTGGTACACAAACCATCAAACGCACCGATTTGATTCGGCGGAAGTGGTTGGATAATGGCTTTGGGGGGACTACATTTTCGCTGGACTTCAATAGTTTTAACAAACTTACTGCAAACATCGGTGGCGGTTGGAATCGCTACGACGGCGACCATTACGGCGAAATTATCTGGGCTAAATACGCTTCTACGTCGAACATCCGTAGCCGTTACTACTTCAACAATGGCCTCAAAACAGACTTCAACTTATATGCCAAGGCGTTTTATCAGTTTTCGGAGAAACTCAATGGTTTTGTGGATTTGCAGTACCGAGGCGTTTCGTACCAAATCAAGGGCTTGGACGACAACCGGATTGACATTTCACAGTCGGATGATTTGAACTTTTTTAATCCTAAACTGGGCTTGACGTACCAACTCGCCGAAAATGCTACGCTATACGGTTCGTATAGTGTGGCCAGCAAAGAACCTAATCGAGACGACTACACTCAGGCGCCGGCAGGTAAACGCCCACAGGCCGAAACGCTCCGAGATTTGGAATTGGGTTTCAAGCTACAAGGCGCTGCGTTCAAGTTAGACATCAATGGCTATTGGATGAACTACAAAAACCAATTGATTCTGACAGGTCAACTCAACGACGTAGGCAACCCCATTCGCACCAATGTGCCCCAAAGCTATCGTGCGGGTGTAGAAATTGAGTTGGCCACCCAACTCAGCAAAGCATTCCGTTGGAATGTGAATGCCACGCTTAGCCAAAACAAAATCAATAACTTCAGCGAATACGTTCCGAACTACGACACTGGCGTGGACAAAGTGAATACGTATTCCAAAGCAGATATAGCGTTTTCGCCTAATGTAATTATTGGCTCTCAATTGTTGTATTTACCATCAAAAACGGTTGAATTAGCCCTGTTGACCAAATACGTGGGGAAGCAGTATCTGGACAATACCTCTAACAATAGTCGTTTTATTGACGCCTACTTGACAAACGACTTTCGAGCGATCTACCACCTCAACCCAAGTTGGTCAAAAGGCATCACGCTCAGTTTGTTGGTGAACAATGTGTTCAATACGCTGTATTCATCAAATGGCTACACCTATAGCTATATCTATGATAATCAGCTAACTACCGAAAATTTTTACTATCCGCAAGCGGGTACTAATTTTCTACTAGGTGTGGGTTTGAAGTTCTAATAACTTCTTTTTGTATCGCTTACAACCCCACATGACTCGCAAGAGTGATGTGGGGTTGTTGTTGTTGGGCTAATGAAAAGTAATTATTGAGCCGAACACTTGCATAAGTCTGAAAATCAGCTATCTTTGTCATCCTTTTTTGAAAAGCGATGCAACGAATACAACACACGATACCTCTGCAGGTATATGCCTCCGATGCCGAACTACCTGAATCTGAACGCCAACTGTTAGCAAAGGCCAAAGCCGCTACCTATCAGTCGTATGCGCCGTATTCTAACTTTCATGTGGGGGCGGCGGTGCTTCTGCAAGACGGAAGCATTCATGCTGCCAATAATCAAGAAAACGCCGCTTTTCCATCGGGTTCTTGTGCGGAGCAGTCGGTGATTTATTGGGTTGGGGCTAATTATCCTACCCAACGAATCGTTGCCATTGCCGTGGTGGCTCGCCCTGGGAAGGGCGATGCCTTTAAGGGTGTTTCGCCTTGCGGCGCTTGTCGTCAGTCCATGTTGGAGTATGAAGTGCGCCAGCGGCAGGCTATCCGTTTGATTATGGTGGGTGCTAACGACCAGATTATCGTCTCCGAGTCCATCACCAACCTTCTACCTGTGAAGTTTGATGGGGATGATTTGAACTCACTACAGGACAAAACGTAAAGGGCTTCGATATGGGGTGCTGACCAAGGCCCTACCTCCCTGCGGTTTGGTTCAAGCATCTCAGGTTCAGGTATTTCTAGTTCAAGCGTCTCTGGTTCAAGCGTCCTCGCTTGAACCTCCCTTTAGGTCATCCAGTCGGCTACCCAATAGCCTGCTTAAGGTCATGGATAAGGTCTTGAACGTCTTCGATGCCCACACTAAGGCGGATCAACGTATCTTTCAGCCCAGATTTTTCACGTTCGGCCTTTGGAATGCTGGCATGGGTCATGCTGGCTGGGTGCGTGCAAAGCGACTCTACGCCCCCCAACGATTCGCCCAACGAAAACACCTCCAAACTTTCCATCACTTTCACGGCTTCTTCGTACACATCGCCTTTCAACTCAAACGACACCATACCCCCAAAGCCCCGCATCTGCCGACTGGCCAACTCATGACCTGGATGAGTAGGCAGTCCTGGATAATATACTTTGCCTACTTTGGGGTGTTGTGCGAGCCATTGGGCGATGGCGATGGCATTTTCGCAGTGGCGCTGCATACGTATATGGAGGGTTTTGATACCTCGCAATACCAAGAAGCAATCTTGAGGTCCAGGCACAGCCCCACACGCATTTTGAAGAAATGCCAACTGCTTGGCCAGTTCGTCATCGTTGAGAATCAATGCACCCATTACTGTATCGGAATGTCCGCCGAGGTACTTAGTGACGGAGTGCATGACGATGTCGGCTCCTAAGTCCAACGGGTTTTGCAAATAAGGCGAAGCAAAGGTGTTGTCCACTACTGTCAAGATAGTATGCGCTTTGGCCAGAGCGGTAATGGCTTGAATATCAATAATTTTTAAGAGTGGATTGGTAGGGGTTTCTATCCAAATCATTTTGGTATTGCTCGAAATCGCTGCCTTTACATTTTCGACGTCACTCATATCCACAAACTTAAATGTCAGCCCGAAGCCTTCATAGACCCGCTTCATGATGCGGTAAGTACCGCCATAGAGGTCGTTAGTAGCAATGATTTCGTCTTGTGGTTTAAACAACTTCAACACGGCATCGGTAGCTCCCAAGCCAGAAGCATAGCAAAGGCCATGTTGGCCGTTTTCGAGTGCTGCCAAGGCGTTTTGTAGCGCATTGCGGGTGGGGTTTTGAGTACGAGCATATTCGTACCCTTTATGCTTGCCCGGCGACTCTTGTACGTAGGTAGAAGTCTGGTAGATGGGCGTCATAATAGCCCCTGTGGTAGGGTCTGGTTCTACACCAGCGTGTATGGCTTTAGTGGCAAATTTCATGATTTTAGTTGATAACACGATGCTTCAAATCGTGGCTTTGTTGAGTGAGAAGTAGATAATTGTTACAGGGTTTGCCATTTAATCAAGAGCAAGAGTATGTACTTTTGTACCCAAAACTACGTTACAATCCTAAAGTAAGGTCGCTTGTCGGTACAAATTTTCAAAAAATATCCTTTTCATCTCGTTTCGGCGGTTGTTCTAACGGTACTACCCCTGTTGTGTAGTTCGTGGATTACGTACCTTGTTATCACCAACGAAGCCTTTCTTCGTCAATTTTCATGGCAAACCTGGGGTGCGGTAACGGCTGTATGCGTGGTTACGTCGGCAGTAGCTATTACACCGCCTACGTTTTTGGCAATGGTGATGGGGTACTTCTTAGGCTGGCAGTCGCTGATACTTCTGTTTATACTCAATCTGTTGGCCATTGCCTTGGTAAATGGTCTAACGTTACGCTTAGATAATCAAAAACTCTTGTCGTATTTGTCGAAAGATCCAAGAGTGGTAGGTATTGTGAGCCGTTTCAATCATAATGCTTGGCAACTTGTCTTTTTTACGAAGTTATCGCCCGTCTTGCCTTTTGCCATGACCAATTTGGTCTTTTCGCTACTAGGGGTTCGCCTCAAAACGCTGCTAAGTAGTGGCTTTGTAGCTATGATTCCTCGTACAGTGCTGGGGATTTGGGTTGGAATGCAGGCGCAGCAAATTCGAGAAGCCATAGAAAATCCCACACCCAACATCGGCTCACAGGTAGTACTTTTAGTGCTCACAGTGGTTTCGATAATAGGCGTGGGATGGTATGGAAAGCGTTTATTGCTTTCTAAATCACCTTTTTAACAAGTTTAATTCTGCTTTCACAAAAGCTACTAAGTTGGCAATATGCTCCTTTGAGAAATCAAAAGGTACACCAGCCGCAGCATAAATTTCACTCATTGGAGCTGTGTAGCCCAACTTTAAGGCATTGATATAGCCTGTTAAGCCTTTTTGAGGATTTTCTTTGTAGTTTTTCCAGACACCAATGGCTCCTAACTGCGCAATGCCGTATTCGATGTAATAGAACGGCAATTCAAAGATGTGTAGCTGTTTGTGCCACATCCACCCCTTAAAAGCCTCTAAGTCAGACCAGTCGGTTACATCATCGGCAAACTGTTCGTAAATGCTGAGCCAAGCGGTATGGCGTTCCTCGGTAGTATGCGTAGGGTTTTCGTAAATCCAGTGTTGGAATTTATCTACTGTTGCCACCCACGGGAGGGTTTCGAGAATATCTTCTAAATGCTTGATTTTGGCTCGCTTGAGGTCATCAGGATTCGTCAAAAAAGCATCCCAATAGTCCATCGTAAGCAATTCCATACTCATCGAAGCCAACTCAGCGACCTCCGACGGAAACTGGCGGAAGGTGTTGAGCATTAGGTCTTTGGTCAAGATGGAGTGAACGGCGTGACCGCTTTCGTGCAGGAGCGTAACCACATCTCGCAATTGCGAAGCCGCATTCATAAAAATAAATGGGAATCCGGTTTCTTCGAGTGGATAGTTATAGCCACCCGGTGCTTTACCAATGCGAGACTCCAAGTCGAGGCGACGGAGGTCTTTCATGACCTTGAGGCAGTTGCCCAAGAAGGGGTCGAGGCGAGACAAACACGAAATGGTTTTTTGGAGCAGGTCGTTGCCATCGGTAAATGGGCGCAAGGCGGGGCGGTTTTGAGGGTCCACGGTCTTGTCCCAAGGGCGTAATTCTGCAACGGCAAGGGCTGTTTTTCGCTCTTGCGCCATCTCGTTGAGTTCGGGCTTGATGGTTTCGGCTACGGCTGTATGAAAATTGAAACAGTCTGAAGGGGTATAGTCAAAACGCCCCATGGCTGCAAACATATAGTCTCGATAATTGGCAAAACCAGCATTGAGCGCCATTTGGTGGCGGAGTTTCAACATCTGGTTAAACAAATCATCGAGCTTGTCTTTTTCCTGAATCCGACGATGCTGAATCTTGAAATAAATGTCTTCTCGTACAGACCGGTCGGGGCTTTCAAGCAAGGCAGCGGCTTGTTGGAGGGTCTTGACCTCGCCGTTGACTTCGACGGTCATGGCACCTACAGTAGCTTGGTATTGGCTTGAAAGCTGCTGAACCTGTGTGACTAATGGGATGTTTTCTTCCCGAAAAATCTCAATGGCTCGCTTCATGCCTCGGAGCGTAATGGCAAAACCTTTGTCCGAAAGTAGGTTAATAGCAGGATTTTCGATGGCTTTTTTGTTAAAAGCGTCATCGTAGGGGGCTATGTGTGGCTGGATTTCAGTAACAAACTGCTGGTATTGCTGTTGGGCAGCTTGGTCGGCAGTATTGCACGTCATCCGAATATACCGCCAGGCGAAGTTTTCAGACAAGTAACTTTCTAACTCTGAACGACTTTTGAACCAGTCTCGAAGATGTTCTACATCCAGAATTTCCTCGTTTTGGAGTTGTTCAAAATAGGGTTTTAGATCCTCCCAAGTCTTAAACTCAAATCCTTGGGGCAAAAATCGCCGTTGTGGTGGATGCACGGCTAATAGGTCGGCTGTCATGGCGTAATGGGTTATGCAGCAATCAAGTTTATGAAATACACGTTAGCGTCATTTTCATAAATTGAGATTATGGTAGAAAAATAGGTTATTAAGAAGATAGAACGCCCAGTTCAGTTGGTAATACTTCAATAGGCAGGAGATGAAGTTGGCCATCAACTACCTCTTCGTCCAAGTCAGTGTGTTCTTGCACCCACCAATAGGTACCTTTTCCGTCGTTGTCGGTAAGCTCAACGTACTTGTCTGAAAGTTTTTTAAAATCAACAACACACATAGCTGACAGTGTTATGGTTAGCGGTTATTCAATCTCAATAACCACGTCTTTTGATAGTGGATGCGCCACACACGTAAGAACGTATCCTTGTTGGATTTCCTTGTCGGTGAGGCCGTCTTCTTCGTCCATTTTCACTTTGCCTTGCACGCATTTACCCATGCATGCCGTACACATACCTGCTTGGCAGGAGTAGGGGAGGTCAATGTCATGGTCTAAAAATGCCTCTAAAATAGTCTGATGGGGTTTTACTTCCAACTGATAGTCAGAGCCTTCATAGCGAACAGTGACCAACTGGGCTTTTATTGTGCCATCTTCTTCTTCGTGAACGGGCTCATCGTCATGGCTAACAAAGAAATGCTCTTGGTGAATTTGATTTGGAGAAGTACCCAGCAGCTTGAGTGCCTTCTGGATTTCTTCCATCATTTCTTCGGGTCCACACAAGAAAAACTCGGCTTTGTGTGGGTCTATATACAGTTCTTTAATACAATGCACAGCCTTTCCTTGACCAATACGCCCTGTTTGGCCTACCCATAGGCTATCGGGCTGACTCAGAATATGCTGTACCACAAAACGCCCTGCGAATTTAGCTTCGAGGTCATCAAGTTGTTTTTTGAAAATAATACTTTGTTGATTTCGGCTTCCGTAAATCAGCGAAACCTTGCTTTTTGACTCAATAGTCAGAACCGATTTGGCAATCGAAATCAAAGGGGTAATACCACTACCGGCCCCAAACAATACCACATGGCGGGCGTTGTTTGGATTAAGTTCTGGAGTGAAATGCCCCATTGGTTCCATTACTTCGAGGGCATCGCCCGCCTTCACGTGGTCGTTGAGCCAATTAGATACCAAGCCCCCCGGCACACGCTTAACCGTAATGGCCAACGACGCATCGGTATGAGGCGACGACGACATCGAATAGCTCCGGCGGACTTTCTTGCCATTGATTTCGGGGATAAGCGTTAGGAATTGCCCTGGCTTATAGCTAACGGCCTGATGAACAGGGTGCCAAAAAGAAATAGTTACGGTATCAGACGTTTCTCGGATGACTTCTTTAACTACTAAATGAAGGTATTTACTCATTGTTTTTGAACGGAAAAGAGGAGCTAAATAGCTTGGTTGATGCACCTCAACTTCTCATTTGACCTGTATAATATGGTAACACGGTGACCTTGGTTTTAGTTTGAAAAAAGATTAACCAAGTTTAACGACGTCATACAGGCATTTTTGTTTTTGTGAACACAAAGCACCCACCAACTGTGAGTTTACCGAAAAGCAAGCGCTTAACGGGGCACAAAGGTCGTAAAAAATACGGTTCCAGCGAATAGTAAATGCTGATTTGAAAAATGGATTAATGCTTTTCTAAAAAGGAGGAAATGCCGAAAAAAACAAGGTTCGCACCGTTGTAGATACGAACCCTGCTGGGGAAGTGTGAATTTGTGATTGAGAATGGGAAAAAGAATGGCACTGCACAAGGGATAGCATTCTAAAACTATACAATCATTAACGTAAGTAACAATCTATTATACCTAAACCTGCCAATTTGTTATGATATACAAAGTGCCATTCGCTTATAAAATCCCCAAGCCGTTCTAATAGATTAATAACACAACAGGCCTGCTTGGTAACAGGCGCAATAAAAATTTTTTAGAAAAAGAAAAAATGCTTTGTATAGAGCCAACAGATATAGGTGGTTAGCGATATTTTTTCCACAGAAGAAACCCTACTGTACTTACCAATAGGAGAGCAAGACCCCCAATCCAAATCCACTTTTGAGTGTAATAAACGGATGAAGAGTCGCCATGAAGAATGATAGATGCCCAAAAGTAGGGATGGCGCATATCACGAAAAGTATCATTGGGAGGGGTCTGCAAATAGGCGAGTTTCGCTTTTTGCAGGGCAATATCAATCGGGAAACCTTCTTGGAGGTATTGATGAAACAAAATACTGATGTGAGAGCCAGTCGCATCGTCTTCTTCCCATAAGGCTGCGGCTACTGCCCCTGTACCAGCTTGTGTGAATGCTCTTCCTAAACTCAATAAGCCCTCATTTTCAAGTAGTTGACCATAGGCTGAAGAGCAAGAGTTCAAAACAGCTAGGCGTACATTTCTCAGATTTAGGTTTTGAATTTCTTCGGTATATAGCCTGAATTCTTCACTAGCCGAAGGGTGAAAAGCAACAAACGACTGCTCCGGCCGCTTGTCGTTACCAACACTGTGGGTGGCAAAATGGTAAATAATAGCCCCAGTTTGAAGCGATTGTTGCTGTTGTGTTAGCAAAAAAGCCGTTTTTCGAGCATTTTTATTGCTAAAAAGCGTTCCTCCCAGTTTACGACACTCATTAATAGTAGCGGGTAGGGGCTTTAGGGTATCTCCTTTTACGATGTAATCGGTACCATTCGTTGCGAAGGGCGCAAACACAAACAGCGAGGGATTGACCAAAGGGGTGTTATGGGGGGTAAATTGCAAACTTGCATTATAGGCATTTGTAATGGCATATTGCTCAACCATAAAGTGGCTTGGCGATGATTCTAACACATCAAATGGAATCAGATTGAGCGTCTCATTTTTTGAAACAATCAACCGAGTTTTTGCCAATAGCAACTCTTGTAGTGGTTTGAACAGTATTTTGTAAAGAAATTGGCTAGCTTCTGAGCCAGTATAGCGACCTACTTTGGGGTCATGGCTTAGAGCCAGCCGCAGTGTTGAAACCTGCTTTTCTAAAAAGGTATTGTCAATAGTTTGGGCTTTTATCGTGACTTCTGAGTGAGTTATGAGCAATGTATAAAGCTTGTTTTTAGCCACATGGAAGGCTATATAAGCCATTTCATCGGATAGCCTGCCCTGAATAGCCGACAATGAAATCGTACTTCCGATGTGTTTGGCCTGAGCATAATGAGGGTACTGCTGAGCTATTTCGGACTCAAACCGTTTGATAGCTAAAAAGGCATCTTGCAGTTCTGCTTCTTTTTGGGCATTAGGCTGAGTCACCAACTCCATTTTTAGGGCTGTTACTCGCTTGTGTAGCTGAGCATCTTTGTCCAAAACAGCCTGCGGCAGGTATTTGGGCTTGAGGGTGCTCTCCGCCAGCCAGTCGCTTAGCGTAATGGCTCTGTTTTGCTCGATTAGCCATAAAAAAGCCTGCTGGTCTCCTAAACGATAGGCTAAGTCTAGCGCTTTCTCAAACAAGACATCTACTCGTTGCTGTAAAAAAAACAATCTTGATTGAGTGGAAGAAATCTCTTTACGAATATACGAAGCTACTTCGAGACCTCTTTGATACGTACTAAGCGATAAAGCAGGAGACGTTTGGGTGAGTAATGATGCCTTGTGTTGAAGCAGCTCAAAAAGCGTCGGGCTTGAGATGTAATCATTAGCTGTTGGGTTTGCTGCCACATCGTGGTTGTTGAATAGGACAGATGCTCTTATCAGCCCCTCTTGGACGGTGGTTAATGCTTTCGGAAGATTACTCTCTTGTTGGTAAATTTTACTTAAACCCAAAAAGGCTTCCGCTATGATATTTCCCTTGGTCCCGTAGTGTTCATCCGAAATCTGTATTACCTTCTCAAAACAAGTGATAGCATAGGTGGCTTGCCCCGGCAATCGTTGGAACAATTGACCTCGCCGCAGATAAATGTATCGGAGTAAATCAAAGTTTTGATTGTCAGACGGCAACGATTGATAGGTCTTGTAGGCGTTGTCGAGATGAAGACGAGCTGCCGTGAAGTCAGAACGCTGAAGGGCAATTCGAGCCGCTAAAATCTCAAACCACCCTCTGTATTGGTCCTGATGTGGATATTCTTTGAGGGTAATGCTAATCGCAGAGTCTGCCAGCAGTAGTTGGTTTTGCTTTAGGTAAACATTGGCAAAATGCGAGGCAATCAGGCTTTTGTAAAATGGATCCTGTTTGGCAATAGCCCAAGCTTTGTTCAAATAAAACAGGGCGTTGGTAAAATCCCCTTCATCAATGGCTACAGAACCCTCGTTGATGAAAAAAACACCGAGTGTTTTGGCAAAGCGAGTTTTAAGGCTGGGCGATTTTTCCAGTACTTTAGCAGCTTGTAATGCAAAGAAACGACTACTGTCAGTTTTACTGGTGATTTCGGTATAAGTGTTTGATAACGAGATGCAAAGGCGAATCAAAAGCGAGTCTGGAATATACCGCTTAGCCAAGGCCAGTTTCCAGCCCGCTTGTAATTTGAAAAGTGATGTTTTGAAGTTTTCTAAATCGTAGTACCGATTCCCTACCTCATAGTACACGTAAATAAGCCGATTTGTATCTTTTTTTTGTTGATACAACTGTTGAAGCACTTGTAGCTTGTTAATGGCTTTTTGGTCTTGGTTTTTTTGGGTATAACGGTTTACTTCTTGCCAAAGCTGTACGTCATTGATGGGCTGTGCCATCAATTCAGTTAATAGAGAAAAAAAAATAAAAATGGCAAACCCGCAGCTTTTCATGGATAGTAGTGAAAATATGGCGCTAAATATAACAAAAAAGTCGCCCCAAGGAGAGGCGACTTTTAGTTAGTTCTTTGGTGGCCGAGACGGTGGATCACCATCATTGGTGGTATCAACCTTTACTGGTGACGTAGAAGGCTGGCTTATAACAGGCTCTGGTAAGGGTTGTGTAGCTTGTTTGTCTTCGCAAGCACTTGCCACTACCAGTAAAGAGGCAGATAGCAAACCCATTAAAATGGGTTTAGGAAACTTTGTTTTCATGATAAGATTGATTTAGGTTGTTGGTTTAGTTACTAAACCAACACAAAGGAAATAATTTATTTAAAATTAAAAAAATTTATTAATAAATTTTTTTAATTTTCTTTATACTGGTATTCAAATATAATTTATGACATGATAAATGATACTTGAAATGGTTATAGTTAATATTGAGGATATTTAGTAGATATAGATTAGTCAATAAATTTCTTAATTAAGAATATTTTTTACGGGAAATATTTTAAAAGTTTACATCGTTTAGTTAATGTTGCAGATAAAACACACACAAACTCCCCCACAACTCTCATGACAATCGAGCTATTCGTTGCGTCAAAAATGGCCGAAGCCATACGCAAAAGGTATTCGCACGAAACCAAGCAAAAAAATATAGTAGAGCTTTTGGCCAAAGACGAAGTAGAAATTTCGGAAGGGGGGTTGAGCCGTTTGTTTAACGGAACGTATGAACTAAAAGAAGATAGTAGAATATTCAAGCAACTGTCTCGACTTTTTGCACCCGAACAAACCCCCTCAGATTATTATCAATATTTGGCGCAAGGGTTTAATCCTTCAGACACAAACGCATGGTCAGCTACTATCGAAAAGGAGTTTGTTATTGGGTTACCCGACAAAAGTATTTGGTCTCGCCCAGTTACCGTATTAGCGCTCAATAACCAATTACCTAAAGGCTTTAAAATAACCCGTCAGCAAAATAGCCTTGGCGAGCCAGTCATCGAGTCGGAGATAAAAATACCTTCAACTACACAAGACACCAGCGTTAAAAGTTATTTTTCTGGAAATCTATGTGATTTACTATACCAAAATACAGTGCAGTTGATTTGTTCGTCAAAAGAGGTGGTAGAACATTCTCCGTATAGGCATTATTTTATGCCATTGATGAAAATATCAACCTCATCGGCAGCGCAAGTTTTGGTATTTGAAAGAGATTTACACACAGCAAAAAGCCAGTCAGGAGGGATAAACAACGAAAAAAAAACATTAACCAAGAGTCAACAAGCCGCCCAAGCTGCCCATCAAACACCATCCAAAGAGCGAGCCGATTTTTTGCCAACGAAGCTGCATGAAGATAAAGATTTACATGAAAATACAATTAGCTTCAAAGAGTTGTTTGGATTGTTGCAACATGAAAAAATAAAAGGCAAGGTCATTTACGAATCTTTTGTACCTAAGTCGTTGAAAATCGAAGAAGAACGGAAGGCTTATCGAAGAGAATTTATTAAGAAAGTTTTTGGAGACAAAACAAAAAAAATATCCTTCCGAACAATAGCAAATAGCGTGACACAATTAGAATGGGAAAAGTTGTATAACGTGCTTTATAATGATCTGACCACATTAAGTTATGACAAGACTACTTCAGCAGAAATAACCAAACTCATCAGTAGTAATGCCCAATTGTTACCCCAACTTAATTGCTTAAAAACGAATATGGCCTCAGCCATTGATTTTAGTGATGAAAGTTTTGAAGAAACCATAAGAAAAATGGCCCAAAGTATTGAAGCTAATGAAACCGTTGTTTTGTGTGGTTTTTCGCCCATGAATTTCAGTATCATCGAAAAAATAATTAACAAACTTCCATCAACAATACCAGTTGACCTCTCAATTACTCGCTACAACCTCTCAGATATGCTCGGAAAACCTGCTCATACTTACCTATACACCCGCAAAGACCTGTTAGAAATAAAAGGAAATGTGATAAAGTTTAAAGAATTGATGGATTCGATTCGATGGGTAGTGCAACATGGAATAACCAATACCAACGAAATCGAAAAAAAGTTAGCCTACTTCTACTACGATTCTTCTAAAGACCCCAAAAGTTACTACGACCAAGAAACCACCAAACGATTGTTGGCACAATATCAACGAGCTATAGACGAGCGACAATTGGACTACGAAAACACTTTTTACTCCAATGAATTTACAGAATATTTGATGGATAAGTACCTAAAAATAAGTGAGTGAGAAGTATAACGAGAGGCAACGCTCCACAACCCCAAGGCGGGTCATCCACAAAATTCGCTAAACTTGTTACCTATCACGGCCTTTGTGTAATAAATAGCTAAAGACTCCGCAGATCTGACTGTTTAGAAATGTATGCCTAAGTACCCAACACCTATTAATGATAGGGAGGTGATTCGTGAGACAAAGTAACGGAGGCGATTGTGTTGCTTCAAAAACAGTATCGTGATTACTGTCTAGGGCATGTATGGGATGCCGAGCAAAAAAAAGATATTTGGCAGGAAGTAATGCTAGCGTTGGTGGTTTGGGTAAATCGCCCCGATTTTCAATTGCATGACCAGACCAAATTGGCTACTTGGCTGTATGCTACCACTCGAAATATCATACAAAGAATGTATAGAGATGGCTTAATCCATGAAAAACATATAGCCCGATACCAAGATGAAATAGATACAATTGACCAGCAAAGTAGTACAGATTTCTTACACCATAGAGAGATATATGCTATCTTTCAACAACTACCTCTCGATGACCAGCAGTTATTGGAACAATATGAACTGAGGGGTTCTCAGCGAGTAGAAGATGTGGCGCAGCAGTTGGGCTTAACCAAAAATGCGTTAGTGATGCGAGTAGAGAGAATCAAACATCGTTTTTTTAGCCTTTGTCAACAACATGGACTTCTCTAAAAATAAAACAACTATCATTCAACAATACTTGAGTAATCAGCTCATGCCAAAGGAACTTTTGGAGTTTGAACAGGCTCGCCAACAAGGACTTATTACGAATCAAGATATTGAAGCCGTACGCAACATGGAGGCACTACTCCATACTGCCCTTATACAAAAAAAGGTAATGAGAGCCTTACAGGAATCAGAGAAGCAGCCAGTTCGGGTGCTCAAAACACGCCGCTGGTGGTGGGCTTTGCCCTTGGCAGCAGGTGTAGTGTTGTTTTACCTATCGTTTGGCGCTATACAGTTCAACGACACCCTGTTAGAAAGTTTTACAAAAGGAACGTCCTCGGCTCCACCAGTAGGTCTTACAAAAAGCAAACAAGAAATAGCGATAGCGCATTTTAAAAAAGGAAAGGAGTATTTGGAAATAGAAAATCCAGCCGTAGCAATCGCCGAATTTCAGCAAGTGTTGAAATTCGAGTCACAAGTCAACGAACGCTTTCTGGCCTTTACAGAATATCATCTTGCCTTGGCTTATTTACGAGCCAATATGCCCGACAAAGCTCATGAAATATTTGAAAAAGCAAACCGGCGTAACATTAGCTTTGCGGGTATTTCGTGGATAACCCTTCTCAAAATGCGATGGCAAATTTTTTGCGCAAGCCTCTAACTCTCTTTGGCATGATACAACGCCAACCCTGCAATGGGCGTTTCTAGAATGTTTTTGAGCGTTACACCTCGGTCGTTGGCTACTTGCCGCAAAATATCTGAGTAATAAAATGCCACCGAGCCCGTAAAATGTACCTTCAACTGTCGGTAATCTTGGTATTTACAGATGTATTTTTGAAAAAAGAGGTCAAACGAATCATAAACTAGCTTGTAGGCTTGCGGATGCGAACGATGATCGAACAAAAATTTAGAAAAACTGGCAAAATACCGATTGGGAAACGGTTTTTTATACGCATTTTCGAGTACGACATCACGAGTAGTCTGTGGAAATCGTTTTTCAAATTTAGCTTCTAAGTCGGGGGCAAGTTCTTTGAGCAAATAATGCGTCACGAGTGTTTTGCCCAAATGCCCTCCCGAACCTTCATCGCCCAGCCAAAAGCCAAGATTAGGAACTTGGTAACCAATCTGTTGTCCATCGTAATAGCACGAGTTAGAGCCCGTTCCCAAAATACAAGCAATGCCCACTTCGTGCCCACATAGCGCACGGGCAGCTCCGAGCAAATCGCTGGCCACCTGTACCTCGGCTGCTTCAGGAAAAACCGTCCGAATGGCTTGCTCTACCACAGCGCATTTGTCGGCTGTGCCGCAGCCTGTGCCGTAGTAGTGCACGTGGGTAACAGGCTCATTAATAGCTAGTTTTAGGCTGCTAGCAAGCTCAGCAGCAATGCCGCCAGCGTCTTGGAAATAGGGATTAAAGCCCACCGTTCGGGCTTGCGTTAACGTGCCAGACTCGGTCAGGAGCCGCCAGTCTGTTTTGGTAGAGCCGCTATCGGCAATCAGTATCATAAAGGAGAAGGCGTTAATAGTCCAACTATTTCAAATCGGGCAAATACTCCCTCACCATGCGGTGAGTCGGCAAGCTCTTCGGTGAGGTCTTGGCCAGCCCAATGCTCATAATGCTTGCCATTGCGCCAGAGCCTTGACCGACTTACATCATAAATTTTTCCTTGATAGGCCACCCAAATCTCGTCACGGTCTTGCCCGTTTCGTAACGCTAATTGAGTAATGGTGTAATATTTCATTCAAAAAACGTCTTTTTTTGAACACGAAAAACGTCTTTTTTTACGTTTCGACAAAAGAAGAACTTTTTTTCATTTGACTTTTAAACTTTTTTCGTGTAGAATTGTCCAAAATTGCGAACCTTATCAACTACTTCGCATTATCACTATGAAAAAACAGAATATTTTACGTTGGGTTGCGGCTGTGGCCGTGGTTGCTTGGATGGGGAGTTGTAAGAAGGATAGCACACCACCTCTGTCGGAGCGTATTGCTAAAATTTGGTCGGCTAATATTGTGAAAGAAGGCTCTACGGTGGTTTACACCAAGGGCGCTACTACAAACATTAAGGCAGGTTATGTGAGTTTTAAATTGGATTTGAGTAGTCAAACCTCGGCCAAACTGACTGAGTATGATGGGAATTCATTTACTGGACAGTGGGCACTATCAGCCGACGAAAAAACACTGACGTTGTCTAATCTGAACCCACAACCTACGGGAACAAGCGGAACCATTGCCTTCACCATCAACGAAGCCAATGATACCAACCTCAAGATTACTCGGACAACGGCAAGTGCAAAGACAGGAGGAACGATTAACGACTATCAACTCGTAAACCCTTAATCAAACTATATTCGAGTACAAAGCCGTTCTGAAAAGAGCGGCTTTTTTCGTTTTATGCCACTGCCGTTGCTATCTGTTGGGCAGCTATGTAGCTAAACGCCATAATGGTCAAACTGGGGTCAACCGACGGGCCTGTAGGAAATACAGAAGGGTCGGAAATGAACAGGTTGTCGAACCCATGAACTCGATGCGACGAGTCCACAACGGAGGTTTTTGGGTCTTTGCCCATGCGGCAGCCGCCAAATGGATGCGGTGCAGCCAATAACAGACTGCTATTGGTAATGGCCAGCTTGTCGATTTTGTGAATCTCCTGAACAGAGTGTAAAGTAGTAGCTTGATAATCGGCAATGAGTACTTTTTTTGCCCCCGTCTCAAAACTCAGGACTACTTGTTTTTTTAATAAATCTCGAAGAATTTGCTGGGTAATAGGCCCATAAGGGTATGAAATCAATCGCTTGCCACTAGAGTCAATCGATACGTTGCCAAGCTCGTCTTCATGGTCATCTATCCAGCCAATAGTACTACCTACTTTGGGGAGTTTCATCATCCATTCGTGAGCCTCTGCTCCAAAACCACCGATCGTGGCGGCTATGGTAGCAGGCTGCGTTTGATTGGCCATCAATAAGTAGCCGCCTTCTTGGTAGCGATGCTGCTGGTCGTATCGAGCCAATCGGAACTGCTCAACGCCCCAGGCGGCTGGCATATTTCGCCACAAGATGATGTCTTCGTCGTAAAGCCCGTACGTAAATGCCGATGGGTTCATTCCAAAATGTTTGCCCAAGGCAGGAAACCGTTGAGCAAAACCTTCTTGACGTAGCATAAAAGCTGGCGTATTGTACCCACCCGCCGCTATCACAAAAGCATCAGCTACTACCGATAACTGTAGGCCACTCGGCCGATTACTTGGGCGGTCTATGGCAGACACCCATAGTTTTTTGACACGAGCGCCATCCCATTCTAAGTAGTCAGCTCGCAAGTCGGCGTAAAGGCTAGCGCCTTTTTCTAAGGCCAGTGGAATATGCGTGACCAATTGGCTTTGCTTGGCATTAAAAAAGCACCCCTGCATACAATGCCCCGACTTCTGACAACCCTTACGAGCCTGCGGAATGGGTGCTCCCTGCCAACCTAATGCTTGCGCAGCGGCTCGTACTTTCAGATTCATCGAGTTATAGTACTCTTCTTCGGCTTCATGGACATTAAGCGTAGCTTCTAACTCGTCCCAAGCGGGCGACAAATCGGCCTGTGTATGATCTTCAATGTCGTATTTGTCTTGCCAAAGTTGCAAGCGGTCAGCAGGGGTGCGGTAGCTGTCGGCCCAATAATGCACCGAGGCGCCGCCTACGTTGTTTCCATATAGTAACAGCGTATCTCCGTTGGCTGTGGTGGCTAAATTCCGTTCCGCATCTACCTTTCCCGACATGTTGAGTTCACGGTTATCAAACGAAGCCGAAGTATAATACCCTCCTTGCTCAATAATAACCACATCCATTCCTTTTTCGGCCAATTTCTTAGCTAACGTAGCCCCGCCACATCCCGAACCCACTATACATACCTTGGCACGAATGGTTTGCCCTTGGCGATAATCCGAATATTCAAAAATAGTTTTCATGGCATGGTCTATTTCACTAATGAGGCATAGTAACGACGTTGTTCGCTGAGTACTTCTGGAATATTCCCAAAGGGACCATCGTAGCCAATGGCTTTCCAAGTGGAGGGGTGTCCGTAATACATAAGGCGCACAACCATGCGGGCGTTAGCAATGGCTACTCGGTAGAGGTCGTTGGTGGTAGCTTGCATCTGCTCTAAAAAAGCAATGCGCTGTTCTCTTGACAGGCGGGAAAACCGAGAAAAACGCCCTTCGAGCAAAGGCATGGCTTCGACCAAGTACAAAACGGCCTTAAAGTCAGATTGGATATTAGGGTCAATGAAGAATAATTCTTCGTCCATGCGCTGCACCACGGTAGCCTCTTTGATACTCGGAAACCCATTGCCTTGGGGCAAAGCGGCCTCTGCAAAAGCATGAGCAATATCGGCCAAGTGGCCATCAAGTACGAGTAACTTACCGTAATTATTCCGAAACGAATTAGAAAGGAAAATACCTGCTCCGATGGTGCCAATCCCTACAACACCTCCCAAGCCGAGGAGTGAATATTTAAGAAATTTTCGTCGAGCAAAGGCCGGTTGTGAGTGATTCATGGCAGAAATAGGGCTTATTGACAACTAACTTAAAAAAAAGTATAAGTATCTCAAAAAGTAAAAAAACACAAGGGTAACTTACCACACACGAACACTGTTCTTTTTCGCACAAAAAATGTTCGGATTTGGACACTTTTGAGTGATGAAACCCTTCAAAATAGCCTAAAAAGGAAGTTTTCTTGATTTTGGCATGAGTATTGAGCAAAGGGCAAGCAGCCATTTCATATAAAAGCCATGTTTAAAAATTATTTAAAAATCGCCTTCCGAAACTTGTTGAAAAACAAGCTGTTTTCGTTTATCAATATCATGGGCTTGGCTCTTGGTATGACGTGTAGTCTGCTCATTATGCTGTGGGTTCAGGATGAACTGGAAGTGGACCATTTTCACAAAAACGGAAGCCGCTTGTACCGGGTCATGGAGAACCAACACTACACAGGTGTGATCAATACGTTTGCTTCGACACCGGGTGTTTTGGCAGAGAATATTGTCAAGGATTTTCCAGAGATTGTGAATGCCAGCCAAATGTTATGGGAGGAAGAGCCGCTGTTTACGGTAGGAACCACGTTTGAAAAAGAAAAGGGTCGCTACGTACAGGCCGATTTCTTGAAGATGTTTTCGTTTGAGCTCGAAAAAGGTGACCCTCGCACAGCTTTGAAACGTCCAGATGGCGTGGTGATTTCAAAAAAATTGGCAGAGAAGTACTTTAAAAATCAAGACCCGATTGGTAAAATCATTCGGATTGATAACCGAGACGATGCGATGGTGACGGGGGTGTTGAAAGACTTGCCTGCTAACTCTTCGCTGAAGTTTGATTTTTTGATGAGTTATGACCGCTGGCTCAAAACCAACGAGTGGGCCAAAGAATGGGGTAACAACGGCCCTCGCTGTTTTGTGATGTTGCACCCCAGTGCCTCTATTGACAAGGTAAATACCAAAATCAAGAACTACATCAAGACCAAAAATAAAAATAGCAATGTAGAGCTGTTTTTGCAAAACTATGGCGATAGCTATTTGTATTCAAACTGGGAGGCAGGCAAACAAAACGGCGGGCGCATAGAATACGTCAAAATCTTCTCGGTGGTAGCGGTATTCATCCTCCTCATTGCGTGTATCAACTTCATGAACTTAGCTACAGCTCGGTCGGTGAAACGAGCCAAGGAGGTGGGCGTACGAAAAGTAGTGGGTGCCTATCGCAGTAGCTTGATGGGGCAGTTTATTGGGGAGTCTATTCTGATTACTGTGTTTGCCTTGTTGTTTTCGTTGCTGTTTGTGCAATTGATGCTCCCGACCTTTAATGACCTCACTGAAAAACACCTTGCCTTCAACTTTGCTAATCCATCGGTTTGGCTCATTTTGCTGGGACTTACCGTTATCACAGGTATCGTGGCGGGGAGTTATCCGGCGTTGTTTATGTCATCGCTCAACCCAGTAGTGGTGCTTAAAGGGGCACTCAAGTTCAAACCCGGTGCCACGTATTTCCGCAAAGGATTGGTGGTTTTTCAGTTTGGATTGTCCATCATGCTGATTTTGGGAATGATTGTGATTTATCGTCAAATCCAGTTTATCCAAACCAAAAACCTTGGGTATGACCGAGAAAACCTCCTGTACATGCCGCTGGAAGGAGATATTGCCAAAACCTTCAAGTCGTTTAAGAGTGAATTGCAAAATCAGGCAGGTATTAAGGCGATTACGTGTGCGCAGTCCGATCCCTTAGAGGTGGGGAGCTCTACGATGGGTGTCAAATGGCCTGGTAAGGATACGACGCAACAAATCCTTTTTAGTCAAAACTCCGTCTCGTACGATTACATTAAGACGATGGGCATTAAACTGCTAAGTGGCCGAGATTTTGGGGCAGAATTTGGTACCGATACGTCTAATTACATCATCAACGAAGCCGCAGCCAAGAAAATGGGCTACAAAGACCCCGTAGGTAAAGAAATGACCATGTGGGACAAAAAAGGCACCATCATCGGCTTGATGAAAGACTTCCACCATAATTCGCTGCATGTGGCGATTGAGCCGCTGATTTTGCGCTTACAGCCTCAAAACGAAAATTGGGGGACGATTTTGATAAGAACACAGGCTGGCAAAACACCAGCAGCCATTGCGAATATCGAGAAAATCTACAAGAAATTTAACCCACAATTCCCGTTCAAATACGCCTTTACCGACCAAGAGTTTGCCGACCGTTACAAGTCCGAAAACGTAGTAAGCAAACTAGCCACCTATTTTGCCATTCTTGCCATTTTTATCTCTTGTTTGGGGCTATTTGGCTTGGCGGCTTTCACGGCTGAGCAGCGCACCAAAGAAATCGGTATTCGGAAAGTGATGGGAGCCAGTGTGTCTAATTTGGTCGGGATGCTCTCCAAAGACTTCATCCAGTTGGTACTTATTGCAGCAGTTATTGCCTTTCCGATTGCTTGGTATTTTTTATCAAACTGGCTCGAAAAATACGCCTACCGCATTGAGTTTGAGTGGTGGTATTTTGTGGTGGCAGGTATCTTGGCAGTGGCCATAGCCCTACTAACGGTTAGTTATCAGGCTGTTAGGGCGGCTTTGATAAACCCCGTTCGGAGCTTAAAAACCGAGTAAATCCTTGCGGTAATCAGATAATCCAATAGAAAACCAGAACCCGATGATTCGTAATTATCTCAAAATCGCCTTGCGTAATTTGTTGAAAAACAAAACCAGCACGCTTATCAATATCACAGGGCTTTCGATTGGCATGGCCTCGTGCCTATTGATTTTGATGTATGTTGTTGACGAACTTAGTTACGATACTTTTTGGCCCAATGGCGAGCGGGTTTATCGTATGGTTTTGGAGCGTAAGTATCCTGGGCGAGCCACCCACTACGCCATCATTCCGCCCTCGTATGCGCAGTCAGTAAAGCGAGAGCTGCCCGAAATCGAAGAAGCCGTTCGGATTTTTGCGGGGGGAGGCACTACGCTCATCAAAGTAAATAATCAGACGTTAGAAGAAAAAAATATACTGGCGGCTGATTCCACCTTTTTTAAGGTATTTCAGCTACCCATGCTACAAGGCAGAGCCGACAAGGCCCTTGCCGAACCCAATGCCGTTGTGTTGACCGAACAAACTGCCAACCGCTTGTTTGGGACAACCAACGCCTTGGGCAAAACCTTCGAAATCATCCAAGGCGATACACTTCACGTGACAGGTGTATGTGCCAATATGCCATTCAATGCGCATTTTCAGTTTGATTTTGTTCGGTCGGTGCGGGGGCTTCGTTTTGCCGAACAGCCCAACCACGTCAGCTTTTCGGCGGCTACTTATTTCTTGCTAAAACCCCATACTTCGCCAGCGCAGGTACAAGCCAAGTTTCCGACCCTTGTCGAAAAATACGCCTCGGGTGAGGTCTTGCGACAATTTGGTGTCAGCTTCCAAGAGTATCTTAAGGCGGGCAATGGGTATTTCTATTCGTTACAGCCACTCCAAAGCATCCACCTCTATTCGCATTTGGAAGGCGAAATCGGTCTCAATGGCAGTAGTACGCTGGTCTATATTTTCTTGGTAATTGCGGCGTTTGTGTTGTTGATTGCCTGTATCAATTTTATGAATTTGGCTACGGCTCGTTCTACGGAGCGTGCCAAAGAAGTAGGCATTCGGAAAACGCTCGGCTCTACCAAGTTGCAGCTGGCCATGCAGTTTTTGATGGAGTCCACGTTGCTGAGTTTGTTTAGTTTGGTAGTGGCTATGGTGCTGGTGGCGCTGTTGTTGCCTATGTTTAATCAGTTGGCTTCTAAGCAACTACGTCTCGAAACCCTGCTTACTTGGCAAAATACCCTACTGGGGCTTCTACTCACGCTCCTGATTGGTATCTTGGCAGGGTTATACCCAGCCGGGGTGCTGTCGTCGTTTAAGCCTATGGAGGTACTGAAAGGGAAATTTTTCTCCAAAAAACAAGGCTATTCTCTCCGAAACGGCTTGGTGGTGTTTCAGTTTGCTATTTCGATTGTGCTCATTATCAGCACCATAGTTGTATATCAGCAACTTAGCTTTATCCAAAACAAAGAACTGGGCTTTTCCAAAGATTTTGTGATTCATGTGCAGGGTGGCGGCTTTTTAGGTAACCGCACAGAGGCATTCAAGACCGAATTGCATAAAATATCAGGCGTAGAGCAAGTGGGTGGTAGCAGCTCTCAACCGGGCCAAGAAGGATTTTTTGGCATTACGTTTCGGAATGGTGGCGACAAAGAAACCGTAACAGGCAAGGCCATGCTCGCCGACGACGGCTACCTGCAAACTCTCCAGATGCAGACCTTGCAGGGGCGATTTTTTACCAAACAATTCAACGACTCCCTTTCGGTGATTCTGAACGAAGAGGCCGTAAAGGCGCTGAATCTGAAAGACCCCATCGGAAAGAAGATTATGAGCCCCGATAACTTTATCCAGCCCGATGGTACCGAGGTGACTTATACCGTGGTGGGTGTGGTCAAAGACTTTCACTTTACGTCGTTGCATCAGCGCATATCGCCACTTTTTGTACTGAATAACCGCTTTTTTGGCCGAACGAGCAACGTCTTGGCTGTCCGGGTCAGTACTGGTAACTTCAAGGGAGTTATTGGAGCGATGGAACGAGTTTGGAAGCAATTTTTGCCCGAACAACCTTTCCACTATTCGTTTTTTGACCAAGACTTGGCCCAGCTTTATCGCCACGAGCAGGTATCGCAGCAAGTATTTTGGATTTTCTCTCTCTTGGGCATTTTTATTGCCTGCATCGGCTTGTTGGGTCTGGCGAGTTATATCACGCAGCAGCGCACCAAAGAAATCGGGATTCGGAAGTTATTGGGTGCCTCGGTAGTGGGTATTACGGCTATGCTGTCCAAAGACTTCCTGCGCTTGGTACTGATGGCGCTGCTCATTGCATCGCCGTTGGCGTGGTGGGCCATGAGCCGCTGGTTAGAAGATTTTGCCTATCGAATCCCGATCCAGTGGTGGATCTTTGTGGCAGCGGGGGCGTTGGCGGTGCTCATTGCCGCCCTGACCGTAAGCTACCAAGCCATCAAGGCTGCCATAGTGAACCCCGTCAAAAGCTTGAAGTCGGAATGACGGATGTACGATTTTGGGGTAGTGTAGGAGGTTTTTCAATTCTTGGTCTCCGGCAGACCGACCAAGGAATCGAAAAAAGATTTCAACCCACCTGCGCACAAAAAAATTGAAAGAGCGATGCAACTTTTTAGTCAAAGAAAGCATCTTTTTGCTGAAGCAAAAGTTGTTAGGCATCCTGCCTAAATCACTTTAGTAAGTTCCTGAAAAAGAGGAGCTTGCTTCCTTGTTAAAATCATGAAATAATTCATAAACTTTCTTTTTCTTAGCCATGAAAAATTTTTTTCTGATTGCAGGATTGTTGGTAGTTGCTCTTTTTTCGCACGCTCAGGGCGTGATTGATGCCAAAAAAATAGTTGACCAAATTAACAGTGGTCAAAAAGCGGCTTATATAGAAGCTACCATCAGCGGAGACCTTGATTTTACCGAACTTGCCACCAAACGACTCGTTGAGAAGAATAGCCGTTGGGGTGGTCAAAATGCGTACAAGAGCAAAGTAAAAGTACCGTTGTTGTTTAAAAACTGCCGATTTACGGGTAATGTGCTGGCCTACAAGGTATTGTCAACCGACGGTTCACCTCGGCGTATTTTAGGGTTTGAGGTAGATGGAAACAACAGCGAGGTTTATACGGCTGATTTTGAAGACGAGGTGATTTTTGAAAACTGCACTTTTGAGGGCGAAACGCAGTTTAAGTATTCCGATTTTGACAGACAAGCTCGTTTTACAGACTGTCGTTTTAGCAAAGCGGCCAATTTCAAATACGCTCATCTGAATACCAACGCCTACTTTACGGGGTCAAAATTTGGCGGCTATGCGGACTTCAAATATACCGAGTTTGACGATACCGTGGACTTTCAGAAGTGCACCTTTGCTGGCTACAGCGACTTCAAATATACTCGCTTTGCCCGGGTGTCAGATTTCAATAATTCGGTATTCAAAGGCTATGCCGACTTTAAGTACACCAATTTTAAAGAACACGCCAATTTCAACAACATCAGTTTTCAAGGACATTCTGATTTTAAGTATGCCCGTGGCCGATAGGTACGAAGTGGCGTAGGCGTTATGCCCCGTTGGCACAGTGTGGCCAACGGGGTATTTTTTTGACTGTGCGATTCCGTACAGATAGTGTGCGGCATCGTACAGCAAAAAGCTGAAAAAAGCCGTTTTCTTGCCAGAAATGAGGTTTTTGACGAACTGGCACGGCGGTTGCGCTGGTAGGAACAACCTAATTTACAATTGCCATGTTTCGACTCTTAATGCTCTTTGTGATGGCATTTTTGCTTGTTATAAGCCAATTCATTGAGAAAAAATACCATAATCAACTGGAAAAAAGCCATGCTCAAAAACTATCTCACTGTCACCATTCGTAATTTGTTACGCAACAAAGGTTTTGCCATTATCAACACCTTGGGGTTGGCGGTAAGTATTGCTTGTTGTTTATTGATTGCGTTGGTGGTGCAGTTTGAAACGGGCTTTGACAAGCATCATGCTCGGTTCGACCGTATCTACCACGTTGTTACAGACGAGGTATATGCCGACGGCGCCATGCACTCGTCGGGGGTACCCATCCCGGCAGGCGAAGCCATACGGGTTGACTTTCCGCAACTTGAGAAAGTAGCTCGTATTCATGCACAGTTTGGTTCTCAAATCACCGTGCTAAAAAACGGCCAGCCTACCGACAAGAAGTTTATCGAAGACGCTGCGCTGTTTTTTGTAGAGCCAGCGTTTTTCCAGATTTTCGATTTTCCGTTGGTAACGGGCAAGGTTCAAGAAGACCCTAACACCGTAGTGTTGACCAAAAAATGGGCAAGTAAGTATTTTGGAGATTGGAAAAATGCACAAGGTCAATTCCTGAAACTGGATAATGACCTCACGCTCAAAGTAACGGGTGTTATGGAAGACATTCCCGTTAGCACCGATTTCCCCGTTCAAATTGCGATTTCGTATAAGACCTTCTCGGCTCGTGAAGGACACTACGGCTATAACACGCATTGGGGGAGCAACTCCAGCAACGACCACGTCTATATCTTGCTTCCGCCCAACCTGAGTAGCGAGTCGATGAGCCGGTTGTTTCCGGCTTTCTGTCAGAAACACTATGAAAAAGACAGCAACAGCAAAAAAAGCCACCAACTGATTGCCTTGGCCGAAAACCACTACGACGAAACCTATGGAAGCTTGATGGGGGGGGCGTTCAAAAAATCAACCATCTGGACGCTCTTGCTAATTGGCGTTTTGATTTTGGTGATGGCGTGCATCAACTTCATCAATTTGGCTACGGCACAGGCTGTTCGTCGTTCCAAAGAAGTGGGTATTCGCAAAGTAGTGGGTAGCAGTTGGGCGCAGTTGGTACGCCAGTTTATGGGCGAAACCCTGCTCATCGTGCTGGTGTCGGTAGGGGTAGCTGTTCTGTTGGCCGAGTTGGCTCTGCCTTTTATGAATCTGCTGACCAATTTGCCCGAAGCTACACCTTTCTTGGCGCAACCCCTCATGTGGGCGTTGTTAGGGGCAATTACCCTATCAGTCACGTTTTTGTCAGGGTTTTATCCCGCCTTAGTACTTTCGGGTTTTGAGCCAGTGAAGGCACTCAAAAGCCGAATTACGTTCCAAACGGTGGGTGGTTTGTCGCTGCGGAGAAGCTTAGTGGTGCTACAGTTTGTGATTTCGCAACTGTTAGTGATAGGCACAGTGGTAGCCATTATGCAAATGAATTTTGTCCAGAATATAGACCTTGGCCTAAATAAAGAAGCCGTGTTGGTAACCAACTTGCCACCCAACGACAGTTTAAATTTGGCTCGATACGAAGGACTCAAAAACCAATTAGCGCAACTCTCAACGGTCAAGAGTGTATCGTTTTGTTCGGATGCCCCATCGTCTGACAACAACTGGGACACCAATTTTGCCTTTGACCATCGTAAAGACGAAGAGTTCAATTCATCCTTGAAATTTGCCGATGCCGACTACTTCAAAACTTTCGGCTTACGTTTGGTGGCGGGTAGGAGTTTTGTACAGAGCGATACCTCTCGAGAAGTAGTTATCAACGAAACAATGCTGCACAAACTGGGCTACCAGAAACCCGAATTGATTCTGGGCAAGGAGTTCAAATTGGGCGGACGAGGTCAATGGAAACCGATTGTGGGTGTGGTTAAAGACTTCAAAGCCAATTCGATACGAGAGGCCATCAAGCCGATTTCGATCCATGCTCGTAAGCGCTTTTACAACAATATCGCTATCAAGATTGAACCGACACAGATAGACCAAACCGAAGCTCAAATCAAGGCAATTTGGGAAAAAACCTATCCCGATTATGTGTATCAGTCTCGCTTTTTTGACGAGCAAATCGCCAACTTTTATCGCCAAGAAGACCGCCTGTCGCTCCTGTTCAGAATCTTTGCAGGGATTGCGATTTTTATCGGTTGCTTAGGGCTCTATGGGCTGGTTTCGTACATGGCCGTTCAGCGTACCAAAGAAATCGGGATTCGGAAGGTACTTGGCGCATCGGTGGGTAATGTAGTGTGGAACTTCTCAAAAGAATTTTTGCTGTTGGTCGGAACGGCCTTTGTCATTGCCGCCCCCATTGGCTACTATGTAATGAGCCGATGGCTAGAAAATTTCGTGTTCAAAATCGACATGGGAGTGGGTGTGTATCTAATAGCAGGAGGGTTGTCGCTGGTAGTTGCGTTGCTTACGATGGGCTACAAAGCTTTTCAGGCAGCTACGCTCAATCCGGTGAAAAGCCTAAAGACAGAATAGACACCGTGGGTAGCCTGCTGGCAACCATTTTGACGAAAAAACCAATCAATTCTTAATCAGGTCAGGAGTCATGCTACGCAACTATTTCAAAATCGCCATTCGTAATTTGCTGAAAAACAAAATTTTCAGTATTATCAACATCACAGGCTTGGCCATTGGGATGGCAGTTTCGATGGTGATTTTGTTGTATGTATCGCATGAACTCAGCTATGATTCGTTTCATACCAATGCTCAACGGATTTTTGGCTCGTATGTCAAAATCAATTTCGGAGGCAACGAAGTGAATTTTGACCTCATGTCTAAAAACTTTGGCCCCGCCATTCAAAAAGCAGCGCCTGGGGTAAAAGACATCGCTCGGATTGCCTCGATGTATGGTCAAGATGTAGTCATGAAGTCAGATGCGGAGCATACGTTTTTTGAGCAAAAAGTGGTTTTTTCAGAACCATCGCTGTTTCGAGTTTTCTCGATAGACTTGCTTCATGGTCATGCTCCCAGCGCCCTTAAAGACCCCAACACGGTGATTATCACCGAAGAAATGGCTGAAAAATACTTTGGGCGAACTAATCCTATCGGCAAAGTGCTGACTTACAACAAGAAAGACTTGCTAAAGGTGACAGGGGTGTTTAAGAAACTACCAACGAATTCGTCTTTTCATTTTGATTTTATCGCTTCGATGGCCACGTTTGATGCCCTCATGAAGCGAGATAAAAAAGATTCCTACGAGTCAGAAGAGATGATTGGGACGGGGAGCTATGAAACGTATTTTTTGTTAGACAAACCAGAGTCAGCTGCCGTGGTGCAGCGAGTGATTCCGAAATTACTGACCAAGCAACCCGGCAGTATTTTTGAAGGTAATGCACGCTATTTTCTGACACCCTTGCTCGAAAAGCACTTAGGTTCTAATTGGAGTGATTTTTCCAACAATAGTTACATCGCCATTTTTTTGAGCATAGCGGGTATCGTGCTTTTGTTGGCGCTTATCAACTACATGAGCCTGACTACTGCTCGCTCTACAATTCGGGCCAAAGAGGTAGGCGTTCGTAAAGTACTTGGTGCCAATCGCAGTACATTGGCCACTCAGTTTTATGGCGAGTCTATCATCATCAGTCTGATTTCGTTTGGCTTGGCATTGCTTTTATTCAACCTACTTCGTCAGCCGTTTTATCAACTGCTGGGGCTTCAAATTGACGATTCGTTCATTACAAGTCCATTATTTTTGTCGGTTTTGCTGGCTGTTTTGGTCGTTTCAGCTCTCATTGCAGGAAGCTACCCCGCTTTGTTGTTATCGAAGTTTTCGCCAGTGTTGATTCTGAAAGGGAATTTCTCTGGAATAGCGAAAGGGGCCAATCTACGCAAGGCGTTTTTGGTGTTTCAGTTCATGGCTTCGGTCGTGATGATAATCTGTAGTTTGGTCGTACAGAAGCAGTTACACTATGTACAAACCAAGAAAATCGGCCTCAACAAAGAGCAAGTACTGGTGATTCCGCTATCGAGCGAAGCACAGAAACACTACACGGCTTTTCGTGCCGACCTCCAACAAACGGCAGGTGTGCAAAAGGTGGGGGCGGCATCGCTGGCCATGTACAAAGGCGGCTGGAACATGTATTTTACCAAAACCCCAACTACCAAAGAAGACGTAACTATCAACTTCATGACAGTGGACGAAAACTTCATGAAGATTCTTCAACTCGAATGGAAAAAGAAACCACTCCTGAATCAAGACTTGGCTGGTGGTCGTAAAGTGTTGTTGAACGAGACAGGGGTCGAAAAATTAAAAATCACTACTAATCCAATCGGTCAGCGCTTAGATATGGGCGACCAATCGGCAGAGGTGGTAGGAGTATTGAAAGACTTCAATTTTACGTCGCTACAGTCAAAAATTGACGGGATGCTCTTTACGGTAGTCAAAGATACAACGGCTCTCCGAACACTCTATTTGCGATTAAACCCAGCGGCTAATCTTCAACAAAAACTGGCTCAAATCGAAACCATTTACCAAAAGTACGACCCAGAGGTACCCTTTGACTACTATTTTTTGGACGATGCCTTCAACAGCCTGTATCGCTCTGAGCAGCGCATGGGAGCCCTATTTGCAGGCTTCACGGGCTTAGCTATTTTGATAGCCTGCATGGGGCTTTTTGGGTTGATTACCTTTACGGCGGAGCAAAAAACCAAGGAAATAGGGATTAGAAAAGTGTTGGGCGCCAGCGTAGTGAATGTGGTGGGCTTGTTATCTAAAGACTTTTTGCGCTTGGTACTTATTGCAAATGGGTTGGCTTTTCCGATAGCCTATTACTTTATGAGTCAGTGGCTAAAGGACTTTGCCTATCGTACCGACATCGGCGTCGAAACCTTTGTGGTGTCGGGTGTAGCAGCGGTGGCTATAGCCTTGGCTACGGTCACGTATCAGGCCGTACGGGCTGCGCTGACTAATCCAGTAAAGAGTTTGAAATCGGAGTAGAGTCCCCTCGGGGATAGTAATAATCAAAAAAAATCCCTCATTGGGGACGGGTCCGACGATTCGGATAGAAGCCATGATTAAAAACTATCTTAAAGTTGCTTTGCGCAACCTTGCCAAAAACAAAATTTATTCGTTTATCAACATTGTAGGGCTATCTGTTGGGATGGCCGTAGCGATGCTCATCGGGTTGTGGATTTACGACGAATTGTCGTACGATACATACCACCAACATTACGACCGTGTAGCACAAGTGATGCAACACCAAACCTCTAACGGGGAGATATTTACACAAGAAGCAATCCCTTTTCCATTGGGTAAAGAACTCCAAACCAAGTATGGCGCTAACTTCAAGTACTTGGCCATGGCCTCTTGGAAAGGTGATCATATTTTGACCGTTGGCGATAAAAAATTCTCGAAAAACGGCATTTATATGGATATTGATGGGCCTAAAATGCTGACCCTAAAAATGCTCAAAGGCACTATCAACGGCCTCAAAGACCCCAGTTCTATTCTGCTGGCCGAATCTACCGCCAAAGCCTTCTTCGGCGACACCGACCCGATTAACAAGTTCATGAAAATTGATAGTAAGCTCGACGTAAAAGTGACGGGAGTTTATGAAGACTTGCCCAACAATACCTCTTTCAACGACTTATACTTTATTGCTCCTTGGGAATTATACGTATCGTCGGAAGATTGGGTGAAACGAGCCAGAGACCGGTCTAATTGGGGAAACAATTCGTTCCAACTATTTGCCCAAATTGCTGATAATACTGATTTTAAGTCCGTTGACAAAAGTATTGTACAGGCTAAATTCAAGAACGTAGATGCAGAAGATAAAAAATATAACGCTCGGGTTTTCCTCCATCCTATGTCAGATTGGCACTTGCGGGCACGGTGGGAAAATGGTGTAAAAACGGGCGGCTTGATAGAGTATGTGTGGATGTTTGGCGTTGTGGGCGTGTTTGTATTGCTACTAGCCTGTATTAATTTTATGAATTTGAGTACGGCTCGTTCAGAAAAACGTGCCAAAGAAGTCGGCATCCGCAAAGCCATAGGCTCGGTTCGTGGTCAATTAGTAAATCAATTTTTTAGTGAATCGCTTCTGGTGGCGGTTTTTGCTTATGGGTTGGCCCTGCTGTTGGTAACGTTCAGCTTGTCGTGGTTCAACCAAGTAGCAGGTAAGCAAATGACTCTGCTGTGGGGCAATCCAAATTTTTGGCTGTTGGGCATTGGTTTTACCCTGCTCACCGGGCTCATTGCTGGTAGCTATCCTGCGCTTTATCTTTCTTCGTTTCAACCCGTCAAGGTCTTAAAAGGTACTTTCAAGGCAGGTAAAATGGCGTCGTTGCCACGTAAGGTATTGGTAGTGATTCAGTTTACGGTTTCTATCGCCTTGATTATCAGCACCATTATTGTGTCCAAGCAAATACAGCATTCCAAAAATCGCCCGTTGGGGTATAACCAAGATGGGCTGGTTATGATAGAGCAGAAATCGCCTGATTTTTATGGGAAATTTAACGTGCTGCGCAATGAACTGAAAGGTATGGGAGCTATTGAAGAAATGGCCGAGTCGTCGAGTCCTATTACAGGAGTGTGGTCAAACAACGGCGGTTTTTCATGGGAAGGTAAAGACCCTAACCTCGACTCTGATTTTGCTACCATTTGGGTCACACATGACTACGGCAAAACCGTCGGCTGGCAGTTTAAAGAAGGCCGAGATTTTTCAAGACAATTCTCGACCGATACGTCTTCGGTGATACTTAACGAAGCGGCGGTTAAGTTCATGAATATCAAAAATCCGATTGGCATGACCATCAATTGGGGTGACAATGGCAAGTTTAAGGTCATTGGTGTCATTAAAGATATGCTGGCGCAATCGCCTTACCGACCTGTTAAACAAGGGATTTATTTGCTAAGTACTGGAAATAGTAGTTGGCTCGCCTTCAAGCTCAATCCTAACAAAAGTGCCAGCGCCTCAATTGCCATGATTGAGAGCGTATTCAAAAAAGTAATTCCTTCCGCTCCATTCGACTACAAATTTGTTGATGAAGAATATGCCAAGAAATTCTCTACCGAAGAGCGCATCGGCAAATTGGCTACTTTCTTTGCCATTTTGGCTGTGTTTATTTCGTGTTTAGGCTTGTTTGGCTTGGCGTCATTCGTAGCCGAACAGCGCACTAAAGAAATAGGCATTCGCAAAGTCTTGGGTGCTTCGGTGGCAGGTTTGTGGCGTATGTTGTCCAAAGACTTTGTGTATTTGGTCATCATTTCGTGCGTATTGGCAGCGCCCATAGCATATTATTTTATGAATGAGTGGCTTCAAAAGTACCAATACCGAACCGATATTTCGTGGTGGATATTCGTTGCCGCTGCCGCAGGTGCTTTGCTTATTACGTTGCTGACCGTTAGTTTCCAAGCCATTAAAGCCGCTGTGATGAATCCGGTGAAATCGTTGAAGACGGAATAATTGTGGGTATTAGAAAAATGGTTATTGGATATCCCAATCAGCCAATAGCTAAGCGACCAGTAACCAAAAACAAATTATGCTACGCAACTACTTCAAAATCGCTCTTAGAAGCCTACTTAAAAATAAGGTTTACAGCATTATCAACATTGCGGGCTTGGCAATGGGTATTACAGCCTTTTTGCTGATTTTGGAATTCATCAGCTTAGAAAAAGGCGTTAATCAATTTCATGCCAATTTGCCTAACATGTATCGAGTGTTGTGCCAAAACACAGAGGGCAAAACGTGGGGGCAATCAGAGCCAGGCTGGGCACCGATAGCTAAAGAGCGGTTTCCTGAAGTGAAAGATTATTGCCGTATTATTGAAGGAAGTGCATCGGGCATTGTGAAAAATGATGTAAGCAATACCTCTTTCCGTGAGCAAAACATTGGTTATGCCGAGGGTAATTTCTTCAATTTTTTTAGTTTTCCTCTAAAATCAGGCGAAGCCAAGGCTTTTGCAAAGGCTGATGTTGCTTTTATTTCTGAAAGCTATGCCAAAAAGTATTTTAAGGAAGAAAACCCCGTGGGCAAAACTCTTTCACTTCACAATCAATTCGGTAATCACCCTTATATCATTGGCGGGGTTTATGCCGATATGGGCGAAAACTCAGATATACGATTCGACATTTTGTTTTCATTAGAAACTCTAAAAAATCCTGCTAATCTCAATGATAACGGCTGGGCAAGGCTCGATAATCTGGATACACAGTATATTTCAATGTTTTTTCTGTTGAGGAAAAGTGCTGATTATCAAATATTTGAAAAGAAGTTTACAGGCTTGCGGCGTGAATTACAAAAAGAAAAAGACGCTACTACGTTCAGGATTCAGCCACTAAGCGAAGTGCATTTGGCAAGCTCATTAAGTGATAATCTGGCACATAACGCCGACATCAAGTACATCTATATGCTTGGTGGTATTGCACTCTTGATTTTGCTGATAGCATGGTTCAATTACATCAATTTAAGCACAGCCAACTCGCTCAAGCGTGCCAACGAAGTGGGCGTAAGAAAGGTGATTGGAGCCACACAAGGCAATTTGATAGGGCAATTTTTGGGCGAATCGCTCTTGGTCAATGGATTAGGTTTGGGCTTGGGGTTGTTGTTAGTGGTTTTGCTACAGCCATTTTTCAACGAGTTGATTGGAAAAAACCTTTCACTTTACAATATCTCACAAAGCACTTTTTGGATTTATGGTTTAATCCTGTTTTTGATGGGTTCGTTAGGCGCTGGCGTTTATACAGCCATAGCTCTTTCTAAGTTCAAATTAATCGAAACGCTGAAAGGGAAAATCACAAAAACTTCCAAAGGAATCTTTCTTCGCAAATCGTTGGTGGTGTCGCAGTTTAGTATTTCTATTGTTTTGATTTTGATTACTATATTGATATACACCCAGTTACGGTTTATGCAAAACAAAAATCTGGGAATGAGCATCAACCAATTAGTAGTGGTTTGGGCCCCGTCAATCGGACTCGACAGCACCTACAAGATACGAAAAGAAGCCTATCTGAACGAAATTGCCGCTCAGAGTTTTGTGAAAGACTACTGCACCTCGGGTACGTTTCCGGGCAGGTATTATAATTTCACTACCGAAGGCTTTACGTCGCCAAAATCAAAGGCTGGCGATGAACACAAGCCATATTCCTTTGCCATCATCGGCGAACGGTATTTAAAAACGTATGACATTTCGCTCAAAGCAGGCCGCAATTTTACAGCGACTGAATGTAATGTAGAGTGGAACGACAACGACAAGGTGTTGATGAACGAAACAGCCATCAAACAACTTGGTTTTGCCTCGGCAGAAGAGGCGTTGACCCAAAAAGTGAAATGGGACGAACGATATTTGCAAGTCATTGGGGTAGTCAAAGACTACAACCACGAAGGCGTGCAGAATGCCATCGTGCCGATGATTTTTTACCCTTCTACGGTCAGTGATTTAACCATCAAACTCACGACGGATAATTTGTCAGCCAAAATTGCCAGCATCGAAAAAATTTACAAAAAACATTTTGCTGGTAACCCGTTTGACTATTTGTTTATGGACGAGTTTTTTAACAGACAATATGCTTCCGAACGACAATTTGCTTCAATTTTTACGGCGGCAGCGCTTTGGGCAATCTTCATTGCCTGTATGGGACTTTTCGGGTTGACTACGTTCATGGTAGAATCTCGCACCAAGGAAATAGGGATTCGTAAGGTTTTTGGGGCGACCGTTGGCAACATCATGACGCTAATCTCAAAGGATTTCTTGATACTGGTCGGCATCGCACTGCTTATTGCCAGCCCTATTGCCTATTATTTTATGGAAAAATGGCTACAGGATTTTGCCTATCGGATTGATATAGAGTGGTGGGTGTTTGTATTAGCGGGAATAATGGCATCGGGCATTGCCTTATTTACCATCAGTTATCAAGCCATTCGAGCCGCATTGATGAACCCTGTGAAATCTTTGAAAACGGAATAAACCCGTAGCAGGCAACGCCGTTACGGCAAAATTATAAAACGATGCTTCGCAACTATCTGAAAATTGCTTGGAGGAATCTTCTAAAATATAAGCTCTTTTCCTTCATAAATATATTGGGGCTGAGTCTGGCTATTCCAACAGCACTGATGGCGTTAATTCAAATTGTAAATTATTACGAATTTGACAACTTTCATCTCGATAGCGAACAGATTGTAAGAGTAATTACGGAGGAAAAACTAAAAAATGGAGAACTATCAAGATGGGCCTCAAGTCCATTTCACTTGGCTTCGCACCTCAAAGACAAGCTGGCTGGGATAGACAATGCCGCAACAGTAGTAAGGGATTTTAAGTGGGTATTAAGTAATGGTCTCAAAACCAAAAGCATCAATGCCCTTTATACAGATAAATCCTTCTTTCGGCTCTTTAATTTCCCATTAGCAACGGGCGTTTATCCTGCCGAACCCAATACGATGGTGCTTACGCACGAAACAGCCCAGTGGTTCTTTAGAGATGCAAATCCTGTGGGTAGTGTGCTCGAACATCCAACGTATGGAGCTTTTAAAATTGTTGGTGTTTTAAAGCCATTCAATGGACAAAAAACGCAGTTTAAAACAGACGTAATGGTCTCTATGGCCAGCTATCTGAGTGCTAATAGAACAGACGATTGGGCGTCCCTTCATGCTCATACGTTCATAAAAATACCCAAAGGACAAACCGCCGCTCATCTTGATGCACCTTTGTCAATGGTTTCGGCAGAAGTCAACAAATTGCTTGGTGCTGCGGCCACTAAAAGCCTCCATTTTGAAGCACAATATTTGGCTGATATATCGCCATCGAAGGAAATATTAAAGAATGACCCGTATGTTCAAGACATTAGAAGTATCTACATAAATTTTGGATTTCAGCTAATCATGATTGTATTGGCAGCCATCAATTATATTAATCTGACCCTTGCTCGCTCAATGAATCGCAGCCGGGAGGTAGGGGTGAGAAAAGTAATGGGGGCCCAAAAAGGCCAGCTGATCGTTCAGTTTTTGACAGAATCGGTCTTAGTCTCTTATTTATCATTAGGCTTTGGCTTGATTTTATTGTGGTATATCAAAGAGCAGATTCATGTGTCGTGGCTCAATTGGGACATTGACCATTTCGGTTATCTGATTCTGCTGTTTTTTGTTTTCAACTTAGTGTTAGGGGTCGTGGCGGGGGCTTCGCCAAGCCTTATTTTATCTTCTTATCAGCCTGTAAAAGTCCTAAAAGGTACTGTTTCGCCTGCCAGTTTTGGAAAAATAGGATTTCAAAAAGTATTGATAATCACCCAGTTCACCATAGCACTTGTGTATGTCTTTTTTATTGGCCATACGTTTCATCAAATCACCTACATGGCCAACGATAATACCAATTACCAACGTGAAGCTATTTTCAATATCAATCTGACGGGTGATAAAAACAAATTACTGGCCAATGAAATAAGTACCATTAAAGACGTACAAAAGATAGGTTATACCTCGCTTAGTTTTGGTAATAAACCGACGTATTCGGGTATTAAAAACACTCAAAACGAGGCATCAATACCAGCGTTTTATTACGCTGCTGATCACAATTTTATTGAAAATATGGGTTTGAAAATTGTGGAAGGTAGCAATCTGATGGAGAGTAACTCAGCGGTGTCGTCATCTATGATTGTGGTCAGTCAAAAGGCCGTAGAAAGCCTTCAACTGGGTTCAGAAAAAGACGCCATCGGCAAGCTTATCATGCTCAATGATAGCGTTGCGGCCACCGTTATAGGGGTGGTTTCAAATTTCTGCCATTACGATTACGAAAGCAAAATAGAACCCATCGTTTTTCAGTACAATCCTGCCTTGTTTAAGGTAATGTGCTTGAAAACCAGCCCTGTTGCCGATAGAGAAAAGCTGGAAGCTGCCATAGAAAATCTATGGAAAAAGCACAAACCGTATCAAGAAATGAACGCCTCGTGGTTAGATGCTGATATGTACGAACGTTATTACCCTTATGAAGATATGCAGTTTGCAGGTATGGGGAGTATCGTGATTTTTGTAATAGCCCTATTAGGTCTTATCGGGATGCTCACCTATAGTTTCGAGAAACGAACCAAAGAAATTGGCATCCGTAAAGTAATGGGGGCTAATACCCTCCAAGTAATCAAATTGATGTCGGCAGACTTTATTAAATTATTGGCCATTGCTACCCTAATCGCCGTTCCGCTTGGTATTGCTGTTGGGGTGTTTATGAATGATTATTTGGTGTTTAACAACGGAATTGGCTACGGGCTCATGTCGTTGCTTCTCTTCATTATTATCAGTATTGCGTTGGGTGCAGTAGGGTATTTTTCATGGAAAGCGGCTCAAACCAACCCTGCAACAACCCTGAAGGCGGAGTAATAGGGCCAACTTCTACACTACCATGATAAATCCATTGTAAAAAGCTCTAATCTTAGAGGCAAAGTTCATGCTAAAGCCCTGTTCAGAAGCGTACAATGAATGTTCATTATTGGACATCAATTGTACGCTTATTGGTTTTATATATTTGTAAATCAGTGACTTATATTCATGGATATATGTTGGCAAAGTATTTGTTTAGCAAAAATAGAACAAATTGACACTATGAAACGCACCTATTTAGGAGAGTTTGAAGAAATCGTTCTGCTGACCGTTGCGGTGTTGGACGGACAGGCGTATGGTATCACCCTGCTGCACGAGATTACCGAACAAACAGGGCGTACTGTTCGGCTCAACCAGATTCACTCAGCCCTGTATCGGTTGGAAGAAAAGGGCATGGTAACCACTTATTTGGGCGGTGCTACCAACGAACGAGGTGGCCGACGCAAACGCATGGTGAGCATTACGGCTTTGGGGCAACGCACCTTGCAAGAGGTTCAAGAAGTACGAGATCAGTTGTGGAGTTTGATACCCAAATCGGCACAACCAGCCATTTCACTATGAAAAAAACAAGTCCACCCCGCTGGGCCGACCGCTTGTTAGAATGGTTTTGTGCCCCTCACTTATTAGAACACATCCAAGGCGACTTACACGAGGAGTTTGCCTATCAAGTAGAGCAAATCGGCCAACAACGTGCCAGTTGGCTATACGTGTGGGAAGTGTTGGGGTTCGTCAAACCCCGCTACATCAAAAGAAAACCAAGTTTGTATCCATCAACCCATTTTTACAATATTATTATGTTAAGAAATCACCTGAAAATGGCTTGGAGAAATCTCCTTAACAACAAAATGTATTCCTTTATCAACATTACTGGCTTGGCAATGGGTATGGCTGTCGTTTTGTTAATTGGATTGTTTATCAGAGATGAATACAGTTTCGATCGTTTCAATCCGAATTTCAATCAAATTTATAGAGTCGTTGAAACGCAAAAACAATCTGATGGACCACACCCTGTTGCCGTGACCCCAGGCCCATTGGCTTCAGCTTTGAAAAATGACTTTGCCGAAATAGAGCAAACGGTTCGAATTGGGCTTTGGAGGGGTTTATTGCAATACGAAGCACAGAATATAGAGCCAGAAAATATACTCATTGTGGATAAAAGCTTCTTTTCAATGTTTGATTTTCGAGTAGTAAAAGGAAGTACGAGAACTCTTTTTGATAACCCTGACGAAATAGCCCTTACCGAAAAAACAGCTGCTCTTCTGTTTGGTAATGACTGGTTTCAAAAAGATATTTTAGGTAAAACCATCGTACTTAATAGCACACAGAAACAGCCCTTGAAATTGGTGGCTGTTGTCAAGAATTTACCAAACAACTCACATATTCAAGCTGACGTTTTCTTGCCCTTTAAGTATCTTGACAAAAGCGATGAATTAAGCAGCAATTGGAACAGCAACAACTATCATACTTATCTGAAAATCAGGCCAGAAACAAATATTGCTACGTTTGAAAAAAAACTGGCTTCTTATCTTTCAAAATACGAAGCCAATACCGAAACGCTACTATGCTTACAGCCTATAAAAGACATCTATTTGTACTCAAAATTTGATTTTCAGACCGACTGGGGCAAGCGGAGCGATGTGTTTTACGTGTATCTTTTCATGACAGTTGGGCTCATCGTGTTGCTGATTGCAATTTTCAATTTTATCAATTTAGCAACGGCTCGCTCAACCCAACGAGCCAAAGAAGTAGGGCTGCGCCAATTGATAGGTGCAAGGCGACTCACCCTAATTTCTCAGTTTTTAACGGAGGCCTTCTTTGTTGTTAGTATTGCCTTGTTGTTGGCAGTCGTATTGGCCGACCTGATGATACCCCTCCTCAATGAGCTATCGCACAAGACCTTATTCGTACCAGTAAACCAAACCATATTTTGGTACACTTTGGGCGTATTTCTCATCCTAATGACGTTGTTTTCGGGGCTTTATCCAGCTGTCATAATGTCGGCATTCCAGCCCGCAAAAGTGTTGAAAGGTTTTTTTGCTGTAAGCACAGGCAAATACTTCAGGCAATCTCTTGTAGTAGGCCAATTTACACTCTCCATAGTCCTGACTATCAGTACATTTATTGTTTATCGTCAGCTGGTCTTTATGCAAAATAAAAGTTTGGGTTTTGACAAAGAGCAACTTGTATATGTCAAACTCAAAGGCGATTTGAAAGGAAAAGCAATGCTTTTCAAAGAAGAAATCTCTACGATTATAGGTATCGAATCGACATCTGTAACTACTAATAATTTAGTAAATGTAACTAATTCAAGTACTATTGAGTGGGAAGGACAGCGACCTAAAGATGAATTTCAGATTACTCAAATGAATATTGATCCCCATTTTTTGAAAACAATTGGGGCAAAATTGATAGCTGGTCGTAATTTCTCAGAATCAATGGCAAGTGACACATCGGATAAGTTCGGGGTTTATATGATCAACGAAACCGCTGCTCTCAGAATGGGCTGGCCTCCTTCAACAGCAATTGGTAAGAAAGTGAAATTTTGGGGTCTTGAAGGTAGTATTGTGGGGGTGTTGAAAGACCTTCATTTTCGGCCATTAAGCGTTGGGATTGAACCTTTGATTTTTCGCTATCGCCCAAAGGAATTTTACTTTAATGTGCTAATCAAAACAAAACCGTTTCGACTAAAACAAACGATGGAAGCGGTTGCCAAAGTCTATAAAAAATACGAGGCGAACTATCCATTTAGTTATGGCTTTGTTAATCAAGACTTAGACCGACAATATGCCAATGAGCAACGAATAGGCGCTATATTTCTTATCTTCTCAATCTTAGCAATCTTTATTTCCTGCATGGGATTGTTTGGGTTAGTCACTTTTACTACACAACAACGCATCAAAGAAATCGGGATAAGAAAAGTGTTGGGAGCTTCTGTCCTAAGCATCACCACCCTATTGTCTATAGATTTCCTAAAATTGGTATTGCTTTCCTGTATCATTGCTTTTCCACTTGGGTATTGGATGATGAGTTTGTGGCTAAAGGGTTTTGTTTATCGCATCAATATTGAATGGTGGGTATTTGCATTAGCAGGGCTATTATCCATTATGATTTCCTTACTAACAATAAGCTATCAGTCTGTCAAAACAGCTTTGTTGAATCCCGTGAAATCATTGAAAACCGAGTAAGATGCAACCACCTCGCTGGGCCGACCGTTTGTTAGAATGGTTTTGTGCCCCTCATTTATTAGAACACATCCAAGGCGACTTGCACGAAGAGTTTGCTTATCAAGTAGAGCGAATTGGCTATCAACGTGCTAGTTGGCTGTACCTATGGGAAGTGCTGGGGTTCATCAAGCCTCGTTACATCAAAAGAAAACCGAATTTATATCCATCCACCTCTTTACTGAATCCAAACATGTTACGCAACTATCTGAAAATCGCCTTTAGAAACCTGTTGAAAAATAAGGTGTATTCGTTCATCAACATTGGTGGCTTGGCCGTTGGGATGGCCGTGGCGATATTGATTGGACTTTGGGTTTGGGATGAACTGTCGTTTGACAAATACCATGAAGATCATGATAGAATTGCACTTTTGCAGAAAAATCGCAATTTCAATGGTAATATTATCACTGAACAGTCTCAATCATTGCCATTGGCAGCCACACTAAGAGAGTCTTATGGGAATTATTTTGAGGAAGTGGTGGCATCGAGTTATGGCGGTGAAAGAAGTTTGTCAATCCGAGAAAAAAACATTATCAAACGGGGTTTATTCATGGAAAAGGGGGGTGAGAAAATTTTAGGTTTGAAAATTCTGGAGGGTTCGCCAAAATTTCCTTTACAACCTTTCGAAATTTTGATTTCTGAAAAGACAAAAGAAGCTTTGTTCGGCCCCAAGGATGCTATTAATGAGAGCGTCAATTTAGATAAAAATACAACTTTTAAAATCGTTGGTATTTTCAAATCTTTACCCAAAAATTCTACTTACCGTAATACGGCTTTTTATGCATCTTTAGATTCATTTGCCCAAATGGAAGAATGGGTGCGTGATGCAAAAAATCGCTGGGATGAAAATTCTTTCCCGATTTATGTAAAATTGGCAAAAAATGTGACAGTTGCTCAGGTTAATTCATTGATAAAAGATGAAATCTTTAAGGCAACCAAAGACCCATCAAAGCCTAATTTATATTTATACTCCATGGACGATTGGCATTTGTACCCAGAATTTAAAGATGGCTTACCTGTTTCTACTGGGAAAGATAATATTTTGATTTTCGGTTTAATCGGAGTCCTAACTGTACTACTGGCTGCTATCAATTTTATGAATTTGAGTACTGCACGCTCCGAAAAACGCTCTAAAGAAATTGGCGTTCGTAAGGCTATTGGTTCAAATCGAGGTCAGATTATTGGACAATTTTATATAGAAACAATTCTAATCGTGACTTTAGCAACTTTTCTGTCGTTGCTTTTGGTACAAATGGCAATGCCTTTTTTCAATGAAATCTCAGCTAAAGAAATTGGTGTTCTTTGGTCAAACCCTAACTTTTGGTTTATAATTGTCCTATTTTCTGCTACATTAATTTTGATTTCTGGAAGCTACCCTGCATTGTATTTATCTTCTTTTCAGCCTGTTAAAGTGTTGAAAGGCAAACCACAAAGCAATTTTTTAGAGTTAAACTCTCGGAAGACCTTAGTTGTTTTTCAGTTTTGTATTTCAATCGTTTTAATTGTTGCTACAACTGTAATTTATAAGCAAATTCAGTTTACTAAAAATCGACCGCTAGGCTATGAAACAAAAGGTTTGGTGCAAATCAGAAAAAATACTACCGAATTGCGTGGTCATTTTTTTCCAATGCGACAAAATTTGCTTAACTCCGGTGCTGTGGTAGAAATGGCTGAAATCAATAGCCCAATTTCAGAATCTTGGCATCATTCCAGCAGTTATTCTTGGCCTGGTAAATCTTCAAATGCCGAAGATTTGGTTTCTCTAAGTGTTACTCCCGAATTTGGAAAAACGATAGAGTGGCAAGTAATAGGTGGGCGTGATTTTTCGAGGAATTTTGGTACAGATACCTCTGCTATTATTCTCAATGAAGCTGCAGTAAAACTAATGGGCTTGCAAAGCCCTGTAGGTCAAATAATTAGAAAAAACGGTGAAGCACTTACAATAGTTGGCGTTGTAAAAGATATATTAATGGATTCCCCTTTCGATCCCGTTCGCCCTACAGTTTTTGAAATGATAAGAGCCAATGCACCTTTTATAACCATCAAGCTTAAACCATATATGAGCGCCTCAAAATCCATCAAAATAATAGAAAACGTCCTAAGAAAATATGATCCAGCCGGTAACTTTAATTATCTTTTTGCCGACAGAGATTTTAATAATAAATTTTTTAGGGAACAACGCTTGGCAAGTTTAATAAATATATTCTCCATACTCGCCATCTTCATTTCATGCTTGGGCTTATTTGGTTTGGCCTCTTTCATGGCCGAACAACGCACCAAAGAAATTGGAATCAGAAAAGTGCTGGGTGCAAGTGTCGCCAATTTGTGGCAAATGCTTTCAAAAGATTTTGTAGTTTTAGTCATCATTTCCTGCCTCATCGCCGCTCCAATTGCTTATTATTTTATGAACGAATGGCTACAAAAATATACGTATCGCACCGAAATATCTTGGTGGATATTTGCTGTAGCAGGTATGGGCGCATTGGCAATAACCCTATTGACAGTGAGTTATCAAGCCATTCGAGCCGCACTGATGAACCCTGTGAAGTCATTGAAAACGCAATAAAGCCCCCTAATTGAATCGTCGGACTGTTCCCAATTGAAGATTTTTTGTTCCCCAGGGGGCTTTTGGGCTGACTGTACGATTGCGTACGCCAACTGTCCGTTTTCGGATGGTTTTTGGCTGAAAAATAGCTAAAACTACACATAATCAGGCATTTTAGGGGCTTGGCACATCATTTGTTCTACAAAAGTTAATATAATCATCAAACCATGAGAAGAACCTACTTGGGGGAGTTTGAAGAATTAGTGTTGTTGACCGTAGCTATTTTGGGCGACACAGCCTATGGTGTTTCTATTACCGAAGAGTTAGAATCTCAGACTGGCCGTTCGGTGAGTTTGAGCGCAGTCCATGCGGCCTTACATCGGCTCGAAGAAAAAGGGATGCTTTCGTCTCACATGGGCGAGGCTACAGCCGAACGAGGCGGGCGCCGAAAGCGCCTGTTTACCCTAACAGCATTAGGGAATCGGACACTCCAAGAAATCCGCTCGATGCGTAATCGGATGTGGGATGCTATTTCGCCTCAGCCCTTACCCGCCTTGAGTATATGACACCAATGCCACCCCGCTGGGCCGACTGCTTGTTAGAGTGGTTTTGTGCCCCTCACCTACTGGAGGAGGTGCAAGGCGATTTGCACGAGCAATTCCATCGCCAAGCCAAACTATTTGGCGAAAAGCTCGCCCGACAGCAATATGTGTGGAGCGTGTTGAGTTTTGTGCGGCCATTTGCTTTGAAGCGTAAACCGAGTTTATATCCATCCACCTCATTTTTAAAAGAAGCCATGATACGTAATTATTTCAAAATTGCTTTCAGAAACCTTGCTAAGAGTAAGGTGTATTCGTTCATCAACATTGGCGGCTTGGCAGTAGGTATGGCCGTAGCTATGTTGATTGGACTTTGGATTTATGATGAATTGAGTTTTAATAAATATTTCAAGAACTACGATAGCATAGGGCGTGTAATGGTGCATAATGGAGAGGGTACTTATATAACCAACCCAATTCCTTTGGCAACCGAGCTTCGTTCATCTTATGCTTCTGACTTTAAATACGTAGCTATGGCTACCTATACGCAAAAATATTCGATGTTATCGGGAGATAAAAAATTCTTCCAATCGGGTAGTTTTATGCAGCCAGATGCTCCCGAAATATTTGCTTTGGAAATGATTTATGGTACTCGTGCTGCTCTTAAAGACCCTCATTCCATTCTGCTCTCTGAATCGCTCTCTAAAAAAATTTTTGGCGAGGCAAATCCTTTGAATAAAATCGTAAAGATAAAAAATCGAATGGATGCACGGGTTGCTGGAGTTTATAAAGATTTACCGAAAAATTCAGAATTTCAAGACTTAACTTTTATAGCCCCTTGGGATTTGCTGGTTTCATTTATGACTTTTATGAAGGACTTGGAAACAGATTGGAACGACAATTCTTATCAAATGTATGTTCAGCTTGCCTCTAATGTTGATTTTGAACATGTTTCTACTAAAATAAAAGACATAAAACTGAAACACGTAGATAAAAAACGTGCCTCATTTAAACCTGAATTATTTGTTCACCCAATGAGCAAATGGCATTTATATTCAAAATTCACCAACAGGGTAAATGTTACCAGTGAGCAACTCGAATTTATTTGGCTTTATAGTATTATTGGTGTATTTGTTTTGTTATTGGCTTGCATCAATTTTATGAATTTAAGCACAGCACGTTCTGAAAAACGAGCAAAAGAAGTGGGGATTCGCAAATCCATCGGCTCGCTTCGGGGGCAGTTGATTACACAATTTTTCAGTGAGTCTTTCTTGGTTGTTTTTGTTGCCTTTGCGTTGTCTTTGATTTTAGTACAACTCGCTTTGCCGTTTTTCAATGAATTGGCAGATAAAAAAATAACAATTTTATGGTCAAATCCGCTGTTTTGGCTTTCGGCAATTGGTTTTAGTGTCGTCACAGGCTTACTGGCAGGCAGCTATCCAGCCTTTTATTTGTCTTCATTTCAGCCTATCAAAGTGCTAAAAGGTACTTTTCGGGTAGGGCGCTTCGTCACCATTCCACGTAAAGTATTAGTGGTCATGCAGTTTACGGTTTCCATCACTTTGATTATCGGTACTAGCATCATTTACCTCCAAATTCAGCACGCCAAAAACAGGAATGTAGGATATGATAAAGATGGTTTGATGGCCGTGTACATGATTACGCCCGACCTTTATCAGCATTATGAAGTAATCCGAAACGAACTGCTTCAATCTGGAGCCGTAACCAACGTGGCTGTTTCGTCTTCGCCTATCACCGATGTTTGGGAAAATAATAGCGGCTTCGACTGGAAAGGCAAAGCACCCAACTTAGAAGATAATTTTGCCACGTTCAGAGTAACTCATGACTATAGCAAAATTGTGGGATGGCAGTTTAAAGACGGCAGAGATTTCTCAAAACAGTTTTCGACAGACTCATCGGCCATTATCATCAATGAAACAGCCGTCAAATACATGGGTCTAAAAAATCCGATTGGTGAAAATGTGAAATGGGGTGATAAGCATTTTCATGTCATTGGGGTCATCAAAGATATTGTGATGGGCTCGCCCTTTGAACCTATACTGCCTACTGTATTCTTGATTGACTACAACAATCAATATACCATCAACATCAAACTCAACCAGAAAATAGGTACAACAACAGCAGTAAGCAAAATAGCCAGTGTGTTTCAAAAATATAATCCTGCTGTGCCTTTTGACTACAAATTTGTGGATGAAGAATACGCCAAAAAATTTGTTAACGAAGAACGTTTGGGCAAAATCTCTTCCATTTTTGCCATTCTCGCTATTTTAATCTCTTGTTTGGGTCTTTTCGGATTGGCCTCTTTTATAGCCGAGCAACGCACCAAAGAAATTGGTATTCGTAAAGTGTTAGGCGCTAGCGTTGCAAATGTTTGGCAATTGCTATCCAAAGATTTTGTGGTGTTGGTCATTATTTCTTGCCTCATTGCTGCGCCGATTGCTTATTATTTTATGAATAATTGGCTACAGAAATATACGTATCGCACCGAAATATCGTGGTGGATTTTTGCGATTTCGGGCGCAGGAGCTTTGGCTATTACCTTGTTAACGGTGAGTTATCAAGCCATCAAAGCCGCTGTGATGAATCCTGTAAAATCATTGAAATCTGAATAGAACAAAATGCAACCACCCCGCTGGGCCGACCGCTTGTTGGAATGGTTTTGTGCTCCTCACTTGCTAGAGGAAGTGCAGGGTGATTTGCATGAGCAATTCCATCGCCAAGCCAAGTTATTCGGCGAAAAACTCGCCCGACAGCAATATGTGTGGAGTGTGCTGAGTTTTGTTCGTCCATTTGCTTTGAAGCGTAAACCAAGTTTGTATTCGTCCACCTCAATTTTTAAACAAGCCATGATTAAAAATTATTTCAAAATCGCTTTCCGTAACCTGCTCAAACACAAGGGTTACTCGTTTATCAACATTGCAGGTCTGGCCGTTGGCATGGCCGTGGCAATGCTGATTGGCCTCTGGGTATGGGATGAACTGAGTTTCAACAAGTCATTCAAAAACTATGACTATATAGGTAAAATCTATCAAAACCGAACTTTTGATGGCAAAGTAGGTACCTACAGCATTGTGCCTATCCCTATTAGTAAAGAACTGCGAACTAATTTTCCAGAATTTAAGGACGTTGTCTTGACTCGAGACGACGCCCATATCATTGCCTTTAACGATACCAAAATCACGCAGCGAGGGCTTTGGGCGGAGCCTTCGTTTACAGCAATATTCTCTTTAGAAATCCTCAAAGGGGTGCAGAACGGCCTGCAAGACATGCACTCCATTATGCTATCCGATAAAATGGCTCAAGCCTTATTTAAAGAGGCAGACCCAATCGGCAAAGTTGTGCGACTTGACAATAAAATCAACTTAACAGTTACAGGGGTATTTCAACATTTTCCGAAAAATACGGAATTCTCAACTATTGAGATGATTGCTCCCTGGGAGGCGTATCTTTCTGTAGATGAGATGGCGAGGGCTTCTGTTAATAATTGGGGAAACAATAGTTGGAATGCCTATCTACAATGGCATCCAAGTGCAGATCCTGAAAAAACGCAAGCCAAGCTTAAACGCTTGATGTTTACAAAAGTAGATAAAGGAGAACTACAGTCAAATCCTGAGCTGTTTGTTCATCCAATGAGTAAATGGCATTTGTATGATAGCTTTACAAACGGAGTCAGCGATGGTGGTCGAATCCAAATAGTCTGGTTGTTTGGCTTGATAGGCTTGTTTGTTTTGTTGCTTGCCTGTATCAATTTTATGAATTTGAGTACAGCCCGTTCAGAAAAACGAGCCAAAGAAGTAGGAATTCGCAAAGCTATTGGGTCGGTTCGGGCGCAGTTGGTTGGGCAGTTTTTGAGCGAATCGCTGCTGGTGGTTTTTATGGCTTCTTTACTGACCAACTTGCTGGTTGCGTTGGCGTTGCCGTGGTTCAATACCGTGGCAGACAAGCAAATGCAAATGCCTTGGTCAAACCTTGCCTTTTGGGGGATTAGCTTTGGTTTTATTCTTGTTACTGGTTTATTATCAGGCAGTTATCCTGCACTTTATTTGTCGTCGTTCAATCCTGTCAAAACCCTCAAAGGCACCTTCAAAGTGGGGCGTTTGGCTGCTTTGCCTCGCAAGGTGCTGGTCGTTACGCAATTTACAATTTCGGTTACCCTCATTATTGGAACGATTATTATCTACCAACAAATCCAATACGTAAAAAATCGCCCGATTGGTTATGACAATAACCGACTGATTTTTTTGGAAAAAAACACACCTGAACTCCAAAGCCTAAACCACAACGTCTTACGAAATGAGCTATTGGCAACAGGAATGGTAGAAAATACATGCGAATCCCAAAATCCGATTACGGCCAATGGGAATCTGAATACAGGCTATGCTTGGGAGGGATTAGACCCCAAGTCAAATATACTGTTTGGGGTGACAAGCGTTACGCACGACTGGGGCAAAACCGTCGGCATTCAGTTGGTAGAAGGGCGGGATTTCTCAAGAGAATTGAGTACCGATTCGACGGCAATCCTCATCAATGAGGCTACTGCGGCACTTATGGGCAAAAAGACTGTAATCGGCAGTATTATAACCAACTACGAACAAAAAAAATACCATGTCATTGGCGTTGTCAAAAACATCGTAGGCGATTCACCCTATCAACGGGTGCTGCCCAGCTTGTATGTGTTGAGGTACAATTTTCAAAACATTATTACAATCAAACTCAAGCCAACCGTGAGCGCAAGTGCGGCCCTGGCGAGCATAGAGACCGTTTTCAGGAAACTTAACCCTGCCTCTCCCTTCGATTATAAATTTGCAGACCAAGAACTTGCCAAAAAATTTGAAAGCGAAGAACAGATCGGCAAATTGGCTACCTTCTTTGCGGTGCTTGCTATTTTTATCTCTTGCTTGGGGTTATTTGGTTTGGCATCGTTCGTAGCCGAACAACGCACCAAAGAAGTTGGCGTACGCAAAGTGTTGGGTGCTTCGGTGGTCAATTTGTGGGGCTTATTGTCCAGAGATTTTGTGGTACTGGTTATCATTTCCTGCCTCATCTCTTCGCCAATCGCTTATTATTTCATGAACGAGTGGTTGCAAAAATACACGTATCACACCGAGATTTCGTGGTGGATTTTTGCTGTTTCCAGCATTGGTGCCTTGGCAATTACCTTGTTAACAGTGAGTTATCAAGCCATCAAAGCAGCGGTGGTGAATCCTGTGAAATCATTAAAATCAGAATAAAAACTCATGCAACCACCCCGCTGGGCTGACCGATTGCTAGAATGGTTTTGCGCTCCTCACTTATTGGAGGAAGTGCAGGGGGATTTGCATGAGCAGTTCCACCGTCAAGCCAAACTATTTGGCGAAAAGCTCGCCCGACGACAGTATGTGTGGAGCGTGTTGAGTTTTGTCAGACCTTTTGCCTTGAAGCGTAAACCAAGTTTATATCCATCCACCTCATTTTTTAAAGAAGCCATGATTAAAAATTATTTCAAAATCGCTTTTCGGAATCTTGCTAAAAACCTGAGATTCACCACCATCAATATAGTTGGTATGACATTGGGCATGGCCTGTGCTTTGGTGATTTTTCTGATTGTTCGTCATGAAACTAGCTTTGACGTTAACCAAAGCAAAGGCGACCGCATTTATCGGGTCGAAACGGAAAATATCAAGGAAGGTCATATCTATCCAGGCACATATACAGGCATGGACAACGCCTTGCGCAACGATATGCCCGAAGTAGAAAAAGTAGTGCCGCTGATTCAAATTTGGGGCAGCACTTTTGCCACAGGCAACGGCCAGAATCGTTTCAAAGATAAATTTGTTTTTGCTGACCAAAATCTGCTTCAAGTGTTCGATTATCAATGGATTGTAGGCAATGCCAACAAAGCACTTACAGAATCTAATTCCATTGTTTTAACCAAAAAATATGCAACAAAATATTTTGGAACTACCGATGTATTGGGCAAAACCATTCGGATGGGCAGCAAACAAGACCTCATGGTAACTGGTGTGGTTGAGGACTACTCCAGCACCAGCAGTTTCAATTTTGATATGATGGTGTCGTTTCAGACACTAAAACTAACCAATCCTAATTTTGAACTTGACAAATGGAATGGCTGGGACGATAGCCACCAAGTGTTTGTGTTGTTGAAAAAAGGCATTCAAGCAACACAAGTCAATCAACGCTTTGTGCATATCGTTGAAAAATATATGGGTAAAGAGGCACTCGAAGACAAACGTTTTGCTCTTAGTCCGTTGACCAACATTCATTATTCGGATAATTTGAGTGGGCATACAGCCAATGTTAAACTACTCAAAACCTTATCGTTGATTGGCTTTTTGGTTTTGCTGATTTCTTGTTTCAATTTCATCAACCTCAGTACTGCCCAGATTTTCAAACGTGCGAAAGAAGTGGGTATCCGTAAAGTAATTGGCAGTAGCAGAGGCTCGTTGGTGCATCAGTTTTTGATTGAGGCGGGGTTAATTACAGGCTTTGCCATTGTGTTTGCGGTGCTGATTACGAAGTTTAGCTTGCCTTCTATTGGTGCCCTTTTCAGCATCCCCATTCAGTTTGCCGATTTGTTTACGTTCAACAATTTGCTGTTTGTGTTGGCATTGTTAGGCATAACTACCTTGCTGGCAGGGCTGTATCCTGCGCTTAAACTCTCGGGTATGATGCCGATTGGTGCTTTGCATAAAAACAAAATGACCGATAAAAAACAATGGTTTCCGTTACGCCAAACCCTTGTAGTAGTGCAGTTTACGGTTTCGTTGGTGCTGATTAGCGCTGCCATGCTTATTAACGATCAACTCAGCTTCTTCCAAAAAGCCGATTTAGGATTCAACAAAGATGCCATTGTTATTGTAGGCTTACCTTCAAACGAAACGTCTAAGCTGCAAGCCATGCGCAATCAACTCATGGCTGCTTCGTTGGTGAAAAACGTGAGTTTTTCGTTTAACAGTGCTTCTGCCGAAAGCAATTGGATGCAAGCCATCGAGTTTCGGGAGGGCAAAGAGCCAGTTCCTGTCAAAACCCAAATGAAAATGGGCGATTCGCACTTTATGGATACTTATGGCATCAAGCTATTGGCTGGTCGGGCGCTGCAAGATATGGACACCACCAACCAAGTAATTGTCAACGAAATATTCTTAAACAAAATAGGGCTTCAGAATCCGCAAGATGCTGTTGGCCAGAAAGTTTACTATGGCAACGGCAACGAATTTGCCACCATTGTAGGCGTAGCGAAAAACTTCAACGTCAACTCGTTACACCAAAAAATCGACCCGACGTTTATTCAAATTGTGCCTAGAAATTTTTACCAAGTAGGTATCAAACTCAATAACAATCACCTGACCACCGACAACCTTCACACTACCGTAGCGACGATTGAAAAAATCTGGACGGCTACTTTTCCGGGTCAATTGTTTGAGTACAATTTCTTGGATGAAGAACTGACAAGGGCCTACAAGTCTGAAATGCGCACGGCTCGACTTATTGAAACGGCTACATTGATTGCCGTGCTGATTGCTTGTTTGGGCTTGTTTGGTTTAGCCACTTTCATTGCCGAGCAACGTACCAAAGAAATTGGCGTTAGAAAAGTGATGGGCGCATCAGTAGCCAATATTTTGATGTTGCTTTCTAAAGACTTTTTGAAACTGGTCATCATCGCCATTGTCATTGCCACGCCGATTGCTTGGTGGGTGATGAGCCAATGGTTGCAAAATTTTGAATTTAAAATCAACATCAGCGTCTGGGCATTTGTGCTGACAGGGCTGATTATGATGGGGATTGCCATGTTTACTGTATCGTTACAAAGCCTTAAAGCCGCTTTGATGAATCCGGTGAAGAGTTTGAAAAGTGAGTGAATCACTCAAAATTCCCTTCCCAATCCACGCTTTTTAGGTGAAAAGGGTCGTAGAGTTTGTCTAACAAAACAGCCAATTCGCCACGGGTGATGGGACGGCTGAGGTCAAAATTGGGCAGAAGGTAGTCGGTGGTCCAGCGGGCTTTGACAAATTCTTTGTACGAATCGTAAAAATTAAACGAAAACAAAGGACTGTCGGCTACCTTATCAAGTTCAAAAATCATCATGAGGGCTTCTTCGACGCTTAGCTTGGCTTTATCGTCCTTGGGTTTGTATCGAAATTTCCCTTCAAACTCTTTCAGTCCCCTCCAGAATTCTCCCACGCTGAGGGTAGAATCCATGTAAAACCAAGTTTGGTTAGACCAGCCTATGTTTTTGCCTACGCCTTTGAGTATGCCTGTAGCTCCAATGCGCTGGATACTGTAAAAGATTTTTTCGGTAGGCTTGGCATCTAAGTACGGCATCAAATACCCCCCCGACTTGAGCATGGCTTCTTGTACCTTTCGGACCGGAATGCTGTCGGGAGTGGTTTTGTCCTTGATGGCCAGCGCCGCTAAGGCTCCTGCGGCTTGACCAATCTGGGTTACCACAGGCTGAAGGCGAGTAGCTCCATTGGCAATGTTACTGACCGAAATGGACTTTTCGGCGATGATGAGGTTGCGGAAATTTTGTGGAACCAAGCTTCCCAATGGCACATTGAACGACGGTATAGGCACAAAGTACAAATCGGGGGCGTTGGTATTTTTGCCGTGGTGTTGGTCCACGGGGTAGTCGCCTACGGCGATGCCCGTGCGGTATAGTTTGGTGGCTTGGTCAAAGGGGCGCTCCATGTGGTTCAGATTGAGGGTTACCATACCAAACATCCGTCGGCTTTCACGGTGGTACGGAATGAGCGCCAGCTTGTCATCGGTCGGAAACTCGTCATCTGCCAATCCTAAATGCTTGTAACCTAGTTCTTTTTGGATAAAATAGACATAATTGAGAGTTTGTTCTTTTGCCTTTTGGATGGCCTCTTTCCGTTGTGATTCGGTCATGCCAATGAGATTGACGTAGTAGTCGTTGCCGTGAATGGGCCAGTTGAGCATGTATTTTTTGTTAGGCAATTCGCCATAAGTAATCATCTTGGCGCAATCATGCTGGCGAGTAGCCTTGGGGTCGTTGCAAAACTGCTTGCAAGCACACAAAAATTGCGTAGAGTCATAGCTGGCTGGGCGAGGGATGCTGCGGTCGGCGTCCTTTCCAAAATCTTTCAAAACAGCCACGTAGGTAAGGTCCTGAACGATATTGTTGGCTTTTTCGGGGGCAATGCGTTCCGAAAAGGTGTTGCGAGCATCCATGCCTACGTCAAAAGGCACGCCGATTTTGGCGGCTACATCGCCCAGTTCGGTGGCATCAATCAAGATGTTGGCCTTGATAAACAGCTTTTCGGCATTGAGGTTGATGGCTGTTACAATCCAACCCATGTTGGTGCGGATGACATCGGTATAGCGAGTTTCAGTAAGGATGAGGAGGTTTTTTTCTCGGGTGGCCATGTTGCGCAAGATGCGTGCGCCTACATGGGGCTCAAACATGGTGCTACTGACCCATCCAGTAGAGATGTTTTTTTCGCCTCCGTACCATTTAATAAGCTCTTGCCGAAACTCCCCCCAAAGACCCGACGGAAGGTTATGATTACCGTCGGCGGCGCTTACCCCTGCGGCAGTGAGCATCCCTCCCAGCCAGGGGGTTTCTTCGACCACAACGGCTCTTACACCCATGCGAGCGGCCTGAATCCCAGCCATAACCCCACTGGCGCCACCCCCTACAATAACCACTTGTGTTTCGAGCAACTTAGGGGTAAGTACATCAATAGCCTGAGCAGCAGATGCCGTCAGTAAGCAGCCAAAAAAGACAACTAATTTGAAAAATTGAAAATTCGCCAATTTGAAAACGTCCATCAGGATTAATAAAGCGAAGTTAATGCCTCGACGTACAAAAACAAAACACCCCACCGATTTGGGGTGGGGTGAACTATTGCGAAAATAGGATATACTAAACGTCAATCGCTTCGCCGTAGGCTACTTCGGCAGCACCTTTCACGGCCTCAGACATGGTAGGGTGTGGGTGAACGGCCTTGATGATTTCGTGACCGGTGGTTTCGAGCTTACGAGCTGCTACCACTTCGGCAATCATTTCGGTTACGTTCATGCCAATCATGTGAGCGCCTAAAAACTCGCCGTATTTAGCATCAAAAATCACTTTTACAAAGCCATCACGAGCGCCGGCGGCTGTAGCTTTACCAGAGGCCACAAAGGGGAATTTACCCACTTTGATTTCGTAGCCTGCTTCTTTGGCTTTTTTCTCGGTCAGTCCTACTGAGGCAATTTCTGGCTGGCAATACGTACAGCCTGGAATATTGCCATAATCAAGCGCTTCGGTGTGAACACCTGCGATTTTTTCGGCACAGATGATTCCTTCGGCAGTGGCAACGTGTGCCAGGGCTGGACCTGGGGTACAGTCACCAATGGCATAGAACCCTGGGATGTTGGTTTCGTACCATTCGTTGGTCAAGATTTTGCCACGGTCGGTAGCGATGCCTACGTCTTCAAGACCGATGTTCTCGATGTTGGCTACGACACCTACCGCCGACAGCACGATGTCCGACTCCAATACGATGTCGCCCGATGGAGTTTTGACAAACGATTTACAGCCTTCGCCACTAGTATCTACTTTTTCAACGGTAGAGTTGAGGTAAATATCAATGCCTAATTTTTTGTATTGCTTGGCCAACTCTTTCGAGATGTCTTCGTCCTCTACGGGTACGATCGCTGGCATAAATTCAACGATAGTCACCTTAGTGCCCATGCTGGCATACACATAGGCAAACTCTACACCAATAGCACCAGAGCCAACAATCACTAAGCTTTTGGGCTGGAAGCCTAAGCTCATGGCCTTACGGTATTCGATGATTTTTTCGCCATCAATCGGAATGTTGGGCAACTGCCGTGCACGGCCACCTGTGGCAATCACTACCCCTTTGTTGGCGGTGTAGTCGGTTTTGGTGCCGTCGGCAGCGGTTACTTCTACGGTTTTGTTGGCTTTTACTTTGCCGTAGCCCATGATGACGTCAATTTTATTTTTCTTCATCAAAAAGGCCACGCCTTTGCTCATGGTTTCGGCCACGCCACGGCTACGCTTAATCACAGCACCAAAGTCGGCTTCGTAGGCGCCATCTTGGATGGTGATACCGTAGTCTTTGGCGTGTTTGATGTATTCAAATACTTGGGCAGATTTCAGCAAGGCTTTGGTTGGAATACAACCCCAGTTGAGGCAGATACCGCCAAGGCTTTCCTTTTCAACAATCGCTACTTTCATCCCCAATTGTGAGGCTCTGATTGCCGTAGGATAACCGCCTGGGCCACTCCCCAACACGATTAAATCATAATTTGTCGCCATTTTATGCTATTTTTGAGTAGTTTAATCTTAAAACCGTACAAATTTAGGAGAAAGTTTGATACAGAGCATGTTCTGTGTTCGGACAACAAAATTTGTATAGATTTTGAGGGCTTCTGTGAGCAGCAGCACTAAAGGTATTTGCGGGCTACTGAACAAGAATGGCTGCAAAAATGGGCTTAAACAAAAAATGAATCAAGAACTGTTTGACCAGCCATTGATTCATTCGGAAAAGTACCGAAGGCGAGACTCGAACTCGCATGCCCGTGAAGGCGCACGCCCCTGAAACGTGTGTGTCTACCAATTCCACCACTTCGGCATTAGTGAGGCAAATCTAAATGCCCCAACCCTGAATTGCAAGGATTTTTCTGGATTTACGTCAACAATCCTCCCATCTCTCAAAATAACGTCCAAGTACTCCCCGTCTTGATTTTTTGTTCGTGTTCGAGGAGCCATTTTTTACGCCATAGCCCTCCTGCGTAGCCCGTGAGGCTACCGTCGGAGCCGATGACTCGGTGGCAGGGTACGATAATCCACAGGGGATTTTTGCCATTGGCGGCGGCGGCGGCTCGGATGGTTTTTTCGTCACCCAAGAGGCGAGCCAGTTGTAGATAACTCAGCGTTTTACCAAAAGGAATCTTCAGCAACTCCTGCCATACTAGTTGCTGAAAATCTGTGCCTTTGGGGGCTAAAGCTACCTCAAAATCGGTTCGTTGCCCTGCAAAATATTCTTCTAATTCCCGAAGACACTGCGCCAACAGCGGGTGCTCATCGGCAGGTTCGGAGGGGCTTATGTCTTTGACCGAAACCGACAAAATGCCTTGCTCATTGGCTTCGATATAGGCCCAGCCAAGTGGGCTTTGGTAATAGGCTTTCATAAGAAGCGGCTCAGGAAAGCGTTACGCTTTCTAACATTTCTGGAATGTAAATATTCTGAAAACCAGCACCTTCCAGATGACCTTTGAAGGCCAACTGGGTGTCGTAGTCACCATGAACCAAAAAAAGCTCTTTGATTTGGGTAGGGTCTTGGGTCGAGAGGTGCTTTATCATTTCTTTGTAATCAGCATGGGCCGAAAACGAATCCATGATTTCGACATGCGCCCGTACCGCAAAGGTTTCGCCAAAGATACGCACCTCTTTATCGCCTCGCTTGAGGGCTCCACCTAAGCTATCGGGCGAGCAATAGCCAACAATCAAGATGGTGTTGCGTGGGTCCTCCACGTTGTTGCGGATGTGGTGTTTAATTCGCCCTGCTTCGGCCATTCCTGACGCCGAAATAATCACACAAGGTTCTTTCAGTGAATTAATCCCTTTGGACTGCGCCACATCCGACACGTACTTGAGGGTAGGGAAGTCAAAGGCGTCGCCGTCTTTTTTGATGTATTGCAAAATATCGGGGTTAAAACATTCTTCGTGGTCACGCATCACACGAGTAGCGTTTATAGCTAATGGACTGTCAATAAACACCTTGATAGGCGGTAGGCGGTCTTCGCTTTCGAGCTGGTCTAAGGCAAAAATCAACTCTTGCGTACGGTCCACGGCAAAGGCTGGAATGATGAGCTTCCCTTTGTTTTCGACGCAGGTTTTTTGCACAATACGCAATAGGTGGCTTTTCATGTCGGGCTCGGTCTCGTGCAGGCGGTCGCCGTAGGTGGATTCTGTAATGATGTAATCAGCCTGTGGCACAGGTTCTGGGCAACGCAAGATGCGGTCGTCGGGGCGGCCAATATCGCCCGTAAACCATAGTTTTTTCGCATCATCGCCCTCTTTGATGGTCAAAAAAACCGATGCACTACCCAACAAATGCCCGGCGTCGTAGAAACATACGCTTATCTCGGGATTTAGAAATACGGTTTGGTGGTAATCAACCGTGGTGAAAAGTCCCATAGCTGTCTCAACGTCGTCTTGGGTATAGAGGCTTTCGAGAGGCTTTTCGCCCCTATTTTCTCGCCGTTCGTTTACCCGCTTGAGGTCGGTTTCTTGAATATGGGCACTGTCGCTCAACAGATACCGACACAAGTCTTTAGTGGCATCTGTGCAGTAGATAGGCCCACGGAAACCCTTGGCGACCAGCCGAGGGATAAGGCCGCAGTGGTCAATGTGGGCATGCGATAAAACTAAATAATCAACACTGGCGGGCTCAAACCCAAAGCGCTGATTCATTTCGGTAGTGCCAATGCCCTGAAACATCCCACAGTCAAGCAGGATACGTACCCCCTTATCGGTGGTAATGAGGTGCTTACTACCCGTTACGGTACGGGCGGCACCATAGAATTGGATTTTCATGAGCCTTGTTGTAGATTTAAAGGATAAATGTTGTCGCCTAAATTAGTGAGCTTATGCCAACCTACCAAACCGTTTTTATTACGGGCTGTGCCAATGGAATCGGAAAGCACCTTGCGGAGGTTTTTTATCAGAAAGGATACGCTGTGGTGGCTACCGATATTGCCATTGCAACGTTACAAAATCAAACGCAGCATTGGGAGGTATCTCGAAGCCTTATCTTGACGCTTGATGTCACCAATAGTGAACAATGGCGAGCGGTTGTGGGTAAGTGTGTGGATAAGTTTGGGCGGATTGATATTTTCATCAACAATGCCGGGGTGATAGTACCTGGCTTTTTAGCAGAGCTTTCGCTCGAAAGTATTGATTTGCAAGTAGGTGTCAACATAAAAGGCGTTTTGTATGGCGCCAAACTTGCCGCTGCACAGATGATAAAACAAAGCTCGGGGCATATCATCAACGTGGCGTCGTTGGCTGGGGTGGCTCCCATCTATGGCCTACCGATTTACTCGGCCACTAAGTTTGCGGTAAGAGCTTTTAGCATAGCCATAGCGTATGAAATGAAGCAATACGGCATTAACGTGTCAGTGATTTGCCCCGACTTAGTCAATACAAACATGCTCACACTTCAGCTTGATCATCCGGCTGCTGCTCTGACTTTTTCGGGCAATCAGCATTTGCAGGTTGAAGATATAGAGCGAGCTGTTTTTGAACGAGCACTTGGCAAAAAGCAATTAGAAATTATGGTGCCTCCGAGTAGAGGATGGCAAGCTAAAATCGGAAATTTGTTCCCCAAAATCGGTTTTTTACTAACTAAACAACTGGTAAAGAAGGGGTTGTTAAGGCAGGCTTCTATGAGGCACTAAAAAAAACCGAAGCCAGCGACTTCGGTTTTTAAAGCAACACCAATATGAAAAATCCTAAGTGGATTCAGTTTTTGAACGTCGAGACCCATTCGTTCTTTTGCTTATCGTAACGAAGCGTAGAATCGGGCCATTCGATGTAGTGCTTCATGCTGAGTTGTGGGTTCAAGTTACCGTTCTTAATCAGTTCTTTGAACAAGTAATGACCTCTCTGGCGGAGCACTTCTTCTTCTAAGCGGGGAGTGTTGGCAATTTCTTCAAACTCAACAGGCATTAGGCTCTTTAGCTTGAATTTCCCTAATACTCCTCTTCGCTGGGTAGGGTGATTCCCTACGGGTCTAATCATGAAAAAATAATGCGTGCTATCAGGAGCGATGTAGTAGTTTTCGAGATAAAAACTGGGTAACATCGTTACATAAAACTTCCTGTATTGAGACTGGAATCGAGTGTCGTTCGTAGCGCCTGGCGCTTTGGCGTACACGTATGTAATGATGTTGGTCAGTAGGGTATCTCGCTCTTTCTCACTGAAATACTGGCTTGCTTGGTAGGGTTTTGAAGGCTGACAAGCCAAGCCTACCAGCAGGCAACATAAAGCACTATATTTTTTCATATTGGTAAAAAAGTCGGGAGTATCACCTCCCGACTTGGAGATGATACTTATTGATATTTGACCGACTGTGGGCTAAACTCAGCCCAAGTAGCAGTCCAATCTTTGTCTTTGAAAGCACCGATGTAGTCAGTTTTGTCAAAGAAAGCAGGCAACGTAGTTGGTAAAGTAGCATTCAGTAAGCCTGTTTGGCCCGCCGTTGGAAGGAACGTTGGACGGCCTGTTGCCCACAAATTATCATTGAGGCCCAAGGTACTTCTATCTGCTAAAATTTGATTTCCTTTTTGAGCTTTGAACCAGTCGGTTGGCTTGAGTGTACCAATCAAAATGGCTGTTGCTGCGGTGTTAGCTTCGTTATCAACTACTGGTACACCACGTGGAGCTGCCGAGAAACCAGTACCCCAGTTGTTAGTACCCCATCCAGATACCCCAGCCAATATTACGTTTTGTAGGTCAATGTCACCTTTGGTAGCATTACCTTTGGCATCGCCCAACTGGCTGTCAATGTATAAGCCGTTTGGATAGCCTGTAATCACCGTGTTATAAATTTTTTGCTTGTTGTTACGACGTAACTGTGCACCATTCTGGAACTGAGGGCTGATGGCAGTCTCGCTCTTGCCTTTGGCACCAATGATAGACATGTTGGCAAAAATAGCCGAAGTAAACGGTGTATTGCTTGAACCAGCTGCATCGTTGTCGCACTCAAAACCGTTAGAACCTGACTGGTCAGCTTGCGTAGTACCACGGATACCGATACCATACTGAACGTAACCGCTAAAGCCGTTGTCAGTGTCAAAATCGTCGTCGAGACCTTTGTAGGCAATCAAGTATTTACAGTTTACAGTACCCCCAAACCACTCGAACGAATCATCAAGACCAAAAGATGCTTGGCAATATTCTACGGTTGTGCCACTACCTACTGCCCCAAAGGTGAAAGAGTTAACTTCTTGGTTGGGGTTGATAGGAATACCAGCGTATTCTACACGAACATAACGGAATGTACCTGAGTTATTGGCAGCATCGGTACCACCAAAGAATCCACCGTAGGCACCTTCCAATTCACGGCTTGCTACTGGCAAATTGACAGGTGCTTGACCACAAATTACCAAACCACCCCAGTCGCCAGCTTCTCTTTCGCCTGGTGCTCTTTCAGACGTCATCACAATAGGCTTATCAGCTGTACCGTTAGCGATAACACGGCTGCCACGTTGTACAATCAACGCTCCCTTAGAAGCTCTGTCACCAATGATAAGCGTACCGGGTTCGATGGTTAATACACCTGTTTTGGTAGGAGTACCATCTACGGTTTTGTCTTCACCTACTCGTACAAAACCAACCAATTTGTAGATTTTGCTAGCCGACCAAGTGATATTACCTTCAAGTGTTCCTTGCACCGTTACTACTTCTTTGGCAGGTACAGCTGTTACGGTTACGGCGATGTTACCCAATGTAGAAGACTGGTTTTTGCTGTCAATTACCTGAATGGTAAAGTTCACAACAGTGCCAGCCGTAAGGCTTTCGATTGTATAGGTGTTTTTATAATCGTAAGCAGTTTCTCCGTTCAGAGTTTTCTTGTCAAAAGCTGCACCGTTTTTGAGAACAGTTACTGTTGAAAGCCCCGCAGGAGCATTAATCGTAGCTTTTAGTTCGACACTTGTACCAGGCAAACCTGACAAAGCCGTAGTCGTGATCGAAAGGGTTGGGGCTGGTTGAACTTCTTCGTCTTTTTTACATGACTCAATGGCAAAGCCCATAACCATTACCGTCAGAGCAATCACACTTTTTTTAAGTGTTTGAAAATTGATTTTCATTGCGTTATAGTTAGAATTTAAGATTTATTTCTTTAGCAGTTTGTAGGTAATACCCAACGAAAACTGACGACCCGGCGAGTACGACTGGATGATTTGGTCTGAAGACTTGTTATAATTGCCATCGGCATTACCGTCTTGAAGGATAATATTTTGCTGATTGAGGAGGTCAGTGATACCACCTTTGATGAAAAAGTGTTGGTTGATGCCCTTTGAGAACGTAATGTCAATAACGTTGCGAGGCATCTCGTACCAGTCTGGATAAATAGCACCCTGCCCAAACACAGCACCGACAGCATAAATCCGCTTGCCAATAATGTTGTAGAGCACGTTGAGTTGGAAATCTTTCTTAGGGTTGCTGTAGGTAAGCCCACCGTTGATGATATAGGGCGATTGACCTTGGAGCGGGCGGTTATCTGACTGTGTATCAGCGTCTTTGTCTTGAAGTTTTACACGGCTATAAATAAAGGCTGCGTTGAAATTAATGCTCAACTTTTGAAGAAGTTTAGCTGGTGAAATGCTCGCTAAGTTTTTCCGAACTTCAAACTCAAGCCCTGTACTGGTGGCACTCTTGGCGTTGTTGAAGTTGATGTTGAGTGTTGTGTTAGCACCACCCGTAAAAATCACCTCAATCGGGTCGCTGAAGTTTTTGTGGAAGGCCGCTACACTTACAATTTCAGAAGGCGTTGGGTAGAATTCGTACCGGAAATCAAAGTTATCCACTTTGGCAATTGACAATTGTGGATTACCTGACACTACTCGGTTGTTTACGAAGTCGTAGAATGAAAACGGAGCAATTTCACGAAACTCGGGGCGGTTGACCGTACGTCCATACGCTAAGCGCAACAGCGAGCGATCTGTAAAGTTGTACGTCAAGTTAACCGAGGGTAATAAGCTAAGAATATTACGATTGTAGTTAACAGGTGTTTTATCAATCAACGCACTTTGTAATTTCTGGGTGTTGTTTTCGGCACGAACCCCAGCAATTACGTTGAGTTTTTTTGAAAGGGGTAAATTTACCTGAGCATATCCTGCAAACAGATTGTTACTGGCTGTGTACGAATCACTGGCGTTGGTTTGTTCGTCAATTTTCAAGCCATTGGTGCTGTTGATATTGCCCTTGGCAAACAAGTTAAGTGCCGATTGGGTAATGTCTAAATCAAACAAGCTTGAATTGGCCTTTACATACCCCAAGTTACGAGCACTGAACGAACGGTCTTTGTATTCATAGAACAGCCCTGCTTTTAACTCAATTTCTTTGTCTCCCTTACCTGTAAGCTTTTGGGTAAAATTGGCTGATCCTGTGTACCCCTTCTCGTCGAGGGTGAGGTAGGTTCTTCCTAAGAAAAACGCTTGAGCCGCTCCAACAGGTACGTAAATAGACTTAGAGCCAGTAGTTAAGTCAACATCTGAGCGATAACGACGGTAGTCAGGTTGGTCACGAAACGAGCTGTTGTACCCAATCACCCAATCTACTTTCGTTTTGTCGCTGCCTAACTTGTGAGTACCAACCAATTGCCCTGTATAAATCCCTCTGTACACTTGGTCAAACGAGTGGTTGTTGGCATTGTATCCATTGTTAGCATCAAAGCCCGTCCGATTCACATACTGACCTGTATAAATCTGATTATAGAGGTTTTTGAACTCAATCGTATGGTTTTCGTTGAGGCGGAGAGCCCAGTTGTGCATAATACCTACACGGATGTTGTGCGTATATTGATTATCCAAAAAGTCAAAGATTCTGTTCTCGCCTTGTGTGCTGCGTTGTCCAAAATCCCGACGAACCATCTGGAAATATGTATAAGTATTGCTGTAGTTAATAGCACTGATGGTAGCGATTTTAAGGTCGTTGCGGTCAATTAGCTTGAAGGCCCCCGTAATACCAACCCGCATATCGGGCAATGCTGTGGATTGTACAGGTGTCCAATCATTTTTGAGCAATTGCCCAATTTGCGTTAAACGGTCAGGATTAGACGCAATCAGTTCGTCTCTTGTTTTAGGGAAGTATTTCGATAAATCTAAGTAGCCGTCATTAAAGCCTGTAAGGTTTACGCCAGGCGTTTCTAAAAATTTCTTACCAGTAGTCCCTTCACGATACGAAGCATTAACATCTACCGTAATGCCCGTTTCGTCCGGAATACTTTTGGTGAAGATTTTTACTACACCCCCCGCAAATTCACCGGGCAATTCAGCCGATGGGCTTTTGAATACCAACAAACGGTCAATTTGTGAACTTGGAATGATGTCAAACGAAAACGAGCGTACGTCTGTTTCCATTGAGGGTGTAAACGCATTGTGGAGCATTACGGTGTTGTAACGTTGATTCAAGCCCCTGATATTGATGAACTTATCACCAAAAATCGTAACACCAGGTACTCGTTTTACTACCTGAGCGGCATCACGGTCGAGCGATTTGCCAATCTGTTGAGAAGAAATCCCATTGACAACCATCTGTGCCGCCTTGATTTCAGAAATCACGGAAACCTCGGTATTGGTAAGGCGTTGACCTACAATTTTCACCTCTTGAAGTGCCACTTTATCTTCTTCAATAAACGTGTTCACTTCAGTTACCTTACCATCTTCTACCGTTACGTCTGGAATGGTCTTGGTTTTGTACGAAACGTACGAAATGATGAGCTTTACTTTATCAACAGGAGCTTTGTTGATAGTAAAAAAGCCGTTAATATCGGTAGCCGCACCTAATGAGGTACCATCAATCCGAATGGTAGCTCCGATGATGTCTTCTTTGGTGACGGCGTCTTTGATAGTTCCTCGGATGGTTCCGGTCTGAGCCAATGCGACCGAAAAGGAAAGAGAGAAGAGTAGAATAAAGAAACGATTCATGGTTTGCACTGAGTTAATTTGCTTTCATATTGGTATCTGGCAAAACTCAGCACAAAAGTAGAGCAAGTGTGTTACCTCAATTTTGTGTAAAAGTTAAACAGGTATGAAATCTATAAGGCTGCTTATAACATAAACTTAATATTTGTCAACGTGTAGCGCTTGAGTATCGTAACAAAAAACGCCGTGGTTATCAACCACGGCGTTTCACGCAACACCAATATAGAAAATCCTAAAAGGAATTCAAGTTTTAAAAAGATAAGATGCTCGTTTTCAGGGGTTTGTTTATTGTAAAACTTCTTAGAAACTATACCGTGCACCGACCTGTGCTTGGAAGCGTGATGCCAACTGATCTACCGAGTAAGGCGTAGCTGGCGTTACAAAGCGATAGGTTGGGTCAGCAGCCGTACCGCTGTTTACACGAGTTAAGCCAAGGCTTGAGGTAGAGTTGAAGGTATTGGGTACAAAGTACACACGACCCCACGACGGATTCAGCAAGTTGGTGAAGTTAATAATATCCAATGAAAGCTGAATGGTGTGTGGACGGTTGTTCTTCACACTTGGTGATACATTGATCGTGTGCATGATACGCACATCAGCCGTGGTGTTCCAAGGCGTGCGACCCCCGTTGCGCTCTGTGAAATTGCCCTTGCGAGTACTCAAGTACGAGTCACCATTCACAAAATCCATAAACTGTTGCGCTTGTTGAGCCGCTGTGATGGTAGCACCCGAAGCATCTTTGTAATCAACAAAATACTTGGTGGCTTCGGCTACATCTTTGAACACATACGCCAAACCAGCTGCTTGAGGTGTATTGGCAATAGTTGAGTTGACAAATCCCCATGTAAACGGATTGCCCGATTGTGCATTAATGACGACCGAAAGACTGGTGCCATGCAACTTGTTCCACTGCTTGTTGTAGCCAATTTGCGAGATAATGCGGTGGCGAATATCAAAGTTAGAATAGCCCAATTTCGGGTCGTTAGGTGTCAACGACTGGTTGAGTTGCCAGTTTGACTCCATCGAGTTGCGGATACCATTGGTAATGTCAAACGACTGGCCGTACGTGTAGGCTGCCGAGAAGTTTAGGCCAAACGGATATTGTTTAGACACCTGTGCCGTCAAGCTATAACGATACCCTTCTGACGTATTCGAGAGCATGTAGGCATTAGAAAAAGCGGTATTAATTTTCTGGCCAGTAGCTCCACCCGACAAATAAATCGGCATCTGACGATTCACGTCATAGCTATAATAACGAACAGAGTCTTTTAGGTTGACTTGTTGAAATTTTAGGTCGTTAATGGTTTTGGTATAAATACCTTCGAGCGTAAACTTGTAGCCATTCAAGGTGTAATCTACGGCTAAGCTGCTTCGCCACACTTGGGGCATTTTGAAGTTATTGCTCACTACGTCCACTTGAGTTTGGCTGCCTTGTCCGTTATTGAAGGCATAAGCACGAGCACCGTCTTTGAGTACATCGCCCGTTACGTTGGTGCGAGTAGCCAAGTTATTCACATCAAACGATCCAAAGCCAACACCATCATTATAGAAGGCATAGCCCAGCCAAGCAAAGGGAATTTTGCCTGTAAAAATTCCACTGCCACCTCTGACTATCAAAGACTTATCGCCATTTACGTCATAGTTGAATCCTAACCGTGGTGATACCAATACTTGTCCAAAAATTTTATTGTTAATTTGTGACAATGGCGTTGAATTATAGGTAGTGCCTGCGTTTTTGTCAATCGGGGTATTTTGCGAAAGGGTACTAATGGGTGGCGAATCGGTTTTTGCCAAATCAAAGCGCAACCCGGGCGATAGCCTCAACTTATCAGTAACTTGGATTTCGTCTTGGCCATACAAGCTAAACATGGCAACGTGGAATTTTGCATACGGGTTTTCAAACAAACTGTTGCGGTCGTTGTCAGTAAAGCTATACGAACCACGCACTCGGTTAACTTTACCAGCAAAAAACTCGTCGAGGCTGCGGTAGGCTACACGTCCGTTCCATGAGTTCACAAAACCGTAGTTGATATTGTAAATCTCATTGTGCGTTCCAACCAAGAAGGTGTGTTTGCCTTTGAACCATGTAAAATTATCGGTAAATTCAAAGGTCTTTTGCTTCATGTTAAACACCGTGGCTTCACGGTCATTGCCTAAGAAAATGGTTCCTCCATTAGCTGAAATCTCCACTTGTGGAAAGGCCGCATTGCTGCTTAATGGCGTACGATAATCATGAATATCAGAATACCCGATAATCAAACTGTTGGAAGCATTGCCGAAGCGGCTTTTCAACTCAGCTACAGTAGAGTTTTGGTCATTGGTTTGCTTAAAGTCCATGCTACTAAAGCGGAAGTTGGCTGCGTCACGCTCTAGGTTTGTTGCTTCAGAAGTAATATAGTTATTACGAACCGAAAGTTGGTGTTTGTCCGAAATGTTCCAGTCGAGGCGATTGAAGAACTTGTTACTGTTGGAATAAATGGTGTAGTCTTTGGATTCACCTACATTGAAGCCATAGTTGGTATTCACAAAATCAGTAATCTTTTGGGCTGTTGCAACGTCAACCAATGCAAGCTGCTTACCCGAGGCGTCAGCATAGCCAGCACCATAAAAAACAGGTTCTTGGCGGCGAGTGATTTCTTGATTCGTAAAGAAAAACAACTTGTTTTTCAAGATAGGGAAACCAACCCTGAAACCTAGCTGATAATCATGGTAGCTGTTGGGGATCTTGGCTTTATCGCCTGCGTTGTTTGGCCCTGTGATACTAGCATTACGTCCAAAGGCATACACCGAGCCCGTTACGTCGTTAGTACCACTCCGAGTAACCGCATTGATAGAACCACCCGTAAAGTTTCCGATTTTTACATCATAAGGAGCAATATAAACTTGAATATCTTGAATAGCATCCAACGAAATCGGGTTGGTACGGGTGCTACTACCAGGCATCCCCGAAGTACCACTTTGACCACCTTGCGATGGACTAAAACCAATGGCGTCGTTGTTGATGGTACCGTCGATGGTTACGTTATTGTATCGAAAATTCGTTCCAGCAAACGAGTTATTAGCACTTTGAGGCGTCAAGCGAGTCATATCCGTCAAGCTACGGCTCAATGTAGGCAATGACTTGATTTGGTTTTCGCCAACGCTGATGCCTGTACCGATTTTGGTACCACCTTTGTCACCTTTAACAACTACTTCTTGAAGGGCCGTAACCTCTTCCTGAATCACAAAGTCAAGATTGGTAGTGGCGCCTAAGTTTAGTTGTACTCCCTCAATTTCTTGTGGTTTGTAACCCACAAACGTCACTATAATTTTGTATGGACCACCAGGGTTCATATTGGCAATAGTATAGTGTCCATCCACACTAGATGCAACACCATACTTAGCACCTGTTGGCAAATACATTGCCAATACAGTGGCACCAGGAATCTCGCCCCCTTTAGCGTCTTTGATTCGTCCTGAAATAGATGAAGTGGTAATCTGAGCAACAGCTAGTTGCCCCAACAAAGTCAATACAAAAAATAAGATACACCCAGCCCACTTGGTTGTGTAAAAGAGTTTCATGTTGGTGTTATTTGGTAAAAGTAAAGTCACAGATAAACATGCTTTTTAAGCATTTAACCACTGTATGACCATGATTATTCGCAAGAAGTAACCGCACAAATCAGCCCCAAAGAGTAATTAGAAGCGTGTAGAGAAAAGAAAAACTTCATAAGTTGCATCGAATAAATAAACAGTTTCATATTGGTTGTTACAAATCCGGTGCAAAAGTAAGGCGGGTATATTATCTCAGTTTTTCGGAAAGGTTATGGTAGGATTAAATCTGAGGATAAAAATTTAACAATAAATTAACAAACACACTCAAAATGCAAGTGCGGTGCAATTTTAATGCGGTATGTATCAGAGCATATTTAGTAACTTTTAACGCATCAAATACTTCCAAGTTAAGGCTGCTCCTATGGCACCCATAATGGGAGCAAGCCAGTAAATCCAAAGAGAGTGTAATTGTAAGCTCACTAAAGCGGGTCCAAACGACCGAGCGGGGTTCATAGACGCCCCACAAATCGGACCAGCAAACAGAGCTTCCAACAAGACAACGGAACCAATGACTAAGCCAGCGAATGCACTTTTTTCTTTAGGACTGTCGGCAAAGGACATAATCACTAACATCAAAAAGTACGTGAGAATAAACTCTAAAACAAGTGATTGGAGGGCTGTTCCGTGCGGAATGGTTGTACCTAAAGAAAGGTGTTGAGGAAATAAAAATTTTAAGAGCAAGCTAGCAAAAGTTGCCCCAACAAGTTGGCTTAGTAGGTAGGGTAAGACTTCTTTGGAAGAAAACTTTTGAATGATGGCTAACGCAACCGAAACCGCAGGGTTGCAGTGTGCCCCCGAAATACCCCCCAAAGCGTAAATCATAGCCATTACAATTAATCCAAAAGTAATGGCTATGCCTACGTGAGAAATAACTCCTTGAGTTTCTTGGTTAACAATGATAGCCCCGGTTCCGAAAAACACGATTGCAAATGTTCCTAGCCCTTCGGCAAGATACTTCTTCATGACAAGTTTTATGTTGTTACTAATGAAAACACATATAGCGTCTCCGTAGCAATCTGCCGAAAGCGAGCCACATAGGTTTCGTCTTGTTGAGGAGTGCCGTCTGCTTTTTTGGGGTCTTCATACGTAGTACCAATGCGGAGGCTAACCCCTGGAATAAACGGACAATTAGTCTCTGCATCAGAACAGGTCATAATAGCCGCAAAATCATCTTTTGGGTTGGTGTTGTCATCATATACTTTTGAAAAGCAAGTGGTAAACTGATTCTCGCCAAAGCGAACGCAATACCTAGGATTTGCGCTGGCTCCGTCTGACTCTATTATAAACCCTAAGCTTTGCAAAGCTCGAATCGCATTTGGATTAAAAGCCGTTACTTCTGTACCTCCAGAAAATGTACTGACGTTCGGGATACCATAGAACTTAGCTGCAACGGCAGCGGCAATTTGCCCAAAATGGCTTCGGCGTGAATTATGGGTGCAGATATAAACCAAGCGTACAGGGGTTTTCTGCGTGATTCGCTCCTGAATATACGCCGCCAAACGCTGGAGTAATGCCTTGCGCTCGGTAGGAATAGTCTCAAACTGTTGAGTTAAATCCTCTAACAATAGATGAATAAATGGGTACATAAGGTTAATAGACGATTGTTTGACAAGCAAAGCGGCACTTTGAATAAGTTAGCCGCCCTAACAGCAGCCACTCGCTGGCGCACAACATGCCTTTGAAGTATTCTTTTGCTTTTCTGGCGGAATACCGCAGCTATCTTGTGCCAAACAAGCTGTATGTTTGGGCAATAGGCTAAAGTTTTTTCCATTAAAGCCCAGCTCATACTTGCCAATCGTGTCAGTTTGGTATTCAACCTCAATTTCTAAATCTTCCATACCCAACACTTGTTCAGAAAGGCTGATGATGTTTAGCAATTTTTGAGGCTTCAAGCGGTGTTCGTAGTCATTAGCATCCCACAGCTGGAAATTCGCTACTTTTTCGTTTCGTACGGTACCTCCGCAGTCAATAAAGTGCTTCGTAACAACGCCGATTTCGGTAACGTGAAAATGTTCAGGGACGAATGTCCCATTTTCCAGTTCAAAATCAACCGTTTCCACGGTCTGAAGGAGGTTTTTGATTCTTGAGAGTTTCATAATGGTTGTGGTTTGTGCTTAACAGCAGTTGGATTTTTTGGTTTCAAGTTGTGTGAGCATCCCTGCAAAGTAGTGTTGCAATTGCACAAGGGCATTTTCGTCAAGGCAATAGCAAATCGCCGTTCCATCAATAGTTCCTTTGATAAAACCCGCATTTTTGAGTTCTTTCAAGTGTTGCGACACCGTTGGCTGAGCCAATGGTAGTTCGTTAACAATGTCACCACAAATACAAGCGTTTACCTTTAGCAGGTATTCCAAAATAGCGACTCGTGCAGGATGCCCCAGTGCTTTTGCCAAGTTAGCGATGGCATTTTGCTGGTCTGTAAACAGTTCAGTTTTAGTAGCTCCCATAATTTTATTGTTTCATTGCAATATTACGATTAACAAACAACAACAACAAAAATTTTGTCTAACTATTTTAAAAAATAGTGATTCGGAGAAGAATATGTTGTTGAAAATTAAGGAGTTAATTTGGGAGAGAGATTTTGCCCATCGTTACACTTGGTACTCCTTCTCGAAGACCAAAATTCGTTTGTCCACCCATTAAGGTTTCGTTGGCCAGAATCGCAAACAACACCGCCTCTTTGGCATCACCAGCAATGCCTAACTGATCCGTTTTGCCGAAGTAGGTTTTTGCGGGTAACAATTCTTGGATCCAACCTGTCAGAAGCGGGTTATGCATTCCGCCACCACTCGTATATATATAGTATTCTTCTACTGGACTCATGACTCGCTGCATCGCTTCTGCAATGGTCTCGGCACTAAACCGAGTAAGCGTAGCCATCAAATCAAATGCGGAGATAGTCTCGGTGTGGCTTTGCACTTGCGCTCGCCGCACGTACTCAATACTAAAAAGTTCGGGGCCTGTTGTTTTTGGGAAAGGTGCTGTAAAAAACGAATCGCTTTTAAGAGCCGTTAATAGTAATTCATTCACCACTCCTTGTCGAGCCAATTGGGCATCATCGTCGTATGGTTTGTCAAATAATTGACGAGCAAAGGCGTCGAGGAGGGTATTGCCAGGGCCTGTGTCGCTTACAAATACTTCGCTCGCATTTAGGCTGGCCGGAAGGTAGGTAAAGTTCCCAATCCCCCCCATATTAAGCATCAACCGATTTTCACCCTTTTTCGAGAAAATGAAATAATCGCCATACACGGCCAGTGGAGCGCCTTCACCGCCAGCAGCACAATGTTTTTGTCGGAAATCAGATAGCGTAATAATACCTGTGCGAACGGCTATATGGTCGCCGTCACCAATTTGAAGAGTAGCGTTTGGGAATTTCGGATTTCGGTGCAGAATTTTAGGTTGGTGCATGACCGTTTGGCCATGAGAGGCAATAATGTCAATAGTTTGGGGCGCAATGTTCCATTCTTTCAAACAAGACAAAATCATATCGGCGTGCAAATGACCAACCCACGGATTGAGCATGGCCAACAGCGGAAAGTCCACTTCTTTTTTGGCGAACACTTTCCGAATCTCCTCTTTGATGGCTTCTTCATACGAAACAGTCTTAAAATGGGTAAGCGATACCTGCGTTTGGCCACCAGAGCCCGCTATTTCGCAAAAGGCTACGTCTAAGCCATCCAGCGAAGTCCCCGACATTAAGCCAATAATCCGTCGAACAGGTTGCTGTGTAATTTCAAACAGGCGTTGTAATTGCTGATTCATGTTAACGGTTTTGTTGTGTAAAATCCCAAATCTGTGTAGGTGTAATACAATAGTCAAGCCGAACGTCGTGGGGTTCGCTATCGGTAATAATATCAACGGGTTCAAAAAATGAAACCCCTGCTTTGAGCACGTCGGCTCGACAACGCCCAAAGAATCTATCATAAAACCCTTTGCCATAACCCACCCGATACCCCAGGGAGTCATACGCCAGCAAGGGTGTAACCACACAATCAATCTGCTCCAGCTGCTCAAATGGCACGGCATCTTGTGGCTCCAACACCCCCCATTTACTTAGCACAAGCGTTGTCTCTTTTTCCCAAAGACAACTGTCTATTTCTTGGGTTTTTGTATTTACTTTTGGAATCAACACCTGAATCCCCTCGGCCTTCGCCCGACTAATAATCCCCAAAGTATCTACCTCTGCTCGTTCACGAATTGGTAAAAAACAATGAATAACCCTACTACCATGCTGAGCAAATAACTGACTAATGAGCATTGCGATTTGTTCACTTTTTTGTTGAACCTCATTGCCTATTAACAGCCGACGTTGTTCTAAAAAGTAAGCCCTAAAAAAACCTTTTGTATTTTTCATGGTATTTTGAACGCTAACAAAACCAATGGCTCAGTAGAAAAAAAATGTACAAATATGAACACTTGCATAGCCAAATATAGAGCAATTTTAGGGTTTATCAGAAGAATAAAAGCAGTTGTAGCTTTCTGATAAAAAGTAGGACTTCTCGTAAAAATCACATTTGCCTCAACTTGTTCAAATTGAGGCATTTAACTCCTTATAAAGTAAAGTAGTTGATTTTCAGAGAAAATTTAAGGTGCGTTCTCTTGTTCTGAATAAAAAACGATACATCGGAAGAATGATTTTGTTAAATCCAACCTTAAAAAATCCAAAACGTATATTCAACAAAAGAGATTTTTTATTTAGAATCGTTTTAAATAAACCCCTTAACGTTGAAAATAAAATTATAGTGTTTGAACTAAATCGTTCCAATGTTACTTTTGTGGCCTAAAAGAATGGCTACACCGAACTTATTTCTGCAATAAAACCGAGCAATACTATGATATTTAAGTACGTGAAGCATCTGAGCTACACTCTCCGAGCAACGGCTTTGTCGGTTGCACTGGCGTTAGGTAGCATTTCAGGCTTTGCTCAGGATGCTGCTGCCCCCGACCCTGCCATGGTCGATAAGGGTAAAACTCTATTCACCAACAACTGTGCTTCTTGTCACAACGTGTCTGACCAAAAGTTGGTAGGTCCAGGTCTAAAAGGCATAGACCAGCGTCGTAACGAAGCATGGATTATCAAGTGGGTTAAAAATCCAGCGGCTGTCATTGCCAGTGGTGACTCTTACGCAGTGGACTTGTACAACAAGTTCAACAAAGCTCAGATGACGGCTTTCACCAACTTTCAAGACGATGACATCCGTAGTATTTTGGCTTATGTGAAAGCGTCTGAAGCTGTTGCTGCTAAACCAGCAGGTGACGGCGGTACAGGCGGAACAGCAACTTCTGGCGGAGGCGAATCATCAGGACTGTTCAATACCATCCTGATCGCTCTTTTATCAGTAATGGTGTTGGTACTTATTGCCTTGTTTGCGGTAGTATCTATGCTCACCAAGTTGGTAAAGCCAGGTGCCGATGAAGAAGCCGAAAACCAAACGCCTTTCTTGAAGCGTTTTACCAGTAACCTTGAGGCATTAGCTGCTAATCAAGCATTCAAAACAGGCTCACTCTTGTTGTTTGTATTAATGGCCGGTAAAGCAACTATTGATGGCCTTTATGGCGTAGGTATCCACACGGGTTATGCGCCAAAACAACCGATAGAATTTTCTCACAAACTTCATGCAGGTCAGTACAAAATCAATTGTAACTACTGCCACACTGGCGTTTACAAAGGAAAAGGTGCTAACATCCCATCGGCTAACATTTGTATGAACTGCCACGGAGTAATCAAGCGTGAGTCTCCACAAATCCAGAAAATCTACCAAGCTATTGAGCAAGATAAGCCAATCGAATGGGTACGTGTACACAACTTGCCTGATTTGGCGTACTTCAACCATGCTCAGCATACCAACGTAGGTGGCGTTCAGTGCCAGCAGTGCCACGGTGAGGTTGAGAAAATGGAAGTAATCGAGCAACGTTCTTCGTTAACGATGGGTTGGTGTATTGACTGCCACCGTCAGACTAATGTAAACGCAAAAGGCAACGCTTATTACGACAAACTCATGGCCATTCACAAAGGCGAAGGAGGCAAAGACCTCAAAGTAGCTAACATCGGAGGCCTCGAGTGTAGCAAGTGTCACTATTAATATATTAAGTTAAGAAATTCTCAATACGACCCCAAACGTATATGGAACATACTACGAAGCGGTATTGGAAAGGGCTCGAAGAACTACGCAACGACCCTGAATTTGTAAAAAATGCCTCTCGTGAATTCGGCGAAGCACCAGTAGATGGCTCAGGCACTTACCGCCGTGACTTTTTGAAAATGCTGGGCTTCGGTACAGCTGCAGTAGCCTTGGCTGCTTGCGAAACGCCCGTGCGTCACGCAGTACCGTATCTCAACAAACCAGAGGAAGTAGAGCCTACCATTGCTAACTGGTATGCCAGTACTTATGCCAACGGTGGTGAATACGCCAGTATTTTGGTAAAAACCCGTGAAGGGCGTCCAATCAAAATAGAAGGTAATAAGTTGTCAAGTATCTCAAAAGGTGGCGTGGGTACTCGTGTCCATGCTTCTTTGTTAGGACTTTATGACAATGCCAAGCTTCGTGACCCACAAGAAGGCGGCAAAGCCGTGAAGTGGGAGGCGTTGGACCAAAAAGTTAAAGCACAATTAGCTGCCAGCAAAAATATCCGCTTAGTATCAGGTACTATTTTGAGTCCTTCTATTGCAGCGGCCATCAATAGCTTTAAAGCGCAATATCCTTCTACTCAACACGTACAATACGATGCCAACTCTGCTTATGGGCTTACCAAGACGCATGGCGGTGCATTGCCAAGTTACGATTTCAGCAAGGCAAAAGTAATTGTTGGTTTGTCGTGTGACTTCTTGGGTACTTGGATTTCTCCAGACGAATATTCTCGTCAGTGGGCAGCAGGACGCCGTGTTGGTAAAAACAAAAAGGAGATGTCTCGCCACTTCCAATTTGAAACCATCCTTTCGACTACTGGTGCCAGTGCCGACTATCGCACACCTATCAAGGCTTCACAAGAAGGATTGGTAGCTGCACAATTACTTAAGTTACTAGGTGGTGCCGTTTCGACTCCAGCTGTAGAGGTTAAGCATCTTGATAAGGCCGCAAAAGAACTTAAAGGGGCTGGTGCTGGTAATGCACTGGTTGTTTCAGGTTCTAATGACCCTGCTGTACAAGCAGTTGTTGCCGAAATCAACAAAATACTTGGTAGCTATGGTAGTACGATTGACTTAGGCACACCGTCTAACTACCGTCAAGGAAATGACGAAGCGATGACCGCTTTTGTCAGCGAATTGACAACGGGCAAAGTGGATGCTGTTATTTTCTACGGCGTAAACCCAGTTTATGACCACCCACAAGGCAAAGCCATCGAAAGTGCCCTTCCAAAAGTAGCGCTTTCGGTATCATTGGCAGACCGTGCCGACGAAACTGCCTCGCTCTGTAAATTCATTGCTCCTGATTCACATTATTTAGAGTCGTGGGGAGATGCCGAGCCTAAGCGTGGCTTCTACAGCCTTTGCCAACCTACTATATCAACAATTTTTAACACTCGCCAGGCCCCGTCTTCATTGCTCACATGGGCTGGCCAGCCGAGCGATTTTCATAATTTTGTTCGTAGCTATTGGGCTGCTAATATTCTGAAAACCAGCAGCAAAAGTGCATGGTTAAAAGCCTTGCACGATGGTGTGCTTGAGGGAACAGCTCCTGCTCCATCTTCGGCAAGTCCTGCGGTAGATGTAGTGTCGGCTTTGGCAAGTATCGCTAAAACCTACAAACCCAATGCTTCAGGTGTTGAATTTGTAGCCTACGAAAAGGTAAGTATCGGTACAGGTGCGCAGGCAAACAACCCATGGTTGCAAGAATTACCAGATCCGATTTCTAAAGCTACTTGGGACAACTACGCTTGTATTTCACAAAAAACGGCATCAGAGCTTAACCTTAAGCAAGAAGATGTAGTTAAAGTTGAAGTAAAAGGTAAAGGTTCTGTTGAGGTTCCTGTATTGGTTCAGCCTGGTTTGGCTCATGGCACAGTGGCAATTGCCATTGGGTATGGTCGTACAAAAGCTGGAAAATCAGCCGATAATGTAGGGGTAAATGTATATCCGCTGGTTAGTACATTTGCACAAGAAGCTACCGTTACAGCTACAGGTGATACTCGCCGCTTGGCTCAGACTCAAACTCACCAAACGGTGATGGGGCGTACGGCTGTGTTGCAAGAAGCCTATCTCGAAGACTTCAAGAAAAATGCTGCTGCAGGTAAAGAAGAAGCCAAAATTCATACTTCGGAAGGCCTCAAAAAACCAACGGACATTACCCTTTGGAATGGCCATGAGCGTAAAAACCACGCTTGGGGTATGGTAGTGGACCTTAATACTTGTACAGGTTGTGCGGCTTGCGTAGTGAGTTGCCATGCAGAAAACAACGTTCCTGTTGTTGGACGCAAAGAGGTAATCATGTCTCGTGAAATGCACTGGATTCGGATTGACCGCTACTATTCGTCAGATGTAGATGTAAGCGAAGAAAGTGCCGTTGGAAAAGCATTGGCTAAAGGGTTAGAGATTGCCTCAGAAAACCCAGAAGTTACCTTCCAGCCGTTGATGTGTCAGCACTGTAACAACGCTCCTTGTGAGACGGTTTGTCCAGTATTGGCTACTACCCACAGCTCTGAGGGCTTAAACCAAATGACCTATAACCGTTGTATTGGTACACGCTATTGTGCTAACAACTGTCCATACAAAGTACGTCGTTTCAACTGGTTCAAGTACTTTGATGAAGTGAACGTAATCGGTGAAGAGTTTGATTTCCACTTTGCCAATGACTTAGGTAAGATGGTCATCAACCCTGACGTAACAGTTCGCTCACGTGGGGTAATGGAAAAATGCTCAATGTGCGTTCAGCGTATTCAGGCTGGTAAACTCGAAGCGAAAAAGGAACGTCGTCGTATCTCTGACGGCGAAATCGAAACGGCTTGTTCGCAATCCTGCCCAACAGAGTCTATCATCTTTGGTGATATGAACGACCCAGAAAGCCGGATTTCAAAGTTGCTTGCCGAAGAAAAAGAAGGTCGTGCTTTCCACATGTTAGAAGAAATCAACGTGCTTCCTTCGGTGTCGTATTTGACCAAGATTCGGAACAAAGATTTAGCGGATGCTATTCATCCACACGCCGAGCATGGTCATGCCGAACACAAGCACGAAGGTCACGAAGGCTAACACCTAACAAGATTCAACGTAACTGTTAAGAATAGATTTTTAGAGGAGTGGGTTGCCACTCCTCACTACTCAAAACTCAAAACTAAGTAATATGTCTCACGTAAGTGCATCGGTAAGACCCCCATTAGTAACTGGCGGTAAAACTTACCACGATATTACCGAAGATGTATGCCGCCAAGTTGAAGGCAAGCCCTCTAAGTCTTGGAAAATTGCTTTCGGACTGTCGGTATTAGTCTTAGCCTATGGTACGGCCTGCGTATTTTACACCTGGTGGAAAGGACTCGGTGTTTGGGGGCTAAACAAAACCGTTGGTTGGGCTTGGGACATCACCAACTTCGTTTGGTGGGTCGGTATTGGTCACGCTGGTACTCTGATTTCAGCCATCTTATTGTTGTTCCGTCAAAAATGGCGGACGTCTATCAACCGAGCAGCCGAAGCGATGACTATCTTTGCCGTAATCTGTGCCGCTTCCTTCATCTTGATGCACGCAGGCCGTACATGGCTGGCTTACTGGGCTATTCCGTTTCCTAATACGTATGGTTCGTTGTGGGTAAACTTCAACTCTCCATTGGTTTGGGACGTATTCGCCATCTCAACGTATTTCTCAGTATCGTGTTTATTTTGGTATATTGGTTTGATTCCTGACCTTGCTACCATTCGTGACCGTGCCAAGAACAAAGTTTCTAAGTATGTATATGGCGTTCTTTCAATGGGATGGACGGGTTCGGCTAAGACATGGGCTCGTTACGAATATGTTTCATTGATTTTGGCAGGTTTATCTACACCACTTGTACTTTCTGTACACACCATTGTATCATTTGACTTTGCAACGTCGGTAATTCCAGGTTGGCATACTACTATCTTCCCTCCATACTTCGTTGCTGGTGCGATTTTCTCAGGTTTTGCCATGGTACAAAACTTGGTGCTTATCACCCGTTATGTGTTCAAATTGGAAGACTACGTAACCATTGAGCACGTTGAGTCAATGAACAAAATCATTACACTGACAGGTTCAATTGTTGGTATTGCTTACTTGACCGAGTTCTTTATCGCATGGTATTCAGGCGTAGAATACGAAAGCTATGCGTTCATCAACCGGGCTACTGGTCCTTACTGGTGGGCTTACTGGGCAATGATGACTTGTAACGTAATTACTCCTCAGCTGTTTTGGATTGAGAAAATCCGCCGCAGTATTATGTGGACCTTTGCCTTGTCTGTAGTAGTAAACATTGGTATGTGGTTTGAGCGTTTTGTGATTATTGTTACGTCGCTTCACCGTGACTACGTGCCATCAAGCTGGGCAATGTTCTCGCCTACTATTTTTGACATTAGCGATTACATTTTCTCGTTTGGCTTCTTCTTTACAGCGTTCTTGCTCTTTGCTAAATTCTTACCTGTTATTAACATGGCCGAGGTTAAGGGCGTCTTGAAAGGAGTATCACAAAAGAAAGTAGGAGCACATCCTAAGGTAAAAGCTTCTTACAACAAAGACAAAGAGTAATTGTTTAACTGACCCTAAGAGCTAATAGAACTCGTATATATGGCTACAAATAACAAATTTTTGGTTGGTGTTTACGACGATGAAGACGTAGTGCTTTCTGCCGTTGGAAAAGTAAAAGGAAGCGGTGTAACTATTCATGAGGTTTATACGCCGTTTGCTATCCATGGACTTGACAAGGCAATAGGACACCCTCGTACTCGTATTCCAATAGCTGCGTTCATTTTAGGAGCATGTGGCACAACCTTCGCTTTGTTCCTGACTATCTGGACAATGGGTATTGACTGGCCCATCATTATTGGGGGTAAAGACTTTATCGCATTCCCTGACTTTGTTCCAGTAATTTTTGAAATGACGGTCTTGGTTGCTTCATACGGTATGGCCTTTACCTTCTTTTTGAGTAATGGCCTTTGGTGGGGCACAAAGCCTAAGTCTTTTGACTTACGTGCTACCGATGATAAGTTCATTATGGCCATTGATTTGGGTCAAAACAAATTGGCAGAAGCTGATATTGAAAAGACCCTAAAAGAATCAGGAGCGATTGAAGTAAATGTAAAACAGTTCTAAAGTAAGGCCATAGGAGCGATACATGTCTATGTCGCTTCTCTAAACCTACGCAATAGTTATGTTAAAAAAATATTCTGCTTTTATTTGGTTAGCCGCAACGTTTGTTGTGATTGTGCTGGCTTCGTTGAAACGCAGCTCAAATGACACTGGAGTTGAATATTCACCGAATATGTACTACCCAGTAGGCTATGAGCCGATGTCTCAGATTGATAAACATCCCCTTAACCCTATGGGTATGAATATGCGCTTGCCAGTGAAGGGAACAGTGGCTCGCCGTAATTATCAAACTAAGTTTGGAGAAGGCGATAGTGCTAAAGTAGATTTAATGCTCTATGACCTTCCGGCAGACAGTATCGGAATAGCTGAACGTGTATTGAGTAACCCGATTCCCCAAACTGACCAGTCGTTAACAGAAGGTAAATTGCTCTACGAACGCTTTTGTCAGCACTGCCACGGTGAAGCAGGAAAAGGCGACGGTCCTGTTGGAAAAATGTATGCAGGGGTGCCTGTGTATTCAAGCGATGCCTTGAAAACACTGAATGATGGTCATATTTTCCATGTAATTACCTATGGGAAAGGTCGTATGTGGGCGCATGGCTCGCAAATTGCCCCGGTTGACCGCTGGAAAATTGTACAATATGTACACAAACTCCAACAAGAACCTTAAACTACATCAAGTAGTTGAAACACACACTTAACGACTAACAGATAACGATTAACGGAAAATATAATGGCTGGACATTCACATTTTTCACCTGATAATGTCGAAGAATGGTTCGAGTTTCGCTCCGAATCAAAACGCAAGTTGTTGATTGGAATAGCAGTGGGCGTTGCTCTTTTATTGATTGGTGCTTTCTTGGTCTCAAAAGGCTGGGGAATAGGCATTGACCACCATGAGCATGCTCATGCTGCTGGCGATCATGCAGGACATGCCGACGAACACGGGCTTTCGCCATTGATGAAGCGTATTGTTGCGAATCTTTGGCTCAATGTAGTTTACTTTTCGGGAATAGCCGTGATTGGCATGTTCTTCGTATGCTACCAATACTTGTCATGGGCTGGTTGGTCATCAGCCATCAAACGTGTACCAGAAGCTTTTCCTTCGTTTTTGATTGTAACAGGGCCAATTATGTTGATTGTATTCTTGTTGTTTGGCAAGGACATATTCCATTGGTTACATGATGGAATTACAGACCCTGCAAGCGAGCATTACGATAAAATCATTGCTGGCAAGGCTGGTTTCTTAAATAAGCCATTCTATCTGATTCGGACAGTTGCTTATTTGGGCGTATGGTACGGTTTGTGGCGTTGGATGCGCAGTACTTCCATCGCAGAAGACCAGTTAGGGGGCGAGGAGCATTGGTACAAAATGAAGACTATCGCTCGCTTATTTGTGCTTTTCTTTGCTGTAACCTCTTCGACTTCTGCTTGGGACTGGGTTATGTCTATTGATACACACTGGTTTTCGACCATGTTTGGTTGGTACACGTTTGCAAGCTGGCATGTAACAGGCATAGCAGTAATCATTCTTACTATTTTGTATTTGAAAGATAACGGCTACATGAAGTATGTAAATGAAAACCACCTACACGATTTAGGTAAGTTCATGTTTGCCTTCTCTATTTTCTGGACTTATGTGTGGTTTTCGCAGTTTTTGTTGATTTATTACGCTAACCTTCCAGAAGAAACTATTTATTTCCGTGAGCGTTTCTCTGGATACGACCACAAGTATCAAGCAACCTTTTTCTTAAACATTTTCTTGAACTTCGTGTTTCCATTCTTAGTGATGATGACTCGGGATGCAAAACGAACGCCTATCTTTTTGAAAATTGGGGCATGGGGGGTTATTGTTGGTCACTATATTGATTTTTACAACAACATCATGCCAGGTGTGGTAGGGGCAAACGGCGGTATTGGCCTCATTGAATGGGGAACAGTATTAGCTTTTGCTTGTGCTTTTGGATATGTGGTTTTGAATCAATTGACAAAAGCCTCGTTGGTAGCTAAGAATCACCCAATGTTAGAAGAAGCATTGCACCACGACATTTAGAATGTTTTGGGTTAATTGCCGATACGTATTATTGGAAGATTGAAAAAATTAAAATTTGTTCACTCAAACATTGATATAATATGACTTTCCTCGCAGGTATCTTAGTGGTAGTATTTTTAGTACTTACCATTGCGGTGATTGCAAGAATTTCAAAACTTGCCAAACGTCTCGATTCTAAAGAAGAGTCGCAGGCAGGTGGGGTAGTAAGTTTACTTTCAAATAAACTTAATGCAGCGCTTTTACCAATTTTCTTTTTTGTAGGTATTGTTTTAGCATGGTGGTCTTTTATAGATGCTAAAAAATACTTTTTACCAGAGGCAGCATCTGAGCATGGTGTTCGTACCGACAGCATGTTTTGGATTTCGTTGTTACTGTGCACAGTAGCGTTTTTCTTGACAAATTTGTTTTTGTTCTACTTTGCTTGGAAGTACCAATACAAACCCGGTCGTAAAGCAACCTTTTACCCAGTCAATCACCGCTTAGAGTATATTTGGACAGCATCGCCAGCTGTGTTGATGGCCGTTATGGTGTTTTTTGGATGGAAATTGTGGAGAGATATTACAAAAGAAGCTCCCGAAAACGCTTACGTGGTAGAAATTATGGGTAAGCAATTTGGCTGGCAAGTACGCTACCCAGGCATTGATGATAACACATTAGGCCATTATAATTATAAACTCATTGACGAGAACAATGAATTTGGTATCGATGTGGCTGACGAGCATTCATATGATGATATTACAGGTACCGAAATGCACATTCCCAAAGGAAAACCTGTTCTTTTGAAAATTCGTGCTCGTGACGTGCTTCACAGTGTGTTTATCCCTCACTTGCGTGTGAAAATGGATGCGGTGCCGGGTATGCCTACCAAGTTTTGGTTTGTGCCTACAAAGACTACCGAAGAAATGCGTTACGAGTTAAGTAATCCAGAGTTTAACTATGAGATTGCTTGTACCGAAATTTGTGGACAGGGGCACTTTGGTATGAAACTTACATTGGTGGTAGAAGAAGATGAAGCTGCTTGCAAAAAATGGCTTGCTACACAAAAACCGTGGTTTACTAACGCCGTAACTGCAAACCCAGACTTTTTGAAGCGTGTTCCTGAAAAATACAAAGCAAAAGCAATGAAATATACCGAAAGTGCGGCACCTTCTGATAGTACAACTGCCTCAGCAGGTGATATGTCAGCAGCAAGTGCATCTCTTCGATAAAAATAATTGGCAAGCGAAAACAATGAGATTCAACCCTCAGTTTGACTAAAAACTTAAAAAATTAAAAATATGGCATCTGCAGCAATTTCACACGACGTACACGCCCATGAGCATGGGCATGAGCATCACGAGGAATTGAGCTTTATCCGTAAGTATATTTTTTCGGAAGACCACAAAGTTATCGCTAAGCAGTATTTGATTACTGGTATTGCTTGGGCTGTATTGGGTGGTTTGCTCTCTTTGCTTTTCCGTTTGCAATTAGGATTTCCTAATATGAGCTTGGAATGGTTGCGACCAGTTTTGGGCGGATGGCTTGATGAATCAGGTAAGCTCCAACAAGAGTTTTATTTGGCTCTTGTAACCATGCACGGAACCATCATGGTATTCTTTGTACTTACTGCTGGATTGAGCGGCACATTCTCCAACTTGTTGATTCCGTTCCAAATCGGTGCTCGTGATATGGCTTCTGGATTTATCAATATGCTTTCATATTGGTTCTTCTTCGTATCAAGCCTTATTATGTTTGTTTCCTTGTTTGTTCCAACTGGGCCGGCCTCTGGTAGTTGGGTAATCTACCCTCCACTAAGTGCACTGCCTCAGGCAATGCCAGGTTCAGGCTTGGGTATGACACTTTGGTTAACAAGTATGGCTATTTTCATCATGTCATCCTTGATGGGTAGCTTAAACTATGTAACTACGATTATTAACCTACGTACTCGTGGTATGACCTTTACCAAGATGCCTCTTACTATTTGGGCGTTTTTATTTACGGCTATTCTTGGTTTATTATCATTCCCTGTACTCTTATCGGCGGCTTTATTATTGATTTTTGACCGCTCTTTAGGAACAAGCTTCTACTTAAATGAGATTTACATTGCCGGCGAAGCACTTCCTAACACCGGTGGTAGCCCAATTTTGTTCCAACACTTATTCTGGTTTTTAGGACACCCCGAGGTGTACATTGTATTATTGCCGGCGTTGGGTCTAAGTTCAGAAATCATTGCCACCAACTCTCGTAAGCCAATTTTTGGTTATCGTGCTATGATTGGTTCAATGATGGGTATTACCTTCTTGGCCTTCATCGTGTGGGCACACCACATGTTCGTAACGGGGATGAACCCGTTCTTGGGCTCAGTATTCATGTTCTTAACGTTGATTATTGCGGTACCTTCGGCTGTAAAAGCATTTAATTACATTACTACGCTCTGGAAAGGAAACATTGTATTTACGCCAGCTATGCTATTTTCAATAGGTCTGGTTTCAATGTTCATTTCTGGTGGTGTAACGGGGTTGATTTTAGGTAACAGTGCATTGGATATCCAACTACATGATACCTACTTTGTAGTTGCTCACTTCCACTTAGTAATGGGTAGTGCGTCGTTCTTCGGAATGTTGGCAGGTACTTACCACTGGTTCCCTCGTATGTTTGGACGAATGATGAACAATACACTCGGGTACATTCACTTCTGGTTAACATTTGCAGGAGTTTATGCCGTATTCTTCCCGATGCACTATATCGGTATAGCAGGTTTTCCTCGTCGTTACTATTCATTTACAGGTTTCAAAACGTTCTCTACCTATGCTGATTTGAATACATTTATCAGTATTGCAGCTATTGTAACGTTTGCAGCTCAGTTGATTTTCTTATACAACTTCTTCTATAGTATTTTCAAGGGTAAGAAAGCTCCTATGAATCCATGGCGCTCGAATACCTTAGAGTGGACAGCTCCAGTAAATGCTGGTCACGGCAACTGGGACGGCCCCGTACCGGCTGCGTATCGTTGGCCATACGATTATAGCAAGCCTGGTGCAGAAGAAGATTTTATTCCTCAGAACATTCCATTCTCAGCTACTCCTGAGTCGAACCTACCAGAAGAAAACGAGGAGATTGCCCTTGAGAAAGATATTGAGGAATTACATGATATTCAGAAAGAAACAGCAGCAAAATCAGGTGGTTGGTAAGATACTATTCGTAAGAAATAGCTATCAAGACTACTATAAGGGGCCAGTAATCCCTCTGCAATAATCGAAGGTTACGGGGCTCTATTAGAGCCTCGTAATTTTTTTTCAAATAGGCTTGTGTGTTAAGCATGTGGTTTAGACGAATTACAACTATTACTGTAATAACAGTTTACTTAGTGATTTTGGCGGGTGGAATCGTCAGGAGTACTGGTGCAGGAATGGGTTGCCCTGATTGGCCGAGGTGTTTTGGTACATGGGTACCACCCACCGATGTGAGTCAGCTGCCCGCCAATTATGCTGAAATTTATGGTGCTAAACTAAAAGGCGAAGTGGTTTTTAATGTTGTAAAAACCTGGACCGAATATATCAATCGCCTGCTTGGAGTACTAACTGGACTATTTATTTTTGTTACGTTAGTCACCTCGCTAAAATACTGGAAAAGTGATAGGGTGATTGTTTGGGCTAGCTTAGCAGCATTTTTACTAGTTGGATTCCAGGGGTGGTTGGGTTCAAAAGTTGTTTCTACTGAACTCCTACCCGTGATGATAACCCTACACATGCTACTAGCCATTGTGATTGTATTCATTTTGTTGTATGTGCTGGCTCGCTCTTCTTCGAGTACTTTGCAGGTAGAATCACTTACTAACGCTGTAGCTGTAAATCGCTGGCTTATTATTGCTATGTTGGCCATGCTATCTCAAGTACTGCTAGGCACACAAGTTAGGGAAGCGATTGATGTTGTAGCTGAACAATTGGGGGTGAGTGAACGTGCTAATTGGGTTAGTCATTTGCAGTTGCCCTTTTACATTCATCGTACATATTCATTAGTCATTCTAGCAATTCAGCTATATGTTGTTTACCTTCTCAAGAAAAATAGTAGTCAACGAGGTGTGTTGAGCCGTTACAGCACCCTACTGGCAGGAATGATAGGGGTAGAAATTGTTTCGGGGGCATTGATGGCCTATTTTGGTATTCCCCCATACATTCAGCCGATTCATTTGACGTTGTCAATCGTAATCATAGGGCTACAGTTTGTAACGTGGCTTTTATTGAATTGGAAACAGGTATCCTACCCCATAACGAATTGAAGAAATCAAAAAAACTTATGTTTTCAAATACAACTGTAACTCGTAAAGATAATGTTATCGAAACCTTAAAAGCTTACGTCGAACTCCTAAAAGTTCGTCTTTCGCTGACTGTGGCGTTTTCGGGCGCTTTCGGGTACTTATTAGGAGTCGAGCACTTTACGTGGGGACTTTTCTTGTTGTTTTCGTTGGCTGGATTTTTGTTAACAGGTTCATCAAACATTGTTAATCAGATTATCGAACGTGATTCGGATAAATTGATGAAGCGAACCCAGGTACGTCCCTTGCCAACAGGGCGGCTGAGTGTAATAGAGGCAGCTGTTTTTTCGGTGATTTTATTGTTGATTTCCTGCCTTATTCTTTTTAATGTATTCAATGTCAATGCAGGATGGGTTGGGTTTATTTCGTTTTTGCTCTATAGCTTTGCCTATACTCCTCTCAAAAAAGTGGGTCCCATCGCCGTATTCATAGGAGCATTTCCTGGGGCTTTTCCTCCCATGATTGGATGGCTGGCCGCTACGAGGCATTTTGGTTTAGAACCTGGTATTTTGTTTGCTATCCAGTTTTTTTGGCAATTCCCTCATTTTTGGGCCATTGCATGGGTAGCAGATCAAGATTATAAAAAAGCAGGAATTCGACTTTTGCCTGGCCACGGTCAAAAAGACTTGAGAACTGCGTTGAATATTATGCTTTATACGTTGTTTTTGATACCACTGAGTTGGGTTCCGTATGAATTGGGTATGACAGGTATTACCTCTACCTTTGTAGCAGTGGTATGTGGAGGGCTGTTCTTAGTGCAAGCATTCCGCCTCATGCAAACTTGTACCGACAAAGCAGCACTGCAAATGATGTTTGGTTCTTTTATTTATTTACCCGTGGTACAAATTGCGTTTTTGCTGGATAAAGTTTAGTAGAGATAACCGATTAGTGGAATGGCAACCGTACAACCAACTTTTTTAATCAACGAGCAGGAGCCACAAGAGACCCTCTCAGTTAACCCAAAGAAATTTTTACTTTGGTTGTTCATCGTGAGCATTACGATGATGTTTGCAGCCTTTACGAGCGCTTACTTGGTTCGTAAAGCTGAAGGTAATTGGCTTGAGTTTCAATTGCCAGTGATTTTTTGGTACAGCTCGGCCGTCTTATTAGCAAGTAGTCTTGCCATGCACGTTGCTTATACTGCTGCAAAAAAAGACAACTTCAAGCTACTGCGAATAGCCATTTCTATTACTTTTGCCCTTGGATTAGTTTTCTTGTGGATGCAGTGGTTAGGTTGGAAAGAACTTGTAGCTCTCAATGTTTATTTTGTAGGTAATCCATCTGGCTCGTTTGTGTATGTGTTGAGTGGCATGCATGGGCTACACATTATTTCGGGACTTGTGGTATTAGCTTTTGCTTTTGTGGCTGCTTTTAGACTAAAGATACATGCTAAAAGCCTATCACAAATTCAAATTTGTGCGTATTACTGGCATTTTCTTGATATACTTTGGATATATTTGTTCGCATTTTTGCTGTATAACAACTCATAATGTCAAGGAAAGAGGCTTTAACCCCTTTATCCTTTAATCTAAAAAGTCACGTTTCAAACGATTTAAGTATGGCACATTCTGCACACGCAGTAGCTGAACCTAAGCATATTTGGTTAGGTGGTTCTGAGCCAATGAAGGCAAGTTATGGTAAACTGATGATGTGGATTTTTCTACTTTCAGATACCTTCACTTTCTCAGCATTGCTGGTAACATACGGACTCATCCGTTACAGCCACATCGCTTATGACCCAGCCATCCATGGCGATTTCAAATTCTCTACCGCCTATTGGCCTATTCCAGAGCGAGTTTTTGAGGCCGTACCGTTTTTTCATGGTACTGCACTTCCTCTCTTGTTCGTAGGGATTATGACCTTTATCCTTATCTTTAGCTCCGTAACGATGGTTCTTGCTGTCGAAGCAGGACACCGTATGGACCAAAAAGATGTAGAAAAATGGATGCTTTGGACCATCTTAGGTGGAGCTACCTTTTTGGGTTCACAAGCATGGGAATGGACACACTTCATCACGGGTACTGAAACGGGTAGTGTGGTAAAAGATTTTGTAAACGGACAATGGACAGACGTAACCGTTCATGGTGCCAACTTGGTGCGTAATCAATATGGCCCACAGCCATTTGCCGACTTGTTCTTCTTTATCACTGGGTTCCATGGTACGCACGTTTTCAGTGGGGTTATCCTGAACATCATGGTATTCTTCAACACGGCCATGGGCACTTATCAAAAACGTGGACACTACGAAATGGTGGAGAAATGTGGTCTTTACTGGCACTTTGTAGATTTGGTGTGGGTATTCGTATTTACCTTCTTCTACCTTGTATAACCTAAAAAATCTGTAAACAGACACGAAAATGGCACACGTAGATTTACATAATACAGAAGAACAACCTATTGCACCTCCACAAACCAAAGCCATTTGGCGTACGTTTTGGATTTTGCTCGTTATCACTTTGTTCGAGTTTATCATTGCATTTACTCTTCACGCCAAATACTTGAAGATTAGCATCTTCGTACTAATGACCTTTGTGAAGGCATTCTATATTGTTGGGGAATTTATGCACTTAAAGCACGAGGTTAAATCATTGATTTGGACCATCGTAATTCCTGTAGTCTTTGTGGTATGGTTAGTTGTTGCTATGATTGTAGAGGGTGGCTACATCGAATTTGCTCGTTACTTTGGTTTGTAAAAGCCAATGTGGGGTATTCTTAACGACTTAGACAATGAAAAGAATAGCAAGAGTCGGAGCACTGATAGTCATATTGGTGATTCCGACTCTCATTGTTTTGTTCCTGAAAGGTTTCGGACAAAACCATTTTAAGTTACGAACGTTTGTTCCAGAAATTGATTCGACTTCGGGGCAAATCAAAATACAGGAAAAGAAAACATGGTATGGCTCTACGCCAGACACGGTGTTTCATACGGTTCCTGACTTTACCTTGACCGATCAAGATGGGAAGGCGTTTTCGTCAAAACAGACCAAAGGTAAAATTTATGTAGCCAACTTTATTTTTACTCGATGCACGTCTATCTGTCCACGCATGTCGTCAGAGCTCACACGGGTACAGGCCATGTTTGCCGACAACCCAAGCATCCTATTGGTTTCGCATTCGATAGACCCAGTCTATGACACTCCAGAAGTATTGAAGCAATATGCCAAAAAATACGAGGCTCAATCAGGTAAATGGTATTTTCTGACAGGCTCCGAAGAACAAATCTATCATTTAGCACATAAAGCCTACTTTATAGCAGCTAAAGCTGAAGACGGAAAAACATCACCAGACGAAACATTTACGCATAGCGAAAAGTTAATATTGATAGACAAGGAAGGCCATATTAGAGGCTTTTATGACGGTACCGACAAAAAAGATGTAGATCGTCTTATCCTTGAAATCAAAATCTTGTTAGAAATGTATAAGACGGGCGACCAATAGCCTTTCTTGATTAACCCATTTGAACAAACGCACATGAGTACTTTTTTAGCAACAACCGAAAAGCGTAATTTTCAACTGATTAGAGTTTTGTCAATTGCTATTCCCTTGGCGGTAGCGATATTGTTAGGGATTAGAACCAAAGTTGACCTAGGCACATGGACCAAAGTGCTTCCGCATCTAAATGGCGTCATCAATTCACTGACGGCTATTTTATTGATTGCTGGGAGGGTATTCATCGCTCAGAAAAACGTCAAGCTTCACAGCATGGTAATGAGAATTGCTTTTTTGCTTGGGTCATTATTTTTGGTTTCTTACGTGTTGTATCATTTGACCAACGAATCCACCTCGTTTGGCGGAGTTGGTGTCATTCGTTATGTGTACTTTTTTGTGCTAATTAGTCACATCTTGTTGTCAATTGTAGTAGTTCCATTTGTACTGTTAGCCATGTATTTTGCGCTCACTAACCAAATAGAACGCCACAAGCGAACCGTAAAATGGACCTTTCCGATTTGGCTTTATGTTTCTATTACAGGAGTGATTGCTTACCTGATGATTAGTCCGTATTACGGTGCCTAAAAAAATTGTTTCACTTTTAATTTGCTAAACGATGAAACGTTGGTTTTTTTCATTATGTTTGTTATTGATTTGTAATATTGCTACTTTTGCCCAGTGCGCTATGTGCCAAGGCCAAATAGAAAGTACATTTAGCAATGGACGATACGTAAACGGCTCTGGTCTCAACACTGGAATTTTGTACCTATTAGTAGTTCCTTATCTGGCAATAAGCTTAGTGGGGTATTTTTGGTACAGAAATAGCAAAAAAGAGCTTGCCAAACGACTTGCACTCAAAAATAGAGTTCGTCAAGCTTTATCGTAGTAGCACCATAACAACGAGTACATTTAGCACCTAATTGTGGTTTTTTAAATTTATATAGCAGGAATTGTAAAGGGAATAAAATTTAAAAACGCTGTCGTTAGTCAAACGGCGGCGTTTTTTGTTTTTAAGGAAATTAAAAAAATTTGCATGATGATGCAACCTTCACAAAAACCGTAGCATCTACACTTACGAAAACACCCTCCATCCCGCAATGGTCAAGATATTACCACTGTTTCAATCTGAAGAGCAACTTGTTCGGGCTTGCCAAAAGGCCGACCCTCGTGCTCAGCGGAGGGTCTATGAAAAATATTCTTCAAAAATGCTCGGAGTATGTTATCGGTACGTACATGATGACTTTGAAGCAGAAGAAATAATGGTTGAAGGCTTTGTGAAAGTGTTTGAACGAATTGACCAATTCAAGTTAGAAGGGAGTTTTGAAGGGTGGATTCGGCGGATTATGGTTAATGAAGCCTTGATGTATTTACGCTCAAAAAAACGCATGGGCTGGGAAGTTGGCTACGACGACGTGCTATATGAACCAAGTCCACAGCAATTCAATACAGACTTAGAGGTAGAAGACTTGCTAAGTATAATCGAAAAGTTACCAACTGGTTATCGGACTGTATTTAACTTATATGCAATCGAGGGGTACTCGCACGACGAAATCGCAAAAACATTGGGGATTACCGAAAGCACCTCTAAGTCGCAGTTGCATCGAGCTAGAGCGTTGCTTCAACAAATGATCGAGGGCGAAGATTGTAAACCATCTGCCCTAAGGCAATAAAGATAAAGTCCCAAAAGGAATCGTAAAGTATGATGATTTGATTACGTAATCAGGCTGAATCATTCAAAAACATGGAAAAAAAACATCCTATTGACAACTTGTTTTCGGAGCGCTTGCACAACTACGAGCGCCAACCGAGCGCCGCCGCTTGGCAGAAGCTGCAAGGTAGGCTCGAAAGCAAAAAAAGTCGCCGAATTGGTGGTTGGATGATTTACACCATTGCCGCATCGGTAGCTTTATTGCTAGTGGCTGGGCTATGGATAAGCAATCAAAACGACGAAGCTCCTCAAGTGGCTCAAGTGAAAAACCAAGGCAAAACACTAGTGCCAAAAGCACCCAAAAGTGCAGTGCCAATAGTACCTAACTCGACATTGACGCCACAACAATCAATAGCAATAAACCGGTCAACAATCAAAGTACAAAGCAAACAGGTACCTCAAAAGCCTACTATTGCTACATCAGAGGCAATCGCAAAGAATACAGCTATCAACGCAGTGCCACCAATGCCTAAACAAGGCCAAGATGTGACACCAACCATCGAAAAGACAATGAATCAGTCGATAGCTCAAGAAATCAGACCTACCCCTCCTATGCCTAAGGTGACAATGAGCGAGGAAAAGGCAAAACCTACCCTTGCAGAAACCCCAATTCTGGCCAAAGCCGAACCCACTAAAGAAAATACAATCAACACTACCTTGGTAGTTAATATTGGAGAAAATACTCAGTCAGTGACAGAGTTGACTAATGATAACAACGCCAACGCTAAGAAAAACTCACGAATTGCAAGAATTTTTAAACAACTCAAAAAAGCCAAAGAAGGCGAAAAAGTAGATTGGGATGAAGTTGGATTCAACCCCAATCGGCTCATTGCCAAAGCCGATGAACTAGTTCATCCAAAAGGAAAAAGTACCGAAAGTCAAAATCGTTAATGCCATGAAAAATCTATTCATTGTTTTATTGTGTTGCATAGGCACAAGTGTTTTTGCAACCCCTGACCTCAAGCGGGATTCAATTGTTATCAATTTTGGAGACAAAACCCGAATTGTAGTTTACACCGAACGGAAACAAGATTTCCAGAAATTACTTAACTACGATGTCAACAAAATGCTCAGAGAGATGGGCGCTCGAATTGATACCATTTCGAAACCTGGCGAAACCCGTATTTATGTTGATGAACCCAACGGCCGTAAATACCTCAAAGACACCACCATTCAGAATAAAGACAATGATTACGTACGCATTGGCATCAGAGGGATACATATCAAGGACGGCAACGAAGAAGTACACATAAGTGGTAAAGGAATCCACGTGAAAGATGGCGAAGAAGAGGTTCACATCGGTAAAACAGACGATGAAGATAACAACACCAGCCGCTCTACTGCTGACAATAAAAAAAGAAGTTGGAGGCTATCTAATTCAGACTTCAAAGTCTCATTAGGGCTGAATACCTATTTGCGTCCTGGTGGTCAAGCCCTGACCGAAGAGTATGACTTGCGCCCATTTGGTTCTCGTTATTTTGCCATGGCCTTCCGTAAAAAACTGACCATTAGCCAAGGCCAATCGGCAGCACTGCGCCTTTTAAGTGGGTTTGAAGTCTCATGGTACAACTTTATGTTTGAAGGCAACAACGTAGCCGTCAAAGGCCCCACACAAGTTCAATTTCCAGAATCATCAGTTTCATTGAGCAAAAGCAAATTGACCATAGCCTACCTCAATGTTCCGCTGATGCCCTATGTAGCTTTCAGAAGAGGAGCCATCACACACATCGGAGCGGGAGCCTATGTGGGGTATCGTTTGGATAGCTACACCAAAACCAAAATAGCTGAGTCGGGAAAGAAAGATCATGCGCATAGCAACTTCTATCTTAACGACTTTAGATATGGAATTATGGCCGAGATCGGCTTTAGAGGAGCGCCAGACTTCTTTGTACAATACGACTTGAATGAACTTTATTCGCAGGGAAAAGGACCACAGCTTCGGCCTATTAGCTTTGGAGTTCGGTTCTAAGTGTCAAAAAGCCAATCAGTTAAGCCCTGTGTTTGATTGTTTTCATACACAGGGCTTTTCTTGAAAAAAAGCCCAAAAAAAAACTTCTGATTAATTTTTTTTGTCAGACTGTTTGAGAATAAAAAGAAAGCGTGTAATTTTGTGCCTCCAAAATAAAACCTTTGGACAAAGTTCTTTTAAAACTTGCAATTGGGGATATACCAGAGTGGCCAAATGGGGCAGACTGTAAATCTGCTGACTTATGTCTTCGGTGGTTCGAATCCATCTGTCCCCACAACAAGTAGGCAGTTAGTAATGAGCATGTAGCGACATACGCTTGGCTTTTTGCAAACTGCCTACACCATGAAAAGCGGGAGTAGCTCATTTGGTAGAGCGATAGCCTTCCAAGCTATAGGTGGCGAGTTCGAGCCTCGTCTCCCGCTCAAAAGAAAATGGTAAATGTTAGGTTTTGCAAAAGTAAAACCTAACATTAGCCGTTGTAGCTCAGCGGTAGAGCACTTCCTTGGTAAGGAAGAGGTCCCGGGTTCAAGTCCCGGCAACGGCTCTGGGCAGTTTCACGTTGTTCATCATTACTTGGCATTGGCATTGAATGTATTCCTACCGCCTCGTCAACAATTTGGTCTTCCGAATGTAAAGAACAACATCTCTTGAACTGAACAATCTCTTAAATCGAATATTACAAACTAAAAAGAGGATTTTTTAATCATGGCAAAAGAACAATTTGACCGTAGTAAACCTCACGTAAACGTTGGTACTATCGGTCACGTTGACCACGGTAAGACTACTCTTACTGCTGCTATCACGACAGTATTAGCAAACGCTGGTTTGGCTGAAAAGCGTGATTTCTCATCAATTGACAACGCTCCTGAAGAAAAAGAGCGTGGTATTACCATCAACACCGCTCACGTAGAATATCAGACGAAAAACCGTCACTATGCTCACGTGGATTGCCCTGGTCACGCCGACTACGTTAAAAACATGGTTACGGGTGCTGCTCAGATGGACGGTGCAATCTTGGTGGTGGCTGCTACGGACGGTCCGATGCCACAAACTCGTGAACACATCCTTTTGGCTCGCCAAGTAGGTGTACCTCAGTTGGTCGTATTCATGAACAAAGTGGATATGGTTGACGACCCAGAGTTGTTAGAATTGGTTGAGATGGAAATTCGTGACTTGTTGTCATTCTACAACTACGACGGTGACAATATCCCAGTTATCCAAGGTTCTGCTTTGGGTGGATTGAACGGCGAACCAAAATGGGTTGATACTATCAACCAATTGATGGAAGCTGTTGATACTTGGATTCCTACTCCAGCTCGTGAAACAGACAAGCCATTCTTGATGCCTGTTGAAGACGTATTCTCAATCACTGGCCGTGGTACGGTTGCTACAGGTCGTATTGAGCGTGGTGTTATCAACTCTGGCGAACAAGTAGATATCTTAGGCTTAGGTGCTGAGAACTTGAAATCTACTGTAACAGGTGTTGAAATGTTCCGCAAGATTTTGGACCGTGGTGAAGCTGGTGACAACGTAGGTTTGTTGCTCCGTGGTATTGACAAAGACCAAATCCGTCGTGGTATGGTTATTTGTAAGCCAGGTTCAGTGAAGCCTCATGCTCACTTCAAAGCTGAGATTTACGTATTGAGCAAAGAAGAAGGTGGTCGTCATACACCATTCTTTAACAAATACCGTCCACAGTTCTACTTCCGTACTACTGACGTAACGGGTGAAATCACACTTCCTGCTAACGTAGAAATGGTGATGCCTGGTGATAACCTTACTATTGAAGTGAAGCTTATCTATCAAATTGCGATGGAAAAAGGTCTTCGTTTTGCTATCCGTGAAGGTGGTCGTACAGTAGGTGCTGGTCAGGTAACTGAAATCTTAGACTAAGATAGCACTCGCTTTCTATACAAAAGAGCACTTCTACGGAGGTGCTCTTTTGCTTTAAGGGCGAATATACTCAAGGAGGTGGGGTATAGACAAATGGCTACAGCGGCAAGATTGGTATGCAATTTGTGGCTGTTTTATTAAATTAAAACGAGATAGGGTAGAATACCTTTTAATAATTATCAGGTCAAAACCGTGTGAGTTAGAACCGATTATGCTAACTTTGACGGTTCAAACAACCACAACTAACCGTTTCATATTTTACAATTCTATGCTAAATCTGGTGTTGTTCGGCCCTCCGGGTGCCGGCAAGGGTACTCAGTCTGCCAAACTTATTGAGAAATACAGCCTCGTTCATATTTCGACAGGCGATTTGTTCAGAATGCACATTAAAGAACAGACCGAATTAGGCAAAAAAGTCAAAGAATTACTGGATAATGGCATTTTGGTACCTGACTCTGTAACCATTGACATGCTCGAAGAAGAAGTGCAGAAAAACCCAGAAGCAAAAGGTTTTATTTTTGACGGATTCCCACGGACAGTACCCCAAGCAGAAGCATTAGACACCTTTTTAGCAGGAAAACAAGAAAAGATTAATCTGGTCGTTCAATTAGACGTGACTGAAGAAGAGTTGAAACGTCGTATAGCAGAGCGCAAGAAAATAAGTGGCCGTGCTGACGATGACGAAGAAAAGCTAATGAAACGGATTGATGAGTATTTCCAAAAAACGATTCATGTATTACCCTACTATCAGCAACAAGACAAGGTGGCCGTAGTACATGGAATTGGAGAGATTGAAGAGATTTTTAACAACGTTTGTGATCAGATTGATGCTGTAAGCGCTTAGGCTGGCATCTATTTGGGAGCATAATAGATCAGTAGCATACCAAGAGTGGCTGGTTTTGGACTGACCACCCTTGACATGCTTTTTAGGAAGTAAAACAATGAGTAGTCCTAACTTTATAGATTACGTAAAAATTTGTTGTCGTTCGGGCGCTGGAGGTTCAGGGTCGGCACATTTTCGCCGAGAGAAATTTGTTCCGAAAGGTGGCCCAGACGGTGGAGACGGCGGACGTGGTGGACACGTAATTATGAGAGGAAATGCTCAATTATGGACGCTTCTACACCTTAAATACCAACGCCATGCGATTGCCGAAGCGGGTAAGTCGGGCGAAGGTGGACGACGCTCAGGTGCTCAAGGCGAAGACAAGGTAATAGAGGTACCACTGGGTACAGTGGCCAAGCATCCAGAAACGGATGAGGTGTTGTTTGAGGTGACAGAAGATGGTCAAGAAGTGATTTTAGTGCCAGGTGGAAGAGGCGGGTTGGGAAATCATAATTTTAAAACATCTACGAATCAAGCCCCTCGGCACGCTCAACCGGGTGAGCAGGGACGGGAAGAATGGATGGTGCTAGAACTGAAAGTACTGGCCGATGTAGGCTTGGTGGGCTTTCCGAATGCAGGTAAGTCAACCCTGCTGTCGGTGGTGTCGGCGGCTAAACCTGAAATTGCGGATTATCCCTTTACTACACTTGTACCTAACTTGGGAGTGGTTCCATACCGTGATTTTAGGTCGTTTGTGATGGCCGATATACCGGGTATTATTGAAGGTGCTTCGCAAGGTAAGGGTCTTGGGTTGCGTTTTTTGAGGCATATCGAACGGAACTCCATTTTGCTGTTTGTAATACCTGCTACCTCTGAAAGCGTCAAAAAAGAGTATAAAGTGCTTCTGAACGAACTGGCAGAGTATAATCCAGAGCTGTTGGACAAACAGCATATTTTGGCTGTTTCTAAAATAGACTTACTGGATGATGCAGGGGTGAAAGCCCTGAAGAGAAAGATTCCGAAAGACCTTCCACACGTGTTAATATCGGCAGTTACTCAACAAGGACTTGCCGAACTGAAAGATTTGATTTGGCGAACACTTCACGAAACGCCAGTATCGGTATAATCACTAAAACGACGACAGACGGGGGCGTTTTGCAACCGAAAACCAATAAAAACTGTCCATGGATTCTGGAATACCGTTTATCATGATGCAAACAAACTACCGAAAACTATTAAAAACATTATTTCTTCTGACTATCGCTCATTTGAGTTTTGCTCAAATGCAAATTACGTATCCATTCGCCCGAATGGTGTTTCAGCGAGGAGCCAGCAATCAAGCTGTAGTTTCGATAGCCGGAAATTATTCCCAAAAAATTGACCGAGTAGAGGCTCGTTTTACGCCCATGCAGTCGGGACAAGGAACAGCTACTAATTGGTCAGCTATTCAGTTTAGTCCCCAAGGAGGGGTATTTTCTGGATCAATGTCGGTATCGGCAGGGTGGTATAAGCTGGAAGTGAGGGGGTTATTGAATGGCAATCAGGTTGGCAACGTAACTTCTCTGGATAAAGTAGGAGTTGGGGAGGTATTTGTAATAGCGGGGCAATCAAACGCACAAGGTTATTTGAATGATGACTTAGGTGGCTCGCAGTTTAATGCCCCAGGTGCTACGGATGATAGGGTTAACTGTATTGACTATTACAATGTAACGAGTTCAGCCGGTGATCAACCTGTTCCAGCATTTTCGCAAATGCGCTCGCAAACGTATGTGGCACCTCGTGGTCAGAGTGCGTGGTGTTGGGGAGTGTTAGGTGATTTGATTGCCGCCCGATATAATGTTCCGGTGTTGTTTTATAATGCAGGTTGGCCCGGAACAGCCATGCGAAATTGGCAAGAAAGTGCAGCAGGACAAGCTACCAGAAGTATCTATAACCAGGACTTAGTGTTTCCGAGTGGGATGCCTTATGCGAACCTAAAAATTGCACTTCAACAATATTCTACCCTGACTGGGATGAGGGCTGTGTTGTGGCACCAAGGCGAAACAGACGCTATTCCGTTATATAATTCGCCTGTTGACCCCACAACGATTCAGAATTATCGAACAGGGTTGCAGTATATCATCAATAAGGCTCGCTCTGATGCAGGGAAAAACGTTTCGTGGGCAGTGGCTCGTGTTTCGTTGAATTTCAATACAATCACGCAAGGGATTATTGATGCTCAAAACTTGACTATTAGTACAACTTCTAATGTGTTTGCGGGGCCTAATACGGATGGGGTACAAAACCCCCGGACGGACGGTGTGCACTTTTTTGACCAAGGGCATACCCTTCATGCTCAGGCATGGAACACGGCCTTAGACAATAACTTTTTTGTGTTCACGACGCCTCAAAGTCCAGCGGTTATTCCGCAGGTAGCAGTAACGTGTGCCTCAAACGGAAACCTGACGTTGACATTGCCCGCTGGGTATGCGTCTTATTTGTGGTCGTCGGGGCAAACGTCAAGATCTATTACTGTAGGAGCAGGCACGTATTATGCCCGCTTGCGAGATGCACTGGGCAATACCGTTCTTTCACAAACCATTACCGTACCATCAAGTAATCAAATTTCGGTGCCCGTTATTACGGCAGATGGTTCAACCACGCTTTGTTCGGGTTCATCTGTGAAGCTAACATCAAGCAATCCTTCTGATAATATATGGAGTAATGGAGCTACTACTCAAAGCATCACGGTAAATACCCCAGGCACCTACACAGTATCTGTACAAAATACGTATGGTTGTACGTTTACATCCAATCCTGTTACTATCTCAACCTACCCTACCGCACCACCTGCGGCGCCAATTATTACAGCTAATGGCGCTACTACATTTTGTACGGGCGGAGCGGTAGCGTTGCAATCTAACTATACAGGAAGAACGATTTGGAGTACGGGTTTTGAAGGGACTACCATTACCATCAATACCACAGGTAGTTATTATGCTCGGTCTGTAGATGCTAATGGCTGTAGTTCACCCCAGTCATTACCTGTAAACATCACCGTAGCTTCTACACCAACTAAGCCAACCATTAGCACGAGTGGCCCTACTTCTTTGTGTTCGGGTAACTCGGTTACGCTCACGTCTAATTACACAACGGGCAATACGTGGAGTACGGGTAATACCAGCCAATCTATAGCTGTGACAAGTGCGGGTACCTATAAAGTAACGTACCGAGACCAAAATGGATGTGTTTCGCCAGAGTCAGATCCTGTGAATGTGACGGTGAATCCATTGCCTGCGCCCCCTATTATTACTCCACAAAGTTCAACCACCTTTTGTCAAGGAGGGAGCGTGGTGTTAACATCAAGCCTTGGTAATGTGTATTCGTGGAGCAATGGTTCTACTTCACCCTCTATTGAGGTCACTACGGTAGGGACGTTTTCGTTATACATCATTGACATAAATGGCTGTAAGTCACCGCAGTCAGCGGCTATCACTACATCGCTATTGCCATTGCCTGCGCCGCCCACTATTTCAGCTACAGGAGCAACATCGTTCTGTCCAGGAGGGAGTGTAACCCTACAGTCCACGTTTTCTGGAAAAAATAGTTGGAGTAATGGAGTAGAAGGGCAGAATATATCGGTCACCAGTACAGGAAACTACTTTGCAAGGGCTGTGGACGCCAATGGCTGCCAGTCACCAGCGTCTCAAACGATAACCGTTACGGTAATACCCACACCGAATAAGCCTGTTATTACAGCGAGTGGCCCCACCTCGTTTTGTGCAGGGGGGAGCGTCACCTTGAATTCGAGCTACGCCACTGGTAATACGTGGAGTAATGGTTCTACCACGCCTTCGGTTACAGTATCTGCTGGTGGTACCTTTAAGGTGAGTTATCGAAATGACACAGGGTGCCCATCGCCAGATTCAGACCCAATCACTGTAACGGTCAATTCATTACCACCTGCGGCAGTGATTACTCCTCAAAGCTCCACCACGTTTTGTCAGGGCGAAAGCGTTACGTTACAGTCGAGTCAGGCTGCGGCGTATTTATGGAGTACGGGCGAAATAACCCAAAGTATAAAAGTGTTTAATGCTGGAGAGTTTTCAGTGACTATCACTGATGCAAATGGATGTAAGGCGTCTATTTCAGCATCGGTTCGAACAACGGTTAATACATTACCTACACCACCCACGATTTCGGCCAATGGCGCCACTACATTCTGCCCTGGCGGTAGTGTGACGTTACTTTCTAATTTTAGTGGGAAAAATATTTGGAGTAGTAATGTTGAAGGGCAGACGATTACGGTAAATTCGTCAGGAATTTATACCGTACAATCGGTAGATATAAATGGGTGCAAATCACCAGTTTCAAACGGCGTGGCAGTTACCTTGCTCCCATCGCCCCCGAAACCCATCATTACAGCAGATGGCCCTACGTCGTTTTGCGCAGGAGGAAGTGTGGTGCTTACTTCAAATTATCCAACAAATAATTCGTGGACCACTACGGCAACTTCGCAGTCTATTACGGTGAATAGTAGCGGTGTCTATAAAGTAACCTTCCAAAGTACAGCGGGTTGTCCATCGCCAGAGTCAGACCCGGTTACAGTGACGGTGAATCCGATTCCGTCGGCACCGATTATTACACCTCAAGGGGCTACTACCTTTTGCCAAGGCGAAACGGTTACGCTGACCTCAAGCCCTGCGGCGGCGTATTTTTGGAGTACAGGTGAAACTACCCAGAACATTAAGGCGGCGAACTCAACAGATTATTCGCTGTATATTATTGATTCTAAAGGATGTAAATCACCGCAATCATCGTCCATCCGACCGAATGTACGACCCTTACCTACCCCTCCAACCATTACAGCAGGAGGACCTACTACGTTTTGTCCAGGTTCCAGTGTGATTCTCACGTCGTCGGCAGGAGTAGGATATGTCTGGCTTAATGTTTCGACCAATACAACCGTAGGAACCACGCAGGGTATTAGTGTGGATAAAACAGGGTATTATGTAGCTAAAGTAACCGATGCCAATGGCTGTACGTCGTTACAGTCGTCACCTATTCAGATTATTTTGTTACCTACCCCTGCTACCCCAACCATTAGCGCAACAGGTGCTACCACGTTTTGCCAAGGGGGTTCGGTTGTGTTAGTGTCAAGTCCAGGCATTGCTTATAGCTGGAGTTCAGGTGCTACTACTCAAAACATCACCGTTAATACAACAGGATTTTATACCTTGACTGTAAAAGATGCCAACGGTTGTGTTTCGAACCCGTCAAACCCAACAGCAGTCGTGGTGAATGCTCTTCCATTGAAACCAAGTATTACAGCAAGCAGTGCTACTACTTTTTGTCAGGGAGAGAGCGTTGTTTTATCAACGGCACAACAAAGTCGGTACAGATGGAATAATGGACTTGCTACACAGTCTATCACCGTGATAAGCTCAGGAAAATTTGCAGTACAAGTGACTGATAGTAATGGATGCACGTCGCCGATGTCTGATACAACAGCCATCACGGTTAATCCTTTGCCAACAAAGCCCGTGATTACAGCTAGTGGTCCTACTACATTTTGTGCTGATAAAAGTGTAGAGTTGGTTTCGAGTACAGAGACGGGCTACAAATGGAGTAATGGAGCGACCACTCGTAATATTACAGCTTCTACGGCTGGTACATTTACTGTACGGACGGTAAATAATTTTGGTTGTACTTCTCTTGTTTCTGACCCTGTTACTACTCAGGTTAATCCTCTACCAGCTGCACCAAAACTGACGGCTAATGGCCCGCTTGAATTTTGCGATGGAGGTTCGGTACAGCTTTGTGCCGATGCTGACAAAGTGATTTGGAACAACAACGAAACCACCAAGTGTATCACAGCCACCAAAACAGGAGAATACTTCGCCTCGGTGACAGATGCCAATGGTTGTGTCTCGGCCAAATCCAATGCTCTTACCATATCGGCTAAATTGCTACCCGATACTCCTATAATTTCACAAATTGGCGCTTATACCCTGGAGGCAACAGGCGCTGTTGTTGGGGATGATTACCAATGGGAATTGGATGGGAAGGTACTCTCGTTCAATACCCGTATCATTAAGGCTCCTAAGGAAGGCTCTTACCTCGTGCGTACTCGCAAGACGTACCCAGCAGCACCGCCAGTCAATCAGCTGACATGCTTGTCGAAGGCTTCGTCAGATAATTTCCGACTGACGTTAAATCCTAACGATAAGGGGTTTACGGTCTATCCAAATCCAAGCTCAACGGGTCTGTTTACCCTTGAAACACGAGAAGATTTAACCAACGCCGAAGTGCTGGTATATGTACTTACAGGAGAGCTAGTGTATCAAGGCAAAGTAGATGTATTCAATGATCGCAAATCTGCTGACTTGCGAACCTTACCGACCGCACCGTATATTTTACGAATCAAAAATGCAAACTTGGATGCTTCTAAATTAATTTGGATTGTGAAGTAAGCCTTTAGAAGCAAAAAGATTAACTATCTTAGTGACAGCAATCCAACGTGGGTTGCTGTTGTTTTTTTGAGTAGTCATGCAAAAAGAAATTCTCCGTAAAGCAGCTTCTTTCTGTGCGTATCAAGAGCGTACACAGCGTGAAGTACGCCAGCGATTAAAAGAATGGAACGTAGTAGGCGATGAGGCCGAAGAAATCATTGTGAGGCTAATAGAGGAAAACTTTATTAATGAAGAACGGTTTGCTAAGATTTTTGCAGGAAGTAAGTTTAGGGTCAAACAATGGGGCAAAATAAGAATCGAGCAAGAACTCAAGCTACGAGGGCTATCGGCATATAACATTAAAAAAGGACTTGCCGAAATAGATAACAACGATTACCGAACTGCACTAAAAAAACTGCTTGACAAGAAAAGTCGAGAACTAAAAGCCGATACTTCCTACGTGCGTAAGCAAAAACTGGCTCGTTTTGCCATCGGCAGAGGCTTTGAATCAGATTTGGTGTGGGAAATAATAAGTGAAGAAGAATAAACAAGAAATGCGGACCAAGGTCCGCATTTCTTGTTTATTGAACAACAGGATTAGAACTCCCGTCGAGGGAAAGGATTATTGCCACCGTTAGGCCCAAATGGGAACTGGTTGTTATTCATATTATTGTCTGGCTGCACGTTACCTTTTCGGAAATTCCGAACGTTGTAGGTAAAGGTAAGCATGAAATAACGCTTCAATACAGTAGTTTGCACGTCTTCGATATACGTGCTGGTCGTGTTTCGACTGATGCTATTGTTTTGTTTCAACAAATCAAACACCGTCAGTTTTAACTCTCCCCGGCGGTCTTTCAAGAACTTCTTAGCCAAGCCCATATTCCACAAAATGAAGGTCTGATTGTAGTCAGTTCCCAAGCCCGAGTACAAGGACTGATTAGCGTCGGTACTCCATACCCAGCCATTTTTAGACTGTAAATTGACCTTGGCTCCAGCCAAATGATAGAAGTAGTTATTATTAGACTGCGGACGTAGGGTATTCTCGACAATATTGTAGGTAGCCGAATACGACAAGGTAAAATCAACGTACTCACTCACGTTACTACTCAACACGAGACCTGAGTTTAGGTTGGTTGTATTAGCAATGTTCTTGACGTTATTGATGAGTCCCGGCGTATTAGAGTACGACACCCCAGCATTGAAATTAAGGTTACTCTTAATCGGTTTCAGCGGTAAGCCCAGCGTAAAGAACGACCGAAGACTCCAAGTGCCGTCTAAGTTGATAGGCTTAGTAAGCTGGGCACCATTTTTTAATAAAATCCCAGAAACCAAACTATCTCTTAGAGGAATGTAGGTAGCATTCGTGATATTATCTTGTGTAAAACTTGCCGAAACAAAGGCCAAAAATGTCCGAGCATTTTTAGTGTTTGTACTATTATAACGCATCGACAGATTATGCGAGTATTCTTGTTTCAAATCAGGGTTACCCGTACTCAAAATGAGCTGATTCGTGTTATTGGGTACATTTTGCAGCTGTGTGATGGACGGGGCATTGGTAGAAGTTCGGTAATTGAAACGCAACGTTTTGCTTTGCGACTTCCGATACATCACCTCTACCGAAGGAAGCAAGTTGTTGAAAGACTTGGTTGTTTCTACGTTTTTGGGAAACAACTGGTTGCCGAGCAAATTGGCGTTTTGGTAGTTCACTCCAAGCGTCACATTGAAGGGGTCACGACGCTCACCAAAGCGTAGGTTAAACCCTGCTCTGTTCGAGACGTAGTCATTCTCAAAACGATTGCTCAGAATAGGATCTAATACCGTGTAACCATTATCTAATTTGCTGAAATTATTGGTGGTTTTGTTGCTATTGTTACGGTTAAACGACATGTTGTAGTTAAGCTCTAACGTTGCTTTTTTGCTCAACTGCTCGGTAAACGATAAGTTGGCCGAGAGCGTATAACCATGCGAAGGCGATTGCGACTGCTGGTCCACCGTTTGTAGTGAATCTAAGGTATTGAAATAACGGTTTCTTGATTGCAAAAGTCCATCACGAGTACGGTCGTTGACACTAGTCGTTACACCGATAGAGAAAGTACGGCCGATTTTAGAAAACCGATGGCGAAACAAAACATTGTTTGAGAAATTATAACCCGTACTTTTTGAACTATTGCTGGTCAACACACTACTCAGCGGTTTGCCCGACACAGAGGTTTCGCCATCTAAATAGCTCTTCTGGTCTGTGCTTTGAAAGCTCAAAGAAGGTGTGATAATCAGCGAGTTGCGGGTGTTTATAGTGTATTCAAAGCGTAAGTTAAAGCGGTGGTTTTGATTGGTGCTTGACGTACGACTTTCTTCTTCATAAGTCTGGCCGCTTACACCTCGTGAAGCGAAATAGTTACGGGTTTTGAATCCATCATTTGTATTAGTAGTGTTGTTGAAGAAATAACTACCCGTTACTTTGATCTTCTTGCCCCAGTTGTCAGAGTAATTCAAACCCACGGCGTTAGTTTGGGTAATGCCGCTTTGTTGACCTACCATAAAGTTACCTGCAGAGTTGCCTCCAAATCCACCTCCTGCACCGCCGCCTTGGAAGCCGCCTCCCCCGCCACCAAAACCGCCTCCTCCCTGACGACCGCCAGCACCACCACCTCCAAATCCACCACCTGTAGTTCCTAAGGTGCCGAGAAGGTCTTGCATCGAGAAGTTTTGTTGGTTGATGTTATTACCCAAGCCAATCAATGAAATACGACGCTGTCCGCTGAAGAAGTTGATGTTTCCTCCCACCGAATACCGATTGCTGGTGCCTTCGCCCGTGTTGCTCCCAAAACCTGCATAAACTTTTCCAAACTGGCCATTATTACGACCTGTGCGAGTAACGATATTGATGGTTTTTTCGGTATTACCGTCATTAATACCCGAAAACTGCGCTTGGTCGCTTAGGCGGTCAAACACTTGTATTTTGTCCACAATCTCGGCAGGAAGGTTGCGGAGTGCCAGCGTGGCATCATCGCCGAAAAACTCTCGACCGTCCACCTGTACCCGTTTAACATCTTCGCCTTGGGCTTTTACCGTGCCGTTCTCAATGGTAATCCCTGGCATTTTCTTTACCAAGTCTTCGGTAGTGGCGTCCTGATTTACTTTAAAAGCATTGGCATTGTACAGAAGCGTATCGCCTTTTTGCTCTACACGCACCTGCGTGCCTTGTACGACCACCTCTTTGAGTTGATTCAAATCTTGCGAAATCTCAATGGCACCAAAATTTTTGAGTTCATTTTCGGTTCTGAACAATTGCTCCACCATTTTATAACCCACATAGCTTACTCGCAGTTTGTAGCGACCTCGGTTGGCGATTTTGATAGCAAATTTACCATCCTTGTCGGTAGTAGTACCGAGGCGTTTGGTAGAGTCGGCTTGATTGATGACTTGTACGGTTACACCAATCAACGGCGTTTTGTCGGTTTGGTCCACTACTACGCCCACTACCTGAAAGTTTTGGGCTTTGGCGAGGGCAACAATCAAGAAAAGGAGGGAAGATAGGATAAGTTTTTTGCTCATGACCTGTGTGTTGTTTCTCTCATAGACAATGAGAACAAAACAAAGTTTATTAAAAATTATGAGTAAATGACTGAAAACTACCTCTATTCCTATTATGAGAGGATGATTACACAGAAAGATTCGACGAAAAGAATGGGGTTAGTCTGCCAGAACTGAGTTCTTTAGATAAACAATAGAGGTAGTATTTTTTTCGATTAGGGAGTTGATAAGCTTTTCAAATTTAGGTATTTCGTGATTAATCACTTTATGGAGCTTTTGGGCTGATGTAGGTAACCCAAACAACTTGTCCAACTCTACTTTTTCTTTTCGTACTACATTCAATAACCATTCTTCTAAATTTGGACAAAGCACGATGAGTTTGTTCTGCCTTTGAGAATCAAAATAGGTTTTTATTTCATATCGTTCATCAGTGAGTGTAAGGGACTTTAAATACTTAGGCTGTCCTGCCGAAGTAGGATCTTCATCCACCATACCCAACATTTGGGTGGATTTCTCTAAACGGTTACAGACATTGCCTTTACTACCTTCTTTTATGATTTGCTTTGTAGTAAAACCAAATACTTTCATCAATGCAGCATCAGGTATTCCTTCTACAATTACGGTTTTCATGCTGGGGCTAGAAAGCGGTCAAGGTTAAAGAAAATGCTGGTATTCAAATCCACCACATCAGAAAGCTCTTCATCTGCAATACGATGAAGCTTGGTTTGATAATTGTCCATATACGTAATAAATACATTCAGGTCTATGGTTGGCGTTTTTTCGACCAAGGCCATCAAGAAATAAGGATTGTGGGTTACAATAAAATATTGGTTAGATTCGTCGTAAGCAATGCGTTCGCCTAATTCTTTGGTATAAAAAGGAAAGGTATTGGCTTCGGGTTCTTCAAAAAGCAGTACGGCGTTCTTATTGCTTTCTATAGCAGCCGTGTAGAAAATAATGCGTTGTAATGTATCGGAGAGGGTTTCATATGGATATCCCAATAAGGAAGAGTCATTTGCCACCACGAAACTTATATCTCTATTTTTTGTCTCCAAAAACAGCTTATAACCTTTTTCTTCTAAAATCCTTTCTACTTCGTTTTTTACCAGTCGATTGGTATAAAGTATTTCAAATAAATTTTCTCCAAAAGGAGGTAAAAGATGAAAGACAAATTTAGAAGGAAAGACTGTTATTGGTTGGAATTTATAATACATAATATCCTTGAAACCAAGAGTATTTAAAGCATAATTTACATCATAAAAATTTAGATATTTTCCTTCACTGGAAAAGTCGAACTTTACAAAAAAATCATTTTTATCGCCGATACCCACTTGATAGACTTGCTCTTCTGTGTTAATATCAACAAGAGATTTTTTTGGGTATAGCATAAGTTGTTTCTCACTATGTAAGAAAATTTTAATTGGATTAAGAGGGTTATTTTGATAAAACAAGTTACTGACATCTTTGAATCGTGTGAAGTTTTTTAAATCAGTAGGTTTATGAATAACAGAGTATAATCCCAATGCCTCCAAGATATTAGACTTACCCGTATTCGGCTCGCCAATAAAAATATTTACTCGCTTGGCTTCAAACTCTAATTCCTTGATTGACTTAAAGTTTTGAATAAAAATCTGCTTCACCATGATATTTTGATTTTTCGTATTCAAAGTTAGAAGATATTTTGTAAACAACAACCCTACTACTTTTGTAACTTTGAAGTCTAATTTGGATTGTATGACTGATTTCCTTTCAGGATTAAACGAACCTCAACGCCAAGCTGCCGAACACCTCAATGGTCCACTGATGATTATTGCGGGTGCTGGCTCTGGCAAAACACGAGTGCTGACCTTTCGGACGGCTAATCTGATTGGACGGGGTGTTGACCCGTTTCAGATTTTGTTGCTTACCTTCACCAATAAAGCCGCTGGCGAAATGCGTGAGCGGATTGAGCGAGTCATTGGCCCCGATGCCAAAGCCATCTGGATGGGAACTTTTCACAGCGTTTTCGCAAAAATCCTGCGTTTTGAAGGGAAAGCCCTCGGTTATACCTCTGATTTTACTATCTACGATACCGACGACTCAAAATCACTCTTGAAAAGCATTATCAAGGAGCGGGGGTTGGACGATAAAATTTACAAACCCAATGTAGTATTTAACCGTATTTCGGGGGCTAAAAACCGATTGGTCTCGCCCGAAAAGTACCTTGCCGACCCCATTATTCAAGCGGATGATGCAGCTGCTCGCTTGCCTGAAATCGGTAAACTGTATCAACTCTATGCTCTGCGGTGTTTCAAGGCTAACGCCATGGATTTTGACGATTTGTTGTTTAATACCAACGTGTTGTTTCGAGATTTCCCAGCCATCCTTAACAAGTATCAGCACAAGTTCAAGTACATCATGGTGGACGAGTTTCAAGACACCAACGTGTCGCAATACTTGATTACTCGAAAACTGGCCGCTGTTCATCAAAATATCTGCGTGGTAGGCGACGACGCTCAGAGTATCTATGCGTTTCGGGGGGCCAATATCCAGAATATCCTCAATTTTGAGAAAGATTACCCCGATCTTACCACCATTCGCTTGGAGCAAAACTACCGAAGCACTCAAAATATCGTGAATGCCGCTAACTCGGTGATTGCTCGAAACAAAGCCCAACTACGCAAAGAAGTATGGACCGATAACGAGGAAGGACACCTTATCGATGTGATAAAAGCAGCTTCTGATACCGAGGAAGCTCGGTTAGTAGCTACAGGAATTTTTGAAGCAAAAATGGCTGATGGCCTCCGTAACAATGACTTTGCGATTCTGTACCGAACCAATGCCCAGTCACGGTCGTTTGAAGAAGCCCTTCGGAGACTAAATATCAAATATCGGATTGTGGGAGGCTTATCGTTCTATCAACGTCGAGAAATCAAGGATGTGTTGGGATATTTGAAATTTACGATCAACCAACAAGACGAAGAAGCGTTCAAACGGATTATTAACACCCCCAAACGGGGGATTGGTGATACTACTGTAGCCAAAATTACGGTTACAGCTGCTGAGCAGGGCGTCTCGGTATGGGAGGTGGCAAGTAATATCCAATCCTACAACGCTGGGCGGTGGTCGGGGGCGATAGAGGGGTTCTCAGACCTGATAAAGTCCTACAAACTAATGGTTGAGAAAGGAAAAGATGCTTACGAAGTTGCCAGCCATGTTGCTAAGTCGTCGGGGATATTGAAAGAGCTTCACGAAGACAAAACAGTGGAGGGCTTGAGTCGCTACGAAAACGTACAAGAATTGCTCAATTCTATCAAACAGTTTGTGGATAACCCCGATAATGAAGACAAATCGCTGGGAGCTTTTCTCCAAACCGTGATGTTGTTGACTTCAGCGGATGAAGGTGATGATGAAGACGACGCCGACCGGGTGACGCTCATGACCATTCACCAAGCCAAAGGCTTGGAATACAAACACGTGTATATTGTAGGGCTGGAAGAAGACCTGTTTCCCAGCCAAATGATGCTCGAAAGTCGAGATGATTTGGAGGAAGAACGCCGCTTGTTTTATGTAGCTATTACTCGTGCAGAGAAGAAACTTCACCTAAGCTACGCCGAATCTCGCTATCAGTATGGACGTTTAAAGCCTTGTGAGCCAAGCCGTTTCTTGAACGAAATAGATGTAAAGTACCTCAAGGTATCTCGCACCCGGGTGCGTAATGAGCGAGGCTATGGAAGAGACGATGATTTTGGCAGTAGCGGTACTAATTTTATTCAGAACCTTGTCAAAAAAGCGAATAGTGGTAGCTTTCAACCTGTCAAAACGGCTACCCCTTCGTCACCACCAGCTACTCCATCGGGCGATTTTAAACCCAGCGACACTTCTACTTTAGCAGCAGGTCAAAAAGTAGAGCATCCTAAGTTTGGATTGGGAGTGGTAACCAAAATAGAAACAGACCCCGCCAGCGGCGGACGGAAAGCAACTGTGAAATTTGACACCCAAGGCGAAAAGACCTTATTGCTGAGTTTTGCTAAGTTGCGAATTTTGTAGGGTTTTATTTTTCAAATGTAGTTAGTCAATTTTCCATTGAAATATTTGTTTCGTTTTAGGGTTCTTTGCCTCTTACTACTTGTAGGAGGAAATCCATTTACCCATGCCCAATCTACCGAAGCGTTTGCCGACAGCATTCGGAGAGTGTATCAACTTCCAGCCATCAATTATGCGGTTGTTTCGGCAGAGCAAGTGCTTGAAATCCATGCGCTGGGCCTGAAAAAGGCAAAATCATCGCTAAAAGCTGCGCTGTCGGACCAGTTTCGGATTGGCTCCAACACCAAGACCATTACGAGTTACTTGGCTTGGCAGCTGGTAAAACAAGGGAAAATCACTTGGGACACCCGTTTTTTTGACCTGTATCCTGAGCTAAAGGCACAGAGTAATCCAGCTTATCATGCGTTTACGTTGCGTGATTTACTGACCTTTCGAGCAAACCTACCCAGTTGGACATACACCTACGACCGTCCAACGCTCAAGGAGGTTTCGGGTAGGGCACAGCAGCAGCGGTATCGGTTTATGGCGTGGATACTTCGACAACAACCCGTAGCCGAGCAAAAGAAAATCTACTGGTCAAATCCTGCCTATGTGGCGGTTGGGCTGATGTTGGAGAAAGTGAGTGGCAAAGAGTACACCACATTAGTAACAGAATTGGGGCAATCGTTGGGCATAGAGTTGGGGTTTGGTCAGCCCAATTACAAAGACCCTACCCAAACGTGGGGGCATACCGAAGGGGTTGTACCCGAAAAACCTGCCGATAATCACAAACTCAACTGGTTGTCGTCGGCGGGGAATGTGAAAGCCAGCTTACCTGATTTTGTGAAGTTTGTTCAACTACATCTACAGGGGCTATTAGGAAAATCAGAGGCATTTACCCAAGCAGAATTTGAGCAAATGCACTACGGAGCCGAAGACTTTGCCTTTGGTTGGGAGTGGAAAACCGAAGCATCGTATCGTTATTCCTATCATCGGGGCAATCCGGGCTCGTTTCTTACCAAAGTCTATGTGTATCCACACGCCAACCGAGCTTTCATTTTGTTTGCCAATATCCAGTCAGAACAGGCTGATGCAGGGCTGAATGTGTTGTTGCTCCACCTTGTGGAGCAGTACAACCGCTAAGTTATTTTTTATTACTTCCAAAAGAAAGATAAGTTGTAAAGGGTAGAAGTCACCGTGACGGGTTGATTTCTACTCTTTGTTTTGTTATATTATGTAAATGATGAAACAAAAATTGTGGCATAATTAAAATCTTTGTAACTTGTTGATTGATAGTTGTATAATTGCCCAGGATCTCAGTGAACTTTATGAAAAACTTCCTTTTTTTCGTATTGATAAGCTCTTCACTGAGTGCATTGGCGCAATCGTACACGAAGGCCGACTCTACCCGCATTTATGCCCTGCTCGACTCGGCTGATGCCGCCGCCGAAATGGCGCAGGCCATGCGCTACGCCCAAAAAGCCCTCCAACTCAGCCAAAAAACGCATATGCTGCGAGGCGAAGGCTGGGCTAATCTCAAAATTGCTTATCTACAAGTAGAAAATACCGAAAACGCTGATGTCAAACACTATTGGGACACAGGCATCCGAATAGCGCAACAATTGCACGACTCGTTTATGCTGGCCATTGCCGAAACCCAACAAGGCAAGTACAGCATGTACAATAACGACCTGCCCGCCGCCGAACATTTTTTTCAGCAAGCCCTTACTACCCATTTCGAAAAAGAAGGCTCGAAATATACGGCTATTTTATACAATGATTTGGGAGTAGTCAGTGGCAAGCGAGGGCAGCGAGAGCAAGAAGCGGCTTGGTATCTAAAAGCCATGAAACTGCACGAGCGCCTCGGTGATTTACACGGTTGGGCTAATTCGGCAGGGAATTTGGCTAATACTTTTTTTAGACTTGGCAACCAAGAAGACGCTGTGCGCTATGCCAAAGAAGCCTTAAAAGTACACGAGAAGAATGGGAATGTTGCTGGCTTGGCTACAGTATCTGGAAATCTGAGTACCATGTATTCTACTTATAACCAACTCGACTCGGCGGTGGTATATCAACAAAAAGCGATGAGATATGCCAAGATAAATGGGCAAAAAAAGCATCTGACTCAAGGTTATTTTAACTTGGCACTGCTTTTGGACCGCCAGCAAAAATATACTGAAGCCTTGTCAGCTATTCAACAATCGCTGGCTATTAGTTCCGAAACCAACGATTTGCCGGGCGTAGCCAACAAAAGTAAGCTAGCCGCCGAATTGGCAGCTAAAGCAGGAAAGAAAGACCTCGTGGAAGCGTATTATACTAAAGCGACTCGGCTGGCCGACTCACTAGGCCGAAAAGAAATCTTACGAGACATTTATGCTAGCAAAGCAGCTTATTACGAACGCAACCACGATTTTACGAACGCCTATACCCATCTGACCCAATACCACTCACTCAAAGACAGCCTCGTGAATGTTCAGGTGAAAAAGAACATTGCCGAACTACAAGTAAAATACGAGTCGGAACGGAAGGATTTTGAGATTGCTAAATTGAATACCGAACAACGTATCAAACAGTTGGAAATTGAAAAACAGAAAGCCATCATTGCAGGCGATAAACTGCAAGCACAGCAGAAAGAAGACGAAATAAAACTACTGACTCAACAGAAAAAACTCCGAGAGGCGGTTTTCTTGCAACAGAAAGAACTGTTTGAAAAGCAAATATTACTCACCAAAAACAAAGAACAACAGCTACAATTAGCCAATCAGCAGTTACAACTCACGGAGCAAGACAAGGAGTTGAAAGATAAGCAACTACAACGCCAACGTTTGCTCCAAAGTATTGGCTTAGTAGCAGTATTATTGGTGGCACTGTTGGCGTGGGTATTGTTCAACCGCTATCAGTTACGCAAACAGTTGCAAGAAAAAGAGGCTTTATTGGCTATTCGGAATAACATCTCAAAAGATTTACATGACGAAATCGGCTCATCGCTTACTAACATTAATATCCTTAACGAGTTGGCCAAGCGCAGTCTTACCAATACCCCCCAGGCTACTGAATACCTACTTCAATCGGGCGAGAATATCCAGCGGATTAGTGAGAGCCTCGGCGATATTGTGTGGAATATTAACCCTCAATACGACGACATCGATAATTTGCTGATTCGGATGAAACGCTACGCCTCCGACATGCTGGAAGGCGCTAATATTCAATACGAACTGAACTTCCCAGACCAAACAGGCCACTTGAAACTGCCTATGGACAAGCGGCGAGACTTTTATCTGTTTTACAAAGAAGCTATTAACAACTTAGTGAAATATGCCAAAGCCCAACACGCTACCGTCAAGCTGCAGTTAGAGGATAATTGGCTCAAATTATGTATCCAAGACGATGGTGTTGGCTTTGACCCACAGACTGTTGCCAAAGGCAACGGTATCAACAACATGTACTATCGAGCCAGTTTGCTACAAGGAAGAGTTCAGATTGACTCCCAACCTAACCGAGGGACCGCAGTTTCGTTACAGTTGACTCTTTAGCCGCTTGGTAAAATCACCCATTTGGGTACTTTACAGTAATTAATCAGACATCTACTTTTGTGGCATGGCAACTTCTTTACTCATTTTTGAAGACAACAATCAGCTTCGTCAGTCGCTGCAACTGCTCCTGAACGACGGATTGTTTTTTACCGTAAAAGCTGCTTTCGACAACTGCTTGACAGCCGCCGAAGTAACCCAACTCCACCAACCCGATTTAGTGGTGATGGACATTGATATGCCTGGCCGCAGTGGGGTAGAAGGATTGAAAGCCATCAAAGCGGTACGGCCTGCTACCAAAATCATCATGTTTACGGTTTTTGATGACGACGAACAGATTTTCAACTGCATCTGCGCAGGTGCCGATGGCTATTTGCTCAAGCACACGCCGCCCGCTCGTCTGATGGCAGCTTTACAAGAGGCTATGGAAGGTGGCTCGCCCATGAGCCCGCAAGTAGCGAGTAAGATTTTCCAGCATTTTCGGAAAGAGGCTACACCTGCGCAAAACTACAATCTTTCGGAGCGTGAAAAAGAGATCTTACAACACCTTATCAAAGGACATGGTTATAAAATGATAGCGGCAGAGTGCTTTATTTCACTTGATACTGTAAAAAAACACCTCAAAAACATCTATACTAAGCTACATGTGGCGTGTGGTACCGAAGCCGTAGCGAAAGCACTTCGTGACCGAATCGTACCCGTATAGTCCAAGGTAGTTTACGAAATTCAAACGGCGAGACAGCACTGTTTCGCCGTTTTTTTTGCCTAAAAAGTACCCAAAAAGGTAATTGACGAGCATGAGTTACGCCCCTACCTTTGGCTCATCAATTCAACGCAAATGTTCAGTTACCATGAAAAACACATTGTTCGTTTCGGTCTTTTTACTGTTTAGGATAGGTGCCCTTGCACAGAATCTTGTCCCCAATGCTCAGTTTGAAGTAGCTCGTCCGCTGAATGAGAGCTATAACCCCAGTATGCAATGCTACAGTAGCACCTGCAAAGAACTGTCCAATCTATTTAGATATGCTCCTGCTCAGAACTGGACGGTCTGGTTAGGCACTTATCAGAACTATGCCTGCGTGATGACCGAGCTACTGAAAGCAGGCTCCAACTGTATTCCGCCGTGGCCTAATTACGTAATGGGCAATATGATGCACGTCAAGACCACGGTGGGAGGGAGTGGTATTGTCAACTCGGATATTCCAGCTGGAACTAACAAAGTACGAATCTCCTGCTGGGTATTTGTAGTAAAAGGAAAGGTGTACTTTGGCTATGGCCCTACAGGTAACTCGATTGTTCACACCAACAACACCTCGATGTGCCGATGGGAACGTCTCGAAATCATCAAGTCGGGTACCGAGGCTTGTAATCAAGTAATTATTTATGCCGACAACAACATAGACTCAGAGTTTTATGTAGATGCGGTGTCGGTAGAAGTATTGAAGTAATCGAAACTCCCAAAAACATATAATAAAGCACGCCATGAAGACGAACGCTCTTTTTTTGACCCTTTCTGCTGCCAGCATTTTGACCATCAATGGATGGGCACAAACTCCTCAACTGACAGAGGCTGCTAAAACACTTCCTGCTGGGACTTTGAAGCTCTCAGCCAATCGCACCACCTTTGACCCTGCCAAACACGGTTTTAAGTTTGTCAATGATTTTCAAACGCAAATACAAATCGCTGGCTTAAATGGCCCCCGTTTTGGTGGTTTGTGTGGCGGAATGGTCTATGCCTCGCTCGACTATTATAAAAATAACCTACCCATTCCGAGCCAAACGCACCGCCCAACCAGCGGCTCTACGCTTCATCAGTACATTCTTAATCGTCAGACGAATTCGACGTTACTGAATGTAAACGGAACGTCAAATGCCGATAAATGGAGCGAATTGATTCTGAACCCTTTTGGCTGGCGTAGCAGTGAGTTTTTTAACTGGGGCTTGCAAGGCTCCAATGGCGGGCGTATTCAAGAGTTAGTCGAGATGATGAGTACTGGAAATCCCGTGCCGCTTGGGTTGTTTAAAGCAGGGAGTGGCGGTATAGGTCCCCACCACCAAGTATTAGCCATTGGGTATGATATGGGGCGCTACAAAGGTGATTTGGGTAATTACAAAGAAGATTTCAAAATCTTTATTTACGACCCCAATCACCCTGCCGAAACCCTAACCTTACGAGCTAATGCAGCCAATCAATCGTACTACTATGAGCAGTACCCAGGCGAAAATTGGATGACTTATTTCGTTGACAAGAAATATACAGTGAGCCGACCACCTGTGATTCAGACCACAACGTTGCCTAACGATGGGCTGGTGCGCCAATTGGTGCTTGAGATTCGTACGGGTGGCGATGACTTACGAGGTGGTAACGACAACGTGAACGCCATTGTAAAGTATGCCGATGGCACTTCGGATGTTTATGAAAACATCAACAATCGAGTCCGGTGGATGGATAACTACACCGAAACTGTGATGATTACGCTTCGTAAGCCTGCGGCTTTGAACCAGATTCGATCGGTGAGTTTGAAAACTACGTTTGGTGGCGGTATCGGAGGAGACAACTGGAACATAGACTGTCTGCGCATTATCGTTCGTGAAGGGAACCGAGAGAATCAAGTTGCCTATCGAATGGGCACGCCCTTGGTTCGATTCGATGGAAATAACACTCCCTTTGAAGTAGCCATTCGATAAACCACATTTTCCATGAAAACGATACGTATAAACCACCTCGTTGTAATGTTGATACTACTAGCGGGGTTTTCGCAACAAACCTTGGGGCAGTCGCCCGATAGCCGAATCTGTAACTGTTTTTCAGACGCCGTGTCTTCTGATTTTATGCAGGGGACAAAAGCCCTCTACGGACGTATTGGCTTGTTTGTAAGCCGTAATACGGAGTTAACGCCCAATGCTTCGCAAACGGTCAAATTCATTGTTCCTAAACTACCCCTTAAGCCGTCTTGTCAGGCACAGTATAGCCTGTACATTGTAGATGAGACCAATCGGGTGATGCACGAACAGTATTATACTCTTCCCGAAATTTCTTACACCTTCAGTGACTGTACCAAAACCTATACTGTTCAGATTGGAGCTACGGGAAAGTCGGCTGGTGGTCGAGACGGGAATTGCTCTCGCCTTATTTTGTTCAAAGTCAAGCCTGTTTGCCGATAGATAGCAGGTTTACAAAGACCCAATGGTCATCTGAGTAAGTCGTTAAGAATCATTGTTATGCCCCATCTGTCTGGTCTGGGCAGTGAGGCGTCTTATCCCCATTCAACATGAAAACCTTCATCCAAGCTCTTGTTTTCGTAGCGTTGGCCTGCCACTCAACCGTACTTATAGCACAGACCACAACTGGTGAAAAAGTAAAAACAGTTGCCGAAAAGGTCAATCAACAAGCTACTAAAGCCGCCCAAACCACACAAGAGGTATCAACACAACTCCAAAGTGCTGGACAGCAAGTACAAGCTACCGTGGCTAACATTAAGGCCATCATTCGAGTTTTTGAGCCAATTTTCCACCTCCGCCGAAAGAAAGTAGCTGCCGACTCTACCGTAGTAGTAATGACTATGCCCACAGTAACTTCGTCAACCGATACGGCTATGCAAGCACCTGTTTTGACACCAGCCGCTATCCCGACTCAATCGGCCAATAGTGTGTTTGTACCCGAAAGTAACCTCTACAATGCCGATGGTTCAGCCAACTTGGGCAATCAAAATCACCAAGATTTTGGCTGCTATTTAGATATGATGCGAGGTCAGGTTCTTGACGACATTACTGTAGCCACCGAAACATACGCAGTCGATTTGATTTTTACGGCCACAGATCATTTTGGCAATGCTCCTGTCTATGCTTTGCTAACTCCCGCTTACGTCAAGAACGACTTCTTTGCCAATTATTACTTCAGAGGCATCAAGTACAAGGACGCCAACGTGCCTCCCAAAACTTGGCCGCAAGTCAATGAAAGCCAAGTGGCACTGACCAACCTGACAGGAGTGCAATTTGAGCGGGTTCAAAATAACAATCAATTGGCTGCTATTGTACAACAAATGCAGGGTTTTAGGGATCACGTAGAAAGTCGTACAAAACTGACCGGAAAGGTGTTTGCTGTGAAAACCGAAATGGGTAATCGGACTTGCTATGGGTTATTGTACGTAGTAGAGCACTTGGGTACCACTGGCGCTAATGGCTATTTGAAGGTTAAGCTCAAAGTAACGGGCTTTGACCAAAATGGCGATGGGAATCCTGATGGGATATTATATGTAAATCGGTAACTATCTCAAAATCAAAAACATAAAAACACAATGAAAAAGCAATTGTTTGTCGTCGTTGCCTTGGTTGGCATGTATTCTACAGGTTTTTCACAAAACAAACCTACTGTAAAAGACCCCGCAGAGGTGGTGGTTCAGGGGGCCAACTCGGGTCGGCTGAATGTGATAGACCCTTCCATAACCGACATCTCGTTTGTGCTCATCAAGCAAAATACAGGCGATAAGATTCGGGTTACAGTTACGCTCAAAAACGTAGGGCTAAAGCACTACCAAAGCAATGCTAACCAACAAAATGTGCAACTTTGGGAGGAATACAGCAGCGCTAATCGTAAGATAGTGAAGGTGTTCCCATTTCAGAATCTCAACGGTGGCGCTTCTCTAACGTTTGTTTATGAACGCCCGGCCTTGAAAGCAAGCGATGAGTTTCCGCCTAATTACACCGCTACGATTGTGTACGACCCAGACATTAGAATGGATAACAACGTTAATAATGACGATGCTAATCTGGGCAATAATTCACAAACCAAAAACCCTCGTCAGTAGCGTTTGGCCAATACAAGCAAAAGGGCTGTGCCAACTGGCACAGCCCTTTATTATTAGTTTTCTACTTACATTACCTCTGCACTTGGGGTGTCGGTGCGAGTGGTGATAACAGTTTCTTTCTTCGGTAATGCAATCCACATAATGATGTAACCCAATACTACCGGTACACCATGTGGGAAAAAGAAGGCTAACACCATTAAGATACGAACTAACGCAACGTCGGTGTTGAAGTATTCGGCTAAACCAGCGGCTACGCCGCCTAACTTACCTTCACTTGGAATGCGATACAATTTATTTTGAGTGCTCATGGCTGTAAATTTTTAAAGTTTTATTTTTTTAACCGCCTGTTTATCAGTTTGATAACCTTTGACGAACAATTGATTTCCGAATTGTTGAACCAAAGGTACTATGCAATACCAACTACTCGCAATTATTTTGCGATGAACGGTTGCGGGGCTCGTAGAATGGAAGATTTTAAGGATGATTTTTCGGAAGAATTCCTAAAAGGTAGCCAAAATGCGCTCGTTCTTGCCTCTGAAGCTAAATGAATCACCTGCCTTTTTGCCCAGCAGGGCCTGCCCGATTGGCGACTGCGGCGAAACCACCATTACTTTTTCGCCATCTTGAGTTACTATACCAACACTCACCGCCAAACAATACCAGCCTGCCGACGTTTGCACCAAAGCGCCGAATCCAGCCGTAGTGTGACGTTCGGTTTCTTGGATTTTTTCGAGCAAGAGTCGCTCTTGGCGAACTTGCTCGTATTGGCGGCCATACATATCTCTATCAAGTTGACCCATGGCACGAGCCGTTTCGTACTTGTCACCCGCCGAACTTTTGCCCTCTTCGTTGGCCGATGCCTGTGCAGCTTGCATGGCATCCCAAGCCGTTTGTAGGCGTTGATCTAACAAGTTTTTTATTTGAGAGAGTAGGGCTTTTTTCATGGTTTGTTGGCACAACACCTACAAGGATTAGGGGGTGATACGATACAAAATCCTTGTAGGTTTTATTTGGGCAACCAAGATACGCAAAAAGTCATCGTTCGTTAAGGAAGTTTCATCTGAAAAGTTGAAACAGGAAGACCAGCTAGATTAGCCAAGTTGGCATTGGTGAAAGGTTTCCACGCATACAATAATCGTTTGTAAGAAGTAGTACTATGCTTCGTAAGGATAATCATTTTCCCTGTGATAATACCCTCACTATCAATTCGTTTATTGCCAAAAGTTTCGAGCTCAAAGCCGTTTACTTTTAGTCCATTAGTGGTTTGCAGCGCTTGGTCAAACGTAACAATGAATTGAGTAGCCGTTTGCTTGATATGAAGCGGTGTCGGCCCCGACGACGTGATAGTCTGGCGATACGTTTTTTCCAATGCAATACTCGCTAAGCGTTGCCCTACTATTTTTTTATTCGTTGGGTGCACGTCTGTCCAATGCCCGTAGTCGCTTGTAATGGCCATGCCTACGTTTGGCAATGCGGAAGCGATGCGTCGTTGGCTATCTCGAAACTCAGGCCAATACTCAGATTTGTAGCCATTGGCCGTGCTGATAGACGATAATTGGCAAAAATAAAAAGGAAAATTCCCCAACTTCCATCGTTGCCTCCAATCGTTGATAAGCAAAGGAAATAGCTTTTCATGTTGTTGAGTGCGTTCCCAACTCAAAGCATTACTTTCGCCTTGATACCAAATCACGCCTTTGATGGGCAGGTTCAGCAAGGATTCAATTCCTGCTTTGTAAAGAAAAGTTGGTTTGAATGGATGATGATACCCAAGCGAATCTTGTGGGATTAAATAGTTATTGGTTAGCAACTTATCTAAATTCTGATGCCCTCGTTCAATACACCACGGCTCTAAGGCAGGATTGAGGAGCCAATTGGTTTGAATGATACGGCTCAACGAAGTATCAAGCTTTACAGCCTCGGCACTCATCCATGCCTCGCAAGGGGAGCCGCCAACGGCCAGATTGATTAAACCAATCGGCACGTTTATGGCGGTTTGTAAGGTAGCGCCAAAATAAAACCCTATAGCCGAAAAATCTCGTGCTGCCAGCGAATCAGATATTTTCCACGAACCTGAATAAAAATTTTCAGGCTGTAAATAATTGATTTCTTGAGGTTTGTAAGAAATATTATAGGTTGATAATTGAGGTCGCCAATTCAGTAAACGTAGATTCGGATAATGAGTTTGTGATAAGGTTTGCGAAGCAAATTGGTCATTTTTGAGCATAAACGCCATGTTAGACTGCCCAGCGCAGAGCCATACATCGCCGATAAGTAAGTTGGTGAGGTGGACGGTATCTCCTTGCGAAATAATGTGTAGTGTTTGTGGCGTAGCATTAGCTTTTTGTGGTGGAAAACTAACACTCCACGACGAGTCAGCCCGAGCGGTAGTTTGCTGAGTAGGAAAACTTTTTGACGGACGAGACGACCGTACTACAATCGGAGCGAATGGCGTAGCCTTGCCCCAAATACGAAGCGGTTGCTCCCGTTGTAAAACCATATTGTCGGTAAACACCTTAGCCAAGTGTAGCTTCGTTGAGGTAGTTTTGGGAGGCTGCTCATAACCTTCAAAGGCTTCGGGATTTAGCTCATCCGGTTCTACCAAGACGGCTGTAAACATCCATTTGACAGGATTTTGCCAAGGACCTTTAAAACTACCCACGGGTGCTTTTACCAGTAGCTGATTCCATCCTTTTTTGAGATGCACCAAGATGGGCGTACGACATTCATAATTTTCGTCCACCAACGGAATCTCGCTATGTCCTTTCTGACCAGCTCTTGAAAAAACGGGAGGTGCTATGCGTTGCTGATTCAGCCAAATATTGCTTTGGCGATTATCCCATTGGCCTGACGGAGGTGAATCGGTAGCTGTGGAGCGAGAGAGGTTGTTAAATCCAGCCCAAAGACCCACTTCCTGCTCCATTTCTGACCAAACCTGTGTGAAGGCATAAACAGTGCTGTTTTCCTTTGGGTTTTGCAGCCAACTTTCTGACAACGGGTGCCACCAATGTCGCAAATAGAGCGTGCCTCCTATGGCTTCTTGTGTAGGCGTTTTGATTGTTGAAACATCTGCCTTCTGCTCAGGCTCAAAGACCATTTCTAATTTGCCTTGGTTATCAAACGGTGCAGTTATGTGCCAACGGATAGTTGACTGCCGAACGTAAGGAAACGATTTATCTCGAAAATACAGTTTTTTATGGTCAAGTAATCGGTTTTCAAACTCTGCAAATGCTTTAAAATCACGTGATTCGCTTTTTCCAATGAGAGTTTTGCCCTTATTGATACCACCACCCAGCCAACACCTTTCTGCCAAAGCCAAGAGTGCTGGATACACAGGATTTTGCTTTAAAATAGCTTCTTGTGTTGCTACCCGACGGTCAGGCCAAACGCATACAATGGCTCCTAGGTGTTCGGCATCGCCCTGAGAAATAGTACAAATTTGGTCATGAAAAATGGTCACAACGCTTTCGAGTGGGTCGTGATGATTGAGGTACAAAAAACGAGAATCTACCGTGGCAATGCCCTGTTGTGGTTTGGCTTCGCCTTGCCAGAGCTGCTGAATAACTGACTGTGGCAAGTTGCCACCTGGCCTCCAACCTACCACTTTTTTGCCATAAGATTCAATCAACGTTGTCATTTCTGGCAAGAAGTTGGTATTGGTAATCTTCACTTCGTCGCCACCCAGGTGAACGTAAGGCACATCAAAGGTCTGACAAAACTCTTGAAGCAATTCTTTCACTATCGGTACGCCCTCTACCGACTGCATCTCAACGCCAAATGTTCGCCTGAATGCTTCGCTATGGCCGGGCATATCCAGTTCTGGTACAAGCGTAATGTAGCGGTCTTTGCAAAACTGAATCAACTCTTGGAGTTCGGCTTGGCTATAAAACTCGCCTTTGTTGCGAGTCATGTGGTCGGGGTAGGTCAGTTGTGGATAGCGTTTGCTTTCGAGGCGCCAAGCAATGTCTTCGGTGAGGTGAAAATGAAAAATATTCAATTTGTATTGCGCCATTACTTCAAGTTGCGCTTTCAAAAAAGGCAGACTTTGAAAATTTCGCCCCACGTCGTACATGAGCCCACGCCAGGCAAAAGCTGGGTAGTCAAGTAGTTGACAAGCAGGCAAATACACGCCATCTCGAAGCAGTTGTCGTAAGGTTTGAATACCGTTAAAAATACCATGTGGTGTGTTGGCCATCAACACAACTTGACTGGAATCTACCAGCAGGCGATAGGCTTCCTGTGGATAGAGCGGCGTATTAACTTTGCCCAATTTGAGCACAATTTTTTGCGGTTGCTTCTCTTTAAAAACTGCTCCTGAATGCTCAAAAAGCCGCTGGGTTTGTGCAGCTAAGGAAGTTAAAGAACTATCAAATTCAATAGAAAGAGAAGTTGGAATAAAAAATGACTGTTGTCCCCAAACAAGCTGTTGTGGCTGAGGAATAAGGGCTGGACGAGTAGAGGTAAGGTCAAAAACGTAGGGGTAAAGGATTGATTTCCAGTGCTGATACCCTCGGCCCAGAAGATGCAAGCCGTCGTTGGTGAATTGGGCAGATAGTTTGCCGTTTTTATCTAAAAAAGCAGTGTAAAGGTCTATAAACGTCGCACGGTATGCTTTGGCGAGGTTATGGAGTTGTTGATTAACGACAGGAATCAAGGCTGCTTTGGCCGTATGACTTGGGAATTTCTTAAACTGGTCGTTGACGGGTAGCAAACTTTGAATGTACACCTTGGTACGAGGCGAACAAAGGCGGAGACTATCTAAAAGTTGACGATAGTTGCTCATCAATTGCTCTGGCTCATAGTTGCGAGCTAAATCATTGATGCCAATCAGCAAAAACACCTTACGAGGCTGCCCTTTGGTAATATCGCTGATGCGGTCGAGCACCCCTTTCGATACGTCGCCACTTATTCCTCGATTTTTGCAACGAGCATCGCCAAATAACTCAGCCCATTCGGCTCCGTCGGTCAGGCTATTTCCCACAAAAAGGATGTCGTTTTTAGTAACTGGCAACGACCGAAAATGCGCTACTCGCTGCTGATAATAAGTAGAATGCTCTACTTGAGGTTGTGCCACGACCCAGCCATTCCACAGCAGCAAACAGACAATAAGGAAGCGATTGAGCATAAATTACTGCAGAGTATGGATGGTCAAGCCCGTAAGCGGTTTGGATGGATGAGGTAGTAACAGACTAAAAATATATCCGAACAACACGCTGGAAATCAGACCTGTAAAGGCATACATAAGTAGATTGATAGACGTATATTCTTTCACCCAAAACTGAACGATACTACTCATAATCAGGCCAATAACTACGCCCTTGCCATGCGCACGAGTCGTAAAAATACCAAGCATGAACACGCCCCCTATGCTACCAGTGAAAAGTCCCAAAATGATATTGAACTGATCCCAAAGCGAATAAACTTTCCATTGCGCCATCAGCAAGGCAATCACCGTTCCGAATACCCCTACGCCAAACGTAACCCAACGGGCGATGCTGAGGTAGCGTTTTTCGGTAAGATTCTTGACAAAAGGCTTGAACAAATCGTTGGTAAAAACCGTAGCTACGCAATTAACGCTGCCGTTGAGACTACCCATTGCGGCGGCAAAAATGGCTGTAATCACTAGCCCTGCAATGCCCTTGGGCAATTCGTTGACAATAAACCAAGGATAAACAGTGTCTTGACTGTCGAGCGCAATGTTTACTTTTTCGGGGTGTTGTTGATAAAATAAATACAACAAGGTGCCAATGCTAAAAAATATCATAGTAGAAGGCACGGTCATCCAAGCGCCAAGCCGAAGGCTGTTTTCGGCAGTACGTTGGTCTTTGGTGGTAAGGTAACGCTGCACCACTGTTTGGTCGCAACCATACTGAACAATATTGAGGGAAAATCCTCCAATCACCACCACCCAAAAGGTAGAGGAACTCCAGTCGAAGCTAAAATCGAAGATCTTGAGTTTGTCATAGTGTTCAAGGGTTTGAAAATGAGTATTCCAATCGCCTTCTAAGAGAAATGGAATCAGCCCCAGCGATAGCAAAGCGCCCCCCAATAAAATGATCACCTGCACGACCTCTGTCCAAATAACTGCCTCGATACCACCGAGTACCGTATAAAAAATACTAACAATACCCATAATCAAAATACCTGTGATGACATCAATCCCCGTTACGACCGACAGCGCAATACTGGGCAAGAGCAATACAATACCCATGCGCCCCAGCTGGAGCAAAATATAAAGCACAGCCCCCAAAAAGCGAGTGCTATAATTGAAACGCTTTTCGAGATATTCGTAAGCAGAAGTGGCGTTGAGTTTGCGATAAAAAGGAATAAAATAGCGAATCACAAAGGGCATGACCATCACGATGGTCATCAGCATAAAAAAATACGTCCAGTCTTTGGCATAGGTTTTGGCTGGAATACCAATGAAAGTAATGGCACTTAATTTGGCTCCGAAAATGCTCAAACCCGTTGCCCAGCCCGGAATCTTTTCTCCTCCTTTAAAATAATCGTCAGTTGAGTTTTGGTGGCGAGACGACCACCAGCCAATGGCTATCATCAGCAAGAAATATAGCACCAGCACCACGTAATCGAGCGTGGCGAAATAGGTTTTTTGTTGAATTGTGCCTTTCCAAATCTCAGGCGTGCGCACCCCCGCCCGAATCTCGCCGCTGGGGAGGTAGATTTCGTTGCCCCATTTCACAGCCGTGGTGGTTACTTGGCCAGCCGCAGGAATTTTTTCGAGCAAACTCCATTGGTCAGTAATGGTATTGTAGAGCCAAACTTCTTGTGTAAAACCGGGATGGTTGCTTAATAATTGCGTTTTTTGGGTAGATAGCTTGGCCTTTTCTTCTTCTGTCGTTGTTTCACCAAGAAGCTTGTTTACTTTTTCTACTTGCCTGAATGTCTGACCGTTATCACCACTGATGACTATCAAATAAGTAGCGCCAATGGCGACGTCTGTAGCGGCTGAAAGTCCTGTTGCAATGGGAAAAGGCTTTCGTTTTTTCCAAGTATTTTTCTTGAAATCGAAGGCAAAACTTTCGTTGTAGAAAGTACTGAGGCCGTCAGATTTTTTGGCTCGTCCTCCGAATACAAAAAATGAAGCGCCATCGCCATTAGATTGGATACCACCCGAAGCGTGCGAAACGACTATCGGCAAATCGGGCAAGGTTTCCCAGCCTTTTTCGAGTTGATTGAGATCTAAGCAAAGAAAACGTTGAATCGTTTTGCCCCCAGATTCGCCGCCTGCCAGATACACCTTTCCATTCCGTTCGGCTATCAAGGCATTACTAATCGGGACAGGCAAGGTGGGTAATATTGTGGTATTAGTTTGTTGGTTTTGAGGGTTGTAGGCGAGCAGAAAAACCTCTTTTAGTCCACCATTTTCATTTTCACCACCTGCACACACAATGCCTTTTGCCGTAGAGACGCTACTTCCGTAGGCAATGCGGCGTGGCAAATGAGAGGTAATTGGGATGCCCTTTAGCCCCTCAGCGGTTTTTGCAAATGCAAAAACTTCGTCATGAAACACTTTTTTACCGCCTTCCCAAGGCATTTTTTCTGGAAAATTGGCCCCGCCTGCTACCAGAAGGATTTCGTTGTGTACCCCCACAAACGCACCCGCCACGCCTATATGGGGCACTTGGGGCTTTTGATTAGGCAGTTGCCCTGCTTTGCTCCAGACAATTTGTTCTTGGGCCAATAGGCGTACACTACTCAGTAGGCATAGACCCAGCAAAAGTGTTTTTCTCACGATTTGTTGTGTTTTCACCAAAGAAGGGAGATGCAGCGGCATTCCCTTCTCTAATGTAACAAAAAATTAACCTATTTCTATGAAATATAATCAGTATCCGGGTGTTTGGGTCAGTTTTGGGTCAGAATTGAGCATGGTAATCGAAATGGGGAGAACGAGTTTGAAGGCTTGCGTAGAAGGCAAGTAAGTAGTACTTACATTGGCAAACACAAACGAATCTCCAGCCCGACGCAAAGCCCACCAACGCTTACCTTCGCCAATAAACTCACGCAGGTATTCGTCCAAAATAGCATTCATATTGGCTGTTTGCGTACCATTTACAAAAGGTGTGTAGCTGGCCCCGTAGGCTCTGGCTCTGATAGCATTGATTTCAGCCGCCGGGTCAGTACCTAACTTGGTTTTGGCTTCTGCCAATAGTAGCAACACATCGGCATAGCGATAAATCGGGAAGTCGTTGTCGTACAACTGCGTACCTGCATCTACCCGACCAATGAATTTGGTCAACATCACGCCTGCAATCGGGAAACCTGCCGTGTTGCGGTACATGACTCGAAACGATGCTTTGATACGGGTATCACTCGCATTAATCAATTTCGTAATCATGGCGCTCGACATTCCTACCCGGCTGGCGCCTGCCACCAATGGGTAAACACTATTGACCGCTACAGCGGGGCCGGGCGTTGGGTCAAAAAACAAGGTACCTGCTTGGGTTGTGTTCACCAAAAAGTTACCATACGCACTTTGGGTTGCTTCGTTTTTTTCAAAACTCAGCGCAAAAATGATTTCCTTGTTGTTTGACTCTTTGGTAGCGTCAAAAACATCGGCGTAGTTAGCTTGTAAGCCCAAGGTAGTAATGGCTTTTACTTCATCTAACGCTGTTTTGGCTACCGTAAAATCTGCTGCACCTCCACCCATGTTGGTTCCTGACCAAATAAATACATCGCCTTTGAGTGTCAGCGTAGCCGGACGATTCCAGTACACTCGTTTGGTTGTGAACGTATTGCTCGTACCAAATAACGTAAGCGACTGCTCAAGATCACTTTTAATTAATTGCATCACGTCTTGCGCTGTTGAACGGGCCTTGTAGAGGTCGGTTAAGCTGCCTACGGAGGTAACAGGCTCTGTCGTAATGGGCACACCACCCCACGTTTTGAGCATAGTGAAGTAAATATAAGCCCGCAAGCCATACATTTCGGCCAAATAAGTTTTGCGCTTGGCGTCGTCGAGAGGAGCTTGTGGAAAAAGCTTGATAACGGTGTTGATACGGTCTATCAAACTGTAAAACCCGCCCCAGTTGGTAGCTGGCACGTTGGTAGCACTGATGTTGTGCGACCAATATTGTTTCAAACCAGTGTCTTCCGATTCGGTGAAAAGACCATCGGCCCAAAGGTCAGAGCGCATTTCACCCAGCGAAACAAAGGTGCTATGGTAGCCTCGAAGCGAAGCATAAACGCCGTTGTAAAGGGTTACGGCTGCATTAGCATCAGACAATACCAAGGCTTGGTTAAGCGATGTCTGAGGTGTTACGTCTTCTAACTGTTCTTTGCATGAGAACAGGCTTGTGCTTATTCCTACAATCAATAAGCTCAACAAAGATTTATAGATGTTCATCAGTTTTTTAATTTTGATTAACTACAAATTGATAGTAGCCCCAGCCGTAACAGTGCGAGGTAATGGGAAACGCCCGGCATCGTTGCCACCTACTTCGGGGAAGGTGCCGTTGTATTTGGTGATGTAAAGCAGATTAGAGCCTGTTATGAACACTCGCAGCCCTTTCACCTTGTTTTTGGCTACGTGCGACAGCACCTTGGCGGGCATTTCATAGCTGAGGGTAACTTCTCTCATGGCCAAGTAATTGCCTTTTTGCCAGAAGTTGGCTGGTGCCGTAGTAGAACCCCCTGCATCGGTGAAATAATTTCGACCGAAGTTGGCCCAATAGTACCGTGGCAACGTCCCCGAAGTATTATCTGGCGACCAGGTGTTGGTTACATCCACCGGCCCATTTTGAGAGCCTTGTACCTGCGACATCCCCCGCAAATACATCTGATTGACAATGACAAAACCTAACGAATAGTCAAACTGACCGTAGAGACTAAAACCTTTCCAAGCCAAACTGGTTGAAAAACCGCCCTGAATGGTTGGCGTAGTGCGACCTACATAGACAAAATCTCTGAAATCGAGTGTGTCGTTATTATCACGGTCGGTCCAGCGGGCATCGCCAAGGAGTTTGATGCGTTTGTTGGTATAAGGCAAATACGTGTTGACGAGTTTGGCCTTTTCGTCTAATTGTGCTTGACTGGTGTAAATACCATCGTAAGTAGGTGCCCAGATTTCGTCTAGACCAATGCGCTCACCTTCTTGCAAGCCTGATACCCAAATGAGTTTTTTCTGAGCAGGGTCATAAACCTGAATGGCACTTTGACGGTTCTTTTCCAGTCCGTTATCAGGTAGTTTCTTGGTATAATTTTTTACGTGATAAAAATTTGCACTTACATCCCAACGCAAGCCGTTTTGGTTAGTTGGTCTGAGAATACTAGCTTTTAATTCTAACTCCACCCCTTTGTTTTGTAACTGGGCAAGGTTGGTGGTATAGCTGCTGTAGCCCGTCCAAGCCGGAATGGTCAACGAACTGATTTTGTCATACACATCTCGTACAAAATAATCGGCGATGAGGGTAAAGCGATTACCCAAGAATCCAACGTCTAAGCCAAAATTGAGTGTACTGGCTCGTTCCCAACGCAAATCAGTGTTGGTGATACCCCCAGCTGCAAAGCCGGGTGCTCCGTTGTAAATACCTACGTTGTTGTATTGCGGAATGGTGGCGTAGTCGCCCAAGGGGGTGATGCTGCCGTTTTGCCCCCAACTAATGCGTGGCTTCAGCGTGCTGATGTATTTGCTCAAGAACGAATTGCCGAAGAAATCTTCGTAGTGCATGTTCCAACCCACCGACACGCCCGGGAAGAATCCGTACCGATTGGTTGAAAGCTTCGACGTACCGTCATAGCGCATGTTGATGTTGATCAAATACGTGTTGGCATAACTATAATTGATACGCCCAATGGCCGAAGCCAAGCGTTGCCAACTCGAAAACGACGACGTAGGCACACCCACCGCTGCCGTAGAAGCCGATAGCCACGGAATAAAATCGGTAGCGGCTAAGTTAGCGGTGGCGCCATAGTCATACACTTTATAGTCGTAAAACTCCCCACCAGCCAGTGCCGTAACCGAATGGTTCTGTATTTCTTTGCTATATTGAAGAAAGCCATTGTAAGAATATTGGATTGTTCGCTGGTTACTAAACGAAGAATTGCGGGTATTCACCAACGCCCCACCTGTGCCGTTGATATAGGCTTTGGTAAAGCTTTCGGCAGTGGTGTAGCGGTAAAAACCCGAAGCCGTTGCTAAGAATTTCAGTGAAGGTAAAATCGAATATTCAAGGTTTAAGCCTCCGGCAAATCGTTGTTCAATGGTTTGGTTATAGTATTTGTCTTGAAAATAAGCTGGATTTCCCAACGTGCTGGCATCTACGCCTGGTAGCACTTCGCCTGTTACGTCATGGGTGAGGCGCACGGTTGGGGCAATGCCTGCAAAGCGTTGAATGAGGCCACCGCCTACGGCACCGCCATTGTCGGCAGTGAGGTATGACGGATTACTTTTAGTATTATAACCTGATAGGTTTAGGTTGATTTTCAGGTCTTTATTGATATTAAGCCCACCGTTGAAATTCATATTAAGCCGCTCTAATTTAGAACCAATCACCATCCCAACGTCTTTGAGCGCTCCTAAGCCGAGCGAAAAATTGCCTTGGTCGTTGCCGCCCGAAAAGTTCAGATAATGTTCATTCAGGGTACTTTGCTGTAAAATCATATTCTCCAAATCGGCTTGAGAAACGGAGCGATACAACAAACTATCCATTTGAGTAGCGTTGAATGGATTTTTATCCACCAATAAGTGATAGAGTGGATTATTCAACAAACTTCGGTTTGAGTTATTGAGCAACTGCGTTGAATATTTGCCGTCGGGAGCCGTCCAGCCCGAATTAACGCCAAACCCCCACGCCCCAGTGAGTTGATTGCGAGCGTTGGTCATTTCGGCTGTATTGTTATCGGCCTGAGCTGCTTCAAAGCGACTGGCCAAGCCTCGGCGGTTCCATCGGATATAGTCTTCGGCAGTCATGTACTGCATCGGATTGCGGCGAACAAAGTTTTGAGCTGTTTTGTAACTGTACGTTACTTGTGTACGCCCTTTTTGGCCTTTTTTGGTCGTAACCAATACCACTCCATTGGAGGCCCGTGAGCCATAAATAGCCGCTGAAGCCGCATCTTTCAGAAGGTCAATAGAGGCTACATCTTCCATATTAATCCCAAACAGCGAAGGCACAATTACCCCATCCACCACAATCAGCGGCGAATCTGCGCCATTAAAGTCGGTTCCGCCCCTAAATACAATAGTAGGAGTAGCGCCCGGTTGACCTGTTGTTTGCTGCACCCGTAAGCCAGGGGCTGTGCCTTGTAGTGCTGTGCCGACATTGGTACGAGGCACCGACTTAAACACATTTTGGTCAATGGTTGATACCGAACCAGTCAAGGTTTTGCGGCTTTGTTGGCCATACCCAACTACCACTACTTCGTCTAAGTTCTTGGCATCTTCGCTGAGCACGATCGAAACCGAAGTTTGATTAGTAATGGTCAGCTCTTTCGAGGTATAACCCACAAAACTAAACACCAGCACCGAACCCGAAGCGGTTGAGATTTCAAATTTGCCCTCGGCATTGGTGGTAGTTCCTCGGGTGGTTCCTTTCACCAGCACACTAACACCTGGAAGCATCTCGCCATTGGCACCAGCTACCGTACCTCGCAGCAGTTGTTGTGCCTGAGCGGTTAGGAATAGGCTATATGCCATAACAAGTAAGACATATCCCTTGTGCTTTAAGAGTAATGTAAAGGATTTATTCATTTTTTGAAACAATTTGATTATTATGTATGACCTGACAAAAGTAATAAATAATACTTAATAACAAGAAATATTTAATATTTTTTTGTTTTTGGTGAAAAATCTTGGATTATATTAAAAAGAGACCTAATTTTAGTCCAACTTTTGATTATTATATAATATTTAATAAAAATGGACTACTCAGATATTCAACAAGAGCGTCGTTTAGCGGAAGTACAAACCTTGGTGGACAAGACTGAAACCAATATTCTTGAGTTTTTTAATGAACAAAAATTCAAGGCTGGCGATGTGATACCGAAAGAGATGGAGTTGGCGGCCAACTTGGGCGTGAGTCGCACTGTGGTGCGGGAGGCCATTTTACGTTTGCGAATGAGAGGGTTGTTAGAAACTCGTAAGAAAAGAGGGACCGTCATTACCAACCCAGACGTGCTGTCGTTGCTCGAAAAAAACCTTTACCCGGGTATCTTAGATGATAAAACCCTGAGAGATATTTTTGAATTGCGCATGGTACTCGAAATCGGCATGGGCGATTTGATTTTTGAGCGAGTAACCCAAAACGACATTGACGAGCTTTATAAAATAGTAGAGAATGAGCCAAGCAATACCGAAGAAATGATTTTTGATATAGACCAAGAGGTACGTTTTCATGGTAAGCTATACGAAATCACTGGTAACCAAACTCTACAGCGTTTTCAGCAAATGCTATTGCCTGTGTTTGAGTACGTTCATAAAAGTGGGATTCTGCGCAAGCAAGTAATACGTAAGCGATTTGTCTCGCACCGAGGGCTGGTAGATGTCATCCAACACGGCACACCCGAAACCTTCCGCAATGCTATGCGGAATCATTTTGAGAACCATTTTCAGCGTATTTTTTAAAGCGATTCCATCACCCCAGGTGATGGAATCGTTGAATTTCAAATGAAAAACAGACACTATATAACAATGATACTGCTCATAGCCCTCCACTTATTGTTTTTGAATTGCCAACGTCCTACGCCAACGCCCTTGACTGTTACGCCAGCGAGTGGGTCAGCTGTTTTAGTTACAGACGAAACGGTCGTGTTTCAAAACGGGCAAGACGGTTACAAGTGCTATCGCATACCCGCCATTGTAAAATCTCCCAATGGCGACTTGCTCGCTTTTGCCGAAGCTCGTCGAAACAATTGCGGCGATTTTGGTGATGTCGAAATCGTGATGAAACGCAGTGCCGACAACGGCACGACTTGGAGCAACCTACAAATAGTGGCCGACTATGGCGATAATCAGGCAGGAAATGCAGCTCCTGTGTTTGACCTCACCGATAAAAACTTTCCGAAAGGTCGCCTTTTTTTATTTTACAATACAGGTATAGCCCCCGAAGGTGATGTACGCAAGGGCGTGGCCATCCGTGAAGTATGGTACAAAACCAGTACAGACAACGGCCAAACATGGAGCGAAGCGATTAACATTACTACACAAGTGAACCGCCCGAACAAGCCCGAAGTAAATGCGGCCTACACTTTCAAAGAAGATTGGCGCAGTTATGCCAATACGCCTGGCCATGCCTTACAAATTCAGAAAGGCCGATACAAAGGGCGCCTGTTTGTGGCGGCCAATCATTCGGCAGGGGCACCACAGGCCAATTTTAAAGACTATGTAGCACATGCTTTTTATACCGACGACCACGGTAAAACCTTTAAACTCAGCCCTAACCTGAGCTACGAAGGGAGTAATGAGGCTATTGCCGCCGAAACCTCGGACGGCAGCCTGCTTTTTAACTGCCGCAATCAATCAGGCGATGCCAAGTATCGGATTCAGGCTTTTACCAAAAATGCAGGCGAAACCTGGGATAAGGTAGAAGTTTGTCAAGAGGTACCTGACCCTGTTTGTCAGGGGAGTATGATTGATTTTCAGCCTAAAACAGGAGAAAGCGTCTTGATTTTATCGAACCTTAACAGTCAAACCAAACGAGAAAAACTGACCGTTCGGGTCAGTTACAACGATGGAAAAAACTGGTCGACTGGCAAAGAAATTTACAGTGGTTCAGCAGCGTATTCCGATTTGGTGGTGCAAGCCAACGGTCAAATCGGCCTATTGTATGAGAAAGACAATTACACCAAGATTTGCTACACTCCTATTGATTATAGTTGGTTAAAATAACCCCCAACCGCCTGTAACCTTTTTGCTGATAGCTTCCTATTGGTTAGGAAAGCCTTTAAATTCATCGAAATGAAAAACAGAATTACGGGCCTTATTCCTGCGGCCCTTACCCCTATGTATGCCAACGGCGACATTCGCCCTGAAATAGTGAGCGCATTGTATCGTCATTATCGCCAAAATAACCTAAAATCGGTTTTTGTGAATGGCTCTACGGGCGAATTCCAAGCCCTGTCCGTAGCCGAGCGCAAAGAATTAGTCGCTGCTTGGACCGAGACGGCCGAATCCGATTTTTCAGTAATTGTACACGTTGGCTCTTGCAACTTGCGAGAGTCGGTCGAAATGGCCGAACATGCCGCCGATTGCGGTGCTGCAGCTATTTCTATCCTATCGCCGTATTACTTCAAACCTAGCACGTTAGATTCGCTCATTGAGTGCTGCGCTACGGTAGCCAACTCGGTGGATTTACCCTTTTATTACTATCATCTGCCTGTGCTAACGAATGTCAACTTTCCGATGATTCAGTTTTTGGAAAAAGCCCCGCAGCGCATCAACAACCTGGCAGGTATCAAATACAGCACACCCGATTTTGTTGATTTCAGACAATGCTTGATGCACCAAAACCAACAGTACGATGTGTTTTTTGGGGTGGACGAAATGATACTTTCGGCACTTGCTTTAGGAAGCTACGGGGCCGTAGGTAGCACGTATAATTTCATCAGTGATTTGTATCATCAACTCATAGAGGCATTCGGTAGGGGCGACCACGAAACGGCAGCTTATTTGCAAGAAAAAGCCGTAGAATACATCAATGTACTGGCTAAGTTTGGCTATAGTGCAGCCAGTAAAGCCGTTATGAAAATGCAGGGAGTCGCTTGCGGAACCGTGCGTTTGCCTTTTAGAAATATATCCGATAATCAGGTTCTTGAATTAGAGAAAGAGCTTCAACAAATCGGTTTTTTTGAATTTGCAGGGGTCTGATTCTTTGCTGGATAAACTGAAACTTACCCATGTCTTACACCCGACAAGACCTCGAACAACTACGAGATTTCTATCTCGATTCATTGCTTAATGATACCTTGCCGTTTTGGTTTCCACGCACGCTTGACCATCAGCATGGAGGCTACCTGCTCATGCGTGACCACGACGGCAGCCTCCTCGACGACGACAAGGCCATCTGGATTCAAGGCCGATTTGCATGGTTACTTTCTACCCTATACAACACCGTAGAGAAACGGCCAGAATGGCTGGCAGGTGCTAAAATGGGTATTGATTTTCTAAAAAAACACGGCTTCGATTCCGACGGACAGATGTTCTTTCATGTAGCTCGTGATGGTACGCCACTTCGCAAACGGCGCTATTTTTTTTCCGAAACTTTTGCTACCATTGCTTTTTCGGCCTATGCACAAGCCTCTGGCGATGAAGCCGTAGCCGCAGAAGCTCGTGAGCTATTGAGTAAATGTATCCAATATGCTACAGACCCTACGTTACTGCCACCCAAGTACACCGGAAAGCGCCCAGCCAAAGGAATCGGTGTGCCGATGATTATGACCAACACCGCACAACAAGTACGAGAGACCATTGGCGATACCCGTTGCGATACGTGGATTACGAAGTGGCTCAATGAAATCCAACAAGACTTCGTAAAGCCCGACATTCGGTGTGTAATGGAGCAAGTGTCACCCACAGGCGAAATCATTGACCATTTTGACGGAAGAACGCTCAATCCGGGTCATGCTATCGAAGGGGCTTGGTTTATTTTGCACGAGGCTAAACATCGGCAGAATGACCCTAATCTCACCAAATTAGGCTTGCAAATGCTTGATTTTATGTGGGAAAGAGGCTGGGATAACGAGTATGGCGGCATCTTTTATTTTAGAGATGTGTATGGAAAACCCGTGCAGGAATACTGGCAAGACATGAAATTTTGGTGGCCCCAAAATGAAACCATCATTGCCACGCTGTTGGCCTACTTAATGACTGGCGAAGAGAAGTACGCCCAATGGCACCGTCAAATTCATGCCTACGCTCACGAACACTTCCATGACCCTATCCACGGTGAATGGTTCGGCTATCTCCACCGTGACGGACGACGCTCTACCACCATCAAAGGAAACCTCTATAAAGGCCCCTTTCACCTCCCTCGAATGCAGTGGTATTGTTGGAGGATTTTGAGTGAATATTTAGGTAACTAGTCTTGCTTCACATTCGGTAATATTCGGGTTTTGCTGTGGCATAACTATTTTTATCAACGGTTTCCATCAGACCAGTCAGAAATGCTCAGTCTGATGGAAACGGTAATATTCATCTTACTGCACCACCACACTCCCTCCGCCAAAATAACTCCGATACTCACCGTTATACATAGCATCGGCGGAGACAGGCCCCATCGTAAATTTTCCTTTTGACACGGCTCTTACCAAATAATAGAATGATTTTGGTTTGGCCGTAGCTGAGGTAAAATAATTGATACGGTCGTCACGGATATCGAAGTGTTCGGCATAGGCTTGGTCTTTGATCCAGGCCATATCTCGTTCTTCCGAAATACGAGGGTTCTCAATCTCTAAACCCGCTGGAAGCATATCAGTAATTACCACGTTTTCAACCCCTAATCCTGTTTGACTGGCTAATGTTACTTTCACCACAATGAGTTGATTTTGCTTGAAAGAATTGGCCGAAATCGGGTTGCCGTTGCGGTCGAAGAATTGCTTGCGTACTTGCAACACGTTGTCTATCTGCTCAAACTTGCCAGTGGCATTAAGACCTTCGGCTTGGGCAAAGTAGTAGAGGTTGCCTTTACCTTTGGCCGCAAGAGTAGTTAGAGAGCCGATACCTTGTTTGAGCAACAAATCGGCTCCTGTAAAATTGCCAATGACTTTATTGCCGTTTTGGACCGTAGCCGAAATCGCCGTTTGAGAGGCTTTTTTGGCCAGTTTGCCCATTGCCAAAAAGACAAAGGCCTCTTCTTGAGTAGATAACCACCGTTGTATTTTCACAGCTTCTGACAACTGACGGGCTAAGGTCGGAATTTGGAGGTTGTTGGCGTCGGTTTCGATTAGTGTGTTTAGCACCAAGGCCATGTTCCGAATAGGAGAACTAAACGAACCGCCGGTTTCTCGTTCGCCTCGGTCGAGGCTATAGGCTTTAGGTAGTAGGGCCGTGAAGCTACGTTGGTCACCAATTTGGCTGAACGCCGCAGCCAACAAGTAGCGCTGGTCGGTCGAGAGCAGCGATGTGTTGGATTTGTAGTAGTTCATCACCGAGCGGTTAGGCTTACCCGCCAGTGCTAATGTATATAAACTATAGACCACTTCTCGGCTTGCCCCACTTTGGTTAGTGATGCTGCCATCTTCGTTATAAATCACCTGATTGACCAGCGACGGCGTGGTTACTTTTTGGTTTAAATACTCCATGATTTTGCCCAATGTGTTACTATTGACCTCAAAACCAGCTTTTTGTGCTTCGAGCATAAAATGGCAAGCATACGCCGTGCCCCACCATTGTTCTGAATCGCCTGCTTGCCACATCGAAAGACCGCCGTTGGCCAGTTGTAAAGTTTCGATTTTTTTCAAGGCCGTTTGTACGTTGTAGTTCGGATTGAGGTCGCTTTCGCCTCCTGTTGTGTAGGTTTTTTTGCCCGATTGGATTAACTTGACAAAGTCGGCGAAGTAGAGTTGAGGAAACGCTTTTGAAACGGTTTGTTCCAAACAACCATACGGATAGCCCAACAAATGGTCGAAGCGGTCGGCAAATTGTACCATTGGCGATTTGCTGACCAACAACGAGGCTTTTACCGTAGAAGGAATAAAATCGGAGAGTCCTAAACTTAGGTTAGTACTTTGCCCGGTATAAAGACTGCCTGCTGTTGCGGTTTTGAGCAGACTAGTGGTTGGCCGCACACTGAGTTCTATGGTTTCGGTGAATTTTTCGTTAAGACCTTTCACTGTTACTACCACTTTTCCATTGCCAATGGCCGAAGCGGCTTTCACCGAAAACTGAGTGCGCCCTTCTTTTTCGGGGGCAATGATCAGGGTCTGTGTGGCGGTACCTGTGTTTTGTAAAGCACCAGAGAGTGCAATACTGGCCGTTACGTTGGTAGCTTGCTTGGTGGTGTTGCTGATATTGACCGGCACGACCAACTCGTCGTTGGGGCTGGCAAAACGTGGTAGTGCTGTGCTAATCACCAATGGGTCAGCCACTTTCATGTTTTTGTTGCCAGAGCCAAACGCTTTGTCTTTGTAGGCAACGGCCATGATGCGCAAATCGCCCGAGAACTGCGGAATAGCTACTTCAAACGTTGTTTCGCCATTAGAACCAGTCTGTTTAATACCACTCCAAAACGTTACTAATTTGACTCGTCCATTTGATAAGGGGTTGATTCGTTTTTCTAAATCATAGCCGTCGCCCCCTACACTACTGCTGGCAGCAATGGAGAGTTCAGGGAACAAGAAAGGGTACAAGTCGTGACTGTTCACCTCCAACGCACGCTTTTGGTAGAAGAATCCATACGGGTCGGGCGTGCGGAAGTTTTTCAACTGCAAAATGCCTTCGTCCACCACGGCAATAGTTACTTCGGCGTTAGAAGCCGTTTTTACAGTGATTTTTTGCTTGGTTTTAGAGCGAGATTTTTCGACGGCTACAATCTCTACAGGTAGCTGATTATCAGTGTCTTCAATCATGACAGGCGCATAGCCGTGCGCTACCATGAGGGGCATGTTGGTATCGTCGAGGGGGCGAATGAGCGTAGCCGACACATAGATGTTAGGAAGGTGTTCGTCTGTAATTTTAAAATCTAACTCGGCAGATTTCTTGTCGGTTTCGATGTAGTGATGTTCCAGCACCTTGTTGCGCTCAATGGTCACCAACAGCTTACCTGCAAAAGGCGTTTTGAACAAAACCTTGGCTCGGTCGCCTACTTGGTAGTTATCTTTGTCAAACTCCATCAAGACTTGTCCTTCGTTGTTAACCTCAAACGACGAATTGGACGTGTAACCATATCCATACGCATAAAACGACTGCGCCGTCCAACTTTTGGCACCGTCTCGATGTAGCCTGATTTCGTATTCGCCCGAAGCATTGGGCGCATAGCTAACCTCTGCTTTACCATTGGAGAAATTGACGATTCGGCTAAATACCACCTTGCTTTGCCGCTTGGACGAGTACCGCAAGGCGCCGTCAGATGACTTTTCAATGACGGTCTGATAATCAAACTTTACGATTTCGACACGCCCCGAAGCACTAACGGGCTGGCCTTTGGGGTTGAGCGCTACCAGCGGAATAGTAACAGGAACGTTGGTGCTCACGTAGGTATCGGGCATCCCGATTCCATAAAACACAGATTGCGTGAACACATCAAACCGTTTGAGGCGATTAACCGGACGCCCTGTTTCGTCAAAGACCGTAACATACACCTTGCCTTCTAGCACGCCCATGTCGGCATAGGTAGCTGGAATGGGATACTGCTCTACAGCCATGCCATTGTCGTCGGTAACGCCTTGGCGGAGTACGTTCTCAAAATTAGTGTTATCGGCAATGTCAAACACATAACTTTCATAGCCTTTGGCTTCAAAATACTTGCGCTTGAGCTGGAGTTCCATTTCATAATTGCGCCCCGAAGCAGGTGGACCAAACAGATTGAGTGCCGTGGCCGATAGCTTTACCGTTTCGCCGTTGCGGTAACTTTCTTTGTCAGATTTAGCCTCTACCTTGATGCGGTCGGGCATAAACTCTTCAATACTAATGGATTGTGAGGCCAGTAGAACGTCGTTGGCATTGAGGACTTCGAGTGTGTAAGAGCCCGTAACCGCCGACACATCCATCGGAATATTGCCTTCTACGGCACCTTGTGCATTGGTTTTAGCTCGGATGGCTTTGTACTCTTTGCCATTGGGCATCAAAAACCGCACTTTCACTGGAATTTCGCCCACCGATTCCCAATCTTGTTTTCGCACAATCACGTTGTAATACACCGTCTCACCTGGGCGATAAATATTGCGGTCGCCATAGATAAATGCCTCAAAGCCAGAGGTGTTATCTCGCTTGCCATCTACTTCAAAACGACTGGTTTCTACTTGAGTATCGTTGAGAACTAGGTAGTTAAAATCGTCTTTGAGCAAGGCAGTTACCATAGCGGGTGTAAAGCCTGTTGCCTTGAGATTCTTGAAAACTGCTACGCCTTTACCATCGGTTTTGAGGGTTTGGATGGTTTGGTTGTTGCTCGAAACTAATCGGATTTCGACCCCGCCAATGGGTTCTGCCGTGCGAATGGAATTGGCAAAGACCAACAGTTCATCACCTGCATTTTTGGCAATCAGTCCAATGTCTGACAAGCTCACCAGCTTGCTGGCATTGAGGTAGTATTCGTCGTTGGAGTTGAGCGAAACCAAATAAATTCCCTTAAACTGATTGGAAGCATCGGGTAACGAAAGGTTCAGTGCCGAAACCCCACGTACTTTCGGCAAGTTTTCGGTTTCGATGGTTTTCTGTACGATGAGGTCAGAAAGTAGCCCGTCGTAGTCGTCGCTGTAGGTATAGGCTCCGCCGCCTTCGTAGCCGTAGTCTTCGTACCGATACTGACGCAGGTATTGCAAGATATTATTTTCGTAAATTTTAGAAATCTTGACTTGTATCTTGGGTACGTTCACAACGTTGACAGCCACGTTTCGACTTCCTTTGGCCGAGAGATAAAGGGCTTTTTTATTGACAAAATCAATGGTAGCAGGCATTTTCCCGAAGAACAAGTCCTTGGTATATTCCTCCGAAAGATTCACGCCCAGTACGCCCTTGGTTTGCGTAGTAAGAGTAAGTGTGTAGGTATCGGTTTCGTTGAAGGGGCCTCTGACGATAAAGCCATTTTCGGTCAGTTCGGCTTTTGTGGCGATGCGTTTGCTGGGAGAGGCTGGCTTTTTGGGTTGTGAAATCGGATTGCCTAAACTATCGTAAGTTGTTACGGTCTCTTCGGTAGAGGCTGGGATTTCGCCGCCCTCAATCCGATAGTAGGTCGAAAGATTGTCGGGCGAGAGTTCTTGGGTCGTAATCACCTGCACATAGCCTTGGTTGTTTTCAAAACCCGTTTTTACCTCCACTACTTCCAAGGTTTTGGGGTCGGGGAGGGTAGTTTCGGTACTCATGGCCTCCGCTGTTTCTAAAGACGAATTGGGGAGTTTAACCCCCTTTTCAATAGTAAGCGCAAGTGTCTTGCTGGTTTCTATGTTTTTCAGCGAAATCGGCAGACTGGCGGCGTTGGTGGCTTGCCCTACTTGAAACTCGACAGCTTTGTCATCAGATTCGTTGATTTTCAGCTTGTTGACTATCTCACCTGAGCTGACGGCATAGTTGAAGTTGAGTTTTAGTTTGGCCACGGGGGCTCCGTTGGTCTTCGATTTGGTCCAGTAGCTTTCGGTTGTTTCGAGTTGTAAAAACGGCGTATGAAAACTCAGTTTATCGCTCGAAACCCCGTATTTTTTTTCCTGAACACCGTTGAGTAGCTTGTCTGACAGGCGAGCCACGTATTCGGTAGAAGGTTCAAACGTATGAGAGGGTGAGAACACCAGTTCATTTTTACCTGTCCATTTGTATCGTCCTTCGATGGCTGGCTCAAAATCAAGGTATTTGGTTGACTGCCAGATGCCTAACTCCGATTCGGGAACGAGTTCTTTGTTGAACGTAAATACCAAGTTTTGTGCCAATTGGATTTCGTCCTCAAAGTTTCGACCAATGACCGAAACTTGGTTTAACTTAGAGCAGTCCGACAAAAGAAGGATTAGCCCGAACCAGACAAACAAACGAAGGGATTTCATGTGGATACGAAAATGGGTGAGTAAAAAGAAGAATTCGCTGATGTGGAGGAATTCGTTGAAAGAAACGTGAAAAGTTGAGAAATCTTTGAGCCAATGTCAATATTATTTGAAAGAAACTTACTAATCGGTAGGAGAGGGCTGAGATTTTGAAAATAATTACAAGGAATGACCCCTATAAGATATATCTCTTTTGAAGAACTGATTTTTGGGATCTCATCGTCTCATGTGGCTATGTCATACTTTTCTGAGTAATTTTACGTTTGTACCGATACCATATCTACATATCATCCATGCTTAACCGAATTGCCGTAGTAGTGGGTCTTTTGATAGGCACTTATGCACAGGCCCAAGACTCTAAAGTTTTATTAGCTCAGGCCGTTGAACAACTCAAAGCCAGTAAGTTTGAAGACGGTATCAAGCTACTTGACCAAGCTATTTCTCTCGACAAAAACAATCCTGCGCTTTGGTACAATCGAGGCATGGCCAAGTCGATGCTCAAGCGATACGAAGAGGCGCTGCCTGATTTTGAACAAGTTATCAAGCTCAATCCTAAACCAAAAGCGTATGTGGCTCGTGCCATTGCTCGCAAGAAACTGACCGATTATGACGGGGCCCTCGCCGATTTGGCCGAGGCACTCCGACTCGACCCCAAGTCTGGCGAAGCCTTGTACAACCGAGCTATGATTTACGAAATGCAGGGCCTAACCGACAAGGCTTGCGAAGGATACCGAGCCGCCCAACGAGTGGGGATGCCTATGGCTGCAGTAAAAGTAGATGTTTGCGATAACCCGATTGCGGATGCGCCAGCCAAGTATGCACTATTGAGACTGACGCAAACTTCTACCAATCCCAAGTATGGATTCACGAAAGAAAATCCAGTACGAGTTGGCCCTGGCTACAACGATGTAACCGAAAACATAACAGCCTATTTAGATTTGTTGCGAGATGCCCAAGGCAAACCCCTCCGCTACAAGCAGACGGGCTCGTGCTGTAACTACAACGCTAAAATAGGGCAAGCTCGAATTGATATTTTTGAGGTAATCTACAAAAATGCAGCGGGGCAAGACAAAAAAGCCTCGGTGTACATCACCTTTGGCGAGTACGAAGAGCCACAGATGTTGGCTGGCTTCAAAACTGTGAAGGGGAGGTAGTATATAGGTGTTTTACAAGCGGTGATGGATCAATGAATGAGCTGTGTTTTCCAGGTGTTTAGCGTAGATTTGCTCGATATAATCATATCTAGGTCTCTAGGTCAAAAAAGTAATTTCAATAAGCTGTTATGCTTTTGCTTGTTACACTAATTTTGGTCTGAGGGAAGGCGATGACTTGTTATTGCCTTGATAATAAACATGTTGTAAAAATTATTGATCAGTCACTACTTTCCAGTCACCGCTTAAAGCCAAAGGGATTGCTTCTGTTTTGCCCATGTTTTTCAACCACAGAAAACATGGACACTGGTTTTATGAAAATCTGGTAAGTTTTCGGTTGCTGTGACAAAAACTAAGGAAGGGAAATTATTGAGCTTACACTTTTTTCTTATGCTTTGCCATGTATTCTAAATACCGCACAATTTCATTGATTTCAACCTCTGAAAGGTGGCTCTGTGCGGGCATTCGAACCTCGTTGCGATAACTGGCAGGGTTTTTCACAAATTGCTTAATTTCAGGTACTTTCCAGTATTCAGTTACACTTTTTGGGAAATTTAACTCAGGCCCCATTTTTCCACCCACTCCGTTGAGCGAGTGGCACGTTTTGCAATGAATCCGAAATAGGTCATAACCTTTGACCATGGTGTCGTCATCGATGGGGAACAGCACTTTGGTTTCGTCACTGACTGGTGCCAAGCGCATCCGCACGAGGTTGTAAGGCCATTTATACGTATAATCGTTCTCAGGTACGTCGGTATAAACTACGTAAAACGGGGCAATCTTCTTAACCTCTGGTCCTTTTACAATATCAATCCAGTTACTTCCTTTGGGGGCATCCAAGTCTTTAATCGCTAAAAATGACTGCTTAGCAAGCACTTTCTCTAAGGCCATTGAGGGGTTGTAGCCGTCTTCGCACTCAAACACCAGTTGTGTGTTTTTCATGTCTAATTTGTTGAATCCAGGCATTCGTTCCAACACCGTTTTGAGCGCTATGCCTTCAAAATGCTTTGTTTGGTGATAAACAGGGTCATGCTCTACGGTGATTGTTTGTGCTTGCTGAAAAAAGCCTTTTTCTTGCCATGCTACTAAATCAATAGCAAGAGAGTCAACGGGGGGGGCTATGGAAGTGGAGTCTGTTTTTTGTTGTTGATGGGTAGTTTTGGGCGCATTACATCCTACTAAGCCAACCCCAAGAAGACAAAAAACAAAAAAATATCTTGCGTACATAACAAAAGAAGGTTGATACAGAAATGTACAGCAACTACGTACATTTCTGGTACAAAAGCAAACCAAAATAAGACCTATTTGGTATGATGATAAAGCAAAAATAAAAACAAGGCAAGCCACAAAATATCTACAAAATGCCAATACAAGGTAATGAGGCTGTCCTACCCCCCAGAGAGCGGTGCCAAAAATAAGTAGAGAAATAATGGACAACAATTATTTTCACACTTAAAACAAGCACCATGCGAAAGAGCAGATTCAACGAGAGCCAGCGCAGAGCCATACTGGACAGCTACCTGAAAGGAGCCAAGACAGTAGAGGCACTGTGCGAAGAACACCAAATAAGCCCAGCCACGTTCTACAAGTGGAAGAACGAGGCAGAGACGGAACAGCACGAGGACAAGCGCCGGCTCAAGGAACTCGAACAGGAAAACCTCCGCCTCAAAAAGATGTACGCCGAGCTGCAACTCAAGCACGAGGTGGTCAGCGAGGCGGTGGAGTTCCTAAAAAAGAAGCAGGCCCAGCAGCAAAGGTGGAACTGATGGGTCATGTACAGGGTAAACAGGCCGGGTTGAGCAAACGCCGCATCTGCCAGTGGCTGCGCCTGAGACGCTCGACAGCGTATGAGCAGAAAGAGCGCAAATCGACGGCCATGACCACCGATTGGGCCACCCATTGGGTGGAAAGGATGAAGCAGATTAGGCGGGAACACCCGGCATGGGGCTTCCGCCTGATGTTGGCCTACCTGAAGAACCAAGGCGAAGGAATCGGCAGGCACCGTGCATACCGGCTTTATCAGAGCGCAAGACTAAGCCTGCACAGGAACCCAAAAAAGCCCCGCATCAAGCGGGTCTTCGAGGGTTTGCTACCGCCAGAGAAAATCAACGAAGGCTGGGCGATGGACTTCCTGAGCGAGTGGGTGATGGGGGACAAACAGCAGAGCGTGCGAATCATAAACGTGGTGGACGAGTGCTCGAGAAAAGACCTCTGGGTGGAGGCAGCTGCCAGCATCACCGCCCCCAAACTGGTGGAAACCCTCGACAGGATTGGCCAAATCAGGGGTTTCCCCCGCTATGTCCGCTGCGACAACGGCCCGGAATTCATCAGCCAAGCGCTTGCTGGGTGGGCAGCGGCCAGGGGTGTTGAAATCAAGTTCATCCAACCGGGTAAGCCGACCCAGAACGGAATCATCGAACGCCTCAACGGAACGCTTCGGAAGGAGTGCCTGAACTTGAATTGGTTCTATTCTCTCGAGGAAATCAACGACCTGTTGACAACCTGGCACAGCAACTATAATTTTCTCAGGCCACATTCCTGCTTGAAATATCAAACACCTGCTAACTTTGAAAAACTAAATCAGAATCTCTACTTTAAACTGGTACCGTAAGACAGGGGGCAGGACAAGGCGAAGCTTCAGTTGGTTGGGTGGATTGACACTGTAAATGAAGGAATCTATGTACGAAATTCGGCGAATGGCATCTATAAAGATGATAAGTAAAAATACGACTCCCAACAAGATATGCAGTAAATGCAAGCCCGAAATCAAGTAAACAAAGCCTCCCGCCAAGCTGGTAGAGGGACGAATACCCAAGCGAAGCATGGATTGCCAGCCCCATCCCTGCATGACCATAAACACAAAACCAAGCAATAATGTGCTACCTACTAAAAATCGGTACTTTAAAAAACTTTCGTTGCGAAACGCCTTATTGGCCCAATGCAGCGTAAGGCTACTTAGGCCAATGGTAAAAGTACTCAACCAAAAAATCCGAGGTAAGGCTATCTCTTGCCAAGCACCATTATCTTTCCGAACTATATAGGCAATCAACAAAAACAAAAATACAATAGCACTACCACCCATGCCCAGCCAAAGCATAAACTGAAAAGGCTCTCGGCGTTTGGTAAACAAATTACCAGCGGAGCGTCTTGTATGTGATGAGGTTGCGCTCATATCAAGTTTCCTTGCCAGACAGTATAGTTGGAAAATTTCTCTGTGAAATTACTAAATTTTTCAAAAATTCCATAGACAGTTGAACCCGAGCCCGTCATACTTACATAAACTGCGCCCAACTCGTAAAGGTTTTCTTTTATACTTGTAATGACAGGATATTTGCTCAAAAGGTTGGCTTCAAAATCATTGAAAATCAAATTTTTCCAATTTTCGATGGGTTGACTCAAAGCTTCTCTTAATTCTACGGTAGGCAGGTGTGGTTTTACGCCCGAATACGCCTCAGCAGTAGAGATATGAACGTTGGGATTGACCAGTACAATTTGCTTGCCCGAAAGACTCAAAGCAATGCTTTCAAATTGGTCACCTTTCTCAAAACAGTACCGAGGTTGGTTCTGTATAAAGAATGCACAGTCGCTGCCTAATGGCCGGGCAAAGGCTTCCATCTGCTCAATACTGAGCCCTAAGTGAAAGAGTTGATTAAGGGCTTTGATGGTAAATGCGCCATCGGCAGAGCCACCGCCCAAGCCTGCTCCTATTGGCACTACTTTATGGAGGTGTATCTGAACTGGAGGCAAATCATAGACTTGCTGAAGGTTACGGTAGGCTTTCAAACAAAGATTACCCTCGATATTACCTGGAATCGGAATGCCTGTGCTTTGAAAAGTGGTGGTAGTGGCTGGCAAAATTTCAAGTACGTCTGACCACCCTACCGGATAAAAACACGACGCTAAGTTATGATAACCGTCGGGGCGTTTTTCTATAATTTGTAACCCAATGTTGATTTTGGCATTTGGAAAAACGACCATGCGTAACAAATGATTAGTGTGTAGTAACTGCGGCTAGCTTCGCCATTGAGGCGATTTCTTACAACTGAAAACAAATGTACACACTCTTCTGTTTTGCCTAGTTCAATCGAATAACTTTTAATGTCGTACGGCGGTTTTTTTGGTGCTCTGCTTCGGTACAAGCTACTCCGTCGGCACATTCGTTGACAAGCTGGCTTTCGCCGTAACCCGTTGCAGTCATACGTTTGCGGTTAATCCCTTTTTTGGCCAAGTAATCTACCACCGCTTGCGCTCTTTTTTGCGAAAGCTGTCGGTTGGCTTCGGCATCACCTCGGCTGTCTGTATGCGAACCTATTTCGATTTGGATAGACGAATAACGCTTGAGCGTAGCAGCCAGTTTATCTAGCTCACGAGTACCTTCGGAGCGTAAGCTCGATTTGTTGAAGTCGTAATAGATATTGTCTATCGGTATGACATCGCCCTCTTTCAGAAGCCCCAAGTTGACATCTACTACTTCTGGAATTTTGCGCTTCGGAATTTTCTTGATTTTGTTGACATTACGCCCATAATTTTCTTTTACGGCTTCGAGCGTATAATCACAGCCACCAACCATCCAAAATTCGTAGATACCGTCTTTGCCTGTTACGTCTCGCTGCACCGAACCGTCACATTCGTTACGAAACGTTACCACTACGCCTTCGAGGGGTTGCTTGTCGTACTCGGCAAAGATTTTTCCTCTAAACTTCGATATTTTCTTGGCTTCTTGTTGTGGTTTAACTTCAGGTTTGACTGCTGGTTGTTTGGGCTCATTGGCTTTTGCGGCTTGTTCGGCTTGCTGTTGCGCCATCACTACCGAAATAGGCGTAAGCGTGATTTCGATACGAGAAGGCATGTCGTCGGCATTACCACGGGTAGAATAGCCAATCGTATTGGGCACGTAGCCTTTGCGCTCGGCACTGAGTGTGTAGTCTTTGTTTTCGTCCAAACAAATGCTAAACAGGTTATTTTTATCGGCCTCTTTGGGCGTTTTTGTTCCTCCTTTTAGTGTGATAGTTACTTTGGCACTGTCTAAAATAGTGCTGGTTTGAGCATCGGAGACCGCTACGGTAAGCTCTCGGCAAGCATACAAGGCACCTGTGCGACTAAAACGATAAATATCGTCGTCAGCACCACCTTTTTTCCGATTACTACTAAAATACCCTGTTTTGCGGTCGCCGTCTGTGATGATACCAAAGTCATCCTTAGGTGAGTTGATAGGTGCACCCAGGTTCATGATTTTACCTATAGGCTTAACATCTCTAATTTCAACAAAAAAGATGTCTAAATCGCCTAAGCCCGAGTGACCATCCGACGAAAAGTAGAGGTTTCCGTACTCGTCCACAAATGGGAACATTTCGTTGCCTTTGCTGTTGACGGTTTTACCCAAATTGACAGGCTGCCCCCACTTGCCGTTGTCGTACGTAACCGAATATACATCTGTTCCACCAAAACCCCCGGGCATGTCTGACACAAAATACATCACTTTACCGTCTTTGGTCATAGACGGATGCCCTACCGAAAATTCGTCGCTGTTGAAGGGTAATTCTTGAATATTCGCCCAAACTCCGTTTTGTTCGTCGGCAGTGTATAGTTTGAGCTTATTGATTTTGTCGGAGCTTTCTCGATAACTACCGTTGTTGAAGTTATTGCGAGTAAAAATGATTCGACGTCCGTCGGGAGTGAAGGTTGCGGGCCCTTCATGGTACTTGGTGTTGAGGCTTTGACTAAACCGTTCGGACTCACTCACGGGCTTAGTGCCATACCCTTGGCCATCGGTTACCTGATCTCCGCCGTATATACCTACGGTGTAAGAGTCGTTAGCAGTAGGTGCCGTATATTCGTCAGAACCAAGGTTTCTACCATTGCGAGATGAGGATAGATTAGGGTCGCTTGCCCCCAAGCCGCCAGCTTTGGTGGCTGTAATCTGGCTTAGGTCAGGTAAGAAGTATAAGTCTAAAAAGGCCGATTTGTTCCAATTGAAAATTCGCTTGATGCCTACGCCTTCGCCACGTCCTGACACAAAAACAAGTCCATTTTTGTAGTAAACAGGGCTAAAGTCTGCTTTGTTGGTGTTTAGATTAAGGTATTCAACTTGATAGCTTCCAGCATTTTCGTTGAGTTTACCTACTTGCTGATACAACTTGGCGAAGTTTTTGCCTCGTTGGTCGTCGGCCTGTAGCTTACTATATTTTTCCCAAACGGCTTGCGACTCAGTATGTTTGCCATTGCTGGCCAATACTTGAGCGTAATGAAGATAGACTTTGATGTCTTCGTTGGTAAACTCCTGTCCGCTGTCAAAAATGGCTCGATAGAGTTGCTCAGCGTGTTGGGTATCTCGAATCTGTTTGTAGCAGTAGGCCAAATTGAGCTGCGTTTGCAGTTTTTCTACAGCTGTCAAATTGGTCTTGAGTGCTTCTTGATATAGTGTAATCGCTTCGGGATAGCTAAATAGTTCCTGCTGGCGGTTGGCTCGTTGCAAAAGCGACGTTTGGGCGTACACTTCTGCAAAAAGCCCCGCTGTCAGTATCCACACAACGAGTACTCTAAAGACAATCATAATTTTTTGGGTTATCGTCCCCTAGGTCAGGTAATGAAACTATTGAGTTGGGATACGCAAATGCACCAAGCAAGGTGGTTACTTTCTTTACCTTGTTGGGGCTTTGTCTGTAAACTACTCAGTTTTTGTTGGTAAACAGGTCAAGCGTGGGGTATCCTAAGAGGTATTACTTCCTCTTAACCCACGCTCAATAAACGATAAATTTTAAAAAAAATTCGGGTAACCCAAAAAGATGCTAAATACTTACGCCTCGCTATACTCCTCCATTTTAGCAACTATAGATTCTTTTAATAACTTGGTTTTCGATAGAAACGTCAGCAAGCTCTCCATGGCGGGGGATTTGAGCTTGCTGACGCTGTCCAATTAAAAATATCGAGGCGTAAGAATTTTGCTTTTGCTGAAGCCAAATTCGTAGCGCAACATAATCTCGTGACTTTCTTTCTTGAGGTCGTTCAACATATAGTCATAAGCGTAACCAAAGCGTAGCTGGTCGGTGAGCTGCACTTCTAGTAAGCCAACTACAGCATCGCCTAATTTACCACCACTGATTTTATCGTTGTTAAACTTCAGGTTTCCTGTACGGTACGAGCCACCAATAGCGATGCGGTTTTTAATCCAAAGGTTTAGGTTGGCATCGAAGGCGATAGGAGCTCCTTGAACGCCCTTAAACAACACCGAAGGCTTGAGGTGAAGCGAGTTACCGAGGCGCATGACAAAGCCTGCCATTACAAAATAGTGACGTTGCTGACGAGCCGAGTCGCTTCGAGAGTATTCGTTTAGCTTACCTCTAATTAGAGCCGGAACCGACACGCCAAAGTAGGCTTTATCGTTGCTGATATAGATACCCGTTCCGAAGTTAGGGAGCCATTTGTTTACATTTTGACTAAACACGGGGTCGGCACCACCGGCATCTACCGAGGCCAGATCCCAGCGAAAGTTGGTTGCACCTGCTTGCAGCCCCAACGCCAAAGTGGTACGACGAGACACTTTGATACGAAACGCATAACTTGCATAGGCCCCTGTGCTGCGTTGTGCACCGATTTGGTCGTTGAACAACTGTAAACCTAAACCAATGCGCTCTTTGTTGAGGGGGGCATCGGCTGTGAAAGTTTGAGTAGTAGGAGCCCCTTCGATACCTACCCACTGACGACGATACAAAGCTGTCATAGAGAGGACGTCACGGCTACCCGCATAGGCAGGATTAAGTGCCAGCGTGTTGAACATGTACTGCGAGTACATGGCTTCTTGCTGAGCGTGTGCGTTGATAGATAGCCCTGATACTACTACACCAGCCAGTGCTACACGACAAAAAAAGGTTTTGACCCGATTGCGTATTGGTTTCTTTTCCATTTGCAGGTAAAGTTTAGTTACATAATTGTTTTTGGTTTACTCAATTTATCAACGGGTTATGGGTTCTTTTCGGGGTTATTTTAGAGTCGAAAAATTCTTCTACGAATTCCATGCCAGAGCTTTCTGGACGAGCATTCGACATAGAATAGTTAAATCTATTCTTGTAAAAGCACAATTTAAAGGCCGACTAAGTTTAGCCAGAATGGAAATACTAACCCATCTGATGTTGTAAGAAATGTTGCATAAATCGTGCCAAGATTTTTGATTAAATATACCTAATCGGCAAGCGTATAGAGACGTTTGATGGGCATACGTATATTGACTACTAATGTGGATTATTTAGGGTGTTCATTTTTATGAAAATGCCAACCACACCCTAAATAATCTTTAAAAACTTTGTTTTTTATAATAAATCACCTTACTATTGATACTTTGTTTGCACATTCTAACCCTTCTTCTCCAAAAACATGAAGACATCTTTACCTTTCTTCCGATTAGCCATTTTGTTTGTAGTTGGAACTTTTCTTAGTACAGTTGCTGTGCAAGGACAAAACATTACCAGTGTACAAGTTCCATCAGGGGCAATATGCCTTGGTGCCACGATTACAGTTACCGTTACTTTAGCCAGTACCCCTGGTACACCCAAAGCACTTACTATCTCATTAGGAAATACGCCACTTATTGGTAATGGTTGTGGTATAGGAAATGAGGCTCCATTAACGGGTAATACTATAAGTACATCTACCTCTACATTTAGTTACATAATACCTACTTCTATTGGTATACTTGGAACATCCAACCGTAAAATTAGAGTAGAAATTGCAGGGGGTAATACAGTATGTTCGTCTGCTTTTAATATCAATGGCATTAACTTAAACCCTTCGTACAATCTTGATTTAGGAGGTTGTAAAGGGACACAAGGGAGTTTAAGACCAGTAGGTATTTTAGTAAACCCCATACCAACGGGTTCTTATAGTTGGGCGGGCCCTGGCGGGTTTAATTCTACAAGTTCATCGCCTAATTATACCCCTACAACGGGAGGGGTTTTCACGTTCTCTGTATCGGCAACCAGTAATTCTTGTACCAGCTCTGCCACAACTTCCACCTCCATCAACGGCGAAACGTCTATTTCTCCAACTACAGCGATTTGTATTGGCTCATCAGTCAACTTAACGGCTGTTGGTGGAAATTCCACCATTTTGGGGCCTTATTATTCTTGGAGTGCCTCTGGAGGAGCCTTCAATACTTCTGCCTCTAACCCCACAATTTACACTCCAGAGACTTCGGGGAATATGACTATTTCGGTGACCACCTTACCCAATGGACTATCCACTTGTTCAGCGACTGCTACAGCAGTTATTACGGTTAACCCCCTACCCACCGTATCCATTTCGGTGGTGTCTCCTACCGGAAATATATGTCAGGGGGCTACGTTGAGCCTCACTGCGGCCAATAATGGGACGAGTGTGGGATGGGCTGTCTCTGGGGGTACGCCCGGTGGGTTTAACACCGCTGTTGCCAATCCAAGTTATACAGTGGGGGCACCACCTTCGTTGGCACCGTCGGCGGGGAGAAGTTTTTCAGTCACCGTTACCAATGTCAATTCTTGTACCAACTCTACTACCCTCAGCATTACGTATTATGCCAAACCTACGCTGAGTATATCCCCCAGCACGTCTAATATATGCCAAGGGCAAGCGCTCAATCTGACAGCAACGGCTGGTTTGAGCAACTATGCTTGGGCAAACTCGGGCGGAACGTTTGCAAGCACTACCAACTTAGCTACGTTTAGTAATAGTAGTGTGGGGGGCTTTTCGTTTTCGGTGACGGCCACTAACTCAAATAGTTGCACCAACTCTGCTACGGCAAGTACTTCGGTCAATGTTAATCCTACGGTAAGTATCAATCCATCGAGTACCAATGTATGTGCGGGTCAAACGATCAACTTGACTGCAACTCCTGGCCTAGGTGGGTATGCTTGGGGCAGTTCGGGTGGGGCATTCACGAGCACCACCAATCTAGCTACGTTTAGCAGCTCAAGTGGCGGGTCTTTTAGTTTTAGTGTGACTGCTACTAATAATATCAACAGTTGTACCAGTTTGGCTACGGCCACGGCTACTGTCCGACCAACCACTGCGGTAAGTATAGCGCCATCTGATGCTAAAATTTGTGAAGGAACTTCTCTGATTCTGACGGCAACGCCCGGAATAGGCTCATATGCGTGGTCCAGTTCGGGAGGAACTTTTACCAGTACTACCAATCAGGCTACTTTCAAATTGAATAATGGCCTCGGCGGAGGGGTATTTTCGTTCAGTGTGACGGTAACGAATACCTATACGTGTACTTCGGGGGCTACGGCTACCGTTTCGGTAGTGACCAAACCTTCGGCTGATTTTACCACGTCTTCGGGTAAGTTTTATTTGTGCCCAGGCAAAACGCTTGATTTGGTAGGTATATACCGAGATGATGTCACCTACGAATGGCTTCTCAACAACTCAGCTATGGTTCCACCAGGTGTAACCAGTACCATTACCATCACGCTCGCAGGGCCTTATACACTCAAAGTTACGGGTATAGGTGCCTGTAAGACAACAGACTCCAAGACGATTTATGTAAATACACCTACCCCGTTGGTAGCCAGTGCTACCAATACTACTAACTCGACCAAGATTGTACTCGAAGCCAACCCTACTGGGATGCAATATACCTGGAGTGGCCCGTCGAGTTTTACGAGTGCAGAACGAAAACCCACCATTACTCCTGTTAATTCATCTAAATTTGGGGTATATACCGTGGTATTAACAGCTCCAAGTTCTGGTTGTTCTGCTTCAGCTACCACCTCTGTTTCGATTGCTGCTTCACGAATAGCATCTTTAGAAGAATCGGAAGAGATGGAGTTGTCGGCGTATCCGAACCCAACTTCGGGTCAGATGAGTGTAGTTATTCTACTAGCCGAGCCAAGTGCCGTCAAACTTCGACTTAGCAATGGCTTGGGCAATTATCATGCTGAATGGAAACTGGACGACGAAGTGCAACGCCACGAAACCAGCATTAATTTAAGCCAATATCAGCCTGGGATGTATTTGCTACAAGCCGAAACCAACAACAAAAAGATAGTCAAGAAGATTCTCAAAATAGAATAACACAAAAAACGGGGCTTCAAAAGCCCCGTTTTTTTATCCCCCTAACACTCCAACCTAAACCCAACGCCATGAACATTGACTAGCTTAATAGTGGGGTCATGGCTGAGGTATTTGCGTAGGCGGGTAATGAATACGTCGAGACTACGGCCCTTAAAATAGTCATCTTCGCCCCAGAGGTCTATTAAGATTTTTTCTCGACTCACGACGTTGTTTTTGTGCTGGAGGAGCAATTTTAACAGTTCTGCTTCTCGTTGGGTAAGCTCGGAGTCGCCATCAGAATGTGATAGCTTTAGGTTTTTACTATCAAATTGATATTGCCCAACGGCTTGTGTAGTAGTAGCCTGCCCGTTTTTCTTGCCCGAACGCTTCAGAATTACCTCTATTCGCAACACTAATTCTTCGATACTAAAGGGCTTGGTGAGGTAGTCGTCGCCACCAATCTTGAAACCCTGAATCCGGTCTTCTTTGAGGGATTTGGCAGTCAAAAAAATAATGGGCACTTCACTGCCTGACTGACGGATGTGTTCGGCTAAGGTAAAACCATCCATTTCGGGTAGCATCACATCCAAAATGCACAAATCGAAGGCATTTTGACCAAAAGTGGTCTTACCTGCTTTACCGTTTTTTTGCCAGTTCACGGCATAACCACTCATTTCGAGGTTATCTTTCACTACAAAACCAAGGCTGTCGTCGTCTTCTACAAGGAGTATTTTATGGGACATTGATGTGGGGACTAATGGAATGTTTGCTGCCTATTTAACTATTTTTTTCCCCTAAAAGTATAAAAAACTCTCGTTTTTTGTTGGCTTTTAACCTTGCTTTTGGGTTTTTAGAAAAATTTACTGATTTTGCAGTAAACTTCGCCTGTTCCCTATTTCATCCTATTGATGTCAACTTTTCGCATTCTCTGGACTCCATTTCCGTTTGTTCGGTACTGCATCGCCCTGATGCTTGGGATCACACTTTACTTGTGGATAGAAGCTTATCAGGCATGGTGGTGGGGTATTTTACTACTGGTAGGTGGGGTTTTTTTGTTGTTGATTCCCTTTCGCAAGCGGCTAGATGTTCAACAAATTACGGGCTTACTGGGTATTGGTTTTTTGATAGGGGCAGGCTATTTGCTTACGGGCCTTCAGACCGACAAAAACAAACCAAGCCACTTTATGTATGCCGAATCGTTCTCGCATTATGAGGTGATTATCAATTCGTTGGTCGAGCAAAAAGAGAAAAGTTGGAAGGCCACAGGCGAAGTCAAAAGAGTATTTAAAGATACAAAATGGCAAGCAGCCACTGGTAATGTACTACTTTATATCAGCAAAGACATTGACCTCAAGCCTACTTACGGCGATGTGTTACTAGTGAAGGGCATACCTAAACCTGTTGACGGCCCTAAAAACCCCGAAGAGTTTGATTATCGGCGTTATTTAACTACCCAGAACATCTACCATCAGCACTATCTGCCCGACAGTAACTTTGCAAAAGTAGGCCATATCGTACCGAATCGGCTATTTAGCATCGCTTTTGCCGTGAACAATTATGCTGATAGTTTGATGACCACTTACATTGGTTCGAAGCAGGAGTATGCGGTGGCCAATGCGATGGTGCTGGGGCTGCGAGACGACCTCGACAACGACTTGGTACAAGCCTACTCGGCGGCTGGAGCCATTCATGTACTATCGGTATCGGGCTTGCACGTGGGGGTTATCTATGTAGTGCTGGCAGGGGTATTAGGAAAGTTAAAGCGCATCAAAAAAGTAGGTAAGCCCCTTTTTGTGGTTACTATTTTAGGGATTTTGTGGTTTTATGCCTTCGTGACGGGGTTGTCATCGCCCGTGTTGCGCTCCACGTGTATGTTTTCGCTCATTGTCATTGCCGAAAACGTGAATCGTAAGCAAAACAGCTACAACACCGTAGCGTTATCGGCCTTTTTGTTGTTGCTCATCAACCCGTATTTCCTCATCAATGTAGGCTTTCAACTCTCGTATTTGGCGGTTTTTGGCATGATTTATTTTCAACCATTACTCAATCCGCTCGTGGCTATCGACAAAAACAAAAATATAGCCATGTGGCTACTCGACCGTATCTGGAAAGTCACAACGGTAGCCGTTGCTGCACAAATTGCCACATTGCCTATTACGCTCTATTACTTTCATCAATTCCCTAACTACTTTTTATTGGCCAATCCGATTGTGATTTTGTTGTCATCGGTCGCCCTGATTGCAGGATTAATTTTTGTGGTGATTGCTGCCCTATTGGTGACTATTGGCTGGACTTTACCCCTCGGTTATTTGGCCTACTTGCTTACGTGGAGTGTCAAGCTACTCAACTGGTCTGTTTTGTGGACCGAACGGATTCCTTATTCCATCACCAAATGGCTGTATATTACTCCGTGGGAAATGGTGCTACTTTATGTGCTGATTTTTTTCTTTTGTGCCTTGCGTGAAACCCGGCAGTTTGTGTATGTCAAACTCTGCGCTGCGGTTATTGCTATTCTGTTGGTTTTCAATGTGTACGAAAAAATAATGGCTCATCAACAGTCGCTGCTGGTGATTCATGCTATTCCGAAACACACAGCGATTTCGGCCATTGAGGGAACGTCGGCACTACTCTATGCTGACGATGGCCTACTGCGTAGCCGAAAAGACATTAGTTTTCGATTTAACAATTTCTGGTCGTCAAAAGGGATTACGGACACACTCAAAAAAGCTCTTTCGGTACGTTCAAATCCACTTTGTAAGATACTATTTTGGCATCAAAAATCGTTGTTACTTGTGGACCAATCCCTCAAAAACACTGAGTTACTATTAGCAGCACCTACGGTTGATTTCTTAATTTTGGCAAATAATTCGGTAAAGAAGTTAGACAAAATCAAACATCTGGCTTTCAAGCAGTTGGTGATTGATGGTTCGTATTCTACTTTCTATACTGAGCGCTTATTGGCCGAAGCAAATCAAGCCCAGATTCCATGCTATGCTGTAGCAAAACAGGGGGCTTTGGTCTTGCAGGAAAATAAGCCATGAAATGAAAGATTATCAGCGTGCTGCAACAATTTGCTCAAAAAAAGCATCTTTGAAGCAGTATCGTTGACCCATGAACCGATGCCACTAATTGAACAATCTACCTATCGGCCCCCTCGTTGGCTGAAAAACAAACAACATTTACAGACCATCATCCCGAGTGCTTTCCGAAAGGTAAGTGGGGTGGACTATGTGCGTGAACGACTAGAGCTACCCGATGGCGACTTCTTGGATTTGGATTGGTCTTTTGCAGCCAATACGATTCTTCCCAAACCTCCGGATTCGGCTAGACCTTTGGTGATTTTGAGCCACGGGTTAGAGGGTTCGTCGGAGCGTACATACATGCTAGGCATGGTGCGGACCTTTAACCAAAAAGGCTATGACGCCCTCGCCTGGAACCTCCGAGGATGTAGTGGCGAACCCAACCGCCTAGAGCGATTTTACCATCATGGCGCCACCGATGACCTCAAAGCGGTAATTGACTACGTGCTAGCGCTGGGTCGTTATCACGAAATCGTATTGGTTGGTTTTAGCTTAGGAGGTAATCTGGTGCTTAAATACCTCGGCGAACAAGCCGAAAGCACCCCCAATGCTATTAAGAAAGCCGTAGCCATGTCGGCACCTTGCGATTTGCTGAGTAGTGCGCCGTTGCTTTCTAATGGCCTAATGAGTCGGTTTTATGCTCGGCGATTCAAGAACAAACTACTCGCCAAAGTGAAAGCCAAAGCCCAAAAAGGAATCATTAGTGCCGAAAAAGCCAACCGCTTACTGGCTATCAATTCCTTAGAAGAACTGACTGAAACCTATGTGGCTCCGCTCCACGGCTTTGTAGATGCCGAAGACTACTATATCAAGAACAGTTCGATGTACTATTTAGAAAACATTCGAGTACCAACCTTGCTATTCAACGCCTCCAACGACCCTATGCTCTCGGAGGGTTGCTCGCCTACCAGTACGTGTCGGCAGTCGTCGTATGTGTTTTTAGAAGTAACACCCGAAGGAGGACATTGTGGCTTTTTGCCTGACAAACTCATGGACGGATGGATGTATTGGTCCGAATGGCGTACCTTGCAGTTTGTATTGGAGATGGAGTAAAATCGTTTTTCTAAACTTCCCGAAAAACAGAAAATCACCAACAACTAATTAGCTCAATACACTATTTAGCCGATGTTAATTAAGTTTTAAGGTGCAAAACGATTAGCTATAAGCACCTAAAAGCCAAATACTTACTTCTAACAAGGACTATGGGAATAATATTTTCGTTCTGCTTCATTTTCAAATTGCCAACTTCTCAAATTATTTAATCAATGTACTTAGCCCAACTCAACATCGCTCGCCTGTTAGCTCCCATTGACCATCCACAAATTGCTGATTTTGTGGCCCAAATTCCTTCTATCAATGCCTTGGCCGAGCAAAGCGAAGGGTTCGTGTGGCGGCTCAAAGACGAAGAGTCTGATAATGCTACTGGCTACAATCCTTTTGGCGACCCGCTCTATATCGTAAACATGTCGGTCTGGACTTCTATAGATACGCTCCGAGACTTTGCCTTTCGGAGTGCTCACCGTGACGTAATGAAAGACCGCAACAACTGGTTTGAGAAGCACTTGAAGGCTTATCTGGTACTTTGGTGGGTTCCAGTTGGCCATGAACCCACCCTTGACGAAGCCAAAGAACGGCTCAATCATCTCCAGCAACACGGTGAAAGTCCTTTTGCCTTTACCTTCAAAGTTAGGTACGATGCAGAGGGGAATTTGGTGTAGAGAGACAATTACTGATTTTATTAGAAGAATACCTGCCTTTTGGATTAGGGTAGGGATTTCAATTCTTTCTACCGATCCCCTTGCCATCTTTGTTAGTGTCGCTTCGCTTACCTATCAACAAAGGAATAAAGGCCCCTCACGCTGTTCAATGCGAAAACTGTAAATAAGGTAGTTAAACCAGAAAACTCCGTTGATTTTGTCATAGAAATCAACGGAGGTGATGGCACCGCCTGCCTTGAGCGACCAGCCTAAGCCGACCCAACTGGCCATGTCGTTGACCCGATTGCCCGAGGCATGGTAGCTGAGGGTAATGGGTACTTGGAGGCTGCCTACACTAACGGTATGGAGGGGTATCTCGATGGTGGGTAGCCCTGTATAGTAGCTGACGGGTTGCTCAATGTATTTGGCCATTGCCGCTACGTTGGGCGACTTGGGCGTGAGTTGTGGCAATAATTTATCCACAGGCAAGGCGGTGGTGGCTTTGGTTTGTTGAACTGCTTTGACGGAGTTGGTGGCGGTTTGGGCGGATGCCTCCCAGCCCAAGAGGAGATTTAGTAGCAACAAGGCGATAGGTAAACAAGATTTCATAAGGGAAGTAGGGTTGTATCATTAGGGTGTGTTAAATCCTGCTGATTATTGTTATTAATAACTGTTTTTCAGGTACTTATAGTTGGATACTTTGCTCCATGTAGCATCTGTAGTGCTAAAATTAGGGATAGCTTGGGGAACTTGAGAAATACTTTTTTGTCCTTATCCCCTTATCTCCAATAGCCACCTACGAGTGGACGCTCTCTTGTAGGGCAGCCTACGACCAGTGGGGGGGGAAACGCTATGCCTTGTTAAGCCCTCCCGATAGCTATCGGGACAAATTGGGGCAAGCGGGGTAGCGGTAAAAAACTGAATATCGTGGTGGTACATGGGGTTATTTTTTTTAGTTGATTATCAATGATTTATGCCGACTTTTGCTTGCGCCTGTTTGTTGGTCACAAGACCAACAACGGAGGAAAAACCCCGTTTTGTGGTTGCTACGAACAACGGGGGGGGGTAACTATGCTTTGAAGAATAAAATAAAAAACCAATCGTAACTGCAAAATAAAATAGAGTTATCAAAAGAATTGTTCGCTTTGACATGGGCGGATATTCTAAATAAACGCTCTCACGAATGCCAAAAAGGTAACGATTTAAAAGAAAAAGTATTGAAATTTTAATTGTTCTTACAACCCATTTATTGCCTAATTCCTCAGTTGTTGGAATATGGAATTTAAAAAGAGCAGATAAAAAAAGAATAAAAAAACCTTCCATTAAAATGACGATAGTTTGTACATATATGTCAGCATCGTTACTTCTACGATACAATTGATGGAATCCATGCAGATATGAAAATAGTATTCTTTTCATTTATCAGGTTCTTTAAAGTTTGTAGCATTTGCTTTATCGTAATCATGCCAAATATCATCTTCATAGGCAGCATAGATGATTCCAACAGCAATTACTGCTAGTACCACAGGAGCACCTGCTGCACCTACTACAAAGCCTAACGCTCCAACTCCTACCGTTGTCAAACCATGTTCCCCCGCTTGGCGTAGTGTTTTTTCACTACGTCAGTGTGAATGCTCATCTTCTGATGAGCAAAATGCAATAGCATTTTTCAAAGCCTGTCATTATCCAAAAAAACACGCTTTTGTCATAGCTGGCTCTTTTGCCCCACCGCTCTCGAATCTAAGATTCGCCCTCACTCCGACGTAGGCACAGCCAACACCGAACGGGGGTTAGGTTACAATTTTATTTAAGTACCAATGAAACATCATTAAAAGAGTTACACTTTTCAATAGCTTTTTTTGCCTCTTTATATAGCAATACATTCTCCCAATAGCTTTTATTAGCTTCAATTCCTTTAAGAACTAAATGCTTAAACTCCTCAAATGGCATTTGTTTGAATGGCTCTTTTGAAACGGTGATTTTTAAATTATACCATCTTTTAAAAGTAATAATGGCCTCCCAATAAGGTATAAACTTACTAATAACAGTTACATCTATTATTTTATAACAAAATCCGTGCAAGTCGATATAAATCACATTTTTTTGAATGTACTGTTCCTTTAAAGCACGTTTGTTAGTACTTACCTTTATTTGAGGGATTTCGTCATAAACCCCTATTATATTTGTACAAATATCACATTCAAATACCATTTCGTTTATCTATTTGTATTTACAATATCCCCAATTACACCAGGCACACCATAAACCATATACTGAAATGCTTGTGGTGTACCATATTGAAATTGTAGAATTTTACTTAAATTGTGAACACTGCCTGCTGGCAATCTGCCTTCAATAGCCATGTGTAGTGTACTCCATCCACTTTGAGTATTTTGTAATCCTACTTTTTGTAATGCCTCAGTGGGTACTATATGTGTATTCCAAGGTTGGTTTTTTATCGCCGTAGAAACATATTTGCCAATACCTTCATTTTGGTGTAATAACCAATGGTGTATGGGTTGATATTTCTCCATTTTAATATTATACGCATTTCTATAAAACTTAACGATTCGTCTTCTCGCAGATTTCCAAGCAAAATTACCACCTATCAAAATCCCCCCTTTGACTATTCCATTTCCTCCGTTGACCAACAACGGAGGAAACTTGATTTTCGTTGTGCTTTTTAGAAACAAAAAGCCGCTAAATCGTGCGATTTAGCGGCTTTTGTGAGGATTTGAACCCTCTAATGTCGGGATGACAGGATTTGAAATTAAATATATAAAACATTAATAATCAACAATTTATATATTTTTAAATGTTTAAACTGACGAATAATTGACGTTTTTTGAATAGGAAATTTTCTTTATTTTTGTTTCATTTTCAGATTTTATAAATACAGAGTAATTTCTTTTCTGCACTCCATCTATATACAAAGCCTTTAACCCCAAATTCAAAAAGCGTTTTGAGGCAGTACAAACCATCGGTAAAACAGACAAACTGGCCAAATCTTAGGCTTCGACTATCCCCAAACTTTCGTTGTAAATCTTTGAGAAGTTGTTTGAATTAATCTCGGTTTGTCTTTTTGCTTATTTTTGGCTACAACCGCATCGGCGGACCGATTCGTTACATTTTTTCGCCTTAGCTACTGGCTACGTCTGCAAAATGTGCCTCGTTTCGCTCGAAAATAATCTGAAAATACTTTATTCTATCAACTCAAACAGCTTCTGATATTTTTTATGTTTACTTACTCTGAGTAACCTTATTGCCTACGAAACGCCACTCAATACTACCCTTTGGTAACTGATGAGAAATCGGAAGTAATCAACAACATCATCTCCTAATTCAAGAAAAAATTTGAGGTATGAAACAAATCTCTCAGTAAACGTCCTTAAAGTATAGTAGGTGGATATTTTGGACTAACCATCAGATTCATCGCTATCGGTGAGGTCATCATGGGAATTGCTCGGAATGAGAAAGAAATTGATTTGACCCAAGTGAACCTGTTTTTATGAATTATACCCACTCTATCACAAGTTGACTTAATCTACTTTTAACAAATTGGAATGAATAGCTTGACTAATAAAAATTGCTACTAACTACTACATCCATGAATTACATCCCAAAATCAACCCGCAAAGCAAGAGGATAGACAGAAAAGTTAATTACTTTGTTTTTACCAAATGCAGATTTGGAACTCCCTAATCCGCATGGCAAAAAATTAAGCCTAATGAAACTTTACAATGAAGAAAAGTAGAGCAAAATTTATTACAAGTCAATTGTTTGGTTTCAATCCTTCTGAATTTGGATTTTGTACTCGAAGTTTCGAGCGGTGCCGTCCGTTTTCCTTACCGTTCGAGTTTCAATCCTTCTGAATTTGGATTTTGTACTCGAAGATGGTTGGCGTAAAATAGTGCGTCCGCACTACCAATATTGTTTCAATCCTTCTGAATTTGGATTTTGTACTCGAAGATTGAGGCTATTGAAAAACGACTGGAAGATGCTGTTGTTTCAATCCTTCTGAATTTGGATTTTGTACTCGAAGGGGCTTACTCGTATGCTTGTCAGGTTAATGTATTTTTGTTTCAATCCTTCTGAATTTGGATTTTGTACTCGAAGCTCAACGAAACATTCCTGTCAGAAATGGCCCTACTCAAGGTTTCAATCCTTCTGAATTTGGATTTTGTACTCGAAGCTTGTGAATATCGGTAGAATTTGGGTCTTGCCAGCCTGTGTTTCAATCCTTCTGAATTTGGATTTTGTACTCGAAGGCTATTTTTTGGTACGACCAAGAGACCAATGAGTGGGGTTTCAATCCTTCTGAATTTGGATTTTGTACTCGAAGCTTTGTCAAGCCCTACTTTTTTTCCGTAGAGATAGAGTTTCAATCCTTCTGAATTTGGATTTTGTACTCGAAGTTTTTGGTGCGATTATAGATAATACTCAACAAAATAACGTTTCAATCCTTCTGAATTTGGATTTTGTACTCGAAGTACACGGGCGTAGAAGGTAATTTTCTTTGCGTAGCAAGTTTCAATCCTTCTGAATATTGGATTTTGTACTCGAAGCTCGTTGATTCGTTCGTTTAGTTCGTCTTTTTTAGAATGTTTCAATCCTTCTGAATTTGGATTTTGTACTCGAAGATGCCTGTCTCAATTAGTCAAGTATCACAAGTAGGTGGTTTCAATCCTTCTGAATTTGGATTTTGTACTCGAAGAACCCTCTCAATACGTTGTAGGCAAGGGTACACTATAGTTTCAATCCTTCTGAATTTGGATTTTGTACTCGAAGTTGTTAGGGCAATTGGAACCACCTCAAATCTGTCCTTGTTTCAATCCTTCTGAATTTGGATTTTGTACTCGAAGATTTTACGCTCCGTAGCGGAGATTGATGAGTTGGTTGGTTTCAATCCTTCTGAATTTGGATTTTGTACTCGAAGGAATCATAACAGCTAATTAGCACATCAACATTTTGAGGGTTTCAATCCTTCTGAATTTGGATTTTGTACTCGAAGTACCCGAAATGGAGCTGCCCGATATCAACTGGATAGGTTTCAATCCTTCTGAATTTGGATTTTGTACTCGAAGCTGAAGCGTCTGTAGGTCTTATGCTGCACTTACAGTGTTTCAATCCTTCTGAATTTGGATTTTGTACTCGAAGAATGTTAAAAAGGTTCAATCACTATTTGAGGAGGCACGTTTCAATCCTTCTGAATTTGGATTTTGTACTCGAAGACAACAAAACGCCCTACTGGTGGTTGAAGGTAGGGGAGTTTCAATCCTTCTGAATTTGGATTTTGTACTCGAAGATTGCGCTATCGAGACATCATCGGGCGCATGTCCTGGTTTCAATCCTTCTGAATTTGGATTTTGTACTCGAAGCAGAAAGTCTAAAAAAAGGGAAGAACCGAGCGTAAGAGTTTCAATCCTTCTGAATTTGGATTTTGTACTCGAAGCTGGGGAATTGAGACCTTGACTTGATAACCCGATTCGGGTTTCAATCCTTCTGAATTTGGATTTTGTACTCGAAGATTTTTGCCAGTTGGCAGGCTTGGAAATAGGCGGGAAGTTTCAATCCTTCTGAATTTGGATTTTGTACTCGAAGTCCCGAATATTTGACGAATGGGAAGGCTTTTTCATAGTTTCAATCCTTCTGAATTTGGATTTTGTACTCGAAGGCCATAGCTTACACCAAGCTCACGACCCAGTCGAGCGTTTCAATCCTTCTGAATTTGGATTTTGTACTCGAAGTCCGTCCAGTTCACAAGGTCGTTACTCTTGTGAAAAGTTTCAATCCTTCTGAATTTGGATTTTGTACTCGAAGATAGCGAGCCACCTTTTCGTCACAAGGGTCAATCCCGGTTTCAATCCTTCTGAATTTGGATTTTGTACTCGAAGATTTGTCATTTACTTCCCTGTTTTCAAGCTCATATTGTTTCAATCCTTCTGAATTTGGATTTTGTACTCGAAGGTAATTGCATAGATGCTTTGCATTCCGTGCATCTTAGGTTTCAATCCTTCTGAATTTGGATTTTGTACTCGAAGAGAAATCAACCCGATGATGATGGTAAACCGAGCCAGGTTTCAATCCTTCTGAATTTGGATTTTGTACTCGAAGTATGTTGGTTACGGGTGTAGGTTTTTAGGGTGATTTGTTTCAATCCTTCTGAATTTGGATTTTGTACTCGAAGACTTGTGCGAGTCGCTACAGCAGCAGGCGTAGAAAAAGTTTCAATCCTTCTGAATTTGGATTTTGTACTCGAAGTTTGAATAGAACACAACGTATTTTGGGTAGATTTAAGAGTTTCAATCCTTCTGAATTTGGATTTTGTACTCGAAGACGGCTATAACGAAAAGCTCAAGGAAACGCTCAAGACTGTTTCAATCCTTCTGAATTTGGATTTTGTACTCGAAGGCGTTTTTAGCTGGCTATGTACGAAACCACCTGAAGGAGTTTCAATCCTTCTGAATTTGGATTTTGTACTCGAAGGCTTCAAGCTTGATTTGAGTTGTCGGGACATCGAAACGTTTCAATCCTTCTGAATTTGGATTTTGTACTCGAAGACTTGTGCGAGTCGCTACAGCAGCAGGCGTAGAAAAAGTTTCAATCCTTCTGAATTTGGATTTTGTACTCGAAGCAATCAATCAAGAAATTGTACGGATTGAAAAAGCCGTGTTTCAATCCTTCTGAATTTGGATTTTGTACTCGAAGGACATCAAAACAAAGGTAGAATCATTCCAAGAATCTGTTTCAATCCTTCTGAATTTGGATTTTGTACTCGAAGATTCGACGTTTTTTCAGCTATTGCCTCAATAGCTGGCTTGTTTCAATCCTTCTGAATTTGGATTTTGTACTCGAAGAAGTTGTGCATACGGCCTTGGGCTGGGTTTTCGATGAGTTTCAATCCTTCTGAATTTGGATTTTGTACTCGAAGTACCACCTAATCACGACGATTTTCTGCCGTATCAACGTTTCAATCCTTCTGAATTTGGATTTTGTACTCGAAGAAAGGAGGTAGCTACAAAAGTACAGACCGAGTTGGAGTTTCAATCCTTCTGAATTTGGATTTTGTACTCGAAGTTATTGATAGTTACGAACATGAGTACGTGCGTCATCACCGTTTCAATCCTTCTGAATTTGGATTTTGTACTCGAAGTTACTCGCTGCCAAACTCGCAATCCAGTCAGGATTGCGTTTCAATCCTTCTGAATTTGGATTTTGTACTCGAAGACGACGAAGCTGCCTTAATGCAAGAAGATTTTGTCAGGTTTCAATCCTTCTGAATTTGGATTTTGTACTCGAAGAACACGACGACAAAACAGGATTAGTCCTCATGCTTCGTTTCAATCCTTCTGAATTTGGATTTTGTACTCGAAGCAAGGAATCGGTATATCCAGACCGCTTTTGAATGGCAGTTTCAATCCTTCTGAATTTGGATTTTGTACTCGAAGACCGCTTCAAACGCTCAACGAGTTAACCAATCAGTTTAAGTTTCAATCCTTCTGAATTTGGATTTTGTACTCGAAGCCGTGGATAGGTCTATGCCTTTGGTCATCTTGGTAGTGAGTTTCAATCCTTCTGAATTTGGATTTTGTACTCGAAGTGCATTGTAATTGCCTGTGAACTACCCCTGATAGTCCTGTTTCAATCCTTCTGAATTTGGATTTTGTACTCGAAGACTGTCAAACGCATTACTTATTGTTAGGGTATATTATGTTTCAATCCTTCTGAATTTGGATTTTGTACTCGAAGGTCCAACACACAGATAGATCTTACGAATCTACTCATGTTTCAATCCTTCTGAATTTGGATTTTGTACTCGAAGCACAGTCATGCCATTCAACATCTACGAACCTATTTAGTTTCAATCCTTCTGAATTTGGATTTTGTACTCGAAGTATTGAGCTTTGGTTAGGAAAGGCAATACGTGCTTGGGTTTCAATCCTTCTGAATTTGGATTTTGTACTCGAAGACCTTACACGAAAACAATAGTTCTTTGAATGTCATGTGTTTCAATCCTTCTGAATTTGGATTTTGTACTCGAAGAACAAGGTAAGCCCCGAAAAGCTGGCCAAAATCCAAGTTTCAATCCTTCTGAATTTGGATTTTGTACTCGAAGAATCTTTACTTGTCATCTAATGCAACTCAATATCTATGTTTCAATCCTTCTGAATTTGGATTTTGTACTCGAAGATTTTTTGCGCTGGTATTGCTTTCTAAGGTAATGAGGGTTTCAATCCTTCTGAATTTGGATTTTGTACTCGAAGTCTGTACTTGAAGTAGTTGTTACAGGCGGATTAAATTGGTTTCAATCCTTCTGAATTTGGATTTTGTACTCGAAGCTACGGAATTTGCATCTACGAATCCAGCCCGAACAATGTTTCAATCCTTCTGAATTTGGATTTTGTACTCGAAGACATCAAGCTACTACAAGAAGAAGTCAACAGACTGTGGTTTCAATCCTTCTGAATTTGGATTTTGTACTCGAAGTTCTGTATATACATTTTCGACGATGACCGTACTTCCCGTTTCAATCCTTCTGAATTTGGATTTTGTACTCGAAGACTTGGTGGGTCGGCATGGTTAGGGGTTAATCGTTGTTGTTTCAATCCTTCTGAATTTGGATTTTGTACTCGAAGATTGCACCGGGTAGTATTGTTATCATTACATTTTTGGGTTTCAATCCTTCTGAATTTGGATTTTGTACTCGAAGTTGTAATTGTAGCACTATTAATGTTCATTAATGAACGTTTCAATCCTTCTGAATTTGGATTTTGTACTCGAAGTAGCACTTCAAAGCCACATTGTGAACCTGTTAAGATTGTTTCAATCCTTCTGAATTTGGATTTTGTACTCGAAGTCTCCTTGTTTTTGCGTGTTCTCGATTAACTGTTTTTCTAGTTTCAATCCTTCTGAATTTGGATTTTGTACTCGAAGCCCCCGCATCATGCCAATATTTTCGGCCAAACTCTCGTTTCAATCCTTCTGAATTTGGATTTTGTACTCGAAGTAAACTTGCCAAGCTATTGATACAATTCTAGGCCAGTGTTTCAATCCTTCTGAATTTGGATTTTGTACTCGAAGTGTTGAGGTCAATCGCAACATCACCGCAGCAATAAGGTTTCAATCCTTCTGAATTTGGATTTTGTACTCGAAGTTGTTCATGGGCAGCAACCCGCCTGACAGCGGAAAGCGTTTCAATCCTTCTGAATTTGGATTTTGTACTCGAAGATGTATCAGAGCCGTTTTGGGCTTGCGATACTACCGAGTTTCAATCCTTCTGAATTTGGATTTTGTACTCGAAGTTTGAGCTACATTTACAGGCGTATTTACCTTTTTGTACGTTTCAATCCTTCTGAATTTGGATTTTGTACTCGAAGACACTTGCGCATGACATTGAAACCTGTATAGCAATAATGTTTCAATCCTTCTGAATTTGGATTTTGTACTCGAAGAAGTTACGGAAAAGTAGGTTGGCGATTTGCTTACATAGAGTTTCAATCCTTCTGAATTTGGATTTTGTACTCGAAGTCCTCCTGTTTCTACCCTGCGAAAGTCTCAAAAACTGAGTTTCAATCCTTCTGAATTTGGATTTTGTACTCGAAGATGCCTTGTTGAAAAACAAGGCTTGGGAGGTGTTAAAAGGTTTCAATCCTTCTGAATTTGGATTTTGTACTCGAAGCCATCCACACATACCCCTCTTCAATCTCACCAAGCGCAGTTTCAATCCTTCTGAATTTGGATTTTGTACTCGAAGCTGATACTCGCTGAAATACTTTCCCTGCTGATACAATTGTTTCAATCCTTCTGAATTTGGATTTTGTACTCGAAGTCCCCGTCATCTTTAGAAACGGGCGAGCATGGTTGTGTTTCAATCCTTCTGAATTTGGATTTTGTACTCGAAGCTTATTTTAACGCTATATTCCGCCACCTGACTATGTTGTTTCAATCCTTCTGAATTTGGATTTTGTACTCGAAGAAACTTGCAGCCCTATCAGAAGTAGGAAGGTTTATGGGGTTTCAATCCTTCTGAATTTGGATTTTGTACTCGAAGCAAGTGTGACCCTGTGGATAGTTGGCTAATTGTTATGGTTTCAATCCTTCTGAATTTGGATTTTGTACTCGAAGATCGGTAACAAGTCGTCGTTTTCAACGATTCCTTGTAGTTTCAATCCTTCTGAATTTGGATTTTGTACTCGAAGGCGTCACAAACTGCTCACTCACCAACATACCAGGGAGTTTCAATCCTTCTGAATTTGGATTTTGTACTCGAAGATTACTCGCAGAAGTGATACGCCCGTACACATCTACCGGTTTCAATCCTTCTGAATTTGGATTTTGTACTCGAAGCGATGCGGGTATCCTGTACCAATACCTCGGAAACGGTGTTTCAATCCTTCTGAATTTGGATTTTGTACTCGAAGGTCTCTCATTTTCGATTCTTGATAAGTAGGTATAGGAGTTTCAATCCTTCTGAATTTGGATTTTGTACTCGAAGATTGCCTCCGTAGCTGTATCGCTTGCCTTCAATCTTGATGTTTCAATCCTTCTGAATTTGGATTTTGTACTCGAAGAGATGATTGGCATACGTAATCTTCTCGGACCAAGTATGTTTCAATCCTTCTGAATTTGGATTTTGTACTCGAAGATGCCTGTTTTTTGCTGAGTAAGCAAGGCATAAGGGCGTTTCAATCCTTCTGAATTTGGATTTTGTACTCGAAGTTAGTTCTGGAATTTCGATGTAGTCGGTACCATAGTCGTTTCAATCCTTCTGAATTTGGATTTTGTACTCGAAGCTACGCTCGTGTGGATGACATTGCAAAAATCAAAAACAGTTTCAATCCTTCTGAATTTGGATTTTGTACTCGAAGGCTGAAAATATCGTGGTTTTCCTTGCTATTGGGCAAGGGTTTCAATCCTTCTGAATTTGGATTTTGTACTCGAAGGTGAATATCGGTAGAATTTGGGTCTTGCCAGCCTGTGTTTCAATCCTTCTGAATTTGGATTTTGTACTCGAAGCCGCATCCCAAAGGATTTCGTCACTTATCCACACCTGTTTCAATCCTTCTGAATTTGGATTTTGTACTCGAAGTTTGGGTAATTTGGAGTTATTGGGCTGATTTACAGGGGCGTTTCAATCCTTCTGAATTTGGATTTTGTACTCGAAGAACGCTGCCTATAAGGCTTTCTATCAACAACAAGGTGTTTCAATCCTTCTGAATTTGGATTTTGTACTCGAAGTTGTGGAAGAGATGGCCGTAACGGGGGTTAGCCTCGTGTTTCAATCCTTCTGAATTTGGATTTTGTACTCGAAGTCAATTTTTGTGACTTTCATGCTTCAATATGTTTTGGGTTTCAATCCTTCTGAATTTGGATTTTGTACTCGAAGAACGGTTACTTGGAATATTGGTCAAATCAGCCTTGCGTTTCAATCCTTCTGAATTTGGATTTTGTACTCGAAGTGAGCATATCGGGTTGTTTGGTTGCATCAAGGCCGTGTTTCAATCCTTCTGAATTTGGATTTTGTACTCGAAGAAGCGTAATGAATCCTAATCCTAATGCTTCATATTGCCGTTTCAATCCTTCTGAATTTGGATTTTGTACTCGAAGATCGAATTGCCATGAAACTCAATGGCTATTATGTTGTCGTTTCAATCCTTCTGAATTTGGATTTTGTACTCGAAGCCATGTTTCGTCTGATTTCTGCCGCTTTCTGCTTGGGTTTCAATCCTTCTGAATTTGGATTTTGTACTCGAAGCCGGAACTTATTCGTGTTAATTTAGACACTATTGTGTTGTTTCAATCCTTCTGAATTTGGATTTTGTACTCGAAGAGGCTACTAAGCCGATGACTGCACCAACAGCTCTGAAGTTTCAATCCTTCTGAATTTGGATTTTGTACTCGAAGTTGATACGCCGGGACTGTTTTTTCATAATCATATCGGGTTTCAATCCTTCTGAATTTGGATTTTGTACTCGAAGTTTTGCAACTCTTCAATGTCGTATTTAAGCACCCTGGTTTCAATCCTTCTGAATTTGGATTTTGTACTCGAAGGATTAGTTATGTATAGTCTCTCGCTTGACAATTTCATGTTTCAATCCTTCTGAATTTGGATTTTGTACTCGAAGATTAGTCGCCGTCAGAACTGAAGAACGCTCTAGGATGTGTTTCAATCCTTCTGAATTTGGATTTTGTACTCGAAGACAGGTCTAACAAAACAACGGATAAGCTACTGTCTAAGTTTCAATCCTTCTGAATTTGGATTTTGTACTCGAAGGCCAACACCGCCGCCGAAATCTGTAACCTGTTCATCGTTTCAATCCTTCTGAATTTGGATTTTGTACTCGAAGACCGAACCGCCCCCCAGCTTATGAAAATCACTTTAGGTTTCAATCCTTCTGAATTTGGATTTTGTACTCGAAGATTCTGAATGAACATCAAAAGAAATTTCCTATCAGGAGTTTCAATCCTTCTGAATTTGGATTTTGTACTCGAAGACGAAATCAACAAAATGCTTGATGACCCACTCAAATGTTTCAATCCTTCTGAATTTGGATTTTGTACTCGAAGGGGAGTTTTCAGATTCAGTTTTAATAATTTTGTTGATGTTTCAATCCTTCTGAATTTGGATTTTGTACTCGAAGCTCCGGTGTGGGGAGTGCCTCGCCGTTCATGAGCTGGTGTTTCAATCCTTCTGAATTTGGATTTTGTACTCGAAGTTGATCGCCAAAATTGAGTTTGTTGAGCTTTTTGGTCGTTTCAATCCTTCTGAATTTGGATTTTGTACTCGAAGTGTAATAATTCGCCACTATCGGCGGAATAGTTTAGAAGTTTCAATCCTTCTGAATTTGGATTTTGTACTCGAAGAACCGTAGGCTTGAAATTTTAGCCGTGTGTGTGGGCGTTTCAATCCTTCTGAATTTGGATTTTGTACTCGAAGGTGACTTATGTTTTAAAAGGGGGCTGGTTTGGAATTGAGTTTCAATCCTTCTGAATTTGGATTTTGTACTCGAAGTCTCCAAAGTCCCATTTGTAGCTGTTTGTGTTGGCCGAGTTTCAATCCTTCTGAATTTGGATTTTGTACTCGAAGTTTCTCCACACAATTTTTTCTGTGTCCATCCTTTATGTTTCAATCCTTCTGAATTTGGATTTTGTACTCGAAGCAAGACCGTATTGAGGACCTTGATACGTTAGATACCCGTTTCAATCCTTCTGAATTTGGATTTTGTACTCGAAGTTTGCTCCCTGGTACTCGGTTCTCTACGTTTTCGAGGTGTTTCAATCCTTCTGAATTTGGATTTTGTACTCGAAGTCTGTTTTGATTGTAGTTTGAGGGTTAAGAAGGTTGGAGTTTCAATCCTTCTGAATTTGGATTTTGTACTCGAAGACACCGCAAAAAAAGGGCTGTTTTTAGGGTTTTTGAGTTTCAATCCTTCTGAATTTGGATTTTGTACTCGAAGAGGTAACCACCACAGGTCTGAGCCGTCACGACGCAATGTTTCAATCCTTCTGAATTTGGATTTTGTACTCGAAGAAGGCGTCTGGCAGAAAACCCGCCGCAAGCGTGAGGTGTTTCAATCCTTCTGAATTTGGATTTTGTACTCGAAGAAGGTCGGCTGCCCGTTGCTCATGTAAAACATTTCGCGTTTCAATCCTTCTGAATTTGGATTTTGTACTCGAAGGTTGAACGATGCAGACCTGCTTCGGTACACGACGAAGGTTTCAATCCTTCTGAATTTGGATTTTGTACTCGAAGAGGTAGGAGTTATTACAGGCTCAAAGGGAAAAAGTACGTTTCAATCCTTCTGAATTTGGATTTTGTACTCGAAGAAGGCAGTCAGACCGCAACAGTAGGTAAGTACAAAGGTTTCAATCCTTCTGAATTTGGATTTTGTACTCGAAGTCGTTGATTGAGCTAACAAATTGTCAGCCCTGACGAGTTTCAATCCTTCTGAATTTGGATTTTGTACTCGAAGATTCTTCGGCGGTAAGATACGAGTAGGGCTTGTCGAAGTTTCAATCCTTCTGAATTTGGATTTTGTACTCGAAGAGTCAAGAAGTCAGTTTTGCAGGAATTTTCTAGTTTGTTTCAATCCTTCTGAATTTGGATTTTGTACTCGAAGTCAACAGGCTTGACTAGTGTCTCAAGCGTCTTCTCGAAGTTTCAATCCTTCTGAATTTGGATTTTGTACTCGAAGCTTATTTGTGATGGGCTTAATAATCATCGGTTCTTTGTGTTTCAATCCTTCTGAATTTGGATTTTGTACTCGAAGAGCCGAACATCCTTGCCTAGCTCTGCCTCCTCATCTAGTTTCAATCCTTCTGAATTTGGATTTTGTACTCGAAGCATTGGTTTAGGGCTTTTTTGTTTCATCAGAAATATGGTTTCAATCCTTCTGAATTTGGATTTTGTACTCGAAGACTAGTTACTGGTTTGGGTTCTCTCAATGCCTACACTTGTTTCAATCCTTCTGAATTTGGATTTTGTACTCGAAGCGCCTGGCATTGCATACCGTGGGGCAACGGTATTATTTGTTTCAATCCTTCTGAATTTGGATTTTGTACTCGAAGTTTCGAGCGGTGCCGTCCGTTTTCCTTACCGTTCGAGTTTCAATCCTTCTGAATTTGGATTTTGTACTCGAAGGATGCGATGCGTCGGGGCTTTTTTGTGTCCTGTGTGGGTTTCAATCCTTCTGAATTTGGATTTTGTACTCGAAGATGTTCACATTCGTATTGGTTGTTCCACTACTAAGGCTGTTTCAATCCTTCTGAATTTGGATTTTGTACTCGAAGTAATGCAAACATTCGTTTATGCTGTGTTGGAATTGGTGTTTCAATCCTTCTGAATTTGGATTTTGTACTCGAAGCCAAAAACGCTCTTATCATGAGGGTAATGCCCTTCTGTTTCAATCCTTCTGAATTTGGATTTTGTACTCGAAGAAGTTCCGGTACTGGAGTAGGCCCAGGTAATACTCCCGTTTCAATCCTTCTGAATTTGGATTTTGTACTCGAAGTTGGTTTCATGGTTGTTATTGGAAAAAAGGTTCGTCGGAGTTTCAATCCTTCTGAATTTGGATTTTGTACTCGAAGAAGGAATCAAAAAGTTCTCAGCAAAAAGTGGTGGCAAGGTTTCAATCCTTCTGAATTTGGATTTTGTACTCGAAGAGGTTTTCAGTATTAGTCATTGTGATTATACCAATCATGTTTCAATCCTTCTGAATTTGGATTTTGTACTCGAAGAGTGGAGTTTTAGAACTTGTATCGTCCAGTCGAAACTTGGTTTCAATCCTTCTGAATTTGGATTTTGTACTCGAAGCTCTACCCCAGCCACAGGATGCCTTGCTGTTTTTTAGTTTCAATCCTTCTGAATTTGGATTTTGTACTCGAAGAAATTTAATCTCGGGGTTATAGCCATTATAATTTCGGAGTTTCAATCCTTCTGAATTTGGATTTTGTACTCGAAGACACTCACACCAGCAAGTATTGGTATCAATAGCGGCAAGTTTCAATCCTTCTGAATTTGGATTTTGTACTCGAAGTATCAATGTTTGCGTACTCACCTGCAAAAATCTTATGTTTCAATCCTTCTGAATTTGGATTTTGTACTCGAAGGCAAGGCAGCCCTAGACAAAATTTATGATTACTTTAAGTTTCAATCCTTCTGAATTTGGATTTTGTACTCGAAGATGTACCGGAAAAAATGGCGGCAATTATACCCGCCTCTGGTTTCAATCCTTCTGAATTTGGATTTTGTACTCGAAGATCAAACCAGCAATTTGGGTAAAGTTTGATTCGTAGGGTTTCAATCCTTCTGAATTTGGATTTTGTACTCGAAGACCATGTGCCGGAGGTGTTGAAGCCTGCTAAGGATGAGTTTCAATCCTTCTGAATTTGGATTTTGTACTCGAAGAGTCACATTTGATGCGTTAATTGGCAAGTTTATTCAGTTTCAATCCTTCTGAATTTGGATTTTGTACTCGAAGCTTGGAAAAAACGCCGACTGCTTTTAGAGTGGCTGATCGTTTCAATCCTTCTGAATTTGGATTTTGTACTCGAAGGGAGGTACGGTTTGAAGCATTACACAAATCACAGCATGTTTCAATCCTTCTGAATTTGGATTTTGTACTCGAAGCAACATTGTCCCATAGGATTGCTCCTTCAGCGCCTGGTTTCAATCCTTCTGAATTTGGATTTTGTACTCGAAGCGACTTTGTCGTTGTTTTGCACGGCCAGGGTTACCCGTTTCAATCCTTCTGAATTTGGATTTTGTACTCGAAGTACTAGCATGTACATCTCAGCCGACGAAATAGCAAGGTTTCAATCCTTCTGAATTTGGATTTTGTACTCGAAGATAATCGTTTTTCCAACTGCCTCCCTCACGGCGTTCAAGTTTCAATCCTTCTGAATTTGGATTTTGTACTCGAAGGTGAAGGAAAGCTCTCTGGATATTCGGCATTGGCTTAGTTTCAATCCTTCTGAATTTGGATTTTGTACTCGAAGGTCGTATGGCTCTGATTTGGCCAATGGAGACGTAATGTTTCAATCCTTCTGAATTTGGATTTTGTACTCGAAGTTGAAGCACTACATGACTTGATAAGAAGTGAAGCGGGTTTCAATCCTTCTGAATTTGGATTTTGTACTCGAAGATCCGCCAGTTTGCCTACGATAGACATAGTGGCAATGTTTCAATCCTTCTGAATTTGGATTTTGTACTCGAAGACAATTCATCTTCGGGGTTGTTTTGACGGCTTTCAGCCTGTTTCAATCCTTCTGAATTTGGATTTTGTACTCGAAGAGCCACTGTGGCCGCTCTCCATTTCACAGCCTTTAAAGTTTCAATCCTTCTGAATTTGGATTTTGTACTCGAAGCCGTATTTTGAGCGACCACAACGGAATCGTGATACGGTTTCAATCCTTCTGAATTTGGATTTTGTACTCGAAGAAAAGCCAAAAGCGCATAAAAGCCCCTTTAAAGCGAGTTTCAATCCTTCTGAATTTGGATTTTGTACTCGAAGTCTGTTGACAAGTACGCCTACCAAGCAGCTATTGCTGGTTTCAATCCTTCTGAATTTGGATTTTGTACTCGAAGCTCGCATGTGGTGTGGTGCGTTTGTTTCCTATGTTTGTTTCAATCCTTCTGAATTTGGATTTTGTACTCGAAGTTGCACAATGGCTTTTGTTTTTTCACGAGAAATCAGGGTTTCAATCCTTCTGAATTTGGATTTTGTACTCGAAGCTACTTAAGCGACACTCCGATTGGTCAACTTGCAGAAGTTTCAATCCTTCTGAATTTGGATTTTGTACTCGAAGTCAATTTCTTATATTCGGATGACAAGCGAACAAAAAGTTTCAATCCTTCTGAATTTGGATTTTGTACTCGAAGAAAACCAGATTCCTGAAGTCTGGCTCAGAAGTGCTGCTGTTTCAATCCTTCTGAATTTGGATTTTGTACTCGAAGTACACCAAGTCAACCGAAAAGCTCCAGGCCGCCTCATTGTTTCAATCCTTCTGAATTTGGATTTTGTACTCGAAGAGTGAAGGAAAGCTCTCTGGATATTCGGCATTGGCTTAGTTTCAATCCTTCTGAATTTGGATTTTGTACTCGAAGACGAGCGTAGAAGGGCTTATGATGTTTTTAAACTTGAGTTTCAATCCTTCTGAATTTGGATTTTGTACTCGAAGTAGTATTGTAAACGTTGCTTACGCTACTGACTGCATCTGTTTCAATCCTTCTGAATTTGGATTTTGTACTCGAAGACAAGGGGCATATTCTACCCATCAAGCTGGAAGTGTAGTTTCAATCCTTCTGAATTTGGATTTTGTACTCGAAGCCGCAAATTAATGTAATAATCTGATTTTTAGGAGCTTCTGTAGGCTTATTAATTTCTTCTTTTGTTGTAAAACAGTATGTCAAAGAGCTTTTTTGCTTCGTTTTTAGAATACTTTCCGGAAGCTTAACATTCTTATAATCAATTATATACATGCTATTTTGAGTTGATAGATAAATAAATTACCACTCGGACTTTACACTACTGTGTACAAATATTCCGATAGGTGCAAGATAAACAACGTTGCTTATATTTTGTAGCTTTTGGATAGAAATTTTTATCTATTATCATCTCGATGGCATGAGCTGCATCTTTTACTAATTGCTTATCGTCTTCTGTAATGGCAACTTCTACTACTTTATTATTGCTCCGAGTATAAACCAAAAAGCCTTTTGTGACTTTACAACCGAAATTTTCTTCAATTAGCCAAGCGTAGCAAAATAACTGCCGTTGGTAGGTTTCATAGACCTTTCCTTCGTATTGAGCAAATTTATAGTCTAAGGGCGACATGGTGCCATCACTTAGTTTGAGTACCTCATCTACTCTACCTCTCAGCAAACTGTTGGTCAGGTACTGATCTACCAATTTCTCAACCGCACCGATCCGTTTTCGGAGGTAGTCTTTGTTCTGGTCAAGTCTTTGGTCATGTAACCCACGCCCTCGCATCACCTTATAATTTTTTTCTTCGTGCTGTGGAATTGCCAAAACATACTCAAAGAACGTGAACCTTGGGCAGTAGAGGTACTCAATAATATGTGAAGGTGTAAGCGTGAGCATTGTGGCGAATGTTTACTAAAAAAATAAAGCCCTCACTTGGTCACTAACCAAGTCTTTATCGAAAGCTTGGCCCAGCAAGTCAGTCTGCTGTAATTCGGCTTTATTCATCGGAAAAATATACACTTTATCCTTGTCTGGATTAATCAGTTCTTCAATTTTCAAGCGAAGCGTGTCCTTTTCGTTAGTAGTTAATGTTCCCAAAAAACAGGAGAATTGCACCCGATACAAGCCAGCTTGTTCGCAAGTTTTGGCAACTTTAGTCCGACTTCTGTCTTTTTCAATATCATACAACACCCATACAATCATAATGGTATTTGTTAAAATGTTGCCAAGTAATTAAACCCTTTCAATACATTGACTATTTGCTGCTACCATCCATAGACCTCTCAACTTTTAGCGTTAAGAAATCAACTGATTAGCAAAATGATGCGCTTCCAGTTGAATCACATGAGAACGAATTACATTTCTATTTCGGTGACGGATAGGGTCGTCTTCCATAAATTTATTGAAAGCCTCCACCAGCATAGCTTTGCCTTCTTTATTGAGTGAAACCCCATTGGCTAGGGCATCTACATGGGATTTGTTGACCCGCTTGGCCGAAAACAAACGGAAAACCACTTCATCGGCAAAAGTGCGGTAAGGCTCGATGTAGTCAAACACCATGCTCAGTTGGTTATAGTCGTCTCGGTGTAAGAAACCAACGTAGGGGTCAATACCAGCAATAATCAAAGTTTTTTCGATTCGTGCATACAAAATCCCGTAAGCATAGTTCAAAAAAGCATTAAACAAATCTTGGGCAGGTCGCATACTCCTGCCAGCAAACTGATATTCTTTGGGCAGCACATAGCTGAGTGTTTCAAAATAGAGCCTTCCAGCGGTGCCCTCCAAGCCTCGTAAGGTATCAGCAATGTCGCTCACTTTAGTAGCTTGTAGTGTTGAAATAGATACCGAAAGGGCTTCGATACGAGCGATTTTATCATTCAGAAAGTCAGCATGTTGTGGACGGTGCTTTTTGAGGTCTTTAATAAAGTTGAGCTGATTGTCAAGTTTAGCCATAAGCCACTCTTTGGTCCATCGCACACCCACGGAGCCAAGGCTTGCTTCGAGTTGGGCTTTTCTGATTTTGGTAGTACTTCCTAACTTACTATGCCAAACTCGCCCGATGGGGTCGCCAGACTGTTCCACAAACACAATGTCCACGTTATGCTCCATAGCCAATTTGATGGCATCCGTACTGAGTGCTGAGCCAGTGGTCATCACGATTTGCGTAACTTTCTGAGCAGAGTACTGTTTTTTCTCAACCTCTCCCTTCTCGTTTTTCTTTCGGATTTCAAACATATCGTCCTTAATATGAACGTACGTGCCGTATGAGTTAATATGAAGTTGCATCAGTAGTCAATTTAAAGCTGTACAATAGTGCCAAAACCTCTTGCCACCGATTTGCCCAGTCCAATGCCATTGGGTAAAAGGGCATTGGTAGTAAATATGCCGCCAAACCCTAAAAAAGCAATATTCTTGAATTTGGTTACAGTTGGCTCAGTAGCTTGAAGTTTCATTAAAATACGTTGCTCTTGGCTAAGGTTCAACCCGCTTCGTTCAAAAAAAGTAAGAATATTAGCGATAGCCGTACGTTTCAAAATAGCAAGTTGTTCATCAGATGAAGATTCTCTAAACAAAGCAAAATTTTTCTGATTAAGGCCCAGCCAAAGCGTTTCAAAACGGTAGGAATATAGTTCGTCAGAAAGCCCAACAATAGCTTTTTGGTGGCTAATGTGTTTGCTCAGAATAGGAAATGTACGTCCGTCAATATCTAAATTGTTGATTTTTAGGAATAATTCCACCAACAACGAAGCCCCTTCGCCAAGCCCCACCAAAGTAGGCACAGTGCGGAGGACTTTGTACTGAACCAGCGGGTACTCATACTTAGAGCGACCATCCTCAAAATGATTGTGTAGCAGGGGAGAATGTTCCTTGAACAAATTGCCAAAATATCCTCGCAGCTTATGAGCATCTCGCACCCGCAAAGCAATTTCGGGGAAGGTGATGGTGGTGAGGGGTACTTCAATACGGGGGAGGGAAGTAGGGGTCATAACATTACTGGTGAGATGTAAGTGTCTTTAGTTCTGTTAAAACCTGTAATTAGGTCATAATAGTCCGCAATCTCATTTTGGTGTACTATATAAAGCCCATCACAAAGCAAATTAGCTTTATCCAGTTTTAACTCTTTCACTTTAGGTAAGTATTCAGGTACACTAATAATGTGCTGATTGAAGGAAAGCTTGAAGTCTTTGTCGAATATTTCTTTGCTCAACTTTTTGTGAATCATAGCTAAAAAAGCATCTTTTGTCTTTTTTGCATTTTCATCAATTTCAATGTAAACAGAGGCTATACCTCCCCTTTGTTCAATCACTTGAAACTTAGATACTGGAAAAGTGCTTTTGTCTTCATTATCATAATTGAGTCGTTTCATACTATCAAAAAACTTACGAGTCTCTGAAAAAGACTTTGCATCTTCAGCAGACAATGATTCGTAATACGTCTCAATGAGTTCTAAATAATGCTCTTCTCGAATTTCATCCCCAAATTTCTTGATACTAAATTCTAATGCTTTGCGAGCTTGTGTGGTAGTTAGCCGTTCATAAATTTTGGTGCAATCATCGAAATCAACGATATAAAGCGGAGAATTCCATCTTTCGGGTGAGTTTTCTCGATTAATACGACCTGCCACTTGGATGATAGAATCAATTGGGCCAATGTCTCTAAAACCCATGTCAAAATCCAGGTCAACGCCAGCTTCAATAGCCTGAGTGGATATAAGAATAGGTTTAAGGCCAGCTAATAAATCACTCTTAACATCCTGAATAACTTGCAAGCGTGTTGCCGAAATAATGTTTGTTGAGAGATAGTAAACGGGATTTTTGTTAGCAGTTTCCTCAATATGTTTTTTTACTGCTTCAAAAACATCTACTGAACGCTTTACTAAGTTGCAGACGATGAGGCAAGATTGGCGAGGTGTCCAACGGACTTTGAAATGATTTTGAATAAATTGCTGTTCGTCGGCCACAATTTCTGAAATCAAGGGAACAATCTTGGTTCTTTTGAATGCTGCAAAAATACTTTCAAAATCAGCTAATAGTTCTAAGGGTTGTGCTTTTTCGTCACCTTTTTGTTCTGCAATAATTTCCCGATTTGCCAAATCAAAGGTTTTTGGTTTTGTGGCCGTCATCAATAAAACACGGGTATTCAAAAATTTAGACAGATAATACAGTGCCGCACCAACCAAAGGTAAATGGTCTAAACGAATGGTTTGAACTTCATCAAGAATGACGATTGCCCCTGCCAAATGATTGAATTTTTTGAGCAGTTTATTTCGGTTGCCAATTAAGGTTTGCAGAAACTGTACGAACGTAGTAATCACTACGTCGCTTTGCCAAGTATCCAATAACATCGTTTGTTGATTGTACTGCTCATTTTCGTCTGGGCTTAATACATTAGATTTAGTGAGTTGCTCAAATACATCCGCAAACTGATAGTGTGCCAAAACACGGCCATTTCCTTTAAAAACTTTGTCGTATTCTTTTATGGCCTGTTCAATGATATTGATAAATGGCAACGCATAAATAATCTGTGCCTCATATCCCTTTTTTAGCCGTATTTTTTCTTTTAGCCGTAAGGCAAAATCTAAGGCTGTGAGTGTCTTGCCAATACCCGTGGGGGCGGTTAGGGTAAAAAGTCGTTGATTCAGAATGTCATCATTTTCAAGATGCTTGATAACGACACCACGAACATAAGCTCGTAATTGATTTTGGGTCAATGATTTCAATTCATCAGAACTATAACCCTGAAAATTAACCTCCCCAATTCGATTCTCAACCAATAAGGCAGGTAATGGCACTCTGTCGTACATTATCGTTTTTGAGGCATCTAATTTATCCGCCTCAATGAGCAGTGAAAACAAATAGTTTATGAGAAAATAGTTTTCAATAGTTGACTTCTTACTCAACCCGATAAGTGCAAGATTAAAGTTTCTTTTGTCTGGATATTGAATATAATCGGCTAATTGGCTTTCGTCAATTTCATCAGCAATTTGAGGTAAATGATTTGTTATTGTTGCTGCTTGTTGTAAAAAATACCCTTTCTCTGTAATCAATTCCTCAACCCCAATAAAACGCTTCAATTCTGTAATATCCGTCAAATTTTTATGATGGTGAATAATCAGATAAGCCGCTACAATAGCCGAAAATTCATTTTTGAGTTTGAAGTATTTTTGAAATATAGCAAAGCCGCCAAACTTAGCGTGTTGTTTTAGTTTGGGGTCAATACCTTCTTTACCAAGTAGATAGTCCTGAAAGAAAGCAGAATACTTACCTAAGTCGTGATAAATACAAATATCATTCAGCAATTTTTTCGTTTCTAAATGTTCCGAAAAGCCCAAACTTTGACAATATGATTGGAGCGCTTTTATGCGTACTCCTTCCGTGTGCACAGTTAATTTTTTTGAACCAAAAGTCTGCCCATTTTCGTCTTTCTCACTGTGAGAATAAAAAGTTTTCATTCCAAAAACAGGATATTTTGTATTTCATCTACGTTGATAAGTCGGTAATACATCCGATTCAATTCGACATTCATACCTGTGATGGAAGTCGAAAAAAGCACACGGTTCATTTTCTTCAACTCTCGGTCATGGTTCTTCACAAAATCGGCAGGTAGCAATTCTTCTTCAACCATTTGTAGTGAATCTTCGGCACTTTCTCTGTCAAAATCCAAACGTTCAACCGCATCGGAAGGAGCTGCTGAATGAATTGTTACCAGTTCTTCGGCTGCTGTTTCTTGGATTTGATTGGCTTCAAAAAGACTTACCCCCAATAGTGATGCCGTAAAATTGGCTGTACCAAGTGTCAATGCGAAATGCTGTTTTTTTTGCAGAACTTTCTCTTTGAGTTCATCAAAGGTATCTTTTCCATTTTCTGAATATGAGATATAAAGGCGATAAATGACCATATCTTTGCCAATATCGTAGCCACTTACCACCTCAAAAGGTGTTTGGATACGCCCACCTGACCCATCAAAATCGCTTTTACTTTTGATGCTCAAAAAGTTAAGTCGGTGAAACGTCTTTTTTATAGGACTCATCACCCGTACACTTATCCGAATGCGTTCAGAAGCCAATTCTTCGTAGTAGCTATCTCGTTCTCGTCCTAAAATAGCCGCAAGCATTCCCATTACAGTCGTTCGGGGTGGAATACTAAAACTCATCGCCGTATTATTGGCATAGTATTTCCTGAAATGGGCGAGTTTACCACCCACGTCTAATTGTAGTATTTCCATGAGCTTAAACGCTGAACGTGATACCTGATGCTGATTTCACTACTACTTCTTTAATGGCTTTTCCCTGACCAGTATTCTCTGCCAATACCGATTTTAATGCTGAAAGGTCAAGTGTCAATTCGTCAAACTTTCTGATTTGAGTTTCTTCCAAGCTATTATTGGGAGTAACTTTAAGATAGTTCCGTAAATCGCCCAGACATCCATTGTAAAAACCATCATTATAAACTACTTCAACGTACAATTTTGGATATTGATTTAGTTTTGAGCGGGTAGGTAGCGACGGTACACTATTCCAAATAGCATCACGAAAAGTTTCAACATCGGCACAAGTAAGTCCCGTACTTTGGGCTGCAAACTTGTTAATAGTGCCGTTGAAGGCCAGCAAACTATAATGTACCCGATAGTCCTTGCCAAAAGTGCTACTATCATCGTTCATAATGGTAACAATAGAACTTGAATCCATCAACTGCACTTTGTGTAGCGAAAAGCCCCAATTTATTTGGATTGGTCCCGTGTAAGGTTTCGTAAACCCATCCACTGCAAATGCACAGCCAAACATCCGAATATCGGTAAATTTTTCTTTGACTAATTGCGCCAAAAGGTATTTGTTGAGTTCGATACTCTCGGGTTTTTTGTTTACGAAAAACTTAACCAAGTCTTCTCCGTCTTTTCGTTTACTTTTTATCTCTTCAAACTTTGTTTTCATCGTTGGGTCTTCCACAAAAAATGAATCCAAACTATTAGAATCGTTAAAAAGCTGCGTTAGCACCGCTTTCATTTTTGTATCCATACCCACTTTTTTGTCGTCTTCCATATTTACGAAAACGTATTGGCCAGACAATGACAAATAATCTCTAATGTATCTCTTCAAACGAGTATCTGTTACCAAATTGGTTTGAGTATCATAATCCATGCGGGGCTTGTTTTCTTGGTCGGGGTCGCCATTAGGATTGCATTGTGCCGCATCGTATAGAAATAAAAAATCTGAGTTGTTGGCGATGATATTGTTCTTTTCCATTGTATTAGTTGAATTTGAGATTGAATGTTAATTGAAAGAATAGCCAGATAAGATGTAAAACAACGCTTCATCAGGTTTCATAGTCCATTGGTTTTCGTTGAAATGCTCGGTGAATTTCTTGAAGATTGGTTCCATGTAAGAATGCAGTTTAAACTGCCTCATTTTATCGTAGAGGTCGTTTTTTAGTCTTATGATTTCACTCTTTTGCATTCCATTGTAGTTGAGTTTGGCTAAAACAGGCTTACTCTCATAACCTTTTTTGTACTGCTCTATCGCAACACTGCTTACAGCCCGACCAAGATAAAACATGGCCTTCTGACTTGGTGTGTAGTCCATTTTTGCAAAAAAACGTTCGATTTTTTGTTGATTCTCCGATAACTCTATTTGTTCGGGAGCGCCCTCAACTTCTTTTAATTCAGACTCTTCCATGTTGTTAAAAAGGTTTAATTGTTGAATAACTTTAAAAAGTGCCAAGTATTGAAAAACACCATTACGAATCGCAAAGTCAAAAGGATTTTTGCCATAAATATTTGTGTAGCTTTCATAACGCTTGTACCAATGGCACAAAACCAGTTCCTTGAAATAACCAAACAATTGGCTTTTGGCAATCGGGCGTTTTTCCAAAAGTTGCTTGAACAAAGCCAACGCTTCATTTTTTTTGACTTTATCTTTCCGAATTGGAATAAGGTTGTAAACAGTATAAAGATTGAATGTCAAAGTATTGCCCTCTCCTACGCTCATGACATTTTGCCAATTCACTCCCTCAACCTGCCTCATTTCTATGTGTGTAGTGGCAAAAGTTTCAATCATTCTCTCAAAGTGCGTACGGCTTACGTCTTTAATGACGTTGATAGTTTTGAAGAAGTTACCATCAGACTCAAAGGCAAGAAAAGTTATCCAGTAGGGAAAATCCTGTGAGCGAACCGTATCTAAATCGGTAAGAACTTCTTCTAATTTTTTGTACTGGAACAGCAGGTCAGATTTCTTGGAAATCGTGGATAGCGTAGATTCTATATCGCTGTCATCTTTGCTAAATAGTTGTGGGATAATACAATGGTCAATCCCTGCAATACTCGTTTTATATTTTTCGAGCAAATACTTGGAGCCTTGTTCCAAGTATTTTTGAATTTCAGAACCAACTTGATAGCTTTTAGAAAAAGCACTGCCGTCAAATCCACTTGCATAGTTAACAGTTGTTGATACAAACATTTTATTCATGTTGTACCGTGTCTTTATTGCTAACTCGCCTACATTTTCTTTGTATTCGCCAGTTGCATAGCATAATTTTGGTTCGACAGATACGCCACTGTCAGTTGTGTCCCTTGGAAACTTGGCCTTCAAAAAATCTATATACCCATCTATGTTCTTGAAGTAAGTCGGTGAAGTCCAACCCTTTTCAGACCAAACCACCTGCGCTACAACCAACACTATTTTTTCACTGGGGTTCAGCTTTATCTTTTGAGATTCCGCTTCAACTTCTTCCTTTGGCTGAACAAGGATTTTCTTGACATCAACTTTACCATCGGTCATAAACTGGCTTTCAAAAACCGAACGCAAACCAAAAATAGCTACAAGGGTTTCGTACAAGTCAGTGTCTTTGAGTTGAGAAAATCCTTTGTCAATGGCTTCGGTAAATTGGCTTACTGTTGCACTAGAAGTAGCTCCAAAAAAGGTTTTTCTGATTTGTTCAAGTCCGCCGAACTCTGCGCATGTATAGATAGCCTTGTTGTTACCACCTTGAATTTTAATATTGAAAAGCCTTTGAACCGTTTTTTCATCATCATATTCGCCCAATTCACCCAATTTGATCTGGCTATCGTCTAAATCAAAAACAATAGGTAAAACATAGTTGGTGATTTTTTCGCCTTTTTTATTCTCAGTTTCAATTTTTGGCCAATCCAACACATCGTCCCATTCACCAAGTTCTTGGCTTTTTTGCTGTCCGATTTTGATTAGTGTTTGTAGCATATTTCTTTGCTGTTTAATGCCTCAAATTAAACAAAATCATTTTGACAAGTTATGTCACCAACTCAATAAGTGGAAGGAAACTTATCGAACGGTTCAAATTGTAGTTTTTTGTAGTATTATTCTACTTGCCGACAGCATATTTGACACCAACCTTCATCGTCGAGGAAGGTTTTTAAGATGCAGTCCTTGCAAAAGCAAGGTGAAAAAAGAAGAATAGGTTCGGTAACAATTACTCCCGATTGTGTAGGTGGCTAATGATTGCCCTAACTTGAGGTTGTGTCACTACATTTTTAAACGCAAGTGTCCCAATGATGGGTTTTTGGGATTAAGTAATTGATTGATAAGGGTTTACAATGATTTAATGGTTGAGTTAACTATTATACAATCAATGAGTTAATTGAATTTTTATCAATTGTGAGGGTAAACGCCTTAATATTTAATTGTCTTTCTTAATCTTAATACTCTTAATTTGGCAATGTAACTATAAAAGTAGTTCCTTGAGAAGTAGAATTAAATGTTACTTTTCCTCTATGCATTTTCACTAAGTAATTAATGAGACCAAGTCCGAGTCCAGTTTTGTTTTTTATTATAAAAAAACCTGATTGCTTCATTATCTTTTGTAAATCACTTGCTATTGAGATTGGAATCCCACTACCTGTATCGGAAATAATAATATTTGTGGTATTGTTTTCGATTATAGCCTGAATTTTGATAGTTCCATTTTGTGTATGCTTCAAAGCATTATCTAATAAATTACGAAAAACTATAGCCAAAGCATTTTTATCTCCTTTTATACTTAATAGATCGCTAATTTCTAAAAAAATTTCAACATTCCTATTTTGGGCTACAATTCGATATAATTCTTTGGTATCTTCCCATACGGGTTTTAATAAAAATAGTTCTTGATGTTGAACAAACCCTGTTTTTTGAGAGAGTGACCATTGTAATAAATTATTGATAAGCAATAACAAGTGAGTAATGGAATCTTCCATATAACTACTAACTTCGGAGACACGAGTGTATTGTCCTTTACGTAAAAGATAAGCCACTTGTAGAGAGATGCTTTGGAAAGCAATTAAGGGAGATCGTAAGTCATGAGCAATGATAGAGAAAATGAAATCTCTGAATTGCATCAATTTGTACTGATGTTGATTTGACCGATAAAGAAAAAATGCTACGGCTAACATTAAAATAATAAATACAATTCCGCTAACAATCCATTGTTGGTATTGTTGATTCTGGAGTTGAACGAGTTGCTTTTCTTGTAGTAAAATTCTGTTTTGTGCTTCTTTTTTTCCAGCCTCATATTTAATTTCAAGTTCATTTAAGTCATTAATTCTAAGTTTTTTAAACTGGTTTTCCTGAAATTTAAAAGCGCTATCCATATAGCTAAATGCCATTTTATAGTTTCCTAATAAATTGTAAGAATCACTTAGGATTAAGAAACTATCTGCAATCAAATTTAATTGATAGTCTTTATCAGATTTTAATAATACAAGGGCTTTATTAGCCATTTTAATAGCTTCTGAGAAATGTCTCATTCTTTGATATACATTTGCTATATTGAGATAAGTTGTTGCAAGTTTATGCATAGCAAAGTGAGCCTCTTTCATCAATATCAATACTGATTGGTAACTTTTTATTGCTAAAGAGTATTTTTGGATTAATATGTAAGCTCTGGCTTTTAACCCTAAAAAAGTACGAGCATAATAATGATATTGAGGATAGATTTTAATTATTTCTTCTGCTTTTGATATGTAATCGAATAATATATTAACTTTTTTAAATCCATAATAAATATCTCCCGCTGTACTATATACCAATAATAATGCTTCTGGATGTTTCGATTGTTTAGCAAAATCCAACACCTTATTTAACTGTTGAAAGACAACGGCACTATCGCTATTTATTTGTCCATATAAATCTAAATTGCCTCTTATTATCATTGTTTGTGAGGCAATCATTCCTAACGTATCATCACATAATCTATAGAGTTTGTCGGCCTCTATGGCATATTTAAGAGACTCATGAAAAGAGGTTTCATCAAATTTTTTTTTAGAAAGCCAGAAATAGTAGTTGGCTTTGGCTGAGGGGAGATTAAATTGATAACTTAACTGACCTATTTCCTTCAAATATTTACCAAATTTTGAACGATAAACACCATAGTAACTTTTTTCTATTATAATTAATTGTTGCAAGCGTAACTTACTTGGTAAGGCAACTAATGCTTTTTCTATGCTATCTGCATTATAAGAAAGGGGTATAGTTCCATACCTAAATTCTGTTTGGAACAATTGAGCAAAGGCTTCTTTTGAGAAGAATAAAAAAAAAATAATTATTATATTTTTCATAATTACCTTGTCCTTTATAGGACGTATTTTCTCTAACTAAGGTAGGTATAATTAAGAATATTAACAATCAAAATGTACAAAACTACCTGAATAAGCCAGTCATAATATGTGTTTAAGCCACAGTAGTTCGGTACAATGTAAACTGTGATAAAGCTGAAAGTATAGAGTTTTTTGATTTTAGAGCGTCGGTTGCTACGGTTATTTTGGGTTAACTCCACATTAGGAAAGATTTGAAAAGCCGTTCTATGAGTAACTAATTGTAACAGAGTGTTTTAATATCTATCATAGAAAGGATTGATGATAGGTGCTTCCTAATCAATGCTCAAATTTGGTAATATTGATAGTTGTCAAAGAAGCATTCCAAAGCGGTACCCCAACTTATTGACAGACCAAACTTGACAATATTGCAACCCAGTGAACTGTCGCATTGGCCTTTAGATTTGTGCGATAAGATTTTTCCAAGAAACCATAACTTGAAACACACCGCAGCGGCGGCCGCTCAAAATAAGAGTAAGCCGGCGGCATTGACCACCCGAACCAATGGGGCAACATTACCGCTTTCAACCTATTTAATTTTGTATAATTACTTAAGTCCTAAAATTATGAAAATGTATCGTTATTTCATCGGGATTGATGTGTCTAAAAACGAATTAGATGTTGCTTTGGTTGAATCTAACAGGGTATTACTTCATCTTGAAGTCAGCAATCGCAAAAAAGGTATTGAGCAAGTTGTCAAGTAAGTCAAGAGCCAATACAAAGACTTTGCTATTGACAACACGCTTTTTTGTTTAGAACATATAGGCATTTATAACAATCCAGTTCTGGGGTATCTGCACCTAAAACAAGATGACATCTGGTTGAAGCAAGCCACTCAGATTAAGTTGAGCATGGGTATTTCCCGTGAGAAAAATAACAAGATTGATACCCCAAAGATTGGTCTATATGCCTACAAAAATCGAGAGGATGCCAGACTATGGACCGTACGGGCGGCCCCGACCCAAACGTGAAATTATTGTTGAATTAGACGGCACAGGCCGCCCTGCGTTTAACAGCACTACGGGAGCGTTTAGTGAAAACGATAAAATCTTACAAACACCTCTGTCAGATGCCAAAGGTTTAGTTAACAAGAAAATGCTCACGGCTGAAAAAACGCTCTGTCAGTCATAAATAGATGCCCTAAAAAAAGACCTAGCTAATGTTGACAAAAAGATCAGGGAAATCATTGACTCGGATACACAACTCAAAACTTTATTTGATATTATTGATTCCGTCAAAGGCATTGGTCAAGTCATCGCTACTGAGGTACTCATCACAACCAATGAATTCAAAGATATTGATGATCCTAAAAAATATGCTTGTTACAGCGGTTTTGCCCCTTTTGAACACTCATTAGGCAAGTACAAAGGAAAAGCAAAGGGTAGTAACAAAGCAAACAACAAAGCCAAAGCTTTATTTCACAATGCCGCTATGTCAGCTATCCAGCATTGCAAGGAAATCAAAGACTATTATCAGCAAAAAGTTGCCGAAGGAAAACATAAAGTGCTCATTATTAACAACATTTGTAACAAGTTGGTACTTCGTATTTTTGCTTGTGTCTCTTGAAGAGAGAAATATAAAGAAATTTATACACCAGCACTTGTTTGAATCATAGAAATCGGTCCGAATTTATTGCTCAGAGATAGATTAGCAAGATTAAAAAGAGAAACAAAGGCATATACAAGGTCGCCTACTATGCTCGCTTACTCTATTGCTTTAGTCCTATGGAAAAATCATTATTTTTGAATAACATCATTTGTAAACTACATCAAAAATTACCAACCTATTGTTAATTCTAGCGTTGTTGTATATTTGCCGCTACCTCCTTATTAATATATGTCGCTTTGTTAACATCTATTGTATTGTGGCCACGTAACTGTTTCTGGATTTTGTTGGAGAAATTATATCGTCACTTTATGTGTTTGTATGTGCCATAATCAAACACTATCTTCTTAAAACAGAAGATAATCCGTATACCTTAAATTCATGTTTTCCATTTCAGGAATCACTTTTACTATGAGAAATTTCTCTGTACTAATTACAACATTGGTAATACTTGTCTGCCTGAACAACTCGTTTGCCGAGTCTTTACCTAATTCCTCTATTGATAGCCTTGAAAAATGGTTACGAGTAAATATCAAACAAGATACTATTCGTATTAATAATCTGATAGCTTTAGAAAATTTATACCAAAAATACTTGCCTGAAAAAATAGGAAGCCTTTCTGATGAGATTATTTCGCTTTCAAAAAAGAATAAATTTGATAGTGGTGTCTATAAAGGAGTGAATTTTTTAGCCTACTCGTATATTCTAAATGGAAAAATTAAGGAAGCGACGTCTATTCTCTTAACTCAAGTAAATCAACATCAATTCCCTTTTGATCAAATACGAACCTTAATGCTTTTAGGATTTGTTCAGTTGCAAGCAGGATTAAGTCCTACAAAGGCTCTTGAATACTTCAAGCAGGCAAAAACTATACTAGAAGGCATTTCACCCAATTCACCTAGTTACTATACTGTCAAGTTTGCATTAACGCAAAACATTGGAATGGCGTATTCTGCCAATTATAATCCAACAATAGCCTTAAAATTTGATTTGGAAGCTTGGCAAATTTTAAATTCCAAATTTAAACCAAATGAAGAAAATACCATTTTCCAAACTAGTAAAATTTTACTAAGCATTGGTATTGACTATTTGGATTTGAAGAATTATTATAAGTCTATTCTATACTTAGAACGAGGATTACGTTTAGCAGAAACTCAAAAAATCAAAATAGCTCTACCTAATTATTATATAAAACTCAGTGAGGCATATCTGAAATCAAAAAAATTTACTAAAGCCAAAGATATGATTATGAAGTTGACTATGGTGATGAATGTAACACAAATGGAAATAGCTCAAAAAACACTTTACTATGATTCTTATGCTCAGATTGAAGCCGGCTTAGGGAATTATAAGCAGGCTTATAGTTATAAGTTGCAATATCAAGCTTGGCAGGATACAATGAAAAATATTGCACAAAACGAGCGAATTTCTGAACTTAATGCTCGATTTGAGTCCAAAGAAAAAGAGACAAAAATCAAGAATCTTGAATTGAATAACCAGTTGATTCAAAGTCGAAGTCATTTATATCTTGTGGGTATACTTGGTTTATTAGTTGCCTTATTAAGTAGTTTATTGGTTGTTTGGCAAATAAGAAAGGCAAAGTATAAAGTTGAAGAAGCCAATAAACAAAGAGATCAACTATTCTCTATTGTCGCTCATGATTTGCGGAGCCCCGTTGCCAATTTACAACACATTTCAAGCACATTCTCTTTTGTATTGCAGAAAAATGATCCTACTCAAGCTCAGCTTTTGGTCAAAAATATTGAAGCCGGAGCAGTAAACCTTTATAAATTAGTTGATAATCTTTTAAATTGGGCTCTATCTCAACAAGGACATTTTGTAATTAGACCGTCTCGATGTATTTTAGAGGATGAAATCCAAGAGATTATTCAGTCATTAGAAAGCAATGCAGCTATTAAAAATATAAAACTACAATTTGAATTCATTCACAAGACCGAAGTCTCGATTGACCGTACTTCATTCCAGACTATTGTCCGAAATTTAGTTGATAATGCAATCAAGTTTTCAAATCAAAATGGAACGGTTAAGATAAATGTTTCAATAGAAGTCACTAAAATTAACGTTCGTGTGAGTGACAGTGGAATAGGGATCCCTCTTGCATATCAGCAGATACTTTTTTCGGAGGATATCAAGAAAAGCCGAATCGGTACTTTTGGCGAAAAAGGAACAGGTATTGGGCTATTTGTCTGTAGAGAATTGGCCATAATAAACGCTTGGCAACTTTACCTAGAAAGTTCTTCTAATACTGGAAGTACTTTTTGCCTAACCATGAAACTTTAGTCTTTTCAAATAATATCAATAAGTCTTGCTAAAGTTAAAATCACGCTAGTAAATTCAATATAGTTAAAAAACTGTAACTGCACACGTAGGCACACACGTGCGTCATGCACGCAATTCGAGCGAGCAAACACGTCTGTGCGCATGTATGCGTGTGCGATATGCACAAATTTGACTAACAACATTTAATATATAAAACGTATATAATTGAGGGGTAGGCGACATAATGTACCCAAATAAATACATAATATACCCAAATATAATACCAAGTGGTTACTTTTTATATAAAATCAGGTCTAATTTACAGTTTAATTCTTTGAAAAATGCTAAAAATTCTCCTTGTAGAAAATGACTATATCTTTGCTTTGCAAATTGAGCAAATGATTGAAGAGTTGGGAAAGTATCAAATAGTAGGAGTGGCGACAAATGCCATAGCAGCAATTCAATTATTAACAAAAAGCCATCCTGATTTAATTATCATGGATATTAAGCTCTCTGGTGAAATGACAGGAATAGAGGTAGCTTTATTACCAGAATTTAAAAATATCCCAATTCTTTTCATTACTAGTTATAGCGATGAAGACATTCATCGAGCTACATTTACTATACCAAATCATGCGCTGTTAATCAAACCATTTCATAGATTTACTTTAGAGTCAACCATTGATTTACTTGCAAGCATTACGTTTTTACAGTCTGAAGATCAGAGCAATGTGTTTTTTGTTCGTTCTGGCAGAAAAAAAGAAGCTATAGACTCCAATAGCATTATGTATGTGGAGGCAGAACGTAACTATTGTACGATTAATACAAAGCAAAAAAAAGCCTATACAATTAAGAAATCACTTGCCAAAGTAAAAGAACTATTGCCTACGGATAGTTTTATTCCTGTTCATAAAAGTATTATAGTTAATAGAGAGACAATTAAACAAATTAATATCAAAAGCCAAATTATCATTATACAAAATGGTCAAGAATCTACAATAGCTTTACCAATTGGTAGGACATACATTAAGTCTCTTCGAGAGTTAGGCGTGACAATAGGATAGTGGTAACATAAAGTACACCAAAATAAACATAATAACCCCCTGTAGTAACTTTTTAGATATAATAGGCATCATATTAGCCTCGTAATTAGCTAATTCATTCCATCCAACCACTATTAACATCATGAGCACTGAAAACTTAAGTTGCAATGCCCTATTTAGCGACTTTACCCCATTGATAGGACTTCTGCAAAGTGGAAAGTTCCCCTTTTTAAATACATTAATAACTTCTATGCTAAATGCCCAAGATACATCGGTTCCTAAAAAATCGTATGTTTCTAAAATAAAAATAAACTCTCATAAGACAGAGATTAGAACCATACATGATAATATTATACGAAACATACAGAAAGAAATTCCTTCTTTAGAACAAGTATCATCACAAGTTAAGTTGAAATCAGGCACATTTAGTCTTGTTTTTAGGGAAATATATGGCAAGCCTTATTATACCTATTTTTTAGATTTCAAATTAGGGATTGCAAAGGACTTATTATCTACAGGGCAGTACTCTGTACAAAAGGTAGCCCATCTTTTAGGATATAGTCATCCAATTAAGCTCATTATTCCATTTAAAAAAAGGTTTTCTATCACGCCAGGTAAGATTAAAAAAACTTCAAAGATTGCTAAAAAAAGAGCGCAATGAGCAGTTTCAATAATCAAATCCAAAATAGGGAAATCAAAGTTAAGGTTTTGATTTTTAGTAGTGATTTGCTATTGGCAAAACAACTTGAGGATGTGATGAAACCTAATGATAGTCTGGATCTCATGGTTTATACTGATGTAGATTCATTAGGTTTACATATTGAGGCAATGAAGCCTGATATAATAATAATGATAACACAAACAGAAAACGACTTTAGATACTTAGTTTCAAATTTCTTAGGGAATAAAATTCCAATTATTGCAATAGTCAACGAGTTAGATGAAGCTTTATGTAGTCAAATGTTGAAGGTAAAGCCAAAGGTCATCTTTTTGACATGGCCAGTTCATAGCTTGACATTAAATAGTATGGTTCATTTATTATTATCAATCAATAGTACCAATAACCTTTCCGAGGATATAAAAGCGAATTTTTTTATTAGTAATCGCCGGTGGCGTAAAAAACTTTCTTGCGAAGAAATATTATGGATTGAGGCAGATGGGAATTACTGTTTTATTCATACTGCAACCGAAAAATTTTCGCTAAAGAAATCTATGGCATTAGTGTACAAAATGCTTCCTCAACATCAATTTATACAAATACATAGGGCCTATATTGTCCAAACCAAATGTATTGAAAAGGTAAGTTTTCTTGAAAATAGACTTTGGTTAGCGCAACAAGAATTACCCGTGGGTTCAAAATATAAGACTATTATCAACCAAAAAATAAGATTATTGGGATAGTTCTGTTCTTAAGGTCAAATAGAGCGCTCAAGATTTTTAGTCTCTCAAAATGCACCTTCATTTGGCATGATTGTTGATAATTCGACTGGCTGCTTACGAGTATCAGTCTTCTGTTTTTTTGTGTACCACAAATAGTAATTGGTGTACACTTCCCCTAATTAACCGCTTTTTTGGAACACTAAATGCTCCTATTTAAAGGCGGTTTATCTAACTTGTTCTACCTAATCCCCAGTTATTATGAGTAAGCAAAGAATGTTTTACACGATGACTTGTTTCTGCATAGCTTTTTTTGCAATAGCTATGCCAACTGGCCCTATAATTTTTGATCCAGCAGATTATACTCAAAACGCATCTAAACAAAGTGCGTTTTTGAGTGCAGTTGGAGAGACACCAGATGCATGTATTGACTTTGAAAGCTCAAGCTTACGAAATTCGCCTGTCGGACCAGCTTATAAGAACCTTCAAAATGTATCAATTTCTGCAGGAGGACTTACTGCTAAATTTGCAGAAACAGATGGAAATATCTGGGTCGCTCAAGGCAAAGGCCAGACATGGGAGGATGTAAATAATGATGGGCAAAATGATCTTGGAGAAGCTCCTGCTTATGATGGTTCATGGTCTTTAGCATGCTCAGAACAAGAAGACTTAACCATTGACTTTAGTAGTAACCCTGTTGATTACTTTTCATGTTATATTGGAGACTGGGATGTTGCAGGTAAAACAGAAACCACTATGGATTGTACTATCATCTTGACATTTGATGATAATAGCACCCAAACAATAGCAACAGACCGAACAGCCAGTAGTAAGTATGAATTTTGGGGTTACTATAACGGAGGGGTGGGCAAAAGAGTAAAGAAAGTATTGCTTCGTTGTTATAGTAATAATAGTGAGTGGGCACTGGATGATGTGTGTTTTGGAACTAAAACAACTACCTGTACAACACCTAATATACAGGTGAGTGCCCAAAGCCCTTATTGTACAGGTGATCAAATAAAGTTGGTTGCTGATGGCGGGGTCGATTATAAGTGGTCAGGTCCCTCTAGTTTTAGCTCAACGCTTCAAAGCCCTGTTCGTAATTTTGTTACTACATCTATGGCTGGTGTATATAGTGTATCAGCCACGGGCACAAGTACTTGCACGGCGTCAGCTACTGTTAGCGTAAATATTACTACTTGTACGACACCAAGTTGCCCAATAGCGGCAAAATACTGTTTTGATAATTGCCAAGTAGGAGTATTAGATGGAACAGGTATTCCACCATGTACCATTGGAAGTTGTGGTATCCCCTCAAACATACATACATTAAGTGGAACTATGAATTCTTGTGGTTCATCAACTTCTTCGGTTGGAGGTAATATGTGCTGGGGGCCATTGACAGATGCTTCCTTCACAAACAATAATGCTAAGGCATTACATTGGAGTATTGAATACCCTGCTGGTTCACATGGCACTTTGGAAGCGTTTGCGTTTAGACACAGTCAAGATATAAATTGCCCTGGATCAACGGATTTGGTCAACAGTCCACAAAAGATAGGTATTCGTGTTCTAAAAAATGGGGTTGAAATTTACAGAAATACTAATATTTCAACATCAACCTCATGGCGTACAACAATTATCAATTTGAATAGCGTATTTAGCGGAGCAACTACTTTTGATTTTGAATTACTCCCCTACGAGCCTGCTAACAATGGAGGGACGTGTTCTATTTATCAAATAGATGAACTTTGTGTATATGCCTGTTGTACTCAATGTACACTAGTAGCGAGTGCATCGGTCAATACAGTTTGTGCTGGAGGTACCATCACTTTAGGAGCAACACCTACTGGAGCTATCGGAACACCCAGTTATAGTTGGGCTGGTCCAGGTGGATTTACATCTACAGCTCAAAACCCGACTCGTAGCAATGCCGCTACAACCATGGCAGGTAAATATACAGTTACGATTACTGATGGAAATGGGTGTACAGCTACAGCTACAGTGAGTGTGGTCATCAACCCTTCGCCGACAGCGACAGCAGCCAGTAGCAGCCCAGTCTGTTTAGGTGGTAGTTTGAATCTAACAGCCACAGGCGGTGGCACTTATTCATGGAGTGGGCCAGGGGCTTCAGTTCGACCAGTAGCCAACCCAGTCGTAGTAGTGTAACGACTGCCATGACAGGGGTATATTCCGTAACCGTCAATAACGGCGGCTGTAGTGCATCAGCCACAACGAGTGTGTCAGTCAATAGTAGTGTGGTGAGTGCCACAGGCAACAATGTTTGTTCAGGCGGCACTATTAATTTAAGTGCAGCACCATCAGGAGGTAGTTATGCTTGGTCAGTACCCCAAGTTCATTTAGCAGTACACAACAAAATCCAAGTCGAAGTGGGGCAACCACAGCAATGGACGGGGTGTATAGTGTAACCGCAACATTTGGAGGTTGTACTTCTAGTGCCACAGTAAACATAGATGTAATTGTGATAACTGCTACAGCTACAGGAAGCAACCCATGTGTAGGTAGGAGCATAGATTTGAGTAGCACACCTTCAGGGGGAACTTACTCATGGAGTGGCTCTAGTAGTTTCAATAGTATTTTACAAAACCCAAGTCGGAGCAATGCTACTACTTCTATGAGTGGAGTATATAGTGTCACCGTCAGCAGTAGTGGCTGTAGTGCCAGTGCGACGGTGAGTGTAGTGGTCAATCAAGTAGGAGCTTCTGCCAGCAGCAACAGCCCAGTCTGTGCGGGCGGAAGTATCAACTTAAATGCTTCAACTGGTGGAACAAGTTACTCGTGGAGTGAACCATCTTCCTTTACCAGTACAGCCCAGAATCCAACCCGAAGTAGTGCGACAACTGGCATGAGTGGAGTGTACAGTGTCACAGTCAATGGAAGTAGTGGCTGTACTGGAACGGCAACCACGAGTGTAGTGGTCAATGCCAATCCAGTGCCAGTGGCTAGTGCCCCTGCCTCCGTGTGTGCAGGCGCAAGCTTATGCTTAACAGCTAGTGGCGGAGGAACTTATTCATGGCGAGGCGACCAAATGGATTCAGTAGCACTGCTCAGATTCCATGTCGGACTTTGATAACAACAGCTGATGCGGGCATTTATAGCCTAACGGTCTCATTGACGACTGGCTGTAGTGCATCTACGACAGTAAGTGTAGGGGTGAACACAGCCACAGCCAGTGCTAGTAGTAACAGCCCCGTCTGTACAGGAACTAGCATCAATCTATCGGCTACAGGTGGTGGCACCTATTCATGGTCAGGACCAAGTGGCTTCAGCAGCACGGCTCAGAACCCAACTAGAACCAATGTAACAACAGCCATGGAGGGGAGTTACACAGTTACCATCACCAATGCTTCAGGTTGTACGGCTTCGGCCACCGTATTTGTCGATGTCAATAGCGTGACGGGTTCGGCAGGTAGTGATAGTCCAGCCTGTATAGGAGAAACTATTAATTTTACAGCCTCGGGTGGTACCGCTTACAGCTGGTCAGGTACCATCTAGTTTCAGCAGTACATTACAAAACCCATCCCGAGCCAATGCGACTACAGCGATGGCTGGTCTTTACACAGTGACCATTGTTAATGGGGGCTGTTCGACCACCTATACAGTAAGTGTAGTCGTGAATCAAGCCACAGCCAGTGCTAGTAGTAATAGTCCTTTATGTTCAAGTAAATCACTAAATTTAAGTGCAACGGGTGGAGGGACTTATTCATGGAGCGGACCAAATAGTTTTACAAATACCAACCAAAATCCAATTATCACCAATGCTCAACCCTTAAATACAGGCATATATTCTGTAACAGTGACATCTACAAATGGCTGTACGGCCACTGCCACAACAAGCGTGGTCATTTCGCAAACTCCTATTGTTGGCGTGCAAAGTAATAGCCCAACCTGTTCAGGTGGTAGCTTAAATTTGAGTGCATCGGGTGGATTAACTTATTCATGGAGTGGACCAGGTGCATTTACAAGTACCGACCAAAATCCTGTTAGAGTCAATGTAACAACTTCGATGAGTGGCGTGTATAGCGTTACAGTTCAAGGAAATGGTTCTTGTACAAGTTCGAGTACTATTAGTGTAGTTATCAATCCAAATCCAACAGTTACAGCCACTAGTAATGGTCAGTGTGTAGCGGTAGAAGTATTAGTCTGAGTGCCTCAGCAGGAAGTTCTTATACATGGACAGCCTAATGGATTTTCAGCCAATATACAAAACCCTGTTATTACCAGTAGTTTAGTAGCAGATGCTGGTGTTTACTCCGTAACAGTAAAAAATACTACTTCTTGTACTGGCACCGCTACAGTGAGTGTAGTGGTAAATGTACTACCAGTAACCACAGCCAATAGCAACAGCCCGATTTGTAGTGGCAATACTTTAACACTAAGTGCTAGTGGTGGCAGTAGCTATTCATGGTCGTGTCCAGCTAGCTTTAGTAGTAGTGTGCAGAATCCAACCCGATCAAATGCGACCACGGCCATGAGCGGAGTTTATACGGTTAGTGTGAGTAGCACAGCCAGTTGTAGCGATACCGAAACAGTGAGTGTGGTCATCAACCCTTCGCCGACAGCGACAGCAGCCAGTAGCAGCCCAGTCTGTTTAGGTGGTAGTTTGAATCTAACAGCCACAGGCGGTGGCACTTATTCATGGAGTGCCAGGGGGCTTCAGTTCGACCAGTAGCCAACCCAGTCGTAGTAGTGTAACGACTGCCATGACAGGGGTATATTCCGTAACCGTCAATAACGGCGGCTGTAGTGTATCAGCCACAACGAGTGTGTCAGTCAATAGTAGTGTGGTGAGTGCCACAGGCAACAATGTTTGTTCAGGCGGCACTATTAATTTAAGTGCAGCACCATCAGGAGGTAGTTATGCTTGGTCAGGCCAAGTTCATTTAGCAGTACACAACAAAATCCAAGTCGAAGTGGGGCAACCACAGCAATGGACGGGGTGTATAGTGTAACCGCAACATTTGGAGGTTGTACTTCTAGTGCCACAGTAAACATAGATGTAATTGTGATAACTGCTACAGCTACAGGAAGCAACCCATGTGTAGGTAGGAGCATAGATTTGAGTAGCACACCTTCAGGGGGAACTTACTCATGGAGTGGCCTAGTAGTTTCAATAGTATTTTACAAAACCCAAGTCGGAGCAATGCTACTACTTCTATGAGTGGAGTATATAGTGTCACCGTCAGCAGTAGTGGCTGTAGTGCCAGTGCGACGGTGAGTGTAGTGGTCAATCAAGTAGGAGCTTCTGCCAGCAGCAACAGCCCAGTCTGTGCGGGCGGAAGTATCAACTTAAATGCTTCAACTGGTGGAACAAGCTACAGTTGGTCTGGTCTGGCAGGATTTAGCTCCAGTGTTGAAGACCCAAGTCGTAACAGTGCCACAACGAGCATGAGTGGAGTGTATAGCGTGACAGTAAATGGAACAGGAGGTTGCACAGGAACAGCCACCACAAGTGTAGTGGTGAACCCCTTACCAGTAGCCGTAGCCACAGGACCAATTGCGGTCTGTGTAGGGGCAAGTCTATGTTTAACGGGCAGCGGTGGAGGAACTTATTCATGGCGAGGACCAAATGGATTCAGCAGTACGGCACAAAACCCATGTCGGAGTTCGGTAACAACCTCTGATGCAGGCGTTTATAGCCTAACGGTCTCATTGACGACTGGCTGTAGTGCATCTGCGACAGTAAGTGTGGGAGTAAACACAGCCACAGCCACAGCCAGTAGCAACAGCCCCGTCTGTACAGGAACTATCATCAATCTATCATCCACAGGTGGTGGGCTTTATTCATGGACTGGCAGCTGGTTTCAGCAGCACGGCTGAGAACCCAACTAGAAGCAATGTAACCACTGCTATGGAGGGGAGTTACACAGTGACCATCACCAATGCTTCAGGATGTACGGCCACAGCGAGTACATTTGTCGATGTGAATGGAGTAAATGGAGGTGCTGGGAGCAACAGCCCCGTGTGTGTGGGACAAACCCTTCAACTCAGTGCGAGTGGGGGGACTAGCTACAGTTGGTCGCACACTTGGCGGTTATAACAGCAGCTCACAAAACCCCTCCCGAACCAATGTAACCTCTTCCATGGCTGGTGTTTACACGGTAACCATTTTGAATGGGGGCTGTTCTGCCACCTATACAGTAAGTGTAGTAGTGAATCAAGCCACCGCCAGTGCTAGCAGTAATAGTCCGGTATGTAGTGGCAATAGCTTGAATCTGAGTGCAACAGGTGGAGGAAGCAGTTACTCCTGGCACAGATGGGTTTACTTCCAGCTTACAAACCCCAAGCCGAAGCAATGCCACCACAGCCATGAGTGGAATTTATTCGGTCACGGTAGGAGGGAGTGGCAACTGTACAGGCACCGCCACCACGAGTGTAGTAATCAACGCCAGCCCCGTAGCCACAGCCAGCAGCAACAGCCCCGTGTGTAGCGGAAGCAATACTTTAAATTTAAACGCCAGCGGAGGAAGTAGTTATATGAAGCCATCAGGTTTTAGTAGTACGATTCAAAGCCCAAGCCGAACCAACGCCACCACGGCCATGAGTGGAGTCTACAGCGTAACGGTAAGTAGTACAGCCAGTTGCAGCGATACCGAAACAGTGAGTGTGGTCATCAACCCCGCCTACAGCGACAGCCAATAGTAGCAGCCCAGTCTGTTTAGGAGGCAGTTTAAATCTAACAGCGACAGGCGGTGGCACCTACAGTGGTAGGGGCTTCAGTTCGACCAGTAGCCAGCCAAGTCGAAGCCCAGTAACAACGAGCATGGCTGGAATTTATAGCGTAACAGTAAATAATGGAGGTTGCAGTGCCACAGCCAGTGTAAGCGTAAGCGTCAATAGCAACCTAATAAGTGCTAGTGGTAATAACGTATGTTTGGGTCATCAGTTTGAGTGCCAGCCCAAGTGGGGGTACGTATGCGTGGGAGTCCTCTTCATTTAGCAGCACGGCTCAAAACCCCACCAGAAGTGGAGCAAGTTCTGCTATGGATGGCGTGTATAGTGTATCGGCAACGCTGGGAGGCTGTAGTTCAAGTGCTACAGTAAATATAGATGTTATCGTGGTAACTGCCACGGCCAGTAGCAATGCACCCTGTGTAGGAAGCAACCTAAACCTGAGTGCAACACCCAATGGAGGCAAGTTACAATTGGTCGGCGAGGGGTTTTAGCAGTACGGCTCAAACCCCGACCAGAGCCAGTGCCACAACAAGTATGAGTGGGGTGTATATGTCACGGTCAGCAGCAGTGGCTGTAGTGCCAGTGCGACGGTGAGTGTAGTGGTCAATCAAGTAGGAGCACTGCCAGCAGCAACAGCCCAGTCTGTGCGGGCGGAAGTATCAACTTAAATGCTTCAACTGGTGGAACAAGCTACAGTTGGTCCGGCAGGATTTAGCTCCAGTGTTGAAGACCCAAGTCGTAACAGTGCCACAACGAGCATGAGTGGAGTGTATAGCGTGACAGTAAATGGAACAGGAGGTTGCACAGGAACAGCCACCACAAGTGTAGTGGTGAACCCCTTACCAGTAGCCGTAGCCATGGACCAATTGCGGTCTGTGTAGGGGCAAGTCTATGTTTAACGGGCAGCGGTGGAGGAACTTATTCAGACCAAATGGATTCAGTAGTACGGCACAAAACCCATGTCGGAGTTCGGTAACAACCTCTGATGCAGGCGTTTATAGCCTAACGGTCTCATTGACGACTGGCTGTAGTGCATCTGCGACAGTAAGTGTGGGAGTAAACACAGCCACAGCCACAGCCAGTAGCAACAGCCCCGTCTGTACAGGAACTATCATCAATCTATCATCCACAGGTGGTGGGCTTTATTCATGGCCAGCTGGTTTCAGCAGCACGGCTGAGAACCCAACTAGAAGCAATGTAACCACTGCTATGGAGGGGAGTTACACAGTGACCATCACCAATGCTTCAGGATGTACGGCCACAGCGAGTACATTTGTCGATGTGAATGGAGTAAATGGAGGTGCTGGGAGCAACAGCCCCGTGTGTGTGTGGGACAAACCCTTCAACTCAGTGCGAGTGGGGGGACTAGCTACAGTTGGTCATACTCTGGCGGTTATAACAGCAGCTCACAAAACCCCTCCCGAACCAATGTAACTCTTCCATGGCTGGTGTTTACACGGTAACCATTTTGAATGGGGGCTGTTCTGCCACCTATACAGTAAGTGTAGTAGTGAATCAAGCCACCGCCAGTGCTAGCAGTAATAGTCCGGTATGTAGTGGCAATAGCTTGAATCTGAGTGCAACAGGTGGAGGAAGCAGTTACTCCTGGCTTCAGATGGGTTTACTTCCAGCTTACAAACCCCAAGCCGAAGCAATGCCACCACAGCCATGAGTGGAATTTATTCGGTCACGGTAGGAGGGAGTGGCAACTGTACAGGCACCGCCACCACGAGTGTAGTAATCAACGCCAGCCCCGTAGCCACAGCCAGCAGCAACAGCCCCGTGTGTAGCGGAAGCAATACTTTAAATTTAAACGCCAGCGGAGGAAGTAGTTATAGTTGGGCTGGAAGCCATCAGGTTTTAGTAGTACGATTCAAAGCCCAAGCCGAACCAACGCCACCACGGCCATGAGTGGAGTCTACAGCGTAACGGTAAGTAGTACAGCCAGTTGCAGCGATACCGAAACAGTGAGTGTGGTCATCAACCCTTCGCCTACAGCGACAGCCAATAGTAGCAGCCCAGTCTGTTTAGGAGGCAGTTTAAATCTAACAGCGACAGGCGGTGGCACCTATTCTTGGAGTGGAGCCAGGGGGCTTCAGTTCGACCAGTAGCCAGCCAAGTCGAAGCCCAGTAACAACGAGCATGGCTGGAATTTATAGCGTAACAGTAAATAATGGAGGTTGCAGTGCCACAGCCAGTGTAAGCGTAAGCGTCAATAGCAACCTAATAAGTGCTAGTGGTAATAACGTATGTTTGGGTGCAAGCATCAGTTTGAGTGCCAGCCCAAGTGGGGGTACGTATGCGTGGGCATATCCCTCTTCATTTAGCAGCACGGCTCAAAACCCCACCAGAAGTGGAGCAAGTTCTGCTATGGATGGCGTGTATAGTGTATCGGCAACGCTGGGAGGCTGTAGTTCAAGTGCTACAGTAAATATAGATGTTATCGTGGTAACTGCCACGGCCAGTAGCAATGCACCCTGTGTAGGAAGCAACCTAAACCTGAGTGCAACACCCAATGGAGGTAGTTACAATTGGTCGCCCCTGGGGGTTTTAGCAGTACGGCTCAAACCCCGACCAGAGCCAGTGCCACAACAAGTATGAGTGGGGTGTATAGTGTCACGGTCAGCAGCAGTGGCTGTAGTGCCAGTGCGACGGTGAGTGTAGTGGTCAATCAAGTAGGAGCTTCTGCCAGCAGCAACAGCCCAGTCTGTGCGGGCGGAAGTATCAACTTAAATGCTTCAACTGGTGGAACAAGCTACAGTTGGTCTGGTCTCGGCAGGATTTAGCTCCAGTGTTGAAGACCCAAGTCGTAACAGTGCCACAACGAGCATGAGTGGAGTGTATAGCGTGACAGTAAATGGAACAGGAGGTTGCACAGGAACAGCCACCACAAGTGTAGTGGTGAACCCCTTACCAGTAGCCGTAGCCACAGGACCAATTGCGGTCTGTGTAGGGGCAAGTCTATGTTTAACGGGCAGCGGTGGAGGAACTTATTCATGGCGAGGACCAAATGGATTCAGCAGTACGGCACAAAACCCATGTCGGAGTTCGGTAACAACCTCTGATGCAGGCGTTTATAGCCTAACGGTCTCATTGACGACTGGCTGTAGTGCATCTGCGACAGTAAGTGTGGGAGTAAACACAGCCACAGCCACAGCCAGTAGCAACAGCCCCGTCTGTACAGGAACTATCATCAATCTATCATCCACAGGTGGTGGGCTTTATTCATGGACTGGTTCAGCTGGTTTCAGCAGCACGGCTGAGAACTCCAACTAGAAGCAATGTAACCACTGCTATGGAGGGGAGTTACACAGTGACCATCACCAATGCTTCAGGATGTACGGCCACAGCGAGTACATTTGTCGATGTGAATGGAGTAAATGGAGGTGCTGGGAGCAACAGCCCCGTGTGTGTGGGACAAACCCTTCAACTCAGTGCGAGTGGGGGGACTAGCTACAGTTGGTCAGGCCTTGGCGGTTATAACAGCAGCTCACAAAACCCCTCCCGAACCAATGTAACCTCTTCCATGGCTGGTGTTTACACGGTAACCATTTTGAATGGGGGCTGTTCTGCCACCTATACAGTAAGTGTAGTAGTGAATCAAGCCACCGCCAGTGCTAGCAGTAATAGTCCGGTATGTAGTGGCAATAGCTTGAATCTGAGTGCAACAGGTGGAGGAAGCAGTTACTCCTGGCTGACCAGATGGGTTTACTTCCAGCTTACAAACCCCAAGCCGAAGCAATGCCACCACAGCCATGAGTGGAATTTATTCGGTCACGGTAGGAGGGAGTGGCAACTGCACAGGCACCGCCACAACGAGTGTAGTAGTCAATCCAACACCCATCATTGAGATAGCAGAAAGCAGGACAATTTGTACGGGTTCTACATTGTGCCTAACGATTGCAGTAGTAGGTGGTAGTAACTTTATATGGAAAGGCCCTAACGGTTTTAGTAGTACAGAACAAACGCCATGTCGCACCAATGTAACTACTGCTGAGGCAGGAATTTATTCGGTTACAGTGAATAATTTATCACAATGTAGTGCAAGTGTAACAAGTAGTGTGGCGATTATTAATACAACAGCGACCGCCAGTAGTAATAATCCATGCGTAGGTAACAATCTAAATCTAAGTGCAGGGCCAAGCGGAGGGAGTTACAGTTGGAGTGGGCCAGAGGGCTTTAGTTCAACCCAACAAAACCCTGTTATCAGTAATTCAACCCTTACTAAAAATGGGATCTATACACTGACTGCAAACTTCGGTACTTGTACAGCCACAGCCACAGTTTCAGTTGTTATTAGTAATTGTCAACAGGAAATTGATCTTTCCCTTGATAAATCAATTGATAACAAAACACCTCAAATTGGAGACATTGTTACCTATGTTATTAAAATAAAAAATGAAGGTCAAAATAAAGCAACCGATGTTACTGTCAGAGACCTTTTAAATAACGGGGTTAGCTATGAATTTTCGCAAGCTAGCCGAGGTAGTTACGACATCAATAGCCATACATGGACTATTGGGGATGTAGCCGTTGGTGAAACAGTTTCTCTTTCGATTAGTGTGAAAGTATTACAAGAAGGTGTATGGTTTAATACTGCCGAAATCTGTCATGCCAATGAGAAAGATGTAGATTCGACCCCTTGTAACAATGATCCTAAAGAAGACGATATAGATTTTGAATGTTTTTCTGTACCGTTTAAACTTTGCAAAGGCGAATCTGTTACGATAACGCTACCTGATTATTTAAAAAATATTAAATGGTTCAAGAATGGCATCGAAATCTCAGGACAAACTCAATCCGTATTAGTCATTTCAATGAGAGGTATTTATACCTACACAGCTAGTAATTCCACTTGCCCTGCAAACGGATGTTGTCCCATAGAGGTCAAAGAGGTTGATTGTTGTATTCCTGACCGCTGTGTACCTTTTACGGTTGTAAAAAAGCAGAATTAATTTTTCAATTAAGTAATTCTATTAATTTTACAGCAAGAGGTAAATTGTCTCTTGCTGTATTTTTTTCACTATGAAACCAATATTTCTGCTGCTGTTTTGTCTTATTCTTTTTGAGGCAAAACTTAAGCCCTCTCTTACAGAATTTAGGTTTAATTCTTTGCAAACCAATGTATCTATTCCTGATTTTAACGGAGCTCAAACGCACCCACTTTTTGTAATTATTCCTGTGCGAGGATTACCTTCAAAAGCTGATTCAGTTTTTGGGATAGAAAGAGTACAACTTGCTATTAAACACCCTAGAATCTCGGATATTAAGGTAGAATTGAGAAATCCACAAGGCCTGGTAGTTTGGATTACAAATCGAAATGGTAATGATGGAGCAAATTATAACCAAACCGTATTTAGCCAAAACGGGTTTAGAGGACCTATTTCTGAAGGTACACCCCCATTTACTGGGCACTATATACCAGATGGCCAATTAGCTAATTTTAACCAAAGTAGCAATCCTAATGGAGACTGGACCTTGATTATCTATGACTTAAAACAAGGTATTGATGGTGTTTTTGAAGATTGTAGTCTCTTTTTTAGTAATAATCCTGCTGTTCGTTCGCTGGGTCCATGCTCTGTTAAAACACCTCAAGGCTGTCAGTGTCCAAATGGTAAAAAAAATTGTACGCTCTTACCCGATTTAGTATTAAACGAAGCTAAAACAAAGCAAGATTTTGTTGAAACTTTCAATCAATCTACTCAATTAGGAAGTATTCGTTTTGCCGTTTCGGTATTTAATAAAGGATTTGGGCCACTAGAACTTCGTGGTGACAACAAATGGATGTGTGGGAATCAGCAAGTAAAAGGCTCTGTGCCTTGCCCTGACGGACAGTATGCCCGCCAAGGTTTAGAACAAGTAATTTATCATTTCGATGGAAAACGAATTACTACTTCAAAAAGGATGTCAGGCACTATCGCTTATGATGCACGCCCAGGACATGAACATTTCCATGCTGATTATTTTGTGAACTATACCTTATTTAAACCTATAAGAAATGATACTACAAAATGGAAAATTATTGGAAAAGGTACAAAAGCAAGTTTTTGTATTTGGGATTTAGGTTATTGTCGGGATGATATTAAAAACTGCATGGATCATACTGGTAAAATTTATACACCTAATAACATGTCTAACTATGGATTAGGCACCTATATTGATTGTAATGAAAGTTTGCAAGGGTTGTCTGTAGGAGGAGAAGATTTGTATGGTTCGGCTTACGAAGGTCAAACCATTATGTTGCCTAAAGGTACAAAAAATGGCCAGTATTTCTTGAAGATTGAGGTTGATCCATATAATAAGTTCACTGAATCCAATGAAACTAATAATACCTTCTTTTTACCCATTAATTTAAAACGGCAAAAACCAATTTGATTTTAGATTTGTAACTAAGTTTAAAAGTAGAATATTTTCATCATTAAACTACAGTTGTTACTTATGCTGTTCGTTGCGCTTCGGCTACGCCTTCGCTCCACTACGCCCAACAGCAACGGCCCGACCGCCCTGTTGCATTAGTTTACGATAAATTGCCGGTGGTAATCCTAGACTATCATGGGGCCGTTGGTAGTTATACTCGTACATAAACGTTTCCTTCACCTCACGCATCTCATCCAACCTGTCGAACAGGTAGGCATTGAGCACCTTTCCCCGGTAGGTATGGTTAAAACGTTCGATATAGGCGTTTTGGGTGGGCTTACCCGCTTGAATGTACTTATAATTTCATTGGCCTGGCTCCATAGCTTTGCGATGTTGGCAATAAACTCCGGATCATTATCCATCACATTGAAGGGCCGGAACATGCGCTCATTACTTAAAGCATCACTCGTGAAGTCAATACTCTAGATGTGGGTAAAACAAGCAGAGACTTGCAGTTTTTCTTTGATGCGTACCGGCACTTCTTGCCTTTTGGCTTCATCCGTAACCCTAATTGCTTGTAAATGCGGTTACCCTTCTATGGTTGACCGTGTAACCGAAGCTGGTAATAGAACTTCCAGAACCCTTCGTCTGCTACGATTTGGGAAAGATGCTGTAGCAAGTCAATCACCGTACTATCATCTTTGACCGACTTGTACGCAAGAGAACTGGGGCTGATTTAATACCTGACATGCCTTTCCGATGTCTTTTGGCCGCTCCTGGCGCAGCTCTGCCACCAGTACCCGTTTATCGCAAGGCTTTAAAGCTTTTTTCAATCATGTATTTGGCAACGTCCAGCTCCATGGCCAGGTTGGCATACATGCGCTTGAGACGGGCATTTTCCTTCTCCAGCTCCTTGATCCGTTTCAGCTCGGAGGCTTCCATACCGCTGGCGCCACTTGTACAAACTGGCTTTACTCACATCGTACTCCCGACTAATTGCCTCGGCACTCTTGCCGTTGTCAAATTCTTTGAGAATCTCTACAATTTGCGCAGGACTGAATGTACTCTTTTTCATCTTTTACAGTTTTGAAGTTAAATGTTTGTCTACTTTTAAAACGTACTCTTTTGAGGGAACTTATCAAGACAGTACCAGTTATCCGTCTGAAAGTCAATTGATTACACTAAAAACCATCCTAAAACATTTGCTCTACCCCTCAATATGAAGATTAACCTAATGATCCTCTGATTGCTAGACAAAATATAAATTGACGCCGATTGGGCGTAAGCCATACGCCCCTACGACCTAGTTCAAGCACCCTCGCTTGAGCCTTCCGTATTGGTAGTATTCTTTTTGTCCAGCAGTCAGAGTGATCCTATTATTTGGTGCTGTAAATATTGATTATCAATTAGTTAACAAAAAAAACATCAATAAGATTTTTACACATTCTATTATTTTAATGCTCAGTTGCACCCGTCTGCTATTATTTTCCTATTCAGCTTGTCCTGTAACATCGGCTCTAATCTTTTTCTATTGTCATCTCACTTCTTTTGTATCATAGGCATGGGTACAATACCTCCATCAGATAGTGGGATTTTAAACATTTAAGTTGACCCTACGAGGACGATTTATTATGACACAGATAAGCATCCAGTCACCCTAAAAAGACGGTAATCTACCTTCTGCTGTCTAAAATTATCGAGTACTCAACCTAGTGCTATTATTTTTTGTGTACTAAAAAAATCACTTTGTGTACACTTAATTGTATTCAAACATCTTTGGAACATTTTATGATAGCTTCCCACCTTTTGCTTCTATAAAGTTAAAATTTTGCTATCGGGTTAGTAGAAATTTCTTGAATCACCATTATACAGTAATTCGTGTACCAAAAAGATGAATTGACGTACACATTTCGGCATTTGCTTACTAATTGGAATACTTCCTGCACAAGAATTCTTGCTAAAAAGCCCCAAGAGCAAATACATACCTTGCCAATGACCAATAGCAACTCTCATTAAAGGGTACTAGTGAGTTACTTTTTAGCATGTATTAATTAAATAATCCGAAACGTTTATGAATACATTGGTACCACTATCGTCCACTTGCCCTTTTAACGCTACTATAAAAGAGCAAGCCATAAGCCTAACAACTACTTATAATAGTTCACACTTATCGTCTTTTCGCTGGCTTGTAATCGTATTGCTTTGTGTAATAGGACTACTTGCTGCTACGCCAAGTTGGGCTATTACCAAAACATCTGTTGCTAATGGCAACTGGTCCAGTGCTGCTACTTGGTCACCAAGTGGTGTACCCTCATCAACAGACAATGTTATTATCAATACCAATGTAGTGCTAGATGCCAATATAGCTATTGACCCGGGTGGCTCATTAACCATCAATACAGGCAAATCCTTGATTCAGTCGGGAAGTAGAGCTATTAATACTAATGGGGCTACTTCAGGAACTACCTACGTCACCATTACAAATAATGGTACTCTAACGGTAGATTTTATTTTGGCTACTACTGAATTTGAGCGAACCCAATTGGATAATTATGGGACACTTAACGTAGAAGGAAGTGGTTCAACTGCTGCCATTTCTTGGCGGGCAAGCGGAGAATTTGTCAATCATAGTGGGGCTACTTTAAATGTTCCAAATGGTCAGATAAGGATCTCTAATCAAACGAATCCCTTTCCGAGTGGAGAAACCCACCCTACGTTAATAAATGAAGGAACTATAAATGCTTGGGATTTAGAATTCCATGCGAACTCAATAGCAATGCTACTAAAAGGGTCTCTGGTCAATATGATTGCTGGTGGACCAGGCTTATTTATTGCAGCTTATGAATTTGATTTATATGGCTGTATCTATTCAAATGCAGATATAGAGTTTGGCGCAAAAGCAAATAATAACGGACACAATCAAACCAATTTACATGATGGATCCCATATTTTTATGGGTATTACAGGCAATACTGTCAAAATAGTGTCAAACCAAACGATTACAGGAATAGATGACGACGCTAATAATAGCAATAATGCTTGTATCTATTCAGCAGTAGACATTTCGAATAATGGTGTAGTTACAGGCGAGTTATATTTAAATGACCCTGATGGCTCTGTACCTGGAACCATAGGAGCAGGTGTAGTATTAGGAACTGGCAATTGTGGCTATGTGGCAGGTAATCCTACGGCAAGTTGCAGTTCGTGTTCGGCCCCTACTGCTGCTAGTATTTCTAAAAGTGCCACTACGGTAGCTTCGGGCAGTACGGTTACTCTTACTGCTTCGGCCTCGGGTACAGATGGAAGTACCACCTATGCTTGGACTGATGGTGCCTCTACTGGTTCTTTTAGTAGTACTACAACCAACCCCACTACTTATACTGCTCCTACTACCTCAGGTGTAGTCACTTTTACGGTTACTATCTCAAACGGAACAGGTTGTGATGCTACGGCTACAACTACTTTGAGCGTCTGCGGTGCTTTAAGCGGAGCCAGTATAGGTGGCGATGGCGTAACAATAGCCAGCGGTGGCACAGTAAGCCTAACGGCTAGTGCCACTGGCACGAGTGGAAGCACCACCTACGCTTGGACTGATGGTGCCTCTACTGGTTCATTTAGTAGTACAACGACCAACCCAACAACCTATACTGCTCCTACTACTGCCGGAACAGTAAGTTTTACGGTTACTATTTCTAACGGAGCTACTTCGGGCTGTTCGGCCACAGCCACTGGCACGATAAGTGTGTGCGGGGCTTTAAGTGGTGTCAGTATCACAGGCGGGGGAGGAACCGTAGCCACAGGAGGTACGGTGAACCTAACCGCCTCTGCCACTGGCACCAACGGTAGCACCACCTACGCTTGGACTGACGGAGCTGCTACTGGAAGTTTTAGTACAGCCACTAGCAACCCCACTATTTATACAGCTCCTAATGCGTCAGGTGGAGTTACCATTACTGTTACTTTATCGAATGGATCGGTAGCGGCTTGTTCGGCTACAGCTACCACTTCTATTAGTGTCTTAGCGGCCTGTACCCCGATAACCAACCTCACCGCCACAGCGACTCCAAGCAGTGTAGCCACGGGGGGTACGGTAAGTTTAGCAGCCACACCAACGCCAAGTGCACAAGTCTATGCATGGAGTGGGCCGAGTGGTTTCAGCAGTGCCGTTCAGAATCCAACAGCAACAGCACCAGCCACTTCAGGGAGCTACATTTATTCAGTAACGGCCAGCAACACCTCTGGCACAGGGGTGTGTACGGCGAGCACCACGGTTTCAATTACTGTCTTAGCGGCCTGTACCCCGATAACCAACCTCACCGCCACAGCGACTCCAAGCAGTGTAGCCACGGGGGGTACGGTAAGTTTAGCAGCCACACCAACGCCAAGTGCACAAGTCTATGCATGGAGTGGGCCGAGTGGTTTCAGCAGTGCCGTTCAGAATCCAACAGCAACAGCACCAGCCACTTCAGGGAGCTACATTTATTCAGTAACGGCCAGCAACACCTCTGGCACAGGGGTGTGTACGGCGAGCACCACGGTTTCAATTACTGTCTTAGCGGCCTGTACCCCGATAACCAACCTCACCGCCACAGCGACTCCAAGCAGTGTAGCCACGGGGGGTACGGTAAGTTTAGCAGCCACACCAACGCCAAGTGCACAAGTCTATGCATGGAGTGGGCCGAGTGGTTTCAGCAGTGCCGTTCAGAATCCAACAGCAACAGCACCAGCCACTTCAGGGAGCTACATTTATTCAGTAACGGCCAGCAACACCTCTGGCACAGGGGTGTGTACGGCGAGCACCACGGTTTCAATTACTGTCTTAGCGGCCTGTACCCCGATAACCAACCTCACCGCCACAGCGACTCCAAGCAGTGTAGCCACGGGGGGTACGGTAAGTTTAGCAGCCACACCAACGCCAAGTGCACAAGTCTATGCATGGAGTGGGCCGAGTGGTTTCAGCAGTGCCGTTCAGAATCCAACAGCAACAGCACCAGCCACTTCAGGGAGCTACATTTATTCAGTAACGGCCAGCAACACCTCTGGCACAGGGGTGTGTACGGCGAGCACCACGGTTTCAATTACTGTCTTAGCGGCCTGTACCCCGATAACCAACCTCACCGCCACAGCGACTCCAAGCAGTGTAGCCACGGGGGGTACGGTAAGTTTAGCAGCCACACCAACGCCAAGTGCACAAGTCTATGCATGGAGTGGGCCGAGTGGTTTCAGCAGTGCCGTTCAGAATCCAACAGCAACAGCGCCAGCCACCTCAGGGAGCTACATTTATTCAGTAACAGCCAGCAACACCTCTGGCACAGGGGTGTGTACGGCTAGTGCTACAACTTCTATTAGTGCTACGGCGTGTGTTCCTATTACCAACATATCTGTAAATGCCAATCCTACCAGTGTGGCCACAGGTGGAACGGTAGGGTTGACAGTTAGTGCAACGGGGACAGATGCCAACACAGCCTATAGTTGGAATGCTACCTCAGGCACCTTTACTAATAATTTTGCTAATCCAACTTTTTATAACGCAACTAATAATATAGGGGGGGTCACTTACACGGTAACAATTAATAACGGAAGTACTTGTAGTGCTACGGCCACAGCCAGTATCACCGTTACTTGTCAAGCTGTTAGCAATGCTACTATCGCTCCAAGTCCAACTATGATAGCAACTGGAGGAACGGTTAATTTAGCAGCTAGTGCCAACGGGACAAACGCTTCGACCTCCTATAGTTGGAATGCCACTACTGGTACATTTGCTAGTAATTTAGTAAATCCAGCCAACTATAATGCCCCCGCCACTACGGGTGGAGTAAGTTTTACCGTTACTATTAGCAATGGGAATGGCTGTAATGCCACAGCAACAAGTAGCATTACCGTTACTTGCCAAGCAATAAGTAATGTGATTATTACCCCTAATCCGAGTAGTGTAGCTACCAATGGTACTGTTATCTTAGCCGCTACTGCATCGGGTACAAATGCGAATACTACCTATGTATGGAATGCTACTACAGGTACTTTTGCCAGCAATACGGCGAATCCTGCCACTTATAATGTACCCGCTACTACGGGCGGAGTAAGCTTTACGGTAACACTCTCTAATAATGCAGGTTGTTCAGCCACAGCGACAAGTAGCATTACCGTTACTTGCCAAGCAATTACAGGAGTGAGTATTAATCCATCGACTACTTCTATAACTACGGGTGGTTCTGTTACCTTAGCGGCAACAGCTACCGGAACAAACAGTAATACTACTTATGATTGGAATGCTACAGCAGGAACTTTTACCAGTAATACTAGCAATCCAACTACGTTCACTGCTCCTAATTCAACTGGGGGAATAAGTTTTACGGTAACACTTTCTAATAATGCAGGTTGTTCAGCAACGGCAACAAGCAGTATTACAGTAACGGGTACGGTATGCACACCTATTTCCAATCTCACTATTACACCCAATCCAACTAGTATTAATACAGGAGGAACTGTAACGTTAGCAGCTACTGCTACTGGCACTACAGCAAGTACTGGTTATAATTGGAACGCTACCGCAGGTAGTTTTACAAGTAATATTTCTAATCCTACTACACTAACAGTCCCTAATGCATTAGGAGGACTCACTATCACTGTTACCTTAAACAATGGTGGTAACTGTACAGCCACCGCAACGAGTAGTATAAGTGTCACAACCACCGTTTGCACGCCTTTAAGTAACGTAAGTATTACGCCAACGCCGACGAGTATAGGTACTGGCGGGACTGTTTTGTTACAAGCAACTGCCACAGGGGCTGGATCTGGAACTGGTTATGAATGGAATGCAACAGCTGGAACATTCACCAACCAAATGGCAAACCCTACTACCTTCAATGCACCTGCTAATGCAGGAGGGATTTCTTTTACTGTTACTATTAGCAATGGAGTGGGTTGTACAGCTACCGCAACGAGTAGCATAACTGTTACCAGCTCAGTATGTACAAATATTATTGGTGCAGGCATTATACCAAATCCTACTACTATAGGCTTAGGAGGTAATGTCAATTTAGTAGCTTCGGCTACAACAGGAACAAATGCCAGCACCAGCTATGCTTGGAATGCCAGTGCAGGAACCTTCAGTAGCAATACAGCCAACCCTACCACTTGGACAGCACCGAATACAACAGGAGGCATAATCTTTACAGTAACCATCAACAACGGAGGCACGTGTACCAACACCGCAACAGGCAGTGTAACAATAACTTGTCAGACCCCAGGCACAGTAAGCATCACCCCTAATCCAGCCACAGTGGGTAGTTTAGGAACGGTGAGTTTGGCAGCCACTGTACAGAACAGCAATGCTAGCACCACGTATGCCTGGAACGCCAGCGCAGGTACTTTCAGTAGCAACACAGCCAACCCGACCACATGGAATGGTGTGAACGGCCCAACAGGGGTGAGTTTCACCGTAACAGTCAACAACGGAGCGAGTTGTACGACCACAGCGACAGCGAGCGTGAGCGTAACAGCGACAGTATGTACGCCAATAGTAGCGCCAGCAATCACCGTGAATCCAGCGAGTGCGAGTCCGAATGCAGCCGTAACGCTAACAGCGAGTGCAGGAAGCGGTCTGAATGCAGGCACGAGTTACAGTTGGAACGCCAGTGCAGGAACCTTCACCAGCAACACAGTCAATCCCACAACTTTCAACGTGCCTAATGCGGTAGGAGGATATACCTTCTCGGTGACCATCAACAACGGAGGCACGTGTACCAACACCGCAACAGGCAGTGTAACAATAACTTGTCAGACCCCAGGCACAGTAAGCATCACCCCCAACCCAGCCACAGTGGGTAGTTTAGGAACGGTGAGTTTGGCAGCCACTGTACAGAACAGCAGTGCCAGTACCACGTATGCCTGGAACGCCAGCGCAGGTACTTTCAGTAGCAACACAGCCAACCCGACCACATGGAATGGTGTGAACGGCCCAACAGGGGTGAGTTTTACGGTAACGGTCAACAACGGAGCGTCTTGTACCACTACTGCCACAAGTAGTGTAACAGTAACAGCCACGGTATGTACACCAGTGGTAGGTGCAGGCATTACGGTCAGCCCAGCTAGTACCTCTCCCAACAGTTCGGTGGGCTTAACAGCCACAGCAACCAGTGGCTTGGGGGCAGGCACGAGTTACAGTTGGAACGCCAGTGCAGGAACCTTCACCAGCAACACAGTCAATCCCACAACTTTCAACGTGCCTAATGCGGTAGGAGGATATACCTTCTCGGTGACCATCAACAATGGAGGCACGTGTACCAACACCGCAACAGGCAGTGTAACAATAACTTGTCAGACCCCAGGCACAGTAAGCATCACCCCCAACCCAGCCACAGTGGGTAGTTTAGGAACGGTGAGTTTGGCAGCCACTGTACAGAACAGCAGTGCCAGTACCACGTATGCCTGGAACGCCAGCGCAGGTACTTTCAGTAGCAACACAGCCAACCCGACCACATGGAATGGTGTGAACGGCCAACAGGGGTGAGTTTTACGGTAACGGTCAACAACGGAGCGAGTTGTACGACCACAGCGACAGCGAGCGTGAGCGTAACCTGTCAAGCCTTATCGGGCATTACTATTACGCCCAATCCTAGCACACTTTCGGCTAATTCGACCACTAATTTGGCAGTAACAGGAACGGGAATAGGCACCTCTACCACCTATTTATGGAACGCAAGTTCTGGTGGATTTACTAGTAATGTTAATAACCCTACGACTTGGACGTCTTCAAGTAACTTGGGAGGTGCTACTATTAGTGTTACCGTTTCTAATGGGGTAGGCTGTTCAGCCACTGCCACAACGAGCATGAGTGTAACCTGCCAAGACATTAGTAATGTAGCCATTACCCCTGGTGTAGGAGCTATACAACCTAATGGCGTTGTTACTTTAGCAGCCACAGCCACAGGAACGACGGCTAATACAAGCTATAGTTGGAATGCGAGTAGCGGTAGTTTTAGTAGTAATTCAGCGAATCCTAGCACCTTTACGGCTGGCAATATGGTCGGAGGGGTGAGCTTTACGGTTACCATTAGCAACGGAGGCTCCTGTACCAACACCGCCACTTCTAGCATAACAGTAACCTGTCTAAGCCCGGGTGTAGTGAGCATCACCCCTAATCCATCAACAGTAGGCAGTTTAGTACCCGTGAACTTAGCGGCGACAGTACAAAACAGCAATGCCAACACGAGCTATGCGTGGAACGCCAGTGCAGGCACATTCAGTAGCAATACAGCCAACCCGACGACGTGGAACGGCGTGAATGGCCCAACGGGTGTGAGTTTCACCGTAACAATCAATAACGGAGCAAGCTGTACGACCACAGCAACAGCAAGCGTGAGTGTTACAGCTACAAGTTGTATTCCTTTAAGTAATCCATCGGTTACTGTCAATCCTAGCAGTATCGCTACTGGGGGAACGGTCAATTTAACAGCTAACGCCACTGGGGCAACCAATCCAGGTACGAGTTATAGCTGGAATTCTAGTGCGGGACTATTTGCAAGTAATATAGCAAACCCAGTAGCTTTTACGGCACCAAACAGCCCTCAAGCGGTACTCTTTACTGTCACCATTAGCAATGGAGGAACTTGTACGGTTATCACTACTGCCAGTGTAACGGTTACGGCCTGTGTGTCCATCGTAGGCTTAGTAGCCAATGCTTCTTCTGTGAGTGTAGTAGGAGGAAGCCCGATCAATCTAAGTGCTAACTCCGTGAGTGGGCTTTCTGGAGCAACGACCTATTTGTGGAATGGCTCAGCCTTTAGTTCGACACTGCAAAATCCGTCAGGGGTGATCACACCAACTACCCCAGGTGCCTATGTCTATACCGTAACCGCTAATAACGGAGGCAGTTGCACAGCCACAGCCAGTATCCGCATCTGTGTTCGTCCTAACCCTATAGCAGGTAATGATGGTCCTGTTTGCGTAGGAGGCACCATCCATCTGAATGCTACTGGAGGGTTTACTTATTCATGGACAGGACCACCAAACAATTCATTTAGCTCTAACAACCAAAGTCCACAGCTCAACAATGCTACCACTGGCATGGCAGGTATTTACACTGTTACTGTAGCTGGCCTAGGAGGTTGTACGCAAACAGCCACGACACAAGTAGTGGTCAATACCCCACCGAGTGTAATTTTAACAGCGCCTGCCGTTTGTGCAGGGCAGCCATTAATAATAAGTGCTACGGTTGTCGCAGGAAGTTCGAGCAGCTTTACCTATCAATGGAGAGGGGCGCCAGATGGCACTTTTACCTCTACCACCTTAGTGCCGAGCTTGACAAGAAATAATTCGACCATCAGCATGAGTGGATACTACACTGTAACGGTAATAGATGGGAACGGATGTACAGCGACCAATACAGTAACAGCCACCGTACACGCTCTACCAAGTGTTACATTAACAGCACCAATAGTATGTGAACCACAGCCACTTGTCATTTCAAGCACAGTGAGTTTAGGCAGCTCGCCACTAATTACCAGCTACAATTGGTCAGGTCCTGCGGCATTCAACACAACCACTGCTAGCCCCACCTTAACTCGCAACCCCTCGTTGCCGGGCATGTCGGGCATCTATACCATCACGATCGTAGATGGCAACAGTTGTACGGCTACTGCCAGTGTCGATGCCTTAGTGAAGCCATTCCCTTATGCGACACTAACTGTCACCACGCCAATATGTGAGAAAGAAACAATTGCCTTAAACCTGACGGTCAACCCGACCAGCCCAGGGGCCTTGAGCTTTAGCTGGTCAGGTCCTCAAAATTATACGTCAACGCTTCAAAGCCCAAGTATCCTCAATGCGCTACCAAGCATGAGCGGTAATTATAGCGTTACCATTAATCTCAACGGCTGTACCAACAGTTTGAGCACCAGTGTGCGAGTGAAACGTTTGCCCAACTCGAACACGAGGGCTAACAGTCCTATCTGTCAAGGCAGTAGCCTGAGCCTATCAAGTGGAGATGGAGATAGCTACTCATGGGCTGGCCCAAGTAGTGAAGTACCCCAATTCACCTCAACGCTGGCAAGCCCAACCCGAATTAATGCCCAACCCAGCATGAGCGGAATCTACAGCGAAACCGTTACATTAGAAGGTTGTACGGTTAGCTCGACGGTGAATGTATTGGTTAAACCTAGCACGACAGTCAGTGCCAGCACGACAGTGAGCGTATGTTCAGGGCAAAGTTTTACCCTCTCAGCGACAGCCAGCGCCGGTAGTACCTACAATTGGTCCGGTCCCAATGGCTTCAGTTCCAACCAACAAAACCCTGTGGTGACCAATGCGCAAGTAACCATGGGCGGTACTTACACCGTGACAGCCAACCTCAACGGCTGTACAGCCACGGCCACGACCAGCATTTTAGTCAAACAAACGCCATTCCCAAGTGCCTCAGGTGGGGGTGTCTGTGCAGGACAGTTACTTCAGTTGACAGGCTCCTTTGCCGACAGCTATGCTTGGGCAGGGCCAGGGGGCTACACCTCAACTGAACAAAACCCTGTCCGCAACCCAGCTACCTCAAACATGGGGGGTGCCTATACCTACTCCGTGACGATTCAAGGCTGTACCGCCCAAACCGTTGTACAAGTCAATATCAAAGCAAGACCCGCCGTAGGAGCACAAATCAGCAAAAACGTGGTCTGCTCAGGAGCGAGCTTTACCCTGTTGGGGAGCTCCGACCCAGGCAACCTACAATACACCTGGGTAGGGCCCAATCAGTACTACACCGTAGCCCAGAACCCGATTGTGACCAATGCCAACACCAACATGAGCGGTGTCTATCAAGTCGTAGCGGCGTATGATGGCTGTAACAACACCGCTACCGTGAGTGTGACCGTATTACCACCCATCACAGGCGTCAGCGCCAGTGGTACTAACATATGCGTAGGCGGCAACATTCAGCTAACCGCTACAGGAGGCGAAAGCTACAGTTGGGCAGGGCCCAATGGCTTCATCAGTGGTGTGCCCAACCCACTAATAACCAATGCCAACGTCTTGTTTGGAGGAGCGTACACCGTCACGGTCATGGCACCTAATAGCTGTACAGCCTCTACCTCTACCAACATAACCGTTTACGAAAAAGGAGCTATTGGTGTAACCAGCAACAGCCCCTTGTGTATAGGTAGCAACCTGTTACTCAATGCTACGGGAGGTACCAGCTACAGTTGGTCCGGGCCTAACGGTTTTAGTTCAACTCAACAAAGTCCCATCAAGTCCAACGTCATCGCCGACGACGCAGGCGTGTACTTTGTCACGGCACAAATGCCAGCGCCAAACCTATGTACCAACTCCAATAGCATTCTGGTACAAATCAACAACCAAGGAGCAACGGCTATCTCCAACAGCCCCGTTTGTACGGGCCAAACCCTTAGCTTGAACGCCTCAGTAGGCGCCAGTAGCTACAGTTGGGCTGGGCCAGGTGGCTTTAGTTCAACGCAATCGAACCCTCAACGCAACAATGCGAGCCCTGATATGTCAGGGGTTTACTCTGTAACGGTGCAAGGAGGGACAGGTTGTACGGGTACCAACACCGTCAGTGTAGAAGTGCGCCCCGTGCCAACGCTTAGCCTAAGCACCAGCAACGGCGAAAACAACGCCATCTGCACCGGCGGCACCGTTCAGCTATTGGCCACCACCAATGCCAACAGCTACTCTTGGAGAGGGCCTAACAACTTTGCCGCTGCCGTTGCCAACCCGATTGTACAGATAGCCACCACCATGACAGGGGGAATCTACTCCATCACCGTTAGTGCGACCAATGGCTGTACAGCCACGGCCACCATCATTGTAGCCGTAAAACCCTGCTATGGCAGCATCGGCGACTTAGTATGGAAAGACCTCAATAAAAATGGTATTCAAGACGCAGGCGAACCCGGCGTAGGAGGAATCACTGTTGAACTCTATCAAACCGATGCAGCTGGTACCCCAACAGGCGCTGCCATCTCCAGTAAGAATACCGATGTCAACGGAAACTACAAGTTTGAAGACGTGCCTACGGGTATGTACAAAGTCAAGTTTGTTATTCCGTCCAACATGGACATGCCGATGACCTTGAAAGACCAAGGCGAAGATGACACCAAAGACTCGGATGTGGACCCCGCCACAGGCTTCTCTCAAAAAATCACCATTGATGCCAATGGAACAGGTATCAACCGAGACAACCCTACCATTGACCTTGGGTTAATCCAAAACTATGGGTCGTTGGGTAACTTTGTGTGGAAAGACCTTGACAAAGACGGCATCCAAGACACAGGCGAACCTGGTGTACCTGGCGTTACGGTCGAACTCTACAAAGCCGCCCCCGATGGAAGCCCATTAGGAGTAGCCCAAGCCAGCCGAGTAACAGACAACACCGGTTTCTACGAGTTCACCCAGTTAGTGAGTGGCGACTATGTGGTTAAGTTTATCGTGCCAAGCACCATGAACATGCCATTCACCTTGCGTAAACAAGGCAACGATGCCGGCTTAGACAGCAACCCAGACCCCACCACGGGCCTCTCCGAAAAAGTCACCATCAACGCCAACGAAACCGGCGTCAACAAAGACAACCCGACCATTGATGCAGGCTTAATCAACCCCATCTTGGGCTCAATAGGCGACTATGTCTGGAAAGACCTCAACAAAAACGGACTTCAAGACAGTGGCGAACCCGGCGTGGCCGGCGTGAGCGTGGAGCTCTATAAAACCGATGCCAACGGGACCGTAGTAGGCGCTGCCATCGCCAGCCAAGTGACCGACGGCAACGGCGGCTACCGCTTCACCGATCTGAGTAAGGGCGACTACAAAGTCAAATTCATTGTTCCGGTGAACATGAACATGCCGTTCACCAGCTCCGACCAAGGCAACGACGACAGCAAAGACAGCGACGCTCAACCTAGTGGCAACCCCAAAGAAGCCTTTAGCCCGAAAGTGACCCTAAACCCTGATGGAAGCGGTCCACTCGACAAAGATAACCTGACCATCGACGCCGGCTTAGTGATACCACCAACCGGCTCCATCGGCGACTACGTCTGGAAAGACCTCAATCGTAACGGCGTACAAGACCAAGGTGAAGTAGGCGTCAGTGGCATCACCGTTGAACTCTATAAGACCGATGCCAACGGCAACCTATTGGGCAGCGCCATTGCCAGTCAAACCACCAATACCAACGGTGGTTACAGCTTCACCGGCCTCGACAGCGGCGACTACAAAGTCAAATTCATCGTGCCCACTACCATGGATATGCCTTTCACCAGTGCCGACCAAGGCAACGACGACAGCAAAGACAGCGACGCCCAGCCTAGCGGCAACCCCAAAGAAGCCTTCAGCCCCAAAGTAACGCTGAATCTAGCGGGTACAGGTCCCCTCGATAAAGACAACCCCACCATAGATGCTGGTTTGGTGAATCCACTCTTAGGCTCTATTGGTGACTTTGTTTGGAAAGACCTCAATCTTAACGGTTTGCAAGACCCAGGCGAACCAGGGGTAGGTGGCGTTACCGTCGAGTTGTACAAAACCGACATCAACGGCAACGTCATCAGCGGCGTCATTGCCAGCAAAACCACCGATGCCAACGGATACTACCTCTTCGACAAGCTAAGCGATGATAACTACAAAGTGAAATTCATTGTACCGCCAACCATGGCACCAATGGCCTTCTCGCCCAAAGACCAGGGTGGCGACGATGTAAAAGACAGTGACGTAGATCCTACCACTGGATTCTCGCCACGCATCACCATCAGTGTCAACAGCACTGAACCCTACAAGCGAGACAACCCGACCATTGACGCTGGCTTGTTGCCAAGCTCATTAGGTTCGTTGGGTGATTATGTGTGGAAAGACAAGAACAAAAACGGACAGCAAGACAGCGACGAAGCAGGGGTACCTGGCGTGACCGTTGAACTCTACAAACTCGACGCCCAAGGCAACCTCGGCTCGCCAGCAGGTAGTAAAGTAACCGATGCGACAGGTCGTTACCTATTTGACCAGCTCCTCAACGGTGTGTATCGAGTGAAGTTCATCGTACCAGCTAATATGGATATGGTTCTTACGCAAGCCAACCAAGGTCCTGATGACAAAGACAGCGATGCTGACCCAACCAGCGGTTTGTCACAACCCGTGACCATCAACGTACAAGGCACAGGCCTTGACAAAGACAATCCAACCATAGATGCTGGTCTTATTCAGTCGGTGGGTTCGATTGGTGACTTTGTTTGGAAAGACCTCAACAGCAATGGCCTTCAAGACCAAGGCGAGCCTGTGTTGCAAAACATCACCGTCGAATTGTATCAAGTGGATCCAGTTAACGGCTTCCCACAAGGCGGCCCCATCGCCACCAAACTGACCGATGCCAAGGGCAATTACCTCTTTGACAACCTGCCGAGTGGCAGCTACAAAGTGAAGTTTTATGTTCCTGTACACATGAACATGGGCTTTAGCAAACCAGCACAAGGCACTGACCCTGCCAAAGACAGTGACCCAGGTAACGATGGCTTCAGCCCAATCGTCAAAATCAACACGAACGCAACAGGTATTGAAAAAGACAACCTAACCATTGACGCTGGTATTATCAACCTCAAGTTAGGCTCAATCAGTAACTTTGTTTGGAAAGACTTGAACCAAAATGGCATTCAAGATGCGGGTGAGCCGGGCGTACCGGGTGTGACCGTACAGCTCTATAACGGCACCCAAACCCAATTATTGAGTACTTTAGTAACCGACGATAAAGGCTTCTATATCTTCGACCTATTGCCAAGCAACTCGTATGCGGTGAAGTTCTCTAACCTACCCGTGGGCTGTATCTTTACCAAGCGTGAGCAAGGCAAAGATGCCGCCAAAGACTCTGACCCAGACCCTACTACGGGTATCACCCGAGTGATAGACATCGACGTAGAGCGGGCCGTTGAAGATACCCTTCGCAACAACCCCAATATCGACGCCGGGCTCATCTCGCCTTTTGGCTCGATTGGTGACTACGTCTGGAAAGACAAGAATGCCAATGGGGTTCAGGATGCCGACGAAGTAGGTGTGCCAGGCGTTACGGTAGAACTCTACCGCAGCGATGCCAACGGCAACCTGCAAGGCGCTGCCTTGAAAACCACCACCACTGATGCCAACGGCAAGTATAGCTTTGAGCAATTAGACAATGGCAATTACCGAGTGAAGTTTGTCGTACCAGCCAATATGTCGATGGGTCTTTCGCCTAAAGACCAAGGGGCTGACGATGCCAAAGACAGCGATGCCGACCCAACCACAGGACTTTCACCCGTGATTCCGATTGATGGGGCGGCTACAGGACTGCTCAAAAATAACCCGACCATTGATGCGGGCTTGATTAACCAGTATGGTAGCATTGGCGACTATGTGTGGTTAGATGTGAACATGAATGGTAAGCAAGATGTTGGAGAGTCGCCTATTAAGATGATTAAGGTACAGCTCTACAACAGCACAGCTACGGTACAACTGGCTGAAACCATGACCGACGATAATGGCAAGTATCTCTTTGACCAGTTGTCTTCGGGAACGTATCGAGTGAAATTTGTCATTCCAGCTGATGCAGAGTTTACAGCTTCCAACATGGGCGATGACACCAAAGATAGTGACCCTAACGCCGCTGGACTAACCCATATCATCACTATTGATGTGAGTAAGGCTGTTGCAGATACCCTCCGAAATAACCCTCATATTGATGCAGGGGTGGTATTGAAGTACGGTTCAATCGGTGACTATGTATGGAAAGATGTCAATCAAAATGGTGTACAAGACGCTAACGAAAAAGGCGTTTCGAATATCAAAGTAGCCCTGATTGATGGAAATACTGGTCAGAAAATAGATGAGATTACTACCGACAACAACGGTTTCTATAAGTTTGACCACTTGTTGAGTGGCAAGTACCGAGTTCAATTCTCGAATATCCCAACTGACTGTGATTACACCAAACCGAACCAAGGGGGTAACGACGCTAAAGACAGCGATGTTAATGGCAACGGATTAAGCCACGTCGTCATGATTGACGTCACTTTGTCGCCAGGTGATACTATGCGCAACAACCCGAATGTAGATGCTGGTTTGATTCCTCGTTACGGTTCAATTGGTGACTACGTCTGGTTCGACAAAGACAATGATGGCATTCAAGAAGCCAACGAACCAGCCATCCCGAACTTCAAAGTAGAGCTTTACAATGCTGATACCAAGCAGTTGTTGCGTACCCAGTTGACTAATCAAAATGGTAAGTATCTGTTTGATAGCTTAGTAACGGGCAAATACCAAGTGCGCTTTGTACTACCAAGCGACTGGTTACCATGGAACCCCATTACCCAACGCTACCAAGGCAATGACCCGACCATAGACAGCAATGCCGAGCCATTCACAGCCGGATGGAGCGAAGTGGTAATGATTGAGACCATTTATCCGAAGGGTGACATCCGTCGAGACAACCCAACCATTGATGCAGGGGTGGATCCTTTTGGCAGCGTGGGCGACTTTGTCTGGTACGATAACAACCAGAACGGCATCCAAGACCAAGGAGAACCAGGTGTACCAGGCGTGAAAGTGGTCTTACTCAATGCCAACAAAACCATTGAACTAGCTAAGACCGTGACCGACAACACCGGTCGTTATCGCTTCGACTCCTTGATTGATGGACGTTACTACGTGAAGTTCATCTTACCGAATGGTACGTCATGGACGACGCTAAATGTAGGGGCCAACGACAGTGTGGACAGTGATGCCAACGATGAAGGCTGTAGCGACCCGATTGACATTGTCTTGACGACTAACTTCTTAGATTTGCGCCGCAACAACTACACGGTGGATGCTGGGATTATCCCGTGTGTGAAGCCAAGTTACACCGCCACGGCAGTAGCTGCTACCTGCAACGGGTTGAATCCGAATGCCGATGCTCAGCTGCTCGTGCAAGGCTTCCAGAATGGATGGAAGTATGATGTGGTGGCAGGTAGTAGTTACACGGGCAACAAGACCTTCGCCTCGGCCACGACGATTCCGGTCAATGGGGTGATTGCTTCGGGCTTGGCTAATCCGGCCACCACGCAGGATTACACCATCCGGGTTTGGACACCTGAAGGTTGCTATACCGACAAAACCGTTACCCTCACTCGCAAAGACTGTGGCTGCGCTGACCCTAAGTGTATTCCGTTCCTTATCAAAAAAACAAAGTAATCCCTTGAGTTCTGTATAGTCTAGCCACTAGCCTACCGCTCTCCACAGCGGTAGGCTTTTTTTGATAAGTAGTAAACTGTTATTTAGTTATAGACTACCCGTAAAACCTTTTTAATCAATAAATTAAAAAAAAATATTGATTAAAAATAAAATAAACTAATTTGGAACAAGCACTTATGACCTATAATATCATGTAAAAAGGCGGTCTAAGAGTATATTTTGAATTTAGGGGTTGAATTTTTATGAAAAGTTCAACGATTTTTAAAATAAGGACATCAGATAGATATTTGGTTTGCTCAAACTTAAATACTATTCAAAATGTGAGAAAAGTTCTGCCCTTTGACCGATGCCCAATAGCAATTTATTGAAAAAGTGGTGGTATCTGGTCGTAAACAAAAACCAAATTTACTCTTGGTCATTGATGCGATTGGGTTGATTGCAGTGGCGTAATGTACTAAATAGTTACCCGGCTTAGCAAACGGTCTATTACTATTTTAATAAGTGGACAAAAGACCAAACCATCGAAACACTTTTATAAATGAGTAATCAAAAAAGACGAACCCAATCTCAACGAAGCCCAACACCTATCTGGGTTGCCATTGACAGTCAAAGTGTTCGTAAAGGTCTTTTTGTTAGCTAAAACACGGGTATAGATGGATATAAACAAGTCAATGGCCGTAAAAGGCACATCGCTGTTGATAGTTTAGGATTGTTAATGTCTATATATCTCTTGTGCCAATGTACACGATGGGCAAGTGGGTATTGAACTTTTTTCAAGCTTATCAAAATCTGCCCCTAATTTGGTGCTTATCTGTGCTGATAGTGCCTACCAAGGCGATTTTCAAACAAAGGCCGCTATGCTGTTGAAATGGCACAGAAACCAGAAAGTGACAAGAGTTTTGTTCCCCAGAAAGGGCGATGGCAGGTAGAGCGTTCCTTTGCTTGGGTTAATGCCTACAGAAGACTTACTCGTTCTTATAAAAAAACAACCCTTGCCGAAGAAACCTTTTTTCAACTCACTTTCTTGGATGTGAATCTGGCAAAAATTTGAAACCATATTTCAAAACATACTCTTATGAGACAAGACAGAAATCAGGTAAAACCAAAAACAGTTGATTACCTAATTGCTCATAGATAAAAAAGAAAGGCTAAGAGCTGGTCTCCAAAGGGATCGAGGGCTTTGGCTATCATTACCTCTTTTTATCAAAATCATTCAACGGATTTTTTACACTAACATATAGTTTAGTTTTAGTGCATTATGCCAAGACTGGCTGGCGAAGTCTTAATAAGATAATAGTGACGGTCAACATCTTTGCTTTCGGCTGTAGTCTCGGGATGTGGATAACCTTAGGCTTAAAAAACTAAAAAGCCGCTTTTTAGTCTTCTATTCCTACGTTATTCACATACAAAGTTATATGCTCTACCATATCAAAAACGAATACAAACCGCAGTTGAATAGCCTTCCATTACGCCTCTTGATACATACGGAAAAAGGTTTGCTCATGTTTTTGGGTTGAATAATGATGCAGGTATGTGATGTCACCTGCCAAAATCAGAACATCGGCGGATGGTTCGATAGGGCAATCCAATAAATAGAGCCGATTCGTATCAAACTCCATGTGTAAATCAGAGCAATATTGGATAGTAAGCATAGTTGGTAATTGATGCAGTAGTTTGTTTATTATCTCATCAAGTTGGATGTACAATAGGTTCACCTGTTCTTACATCACATATAACAAGGAGTGGTTGAGATTTCCCTGTACACTGATTTTCTTTATCCTAAAAACCATGAAAAATAAGTAGCTCCTGCTTGCCAACCAATCGCTTACAAGAGGAATAATCAATAGGTTTTCCCAAAAATTTACCGTTAAATAAATTTCATTTAAAAAAACTTGACATCAATTAGGTTTTTACCATATTTGTTGCAACCACACTTGTTTGATACGTCAAACATAACCCTAATCATTTATGAAGTTATTCTACGCTATCCTGTTAGGAGGGTTGTTTCTAACTTTTGTTAGTTTTGCTGATACTAAGCCCACGCCTCGCCGTTTGCCTTTTCCATCCAAAACACTTCCGATCCGCTGGGTTGAAGACAAGGCTTCTTTAGATTGCATCCGATTAGGCATTAAGCCCTCTGCCGACTCAGTAAAAGTAGGTGAAGAACTCACCCTTACCATCACAGCCGAATATACAACAGGCTTAGAAAACTTAGCAGGGTATATGGGCGACTGCCAAGATTTTACCCTCCAACTGGTACTACCCCAAGGCTTTGAACAAACAGGCGGCGATTACCACGACTTGTTACGAATTAACCTAAGCCCCACCCACAAAACCGCTACCCTCACCCTAACAGGTAAATTTACAACCCACAACCCCAACGCTTGTTTTTTGGCATTACGAGGAAGTGCCAAAGCCGATGCCAATAGCCTGTTTATCAAAAAAGCGCAGTGGTGTACCAAAACCTATTGTTCCCTTACGCCTGAGCAGATTACGGCAAATGTTCATTTTTTTGTTGGAAATAATACCATAACACAACGGTTAGAAATTAAAACCCCTCCTGTTCTGACCCAATTTCAATATAGCATTGATGGCATTCATTTTCAAGATTCGTTTAGTTTTGAAATGCCGTCTCAGTTTCCCGATTCTATTTATGTAAGAGAAATAAATACTAATTGCATAGTCGTAAAATCAACAAAAAATAAAGAAATAAATAATGTAAAAGCAGCTAGAACCACGGATATAGGATTACACATTTATGCCTACGAAACTAATTCAAGAAAAGAAAATCCTGACAATATCGCAGGCAGTACCTAGTTAATTTTATATGATAGTTATATACCACGAGATTATCCAAGTGATTATGTAATAATTTACATAGTTAATAAGAGTAGGAATGTAACAACAGAACCTTTTTTCCCTTATATAACTGGATATTATTCAATTTCAACTGCATCATGTGATGATTATTACAGTGTATTTTTACGAAGAGTTCAAAATGGAGTAGAAACCGAAACCTCCAACATATTACAATTTGGCCCAGACCCCATTCCTACTATTACCAACAAACCCACCACTGTACTAAATCAGAATAGTGTTACCCTTAATTCAACAGGATGCCCTGCTGGCTTTGTGCCTAAATGGTTTAAAAATAAAACCTATTTGGCAACAGGCAATAATATTACAGATGGAGTAAGTACGGGGGCTTGTTCAAGATTTTAAAATACTGGGCTAATTGTCGAATTTACGTTTTAGTTACCTGTTGTAGCTAAAATATCTTGAATTTTATGCCACTTCTGCCAGAGAGTTTCTCGAAACAGCCATGCAACCCAGAGGATAATGCCAAGCACTATCAATAAAACCCAATCAACATGAGGAGTGTATTCCTCTTCTTCGTTGAAACGGTGTTTACGTTTCTCTTCTTTTGACAAACCCGTTGGGGTCTCGTTAGCGAGAGGCTTCGGTTGGGAAGACATCAAATCCTCAAAGGTAAGTTCGGTTGCAATTATCATAACTTTTGGAGTTTATCTATTTGAAATTGATTGTTACCGATGCTTTTGATGGCGTAATCATCATAGACGTACACCCCGTTGGCGGTAAGTTGGCTGGTGTATGCCAAACGGATTCCTGCTTTTTGCAGTAGCTCAACGCTGACGGGTTGTGTATCAAATAATTCGTAGAGCTGCGCCAATGCCTGCCGATTGGCTTTAACAATTGTGAAGACTCGTTTTAGGTTGGCATTTCTTGTTTTGGCCAAACTATTGTTGTGCTTTGTTTTGCAAGAGACAGAACAAAAGAGCCGATTTTCTCGCCCCTCAAAGGGATGAAAGCAGTGTTTACAGTACTTTTTCATGGTTTTTGATATATTGGTAGATGAAACGCTGAGAATTTATCCGAATGTATTCGGATAAATTCGGCTTGTATTTGGATATACACGTTTCGGTTAAAAAATTTGAGTTCTATACACTTTTTGTCAACCCCAAAATACTGGGTAGTCATCGGCAGTTAATGCCCAGCCAAAATGGTCATCTCGTTGCAAAAAAAAATCTGCAATATCCAGCCCTTTCGCTCGTTCTGTTTCGTCGGCTTCTTGCTCCAATATTTCAGAAACGAATACTTTGCAAGCCAGTTTCTTCCTCAATAAACTTCCTTTTTCTTGCCACTTATCAAATGGTGTTTGACCAGTTGTGTCGGCAACACCCAAATCTGGGTAGAGCATTAGATTTCGCCCAGCTAATACCTCACACCGTTCAGGGGTTAGGTTTGTTAGGCTACCTGCTGCAAGCCAAATAAAATTAGGTAAAAACACACTTGCCAGAATAGCTGTTTTTTCGGATTCTACTATGGCAATTTGCTTGCTCTTTGGCTCATTTACCAGTTGATGTTCGCCAAACAAGCATTGCTTTAAGCGAAAATCGGTGAGTTTGCCTTGCTTCTCTAACACTGAATGTACCCAGTTGATGTGACTGTATGGTTCTTTGACTCGCTTGCCTGTGTTGGGATGATAGAGCATAATTTTGCCTGTTCGTATTTTACTCCATCGGTCAATCTGCCAAAACACTGTAGCTCCTTGCCAATACTTTGATGTACCAATATTAAAGCGATTGACTAATTGTATAGCGATCTTGTCATGGAATAGGCTACGCAGGTATGTTAAGAAATGATTGGGATGGGCAGTCCCGTAGGATTTGTCAAATGACTCTTTGGGTAAATAACTTGGTTTAGGCGGAGTCACAATAATAGGTTTATTTTGAATCTGCTGTTTATCAGGTAGTTGATTGTCCTGAAAGTATTGTTTTGGTGTGTAATGGTAATTGCATTTAACAACACGGTTACACTTACCAACTTGCATTGAAATGTATTCCCCAGTTTGGGTATCAAGGTATAATTTGAACTCTTTTTTACCACACGCAGGGCACAGAAATACCTTACTTGGACGGGTGTTATCGAGGCTAAATTGATATTCTTTCATGGTTTTTACTGTTGTTTGCACTTTGCATTTTCTACATTATGTACATTTTTTACATCGTGCAGAAAGTGTAGAAAATGCAAAGTGCAAATGGTTAGTATAGCTTGATATATTCCCCATGAGTTATCCGCTCAAATAAAGTTCTATCATTCAGAAATTCTTTAAAATTGCGCTCTTTGAAACCACAGTCAATAGCAATGGTTAATCCTACATTTGTAGTAAATTGCTCTGGTAATTTGTCATAAAGTTTTTGCTTGTTTCTGGGTAGTTTATCTAATGGGTTATTTGTGTTTATCAGATAGTGAACTTTCTCAGCATTTCTGCGGAAATATTCGACCAGTTTTATTGCCCCCTCTATTGCTTCTTTGCCAATTTGACTCTTATTGTCTTCATCACAAGCCCAACGGAGCACTTGCAGGATTAGGGCAAATCGACAAATATGAATGTCAAATTTTGAGTAAATCCCCGCAAGAGTTTCATTTTCAGTGGAATTACACAGATTTGTGTTTTCTCTTTGCCAATCAAAAAGCAGTTCTTTTGCATATGGAGTAAGCTCTAATACCGTAGGCGAAAAACTGTCATTAGTCTTTGACGCAAAATCTAAATCAAACAGCTTACCAATTATAGAATTGTAAGCTTCAACTAACTGAATGTCAATATCTTGTTCACTCCAAGCCTCCTTCTTTAGATTTTCAGGAATCGCAAAAAGAATTCTATCCAAAAAACCATTTTGCTCTCTGGAGTCCTTTGATATTTCGTCTAATAATCCATTTTGAATTGTGCCAATTACTGAAATAAAGGGATGTTCAATAAATATTGAATTCCCAGATTTACGGTCTGTTATCATTGGTTTAGCAGACCAAATTGATAACCAAGTTTCTTGTTCAGAACCTTTATTATAGCGGTTAAAGTTTTTGAACCAACCAGCTAATTCATCTACATAGACCCCAATACCACGCAGATTATTTGAATGTAGGAATGAAACTGACTCAGGAGTGTAATCAGAAAGTAAATACTTTCTTAGCTTAGGTATTTTTGGCTCTTCCAACCCTTGCTCTTGCCTGTCTTTTTTTGACATATCATTTAATATCTGATACTCCGCTAAGGCATTAGAATATTGTCCATGTGCAACTTTATCTCTTTGAAAAATCGGTTGCAAGGCGAAACCTAACGGATGACTCTTGTTTGTTCCTGCTCTACCGATAAGGCAGAGAAATAGAACACAATTCTCCATCCAGCCAGTTTTGATTTTAATTCTGTGAGTATTGCCAATACCAATAGAAGCAACGTAAAGAATAGAAGCCCCCATATAATCTATGGGGAATTTCATACAGTCACATAGTGTACGAATTAATAGCTGGATTGAGTTGGGGAAAATCGCAATCGGGAATGGATTTAGTTCTTGCTTGCTTGTACTTCCAGATGATTCAGTTTTCACATTTTGGGCCTCTTTTTTCAACGCCTCAATTGTGATTTTTTGGTTTTTTTTTTGCTGACTTTGTGACATTGTACTATCATTTTTTGGGTAAAATACATTTTACTTTGCATCTTCACCCCGTAGAGAATGAGATACAAACATTTGGCGATAAAGAGTGTTCAGGAATACCCTTTATCGCTTTTTGGTTCTAAAAATTTTTTTTCGATTTTTGTCTAAAAGTGCGAGAATGTCGAGGCGAGAATAGTAGATTTTGTTGCCTACTTTAGAGTAAGCCAATTCCCCACTGGTGCGTTGTTGCCAGAACCATGTGGACTTTCGGCCAAGTAATCGCATAGCTTCTGGTTCTGGCACATAGTTGCCTACTGAGGTGGTCGAAGTTGTTTGGCCACCCTCCAACATTGAAAGTATTTTTTTTTGACTTTCTTCGAGTTTGTCCAAATAGGACTTTGGGACGAGATACATCTCTATTTTTTCCATTTTGTTGCCGATTAATTCTTTTTAAATCATTTCGGCGGCAAGGTAAATCGAGATATACTAAGGTGAATCTTGCAAATTCAACCCAAAAAAAGTCAATTTGCAAGATTACAAACAGATAGAAATGACAGGTTAGATGAGATTTAACTTCTTGAATTCATTTCGTAAATATTGACGATACTCCCTCGTATAGGTCGCAGTAGAAGAAGGTATGTCCCTTTTGCGGTGGAGAAAATCACTTTGTGATTCAATGCCATGAGTATAGAAAAAGAGAGTTTGAAGTAGAATAAGCTTTCCTTCAAGGCTATTTATATCATTTAACTTAATATCATTTACTATACCTTGCATACAAAAATTCTCTATGGGATATTGAAGCAATTTTGTAATATCTAATGTACTGATAGAATTAATGTCGTTTTCATCTAAAACAGAATTTTGCTCCCTCATCTTCGCAAACAGTAGTTCTATTTGATAGATTACTACTTCTTGTAAAAATGAGGAAAAATTAAATTTTTCTCTTGTATTTGTGTCTTGAACAGTTAATTCATGTCTTTTTTTTATTGCTTGGTACAATCCCCAAATTTGAGAGCCATCTATCCATATTTCAGGGATTTTTATCTCTTTCATTCTTTTACGAAAAGTGCTTATTAGAAAAAACAGAAAAAATCGTTCCCTAATTAATGCTTTGTCAATACAATCAATTTTTGGATTCTCCGCCAGTTCATCTAATATAATATCCAGTTTAAAGATATTCAAAATGGTTTCATTAAGAATAATTGTAAATTCTTGATAAATTCTGTTGACATTGTCATCTATTGCTGGAAGTACTGCGGATAACTTGTGTATATTAAATTTAAAATGTTGGAGAGCTTTATTTCTACATGCCTCTATGAATCCTTCGTTTTTGTTAGATTCGACAATAATAGGATATAGTATTACAGCTACCTCTTTCCATAATTTTTTGAATGGTGCTAAGTCTATTTTATTAGTAATAGTTTTTTGTGCATTCGATAACTCGAATAATTTTTTATCTCTGCTTTTCATTTGCTTAGTTTTTTGTTCAATTTGTCAGTATGTTCTTTCAAATACTGGGTGGTTATTTTGGCATAAATTTGGGTGGTACGAATATTAGTATGGCCAAGCATTCTACTAACAATTTCCATTGGTACCTCATTGTTCAATGCAATAGTTGTGGCAAAAGTATGACGTGCGGTATGGTGTGTAAGATTTTTAGAAATGCCTACCATTGCAGCTATCACCTTTAGATAGGAATTCAGTTTTTGATGCGATATTCTGGCTAATACATAGCCTGTAATTTTGCTTTCAGATTCATATTTCCTCATAATATGAATAGCATGGTTTAGCATAGGTACACGAAATGGCTCTTTCGTTTTTTCTTGGATTATCTGAATCCATTTGCCTCCATCTTTCTCGTTTATAATATTCTCCGTTTTCAAATTAATAGCATCTCCAAATCGTAAACCTGTATAAACTGAAAACATATATATATCTCGGACCTTCTGGAGGCTTAGATTGTCTCCTAACGAATGATTTTGCAATTTTTCAAATTCATCTTCTGTCAGAAAATCACGCTGGGTCTTTGTAAATTTAAAGGTAAAATTTTGATACGGATTTTTCGTCAAAATCTCTTCTTTTATGGCACGATTAAAAATAGCCTTCAGCCTTTAGTGTATTTTATTGACTGTGTTGCGCTCTATTTTCTGATTCGTCTGAGGGTTTATGCAATTCAGCAAATAATAGTCGAAATCGGAGACCATTTTGTAATTCATCTGCTCAAGTAGTATGTCTTTTATCTTCTGAGTTAATAAAAACCCTTGCAAATGCTTTAAAGTTGAGCGATAATTCTGTACTGTACCCTTAGAGAACTCTGAAGGCATGTTTTCAATTTTACTTATAAAAGCTGTTATATACTTGATAAGATAAACTTCAGACGCTATTGCGCCAGTGTAAAGGTCTTTTAATATTTTAGCGGTGATAGGTTTACCTGTATAACGTAGGTGGCGTTTTATTTCCATTAGCTCATTTTCAATGGAAATTAGTTCTTCATTTAATCGTAGGTCTTTAGTAGAACGTTGTCGTATATTATCCCATTCTTTTGGATTGATAGTATGTCCAGTTGAGAATTCTGCCTTTTGATTATTGACTCTGATACGCCCATACACCTTTGGGTTATCGTTTCCATTATGAGGTACATAAACGTAAAACTTTAGGGAATACGATTCCTTTTTCATAACAACTGACGATTTTTGCTTTTGACTGATGAATAACTGACGAAATTTGCGAAAAATAATGAAGAAAAGCAAAAGAGTATAAAAGCAAAAACCCTTCAAACAATACGTTTAAAGGGTTTTGAAGCAAGATGAACTAAAAAATGTCGGGATGACAGGATTTGAACCTGCGACCCCACGCCCCCCAGACGTGTGGCTCTTAGTTTTTATCACTTGTCAATATTTCATATATTATTAAAAATCAACATATTATGAAATATTTATTAATGAAAACTTGTGGTTATTTACGAAAATTCAATACTTTTGTTTAAACCATGTTTAAACCAAGTATTTTTAAAATAATCAATGCCCTACGAGCGAACTTATATATGACCTCTGTAAAAATCGTTCTCTTTACTTCAAAAATACTAAAAAACGGCGAACATCCAATTATGCTACGGCTTACTAAAAACCGTAAATTAAAGTATATTAATATGGGATATAGCTGCTCAACTGAATTATGGGACAGCAAAAATAACTTACCGAAAAGGAAGCATCCTTTATATCAAGAAATAGTAATTTCAATTGATACAGTACGCAACAAAGCCAATCGTGAAATATTAAATTTGGCCAATGAGGATAAAGAATATTCCTTAGAAGAATTATCTAATATACTTCAAGTCAACAAAAATCACAAGGCAGGAACTATTTTTGAATATTTTGATACAGTCATAGCACGAAAGGAGCAGTCTGGTAATGTAGGTTATGCCAATGCTTTTGTTGAAGCAAAGAATAAATTAAAGGCTTATCGTAATGGTAGAGATTTAGAGTTTCCAGACATAACCTACACCTTCTTAAAGCAATATGAGGAGTGGCTCATTGCCCAAAAACTCATGCCTAATACTATTTTCTACTATCTCCGTACTCTAAATACCCTTTTAGGCTATGCTAAAAAAGAAGGCTTGGTAAAACCCGATTATTACCCTTTCAAAGAATTTGGCTTTGCTAAATACCGAAATGTAAAGACCAAGAAACGAGCTATTCCCAAAGAGAATATGACCTGTATCATCCAGTTGGATTTGAACCCTTCATCTCGATTATATCGCTCTCGCAGCTTTTTTATATTTAGCTACTATTGTGGCGGTATCAACTTTGTGGATATGGCTCATCTTAAATGGTCAGACATCGTCAATGGCCGCTTACATTATGCTCGTCAAAAGACAGGAGAATACATGAATATAGTGTTGTTACCCCCTGCTCAAAAGATTTTAACATATTTCCGAGAAACCAATTTCGTCCGAGAGAATTCGTACATTTTCCCAATTCTCTCAGACTTTCATAAAACACCAACCCAAATGAAAGACCGAATCCACAAGGTGACTGGTCAAACCAACGACGATATGAAAGAAATTGCAAAAATGCTCGGTATCGCTGAAAATCTTACTACTTATGTAGCTCGTCATTCATTTGCTACTATCCAGAAAAAAAGTGGTACGCCCACAGCAGTCATTTCGGAAATGTTAGGGCATGATTCTGAGAAAACAACTCGTATTTACTTAGATTCATTTGGGAATGATGTGTTGGATGAAGCCATGAAAAATCTATTATAATCTTCTAAGCATAGAACCTATGAACTTTGATACCTTAATTCAATCTATAACAATCACTGACCAAGTGCTACGCATTGAAGCGGTTAAAGCCATTAATAAATCTTTAACTGCTCGAAACTGGCTCATTGGGCTGTATATTATGGAATTTGAACAAAATGGCGAAGACCGTGCTAAATATGGTGCAAAACTCATACAAAACTTAGCCAAACGGCTTAATACTGAGGGTTTTTCTTACCGAAATTTGAAGCTATTTAGACAGTTTTATACCGAATATCCACAACTATCCGAACCTATCAAGTTATATTTATCTTCACAAGCAGATACACTAAAGTTGGGTAGTGCAATTGGGCAATCAGTGATTGCCCAATTGCAAGAACCTGACAATCAAAGTATTAAATCTTCACCACAACGAATTTTCGATAACCTCTCTTACACACATTTAACAGAACTTATCCACATTAAAGACCCTTTGAAACGTACTTTCTACGAATTAGAATGTATGAAAGGTGTATGGACTCAGCGTGAACTCAAAAGGCAAATATATTCTCTCTACTTTGAACGTATAGTTCTATCCGAAAAACCACAAGCATTAGCCGAATTAGTAGCACAAAAGAACTTACCTGCCAAACCTACCGACTTCATCAAAGACGAACATATCTTTGAATTCTTGGGTTTATCCCATCAACTCCTCGAAGAAACAGTCCTTGAACAAGCCTTACTTGACCATCTCCAAGCGTTTTTGTTAGAGCTTGGACATGGGTTCTGTTTAGAAGCAAGGCAGAAGCGAATTCTGATAGGAGAAGAATATTATTATCTTGATTTGCTGTTTTATCACCGAATTCTCAAATGTCAAGTGTTGATAGATTTGAAGGTTGAAAAATTCAGTTACGCCCATGCAGGGCAAATGACCACCTACCTCAATTACTTCAAAGAAACCCAAATGACCGAAGGTGACAACCCACCCATCGGCATTTTGCTCGTTACCGAAAAAGACAAAGCACTTGTACATTTTGCTACTTCAGGTAACGACAACCTGTTTGTAAGTAAGTATCAACTTTACTTGCCTACAAAAGAGCAATTAGAATCATTTGTACAGGAAGAGATGAAGCGATTGGGGTAGTATTTAGCTTCTTACTTTCAGTACAAAAACCTTATGAACTAAACTATTTGAATAGCTGTTTCTCAATGGGTTATAGATTTATTATATCAATTTATGGAAAAAATAGAAATACGATTTTACAAAGTCAAATGTGGGGATTGCACATATCTTAGATATACTTCACTCAAAAAAACGATAAATATCATCATTGATGCAGGTTACTATGGAACATATAAAACGACCTTAAAAAAGGATGCAAGCCAAATAAAAGAACGAGGTGAGAAAATAGACCTTTTCGTAGTAACTCATATTGACCGAGACCATATTGGAGGCATTCAACCCTTTCTAAATGATTTTGGTACAGATATGATTAAAGAATTCTGGTTTAATCATGCCGATAGATTAGAATATAGAGAGAAAAAGATTGAGACAGAGATAAGTGTAAAGCAAGGTTCTGCATTAAGAGATAAGTTTCATAGTGAGGGTCGGTCATTTATAGAAATTACGGCAGGTAATGAGTATATCATTGATAAGAGCATCAAATTGAAAATACTATCCCCCAGTGCCGAGAGTTTGACAAGATTAAAAAATGAGTGGGTAGAGGAAGAAAAGAAATTTGAGTTTGAAATTTCGAGTAAAGGCAATGACTATCAAAGACCTATTGAAGAATTATATTCAAATCCTATTGATGAAGATAAAGACCCTATAAATGGCAGCAGCATAGCATTTTTATTAGAAATTAAGTCATTTAATGCACTTTTTTGTGCTGATGCTCACCCTTCTATATTGTACGAATCCTTACGAAAGTTGGGATATTCCAAAGCAAATCCACTAAAACTTAGCTTATTTAAAGTTCCCCATCATGGGTCAAAGAGGAATATATCTAACGATTTACTTGACATTTTAGATTGTCAAAATTTTGTCTTTTCTGCTAATGGGATGAATAGAGATAATTTACCGAATAAAGAGACCATTGCAAAAATCGTAAAGAACCCTAATCGGAAAACAGAGAAAAAAATGTATTTTTATTTCAATTATGATAACTCTTGCCTAAGAGGAATTACAACTCATATCGAACAGGAAACATATAATTTTAACTGTTTTTATACACAATCAACTAACAATTACTTAGAAACTACTTTTGAAAATGGATTACTCAATTTTGCATAAAATTTCAGTTCGGCTTTCTATTGAAAATCAGCCAGTTGGCAGCGGCGTTATTCTTAACAATAATAATGACCTATTTCTTATCACAGCAAGGCATTGCTTGCAACCTAATCCGACAGAATTCAATATTGATTTTTATGATTCGGATGAAAAGGTATTTCGGACTCATACTAAGCAATTTCCTGCTCCTAATGAAGTATATATGAGTGATAGTTATCAGAATGATTATTTGATGATAAAGCTCAATAGAGAAGACGTGGCTTGGGAAATTCCAGAAATCAAGTTAGCATTAAATATTACTAAGTTGGATGAATTTAAGTTTAAAGGATTTCCTATGGGGCATCAAGGGAAGTTTCCATCAAATATAGATGTAAAAACTACAGACAGAACAAATAAGAACTTCCAGCTAAAACTATTAAATGAAACTTTTGATAATTCAGAATGCGGGTTTGTAGATATAGTAAAAGGCTGCTCAGGAAGTGCCGTATTTCTGTTTGTAAATGAAGAGATTTTTTTAGTGGGAATAATTTTAAAATATACAGAGCGAATAGTACGATTTTGGGCAACTGATATTTCTTTTATTAAAGATTTTGTACCTGAAATAAAAGTTTACAACGAAAATGAGATTATTGTTGAATCTGTAAATATTGAACTAATTGCAGACTTCAGAAGGCAACTAAATGAGTCTGAAGAGTACATCTTTAAATTTAAGCCTCTTACTGCTTTATCTGAAATTGAAGAAATCCAAAAGGCAATAGAATCATGCCAGCTTCCTCCCAAAAACAAGAAAATATTATTGGCGGAGTGTACTTATTTAAAAGCAATTGCCTTAATCCATTTAGAAAGGCAGACTGAAGATGCAAGTGAATTACTGATTAAAGCCTATAATAGCCAACCAGATAACTTTAAATATCAAGAAAGAGCAGCTTCGGGTTATTATCATCTAAACAACCGACAAAAAGCATTAGAATTAGTAGAAAAAGTTCTTCAAGAGGATGAATTGAACCCAAGAGCGTGGGCATTAAAAGAAACATTGTCGTCCACTAAGATTGAAGTGCCGAATTCTGTCTTAAAGAAGCCTCGCTTCATCTATAACAGATTCGTTCATAGCATTAATGGCAAAAAAATCACAGAATTCCAAGATGTTAATAAGGTCTATAAAGGTTCAGAGCTGATTCCAGTTCCACAAACAATAGAGCTTGAATCATATCAATATTACATTTTCTTAGGTATCTACTTCTTGCATGGTGACAACTATGAAGGTATTACAATAAGGAAAAAAACTAAACAAAATGAGACGGAGTTTATTTCCGAAAAAATTCAACGAGGAGTTGAAATTTTAAAAAAAGTAGTGGATACACTGTCAAAAACAGAAATGGTAGATACAATTCTATTCAATCAAGCCCAATATTATTATGATTATGCAAAGTATAAAGTTAAACCAGAGAAGAGACTTGCTTTGGAGTTATTGTACAAGTATTCCGAGAATGACTTAATCTCTCTACAACTAATGAAAGTGTTCGATATTGTTTTGGCATTATCAGAACAAAATTTACATGAGGAAGTAATAGCGTTAATAGAAAAATCAAAAATAGAGCAGTATGACCCTGTTTTTTATATACTTCGGGCACAGTCTTTACAAGGTTTAGAGCAAAACCAAGAAGCCAATAGTTATTTTGAAAAGTACCTAACAGAGGTAAAAAATATAGATTGGGTAAATACACAAAATGTATTGCTTGCAATAACGATGCTTTTAAATGCAGGTTTTGATACTTCTACAATTCATTCAACTTTGCCAAACAAGTTTTATTCAGAAGAATATTTCTTTGATTTGATTGAGGTATTTCTTTTCAAACAAGATAAAGAAAAACGGGATTTTTGTCGAGAAAAGATTGAGCGTCTTTTAGATAATTGGAATACTTTTCAACCTCATTACCGGTTAGGTATTATTTTGAGTATGTATTTTATCGGCGAATATGAGAGAGCAAAAGTGCTTTTAGAACCCGATTTAGATAAAAAGACAGAGCAGGTTTATGGTTTGTATATTCAAATTCTTTTAAGGCTTCCAAAATACAATACAGAGCTATTAAAGAAATTAGAGTTTTGGAGATTACATTTTACGCCTAATTTAGACCTCCTATTCCATGAATTGAATTTATATATCAGCTTAGCAAATTACCCAAAAATTGAGGCTCTTTGTATCTATGGTTTAGAGAAATTTAAAGAAAACACAAGGCTAAAATTTATCTTAATAGAGGTTTTATATAGGCAAAGAAAAAAAGTAGAAACTTTCTTAGATGAAAGATTACTTGACGAGAAATATTCGGCAAATGATACGCTATATCTAAGTAGAGTTTGTATTACGAATAATAAAGTTGAGATAGGCTTAGAAATGGCCTATCGTTTACTTAGAACTTCGCCAGAAAATCTTACAATAAAACAGAATTATTGGGGGATATGCCTCTTAGCTGAACGTTACCAAGAGACTGTGTTCCCTGAATATGTAGAGTTAAATACATACGTAGAATTGGAAATAAACGGAGAATTATCTATACATTCAGTTAATTCTGATAGTTTAGAAACTAATCCCATTATTCAATGTGTATTTAAAAAATCCAAACTTGAAGTTGTGGAATTAACTACTTCGTTTCAGGCTAATACCCCAATCCGAATTGTTGCTATTTATGATAAATATATTGGTGAGCTAAGAAAAATCTTTAACGAAGCGACAAGGCCACTTGCTTCTGGTTTACCGTTGCGCTCAATTGAGTTGCCGCATGATAATGATATATTAGCAATTACCCAATTATTTCAAGTAGAATTTGGTTCAGATGGATTGCAACAAAAGCTAAAAAATGAGGAAATTTTTGCAGAATATGAAAACCAACAAATTGGGTTTACAGATATTTGTCTATCTATATTTGATGGAAACGTTTTAGATTGTTTTGACTCTCTTACTCAAAACCCTCAATTAGGCATAAATTTAATTCCTTTTATCAATCAGACTCCACCTCATATCAGCAATACTACCACTTTTGTCTTAGATATAACCTCTATTTGTCTGTTTTACAAATTAGCCAATGAGATAGATTTTACAGGGAAGAAACTTGCTATTAGTCAATATACTAAGGATTTAATTATTTATGAAATAGATAGGTTAAAATCAGAGCCAGAAGAAAAGTTTTCAATTTCCATCTTGCCTGATAAAGTCACTCCTATTTTTTACCCTGAGCATTACAATCGAAATCGAATAATAGAATTTGAAAAGATACTAAGCTGGGTTGAAGCAAATTGTCAAATCGAATATCCAGAATATGCTCTTGATTTATTTAGCGAAGATTCTGTTTTGTTAAATGGGTCTGCAAATAGTTTATATCAAAACTATATTACAAATACATTACTCATTACCCATCAGCCAAATAAAATTTTAGTTACCGATGATTTATTCTTGCTAAAGCAGGAAATTGTTCCAAGAACAACAAGTGAGGTCTTTTTAAAAATACAGAGCATTGATGATTGGGAAAAAGCAAAGGTTAAAATGGTAGAGTTAAACTACAAGGGTCTCACGCTAACAAAGGACACGTTGGTTAATGTTTTTAACAAAAGCAGGATTCTGTCCAGAAATAAGCCAAATCTTTTCCAATATGCACTAAAAAATTTGCAAGGGTCACATAATCCCAATAGAGAAAATGTGATGCAGGCTCTTGAATTTATAAAGTATTTATTTGCTGAGAATTTGGAGTTAACAATAAAAGAATCAACTACCAAACAGGTATTCATTGCTATTTTATCCGAACCGTATTTTGATATTATTCAGAGTAATTTAGAGCTACTAAATCGTATAATTGATAAAAAATTGGAATTATTAGGAAATGCCCCTACCGTAGTAAAAGAGTGCCTAAATGAGGTCATTAGGCTTCTTTTTGTAAATAGTAACACAAATCCTAAATAAAAAAATGGAAACCAACAATCCCGAATACGAAGTAAATATTGCCCATATCTGGCGTAAGGCTATTCATGTAAAGGGTCTTCCAGATGAATGTTTTGAAGAACTGCTTAATTATTATGAATCAATCTGTGATGATGAGGAAAAGTATGGAGAAAAGTTAAGCATAGAGCGATATGAGGCAAAAAGGCATTTTTATTTTGTAGATAAATTTGAAGCATTAGCAACTCGAAAAGAAGAACATATCACAGATTTACAAGAGGTCAGATTTGGATATGTTGTTAGAGCACATGAGATGAGTTCAACAGAAGAAAAATTATGGGAGGAAGAAATAAAAGAAGTCTTATCAAATGAATTGCCAGATCGCTTAAAAACGATAAATGTAGAGGCACTTATCGAAGAAGCCAATAATTTTTGGGGAATAGACGCATCTCAGCAAGTAAAAGACGACTGGGTTTCCTTTCAAAAAGGTCGCCATGTTGCCAATGACAAAAGAATATTTGAAGATGATATAAGAGAAGCACGGCGTTGGATATATGATATTTATTGGTTCAGACATAGCTACATAACTTTAAATTACAATCCTGAAGATATTGAGGGATGCAAAAAATTTATGTATTTCTATACTTGGATGTTAGTTACCTGCGAGATTCAAGAGTTTGATACTTTTCTATCTTATCACTTTAAACAAAGTTTTAGGAGTAACTGGGATAGATATGGAAGGTTTTTGGAAGTGCTAAAAATAACTTATCAAGACTCTTTACTAAAAGGCAAGCCATTAGAGCTTTTGGATAGATGGCTGACCAGCAACTCATTCAGAATTATTTTGCCTGAAAGTATAGAAGCAACCAGCCAGTCAAAAGAGAATCACACAATTAATCCTGAAATACCTGTAAAAAAAGTAGGGCGTACACCAAGTGAAAAGCTAGAAATTCCTAAACCAAAAGTTAGAAGCCCGAATGATAGAAGGACAATTCTCAATAAAGATGAAACCGTCAGACTTTTCAACCATTTGGCTCAACTTAATTGTATTTTTAATAATACGGATGAAATTAGCAAGGATTCATTTTCCAAAGCTGTACAAGTTCTTACTGGTTTCTCTGCTGGTCAAACAGAAGAATCATTTATCTATGAAGAGGTAGTATGCAAAAGCAAAGCTGAAAAAAAGAAAATTATTGAAGATATTAAAACCTTGATTATCAGCGCAATAGAAAAACAATTTGGGGGGCTATAAATATTTATAGCCCCCATCTATTAATTAATCATTTCATATAAACTTGCTACGTTTGATTCGCCGAAGGGAACATACACACCCCCTAACAGCAAAATCAAATGAATGTTATAGGCATTTCAGTGGAGGACTTATTAGAACTTGTCCGCACAGCAATTCGGCAAGAAATTCAACAAAATCCCAGCCAATATAAGCAATACCAAGCCAACGAATACCTTTCGATTGAAGAAGCAGCGGACTACTTGCGTTTACCCAAAAACACCCTATACAATTACTGTTATCAAAACACCATTTCGTACCAAAAACGAGGTAAACGTAATTTTTTCCTTGTGAGGGATTTAGATGCGTGTGTCCTACCCCCCAGAGAGCGGTGCCAAAAATAAGTAGAGAAATAATGGACAACAATTATTTTCACACTTAAAACAAGCACCATGCGAAAGAGCAGATTCAACGAGAGCCAGCGCAGAGCCATACTGGACAGCTACCTGAAAGGAGCCAAGACAGTAGAGGCACTGTGCGAAGAACACCAAATAAGCCCAGCCACGTTCTACAAGTGGAAGAACGAGGCAGAGACGGAACAGCACGAGGACAAGCGCCGGCTCAAGGAACTCGAACAGGAAAACCTCCGCCTCAAAAAGATGTACGCCGAGCTGCAACTCAAGCACGAGGTGGTCAGCGAGGCGGTGGAGTTCCTAAAAAAGAAGCAGGCCCAGCAGCAAAGGTGGAACTGATGGGTCATGTACAGGGTAAACAGGCCGGGTTGAGCAAACGCCGCATCTGCCAGTGGCTGCGCCTGAGACGCTCGACAGCGTATGAGCAGAAAGAGCGCAAATCGACGGCCATGACCACCGATTGGGCCACCCATTGGGTGGAAAGGATGAAGCAGATTAGGCGGGAACACCCGGCATGGGGCTTCCGCCTGATGTTGGCCTACCTGAAGAACCAAGGCGAAGGAATCGGCAGGCACCGTGCATACCGGCTTTATCAGAGCGCAAGACTAAGCCTGCACAGGAACCCAAAAAAGCCCCGCATCAAGCGGGTCTTCGAGGGTTTGCTACCGCCAGAGAAAATCAACGAAGGCTGGGCGATGGACTTCCTGAGCGAGTGGGTGATGGGGGACAAACAGCAGAGCGTGCGAATCATAAACGTGGTGGACGAGTGCTCGAGAAAAGACCTCTGGGTGGAGGCAGCTGCCAGCATCACCGCCCCCAAACTGGTGGAAACCCTCGACAGGATTGGCCAAATCAGGGGTTTCCCCCGCTATGTCCGCTGCGACAACGGCCCGGAATTCATCAGCCAAGCGCTTGCTGGGTGGGCAGCGGCCAGGGGTGTTGAAATCAAGTTCATCCAACCGGGTAAGCCGACCCAGAACGGAATCATCGAACGCCTCAACGGAACGCTTCGGAAGGAGTGCCTGAACTTGAATTGGTTCTATTCTCTCGAGGAAATCAACGACCTGTTGACAACCTGGCACAGCAACTATAATTTTCTCAGGCCACATTCCTGCTTGAAATATCAAACACCTGCTAACTTTGAAAAACTAAATCAGAATCTCTACTTTAAACTGGTACCGTAAGACAGGGGGCAGGACACGTGGGCGGCATCGAGACGAAAAAAAACAGTAGAAGAAATAGCTGAAAATGCGACACTAAGGCTGCTCAAAAAAAGCACTAAATAGAGTATAGTTCTATCCCCACAAGTCAAATCCAAAATTAAACAGATGAAAAGCCGATATTATCAAGCAATCCCAATACTACGGAAATTAGTAGTAATCAAACAAGGTCGCAACAACTCAAGTATCGAAACATTCTTAGATGAATTAGTGAACATACTACTACCTATCCTTATCGAGCGTAACGATGGTGAAGTTCTGCCTACTATATACAATGCAGACGAATATTTAAGGCAAAATCTGCCAATTTTAATTCCTAATGAGCTAATCAAAGAAGAACAAGTAGTTATATTCATCAAGGAATTAATGATTTTAGTGAGAAAGACCGTAATGGATTTATTGCCCTCAAAGCAATACAACTTTGATGCTGAATTAGCCAAATTAGCATCATACACGTTCAAAGATTTTTTATTGGGTGACAAATTACTTGAATTAAAACGATACACAATCAAACAACATATTGACAATGAATCACTTAATAATAAAATCTTAGAAATTAAACTACTGGACAGAAAATCTATTATCCGAATAAGGTTCTTTTTTATCATCTATTAAAGAACACTAGAGAACGGCTTCGCCAAAACGATTACTTAGAATTGGTAAGAACAATAAATGATTCGTGGGAACTCTACAAACGAATAAAAGCAAATCATTCCTTGTTCATTCGAGATAAAAATGGCGATAAATTAGCATTGCCCAGATTAGCTAATGCACTATTGGTCAATGAAATAGAAGCCTACACAGCACGTTTCTATCATCTCACCAAACAAAGTGAAGTATATTTCAATGCTATTGCTGACTTAGAGATTGAAAAAATAGTAAATGAGTGGAAAGTTGAAAATGTTGTTTTCAAAGGTATTTTGGATGATTTAGTAGAAATGAGCCTTGAACAAAAATTAATCCACTTACAACCCTTATTCCAACAAAGTCATGGGGTCGAATCTCAGGACAAATACCTAAATCGAATTTCACGAGGAAGAGACTTGAAAGCTGCTCACAACAAAGAATACCGCCAATATCTAAGAAATCAATTTAATAAAATTGGCATAATTTAAAAAGGCAGAACGCATCTTTCAGAGTCATTAATTTTTTTGTTTACTCTTAAAGATAGTGCTACTTCTTCGTATTTTACCTTTGTAATGCAATAGCGAGTAAGCGCAACTCCAACCATTTTCACATTTAAAACCGACCCAAAACGGTCGGCAGGAAGTCCATTGTCTTTACTATTTTTTTTGCCCAATGCGCTTCAATAGTTTAGACAAAAATAAAAAAATAATTCAATTGGTTAATCGGTTCAACAGTTTCAATGGATAGTTCTTTTGAATTTTCAATTGAAGCACAAAACGCAAAAAAACATGGAAATCAAGCAGGCAACACGCACCCCACTCAAACGAGTGAATACATTAAATCCAGACCCTAACAAGTCACTATTTAAGTATCAACTTAAATGGGCCGATACTGGCATAAACCAACCTAAGACCTTCTACAGCTTCGATAAAATAGAAGAACGGGGATTATTTTGCGAGGGCATTAGTAAAGAATTGCGCCTATGTTGGCGTAAATTTTTAGACGAAATCCCTGACGACTGTCTGCAATTTTTCGGGAATTGTTACCCCCAAGAATTAAAGGACATTCATGCTGATAGTCTAATACTGATTGATATACATTACATTAATTTGCCAACAAACAATGAGCTAATAAATTACCTGAGTAAGGTGTACGGGGAAAGTAATTATATCCGTAAAGCGCTGTTAGAAAGTGGATTAGCCTATCGGAAATTGGTGAAAATAGACCCATCATCAAAAGAGCCTAAACCATCTCATTGCCCCAAGTACCACAAGGACGTAGCCACCTTTAATGGTCTTGTTGCTGGTAAAAGATGGTATATCAACCCGAAGAATAAATTCAAAGAAAGGGGATTATTAGAAGTCCAAGTTTATGATAATCTCTGCTACCACAGCGATAATCTGGTAGGTATTTGGACTCGAGATGATTTATTCCTCCTGTAATATATTGGTGCTGCTATTATTGAAGGCTTAATGTATGCCTTTATGATGACAGTACCGAAAAATACTTCATAAGTAGGACTACTGTATTGCAGATTTTTTCTTGCAACGAGATGACCATTTTGGCTGGGCATTGACTGACGATGACTACCCAGTATTTTGGGGTTGACAAAAAGTGTATAGAACTCAAATTTTTTAACCGAAACGTGTATATCCAAATACAAGCCGAATTTATCCGAATACATTCGGATAAATTCTCAGCGTTTCATCTACCAATATATCAAAAACCATGAAAAAGTACTGTAAACACTGCTTTCATCCCTTTGAGGGGCGAGAAAATCGGCTCTTTTGTTCTGTCTCTTGCAAAACAAAGCACAACAATAGTTTGGCCAAAACAAGAAATGCCAACCTAAAACGAGTCTTCACAATTGTTAAAGCCAATCGGCAGGCATTGGCGCAGCTCTACGAATTATTTGATACACAACCCGTCAGCGTTGAGCTACTGCAAAAAGCAGGAATCCGTTTGGCATACACCAGCCAACTTACCGCCAACGGGGTGTACGTCTATGATGATTACGCCATCAAAAGCATCGGTAACAATCAATTTCAAATAGATAAACTCCAAAAGTTATGATAATTGCAACCGAACTTACCTTTGAGGATTTGATGTCTTCCCAACCGAAGCCTCTCGCTAACGAGACCCCAACGGGTTTGTCAAAAAAAGAGAAACGTAAACACCGTTTCAACGAAGAAGAGGAATACACTCCTCATATTGATTGGGTTTTATTGATAGTGCTTGGCATTATCCTCTGGGTTGCATGGCTGTTTCGAGAAACTCTCTGGCAGAAGTGGCAAAAAATTCAAGAGATTTTGAATAGGTAACTAAACGAATACAACTATCTCAAAGCGGCTTTTTTGCGTTAAAAAGCCGCTTTTTAGTCTTCTAATCCTACGTTATTCACATACAAAGTTGTATGCTCTACCATATCAAAAACGAATACAAACCGCAGTTGAATAGCCTTCCATTACGCCTCTTGATACATACGGAAAAAGGTTTGCTCATGTTTTTGGGTTGAATAATGATGCAGGTATGTGATGTCACCTGCCAAAATCAGAACATCGGCGGATGGTTCGATAGGGCAATCCAATAAATAGAGCCGATTCGTATCAAACTCCATGTGTAAATCAGAGCAATATTGGATAGTAAGCATAGTTGGTAATTGATGCAGTAGTTTGTTTATTATCTCATCAAGTTGGATGTACAATAGGTTCACCTGTTCTTACATCACATATAACAAGGAGTGGTTGAGATTTCCCTGTACACTGATTTTCTTTATCCTAAAAACCATGAAAAATAAGTAGCTCCTGCTTGCCAACCAATCGCTTACAAGAGGAATAACCAATAGTTTTTCCCCAAAATTTACCGTTAAATAAATTTCAGCAAAAATTTGAGGTCTATTTTTGGAACTTTCTCTAAACATACTTAATATAGCATAACTATTATTACTAGTATCCCTGATTCAATCTTATTAGCTATGCGTTATTTATATCTATTGCTTTGGTTATGTATAACAACGGCAACATTTGCTGCCGAAGACGTTCCTTCTGATAAACCCAGCCGCTCTTCTTTAGCCTCCGTAAAGACAACTACCCTTCGACACCGCACAAGGGGCTTGCGCTTTAGACCTTCTAACTTACAAAACCATTGGTTAGACCCCATCCGTTTTACAGTTGAGGCCAGCAAATCAGAAGTGTTACCCGGCGAAGACTTTGAACTCACCATTACCGCCGAACTCATAGACCTTTCTCCTGCTTGGTTTTTCTTCTTTGAGGAGCAGTATAGCTATAGTATTAAGCTGTTAGCCCCACCCGACTTTGAACAAACAGGGGGCGATTATACTGATTTTGTAGGTGCCACCCTTAGTCCTTCCCAACCTAAGATGGTCTATAAAGTACGTGGCCACATTAGCACTACCAAGATAGCTTACATTTCTATCTTGAGAGGTCCCTTGCAGGTGAATAAATCTTCTTTGTTTGAGCAAAAAAAGGGGGTAGAGATTCGCCTAAAAGGGGATTTCTTAGAGGAAGCTATATCTTCTACGAATAGTACTTCTACCGGTTTTAGTGCATCGTTATCAGCTACAGAAATTTGTAAAGGGGGGCAAGTAACTCTAACAGCTTGTGGTTGTAATGGCATGGTTTTTTGGATAGGGGGCTTCTCTAATAGTAATAGCTGTGATTCTCAAACACTGACTTTTAGTCAACCAATGCACGTCGAGTTTTGGGCAAGTTGCGATGCAACTGGGGAAGCTATAGCCATGAAACTAGATATATATGAAATACCAGATGCCCCAGAAGCTTCAGGAAACCCTCCTACTATTAAACTTGGACAAACTGCTTCCCTTTTTGCTTATGGCCGCTATGGGGGGTCTCGAATTCATTGGAGTAATGGAGATATTGGAACCACTGCGTATGTGACGCCAGTTACAACTACTACATATACAGCTGTTAATGTCTTAGCCGCAGGATGCTCTTCTGACCCTTCCAACGAAGTGACTATATCGGTGATTCAATGTAATCCTGTTGTTGTCGAACCATCGAGTCAGTCAATTTGTAGAGGGGAGGAGACAAATATTCATGCTATTGGCTGTAATGGAACTATAACTTGGGATACAGGAGAAAGTGGAACTAGTATTGTTGTAAAACCAACACAAACAACTTCTTATACAGCAACCTGTATTCCAACTTCCTCGTTATGTCAGACAACAAATGCCTCTGGTACAGTGATTGTTGAGCAGCTACTCTCACCGCCTACTATCACCTCAAACCCATCTTCTGGAGAAATTGAAGTTGGTTCAAGCATTACGCTTTCTGCATCGGGATGTCAGAATATTGTATGGAGTACAGGACAAACAGGGTCAAGTATTGTTTTTACACCTACTATTAAGGGGTCATATTCATTCTCTGCATATTGCCAAGGAGCTTGTAACTCTCCTTCAGCAGAGGTGACAGTGAAGGCCATAATTACGTGTAGTAATCAGTTTACAATATACAGTACTCTCGGGGCTATTTGTATCCGTGATTCAGTTGTAGTATCTGTGGTAGGATGTCTTGGAACCGTTCGATGGAATAACGGAGCCACTGGTTCAAGTATTAAAGTTTCTCCTTCTGCCACATATACTTATATAGCCACTTGCGAAAAAACAGGTTGTCCTACATTAACCGCCCAAAAACAAATCGTTGTATATACCCCACCCACCCCCGTAACGGTTTCTTCCAATGCCGCTAACCATACCATTAATATCGGACAGTCTATCACCTTGTCGGCGGCGGGGTGCAATGGTACGGTACTATGGCAAGGGAATGGAGGCTATAGCGGCAATCCCTTTACTTTTAATCCTACTCAAGCAGGTACGTATAACTTCGAGGTGTATTGCGACGATGGCTGCCTCTCCGACCCAACCAAGATAAGCGTGGTGGTTAATCCGTTTAACTGCGATTTTAAGGTACAGCGCAGCCCCGATGTACAGCAAATTTATCGAGGTGAGGTCATCCGACTTACCGCCCAAAAAGGCACCTCAATGGATGCCAATACCCAGTTTACGTGGAGTCATGCCTCTTGGAAACACTTTGTGGCCGACAGTAGCGGCGTAGATAGCACCCAAACCCGCAACGGCAACGTGGTGTACGTGCGCCCCTTAGCCGCTGGCAACATGACCTACCGCATCAGTGTGGTGGGTACGCCTTCGTGTTTTCAAGATATTGCCCTTAGCGTACTCAAATTTGACTGTGTTTGTACCGACTGTACCCTGCCTGCCGTAGCCAACACCGACAATCCCGACCAAACGGCTTCGTGGCAAGGCAATGCAGGCTTTAATTACGTCATCGAAAATACGCACTTAGATGGAGGAAACGCAAGCGCCAAAGTACAAGCCAAAATCACCTATTTGGACGGCTTAGGCCGACCCATCCAGCAGATTGCCGTGAAGGCAGGTGGTTATAGCCTCGACCAAATAGCCGCTACCCCCACCGACTTGGTGAGCCATACCGAATACGATGCGCTGGGGCGTGAAACCAAAAAATACTTGCCCTACGCTGCCACTACCCAAGCAGGAGATATTGTTCAAGGAAACCTACCTGCCAACATCCAAAGTTACTATAGTACGCTTGGCAAGGCTGGCAACCCCTACACAGACATCAGCTACGAAGCCTCGCCGCTTCACCGAGTCATTGCCCAAACCGCCGCAGGGAGCAGCGTAGCGGTGCAAATGGCCTACCGCACCAATACCGCCGCCGAACTCAAACTACTCCGCTACAACCTCAGCACCAACCAAGTAGCCATGAGCGACTACCCCGCCGCTCAACTCAACGTTACCCAAACCACCAACGAAAACAACCAAGTAAGCCTCACTTACCAAGACAAAGGCGGCCAAACCGTAGCCAAAACCATATCAGGACTCACCACCTATTACGTCTATGACGACTTTGGTAATCTGCGCTGCGTAGTGCCGCCCAAAGCCGTGAGCTTACTAAGCAGTAGCTTTGACCCCTTTACGGCCAACGATTTATTGTTTGCCTACGACTACGATGCTCGTGGCCGCATGACCCGCAAAAAAGTACCCGGCGCTGGCATGACCACGATGGAATATGATGTGCTTGACCGCCTCATCAAAACCACCGATGCCAACAACAACGTGGTAGAAACCGAGTACGACCACCTTGACCGCCCTACGCTCACCAAGCTCAACGGCAGCCAGATAACGGCCACCTATTACGACGGCTACGCCTATGGCGACAAGGGCTTTGACCAAACCCACGCCTACAACCAAGCCAAACTCAGTACCCCCGTAGGCATGGCAACGGGTAACCTCACCGTAGTGCTCAACCCCCAAGCAGGGATGAAAACCTCCCTGTTGACCTCCCTGTACTACGACCACTTAGGGCGGCTTATCCAGACCACCGCCGACAACCACCTCAACGGCACAGAGCGCAGCTCCATGAGTTTAGACTTTGTGGGGCGAGCCACCCAAACCCACCAAAGCACACAAGGCGGGCTAGAAATAGAAACCAAAACGGCCTACGACCGTGCCAGCCGAGTGAAAGCCACTTGCCAGCAGGTGAGCGGCACGGGGGTAGAACAAGCCTATTGGGAACCCGTAGCCCGCCATCATTACAACGGCATTGGCGAACTCACCCGCAAAACGCTCGGATGCAGCCTACAACAGGTGGACTACACCTACGAAATGCACGGCTGGCTCACCAGTATCAACAACCCCAGCCAGCTCAGTGGTAGCACAGCCTCCGAAAAGGATTATTTTGGCATGAGCTTGGCCTATGACGCACTGGGCAACATCCAAACTTGGAGCTACCAGATGGCGCAAAGAAAAGATGCTTACAACAATAAAGTATATGAAATAGAGACAAGAGGACTCTATGCACAAACCTACACCTACGATAACCTCAACCGCCTCAAAACGGCTGATTTAGACAAAAATGGCTCTGGCGTATTTGCCATGACTGGCTCGCAGAGTGGTATTGCTTACGATGCCAACGGCAACATCCTCTCGATGCAGCGTACTTTTAAAGGCCAATTGGTAGATGACCTCACCTATAACTTACCTACAACTGGCAACCGCCTGACCTCTGTACAAGACAATGGTAACGACACCTTTGTAAAGAGTGGAACAAATAGTTACACGTATGATGCCAATGGCAACCTCCTCACCGACAGCGGTAAAGGCGTAAGCAATATTACTTACAACTATTTAAACCTCCCTCAGCAAATAAATACTGCCAATGGAACGCTGGTTTATAGTTATACAGCCACAGGACAAAAGTTGCGGATGACAGTTCCCCCATCGGGGGCGGAGGGGGCTAAGACTTACGATTATGTGGGTAGCTTAGTCTATGAAAACAGCACCTTAGCGTTTATTGCCACTGCCGAAGGCCGTGTATTGCCACCAGACAAAGCAATAAACCCCAAACTGTTACCCTTTACAACGGTATTCCAAAAAAACAGCTTTTACCGCTACGAGTATCAGCTAAAAGACCACTTAGGGAACTTGCGAGTAGCCTGCCGTTGTGCTGAAAAAGCCTTTAAAACCAGCCCAGCAGACACCTACCCGCTCATAGCCGTACAAGAAAACCATTATGATGCTTGGGGACTTAGTTTGCCGTTGGTAGAAACTACTGATAAACTAAGTGGTAGCCCTGAGCATCGTTTTAAGTTCTTAGGTCGTGAGGAACAGCCCGAAACAGGCTGGGTAGATTTGATGAAACGAATGTACGACCCACCCACGGCACGCTTTACCAGCGTTGACCCCAGCCCCGATGTTGAAGGACAAGAAAGTTTAAGTACCTACCAGTATGGTTGGAATAATCCTATATTGAGAAGCGACCCGAATGGAGATTTTCCTTGCTGTGATGGAGTTGTTGATTTCGCAAAAGGGGCATTCCATGCCCTTATGGAAGATAATATCCCTATTGCCACAAATTATATAAATCCTAATGGGTCAAATACATATCAAGCAGGAGTTAAAACAGGCCATGTTATGGCTATGCTTGGTGGAGTGGCTGAAATAATAACAGGGATAGGTGGAGATGTGGTGGCAGTTGGTGGCGAGGTTGTAACAGTTGGGGCTGCTACTCCTGTTGCAGTCCCATTAGCCACAGGAAGCACATCAATGATTTTGCATGGAGGTGCTACTTTTGCAAAAGCAGCTTATAATCTTAATTCTCATGGCAATAAATTAGATGATAAACCAGCCGAAGGATATACTTTAAGAGATAAAAAGACAAAAGAGGTTAAAAAATATGGTGAAACAACGAGAGGAGAAGATAAATTTGGTGAGGGTAAACAAAAAAGGTATAGTAAAAAGGAATTAGAAGAAAAAGGCGTTGACTACAAAAAAGAGACTAATGGAACAAAAAAAGAAATGCACAAATGGCAAAATGAAAAAATAAAAAATCACAAAGAAAATAATAAGGGAAAGCGTCCTGACCTAAATAAAAGTGATTATTAAACTTAAAAAGTGTAACCATGAAATCTAATTTAGAAAATTTAAAGGCTATTTTTAAAAAAATGCAAAAAGATGGTTTTGATACATCAAAGCCATTAAAATGGGGGTTTTTCTTTTTTGATAATGAAAAAGAGAAGCTACTTAATGTTTTTGAAGAATTAAAAGACTATAATTACGTAAATGAATCACTGGAAATTACAGACGATGGTAAATGGAAATTGTATGTTACAAAAGTAGAAATACTTGGAATGGAAAAGTTATATAGAAGAAATATAGCTTTTAATGAATTAGCAGAATATTGTAATGTAGAGCTATATGATGGATGGGACGTAGAAAAAATAGCTTCCAATTAGTCAAAATATTGTCCCCCACTAAGCGTAATCTGTGACTACGTTTGAGTGTGGGCGAAACTTAGCCGCTGTGGAACAGATTCGAGAGCATACAGTTCCACTGGGGAGGCAAAAGAGCCAACTACCCAAAATCGTTCTTTGAAATACTAATCCTGCTGTGGTATGGGCTATATGGTTGTTACTCGGCAACATACAAACATGGAGCTACCAGATGGCACAACGCAAAGATGCCTACAACAACAAAGTATATGAAATAGAAACCCGAGGACTCTACGCCCAAACCTACACCTACGACAACCTCAACCGCCTCAAAACGGCGAACTTAGACAAAAACGGCTCTGGCGTATTGGCCATGACTGGCTCGCAGAGTGGTATTGCCTATGATGCCAACGGCAACATCCTCTCGATGCAGCGTACTTTTAAAGGCCAATTGGTAGATGACCTCACGTATAATCTGCCGACTACGGGCAACCGCCTGACCTCTGTACAAGACAATGGTAACGACACCTTTGTAAAGAGCGGCACCAACAGCTACACGTATGATGCCAACGGCAACCTCCTCACCGACAGCGGCAAGGGGGTAAGCAATATTACCTACAACTATTTAAACCTCCCTCAGCAAATAAATACTGCCAATGGAACGCTGGTTTATAGTTATACAGCCACAGGACAAAAGTTGCGGATGACAGTTCCCCCATCGGGGGCGGAGGGGGCTAAGACCTACGATTATGTGGGTAGCCTTGTGTACGAAAATAATGTTTTAGCGTTTATTGGTACGACAGAAGGACGGGTTTTGCCCCCTGACAAAGCCGTAAACCCTAAACCATTGCCATTAACGACGGTATTGCAAAAAAATACTTTTTACCGCTATGAGTATCAGCTAAAAGACCACTTAGGGAACTTGCGATTAGCCTGCCGTTGTGCCGAAAAAGCCTTTAAAACCAGCCCAGCAGATACTTACCCACTCATTGCCGTACAAGAAAACCATTATGATGCTTGGGGGCTAAGTTTGCCGTTGGTAGAAACTACTGATAAACTAAGCGGTAGCCCTGAGCATCGTTGGCAGTACAATGGGAAGGAAAAGATTGCAGACTTGGGATGGTTGGATTATGGAGCGAGGATGTATATGCCTGAGATTGGTAGATGGGGGGTTATTGACCCAATGGCGGAAGCCAGTGAGGATTTTTCACCATACCAGTATGCCGAAAATAATCCAATTCTAAACATTGATTTTTTAGGTTTAACAGATGTAAAAGGTGATGGTGCTGATGACAGTATAGTGCTGCCAGAAGTAGTAGTTAAAGGTAAGCGCAATAATGATAATGAAAGCACTCTAAATAATATCCAAACAACCCTTGATGTAGCTGGATGGGTGCCGGGTATTCAGACTGTTGCAGGTTTAACAAATGCAGGAATAGACATTTATAGAGGCAATTACGGTTCAGCCCTTATGAATTTAGGCAGCTCTATACCGATAGCTGGCTATCTTTTCAAAGGTGCGAAAGTAGCTGCCATGACTACCAAAGTGGTGAGCAGCATTGCGAAAATGAAGGTAGTTAAGGCTGCATTAGCGATCACTTATCATAATATGAAATCTATCACAGGTTATGCCAAACATCATATAATACCGCAAGCTACTTTAAAGGAATTCGGAGAAAAGTTTGCTGAAGCAGGTCTTAATATACACATGGGCGATAATATTCGGTATTTAAAGAATGGTTTTCATACCAAGCATAATGCCTATACCGAAGTTGTGTCAGAGAAATTTAGAAGCATTATAGCGGAAAATGGAAAGTTAACGATGGGAGATATCAATGGTGTTATTAATGATATGCACAAGATTATTGACCAAGCCGAACAATCGTACAAAACGACAGGTACAACCCTGAATAAATTTATAAAAGAGAATTTTTAAAATTGAAACACTATGACATATTTTATAATTAAATATGACTCAGAACCCAAAGTAGTGGGAGTTAATGATGGGGCTGGTCAGTTTCACATTGAGGGTAATGATTTTTTAGAACGGAACCAATGGTTCAAATCCATTTTTTATGATGCAGCACAAAATGGGAAAGACTGGTGGAAGCCTTGGGCTGAGATTACTAACTATGCCCAGCCTTTATATGAATTATTCATGGAAAAAAAGTCGAAGCACACCGATTTTATGTGCAGTCCAGCTTTTATGCGGGGGTTCATTGTTAATAATAAGTTACGGGAGGTATTAGAATATTCGCATTTACCCCAAAGACATAAATTTTTAGAAACCACTTTTGTCCAGAACGGGAAAATTGTAGATGGATATTGGTGGTTTGTCTTTGATATGGAAACAGGCGAACATACCGTAGATTTTGCTAAATGTGAATACGATTTACGTTATCACAAACGAAAATTTGGCGAAGATTTTACTGTCAGTATCCAAAGTTATCAAGACTATCTTAACACTTTTTATGAAACAGGTAGTGCTGTAAGAGTTTCAAAGTTGGTATTCAATCAATACTTTGATAGAGAATTAGATATTTTTGGGACACAATTTTTGAGTTCCAAAGATTACATTTCAGAACGCTTATTAAAGAAATTTGAAGCTGCGAAGATAACGGGATATGTCGCAATTTCAGCAGAGCGGGCTAAAAGGCGTGCAGAATTTTTAAATGAAAGTTATTGTGAATTAATATTTTAGGACCCCACTAAGCGTGGTCTGCGACTACATTTGAGTAGGGGCGAATCTTAGATTCGTGTGTATAATGCAAAAGAGCCATACATATACAAAGCATAACATCAACAAACCAATGGCAAAACGATACTATAACAACGCCATAAAACAATGGGTTATCTTATGGTTAAGCCTTGTGGCGAGTGGGCAAATCCTTGCCCAAACCGCCACCAACTCAGTAGTAGCGGCACAAAAAGTAAAAGCCACTACTGCCCTACCCGTAGATAAACTCCTGCCACAACTCACCCCCAAATCGCCCAACGTAGCGGCAATGGCCAAATACATTGAGCAACCCGTCAGCTACTATACAGGGCTACCCACCATCGAGATACCCCTCCATACCGTTAGTGTAGGTAGCCTCCAAGTCCCCATTACCCTCAGCTACCATGCCTCGGGCAATCGGGTCAACGACATGGCCAGTTGGGTCGGCTTAGGCTGGTCGCTCAAGGCAGGCGGTGCCATCACCCGCAACGTCAAAGGCTTACCCGACGAAAGCAGCACTGGCACGCTGGGGCGTTCGCTCATCAGTTCGTCGAGTTTGGCTACCTTTCTCAACAACAGCTACACCTACAACGCCACCTCCCAGCCCTGCCTAAGCAACCAAGTCAAGGCCGATTTTTATGAAGTCATCAACGGAGGCACCGATGTAGAGCGAGATATGTTTTCGTACATGACTCCGAGTGGTAGTAACTCCTTTGTGCTGGTACCTGCTCCCAGTGGCAGCCCCAATTACCGCTGGCAACAAGCCGACAACGCCCGCCTGAGCTACTCCACAGGCTTGGGGAGCTTCCAACTCAGCAACGAGGCAGGCGTGCTACACACCTTCAGCGACATAGAAAGTACCCTACCTAATGGCGGTACGGCCTACACCAGCGCATGGCTACTCACCAGCATGAAAGGCATCAAGCCTACGGAGCAAGTGCTGTTTTCGTACCAGCAAAATCAGCAAGTAAACTACACCGTTGACATTGCTGATTCTGAAACCTACTACTACGAAGTAGGCGGCACAAACAAAGATGCCGAAGGCGAGAAACAGTTGATTTTTCCGGGGCTTAAACAAACCACCAATAGCCGCCCCAGTAGCTTTGTAGGTACCAAACTACTCAAAGAAATCACTTTTCCCGAAGGCAAAATCGTCTTCACGCTATCGTCGTTTGAGCGTTACGATGGCTTAGGCAAAGCCCTCAATTCGATAGAAGTCTATGGCTATAACGTTTCGACCAACGGCTACTCACTCATCAAGAAGTTTGTATTTGAATACACCAATGGCTACACGCTGTTTCTACGCAAAGTACGCATGGTGGACACCGACAACAACACTGTCGGGAGCTACAGCTTTGAGTACAACCCCATAGACCTCCCTCCCCGAGACTCCCGTGCCAAAGACTATTGGGGATATTTTAACAACCAACTGGCCAACAGCACCCTGCTTCCCAGCCAAAGTATCTCGCTGCGAGAATACACCAACAGCCCCAATATGACTACCTATCAGATAGGTAGCTCCAGTCCGACGGGGCAAGGAGCAAACCGCCAGCCCAACGAAGACTACATGAAAGCCAAAGTCTTGACCAAAATTACCTACCCTACAGGCGGCTTTACTACCTACGACTATGAAGCGCACCGCTACCAAGACGCAGGACTCAGCAAGATAGCGGGGGGCTTACGAGTCAAGCAAATTGTCAGTACCGATGGCAACGGCAAAACCATTACCAAAACCCTCAAATACGGAACCAACCAAAGTGGCTATGGCACGCTTCGAGACCTGTCGTCCACCTTTTATACCTCCAAAACCCACAAAATAGAAAGCGCCACCGTCCGAAACGACCCTTTTGCTAACGGCGGGGTGAATTACACCTACAAAACAGTGACCTACTCGTCGGGCTTTGTGCAGGCCATCAACCCCAACGAAGGCAGCCCTGTCACCTACCCCGAAATAACGGAATACGAAGACGACGGCGCAGGCAGCAACGGCAAAACGGTTTACCTCTTCAAAGACGACGAAGCCGACCTGCTCTATTCGGTACCCACTACGGGCAGCCAAAGCGTGAAAAGCCGCCATTGGAAACGGGGGCAACTCTTGACTAAAACCACCTACGGGGCAGATGGCAAAAAGAAACACCAAGTCAATAACACCTACACGCTACTAGTCAATGACGAAACTCCCATGTTGGGCTACCTAATAGGCAAAGCCAAAGCGGCGGAGTCGGGGAGTTATGAAAACGGGTCAGGTTGTTTGATAGATGACGACGACTTCAGACCCATTGTAACCTACAACTGGAGCGTAGGCACTCTCAAACTCAGCAAAACACAAGAGTTATTTTTTGACCAACTCGACGACACTCAATACACCGAGAAGGTATCTTATACCAGCTATATGCCCACCTATTATTATCCACGAGTCACGCAGCAAATCATGTCGGATGGTACTGTAAAAGGGCAAACGTTTTATTATGCGGCTGATTACAACCTAAGTAGTCAATCGTTGTCGGGCGAAATGCTCGGCATCAAACGCTTGCAAGAACGCAATGCCCTTGCTACGCCTATCGAAGAAATTACCTATTTCAAAAACTCATTCATGGCCACAGACTCAACCATCGGACAAACTAAGATTACTCCGTTTACGGTCAAAGACATAGCAGGCATCAATGTTTGGGTACTGCCCAAGTCCATTGCCTTGATAGAAAGTCAGAGCCTTAGCTTCTTTAATGGAAGCCCGTTTACGCCATCGGCAGTCTTGTATAACCAAGCTCCAAGTACCTACACCGATGCCCTGCCAAAACACAGTGCCTATGACACCAAGCTGCTCTTCAGCAATTACGACGACTACGGCAACCTAACCTCTTATTACATCGTCAACAAACGCAGCGATGCGATGAGCTACCAACACATCAGTCACGATGGTCTCACACTATCGCTACTGACCTCCCAAACCAAAGACGTGGGCGGTTTGGCTCATGTTTCGAGCTTTGCTTATGAAGTACCCCTATTAGGAGTCAAAGCCATGACCGAACCCAACCAATTAGTCTCCAATTATGAATATGATACCTTTGGGAGGCTAAAAAACATCCGAAACACCGATAACCAAATAGTAAAGAGCTATCAATACCATTTCAAAACAGCTACCGCAGGCATAGATGGTGGTGATGGCCCCGTAGCCTGTCCTTTTTATCCAACTATCCTCAACGTGTCGCCCGTGTATCCTCAAACCACGCTTAACCAAAAAGCGTGTAGTGCTATTGAACTTAAACCCGGCTTTGAAGCCAAAACAGGAGCCGTTTATCAAGCAAGTATCTCTAATCAATAATTCCTTATCACCATGAAAGCTATTTACACTATCATAGGGAGTATTCTCCTTCTCAGCCTCCTCTCCATTCCATCTGAAGCACAGATTTCGTTAACTACGAATACCACCACGTATTCTCAAAATTTTTCAAGTGTTAATGGGAAAGGGCTAAACTTTACAGGAACAACTACTTGGTACAACGAAATCTCTATTCCCGGCTGGTATTCGACCCTAACGAGCGTCTATCACTCGGCAGGTAATATCACTACACAAGGAAACTCAGGTTTGTACGACTGTGCAAATAGCACAAAAGATAACCGTAGCTTTGGCTCTGTAGCAACGTCCAGTACTGGTACGATTCATTATGGTGTACGCTTCAAAAATAACTCTGGGTATGCCATCAAATCCATTGGCGTGGCGTATCGAGGGAAGCAGTGGACAAAGGTTACAACAGCCACTCAATCCTTGAAATTTTACTATAAGATAGCTCAAACCGTAAGTGTAGTTTATGATACCGATTTTACCTTGTATAGCGGCTTAAACTTTACAAGTCCCGTTGTGGCACCAAATGGCACTACATTTCAAGATATTGATGGAGAACTTGCTGCTAACCAAACCTACGTCACTGGGGTTTTAAATGTTACGGTTCAAAACGGTCAAGAGTTCATGTTACGCTGGACAGACACAGATGACACGGGCAACGACCATGCACTATCTATTGATGATATAGATATTACGTTTGTCTATGACCAAGTACCTTCTGCCGCTACAACTAATGTTCGCTTAGGGATAGACGCTGGGAAAGTCATCACTTCGGGGAGCAGTAATACTTTTTTAGGACATAACACAGGGTTTTCATCTACCACAGGTATTTACAATGCTTATGTAGGGGCATTGTCTGGATATAATACAGTCAGTACCGAAGGCAATACCTTAGTAGGCTATAAATCGGGATACTACATCACCGCAGGTACAAATAATACCTTTATAGGACGAGAAGCGGGGAGTCCTTCAACGGTTACCACCCTGAGTAATGCTACTGCCATTGGGGCTAACGCAACCGTTACGGCAAGTAATAGCTTAATTTTGGGTAATAATGCTAATGTAGGGATAGGCAATACAGCCCCAGCCAATCGGCTTGAAATTACGGCCAGTCAAACGAGTTCGAGTGGCTTGCGCTTCACAAATCTAACAGCGAGTAGTGCGATTTCCAGCGGAAACTATACAAAAGCCTTATCTGTGAATGCCAATGGGGATGTTATTTTAATTTCCAGTGGGCAGTGGAATTTGGACGAAACGGGATTCATTACCAATGGTAATCCGAACGGCGTAAAGATAGGAACAAGTATTACCACTCCTGTTGGGTACAAGCTCTACGTATCAGATGGAATTTTAACAGAACGAGTGAAAGTAGCCCTAAAAAGTTCAGCAGATTGGTCTGATAAGGTGTTTGATGTAGGGTATAGGCTGCGCAGTTTGAAAGATGTTGATTTTTTTATTAAGAAAAACAAACACTTACCCAATGTCCCATCGGCAGAAGAATTAGTGCAAAGTGGTTTTGATTTAGCCAAAATGGATGCTGTTTTGCTTGAAAAAATTGAAGAATTGACCTTGTATTTGATTGAAATCAAGAAAGAAAATCAACGGCTTAAACAGCGTGTTGAAAAGTTAGAAAAGAAAAAACGGTAGTTCCTTATACCATTGGGATTGAGCATTGGATATTTTGGCCAACACGAATGTACTATTCGTGTTGTTTTTTTATAAAAAGATGGTAACAGAGTAGGTATATCACTTGATTAGTCGTGGATTTTCGTCGGCATCTTCTTCTATCACTTCAACTAAGGGGATTTCTTTGAGTTGAGCGATAATTTTATTGCTTTGCCTCTTTGCATACTGATGGTGATATTGAACCTTTTTGGCATAAGCTCGCTGATTTGTACAAATATAAAAAAGAGGTTACACATTCCTTTGTGTGAGTACGTTTGTTTCGCCGATGGATTGCGCTGCTCCAAAGCGTTTTTGAGTTTGGCTTGGGTGTTTTGTGTGTACATGGATTAGCGCATGGAGGAGGTCTATATCTTTCTAAAAAATTACAAATGTTTAAACCATGTTTAAACCAAAATAAAAAAGCAGTTACGATTTTTTCGTAACTGCTTGATAATCAGTGTCGGGATGACAGGATTTGAACCTGCGACCCCACGCCCCCCAGACGTGTGCGCTACCGGGCTGCGCCACATCCCGAAAAGTATGACCGGTATTATTGGCTAATTTGTGGCTGCAAAGGTAATGGTTTTGCTCAATAGTGCGCAAGACCCGTTTGTTTTTTGTTATAAAAATACCCCTATTTATGCTCGTCGAATAGGCTGTTTACGCCAATACGTTAAGCTACGCCATACCCACTCAAGGGGACCAAATTGATAGTATTTCATCCAGATATTGCTGAATATCACCTGAAAAACCCATATTCCAGCCACAACTTCATAGAGCTGATAACGTTCTAAGTATCCAAACCATCCCAGTCCCGAACCATTAAAAATAACGCCACAAATAATCGTTTGCGAGAGGTAGTTGGTAAAGGCCATCTGCCCCACTGGAGATAATATATTGAAAAACCATCCAAACCATCCCGACCGATACATCAGTACCAACAAGCCTAAATGCCCGAGCGTATGAAAGACTCGACGGATTTCGTAGTATTCAAACCACCAATTTTCGGTGTGTTTTATGGCATCAAAATGATTATGATATTCAAAACTCATTTCAACATAGTTGAGCGTTAGCCCTACTCCATAGCCTACTAACATAAACACCCAATACAACCAAGCAGGTTGCTGATTGGTCAAAACACCCCATTTGAACAAAGCCATTCCTAAAAACAGAAAGAGCATGATGTCCCACACACCAAATTGATGGAATTCTCGACTTTGAATATTAATATTCACATCTTCCATGTATTGGTAGGCTTCTACATAGCCTGCTCTAATTTTTTTGTTGACCTTTTCGACTTCTTCTTTAATGTGCTTCACTGACGAACTCTCAGCCATTTCGTGCCAAGCTTCGAGGTCTTTCTTTTGTTCGTCGTTGAGCTTTACTTTTTTCTTATCGAGTGCTTCGGCAATTTTACCGTTCTCTATTTTATCTTTTTGACGATATAGGCTGGCATTTTCTTTGTAGGTAGCAATAGCAAGCACTATAAGCGACGCTATCAGTAATTGGCGGGGATTGAGGCTTCGGAACGGAAAAAGCAAAAATCCACATAGCGCATACGAATACAAAATATCGCCAGGCCAAAGCAATACAAAGGCGTTAATTACCCCAAACAATAGCATCCAGAGCAAGCGTCTGAAATAGATGTCGGCAGGAATAATACTGGAGTTGTTTTTGAGCAGACGATCCAACAATAACAAGCTGCTGGCTCCAAACAGAATGGAAAACAAGCCCCGCATGGTACCTTCAAAACCTCCGTTTACGATAGCCCAAGCCCAAAAATTAGGACCCGTCATCTCGTTATACACCGCAAGGTTATCATAAATCTCGTAGGCTTGGCCAAATCCTGGGATGTTCATGAGCAGAATACCCAATAAGGCTACTCCTCTGATAGCATCCAGAATAAAAATACGATCTTTTTGGGCAATAGGAGTTTGTAAGAGTGTTTCCATAGGTGCTGGTAATCAAAGCAGATTGCGGTAGGTAAATTAACAAAAAAGCCCCTGATAATCAAAGGCTTTTTCTTGATATTTAGCAAATGTGCTCCGTTTACTCAAACAAAACCGAAATCAACTCGGCAATACAAACGGGTTTTTCAGAACCTTCTCGTTCAAACACACAAGTCATTTCTACCTTGAGGCCATTGTTCGGAAAATCCTCCGTACTCTTGATACTGGCCTTCATACGCACCTTTGAGCCCGACGGCACGGCATCGGTAAAGCGAACTTTATTGGCGCCATAGTTTAAGCCCATTTTCACAGTTTTAACAGCATACAACTCGTACATAAGCTTGGGAGCCAATGATAAAGTCAGAAAGCCATGAGCAATAGTGGTTTTGAAAGGCGAGTACTTCTCGGCCATTTCTTGATTGACGTGTATCCACTGATGGTCTCCAGTGGCTTTGGCAAAATCGTTAATCATTTCTTGGGTCACAAGCGTCCAATCGGTAGTGCCAAGCTCTTGGCCTACAGCAGCTTTTAGTTCGGTTAAGTTTTGGAAGGTTTGCATTGTATTGATGTTGTAAAACCGTTTTTCTGACCTAATCAATCGAGTAGCTTCCTTGATGGTCTCAATTCACCTCTACTGTTCCATTTTTAGGATACTTTACGGTGTATTTAAACCGCAGTTTTTTCTCTTGACTGGGCTCTAATCCAAATCGCCAAGTCAGTTTACCTGAGTCTTTGTTTACCTCTGCTTCAAGGGCTTCTTGGTCATATACTTCCACCTGCTTGTACCTCGACAGCGGAAATTGGTCATCTACTACCATTGAAATGACCTGCTTACGAGTATTACGAATCGAGATTTCATACGAATAACTGTCAATTTTGCTACCACCCACAAACTGCTTTTTCTGAAATTCTTTGAGTTTCGTCCGTTTAACCAGCACGCTTTTGTCTCGCCCTAACGACAAGGTCAAGGTATCTTGATTGCTCAAATCAAGGGACGATTTGCCCAAATACGTCCCTTCAAAAAACAGGTTGACATCGCCCGGAAGCAGACTGTATTTGTCCCAACCTAAGACTTTAGCCGTCAGAAAAACATCAGGATCTATTTTGGGCACACAATAATACTCATAAATCGCTGGCATTTCTAGTTCTTTCAAATCGGCATTATACACCTTACCATCCGGCAAAATGGTATAAGGCTGAATCAACTCAAATTGCTGGCTAGCCGGAGCTTCTTCTTCGGTGATGAGCGAGCGTTTAACAGATACTCCCGCTACTTTTCCACTTAATGACTTGGTATCTGTCAATCTATCACTCTTGTCTGACACACTATATGCGGTCACAACTACTTCTTGTAACATCATAGTATCCTCTTTTAATTCAATATTCATCACTGGTGTGTTTACTTTCCGTTCCTCTGCTTTATACCCAATGAAGCTAATTGTCAGTATTATTTCTTTATTCTGCAAATCGGGTGGAATATTCAACCGATAAAATCCATTTACATCGGTAACCACTCCTAAGGAAGTACCTTTAATCGCAATGCTAACTCCAGGTAAATACCCCTTCTCTTTCTCGTCTCTAACAGTACCTGATACTTGTGTTATTCCATAAGTCTTAATATTCACGGCATTATAATAATCACTATAATTATTCTCAACGCCCCAATACCACGTGCGCAAGTCAGGAGCCGTGCCTTTGCGCTTGGGGTTAGCATTAGAGAGGGTAAGACGAATGTCTTTCCAATCCTCGCCCGAATACTGATACACATTGGCTTTATAGAGCAACGAAATGGGTTTTTCGATAGAGCTCACTTTTGCATCGTAGATAGGTGACCATCCGGCATTTTGTACAAAATAGGTCAGTACTACGTCGAGGTTATTTTGGGGTTCTTTGGTCGTAACGGTCACCACAATTTCAGACATCGAAACGTCTTTGGTAGTACTGGCTTCAGTCAGTTTTTGATTCAATTTCCGAATGTCATCTTCCAGCTTTTTGATGGTTCGGTCAATCTCCAGCTGTTTGTTAAGCACTTCTTGCATCCGTATGCGTTGAAATTCAACGGCCTCTTTCAGATCTGCTACCTTTATACCCGTGGCCGTACCACCAACAGCTTGGTTTTTGAGCAGCATTTCTTCTTCACGCTGATAGACTTTGAGGTTAGAGCGCTCCGTCTTCACCTTCTCTTCTACTTCCAGTTTTTGTTTGGTAATTACGGCCAGTTCGTCTCGTTTGCCTGTTTCGGCTTGGCTACTTTGCTGATGCACCACCGAAGCAATCGAGACACTATTGCCCATACTCAGTTGAATACTTTCTTTGGTAAGTTGTGAGGATAACTCTTTGAAAACGAGCTCTGTTCGGCCTGCTGGGAGCGATAGTTTAGCACTACGGGTAATCTGTGCGCCACTAAAAAACACAGTCACTTTGTCTATTTTAGACGAAATTAATTTGGGCTGAGCCCATAGCTGAATCATACACAGACACAGCCCAACTGTAAGCCATCGTTTCATAAAATTGGAAAGATTGTTTAGTAATTAGATGCGCAGAAGCCCTAATTTCCACAAACTTTCGTCAATATTCCAAACAAATCAAAAAAACAGGCTTGGGCTAGATACCGATTAGACAAAAAAAGACCCAACTTACGCTGGGTCTTTTCTATAGACAGTAGAATGAATTACTTCATCTCAACTTCAGCACCTGCTTCTTCCAAAGCTTTCTTCAATGCTTCAGCTTCGTCTTTAGCGATACCTTCTTTTACTGGTTTCGGAGCACCGTCAACCAATTCTTTAGCTTCTTTCAAGCCAAGACCTGTCAAGTCTTTCACGAGTTTAACAACAGCCAATTTCTGAGCACCAGCTGCTTTCAAGATTACGTCGAATGAAGTTTTTTCTTCAACAACTGGAGCAGCGTCTCCGCCACCACCACCAGCTACAGCTACAGCTACAGGAGCAGCAGCAGGCTCGATACCGTAATCATCTTTAAGGATTTTAGCCAACTCGTTTACTTCTTTCACAGTCAAGTTTACCAACTGCTCTGCGAACGCTTTCAAATCTGCCATTTTTATCGGAATTTAATGGTTTTACTTTAGTTTAAGATTAAACCCACAGCCATACGCTGCAAGTTATTGTTGGGTTGTGAGAAGATTATCCTTCTCGTTCTGACAATGTTTTCAAAATACCAGCCAGCTTGTTTCCGCCACTTTGAAGGCCAGAAATAACGTTTTGCGCTGGAGATTGCAACAAGCCAATGATTTCGCCGACCAACTCTTGCTTTGACTTCAAGTTGAGGAGAGTATCCAACTGGTCATGACCAATAAATACGCTATAGTCAACTGAAGCACCTTTGAGTTTAAGCTTGTTATTGTTGCCGCTTTCTTTGATGAAATCTTTAATCAGTTTCGCTGGAACTTTACCAGATTCAGGGTGGAACATAATCCCTGAAAAACCCTTCAATACCGACTCATTGAACTCGGTATAGTCTGTGTCAAGTGTTTCGAGGGCCTTGGCGATGAGAGTGTTTTTTACAACACGGTACTCGACTCCACGGTTGAAACACAAGCGACGAAGGTTGTTGGTCTGTTCTACGTTCATTCCTGATGCGTCCGTGATGTAGAAGTATGGAGTGGTCTTGAACTTTTCAGCCAACTCGCTAATGATAGCACCTTTTTCTTCTCTCGTCATGATTAAATGCCGTTTACAGTTGCTTTATCAATCTTCACACTCGGACTCATGGTACTCGACAGGTGGATAGTCTTTACATAAGTTCCCTTAGAAGACGAAGGCTTCAAACGTACCAAGGTATTGATTACTTCTTGTGCATTTTCGGCTATCTTCTCAGGGCTGAACGATACTTTGCCGACAGAGGTGTGGATGATACCGTATTTATCAACCTTAAAGTCAATTTTACCTGCCTTCACTTCTTTCACGGCTGTAGCCACGTCGAGTGTAACAGTACCTGACTTAGGGTTAGGCATCAAACCTCTCGGCCCTAAAATCTTACCCAAACGACCAATCTTCGCCATGATAGTTGGCATCGTAATGATGACATCCACGTCAGTCCAACCTTGCTCGATTTTCTGGATGTATTCGTCAAGACCCACGAAATCGGCACCAGCGGCTTTGGCATCTGCTTCCTTTTCAGGAGTACACAGGACCAACACACGCACTTCTTTACCTGTTCCGTGAGGCAAGGCTACTACACCCCGAACCATTTGGTCGGCTTTGCGGGGGTCAACACCAAGATGCACATCAATATCAACTGAAGAGTCAAATTTGGTGTAAGAAATCTCTTTCAAAATCTCAGCCGCTTTTGTGAGCGACACTGACTCTTTGGGGTCGTATTTTGAAATCGCTTCTTTTTGTTTTTTCGTCAACTTTGCCATGTTGTTTCGTTGAGCGTTAATCGTTAATTACCTTATTACTAAAGCATTAACCAGTAACTGTTTGGATTAGAACGAATTCTAATCTTTGATAGTGATGCCCATGCTTCGAGCTGTACCGGCTACCATACTCATGGCGGCTTCTACAGTGAAACAGTTGAGATCGGGCATTTTGGTTTCGGCAATCTTGCGAACTTGGTCCCAAGTTACCGAGCCTACTTTTTTCAAATTAGGCTGTGCTGAACCAGTCTGAATTTTGGCTGCTTCTTTGAGCATCACCGCCGCCGGAGGGGTTTTGATGACGAACTCAAACGATTTGTCAGAATAATAGGTAATCACTACAGGCAGAATCATCCCCATTTTTTCTTGGGTACGAGCATTAAACTGCTTGCAGAATTCCATGATGTTCAGACCTTTAGAACCCAGCGCTGGACCAATTGGTGGCGAAGGGTTGGCTTGTCCACCCTTAACCTGCAATTTGACGTATCCTGCAACTTGTTTTGCCATGGATTTTACAACATTAAAGGCTGTCGCCAGCCTGTTTTCGAACATAATAAGGGCTTTCCTGTAGAAGGCGACCAAGTGGGAAGCACAGGTGGTCAAAACCGTTCACTGCCGTCACAAAGCAGGGGCAAGTTTTCTTCGTTAGGTTAGCTTTGTTTTTCTACTTGCGAGTAGTTCAATTCAACAGGGGTATTGCGTCCGAAGATTTTTACCATAACGTTCAATTTCTTACGCTCATCAAAAATCTCTTCAACACTACCCGTAAATCCGCTAAACGGTCCGTCTATTACCTTCACTTCTTCTCCTTTCAAGAACGACACCGATACGGTTATTTCTTCTTGAGCGGCTTCTTCGGCTTTGCCCAAAATCCGATTTATTTCTGATTGACGAAGAGGAATCGGTGTTTTAGAAGTACCGCCTGTGTTGGCACTCAAGAAGCCAATCACACCTGGCATACTGGTAATCATGTGCACGACTTCACCGTTAGAGAGATCGGCTTCCAATAATATATAGCCAGGGAAAAATGCTTTTTCACGTACCCGTTTCTTTCCGTTGCGGACTTCGTAAACTTTTTCTGCCGGAATAAGAATTTGCGGCACATAGTCGTTCAGACCACGCCGAGTAGCTTCGTTTTCGAGATAAGACTTTACTTTCTTTTCTTGACCCGAAACAGCTCTCAACACGTACCAGTTAAGTCCCGCCATGATTCAGAAAATTAGAAAGAGGTGTAAAACAGGTTCAAGCTGTTCTCGAACGCAAAGTCAATTAGGCCGACCAATACGGCAAAAATAAGAGAGGCAGTAAGCACAAGCCAAGTGCTCGATTGAAGTTCGCCCATTTTAGGCCATGTCACTTCCTTACTGATTTCTTCCCAAGATTCTTTTAAAAACGTTCTAATTTTTTCCATTTGGTTTCGAGTTTTGAACCAGATGGTTCATCTCAACTTGAAGCTCTTACAATAATTTAGCACGGGCACCAGGACTCGAACCCAGACCGACGGTTTTGGAGACCGTAGTTCTACCTTTAAACTATGCCCGTGAATATCCCCAAAAAAATGGGAGTGCAAAGATAGGTATTGTTTTTTGAAAACAAAAAAACAACAAAAACTTTTCGTAAAAGTTACGGTATTTTTGAAAATACAGGAGGCAAAGGCCTAGAGCCGCACTACCAAAACCATGTTCAAGACGTTTTCGTGGTCGTATTCGATCAAGGTAGCTCGTTGCCTGAAAATGTAGTTGTAACCTATTTCGCTGCTCAAATGGGGTGTCCAGGTGTGAACCCAAGCTCCGTACAGTTGATTTTGGCTGATAAAATTGGGAGCTGAACCCGGGAAAGTGTTTACCAGTGCTTCTTCGCTCAAGACAATGGTGTTGGTAGGGTTGGTCGAACAGCGAGCTTGAAACCGAAACCGGGTGCGCCCTTGGGCATCACCCCAAGTGTCGTCGTCGAGTTTGAAGAGGCGGTATTCATGGCCTAAGCGTAAACGATACGTCCACTTGCCTTTGGGCTTAGAGGCCCACTCGGCATACCAAGTTGGGCGTATTTCGTAGCGAATCGGTCGAGTGAAGTCGTTGTCAGTAGCGTAGAGCGGATACGAATGAAAGAAGAAAGGCGTAAACGAGTAGGTCATGGACTTTTGCTTGTAACTAAGCACTAGCCGGATGGCTTCGGTTAGTGGCGAGGCTAATGGGTTGTATTTTGACAGGTGAAAGTCGTTTTGACGCCGATAGTGGAATTCGGCCTGAAAATCCCATTTTTTTGACAACGATTTCTGAAAAGTAAGCCTCGACCACACCGTAAAGTGGGTATAATTTTGAGCCAATAATGGGAGGCTAAGGCAGGTAGTGAGCACTCCCAGAAAGAGACGTTTCAAGGTAAAAAAAAGAAGTACGCTGAAGAATGGTTCAGCGTACAAAATAAGTGCATGAAAGTTAAAAACCCTATTTTAAGCCCTGACTAATCAGGTCACGGTAGCCGCCGCTTAGATTGTAAACCTCTTTAAAGCCAAGTTCGGTCAATACTTTGGCTGCTTTTGAGCTACGCATCCCTGCTGCGCAATAGACAAAAACGGGTTTATTTTTATCAAGTTTGGCGGCTTCTTCTTTAAAATCGGGGCCGTTATAGTTTACGAGTTTAGCGGCTTGAATATGCCCGTTATTAAATTCCTCGGGCGTGCGTACGTCCACTAACTGAGCTTTGGGTAAGCTTTTGAGTTTAGCCACATAGTCTTGTGGCGAAAGGGTACTTTGGGCTTTGGTCGCTGACATGGCCAACAAGCAAACGAATACAACGCTGAGGAGTTTCATACAAATAACTGTTTAACGAGTTGATGGACACACAAAGTTAGTGGTTGGCACGGAAGTTTTGCTAATTGCACCAAAGCCTCCTGCTATATCTTTTATGTTGTGATAGCCACGAGCTTTCAGAATGGAGCAGGCAATCATTGAGCGATAGCCACCTGCACAATGAATATAGTTGGTTTCGTTGGGTGAGAATTCGTCCATTTGCTCACTCAAGTAGGCTAGGGGTACATTGCTAGCACCTTTTATGTGTTCGGCCTCATACTCAGTAGCTCGCCGAACGTCTTTTATTACCAAGTTGGCTTCTTGCTCATACAAAGTGGCAAAATCATCGGCGGGGATAGACTCGATACTATCTATCTCTTTGCCAGCAGCTTGCCAAGCGGGTAGGCCTCCTGCTAAATAGCCCAGCACCTGGTCGTAGCCTACTCGGCTTAGGCGAGTGATTACCTCTTGTTCACGACCAGCCTCTGTTACCAGAATAATAGGTTGCTTAATATCAGTAATCAATGTGCCTACCCAGGGTGCAAAATCGCCATCTACTCCAATAAAAATAGAGCGAGGAATGAAGCCATCTTTAAACACCTGCGGCTTACGAGTATCTATTACTAAGGCGCCTTCTTCGTTGACCAATGCTTCTAGCTCATCGGGCGAGAGCGCTTGTAAGCCTCGCTCCATCACGGTTTCGAGCGACTCGTAGCCCATTTTGTTGAGCATTACATTCTTGGGGAAATAAAAAGGTGGCGGCGTTAGGCCGTCTGTTACTGCCTGAATAAATTGTGCTTTGGTCTGGGGCTGTAGAGCGTAGTTTACTTGTTTTTGATGCCCCAACGTGTCAACGGTTTCCTTGCTCATGTTTTTGCCACAGGCCGAACCTGCTCCGTGTGCAGGATACACCAAAAGGTCATCGGGAAGTGGCAGTAGTTTGGTATGGAGCGAATCGTACAAAAATCCAGCTAAGTCGTCGGTAGTTAGATTTGATTTTTGAGCAAGGTCGGGGCGGCCTACGTCACCGATGAACAGGGTGTCGCCAGTAAAAACGGCATGTTCTTGGCCTGATTCGTCAAGTAACAAATAACATACCGACTCCATCGTATGTCCGGGCGTATGAAGCACTCGAAAGGTTACAGCACCCACCTTAAACGCTTGCCCGTCGGTGGCAATAATGGCTTCAAAAGCAGGCTGGGCGTTGGGGCCGTACACGATTGGGGCACCTGTTTTTTGAGACAAATCCACATGCCCAGATACGAAATCGGCATGAAAATGGGTCTCAAAAATATATTTTATGGTAGCACCATTGCGCTTCGCTTTTTCGATATAAGGCTGTACTTCTCGAAGCGGGTCTATCACTACGGCTTCATTGCCCGATTGGATGTAATAGGCGCCTTGTGCCAAGCAACCGGTGTAAATCTGTTCTATTTTCATCTTGTTTGAATGCTTAGTTTGTCAATGTTGGATAACAGATGCTAAAATTAAAGGCTTGATTATTAGGCAACTCCAGAACTCCAGTTCGTTGGGTTGGGGGTAAAAAAGCTGAATAATTATGGTTTTAAAACAAGTTCTCGAAGCAAAATGCCGATGCCCATGAGCAGGGTAAACCAGCCAAAGGCTGGCTTGAGTTGTTTGTTGCTCAAGAATTTAGAAAGATAACCTCCAATGAATACGCCTATGATGGAAAGCCCCACAAATTGCCCTACAAACTGCCAATCAATGGAGTGATTGCCGAGGTCGCCCAAAAAACCCATTAGTGAGTTGATGGTAATAATCATCAGCGAAGTGCCTACTGCAAATTTCATTGGCAGATTGAGCATGACCGTCAGGACGGGTATAATCAAAAAGCCACCACCAACTCCCACAAAGCCCGTAAGCGTGCCCACCAGTAAGCCTTCTACAAAAATCAGAGGGTAGTTGAGTTGCTTGCGTAGTTCTTCGAGGTTTTCGTTGATGTCTCGCCGACCTCGAATCATCGAGCTGGATGCCAGTACCATCGTGACAGCAAACACCAACATAATAAGTACGTTTTTTGACAAGACAAACGACCCTAGGGTTAGAATCTGCGCTGGAATCTGCGGTACTACGATTTTGCGCATGACATACACCATCACAAACGATGGAAAAGAGAAAAACAAAGCAGTTTTGGAGCTTGCCAAACCTTGCCGCAAGTAGTTGACAGAGCCTACCAACGACGAAACCCCTACTATAAATAAAGAGTAGGCAGTGGCTAAGGCAGGTTCTATTCCGAATACATATACCAAGACTGGTACCGTTAGGATGGAACCTCCTCCTCCTAACAAGCTCAGTAAAAGACCAATCATTATAGCTAAGCTATATCCTAATAATTCCATTTGTTTGTTGAAGAAGTTAGATGCTCCTACGGGTTGCAGTCACAGTTCTCGATACAAGAAATTAGTTTGGTTACATCTTTTTCTTTGAGCGAATAAAACACCTGCTGGCCTTTCTTGGTAGAGCGAAGAATGCCCTTGAGTTTCATAGTGATGAGGTGGTGCGACACTAACGATTGCTCTTCGCCTAGGTGTAGGCACAATTCATTAACACTCAGCGCCTCATCATTATTGAGCAAATCAATAATAGCCAGTCGTGTTGGGTGGGCCACTGTCTTCAGAATGAAGGCGGCTTTTTCTAATTTGGCTTTGCTTGTTACCGTTATCATGCTGTCAAAATCATTACACAAATATATGAACATATTTTCATATACAAAGTTCCAATCATTGGTGATTTTTGCCTGATTGCTGGACAAAATATAAATTGGCTCCTATTGGGCGTATGCCATACGCCCCTACGACCTAGTTCTAGCACCCTTGCTTGAGCCTTCCGTATCGGTAGCCTTTGTTTTGTCCAGCAATCAGGAATTTTGCCCTGTTGGGTTATTAATTAATTGGTTTACAGGTTGATGAATACGAAACGTAGAAAGACTTATGGCTGTGTACTCTACTGGCACAGTATGTAAAGGGTTGTATGCAGAAGCCCCAGAGTTGTTGTTGAAAAGTAAACTTCATTAGATGTCAGCTATCTGACAATCCGTTAGGCGGTTAACCTACAACTTTGTGTCGTTACTAATCTGATGAACAAATACCATGAAATTTGTAGTTATCTTCTTGTTGGCTTTAGGGCCTTTGGCGGTACAAGCACAAAAATCCGCTGTTTTTGTAACCGATAGTGTGGCCGTACGTGGCTACGACGTCGTGGCCTATTTTACAGACTCTTCGGCAGTGAAGGGAACTGCGCAGTACAAACATTGGTGGATGGAGTCGTGGTGGTATTTTGCATCTCAAGAGCACTTGACGTCTTTCAAGACCAATCCCGAAAAGTATGCCCCTCAGTACGGAGGGTATTGTGCATACGGCACAGCAGATGGTCACAAAGCTCCTACTCAACCAGACGCTTGGACTATTACCGACGGTAAACTTTATTTGAACTACAACAAAAAAGTAATGGAACTCTGGCGAAAAGACCAGCCAGGCTTCATTGAAAAAGCAGATAAAAACTGGCCGTTATTGAAACATAATTAGGTAACATCAGCCTTTTGCCTAAGCCAAGAAGGACACGAATCGGTGAGCCCAACGTCTAAATCTCCCTGCTTGATACTAACCAATTAGTTTTCCTACCGAACTTCTTGGTGCTGACTAGTTTAAAAAATGCGCACTCAGAAGCCATTCTTAGCGGAGTGGCTTTTCTTTTTCTCGCTTTTCTGCAAACAAAATGGTGGATTTTGAGGTGTTTTTCTAAAAAATATCCAACTTCATTTTTATAGTTACTTGATATTGCGAGAATTAAGCACTAATTTTGCGCCCTGATTCACAACGCATATCATTCATAACCATATCCCACGATGGCACAAGCAGTCAATATCGGTAAAATTACACAAGTGATTGGCCCGGTGGTGGACGTGTCTTTTGAAGACGAAGGCTCTTACCTGCCGGCAATTCTTGACGCACTCGAAGTTACCAAAACCAACGGCACAAAAGTTATTCTTGAAGTTCAACAACACCTTGGCGAAGACCGTGTTCGGGCTATCGCTATGGATGGTACAGAGGGCCTTCAAAGAGGTAGCGAAGTTCGCCACTTTGGTACACAAATTTCAATGCCTACTGGCGACGCCATCAAGGGTCGTTTGTTCAACGTAGTAGGCGAAGCCATTGACGGTATCCCTCAACCCAAATCTTCTAAAGGATTACCAATTCACCGTCAAGCGCCTAAGTTTGAAGAATTGGCTACCAAAACAGAGGTACTTTTTACAGGTATCAAGGTGATTGACCTATTGGCTCCTTATGTAAAAGGTGGTAAAATCGGTCTGTTTGGTGGTGCGGGTGTAGGTAAAACCGTTTTGATTCAAGAACTTATCAACAACATTGCCAAAGCCTACGAAGGTCTTTCGGTATTTGCAGGTGTTGGTGAGCGTACTCGTGAAGGGAACGACTTACTTCGTGAAATGATTGAGTCGGGTATTGTAAAATATGGCGAAGCCTTCAAGCACTCTATGGAAGAAGGTGGTTGGGATTTGAGCAAAGTAGATGAAGATGCTTTGAAAGAATCGCAAGCTACCTTTATCTTCGGCCAAATGAACGAGCCTCCAGGAGCCCGTGCACGGGTGGCGCTTTCGGGTCTGACCGTTGCTGAGTACTTCCGTGATGGCGACGACGAAGGCCAAGGCCGTGACATCCTTTTCTTTATTGATAACATCTTCCGCTTTACGCAAGCTGGTTCGGAAGTATCGGCCTTGTTGGGTCGGATGCCTTCGGCGGTAGGTTATCAGCCTACATTGGCTACCGAAATGGGTGCCATGCAAGAGCGTATTGCTTCTACCAAGAGAGGTTCAATCACATCAGTACAGGCCGTTTATGTACCTGCCGATGACTTGACTGACCCTGCGCCAGCTACTACCTTTACCCACTTGGATGCCACTACGGTATTGAACCGTAAAATTGCCGAGTTGGGTATCTACCCAGCGGTGGACCCTCTTGATTCATCGTCTCGTATCTTGAACGCTGCGACCTTGGGCGATGCCCACTATGACTGCGCTCAGAACGTGAAGCAGATTTTGCAACGCTACAAAGAATTGCAAGATATCATCGCTATCTTGGGGATGGAAGAACTTTCAGAAGAAGACAAGTTGACGGTATCTCGTGCTCGCCGTGTACAACGCTTCTTGTCGCAGCCTTTCTTTGTTGCTGAGCAGTTTACAGGTTTGAAAGGCGCCCTCGTAGCCATTGAAGACACCATCAAAGGCTTCAACATGATTATGGATGGCGAGCTTGACCACTTGCCAGAAGCCGCTTTCAACTTGGTGGGTACCATCGAAGACGCCATCGTAAAAGGTGAGCGTTTGTTGGCCGAAGCAGCTGGTAAATAATTACAGCGTTATTCGTTAGCAGTCTTTTGATACGAATAGCGAATAAAGTTAATCGTTTTTTCATACGAATAACAGAGTACTGTTATGCACATAGAAATCATTACACCAGACAAAAAGGTATTTACCGGAGAGGTTTCGTCGGCAACGTTTCCTGGAACAAATGGTTCGTTCCAAGTGCTTAAAGACCACGCCTCGTTGGTAAGTACATTAGGCAAAGGCGATATCGTGCTTAGTGCTAACGGCACCAAAACTACTTATACAGTAGATGGTGGCGTAGTAGAAGTACTCAAGAATAATATTCTGGTACTGGCCGAATCCGTAGTTGTAGCCTAAGATATAAGCAACACCAACCACTATAACCTGTAGAGTCCTTGTGACTTTACAGGTTTTTTTGTTAAAATTTCTTAAAAATGCCTTTGCTTATAGTCAAAAACACCAACTTTTTGAGGTTCAGATTCGTTATGCCCTTTGGCTAATAGCAGGTGTTTTTCGTAACTTTGATAAACAAGCTGTTATGAATAACCCCATTTTCACTACACACATGAAGAAGTTTTTGCTAATACTGATGCTTAGTGGTTTTGCGGTGTTTCGAGCGCAAGCCCAAGTTACCATTAATCCATTGGTGGAGTCACAGTCGTCAGAAGAAACCAAAATTACCCGAGTAGAACTAAAAGGAAGCTACACGATTATTTCGTTTCGGTATCGGTTAGGTAAAAACCGTACGTACGACGAGCAGCGCCGCCCACAAGAAAAAACGCCAGACCGAGAACCACGAAACCTACAAGAACTTTTTGAACGCATGATGCGGCAAGGAGGTGGACGAGTGGGCGGCTCTGAGCACTGGATCAGCATAGACCCCCGGAGCAAGTTGATTGCCAAAAATGGCCGCAAAACCTTTCATTTTGTAAAAGCAGAGGGAATTCCCGAATCGCCCGAACAGCTTTTTATGGAACCGGGCGAAGAAGTTACATTCAAGGTCTATTACGACCGCCTTGACCGTGGCATTGAGCTTTTTGATTATTACGAAGGTAAAAACGATGGACGAACCGTGTTTTGGAATTTTAAAGGAGTGCATATCAAAAACCCCGCTCCGAACGAACTGAACACAACGCCACCACCCCTTGCAAAAAAAGAACCCGAAAAGCCCAAAGAGCCTACTCCAACGCCTCCAGTGGTAGTAGAAAAAGAACCCGAAAAACCCAAGGTGGTATCACCTGCTGAAATCCGTATCAGCGGTACGGTTTATGATGCCAAAACCAAGAAGCCACTAGATGCTAAGTTGGTTTTTCAGGTCAAAAATCAAAAAATTGACTCTACTCAAGCATTTACGGGTACAGGCACGTATCGCAGTACGCTACCTGTGGGTAATAACTATACTTGTGTAGTGACGGCAAAAGGCTATGCTGAAAGTCAGGAATCTATTGATTTACAGAATGCTACGGCTCCTGTCACGAAAGACATTTACTTGACTCCTCTTTCAAAAGGTGAAAAGATTACACTCAAAAATATTTATTTTGAGACCTCCAAGGCAACACTTCTGTCAGAATCGTTTGCTGAGCTAAACAAACTGGCAGCTATGATGAAAGAAAACCCGAACATGGAGATTAGGCTCGAAGGCCACACCGATGGCGTCGGCGACTTTGATATGAACTTGCAACTGTCTCGTGAACGAGTAGATGCTGTAAAAGCCTATTTGGTGAAAAACGGTATTGCCGAAAGTCGAATCGAAACACAAGGCTACGGAAGCACTCGCCCCGTAACGAGCGGACGCTCCGAAGAAGAACGTCGTAAAAACAGACGGGTAGAGTTTGTGATTACAAAGATGTAAGGAGCAGAACTAATACATCAACAGCCCCTGTTAACTTTTCGCTAGCAGGGGCTGTTGACGTTAAAAAGCTTATATAGCTGCTCTACGACGCTGAAAATAGGGTTTTAGAATGGCTCTGTCGAAGAGTACTAAACCAACCACACCATTAAGAATGAGCAAGGCTTGCCACAAAAGTGGATTATTAAAAATGGCTGCAATAGGCGTAATAAACGTGTCTAAATTGACCGAATTATTCTCCGCATTGGCCGAAGGCAATAAGACTACGCCTAAGACAGCGACCAAACTCATAAAAAGCAGAAAGTAAAAAGGAGCTTTTTTACTTGGCTTTTTCACCTTAGAATGGGCTGTTTTCGCTTCCCATTTGTCTAAGAGGTTTTCCGTAAACCGCATGGAGGGTTGCTCCAAGGTGGTTTCGGACAGTTGCTGGTCTATCCAAGCCATCAACTCATCCTCATTCAAGTCTTCTACATTGACCATTGTATGATACTTTATCGGTTCTGATTTTCTATCGCCCCGAATTGTGTTTTTCAAAATAAAATTAAAAAAATCTACCACAAACTTCGTACTTCGCCTTTGAGCATGGTTTTCATTTCGTCGGCTAAACGCTTGCGGGCTCGGTGGATTTTTACTTTCACTGTTTCAGCCGAAATCCCTGTAATATCGGCTATTTCTTCTAGCGAATGTTCTTTCAAATAAAACAACGTCAGCATAACACGGTCATCGTCTGAAAGTTGTTGTAACGCCCGATTCAAATAGTGTCGCTGTTCGGTTTGCTGGACAGCATCAGGTGGAGCATAACTGGCTATCCATTGGGCTTCGGAAGAAGACTCGATGTCTTCGGTATAAACTTTGTGCTTGCGCTTAAACCCAACGGCAGCATTAAACACGATACGATAAAACCAAGTAGTGAACTTAGCCTCTCGGTTGAACGACGCCAGTGCCCCAAACGCTTGCATAAAGGCATCTTGTGCTACTTCTTCGGCGTCTTCTCGGTGATTCAGAATCTTGTAAGCAATCGTAAAGGCATAGTCTTTGTGCCGTTGTGCCAGCTCTCGGTAACCCGACTGCTCACCCCGTAAGATGCGTTCAATAATCGCTATGTCTTTTTGGTTATCGTTCACATGAGCTTAGATGTCAAAACGAGTAGAGGGGTTACACAAATGTCTAAAAAAAATCTTCTGATAAACAAAGTTATTGCGTTTTGGGCAGGTGGAAGCCATGCAAATTGCTGTTGTATCAGTGGGATATTTTCAAGTTTTATGGCGTATCGGTCTTGACTAGCATGAATCTGTACTAGTCATTTGAAAGTTCATAATGCACTGTTTATCAGTTAATTAATTTTCAAATTAACAAATTTTCAAATTAACCAACCTCATGGGTGTAACCTATTTGCTTTAAACAACATCCTATGTCCAGAAACCAATTGTTAAACTTTTTCAACTACAATACAATGGATCATTATCAAGGAATGGTGGCGTTGTTTATTCCGATTTGTGCCATCGTCGGATTTTTCACCATGATTATTTTTATGCGCTACTACGAAAACACTGAAAAAATGGCAATGATTGAAAAAGGCATAGACCCCAAGACCTCAAAATCGCATGTTATTAACCCTGCTTCGGCCTTGCGGCTTGGTTTGTTGGCGGTAGGTGCTGGCTTGGGTTTATTTTTAGGAAATCTAATAGGCTCTTACACTAGCATTGATAACGAAGTTGCTATATTTTCGTTTATGCTTGCCTTGGGTGGGGGCGGCTTGGTTGTTTCGTGGATGATTCAACTGCGCCTCGATGAGAAAGAAAAGCAGAGGGGCTAATCAGGATTTTTTCAATAAAGCACTGGCATTATTCAGTGCTTTATTGTTTTCTTGCTTTTCAGAAGCAATGCCATAAACAAAGTCATAACTCACGCCAGAAAAACATCCCCATGAGAAATACCATAGTAGTTCAGTAAGGGGAATATTTCCTCCAATTTTTTTATCAAATTGAGTTTTATACAAAACCCAAGACGTTTCCCAAAAACTACTATCAAAATAATTAAAAAGAATCGCATAAATAGGAGCAACTATCAGCAATGTAAGTATTCCAGAAGCAAGAGAAGGGATAAAAAGGTCTTTACGCAAAAAACTAATTAATAGAGCAAAACATAAAAAAATACCGCTACTTGAAAAGATAGAATTAATACGATAAATAGTAGTTAATACCACCATACATACTGTTCCTACGATAAACAGAATTTTATATGCCCCCTTTTGGGTTTTTACTGCTTCATGTTGCCATTTCTTAGAAATAGTAGCTCTATAAATTGTAGCACAGATACCTGTTACAAAGAAGCCAAATAAAAAATCTTCTATAGAAAGTACTTTTACACCAAATAAGCTTTTAGGATGCCAATAATCCTGAAAATACCAAACTTGTTCAGCAATTAGCCCGAAAAAACCTCCATAAAAACTCGTTTTAAGCAAACGAGAACGTAATTTCTTACAATTTACCAAAAATAACAACCACACAATCCCAAAGCTAATATCTAATAACAAGTAAGTTGGAAGTGAATGAATCATAAACCTCTAAAAATGTTTCTTCAAAAAAAAGAAAAGCCACAATTCAGGAAAATATAAAATAAATGAAAAACCAGCCAAAACAAAGGCGGCTGTTAAATGATAATTATTCAGCGTTTTATCTATCATTTTATGAATAAAATACAAAAAAAAGCCAACGATGCTGATTAAGATATAATCTGGAATACCTATAATGGTACTAAAAGTGAAAATTGGACTATTTAAAACGAAATAATGGTGTAATTTCCAGCTAAATAATTTTGAGAAAACTAAGGCTATTGGAAATAGAAAATCGTTTATATAGATAGTAGGTACTATAAATCTTTTGAGAAGTGTTGATTTTTTTGTGAAAAAATTTAATAACACCATAAAAGAAATACGAAAAGAGATAAATAGAAAAAAACAAATAATGTAAGGAGTGATATTTTTTGTATGGAAATTAGGGCAAGAAAACCCAGAAATATAAAATGTAAATTTCACATTTTGAAATACTATTAAATAACAAAAAAATTGACTAAACCAGTTGAATAAACAATAAAGTGGAAATGACAACAAGCCTATTAACAGGCTTGTTGTCGAATAATTTGGAATCCAATGTCTTAAGGTTATCTTCATTGAAGAGCTTTCAATATATACGACTTTTTCTTGTTTTTAAATATTTTGAAATCTTTGTCTATGTTGGACAAAATCTTCTGGAACTCCTCATTGTTAGAATACTCTCTATATGAGTTAATCTTATCGTGAATTCGATTAAACATTTCATCTGATACAATAACCTCATCGTCTTCACTTTGTAATGCATCAGCAATTTGATAAATATCAAACGCCAACGAAATCTTATCTGTTAAACTAACAGGGCTATCCCCTTTATGCATTTGAGTGATACGAGATATTTTATAGTAATAGTCTATATATTCATTTCCTTTCTTAAATTTTTTCAGGAAATTATCTCTAAATGAGTACGCTTTCTCAGAATTTAGCGACGACAACTTACCCATTGTACCTTCAGTAGCTTTTAAACCTTCATTTTGTATTGCTTGTTGAATTTGTTCATCTTCGCAATCTCCAGGTGGATCTGTTGATATACATTGATTCTCAGGATAAGTACAGTATCCATTACCCCCAAAGCAAGCTTGGCAGCCTAAATCGTCACCTTCTATATAGTTAGCGTATTCTGTAACTTTCACTGTTAAATTATCAATTTTATCTTTACTTGCTATTGTTTTTTTTGAGAAAATAGAACTAAGCGATACCCATTTTATATTACCATCGTTCTCAAATACAGTATTGGCAAGCATTTGTACAGTTGTTTTTTTTAAAGACGTACATTCGGCTCTAAATCGTTTATCTTCAATAAATTTCCCATTAACAACTTCAAAGAAGATATGTTCAAAATTTCCATTTTCTTGTTCAATAACATAACTAATTCCTTTAATATCGCTCAATACAACGTTCTCCATCGAATTGGAGGTATATATTGCAATAAAAAACGGTAGTTTTTCTTCTTTTATCAAATCACCTCCAAACTGTTTACGCAAAATAGTTGAAATATTGACCATATCTCGCTCTGATATTTCTGCGAACAAATTGGGTAGAGTATGCCTATCGATATTACGCTCTGAATTTATCACAAGATTCATATGATTCAGCGGGATTCCATCAAATTTAATACTTGACTGGCCAAAGACAGGTGTTGAGCTTAAAACGTCTTTTACACCGTTCTCACTCCCGTCTTTGCAAGAAACTATACAAATAGAGAGTAATAAAACAGACAAAATAACGCCCAGAAGAAATCTCTTGTTTTTGTTGTTAAAGTTTGCCTTTTTCATACGATTTAATTTAGTTTTACAATGAAAAAATTTTTTTCATTTCAAGAACAACGTTAACCTTCTTTTAAAAGGTTAAAATGTTTTGAAATACCTTTTAGCAAAACTATCGTTTAATCAAATATCCTCCAATAGTACAAATGTGCCAAATTGAGCCAAAATGGGACATTATGAGACATCATGTTCAATCTCAAATTTTTTACGAATCAACTGTTGATTTTTTACAGATACTAAACCTGATGGGAGAATAATATTGTGCTTATGAAGCCAGCGGGTGAGTGTGCGTCGAGAAATTCCTAATTCGTAGGCAATTTCTTGTCTTGTTTTTACCATTTTAGACTATAATAAATTAAAGCAATAGGGATTTATACTCCTTAAAAAAGAGAATAGAGATAATCTTGCCTGTAATTTTTATAGTGGTATAAGTGGAATAGAAGACACAAACTTAAGAAGTTGAATACACTCATGCAAAAAAAACAGTCAAATATTTTCTGTTTTTTATAATATTCTGATTATTATGAACTTATATTATATCCACAAGCAGCTTACGCCTGGCCCATCAAAACCCTTCGCCACTCTCAGCGAATCGTTGAGGATGAGCGTACGGCCATCAGAGCCTAAGTCCCAGAGTTTGCCTCTCAAAAACACGTTCATTCCTTTGCTAATGCCTGCTTCAGCTTTAGCGTGTTTACCCATTGTGTATTTAAACCACGCTTGTCCTTCGGTGATTTTGCCCACGTCGGCTTGGGCATACGCAGGTGTGGGGGTACCACTGTAGCCTTCCCACTGCACACTCCACACGTTGTCAATGGTTGAGTAAGAGGGTACGGCCAGCAGCTGAGCTCCTTTCTTTTTGAGTGCTTGAAAGGCAGCAGCGTTCCATACATCGGCACAGACCAAAACGCCTAATTTACCAGCAGGGGTATCAAAAACGGGTAAGTCGTCAGGCTTGCCTGGGCAAACAAAGGGTAGTTCGTCGGTAATGGGGAAGAGTTTTTTGACCAAGGTTGGCGCCAAAGAACCATCAGGCCTAAACACGCCCGAAATGTTGTATAATTCTCCCTTGCCAACCACCAGCTGACCTGCCTCTACTCGTGGGTCTGGAAGTAAAATAGACCCTGCTACAATGGTAACACCGTAGCGACGTGCTAAGTCCGAAAACGTTTTTTGATATATCGAGGCCATTTCGTCGGCCTTCAATGCAAATACGGCGTATTTGGTTTTGTCTTTTATCTGCTCAGGAGCAAACAAATACTCTTTTCCAAAGCTGAACAAATGGCTTGATACCATGACTTGAAGGCCTTTTCCTAAACTATTGGCAGCATAGAGGCTCGACTTTTCGTGGGCTGTTACCAGCCAAGTACCCAAGTATTCGGGCAATACAACGATAGACTTGGCACTGAGCCATTGTTTCTCTTTGAGTTGCTCAAAATAGCCATTCATTTTATTGAAAAACGCCTTTTCGTTGGCATAATCAATCGGCATCATATAGGGCTGAATCCCTATCAGATTACCTTTACCCTGATTGGTACCAAACTCATCTTCAATCCGAAAGGTGGTGTCGGCAGGAGGGTTGAGGTCTTCCTTGCCCCAACTGGCCCACACTAAGTAACTGAGCCAAAGCAGAATGAGTACGCCTAGGAGTTTTTTCATGGTTTAGAAACTTATGAACTACAAAAGTAACAAACCCTACGTAAATCTCTTGGGGGTGAGTTTTTGATGTTCGTAAATTCGACGTACTTTGCATCACGCTCTAAACTTTTTGTATGCTATGGCAAAACCTCGTCGAATGATAGTAGGCACCTTGGTGCTGGTTATTGTGTTGTTGGTCTTGAAAACGCTCAACGATGCAGGCTCTTTCAAAACCATCAAACCGCATGTGGAGGGGACTCTTCAGAAGGTTGAGGGTATAGCCGGAGTAGAAGATATTACGATTGACCAAGCGACGGGTTTAGCCTTATTGTCATCAGACGACCGTCGGGCTTATGCCTTAGACGGCAAGCCTAAAAAAGGAGGGATTTTTGTGTTGGATCTTAACGATTCGCTTTCTAAACCTCATGAACTGACGCAATCGTTCCGAGAAGATTTTCATCCGCATGGTATTTCGTTAGTAAAACTCACCGACGGGCGCAAGCGGCTTTTTGTAGTAAATCACTCGTTGGTTCATCAAGATACGGCTACCATTGAGATTTTCGACTGGCAAGATAGTGTACTTATCCACCGAGAAACCCTCAAAAACCCAGCATATCTCCCCAGCCCCAACGATATAGTAGGGGTAGGCGAGCGGCAATTTTACGTAACTAACGACCACGACGCCCAAAAGAGTTTTTTCCGAAACCTAAAAGACTACCTGCAAATAGGTACGGGTTATGTAGCCTTTTATGATGGTACTCGTTGGCAAAAAACCTTGGCAAGCGGCATCAAATACGCCAATGGTATCAACATCAGCCCTGACAATACTAAGCTTTTTGTAGCCTCTACCACTGGCCGAAGTATTTTTGTATATGATATTAACCCAGCCTCAGGAGCCATCAGCCCCGACGACGAAATTTACCTCAACACAGGGGTTGATAATTTAGAGTGGGATGCGACTGGAGCGCTTTGGATTGGGTGTCACCCGCAACTTCTGAAGTTTGTGAGCCACTCTAAAGACCCTAAAAAACTGTCGCCATCGCAAGTGCTGAAACTTAACTACAAAGGAACGGCATCGTTTGATACTACTGAGGTGTACCTTAATGATGGGCACCCGCTTTCGGGGTCTAGTGTGGGAGCCGTGTATAAAAATCAGTTATTGATTGGGCCGGTTTTTGAGCGGCACTTGCTGCGTTATTGGCTCAAAAACACAGAGAAGTAGCTGGATATCCACTATTTATTGGTCTGTTAATAAGCAGATTGTAAATGCTTAGGGGCTAATCAATCATTTCCACCCTTGTGCTTTTTTGAGAGCGGCTTGAGCAGATTTGTATTTTTGCCATAATGCGATGCTGACTACCAACAGCACCACCAATAAAACCCACAGCACTTGCTGAACAATGTCTTTTTGCTCCAGCGAGCTATGATTCTCTTTGGACCATTGCTTGTGGCGACTGATCAAGTCTTGTAATTCTTTGATACGGCTGTTGAGGTCATTATTCTGCCGAAGTAGTTCGTTATAGTGTTGTTTGTCAGCTAATTGTACTCGTTCGGCAACTCGGCTCAATTCGTCTTGAATTTGCTCATCTTTCTTGATAATCTGCTGTAAGGCCGAGATTTCAGCCTCCAAATCGTCTTTCGATTTGCTACCAAACAGCCCACTGTTGCGCTCGGTAATAGACTTCCACTCAAACACCAATTGCTGGCGTTCCTGACGCAATTGTTCCAGTCGGTCTTGGGCTAATGCCAACCCCGACCACAATGTAAACACAAACCAGAGCGTTTTCATCTGAAAATCTGTAATTTGCAGAACCAAAGGTAAGGGTCTTTTTTGAGACTAAAGCGATAAGCCCAATCCATCACCTAGCCAGTATATGGGCAAAGCAATGGTTATTGACTTGTCTTTCAGTAAATTATCTCTACCATTGGTACTTATTCATTTGTAATTATTTTACCAATCTTTTTCATAACGTGAATCGCAAACTCTTATTGATTGTCGGTGCTGTATTGATAGCCGCATCAGGATACTATTACTGGTCAAGCCGTTCAGATACGAGTTCTGTACCTACTTCCGCAGCGTCTTCTACGGCAGAGACCGCCCCATCAAACAACTATACCAAAGAAGGTGAGGTTGTTTTTTTGAAGAAAGATAGCAACCAGCGTCTCAAAAAAATTGATGTAGAAATTGCAGATACCGATGCCGACCGCATGAAAGGCTTGATGTTCAGAACCAACATGCCCGATTCGGTGGGGATGTTATTTGTATTTGAAGTGTCTGAACCACAGGCTTTTTGGATGAAAAACACCATCATGTCGTTAGACATAATTTATGTGAACGAAAAAAAGCAAATCGTTTCGATTGTGCGTAACGCCAAGCCGTATTCTGAAGAATCGTTACCATCTAAAGGTAATGCGCAATACGTGGTAGAAGTAACTGGAGGCTGGTGCGATAAGTATGGTATTACAGAAGGCGATTTGGTGCAGTTTTAGTCGGGAATTTTAAAGGAAATAAACAAAAAACGATGAAAAAAGTAATTTTTAGCTTGTGCTTGATGGCGACGTATGCCTTTGCACAAGAACCTATCAAAGTATTGAAACAACTACCGGCCACGGGTATCCGAAACCAAGGAGCTACGGGTACCTGCTGGTGCTTTTCGATGACGGCACTACTCGAAGCCGAGTGCTTGCGCAAAAGCCAAGGCGAGGTGGACTTGTCGGAGATGTTTACAGTTCGGAATATTTACTTAGAAAAAGCCCGAAACTATGTGCTGCGTCAGGGTACTGCTCGTTTTGATGAGGGGGGGCTGGGGCATGATGTCATCAATGCCATGAGCAAATACGGGGCAATGCCCGAGTCGGCTTATTCGGGGCTAAAAAACGGCCAGTCGATGCACGTACACAGTAAGTTGGTGAAGCAGATGAAAAACTACTTAGACAGCCTTATCAAGAAAAATCCACTACCCCCCAACTGGATAGACGGCATTACCACTCTGTTAGACGAATCGTTGGGGCGTCCACCACAGTCTTTTGATTATCAAGGAAAAACGTACACGGCTAAAACCTTCGCTAATGAGGTATTGCATTTCAACGCCGATGATTATGTCTATCTTACCTCATTTTCGCATCATCCTTACTATACTTCATTCATTGTGGAAGTGCCTGATAACTTTTCAAACGGCTCGTATTTCAATGTACCTCTGGATGAGCTTTTTAAGGCAGTTGATACGTCGATTGACAGAGGCTACAGCGTTTTGTGGGATGCTGATGTGAGTAACTCTGGCTGGCGACAAGGCAAAGGATATGCTATGGAGTTGGCCGATAAGCTTTCGGCAACGGCGCCTATCGAGCCGGATTTGAAAGAGCGCCCGTACAGCCAAGAAATTCGCCAACAACTTTACGAAAACTACACCACCACCGACGACCACCTCATGCTCATCACGGGCACTGCCCAAAGCAAGGGTGGAAAGAAATTTTACCAAGTCAAAAATTCGTGGGGGTTAGTGGGGCCCTATAAAGGCTATATCTACGTCTCGGAGTCCTATTTTGCACTTAATACCGTCACGTTGGTACTTCCCAAAGCCGCCCTCTCTACTGAGCTGAAGGCGAAGATGAGTTTGAAGTAGAAGATATAAATATCCTCAGCCCTAAAAGAGCGTATCCCCCCTTTAGGGCTGAGAATCTTTTCGAGTTTATAACGTAATGTGATTTCGACTTTGGTAGTGACCCTATCTGAAGCAACAGCGGCCAAGTTTCGCCCACACTCCAACGTAGTAACAGAATACACTTAGTGAGGTGATAAATAATCTTCTACCCGGCTTTCTAAATAAAGTGTAGGCGGGGGTAGGGCTGTTCATCAAATCGTAATAGACTCAAGATACAAACTTCTCGAACACACTGCACAAAAATCACGCTAAGAAACAGTAAAAATCTCGTGTTCAAAATTTGACTTTTTAATAATAGTTTCATACCTTTGCAAGCTTTTTGAGGAAAATAGCTTCCTTAAAAAATCTTTCCTGTATTTCCCGATGCTGTCCGAGACACGCTTTTTACTTCGTAGGAAAAGCGAAGAGGGACACGAGTCGGTGCCTCTACGAAACTAACATACTGATTTTTAAACTATTTGTATTTTGAACGCATGACCACTTTGTCATGCTGGTATGAGTTTTGTATCTACATCAAAAAAACGCTTAATCGCCTTGGCTACTACCAATCAAACTCAACGACACAATTTTGCAACCATCCATCCAGTCATTGAGTATCCCGATTTGCTCGACGTGCAATTAGAGTCGTTTCAGGACTTTTTCCAAATTGATACCGTTGCCGAACATCGCAAGAACGAAGGCCTGTATCAAGTATTTGCTGAAAACTTCCCGATTTCGGACTCACGGGAGAACTTCATTTTGGAGTTCATTGACTACACCATTGACCCACCTAAATACTCGGTGGATGAGTGCATTGATAGAGGCCTGACCTACTCAGTACCTCTAAAAGCTAAACTTCGGCTGTCGTGCAACGACCCCGACAACGAAGAATTTGAGACCATCGAGCAAGAGGTATTCTTAGGAAACATCCCCTACATGACGGGCAAAGGTTCGTTTGTTATCAATGGAGCGGAGCGGGTTATCGTCTCGCAATTGCACCGCTCGCCAGGGGTGTTCTTCTCCATGAGCAAGCATACCAACGGCTCTAAGCTCTACTCGGCTCGTATCATTCCGTTCAAGGGCTCTTGGATTGAATTCTCTACTGACGTTAACAACGTGATGTATGCCTACATTGACCGGAAGAAGAAATTCCCCGTCACTACCTTGTTGCGTGCCATCGGTTTTGGGTCAGATAAAGAGATTCTTGACTTGTTTGAGCTGTCAGAAGAAGTGACCGCTACGCCTACAAGCCTCAAAAAATCGGTAGGTAGGAAGCTAGCAGCCCGGGTACTTCGCACATGGCAAGAAGACTTCGTGGATGAAGACACTGGCGAAGTAGTAACCATTGACCGGAACGAAATCTTGCTGGAACGTGACTCTATCTTGGCAGAAGACGACATCGAAACCATCATGGATTCGGGCGTGAAGTCAATCATCCTGCACCGTGAAGATGCCAACGTAGCCGACTATAACATTATTTACAACACGCTTCAGAAAGACTCTTCAAACTCTGAAAAAGAGGCGGTTGAACAAATCTATCGCCAACTTCGTAACACCGAAGCGCCTGACGAACAAACCGCCCGTGATATTATTCAGAGCTTGTTCTTCTCAGACAAACGTTACGATTTGGGCGAGGTAGGTCGCTACCGAGTAAACAAGAAATTGCAATTGGAAACTTCGATGGACGTACGGGTATTGACCACCCAAGACATCGTTGCCATTGTGAAATACCTCATTGGGCTTATCAACTCTAAAGCCGTTGTGGATGATATTGACCACCTTTCTAACCGTCGTGTTCGTACGGTAGGTGAGCAATTGTATGCTCAATTTGGCGTTGGCTTGGCTCGGATGTCTCGTACCATCAAAGAACGGATGAACGTTCGAGATAATGAAGACTTCAAACCCGTTGACTTGATTAATGCCCGTACCCTTTCGTCGGTAATTAACTCGTTCTTTGGTACCAACCAGCTAAGCCAGTTTATGGATCAAACCAACCCATTGGCCGAAATCACCCACAAGCGCCGTATGTCGGCCTTAGGACCGGGTGGTCTTTCACGGGAGCGGGCAGGTTTTGAGGTTCGAGACGTTCACTACACGCACTACGGTCGTTTGTGTACCATCGAAACACCTGAAGGACCCAACATCGGTTTGATTTCGTCGCTTTGTGTCTATGCCAAAGTCAACTCAATGGGCTTTATCGAAACGCCCTACCGAGTTATTGAAAGCGGAAAAGTACAACAAGACGTTGTTTACCTCACGGCCGAAGAAGAAGATGGCTTCCACATTGCTCAGGCTAATGCGGCTATCGAAACCGACGGTTCGTTCCAAGTAGATAAAATCAAAGCTCGTTACGAAGGTGACTTCCCAATGATTGCGCCCGAAGAAGCACAATACATGGATATTGCCGCTAATCAGATTGTATCGGTAGCTGCTTCGCTGATTCCATTCTTGGAGCACGACGATGCTAACCGTGCCTTGATGGGTTCAAACATGCAACGTCAGGCCGTGCCATTATTGCGTCCTGAGGCTCCAATCGTAGGTACTGGCTTAGAAGGACGTGTGGCCGTTGACTCACGGGCTCTCTATACAGCAGAAGAAGACGGTATCGTAGAATTTGTAGATGCTACCAAAATTATAGTTCGCTACGACCTCAGCCACGACCAAAAACTCGTTAGCTTCGACAGCGAACTCAAAACGTACAGCCTCATCAAATTCCGTCGTACCAACCAAGATACTTGTATCAACCTTAAACCAATGGTGTTTAAAGGACAACGTTTGGTAAAAGGCGATATTCTGTGCGAAGGCTACGCTACCGAAAAAGGCGAATTGGCTCTTGGCCGTAACCTCAAAGTGGCGTTCATGCCTTGGCAAGGATACAACTTTGAGGATGCGATTGTGATTTCGGAGAAAGTAGTTCGGGATGACATCTTTACTTCTATCCACATCGAAGAATTTGAGTTGGAGGTTCGTGATACCAAGCGTGGTGAAGAAGAATTAACGGCTGAAATTCCGAACGTATCGGAAGAAACCGTAAAGAATCTTGACGAAAACGGTATCGTACGAGTAGGTACAGAGGTGAAAGAAGGCGACATCTTGATTGGTAAAATTACACCAAAAGGAGAGTCAGACCCAACCCCCGAAGAAAAACTCCTTCGTGCCATCTTTGGTGACAAAGCCGGCGACGTGAAAGATGCTTCTAAAAAGGCACCTCCATCGCTCAAAGGCGTAGTCATTGACACCAAGCTGTTTAGCCGTCCTGACAAAGATGACCGTTCAAAGTCAAAAGAACAGTTGAAGGGCTTGATGAAAATATATAGCCGTGACTTAAACAACCTCAAAGCGGTGATGGTTGAGAAAACCGTAAGCTTGCTCGAAGGTCACACCAGCCATGGCGTAAAGCATAAGTTTGGCAACGAAGTAATTCCAAAAGGCGTGAAGTTTACTCGCCAGTTGATTGAAGTTAACTTGTTCCCAGACAAAAACCCATACCGTGACGAAGGTGGCTATGCTGTGCCAGAAGAAGCCAATTTACTTGGTGACCTCGTATTAGAGGGCTGGACTGAAGATGCACACACGAACGAACTGTTGGTGAAACTCGTGAAAAACTATAACCACCGCCGCAACGAAGTAGGCGGGCAGTTTAAGCGGGAGCGCTTTGCCATCGAAGTAGGCGACGAACTACCAGCAGGTATCGTAAAACTAGCTAAAGTATATGTGGCTAAGAAACGTAAACTCAAAGTAGGGGATAAAATGGCGGGTCGTCACGGTAACAAAGGGGTTGTGGCTCGTATTGTACGTGAAGAAGACATGCCATTCTTGCAAGACGGTACCCCTGTTGACATCGTGTTGAACCCACTTGGGGTACCTTCACGGATGAACTTGGGTCAGATTTACGAAACCGTATTGGCTTGGGCTGGACAAAAGCTAGGTAAGAAGTACGCTACGCCAATCTTTGACGGAGCTACCGAAGACCAAGTAGATACCGAACTCACCACAGCGGGTCTGCCTAAGTTTGGTCGTACGTACCTGTACGATGGTCTTACTGGCCATCAATTTGACCAACCCGTTACGGTAGGTATCATTTACATGCTCAAATTGGGTCACTTGGTAGATGACAAAATGCACGCTCGTTCTATTGGCCCCTACTCACTCATTACCCAGCAGCCGCTTGGTGGTAAAGCCCAGTTTGGTGGTCAGCGTTTTGGTGAGATGGAGGTATGGGCGCTCGAAGCCTTCGGTGCAGCTAATATCTTGCAAGAAATCCTCACGGTGAAGTCAGACGACGTGGTAGGCCGTGCCAAAGCGTACGAAGCCATCGTAAAAGGCGAAAACCTACCAAAACCAAACATTCCAGAGTCATTCAACGTATTGATTCACGAATTGAGAGGCTTGGCCTTGGAGATTACTTTAGAATAAATAAATGAGTCATTTTCACTCAAAACATCACGAAAATGTCATTCAAAAAAAATAGAAAATTTACCAGTGACTTCCAAAGCGTTACCATCAGTTTGGCTTCACCAGAGTCAATCCTTGAAGGCTCTTACGGCGAAGTTACCCAACCCGAAACTATCAACTACCGTACTTACAAGCCCGAAATGGGCGGTTTGTTCTGTGAGCGGATTTTTGGGCCGGTCAAAGACTGGGAATGTCACTGTGGAAAATACAAACGCATTCGTTACAAAGGCATCATCTGCGACCGCTGTGGTGTAGAAGTAACCGAGAAAAAAGTACGTCGTGAACGCATGGGCCACATCGAGTTGGTGGTACCAGTAGCTCACATCTGGTATTTCCGTAGTTTGCCTAACAAAATTGGTTATTTGTTAGGTCTTTCTACCAAAAAACTTGATCAAATCATCTACTACGAACGGTACGTGGTAGTGCAGGCGGGTATTAAGGCCGAAGACGGTGTGTCACAACTTGACTTCTTAACCGAAGACGAGTACTTAGACATCGTGGATAAGCTGCCTCGTGAAAACCAGCTACTCCCAGACACCGACCCTAACAAGTTTATCGCTAAAATGGGAGCCGATGCACTCGAAATGCTATTGAGCCGCATCAAACTTGACGAGCTATCGTACGACCTCCGCAACATGGCTTCGACCGATACCTCGCAGCAGCGAAAGCAAGAAGCCTTGAAGCGTCTGAAAGTAGTAGAGGCGTTTCGGGAAGCCAACACCCGTATCGAAAACCGCCCCGAGTGGATGGTGATTCGGATGGTGCCCGTCATTCCGCCAGAATTACGCCCATTGGTACCGCTAGATGGTGGTCGTTTTGCGACTTCTGACTTGAACGACTTGTACCGCCGGGTAATCATTCGGAACAACCGCTTGAAGCGCCTCATCGAAATCAAAGCACCAGAGGTGATTCTCCGCAACGAAAAACGGATGCTCCAAGAAGCCGTTGACTCGTTGTTTGACAACTCTCGTAAAGTAAACGCCGTTCGTTCAGAAGGTAACCGTGCCTTGAAGTCGCTTTCGGATATGCTGAAAGGAAAGCAAGGTCGTTTCCGTCAGAACTTGTTGGGTAAGCGTGTTGACTACTCAGGCCGTTCGGTAATTGTGGTAGGTCCAGAGCTCAAATTGCACGAGTGCGGCTTACCCAAAGACATGGCAGCAGAGTTGTTTAAGCCGTTTATTATCCGCAAGTTGATTGAGCGAGGTATCGTCAAAACGGTGAAATCGGCCAAGAAGATTGTTGACCGCAAAGACCCTGTGGTATGGGATATTTTGGAAAACGTATTGAAAGGACACCCTGTGCTCCTCAACCGTGCTCCAACCCTCCACCGCTTGGGTATTCAGGCCTTCCAACCTAAGTTGATTGAAGGTAAGGCCATTCAGCTTCACCCCTTGGTGTGTACGGCATTCAACGCCGACTTTGACGGTGACCAGATGGCCGTTCACGTTCCGCTTGGGCAAGAGGCCGTTTTGGAAGCATCGCTCTTGATGTTGGCTTCGCACAACATCTTGAACCCTGCCAACGGCGCCCCTATCACGGTACCATCGCAAGACATGGTGTTGGGCTTGTACTATGTAACCAAAGGTCGTAAGAGCACGCCAGAATACCCAATTGCTGGCGAAGGCATGAAGTTTTATAGTGCCGAAGAAGTAATCATTGCCATCAACGAGGGTCGCCTGTCAAAACACGCACACATCAAAGTGCGTGCACGAGTAAAAAATGAAGAGGGTGTCTTAGAAATCAAACTCATTGACACGGTGGCGGGTCGTGTGTTGTTTAACCAATGCGTGCCTGATACCGTAGGATACATCAACGAGTTGTTGACCAAGAAAAAGCTTCAGCAAATCATTGGTCAAATCTTCAAAGAAGCAGGCGTGTCTCGTACCGCTAAGTTCTTGGACGACATCAAAGAACTCGGCTTCCAGATGGCTTTCCGTGGCGGCTTGTCCATCGGGTTGTCTGACGTGAAGATTCCAGACGAGAAGAAAGAACTGGTTGCCAAAGCGAAAGAAGAAGTAGCGGTGATTCAAGACAACTATTTGATGGGTCTTATTACCGACAACGAACGCTACAACCAGGTGATTGATACATGGACTCGTGTGAACTCAAAAATCACCGAGACCCTGCTAAAACAATTAGAAAATGACCAGCAAGGCTTCAACTCCATCTATATGATGATGCACTCAGGAGCCCGTGGTTCTCGTGAGCAGATTCGTCAGTTGGGGGGTATGCGTGGTTTGATGGCCAAACCTCAAAAGAACTTACAAGGTTCGGTAGGTGAAATCATCGAAAACCCCATCTTGTCGAACTTCAAAGAAGGTCTCGATGTATTGGAGTACTTTATCTCTACCCACGGTGCTCGTAAAGGTTTGGCCGATACAGCTCTCAAAACTGCCGATGCGGGTTACTTGACACGTCGTTTGCATGATGTAGCCCAAGACGTAATCGTGGTTGAGCCTGACTGTGGTACGCTTCGTGGTATCCAAATGTCAGCCTTGAAAGACAACGAAGACATTGTTGAGCCACTTTCGGAGCGGATTCTGGGCCGTGTGTCTGTACATGACATCTTTGACCCACTAACCAATGAGCTGATTATTAAAGCAGGTTTGGAGATTACCGAAGAAATTGCCGCTCGTATTGACGAAACGTCTATCGAAACCCTCGAAATCCGTTCGCCATTGACTTGCGAAACTCGTAGCGGTATCTGTGCCAAATGTTATGGCCGTAACCTTGCTTCTGGTCGCATGGTTGAAAACGGCGAGGCCGTCGGTGTAATTGCCTCACAGTCAATCGGTGAACCAGGTACTCAGTTGACACTCCGTACCTTCCACGTGGGTGGTACTGCCCAAAACATTGCCCTTGATGCTAACTTGAAGGCAAAGTTTGACGGTATCGTGAAGTACGAAGAAATGCGTACGATTGATTCGACCGATGCCGAAGGCAACGAAATTGAGATTGTGATGGGTCGCTCAGGCGAACTTCAAATTGTGAGCGAAACAAACGGTCAAGTCTTAATCTCAAACAACGTACCGTACGGTGCTGTAATGCGAGTAAAAGATGGCCAGAAAGTGAAGAAAGGTACAGAGCTTTGTGCTTGGGACCCATTCAACGCCTTGATTCTTTCAGAAGTAGAAGGAACGGTTTCATACGAGGCCATCGAAGAAGGTATTACCTACAAAGAAGAGTTTGACGAACAAACGGGCTTTAAAGAGAAGGTAATCATCGAAAGCCGTGACAAAACTAAGAACCCGTCTATTGTGATTAGCAGCAGTAGCGAAGAAAAATCATACAACTTGCCAGTAAGTGCTCGCTTGGCAGTAGAACCTAGCACCAAAGTGAAAGCTGGTCAGATTTTGGCCAAGATTCCTCGCTCAATTGGTAAAACTCGTGACATTACAGGTGGTTTGCCCCGTGTAACCGAATTGTTTGAAGCTCGTAACCCATCTAACCCAGCCGTTGTGTCTGAGATTGACGGGGTGGTTAGCTTCGGTAGCATCAAGCGTGGTAATCGAGAGGTATTCATCCGTTCAAAAGATGGCACTACCGAGAAAAAATACATGGTACCTCTATCAAAATTGATTCTGGTACAAGAAAATGACTTCGTACGGGCAGGTATGCCGCTGTCGGATGGTGCTATTACGCCTTCAGACATCCTTTCGATTAAAGGACCAACTGCTGTTCAGGAGTACTTAGTGAACGAAATCCAAGAAGTGTATCGTTTGCAAGGGGTAAAAATCAACGATAAGCACATCGAGTCAATCGTTCGTCAAATGATGCAAAAAGTGGACATCATGGACCCTGGCGATACTAACTTCCTCGAAGGGCAATCTGTTGACAAGTGGACGTTCAGAGAAGAAAACGACCATATTCTTGACAAGAAAGTGGTGATTGATGCGGGTGATTCAGACCGCTTGAAAGTGGGACAAATCATTACTTCACGTCAACTTCGTGACGAAAACTCAAGTCTCAAGCGCCGGGACCTCAAGCAAGCACAAGTACGAGACGCTATGCCAGCTGTATCGCAACCGATGTTGCAAGGTATTACGCAGGCTTCGTTGGGTACTGAAAGCTTCATTTCGGCAGCATCGTTCCAAGAAACCACCAAGGTATTGAGCGAAGCAGCCGTTCGAGCTAAATTAGACGGCTTAGAAGGTTTGAAAGAAAACGTAATTGTAGGTCACTTGATTCCAGCAGGAACAGGTGTACGCCGCTACGAAAACTTCATCGTGACCTCTAAAGATGACGTAGAGCCTATCGTCGAAACCAAGGAACGTTTTGTTCGCCGCAAGCGTGAGTTTTCGGCTTAAGAATTAAGACATAACTTTACTGCAAAAACCCCGTGACACTACGGGGTTTTTTGTTTATTGTTCATCTAAGCTCCACCGATACATATTTTCTACTTTTTGGCGAGCCCATGGCGTTTTGCGCAAGAAAGCCAGGCTTGATTTGATGCTGGGGTCGTACTTAAAGCATCGGATGTCAATCTGGGCGCTCATTTCTTCCCATCCGTAGGTTGCTACCAAATATTGCAGCATTTTTTCGAGGGTTACGCCATGCAGAGGATTGTTGGGTTGTGAGGAGGTAGGCATTGAAACAAGGAGTTGAGGGGTCAGTTTCGGAAAAAACGTTTTTGGATGTCGGGGTCATTTACCCAATCATACCATTCAAAGTAAATTAACGTATCGTTATGAATAATCAAACCGCCTATTTCTTTATTTAGTGAAGGTATTTTTTTACACCAACTCACCCAAATAGTATCTCCTACTTGAGAAGTAACAGGGGTTTGACCTGATAAATGGCCATCAAATAAAGCACTTGCGACGGTAATAGACTGCTTGCCTATTTCACCCAAAAAGGTCTTTCGACCCAAACCATTAATTATGAACAAAGGCCGCTTTTTGTATAAAAAATAAGTCAGCCCATCCATTCCCCAATGACGAAAAATGAGATTCGGTTCATCAGAATATGCCGTACTGCCTAAGTTGATACCTTCGCTTTGACATTTTGCTATTTCGCTTAGTGTAGTGGTAGGAAGACGCTTAGGTTTTTTTATAGTTACTAAAGAACAAAAATTGGTAGTACGAGAGTTTAGGTAATAGTGCCTTTTATACTTGACTATCGAACCCAACGCCACAGCTCCAGTAAAATAAACTTTACGAGTTCGTTTGTGATAGAAATAGGTTGTACTGCCCCATTCGCCATGATTTTCGCCAAAAACGATGTATTTTTTATCTTCGTACATCTTGGGTTGATTCCAAAGAGGAATTTCTCTCTCTAATTTTGTCCACTTGTTATGCTTGTTGAGATAATAATAGATACTATCTGAGCGCCCTACTAATTTCTCATCAAAGGTCCAATGGTATTGAAATGGCTTGGTGTTCAGTACCTGCTCAAAGAGCGTATCTCTTTTCAATTCAGGAATAGAATAACAGAGAAAAGAACCGGATTCAAACAGCGCTATTAATCTATTACGGAAAATTACAGACCGAGATACAGGGAATTTTCGATAGTACGGATAATCCATAAACACCTTTCGTAAATCAAAATAGAGAGGCTTTGTGCTTTTTGAGAACTCAATACCCATTTGCTTGTATAAGGCGTTTCCGTTGGTATCAGTGTCGCCCATCAGCACTTTATCAATAAGGGCATTGGCTATTTCTGCTGGTTGTTGTGCCACACATTGATTAACCAATCCAAAGAGGAAAAAAGCTATTAGAAGTACCTTAAAAGATGTTTTTGCATTAAAAGCACTCATTCGATGAGGAAGTGGAGATAACAGATGTTTTTGGAATTTTAAAACCATAATCTGTACCCGCTTCTTTTAACGATATTTTATGCTTAATAGTGTTGAAAGTTAGCACACCACTTCACAGTTCACGTTGATTAATGTCCAAGCAAAAAATCCACCAAAGTACCTAATAAGATTACCAACAGAAAAAAGGTAAGCATTCCGAGCAGGTAGGCCCCCAATGCTTTGACGTAATTTACTATCTTCCTTTTGTCAAAGAACTGCCCAATTGCCCACGTACAATACACAAGCCCAATCATACTTGCTATTTGCATTAAATCAATATGGGTAATGCCTTGAATCACTGCAAAAACGGCCAGAAACAACATGGCCATGCCCATGACAAAGCACAATAGGATGAGGATTTCAAAAAAATTGTATTCATACTTTTTGAAAAACACTTTTGCCCAAAAGGCAATAAATACTCCCATCATAATATTGGAATAGCCATAGTGCGCCTGAATCCACCCAAAAAGAAAAACCGTGGTTGTCTGCTTTGACTGCGTGTAGCTCACATAGTGGTCTTCTATATGAAACAAGTGACTGGCTACCGAATAGATCAACGACGTTACGATAATAAAAATTATCGGCTTGACTAATCTGCTTCTGTTTTCGGAGATATAGTCTCTAACATTTTGACCGGGTTTGGTCAATAGCTCTCGGATGGTGTATAAAATCCCTTTTTCAAAATGCAAAACATGTTCTATTTCATGCACAATGTAATACCCGTCAATTCTTTTGAGTTTAGCAGGTTGCCCGCAGTTAGGGCAGTAATGTTGGGTTACTTCGGTGTTACAGTTTTTACAGGTCATTGAGATTGGGGTATAGTGATTCAATAAATGCAACTCTAAAGTTCACAATTTTACTGATTCCAATCGAATTTCCAAACTTCACTCCCAGCCACCGCTCATCCCGAATAGTTAGACATTTATCTAAATACTATGCGATGAATCAAAAAGTAATTAGATATTTGTCTAATTATTTAATGAGTCGCTTCGAAACCAGTGCTACTATCAATGAATACCCTTTTTAAAGCCCTCAATGACCCCACTCGGCGAGAAATTCTCGAAATGCTCAAATCAGCCGATCTTACTGCTGGCGAGATTGCCGAGCGCTTCGAGATGACCAAGCCTAGTATTTCGCATCATCTGGATTTGCTCAAACAGGCCGAACTGGTGGTTGCGGTCAAAAAAGGACAGTTTGTTACTTATTCGCTCAGTACCACCGTCATGGACGAGTTATTGGCTTGGCTCATGCAATTTAATACTTCTAAAAAACAGCAATAACCCTGATAACGAATGGATTGCAAACAACTAACCGTTTAAACTTTTAAACACATGAAAACTTCACGTATTCTCGAAATCGTCATCTGGATGGCTCTCTTTATACCTTTATTTTGGTTAGCCATGGTTTGGAATCAACTCCCCGACAACGTACCCTTGCATTTTGATGCACAAGGTAGAGCCGATCGCATTGGCAGCAAAATCGAATTGATTTGGGCGCTTTGCTTCTTGTTGGGCGGGATGGCGTTGGTGCAGTTGGTTATCAAGCACCTACCACGTATTGACCCCAAGCAAAAATTGAAATATTCTGTTGGAGCACTTCAAAAAATCAGACTGGGGGTGTCGTTATTTATGGGGATTATTGGCTGTTTTGTGGTGCAGTCGGCGTTTGGTAGTGCCATGGGGTTGATAGACGTATTGCCATTCTTGTTGCTGATTTTCATTGCGTTTATCGGCAATTACATTGTGAATGTGAAGCCCAATTACTTTGTAGGTATCCGCACGCCCTGGACGCTCGAAAGTGAGTCCGTTTGGCGTAAAACCCACCAAGTAGGTGGCAGGGTTATGTTTTGGGCTTCGCTCATTGGCTTGTTGCCGTTGATTTTTATACCCGGTATTTACAGAGTGTTTGCCGCTATGATAGTGGTGTTTGTGGCTGTAATTTACCCAGTTATTTACTCATACCGAGTGTATCAGCAAGAAAAGAAAGCCGAAGGCTCACCGCAATAAGCCATTTAATGTCCATAGCGAGCCAAGTAAAAGTCTTCTTTGGCTCGCATTTGTTGCTCTTCGGCTGGCGATTTGTCGCCATACCCAATCAGGTGTAAGAGTCCGTGTGCCAGTACTCGATGGAATTCATGCTCAAACGTCACCCCAAGTATATTGGCATTGTCTCTGATTCGGTCAAGACTAATAAAAATATCTCCCTCTAAGCGATGCTCGTCTTCGGCGTTGTCAAAGGTAATAATGTCGGTGTAATAATCGTGGTCGAGGTAATCTCGGTTTACTTGCAAGAGATATTCGTCCGAACAAAAGATATAATTCAGTTCGCCCAACTGCTTGTTTTCTTGGGTAGCCAAGGCTTTGAGCCAGTTTTTTAACAACTGTTTCTGCGGCAATGTAAAGTCAATATCTTCGTTAAAAAATCGAATCACAGGAGTATTTTATTAGTTTTTGAAAAAAGTCGAACAAAAACGGGTATAAAAATCGTTTCTTACGCACAAATGTACGTACTTTTGAACATGGCTACTATCCACATTGCTCTTTTTGGAATAACCCGAGATATCGTCGGAAGCAAGCAACTGACGGTGCAGTTGGAGCATCCTACTGTAGAAGGTCTCTTAACCGAATTGCAGACCACCTACCCCCCGCTCAAACAGATACGGTCGTTGTTAGTAGCCGTCAATAGCGACTACGCCACCGCTCAACAGCCCTTGAGCGAAACCGATGAGATTGCCTTGATTCCACCCGTAAGTGGAGGATAGCCCCTAAACGTGTCTTGCACAGTGATACAAATTTCAGAACATTCTATTGACATCCAGTCGGTTATAGACGCAGCTCAGTCCGAACGGGCTGGCGCCGTTGACGTGTTTATTGGCACGGTACGTAACCACAACAACGCCAAAGCCGTTGTGCGCCTCGAATACGAAACCTACGATACTATGGCTATCAAAAAGATGGCGGAACTGGCCGACGAAGCCCGTCAGCGGTGGAGCATTGAAAAGATAGCGATGGTGCATCGGAAAGGCGTGTTGACCATCGGCGACGTAGCCGTAGTGGTGGCGGTATCTACCCCCCATCGTGCCGAATCGTTTGAAGCCTGCAAGTGGCTAATTGATACCCTCAAGCAGGTAGTGCCTATCTGGAAAAAAGAAATCTACGACAACGGCGAAGAATGGCTGGAGGCTCATGCGTGAGCGATGGGTGCTATGTTTTCTGATTTTACAAAAAGTATTTTTTTCCCTTAGTAAGCTTTTCTTACCTTTCTTCGTTATAAAGTGACTCTCTACTAACTCCCCAAGAGAGCCTACTATAACTCTCTGATTTTCTGTCATAAAGGCTAACTTTCTAAAAATTTTCTGTCGAACGTGCAACATTCCATTTTATTGCTTGTCATTAGTCTGAAAACTACAAAGACCTGTTAGTTCGGTAGATTTCAGAAGCCATGAATGTTGCAACTATTACCGCTGAAATACCCTTGGAACAACCACTTTACCAAGACAAGCACACGGCCTTAGTCGAGCAGTGTATGCGAGGCGACCGCCGTGCACAGTACGAAATCTATCGGCTCTACTCGAAGGCTATGTACAACGTTTGCCTGCGGATTCTCAATCATGTAGGCGAAGCAGAAGACGTACTTCAGGAGGCGTTTTTGGATGCTTTTCAAAAGATTAACGATTTTCGCCAGACTTCCACGTTCGGGGCGTGGCTCAAGCAAATCGTGGTGAATAAAGCTATTAATCAACTTCGTCAGCGCAAAGTACAGTGGGTGGATGTCACCGAAACAAATCATGAATATTCGGAGCATTTTCGGGCCGAAGAATCATACGATGATGGCGAGCTGACGCTCCATGTAAGCAGAGTGCGGGAGGCCATTCAGCAATTGCCCGATGGGTTCAGAACTGTGTTGAGCCTTTACTTACTGGAAGGCTACGACCACGAAGAAATCGCTGAAGTGCTACATATTTCAGAATCAACCTCCCGAACACAGTTTATGAGAGCCAAAAAGCGACTCATGGAGTTGTTGGGGAGCAAGGCTGCCTAATTCAACAATCCTAATTTTTTTAAGAAACCGGACGTGCAAAAGCAATAGGACAATGAAAAATAAAAATCAACTCGAACGTTTTATCCGTGACAACCGTGAAGCGTTTGACACTCACGAACCAAGTCTTGACTTATGGGCCAAAATTGAACAACAATTGCCCCCTGTCGAAACCAAGGTTATTCCGCTCCTCGAACCCAAACAAGCCTCGCAATCTTCGTTCCGTTTTGGCCGATGGCAGTTGGCCGCCAGTGTGGTTTTGGTAGCTACCATAGGCTTGTTTGCATGGAATTACTTGTCAAAACCTACTGTTGCCCACGACCCCGACATTGCCCAAGTAAACCCCGATTACGCCAAGGCAGCTTTTAGATATGCCTCGGTGATTGAAACAAAACGTAACGAACTCCGGCAACTCGAAACCGAGGACCCCGAATTATATCAAACCTTCGCTGCCGAAATTGAAAAATTGGATCAAGATTACGCCGTTTTGAAAGCCGAATTGCCCAACGCCCCCAACCCCGAAATGATGGTAGAGGCCATGATTCAGAACCGTCAGCGGCAAATTGATTTGTTGAACACGCAGTTGAATATCATTCAGAATATCAAACAGACAACCAGCCATGAGAACCATACAAAACAAGACACGGTTATTTAATGCTTTGGCCTTTTGGCTTTGTGCCACCATTGCCTTTGCCAACTCGCCAATCAATGTTGAAAAGAAGAAAACCATCACAAAAAGCTTTTCGGTATCGAGCAAAGATAGGCTTTCTATCAACAATCAGTTTGGGGATGTAAACGTATCCCTTTGGGATCGTAACGAAATTCGTATTGACATTACCATCACCGGTTACGGCGATAACGACGAAAATGCACAGAAGTACTTAGAGGCCGTAGAGATTGTGGATATTCGTGATAATGAGCAGATTACCTTCAAAACCAATATTGATAACGACCGCTTTGGTAACAAATGGAACTGGGGTAACATCAAACGAAAAGATGGTAGTGAAGAAAAACGAGGAGTAAAGGTGGACTATCAAGTCTCGATGCCTAAGCAAAACACCTTGGCTATTTCTAACAAATTTGGTGGTACGATCATCCCCGAATTCACCGCACCACTCAAAGTGCACTCCAGCTACGGAAGCTTCAAAACCGACCGACTGACTGGTAATGGTAAAGATATTGATGTGTCGTTTGGTAGTGCTTATATCAAAGTAATTGATACTGGCAAGCTAAAAATCTCTTATTCGTCCCTTACTGTTGAGCGAGCGAATGACCTCAACTTGGACAATGATTTCGGTACACTCAAAATTGACGAGGTAGATAAAATTGTAGGAGACATCGGCTATTCTAAGTGCACATTCGGAACGCTCAAAGAGTCAGCAGATTTGAAGTTGCGCTTTTCGGGAGGCTGTAAGTTCACGTCAATTCCTCAAACGGTCAAGAACATCAACATTGACGCCCAGTATTCGGAGGTAGCACTGCCTGTTGGTGATAACAATAACTTCGATTTCGATGTAACGGTTCATTATGGAGGCTTCAAGTTTCCATCCGACAAAGTAGTACTGACAGTCAACCCTGATAAAGAGGATGACGAAAAGAACAATTGGTCGCCTAAATTTACCAAAACCTATAAAGGCAAAATCGGTAAAGGCGGCGGCAACCTACGCATCAAGACCAATTTCAGCGGGGTGAAATTTTACTAGACTCAATAAGAAAGGGAAGGCCAGCGACCTTCCCTTTCTTATTGAGCTTTCCGTTTCAGCCGAATCGAAATCTTTCGTTTGGGCTTTTTGCGCTCGGTATGTTCAGCTTCCCCCAGCAAATAACCATAGGGTTTCATGGGTTCTACATTGTCAAAAACCACTTTTAAGATAGCAGTGAGTGGTAAGGCCAACACCAAGCCAGCGATTCCCCACAATTGACCACCCAGAATCAAGGCTACCATTGCTGCCAGTGGATTCACACTCACTTTGGAGCCTACGATATGTGGTGTGATAAAATTTCCCTCCAAAAACTGCACTGACAAAAATACACTCGCCACTCCCACTGCATACACAGGCGAGTCTTTGGTCACGAGGGCATAGACAATCGGTAACAGTGACCCTATCATGATGCCGATGTAAGGAATTAATAATAAAAAAGCGGCCAACGTACCAAAAAAGATTGCGTAGTCAATGCCTAGCAGAAGTAAGCCCACCGAGTTGAGGGTAGCCACGATGGCAATAACCAACATTAACCCAGCCAAATAACCTTGCACAACCGCATAAATTTTACGAAGTACGTCGTCAATCTTTGCTTTACGGAGTCGGCCAAACACTCGATAGAAAAAGTGCCTGAAAAAATCTCGGTACTGCAAGATAAAGAACACAAAAATAGGAATCAACGACAAATCGGCCAGGGTATTGGTAGTGGTTGAGAACGCTGTAGAAATATAAGAACCGCTGTTTTTGAGTAAATCAGTAGTCATTTTTTTGAGCTCACTCACCTGCCGAGTTCGGCTCAAATGAAGCTGCTGCGAAACCATCCCTTGTATTTTGTCAACTACGCCCTCTATTTTTTGCTGAAAAACCGGAAACTCGGCAGAGAAACTCGCCAACTGAGCCGAAACTAGGTAAACCATTAGGACCAACACACCAATTAGTACGAATAGGCATACAAAAATAGCTGCCAGCCGAGGTATCCATCGCTCTAAGCGATGACACAAAGGGTACAAAAGCATGGCTAACAAAAACGAAAATGCCAAGAGCACCAAGATTTCTTGAAGCACCGACATACCATACACGATCACCACTAAGCTCACCAACACATAGGCTACTCGTGCCGAAAGAGGTGTTTGAGAAGAAGATAGCATTTTGAGATAGCTTAATGTAAAAAAACAACTATTTCATAATCAGCAAATTGCAGATTCTGGCTTTTGGCTTTTACTTTTGTTTTTTATTGATGGAACAATGTTAAAGCACAAAGTACTCTTATTCCTGTTTCAAATCAAATTATTGCTGTGTAATTGCCACACCGAAATCCGAGAAAGTGGCTTTACCAAAGGCAAGCGCCATACCAAAACTCAACTAGTAGGCCACCTGCCCAGTGAGGTCAACGAAAGCTCCGGCTTAGTTAAGCTACGTAATCAGTCGGCCTTACTTACGCTCAACGACGGCGGCGGCAAAGCCGAAGTATATCAAGTGGATTCGACTGGGCAACTTTTACAAGTAGTGCCTATCCCACGTACACACAATACCGATTGGGAAGACCTCACCCAAGATACTCAAGACAATTGGTATATTGGCGATATTGGAAACAACCAACAAAACCGTAAAGACCTCTGCATTTATAAGGTATCAGTCTCAAGTTCTTCAGTCGATACCATTAAGTTTAGCTACCAAAACCAGCGGTTTTTAGCAACCGAACCACCCATTTATGATAGCGAGGCCCTGCTTTGGCATCGTGATAGCCTTTATATTTTCTCGAAAAATAGAGGTGATAATCGCATGGTACATCTTTACGCCATGCCTGCACAAAGTGGAACGTATAGTTTGATGTCACAAGATAGTATCTTTCTCAAAACCCAAGTCACAGGCGCTGTTTTGCGCCCCGATGGCGGTCAAATGGCCATTCTTACCTACGGAAAAGTCTTTTTATTTGATGTGTCTGACGGACGCATCTCGTTTAAAAAACCAACAAAATGTATAAAATTTGCCCATCGGCAAACCGAAGCTATCACTTATTGGGATGCACATAATCTGTTGATTACAAACGAACAAGGTCAAGTATTTAGGCTTCAACTCAAAAATTAACATTGGCTTAACGTCCCCCAAAAATCCAATCATTACTTTTGCGTTAAGTTATTGTTAAGAGGCTAAGTCCCCAATTTATGAGTAACCCCACATCAAGTTACAAAGTCCTGGTGGTTGATGACGATCCAGACATCTCCGAGTTGCTTCAATACAATCTTGAAAAAGAAGGATTTGAGGTCCGTGCAGCCTCTGACGGACGTCGAGCGCTCGAAATTGTTCGTGATTTTACGCCAGATTTAGTACTGCTTGACATTATGATGCCTTATCTCGATGGCATCGAAACGGGCCGGCTATTACGCCAAATCCCTGAACTCCGAGACACGTACATTTTGTTTTTGACGGCTCGCACCGAAGAATACTCCGAAATAGCGGCCTTTGACATCGGTGCTGACGACTACATCACGAAGCCTATCAAGCCTCGAGCTTTGATGAGTCGTATCAAAGCGTTGTTTCGACGAGAAGCTCAAAAATTGGAGCCTGTTGAAAAAGTAGAAATCGGTGGGCTCTCTATCAACCGCCAAAACCACAGCGTGACGCTCAATGGCGAAGTGCTGGTTTTCCCAAAAAAAGAATTTGAATTATTGGCGTTTCTTGCCCAAAATCCTGATAAAGTATTTAGCCGAGACGAAATCCTACGCCGAATCTGGGGCGAGGATATTTATGTATTAGAACGTACTGTTGACGTGCACATTCGCAAACTTCGTGAAAAAATCGGCGAAGGCTTCATCAAAACCCTCAAAGGCGTAGGGTACATGTTTTCGGTAGAATAACTGTCATTGGTTCTGACAATAGTTAAGAAAAGGCTCCAAGCCTTTTCTTTTTGTTAGTGCCCAAGTCAACTACCATTCGTAGCCCTTGATTTTTCTTCTACGCTGATTATCTTTACCGATATGCTACTGAATCCTCGTTTTATCGCCTTCGTAATTGCCACCTTTGTGGCCGCCATTACGGTTACGTTCTTGTGGTTTGTGCCAGGTAGTACAGGGGCATTTTTGTTTGTTGGTGGCGTGGCTGCTTTTTTTGCCACGTTTTCTATCGTATTTTATGTATTAGACTACCTGATTTTTCAGGAAGTCAATAAGATTTACGATACCATTCAGCGGCTCAAAATGAAGGATTTTAACATTTCTCGCCGTAAGCTCAACCGTACGGCAAAACCACTCCAGAAACTAAACAGCGAACTGTTTGTATATGTGGCTAAGAAACAACAAGAAGTAGAAGAATTAAAGCGCCTCGAAAAATACCGACGGGAATTTTTGGCCGATGTGTCGCACGAGTTAAAAACCCCTATTTTTGCTGCCCAAGGATTTATTCACACGTTGATTGATGGTGCGGTGGACGACCCCAAGGTGCGAGATAAGTTTTTGTCTAAAGCAGCCAAAAGTCTCGACGGTCTTGACGCTCTTGTGAGAGATTTGGTGTCACTATCACAAATGGAGATTGGCGAAGTGAAAATGAACCGAGAAGCTACCAATCTTCTGGCCCTGACCGAGGAGGTTTTTGAGCAGTTAGAGAACAAAGCCGCCGCCCGGAACGTTACGCTAAAAGTGCTGGCTCCTATCCAAGATGGCATCTGGGTAAAAGCAGATGCCCAGCGGATTAGCCAAGTACTGACCAATTTGGTAGAAAATGCCATTAAGTATGGCCGAGAGGGAGGTAAAGTGCAGGTGATTTTTGAAGATGACCGAAAAGATTGGCAAATATCAGTACGAGACGATGGCCCAGGTATCCCACCAGAGCACCTCAATCGAGTGTTTGAGCGGTTTTACCGAGTCGAAAAAAGCCGTTCTCGTGATATGGGAGGAACAGGCCTTGGCTTGGCCATTGTCAAACACATCGTCAATGCGCATAAATCTAAAATCTCGGTTATGAGTAAATTAGATAAAGGCACTACCTTTACATTTAAGTTAGACAAAGCCGACTAAGCGAACGCCCTGATTCGTTCTCTATCGCTAATCACCAATATGAAGATTCGATTTGAAGATTTGATTTTGTTTGAAAACGACGACCTCCTCGTTATCAATAAACCTCCCCAGATTGCTACATTAGACGAGCGAAACGCCGATAATCCGCACAGCATTTTGCGGATGGCCAAAGCTTACTCCGACGACGCTCAAGTAGCTCACCGCCTCGACAAAGAAACCTCTGGTGTGTTGGCCATTGCCAAAACCCCCGAAGCCTATCGGCATTTGGCCATGCAATTTGAGCATCGAGAAGTTACCAAACGATACCATGCTGTGGTGCACGGCGTTCATGATTTTGACAGTATCAATGTGTATTTACCCATCTTGGCTCTGCCTCGTGATGGTGTGGTGAAGATTGACCGTGAAAAAGGAAAAGAGGCCGAAACCTACTTCTGGACGCTAAAAGCCTATCGCCACCACACCTTGGTGGAGTGCGTACCCATTACGGGGCGAATGCACCAAATCAGGATTCACCTGACTTGTCTCAAGGCTCCCATTGTCTGTGACGAAACCTACGGCGGAGCACCAATCTACCTATCGGAGCTGAAAACGAAGAAATTTAAACTCAAAAAAGATACAGAAGAGCAACCCCTTATCAAGCGCTTTGCCCTCCATGCTCACTCGCTCACATTCAGCTTGTTAGACGGCGAGCGTATCAAAATAGAAGCCCCTTATCCAAAAGACTTCGATGTGCTGGCTAAGCAGTTAGACAAATTTGCTTAGGCTCCAAACAAATCGCTGGATAGGTACCTGTCGCCTCGGTCACAGACAATGAAGACAATCACACCCGACTCGATTTCGCTGGCCAGTTTAATGGCTGCCGAAGCAGCACCACCACTACTCATGCCTCCAAAAATCCCCTCGACCTTAGCCAGCTCGTTGGCCATGTGACGGGCATCTGCTTCAGCAATATCCATGATGCGATCCACCCGAGAGGGGTCATAGATTTTAGGTAAATATTCAACGGGCCAGCGGCGAATACCGGGTATTTTCGAGTTCTCGGTTGGTTGGCAGCCTACAATCTGAATGGCTGAATTTTGTTCTTTCAGAAAACGAGAGGTCCCCATGATAGTACCTGTGGTACCCATTGAGCTCACAAAATGCGTGATAGAGCCTTCGGTATCTCGCCAGATTTCAGGTCCTGTAGAGCGATAATGCGCCCAAAAATTATCTGGATTCGCAAACTGATTGAGCATCATATAGCCGCCTTCGGCCACCTTAGCGTCGGCGTAGTCACGAGAGGCTTCTATGCCTCCTTCGGCTGGGGTGAGCGTGACTTTCGCTCCAAAAGCCTCCATGGTAAGTACCCGCTCACGAGTCGAGTTTTCGGGCATAACTAATTCTATATCAATGTCATACAGCCGAGCAATCATAGCTAAGGCAATGCCAGTGTTTCCACTGGTGGCTTCAATGAGCTTAATACCGGGTGTAATTTCGCCTCGCTCAACGGCTCCCTTAATCATCCCGTACGCAGCTCGGTCTTTTACACTGCCGCCTGGGTTATGACCTTCTAACTTGGCCAATAATGTTACACGAGGGTTAGGATTCAAACGAGTTATCTCAACAAGCGGCGTATTGCCCACAAAGTCCAGTAAAGTTGCCATGTAATATATGCTTATACGATAGAGTAAACAGATTTTTGAGGCAAAGATTCCAAAAATTTCATTTTGTAGCTAAGAAACTCCGTAATGCCTTAATACCCAAGTCCTGCTTATTCCTCTTCTCCCTTTTCTATCCATGCTTTGGGTAAATCTTTGGTTGCCCTGGCTCCTAAGTTTTTGAGTTTTTCGGCTGTTTTTATCAAATTTCCACGCCCCTCGGCCAGTTTTTTTACAGCCTCGTCGTAGGCCGACTGCGAACCTTTGAGGGTATCGCCTATTTTTTGAAGGTCTTTCACAAAACCCTCAAACTTATCGTACATTTCGCCACCCAACCGGGCTATTTCAATAGCATTTTTACTTTGCTTTTCAAACTTCCAGATACTCGATACCGTTCGTAATGTCGCTAACAAAGTAGTGGGACTCACCAAAACGATACGTTTGTCCCACGCAAAGTTGAATAACTCTGCATCGTGTTGAATAGCACTACTAAATGCCGCCTCAATAGGCATAAACAACATCGTAAAATCGGGCGAAATTAAGTTATCTGCCGCATAATAGTCTTTGTCTGCCAAGATTCGTACGTGAGCTCGTACCGAAGCCAAATGCGCTCGTATGGCCTGCTGGCGGTTGGTATCATCTTCGGCATTTACAAATTGCTCATAAGCCAATAATGACACTTTGGCATCAATCACCAGGTGCTTGTTGTCGGGCAAATACACAATTACATCTGGTTTTATCAAATCGCCAGCAATCCCACGGCTCACTACTTGGGTACGATACTCCACACCATTAGTCAACCCACTGCGCTCCAATACTTTCTCCAAAATCACCTCGCCCCAATTGCCCTGCTGCTTGGTATCGCCCTTGAGCGCCTTCGTCAGATGTTGTGCCTCATCACTGAGGCGTAGGCTCAAATCATGCAGGCGTTTCACTTCGCTTAGTAGGCTGGCTTTGTCTCGAAGTTCTTCTCGGTAAGTGGTATCTACTTTTTGTTCAAACTGTTGGATTTTCTGGCTAAGTGGCGATAAAATCTGGTCAATCTGAAGGCGATTTTGTTCTGTAAAACGCTTACTTTTTTCTTCGAGTAGGTCGTTTGCTAAACTCTTAAACTGTAGTGTGAGTTCTTCTTTCTGGTGCTGAAGTTGATCCTCTAAATTGCGATAGTCAGCTTCGAGCGAAGCAATCTGCCGAGTTTGCTCTAGGGTAAGTAATCGCTCTTTTTCGAGCAGTTGTTGCGTTTTTTGAAGTTCTTGCTGTGTGTTTTGAAACTGGCTTTGAGCTAAGCTTAACCCAATGTCTTGTTTGGAGCGCCCAGTCAGCCAGCCAACAAAGCCGCCAAGCGCAATACCTATCAATAAAAACACGACGTCGGTCATAACAAACGAAATCAATAACGCCTCGAAGGTAATAATTTTGGCGTAGTTTGTTACCGTGGGCTTAACGCCCTTGCTTAGAAAGAATGGTAACGATGGTGCGGAACATAATACTTAGCTCCAAACCAATGCTCCAGTGCTTGATATAGTAGAGGTCGTACATGAGCTTATGACGGGCGTCTTTTGCTCCGATACCATACGGATAGGCAATTTGGGCATATCCTGAAATCCCTGGCTTCACCACACTCCGAAAGTCATAGTGAGGCATTTCTTCTCTGAACTGCTCCACAAATACTTTACGTTCCGGGCGTGGCCCTACCAGTGACAAATCGCCCTTGAGTACGTTAATTAACTGCGGTAGCTCGTCTATGCGAGTAATTCGCATAAATGAGCCGTATTTAAAGGCTCTGCGGTCATTTTTTTTCGAGAACACGGCTCCGTTGGCTTCGGCGTTGGGAAACATTGACCGAAATTTGACCATTACAAACTCTTTGTTTCGTTTGCCCAAGCGTTTTTGTGTATAAAAAACCCTTCCTGGCGATTCTGATGCAATCTTGATGGCACTTAGTATCCATAACGGCGAACTTAGTACAATCAAAAGAAGCGATGTTACCACATCTGAAAACCGCTTGATCATCCCAACCCACTTAGGGGGTTGTTCAAGCCAATCTATTTCTAAGTATGGTGTATGTGGAATCGCTGGTACATATACTTTCTGTAGTTGTGAAACACAAAAATCATCTATTGAGGTGACGACGATTTGCTGATGAAGGTGCTTCACAAACCGAATCAACGGCTCTGGGCGTAACAGCGAATTATTGGGCAGGACCAAATGCAGCGTTTCGGATTCTTTCAAGAAGTACAATACTTTTTCTGCCAAATTCAATTCCGAATACGGTTGTTCTGGTATCAACAAGACTTCTTGGTATTTTTTGAGCAACCGCTGGAGGTCTGCTTTTTGCAAAAAATAGTCATATCCTGCAATAACCAGTGCTTTTTTTTCGGTCGAGAGCTTACTCCTAAAATGGTGTGCTACCAGCGAGGGAGCATCGGCAGTAAATAGTTGATTCTTCATTCAAAAGCACAGTGCCTATACAAATTGATAATTATCCTTACTTCTATTTACTCTTTATACGATGTGAATTGCAAAAAGTATATGCAAATTCAAAAAAATCTTTTCAATAAGTTCTTAATAATAGGCAAGATAATGGATTTTGGAAAATAATAAATACAAATGCTTGTAAAACTATTGTATTTATATTGAAAGTTATTGAACGGTAACTCTGATGTAGATACCAAGTTTGGGGTTTTGCTACGTGGGTCGTGTTTTTCGGCTATTATAACTATTCAAGTCGAATCAAAAAACCCACACTCATCGGGTGTGGGTTTTTTGATTTATTTTATCAGTCAAACGGCTTATTGACCAATACCAATTCGCTTGAATTCTTTTACTGTCAAGCCTTTGCTGGTTTTTTCTAACAATTGAGCGATGGTCATACTGCTGTCTTTTACAAATTGTTGAGCCAACAAGGTATTGTCTTTGTAAAAACGCTCCAATTTACCCATTGCAATTTTCTCAAGCATCGCTTCTGGCTTACCTTCGGCACGAGCTTGTTCTTTACCAATTTCGATTTCACGCTCAATGATGCTGGCATCTACACCTGTACGATCCAATGCTACTGGCTTCATAGCAGCAATTTGCATAGCGATATCTTTACCTACTTCGGTTACGTCGGCACCATTGATGCTTACTAACGATACCAATACGCCCAATTTGTTGTTGGAGTGGACGTATGAAATCACTTGCTCACCCGTTACGTCAGCGTAACCGATGATGTCTAATTTTTCACCGATTTTACCAATCAATTCGGTGATAGCCTCTTGTACAGAACGGCCATCTACCAAGGTCAGTGCCAACAAACCGTCTTTATCGGCTGGGCTATTAGCTACGGCTGCTTCCAAAATCACCTGAGCAAGGTTCTGGAAATCAGCCACTTTAGAAACTGGCTCGGTTTCGCAGGCTAATGCTACCAATTTACCATTAGTACCATCAGCACTTACGCTAATCAATACAAGACCTTCAGAGGTAGCGTTATCTGCACGTTTTGCAGCTACTTTTTGGCCTTGTTTACGAAGAATATCAATTGCTTTTTCAAAGTCGCCATCAGCTTCGGTCAATGCTTTTTTACAATCCATCATACCGGCGCCTGTCATCTGGCGGAGTTTGTTTACGTCACTTGCAGTAATTGCAGCCATGATTGTTTGTAGATTTCGTTCCCGTAACGGGATTTTTGATTTTATATAAGTTGATTTGGAAGGCGATATAGTCTTTAAATCGAATAGCCCACAGATGAACTATGGGCTATTCTTATGATTAGCGACAATATATCATCTGAGATTATGCTTCGTCTTCGTTTGCTGCTGTCACTACGGGTACAGTTACTACTTCTTCTGTATCTTCTGTACGCTTCGCTTCTTCTTCTTCATGCAGGCGGGCATCGTCTTTATCTTGCTTGCGCTCCAACAAACCTTCTTCAATTGCTTTACCAACGGCCAATGTAATCAGACTGATTGATTTGTAGGCATCGTCGTTTGCTGGGATTGGAAAATCCACCGCTTCAGGGTTTGAGTTGGTATCGCACATAGCAAATACAGGAATACCTAACCGTTTTGCTTCAGAAACAGCCAAGTGCTCACGCTTTACGTCCACGACAAATAAGGCTGCTGGCAAACGAGTCAAGTCTGACACGCCACCCAATACACGCTCTAATTTGTCTTTTTCACGCTGAAGCATCAAGCGCTCACGCTTTGCAATATTTTTGGTAGTGGTTTCGTCTTTCAACATTTTTTCGAGACGAGTCATTTTTTTCAATGATTCCCGAATCGTTTTGAAGTTAGTCAACATACCACCCAGCCAACGGTCGGTTACGTAAGGCATTTTAAGGCGACGTGCTTCTTCTGCAACGATTTCTTGTGCTTGTTTTTTGGTAGCAACAAACATCACCTTGCGGCCTGAGCGTACAATAGTTTTGAGGGCGTTAGAAGCCTCGTCTAAACAAGCCAATGATTTGTTTAGGTCAATGATATGGATACCGTTTTTCTCCATGAAGATATACGGTGCCATACGGGGGTCCCACTTACGAGTTAAGTGACCAAAGTGAACGCCTGCGTCGAGCAGGTCTTTGTATTCTAATTGTGCCATTGCAGTTGTCTGATTATATCAGACTTTTGTGGATTGAAAAAATAGAACTATGCAGCACAGCACATCGGCATCGGCAAGTGCTGTCTGGACATTATGAGTTGGAAAAGTTGAAATGGACTCGTCTGAAATATAACTTCCAAATGATTCCATCCTCCAAATTTGCAAACGGAACGATTAACGTTTCGAGAATTGGAAACGACGACGTGCCTTGCGACGGCCTGGTTTCTTACGCTCAACCATACGGTCGTCACGAGTAAGGAAACCTGCTTTTTTCAACGAAGGACGGTTTTCGGCGTTCATTTCGCTCAATGCACGTGAGATTGCCATACGGATGGCCTCAGCCTGACCCGTAGTACCACCTCCATCTACATTTACTTTTACGTCGTATGCACCGACGGTATTGGTAGATGTAAAAGGCTGATTCAAAATGATTTGGAGTACTTCGGTTGGGAAGTATTCCTTGTAGTCACGGCCGTTCACCACGATATCGCCTTTACCAGGTTGGACATAGATACGAGCTACCGAAGTTTTACGTCTGCCTATGGTGTTGATTACTTCTGCCATTTTATTGGTTTCAGGTTTTAAGTTTCAAGCGGTAGAGCCTGTAACCTGTCACTTGTTTATAACTTAATTTCTTTAGGTTGTTGCGCTGCGTGCGGATGCTCGCCTCCTGCATATACATGAAGGTTAGTAAACAAACGACGACCCAAACGATTTTTAGGCAACATGCCTTTTACAGCATGCTCAATGATGCGCTCTGGATGCTTACTTAGCAATTCTCTTGGGGTTGCAAAGCGCTGTCCACCAGGGTGACCTGTATGACGAGTGTACACTTTGTCTGTCAATTTATTGCCAGTAAGGCGGATTTTTTCGGCGTTAATAACGATTACATTATCGCCACAGTCCACGTGAGGGGTAAAGCTTGGCTTATGCTTTCCACGGAGAATTTTAGCGATTTGACTCGTCAGACGACCTAACACGGCACCTTCAGCATTAACAACAATCCAGTCTTTTTGAACTGTTGCGGCATTGGCCGAGATGGTTTTGTAGCTTAACGTATCCACGATGATAGTTCGATTTGAATGTTTTTCACCTAATTTTCAAGGACATACGGGCATCGTCGCTGAAAATGGGAGTGCAAATATAGAGGATTGATTTTGCAATTCAAAAAAAGAAAAAAAAATTTCTACAATCACGTTTTTACTTCAGCTTGGGAGTGGGGATACGTGGGGCTATTTTACTGATGCCCAATAGCTATTGCTTAGGTAATCCACTGATTTTTGGAACGCATTTTGTGGTAAAGTCGTTTGATAAAGAACTTACTTATCTATGCCCCTATGAATACGCAGTTTCTTGAAAACCTCTTAGAAAAACATACTTCTACCGAAACGTTCCCAGCCACCTCGTCGGTGGCTCGGTTAATGACCAAAACACTGTTATTACTCTATCCAGAGCAAACCAAGAAGCATTATGATTCGGTAGGAAGTTTGCGATTGGCTTTTGAGAAAATCGAATTGGAACTGACAAGCCTTTTGTCGTCTATGCAGCGTCATCTTAACGACAACGCTGCCGTAGTGTCTAAGCAATTTATGGAGCAATTGCCCGAAATCTACCGCTTACTCAATACTGACTTGAAGGCAATTCTGATGGGAGACCCCGCCGCTACCTGCGAATATGAAATTGTACGGGCTTATCCAGGGTTTTACGCTATTGCATTTTACCGCTTGGCGCATGTGCTTCATCGGCTCGAAGTGCCATTATTACCTCGAGTACTTACCGAATACGCTCACTCCAAGACAGGTATTGACATCCACCCAGGCGCTGAAATTGACGAATATTTCTTTATAGACCATGGCACTGGCATTGTAGTGGGCGAAACTACCGTTATTGGAAAGCATGTGAAGCTATATCAAGGTGTTACTTTGGGGGCTTTGTCGGTCAGTAAAGAAATGGCTTCGCTTAAACGCCACCCTACAGTAGAAGACCACGTGGTGATTTATTCAGGAGCTACCATTTTGGGTGGTGAAACTTCTATTGGGCACCATAGCATTGTAGGCGGGAACGTTTGGCTTACTCGGAGTGTAGCGCCCTACACTAAAATTTATCACCAAGAGCAGGTCAAAATTTTGGAATAAACGTCCTACACCAATTCTCCGTACAAATCAAACTCCTCGGCGTTGGTGATTTTGACGGTAGCAAAATCGCCTAGTCGTACGTATTGGTTTGCCGAAACGAGCACTTCGTTGTCCACCTCCGGAGAGTCAAATTCGGTGCGACCTATAAAATACCCTCCTTCTTTGCGGTCAAAGAGTACTTTGTAGGTATTCCCTACTTTCTGAAGGTTTAGTTCTTGCGAAATTCCTTGTTGAAGTTCCATGATTTCGTCGGCACGGTCTTGCTTGGTTTCGGCAGGAACGTCGTCATTCATAGTGAACGAGTGGGTTTGGTCTTCGTGCGAATATTGGAATACGCCCAAACGGTCAAAGCGCATTTTTTCAACAAAACGATACGTTTCTTCGTACATCTCTTCTGTTTCGCCTGGGTGACCAACTATTAAAGTAGTACGTATAGCTATATCGGGTACCTTTTGGCGAATGGTATCAATCAGTGCTTCGGTTTTTTCACGAGTGATACCTCTGCGCATGATTTTGAGTAGTTCGGTTGAACCCGTTTGGAGAGGCATATCCAAGTACTTACAGATGTTAGGACGAGTCGCCATCACATCCAGCACGTCTAACGGAAAGCCTGACGGATACGCATATTGGAGACGAATCCAGTCGATGCCCTCTACGTCGGAGAGGCGTTCTAATAATTCAGCTAAGTTTCGTTTCTTATAAATATCTAATCCGTAATAGGTTAGGTCTTGCGCTATTAAAATTAGCTCCTTGGTGCCTCGGCGTGCCAAGGATTTTGCTTCGGTAATAAGCTCGTCTATTGGGCGGCTGATGTGTCCACCTCGCATCAGTGGGATGGCGCAGAAACTGCATGGGCGGTCGCAGCCTTCGGCGATTTTTAGGTAGGCGTAGTGCGCTGGGGTTGTCAGTAGGCGCTCCCCCACCAGTTCGTGTTTGTAGTCTGCTTTGAGGGTTTTGAGTAACCGGGGCAACTCGTTCGTTCCAAACCAAGCATCCACCATCGGGATTTCAACCTCCAGTTCGTCTTTGTAGCGGTGTGACAAGCAACCTGTTACATATACTTTATCTACTGCGCCTTGCTCTTTGGCATCGGCATAGCGCAAAATGGTATCAATGGATTCTTGCTTGGCATTGTCTATAAATCCGCAGGTATTGATAACTACGATATTGGCGTCGTCACGCTTGGCTTCGTGCGTAACGTCATACCCGTTTCCTTTTAGTTGAGTGAAAATCACTTCGGAATCCACCACATTTTTGGAACATCCTAAGGTGACAATGTTTACTTTATTTTTACGTAAGCCTTTGGTTTTCATGCAAGTTTTTTCAAAAAAGAACCGCAAAGTTACGAAGAAAAACCACTCAACGGGTATCTGCCTTTGCTTTAATCTTCTTTGTCTGAAACAAGTAGTTATGGACAATACGTTCCATCAAACTATTACTCATACCAAAATCGCCTTGTTAGCATTGATTTTGAGCCATAGTAACGCTCCTATAAGCAAAAGTACGCCTAAGAGTATTACGGGGGCGTTGTAGTCGTTGCCAAAGGCCGAAACAATATAGCCAAACGAAATGGTATTGATGGTGCCACCCATCAGCCCGGCGGTGTTCATGGCACCCGTAACGGCACCGGCATTTTTTCCGCCTAAATCCATAGCAGTTGCCCAAGAGGCCGGAATGGTAAAATCCATCAAACAGAGGCTGATGGCTAAGAAAACCACAGCAACTGTTTTTTCAGGTAAGTAAGTGGCTATGAGCAAAGACAACCCCGACAAGCCAAGTCCAACCAGCCCAATAAGGCGACGAGTTTTTTGCTTGCCTATAGTGGCAGAAAAATAGTCACAAACAAAGCCTCCTGACAAACAGCTAATGGCAGCCAATACAAAAGCCCAAGTGACTACTTGAGCAGAGTCTGCTGGCGATAGGAGCCAGCCTTTTTGGAGGTACGTGGACAGCCATGACTGGAAGAAAAAAGCACCTGAAGCATAGCAATAGTACATGGCCATGAGGTACCAAAGGTCAGTACTTTTGAAAATTTTGCTGCTGAAATGTGACGCTTTAGCTTTGGGAAGGTTTCGTTTTGAGAGGATTTCTTCTAATTCGTTGGTGCTAATTGTTTTGGATTCGGTAGGGTCTTCTTTGAACCAAATGAACCAAAAAATAACCCATAATACACCTAAGCCTCCCAAAACAAAAAACGAAACTCGCCACCCAAAAGCTTGTTGGATGGGTACAACCACAAACGGTGTGATGGCTCCTCCTACCCGAGAGGCAAACCATATCCACGCTTGACCCCGTGCTCGCTCGGTGGCAGGAAACCACTTGGCCAAAACAATCGAGCTATTGGGATAAGCGCCGGCTTCGCCCACACCGAACAAAAATCGGACAATGAGTAAAAATAGAAAGCCGTTGACTGTTCCGGTCAGAACAGTGAAGGCTGACCACCACAACACAACTCGAATGAGCACTTTTTTGGCACCAAGGCGGTCGCCCATAAGCCCTGTCGGGATTTCAAAAGCTCCGTACGCAAAGGCAAAAATGCCCAGAATCCAGCCTAATTGTTCTTTGGAAAGACCTAGTTCATCAATAATCTTGGGGCTGGCAACGCCTATGGCGATTCGGTCTAAAAAGGTAATGACAGAAAGTAGCGACAGAACCGTTAAAACTTGGTAGCGTTTTTTCATACAATAAGCCAAAGGTGGTTTAGAAAGACTGGTGGTAAATCGGAGCCAATATCCGAAAATTTATTGGGTCTTACACTTACCTCAAAAAGAAACGGCAGGCCGATGGCGCTGCCGTTCTGTTGTTTTACCCTAAACCACTATGCTATAAGCGAGGTAATCGCCTTATGTAATGAATCGCTATTTTTAGATTACTATCCTTTGTGATTGTTGTAGTTTGTTGATTTTCAAACGATTATTTTCTGCGTTACTATTGTACTTCTACCTTATTCTGAACACCCTCAGCCAGCATGACCCCGTCAGCGTATTTGGTCAAGACAAAACCATGCTCAATCAAAAACGCTAAGTTCCATTTACGAACCATTCCATGATGAGGCAAGTTAGGTTGCTCCACATGCTTGATGACGTGCCCACGACTGTAGTACTGCTCCACTTCGTTGGCATCAATCGAAAAAGGAGCCGAGTTAATTAACGGAAAATATTCGAGCGTAATCAGCAAGGTCTGTGTACCTATTGATGAAAGACGGTCGAGTGCATGGAGGTAATCTGTACGCATTTCGTAAGGTAATGCTACCAACGACGCTCGATCATAAATCCAGTCAATCGGGCCGATTTCGGCTGGGGTGAGTGCCATAAAATCTTTTTTGAGTAACGTAATATTACCCGACACGAAGGTTTCGGCATCTACTTGCTGATAAGGCAGGTTGTTTTCTTGAAAAAACTGTAGGATGGCCTCCTCTACCAACTCAACCCCAATCACCTTGTTAGCAAATTGGCTCAAGTAGAGCATATCTACTGTTTTGCCGCATAGTGGAACCAAGATATTTTTGTTTTCAATTACCTCTGGCGAGAGGTAGTTAAGTACATAGGGATGAATGTCTTTACGGTGAAAACTGGTGTAAAAACCGCCTAATTCCCAAGATTTAAACCAAAATGCTGCTTCCATGGCTTTTGAGGTTGAAATGATAAACTAAACTTTTTCGAGATGATTGGCTTTTAGTGTGTTGCCGAACAACGATGCGAAGTAAACCTGTGGCTCAACTTCTACCTAATCTTGCTTCGTAAGCGGTAGGGCTTTCTGAGTAAGCGGCTTCGTTGCTCAAGCGACATGACAAAATTGGTCAACATGAAGGGGCTAAACCAAAATGAATGGGTTGAAGCGTAGATTTGGGGGTGGGAAGCGTACAGATTAAAACTTGGGGTGAATACGTTAGAAGCGTAGGGTAAACGTGGTGCGAACGTCGGGGATGGATTCGACCCGAATAGTGCCTCGGTGGAGGTGCATGATTTGGCGAGAAAGGCTCAGGCCTATGCCGCTGCCCCCTTGCTTGGTACTGAAGAACGGAATAAATACTTTGTCGAGGGCTTCGGGAATGATGCCTTTGCCGTTGTCGGTGACCTGAATCAACACGTTGCTTTGGCCATCGAGGCGGCCTATCAGTTGTACTTCGGCATTGGGAAGATTTGCTACAGCTTGAAGGGCATTTTTGGTCAAATTAATAAGTGCCAATTCTACCAGCTCACGGTCGGCTGTAATCTCAAGGGTAACTGGCTCTATTTGGCATTGCATCCGTATGTTTTTCTCGGCACATTCGCTTTTGTACAGACTCAGCACATCTTCAAGCAGGGGTTTTACCATCAATACCTCAAAGCGGGGTTTGGGTACACGAGAGAATTTACGGTACGAATCTATAAAATTTGAGAGCCCCTCGCTACGACGACTGATAACCTGAATGGCTTCTTGGATGTCTTTGACCGAATCTGGGGATAGCTCCCCGTCAGTAGATAGCTCATTTTCAATGAGTTGATTGACGGTATTAGACAGCGACGAAATCGGTGTGATGGAGTTGACAATCTCGTGGGTCATCACCCGAGTAAGATTCTGCCAAGCCTCAAACTCCTTGCTTTCGAGTTCTGATTGGATGTTTTTGAGGGAAACTAACTTGTAGAAACTGTCTTTGCGCCGAAACTCTGAAACTGACAGCGCAATGGTTTTTTCTTCGCCATTGACAGTAGCTCGAATCAGTGAATTATCGCCAGCAGTAGCACTTTTGAGCGCTTCGAGTAGATGATAACTGACTACTTCGAGCTGATTGATATTGCGTAAGACATTGACTCCAAGGATTTTCTTGCTGGCCGAATTGACCGTTTCGACATCGCCGTTTTGATTATAGACCAACAAACCTACCCCTACGTGCTGAACTACAGTCTCTAAGTAGCGAAGCGTTTCTTCTTTTTCTTCACGAGCTTTTTGAAAGGAGTTAATAACTTCGTTGAGCGCTCGGTCAAGGGTATCAAATGAAGTGCCTAACTTCCGCATCGAAAACGATCGTGTAAAATCAGAATACCGAATCGCTTCAAAGATATTGGCTAACCGACGGTTGGTACGCTCTACATACTGTACTAAATCATAAATCTGATACACTACTACGAACCCTACAATCACTTCGGTAACAAACATACTGGTAGTCTGTAAAAGCCAAGTAAGCAAGGCAATACTTAGCGAAAGTAGTAGGACTTTTAACCAGACATTAAATTGAAAGTTACGAAGCATACGTAGTTACTGGAAATTGGTTATTGGTTGATTTTTCTTTATAATTTACTGAATATCAGGTCAATAAAACTAAAAAGATTGATGATTTAATACAAGCTATTTTTGTTCACGCAAAGAAACATAAGAGATGAAGGCACAACGAAATTTGGTTGGCTGCTCACTACAATCCGTATTTTTCTAAACGACGATACAACGAAGCACGAGTCAGGCCCAATTCGTCGGCGGCTTTGGAAATGTTGCCATCGTGTTTTTTCAAGATTTTCCGAATCATGGCTTTTTCCAATTCTTCTAGGTTGTAATTATCAATCGCAATCGAGTCTGAAGCTGTCTTTTCGGTAGCCTTGGCACCACCTGCCAAGAAGAAATCTTGAGGCTGCAACACGTCTGATTCGCTCAAAATAACGGCTCGCTCTACAGCGTGCTGAAGCTCCCGTACATTGCCCGGCCAAGCGTACTTGAGCAGGCGATTGAGCGTGATCGCACTCAAGGTTTTAGCCGATTTCCGATACCTACGGCAGTATTGTTGCAAATAATGATTGGCCAACAGCTCAATATCTTCGGGACGTTCTCGCAAGGCAGGGATTTTAACCTCAATAGTATTGATTCGGTACAACAAGTCTTGCCGAAACTCATTGCGCCCCACCATGTCGTAGAGGGGCATATTGGTGGCACAAATCAGGCGAATATCTACTGGCCGGCTGCGGTTAGAGCCTACCCGAGTGACTTGTCTGTTTTGCAAAACGGCCAGTAGCTTGGCTTGCAGCGCCATCGGCAAGTTCCCGATTTCGTCCAGAAACAACGTACCGCTATCGGCCACCTCAAACCGACCCGGGCGGTCTTCTTTGGCATCGGTAAATGAGCCCTTCACGTGACCAAACAACTCAGATTCAAACAAATTTTGTGAAATTGAGCCTAAATCTACCCCCACAAATGCCTCGCCTGCCCGTGACGAATGCTTATGAATAGCACGAGCCACAAGCTCTTTGCCCGTGCCATTTTCGCCCAAAATTAATACGTTAGCATCGGTGTAGGCTACTTTACGAATGGTAGCAAACACTTCTTGCATGGCAGGGCTAATACCCAGCAGGTCGCTAAACTGGCCGTCGAGGTCACGGCTCATGACCTGCGTACGGGTTTTGAGTTTTTCGATTTCACGCCGAGACTGCCGCAACGACAGTGCCGTCGAAAGCGTAGCAATCAGTTTTTCGTTGCTCCAAGGCTTTAGCACAAAATCCATCGCTCCTTCTTTGATGGCCTTCACCGCCATTTCGACATCGCCAAAGGCCGTAATCAGCACCACCACAGCAGCAGGGTCAATCTCCAAGATTTTGTTGAGCCAATAAAACCCTTCGTACCCGCTGGTTACGTCACGAGTAAAATTCATATCGAGCAAGATGGCATCGTAATCTTCGTGGCGAAGCAAAAACGGAATCTGCTCGGGGTTCTTTTCGGTATCTACCTGGGCAAAGTGCTGCTTGAGCAGCATCTTAGCTGCCAACAAGACGTCGGGGTTATCGTCGAGGATAAGGATTTTTCCAGTTTTAGACATAGTATTCGATAAGTTCTCTGCCAAAAAGTGGCTATGTTTTTCATAACCCCAAAACTCGTGCCGTAGGCGAATAAGGCTTGAAATTTAGCGAAAAACGTAGATTTTCACTAAAAACACTGTTCGATTTCGGACAGTTGTTTGTTCGGAGGTGAACGATTGATTTCGGCAATCTATTTTCATTTTGAAAGACATCTGTCCTCTACGCTGAAGCTCTTCATTAAGGGGAGCAGTCTGGGTTCTTTTTCAAATTTCCTGATTTTTTGTTTTGTTGAGGTGCTATTGGTAGTAAAGCTAATGGGTTGACTTGACAACTGTACGCTTTCGTACACTTGTTGTTCGTTGCCGTACAGCCTATTTAGCGCAAAATGCCCTTTTTTCGTAAATAAAGCCATTTTCCTGAGTTTGGCACAGCATTAGCAAAACGCTTATCAGTAAACATTCCGAGGCGTCCATCACTCATACACCCTTATGACCTACGCCTCTTCAACTTACGATTGGAATCATGGACAAAAAAATTGAAAAAAAATTCTGGTCATCGAAGCGAATCGCTATGATTGGCGGAGGGCTTGGATTAGTAGCCCTTATCTCTTATTTAGTGTTTTTTAGAGACAACCGCACGCAGTTGCGGGTCGAAAGCGAGAAAATTACTATTTCGGCTGTTTCTGAAGGCGATTTTACAGAATTTATTCCTGTGACTGGAGCCGTGATGCCCATTCGTAGTATTTTCTTGGATGCGCTCGAAGGAGGTTCTATCGAAAAAATATACAAAGAGTCAGGCGACATTGTGAAGGCCGGAGATGTGATTATGCAGTTGTCGAACAACTCGCTGAAGCTGGATGTAATGAACCGTGAAGCACAATTGTTTGACCAGCTCAACAACGTGCGTAATTCACGCCTTTCGTTAGACCAAAATTCGATGAACCTCAAAACGCAACTGGCTGAGGCTGAATACCAAATCAAAATTTTGGAACAACAAAGCCGCCGCAATGACCAAGCGGTTAAGTTCATCTCGACCAAAGAAGTACAGGACCTCAAAGAGCAATTAGCGTATTACCGACGACGCCTCAATATCACGTCGAAAAGCTATAATTCGGATTCGTCGTTGCGGGTGCAACAAAACCAACAAATGGCGCAGTCTGAAAAGCGCATTTGGGAAAACCTTCAGGGGGTTGGTCAAATTTTAGATTACTTGACAGTTCGTTCGCCGATTTCAGGCCAACTCGCCATGCCAGACCTCAACATTGGCCAGTCGGTGAGCCGAGGGATGCGGTTGGGTCAAATTGACGTGTTGGATGCCTTCAAGGTGCGGGTTCAGATTGATGAATTGTACCTGCCCCGTATTACCAAAGGGCTTGAAGGCTCCGTAGAATTAGATGGCAAGAATTACCTGTTGGTCGTAGATAAAGTATATCCGACCGTAGCTAATGGTCGCTTTGAGGTGGACATGATTTTTACCAAAGGCGTACCGAACGATATTCGCCGTGGCCAGACCATGCGGATTGGCCTTGAGTTGGGCAAGCCAGCCAAAGCTATCTTGTTGCCGGTGGGTGGATTCTTCCAGCAAACAGGTGGTAACTGGGTGTTTGTGGTGGATGAATCGGGCAAAAAAGCAACTCGCCGTTCGATTCAGTTAGGTCGCAAAAGCCCTATTTACTTTGAGGTGCTGGAAGGTCTAAAACCTGGCGAACGAGTCATTACGTCGTCGTATGAGTATTTCGGCGACAACGAAGTGCTCTTGCTACAAGCAGAAAAATAAGAGATTGGTTTGGGTGCAAAATAGCTCACTTCCAGTTGATTATGTCAGAATATTATTGTTTTTCCAACCTAATTATACCCAACCTCTATACCCAAGCAGGGTATGTAAAACCAAAGTTCCTCCTTCGGAGGTTAGGGGGCTTTTAGATTATGCTCATCACTAAGAACTTACAGAAGGTTTACCAAACCGAAGAAATCGAAACCACGGCGTTGAACAACGTAAACGTCGAAATCAAAGATGGCGAATTTGTGGCGATTATGGGCCCCTCAGGCTGTGGCAAGTCCACCTTGCTCAATGTCATCGGGATGCTCGACAACCCCAGCAGTGGTGAGTACCATTTTTGGGGCGAGGAAATAGCTAAATATTCGGAGCGTCAGCGAGCTAAGTTGCGCAAAGGTAATATTGGCTTTGTGTTTCAGAGCTTCAACCTCATTGACGAACTGACCGTTTACGAAAACGTGGAACTTCCTCTTCTGTATTTGGGCAAATCGGCAGCCGAGCGCAAGCAAATGGTAGAAACAGTTTTGGAGCGCATGAATATCATGCACCGCAAAGACCATTTCCCACAACAGCTATCAGGTGGACAGCAACAACGGGTGGCTATTGCCAGAGCCGTAGTAGCCAAGCCGAAGCTGATTTTGGCCGATGAACCGACGGGGAACCTCGACTCGTCGAACGGAGAAGAAGTGATGAAACTCATGACCCAACTCAACGAAGAAGGCACTACCATCATCATGGTAACGCACTCACCCCACGATGCTAACTATGCTCACCGCATCATCCATTTATTTGATGGTCACGTAGTTACCGAAAATATCAACGCTAAATTTCATATTTAAGCCTTGAATTGATACTACAGAAGTAACGACAAACCTCGATAATAATGGGCGTTTGTTGTTCTTCGTTACCAAATAACAAAATATCAGGGACTGGGCTTGATTGACCCTCTTTTAGGAAGCGGTTCGAGATGAATTTTATGTTCAAAATAGAACAACATTCCCAAACAGGTCGTCAATTTACTAATGACTCGTTGGTGTTCTTTGGGGGCATTAATACTCCTAACTAAACTGGCTTCTGGAAAATACATGACTGTCTGTTTTCATGCAAAATAATAAATTTTCGGTATAGTACTATGTTCAAAAATTATCTCATTGTGGCGTTTCGTAATCTGTTACGAAACCGCATCTATGCCTTACTCAATGTGCTGGGGCTATCGTTAGGGATAGCGTGTAGCATATTGATTTACTGGTTTGTACGTCATCAAACCAGCTACGATGCTCACCACACCAAGATAGACCGAGTGTATCAGGTGACGACCGAATTTCATTTTGATGGCAATAGTTACTCTCGTGGTGTGCCTGCACCCATGTGGAAAGCCATGCGTACCGAATTTCCACAGCTGACTTCTACCATCTGCATTGGTTCGTGGGGTAAATTGATTAGTATTCAAGACCCCACCACCAAAACAACGAAGAAGTTCAAAGAACGAGGGCAAAAATTGGCCTATACACAGCCAGAGTATTTTCAGCTGTTTGATTATCAATGGAAAAGAGGCAACGCCAGTGCCCTTGCCAAGCCCCAAAGTGTGGTGCTCACCCAAAAAATCGCCGAAAAATACTTTGGTAAAGCCGATCCCATTGGCCAAATCTTCCGTTTGGAAAACGCTTTAGACCTGACCGTGGCGGGTATTGTAGAAGATATTCCTGAAAACACAGCTTTTCCCTTTGAAATCTTTGTATCGTTTGCCACCCTCGAAGCCAATAAAGATTTTGACTACGGCGGCTCTGGACTCGACCATTGGGGAGGTGTAAATTCCAGTACCTACTGCCTAACGCTTTTGCCAGAGCATGTTACGGTAGGTCAAATGGAAAAACTCATGCAAGGTCTTACTAAAAAGTATCACGGTGCCGACTATAAGTCGTATGCGCACCCGCTGGTACCGTTTAGAAGCCTACGGCATTCAGAAATTTACTATGGACCGATGCCTTACAAGTGGATTTGGGTAATGGGCATTATCGGGATTTTCTTGATTATCACGGCTTGTATCAATTTTGTAAATATGGCCACGGCACAGGCGCTACGCCGTTCCAAAGAAGTAGGCGTTCGGAAGGTAATTGGCGGCACTCGGATGCAGGTGTTCTGGCAGTTTATGGCTGAAACAGCCCTTATTACGTTTGCATCGTTGGGGGTAGGGTTACTGATAGCGGCTTGGCTGCTCCCCAATCTCAACGACTGGCTCGATAGCGAAGCCGCTTGGCCAAGTGCTGTGCATTGGCAAGACCCTGCACTTTGGCAGTTCTTGGTAGGTTTACTATTTGTAGTAGTACTACTGGCAGGGTCATATCCAGGATTAATTTTGGCAGGATTTAAGCCTGTACAGGCACTCAAAGGCCGAATCACCAGCCAGCAAGTGGGCGGGATGTCGGTGCGGCGGGTATTGGTCGTTACGCAGTTTATCCTTACTCAGCTGCTGATTATCTGCACGATTGTCGTCAATAATCAAGTGGACTTCATGCGCACTCAGTCGGTGGGTTATGATACGAAGGCCATTGTAAATTTTAACATTCCTACGCCCGAGAAAATCAATCAAACTACATTTCGTAGTCAGCTAATGACTATTCCGGGCGTACAAAATGCCAGCATGTGCTTATTTGTGCCTACCACCAATTCGAGTAATACCTCCAATCTGCGATATGATACTCGTCAGAAGGATGAGCTTTGGCAAATAAACACTAAAAATGCCGACAAGTACTATATTGAAACATTTGGTTTACAGTTAGTTGCAGGCAAGAACATCCCTGAAAGTGATACCATTAGAGGGTACTTGGTCAACGAAAAATTTGTAGAAAAAGTAGGAGCCAAAAACCCCAACGAAGTAATAGGCAAGACCTTACGGGTGTGGGGAGTAGATGCTCCCATTTATGGAGTCATCAAAAACTGGAATAACAATTCGTTCCAAAGTGGTATTGACCCTGTGGCGATTTTTACGTACAAAAACATCCATTATAACTGTGCCGCCAAGCTCAGTGCTGCTAACCTAAGTACCACGCTGAAGGCCATCGAAAAGCTATGGAACCAGTACTTTCCAAACTACCTATACGAACAAGAATTTCTGGATGAGAGTATCGCCCAAAACAATGAGCAAGAAAACGTCATGCTCATTGTGATTCGGGTGTTTTCGGCGTTGGCCATTTTTATAGCTTGCCTGGGTTTGTACGGCTTGGTGTCGTTTATGGCTTCTCAAAAGACCAAAGAAATCGGCGTTCGCAAAGTCTTAGGAGCCAGCGTAGGTAGCATTTTGGGGTTATTTGGTAAAGAATTTATACGTCTTATTTCGGTAGCTTTTGTGATAGCAGCTCCATTAGGCTGGTGGCTCTGTAACCTCTGGCTCGAAGATTACACCTACCGCATTAGCATTGGTCCTATCGAGATTGTAGCGGCTATTTTAGTCACTATACTGATTGCAGGACTTACCGTGAGCTACGAAACACTCCGAGCCGCCATTGCCAATCCTGTAAATGCCTTAAAATCGGAGTAAATAGAGCGTAACCATCTCCTGACTCCATTACCCATCACTAACACTGTTTTGAACCATGATTCAACTCCAAAACATAGAGAAATATTATTCTAACGGCTTCACCAAAAGTTACATTTTACGACACGTATCGGCTCAAATCAAAGAGGGCGAGTTTGTTTCGATTATGGGACCTTCAGGAGCCGGCAAGTCCACCTTGCTCAATATCATTGGGATGCTCGACCAACCCACAGCTGGCGAATATTTTTTCTTTGACGAACCCGTACACCGATTGAGCGAGAAAAAACGCTCCGAAATGTACAAACACTACATTGGTTTTGTGTTTCAGGCGTACCATTTGATTGACGAACTGACGGTGTACGAAAACCTCGAAACGCCGCTTTTGTACAAGAATGTAAGTGGTTCGGAGCGGAAAAGCCGCATTGCCGAACTACTCGACCGTTTCAATATGGTAGCCAAAAAAGACCTGTTTCCGACCCAGCTTTCGGGTGGGCAGCAGCAGTTGGTAGGTGTAGCTCGTGCACTGATTGGCCAGCCCAAGCTCATTTTGGCCGACGAGCCAACGGGCAACCTTCAGTCGGCCCAAGCCGAAGAAATCATGAAGTTGTTCAAAGAACTGAACGAAAAAGACGGCGTGACCATCATCCAAGTAACACACTCAGAGAAAAACGCAGAATACGGGAATCGTATCCTGAATCTGATGGACGGGAAGGTGATGGAGTAGGTGGATTCATGAGCGGTTTTAAGTGAAAATATTTTCGTTTCAGAGCGTAACCCTATCGCTCAAAAAGCCATCTAAGTAACTAACTGTCAATTGTTTTGTCAGCCTTAATGATTGACAAGATAGTTGGCTAGACGTTGTTTTCGGGTTGAAAATATTCTTAAAAACTAAATAGCCATGATTAAAAATTATCTTAAAATCGCTTGGAGAAACCTACTCAAAAACAAGGTGTATTCGCTTATCAACATGGTAGGACTGGCGCTGGGCTTGTGTTGCTTTTTGTTGATTAGCTTGTACGTAATTGATGAACTGAGCTACGATCGCTTTCATGAAAAGGTAGGTCGTATCTATCGAATCAACTCAGATATTCGGTTTGGTGGGTCTGATTTGCGCTTGGCCGTTTGCTCCGACCCGATGGGCGCTACACTCAAACGAGAATACCCCCAAGTAGAGCAGTTTGTGCGTTTCTACACGTCGGAGGGGTCTAAATTCATCAAAAAAGGGAGCGAATACCTCAACGAGCAGCGTATTGCTTACACTGATTCGACGGTGTTTGATGTGTTTAGTCTGCCCGTTCTCACAGGCGACCCTAAGCATGGTTTAGATAACCCCAACAGTGCCGTCATCAGCGCCGATGCAGCGCAAAAATACTTTGGTACGACCGATGCCGTTGGCAAAACGTTAGAAGTGGGCGTTAACCAACCCGTTCTGTACAAGGTGACTGCAGTAATGGAAACTATACCCTCCAACAGTCATTTTCATTTTGATGTGTTGCTCTCAATGGATAACCTCCGAAGCTACAGCTTGGGCAATTACTTGAGTCACAACTTTCAGACATACATCGTGCTGAGAGAAGATGCCGACCCCAAGGCTTTTGAGAAGAATTTTGACGACGTACTCGAAAAATACGTACTGCCTCAAGCCAAGCAGTTCATGGAGATTAAGAGCATGAAGGAGTTTGAAAAGGCGGATAATCACCTCGGGTATTCGCTCATGCCTATTACAGACATCCACTTGCGCTCTGACCGTTTTCCCGAATTAAGTGTGAATGGTAACATCCAGTACGTTTATATTTTTTCGGCGGTAGCTTTGTTTTTGCTGTTAATTGCCTGCATCAATTTCATGAATTTAAGCACGGCCCGCTCGGTCAAGAGAGCCAAAGAGGTAGGTATTCGGAAGGTACTGGGCACGGAGCGTGGGGCTTTAATTGGTCAATTCATCGCCGAGTCAACCCTCACCAGCTATCTGGCCTTTGTCATTGCGCTGGCGCTGGCTTGGGCACTTTTGCCATCATTCAACCTGTTAACGGCCAAAGTCTTTACCCTTGGCGACTTGGTGCAGCCTTCAATTCTTCCTGTTTTATTGTTGTTGCCATTGGGCGTTGGCATTGTGGCAGGTTATTATCCAGCCTTCTTTTTATCGTCGTTTCAGCCTTTAGAGGTGCTCAAAAGCAAATTGAATGCGGGTTTTCGACGGAGTAGTCTGCGTAACGTACTGGTTACCTTTCAGTTTGTAACCTCTATTGTTTTGGTCATTGGCACTATTATCGTTTATCAGCAGCTCAATTATATTCAAACCAAAAAACTGGGCTTCAACAAAGACCAAGTCTTGATTTTGAGAGGAACGGGCGTGTTAGAAAATAGTGCTGAGTCGTTCAAAAACGAAATCACTAAGTTGGCAGGGGTTAAAAGTGGGACATTTGGTGCCTATTTACCAGTCTCAAATTCGTCGAGAAGCGACAATACCTTTGCCAAGGAAGCAGTGATGAACCTGGGTAATAGCTTCAACATGCAGGTTTGGAATATAGACTACGACTACATCTCGACTTTGGGCATGGACATCGTGCAGGGGCGCAGTTTCTCCAGAGCATTTGGCACTGATTCTACGGCTGTTATCATTAATGAGGCCGCAGCCAAAATGTTGGGTTATGCCAATCCGTTAGGTAAAAAACTCTATTCCTCCAGTGGAAACACAGGTACCCTTGACCTAACGTACCAAATTGTCGGTGTGGTAAAAGACTTCAACTTTGAGTCGCTACATCAAACCATTGCTCCACTTTGCTTCCGCTTGGGTCCCAGTAATTGGGCGATGGCCTTTCGGGTCAATACGCCCGATGTGCAGCATCTGGTACAGCAGGTTCAAGGAAAATGGAATAGTGCTGCGCCGGGTATGCCGTTTAGCTATCAGTTTATGGACGAAGCCTTCGACGACATGTACAGAGCCGAAGAACGGGTTGGACAAATAGCCCTGATTTTTGCTATACTGACCATACTTATTGCCTGCTTAGGCTTGTTTGGCTTGGTTACCTACATTGCTGAGCAGCGTACCAAAGAAATTGGCATTCGGAAAGTGTTGGGAGCTTCGGTTGCGAGCATTACCACCATGCTTTCGATTGACTTCTTAAAACTCGTTGGACTCTCGATTCTGATTGCCTCGCCTATTGCCTATTATGCGATGAATAAATGGCTTCAAGATTTTGCCTTTAGAATCGAAATCAGCTGGTGGATGTTTGTAGTGGCGGGTATAGTTTCTATCCTAATAGCCCTCCTCACAGTAGGTTATCAGTCTATTAAAGCAGCGTTGATAAACCCTGTCAAAAGTTTGAAAGCGGAATAGAGGCATACAAAACCCATAGTCAATTAGCGAATTTGGTTGTACATTTGACTAAACAATCCTCCAAATCGCTTATTCTGATGAAACAAACCTTGCTTGCTTTACTGATTCTTGGTTCGGCTCATGTCTATGCCCAAACTCTGGAAAAACACTGGGAAACCGATACGACGGTAAGCACGCCCGAGTCGGTACTGTTCGATGCCAAGCGTAATTGCCTATTTGTATCGTGTATTAACGGCACTTCGATAGCCGAAAACCAAAACAGTTTTGTAGCCAAACTAAGTCTTGACGGCAAAATCCAGCAACGAGTCTTTACGCCTGGACTCAACGCCATCAAAGGTATGGGGCTCATTGGCGATAAACTCTATGCAGCGGGCTTTTTGCGTTGGTAGAAATAGATGCCAACACAGGCAAAGTCTTGAACAAATATGAGGTACCCGAAGCCAAAATGCTTAACGACATTACGGTAGATACGCAACACAAAGCAGTGTACGTGACCGATATGCGTGCCAATCGTATTTGGAAACTTTCAGACGGCAAACTCGAAAAAGTGTTAGAAGGAGCACCGTTGAATAACCCAAACGGTTTATTCTTTGAGAAAGGTACCCTTATCGTTGGGAATGGCGATGGCGTGTTGTATCGGTTGGATTTGGGTAGCAAACAACTCTCCTCGGTAGCCGATGGCATGGCTCGTGAGGGGCGTGGTATTGACGGCATCGAGGCCGATGGCAAGGGCGGTTATTTTGTAACTGAGTGGCTCGGCAAACTCTGGCATGTGAGTGCTAACGGACAAAAAAACTTGTTGATTGATAGCATGGCCGACAAAATCAACACGGCTGATATTGAATATATTCCTTCTAAAAAGTTGCTACTGGTACCTACCTTCTACAAAAACAAGGTGGTGGCTTATCGGGTGAAATAGCGAGTGAAGTTTTTTGTCAATTCGTGGTTTTTCATGCAACATTGGAGGGCATTTTTGCATCTTTTACAAAAATCCATATAAAACCATGAAAAACATCATCACCGTAGTAGCTCTTTTTCTTGTAACTCTTGTTGCTTTTGCTCAAAAAGACGACACCAAACCGTATCAAACCAAAACTTTTCCGGCTTCTGGCATCAAAGCACTCAATGTGCGTACTTCAGGCGGAAGCATCACAGTATCAGGCCAAAATGGCGAAGCGAAGGTAGAAGTGTATGTCCGAGGTAACAGCTGGCCCAACGACCTCAGCCAGTCAGAAATTGAAGACCGTTTGAAAGAGTATGACATCATTGTGAAAGAAGAAGCGGGTACGATTTTCTGTGAAGCCAAACGCAAAAACGAAGACCGTGATTGGAACTGGAAACGCTCGTTGAGTATTTCGTTCAAAGTACAGGTTCCAACCTCAACCACCACCGACCTCAAGACTAGCGGCGGAAGCATTCACTTAGACCATCTTACTGGCAATCAGAAGTTTAGCACTAGTGGCGGTAGCCTTCACCTAGACGAATTGAGTGGTAATATCAAAGGCAACACCTCGGGTGGTAGCATCGAACTCACCAACTGCAAGGATGTATTAGACCTTGCAACCAGCGGCGGTAGCATCAAGGCAGACCAATGCAAAGGGGATATTCGGTTGGTTACGTCGGGGGGGAGCATTTCGCTTTACAATCTTGACGGTACCGTGCAGGCTCGCACCAGTGGAGGAAGCATCAAAGCCAACCATGTGCAAGGCGAGTTGGTGACTTCTACGTCGGGAGGCTCTATCCACATGAACGACATCGCTGCATCGCTCAAAGCCAGCACCAGCGGCGGTAGCATCGAGATTGAAATGACGACTTTGGGCAAATACCTTGACCTCTCTACTTCGTCGGGCGGAATCAGAGTACAAATGCCCCTCAACAAAGGCTTAGACTTAGACCTCCGTGGCAATCGGGTCAATGTGGGTTCGTTGAGCAACTTTGACGGTTCTATCGAAAAAGACCGTGTCGTTGGCCGGCTCAACGGCGGAGGTACGCAAGTAACCATGCGAGCTAGCTCAGGTTCTGTGTCTATCAACCGGTAGTTACTCGCCCTTATTCTATCATACGGCAGGTCTGCTAGAAGTTTATTAGCAGACCTGCCGTTTTTATTGGTACTTATATACAATCGTTGTATTAATCACTTCAACAGGGTCAGAAGCAGTAAGACCAAACTGCTGGTTTTTGAGGATAGTATTAGTTACAAAGCCTTGAGTATTAGTTTGGCTGGTGTATAAACTTTCGTTTAATTGGGTCATTTTGCCGTTGACGTCGCCCCAGAAGCGATAAGCCGCCATTATTCCTTGCTTTCCATTCACTGCCTGTTCGTCTGGGTGCCCCTTGAGCAAAGGCAGCGAAAGGTTATGAGGTTTGGCATTGGCCCATTCGATTGTATAGTACATATTAATGGTTCCGTTGGCATCGTAAACTGTAGATTTGACAAGGCGCTGCAGGGTATCATACTCATAGGTAGCGTATCGTCCGTCTGGGTACGTAATGCGCTCTACCAAGCCATTTGTGATTTTATACCCCTCATTCCCGCTGACAGACTTTGCCGTAATTGCAACCAATTGTCCATTGCTAAACGTTCGGGTTTCTTCATAACTATCTGATCGTTTGATAGTTTGTTTGGCTATCTTTCCGGCTGTATCGTATTCATAAGTGGTGTTAATAGTTAGGGTAGTTGTTCCATTAGGTCTAATTGTGCGCTCTACTTTTGTTTGACTTATCAGCTTACCTGCTTGATATGAGTACTGAGTATCAAACTGCTTCTGAGTAGTAGTTTTACCTGTCGAAGTCGTATTTTCAGTAGTTTCAGTGTAGGATTTTGTTGTCAAAAAACCATTGTTGTCATATGTGTAAGATTCATTGCTTTGCGTACTTATTTGATCGGGACTGGTTAGAAATTTACTATTGAATGTAACCCTAATATCCTGTACCTGTTTTTGTAGGGTATAACGATACGTTGTGGCACTCTTGGTATCTAGGTTTTTGGAGCTTGTTTGCTCTGAAACTTCTTGAATAAAAAGAGTATCATCCAATGGCTGTGTAATGTCATCCGAAGCGCATCCAGCCAATACTAACAAAAGGGTAGAAACTAGTGATGTTGTTTTCATGATATTGATATGTTTTGTTGAAAAAAGTACGTAACTATCTGCTTTACTTGCTCAAGCGATAGGTCAGCAAGATTGCTCTCAGGGAAAGAAACATTACAAGTAAGAAACTACTAGCGTGAAGTCGTTTCAAAGCCAGCACAATCCGAGCACTCGCTTGGGACGCTGACGAAAGTGACTAAGGATAAATAGCTGTTTACGAGCATGATACCAGTAATACCTTGCCCCTATTCTGATCCATTGCCGGTGAGTTAAGTGTTGCGGAGAAATATCATCCTCTATCGTATGAACGCTCCCGTACGTTTGGCTTGCAATGGTCCACAAATCTGGATGAATGGCCTGAGTAGAATCTAGTGTTGAACCACACACTACCACTCGTACAGGTTTCTTGATTTCATTAAGGCGGTGTACATCTTTCACCCCACTCGAATTGTCCGCCACTAAAACCAACTGCTTGGCTTCTGGAAATTGCCGCTGGGCTTCAAGCAAGGCTTCGATGTCGTTTTCGGCATCGGCTTGATTCCGATAGGTATTACGAGCTGCAGCCAATAACACAGGTGTTAGCTCCGCTATCTGGCGTTTATGAGTCACAAACATTTGCCCTGGATGTCCTTCTTGTGTTTCGTTTCCTAAGCTATCGCAGTCTGTAAAAAACACCATACCTTTTACCATAGGGTTTCTTGCATTGCGCTTGAGCCACATAATGAGTTGAGTAGAATAAGGATACATACTGGATGTAAAATCGCAAACTAAAACAGCACTACTCCAACGGTTATTATTTCGAGCCAATACTTGATACGAAGTCGAATCTGCGCCAAAATTCCCAGTGCGCAATTGCTCTTTGATAAGGGCTTCGTCAGGGCTAGTAGGTGTGATGGCTGGTAATGAGTAACTTCGTGTTAATAAATAAGACCTACCCTGTAACGCACTCATTGTCAAGGAAAAACTTTTCTGTCCAGCCACAGTTTCACCAGCCAGAGGTATCAATTTCTCTTGCAGAAGTAGCCTAGCCTTCTTCTTGACTTTGGGAAGCAAGCCTAAGACATGCCCAGATGGTTGGGTTGGCTTCAGAGATAGCTGCGTTGTTACCACGGCTTTTTTAGTAAAATGCTCCACCTTTTTAGTTGGCTTACTTGTCTCAAACACCCAGATACCTCCAACTAATCCCCCTAAGACTAGTAGCCAAAACCACCTAGCTATTGAGCGATTGGAACTATGCTTTAGTTTTTGTTGCATTTGTTCCCAGTCTGTTGAGAATGGAGTAGGTTCGTACTCTTGCAAGGCTTTTCGAACCAAATCATGGAGTTCTTTATCGTCTAATTCGCTCATTTTCTGGTTCATTTTGTTTAATCAATGCTCTTCGAAGGCGCTGATTAGCATCGGTCAAATAAGCTCTTGAGGTACTCTCTGCTATATGAAGCCGTTGGCTAATTTCTTGATGAGAATACCCTTCTAATACATACAAGCCAAACACCAGCCTCGGCATGGGTGGTAGCTGTTGCAAAAGGGTTAAAATCTCTTCTGCCGAAATCTGTGCCAATACACTTTCTGACTCTACCAAATGCTCGGTAGCATCTTCTGGTGCTACTTTAATCCATTGATGCTGGTGTTTTCGATAATAGTCAAGAGCCGTGTTGACCATGATTTGCCTTAACCAAGGCCGAACTACCTCCGTATTTTGTAATTTATTTAAGTTGTTAAATGCTTTCAAAAAGCCATCGTTTAGGAGTTCCCGTGCATCATCACGGTTGCTGCTATACGCCATACAGATAGTCATAGCATAGCCATAAAAGTGTTCATAGAACGCTTTATAATCAGCTTGGTTGCCTTGTATGCAGCCCTCAACGATGGCAGAAATCGGCTTTTGTTTCAATCGGTATGGCTTTAAGTTCTAAGACGTAGTTTTTGCTCAAAACGCTGTACCAGATTGTATAAATTTTTAGAAAGTTAAGATTACAGTCCGGCAGACTCTCAAATGCTTTTGGCAAGAGGAAGCCGTACACCTGTACGCTTCCGCACAAATTTTGTACGAATACGTACACAGTTTGGACCCAAAATCGCCTAATTTGGCCAAATAAGCCCTATTTTGCCAGTTTGGCACGCAGATTGACAGTTGGTTTTTGCCTCATCCATCTAAAAGCCATGTTAAAAGACTATTTCAAAAACGCTTCCTATTTTTCGTGGAAAAATGCAACCCATCTCACCAAGCGCTTTATGAAGTGCTTGGTCAAGATGGCGGGTAGAAGTCATCTTGCTTCTTTGACTCAACCGCAAGCAGCCCTCTAAAATTTCTTCGGTTTTCTTGTAACCATTTTGAGTTTGGGTAGTATCCACAGATACATTCCTCCTACGTGCAACATCTTTAAGAATCAGGTGTCATTGTTGGCAACTGTTAAAGAGTGTTAAAGCCAGTTCTTTTAACATTTCTCTATCGAAGTTCCACGTAGTTTTGAAAGCCATTTTTGAAATCCATCTAAAAGCCATGAAAAAAATCTTATTGTACTTCTTTTTCACCTGTATTTCTTATCCACTTGTTGCTCAGTTTGAACCCAAAACACTCCCCGCTCAACGTACTACCAAAAAAGTAGTGATTGATGGGAAACTCGATGACTTAGCTTGGCAAGATGCCGCCAAGGCCACTAACTATGTGGAGTTTCGGCCTGTGATTGGTCGCAAAGAAGATCCTGCCAACCGTACCGAGAGTTTTTTAATGTACGACGACGAAGGGATTTACTTCGGTGGTACTTGCTTTGAGCGCAGCTTGGATAGTATTTCGAAGGAACTAGTAGGGCGAGATGGTTTTGGGGCCAACGACTACATCGGTCTTATTTTTGACACCTACAACGACAAACTCAATGGCTTCGAGTACTTTGTGACGCCCCTTGGTGAGCAGTGGGACGCCAAAATGACTTCTAACCAAAACAGCAACAATGGCGGCGAAGATTTTAGCTGGAACGCCGTTTGGCAAAGCGCTGTTGTGATTCATGACAAAGGCTGGTCGTTTGAGATGTTCTTGCCTTATTCGGCCATTCGATTTAGCAAGGCTGAAGTTCAAAATTGGGGGCTAAACATTACCCGCCGTCGGCGCAAAACGGAGCAACAGTACACCTGGAGCCCCATTAACCCCAACGTGAATGGATTTTTGACCCAAGAAGGCTCTTGGGCTGGTATTACAGGCATTAAGCCGCCACTTCGTTTGCAATTTTCGCCTTATTTCTCGGTATATGCCAACCACTTTCCAGTCAATCAGCCCGACCAAAAAAACTGGACCAATCAAGTGTCAGGGGGCCTTGATGTGAAATGGGGCCTGAGCCAAGCCTTCACGCTTGACGCTACGTTGATTCCTGATTTTGGGCAGGTTCAAAGCGACAACCGAGTCTTGAACCTCACGCCATTTGAGGTAAAATTCAACGAAAACCGTACGTTTTTTACAGAAGGAACAGAATTGTTTAGCAAAGGGAATCTGTTCTATTCGAGACGTATTGGGGGCACCCCTATTCATTATGGCGATGTGTATAACCAAATTGGCACCAACGAGCAAATAACGAGCAACCCTACGGAGTCAAAGCTGATTAATGCCTCTAAGATTTCGGGGCGCACCAAAAGTGGCTTGGGGATTGGGCTGCTCAATGCGATTACACGCCCACAATACGCCGAAATTGAAAATACAGAAACAGGCCAAATTCGTAAAGCAGAAACAGATCCCATCACCAACTATAACATCTTGGTGCTGGACCAAACCCTAAAGCACAATTCGAGTGTTAGCTTTATCAACACCAGTGTAATCAGAGGTAGCGGCAATCGCAATGCCAATGTGAGTGCGGGGTTATTCAGCTTTTTTGACAAGAAAAACACTTATAACCTGTCGGGTAAAGTAGCACTTAGCAACATCCGTTACAAAGAGGCTGGTAGCGAGCGCAGCCTTGGTTATAGTCATTTGTTGAGTTTTGGCAAAACTAGCGGACGCTTCACCTTTAACCTTAGCCAAGAACTCACCGACACCAAGTTTACGAGCAACGACTTGGGGTACTTTACCAACAACAACTTCATCAACCACAGTGCGTATGTGGGCTATCGTTATACCGAGCCAAAAGGATGGTACAATCGGCTGTTTTTGAACCTAAACATGAGCCATAGCTCGTTGTTTACCCCTATTGGTAACATCGGTAGCAAATATCAGCAGTCTCGGATTCAGGTGAATATTAATGCCCAGACCAAAAAACTAATTTGGTTTGGTGTCATGATGAACTATCGTCCAGCCGAAAACGATTTTTATGAGCCACGGATGTCAGGCTATGTGTTTAAGCGAGGCAGTAGCGTTACGTTAGGAGGCTGGATAGAAACCAATTACGCCAAAAAATACTCAGCAAGTGTAGAGGCGTTTGAACGCAGATTCATTGATTTTTATGGCCTCAATGGACTTGATTTCTCCCTGAGCCAGAACTATCGGTTTAGTAGCAAATTCTCGATCCGACATAGTATTGGCTTGGAGTCTCGCCCTCGTGGACTGGGCTATACAACTACCCTGAGCGACAACACCATCGTGATTGCCCGCCGTCAGGTTACGTCTATTGACAATACGTTGTTTTTGAAATATAGCTTTACAAACAAAATGTGGCTGACCTTCCGGGCAAGGCATTATGCGAGTGTGGTGGCCAACAAAGAGTTTTTCGCATTGAGCCAAAACGGAACACTGACGCCCAAAGCGGATATTACTGACAACCTCGACCGCAATGTCAACTTCTTTAATGTGGACATGGTTTATACGTGGCAATTTGCACCAGGAAGCTTCTTGAATGTAGTCTGGAAAAATGCTACGTACCAAAGCTCAAACCTCTCAGAAAGAGGCTATTTTGAGAATTTGCAAAACACGCTTCAGTCCGATCAAAACAATAACCTTTCGCTCAAAGTCATTTATTTCTTGGACTATCTCCAGCTTCGTAAAACCCGACGACAGGGTTGATACCAAGCGGTAGCGTAGCAATAGCATTGTCCGCAATTGAACGAACGGTGTCCATTTATGGACACCGTTTTTTTTATTCTCTTTTTTTAAACTATTGACAGTTAGCTTATTAGCCCTTTTTAGTGCTGGACTTATACTCATTTGGCTTATAATTGGATAGTATAACTATAGGATGGGAATATCAACCCACCCAGACATAAAAGCCGTTGAAAAATGATAAAAAATTATCTCAAAATCGCCGTTCGAAATCTTCTTAAAAACAAGATTTATTCGTTTATCAATGTGTTGGGGTTGGCCGTTGGCATGGCCGTAGCCATGCTTATTGGGCTTTGGATATACGATGAGATTTCGACCAACAAGCACCACCAAAACTACGCAACGCTGTATCAGGTCATGATGCATCAGACCTTTGATGGCCACCGAGGTACACAACAATCCTTGCCGTATCCTATGGGTGAAGAACTCAAAACCAAATACCCTGATTTTGAGGCCGTAGCCATGTGTGACTGGGGCGGGAACCACTCGTTGGTACTGGGCGATAAGAAAATTTTGAAGCAAGGCCATTACATTGGCGAAGAGGCCATCAAGATGTTTTCGCTTCAGATTCTTCAGGGCGATAAAAATCCCTTGCACGATCCTTATTCCATTGTGCTAACCGACGAAACGGCTAAGGTAATGTTTGGCAATACCAATCCCATTGGTAAAGTACTGCGTATAGACAATGAAGTTGACCTAAAAGTAACAGCCGTAGTAGCCAAACAGCCTCATAATAGCTCGCTTACGTTCGACTACCTGATTCCTTTTCATTTACAAGAAAGCCAATACGATTATATCAAAAAATACCACAAGACTAATTGGGGCAACAACTCGTGGCAGGTTTATGTACAACTTCGACCCGACAGCGACCCTGCTAAAGTGATAGCCAAAATCAAAGATGTCGTGTTGACGCATCATGCAAAAAACGAACTGATGCAAAAAACCATCAAGCCCTCAGTGTTTATTCACCCCATGTCGAAGTGGAGGTTGTATAGTGACTTTAAAGATGGCGTGAACACAGGTGGTTTTATCAAGTATGTGCGGATGTTTGGGATTTTGGGCTTGCTTGTATTGGTAATTGCCTGCATTAATTTTATGAATTTGAGTACGGCTCGTTCCGAGAAACGGGCTAAAGAAGTAGGTGTCCGTAAGGCCATCGGTTCTATGCGTATGCAACTGATTGGGCAGTTTTTGAGCGAATCCATGCTCATTGCAGTTGTGGCGTTGTTGATAGCGTTAGGCTTAGTAGCTATTGTATTGCCTTATTTTAATACCCTGACCGAGAAAGAAATGAGTCTTAACTTAGCCAATCCCGCTTTTTGGGGTACTATCATCGCCTTCACCATCTTAACAGGATTATTAGCAGGTAGTTATCCTGCTTTTTACTTGTCCTCGTTCAATGCAGTGCGGGTACTCAAAGGCAACATTCATGTGGGCAAAAACGCTTCGCTGCCACGCAAGATTTTGGTAGTGACTCAATTTGCCTGTTCGGTAGTATTGATGATTGGCACCATTATTATTTATCAACAAATCCAGCATGGCAAAGACCGTCCCGTGGGTTTCAATAACAAAGGGTTGATTTCGGTGTCTTCTTCGGTTGACTTGGAAAAAAACTTCGACGCCCTTCAAAACGAATTGGTGAGTTCGGGTGCTGTTACTTCTATCTGCAAAAGCAATTCGCCTCCTTCTAACATTTACAGTAACAACAGCGACTGGGAATGGAAAGGTATGAAACCAGATGAAAAAAGCGTGATTTTTTCGACCATTGCTACTAATTATGACTATGTGAAAACCATGGGTATTAAGCTTGTGGCAGGTAGAGATTTCTCTCGACAGTTCGCCTCAGATTCATCGGGCGTGATTCTGAACGAAGCTGCTGTAAAACGCATGGGTTTAAAAAATCCGGTGGGCGAATTAGTGAAATGGGGAGGAAAACCTTACACCGTGGTAGGCGTAGTACCTGATATGCAAATGGAATCACCTTTCCGTCCGATTTCGCCCTTGACCATTGTGTTTATCAATAATTGGGTCAATTGCCTTTGCATTCGGCTCAATCCCACGATGTCAGCATCAAAAGCTATCAAAACCATTGAGCCCATCTTCAACCGCTACAATCCAGGGTTTCCGTTTGACTACAAGTTTGCCGATGAGCAATATGCCAAAAAATTCAACTACGAAGAACTCGTAGGGAACTTGGCGACGATGGTGTCGTTGTTAGCTATTTTTATTTCGTGTTTAGGCTTATTCGGGTTGGCTTCTTTCGTAGCCGAACAGCGCACCAAAGAAATCGGCGTCCGAAAAGTACTGGGTGCCAGTGTGACCAATTTATGGCAATTGCTCTCCAAAGATTTTGTGCTTTTGGTTGTAATTGCTTGCCTTATTGCCTCACCTATTGCCTATTACGCCATGCACGAATGGCTTCAACAATACGACTACAAAATTGACATCAACCCAGTTGTATTTCTTATTGTGGTGTTGGTGGCTATTTTGGTTACTTTACTAACCGTGAGCTATCAAGGTATCAGAGTAGCCTTACGAAACCCCGTGAATAGTTTGAAAACAGAATAATTGGACCATCAAGAATATGTTACAAAACTATATCAAAGTAGCCTTACGAAACTTATGGCGTAATCGGCTCTTTACTACCCTACACATCGTTGGTTTGGCTATTGGCATCAGTGCGTGTTGGCTGATTTATCAGTTGGTTCAGTATGAATTTAGTTTCAATGCCCAGATTCCAGACAATGACCGAGTTTATCGAGTAGCTAGCATGTTTGTGTTTGATGGCGTAGAAGGTGGCAACGCAGGTGCTCCTAAGCCACTGGCCGATGCCATTAAGCAACGAGTAAGTGGTGTGGAAATGGTAGTGCCCGTACACGACCGCTGGACTCGTGCTGCCTACGCACCCAACGCCGGAAAATCGGAACGATTCAAAAACGTAAACGAGGTGCTTTCTACTACGCCCAACTACTTCAAGTTGATTCATTACCAGTGGTTAGCGGGTAATGCTACGGCCTTAAGTCAACCTAAGCAGGTGGTACTTACCAAAAGCCGAGCCGAACGGTACTTCCCAACACTACGTCCTGAGCAAATCATTGGCAAAACTCTACTCTATGACGACACTTTAGCCATACAAATAGCTGGTGTGGTGGCCGACTTGCCTTTTAATACCGATTTTACAGGGAAAGAATTCATCAGCCTTACACCCACTAAGTATGCCGTAGAAGAATGGGGCAATGTGAATTCGGATGAGCAAATTTTCATCAAATTGGCGCCGAATGTTTCTTCGGAGCAGGTGATAAAAACCATCAACGCCATTTCGTCACGAGCGAGCAACGAGCAACTCAAAACCTGGGGTGACGTAAAGCGCTGGCACGTGATGCAGTCAGTAGCATCTATTCACCTTGACGCCACCTTTGGCGACCGACACCGCAAAGCCGACAGTAAGGTGTTGTATGGGCTCATGGGCGTAGCCTTGTTTTTGTTGTTGCTGGCGTGTATCAACTACATCAACCTTTCTACTGCCCAAGCTTCGCAAAGGTCAAAAGAAATCGGTATTCGCAAAACGTTAGGGAGTGGTCAAGGGCAATTGATTATTCAGTTTTTGGGCGAAACGTTTTTTGTAGTCCTCATTGCGTTGGCATTTTCGTATGGACTCACGCAGGGGGGCCTACTCTATTTTGAAGAAATGCTTCCCAAAGATTTCCTTCAAAACAGGTCGGAGCGACCACTTTGGGTATTTTTACCGATTTTGGTGGTATTGGTGAGTTTTTTGGCAGGCATCTATCCTGCTTGGATTGTAGCCCGATTTGCTCCTGTCAAAATCCTGCGAGGCTACGCCGTTTCGATGACCAAATCAAACCGAACCACTTTGCGTAAGGGGCTGATTGTCTTTCAGTTTGTAGTAGCGCAGTTGTTCATTATTGGGGCTCTTATAGTGGGTAGCCAGCTACGCTATGTGCTGAACAATGACCTAGGCTTTCAGCGAGATGCTGTGCTTACCATAGACATTCCGTGGGAAGTGCGGGAAAGCTCAGCCACTAAAGACCGCCATTTTTTACTAACAAACGAACTCCGTCAGCTGTCAGGTATTAGCCAAATTGCATTGGGCAATCCACTTCTTTCTCAAAACTATTCGAGCAATACACAGGAATTTACCAACGAAAAAGGGCAAAAAGTAGAACGAAACGTGTTCAGAAAATACGCCGATACGGGCATCATCCCCTTGTATGGCCTCAAACTATTGGCTGGCCGAAATCTCCAACCCAGCGATACGGTAACAGAATACGTCATCAACGAAGTAGCTCGTAAGACGTTTGGTTTTAAGTCGCCGCAAGAGGCCATCGGGAAATTCCTGGTCGAGTCGGGTAGCAAGCGGTCGGTGCCCATTGTAGGAGTAGTCAACGATTTTCATACGGCTTCGTTTACCAAAAAAATTGAGCCTATTGCTTTTATGACCTCCAAAGAAAGCTTGGGAACCCTCAACATCAAATTGGCGTCTGGACATCCAGAAGACTGGCAGCCTGTGTTGAAAAACATGGAAAAAGTGTGGAAAAAATTCTATCCAGACGAAGCCTTCGCTTACAAATTCTATGACGACACGCTCAAAGCCATCTATGAATCAGAGCGCCACATGGCTAGTGTGATTAACTTCGCCACCATAGTAGCCATTCTGATTAGTTGTTTGGGCTTGTTCGGCTTAGTAACGCTCACGGCTTTTCAGCGTACCAAAGAAATCGGGATTAGGAAAGTGCTGGGCGCTTCGGTATTGCATATTACGGCCTTGCTCAGTAAAGATTTCTTGAAGCTTGTGGGTATGGCCATTGTGATTGCCAGTCCTATCGCCTATTATTTTACAGACAAATGGCTGCAATCGTTTGAGTACCGCATTCAGATTACGTGGTGGATTTTTGTGTTGGCAGGTATGGCCGCTGTGGTTTTGGCGTTTGTTACAGTCAGTTTTCAAGCCATTAAGGCCGCCTTGATGAATCCAGTTAAATCACTGAAAACAGAATAAAAGATGTTGTCAAATTATCTCATTATCGCCAAAAGGAATTTGTGGACACACAAAGCCTTCAGTCTCATTAACATAGTGGGTTTAGCCATAGGTTTAGCCTGTTTTATACTCATTGCCGTATTTGTGTATGATGAGTTGAATTATGATACGTATGCTGCTCATGCAAAAAATATATATAGGGTACAAATTAACGTAACGGGCAACGGAGACGTAGCCGTGTACCCAAATGTAGATTTTGCGGTGGGCGAAGGTATGAAGAACGCTTTTCCTGAAATAAAAAACTTTACAAGACTCAACCGAGCATCTGATTTTGTAAAGTATAAAGACACACAGTTTAAGGAAAACAATCTGGCTTTCGCAGACCCTAATTTTTTACAGTTTTTTTCTATTCCTCTGGTGGAGGGAAATCCTGCGGAGGCATTAGTGCAGCCCAACAGTGTTGTTATTTCAAAAGCACTGGCAAAGAAATACTTTGGCGATGCCGACCCCGTTGGTAAGACTTTGGTCGTAGGTTTGCGAAATGCTGTGTATAAGATAACAGGCATTTTTGACAAAATACCCGATAATTCTCATTTTCATTTTGAGGCTATTCTCAGCAAAACAACATTTCGTATTGCTCATCCTACTTGGAGCAATATCGGAGATTTTACTTACCTCGAATTGAATGAACATGCTGACGCAAAAAAACTACAAGCTAAGTTTCCTCAGCTAGTTGCCAAGTATGTAGTGCCCGAAGTACAGCATGACATGGGCGTTAGCTTAGCAGAGGCCCAAAAGTCTGTCAGCACGTTTGTGTTTACGTTGCAACTACTCACAGAAATACATCTTTATTCGCATACCAAATATGAGATTGAGCCCAATGGCGACATTCAGTATGTGTATATTTTCTCAGCGCTTGCCTTGTTTATTTTACTACTCGCCTGCGTCAACTTTACCAATCTGTCTATTGCCCGTTCGGTTAAGCGAGCCAAAGAAGTGGGCGTTAGAAAAGCAATGGGTTCTGCAAGGTTTCAACTCGTCAAACAGTTTTTGTCTGAATCGGTCTTGATGAGTTTCTGTGCCATGTTGTTGGCGCTGGTTTTAATAGTCGTACTGCTTCCTTTCTTCAACCAACTAGCTAGTAAACAGCTCAGCTTTGACCATTTGCTCAATTATAAGTTCATTTTAGCCATGTTGCTGCTAGTTTTTATGGTGGGTATTGTGGCAGGTATTTATCCATCATTCTTCTTGTCGTCATTCAATCCAATAAAGGTATTGAAAGGCTCAATCGGTACTGGTAAGAATCAAAGCCTTTTGCGAAGTAGCCTGATTGTGTTTCAGTTTTTTGTTTCAACAGCCTTGATTTGTTCGACCATTATTGTGTATCAACAATTGAATTACATGCAGAACAAAAAGCTTGGCTACGATAAAGAACAAGTTTTGTTTTTGCCCGATGGCCGATTGATGGGGCAAAATCAGGATGCGTTTAAACAACAAGTTTTGCAAGATAGCCGAGTGATTAGTGCAAGCATTGCAAGGTCTATTCCCGGCGATAATTTTATGGATGGTACTCAAGTACATCCAGTCAATAAAGATGGGGTCGGTACAGAAATTCACATGAATATTTATCATGTTGATTACGAGTACCTCAAGACCTTAGGAATGCAAATAAAACAAGGTCGGTATTTTTCAAAAGAATTTGCATCAGACAGCAATGCAGTTGTAATCAATGAGGCCGCCGCTAAAGAATTAGGTTGGGGTCAGGTTAATCCTGTTGGACGAACGATTGTACGGTCAGGGCAACAAGAGTTTAAAATAGTAGGCGTAGTGAATGACTTTAATTATACCTCAGCCAAGCAGAAAATTGCGCCGCTGATGATGATGCTTGGCGGAAACTACGGCGGACTCGTTATCAAAATAAAAACAGACGACGTAACTAAGTTTTTAAGTGAATTAAAAGGAAAATGGGATGCCTTTAGCCCGCAAGGCCCGTTGAGTTATGTCTTTTTGGATGACAAGTTTGCTTCTTTATACGCCACCGAAGTCAGAACGCAGCAGATTTTTTCTGCCTTTGCCCTCATTGCCATCATCATAGCCAGTCTTGGGTTATTTGGCCTTTCTGCCTTTGTTATTGAACAACGCACCAAAGAAATCGGCATTCGTAAGGTATTAGGGGCTAGTGTGGCAGGCGTTACTACCTTACTCTCAAAAGATTTCTTGAAGTTCGTTGCCATTGCCATCGTAATCGCCTCACCTTTTGCGTATTACTTCATGGAATGGTGGCTGCAAGACTTCGCTTATCGCATCCATATCGAATGGTGGGTATTTGTTTTGGCGGGGGCTATGTCTATGTTAATAGCTGTCTTAACAGTCAGTTATCAATCAGTCAAAGCAGCTTTGATGAATCCTGTAAAATCCCTAAAAACAGAATAAAACCGACGTAGTTCCAGCCTTATCTCGGCATATTAAACGTTCCAACGCCAACCCCTATGCTCTACAATTATCTAAAAATTGCCATCCGCAACCTCTGGAAAAATAAGCTATTCTCGGTCATCAACATCATGGGCTTGGGGTTGGCTATCCCGTTTGCATTACTGGCCTTGCTGCATTTACAAAGTACATTTGAGTTTGATAATTTTCACCCCGACTCAGAGCGTATCTACCGAATCATTACCAACGAGGTAAGCCCACAAGGAGGCACTACTAAATACGCCTCGTCGCCGTATCTGTTGGCCGAGCAGTTAAAAAACAACTATGCCTGCGTCGAAAAGGCCACGAAAGTAGTGCGAGACTTTAACTGGGAGCTAAATACCCCCTTCAAGAACCTGAGAGTTAACACGATTTACGTTGAACCCACATTTTTTGAACTATTCGGTTTCAAACTCGCCAAGGGGAGTGTTCCTGTAGAGCCCAACACCTTGTTGCTTAGCCAAGAAGCAGCAGAACGATTTTTTGGCGATACCAATCCCATTGGACAGCTGTTAGTACACCCTACCTATGGTGCTTTCAAAGTAACCGGAGTGCTGAAGCATTTCAAAGCCCAAACTCAGTTTAAGAGCGATGTGATGATTTCGATGGCCACCTACGACCGGCTCCATCCCGATGCCATCAAACCCCAAGCATGGGGCGACTACCCAACTCACACTTTTGTTAAGCTTTTATCTAACGCCAAACCAGAAGCTCTTGATGCTGCCGTGCTGAGTATTGCCAAAAGCACTAACCAGCATTTGGTAGCCATGCACAAAACCAACCTTTTCCGTAAGCAAGCATTGGCCTCTATCTCGCCCAGTACCGAAGAATTACGCTTCAATCCGTATGTAGATTCTATGCAAGACATCTACTTTAACTTTGGGATTCCGTTGATGATTTTGCTTTTGGCGGGCTTCAATTATACCAATCTCACGTTAGCTCGGTCGTTGAGTCGTTCTAAAGAAGTAGGGGTTCGGAAGGTGATGGGAGCCTTACGTTTTCAGTTGATTTTCCAGTTTATTGGCGAGGCCATTATCATTGCCTTTTTGGCGCTTTCGGTAGGTGTTCTGATGCTCTACACCATGAAAGAGTCTATTCATGTACAATGGGTAACGTGGGAGGTGGACAATCAGCTTGCTATTTGGCTCATTTTCATCGCTTTTACCTTGCTTTTGGGCATGGTGGCGGGGGTGATTCCGGCTTCAATTCTTTCTAAATTTCGCCCAGTAGAAGTCTTAAAAGGCGCACTAACTCCCGTTTCGTTTGGCAAGGTTAATTTTCGTAAGGTACTGATTGTGATTCAGTTTGTAGTAACGATGGGGTTCATTTTCCAAATAGGACACATGTACAATCAGTTTAACTACATGGCCACCGAAAACGAAAACTTTAACCGAAAGGGCATTTTTAATATTTCGCTTCTGGACCATAACTACCAACGCCTCATTGACGAGATTTCCAAAAACAAAAACGTCGAAAAAATCGGGTTAACGTCTATGCCCTTTGGCAGTTTTCCATCTCAACAGGCTTTTAAAGCCAAGCAAAACGATGAAAATCAGTCCACCTTCTATTATGCTGTTGACAAAAATTTTATTGAAAACATGCAGCTTAGCTTCGTGGCGGGGCAAAACTTTCCAGTGACGACGAGCGATTCGACAAGCCGTTTTGTACTAATCAATCAAAAGGCCGTTGAAAGGCTCCGCCTTGGTTCGCCCAAAGAAGCTGTTGGTAAAACCATTTTCTTGAACAATACCAACGAAGTCCAAATCGTTGGCGTGGTGAAGGATTTCTGCCATTTTCATTACCAATACAAGCAAGAGCCCCTCGTATTTCAGTTTAATCCAGCACTTTTTGGCGTGCTCACCATCAAAGTTAACCAAGCTACGGCTCCAGATACCTTCTTGGCCAACATGAAAGCCATCTGGAAGAAATACTATCCCTACCAAGAAATGGGGTATTCGTGGTTTGAAAAAGACCTCTATGACCGTTACTATCCTGCCGAAGACATGAAAATGATGGGTGCCGCTTCGTTTGTGATTTTTGTGATTGCCCTGATGGGGCTGCTGGGCATGGTGACCTACAGCACCGAAAAACGCTTCAAAGAAATCGGTATTCGCAAAGTGATGGGGGCGTCGGTCTGGGAGGTAGTCAAAATTTTGTCATGGAGTTTTTTAAAGTTACTCCTCATTGCAAGCACCATTGCCATTCCGATTGGGCTACTCGAAGGGTCGTTTCTCAACTCTGTTTTTGTCTATAACAATGGTATTAATCTGAGCCTGATGATGATGTTCCTCCTCACGGTGCTCTTGGTAGCAGTGATGACTATTGCGTATTACACCACCAAAGCAGCACTGATGAATCCAGTAAAAAGCCTAAAAACCGAATAGCTGAATATTCGCAGTACCCTATTGTCCAAACTACACCAACAATCCATGAAAAAGATTCTTTCCCTTTTTGTATGCCTACTAGCCACTCAGGCTTTTGCTCAGGCGCCTATCCCCAATACGCTTTCGGCGGCTGATAAGGTGTATGGCTTATCCAAGTTCTGGCAAGAGGTCAATTATAATTTTATTTACTTAGACAAAGTAGATAAAACAATGTGGGAAAATGCTTTCAAAGAATACATCATAAAAGTACAGCAAACCCCCAACGACTACGAGTATTACCGAGAATTGACCAAATTTTGCGCACTGCTCAAAGACGGTCATACCAATATTTACCCACCCCAAAACATCCAGTCACTGGCCATGAATACTATGTTTGGCGGCTATCGGTTGTTTCTGAGAGATGTAGCGGGTAAGGTAATCGTGGAGCGAGTAAACCCAAGTAGAAAAGACGAAATCCCCGTCGGTAGCGAAATCACGGAAGTAAACGGCTTGGCTACCGCCGACTACCTCGACAAGTTTGTGAAGCCCTATATTTCGTCTTCGACCAACTATGTCTTAAACGATTGGGCGAGTAGCCAGCTACTCAAAGGCTTAGAAGGCGACACCTACCAACTCAAGATTCGTATGCCTTCAGGGCAAGAGAAAGCCATTACCCTAACACACAAAAAAACTACAGAAATGGAGGTTTTTCCGCCTTTTGAGCAAGACAGTTTGTTGGTCTTGAAATGGCTGAAAAACGACGTAGCGTACGTGGCACTCAACTCCTTTGGCGATGTTAAAATCAATACACTGTTCAAACAAAAGCTTCCTGAACTTTATAAAGCAAAAGGGTTGATTCTCGATTTACGTAAAAATGGTGGGGGCAACACAGGCGTCGGAACGGCAATTTTGCAGTATTTCACTAACGACAAGGTGATGCAACATGCTCGCTATCGCACTCGTGAGCATAGGGCTTCATTTAAGGCTTGGGGAATTTACACCACGCCCAACGACACCATCCATAACGAATGGGAAACCAATTGCTATCTCTACAACCACGACCTCAAGTACTATGACTTTGATTATCAGCCTGATTCTATCCGACTATCGGCCAACGCTTGGTAGTGCCCACAGTGGTTTTGATTGGCCATAATACTGCTTCGGCAGCTGAAGATTTTTTGATTAGCGCTGATAATCAGAAGCATGTTACCAAGATTGGAGAGCGCACCTTTGGCAGTACCGGACAGCCTTATTTGTTTGCTATGCCAGGTGGCGGCAATGCCCGTGTATGTACCAAAAAAGACACTTATCCCGACGGTCGAGAATTTGTGGGGGTGGGTATCAAGCCAGATATTGAAATAATTCCTACCCTCCAAGACTACATGGCTAACCGAGATGTAGTACTTGATAAAGCTCTTAACTACTTGACAACGAAGCTAAAATGAAACGATTTGTTTTTTTATTTGTGTTAGTTGCTTGCCTAACCTGCCAAGTAGGTGCTGCGGCGCTGTCTCCTTCTACTGACTTACAATATGACATCAAAGTCAACCCCGAAGAGGGTAGTTGTTGGGTGACACTATCCTGTAAAGCTCCCAAAAGCGGCCAAATGATGATTCAGTTTCCACAAAACTGGAATAAAGGCGACTCTTATATCACCATCCAACACGTAGAGCACTGTACCTATCAGCCGAGTTCAGAGTACCCCAATGTCATTGTGGTAAAGTCAGCGCCTCTGGCTACTATTTCTATCCAATACAAAGCTAAAAATCAATTATTTAGCGATTACCCTGACCTGATGACTCCATATCGGCTGGCTATTAAACCGAGTTATTATTACATTATTTCGGAGGCGCTTTTTGCAATGCCTACACATCGGATAGAACAACCCAACACGATTTCGATTCTCTGGCACAACGTACCTGCTTCGTGGGTGAGTGTCAATAGTTTTACACCCCAAGACCCTACCCTGCCCATCAAGGGCGTTTTGGGGCGGCAGTTCCTGACGGGCATTTTCTGGGCAGGCAATGACCTGCGGTTGCATCGTTTTGAGGTTCGGCAGAAGCCTTGCTACCTAGCTACACGAGGTACTTGGGCTTTTGACGATTTGGCACTAGTGCAGCTGCTTCAACAAACCATCAATACCCAGCGAGACTTCTGGAACGATTACGAGGTGCCGCACTATTTAGTAACACTCATGCCAGCTAAACTCGAAAATGGTTGGGGAACCAATGGTCGTAGTCTTTATAATTCGTTTGCGGCTGTTGCTGCCCACAATCAATACACCAATCTGGCAGCGTTGAGGGATTTATTCAACCATGAACTCATGCACTATTGGATTGGTAATCAGATTATTAACGAACAACCCGAGACTCTTTTATATTGGTTTAGTGAAGGCTTTACGTCTTACTTTACCGATTATAATATGTATCGTTCTAAGCAAATTGGCCGAGAAGAATACATCGAACGGCTCAATAATATTCTTAAAAAACACCACACCAGTGCTCAAAATACAGTCACTAATCAGCAGATTGCTCAGGGCTTTTTTGGTGGCGACCCTCAGCTTCAAGAGCTTCCTTACAACCGAGGGCTTATTTATGCGCTGTACCTCGAAGGGCTGGTCAACCAAGCTTCTCAGGGCAAAAAAACACTAAAAGATGCCATGCAGGATTTGCTACGTATCTGTAAAACCGAAAAACGAACCCTTAGCGTTGGCCTGTTTAATCAGGTAATCAGTAAGTATGTGGGTAAAGATATTTCGCCCGACACCGAAAAATTGATGGTGCAAGGACAACTACTCAGCCTCGACACACTGAACCAAGCGATTCCAGATGGCTTTGTCAATGCGGCGGTAAAAGTGTTTAGTTTAGGTTTTAAGACAAATGCTGACAAGCTTAAAAAGGGTGGCGAAATCATCGAGATTAACCCAACGAGTCCAGCCCTCGAAGCCGGATTGAAACTGGGCGATAAACTGACTGCCTTAAATTATGGCATCAACGACTACAGTATGCCCTGCCAACTCAAGGTCTTGCGCAACAATGAAACAGTGGCTGTAACTTATAGTCCTTATATACTTGCTACAGTGCCACAAATCAACCCGAATAGTACTTTTTTCATAAAACCCCCTCAACAGCCATGATACAAAACTATCTGAAAATCGCCATGCGGAGTGCCCTCAAAAGCAAAACGTTTAGCTTAATTAATCTTTTGGGTCTAGCAATTGGCTTAGCAGCTGCAATGGCTACTTTGCTCTTTGTAAAGAAAGAACTATCCTACGATACCTTTCAGAAAAACTTCGATAACATTTATCAAGTAGGTCTTGACGTGACGTTTGACGACAAAAATTTTGAAAAATGGTCGCAGGCTCCTAACAAAATGGGGCCGTATTTGAAGGCCAACCTCCCCGAAGTCAAGCAACAAGCCCGTATTTTGCACCATGAGTTTGGGAAATTGGCCTTTGTCTCGTCGGGTGATAAGCACCTGACCGAGAAAAAACTTTACTACGCCGACCCATCCATTTTGGAAATTTTTGACTTCCAATTCAGACAAGGAAATCCCCAAACGGCTCTTACTCGCCCCAATACCGCTATCATCAGGCACGCTACTGCACAGAAGTACTTCGGCGAAGCCAATCCCATCGGTAAAACGCTTCGGATTGATAATGCCTTTGACGTCGAAATCACAGGCGTTTTTAATGACTTTGCCGGTGATACGCACCTTGATTATGATATGTTGGCTTCGTTTGAAACTATGAAATGGGCTGCAAATCCTGAAGGCCAAAGTTGGGGTAACGCCAGTTTTGAGACGTTTTTGTTGCTTGCCCCCAAGGTCAATATCGCCAGCCTCGAACAAAAAATTGAAACAGCTATTTCAAAAGAAAGACCTCGTAAAGACCGCTTTTACAGCACTTTTTTGCGTCCGCTGAGCGAAGTGCACCTGTACTCAGCAGACTTTACCAACAAAATAGCGGCTCCCTACGGCAATGCCCAGCAGGCTAACATCTTGATTGCTCTTACAATTGCCCTACTGCTCATTGCCGCTATTAATTACATGAACCTCTCTACGGCTCGCTTGCAGCGTAGCTTCCGAGAAGTAGGCATCAACAAGGCATTAGGAGCCAACTTTGGGCAGATGATTCAGCGGTTTTATACCGAAACCTTGCTGTTTGTTACGCTTGGTTTGGTGTTGAGTATTGTGCTGCTGTCGGCGTCGCTGGCCCTTGTCAATGACCTTACCGAAGAGCACCTCACGCTCGATTTTTTAAAACAACTCTGGTTTTGGCTGATTTTGGGAGGAATTTGGATTACAATTATCGCCTTGGCAGGAGGCTACCCAGCCATGACTTTTTCAAAGTACTCGCCTAAGTTTTTGATTCAAGCCGCCGCCTATCAACCCAAATCGGGTACTTCGTTATTTCGCAAAAGTTTGGTAGTGTTTCAGTTTGCCGCCTCGATAGTCCTGATTGTGATGGTGATTTCGTTTCAGCTACAAATCAATTACTTACGCAACAAGAAATTAGGCTTTAAGCCAGAGCAAGTAGTGGGAGTGATGATTAGCAGCCTCAAACAAAAAGAACAGTTTGATGCCCTCGAAAACGAATTTCGGCGCTTATCAGCTGTCAAACAAGTCGCATTTACACAGGCTTTTCCGGGGCTTTCGACCAGCCTTCGGAGCCTTCCGAACCCCAAAAACGCAAACGAAAGTACCAATCTCTATACTACTCGTACTCGTCCCGAAATCCTTGAAACGCTGGATATGAAGCTACTAGCAGGTACGACTGTTCCCAAAAAACAACCGGGCGATACGACAGTTCAAGTGGTAGTCAACAAAATGGCCGTAGATTATCTTGGTCTAACACCCCAACAAGCATTGGGCAAGAAAATAAAGGTGTTTTCTGAATACGGCGGCGACGAAATCGTTGGCGTTGTTGAGGATTTTCATTTTCAGAGTATGCACGAAAAGATTGTTCCCTTTGCTTTTCATAATGCCCGAACCGAAAACTATTCGTATTTGATGGTTCGCCTCGGTTCTGACGACTTGCTCAACAACATGGCGAGTTTGGAGACAGCTTTCAAAAAAGTAGTTCCCAATGCAGCCTTCGAATATGTGTTTTTGGATCAACATCTTAATAATCTTTACCAAGCCGAACGGCGAATCTCGAAAGTAGTCACACTCTTTGCGGGCTTGGCCATTTTGGTGGCCTGCTTGGGTCTTTTTGGTTTGGCTACTTTCTCAGCCGAAGTTCGCACTAAAGAAATCGGTATTCGCAAAGTAATGGGAGCCAGCGTGTTGAGTATTATCAATTTGTTGTCAAAAGACTTCTTGAAACTCATCGTATTGGCCATTCTGATAGCCAGCCCAGTAGCCTACTATTTCTTGAGTAGTTGGTTGCAAAACTTTGCCTATCACATCCATATCGAGTGGTGGATTTTCTTGCTGGCAGGGTTATCGGTCATTGCTATTGCCTTGCTGACGGTAAGCTACCAGTCTGTGCGGGCGGCTTTGATGAACCCCGTAAAGAGTTTAAAAACGGAGTAGGGGCAACTGTAGCGTTGGACAGAGGATTGTCCGATTCCGCACAACCTCTGTTCGTTGACGGACAGCACGGTGAGGCTCAAAGGGCTTTTTCGTAACGAAAAAGCCCTTTTTCATGGATTGGCATACAGATTGACATTGCACAAGCAGCCTCATCTATCGCAATGTCATGATACGCAACTACTTTAAAATTGCCTGGAGAAACCTTCTCAAAAACAAGGTGTTTAGCCTCATCAATATTTTTGGACTGGCTATTGGTATCAGTGTTTCGATGCTCATTGGCCTGTGGATTTTCAACGAGTTTTCGTACGATAGCTTCCATCCCAATCGCTCGCAACTGTACCGAGTGATGATTAATGGCATGGACAGTAACACGGGCGATAAGTTCACCATGACCGCTACGCCGCTTGCGTTGGCCAATACATTGCGTAACCAAATTCCTGAAATCAAACTCGTGGCCGAAACCAACTGGGAAGGCAAGCAAGGACTCATGGCGGGGACTACCAAGCTCACCAAATACGGCACCGAAGTAGCAGCTGATTTCTTCAAGATGTTTCGATTTACGTTTTTGCAGGGCAATCCACAGATGGCGCTCCAAGACCCGTCGTCTATCATATTGACAGCCAAAACGGCTAAGTCGTTGTTTGGCAACCAAGATCCAATCAACAAAACCGTACGATGGAACAACGTAGCTGACCTCAAGGTAACCGCTGTGATTGAAGACATCCCCCTCAATAGTTACTTCAAAGATTTTGAGTACTTTATGCCTTTTAGTCACTTCGAAAATCGGTCGAGTTGGGTGAAGCAGTCTCGCAACGTTTGGGATAATTTCTCCTTTCAGATGTATGTAGAGCTACAGCCGAATGTGAGCTACGCACAGGTAGAACCCAAAATCAGAAACTTGATTCAACAACACTACAAAGACACCAAAAGTGAGGTGGCTTTTCATCCAATGACCAAATGGAGGCTTTACAACGAATTCAAAAATTGGCAGGCCACAGGGGGTAACATTGACTATGTGAAGATGTTTGGCTTGATTGGTTTCTTGGTGCTACTGATTGCTTGTATCAATTTCATGAACCTCAGTACGGCTCGGAGCGAAAAACGGGCTCGTGAGGTAGGCGTTCGCAAGGCCGTTGGGTCGTTGCGGGGCAACTTAATCGCTCAGTTTTTGGGTGAATCTATGTTGATTACCAGTCTGTCGTTTGTGCTTGCCTTAGCACTGGTTACGCTGGCCTTACCAAACTTTAACCTTCTTCTTGATTCCCAAATCGTTATCCCCTATACCCACTCTATTTTTTGGGTTGTTTCGCTCAGTATTATTGTCATTACGGGCTTATTAGCAGGTAGTTATCCGGCCTTTTATCTCTCGTCGTTTTCGACCATTCGAGTGCTAAAAGGGACTTTTTCGGTCGGAAAATCAGGTTCTTTGCCTCGAAAAATCTTGGTAGTGGTTCAGTTTGCCGCCTCTGTAGTATTGATTATCAGCACTATAGTGGTCTATCAGCAAATCAAACATGCTCAAACTCGCCCTGCTGGCTATAACCCCAACGGCGTGATACTTGTGGACATGAAAGATGACTTATCGAAGAATTACATCGGCATCAAAAACGAACTATTAGCGACTGGGATCATCGAAAACGTAACCAAGGCATCTAGCCCCATTCACTCGATTTGGTCCAACTGGATTGTTGATGATTTTCCAGGCAAACGACCTAATGAGAAAGTGGTGGCAGCTATGATTTCGACTGGGCCGCATTACTTCAAAACCTTGCAAATCAAGCTAAAAGAAGGTCGGGATTTCCTTACTGACGAAATGGGTAGTGACTCGAACTCCATTGTTTTGAACGAAGCAGCCGTAAAGCGCTTACGCCTCAAAAATCCGCTTGGCCAAATCATCCGCATCGAAAACGCCCGCCTGACTATTGTGGGCATCGTCGAAAACACCATCATGAGCAATCCGTACGGATCGGTAGGACCAGCCATGTTTTTACACAATCCAAACTGGGCTAACTCGCTGATGTTCAGAATTAAACCTAACCAAGCTGCCGACAAAGTAATTGCCAAGATTACGCCCATTTTCAACAAATACAACCCAGCGTTTCCGTTTGAGTATCAGTTTGCCGATGCCGAATACGGCAAAAAGTTTGAGTTAGAGTTGCGTGTGGGCAAAATGGCAGGAATCTTTGCCTTGTTGGCCGTCTTGATTTCGTGCCTGGGACTGTTTGGCTTGTCAGCGTATGTGGCCGAACAACGCACCAAAGAAATCGGAATTCGGAAGGTATTGGGGGCTTCGGTGATTCAGCTGTGGGGAATGCTGAGCCGAGACTTCGTGCTGTTGGTGTTGCTGTCGTGCCTGATTGCTACGCCCATTGCCATCTATTACCTCAACGACTGGCTCGAAGAGTACCAGTATCGGATCGAACTCAGCTGGCTGGTGTTTGTGATGGCGGCCATTATGGCTGTAGTCGTTACTCTCCTGACGGTGAGCTATCAAGCCATTAAAGCAGCCTTAATGAACCCTGTGAAGTCGCTAAAAACGGAGTAGTATTCTGCCGAAAGTTAAAATAAAACCAAGTATATGATACGTAACTATTTCAAAATTGCCTGGAGAAATCTCCTAAAAAATAAAATGTACAGCTTCATCAATGTGGGTGGGCTGGCAGTAGGCATGGCCGTGGCGATACTGATAGGGCTTTGGGTATGGGATGAGATTAGTTACAATAAAGTATTTGAGCATTACGAAAAAATTGCCTTGGTCAGAAATCGCTTTACTGAACCGCTTTTGCAGGAAACCAAAAGTAGCGACAATCTACCTCAGCCCGTTTCTACCGTCTTGAAAACAAAATATGGTCATTTGTTTAAACACGTGTCGCTGTTGCCTTGGGCCAACGATTATTCTATCAAAACAAATGAAAAAATCATTACCCAAACAGGTCAATTTCTGGAAGATGGTGTCATAGATTTATTTTCATTGAAAATGCTCATGGGCTATCAAGGGAGTTTAAAAGATATTAACTCCATTATTATTTCGGCCTCATTGGCTAAAGCACTTTTTGGCAGTAAAAATCCTATTAATCAGATTGTTAAATTAAATAATGAAATTGACGGTAAAATTACGGGAGTCTATGCCGACTTACCTCAAAACTGTTTCTTAGGAAACGTTGACTTTATCGGCAATTTTGAAAACCTACGGGCGCATGATGAATCTTATCTATCCAATAGAGATAATTGGGGGAATTCATCGCTTCGGCTGTTGGTGCAGTTGGCAGATAATGTTACCTCCGAACAAGCCAATGCAACTATCCACGATTTATATCTCAACGATGCTCCCGATGCTATCAAAAAAGAAGTAAAGAAATACAAAGCCGAGATGTGGCTGTACCCGATGAAGCAATGGTATCTCTACTCATCGTTTGAAAAAGGTTATCCAACGAGCGGTCGGATTCAATTTGTTTGGCTATTCGGCATCGTCGGAATCTTTGTTTTGTTGCTTGCTTGTATCAATTTTATGAATTTGTCAACCGCCCGCAGCGAAAAAAGGGCTAAAGAAGTAGGCATTCGCAAGGCCATTGGTTCTCAAAAAATCCAATTGGTCAATCAATTTATGAGCGAATCATTTTTGGTAGTCTTTTTGGCGTTCGTCATCTCAATGTTACTGGTTTCGGGGTCATTGACTGTCTTTAACGAACTGGCCGACAAACGCATCGAACTGCCCTTGAGCAATTTCTATTTTTGGCTTGCCAATCTTTCATTTTTGCTCATTACGGCTTTGTTATCAGGGCTTTATCCAGCTTTTTACCTCTCGTCGTTTCAGCCTATCAACGTATTAAAAGGCACTATCCGATTGGGCAAATACGCCTCACTGCCTCGCAAGGTGTTGGTCGTGGTGCAGTTTACGGTATCGGTGGTTTTGATTATCGGAACCATCATCGTCTTTGAACAAATCAAACATGCCCAAAACCGACCTGTGGGGTATCAACGAGCAGGTTTAGTGCGGATTTCGATGGATGACCCCAATTTTTTAAACCAAAAACAGGCATTTCGTAACGAACTTCTGGCCAGTGGTGTGGTAAGCGATGTGGCTTTTTCGAATGCGCCTGTTACGGCCATTTGGGACAATTGGGGTGGTTTTCGATGGAAAGGCAAAAACCCCGAAGCCGAGTCTTCCTTTTCGGTAAATTGGGTGAGCGAAGAATTCGGAAAAACCATTGGCTGGAAAGTGAAACAAGGTCGTGATTTTTCAAGATCCTATTCTACCGACTCCACAGCAGTCATTATCAACGAATCGGCAGCTAACTACATCGGCCTGAAAAATCCTATTGGTGAATTTATTACGAATGAATACACAGGCCAAAGCCGGCAGATTATTGGGGTGGTTGACGACCTCGTGGCCAGCTCGCCCTACGAGCCTGTAAAAATTGGATTCTATTGGTTGGATAAAAAATTAGAGAATGTGGGGCAGCTCCAGCTAAGAATCAATCCTAACCTACCTGCCCATCAAGCGTTGGCAAAGATAGAAGCGGTTCAGAAAAAGATAGTCCCTTCTGCACCATTTCAATACCATTTTGTGGATGAAGAATATGGTAAAAAATTCAGTGCCGAACAGCGCATTGGGAAGTTAGCAGCCATTTTTGCCATACTGGCCATTTTTATTTCCTGTTTGGGGCTTTTCGGTATGGCAAGCTTTGTGGCCGAGCAACGCACCAAAGAAATCGGGATTCGGAAGGTGTTGGGGGCAAGCGTTACAAACCTGTGGCAATTGCTCTCCAAAGATTTTGTCTTTTTGGTGCTGCTATCCTGCTTCATTGCCTCGCCAATCGCCTATTATTACTTAAACCAGTGGCTCAATAGCTACCATTACCATATCCAACTCTCGTGGTGGGTATTTGCTGCGGCTGCTCTTGGTGCGTTGGCAATTACCTTGCTCACGGTGAGCTACCAAGCCATTAAAGCAGCCTTAATGAACCCTGTGAAGTCGCTAAAAACGGAGTAAACCTTAAACCCTCTCAACACGATGAATGCACTATCCATTGCTATCCCACAAATTGCTGGTGAGCAAGACATTGAAGTGGACATCCGCATCAATGGTAAGCAAATGCAATACAACTACCGGGTAGAAGTATTTTACTGGTCAGACTGCCGTGTGCCGCCCAGTCAGTTTAGTCATGTGGAGTGTATTCGCCAAATCATTGCGAACTACGACCCCGAGTGGCAGTTGGTGAGCATTGGCGTACCGACCGACGAGTACGTACCCATGACCTTTCAGAGAAAACGGCCCACCATTATGAAGCCTTTAAATTGAGAAAATTATGTTAAAGAACTATCTCGTCATCACTTTTCGTAACTTGTGGCGAAACAAGATTTATTCGTTTATCAATATCGTAGGCTTGAGCATTGGTTTGGCCACAGCCATGCTGATTATGCTCTACACCAAAGACGAAGTCAGCTACGACCGTTTTCATAAAAACGTTGGGCAGATTCACCGAGTAATTATCAACAGAATAAATCCCGATGGGAGCGATGCCTTCTCTGGCGGCTATTCAGGCTATTTTCAAGGCCCTAAATTTGCTGCCAACATTCCCGAAATTCAAACGTTTGTACGGTTACAAAGCGACACCAAAGATATCAAACAAGGCGGCGAAATAAAATCTCAAGAGCTGCTGTTGGTTGACACTAATTTCTTTGCGGTGTTTTCGTTGCCCTTGCTGAGTGGGAATCCTAAAACCGTTCTTCAACAACCCAAATCGGTGGTGATTTCAGAAGACATGGCTCGTAAACAGTTTGGTACGGCTAATGCTTTAGGCCAAACGATGATGGTTAAAAATGAGAATAAGTTTGAGCCTTATTTAGTGACAGGCATTGCCAAAAAAACGCCCCAGAATTCTTCTATTAAGTTTGATATGTTGCTTCCGTTGATTGTATCGCCGCAAGACGAAGCGCTCAATGACAACTGGTTTAATTTCTTTCTGAACACGTTTGTGGTGCTTACGCCCGATGCTAACATCAAAACGGTGGAGGCTAAAATGAAGAACGTGTATGAAGCGGATGCCAAGGCAACTATCAAAATGATGGCTGAAAAATACGGCGATAAAGCTACCACGACTCATTTGCTGCAACCCATGACCGAGATGCACTTGAGCGAAAAATATAAAGCCGAAAATGGCTTATCAGATGCTAGCAATCCTATTTTTTCGTATATTCTATCGGGGGTAGCTTTGTTTATTTTGCTGATTGCTTGCATCAATTTTGTGAATTTGACCATTGCCCGATCGCTGAAACGTGCCAAAGAAATAGGTGTGCGAAAAGTAGTGGGTGGCGCTCGTCAGCAATTGATTCGGCAGTTTTTGGGCGAATCGTTCACACTTTGCCTCCTTGCGTTTGGCCTTGCGGTGTTGTTGGTAGAATTAATGCTTCCTACTTTCAATGGCTTGTCTAACAAAGCGTTATCGCTATCTTATTTGTTTGATGCCAAACTGATTGCTGGCTATTTTGCTTTGTTTTTAATAACAGGACTACTATCAGGTTTTTATCCAGCATTGGTGTTGTCGGGGTACAACCCTGTTCAAACGCTTTATGGGCGTTTTAATCTAAAGGGTAAAAACTACCTGCAAAAATCGCTCGTGGTGTTGCAGTTTACGCTTGCATCTGCACTCATTATGGCCACGCTTACCATCTACTCGCAGTTTAACTACCTCACTACCAAAAACTTAGGCTACGATGATAGTAATGTAGTTGAAGTAAAAAATTCGGGACTTAAACAAAAAGAAGCCAAACTATTTGAAAATCAATTGTTAACGAACTCCAATATTCTGCAAGTAGCACCCAAAAATGGTGGCATGTGGGGAACTGTAGCCAAAGTAAATAGCACGCAAGAAATTAGTTTTGCCTACGAAACGGTCAATGAAGCGTATGTTCCCATCCTAAAAATTCAGATGGTAAAAGGGCGTAACTTTTCGAAAGACTTTCCGGCAGATTCTACCCATTCGGTCTTGGTAAATGAAGCCTTTGTCGAAAAGGCAGGTTGGAAAAACCCGATTGGTCAAGTGGTTGATTTTTGGTATCGTGACAACGAAAAATATACAGTGATAGGTGTCGTAAAAGACTATCATTTTGAATCGCTTGCCAGTGCTATTAAGCCTCAACTTTTTACCATGAAGCCCTCTAACGGTTTTGGCAAAGTGCTCATCAAAATCAGTCCTAACAATATAACAGCAAGTTTAAAACACATTGAAAAAACCTTTAAGACCTTGTTCCCATTACAGCCTTATGTCTATGATTTTAAAGATACCATCAATCTGAAAAACTACGAAAGCGAAGCCAAATGGAAACAAATGATGCTGTTTAGCGCCATTCTGACCATTTTTGTATCGTGTATTGGCTTGTTTGGCTTGGCCACACTTTCTGCCGAAAAACGTATTAAAGAGATTGGTATTCGCAAAGTAATGGGCGCTTCGGTAACGAGCATTACCACCTTACTTTCGGTAGATTTTCTGAAATTGGTAACTTTTTCATTCGTATTTGCCTTCCCGATAGCGTGGTATGCCATGCAGCAATGGCTCGAAAAATATCCATATCGAGTCAGCATGAGTGTTTGGATTTTTGCGGCTACCGCCGCCATCACCATCAGTATTGCGTTGTTAACGGTAGGTTGGCAATCGGTAAAATCAGCCTTGATGAACCCAATAAAGAGTTTGAAAACCGAATAAACACATACACCACTATCCATAAAGCCTCCGCTTCGTGTGGAGGCTTTTTTGTTTGGCTCAAAATGTCGCTATCTTGTCTGTGCTAGCAAGAAGAGTTGTTCTATTTTTGTTTTTAAATTTATTGACACATGCCCAAAACACAAATCGTATTTTTGTTGCTCCCACATCTCCATCTGCTTGATTTGGCAGGAGCCGAGCAAGTATTTATAGAAGCTATTGAACTCGGAGCCGACTTTGAAATTCGGTATTGTTCGTTTACCGACAGCCTCTCGTCTTCCACCTTCGTGTCTATTGGGCCTGTACCTCATTTTTCGAGTATTCATCTTCAAAAAAATGATTTTATAATCATCCCTGGCACTTATGCTACATATTTACTTTCAGAAGAATTTACCCAACAAAAGGCCTTGTTTGATTGGCTCAATAAGGCGTATCAACAACAGGTGAAACTTTGCTCCATTTGCACTGGAGCCTATGTGTTGGCACAAGCAGGGCTACTCAATGGGCGCAAGTGTACTACGCATTGGAAATATATCGAGCGACTCCAAAAAGCGTTCCCCATGGCGCAAGTAGTTGACAATATGTTGTTTACAGAAGAAGACAACATCTTAACCAGTGCCGGCCTGACGTCGGGGATTGATTTAGCGCTTCATTTGGTTGCTAAGCTCCAAGGTGATTTGCTTTCGTATAAAGTAGCCCGTGAGATGGTTGTGTACATGCGCCGTCCTGGCCACCACGGACAACAAAGTGTGTTTTTACAATATCGGAACCACATCCATTCAGGAATCCACAAAGTGCAAGACTGGCTACAAGAAAACCTCCACCAAAAAGCTACCCTCGACGACTTAGCCGAACTCGCCTGCATGAGTACTCGCAACTTAACTCGGATTTTTCGGAAAGAAACCGGTATTTCGATCAACGAATACATCACCTTGATGCGGGTTGAGAAAATAAAGGAACTTCGCAAAAACCCCAACCTCACTCGCCTGCAAATAGCCCAAGCCTGCGGCCTCAGCAGCGACCGTCAGGTGAGCCGCATTAGCCCTACGATTCGTCGTAAACAGTTTATTTCTTAATCATGCAACTTCTGAGTGCATTGTAGCATCTACCTATCAAAAAAAATCTTATCATAGCCATGAAAAAAGCATTTTTAATTCTGCTGTTAGTCAATGGTACGGTCTTGGCAAGTTTGGCTCAATCTGTCAGCCAAACGGTGTCGGAGTTGAAGGCACTCTTCCAAACCGAGCATCCTGAACAGGCGACTGCCTTAGTGTGGTCCGAACAAGCCAAATCCTTACAAATTGGCGACTACGTGTTTCCGGTTGGCAAAAACACCAAACTTTCTTGGAGCAAGGCCAAAGAAACGGGTTTTCGGGTTGAGTTCTTTTTACAAGAAGGAACAGCCATTAAGCATCTCCATGAGCAGACTTTTCGGCGTGCGTATTGGGCCATCCCCTTTTCGAGCAAAGAATCGTGCAAGACTTTTATCAAACTACTACAATCGTTAGACACTACTACTCAAAAGTCCTGATACGTGGTCAAGTAACTACAAAAAAGAGGTTTTGATGTTCAAGACCTCTTTTTTGTGATTTTTGAATCTTGGCTCAATATGTCTGGTTCTTGGCTATTGGTTTCGGCAGATACGCTCTACTTTTGCAAGCACAAACGCAACTTATTCCATATAAAAGCCATTTTTACTTAATCCATCCATCTGTATGAAAAAATCGGCCATTAACCCTATGCCTGAGTACTTTGACCGGTACATTAATCAAACCGACGATGTTACGGTTAGCGAAGCTTTACAAATCAGCCTCAACGAGCTGGATGCCTTTCCGCTAGCACAATGGGAGGCTCTCGGTGACCGTGTCTATGCACCAGACAAGTGGACCATCCAAGACATCTTACAGCATTTGATTGACACCGAGCGCATTTTTGCCTACCGTGCTCTTTGCTTTGCCCGAGGCGAACAAACCCCTCTGCCGTCTTACGACGAAAACGAATATGCCCACCAAGCAAACGCCCAGCACCGCACCTTGACCGACTTGATAGCAGAACTACGCTTAGTTCGGCAATCGTCTATTGCTCTTTACCAGTCGTTTACCAGCGAAATGCTTCTCCGCACGGGTTTATCGTTCAAGGGCCATTATTCGGTGCTAGCTATTGGGTTTATATTGGCTGGGCATCAGCGTTGGCACCAAGGCATCATCCAAGAGCGGTATTTATCTTTGTTAGGATAAACGCCCCTCATTGTGGTTAGAAGGCTAAGCATCCCAATAGCAGACAGCCAGTATTGGAAAATCTCTATTTTTGGCAATGCTAAGCCTATTAATCCAATGTCAATATCTCATAAGCCGCTCGTGAACCTGCTTACCTTGCAGGTTCTTCTTTTGTTTGTTACTGTGCCTCACCTTTTTGCACAGGAGAAGCGAGTGCTAGTTTTTTCAAAAACCAAAGGTTGGCGGCACTCGTGTATTCCGTTTGCCAAAGAAGCCATCAAAAAGCTCGGTCAAGAGAACAACTTTGCCGTAGATATTTCCGAAAATTCAGATGATTTTACGGATCAATATCTCAAACAATACAATGCCGTAATTTTTAACTGCACCACGGGGAATATCCTCAACAACGAACAGCAAGCCGCTTTTGAGCGCTACATTCAGGCAGGTGGTGGTTTCGTAGGTATTCACTCTGCTGCCGATACCGAATACGACTGGCCTTGGTATGGGCAGTTGGTGGGGGCGTACTTTGAAAGCCACCCCAACAACTCTAATGTGCGCAAAGCGATGGTGAATGTGACGGACAAAACGCATAGTTCAACCACGCATTTACCCACCAGCTGGGAACGCACTGATGAATGGTATAACTACAAGACTATCTTCCGAAAAATACGCCCTCTTGCCAACCTCGACGAAAACACCTACGAAGGCGGCACCAATGGCGCTTATCACCCCATTGCATGGTACCATGAATTTGACGGTGGGCGGTCGTTTTATACGGGTGGTGGCCATACCGACGAAAGTTACTCGGAGCCAATGTTTCTCAAACACCTGTTGGGTGGCATCAACTATGCCATCGGCGATGCCAAGCCTCTCGACTATTCCAAAGCCTACGCCAAGACCTTACCCGAAGAAAACCGCTTTGAGAAAACCGTATTAGTCAATGATTTGAACAACCCCATGGAGCTGGCAGTATCTAACGACGGCAAAGTCTATTTTACCGAGTTAGCAGGAAACCTTTCGGTCTTTGATACCAAAACGGGCAAATACAAGCTAATTCACCGTTTTCCGCTGACCATGAAAGGCGGCACAGGCTTGATTGGCATTACCCTCGACCCCGGCTTTGATACTAATCGCTGGCTGTATCTGTATTACTCTCCCCCTATCGAAGGCGAGCCCATTTACTTCTATTTATCGAGGTTTACGCTCTTGAAAAATGACGTGCTCGACCTCAAATCGGAGAAAATCCTCTTGAAAGTACCCGTTCAAATCAACAGTGGGGCGCATCATGGCGGCTCGTTGGCCTTTGACAAAGACCATAACCTCGTCCTTTCGACAGGTGACGGCACTACACCTTTTCCTTCAAATGGCTACGCTCCTCTCGACGAACGCCCCGACCCGATTCATTATCCGATGGATGCCCAACGCTCGGCTTCCAACACCAACGATTACAAAGGGAAAATCCTGCGTATTCACCCCGAAAAAGACGGGACCTATACGATTCCCGACGGAAATCTATTTCCACCATCTCCAGCACACCCCATTGGCCAAGGAGTACGAAAAGCTCCTTCGACAGGTCTTACCCTACCCGAAATCTATGCGATGGGTTGCCGGAATCCGTACCGTATCGCCATTAACCCTACCACAGGCACTATTTATTGGGGTGAAATTGGCCCCGATGCTGGCGAAGATAGCCTCCGAGGACCTCGTGGCTACGATGAGTTTAATCAAGCCAAAAAGCCAGGAAATTTTGGCTGGCCTTATTTTGTAGGCAATAATTACGCCTATTCTGAATGGGATTTTGCAACTAAAACAGCTGGCCCTACCTACAATCCTAAAAAGCCCATCAATAACTCGCCCAACAACACGGGCTTAAAAGAGCTACCCCCAGCCACTCCCCCAATGATTTGGTATCCGTATGCCCTCTCACCAGAATTTCCAGAATTGGGTACGGGTGGGCGTAGTGCTATGGCTGGGCAGTTTTATACCTACAACGAGGCCTCCAAATCCCAAACCAAAATTCCGAAATACTACGACGGGGCACTATTTGTCTTTGACTGGATGCGCAACTGGATGCTCGCCTTACGGTTTGACCAAAACGAAAATTACATCAAAAACGAAGCTTTTATGCCTACTAAAGGCGATTTTCGCCGCCCGATTGACTTGGCATTTAGTCAGGATGGCATAATGTATGTGCTTGAATACGGCTCCGTTTATGGCGCCGATAATACCGATGCTCGCTTGGTAAAAATCGAGTACAACTACCAAAACCGTGCGCCCCAAGCCCAAGCCAATATAGTAGATACCTTAGCTATGGCTCAAAAACAACGGGAGTCGTTTATTACCTCCGAAACCCGAGACCTCCCCACCTACAAAGAATGGGCAGGTAAAGCCCCCCTTCGACTACGATTTGCAGGCCGAGGTACCGACCTTGACTTTGAGGACAAACTGACCTACGAGTGGTACATCAATGGTAAAAAAATAGATACTGACAAGCCAACCTATACGCATACCTTTGCGCAACAAGGACGCTACAGAATAGTTTTTGTCGTAAAAGATGCCGCTGGACTTTCTGCCAAAGATACGCTAACTGTGCGAGTAGGAAACGCCGTGCCCGTCGTAAAAATCAATGCCAAGAAAAACAGGACTTTCTACTGGGACAACCAACCCTTTGATTATCAGGTTGCGGTAACAGATACCGAAGACAAAACCATTAATCCTAAAAAAGTGGCTGTCTCATACAACTACTACCCTAACCCATACCGCCCCGCCGACAATACTAAATCCACCTCTAAAATCGAAGTGGGTTCTATGGGTAAATCGTTGATTGAGGCCAGCGATTGCAAAGCTTGTCACACCGTGGATAAAGTATCGGTAGGTCCTTCGTTTTTAGAAATTGCCAAGCGTTATGTTGGTAAAAACCGAGCCATAGACTCCCTTTCTCGTAAAATCATTACTGGCGGTGGTGGAAACTGGGGTACTACCCACGTGATGAGTGCCCACCCGCAACTATCGAAACAAGATGCCGACGAAATGGTAAAATATATTTTGGCCATTAACGATCCTAATAAAAACTTTAAGCCCATTGCCTCAATCGGCTCTATTCCGCTCAAAGAACATCTCGAAAACAAAACATCAGGCTACTATACCATCAAAGCCAGCTACACCGACCAAGGTTACCTGGGCAATCGTCCCGAAAGAGGTGAAGACCTTACCCGATTACGCTACCATCGCCTCAGAGCTATGGATGCTGACCGCCACCCTGGGTTTATCTTCGACTGGGGCGAACTCCGCCAGGGTGGCTCTAAAGCTTATTTAGTATTCAAAAACATTGATTTGACGGCTATCAAAACCATTTCGTTTGAATACGCCTCGCTCGACAAAGCTGGAGAGATTGAAATTCGCAAAAACTCTGTAGCAGGACCTGTAATTGGCAAAGCCACCTTTGAGCCAACGGGTGGTTGGGGCAACATGAAGTGGATACAAACGCAGCTCACCGTTCCGCAAGAAGGCACTTGCGACCTCTACTTCGTAGCCGTTAAACACACCCAGCCTGCTGACAGTTTGATTAAGTTGAAGACGGTGAGGTTTGATTGAGCCTAGTTGTTCAAACCAAAGGACTGTGTTGGTAACAAACTCCGCCGTAATCAGTGGGGACACTGACTACATTACTACCAACTGACCCGATGGCCGTACAATCTCGACCTTGAGCGGGGCTTTGCGTAGGTCAAAACTCACCCATACTCGCTGCCCTGCCTTGAGTTCTAAATAGGCCGAATCATAAGGAATGCCTTTGTAGCGGGGCGATTCTTTGGTGAATTTGGTGGATTTGCTCAGGATGGGGTATTGGTCTGTGAGGCTTTGAGCCATCACCCGACCACTCAACAAAAGTATGATTCCGAGTAAAATGTTTTTCATGTGGGGTGTTGGGTGTTGTTACAATTGAAAATTGGATAATTTGAAAACAATGAGTAAATTTGTTGATTATTAGTTACTTACAAACCAACCACACACTTGATTGAGGTAGGGATGCTACCTATTTACTTACTGCTTGGTACCTACGTAAATATACCCAAAGGAACCCGTGCTGTTTTTTTCGGAGAGGGTTACGCTCAGCGTTTTGTCTATTAGTGTACCGGTGCCGCTGTACTCGCTGTCTCCGACTTTTTGTTTGGCTACTGTAATGGTAGTGCCCGTAGTGGTGGCCGCAATGCCCGGGATTTTCCCTAAGTTGCCAAAATCAAGCGTAACGCTGACCTCGTTGTCTTTGGCTGTGGCCACAATGTCCACGTAGGTAGGGTCTATCTCGATGATGCCGTTGATTTTACCTTTGTAACGGCCTACAAAGCTGTTGGTGGTGGTTGGGGTGCTGGTGTCGTCTTTTTTGCAACTGCCCAGCAGGGTGGTAGCCAGCAGTAGGGCTACCGACCAAAGGCGTAGGGATTGGTGCATGGTGTGTGGGGTTAGTTATGGGTTGTTTTTTGATCTAGGGCTGTGTTGTGGTTATGCTTTGGATGGGGCGCTTTACGCTACGCTCCTGAGCGGTTGTTGGGTTTTGTCATCACAGACTCCTGTTGTACTGGCAATTATTGTGTCGGGAGCTCTCCAGACCTTCTACCTCATTGACCAGCTGTAGCAAAAAACGCTACGGACAGGGGGAAAACTGAATATTGTGTTGGCACATGGGCTTAGTTTTTTAGTTGATTATCATTGATTTATGCCGACTTTTGCTTGTGCCTGTTTGTTGGTGGACAAACACCTACCACGGAGAAAAGAGTGATATTTTCATGTTTCTCGCTCAAAAATGTGGAGGGTGCCTACTGTATCTAAAATATACAACTTATTACCATCAATAACTGGTTTATTACTTAATCCAAAAAAAGCGCCGTTTTGTAGTTCCACTTCTTGATACCAGAGTAATTCTAAACTCTGGTAATCTAAAATGCCAATACTTTTGGCTTCAGTTGTGCCTAATTTGTTGGCTGTAAAATAGATGTGGTTTCCGTGGAGTGTATAATTGAACACACTAAAGCCCTGCTTTTTTAAGTTTGGTACTTCGCCATAGCGTATTAAACTTACAGTAGAAATATCTGCTTCTAAATAATAGCTATCGCTAAAGGTCCCCCCTTTCAGGCTAAATATTTTGCCGTTTTGCATCGTAATATGATGACCTTGCAATAAGCCCCAATCATCTCGATTCCAAAGGATTTGACCTGTATGAATATCAAGGCCCATTAAACCATAAGCATTGCCGAATTGTAAACAGACAACTAATACGTTTTCATGTATGCCCAAGAAACTTAATATTTTACCGTTGCGGTTAATTTGATTTTGCCAGACTTTAACTCCTTCACTATTAAATGCAAGTATTTTGTAATTATCTTGTAGATGATTACAAAATATCATATCCATATATTGGTAATTCACTAAGCCAATATTCTCCGCAATACTCCATAAAAGGGTAAATTTTTCTAAGTCAAATAACCCTAAGAAACGATCATTTAAATGATTCTTTGATAAAGTTACTACTTTGGCATTAGTAATGTTGGATGACAAATTAAAACCTAAGTTATTCTCCATTTTACAAAAATTTAGATTATAGTCAAATTGAATTATTTGACTATACATATTGACAAATATAAGTCCTTTATCGGAAGCGTAAATACAAGGACCTAATTCAACATCTTCAGGGATAATTTTTGAGAATACATGACTTAGGGTAAGTCTATCGTATTTTCTTAAACACATTTTCCCCTTTACATTCTGGATTCCGAATGTAAAATCTTTCGCAAAACACATTTGACTGTGCTTAATCAACTTTATTAATTCAGAGTATCTTAACATCTTTATTATTTTACTTTAATGAAAGTGTAAATTGAGCTTGATGTATTTGAGACTTTAGTTAAAAAGTCAGAAATATCAATAATCTGAAAAAGCTGTTGACATTTCGCTAATCCAATGCCCCCGTTAATTGGCTCTTTGAATATCTCGCTTGCCTTATTCTGAAACAACGTTTGGAACTTCAACTTAGCGGTCATGAGTTTATCTGCGTTTGTGGCTCCTGTTAACTTCCTGCCATCTAACCAATATTCTAATTTTGTCAAATCGGGCACTACCTGCAAATAGGCTAAAAACTGTTGGTATGAGTTACTGGTTCCTGCCACAAAATCCGCAAAGGTATCGGCATTATCGTCCCAACTCTTGCATTCTACATTAGTGCCGCTGTGCTTTTGAATATCCATCTTACGTTTGCCAACGCCTGTTAAGACCTCAAAACCACTTACCTGGCTCTCAAACTCTACTGGGTTTTCATGCAAAACTCTCAGCATAAAGGCCGTAGCTTCTACTTGGTGTATACCGCCATTCTTTATTCCCTGTGAGCCAATTACTGTATTCCATCCGCTTATTCCCTGATAATTTTCTACAAAATACTCGACATCTTTCAAATAAACATCCATCTTATTCAGATACGATGCACCACCACTTCCACAGGTATTACAAGGAGTGCGCTCATTTTTCTGTAGTATTTCCACTAAACCCGCTTTATTGCCTAAAGCCGTAAGCACGGCATTATCTTGAAGCATACTTTTTACTTGTATTAAAACAGACCAGTCTTTTTTGACATTCTCATTACAATTTGCTACGCCTAAACAACGAGCCTCATACACCATCTTCCAAGCCTCAACCATCTCTACGGTAAGGCTACTGATATTGCCACACAGATAGGCACTACCTCCGCAAGGACTCTCTATATCCCTCAAAAACGCCTGTATTTCAGTATCTTGCAATAGCAACAATCTACTTACCACACTCTCTAAAGTAGTAAGAAGGTTAGTACAGAGCCGCTCTACGGCAGGGCGGTTGTTGCCACGAGTGGCAAGGGTTTGTAGGTTGGTACATAAAGAAGGTGTAGGTTTTCGGGCAGTACAGATGGTACAAGGGGTTTCCTCTTGTTTGAGTTCATAAGCTACCCGAGTAGCAACTGCTATGGCTACCAGCACAGCGGTTTGGGTACGGCTTTCATTTTGCCCCATCAACAAAATGTAGGGTTGTCCATTAACGAGTTGTTCTTTTTTCAAAACTCTTACAAAAGGGGTAGTGTTTGGCGGCAGTGGAGCACTTGCTTTTTGGACAACAACCACTACATCTTCGGCCACAACTTCGGCATCATCGAGTGTATTGACTACCCGCAAGGCTTGTTGCAGGGCATCGGGAGCGGCCTCTTCGGTAGCAAGGGCAAAGGTTGGCTTGAGCGCTAAACTACCTTCAATGGGGGTATCCAAACGGCTGTTAAGGGTGATATTCTTTGCTCCAACTGGTTCTGGTTTAAATGACATGACTTTACCTTGGCTGTTGGGATGTAATTTCCCAATGGTCTTTTCTGTACCATTAATCAAGGCTTTGGCTTCTACCAAGGCTTTGCCAGCGGCGTCTTTGAGGGGTGCAAATCGGCTAATAAAGGGGTTTGTGTATCTTGGGAATTTGGTGGATAACAGTGTTTTAAAGGCTTTTAAAGACGGCCCCAACTTACCCAACCATGCAGCACCCTCTATTTCTCCTATTACTACAAAAAAGGAGGCTACGAAAAAGGTAAGTTTTCCCAGCTGATAATGGGTGCATTTGGGTTTGTTCACTATATCTTGAAACCAGTTCTCTACATCGGCTTGTGTCAAGCCAGATGCTATCCAAACATTAGTAAGGGCCAACCCTGGACCAGCCGGATTGCTTAAAGTGGGTATGAAAGGCGCTAAGAATTGTAGTGTTTCAACACTTTTGGCTCGTGTTTTGGCGCAGTCAGGGTTAAACCAACTTACAGGACTTGGATTCCAACAGTTTATGAACTGGGTAAAGTCCCAGAGAACCCCTGGTAACGAGGCAATGGATTTGATGGAAGTGGCAAACTCGTCAATCATACCTGCTGCAAATGGCAATGAGAAGGCAGGTGGAGCACTCACCAAACTATTATCCCAAAGCTTTTGGGGTACTAAGCCATTTTGTGGGGAGCATGAGTAAGCGACGTCAATAGTAAAAAGATCAAATAAAGCATTTATGTTGTCGTTATTGGCAAAACCAAATAGTATCTCTTGGGCTTCTTTGTACTGGTCTAGGCTTTGTTGAAAGGCTTTGAGGTCGTCGTCGGTTAGTTCTTGTAGGGTAGCATACGTTATGATATGGCTCTGGATGAATTTTTTGTACGTTCCTTCATCCATCATGGCCATTAGTTGCTTCGATATGTTTCTGACCAAACCTACGTCTAATTTCTTTCCGCCTCTGCCATAAAAAGGTCCCGTTGCTTTTTTACAGTCCTGAAAAAACTTCAACCCTGGGCCTGTCAGCCCGCTGTCGTCGGCATCCAAAGCACCAGACATGGCATCTGCGAGTCTTTGGGCAAAATTACTGAGTTTATTAGAGATAGAAGAGGCTTCAATACTGCTGGCAAAAGGGCTGAACTGTCCCGAAAATACAGATTTATAAATAGCATTGGCAACAGTCACTCCATTGGTGCCATTACCTTTAAAATTGGAGTATTGCCCTATGCCTACCAAAAGTTCTGAAGAACCATTAACATTTACCAAGGTTTTTAATTCATTAAAAAGCCCATAGCCGATAATCAACATACCTGTTGAGGAAGACTCAAGGGTATTATCGCCAGCTATTTTGGTGTAAATGGCATCATACACCGCTGAAGTTTGGGTAATACTCCGATTTTTATCGGCCATGTTATCGCCTTTAAAATCACTGACTGAAGCGAGGTTTTTCACTGCCGTTTTGATGAGTACATCACCTAAAAATCCTTCTAAACCCACATATATTTTGGGCTTATTTACTGGTAATGTATCATTAATTTTGCGTAGCAAACTATTTAAATCCTGCTCTACCTTTTCTAAATTGATAATACCCTGCTTGTCATTAGGAACTATTTTTGCAAACGGTTTGCCTGATTGGGTATCAAAAAACGGCTCAAACCCAAAAACGTACTTGTTTTGAGCGCTTTTTCCTTCCTTATTATTGGCTTCGTTTTGGGCAATGAGCTTTTTCAACGAGGCCACCCCTGCTTTGGCGTAGTCGTCAATGAGTTGGTTGTAAACGCTATCAGGCTCGGTATAAGCACTGTTTTTCTTTGGAGAAGCAATCACTTGACTCCCCAACCAAAACAGATAACAAAACGTTAGTAATCGAAACATAGCTTCTATTTTACTTTTTTAGCATTTCAATTTTTTTTCTCCGTGTCAGGTTTTGAAATGCCCATTACTTTACAACTTTTGTTCTTTGTTTGCTCATGCTTTAAAGCACTTGGTTGTTTTAACTTTTTTGATAAACTCTAAGTATTCTGTAGTACGATAAGGACAAAGTGCGCAAAATTAAAAACAAGTAGCACTAAGTTACTGATACCTTTAGCTAAAGGCAAAAATCGTTATTTGTGTCGCTTCTATTTAACTCAAACAAGGGAAAAACGACGTACCCAGTCAAAACCAATAATAAACTAAGGTTTTTACATCTTTAACCAGCCCATCGAGGGCAACTGTTCCCTAATATAATTCTGACCTCCTTCTATTTTCGATAACTCATTTAACGTAGGATATTTTAAATCATTATGCGTTTTTTGTGGATGGTTAAGGTCTCTTGCGTTTAAAAATTCTTCATAGGCAATGCCTTTACTTTCAAAGTAGCCATCTCCAGCTAAAAAAGCAAAAAAACGTTTTATATCATCTTCAAAGCGTGGGTCGTCTTTAATTTCATTATAGAATACAAGCATTCTATCAAAATCAAGAAACTTACCCTTTCCCTCAAGTCCAAAATATTTTCTTAATTCATCTTGCTTCGTCTCATCGAATATTTTTGATAAAATATCATCTCGCCAGTATTTATTCCACCTGCTAGCATCATAGTTTAGATAATATTTTTTGATGTATAATTCTATATCCATATAGACAGAATCATAGATTTTTTTATGCGATGATCCCTCAGGAGCATCTTTATAACTTTTAATAGTTGTGTAATAATCTTCCATGATTTAATGAGTTATAATTGTAGGTGTAATGTTTTGTAAAGCTGTATTTACATCTTGCTGTTTAAAGATGACTATGTTTTTTTCCTCCGTTGTTGGTGTTTTTCACCAACAAACTGGCGAAAGCAAAAACGCTGATATAAGGTATTGATAATCAAGAACTTCCTCCGTCGTCTCCAACAACCCTACTCGTCATCAAACACAAGTTATGTTTCATCAAAATAATGGGTCAAAAAGCCAAAATTATCAATACCTAGCTCATAATACTTGGCCGATGACCAGTAGTATTCTTCTGGCCGAGTGGCTAAATTCCATTTCTCTTGTAAGGGATTCAAATGGATGTATTCAAGTTTTTGTTGAATCATCACTCTACTAAGCATATTGACTGACAAGGGGTTACGCTCCCAAAATTGATATTCTCTATCCTTGAGATTAACCCTAAAATGGGCTAACACCGCTGGATGATGTTTCTGCAAGTCAAACTTGATTTTTTCCTCCGTTGTTGGTGTTTTTCACCAACAAACTGGCGAAAGCAAAAACGCTGATATAAGGCATTGATAATCAAGAATTTCCTCCGTTGTCTCCAACAATCCTACTCGTCATCAAACACAAGTTATGTTTCATTAAAATAATGGGTCAAAAAGCCAAAATTATCAATACCTAGCTCATAATACTTGGCCGATGACCAGTAGTATTCTTCTGGCCGAGTGGCTAAATTCCATTTCTCTTGTAAGGGATTCAAATGGATGTATTCAAGTTTTTGTTGAATCATCACTCTACTAAGCATATTGACTGACAAGGGGTTACGCTCCCAAAATTGATATTCTCTATCCTTGAGATTAACCCTAAAATGGGCTAACACCGCTGGATGATGTTTCTGCAAGTCAAACTTGATTTTTTGTGCCGTATATTTCAAAAAGTCTCTTTGTACGTCTTCCAGCAAGTAGTTTTCATTGATTCGCCACAGGATGTGGATATGATTCCACATGAGGACAAATCCATAAATAGTTACTCGTTGATGTTCTACCAAGAACTTCATACTATCAAGAATGATTTGCTTGTATTTATCAGGTTTTAAGAGATGTTTCCACCACAAAATAGTAGCGGTAAAAAATTGAATATGATGTTGATACATATTAGTAGTTGTTTCATTTGGTGGAAAACACGAACGGTCTAGTTGCTGATTTTCAATGCCTTATCTTGGCTTTTTGCTTACGCCAGTTTGTTGGTCACAAGACCAACAAAGGAGGAATCGAAACATAGCTTCTACTTTACTTTTGTATTTTTTTTACTGCTTTTAGGTCTTTGTTTTTTCATGCTTTAAAGCGCTTGGTTACCCTTTGTTCATAAACCCTCTACCTTGGATAGAACATGAAAATACTTTGTTCTCATTCATCATCTGTAGAACTCTCCGAAACATAGCCGGCAAGAGGAGGGCTTTCTGAGGTTATTGCTGGAATAATCTCTCTGTATTTATAGTTATCATAATTATTTCTTATTTCTTTAGATAAATTGTATAGCAATTCATAATCGTCATTTCTTAAGTCATTTTCTAACAATCGAAAACTTCTGTAAAAATCAACCAACCCAAAAAAGACCACACTGATAACTAGTCTATCATTTACTTGATAGAGAGTGAAATCCCAATTTTTACTAAATAGTTCTTTTACCATTTTATGTCTGTTACTTTATAATCTACATTTTTGACCATTCCTTCTGTTTTTACAACTGCTTCCAATTGTCCAGTTGGTAATTTGCCTCCGGGTAGCCATTGTGAATTTTCTCCAAATTCATTACCTGTGGGCATGTATACTTTATTAGTTGGTGTTACCTTAAAATCCACTCCGCCGTAGTCAGTGTCCCCACTGACTACACTGCTACCAACTACCCCCGCTGTGCGTAGCCCGCACCAGCGACCTGGGTCTGTGATAGCCTAACGCCCCCCAGCCCGTATTGCTCCGCAGGGCACTACGGATGCTAAATGAAAAATAGTATCTGGGCGACCCCATCTAGGCGACCCCGTCTAGGCGACCCCGACTTAGACAGAGTCTAACTCATTATAGATGATGCAACCCTCTGTGTGCAGTGTTTGATAGAATCTCCGCATAAGGGAAGCCACTAAGATAATTCCACTGTTTCCCATGTAGTATCATCATCATCAGTCGTTGAGCAACTCTCATACACTTACCTAAGTGTCAAATACTTATCCATCAGCGGTTCGATGCCTTTACCATTAAAGAAATTATGAGTCCACTTGCGGAGCTGGGCAAAGGTTTCGTCCAGCACCTGCCGACGGTGGAGCAGTTGAAGCCGATTTCGCTCACGGGTTGACAGCGAGCCATCGAGCATAAAGCCTGTCAGAATCAGCATCTTGCAGAGATTGGCTACCGCTGGGGGGGCTTGATGAAGGTGGTCAAAATAGTCGTCGGATAGCACGTGTTTTTGCTTGGGCGCAATCTGGTACTGCTCCAAAATACGGTACGTCAAGTAATAATGATTGCGGTGGTAGTCTCGCTTGCTGATAGCTATAAACTGAAGCGTATCGTAGAGGAGTTCGTGGTCAGTTTCGGATAGATGTAAGTCGGCAGGGATACGCTGCAAGAGGCGCTCGATGAGGTTTTGCCCCATAATCACGACTCGTGCCTCACGCAATACCACTCGCACGGCTACAGCGTTCCAAAATGCAAAAATGGGGATACCGGCCAAATCCAGCACTTCCCGCACGGCATAACGCCCCAGCAAGCGACTCAAGAGCAGCTTAACGGCTACGTTGCTAAGAGCGGCTTTTAGCGAAAATAAGGCACCCATCAAAAAAATTGCCTGTTTGGATAAACCCTGATACGGGTCAATGCCGTAGCGGAGGATGTCTTTGTTCTTTTTTTCGAGGCTTATATCCAGCAGCGTATTGGTTTTGGACACGTCGTTGATGCTGTCTTTATCAATAAAGCCCGTCACCACGGCGATTTCATGCGCACAGTATAGGTTCAAGATATACAGCAAATAGACTTCAATAGACGATAGCAAAACCCCATAGATAGTAGCTCCAATGGATATGTCTAAGACGAAGCCCAAGACTTTGAAGTGGCTGATTGGAAACCAGTCGGGATGCCAGTATTGGGGCAAATACAGCAACAGCACGCCATTCATGCCAATAACGGCAGCCAAGATAATGGCTGCTTTTTCATGCTGACGAACAGACCGAATCTCTTGGGTGTTTAATAGGTGCAAATCGGCATCGGCAGCAGTGTGCCGAATGGGTAACTTTTTGAAAATAAGGGAGAAAATTCGTTTCAAGGCAAGGTAGGGTTTTTGCCTTGCGAAGATAGAAGTTTAAGGGAAAATTACACGAAGGTATCCCAAAAACTGATGTTTAGTGCCTTGGCGGCTTGGTACATTCGATAATGATTTTGAAGAACAGGGATTACGATTCCTAAAAAAATCAAGCCATAAGGCCAGAGGGCATGGATTTTCCAGAGAATCAAAAAAATAAATAGAAAGCCCAACGCTGGCGAGTGAAGTTGCGCTATATCGTGACAAGGCTGGGTATAGTTACGAAAAGCAAACGCCCTGAACGTCTCCATCCAGTACTTTCCTGCCAGCTTTATGGTATCGCCGTATCGCCCTCGTGGGCAAAGGTAAATTCGCTGTTGGCCAACCACTGACGGTGCAGACGAAACTCAGCTGGGGTGATGCCGTGAGCGGTTATGATGTCAAAAGTATAAACATAGAGTGGTCCTTTTTCCCAAAGCATTCGCTTAGAACTACGAAGGTTACGAACGATACCACTGATGGTTTCCATATCTCTAAAGCGTATGAAAAATACCTCGAATTTTGGTTAATAAGTCTTGGAAATCACGCTTGTCTCGAATGTTTTTGTCGTAGGCCAGTCCCATTTCCAACAGGTCGTAGGTGTGTTGAATACGAGAGCCCGGAATCACCTTGCCAGCGGCATCTCGGTCACGCCCCATGAGCCAAATGGTATCAGCGATAGCCGCTGTCGAAACAATATCGTGCGAGACAATAATGACCGTGTTGTACTCATGGGCACAGGCGATTTCGCAGATGGTTTCGGATACTTCCTCTACCATGTTGATATCCAGACCACTAAAAGGCTCGTCCATCAGCAAATAATGCTCCGAACAAAGCAACTGCTGCGCAATGGCAATGCGTTGTTTTTGCCCACCCGAAAGCTGAGCTGGGTACAGGTTGGCCTTGTCACGTAGTTTGAAGCGCTCAAGCATATTGCCTATGCGGTCTTTGCGCTCGGTGGCATTAGGGTACCGCCGCTTGGCGGCCACTTCGAGGTTGCTCCAGACCGTGCGGTGGTTAAATAGCGGGTAGTTTTGTTGCACTACGCCCACCATACCCGCCTCGACGGGCTGTAGCGGCTGACCTACCTGCACACTGCCCGAAGTGGGCTGCCGCAAGCCTGCCAGTATTTCAAAAAACATGGTCTTGCCAATCCCCGAAGGCCCCAAAAAGCCTACTACCTGACCCGTGGTGACATTGGGGCGCACAATGTCGTGGATTTCGACATTGACATCTTTCAAAATCGCATTTTCGCCAATGGTTAGCGAGACGTTTTCGGCTTTGAGTAAGCAACCGTTTTTGGAAAAGGAAGACATGGCTGTTGGTTAAAAAATTTTACTCCAAGCAAATCGAATGATGAGTAGTAACAATAAAAACCCAATGGCAATGTATTGGAACGGAATAAACGTAACGGCATAAATGTGGGTGCGGTCAATAAACCACATGATGCCCATCGTAGCTGCAATCAAGGTAAGAAACCCCGACAGTTTGCCGAACCCAGGGATGAGTTCAAATGGAATCTTGCGTTTGATGAGCATCAGCGTAATAATCATCGAAAGAATGGGTAATGCTTGGGTGACCAAATTCATGTCCCAAACGCTTTGGCGTTCAAACAAAAACAGATAGACGTTGAGCGTAACGGCAAAAATGCCCGGAATGCACACCAAATACGACAGTACGGCATATACATAACCCCAAAACTTGACATCCCGACTGCCGGTAGCTACTTCACCAATCAGGTAAGCAGCTACGGGCAAGAGCAGGAAATAAACGACAATCCACGTGGGGTTTTCGGCAATGGACTGAAAAATATCTCGTAAAGTCATTTGCGTTCGAGGGTAAGCGATGCGTAAGGACAGAACATATTTTTGGCGACACCAATCAAATAATCCATCAAGATACCTACCAACAAAATCACGATTTGAATGGCAAAAACGGCATCTAAGTGAAAATGCTTGTTTTGATTGAGGAGCATAGTGCCTACGCCTCCTTCGGCCCGAGAAATGCCTTCGACCATGGTGAGCATCATCCAAGCAATAGCAAAGTTCTGGCGAATGATTTCAAACACTTGATGAAGCCGCCCCAATACGATTACCTCCCAAACTACCTGCCATTCGGGCATCCGTAAGGTACGAGCGTGGTTGTATTCGTTGCGGCTAATGGTTTGGATTTCGGCCACCATATTGGTTACGAAAAAAACGGTAATACCAAAGACCATGAGTGACACTTTGAGTTGGTGGCCGCTATGTGTGAGCAGGGTAAACACAAACGACAACCCCACCAAGGTCAGGAATCGGAATTTACTAACCAAAAAGGCAAAGGGTCTAAAAAACGGCATCACTGTGGCATACGCAATGCCCAACGAAATAACGATGGCAATCAGCATTGACTGAACGCTAAGCCACATACTAGTGAACAGTTCTTGGATAAGGATGTCTTCGGTGGCTAATCGCTTCAACGCACGTAGGATTTCGAGTGGCGTAGGCAGTAGCTCAGACGATAGTCCAAACCACAGACCGATAGCCAAGATAATCTGAACGCCTATCATCAATCCCCAAGTTCGAGAATCAATGGTTTTGTTGGGTCGAAAAAGGTCAAGGAGGTGCTGCATGGTGTTATTTACCCATTACAATGGTAACTCGACGGTTTTTAGCTTTGTTGGCTGGCGAGTCGTTAGGTACCAATGGCATACTTTGCCCGTGTGCAATCACCGCCAAGCGACCCTCGGGGAAGTTATTAGGTGACTTTTTCTCTAACCATTCTTTTACAGCAAAAGCCCGCTTTTCTGACAAGGCCATATTGGCATTCGCATCGCCGCTATTGTCGGTATGCCCGTGTATTTCGACTTTGAGGTTGGAGGCCACAATTAAGTCATTAAACAGCTGATTCAGTGCTTGTTCGGCTTGGGGCGTAAGGGTGTTTTTGCCTGACTCAAACTCAATGCTCCACGACTTTTCAGCTACTTTTTGACGGATGTTATCGTCGGCATTAAACTTCACCTCGTCAGCTGCCGAAATGTTGGTGGTTCGAGCTGCTACGTTTTGGAGATAACTCAAATCCAATACTTCATCGGCGCTTGGGTAAGTAGGCATCAGCTTGGGATATAGTTTTTTAGCTACGTCTCCAAACAATGTATAAACAATCTTGAACACATTGGTGCTCCCTTTGCTCAAGCCAAATAGCTCAAGGTTATCGCCCAAGTTATGTACCCGAGAGCCCCCAAGCTCAACTACGTTGCCTTGTTTGTCGGCTTCGCTTACACCGTTATAGTATTTTACCCAATAGTCGCCAGACTCTTCATTATAGACCTTGGCCGAGATGTCTCCTGCTTTTTTGAGGGCAGTTGAGTATGATTTTACTTGATCGCCGCCCTTGGCAATGGCATCTATCAAGTTTTCGACGTCTCTGCGGTGGTCTTCCATCCATTTTTTGATACCAATCACCACGCAGGGCATTTGGCTACGGTATTCTTTGGTCGAAACGATAGAGACAAGACCGCCTTTTTGTTCGGCAATCATCACGTCGCCGGGTGTCCAGGTCGCTACGGAGTTGACGGCTACTTTGCGGGTTTCGCCCGTTGGCTTTCCGCCAATCACTACTTTGCGCTCTTCGGCATAGCCACTGATGTACTTTTGGGAGGCATCAACGTAGCTATCAGCCGCCACAAAATTCATGGCATCGGGGTCGTACGTGGTTTCGTCAGGGTTTACCTTAATGCCGTTGTCACCACACCATTTCACCACAATGTTCCAGTCGCCATCACGCAGTACGGCGGCACATAGCGCCCCTTTGGCCGATTGAGGATTGTCACGCCAAGCGGGTAGGCCCATCAACTTGTCTTCGCCCAGCGACTTGCCACAGGTATAAACAATCTGTGCTCGGTACTCGGGGCCTAATTTTTCTAACTCCGGCTGAACACCTGCCAAGAAAGCTGGGGCGCCGTCGCCCATAATGGTCACAAAATGAGCACCTTCCGTAGTATTCGGATTGTTCTTGTACTCGCTGGCGAGCTTGATGAGCGCCGCTTGCATTTGTGGCACGTCATCTTGACGAAGTAGGCTCAGATTGACGCCATTTTTTGCCATCAAGGACTTTTCGGTAGTCTTGGGGCCACCGTTGGCAAACATCAAGCCCATCTGAGCGTTCCAAGCCCAAAGTAGCCAGCGGATTTCTGGGGCATTGGTACTCACCACTTTGTCACTGGGCATTTCTGCCGACTGCACACTCGTTTGAGCATTTTTGGGAGCGTCGGGCAGGTCAATCTTGTTGATTTCTTGTGAGGCTTGGGTTTCTCGTTTGAGAACGTATCCGCTGTCCACAATCAGCCATTTGGCTCCCCAAATAGCTCCTACAAACAGAGCAGTTACAATTAATCTTCCGGCTAAGGTAAGGCGTTTCATGTTGTAAAAATGTTAAAAAGACACTTCAATCTTTTATACAGGGGTACTTTCTAAGTAGAGTGTATCTGGACAAAAATCCTGACCATTCTTCCAACTAACAGTACCTAGAAATGGCTTGGCGGAGTTAAACAAGCTGAGGTCTTTGAGTTCTTTGTAAACGCCAATTTCTAAATAGGGTTTTACATCGAACTTTTTCTGTTCGCCATTTTCAAAGGTTAGTAGAAGCAAATAATTGTTAGATACGTTCACTTCTTTAACTCGTGGATTCATTTTATTTTAATGGGTCAATCGGAAAAACTTTTTCACCAACAATGGCTAATTGCCAATTTGCCATCAAATCTTCTTGATGAATTTCAATCCAAGCTTCAACCAGTTTCTGCTTTTTTTTACTCAAAACCCCTTCAATCATTTCGCCTTCTGGTATTGAAAAAACAGCTTCTTCTTCGCCATATCGAACGTGGATATGAGGGACAAAGTGTTGTTTATTATCCAGGTAGTACATGGAAATAATGATTCCATAGAACATTGAAATGACTGGCATTGTCTGACATTGATAGGTGGTAAAGAGCTATTTCAATCGTAAATTTTAGCTCCAATTATTTCATAGATAATGAGACAATTGGTTGATTTACTGATTGTTAAATTTGTTATTGTGGTAAATCAAGCAACACACCAATCGTAAAGTTGGCGTCCCAGTCAAAGACAAATTGCTCACATCCCGTAGCTTCCCGAACGGCTTTGTAGATATTGAGACCTGCTTTCGACTTAGCGTTGTCTAACTTATAGGCGCTTGGAGCATCCAACACCGTATAGCGCTCTTTGCCGTTGCGAACGGCTTTGGCCAACTCAAAAGGCACTCCACCAATGATAAAACAGGTTTTGCGATTGGCCGACGGTATTTGCTTGGACTTGGCCGAAACCTCGCTGGCTACGGTGGCATCATCCACACTGTTTTGGAAATACTTAGAGCCGTAGGTTTCTACTGAAGACATTTTGCCATTGTCCACCCACGAAATCTTGGTGTTTCCCGAGCCAATATCCACCACAAAAGCAGTGGTTTTGAAGCCATCGGGCATGACTGATTTCAGACCAAACTTGCCTTCTTGCTCAGGAGTTACGGTGTTTACTACATAGTTGAGGCTTTTCAATCCTTTCAGAATCTTCTGAGTTTCGGGGGCTTTGAGTGCGCCCGAACTCACTACAAAGTGAATGTCACGGCCACCTACGCCAAAATCAAGCATATTGCCGATGTATTTCTTGAGACCACCTCGCACGTCTTCGTCTGAGGCCATGTTTTCAAGAACTAAGCTGTTACCAAACTCGGCTTTTTCGAGTTTCCAGCGTTTTTGCTTGTCAATCCGAACGATAAACGAGTTGAATCCACTGGCGCCTAACTCAACTACGCCTTTGAGCTTGCCATCTACCGGCGACTCAGGGGTGTAGTTAAACGAAGGGCGGTCGCTGGCAACGTCAGAAGCGGCATTATCAGCGGGTGCCGAAGACTCGCTCGATGGCATCGTCGAAGACGATTCGCTTGAAGGAGCAGTGGTAGTGGTGGCTTCTATCTTGGCTTCTTCTGCCGATTTTTTAAGTAATTTTTCGCCGCCTAAATACTTATAACCTGCATATAATCCGCCCAAAATCAGGGCTGTAATGAGTAGCCTTCCGGCAATTGTGAGTCGTTGCATGAGGTTTTGTTTCTTAGAAGTTTTTCAATGTTTGTTGTATCAAAAAAGACAGAGAGGGTCTCTTGATTAATAGAACTTACTCCAGCAAACTCTTATAGTTGGAGTCTTTTGGAGGGTTGATTTGCTTGGTTTGAGCTACAGGCGCATCCAATTGGATAAACTTAAAATCTCCTTGGTTGTAAGCTTCCAATAGCGCTTGGCCTTTGTCAGACAGGACTCCATTTTGGATATCCACGCCATTGATAAAGTCCATCGAGAGGTCCATGGCTCGCTTCATTTCGCCAAGCTTCATGCTCATGTCGTTTTGGATGTATTCCATTGACTCGTCAAAGTAAAACTTCTTATCAGGGTTACCCTTGAAGATGCTAATGGCTGTACGAAGGGCGTTAGAGCTTTCTTTAACAATCTGGTATTCAGCTTCTTTGAGCTTTACTTTAATTTCGGTTTCTTTGATGATATAATCGGCACTCTTGTTTACTTTTTCCATGAATTCCAAAATGGTCTTCATGTTGCGTTGCAACGGCAAGAGCTTTTCGTTCATTTCTTGCAAACCAGCCCCCTCAATGGTAGCCAACTGAGCCGCCTCTTTCATGCCTGGCTTGTCGGCTAGTTGGTTCGCTTTGTTGGCTTCGGCAAACTTCTGCTTGATGTTATCGTTGTTCTCGTTAATCTTTTTATTTAGCTTGGTGAGTTGCCCCGCCAAGGTGTCTATTTGTCCTTGCATTTTTTCACGCTTACCCTTGAGGTCGTCTATGTAAATTTTCATGATGGCAATGGGGTCCAGCTGAACCACAATCCCAGCGATTTTGCGCATGAGGGTCTTGAACAAAAAGAAAGCCGCTGTACGGATGTCTTTGCTGGTGAGCAAAAAGACAAACAAGGCCAAAGCCGCCAACAATACGCCCAGATACAGGGTGTTTTCAGTTACTTTGATTAAGAATTCGGCGATTTTGTTCCAAAAATACAAACCAACAGCCCCGCCAGCGCCAATGACAAGCAAGGTGACGATGCCTTCGGGCTTGCTCCAATACGAGCCTTTGTTTTGGTTGTCTTGGCTTCCGCCAATCTGTGAAAAATCAGGTGATGCCATGGTGTTAAATGCTCTCCCCCCTGGAGCAGCGATTTGTTAGGGTTTGATACCTCCTCTGGGGCAAGGAGTTTCTATAATAAGTTGAAAAGGTACGACTTTAAAAATGAGCAACACGAACTCAGGGTTGTTTCTTATTTCAAAAACTGCCCGATTTTGGTGATGTCGTTTTTGATTTGTTCTACAAAACTATTGTAGGTGATTTCGTAGTTGTTTTTGTTGGTCGTAATTTTAGCACTTTGTTCGGCTATTTCGCCACCAATCTTGGTAAGCCGCTCGTTGTTGGCGTTGATTCTATTTTGTAAGTCCAGAATCTGTTTGGCCAGCGTTTCGTTGTCAATTTGTAGCTGCTTTTGCTCGTTTTGCAAGCCACCTACTCGGTCGGCAATGGCTTTTTCTACATCTTTCAAGAAGGCGTCTCGGTCGTTAGACAGCATTTGCAAGTACTGGTTGGCGGTGGTGGTTAGCACCGACACGTCGGTAATGCCGCCCATGGCCTTAAAACTGGCCCAAGCCGCCTGAAACAACTTGTCTTCGCTCAGGCCCAAGCCTGCCATGCTCTTGAGCGCCTGCATGTACTCAAAATAGTCGGGGCCTTTGAGGTTGGACTTCTCAATGACTTCTACAAAGTGATCCACAAATTTTTTGTCAACTACCCCCGTACCCGAGGCATTTTGTACGGCTACGGTCTGCTGTACTTGTACGGTTTTCTGACCTGTGGCAGGGTCTGAGGTGGTGGTGGTAGTAGTGGTGGTGTGCTCACTGTCGTCCACAATGAATAGGCTGAGGATTTTCCTGCCGAGGCTTTTTTCTTGTTCTGCCATGTTAGGTTTTGAGTAAAATAATCGGTGATGCGGCAAACCGTTCTAAAAGTTACGAAACTTGTTGCAAAAACGTGGATGTTGCGAAGCATTTTGTTTTTCAACAGACTTAACTTCCAAACTTTCAGTGACTTTGCCTGCCAAAGACGGGTCAATATTAGCGAACCCTCCCCGATTTTTCAATATGATTTTTGGATGAGTGGTATCCTAGTCCTGACGAAATCCCTTAGAACTGTGACGAATTTAGCAATAAAATAAAAAAACCCGCCTAACGCAAGGTTAAACGGGTTTATTGAGTAAGTGGTAATCACTATCAAACCTTAATCTCCACATCTACTCCGCTCGGAAGTTCCAATTTCATAAGCGCATCTACAGTTTTGGCCGACGACGAGTGGATGTCAATCAAACGCTTGTAGGTACACATTTGGAACTGCTCACGGGCTTTCTTGTTTACGTGCGGAGAACGCAATACCGTAAAAATTTCTTTGTTGGTTGGCAGTGGGATAGGACCGCTCACTACAGCACCTGTAGCTTTTACTGCCTTCACGATTTTCTCAGCCGACTTGTCCACCAAGTTGTGGTCAAATGACTTGAGTTTGATGCGAATTTTTTGATTCATGATGGTTGGTACCAATGATTAGTTTGAACAAAACCGCCGCCGAAAGTACCATTCGCTCCAGCTTTGGGGCTGCAAAGGTAGTGGTTTTGTTTGAGAAAACAAAGTCTTTTGGAAAGGATGTTCGTTAGCTAACTACCTTGCACGAGCCTGAGCTTCAAATCATCGGACGGCCTTAGGTTGTTGGTTCTCTCTCAAAAATATGCAGCGTACCATCGCTGTCAAGTACATACAGTTTGTTGCCTGCTACTTGGGGGGCAGCCGTAAGGGTAATATATCGTGCTAACTCAAGTTGGGTTGACCACACTATTTTGTTAGCCAGTTGGTCAAATACGCCCACAATATTGCTAAACACCGAACCTGGGGGGACAGCTATAAAATAAATATAAGCTTCTTGTATGTTTGACGCATTTATCTCGAAAGGGGCTGCTTGCCAAAGCGTTTTGGTTTGTTGGCTTGCTAAATCTATACTTATCCAATACTGCCGTTCAAAAAATTGAATGGTGCCTTTTGCATCAAAATGAGGAAAATTAAAGAAAAAATGCCCCGCTTGAAAACGCCCTTTGAACGGAAACCAATGCTGCTTTACTTGGCCAGTTTGTACATCTATCCCCACACACTGATACCCCTCCAACCAAACCCAAAGGAGTTGATTCCAAACACCAAAAATATGCTCTATTTTACCAGCCTGATGCTCACCATAGTGGTCAGTATAACTACCAATACCCGCCAAATCTACCTCCCACTCGTATTCGCCTGTCAGGAGGGAGAGGGAACGCAGGGTGGTTCTTTTTATGTTGGAACTAAAATATTGATTCTCATACCTGACTCCTAAAATGTCTGAGTATCTATGAGGTAGTCTTTTTTCAATATTAAAAGTTGAAACATTTACCAATTCATAAATAGATGATATTTCAAATGTCAAAAGGTTTTCAACCTTTAAATCACTGCTGATGATGATTGTATTTTCAAATAGTGTATCAAAGTTGAAGCTAAAATCAGCTATTTTGATAATATCATTCTCTTCATTCAAAAAAAACGTATTTGAATTTTGATGAAAATACAGTCTATTTTGATAAAAAAAGTAGCTAATAGTCCCTTCAACAATTTTTACTTTGTCTAAGTAAATAGTATTTTCAGAACAATATGCTAAATGATTGTTTGAAATCTTAAAAGACGAAACGTTTGATAAGACTTCTTTTTGATGAAATTTTATCATTTTATTTAACTTTTATAAATCCAAATAATGCATCGTCTAAGGTAGAAATCAAGAGTTTAAACCGCTCAACGGACAAGTTTTTATATACATTATCATCCGTTATTTGTGGATTTATAGGAAACAAACTCCCCCTCAGCGGCACGTTGTCCCAAATGGCACTAAAAATAACACTTTCTTGGTTTCTAAATAAGGCTTGAAACTTAGCTTTAACAATGGCGAGGTTAGCAGCTGTGGTAGTACCCGAAAGCCTGCCAGCATCAAACCAATACTGCTAAGTTACTTAGGTCGGAACTATTACTCAAATGCTGAGCAAGCGAGTCATTGGTGCCTTAACGAAATCATCAAAAGTCTTACTGCTTTCATTCCAACTTTTGCATTTCCATCCATCGGTCTGTAGGCTGCCTCATCTGAGCCAGAACAAGTCGGTCAACATGAACAAGCAACCCCTACAAATGGTTATCTGACCGATTGTGTTACCTTTGTAGCGTTTTTTGTGTATAATACTTGAGATTCCATGACTGTAATTCCTTATAAAGACAAGGCTGCCAGCAAAAAAGAGCAAGTGGCCGAAATGTTTGATAACATCTCGCCTAAGTACGATTTGCTCAATCACCTGCTGAGTGCAGGTATTGATATACTATGGCGTAAAAAAGCCATTGGTCTTCTGAAAGAAGCCCGCCCACAGACGATTCTGGACATTGCCACCGGAACAGGCGATTTTGCCATAGAAGCCATGAGCCTAAAGCCCAAAAAAATCGTGGGTGTTGACATCTCGGAAGGTATGTTGGCCTTTGGTCGAGAGAAAATCAAAAAACTTGGCATGGATTCTGTTATAGAACTTCGCAGTGGCGATTCGGAGAACTTACCCTTTGAGAACAATACTTTCGATGCTGTCATCGTTTCTTTTGGCGTGCGGAACTTCGAGCATTTAGAAAAAGGGCTTACCGATATGTGCCGAGTGATGCAGCCCGGAGGAACCTGCGTGGTATTGGAGTTTTCAAAACCTCGCCGCTTTCCGATGAAGCAACTTTACAATTTTTATTTTAACTATATCCTGCCTTCGATTGGCAAACTGATTTCGAAAGACGCTTCGGCTTATACCTACTTACCAGAGTCGGTAGAGGCGTTTCCGGATGGCGATGACTTTCTGAAGATTTTCTCGAAAGCAGGATTCACTAATACCCGATGCATACCGCTCACATTTGGCATCAGCTCGATTTATATCGGCAAAAAGTAGTTTTTTTACTGGTTCTGGGCCTCTTCTTAGCTGCGCAACTACCGGCAGAGGCGCAGAAGAAAAAGGAGTTTGTGCGCCGCTACATGGAAAACTACGAGGACAAAACCTTGCATTTTGGTTTTTCGTTTGCTGCGCCGCTCACTCGCTTCAACATTCGCCATAGTGATGCCTTTGTCAAAAACGACACAGCTATCAACCTTACGTCGCCGATTCAGCCGGGGTTTCGGATGGCTTTTGTGATGAACACACGCCTAAGCAAACGGTTTGACTTTCGGATTACGCCCGGCATCTCGATTTATGGCCGTTCGGTGGATTATTACACCAAAAACCGCACCGAGCCCATTACTGAGCTGCGGGAGTCCACTTGGGCAGAATTTCCGTTTTTGCTGAAATACAAATCGGAGCGCCGAGGCAACACACGCATGTACTTGGTGGCGGGCTTTCGGGTAGGGGTAGAGGCTAACGTTCGTAAGAAAGAAAACCCTAATTATGGCCGTCTCACTACCAAAACCAGCGATTTTGCACTTGAATATGGCGTAGGCTTAGAGCGATTCTATCAGTTTTTTAAGTTTGCTCCTGAGCTTCATTTCTCGCATGGGTTGGTTAATATGCTTCAGCCCAACACCAGCCCCATTGCCGTCAATATCAGCAAGATGACTACACACACTGTGACGCTTTATTTGTTGTTTGAGTAGAAGACGCTTTATATATCCATCTCCCAAAAGCGATGCCATCACCTGAGGTTTGCGCCCAGTCTGATGGCATCGTTTTTAAAAAGTGTTTGTACTCAATACCAGTTAACCAATCCCCAGTAACTAGTTTACTAATCTCCCAAATTCCCTATTCACTTCCTTTCTTGTCGTCGTTGCTTACTTTTTTGCGATTGGAGCCACCTGCCGACATCTGACCAAACTGCCAGCTAAACGACAAGCGAATGTTGCGATTGGCAAAGAAACTTTCGCTTCGGCTGGTAAAGGTAGGTGAGCCAATTTCGTTGACAAAAGCGTTGTATTCGTTAAAGAGGTTATCCATGCCCAAGGTGAGGCTCGCTTTTTTCTTCATGATTTCTTTTTTCATACCGAGGCCATACCAGTAAAATCCGTTGCTTGTGCCTTGTAGGCGGAGGCGAGGCGAACTATAACTGCCGTTGAGTTGGAATGTGTAGCCCTTGCCCATCTGCCATGACGAATTCACAAAAGCCCGCCATACAACGCCTTGGTTGGTGGTTTTTAGGGCTACGCTATTGATTGACAAGTACGTCAAGTTGAGGTTTCCGTTGAGTTGCCATTTGGTAGTAGGGCGAGCGTTGCCACTGATACCGAGGCCCACTGCCGAGTTTTTGGCAATATTCTGAAACGTTGACGACGACACGCCCGTAGCGGCATCAATCGTAGCAATGCGCTCGATGGCGTTGTTGGTTTGCCGCCAAAACGCACTAATATTGACCGAATTACTGCCCCAGCTGGTGCTATAACTACCCTCATAGGCGTGCGACAGTTCGGGGTTGAGGTAGGGGTTTCCAAACCAAAGGTTTTTGGGGTCGCTGTAGTTGACGTAAGGATTCAGATAAAACAGATACGGGCGTTGAATCCGCTGCGTATAAGCCAGCTTGATTTTGTAGGTGCGTTTGTTGTCTTTGGTCGAGAAGTCTTTGGATACCGACACACTCGGAATCAAGTTGCTGTATTGATTGTCGAACGAGGTGCTGGTCGAGGAAAAATCGGCTTTGAGGTAGGTGTATTCGTAGCGAGAGCCGAGGCTAAAACTCCATTTGTTTTTGGTACTAAACCGATACGACCCAAACGACGACCACACTTGCTGCTGGTAGTCAAACTGGTTGGTGCGCTCGGGCATGAGTTGGTAGTTTTCGGAGCCATCGGGGGCGCTCGAAATTTGGTAGTTGCTACTAACGGTGCGCAATATTCCTTTGATACCTACTTCTAAGGTACTTTTGTTCTTGAATGGATGCGTGTAGTCAGTCTGGAGGGTTACTTCTCGGTTACGACTTTTGTTGTAGCTAATCTCCCGATAATCAACGATTTCGGTCTGATTGAGCTGGCTCAGGTTATAGTCATTGTTATTGTGTTCACCGCTGAATTGTGCCAACACAGACAGTTCTTTCTGGGGTGTTTTGAAGGTGTGGGTATAGCTAAAGTTGGCATCCAGATCACCGTAGCCATACGTGTTGGTTGAGTTACGACTAAAGCGTTGCAGAATGGTTTCGCCCGTCGAGAAGAGGTTGCGGTATTGCCCCCGACTGGTGTTTCCACCCGCCCAAAGGTTCATTTCCAAGCCAAAGCGATTGAGGCTATCTACATCATAATCAACGCTTAGTGAGCCCGAAGCATTGTGTCCGTTGTTACGATAATCCGAATTTTGTTGCAAGCGACTTACCTCTACTTCATTGGCGAAATTGCGGCGTAGTAAATTGCTATACCCATTGCTGTAGTTGATTCCTGTCCAGCCAAAGGCCGATACGCCCCATTTTTTCTTACGATAATTGAGCGAGCCATTGGCATTGCTAAACCGATTGCCCACGCCTGCATTGACACTGCCATTGAGGCCCTGAAGTTGTTTTTTGGTGATGATGTTAATAATGCCTGCGGTGCCTTCGGCGTCGTATTTGGCCGAGGGTGAGGTGATTACCTCCACTTGCTTGATTTGGTCTGACGGAATGGCTTTGAGCGCTTCGGCCAGGTTGCGGGCAAAAATACTCGATGGCTTGCCGTTGATGAGTACTTTGATGTTTTCGTTGCCTCGTAGCTGCACGTTCCCCTCCAAATCTACCGACAACATCGGTACTTTTTTCATCACGTCGAGGGCCGTTCCGCCTGTGTTGGTTACGTCTTTTTCAGCATTGTACACCAGTTTGTCAGGCTTGTCTTCAATGAGGTCTTTTTGCCCTTGTACCGTTACTTCGTTGAGCGTGCGGACTTCCGTCGAGAGTTTAATTACCCCCACGTTGACTTCGTCTTTGTCCACAATCTTGATGTTCGGAACGGTTTTAGTCTGATACCCCACAAAACTCACCAGCAACTTGTACTCGCCCGGGGCGATACGGGTGAGCGTAAACACCCCTGACGCATCGCAAGCGGCACCCATCACGGGTTGGTTGGTAGCCACATTGACAAGGGACAAACTGGCGTACTCTACGGGTTTGTTTGAGGTAGAATCAAACACAACCCCCGATAACTTGCCAACTATTTTGGCGTTTTGAACAGGACTTTGGGCCAAAGCAGTAGCTACAGCCCACGCCAATAGCGTGAGAATACAATAAATTTTTTTCATGGCTTTTAAATGCTTGTTATCCGTTATTCGGGACTCGTAATTCGATGAATGCTTTTACTTTGGTGGACGGCAAAAACGATGCAATAACGGGTTACTAATCAGTAACATAGCTTCATTTTTGCAACCTCATCTTATGCACTATTCAACGGCCAGTCAACCAGTTGAAATTTTTGAGAACACGAAAAACGCTTGGTTCGAATAAGTAATTGCTACATCAAATCAACGAGACAAAACTACCATTACCCTTTGCGCAATAGGGAAAAATGGGTTGAATCTCACCAAAAATGTGACGAATGAGTAGCGTGGCATTCGTCCTTTTTTTAAAGTAGTGTTGGAAACTCAGACGAAGCTATGGGTTAAAGCTTCGACTCGGAAATAAGAACTGCTTACACGATGAAAAAGAGTGTCAAGCAGTGGATAAATGAAGGTGAAACGAATAGGGTTATTTTTCCGATTTTAATCAAAGACACAGGTTGAGAACAAATGTTGCATCTGTATCAAAAAAATTGGACTGCCTCAGCAAGACAGCCCAATTTGGCTATCCCTTAACCAAAACTTAATGCGATACGAATGACTGGGTACGTTTACTTAAAAAAGGATAGAAAATCGTTACATGCCTTTGCGTTTGCGGAGGTAAACGTTGCCGTAGCGGGCTACCAAAGAGAGCGGCGTACCACCTCCATTGATTTTGCCCGAAAGACCATCCTCTGACTTTTCGAAGGTTGCAGTATCAAAATCAGTGAAAATATCGCCGTAGCCATTGCAAGTTTTGAGGCTTACGGTTGACTTGGCGTTGTCTGGAATAGTGACCGAAACAATGCCATGTCTGGAGGCCAGCGTGATGGGTTTGGTTGACAATTCCGCAAAATCAGCAATGATTTTTCCTTGGGTCAGCAGTACCTGAATACCTGCCCCTGCACGGTCTAAGGTCACCGACGACGACTCCGAGCGGATGTCTAAGTCGCCCGTCACGTTGCGGACAATCCACTTATTACCGCCCCAAGGGCTGTTTTCGGTAACGGTGAGGTTGACCGTGGTGGGGAGTTTGATTCGATAGGTGCCGGCGTAGCAATTACAAACTTCGGTAATAGCTAAGATGCCGTTTTCTTGCGTGACCGACAGCCCTAAGTTGGTATTGTCGGTCAGCCCCTTCACGCTGAGCCGTTGTAGCCCTTGTGCTGTTTCTGGAAGGCGAATGGGCTCGTCAATCTCGATCAGAATCTCGTTGGAGGTAGTACCTTCAATCACAAGGTTGTTGCGTTCAATGAATACGACGGCGTTTTTGAGGCCACTGCTTGCTGTTGTTTTGAACGTAGTTTGGGCATAACAGCTCGCCCATGCCAGCACCAGACTGGCAGCGAATAGATATTTTTTCATGGCTTTTAGATGGAAAAGGGGATACGATTCCACCCTCTTTTGGTAGTATAGAAGGTGGAATCGCTGAGGTTATTTTTTCTTACGAACGTAAATATTGCCGTTGCTTGATTTTACTTGGAGGCTGACGCCACCACCGTTGATGGTTCCTTCAAAACCATCTCGACCAGCCGCAGGCGGGCATTGGTCACAGTCGTCCATGAGAGCGTAGGCGTTTACAGTAACGGTTTGACCAGAGTAACTTATACCCGAGCCCGAACTTTTGGGCGATGTAGCGATAGCAGCAGGAGCAACGGTGCTGATATTGGTACTTCCGGCTCGTGCACGGTCGGCGGCGGCTCGCTCTGCATCGCTACGAGTACCCATTTCTTTGTCTTTTTTGACGGGGGCAATATCAAAATCTGTAAAAATGTCACCACCATACGAGCGGAGTTTTAAATTGGCTTTTGCGTCGGTTGGCAGGGTAATGTCCACCGCACCGTTGGTCGTGATAGAGTGGGGGGCTTTAGGGCTCAGTTGCGAATACGTAATGTAGAACTTACCATAGTTGCCGTTGGCGACAAGTGGGCCGCTGATGTCGCTCAGATACACGGGTGAGCCACTGTTGACTTTGAGTTCTACTTCGCCTGATAAATTGCTCATCGAAAACTTCTGGTTATTCGACCAAGTGCCATCTTCTTTGAGGCTAACGCTCAGATTACGAGGCACTTTAATAACGAAGTTTCCGTTGTATCGGCTCCGAGGAATCACCACCTGAAGGTTGTTGCCTTCTTGTTCAATATTAGCCCCTGTGCCTGAGTTATCTACTACTCCCCCGGTAATCATACGCAAGCCTTCGGCCTCACGAGGGAGCTCTTTGCGCTCGCCTACTTGCTCAATAATCACTTCGTCGCCATCGTAGCCCTCTACGGTTACGGCGTTTTGATATACATAAATGTTTACACGCTTGCCTTCGCCACTAAACCGGACCTTGTAAGGCTTGGCCGATTGAGCCAGTACTGCGCCTGCGATAAACAAACTGGCAATTGAAAGGAAAATTTGCTTTTTCATGGTACTTGTTGTTGTTTAATTTTGTTAAAAATGATAGGCCAAATGAGCCTTTTCAAATGAGCGTATTTTCAAGTGTTTACATTAAAGACTCAACATACTGACGCCTTCTTCGGCTTTGTCTCTGACAAACGAAGGCAATTGTTCGGAGTCCGACAGAGCCATTAGGTCTGGAATCGCTCGTTTTTCACGGAGATTGACCAGAATCTCAATCACTGCCACTTGTAGCATGGGCTCTTGTTGCTTGCGCAGGGCTTGAATGAGCGCATCCCTCACTCGACGGTCGTCACCAAAATGCGAAAGAGCTTCTGCAGCAGCCATCCGAACATTGGTGTTGGTGTCTTGGTTGAGTGTTTGGATGAGGGCATCCAAGACTTTTTTATCAGGTTCTTTCATCTCGTAGCTGTAGTTTACGGCCTTGATTCGCTCGCTGGCCGACTCTTGCTTGAGCATCGAAAGCATCACTAATTCTTTGGTAGCTTGCATCTCCTTTTTGAGGGTCACAAGGGCTGTCATCATTGCCTGTGGCTCGCTGCTGCTGGTAGTAGGTACCGACGGTGAGGCAGAAGGGGCCGGTTTTTCGAGCGTTTTATAGACAACCTGTGGTACCAACACCTCACGGATGGGTGCCGTAGAACGTCCGATCATAAACGCCCCAATCAGGAGCGCAAGGCCAGCGGCGTACTTGAAGGTATCAAGCCAGAGGTTGCGCCCTTTGGTGAGGCTAATCACCTTGGCGAGTTGCTCGTTGGCTTCGTGTTCTTGTTCCAAGAAAGCATAAAAGCGATGGTCCATCTCCGCAGGAGGCTCCTGCTCAGTAGGTTTTTCGAGTAGCCGCCACATGGCTTGCATCTCGTTGGCCTCGTGGCGAAGCTGCGGGTCCGAAGCCAGCAACCGCTCTACCTCTTGCAAGCGTGGCTCCGAAAGCTGACCCGATACGTAGTCGGCTAAAAGGCTTTGGCGTTGGTCTGGATTCATTGTTCGCTTAGTTGAAAATAAACTTCTCGTAATTTCTTAATAGCTCGGTGTACTCTTACCTTGACGTTGGCCACAGAGCACTCCATCAAATCGGCAATTTCTTCGTAGTTGAGACCTTCGTAGCGGCTCAGTACCAGCACTTCTCGGTAATCGTCGGGCAATAGGCTCAGGGCTTTTTGTACGTATTGGTATTGTTCTTGATGGTCTTCTTTTTCTTCAAATACGGCCAAGGCCGTGTCTAAGTCGCTTATTTGTAAAGGATTGTCCTTGAGGTAGTCATGGTACACATTGCGGGCAATTCGATAAATCCACATCTTGAATACATACCCTTGCTTAAACGTGTGCCTGTACTGAATCAACCTGACAAACACCTGCTGGGTGAGGTCTTGGCTTTGCTCTCGTACTAACCCATATCGTAAGAAAAAGTTGAACAACGGGCGCTTATAACGCTCGTACAGCACTGCTGCTTGGTTCAGGTTTCCTTCTGACACGGAGGTCATGGCAGCCTCGTCGGTCATATACTAATTGGGTTAAGTCTTTTCAAAAATAATAAAATTCGCCTCGTCCTTGATTCTCTGATGTTGCTTTCTGACTATGCTTACTGAGGCTTTGCCAAAAGGTTACACGGGTAGCTAAATTTTTTTTAAAATTGGCTTCAATACAGATTTTTGTACAACTATTCTGAATCAACCCGTACACCCTATGCCTTAAAAAGCCGTATGCTTCTCGTATATTTGAGCCGTGCTCAGTAGGCTTAAATTGGTAACCCCCGCAGCATCTCCCTCCCAGATATGGAAGTACAATTTTTTGAGAAAGTATATAATCAGTTTATTCGTAAAATGGAAACTGACTATTGCCCACAAGTAGCTGATGAGCCATTTCGGATGACTCACGAAGAGTATCTGGCCATTATCGAAAAATTTAGAATAAGCGTTGAATCACAAAAAAAAGACTTTTTTCAGCGCCCCTTTGGTATTTTGGTCTTTAATCTGAAAAAACTACAGGTAGATTTTAGTTTTGGGATTGAAAATTTTTTGGGAATCAAGGACATTGAATTGGGGCAAAACGGAAAACCTTTCTTCAAAAGGATTTGTAAGAGTTTTCACCCCGAGTATTTTCAGGCATTCTGGTTACAAGCTCACGTAATCTACATGAGTACCTTAGACTATGGCTCAGAAATCCTGAAGTCGCCCACCTCATTATCTACGGCGGTGGTGGTTCCACTGTTGTGTAAAGATGGCAAATACTACTGGATCGAATTTCGAACACAAATTTTACAATATGATTCCCAAGGCCACATTATTTCTCATGCTATGCGCTTTGAACTGATTAAGCCCTACAGCCCTGGAGTTGAATACGTGTTAGAAATCAATATCTTTATCAATGGATTGATGGGCTTAGTGTTTCATCAACTTGTAGCCAAAAATTTCAAAAAAAAGTTACACGAATATTTTAGCCCTACCGAATGGAATCTGATTAGAGATTATGCAGGTATAGATGACGGGGTTAAGGAAAAACATACTAAAGATTACCTCAATAAACTACGATTCAAGATCGTTCACAAAGCTTCTGTATTTTTTGGGTATAAATTTCAAAAAGTAGAAACCTTGGCTACCTATCTACGAGAAAAACAACTACTGAGTTAGTGTTAGCGCCATAGGCTAGTCGTTTATACTGCTCAAAATGGTTATACCCCTGTTAGGCACATTTTGGCCTTGATAAGCTCAGCGTTGAGTCAAAAAAGAAACGCATCCTACTTCTGCTACTAACGATAGCACTGTTTTTCTTATACATTCTTACAAGTAGGCACCAAGAAGGGTCAAGTCTTACCCTAATTCTTGCTAACCCCTCTTTTATTTTCGCAAAAGGTTTAGGCGACCAACCGTCAAAACCAGAATACTCCGCCAACAACTAAATAGAATGTATATGAACAAACCTTTCTCTCTCCGCACCATCAGTACATGGCTACTGATGTCTCTTTTGTTGAACATTAGCGCAATGGCGCAGTCTCGTTGCCGCCCCGTTATTTCGGGTGGAACCCTCAAAACAGACCAAGGAACGCTGATTCGGGCCGTCAATTCCTGGGCCAACAAGTACACGTTTACGCTTTCAGAATCGGCAGGTTCTACAGCATTGCTCAATCCAGCCTATTACGCCGACCTCAAAGCTAACCGAATCAATGCTATTCGGATCTGTGCAACCGACGGGTTTCAGTGGCGAAATGGCTGGGACGGTTGGAACTGGGCCAGTGCCTCAGACATTGCTGCCGCTCAGGCCATCTATGACCAAGTATTTACGTTGGCTGCCCAAAATGGCATCTATATTATTCTCAACTACCACGATGTGGGTTGTTACCATAAGCAAGACATCCGAAATTTCTGGACGGCTATGGCTCCCCGGTATGCCAACTATAAAAATGTGATTTTTGAAATCATCAATGAACCCTCTGGCGATGTAACTGGTACGTATCCTAACTACGGCACCCCCGTGACAACAACAGGAGGCTGGTTTCCCGAAAACTACAACAACGAGCTTTGTCTGTTCGAAAAAGAAATCTATGATTTGGTGCGAGGCTATGCACCTGAAACACACATTATTCTGTTTTCTTTTCCTAATCCTACCATTACGTGGGCCAGCAGTGCTCCCTACACCGACATGCTGGGGGCTGTTCAACATTTTACCAGCTTGACAGGGTTCAACTGGGCTACAGCCAACGCTTCGGTGGGCTTTCACCCGTACACCACAGGCGGAACTAGTGCTTGGTTGGTGGCTACCAAAAATGCAGGTTATCCAGTGATAAACACCGAACAAAACTTGCCCAATAACGAAGGTTCTATTCCGATGGATGGCGAAGCCTACCAACAACAAACCATGGAACGGCTGGGCGTTAGTTGGATGGCTTGGACTTCTACAGGATTTGGACCTGGCTCACAATACAACGACCGCTGGAAGCCTGCTGTAATCCCCGATGCCATTAGCAAAGGCTATTACTGGGCTGCTGATAATTTTGCGGCAACAAGCTGCGGTACCACAACCGATACTCAAGCCCCAACCACGCCAACAGGACTGACTGCCTCGCTGATTACTGCCAATAGCTTTACCTTAGCTTGGACTGCTTCGACTGACAATGTAGGAGTGAGCACCTACGAAGTGTTTAAGGATGGAGTAAGTGTGGGCACAACAGCCAGTACGTCGTTTTCACTTACAGGCTTATCGGCCTCTACCGCATATACCATGACGGTGAAGGCAAAAGATGCAGCTGGCAACGTGTCGGCGGCTAGTACTGCGCTGTTGGTGACTACTTCGTCGTCTGCGCCGCCGTCAGGTGATGTAATAGCGGGCTTGTTGATGCACTTAAAATTCGACGAAACAACAGGTTCAACGGCTTTTGATGCTACTACCAATGGCAATAATGCGTCAAGCAGCGGCGGCCCTTCTTTTAGTACAGGAAAATGGAACAATGCCATTACGCTCAATGGCTCTACCCAATACTTAACCGTCAATAATAGCGCTACGCTGAACCCTACTTCTGGTATTACTTTATCGGCATGGATTAATGGGGCTGACTTTGGTGGCAACAAAGTCATTATCAAAAAAAGACACTGGGCTCCTGCTTACGATTTCTCACTATATGGCGGCCAGCTGACGTTTGCACTCAATGGCGTTGGCTCAGTGTCAGCTGCTGTGCCAACGACTAATGCTTGGCATTTGGTAACGGGCACATACGATGGTTCTACCATGAAAATCTACGTAGATGGCTCAGTAGTTGCGTCTTCGGCCAAAAGTGGTGCAATTACATCCGTTGGAGAACCTCTCGTAATAGGAAGCAGTGGTGGTTTTGAAAACTATTTTAATGGCAAACTTGACGACGTTCGACTTTATGGAAGAGGACTATCGGCCTCCGAAGTAGCAACACTCTATGGCGGTACCGTCACCGATACGCAAGCACCTACTACACCGACGGGTCTGGTGGCATCGGCCATTACCACAAGCAGTTTTACCCTAAGTTGGACAGCTTCGACCGACAACGTCGGCGTGTTGGGCTATGATGTTTATCAGGGAACTACCTTGATAGGTTCTACCACTACTGCTACTACATTGAACATGACCAGCCTTACGTGTGGAACTAGCTATTCCATCACCATTCGGGCAAAAGATGCGGCGGGTAATAGTTCGGCGAGTAGTACAGCGCTAAGTGTTACCACCGTAGCCTGTCCAGATACGCAAGCACCCACTGCACCTACGGGTCTGGTGGCTTCGGCAATCACCACGAGTAGTTTCACCCTCAGCTGGACAGCTTCGACCGACAACGTTGGTGTGTCGGGCTACGATATTTACCAAGGAGCTACTTTAATAGGTTCTACCACTACAGCCACTACATTCAACCTGACGGGCCTTACGTGTGGAACTAGCTATTCCATCACTATTCGGGCAAAAGATGCGGCGGGTAATAGTTCGGCGAGTAGTACAGCGCTAAGTGTTACCACCGTAGCCTGTCCAGACACGCAAGCACCCACTGCACCTATGGGTCTGGCAGCATCAGCCATTACTACGAGTAGTTTCACCCTCAGTTGGACAGCTTCGACCGACAACGTCGGTGTGTCGGGCTATGATGTTTATCGAGGTACCACGCTGGTTGGTTCTACTACAGCTACCACGTTCAGTCTGACGGGTTTATCAGCAAATACTTCTTATGCCATCACCGTAAAAGCCAAAGATGCAGCCGGTAATGTCTCTGCGGCAAGTAGCGTGTTGAACGTAACAACAAGTAGTGCCAGCGCTGGCGATATTACGACAGGCTTGCTTATGCACCTAAAATTTAACGAAACGAGTGGTACAACAGCCGCCGATGCGACAGGAAACAACAACAACGCTGTGCTAACGAATGGTACGATTTTTAGCGCCGGAAAAAATGGAAATGCGGTTTCGCTCAATGGTTCTAATCAATACCTCACGGTCAACAACAGCAGTTCGTTAAATCCAACATCCGCTATCACGCTATCTGTATGGATGAAGGCAAATTCGCTGAGTGGCAACCGAGTTATTTTTAAGAAACAAAGCTGGAGTGCTTCGTACGAATTGGCCGTTTATGGGGGGCAACTCACCTTTAATCTCAATGGCCCCGGTTCGGTTATTACCACCTCACCTACTGCGGGAGCCTGGCATCTGATTACGGCCACGTACGATGGCGCTGCCAAAAAAATCTACGTAGATGGCACCTTGGCCATTAGTCAGGCAGCAAGCGGGGCAATTGGTACCAACGGCGAAGCCGTCATGATTGGCACGAGTGGTGGCTGGGAAAACTACTTTAGCGGTTTGTTGGATGATGCCCGTATTTATAACCGTGCCTTATCGCCAACTGACATACTGGCCTTATACAATAGCGGAGCAGGAGTAGCCACCAGAATAGCTGTTGCAGAGCAACCAGAAGTACTGTTCAACACGCCTTCAGTAATGGTTTATCCGAATCCTACGGCAGGGGGCAAAGCTCATATTCTGGTAAAAGGTTTTGAAGAAAATGAAGAACTGAATGTGCAGTTGTATAACACCAATGGTAGGCTGGTTTCCTCAACAGTCACTACAAGTTCAGGCTTGAATGATATAGAGGCAACACAACTAAGCCAAGGAATGTACCTACTTGTGGTGAAAGGTCGCCGACAACAAGTAAGTAGTAAGCTAATCGTAGAATAACCGTTAGGGAAGCTGCCGTATAAAGTTGCAGCTTCCTCAATGTCTTATACGAAGGATGATGGATGAATTATCAGAATGAGAAGCAAGTGTATTAAACTTGTATAAGTTTAGAAATCAGGTGCTTATAAAAAAGGTGCGCTGGCTTGAAAATCTAGCGGGGAGTGCGCAGGTTTTGTGTGGAGAAGCATTGGATTTTTGGTACTTTTTGTGTCAAGACAAAAAGTACAAAGCAGATGAATAGAAAAAAATGTCATAATGTGTTGATTTTTAATACTGTACAAGTCTATTGAAAATCAACACATTAATTAGTCGGTTTTCAAATTCTCACATTTTCAAATCAGAAAATATATGGTTTTTTGAAATTCATCCTACATCTTTGCACCCGCAAAGACAATTCGTCACAGTGAACCTAAAGAAAACGAAATAAGACACTCGGAGTAAGATGGGCCCTCAGACCCCGCCTTGCCAGAGTTGTTTTGTCCGTTTTTGAAGCCTCACGGTGACGAATTTTTTTATGCACTCAATTGAATGTTCAACTCCAAAATCGTTTGTCAAGTATCATGAAAGTAGCCGTCGTAGGTGCCACTGGCTTAGTAGGTGGCGAAATGCTAAAAGTGTTAGAAGAGCGTAACTTCCCTGTCACCGAAATCATCCCCGTTGCTTCCGAAAAATCAGTGGGTAAAAAAGTGTCGTACAAGGGCACCGAATACACGGTGGTAGGCTTTGAAGAGGCCATCAAGATGAAACCCGACGTGGCTATCTTTTCGGCAGGAGGGAGTACTTCTTTGAAATTAGCACCTGTTTTTGCAGAAGCAGGCATCACGGTAATTGACAACTCATCGGCATGGCGCATGGACCCTACCAAAAAACTGGTAGTGCCTGAAGTAAACGCCTCGGTGTTGACCAAAGAAGACAAAATCATTGCCAATCCTAACTGCTCTACCATTCAGATGGTGGTAGTGCTCCAACCCCTCCACGAAAAATACAAAATCAAGCGAGTGGTGGTATCTACCTACCAGTCAGTAACGGGTACGGGTAAAGCCGCCGTGGACCAACTTTTTGACGAACGTGCCGGCAAATCGGAGTACAACAAAGTATATCCGCACCGCATTGACCTCAACGTATTGCCTCACATTGACGTGTTCTTGGACAATGGCTACACCAAAGAAGAAATGAAAATGGTGAACGAAACCAAGAAAATCATGGGCGACGATAGCATCGCCGTAACGGCCACTACCGTACGGATTCCGACTATCGGTGGCCACTCAGAGTCTGTCAATATTGAATTTGAAAACGACTTTGACCTCGACGAAGTACGTACCATCCTCAGCCAAGCCGAGGGCGTTATTTTGCAAGACGATCCCAAAAACTTTGTGTATCCAATGCCCGTCAATGCACATGGCAAAGATGAAGTATTCGTAGGACGTATCCGCCGTGACGAGTCGCAGCCCAATACCCTCAACTTGTGGATTGTGGCCGATAACCTTCGTAAAGGCGCCGCTACCAACGCCGTGCAGATTGCCGAATATTTGGTAGCCAACCAATTGTTGTAATCCTCTTTTATTCGATTCCAAAACGTCAGTACCCTCGTTGGTGCTGACGTTTTTTGTTTTTCTACCGTAGTTGTTTACCTTTGTTTCAGCAAAAAATACTGCTGATGAACGCCGTTTTTGGTTCGGGCTTTTTTCTATACGCTTTTTTCTTTCAGTCTTACATTAGCTGTTAGGCGCTAATGGTTAGGCCGTTGTGGCCTATTTTCTCTTGGTATCTCTACCTCTTTTTATTGTCCCTGTTATTTTTTATTCAGTTGAAAATCAAAAGATTACAACTCCATTGAACACACGAAAACTTTTGCGTCAGTATTTATATAAGCTGCTGGGCTTAGCTCAGGGCCAACTACTCGTTAGGGTTTTATTCTCTTCTGTTTCAACAAACTACACGTATGCAAAAAATCTTAGTAATCGGTATGGGCAAAGTAGGCTCCTTAGTGGGTATTTTGCTCAACAAGCGGTTTGCCGTCACGGGCTTAGACCGACAAAACCCCGCCACGGCAGTTCCGTTTGAGGTGATTTTGGGCGATGTCACCAACCTCAGTACTTTAGAAACACACCTCACCGGCTTCGATGCTGTGGTGTCATGTATGCCCTACAACCTCAACCTGCCCATAGCCCGCTTGGCGCACGAACGAGGTATTCATTACTTTGACCTTACCGAAGACGTACCCACTACCACGGCGATTCGAGAAATGGCCGCCACCAGTAGGTCGGTGTTGGCGCCACAGTGTGGGTTAGCGCCAGGGTTTATTGGCATTGTCGGCGCCGATTTGGCCAAGCGATTTACTCAGCTCCGTGACATTGAACTTCGGGTGGGGGCGCTGCCTCAGCATCCAAACGGGCTGCTTGGTTACTCGTTTACGTGGTCGCCGGCAGGGGTAATCAACGAATACATCAACGACTGCGAAGTGATTCACAATGGCGTGCGTAAGTTTGTTCCTGCCCTCGAAGGCATTGAGCAAATCAACATCGAAGGGCAAGAATTTGAGGCATTTAGCACGTCGGGTGGCTTAGGTACCATGTGCGAAACTTACGAAGGCCGAGTAGATACGCTCAATTATAAGACCATCCGCTACCCGGGCCACGGCAAACTGATGCGCTTTTTGTTGTATGAATTGATTCTGAAAAATAAACGAGAGCTCATCGAGCAGATACTAACCGAAGCCAAGCCTCCCGTGCAAGAAGACGTAGTGTACGTGTATGCCGTGATAGAAGGCTGGAAAGGCACGCACCTAGAGCGAGAAGAATTTTATCAAGCCTACCGCCCCAAGAAAATTGACGGCCAGCACTGGCGAGCCATCTCCTGGACTACAGCAGCGTCTATTGCTGCCGTGGTCGAGATGGTGGCCGATGGGATGCTTCCACAGCAGGGTTTTATTAGGCAAGAAGACATTCCGTTCGAGGACTTCTTGAAGACCAGCAATGGGAGTTTTTATGCGTCAGAAGCGTAAAGAATACCCCGCTTGATTTGTAAAAAAGCCTTACCGAGTAAACACAAGGTAAGGCTTTTTTAGCATCTATCTTCCAAAATCATCTTGTACCCGCACGATGTCATCTTCGTCAGAAGGGTTGTTGGCATCGGTATGTTGCCAAATTTCGGCAATAATTCCCCATTCTTCCAAGCCAATCAAGCGGTGGCGTTCGCCTTGTTGCAGCACAATTAGCGAGCCGGGAGCATGGGTTTGGATGTCGCCTTCTTCGTCGGTAGGGCTGGTCTTGACGGCTACCGTACCCGTAACCACCCGCCAGATTTCAGCTCGGCGGAAATGATATTGCCACGACAAGCGTTTGTCTGGCCCCACCACCAAGATTTTAGGGCTTAGTTTTTGTGTAATCTGAATATCAGAGAGTTTGATTTCGGGGAAAAAAGTAGCCGCAAAAGTGGCGGTTTGGTTTTCGTCTATCACAAAAAAACCACCCCACGGGCGAGAGTCATCTTTTTTGACGACCCGAAAGCCCTGTTTATCAAGCCATTGTGACGTTTGCTCAAAAACCTCTGTTTTCTGAACAGAAGGCTCAAGGATAAGTTGGTTCATTACAGTTGGTTGAAATGCTAAAAGCGTTGGTTGTTGCTACAAAACTAATAGAAATACTTGGCAGCCTCACGCATTGGGTGGAGGAAAAAGAGCGAAGGAGTGTTCAAAACAAAAAAAGCCAACTGGAGCACAGTTGGCAAGGCGTAAGCCTGCGGGATAAACCCTTATTGTGAATAGAATCACAACGCTGAGTTTGTGATATTGAAGTAAAGATAGTAAAATTGTTTCTATAAAATACGTTCGAGGTAAGCAATATTTTTAGGATAACGCTTATCGGCTCAGAAAGCCCTACTTATTACCTAATGTTTCCTCTTAATCAATCTAGTACATGGCTACCATTTTAGGCTTAGATTTAGGCGTTACGTCGGTGGGCTGGGCATTTGTAGAAACCACCAACGACCAGTCGGGGCAAGTGCTCGATGTAGGTTCTCGCATTTTTGCCCCCGGTGTCAATGTATCGCCCCTTGGTAAGGAAGAATCCAAAAACGCCGACCGACGCAATGCCCGTCAGGTCAGAAGACAGATTTTCAGAAAACGTCAACGGCAAGACCTGCTCCTGGAGGTGTTTCAGACCTTGGGCTGGCTCCCCCTCGACCCAACCTATCTGCAAGAAATCTGGAGCGAAAACCCCTATCAACTCCGTAAAAAGGCACTCGACGAGCCGCTCACGCAACAACAACTCGCACGGGTGCTGTATCATTTGGGCAAACGCCGAGGATTCAAAAGCAGCCGCAAGTCAGGTGGCGACGAAGAAGGCACGCTCTACAAAGGCGATGCCAAAATTGGCAAAGCTGGCATTACTGAACTCCAGCAAGCAATGGCCGAAACCAACAGCCGTACGCTAGGTGAGTATTTTGCTAGCCTTAACACCGCCGAAATCCGCATTCGCAATCGCTATGTGCTACGTAGCCAATACCAAGAGGAGTTTGAGCTGATTTGGGCTTCGCAACGGCGGTTTTGGCCCGACATCCAAAAACCCATCCATTACGAAGGACTCATTCGGAAAGTCTGTGGCAAAGCTCAACAAACTACTTGGCTTGCTCGTGATTTTTACGAGTTTCTAAAAAACTTCGTGATTTACTTTCAGCGGCCTCTTAAATCCCAAAAATCACTGGTCGGTAAGTGCCAGTTGGAGCCCTCATGCAGACGAGCGCCACTCAGTGCGCTCCATGTCCAAGAGTTCAGAATCTGGGATAAGCTCTACAGCCTCCGCCTCACTGGTGCCGACCGCACCGATGCCCCCCTCAGCCCTACCGAAATGCAACAAGCATACGAGGTGCTGGCAACCGCCAAAGAAAAAACTGTAGGCGACCTACTCAAGTCGTTACATCTTTCTGATTATCAGGTAAATTACAAAGCCGACGACAAGTTCAAAGGCAACCGCACCGCCCATGCCTTGCAGCAGGTTTTTGGCAAAGCACGCTGGGCTACCCTGTCGCCCCAAGAGCAAGCCGCCACTTGGAAGATTGTGTACGATGCCGACGATAACGACTTTTTGGTTCAGTATGGCATCAACAAATGGGCACTATCTGCCGAGGCTGCTGACAAACTCCGAAAGGTCAATTTTGAAAAAGACTACGCCAGCCTCAGCACCAAGGCCATTCAGCAACTGCTGCCCCTGATGCGTACGGGGCGGTATCCTTACGACCTTGCCTGCCGTGAGTTGGGCTATCATCACAGCCAGTCGTCGCTCAAGGCTGGGTACGCCGACCAACTTAGCGAACCAGCCCTACGACGTAACCCGATTGTGCAGCAAGGACTCAACGAACTCAAAAAGGTAGTCAACACCTTGATTCAGAGCTATGGCATCAAGCCCGATGTGATTCGGGTTGAGCTGGCTCGTGAACTAAAAATGCCCAAAGAAAAGCGTGAAAAGCTATTGGCCGACAACAAAGCTCGTGAAAACGAGCACATTCGGATTCACAACATTTTGAAGCAAGAGTTCAAGGAGTTTGTTAACCGAGACCCCGAACCCGACGACATCGTTAAGTACAAACTCTACGAAGAGTGTAAGCACATATGCCCCTACACAGGCCAAAGCATCAGCGCCAGTAGCTTGTTTAGTGGGGCCTTTGAGGTAGAGCATATTGTACCCTACAGCCGCAGCCTCGACGACTCGTTTCAGAACAAAACCCTGTGCGAAAAGCAGTTCAACAACAAAAAGGGGAATCGCTTGCCTCACGAAATGATGGTGCAAGGGCTGATTTCGGTAGCCGAGTATGAGGCCATGATTGAGCGAGTCAAGACCTTCCGTGACCGCAACAACCGCCTGCCCTTGGGCAAACTACGTCGGTTTTTGAGGCAGAGTGTCCCCCAAAACTTTGCCAACGAGCAGCTCAACGACACCGCCTACTTTAGCCGTGAGGCCAAGCTGTACCTGAGCCAAATCTGTAGCAAAGTGCAGGTGAGCAATGGCCAATCTACCGCCAAACTGCGGCATTTGTGGGGCCTCAACCGAATCCTGAACCCGCAAGGACTCAACCTCAAAAGCCGAGACGACCACCGCCACCACGCCGTAGATGCGCTGGTGGTGGCCTGTACCTCGCCTCAAACCCTCCAGCGCCTCAGCCTATACAAGCAAAAAGGCCAGACTCTTAGCCAGCGAGACTTTCCGCTGCCCTGGGAGGGCTTTCGGAACCAAGCCCGTGACAAGGTAAACAGCGTGCTGGTGTCGCATCGGCACAAGAGCCGAGTAAGGGGCAAGCTCCACGACGAGACGTTTTATGGAGCCGTCAGAAACTTTGACGGCCAACGCCGCACCGACGACAAAGGTCAGCCTGTGTTTAGCGTACGCAAAGACTTACGCAGCCTTAGCCCCGCCATGATTCTAAAAATAGCCGACCCCAAAGTGCGTGAGTTGGTACTAGACCGCCTCAAAGCGCAGGGGGTGGACGTTTCGCAGAAGTTCAGCATCCCGCCTGGGGCTTTTGCTGAGCCACTGTACATGCCTACCAAAAACGGTGTCAAAATCGAAATCAAGAAGGTGCGAGTACACGACGTGGGTAGCAACAAAATCGAAATCAGGCCGGGCGTTTTTGTGGACCCGGGTAGCAACCACCACATCGTGATTTTTCAGAAACCCAATGGTAAGCGAGACGGCACGGTGGTGTCGTTTTTTGAGGCTACCCAACGCCGCAAGCAAGGCCGACCCGTAGTAAACACCGACTGCGGCGAAGGCAACACCTTTGTGATGAGCCTCTCAATCAACGAAATGGTACTCATAGACACCGAGCAGTTCAAAACCGCCCAGCTCGACTGGAACCAAGTGAGCCAACAAGAGCTAAGCCAACACTTGTATCGGGTACAGAAGATGGATGTTAACAAAAACATCATTTTTAGACATCATCTTTCTACCTCCACCGAAGACAAAGAACACGCTGGCTATCTGAAAAAAACGGCAGGTTCGTTTGCAGGAATTAAAGTAAAGATCAATGCGATTGGTGAGATAGAACGAGCCTAATGAAGCAAATCATGGTGGGCTACAAGTACTAACGTATAAGTAGCCCTCACCATTACCGAAAAATAAGTTACCTTCTCATAATCAGACAATTGGCACAGTAGTTGTTTAGGAAAAAATATTCCTTAAACAATCTATGCCATGCTAAAACGCACCCTTCTTTTTTCGTCGCCTGTTTATTTGCATACTCGCCTTGAGCAGTTGGTTATTGAACCCAAAATATCACAAACTCAGCTTTGAAATCAAATCACAACTCTATGGGTTGAGGGTGGTTTGAATTGATTAATATCACAAACTCAGCTTTGAAATCAAATCACAACTGTCCAGTCCGATGCTGAATAGGCCACTTTAATATCACAAACTCAGCTTTGAAATCAAATCACAACTATTTGCCTGATGTGATTGCGGCATTCCACAATATCACAAACTCAGCTTTGAAATCAAATCACAACTATTTGCCTGATGTGATTGCGGCATTCCACAATATCACAAACTCAGCTTTGAAATCAAATCACAACAAGTCCAAAAGATTGTCCAAGAACTCGCCAAATATCACAAACTCAGCTTTGAAATCAAATCACAACATGATAGACCTATTCGAGTGGTTGAGCGCAATATCACAAACTCAGCTTTGAAATCAAATCACAACAAAAAGGCGTACTTGGCGAATGGAACGGAAATATCACAAACTCAGCTTTGAAATCAAATCACAACTGTGACCCAAGGGGCTTTTTTCACTCCAAAAATATCACAAACTCAGCTTTGAAATCAAATCACAACGATAATTGCATTTGTTGATTTCGATAAATAATATCACAAACTCAGCTTTGAAATCAAATCACAACCCAGCAATGCCACGGTTTACGGTCAAATAAAATATCACAAACTCAGCTTTGAAATCAAATCACAACTCAAGAGCCACGTGAGGATTTTCCTTCAAAAATATCACAAACTCAGCTTTGAAATCAAATCACAACTTCGCTGTCATCTATCAGCTTTAGTACGCTAATATCACAAACTCAGCTTTGAAATCAAATCACAACAATACTCATGCCGTGGTAGCCGCTGTCATAAATATCACAAACTCAGCTTTGAAATCAAATCACAACTTCGCTGTCATCTATCAGCTTTAGTACGCTAATATCACAAACTCAGCTTTGAAATCAAATCACAACCGTCCTAACGAAAATGGGGTGAAATGGGGAAATATCACAAACTCAGCTTTGAAATCAAATCACAACTGTCCAGTCGCTTGCGGAATAGGCGACTTTAATATCACAAACTCAGCTTTGAAATCAAATCACAACTACTCCGGTGACGTTCGTTTCAAAGGCAAGAATATCACAAACTCAGCTTTGAAATCAAATCACAACACAACTTTACTGAAGCCTTTGAAAAGTTTAAATATCACAAACTCAGCTTTGAAATCAAATCACAACACGCCCCGCTCTTATCCAAAATACCAGCTAATATCACAAACTCAGCTTTGAAATCAAATCACAACAGGGGCGCAAAAGTAGTAACACGGAGCGGTAATATCACAAACTCAGCTTTGAAATCAAATCACAACCTGGGGCTGCTTTTACGTTGAGTTTTGATAAATATCACAAACTCAGCTTTGAAATCAAATCACAACCGGTGTCAAGGCTTGATATTTAATTGAAACAATATCACAAACTCAGCTTTGAAATCAAGTCACAAAATGGCTGGCAGCTGGAGCAGTTGAAAATCATAAAAAAGATTGGAGGAGGGGGCATAAAATCTTGAATCATTTTTGTCGAATTACCTGAACCCTCCACCGTGCAACTATTGTCATAATTAGGGTGGTATGCCTAAACTGTTCCCCAAACTGTTCCCCGTTCAAAACAAAAAATTCTAACTATTTGATAGTTAGAATTTTATATTAAAAAGTGGTGGTCTCGTTAGGAATCGAACCTAAATCTGAAGCTCCGGAAACTTCCATACTATCCGTTGTACTACGAGACCGATTTTGATGCAAAATTAAAAAAAATGCCGTTCAAACACTGAACGGCACTCTTTTTTTAGTAGCAGGGACAGGACTCGAACCTGTGACCTTTGGGTTATGAGCCCAACGAGCTGCCAACTGCTCCACCCTGCGGCGTAATTGGACTGCAAAGGTACGACTGTTTTCATAAAAATCAACTACCTTTGTAAAAAAAATATAAAAATCAGAAAATTTCACGCTCCATTCCTTGCTTTAGCCCAAGCGATTCGGCCAAAGCCACCAAGCGTGTCGTCATACGGATATGAGTAATCACAAAGCTGGTTTTGTTAGTATTATTGGCAAACCCAACGTAGGTAAGTCCACCCTCATGAATATTTTGGTGGGCGAAAAACTATCCATTATCACCTCCAAAGCCCAAACTACCCGCCATCGGATTATGGGCATTGTCAACGGCGAGTACGAAGGCACCGAGTTTCAGTTGGTGTACTCCGACACGCCGGGTATCATTGTGCCCAAGTACGAGTTGCATCGCTCCATGATGAGCTTTGTGATGGGCTCACTCGAAGACGCCGACGTAGTTTTGTTCGTAACCGATATTTTTGAGCAATTCGACGAAGACGATGTCCTCGAAAAACTCCAGCGGATTCGTGAGGCTAATCTAATTTTGTTAATCAATAAAATAGATTTGGCTACGCATGAGCAGATTAACGAAAAAATCATTTATTGGAAAGAGAAATTTCCGTTGGTAGAAGCTATTTTGCCGATTTCGGCGCTTAAACAACAGGATACCGACAAGATATTGGGCTTAATCGTCAATAGTTTGCCTGTGCATCCGCCGTATTTCCCGAAAGACGAACTCACCGACAAACCGGAGCGTTTTTTTGCAGCCGAGATTATCCGAGAAAAGATTTTCTTGAACTACAAAAAAGAGATTCCGTATAGTAGCGAAGTCGTCATCATCTCGTTTAAAGAAACCGATGACATTATCCGCATCAGCGCCGAAATTTATGTAGAACGAGTAAGCCAGCGAGCCATCATCATTGGCCACAAGGGTGAGTCACTCAAAAAAGTAGGTATTGCCGCACGGGAAGAAATGGAGCAGTTTTTTGGGAAGAAAGTATTCTTAGAAACCTTCGTTAAGGTAGAACCTGACTGGCGCAGCAAAGAACGCAAATTGCGTGAATTTGGTTATAATTTGGACTGATGGAGTGGAAAGTGTAGAGGGAAAAGGTCAAAGTATAGAGGAGAAAGGTGAGAGTACGGAGAGAAAAGAGAGGTTTAACCAAATTTCAATAATTATGCAAAACTATAAGGATTTGATTGTTTGGAAAAAAAGCCATGAGCTTACCCTGACTGTTTTTCACGAAACCACCCATTTCCCAAAAGATGAACAATTTGTGCTAACTTCCCAACTTAAGCGAGCCTGTTTATCTATTCCACTCAACATTGTAGAAGGGTCAGGCAGGTTTACTGATGCTGATACGGTCCATTTTTTTCAAACAAGCTTAGGGTCAACGCATGAAACAGAATACTGTTTGTTGTTAGCCAAAGACTTAGGGTATATTTCTAATGAAAAATTCATAGAGATGAACAGTGTAGTAAGCGAAGTAAAAGCAATGCTTATTACCTTGATTCAGAAAATACGAACACGAAATTCATTCAATAAAAAAGTTAAAGGGCTTTTTGTTTTTTTAGGAGGGTTATTTTAAAAAGAGCCTTATTCATTACCTCTTTTTCCTTTACCCTTTACACTTTCTCCTTACCAAGGCATGGCAGCAAATATTGTAGCAATCGTAGGACGACCTAATGTGGGGAAATCTACGCTTTTTAATAGATTAGTAGAGCAACGCAAAGCCATTACCGACGACGTGTCGGGTGTGACTCGTGACCGCCACTATGGATACGCCGAGTGGACTGACAAATCGTTTACCGTTATTGACACAGGCGGGTACGTAGTCGGCTCCGACGATGTGTTTGAGGGCGCCATCCGAGAGCAGGTAGAACTGGCCATCGAAGAGGCTTCAGTGATTTTGTTTGTGGTGGATTGCATCACGGGTCTCACCGACCTCGACAAAGACTTTGCCAACGTAGTGCGCCGCTCTAAGAAGCCTGTCTTTTTGGTGGCCAATAAGGCCGATACTGCCGAGAAATCGTTCATGGCTACCGAGTTTTACGAACTTGGCTTAGGCGACCCGCATCCGGTTTCGGCTGAAAACGGCTCAGGCACAGGCGATTTGCTCGACGAAATCGTGAAGCATTTTCCTGAGTCAGAAGCTGAAAATCCAGAAGCAGGCGTACCTCGCATCGCTATTTTGGGGCGACCCAACGTAGGGAAATCTTCGTTTTTGAATGCGTTGCTGGGTAAACAGCGCAGCATCGTCACCGACATTGCTGGCACCACCCGTGACTCCATCAATACCCACTACAAGCTATTTGGCAAAGACTTTATCTTGACCGATACGGCGGGGATTCGCCGGAAAGCGAAGGTAAAAGATGCCATCGAGTTTTACTCAACGTTACGTTCGCTCAAAGCCTTGGAAGAATCCGACATTTGCGTGGTCTTGCTGGATGCCTCGCTGGGCTTAGAGGCGCAAGACATCCACATCATCGCCCATGCACACAAAGCCAAAAAAGGCATTGTGATTATGGTCAACAAATGGGATTTGATTCCGAACAAGCAGTCAAACACCGCTCGTGACATCGAAAATGCCATTCGGGAGCGTTTGGCTCCAATAGATTACATGCCGATTATCTTTGCGTCGGTAGTAGAGAAACAGCGGATTTTTCAAGTAGTTGAAAAGGCGATGGAAGTCTATGAAAACCGTAGTCGTAAGATTGCAACTTCGGCACTGAACGACGCCATTCTGCCCGAAATCGAAGCGTATCCGCCACCGGCTATCAACGGTAAGTACGTCAAAATCAAGTACATGACGCAGTTGCCGACGCCAAGTCCTACGTTTGTGTTGTTCTGTAATTATCCGCAGTACATCAAAGAGGCTTATGAACGCTACCTGACCAAGCGATTCCGCAAGCACTTCAACTTAGAAGGCACACCCGTCACACTGTTTTTTAGGAAGAAATAAAAGACCACAGCTGTTTCGGCTATTTCCAACTGCCGCATTCAACGAAAAAAGGCGCAAATCATACCGATTTGCGCCTTTTTGATGATGTGGTTACAAATTCCACCAATACGTCATTTTCAGAACCAAGGCACGGCTTTTGACTTGGAGGTTTTCGGGTAAATAGTTGTCGGTATAAACAATGTATAGGTCTGAGGCTGGGGCATATCGCCACTGAAAACGAGTGTTGAGGTTGATGTTTTTGGCTTGCTCGTTGTACTGCACAAAAGTAGTGAAGTAGATTTTGTTGGTAAACGTAATGTCTAACCGAGGGCTAATCAACCAAAACGACGCATTTTTCAATCCTTTGCCCGACGGAAACTGGATGTTGTTGTATTCGGCAGATAGGGCAATGCTTCCATAGGGCTGAAAACGATACGCCAAGTCGGTAGTAAGGCGAAGGCGAGTGCCATCGGCATAATAACCACCATAGCGACTCGAAAATCCATACGTAAACAAGCTTTGAGGCTTAGAGATATACTCGGTTCCCCACGACAGCCAGTTGTGCTCGCTGTTGGCCACCAGTTGAATCCCCGTTAGATTGGTGGGGTCAAAAGCCGATTGGAGTTTCACGTAGTCTTGACCCGTCCAGATGGTAAAGGTAGAGCGGCTCCGAAACGTAAAGGCATAAAAAACAGCGTTTTCGTTTTCGATTGAATTGAACGGTTTATCAAAAATCGTGTAGCTCATCAGCCCTGGGCCATGACTCAAAATCCATTTGCCACGAGGAAAAAAGTTGCGGCTAATGGTGGGTGTGAGGCGATAGTAGCCTCTTCGAGGGATATACCCTACTTCGGCAGTGTAGTTTTTGCCTACGTTTTCGTACTGGAGGCTCACGCTCCACTTGCGGTCGTTGTAGCTGAGGTTGCCAGCCAAGATGTAGTCGTCGTTCGATGCACCGGGGCTAAACGACTTCAGATACATCAATTTTCCTCGCCACACGTTATTTTGCGAAGCCAAGTTGTATTCAATCCCTGCATTGCGGTTATACTGCGAATAGACAGGCTTACCTGCTTCGGGGGTGTAATCAATGGACTGTTTGTTGATAAAATAGGCCGTGATGTTGGAGCGAGCAAACACCTGACGCTGCACCGAAAACACACCAAAGTTTTGAGCCGGCAGTGCCGTTTCGCCAAACGAGCCCGTTTGCATGTCCATCACGCCGATACGCCAGTTTTTGTCAATTTTACCACTCAAGCGAGCGCCGAAGTTAATCGGCACGCCACCCAAGCCGATACGCCGAGAGAAAAAAGGGCGCAGACGATCAAGGCCAAGGTTATTGAAAAGGTCAGCATTTTCCAGAAAAAACTGCCGGCGTTCGGGAAAAAACAACTCAAAGCGGTCGAGGTTGGTTTGCTGGCGGTCCACTTCTACCTGCGAAAAATCAGGGTTCATCGTCAGGTCTAAGTTCAGTGAGGGCGTAATAGCCACCTTGGCGTCGAGCCCTACGTCTCGCCGAAAAGTAGATTTGCTATTTTGCTGAAAATCACGACTTAACCCTCCCAATACATACGGAATCACCGAAATGTTAGGCCCAGGTATGGGGGGAGGTTGGTCCCAGACCAGAATGCCTGTGTAGGCAAGCGAAGCCGTTGGGAATTGCCGGGGAACAGGCGCCCAGACGGACTTTTCGGTGCTTTTGAGGTCGTTGCGACTGAAGTTCACACCCCAGCGAGTAATGCCTGCTTTGTATCGGATGGTTTTGAAGGGAATGGCCGCTTCAAACACCCAGCGGTCAGGGTATTGCCTCACTTCCGAAAACCAGCGGTTGTCCCAGTTGAGATTGGCCGAGCCACCATCGTATTGCTGGCCGTCCCACTGCGCCCCCGCAGCGTTAGCACCAAAGGTAAAGCCATTGGTTTGGTCGTCGAAGGTATCTAAGAAAAAAATAAAGTTGTCGTTTTTGCCGAAGTTCCAATCTCGTCGCAGCGACTCTACTACTATGCCATTTGACTGATAATTAACGGCTGAAATATAGATAAAACGCTCATCGTAAGCCATTTTTACTTCGGTACGAAGCTTGGCAGCTGAGGTGTCCATCGGTAGCACCATGTAAAAATCGCTGGCCAACTCGGCTGATTGCCAGGTTGGTTCGTCCAATTTTCCGTCAATGGTGATAGCCGAAGCCGCCCGATGGATGTGGTACTGGTATTTTTCGTTTTTTTTCTGTGCCCAAATTCCTCCCGAAACTAAGATTCCTAATAAGCTGATAATGAACTTTTTCACAAACTGATGTGGTCTTGATGTGTAGTGGCACAAAGGTAAGACTCAGACCGTAAAAGCCTATGCTGACCTACGATAAATGGGAGGTTTTGCTCGACCAAAAACGCAATGACTTGGCCTTGGGTCAGAAACTCGCCTACCCAGTAGGCATAAATCCAACGAAAAACCGTAATTTTCAGCCAATTTTATGAAAACTATGCTCTTTCGATTTCTTGCTGCCTGTTTGTTAATTGCATCGTTGGGAATTTTACAGGCTTGTGGGCAAACTGACTCACTTGCCAAACCAAGTTGGGAAGATTTGGGCTGTGACAGTACCCGGCGAGCCGATACCCTGACCCTGTACGATTTGGTGGTTCCGTTTAGGCTGGCCGATTCGCTTCGGACTCGGTTGGTTAAGTCTCCTAAAGTTTATGTGATAGTGACTGACGAGAAGGGGCTTCGGTATTGGTCGGCCACTGGTGGAACGATTGGCGGAGCTACTCAACTCCTTGATTTGCAGCCGATAGCCGACACCCTAAAAAAGGCATATCATAACCCCGACTGGCTCGAACAAACGTACCTGTGGTCCTTGGCCGATTCGCCCACATACCTATACACTCGCTGGGAACCTTTGTTGGCTTCTTCACGCCAGATGTTCTTAGCTCGACGAGATTCGCTTTCTAACTTATACCAACGGCAATTTCCTAAATACGAACTTCGTATAAGCTCAGACTTACGAACGGCATCGTCGCAAAGTGCCTTCTTGAAAAAGGGGGCATCGTCGGTACCTTTGTCGCATCACCAGTTTGGCTTGGCTTCTGACGTGGCCATTATCTACCGAAAGCAATACCAACGGAATTATCAGCTATACAAACAGTTTGGTGACCTCACCGCCCAGGCAGGTCTTCATTGGGGGGGGAATTTTGTAGGATTTGTTGACCCGCCGCATGTACAGTTGTTTCTGAATTCAGCCGAAATGGTAAGGGCATTTCCAGCATTGCGGTTTGAGTTTGAGCCCTATCGTCCTTACTATCTCAAGCGAGTGCACCAGCGCATTGCCGAAGGCAAAGAAGAGTTAATTTTAGATACCGAACAGTTGCTGACGGCGCTGAATGAAATTCGCCGTGACCAGCCTTGTACTTGTAAGCAAGGTAAGGTCACGAAGAATGACATTGTATTCCAGAAAACACTACAAGGGCTTGGCTATCAGGCTGATACTGACATTGTGATTCATGGGGATATAGCACAACAAACGCTCACCCTAGTGCATCCAACTCGTGTCAGTATCAGCCGTGGTTTGGGTAGGTGGAGGTAGGTTATCTTAGACCTCCATCAAGTACGATTTGATAAACTCGTTGAGGTCGCCATTGAGCACGGCCTCCGTATTAGAGGTTTGGTAGCCCGTGCGGTGGTCTTTCACACGGCGGTCGTCCAGCACGTAGCTCCGAATTTGTGACCCCCACTCTATCCGACGCTTTGAGGCTTCTTGCTCAGCTCTGGCGGCATTGCGTTTTTCTACTTCGAGTTGATAAAGTCTTGATTTCAAGAGACGTAGCGCTACTTCTTTGTTTTGGAGTTGGCTTCGTTCTTGTTGGCAAGCAATGATAATTCCAGACGGACGGTGATACAAGCGCACGGCCGTTTCGACTTTGTTGACGTTTTGGCCACCTGCTCCACCTGATCGGAACGTATCCCAGTCAATATCAGCCATGTTGATTTCAACCTCAATACTGTCGTCCACCAGTGGGTACGCAAATACCGATGCAAACGAAGTATGCCGACGGGCGTTGGAGTCAAACGGCGAAATCCGTACTAAGCGATGCACGCCATTTTCAGATTTTAGGTTACCGTAGGCGTATTCACCATCAATTTCGAGTGTTACCGATTTGATTCCAGCCACGTCTCCATCCTGATGGTCCACTTCTTTGACTTTGTAACCGTTTTTTTCGGCCCACATCAAGTACATCCGCATGAGCATACCTGCCCAGTCACAGGCTTCGGTGCCTCCAGCTCCGGCGTTGATTTCGAGTACTGCTGGGAGGTTATCGCCTTCTTCGGACATCATTTTCCGAAACTCCAACTCCTCTAGCTGTGCCTTTACATGCACACCTTCGGCATCTACTTCGGCTTCGGTTGCTTCTTCGGCTTGATAAAATTCCCAGATGGTTTCGAGGTCGCCCATGTAGCGATTTAGTTTCTCAAAACCTTCTACCCAAAACTTCAAGCCCCGAATTTCCCGCATGGTTTTTTCGGCTTTTTCAGGATTTTGCCAAAAGTTTGGGTCAAGCGTAACCGTCTCTAATTCAGAGATTTGATATTTCTTTTTATCGTAGTCAAAGATACCCCCTCAGTGCCTCTACTCTGGCACTTAAATCCTTCATTTGTTCGTAAGTCATAGTTGTCCTAATCAGCAGAGTATGATTCGCCAACCCAGCGGCTCATACTCCAAGTTGTCAATACGAAAGCGTTAACCCATCGTTGAGGGGTTAACGGACTTTCAGTCGAAAAAAAGTTTTTACCTCAAAAATGAGGCTGCAAAGATAGAGGAAAGTTTTCTGAAATGGGACAAGGACTAAATCTTTGACCTTGGAAGCATTACTACTACGTTCGGGGCAAAAAATGCGTAATTTTGCCCACCAATGTGAATAATTTTGTGGAAAATTCTGCGTTTCAACACTCGAAGCGTTTATTGAAGCCAAAAGGTAAACGTGTCAGTAGCATATATTGCCACTTAGACAGCCTTGTTTGATAACTGTTGATTTACAACTATATCCCCCCAAGAATGAATACCAAACCCTTTCGATTTCTCTTGATTCTGGCTGGCTTGCTGGGCTTGAATGTGTTGGCCAACTTGTTTTTTTTCAGGGTTGACCTCACCGAAGAGAAACGATATAGCCTGTCTGAAGGGACGGTGAACTTGCTCGAAAACCTACCTTCTGACGTGGTAGTCAAGGTTTACTTAGATGGCGATATGCCGGCGGGCTTTAAGCGTCTTCAAGCAGCGGTACGAGAAACCCTCGAAGAATTTAAGGTATATGGCGGTACCAAACTCAACTACCGATTCATCAATCCCGATGATTTTCAGACCGAAAAAGAGCGTAAGGCTTTTTATGAAGAAATGCTCAACCGAGGGATGGTACCTACCAATGTAGTGGACAAAAAAGGGGGGCAGCGCACCGAAAAAGCCATTTTCCCTTGGGCTTTGGTGTCGGCAGATACTCTTGAAACTAAAACGTTGCTTCTGAAAGGCAGCCGATTAGCCTCGGCGCAAGAGCAACTCAATCAGAGCTATGAAGGCGTTGAGTACCAGTTGGCTTCTGCTATTAGTCAACTTACCCCGACTACCCACAAGCGAATCGGCATTCTGAATTCGGTCAGTAAAGTACCTGCGGGGCGGCTCTCAGATGCGATTGTGTCGTTACAAAAAAAATACGATTTGTTTCAGGTGGACTTGGCTAAATCGCCCAATTTGAGCGGCTTAGATGCCATTTTGATGGTAAAGCCTGACGTTGCCTTTACCGACGACGACAAATTTAAACTTGACCAGTTTGTGATGCACGGTGGCAAGGCGGTATTCTTTGTGGATGCCCTCAAAGTAGATAGCATCGGGCGAGAAGGCACCTACGCCCAACCCAATTCGCTGGACTTAGACGACTTGTTTTTTAAATGGGGGGTGCGGGTGAACACCAATTTAGTCAAAGACCTAGAACTTTGTGGCGCTATTCCGCTTAATGTAGGCGTAAGTGGCGACAAGCCTAATATTCAGGTGGTTCCGTGGCGGTTTTTTCCTTTGCTCAACAATTTTAGTAAATCGCCGATTGTTCGGAATTTAGATGCCGTCTATGCCCACTTTGCAGGTACGATAGATACCGTTCAAGCCCCGGGCATAGTCAAAACACCTTTGCTGATGACCTCGGCTTACACACAGGTGCTCAATGCGCCCGTGCTGGTTAGCTACAACGAAGCTCGCCGCCAACCCAACCCACGAGATTACAAAGCCGGCGTAAAAACCGTGGCGTATTTGTTGGAAGGAACGTTTACATCGTTGTACCAAAATCGGATTTTACCATCGGACCCTCGTTCGGCTGATTTTAAAGCCAAAAGCCCTGTTACTTCTATCATGATTTGTAGCGATGGCGACATTCCACAAAACGAGTGGGACTATAAGCGCAACGTACCCTACCCGCTAGGCTACGACCGTTTTTCGCAGCAAACCTTTGCTAATAAAGACTTCGTTCTCAATGTTTTTGATTATTTGCTAGACGAAAACGGCGTTATCGAATCTCGTAACAAAGAGGTCAAACTCCGCCCCTTAGATAAAATCCAGCTGGCCGAAAAGCGGACTTTCTGGCAAGTAATAAACATCGGGGCCCCCCTTGTGCTGATTGCGCTGCTAGGGCTAGCTTGGCAAGCATGGCGCAAAAAAAAATATGCAGCATAGTACCATGCGATGGCCTTGTAAATCACTGAAAATAAGCCTTTTATTATCAGTGATTTCGTTTTGGAAAGATTCCTTTCAAGATTCTGAAAATTCGTAAAAATTTCGCTATTTTTTTCACAATTTTGCATACCTTTGTTCTCATTTAAGCCCTTTGCTAGGGCTTTTTACTATTAAACTTACAATACCCTCTATATGAAATTTGTTGTATCGTCTTCTGTGTTGTTGAAGCAATTAGCCACCATCAATGGGGTGATTGCCAGCAATCCGATTGTGCCCATTTTAGAAAATTTTCTGTTCAAGCTGGATAAAAATACGCTCACCGTTACGGCATCTGATATGCAAACCGTAATGATAACCGAGTTAGAGGTAGAATCAACCGATACAGGCGCTATTGCCGTGCCTGCTCGTTTGTTGTTGGACACCCTTCGTGGTTTGCCTGAGCAACCCATTACGTTTCGGATTGATACAGATACCTTTGGCACTGAAATCATTTCTGAAAACGGACGGTACAAACTCTCAGGCGAAAATCCAATAGATTTCCCTAAAATCCCTACGGTCAATCGGAACTACTCGGTAGATTTTACCGCCGACGTGTTGGGTAAAGCCATTGCCAATACCATCTTTGCGGTGTCAAACGACGACCTCCGCCCAGCCATGACAGGCGTATATGTAGCGCTTGAAGGCGAGCATACCAATTTTGTAGCTACTGACGGCCACCGCCTCATCCGCTATCGTCGGCAGGATGTTGTTTCTAGTTTTCAGACTTCGATGATTATCCCTCGCAAGGCGCTCAACCTGCTCAAGTCATCGCTACCAAACGACGAAACGCCCGTGAAAGCCGAATTCAGTCAATCGAACGCCTTCTTTAGCTTTGGTCATATTCGGATGATATGCCGCCTGATTGATGAGCGTTTCCCTGATTACGAAAATGCCATTCCGACCAATAACCCCAATGTGCTGTCTATCAATCGCTTAGAACTCTTGGGCTCGTTGCGTCGTATTTCAATTTATGCCAACAAAACTACGCACCAAATTCGTTTGAAATTGGCAAAACAGGTTTTGGTGATTTCGGCAGAAGATTTGGATTACTCTAACGAAGCCAGCGAAAAACTCTTGTGTGAGTACGAAGGCGAAGACATGGAGATTGGCTTCAACGCTAAGTTTTTGGTAGAGATGCTCTCTAACCTCAACAGCCGGATGATTAACCTCGAAATGTCGGCACCGAACCGAGCGGGACTCATCATCCCAACCGAAAAAGACGATAACGAAGACATTTTGATGCTCGTTATGCCAGTGATGCTCAACACCTATGCGTAATTGTGTAGGGGTGGGGTTCAACTAAAACTCGCTTTTGTGTTAAACCAGTAGCGACAATTCTGGTCAAATTAAAATAGACAACAGTGTTTCTCGTTATGTAGAAGCGTATTTCTGAAAGTGCGTAATTGCAAAACCTAATTAATAACAATGAATCGTAAACACTTCATTTTTGCGCTTTTATGCGTATTGGTAAGCGCTACGTTATGGGCCAATCCACCCAAGAAAAACGGGAATGGCGAAGGTATTAAGTTTTTTGAAGGTACGTTTGCACAGGCTCTTGCCAAAGCAAAAGCCGAAAAAAAACTCATTTTCTTGGATGCCTACACTTCGTGGTGTGGCCCTTGCAAGATGATGCAAACTCGTACCTTCCCAGACAAAAAATTGGGCGACTTTTTTAACCAAAAGTTCGTAGCTATCAAAATTGACATGGAAGAAGGCGAAGGTCCAAACTTGGCCGAAACGTACGGTGTAGATGCCTACCCTACTCTGTTTTTTATTGACACTTCAGGCAAAGTAGTAAAACGAGTACTGGGCTTTCAATCAGCCGAAAAACTATTGGCTCAAGCACAATCGGCAGCGAGCAAATAAATTTTGAACAGCATCCGCTTGGTCAAAAATAGAATAAAAAAGGGGGCAGTTGCCCCCTTTTTTATTCTATTAGCCCCTCTTCTTGGGCTCGTTTCTTTACGTCACGTAGCTGAATAGGCTTTTGTTTTTTGCGCAAACGCATGTTCAAAAACTCTACCAATAGCGAGAAAACAATCGTAAAATAGAGATAACCTTTTGGTACTGAGCCGATTTCTGACCCAAACATCGTCACATGTGCCAAATGAGCCCCCTCGGCAATAAGCATAAACCCAATGGCTATCAAAAAAGCCAATCCCAACATCTGAATAGAAGGGTGGCGGTTGACAAACGACCCCACAGGCCCCGAAAACAGCATCATAATCAAGATAGATAAAATAACCGCTGCAATCATCACAGGAATGTTTTGGGTCAAGCCAATGGCCGTCAAAATCGAGTCAATCGAAAACACAATATTAATCAGCGCAATCTGAATCACCACACCGATAAGGCGGTCGCCAGTATTGGGGCGTTTTACGTCATCTTCGCTCTCATCGCCTTCCAGCTTGTGGTGGATTTCAGACGTACTTTTATAAATCAAGAAAATACCCCCTAAGAGCAAAATCACACTTTGCCCTGATACTCCGGCATGAAGCCAGCTTAGGTCAAGGTGCCAAAATGGCTCTTGCAGCGAAATCAGAAACGAAATCCCGAACAGAAGGATTACCCTAAAAATCATCGCCAGCAACAATCCGATATTACGGGCTTTGGGCTGTTGGCGTGGGGTTAGCTTATTGGCAGCTATCGAAATAAAAATGATGTTATCTATCCCGAGTACTATCTCTAAAAACGTCAAAGTCAGGAGGCTGATGAGCGCCTCAGCAGAAAATAATTCTTGCATGGAGAAGTGGTTAGCTTTAAATGAATGTCACAAAGCTACGGGCTAAGGCGATTTTCTCCAAAACAGCCAATGACAAAGGGTTGAGATATGGCCTGAAAGGTTAAAATTTGGCCTGAGAAAAAATAGATAAAAACGGTAGAGCAATTTTCCAACGGCCTCTCTATGGCAGTTTTCGACTATTATACTATTGCTTTTGGGGTGATTTGTGAAAAGGAAAAACCTTAAAAAATCCTAAAATCAGGGAGAAATGAAAAAAATATCCAAATTGTCCTATATATATAATAGACTTTGTATAATTTTGTGGCGTTGTTAAGGTACTTTCACAAACCACCTATGGACGACCTTACTCATGTCAGCAGAAGAATTAAAACCGCATTTAGATAAAGCTTCGTTAGAAGAAGGATTGACGCTCATCACCAATCACTTTCAAAACGTTGTCTTTTCGTCTTCGTTTGGCCAAGAAGACCAAGCGATTACCCATGCTATTTTTAAGAATAACTTACCCATCAAGGTATTCACGCTTGATACGGGTCGTCTCTTTCAAGAAACGTATGAACTAATGGATGCAACCCGTGCTCGCTACGGCAAATCCATCGAAACGTATTTTCCAGATACTCAAAAAGTACAAAATTTACTCAACCAAAAAGGCTTTAATAGTTTCTACAACTCGGTCGAAGACCGCAAAGAGTGTTGCTTTATTCGCAAAATTGAGCCTTTGAAGCGAGCCTTGGCTGGTGCCGAAGTTTGGATTACTGGCCTTCGTGCCGAACAGTCTGACAACCGAGCCAGCATGGAAGTATTGGAGTGGGACGAAGGCAACCACGTTTGGAAATATAACCCGCTCATTCACTGGACTTACGACGAAATGCTTGCCTACCTGAGCACTCATAAAGTGCCAGACAACTCGCTCCATCGCAAAGGCTTTATTAGCATCGGCTGTGCGCCTTGCACCCGTGCAATTATGGAAGGCGAACACCCACGGGCAGGCCGCTGGTGGTGGGAGGCTTCTAAGAAAGAATGTGGCCTTCATGCTTAACCAACCGAATCTCTGATTCGGCTTTTTACCATTACTCAAGATTATGACTGTACTTGCTGAAGATAAAGTTCAAGCTCCTTCTCCTATTCAATCAGGAGCTATTTCTTCGTTTCCTCGTGAGCTGGAAGACGAAGCTATTTATATCATGCGTGAGGTAGCTGCTCAGTTTGAGCGACCAGCGCTATTGTTTTCGGGAGGGAAAGACTCCATCACGTTGGTTCATTTGGCTCGCAAAGCCTTTTACCCAGGCAAAATCCCCTTCCCATTGGTGCATATTGACACGGGTCATAACTTTCCAGAAGCCATCGAATACCGTGACTGGCTGGTCAACGAAGTCGGTGCCGACCTGATTGTGCGCTATGTACAAGACTCGATTGATGCCGGAAAAGTACAAGAAGAGACTGGGAAATACGCCAGCCGCAATGCACTCCAGACCGTTACGCTGTTAGATGCCATTGAGGAGTTTAAGTTTGATGCTTGCATTGGCGGTGCTCGCCGTGACGAAGAAAAAGCCCGGGCCAAAGAACGGATTTTCTCGGTTCGTGACGACTTCGGTCAGTGGGATGCCAAGCGCCAACGTCCCGAACTCTTCGATATGCTTAACGGACGTATCAGTATCGGTGAAAACGTGCGCTGCTTCCCGATTTCGAACTGGACCGAACTAGATGTTTGGAACTACATCCGAGAAGAACAAATTCCGCTTCCTTCGCTGTATTTCTCGCACCAGCGAGAAGTCATTGAACGAGACGGCTTGTTGTGGGCCTACTCTGAGTACCTCAACACTACTCCCGACGAAATTCCATTTGTAGCCACTGTGCGGTTCCGTACCGTAGGCGACATGACCTGTACGGCAGCCGTGTTGTCAGAAGCCGTAGCGTTAGACGACGTAATCGGCGAAATCTTATCTGCCGAAATCTCTGAACGTGGCGCTCGTATTGATGACAAACGCTCAGAAGCCGCCATGGAAAAACGGAAACAACAAGGATATTTTTAAGTCAATAGTAGTCGAAGAAGTCAAGGAGTCACTATCTAACTTGACTTTATTGACTAACTATCTTCGACTTTTTGACTCACTTGACAATCTCGACTTTGAAAAATGGACATTTTAAGAATAAATACCGCAGGCTCCGTAGATGATGGCAAAAGTACCCTGATTGGGCGCCTTCTGTACGAAACCAAGTCAATCACCAACGATAAACTCGAAGCCCTGGAAGCCGCCAGTAAGCGCAAAGGACTCGATTTTGTGGATTTGTCGCTCCTGACCGACGGCCTCATCGCCGAGCGTGAGCAAGGCATTACCATTGACGTGGCGCATATCTATTTTGCAACCAACAAACGCAAATACATCATTGCCGACACCCCCGGCCACTTTGAGTACACACGCAATATGGTGACGGGTGCGTCTAACGCCAAAGTATCACTTATCCTGATTGATGCTCGCAACGGCGTAGTGGAGCAAACGTTCCGACACTTCTTTATCGCTTCTATGTTGCGGATTCCGCATGTGATTGTGTGTGTCAATAAGATGGATTTGGTGGGTTACAGTGGCGAACGGTTCCAAGAAATTGTGAATCAGTTTAAAGATTTTGCCGACAAAATCAGCTTTGATGGCCAAGAAATCCAATTCATTCCAATTTCGTCGTTGTTTGGCGAAAATATCACCAAACGGTCAGAAACCATTGCGTGGTACAACGGCCAGTCGCTCTTAGAAGCACTCGAAGAAATTGAATTGCGCCACGAAGGCAGCATTGTAGAAGCCTCAGAAACTAACCTATACCAAAAGGCTCGTTTTCCGGTTCAGTATGTAGTACGCCCTAAAACGGAAGAATTTCACGATTACCGTGGCTATGCTGGCAAAGTAGCCAGTGGGGTATTTGCCGTTGGTGACGAAGTAACCGTATTGCCCACAGGCCGTACTTCTCGCATTGCTACCATCGAAAAGTTTGGTCAGCAATTACCGCTGGCTCAAGCAAAATCGTCGGTTGTGATTACACTGGAAGACGACGTGGACGTGTCGAGGGGAAATATGTTGGTCAAAGTAGGCCAAGAACCCGAGCAGCTCAAAGACCTGACAGCTCATGTGTGTTGGCTTGATGCCCAACCCCTGGTAGCTGGTAAAACCTATTTGCTTCAACACGGCATCAATAACGTGAAGGCAAAAGTGGCGGTGATTCAGTCAGTTGTGAATGTACAAACACTCGAAACTACCCCCAACGTGCCTCAACTGAAGCTCAACGAAATCGGAACCATCCAAGTCCGTACAGCAAAACCAATTTTTGCAGATAAATATGTAGAAAATCCAGCCAATGGTGCCTTTATTCTGATTGATGAGTACTCCAACGCTACTGTTGGTGTAGGTTTCATCCAATAAAAAACCATAGCTCTATCATTATCCTTCTTCTGAACCTATTGGGTTATGTGAATAGTTTGAATGCAAAAGCCCGTGCAAGTTGTACGGGCTTTTTTCGATACTTTATTCAGAGCAAAGCAGTAATAACCGCCTAACGGTTCCTTGTGACTTATTTTACCTTGAAAGCTACTTTTACTTTTTCCCATGCCAACGATACGTTATCGCTGTTTACGGCAAAAGTCATGCGCTCAGTCATTTCGTTAGGCATTGATTTTACCGTCACACGCAATACGTCGTCGCTTTCTTTGTAGCTAAAAGCACCCCAAGCAATGCCTTTGTTGAAGATAATAACCCATTCTTTTTCGCCTGGAATGGTGAAAACACCATACTTCCCTTTAGCAAGCGCTTTGCCTTCGATAGTCACATCTTTATCAAACTCAATGGTAGTTGTATTGTTAGCTCCTGTTCTCCAAACTTTGCCATAGGGCGCTAAGTCGCCAGCCCATACATTACGGCCTTTTACAGCAGGTTGGTGATAGTTGATCGTAACGGTTGTACCACCAATTTTGCCTTCGGCTTTAGCAGGTGGGCTAGCCATGTTTTGTGCAAAAAGGGCAGTTCCTACTACAACGAAGAGCAGGGTAAAAAATGCTTTTTTCATGATGAAATAAAGGTTTTGTTAAAAAATCCAATGGAAATAGTTAAGTAACTCGCAAAACTACACGAAAGTTTGACCCATGCGATGGAATTTTCGACAAACGGATGGTTATTTCGTTTAATGTCTTTTACAAGCGACTAAGCATCAGGGCTGTGTAGTTGGTAGAGAAGACAACACGTCAAACTGAAAGAGTTTACCGCCTTTTTTGTCGTTGCTTTCGCTAGCAATAAACAAGGTGCCATCCGGCCCAAAACAAATGCCTTCGGGTTGGGGAAACAACTTCTCATTCAATGAAATCACCTGTGAAATCTGCCCCTGACGATTCACAACCAAGAGTTTTTTGCCCACCGAAGCCAGCAAGTAAATAGCTCTATTTTGAGGGTGAATGGCCACTCCTGAGAGCTTACAATCGGCCAATTTTTCTTTTTTAGGTAGATTAAAATCTTTTTCTGCCTGTTGAAGTACCTCTTCTGGGATGACCAAACCCTGCCACACCGACTTGCTCTTGAGGTCAAAAGTATATACAATTTTGTCGTGCAGTTCTTTGCCTTTTTTTGAAGCACTTTTCACGGCTAGTAGCAGTCGGTTGGCCTTAGCGTCGTAGCCCAAGCCTTCGATTTCGGTTTTGGACGGAAGCCCCGGATCTAACACCCGTGTTTCGGGAAGCTCTGCTTTGAAGGCCGTAATAACGCCGTTACTCTCAACCACAAAGATTTCGTCGCCCACTACTTCTACACCTTCGTAGTCGCCTTTTAGTCCAAAACTCAACGTTTCTACTACTTGACCACGAGCGATGTCATACACAAACACCTTGCCCTGCTCGTCGTTGACCATCACGAGCTGGTTTTTCCGATACCAACCCAGCCCTGATACTTCTTTCAGTTCACGAGGAAGCTGATACGTTTGGGTGGGTTCTGACAACTCATAGGGAAATGGCTCCTGAGCAGCTTCTTTGGCTTGTTGAGTAGTGCTGCCGCTACCACAGGCCAACAAAGCCACAGCCAGACCTAACTGAGCAATAGGTCGTAAAAAAGAAGTTAGTGCCATAACTCAAAAGAGGGAATTAGCAGACCCTTAGGATGCGACCACGGTGTCTCCATGCCCCAGCGACTTGCCCGGAGCAATACGGTCTCGGATATGCTGCTTGATGACTTTGATTTCTAAAAAACCACCCTCTCGCTTGCGGTCAAAGAGGACTTCGGTGTCGTTAAGCCAAATTTTGTACGCTCCCGCTAGTTCAGAAGGCCGCAGCGATACTTCGCCGACCTCATCGGCAAAAGTAGTCAACAGCTCCTGTGCCATCCATGCCGAGCGCATCAGCCAGCCACATTTGGGGCAGTACTCGATCGTGAGTTTTTGTTTCATGGAATCGGCAATACTTTGCTCTCTTTGAAGGTCGAGAGTATCACCATCGTTTTGGTGCTGGCTACTTCGTCAATCTCATTGATTTTTTCGAGCATCAATTTTTGATACGAAGCAATGTCTTTAGCAATTACTTTGAGCAAGAAGTCACCTTCGCCTGTAATATGGTGACATTCAATTACTTCGGGGATGTTATTGATTTGCGTAACAAAAGCATCGGTCACTTCTTTTTTGTGACCTGTCAGCGAAATCATCACAAACGTAGTAACGCCCAAGCCTACTTTGTCCCGGTTGAGCTGGGCATGGTAGCTCTGCACAATCCCTCCTTCTTCCAACTTTTTGACACGCTCAAGCGTAGGGGCAGGCGACAGACCAATGTCTTTGGAGAGCTGAGCATTGGTAATCTTAGCGTTGGATTGTAATATCTCCAGAATCTTACGGTCAATAATGTCAAGTTTGTTGGCGCTCATAGCTTGGGATACGGTTATGAGAAAGAATATTTGGCGTAAAACTACGGAGTTTCTGCTATTTTGTCGTAAAAAAATATTGAAAAATTATTCTAATTTAAAATAAAATTCGCCCAGCTTTCTATTTTTCACTTCAAACGTATCGTTTTTTACGTAGCAACCAAATTGATTATGTAGCGAGTATCCAGCGATTATCGACCTCGTTTCGAAACTTTGTTTCGTGAAATGCTCCGTTGGCGGCTACACCGAAACCGCAGGTCATCGCTTGCACTCAGCGCAGCGTGCTTGGTTTTGCGGCCATTTACTCGCTTGCGCCAGCGTCGCCAGCTATCGGGTTGGAGGTGGCGGCGCATCAAGGCAATCACTTCGGCTTCGCCCAAGCCAAATTGCCGCTCGATGGCGTCGAAGGGCGTGCGGTCTTCCCAGGCCATTTCAATCAAACGGTCTATTTCGGTGTCTGATAAGGTGATTTTTCCCATATTTTGGAGTGCTTCTGGAGGTAAAACCATTGCCTTATTCGATTTGTTATACACTTTTCTCGAAAAAACGGAAGCTTCTGTTGTTTTCTCCAAAAAATAACCCTACTTTTGCAACCCCGATTTCAAAACATCGAAACTAACGAATTGATATACAATGAAAAGGACATTTCAACCCTCGAATCGTAAGCGCCGCAACAAACATGGCTTCCGTGAGCGCATGAGCACTGCTAATGGCCGCCGAGTGTTGGCATCTCGTCGTGCGAAAGGCCGCTGGAAACTGACCGTTTCGGACGAGAAAAGACACAAGCAATAAAAGTCAACCGTGTAAGAGCTAAGGTGCAGGAGTTTGGCGTTTTGTTTACACGTTCAACCTTAACTTTACACCCGTGAGGCAGACATTTCGGAAAACAGAACGGCTCAATTCTAAGAAAATTATTGACCGACTGTTTAAGAAGGGTAGCGAAGAAACCAAAGCGTTTTTTAGCTACCCTTTCCGTATTTTATACCTTTTTGACGAAACCCTCCCCTCGACGCTTCCGTCGGTACTGTTTTCGGTATCGAAGCGCACCTTCAAACACGCTGTAGATCGCAACCTCATCAAGCGACGCCTCCGAGAGGCGTATCGGCGGCATAAGTCAGTCCTTGTTGGTGATGGCTCCCACCCATTGCCTGCCTACATCGCCTTTGTGTATGTGGCAAAAGACAAAGTTTCGTTTGTAGATATTGAAAAAAAGATGAAATTAGCGCTGAAACAACTACGATAAGCAAGTTGAAAAGGTGTTAATCGCTACGGCGAACTACTTGAAAATGTGCTAATTGTCACGATTAATTTTAAATACAAATCATTGATAATCAATTTATTTGTGGTGTTTCTATGAAAAGCGGTTTTTATTTCTCCAACCTCTTCGTTTTATGCAATCACGTCGTACTTTTCTGAAATCTTCGGCCCTTGCGCTGACAGCGCCACTTGCGTTTGGTCAACAAACCCCAGCCGTAGCCTTACGTTTTGCACTGGCCTCAGATGGTCACTACGGTCAGCCAAACACCGATTTTGAAGGCTTTCATAACGACTTAATCCGCTGGATGAATGCCGAAAAACAGGGTAAAGGGCTTGATTTCGTGATTATGAACGGCGACTTGATTCATGACAAACCCGAACTGATGCTCCAAGTGCAGCAGGTGTTTAACCGCCTGCCTGTGCCTTATTACGTGACTCGTGGCAACCATGACCATGTGAGTAATCAGACTTGGAAACAACTCTGGGGGTACGATACCAACCATGTATTTGAAAAAGCCAACTGTGGCTTTATATTGGCTGATACCTCTAACGAAAAAGGCGAATACCTCTGTGCCGACGCTCAGTGGGTGGGGCAGCAACTCAAGGCTTTTGCTGACAAAAAATGGGTGTTTGTGATTATGCACATCCCGCCTGCTAAGTGGACGGACAATGGCGTGGACTGTGCCGAAATCCGTAATTTGTTTTTGAATACCCCTAATTTTGCAGGAGCTTTTCACGGCCACGAGCACGACCAAGATGGCCGCAAGACCGAAAAAGGCAAGTCGTATTTTTTTGATGGGCATATTGGGGGCAATTGGGGTACTACTTATCGAGGTTATCGAATTGTAGAAGTACGCACCGACGGCTCGTGGACTACCTATCAGTGCAACCCAGATGCCAACCCTATCTTGAATACCTATGAAGGTAAAGCTCGGTAGGTGCTTGTAACTAGCTCTTCAGATTGACTAGAGTACTCTTACAAATAGCTTTGACAGGCTTTTGCCGTATCTATTCTGCCCTATATCTTGATTATTGCGACCGTTTACACATTTTCTTACCAATCTTGCAATAAGCCCCCAATGGTGCCGTTTTATACTCGGAATCTCAAAATTCCGCTATCTTCACCTATCCGCATTTTGAGTTGAATATATCTTCTTTTACAAACAAGTTGGCCGTAATTGTGTTCGTCAACATTTGTTAATTGCTTAATAATCAATAAATAACAAATGGTTTATGTTAAATAATGACGGCTGGCTACGTAAAAAAACCGTTGTTGCCTATTGCCAAACATCTACCGCATGATACCCTCATGTTGTTCTATGTTTAACCCTTTAACTCATTATGTTTTATGGAAACTACCCAAAAAAACAATCCTATCTTAGTAGCTGCTTTAGCGCTGATGACCATCATTGCAGGCGTGTTAGGCTTCTCGTTGTACAACCAAAAAGAAGTCTCGACTAATCAAGCTCAGGTAATTCAACAAAAAACCACCGAACTATTGGCTACACACGCCAAACTGGATTCAATCTCTAGTGAATTGACCAACAAAATTGCCGAAGTGCAAAAATTGGGTGGCGATGTAAGCGAACTCCTCAAGGTAAAGGCACAATTAGAGACAGATAAAGTCGTCCTTCGCCGCAACAACGGGGCTTCTATTGCAAAGTATGAAGCCAAAATCAAAGAATACGAGTCGTTTTTGACCCAAAAAGATGCCGAAATTGCCAAGTTGAAAGAAGAAAATGGCCAGTTATTGGCTAATAATGAGACGTTAAACCAAGAAAACACAAGCCTCAAAACCAACTTGGCGACTACTCATAGAGCCTACAAAGATACGCTAAACACCTATGTGGCTCAAAACAAAGAACTGACAGAGAAGGTAAGTATTGCCTCGGCTCTCAAAGCACAAAATGTAAAAGTAGCAGCTATCACCAGCAAAGGCAAACTCAAAGAAGACGACGAAAATGAGTACAAAGCCAAGCGAATGGAAAAAATTAAAGTAAGCTACACCTTAGCACCCAACCCATTGACCAAGCAAGAAGAAAAAGAAGTGTTGGTGCGAGTGCTTGACCCCGAAGGCGCCGTATTGAGCAATGGGCTAGACGGCTCCACCTTTTATTGGGCAGGCAAAGAAGTGATGTACACGGGCAAACAAAAAGTGCAGTACAACAACTCTAACCAAAACGTAGAATGGGTATTTGCCAAAGGCGGCGATCGGTATCGTCCGGGCAAGTACAACGTGGAGCTGTATGCCGAAGGCTTCAAAATTGGAGAAGGGAATTTCACAGTAAAATAAAATCACATTTTTATCGTAACTTTCTAAGGCGCAATTTCTCAGGATGTTGCGCCATTTTTTATTTTTGAGCCATCAACAACCACATCGCATTGCTTCATGAAAGCCACATCGCAGTATTTTACCGAAGACCACCACCTGTTTAGGCAGGCAGCACGGCAGTTTATTCAAAAAGAAGTTATTCCTTATGCCAACGAATGGGAAACAGCCCGCAAAGTACCTCGAGATGTATTTCAGAAAATGGGCGAAATGGGTTTTTTGGGTATCAATTTCCCAGAAGAATACGGTGGCTCAAATGCCGATTTTTGGTTTACGGTGGTTTGGCTGGAAGAGCTTTCTCGAAGCACCATCGGTGGTTTTGCTTCGGCAGTAAGTGTGCATCAATATATGGCTACCAACCATATCCTAAAAGCAGGTAATAACGAACTCAAGCAACACTACTTGATGCCGGCCATTCAAGGCCAAAAAGTAGGTGCTTTGGCCATGACTGAACCCAATACGGGCTCTGACGTTTCGGCGATTTTGACGACTGCCGTTCGAGACGGCGAGGAATACGTCATCAATGGGTCTAAGACCTTCATTACCAATGGCACTTATGGCGACTTTGTCACACTGGCGGCCAAAACAACGCCTTCGGCAGGAGCCAATGGGGTGAGTTTGATTGTCGTAGATTTGCAAGCCGAGGGCATTACTCGCACCAAGCTCAACAAAATGGGCTGGCACAGCTCCGATACTGCTGAAATTCGTTTTGATAACGTTCGAGTGCCTGTTACGAACCGAATTGGCATGGAAAATGCTGGGTTTTATTATTTGATGGAAAGCCTACAATTGGAGCGTTTAGTGGCCGCTATTATGGCAGTAGCAGGCGCCGAAGCCGCCCTTGAGTGGACACTCCAATACATGCACGAACGGGATGCATTTGGACGCCCCATTGCTAAATTTCAAGCACTTCGACACAAAGCCGCCGACTTGGCTACTGAGGTAGAAGTAGCCAAAGAATTTGTATATAGTACCTGTTGGAAATACATGCACGGTGAGGTTGTGGTCAAAGAATGCTCCATGGCCAAACTCTATACCTCCGAAATGCAAAAACGGGTCATAGATGGCTGTTTACAATTTTTTGGAGGCTATGGCTATATCGAAGATTACCCCATCTGCCGAGCCTATCGAGACGTGCGAGTAGGCACCATTGCAGGAGGGACCTCTGAGATTATGCGAGAAATCATTTCAAAAATCGTAGTAGATGGAGTAGGGTATCAGAAAGTTTACAAAGACGAACCCAAAGCGGTCTAATTGTTTTAGGTACCTACAAATAGGCTGATGTACCATTGAAAAACGCCCTAAAGGCGAGATAGTCGAAAGCTTAAGAAATGGCTAATTAGCTGTTAAAGAGTTATGTTAGCTAACAAATACAGTAAAAAAAGTACCGTTTGCTCGTAAATCCATCAGTGATTTTATTATTCATTTGTGGATTTTTGGAATCATTTTGTTTTGTAAGTGGTTGATTTTTAGTGATTTTTATTCTTAGTGTGTATTTGGTAGTCAATAACTTATCACTTACTTGCAAAAAGATAATGGTTTCATTATTTATTTTTTGTTTTATTTGTAACTGCGAAAATTTGTACTCAGCAAATATCGGATTTTAGTACATGTCAACTTAGGGTTTTATTGTCCAGGGATTCATCAATATCCAAGTAAGTATCTTATTTACAAGACGATGCGCACAGATACTACTTCGTTACACAATAAAACTTTAACTACATTGTATGGATTAAATTTGCTTAGTCTCTAACCACCCAAAACATGGAACGTTTATTGGAAGACGAGTACGGTTATGTACTCGGCGACAAAGTTTACTTAAAAAGTTATCTTGATTTCCCTGACCGAGAAATTGGAGAAGTGCGTCGCACGCCCGAAGAGGCTGTTCAGTACTTCAAAAATCGGTTCAGTATTGCTGAAACAAAAGTAGTGCAGCTTTTTCAGCAAGTTGAAGAAGCCCAAAACAAAGGCTCTTATCTAACCAAACTACTGCAACTTCGTAAAACCCTCGCAGAATTTGATGGGTGGGGTAATTTCGCACCGTTTTTTGTTCAGCTCGACAAACTCGAAGTCTATCTGAGAGACCTCATTGTTGTTAATCAAAAGAAAAACTTAGAAATCAAGAGAGCTCTTCTGGAAGAAACCCGTGCGGCGGCTAACCGCACCGACTGGGCCGAAGCCACAGAGGCACTTCAAGAACTAAAACTCAAGTGGCTAAAAACAGGGCCTGTCGAAAAACCACTTGACGACGAAGTAGAAGCTGAATTTCAGGCACTTGCGGATAGTTTCTTCCAAAAAAGAAGAGAGTTTTTTGCGGAGAAAAACCGAATAATTGATGAGAAAATTGCTCGTTATGAGGTGCTTGTACAAACGGCAAAAGAACTGGTAAGGGCCGAAGATTTAGATGATGCTTTCCAGAAAATGCGCCAGCTTCAAAACGAGTGGAAAGTCATTGGAGCAATTCCGCCCAAAAAACAAAAAATGATGTGGCGGGATTTTAAGTATGCCAATAATGGGTTTTTCTACCGTTATAACAAAGCCAAAGGCATTGTTCAACAACCTCGTGTGAACCCGATTTTGGATGCCCTCAAGCGTATGGCTGAAGAAGCTACCAAGTTACCATATTCGGACGATATGATAAAAGCTTCGGAACGGGCTAAAGAATTGCTTAACGAATGGAAGAACACCTCTGCCAAGCTAAAAGTAGTGGACAGAGACCTGTCAGAAAAATTCCGCTTGGCTTGTGATAAAGTGTTTGAAATGAACTACTTGATGCGGGTTATTAGTTATCGTTACCCTGATTTTAGAGATAAGCCTCGCCGTGACCAGCTTAAGATCCAGATTCACCAGATGGATTACTTGGTCAAGAAAGAGAAAAATGATCTTGAGACTTATACCTCTAACGGGGATTCGTTCAACCGTAACACAGAAATGGACCGAGTAATTTTGACCAAAATTACTACCCAAAAACGGAAGGTGGCGGTCAAAGAAATGATTCTGACCGAACTGCGAGAAGTATTGAACAACTTATAACCAACAAAAAATTGTTCTTATCGGCCGCATGGTTTGAAACGATGTGTACCAATCAGTACTATTGATACAAAGGGTAAATAACTTGTTGATTATGAGTAGTTTTCTCTTTGGAAATAAGATAAATACGTATATTATCAACTCCCCGACACCTGCGGTATTTTGGTACTTCAGGTTTCGGGGAGTACTTTTGTGATCCGAATCGTTAAACCAGTACTGAGTTTGATAGTGCTTTTTCAAACTCTTCTTAATTATGCAACTGTATAGTACCAACCATCAGAGTCCTGTCGTGTCGTTAGAAGAAGCGGTGTTTAGAGGACTCCCCCCCGACAACGGGTTGTATATGCCCGAGGTGATTCCGGCCATGCCAGCTTCTTTTTTTGAACATATCCAAGACCTTTCGCTCCAAGAAATTGCCTTTGAAGTATCCAGTGTGTTGCTGGGTGATGATATTTCGGCTACTGATTTGGCTCAAATTGTAGAGCGTGCCATTACGTTTGAGGCACCAGTGGTTGAAGTAGAGCCTAACAAGTACGTCTTGGAGTTGTTTCATGGGCCGTCGATGGCATTCAAAGACTTTGGGGCTCGGTTTATGGCTTCGCTGATGTCGTATTTCTTGCAAAAGTCACAGAAAGAGATTCGGATTTTGGTGGCTACTTCTGGTGATACCGGTGGAGCCGTAGCACAAGGTTTTTTTAATACGCCGGGGATTTCGGTTACGATTTTGTATCCAAGTGGTAAGGTAAGTGATATTCAAGAAAAGCAATTGACCACCTTGGGTGGCAATGTAAAAGCCTTAGAGGTAGATGGCACCTTTGACGACTGTCAATGGTTGGTCAAACAAGCATTTTTGGATGCGGAATTGACTTCTCGTTTCAACTTAGCTTCGGCCAACTCCATCAATATCTCCCGCCTAATTCCACAGTCTTTTTACTATTTTGGCACTTATGCACAGCTAAAAAAGACAGGCAAGCCTCTGGTAATCAGCGTGCCGAGTGGAAACTTCGGAAACTTGAGCGCTGGTGTAATTGCCTACCGAATGGGCTTACCCGTACAGCAATTCATAGCAGCTACCAATATCAATAACATAGTACCTCGCTACCTTGCTTCGGGGTATTATGAACCCAAACCTTCGCAAGAAACCATTTCGAATGCGATGGACGTAGGAAATCCGAGCAATTTTATTCGGATGAAAATTTTAGGTGGCAACTCGTATGAGCGAGTGGCTTCGCTGATCTCGGGGGCTTATTATGACGACAATCAAACCAAAGTAGCCCTAAAAGATGTGTATGAGCGCACAGGTTATATCATGTGTCCACACACGGGGGTAGCGTACTTAGGCTTGAGCGATTACATGAATCGAATAGCTCAAGATGTAACAGGTGTGTTTTTATCAACGGCTCATTACGCCAAGTTTTTAGATGTAGTCGAAGGCACCCTTGGTCAGCAAGTACCCGTTCCTGAGCGACTGTCGGCTTTATTGGAATTACCCAAGCAGGCCACGCCTATGAGCACTCAATTTGACGATTTTAAGGCGTATTTGTTAGGGTAAAAAAAATCCCCATAAGTTAAAACTCATGGGGATTTTTACTTATTTCTTTTCTTCGATACCTAATTCTTCCATCCAGTCTTCTAACTCGCCAGGGCTACCTACTACTTTGGCGGTTGGAACACTTCGACGTCCTCGACGCTCGCTGCCTTTGATTTCGAGGCTTTGTTCGGCTTTTAGGCCTCCTGTAGTTTCAATCACCACTTTGTATTTGCCGGGGCGAATGTACAGTTGCTTGTCGTCTTGGCCTAACTCTACCTTAATGGCTTTTTCGTCTTTACGCTTCACTTCGTTGAGGTATTTTTCGTAGTCGGCCATCACAGCTTTGTCTAATGTCATGTCGAAGTTCACAAAATTTAGCCCCGTTTCACTGTCGTCGGTTAAGGTACGAAGTACCAAGCCCTTGTCGGTCTGGATTTTGACAGTGACTTTATCCGCTTTTTTCAAGTAAAACGGAATGTCGTACTTAATGGCGTTGGGCTCGTCATACTTCATGAATTGTCGGCCCCATGAAGGATTGGCGTTTTGGGTTTTCAAGGCAAAAGCATGAATATCTTTAGCCAAAAGACTATCTGTAAGCTGTTGTACCAAACTGACATCGGCAATCCATATCGAACGACCGTGGGTGCCCAGCACTACTTCGTTGTCACGAGGGTGCACCACCAAATCATGTACCGGAACAGCTGGTAGCTCGCCCGCCATGTGCATAAACGACTTACCTTTGTTCAATGAAATATAAAGCCCGTGGTCTGTACCGATATAAAGCAGATTCGGGTTTTTAGGGTCTTCTTTAATAACGTTGATTGGCTCGGCGGGTAGGTCTTCGCCTATGCGCTGCCAGGTTTGGCCATAGTCGGTCGAAACGTAGGCATAAGCTGTAAAATGGTCGTCACGATAGCCGTTTAGCGAACAATACACGGTTGCTTCCTGATGAGTAGAAGCTACCACTCGGCTTACCCAGAAGTTTTGGGGCAGGCCATCCGAAATCTTGGTCCAAGTATAACCTCCATCTTTTGAACTATGAATAAGGCCATCGTCAGAGCCAACGTAGAGCAAGCCAAAATGTAGCGGCGATTCGTCTATCGTAACCAAGGTACCAAATGGCACATCGCCTTGCTTAGCTCCTTTGGTGAGGTCGCCCGATAGGGTTTTCCACGTTTCACCCTTGTCTAAACTGCGATGGAATTTGTTAGAACACCAATACACAATATCTTGATTATGACGGCTTAGCAAAATGGGCGTTTGCCAGTTCCAGCGTAATTTGTCTTCGCCGATTTCTCTTGGAATCTGTAAGAACTTTCGCTCGCCAGTCGTTTTGTTCAAGCGAAAATAAAAACCGAACTGAGAGCCAGTATAAACGATGTTGTTGTCACGGGTATCTACGGCTACTTGCATACCATCACCTCCGCCAATGTTTTTGAATGGGTAGGCTCCTTCGGCATACCATTCGTAGCTGTGGCGGTAGGTACTGGGGCCATACCAAACGCCGTTGTCTTGCAGACCGCCATAGACGTTGTACGGTTTGGCCATGTCCACATTGATGGCGTAAAACTGCCCTACCGCAGGGGTATTAGCAAAAAACCATGTTTTGCCATTGTCGTAGGTAATGTTAAGGCCGCCATCATTGCCCAATATCATGTGTTTGTCGTTTTTAGGGTTCATCCAAATCACATGGTGGTCGGCATGGACGTTGGGAGCATTGATGCCTTGGAAGGTTTTGCCGCCGTCTTCAGACTTGATGATTTGAAAACCTGGAATTACGATTTTGTCTGGATTGGAAGGTGATACGTGAATGGTAGCAAATACATATCCATAGGTATTAAAAACCGATTGGAAAAAGTCTTTGTGGGTGCGTCGCCAAGTAGTACCGGCGTCGTCAGAGCGATACACTTCACACTCTACCACAGGCGGTAGGTTGGCGTCATCGTCGCCACTTTCGGTATAGCTTACTACGCCTGTTACTGTGATTTTATCGGTTTTGACTAAGTCTTTAACTGTCTTGGCGGTGTATTTTTCGGGAAATCGTTTTTCGTCTAGGTATTCATTAAGCTGGGTGTCGTCTAGTTTCAAAAAATCCTCTTTGCTCAAGGCTTTGAGTTTGGCGGGCGTGAGCTTATTGGCATTTTTTTGTGCTTCTGCGGGGTCTTCGGGGCGGCGTGCTTGGTTGTCAAGCGTGGCATACACGATGTTAGGATTAGACGGCGAAACGGTTATTCCGATACGGCCATTGCCATCGCCTTGCGGAAAACCACTACCCGGACCCGAAACGAGCTTCCACGTATCGCCACCGTCGGTTGATTTATAAATACCTGAGGTTTTGCCACCTTCTTCAAAATTCCAAGCCCGACGAGTTTTGTACCACATGGCTGCATAAAGCACCTTGGGGTTAGTAGGGTCTATCTGAATGTCAATAGCTCCTGTGTTTTCGTCCACGTAGAGGGTGTTTTTCCACGTCTTACCACCGTCAGAGGTCTTAAAAATACCTCGCTCACGGTTAGGGGTGTACAAATGCCCCAAGGCGGCCACCCATACGGTGTTAGCGTCGGTTGGATGCAGCATGATTTCGCCGATGTGGTGGCTATCTGACAGTCCTTTGTGTTGCCAAGTTTTTCCGCCGTCTTCGCTTTTGTACATGCCCACACCCGAATAGGACGAGCGAGAAGAAATGCTTTCGCCAGTGCCCACCCAAATGGTTTTGCCGCCCGTTTTCCAGTCCACGGCAACGTCGCCCAAGGTCATTACGGCTTCGTTGTCAAACAAAGGCGTAAACGAAATCCCATTGTTTTCGGTTTTCCAAAGCCCGCCAGAGGCATACGCCACAAAAAACTGCGTAGGGTCGGTGTTGTTTACGTCAATATCGGCCACACGGCCACTCATCACGGTAGGCCCCACCGAGCGGAATTTGACATTATTGACCAACGAAATCGCATCAAGTTGTTTGCGTTTTTCATAGCCAGCCAAACGGTCCGCTGCGTTAGTAGCCACAATGGCTGCTGGTGCTGGTGGGGTTGGCGTAGTTTGAGAGGACTTTTTCTTTTGGGCAAAAGCCCCTAACGTAACTATGCAGCAGAGTAGAACGAAAAAGTTGCGCATAAAGAGTTCAGTAAGTTGTGAGGTGAAGGGTTGATTAGATGAACAAAGTTGTGAAAAACAATTCAAACACAAAACCCTTTGAGCGCAAATGCGCCTAATATGGTTTTTTGAGAGATAAGTACTGAGAATTATGTAGCGGCGTAGCGGCATGAACTTGGGCGTATGCCATACGCCCCTACCGTATTGTCTGGCCGTAAAAAAAGCCACCCTCTCGGATGGCTTTGTATGTGTGAAGTAGATTGTTCCTATACCACTTCAATTTTTACATCGAGCAGGTACTCGTCCATTTCGACCGAAACGGCTTCGTGCAACTCGGGTAGAATATGGAGCGATAGAGCTTGTGTTTCGGAGCAAATGTATTCCTTGTTAGCCTCAAGAGCAGTACTTACCAATTCGTAAGTATCTTTTAGTGAAATGCTTATCTTGTCGGTTACTTCTAAGCCGCTATCTTTGCGTAGGTTCTGAATACGGTTTACAAAGTCACGAGCAATACCTTCTTTGCGCAAATCATCTGGGATGGTGATGTCAAGGGCCACTGTAAGGCCAGCGTCGCTGGCTACAATCCAGCCGGGGAGGTCTTCGGTCAAGATTTCGACGTCTTCTTTCTGTAAATCAAATTGTTCTGTTTGTAGAGAACCTACCTTGTCGAGTTGGTTAATTTGCTCTTTGCTGAGGCTATTGATAAGGGCTGCCACTTCTTTCATTTTGGGACCGTATTTAGGGCCTAACGTTTTGAAATTGGGCTTCACCTTTTTTGACAATACGCCTGAATCATCGTCCACGTATTCAATTGCTTTTACGTTGACTTCGGCCTTGATGAGATCTTCTACATGGCGGATTTGCTCACGAGTTTGGCCACTCAATACCGGAATCAAGATTTTGGTCAACGGCTGACGCACTTTAATCTTATGGCCTTTGCGTAGCGAGTGTACCAGCGACGAAATCCGCTGAGCCAAGTCCATCGAAGCCTCTAAGTCGGCATCTACCCAAGCTGCTTCGTAAGGATGGAACTCCGTAAGATGCACAGAATCGAAGCGGAATGGGGTATTTTGCTGAATGGCCTCCGAACGCAGGTGGTCGGTCAGGTTTTTGTAGAGCCAGTCGGCAAAGAAAGGCGCAATCGGGCTCATTAGCTGTGCAACTGCTGCCAAGCAATGCCCAAGGGTTTCGTAAGCCGCCTGCTTGTCGGTGGTCATGTCGCCTTTCCAGAAACGACGGCGAGACAACCGTACGTACCAGTTAGACAGATGGTCACAAACAAAGTCCTGAATGGCTCGTCCTGCCTTGGTGGGTTCGTAGTCAGCAAAGGCGTCGTCCACTTCTCGAATCAGCGTGTTGAGTTTCGACAAAATCCAGCGGTCAAGCTCTGGCAGTTGTTCGTAAGGCACTCGGTCGGTTTCGCTGATGGCGTAGTTATCTAAGTTGGCATATAGCGCAAAAAACGCATACGTGTTATAGAGCGTTCCGAAAAATTTCCGCTGAACTTCGGTGATGCCGTCGAGGTTAAAGCGAAGGTTGTCCCAAGGGTTTGAGTTCGTAATCATATACCAACGCACTGGGTCGGCACCGTACTTGGGCAAAGCCTCAAACGGATTGATAACGTTACCTTTGCGTTTGGACATCTTCTCGCCGTTTTTGTCCAACACCAAACCCGTCGAGACTACATTTTTGAACGATACAGACTCCGACACCATCGTCGAGATGGCATGGAGGGTAAAGAACCAACCACGGGTTTGGTCAACGCCCTCCGAGATAAAGTCGGCAGGGAATGATTTTTCAAAAATATCCTGATTCTCAAAGGGATAGTGCCATTGAGCATAAGGCATAGCACCGGAGTCGAACCATACGTCAATCAGGTCAGGCTCACGGAACATCACCTTGCCCGACACTGATACTAGATAAACTTCATCCACGTAGGGGCGGTGCAAGTCCTCTTGGCCTTGGCTGAGCAATGCCAAGTATTTCTCGTTGCTGGCTCGTTGTTCGGCGGTCAGCACGCTGTCGTTAAGCGCATGTCTGATGCCTTGTTCTAACTCTTGCAACGAACCGATACAAACTTCTTCGCCGTCTTCGCTGCGCCATACGGGCAGGGGTGTTCCCCAGAAACGAGAGCGAGAGAGGTTCCAGTCCACCAAGTTTTCGAGCCAGTTGCCAAAGCGGCCAGTACCGGTACTTTCGGGCTTCCAGTTGATGGTGTTATTGAGATGAATGAGCTTGTCTTTCACCGCCGTGCTGCGGATAAACCAGCTGTCCAAGGGGTAATACAGCACGGGCTTATCAGTACGCCAACAGTGCGGGTAGGGGTGCTCAAAGCGCTGAACATTAAAGGCTTTATTCTCAGTTTTGAGTTTAATCGCAATGCGTTCATCTACGGATAGGTACTTGTCACGACCTTGTTTCTGACGTTCTTCTTCTTTCTCTTCGTCGGTCAGGTAAGCTTCCTTGACGTACTCCAAAGCAAAGTCGGTAACTTCTTTTACAAAACGACCTCGTTTGTCCACCAAAGGCATGTCTTTGCCGTTTTCATCTTGTACCAAAATGGCCGGAATCCCATTTTGTTGAGCCACTCTAAAGTCGTCGGCACCGAAGGTCGGAGCGGTATGTACCACGCCTGTACCGTCTTCGGTGGTTACAAAATCGCCCAAGATAACTCGAAAAGCAGCTGTTTCGGGCTGAACGTATGGGAGAAGCTGTTCGTACTCAATGCCTTCTAAATCAGCCCCTTTACAAGTAGAAATGATAGTCCAAGGGATGATTTTGTCGCCCTCTTTGAAAGCTGCAAAATCACCATCTTTTCCTTTTTCGTTGAAGTATTTGCCTACCAACTCACGAGCCAGCACTACGTTTACAGGCAAATACGTGTAAGGATTGAAGGTGCTAATGAGCACATATTCAATGTTTTTGCCAACGGTCAGGGCTGAGTTTGAAGGCAGCGTCCAGGGGGTGGTAGTCCAAGCCAAGATGTAGAGGTCGCCTTGGGTGTGGGCACGCTCCACGTCGTCAAACAAGAAGGCCGACTTGCCCGTATGCTTCACTTTAAACTGTGCCGTTAGCGAGGTGTCTTTTACCTCTTTGTAGGTACCGGGCATGTTTAGCTCGTGTGAGCTAAGGCCTGTACCTGCCGCTGGCGAATACGGCTGAATGGTGTACCCCTTATAAAGTAAGCCTTTGCGATGCAACTGCTTGAGCAACCACCACACCGACTCGATGTACTCGTTGTGATACGTTACGTAGGGGTTGTCCATATCCACCCAGTAGCCCATGCGCTCGGTCATGTCGAGCCACTGGTCGGTAAAGCGCATCACGGCCTCACGGCACTTTTGGTTATACTCTTCGATGGAGATTTTCTTCCCGATGTCTTCTTTGGTAATGTTCAGTTCTTTCTCAACCTGAAGCTCGATAGGCAGGCCGTGGGTGTCCCAGCCACCTTTGCGCTTTACCTGCTTGCCTTTGAGGGTTTGGTAGCGGCAAAAAATATCCTTGATGGTTCGAGCCATCACGTGGTGGATACCAGGGGTTCCGTTGGCCGAAGGCGGACCTTCATAAAACGTAAACGAAGGCTTGCCTTCACGGGTGCTAACCGATTGCTCAAAAATCTTGTTGTCTTTCCAAAACGCCAAGATTTCGTCGGCCACTTGAGCATAGTCAATGCCTCTATATTCTTTGAAATTCATGATAAATAGTGCAAAAAGATTTGCGTATCTTCTGTAACAGGTACTTTCCGCAAAAATTCCTGCAAAAGTACAAAAATTTGAGGGGTTTCGGAAGGTGGAGGGTATTCGTTGTTTGGTATTCGTTTTTTTAAATCTATAATTAATTGATAAATAATGAATTATATCTAAAGGAGGCTTATGGAAAGACAAAAACTCGATGACTATGGATAAGGAGAAAAAAGGTTTTGCTTAGGCCAAAGATCCTAATTAGATGGGATGAAATTAATTTTGATAAGAACTTCTTTACCTATCGAAATGATGTTAATTTACCAATGATTCATAAATAATTCCATGCTTAAACAGAATTTTAGGTAACTTGCGGCTCTGATAACCAAATCCATTACCGTTGTATGTTATTAGTATTCGTAACTTGTTGTAAAAAAATCTTTTAAATCAACAACTTACCCGACGAATCACCCAATAACTCACCACAGAATAACGATACAAACGAATGTCTTACCAGAAGAAAACCAAAATTGTTGCCACCGTAGGTCCTGCCAGCAATACCAAAGAGATGCTCATTAAGCTGGCACAAGCGGGGGTCAATGTATTCCGCCTGAACTTTTCGCATGGGACACATGCTGACCACCAAAAAGTCATCAACTTTATCCGTGAAATTAATCAGGAGTATGGCTTTAATGCGGCTATTCTGCAAGATTTACAAGGTCCCAAAATCCGCACTCAATTAGTTGAAAACAACGGAGTTGAGATTGTAGCAGGGCAGCAGTTTACGTTTGTAATGGACGAAAACCTGCTGGGGACATCAGAACGTGTAGGCACTACCTATACTTCGATGTACAAAGACGTCAATGTGGGCGAACGCATTTTGATGGACGACGGTAACCTCGAAGTGATCGTAACGGCGATTGATTATGACAACAAAGAAGTAGTCACCGAAGTAGTGTATGGGGGCATTCTCAAGTCAAAAAAAGGAATCAATCTACCCGGCACCAAAGTGTCGCTTCCAGCTCTGACCGAAAAGGATGAAGAAGACCTCTACTTCGGGCTGGCCAATGACGTTGACTGGGTAGCACTTTCGTTTGTACGGAAGGCAGAAGATATTCTAGACGTAAAAAACAAAATAAAGGCTACTGGTAAACACGCCCGAGTAGTGGCCAAAATCGAAAAACCAGAAGCTATTGACAATATTGATTCCATTATCGAGGCTACCGATGCCGTAATGGTAGCTCGTGGGGACTTGGGCGTAGAGCTTGATGGAGCTATCGTGCCGCACCTTCAAAAAACGATGGTGAAAAAGTGTATCAAGGCTGCCAAACCTGTGATTGTGGCCACGCAGATGCTGGAGTCCATGAAAGACAACCCTGTACCAACCCGTGCCGAGACGTCGGATGTAGCCAATGCGGTATTGGACGGTGCTTCAGCTACGATGCTTTCGGCTGAATCGGCATCGGGTAAGTATCCTGAGATTGCGGTACAGACCATGCGCCACATTATTGAAGCCGTAGAACAACAGCAAAACGAAATCAAAATCGTGAAAGGCGACGAAGCGGCTATCTACTTCAAAAATCACATGCTCGAAGGGCTAGAAGAATCGCCTACCATTCAAAACGACCGAGTGATTGCTGCGGCGTGTCGCTTGGCACGAGATACTAAGGCCAAGGCAATCATGTGTACAACCAGCTCAGGATATACGGCGTTCCGCTTGTCGGCTCACCGCCCCAAGGCCAACTTGTATGTATTTACCTCTAACGAAACCCTTGTTAGTACGATGGGGCTTTTGTGGGGAGTGAAGGTGTTTTATTACGATAGCCGAGACAAGGGCCTCGAAGAAATTGTGACCGATATGGCCACTATTCTCAAACAAAAAGGATTACTTGAAAAAGGCGACGTGGTCATTAGCAATTTGAGTATCCCAACCCAACAAGACATCCGTACCAACACCATTAAGTTGGGTTTTGTGAGTTAGTCTTGCCACCCAAGCATTTATAAATCCAAAAAGGTTGGTCATCATGGCCAACCTTTTTCTGTATGAGATTCGTACTAAACTTCTATCTCTCCAGCCAAATAAACCACCGACTGGCCACCGATTTCGACACGGTCGCCCAGAAGTTTGAGGCGTAAATCACCCCCACGTGGCGAAATCTGCTTGGCAATAAGCTCTGTTTTTCCTAATACACCGGCCCAATACGGCGTCAGAATACAATGAGCTGAACCCGTTACCGGGTCTTCGTCAATACCCGAGGCTGGGCCAAAGAAACGAGACACAAAGTCCACTTCGTTGCCACGAGCCGTTACAATAATGCCACGTGCCGCTACTGATTTCAGTAACCGAAAATCAGGATTAACCTGACTCACCGCCTCTTGATTATCCAAAACTACCATGTAGTCATTGGTACGGCCTCGCCAAACTGACTGCGCATTGGTAATACCTAAGCCTTCTAACAAACCAGCAGGCGGGGCTTCGACCGATACAGGTGGATACGACGGAAAGTTGAGATACAACCATGAATCTTCACGAGATACCGTTAAGATGCCGCTATTGGAATGAAAACGAATAACCGCTTCGTCGTAACCCAAGTAATCGTAAATGATTTTGGCCGAAGCCACTGTAGCATGGCCACACAGGTCTATCTCAACGGTTGGAGTGAACCACTTGAGGTCGAAATCATTGCCTATCCGAACTAAAAAGGCCGTTTCGGCTAAATTATTCTCGGCAGCAATGGCTTGCATAGTGGGTTTGGGAAGCCATTCGTCTAATAGACAAACAGCGGCTGGATTGCCCTTAAACAAGGTGTCGGTAAAGGCATCTACTTGATAGAGTTTTAGTTTCATCAGCAGCTTAGTGGTTTTATGATTGACTACAAAAAATCAGGCAGCTTGGTTCGGAGTGGCGAAGGTAAAATACGCCGTTGCGCAACTTTATATTTCGTTCTGTTACTTTTTTGGGAAACGCCCGTCTCAAAAGCAGCATAAAAGAAAAGCAGTAAAGTTTTCATGGCTATATAAAAAAGGCAACGGGCATACCCGCTGCCTTTTTTGTTAAGGGCAACCCTAAGATTTTCGTAAACTTGTGGGGAACTTTTATCCAGTAAAGCAGACTTTTACGTTTTGTAGGCAGTTACGTTGATGAATTAAAGCTATGTCGAGCCGAACCTTACGTTTATTCACCATTTTTTCGACCGTGGTTCTACTGGCCATAATGGTTGTGCAGTATTATTGGTATCGGCAGGCTTATACCCTCGAAGACCAAGATTTTGACCAACGGATTACGTCGGCCTTGCGAGTAGTTACCAAACGCATGTTAGACTTCAATCAAAATCCTAACAATCTGGTACTGAAGCCCGTAGAGCGAATCATGTCAAATTACTACACCGTACAAATCAATGATGTAATTAACCCTATGGTGCTTGAGGAGTTTTTGAGACAAGAGTTTATCCGCCAAGACATTAACACCAACTTTGAATATGGGATTTACGATTGCCAAAAAAATAGCATCCAGTACGGTGGTTTTGTGTGTGTATCGCCCAAATGCGATAGCACCAGCTCTGTGAAATATGAGTTTCCGCAAATACCTGGTCACAATTATTATTTTGGGGTGTATTTTCCCGAAAAACGCATGTATTTGCTCAATCAGACAGGTTTTTGGCTGGTGTCGAGTATTGCATTGGGGGTGGTGATGCTGTTTTTTGCGTATGCGCTGTGGGTGATTTTTAAGCAAAAACGACTCTCAGAGATCCAGACGGACTTCATCAACAACATGACGCATGAGTTCAAAACGCCGATTTCGACGATTTCGATTTCGAGCGAAGTATTGGCCAAACCCGAAATCGCTAATCACCCCGAACGGTTGCTCAACTACGCCACCATTATTCGGAACGAGGCCAATCGCCTGCGCAAGCACGTGGACGCCGTGTTGCAAATTGCCAAGTTGAGCGATGGTACCCAAGAGCTTCACAAAGAAAAAGTGGATATCCATGAAGTTATCCACGAACTTATCAACAATCAGCTACCAGTGTGGAAAGATAAGAATGCCGATGTGCAACTACAATTAGAAGCTACCCACCACTTGGTCAACGGCGACCGCCTGCACCTCTCCAATATACTACACAACCTCCTCGACAACAGCCTCAAATACTGCGACAAATCCCCTCAAGTGCTTATCGCTACTCAAAATGTAGGCAAGCAATTGGTGATTTCGGTAAAAGATAATGGGCTGGGTATCAGCGAAAAAAACCATAAATTAGTCTTTCAGAAATTTTATAGAGTTCCCACGGGCAACGTTCATAATGTAAAGGGTTTTGGGCTAGGCTTATACTACGTAAAGCTGATGGTAGAAGCCCACAAAGGCAGCATCAGCCTCGAAAGTGCCTTGGGACAAGGTTGTACGTTTATTGTTAAACTACCTACTGCGTAAGGATGTATGGTCTATATTAAGTTTTGATTTTCAATTTGTTGTGTTGGTTTTGCTTGTGCCTGTTTGTTGGTGGACAAACACCTACCACGGAGGAAAAGGTGATAAAATAAAGCCCTTCGGGGTTTTGGATTCTGCGTGCAAATGCCATGGGTGTTACGGTTACGTTTTTGCCTCTTTTACGTGGGTTGAGCCGTCTGGGCGACCCCGTCACAGACGGACTTTCATCTTTAGTACGCAGTGTTCGATTGAACACTACGCACAATGGGGGGTAATCTATAGTTTTTTTTCCCGCTCAAAAATATGTAAGGTATTCTGGCCATCTAAAACATACAGCCTACCTCCAGCATAGTCTATTTTACGAACCCCCTTGAAAACACCTTCCTCGCCTAACTCTCGACTTGTCCACGTAATTTCTTTTCTTTTTCGATTGAATATACCCACACTGGATGGTTGATTTCTAAAATCTGTATCCCCAAAAAATATCTCATCGCCTTGCCATGACCATTCTAAAACGGGCATATTGGCTTTGATGGAATATTGCTCGCAACTGGCCGAAATATCGTACAAAACAAAGGTATTGCTTGGGTTGCTGAGGGTTAACTCGAAATAATAGCAACTCGTTAACCCAAACAAAACACCCTTTTCAGCATCAAACTGCCAATGCCGACCATACCACAAATACTTGTTTTCTTCCCTAAAAGTATAGCCATTGGGATAAATATTGGGTTGTGAAATATTATAAAGTAACAACCCACCTTCTACCGATAAGCCCAATAGCCGCCCTGAATTGAGTGATACCCACAAAACGCCCTTATAAACGCCAATGATGCGTTCTATTTCGCCTTTATGTTCATACCCACCTCCATCTGTCCAATCATAAATCTCTTCGAGTAATGTGTATTGCCAGAGGGGGGAACCTGTATGGAAGTCAAAAGAAAAAAGACTTAATTTTTGTAAATTTTCTGAAAACTTCACAAGATAAATTTGTGTAGAAATTAAGAGAATTGTAGAGGTGAAGTTTATTTCCCAAACAGCCTTTTCATTAACTAATTTTCGAGATTGTAAGTATCTGTTGTCGTCTTTTTTGAAATCACCAATCAAAGTATTTTCATTTTTGTATTTAGGGAAAAAATCAGAATAAATTTTAGGGTTATTAAAATTACGATTTTTTGAAAACTCAAAAGTTTTACCCTTGCTATAAACCCATAAACTCTCGTCATTAGCTCTAAAAGAGGGGATAATAATGTTTTCCAATATTTTTTTTTCATCATTCAAACCATCACAAATAAAAACAGAACTATTCATCATTCCACCTCTTAAAATGAAAATTATTTGATTTTGTAACTCAAAATCACTAACATCAACGATTGTCTTTAAAAGCTGTATCATATTGATTCGATGATTGTATCTACTATTTTTTGAATTTGGACACTTGTTAATTCTGTTGCATCAGCAGCCAGCCCTAATTCTACTTTCACTGACACTTTCATTGAAGCAATTATGTCAATTTCTCCGCCGTAGTCAGTGGAGACACTGACTACACTACTACCAACTACCCTCGCTGTGCGTAGGCCGCACCAGCAACCTGGGTCTGTGATGGCCTAACGCCCCCCAAGCCGTATTGCTCCGCAGGGCACTCCGCCGTAGTCAGTGTCCCCACTGACTACACTACTACCAACTACCCCCGCGGGTCTGTGATAGCTTACTAAACGCCCCCCAGCCCGTATTGCTCCACAGGGCACTATAGGTGCTAAATTTAATTTTTTTATACTACATCCAACACTATTCATTTCATCGCATTTTCATCGCATATAGACAAGCCATTCTTTCATTACCAATTGGCAGGTATGAATTAGCATCTATCCACCCATTCTCCCTTTGTCATTCATCCCAAACCCTGACAAAAAGCCCATTTTCTTGTCAAATATCCCCGTTTTTTGTTGTTAGACCCTTTAAGTTGCAGGGTGTGTTTGGTGCTTTTACTTTTGCTTCATCTCGCAAACGAAACAACACAAAACACGCTCGTATTATGAAATCGGCTTATCAAGTTCTGCTCGTTATCCATGTCATCTGTGGATTCGTTTCATTAGTAACCGGCATCGTTCCGATGGTGGTCAAGAAAGGGGGCAAGGCTCACAATTTTTGGGGTACTATTTACTATTGGGGGATGTTTGGCGTATTTGTCACTACGGTCGGGATGTTCTCGCTACGGCCAACCCAATTGTTTTTGCAGTTCTTTTTGTGCATTGCCATCTTGAGTTTTTATCAGACATTCACAGGCGTGCGAGCCTTACGCCTCAAAAAATCAGTACGCTCAGCTACCCTCACCGACCGTCTGGCTGCGTGGCTGGCCATGACTTGTGGGGCGGTTATGATGGGCTATGCTGTTTTCACAACCTTACAAAATCAGTACATGATGGCCATACTATTTGCAGCATTTGGAACCTTGATTTTTGTAAACGGTTGGAACGACATCCGTATTTTTGTTGGCCAAAAAGAAGCACAAAAAATGCACTGGTTCTTTTCGCATCTGGGCAAGATGATAGGCTCTTACACCGCTACTGTCACTGCTTTTTGTGTAAACATGAGTCGCTACTACCCCGAAGGAACGCCTGCTTTTTTGCAGTTGATTCCTTGGTTTGTACCTGGAATTATTTTGGGGATAGTGTCGGCACGTTTTACCAAGCATTACCGAGCCAAGCTAACCATGAAGCGAGTACCTGAGGCCGTAAAGTAATCAGGACTTGATAACTAAAAACAATCCCTCTACCATCCACCCAACCACTCCATTTATGCGCCTAGTTATAGCCGTCGTACTTTGTATGTTTACCTTTTCTTTACATGCTCAGAAACCAAGCATCACACCTGAGCAAAGGCGAGAGGACCTAAGTTATATGAACAAATACCTCAAAAAGTTTCACCCAGCCTATCATAGCTACACCCCCCAGCCTCGCATGGATGCGTTTTATGACAGTTTGAAAAACGCCTGTTCTATCACTACGACTAATTTAGATTTTTTGGCGATGATTCGGCAGGCAGTAGGTAAGGTAGGTTGTGGGCACATGGGCGTTCAGGGAACGAACAAACAAACCCAAGCACCAGCGTTATGTCCAGTTGAGGTCTGGGTATTGGGTCGTCGGGTTTATGTTCAATCCCAAGATTCTTTGTGGAACAAAGGCGATGAAATTTTAAGTGTCAATGGCCAACAAGTCGGGGAGTTGATTCCGAAAATGGAAAGTTTGGCGTTTTCGGATGGGTATAACACGACTCATCGAACTTATGTAGCTGAACACAATTTTGCAGTGTTCTTGTATATCCTCTTACAAAAACCCGACACGTATGTTTTCTCCATAAGAAACAAAGCAGGTGATACAACAACGATAAACGTAGCAGCTAAGGTATTAAAGCCAACCCCCTCCAAAAATCCGACAAAAGATACAACTCGGCGGGTCATACAGGGGAACAACGTAGCGCTCTATACCACCGATTTTGATAGTACCACCATGCTGTTGGATATTGACCAATTTTTTGGAAAACACAATGCCAGAACGTATCGAGACGTATTCGGCTACCTAAAAGACCATAAAATCCAAAACCTGATTCTTGACCTTCGCAACAATGGAGGTGGGTCTATTTTCAAGGGAAATGCCTTGCTAAGTTATTTGCTAGACGAACCAATCCGAGGTTTTACTTTTGGCCGAAAACCCAACTTAATGATGCTCAACCCACGGATAAAAGCTGGTTTTTTTGAGCGCATTACCCCCCTTTTGTTTATGCTCAATCCCTTGCAATTTCCGAACAAATACGGCTGGAATCATATTTTTCCCTTTTTCAAAAAGAAGAAAAACCATTTCGACGGTAAGCTTTTTGTCTTGACCAATGGCGGTACTTTTTCGATGGCCAGTTTTGTAGCCAGTCATCTGAAATATCGAAAAAATGCTACTGTGGTAGGTGAAGAAACGGGTGGTAGCGAATACGGCTCTCGAGGAATGGCAGGAAGCAGTATTATTTTACCTCATTCAAGACTCAGAGTGAACTTTAATAGTTATCAAATAACCCACCACTTGGGTATCAAAGACTCAGATCATGGTGTGATGCCCGATTATCCGACACCGTATCAAATTGAAGACAAGCTAAGTAATATTGACTTAGAATTAACCCAAATCAAGGCGCTAATTACAGGACATGGAAAGAGATAGATGCATAGTTAAGAACATAAAAAGGGCTAAGGTATTGTACCTTAGCCCTTTTTATGTATGAGACAGCTGATTGCTGGACAAAATATAAATTGGCTCCTATTGGGCGTATGCCATACGCCCCTACGACCTAGTTCTAGCACCCTCGCTTGAGCCTTCCGTATGGGTAGTCTTCGTTTTGTCCAGCATTCAGATGAGACAGTTATTCTAATTCCGTTTTCAATTAGCTAAAACACACGTTATCAACCGTGTTTGGCTATTTAAACACCCCTTGAGGGTCTTCTTTTTTGGATTTTAACTCGGCCAAAAAAGTGAGGTCTAAGCTCGAAAGGTCAAGCTGGCGGCATTTATGTAAATCGGCCCAGGCTTCGTCGTAGTGTTGTTGATAAAACTCAGCAATGGACAATTTGAGGTAAGCATTAGCATTGTTTGGCTCAATGGCAATAGATTGATTGAGCAAGTGCTCGGCCTTTGTGATGTCTAATGTGTCGTTTTTCTGCTTGAAGTAGTTCAGATGTAGCGTGGCCAAATCCACCATCAGTGGGGCGTTTTTAGGCTCTACTACCAAGCCTTTGCCCAACAACCGTATAGCTTCGGGTAGGTCGTTGCGGTGAAAGCTAATAACTCCTAAACCCCAGTAGGCCTCTGCACTGTTGGGGTTGAGCAAGTAAGCCAAATTGAAACGATATACCGCTGTGTCGAGCTCACCTTCTTTCAGATAATCCCATGCTCGCTCCGCAAAAAAAGCACTAGCTTCTTGGCGGTTTGGGAAAAGTTTGTCGCAGTTTTGGAAGAAACGCTCGTCTTCTTTTTTCTGAAAAGTGCTGCGGGGTAGTTCTCCAAACAAGGGAACGATGTGTAAGTTAGAAATCCCCGGTCTGTACGAATTTTTGTCGGCAGGTTCGGCGGTATCTCGTACTACTTGTTTGCTACTCACAAACTGATTGGCTTGAGCAATGACTCCATTTACTACAGCTACAGCAAGGGTTAGCGATATGCTAAGAAGTACAAACCTCTTCGATTCAATCGTCTTCATGGTCCTGATTAGGCGGAAGTTCCGTTTGTTAATAACGTGCGGAAGGGCGAAGTTATTATTTTCTTTGTTTCAGAAAATTTTTTTTCGATTGATTTTTCGATTTCCCGCCTTCCTTTTTTGCACCTGTACTCTTTGTTTTGCCCGAACCTGACACAAAAGCTGATTTTTTCACCGTATTTTTAGGGGCTCTACTCTTTTTTGATGCTTTCTTTTCGTGGAAAGCTCCCTTAAAATCAGGATTTTCTTTTTTCTTTTGACTATCTATTTCCCGAAGCATTACTTGCCGTTCTTCAAACGGGGTTTCAACTTGTTCTACTTCTACCGGAAAAGGGATTCGAGGAATCGTTTGCCGAATAATCGCTTCAATTTTTCGGATGTGGTATTCTTCGGCCATAGTCACAAAGGTGATGGCCTCACCGCTGTGCAAGGCTCGCCCAGTACGCCCAATCCGATGCACGTAGTCTTCGTAAATCAGCGGTACATCAAAGTTTATTACATGGCTAACTTCTTGAATGTCAATCCCTCTCGAAACCACGTCGGTCGTTACCAACACTCGCACATTCCCTTCTCTGAAGGCATCCATCGCATTGAGGCGAGAGTTTTGACCCTTGTTGGCATGAAGCACCCGTACTTCGTTTTCGGCAATGACCTTCCGAGCAATAAACTTATAAATGTTGTCGGCAGAGTCTTTGGAGCGTACAAACACAATGACTCGCTTGAAGTCTTCTTGCTGAAGTAACCACGAAAGCAGGTTGATTTTGGTCCGAAAGTTCGGTGCTTCATAAATCACCTGACTGACCATCTCGGCGGTAGTGGCTTGAGGCGTAACTTCTACCTTGTGCGGAAACTCCAAAAACTCTTCGGATAGTCGTTCTACTTTGGGTGGAAAGGTAGCTGAAAACAACAGATTCTGCCGCTTGCGTGGAATCACCTCCAAAATCCGCCGAATCTGAGGCATAAAGCCCATGTCCATCATCTTATCGGCTTCATCCAGTACCATTACTTTGAGCTCTTTGGTCCAGATTTCGCCCTTGAGATAAATATCCATAAATCGCCCGGGCGTGGCCACGATGATGTCAATGCCCTTTTGAATGGTTTCAATTTGTGTTTTGGGACCCAGCCCTCCAAACAACGCTACATGGCGGATGTCGGTGTATTTGGCTAACTGCGAAATAGCCTCATCTATTTGCAAAACCAGTTCTCGTGTGGGTGCCAAAATGAGCGCTCGCATGTGTGTGCCTTGAGCATATTTGATTTTCATCAGCAAGGGCAACACATAGGCTGCCGTTTTGCCTGTACCCGTTTGGGCAATGCCGAGCACATCGTGCCCCGCCGCAACGAGCGGAATAGCTTGCACTTGGATAGGTGTAGGAGCCTGATAGCCAGCGTCTTCAATGGCATTGAGAAGCTGACGATTAAGGGCGAAATCTTCGAAAGTCATAGTATTGGTCAACGAATTGTTTTCTGGATTAAGAAAACAAAAGCTTACAAAGGTCGGAGTTTTTGTTGAGACTTAGCTGATTTTCTGACAGTTAGTTGGCCAAGCAACTATCCAAAGCCACATGATAGGCTTTAAAATTAGCTAAATTTTTATGCTTTCCGTGGGGGATAGTGGTCAGCAATTGACTCGGTGGTTGCCCCAATCGCTTGGCCAAACGAAGGCTATGCTCGTAGGGGACAATTTCGTCTTGCGTGCCATGAAACAGGTGTAAGGGGCAGGGCACTTGTCGAATCCACTGGTCGGTGTGGAGTTTTACTTTGCTAAACAACTCAAACGGTAAGATAGGCAAATGGCTCTGGCCGATGGCGGGCAGGTTGTAGTAGGGGGTTTCGAGCAAGAGCATCTTGGGGTGGTGGGTCGAGGCCACATACGTAGCCACACCCGTACCCAACGACCGACCATACACCACGACTTGGTTTTCGGGAAAGGTCTTCAAGGCTTGTTGGTACACATAGTTGGCACAAAGCAGCAGCGATGCTTCGGTCAATGGCCCGGTGCTTTTGCCGAATTGAGGATAATCAATTATCAAAACATCGTAGCCATTGCGAGTGAAATCGGGTGCATAGCTGCCCCAACGAGCCAGGTTGTCGGCATTGCCATGAAAATAGAGTACTAGTCCTTTGCGCTTCGTGGTGTCGGTTTTGAAGTACAACGCATTGATATGCAGTGTGGTATCGGGGTCGTACCAACGTTCTTCAAAAGGTACTTGATGCTTGAAGTGATACGAGTAGCTGGTGGTTAGGACTTTGTTTCGAAACGCATACTGTTTCTGAAAAATCACAGCAGAGCCTAGCAAAATCGCATAAGCAAGAGCAGTGATTTTAACGAATTGGAGCATGCGTTTCATAGAATAAACGTACATCAATACTGCCCTGCGGCTAATTCTTGCTTGATTTGCTTGATGCGCTGATTAAAGGTAAGATTTTGATAATCAACTCCTTTTAAGGCAATCGCATTGAGGTAGTCCATCAGTTCGGGGTGGTGCGGAATCACCCGGCCTGTTTCGACCGAAATGTACTTCGAGATAGTCCAGAGCACATTTTTGAGTTGGGTTTTGGGTTCGTCAGTCATCACGTATTCGGTTACTTTGGTAGTGTCATCAAAGTAAATGACACTTGACTGAATCGTGACCCATTCGCTCACATTGGCAGGACGGATATAGGCAATTTGGTGCTGATACACTACCCAACTGGCATTGTAGGTACGAAACGAATAATCGGCTCGGAGGCCATACAAAAGTGCTTGTTGGTCTTCTCGAGAATTGAAATAGTAATCGAAATATTTGGCGTTGTTGAGGTGGTTGAGCGGGTCGCAGTCCTGAAAGCGAATGATGGATTTCGACTCGGTTTTTTTAGGATACGACTTGTCGGGAGCAATTACAAACATAGAAAAAGGCGTTGAATCAAGCACAAAGGTACAACAATGTTCTTAATCCAACGCCTTTTTTGTGATTCGTCACTGATTACAACTTGTACATAAATTGCTGACCATTAGCAATATATACGCTCTTGCAATTGGGTTATTTTGTATATATAACCTCTAAGTTGGTTCGGTTCACTGAAGTTGACCATTGGTTTTTACCAGCGAATCAGTGCCGAGCCCCAGGTAAAGCCAGCGCCAAAAGCAGCCAAACATACTAAGTCACCTTCTTTGACTTTGCCTGCTTCCCAAGCCTCACAAAGCGCAATCGGAATCGAAGCGGCTGTGGTGTTACCGTATTTTTGGATATTGTTCCAGACTTTTTCGGGGGGTAATCCTAATTTCATCCGAACGAATTCGGAGATGCGTAAGTTGGCTTGGTGTGGCACAAACAAGTCAATATCAGAGGGTTGCAAGCCTGTTTTTTGCAAAGCCTCGGCAATCACCTGCGGAAATTTCACCACAGCCGTTTTAAAGACCAGCTGTCCGTCCATGTTAGGGTACAATTGGGCGTTGTCCAGCATTCCTTGCGTGACGAAAATTTCGCCAAATTCTACGTCTGGATACCCGAAATCAATCTCTACACCCATTTTATCAAAGTGGTATCCACCGTGGCTGCCTGGGTTAATCATGGCTAATTGCTCAGCGTGTGTGCCGTCGGCGTGGAGGTGAGTGGTCAAAATCCCTTGGCCTTCTTTGTCGGTCGGTTGAATCACCACGGCTCCGGCGCCATCTCCAAAAATCACCGACACGTTTCGTCCTCGTGTACTAAATTCAAGTCCCATAGAGTGCATTTCGGCACCGACCAAAAGTACATTTTTGTACATGCCTGTTTTGACAAATTGGTCTGCAATCGAGAGACCATAGACAAAACCAGAGCACTGGTTGCGGATGTCAAGAGCGCCTACTTCGTTGTGCGTAATGCCCATTTCACGCTGTAGCAACACGCCACAACCCGGAAAATAATAGTCTGGGCTGAGGGTAGCAAAAATGATAAAATCAATGTCGTCTTTAGTAATACCGGCCCGCTGAATCGCAATCTCAGCAGCTTTTACGCCCATGGTAGTGGAGGTTTCGTGGTGCTTTTGTGCATAACGACGCTCCTGAATACCCGTGCGCTCTTGTATCCATTCATCAGAGGTATCCATTACTTTGATTAGCTCTTGGTTGGTCACCACTCGCTCGGGAACATAATACCCAATCCCCGCAATTTTGGAATTTTTCATGCTTTTGTTGTGTTTTTCGGCGATATGTCGGCAAAGATAAGGAAAAAGAGGTTAATGGTGAGAGGCCAAGGTGAGAGGTAAAAGGTTAAAGGTTAAAGGAGAAAGGTCAGAGGTTAAAGATCAGAGGGATGAGGTATCTCTTTCTTTCCACTTTAACCTTTCCACTCTACACTTTAACCCTCTTCATCGGTCCACTTCGCCCATGACTAAGTCTAACGAGCCAATAACGGCCACTAAGTCGGCCAAGAGGGCGCCTTTGGAGATTTCGGCAATGACCGACAGGTTATGAAACGAACACGCCCTTGCCTTAACCCGCAGCGGTACGTCTGAGCGCCCGTCGGCTCTAAAGTAAAACCCTAATTCGCCCTTAGGGTTTTCGGCTCGTACATAATAATCCATTTTAGCGGGACGAATTTTCTTCGGAAGCAGGGCTTGTGGGTCAAAATCGGGGGTACGTTTCAACTCACCGGTGAGTCGGCTGAGGCATTGCTCTATGATTCGGAGCGACTCCCAGCATTCGAGTACTCGCACGTAGTTACGATCCCAGCAGTCGCCAACGGTACCCATTTTGCCTTCGCCAATGGGGATGTTAAAGTCTAATTCAGGATAAACGGAGTAGCCATCTACTTTACGGAGGTCAAACCGCAAGCCTGACCCTCTTAGCACAGGGCCCGTGCAGCCGTAATTAATGGCCAAATCTAATGGCAATACGCCGATGTTGGCGGTGCGTTGTACAAAGATTTTATTATCAATTACCAACGTTTGCAGCTCCAACAGCTTGGGTTTGAGGTAGGTTACTAGCTCTTGGCAACGTTCTTCGAAGCCAATTGGCAAATCATAAAACAGCCCACCAACCCAAATGTAATTGTAGAGCATCCGAGCGCCACATACCCATTCGAGCATGCGTTGGATGTGCTCACGGTCTCGCATCATCCACAAAAAAGCTGTATAGGCTCCAATATCCAGCGCATACGTACCCACCGCCACAAAATGCGAGGCCAAGCGGTTGAGCTCCGCTACTAACACCCGAATGTACTCTACCCGCTTTGGAAGGTCTTTGTCAATGCCCAGCATCCGCTCTACACCCATCACGTAGGCGTGCTCAGAATTCATAGCGGCCAAGTAGTCCATTCGATCTACGTACGGAATCACTTGGTTAAAGGGCATAGCCTCGGCGTGTTTCTCAAAGCAGCGATGCAAGTAGCCCAAATGTGGCACCACGTCCACCACCAACTCGCCGTCGGTAATTACCTCAAGGCGCAACACCCCGTGGGTAGAGGGGTGCTGAGGCCCCATCGAGAGAATCATCTCATCGTCGGAGAGGTTTTCGAGCCGATACTTGTTGGCATCCGAGAGCCGGTGGTTAGCGGGGCGATATTCGTATTGAATCGTTTTCACAGTACAAAGCTACGAAATAAATCCCCCCAAATAATCTCTATTTCCTCCAAAACCACCCCATTTCCTTACTCAAAAGGCACAAACCCTAATGCTATTTTCTTGAAAATTTTGTATTTTTGAAGAAGACAAGCCAGAAAAAGTTGATTAATAGGGTCTTATGAAGGTGCCGATAAAACAGTTAGTACTTATCCTGGCTGGTGCGGCGAGCGAGACTTGGCCCAGCAGCTCTATGGTGGCTACACCGTCAAGGTAAAAGACGCTACTTGTGCTGCCACAGCCATTGCCGTACCGATTACGCAAAACGCCTATCCAGTAGTAGATGCGGGTAAAGATGTGCAGACTATTGTAGAGACGGGTGTTGCCATGAGTGCCACGGCTACAGGGGCGGTAACGTATCGGTGGGAGCCTGTTACGGGCGTTGACCAACCCAGCGTGCTGAATCCAGTCATCAATCCGTCAGAGACAACTACTTACACATTGACGGCTATTTCGGCAGTGGGTTGTGAAGCTACCGACCAAGTAATCGTCAATGTAGTACTTGACTTAGACATTCCGAATGCCTTTAGCCCCAACGACGACGGTGTGAACGATGCTTGGCTCATCAAGGGTATCGAACAATACCCCGACTGTGTCGTTGATATTTTTGACCGATGGGGTAGTAAAATTTTCAGTTCACAGGGTTATCAAACGCCGTGGAATGGCAAACGCCAACACGAATCAATGCCAATGGCGACGTATTACTATGTGATAAACCTCAACGTGCCTGACAGAGCACCTGTTCATGGCACAATTATAATTGTAAAGTAAAGCGAACCCCATAATCAGCTCCTTATCTTGCTTACGTAAATTCAAGAATTATTTCGGTTATTTCTCATGTTGAATTTAGATTGTTTAATTGGGAGGTCTATATTGCACAAAAGGTCATTGAGCAACGACTCAATGACCTTTTGTGCTGATTAAAAGATAGTTATGGCTGACCTTTAATGATTCGCTTTACTACTTGTTGTTTTCCATTATGCACTTGTAGCAAATACATCCCCTCGGGCAATGATGATACGTCTAATTGTACATTGTGATTGGTCACCTCATCGCTGCGCTCTATGTGTTGCACCAAACGACCTTCGCCAGTAAGCATCTGTAGGGTGATACCTGATGCTTCTTGCAAAACTACATCTACTTGCAAGATACTGGTTACTGGATTAGGATAAGCCGATACTTGTACATGTAGTGTTTGTGCTTCTTCGCTTGCCAAGCGAGGACTATTGTTCAAAGAGAGAGTCTTTTCGATGTATCCAGTGCATCCGCCACTCGTCAAGGTAAGCCGATAAACCCCTGCATTAACCGCTTGAAAGTTATTGATAGTTACGGTTTTGCCATTACCCAATGCACCATTAGGGCCACTCCAATCATAAGAACCGGTAGCACTGGTAGCATTCAAGACAACGGTATTTCCTGCTGCAATTGGACTTGGGCTAAAGGTAAAGGAAGGGTTGATACCTGGACCTTTTAACATAACAGCTACCATTGTTGAGACTACACAAAGGCCAGATCGCCCAGATACAAAATAGACACCAGCATCGTTGAGCGTAGAGCTTGGAATAACCGGATTTTGTGCGGTTGAAGAGAAATTGTTAGTAGGGCGATTCCAAGAATAGGTTGTCATACCTGTAGCCGTGAATTGAATAGTACCACCAATACAAGGAGCACCTACTATGCCTGCTTGGAGCGTTGTGATGTTTAGCGATACAGTGGCACTCCCCGTAATGGTACCACTCACACCTGTAACACTATACACGCCTTTGTTTGCAGTTGTGGCAACCACACTTGGCGTAGCACTGGTTGAACTGAAATTGTTTGGCCCTTTCCACGAATAGGTAGTACCTCCTGTAGCCGATAAGACAACGGTGCTATTTACACATGCTGGATTGCTACTAGCAGCGGTTTTGATACATAGCACCATCGGAGCTTCGTAAGCCCCCATATCTACGGTGCCTCCTATAGTACGAGGGTTACCGTCTAAGTCAATGTTAATAGTATTAAAACCATTCGCTCCAACATTGATAGCTGGCGAGCAAGGTTGGAGACGCAGATTTCCGTTGGCAGCATCAGCAAAGAGGGGGTCTTGATTATAGATATTACCCGGTCCGCAAATCACATTAGTCGGGCAAGATGCCTCATCTAGCAACGAGTTTGAAAGTATAACTCCCGTGACGGTTTGAATAGAGATATTCTTATCCGTGCCACTATTACCCCAAAAAATGCTATTTATAATAAATGTGGTGAGTGTTCCCGAGTCTGTGTTATTACCAATCGTTCCTCCAAAGTTAGAAGCTGAGTTGTTGTAAAACGTACAGCTCCTGAAGCTCGCCTCGCATTTTCCATAATAACTGTAATTATACGCCGCACCACCATAGACTGCCTTATTACCATTAAAAACGCAGTTTTCGATTTGTGGACTTACAATACCATGCCCACTCCCTTGAACCTCCCCAGCAGAGTTGAAGATAGCTCCTCCCACATGCGTTTGTGCTATATTGCCCACAAACGAGCAGTTCCGAATAGTTGGGCTGCATTCGCCACCGTCTTGGGCATCGGGGCGGCTGTAGTTCATAATAGCTCCGCCCGACCAAGCTGCCACATTGTTAGTAAAGGTACAATTTTCAATGAAAGAATTTGATTTACCTTGGGTCTGCACATAGCTTGCAATGGCACCTCCTGATGTGCCGTTGCCTGTTGTTTTGTTGTTGTTGAAGGTACACTGGCTAATGAAAGGACTAACTTCGCTTCCGCTTTGCAAAGAGTAATTTAGAATAGCTCCTCCAATGTTGGTAGCCACGTTGTTTGTGAATGTACAAGCAGTAATAACAGGATTGCTTTTACCACCCGCACTAGCAACACTATAAATGCCAGCACTGTTATACCCATTATTGTCTTTGAAGGTGCAATTCGTAATAGCAGGGCTGGCTTTTCCCCCATTACGAGCTTCATTGAAGAAAGACCCACCTCGTCCATAGTTATTGATGAAAGTGCAATTGATAACGCTAGGATGGCTACCGTTGCCTGCACCACCACCATCGTTAAAGATGCCTGCGCCAAGCTGTTTGAGGTTAGTAGGACCGTCGGCATTTCCTTTGGTGATAGTAAAACCATCTAACAAAGCCGTATTAGGCAAATGATCCAGATAAACCACGTGGTAGGCGTCGGCGTTGGGGTCGCCACCACGGTTAAGGTCGCCGCTTAAGATAGTAACGTTTACGGCTGGATTTCGATTGGCCATGGTAGGTGAGCCAGTGGCTGGAAACCCCCCATAGACCTTAATGTTACGATTGATATAAAAGGTGTAACTGCGAAGATCGCCCACTTCCATTTCGTAGGTGGGTAAGTAGGTGCCAGCAGCTACCCATACTTGGCCGCCCACAGGAACATTGAGGATGGCCGTTTGGAGTTGTAACCCTCCATACGCATTGGCCCAAGAGGTGCCGTTCATGGCACCGGCTCCAGAGGGTGTTACGTAAACAGTCTGCGCAAAGGCAGCCATTGGAACAAAGAAAAGAAGTAAAAATAACTTTTTCATAGCGAATGTTTGTTTGTGTTGAATGGCACAAAATTGTAGCGACGTATCTGCCCCTCCAATTTTTTAAAACTGAACAGTCGAAATACGATTTTGAATAGTCGAATTGTAGCTATGAAAAGAATGATGCTTCTTATCAAAATGATTCTGACTCATTGTTTTAACAAAGAAATACCTGAAAAACAATGAATTGATAAAAATAGGAAGATGGTTTTGACGACTAATCAAGGCAAGGAACAAGACTGACTCGTTGGATGTGATAAAGAAATGGAGAGGAGCTAACTTTCAAAATTTATACGGCGTCAATCAAGAGTATCAAAAAGCAAGCAATTTTTGCCTATATTTCATCCCTAATTCTGAACCTATTCAACTTATGAAATCTACGAAGCTGACCTATGGCCTGCTTGCACTGCTCGCAATGCTCTTGAGCATGAGTTATCAGTTCTCGTCGAGCCATCGAGCCATTAACGCTTATTTTCAACGCTTGTCTGATGAGCTTAAAGAAGAAGAAAAGCGCCTTCCCGAAAACGCCCTGCGTGGGCTGGATGTAGCTCCTGGCCTACAAGCCGAGCTGTTTGCCTCCGAACCCCTCCTGTCAAACCCTACTAATTTGGATATAGACGACCGTGGTCGTATTTGGGTGCTCGAAGCCTTCAATTATCGCCCTGCCATTACGGGGAATCCTACGCACAAAGAGGGCGACCGTATCTTGATTTTAGAAGATACCAACCACGACGGTAAAGCCGACAAAGAAACCGTCTTTTATCAGGGTCCCGAAATCAACGCTCCGCTCGGAATTTGGGTAATGGGCAACAAAGCCATAGTGAGTCAAAGCCCCTACGTGTGGTTGTTTACCGACGAAAATGGCGACGATAAAGCCGATAAAAAAGAAATTTTGTTTGAAGGCATTGATGGCGAGCAACACGACCACGGTATGCACGCCTTCGTGTTTGGGCCTGATGGTAAGTTTTACTTTAATTTCGGCAATGCTGGTGAGCAAATCAAAGACCGCACGGGCAAAACCGTCACTGACCAAGATGGCGATAGCGTTTCGACCAAAAAGAAGTACAAACAAGGGTTAGTATTTCGCTGCAACCCTGATTTAACGCAGTTTGAAGTACTTGGACAGAATTTTAGGAATAACTACGAAGTAGCGGTGGATAGTTATGGCACTCTTTGGCAAAGCGACAACGACGACGACGGCAACAAGGGCGTGCGCATCAACTATGTGATGGAACACGGCAACTACGGCTACACCGACGAGATGACCGGGGCGGGCTGGCAAGCGAATAGAACCAACATAGAGCCTGAGATTCCTCGCCGCCACTGGCACCTCAACGACCCTGGCGTAGTGCCTAATTTGCTTCAAACAGGGGCAGGTTCCCCTACTGGAATGTGCCTTTATGAAGGTACGTTACTACCTTCGGTATTCCATAATCAAATCATCCACTGCGATGCTGGCCCCAATGTGGTGCGCTCGTATCCTGTCACCAAAGAAGGGGCAGGTTACAAAGCCGACATCGTCAACATTTTGTACGGCGCTCGTGACCAGTGGTTTCGCCCCTCAGATGTATGCGTAGCTCCCGATGGCTCACTGTTTGTTACCGACTGGTACGACCCAGGCGTGGGTGGGCACCAAGCTGGCGACCTAAACCGAGGGCGAGTATTCAGAGTAGCACCGCCTAATGTACCTTATGTAGTGCGTAAGTACGATTACACCTCAGCCGAAGGCGCCGTTTTGGCTCTGCAAAACCCCAATCTTTCGGTGCGTTACAAGGCTTGGAATGCACTCATCACCATGGGCGACAAGGCCATTCCTGCCTTAGAAAATCTTTGGAACTATGGCGAAAACGACCGTATGAGAGCTCGGGCTTTGTGGATTTTGACTAAAACCAAAGGCGCTAAGTACATCGAATGGGGTTTAAAAGAAGCTAATCCTGATTTACGTATCATGGCCTTGCGGGCAGCCAAAGAGTTCAACCTCAATCCGATAGGAGCTATCAAGCAACTCGTGACCGACCCCGACCCGCAAGTGCGCCGAGAGTGTGCGTTGGCCTTGTATCACAACAAATCGCCCGAAGCACCTGCCCTGTGGGCCAAGTTGGCAGCCCAACACAACGGCACCGACCGTTGGTATTTAGAGGCTCTTGGTATTGGAGCCGACAGCCAGTGGGACTCCTTTTTTGCCGCTTGGCTCACTCTTACTCAAAAGCCGACCGAAGGTTTAGCCAACCGAGACATCGTCTGGCGTGCTCGTACCGACAAGGCTATCCCCCTGCTTGCCTCGCTGGCAACTGAATCGGGCGTGGCCTTGAACCAGCGCCTTCGATACTTCAGAGCATTTGATTTTAACAAAGGACAAGTAAAATCCGAAGCGTTGTTGGCCATGCTCAAAGGCAACGATTCGCAACAAAACGAAATTAACAAATTGGCGTTGAGTCATTTAGATGCCGATTTTGTCAAAACAAACACTGAGGCTAAGCAAGCCCTTTTGGCTTTGCTCAACTCCTTGCCCAATGGCAAAGAATACCTCGATTTGGCAAGTAAGTACCTTCTCGCCGAGCAAAACGCTCGGTTGTTTGAGTACGCCACCACCACCGACAAGTGGAACGAAAGCCGTGATGCTGCTGCTATTTTGCTCAAGCAGGGTGGAGAGTCACTGGTTTGGACGGCCATCAACGGCAAAAACGAACCCTTGGCACTCAAAGCGGTGAGTATGTTACGCAATATTGGTAGCAAGCCTTCGATTAATTTGCTCGAAAAAATAATCCTTGATAAGAAACGTTCACCCATACTACGAGCCGAAGCAACTCGCTCCATTGGGGGCAGCTGGGATGGCGAAAACCGGGTGTTGGAACTACTGAAGGCAGGAAAAATCAGCAAAGAGTTGATTCCGGCAGCTGTGGAAGGGGTGAGCAAAGCTTGGCGACGGAATGTGAGAACTGAGGCAGCTTCGTATCTGGGCGTGGCGCAGACCTCTTCAGGCAAAAAGATGCCACCAATGGCCGAGTTGGTAGCCATGACAGGTAACCCTAAAAACGGAATTCAGGTCTTTCAACAAAACTGTGCTGTTTGTCACCAAGTCAATGGCGAAGGCACTGATTTTGGCCCTAAACTCTCTGAAATCGGCTCAAAACTCTCTAAAGAAGGGCAGTATTTGGCCATTCTCCACCCCGACGCTGGCATTAGTTTTGGCTACGAAGGTTGGGAAGTTACTCTCAAAGACGGCACCTCGCTTACGGGCATCATTGCCTCTAAAACTGAAACCGACGTACTGATGAAATTCCCAGGAGGAACCTCTCAAAACCTAAAAACCAAAGACATCAAAAGCATGAAGCAACTGCCCAACTCGATGATGCCAACGGGCTTACAAGACAACATGAGCACCCAAGAACTCGCTGATTTAGTGGAGTATTTGGCTACGTTGAAGAAGAAGTAATGAGGAGCAGTAGGGCAAGTTTGTTGTTTAGATTGCCGAGCATTTGTAACTCGGTCTAATCAATACATTTGCCCTACGTCTTTCTTTGTAAAAAACTTCTTGAACACGCAGAGGTGATAAAAGTATAAAAGCAGCCCAACCAAAGGTGTAATCCTTTCGGTGACTCTTCGCATTTCCTCCTTACCGTTTGGTAAAAACCTACTGGTTTTCATAGGATTATTTCGAGCTTATCCCTACCTTTCTACCATCCAATCTGTTCATCATCTGTTTCCTTTCTGTGGTATGAGTACTTCGTTTAATCCCCTTTCAAACATTGCCCTTGCCATTTCGGGCGGTGGTTTTCGGGCGGCTTCTTTTGGTTTGGGAGCCATGGCCTACCTGGAGCGGCTTGGTCTGCTCAAGCATGTGTCGTTTATGTCATCGGCATCGGGCGGAACAATGCCTGCGATGCTGTATAGCTTGTACAATCACCAAGGTAAGTCGTTTGCCGACTGTTATCAACACTTGTGTAGGTGTATGGACGGCGAAACGTTACTCAAAAAGGTATTTGAAATTCTGAAAGAAGACCATTTTTGGAAAGAACGTCCCGAGAAAAACCGTAATCTTATCAATGCCTTTGCCATTGCTTACGACGAATTGGTCTTTGAAAATGCCTTGTTTGGTACGTATTGGAACAAAAAACAAAGTCCTCATATTCAAGAAGTTTGCTTCAATGCTACCGACTTTGCCAATGGTTTGTCATTTCGGTTTCAGACAGGCCCCAACCGCAAGATTGGTAACTATTGGTTGAATTTTGACAATCGCATCAGCGACAACCATTCGCTACTCCTCCAACTTGGCGACATCATGGCGTCGTCGTCGTGCTTTCCGGGTGGTTTTGAACCCATGGTGTTTCCCAATGACTTCACCACCAAACACATTAACTCGGCAGCGATTTGGGCGCATTTTGAGCAAAAACCGGCATATTTGAACCAATACGAAGCCCAACACCAAGCCTTTGGCCTGATGGATGGTGGTATTGACGACAACCAAGGTGTAGGTAGCTTGATTTTGGCCGATGAGTACCGTCGTCGAAACAACAAGGACGATTTACAACCCTTTGATACCATCATCGTTTGCGATGTGGACAGTTCTTTTACCAAACCCTATCTTCCTCCTAAGCCGCCCAAAATCAATTGGTTAAATAAGCTGCTGTTTTTTCAGACACCCCTATTTTTGGTACTCGCCCTTTTGCTGGTTGTGGGTATTGGCTTGGGGCTTGGCGTACAGCTTAGCTTCGACACACTCAACAGCTTCAAAAACTGGGGCATTGCCCTGACGGTTGCGTTGCTGTTGACGCTCTTTTTGGTATGGCGTTTCATTGCCGATATTCCTTCGGATCCCAAGCCTCCACATCAACCTGCCAAACCCAAAGGTACTTGGGGCAAAATGATGGTTCGGTACGGCGGATTTTTTGTCAATATGCCGTTTGGCGTGTTGGGGGCTGTTATCAAAAGCCGTTTGTCATCGGCCTCGTTGATGATTGGCGATTTGTTCTTGAACCATGTGCGTCGCCTCCATTTTGCTGACATGTACGATGACCCTCATTATCATAACATAAACGCCAATCAATATGCTAATCGCTGTGTTTCTAACTTGATTCATGATTTGTCGCTTGCAAATAGCCCCAACCTCTTGCCTCGCCTCAACGACCGATTGGGAGCCACGCTGGCAAAACAGTTGACACCTAGCAAAACCCTCCAAGATTTGGCCGAAGAAACTCGCAAAATGGATACCACATTGTGGTTTGACCAGCATCATAAAGACAGCAATATGCTGAACAAACTCATTGCTTGCGGACAGGCAACCATGTGTTTTAACTTGCTCAAATACCTCTACGAACTCAAAACCGATGCCACCACGCTCAACCTCCCAGAACTGTACACACCAGAACTTGAGGCCTTACGCACGAAGATTGAAGCCGATTGGCACGTTTTTAATCAAAAACCATTAAGTTTACTGCCATAAGCAGTGATTAACTAACTGCCGCTTTGTGGTTAGGAAATCATGTTTCTGCCATTCCAAAACGAACTCGTGAATAGTTTAAAGTTGATAAAAACACCATTTTCTAAACCTAATCATGCAACGTAGAAATTTTGTTAAAAACGCTCTTTTAGGCACAGCAGGCTTGTCTGCTTTGGAAGTAAATCACAGTGCTTCGGCAGTGGCGGCATCTTTTAAATTGAACTATGCGCCCCACGATGGTATGTTCAAAAACTCCGCTGGCAGCGACATCATTGACCAACTCAAGTTCATGGCCGAACAAGGCTTTCGGGCTTTTGAGGACAACGGCATGATGGGCAGAACTCCCGAAATGCAAAGCAAAATCGGTGAAACTTTAGCCAAATTGGGCATGGCGATGGGAGTTTTTGTGGTGGACAAAGGTGGCAATGGTGCCAATACGTTGGCTGCTGGCAAGCAAGAGTACATTGACATTTTTTTGAAAGGTTGTACTCGTGCCGTCGAAGTGGCCAAGCGCTGTAATGCCAAATGGATGACCGTAGTCCCCGGCGACTTTGCCCGTAACCTCCCGATTGGGATTCAGACAGGTCATGTGATTGATGCCTTGCGTCGTGGGGCAGATATTTTGGCTCCACATGGGCTCGTGATGGTGCTCGAACCCCTCAGCGATACGCCTGATTTGTTTTTGCGTACCTCCGACCAAACCTACGAAATCTGCCGAGGTGTCAACAGCCCCGCCTGTAAAATTCTGTATGATGTCTATCACATGCAGAAAAACGAAGGTAGCGTTATTCCACATATTGATTGGTGCTGGAGCGAAATCGGCTATTTCCAGATTGGCGACAATCCGGGCCGTAAAGAACCCACCACGGGCGAAATCAATTATCAGAACATCTTTAAGCATGTGTACAAACGCTGCCAAGCCGAGAAAAAAGACTTTATCTGGGGCATGGAACATGGCAATGCGTTTCCGGGGAAAGAAGGCGAACAAAAACTCATAGAAGCGTATCGCTATAGCGATAATTTTCAGGTTTAATTTCGTTGTACTCAAGTAGTTATTTACGTATCCCTCCGCCAAGACCTACTACCCCATGTGTGTAAGTCTTGGCGGAAATGTTTCGACCTAAAACTCTAAACCCATGAAAATCAAATATATCAGTGTGCTGTTGATTCTGGTGACGCTCTCGGCTTGGGCCGACGTGAAACTCCCTCGGGTGTTTAGCTCACACATGGTACTTCAGCGCAATGCGCCCATACCCGTTTGGGGTTGGGCCGACAAAAACGAAAAAGTAAGTATAAGTTTCAATGGCCAAGTCCAAATAACAAAGGCGGATGCTACGGGCAAATGGATGGTAAAATTAAACGCCATCGAAGCTGGCGGCCCATACCAGTTAGTGGTTAGTGGCAAGAAAAATCAAGTCGCCTTTGATGATGTGCTGGTGGGTGAAGTGTGGGTGTGCTCGGGGCAGTCGAATATGGAATGGCCCCTAAAAACCGCCGCCAATGCCAATCAAGAAATTGCTAATGCGAACTATCCACAAATTCGACATTTTGGTGTGGCTCATAAAATTGCGTCCAACCCACAATCAGATCTTGATACTGGCGAATGGAAACCATGCACACCCACAACGGCAGGCGATTTTACAGCGGTTGGGTACTTCTTTGGGCGAGAATTATTCAAAACCCTTAACGTACCCATTGGCTTATTACATACTTCGTGGGGAGGTACTCACTCCGAAACATGGACTAGCAAAGAGGCTCTGTTAGCTTCTGACGAATTTAAAGATTTAGCCCAAAACCTACAGATTGACATCGAATCCATCGGCAAGGCACACAAAGAACGCCTTGAGAAATTGGTAAGTAGCCAACAGAGTACAGCGGCGCCTCAAGATGCCACCAACTGGAAAGAGAGTAGTTTTGATGACTCGCAGTGGCGCACCATGAATTTGCCAAGCATCTGGGAAGAAAAAGGTCTGCCCGATTTAGATGGCGTGGTGTGGTTTCGAAAAGAATTTGTGCTGACAGCCGAGCAAGCCAAAAAAGGAATCACTGTATCGCTCAATACCATTGATGACGACGAAATCACTTATCTGAATGGACAAAAAATCGGTGCAACGACTGGCTATAACATTCCCCGAAACTATGAAGTACCTGCTTCAATGCTTAAAGAAGGTCGTAATGTGCTGGCAGTTCGAGTGGTAGATGGTGGTGGTGGCGGCGGTATTTATGGCAACAATAACGACCTTTTAGTAAAATCGGGCGATACCTCAATCCCGCTGGCAGGGCCTTGGCGGTACCGTATTGAGCGATATAGTGCCTCGGAGGCCGTTAGTCCGAATGCCTATCCCACGCTATTGTTCAATGCCATGCTCAATCCTCTGATTCCGTATGCCATCAAAGGAGCCATTTGGTATCAAGGCGAATCCAACGCTGGACGGGCATATCAATACCGCAAAGCCTTTCCGATGATGATTCAAGACTGGCGAAATCATTGGCAACAGGGCGATTTCCCCTTTCTGTTTGTTCAGTTGGCCAACTATAACAACAATTTAGGCGACAGCCAAAAAGGGAGCACATGGGCCGAACTTCGAGAGGCTCAAACCCAAACCTTGAGTTTAGCTAAGACAGGAATGGCCTGCATCATTGACATTGGCGAAGCCCGAGACATTCACCCACGTAACAAGCAAGACGTAGGCAAACGCCTTGCCGCCATAGCCTTGCACGATTATTACGGTCAATCTGTGCCCTACTCAGGACCTATGTACAAAGGTTTTCAGAAGACACCCGACGGCATTCTGCTTGAGTTTGACCACATAGGTAGTGGGCTCTTGGCTAACGATAAGTATGGGTACGTAAAAGGTTTTGAAATAGCGGGCACCGACCAAAAGTTTTACTACGCCCAAGCCCTCATCAAAGGCAACCAGATTTTGGTGTTTAGCAACAAAGTGCCCGACCCTGTGGCTGTGCGCTATGGCTGGGCCGACAATCCCGAAGATGTAAACCTGTACAACAAAGAAGGGTTTCCTGCGTCGCCTTTTCGTACCGACACATGGAAGGGAGTTACAGAAGCAAACAAATTTCAAATAGGTAGATAAATCTCCGTAGGGGCGTATAGCATACGCTAATACGCCCCTACGCCAATCTATCAAGGTTTATATTCCAGAATGGGTGCTATGGTTTTGCGTAGGAGTAGTTCATCAAATCCTTTTCGGAGAAAATCATGCAAAACGCCCACCTGTTCAAAGCCATATTTCTTATAAATGGCTTGAGCCACCGTATTGAACGACGACACACAGATGAATAGATTAGGCGAAATCCTTAAAATCCGTTCTTCGCAGTGCTGTAACAAGCGATAGGCCAATTGTTTTCCCCGAAAAGCATCAGCTACAAACAAAATCTGAATGTATCCTTTAAAACTGCCACCCAATTGCAACACGGCAAACCCTGCCACTTGCTCTTGATAAGTCAGTACATAGACTTCCTTGTTTTCGCCCTCAAATGCCATTCGACATTGCTCAAGATTCATGCCCAAGGTTGTCCACGGCGGTGATGAGGCCATCATCGCTGCACAAGTATCAAAAACAGTACGCTCTGTTTCTAAACGAAAATGATAGTCGCCGGAGTTAGTCATGCTTGTTGCGAATAAACCAAAGCAGGAGGCAGGTGAGTAGGGCGTTTACAAAAATGTTCAAAAAACCTAAATCAAAGCCTTGCTGTTCGAGCATTGTATTGAGTGCATAAGTACCTACTGCCGCCAAAATACAAGCCCAAGGAACTCGGTTTTCTTGAGGCGTTAGCTTCGTGAAAAAGCCCATCAAATACAACCCTAACAAAGGGCCATACGTATAGCCAGCAATCTTGAAAATGGCATTGATGATAGCACCTTGGCTGTTCCAAAAAAACATCACAATTACAAACATCAAGGCATTTACACCTAAAAGTACCCCATTTTTGATACGAATTTTCTGGGCAGTAGTCTTGGTATCTACCGCAAAAAAATCGTAACTGATAGAGGTTGTAAGCGCTGTAATACACGAATCAATACTGGCAAAAGTCGAAGCCACAACTCCTATCAAAAATGCCACCGTCCCGACCCTTCCAAAATAATGAAGCGTTAGCAGGGGGTATAGTTCGTCAGGAGCGGTATATTTTCCGTTTTCTTGAGGCAGTGCAATACCCTTTTCTTTGGCAAAAAGGTAAATGAGCACGCCCAAAAGCAGAAAAAGCGTTTGTGCAAAGGCAATAAAAAAGCTAAACGTTAGAACGTTTTTTTGGGCGTCATGGGCATTTTTGACGGTCAGCGTCTTTTGCATCATGCTTTGATCAAGACCCACCAACGCTACGGTTATCAAAAAACCTGCAATGAATTGCTTAAAAAAATACGTACCCGAACTCAACTGCCAGTCGAAAAAACGAAACGTAGGCTGTTGCGTTATCAATTGCCCCAATTGAGACAGGGGATACCCCAATGACGTGCAGATAGTCCAAATAGAAATAACAATGACCACAATCAGAAAAAACGATTGTAGGGCATCCGTCCAGACGATTGTTTTTACCCCTGATTGGTGTGTATAGAGCCAAATCAGTACCAAAACCACTACAATTGTCAGAAAATAGGGGAGCTGAAAGGCATCAAAAAAAGCAGACTGAAGGATTTTGACCGAAAGCAACAGCCGTAAGGCCGCTCCAAACGACTGTGACACCACAAAAAAAGTAGCGCCTGTTTTGTACGTAACCGACCCAAAACGCCGCTGAAGGTAGCCATAAATAGAGACTAACTGCTGCTTATAAAACACAGGCAACAAGACAAAAGCAATGAACAAATACCCAGCCAGCGTTCCCAAAATAAACTGGAAGTAGTAGAGATTTTCATTGCCCACATTGCCTGGAATAGACACCAAAGACACCGCCGAAATCCCCGATCCAATCATACCAAACGCCACCAAAAACCACGGCGATTTGCGGTCGCCATCGAAGAAGGTGGTATCACTTCTATGGCGAGAGGTGAGGCGAGCCATCAACATCAACAATGAAAAATACCCCACAATAATCAAAAAAAGCACGAGTGGAGGCATGAGATGGGTCTATTTATTTACTCAACTACTTATGTGTGGAGTAGTAGTGAAACGATTACAATGATGCCTTATAAACCCCCAGCTCACTCAAAGCGATACACACGGGAGATTTTGTAATGCGTAGGCGAACTTGGGTTGTAGAAACGGCTTCTGATAGTCGTACCAACCGCAAGGAGCCGATGCTCGTGCCTTGATGCACTTCTTTCCAGGCGTTGTTTTCCCAAATATCAAGCGCAAAACCTTCTATTCGCTGCCCCAATTTGATGTTTTCTCGAAGTCGTACCACATCAAAGGTTTGCGGACTTGTCCATGATACTACTACTTCGGGGGTCGTGTTTGAGTCGTCGGTAGCCCAGTAGCTGTAGCGGTCGGTATCCATGAGACGTTGCACTCCATAAAGTGCTTTGTTATTTCCCCGAATATTGGAGGGACTGAGTTTGGCGGTTTTGGCTAAATTTCGGGCAAAGGTTTTACTGACCAATTCACCAAATGCCTTGAGTGATGCTACATCGTTTTCATGCAAGAGGCCACGAGTGTCGGGGGCCAAGCCGAGGTCGAGGCATGCGCCACGGCCTACACTTTTGAAATAGAGGTCAAATAATTCTTGCGGGGTTCTGACTTTGGTGTCTTGTGCTGGATGATAAAACCAACCCGGACGCAAAGGCACGTCGCATTCGGCAGGAATCCAAGCTTCTCCGTTGCGAGTACCCTCGGGCGAATCTTGGTCATTGGCGTAGCCAGGCGAACCCTTGGTGCTGCGGTCGGGGCTGCGAGGGGTAAACGTAGCCCAAGAGGTTTCGGCGGCAAAGCCTTTTTCGTTGCCAACCCATCGCACATCCCAGCCCACATCACTAAAGATACAGGCGGTTGGTTGCAATTTACGAGTAAGATGGGTCCAGGTAGAATCCCAACCATAATAGGTCAAGCGGTCTATTTTTCGAGCTTCTTTGGCACCACCATAGTAGCCGTCACCACCGTTGGCACCATCGTGCCACGACATAAACAGCGGACCGTACTGGGTGTAGAGTTCAGTCAATTGCTGCCGATAGCGCTTTACATATTCAGCAGTGCCATAGTAGGGGCTGTTGCGGTCCCACGGTGAGCAATAGACACCAAATTTCAAGCCGTTTTCTCGGCAAGCCTGCTCAAATTCACGTACTACATCCCCTTTTCCGTCCCGAAACGGGCTTTTAGAAATGTTATAGTCGGTGGTTTTGGTTGGCCACAAACAAAACCCATCGTGGTGCTTTGCTACTAAAATCAAACCTCGAAGCCCTCCAGCTTTTGCTGCTTTGACAATCTGCTCGGCATCAAATTGCGTGGGGTTAAAAGACGCTGGTTTGGCATCGCCATAGCCCCATTCCTTGTCCTCAAAGGTAGTAGGAGTGAAGTGAATCAGGCAGTACTGCTCGGTTTCGTGCCAACGAAGCTGCCGTTCTGACGGCAAAACCCCATAAGGTTTGGGGGCTGGTTGAGCCAATACACTCAACGAAGTCACCAATGACAGAATAAGGATTTTGTACATGGTTTAGAGGAAGTTAATTAAATAATTTGAGAGTTTGAAAATGAGATTTAATCTCCTTATTTTCAATTAGTTAGACCACTTTGAAAGCCTAAAAGAAACTTGGTTAACATTGTAATTCAGAGTAGGTAATAAGTCCTCAGTGCTTGGCTAACAGGCTTTATTTTAAGACATAGGCCAAGGTTTCTTGATTGGCCTGAATCCAATCGTGGATTTCTTCAACAATCTGCCTAACACCAATCTGAGGCCGCCACCCGGTTTGAGTAGTCACTTTCGTGTTGTCAGTGATATACAGCCTAATGTCTGCTGTACGGGTTTCGGGTACGGCTGTGATGGGGATTGTTTTTCCTGTTACTTCCTGACAAATCTTGGTCAATTCTTGTAACGACGTACTTACCTCGGTACCTCCACCCACGTTAAACGTTTCGCCGTCAATAGCTTCGAGGTGTTGGATTTGCCAATCAATCAGCCTGAATAAATCATGAATGTGGAGCACATCACGAGACTGCTTGCCCGTGCCGCCATAGCCAAAATAACCGAGCGACTGTTCGTAAAAATGCTTCGCAATCCATAGTACCATTACCCCTTGGTCCACTTTCCCCATTTGCCAAGGGCCTGTGAGTACGCCGCAGCGGTTAATAATGGTCTTGAGACCATAAAACTCATGGTATTCTTGAATCAATAGCTCCGAAGCCAACTTGGTAGCCCCATAGAGCGAGCGAGCGCCCTCTAAAGGAAAATCTTCACTGATTCCGTTGGCCGATACTCCTCTAATCCCTTGATTTTCACTGAGCGAAAAGCGAGTTTCTTCTTCTACAAAGTTAAGCTTTTCGATGGTTTTGATGGGGTAAATTCGGCTCGTTGACAAAAATACAAAAGCGGCCTTGTGACGTTTGGCATAATTAAGGCAATTGACCGTACCAAACAAGTTGGTGTTAACCAAATAGTCGGGCGTGCCGTCGAGACCTGCTAAGACCGAAGGCTCTGCCGAAGCTTCAATGACTACATCTACGGCGGGCAAAGCATCAAAATCTTCTTTGTTCCGAATGTCTCCATGTACAAACTGTATCCCTGCTTTGGTGAGGCGCTGCACATTGAGTTCTGAGCCTTTTCGCTTCAGGTTGTCCAAACAAATTAGTTGATAGTCAGCATATTGCTCTTTGAAATAAAGAGCTAATGAGGAGCCTACAAAGCCAGCGCCGCCAGTAATCAGAATGTTCATAGAAGTTTTGTAAAAATAGAAATAGCGAAAGAGAAACCTTTCGCTATTGGAATATGATAAAAAGGATTCGATACTTAATTGTAAACCCTCTTGAGCTTCACGTTTTCGACGGGGCGAATGATTAATGGTACTTTTTCGACCTTAACGGCACTGCTGTCAAGCCCAAACCACTTGTCTTCGGAAGTAGTGAAGCCTTTGACAAAGAAATAGGCTTCCATTACAATCCGCTCAAAGAAGGGTAGTTTGTTTTCGTAAGACAAGAACTTTTCTAATACAACAAACCGGAAGTCCCCGATTACATTTTGTCGGTTTAAGGACTCATAACGGCTTGTAATATCTACTTCTTTGTTCTTTACCATATCCTCAATTACTTTTCGGAAGTAAAGATTGATGCGTTGTTCGATACGGAAACCAAGCTTGAAATTAACTTTAATGATGTCGTCAGACTCAATCACATGTACCTTGTACTCCATAGTATAAGGCTCGTCGGTGGTATCTACATGTACAAACCAATAAATATCGGCTCGTTTGGGACGTTTCTGAAAAATCGAATAAATCACTTTAGACTCTACCTCACTCATTCTAGAGGCATTGCTCATAAAAATCAAATGAGTAGCGTATTTTGGAATACTCATGTCTTGACTCAACTCCTTGAGGGCATCAATGTATTGGTCAATTTTGACATACTCGGTCAATTCGGCCTTGATTTGATTCGCTTTTAGCCATGTGTACATGACAAAACCAATCATTGAGCCAATTAATAAAGAAACCCAACCACCGTGTGTAAATTTGAGCAAGTTGGCTACTAAAAACGACCCTTCAATAGAAATATATACAGTCAAGAACAACACAACCCACCACATATTGTAGCGGTGCGTGTATAAGTAATAGGCCATCAGGAGGGTGGTCATTAACATAGTGAGGGTGATAGCCAAGCCGTAAGCTGCTTCCATGTTAGACGACTCCTTAAAGTACAATACCACGCCCACACAGCCTAACCATAAAAGCATATTCACACTCGGAACATACAACTGTCCTTTCTTGTCCGAAGGATAGCGAAGCCGAACTTTAGGCCAAAAGTTAAGACGAATGGCCTCTGACACCAAGGTGAACGAACCACTAATCAAGGCTTGGCTGGCAATAATGGCGGCCATGGTAGCAATAGTAATGCCCGGAAGCAAAAACCAGTCAGGCATGATTTCGTAGAAAGGTTTGCGTCCATTTAGGAGCGTTCCTTCTTGCGAAATAGCCCAAGCACCTTGGCCTAAATAGTTGATAATAAGGCATATTTTTACAAAAATCCAACTGATGCGGATATTGCCACGGCCACAGTGTCCCAAATCGGAGTAGAGCGCTTCGGCACCTGTTGTACACAAAAACACCGCTCCCAACAACCAAAACCCCCCTGGGTGCTGGAACAACAATTTGTAGGCATAATAGGGGTTAATAGCTTGAAGCACACTGGGATTTTTAACGACATAACTCAACCCTAACACCCCAAGCATCGTAAACCAGACCAGCATGATGGGACCAAAAGCTCCCCCTACTTTTTGAGAGCCAAGTAGCTGCACCATAAAAAGCAAGGTAATGATGGCCAAAACGATGGGGATGGTATCCATGTGTGGATACAAAATGCGAAGCCCTTCAATGGCTGAGGCTACCGAAATAGGAGGGGTGATTACGCCGTCGGCAAGCAAAGCCGCTCCACCGATAATGGCTGGCACTGTGAGCCATTTGGCATGACGACGCACTAAGGCATATAACGCAAAAATACCACCTTCACCTCGGTTATCGGCTCGTAAAATGAGCGTAACGTACTTGAAGGTGGTCTGTAAAGTCAGGGTCCAGAAGATGCAAGAAAGGCCGCCTAAAATGACTTCTCTGCTAATGGACTCGGATCCCATAATCGCCTGCATTACATACAAAGGCGAGGTACCGATGTCGCCGTAGATAATACCTAACGCTACTAATAAACCAGCAGCCGATACTTTGTCGAGGTTGTGTTTGTCCTCCATGAAGATTGTTCATTTAGAATTGAGGGGTGTCACCGCCTTATTCTCAATTCTTTAGTGGTTCCAAATCAGCCGACAAAGGTAAATGCTTCTATGATTTTTTCTACATCTTCTTGCTGGAAACTTTTTAGTAAGCCAGAGTTCCTGTGTTTTTAGTTGCGTGGTGCGCCCTGAACAGCCCCTGGGCTTTGGCGTTGAGCCTCTTGCATCGGGTTGCGCTGACGAGGAAAGTTAAATTTAAACAACTGGAAACGAGTAGGTTCTGCTGGTTTTCGTGGGAACGAGTTGTTCGCTGTGTCAATATCGGCAATCTCAAAGAAGGGGTCCAGCGTCCACTGCGTTACCCGCTTCTTGGTCGGGATGATTTTCTTCACATCCTTGTCGTTCAAGCGCCAGATTTCGGCTGGAATGCGGAAAATCTCGTCGGTACCATCTTCGTATTGCGCTTTCAAAATCACAGGCATCGGTACGCCACCCTTGTTTTTGAGGTTGATGGTGTAAAAATTATAGCCATCTTCCAGAAGCTTGCGCTCATCGGCAGTGAGGGTAGCCAAATACGCTTCTTGCTTCTTTTTGTCGGCATCGGTTACAGCATAGCGGTCGTAGGTAGTATAAAAGTCAGCCAGACTTGGGTTGGCTTCCACGGCGGTTTGCTTGATGTCGGTTTTGTTACGAGTGCTGGCTAGGGTTTTCTTTTTGGCCTCGTCGGTAGCTTTTTGAGCGGCTTTTTGTTTGGCAGGGTCTTGAGGGTCAAGGGCAAACCATTGTACATCAGCAAGGTCTTGGTCCACAGGCTCAACGCCATAGAACCAGCTTTTCCAGAACCAGTCAAGGTCCACACCTGAGGCATCTTCCATGGTACGGAAGAAGTCGGCGGGCGATGGATGCTTAAATGCCCAACGGCGAGCATATTCTTTAAAAGCATAGTCAAATAGCTCCCGACCCATCACGGTTTCACGCAAGATGTTCAAGGCGGTAGCGGGTTTAGAGTAGGCATTAGGGCCGTGGTTAATCACGTTATCAGCCGAAGTCATGATAGGCGAAAGCGCCTTAGGGTCAGACTTCATATAGTCCACAATGAGCTGTGGTTCGCCACGGCGTGAGGGATAATTTCGATCCCATTGCTGTTCAGACAAGTATTGCGTAAAAGAATTCAAGCCCTCGTCCATCCAAGACCACTGACGTTCGTCCGAATTAATAATCATCGGGAAGAAATTATGGCCTACTTCGTGAATCACTACCGAAATCAGACCGTATTTGACTTGCTCGCTGTAGGTGCCATCTGCCTCTGGGCGACCTGCGTTAAAGCAAATCATAGGGTACTCCATTCCACCGCCTCGGCCCCAGTTGGCCGAAATCGCCACCGGATAAGGGTAGTCAATCGTCGTGGCAGAGTACGTACGAAGTGTATGTGCTACGGCTTGTGTAGAATATTTGCCCCAGAGCGGGTTGCCTTCTTTAGGGAAATACGACATAGCCATGGCCGTTTTACCGTTGGGTAATTGAGTATTCATGGCATCCCAAATGAACTTTCGAGAGGTGCAAAATGCAAAATCTCGAACGTCTTTAGCGGCGAAAACCCACGTTTTTTTGCCTGTCGGTTTGTTTTTTTCGGCGGCAGTTGCTTCGGCTTGGGTTACAATCTCTATAGGGTTTGTAAATTCCTTCTTGGCTTGTTCCCAGCGCTTTAGCTGTGTAGGAGTGAGTGTCTGTTGCAGGTTTTGGAGGTCTCCGGTAGCGCCTACTATGTGGTCGTTAGGTACGGTAATAGCCACCTTGTAATTGCCAAAGGGCAAAGTAAACTCCCCTTGTCCTAAAAACTGCTTGTGCATCCAGCCGTTGATGTCGTCATATACACAGAGGCGAGGAAACCACTGAGCCACAAAGTAAGCAGTGTTACCGTCTTTTGGGAAAAATTCATAACCCGAACGTGCCCGAACCTCGTCCATGTTCACGATGTTGTAGTTCCAGTCAATCGAAAACGAAAAACTCTGTCCGGTTTTGATTGGTGCTGGCAGTTCGACTCGCATCATGGTTCCGTTGATGGCATACGATAAAGCACCACCTTTGGTATCTTTTACCGCTGTGATTTTGTAGCCGTAATCTCGCTGGTTATCAATTAATTGAGTGAGTGCATTTACTTGCGAAATATCAGTGTTTTGTTCAATCCCTCCAATCCCTGTATTTTTACCAATAGAGCCTTTTGCAAAAAGATTTTGGTCCAACTGAAGCCACAAATACCGGAGTTCGTCGGGCGACGAGTTGTTGTAAGTAATCACCTCAGAACCGACAATTCGACGTTTTTCATCGTCTAGTTCAGCCTTGATGTCATAGTCAACTCGGTTTTGCCAGTAATCTTTGCCCGGAGCGCCCGAAGCAGAACGGTATGCGTTAGGAGTAGGTAGTAGCGCTCCTAACTGTTCAAAGCGGTTATTAGCGTTGTAAGCATCAGCTTGTGCTCGGAGTTGAGCCACCGCATGAAACGTACTACCCAACGCCAAGGTTAAGAAGCAAATCTTTTGGATGGTGTTTTGTAAATGGTTCGCCATATCAACAATGTTGGTTAAGTGAATCGTAATGCCCCAATATAGTACAAACCCCTCACTTTTTGTACGATTTTCGACGTATTTGCCCATTTTAGGGCACATTGTATTTAATGTGAAGAGATTTGGAAAGGGAGATTAGGTGGCTCTGGACTTGACTTGAATTTAACAATCACCAAATCAGAGGCAACGAAATGACCCAATAGGTTGTCAAAAGAATCAAATCACAGCAAAAACTGAAAATGCTAAATGCGATTTAGATTCGTTATTTGTTTATGTACGATTCCCACTCACAATTCTATGTAATATGCCCACTATTTTATTTTTCATCTTCTCTTTTATCCTAAGTCAGTCATGTTCTTTCGCCCAAAACGATAATCCCGCCTTTGGTCTCTTTGCATCGGGCATTAATAAACTATACTCTCCAAATGAACAATTTTTCATCGCACGAGTAACTTATGCAGATTGGACGGGCGGTAGAGGCGGATGCAACTGTACAGCCAAAGTATATGCCTCAAAGGATACACTACATCCACTTTACACACTTGCTCATCAATATTTAGAATATTGCTATTTGTCAAATAATGGTATGGATGTTTTTTACTTTGCCCCAAACCACATGGATAAAAAAATTAGCCTTTATGTATTTCATGAAGGAAAGTTAGTTACACAGGACGATACGTTAATTCCGCTTGAAACAGAAGAGGGGATTGAACAAGGAGCATATTCAGTGTATTATTCTACATCTAACCGGTATGTAATGCCAGCGATGTTAAATGCCTATCGTTCTATAACGGATAGTTCACGGCAAAGCCAACTCTTTGAAACCTACAGATTTTCATTCAAAGGGGACACCGTTTGCCTGATTACAAAAGATAAAATTATGTATTGGTATAGCACTACTGAACAACGAATTATCGAAAAAAAACCAGCTTCAATAGGTATTGACGAGGTCGTACAGACGTTTTCGCTTCCGGTTGGGGTTGCTCTACGGGCAGATAAGCAAGTAAAAGCACCTACGTATAAAACTATTTCACTCGGAAATATACTTGCCAAACAATTAAAGATGGTGATCGCCGATGGAAGACCTAACGACGAAGAACAAACAACGTATCGTTGGTACAAGGTATTTTTTGACTATGAATTTATTCCTCAACAAAGCAAACTTGCTATCCGAAGCACTTTCTCAGATTTGGATTCAACTAAAATTAGGAAAATTCTTCAATCTATTGAATTTGACCCAGTACAATGGCATCCGTATTTTGACAAATACCTATTTAGCTACTATGGATTCTTCCGAAAAAAATCAGATAAGCAATCAAAAAAAGACCGTGTCAAACAACGTGAAGCCGAATGGGCTATCTATAAACAGAATATCGAAAAAGATAGTCTGGCAGGAATATACATTCCAAAAGATTTGAAAGATGCTTTTTGTACCTTAGATCAACAACTTAGCCATGTTCTGAAAGATGCCATAAAAAATTTGAATGAAAGAGCAATAGTACACATGACGGTGGGTACTTCATTACGCAATGACTGGGGTTTGTGGAAAGGCTCTCGCCTGAAAAAATATTTTCTTGAACGGGGGATTTTTCATCCAGATGAAATGTCAGGAATAATTTTACGATTTTACAAAAACTGGCTCAATCACGACCCTTGGCCCTATGAAAAATGGATTACTGAACACCTAATCATAAAAAAAATGTAGGTTTGTACTCTTTCTATTTTGACATCAACGAATATGAAACTCTTCAAAAAAATCCTTCTAAGCCTATTGTTATTACTTGTTGTTGCAGCCGTTGGTATTTACTTCTGGCTTCAAAACCTTAAACCCGATTATAACGCCGAGCACCAGCTTGCTGGCTTGAAAGCCCCTGCGCAAGTAATGTACGACAACTTCGGGATTCCGCATATTTATGGACAAAGCGAAGAAGACGTTTTTCGTGCCTTCGGCTATGTACATGCACAAGACCGTTTGTTTCAAATGGAGGTGCTGCGGCGCTTGGCCAAAGGGCAATTGGCCGAAATCTTCGGAAAAGATGCCCTCGAAAGCGACCGATTCTTCCGAACGCTTAGTTTTCAACACTATGCCAAAAAAACGCTCGATTCTGTTTATCGAGACAAAACAACGCCCTTTATGAAGGCCGCACAAGCCTACCTCGATGGTGTAAACGACTACATTCGTAATGGAAAGACGCCTATTGAGTTTACGCTGGTGGGTATTCCGAAGCAAGAGTTCACACTCGAAGACATGCTTACCATCACTACCTACATGGGCTATACCTTTGCCGAAGCCTTTAGAACCGAAGCCGTGGTAACCAATATTTATGAAAAGTACGGCGAAACGTATCTAAAAGACTTCAATAGCTACTGGCCTGCCAATGAACCCAAAATCCCTATAAATCATACGAAGCCAGCCCCATTGGCCAGTACTGCTTGGCAGTCGAACCAAGGTGGCGCCGATTTGATGCACTTTGCCAATTTGGCCTCTACTATTGAAGAAAAACTGCCTTTTCCCGCCTATCACGGCTCTAACGGCTGGGTGATTAGCGGAAGCAAAACCCAATCAGGTAAGCCTATTCTGTCTAACGACACCCACATTGGTTTTGCGCAACCATCGGTTTGGTATGAAGCCCATTTAGAATGCCCAGGCTTTCAGTTTTATGGCAATTTTATCGCAGGTACGCCTTTTGGTGCACTCGGGCACAATCAGCACGGCGGCTGGGGAATCACCATGTTTGAAAACGACGACGTGGACTTTTTCAGAGAAAAGCTAAACCCACAAAATGCCAACCAAGTGTGGTACAAAGACCACTGGGAAGAATTGGCTGTGCGTCAGGAAGTTATCAAGGTCAAGGGTGGTGACGACGTGCCGCTGTCGGTCAAGACGTCTCGGCATGGTATCTTAATTAATGAAGTGGATAAAAAACTTCAAGAGTCGAAGCAGCCCATTGCGCTATGGTGGACCATGTATCAGTTTCCGAATCGGAGTCTTGAGGTCTTCTACGAACTGGCACATGCTCGGGGTGTAGCGCAAGCTCGTAACGCAGTGGCCAAGGTAACGGCACCCGGGCTCAACTTCATGTGGGCTGATACCGAAGGAAACATTGCTTGGTGGGCAGCAGCTAAGTTGGTCAAGCGCCCTACGCACGTGAACCCCTGTCTGATTTTGGATGGCACCACTGGTAACGATGACCCCCTCGGCTGGTTAGACTTTGACCAAAATCCACAAATTTTGAATCCCGAACGAGGGGTATTGTACTCAGCCAATAACCAACCCGACGACATGGGCACGGGCTTGGTATCAGGTTATTATGTACCCGGCGACCGTGCCAAACGCATTGAACAACTGTTGTTTAACGACAAAAAAGATTGGTCACCCGAAGAAGTACGCAAGGTGATTAATGATGTAACTAATCCGAACTATTCAGCTCTGTTGAAAGATATTTTGCCTTTATTTAAGCCCATTGTAGAGTTAGAAGAGAATAAAAAACGAACCCCAAACTTTGAGCTAGGGCTTGGTCTCCTCAAAAACTGGGATGGCTCACACGACTTAACAGACGTAGAGCCTACGATTTTTTACCGATTCATCTATCGTCTTTACGAATACGCTATGCGAGATGAGTTGGGTGATGAGACCTTCAAAACCTTTAGTAGCTCTCACCCCTTTAAGCGCAATATGGCTGAGTTTCTTTGCAACGATACCTCACCTTGGTGGGACGATATTACCACGCCTAAGGTCAAAGAAAAACGAGCACAAATCATGGCAAAGGCCTACATGCAGGCTATCTATGACCTAACCAATCAATTAGGAGGTCAGACCGTAGGCTGGGAATGGCGCAAGGTTCATACTCTTACGCACAAACACCCGCTCAATGTGGTGCCAGTAATTGGTAAATACTTCAATGTAGGGCCTTTAGAGGTGCCGGGTGGTCGAGAAACCCTCAATAATCTTGATTTTGGAATGGATGTTTTTGGTAAATACGATGTGAAATATGGCCCCGCCCTACGCCGAATCATTGATTTTGGAATGCCCAACAATGCTACCAGTGTGAATCCAACTGGCCAGTCAGGGTATTTTTTGAGCAAACATTATGATGACCAAGCGAAACTGTTTGCCGAAAGCCAAGTCCGAACCGAGTTGATGAACAAAGCCGATATTGAGAAAGTCAAAATTGGAACCATGACCTTAAAGCCATAATTTATTGAATCCTAACCACTGATTTTACCATGTTTCGTACATTGCTTCACACAGCCCCCATCAACACCGATGCTGGCCTGCTCATCTTACGAGTAGGGGCAGCGTTTTTCTTAGCAACTCATGGCTATGATAAACTGTTAGAACTAATAGCTGGGAATAGCAGTGGATTCCCAGACCCCTTTCATGTCAGTCCGGTGGTTTCTCATGCCTTAGTGGTAGCAGCAGAGTTTTTTAGTTCTATTCTGTTGGCCTTGGGACTATTTACTCGTTTTGCACTGCTGATGCTCATTGCCAACATGACAACCATAGCATTAGTAATTCATGCCGGAGAGTCTTTGGGCGACAAAGAACACGCTTTCTTATTTTTGATACCGTTTGTCGCACTGTTTTTGACAGGGCCGGGCCGTTATTCATTAGACGCTCGGTTGTTCAAATAGCCATTGAGTAGTTTAAACAAAAAAGCGGGATGCTCACTGAGCATCCCGCTTTTTTCTATTTTTTATCTTATTGCTTTGGAGGCGTAGTGGCACCACCTTGTTTTGGAGGTGTTGTAGGCGTAGCTGGCGGAGTACTTGGATTCAGTAATTCCTTCACTGCAGCATCGTCAGGTGCCAACTCAAGAGCCTTGTTTGCATAATCTTGAAGCTTAGCTGCATCGGCTTTGGTAGCATACCAGTAAGCCAAATATTTGGTGGCTTCAAGCAAATCACGCTTGTTTTTCTCTTTGTTAGCAGCATCAGTCCAGTTCATTTCTACAAACTTCTCATAGTGAGGGATGGCCTGTCCACCTGTTTTATCAACATCAACCAATAGATTAGCTCGTGCTCTCCACAAGTGCTGTGCCGAATACGCAGCGTTTACTGCAGCAATCAGTGCAAAAGAGGAGTCTGCCTTTTGAGCTAAGGCAACCATCGCAAGAGTATCTTTGGCTGCTTTGGCTGTTACTGCCGATGCGAAGTAATAAGCACGACCCAACGCCATGTATTCGTTGGTACCTACTCGTTCTTTCTTGGCAGTTTTCCAAGTTATCACTTTTTTGTAGGTTTCAGCAGCTTCTTTGTACTTCTTCTGGTTCGTAAACTGAATGTTGAAGATGTCCAAATAGTAGTTTTCGTTGGTATCTACTGGAGCTGCCATCATCAAATACTTCATGGCTTCTTCGTCTTTCTTCAATTTGGCATAACCTTTACCCAAATACCCATAGTCAGAGGTCAATTGTTTTTCTTGAGGAATCGTTTTCAACAATTGCTCCAAGTTTTCTATACTAAGGTCATATTTCTCAGTCTCAAAGTACGAATATCCGTACATACGAGGAATATCTGGGTCGTTGATTTTGCCTTTAAGTTGGTTCAACACCAACAACGAGCTTTCATAATCTTTGCTCAAAAAGGCAAACTTAGCGTATCGTAAATCTGACTCTGGTGTTACTTCGGCTTTGCTACGATAGTCCTTATAATTTTTAGCTGCGTTTTTGTATTGGCGAGCCAATAACCACAATTCGCCGTATTCACGATACACAGGAGAGAAGTCAGGGTCATCGTTAATGGCTTGGTTAAACCATTTTTGAGCACCTTCTGTACCGTAGTTTTTGCCACGCTTGAAAATCACACCCAAGCGAGTAGCTGCTTTTGCTTTGAGGTAAGCTACAGGGTTAGCCTGAATCACACGCTCATATTCGGTAGCAGCAGGACCACCTTCGTTCTTAATCAACAAGGCGTCTCCCTTCACCATGCTAAACTCAGGGTTATTCGATTTCTTTTTGAGCAAGCTGATGGCATCAATCAAGCGAATCGCCTCGGCTGGGTCATTAGCTTCTTCAAAAAGGGTGTACATTTCGGCAGCACGCCAAAGTACGTTTTCGTCTTTGTTTTTGCTGGCCGCAAGCGCCTGATCAATCTGAGCCTTTGCCCCTGCACGGTCTTTACTAAGCAAAGCAACTCCACCCAAGCCCACGTTGTTGAGCAAGTACTTAGGGTCTGCAGCAAGACCTTTTTCAAAAGCAGCCTTGGCTTCAGCAGCTTTGTCGAGGCGCAAATAATAATAACCCAAATAGAAGTAGTTTTCTGCTGTTGGCGCCGCAGTTACTAAACCTTGAAAGATTCCCTGAGCTTTGGTATATTGCTCCGACTCCAAGGCCTTTATACCCGACTGAACGTCTTGCGCCATCAATTGAACCATTCCAATCAATGACAAACATCCTGCCACTAACAAAGATTTAATGCGTACTTTCATTGTTTGCAAAAATTTGGTTTTGAGTAAACATCTCCACATTTCATAAATGGGACACAAAAGAACACAAAATTAAATGGAAAATTCTGAACCGTAATTAAGAATTTCTAACTTTTTCGACGAAACAGTTTGATTTAAGTATCAACCCGAGCAATTACTTTAACATTTTTTAACGTATTGGGCATTACTCGGGCATCTTATTGTTCACGTGAATTTGCCGCTCAGGCGGCGTAGCAGGCAACAAACCCGCTTTCAAAACCACCAATTGCCCCTTGTCTTTGCAAGCATAATTCAAGAAACTGTTTCGAGTATCTTTGGTTAACAAATAAATTTCTCTTTTGAGTGGGTAGCGCCCGAGGCGCAAATCAAACGGGATTGGATAAGCGTAATCTTCCTCAGAATCAGGACTATTGCTATCGGTTAGGCCCAGTACATTAATACCCGCAATGAACTTTTCGGCAGCAGGGTCGTCGGTATCGCTAATCCAGTTGATACCAATTACGCCCAAAGCACCTGGGGTTTTCTTGACATACTCAATAACCCCTTCGTTGGATTTAGCCGTAAAAAACGGTACTTTAGTTTTGTCAGTAATCCCTAACTTTTGACACATAAACGACAAGTTGCTCGAATTGTTATTGTCAAAAACGAGCACAATTTTTTCGTTGAGATTAGCACCTTTCAGTACCGACCAATTGGTGGTTTGTCCCGAAAAAATAGCTTTTACTTCGTTCATCGTCATCAGTGTATCACGATTACTCGGATGACTAATAAGCGCCACTGCATCAGTAGCTAGGTGGTGCGTATATACCTGTTGTTTGTTCTGTCGGACTACCTCTTGCTCTTTAGGGTTCAGTTCTCGAGTTACTACTGCAATACGTGTACTATCATTAATCATCAAGCCAATCGACACGTCTTCGGGGCGGTAGAATAGATTCACCTCCACATTTTTGATTAACCCCTCAAAAGCAGCCTCCTCGGCTTGCATCAAGGGTTGCAACGATTCATCAGCAGACACATTGATCTTGCCGATGTTGGTCTGAGGCCCCCCTGTGCCGCAGGCAAACAAGCAAAGCCCAAACCCGATAATTGACCAAAGGCTACTTTTCATTTTGATATTGACTGTAAACTCGATACGCTCTAAACAATCCATAGAGCATGAGTGCTATACTCGGAACATAATAAGGAACACTACCGAAATCAATCGGATACATAAGCAAATAAATGCCAATCCCTACATAGGCCAGCGGAATCAAGGCCATGAGTAGGTATTTGATTTGTTGTTCGGGTGGCATAGTCAACTTGTAGGGTTAAAAAAACCTGTAAGGGATACTCTTCAGAAAAGTACCTTACAGGTTTTATGGGTGCCTTTGCAGGCCAATTAGGTTCGATTACTCCAACTGGAAGTTAACAGGGAGGGTATATTTTACCCGAACTGCACGACCAGATTGTTTACCTGGGTTCCAGCGTGGCATTGATTTTACAACTCGAATTGCTTCTTCGTCGCAACCAAAGCCCAACCCTTTGAGGGTCTCTACACCTTGAATACTACCATCAGAGTTTACTACGAAAGTCAAGAATACTTTCCCTGTGATGTTGGCACGCTGAGCTGCTGATGGGTACTTGATATTTTTCCCCAAATACTTGTACATCTCGGCCATACCGCCTGGAAACTCTGGTTGCTGCTCTACCACAGTGAAGACTTCTTCTTCAACGGGCTTTACTTCAACAACCTCTTCCTTCTTGCCATCACCTGGATCCACTACTACTTCCACAGCGTTAGGGTCACCTTTTACGGTTTCTTCGCCGGCTGGAGCTTCTTTCAACTCGGTTTGAGTTGGTGGTGGTTCTTCGGTTAACACCTCTTCGTCAGGTTTGATTTCGGGTGGTAAGAACTTGGTCGTACTCACCTTAGGCATTTCTGGAGGCGGCGGTGGCGGTGGCGGTGGCTCTGGTTTGTTTTTGTCAATAGGGGGTGGCGGAATATCCAACGGATTTGCCAGGGTTATTTTTTTCTGCTCATCTTTGGGTTTTAAGCGAGCATATAGCGTTGGGGCTGCCAAGCCAAGTGCTACTAAGATTGTCCCAATAACGGCAGAGCGACTGATTGTTTTACCGTAAGTTTGCCGCAAGAAATATGCACCATATTCCTTGTTTCGGTTGGCAAAAATCAGGTCTTCCAACGTCGTTTCTGGAGTTATTTTTATATCTGCCATGTTACGTGTTGTTAACGTGTTTAGCAACTTTCAAAATTATAACGCTAAAATAAAACTAATAGTTTAGTTTTCAAACTATTTTTTTAGTTTTATTTTTAATTTAAACTATTTTGCTGAGTAACAAGCTGTTTTTCAGTAAAATACGAGTTTAAATTATTTTATACCGTTATCAGTTTCGTACTTCTTGATTAGGGCTTCATCAGGTGGCGCAATCCCTACGATGGCGTAGCGCTCACAACCTGTAATAGCAAACTCATCTAAGATATCAACCACATTTTTGTAGGTAGATTTCTTCATGGGTTTCAATACGATTGTGAATTTGTCACCGATTTCAGCTTTTTTCTCGAGTAACACCTGACGTAAGCCTTTATCGCTATAGTTGGTAGATTCTACTTTCGTAGCGGGGTCAGTACTTACCCCTTGGTACCAATAGAGACGGTTTCCTTCTTGCGGTGTAATAGTAATCGACTCAGACATTTTCAACGGAGTAGTTTCCTTTTTCTCCGTATCGTCTGGCATGTTCAATTGCATAGTTTGTGGCTTCTGCAAGGTAGTCGTAAGCATGAAGAAGGTAATCAACAAGAACCCCAAGTCCACCATGGGGGTCATGTCAATTTTGGTTGACTGTTTCTTACTTCGCTTTTTACCACCTTTGCCACCACCGGACTGATCTATTTCTGCCATGGTTGAAAAGAGTTAATGAGTGATGGATTGAATGTTTCAGCCTTATTTCTTTTTCTCGATAGGCTTGTGTTCCAAAGCCGTCACCAAGTTGAACGAGTTCACGTTTTGCTGTTGAAGTGTTCCAACTACCTGCTCGATGGTTTTGTAGTCAGCATCGTTATCGCCTTTTACTGCAACACGAAGCTGAGGGTTGTACATACGAGCATAAAGTACCCAACTAAACAACTCGTTTTTCAAAGAGTCGCAAGGAATACCAGGCTGAACACCAGGGCGATTTCGTTCGGACGATGGCATATTGAGCAATTGCTTCATGTTGGCGATAGGAACACCAAACTGGTCAGTAGTACGGAATGTTTGAAGTTCTTCTGGCGTGAATTGTACTTGGTACTTTTCACCCATTTTTTGAAGCATACCATCACGTACAGGCTGCGCATCTACGCCTAAAAAGATTTTACCTTCTTTGTTGATAGTAATCATGATAATATCTTTCTCAGGCAGTTTGGTATCGGATACCGACGATGGCGTGACAACGGGCGCTGCTTCTTGAGGACGGAACTTCGCTGTAAGCATGAAGAACGTCAACAACAAGAAGGCCACGTCGCACATGGCGGTCATGTCTAATGACACGCTTTTTCGTTTGATTTTGACCTTAGGCATATCTCTGAATAGGTTTTCGTTAAACGTTAAGAACTTTGTTACAAATCAACGAAAAATTTAGTTGATTCTGTATAACGAACAACGAAAATCTTAGTTATGAGAAGCAAAGCTATTGCTAACGCTCAAACCTAACTCGTCAATGCTGTAAGTAAGTTCGTCAATCTTGCTAGTGAAGAAGTTGTAACCAATGATACAGATAGCAGATGTACCGATACCCAAGGCAGTGTTTACAAGCGCTTCAGAGATACCGTTTGCAAGGGCGTTGGCGTCCATAGCACCAGCACTACCCAAGGCTGCAAACGCACGAATCATACCCAATACCGTTCCGAACAGACCCAAAAGGGTAGATACCGAAGCGAGTGTTGCAATGATGGTGAGGTTTTTCTCAAGCATTGGCAATTCGAGCGATGTTGACTCTTCTACTTCTTTGCTCAAAGCGGCCAATTTTTGCTCTTTGTTCAATTCGGTTTCAGTAGTAAGTTGGTTGTACTTCTTGAGGGCAGCGTTTACAACGTTACCAACTGAACCTTTTTGCTTGTCGCATTCTTTCAAAGCACCAGCAATGTCATTAGAGTTAAGACATCCTTGTACTTTACGTACGAAAGCGTTGATGTCACCAGTTCCTTTTGCTTTGTTGATAGTCAACAAACGCTCAATACTGAACACAACAGCACAAAGGAAACAAGTCATCAACACGGGTACAACCCAACCTCCCTTAAACACGATACCGAAATAATCGCCAGGAATAGGTACGAGTTCACCTTTTTCGTCTTTTGTGAAGTGAGACTCATCGCCCATTACAAAGTAAAAAAGGAGGTGAGCGACAACTGCCAATAGGACAATTATCAAACCTGAAGGAATACCGCCTGATTTCTTCTTAGGGGCTGCTGGTTTTGCTGCGGGAGCTGCGGGTTTTGTAGCGTTACTCATTAGTGATAAAATTAGGGTTTAGTTGAAAAATTAGTTTCGTAGCGAATTAAAAGGAAAAATTTCAATCTTCAAGTCTTTTCCCGAAGAAAATTTTGATTTCTTCGCTTTGACAGCCTACAAAGTTATGAGAAATCTTGGTCAAAAGATGCAAAGGATGTATTAAGAATTTTTCAAGTTATTTGATACAACTAATAATAGTTTGTACAAAATAAAGATGTTTTCAAAAAATCCTTAAAAATACCCTGTACTTTTTTAAGAATAAATACTTAAAGCGAGTTAGCATTCGGTAGCACTAAGCGCAAGCCCTGCCTCTGAGGTTTCTTTGTATTTCTTCGACATGTCTTTGCCGGTGGCATTCATGACCTTGATTACACTGTCGAGCGAAATTTTTTGCATAGAGGGTTTGCCAGAGGTAGCCAACAGATAAGCGTTGTAGGCTTTGACGGCGCCCATGGCATTGCGCTCGATGCACGGAATCTGCACATATCCCCCGATGGGGTCGCAGGTCATGCCCAAATGATGCTCAATGCCGATTTCGGCGGCGGCCTCTATTTGCTCAATACTTCCGCCTGCACAATAGGTCAATAGCGCAGCACCCATCGCTGATGCCGTACCGACTTCGCCCATACAGCCCATCTCGGCACCCGAAATACTGGCATTGTGCTTTACCAAAAACCCGACGGCGGCGGCGGCAAGCATTCCTTCTCGAATCTGCTGGGGCGAATAGTGAAAATGATGCTTGATTAAATAAGTAATGCCTGGTATTACACCCGAAGCTCCTGACGTGGGTGCCGTAACAACCACTCCCCCCGCAGCGTTTTCTTCGGATGCTGCCAAGCAATACGCATTTAAAAAGATGAGGAAACTATCCGATGCCAGCGAAAGATGCTTGGCTTGGTTATAGAGTATAGGAGCTTTGCGATGTAGTTTGATGGTACCGGGTAGTGTACCTTTATGCCGTAGCCCTCGTTTGACGGCTTTGAACATAAAATCCAGAATTTCATCAATCTTTCGATGGACATCTTTGGCCGAAAGTCCAGAAAGAGCACTTTCATTAGCCACCATCAAGTCGGCTAAGGAGAGCTGATGCGTTTGCATGTGTGCTTTTAGCTCTTTCATGGTAGCGTACGGATACGGCACTGATTTGGCAGCGGTAGATTGCTCTACTTGGCCTTTGCGCTGGATGAATCCTCCTCCTACTGAATAATACTCATGTTCTAGCAATAATTGGTCTCTTCCAACCAAGCGAAGCTGCATGGTATTGGCATGGGGGAAATTGTACTTGCCTCGATGATAGGTGAAGTGCCGTTCTCTTACACCAAAGGAAGAAGGGCCTACTATTATAGTATAGGTAGCATCGGGTGTTTTTAAGAGATTGGTAAACTCAGTAGGGTCACACGAATGGGGCTGCCAGCCCAATAGCCCCGCCACGATGGCTCGGTCAGTGCCGTGGCCTTTGCCAGTAGCACTCAACGAGCCGTACAGATGAATCTGGATGGTGTCAGCTTGAGCAAGGGTTTCGGTAGGAAGCCGATGGAGCTCTTGCAAAAAATCAAAAGCCGCTTTCATTGGCCCAATGGTATGGGAACTGGATGGCCCAGGCCCAATTTTGAACAAATCAAAAATAGAGGTAGTAATGGGTTGACCTGTAGGCATAGTTATTGAATGAAGTGATACAGCGAAAATTGGAAATAATCTTTAACATCTCAAAGGATTTCGACATAATAGCTAGTTGTGCAGGTGTATCTGCCAAGAAAAATCCCACAAGGAGGGTCTCGCTTGTGGGATAAGTAGATACAAAATAAGGCTGGCCAATTAGCGTTGGAATCGCAAGACCGTTCGTTCAATAATATCACAGGCCTCGTTCATTTGATTCTCAGTGATAGTAAGAGGAGGCGCAAAGCGAATTTTGTTTCCGTGTGTAGGCTTACAAAGTAGGCCGTTGTCTCGGAGTTGTAAGCATAATTGCCAAGCAGTATCGCTATCTTCGGTATCGCTAATCACAAAGGCATTGAGAAGACCTTTGCCACGTACCTCCGCAATGAGCGAAGACTTAGCTTTGAGGTTATCCATGCGTTCTCTAAACAAACGCCCCATTCGGTCGGCGTTTTGGGTAAGTCTCTCGTCTTTTACTACTTCTAACGCTGCTTTGGTGACAGCGGCAGCGAGAGGATTGCCGCCATACGTAGAGCCATGCTGGCCCGGGCGGATGGTAAGCATGATTTCATCACGAGCCAATACTGCCGATACTGGATAAACCCCACCCGAAAGGGCTTTGCCCAAGACTAACATGTCTGGTTTGAAGCCCTCATGCTCGCAAGCCGTTAGGCGACCCGTTCGTCCAATGCCTGTTTGTACTTCGTCGGCAATAAGGAGAACTTTTTTGGCTTTGCAAAGCTCATAGGCTTGCCGCAAAAAGCCCTCCTCGGGTACTACTACACCAGCTTCGCCCTGAATAGGCTCTACCATAAAGCCAGCTACGTTGGGGTCTTCGAGTGCTTGCTGTAGTGCGTAGAGGTTGTTGTACGGAATGATTTCATAGCCAGGTAATAAAGGACCATAATCGCCATAGCTACTTGGGTCGGTTGAGGCCGAAATAATTCCCAACGTCCGCCCGTGGAAATTACCCTCACAAAAAATAAGTTTTGCTTGATTTTGAGGAACCCCTTTTACTTGATAGGCCCATTTTCTGGCCAATTTGATGGCTGTTTCGCCAGCCTCAGCTCCAGAATTCATGAAAAGTACCTTGTCAAAGCCAAAAAATTCGCAAACGTACTGTTCGGTCTCGCCAAGTTTATCGTTGTAAAAAGCCCGAGACGTTAGTGTGAGTCGTTGGGCTTGTTCAACAAGGGCTTGAATGATACGTGGGTGGCAGTGGCCTTGGCTGACGGCACTGTAGGCAGACAAAAAATCGAAGTATCGTTTCCGGTTCACATCCCAGAGATAAACACCTTGACCACGCTCAATGACTACAGGCATGGGGTGGTAATTGTGTGCACCATATTGGTCTTCTAACTGGATGGCTTGCTGGGCTGGATTCAGGATGGTTATGATTTGTTCGGTATTCATGTCAAGATGAGGTTTTGGAATAGCGTTTACAGCAAGCATAAAGGCTGACTGCAAATAGGTGTTTGTTAGGATACAAAACTGAGGTCAGCTTAAACAAAAGCTGACGGACGAGAAATAAAATTCAGAATCGTCGGATAAGAGAAAATTGCCTAATTACGTGCAGAAGTAGGAAATGCCCTGTCAAGATGCGGTGAATCTTACAAAAATGAGCATGAAGTGAACGAGTCGAGAACACACAGTTGGCAATAATTAGCCAACGTGATGCACTGAACGACCGTTTTAGAAGAGCACTACCCATTGTTGATTGACAGAGGCTTGAGGCGGTTGTATCTTTGCAATAAGAAGTGCAAAAATACATTTCAGCAAAAATACAAAACATTTTTCATATCAAGAGGGTTTTGGGTACAAACAAGCCAGCATGAGCCACCTACGGAAATCTCCCAAAATGCACAAGTATCCTCATTTGGAAGAGGAAGACTATTATTTTGAAGGTCAGGGGCTTATGGTTTTCACCGAAAAGTACCATATCAAGCGTGGATACTGCTGTAAGAGTGGATGCCGTCACTGTCCGTATGGATTCAAAAAGCAGAGCTAATTGCCTAGAAAATAAAAGATTATAAACTGATTGGCAGGGCTTTCACAATACGACTTGTGGTATTGATAGGTAGAAAATCAATACTTTCTTTTTAAAGTTTTAAAGAATAGTTGTTATTGTAAAACAAAAAGTGCATCTTTGCGCTCTCATTTTTGAAACCGCAATTGTTATGGCACGAGTTTGTCAAATTACAGGGAAAAAAACACAAGTCGGCTTTAATGTGTCGCACGCTAACAATAAAACCAAGCGTAAGTTCTTTCCTAACCTTCAAACAAAACGCTTTTTCTCAGAAGAGCGTGGCGAGTGGGTTACTATGAAAGTTTCGACTTCGGCGATGCGTACCATCAACAAAAAAGGCTTAGACGCCGTTTTGAAAGAAGTAGGCTCTAAATAAGCCGTTCCGATATTCCCAACAAAGCCTCTTTGCACTGGTGTGTGAAGAGGTTTTTTGTTTTTGTGTCTTCTGTGTATATTGCTGCCTTTCAGGGACTTATCTTTTGTTGTGGTCGTCACAATCGAATACTTGGTTAGCAAGTATAGCTTCTACTAAACTTTGGCACTTTTATTGATACTAGCCTTCTTGCGTATCCATCGGAAGAGGCTTTTGGAATTGGGATACGTTGAAACTGACCCAATTACACATGAAATTCTGCCAAACATCAATCAACGTGTGGGTGATAGGGGTATGTGCGTGGCTCACGGCGATTTCCCTTCATGCGCAGTCTGTAACTTTTAGCAGGTTGCCAGCCAACTTGCAATTGTACCCAAGAGATGCCCAAAATAAGGCAACGGTGCCTATTACGGGCAGTATCTCTACCATAGGCTACAGCCGAATGGCAGTGGTGGTGTATCGCAATAACGCACCGTTTACTTACCAAACTACCAACCTAAATTATATAAATGGAACGGCTGCGTTTACCCTGAATGCCGACATTAAGGCTGAATTGGCCGAATATAGTTTTCGAGTATATGCGTGTAAGTCAAGCGATTCGTCGTTGGTAGCTACTCGAACCAACGTGGTGGCGGGCGATGTGTTTTTAGTTAATGGGCAATCAAATGCCTCGGCAGGCTCAGCAGACTATTCTTATTTCAATGAATATGCCCGTTCGTTTGGCATTTATACAGGCAATAACAACTACGATGCATACAATCCCAAAGATACGCTTTGGAACTATTCGGGGCAGGGGTCAGCGTATGTGGGGGTATGGGGTACAGAAGTGCAGCGTTACATCATCGAAAAGTATGGGATTCCAGTTTGTATCATCAATGGAGCATCGGGAGGGTCGTCTATTGAGTATAACATCATTCGTAATGCGGTCAATCCTGCTGATTTGAATACTACTTACGGACGCTTATTGTATCGAGTACAAAAAGCAGGAGTGCAAAACAACATCAAGGCGATTTTGTGGCGGCAAGGCGAAAACGAAACCAGTGGAAATGCACCAGGTTACCCAGGCAATTTTAATACACTATATTATTACTGGAAACTTGACTACCCATCGGCGCAAAAGGTGTATGTGTTTCAGGTAAATATTCTGGACTTTCCGTTAGAAAATGCAGGACGATACGTGCGGGATTTTCAACGCCGTACCAAAGGGCTTTACCCCAATGTAGAAACCCTCGCCACGGTGGGCACTATGTTTTACGATGGCGTACACTATGCCTCGGGTGGCTACAAGCAGTCGGGGGCAGAGGTGTTTCGGTTACTGGCTCGTGATTTTTATGGGTCTTCGGATATTCAGAATATTAACTCACCCACTATCAAGCAGGCGTACTATACTTCTGTAGCAAAAAACGAAATTGCTCTGGAGTTTGACCTGCCCGTCGTGTATCCGTCAGACTCTACGTTGTCCAGAAATGGGGTTTCGTATGTGCGTAAGTTGAAAGATTTTTTTTATTTCAGTGCAAAACCAGGATTCGTAACTTCGGGTTCGGCTTCTGGCAATACCGTGTTCTTAAAACTAATTGGCAGCGTTTCTGAATCGAAAATCACGTACTTGCCGCCCTATTTTTCAGACCAATATTCGGCTTTTTACGATGGCCCACACCTCAAAAACCCACGAGGTATGCGAGCATTTGCCTTCTATGATTTTCCCATCGGTGACTACAAAGATGACCCAAAAGGCAAAGAAGACATCGTGATTCCGTCGCCGCCCACTACGGACGAAACGAGCCCTTTGCCGCCTAGTACCCCTGTAACACCGATACAACTATCGGCGGATTTGAGTTTGCTTATGGATGCGACTAATCTGGCACTAACTGTTGACGAAGAAATTAAAGTTTCGATTTTATTGAAAAATGATGGCCTATCCAGTGCTACTAATATTGGGGTGCATTGTGATTTACCAGATGGGCTTACATTTGTGTCGAGCGACTTACTTACGCTGAGTGGGAGTCAATTATCCGCTAAAGTCTCTACATTAGACAAAGGGCAGACACTATTATTTTCGTTTAAGGCATTAGTCAAGCAAGCAGGTAAATGGGCCATTAAGGCCGAAATAACGTCGTCAGACCAACCTGACCCTGACTCAACCCCTAACAACGGGTATGATAATGGTGAAGACGACACAAAAACCCTCCTCTTTACAGCACAGCCTAATCCACAAAAAACAACGGCTTGTGTGGATAAATGTGTGCCTTTTATGATTGTGAGGGTAAAGTAATGTTTAGAAAAAAGCTGATTACCTATTTTCATTCAAAAAATGAATAATTTTAGGAGGCAAATAAACAGTCTTCAGCATGATTCTCACCCTCACGCTCAATCCTAGCATTGACAAAAGCACTACTGTAAATGGATTAGTACCTGAGCAAAAATTACGTTGTTCGGTTCCACACTATGAACCGGGTGGCGGTGGTATCAATGTGGCTCGGGCTATTCATAAGCTAGGCGGCCAAGCAAGGGCTTTGTTTTTGGCAGGAGGTTACTCTGGAGCGTTTTTTCAAGAACTCATTACTAACGAAGGGATTCCGTTTGAGGCCATTGGTATTGCAGGGGCTACTCGTGAAAACTTCATTGTAGTAGATACTTCCACCAATCAACAATATCGTTTCGGTATGGATGGCCCAACCGTTTCGACGTCCGAATGCCAGCTACTTCTCGACAAGGTAGCCATTTATCCAAACCTCTCGTATGTAGTGGGCAGTGGGAGCTTACCGCTTGGGGTTCCGAGCAGTTTTTATGGTGAAGTAGCCAAAATCTGCCGGCAAAAAAACGTACGATTGATTTTGGATACCTCTGGCAAGGCATTGCAAGAAGCAGCGGATATTGGCGTATATCTGTTAAAACCCAATTTGGCAGAGCTCAGTGCCTTGGTAGGCGTGAGCGAACTCCAACTTGACGAGGTGGACGAGGCTGCTTTGCACATCATCCACAAAGGAAACTGTGAGGTGGTAGTGGTCTCATTGGGGGCCGCAGGGGCCTTGTTGGTCAGTAAAGAAGGTACACAGCACGTTCCAGCTCCTACGGTAAAGAAAAGAAGCACCGTTGGCGCAGGCGATAGCATGGTGGCTGGCATGACGCTAAGCTTAACGCAAGGCCGAAGTTTGCTCGAAACGGTGCGTTATGGAGTAGCCTGCGGAAGTGCTGCTACTATGAACGAAGGTACCGAGCTATGTAACTTAGATGACGTAGAGCGCCTCTACGCTCGCATGAGGCGATAGCTACTTCAATAAGTTTTTCAACATGGGAAGAGCCATTTCGGCCCATTGGCGATACATTTTTCCCGAAAAATGTAGTTGGTCACTCGCAATCAACGAGGGGTCACTTTTGGCAGTGCGAGATAGTGGCGTGATGTCCACAAAAGCAACTTGTGCTGTCGTACACTCCTGCTTGGCTACTTGATTAAACGCATCAATTTCTTTCGCAATTTGTCCTTGGTCGGTATTCGCCGCAAAAGGTGTTACGCCCCAGTCGGGTATGGAGAGGACTACTACCCTCGATGCTTTGTTGTTGGCAAACTGGACGGCAGTTTGTAATAAAGTTCTAAATTCGGTTCGATAGCGCTCAAGGCTTTGACCTCGGTATTGGTTATTCACGCCGATCAACAGCGACACCAATTCGTAACGATGTTGGTTATTTGCTTCGGCAATAGCCGCTGAGAGTTCGGCAGTAGTCCAGCCTGTGCGTGCAATGATGTCAGGGTCGGCAATGGGCAGTTGATGTTGCCGAAGCAGTTGGGCTAATTGCACACTCCAACGCTCTTGTTCGGGTACGCTTTCACCAATGGTATAAGAATCGCCTAGGGCTAAGTAGTTTGATGCGCTTATCATCACAGAATTAGGGGATGTTTGAGATGGAGGAGTCAGCTGACAGGCCATACTGACTAACCCAATTAGGCACCAATATATCCAGAAATAGCATCGCTTTTGTGTTCTCATAACAAGAATACGAATCAGCGTTGCGTTTGGTTTGGTTGTTGGCAAAATTTGTTCAGAACCCTGACAGTGACCGCAAGCCCTGTCAGCGGTCGTGAGCTGTTATATCTCTATGTATAGACCAAAAACAAAATTTGTTCGGAAACTGCTTGCGCCAACGTGTTCTGTAGCACACAGAACACGGCAAAGTAAAATTTGTTCAAGACCCTGACAGTGGCTGAAAACCCTGTCAGCGGTCGTGAGTTATAGTGCCGACATATTGCCCCCAAAGGCTACTCAATTATTGACGTCTTTGTTTTCTGCCAACTGTTGAATCATCTTCTCTACACTGTCTTTGTTTTGAGCATCTGGAGCTTGGGGCAAAGCAGCTTTCGCAAATTTGAGGGCTTCTTTAAAATTACCAACCGCCGAATACCCTCGGGCTAAGCCGATGTTAGTTGTGAATACATTCGGATTTTTGTTGGCGTTAAACTTGAAGACTTCCAAGGCTAAGTCAGCCCGTTTTTGCGAGAGGAGTTGTTTGCCGTAGTTATGCAATTCTTGCAAATTACCTACCGGAAGCGCATCTTTCATGGTGGCATCGGCTTCAGAATTACGCCCTAATTTACTCAAAATCTGCGCTTTAGTGCTTAGTGTAGTAAAGTTAGCTTCGCCTACAAACGGTTCGCTGATGGATTTTTCGGCCCACGTCAATCCTTCCTCAAGGTTGGTATTCAGACGCAGACAATACGTGGCGGCCTGTTGCCAAGCTTGCCAATAAAAGCCTCGCTCGCCCCGTAGCTCGTTCCGAAACGAAGCGAATAAGGTTTTACCTAAGTCTATTTCTACTCGAAACGGGATTTTCCATCGCTCCCATTCCAACGCAACTAATGCCGAGTTATCGGTTTGGTCACTAAACCCATAGCGAAGACGTTCTACAAAAGGCTGGTCTTTTTGTTGCTTCACTACCACTCGCAGTGCATCTTCGGTAGGATTGTAAAAATAACTCCCCCACGAACTCGTATTTTTAGTGAAAATCACGGTCACTTCGCTTTCTTGTACAGCCATCATTAGGCCATACTTACCTGCCGGAAGGTCTTTGCCTTCTACTTTGACGTCGGAACTAAACGTAATCGTAGTGTTTTCGTTGGCACCAGCTCGCCAAGGCGCTGCTTTGCTAGGGCCAAAGCCAAGGTCTTTGAAGCCGAAATGGACTACCTGCCCCCAAATTTTTCCGTCTCGACCTTTTACGGCTGGGCGGTCATATTGAATAGTCACGTCGGTAAGGCCAATTCGTTCAGAAACAGATGCTTTTTTGTTGCCACCGTCGGCAGGAGTAGTCAAATACTGGGCATTGGCTACGAGGGAGCCAAGCCAACAGCCAAGCAGGAGAAGTTTTTTCATGGTTTGAGAGTTTGTCGAGTAGATAGGGTCACTTTATTCTGATAATTGCGCCATAAAAACGTTCGGTCTGCGTAATACACAGACCGAGGCTTTTTAGGTAGTTTGTAAAAGAAGTGTGTAAGTAATGTTATGCTTCCATCAGGGCACGAGCTTTACGGATGTTGGTGTTAATCGTGTCGGTTTCGACCAAGCCATCTCTCAAGCGCACGATTCGGTGGGCATATTGAGCAATGTCTTCCTCGTGTGTAACCATGATGATGGTGTTGCCTTTGGAGTGAAGTTGGTCAAACAAGTCCATGATTTCGTAAGAGGTCTTAGAATCTAGGTTACCTGTAGGTTCATCGGCCAAGAGGATAGATGGATTATTAACCAAGGCTCTGGCAATGGCCACCCGTTGGCGTTGACCACCCGACAGTTCGTTAGGCTTGTGGCCGGCTCGGTTGTCAAGACCTACGTTGCGGAGGGCATTCATGGCCATTTCGGTACGGGCTGATTTTGAAAACCCTGCATAAATGAGGGGCAATGCCACGTTTTCGAGCGATGACATACGGGGCAACAAGTTGAATGTTTGAAACACGAATCCGATTTCTTTGTTACGAATTTCGGCCAATTCGTTTTCGCCCATTTGGCTTACGTCGTTCCCGTTTAGGATGTATTGCCCAGAAGTAGGCGTATCCAAGCAACCAACAATGTTCATTAGGGTGGACTTACCCGAGCCCGAAGGCCCCATAAAAGCCACGTATTCGCCCTTGTTGATGCTGATTGTCACGGATTTGAGCGCTTCGATAACCTCGCTGCCCATCAAGTATCGTTTAGAAATCTCGTGTGTTTCGATGATTTTCATACAACCCCTTCGTTTTGCACCTAAAAGTATAGTTTTATCGTTTACGAAAAACCAAGTTAAGTATTTTTAACAAACTTAGTGGTTTATCGAAACGCATCTTTGCCTTTTTCCACCAACGCCCTTTTTGCTTCGTATTGTGGTAAAAAAGCCTGATAATCGGCAGGCGGAAGCAAATCGTGTAGTTGTAAAAGCGCTTCTTCGGCATACGAAATCATGTTGATTTCCAGAGACTGAAAGGCATACAACTTCAGAATTGGCACGGCATTAGGGCGGTGACTAAGTGCCTCTACTATGGCATCGTAGGCTTGTTTGGGGTGCTTCTGACGGTTGCAGTAATAAGCATATTGTTGTAACAACGAGGCGTTGAGTGGGTGCTCTTTAAGGGATGTTTCGAGTGCCTCGGGCGAAGCGACGGCAGGGTATTCGTCACCGAAACGAGTTTCGTGGGCAAGCCAAATGCGGTAGGCATTGCGATAAACCTCGCCCGTTTTGGTGGTGTCGGCAGCCGATTGGGCATTTACCAAGGCCAATGCGATGCGCTTGTCGCCTCCATAGTATTCCTGAACAGCATCTGCCAAGAGTAAGTCTCCATAAAAATCGGTATTAGCTTGCTGATTGGCCAACTGCCGCAAAGGCAACACGGCTTGGTTGCGCTCTGGCAGGGGTGCGGCATTGAGCGACAGCCCGATGGCGCTGTTATACAAACAAGCAAACTGCATGATGTTGAGAGCTGAATCGGGTAGAATCCAGTGTTGCCACGTGTTGCCAATCGGTGTTGGGCGTTTTTGTTTTGAAATGTTGAGGATATTCGTAAACGCCAAGAGATTTGCAGCTGACGACTCGTATGATACATCTGCAAACTGTTTCTGTACCTCATTTCGGTCGGCCAAGTTAGGTTTCTTAACCCAGAATGCCAGCATATTGGCTTGGGCTACTTCGGGCTTATGAGCATGTTGCGAAGCTTGTGCATAGAAATAATAGGCTGAGTCGGCCACGGCTGTTTTATCAAACAAAATACCCAGATTATTTTGCAGTTCGCCACTATTAGGAAACTTCCGAAGGCCTTCTTTTAGAGCAAAAATGGCATCAAAAAACAAGTTTTCTTTGAGCAAACAACTCCCCAAAGCCGCATACGCATAGGTAGAAGGCTGCTTGAGTAGGGCTTGCCTAAAGTACCCTCCAGCAGTGGTGTTGTCGCCTTGCAAGAGAGCCAACGAGCCAAGTGAATAGTTCGTCTTGTGATTTTGGTATTCGTAACTAAGTGCCTGTTGATAATACACTTCGGCAGATTTGAGTTCGTTTCGGCTGGTGTACCAATCTCCTAAATTGTTGTAATAACCCGCAAAACCTTGAAAGACTGGGAAATAGGAGGCACTTTGTACAAAAATAAAAATAAGTAAAAGCGCCATGCCTCTCACCGAGTACAACGGCAGAATACGTGGCTTATAGACGATTTTGTAAATTTCTAAACCTTGACGAAAAATTGGCCCAAAGTTGAAAAACACATAAAGGTAAAACAGAATTCCTACTATCAAATGAGAATAGACGATAGTATCTTCTAGTGACTCTACGAGTGGGTCGTTGCCCGTAGCGAAGGCATACGTTATGGTTGCCACACTGACAATACCTGCACCCGTATAAACAAACGCACCTGATTCTTCAAACGGCATGGATGACTCTATCAGATTGGCCCGTTGGCGCAGGCCGTTGATCCCGAGTATTAACGAAACGATAAATAACAAAAACGGGCTAAACGTGTATAGATTCCAGTCAACAGCTTTGGTGTTTTGTAAAAAAAGCACCAGCACATTACCCAAGTAAATTAGACTTAGCACCGAAAAATGCCCCAAGGCATTGTCATTTCGGTTACTGGTGGCCATGTATAGAAGCCCATACACGATTTCGAATGAAATCCAGAAAATAAAACCCACACTGACCAAAAGCATAGAAGGCAACCCGAAGGTGGCTAAATGACCTATGATGGGGCCACTTTGTAAACCAATAAGTACCAAAACCGTGGTAATAAGCACAAAACTTGCCCAGCGAGTCCATAACGAAATGTTGGGACGAAAGGCGTTGAAATAAAATGCTGAGCCGGTGTAAAGACTGATTAGGCATAGCGTAATGGCATAGCCTGTGAGTCCCCAAAACGATTCGAGTCGGAGGGTGGCAAGAGTGAGCATCACACCAGCCATACCTACATAAAACCAAACACCACGCATGGCCGAAATAGCTGTAGTAAGCAAGCAAAAGCTTATGAGCCAACTTATTACAAAAAGCCATTGACTCGTGTAATTGATAGTCATAGTAGAAGCTAAAAACTGCTCCGTCACAAAGTAGGCTTTGGCCACAACCGACAATGAATCTGGAGCTGGGAGTTGGTCAATGGGTAGGGGTAACTCGCCCAATTCGCTCAGAACGTCCCAATGAAGCACGTTTTCTAAGCCATTAAACCACGCTATTCCAAAATTGATGAGGCAAAGAAGGAGGCCAATTAGCGACAGAAGATATAACAAACCTTGGCGTTTGGGCCAAGTATTCCAAAAAAAGAGTTGTTGCATACGTCAGGTTTTGTGCCTTCAAAGTTCTAAACGAAAATGTTCAAGAAAAATTGAAGGGGCGATAATTTTAAGCGATTCCGTGCCAAGTATTGATGATGTAAAGTTTGTAGTTTTTGGTTATCAATGACTTAACTATTGAAAATTTGAGAAGTTTATTCACAAAAAAGCATCCGAAGGCCCTTCGGATGCTTTGTAGGTAAGTTTGCGATTACGATTTAGTCTTTGGCGGTACCTGCATATACCAAGGCTCCACCCGCAATGGCTAAATCTTTGAGAATCATTCCCATTGAGTCTTGGTGTCCTGCCATCAGGCTAGGGAGGTGAATCATCAATACAAAAAGAATGAGCATAATAGCCAATAGCGTACTAGCAGTTTTGGCTTTTTTACCAATCAGGATACTGACGCAAGCCGCCAAAAGGCACAACCCTGTCAGGTATACCCAAACAACACCGCCGGGGAGGTATGACGGCACCATACCTGCCATCATACTGGCATTCATGAGGTGAAAAATACCGAATACAGCCATGGGAAGGGCCAGTAAATACCGCCCTAACGGAATAAGTGCGAACATAGTAATAGGATTTTTGGTTAAGAGATGCGAATTGCATGACAATAATACCATTTTTTCTTTTAAAAGGAATATTTTTTGTCTTTTTTTTATGTACATTTTTTGGGGTGGCAATAGTTATGGGTATTTTACGTTTTGTTCCACAAAAACCCCGTTCATGTACACCCTTCGTTTTGTTATTATTAATAGTTTGTTTTTGCTTTCATGGGGCGCCAATGCTCAACATTTTTCACTCAGCCGACTCTTTTATCCGAATGTTACCTTAAAGGCCGAATACATGCCAGCGGCGAGTTTTGGCGACAACCACACCTATGGTTTAAGCAGAACATCGTTTATGGGGATGATTCCCCTCCGAAGCGAAGTAGAAGCAGGCATTGGGTTTCGTCGAAAGCTAGATATTCGGGCACGCCATACGATGTTGTTGGCCAATTTCTCACAAATCAACCCCACTGTTGATGGTAAAGAAATGCCCAGCAATGGTTTTAAAACCCTGTCACTGAGTGCCATTATGCTACAAGCGAGCTTACGAGATAAAATTTGGGTTTATGGTGTGGGGGGCGGTATTACCGAGTCGAACGAGACCTTTTTTACACCACAGCCGTTTTTGTATGGTGGTGCGGCCCGCATGCGAGTGTTTGGATTGAACTCGCAAATTATATATGGAACAGCTTTGGTGTATAACCAGAAGTTTAGAATTATTCCCTTGTTTGGCTTTAACAAAAAACTGGGCAAAAACTGGCATGCTTCGGCCTTATTACCAGTGGCACTAAACGTCAACTACAAAGCCAAAGACTGGATTAATTTTGGAACATCGCTTGCCGTAGGAGGCTACAGTGGTGGTTTTCAAGAAGTAACAGCTACCGAAAAACTACTCCGTCGCCAAAATTATCAGCATGTCAAACTATCACTTTCGGCCAATGCCCACGTACTTACTGTGTTGAATTTATCGCTGGAGGTTGGGGTATTATCGTTTCGGCAAGTAAAAACGTTCAACACTGCTCGTGAGACCCTCTCGTCGTTCAATCCGGGCATGGCACCTTACGTAAGTGCCAGTGTGCGGTACATCACAAGCAAGTCGAAATTGTCGTCAAAGTTTATGAATAAATTGGGCTTAGGAGGCGTATTTTAAGCGGCGAAATGTTGGGGTTTACAACGCCTCTACGTTACACTGACTTTTTGGAGATTGGTCAACAAAATCCCCCCGATGACCAATAATCCTCCTATCGAGGTACTCAAACTCAGTGATTCGCCTAAGAATACCACAGCAATGAGCACCGCAAAAACTGGGGTTAGGTTTCCTACGGCGGTGGTGGTAGAAGCACCAAGTTGCCGCACAGCTTCATAAAACCATACAAAGCCCAGCGCCGTGGCTGTAGCACCCATATAAACGGCCGCCCCGATAGATTTCCATGAAGCTTGGGATAACTCTGTGGTGAGGCCGTGTTGTAGTGCAGGCCCCAAGAGCAAAACACAGCCAATCACCGTGGAGTAGGCACTTAGTGTAAGGGCAGGGATTTGCCGTAAGGCCACTTTTCCAGCAAGTGTATATATGGTCCACGCTAGCACACTCACTAAAATCAGTAGCTCGCCTAAGCCCCAAGCCGAACTCGAAAATACGACCGAAAAATCACCTCTGCACACCACTATTAGTGCTCCTGCCAACGACACCACGATACCAATCCATTTGATAAGGCCAATTTTTTCGTCAAAAAATGCTGAGCTCATCAAACTAATCACGATGGGCGAAAAGGCAATAATCAGCGAGGCTCTGATAGTGGGCATGTGTTGAATGCCACTGAAAAACAGTACATTATACAGAAAAACGCCCATAAAGCCTGCTAAGAGCGCCAAGCCCCATTCCCGCAAATTGATAGATGGAAAACCTTTGTTGGCTCGATATAGCATGGCCATGAGCAACAAAGCCCCCACCGAAAAGCGAACCAACGCCGCCGAATAAGGGTCAAACGATTGAAGGGCAATTTTTCCTGCTGCAAAATTTGAACCCCAGAAAAAAATGGTGATAATGAGCTTGAGGTAGGTAAGACGCATGATAAACCAAAACACTAATTGTATCTCAACTTGATTTCGATAAATTTGGTTCTATATCAACAAAAAAGGCGGGAACTCCCGCCTTTTTTGTTATTGAGCACTTAATTTTGCCCAGGTGTCTTTGAGCCCAACGGTCATGTTAAAGACCTGTTTGTCAGGCGTAGAGTCACTGTCGAGGCAGAAATAACCCTTTCGGATAAACTGGTAGTTTTCGCCGAGTTGAGCGTGTTGTAAGCTTGGCTCGATATAAATGGTTGGTAACACTTTGAGCGAATCTGGATTCAAGAATTCTTTGAAATCAGGTGCCACGCTTAGGTCGGCCAAGCGGAAGAGGCGGTCGTACAGGCGAGCCTCCGCCGTGAGTGCATGAGCCACCGATACCCAATGGATAGTTCCCTTTACTTTCAACCCTGAAGTGTCTGAACCTGAGCGACTTTCGGGGATGTATGAGCAATGAATTTCGGTTACGTTGCCGTTGGCATCTTTGGTAAAGGAGTCGCATTTTACGATATACGCCCCTTTTAGGCGTACCATCAAGCCTGGCCCCAGACGGAAAAAGCCCTTCGGAGGCGTTTCCATGAAGTCGTCTCGCTCTATCCAAATCTCTTTGCTAAAGGGTACGTCTCTATGGCCTGAGTTTGGGTCTTCGGGGTTGTTTTCGATGCTGACGGTTTCGGTTTGGTCGGCAGGGTAATTCGTAATGACCAGCTTCACAGGGTCTAATACTGCCATCACCCGCTTGGCCGACTTGTTGAGGTCTTCACGCACACAAAACTCAAGTAGCCCTACGTCAATGAGGTTGTCACGTTTGGCCACGCCAATACGCTCAGCAAACTCCCGAATTGAGGCAGAGGTGTAGCCTCGGCGGCGCAATCCCGAAATCGTAGGCATACGGGGGTCGTCCCAACCACTGACGTATTTTTCGTTAACGAGCTGGAGTAGTTTCCGCTTACTCATTACGGTGTAGGTGAGGTTGAGGCGAGCAAATTCGTATTGTTTGGACGGGAAAATCTCTAATTGCTCAATAAACCAATCGTACAGAGGGCGGTGCGGCACAAACTCCAACGTACAGATCGAGTGCGTGATGCCTTCGATAGAGTCAGACTGGCCGTGTGCAAAGTCATACATTGGGTAGATGCACCACTTGTCGCCTGTACGGTGGTGTGGGGCATGCTTAATCCGATACAAAATTGGGTCACGAAGGTGCATATTAGGCGAAGCCATGTCAATTTTGGCTCGAAGCACCCGTGCCCCATCTGGAAACTCCCCGTTTTTCATCCGCTCAAACAAGTCGAGATTGGCCGTCACGCTACGGTCTCGATAGGGGCTTTCGATGCCCGGCATTGTAGGTGTGCCTTTTTGTTCGGCTATTTCCTCTGGCGACGAGTCATCTACATACGCTACTCCTTTCTGTATGAGTTTTACTGCAAACGCATACAACTGGTCAAAGTAATCCGAAGCATAGAGTTCTCGCTCCCAGTTGAATCCAAGCCAGCGTACATCGGCTTTGATGGATTCGACGTATTCGGTTTCTTCCGTAACGGGGTTGGTGTCATCAAAACGCAGGTTAGTTTGACCACCATACGTATCGGCTAAGCCGAAGTTTAAGCAGATAGACTTGGCATGACCAATGTGCAAGTACCCGTTAGGTTCGGGCGGAAAGCGAGTAAGTACTCGGCCTCCGTGCTTTTGAGAACGGATATCTTCCTCAACAATTTGCTCAATAAAATTCAGTGATTTTTCCTCGGACATCTTGCTAAATGGGTCGTTAAAAATAATCCAACTTGTTTTTTACATACTTTCAAAAAGTCAAGATATTGATTATTAGCAATTTGTGTAATTTACTACTTGATTTATCAATACATGACTGGGCGAAAATAAGGATTTTTTGGGTTGATTTTGTGGTAAGGCTTGATTATCTGTTGTTTGTTATTTATTAACTGGTTGATTATTAGAGAAATAACTTTAATAGGTTTTTGTTTTTTTTATAAAACTACTCAAAATGGTATTCAAAACGACTTTTTCAGAATCTGATTGAGAGTTTTTGATGTATATATGGCCTATCTGTCCTGAACGGCAGGACAAATCACCTGTTTAGGTGATTGGAAATACGAAATAGATGTCGTATTTTGCAACATACCATTCTGTTCTTTTCACAAACCCAACAAATCAATGAAAAAACTCTTCAAAATTCTCGGTTACCTGCTCGGCATTGTGGTGGTGGTAGTGGCTGGCGTATTAGCGTATGTAAGTTTTGCGCTCCCCAATGTAGGAGATGCTCCTGACATCAAGGTAGAACGTACGCCAGAGCGTATTAAGCGGGGGGAATATCTGGCCAATCATGTGATGCTTTGCATGGACTGTCACAGTACTCGTGACTACAGCTTGTTTTCGGCTCCACTAACGCCTGGCACGTTGGGCAAAGGTGGCGAGACATTTAACCAACAAATGGGCTTTCCGGGGGTATTCACTTCTAAAAACATTACCCCCTTTGGCATCGGGAATTGGACCGATGGCGAAATCTACCGAGCTATTACCTGTGGAGTCAGCCGTGACGGTCATGCGTTTTTTCCAGTGATGCCCTATCTCTACTACAGCTCTATGGACGACGAAGACGTAAAGAGCATCATTGCGTATGTGCGTACCATCCCTTCTATCGAAAATACACCAGCGCCTTCAAAGCCTGATTTTCCATTTAATTTTATCTTGAATACCATTCCGCACAAACCTACCCCTACCAAACGCCCCGATACCACCGACGTGGTGGCTTATGGCAAGTACATTGCTACCATGGCGGCTTGTCCTGAATGCCACACTCCTGTTGATAAAGGGCAGATTATCCCCGAACAAATGTACTCAGGTGGGCGGACTTTTCAGATGCCAACAGGAGTACTCACAACACCCAACATTACCTTTGACAAAGAAACAGGCATTGGCGGCTGGACCAAGGAGGCGTTTATTGCTCGTTTCAAAGCCTATGCCGATAGTTCGTACAAACCAGCCAAATTGGGACCGAATGATTTCCAGACCATTATGCCTTGGATTATGTATGCAGGCATGAACAAGCAAGATATAGGCGCTATTTATGAATACCTCAAGACGGTTAAACCCATCAAAAACGCTATTCCAGAGCGCTTTAAGCCCAACAAATCCGTGGCGATGAAATAGACTGTATATCAAAAAACGCAAGACAGAACGTCTTGCGTTTTTTGATAGGATAATACCTGCCTATTCCAATATTCTTTGCACGATGGCTTTGATAGGGCCGTCAGCAGAGGTGTTGCGTATGGTATGGTGGGTCATCAAGGGAATCTCAAAATAATCGCCTGCCCCAAAACGCACGAGCTGTCCACCCAAATTACATTCGCAAGTACCTTCCAGAATCAAAAAACTTTCATGAAGGTCGTTGTGGGCGTCTTCCACCAGTTCTGAATGGAGCCAAATCAAGTATTGTTCGGTTTGGGGGGTCATGGTGAGTACGTGACCTAAGCAGCCCTCCATCGGGATTTCGGGCACAATTCCTGCCACTGCGTCTTTCCACTTCTGAGCATCGCTATAAGGCGTAATGCGAGGCAAATGATGCAAGTTCAGATTTTCTTCGGCAGTTAACTGCGTAATCGTGTCTAAAAACTTACCCTTGGCCGTTTGTCTGGTGGCTTGGGTAGAGGCGTATTTTGCCAGTGTTGCTTCTGTGCGTTCGATTTCTTGGTTGATAATAGGAAATTCTTTTGCCAATTGATGAAGCTGAATCGTTTCGTCTGCTGGAAGAAGCCCCAAGCAGTATTCTTCTATTATCCCCGACTCAATGTAAGCCTGAATGTCAGTCATTTGAAAAATATTTTCTTAGTTGTAGCAATGCCATTCGAGTACGGGTCTTGACCGTACCGAGCGGCATATTCAGTTTTTCGGATACCTCCTGCTGAGTGTATCCCATAAAATAAATTAAATCTATGATTTCTTTGAGTTTGGGTTCGAGTTTATCAACGGTTTCAGTCACGCCGATGTAGTTGGTTTCGTCGGGTTCCGAATGGGCCGTTTGGATACTTACAGGATTTTCGATGTTTTGGATTTCTTGGCCTACCGAATAATGTGACGAACGCAAATAATTGATAGCTGTATTGCGGGCAATGTTCAGAATCCATGTAAAAAGTCGCCCCTTAGTAGCATCGTAGAGATGAATATTTCGCCATATTTTGACGAACGAATCTTGCAACAAGTTTTCAGCTTCGGCTTCGTCCCGAACAATTTTTACAATGATACCAAGCAAAGCGGGGGCGTAGTTGTCGTATAATACCGAAAACGCCTTGTTTTCTCTGCTCTGAAGACCTGCCACGAGGTCTGTTTCATTGCTATATGGTTTGAACGAATTCACAGGATAACAGAGATGGGTACACAAATAGGAACCTCACTATCAAGAGTTTGTGGGGCAAATTTAATTACATTCTTGAAAAAAGATAGAAAATTTTCCTTTTCTGAAATCCAAACCTAACGACGCTATGTATGTATGCTCGAAAGTTCAGAAAACACCCGTCGTCTGAAGCCCCTTTTATGAAACCCAAAATCTTTTTTGACACTATGGAACCCACAAGTACATCGCCCCCCAAAGGGAGGCAAAATCCTCCACCACTGGTATTGGAGCAGCATCTACCGACAGGGCTAATAGTCTGACAAACAAAAAACAAGAGATGAAAACAGTTTTTGTAACAGGTGGCACTGGATACATCGGTAGCCGTCTGATCAAGGAACTACTGCGCCTAAACTGCACTGTCATCGCTCTGGTTCGGGCTGGTTCTGAGCATCAAGTACCACTGGGCTGCCAACTCGTATATGGCAATGCGTTAGATAGTGCTACGTACCAAGAAGCCATTCCACAAGGGTGCACATTTGTACATTTGGTAGGGGTGGCGCATCCCAGTCCAGCTAAAAAGCAGCAGTTTATCGACATTGATTTGCGCTCTATCCACGAGGCCGTAAACGCTGTCCGTGAGGCTCAAGTTGGTCATTTTGTGTACTTGAGCGTAGCACAATATCCTTCTGGCTTGATGCAAACCTATCAAGACGTTCGAGCCGAAGGTGAGCAATTAATTCGTACTTTGGGTGTACCTGCCACTTTTGTCCGCCCTTGGTATGTGGTAGGTCCGGGGCATTATTGGCCGCTATTGCTCAAGCCTTTATATCGTGTTTTGAAGCTTTTTCATGCTACTCGCCAAAAGGCCATTGAACTTGATTTGGTGAGTCTTGAGCAAGTGATTACAGCGTTGATTATGTCTATTCTTGTACCACCTGTGGATGCGAAAGTCCTAAAGGTGGCTGATTTGAAACAAATTTCTCGTTTTTCTCAACCTTACAAAATCGTGCCAAGGCTCGTTTTATCATAACGCATACTGCCTAGCGTATTACAGGCCATCTGCTGACAAGATGACCGGGAGCCTCCTGGCTTTACTAATAATTTTTAACCCTTTTTAAACAAACAAATCATGAAAACGACCGAAAAAATCCAAGCCATTTATGAGGCTTTTGGACAAGGCAACGTGCCTTTTATCTTGGAAAATGTTGCCGACAATTTTACGTGGACTGACCCTTCTGACCCAGCCATTGTGCCCCACAGCGGCACGTATGTAGGGCGAGACGGTTTCTTGACTTTTTTCCAACGCTTGGGCGGAAACACCACCACTACTGCTTGGGAAGTAAGTGGCTATGTGTCAGAGGGTAACAAGGTTGTTGCTACTGGAAAGCATGGCGTTATTGTCAATGCAACAGGTAAAAGCCACCTCAACGACTGGGCTATGGAGTGGACTTTTGAGGGTGATAAACTGGTGGCAGGTCGCTCGTATTATGATACAGCTGGTCTCGAACAGGCATTTAAGTAATCTAAAAGAACTCCTAAACCTATCAATTATCATGAAATCAACCATTGAAATTGTAGCCCAACTGTATGCAGAATTTGGTGAAGGAAATATTGCGGCCATCTTAGAAAAACTCGCCGATGATGTTACGTGGGAACTTCCCGCCTCGGCCAATGTGCCTTTTTCGGGTGTTTTTACAGGGAAAAATGGAGTCGTTCAGTTTTTTGAAGCCGTTGCTTCTACCAACGACTTTCAGGAGTTTACCATCGAAAAACTACTTGGCGATGCCGAGACGGTAGTTGCATTTGGCAACCTAAAAGCTATTGCCAAAACTACAGGCAAAACTTCAGTCAACAAGTGGGCGCATCGCTGGGATTTTAACAATGGCCAAATAGTACGACATTATGAATATGCCGACACAGCCGAAATCCTTAGTGCCTTTTCTTGAAACATAGTATCCTCACTTTTACCATAACTTAAATAAGAAGACAAGCTATTGAAATACAAACAACTAAGCCGTTTCTTCTTGTTTAGTTCAACCTTAAAACAAACATGAAAAAACTATTTTTTATCGCCTTACTAATGGGAGTATTAGTAGGTAAGACCGTAGCTCAAAACGCAGAAACAAACAAAAAAGCGCTGCGTGAGATTTATAACGCCTTGGAGAAAAAAGACTACGCCACCTTTGGTGCCCACCTCAGCCCCAATGCCGTTGACTATGCCGCAGGGCCAGAACCTACTCGGGGAAGAGATGCCGTGGTGGCCTCTATCAAGGGAATTTTTGATGCCTTATCGGATATAAAAATTACCGTAGAAGACATTGCTGTTTCGGGAAATAAATACTATGTAAAAAACACTTTAATGGCCAAGCATACAGGTACGATGTTTGGGATGGTACCAGCCACGAACCGTAGTGTTTCGTGGAGTGATGTGGATATTTTGGAACTTGATAATAATGGCCAATGCATAGCCCACTGGGCCAATAACCCCAACGGATTGCTTGAACAAATTGGCTTCTTGGCCTTGGCTAATCCCAATACCAGCATCGTGATGCAAGCGTATGAGAAATTTGGCAAAGGCGATATTCCGAGTATTCTGGCCATGTGTGCCGACAACGTGGTGTGGGATGTATTGGACAATCCCGCCTCCAGTGTGGCACGTGTCTATACGGGCAAACAGGAAGTAGGGGTGTTTTTCAAAAGCTTGATGGGTGCACTTCAAATCGTGAAGTTTGAGCCGCTTCGTTTCATGGCTGACGGTGACGACGTAACGGCCTACATCAACACCGAATACAAAATGACGGGCAGCAACCAATTATACAAAACCACGCTGGTACATCACATCGTGATCCAGAACGGAAAAATCAGTTCGTTCAAGGAGATTTCGGATAAGCCACAAGAAATTACAATGGCTAAAAAGTAAACACATTTTTCACACTAAAACGCTTTACTATCATGATTTACGCATTTGGCTCTCGAAGACCCTAATCTGGTCAACTTTTTGTTCTCGGGACCCAATCAAGATGCCTTCGATGCTTTTCTGCACAATCCTACCTTGGGCGAACTGATGCAACAGGCGGGTGTATTGGCTCCTCCTACGTTTCAGTTTTATACGGAAGGTTAACTACTTATAAAAGGGGCTTCATAGATAAGATGAAGCCTCTTTACTTTATTTTTCAACAACTTTAATATTATGACACCCGAGCAAAACAAAACCATTGTCACCCGTTTCAATAAAGCGTTTATTGAAGGAGGAAATATGGATGCCTTTCACGAAATCATAGCCGATGATTTTGTGAATCATACTGCACCAACAGGTACTCCGAAAGGCCCCGAGGGCGTGATTTATTTTTTCAACTACCTGCTTCGACCTGCTTTTCCAGACTTGGCAGTGACGATTCACGACCAAGTAGCCGAAGGTGATACCGTAACAACTCGTAAATCATTTCATGCTACTCACCAAGGCGATTTTTTGGGTGTACCAGCTACTAACAAGCCCGTTGTGATGGAAATTATAGACATCATTCGCTTACGAGACGGTAAGTTTATCGAACACTGGAACGTACTGGATTGGCAAAGCGTAATGACACAACTGACCAATTAGAAAAAATCCATTTCGCAAGTTTTGGGGTATGTATATTAAAATCACGCAAAACCCAAACCTAAAACCAACCGAACTTGCTGTTAATTTGGCTGATTACCCTAATTTGGTAGTTATAGGTCTGCTCCAATCTATACTGAAAAGAATGGGAAGATTCGCAACATTGAAAAGTGTGTTTATCAAAGGTTTACTACTTGATTAAGAGCGTATTTTTAATCCATAACGTTATGAAAAGATATACTTTTCTAACCATTTCTGCCGTTGTTGGGGCATTTTTTGCAGTGTACATGCTGCTTGCTCCCAACAAAATGATGGAAAGCTTGGGTACCTCACCCAGCGACAGTGCAAACGTAGTGTTACAAGCCACAAGTGTGATGCTCCTTTCCATTTCGGCTATGACTTTTCTGTCACGAAGCGATGGAGGCTCGTTGGCACTTCGAGCAATACTTATTGGGAATATCGTCATGCACGTAGTGGCATTGCCCATTGATTGGATTGCTTATGAGCAAGGCATCTTCACACAGATTTCTGGCATTATTCCAGGAACCGTGACTCACCTTGTTTTTGCGGTAGGTTTTGTTTATTTTTTGGCAAAATTGAAAAAAACGAACATTCTGATTTCACGATGAAACCCTTAGCCTATTTACTCTTCCTATTGGCAGGCTTCTTGATGGCTTGTCAGGCTCCTCAACCCACAGCGGAAGGTTTTTTGAAAACCTACTTTGCTACCACCGACAGCATTGCAACGGGTGGTGTTAAGGTTATCCAGATAGAAACACCCAAGGGAAAAATGAAGGTTTGGACCAAACGCTTTGGCAATAACCCCAAAACCAAAATTCTGTTGCTCAACGGCGGCCCGGGGGCTACACACGAGTACTTTGAGTGCTTTGAAAACTTTCTTCCCGCCGAAGGTATCGAGTTTATTTATTATGACCAACTGGGCTGTGGCAATTCTGATAACCCAAAGGATACTGCTTTTTGGAGCTTACCTCGGTTTGTAGAAGAAGTCGAACAAGTTCGTAAAGCGTTAGAGCTTCATCAAGATAATTTCTACCTGTTGGGTCACTCATGGGGTGGTATTTTGGCCATGGAATACGCTCTCAAGTATCAAGCTAACCTCAAAGGGTTAATCGTTTCTAACATGATGGCAAGCGCCCCCGACTACGGCAAGTATGCCGAAGACGTACTGGCCAAGCAGCTGGATACCAAGGTGTTGGCCGAGGTACGGACCATTGAAGCCAAGGGAGATTTTGAGAACCCTCGCTACATGGAGCTGCTCATGCCTCACTTTTACGCTGCTCATGTTTGTCGTATTCCGCTGGAGCAGTGGCCAGAGCCAGTAGTACGTTCGTTTAACAAACTCAATCAGTCGCTCTACGTAACCATGCAAGGCCCCAGCGAATTTGGGGTAGGGGGTAATTTGGTGAAGTGGGACATCAAAAACAAGCTGTCGCAGATTACCGTGCCTACGCTTACGATTGGCGCCAAATACGATACCATGGACCCTGCGCACATGAAATGGATGAGTACGCAGATGCCTAACGGCTCATATTTATTTTGCCCTCACGGTAGCCACATGTGTATGTACGACGACCAAGCTGCGTATATGGCAGGACTAATCAAATTCATCAAAGGTGTAGAGGTGGGGCAGAAAAAAGGAATTTTGTAGTACGTTTGAATAATGTCGCTCTTTGATTGTTCCCAACAAGTCATCCGCAATCAACTCAAAATCCCCTTGACGATCTTGCCGTGCACGTCGGTCAGGCGGAAGCGGCGGCCTTGGTATTTGTAGATAAGTTGCTCATGGTCAATGCCTAACAAGTGCAATAGCGTGGCCTGAAAATCGTGTACATGTACGGGGTCTTTGGTGATGTTGTAACTAAAATCATCGGTTTCGCCATAGCTAAAACCTGCCTTAACGCCTGCGCCTGCCATCCACATGGTGAAGCACCGTGGGTGGTGGTCTCGGCCATAATTTTGTTTTTCTAACTTGCCTTGCGAATAGACGGTACGTCCAAACTCGCCGCCCCAAACCACCAAGGTGTCCTCTAAAAGCCCCCGTCGTTTTAGGTCAATCAATAAGGCCGCCGTGGCTCGGTCGGTTTGTTTACACTGATGTTCTATTGCTTTGGGGAGGCCTCCGTGGTGGTCCCAGCCTTGGTGGTACAATTGCACAAAACGAACGTCTTTTTCTAATAACTTACGAGCCAGCAGGCAATTCGCCGCATAGGTGCCTTTGTCACGGCTATCGGGGCCGTAGAGTTCAAAAACCTCATCGGGTTCGTTAGAGGTATCCATCACCTCGGGCACGGAGGTCTGCATCCGAAAAGCCATTTCGTACTGCGAAAGGCGTGCGTTGATCTCGGGGTCGCCCCACGTTTCGTTTTGAAACTGGTTGAGTTTTACCAAATAATCCAGCATTTGACGGCGGTCTGCACCATCGTAACCTTCGGGGTTATTCAAGAACAAAACGGGATCTTTGCCTGATCGAAACTGAACGCCTTGGTACTCGGATGGCAAGAAGCCATTGCCCCACAGCCGAGCATAAAGGGGTTGGTCTTTAGGGGCATTTTTGGAGACCAACACAATAAACGAAGGCAAGTTTTGATTGTCAGAACCCAACCCATAGCTAATCCAAGAGCCAATAGATGGCCTACCGGGGAGCTGATGACCTGTCTGAAAAAACGTAATGGCTGGGTCGTGATTAATTTGTTCCGTAAAAATGGATTTGATGACGCATAGCTCGTCCACCACCTGAGCCGTGTAAGGAAGAAGCTCACTTACCCAAGTTTTGCTGTTGCCGAACTGCCTGAACGAATACGCCGAAGGGACTACGGGGAGTACTGCCTGATTGGCACTCATGCCCGTGAGACGCTGACCTTTGCGCACCGAGTCGGGTAAGTCCTTGCCAAACAATGCGTTGAGCTTGGGCTTATAGTCAAACGTTTCGAACTGCGACGGCCCCCCGCTCATAAACAAATAAACCACTCGTTTGGCCTTGGCAATGGGCGAAGCAAGCCCAACGTTGCTCATCAAGCCTCCTAAGGCCAAGCCACCCAAACCCGAAGCCGTGCGTAACAAAAAATTGCGCCGGTCTATCTTTTGGTGTAGTGCGGTCAATTCAGGTATAGGTATCCGAAACTCGTCTTGATTTGCCATTTTACCGTTTGGTGATAAAAGCGTCAGAATTTAAAATTGTACTGGCTACTACAGCATTGGCCGCTACTTGAGCGGGTTCGGCATGACTGGCAGGGGCAAATAAACCAGCTTTGAGCCAGCCTTTTTGCTTGTCAGGATGAGCCTTAAACTTTTCATATTCAGTCTTTTGTAAAGATACTAACAATTCTACTTCTTTAGAAGAAGGTGTTCTGCCCGTTAATCTCCGATAGGTTTGGATAATCGCCTGAGCGGGGTCTGACACAGTGCACATCTGCTCGCCCAAAACTCGGGCTGTTTCCAAAAAAGTAGGGTCGTTGAGCATGACTAAGGCTTGCAATGGGGTGTTGGTACGCTGCCGTCGAGAGATACAATAGCTGCGTGAGGGGGCGTCGAAGGTGGCCAGCGTTGGGTTATGAACCGAGCGCTTTACCAACACATACAAGCTCCTCCGATACAAAGCATTGCTTGAGTCTGGTACATATTGGGCACTGTTGATTTCCCAAACGCCGTCGGGCTGGTAGGGCTTGATGCTTTTGCCACCAATCTGCCGATTGAGCAACTGACTGGCTGCAAGGGCGTTATCTCGAAGCATTTCAGCAGACAAGCGTACAGCGGGGCCTCGGGCCAATAGTCGGTTTTCGGGGTCTCGCTCTCGCATGGCAACCGATGTGCGAGCATCTTGCCTATAAGTGGCTGACATCGCAATGATTTTGCAAAGCGCTTTGAGGTCCCACGCTTTGGTATCTCTAAAATATACCGCCAACCAATCGAGTAAAGCTGGATGCGAGGGTAACTCTCCCTGATTGCCAAAGTCCTCGGCAGTTTTGACTAAACCTACTCCAAAAAACTGCTGCCAGATTCGGTTTACAGCTACTCTGGCTGTAAGCGGATGTTCGGTGCTGGTGAGCCACTGCGCCAATCCGAGGCGATTGGGTGGCAAATGCGCCGGAAAAGGTAAAATAGCGGTTGGTGTGTTAGGTTTCACTTCTTCGCCGGGGGCATCGTATTGGCCTCGTTGCAAGACGTATGCTTTTTTGGGTTGGGGCATTTCTTGCATAATCATTAATTCAGGAATCGTTTCCATTGAGTCGGCCAAGGCGGTTCGGTGGGCTTGAAGTTCTTTTTGTGCGCCTAAAACAGTAGTGTCTTCAACACTCAAATAATAAGCTTTCAAGGCCGATTGGTCAACCTCGGTAAGCGCTTGGTGAGGGGTAGAGGCGAGTTTATTCCAAGAAGTTTTTTGAGCCAATACGCTGATTTCAAATGGAGTAAGCGTACGATTATAGACTACTACGTCATCAATTTTTCCACCTTTAAAGCCCAGTCCACGCCACCATCCACCCAACTGAAGGGCCGGTTCCGGCGATTTCATCCGAAAAAGAATGTCTTTGTACAACTGGTCAATGACCGTCTCCATTGGCATGGCAGCGCCGTCCAAAAACAGGTGAAAGCCACTGGCTTTGGCCGAACCATCATACGTCATACAAACGTGTATCCATTTGTCTCGGGGTACGCTTGTTAGGCTTCGTTTGGTAATAGCGTTAGAAGGTGCCGTATGCGCCATTGTGATTTCAAAGGCATTGTTTTTTAACGACAAATGATACCCCTTGAAATTATACAAGCGCTCGCCGTTGCTTTTGTGAAAAATGACCCCTTCTTTCAGCGATTTAGGAACAAAAATCCACATACCCACACTAAAACAGGCTGACTTACGAAATACACCTACGTCTTTTAGATCAGCGTATTGGTCGCCGTCAAGTAACAGCGATTTTCCCGTGTTGGTCTGTTCAAACGTAGGTTTGTCCACAATGCCAGCATCTCGCCGCATAATGCCTGATTGCTTGGTATTCAGCTTGTTGCGTAACGAATCCTCAAAATCGTACCAACCTTGAAGCCCTGCCATCGAGATGGTCTGTTGACCCAGCGAACGATATTGTTCGGTCCGAAGCCATTGTTCAAACCGAGGCATGGCTTGTTGCTTGGCCTGAGCAACTTGTTGCTCTTGTTGGGCGATAGACTGGTTGATAAACGCCAGGATTTTTTTCTTTTCTTCGGTGGGCAGCAATAATGTTGGCGTGGGCAGGTCATCGTTCCAGGCAATTTGCCCGGCTTCTCGAACATTATTGAAAAAGCTAAAAAGTTCGTAATAATTTTTCTGAGAAATGGGGTCGTATTTGTGGTCATGGCAGCGAGCACAACCTACCGAAAGTGCCATGAATGCCTCGCCAAAGGTATTGGTGCGGTCCATTACGTATTCGGTTTGGAACTCTTCTTCGATAATGCCCCCCTCCATATTTTGGGGATGGTTGCGGTTAAAGGCCGTTGCAATTAGCATTGCCTGCGTAGGATTGGGCATTAAGTCGCCAGCTAATTGTTGATGAATAAAGGTGTCGTAGGGCATGTTTTGATTGAACGCCTGAATCACCCAATCTCGATACGGTGACATATCTCGCAGCCTGTCCACCGTATAGCCGTGTGAGTCGGCAAAGCGAGCTAAATCGAGCCAATCAGTAGCCATTTTTTCGCCATAATGCGGCGAACTCAACAGTCGTTCTACCTGTTTTTCGTAGGCATTGGGGCTGTTATCGTTCAGAAAAGCATCTATCTCGGCAAGCGTAGGTGGCAATCCGGTGAGGTCGAGCGACAGCCGGCGTAATAGCAATTCTTTGGGTGCCTCAGCCGATGGCGACAAGCCTTCTTGCTCTAACCGGCTGAAAATGAAGTTATCAATCGGATTATTGACGGCATAGTTGGTAGCGGGAATAGCCGCTACTTTGGGCTTTACGAAGGCCCAATGTGGCTGATAGACAGCTCCCGTCTCAATCCACCTGACCAGTACGGCCTTTTCGTATGCAGACAATTGGAGGTGTGACTCAGGCGTAGGCATCTGATAGGTAGGGTCTGCCGAGAGAATTCGGTGCACGACTTCGCTTTTTTTGAGATTGCGAGGCGAGATAGCCACCTTGCCCGGGCTTTCGGGAAGAGGACCATACGCCGAAGCCGCTAGGTCTAATCGTAAACCTGCTTTTTGTTTGGCTTTGTCGGGGCCGTGACAAGCAAAGCATTTATCGGCCAAAATGGGTTTAACGTGTTGATTATAATCCAGTTGAGCCGGCAGCTGCTTGTACGCTACAGCCACATCATCGGGCAGCTTTACGGAGTCAGTCGTTATCCAGAGGTAACAACTGGCAGCTAACAACACGGCGTATTTAAGCATAGGTTTAGAGGTTTATCAGTGCTAAGTTGGTGAATTTGAAAGAAAACAAATCAATTCATCAAGGACTGAAATGAAAGTTCAACGACTATCGCTTTGTACAAAGTACCTTTTGAGCTGGTATTCACAAAAATAATGATTTCAAAGGTAAAAGGACAACAATCACGGCTTTTGCGTTTGGTTGGTGTCTTGTTTACTAAAGGCAAAATTTCCGGTCACAATTTTCAGCGAGGGACGGGCTTTTTGGAGCTGCCGAATGCCTGCTTCGGTGGTGCTAGTGCGCCACAGATAGACTGTTTTCAGGTTCGGAAACTGCGCCAATGTGGTCAAGGCTTGGTCAGTAATAGCCGTGCCGTAGAGGTTGAGTTGCTGGAGTTTGGGTAGTTTTGCTAAAGTTTCGATGCCTTCATCGGTGATGGCTGTGTTTTCTAACTGCACTTGTGTAAGGTTGTTACAAGACGAAATTCGCTTGAGGTCTTCGCTGGTCACGGGCTGGCCGCTGAGTTTTAACGTAGTCATTTGGGGCGCAATCTCCTGCAACTGGTCAAGCAAGGCCGGGCTGTACTTCTTGACGTTGACAAAGTTCACAGCCAAGTGGTTCGACTGCGTAGGACTTACAATCAGGTGCTGTGCTCGGAGCTTCTCGAGTACCAGCGGCGCAGCCGCTTCAACGGGTGCTTCCGCCGCAGTAACGTTGGCAAGTGGCAATGCTGTGGTGGATTCCGTCGCCGGAGTAGAGACAGGCATCTCTGTTGGTATCGTTGGCAAGGGAGCTACCGCCACCTCTTCAATAACTTCTTGAAAAGGTGCACCTTTCTTTATCCACGTAAACAGGGTCGAGATTTCCGAAGCGGTCAGCTGTGATTTTCCCCGTGGAGGCATGTGCAGGTCGTCGTCCAGAGGGAGCTGCACATAGCTGAATAAGTGGCTTTTAGCAGGATTTCCAGCCACCAAGACGGCGCCATGTTTGCCTCCTTTTCGGATAAACACCTCGGAATCTAAGCGTAAGCCCCCCTTTTTCTTTCGAGCCGAGTGACAGGAATAGCACTTGGCGTTGAGAATGGGCGCTACTTTGCCTTGGTAAAACCCAACTCGCCGAACAGTTGAAGTAGGAAGAGCATGGGTCTGACTATCGGGTAAGATGGCAGGTAGTTCGACCTTCTCTGGGGTGGCCGAAGATTCCCACAAATAGCCCTCGCCGTGGGTAAGCGTCCCCCCCCAATGCCCCGCCACGCTCAAGGCCAAAAGGGTGGCCAAGGCCAGTAACCCACGAAACCGTTTGAAAAGATAGGTGACGGCACTCAGCGCAGCGGTAACAAGACCCGCCCATTGGTGCTTGCTTACCAGAGCGTTATCGTAATCACCCGTTTGCGAAAGAAGCCAACCCGTAAGGCAGGCCAAGAGTGCGGAGACACACCCCACCAACAGCCCAAACGAAATGGCAGGCTCTACCTCTACCTGACGAACTCGCTGTAGGAGCATCAGCCCAAAGGTAAACAGCAGAATACCAATGGGTAAATGGACTAAGAGGGGGTGAAAGTGCCCGATAGACTCAACAGAAAACATAGAAGTGTAACAACAAAACAAATCCTTGGTTAAACCTACTCAATAAATGAATTTGTTTTATCATAAGCATAAAGACGTTAAAAGTTATTTGTTATATTTTATTTGTAAGTGGCTAATAAATAAGTACTTATCGTCAAAAATAGTTTTTGTGATAAATGATTATAAAGCTAAAGGGCAAATTGCCTCATTCTGGATTTATAACTTTGTAATCGTTAAACCCATTTCAGTAATCAAATAGTTTTTATCACCTACACTTTTACCCATACAACCAACCCCTACCTGCCCTTATGGGGCTATGATGAAACCAAAAACACGGTTGGGGAGTTACTGATACAATCACTAATCAAGCTAATAAAGCAATGCGAATCTTTTTTACGGGGGGCTCTGGCAAGGCTGGAAAGTACGTGATCCCGTATCTTTTGGAGCAAGGGCACCAAGTGCTGAATGTGGACCTGACGCCGCTGAATCACCCGGGCGTAGATAATCTGATAGCTGACATTACCGATTCGGGGCAAATGTTTAATGCTATGAGTTCTTACACGGGCTTGCACGAGCTGGAGACGGGCAATGGCGTGCCTTCGTTTGATGCCGTGGTACACTTTGCGGCAGTGCCTCGTATCTTAATCAAGCCTGATAATGAGACCTTTCGGGTCAATACCGTTGGTACCTACAACGTGATCGAAGCTGCGGTGAAGCTGGGCATTCGTAAGATTGTCCTTGCATCGTCGGAGACGACCTACGGCATTTGTTTTTCAGACGGCCAAACCGACCCTCGCTCGTTGCCCCTCGAAGAAGACTACGACGTGGACCCGATGGACAGCTACGGGTTGTCGAAGGTGGTGAATGAACAAACGGCACGGAGTTTCCAACGGCGTTCGGGTGTTGACATTTATGCACTTCGCATTGGCAATGTGATTGAACCCCACGAATATGCCACGTTGTTTCCCACGTATTTTAAACATCCCGAGGTTCGGCGTCGCAATGCTTTTTGTTACATTGATGCTCGTGATTTGGGGCAAATTGTGGACTTGTGTTTGAAAAAAGATGGGCTGGGCTATCAGGTTTTCAATGCTGGCAACGACCACAACGGAGCCGTTATTCCAAGCAAACAACTGGCCGAACGATTTTTTCCGAATGTACCCCTTACCCGAGAGTTGGGCGAGCACGAGGCCCTGTTTTCTAACCGCAAAATCCGAGAAGTGCTGGGTTTCCAAGAACAACACAACTGGCGGAAATATCTCGATTGGGAGTCGTAATAAACGATTGATTCACTGCTTGATAAGCGGTGCGCCGTTGCAGTGGCGCACCGTGTACTGATATAGGTGTGGCAGGAACTTCTACCCTGATAGCGGCAGAAAGCCCTGTCAGCGGGTAGTTGCCTATCCAACAAATACATCGTCTTTTGTATCCTCGTTCTGTGAGTCCCAAAACCTTCGGACACGTCGCCAACCGTTCTTGTATTTTTTAACTTGGGAAAACCACCACGCCTTCAATAATTCCTACTGATTCATCACATTTTTAGGTACTTTTATACCATTTTCAATAATTGTGGAGGCACATTACCTAGTTTTGAGCCAAAGTAACCTCAACAACCGACACCATGAAAACACACGATGAACGTATTGCCGAAATGACCGTTGCTTCGGTGTATCCGCATTACCTGACAAAAGTAGAAAAGAAGGGCCGAACGCAAGAAGAGTTGCTCCAGGTAATTGAATGGCTTACAGGCTTTGACCAAGAGCAATTGCAAGCTCAACTCGAAGCTAAAGTAACGTTCGAAAGGTTCTTTCAGCAAGCCAACTTAAACCCAAATGCTCACCTGATTACGGGGCTAATCTGTGGGTATCGGGTAGAGGAAATTGAAAACCCCTTGACCCAAAAAGTCAGGTATTTGGATAAGCTCGTGGATGAGTTGGCTAAAGGGAAAAAGCTGGAGAAAATTCTGCGAAATCCGTAGGGGAGTTTACAGAAAGTGTAAGAAAAGTCTTTATCATTCTATCAACCCATCGCATGAATTTTCAGGAATATTGGCGGAAAAACGACACCTTAGCCAATCGGTTAACGGGCTTGTTGTTGTTGGTGTATTTGGGGGCTTTGTTTTGGATTATTGTATTGAAACTCAACATTCAATTTTCGTACAAAGGCACGAGCCATATTAACCTGATTCCGTACGGAGAGCCCACTCGTTTGAACGGTAAAATTGATTACGGCGAAATGATATTGAATGTCTTGATTTTCATGCCATTGGGCTTGTATGTGGGGGTTTTAGGCAAAGGACTGACGACGTCCCGAACGATTTTATCGTTTTTCTGGGTAAGTTTTACCTGCGAAGCCCTCCAATTCATTTGGCGAATGGGTGCCTTTGATATTACCGACATCATTCATAACACACTCGGGGGCATCCTTGGCTGGATACTCTATAAAGCAACCGAAAAAGTATTCAAAAAACCGACAACAGCGCAGCGGTTTATCAACATCCTTGCTACTATCGGCACGGTCTTCGTTCTCTCTACGCTGCTATACTTAAAATTTAATAAACTACTGATGTTTAGGCGGTAAAAAACGATGCTCGAACCAAGCCGAAGCTATCGTTTTGGGGAGCAAGTTTAATCCTGTTTGGGTTGATATAGAACCCTAGCACATCAGTATCTTTACTAACAACCCCTACACTTGCTCTATCTCAAAACCAGCTTGTTTTACAGAAGTTTTGATAGATTCGACGTCTAGCTCTTCGCCGTTTACGGTCAAGATTTTATCAGGATTATTGGTATCCACTTTCCAGGTTTCTACTTCGTCTAATTGATTCAGAAAAGGAGTTACTTTGGCTACACAGCCGCCGCAGTTAATGGTTGTTTTGAATTGTAAGGTTTTCATGGTTCTGTTTGATTTTATTCACGGATTGTACCGAATTGCTGTTCAAAAAATTACAACTTCTTCCATTTGAGTCGCAAGCTATTGGCTACTACCGACACCGAACTGAGCGCCATGGCAGCGCCTGCAATCATAGGATTAAGCAAAAATCCATTGAAAGGATACAAAATACCCGCTGCCAGCGGAATCCCGACCAAGTTATAGATAAAAGCCCAAAATAAGTTTTGCCGAATGGTTGTCACCGTCCATTTTGAGAGGCGAATGGCTTGGGGTATTTTTAACAAATCGCTCGAAATCAAGGTCATTTTGGCTACATCCATCGCAATATCAGAGCCTTTGCCCATAGCGATACTAACGTCGGCTTGAGCCATGGCATGTGAGTCGTTGATGCCGTCGCCAACCATTCCGACTATGTGGCCAGTCTGCTGCAAAGCTTCTATAAAAGCGGCTTTGTCGGCGGGCATTACTTGGGCTTTGTAGTACTCAATACCAACCTCCTGCGCCACTTTTTGTGCGGCTTGGGGGTTGTCGCCCGTCATCATATAGACGGCAATCCCTTCTGCTTGCAAGGCCGAAACGGCTTGGGCCGACGTTGGCTTGAGCGGGTCTTGTATGGCTAGCAAGGCTAATAGTTGCGTAGCATCAGCAAAAGCAATGACCGTTTTGGCTTCTGACAGCCATTGCTCAAGCGGTAGATTGGCTACTGCGATGCCCAGCTCTTGCATCCAAGCAGGACTGCCTACGTAATACGCATGTCTGTCTATCAGAGCTTTAACACCTTTGCCTGTCACGTTCTCAAATTGTGCTAAAGTCAGCGCAGTACTGCCTTGTTCTTGGAGGTAAAGTACAATCGCCTTGGCCAAAGGGTGCGCTGAGGCGCTCTCGATAGTTAGTAAGACGTCTTGCAAGTGGCTATTTTCATACGCCCACCAACTGTTGGTTACCAATGGCTTGCCTTGCGTGAGAGTACCGGTTTTGTCCAACACAAGGGCATTGAGGCGGTGCGACAATTCCAAACTACTTGCATCCTTAATCAAAATGCCGTTTTCGGCTCCTTTGCCCATACCCACCATAATGGCCGTAGGGGTTGCCAATCCTAAGGCGCAGGGACAGGCAATAACCAACACAGTAATGGCAGCCAGCAGCCCCTGTGGAAAAGCCTGCATCCCACCTAAAATCAACCAAACCGCCAAGGTAACAACCGAAAGCCCCATGACAATTGGTACAAAAATACTTGCAATCTTGTCAGTAAGCTGTTGAATCGGCGCTTTGCTACCTTGTGCTTTTTGGACCATCGTAATGATTTGTGCCAATAGCGTTTGACCACCAACCTTTTCGGCAATAAATCGAAACGTACCTTGCTGATTGACCGTACCTGCAAATACTTTATCCCCTTTCTTTTTTTCGACCGGAATCGGCTCGCCCGAAATCATGCTTTCATCCACAAACGAGGTTCCAGCTTGTACTCGTCCGTCAACGGCAATTTTGTCGCCTGGCTTCACGACCACTCGGTCGCCAACTCGGAGTTGGGCAATGGCTACTTCTTTTTCTTCGCCATTTTCGATTACCCACACCGTTTTGGGTTGTAAACCCATGAGTTTTTTGATGGCGGAAGAAGTATTGGCCTTCGCTTTTTCTTCCAGTAACTTACCCAACATGATGAATACAATCACCACAGCAGCGGCTTCGTAGTACACGTGAGGATGCAAGCCTCGGCGATGCCAAAAGTCAGGATTGAGCGTATTAAAGACACTAAACGCATACGCAATACCCGTGCTGAGGGCTACCAGCGTATCCATGTTGGCGCTGCCGTGACGAGTTTGTTTCCAAGCATTGATGAAAAAATGCCGACCAAAAACGGTCAAAACAGGTGTTGTCAAAGTAAAAAGTATCCAGTTCGCATAGGGCATGTTCATCCAAAACATCCCGATAATTACGATGGGAACAGTGAGAATTCCCGCCCAAATCAGCCGTTTTTGTTGAAGTTGGTAGTGATTTTCCTTGATTTCTTCGTGATGAGTATGATGTTCTGTACCGTCGTCTATCCACAAATCATACCCAACGGCTTGCACTGATTTTTTGAGGGTATCAAGGTTGGTTTGTTGAGGGTCAAGGGTAATGTTGGCAGACTCGTTAGCGTAGTTTACCGTACAGGCCAAAACGCCCGTTTGTTTGGTCAGAATTGACTCTACGCTGGTAGCACACGCTGCACATGACATCCCCATCACGGGGACAATCACCTGCTGCTGTTGTGCTATTTCGGAAGTTTCCATAACCTCAGGGTGGATGCTGCTCTTTCTTTAACAACAGTTAAAACAAAAAAGCAGTTTCCGAGCAGTGATAAGGATTGGTAAGAATAGGGGAACCATCCCAAGCGAACAAGTCTATTTGGTAAACGGTTGCCTTATACCCATTCCCTAAAACTGATACCGAACCTGTAGTTTGGCATCGGTGCGGTGGGGGGCATTGATGAGGTCGAGGTCGGAGCCGTAGGTGTCTTGGTCGTACAGGCGAGAGCGAGCGATACGGAACCAAGCATCAATGTGCCGATTGAACTTATACTGTACCAGCAGGTAATTACGAAGTCCCTGATTGTAGTAGGCTGGAATCGAAAACGAAAACAAAACGTCTCGCTCATACACATAGATGCGAGAGTCGTAGTCGTCGGTATTGAAGTAGGCAACCCGTGCCGTAACCGACAGTCGGCCCAAGTCGGCGTTAAGGTCTTGCACAAACGCAAAGCCCTTTGAGGCAGCAAAACCCTGATAACCAAAGGTATTATACAGAAGCTTGGAGTTGATAGACAAGGTTCGGCTAAAAGCATAGTCCAGCCCAGCCTGAAGGCTATGCCGTACGTTGGCCACGGTCTCGTTCTTGGTCGAAAGCCGCTCGGGTAGATTTTTCTCCTTGTGTTCCGAAAAGTACTGAAGGTAAATTTCAGTAGTTTTTTGAGGCTTGTGCGAAGCCCTCAGCAAATAGCCATAGCCATCGGTAGGTTGCTTGTCCACCAAATACCGCAAGTACGGAAATTTGAAGTAATCAAAGTACGCCCCAAATTGCCATCGCCGACTGGGCGTAAACTTCACGCCGGTGTAGATGCCTTGTTCGTTGATACTACGGGTGTTTTCGCCGAAAGAGTTGGCATAAAAGCTATGAAAATTTTTGTCGTAGTTACGCCCCACTACGGCCACATCCCAACGCTTGCTCAAACTCGCCAAAAAACCGCCCACCACCCCAATCCCTCCGCTTGACGAACGAGCCACTTCACCAAAAAAGTTGAAATTTTGGACCAGAAAACTAAAATGACCACCAAGTAAGAGATTCTGCTTCCCTCTAAATTCATACAAGTTATAGGGTTTGTTAGCCCTGATTAAGTCCTTGTCATACAGTGTATTAAGCGCCGTTACTCCCACTTGAAATCTATTGCTGGGTGCTCTATACAAGATGTTCCCGCCAAAATCTTGTGCCAGTAGGCTCCCTTTATCAGCAATTTCGCTGGTGGTGCGGTGTAAGCCGCTGGTTTGCAAAGAGCTGATGTAGTCTTCGTCGTCGGTAGGGCCATCTACCAAGTTGCCGTCTCGGCGTTGGCGAGAGTAAAACCCTGTGATTTCAACGTTTCCTAGCTTGTAAGTAGCCGCAGCCCCTCTAAAAAAATTATATTCCGTAGCCGAAGTGTACGGGCGAATACCCAAATGGCTTCGGCGAGCAGTAAGCACCGTTTCGGCTCCTTTGCCGATATAAAACCCACCCGACAGAATCAGTCCTTGACCTACCTGAATCTGGTAGTCACCCAGCGAGATACTTTTCCAATTGCCCTTGTTCTGAAAATTGAGGTGAAACGAAAAGAAATCGGCTCCGTAGCGGCGAGTGGCGGGGTCCCACGTAAATTGTTCGCCAGCGTCTTTGTCGAGCGTAAAACCGAAGCTAAAGTCTTTGGCATGATAGGTTTTATAGCGAGCAAACCAGCGATATGGTGAGCCTGTGTAGCGGGTTTTGCTTCGGCTGTCAGGTGGGGTGAAACCCTTACGTTCCTCTAACACCCGCTCGGTTCTGAACAAGAAATAAGAGTTGGATTCGCCTTGTAGCGAGTTGCGTAACAAACTCAGCGAAAGTTTATCGGGGCGTACTACCACAAACGGTAATAACTTATAAATGGTAGGCAAGTCAAAGTTCGGAACAGCTTGCAACTCATAAATCGAGACCAAGTTGCCGGCCTTGGCTCTGTACTCAAAATAGCTTTTGAGTTGGGCTTCTGACAAAATGTAGAGGGCGGCCAAATCTTCGTAATTGGCCGAGTTGAGGTCTAAAGGACGCTGGTAAAACTGATACAGTGTTTCAAAAACATCTTCGTAGTTAATGTCTTGATTTTGAACAGGAAAGAGATTTTGAACAAACGCATTGAGGTCTAATTCGGGGCGTGTGTATTCTTGCGCCAGAGCTAATGAACAGAATAGCCAACTCACGAAGCATCCACGTAAAAGATGTCTCATATTATTTAAGGAAGCTGTTTTTCAAGTAAATCTATTGAAAATTTTCAAGAAAACCATTCTATCACTCCTTTTTCAACAAGAGCTTTTACTTGATATTGAGCATCAAACACCACTAAATCAGCATCAAATTCAGGGGCAATCTGACCAATTACATGTGCTTGGTCTATGACTTGGGCAGGGTAAAGTGTGGCCATCCGTAGGGCTTCGTCGAGCGGAATGCCAACTTTTTCGACACAATTCTGAACTGCCTGAATCATGGTCAGTGCCGAACCCGACAAGACGCCGTTTTGGTCGGTGTAGCGGTCGCCTGCAAACTGAAAACTATAGTCGCCACGGGTATCTTGCGTGACGGCATCGGTAATCAAAAATAGTCGCTGCTGCATGATTTGCTTACTGATTCGGACCGAGGCGAAGTCACAATGAATACCGTCAGCAATGATGCTGGCTCGTGCCTGTGAGTCGTAGGTGGCCCCCACAATACCTGGTTCTCGACTCTGAAACTGGGTCATGGCGTTGAATAGGTGCGTTACTCGGCTGAAGCCTCGCTCAAAAGCTACTTTCGCCTGCCAATACGTAGCACTGCTATGCCCCAAGGCGAGTTTGATGGGGCTGGCCAGCAGCAGATCTAAGCAGTCGGCGTCTTGCTGTTCGGGGGCCAAGGTCATGTAGGTAGGTAGGCCGTCGCAGGCGGCTATGATGGTCTCAAGCTCAGGTCTTGTCGCTTTACGAATGTATTTGGCCACATGAGCCCCTCGCTTTTCCATACTAAAGTACGGCCCTTCTAAGTGCAAACCCAGTAGGTTTTTACCGCCGTTTTGGAGGTATGCCTTTGCTACCCGAACAGACTCCATCATCGCCTCAAACGACATAGATGATAGCGTAATTTGCAAACCTGTGGTGCCTGTTCGGCGTTGGTCTTGTACTGTCTGTTGGATGGTTGTTTCTGAAATGTCAGTGTTAAATAAACTCCCTCCACCCCCATAAATCTGTAAATCCAACAAACCAGGGGCAAGATTCAGACCTTGTAAATCATAAACAGGGCAGTCGGTCGGAATGTCATTTGATGACACAATTCCTTTGATTTTGCCTTGGTCAATCAGCAAGGAAGCGGGCTTTTCGACCGAAATACCCGTATAAATGGTAGCATTGGCTAAAACGTACATGAGCTATTGGTGGGGTTTAAAAGCCAAAATTGATTATTTTTTTGCCGTTCGTCGAAAATTCCCAAAATTTCTTTTGGGGTGTGCAACATCTTTGCCTCGGCCAGCGTCTATTAGTTGCTTTCCTTAGCCAACAAGATGATAGTGTGATTTGAAAAGTAGGTATATTGAAGTACCCAAAATAGTGCAGTAGTTCATCAGATAATAGTGCTATTTGGAAAATCAAAAACCTTAGGAGTAGTTTTTAAATAGATATAGTAGCACCTTAATGTTACGTATCCATAACCCCACATCAAGGGGAATTTGGCAGAGCTTGTTGCCGAAAACTACTCAAGAATCACCTAAAATTCGATAACCAAAACTTCAAAAAATTTTAAAGAGTACTTCACTACCACTTGTCCTTTAAATTGACCAATTGTGTAGTTTGTAATACAAGGTACTATTTTTTGCAAGTAACTTTGAATCGAATTTAAAAATCATCCTCCGAAAACGAACACCAACTGTTCGGTTTCGGACAGGTCAAAAAAGAAAAAAGTGCCTAAATAGCCTAAAAATACACTTTTTGAAGTTTGGCACGGATTTGGCAATTCATTAGTACAACCAATAAAAGCCATCAGTTTTAATCAAATTTTAACAACACAAAGCCATGAAAACGTTAGTAAAAACATTGATGTTAGCCGCAGTAGTAGCCGCTTCAACCGTATCAGCCTTTGCTGAAGAACCCACAGAAACAACCGCTAAAAAGAAAGCTTTTTCGGTCGGAATGTATCAGTCGGTCAATACCACTAAAATGAACTTGATTGTGGAGAAGTCAGCAGCAGACCGAGTATTTGTTGCCTTGAAAAACGACAAGGACGAAGTTTTGTATTCAGAAACGATTGCGAAAAAAGACGCTAAATATTGGCGGAAGTTTGACCTCAGCGATTTGCAAGATGGCAAGTATCGTTTTGAAATCAGCAGTGGTCGTGACAAAGTAGTAAAAGAAGTTAATCTTTCTACCGAAAAACCCGTTAGCGAGTCAGAGCGTGCTATCTCGATTCGCTAAGGTTATAGCTCATTAGTATAATGTATTTTGGTTAAGGGTAATACACAAGAAAGGCGGAGACTTCTCCGCCTTTTCTGTTTGTATCCACCCTGTCAGCGGTTATAGACCCTGACAGGGTGGTAAGCTATTGGTTATTTTATTCTACAGGCAATGCTACTACCTCTAAGGCAAGTTCCCACGTGTGCTTGGCCGAGCGCCGCCACACTCGGAGGTAGTTACCCACTTTGTCGTCGGTAGTGGCGGTGCCATACACATAGCCAAGGTCTCCCGCTTGTGATACTCCTCCGCCCATTGGTTCAAATTTGGTCTTTTGACTTGGCTTTTCTAACAGTTTCAAGATGTCACCTTTTTGTAAAATGGGCTCCACTCCATACCGATACAGGCGAGTATTGTCGGTCAAGTAAGGCGAATAGGCTCGCAATGCTCCGTCGCTCAGAAGGGTTTTGGAGAAGAGATAATCCGTACTTATCAAGGCAGCCTTCACCATAGCGGTATCTTGATTGGCCGGCTTGCCTCCCAGCGAACTGGCTGCCACAAACGGCGTGGCAGCTATTTCGGAATGACCCACCCCTAAATCGAGAGCCACTTTCCAGACACCGGTGCTCTGTTTTTGCCATACAGTAATAAAACTCCCCGTAGCCGAAGGCTTGGTATCGGCCTTGGTAGTATAGTAAGCCCAAGGACCTGTGTCGTATCCCAAGTCACCCGACGAGGCTATGTTTCCAAAAATCGGTGTCCATGTGAGTTTACCTTTGTCTTCGGGTTGTTTTTGCCAATGCGCTTGGCCATTGGTGGGTTGGTTATTCTGAAAAGTAACGCCCGTGGGTGCAAAATAGGCCAGAAAAGCCGTATTGGTACCATTGTCAAGCGACAACTGAGCGAAGGCTTTTTCGGCAGCAATCATCTGTTGCAAGGCTTGAGGGGCTTTCTGTGCAACACTTATGGCCGATGCCCAACCCATCAAGGCCAACGTAAGGAGCTTTTTCATAGATAACCAAATTAAGGGCTTAAGCGTATCTTCTGCCAACTCATCATTTCTTGTTCAGTTGATTAACGACCCCCCAATGGAGCCAATAACCAGTGTATCCACCGCAAGGTGGTTAATTACCTCACAAGATAGGATGTTTTTTGTGAAATGTTGTAGCATCTTGGTAGGCTTTGGCCACTTGTAGTAGTTTGGCCTCACCAAAGAGTTTGCCCATAAAGGTAATACTAACCGGGCGATTCTCTGCCCGAAACCCATTGGGCAACACCACACAAGGATGTCCCGTCAGGTTGGTAATCTGCAAATTGCCCGAAGCGGAAAACGAAGGAGTAATGTACACCTCTACATTGGCCTCTCGCAAGCGTTTGTCCATGTCTTGGATCAACTGCGTGCGCAAGCGATTGGCCTGTAGATACTCAACGGCAGGGACAAACCGAGCCGATCGGAATTGATTGGGCCAGTTCCATTTCCACTGTTGTACCAACTTATCATCGGCGTTGGAGCGAGTCATTTCGTCGAAAGCGGTGGCGCCCTCAACCCCAATAATCAAGGTCATGTCACGAGCAGGAAAGGTAGGTAATTCCATCGGAACGAGTTCGGCACCCAACTGTTGTAATGTAGCCAAGGTGAGCGAATCGGAGCTTTTGTTCGGATAACGGCTTTCAAAATCTTTTTTGACATACCCTATGCGCATCCCTTTGAGACTAAGCTGCGTTCCGTTGTAATTAAACGACGCATCCATGAGTGTAAAGTCTTGTCCGTCAACACCTTGTATCGTATTAAAAACAATGGCGCAATCCTCAACTGAGCGGCAAATCGGTCCGATTTTATCCATACTCCAGCTCAAGGCCATGGCCCCTGTACGGGGAACTCGCCCAAACGTAGGGCGCAACCCTGTAGTGCCACACTCGGTAGAAGGCGACACGATAGAGCCTAGTGTTTCGGTGCCAATGGCAAAAGGCAAGCATCCTGCGGCCACTGCCGAGGCAGACCCCGCCGATGAGCCAGAAGAACCTCTTTTCAAATCCCAAGGGTTTTTGGTTTTGCCCCCAAACCAAACGTCGCCCATCGCTAATTCGCCCATGGTGAGTTTAGCACAAAGTACGGCCCCGGCGGCTTCGAGGCGTTGGATGACAACAGCGTTTTGGTCAATGGTTTGGTCTTGGTGCGCCCCTGAACCCCAAGTGGTTTTGTAATTTTTTACGGCTAATAAATCTTTGGCTCCATACGGAATGCCATGAAGCAGACCTTTGTATTGACCTGCTTTGATTTCGGCGTCGGCTTGGGCGGCTTGCTTGAGGGCCAGCTCTTCGGTGAGGCTTACGACATTAAGCAAGGTAGCATTATACTTTTTGAGCCTTTCGATAAAAAATTTCGTCAATTCAACCGATGTGATTTGTTTGGTACGAATGAGTTCGGCCAATTCTCGAACGGTGAAGAACGCCAAATCGTCACGATTGGTTGGCAACAATACTTTACCAATTGCCGATGCTTTGAACGGTTTACGTTCTTTCTCAAACTCAAAGCCAACGGGCAACGGATTGAAATACAGCGCAGGAGCGACGTCGTTACTCAACGGAAATTTACGCATTCGTTCGTAAGAGGCTCTATTGTCGGTGAGTTTCGTGGTCATCGAATCGGCCTCAACAGCCGAAAACTCTAAGCCAAGTATTTTTTCGGCTTGCTTGATTACTTCGATGGTAATGACCTTGTCGTCAGCTACTTTGGTGATGAACGAACCAAATAACATACTGGCCAGTAGGAGGAGCACAAAGGGTAGTTTTGGTTTCATAGGGGTTGATGAAAGAAATAGTTAGTGACCGAAATATAACTAAAAAGCCAAACGAATAGTTATTCATTTGGCTTTTACTTAAACACCGTTTCTGATTAATTAATACTTTCCTTTCAAATAAGCCAATGCTGTGGCGTAGGCTTCGTCGGCAAAAGGCTTGTTATAGACAGGATTGCTTGGGTTGGCAAAGCCATGTCCAGCATCGTACATTTTGATAGTTACTTTTTTGTCGGCGGTTTTCATGTTTGCTTCAAACTCGCTCACTGTGGCCGGCGGAATACCTTTGTCTTGGCTTCCGAAAATCCCTAATACGTCGGTATTCAGTGTTTTGAGTTTTTCAACATCTTTCTCGGGGCGGCCATAATACATGACGCAACCTACGGCCTGCTTACCTTCCAAAATCGCTGATTTCAAGGACAACATCCCACCAAAACACCAGCCTACCGATGCAAACTTGGCTTTGGTGCCGGCATACGCCAATGCCCCTTTGATGATGGCTTCTAAGCGCTCTGTTTTGGCACTCTGCATGATTTTTCCAGCATCTTGTGGGGTAGTGGCCACTTGGCCGTCATACATATCAAGAGCCAACACGTTTACGTCTTTCAAATCGTTAAAAAACGTTTCGGCTTGTTGCTTGATATGGTCGTTGAGTCCCCACCATTCTTGATACACCAAGAGCCATTTGTTTGATTTTTTTGGTGCTTTTAGCAAAAAGCCAGAACCTTTTTGGCCATCGGGTGTATCAAAACTAACGGCTTCGCCAGCTCCTGCGTAATGAAAAGGCAGCGGTGCTTCGTGGAGCATCTGAAAGGCTGGGTCGGCGGCCATGTCAGACATGTCGTTGGGCTGGCTATGACACACCGGAATCGCATGGGTGGTAGGTTCGGGTTGTGGTTGAAAATACCCAATAGCACTTACCAGCAATAAATAAAGAGGCAAAATGAGTTTAATCATAGCAAAGGTTTGGTTTTTAAGGGTTTAAAGATGCAATTATTGGAGATGGGCGTATGCTATACGCTTTTTAGTTCAAAAACTGTGATTTCGGGCGGCATACCGACTCGTCCCGGAAACCCGATGTATCCATACCCACGGTTGACATACAAGTACTGGTCTTCTTGTTGGTACAGCCCTGCCCACTGTTTATAAGCATATTGGGCTGGACTCCAATGCAAATCGCCGATGTTAACGCCAAATTGGGTTCCGTGTGTATGCCCCGAAAACATCACGTTAATGTCTTTGTAGTTGGTATTCACCTCGCCGTCCCAGTGCTGGGGGTCATGCGAGAGCAACAGCTTAACAGGCGCCTCGTCAGTTCCGGCGTATGCTTTGGCTAAGTTACCGTAGTTTTGGCGTTGGAATCGGCCAAAACCACAGTTTTGCACGCCCAAAATCGCTAATTGTTCGCCGCTTTCGGTCAAGATGCGGTGCTCGTCGTTGAGTAAATCCCAGCCCAGCAACTTGTGCGCATGTTTGACGTCGTTGAGGTTTTGCTGTTTGGCCTGCTTGCTGGCCCAGTTGTAATAGTCGCCGTAATCGTGGTTTCCCAGCGTACTATAAACACCCAGCGGCGCTTTAAGTTTGTTAAAAATAGGGATGTATTCTTCTACTTCGTTGGCACGATTGTTTACCAAATCGCCTGTAAAGAAAATGACATCGGCTTTTTCTTTCAGAATCATCTCCACGCCACCTTTCACCGCCGTTTTGTTGAAAAAGCTACCCGAGTGAATATCCGAAATTTGGGCAATCCGAAAGCCATCAAACGATTTGGGAAGGTCTTTGAGTCGAAGCGTGACTCGGCGCACTCGATAGTCATGAGCCCCCGAAAGAATCCCCCACGTGGCAGCCCCCAATGGAACAGCACCTACAACCAAGGCTGTTTTCATCAAAAACTCAGAGCGTGAAATCGTAGTCTCGGTTGGCGAGGGAGCCGTGGCCAATGCATTGACCTCTGGCTTCGTAAACAGTGAAACTATCCAGCGTCCGAGGCGAATTAGATCATCAATAAGTAAGAAAACAAGCACAAAGAGCTTGGAAAAATAACTAATAAATACACCAACCAGCAGAAAAGTGCGAACGTTTTTGCCAAACCAGTCAGGATTTCCAAAATTGTATAGCCACATACCCGACAGAATCAGGAGGTTTAACCCCCAGTAAATCCATTTTACCCATTGTTGAGTGCTTGACGACGTATTCTGGAAGGCCACTTTTACTGCTTGAAACACATACCAGTCTATCAGCAGGAAAATAAGCGTAAGTAGCGGAATAATAAGTAACTTGTTCATTGTCAGATTATCTTAAAGAAAAAGGTGTTTGATAAAACCTTTGACTTCTCAGACGTATAAACAACGATTTTATTTTGGGGAATGTTCTGACATCTTTCAAAAAATAGGACGAACGGAATGTTTTAGCAGATAAACCGTAATGACGAGGTGTTAGATTCTGATGTTGAATAATGAGGTAATGAATATCTTTACAAACCTGAACTGCTATTTTCTCACGCAGCTGCGTATCTTTGTACAGCTCTAACACAGATTCCATGACACGATATTTCTTTTTCATATTTCTTCTGTTTACCACCGCTTCGTTTGCCCAAAACCACCTCAAAATCAGGGCATTTCGCCAACAAAACGAACACGTTTGGCTCAACGAATACATCCAGTTGCTGTCTATTCCGAATGTTGTGAAAGACACAACCAACGATATTCGTAAGAATGCACTGTTTATCAGCCAAATGATGGAACGGCGAGGTATTAAGGCCGAGCTGCTGGAATTGGGCGGTAAAACCCCTCCCGTTGTTTTTGGCGAAGTCAATGTACCGGGAGCAACCCAAACGGTCATTTTTTATGCGCATTACGATGGTCAGCCTGTTCAGTCCAACAAATGGGCGACCGGTACAGCACCATTCAAACCTGTAGTTGCTACTAATTCGATTGAAAACAACGGAAAAATTCTCCCTACCCCCACTGCCAACGAGCCTATTAATGGCGACTGGCGCATTATTGCCCGCAGTACTGCCGACGACAAAGCAGGGGTATTTATCATCCTATCGGCCTACGAGGCATTGGTCAAAAGTGGGCTGACACCATCGGTCAATGTGAAGTTTTTCTTTGAGGGCGAAGAAGAAGTGGGCTCCGACCACTTGGGCGAATACCTCCGCAAATTTCAGTCTCGTTTAGCAAGTAGCTTATGGGTATTTTGCGATGGGCCTGTGCATCAATCTGGTAAAAAACAGGTAGTGTTTGGTTGTAGAGGCGATATTAATGTCGAACTGACGGTGTATGGTGCTCGCCGCCCGCTGCATAGTGGGCACTACGGCAACTGGGCCCCCAACCCAGCCATGAGTTTAGCTCGCTTGTTGGCTTCGATGAAAGATGCCAGCGGCAAGGTGACTATCGAAGGGTTTTATGACGACGTGACGCCCCTGAGTGCTTCTGAACTCGCTGCCATCAAGGCTGTACCTAACATTGACCAAACCATTCGCCAAGAACTGGGCTTTGCAGAGGCCGAAAGCAAAGGTAAAACTCTCACGGAGCTTATCAATCAGCCTTCGCTTAATATCAATGGGTTTGTTAGCGCAGGCGTAGGGGTGCAAGGTGCTAATGTGGTGCCTGCCACGGCCACGGCTTTGTTAGATTTGCGCTTAGTGTCAGGTAACGACCATCAACGCCAAGTACAAAAAGTACTTAGCCACGTTCGGAAACAAGGATTTTATGTGATTGACCACGAACCCACCCCCGACGAACGCTCCAAGTACCCACTTATTGCTAAGTATTCGGCCAAGACAGGCTACAACGCACAACGTACTCGCCTTGACTTGCCCATTGCCCAGCAAGTAGTAAAAGCCATTCAAAGCACCGTGGACTATCCAGTTGTAATCATGCCAACTTTAGGAGGTAGCCTACCGCTCTATTTGTTTGAAGATATTCTGAAAACCAAGGCGATTATCACCATCCCTTCGGCCAATTATGATAACAATCAACATGGCGAGAACGAAAACATTCGAATTCAAAACCTATGGGATGGTATCGAAACGGTGGGTGTCATTATGACCATGAAATGATTCGACGGATTTTTCGTTTCTTTGTACACGAATTTCCTATTGTGCTATGACTCGTTTCCTATTTTTTATACTGTTCGGAGTATTGAGTAGCCTCCTTGTTTCTGCTCAAGAGGTGCTTGGTCCTCGCCCGTATGCTCGCTATATCAGTGTAGATGCTCAGCATCAGCTCTGGTCGCTGGGAACAGACTACAGCATTTATCACTTTGATGGCAAGGTCTGGACAGAACACCCCAGTCATGAAAAAGTTCGGTTCGTGTCGGTAAGCCCCAAAGGAACGCTCTATACAATTAATTATAATGACTTAGCGCACCGCAGCGATGGCGACAAAAAATGGGTATATCTCAACGCTGAACGGGTGAAATGGATTGGGGCCGATGCCAACGAAAAAATCTGGTTGGTGGGCTTAAATGACAAAATTTATGTCAAAAAAGGGACAGCTTTTCAAGAATATCCAGGCAAAGGCTTAGCTAAAACGATGTTGCTTGATGCCAAAGGCGTACCCTACCACATTGGCACCAATCAGAAAGTGTATAAAGGTACTGGCACGGGCTGGGCCGAAGTACCTAACTGCCCGCAGGCTCGGTACTTTGCGATGGACAACCAAGGAAAGCTCTGGATTGTAGGCAAAGATTCGTACCTCTATCAACCTACCAGCAAGGGCTGGATCAAATTTCCTAAGAATATCCGTTCCAAGCAATTCTGCATAGACGGCCAAACGCTTTATTATATAGACTACTGGTCAAACGAAGTAACTCGGCTTAACTTGACGAATTAGGACTTGGTAGTTTTATCTTTCACAAACCCTGCCACCAACTCCACTATCAAATCTCCAGCAGCACTGTTAAGATGCAAATTGTCGGTAACTAACTGAAAACCATTAATTTGGGCGAGTTCGTCCCAGGTTTTACCTTGTACGTAGTGTCCCCAAATACATTGATAGATAAGACGAGTGGTCTGAGCAAATGTGTAGCGAAGTGGCTGGGGATTCGCCATCAAAAAGGCTTTCATCCGTTCTCGAACAGGCAAGTAGGCACAGTCTTGCTCATCAGCAAGCTTTTTTAACCATGCAGAGTACGTATCTGCCGTCAGATTAGCCTGATGGCTAAGGTCTTCGCCCATTACGGGCAACGACATCACAGCCACACGGGCCGTGGTTTCGTTTTTAATTCGCTTCACAATGGCTGTTACATTTGCTTGGTAACTTGCCAAAGTGGGTAAAGTGCCCTCCGCTATTTTTTTCTGCTGGTAATACCGTTTCAGGGCTTGTTTGCTGAGCTTGGCATTTACGTCGTTCGTGCCTATCATCACAATTACAACATCTGGCTTTACAGCGAGTATCTCGTCTATTCGGCCAAGCAATGTATAACTCAAATCAGAGTTGATTCCTGCATTAAATACGTGATAATCAGAAGCTAAATTCGCTCTCAAGGCATTTACCCAGTTGTAGCTCACATTGCCGTGTGTGATGCTATCGCCTGCACATACCACAGTGATTTTTCCTTGAATCTGGTTGGCGGGATTAGGATAATCCGTCGGGCGGCGATAGATACGGCGAGTCATTTGGCGCACCCATAGGTAGGCTACTCCTAGCCCGATGACCAATACTAAAACGATACTTAACAAAAAAATAGCCATAACGGGGCTCAACAAAAAAGCCATTTCGACGGAAATGGCTTTATACAAAGCAAAAATAGAATTTTCTTTGGAGTCAACAACACACTGCCAGGCTATTTGTCTGTTGCTTGCGAGGGTGTATTTTTCTGTGTGTTTCCATACGCAGGACAATTGTTCCGACGAGCGCATGATGATAGCGTACCGAGTATCAACAGTAAAAAGATGAGTTTCTTCACAGAATTAAAAGTTTGGTTCACAATTCTTTGCACAAAAATACGAACAAAACTACTCCATTATTGCCTTTTCCATCTCTTTTTCCGTCACAACTTCCAATTCTTCGTTCAAAAGTAGCACTGGAGGCTGTTTTTCGGCTGTTTTTTGTTTGTATCCCAAGATTTCGAGCATTGAGTCGGCGTCTTGTTCGGGTGCAAATAAACGAGTATGAATGGTGCCGTCTTCGTCTCGGTCAATGATGACATGCTTCGGTGCCGGAATCAAGCAGTGCTGAATACCGCCATAACCGCCCAGCGACTCTTGATAGGCTCCTGTGTGGAAAAAACCGATGTACTGCTGCTCGGTGTTCTCGTCAAAAATCGGCAAATAGAGGTCTTCGCTATGAGCCTCGGTGTTGTAGAAATCTTGGGAGTCGCAGGTCAAGCCACCGAGGTTTACCTTTTGGTAGAGGTTGTCCCAGTTATTAACAGGCAGCATGATGTATTTTTGGTTTAGCCCCCAAGAATCGGGCAAATGGGTGATAAACGACCCATCAATCATATACCACAACTCCTTGTCGTTCTGGAGCTTTTGGTCAATAATCGAGTAAATCACAGCACCGCTTTCGCCAACGGTAAAACTCCCAAACTCCGTAAAAATATGAGGTACGGGTACGTTGTTTTTACTACAAATCCAAGCGATAATCTCAACGATTTCGTCAATCATGGCCTGGTAGTCATAGTTAAACTGCAAAGAGGTTTGAATAGGTAAGCCGCCGCCTACATCAATGGAGTCGAGTTCGGGGCAAATTTTTCGCAACTCGCAATATTTCTGAATAAATCGGCTCAACTCCGACCAATAATAAGCATTGTCTTTTAGCCCAGTGTTGATAAAGAAATGCAACATTTTGAGCTTAAACCGTGGGTTATTGGCGATTTTGTCTTTATACAAACTCACAACGTCTGAGTACCGAATCCCCAAGCGTGAGGTATAAAAGGCAAAGTTGGGTTCTTCGTCCGTCGCAATCCGAAAGGCTAAGTTTGCGGTATCGGCGGTTACGTTATCAAGGTAATAGTCTATCTCTTTGAGGTTGTCCAACACCGGAATACAGTTGAAACCGTCGTTAATTAGCTCAGTAATAGACTGTAAATACTGAGGGCGCTTGTAGCCATTGCAAATAATATAGGTTTGCTTGGTTAATTTTCCTTCGTTATAAAGCTGTCTGATAATCGGAATATCGTAGGCCGAAGAGGTTTCTAAGTGTGCGTTGTAGTCAAGCGCTTCTTCGAGAATAAACCGAAAGTGTGAAGACTTTGTGCAGTAACAATAGGTGTAGCTACCTTTGTAGTTAAATTTCTTGATGGCGTTCCGAAACATCAACCGGGCTTGTTCAATATGCTCGCCGATTTTAGGCAGATACGTCAGCTTAAGGGGTGTGCCGTATTGCTTAATAATGTCAATCAACGGTACATTGTTGAACTGAAGGTTGTGGTCGTCGTCCACGTTAAACTCCCGAGTAGGGAACTCGAAGGTTTGTTCGATGAGGTCACGATAGCTTTTCATCCTTTGGTACGCATAAAAAGGGGTTTTAGTTGTAACATTGTTGCTCGGGTGTAGTCTTGATAAATGGTCTTACATGGTGTGTTATAACCATCAACTTACGAACAACCCACACTACGGATACAAACGAATCCGAAAAAGGCGTGCAAAAGTGCAACAAAATGATGACCTTTGCAAGACCTAAATTTGAGATTTATTTAGGATAAAATTGAACTTTTTTGTCAAAAATAAATTAGTCTGTTTTTTCTTTACAAATACCTGATTATCAGCTGGATTTTAAGCACGTTTCATTCACAAAACCACGACATTTCCTGCGATTGAATTTATGGCCTCAACCCCCTCTACCACTAACGTCCATTTTATTGCCATTGGCGGAGCCGCCATGCATAACTTAGCAATTGTATTGCATCAAAAAGGGTTTCATGTGACAGGCTCTGACGATGAGATTTACGAACCTTCCAAAACTCGTCTTGCTAACCACGGCCTTTTGCCAGAAGAAATGGGGTGGTTTCCCGAAAAAATTCATGCAGGATTGGATGCTGTGATTTTGGGTATGCACGCCCGAAAAGACAACCCTGAGCTACTCAAAGCGCAAGAATTAGGGCTTCGGATTTTTTCGTATCCTGAGTACATTTTTGAACAAAGTCGCAACAAGCAGCGGATTGTGATAGCCGGCAGTCACGGCAAAACTACCACGACCTCGATGGTGCTTCATGTGCTCAACTACCTGGGACGTAAGTTTGACTATTTGGTGGGTGCTCGCATTGAGGGCTTCGATAATATGGTGAAACTCAGCGACGACGCCCCCATCATTGTGATTGAGGGTGACGAGTATTTTTCGTCGCCGATAGACCGTCGGCCTAAGTTTTTGCATTACCAACCTCATATTGCGCTGATTTCGGGCATTGCTTGGGACCATATCAACGTTTATCCAGAGTTTGAAAACTACGTTCATCAGTTTGAATTGCTGGCCGACGCTATCCCCAAAGCAGGCTTTTTGATTTACGACAAAACCGACGACTTACTCTCGGTGCTATGCCGCAAAGAGCGCCCCGATGTGCAGGCTATTGGCTATAAGGCGCATCCGCATGTGATTCGAGAAGGAAAAACGTACTTGATTACCCCCCAGAATCAGGAGGTTTCAGTAGAAGTTTTCGGTGAACACAACATGAAAAACCTCAGCGGTGCCAAAGCCATTTGTGAGCGTATTGGGATTGAAGCAGAACCTTTTTATGAGGCCATTCAGTCGTTTAAAGGGGCAGCAAATCGCTTAGAGGTGGTTCGACGCACAGATAATACTGTGATTTTTAGAGACTTTGCTCATGCGCCTTCCAAGTTGGAGGCCACCACCTCAGCCGTGAAAAGTCAGTTCCCGACACATCGCTTGATAGCTTGCGTAGAACTCCACACCTTCAGTAGTTTGAATAAGTACTTTTTGGACCAATACAAAAACACATTCAATCAGCCCGACGTGGCAGTGGTTTATTACAGCCCTCGCACCATCAAGCACAAAAAACTAACGCCCATTGAGCCAGCCGATGTGATAGAGGCATTTAATAACTCCAACCTCAAAGTATTTACTGATAATCAAGAGCTTAAACAGTTTTTGTTAAGTCAAAATTGGCAAAATACCAATTTGTTGCTAATGTCGTCGGGGACGTATGATGGACTAAATATTCCTGAAATGGCCAGTGAAATTTTGGGGGAGGCGAGTTAATCAACGGAGATGGATCTTGCCAGCTATGTTTCGGTAGCGCTGACCAGCGCCATAAAGTTTATTGGAGGCCCCATTTTGGGGGCAGCCCTACGCCTCAGTTGGGTGGAGACTACGTTGTCCACCATTGCTGGCATGATGAGCGCTGTGGTGATTGTCACCTTTGTGGGGAGGGCCATTCAGCGATGGTTACGCCAACGCTCTACTTCAAAGTCAAAACTGTTTAGCAAACGTACTCGGATGGCGGTCAATATCTGGAAGCGATTTGGTATCATTGGCATTGCCTGCCTCACACCCCTGTTTTTCACGCCGATTGGTGGAACGCTCATTGCCCTTTCGTTCAAAGTACCACCCCGGCAGCTACTACTACCCATGTTATTTTTTGCAACATTTTGGGCACTGGTCTTTACCCTACTTATTTATAATATTCCGGCGGTGAAGCAGTTTGTTAGTTAAAGAGCCTACCAATCTGTTTTTATAGACGAAGAGCACCAGCTACAAAGGTTCGGTAGTAATCCGATAGTATTCTGGAAGTTGACTGGAAACAAGGGTCTTGTAATTGCCCTTGATGAAGGTAAGCGATGCGAACTGATTGGTCAAGAGCGCATCAATAATGGGCTGAGGTGAAAAAGGCCAGTTGATTTCGGTAGTCTCATCCATTCCTTGCCGAATAGTTAGAATGGCCACTTCAAATTTTGCCAATGAGCCAGCCAAAGAATGTGGATGGGCAACGGCTACGTAGTTCAAAAACTTGTTACCTGTATCTTCAATAAAGGCCGATTCATAGGGCTGATTCCGAAGGAATTCTTCTACAAATTGCTCATAAAGACCAGAGATTTTTAACAACTTGGCTGTCAGAAACGAATACTGCTCGATTTGCTTGGCTCGCCACCATACCGAAATGTATTGGATTCGTCGGAGGTGCTTCGATGCCTCTAGTTCGGCCAAATAAGGGTTGTTACCGTCAGGCATTGGCCGATTATTGATAAGCTGGAGCAAGTTCAGCTGTAAGGTTGCGAGATCCATAGAGTTTCTTGAGGCGTTTTAGTTCTTCCACAATCCTTTTTGTGCCCACCGAAGGGATAAACTCATCCAAGATTTCATAGGTAATGGCCTGTAAATTAGCAGGATTCCTATTCAAAACCTGATAAGTAAGTGCCAGTGTTGATTGACTGGTAGGTAGGCAATGAATATCCATCTGGAAGCCTTGGTCATCCACAAGACCACCCGCCAAATGGAGCTCTTTGACGGCGTCGAGGTGGAGTTCGTCCAAAAAATCGGAGATAGATAAGCCAACATTCACGGCGTCACATTCGAGGTTATAGACATCGAGAATCAACCCGCAGCCTGTTTTCTGAACGATTTTGTTGAGGAAAGCCGCTTCCGTGTAGTGTGTTTGATACGGCGGGAGCAGGCTGATGACGTTTTCGAGCAAAAAAGGCACTTGATAACGACGCTGAATCCAATCTACTCGTCTGCAAATCAGATCAATGGCTTCGTCGGTTCTGGGTAGCGTCAGCATCGTGCCCAGTTGCTGGCCGTTTACCATTGTGTAGGCCAAGTGTTCGCTATGCCATGTAATCGGCAAGGTTGCAAAAAGTTCGTCCAGTAAGCGAATGTAGTTTTGAGAAAAGCCATCTGCCGAGCCAATAGATAGCCCAACGCCATGCACCAGCAGGTGCTTAGACGCACTAACGGCCATTAACTCCTCCAGAATAGCTGGTTTAATGCTCGATAGGCCATCTTTTTCGGTGGCAATGGAGTCGGGGCTGATTTCCAGATAGTTGACACAAGGCAGAATATCACGAAGATAATCAGGGTTATTGCCTTCGTAGGTAGTGCCAATCCAAAGCGGAGCAAGGGAGGTATTCATGGCTGAGGTACAAAAAACAACGGCAAGGGGAGGGGCTTGCCGTTGTTGCTTTGGGGTAACCTTAAAATTTGGCAGTTGCTACTTCGGCGATTTGAGCAGCGGCTACGTGTTCGGCCACTACTACGTTTCTCAAGAAATCACGTTCGATTTTAAACTGATCGGGGTTGATGATTTCTTCGAGGCCAATCCGAATATCGTAGCCGCCTAAGCCACAGGCCAAACATCCGTTTAGCTTAAGAATACGATCTACTTCGAGGATGATTTGGTCACGAGTCACTTTAGGACGAACCGACACACTGGCGATTTTGCGAACTGATGCGTTTGGCATGGTTTTAATCAATTAATAGGTTAACAGAAGGAGGTCTCGTCGTTTCGTGCCGAGAGGTACACGCCCGCCTGATACAGCCCAAGCGGGTGGCTTTTTACTGGTCAGAGTCCTCTGATAGGGAAGTCTCAGAATCAACACAACAAAAGTAGGTGATTGGTTACACGGTGATTAGCGTAAAAAAACCTCATTTTCAAATCAAGTAGTTTTACGGAGGGTGCGTATAATTACGTAGTGGCGGGAGGCGTTTGCTATGGCAAGGAAAGTATTAAAAGCATTACATCAGTGTCAATACTTCTGGGTCTTCCCTTTTCAGCCAAGCGCATCAGAGGCCCAAACCTCCTATGACGCTTGCCGATAATAATACCTACTGAAGAGGCTGTAAGCTATGCCAAAGTACACAAAGATTGTATAATAAAATACCGAAAATTGCGCCGCTAAGATGGAACCTATGAACAAACCAAACAAGAAATAAAGATAGGTTCGAGTGTCTAAATAGTTGAAAACCAATACACTTCGGAGTAGTAACAGTTGGATAATAGACATGCCTACAATGGAGAACACCCACCCGTATGAGAAAACAAAAAACAAACTAATAACTTCGGGTAGTAGCAACACCCCACAAGTTAGCACCCAGTTAGCAAAGACGTTGGCTTTGGGAATGGGTAGGTTCAACAAAATAGGTAGGTGTAATTTCTCAAACCGATGTGATTCGGCAATCAAATAGGCATTGGCTGTTGACATCACGATGGCAATAATGGCAGCAAGCTGGTGTGTGCTGAAATCAGAAAGTAGCAAGGCCAGTCCTCCTACCAAAACCAACGAAAGTGTCTTGGTGGCTATATACATGACTTTTAGGTCATCGAAAACCTTGTAAATAAACAACAGAAAGTAGGGCTTTTGATAGCGACGTGCGATAACAGCTACCACAGAACCCTCAAACGATTTGATCGGGCGGTTGGTTAGAACTACAAAATAGAACGCCCCCCAAGCAGATACGACCAAAACAGCGGCCAAAAACAAAAGCGGAATAAGTAGATGGCCGTACCAAAACCCAATCAAAAGGGCGAATAAACAATAGAACAAAACAGGTGAGACGATAATCAGCTGAACCACAAACCAACTCTTGAATTGCTCAATTTTAGGATAGGAATTAGCACTGTAAAAAAGAAAATAATTACTGGGATGATAGAGCTGTGCTTTGACGTAACTCCAACTTTTAAAAACAAAGACTAAAAATAACAAGAAAAAAAGCCCTGCCATCACCGGTGAGCTAATCAGCGTAAGCACCACAAGGAGATTGTAAAATAGTTTTTCTTGAAACGACAATAGGCTGTCTTTCAGGACTTGGATATAAAAAAAGTAGGAGAAAAAGGTCAAAAACAGAAAGATAAACTGCCCCGAATGAGCTTTGTAAAAACCAGCAGCAAAAATTTTGCGTAGTACCCGAGTCAGTGCTGAGTTCACAAAGGGAGCAGGTTTAAGGTATGGTTTTGTACTAATAAGGTTCTGACTTCGAGGTCGTTGTCCAACGCTAAGGCTTGGTGTGAGCTAATCAAAAAACTAACTTGGTGGTGCTGAAAACGTTCTTTAATCCACTGATACACAACACTAATGGCCTCTTGGTCAAGCGTAATGAGAGGTTCGTCTAACAAAATGACGGTTGGATTTCCTAAAAACGCCAACACAATGGACAACTTTTTAAGCATCCCACTCGAATACGTACCCACTAAATCGTGGATGTATTCGTTCATGTTCATGGTTGTTACATAATATTCGACCTGAGAGGACATCGCCCCTTTTGCCTCTGCAAAAAGCCGAATCAAATCGAAGCCTGTCAGAAAAGTGGGGAAGTTAGCCTCGGCTTCGGCAAAATTGACACGCTTACGATACGCCACCACGTCAGTTTTGCTATCAATGGTATTTTCAATCTGGATAGTACCCTTGCAGTCAATGATGCCCGCCACTGCTTTTAAAAACGTACTTTTGCCCGAACCATTCTCGCCCTTGACCCAAAAAATACCAGACTCAAGCAGCAGGTGGTTTACCCTCAGTACCTCGATACTTCCATACGATTTGGAGAAGTTGTTGAGCGAAAGCATACCCCGTTGGCTGGTTTTTGGATTTAAAACGAACCTCAAGGCCGTGGCGAAGTAATCTGCTCAAATTCAAACGAAATAGCGCCATTGGCAAGCGGGTAGTTAAATAACCAATAGGCGGCTTCTCGCTTTTTGGGCACATAAATACGCCCTCTGATTGATGTACCCGGTGAGAGGGTCTGCTTCCGAAACGGTTCGGCCTCCCAGTTGCCTCGCTCATACTGAAGTCGCTCCATCCGATGTACATAAGTAGCATCGTCAACAGACTGCTTCACGGCCAGAAGCTGATAATTGGTGTCGTGCGTGATGCGGTTTCGCATCCAATCGCCCGAAGACCGAGCTTTGTTAGACGACGACACGTCGCTGGCGGCATTGGCTACCAACAGCACCACGTTGAGCACCGTGGCGAAGGTATGCTGGCGTTTGGCTTTGCGTAAGTTTTCTTCGGTTTCTATGATTTTTTGGTCGGGGTCAGCAGCGCTATACACAAGCGGATAGTCGGGAAAGCGCTCGTTGCGAAGGGTATCTCGATTTTTGTCTAACGGAAAAGCTACAAAATCGGAAGGCTTCACCTCAATAGCATGGTCGGTCTGATTGAACAACTCAGTATCAAAAACCAAATACCGCTCAAATTCGCCGTCAAATGACGTAACAATCTTGATGTCATCTTTGGCTTGCTTGACTACCTTGCGCCCTTCGTTATAGATGTACTCGTTGGCCGTAGGATTCAGCTGATACAGAGGCTCAGCGCAGGAGAGGAGCCCTGCTGCGAGCACAAAAAAGAGAATGGATTTATAGTGTGTTGCCATGGCTTGGTGATGTTCTAAGTAAACGCCTTAACTACCAACGGCTACTCCTATGGAACCTAATGCTGCGCTTACTCCGAAAATTGCCTATTGTTCCACCGAAAGTACCTGACAGTTTCTTCACGCTACTTTTACTCAGTAGCGCTAAGGTAAGCAAGAAATCAGAACGAAATGCAAATTTAAGAGTTTTTAACATGGCCGATTTTACTCGGGAACTTGCACAGGGCGAGGGTTTTTCTTGGGGCGTTGGTTCTTGTGGTAGTCGCCCCGAGAGAAGAATTTTTCAATCATGCAATAGAGCACAATAAAGAAGTAGCGGCTGCCCATTTCTTTGATTTTGAGCTTCGATTCGCCGTACTTGCGGTTGCGCCATGAGTTAGGTACAATCGCAAACGAGTAGCCCCGCACATAAGCTTTGAGCGGTAGCTCTACTGTAAGGTTGAAGTGCGGAGCCAAAAAGGGCTTTACTCCCTCAATGGTCTCTCTTCGATACAGCTTGAAGGCGTTGGTGGTATCGTTGTAAGGAATCCCCGTCATAAGCCGCACAATAAAATTGGCCAAACGGTTGATAATCAGCTTAACTTGCGGGTAATCTATCACTTTACCGCCTTTGCTGAATCGAGAACCAAACACGCAGTCCACATCTTGCTCAATCATGGTTCGGTAAAACTTCACCAAGTCGTCGGGGTCGTCAGAGAGGTCGGCCATCATCACGGCCACGCAGTCGCCCGAAAAACGCTCCAAGCCATACCGAACCGCATAGCCAAAACCATTAGGACCTGGGTTGGTATGATAAACCAAGGTCGGAATCTCCTGCTGCAATTCTTGTAGTACTTGTTCGGTACGGTCTTTTGAATTATCGTTGGTTACGCAGATTTCGTGCTCAATTCCTTCTCGCTGCAAGGTAGCATAGAGGGTGCGAAGGGTTTCAGGAATCGAATCTTGTTCGTTGTAAGCAGGGATAACGATACTCAGTTTCATGCAATGATGGCTTGGAAATGTAGGCTATTTTGCCAAACAATGGCGATTAGTTGGGTTGACGTTACTGACGAGCGTTGGCAAAAGACTTTTTACGCACATAAATACGGGTTTCTTCTACCATCTCGACGTAAAGGTAATGCGTTTTGATGAATTCTTTGAGTTCGGGGAAGCACTCGTGCCCTTGAGTGGCTCGGTCAACCAACCATTGATTATTGGGACCCGTAGCATCTACAAAGACTTTGGGTCGGTTTTGTTCTATATTTTTCATAAACCGATCTCTGTATTCGTCTCGCATAGGATGCTGAAATACACAGCGTTCGGTATGGTTCTCGGCGGTGCCCTCTACCATTTGGGTCTGTACATAATACCGACACATCCAACCCCATACGGTAAGGGTGTCGCCCGGTTGAGCATATTGTTGGATCGTTTTGGTAACCTTCGAAGTAGGCAAGGCTCGATTTACCATCGGACTCGATACGTACCGATTCATTGGTTTTTTACTCAAACTCTGAATCGTGGTAACGGCAAGCACAATGGCCATCATTCCAGCTGGAATAAGTACTTGCCCTTTGTCCGTAAGCCACTGAATGATTTTAGAAAATCCCCAAGCGTTAATTAGCGAAAACGGAAAAATCAAAAACAACAGGTAATGCGTAAATTCATTGCCTGGCTTGAGTACTGCAACTAACGAAGCAATCAGCCAAACTAACGAGAACGTTGTGATAAAGCTACGGTTTCGGTCGCCGAGCGGGCTACGCATCGAGGCGACCAAACCAATGGCTCCTGTCAGTAAGCTTACTCGTACAAACCAATTAAATTCTGCAATTTTCTGAAAATATATAGGTAAGCGCTTTATTCCGTCAGCCAAAGACAACCCACTACCATACAGAGAATTAGCACCGATATAAAACTTGATAAAATCCTGAAAAACACCCCAGTACAACGTAATGGCCATAGCAAATACAGGAAAAACTAAGCCTCCCGCTAATAGAAAAAGCACTGTTCGTTCAAAAGAGCGAACTCGCTGGAGTCTGCGCTCTCGGTAGAGCCATATCAAAATAAACAGGATAATCGCAGCAATAGGAGGAACGGCCTGCAACTTGCCAAAGGGGGTAAGGCCACTTAAAAAACCCAGCCAAAAAAACTTTCGGTAATAGCTACCTTGGTTGGTGATGATTCGGGCAAAAAGCCACAGCAACCAACTCAACAGCGCCAACGGGACGTGCTCACTCGAATAGTGTACAAACCCATTGTGCTGGGTAAACGCCAACAACGCTACCACAGGCAAGATCGCTAGACGAGCAACCGTCTGACTATAAAGCAATTTGACCGCAAAGTAAAAGAAGCCAATCGCTATCACTATGCAACCCAAGCCGACCCAGCGAGCCGTGGTGTAGTCAAACGGAAGCCCCAACAACTTGGGCAGCAATAAAATGTATTGGTCTAAAGGGCCTATGGTAGTACCGTCCACCGAACGCCAATATACGGGGTCCACCCAAAGCGTAATGGCGTGTGACAGATTTTGGCTTTCGTCGGGGTCAAGTTCTTGATTAAACAAGATGACGGGCAGGCGCATCATCACAAGCACCACTAAGGCCAGTCCTAAAAACGCAGTATCGGAGATTTTGAAACTTGGTTTCAGCAATGCGCTCACGCTCAATCCGCCCAGCAGAATGAGGCTTCCTAACCCTAAGAGCCAGTAAAGCGTTGGTTGGAAATCAAATGAAAACCCCATGAGCAACGATGCTTAGACAAGCCGTATGCTATACAGATAGTCGGCTGGTGATACCATCGTGGATTTGGACAAGTGTTTCGTGAATGCCATACGTCCAATTCCAGTCTGGATAGTGGTTTTTGAATTTCGACAAGTCACTGATGTACCAAATGTGGTCGCCAATTCGGTTAGTTTCAGAATAACTAAAACTCATTTTGTTACCTGTAATCTCCTCACAAATGGCAATGGCTTCGAGCATCGACACATTGGCGAAACGCCCTCCGCCTGCGTTATAGACTTCGCCCGCACGAGGGTTCTGGTAAAAATGCCAGAACATATTCACCAAATCGTGGCTGTGGATATTGTCACGCACTTGTTTGCCTTTGTAGCCAAATATCGTGTAGTGATTGCCTGTAATGGCACACTTCATCAAGTACGCCAAGAATCCGTGCAACTGTGTACCTGAGTGGTTGGGCCCTGTAAGACAGCCACCTCGGAACGTACCCGTTTTCATACCAAAATAACGACCGTATTCTTGTACCAGTATATCAGCAGCTACTTTTGAAGCCCCAAATAACGAGTGCTTGGTTTGGTCAAGGCTCATGTGTTCGTCAATGCCATGCTCAAAATAGGGGTGCGAAGCATCTATTTCCCAGCGAGTTTCGGTTTCGACCAGCGGCAAGAAATTAGGGTTATCGCCATACACTTTATTGGTCGAAGTAAAGATAAACACGGCTTCTGGGCAGTGCAAACGAGTCATTTCTAGTAAGTTGAGCGTGCCATTAGCATTGACCGAAAAATCGGTAAACGGCTCTTTGGCTGCCCAGTCGTGGCTAGGTTGGGCGGCGGTATGCACCACCAACTTGATGTCGGAGCCATACTCTTGAAAAATGACCTCCAATTGCTCTACCGACCGAATGTCGGCGTTTTTGTGGCGGTAATTAGGATAGCGTTCTTCTAGTCGGCCTCGGTTCCAGTCGGTAGAGGCTTCTTGACCAAAAAAATACTGACGAAGGTTATTATCAATACCAACCACTAAATCAAACTTATCGGCAAAAAAAGCAACTGATTCGCTACCGATTAATCCTGCCGAACCTGTGATGAGAGCAATGTTCATGGATTCGTTATCCGTTATGGGTTATTGGGTTGTCCGTTCGTCCTCTACCGTTAATGCTCAACCGCTATTATGAAAAAAAAGCGGCACAGTGCTGCACCGCCTTTACTATCAAAAAGAAATGAATACAAGGCTTTATTGAGCGGCCATAGACAAAGCTATTTGTCCATTCAACGGCACGCTTTCCGCAATTAGTTCCCTTTGGCGATTTCGCTGGCACCCGCTGTCAGTTTTTCTCTGATTTTCTGAGTACGAGCTTCGTTGTCAGGGTTTTCGGTGTACTTATTCTTAGTCTGACGAGCCGCACTATCAGGGTGTACGCCATACACATAAGTATCACCAGCATGAAGGTCTGCCTGCTTGATAGTGTTATTCTTCTGATAGTCACAAGCACCTAATAGTACAGCAGAAAGTGCTACGGCGAACAAGTATTTGCGATTCATAGTAAGGATGATTCTAAATTTTGTACAAAAATAGAGGGCGATTTTGAATTCGCAAAACATTCGTGAAAGTTTACATAGAGCTGCGTCATAAGCACTGATACTGCGAATGGGGCGTTGGTGATTTGTAAAAAATTAATAGCCAGCTACTTAGTGAACGTTAATCTCTTCAAGAAATCCTCTAATAAACTAGCTGTACGCTGTATTATCACAAACCTATTCTATGCAAGATGGCCATGATTTACGATGGTTTTCTGGACTAGAGCAGAATGAACTAACATGGTAACTATCAAAAAGTTACAACAAGAACAATGGCTAAACTTGAAGAAAATAAACCACCGACCCAAGACAACTTAGGCGAACAAGCCGATTTGCGTAGCCAATAGTGAATAAGTTGTATATTTACCTCAAAATCTAATCACTTATCAACATGACCGTACGAATTTTCGCCCTGATTTTGGCGATAAGCAGCCTGAGTTTGACTGCTTCGGCACAACGAAAAAAGAACAAATTTCCCGAAATGGCTTTTGCCCAAAGTGAACCAGAAGCCCATATTCGATTCTTGGCATCAGACGAAATGATGGGCCGACGCACCGGCGAACAAGGCAACTTGGTGGCAGCTCGATACATAGCCGAGCAGTTTCGTAAATTGGGTCTCAAGCCCGCCAACGGCAACGATTACCTACAATTGGTTCCATTTGAGCAAATACGAAGCAGCAAAGAAGGTATGATTTTGGCCGGAAACGATACCCTACAACTCAGCAAGCAGTTTATCGTTGTGTCTGAATCAAAAGCCGACCTGACCAACGCCCCCGTAGTGTTTGTGGGCTATGGCTGGGCCGACGGCAAGGGATATGAGACTACAAAGACATTGATGTAAAAGGTAAAGTAGTGGTGGCGTCGTTAGGAACACCCGATGCCAAAACACCTGGCGAAAACCTACGAGCTTCGGAGCAGAAAATGAAACTCGCCGCCGAAAAAGGGGCGGCAGCCTTAATAGAAATCTTTACCTTGCCTATGCCTTGGCAAACGGTGCTTCGCTACTTTGGAAGTGACCGGTTGAACTTAGCTGGCGAAACTACCCACAGCAGTATTCCACACGTGTGGATAAGTGGACAAGCCAAGAAGTCGTTACCCAACGACTTACGTAGCATTACAATGCGTTTTGCCGGACAAACCCGTAAGCCAGTGCGTTCTTACAACGTGGCTGGCATTATCGAAGGTGCTGACCCTCAACTCAAAAACGAGTATGTGATTCTTTCGGCGCACTACGACCACGTAGGCACGGGCAAAAATGGCGGCAATACGTTCTCGGCTAGCGACAGTATCTTTAACGGCACTCGTGACAATGCCTTTGGTACGGTAGCCGTACTAATGGCTGCGCAAGCATTAAGCGAACAAAAACCAAAGCGTTCGGTGCTTTTGCTGGGCTTCACTGCCGAAGAAATCGGCCTGTTGGGCAGCCGTTACTATGCCGACCACCCGCTGGTGCCATTCAAACAATGTGTTTATAACCTCAATTGCGATGGCGCTGGGTATTCAGACACTACGTTGGTGACCATGATTGGCCTGAACCGCACCGATGCCAAAACCGAGATCGAACAAGGATGCCAAGCCTTTGGCCTTACCGTAAACGACGACCCTGCTCCCGAACAAAACCTATTTGACCGTTCGGATAATGTGAGTTTTGCCGCCAAAGGAATCCCTGCTCCTACCTATTCGTTAGGTTTCCGAAAGTTTGACGCCGAAATCATGAAGTTTTATCATCAAGCTACCGACAACCCCGAAACCATCAGTTTCGGCTATCTGCTCAAATACTGTCAGGCGTATGTACACACCGCTCGGCTCATTGCCGACCGAGCTACTGCCCCCAAATGGGCTCCAGGTGACAAGTACGAAAAAGCCTATGCCGAACTGTACGGGAAATAGACTTTCGGGGCTATTGTTTTACTACAAAAAGTCATAGATTTGTGAATCTATCAAGGGCAAAACTGTGGTTTTGCCCTCTTTTATTCTAAACCACTATGAAACGTCTGACTGCTTCATTAGTTGTAATGGGAAGTGTCGTGCTGGCAGCAGCCCAATGGCAATCATCCGACATTGAATGGCCTGAGTACTTAGGTGGTCCTGACCGCAATCACTATTCGCCCCTAAGCCAAATCACTGCCGACAACGTGCAAAAGCTCCGAGTAGCCTGGACCTACGCTACCCCCGACTCTGGCCAAATGCAGGTAAACCCGATTGTGGTCAAGGGGGTGTTGTATGGCGTAACATCGTCGGTGCAGGCATTTGCCTTGGATGCTGCTACGGGCAAAGAAATTTGGCGCTTTGGAGAGCCTCTCAAAAGCTGGGCCAATACCAGCCGAGGCGTGGCCTACTGGCAAGAAGGCGACGATGAACGTATTTTACACACCATTGGGGCCGATTTGTACGCTATCAATGCCAAAACTGGAAAGGCAATCCCCTCGTTTGGTACCAATGGGAAAGTAGATTTGCATACAGGCTTGCCCGAAATCGCCCAGAACAAATTTATGGTTTCCAACACACCGGGTACTATTTTTGAAGATTTAATCATCATGCCCATACGCCTATCGGAAGGCGCCGACGCAGCGCCAGGTGATATTCGGGCTTTCAATATAAAGACAGGTCAATTGGCCTGGACTTTTCACACCATTCCGTACCCAAATGAATACGGCTATGCCACATTTCCTAAAAACGCCTACAAAAATACTGAGGTTGGTGCCGCCAACAACTGGGCAGGGATGGCTATTGACCGCAAAAGAGGAATCGTGTACGTACCTACGGGCTCGGCAGCGTATGATTTTTATGGCGGTAATCGTCATGGTCAAAACCTCTTTGCTAATTGCTTGCTGGCCTTAGATGCACGTACTGGTAAGCGATTGTGGCACTACCAAACGATGCACCATGACGTATGGGACAGAGACCATCCTGCTCCACCTAATTTGGTGACGCTCAACCACAATGGCAAACGGATTGATGCTGTGGCGCAGGTAAGCAAACAGGGGTATGTGTTTGTTTTTGACAGAGTTACGGGCAAACCTTTGTTTCCAATTAAAGAAGTGCCTGCTCCTCAATCGGATATTCCGGGCGAATTGCTCTGGCCTACCCAGCCCGTTCCGATCAAACCTGCACCGATGGCAAGAGAAGCTCATACTCTCACCGAAAACGACATCAGTCCCTATGCCGAAAACCGAGAGGAATTGGTAAAAGCCTTCAAAACGTACCGTAAACAACGTTTTGCTGCACCCAGCAAAGAAGGAACGGTAATTTTGCCAGGCTATGATGGTGGTCCCGAATGGGGAGGGGCCGCCGTGGACCCCGATGGAATTATGTATGCCAACTGCAACGAAATGGCTTGGATTCTGACGATGAAGGAAAACCCCAAGAAGGACGAACTGGCGCATTTACCTCTTGGTGAGCGTATGTACACTACGCTGTGTGCTGCCTGCCATAAAGCCGATCGCAAAGGCAACGTCAAGAGTGGGTATCCGTCGTTGGTTGATATTGCTACCAAGCGAGACAAAGCTTTTGTGTCGCAACTTATTACCTCAGGCAAAGGCATGATGCCTGGTTTTACAGCAATTAGTGCTGCTGAAAAACAAGCCTTAGTAGCCTTTTTGTTTGGTGAAGAAAAAAAAGAAGTAAGTGGTAGTACGACTTCTAAAATGCCCTATATACCGTTTAGCAGTACTGGATATAACAAATTTTTGGACAGCAAAGGCTTACCAGCCATTTCGCCACCGTGGGGTACACTTAATGCCATTAACCTCAATACGGGCGAATACCTTTGGCGAATTCCGTTTGGCGAAGAGGAAAGTCTTAAAGCCAAAGGCATTCGCAACACGGGCACCGAAAACTACGGCGGGCCAGTAGTCACCGCCAGCGGGCTGTTGTTTATCGCAGCTACCAAAGACGGCATGTTCAGGGCTTTCGACAAAAAAACAGGTACATTGCTCTGGGAAACAAAGCTTCCGGCAGCAGCTTTTGCCACGCCTGCCACGTACGAAGTCAAAGGCAAGCAGTACATTGTAGTGGCATGTGGAGGTACTAAATTAGGTACTCAAAAAGGCAATCAGTACGTGGCGTTTGCATTGCCGTAACGCCGTTTGTGTATCAACAGTACTAACGACAATCTGAAGGCTCTCCTCACACAGCCTTCAGATTGTCGTTTTTTTACTATGCTTTTGAGTTTGGTCAACCGTAGGTTTGCAAAAAAACAACTTGCTATGAACGAACAAATTTCGCACCTACAAAGAGCCAGTACTTGCTTTATTATCACTGGATTATGCTATTTGACGTTTGGTTTTCCGTTCTGGTTTTTAGGAGCCGTTGACGAGTCCGGTAGTGCCAAGGTTATCCTTCCCTTTTTGGTAGTATTAGAGCACGTAATTCCACCCAATTTACAAGGTTGGGCAGGGTTAATAGGTACGGTTTCGATGCTCATAGGGGTAGTCTCTCTTTGGAAAACAGGTGAACCTACAGGCTCAGGCAAGTGGAAAAAGGCATTTGGGGTATCCATCGCTGGAGCGGTTTTTTATGTATTGGGTCAGTGGATGCCACTGCCTTTTGCTCCATTGGGAGCGCTTTTCAGTGGCCTAGGTATGATACTGATTGGTATCGCCAGTATCAAAACGAAGATATGGACAGGTTGGCAACGGTATATGCCGCTGGTGGTAGGTTGTTTTCCCTTTTTATTCATGTTTCCACTGCTGATTATCACAGGCAACCGACCCGCCGCTGTGATCGGCTTTTGGGGGCTTCCGTGGATTGCCCTCGGCCTTGCTGCTTGGCAACGGGTTCAATCCTTGAAGATTTTATAAATCGATGATTATGAGTAGATTGTTGTTGAAATGTACTTGGAGTGCTTGTTCTTTTTTCTAGCTTCAGTACAACATATAACTAATATCACATGTCGAAGCCTATTTGCCGCAAAGTCATATTTATTGTCACAATTGACTAGTACTGGTTATAGCTTTAAATCGCATTTGTAGTGCTTGTTGCAAACAAAGACGTACCAGTTTACTTCGTTATAAGAGCAGAACTGGTACGTCTATTAAATGTCGTTTCTAGTATTTTGTACCCAAAGTTAGGTTTTATGTGTATCTTCAACGCTCTAAGCAACCCCCGTTGAGGGCAGTGCTCCTCACAACTGCTATCTTCAAACACAAAAACCAATGTACAAAATTGTCTGCTGCTTCTTGTTAGCGCTACACACCTTGGCTCAAACCCACGAAACGCCAACTGTTATTTACTTAGTGCGTCATGCCGAAAAAGTAACCACTGACCCCACGGCCAAAGACCCTACTCTCATCGAACAGGGGCTACAACGAGCAGAATCATTAGCTAAAAAACTAAAGCAAGCAAAACTTTCGGCTATTTACTCTACTGATTATCAGCGCACTAAACTAACGGCAACTCCTGCAGCTAACCAACAACAACTAACGATACAGCTCTATAACCCTAAAAATCTACAAGATTGGGTTGTGCCCTTTTTAGCTCAAAATAAAGGGAAAACTGTACTGATTGTAGGGCATTCTAACACCGTATTAGAGACCATCGAAGCCTTGGGGGGCAAGCGCCCTATCCCTCAAATCAACGATGACGAGTATGGCTATTTCTTTGAGCTGGTTATCAAAGAAGGCGGCAATACCGAAGTAAAAGTATCTCAGTATTGAAGATGTCCATTTTTTCCCACTAAGTGTTCTGACACATCAATGAACTTTGCTGTACAAACATCAACCTCATTGATTATCATGGAACGTAGAACTTTCTTAGCTTCGGCTCCAACGCTATTGGCTATCCCTTCTGCTTCGGCAGCTTTAGTCCCTATGGGTGTAGATAAACCCTTTATTGTCAAGAAGGACGAAGCTCGTTTTGGCAAACACACGCCGTATCGGGGAGTACATCCCAACGACATCAAAATTTCGGGCAAAGACACCAATGGTCAATTGGCTGTTTTTGAGTATATTGGCCTCGATAAAATTGGCCCGTCGCTGCATGTGCATCACGACCAAGACGAAATATTCTCTGTGATAGAGGGTGAGTTCTTGTTTCAAGTTGGTGACGAAAAAATGGTGGCCAAAGCCGGCGACACGGTATTTGCCCCTCGTCAAGTACCTCATAGCTGGATTCAGACTTCCGAAAAAAGCAAGCTGATTTACTATGTACAACCCGCTGGCAAAATGGAGGAGTTCTTTCTGAAAATGAGCGAATTACAAGGGCCACCTTCAGAAGAATTAGTACAAAAAATCCACAAAGAACACGGAATGACCGTATTAGGCCCACCACTCAAACTCAACTAACGTCATCGGATATGGTAGCCACTTACGACTATCGCTTGCCCTCGCCAGCCTTGCGTGAATACGTGAGGCTTTTGCAGATTGTGGCGTGTGAGTTTCCGGCCTCCATGACGCAACTTCCTGTAAAAGCCTATTGGCCTCGGGCCGAAAACTGCCTCTCATTTTTCCCTAAAGACCCTGAGCAAATCGAATATGGCTTCGATGGGAAGCTCATAGCCAGTCCTCGCTCAAGGCTTTATGGGCAACACGCCATCGTGACTAACCGCCACGTAGGCAGAGACTTCATGGTGTTTCAGGTGCAGTTTCAACCGGGAGCCTTGCACCGGCTCACTGGGATTCCGGCGCAAGAGTTGTTTAATAGCTTCATAGATGCTGAAGCTGTGTTTTCGAGCGAAATCAGACTTGTCAACGAACGCCTCAGCTATACTAACCACTACACCGAAATGATTCCGATTGTGGAGGATTTTCTGTTTTACTTGGTTCGTCGGGTCAAAAAACAGGTCTTACCCATTGACCGCATTAGCCGGGTGATGTTACAAAATCCTTCGGTAATATCGCTCGACTGGCTTGCCGACCAAGCTTGCTTGAGTCAGCGTCAGTTTTATCGGCAATTTATAGAGCGAGAAGGCACCAGCCCCAAACTCTACACCCGCATTGCCCGCTTTGAGCAGGCCATGAAGCTCAAAAACGCTCATCCTCACAAAGATTGGCTGACCATTGCCTTAGAGCTCGGCTACTACGACTACCAGCATCTGGTGCGTGATTTTAAGGATTTTACCAGCCTTAGCCCCAATGCCTTCTTGATGGCCGAGGGCAAAGCTCCTGAGCGAGTCTTTGGAGTAGCCGAGACGTAATTCATTGACTATCAGATGGTATCAAAATCCATAATTGTCTCGTAGATACGCTATTTCAAAGCCTAGTTTTCCCCAGTATTGATACGCAGGTGTATCACGGCTTGGGTAGGGCTTTTCGATGTCGGTCGAGAAGAGTTTTACTCCCCAACTCAGGCCGTCTTGTACCATTTGTTGAGCCACGAAGAAATCTTCTTCAAAAGTTGGTGCCATTACGCCAGGTACAGGCGCATCCATACCCGACCAAGCGTATTGGTTACGAATAATCATGGTACGAGTCACCACTATCTTACCATTGCGCCGGAACACATAGGCATGAAAACCCTCCTTGTCTATCAGATTGAGCAGCCAGGGTTTGGTAGTCATCCGATAAGTGGCATCAACAAAATCGGCCCATTCTTGCGCTGTTTGAGTCGTTACTTCTTCTACCGTACAATTTTCGGGCGGGGTAGTGTGTGCGGCAAGGGGTTTATCGTCTCGCCAGATTCGTTCCCAATGGCTCAGATAACGCATTCCTTTGTCGGTGAGTTGCTGAAGAAAATCAGCAGGCTCACAAAACGGGGTAGTATGAATGTAGAAGTTCCGAATGCCCAGTTTGTCAAACACTGCCAAGACTTCGTCCAGCTGCTGGCTTGTCATGGCTTCGGCAATGCCCAGATTTTGCGGTGTATTAAAGTGCCGAAAGGGGATTTTTTGACAGTACAGTAGGTGGATATTGCCTACATTTTCGATTCCAAACCCCAGCTGTTGTTGATAATCAGCCGGAAATTGTTGATACATCCACGCCCAAGCGTTAGCGTCAGTTTGTTCCAGCAAGCGAGATTGGGCTGGTGTCAGGTTTTCGGAGATTTTCATTTTTGCTTGAGCGAATAAGGGTATGGTTAGTAGTATAAAGGTACTCATTTCCAGAAACATCCTCATGGTAGAATGAATGAGTGTAGGGGAAGTTCGGTAAAAAGTACATGTTCAGTTTCCAACATTGCGTTTTTTTACCTAAAATAGCTATACGAATGCCTCTTATCCGTTGAGCATAGGGCTGTATCCACTGTCATAGATGCTGTTAGTCGTATTTTTATTGTCTCTAACAAAGAACTTGTAAAACAAATAATACCCCATTGATTGCGTTTCTCAACCAAGATTGTTATGTGTTATTCCACTTTTTCTTCGTCGTCGCAAGCAAAATTAAAAAAACGCTTCGGGGTTAGTTATGCCTCCGAACCAGAAGAGGTAGCTCCCAAAGGACAGCTTTCAGGTTTTGACCATCCACGTTTACCTCTCATTACCTCCCAAGCCACTGACCAGATTCAATATCTAGAATGGGGCCTCATTCCTGCTTGGGCAAGTGCCGAGCAAGCCAAAACGCTTGTGAATCAGACCTTAAACGCCAAAACAGAGACTGTTTTCGAGAAACCCTCGTTTCGAGACGCTATCTTGACTCAGCGCTGTTTGGTATTGGTAGATGGCTTTTTTGAATGGCAACACGTTGGTAAACAAAAGATGAAGTACTTCATTCACTTGCAAGATGGTGAACCTTTTGCCTTAGGTGGTATTTGGTCAGTGTGGCAAGACCCTGTTTTGCAGCGTCCTCGCCACACCTTTTCAATCCTCACTACTGAGGCCAATCCCCTTATGGCCGAAATCCACAATGTTAAGAAACGAATGCCTTTGATTTTGTCAAGAGAGACAGAATGGGAGTGGCTAAACGTATCCTTACCCAAAGCACACGTGCAGTCGCTGATGATACCCTTTGACGAGCACCTGATGAAAGCCGAAATGGCTGACCCTAAGCCAATGCAGCTAGGTTTGTTCTAACCATTAGTAGCATCAGAAAAACACGTCTTTAAGTAGCTGTAAATCAATGGGTATTTCTAAAATACTAGTCGTTATGAAACGTTTGACCGAAAGGCATACCAAGTTGTTAGAGCGAATCGAAGACCTGCAATGCCTAAGCGGAAGCAGCCAAATCCGACACAAGCAAACACGGGCACCCAAAGATGTTCGGGCACAGGCAGATAGTAAGGTATAGACCATTTCATTGGTTTGATAGAGGAGTTTCGGGTGGATAAACGTAGTCAGTCGAATTTGTTGCGGTTAACGCAGAAAGCCGATGAAAACAAGAAACTTGTCTAAATCAGGCCTATTTTTACGAATTCTTTTAGATGACTATCTTTTTTAGATGAATGTTATTACCTTTGAATGTGAAAAATAGAATTAACGACGAAATTTAGTAAAATAAATTCAAATAAGTAATTGTTATGGCTACTTTTTTTAGTCAAAATCTAACTTTTTTGCGCAGTCAATTGCCAACCAAAATGTCTCAGGAGAAATTGGCTGAAGAGTTGGGAATCAAAAAGTCCACGTGGAGTACTTATGAGGTAGGTAGAGCCGAGCCACGATACGACGATTTGGTTAGAATAGCTGATTATTTCGGTGTTTCGATGGATGCTTTATTGACCTGTGATTTAGCAAAAGAGCCGTTTCAGCTGTCTTCGCACTCATTGCAAGTATTGGTAACGGCCGTAAACGACGAAAACGAGGAGCGCATCGTCCACATTCCGATCAAGGCTGCGGCTGGCTATGCCAAAGGCTATGGCGATCTTGAGTTTATTAGTAATTTACAAACCTATCATCTCCCTTTTTTACCCAGAGACCGCACCTATCGCTCTCACGAAATCCAAGGTGACTCCATGTTACCTTTACGTGAAGGTTCTATCGTGCTTTGTGAGTTTGTAGAAGACTGGCGCAACGTCAAAGACGGCACGATTTGTCTGATTGTTACGCAAAACGAAGGCTTGTTGTTGAAGAAGGTGTTTAACTACCTAAAAGAACGTAAGAGCCTCTTACTGACTTCTACCAATGAGCGTTATCGGCCTATCATACAGCCCATTGAAGAAATTAAAGAGATTTGGAAATTCGTTGGGTATTTCTCTCAAGAATTTCCGCAGAATGGATAGTAATGTACGATTGTAGATTTTGTGGATTTATAAAAAGAAGAAGACCTGCCCCACGGGCAGGTCTTCTTCTTTTTTATGCAGAGCGTCTTAAATCTGCTCAAACCCACAGTAAGGAACCAACACCGAAGGAATCCGAATGTGTCCGTCGGGGGTTTGGTTATTTTCTAACAACGCAGCCAAAATCCGTGGTAAGGCCAGAGCCGAGCCATTAAGCGTATGCAGTAGCTGGTTTTTTCCATCGGCTTTATAGCGAAGCTTTAGGCGATTGGCTTGGTAGGTTTCAAAGTTAGAAACTGAACTACATTCCAACCAGCGCTTTTGTGCACCCGAATACACCTCAAAGTCGTACGTCAAGGCCGACGTAAAGCTCATATCGCCTCCGCAAAGGCGCAAAATCCGATAAGGCAGTTCCAGTTTCTGCAACAGACCCTTCACGTGTTCAACCATCTCGTCAAGGGCTTGATACGATTCTTCGGGTTTACGAATCTGCACAATTTCGATTTTATCAAACTGATGCAAGCGATTCAAACCACGCACGTGTGCGCCCCAGCTGCCCGCTTCTCGCCGAAAACACGGCGTGTAGCCTACATTTTTGACAGGCAGTTCTGATTCCTGCAAAATCACGTCCCGATATAAGTTGGTGATGGGTACCTCTGCCGTCGGAATCAAGTATAACTCGTCGGCTGTCACATGGTACATTTGACCCTCTTTATCAGGCAATTGACCTGTTCCAAAACCAGAATCGGCATTGACCACTATCGGTGGTTGAATCTCAAAATAGCCAGCGGCAAGTGCTTCGTCCAGAAAGAAATTTATCAAGGCTCGCTGGATACGAGCTCCTTTGCCCTTGTAAACAGGAAACCCTGCCCCTGAGATTTTGTTACCCAACTCAAAATCAATAATATCGAGCTGCTTAATCAAATCCCAGTGGGGCAACGAGCTTTCGGGTAGAGTAGGCAATTCACCTTGCTGAAAGACCGTGAGGTTTTCTTCGGGCGTACGTCCTTCGGGTACACTGCTATGGGGCAAATTGGGTAATTGCAACAGCAGGTCCTGTAGCGCTACTTCGATGTTCTTTAGTTCATCTTCCAATGACTTTGAGAGTGTCTTGAGCGTTGCGGTTTCAGCCTTGGCAGCTTCGGCCTCTGCTTTTTTACCTTCTTTCATCAAGCCCCCAATCTGCTTGGCCAGGGCGTTTGATTGAGCCAGCGTAGTGTCAAGCTCCTGTTGTTTTTCACGACGTTGCTGGTCAAGTGCAAGCACTTTTTCGACCGCATCGTCGGCATTGGGGAAATATTTCCGTTTAAGCCCTTCAATAGTAGCAGCTTTGTTTTCACGGATAAAATTAAGTTGTAGCATATTTTAGTCGTCTATTGACCATAACTCTTTAAACTCTTCTTGATTGATGACCAGAACCTTGGGAAAGGCAACGTTTTTGAGTATGTCAAAATGCTTATCGTTAGTAACAATAAAATCAGCATTGGCAGCTACCGCACAATCCACAAACTTATCGTCGTCAGGGTCATTAATGATTAGATTCCAGTGGTAGTATCTGGTTATATACACCAAATGTGGCAAACTATCTATTACCTCTAACACGTATGAAGCTACGTCTTGTCCTAAGCGTTGGCCTATAATTTCTTCATATTCCTCCAAAATATCCGTTGTTACACACAATTGAAATGCACCTGAAAGCAACTTTTCAAAAACCCAATGTGTGCTTGATTTTCGAGAGATAGAAACCCAAAAGACATTTGTATCAAGAACAATTTTCAATAGTTACTTCTGTTTTAGTCGTAAATGTTCTTTTGACATTCGCACTGCGTCTTCAGGAGTCCAGCCGTTTTCTTCCCATACTTTGTCTGCTAAATCCATCGCTTTTTCAGCAAAATAGCCCACCAGAATTTGTTTAATTTCTAGCAGCTCTTGCTCTGATAATTGCCTCGAAAACAACTTTAGTAATTCTAACTGTAGGTTAGATAGTGGCTGTTTTTGTAAAGTTTCCATGAATACAAAAGTTACGGCGATGTGAAAATTCCCTTCAAGGCATCTTCATAGTAGAACAGACGTTCGTTGAGTGCATTAAGGGCTTCGGCTTTGTGTTTGGCATGAACCAATAACGAAATATTGTGCTCCGACGCACCGTACGAAATCATCCGAATCGGGATGTTCTTCAGCGCATCCAGTACTTTTAGAGCGATACCTTCTTTATCAGCCGAGAAGTTACCTACCACACAGATAATGGTTTGGTCTCGGTCATGCTCTTCTAAGTCAGCAATTTCTTTTAGCTCGGTGGTAATGGCCTCCAAGTGCGTATCGTTATCAATCGTAACCGACACCGACACTTCAGAAGTCGTAATCATATCCACAGGTGTTTTGTATTTTTCAAAGATTTCAAACACCTTTCTCAAAAATCCAAAGGCATTGAGCATCCGAGTTGAGTGGATGTAAATGGCTGTAATCCCATCCTTAGCTGCAATCGCCTTGATGTCTCGGTCGGTCGTTCTGTCGGCAATCAGTGTGCCAAAGGCTTCAGGCTGCATTGTATTTTTGAGTCGAACCGGCACACCCCGTAGTTTGGCAGGTGTGATGGTACTTGGGTGCAAGATTTTTGCTCCAAAGTAAGCCAACTCGGCTGCTTCTTCAAACGTTAACTCTCGAATCGGGAAGGTTTTTCTCACAATCCGAGGGTCGTTGTTGTGCATTCCATCAATGTCTGTCCAAATCTGGATTTCATCTGCTCGAATGGCTCCACCAATCAACGAGGCTGTATAGTCAGAGCCACCACGCTTGAGGTTATCCACCTCGCCACGAGGATTTCGGCAAATAAATCCTTGAGTAATAATCAGCTGCTTATCAGCATGTTGTACCAATATTTGTGAAAGATGATCTTCTATATAGTCCAACTCAGGTTCGCCGTCGGTATCAATTCGCATATAGTCAAGAGCAGGAATAAGCGCCGAACTTTCGCCACATTCTTCTAAATACGCCTGAAACAATTGAGTGCTCATGATTTCGCCTTGAGCAACCAATTCTTTTTCTTGTTTGAGCGTAAACGGGCGAACCTTAGTAACCGAACGGATATAGGAAAACTCTCTCTCTACAATTCCAACACCTTGTTGATAACCAGATTCTGTTTTATATAATTCTTTGATGAAGTTATCGTAATGAGCCTTAAGGTCGCTAATTTTTTGGGCTAATTCAGCGTCATTCTTGGATTTAGCTGACTCACCCATCGAAAGTAAGGCGTTAGTTGTACCCGAAAGAGCCGATAACACCACAATTTTACGCCCACTGTCGGCAGTAATCAAATGACGAATGGAGTGCATACGTTCGGGTTTTCCAACGGATGTGCCTCCAAATTTCCAGACTTGCATTTTTTTTAGATAGAATGAGTGAATAAAAACAAGGCGAAATATTTTCGCCTTCCGAAAATTTTCGCAAAATTAGTGGATTTGAAAGTAGGAACGAATAATGCTGAGTTTTTAATTGAGGCAGGTTATGTAGAATTTTGATTTTTAGTGTATTAAGTCTATAAATCAGCCTTTTCAAGAGTAAGAAAAATATTGCTTTAGGTTATTAAACGGCTTTTCTACCAAATACCACGAAAGCGACGCTAAGCCAATCAATAATGCCAAACTGATAAAGCGGTAACTGAAATCGCCCAACGAAATCCCCACTTTCAGCACTATTTTGGCTACTACGGGCATAAGTACCGATGGTACTATCATGTGATACACATATAGCCCATAGCTAATTTTGCCGATGTAACGAGGCAATGGATGCTCAAATACCATACCGAGCCATCCACCAATACCCTGGCTGGCATTGACTACTAATAAAAGCGACAAGAGGGCCATCGAAAAACGAAACAATAAAGCATACGCCAACCCTTGCTTGGGTAGCATAAACACAGCCAACAGAAAGACCAAGCCCCCCACCCAGCTTAATTTTGTGAGGAGTTGTTGATGACTCTTAACTTGTTTGTTTTCAAAGCGTTTGAGTGCCCACCAAGCTCCAAAGCCGAAGGTGTCGAGGCAGGTGATGGTCAAAACGCCTTCCTCATTGCCAATTATGAATCGGATACCTCGGCTGAGTAGCCCCGCCGCAATCATACCGATAATGAGATGTGATAAATAACGAGCGGGTACAAACAACAAGACCAGTGGATAAAATACATAAAACTGCTCTTCGACGGCTAAGGACCAGTAGGGTGAGAGTAAATCACCCCAATGGTGGGTGTGTTGGAGCCAAAAATTATAGAGGTACGAAACATAGTAAAGCGGAGCTTGATACAAATCAGTTTCAATGGCTGGAAATACTCGTAGATGAGGCAACAGCCAAATGACTAACAAGGTAAGGTAGTAAATAGGAAAAATTCGCAACGCTCTCCTAATCAAGAAGATACGATATGCACTGCCTACTTGGCCGAGGTGTGGGAGTTGACTTTTACTTTTGAGTAAAATTTGGGTAATCAAAAAACCACTCAGTACAAAAAACAACGTAACTCCCAACGGGCCGTTGGGGATGCGATTGATGGGATGATTTTCGGGAAACCAATGAAACAGCAACACTAATCCGATGGCAATGGCTCGAACGGTGTCTAACTGCGGAAGATGTTGGGTATTACGCATGAAAGGGCTTTGAATACGGCTCACGAAGTTACAAAAAGCCCACCGAACTCCAACTCAGGCGTATTTCTTTGGGGTGAGGCCGTACTTTTCTTTGAAGGCTTTGATAAAATGCGACACACTTTCATAACCTATGGCTTCGCTGATTTCGGAGACGTTGAGCGAGGAGTTTTTAAGCAGGAAATCGGCGTGTTCTAAGCGGCGTTGCTTAATCCAATGCGCAGGAGAAGCCTGAAATTGAGCCTGAAAATCACGCTTAAAAGCAGATAAACTACGACCCGAAAGCCGAGCGAGTTCGTCGAGGGTGAGAGGTTTTAAGTAATAGCTATTCATCAAAAACGACAATTCTACTTTCTGGCCCTGATACAGGTTCAACAGAATGGTCTGTAACTGGTGGCTTCGGTCTATTTCGAGCAGATGCAAGAGAAGTTCTTGGAATTTGAGCCTCAAAAAATGATTTTGTAACAGGGCTTTTGACTCAAAATAGGGAAAAATCGAATTGACAAATTGCTTAAACGTATCGGTGGCTTCCAGTATCAGAATGGGGACATTGAGACGTGGTTGTGCTTCGCTCGAATGTGGAAAGAGCTCATGGTGCATCCCTACAAATTCTTTCAAGAGTTTTTCATCAAAGAAAAAAACCAAACTTTTGTAGGCAGCATGAATGCTCTCTGACATCAAATAACACCCCCGCTGTACGAATAAAATATTGCCTTTAGTTACGTGAACTTCCTGGTTGGGGTTAATGAATTTTTTCTCTCCTTCCAACACAAAAATTACGGCATGTTCTTCAAAAAATACTTCATACCGAGACGGATACACCTCGTTGCGGTAAGCCACAAAGGTCATGTCTTGAATCTTGAGCGATTCAAATTCTTGTGCGCCTATTTCGGACGGAACCCGTAGCATGGCTCAAATCGCTCCCCCTTGCTTGAGGGCTTGATAGTCGTCGCCGATGGTTTTGTACTGTTGCATCAAAAACTGCTGCAATTCTGCATTGAAGATGACTTTGTCTTCTTCTGAAAGTGAGGCGTACAAGTCTTTCAGCTCCTGATTAATGGCAGCTTTTTCGGAGGCATCGGCATGAATAGACCGCAAATGAAATTGTCTGAAATTGAAGGTTGGCATAGGATTAAATCAAAAACTCAAACAAGTCGGGTTTGTCATTGATGTAGTTGTATTGAATATTGTATTGCGCCATGCGGTCGAGTAGGGGCTGAAAATCGTCTTTTGATTTGAGTTCGATACCGACTAAGGCAGGGCCTCGTTCCCGAGCTGTTTTTTTGGAATATTGAAAAAACGCAATATCATCATTAGGGCTGAGTACGTGGTTCAAAAATTCCTTGAACGCACCTGCCCGTTGTGGAAACCGTATGATAAAATAGTGTTTGAGACCTTCGTAGATGAGCGAACGCTCCTTGATTTCTTCGGTGCGGGTGATGTCGTTATTGCCTCCACCAATGAGCAGCACCACGTCTTTGCCTTTGATTTCGTCTTTGATTGAATCCAACGCTGCTACGGTAAGCGCCCCAGCAGGCTCTACGACGATGGCTTCTTCGTTGTAGAGCTGAAGAATGGTAGAACATACCTTGCCTTCGGGGACAAGCAGGATGTCGTCGAGATTATTTCGGCAGACCTTAAAGGTAGTCTCGCCGGCTCGTTTCACGGCAGCACCGTCCACAAACTTATCAATTTCGTCCAGGGTCACGACATGCCCCAGCTCAAAGGCTTTGTGCATGGTGGGCGAGCCAACAGGCTCTATTCCAATGAGTTTGGTATTGGGACTTAGCTGCTTGAACACCGTTGAAACGCCAGAAGCGAGTCCACCACCACCAATAGCAAAGAGGAGGTAGTCAATCTTGAAATCGGCATCTCTGAAAATCTCTAACCCCACAGTACCTTGGCCTTCCATGACCTGCACATCGTCGAAGGGATGGATAAAGGTGGCAGCGTGTTGTTCGCAGTAATGCTTGGCAGCATGGTAGGCGTCGTCATAAGTGTCGCCTACTAACTCAACCGCAATCTGTTCTTTACCAAAGAGTTTTACCTGTTTTACTTTCTGAGCAGGCGTAGTACTGGGCATAAAAATCGTTCCTTTCACGCCCAAATGCTTACAGGCATAGGCCACGCCTTGGGCATGATTACCCGCACTAGCGCACACTACGCCCTTAGCCAATGCCTCAGCAGGTAAGCTGGCCATTTTGTTATAGGCACCTCTAATTTTGTAGGAACGCACCACTTGCAGGTCTTCACGCTTGAGGTAAATGTTAGCTTCATAGCGTTCGGACAAGTTAAGGTTTTGCTCTAAGTCCGTGTGTTTGACCACTTTGCGAATGCGCTCAGCTGCTTGCAAAATGTTGTCAAAAGTAGGTAAAGCTTGTTCAGCAGAATGGGGTGTCATGGTCTTCAATGGGCTTCAATCAAAGTCTCAGCCGAGCTATTAAGTTTTTGATGAAGGTAATGATATTTTAGAAAACTCGTTTGCTACGGGTTAAAACAAAGGCTTATTTTTTCGTTAGACAAACGTAAGCTTTATAGATTAATTGCCAAGTTTTACTGCCCAAAACATAAAAATCCCCCGAATCTTCAAAACGGGGGATTTCTTGTGTATCGTCAAAAAGAAATTAGTTGCGCTCTGGGCGTAGGCTACGAACCGCCGCACCTGCACGCCACATTTCAGACTCACGAAGCTCTTTCAATTCTTCTTCCAATTTCTCACGATAGTCGGGTTGTGAGTTGCGAGTAATCGAAATACGTGCTTGTTCGCCTGATTTTACAGAGTTGTACAGCGCTTCAAACACGGGCTTAGTGGCATCACGGAAGGGCTTCCACCAGTCGAGGGCACCACGTTGGGCGGTGGTTGAGCAGTTGGCATACATCCAGTCCATACCGTTTTCGGCTACCAATGGCATCAACGACTGCGTGAGTTCTTCAACCGTTTCGTTGAACGCTTCAGAAGGAGAGTGGCCGTTTGAGCGCAACACTTCGTATTGAGCGGCGAAAATACCTTGGATACAGCCCATTAGCGTACCCCGCTCGCCCGTAAGGTCAGAGGTAACTTCTTTGTAGAAATCGGTTTCAAACAAATAACCCGACCCTACGCCAATACCCATCGCAATTACTTTTTCACGAGCGCTGCCTGAGGCATCTTGGAAAATAGCAAACGATGAGTTCAAGCCTTTGCCTTCTACAAACAAACGACGAAGCGACGTACCTGAACCTTTAGGAGCTACCAAAATCACGTCCACATCAGCAGGTGGTACGATACCCGTTTGGTCTTTGTAGGTAACACCGAAGCCGTGTGAGAAATATAATGTTTTACCGGGGGTAAGATGCTTCTTAACAGTCGGCCAATTTTCGATTTGGGCCGCATCCGACAAGAGATAACAGATAATAGTTCCTTTTTCGAGGGCTTCTTCGAGTTCAAAAAGGGTCTGGCCTGGTACCCAGCCGTCTGCTACGGCTTTATCCCAACTTTTGCCACCTTTACGTTGCCCTACGATAACGTTGAAACCGTTGTCTTTCATGTTCAGACTCTGTCCGGGTCCTTGTACACCATAGCCAATAACAGCGATGGTTTCGTTTTTCAAGACTTCACGGGCGTGCTCAAGCGGGAATTCTTCCCGTGTTACTACGTTTTCTTCAACGCCACCGAAATTGATTTTTGCCATGAGTAATACGTTGTTTTTGTTGTTTTGTTAGGTTTTATGTGTTGCTAGTCAACCGTACCGCACGATTGAGGCTTGAATCAGTTTGTTGAGTATGAAGAAATTACCCGCAAAATTATCAGATAATTCTGATTAACTGGCAAACCGTTGTGGTTTAGTTCGGCAGCGAGCCACCGTAATCCGTTAGTAACTCCTCATTAATTACCTGATTGTTAGGCAATTCTACTCAATAAGGTTTGAAATAAATTTGTTGAATATTAGTGAGTATCCCCATCGTAAAGCCTTGCCAGTCAGTTAACTAAGTAAAAAGAGCATGGTTACGAAAGCATAATTTTTATCAATACGTTAGGCATTCATTGATTACGCATTGACTACCCTCGGCTCGTGGGGTGAACTCTACACAATTTCCCAGTGGGCTTCGGGCAAGAACTCGACCAAGCCTTTCTCTGTTTTACCAACCGAAATCCGACCTGAGCGCACAAACTCCAGAATCCCCCAAGGCTTGATGTAGTGATAAAACTCCATGATTTCTTCTTCGGCACCAGTCTTTTCGATCACCACGTAGTCTAATCCCCAATACACCACACGGGCGTTGTGGTCGAGGTTAATGGCTTTGATGTCGAGTGGAGGCGTTCCGAGTGGGGTTGAGATTTTGTAAAGGGCTGTTTCGTTAAATACGATGTCTTCGTCGTAATAGCCGTACACAGCCAATACGTCCACAATCTTCCGAATTTGCCGAACGAGCTTTTCGACCATGTCACGGGTTTCTGAACGAATCACAATCGTGAATCGAGAAACGCCTTTGCGCTCAGTTTCGCAAACGGTCAGACTTTCGATGTTGATACGTCGGCGGGTAAATACAATCGTGATGCGATTGAGCAACCCGATCGAGTTGGCCGTGAAAACGGATATGGTATAGGTATTCATGTTAGTCAATCAAAAAATTATTCAAGTCATACTTTAGTGCATCGCAGTAAGAGCTGGCAAGCGCTTGACCATCAACGATTTTTGTCCAAATCTTAAGTTTGTAATCATACACAAACCCTTCTTTTACGTTGTAGTCTCGCATCAGCTCTTTTACCTTTTCTGTATCTTTTTTTACGCCTTGTGTGTGGGTAATTTCAATAATGACTTCGGCTAAATCAGTTTCACGGTTCACTAGCATTACATCGGGTACAGGGCTTGTTTCGCTTTCATCAATCATCGTTTCAGGATACGGAAACAAGGTACTTTCTCCGTTTTTGTAGAAATAAGTACCTCCATAAACCAATTTTGCAATGATTTCTTGATGAATACGAGGTGCATTTATCCCCATATAAATGATGGAACTCATGGTGAACACTTGATTAAGAACTGGTTTTTACTGTCAAACTACTCCAATCTGATTTTAGTAACACACATTCCTGCCGGAATCATCGGGAACACGTTTTCTTCTTTTTCGCAGATTACTTCGAGCAAGTAGGGCTTGTTAGAAGCGAGCATTTTGTCAACTGATTCACTGAGTTTATCTCGCTCCGACACCGTGTGTCCGTCAATACCAAAACCCTTGGCAATGGTCACAAAATCAGGATTTTGCAATTCAACAAAACTGTAGCGGCGTTCAAAGAACAACTCTTGCCACTGGCGCACCATCCCTAAGAAGTTATTGTTGAGAATTACGATTTTGACGGGCAACCCACTTTGGGCAATGGTTCCTAACTCTTGGATGGTCATTTGGAAGCATCCGTCGCCAATCACGGCGATTACCTCACGAGAAGGGTCGCCTACTTTCACGCCAAACGAGGCCGGAAGCGCATAACCCATTGTACCTAAGCCACCTGAAGTAATGTAGCTATTGGGTTTTTTGAACCGATAATACCGAGCCGCCACCATTTGGTGCTGACCCACGTCGGCCACAATGACGGCTTCACCTTTGGTTTTTTGAGAAATCATGGCAACCGTCTCGGCCATTTTGATTTTAGTGCCATCGTGGTGCAATTCCCGCTGGGTTACTTTCTCAAACTCCTCATCGTCGTATTTTTTAAACAATTCACGCCATTCGGGGTGGGTGTTTTCTTTGACGAAAGGCATTATCATTTGCAAGGCCAATTTGGCATCGCCTACCACTGGGGCGTGGGCTTTCACGTTTTTGTCAATTTCGGCAGGGTCAATCTCAATATGAACCACCTTGGCTTGCTTGGCGTAGGTGCTCAGGTCGCCTGTTACCCGGTCGTCAAAGCGCATCCCAATGGCAATGAGTACGTCGCAAGAGTTGGTCAGTACATTGGTGCCATAGTTGCCGTGCATACCCAACCAGCCTGCATAAAGCGGATGCTCTACGTCAAAGGCCGATAGACCCAATAGCGTGCTGGCGCAAGGGATGCCCGTTTTTTCGACAAATGCTTTGAGTTCGTCTTGTGCACCCGAAATGAGCACGCCGTGGCCAAACACAATAAACGGCCGCTTAGAGCGGTTGATGAGTTTGGCGGCTTCTTGGATTTGCTCAATTTTGGGCTGATAACGAGGACGATAGCTAACAATCCGTTCGCACTTTTGATAACTAAATGGCTTGGTCATCTTGTCGGCTTGGGCCGTGCGGGTAATGTCCAACACAACGGGGCCGGGGCGTCCTGTTTGGGCTATATAAAATGCCTTGGCGATGGCGTCAGGAATTTCGTTAGGGTCGGTGATTTGGTAGTTCCATTTGGTAATGGGCATGGTCATGCCAATCACGTCGGTTTCTTGGAAGGCATCAGTACCCAACAAGTTGGTTTTGACCTGACCAATGATACACACCATCGGCGTAGAATCAATGAGGGCATCGGCAATACCTGTGACCAAGTTGGTAGCTCCAGGGCCAGAAGTAACCAAGCAGACCCCTGCCCGCCCAGTGATACGACCGTAGCCTTCGGCGGCGTGAGCAGCACCTTGCTCGTGACGCACCAAAATGTGCTTGAGCTTACCCTTACGAGGTTTTTGCTCGCCTACGGCTTCTTCGTCGTGATAGTGGTAGAGGGCATCATAAGTGGGCATAATGGCGCCACCCGGATAACCAAAGATGGTATCTACGCCTTCGGCTACAAGCGATTTCATAATAGCCTCAGCACCGGTTACGAACAACTGCTCGGTCTCGACGGGTTGTTCTTCCATAGATTGCAGGTATTGTCCCATTGGAATACTGTTGGTTAAATTCTCTTTGCCATGATGGCGTACTTTTCAAAAATCGTTTACCTTATCGAGAAGTTGACAGGTAGTGTAAACTTCATTTTTTCTTTCTGGCCGTCTCTTTCGCCTGGAATCCACTTAGGCATTTTTTGAATAACCCTAATGGCTTCTTTAGACAGTTGTTCATGTGGGGAGTTTAGAACTTCAAAATCACAAAGTGTACCATCCGCACAGACGTTAAAGCTCACCAAAACTTTACCCTGAATGCCACCTCTATGAGCTTCTGAGGGATAGCGTATATTTTGCCCTAAAAATCGGTATAGTTCAAACGGTCCTCCGTTAAAAGTTGGGAGTTTTACGATAGTTTCTACGCCATTTTCAGCAAATAAATGTTCTTCCTTCAAATCGCCCAATGAGTCATAAACCATTCTACTTTCTAACTTCCCGTCGTTGTCGTATGAGAAAACATCGCCAACGATTCGATTTTTTACATAAAAAGTAGTTTTACGTTTTGCCCCATCAGGATAATACCAAGTAAATAAACCATGTTTAAGTTCGCTCTCAGGGTTTATGTACTTTCCGGTCATAAACAACTGCCCGCTCGTATTAAAATCACGAACTTCATATAAGCTATCCTTCGAAATGAACATTTTTCGTTGGAGAATGGCTCCTTCACTACTTCCAGTTAGTTTTTTACTGTTATCTATGAAACCAATTACTTTTCTATTTTTTCCCAAGAAAACAGTCAACGTATCTGTTTTAGGTTGAGCCATCGTTTCCCAAGCACAAAAAGTAAAAATAAGGGACAGTAACTTTTTCATAGGATAACGGAAAAAAATCTAACAACATCTACGCATCCGTCACGCAGCCTTCGCTGGCTGGGGAAACGTTCTTGATGTATTTTCGTAAGATTCCTTGTGTAAATGTCGAAGGGGTAGGCTTCCAGTTTTTGCGGCGTTCGGCCAACTCTTCGTCTGATACGTGCACTTGCAGCACATTGTTAATGGCATCAATCGTAATGCGGTCGCCATCTTGCACCAAGGCAATGTTGCCGCCTTCTTGGGCTTCGGGCGTGACGTGACCCACCACAAACCCATGCGTACCTCCTGAGAAACGACCGTCGGTAATCATGGCCACCTTGTCGCCCAGCCCTGCACCCATTACCGCCGAAGTAGGCTTGAGCATTTCGGGCATACCAGGACCACCTTTGGGGCCTTCGTTCCGAATCACGATAACATGCCCTGGCTTGATTTCGCCTTTCGACAAGTACTCGATCACCTCTTCTTCTCGCTCGCACACTTTGGCAATTCCCTCAAACCGCTCGCCTTCTTTGCCGGTAATTTTAGCAACGGCTCCACCCGTTGCCAAATTGCCATATAGAATCTGAATATGTCCCGTTTTCTTGATTGGATTATCTAAGGTACGGATAATGGTTTGATTTTCAAAGTCTAAGTCAGGTGCTTCGGCTAAATTTTCAGCTACAGTCTTGCCCGTTACGGTGAGGGAATCGCCGTGAATGAGGCCATTTTGGTACAAATATTTCATCACGGCAGGCACACCTCCGATACTCAGCAAGTCTTCCATGTAGTATTTTCCAGAAGGCTTGAGGTCGGCAATGAGGGGGGTTCGGTCCGAAATCTGCTGGATGTCGTCTTGAGTAAGCGAAACTCCCGCCGACTTGGCAATAGCCAAATAGTGCAACACGGCATTGGTAGAGCCTCCCAGCGCCATCACCACGGTGATAGCGTTTTCAAACGCCTTGCGAGTCATAATATCACGAGGCAGGATGTTCTTCTCTAACAGGTTTTTCATGGCAGCCCCAATTTTCACACATTCTTGCAGCTTGCCTTCGTGTGTGGCTGGGTAGGTACTGCTCAGAGGCAAGCTCATACCCATCGCTTCAATACTCGACGCCATCGTGTTGGCTGTGTACATCCCTCCGCAGGCACCCTGACCGGGTATCGAATTCTGAATCACGCCTTTGAAGTCTTCGTCTGAGATGTTTCCTGCAAACTTTTTGCCAAGTGCTTCAAACGCCGACACAATGTCGAGCTTTTGACCTTTGTAACTACCCGACCGAATGGTGCCGCCATAGACCATCATAGCAGGTCGATTGAGCCGCCCGAAGGCCATCATGGCGCCGGGCATGTTTTTGTCGCAACCGACCACGGCAATCACGCCGTCGTACCATTGAGCACCCACCACGGTTTCGATACTGTCGGCAATGACATCACGGCTGGGGAGCGAGTAGCTCATACCATCGTTGCCGTTGGTCATGCCATCTGACACACCGATGGTATTGAAAATCAAACCCACCATGTCGTTTTCTTGAATACCTTTTTTTACATAGACCGACAGGCCGTTGAGGTGCATGTTACAAGGGTTTCCTTCATAACCTGTGCTGGCAATGCCGATTTGGGGTTTTTTGAGGTCGTCTTCAGTGAGGCCAATGCCATAAAGCATGGCTTGAGCGGCTGGATTGGTTACGTCTTGAGTGAGCGTTCGGCTGTATCGGTTGAGTTGAGACATAGGTTACGTACAATTATTTAGTCAACACAAGGCTGTTTTTATGGCTTGTTTGGTTATAGTGCTTCTTTACTTACACCACGAAAAGGCTATAAAAAAAAGACCTTTCTCGCTTGGTGTGAGAAAGGTCTTTTTGGGTAGTAAAAGAATCCTGCCTCACACCAATTGGCTGAGCACGAAAATTACCACCACTACAATATTATTTCGCATGTTGCTGAGTAAATCACGATTTTGTTTTGCAAATAACGAAGTTATCTGTTTTGTCTCCAAACATTTTTTGCATAAAATTTCAAAAATCTTGTAAAAATCTTATTTTGTTACAATTTTTACAATGATCAGGGGGTTCAATTGACAAGCTTTCAATAAAGTGCTACTCTTGTTAAAAGTGTAAAGGCTAGACCAAAATCTACGGAGTACTTATTACAACAAAAACACGCCACAAAGAGTTGTGAAATACATTTGTTCGAGAAAAATTGTCGGTTTGTCGTCTTTTTCAAATAAAATTTTGGATTAAAACCGATTCCCTGTAATTTTCGATTCAAAAACTCCTCTTCCCCCAAAGGAGCTATGTTTAGTGTTTTGCCTGATAATGGGGAAATTGGGCAATCAACTTTTACTCCTACTATTGTAACTATGAACCGCAGAGATGCCCTCCAAATGGTGGCAGTGATGATGGGCGGGATGCTGACTACTCCGGCACTGGCCGATATGCTCAACAACCCCCGCACGCTAGGTCAAACGCCCGGTGCTGCTCCGTTGGTGTTTAGCCCTGAGCAGGTAGCGCTCATTGCCGAAATCGCTGATGTGATTATCCCAACTACTGCTGACTCAGGTGGTGCCAAAGAGGCTGGCGTGGGGCCTTTTATTAATACATTGGTAAGTGACTGCTACCCCAAAGACTACCAAGACCGCTTCAAGGCAGGCTTGGCCAAAGTGGACCGTGAGTGCAAGGCCGCTTTCGGAAAGTCGTTTGTGCAGGCTACTAACGACCAGCGTACTGTAGTTCTGAAAATTGAAGAATCGAATGCCATTGCCGACCGCCAAGCCGGAGTGAAGGAACAAGCGTTTTGGTTCATGATCAAAGAACTGACTTTGTTTGGGTATTTCACTTCCGAAATCGGATGTACCAAGGCTTTGGCTTATGAGTGGGTACCGGGTCGCTTTGAAGGATGTACCGACTTGAAACCTGGCCAAAAGGCTTGGGCAACCTAAACCTTCGACACCAGTTTTATCCCATTCACTCTACCATTCATTCATTCTATCATTCAACCGAAATCATGTATCTCAATAATAAAGCAGCAGACCAAAATACCTACGATGCCATTGTGGTGGGTTCGGGTGTTTCGGGCGGCTGGGCAGCCAAAGAGCTGACCGAAAAAGGCTTAAAAGTATTGATGCTCGAACGAGGACGCCCTCTTGAGCACGTGGCAGGTTACGAGTCGGCCATGAAACATCCTTGGGACTTTGCCCACCGTGGCCGCATCACCGAAGAGCAAAAAGATACGCATCCGTTCTTGAAGCGTGATTATCCCTACAGCGAATACAACGCTTCGTACTGGTATGACGACATGGATGCGCCTTACAGCGAAGTCAAACGTTTTGACTGGTTTCGGCCTAACATCGTGGGCGGAAAGTCAATCATGTGGGGACGGCAGTCGTATCGCTTAGGTGATATTGACTTTGAAGCCAACGCCAAAGAAGGGATTGCCATTGACTGGCCTATTCGCTACGCCGACATAGCACCGTGGTACGATTACGTAGAGAAATTTGCCGGGATTTCGGGCGAGAAACTGGGCTTGGCGCAGTTGCCCGACGGCGTGTTTTTGCCACCCATGGAAATGTACTGTGTCGAAAAGCACGTGAAGGGTAAAATCGAGTCGAGTTTTCCGGGGCGTGTGCTTACCGTAGGACGTGTGGCCAACCTAACAAAGGCCGAAGAATGGCACCAAAAAGTAGGACGGGGCGCTTGTCAGTACCGTAACTTGTGTAGCCGAGGCTGCCCGTACGGAGGCTATTTTAGTTCCAATGGAGCTACCATTCCTGCCGCTATGGCTACCAAGCGCTTGACCATTCGTCCGTACTCAAACGTAGCCGAAATCTTGTTTGACGAACAAAAACAACGGGCTACTGGCGTGCGGGTGATTGACACGCAAAGCAACACCACCATCGAGTTTTACTCAAAAATATTGTTTGTGTGTGGCTCTACGATTAGCTCTACGGCCTTGTTGCTCAACTCTACATCCAACCGTTTCCCCAACGGGTTTGGTAACGATAGTGGTCAGTTGGGCCATAACTTAATGGACCACCATTTCCGTACAGGAGCCTCGGGCGTGGCCGAAGGTCTGGGTTTTGACGATAAGTATTTCTTTGGCCGTCGGGCTAACGGGATTTACTTGCCTCGTTATCGCAACATCGGTAACGATAAGCGTGGTTACTTACGTGGCTTTGGGTATCAGGGTGGTGGTGGCCGTGGTGGCTGGCAGCGTGCTGTGGCCGAAATGGGCTTTGGTGCCGACCTCAAGGCAAAAGCAACAAAACCAGGCCCGTGGACGATGGGCTTGGGCGGCTTTGGCGAAACCCTGCCTTACTACGAAAACCGCATGTATCTCGACAAAAATAAGAAAGACAAGTGGGGCTTGCCAACGGTAGTGTTTGACGCAGAATTGAAAGAAAACGAGAAGAAAATGCGTGAAGACATGAAAAACGACGCCGCCGAGATGTTAGAAAAAGCAGGCTTGAAAAACGTGACTGCTTACGACAACGGCTCGTACTTGGGCATGGCTATTCACGAAATGGGAACGGCCCGGATGGGTCGTGACCCCAAAACGTCGGTGCTCAATAGCTACAACCAAGTATGGGGTGCCAAAAACGTGTTTGTGACCGATGGCTCGGCTATGGTATCTACCTCTTGCGTGAACCCGTCGCTTACCTACATGGCCCTGACGGCTCGTGCCGCTGACTACGCCGTAAAAGAACTGAAGAAGAAGAATTTGTAGTATTATAGATTAGACGACCAATAAATAAAAAATGCGTAGGAATTGTGCCCTACGCATTTTTTATTTATTGGTTTGTTAATGCTTACTTGCGGTGAATATAAATTTCAAACCAAGCATTACCTACGCCATTACATTGTTGTTGAGTACCATTGTCGTGACCCCAGTAGCCATTGTCATCATAATTGTCATCAGTGTAACCTAACACTAAAAATGGTTCCTGAAATTTGGCATCTTTGGGAATTGTAAATTTTCTTGACCAAGCACTTGTCGCATCAAGGCCATTTAGGTGATTCGATAGAAAATCAACGCTTGTCATTATGCCTGGAATCATGACCATGCCATGGTAAAATCGGTCACTATTGGGTCCGCTGGGCATTACATATCTTTTCCACGTTAACCCAGAGCCGCCAGTTTGTACGCATCCTCCTGCCCTAAACTCTACCACATCGCCGGGTTTAAAGGTAATACTTGGATATTCGGTGCGTCGTTGCCTTACGTTGGGTTCATTTATTTTATAGTGCAAATCATTACCATCTGCAGGCAAAGTAATCACCGTTTCTGATGTATTCAATTGTGCCTTTGTTGATAAAGTAATTAATAAAGCAGGCAAAAGCAAGAAAAAACGAGTGAGGAGGCGTTTCATCGTGTTCAAGGGTTTTTACAAGTGATAGTACTATAGTCAGAAACCTAACTCTTGGGGTAATTGCCAACGGATAGAACTTGAGGCAGGCCAAAGCCAATTTTGGTGAAGTGGAGGGCCTTGAGGTGGGTCATTATATTTACCATACGTTCCCCAATAACCATTGAAAAGTAAAATGACATTGGCAGCGGGTGTTTCGTTAAGTGGATGCTCTACTTCGCCCAGATTAGGTGGAGTGGCTGTAAGGTAATGATAACTGTTACCATTGTGGTTGGGTGCGCCATAAAAATCCCAATTTTCGGTTGGAAAAAACTCATGCGTGCCATGTTCTATATAAACCACTGGATGGTCAAATCCTCCAGTCTGACCGTCTTGAAAAAAGCGTACCAGGTTGTTTTGTGCTATACTAATAGCTTTATCATCATGTTCAATACGAGGTGGAATACCTCCAAATACCATATTAGCTAAAACTAACTTTTGCGAAAGCCTGAAATTAATACCTTGATACTCTTTGATTAGTCCCTCAGCTACTGCAAATGTAGTGGTGTGAGCATTGTTTTGGGGGGTAATGTCGTAGCGCATTAGTATGCCGTGAGCAAAGTGAAATACACTTCTGATAATACTATCTTCAGGGTCATAGATTAACTGTACTGATGTCCAGTCGCCTTCGTGGTCGCCGATATCCAAGGGCTTATCAGCACTATTATACCCAAAAAGTTGCCAATATTCTATCTTATAATAGATTTTGCCCTGAGCATACCCATCGTAAGCGTGATGAAAGTTATAGCCATAGGGATCCGTTAATTTGACTGGTACCACATGGCCGTAAAGTCCTACATTTTTTTTAGTCAATACTTCATTCCATTCATTGCCACGCCGCCCTGGTGTATCGCCTACTGGATTGATGTGATAATTACTAAGGGCAGGCGTTTTGGTAACATTAGATTTTCCGTTACCCAATAGGATGGTGTGGGGTAAGTTAGCCAGTTGACTCCTCGGAATCATGGGACTACTATTTTCATCTCCATTGTCTAATAGCTCTGACTGTTGAATATACCATAGGGCATCGGCAGGGCGGAAAGTTTCGTTGCCACCATCATTTGAAAACATGTAGAATGGGCTGAATCTTCCCAACAGTTGGTGTTCGAGGTTATCATCTATTCCATCCTGGTCAATGTCTATAATGGAGGGAGAAGTTGCTTCAGTAGGGGGAGAATTTAAAGATGTGTTGGTGGCTTTTTTAGTTGTATTTGGGTCTATTGTTGTAGTTGAAACCTTCTTTTCAACATCAGCCGGGATTGGTGTAGTAGCTTTTTTAGTCGTGTTTGGGTCTGTTGTTTTGGCTGGAAACTTTTTCTCAAATTTGACAGGAACTTGGGCTTCTACAAGTAACGAGACCCATACCAAGTTCAGTAGAAAGCAGTAACGACGAAAATGCAGAAACAGATGAGGTGCTTTCATGACTAACAATTTTTGAGGTGAAGAAGATACTGTATAGTCAATGTCAAGTAAATATATATTAAAAAGTATTGATATGCAAGTGTTTAGCTATTTTTTGTTAAAACAAAGATTTGTAATCTTCTCTATTTTCTCGTACCTTTTTGGCTCGAAACCTCAATCGGCCTATTGAATGAAAACGTTAAACTGGCAAGGCTTCCTTGCCCTTATCCTCATGAGTGTGTCGGCTCTTGCCCAAACCAATTACCCTACCATTGGCACCATAGTACGCATGGACCCCGCTTTGGATGCCTTAGTACCAAAGGATGCAAAAATTGAAGTGTTGGCTTCTGGTTTTGTCTGGTCTGAGGGACCGGCGTGGGTCAAAAATGGCGGCTATTTGCTGTTTTCGGACGTGCCACAAAACACGATCTATAAATGGAGCGAAAAAGATGGCCTAAGCGTATTTTTGAAGCCGTCAGGCTATACGGGAGTAGGATATTATAGCGATGAGCCTGGCTCAAATGGCTTGATTATCAATCAAAAAGGTGAGTTGGTGGCTTGCGAACATGGCGACCGACGAGTGACGGCCATGCCCCTGACCCGAGGCGGCAAATTCACCATTGCCGACCGCTACCAAGGCAAACGATTCAACTCACCCAACGACGTGGTGCAGCACTCGTCGGGGGCGTATTATTTTACAGACCCTCCGTATGGCTTAGACAAAAAAGAAAATGACCCTACTCGTGAGATTTCGCAGTTTGGGGTATATCGAGTGAGTACTAACGGTACGGTGACTCGTATCATTGACGATTTGCAGCGACCCAATGGGCTGGCGTTTTCGCCCGACGAAAAAATACTCTATGTGGCTCAGTCAGACCCCAATGCGGCTTATGTAATGGCGTATCCGGTCAATGCCGACGGGTCGGTAGGCAAAGGTGCGGTGCTGTTTGACGCTACGCCGCTGGTCAAGCAAGGCTTCAAGGGCTTGCCCGATGGGCTTCGGGTAGATGGTAAGGGCAATTTGTTTGCCACAGGACCAGGAGGGGTATTTGTACTATCGGCAAGTGGAAAAGTATTGGGGCGGATTGACACGGGCGAGGCTACTGCCAACTGCTCGTTTGGCGAAGATGGCTGGCTCTACCTCACTGCCGATATGTACCTGTGCCGAATCAAAACAAGTACAAGACCCAACTGATTTGCAAACGCAAAGAGGTTACCAATTGAATAACAGCGATTGAAATGACAAAAAAGTTTGCTTGGTTTTTATTAATTCTTGCGATAGCCATTCAGCCCGTACTGGGGCAGAAAAAGAAAGGGATAGCGCCAGACAATTTTCAAGAATTGGATGCCTTTGTGAGCAGGATGCTCAACGAATGGAACGTGCCCGGTACGTCTGTCGCCATCGTCAAAGACGGAAAGGTACTCTACACCCGTGGCTACGGAATCAAAAACCTCCAAACGAGCGAGTTAGTAACCGAACGAACCCTGTTTGGTATTGCGTCGTGTTCTAAGTCATTTACAGCGGCTTGTTTGGCCATTTTGGCCGACGAAGGCAAACTCGACTGGAACAAGCCTGTCAAGGAATATATGCCTGATTTTCAGCTACAAGATGAGCACGCCACCCGTACTGTTACGGCTCGTGAGCTGGTGTCGCACCGGACAGGGCTGCCTCGGCATGACTTGCTCTGGGCAGGTAGCGGGCTGACCCGCAAGCAGCTCTTTGAGCGGTTGCGGTATATACCACCGTCAGCGCCTGCGTTTAGTACGTATCAGTACAACAACCTCATGTACATGGCAGCAGGGGTGCTGGTTGAGCGGCTTTCGGGGAAAACTTGGGAGGATTTTGTGAAAGAAAAAATCTTAATCCCTCTCAACATGAGTAGTACTGTGCTGACATACAGTGACTTATTCAAGACGAGTGATTACTCAAAGTCGTATGTAGAACGAAACGGACAGATGGCCGAGGCGGGCTTTTTGAGTAATGTAGATGCTATTGGGCCTGCGGGCTCCATCAAGTCAAATGCCTTGGATATGGCCAAATGGCTGTTGCTACAACTGGGCAAAGGCAAATTGGATGACGAAGTGATCGTTTCAGAAAAAAACCTTAAAGAAAACCACACGCCTCAAGCTGTAGTGGTCCCTGCCGAAGTTCGATACTCGGAATTAGGCTTCGGAGCCTACGCTATGGGTTGGAACATCAATATGTATCGAGGGCATTTGCGTCGTCAACACAATGGGTCTATCGAAGGGTATCGCTCCCAAATGACAGTGTTTCCCAACGATAACTTAGGCATATTCGTGACTACCAATACAGGTGTGGCAGAATACTATTTTGTCAACACCATCACTAATTTTATTGTGGATAAGTGGCTTACTATGAGCCCAATAGACTGGTCGGGTCGCTATAAACAAGAGCAAGCTGAAGGCAAAGCCAATCAAGAAAAACAGAAACAAGAAAACATAGCCAAGCGAGTTACTAATGCGCCACCTACTCATCCTCTGGAGGCGTATGCTGGTGAGTACCAACACCCTGCTTATGGGGTTATTTCGCTCAAAGTAACCGACGGCAAACTGGCGGGGAGTTTTCATGTTACGCCGTTGGCACTGCAACACTATCATTACGACGTATTTGAGGGTACGAGTCAGTTTGAGATGGTTAAGTTCAATTTTGCGCCTGCTACCAATGGCAATATCGAAACCGTGGTGGTAAACTTACCCAGTGCAGGCGAAATCACCTTCAAAAAGAAGTAAGCCACGTTACATCTTCGGAACCAACGTGGAGTTGAGCCGTAGCTCCGCAGACAATTGCTCGATTGTCGGGTACATGGCCAACCGGAAAATCGTAGCAAACAGGATAGGAATAAGCCGCTGTGTGTTCGGCCACGATTTCCCATGCTGTTTTGCCAAAAGGCGTGTCATAATCGGCCAAATCGGTAAACTGCCCTACCAGCAACCCTGCTAAGTTGGACAATTTTCCGGCCCGTCGCAATTGTAGCATCATGCGGTCGAGGTTATAGACTTTTTCGCCAACATCTTCTAAAAACAATATCTTTCCGTCGGTTGAAACATCTGATTTCGAGCCTATTAGGTGAGCCAGTAGGCACAGGTTTCCACCAATCATGGGGGCGGTAGCCGTACCCAGTCGATTGAGGGGGTGTGGTGCTACCTCAACCCGTAGCGGCTCGCCAAATAGGGCTTTTTGGAGGGTTTCGAGCGCTAGCTCTCCGCCTTCTTGTGTAAAAGACTTGGGCATAGGGCCGTGAATACTCATCACGCCCAAGTTGTGTACATGCGCATGAACCGCCGTAATGTCTGAAAAACCCACCAACCATTGTGGGTGCTGAAGAAAACCAGAGAAGTCTAGGTCGTCTAAAATACGAGAACTACCATACCCACCCCGAGCCGAAAAAATAGCCCGCACGTTTGGGTTATCAAGAAATTGCTGAAAATCGTGTCGTCGGACTTCGTCAGTACCTGCAAACTGAAAATAGCCTGAAGCAACTGATGTACCAATCTCTACAGTTAAGCCCCAACTTTGCAAGATGGCTACGGCTGGTTCCACAGCCGAAGGATTGACTTTTCCGGCCAGTGCCACAATGCCAACAGTGTCTCCAGGTTTCAAAAAATTAGGCTGTTTCATTCAATTCGGCTTGTTTGGCGAGTTCGGGCAAAGGTACGGGATAGGTTTCAGACAAAAGGGCCAAATCGAGTTGCGTCGTGGTATGCCCTTGGCTGTGGTACATGATTTTGAATTTTTGACCCCACAAAATTTCCTTCGCATGGTAAGACGTGCGGTCATAGACCAATTGCGAAAAGGTGTCTTCGGTTGCTTTGATCAGAATCATAAACTCGCTGTCGGTGGCTTTCATGTCGTCGAGGGTGAGGCCATAAAGGGGGCTTGTCTCGGTGATAGGATGCACAATGGTCCAGCTAATCGGAAAAAAGTTTACCTTTTTGCGCTCAAGCGGCATGGCATAGTAGCGCCGGGTTCGTGAGCCTTTTTCGTCGGGTTCGAGGCGAGACAGCATCATTTCTACCTCTACGTCAATGAGTTGATTATCACGCTCATTCACCATTCTGAACATCAGCCCTGTGATGTCGGCATAAGGGGCCACGACCATGTTTTCAGAATATAAAATGTGAGCAACGGGTCGTGAAAAACGCCCATACATAAGTCCCGTAGCAATAGCGAACGACAACAAACCCGTAAGCGACTCGACCGAAGCCACAAAACTGGCCCAAAAACCAACTGGAGCAATGCGCCCATAGCCAACAGTGGTGAGGGTCTGGGCACTAAAAAAGAAGGCATCCCAAAACTGAGTCATCTGATTCCGCATGTCAATGCCTTGGAGATGCTCCATGCCAATTAGGTAGTAAATACCTGCAAAAAGGCAGTTGGCTATCAAAAACAGAATAAGGGTTACCAACATAAACTTGCTCCAAGACATGGTAATGAGCTTGTGATACACATTGGCATTACCCCAAAACGAATTGTTGACACGCCGCACGTTGAAGCTTCCGTCGGGATTGACCAAGCGAGTAGTGGGGTCAGTGATTTGTTTCCCAAACCCAATATCAATACGTCGTTCTTCTTGCTCCACCAAGCGGTGGCGGCGTTGCTCTCGCCTAGTAGGTCGGTCTTGATCCGGCTGGGGCTCGGTGGTGGCAGGTGGGTTAGTTTTTTTACGAATTCTCATCAGAATAAGCAGGGAATGAGTGGGTTTTTGCGTTGAATTGTCAATTTTAGCAAAGAGGCACTAACTTTGTACACGTTTTGGTAGAAAATACGGGAGCGGTTCTTGCTTGTAGCCTAAACAGCAAGTCGGCTCGATTAGTTTGCTACAACCCTCGAAACCATCATTCTACCTGCTATTGGCAAGAAAATAAGGGCATCGAGGTATTTTAATCGTTCAACTTAACCCTTTTGCTTAGTCCGCTTATGCCTAAGCCCATGATTTCGATTGTGATTCCGGCTTTCAACGAAGCTAGTAATGTACCCGTAATTGCCCAACGGCTTGCGGAGGTACTGGCGCCGTATCCAGACTACGAAATCATCTTTGTGGACGACGGTAGCAAAGACCAAACACTGGCCGTACTCAAACGCCTTTCGTCCGAGAATCAGTGCATCAAATACCTGTCGTTTTCTCGAAATTTTGGTCACCAGATGGCCTTGCGGGCAGGTCTTGAGCACGCCTCAGGCGAGGCTGTGATTTCGATGGATGCTGACCTACAGCACCCCCCCGAACTGGTGCCTGACCTGATTCAGAAATGGCAAGAGGGTTACGAGATTGTTTATACCGTCAGAGAACCCGACAAAAACCTCTCGCTTACCAAACGGGTAACTTCTCGTTGGTTTTACAAAATGATTCGGTATGCCACCGACATTGACCTCGAAGACGGTGCGGCGGATTTTCGCCTGCTGGACCGCAAAGTGATTGATTACCTTCGGAAATTTCAAGAAAATGACCTCTTTTTGAGGGGCATTATCTCTTGGATTGGCTTCAACCAATACAAAATTGACTATCGGCCAGCAGAGCGATTTTCGGGGCAAACCAAGTATTCGCTCAAGAAAATGCTCGTGTTAGCCAGTGCGGGCATCACGTCGTTTACCACCAAGCCCCTGTACCTGTCGGTGCTGTTGGGGTTTCTGATGTTTTTGTTTTCGGTAGGTTTTGGTTTGGTTTCGTTGTACGACTACCTGACGGGCAACGTCGTGGCGGGGTGGACGTCCACCGTCATCATCATTGTGCTCATTGGGGGCATTCAGTTGATTATGATGGGGATTATTGGCATTTACTTGGGCAAAATGTTCAACGAAGTCAAACGCCGACCGAGTTATATTGTGAGGGAGACGAATTTGCTTCCTTCGCATACACACTAAAATCCAAAAGCCTTGTTTATCTTTACGTTAGCTAATCAAGAAGAGCATGGAAAAGAAAAAAGAAAATATAGGGGTGTATTTTAAAACATTGTTTTTGAAAAATATACGATGTTTTAAAGGGGAAAATAGCATCAACTTTTCAAACAATTCCAACTCGTTTGCTCAATGGACGGTGATATTGGGGAATAATAATACGGGGAAAACTACCATTCTGAAGAGTTTGTGTCTTAATGACTTTTTATCAAGTGGTAACAAAGCAATAGATGACAAATTTGCAGAAGAGCAATTTAATGAGTTTAATAAGCTTGATTATGCCATAGTTTTAGAATGTATAAATGAAACTCTAATAGTTTCAAGTGAAGGTAGAATGAGTGTATGGGATCCAGATTTTTTAATAAAAGAAAGTAATTCAAGAGAATTAAAAAAAGGAGAGAAGTATCTTTCACTTGATGCCTACGGCATCAACCGCAAACCATCACCCATTACTCTTTCAGAATCGCAGCATCAAAGCTCAACGGCTACGTTGTATGACGGTGATTTAATAGATACAGAAGAATGGCTGTTGCAGCTAGATTATGCTCAAAAAAATGGTAGAAAAGATGCTAACCGTAAGTTAGATAAAATCAAGGAAATACTTACCAGTAGTTTATTGCCTGATATTCAAGACTTTCGATTTGTAACCAATGATGAGTTGAAAAGCTTTGTAGAGTTTCAAACTGACTATGGATGGGTTCGCCTTAAAGACCTCGGCTATGGCTATCAGTCCACCATGGCATGGGTGATGGATTTGGCCAAACGGCTTTTTGACCGCTATCCCGATAGTGAAAATCCACTTGCCGAGCCTGCCGTAGTATTGGTAGATGAAATAGATCTGCATCTTCATCCCGAGTGGCAACGCAAAATCATTGGGTATTTAAGTAATATTTTCAAAAAAACCCAATTCATTGTCACGGCTCATAGCCCTTTGCTGGTTCAGTCGGCAGAAGAGGTTAACTTAGTCATGCTCGAAAAAGACGGCGACCGCATCAGCATTCGTCAAGAATTCGACACATTTCAAGGCTGGACTGTGGATGAAATTTTGACCGAACTGATGGGATTGAAAGAAAAGACCTTGTCAGATACTTATCTGAAATGGATGAAACAATTTGACGAAGCCTTAGATGAAGAAAACGCCGAAAAGGCTAACGAAGCGTATGAGGCTTTAGACAAAATACTCCATCCTACCAGTAGCCAACGCAAGCTGATGCGTATTCAGATGTCTTCGCTTGTTTCTGCTTGATTATGATACAATTGCGTTCTTTGCCCAAGCCAGATCAACTTACTGAAGAATTAGTTGCTGAACTGACCGAGCGGTTTAAGCAAACAGGTGAATCGGTATGGAAAAACAGTCGTGTTTCGTTCCTGAAAGAAGCACTTCTTGAGCTGTCTCACCGTAAATGTTGCTATTCGGAATGTAAGTTAGAGCAAGAAGGCAAGTATATGGAAGTAGAGCATTTTCATCCAAAGAGCTTGTATCCTGATGAGGTACTAGACTGGAACAATTTATTGCCAGCGAATCGAAAATGTAATGGAGACAAAGGGAGTTGGGATACTAAAACTCAACCCATAATTCACCCTGTGCGAGATAACCCCAAAGAACATTTGTTTCTAAAAAACTACCGATTTCATGCTAAAACGCCACTCGGACAAAATACGTTGCAAGCCATTGATTTGAATAACCGACAACACTGGGTACAAAAGCGTTTTAGGATTGGAGAACAATTAATAAAGGATTTAAAAGAGCTTGAAGAACAGCTTTTGGAGTATGAACATGATAGGTCCGAGAATAAAAAAAAGAAAATACTCAATCGTTTGGCCTATTTACTATGCTTAGGCATAGAAACGGAAGAGTATAGTGCGACGATTGCCACGGTCATGTTGCATCATAAAACCTATCAGGCTATCAAGGCTCGTCTGATAGCATGGTCATATTGGAACGAAGAACTAACCGAATTGGAGCAGCGTGTAGCCTATTGCTGCATGGACGAAAATCACAATGCAAATAACTTTCCACCCCCATAACCCCCAGTCAGCAGTAAACCCGACGTTCTCTATTTTGATTCCGACTTGGAATAATAGGGAGTTTGCGAAGTTGTGTGTAGCCAGTATTCAGAAAAATTCTCGATATACACACCAAATCATTTTGCACATTAACGAAGGCACCGACGGTACCCTCGACTGGGCAAAAGAAGCTGGGCTTGACTATACGTATTCGCCTGAGAATGTGGGTGTTTGTTGGGCTTGTAATGCGATGTTTCGCTTGGCCAAGGCGGATTATATTGTCTATATGAACGACGATATGTACGTCTGCCCCGACTGGGACTATCATTTGTTGCAGACAGCCCAAGAGTATCCTAATGAGTACGTGTACTTATCAGCCACGATGATTGAGCGGGTGGAGTGGCAGAGCAACCGCTTGGCTTTTGGGAATTTTGGAACGAACCCCTCTGACTTTCAGGAGGAATCGTTGCTGAACAAGTACAAGTCTTTAACCCTGCCCGACTGGCAAGGTGGCACGTCGCCCCCGAGCTTGATGCACCGTCGCTTGTGGGAGCTTGTGGGTGGATTTAGCATTGAATTCACACCGGGTTTTGGCTCCGACCCCGACCTTTCGATGAAACTCTGGCAAGCAGGGGTACGGCACTTTAGAGGTGTTGGGGCGAGTTTGGTATATCATTTTATGTCTAAAACCACCCGAAAAGTATTGAGTAATCAGTCGTATGCGCAGTTTTTTCGGAAATGGGGACTTACGATCAAAGTGTTTGAAAAGCAGTACCTTTACGGCAAAAATAAGTACGAAGGAGCACTGAGCGAGCAATTGCCCATGATGTCTGACTGGCAAAAGTGGCGATACAAACTCAAGTATAGTATAGTGAAACAGAAGTAATCAATGACAACGACCCAACAACGCCGCAAGATTCTCCTTACCTTTGATGTAGAAGAATTTGACACAGCGGTTGAATACAACAATATGATTGAACTCCCCGAACAACTCGAAGTGAGTACTCGGGGCATGGTGTTAATCAAAGAAGTGTTGGAGCACCAAAAAGTGCCAGCTACCTTGTTTGTAACAGCCAATTATGCGCTTCATTATCAGGAACTTATCAAGGAAATGTCAGGGCAACACGAAGTGGCTTCGCATGGCTACTGGCATGGCACCTTTGAGCCTGCCGACTTGGCTAGTTCTAAAAAAGTATTAGAAGAAATTACTGGTAAAACCGTGACGGGTTTCCGGCGAGCTCGCATGATGCCAGTAGATGAAAACGATTTGATTGCGGCAGGCTACACTTATAATTCATCGCTGAATCCAACGTTTTTGCCGGGGCGATACAATCACTTAGATAAGCCCAAATTGCCATTTGTCAAGAATAAAATTCTGAATATTCCAGCTTCGGTATCACCTACGCTGCGCTTGCCCTTATTTTGGCTGAGTTTTAAGAATTTTCCGATGTGGCTCTACAAGCAGTTGTCAGTCAATACGTTGCGAGAACATGGCTTTCTGAATATTTACTTTCACCCTTGGGAATTTACCGATTTGTCGAGTTACCAAATGCCCGACTATGTGCGTAGGTATTCAAAAGATGTACTAATTAAGCGCTTAGACGAGTACATCACTTGGCTCAAAACCCAGGGTGAGTTTGTGACAATGGGGCAGTTTGCTAATGAGTGGAAGGGTTAAGAGGTTAAAGGGGGAAGGTGTAGAGTGTAAAGGGGAAAGTGTAGAGTGTAGAGGAGAGAGTGGAAAGTGTAAAGGAAGGAGGATAAATCAGCGCCAGAACTGCAATATTTTTCGTAGAAACTCGCAATGTAGAATGTACTGCCGAAGTTCGCTGAATCTCTGCGTGATAATTACATCGCAATACAACCGTAGGCCAAAAAGCTAAAATTAATTGTGAACATCATTCTCAACTATCTGACCGTCAGGAATCTGACGATTTTGTATTGCATCGTGTTTGTAGCGGTTGGCTTACAAAAGTATGCCTTAGGGCATTACAACAACTACATGATGTTTACGCTGCCGTCCGACTGGCTGTTGAAGGGAATACCGCTATACGAATGGCGGGTGTTTCAGCCCGGCGAGCCACCTGAGTTGTTCAAGTACAGCCCAGCCTTTGCGTTTTTGATGCTTCCGTTTGCGCCGCTATCGGTTGGTTTGGGTGTGGCTTTGTGGAATTTACTGAATGCTACCGTATTGGTCTATGGAATACTATCTTTTCTAAAAAACGACCCCGAACACCGTCGGCGTAATGTCTTGCTTATTGTGTTTTTGGAAGGCTTAATTGCAGCTCAAAACATGCAAAGCAACAACTTAATCTTAGGGTTTATGTTGCTGGGATTGACCCGATTGCGTGACGAAAAGGTATTTTGGGCGGCGTTCTTTTTTTCGATAGTAGCTTACTTCAAAGTATATGGGGCGGCAGCAGCTATTTTCTTCTTGTTTTATCCTCGTAAGCTATCGTTTTTAGCCAGCATGGCCTTTTGGATGGTTGTACTCGCCTTGTTGCCATTGTTAGTGACTTCGCCAGCACAACTCTTGTCCGAATACCAACAGTGGCTCACGGTAGCGTCGTCGAGTAAAGTTGGTTCGCAGGTATCGGTGATGGGAATCCTCAAGAGCTGGTTTGGCCTTGATGTCAACTTTACGCTTGTTGAAGCAGTAGGATTGCTGTTGTTTTTGTTGCCTTTTTTGCAATTTAATAAATGGCAATCTCTTGATTTTCAGCGATTGATGATAGCGTACTTTTTAGTATTTGTAATTATCTTCAACCCCATGGCCGAATCCCCCACGTATGTGTATGCCATCACAGGTGTGGCGTTGTGGTTTACATGGCAAGCTCCTCCCACTCGCCTCGACTGGGTACTTTTGGCCTTGGTCATCGTGTTTTGTTCGCTATCTCCCTCCGACCTCTTTCCGCCCAGCCTACGGCATGGTTTCTTTGAACCGTATAGTATCAAAGCCTTTCCGTGTTTTTTGGTTTGGTGTTGGTTGCAGGGGTTGGTCTGGAAAAAACCACAGCGTGAAGTACCGGTGGCGCTTCGTTAGCTAGAAGAAGAGGTAGGGATTCCTAAATAAAAATTACTTCGTCAATCACTTCTTCGCCTACTTCTTTGTTGAGTAGCTCAATGATTTTTGACTTGGCCAGCACCAGTTCGTTCCGAAGTGGGGCAGAGGTAATCTGAACGTAAAGCTTACGCTCCGCTACATATACTTTGCTAGTACGGTTTGAGATGGCCTTTCCCATGATGGTTTCCCAATGGGCAGCAAGGTAAGTTTCGTTAAATTTTCCTCGTAACTTATAGACATTCAATAGGTTATCAATCGCTTCTTTGAGCGTGATCGTACCTGCTTTTCGAGAAGTGTTACGTTTGTCTAACTGATAATACTGAGCCATGTAGCGAAGGTAAGTAATTTTGTTGGCATTCTGATTTATTCATTGCAAACTATTTTGGGTGATATAAATAACTTGTTGTAAACGGGTATTTTAGCCATATTTGTACAGACTAAGATATCGCATTTGCTTGGTTTGTAACACACAAGGAAGCATGTCAACAGCGACAGCAATGTAACCGTTTTAACTCTAACCTTTCGATGAAAAAAGAATCAGCCAATTCCATGACCCGCAGAGACTTTGTCGGTAAAACCGCCACAGCCTTGTCTGCCTTTATGATTGTGCCTCGTTATGTATTGGGTGGAAAACGCCCAGACGGTTCGCTATACGTGCCACCTAGTGATCTTATTTCACTGGGTTTTATCGGCACAGGTAAGCAGGGGCGAGGGCTTACTACTTCGTTTTTGGGCACAAATGAGGTGCGGATTACAGCCATAAGTGAGGTTTACAAGGCTAAGGCACAGCTGACCCTTGAAAAAATAAAGGCTCATTACGACAAAAACACGCAGTTAGGTACCTACTCCGAAATACCAGTTTATAATGATTTCAGAGAACTTTTGGCTCGTAAAGATGTAGATGCAGTGGTAATTGCCACCCCTGACCATTGGCATGCGGCTGTGGCGGTTAGGGCTGCCGAGGCCGGAAAAGACATTTATTGCGAAAAACCACTCTCGCTTACGGTGAAAGAAGGTCGAGCGATGGTGAATGCCACTCGCAAATACAATCGAGTGTTTCAAACGGGGAGTATGCAGCGCTCATGGCCAGAGTTTCGACAAACGGCTGAGTTGATTCGGAATGGGTATATCGGCCAGATTAAGAGCATCAAAGTAAATGTGGGGCCGCCGCCTACCTCGTACAACTTGCCTGCCGAACCGATTCCAGAAGGATTAGACTGGAGTACTTGGCTAGGTCCCAATGAGCCTCAACCGTTCAATTCGGAGTTGGCTCCGCCGCTTTCTAAAGACGTGTATCCAAACTGGCGCAATTACAAGGAGTTTGGTGGAGGTATGGTAACCGACTGGGGTGCCCACATGTTCGACATTGTGCAGTGGTCGTTAGACATGGACCACAGTGGTCCCGTAGAAGTGATTGCTCCTGATGGCAACGAGCACCCGTTTCTGACCTATCGCTACGAAAACGGCATTGTGATGACCCATGAAAAATGGGAATGGAACAACGCTATTTTGTTTACAGGTACAGAAGGAGAGCTGAGGGTACAACGGCGTAAGTTAGAAACCACGCCCGCTTCGCTCAAAGACAAAGTAATTGGCGAAACAGAAAAACACGTTTATAAAAGTGAGAACCATTACAAGGACTTTTTGGATGCCATGCGGAAACGCAGTAAGCCGATTTGTGATGTAGAAATTGGGCATCGTACGGCTTCGGTTTGCAACATTGGTAACATTGCCTATCAACTGAAACGTCCGCTGCAATGGGACCCCAAGAAAGAGAGTTTTAAAAATGACAAAGAAGCTAATGCCCTACTTGGCCGCCCCATGCACAACGAGTGGGCGATAAAGATGTAGTTGTTGGGTAGGTGTGAAGTGATGAACTAACCAAACTACCACCTTAACCATTGATGCGAGATGGGCGTTAGTGGATGATGTTCAGTTAGTTATTGAGCTATTTTTGCTTGCCAACCACGGTAACCCTCTTGCACGAGCTGATTTGCTAAATTGGGTAAAATCTCTTCGGTTTTTGCTCGATTTAATGTTTTTAATTGCTCGATGCTTTTATATATTCCACTTTTTAAGCCTGCTAAATAGGCAGCCCCTAAGGCTGAAACATCGGGATTTTGTTGTTTTTGGACAGGTAAACCCAATAAATCAACTAAAAACCTGATAACAAATTGATTACGAGTAAGCCCACCATTGACTGAAATGGATTTCAAATCTCCACCCATATCATTTTGCATGGCAGTTATCACATCTTTTATCTGATAAGGAATACTTTCTAAGGCAGCTCGAACGATATGATTTTTGCTTGTGCCAAAGGTCATTCCTTCGATAGAAGCACGGCGATTCATTTGCCAATGTGGAGCACCTAAGCCACTAAAAGCCGGAATAAGATAAACACCAGCATTGTCATTGACCGAAAGTGCCATTGCCTCGGTTTCGGCTACATCTTTGAAGAATCCTAATTCATTTTTCACCCATTCTATCGTCGAACCACAGGCGACGATAGCTCCTTCGAGGGCGTAGTCAACTCTATTTTCGGTACTCCAACAAACGGTCGTGAGCATACCATTAGTTGATAAAACAGGTTTATCGCCACTATTCATCATGATTGAGCTACCCGTTCCCATCGTAACTTTGGCAGTTCCTTTTTCAAAGCAACCTTCGCCAAAAGTAGCGGCGTGGGAATCACCGATGAGAGCAGTAATTGGTAATTTAAGATTTAAGATTGACGATTGACGATTTTGCTCACTCTTTAATCGTAAATCTAAAATCGTAAATCCAAAATCAGACGAACTTGGGCGTACTTCTGGTAAATTGAGTTTTTCGAGTCCCCAGCGTTGAAGAATTTCTTTGTCCCAAGTAAGGGTATGGATATTAAAAAGAAGTGTTCGATGAGCATTGGTATAATCGGTTTTGAAAGATTGCCCATTGGTCATTTTCCATAAAATCCAACAATCAACTGTTCCGAAATAAACTTCACCTAGGTCTAACTTTTCTTTCAGATTAACATCATTTTCAAGCAACCAAAGCAGTTTTGTTCCCGAAAAATAGGGGTCAATGATTAGTCCAGTTCTTTCTCGGATGAATGGTTCTTGGTTTTTTACTTTTAACTTCTGACAAATCTTAATTGAACGTTTACAAGCCCAGACAACGGCGGGAGTGAGAGGTTTTCCTGATTTATCCCAAAGCACGAAGGTTTCTCGCTGATTGCTGATACCACAAGAAGCAATATCTTTAATATTAAACCCCTGACTTTCAAAACGTTGAATACAAAACACTGTCGAGTCTAACACATTTTGGTAAATGCCTTCGGGGTCTTGTTCAACAAATCCATTATCGAAATAATTGGTATGTAAATCGGCATGACCTTTGGCAACAGCATTTCCTTTTTCATCGAAAATGATGGTTTTTGTACTACTTGTGCCTTGATCTATGGAGAGGATATATTTTTTCATAAATGCATTATTAACGTCGGCAAGGTTTTAAACCTTGCCGACGTTTTGAGCGTTATTTCTTACTCTTTTTATCAATAATTACAGCTAAAAGAATCACTAATCCCTTCACGACTTGTTGCCAAAATGGCGAAACATTGAGTAATACCAAGCCATTGTTCAAAACGCCAATAATGGCAGCTCCAATGACTGTACCTGTTACAGAACCCACTCCACCCGAAAGAGAAGTACCGCCAATTACTACGGCTGCAATGGAATCTAATTCGTAGCTTGTTCCTGCATTGGGTTGAGCAGAGTTGAGACGAGAAGCAACTAAAATACCGCCCACTGCGGCCATCATTCCGGCAATGCCATAAACGGCTAATTTTACATTATTGATGTTGATTCCCGACAAAAATGCTGCTTTTTCGTTACCTCCAATGGCATAAATGTACCGCCCGAAGGTTGTTTTTTTGCTTATAAAAATCACAATAAGCACCACAATGAGTGAAATCCAGACAGGAACGGGAATTCCTAATAACCAACCAGAACCAATAAATTCAAAATTTGCACCGAGGTTTGAGATAGGCATACCTTGAGTGTAAAGCATCGTTGCTCCACGGGCGATGGTAAGCATAGCGAGTGTGGTAACGAATGGTGGCAATGTGAATTTGGTAATCACCCAACCATTGAATGAACCCAACGCTAACCCGATGATTAGTGCAGCTAAAACCCCACCTAACGTAGTAAAACCTACGAATAAATCGAGTGAAGGGATGGCAATGCCGTTTTTGAGTAAACCAGCACAAACGGCTGAAGTAAATGCCAATACCGACCCTACTGATAGGTCGATACCTGCCATTAGAACTACCAAGGTCATACCTGTTGAGATACAGATATTGACAGAAATTTGCCGAAGTACATTCCACAAGTTGTTGGTTGTGAGAAATTTATCAGACAAAAGACTAATCACTAAACACAATAAAAAAAGTGCAATGAGTGATTGTGATTTTTTTAGTAATTCTTTGTTCATCTTGCGATTTATGATTTGGGATTTCGGATTTATGATTTCGGATTTAGTAATTTTTCCAATCCCCAATCCAAAATCAAATTGCTGCTTTCAATAATTTATCCTCGTTAGCTTCATTGGCCGAAAATTCTGCTGTAATTCGCCCTTCTGCCATGACTAAAATTCTATCGGATAAAGCTAATAGTTCAGGAATTTCAGAAGAAACCACAATGATACTTTTGCCTTGGTTGGCTAATTTTTTGATGAGTTCGTAAATTTCATTTTTGGCATTGATGTCAATTCCACGAGTGGGTTCATCAAGCATCAAAATTTTGGGGTTAGTGGCTAACCACTTCGCCAAAACCACTTTTTGCTGATTTCCTCCGCTCAGATTGACACATAATTGCTGCTCAGAGGGAGTCTTGATTCGGAGTGTTTCAATAAAACGCTGGGCTAAATTATTTTCTTGTTTTTCGTTGAGTAACGAGTTAGGTTTGAGCGTTGTAAGGCCAATATTAGTGGCAATGTTCATGCCCAGAACTAAACCTTCGGTTTTTCGGTCTTCCGTAACAAACGCTAAGCCGTTATCAATAGCATCTTTAGGCGTTTTTATGTTAATGGGTTGATTATCAACTAAAAAGTTTTCGACTTCAATGGTTGGATTTAATCCGAAAATAGCTCCTAATAACTCAGTTCTACCCGCACCCATTAGACCAAAAATCCCAAGAATTTCTCCTTTTTTTAGTTCAAAGGAAATAGCGTTTAGTAAATTTTTATTTTTGATTGATGGGTGTTTTGAATTAAGATTTGCGACCTTTAGAATGGTTTTTTCAGAGATATTATTGGTGTTCTTTTTTTCAATTTGTACATCTCTTCCCACCATTTTTCTAATCAACTCTTGCTCAGTGGTTTGGCTCATTTCGCCAGCATCTATTGAATTTCCATCTCGCATCACACTGTATGTTTCGGCTATTCGAAACAATTCATCCATTTTGTGCGAAATATAGACGATGGTTTTGCCTTCTGTTTTTAGCTCAGCAATGATGCGGTGAAGGTTATCAATTTCTTTATCACTTAGGGCCGAGGTTGGTTCATCCATCAGAATCACCTGGGCATCTGAAAGTAGCACTTTGGCAATTTCAACCAATTGCTGTTCGCCTACTTTCAACTCCTGAACAAGTGTTTTGGGTGAATAATTGAGTTGAAGTTTTTTGAGCAAAACAGTAGCTTTTTGCCCCATTTGAGAGTTATCTAATATACCCCATTGATTGACAATTTCTTGCCCTAAAAAAAGATTTTCAACAATACTTAGTTGCGGAATTAAGTTTAATTCTTGGTGAATAATGCCGATACCCGCTTGTTGAGCATCTTTGATACTTTTGAATTTCAGTGTTTGTCCGTTTTGCCTGATTTCCCCTTCATAATCGGTGTAAACTCCCGTAAGAATCTTCAAAAGGGTTGATTTTCCAGCGCCATTTTCGCCCAAAATTGCATTGACTTTGGCGGGGTAAAATGTTAGATTTACCTCGTTGAGAGCCTTAACGCCTGGGAATGATTTTGATATGTTGATTAGTTCAATCATCAGGTTTGAACGTGGGGTGATATGTAGAGACAAGGCATGACTTATCTCTGCATAATATTAATCGCTATTTTTACAGGCAAAATCTTCAATTCTAAGTTTTCTTTTTTGCTCAATTTCAACGCTCCAGTCACTGAAATAGCATCACCAACTTTTAATTTTTGAACGGTAGCAGGAAGTGCTTTTTCTCGAATAATGGTATTTAGAGCCTCCGAAACCTTATTAAAATCGGCATTAGTTTTAAAATCGGTGAGTTTTACTAAACCCGAAGCATCTCTAATAGCATTCCCAAAAATGTATTTTGAATCTACCGAAACGACGCCATTTTCAGAGGTATTCACTTTAATAACTCCGTCTTCAATACTTGTTATATTTCCTTTGATTTCGACCATGAAATAGGCTGAATTTCCAATCCCCAACCTATTTCCGAAAGTCTTAAAAGTACTTTCTTTATTGCTTTGTATTGCTGAAATAAGGTTGCCGAGCGCAACAGCTTTGGTTTGAGTTAAGATTCCTTTGTAATAAAGAGAATCTGCATAGGTATTAAAATCAAAATTGCTTGATTTTTGATTTCGTACATCGCTTAACTTTTTGAAATAAACGGAGTTGTAGGCTAAAATTAGACCTAAAACAAGTATAATTCCTTTTTTTATCATGGCCTTACTAATCAATAATTTTTAGCATTCGCAACCGTTACTAACTCTACTTCTACGGGTACTCGTTGTGGAAAATCTCGTTTTCCTTTGAAATATTCGTCGGCATAGCGAGCGGCATATTCGGCCATCACTTTCGGATACTGCATTCCGGTAGCGACGATTTTCTTTTCTTTGATTTTTTCGACCACTTCCGAGGCTCCATCAAAGCCAAAGACTTTTACTTTATCGGCTTTCCCTGCCGATTGCAGAGCCTGATAAGCTCCCATTGCCATGGCATCGTTGCCACAGAAAACCGCATCGATATCGGGATTAGCCTGCATGATAGTTTCCAGAACTTCCATTGCCTTGTTTCTATCAAAATCACCGCTTTGTTGAGCCACCATTTTTAGGTTTGGAAATTTATCAACTACTGAATGAAAACCACCCGACCTTGCCCAAGTGTTATTATCACCCACTAAACCTATGATTTCAACATATTTCCCTTTTTCTTTGAGGGCTTTTACAAACTCGATTCCGATTTCTACACATCCCGAATAATTATCTGATAAAATCTGGCTGGTAGCAGCATCATCAGCATTTACTTCTCTATCCATACAAAAAACTGGAATGCCAGCGGTTTTAGCTTTCAAAATATTGGCAATCGAGCCATCGGCATCGGTCGGATTGAAAAGGATTGCATCAAAACCTGAAGAAATCAAGTTCTCGAAATTGTCTGATTCGGTGGCTGGGTTATTCTGAGAATCAAAAATTTTGGCTTCGTAACCAAGTTTTCGAGCATTTTCGGCTGCTGATTCTGCCAATACCACAAACCACGGATTGTTGAGGGTCGAAATTACTACGGCGACTTTGGGTTTTTCTTGGTTGGTTGTTTGGGTACATGAAAAGCATATAATGATGAGTGCTAAATGATAAATGCAGCAGCCGATGCTGATGAATTTGAAAAATCTACGTTTATCTGTGTTACGAAGTGTCTGTGTCATCTGCGTCTTAATTTTTTAGAATAGTTAATGCCAATTTAGCCAACCCTTTTTCAGAAATCCCATAATGCTCAAAAATTTCGTTTTGAGAACCCGAAACCGTATGGTCGTCGGGTAATCCAATGATTTTGAATCGATTATGAAAGCCATTTTGCATCAAGAATGAACCCACAGCTTCGCCCAAACCTCCGTAAATGGAATGTTCTTCCACCGTGATTATTGGGCTTCCATTTTCTGCCAAATGGGCTATTAATTCCGTGTCTAAAGGCTTGATAGTGTGCATACTAACTACCGTAGCGTCTATGCAGTTTTCAATTGATAATTTTTCAGCAGCTTCAAAAGCAGGTAAAACAGTTTCGCCTGTGGCGATAAAAGTTAAATCTGAGCCGTGTCGAACAGTTCTACCTTTACCAAATTGAAATTTACGATTTACGATTTCGGATTTACGATTATTTTTAGATTCTCCATTCGTAAATCGTAAATCGTAAATTGAAGCGGGCATAACTTTTTTCCCAAAACGTAAATAGATAGGTTTGTTAAATGAAGCGGCAGCCTTAATCGCTTCCTCCGTTTCATAATTATCGGCAGGAGCCACGATTGTAATGTTATTGATAGCTCTAAGCACGGCATAATCATGTAAGCTGTGATGTGTTGTTCCTAACGCCCCATAGCTTACGCCAGCCGAAATACCCACCAGTTTTACAGGATTATCAGAATAACAAACGTCATTTTTGATTTGCTCTAACGACCTCGCCGTCAGAAAACAAGCGGGCGAAACGGCAAAGGTTTTTTTGCCCATACTTGCCAGACCCGCAGCAATACCCACCAAGTTTTGTTCAGCAATACCTACTTCTACGATTTGCTCGGGGTATTTTTGTCCAAAAGGAACCAACTTTCCAGAGCCACGTGAGTCGGAGGTTACGACAAAAATTTCTCGGTCGTTTTCAGCGAGGTTTTGTAGGATTGAGGAGAAAATTTCGAGGTTTGCAGCCTCCCCCGCCCCCGAGGGGGGAGCTTTTTTTATTGAGTTTGATTCTACATTTTCCATATTTTATTTCGTAATTTAACGAGTTCCCCCTTCGGGGTTAGAGGGCCAATTCTGTCATTGCTTGCTCATACTGCTCTTTTGTTGGCACTCCATGGTGCCATTTTAGAGAGTTTTCCATATAGCTCACCCCTTTTCCCTTAACTGTATGGGCAATTACAAAGGATGGCTTTCCTTTTTCAAAGGGTAATGCACTTAGCGTTTCGGTTAATTCTTCAATAGTATGACCATCTACGTGCTTTACTGCCCAACCAAAGGCTTCGAGCTTTTTGTCAATGGGTTCGAGACCCATCACTTCGGCGTTTGGAGCAGTGATTTGTAACTTGTTATAGTCAAGAATGGCACAGAGATTATCCAATTTGTAGTGCGCTGCAAACATCATGGCCTCCCAGTTTGAACCTTCGGCCATTTCTCCATCACCCAAGATGGTGTAAACTTTTACGGGTGAATTATCTCTTTTAGCAGCCAAAGCCATACCCGAACAAATGGACAAACCATGACCAAGCCCACCTGTGTTTTGTTCGATGCCTCTGATGTAGTTGGTTGGATGCCCGATATAGGGTGAGTTGTATTGGCAAAGCGTTAATAAATCTTCTTCAGGGAAGAATCCTTTATCGGCCAAAACCACATAAAGCGCTTCTACACAATGCCCTTTGCTCTGAACGTAACGGTCACGAAGTGGAGACTCCCAGTTTTCGGGACTTACGTTGAGTATTCTGTTATAAAGTACATTCAGTATGTCCACAATCGACAAGCTACCACCCGTATGCCCAGCTTTGGCATTGAAGATGTATTGGAGGATTTTACGTCTGTACTTCTTTGATTTTTCTTTTAAATTTTCCATATTTGAGTAAACTGTGAAAATTTGTGGCCAACAAAATGGGACGCAGATAGCGCTGATTTTTAAACTCAGATTTACACAGATTTTAGTTTTTTGTTTGTGTTCGCAAAAACTTTTCTTCTTATCTCAGGTTTTGGTCCAAAATTTAAAAGTAATCCTACTTATTAGTGGCTCTCAAATAGTTTAGAATCTGATTTTCAAAATCAAGTACGATACACTCAGCCGCTTTCAATTCCAAAATTACGCTGTCATTGATGATAAGGTCAGGATAATATTCGCCTACTTCAACCCCTTTAAAATACACTTTTACTTGCTTTTGGGCTTCGACTTTGAAACCTCTTGATTTCAATTCGAGATAAAGAGAGTTTTGGTAAACTTTTTCTAAAAAACCGTGTCCCAATTCATTATAAACATCATAAAATGCTTTAATAATTTGTTCCGTAAGCTCCTTATGTTTTCCTTCTTCTACCATTTTTTAATCTGTGTTTTGTTTGTTTTGAAACTCAAATCATCAATCCATTAGAGGTTCGCCTGTTGACAATCAGTTAGTTGCGTTAATTGGGACGCAGATTACGCTGATTTTCAACCGCAGATAAACGCTGATTAGTAAATCTGCGTTGCTTGCAGCATCTGCGCCATCTGCGTCCTGAAATTTGAATCCATTCTCTTAATAATCTGCGAGTTGTGAAAATTGAGACGCAGATTGCGCTGATTTTCAACCGCAGATGAATGCTGATTAGTAAATCTGCGTTGCTTACAGCATCTGCGTCATCTGCGTCCTGAAACTTGAATTTATTCTCTTGATAATCAGTTGGTTGCGTTAATTAGGACGCAGATTGCGCTGATTTTCAACCGCAGATAAATGCTGATTGGTAAATCTGCGTTGCTTACAGCATCTGCGTCATCTGCGTCCTGAAACTTGAATCCATTCTCTTAATAATCAACAAGTTGCGAAAATTGAGACGCAGATTACGCTGATTTTCAACCGCAGATAAACGCTGATTAGTAAATCTGCATTGCTTACAGCATCTGCGTCCTGAAACTTGAATCGCCAATCCATTAATGTGTATAAACTTCCCAGCCCATATAATTCCCAAGTGCTTCTTCCAAAATAGAAGCGGTTTTTGAAGCGTTCATCACCACGTGATGCTCAAAACCATTTCGACAAACGTACTTCATTAAGCCTTGCAAATCAGGTATTTGCGCTACGGCACGATTGCCGAAAGTGTTAAGAGGGTCGTTCGTTAGTTCGCCTTCGCCGATGTATGCTTTGATGATACCTTTTGGGTCATCGGTGCTGATGCGGCCATAAGTAAGCGGCATAGCTGGCGTACGGCCATCTAAGGCACCATAGGTATTTTCTACCCCTACACTCGTGCCGAGAATCGGAGCGTTTGAAATCTGAATATCAGGCAAGAATGATTTTGCCCAGTTGCCACAGTGGAACAACACACACTTGTTTTCGTCATCGGCGTAGTTGTTATTCCAATCTACCAAAGCACTCGGTGAACCAGATGCCAACTGCATGGCGTACATACTCAAAGTTCCTGTTACATCCACTTCGCAAGCACTTGGAAGCATGTTTTCGGACATAATACTCATGCTTGTACAGACATTGCAACCATAGTTTTGTTGGAGCGAAGTCCAGCATTGAATAGCCGTGGCATCCAAGGCATTTTCGTCCATGATTTGCTTCAAAATCACATCGAGTTTGGCAATCTGAAGCATGGCTTCGTTAGGTGTTTTCCCTTTGGGAGCATAGGCATTGATTGATTCGATGTGTTGTTTTACTACGGCATCATCGGCTGTTAGTTTATTGGCCCTACCCAGTATTTCGGATAAATCGAAAGTAGTTACGGTGATGCCGTTTCTTTGCAAGATTTTCTCAGAATAACGTACCGTATTGAATGCCCCTGGCCTTGCACCAATGGCACCGATTCTGACGTTTTTCAAGCCCTTAACCACTCTACAAACTGCCATGAAGTCTAACAAATCTCTTTGAAATTCAGGCGAAGAAGGTAAGCTAACGTGCTGACTAGTAAGCGAGTACTTGATGCCGTATTGATAGAGGTTATTACAAACCGAAATCTTACCGCACCAAGAATCACGGCGATTGACGACATTCATTTTACTGAGGTCGTCGGGATAGGCTTGAACCAAGACGGGTACATTCAATCCTGATAATTTGAGCGTATCGGCCACGCCTTTTTCATCGCCGAAGTTGGGTAGAAGCACCAAAACACCCGCAATCTCTTCACGGTGTTTTTTGAACAATTCGGCACATTTTTGTGCGTCTTTAAAGGTTTCTACCCCACCTAACTTCGAATCAGTCGTTTCTAATAGAATCGGTTTTAGGTTCAAGTTAGCAAAGACCTCAATGATTTCGGTTCTTGCTTTTTCTACCAAACTGTCAGGAAAAAAATCTCGGTTCCCGATGATTACGCCAAGTGTCATTTTAGTTTACGATTTAAGATTTACGAATGACGATTTTAGGATTCTCAACAAATAATCGTAAATCCCAAATCAAGCTATTATCACTTCGATTTCATTGTCTCTAAAAACCTCCTTGTGTTTTTCTTCGATGCCAGAGTCGGTGATGATGTAATCAATCAAACCCAAAGCCCCCAGACTTGCCAAGGCACTTTTGCCAATCTTGGTGCTGTCTGCAACCAGATAGGTAACATCCGCTGAGTCAATCATAGCTTTTTTTACGACCAAATCACTGATAGAAGGGTAAGTGAGTCCCGATTTAAGCGAAATTCCGGCCGTGGCCAAAAACAGTTTCTGAACATTCAAGCCCTTGAAAAAATCTGCCGCTTTCTGTCCAGTTAGCGAAAGGGTTGGTGGTTTAAATTCTCCGCCCGTCATGATTACCTCAATGTTTAGACCAGTACCAAGCATCAAGGCGATATTGAGAGCATTAGTGATTACCGTAAGGTTTTTAATGCCCGACGCTTTTATTTTCTTGGCTATTTCGGTAGTAGTACTACCCGAATCCAAGATAATAGTGTCGCCGTCTTCGATAAACTCCATACATTTTAGGGCGATAGCTTCTTTTTTGTCCAGGTTTTCTTGATGTACCAGTGAAAAGTTTTTCACTTGGTCTTCAACGTTTTTTAGGTAGGCTCCGCCATGCTCTTTAATTATGAGATCCTCAGCCTCAAGTTTTTCGAGGTCTTGCCTAATGGTCACCTCCGTGACTTTAAACAATCGTGCCAAATCGACCACTTTAGCTGAGCCGTCTTCCTTTAGCAGCTCCAAAATTTTTTCTCTTCGTTGGTTTGGTAACATAAATTGAAATGATTTAATACAAGACTGTATTAAATTGTCATTTCTTGCCGTAAAGATAAACAAAACAAAATAAAAAAAATAAAAAGAAAATGAAAGAAAATGAAAAATATTTTCGAGCCTTACTTTTTATCTTATTTCGAGATTTTACTGCTTTAATGACAATTCAAGAATGTAAAATCCAAAAATAGTTTATCAATCAACCAATTACAATGCAATAGAATAAGTAATTGCTTATCAAGTGATAAGATAGCAAGCTCAACGTTGTTAGAGAGAGGCAAAACGGCTGGTTAACGGTTTCTGTTACGAATGCTGGTGTCAGTAAAAGTTTTTGAATGTTTGATTTTTGGGGCTATCGTTAGATTTGGCCACGGAATAGGGGCATGTCTGGCTATTAGTACAGGAAATAGGAGCTTTAAAAATAATTATAAAAACGAGGCTGTCTCAAAAGCAAATGCCAGTAAAATAAAATTTGGTAGCGTATTCACCTCATCCTCTAACCCTTTTCAGGATAGAAAAGGATTAGTGATTAGGTGAATGCCAAATAATATTTGATTTTAAATACTTTTGAGACAGACCCGTTCAGTAATTTACTCTTTGGTATATTGAATTTCTGATTGCTGGACAAAATTTAAATTGGCTCCGATTGGGCGGGGTGTAAGCCACACGCCCCTACTGCCTAGTTCAAGTACCCTCGCTTGAGCCTTCTGTATTTGCAGTCTTCGTATTATCCAGCAATCAGGTTGAACTTTTTAAGAACTCAAGTTTCTATTGATAACCAGGGTTTTGGGTAAATTGATCTCTGTTAGTAACCGCATCAAGCTGGGTTCGGGGGATGGGTCTTATCAAATGGTAATCTTTGATTTTATCAGCGATATCGGGGTTGTAAGCCTTGATGCGCTCGGCTAATTTACCTGTGCGTTTTAAGTCGAACCACCGTATTTGTTCGCCTGCAAATTCACGGGCCCTTTCATCTAAGATAAAATCAAGAGTTACTTGGGATGACTTGATTTGCATTTCAGCTACTCTACCCGACTTGGCGGCTCTTGTTCGAACCACATTGATATTGATTGCGGCTGAATCAAGTTTACCAAGTTTCATTTGTGCCTCAGCTGCAATCAAATATACTTCGGCTAATCGAATGACAAATACATCCTTTGCACTTTGGGCTTCGTTAGCACTAGACCGAGTAGGATCCATGTGTTTGGTGAGTGTTGGGTAAACCAAGTTGTTTTTGATAGTACCATTGGTATTGTAAATAGCATTTCTATCATAGACTTGGTACACACGACCAGCAGGGCGAGTAAATGCTTTTCGGGTTGCTACTACGGCGGTGTCTCCTAAGTTCATGCCTTGCGGTCTTGAGGTAGAATTAGCTTTCCATAACTCCATAAAGGAGCCATCATAGCGAGCATCCGCATCACCATAAAGGTCTAACAGAAAACGGGTAGGCATATATCTATTAAATGGCCGGCCATACTGAATATCTCTAAGCATTCCAGGCAAGTTGTCGTATTTCATCAAAAAGTGTAAGTGCCCGTTATTACTGCCTCTTGAATGCCCAGTTGGATTGGTTGCAGCATTGAATAAGTCATTGAGAGTCAGATTAGAGGCGTAGTTGACAGCATACAATATTTCCTTGTTTTGGTTATTGCTCATAGACCAAAGATTAGCATAATTGGACTCAAGTTTATATCCAAAATTACCATTAATGACAGCATTGGCCATATTGCTAGCTTCGGCATTCATGCCTCGGGTTAAGTAAATTCTTGCTAAAAATGCCATTGCTGCTGGTCGTGTTACACGGCCGTAGTCGGATGTGGTATTGGCAAGGTTTTTCGTGGCAAACTGCAAATCTTCGATAATCTGCTTGTAGAATGTTTCTACAGGGGTTTTGTTTGCAGTAGAAGCAATACCCTTGGTTTCTTCTAAGGTAAAGTGTACGCCACCCCAAGTTTCGACAATATGCCAATAATAAAAAGCTCGTAAAAAACGTAATTCAGCTTCACGTTGAGTCTTTAGGGCCGTTGTAAGCCCTGATTGCCCAACCCCATTGATTCCAGCATTACATAGATTCACCCCTGCATAGAGTGCCGACCACTCCGCTGATAAAGCAGAATTGGTACCTTCTAAGTTGGTATATTGAGATAAATCAGGCCATACATCACCTGCGGCACTCATCCAAATATCAGTACCTAACTCAGTAATATTGTAACCTTCTTCTTTTCCATACCACCAGCGCTGATAAGAATAAGCTGCATTGACGAGTGATTCAAAACCAGCAGGGGTGGTGTACGTAGCTTCGGCGGTAGTTCCACTTGGGTTGTACTCATTCAAAACATCTTTACAAGAAGTTTGAATTAAGACAATGGAAAGAAGTAATAGTGATATTTTTTTCATTGTTGAGTCAAGTTAATGTTAAAATCCGAGATTTAACCCCACTATGATGTTTTTCAACATTGGTGCGCTTTCGCCACCACCTCTTTCAGGGTCATATTCATTCAGCTTTTGACTTTTCGTCCAAGTAACTAAATTAGAGCCTGTGACGTAAATTCGTAGGCTGTTAAAATAAGATTTTTTAAATTGAGGTAAGGTGTAGCCCAGGGATATGTTACGAATGCGGAGATAAGAGCCATCGACATAGCCGATGGTACTCCAGTAAGGAGTTGAGGCTCCGGAGATATTAGCGTTAGGGCGAGGGTATTCATTAGTTGGGTTTTCGGGTGTCCAGTAGTCAATAATTTTGCTACTATTACTCAAATTGGACTGACGGTCGTATCTACTCAGAAAAGAAGGATTAATCGTTTGCCCCATTCGAGCAAACAGATAAATACTAAAATCAAGGCCTTTAAACGTGATTCTATTGTTCAATCCACCATACCAAACAGGTACGTTATTACCAGCGAGTACTCGTCGGTCATTGACAGCATCAATTTTACTATCACCATTCTGGTCTTTTACTTTTATATCACCAGGTTGTTGACCAAAAGTTTTAGCTTTATCAGCCTCAGAAGTTTGCCAAATTCCAAGTTTTTCATAATCATAAAATACAGAAATAGGCTGCCCGACGAACCATCCGTTACCAATGTCGTCAACGCCTTCGGTAACGAGAGACACAATTCTTTCTTTGTTATGAGATAAGGTAAGTGTACTCACCCACTTGAGGTTGTTTTTATTAATATTTACAGAGTTCAAGCTAAATTCTACACCGTTATTTCTGGTTTTGCCAATGTTTTGATAAACGGTTTTTACACCCGATGTAGGCGGTAACCCTCTGGGTAAAAGCAAGTCATTAGTGCGAGTATCATAGATATCCAGCGTAGCATTGAGGCGATTGTTCAAAAATCCAATATCTACACCAAGGTTTTTGGAACCTGATAGCTCCCAGCCTGCATCAGGGTTACCAAGTAATGGAGAGAAGGTGAAACCTTGAAAGCTAGTTTCGCCAAAAGCCATCGGTACTCTTGTAAGGGTACTTTGGGTACCATATGGGGCAATCCCTGAATTACCCGCTACACCATAACTTAAGCGTAATTTTAGACCGCTGATTAATTTTTGATTTTGCATAAATGCCTCATCGCCAATTTGCCAAGCTACAGCTGCTGACGGGAAAGAAGCCCACTTGTTTCCGGTAGATAAGCGAGATGCTCCATCAGTCCGATTAGTAAGAGTGACTAAATATTTGCCTTTGTAGCTATAATTTAAACGCCCAGCAAATGATAACACATTCCACTTAGTGAAACCACTGCTTATGGCAATATTAGTAGGGGCATTACCTAGTGCAAAGTAAAGTTGGGAAGGAAGCAGTTGGCCTTCTCCCTGAGCAGTACCATAGTCAGATAGGCTTTCAACGAAGCTACTCAGAGCTGTAAAAACAAACGAATGATCCTTGATTGATTTTTGGTAAGTAAGGATATTGTCCCAATTGATAAAGCGGCTATTCGATGAAGTATAAGAAGCTTGAGTATTGCCACCGTTGCGGCTGATTGTATTAGAAGCCTCAAATAATCCTGTTCTGGAAAAACCAATGTTTGCACCAAAGTTTGAGCGGAAGGTAAGACCGTCAAGGGGTTTGAGTTCAACATAGACGTTCGAAATAATATTGGTTATTTTTCCAGTATTTGAAAAAGCATCAGGTTGTTCATCGGCCAAGGGGCTAATTGACGAACCACTCAGTGGAAAGACGATAAAATTCCCATTTTTGTCATAAACTGTACCTAGCGGAATTATCTTGTTGGCCATGTTAAGGGGGTCTCGCCGGTAACTCTCGTCTCTATTCGTCACCTGACTCTGAAGCCCAATTTTTAGCCAATTGTTGATAGTTTGATCAACATTAGCCCGAATAGAATAACGGTTAATAGCATCATACTTCAGGATTCCACTCTCTCTAAAATAGTCCATAGAGAAAAAAACTTTTGTTTTGTCGTTTCCAGCAGTTACCCCCAAGTTATAGTCTTGCTGAGTGCCGTTGCTTAATAAAAGCCTCTGATAATCAATCCATTCGTTATTTTTGATTGCATCGAGTTCTTGTGTATTAAAAATGAGTTTATCATCGGCTTCCGAAGTCCACTTTCCTACAGCTCGATTGGCTTCTCTTTTCATAGCCACGTACGAAGGGCCATCATTAACTGCAGGGTAGCGAGAAACTTGCGATACACCATAATAAGTATTAAAAGTTACTTTGGCTTTTCCACTTGCTCCTTTCTTAGTAGTCACAATCACGATGCCGTTAGCGCCTTGCCATCCATAAATGGCAGTTGATGAAGCATCTTTTAAAAATTCAATGGACTCGATGTCATTGGGGTTGATGTTGTCTATATCACTTGACTGAACACCATCAATAATAAATAGGGGTTTATTGCCAGCTCCGATAGAGCGATTTCCTCGAATCAGAATATTGATGCCTGAAGAAGCTGACCCATTACTCCGTGTTATATCCACTCCTGCAACTTTACCTTGAATAGACTCCAAAGGGCTTTGGGCGGGTACTTGTTTTATATCTTCACTTTTAATAGAGGTAACAGCTCCGGTCAGGTCTCGTTTTTTCACAGTACCATAACCAATCACTACTACTTCTGAAAGTTGATTCGCAGATTCAGTCAATACAACATTAATAATGGTTTTGCCTCCTACTGCAACCGTTTGGTTATCGTAACCAATGAAGCTGAAAACTAATCTTGATGTACCGTTTTTTACAGTAATTGAAAAATTGCCATTTGCATCCGTGGTTGTTCCATTTGTAGTACCCTCTTCCGCAATAGAAGTACCTGGAAGTATCTCGCCAGTAGGTATAGTGACTTTGCCACTTACCTTTAGTTGAGCGATAGTAGTCAATGAAAATAGCATTGAGACTAAAAATGCCCAGTAAAACGTCCTTCTTCCCGAAAATCTGATTTTCTCAGGAAAATAAATTTGTACAAATTGTGACATAAATAAAGAAATTTAGTTGAGAAATGATAATAATCGAAATAGAATAACTTTCTTTTATTGTTTTATTTGTTAAATTATTTGTAGATAAAAAGTAATTATTCCGTAAAAGTATATTCTATGTTTTTTAAATGCAACAAAAAAATAAGTATTTTATTTTCTTTTATTTTCTTTTTATACTTTATGGTTTCGATTATTCTTGTTATATTGATATTAAACAAAAAATACAAGAACAGAGTGAAAGGTTCACAAAAAATGCCTTTAAGCTAAATAATTAGGTACAACTCCATCTGAAAATTGAAAAGATGCAGTAGTAAAGCTGTTGTTAATTAGTTTAATTTGCAGTCATGAGTCAATCAGATATATGCCTTTAGGCCACCAACTTATATAAGTAATGGTAAAATTTAAGTTGATAAGTAGTCGGTAGTAATTAATTACTATTTTTGTGTAAATCACTGATAATAAACACTATGTGTTATCTATTCAAGCATAAATAGTATAAGCTAATTTTCAACATGTACTTAGAAATTTTTATTTTTACTGATGCTATACAGTGGGTATCAACGATAGTAGATTGCCTATGTTAAACATTTTAGTCGGTTATTTTTTCTACTACCACGGTCAGGTCAATATCATAGTACCTAACGGTACGTTAAGATAACTTTAGAAGTTTTATGCAGAAAGTCATTTCAATGTTTATTTATTTATTCTTCTGTTTGGTTTGTTTTAATACCTCCGCTCAGATGTATGGAAAATGGGGAGACCAGGGTAACGGTACTTATGTTAATCCTGTAATACCTGCGGATTTCAGTGATTTAGATGTGATTCGAGTCGGTGATAATTACTACGCAATATCCTCAACCATGCAATATTCGCCTGGTATGGCAGTGCTTCATTCCAAAGATTTGGTAAACTGGGAAATCATAGCTCACGTGGTAAACGACCTCAGACAGATTAGTCCAAAAATGAACTGGGACCAGATGAATGCCTACGAAAGAGGCATCTGGGCTGGCTCAATCAGATATTATAAAAACAAATTTTGGGTTTATTTTGGTACTCCTGATGACGGCTTCTTTATGAGCTCAGCAGAGCATGCAGAAGGCCCGTGGGCGCCGCTGCATCAGGTATGGAATGTGAAAGGCTGGGATGACTGCTGCAGTTTTTATGACGATGACGGTCAGGTATATTTTATGGCCACCAATTTTGAACTTGACCCAAAAAATAATAAACAATATAACATTCATTTGTTCAAAATGACCCCTGAGGGGAAAAGCCTGATAATGGAGTCAGATACCATTATACATCAATCAAAGGGGAGTGAGGCTAACAAACTATATAAAATCAATGGCTACTATTATCATTTTTTTAGTAATGTAAATGCCGAAGGAGGACGACAGATAATGATGGGTCGTAGTAAAAATTTGTATGGGAAATGGGAGATAAAGCAGCTCAATAGGGTCAACAGGAAGAAAGACAGAGAGCCTAATCAAGGTGGACTCATAACCGTTGATAAGAACGAATGGTATTTTTTTACGCATCACGGCAGGGGCGATTGGGAAGGTAGGCCAGCGAGTTTGTTGCCAGTAAATTGGCTCGACAATTGGCCAATAATCGGTGAAGTAGGGCCTGATTCTATTGGAGAAATGGTTTGGTCGGGCACAAAACCAATCATACTTAATGAACTACTATCATTAAAAACAAGTGATGATTTTGAAAATGAAAAATTAGGCCATCAATGGGAATGGAACTACCAGCCCCGTGCTGATAAATGGTCGCTAACTGAACGGAAAGGTTTTTTGAGATTACATGCTTTTCAACCCATTGACCCTGAAAATCAGCAGAAAATATTAATGAGGGCAGGAAATACGATTACCCAAAGGAGTATGCGAACCCATGATAATGTGGTAACTATAAAATTGGATTTTGGAAACATGGAAAATGGTCAGTATGCTGGTCTGACGCATTTTTCTACTCAGAATATGAGTACTATTGGTATAAAACAATCTAATGGAAAAAGAATATTGACGTATGTTTTTAACGATGAAGAATCCGAAGGGGTAAAACTAAAAAAAAATGTTATCTGGCTTCAGTCAAAATGGGATGTGAATGGCAAAAATCAATATTTTTATAGCCTAAATGGCAAAAAATACATTCCCTTTGGCAACGTGACCCAGCTAACGTGGGGAAGTTACAGGGGTGACAGAATCGGTATTTTTAACTATAACATTCTTCAAGACAAAGGATATGTAGATATCGATTGGTTTAAATATGAAATTAGTAAAGATAAAAGCACTCCGTAATGAAAACAGAAATGCTTTTATCTCACTCCGAAAATTCTATTTCTTAATCCATTCTTCTTTTAATTGAAAATGAAAAGTACTGTTGATGACGTTTGGCTTAGCCTTTTGAACTTGAAGTTTGTCGTTTTGTAAGAGGCGAATCATTTCGGCACCTGCATAGAGTGTTGGACCATAGCCGTGCGTGGCATTTACACTTTTTCCTCGATGATAATAATAAACATTGTCATGGGCAAAGGTTGTTCCTTCACAGGTTCCATCAACAGCTCCGTTTGGTAAAACTCTGGTTTTGAGAGCATTCCAACCAGACATAGCAACAGGGCCGTACACATGACTCACCCAGCCTTCGTTGATACCCTTAGCAATAGCGTAGGTAAACATGGCTGTGCAGGATGTTTCAGTATATGTGTTATTTTTATCCAGAAGGTTATACCAAAAGCCAGAACCGTCTTGCAGATTAGCCAGACTTCTGACTACTGAGCGATACAGATGTAAAATTTTCTCTCTGTCTTTGTGATTTTTGGGTAATACATCCAATAATTCAGCTGAGGCCATCAGTATCCATCCGTTGGCTCTTCCCCAATAGAAACGTGGGTCGTAGTCGCCCGAGTTTACATTCCAACCATGGTCAAAAAGCTCTTTTTGAGGTACGTAAAGTCTGTCTGCCATCTGAATGATTTGCTTGGTAGCATCATCAAAATATTTATTATTACCAGTCAAGGCACCCATATTGGCCAAAAATGGTACACTCATATAAATATCATCAGCCCAAAGAGATTCGTATTGAGGACGATGCCGAGCCAGAGTACCATCTGTAAGCCTAAATTGTTTATTTGAGACATAATCATCAATCAGATTTATAAGCTCCAAATATTCTTTATTTCCTGTTTTTTGATAAGTCTTAATCAAAGCTGCACCTATCGCTCCGCAATCGTCAAGAGCGTGCATGTGCAAAATAGCTGGCCAGCCACTGGCATCTTTGCCAAAAGTTTCATCATTTTTCTTAAAATATGGTAGGTTTTTCACTACAAAATCAAAGAATTTCGGGTTGTTGACAAAATATTTATCATCCCCAGTAACTTTTCCAATATAATCAAAAGCCGAAAGTACTACACCGTGAGTATAAGTCCATTCGCTCGAAAAACCGTCGGATACTTTGGCATTTTTGTTCAGTTTTGAGAAGTCTGTGATTTCTTTTCCCGATTGACCATCAATGATTTTTTGTGTACTCGAAGATTCGTAATATTTACGAACTCGATTCAAAACAGCCTTAACGCTATCTAAGCTCGGATATTCGTATGGGATTTCATAAACTGGAACTCTCCCTTCTGCAAAAAACTCTTGTGCAAAAGACTGATTGAGAATGAGCAGTAAAAAAGAAAGTGCTTTAAGGATTTTAGAATTCATTTTGAAAGATTATTTTGGTTTATTTAATATCAATCACCACTCGCTGATACTTGGTAAGTTCAGGCACACCGCTGTCTTTTACCTCACATATCAAATGAATAGTATCACCGATTTTGGCATCAACTGGAATTGTAAAACTGGCTTTTGCTTTTCCTGCGTTGGATATTTTCACCGTTCCAGTGTAGCTATCCACATCTTCGTATTGCCACCATTTATATTTTAGTTTATCACCATCTGGGTCAGAGGCTACGGCTTTTAAGTTAACCTTTTGACCAGCTTTGGCATTGATATTCAAGGATTTTTCTGTTTTGAAAACTGGGGAATGATTGGCCCCTTTGAAAGGTTTCACACACCAGTCGGCTCGGGCAGCAAAATCATTCTGAAAATCAGCCGACCATTGCCACATAGGTTTGAAATAAGCTTTTCTTTGCTCTTCTGTGGTGGTACTTCCGTCTCGAAGGCTACTTCTGCCCCAGCCATTAGAGCCATACCAGCGTCCTTCTGGATATTTGTAACTTGGGTCGGGTACGGGGTCAAGCCATGTATTTTCTCTGATTTTTACATAACGACCTCCCCAGCCACCCCAATCAGGATTTTCGAGGTTGCGTAAACCCGTAGGAATGGTGTGCATAAAAGCGGGCGAATCGCCTTCGGAACGAAAATCACCATCTTCAAAACCTTTGTCATTTGCGTTGTGTGCTTTGTAAGATGCACAAAGAGTTCCGTGGTTTTGAAGGATATTCTCTTTCATCCATTTTGCCTCAAAATAGGGTTTCATGTTGTCGGGTTGTACTTTTTTCCAACGGTAGGCAATGGCCTCAAACTGGTCAGAAATGATGGTAAGGATGTTGAATCTGCCCCAATGCGGCCTGATGTATGATTGGTAAGTGGCATCTTGTTCCCAGATAAAAAAGAAGCGGAGCTTTTGAGCTACGGAGGCCATTTTTTCGGGATGGTTTTCTTCAATGGTTTTCAAAGCTCGGGCAATGGTATTGGTTCCGCCCCAAGCCTGTAACCAAACAGGACGACTGTCTGATTCGTCCAAAAGCACTTTTACAATATGCTCCGAACCCGCCGTTTGCAATTCCATTTCGCCTTCAGTTTCAACATTTCCCAAAAACGTAACCGATTTCAGATACTCGGGCGAAGGGTAATTTTTATCGTGAAGTTGTAAGTTGGGATATACCTCAGCGTAGGCCTTGTACAATGGGTCAATCCAGTCGTCGCCAGCCCAATTGTGTCCGTGCCAATGGTATTGTGAGCTGGAGGTGATAATGCCTTCTATGTCCCACTCGTTGGCATAAAGTAGAAACCGCACCATCGAACATTCATCGTCAATTTCACCATCGCTGGTTACAATCACCCTTGTTTTATCCGATTTTTGTGCAAAAGTTTGGATAGCGAATAGCAGCAGGGTGAAGGACAATAAAATAGTTAGTTTTTTTTTCATCGTTTTGGCTTGAATCAATTAATGGTTAAAACAACTCTCTGATAGCGAGTCAATTGTGGTATTCTGTCATCTTTTACTTCACAAATCATGTGAATGGTATCACCCTTTTTTGCATCAGCAGGGACTATCAATTTTGTTTTTTTCTGGTCAGGCTGCCCTATTCTCAACTGACCTTTATAGGTGCTTGCATCAGCGTAAGCATACCAATTAAAAAATAGTTTATCACCGTCGGGGTCAGTTGTAGGAGAGGCATCAAGTTCGACTTTTTGTTTACGCTTTACTGTCAGATTTAAAGGCATTTTAAGGCTCACTTTGGGCGGATGATTGGTCTCTTTGAAAGGCTTCACACACCAGTCGGCACGGGCGGCAAAGTCATTTTGAATGGCAGGAATCCACTGAGAAGTGGGTTTTAAATAAGCTTGTAAAGCACTATCGTTTTCAATTTCTTTTTTCATGCGTTGCCTTCCCCATGCGTTGTTGGTCCACCATCGCCCTTCGGGATAAGTGTATTTGGGTTCTAAAACTGGGTCGAGCCAAGTGTTTTCTCTGATTTTAACAAAACGACCTCCCCATCCTCCAAAATCGGGCGATTCGATGCTTCGCAGTCCGTTGGGAATGGTGTGTAGAAAAGCAGGTGAATCTCCCTCAGAGCGAAAATCGCCATTGGGATGGGCTTTGTACAGAGAACAAAGTGGCCCGTGATTTTCGAGAATATGTGGTTTCATCCAATCACCTACCAAATAGGCTTTGGCCGTTTCGGGCAAAAACTTTTTCCAAGTATAAAAATAGGTAACAAACTGGTCAGAAATGATGGTTTCGATGTTGTACTTGCCCCAATGCGGTCTTATATACGATTGAAAGGTATTGTCTTGTTCCCAAATGAGGTATAGCCGTAGTTTTCGAGCCACTTCGGGCATTTTTTCGGAGTGTTTTTCCTCGATGGTTTTTAAAGCACGAGCAATGGTGTTGACGCCTCCCCAAGCTTGTAGCCAAATCGGGCGAGGGTCATCTTTTAGTAAAGCCTTGACAATCAGTTCTGAACCTGCTGTAATAGTCTCCATTTCTCCTTCTGCTGATACATTGCCGAGTACACTGACTGAGTTGAGATACTCAGGTTTTGGATAGTCTGTATCATGCAAAATCAGGTTGGGATATACTTTTGCGTAAGCCTCCAAATACGGATTCAGCCAATCGTCACCCGCCCATTTGTGTCCCTGCCAGTGATATTGCGAGCTGGAGGTGATGATGCCCTCAATGTCGAATTCGTTGGCGTACAATAAAAACCTCACCATCGAACATTCGTCGTCAATCTCGCCGTCGGTGGTCACAATTACCCGAGGTTTGGTTTCGATATTTTGGGCAAAAACCCTAACTGTTTGGCTCAAAACACCAATCAAAATCGCCAAAAAGTAGAAAAATATCTTGTTTTTCATGGTAGAAGTGGTCGAACTCTCGATTTTTGATAGTATGAAGAAGTTTTCCTTTATTTACGTTTTCGATTTCATAAATTTCATTAATAATGCTAAATTGAAATTTATTCGATGCAAAATTATATTTTTATTCTAAATTTAGCATAAAAGTATTAATTATTTTTTATTTTTATTTTCGTTTATTTTCTTTTTGTTTATATCTTGCCGAGAAATTAGACTGTTTTCGTTATCAACCTTAGAAAAACATATACTATGAGATATTTTGGTTTAATTCTGTTGCTTTTGCTGAGTTTTTCAGGACTACATGCACAAAAACATCAAACCATCATCTTGTCAGACATCGAAGCCGACCCTGACGATACGCAGTCGTTTGTGAGGCTATTGCTGTATTCCAATGAAATAGACATTAGAGGAATGGTAGCCACCACATCTTGTTGGCACAAAAACGAGGTAAACCCAGAATCTATCAGAGCCATCATAAAAGCTTATGGAAAAGTGCAGCCCAATCTGCTGAAACATAAGGCAGGATTTCCTACGGCGGCATCATTGCAGGCATTGGTAAAAAAAGGTCTTCCGAAATATGGAATGGAAGGCGTAGGTGAAGGGATGGATTCGGAAGGTTCGGAGTTGATTTTGAAGGTTTTGGAGGAGAAAAATGATAAACCGCTTTACATTTCGGTTTGGGGTGGAGTGAACACTTTGGCACAAACCCTATACAAGATTAAAAACACAAAATCGGAAGCCGAAGCCAAAAGGTTGATTTCAAAACTGAGGGTTTATACCATTTCCGACCAAGATGATAGTGGAATTTGGATTCGTAATAATTTCCCTGACCTTTTTTACATCGTCAGCCCAGGCGACGACTATGGAAGTGCCACTTGGTCGGCCATTAATAATTACATCAAAGGAATCAGCAACAAAGAAATTAGCAATACCTGGATTGCTCAAAATATTCAGCAAGGACATGGCCCTTTGGGAGCGGTTTACCCTGATGTGGCTTGGGGAGTCGAGGGCGATACTCCATCGTTTTTGTCGCTCATCTCCAACGGTTTAAATAATCCCGAGCATCCCGAATGGGGCGGTTGGGGTGGTCGTTATGAGCTGTATCTACCCGATTTTAGTAAACAAAAAAAGGGAGGTTCGGGTGTACCATTTGAACCTGAAACTCGAAAAATTTGGACAGATGCGGCAGATAAATATACTCCTTTTATTTTTTCTGAATTTGGTAGAGTGGTGAAGCTCGATACCAATCATTTTAACAATAACAAAGCTACGCTATGGCGTTGGCGGGAAGATTTTCAGAATGATTTTGCGGCACGAATGGATTGGTGTTTGGCCGATTTCAAACATGCCAACCATAATCCAGTGCCTGTTTTGAACCAAAAAGATGAGATTACAGTAAAATCAGGTGAGAATATCAGCCTTAACGCTTCGGCTACCTACGACCCCGATGGCGACAGCTTCGGTTTTTTGTGGTTTTATTATGCAGAAGCAGGTACATACAAAAAGGATGTGCCAATTTCTCCAGAAAACTACCCTCATATTTCCATCAAAGCTCCCGAGGTTAGTACCAAAGAGACCATCCACATTATTCTGAAAGTAACTGATAAAGGGAGTCCGCAACTTTCAGGATACAAGCGAATCATTGTGAATGTTTTACCTAAATAAATTCACCAAAGCACTGAAAAAAGTAATATGATTAGGAGTATGTTCAAATACTTTTTATTCTCGTGGACGATAATTATTGTTTTCCCGTCGTCATTATTTGCCCAAAAAACGCCTAAACCAAGAATCATCATCAGCACCGACATTGGCGGAACCGACCCCGACGATAACCAATCAATGATACATCTGATGATGTACTCCGACCTGTTTCAGATAGAAGGCTTGATTTCGTCGCCTTTCGGAAAAGGACGCAAAAAAGACCTTTTAGATATGATTGACCTGTACGAAAAGGATTTTCCGAAACTGAAAAATCATAATTCAAAATTAGCCACCCCCGATGCTCTAAGGGCGGTTTGTAAGCAAGGAGAATTAGATTCTGCACCTTATTCTGGTTTTAGGAAAGCATCAGAAGGCTCAGATTGGATAATCAAATGTGCTAAAAAGAAATCAAATCAGCCCCTTTGGGTGCTGGTTTGGGGTGGTTTGGAAGATTTGGCTCAAGCCCTGCATGATGCCCCCGAAATTGAAGGCAAACTAAGGGTATTCTGGATTGGCGGACCCAATAAAAAATGGAGTATCAATGCCTATTCCTACATCGTGGAGCATCACCCAAACCTATGGATGATAGAGTCTAACGCTACGTATCGGGGTTGGTTTATGGAAGATGAAAATGCTCCCAAAAACATGAGCGGAGGGGCCTATTACGAGAATTTTATCAAAGGTAGGGGTGTAATGGGAGCAGATTTTATCAATTATTACAATGGCCACATCAAGATGGGCGATACGCCTTCGTTGGCTTACTTGATGAAAGGAAATCCAAATAACCCCAAGGGCGTAAGTTGGGGCGGGCAATACACGACAATCGCTCACAGTTCAAGAACTATTTTTGAACGAAATACCACCAAAACCGACAGTTTTCCCGCTTACGGAGTAGTAGAATGGCGATTGAAAGGACCAAGTATTTCGATTCCAGCCGACTCTGTTTGCTTTACTATGGAAATCCAAAAACAAGTATGGCCAGGGTATTATCTTGGAAATGGTATCTATGGCGTGCGATATTCTTCCAAAAAACCAGAGGTCAGTGCATACGTCATTCACAGTAAAATCAAGGAATTGGACGGACAAAATGGCGAATACACCAGTACCGCCACCTGGCCCGGTAAGCCTAATAAGGATGATTATCAACTGGGGAAAAATTGGTACGGTGATTTGCCCAATCCTGAGTATTTTCTGGAAGGCCAGCAAGGAGCAAGAACCCTTTCAAAGCACCGAAAAGCCTACCTGAGCGACTGGGCAAAACGCTGGGAATGGCTGAAATAGTTTTTTGACTTGACCTACAAGGCACAAACATATTAATCAATGAAAATCCTTAAATTACTGATTATCATTCTTTTTTGCACAAAACTCTACGCCCAAACTACCAAGCCAAGAGTAATTGTGTTGACCGATATCGAAAACGAACCCGACGATGCTATGTCAACGGTGCGTTTTCTTACCTACTCCAATCAATTTGAGGTAGAAGGCCTCATCGCTACTACTTCTGTTCATCAAAAAAATAAAGTGGCTTCGTGGCGACTCAAAGAAATTGTAGAAGCCTACGAGAAAGTACAGCCCAATCTTACGCTACACGAGGCGGGTTATCCAACAGCGGAAAAGCTGCTTTCGCTAATCAAAGATGGTCGTGCCGATTATGGAATGAATGCAGTGGGTAAGGGCATGGACTCTGATGGTTCGGAAATGATAATTCGAGCCGTTGACAAAGCCGATGCTCGCCCTGTTTGGGTATTGGTTTGGGGTGGCCCCAATTGCCTTGCCCAAGCACTTTGGAAGGTAAAAAACACCCGAACTGCTAAAGAAGTAGAACAATTTGTGGCCAAACTACGAGTTTATACCATCTCTGACCAAGACGACAGCGGCCCGTGGATTAGAAAGACATTTCCAACGTTGTTCTACATTGCCAGTCCAGGTTTTCATGCCTTAGGTGGCTATCATCACGCCATTTGGTCAGGTATTAGTGGCGATAAATTTCACGGGCGTTTTGCGGGCGGTAATTTCAAAATCGTAGATAATCCGTGGCTCGATATTCATGTCAGAAGCAAAGGCCCATTGGGACAACAATACCCCTTCGCCAAATTTTTGATGGAAGGCGATACCCCAAGTTTTTTGTATCTGATAAACAATGGTTTGGGAAGTGCCGAAAACCCCAATTGGGGAAGTTGGGGTGGCCGATACGAATTTTATCAACCCCGAACCGAAAAGTGGTTTTTAGAACCCGAAACTCGCCCCCTTTGGACAGATGCCGAAGACGAGGTTTTCGGGGCAGACAGCAGTTGGCATACCAGCAACAAAGCTACTATATGGCGTTGGCGTGAAGCTTATCAGAATGATTTTGTGGCAAGAATGGATTGGAGCATTAAGCCTTACAAAGAGGCTAACCACCCGCCAGTGGTGAAAATAAACGGCGAAAAATACATCAAAGCCAAAGTTGGTGACAAGATTAGTCTAAGTGCCGAAGGCTCAACCGACCCAGATGGCAATGCACTTTCGTTCAATTGGTTTTATTACCAAGAAGTGGGTACGTTCACCATTGCAACCGCCCGCACGGGTAATCCACTAACAATTGAAGAGGCTGACAAAGAGAAGGCTTGGTTCACTGTACCCAAAAGTATTCGTTTAGGCACTATGCACATTATTTTGGCAGTAACCGACAACGGAAGTCCTGCTCTGACTCGCTACGAGCGGGTGATTGTGGAGGTGAAAGAGTGATTTTTTAAATTCAAATTCATAAAAATTGAAGTAATTACGATTAATCTAAAAGACCTTGACAAAAACCTAATCAAAATGAAAATCAAAATAGCTTTAATGTTTTCGTTGATACTTTTGGTGATTCAGAACATTTCTGCCCAATCCGAATCAAAGCCCCGAATCATCATCACGGCTGACCCTGAGTTAGACGATAACAATTCGATGATTCGATTTTTATTGTATAGCACTGACCTTCAAATCGAAGGACTGATTTATGCCAGTAGTATGTTTCATTGGAAAGGCGATGGAAAAGGTACAAAGTGGTATGTGCCAGGCAGAGAATATGACCGCTTTGGCATGAACCAATGTCCTTGCGAGTCTTGGCGGTGGGCAAAAGACGAAAAGTTTATACACGATATTGTAGATGCCTATACTAAATCGTATCCAAATCTTAAAATTCATCACAAAGATTACCCTACACCCGAGTATCTGAAATCAAAGATTCGCTACGGGAATATTGAATTCGATGGTGATTTTTCAAAAGATACAGAAGGGTCAAATCTGATTAAATCATTGATTTTAGATGATAAACCTGGGCAATTATACATCACAAATTGGGGCGGTGCCAGCACCATTGCCCGAGCTTTGAAAGCTATTCAAGAGCAATTGCAATTTACTGCTGAATGGATAAATATTAGAAATAAAATTATCAGAAAAGTTGTCTTACTGCCATCGGGCGACCAAGACGATACCTATGCCAATTATATCAAACCTAATTGGCCAGAAATTGAATATCGGCAATTCAGAGAAGCTCCAAACTACGGCTACGGTGCTCAATTACGAGCCAAAGACATTAACAAACCCTTGCTTACCCCTGCTTGGATGCAAGAAAACGTAACCTCACGAGGAGCATTGGGAAGTTTATATCGAGTTTGGGGCGATGGAAAACAAATGGTAAAAGGCGACAAGGTAGATTATTTCGGTCTATCAGGCTACACGAGCGAAGAACTCAAAAAAATGGGTTATTTCGTTTGGATGCCTCCACAAGAAAAAGGCTCTTGGCTTGGCGAGGGCGATAATCATACCTTTATGAATATGCTTGGAAATGGCCTACGTGCCTACGAAAAAGGCAATTATGGAGGTTGGGGTGGTAGAACAAGAGCTTTACCCGAAGGCCCCAATATGTTTGCAGCCGAAACCACAGCTGAACAAATGGCAGCTCAAATGGGAAATGGGAATAACCAAGCCAATAATGAAGCAGTTGCGTTTCCAGAGTTTTTTCCTGCTGCTCAAAACAGCTTTGCCGCTCGCATGAAGTGGGCGGTTACCCCTAAATTTTCGGATGCAAACCACGAACCAGTCGTGATGATTCAAGGGCCGCTCAAAATCATGGTAAACGCAGGTCAAAAAGTAAAACTCAACGGAATAGTATCAGACCCTGACGGCAATAAAGTTTCGGTAAAATGGTGGCAGATGCCAGCAGGAAGCTATCAAAATAAAGTCGAGATAAGTAACGCAGAATCATTGCAGGCTGAAATATTAGTTCCCAAAGAGGCTACAGCAGGCCAAACAATTCATGTGGTTTTAGAAGCAACTGATAATGGGTTGCCTGCACTCACTTCTTACCAAAGAGTTATTTTGGAGGTGAGGGGGAAATAATACAGATTAAATGAAAGCATTAACAACAGAGCAAATCAGCGATTTCATCAAAGACGGTTTTGTGAAAATCGAAAATGCTTTTTCAAGTGAAATTGCAAAGGAGTGTTGTGATATTTTGTGGAGAATGGCTCAATGCGACTCTGAAAATCCTGAAACGTGGACGCAGCCTGTTGTCAGAATTGGGGAATTGGGAGATGAACCTTTCCAAAAAGCAGCAAATACTATTGTACTGACCACTGCCTTTGATCAATTAGTAGGAAAAGGTAATTGGTATCCAAAAGAAACGCTGGGTTCATTTCCAATTCGTTTTCCAAGTAAAGAGCTTGCCAACGATACTGGCTGGCACGTAGACGCAAGTTTTGCAGGTGAAGATGTAAGTAATTATTTGGAGTGGCGAATAAATTTCTATTCAAAAGGGCGGGCGTTGTTAATGCTTTTTCTGTTTTCAGATGTGTCCGAAAAAGATGCTCCAACGATTCTCAGAATTGGCTCACATTTAGACGTAGCCACAATGTTAGCTCCTGAAGGTGAAAAAGGGCTTTCATTTATGGAGTTGGCACAAAAACTCGACTATTTGCCCAAACGGGAGGCAACATTAGCCGTAGGAAAGGCAGGAACGGTCTATTTGTGTCACCCATTTATGGTGCATGCCGCACAAAATCACCGAGGTACAACGCCAAAATTTATGGCACAACCAGCTTTATTGACTAGAAAAGATTTTGATCTTAATCATTCTGAAAATGAACTTTGCCCCGTTGAAAAAGCGATAAAAATGGGGTTACAAAAATAGAATTCTCACTCACGAACATCGTTCTTCTAAAAATTGAATCAAATGAAAAAAAGAATTTTATGGCTTTTACTTTTCATGTCAAATTTATGTTTGGCACAGTCTCTAAAACCTCGCACCATCGTTACGACCGATGGCGAACTCGACGACGTTGATTCATTTATCAGGATGCTACTTTATACAAACGAATACAAAGTAGAAGGGCTCATAGTGAGTAGTTCGCAATGGCATTACAAAGGCGATGGCAAGGGAACAAAGTTTACCTCCGAAATGGAAATGACCAAAAAGCTCTACGGAGAGCGTACCGAACTCCGTTGGCCGGGTGAACAATGGATTTATGACTTGGTAGATGCTTACGGAAAAGTTTATCCCAACCTCATTAAACACTCCAAAGACTACCCCACACACAAATACCTACGAGATAGAATCCGTATCGGTAATATTGATTTTGAAGGTGAAATGGCAAAAGATACGCCGGGGTCAGATTTCATCAAAGCCAAATTATTGGACGATGACCTGAGGCCACTTTACTTGCAGGTTTGGGGCGGTACGAATACTATTGCTCGTGCCTTGAAAAGCATCGAAGATACCTATAAAAATACACCTCAATGGGACAAAATTTACAAAAAAGTATGTCAGAAAGCTATTCTATACGCCATTCTAGACCAAGACGCTACTTATAAAAAATACATTGAACCCAACTGGAAAGACCTCAAGGTTTATTACAATTCCAACCAATTTTGGAGTTTTGCGTATTTCTGGAAAAGGTCTGTCCCTGAGCAACTTCACTCGTACTTAGAGGGCAATTTTATGGGGAAAATTATCAACAATCACGGGCCACTTCTGAAAATGTACTACAGTTATGGTGATGGAAACCCTCCCAAAGGCGAACTTGAAGATATATACAGCAGTATGGAAAAAGCTAAAAAGAATCAGTGGGGGAGTTTTGGTCAGTATGATTTCATTTCCGAAGGTGATTCTCCTGCTTTTTTACACTTGGTAGATGTGGGGTTGAACAACCTCGAACATCCACAAGATGGAGGCTGGGGAGGCCGATTGGTGCAGTCAACTACCACACCAAGCAGATGGGAGGATGGCGATGCCGCTTCCGATTACAATCCATTTACCCAAAAAATTGACAAAGCCTTTGCCCAAACCCGCTGGATTCCAGCTATTCAAAACGATTTTGCAGCTCGTGCCGACTGGTGCATCAAAGACTTCAACGGGGTCAATCATGCCCCGAAGGTTTCGGTTTCCAACCGCAATTTATTAGTAAACAAAGGGCAAAAAATTTCTTTGAAGCCCCTAACTTCTGACCCTGATGGCAATAAAGTTTCGTTGAAATTCTGGCAATACAAAGAAGTAGGTACTTGCAAAGAAGAAGTGTTGATAGCTCAAAATGGAAATAGTGCCGAAATCACTATTCCTGCATCTGCCAAAAGTGGCGATACGATTCATATCATCCTAGAAGCCGAAGACAATGGTACGCCAGTGCTTACTCGCTACCAGCGAGTGATTTTGAAGGTGAAATAGTCATAAGTACTTCCAAGACGGGGTATCTCCGTTTCCAAAACTTGGAAGTACTTATTTTGAATTAAATAGCAGGTAACACCGTATTCCTCACTTCTCCAAAATCAACTCGTACTCCCTCTTTTTCGGCATAACCCCGAATGATAACGGTATCAAAATCTTCTAAAAAGCGTCGTTCAGTACCGTCGGGTAACATAATCGGTTTTTTACCTCCCCATGTTAGTTCTAATAATGAGCCAAAACTGTCGGGCTCCTTTCCTGAAATGGTACCCGATGCCAGTAAATCCCCTACGTTTAAATTACACCCATTCACGGTATGATGGGCAATTTGTTGGGCGACTGTCCAGTACAAATGTTTAAAGTTAGAATGGCAAAGTTTGATTTCAGTGCCCGAAGCCGTTTGTAAAACTACTTCTAATTCTACGTCGAAAAAGTGCCTGTTTTTTTCTTGAAGGTAGGGCAAAACCGTAGGAGTTTGTTCTTCGCCAGCTACTTGGAAGGGAGCCAACGCTTCAATCGGCACGACCCAAGGTGATACTGACGAAAAGAAGTTTTTGGCCAAAAAAGGCCCAAGTGGTACGTACTCCCATTTTTGAATGTCACGGGCAGACCAGTCGTTAAATAGCTGAAATCCAAAGATATAATCTTCAGCTTTGTCCACTTCAATGGTGTATCCAATCGGATTGGTTTTGCCAATGACCGTGGCCATTTCGAGTTCAATGTCGAGGCGTTTTGAGGGCGAAAAGACGGGAGGTTGGGTTTCATCGGCACAAAGTTGCCCTTTAGGACGATGAAAATTAGTACCCGAAACAAAAATCGAACTGGCACGCCCGTGATAGGCCACAGGAAGGTGCTTCCAATTAGGCAACAACGCTTTGTCGGGGTCACGAAACATCATGCCTACGTTGGTGGCGTGCTGCTCAGAGGAATAAAAATCGGTATAATCTCCAATCCTGACGGGTAAATGAAGCTGCACGTCAGTCACTGTGTGAAAGACGGATTCTGGGAACTGAGTAGGTTGTGCTAAAAGTTTTTGAAGTTCAGCTCGAACGGCATTGGTTTTTGTTTTACCCAATGAAATGAAATCATTGAGGTAGTCGTTCGTAAAAACTCTTTTTGGGATTTTAAAGCCATCGAAGTAACCCAAATGAGCTAATTCTGATAAATCAACTACCTGATTTCCAATAATAGTTGCTACTTTTTTACGGCGATTTTTAATCGAGAAAATGCCAAAAGGGGTAGTATCGAGGGTAAACATATTCCTGAAATTTTGTGGGACACGGAGTATTTCACGGAGGCTCACAGAGTTTTACTCAGTGGTACGCTGTGTCAAACGCTAAGAACCTCTGTGTCTGGTCATTTAAGCATCAATCCAACTCTTAAAATACTTTCCATCATCCAACTTCAACGCCTCTTCCGTAAGCGCAAGGGGGCGGAATGTATCAATCATCACGGCCAATTCTTCGGTCGAAGTTTTACCAATGCTGCGTTCGTAGGCTCCTGGCGCTGGCCCGTGCGGAATGCCTCCTGGGTGCAGCGTAATGTGCCCTTTTTCAATGTTATTCCGACTCATAAAATCGCCATCAACGTAATACAGCATTTCGTCTGAATCAATGTTGGAATGGTTGTAGGGAGCAGGAATGGCCTGCGGATGGTAGTCGTACAGACGTGGGCAAAACGAACAAACCACAAACGCCTTCGTCTCAAACGTTTGGTGTACTGGCGGTGGTTGATGGATGCGCCCCGTGATTGGTTCAAAATTGTGAATCGAAAAGCCATAAGGGAAATTGTACCCATCCCAACCGACCACGTCAAACGGGTGCGTGGGGTAGAGGAGTTCGTACAAAACGCCCTGCTTTTTGATTTTTACAATAAAATCGCCCTTTTCGTCGTGCGTTTCGAGGTCTTGGGGGAGTTTGTAATCCCGCTCGCAAAAAGGCGAATGTTCAAGCAATTGACCAAACCAATTTCGGTATCGTTTGGGGGTATAAATGGGGTGAAACGATTCGGCAAACAAAATCCGATTTTCAGTGCCATCAAAATCAATCTGGTAAATCATGCCTCTCGGAATGACCAAATAGTCGCCGTATTCAAATGGAATGTTACCAAGCTGCGTCCGTAGAGTCCCCTTTCCTTGGTGGATAAAAATTAACTCATCGGCATCAGCATTTTTGTAAAAATACGAACGCAACGACTGACGTGGAGCTGCTAAACCAATGTGAATATCGGCGTTGGCCAATAACACCTTTCGACTTGCTAAAAAATCATCTTCGGGGGTGAGTTCGAAGCCTTTAAGCAAACGAGGCTTAATACTTTTTGGAACGGCAATGTTGGGAGTAACGTCCGTTTCAGATAGTACGTCACGAATCATCGTGGGGCGATGCACGTGGTACATCAGCGCCGACATCCCATCAAAACCGATGGTGCCAAACAACTGTTCGTAGTACAACCCACCGTCGGGCTTACGAAACTGCGTATGCCGTTTGGGAGGAATTTTTCCAAGTTTGTGGTAAATAGGCATGTTATGATGAAGTTGGAATACAATTCTGAACAATCAGGGCCAGCATTTGTTGGGCTGCTGAAACCGACGCTGGCTCAATTCCTTCAAGGGCTTTTTGACGAATTTGGGGTACTAATTCCGTCAATTTTTCGATGGTTTCAAGCCCTTTTTCGGTAATGGTGAGTTGAAACATCCGCCGATTGGTGGGATGAATGGCTCGCTCCAAAAAACCATTTTGAACCAATAATTCAATAATCCGAGTCACCGAAGCTTTGTCTTTGAAGACTTTTTCGGCGATGTCATTTTGGGTACAATCGGGATATTCGGCAACTGTATGTAAAATCAGCCATTGGTCAAGGGTAATGTCAAACCCGTTGATTTTGAATTGGTTTTGAAAAAACTGACGATAGATTTTGACGGTTTTTTCTAAATTGTAGAAAAAGGAGGTTGATAATTTCTCCATTGGTTTTAAATTGTTGTAGCAAATATATATAAAAACAATAGTTGACATATCAACTATTGTTGAAATATTTTTAAAGCCTTAAAATAAGAATTAATGGCGATGGAGAAAGAAGGACTGTTCAACAGGTTCTGCCGATTGAATTTTACCCATTAGACCGTATTGCCACGCTACGACAGTGATTTTGACGGGGTATTTTGTTTTAGGGGGAATCTTAGTAAACATCAGTTGTTCTCCTAAAATAAAAGCGGAGCCTTCTTTTACGTAAAAATGAACAGGTAGGTTGGCGGAACTGTTGGCGTTCAGTGCAATTGATTTTTGTGTTTTGGATAGGTCGGGAATGGCTTCAAAATCAATTTTTTGAGAGGTGCCTTGGGTGTTTTTTATTGGAAATTTGAGTTCAATCTGCTGAATCACCGATTTGAAAAGGTCGTCACCTTCATTGTGGGCTAAGAGCCAAATGGCATTACTTCGTTTAGGGTTGTCAAAGCCCATTCGGTAAAAAGAAAGTTGAAAGGTGGTATCATTGATTTTCTTGACAGGACCACAAATGCGGTCGATGGTCAAGAAAGACGTCGCATGCTGTGAAGCGGGGTTTATCTTAGAAGTATCGCTAAAAAAAGGTTTTAAGTAAAAGGTGATGCCATCGTTTGCGGGTTTAAATGTAAGGCTGAATTGCCCATGCGATTTGGACGGTTTTAGGGTATCTGCGTTTTGGATAAACCCTATGAATTGATTGTTCTTTCCCCGTGGATGAGTATAATAGGCTTCGGTGGCTTGCGCCATTTCTTTATCAAAACACCACGAAGCCACGCTTTTATCGCCACTGAATTGAGAATACGGGGCAGGTTTTGCAGTTGGAGGGGCATTGGGTCGCCAGCGGTCGATAAGCCACCCTTGCTGTGGGTCAATGAAACGAAGACCGTTTTTGGAAAGGCGATAGTTGGCCGCTTTTTTGATAAAAAATGTGATATAATCAACCATTCGTTGGTTATAGTCAAAGTGGCCGTGACCTGCGTCTGCAAAAAAGGTAATGGGGGTTTTAGGGTGTTTTTTTACGTAATTAAAACCAGGCTGAATACGGTCTTCCCACCATTCTACTTCGCTCATAATAAACAAACCTGGGATTCCTTCCACCGTCCGATTACCCCAATCGGGATTGGGTTTGCCACTTCCTGTAAGATGGGTGAGGGGAGAATCGCCTTTTATGGATACAATCGCCAAGGTTCGTGCGGGATTCCAAGCGCCAAAATTCCAAGGAAAGGAAGCATGGGCAGAATGGCCGATAGGAACGGTGGGAGCCGTGGTCAACTCTGTATAGCCAGACATGTCGGCCAATTGCTTCATCATGTTTTCGAAGCCTTCGACTGCCCCTTTATTGAAGTCGAAAACCATGTCCAAGCCTGGCGTTACCCAAATCGTAGCAAACCCAATTTCGCCCATTGACTGGCGGAATTTAGCGTTTTCTAATATTCCTTCTTCTATCATATTGTGCATTCCCCACACTACGCCCTTTACTTTTTTGCAATTTTCAGGAATCCAGAGAAAAGCCGTGGGGTTATTGTTTATCTCAGGATGCTTGTATCCATCCACTTTCACCGACCATTGCCAAACTTGGGCGTAAAGGGTCGTTTTTAATAAAAGTGTGATAAGATATAGGGAGATGATTCGCATATACATATTTATTTTAGCAGAGAAATCGGTTATATTTGTTAAAAAAAGCGCTACCATGACGGTTCAAACCCTTTATGATGATGTGGCTAATTTTATTGCCAACATGAATCCTACTAAAATCCTTGAACTAAAAGCACCCCTTGAAGCTCAAGAGCGTGTACAGGCCTTGATTGAAAAGGAAAAAGAGTCAGCATTAACAGCTACCGAAAAAGATGAACTTGACCATTTTCTTGTTTTGGAACGATTGATAAGGCTTGCTAAGGCCCATGCACGTCAGCGCTTGAGTGGTGTATGAGTCAGAAAATATCTCGTGCTATCCGAAATAAAATTATTGAACGAGCTGAGCATCGTTGTGAGTACTGCCGTATTCCTGATACGGATTCATATTATGGATTCCAAGTTGACCATATCATCAGCCGTAAACATGGAGGTGAAGATGAACTTGGGAATTTTGCATATGCTTGTCCTGACTGCAATCGTTACAAAGGCACCGATTTGGGAACATATCTTGGAAAAAATTTTGACTTTGTAAGATTTTTTCACCCTCGAATTGATGATTGGTCTTATCATTTTGAATTACAAACATCAGGGTTAATCATCGGAAAAACCGATATAGGCAATGCCACACTCAAAATTTTTGCTATCAATCACCCAGATAGAATCATAGAACGTAAAGTGCTGTTCCAATTGGGATTAATGGATTTTTTGTGATATTACAGGAGCTTTATTCCCACATAAGCGATTACCTGAAAATCTACTTTTCCACGTCAATCGTTACCTTACCATCTTTCCATGCAGATGCTATCGTTTTGTCGTTGATAATCATTGCGTTTGGTTTTTCGGTAGCCCGCAGTGAAATACGCATCAACGGTTGACCATCCACTTCAACTTTCAATTGTTTCTTAGAATAATCAGCATTCATAAACACCTTGGAAAGCGAATGCAAAAAAGTTTTACCGTCTTTGCGCAAATAACTTCCATTGCTGACAAAAAAAGAGGTCAAATTATCGGGATTTGAGCGGTCGGCTTTTTCGGGGAAAGTCACGGCGGTTAAATAGGCGTCGGTTTCCCAACCATTGATGATTGCATTGGCGTTGCGGTGCATAAGGCGGCCATCAGCGAGCAAATTGAGATAAACTTCGGTTATCGTTCCGTTTTGGGTAATCCGTACTCCCTGCCAATTATCCCCGCTTATTTTTTCGATTACGGGCAAATTGGTACGCCCTGCGGCTCCATTAGCGCCCGATGAACCAACAAAAGTTTCAACGGCCTTATTGGTGTTATCCAACAATATAATAGCGTTCCAAAATTTTGTTTGTCGTGAGTTTTCAGCGGGTGAAATGGCGTAATAAGGGATTTTCGTTTTGACGTCACGGTCTTTGATTCCCCATCGTTCTTCCAACTTCATTTTTTCGGGAAAATCGTGCGGATACCCTAATGGCAATGTTTCAGGATAAAGCGGCCGAAACAAAATTGATGCCTCTTCTTGGCTAATTTCGAGGTCGGGGCCTTTTTTCTTGGCTTCGTTTTGGTAATGTAACAAAAACTCAAACTTGCCTGCTTCGTACGTTTTTACGTCATCTACTACCAAAATTACTTTGTCAAGCCACAAAAAATGACGGTAATTCCGCAAAAAATAGCGGGAAGTCGGCCCTGTTGCATCAGCCATGAGGTATTTGAGTGAGCCACCATTAATCAAATGATGCAGACTACCTGACGTTTTTACGGCATGATATTGGTCTTGTGGGTCTTGCGCTTTTCCATTAAACAACATAACGTTGTGAGCTTCACTCCGTACAAAATATGAACTGTACTCAGGTAAACCATAACTGACATCACCGCCGTCGATGAGTAAATACTGGCCGTTGTGGTACAACACAAACGAACCTGCATCGGCGTGCGCATGATTCCAAGTATAACCCGATTTTACCCCCAACATCGTCGCATCTTTCTCCCAAGACGAGCGCAACATTCCCCAGCCCATATCTTTGTAAATAGCCGCCGTGGGAAGAGGGTTAGAAAGAGTCGAGTTTTGAATGCCGAGTGTCGAATTTGTATTCCTTTTTCCTAATTCATCATTCTTAATTCCTAATTCTATTGGATGGTACAGCAGCCCCAACGGAGTAGCAAGATTCATGTCTTCTCGCCCTTCGCTGTTGCCGATTTGTTGTAAATACCAATAATAATGGGGATTCCCCATTCCCAGCGCCAACATCAATTTGGCGGGACGTTCTCCGTTGGCATGGTCGTTTGAATCACCAAAATTGAGCGACATCATTCGGTGCTTTGACGTGGGATAAGAAGCATGAATAAACCAATCGACTGTTTTTTGCAGAGTTTCGTCATAGGGCATGGCCATCTTCCCGAAAAGGTTGGTCCACGCCAAGCGAAACGTAAGGTATTCTGAAACCCCAAAGTTGGCATAACTCACACTTTCGTAAAAGCCTCCGTTACCGTCAAAATTGGAGGGCTTATTCTCCAACACACTTCCCTGAAACGCAAACCATTCTTTGGACGCTCGCATTATTTCCTCGGCCCAAGTTTTGGCTTGGGGCTCTTCGTTCAGTACGGCCATGGAAGCTATCCCCGCTTGAAATACCACCGCCGACCACCAATTATGCCCCATTGAGTTGAGAGTATGAATGCGGCTATCTTCTGATAACCAATCTTTTATGGCAGGTTCAATCCCCAGTTTGATAATTTTATTAGCGATTTCTTTTCGTTCGGAAGGAGTGAAGTAATTGTAAATACCATCGAAAGCAATAGCAGTTTGAAAACAGCCACGGGCAGTTCCAAGGCCAGAGTTCCACCGTGGAGTGCGGTCGTCCATCCCGTCCCACTGAGGACGATTTACCCAGTCGAGCAGCAAAAGCTTGGCACGTTCGGCGTATTTGGTGTCGCCTGTCATGCAATAAACCAAAGTCAGGTTTTCCAAATTTCCCCCTTTCCCTTCGAGCGATTTATCAGCTTGTGAGCGCATATTTTGCCAAGCTTTGGCCAGAGAAGTATCGGTTTGGATGCGTTCTTTGGTGATGGTGATGCGCTCAGGCGTATAAAAAAGATAGGGGTGAACCTTTTTTGATTGGCCAAAACTATTTTTTACGCATAGGATGACCAAGACAAACATGAGAATGTTTTTCATTAGGTGAAGCAGTAAAGGTGTATAAATGCTGTTTTGCTACTCGATTCTGAACCAATCAAAATCAGCAAAACCAGAGTCATTGATGGTGTTTTGTCGAGTGATGAAGATACCTACTTTTGCCCCAATCCATCGCCCTACTTCGGCTTGAAAAGGCTCTCCTACATTGGTGAAGTCTTGACCATTGACACTGTACGAAAACTGACACATGCCACCGTTACTAACTTTCACCCGGAGGTAAATGGGCTTTTTGGCGTCTATTTTGTTGAGGGTTTTTTCTTGTTCCAATTTGCCACTGTCGGCATCTTTACAAGTGGTGTAGGTTACATAAACGCCATCTTTTTTAGACTTTAAAGCAATAGCAGCATAACTAAAACCTAGTACAGTCAGTCCCACTTTTTCGTTTTGTAAGCGCTCGTTCGGCGTAAAAGACAGTTTAGTAGTAGCTGTAAACACAGGTGCTGGAAATTTTTGAAGTAGCACATTGGGCGCCCACCACAGGTTCCGGGTAGTGTCTATTAAGTCAGAAAACAAGCGTAGTGAGCCATTGGAGATATTCATAAATGCCCAAGTTGCTCTTGAATTGGCGTTCCATTGCCATTGTTTGCCGATGTACAGTTCATTAAACTCATCTGATTCTTGAGGCGTTTCTATCGGATAGGTTTTGCCTACATTAGGCTTTTTATAAGCCAATACAGGTTCGCCGGTTCCGTCACCATCGTTGTCTAAGCCAATTACAGGCCAGTCGTTTATCCATTTCATCGGTTGCAGATGAACAATACGGCCATACACGCCTTTGTCTTGAAAATGCAAAAACCAATCCTCACCCGAAGGGGTGTTTACCCAAGCGCCTTGGTGTGGCCCATTGGTAGGAGATGCACCTTGTGCCAACACGACTTTTCGCTCATAGGGGCCGTAAATATGTTTTGAACGCAAAACCAACTGCCAGCCTGTAGCTACGCCACCAGCGGGAGCAAATATGTAATAGTATCCGTTGCGTTTATAAAATTTGGGGCCCTCAATGGTAGGATCTTGCTCATGGCCATCGAACACGATTTTACCATCGTTGGTTACCTCAGTACCTGAAGCGTTGAGGGTTTTGACCACAATAATACTCTTAATACCTGCTCGACTTCCGGCGAATCCATGCACTAAATAAGCCTTACCGTCATCATCCCAAAGAGGACAGGGGTCTATTAAACCTTTGCCGCCTTCAACCAAAATAGGCTTTGACCAGGGACCAGCTGGATTTTGGGCTGTAATGACATAAATGCCATAATCGGGGTCGGGGTAGTAAATCAGGAACTGGTTATTGTGATGACGAATGGCCGGTGCCCATACACCTTTGCCATGCTGAGGCGTAGCAAACACGTCGAATGGAGGCTGTTTGATAAGGGCATTGGTCAGAATTTTCCAGTTTACGAGGTCTTTTGATTGGAGTATGGGTAAACCTGGAATATTCTCAAAAGAAGAAGATACCATATAATAATCATTACCTACCCGAATAGCGTCAGGATCTGAATAATCGGCGTGGATAATGGGGTTTTTATAGGTACCATCACCATTGTCTGCAACCCACACTTTTGATTTGTATTGTGCTATCAAACAGGTGCTTATACCCGTAAGGCCGAAAAAAATCAAAAGACATCGTACGAAAAACAACCGTTTCATATACTGAAAATTACTTAGTTTTTTGGAATATGTTGCGTACCCAAATCGGCACTTGTGGACTTGACCAAAAAGAATTGAATCCATTTTTGCCCATTTGCCCGTCTTCGATATGAGTCAGCAAAAAGCCATAAATGCCGTTTTTGTAATCAATCCAAGGATAGGCACCTGCCCAACTTGGACTACTGATGAGTGTTGGATTACCTTGTTGGTTAGTTTCTTCTCGCCACAAACCTAAGCCATAAATATCTTTTCGTAAAGAACCACGAGTGCGTTTTACATAATCGCCTAGGCCGTCGTCGGTTACTAGCGCACCTCTGATTTGGTCGGCTTGGAGTTCAGCTATGGCATTTTCTGACAAAATGCGTTTGCCTTGATAAATGCCTTTATCTAAAAACATTTGTAAAAAATGTGCATAATCTTCTACTGACGACACTGCCCCACCACCCAACATAGGGCTGTGTCCGTCACCAACTGAATCGACGGGTACAAAATGAGAATGTGTCATGCCCAACGGACGAGCGATTTTCTCCTGAAAAATTGTTTCCCAATCGCTACCTGTAGCTACTTCAGCCATGCGCCCTGCTACTTGCATGGCCAAACCACCGTAAAAGAATTTTCGATGAGTAGCGACTACTGGTAAATCTACAATATGCTTTACAGATTCACTAAGTGTTTGATAATCATCACGATGCTTGCCTTTTGGCTGGTAATCTGGATAACCCGCCGTGTGTGAAAACAACTGCCGAAGCGTTGCTTGTCCTTTGTCATCTGTAAAGTCAGGCAGCCATTTGACTACTTTATCATCCCACGCAAGTTGACCTGCATCAACCACCGCAGCCAATGTGGCCGCTGCCAGCCATTTCCCCGCCGAAGCAATATAGACTTGGGTTTCGATGGTATAGCTACCGTAGCTTTTTTCGTAAATTACTTTATTCGTATTGCCAATAATCAGGTTTGCGCCTTTGTAATAGCCACTATCAATCCATGATTGGATGTGGGTATCGATACCCCTCCAATCAGGAATGGTTGGGGCGTTTGGTTGAGCCAAGGATTTGCTATGTACTAAAATTACTGCAAACCATATATATCCAACAAAGTACTTAGTCCAGTTCATCCTAGTTATTACTGTTCAAAGGTGTCAACCAAATTGCTTGTCCTCCTGATGGCTTCAAACTTACTTTTAGCATGGTGTTACTATCAACGGTCTGTGTGGTGATGCCTACTTTGGTTTTGGTCGAGGCGTTGTCATCGTCGCTATAAATGGTGGCGTGATATTGCTTCCTTTTTGGCAGAAAATCAAACTTAATCTCTAAGTTTCGAGCCTCGTTATTGGTTAAAGTACCTAAAAACCAATCGTTCCCACTGCGGCGAGCAGTGCAGATGTATTGGCCAATTTCGCCTTGTAGCACTCGGGTTTCGTCCCAAGAGGTGGGAATATTCTTCCAAAAATCTAACTCGGGTTCGCCTTCGTAGAGGGCCGGTTTGTCGTACCAATAGAGTGTTTGCAAAGGACTGTAATACACGGCTGCCATAGCCAATTGATGGGCGTGGGTGGTTTTGATGCGCTTGTCGAAATAGCAAATGGTGTAATCAGCCGCACCGCCAATATAGCGGGTGAAGGGTAGCGTGACATTGTGTGTGGCATCAGGCATTTCTTCGTTGCCACGGATGCCTTCGGCAGTCATCAGATTTGGATAGGTACGCATTTCGCCTGTGGGTCGCCAGTCATCGTGGATATTGACCATAAGTTGATTTTCGGCACATTTTTTAATCATTTCCTCTACCCAAACCGTCCAACGGTGGCTTCCTACCTGCACAAAGCCAAACTTTACGCCCTTGATGCCCCATTTTTTGTAAAGCGGAAAAATCTCGTCAGACTGCTTCAACAACGACTGCATGTTGACGTACAGCCAAATACCTACACCACGGTCTTGCCCATATTTCACAATTTCGGCCATATCCATTTTGGCTTTTACTTGGGTGGCATCTGTATCGAAGGTGAGGGCAGGGCCATACCATTTCCAGTCGAAAAGAATGTATTGTAAACCCTGTTTTTGAGCAAAATCAATAGCGGTTTTGGCACCTTCGGTGGTGAGGGTCATTTCACGAATGATTTTACCTGGTTTTATCCAAGACGTTTCTTTGAGCTGTTGAGGTTCGTTTAAGTTCAAGATAATATCGTTATTCTCAATGAGTTGCCCGGCCTTTTCGGCTACCATAATCACTCGCCACGGCGTACCGAAGTAGGTGATGGCATCTACTTTGTCGTCGAGCGAGGTCATAATCGTATTAGGTTTAGTCGAACTTAGCTTGAATTTCCCACGAGCATAGTCGGTCATGGCGGCTTCAGCCAAACAGGCATATAAGCCGTTTTTTAATTTCAAGGTTAAAGGCCGTTCGGCATCATCAATCCAATTACTAAGAGGCAATTCGGTATATTTTCCTTGTGCCCATTGCGTGTAAAAGGCTGTGCTACCTTCGGGCAAGGCAAACTCAGTGTTTTCGGCCTTGATTTGGTAATAGCTGCCTTTGGGGTTTTCAGGAAAATAGTAACGGATGGCAATACCTTCGTTGTAGGCACGAATCACGATTTGGAGTTGATAGTCTTTGTTGTCTGCTTTCTCAAACGTGAAAGTGCTTTCATTGTAATGATCACGTATGAGGGAACGCTCGCCATACAAGGGTTTCCAGGTGGTGTCTTTGGAAGTATTTGAAAAACGTTTAAAAACTAAATTTTCGCACCAACGAGTAGTTTTATCTACCTTCAAGGCCATGGCCAATTCTGATAAATGATTGTCCAACTGAATGTCTAGTGCCGATTCTAGAATGACTGGAATACCTTTAAAATCAACTTTATAACACAACAACGACTTGCCTTCTGTATCGTACTTTTGGTAAAATGCTGCCAGTAGGTTTTTGTTGGGCGACTGGATGACAGCAGGGGTTGAGGGTGTTGGGGGAGCTTGACCCCATGCCAAAGTAGTAGCAAAAAACAGACAAGTAACAAAGAGGTGGGTTGCCATCTTTATGAGCTGAACCCCTGAAAAAGGGCGCACAGTAAATGGAGTGAGACACGAAGTTCGTTGCATTGTTCAGTGTTTAGGAATGAAGTCAAAAGGTGTTTTAGACAATTCAAGGCCAACAGCGCCTAAAAGCCCAGCCAATTCGTGAAAAACCGAAAGGCGAATCGTCACTTGGGGCGAGTAACTGGCTAATTGTTGTTTGAGCTGAGGAAAAAATAACTCAGCCGATTGAGTAATGTTACCTCCCAGTACAATTATTTCGGGATGGTAAATATCCATAAAATCGCTGAGTACAAGAGTCAAGTTATGTACAAATTCTGCAAATACTTGTTGGGCGTAACGGTCAGTAGCATGGCGGGCTGCTAATTCTTTTACTCCTGTCACAGCCTGCTGACTCAAGGCTAAGTACCGCCCCAAAAACCATCGGGTAGAGAGGTAGTCTTCGGCTGCCCCATCGTACAAGGGATGAGTAATACCGAGACCTAAATCTTGAGCTTGTGGGTACTCAAACAGCGAGGTGCCCAGGCCTGTTCCTAAGGTAATACCCATCCCTTTTTGAAAGGATTGGCCTGCTCCAAAGCGCATTTCACCCTCAATAAAGGCTTCGGCATCGTTCCTAAACATGATTTGATGTGAGCCCAATGCCAGGCGTTTTGCCAATTCTTGCCTAATATTTAGTCCATACAACGCATCGTATTTATTGACGTGTTGCATCAAACAAATACCTTGCTCGTAATCAAAAGGGCCAGGCACAGCGATACAAAGCAGGCAATCTGGACGATAAACATCACGCATGGCTTTGGCAATTACCTGCGCCCAAGTATTGAGTACGTCGTTGGCGTTGGCATGAGGATTTACACTGGCTCGGTACAGCCGCAGTTCATCTATTTGACCCTTGTTAAGATTGACAGGCGCTGCCGTAATGTGCGAACCGCCTACATCCACTCCTATGTATGTCTGCATAAATCGTTGGTTGGGTTTGAGTGTTTTGATTAAGGTACAGGGGAATCAGAAACTCCCCGTACACTACCTTTTAACCTATTTTCTGAATGAATCTTACTAACTGGGTTTCATTGTGGCTCAGAAGAAGCCCGCTTAATGAGTGATGCAGGAATAACATACTGCTGCGATAGGTTAGTATGTTTGTTCATGTGTTCTAATAATGTCAGAATTAGCTGCTTAGCCATTTCACGAATGGGTTGTGCAATAGCCGAAATAGTAGGCTGATGGATTCTGAATAAGTCATTGTCATCAAATACAACAATGCCCATTTCGCTGCCAATTTTGACGCCGAGTCGGTTCAGTGCTTCGATACCACTGATAGCCAAATAGTTAGTAGCAAAAAACAAAGCATCTAGCGATTGATTCTGCAAGATAAACTGCTCCATATCAACAGAGATGTCATGGTTTTTAGCTGTGAGATAATGAAAGTTTACTTTGAGAGAAGGCATTCGATGTTCTAAAACGGCTCGCTCGTAACCCAACAACCGATCAATCATCTGCGACTGGGTAGAGTCTAGTGTGACAAAACCGATGCGTTTATAACCTTGAGCAATGAGGTATTTCACCCCTTTGTAGGCACTCTCAAAGTTGTCCATACCTACATAATTGGTGTTGATATCTGGGCAGTTGCGGTCAAACAATACCACGGGTAGGTTGTCGTGCAACAAGGCTGAAATGTCTTCTTCGATGTTTTCGGTTGGGGTAATGATGTAGCCATCTACATTTCGTTCTCTGAACGTGGCAATTAACTCTTTGGCTTTTTGTGGGTCGTTTTTAGTGCTACTGTAAATGATTTTATAGCCGTTTTCGTAAGCAATGGTTTCGATGTTTCCAGCTATACTGGCAAAGAAAATATCAGCAATGTCTTCTACAATCAGTCCAATGACGTTGGTTTTGCCCGTGCGTAAGCTTTTAGCCAAATGATTGGGCTTGTAGTTCGTTTTTTCAACAAACTCCATTACCTTTTTAGCCATTTCCTCACTGATTCGCTTTTCTTTCGATTTTCCGTTGAGGATGTACGAAACCGTTGCGGTAGAAATCTGCAAGGCATTAGCCACTGCTTTGATAGACATTTTTTTCATAGTATAGTAGCTCTACAAAGTGGTGGTTGATGGAGGTCTGCTCACTTAGGTTTAGTAGTGCTCTTGGCCATTTTTCTGAGCCGTAATAACGCTTCTACATAATAATAATCGGCGTAGTTAATAGCCGCATCTATTTCGGTACCGTTGGGATGGTGCCCTGTAGAATGAAGTAAAATGGCGCTATTTTTTTTGCCACTCTGGTATCGTTCCGATGACAATTCTTCTAGCATTTGCTTCGCTTTACCGAAATAAAACTGCCGTTTAGCCTTGTCTTTCACGTATTTAGAAAGTTCGAGTAAACCCGAAGCCGTCACTGCTGCTGCCGAAGCGTCTCGTGGAGCGTTTGGAATGCTGGGCGCATCAAAATCCCAGTACGGAATCAAATCGTTTGGTAGTTTTTTTAGATATACATCAGCTACTTTCTGCGCAAAGTCCAAAAACCGAGGCTCTTTGGTTTCACGATACACCATCGTAAAGCCATAAATCGCCCAGGCTTGTCCTCTTGCCCACATCGAATTATCGGCGTAACCTTGATGCGTCATCCCTTTGATTTTCTGACCAGTCAACGTATCGTACAGCACTACGTGATAAGAGGTGAAATCTGGCCGAAAATGATTATTCATCGTCGTCGTAGCGTGCGCTACGGCGATGTCATGAAGGTGTTTGTTCCCTCCGTTTTTAGATGCCCAAAACAACAATTCTAAGTTAATCATATTGTCAATGATGGTGTTGTGCGCTCCAAAATGCTTTACTTCTCGTGGCCATGACAAAATCGTTTTGACCTTTGGATTATACAGCGTAGCTAAAATATCCGCCGATTGGAGGATGATTTTTTTGTATTCGGGATTCTTGGTAAGGCGATAGCCGTTGCCAAAACTACAGAATATCTGAAAACCCAAATCATGGTCATAGGCAGGTTCTTGAGACAGCGGTTTTAGCAAAAGAGAGTAATGGTTGGCGGCGTTGCGTAAGGATGCCTCATGGGAATACTCGTACAAATACCACAACGTACCGGGCCAAAAACCACTCGTCCAATCTCTGAAATTGACGAATCGCCAAGTAGCAGAACTATTGTTGATATTGCGTGGAATATCTTTGGTTGAGTCTGGAATTAGAGCAAGCGTTTGGGTTACCTGATGTATCGAATACGCTAAGCTACGCTCTACAAAAGGCTGTGCTTGGGCGTAACTTATATAGCTATACGTAAAAAGAAAAAAGAGAAAATATCTCATGTCAACAAAAAGGAAACGTGACACAATACAGAAAAGTTAAACAAACAAGGACTTACCTACCTCGGCCTCATTGTAAGGCCGAGGTAAGTAAGAATAGTATTACCATCCAGGGTTTTGCGTTAGATTTGGATTCAACTGAATTTGTTGCGTCGGAATCGGTAAGAGGTAATGTTTGTCGGCCCATTGGCGATTGGATTCTAACCTATATACGCCATTGACCACCTGTGACTTAATGCCAGCCCAACGAGTTTCAAAGGCCGTACCTGTCCAGGTGATTCCTTCGATTGGCATAGGCATTTCGGTTTCGGCGGTTTTCCAACGGATTAAATCATCTCGACGAAAGCCCTCTAAGAATAACTCGATGGTACGCTCACGGCGGATTTCGGTGCGCATGTCTAGCTTGTTGGTGTTCACCAAGGCATTACTCAATTTAGGCATGTTTTTATTGATTCGACTGCGTACCAGATTAAGCGACTTGTCCAAATCGGCATCAGAGATAGTTCCGTTTTTCTCATAAACGGCCTCGGCGTAGTTTAAGAGGGTTTCAGCATAGCGAATCACAGGGTAGTCGTAGGCTTCTTCGGCATCTACCAAACGGCGCTCAGTCGCAAACTTTTGAGGAGAATACCCACTACTCACAGCGGCATTGTGCTTGCCTCGTGAGTTGGCAAAATCAGCAGCATCGCCTTTCCACGTGGTGCGAGCTCCGGGGTTCTCGTTATCAAAGTAATACCGGCCATCGAGCATCCAGGTATGAGGTAGTCGGTTATCTCGGTTTTCGTACTCCGAAGTCGTTGTTTTGTAACCTTTGAATAAAGGCGATTTATCAATCGGTAACCCATCTTCGCAGAGGTACATATCCATAAACTTCTTGACACCCCAGTGAATATTGCCCTGCATTTGGTGGGTAATGTTTATCCGAATTTGCCGAGAAGTATAGTCATAGCGGTTTGCTAGGATGTATTCTTTGTTGGCACTTTTGACAATGTTAGCTGGGTTAGACTGCTGGTTTTCAAGGATAAACATGTATCGCTGTGCTGAGTCGCCAAGCGCCGTTGGGGCAAAAAGTTCATATTGTTTGCTGGTGATTACTGCATCAGCATTGGTAATAGCTTTATCGAGCAAGGTATTGGCTCTGGACGTATTGTTTCTGAATTTTTGCCAAGTACCTTCATAAAGAGCAACTCTGCTCAAGAATGACTGAGCAGCTCCTTTGCTTACACGGCCTTTGTCTCCAACTGCAATGGCACTTTCGAGAGGCAAATCGGCAATGGCACTTTCTAAGTCGGCAATGATAAAATCAACCACTTCATCACGAGTATTTCGGGGTGCTTGTAATTCAGGCGAATCGGTAGAGAGTGGCGCCTTGATGATAGGTACCCCACCAAACAACTGTAACAAGTCAAAGTACAGATAGGCCCTGAAAAATTTGGCTTCGGCCACATACTTAGCGATTTCGGCTTGGTTGGTATATTGAGCAGCTTTACTCAATAAATAGTTGGTAGCTCTGATGCGAGTATAAGCCGAGCTCCAGCTTGCGTCGGTAGTCGGAATGGTATTGGTGCCATTACTGAAGGTATTGGCGCCGTCACGGCTGTAAAGAATATCACTGCGGCGGTCGGAGTGGGGGTTGTTATCTAAAATGTCTGCAAACGAACGCAGATAGGTGTAATATTCGTTAGCTGCTAACTTAAACTGGTCGGCGTTTTTCCAATAACTGGCATCCGAAATCTCATTGATAGGTTTCATGTCAATGAGGTCGTTGCAACTGGAACTAAACAGCATAGTTCCTACTACAACTAAGGCTTTATAGTATGAATGTAATTTCATTTTTGAAGGTTGTTTTGTATGTTTTAGACAAAAACAAGTCAGGAAATCAGTGCTTTATTTTAGAAAGTGATGTTTACGCCTACGGTCATGTAGCGATAAAATGGATACCGCTGACTAAACGTAGTTACGTTGTTGTTCTCACTGTCGCCTGTATTGGATACGGAGCGAGTGGTTTCGGGGTCCCAACCATCTCTGATTTTTGTCTTTTCCCATAAGTCACTTCCTGAGAAATACACCCGTAATTTTTGAATTTTTGCTTTTTGTGTTAAACTGGCCGGAAGTGTATAGCCAATTACTAAGTTTTTCAAGCGGATGTACGAGCCGTCTTCAACAATCCAGTTCGACTGATAATAATTGTAATTGTTGATAGTACCTGTAGTAGATAAGCGAGGGTAATACGCATCAGTATTGGTAGCTGACCACGTTTTGCCTAAGAACGCAACATTTTGTGCTTGGAAAATAACAGCTGCTGGAATCCGCCAGTTGCCGTCTCGAATGATGGTTCGTTTGCCAACACCCTGAAAAATCATATTGAAATCAAAACCTTTCCATTCGAATCCACCATTGAACGAATACACATAGCGGGGGTCGTCACGCCCCAGATCAACGGCATCTTCGGGGAAGGTGATTTTGCCATCACCGTTTACATCTTTAAACATGTTATCGCCCAAGTTCAAACGAGAGTTGGCTTGCGCTGTAGCTGCCCCTGAAGGTATCCCAATATTATTGCCTGGAATGTACTGACGATAAGCGTCTAATTGTTCTTGGGTCTGAATACGCCCGTTGTAAACCAAGCCAAAGTAGGTGTTGAGGGGGTAGCCTTCTACCGCCGCATTCAGACCACGGTTGGTAGAGTTGATGATTTTCTGACCACCATAATAGACCAACAGGTTGCTATTATCTGAAATATTACCTGCTATATGATAGTTGAAGTTCCCGATTCGGTCTCTCCAGCCAAGCGACAACTCCCATCCTTTGGTTTCGAGTTTTCCGTTGTTCCCATCGGGTGCCGAAGCCCCCAGCACGTTGGGATACGTACGGGCAATCAGCATGTTGTTATTATTTTTCTTGAATACTTCGATGGTGCCATACAGGCGGTTTTTGAGCAAGCCAAAGTCAAGGCCGATGTTTTGATTGATGACTTCTTCCCAAGTGCGGTCAAGTGCTACTAATGTACCCGACGGCGACACCCGTACTACTGGGCTTGTGCCTAAGATAGGAAATCCTGAACTGGTAGCACCCGTCGAGAAGTTGATGTTCATAAACTGGATATAGTCGTAGAGGCCAATACCGTTTTGGTTCCCGACTCGGCCATACGATACCCGTAGCTTGAGGTTGTCTAAGAACGTAAAGCCTTTCATAAAATCTTCTTGGGTAATTCGCCAGCCAGCAGATACTCCCCAAAAGCCTTTCCAGCGGTTTTCTGTGTCAAATTTTGACGAACCATCGTAGCGGGCATTGGCTTCTAGCAAGTATTTGTCTTTATAGGAGTAGTTGAATCGGGCAAAATAACCTCCGATAGCGTAATGGTTTTGTGCTTCCGAAACGGTTTTGGTGGTAGCATCGCCTGTGCTAAGGTTAAGCGAGTTGGGTACGTCAGGGATAGCATCTAAGGTTTTGGCAACGAAGCGGTTGTATTCCTGACGCTCGTACTGTGCACCCACGGTTAGGCGAACATCATGTGCCTGATGCAGGGTTTTGCTGAACTCGGCATATAAGTTGGCACTATAAAAAGCCTCTTGTTTGTTGGCTCGTTGATACGAGCTACGAGTAGGATAATTGGCTAAAAAATTGGCACCTGTATAGTCGTAAAACGGAATGTTATTCTCAAAAGTACGATAGTCGGTATTGAGTAGATAATAACCGGCCGTCCCGACTAGCTTGAGGGTAGGTAGCAAGTTATAGGTTAGGTTCATATTGGTGTTGATGCGAGTATTGGCTTCGTTATTGTCGCCACCAAACGCAGCAATAGATACTTGCGAAGCATTTTGAATACCCGACCCCCACACATACGCCTGCCCTTTTTGATTAAACAAGGGCAACCCTTGCTGAATCCCATTATTCATAATATCGCCTAAGCGAGAAGGTTGCACAATCTGCTGGCGCTCTACTGAAATATTAGTGGCCAATTTCAACTTATCCGAAAAGGTGTAATCGTGCGTTAGGCGGAGGTTGTAGCGTTTGTTGGAGTTGTTGCCCCATTGAAGCAAACTACCGTCGTTCAAATACCCTAACGATACCCGATATCCCGCCTTTTCGCCACGTGAAGATACGCTCAATTGGTGTTCTTGTGAGTTGGCAGTACCCCACAATACATCCTGCATGGTTTGGTTAAAGAGTGGAAAATCCTTCACATCAGTAAACTGGCTGGCTCCAGATGCACCCAAGGCTAAGTATTCGGCAGGGGTCAACCATTCCTTACCTTGTGCCAGCGCTTTTTCGGTTACTACGGTCATGTTGTACCAAATGTCAGTAGGAGCAAAACCATCGTTGCCACGAGCTTCTCTAATGAGAGGCCACCAGTCGCCAATGCGTAGTAGATTAGGCTGTAAGCCGATTTTTTTTTGCGAAAAAGCCGCACTGTATTCAATAACTGGCTTGCCCGACTTCGCCCGTTTGGTAGTGATAAGTACCACACCTCCTGCTGCACGAGAGCCATAAATAGAAGCAGCGGCGTCTTTCAAAAATGAAATATTATCAATGTCGTTGGGGTTAATAGAGTTAAGGGCATTGGTACTCGGTACGGGTACCCCGTCAATCACCACCAGCGGCTCACTGTTGTTGGTTGAAGAAGCCCCTCGCATCTGAAAATTCCATTGTTCACGACCCGGCTGCGATGAGTTACGAGTTACTACCACACCCGGAACTTGGCCTTGGAGGGCTTGTAATGGATTGGCGATAGGGCCTCGGTTCTTGAACACTTGGTCGTTAACAGTAGTGATAGCGCCCGTTAGTGTTTCTTTCTTTTGTTCGCCGTAGCCTACTACTACTACTTCGTTGAGCGTTTTGGTGTCGGGTACTAATTTTACTTCTAACAGTTGCCGACTACCTACTGTAATTTCCTGCGAAATATATCCTACTGAGCTGATAACCAGTGTGGTATTATCGTTGGGGATACTGATGGTAAACTGCCCGTTGGCATCAGATACGGTACCTCTGGTAGTCCCTTTGATAGCTACACTCACACCCGGCAAACCTGCATTGTTTTCATCTACGATTTTTCCTTTGACGGGCCGGTCTGCTGCCTCTACGTTTGGGCTGATGTCTTTGGCTTCGATGGGAGCTAGAGTACTTGCTAAATTGGTATTGAGAATGATTTGATTTTCGAATACCCGATACGAAATGTTGAGTGGCTTGAGTACCAAATCTAACACTTCTACCAAACGACGGTTCGACACTGACACGCTCACTTTACGGTTGGCTTGAATAGCTTTAGAACTGTACACAAACTTGACTTCGGTGCTTTGCTCAATATAGCCGATTACTTTTTTGACCTCAACGTTTTCTACATTCAGACTAATAGGCTTGTTGAGTAACTCTTGCGAATAGACATCTCTGGCCAATGCTAACGACGAGCACACACAAACCCATAAGAGTTGGTACATAGAGATTTTCATAATCCTTAGCAATGGATGTTTGAACTGTCGAAATTTTCTCATAGTTTTGAGAGTTTTGTTGGGTTGATAAAATTTGACAAAATACCCCCCACTCATCAAAATTTGATGATTGTGCAGTTGCTATCATGGGGAAATCTCACAGGCTATTGGTGCTGGTACCACCGATAGCCTTTTATTTTGAATTGAGTTGGGTTCTATTCACAGCCTCGACCCATGACCAAAATCTTGGTGCCTCTGACTTCGTATGTAGCTTGCAGCGACGAGCAGATGAGGTCGAGTTGAGTAAACAAATGATGCTTAGATAAATCGGCTGTAAACGGACAGCTATTCATCTGCTCGTTTTCGATGATAATCTCTACATCATAGGCTTTTTCTAGGTCTTTCAATACATTCGATAGTGGGGTTTCGTCATACACAAAACTTGGATCCTGTACTTGAGGGCTTTGTTCTGGCCGTACCAACACGGGCTGTTCTACTAAGTTAGTTACAAACAGTTGGTTATCAGCAAAATAAGTCACCCGTTGGTTTGGTGTTAAAATCACGCCATTGGGGGCTTTTTCACTGGTCTTGCTTACTTCTCTCTTAAAGACAGTCACTTTCCCTGTTACTACCGATACTTCGACTTGCTTATTCGATTGAGCAGTTTTTACCCAAAAACTTGTTCCAAGCACTTTTGTAACAACATCGTGGGTGTAAACCATGAATGGCTGCTCAGGATGGCGAGTTATCTTGAAGAAGGCGTCACCCGAAATAAAAACTTCTCGCTTAGTTGCTTCAAAATGCTTAGGGTATTCGATGGTAGCGTGGCTAGCCAGTTGTACCTGACTGTCATCGGGTAGGGTAATTACCAAGGGAGTGTCGGTGGTATTGGTCTGCGAAACAATGTCTTGTGAGGGAACTATGGTGGCTAATCCATCCGATTCTACTGAGACTTGATTGTGCCATAAAGTCCAGATTCCCAGCATCATAATAACAGAAGCTGCTACTGCCCAGCTCCACCACCTTCTGCGGTTTAGAGGCATAACGGGTACTTGTTTGCTTAACTGGGACTTGGCCTGTATCCGATTCCAAAGTTCTTCTTCTAGTTCGTGTTCGTTATATGCTTCGTCATTAAGAGGCTGTCCGTCGTCAAGCAACAAATACCATTGCTCTACGATTTGCTGCTCCTCAGGAGAGCATTTTCCAGCTATGTACCTTTTCAGTAATGCTTTAAATTGAACTTTGCTCATATGAATGGATTGGTTTTGAAAGAAGGCTTATTGTTCTCTGCACTTTGTTTTAGGTATTAGAGCATATAAACACGGCCTATTTGCTTAATCAATAAAGCACGGTACTAATGAGTAAGTGAGAAATTGGAGTCCTTACCGCAACTTGTTCTATAAATTCTTTAAAAATTTATAGAATTTGAAGTTATTAGCAATATTTTGTTTGAAAAGTACTATTTTGAAATGGTAAATGAAGAAATTACTTGGATAAAAACATAAAACACAAAGCCCACAAGATACTCACAAAGTAGTCTCGTAACTGAATCCGAAGCGTTCGGAGGGCCTGCGTAATGTGGTATTCGACGGTCCGTTCAGGAATTTGGAGGGTCTGAGCCACTTCTTTGGCAGATTTTCCGTTTAAACGATTGAGCACGAATATTTCCCGAGTCTTATCGGGGAGTTGCTGAATGGCGTGTTGGAGAGACTGCTGAAAATCATTTAGGCCAATTTGATAGTCGGTTGAGGAGTCCTCAATGTCAATATCCTCAATTTGGCTAAATATTTTTTCTTTGTAAAAGGCAATGGTTTGGTATTTGACAGCCGAAAAAAGATAGTGTTCGAGTCGGGTAATTTGGATGTGATGGCGGCGTTCCCACATATCCGCAAAGACATCCTGTATCATCTCTTTGGCTACTTCTGGATTTTTGGTTTTGCTGTAGGCAAGTGCATAGAGGCGCTTCCAATAACGACGATATAGGGTTTCAAATGCTTTTGAGTCGTCTTCAAAAAGCAGCCGAACAAGGTCGTTATCATCCATCAACAAGTATTCCACCACGCTGAAACAATTCTGTTTTACAAATAAATATAATTAATTCTTTATAGGGTACAATATTTTGTCAATTTTTCGATAGACAGAACGTTACTTTCTTGATTATGAACGTCTTGAGGAGACAGAACTTTTGAAAGAGCGTGCAAAGTAAGAAGGCTCTTTGTAAAGGCACAACGCTAGGTATGTATTTTTCGATGAGCTCTGAGGAAGTCCCTAAATGACCAAGGCACGTATTTTTCTTTGTAAAGAGTTTTTTATTGTTTTGTAGCTTATTTAGCTTGCCTGTGAACAAAAAGCCTATTAATGTCATTCACCTGAGTGTAGTCCATTTTCCCTACGACTTTATGGATATTAACGTCGAAACACAATGATATCTATTATAACTCCAGCGTTTAATGCTGAAAAATATATACAAAGAGCAATAGAGTCAGTTTTATCCCAAACTTATAAAGATTGGGAAATGATTATAGTTGATGATTTGTCAACAGATAAAACAACTCAAATTGTTTCTGAATATGTCTTGCAAGACAACAGAATTAAGCTTATAACTTCAACACATAAATTATATACTTCTGGTGCAAGAAATCTAGGAATTTCTGTGTCATCAGGTAGCTTTTTAGCATTTTTAGATTCTGATGATTTTTGGGATGTTAATAAACTTACACTTCAACATAATTTCATGGAAAGTAATGAATATGATTTTTCATTTACAACATATCAAAAAGTTGATTCAGAGGGAAATGTTATTAAAAATCCTATAAAAGCACGGAAAAGAGTGGATTATAATGATTTAAAATATTCAGACCCCATTGGATGCTCAACAGTAATGCTGAATGTAAAAAATATAAACCCTATATATTTCAATGAAAAGTATTTTTACCAAGAAGATTATGTTTTGTGGTTAGATATATTGCAAAAGCATACAAGATTTGCGTATGGACTCGACATTTGTTTAGGTTTTTATCGTATTCATTCTAAAAGTAAATCATTTAATAAATTGAAAATGGCATTTCATATGTGGGATGTTTTGTATAAGGATTATTTTAAATGGAATATTTTCCAAAAAATCTACTTCTTCTTGTACTATAGTTGTAGTGGAATAATCAAAAACCTTCAATAATACCTATATATGTGCTTATATAAAAATAATAAGATTATTCAACTAAGTGTAGTACATTATGCTTTTGATTCCAGAATTGTACATCGAGAAACCTTTAGTTTATCAAAGAAATACTGCACTCAATTATTAATTCCTAATCCAAGTAAAACAAAATACTCAAATATAGATTTGTTAGAAGTGCCTTTTTTTAAAAGATTGACGGATCGAATATTAAAAGTTCATCCAATAATTATACTCAAATGCCTTAGAATTTATCCTAAAATCGTTCATTTTCATGATGCAGAGTTAATACCTGTAGCTCTAATACTAAGGATTTTTGGAATAAAAATTATATATGATATTCACGATAATATTTATAAGCAATGGTCGGCCAAAACGATGAATAATGCTGCTATTTTTCGTTTTTTCTTTTCGATTTTCGACCGCTTAGCACGGCGCTATTTCTACTTGATTTTTGCAGAAAAATCGTATTTAGCTACCTACCATGACCTCGCCAAGCCACATGAAGTCATCTTGAATTACCCTAATTTAGAGTTTTTTGAGCCTTTTTATCAGGCTCGAATCGGCAAAACCCCTCAGCGAACGATTTTTTATATTGGCCAACTCAGTATGGCTCGGGGCATAGATACCTTGATAAAGGCCGTGGCACTGCTTCGGCCTGAATACCCTGACCTACAGGTGCATTTGGTTGGGGGTTTTGAGTTTGACATCCGTTCGAAGCAAGATTTATATCAGATAGAAAACTACGAAGAAACCAAAGAAAATTTGGTGTTTCATGGAAAAATGGATGCTCGCTTGGGCTTACGTTTTGCTACAGAAGCAGCGGTAGGAGTGGCCTTGCTCAAGTCGGTAGGCGATTTTCCAGAATCGTACCCTACCAAAATTTTTGAATACATGGCGCTGGGCATGCCCGTCATCACATCGGACTTTCCGCTGTATCGGCCTATTGTGCAAGGAAACCAAGCGGGTTTTTGCATTGATCCTACCAATGCAGTGGCCCTGGCACAGGCATTTCGATGGATAATGGAGCATCCTGAGCAGGCACAAGCGATGGGTCAACGAGGCCGTGAAGCTGTGAAGAAGTATTACAACTGGCAAAGTGAAGAAGCCAAGCTCTTTCGGTTGTATGAGCAAATTTTAGGCACATAAGGCTGGCCTGCTTTTAGAAAGATTTCAACAACATGAACGACCTATTTGTAAAATAATAAGTACAAAAGCGTTAATTGTCTGATTGCTGGACAAAACGAAGGCTACCAATACGGAAGGCTCAAGCGAGGGTACTAGAACTAGGTCGTAGGGGCGTATGGCATACGCCCAATCGGAGCCAATTTATATTTTGTCCAGCAATCAGACATAATTTATTAAAACAATTTAAGTGACTGATAAATAAGTCGTTAATTAGTGTATTTTTCTCGTTTATTTCCCTCCAAAAATCATAATAACGTTGCCCCAGACCATCCTCGACTTCCTGATTTCCCAATTTTCTTGACTTCCCGACTAATCTTGACTCTCTCGACTTCCTGACTAATCTTGACTCTCTCGACTTCCCGACTAATCTTGACTCTCTCGACTTCCCGACTAATCTTGACTCTCTCGACTTCCCGACTAATCTTGACTCTCTCGACTTCCCGACTAATCTTGACTCTCTCGACTTCCCGACTTTCTTGACTCTCTCGACTCCCCGACTATTCTTGACTTCCCGACTTTCTTGACTTCCCGACTCTCTCGACTTCCTGACTATTCTTGACTTTCTCGACGTATTAAATCCAATGCCTCCTGCGGAAGAACCACAACACACCCAACGAAGATAAAAGCATCATAAACAAGGCAATCCAAAATCCATACGGATGGGCAGAGGTTGGAATAACCGTATAATTCATGCCAAAAATCCCTGCAATCAAGGTAGGGGGCATAAAAATGATTGTCACTACCGTAAAGATTTTGATGACCTGGTTTTGTTCCAAATTCACCAAACCCATAAATGTATTTTGAAGATACTCAAGCCGTTCAAAGTTAAAAGTGGTATATTCTACCAGCGAAGCGATGTCTTTCAGAATAATACGGAGGTGTTCTTTTTGGTCGTCGGGGAAGAAGCGGCTACGTTGAATGCCCGACAACACCCGCTGCTTGTCAATGATACTCTCACGCAGAAGCATGGTATATTCTTGTAGGGCATTGATGCGCAAGAGCGACTCCTGCCGAGGTTTTTGGTCGTTGCTGAGATGCTTACTGATAGCCGTGATGTCTCGGCTAATGCCTTCGAGTAGGTCAGCATCTGCTTCGATACGGGTTTCGAGCAACAGTAGCATAATGTCGGCGCCTGTGTCGAAGGGTTCTTCGTACACCTTCATTTTCTTAACCGTGTCGGCAAAGGTCTTAGAGTCGCCGTGACGGTAGGTAAATAGCGTTCCAGACTTGAGCGTGAATGATACAGGATAACTATGAAAACCGTGGGCATCTATCTTGGCAAAGTTCGAGTTGGCCACAATGGTATTGTCTTGCTCAAAATACCGTGCCGAACTCTCAATCTCTACGATTTCTTGGGGTGTCTGAAAACTAAGGTCGCATTTGGTTTCAATCCATTCTTCTTCTTCATGGCTGGCCGACTGCAAGTCCACCCATAACACGTTTTTGAGCCGACCAATCTCTTTGACGTCGGTTTCTTTCTTGACCTGCTTTCCGTCTTTGTAATAGATTCGAACCATAAGCGTATTCTTTAGAAAGGTAGTAGGGCCTATGCCAAGGTAAGGTAATGCACAAAACCAACAAAAAGCTATCCCAAGTTTATTTTTTTGCTTGTTGTGCTAAAATTTCTTGAATTTGAGCAATGCGATTCTCAGGATAAGGATGCGTACTCATCATTTCGGGTGGACGCTCGCCTTGCATGGCTTGCTGTAGGATTTCCAGCACATCAATCATGGCAGTGGGCTGATACCCCGCTTGAGGCATGTATTTAATACCAAAACGGTCGGCTTCGAGTTCGTCTTCTCGGCCATATTTAAGACTTACTACTTTGGCTACATATTGAGCGATGGCTCCGCTATTGCTGGGGTTGTTGGGGTCTTGCGAAGCCACCACGGCGGCATTGACCAAGCCGTTGGTGAGCTGTTCTTTGGCCATTTGCTGAGCCGAATGACGAGCAACCACGTGGCCGATTTCATGCCCCAATACACCTGCCAGTTGGTCTTCGGTTTGTAAGCGCTTGAGTAAGCCCACCGTAATGAAAATTTGCCCACCGGGTAGGGCAAAGGCATTAATGGTTTCGGGGTCGGCCAGCACGTGAAAATCAAACTGATAAGACGAGTTATGGGCTTCGGTAGAGGCTACCAATTTTTGCCCTACTTGCTTTACATACTGCTGTACTTTTTGGTCAGGATATAGGCCACCAAACTCGTTGGCCATTTGGGGTGCCGACTGAAGCCCCAGCGCAATTTCTTGCTCAGGCGTAATGGCAATGTGCTGTTTTTCGCCCGTTACGGGGTTTACCTGTGTGTTGGAGTAATAGGTAAACAAGGCGATAGCCGCCATAACTAAGGCAATGATTAAGCGAGAACGGTTCATGTGAGCAAGTGGTGATTAGTGATGGGTTGCCAGTTGTATGCAACGTGTTGACTCACAATACAATAAGTATCTAACTTCAATAGTCTAGTGTATCAACTTTTTTTGTGTAAATACCTACTGTTATAGTACACAGTATTCAGACGAACAAAAATAAAAAAAGTCTTGGAGCAATCGCCAACCAAGACTTTCACAAACTACCTATGAAAACAATTACTCAACTTCAAAAGAAACAAACAGGGCTGCTTTGCACAGTATCTAATCTAGAGCCCTAGACACCACTTTACCAAAGTTTGGCTTTAAGGGGTACTCAAAAAATGACTGTAAAGTGAATTGCCAATTTTTCGATGCCCCCAAACTTAATAACTATTTTTTAAAACGCAAGGTTAAGTATTGTTTTTTCTTTGAATTATGCAATCAAGGAGTTGGTTTTCTTAGAAAATTCATTCTTTGCCCAAGTCCTGTGCCTAACCAAAGCGGGCGGAGGCAAAAGAAGTTAGCTCTTGTGCATGGTGTGTTGGCAAAAACTTCTTTTATTGTTGGTTGATTTATCCCACGTTGTGTTAGTGTACTCGTTTTGATGAGTAAAAAACACCCCAAGCTCATGTTATCGTTACCTATGAAAAACACTGTTTTATGGCTGCTACTGTTGCTGGTGAGTGCGTGTGCGGGCAGTTATCATCCTGATAAAATTTATACTTCACAACAACTTCGCAAGGATTTTGGAATTCTTCGGCAGGCCCTCGAAAGCGGACATCCGGGTATGTATCTCTACACTTCCAAAGACAGCATGAACTATTGGTTTGAGCGTACCTATCAGCAACTAGACCATGACATGACCGAGCGAGAATTTCGGGTGATTATCAACCCATTGGTATCGTACGTGCGCTGCGGGCACACCGACGTAATGGCGCCTAAGGCAGCTGCTCGTTATCACAAGAAGCACAAAATCAAGACCATGCCGCTACAAACCATTGTGGGCGAAGGACGAGCATGGATTAACCAAAACCTCAGCAATGATTCTACCATTCGGAAAGGCAATGAGTTATTGGCGGTGGATAGCCTGACTGTCAGATACTTGGTAGGGCGAATGCGAGACATGCATACCTCTGACGGCTATAACATTTCGTACAAAGACAACATCATTGCGGGGAGTTTTCCGGTCTTGTATCGCTATCTCTACGGCGACCGGGACTCGGTGTGGGTAACCATCCGAGACTCGTTGGGGCAGGTGCGAAGTCGCTGGATTGGCCCCAAAAAGGCACAAAAAGTAGCCAAAGCAGCGCCTCGACCTCCAGCGTCCCCAGCTCCTACCCCTCCGAAACCTGCTGCGCCAACCTCTCAGCCACCAAAAAAACTCAGCAAAGCCGAGCGTCGCCGTACGTTTAAGTTTTCGGACAAAGACTCTACCACGGCGGTGTTAGACATCAATACGTTTAGCGATAACACAGGCAAGCGGTTTTATCGAAAAACCTTTGAGCAATTGGCCCAACATCCTCAGGTTCAAAATCTGATTATTGACCTACGAGCCAATGGCGGTGGGCTATCAGCGGCCTCCGCCGACTTGATGTCGTATCTGCTCAAACAGCCCTACAAGTACTACGCCAGTGCCACGGCACGGTTTCGGAAGCCATCGTTCAACAAGTACCTGGATCAAAAGATGTCTCGCTTGATGATACGCACGTTTTTTGCACATCCGCTCCCCAACGGAGGCATGGAGCATCGCTGGTCGGGCAAGGTGTTTCAGCCTCGAAAAAAATATCATTTTGACGGCAAGGTGTATGTGTTGGTCAATGGTGCTACGTTTTCGGCGGCTTCTATTTTTTCTTCGGTCACGCAAGGGCAGCAACGGGTAACGGTGATTGGCCGAGAAACAGGTGGCGGACGCAAAAGTTGCAATGCCAACTTTATGGCTAATCTCACCTTGCCCGAAACCAAGGCCCGTGTGCGTTTTCCGCTTTTCCACCTGACCTTTGATGCCCCCGGCGATGATATAGGTCATGGTGTTTTTCCTGACATACCCGTCAAGTACACGTCCAAAGACCTACTGGCAGCCAAAGACTTAGACATAGAAAAAGCCTATGAGTTAATTAGGAAAAGTAGGGGAAATTAGACCTGTGTCAGTTCTTGTAGAAAGGTGCTCAATACACTGTTAACTAAAATGGGCTAATTTTTCTCTCACGGAAATCACAGAAATTTCTGCGTAAACCTGCGTATTCTGTGAGCAAAAAATTAAAGAAATTTGGCTAACAATGTACTCAATCGCTCAAATTAATGAATAAGCAGATTCTCGTATTCCTATTAGGGCTGCTGATAAGTTGCTCATGGGTAGGAAAACCCGTTGGTAATAAATCAGCCTTTGCTGTTAGGTTGGATACGTTGAAGTGGTACGATCAAAGCAGACAAAGAGAAATTCCTATTGCTATCTATAAACCCCAAACTAGTCGTAAGATACGAAGACAAAAATTGGTTGTTTTTAGTCATGGTTATGGGCAAAATAAAGGAGGTGATTATTTAGCATATTCCTACTTAACAGCGTTTTTGGCTTCAAAAGGATTTTTTGTTGTCAGTATTCAACATGAACTGGCTACCGACAGTTTACTGCCACTAAGCGGAAAGCCTCAAGTCGTTAGGCGACCATTTTGGGAACGTGGAGCTGACAATATTCTATTTGTTATCAACGAACTTAAAAAGACAAATCCCGCCATCAACTATCATCCTATTGCTTTAATCGGACATTCAAATGGTGGCGATATGACGGCTCTTTTTCCGCAGAAATATCCAACCATCGTTGACAAAATAATTACACTTGACAATCGAAGGATGGTGTTGCCAAAAACGAAAAAGACGAAGGTTTATTCCTTGAGGTCAAGCGACCAACCCGCAGATGAAGGAGTTTTGCCAACCGTAGAAGAAGCTGAAAAGTTTGGCATGAAAATCATCAAATTGCCCAATACAACACACAATGAAATGGACGACAGTGCTACTGACAAACAACGTAAGGAAATACAAGCGTATCTATTGGCTTTCTTGAAGGACTAATAAAAGTAGGATGTTTGCAACTGTAAGTGTCTATTTATTAGTGATTTATAGGTTATTTCTTATCGCTTACTCACACCAACCGATGCTGAATGGCAAACTTAACCAAGCCCGCAATACCGTTGACTTGGAGCTTGTGGATGAGATTGTTGCGGTGAGTATCTACTGTACGGGGGCTAATGAAGAGCTTGTCGCCGATTTCGGTACTCGAAAACCCTTCGGCTATGAGTTTGAGTACTTCGACTTCTCGCTCACTCAACTGCGCCAAGGCTTTCTGTTGCACCGAAGAAGCCTGACTAAGTAAAATCATAGCTACCTCACTGCTAAAATACGTATCGCCCGCCGCTACTCGCTGAATGGCTTGAGCCAGCTCAGTCATAGAGGTGTTTTTAAATAAAAAACCTTTAGCGCCGTTGGTTACTGCTTTTTCGATAATGGCTTTGTCGTTGAGCATGGTGAGCATAATCACCCGAGTACCCAAAAAATCTTGTGTGATTTGCTTGGCAGTTTCAAGGCCATCGAGTACGGGCATTTCAACATCCATAATCACCACGTCGGCGTATTTGCCATGACGAAGCAGGTGTAGCACTTGCTGGCCGTTGGCGGCTTCACCCACAACCTCCACAAAATCAATGCCCTCCAATAAGGCTTTAAACCCCTGCCGAACCAAATGGTGGTCGTCTGCAATGATGATTTTTGTTTTCAGAACCATGACACGAACGAGGTAGATTGCGTAGTGAAGATACAAACATTTTGTAGAAATAGATAGCATAGCTGATTGATACCACACAAATTCTTGAATCGGCGACTGAGGCAAGTACGACAAGAAAACATAAAGGTAGTTAGCTAGTGATACTTTTTCGGTAGTTGACAGTCAAAACAAAGGGTCAAAATGAGAATAATCATTGCCATTACTGATGCAAAAGATGCCGAAATTTGGCAAGAAGCAGTACCTTTAGTGATGTAAAATGACTACAATAAACCAACAAAACCATGCGATACTTGATCATGTACTGCTGGATAGTCCTAGGGGGGCTGGCCAGTGCAACGGCTGCGCCTGTAGTGCAGCCCAACGTAGCGGCTGATTTGCGCCTCAAAATGGACGTCAATGACCGAGAGGTGAATCGAGGCGACCAAGTGTATTTTTCGGTCGCTATTTTTAATGATGGTCCTGATGCTGCCACCAACGTACAAATTCGGCATGTGTTGGAAGGCGCCGCTTTTATGTCTCGTCGGTCTGACGATTTCAAAGAAGGCACAGTAGAGCACAACAACGGTACCGTAGTGTGTAGCGTTGTGAGCATTCCGGCGGGTAGCTACGTTATTTTTCAATATTTTGTGCAAGTGACGGCCTCGCAGGGGACTAAACTCATCAATCGGGTAGAGGTAATTCGTTCTGATAGCCCCGACCCCAACTCAACGCCCAACAACAGCAATGTCAACGAAGACGACATGGCTTGGATAGATATAGACGTAGTGGGTGGAGGATATGCGCCCACACAAACGCCTACTCCAACGCCGCCTGTGTCGCAACCTACTTCGACCAATGCGGTAAATCCATCGGTATGGGTATCGAAAAGTAGTTATTTGTCCAATGAAAAAATTGTAGTATCGTTCAGCGGCTTATCAGGCAGCAAGACCGACTGGATTGCCGTCACACGAGCCGATTTGCCTGCTAATCAGTTTGGTCAATGGATGTACACCGACGGTAAAACCGCAGGGCAGTTTGAGTACAATGCTCTTGCTGCAGGTACCTACGAAGCCCGTGTGTATTTCAACTGGCCCGATGGGCAGTTTACCGTACGTGCCAGCGTTCGGTTTGTAGTCAACGACCCTACTTCCACTCCAACGTCTACTACGCCCAACAGCACGCCGCCAGTGTCGTTGCCGAGTTCGGGCACAGCCACTACTGCCGACTGGAACAAAAACGCCACCGATTTGCGAGGCAAAACAGGCCAACGTTTTACCTTTAGTTGCCCAGCCAATGGCGCACCCGGCTCGGTATGGGGCACCGATGTTTATACAGACGACTCTTCGATTTGTGGCGCTGGCGTACATGCTGGAGCCATTACCAAAGAAGCTGGAGGCGAAGTTACCATCGAAATCTCGGCAGGACAAACCTCGTATCGAGGCTCGCAGCGAAACGGAATTCTATCGGCAAGTTATGGCACATGGTATGGTAGCTATACGGTAGTGGCCGGTAAATCAGGTAGTAAAATGGGAAGCGGTGTTCAACTGGCTTGGACCGACCAAGCGGATAAATACCGTGGACAAAACGGGCTTCGCCTCAGTTGTAACTGTCCGCCCAATGGCGATGCCTCTCGGCTTTGGGGTACAGATACCTATACTGATGACTCCTCCATTTGCTTGGCGGCAGTTCATGCTGGACTGATTTCGAAGTCGAACGGAGGCTCGTTTATGATTGAGATTCGTCCGGGGCAATCGTCGTACGTGGGGAGCAACCGCAACGGTGTGTCAAGTGGGGGCTACGGTGGTTGGGCTGGTAGTTTTGTATTTATACGATAGTAGAGAGTTCTTCACCTCGGAGCTGTACCTACACGGGTATGCGGATGGTCGAAATGGTACCCAAGGGTGTGCCTTGCTCCGAGGTGAACGTACCACCAAGCGTACTGACTCGACTCAGAATATTAAGTAAACCCATGCTGCCTTTGCGTTTGGCGTCGTCAAAATCAAAACTTTGACCGTTGTCTTCTATACGCATGACCAAACTGTTACCCGCTTTGTAAAGTTGTAGGATAACTTTGCTGGCATGGGCGTGCTTCAGAATATTGTTGAGCAACTCCTGAGCAATGCGATAGAGACCCAGTTCGGTTTTTTCTTCCAAGCGTTCGGGGAGGTTGAAATGCTCAAACTCCGCTTGCACGCCCACTTGCTCAATACTATTACGAAGCAGCATTTCTAAACTGGGCACCAAGCCGTACTTTTCTAGCGTTGGTGGGAGCATCACATGCGAAATACTACGGATTTCGGTACAGGCTTCATTGAGTTGTTCGGCCAGTGTGGTTAGGGTAGAGGCCTCGGTGGGGGCCAACGTCTCGATTTTGTTTTGCAGAAGAGTAAACCCCAGTTTCAAAGCGACTAATTCTTGTGCAATGCCGTCGTGGAGGTCTTTGGCAATTCGCTTTCGTTCGGCCTCTTGAGCTTCAATCACGGCGTTCAGTCCCAACTGTTGTTCTTTGATAATGGCGGCGTCTAAGATGGCTTTTTGCCGTAAACGATAGCGGTTGTAGAACAAATACCCCAGTACTAACAGTAACAAAACGCTTCCTGCCAGTGCGATAAGCCACGTGCGTTGTCTGAAATTTTCGGCTTTTTGTTCAATTAATTCTTTTTCTTTTTTCTCGGCTTGATATTTGGTTTCTACATCAGCAAGGTTTTTGACGTTTTCGGCTTTAAACAACGAATCGTCTAACGCCATGAATTTTTTGAACCAAACCAATGCTTGGTCATAATGACCGAGTTTTTCGTGGGCAGTGGCCATTTCTTCATAATAGACCTCCAGTGGGTCCACCAATTTGCGAGCAACCATGATTTGATAGCCTTTTTCGGCATAGCTAATTGCTTGGGCAGGTTGGTTGAGGGCATTGTAGGCCGTAGCCAAATTGACGAGTGGAAACACCATGTTGGGTTCTCGTTTGGCTTCTTCTAAATACTGGAGTGAGCGTTTGCAATAATCAACAGCTTCTTGATAGCGATGCTTTTCGTTGAGTAAGTGACAGATTCCACCCTCAATGACCCCTGCCACAAATTTGTTGTCGTATTTCAGCGCAATGCTAATCCCTTTTTTAGAGTAAGCAATGGCCTTCTCGATGTCTTGAGGGCTGGCGTTTGCTTTGGTGCCATAAGCCACAGCCAAGTTGTTGTAAGTGTACATGGCTTTTTTTTCTTCGCCATGTTCGAGCCTGATTTGGAGTGCTTTTTCTAAATAAACAATGGCTTTGTTGTGGACTTTTTGGTCAGAATATAGGTTCCCAATGTTGCTATAAAGTGAAGCAATGTTACTGTATTGATTCAGAGGTTCATAGATGTTGATGGCCTTGAGGTAATACAAAATGGCCGAGTCGGGTTGATACAACTCGGCATAACAGGCACCGATGTCGTTGTAAGCTTGACCGATGCCAGGTTGGTCTTTGAGCTGATTGCGAAGAGCCAAATCTTGCCAATAGAAGGCTAATGCTCCCCTAAAATTGCCTTTTTCTTTAAGAAGCTTACCCCGAAAACTTAAGACTTTGGCCTTTCCCAACTGGCTATTGGCTTGCCGAGCCATTTGCTCCAGTGTGTCGGCATAGCGACTGGCTGTTTCTAGATCAATCTCTTTGGCTTCTTTGGCTATCTGCTCGTAGAGTTCGATGCGTTTTTCGGTATTTTTTTCTTGACGTAGGACTTTGCGGAGACTGTCTATCAAACGTTGCTGAGCGTAAGCACTTGATAAACTGGCTACTACTAAGCTAATAATAGCTGCCACAACGAAATGAGAAAGGCGATTTCTCATAGCAAGAAGAGATTAAGATTGGTAAGTAAAGGTAGTAAAATTTATAAAATACGCAAATCTGCGTAGGCATTTTACGCAATCTCACTGATGATTGGAGCTGATGAAGAGGGCTACCTTTGTCACATCAATTCACAAATTTTTAACCTTCAATTCAACCAAAACAATGAAAAAGCTTTTTACAGTCTCGGCTCTTCTTTTAACAACGTTGGTAGCTTCAGCACAACTAAAACTGAACCCTGATGCAAGAGAGGTATATAACAAAGCCAACCAAGCCTTTAATAAACAGGATGTTGGGGCATTGGTGAACTGTTTTACAGAAAGCGGCGTGCATGTTACGCCGACGGGGATTATCGTGAGTGGACGAGAAGCCTTGAAGTCTATGTACACCATGCTGTTTGGTATGCTTGCGCAACGGCCCAAAGCAGATAAAACTTCGGTAGAAGTGTTGGACGAAAACACCCGTACTATCAGCTCCGATGTGATTGTGACGGCTTATAAAGAGCGTACCACCCTGACGTTTGGCAGCCGCACTGAAGTACAGGAAAACGCATTTACGGTGTTATTGGTAAAGAAAGGAAACAACTGGCTAATCGAAAACCTAACGATGACCCCTATGGTACAGATGCCACAGGCTGCTAAGAATTAAGCACAGTTTTTTCGTTAAATCTGACCCCCCAATCGGTATCTAAACACTACCGACTGGGGTGTTTTGGCATAAGTATCGATCACGCTGTCATAACCCTCCAGAAGATACGAGGGTGAAACAACGTGGTTGGAGGTCGAAGCAGGCCCATTACGTGCAAGAAAGCTTTGCAGACTATTTCGTCTTTTAGACTGGCTTTGTGGATTTTAGCCACGTATTTATTGACGAGGTTAATGCCAGGTGGACGCACACCAACCGTTTCGACAAAACGAAAATCTTCGCCTGTGGCCAATTGCCAAATGGTATCTACAATTGGAGCGATGGCTTTGAAATATGCTTTCCATAAGGCATCGGGGCTTTGATTCTGCTGAAATACCTTGTCCATGGCCTCTGCCTGCAAGGCTGCCGACGACATCCCCTGCCCGTAGGTAGGGTTAAAACTGGTGACGGCATCACCCATGACCAAGAAACCTTTCGGAAATCGTGTTAACTTCTCATAATGACGGCGCAAGCTAAGTGGAAACTTGAACGGAATCACCTCGCTGAGGGGTTCGGCCTGACTGGCTATTCTGTAAAACTCAGGGTGGGGCAGTGCTTTTACGAATTCTAAAAATCCCTTCTCGTCTGTACTTGGGTGGTCGCCATGCCAGCCACCTACGCTCAGTACCCATTTATTGTCTTCGACTGGAAACATCCCACCAAAGCGAGTTTCTTGAGGAGCTTTAGGGGTATAAAGCAACCAATCTTGACTGATGCTATCGCTCGGATTGCGCTTATACATGCGGGTGGTGTAGCCCACATTCACCTTCACTTCGCTGACTTCAGGCTGCTCGTATCCTAAGTCTTTGAGCCATTGAGGCGTGCGAGAGCCTCGCCCAGTTACATCCACTACCAAATCGGCTAGAAGTGAGGTACTTTGTGCTTCATCTTTGGGCAATATTTCTACACCTACTATCTCTTGGTGGTCGGCAGAAGCAAGCAGTTTTTTGACAGTGGTGTTGTCTTGAAGCAAAATGTTAGGTAAAGCTAATACACGCTCCCGCACCAAGTGCTCTAACAAAGGACGAGTAGCAATTACCGCATTGAAGCCAATTTTAAAGCGTTTTTTATAACCCCCATACGAAAACCAATTCATCGTTTCTGCAAAATCCATCACCTTGGCACCGTTAGCACTCATATCGGCCTCAATACCAGAGAAGTACTGATTCAAGATGCGTAATCCTGCCGGTAAAAGACCATGCAAGTGTTGGGTTTGGGGCTGCCCTTTGCGAGATTCAGGTTGACGATGTACGGTGTCTTTTTCGATAATAGTCACTTGTTTGAAATGTTGACTCAGTACTTTGGCGGCCAATAGCCCGCCGAGGCTACCGCCCAAGACAATGGCATGGTTACGAGGTGCTACGTTTGTTTTCATGTTGTTAAGGTTTATCAATAGCATAATTTCTCGAATCAATCAATGGTGAGTAACCATCGAAACACCCGTTCGTAATCAGAACTCAGGTTTTTGATTCCAGATACATACACCTCATCACTGGATTTTGGATGTTGAGTCACTAAAAAATACAGAAAGTTAAAACATGCTAAGTACGTGTATAAAAATAGTTTGTATTAAACTATTAGTTTTTTAAACTCATAAGAACTTGATATTTAACGAATTGTGAAAAATCAATGACTAGTTCCCGGTAACTACTTATTAGATAGTTCTTTTCTCAAAAATCTGTTAAAACGATGACTGTGGTGTTTTAGTGACTTTATGTACACAAAACGACTTCCTTACTAAATACGCAAATCTGCGTAGTAGAATTACGAAAATCTACGGATGATTTGAACAACCCAAAAGAAGTATTTTTGACCTATCAATTACATGCACAGCCAATAAGAGTAGTGTTGGATATTTCAACCAAAAAACATGAAAACTTCGACTAAGAAAATCGTTAAATGGGTAGGTACAGTTGTAGGGGTGCTCTTGCTAATAGCTCTTGCTTTCGGCCTTTATTTGTATTCCATTATTCCGCCCGCTATTGGTACACCGCCCACGTTGCAAGCAGTGCTTTTTCAAAAACCAACACAACCACTGCCTATAGCCAACAAATATATTTACAAGTCAGCAACGGAGCTAGCTGCTTTGATTCGTAGTCGGGAGGCCACTTCGGTTGAGATTGTAAAAGAGCATCTAGCTTACATCAAAAACAATAACTGGAAATACAATGCCCTCATTTGGCTGCGTGAAGCTGAAGCCTTGCAGGAAGCACAACTCGCAGACGAGGCCGTTGCCCAAGGCGATACATTGAATAAACCTTTGTTGGGGGTGCCAGTAACTATCAAAGAAATGTTTTGGGTGAAAGGCTCGCCTTCTACCATGAACGTAAAAATGATGGGTTTTGTGGCCCCTCACGATGGCGAAGTAGTGCGTCAAATCAAGCAAGCTGGAGCCGTTGTACTGGGCACGACCAACGTGCCTTACATGCTGTCGGACTATCAAACACAGGGTGAAATATATCCTACAGCGAGTAACCCCTACGATACTACTCGTACACCAGGAGGCAGCACTGGCGGTGGCGCTGCTGCCTTGGCGGCAGGCTTCACCCCCCTCGAACTGGGCAGCGATTTGGGGGGGAGTATTCGGGTTCCAGCCGCCTTTTGTGGCTTGTATGCCTTAAAGCCCACCTTTGGCTCAGTCAATATTACACAAGGCACAGGGCCAGACACTACCACCAAGTTTACCCGAATGGCCTTGGCTTCGGGGGGGCCGTTGGCACGAAATGTGGCAGACCTAAAATTGATGTGGCGGGTGCTTCGAGAAACAAAACCAGATGAGCGATTTCAACAGAAAATTAGCTGGAAATCAGCCTCTACCAAAACACTCAATCAATACAAAATTGCGTGGGTGGATGCGTGGAAACATGGCAACGAAACTGTGAAAGTAAGCCGAGACGTAAGCAAAAAGCTAACACAATTAACGCAAACCTTAGTTGGTCAAGGCGTTGTGGTAAGTCAGAAAGTACCTGATACATACGATGCTATGTTCAAATTATTTCTAGGTTCGTTTGCCTCTATGATGAGCGAGGGGCAACCTTGGCTGTTGCGAAAGCTGATAGCGATGGATTTTAAGAAAATGGATAATGGCTTGCCCCATTTCAGTGCTTTTTATGAAGCGATGGACGACAATTCCGATGCCAAATGGAAACAACTCCAAACCGACCGAAAAGCCTTGATTGACCAATGGGAGGCGTTTTTCAAGCAGCACGATTTTTTGATTTGTCCCATTACATATGGAACCCCGTTTCCTAAATGCCCGCAAGGTACTCCCCTCAAAGGTGACAATGGCGAACTAATGCCTTATATGAACTACTTCCCCTACGCTGCTATTTTTAACGCTACGGGTCATCCGTGCGTAAGTATTCCGGTAGGGTTGAACAAAGACGGACTGCCCATTGGCCTACAGATTGTAGGAGCGTATCATTCTGAAGAAGAACTCCTGCACTTTGCTGAACTGATTGCACCGCTTACGGCAGGTTTTATCAAACCTAAGCAGCTTTAAAATTCTTCTTTTGAATTGGTCACTGAACATGGTCAAAGCAAAAAGATGTGCCCTTAACCTCAACTAATTGTGTTATGAAACCTACTTTTTTTCAATCGCTTGGTATGGCGGTTAGCCTTTTGATAGTTGGTACGATTCTGTGCTATGGGGTGGTACAAGTGGTGTACCTACTGCAAGGAGTTACCGCTGAAATAGTTCGTTGCGAAACTTGGCTTGCTTCAGGTATGGGGCATTAATCTGTTAAAAATCATGAAAACACTATACACTTGGTTGACCGATGCGCTAACCTGTTTGGCGAGGGGAATGGGGCTTATTTCTGCCGAATGTGAAGATGAGCCTATTGCTACAAAAACAATTTTGTAAATAGCTTATAATTAAACGGTTACAACTATGGAGCGCTTTTTGAAATGGGTAGGTATTATACTACTGCTATTGGTGGTACTCATGGTAAGTACGGCAGTATATTTGGTAAATAGCTTTGAAAATAGGCTTACCAAGCAGTACGAAGTAAATCCCGCAGCGATAGCCATACCGACTGATTCGGCCTCCGTAGCAGAGGGTAAACGCTTGGTTGAAATTCACTGCACAGGCTGTCACGGCAAAGATGTAGGCGGTACGCCTTTTTTTGAAGATGCCTCGCTGGGGTCTATTCCTGCTTCTAATCTGACCAAAGGGCAAGGTGGAAAAGGTAGCGTATATACCGAAGCGGACTTTGTGAGAGCCATTCGGCATGGAATTAAAAAGGACGGCACACCAGCCTTTATTATGCCATCCAAAGAGTTTCAGCACTTGAGCGACCAAGATTTAGGTTCTATTGTGGCTTATTTGCAATCAGTACCTGCGGTTGACAAAACTTGGCCAGCACCAAACCTTACCTTTATAGCGAAAGCCTTGGCAGGGGCTGGTGCCTTTGGCGATGTAATCAATGCCGAACACATCAATCACGAGACGATTTCAGTCGTCAAAGCGCCTGTCAAAGCTGTTACGGCTGAATATGGTGGTTATCTAGTACAAATTAGTGGCTGTCGGTCGTGTCATGGTGAGCAGCTCAACGGCTCTCAAGGCAACGAACCTGGTGCTCCGGTAGCACCTAACCTAACGGCTGGAGGGAAGTGGGGAAAATGGACAACGGCTCAATTTCTACAAACAATTCGCACAGGCACTACGCCCGACCATCGGAAAATTGACCCTAAGTTTATGCCTTATGAAGGCTTTAGATTGATGAGCGACGACGAGCTTACGGCCATTTACAAGTACATTCAAAGCCAACCCAAGTTGGCCGATGCCATCAAACCATAACCCTACAACCCATTACTGCTATGAAATTTTCGTATCCACACACCATTCAAAATAATTGCGGAGAAGTCCTGATTTTCAAGTTAATAGAACATGAAACTGATGGAGATAAAGTGCTACTAGAGAGCTTTGTTCAGCCCGACAAAGGCCCTGTCATGCACGTGCACTTGCTACAAGATGAGTGTATTACTGTAGCCAGTGGCAAGATGGGCTATCAGGTGTTGGGCAAAGCGCCAGCGTACCTCGAAGCAGGTCAGTCTGCCTTTTTTGAGCGAGGAACTCCTCACCGTTTTTGGAATGCAAGCAACGAAGTCTTGCACCTAACGGGCTGGATTAAACCTGCGCACAGCATTGTGTTTTTCTTATCGGCGCTTTATGCGGCACAGGCAAAATCAGGCAGCGAGCAACCCGAAGCTTTTGATGGGGCGTATTTGGTAACTCGCTACAAAAATGAGTACGATTTACCTGAGCTTCCTGCATTTGTCAAAAAGGTAATTATGCCGCTGACGTATCTGATAGGCAAGCTATTGGGCAAATACAAGAAATTTGAAGATGCGCCCAAACCCGTTTAGGTATTGCCGCAGTCGGGGAGTTTTAGCCCCAAATTTTCATAGAAGTATGCCAGCTCCACTGTAGCAAGATTATTTTATCGGCTGGGCTATTGTTCGGTCAGAGTTGTATCGTTGCAATCATTGTCGGGAATACCACTCTATAAGTTCTCTTAGTCGATTAACTAAAATGTGAACTGTTGTGCTTGGATTAGCGTCAATAGGTAGTTTGCCTTTTTGTTCGGCTAATAGTTTTTTGGCTCGTTCAATTGCTTTTGCTTCACTTCCTAATTCAATAAGTGCATCAATTATTTCCGTCTTGCCATGTTTGTAAAGAAATAGCTTGTGAGTTTCAAAAGATTTTATGACAGATTCTAAACTAGAATAAATGTCTGCTCGAGGAATTGGGTTATCAGAACTGACATCTATGAAATGAAGCAATAGCCATAATTCAAAAACTTCGTTGCTAAAAGCGATATTAATATTTTCATTTTGTGCCAGTTCCCATGCTGCATTAAAACTTGCAAGTGTAGTTGCATTATTACCTTCATCATCTTTGTCAAATACAACCCACACCTCATCAATTGTTTTTTGGGCTTCAACTGATAAGGACTCTCTTTCAATAATGGTTTGTTCAACAATTCCTTTTGGCTTTTTTCCAGTTCCTACTTCTCTTAAATATACTGTCTCTTCGGGGAATAGTTTCTTAAATTGCCTAAAATAGTATGGTTCTGTATTTTGGTCTTCACAAACTATGAGCATAAACATATCATACCTTCTTGGTCTAAAAGGTCTGATGTCTTGGTCTTTCGTTTTAGCTTTTTTTATTTTCCCTCTCTTTGCCATTGGGTATTGCTAATAAATTTTTGAAAATTACCCAATGCAGGGATTGCTCCATATCTACCTTCAAAATATCGCTTCTCTTTGTCGGTGTCAGGCCTTTCTTTCTCTGATTTGAACTCACCATTTTTTTCTCCGAAATAAACAAAATCAGAAAGAGAATATATTTCTGTGCTTTCCCATTTATTTTTTTCTGCAAAACAAATTTGGTCTCGTCTAAGAGTTGAATAGCTCAAAAGGTTAGTATCATGAGTTGCAAAGATTAATTGTGCATTGTTTGGATTGCTTTCTTTTTTCAGAAATAAGTCAATCGTATTTAGGGTCATAATGGGGTGCATTGCGGCCTCAATTTCATCAATGATAAGAACGCCTCCGTTAGCTAATGCCCATAGAACAGGCCCACTCAACTTAAATGCTTTTTGCGTTCCCGCTGATTCTCTTTCATTGAAATCCCAGGAATGAAGTTTTTCAGTGGGATTACCTTCTGAGTTGTAAATTTTATGTAGGGCATAAACCTTATAGCTTTGGCTATCCTTTAACTTTTCAATTAATTGAGTTCTCAAGTTTTCGGGAATATCAGTTGGCAATTCTGATTCTTCAAAATCTTTTGTTGTTATTTGAACATCAAATAATCCTAAACCCAAACTACTTAGGTATTGCCTTATTTTGTCTTTATATCCTTTTGATTCAGATAGAGAAACTGTTCTTATGTCTTCGTCAATATTTAAACCATCCAACATGTTAAAATGCTTGAACCATCTCATTATATTTTTAGCTTCCTCAACATTCAACATGTCACAAGTAGAGAGAAATAAGGCATTAACTCTTGTTGCTTCAATTGCTGCGTCAATGATTCTCTTAGAGCCATTATAACCCGAACTTACATCAATGGTTTCCCCTTCTCTTTCAAACAAGTTTACTTCTCGTCCTGCCGATTTGCGAAACAACCACTCTTTTTTTATTTCACTTGCTGTAAACTCCAAACCGTAACGGTAGCGGCTTTCATCAATGACAAAAGAGATTTCAAACCCTGTCGGCTTATCTTCCCAACCTTCTCTTAATAAAAATGGATCATAAGGTAATCGGGTTGTTGATGATGTCCTTGCTGAAATATGAACCAACCTGTCTAAAAGACTCATAGCTTTTAGAATGTTTGATTTACCTCCTCCATTTGGACCATATAGTGATATAGCGTTTAACGCTTGGTATCGTCCCTTAGCGATAATGTTTTGAAGATGGTCTTTTTGTTTAGGAGCAGGGATTAAGCTCATCGTCTGCTCGTTGCCGATTGACCTGTAGTTGGAAACTTTAAATTCAAGCAACATGGCTTATTTTGCATTTATTTTGCAATAATAACAGACTTCGTTTAAATAAAAATGCCAAGCTTAAAATTTATTGCCGAGGGGCTATATCTATTTAGGGATGAAATGTTCAAAGCTAGCACTATCCCCAAACTTTGCTGGTAACGCATAGAAGCAGTGTAGAGAAGTAGGACAAATCAGTTTTAGATTGGCACTCTTACCATCGAAACGGTACCTGTGGGCGTGCTGGGTTCGGACACGAACGTGCCGCCCAAGGTGCGCACCCTTGAGAGGATGTTGAGCAAGCCCATACTACCTTTTTGTTTGGCTGTCTCAAAGTCAAAGCCGAGGCCGTTGTCTTCTACCCGCAAGATTATATTATTGCCTATTTTCTGAAGTTGTACAACTACTTCGTTGGCCTGAGCGTGTTTGACGATGTTGTTGAGCAACTCTTGTGCAATGCGATACAGCCCAATTTCAACTTTTTCGTCTAAGCGGTCAGTAATGCCTAAATTGTCAAATTGATGCTGAATGCCTGCCTGTTCGAGGCTGTTGCGGAGCAACATTTCCAACGAACTGGGCAGACCTTGGTAAGTGAGCGTAGGTGGCATCATCACATGCGAAATAGTACGGATTTCTTTACAAGCCTCATCCAGCGATTGCATCAGTGTGTTGAATTTGGGCAATTCTTGATTGGAACGAAGTTGCTCAAAACCCAATTTCAGAGCGACTAATTCTTGTGCAATGCCGTCGTGGAGGTCTTTGGCAATGCGCTTGCGCTCGGCTTCTTGGGCTTCAATCACAGCGTTTAATCCTAACTGTTGTTCGTTGATAATGGCCGCATCCAGAATGGCTTTTTGCCGCAAACGATACCGATTATAGAATAAATACCCCAGTATCACTACTGCCAACAAGCTGACTGCCAAGGCAATGAGCCACGTGCGTTGGCGGAAATTTTCGGAACGTTGTTCTATCAACTCCTTGTCTTTTTGAGCAGTGCGATACTTAGTTTCTAGTTCCAGCAGCCCTTTTCGTACTTCTTGATTTAGCTGCTTGGTTTCGAGCGAATCAGTGAGGTTTTGGTAATGTTCCCATTGGGCCATATTGCCTTTGGCCAAATGGATTTGAGCCAAAAGTTGATATATCGAAGGCAGCATCTCGGCTTGATTGGAGGGCGGGGTGTACCGAATAGCCGACAAAGCGGCTGTTTCGGCTTTGTCAAATGCCTTGCTTTTGAAATACAGTTTTGCCAAACTGGCTTGGATACGCCCCACGTGCTCGGTGTTTTCACCAACTTCAAATTGTATTCTTGATAAGGCGATTTCAAAGGTTTTTTGGGCGTTTTGGGGCTGATTCAGCAACAAATACGTTCGCCCCAGCCCGTCTAAATACTCAACCGAAAACCGCAGGGCGTAGTTTTGGTCGGAGGCTTCGCAGAGGGTTATGGCTTTTTGGTACGCATCACGAGCAGCAAGGTGCTTTTTTTGTTCATTAAAAATATTCCCCAAGTTGCCATACGCTTGGGCAGGCGTCAGTTTATCAGGCTCACCTTTTAGTAAGTCAATGGTACGTTGGTTAAATTCAATGGCTTTATCATCAAGTTTGAGTTCGTGAAATAGCGCAGCACTATTGGCCAAATTGAACCCGATGGCATTTTTGCTGCCTACTTTTTCGTTGATAGCCAGAGCTTTAAGGTTGTAGTCAAGGGCGGTTTTTCGGTTGCCCATGTACATATACCAAGCGCCTATATCGCCCAGCATCATGGCTTCTTCTTTGGGTAGGTGATTTTGTTGAGCAATGTGTAAGCCTCGTTGCAAAAACGGAAGCGACTTCTCGTATTTGCCTTCTAAGTAATAACAAGCCATGTAACCTTCGCATACCTGCACAATGCCTTTCGAGAAATGCACTTGAGTACTCAACGAATCAGCTTGTTGATAAAGGTGATAACTCTTCTTGAGGTCAATATCTCGATACCGATTGGCCAGTTTGACCAATTGCAATACTTTTTGAGAGTCGGGCTTTGCAGCTGTGAGTGCGTGTTCTAAGCTATCCAACTGCTTGGAGTTTTGGGCCTTCAGTGTGAGCGAGAGCCAGCTCAACAACAAAAAGAGTAGATGCTTCATAGGACAAACCGTCAAAATACGTAAATCTGCGTAGTGAAGTTACGAAAATTTACGGATGCGCAGGGTTAGATGATACGATAACTTTGTATTAAGTTAAACAACTACAAATCAAACCCTTAACCTTTACAAAAATGAACTCACGTGTCCTTATCGCTACCGTAGTAGGTGGTATCGTTTTGTTTGCCATTGGTGGCTTAACCATGGGCGTAATATTAGCAGACTTCTATGCACCTTTCTACGCCGCCTTTCCTACGGTTATGAAAACAGAACCTGATATAGTGCCATTAGCTTTGGGGAATTTTGGCTTTGCACTGCTGTTTGCCCTCATTTTTGAAAAATGGGCCAACATCAAAACCTTTGGTGCCGGAGCCATTGCTGGTACTTGGCTCAACGTCATTGTAGGCGGTAGTTTTGATTTAACTATGTATGCAACTACCCACTTAATGACCACCCAAGTTGTGTTGGTTGATCTGATAGTCTATGCTGTGTGGGGTGCCATTGGGGGCGGGGTAATAGGCTGGTTGCTTGGCTTTAAAAGAGAAAAATGAAAGCCTATTGGATAGGGCTAACTTGTATGGCTCTGCTGGGTTGTAGAAGCTATCAAAAACGCATCGGTAATGCGCCAACCCTGACCGTAAGTGTATCGCCCGAGCGCATCAAACGAGGCGAATACTTGGCAAATCACGTAGCGGTATGCATGGATTGCCATTCGCAACGCAATACACAACTACTTGCAGGGCCTTTAGTAAAAGGGAGTTTGGGGGCTGGCGGGCAGGTTTTTGACCACAAATTGGGCTTACCAGGTACTTTTTATGGCAAAAACCTTACGCCGTCGGCCTTGAAAAACTGGACAGACGGCGAATTGTACCAGGCTATTACCACGGGCATTTCAAAAGATGGTAAGGCACTGTTGCCTTTGATGCCCTATTGGAGCTACGGCAAAATGGATAGCGAAGACATCAAAGCCATTATTGCGTATGTGCGCACGTTGCCATCTATCGAAAAAAAAATACCAGCCTCAAAGCCCGATTTCTGGATAAAGCCTATTCTCAAACAGTTTCCACAAACCATTAAGCCACAACAAAGCCCCGCTCAATCAGATACGTTGGCGTATGGAAAATACCTGTTGATGATTGCAGGATGCACCGACTGTCACACAAAACGACGCATGGGTATGCCCATTAAATCAAAAGAATTGGCTGGGGGAATGACTTTTACACTTCCTAACGGAAAAGTAAAATCGGCCAACTTAACTCCCGATCTTGAAACGGGATTAGGTTACTGGACCAAAGAGGCATTTATTGCTCGTTTCAAGGCTTTTGATACGCTGCGTTATACGCCTGTAGAAGTGCAGGATGGTTTTAATACTCCAATGCCTTGGACTTTTTATAGCGGTATGAACGAACAAGATTTAGGTGCTATTTATACCTACCTGCACTCGTTGAAACCGATTAAAAATCAAGTAGTTAAATACGTTGCTTCAACTAATTCATTGGCCAAACAATAGCAACTACTATGGAAATATTGATTTATCTACTAAATATTTTACTGGTTTGGGGATATTCGCCAAGTGATACTGAGTCGTTTGATCTTGCCCGAGACCTATCAGGAACCTATCAAGTTCGTTGCCTCAAGGTATTTGACCAAGAGATAGCTGTGCATCAAGTAGTGGGCATCATTAAACTAAATCCGAACGGTGCTGAACAACTTGATTTAGAGATAGACATCCACTACTCCGACGAACCTTCGATGCCAGTGAGCACTGTGTGTCGAATGGTCAAGAAAGCAGAAAAAATAACGTTGATAGACAGCAAAACCAAGGAAGTGTTGGGGTACTACGCCGCCGCCGAGATACACCTGTTGTCAGAAGATGCAAAAGGTACAAAAACCGAAATCATTGCTAAACGTATCAAATCATGAACACTGTAAGTCCAATCATATTGGCTGCTGGCGAAGGCGACAAATTGGCCGCAGCAGGTGTAGAAATTACATTTAAGGCACAAAAAAACCAAACCAATGGGTTATGGTCTTGCCTTGAGTACCAAGGTCCGCCCCAGTTTCAAGGTCCGCCGCCTCATTACCATCAACAGATGGAAGAAATGTTTTATGTCTTAGAAGGCAACCTGACGTTTGTATTGGATGGACAAATCCATGTGGCACAGGCAGGAAGTTTCGTGTCCATTCCGCCGTTGCACGTACATACCTTCAGTAATCCAAACAACGCCCCTGCTCGTTTTTTACTGTGGTTTTCGCCAGGAGGCTTTGAAGGTTATTTTCAAGAAATGGCCGAACTGATTAAAAAAGAAGGTTTTCCACCCAAAGACCCCAGCAAGTTTATGCAACTCATGACAAAATATGACACCTTTGTGTCAGCCCCCTAACGTTCTCGGTCATGCCTCATATAACGCTATACCAAGAAAAAGTCGCTCGGCTGAAGTGTATCGTAACCGCTACGATAGAAGACAACGGTGTGTTTTTGATGGAAGGCTTTGATGAGGGTACTTTGATAGATAACGTATGGATAAGCCAAGGACATGAGTACAGCCTCAAGCTATCTCTCGAAGAAGTAGAACGTCTGCAAATACACCTTGAGGTCAGCAACCCCGAAGAGTTATTACGGCGCATCCAACAACAATTTGGTCATAAACAGGCTTTTGCGGCATTCAAGCTGTTTCTGAACCAACATCAGCTTGACTATGAACACACTCCCTAACATCAAGCCATTCTGAAGTTGACAATCCGTAGCGTTACGCACATACCCAACTGCCCCTGTACTTCGACTTCGGCCTTTAGTTTTTGAGCAAATGCTTTTACCAATTGAAAGCCCATCGAAGCCGTGCGTTTCCAGTCAAACGAAGAGGGTACTCCTACGCCATTGTCTTTTACTTGCAGCACCAGACCAGCTTCTTCTTTGTGAAGTTCGATACTAAGCTGTCCTTCTTGTTGGTTCGGAAAGGCGTATTTTAAGGCATTGGTAATCAGCTCGTTCAAGATAAGACCAAGCGGAATAACAGTATCCACATCAAGTCGGAGCGGTTCAATATGTGTTTCGAGCCTGATGCGATTCGGCTCAATGTTGTACGAATTGAACAAGCTGTGGCAAAGCGTGGCAATGTAGTCTTGCACGTCAATACCCGTGAGGTTATCTTCTTGGTAAAGATTTTGGTGAATCAAGGCCATAGAGCGCACTCGATTACGGCCTTCGTTGAGAGCTTCGAGTGCTTTTTGGTCGTCAATATGCCTGCTTTGTAAGCTCAAAAGGCTTGATACTACCTGCAAATTGTTCTTGACTCGATGGTGAATCTCTCGCAACAGCACTTCTTTTTCGGCAAGAGCCGTACTAATTACTTCGTTTTTATGCGCCAACTCGGCATTAATTTTCTGACGGTCTCGGTAGAGTTTATACAACACCCCCACCACAATCACCAGCATAAGAATGCCAAGTCCCAAAAATAATTGTTGACGCTGCTTTTCATGGATTTGTAAGTCCTTCACTTCATTTTGGGTATTCAACAACGCAATTTGCTGCTCTTGTTTTTCGCTTTCGTAACGCTTGAGGGCATCGAGCATGGCGGCGTCTTTTTCTTTGTTGAACAGGCTGTCACTTAGTACCAAAAACTGCCGTTGCATCTCAAATGCTTTCTGATAATTGCCTTGTTGGGCATAGAGTTCGGTGAGAGCCTCCAGTGTTGGTTTAGCATGCTCTGGTGCTTCGTGTTTTTTGAACAAGGCCAAGGCTGTCAGCAGGTTACGTTCGGCTTCGGCAAACTGTCGTAGTTTCACTTGGCATCCTCCCATGTTTTCGTAAGCTACTCCAACCGCTACGGGGTCGTAGTCGAGGGTGATGCGTTGAATGGTTTTTTCAAAAAACGGAATGGCTTTAGTGCATTCATGTTGGTCGGCATATACATTTCCGATGGTAGTATAAACCAAGCCCATCGAGTAAGTATCGTTGAGTTCTTCAAAGGCTTTCAGACCTAAATAACTCATTTCAAGTGCTTTTTTGAAGTCCTTGATTTTCAGGTATTGAGCTGCCAGATTGGTGGTTACATTGCCTATCCATTGCTTATTCTCAATCGCCTTGAAAATCGTCAATGCTTTTTCAAAATACAGAATGGTTTCTTTTGGGTTACCTCTGTGCTGATACGCTGCGGCAATGTTGTTTTGTACAATCCCTACATAGAGTGAATCCTGAAGGCTTTCGTAGCGGCGTAGGGCATCTAAGTAGAAAGGGACACACTTGTCATAATTGCCCTGTGTATAGTAAACCATCCCGATGAAGTTTCGCCCACGAGCCATTTCAGAAGGATTCTGTAAAATTTTTGCCAACGAATCGTAGCGTACGGCCAACCGATAGGCTAACGATGGGTTGGCAAAAAGGACTTCTCTGAACCATTTGCCTGTGATGGTCAGGCGAGTCGAGTCGTGTTTGGCAAGTTTGTATTGGTGCTGTAAGCTATCAGCTGGTGCGATAGCAAACGCCGTTAGGTTGGCGAATAAACCTCCTATCACGAGGAGATTTTTCAAATTTTTCCATTTTAAAAAAACTACTAACATCGGCACCGAAAAAATAAAAAATTCGTTAAAAAGAATAGAATACGTTGATAAATGTTGGCTAAAAATGGATAAAAAGCAAATTCATGGACTCATACGCTTGATTCAACTTGTCTTAATGTTACTCTTGGTATGTAGTAGTTTGATAGTAGTTTTAATGTGGGAAGAAAGCCACAAAGCAAAAGAGAACACGGTTTTGGGATGTGGAGTTATTGACTATGATGGGAATAAATTCCCAAATAGCCAGTTGATGAGTGCTAAACAACAAGCTGGAAGAAAGCTTTTTATGAAGAATTGTGAAAGTTGTCATACTCCTACTGACCAATTATTGGTAGGGCCTGGCTTAAAAGGTATTACAAAAAGAAAAAGTGAAAAATGGATTATAGCCTGGATTCAGAACTCCAGACAAGTTGTAAATAGGAAAGATAAGTATGCTTTAGCTTTAATGGCAAACTATAATAATGTTCCGATGCCTGCGTACCCAGATATACCCATAGATAGCATAAGGGCCATTTTAGCATATATAGATTGGTTTTGAGAACGCTAAGGTAGCTTAAAATCCTTCATCCAGTTCCAATGTACTTCGGCACCTTTCATGGGATGATTCACGCCATTGGGATACTGATGATCAAGTCCTTTTACCAATACAAATCGAAGGAAATTCTCAGAATTCCCCGACGTACCAGCATAGTCGTACCATGTATAAGTAGAAGGATCGCCTTGGGCGGTATAAGTAGTTTTGGTTTTGAATGAACTGATATAAGCATTCAGAACGGTCTGAACCACAGGATATTGGATTAGTAGTTGGTTGAGAGCCATCGGTACATCTGTTTTGGTGCCTAACAATGCCAGAAGTTTATCATCTGAGTTTCCGATTTGTAAAATAATAGGCAATAGCCGCTTGGGCGTATAGGTTGAGTTGGCTGGAAGCGGTCCCGCATTGGCCACGCAGGCCGCCAAAATGTCCGATAACTCAATCATACATCGAGAAGCAAATTCTCCCCCATTCGAGAACCCAACCAAGTAAATTCTCTTACTATCAACCTCATACTTTTGCTTGATTTCGTCAATCATGCTACGCATAAACTTGATGTCGTCTCTTGGCGTTTCGCCCGAACAGTACGTAAAACTCCCTGGGTAAACATTCCATTTGGTGGTATTTTTCCTGACCCCGTCATCAATTACACAGTACGCCCATGACGATGGAAAAACAGTGATGACGTTTTGGACTTCTCCTAACTCTTTCCATCCCGAAATGTTGTAGAATTTTTCGCCGTCGCCACTGGTGCCATGGCACATAATCACCACAGGTACAGCCGTTTTGCCTGTATAACTGGCCGGAACGTGTACGTAATATTCACGGTCGTCGCCATCTACTTTGATGGTAAAACGGTTTTTCCCAACTACAAAAGGCTTGGGTGTGGAGCCACCAGTGGTGTCGGCAGATTGCTTACAAGAGACAAACAGAGCTAAACCCATGAGGAGTAGCCCATTCAAGAAAGATTTCATAATGTAGTACGTTGATAACGAATGATATTACTTTTTTCCGATGATTGTGATGGTTTCGCCTGTACTGGCTTTCGTAAACAACGACAACTCATTGTTCGTGTAAGAGGCCATTTTGGTGCTGCCTTGATACCCTTCTATTTCGCCAGTCGTTGCTTTTTTTAGGGTCACTTCGCCTAAGCTTGTTGGTGTGTTGGTGGCCTTGCCTGTTTTGTCGGTTTCGGTGAGGGTCAACGTTCCCGTTATTTTGTCATCGGCCACTTTCGTAACATCTATTTTTCCGGTAATGACAGCCCCCGTTGTCGGATTAGTAGAAGGAACAGACACCGACGAACTTCCCGACGAAACTTTGGTGAGCACATAAGTGCCTGCATGCTGGTCGCCCATAGAAGGCTCGGGGGTGTCTTTGCTACAACTTGCGAGAAGAAAAGCAGTAAAAAATAGCGTAGTAATAGTTTTTAAATTGAGTTTGGGTACATTTTTCATGAGAATAGGGAGTTAAGTAGAACAAAAAGGAGTAGCGAATAAGGCAAGTTGTTGGGATTACTAAATCCCAACAACCTTATTGGTTACGGCGTTTGTTGCCATCGTGTTTTTGTTTAACCTCATGGCGGCTGGTGCGGTCTTGTCGGGCTTCGAGGCGAGCTTTTTCGGCTTTGGTTACTTTACCATCGGCTTCGGCGGCATCAATAGCACGTTCGTTTCGGTCAACTTGGCGTTGCAGCCGTTTGGCTTCTCGCTTGTTGAGTTCGCCCGAAGCAACTCCCTCGTCAATACGCTCTTGTTGGTTAGCTTGGCGTTTTTCGGCTCTGCGTTGAGCAATACAAAGTGTAGTACTCCCTACTACACATAGAAGGACAATAAGTAGTGTCTTTTTCATTAGAATAAAATGATTGGTTTTACATAAACAAAGGTCTAAAAACTACCCTTTGAATGCAATCCCATATACAGGGGACACCCTCAGCGCCGAACCAAGCCTTTGTCTATGGCTTGAGCCACGGCTTCGGTATTGGAATGGACATGGAGCTTCTGATAAATACGCTTGATGTGAGTCCGAATAGTCTCAACGCTCACGCCTAGCTCGTAGGCCGTCATGCGGTAAGTATAGCCTTTGGTAAGCAAGGTGAGTACTTCTATTTCTCTGGAGGTAAGAGCCTGTTCATCAGTGGCTTTAGTCTGAGAAGTTGAGGCTGAAATTGGGGCAGTTTTAGGCACAAACTGTAGCACTTTACGAGCTATACCAGCGCTCATCGGTGCCCCCCCGTGTTGCACATCCACAATGGCACTGATGATGTCGGCAGGAGAAGATTTTTTTAATAAGTAGCCAACGGCTCCTGCGCAAATGGCCTCAAAAATATACTCGTTAGTTTCAAAAACAGTAAGCATCATCACATTGACGTCAGGAAACTGCTTGGCGATGACTCGTAGCCCTTCCAAGCCATTTCGAACGGGCATGTCAATGTCCATCAATACTACCTGAGGAGTCAGTGTTGCAATTTGCTGCTCTACCTCTCGGCAGTTCGGAAAAGCCCCTACCAATGCCATGCCTTCTGTCCCGTTAATGAGCATAGTAAGGCTTTCACGCAACGCTTGGTTGTCTTCATAAATCACCACTCGAATCGGCATGGGCAGAAAGAAGTTGGTCGTACTACATCTTGAACAAAAGTAGAAGATTCACAAATACTAAACCATCCCATACTTAGGGGATGGGTATTGCTAATAGAATTTGGGTGCCCGTATCAGGTTGAGTATTGATGTGCAAGGTTCCGCCAATTTGTTCCGCTCGCTTGGTCATGTTCCGAAGCCCGTTGCCATCGGAGTGGGCGTTAAGGTCAAAGCCAATACCGTCGTCGTTAATACGTAGCCGAATGGTTTGATTATCCAGCCAAATCGAAGCATTTACATGACCAGCACACGAATATTTAGCAGCATTGTTGACGGCCTCTTTAAAAATCATAAAAAAGTCGTACTGGGTGTGGGGTGGTAGTTTAGAATCAAGTAGCGAATCGGCAATATCGAGCGAAAAAAGGATGCCCTTCGATTCGAGCAACTCACCTCCAAAGCGCCGCATTCGAGCCGATAAATCGCTAAGTGTATCGTGTTCGGGTTGATTGGTCCACACAATATCCTGCATGGTTTCTTGCATTTTCTGTGCATTCTGACTCAGGCGATTTAGTAACTCCGGAATTTGGGTAGGATTTTGCTTCAATTGACTTTCAGCAAACTGACTTAAAATAGCGATACTGCTCACTGTAGAACCTAAGTCATCATGGAGATCACGGGCAATATTGATTCTAATGCGCTCATTGTCAATTTGTTGTAAGAGTAATTTCTGCTGTGCATTGGCTTTCTCTTTTTGGGCTGTTTTGATTCGGTCGCCAATTCCCAGCGAAAGCAAAGTGGCCTCTAATACACCACTGACAGGAAGGCTTAAGAACGTGAGGTAGTTGAGCGGAATCAAATTGGCGGTTTTGAGCATGAAAATGATAATAGCCAGCAGCAAGGTTGACCATCCAATTAAGTAATACCGAGCGGGCCGATAGCCTTGTTTCCATACCCAAAAGCTCATCAAAAATACAAAGAGGGTATTCGGAATAATAAAAGCTGCCATGAAACGATGTAAAGCCACCGATGGATACGTAAGACCTATTAGCACAATAAAAGCGCCAAAGACTATACATAGTTGAAACATCCACACGATCTTGGGATAAAGCTGTCGAATGTTTAAAAAATAGTAGGCAAAAAGGTTAAAAAATACATTCGTAAAACCAACACCGACAAAAGAGGCTCGTTTGGTAAACCAAGCACTTTCGCCCCAAACCAACATGGTACCATAGCCCAGCATAGTGGCGTTGATCACCAAAAAACACAGAATGTATAAAACATAAAACAGAATACTGAGATCTCGAATAGACACAAAAAGCAACAAATTGTAAAAACCAATCATGAAGAGCATCCCAAAATAAAAAAACCAAACACGAGTTTCATTTTCTACGTTTTGATGAAAATAATTGGCTTCTTGAATAGAAAGCATAAACTGGATGGGGTCGTCGCTGGTGACGGCCAAATATGCCTCTGTCGGTTCGGAGGGGGTATCTAAGTAAAACGCAAAGGTAGGACAAGCAATTTCTCGCTGGCTGAATGGGAGATTGTCACCCGAAACTTTATGAATCGGCTTTCCGTGTTGAGGAATCAAATACAAATCAATTTGGTCAATTAAGGTGCCTCGTACAGCCAAAATCCATTGTTGCTGAGGGGCTTTTTTCCAAAATCGAAATCGAATCCAATACCGATGGGTAGTATAACCAAAATTAAACGAGGCTTTCTGAAAAGGGCGAAAAAGATTCGAGTTGAGGAGTTTTTGCAACGAAATGGTACGATTCGTGTCATCAACTACTTCGGCTTGTTGAATCAACTCATATTGAGTTTGCCGAGGCGACAACTCTATCATAGCCTGACTTTGGGCCTTGAAAAAGCTCAAACAAAACCATAGGCTACAATAGATGAAACGAGGCATACAAAAGTTGTGAAGTCTTTGAGGTCTGGGGGCGTCGCTTGCTAAAAATAAAACACCCCCATTGACAATGGGGGTGTTAGCTAAAAACATAATCAGATTACAACAAAGCAGTGGCCACATTCACCCGACCCCAACCAAAGTTAGCATTGCGACTCGACGCATTGCTTGAGGCATTTTTGAGGCGGTTGTAAATGGTAGTGCGGTTAGCAGTTGGGTATTTGCTCCAAACGATAGCGGCCATACCAGCCATCGAAGCTGTAGCCACCGACGAGCCACCCACGGTAGAAGGCGCATCGCCACTCATCGCCAACGAAAGCGGGTGCTGTCCGTCCGATTTTTCCATCACGGTCACAAACTCCACGTCGCTACCTTGGTGGCAAGCGTCGCAACGGGTGTTGAGGTTGTCTTTCACACCTGTTACGGCAATAGCCTCGGCCATGCTGGCAGGGAAAATCACACCCACAAAGCCAGCCGTCCAGTCAAACGACGTACCTGCGGCGCAGAAAATCATCTTGCCTTGGTTGTAAGCATACTTGACAGCGTCTGAAATTTGACTGCTACTGAAGATATTTCCCATAGACATACTGATGATTTTGACAGACGATTGTCCACCCGCCCACGTAAATGCATCCGCTACTCCTTTTTGCTCACGGCTGGCGTCAAGAAACACATCTTCGGCGGCACGAGTAACTACCAAATTACAGCTGTAGGCAATACCCACGGTGTTGCCGTCGATACCCCGAGGGGCTGCACAAGCACCTGCCATCGAAGTGCCATGACCACAGCCGTCGTTAGGTGTTTCAACAGGGCCTGTCGGAATCCCCAAGAACGTAGAGCGAGGCAAGGTAACACGGCGCTCCACCGTCCGGCCCGACGAAGCCCCTTGATTAAAGGCTGATACGATGTTTTCTTGCGTGTCGCTGCTGCCTGTGTCAATAATGGCCACTTTAACACCTTGCCCACTATAACCCGAACCCCAGGCGCTTTGGACGCTGTGATAGGAGTAATTCCATGAGATTTTACCATTGCGTGGGCTTGGAGAATCTACGGTGTAGTGCGTACCATTCACTAAGCCTGGCTCGGCATTGTTAGAGCCACAGCCACTGCTACCAGCTACCCGAGTAGCACGGTTTTGGATTTGAAGTTTGTAACCCATGGGCTCGGCATAGCGTACTAAGCCGTGCTGGCGGAGCTTCTGAATGGTGCTAAAGTTTTCTACGTGTACATCCAGCACAGGCAGGATTTCTTCTTGATACACAATCAAATCTTCTGGTTTTTTGAGGTCGGCGTTGGTTTTGCGTTCTTCCTCAAAAATCAGCGTGAGCAGTTGGTTACGAGCCGTCGTCCAGTCGGCGTCGTTGATGTTGATGGTATGAAGATTTTCCTCAACGGTTTTGTTGGAGGCATCGTTTCGATACCCTACCGAAAGTACTTTTTCAGACTGTACCAAAGCACTCCAAACCATATTGTCTGGGGCCGATTTCCACTCAAAGGGCTGCTGCGTTTGCTTAATAGTATTCAGTACAAACGTATCAATTTGGTCAGTTGGTACCAAATCATTCGAGGGATTGGTTACATTTGAGACAATTTCGTCTTGCTGCTGGCAAGCTGCCGCTACAAGCATCAACAAGACAAAGCGGGTAATTTTTTTCATGATGAAGGGGTTAAGAGATGGGGATGGGTACATTAAAGTCCTGAAATATCGTGAATTACCACTAAAAAGTCCATTAATTTTTCAAAAAATTGCCAAAATTTATCAAATGGTCGTTCAAGTCTATCCAAACTACGAATCGCTTTCAGAAGCCACCGCCCGTTGTATTGCCGAAGTGGTGCATCAAAAACCCAATGCTGTCTTGTGTTTGGCCTCAGGTAATTCGCCCGAAGGCGTGTTCAAACAGATGGTTGGTATGGCCCAACGAGGCGAGGCCGATTTTAGTCAATGTATCTTTATTGGATTGGACGAATGGCTGGGTATAGCACCCGATAACACCGGAAGTTGTTGGTACATGGTCAACGAATCGTTGTTTAAGCCACTCCAAATTCCAGCAAACCAGATTTACTTTTTTGATGGCTTAACTACAACACCCCAAGCCGAATGTGAGCGGATAGACCAAAAAGTAGCCGAATTGGGTGGATTAGACGTGATTTTAGTAGGCGTGGGTCTCAACGGACACATCGCCATGAACGAGCCCGGCCGTTCTTGGGATTTGTATAGCCATGTGAGTGAGTTGCACGAAAGTACCATTACCGTTGGGCAGAAGTATTTCAAAGAAAGCACTCCCCTGCAATACGGCCTCACCGTAGGGCTGCGCTACGTACAAGAGGCCAAACTGCTGATTTTGATAGCCAATGGCACCAAAAAGGCAGCCATTCTACGAACGGCTTTGCACGGCGAGGTGACCACACAAGTACCTGCGAGCTTGTTTCAGCAACTGGTTCATGGCTTAGTTATGCTTGACCAAGAGGCTGCTTCTGAGCTTGATACCCCAGCTGTCAGTTGATTTTTGTCATTGTAAGCATTGGAATTTTCCAAGACCTTTACGGAAATTGTTTAACTTTGGGCTGTTGTAGATACGCTTTCGTGATTGCTTGCAGAAGATTGATTGTTTTTAAACTCCTGTTAATAAGAAGCTTAGTACTGAAATCTACGCAATGCCGAAGGAATATTTTAATCAACAATTACTCACCTATAAGCGTTTTGACCTATTGACCGCTAACGATTTTGCAGCTTATAAGCCTGTTATGAAGAAATACGTTCAACTTACCGTTTCCATGCTTTTGGTAGGAGGATTACTCGGGTGCGCCCCCAAGTCGTCAGATGAGTATAAAGCCCAAGCTACCGACCCCAAATACCTACACAGTGCCGAAGAAAAACTAACCGAGGTGATTGTGCACGATATTTTCTCGCCACCAGTCGCCTCTCGGATTTACGCTTATTGTAACGTAGCAGCCTACGAAGCCTTGGTCAATGGCTATCCAAAATACCAGTCGTTGGCAGGTCAACTCAACAAATTTGAGGCGCCCCCCAAGCCAGAGCAAGGCAAAGAATACTGCTTTGAATTAGCCAGTTTGCGAGCTTTTATGGGAGTAGCCCGCACGCTTACGTTTTCGGTACAGATGTACGACGAGTTTGAGAAAGGTCTCTACAAATCGTACGAAGAAATGGGCATGTCGAGCGAAGTATATGAACGCTCTATGAAGTATGGTGAAGCCGTAGCTGCGGCAGTGATGGCTTATGCCAAAAAGGATAATTATCCGCAGACTCGGGGCTTTCGGCACACCGTAACCAATGCGCCCGGCACGTGGGTGCCTACCCCGCCTGCTTACATGGACGCCGTGGAGCCACTTTGGACTAAAATCCGCCCCATGACCCTCGATTCTTCGTCGCAGTTTAAGCCAGCACCACCTACCAAATTTAGTGAAGCCAAAGGCAGTGCTTTCTACAAAGACGCTATGGTAGTGTATGAGACAGGCGTTAAGTTGACAGAACAACAAAAGGAAATAGCGAACTTCTGGGACTGTAACCCCTTCAAAATGAACGTACAAGGCCATGCTATGTTTGCTACTAAGAAGATTTCGCCAGGCGGCCACTGGATGAGCATTGCAGGGCTGGTATCTCGCCAAAGTAAAGCCGATATGATGCGAACCTCGCAGGTTTATACCCTACTGTCAATGACCCTGTTCGATGCCTTTATCAGTTGCTGGGACGAAAAATACCGAAGCATTTTGGTGCGACCAGAAACATACATCAACAACTACATTGACGACAAATGGCAGCCCTTGCTTCAAACGCCGCCCTTCCCCGAATACACCAGTGGTCACAGCGTAGCCTCTAACTCGTCGGCAGTGGTACTGACCTCGCTTTTTGGTGATAATTTTGCCTATGCCGACTCCACCGAAGTGCGTTTTGGAATCCCAGTACGGAGTTACAAATCGTTCAAAGAGGCTGCTGCCGAGGCTTCTATCAGCCGCATGTATGGCGGTATCCACTATATGCCTGCCATCAACGAAGGCGCTACCCAAGGCAAGCGTGTAGGAGAATGGGTATTGAAAAAAATTAAAATGGAGAAGTAAGGTGTTTTGAGTAACCTACTAATTAGTAGCCAGTTACTTTAAAAATAGCCTGTCGCTAACATAGCCACAAAGCCCTGACTGCCTCGTGCAGTCAGGGCTTTGTGGCGTTTTGTGATGAACGGTAAAAGGTTTCGGAGTCGGAGTCGTTATTTTTGTTCGTAGCAAGGTAGAAAAACGAAATCGTCCTACTCGCTTCTCACTACTGAATACGCTCCTTATGAGTGCTTTATCAATCCAAAACTTTCAAAAGGCTTACCACGGACACCTGATTTTGCAGATTCCCTCGCTCGAAATTCCAGCGGGTATCCACTGGATTCAGGGTAGTAATGGGTCTGGAAAAACCACGTTCTTTCGCTCGCTGGCAGGTATGTTGCCGTTTGAAGGCAGCATTTTGCTGGACGATACATACGAAATCAACACTCAACCCGTGGCCTATCGCCTGCGTATCAACTACGGCGAGGCCGAGCCCCTCTATCCCGACTTCTTGACGGCGCATGACTTGATTCAGTTTGTCGGGAAGGCCAAACAAGCCTCTACCCAACAGATAGAAGAACTGATAGATGCCTTAGAAATTAGGGAGTTTTATCGGAACCCAGTAGGAACGTATTCGAGCGGAATGCTCAAAAAAACATCGTTAGTGCTGGCTTTTTTGGGTAACCCGAAAGTCATTTTGTTAGACGAACCCCTCATTACAATTGACAAGCGGGCCCAAGAACGCATGTACGAGTTGGTGAATCGGTATCATCAGCAAGGCGTGACGTTTTTGATGTCGTCGCATCAAGATTTTCAGTTGGCCGAAGTAACCGTATCGGAGCGGTATTTGGTGCAGGACAAAACCATCACAAAGCTTGTATCGGTATGATAATCAGTTTTTTAACCAAAGTACTGGTCAAGCCTTATTATCAGCAAAACGTAGGCTTTTTTTTAATTGTGTTAGGGATAGCGGGCTCATTCATGCGGTCGGCTGAGCATATTGCTTTGGCCACGTATGCGGTGCATTCATGGTCCTTGCTAGCAATGCTGTACTTTAGTGTCTGGCTGCTTTATACGTTCAAAGTGATTCAGTACGTACTAAAGACCCTCAAAGAACCACAACATGAGTTTTTGTACCTGCTTCGGCTGCTGCCTGTATCTACGCAACTGGTCAGCCTGATGGCCGTGCAAGTGAGTTTGTTGGCGCCCGTGTTGGTGTATGGTTTGTTTGTGATTTCGCAAGGGATTATCCAGCGCACCTGGGGGGCAATCGGTCTGATACTCTTGTTTGTTGGATTGCTCATTACCCTACCCCTTTTCATGTATCTCCGCACGCTTCGGCAGCCTAATGCCTATCAAAATGTGGTGAGGGCCAGCTATTTTTTCAACCTGCGGTTTACCAAACCCTATGCGTTGTTTTTTGTGCAGTATTTGCTTCAGCAGCAACGAATGCTTACGTTTTTGACCAAAGCCTTTACCCTATTGATGTTGCTGGGCGTTTGCTGGCTATACCCCACCGACGACTACGACGAGCGCCTTCTGTCGCTGGGGCTGTTGTTGGCGGGGCTTGCCCACGTGTCTATTGCTTTTCAGTTTCATCAGTTTGAGCAACATTACTTGCTACTTTATCGAAACTTACCGCTTACAACACTCCAACGATTTGGTCGTTATGCTTTGGTTTACAGCCTGTTGTGGATTCCGGAGATAGCAGTACTACTGCGAAACTTACCCAGCGAGGTGAGCTATGGATACGCTCTTCAAGCCATCGCTTTTGGCTTGGGGCTAACGCTACTCAACCATCATTACTTGTACTACAAACCCCGCAGCCTAGAAGACTCCATGCAGGTGGTGTTTTGGGCACTCATCGGCTTTTTCTTCTTGATTATGTTCCGCCTGCCCATTGCGGGGCTTGCGCTGGGGATGCTGCTGTTGAGTTTTTACCTTTTCCGTCGGTATTACAAGCGAGTGGCATACCCCATTCAGTAAGGTGTGTTTTCAAACGGCTGGCCTGACAAGCTTATCAACCACAAAACGCTAAGCGGCTTGATAGTTCTATCTGCTTAGGCGCTTGAGTTTGTTATTTTTCTTTTTTATAATGTGCTCATTGTCAACGGTTTCGGGCTTTGCGTTCGGGCGGGTTTCGGAGCACTAAACTGTCAACCAGCACTGAACTTGAATAGAAGCACAAAGCTCCAAGTTTGCACTTCGGCCCGCCTGACGCAAAACCCGTGTTACTGGCTGGCTTTCTATTCTGTCCACCAGTCATATTTTGTGTCTGCATTAAAGTCAAATAAGTGGTCTAATTTTCGGGCAAAGAACTTACGCAACTCTTCGCTCTTTTTTGTGTCCTTACGAAGTTCTTCAGAATATTCTTTTAAATAGTCTAAAAGTCTGTAATGTAAAACAGTTCTGTAAATTTTTATTTTACCGTTTTCCGTAACAAGGAATTGTTTTTCTGTTTTAACGGATTTTGTCAGGGGAGTTGCTGTGATATGCCAGTTGTCTTTTGTTCTTGCTTCGTGCATTAGTCCACAGCGAACATTTTTGTAAAAGTCTGTCGGATTATATGGCTTGTCAATTACAACTTTGTTTTTATTATTTAACTGCCAAAAGTTGTCTTGAAAAACAGAAGCCGAACGAAGAAGGCTGACAAACATTTTTTGGCTTTTATCATATTCATATTTTGGGGAAGCACTTGTCTTACTATGATTAAATATTTTTCCAACTCTGAATGCAGCAAACATTTCAATTAACGCACATTGCACAGTCACGATTGTAAAACCTTCACCTTTTAATGTCTTGCCATTGATGATAGTTTGAATTGGGTCAAAAAATTTACGTTTTACCCTTTTGTTAAATAACGTAATAGCATCTTCCCAAGTTTTGTCATATTTGTAAGTCTGATTTAGTTTCTCTCTGATTTTTGTCCAATCAGATTTTTCTTCAAGTTCTATGTCCATTTGTGTAGTGTCGTTTTAAGCTTGCCAGTAACATCTATATAAACGCAACCTTTGCGTTTATTTTTTAAAAACTTGCGTTTATTTCCGCTATAGCGGATTGTTCATATACTGCGATTTATTTTCGCTTGTCTTACCTTTTATTACACATCGTTTTTAAAGAGCTTTTCAATAATACATAAATATTTTCATATAAGTACTTGTTCGAAACTAGCTTACAGTATTGAATGCTAACCTTGACAAATAATGTTTTGAATATCAGGACTTCGTAATTAACCAATTGCTAATAAGTACAAAAGCGTTAATAGTTATCCGTTAACCGTTAATCGTAAAATTTTAATAATCAATAGATTAAGAGGGGTTTAAAGGTTTAAATAATATAAACTATTTTTGTGCAAGTACTTAACTAATTTGGTTATTCCCCCTACTAGACGGGTGTGTTGGTAATACCCAGTACCCCATTTACCAACCCCTAACCCCTTCGGCGTCCAAACAAAAACCCCTGTGAGCAAAGCCCACAGGGGTTTTTGTATCGTTAGTGCGGAAATTACAATACTACAACACCGTTTTCTTCAGTAGCGATGCCAGCCGGAACATATTTGTCAGCGGCTTCATCGTTGATCCAAAGGTTGTTGTCAACCAAATAACGGAACTGGAATTCTTTACCAGCTTCTAATTCGACTGAACCTTTGAAAGAACCATCCTTTTGTTTTTTCAAGAGAAGCGCTTCTGCGTTCCACTCATTGAAATCACCTAAAACAGCAACTGCCTTGGCATCAGCTACAGTAGTAGCTGAAACGGAGAACGTAACTTTACAAACTGGTTTGCTTTTCAAAAATTGCTTTGCAATGGCCATATTTCAACAGTTTTGATTTGTTTCAGGCACAAAGGTACAAATCAAAAATAATTAAACAAGTGATTATCAGATTATTAACTAAAATTAATCACAAAAAAATCATATTTTACAATTTTGTCTTGGATTCATCCAAAAAAATGTGGTTATTCTTGTATCACGAATGGCCAAATCGTGGCAAGGGGTACTCACTGCAACGCAAAGGTGATGGGAAGCGTAAACTTAACAGGCACAGGCCGCCCCGACTGCTTGCCCGGGCTCCAGTGCGGCATCAGTTTCACGACCCGCACGGCCTCTTCGTCACAGCCAAAGCCAATGCCTTTGAGGAGCTCGATGCCTGAGATTTCGCCTGTTTTGCTGACCACAAAAGTCAAAACCACTTTGCCTTCTACGCCCGACCGCTGGGCCATCGGGGGGTATTTCAGGTTTTTCTCCAAAAACTTCCGAAACTCGCCCCAGCCTCCTACAAACTCAGCTTGCTGTTCGGGTGCTAAGAAAGGAGTGTCGTCTTCTTGGATTGTAACGGGTTCGGCTGCTTTGGGGGTGCTTTCGTCCACTACTACTTCGGTGGCTTCGCTGGGGCTGATGCCTTCGATGTTTTCGGTTCCGATTTTGGCGTCGTTCAGGTCACTTTGTTTCATCAGTACTTCGTCGGTGGCCTGGTCGTCGGGCACAATGACGGGTTCTACATAGCGATGCGTTTCTACCTGAGGAGGTTCTACCTTGGGTGGCTCAGGCAGTTTTACCTCCTCTTGCTTGGGTGGTTCGGCCATCGTTACATCGCTTACTATCAAGACAACGTGCTTGTTGGCGTCGGTTGGGGCGATTTTGGCGTAGAGCAAGGGGGCCAACAGTGCCAGCGTAAACATAATACTACCCATGCTGGCGGCTTTCTGAATGATTCGGTTGTACTGCTGCCGAAGCTCAAAGGCTCCATACGCTTTGTTGCGTTGTTCAAACACAATCTCGTCTAAGGTTTCGGGGGTTTCTGCTGCATTTTTCATGGTTTTGAAAGGGTTTAATTGAAAACTAAAAATTTAGTTGATTTGTCTCTAAAAAAATCCTGACGGAGCAGGACTTTTTTAAGTTGATGGATACTGGCTTTTATATGGAAAAGATACGTGGAAATGCGGCGGATAGGTCAACCCACTTACGGGGCACTACTTTAGTTTGTATTCAATAGGCACAGTAAAGCTTACACGAACAGGCTTGCCGTTTTGGCGACCGGGATTCCATTTTGGCATTAGTTTTAGAACTCGAACTGCTTCGTTATCACACTGGCTATCAATACTTTTGATGACGTTGATACTAGAAATATTGCCATCTTTTTCAACTACGAAGTTTAACAAAACCGTCCCCTGAATCTTGTTTTTGACGGCACTAGCAGGGTATTGGAGGTTATCGCTGATGAATTTGTATAGGGCAGGCAGCCCACCTTGGTATTCGGGACTTTGCTCCACTACGGTAAAGACTTCGTCTTGGGGTTCGGGAGTATGTTGGCTCTTGCTTGTAATCGAAACAATTCCATTGGCTGCATTTACCCCATAAATCCCTGCCATTTTTTGAGCAGCTTCGCCTTTGAAAAGGTCTATTCTACTGATGTCGTTTGGATTCATTTTAGAAACCTCTGCTTCATTTACGACTGTGTTGTCTATAAGAAAAACAGGTCCAGACATTCCAGCAATACTGTTGCTCTTTACAATTTTTAAAGCATTGCGATTGAGCGTATCAGATACTTTTGCAATTGGTTCATTTTGAGCTGATAAAATGGAAAAGCCATATCTAAATTTATCCCCCAAAAGAGATTTTATTCCATTTGGAACATCTTTTACTACCTTTATACTAGCGAGGTTTTCAGGTAATATTTGATTGATTGACCTGTAGGATAGCTTAGTACCATCCACAAACACCAGAGGCTTGTTCTGAACTGCTAGCTGGTCGGGGCGAACCTCTATGACGTTTTTCTTAGGCGTACTGTCGGCAGTCCAAGAAGTCGCCATTTTAGTGCTCATGGCCATGACGTTCGACAACTCCAACACCGCATCTTGCCCTTTGAAAACAGGCGTGGGGTTGTTGACCACCTTTTCGATGGTCTTGATGCCACGATGCTCGCTCACCGCAGCCGACGAAAACACCAGCATACATACAAAAATGGGTACCGTAAAGCCGTACTTGAGCAGGGCTCGTCGGTTAGATTGGGGTTTGGCTAACATCTGAATGCGTCGTTTGAGCGAAATAGTATCAAAAAAATTATTACTAAGCATCACAGGTTGCACGCCAAACTGTTGGCTCAGTAGCAAGAGGGCGTAGTCGGCCTTGGAGGCTTCGTAGCGAGAGGCTACGTCGTCGGCCAAAAACTCGTGGATATTCCGAATGCTCTGCTGGTAGGCATATACTATGGGGTTAAACCAATTGAAAATCGCAATCAGCTCAAACAGCAGTACGTCGGCGGAGTGCAGCTGCCGTACGTGGGCTTTTTCGTGTGCCAAAATGGTGGTACGGCGGTCTAAATCGTGCGAAACGGCTACAAAATTAAAGAAAGAAAAGGCGACTTTAGAGGTGCTTTTGCCTTTGTTACGGCGCAGAAAACGCTCCAAATGAGCCATCTTGAACGTAAGCCTTCCGACAAAAAACACGATGCCACAAATGTAGATAAGCGCACAAACGTGTCCCCACGTGAAGCTAGGACTTTGAGGCTGCACGGCTCGAATGATAAGGCTCTGCGGATTGTAATAAGTATAAAGCGTCTGACTGACCTCTTGCGTGACAAACCACGCCCGCACCCAGTCGGAGTGAAGCACTGGTATAAAAAACGACAGCGTAGCCGACCCTACTAGGTACGTACGGTTGAGGTGGTGGAAGGTTTCGTTACGGAGCCAAAGCCGATAAAACCCGTAAAACATCACCAGATACAGGTTTACTTGCAAGAGATAGTGCAGAAAATTCATGGCGCTGGGTGTGTGCTAATGAGTGTAACGATTTGGATTTCTGTTTAATGCAGCGATTGCACAAGACAACGAACAATTTGTAACGACAACGTAAAAACATGTACTACTGGCTACGCACGAGGTTACTCTTTTCGGAGCAGAGCAGTTTCGTTGGCTGTAAACTCAGCGATGGCGTATCGTTGGCAGTCGGTAATGGCCAATTCGTCTAACATATCTACCAAATTATGATACTTAGCCTGCTTGCTGGCTCTGATAATGACAAATAGCTTAGGGCCGATTTCTTTCTTTTTTTGCAACAATACCGCCCGAATCTGGCTAAAATCGGTTACCTGTGTGGTAGTAACGTTTGGTAGCCCGACAAAGTACGTAATCTTGTTTTGTTCACTCAATAAGAGCGTCAGCGTGCTCGATGCCGGAACTGGTTGCGTGCTCTCTGCTTGGTCGGGCATTGCTAAGGGCAAGGCTTTGGGTTTAGAAAGCGAGGTCGTGAGCATGAAAAAGGTAATGAGCAAAAAGCCTAAGTCCACCATCGGGGTCATGTCAATACGGACACTAAGGCGATGGCTTCGGTTCTTCTTGCCAGTAGCGGGAGTGGTGATTTCGGCCATAACAGTTGCGTTTGATTGTTAGATGCAATAACCTCTCTATTTCCATAAATACATTCTCTCCCCCCTTTAACCTTTCCCCATTTCACTCTACACTCTCCCCTTTCTCCTCAACACTCACCTCTTTCCCTCTTCACTTTACACGTTGACCTTTCTCCTCTAGCCTCCCTTACTTCTTCATGTCCTGAATCAACTTGAGCAAGTCGTCAGCTTCTGAGAGGTCAATTTTGTTTTTCTCAACAAAATATGAGAACATACTCTGAACCGAGTTGCCAAAGTAGCCTTCCATGAGTTTTTCGGTAGCAAAACCACGGTATTGTTCTTTGGAAATTGCCGGAAAATACTCGTGAGACTTACCGTAGGCTTGATGCGCCACAAAGCCTTTTTGCTCTAAGATTCGGATAATGGTTGATACTGTATTGTAAGCAGGCTTGGGGTCAGGAAGCTGGTCAATAACGTCTTTGACAAAACCTTTGCCCAACTGCCAAAGCACTTGCATGATTTGTTCTTCAGCTCGTGTTAATTCTTTCATGAGATTGTGGTAGTTAATTGGTGTTGCTAAGTAATAACTAAAATTTTAGTTATGCAACTAATTTTTTAATTTTTTTTTACAGAAACAGAAAAAATACACTATTATGTAGTGTTGAACATTAGCATTATTTACTTATAATATCCTGTTAATTTATAAGTTATATCATCAACTTATGACTAAAGGACACATTTGCACAGCGCTACTTCCAACTCATACTGCCAACGCCCTGAGAGTAGCCGTTACCGACAGAAAAAGGTATCTGTATAAATCGAGGGGGTATCCAATAGAAAAAAATGCCCACCACCATCGCCATAAAAACCTAATGGCAATGATTGTGGGCAAACTTTGGAAAGAGGCGCTCCTTACTGAGTTCGTTTGGCTTTTATCTTAACTTCACGAATCATGGTGGCCGTAGCAGTCATTGCTTTATTATTTCTCAAAAAACGCAACATAGCTGTCATGGTCGGTCCGTTATCTCCTTTTTTGAGTTTTAGTTCTACAAGAGGCTTGTAGGCTTCATCCAGCATTCGTACCGTTTCTTGCGAAATGAGTTTAGATTTACCTGTAGCCTTCACTACTAAATCTGACGAAAAAGTACCTTGTGACAAACCGTTGAGCTTCACTCGGTTGGCCTCTTCATTAATAATAATAACAAAGTTGGCTGGTTTAGAACCCAGTACATCTACTAAATCTTGGTCAGCCATTTCCCAATTCAAGACTTTCCACGTACCCTGCCAGCGTTTGGGATTGAGTTGTGCTTGCACAAGTGAGTTGAGGCTCATCAAGCCTGCAACAAGTAAAAAAATGAGCTGCTTTTTCATGTGTATAGTCAGAGATAGTAATAGGATTGATTTTGCGTAATCAAAGTTCAGTAGAATTTCGGTAGTAGGCTTCACCCATTTAGGTGATTTTAGAAACAAAATACTCCTTAGACGTAAGGAAGAGCGTCCTTATCTATAAATTTTGCTCTAATTCCTGCCTATTGCCCAGAAATTCCTAACTTCAAGGCCACATTTCATCATCTACCTTTTGTGCATGTCAACGTATCCCCAGCGCACAAAAACGATTAACCACTGCCTCCACAGGGGAGAGGAGGCCATTCAAACCCATGAAAAAACTCATACCCTTAGCCGTATTGTGTAGCCTAACCGCCTTTGCCCAGAAAAAAGACTTTGATACCAAAGACCTGCTGGCTGGGCGTTCGCCTAAAAATTTTACGCAACCATTGCCTTCGTTCAGACGATGGGTTGGCCCCACCAAAGCGCTAGTCAACCTGCGCCAAACCCCAGAAGCCGAACTAAAAAACTATGTTATTGAACTACCCAGCGCCAAAATGACCGAAGCATCAGCCGAGGAAACCAGTGCACCCGCCAGACCTAACAAGGCGCTGGTTGTCAAAAACGGAGACGTATTTTTGCGAGTAGGTAACGACGAAAAACAACTCACCAACGACAAGGCAGAGGAGAAAAATCCTACCTTTTCGCCTGATAGCAACTATGTAGCTTATACCAAAGAAAACAACCTTTATACCTATAACCTAGCCACCAATAAAGAAACCAAGCTAACTACCGATGGCACCAAAACTACGCTGAACGGCTACGCTACGTGGGTGTACTGGGAAGAAATCTTTGGACGACCCACTCAGTTTCGGGCTTTTTGGTGGAGTCCTACGAGCAAAACACTGGCCTACATGCGTTTTGATGAGTCAAAAACACAGATGTTTCCGCTGTATAGTAGTGTAGGGCAGCACGGATTCATCGAAGAAACTCGCTATCCCAAAAGCGGCGACCCCAACCCCGAAGCCAAATTGGGCTTTGTGTCGCCCGATGGTGGTGCTACTACTTGGGCCGATTTTAACGAAAAAGACGAGCAGTACTTCGGCTGGCCCGAATGGCTACCCGATGGCAGTAGTTTGTTTGTGCAATGGGTAAACCGAGGCAACGACCAACTCCGCATGTACGCCGTGTCGCCGCAAACAGGCGCCAAACAAGAGGTATATAGCGAATCTCAAAAGTCATGGATTAGCATTGACGATGCCGACGAACGCTTGACGTTTTTGAATAGTGGCAAGGAAATGTTGATTATCAGCGATAAAACGGGCTGGAATCAATTGTACTTGTACGAAACCAACGGGAAGTTCAAAAACAACGTAACCGAAGGCAAGTTTACGGTGACGTCGGTAGTGGGTATTGACGAGAAAAAACGAGTGCTGTATTTCCAAGCCCGAGGCATAGAAAACTCGGCTCGGTTTGACTTGTATCGGGTAGGGCTCGATGGCAAAGGCATGAAACGTTTGACCTTCGGCGATTTTAACCACCGCCAAGTACAAGCATCGCCTGATTTTAGCTACTTTATAACTACCTACTCTAACGTCAACACGCCGACGAGTTCGGCCATTATTGATAACAACGGCAAGATTATCAAAGAACTAGGAACCACCAAAGGCTCCGAAATGGACACCTATAATTTGGCCAAAACTGAGCTCATCCGCATCAAAAGCGACGATGGCCTCTATGACCTACCGATGGTGATTACGTATCCGACCAATATGGTGGCGGGCAAGCGGTACCCGGTGTTGGTGAGTATTTATGGTGGCCCTAATGCGGGTACGGTGTACGATGCGTGGTCATGGACGCCTCAGCGCCAGTGGTATGCGCAAGAAGGCTTGATTCAAGTGGCCCTTGACCACCGTGCCAGTGGGCATTTTGGAAAAGAAGGCGTGGCTTACATGCACCGCAACTTGGGTTATTGGGAGCTACGTGACTATAAAACAATGGTAAAAGCCTTGATTGACAGAGGTTTGGCCGACCCTACCAAAATCTGTATAACAGGCTTTAGCTATGGTGGCTATATGACTTGCTTGGCGCTGACGGCAGGAAGCGATGTGTTTACCCACGGAATGGCAGGCGGTAGCGTAACCGACTGGCAGTTGTATGATAGCGCTTACACCGAGCGCTTTATGGATACCCCAGCCGAAAACCCCGAAGGTTATAAAACCAGTAGTCCGCTGAACTATGTTGATAAGTACAAAGGGATGTTGCAAATTGTACACGGCACCATGGACGACAACGTACACATGCAAAACAGCATTCAGTTGATTGATAAGTTAGAAGAAGCTAAAAAAGAATTTGAGTTCATGCTCTACCCAGGAGGTCGTCATGGTTGGGGAGGCAACAAGGGCGTACATTTCAATAACCTCAAGACGAAGTTTATTTACAAATACCTGCTGGAAAAACCTGTGCCAGACGGATTGTTGAAGTAACCAATAAAAATCCCCAAACCGCAAGATTTGGGGATTTTTTTGTTCATATTGTGTGGCATCAAAATGTCCAACGGATAGTGAGGAAACTGACTATGGCTGAAGTGAGGGTTGTAAAACCCGACTCCCGTTTAACCCCGTTCTGTGTGCCACAGAACGCCCATCGCAAGTATGCCACAGAACGAGAAAACAGTTGGTAGCTGAATAGTCAGTGAGGGCACTGACTATGGCGGAGCGGAACAATAAATCATAAAATAAATGGATGTATTTTTAACTAAAATATCTGAAAGTATAAAGCACTTTCAACCAGAACAGTTGGTGATGCTTAATGCAACAACTTGTGAAAAAGTAATACCAATTTATTCTTTATTTTCAGAGAGTGAATCGTGGGGTAATATAGAATTATTGCAGGAAGCTTTGTTTCTACAATATCAGTATCTTCAAAATCTTACAATAACAGATAGTGAAATAGATAAAATTATACTTGAAATCGAGAATAATTCTCCTGACCTTGATGAATTCAATAGTGAATTAGCATCGTATGCTTTGGATGCTTGCATAGTTTTTATGGAGTCATTAACATTTTTAAGAACAAAAGATATAAACTCTGCAATCTCTGTTGCTTCATCTTCAAGAGATTTAGTTGATATGTTTGTACAAGAAAAAAATGATTTTGCCCCAAATGATGTCAACCTTAATATAAAGATTCAAACTGACCCATTTATGGAAAAAGAAGTGGACAGGTATTTCACCCTTATTTCAAAAATTGGAACTTACAAGAATCTTAATTTAAGTGAAATCGAAGCAGTGCGTATTTTAAATAATGAGTATGGTGAAATAATAGATAATAAAATCCTAACAAAATTGTATTTGAGTTAATCATTATTGGTAATATTCATATCCCCCCGATAGCTAAGATAAAGTCAAGCAAAAAAGTACAAATTTTCAATTAAGCGGCCATAGGTTGAGCTTTTGGGTGTAAAAAATAAGGATCAAATTGATGTTTTGAACGAATGACAGCCATGAGTTGATGAATCAGTTTGTTTTTAACATTATTTAAGACAAGTAAACTCCGCTAAGCATAGTCTGTGACTACGTTTGAGTGAGGGAGAAGCTTGGTTTCTCTTTCCCCGTTCTGTGGCACACAGAACACCCATCGCAAGTATGCCACAGAACGAAAAAACAGTTGGTAGCGGTGGTGTACTTTTTATGTTTAACCTGAACTTTGGTCAAACTATTTCATGACATGACACCTTTACACTTTCTCCTCTACCCTTTACACTCATTTCACTGGCACGGTGAAGGTCTTCTCGTCAATGCCAACGCCTTTGAGCGTGAGTGATTTCCATTTGGCTGGAAGTTGGAGGTTTTTGAGTTGTTCAAAACCGCCTTCTACAATATCTAATCCACCAAAACCAAACAGCAAGGTTTGTAAAAATCCACCGGCGCCTGTCGCAAAATAGGGGTTGGTACCACCTGCTGTTTCGGCCAATACACCAAAAGGAGGTACTTCGTTAGGCTTATAGCTTTTTACAAAAAGGTCGTATGCTTTTTGAGTGTTCCCCGTGCGAGCGTGCAAAACACAATAGACGGCATGAGCCATAGCAGGGCTTTGTCCTTGGCGGCCGGGGAGGTTATCGGCCAGTACTTTTTCGTAATAATCTAAATCTTTTTTAACCTGAGCGGGATCAGTAATCTGCTTTAAAGGATACGACAGTAGATTCACATCGGCCTGCTTGATGGGCTCGCCATTGTAGGTGGCGTGCTCCCGAGTAACCCCATCAGGAAACTTATGAATGACCAGGTTATCGGCTACTTCTTCCCATTTGGGATTCGGCTTCAGCTTCAATTCTTCGGCGGCTTCGGTAGCGTATTCCAGCACTTCTTTGGCTATACCGTTGGTGAAAGCGTTATCGTCCACGTTCTCGGCCCATTCGTCGGCACACACTACGTTGATGATGTGGTATTTGCCATCGCTGCCTTTTTCGGCTCTGCTGACCCAAAAATCAGCCACTTCTTTGAGCAAGGGATAACCCCGCTCACGAAGCCATTGGCGGTCTTCGGTTACTTGAAAATACTTCCAAAACGCCCAGCCAATATCGCCTGTGATGTGGTGCTGAAACGGCCCCGTTAAGGCCCAAACAGGCGTAGCTTCTTGCCCTTGGTCATCCGACTCCCAAGGGAACATTGCCCCCTGATACCCATGCGACTTCGCATTGGCTTTGGCGGCTTCTAAGCGGTTGAAGCGGTATTCCAATAACGATTTGGCCATGCCCGGTTGCAAAGCCAGTAGGGGAGGGTACATCCACAACTCAGTATCCCAGAACACGTGCCCGTTGTAGCCTAAACCAGACAGACCCATTGGCGACAAGCTATAAGCCTGACCCTCACGGCAAAACGAGTACAGGTGATACAAAGCAAAGTGAATGGCCCGTTGTGCTTCGGCATCGCCTTCTACCACAATATCAGATTCCCAGAGTTTGTTCCACTCGTCAGCGTGGCGCTTTAAGAGGCGTTCTTTGCGCTCCAGTGCGGCAAAAATGGTCAAGCGTTCGGCTTCGTTGTGAGGGTCGGCCACGTGTTCGGTCGAAGTCACCGAGCCTACCACGCAGAAATGGTACGTTTCGCCTGCTTTGAGGTTTTTATTGAACTTGAGGCGGTGCATTCCGTAGTCCCACTCCTCATGAATCAGGTAGGGTTCTTTGCCTCGTTCTTCGTCAAAAATAAAGGAGTTAGAAGCCGCCACCGTGTGCTTGCCCGTGGGCGACTTGGCCACCGAGGTCATCAACGGAATCAGGGCATGAGGACGGTCAATCAAGTGGTAGTGGTTGTGTACGTCTCGTAGCATATCAGGAGCTTGCATGATGCTGTGGGGCGTCACGACAATATCTTTTTTGGCTTTGAGTTCGACCTCAATCAAGGCGGTATGGGGCAAATGCCGCAAGGCCAGCATCGTGGTTTTGACCGAAATCTTGTTGTCAAAATCAAAGGTGGTTGTTAGCGTAGCGGCCTTCATATCAAGCGTTTGAGCATAGTTTTGGATGCTCTTGCGGTCAAGGCGGCGGCCATCTACATCGAGGTCCATGTTAGCAAATTCAAACACCTTCATAATGTTCGACACCCGCCCACGGCCATAGGTATCAAAGGCACCGTTGAGCACGACGTCTTTCACTTTCAAGGGCTCTGGCGACGACACCAACCCGATCATACCGTTGGCTACGGTGACACCATAATAGTTGTTGGGGTCAAAGTTCTTAGCTTGGATTTTCCAGTCGTCTTGGGCATACGCCGAAAAAGCCAAGAAACCAAAAGATAGGAAACAGGAGACAAGAGCAACAAAAGTCTGCTTTTTCATCATAGTTCGTGAAGTTTGATTGTTCAAAAGTAGGAAGTTTTGTCTGAAAATCACTATGCTGATAACGCTCACTTGGTGGAGAAAGTGCGTTGGACTGGTTTGAGAACCTGTACATGCTGGTTCTACCGTCTTGGCTTGAACCTTATAGCTTGACTGTTCGATTCTCTAACGTAACTTTGCGCCATCCTATTCTTTTTGACCGTGAAACAAATTTTAAATACCCTCACTCTTCGCCATATTCTGGGTCTTGGCCTGATTTTTAGAGTATTAGCCGCCTTTTTTGCCAAAGGCTACGGGTTCAACGACGACCAGTTTGAGATGCTCGACCTGTCTCAGAAATGGATAGAAGGGCTTTCGTTCATGGAACCTGGCGAAAAAGTTTATATTTTTAGCCTCTTGTATCCGGGTGCTCATTACCTGTTGTTTGAGCTTTGCGAAAAAGTAGGCATCTACGACCCTCAAACCAAGGCTCTGCTGGCTCGACTGGCGCATGGGCTATTTTCGATGCTCAGTATCTACTATGGCTATTTGTTGACCCTGCGCCTCACCAACCGCAGCGATACGGCCAAAATAGTAGGCTTGTTTATGGCCATTTTTTGGTTGTTTCCGTTTATGTCGGTGCGCAACCTGCGAGAGTTCGTCTGTGTACCCTTCTTGCTGATGGGGAGCTATTATGCCGCCGACTCAAAACCCAGCCTCAAGTCTGTGTTGTGGAGTGCGTGGTGGTTTGCTTGGGCCTTTGACATGCGCCTGCAAAGCATTTTTGTGCCGTTTGGCGTAGGACTTTCGTGGTTACTAGTGGCCTCGCATCGTAGCAAAGCCATCGTGTTTGGCTTGGCCTTTGTGGGCTTTGTGTTTGTTACTCAAGGGCTGTTCGACTACCTCTACTACGGCGACCCGCTTGCCTCCACGCTGGCCTATGCCAACTACAACGCCACGTATTACGCTGGTTTCCCGAATGGCCCCTGGTATCAATACTTTGGTACGGTGGCGGGATTGTTGTTAGGCTTGTCGGCTATTCCACTGATTGGGGGTTATGTTCGTACGGCTCAATATACCTTTCCGACCAAGGTCGTTTTTTGGTCTTCGTTGCTGTTTTTTGCGTTTCACTCGTATTTTCCTAACAAGCAAGAGCGGTTTATTTTGCCTTTTATGCCCTACATTTTATTGTTAGGGGTGATAGGGTTTCAAGATTTTTACGAAAAAAATGAGTGGAAACCTTGGGTGCGTAAGGCAACAAAAGTGCTCTTGGTGTGGCTATTGGTACTCAACACAGTGGCCTTGTTTGTACTCACCTTTACGTATTCTAAGCGAGCACGGGTAGAAGCCATGCGTTATTTGCGAGAAAAAGGCGATGTAACTAATCTCATCATGGACGGCGATGGCCCAGCGCCTCCGCCTCCGCTGTTTTATCTCCAGAAATTCGTGGATTATTACGAACTCAACTCCGAGAAAAACGCCGAAAACTTGAAGAAAGAAATGGCAGCAGGTACCAAACCCCAACCCAACTACGTGATTATGGCAGGCGACGACAACGCTGACGAGCGACTCAAGCAATTAAAAACGTTGTTTCCCACGCTTCGGCACAAAGTGGATATTGAGCCGGGGTTGGTAGATAACATTGCTTTTAAGCTGAATCCTAAGCACAACCAAAACGAAGTATGGCGGATTTACAAGATAAAGTAAGAGATTGGGAGCAAGCATAAAAAGAAAAAGTCCCGAATTGCTTCGAGACTTTTGTATTGAATTTTGTTGGCTTGCAAGGATTCGAACCCAGACTAAAAGAACCAAAATCTTCTGTGCTACCGTTACACCACAAGCCATCCCTGTAAATGTGGGTGCAAAGATAACAGGCTAATCTTAATTTGTCAACCTCAAAGTTGAAAAAATCTTGAATTACCCCATTTTTATAGTTCTTTCACCAGATTAAAAAGTACATAATTGTTCAGAATGAATGAGTTAAGAAAAAAATGAAAAAATATTTAATAAATAAACGAACATTCATTTATATTTGCATTGATTATGAGACTAAGAGACGAAAACAAAGAGAAGATAGTACGAGAAAAAGCACTTGAACTACTTGTAAAAGAAGGAGTTAATGGCTTTAGTATGCAAAAACTGGCCAAAGCCGCCGAGGTATCGCCCGCTACTTTGTACATCTATTACCAAGATAAAGATGACCTAATCTTGAAAATTGCCAATGAAGAAGGCCAGAAAATGGTAGAGGCAACCTTCGAGAACTTTGACCCCCTGATGCCTTTTGAAGACGGATTGCGAGTACAGTGGCGCAATCGGTCGAAGTATTGCTTAGAAAATCCTATTGCCACGCAGTTTTTTGAACAACTACAACATACTCCTTATCGAGAGAAAATGGTAGTGGCGATTTCGGAAGAATTCAAAGAAACGATGGGGAAATTCATTACCCACGCCATTAAAAATCAAGAAATTAGGCCGATGCCGTTAGAGGTGTTTTGGTCGGTGGCGTATGCGCCGTTGTACAATCTGATTCGTTTTCATCAAGAAGGACAAAGTGTTGGAGGCCGACCTTTCACTTGGAACGAAGACTACATGGAACAAACCTTGCTGTTGGTCTTGAAGGCATTGAAGAGGTAATTTTTTTACCCTTAAAAATAAATGAATGTTCATTAATAAATAAAAAATAATGCAGGAAACATACGCACAATCAGAAGGGTTGCTATTTGGAATGTATGTAGGAAGTGGTGTAGGGATTGACTTAGGATTGGGCGCTATAGCGGGTCCAATAGATAATACTGAAAAAATAACTGCTGCATTGGACGAATTGTGTGGCGAAAGACCATTTTTGATACGAGGTTATCAAGGATATGCAGGAAATAGTATCACACTCAACTCTACGCCCTGCAAGATGGAGCAGTTTTGTTCGTCAACTAGAAAGTTAGATTTGGCTATTTGTTATCGCCCTGCTGTTGGCGACATGGAAGATTGGAAAATGTATGTAAAAAGCGTCATTAATCACTACAAAGACGTATTGGTGAAGATACAACTTACCGAAGAACCTAATAATCCAGATAGCGTTTCGGGAGGAGACGGAAGCTCACCCATGGTGATTGAGGCGATTGTGGCAGGTGTGGTGTCGGCTAAAGAAGAGATCCATCGTTTGGGAATAGAAGTGCAAGTTGGTTTTAACGCCGTTATTACTTTTGACTCTAACGATACATTTTGGCCCACTTTGAACCAACTCATTATACCGCAGTTTAAGGAGAGTTTAGACTATGTTGGGCTTGATTTTTACCCAGGTGTTTTTAGACCATTACCTCCTCACTTACCACTCGAAAAAGCAGTGGAAGCTGTCTTGCGTCAGTTCAGAGAACATAACCTCCCGATAGTAGGCATTGGTTCTGAGATTCCGATTCATATCACCGAAAACGGATGGCCTACCAGTGCAACTCGTTCAGAAAGTGAACAAGCTGAGGCAGTTGAGGTGATTATTCGCACAATTTATGCACTTCGTCGGGAACTCAATGTGACTCATTATGAGTTCTTTGACTTGAGAGATGCCGATAGCTCAGATTCAGGATTTCGCTTTGGCCTTTTACGAGATGACTATTCGGCCAAACCTGCCTTTGATGTCTTCAAGCGCCTTGTTGCCGCATTATCGTAAAAGCCATGAATCACGAAGTATTAGTTTTCAGAACCAACATCCACGGGGAATCTGACGCCAATCGAATTTGTAGAGAGCTCAACCAACTTGAATTAGTAAAACTCTGCAACGTCGCTCTCGACGACTGCGACCGTGTGCTCCGGGTGGAGTCGCTGGGGATTTCAGTTTCGTCGGTGATTGGGTACGTCAATCAGCTCGGTTTTGCTTGCGAGGAATTGCCCGATTAAGTCAAACTAAATCATCTTCTTTTCATTTGTCCCTGTTATGCCATTGACCAGTTGGCGTAGCAGAAAATTACCTACCCATTTTTACCTTACTATCACCATGACTAAAGAAAAAGTATTTACCTCTTATCAAGTATTTGTAATTGCCATCTTGGCGATTTTACACTTCACCCTCATCCTCGACTTCATGGTGTTGTCGCCGCTGGGGGCTATTTTGATGCCGACTCTACACATCACTCCAGCTCAGTTTGGGATGGTGGTTTCGGCGTATGCGTTTAGTGCTGGAATTTCAGGGCTATTGGCTGCTGGCTTTGCCGACCAGTTTGACCGTAAAAAATTCCTTTTGTTTTTTTATACGGGTTTTTTGATGGGTACAGTGTTGTGTGCTGTGGCTACTAGCTATGAGTTTTTGTTGATTGCCCGTATCGTAACCGGAATTTTTGGGGGTGTGATTGGCTCAGTGAGCTTTGCCATCATCACCGATTTGTTTCGTCTCGAAGTACGGGGGCGGGTTATGGGCTTTGTACAAATGGCCTTTGCTGCCAGTCAGATTTTGGGCTTGCCCATTGGCCTCAGTTTGGCGAATCAATTTGGCTGGCACTCGCCGTTTTGGATGATAGCGATTTTTGGATTGTTGGTGGGCGTGGTGATGGTGGTGTATATGAAGCCTGTAACGGAGCATTTGAAGCTCCAAACCCAACAAAATGCCTTTCAGCACCTCACCAAAACCGTCTCGAAAGGGTATTACCTTCGGGCGTTTATTAGTACTACGTTGTTGGCCACAGGGGGCTTTATGCTCATGCCTTTTGGGAGTGCGTTTAGTACCAACAATTTGGGACTTACCTTAGAGCAACTGCCCATTTTGTATGGCGTCACGGGCTTGTTTGCTATCGTGTTTGGTCCACTTATTGGCAAGTTGAGCGATAAATTAGGCCGTTTTCCAGTGTTTGCCATTGGTTCGGTGCTCAGTATGGTGTTGGTAGGTATTTATACCAACTTAGGCGTTACGCCGCTGTGGATTTGTATTGTACTCAACGTCATCATGTTTGCGGGTATCAATGCCCGTATGATTTCGGCGTCGGCTTTGGTGTCGGCAATTCCGGCACCGCAAGACCGAGGCGCTTTTATGAGCATCAACTCGTCAGTGCAACAGATTTCGGGCGGTATTGCCTCGTTTGTGGCGGGGTTGATTGTAGTCCAAACGCCCAGCGGCTTGTTAGCTAATTACAATTGGCTAGGCTATACGGTTATTGCCAGCATGGTCATTGCCGTTGGGTTGATTTATTGGCTAGACCAATACGTCAAAACACAGGCTCCTGCTTCGGCACCTGCCAAACCTCAAGAAACACTTTTGCAAGAGTAGAGAACGATAACCTGTCGAAACCAAGCGGGTAGGTAATTTGCCTACCTGCTTGGTTTATAATTAGTTAGAGACAAAAGGCGCTTGGTGGATCAAGGAAAGATTACTTAACTGTTGCACCAAAAAATGCGCTAAGGCGGTCGTGCTGAGTTTATCGCCAAGGCAATCTTCTACGCTTACCCGAACAGGGTAAAGCTCTTCAGACAATTCAAGCTGAGGCACTCGGACAACCGTCCAATCCAGCGTGCTTTCAGACAGGAGTTGAAATTCTCGTTGCTTATCTGCAATGACCTTCGGAAAACTCCAACGCATAAGCCGTGACAACAGTCTGGTTTTAAGGCGTTTGCGGTCGGCGGGGACGTCAATGCTCAGTCCTGTCACGACAATGTACCGTTTCAGACCCAATTGGTTCATCGCTCGGATGATATGCTCCGTAGCTTGGCTCAAGATAACAGGCTCGCCTTTGCGAGAGCCTAAGGTGCTGATAACAGCCCCGCAGCCTTCAAGCAAGGTACTAATGCTCTCATAACGGCTGGCATCGCCCTGAATAGGCCGTAGCAACGGGTGCGAAATAGCTTGAGTAGGATTGCGATACAAGGCCCTGACCTCAAAACCCTGGTCGAGTAGGTGACGGATAAGATAAGTGCCTGCTTTGCCGGTTCCGCCAATGACGGCAACAGGTAGGGGTGAAGGTTTCATACTCTTTTTTGTAAAAATCAAGGTTCAGTTACAATACACATACACCAGCCTATGAAGATGGGCTTGGTGCAAAAGGAACGACGATATGTTACAAAAAGAGTTTAATGAGACAAAGATAGGGGTTTTATTGAAATCATGTTGTCGAGCTATCGGCCAAGCGCCTGTTGATAACTGATAACCGTTTACTCAGAAAAGTAGCTAACTATTTGGAAATTAGAATATTATTTGTAGTTTGCCTAAAAAATTCTGATTGCTGGACAAAATATAAATTGGCTCCTATTGGGCGTATGCCATACGCCCCTACGACCTAGCCTTCGTTTTGTCCAGCAATCAGTAAAAAATTCCCATTCACTAAACAACTTATCAAATGAAAAAGCTAATCCTGTTGTTGATACTGTTGGTAAGCAAAAGTATTGCACAATCAAAAATTTCGGAAGTATCGTATTATCAAGGAGTATGGGGCCAAGAAATAGGAGCGAACCCTTTGCTACTCATTGATGAAAAAGAATACCCTATCACGGTGCTACGGGAGGTGAATCCGGCTAAACTGGCTGATTTTCAGGTGTTTTATGGTGGAACGCCGATGGGTAATAGGTTTGGAGAAAAAGCCAAAGAGGGTGTAATTTCACTAAAAACGCAAACTGGTTCATTTTCGTTTGACTCCGAGAAAGCCAAGCAGGATGCCAGCGAAAATATTCTTCAGTTTTTGTCTATTCGAGAAAAACCCTTTTACCGAGTACATTTTAAACAATCAACTGGAGAGGAACTCGATATTGTGGGCTTCAAAAAGCCTAAAGGAGGTTCTTGCTTTTCAGAACTGCCTAAAGGTGAACAAGTGCTGTTTTTAGTAAATGGAAAAGCATTTACTGAGGAAGAAGCAATGAAATTAGAAAAGGGCTACCTGATCAAAACGACGAAGTGTGGTGCTGGTGAGGTAAAAGGAACGTTGGAAGCAACATACGGGGAGAAAGGAAAAGGTGTTAAAAATTACATAGAGGTTCCAGTTCAGTAAGTCTATTGCTGTTTTTAGGTACTTGGGCTATAGCACAAAATGCTGGATAACGAAAAAGAGCAAGCCTACAAGCTTGCTCTTTTTCGTGATGAAGAACGAGTCACCTCTTAGGCTGTTGCTCCTTCTTTGAGGCGTTCGGCGTTTTCGGCAATGCGAAGTTGTTCAATAAAATCGCCAATGGCGCCGTCCATGACCGTGGGTAAGTTATACACCGTGTACCCAATGCGGTGGTCGGTCACTCGGCTTTGTGGATAGTTGTACGTGCGAATCTTGTCGGAGCGGTCGCCGCTGCCCACCATGCTCTTACGTGCCCCGGCAATGGCGTCGTTGTGTTTTTGAAGCTCTATCTCGTATAGGCGTGAGCGCAACACCGTGAGGGCTTTTTCAAAGTTCTTAATCTGTGAACGCTCGTCTTGGCACTGCACCACCAAGCCTGTTGGTAAGTGGGTAACCCGCACCGCCGAATACGTGGTGTTAACCGACTGTCCCCCAGCACCTGACGAGCAGAACGTATCTTTCCGAATATCGTTCATGTTGATCTGAACGTCCACTTCGTCAGCTTCGGGCAGTACCGCTACCGAGGCCGCCGAAGTATGGATACGTCCCTGTGACTCTGTGACGGGTACTCGCTGCACCCGATGCACGCCCGACTCAAACTTGAGTTTGCCGTACACGTCTTCGCCCTGCACCTCAATGATGATTTCTTTGTATCCGCCCGTAGAGCCTTCGGTGTAGTCCACCACCTGAAAACTCCAATTTTGCGATTCGCAGAAACGTTGGTACATCCGAAACAAATCCCCTGCAAAAATCGCTGCTTCGTCGCCGCCGGTTCCGGCCCTGATTTCCAAAATGACGTTTTTGGAGTCGTTGGGGTCTTTCGGAATCAGCATTTCTTTCAACACGGCTTCCATTTCGTCTTTTTGCGGTACTAACTCATCTAATTCTGACTTCGCTAGTTCTCGAAAATCCTCGTCTTTTTCGGTTTCGAGTACTTGCTTGGCCGAATCAATGTTCGACAGCAGGTTGAGGTAGGCTTTGTATTGCGTAACAATCTTGTCTAAGTCTTTATACTCTTTGCTGAGTTTGGTAAATTTACCCATGTCCGAAACGACTTCGGGCTGCGAAATCAACTGCGACACTTCGTCGAATCGTTCTCGGATGGCTTCTAATTGTTCAAGCATTGTGAATGCTGGTTTTTATTCGTTGGTTTGTAAATGACAACGCTGTTGGTGACTTTATTAAGAACTTTACTACTGTACACCTACCGTTTGGAGGGATTATAGAAAAAATGCTCCTCCAGCCGATTATTTATGTATCTTTGGATAGGTAACGCTCGTTCAAACGACGAGTTATGCTGAAAAGAAAGGCGACATGAACCGAAAGCGTGTGGTTTTCAGTGAAATCTACTGTTTTTCGGGTACAAAATTACTTTACTATCGTAGAAAATACAATTTTTGGCTTTTGAAACCCAAGCAATCCTTGCATTAGTGGTTAGATACACACGTTACAAACGGTTTCCTCTGCTAGAGGAACGAAACACATAACTATGAGAAAACTAGTTCTACTCAGTTTGTTTATCAATTCAATGGCATGGGGGCAGTTTAAGCCTCAAACCAAAACCACGTCGTCAGGCATTGACATAGCCAAGCTGATTGGTGCTGAAGTAGCCAACAACGAGCAGTGGACTACTCGTAAACCTTCCCAAAAAATGGCAGGTTTGGCGGCAGAAGCTCGTGGAATGCGTAGCCTGACGGCAAAATTTTCTGACCTGCGAGTGGTGCGAGATTCAACCCAGCAAGCGGTGTTTATTGAAGGTCGGCTACGACCCAATGCCAAAAATGCCCAAGCTCGCAAAAGCGCCGACGCCGCCTATTTTGAGTATGTGGACGGCTTAAAAGACGTGCTTCACCTCAAGCAACCGACCGAGGAGCTGAAAATCGTGTCGTCACAAACGGACGATTTGGCGCATCGGCATACTCGGATGCAGCAGACTTTCAAGGGCTTGTCGGTGTATGGCGGCGAAGCTATTTTACACAGCGACCCTTCGGGCGAGGTGAGTTTGCTCAATGGGCATTTGTTCCCAACACCTGAGATTCAGGATGTTACCCCTAAGCTGTCGGCGATACAGATTCAGGCCATTGTGCAACAAGACCTAGGTACTCAAGCCATTGTGCGCATGATGGGTCAGCTCGAAAAGAAGCTCTTGAATTATGAACAACCCCAAGCCGAATTGCTGATTTATCATCCCAATGATAACCCTACCGCAGAGCGATTGACGTGGCAAATCACCGTTCGCCCCAATTTCTTGGAACGTTGGCAGTATTTTGTAGATGCCAACACGGGCGAAATCTTGGAGAAATTTAACCACACCTGTGCACTCGACGGCCCGGCCAAAGCCACCGCTACTGATCTCAACGGCGTGGCTCGAAGCATCAATACCTATTCGTACAACAATCGGTACTTTATGATAGACGGCTCTAAGCCCATGTTTAAAGCCAGTCAGTTTCAGATAGATAACCCCGTAGGTGCTTTGTGGACGATTGACGCTGCTAATAGTACGGTGGATGATATTTCGGTTAAGCAGGTGTCGTCCACCAACAATGCGTGGAGCAATCCTACTGCCGTGTCGGCCCATTACAATGCGGGTGTAGCGTATGAATACTACCGCACAACTCATAGCCGAAATTCGCTCAATGGCAAAGGCGGCACCATCATTAGCATCATCAACATCACCGACGAAGGAGGCCGTGGCTTTGACAATGCCTTTTGGAATGGCGAATTTATGGGTTATGGCAACGGAAAAGACGCCTTCAAACCCTTGGCAGGTGGCTTAGACGTGGCAGGCCACGAAATGACCCACGGCGTGATTGAAAACACAGCTAACCTTGAATACAAAGGTCAGTCAGGGGCCATCAACGAGTCAATGGCCGATGTGTTTGGTGTACTCATTGACCGTGACGACTGGACCCTGGGCGAAGACGTCACGAAGAAAACGGCTTATCCTACGGGCTTTTTGCGTAACATGAGTGACCCCAACAACGGAGGAAAAAACCTAAACGATGCAGGTTATCAGCCCAAAAACATGGGCCAATATTACACAGGTTCGCAAGACAACTATGGGGTGCATATCAACTCTGGGATTCCGAACTACGCCTTTTACCTGTTTGCTAGCAATGCGAGCGTGGGCAAAGACAAAGCCGAAAAGGTATATTATCGAGCGCTAACCACCTACCTGACTAAAACCTCGAAGTTCTTGGACTTGCGCCTGGCCATTGTCAAAGCGGCTACCGATTTGTACGGAGCCAGTTCTACCGAAGTCAATGTAGCCAAGAGTGCCTTTGATGCTGTAGGTATCACCGAACCCAATCAATCTACTCCTCCACCTACTACCGATGTACCTGTGAACACCGGGCAAGAGTTTTTGCTGAGCTACGACCCTGTGCTTAAAGGCTTGTATGTGTCGAATACCGCTCCTAAAACCTCGGCAGATTTCAGAGAACTGGTCAAAAATATCACGATTTCGCACAAACCCAGTGTTACTGACGATGGTAAATATGCCTATTTCGTAGCCAGCGACAAGAAAATCAAGCGGGTGAATTTGCAAGGAACGGCGGTATTAGAAAATGTGTCGAGCGATGCCGTTTGGGACAACGTGGCTATCTCAAAAGACGGCAAACGCTTGGCTGCCCTCACCACCGACCCCGATAAGTCTATTTATGTGTTTAACTTAGGGGCCAGTCCTGTGACGAGCAAAAAATTTACACTCTATAACCCAACCTATACCCAAGGTGTTCAGACAGGGCAAGTACAATACGCCGATGCCATTCAATGGGATATTTCGGGCGAATACATTGTGTATGATGCCTTTAACAAACTCAAAAACGCCGAGGGCAAAACGGTGGACTTCTGGGATGTAGGCTTTATTGATGCCTGGAACAACGGTACCAACAACTTCGGAATGGGCGAAATCCAGAAACTATTCACGGATTTGGAAGAAGGCGAAAGCATCGGTAATCCCTCGTTTTCGAAGAACTCGACCAATATTTTGTCGTTCGACTATTACGATTCCATTGATAACCTCTACTACATTTTGGGTGTGGACGTTGAAGATAATAACGTGGGGTTGATTTTTGAGAACAATACGCTGGGCTTCCCCGAATACTCTCGTCAAGACAATCGAATGTTGTTTAACACGAAGAAAGGCTCTTCCGAAAATACCAATATCATCACTCTGAAAACGGATAAAATCACGGCTACGGGCTCGGCCTCTACCTTGATTGAAGATTCCAAATGGGCGGTTTGGTACACGGTAGGTACTCGTACGCTCCCTCAAAAGCAAAACCAGACCATTTCGGTAACTTCTGTGGCCGACAAACTGACCAACGATGCGCCGTTTACCATTGTGGCTTCTACTAGTTCTGGCTTGACTTTGGGCTACGTAGTGCTGTCGGGGCCAGCTACCATTTCGGGTAACCGAGTGACACTCACGGGTGCAACGGGACAAGTGCAAATTTCGGTGTTTCAAGAAGGGAATACCCAATACTATCGAGCTACGCCTGTCACCATTACGTTCAACGTTAACGCCATTACGGGTCTTGAGCCTGCCTTCTCTGCCAACGACATCCAGTTGTTTCCCAACCCAGCCCAAGAGCAATTGATGATTCGGATGCCGCAAGGATTATCATGGGAAAGTATGCAACTCACTACGGCCACGGGTAACACGGTGCTGCAAGTAGGCAAGCAACAAGGCAACGAGGTGCTGCTCAATATAGGTTCGTTGCCTTCGGGGTTGTACGTGTTAGGCATACAAACCACCGAGACCGTACTCTGGAAGAAAATTCGGAAAGAATAAGGGCGATTGACGTGCCACTTCTACTTTGCTACGACAAACAGAAGTGGCACGTCTGGGGAGAATACATAAAAACGATGCGTAGCAAGGGAGTAGATTCCCCTTGCTACGCATCGTTTATTGCTACTATAAGGTTACGCCAATTCGGCAATTACGGTTTCGCCCGAAACGGGTTTATCACCGATGTTTACTAAAATTTTGGCATCTAAAGGCAAGAAAATATCAACTCGTGAGCCAAATTTGATAAACCCAAACTCTTCGCCTTGGGTAACGGCATCTCCTTCTTTGACATACCAACAAATCCGCCGAGCCAAGGCTCCGGCAATCTGACGAAAGAGTACCTCTGTTCCGTTGGCATGTTGAACCACCACCGTAGTACGCTCGTTTTCGGTGCTTGATTTCGGATGCCAAGCTACTAAATACTTGCCCGGGTGATATTTAAAAAACTTCACTACGCCCGACAACGGATTCCGATTGACGTGCACATTGATAGGCGACATGAAAATAGAGACTTGACGGCGAGGGCCTTTGAAGTATTCGTCTTCTATGGTTTCTTCAATCACCACTACCTTTCCGTCGGCGGGGGCAATGATGTGCTTGGGATTCTGTTTGGTCACTCGCTTAGGATTGCGGAAAAACTGAATCACAATCAGCATCAGCAGCATACTCAAGGCCACAGTGAGTTGGCGGAGCCAGGTGACTTCTGCAAAAAAATAAGCAATGGCCGAATTGAGCACTAAGACAAATACAGTAGTGAGGGCAATTGTAGCATACCCTTCTCGGTGAATGGTCATGGAGTTGAATCTATAATTGGTGCTACAAAACTACAAACAAAAAACGGAAAGTGGAATGGGGGGTGTTTTCACGCAAAGGGGCTAAGGGGCGAAGTCGCAAGCAAGAGCGAAAAAGAGGGAAAGTTTTCACGCAAATAGGGGGCAAAGTCGCAAGGAAGAGTGAAAAAAGAGGGGAGGGGGCTAAGGGGCAATGCTTTGTTAATAAGCCTGCTCAACGGCTTACTTCTGCTGTGGGGGCACTTGGTTACTTTGGTATTTCCAGAGGAGACGCCCAAGGGGGACTGCCTCCCAGTATCGGCGATAATATTGCTGAGGATTAGAGGCAATCCGAAACAACCAACCCAAAAACAAGCGGTCGGCCCAAGTAGGGATGGCTACTTGCTTGCCCGTTTTGAAGGCGATTGCAGCGCCCGTACAAAGGAGAGCGGGGCGATAACTGAGGTGCTGCTTGAGGTAAGCTCCTAAGATTTCTTGAACCCCCCCACCAATATTGATTAAGACCCAGTGAGGTTTGCGATGTTCTAATCGGTTCAGAAGTACTTGGTCTTGGATAGAGGTGGTATCATAGCGAGGGGCTATGTAGCAATCTTCTTCGGCAATGGCTACGCCCAACGAAGCAAAATAGGCACGATTTACAGCCTGTTCGTCTGCCGAAGGATTCACCAAAAACAGGCGTTGGTGAGCCGTCACCCGAAACGTTTCGATAAAATGATTGATAAAGGCCAACCCCGACAAGCGTTGCAGCCGTGGACGATACAAAAGATTCCAAAGCAGTACCATATACCCACTGTCTGGAATGACCCAATCTGATGCCTGCACCGAAGTGTAATAAATCCGTTCAGTAGGAATACTCGCTAACCCTGGCCCCGACGGCGCCGTAAGCAAGCCACCGTGAAGAGACAGTTGCTCGTACAGCTCTTCGACCGAACCTGTATAAAAGGGTATTCCGAGTATGGGCAGGGTGGAGGGCATTCTTGGTAACTGAAAAGTAGTGACTTGTTATTGGTTTTGTAATGCGTTCATTGACAGGGTAATACTAGTTTAGTCTCAATGGTAAACAACACCATTTAGTGCTCAACTAGTTAGGTCTAATCACTTTGTTTTTTGCCAATGCTTGATGCCTAAGCTAATGAACCAACCCAAACCCATACCCAAGGTACTTCCCAAGGCTCCCCAGCCAATGTCTCCCCAATCTGGATGCCGTTGGGGGAGCATCAATTGCCCTAACTCTGCCACTATGACAATACCTAATAACAACAACCAATACCCCAAGCGGCTAAGGAAC